>NZ_JAGINK010000001.1:5737500-6004477 GCF_017875955.1 Pseudomonas sp. BP8 | reverse complement strand
GTCTTTGCACGTTGAAAAATCGGCGGTGAGATGCCTATCCCGGGTACTCCACCCAGACGCTTGCGTGCCACTGCCAGGCTGTCGCCGCATGAGCGCTCAGCATGCCCTTTTCCTATGCAAGCCCTCAGGCCATAGCTATCATTCCAGCCTTATTCCAAGTCGAGACTGGCATGCTGAAGTTGTTGAATCTCCTCAAGGATGGCCGGTTTCATTCCGGACAAGCGCTCGGGGAAGCTCTCGGGGTGAGCCGTAGCGCCGTTTGGAAGCAGCTGCAGCACCTGGAAACCGAATTGAACCTGACCATCCACAAGGTTCGCGGGCGTGGCTACCAGTTGGCGGCGCCGTTGGCGTTGCTTGAGTCACAGGCGATCGCCGGCTATTCAGAAGGCGAAGTCTGGCCGCTGTATATCCATGATGCGATCGATTCGACCAATGCCGAGGCTTTGCGCGGCGTCGCGCAGGGTCGTGCTGCGCCATTCCTGGTACTGGCTGAACGGCAGAGTGCCGGTCGCGGCCGTCGAGGTCGGCAGTGGGTCAGCCCTTTCGCAGAGAACCTCTACTACAGTCTCGTGCTGCGGGTTGAGGGTGGCATGCGCCAGCTGGAGGGCTTGAGCCTGGTGGTCGGCCTGGCTGTCATGCGCGCGCTGCAGGCCTTTGGTGTTAAAGGTGCAGGCTTGAAGTGGCCCAACGACGTGCTGGTCGGCGATCAGAAGATTGCCGGCATCCTGTTGGAGTTGGTCGGCGATCCGGCCGACGTATGTCATGTGGTGCTCGGTATCGGCATCAATGTGAACATGCAGGCGAATGAGCAGGTCGATCAGCTGTGGACCTCGATGAGAAAAGAAGCGGGGCTACCGATTGATCGCAATCAGCTCGTCGCGAGGCTCAATCAGCAGCTGCAGCATGAGCTGGCCCGGCATCGTCGTTATGGTTTCCCGGCCTTCCAGGAAGAATGGGAGCAGGCCCATCTATGGCAGGGGCGCAAAGTGTCGCTGATTGCGGGTAGTAGCCATACCGACGGCGTAGTGCGCGGTGTGGATGGTCAGGGTGGCTTGCGTCTTGAGGTCGAGGGTGTGGAAAAGAGCTTTAGTGGTGGTGAGCTCAGTCTGAGGTTGCGTGATGATTCTTGAGCTCGATTGCGGAAACAGCTTTATCAAGTGGCGGGTGATTCATGCTGCTGACGCGACGATCGTCGGAGGTGGCATCGTCGATTCGGATCAGGCGCTGTTGGCTGCGGTTTCAGCATTGCCTTCCTTGCGCCTGAATGGCTGTCGAATTGTCAGTGTGCGCAGTGAGCAAGAAACTGAAGAGCTCCGGTCTGTCCTGCTCGCAGGCTTCGCCATCCAGGCGTGCATTGCATTGCCCGCGCAGGAAATGGCCGGGGTGCGTAATGGTTACGATGACTATGAACGGCTGGGGATGGATCGCTGGTTGGCTGCCCTGGGGGCATACCACCTGGCCAAAGGGGCATGCCTGGTGATTGATCTGGGCACAGCAGCCAAAGCCGACTTTGTCGCTGCCGATGGTGAGCACCTGGGCGGCTACATCTGTCCGGGCATGCCTCTTATGCGTAGTCAGCTGCGTACGCACACCCGCAGGATCCGCTATGACGACGCTTCCGCCGAGCGCGCCGTGAGCACGCTCGAGCCGGGGCGTTCTACCGTTGAGGCGGTTGAGCGTGGCTGCGTGCTCATGTTGCAAGGCTTTGCCCGAACTCAGATCGAGCAGGCGAGGGCGCTCTGGGGCGATCACTTCACTGTGTTCCTGACCGGGGGGGATGCGCCGTTGGTGCGTGAAGCCGCGCCGCAGGCCCGGATCGTGCCTGACTTGGTGTTTGTTGGCCTGGCCATGGCTTGTCCATTGGATTGAGGTGCCTATGCGTTGGTTGTTTCTGTTGTTGCTGGTGCTCAACGGTGTCTATTACGTCTGGCATCAACAAGAGGCGCCATTGAGGGTGAAAGAAGTGGCGCCGCTTTCTCTTTATAAAGGTAGCCAGCAAGAAATCCGCTTGTTGCGCGAAACGGTTGCCGCTACGCCAGCCAAGCGCCGTGATGAATGCCTGGTGGTGGGTGGTCTGGCTTCCCGCGAGCAGCTCGATGCGCTTCGTCAAAGGCTACTGACCCTGGATATCACGACCCAAATGGTGTCTGGACAGCTCCCAGGTGCCGACGGCCAGTGGCTCAAGGTTGATGCGCAAAGCGAGCGTTTGCTGGACCAAACCGTCCTTGGCAGTCTTTCTAAGGATTTCAAAGACTTAAAACATAAAATTATTTACTGCGGGGGTATTGCAACTGGCGGATAGCTTGATAGAATGGCGCCCGCTTCACAGGGAACACCACTCAGGTGGTTGAACCGGAAGCTGTTGTCAACGCAGCTAACTTCAAGATTTAATTGAAAAAAAAGCTTGACAGCAGGACGGCAAAAGCTGAAAATGCCGCCCACGCTCAGGAGGGGTTCCCGAGCGGCCAAAGGGAGCAGACTGTAAATCTGCCGTCTTCGACTTCGAAGGTTCGAATCCTTCCCCCTCCACCATTTTAGCGAGAGCAGCAAGCTCGCGGGTATAGTTTAGTGGTAGAACCTCAGCCTTCCAAGCTGATGATGCGGGTTCGATTCCCGCTACCCGCTCCAAGTTTGCTGTTATTGCACAATGTGTTTCGCTCTTGTAGCTCAGTTGGTAGAGCACACCCTTGGTAAGGGTGAGGTCAGCGGTTCAAGTCCGCTCAAGAGCTCCATATAACAAGGCAGATATGAAAATATCTGCCTTTGTTTTATCGGTAGTAGTGACTATTTTCTTCTGCGGAGGACTGCATAGATGGCTAAGGAAAAGTTTGATCGTTCCCTACCTCACGTTAACGTTGGCACTATTGGCCACGTCGACCACGGTAAGACCACTCTGACCGCAGCTCTGACTCGCGTCTGCTCGGAAGTCTTCGGTTCCGCAATCGTTGACTTCGACAAGATCGACTCGGCTCCAGAAGAGAAAGCTCGCGGTATCACCATCAACACCGCGCACGTTGAGTACAACTCGACCATTCGTCACTACGCTCACGTTGACTGCCCGGGTCACGCTGACTACGTGAAGAACATGATCACCGGTGCTGCCCAGATGGACGGCGCGATCCTGGTTTGCTCGGCTGCCGATGGCCCGATGCCACAAACCCGTGAGCACATCCTGCTGTCCCGTCAGGTTGGCGTTCCGTACATCGTGGTCTTCCTGAACAAGGCTGACCTGGTAGACGACGCTGAGCTGCTGGAACTGGTCGAGATGGAAGTTCGCGACCTGCTGTCCACCTACGACTTCCCAGGCGACGACACTCCGATCATCATCGGTTCCGCTCGTATGGCCCTGGAAGGCAAAGACGACAACGAAATGGGCACCACTGCCGTTCGTAAACTGGTTGAAACTCTGGATACCTACATCCCTGAGCCAGTGCGTCTGATCGACAAGCCGTTCCTGATGCCAATCGAAGACGTATTCTCGATCTCGGGTCGTGGCACCGTTGTTACCGGTCGTATCGAGCGTGGCATCGTCCGCGTTCAAGACGCCCTGGAAATCGTTGGTCTGCGTGACACCACCACCACCACCTGCACTGGTGTTGAGATGTTCCGCAAGCTGCTGGACGAAGGTCGTGCTGGCGAGAACTGCGGCGTGCTGCTGCGCGGCACCAAGCGTGACGACGTTGAGCGTGGCCAGGTTCTGGTCAAGCCAGGTTCGGTCAAGCCGCACACCAAGTTCGAAGCTGAAGTGTACGTACTGTCGAAAGAAGAAGGCGGTCGTCACACTCCGTTCTTCAAAGGCTACCGTCCACAGTTCTACTTCCGTACCACCGACGTAACTGGCAACTGCGAGCTGCCAGAAGGCGTTGAAATGGTCATGCCAGGCGACAACATCAAAATGGTTGTCACCCTGATCAAGACCATCGCGATGGAAGACGGTCTGCGTTTCGCTATCCGTGAAGGCGGTCGTACCGTCGGCGCTGGTGTTGTAGCGAAAATTATTGAATAAGTAGTTGATTTCATAAGATCAGGTCGGCATAATGGTCGGCCTGGTACAGTGTTAAAGGTCAGTAGCTCAATTGGCAGAGCGACGGTCTCCAAAACCGTAGGTTGGGGGTTCGATTCCCTCCTGACCTGCCATTCACCTCGGTGTGATTGGCTTTCTTCTCACAGGATCCTCCTCAATGACTCCCAAAACTGAAGCCCAAGATTCGCGTTTTGATCTTTTCAAGTGGCTCGCTGTTGTTGCACTGGTAGTCGTTGGTGTCGTGGGTAATCAATATTACTCCGCCTCTCCGATTCTGTATCGCGTACTCGCACTGCTTGCTCTGGCTGCTGCTGCTGGCTTCGTTGCCCTGCAGACCGCGAAGGGTAAGTCGTTCTTTGCGTTGGCGAAGGAAGCTCGTACCGAGATCCGTAAAGTCGTGTGGCCGACCCGCCAGGAAACCATGCAAACCACGCTTATCGTCGTGGTTGTTGTATTGGTTATGGCGCTGCTGTTGTGGGGTCTCGACTCCCTGCTCGGCTGGGCGGTCTCCTTGATTGTTGGCTAAGGGTGTCCCGTGGCTAAGCGTTGGTACGTTGTGCATGCTTACTCGGGTTACGAGAAGCATGTAATGCGCTCTTTGACTGAGCGTGTGAAGCTGGCTGGCATGGAAGACGGTTTCGGCGAGATCTTGGTTCCGACCGAAGAAGTCGTCGAAATGCGCAATGGCCAGAAGCGCAAGAGCGAGCGTAAGTTCTTCCCTGGCTACGTGTTGGTCCAGATGGAAATGAACGAAGGTACTTGGCACCTTGTCAAGGATACCCCTCGTGTAATGGGCTTCATTGGTGGTACTGCAGATAAACCTGCGCCGATCACCGATAAAGAAGCTGAAGCTATCCTGCGTCGCGTTGCCGACGGCAGCGACAAGCCGAAGCCCAAAACGCTCTTTGAGCCAGGTGAAGTGGTTCGCGTCGTTGACGGTCCCTTCGCTGATTTCAACGGTACCGTTGAAGAAGTTAACTACGAAAAGAGCCGGCTCCAAGTGGCGGTGCTCATTTTCGGCCGCTCCACTCCGGTGGAGCTCGAGTTCGGCCAGGTCGAGAAGGTCTAGGCGAACGACGCATCCCATACCCCGCAGCCCTATGTGCTGCGGGGTTTTGTCGTCACTGGGATAAAACGCATGTCATCCGGGGAGCCATCTGGCGTTCGTACCCGATATTGGAGTAGCTCATGGCTAAGAAGATTCAGGCTTACATCAAGCTGCAAGTAAAGGCCGGCCAGGCCAACCCAAGCCCACCCGTTGGTCCAGCACTGGGTCAACACGGTGTGAACATCATGGAATTCTGCAAGGCCTTCAACGCCCGTACTCAGGGTCAAGAAGCCGGCCTGCCGACTCCTGTGATCATCACTGTTTACAGTGACCGTAGCTTCACCTTCGAAACCAAAAGCACCCCTGCTTCGGTTCTGCTGAAGAAAGCAGCTGGCCTGACCAGCGGTTCCGCGCGTCCGAACACCGTCAAGGTGGGTACTGTGACTCGTGCTCAGTTGGAAGAGATCGCCAAGACCAAACAGGCTGATCTGACTGCCGCTGACATGGATGCAGCCGTGCGTACCATCGCCGGTTCTGCTCGCAGCATGGGCCTCAACGTGGAGGGTGTGTAATGGCTAAGCTGACCAAGCGCCAAAAGGCCATTGCTTCGAAACTCGAAGCTGGCAAAATCTACAACTTCGAAGACGCAGCAGTGCTGCTGGCCGAACTGTCCACCGTGAAGTTCAGCGAATCCTTCGACGTTGCCGTCAACCTCGGTGTTGACCCGCGTAAATCCGACCAGGTCGTTCGTAGCGCTACCGTGCTGCCACACGGTACTGGCAAGACCGTACGCGTTGCTGTCTTCACCCAGGGTCCAGCTGCTGAGGCCGCTCTGGCTGCCGGCGCTGACCGTGTAGGCATGGACGACCTGGCTGCCGAGATGAAAGCCGGCGACCTGAACTACGACGTAGTCATCGCATCCCCGGATGCCATGCGCGTTGTTGGTCAGCTGGGTCAGGTTCTGGGTCCTCGCGGCCTGATGCCTAACCCGAAGGTTGGTACCGTAACTCCAGACGTAGCCACCGCGGTTAAAAACGCCAAGGCTGGTCAGGTTCGCTACCGCACCGACAAAAACGGTATCATTCACACTTCCGTTGGCAAGGTTGGCTTCGAAGCCGGCAAGCTGAAGGAAAACGTTGAAGCCCTGATCGCTGATCTGAAGCGTATCAAGCCAGCTTCCTCGAAAGGCATCTACGTCAAGCGCGTTACCCTGAGCACCACTATGGGCCCAGGTCTGGTCATCGACCAGAGCTCGCTGGACGCGTAAGACAATGCCGGCGTGCGTAAGCACGCCAGCAGCAAAAATTGGGGTCCCTGCCTGGCGGGGGCTATCCAAGACCGTAGGCGGCTCAAGCCTTAAACACCCAGCCTACGCAGATGGTGCTCCCGGTTCCTTACCGAATCAGACACCAAAACGACATCCGGCTTCGGCCAGATGAAACGGTAACAAGCAGGAGTTTTACCCGTGGCAATTAAACTCGAAGACAAGAAGGCCATCGTCGCTGAAGTCAACGAGGCTGCCAAAGTCGCTCTGTCCGCTGTCGTGGCTGATGCCCGTGGTGTGACTGTAGGCGCAATGACCGGACTCCGTAAAGAGGCTCGTGAAGCTGGCGTATACGTACGTGTCGTACGTAACACCCTGCTCAAGCGCGCTGTTGCTGACACTGAATTCAGTGTCCTCAACGACGTGTTCACTGGCCCTACCCTGATCGCGTTCTCCAACGAACACCCGGGCGCTGCTGCTCGTCTGTTCAAGGAATTCGCCAAGGGTCAGGACAAGTTCGAGATCAAGGCAGCTGCGTTTGACGGCAAGTTCATTGCAGCGAACGAAATCGACGTGTTGGCTACCCTGCCGACTCGCGACGAAGCCATCGCAAGGCTGATGAGCGTCATTCAAGGCGCTACCAGCAAGCTGGCTCGTACCCTGGCAGCCATTCGCGACCAGAAAGAAGCTACCGCTGCCTAAGGCAACGAAGCACTTTCAAAATCATACGTTTAATTTGATGGCTGCGTAGGCCTTCACCCCAATACAGGATTTAAGTCATGTCCCTGACTAACGAACAAATCATCGAAGCAATCGGCCAGAAAACCGTTCTGGAAGTTGTTGAACTGATCAAAGCAATGGAAGAAACCTTCGGCGTGACCGCCGCTGTTGCCGCTGCTGGCCCAGCTGCTGCTGCTGCCGTTGTTGAAGAGCAGACCGAATTCAACGTCGTTCTGCTGGAAGCTGGCGAAAAGAAAGTCAACGTGATCAAGGCCGTTCGTGAACTGACCGGTCTGGGCCTGAAAGAAGCCAAAGAGAAAGTTGACACCGCTCCTCAGGTCGTTGCTGAAGGCGTTTCGAAAGAAGCTGCTGAAGACGCCAAGAAGAAGCTGGAAGAAGCAGGCGCTAAAGTCGAACTCAAGTAATTTCGACTTTGCGACTCCAGCCGGAGCTTTAGCGTACGGCTGATGGCTGGTGGCTTTTGCCACCGGCCTTTTTCCGTTATTGGCGGCCGACCAGGTCGGCCCCGATAACGTGCAGTAACCACCTAGAGGGTGGAGCAAACCACGGGGTTTGCACGATTTTCTGGCTGCTCCCGCCGGGAGAAGCCAAACAAGCAGGTGACCAAGCTGGGGAACGCTGATGGCTTACTCATACACTGAGAAAAAACGTATCCGCAAGGACTTTAGCAAGTTACCGGACGTGATGGATGTGCCTTATCTCCTGGCCATCCAGCTGGATTCGTATCGCGAATTCCTGCAAGCGGGAGCATCCAAGGATCAGTTCCGCGACGTCGGTCTGCATGCTGCCTTCAAGTCGGTCTTCCCGATCATCAGCTACTCCGGCAATGCTGCCCTGGAGTACGTTGGCTATCGTCTGGGCGAGCCGGCTTTCGACGTCAAGGAGTGCGTCCTGCGCGGCGTGACCTTCGCCGTGCCGCTGCGGGTGAAAGTCCGTCTGATCATCTTCGACAAAGAATCGTCGAACAAAGCGATCAAGGACATCAAAGAGCAAGAAGTCTACATGGGTGAAATCCCCCTGATGACTGAGAACGGTACCTTCGTAATCAACGGTACCGAGCGTGTGATCGTTTCCCAGCTGCACCGTTCGCCGGGTGTGTTCTTCGACCACGACCGTGGCAAGACGCACAGCTCCGGCAAGCTGCTGTACTCGGCTCGTATCATTCCTTACCGCGGTTCCTGGTTGGACTTCGAGTTCGATCCGAAGGACTGCGTATTCGTGCGTATCGACCGTCGCCGCAAACTGCCGGCCTCGGTACTTCTGCGCGCGCTGGGCTACAGCACCGAAGAGGTTCTGAACGCCTTCTACAGCACCAACGTGTTCCACGTGTCGGGCGAATCGCTCAGCCTGGAGCTGGTACCTCAGCGTCTGCGCGGTGAAGTTGCGGTCATGGATATCCATGACGAAAATGGCAAAGTCATCGTCGAGCAGGGCCGTCGTATCACTGCGCGTCACATCAATCAGCTCGAGAAGGCTGGCGTCAAGCAGCTGGACGTGCCGATGGAGTACGTCCTGGGTCGCACCAGCGCCAAGGCTATCGTGCATCCGGCTACCGGCGAGATCCTTGCCGAGTGCAACACCGAGCTGACCACCGAGCTGCTGATCAAGATCGCCAAGGCTCAGGTTGTACGCATCGAGACGCTGTACACCAACGACATCGATTGCGGTCCGTTCATTTCGGACACCCTGAAGATCGACACCACCAGCAACCAACTGGAAGCGCTGGTCGAGATCTACCGCATGATGCGTCCAGGCGAGCCACCGACCAAGGATGCCGCCGAGACCCTGTTCAACAACCTGTTCTTCAGCGCCGAGCGCTACGACCTGTCCGCTGTCGGTCGCATGAAGTTCAACCGTCGTATCGGTCGCTCCGAGATCGAAGGTTCGGGCGTGTTGAGCAAGGAAGACATCGTTGACGTGCTGAAGACCCTGGTCGACATCCGTAACGGTAAAGGCATCGTCGACGACATCGACCACCTGGGTAACCGTCGTGTGCGTTGTGTCGGCGAGATGGCCGAAAACCAGTTCCGGGTTGGCCTGGTACGCGTCGAGCGTGCGGTCAAAGAGCGTCTGTCGATGGCCGAAAGCGAAGGCCTGATGCCGCAAGACCTGATCAACGCCAAGCCGGTTGCGGCGGCGGTGAAAGAGTTCTTCGGTTCCAGCCAGCTCTCGCAGTTCATGGACCAGAACAACCCGCTCTCGGAAATTACCCACAAGCGTCGTGTCTCTGCACTCGGCCCTGGCGGTCTGACCCGTGAGCGCGCTGGCTTTGAAGTCCGTGACGTACACCCGACCCACTACGGCCGTGTGTGCCCGATCGAGACCCCTGAAGGTCCGAACATCGGTCTGATCAACTCCCTGGCAGCCTATGCCCGCACCAACCAGTACGGCTTCCTCGAGAGCCCGTACCGCGTGGTGAAAGAGGGTGTTGTTTCCGACGACATCGTGTTCCTGTCGGCGATCGAAGAAGCTGATCACGTCATCGCTCAGGCTTCGGCCACGATGAACGCCGAGAAGCACCTGATCGACGAGCTGGTTGCTGTTCGTCACCTGAACGAATTCACCGTCAAGGCGCCGGAAGACGTCACCTTGATGGACGTTTCGCCGAAGCAGGTTGTGTCGGTTGCAGCGTCGCTGATTCCGTTCCTCGAGCACGACGACGCCAACCGTGCGTTGATGGGTTCGAACATGCAGCGTCAGGCTGTACCCACCCTGCGTGCCGACAAGCCGCTGGTAGGTACCGGCATGGAGCGCAACGTTGCCCGTGACTCCGGCGTCTGCGTCGTGGCTCGTCGTGGCGGCGTGATCGACTCGGTCGATGCCAGCCGTATCGTGGTCCGTGTTGCCGATGACGAAGTAGAAACCGGTGAAGCCGGTGTCGACATCTACAACCTGACCAAATACACCCGTTCCAACCAGAACACCTGCATCAACCAGCGTCCGCTGGTGAGCAAGGGTGATGTGGTTCAGCGTCACGACATCATGGCCGACGGTCCGTCCACCGACATGGGTGAACTGGCGCTGGGTCAGAACATGCGCATCGCGTTCATGGCGTGGAACGGCTTCAACTTCGAAGACTCCATCTGTCTGTCGGAGCGTGTGGTCCAGGAAGATCGCTTCACCACCATCCACATTCAGGAACTGACCTGTGTGGCGCGTGACACCAAGCTTGGCCCAGAGGAAATCACCGCAGACATCCCGAACGTGGGTGAAGCTGCGCTGAACAAGCTGGACGAAGCCGGTATCGTCTACGTGGGTGCTGAAGTCGGCGCTGGCGACATTCTGGTTGGTAAGGTCACTCCCAAAGGCGAGACCCAGCTGACTCCAGAAGAGAAGCTGCTGCGCGCAATCTTTGGTGAAAAAGCCAGCGACGTTAAAGACACCTCCCTGCGCGTGCCGACCGGCACCAAAGGTACTGTCATCGACGTCCAGGTCTTCACCCGTGATGGCGTAGAGCGCGACAGCCGTGCCCTGGCCATCGAGAAGATGCAGCTGGACGAGATCCGCAAGGACCTCAACGAAGAGTTCCGCATCGTCGAAGGTGCAACCTTCGAACGTCTGCGTTCTGCCCTGAACGGCCAAGTGGTCGACGGTGGCGCGGGCCTGAAAAAAGGCACCGTGGTCAGCGACGAAGTACTGGACGGTCTGGAGCACGGCCAGTGGTTCAAACTGCGCATGGCCGAAGACGCGCTGAACGATCAGCTGGAAAAGGCCCAGGCCTACATCGTTGATCGCCGCCGTCTGCTCGACGACAAGTTCGAAGACAAGAAGCGCAAGCTGCAGCAGGGCGATGACCTGGCTCCGGGCGTACTGAAGATCGTCAAGGTCTACCTGGCTATCCGCCGCCGCATCCAGCCGGGCGACAAGATGGCTGGTCGTCACGGTAACAAAGGTGTGGTCTCGGTGATCATGCCGGTCGAAGACATGCCGCACGACGCCAACGGTACGCCGGTCGACGTCGTACTGAACCCGTTGGGCGTACCTTCGCGTATGAACGTCGGTCAGATCCTTGAAACCCACCTGGGCCTCGCGGCCAAAGGTCTGGGCGAGAAGATCGATCGCATGATCGAAGAGCAGCGCAAAGCCGCTGAACTGCGCAGCTTCCTGACCGAGATCTACAACGAGATCGGCGGTCGTCAGGAAAGCCTGGAAGAGTTCACCGACGCAGAGATCATCGCCCTGGCGAACAACCTGAAGAAAGGCGTGCCTATGGCTACTCCGGTCTTCGACGGTGCCAAGGAAAGCGAGATCAAGGCCATGCTGAAACTGGCAGACATGCCAGAAAGCGGTCAGATGGTGCTGTTCGACGGCCGTACCGGCAACAAGTTCGAGCGTCCGGTGACCGTTGGTTACATGTACATGCTCAAGCTGAACCACTTGGTGGACGACAAGATGCACGCGCGTTCCACTGGTTCGTACAGCCTGGTTACCCAGCAGCCGCTGGGTGGTAAGGCGCAGTTCGGTGGTCAGCGTTTCGGGGAGATGGAGGTGTGGGCGCTGGAAGCATACGGCGCGGCATACACCCTGCAAGAAATGCTCACAGTGAAGTCGGACGACGTGAACGGCCGTACCAAGATGTACAAGAACATCGTGGATGGCGATCACCGTATGGAGCCGGGCATGCCCGAGTCCTTCAACGTGTTGATCAAAGAGATCCGTTCGCTCGGTATCGACATCGATCTGGAAACCGAATAACACGTGACGCGAAGGGGGGCGGGGCTGTAACAGCCCGCTCCCTGCTCCGCCAGGAGGAAAGGCCTTGAAAGACCTACTGAATTTGCTGAAAAACCAGGGTCAAGTCGAAGAGTTCGACGCCATCCGTATCGGTCTGGCGTCACCTGAGATGATCCGTTCGTGGTCGTTCGGTGAAGTTAAGAAGCCGGAAACCATCAACTACCGTACGTTCAAACCTGAGCGTGACGGGCTGTTCTGCGCCAAGATCTTTGGCCCAGTCAAGGACTACGAGTGCCTGTGCGGTAAGTACAAGCGCCTCAAGCACCGTGGTGTGATCTGTGAGAAGTGCGGCGTTGAAGTCGCCCTGGCCAAGGTTCGTCGTGAGCGCATGGCGCACATCGAACTGGCCTCGCCGGTTGCCCACATCTGGTTCCTGAAGTCGCTGCCGTCCCGTATCGGCTTGCTGATGGACATGACCCTGCGTGATATCGAGCGCGTTCTCTACTTCGAGAGCTACGTCGTTATCGACCCGGGCATGACCACCCTCGAGAAGGGTCAGCTGCTCAATGACGAGCAGTACTTCGAAGCGCTGGAAGAGTTCGGTGATGACTTCGACGCCCGCATGGGTGCCGAGGCTGTCCGCGAGCTGCTGCACGCTATCGACCTGGAGCACGAGATTGGCCGCCTGCGTGAAGAAATTCCGCAGACCAACTCGGAAACCAAGATCAAGAAGCTGTCCAAGCGCCTGAAGCTGATGGAAGCTTTCCAGGGCTCGGGCAACCTGCCTGAGTGGATGGTCCTGACCGTTCTGCCAGTACTGCCGCCGGACCTGCGTCCGCTGGTACCGCTGGACGGTGGTCGTTTCGCGACCTCCGACCTGAACGACCTGTACCGCCGGGTGATCAACCGTAACAACCGTCTGAAGCGCCTGCTCGATCTGTCGGCGCCGGACATCATCGTGCGCAACGAAAAGCGCATGCTGCAGGAAGCGGTCGACGCCCTGCTCGACAACGGCCGTCGCGGTCGCGCCATCACTGGCTCGAACAAGCGTCCGCTGAAGTCGCTGGCCGACATGATCAAAGGTAAGCAAGGTCGCTTCCGTCAGAACTTGCTCGGTAAGCGCGTGGACTACTCCGGTCGTTCGGTAATTACCGTAGGCCCGACCCTGCGTCTGCACCAGTGCGGTCTGCCGAAGAAGATGGCACTCGAGCTGTTCAAGCCGTTCATTTTCGGCAAGCTGGAAATGCGTGGTCTGGCGACCACCATCAAGGCCGCCAAGAAGATGGTCGAGCGCGAGCTGCCTGAGGTATGGGACGTACTCGCCGAGGTTATCCGCGAACACCCCGTACTGCTCAACCGTGCACCGACCCTTCACCGTCTGGGTATCCAGGCCTTTGAACCGGTACTGATCGAAGGTAAGGCTATCCAGCTGCACCCGCTGGTCTGTGCTGCGTACAACGCCGACTTCGACGGTGACCAGATGGCCGTTCACGTGCCGCTGACGCTGGAAGCCCAGCTCGAAGCGCGCGCGCTGATGATGTCGACCAACAACATTCTGTCGCCAGCCAACGGTGAGCCAATCATCGTTCCGTCGCAGGACGTTGTACTGGGTCTGTACTACATGACCCGTGAAGCCATCAACGCCAAGGGCGAAGGTCGCGTATTCGCTGACCTGCAGGAAGTCGACCGCGTATTCCGCGCCGGCGAAGCTGCCCTGCACGCGAAGATCAAGGTTCGTATCAACGAAACCGTGAACGACCGTGATGGCGGCAGCGTCAAGAACACCCGTATTGTCGACACCACCGTCGGCCGTGCGCTGCTGTTCCAGGTTGTACCACCAGGTCTGTCGTACGACGTGGTCAACCAGCCGATGAAGAAGAAGGCGATCTCCAAGCTGATCAACCAGTGCTACCGCGTGGTTGGTCTGAAAGAGACCGTGATCTTCGCTGACCAGCTGATGTACACCGGCTTTGCCTACTCGACCATTTCCGGCGTTTCGATCGGTGTTAACGACTTCGTTATCCCGGACGAAAAAGCCCGCATCATCGGTGCAGCCACCGACGAAGTGAAGGAAATCGAGAGCCAGTACGCCTCCGGCCTGGTTACCCAGGGCGAGAAGTACAACAAGGTCATCGACTTGTGGTCCAAGGCGAACGACGAAGTTTCCAAGGCGATGATGGCCAACCTCTCGAAAGAGAAGGTCATCGACCGCAATGGCGACGAAGTCGACCAAGAGTCCTTCAACTCGATGTACATGATGGCTGACTCCGGTGCCCGGGGTTCGGCAGCTCAGATTCGTCAGTTGGCTGGTATGCGTGGTCTGATGGCCAAGCCGGACGGCTCGATCATCGAGACGCCGATCACCGCGAACTTCCGTGAAGGCCTGAGCGTTCTGCAGTACTTCATCTCGACGCACGGTGCTCGTAAGGGTCTGGCGGATACCGCACTGAAGACTGCGAACTCGGGTTACCTGACTCGTCGTCTGGTCGACGTGGCGCAAGATCTGGTGGTTACCGAGATCGATTGCGGCACCGATCACGGCCTGCTGATGACCCCGCACATCGAAGGCGGTGACGTCGTAGAGCCGCTGGGTGAGCGCGTACTGGGTCGAGTCATCGCCCGTGACGTATTCAAGCCTGGCACCGAAGACGTCATCGTTCCGGCCGGTACGCTGGTCGACGAGAAGTGGGTCGAGTTCATCGAACTGAACAGCATCGACGAAGTTATCGTTCGTTCGCCGATCAGCTGCGAAACCCGCTTTGGTATCTGCGCCAAGTGCTACGGTCGTGACCTGGCTCGCGGTCACCAGGTGAACATCGGTGAAGCGGTCGGCGTTATCGCTGCCCAGTCCATCGGTGAGCCGGGTACCCAGCTGACCATGCGTACGTTCCACATCGGTGGTGCTGCAAGCCGGACCTCGGCTGCCGACAGCGTCCAGGTGAAGAACGGCGGTATGGTGCGTCTGCATAACCTGAAGCAGGTCGAGCGTGCTGACGGCAACCTGGTTGCTGTGTCGCGTTCCGGCGAGCTGGCCATTGCCGACGAGTTCGGTCGTGAGCGTGAGCGCTACAAGCTGCCTTACGGTGCAGTGATTTCGGTCAAGGAAGGTGACAAGGTCGAAGCTGGCGCAATCGTCGCCAAGTGGGACCCGCACACCCACCCGATCGTTACCGAGCTGAAAGGTACCGTGACCTTCGTGGGCATGGAAGAAAACATCACCATCAAGCGTCAGACTGACGAGTTGACTGGTTTGACCAACATTGAAGTCCTGGACGCCAAGGATCGCCCTGCCGCTGGCAAGGAAATCCGTCCGGCCATCAAGATGGTCGACGCCAATGGCAAGGATCTGATGCTGCCAGGTACCGACGTACCTGCTCAGTACTTCCTGCCAGCCAACGCCTTGGTTGGTGTGGCCGACGGTGCACAGATCGGTGTTGGTGACGTTATCGCGCGTATCCCGCAAGAAACGTCCAAGACCCGTGACATCACCGGTGGTCTGCCACGGGTTGCCGACTTGTTCGAAGCCCGTCGTCCGAAAGAAGCCTCGATCCTGGCAGAAGTCAGCGGTACCATTGCGTTCGGTAAAGAGACCAAGGGCAAGCGCCGTCTGGTCATCACGCCGACCGACGGTAGCGATCCGTACGAAGAGCTGATTCCAAAGTGGCGCCACCTGAACGTCTTCGAAGGCGAACAGGTAAACCGCGGCGAAGTTATCTCCGACGGCCCGAGCGATCCGCACGACATCCTGCGTCTGCTGGGTGTCAGCGCGCTGGCGAAGTACATCGTCAACGAGATTCAAGACGTTTACCGTCTGCAAGGCGTTAAGATCAACGACAAGCACATCGAGACCATCCTGCGTCAGATGCTGCGTAAAGTTGAGATTGCCGAGTCGGGCGACTCCAGCTTCATCAAGGGCGACCAGATGGAACTGACTCACGTGCTGGTCGAGAACGAGCGTCTCGCAGCCGATGACAAGTTCATCTCCAAGTTCACCCGTGTGCTGCTGGGTATCACCAAGGCCTCGCTGTCCACCGAATCGTTCATCTCGGCGGCTTCCTTCCAGGAAACCACCCGTGTACTGACCGAGGCGGCGGTAACCGGCAAGCGCGATTACCTGCGCGGCCTGAAAGAGAACGTGGTCGTGGGTCGACTGATCCCGGCTGGTACTGGTCTGGCTTACCACAGCGAGCGCAAGCGTCGCCGTGAAGCCGACAAGCCGCTGCGCGTGAGTGCCAGTGAGGTGGAAGCCGCACTGACCGAAGCGCTGAATTCCAGCGGTAACTAAGTACAGGGCGGGGCCCCGGCCCCTCTCCGCGGTGTCCGGTGACATGCAATGTTACCGATCACCGGGCGGGGAGGGCCGGGGCCTTGTCTTGACTGGGTGCAAGAACCTCTTTAGACTTTTGTACCCTTAAATTTGGTGAGGCTCCGTCTCGTCAATTTTTGGCTTTCTTGCAAGACAATAGCGTCGCAAGACAATCAGTGGAGCTAGTAGATGGCAACTATCAACCAGCTGGTACGTCAGCCGCGTAAGCGTACCGTCGAGAAATCCGACGTACCTGCGCTGCAGAACTGCCCGCAACGTCGTGGCGTGTGCACCCGTGTGTACACCACCACGCCGAAAAAACCTAACTCGGCACTGCGTAAAGTATGCCGTGTGCGTCTGACCAACGGTTTCGAGGTTTCCTCGTACATCGGCGGTGAAGGCCACAACCTGCAAGAGCACAGCGTCGTCCTGATTCGTGGCGGCCGTGTAAAAGACTTGCCAGGTGTTCGTTACCACACCGTTCGCGGCTCTCTGGATACCTCCGGCGTCAAAGGCCGTAACCAGGGTCGTTCGAAGTACGGTACCAAGCGTCCGAAGTAATCGGCCGTTTGCACACAATCATTTTTTTCAGTCGATAAGAGTAAGGTCGGGCAGGGGTCGAAGACCCACGTCCCGGGCTAACCTGAAGACCGTTTGAGGGCTTATCATGCCAAGACGTCGTGTAGCAGCAAAACGTGAGATTCTGGACGATCCAAAATACGGCTCCCAGATCCTCGCCAAGTTCATGAACCACGTGATGGAAAGCGGCAAGAAGGCCGTTGCCGAGCGTATCGTTTACGGTGCGCTGGACAAGGTCAAAGAACGCAAGAACAGCGATCCCCTGGAAATCTTCGAGAAAGCTCTCGACGCCATCGCTCCGCTGGTCGAAGTCAAGTCCCGCCGTGTCGGCGGTGCCACTTACCAGGTCCCGGTCGAAGTTCGCCCATCCCGTCGTAACGCGCTGGCAATGCGCTGGCTTGTAGACTACGCCCGCAAGCGCGGCGAGAAGTCCATGGCCCTGCGTTTGGCTGGTGAGCTGCTGGATGCTGCTGAAGGCAAAGGTGCTGCAGTCAAGAAGCGTGAAGACGTGCACCGTATGGCTGAAGCCAACAAAGCATTCTCGCACTACCGCTTCTAATTCAAGCATCAATCATTTTGCGAGGGCTTTATGGCTCGTACTACAGCAATCAACCGCTACCGTAACATTGGTATTTGCGCGCACGTTGACGCGGGCAAAACTACCACTACCGAGCGGATCCTGTTCTACACAGGCCTGAGCCACAAGATGGGCGAGGTGCATGACGGCGCCGCGACCACCGACTGGATGGTGCAGGAGCAGGAGCGGGGTATTACCATTACCTCCGCTGCCGTTACCACCTTCTGGAAAGGTTCTACCGGTCAGTACGACAACTACCGCGTAAACGTCATCGATACCCCCGGCCACGTTGACTTCACCATTGAAGTTGAGCGTTCGCTGCGTGTACTCGACGGCGCGGTCGTTGTGTTCTGCGGTACCTCCGGCGTTGAGCCACAGTCCGAAACCGTATGGCGTCAAGCCAACAAGTACGGTGTTCCACGTGTTGTTTACGTGAACAAGATGGACCGTGCCGGCGCTGACTTCCTGCGCGTTGTTGGCCAGATCAAGAACCGCCTGGGTCACACCCCGGTTCCAATCCAGCTGGCTATCGGCTCCGAAGACAACTTCCAGGGTCAGGTCGACCTGATCAAGATGAAGGCTGTCTACTGGAACGACGACGACAAGGGTACTTCGCCGCGCGAGGAAGAAATTCCTGCCGACATGCTTGAGATGGCTCAAAAGTACCGTTCCGACATGGTCGAAGCGGCTGCCGAGTCCAGCGAAGAGCTGATGAACAAGTACCTGGAAGGCGAAGAGCTGACCGTCGAAGAGATCAAGGCTGGTCTGCGTGCGCGCACCCTGGCTGGCGAGATCGTTCCAGCGGTCTGCGGTTCGTCGTTCAAGAACAAGGGCGTTCCCCTGGTTCTCGACGCCGTAATCGAGTTCCTGCCTGCTCCTACCGAAATCCCGGCGATCAAAGGTATTCACCCTGATCTGATCGAGAAGTCGAAAGAAGAGCTGGTCGATGCCGACTTCGACGAGCGTCACGCTTCCGACGAGGAGCCGTTCTCGGCTCTGGCGTTCAAGATTGCCACCGACCCGTTCGTTGGTACTCTGACTTTCGTGCGCGTCTACTCGGGCTTCCTGAGCTCGGGCGACTCCGTGATCAACTCGGTCAAGGGCAAGAAAGAACGCGTTGGTCGTATGGTGCAAATGCACGCCAACCAGCGTGAAGAGATCAAAGAAGTACGTGCAGGCGACATCGCTGCTCTGATCGGCATGAAGGACGTCACCACCGGTGACACCCTGTGCAACGCCGACAAGCCGATCATCCTTGAGCGTATGGACTTCCCGGAGCCTGTAATTTCGGTTGCTGTTGAGCCGAAAACCAAGCAGGACCAGGAAAAGATGGGTATCGCACTGGGCAAGCTGGCTCAGGAAGACCCGTCGTTCCGCGTCAAGACCGATGAAGAAACCGGTCAGACCATCATCTCCGGTATGGGTGAGCTGCACCTGGACATCCTCGTTGACCGCATGAAGCGCGAGTTCAACGTCGAAGCCAACATCGGCAAGCCGCAGGTTTCGTACCGCGAGAAGATCACCAAGTCCAACGTCGAGATCGAAGGCAAGTTCGTTCGTCAGTCGGGTGGTCGTGGTCAGTTCGGTCACTGCTGGATCCGTTTCTCGGAGCCGGACGTGGACGACAAAGGCAACATCACCGAAGGTCTGGTGTTCACCAACGAAGTCGTTGGTGGTGTGATTCCTAAGGAATTCATCGCCCCGATCCAGAAGGGTATCGAAGAGCAGATGAAGAACGGCGTCGTTGCCGGCTATCCTCTGATCGGCCTGAAGGCCACGGTATTCGACGGTTCGTACCACGACGTCGACTCCAACGAAATGGCGTTCAAGATCGCTGCTTCGATGGCAACCAAGCAGCTGGCCCAGAAGGGCGGCGGCGTGGTTCTCGAGCCGATCATGAAGGTTGAAGTTGTAACCCCGGAAGACTACATGGGTGACGTGATGGGTGACCTGAACCGTCGTCGTGGTCTGATCCAGGGTATGGATGATTCGGTCTCCGGCAAGGTTGTCCGTGCTGAAGTGCCGCTCGGGGAGATGTTCGGTTATGCGACCGACGTTCGTTCCATGTCTCAGGGTCGCGCGAGCTACTCCATGGAATTCTCCAAATACGCCGAAGCTCCGTCGAACATCGTCGAAGCTCTCGTTAAAAAACAAGGCTGATTCAGCCCCTTTAGGCTAGGAGTTCACTGTCGTGGCTAAAGAAAAATTTGATCGTTCCCTTCCGCACGTTAACGTTGGCACCATCGGCCACGTTGACCACGGTAAAACCACTCTGACTGCAGCTCTGACTCGCGTCTGCTCGGAAGTCTTCGGTTCCGCAATCGTTGACTTCGACAAGATCGACTCGGCTCCAGAAGAGAAAGCTCGCGGTATCACCATCAACACCGCGCACGTTGAGTACAACTCGACCATTCGTCACTACGCTCACGTTGACTGCCCGGGTCACGCTGACTACGTGAAGAACATGATCACCGGTGCTGCCCAGATGGACGGCGCGATCCTGGTTTGCTCGGCTGCCGATGGCCCGATGCCACAAACCCGTGAGCACATCCTGCTGTCCCGTCAGGTTGGCGTTCCGTACATCGTGGTCTTCCTGAACAAGGCTGACCTGGTAGACGACGCTGAGCTGCTGGAACTGGTCGAGATGGAAGTTCGCGACCTGCTGTCCACCTACGACTTCCCAGGCGACGACACTCCGATCATCATCGGTTCCGCTCGTATGGCCCTGGAAGGCAAAGACGACAACGAAATGGGCACCACTGCCGTTCGTAAACTGGTTGAAACTCTGGATACCTACATCCCTGAGCCAGTGCGTCTGATCGACAAGCCGTTCCTGATGCCAATCGAAGACGTATTCTCGATCTCGGGTCGTGGCACCGTTGTTACCGGTCGTATCGAGCGTGGCATCGTCCGCGTTCAAGACGCCCTGGAAATCGTTGGTCTGCGTGACACCACCACCACCACCTGCACCGGTGTTGAGATGTTCCGCAAGCTGCTGGACGAAGGTCGTGCTGGCGAGAACTGCGGCGTGCTGCTGCGCGGCACCAAGCGTGACGACGTTGAGCGTGGCCAGGTTCTGGTCAAGCCAGGTTCGGTCAAGCCGCACACCAAGTTCGAAGCTGAAGTGTACGTTCTGTCGAAAGAAGAAGGCGGTCGTCACACTCCGTTCTTCAAAGGCTACCGTCCACAGTTCTACTTCCGTACCACCGACGTAACTGGCAACTGCGAGCTGCCAGAAGGCGTTGAAATGGTCATGCCAGGCGACAACATCAAAATGGTTGTCACCCTGATCAAGACCATCGCGATGGAAGACGGTCTGCGTTTCGCTATCCGTGAAGGCGGTCGTACCGTCGGCGCTGGCGTCGTAGCCAAAATCATCGAGTAATCACTCGATCGGTTAAAAAGACCCCCGCTCAGCGGGGGTTTTTTTTATTGGGTTGACACTAAATTGAGCCGTCTATAGAATCACGCCTCCTTTTAGCGGGCGTAGTGCGTCCGTTGGGAACAGCCTGGAGTCTGAAATCCAATGCAAAATCAGCAAATCCGAATCAGGTTGAAGGCTTTCGACCATCGCCTGATCGACCAATCCACCCAGGAAATCGTGGAAACCGCGAAACGTACTGGGGCACAAGTGCGTGGTCCAATTCCACTGCCTACCCGCAAAGAGCGGTTCACCGTTCTGGTCTCCCCGCACGTCAACAAAGACGCGCGTGACCAGTACGAGATCCGTACTCATAAGCGCGTTCTGGACATCGTCCAGCCAACGGATAAAACCGTTGATGCGCTGATGAAGCTCGATCTCGCGGCAGGCGTGGAAGTGCAGATCAGCCTCGGCTAAGACTTCGGTCTTGTCCGTGTAACGCTCTGAAATGGGCGGCCATAGCGGGTGAAAGCCCCGTACACTCATGAGGTTTACAACATGACTATTGGTGTAGTCGGTCGTAAATGCGGTATGACCCGTATTTTCACCGAAGAAGGTGTCTCCATTCCGGTCACGGTCGTTGAGATCGAGCCGAATCGCGTCACCCAGTTCAAAACCGAAGAAACTGATGGCTACCGTGCAGTGCAAGTCACTGTAGGCGAGCGTCGTGCTTCGCGTGTGACTGCTGCTCAAGCTGGTCACTTCGCTAAAGCAAACGTTGCCGCTGGTCGCGGTGTCTGGGAGTTCCGTCTTGAAGAAGGCGATTTCCAGGCTGGCGATCTGATCAAAGCTGAACTCTTCACTGCAGGCCAGCTGGTAGACGTCACCGGTCAGTCGAAAGGTAAAGGCTTCGCCGGTACCATCAAGCGCTGGAATTTCCGTGGCCAAGATAACACCCACGGTAACTCCGTATCGCACCGTGTTCCGGGTTCCATCGGCCAGTGCCAGACTCCTGGTCGTGTGTTCAAGGGCAAGAAAATGTCCGGTCACATGGGCGCCGAGCGCGTTACTGTGCAGTCCCTGGAAGTAGTTCGCGTCGACGCTGAACGCAACCTGCTGCTGATCAAGGGTGCCGTTCCTGGCGCTACTGGCGGCGACGTGGTTGTACGTCCAGCTGTCAAGGCTCGCGGTTAAGGGGAAACTGACATGCAACTTAATGTAAATGACGCTCAGGCGATCGAAGTTTCCGAACTGACTTTCGGTGGCGAATTCAACGAGACGCTGGTACACCAAGCAGTCGTGGCCTACATGGCCGGCGGCCGTCAGGGCACCAAGCAGCAGAAAACCCGTTCCGACGTATCCGGTGGCGGTAAGCGCCCATGGCGTCAGAAGGGTACTGGTCGCGCTCGTGCCGGTACCATCCGTAGCCCGATCTGGCGCGGCGGTGGCACCACCTTCGCAGCTCGTCCTCAGGACCACTCGCAGAAGCTCAACAAGAAGATGTACCGCGCAGCAATGCGTTCCATCCTCGCTGAGCTGGTGCGTACCGACCGTCTGGTCGTTGTCCAGGACTTCGCTGTTGAAGCGCCGAAGACCAAAGATCTGCTGAACAAGCTGAATGGCATGGGCCTGACTGACGTCCTGATCGTATCGGACGCTGTTGATCAGAACCTGTACCTGGCTGCTCGCAACCTGCCGCACGTCGACGTTCGTGACGTACAAGGTTCCGATCCGGTCAGTCTGATCGCCTATGACAAAGTGTTGATCACTGTGTCGGCCGTGAAGAAATTCGAGGAGCTGCTGGGATGAACCAGGAACGCGTATTTAAAGTCCTCCTTGGCCCGCATGTTTCCGAGAAGGCTACCGTTCTGGCTGAGAAAAAAGGCCAGTTCGTATTCAAGGTTGCTACTGACGCAACCAAGCTGGAAATCAAGAAAGCTGTCGAAGGCCTGTTCGGCGTAAAAGTCGAAAACGTGTCGACTGTTAACGTTCTGGGTAAAACCAAGCGTACCGCACGTGGTCTGGGCAAGCGTAATGACTGGAAGAAGGCGATCGTCTCCCTTCAGCCAGGCCAAGATCTCGATTTCAGCAGCAGTGCTGAGTAAGGAAGGGGTGCATCATGGCAATCGTTAAATGCAAACCGACTTCCCCTGGCCGCCGTTTCGTGGTCAAGGTGGTCAACAAGGAGCTGCACAAAGGCGCTCCTCACGCACCGCTGCTCGAGAAGAAATCGAAGTCTGGTGGTCGTAACAACAATGGCCGTATTACCACGCGTCACGTTGGTGGTGGTCATAAGCAGCATTACCGTCTGGTCGACTTCCGTCGCAACGATAAAGATGGCATTCCAGCCACTGTCGAGCGTATCGAATACGATCCAAACCGTACTGCTCACATCGCCCTGCTGTGCTACGCAGACGGTGAGCGTCGCTACATCATCGCCCCTAAAGGCGTGAGTGCTGGCGATCAGCTGATCGCAGGTGCCCTGGCTCCAATCAAGCCCGGTAACTCCCTGCAGCTGCGCAACATCCCAGTAGGTAGCACCATTCACGGCATCGAGCTGAAGCCGGGTAAAGGTGCACAGATCGCTCGTTCCGCTGGTGCTTCGGCTCAGCTGATCGCTCGCGAAGGTGTCTACGTGACCCTGCGTCTGCGCTCTGGTGAAATGCGTAAAGTATTGGCCGAGTGCCGTGCGACCCTGGGCGAAGTCTCGAACTCCGAGCACAGCCTGCGTTCGCTGGGTAAAGCTGGTGCCAAACGCTGGCGTGGCGTTCGCCCAACCGTTCGTGGTGTTGCCATGAACCCGGTTGACCACCCGCATGGTGGTGGTGAAGGTCGTACCTCCGGTGGTCGTCATCCGGTATCGCCATGGGGCTTCCCAACCAAGGGTGCGAAGACTCGTGGTAATAAGCGTACCGACAATATGATCGTCCGTCGTCGCAAGTAAATAGAGGGATACGACAGTGCCACGTTCTCTGAAAAAAGGTCCTTTTATCGATCTTCACCTACTGAAGAAGATCGAAGTGGCGACGGAGAAGAACGATCGCAAGCCAGTTAAAACCTGGTCGCGCCGTTCGATGATCCTGCCACAAATGGTCGGTCTGACCATCGCGGTACATAACGGTCGTCAACATGTCCCAGTTCTCGTGAACGAAGACATGGTCGGCCACAAACTGGGCGAGTTTGCCGGTACCCGCACTTATCGCGGGCACGTGGCTGACAAGAAAGCCAAGCGTTAAGGGGTTAGGAAATGGAAGTAGCCGCTAAGTTGTCGGGCGCTCGAATCTCCGCCCAGAAAGCCCGCTTGGTCGCCGACCAGATCCGCGGGAAGAAGGTGGGCGAAGCGCTCAACCTGTTGGCCTTCAGCAGCAAAAAAGCCGCTGAAATCATGAAGAAAGTCCTCGAGTCGGCCGTTGCCAACGCCGAACACAACGAAGGCGCAGACGTTGATGACCTGAAGGTCTCCACCGTTTTCGTCAACGAAGGGCGTTCGCTGAAGCGCATCATGCCGCGTGCCAAAGGCCGCGCTGATCGCATCGTCAAGCGGTCTTGCCATATCACTGTCAAGGTTGCGGACAAGTAACGGAGTCGATCAGATGGGTCAGAAAGTACATCCCACTGGCATTCGCCTGGGAATCGTCAAGGAGCACACGTCCGTCTGGTATGCAGACGGCGCTACTTACGCAGATTACCTGTTGAAGGATCTGAAAACACGTGAGTACCTCCAAGACAAACTAAAAAGCGCGTCCGTAAGCCGTATCGATATCCATCGTCCGGCCCAAACTGCACGCATCACCATCCACACCGCTCGTCCAGGTATCGTTATCGGGAAGAAAGGTGAGGACGTTGAGAAGCTGCGTCAGGACCTGACCAAGCAGATGGGTGTGCCTGTGCACATCAACATCGAAGAGATCCGCAAGCCGGAACTCGACGCCATGCTGGTTGCGCAAAGCGTAGCTCAGCAGCTGGAGCGCCGCGTAATGTTCCGTCGTGCTATGAAGCGCGCCGTGCAGAACGCCATGCGTATTGGTGCCAAGGGCATCAAGATCCAGGTGAGCGGTCGTCTCGGCGGTGCTGAGATTGCTCGTACCGAGTGGTATCGCGAAGGTCGTGTGCCTCTGCACACCCTGCGTGCCGATATCGACTACAACACCTACGAAGCTCACACCACTTACGGTGTGATCGGTGTGAAGGTTTGGATCTTCAAAGGCGAAGTTATTGGTGGTCGCCAAGAAGAACTGAAACCACAAGCACCAGCGCCTCGTAAAAAAGCTGCTAAGTAAGGGGTACGCCAAATGTTGCAACCTAAGCGTACAAAATTCCGCAAGCAGATGACTGGCCACAACCGTGGTCTGGCACTGCGCGGTAGCAAGGTCAGCTTCGGCGAATTCGCCCTGAAAGCTGTCGCCCGCGGTCGCCTCACCGCTCGCCAGATCGAGTCGGCACGTCGTGCTCTGACTCGTCACGTTAAGCGTGGCGGCAAGATCTGGATCCGTGTGTTCCCGGACAAGCCGGTTACCAAGAAGCCTCTTGAAGTGCGGATGGGTAAAGGTAAGGGTTCCGTGGAATACTGGGTTGCCCAGATCCAGCCAGGCAAAGTCCTGTATGAGATCGAGGGTGTTTCTGAAGAGCTGGCGCGCGAAGCTTTCGCCCTGGCTGCTGCAAAGCTGCCTCTCGCCACCTCCTTTGTTAAGCGGACGGTGATGTGATGAAAGCGAATGAACTTCGTGAAAAATCGGCACAGCAGCTGAACGAGCAACTGCTCGGCCTGCTGCGCGACCAGTTCAATCTGCGTATGCAGAAAGCAACTGGCCAGTTGGGGCAGTCGCACCTGCTCTCGCAAGTTAAGCGTGACATCGCTCGCGTGAAAACTGTGCTCAACCAGCAGGCAGGTAAGTGATCATGGCTGAAGCTGAAAAAACCGTCCGTACGCTGACTGGCCGTGTCGTCAGCGACAAAATGGACAAGACCATCACCGTTCTGATCGAGCGTCGCGTTAAGCACCCGATCTACGGTAAATACGTTAAGCGTTCGACTAAGCTGCACGCGCACGACGAAGCCAACCAGTGCAAGATCGGCGACAAGGTTTCCATTAGCGAAACCCGTCCGCTGGCCAAGACCAAGTCCTGGGCACTGGTTGAAGTCCTCGAACGCGCTGTTGAAGTCTAAGGGCTAGGGGTCGGAGAAATTTTATGATTCAGACTCAATCCATGCTCGATGTGGCCGATAACAGCGGCGCTCGTCGCGTCATGTGCATCAAGGTGCTCGGCGGTTCCCACCGTCGTTACGCCGGCATCGGTGACATCATCAAAGTAACCGTCAAGGAAGCAATTCCGCGCGGTAAGGTCAAAAAAGGCCAGGTGATGACCGCTGTAGTCGTCCGTACCCGTCACGGTGTACGTCGCGCTGACGGTTCCATCATTCGTTTCGACGGTAACGCTGCTGTTCTGCTGAACAACAAGCAAGAGCCGATCGGCACTCGCATCTTCGGGCCAGTGACCCGTGAACTTCGTAACGAGAAGTTCATGAAGATCGTCTCGCTCGCCCCTGAAGTGCTCTAAGGAGATCCGACATGCAAAAGATTCGTCGTGACGACGAGATCATCGTGATCGCCGGCAAAGACAAAGGTAAGCGCGGTAAGGTGCTGAAGGTTCTCGCTGACGACCGTCTGGTCATCGGTGGTGTGAACCTGGTCAAGCGCCATACCAAGCCTAACCCGATGGCGGGCGTACAGGGCGGTATCGTCGAGAAAGAAGCGCCTCTGCACGCTTCCAACGTTGCCATTTTCAATGGTGAAACCAACAAGGCTGACCGCGTTGGCTTCAAGGTTGAAGACGGCAAGAAAATTCGTGTCTTCAAGTCGACCCAGAAAGCGGTTGATGCTTGAACACTGCTAGGTAGAAGACAATGGCACGACTCAAAGAGATTTACCGGAACGAAATCGCTCCCAAGCTTAAGGAAGAACTTAAGCTCGCGAACGTGATGGAAGTTCCTCGCGTAACCAAGATCACCCTGAACATGGGTCTGGGCGAAGCGGTCGGTGACAAGAAAGTCATCGAAAACGCCGTTGCCGACCTGGAAAAGATCACCGGCCAAAAAGCCGTTGTGACGTTCGCTCGCAAGTCGATTGCGGGTTTCAAGGTTCGTGAAGGTTGGCCGATCGGCGTTAAAGTTACTCTGCGCCGTGACCGTATGTACGAGTTCCTGGACCGCCTGCTGGCGATCTCCCTGCCTCGGGTTCGCGACTTCCGCGGCCTGAATGCCAAGTCCTTCGATGGTCGTGGCAACTACAGCATGGGCGTGAAAGAGCAGATCATCTTCCCGGAAATCGACTACGACAAGATCGATGCTCTGCGCGGTCTGGACATTACCCTGACCACCACTGCTCGTTCGGATGACGAAGGCCGCGCTCTGCTGCGTGCATTCAAATTCCCGTTCCGCAACTGATTGGAGTAGGAAAATGGCCAAGAAGAGCATGAAAAACCGCGAGCTGAAGCGTCAGCTCACGGTAGCCAAGTTCGCCAAAAAGCGTGCTGAGCTGAAAGCGACCATCGTCAACCTGAACGCTTCGCCTGAAGAGCGTTTCGCCGCCGTCGTCGCACTGCAAAAGCAGCCGCGTGACGCCAGCGCCGCTCGTCTGCGCAACCGTTGCCGCCTGACCGGCCGTCCTCACGGTGTATACCGTAAGTTCGGTCTGGGCCGTAACAAGCTGCGTGAAGCTGCAATGCGCGGTGACGTTCCAGGTCTGGTCAAAGCCAGCTGGTAATCCCCGCTGGTGTGATCCCGGTGGAAGGGGAGCAATCTTCCGACCGCCGGTGACCTCACTACGAAACAAGCCCCTATATGGGGCTTGTTTCGTTTCTACCTTGTGTCTAGAATGACCGGCTCACCTGAGCCCGGGTTTTTTACCCTGAGCGACCAGGTGGTTGTGATAGCCGCAAGGCTAATAATTCTTGTATCAGGAGCATCTAGCCCATGAGTATGCAGGACCCGTTAGCGGACATGCTAACTCGCATCCGTAATGCCCAGATGGCTGAAAAGTCCGTCGTAAGCATGCCATCTTCGACTCTGAAGGTAGCGGTTGCCAAAGTTCTGAAGGACGAAGGTTACATCGCTGGCTACCAGGTTAGCAGCGAAGTGAAGCCCTCCCTGTCGATCGAGCTGAAGTACTTCGAAGGCCGTCCGGTCATCGAAGAGCTGAAGCGCGCTAGCCGACCAGGCCTGCGTCAGTACAAGGCCGTTACAGATCTGCCGAAAGTTCGTGGCGGTCTGGGCGTGTCTATCGTCTCCACCAACAAAGGTGTGATGACTGATCGTGCTGCACGTGCTGCCGGTGTTGGTGGCGAAGTTCTGTGCACAGTGTTCTAAGGGGGGATAAGCATGTCTCGCGTCGCTAAGAACCCCGTTAAGCTGCCATCCGGTGTCGAAGTCAAATTCGCCGGCCAACAGCTTTCGGTGAAGGGTGCCAAGGGCACTCTCGAACTGAACGTTCACTCGTCTGTTGAAGTTACCGAAGAGTCTGGTGAGCTGCGTTTCGTCGCTCGCAATGGTGACCAGCAAGCTCGCGCCATGGCCGGTACTACCCGCGCTCTGGTGAACAACATGGTCCAAGGCGTAAGCCAAGGCTTCGAGCGTAAGCTCCAGCTGGTCGGTGTTGGTTACAAGGCACAGGCAAAGGGCACCGTCCTGAACCTGGCTCTGGGCTTCTCTCACCCAGTGGACTACGAACTTCCAGCCGGCATCACCGCTGAAACTCCTAGCCAGACCGATATCCTGATCAAGGGCATCGACAAGCAGCTGGTAGGTCAGGTGGCCGCTGAAATCCGCGACTTCCGTCCACCAGAGCCTTACAAAGGTAAAGGTGTGCGCTACGCGGACGAAGTAGTCCGTCGTAAAGAAGCCAAGAAGAAGTAGGGCCTAGCAAATGACCGACAAAAAAGTTACTCGACTGCGTCGCGCTCGCAAAGCACGCCTGAAAATGCACGAGCTCGAAGCCGTGCGTCTGTGCGTGTTCCGCTCCTCGCAGCACATTTATGCCCAGGTCATCTCGGCCGACGGCAGCAAGGTTTTGGCAAGCGCCTCGACCTTGGACAAAGAACTGCGTGATGGCGCCACCGGCAACATCGACGCGGCCACTAAGGTTGGCAAGCTGGTAGCTGAGCGTGCGAAAGCCGCCGGTGTATCTCAAGTTGCCTTTGACCGTTCCGGCTTCAAGTACCATGGCCGCGTCAAAGCGCTGGCTGATGCTGCTCGTGAAGGCGGGCTGGAGTTCTAAGTTATGGCAAATAACGATCAAAAGCGCGACGAAGGCTACATCGAGAAGCTGGTTCAAGTTAACCGCGTAGCCAAAACCGTCAAAGGCGGCCGTATCTTCACCTTCACCGCGTTGACCGTGGTTGGTGATGGTAAAGGTCGCGTAGGCTTCGGCCGTGGCAAATCGCGCGAAGTACCTGCCGCGATCCAGAAAGCCATGGAAGCTGCCCGTCGCAACATGATTCAGGTTGACCTGAAGGGCACCACCCTGCAGTACGCCACCAAGGCCGCCCACGGCGCCTCGAAGGTTTACATGCAGCCTGCCTCGGAAGGTACCGGTATCATCGCTGGCGGCGCAATGCGTGCTGTCCTGGAAGTTGCTGGTGTCCAGAACGTTCTGGCCAAGTGCTACGGTTCGACCAACCCAGTGAACGTGGTTTACGCCACTTTCAAGGGTCTGAAAGCCATGCAATCTCCTGAATCCATTGCTGCCAAGCGCGGCAAGAGCGTCGAGGAGATCTTCTGATCATGGCAACCGTTAAAGTCACGTTGATCAAAAGCACCGCCGGCCGTCTGCCTAACCACAAACTGTGTGTTAAAGGCTTGGGTCTGCGTCGCATCGGTCACACTGTAGAAGTCCTGGATACTCCCGAGAATCGCGGGATGATCAACAAGGCTTACTACATGCTGCGCGTCGAGGGTTAATCGATGAAACTCAATGATCTGAGTCCAGCGCCGGGTTCCCGTCGCGAGAAGCATCGTCCGGGTCGTGGTATCGGTAGCGGTTTGGGTAAGACTGGTGGCCGCGGCCACAAAGGTCAGACCTCCCGTTCCGGTGGCACCATCGCTCCGGGCTTCGAAGGCGGTCAACAGCCGCTGCACCGTCGTCTGCCGAAATTCGGCTTCGTTTCGCTGAAGGCCATGGACCGCGCAGAAGTGCGTCTGTCCGAGCTGGCTAAAGTGGAAGGCGATGTTGTCACCGTGCAATCCTTGAAGGATGCAAACGTGATCAACCAGAACGTACAGCGTGTGAAAATCATGCTGTCTGGCGAAGTCACTCGCGCAGTCACCATCAAGGGTATCGCAGCCACCAAAGGTGCGCGTGCGGCTATCGAAGCAGCTGGCGGCAAATTCGAGGAATAAATGGCTAAGCAAGGTGCTCTCTCTTCGCTCGGTAAGGGCGGGATGTCGGAACTCTGGGCTCGTCTGCGCTTTCTGTTCATGGCGATCATCGTCTATCGGATAGGTGCACATATCCCGGTGCCCGGTATCAACCCGGACCGTCTGGCGGATCTGTTTCGGCAGAATGAGGGGACCATTCTTAGCTTGTTCAACATGTTTTCCGGTGGCGCGCTGGAGCGCATGAGCATTTTTGCACTGGGGATCATGCCGTACATCTCGGCATCGATCATCATGCAGCTCATGACCGCTGTCAGCCCGCAGCTGGAGCAGTTGAAGAAGGAAGGTGAAGCTGGCCGTCGCAAGATCAGCCAGTACACCCGCTACCTCACTGTTATCCTGGCGTTGGTTCAAGCCATTGGCATGTCCATTGGCCTGGGCAACCAGGGCGTGGCGTTTTCTGCAGGTCTGGGCTTCCATGTCGTTGCCGTCTCCACCTTCGTGGCAGGCGCGATGTTCATGATGTGGCTCGGCGAGCAGATCACCGAGCGCGGTGTGGGCAACGGTATCTCGATGTTGATTTTTGCGGGTATCGTTGCCGGTCTTCCGAGAGCAATCGGGCAGTCTTTCGAGTCTGCGCGCACAGGCGATATCAACATTTTCGCCCTGGTCGCTATCGGTTTGCTGGCAGTAGCGATTATCGGTTTCGTGGTGTTCATTGAGCGTGGTCAGCGTCGTATCGCCGTTCACTACGCCAAGCGTCAGCAGGGCCGCAAGGTCTTTGCTGCGCAGACCAGCCACTTGCCGCTCAAGGTGAACATGGCAGGGGTAATCCCGGCCATTTTCGCCAGCAGCATTCTGCTGTTCCCGGCTTCGCTGGGTGCCTGGTTCGGTCAGTCCGAAGGTATGGGCTGGTTGCAGGACATCTCGCAGTCGATCGCTCCTGGTCAGCCGTTGAACATTCTGCTGTTTAGTGCAGGGATCATTTTCTTCTGCTTCTTCTACACAGCGTTGATGTTCAACCCGAAAGACGTAGCGGAAAACCTGAAGAAGTCCGGTGCCTTTATTCCGGGTATCCGTCCTGGTGAGCAGTCGGCGCGCTACATTGATGGCGTTCTGACCCGTCTGACCATGTTCGGTGCTCTTTACATGATGGCCGTATGCCTTCTGCCCCAGTTCCTGGTGGTGGCAGCAAACGTGCCGTTCTACCTTGGCGGGACCTCGTTGCTGATCGTGGTAGTGGTTGTGATGGACTTCATGTCCCAAGTACAATCGCACCTCGTTTCACACCAGTACGAATCCCTGATGAAGAAAGCCAACCTGAAAGGCTATGGCGGCAGCAGCTTGCTGCGCTGACAGGCCCCTAAGGTTCGAGGAGTTGGTGATGAAAGTTCGTGCATCGGTGAAAAAGCTGTGCCGCAACTGCAAGATTATTCGCCGCGAAGGCATCGTGCGAGTAATTTGCAGCGCGGAACCGCGTCACAAACAGCGCCAAGGCTGAGTGTGATCCGCGCTACAAGCCCAGCAGCTAGTGCGCTGCTGGGTTGATTAATTGTTTCTACAGCGATATTATCTCGCGCCCTATTTCTTGGCTTCCGGGGCGTAGGTAGCTGTCAATTGGAGTCCCACTGAATGGCCCGTATTGCAGGCGTCAACATTCCAGATAACAAGCATACTGTTATCTCGCTGACCTACATCTATGGTGTCGGTCGCACAACTGCACAGAAGATCTGTGCAGACACTGGGGTCAACCCAGCCGCAAAGATCAAGGATCTGAGCGACGAGCAAATCGAAACCCTGCGTAGCGAAGTTGCGAAGTTCACCACTGAAGGTGACCTGCGTCGTGACGTAAACATGAAGATCAAACGCTTGATGGACCTGGGCTGCTACCGCGGTCTGCGTCATCGTAAAGGTCTGCCGGTTCGCGGTCAGCGTACCAAGACCAACGCACGCACCCGTAAGGGCCCGCGTAAGCCGATCCGCAAGTAATCGCCCAGGAATATAGACATGGCAAAACCTGCTGCTCGTCCTCGTAAGAAAGTCAAAAAGACAGTGGTTGATGGCATCGCCCACATCCATGCGTCTTTTAACAACACCATCGTGACCATCACCGACCGTCAGGGCAATGCTTTGTCCTGGGCGACCTCCGGTGGTTCGGGTTTCCGTGGTTCGCGCAAATCCACCCCGTTCGCAGCACAGATCGCTGCTGAGCGTGCTGGTCAAGCTGCGCTGGAATACGGTCTGAAGAACCTCGACGTAAACGTCAAGGGTCCAGGTCCAGGTCGTGAGTCCGCCGTTCGTGCTTTGAACAGCTGCGGCTACAAGATCGCCAGCATCACCGACGTGACGCCAATCCCGCATAACGGGTGCCGTCCGCCGAAGAAGCGTCGCGTGTAATCAGGAGACAGATAAATGGCACGTTACATTGGTCCAAAATGCAAACTGTCTCGTCGTGAAGGCACCGATCTGTTCCTGAAGAGCGGCGTTCGCGCTCTGGAATCGAAGTGCAACATCGAAGCAGCCCCAGGTATCCACGGCCAGCGCCGTGGCCGTCAGTCCGACTACGGTACCCAGCTGCGCGAGAAACAAAAAGTCCGTCGTATCTACGGTGTTCTGGAGCGTCAGTTCCGCGGTTACTACCAAGCTGCAGCCTCGAAAAAAGGCGCAACTGGTGAGAACCTGCTGCAACTGCTCGAGTGCCGCCTGGATAACGTCGTCTACCGTATGGGCTTCGGCTCGACTCGTTCCGAGTCCCGTCAGCTGGTTTCGCACAAAGCGATCAGCGTCAACGGTAAGACTGTAAACATTCCATCCTACCAAGTTCGTCCGGGTGACGTGGTCTCGGTTCGTGAGAAGTCGCTGAACCAGCTGCGCATTGTTCAAGCCCTTGAACTGTGCTCTCAGCGTGGCCGCGTTGAGTGGGTAGACGTGGATGCTGCTAAAAAGTCGGGCGTTTTCAAGAACGTTCCTGCTCGCAGCGACCTGTCCGCCGACATCAACGAAAACCTGATTGTCGAGCTCTACTCCAAGTAAGGGCTAGAAAATAGGTGCATCCATGCAGATTTCGGTAAATGAGTTCCTGACGCCCCGCCACATTGATGTGCAGGTCGTCAGTCCGACCCGCGCCAAGATTACGCTCGAGCCTCTCGAGCGTGGTTTCGGCCATACCCTGGGCAACGCGCTGCGCCGCATCCTGTTGTCCTCCATGCCTGGCTGTGCAGTAGTCGAGGCCGAGATCGATGGCGTACTCCATGAGTACTCCGCGATCGAAGGTGTACAGGAAGACGTAATTGAAATCCTGTTGAACCTGAAAGGCCTGGCTATCAAACTGCACGGTCGTGACGAAGTTACGCTGACCTTGTCGAAAAAGGGTTCGGGGGTGGTTACCGCTGCCGATATTCAGCTGGATCACGATGTCGAGATCGTCAACCCCGATCACGTAATCGCGAACTTGGCGTCCAACGGCGCCTTGAACATGAAGCTCACTGTAGCTCGTGGTCGCGGTTACGAGCCGGCCGACTCTCGTCAGACTGACGAAGATGAAAGCCGCAGCATTGGCCGTCTGCAGCTGGACGCCTCGTTCAGCCCGGTGCGTCGTATCGCCTATGTGGTCGAAAACGCCCGTGTTGAACAGCGTACCAACCTGGACAAGCTGGTCATTGATCTGGAAACCAACGGTACTCTGGATCCTGAAGAGGCTATCCGTCGTGCCGCGACCATCCTGCAACAGCAGTTGGCCGCGTTCGTCGACCTCAAAGGTGACAGTGAGCCGGTAGTGGTCGAGCAGGAAGACGAGATCGATCCGATCCTGCTGCGTCCGGTTGACGACCTGGAACTGACCGTACGGTCGGCCAACTGCCTGAAGGCGGAGAACATCTACTACATCGGCGACCTGATTCAGCGCACCGAAGTAGAGCTGTTGAAAACTCCTAACCTCGGCAAGAAGTCCCTGACTGAAATCAAGGACGTTCTGGCTTCCCGTGGTCTGTCCCTCGGCATGCGCCTCGACAACTGGCCGCCTGCAAGTCTTAAGAAGGACGACAAGGCGACTGCCTGATCGTCGTAATCACCGAACGTAGTGTTTGGTAAGGAATGAATCATGCGTCATCGTAAAAGTGGACGTCACCTGAGCCGTACCAGCTCTCACCGCAAGGCTATGTTCCAGAACATGGCAGTGTCGTTGATCGAGCACGAGCTGATCAAAACTACTCTGCCAAAAGCCAAGGAACTGCGCCGCGTTGCCGAGCCGCTGATCACCCTGGCCAAGGAAGATAGCGTAGCCAACCGTCGTCTGGCTTTCGACCGTACTCGTTCGAAATCCGCTGTTGGTAAGCTCTTCAACGATCTGGGCAAGCGCTACGCCACCCGTCAGGGCGGCTACCTGCGTATCCTGAAGTGCGGTTTCCGCACTGGCGACAACGCGCCTATGGCGTACGTCGAGCTGGTTGATCGTCCAGTCGGTGGTGCTGTAGAAGCCGCCGAGTAAGACGTTCTGTCTGCTACAGAAAACCGGGCCTAGTGCCCGGTTTTTTGTGCCTGTAACTATTTGAATTTTCTATCGATGCTAATGGATCAATGAATTTGTTCTTGAAGTGCTTCTTTTGGATACTGTTCAGCAAGCCGATTAGCCGGCAACTGAAGACCGATAAGGAGAGCCCATGAGCAAGATTCTCACCACCGCCAGCGGTGCACCTGTAGCCGATAACCAGAATTCCCGCTCTGCTGGCCCACGCGGCCCGCTCCTGCTTGATGACTTCCATCTGCTTGAGAAGCTCGCTCACTTCAACCGCGAGAACATTCCTGAGCGTCGCGTGCATGCCAAGGGCTCTGGCGCCTATGGCACGTTCACCGTGACCCGTGATGTCACGTCCTATACCAGTGCCAAGCTGTTCGAGTCGATCGGCAAGCAAACCGAGACCTTCCTGCGTTTCTCGACTGTCGGTGGCGAGCGCGGTTCGGCGGATACCGAGCGGGATCCTCGAGGTTTTGCCCTCAAGTTCTATACCGAAGAAGGTAACTGGGACATCGTTGGCAACAACACCCCGGTATTCTTCATTCGCGATCCCCTCAAGTTTCCGGACTTTATCCACACCCAGAAGCGCCACCCGCAAACCAACCTGAAGAACGCACAGATGATGTGGGACTTCTGGTCGCACTCTCCAGAAGCGCTGCACCAGGTCACCATTCTGTTTTCTGATCGCGGTATTCCTGATGGCTACCGTCACATGCACGGTTTCGGCAGCCATACCTACAGCTTGATCAGCGCCAGTGGTGAGCGGACTTGGGTCAAATGGCACTTCAAGACCCAGCAAGGCATCAAGAACCTGGCACCGGCCGAAGCTGCGCGGCTGGCAGGGGTTGAGCCGGACTACGCTCAGCGCGACCTGTTCGAGGCCATTGAGCGAGGCGATTACCCACGCTGGACAGTGTGCATCCAGGTAATGAGCGAGCAGGAGGCGGCTACGCGTCAGGAGAACCCGTTTGACGTGACCAAAACCTGGTCGCAGAAAGACTACCCGTTGATCGAAGTAGGCGTGCTGGAGCTCAACCGCAACCCGCAGAATTACTTTGCCGAGGTCGAGCAGGCTACCTTTGGCCCAAGCAATATGGTTCCAGGCGTGGGCCTGTCGCCCGATCGTATGCTCCAGGGGCGCGTGTTCGCTTATGCCGATGCTCACCGCTACCGCGTCGGCACCAATCACCAGCATTTGCCGGTGAATGCCCCGCGTAGCCCGGTCAACAGCTATCAGCGTGACGGCGCCATGGCGTTCGGCGCTTATGGCAGCGCGCCGAACTACGAGCCCAACAGCTACGGCGACGCGCCGAAGCAATCGCCCCGCCACGCTGAGCCGGGCTTGGCGCTCAGCGGCGCCGCCGACCGGCATGATCATCGCGACGATAGCGACTATTACAGCCACGCCGGCGCGTTGTTCCGCCTGATGAACGGCGAGCAGCAGGCGCTGCTGATCAGCAACATCGCCGGGGCCATGGCTGGCGTGAGCGAGGATGTGCTGCAGCGCCAACTGCAGTATTTCTTCAGGGCTGATCCGGCTTATGGAGAAGGGATCGCCAAGGCGTTGGGGATAGATCTCGCCTGAGTCGGAATGAGAAGTAGAACCGCCCTCATTTGGGCGGTTTTTCAATGAATATCACTACTGTTTAGTGCTTTTTTTGCATGTTATTGCGCATTTTTCAGTGACCTTGGATCTTTCCTGGTTCACACTATGGACCTATTAGCGCATTCACATGGAGATGCAGGGCGATGCAAGGTCACCCGGACGTAATCGATTACCTCAACACGTTGCTGACGGGCGAACTGGCAGCGCGCGATCAGTACTTCATCCATTCACGCATGTACGAAGACTGGGGCCTGGCCAAGCTCTTCGAACGCATCAATCACGAGATGGAAGAAGAGGCGCAGCATGCCGACGCATTGATGCGTCGTATCCTCATGCTTGAAGGCACTCCGCGGATGCGTCCGGACGATCTGGACGTCGGTACTACGGTGCCGGAGATGATCGCCGCTGACCTGCGTCTGGAATACAAGGTGCGCGCCGCGCTGTGTAAAGGCATTGAGTTGTGCGAACTGCACAAGGACTACATCAGCCGTGACATCCTGCGTGCGCAACTGGCTGATACCGAAGAAGATCACACCTACTGGCTGGAGAAGCAGCAGGGGCTGATCAAGGCTATTGGTCTGCAGAATTACCTGCAATCGCAGATGTGATCCGGGCTGTTTAAGACGGCCCTACAAAAAAGCCCCTGGTATTTCAGTACCAGGGGCTTTTTTTCATTTACTCAGGCCCGGTCGCGTTCAAGCAGTGGCTTGAGGTAATGCCCAGTGTAGGACTGCTTCATTTCAGCCAGCTCCTCAGGCGTACCAAAGGCGATGATCTGGCCGCCTTTGGAGCCGCCTTCCGGCCCCAGATCGACCAGCCAGTCAGCCGTCTTGATCACATCCAGGTTGTGCTCGATCACCACCACGGTGTTGCCGTGGTCGCGCAGACGGTGCAGCACGTCGAGCAGTTGCTGGATGTCGGCGAAGTGCAGGCCGGTGGTCGGTTCGTCAAGGATGTACAGGGTCTTGCCGGTATCGCGCTTGGACAGCTCGCGGGACAGCTTGACCCGCTGCGCCTCACCACCGGACAAGGTTGTCGCCGACTGCCCCAGCTTGATGTACGACAAGCCTACATCGACCAGCGTTTGCAGCTTGCGCGCCAGCGCCGGCACCGCGTCGAAGAACTCGCGGGCATCCTCGATGGTCATTTCCAGCACCTCGTGGATGTTCTTGCCCTTGTACTTGATCTCCAGGGTTTCACGGTTGTAGCGCTTGCTCTTGCACACGTCGCACGGTACGTAGATGTCAGGCAGGAAATGCATCTCGACCTTGATCAGGCCGTCGCCCTGGCACGCCTCGCAGCGGCCGCCCTTGACGTTGAACGAGAACCGCCCGGGGCCGTAGCCACGTGCGCGTGACTCTGGCACGCCGGCAAACAGCTCACGCACCGGGGTAAAGATGCCCGTGTAGGTCGCCGGGTTCGAGCGCGGGGTACGGCCAATCGGGCTCTGGTCGATGTCGACCACTTTATCCAGGTGTTGCAGGCCATCCATGCTGCTGTGCGCGGCGGCTTCGTGGCTGGTCGCGCCATTGAGCGCGGTGGCGGCCAGCGGGAACAGGGTGTTGTTGATCAGCGTCGACTTGCCCGAACCGGATACCCCGGTCACGCAGGTGAGCAGGCCGATCGGGATTTCCAGGTCAACGTTCTGCAGGTTGTTGCCGCGTGCACCCTTGAGCTTGAGCGAGAGCTTCTTGTTGCGCGGCGTGCGCTTGCCCGGGACGGCGATCTTCTTGCGCCCGGAGAGGTACTTGCCGGTCAGCGAGTCTGGGTGGTCCATGACCTCCTGTGGCGTGCCCTCGGCGACGATCTGCCCGCCGTGCACCCCAGCACCCGGGCCGATGTCCACCACGTAGTCAGCCAGGCGAATGGCGTCCTCGTCATGCTCTACCACGATCACCGTGTTGCCCAGGTCGCGCAGGTGATTGAGCGTGCCCAGCAGGCGGTCGTTGTCGCGCTGGTGGAGGCCGATGGACGGCTCGTCGAGGATGTACATCACGCCCACCAGGCCGGCACCGATCTGGCTAGCCAGGCGGATACGCTGGGCTTCGCCGCCGGACAGGGTATCGGCGCTGCGGTCGAGGGTCAGGTAATCCAGGCCGACGTTGACCAGGAACTGCAAGCGTTCGCAGATTTCCTTGAGGATCTTTGCCGCGATCTCGCCGCGCCGGCCGACCAGGGTCAGGTCGCTGAAATAGGCGCTGGCATCGCCGATCGGCAGGTTGGTGACCGCCGGCAAGGTCTTCTCGCCAACCCACACATGACGCGCCTCACGGCGCAGACGGGTGCCACGGCAATCGGGGCAGGGCTGGGTGCCGAGGAACTTGGCCAGCTCTTCGCGCACGGTGGCCGACTCGGTTTCGCGGTAGCGCCGCTCCAGGTTCGGCACGATGCCCTCGAAAGGGTGCGAACGCTTGACGATATCGCCGCGGTCATTGAGGTACTTGAAGTCGACGTTCTGCTTGCCGCTGCCCTGCAGGATGACTTTTTGATCGTCTACCGAGAGTTCGCCGAACGGCACTTCCAGGCTGAAGCCATACTGCGCGGCGAGTGAGCCGAGCATCTGGAAGTAGTAGACATTGCGCCGGTCCCAGCCGCGAATGGCGCCCTCGGCGAGGGTCAGATCGGTGTTGACCAGGCGCTTGGTGTCGAAGTACTGCTTGACCCCCAGGCCGTCGCAGGTCGGGCAGGCGCCAGCCGGGTTGTTGAAGGAGAACAGCTTGGGTTCCAGCTCGCTGATCGCATGGCCACAGATCGGGCAGGCGAAGCGTGCGGAGAAGATTATCTCTTCACCCGGATCGTCATCCATTGGCGCCACCAGGGCGATGCCGTCGGCCAGCTTCAGTGCGGTTTCGAACGACTCAGCCAGACGCTGCTGGAGATCGGCACGGACCTTGAAGCGGTCGACCACCACGTCGATGCTGTGTTTTTTCTGTTTGTCGAGCTTGGGCAGTTCGTCGAGCTCGTACAGCTTGCCGTTGACCCGTGCACGAACGAAGCCCTGCGCACGCAGCTCGTCGAATACCGCCAGGTGCTCGCCTTTACGTTCACGGATCACCGGCGCCAGCAGCATCAGCTTGCTGCCCTCAGGCTGCTCGAGCACCAGGTCGACCATCTGGCTGACCGTCTGCGCCTCGAGCGGGATATCGTGATCCGGGCAGCGCGGCGTACCAACGCGGGCGTATAGCAGGCGCAGGTAGTCGTAGATCTCGGTGATGGTGCCGACGGTCGAACGCGGGTTGTGCGAAGTCGACTTCTGCTCGATGGAGATGGCCGGGGAGAGACCCTCGATGGTGTCGACATCGGGTTTTTCCATCATCGACAGAAATTGCCGAGCGTAGGCCGACAGCGACTCCACATAGCGGCGCTGGCCTTCAGCGTAGAGCGTATCGAATGCCAGGGACGACTTGCCGGAACCGGACAGGCCGGTGATCACGATCAGCTTGTCCCTGGGCAGGGTCAGGTCGATGTTCTTCAGGTTGTGGGTACGTGCCCCACGAATCAGGATCTTGTCCACTGCGGCCTCGCTCGGCGGGCATAAACAGAGAAGTATACGGCGCGCTGCCATTACGCGGCAAAGCGTCGCGTGTATGCCGTCAAGGCGTCGGACTGATAGAATCGCCGCCGGTTCACACGAGGTTATTCCATGCACGACACCCACAACGAGCGCATGAGTGGTAGCGAGACCCGCGCCGCAGGTGGCCTGGCGCTGGTCTTTGCCTTTCGTATGCTGGGCATGTTCATGGTCCTGCCGGTGCTCGCCACCTATGGCATGGACCTGGCCGGTGCCACGCCAGCGCTGATCGGCCTCGCCATCGGTGCCTATGGCCTGACCCAGGCGTGCTTGCAGATCCCGTTCGGTATGGTTTCCGACCGCATCGGCCGACGCCCGGTCATCTACCTGGGGCTGGTGATTTTCGCCCTGGGCAGTGTACTGGCGGCACAAGCCGACTCCATTTGGGGCGTGATCGCCGGGCGAATTCTGCAGGGCGCAGGGGCGATTTCCGCTGCGGTCATGGCGCTGCTGTCCGACCTTACCCGCGAGCAGCACCGGACCAAGGCCATGGCCATGATCGGCATGAGCATCGGCTTGTCGTTCGCCGTGGCAATGGTGGTTGGCCCGCTTCTCACCAGTGCCTTTGGCTTGTCAGGATTATTCCTCGCCACGGCAGGACTTGCCCTGGTGGGTATCCTGCTGATCGCCTTTGTCGTGCCCAACAGTCACAGCACCTTGCAGCATCGTGAATCGGGTGTGGCGCGCCAGGCAATCGGCCCGACCCTGCGCCATCCGGACCTTCTACGCCTGGACATCGGTATTTTCATTCTCCACGCCATCCTCATGGCCAGCTTCGTCGCACTGCCGCTGGCCTTCGTCGAGCGCGGGGGGCTGCCCAAGGAAGAGCACTGGTGGGTCTACCTGACCGCGCTGTTCGTCTCATTTTTTGCAATGGTCCCGTTTATCATCTACGGCGAAAAGAAGCGCAAAATGAAACGCGTGCTGGCCGGAGCGGTCGGTGTATTGCTGCTGGTGGAGGTGTTCTTCTGGCAGTGGGCTGACAACTTGCGCGGACTGGTGATTGGCACCGTGGTATTCTTTACTGCATTCAACCTGCTGGAGGCATCGCTGCCTTCACTGGTGAGCAAAGTGTCGCCTGCTGGTGGCAAAGGAACGGCGATGGGGGTGTATTCCACCAGCCAGTTCCTGGGTGCTGCTCTGGGAGGAATCCTGGGTGGCTGGCTTTTCCAGCACGGTGGACTGAACACGGTGTTCCTCGGTTGCGCGGTGCTGTGTGCCGTGTGGTTGTTCGTCGCCTTGCGCATGAACGAGCCGCCCTATGTGACCAGTCTGCGCATGCCACTGACGCCTGAGGCGGTCCGGGAAGCCGGGCTGACCGAACGCCTGATGGCTGTGCCGGGTGTGACCGACGCCGTGGTGGTAGCTGAAGAAGCCGCCGTCTATATCAAACTTGATACGAAAATTTTGGACCGTACGACCCTCGAGCGCCTGGTAAACCCAGCCTCTTCGGCGTGCGAAGCCTAGGAGAACGTTATGGCCCGTGGGGTTAACAAAGTCATTCTGGTCGGTACCTGTGGCCAGGATCCCGAAGTCCGCTACCTGCCCAACGGTAACGCCGTGACCAACCTGAGCCTGGCCACCAGCGAGCAGTGGACCGACAAGCAGTCCGGTCAGAAGGTCGAGCGTACCGAATGGCACCGCGTATCGATGTTCGGCAAGGTTGCCGAGATCGCCGGTGAATACCTGCGCAAGGGTTCTCAGGTCTACATCGAGGGCAAGCTGCAGACCCGCGAGTGGGAAAAAGACGGCATCAAGCGCTACACCACTGAAATCATCGTCGATATACAGGGCACCATGCAGTTGCTCGGCGGCCGTCCGCAGAACCAGCAGGGCGGTGGTGACCAGTACAACCAAGGTGGTGGTAACAACTACAACCAGGGTGGTGGCCAGCCACAACAGTACAACCAGCAGCCGCAGCAGGCACCGCGTCAGCAGGCCCAGCGCCCGCAACAGGCGCCACAACGCCCAGCGCCGCAACAGCCAGCGCCACAGCCGGCTGCTGACTTCGACAGCTTTGATGACGACATTCCGTTCTGATTGATTGCGAGTTGCACCACACCGAAAACCCGAGGCGTATGCCTCGGGTTTTTTTCTGGGTGGAAGAAAGTGTACGCCACCAAGCGCCTGCCCGACCCAGCAGCAAACAGGCACCTTGCCAATTCTTGACTAGTCTTATCCATTGACGGCCCATAACCAGCCGTCACCGTGATGACCTAGAGGCGCCGGCCCAGTGCTAGGTACCCGAACCCTGATCAGGAGTGCACGATGGACCTCAACCGTCGGCAGTTCTTCAAGGTCGCCGCTGTCGGCCTTGGAGGCTCGAGCCTCGCGGCGTTGGGCATGGCCCCGACACCGGCGTTCGCCGAGCAGGTGCGCCACTTCAAGCTGGCGCACACCAAAGAGACGCGCAACACATGCCCCTATTGCTCGGTCGGCTGCGGCCTGATCCTCTACAGCCAGGGCGATGGCGGCAAGAACGTCAAACAGAACATCATCCACATCGAGGGCGACGCGGACCACCCGGTCAACCGCGGCACGCTGTGCCCGAAAGGCGCGGGCCTGCTCGACTTTATCCACAGCCCCAGCCGGTTGACCTACCCCCAGGTGCGCAAGCCCGGCAGCAAGGAATGGACGCGGGTCAGCTGGGACGAAGCGCTCGAGCGCGTCGCCGGCCTGATGAAGCAGGACCGCGATGCCAACTTCATCGAGAAGAATGCTCAGGGCCAGACCGTCAATCGCTGGATTTCTACCGGTTTTCTGGCCGCTTCCGCTGCCTCCAGTGAAGCCGGCTACCTGACTCACAAGGTCGTACGCTCTTTGGGCATGTTGGGGTTCGATAACCAAGCGCGTGTCTGACACGGCCCGACGGTGGCAAGTCTTGCCCCGACGTACGGCCGTGGCGCCATGACCAACCACTGGTCGGATATCGCCAACGCGAATCTGATCCTGGTGATGGGTGGCAACGCAGCAGAAGCGCACCCTTGCGGCTTCAAATGGGTAACCGAGGCCAAGGCGCATAACCAGGCCCGGTTGATCGTGGTCGACCCGCGCTTTACCCGCACCGCTTCGGTGGCGGACTACTACGCGCCGATCCGCACGGGTAGCGACATCGCCTTCATGGGCGGGCTGATCAATTACCTGCTGGCCAACGACAAGATCCAGCACGAGTACGTGCGTAACTACACCGACGTATCGTTTGTGGTGAAGGAGAACTACGGCTTCGAAGATGGCCTGTTCAGCGGCTATGACGCCGACAAGCGGGTCTACGCCGACAAATCCGGCTGGGGCTACGAGCTCGGCGAGGATGGCTTTGCCGTGGTCGACCCGACCCTGCAGCACCCGCGCTGCGTGTTCCAGTTGATGAAGCAGCACTACAGCCGTTACACCCCGGAACTCGCCAGCATGACCTGCGGCATGCCGCAGGACGCCATGATGAAGATCTGGGAGGAGATCGCCACCTGCTCGCAACCGGGCAAGACCATGACGATCCTCTATGCACTCGGTTGGACCCAGCACTCGATTGGCGCGCAGATCATCCGCAGCGCAGCGATGGTCCAGCTGCTGCTGGGTAACGTCGGCATGCCCGGCGGCGGGGTCAATGCCCTGCGTGGGCACTCCAACATTCAGGGGCTGACCGATCTCGGGTTGTTGTCCAACTCGCTGCCCGGTTACCTGACCCTGGCCGGCGACGCCGAGCAGGACTACGCCACCTTCATCGACAAGCGGGCCATGAAACCGCTGCGCCCTGGCCAGCTCTCCTACTGGCAGAACTACGGCAAGTTCCACGTAAGCCTGATGAAAGCCTGGTATGGCGCCAATGCCACGGCTGAAAACAATTGGGGTTACGACTGGCTGCCGAAACTCGACGTGGGCGCCTATGACGTGCTGCGCATGTTCGAGATGATGAGCCAGGGCAAGGTCAACGGCTACGTGTGCCAAGGCTTCAACCCGATCGCCGCGTTGCCCGACAAGAACCGCGTCACTGCAGCGCTGGCCAAGCTCAAATGGCTGGTGATCATGGATCCGCTGGCCACCGAAACCTCGGAGTTCTGGCGCAACGCCGGACCCTACAACGATGTCGACACCGCCAATATCCAGACCGAAGTGATCCGCCTGCCCACCACCTGCTTTGCCGAGGAGGACGGCTCGCTGGTCAACAGCAGCCGCTGGCTACAGTGGCACTGGAAGGGCGCCGACGGCCCGGGCGAGACCCGTACCGATGTGCAGATCATGAGCGAGCTGTTCTTGCGCCTGCGCCAACGCTACCAGGCCGAAGGCGGCGCCTATCCAGAGCCGATGCTCAACATCAGTTGGCCGTACAAGATCCCCGACGAGCCGTCGCCGGAAGAGCTGGCCAAGGAAATGAACGGCTGGGCAGTTACCGACCAGACCGATCCGGCTGGCGCCGTGACCAAGGCCGGCCAGCAGTTGGCAGGCTTCGGTCAGCTCAAGGACGACGGCAGTACCGCCTCGGGTTGCTGGATCTTCGCCGGCAGCTGGACCGAGCAGGGTAACCAGATGGCCCGGCGTGACAACAGCGACCCGTTCGGCATGCACCAGGCGCAAAACTGGGCCTGGGCCTGGCCGGCCAACCGGCGGATTCTCTACAACCGCGCCTCGAGCGACCCGCAAGGCAAACCGTGGGACGCTGACAAGAAGCGCCTGGTGTGGTGGAACGGCAAGGCCTGGACCGGCACCGACGTGCCGGACTTCAAGGTCGACTCGCCACCGGAAGCAGGCATGAACCCGTTCATCATGAACCCCGAGGGTGTGGCGCGCTTCTTCGCCATCGACAAGATGGCCGAGGGGCCGTTCCCCGAGCACTACGAGCCGTTCGAAACGCCGATCGGGATCAACCCGCTGCACCCCGAGAACAAGAAGGCCACCAGCAACCCGGCCGGACGTATCTTCGACTCGGTGTGGGAAACCTTGGGTACCCATCAGGAATTCCCCTACGCAGCGACCACCTACCGGCTGACCGAACACTTCCACTTCTGGAGCAAACATTGTCGGCTCAATGCGATTGCCCAGCCCGAGCAATTCGTCGAGATCGGCGAGGTGCTGGCCAACGAGAAAGGCATCAAGGCCGGCGACCGGGTGCGGGTGTCGAGCAAGCGTGGACACATCGAAGCAGTGGCGGTGGTGACCAAGCGGATTCGTCCGCTCAAGGTCAACAACCAGACCGTGCACCAGATCGGCATCCCGTTGCACTGGGGCTTCACCGGCGCAACCCGGCATGGCTACCTGACCAACACCCTGGTGCCGTTCCTCGGTGACGGCAATACCCAGACGCCGGAGTCCAAGTCGTTCCTCGTCAACGTGGAGAAAGCCTGATGGCCAGCCAAGACATCATTGCCCGCTCGGCCACCACCACGCTGCCGTCCTCGGTACGCCAGCTGGAGGAAGTCGCCAAGCTGATCGACACCACCAAGTGCATCGGCTGCAAGGCCTGCCAGGTGGCGTGCTCGGAGTGGAACGAACTGCGGGATGAGGTCGGCCACAACCACGGCACCTACGACAACCCGCAAGACCTGACGGCCGAGACCTGGACGCTGATGCGCTTTACCGAGCACGAGCGTGACGACGGCAACCTGGAATGGCTGATCCGCAAGGACGGTTGCATGCACTGCGCCGAGCCAGGTTGCCTGAAGGCGTGCCCGAGCCCGGGGGCGATCATCAAGCACGCCAACGGCATCGTCGACTTCAATCAGGATCACTGCATCGGGTGCGGTTACTGCATCACCGGCTGCCCGTTCAACATCCCGCGGATTTCGCAGAAGGACCACAAGGCCTACAAATGCACCTTGTGTTCCGACCGCGTCAGCGTCGGCCTCGAGCCGGCCTGCGTGAAAACCTGCCCGACCGGCGCGATCGTGTTTGGCAGCAAGGAAGAAATGAAAGTGCACGCAGCCGAACGCGTGGTCGACCTGAAGTCGCGCGGCTATGACAACGCCGGGCTGTATGACCCGGATGGCGTCGGCGGCACCCATGTGATGTACGTGCTGCACCATGCCGACACGCCGCGACTGTATGCCGGGCTGCCTGATCAGCCAGTCATCAGCCCGCTGGTAGGGTTGTGGAAGGGCATCAGCAAGCCACTGGCATTGCTGGCAATGGGCGCAGCGGTGCTGGCGGGGTTCTTCCACTACGTGCGGGTCGGCCCGCAGCGGGTCGAGGAGGACGAACATCCCCAGCCTGTGGATAACAGCGTGCAGCAGGTGGACCCGGCGGTGCATATCTATGACCCGGGCAAACCCGGTGGGCAAGGGGAGCAGCGGCCATGAACAACCACCCACACAAGCCGATCCTGCGGTATACCGCCAATGAGCGGAGCAATCACTGGATCGTCGCCATCCTGTTTTTCATGGCCGGGCTGTCGGGGCTGGCGCTGTTTCACCCGGCGCTGTTCTGGCTCAGCCACCTGTTCGGTGGCGGGCCGTGGACGCGCATCCTGCACCCGTTCATGGGCGTGGCGATGTTCGTGTTCTTCCTCGGCCTGGTGGTGCGCTTCTGGCGGGCCAACTTCATCACCGCCAATGATCGCCTGTGGTTGCGGCGCATCGACCGGGTGATGCTCAACCAGGAAGAGGGCGTGCCGCCGATTGGCAAATACAACGCCGGGCAGAAATTGCTGTTCTGGACCCTGCTGCTGTGCATGCTGGTGCTGCTGCTCAGTGGCGTGGTGATCTGGCGGGCTTACTTCAGCCACCTGTTCGACATTGGCGCGATCCGCGTGGCGAGCTTGGCTCATGCCGTGGCGGGCTTCGTTCTGGTGCTCAGCATCATCGTGCACATCTACGCCGGCATCTGGATCAAGGGCTCGGTCGGCGCCATGCTGCATGGCTGGGTCAGTCGCGCCTGGGCACGCAAGCACCATGAACTGTGGTACCGGGATGTGACGGGCGACAAGAACCCGCCAGGCCCTGGCAGAAAAGAAGGATGAGCGCTTGAGCACGATACTTGAACCCGGCCAGATCGAAGCGGCTGCCACTGCGCCGCCGTTTATCCATCTGCCCGGCACCGATGTGTTTGCTGTACGTGCGGCGCGCCTGGAGCAGCTCGCCGAGGGCCATGCACTGGGTGACTACTTGCGCCTGATCGCCCGGCTCTGCCGTGTCCAGCAACAGTTGCTGGAGCAGCCACCGAGCGGATTGCCAATGGCTGCGGAGCGTCAGCGGCTGTGTATAAGCCACGGCTTGCCGCCGCTGGCGGCGGACAGCCTGGTTCGCGAAGGGCCGTGGCTTGATTGGCTGCAGGCACTGCTCGATCGCTTCGAGACGCAGGCGGAGGGCCCCTTGGGCGAGGCCTTGAGCTGTTTGCGCCAAAACGATCAGGCCCAACGCAAGGGCTGGGGCATCGCCTTGTTGGGCGGTCAGTACGACGCTGTGCCGGCCGCCCTGGTGCCGTTTATCGGTGCCGCCCTGCAAGCGGCCTGGAGCCACTGGTTGTTCAGCCTGCCAAGCCAGGATCTCAAACCTGTCGACAGCCTTGCGCAATGTCCGGCCTGTGGCTCGCCGGCGATGGCCGGTGTGGTGCGCAATCGCGGCCGGCATAACGGCCTGCGCTACCTGGCCTGCTCGCTGTGTGCCTGCGAATGGCACGTGGTGCGGGTCAAATGCGTGTACTGCGAGTCGAGCAAGGACCTGCGCTACAGCAGCCTGGAGGATGACCGCCACGCCCCCGGCAAGGCGCCCCTGCGCGCCGAGTGTTGCCCTGGCTGCAGCACCTACCTCAAGCAGAGCTACCTGGAGAACGACGCCCGCGCCGAGCCCTTGGCCGATGACCTGGCCAGCCTGGCCCTGGACATGCGCCTCGACGAGGAGGGCTTTCAACGCCTGGCGCCCAATCTGATGCTGGCGCCGGGTTGAAGATGAGTGTCTACACTGCAAGCTCGAGTCGCCCCTTTCACGGGGCAAGCCCGCCCCACAGGCACAGGCTCGCTGCAGGCATCACCCAGTACCTGCAGGAGCCGGCTTGACCCGCGAAGAGGCCAGAACAGACAACGGATCAGTTGAAGGTAGTACCTGATGTCTTCAAGCCCCGCCAGCGACACCCTACGCCTGCCCTCGATCGATACCCTCCTGCGCCACCCGGCCTGCCAACCGCTGACCGACCGCCATGGCCGCGATGCGGTGTTGGCCACCCTGCGCCAGCTGCTCGACGATTTGCGTGAGCCAACCCGTCTTGGCCAACTGAGTGCCGCCGAACTGGCGCTGCAAGTCCTGCTCGGCCGCGCCGGCGAGCGCCTGGCGCTTCAGCAGCGCAGCCAGGTCCGCCGCGTCTTCAACCTCACCGGCACCGTGCTGCACACCAACCTCGGCCGCGCCCTGTTGCCCGATGAAGCGATCGCGGCCATGCACACCGCTGCCCGCTATCCACTCAACCTCGAATTCGACCTCGCCACCGGCAAGCGTGGCGACCGCGACGACCTCATCGAAGGCCTGATTCGCGAGCTCACCGGCGCCGAGGCGGTCACTGTAGTCAACAACAATGCCGCTGCCGTATTGCTGGCGCTGAACAGCCTTGGCGCACGCAAGGAGGGCATCATTTCGCGTGGCGAGCTGATCGAGATCGGCGGCGCCTTCCGCATCCCGGACATCATGGCCCGCGCCAGTGTGCGCCTGCACGAGATCGGCACCACCAACCGCACCCATGCCCGCGACTACCAGGCAGCGATCAACCCGCGCACCGGCCTGCTGATGCGAGTTCACTGCAGCAACTACAGCATTCAGGGCTTCACCACCCAAGTGGCGACCGCCGAGCTGGCGCAGATTGCCCATGCCCACCAGTTGCCACTGCTGGAGGATTTGGGCAGCGGTAGCCTGCTCGACCTGACCCGCTGGGGCCTGCCCGCCGAGCCGACAGTGCGCCAGGCATTGGCAGACGGCGCCGACATCGTCACCTTCAGCGGCGACAAGCTGCTCGGCGGTCCGCAGGCCGGCATCATCGTCGGCCGCAAGGAGCTGATCGCCAAGATCAAGAAGAACCCGCTCAAGCGCGCCCTGCGCGTCGACAAGATCACGCTGGCAGCGCTCGAAGCGGTGCTGGCGCTGTATCGCGACCCGGACCGCCTGGCCGAGCGTCTGCCCAGCCTGCGCCTGCTGACGCGCGCCGAAGCCGATATCCGTGCCCAGGCCGAGCGCCTCGCGCCGGCCCTGGCAGCTCGCCTGGGCGCGCAGTGGACGGTTACTGTCGAGGCGGCGCTGGGCATGATCGGCAGTGGCAGCCAGCCGGTAGCGCGGCTGCCCAGCGCCGCCCTGTGCATGCGACCGCTCACCTCGAAGAAACTGCGCGGGCGTAGCCTGCATGTACTCGAGCGGGCCCTGCGCGAGCTGCCCGTGCCCGTGCTGGGGCGCATCGACGCTGACGCGCTGTGGCTCGACCTGCGCCAGTTGGACGACGAGGTCCAGTGGCTGGCGCAACTGCCTGAGCTGCACGTGGGGCCGGGGCAATGATCGTCGGTACCGCCGGGCATATCGACCACGGCAAGACCGCGCTGTTGCAGGCCCTGACCGGCCAGGCCGGTGACCAGCGCCAGGAGGAGCGCGCCCGCGGCATGACCATCGACCTTGGTTACCGCTACGCAGCGCTGGCCGAGGGCGCGCCGTTGACCGGCTTCATCGATGTGCCGGGGCACGAGCGATTTATCCACAACATGCTGGCCGGTGCGCAAGGCGTCGATCTGGTCCTGCTGGTGGTGGCTGCCGATGACGGCGTGATGCCGCAGACCCGCGAGCACCTGGCAATCATCGAGCTGCTGGGCATCCCCGAGGCGCTGGTGGCAATCAGCAAGTGCGACCGGGTCGAACCGGACCGGGTCGCCGAGGTGCAGGCGCAGGTTGCGGCGCTGCTGGCGCCAGGCCCGTACGCCCAGGCCGCGCAGTTTCCGCTGTCCAGTGTCACCGGCGCCGGCATCGAGCCCTTGCGTGAAGCCCTGCAGGCAGCTGAACGGCGGGTAGCGCAGCGCAGCAGTCAGGGCGGCTTTCGCTTGGCGGTGGACCGCGCATTCGCCGTCGCCGGTGCAGGCATCATAGTGACCGGTACGGCACTCGCCGGGCGGGTCAGTGCAGGCGATAGCATGCTGCTCGGCAAGGCTGGCAAAGCGGTGCGCGTCCGCGGGCTGCATGCGCAGAACCAGGCGGCGCTGGTCGCCGAGGCGGGACAGCGGGTTGCCTTGAACATCAGCGCCGAGCGGTTGGCGCTGGAGCAGATCCACCGCGGCGACTGGTTGGTTGCCGACTGGCTGCATGCACCGAGCACCCGGGTCGATATCGCGCTCAGCCTGCTGCCGAGTGAACTGCGCGGGCTTGAACATTTCAGCGCGGTGCACGTGCACCTCGGTACTCAGGACGTGACCGCGCGGGTGGCGTTGCTCGAAGGCGAGAAACTGTTGCCCGGCCAGCGCATGTTCGCCCAGTTGCTGCTCAATGCCCCGCTGCAGGCGGTGCATGGCGATCGTCTGGTCCTGCGGGATCAGCGCGCCCAGCGCACCTTGGGCGGCGGCCGGGTGCTGGACCCGTTCGCCCCCAGCCGCCAGCGGCGTAGCGCATTGCGCCTGCGCCAGTTGCAGGTGCTGCGCGATGCTGAAGACCTCGAGCAGGCCTTGCCAGCACTGCTTGCCGCCGCCCCGGCGGGCCTCGATCCGCAGCGGCTGGAACGCCAGTTCAACCGCTTGCGCGACAGCTGGCGGCTGCCTGAGGATGTCCTGTTCATCGCCACACGGCAGGGGCCGTTATTGTTCGCCCGCCCGCAGTGGCAGTCGCTCAAGCAGCAGGTGCTGGAACAGTTGGCGCGCTTCCACGAGCAGGAGCCGGATCAGTTGGGGCCTGACCGTGACCGGCTGCGACGCTTCGTGGCCCTGGCGCTGGAGCGCCCGGCGTTTGTCAGCCTGCTGGATGAGTTGCTGGCTGACGGGGCTATCAGCAGCAGCGGGCCTTGGCTGCATTTGCCCGATCATCAGGTACAGCTGAGCGAGGCGGATGGCGTGCTCTGGGCGCGCCTGCTGCCGTTGCTGCTCAAGGGTAAGTTCGATCCGCCCTGGGTCAGGACGCTGGCACAAAGCGAGGGCCAGGGCGAGGCCGAAGTGCGCCTGCTATTGCGCAAACTGGCGCGGTTGGGCCTGGTGCATCAGGTGGTGCGCGATCTGTTCTATCCTGAGGCAACCCTACAGCGCATGGCTGGCTTGCTGTTGCAGCATTCGGCCGCTGACCGCATAGTGCAAGTCGCGGGCTACCGTGACCTGTTAGGGATTGGGCGCAAACGCAGTGTGCAGATATTGGAGTATTTTGACCGTATCGGCCTGACGCGTCGGGTCGGTGACCAGCGTCTGGTCCGCGTCGAAAACGCGCTGGCCCAGCAACAGGCCGGGCCCTGAGTTCAAGGAAGGCAATCGCGCCCGGTGGCGCGGCCGGGCTTCAAACCCGGTTGGGGACGGCAGCCGTTCCCGGGCAGGTTCGACTCCCGCTGCCTTCCGCCATTTTTCGCTGGCTCGTCACGCCCGCTCACCACACAGGTCCAGCGCAAACCAGTGCTCCGCGGCCTGCACATCCAGACCTGCGCCGAGTAGCCCGAACAACTTGCCTAGCGCCGCCTCGCGGGTCATCCCGCCACCGCTGACCAAGCCGGTGTCACGCAGACGACTGCCCGCGGCATACGTGTCGAACACCACCGAACCCACCGGGCACTGGCTGATCGCAACAATCACCACGCCGCCCTGGCGGGCGTCATGCAGCGCATCGAGTAGCGCCTGATCATCGGACGGGCCAGTACCGCTGCCATAGCACTCCAGCACCAAACCCTGTACGCCGCTGTCGAGCAGGCCGCGCAGATGCTCGGCCTGCAAGCCGGGGAACACCGGCAATACGGCCAGCTTCACCGCTTGGCGCGGCTGGCGATAGTCCAGTACCGACGGAATGGCGGCAGCCCGTTCGCCCTGGCGATGACGGGGTAGGGCGGCAAAGGCATCGAAGGCTTCGCTACGCAGCTTCGAGGCCCGGCAGCCATGCAGCAATTGCTCGTGGAAATACAACTGTACGCCGTCTTCCAGGCCGCTTTCGAGCAGGCGCAGGGCGCCGATCAGGTTATCCCAGGCATCGCTGTTCGGCGCCCCTGCGGGCAGCATCGAGCCGGTCAGCAACACCGGCACCGGCAGGCCAAGCAACAGGAACGACAGTGCCGCAGCGCTGTAGGCCAAGGTGTCGGTGCCATGCAGCACCAGCACGCCGTCATGGCCGTCACGTTCCACCGCGTCGACGATGGCGTCACGCATGGCCAGCCAGTTGGCTTGCTGCATGTTGGCGCTGTCGAGCAGCGGGTTCATTTCCTGCAGTGTCCAGTGCAGTTGTGGTGCATCGGTCAGTTGGGCGAAGTGTTCGCGCATCCGCGCTTCAAAACCGCCAGCCGGCGCCAGGCCTTGGGCTGTTTCAAGCATGCCGATGGTGCCACCGGTGTAGAGGACGAGAAGATTCTTGACTGCACGCATGGAGCATTTCCGTAGCGATGAGCGGAGAAAGAAGCAGCCGCCCACGAACGGGGCGGCTGGCAGGGGAGCATATCAGCGCTGGGTCTGCGCCTGGCCGACAGCGTTGTCAGCGGTTGTTTCAAGCTGCGTAGATACAGGCCAGGCCGCACGGTCCAGATCCAGGTCCGGGAACTTGCTGGAGTCAAACACGGGCTGCTTGATACCGGCCTTGCGCTGCTCGTCGTAGTCGCGCATCACCCGCAGGCCAACTTTGAACAGCAGGACCAGGGCGACCAGGTTGACGAAGGCCAGGCAGGTCATGGTGATGTCGGCGAAGGCGAACACGGTCGACAAGTCTTGCACCGAACCCCACACCACCAGCGCCAGGACCAGGGCGCGGAACACCAGCAGGACCACGCGGTTGCGGCTGAGGAACTGCAGGCTGTTCTCGCCCAGGTAGTAGTTGTAGAGGATGCAGGTGAAGACGAACAGCGACAGCGCGACGCTGACGAACAGACGGCCCCAGTCACCGACCACGGCGGCCAGCGAGTTCTGCGTCAGGACGATACCGTCACCTTCGAAGCCCGGCGTGTAGAAGCCCGACAGCAGGATCAGCAGCGCGGTGCAGGTGCAGATCACGAAGGTGTCGAGGAACACACTGAAGGCCTGGACCACGCCCTGCGCACCGGGGTGTTTGACCGCAGCCACGGCGGCGACGTTGGGCGCACTGCCCAGGCCCGCTTCGTTAGCGAACACGCCACGCTTCACGCCCATGACGATGGCACTGCCGAGCAGGCCGGCAAAGGCGGGGTCGAGGCCGAAAGCGCTCTTGAAGATGGTTTCCAGCATGGCCGGCACGTGCTCGATCTGGGTGCCGATCACATACAGGGTCACGCCGATGTAGGCCAGGGTCTTGACCGGTACCAGCAGGTCGGACACAGCGGCGATACGCTTGATGCCGCCGAGGAACACCACTGCCAGCAGCACCGCCAGGGCGATACCGGTGTGGCTCGGGTCGAAGCCGAAGGCATTCTGCAGCGAATGGGTCACGGTGTACGACTGCAGGCCCATGAAGGCAAAGCCGTAGGTCACCAGCAACAGGATCGAGAAGACGATCGCCATGCTTCTCAGCTTCAGGCCGTGCAGGATGTAGTACGCCGGGCCGCCGCGGTACAAGCCGTCGCCGTCGGCGCGCTTGTAGACCTGGGCGAGGGTACATTCGAAGAAGCTGCTGGACATGCCCACCAGTGCGGTGACCCACATCCAGAACACCGCGCCTGGGCCGCCGAGGGTCACGGCGATGCCGACACCGGCGATGTTACCGGCGCCAACGCGGCCGGCCAGGCTCAGCATCAGGGCCTGGAACGAACTCAACTGGCCAGCCTGGCCACGCAAGGATTCCTTGAACACACCGAACATGTGGCCGAAGTGGCGGAACTGAACGAACCGGGAACGGATGGTGAAGTAGCCGCCCAAGCCTACGATAAGGACGATGAGCAGTTTCCCCGAAAGGAAATCGTTAATTACTTCGAGCATATGAAATGACCTCGATTCTTATTCTTCGCGTGAAATGACCAGCGGCGGCAAGCACGCACCGCTTTTCGTTGGGCGCATGGTTGGCCATGACAAGAGTGGTTACAATTTCGCGGGTTGCTCTGACTTGGCGCGACTTGATGCTATGATTGCGCCACTCGCATCAGCTGGACCTTTGCAATGAGCGATCATTTCGCTACCAACCTCAAACTGGCCTGCAGCCATTACCGCTCTATCTCCGAGGTTTGCCGACAGCTGTCGATCAACCGTGCCCAGTTCAACAAGTATTTGAGCGAGCAGAGCCGTCCGACGGCTTACAACCTCAAACGCATTGGCGACTTCTTCGGGGTCGAGGATTACGAGCTCAATCAGCCGCCCGAGCAGTTCGCCCGGTTGATCGGCGCGCGGATTCCGTCGGAGCAGGCCGGTTCGGCCACTGATCCGATCAGCGAGCTGTTCAAGCCGCTGCATGCCCAGGCCGGCAACCTCTCGCGTTACTGCGGCTATTACTTCGAGTATTCCAACTGCATGTCGGTGCCGGGGACGATCCTGGTGTCGCTGGTGCACCTGCGTGAAGAGCGCGGCAGTTTCCTGTTCGAGCGCCAGGAACGCCAGGAGCGCAGCAGTGCCAGCGACCTGCACGCCGAAGTGCGCTGCCGTTACCTGGGAGCGGCGTTCCAGTTGCAGGATCGGATGTTTCTTATCGACTATGAGTCGCTGACCCTCAACGAGATGAGCCAGACCATTCTCATCCCCAGCTTCAAGAGCCGCATCACCCGCCTCAACGGCCTCAAGACCGGGGTCTCCAGCGGTGACCGGCGCAACCCCGCGTGCACCCGGGTGGTCTGGGAGTTTCTTGGCGAAGAGATCAACCGGATCAATGCCTACCGTCAGGTCAGGCTGTACCGCCCGGACGATCCGCGCATCGATGACGACGTGCGTGAGCGGTTGAGTGTCGGCCCGTTGAGCAATGGCCTGTTCGAAATCGAATGACGGCGCTCAGTCGAGGATGAACCCGGCCACTACCTCGGCGACCTGATCTGTCACCTGCGGCGCCTCACGCAGGTGCGCGGCGATGCCATGATCGCAGTCGGTCAGCAGCAGGCACTGCACGTCTGGTGCAGGCACCGAGCGCAGCAGGGCGTGAGTGACTTCTTCGGGTATCGGGCTATAGCGCGACACGCCGGCCAGCGTCCGCGTGCCTGCCGAGGTACCTGGGCCTTGGCCGAAACGCTGGGAGTTGAGCCCATCGTACTCACCGATCACCAGCAGCACCTTGCCCCGGAACCCTCGCAGGAACGCGTAGCTGTCACACTCAAGAAACGCATAGGGTTGGCGAATCGCCGCGCTGAACGCCGGGCCGAACGGTGCATGGTGGGCTGCGTCGGGATAGACCGCCGGGCATATCAGCACCAGCTTGCGCACCGCCGGCAGTTGCGCGGCCATCTTCAAGGCGACGGCCGCGCCGAGGCTGTGGCCGACAAGTGTCTGGCAGTGCTCGGCGATGTGTCGATGAAAGCGCAGCGCTTCCTCCAGGTTGGTGGCGAGTGTAGGCGCTACGGCACCTGGTTCACTGGCCAGGCTGTGGCCCGACAGATTGCCGGTCAGCGAGCCGATCCCCTGCTCCTGCAAGCGATAGAGCAATGGGTTTAAGCGGGTGAAGTCCGAGCGTGCGCCGCCGACCACGAATGCTGCAGGGGCGCGTGGGCTATCCGCCAGCAGCAGCCGCGCCTGCTGCTGGTAACCATCGAAGGCCTCGGTGAAGAAGCACTCGTCACCTGGCGCTGGCTCGTCGTACTGCCAGCGTGAACGCTGCGCTCCGCCCACGTGTTGATCCATCCCCGTCTCCTAGAAAAGCCGCTGCAGCCACGCCCCCAGAGGATTGTCGGCGCTTAGCAGCTTGATTGCCATGATGCAACATACGCAGACTAGCAGCGGCTTATGAGCCGTTGCCACTGCCTCAGTAGTCAGCTCTTTCCGAGGTAGCTATAGGCCGTTTCCTAATACCCCGGAGAAGCAGCAAAGCACCTTGTATTCGCCGCAGAACTTAGGCATGGCCTAGCCGTGTTGGACTTCCCTAGCCGGAAACCGCAAAATGCTTTTTTCCTATCATTGATCTGAGCGGACCTTTTGACCCTATGCGTATGCGCCTGATGCTGTTGGGTGGTGGCAATGCCCTCGGGCAAGCGCTGATTCGTCTCGGGGCCGAGGAGGACATCGGATTCCTGGCGCCGCGCCCGCCGGAGAGCGGCTGGGACCCTGCCAGCCTGACCCTGCTGCTGGACGAACATCGCCCTGATGTGGTGATCAACCTCGCCTATTATTTCGACTGGTTCCAGGCCGAGTCGGTCAGCGAACAGCGCCTTGCCCAGCAGGAACGGGCAGTAGAGCGCCTGGCCGAACTGTGCCAGCACCACGAGATGATCCTCGTGCAGCCTTCCAGCTATCGCGTGTTCGATGGCTCGCGGGCAACCGCCTACAGCGAAAAGGACGAGCCGATACCGCTGGGTACGCGCGGCCAGGCACTCTGGCGGATCGAGCAGAGCGTGCGTGCGGCCTGCCCGCAACACGTGCTGCTGCGCTTTGGCTGGGTGCTCGACGAAAGCATCGATGGTGCACTGGGCCGTTTTCTGACCCGCGCCGAGCAACCCCAGGAACTGCTCCTGGCCGACGATCGCCGCGGCAACCCGACGCCGGTCGACGACGCCGCGCGGGTGATCCTCTCGGTGATCAAGCAGCTCGATTGCGCCGCACCGCTGTGGGGCACCTATCACTACGCCGGCAACGAGGCGACCACGCCGCTGGCGCTGGGCCAGGCGATCCTCAGCGAAGCGCAACAGTGGCACAAGCTGGCCGTGCAGGCACCCACTGCGCAGGCGCATGCCGCCCGCCCGGATGCCAGCGAAGAGCCGCAGAACGCCGTGCTCGCCTGCAAGAAAATCCTTCACACTTTTGGTATCAAGCCACGTGCCTGGCGCTCGGGCTTGCCGCCCCTACTGGACCGTTTCTACCGACATGGCTGATGCCCCCATCCTGATCACCGGCGGTGCCGGTTTCATTGGCTCGCACCTGTGCGATGCGTTGCTGGATAAAGGCTACGCAGTACGCATCCTTGATGACCTGTCCACTGGCAAGCGCGACAACCTGCAGCTCGGTCACCCTGGCCTGGAACTGATCGAAGGTGATGTTGCCGACGCCGCTCTGGTCGCCGGCGCGGCAGCCGGTTGCCAGGCGGTGGTGCATCTGGCCGCTGTTGCCTCGGTACAGGCGTCGGTGGACGACCCGGTGAAGACCCACCAGAGCAATTTCATCGGCACGTTGAATGTCTGCGAGGCGATGCGTGTCAATGGCGTGCGGCGGGTGTTGTTTGCCTCCAGCGCGGCGGTGTACGGCAACAATGGCGAAGGCCAGTCAATCGCCGAAGACACCCCCAAGGCGCCGTTGACGCCGTATGCGGTGGACAAGCTGGCGAGCGAGCAGTACCTGGATTTCTACCGTCGCCAGCATGGCCTGGAGCCGGTGGTATTCCGCTTCTTCAATATCTTCGGGCCGCGCCAGGATCCGTCCTCGCCCTACTCGGGGGTGATCAGCATCTTCAGCGAGCGGGCGACCCAAGGGCTGCCGATCACCGTGTTTGGTGATGGCGAGCAGACGCGCGACTTCCTTTATGTCGGTGACCTGGTCCGGGTGATGGTCCAGGCGCTGGAGCAGGCGCAGGTTGAAGAAGGCGCGGTGAATATCGGCCTGAACCAGGCGACCTCGTTGAACCAGTTGCTGGCAGCGTTGCAGCAGGTGGTCGGGAGCTTGCCTGAGGTGAGCTATGGCCCGGCGCGGTCGGGCGATATCCGTCATTCGCGGGCGGATAACGGGCGCTTGCTGGCGCGCTTTGATTTTCCGCAACCGACGTCGATGGTCGAGGGGTTGGCCCGGCTGCTGGGCACGGTTTAGGCAACTGAGGTTGTTCACTTCCGATCCTGGGGGCGCTTCGCGCCCCTTTCGCGACACAAGGCCGCACCCACAGGTTTTGTGAACGCCGCACCTCCTGGAGCGGCGGTGCGGCGATCCGACTTGCCCCGCGAAGAGGACCGAAACAACACGACATTGCCTAGCTCAGGAATGCCGCACCACCCGCCGATGACACTCCTCCGGGCCCACCGCCCGACCATCCCCGGCCCGCACCTGCAACGTCTCGATTGGCTGCCCCAAGACGTTATCCAGCACCTGCGAACGCGCTTCCCCCGCCTCAAACAAAAACCGCTCCCCCCACTGCCGCATGCCGATCACGATCGGAAACACCGAGCGCCCTTTCTCAGTCAGCACGTACTCCTTGTACGCGCTGCCATCGGAAGCCGGCTGCAGCGCCAACAGCCCACTCTCCACCAGCAGCTTTAGCCGCGAGGCGAGGATGTTCTTGGCCAGGCCAAGGTTTTTCTGGAATTCACTGAACCGGCGCAGGCCATCAAAGGCATCGCGCAGGACCATCAGCGCCCACCGATCGCCGATCACCTCAAGGGCTCGGGCCACTGGGCATTGGTTGTTGCGTTCATCGAGCATGCTGCACGCCTTGCGAGGGATTCTGGTTGCAGATTAAAACCACCTTTGCTAAAACGCCAGCAGGTGGTTTCAATTTGAAACCAGAATGCCAAGGATCGCCTCATGTCGTCCAGTCAGCACTCCATCCGGTGTGCAACCCAGTTGACTCGCCCTCTGACACTGTTGCTCGCCATGACCTGCGCATTGGCCGTGGCCTCGGTGTATTTCGCCCAGCCGCTGCTCGAGTCGATGGCGCAGAGCTTTGCGGTGCCGACCGAGCGGGTCGGCCTGGTGGTCGGGGCGACTCAGGCCGGTTACGCGCTGGGCCTGTTGCTGGTGGTGCCGCTGGGCGATCTGTTCGATCGCAAGCGGCTGATCCTGTGCCAGTTGCTGTGTTCGGCCTTGGCGCTGTTGGCGGTCGGCCTGGCCTGGCAGTGGGCATTCCTGTTGGCCGCCATGGCCGCGCTCGGGTTGATGGCGGTGGTGGTGCAGGTGGTGGTGGCGCATGCCGCGACCCTGGCAACGCCGGCCGAGCAAGGGCAGGCGGTGGGTACCGTCACCAGCGGGGTGGTGCTGGGTATTCTGCTGGCACGGCTGGTGTCGGGGGGCGTGGCCGATTTGGCTGGCTGGCGCAGTGTCTATCTGGGTGCGGCAGGGCTGTCGTCGCTGATGGCCCTGATGCTGTGGTGGGCGCTGCCCAGCGCCAGGCAGGTCGGCGCTAGCGGGAGCTATCTGCGGCTGCTGTCATCGGTGTTCGCCTTGTATCGACATGATCGCCTGCTGCGCCAGCGGGGCATGTTCGCGTTGTTGATCTTTGCCGCCTTCAGCGTGCTGTGGAGTGCCATGGTGTTGCCGCTGAGTGCTGCGCCGCTGGCCTTGAGTCAAGGCCAGATCGGCCTGTTCGGCCTGGCCGGGATTGCCGGTGCGTTGGCGGCGTCACGCGCGGGGCGGCTGGCCGACCAGGGCCATGGGCAGCGCAGCACGGGGCTGGCGCTGGTGGTACTGAGCTTGTCGTGGATCGCGAGTGCCTTCGTTGAGCAGTCGCTGCTGGCGCTGGTAGTGGGCGTGCTGATGCTGGACTTCGCGGTGCAGGCGGTGCATGTCACCAATCAGACACTGTTGCTGGCGGGCCGGGGTGACATGGCCAGCCGGTTGATCGGCGCCTACATGTGTTGCTATTCGGTGGGCAGTGGCTTGGGCGCAGTGGCGGCGAGCTGGGTGTATGCGCGCTGGGGATGGGGGGCGGTGTGCGGGTTGGGCGCGGGGGTGAGTGTGACGGCCTTGGCGTATTGGCTCTACCTATGGCGTGTTCACCACACCTGCAGGCGCTGCGCTGCGGCGCGCCTGCAGGGTCAGGCGGTGGATCAGAACTTGTAGCCGATACCGACCATGTAGACCCAGGGATCGACTTCCACATTCACCTTGGTCTTGCTGTAGCCCAGCGCGCTTGGGCCGTCGACGGTGGCTTTGGTGTCGATGTCGACGTACCAGACGGCGGCGTTGACCAGCAGGTTGTCGGTGAGCATGTAGTCCATGCCCACTTGCCCTGCGATGCCAACCGAGTCCTGCAACTTGAGGTTGCTGAAGCCCTGCTGCTTGCGCTCGCTGCTCAGGTCTTCATCGAAGAACAGCGTGTAGTTGATGCCGACACCCACATACGGCTGAAACTTCGACGCCGGCTCCATCGGGTAGTACTGCAGCGACAAGGTCGGTGGCAGTTGCTTGATGTCGGCCAGCTTGCCGTCCAGGCCGCCGCCCAGGCCCTTGACCCCTACGGTGTGCTGAAACGGCGTGGCTGCCAGCAGTTCAAGACCGATGTGGTCGGTGAGCATATAGGCGAAGGCAAGTCCCAGCTGGGTGTCGCTGTCCAGGGTTGCCTTGGTGCCCGACACCTTGTTGCCGTCGAACTTCAGATCGCTGCTGCTTTCGTTCGGGGCGGTGGTGATGGCGCCCGCGCGAAGAATGAAATCCCCCGCCTGGTGAGCGTGGGCAACAGGCGCTACGAGCGCCAAGGCAACGAGCGAGGCGCCGAGCAAGGACTTGTTCATGGAAGCTCCGAAAGGACGTTGGTAATCAAGTAGTCCAATGGTACGGAGCCGTCTAAACCAATTGTTTGACCCAGCTCAAAGAACGGGCTTCATAAACCGGGAACAGTTCTCATTTCAGCTCATAGGCGTAGATTTTCTCTGCGGCCATCTGGTATCCGGCATCCGCCAGTTCGCTGCTGGAGGCTTTGACCTGCATGCGGCCCTCGATCCAGTAGGGCTGGTAGAGGTCCTCCACGCGCACCCCCATCTCGCTGAAAATATGCACGATCTGGTTCGACGGCGGCGGCGGCACGTGGATGCAGGCGCCGTAGTACGGCACCAGGAGAAACTCGGTGGTGCGGCCTTCCTCGCTGACCTCCAGCGGCACGATGTAACCCGGCAGCTTGACCTGCTGATTATCCAGCGCTTTGACCACCGGGGCGTTGGGCGACTGCTGCTGGGCCGCGGGCGCGGCCTCGGCAGCGAGGGCGTCGCCGATCTGCGAGAGATCATGCAGTGGCGCCAGTTGCGGCGGGATCACCGGGGCGCCTTCGGGAATCAATGCCGGCCAGTCCAGCTCGCGCGGTTCGCTGGCCCACAGGGGTGTGGTCAGCAACATCAGCAGCAACAGGAGGCTCTGCAGCGGTCGCACAGTACTACTTGCACAAGACATGGCAATTCTCACAAATGGATCGACAGGCCATCAGCCAGCGACTGCCGATAGGCACGCCACGCCGGCACGCTGCCCATCAGCAACGCCGCCCCGAGGATGATAGCCAGCAACGTCCACTCGTGCGCGCTCGGCCAGGCTAGCGGCAGGTACAAGCCATAGTTGGCCTGCACGTAACCCTGCGCCAGGGCGATGCCCGCGTACAACAGGCCCAGCCCGGCAATGATCCCGGCCACGGCCAGTGCCAGCGCTTCGAGCACCAGCAAACCGGCGATGTGCCACGGCCTGGCGCCGACTGAGCGCAGAATGGCCATCTCCCGCCGACGCTCATTGAGACTGGTAAGAATCGCCGTGAGCATGCCTATCAGCCCGGTCAGCACGACGAACAGCGAGACCACGAACAGCGCCTGCTCGGCCGTGCCCATCAGGCTCCACAGCTCCTGCAGGGCGACCCCGGGCAGGATCGCCAGCAGTGGTTCGTTACGGAATTCGTTGATCTCGCGCTGCAGGCTGAAGGTGGCGATCTTGTTGTTCAGGCCGAGCATGAAGGCGGTGATTGCCGCCGGCTGCAGGTCCATGCCGCGCGCCTGCTCGGCACTGATCCGGCCGGCGCCACGCGCGGGCACGCCATTGTGCCAATCGACGTGGATGGCCTCCATGCCGGCCAGGCTGATGTGCAAGGTGCGGTCGACCGGGGTGCCGGTGCGCTTGAGCACGCCGACCACGGTGAACGGCTTGTCATCGTGCTTGACCAGGCTGATGGCGGCAACGCCATGGGCCAGCACCAGCTTGTCGCCAAGCGAGTAGTGCAAGGCATCGGCTACCTCGGCGCCGAGCACCACCTCGAACGGATCGTCGGCGAACGGCCGGCCCTGGCTGACCTCCAGGTGCTGGCGGCGACCATACTGGTAGTGGCTGAAGTAATCGCCGGTGGTGCCCATCACCCGATAGCCGCGGTGCGAGTCACCGAGTGAAATCGGGATCGCCCATTTCACCCGCGGGTCCTTGGCGTAGTGCTGGTAACTGTCCCAGCGGATGTTATTGGTGGCGTTGCCGATGCGAAACACCGAATACAGCAACAGGTTGACCGAGCCAGACCGGGCTCCGACGATCAGGTCGGTGCCGCTGATGGTGCTGGCAAAGCTGGCGCGGGCTTCGGTGCGCACGCGTTCGACGGCCAACAGCAGGCACACCGACAGGGCAATCGCAAAGGCCGTGAGAAAGGCGGTGAAACGCCGGTTGGCCAGGCTGGCCAGGGCAAGACGGAGCAGGTACATCAGGCCTCCCGGGGCGTGGCGGCGCGATTGAGTTCGGCCAGGGACAGGTGACGGTCGAACAGCGGTGCCAAGCTCTGGTCATGGCTGACGAACAACAGGCTGGAACCCGCCGCGCGGCACTCGTCGAACAGCAGGCGGATGAAGGCTTCGCGGGTATCGGCGTCGAGCGCCGAGGTCGGCTCGTCGGCAATCACCAACTCGGGCTGGCCGATCAATGCGCGCGCTGCGGCCACGCGCTGCTGCTGGCCGATCGACAGGTTGTCGGCGCGGCGTGCGAGCAGCGCCGGATCATCCAGGCCCAGATGCGCGAGCAGCACGGCGGCGGCCTGGTCGACACTGCCATGCCGCTGGCTGGCGCGTGCAGCACGGCTGCGCGAGAAGCGACAGGGCAGCTCGACGTTTTCCCGCACCGAGAGAAACGGCAGCAGGTTGAACTGCTGGAAGATATAGCCGGTGTGATCGACCCGAAAACGATCGCGGGCGCCTTGGCCTAGCTCGGCCAACGGCTGGCCGAGCAGGCTGATGCGGCCTTGCCGGGCCAGGTTGACCCCGCCGATCAGGCCGAGCAGGGTGGTCTTGCCACTGCCGCTGGGGCCTTTGAGGAACAGCGCCTCGCCAGCCTCCAGGCGGAACTGGGGGATATCCAGCAGGGGCGGTTGGCCGGGCCAGGCAAACACCAGGTCATGCACGTCGATCAGCGGCTGGCTCATTCAGAAGGCGACCACGGCCTTGGCGGGCGTGGCTTCGACACCCTTCTGGCCGTTAGGCCCGATCAGTTGCAGGTTGATTTTCTGGGTGGCCGGGAAGGCCTTGAACAGCGGGCTCAGGTCGATGCTGGCGAGCCTGTCCGGGGTCGCGCAGGTCAGCTGATAATGCGCGTGGATGTCGCTGTGTTGGTGCTCATGTGCATCGCCATCGGGTTCGCTGCCGAACAGCGGGCTTTCCAGCTCTTGCGCTTCTTCGCTGCAACCGGCTGCCTTGGCCAGGCCGAACAGCTTCAGCGGTTGTTCGAGCTGCTGGCGCACGGCGGCGACCTTGGCCTTGTCGGTGTCGCTGCTGGCGGCATGTTCGAAGCCGACCAGGTTCATCGCCGGGCTGTCCAGCTCGAGCTCCAGGGTTTTGCCTTCGAGCACCGCGTTCAGGCGCGCGACGCCGTGTTCGTGGGCACCGAGGCTGCCATGGGCATGGTCGTGATCGTGGTCATGCTCGTCGTGGGCATGGGCCACGGCCAGTGGAAGAAGAGCAAAGGGCAGGGCGAGGAGCAGGCGGCGCATGGACGACTCCGAGAGCAGGGGCTGAATATTTGGTTATGTTATAACAACTTTTCTCAAGCGCGCCAGCCGCTTGGCGAAGGTTTCATGTCGTGGGAGCATGCGGGTCATTGACCAGCATCGAGGAAAGGCACCGTGAGAATACGTGGAACGATCGGCGACTGGCCGGTGGATCTGACCATTGAGCTGGAGCCGGCGGAGTGGGCGCAGTTGGGGCGGCAGGTCGAGGTGCCTGAACAGGTGTCGACGGTTTCCGCTCCAGCAACGCCAATGCCGCGCCAGGATGATGGACAGTGGTCGGCGGCGCGCGCGGTACTGCGCGAGGCGGGGCAGATGAGCGGGCCTGAGTTGCTCGAGCGGCTGGAGGGGTTGGCCGGAAGCACGGCGGCGGGCAAGCGCTTGCTGGTGCGGTTGCGCCATAGCAGTGAGGTCAAAGTGGAAAGCGGGGCGGATGCGCCGCTGTATCACTGGATCGGCTAATGCCTGTGGCAGCGTCGGGGCAGCGCAGCGGCCCCGGCATTCTTAAGTGAACCGCATTGAGTATGGCCCCGCGAAGAGGCCTTCGGATCAGTACATCGCAGCAAACAGCTTGCGCCGATAAACACCCACCAGCGGATGCTCGTTCCCCAGCAGCTCGAACACCTGCAGCAAGGCCTTGTGCGGCAGCCCGTTCTCATAGCCACGGTTACGCTGGAACAACTTCAGCAACCCTTCCAGCGCCGCATCGTACTGCTGGCGCGCCAACTGCTGGATGCACAGCTGATACGCCGCCTCGTCATCCTGCGGGTTTTGCGCCAGGCGGGTCTTCAGCTCGGCGGCCTCCGGCAGGCTGGCAGCCTGGCGCAGGAAGGTCAGCTGGGCCTTGGCACCGGCCAATGCAGCCTTGTGCTCGTCGGTCTTGACCGCATCGAGGACCACCTCAGCTTCAGCCAGCTCACCACGCTCAGCCAGGCAGCGGCCATACAGGATCAACCCTTCGGCGTTGCTGTTGTCTTCGGCCAGCAGCGCCTTGAGTGTTGCCTCGGCATCGGCAAAACGGCTTTCGGCGAACAACGCCTTGGCCTGCTCCAGCGGCGAGGCGGTCGGCGGTGCAGGCAATTGCACATGCGGTTCGAGCATGGCGCGGATGGCCGACTCAGGCTGGGCACCGGCAAAACCGTCGACCGGTTGGCCGTCCTTGAACAGCACCACGGTCGGCAGGCTGCGGATGCCGAACTGGGCCACCACCTGCTGCTCGACGTCGCAGTTGATCTTGGCCAGCAGCAGCTCGCCCTGGTAACCCTCGGCGATCTTCTCCAGCAGCGGCATCAGTGCCTTGCACGGCGCACACCACTCGGCCCAGAAGTCCACCAGCACCGGCTTGTGGAAGGAGTTGTCGATGACCAGTTGCTGGAAGGTAGCGTCGGTGGCATCGAAAAGGTAAGGCAGGTCTTGGCTCATCGCGACTCTCGCAAATCTCTGGATGGCATCACTATAAAGGCTCGCGGCTGGCGTGGTACAGGCTGACCCGGCGGAATTCGTGCGGCTCGGCCAGGTCCGGCAGGGTCAGCGCGTCGAGCACGCCCAGCGGGCGGTACAGCGGGTGGCTGAAGTCGCGTACCCGCGAGTCGGCCACCAGCGCTTGGCGGCCTCGGCTGAGAAACTGGTCGAGCAGTGGCAGGTTGGCGCGGTCGTAGAGCACGTCGGCGACCAGAATCAGGTCGAAGCGGTCGGCCTCAGCGAAAAAATCGCTGCTGTAGCCAAGCTCGACATCATTCAAGGCCGCGTTGGCCCGGCAGGCGTCCAGCGCCAGTGGGTCGAGGTCGCAGGCGACCACCTCCAAGGCGCCGGCCCGTGCGGCGGCAATTGCGGCAATGCCCGACCCGGCACCGAAGTCCAGCACGCGTTTGCCGCGTACCCACGCTGGGTGCGCGGCCAGAAAGCGGGCCATGGCCAGGCCGCTGGCCCAGCAGAAGCTCCAGTAAGGCGGTTCCTCAAGGATGCGCCGGGTTTCATCGGGGCTGAATGCGCGGTCCATGTTCTCGGCATCGACCAGCCACAGCTTGAGTGCGCACTCGGGCAGAGCGCTGGCGACCAGCTGCGCTTCACCGATCAGGCCGCTGAGGGCCTGTTGCAAGTGCAGCGGCGGCATTTATGGCGCCTTTTCGAAACGCAGTGGCCCGGTGGCCTGGCTCGCGGCCTGGACGATGCGCTGCGCCGGCAGGTGCATGATCAATTGCCCGGAGCGGCTGGCGCGGCCACGCAGCTCAACCCGGGCACCGGCCGGGAAGGCCTCGGGGTTGAAGCGCAGTTGGTAGGGCAAGTCCTGGCCGGTGCCGACCAGGTTGCTGCTGGCCAGCAGGCGTTGCGGACGATCACGCTCGTCGATCACCAGCAGGGCCAGCTCGACTTCAGCCCCGGCCGGGACCTCCAGCAAGGTGCCGCTGATCTCGCGTTGATAGGCCGGCAACGGGCCGAGTGCGGGGGTGTTCTTGGCTACCTTCGGAGCGGGCGCCACAACGGCTTGCTCGGTCTTCGGTTTTTCGCTGCTGCAGGCCGTCATCAGGCCAGCGAGACAGAGCACGATGAGCGCTCGAGAGTGCATGGAGAAGTCCTTCACGGGCAGAATTCAATGGATGGTAACCCCTTTGGCTTGTCTTGCCAGTCGGATGCGCTACCATGGCCCTCCCTTTTTTTGTTGCCTGCCACCATGCACTGTCCCTTTTGCGGTGCCAACGACACCAAGGTCATTGACTCGCGCCTGGTCGCCGAGGGCGAACAAGTGCGTCGTCGTCGCGAATGCGTCGCCTGCGGCGAGCGCTTCACCACCTTCGAAACCGCCGAACTGGTCCTGCCCCGGCTGATCAAGCAAGACGGCACCCGCCAGCCATTCGATGAAGACAAGCTGCGTGCCGGCATGCAGCGTGCGCTGGAAAAGCGCCCGGTCAGTGTCGAGCGGCTGGAAGCAGCGCTGGCGCACATCAAGCACAGGCTGCGGGCGACCGGTGAGCGTGAGGTCAAGTCGCTGGTGGTGGGTGAGTTGGTCATGGGCGCGCTGCGCGAGCTCGACGAAGTCGCCTACATCCGCTTCGCCTCGGTCTACCGCCGCTTCCAGGACCTCGACGAGTTCCGCGAAGAAATCGACCGTCTGGCCCGCGAGCCAGCTAAAGAGTAAGCATGCCCAGCCAGACCGCGATTCTCGACGCCCACTATATGGCCCGCGCCCTGCAACTGGCCCGCCTGGGGCAGTACAGCACCCACCCCAATCCGCGCGTAGGCTGCGTGATCGTTCGCGATGGCGAGGTGGTCGGCGAAGGCTGGCACGTACGCGCGGGTGAGCCGCATGCCGAAGTGCATGCGCTGCGCCAGGCCGGTGAGCGGGCCAAGGGTGCCTGCGCCTATGTCACTCTTGAGCCATGCAGCCACCACGGCCGCACGCCGCCGTGCGCCGAGGCGCTGGTCAAGGCCGGCGTGACTCGCGTGGTCGCTGCAATGCAGGACCCCAATCCGCAAGTGGCCGGCCAAGGTCTGCGGCGTCTGGCCGAGGCCGGCATTGAAGTTGCCAGTGGCGTGCTTGAGCAGGACGCACGCGCGCTCAATCCCGGTTTCCTCAAACGCATGGAGCATGGCCTGCCGTTTGTGCGGGCCAAGCTGGCCATGAGCCTGGACGGCCGTACGGCAATGGCCAGTGGCGAAAGCCAGTGGATCACCGGCCCCGCTGCCCGGGGCGCGGTACAGCGTCTGCGGGCGCGGGCCAGCGTAGTGCTGACCAGCGCCGAGAGCGTGCTGGCCGACAATGCGCGGATGACCGTGCGGGCTGATGAGCTTGGCCTTGATGCCGAAACCACAGCCCTTGTCCTGTCACGCCCACCGCTGCGAGTGCTGATTGACGGCCGCCTGCGGCTGCCATTGAACGCGCCGTTCTTCCAGGCCGGCCCGTCCCTGGTAGTGACCGCAGCCGCCCCGGACCCGCGCTATGCCGAGGCCGGCCATGAGCTGTTGTGCCTGCCCGCAGGCGATGGCCGAGTCGACCTGCCTGGCCTGCTTGACGCCCTGGCCGCCCGCGGCGTCAACGAGATCCTGCTCGAAGCTGGCGCCGGCCTGGTTGGCGCATTCGCCCAGCACGGCCTGATCGATGAGTATCAGTTGTTCGTCGCGGGCACCTTCCTCGGCTCCCAGGCCCGGCCGCTGCTGGATTGGCCGCTGGCGAACATGAGCGAGGCGCCACGCCTGAAGATCACCGAAATGCGCGCCGTCGGCGATGACTGGCGGGTGACGGCCATTCCCCTGCCGGCCGCCGGCGTATAATGCCGGGCTTGCCTGGCGCAGACCCGTTTCCGAGGAGAACCCCATGTTCACCGGCATCATTGAATCCATCGGCACCATCCGTAGCCTGACCCCGAAAGGCGGTGACGTGCGCGTCTACGTCCAGACCGGCAAACTCGACCTGGCCGACGTCAAGCTCGGCGACAGCATTGCCGTCAACGGCGTCTGCCTGACCGCGGTCGAACTGCCCGGCGACGGCTTCTGGGCCGACGTCAGCCGGGAAACCCTCGACTGCACCGCCTTCATCGACCTCAAGAGCGGCAGCCCGGTCAACCTCGAAAAAGCCCTGACCCCGACCACCCGCCTCGGCGGCCATCTGGTCAGCGGCCACGTCGACGGTGTCGGCGAGATCATCTCGCGCAGCGATAACGCCCGCGCCATCCAGTTTCGCCTGCGCGCACCCAAGGAACTGGCCAAGTACATCGCCCACAAGGGCTCGATCACCGTCGATGGCACCAGCCTGACGGTCAACGTGGTCGATGGCGCCGAGTTCGAGCTGACCATCGTCCCGCACACCCTGTCCGAAACCATCATGGCCGACTACCGCCCAGGTCGTCGGGTGAACCTTGAGGTCGACCTGCTGGCCCGTTACCTGGAGCGTCTGCTGCTGGGCGACAAGGCTGCCGAACCGAGCAAGGGCAGTAGCATCACCGAAAGCTTCCTGGCCGCCAACGGCTACCTGAAATCCTGATCGAGAAGGGGGTGCCGCGTGGCGCTCAACAGCATTGAAGAGCTGGTGGAAGACATCCGCCAAGGCAAGATGGTCATCCTCATGGATGACGAAGACCGCGAGAACGAAGGCGACATCATCATGGCCGCCGAGTGCTGCCAGGCCGAGCACATCAACTTCATGGCCAAGCACGCCCGTGGCCTGATCTGCATGCCGATGAGCCGCGAGCGCTGCGAAACGCTCAAGCTGCCGCTGATGGCGCCGCGCAATGGCTCGGGCTTCGGCACCAAGTTCACCGTTTCGATCGAAGCCGCCGAAGGCGTCACCACCGGCATTTCCGCCGCCGACCGCGCGCGCACCGTGCAGGCTGCCGCGGCCAAGGAAGCCAAGGCTGAAGATATCGTCAGCCCAGGCCATATCTTCCCGCTGATGGCCCAGCCTGGCGGTACCCTGGCCCGTGCCGGCCATACCGAGGCCGCTTGTGACCTGGCGCGCATGGCCGGTTTCGAGCCAAGCGGGGTAATCTGCGAGGTGATGAACGACGACGGCACCATGTCGCGCCGCGCCGAGCTGGAAGTGTTTGCTGCCGAGCACGGCCTGAAAATCGGCACCATCGCCGACCTGATCCACTACCGGATGATCCACGAACGTACCGTTCAGCGGGTTTCCGAGCAGCCGCTGGACACCGAACAGGGTCCGTTCAACCTGGTCACTTACCGTGATTCGGTCGAAGGCGACGTGCACATGGCACTGACCCTGGGCAAGATCTGCGCTGAAGAACCGACCCTGGTCCGGGTGCACAACATGGACCCGCTGCGCGACCTGCTGATGGTCAAGCAGCCCGGCCGCTGGAGCCTGCGCGCCGCCATGGGCGCGGTGGCCGAGGCCGGCAGCGGTGTGGTTCTGCTGCTCGGCCATCCGCTGGATGGTGACGTGGTGCTGGCGCATATCCGCGAAAGCGCGGGCGAAACCCAGGTCAAGACGCCGAGCACCTACAGCACGGTTGGCGCCGGTTCGCAGATCCTGCGCGACCTCGGTGTGCGCAAGATGCGCCTGATGAGCTCGCCGATGAAGTTCAATGCGATATCCGGATTCGATCTGGAAGTTGTAGAATACGTGCCCTCCGAGTGACACAGGCGCGCTGATTGCCCTGACGCTCGTGTCCAAACCCTCCTGCAGGCCGCCTAGGGCGGCCTCGCTCTTTAAAATGAGAACACCGGAATGACCCTGAAGACCATCGAAGGTACCTTCATCGCCCCCAAAGGTCGCTATGCTTTGGTGGTTGGCCGCTTCAACAGCTTCGTCGTCGAAAGCCTGGTGAGCGGTGCCGTTGATGCCCTGGTACGCCATGGCGTCAGCGAAAGCGACATCACCATCATTCGTGCCCCGGGCGCCTTCGAGATCCCGCTGGTCGCACAGAAGGTCGCCCAACAAGGCGCCTACGACGCGATCATCGCCCTGGGCGCCGTGATCCGTGGTGGTACCCCGCACTTCGAATACGTAGCGGGCGAGTGCACCAAGGGCCTGGCCCAGGTGTCCATGGAGTTCGGTGTTCCGGTGGCCTTCGGCGTACTGACCGTCGACTCCATCGAACAAGCCATCGAGCGTTCCGGCACCAAGGCCGGCAACAAAGGTGCTGAAGCTGCCCTGTCCGCCCTGGAAATGGTCAGCCTGCTGGCGCAGTTGGAGGCCAAGTGATTAGCGACGAAAGCGATCGTTTCAACCCGCGCGATCCACAACCTGCGGATGCCGGCAAGCCCTCGAAGAGCGCCAAGCGCCGTGAAGCCCGCAAGCTCGCGACCCAGGCACTCTACCAGTGGCACATGGCTAAGCACTCGCTGAACGAGGTCGAGGCGCAGTTCCGGGTCGACAACGATTTTGCCGACATCGATGGCGCCTACTTCCGCGAAATCCTGCATGGGGTTCCGGCGAAGAAGAGCGAGATCGACGAGGCACTGACGCCGTGCCTGAACACCCCGCTGGATGAGCTCGACCCGGTTGAACTGGCGGTTCTGCGCCTGTCCACCTGGGAGTTCATGATGCGCGTTGACGTGCCGTACCGCGTTGTCATCAACGAAGGTGTGGAACTGGCCAAGATCTACGGCGCCACTGACGGCCACAAGTTCGTCAACGGTGTTCTGGACCAGCTTGCTCCGCGTCTGCGTGAAGCCGAAGTCAAGGCGCACAAGCGCTGATTGGGCGCTGACGAGCCATGGGTGAGTTCGAGCTGATCCGTCATTACTTCGCTGCCGCGCCGTGTGCGCAGGGTGGCGAAGGTGTGGCGTTGGGGATCGGCGACGACTGCGCCCTGCTGGACCTGCCCGTTGGTGAACAGCTGGCGGTGTCCACCGATACCTTGGTCGCCGGCGTGCATTTTCCTGCCGTCTGCGCACCGTTGCTGCTCGGCCAGCGCTCGCTCGCCGTAGCGGCCAGCGACCTGGCCGCGATGGGTGCCACACCCATCGGCTTCACGCTTGCGTTGACCTTGCCCGAGGTCAGCGCGGCGTGGCTGCAGGCCTACGCCGAAGGCCTCAACCACATGGCTCGCCACTGCGGCCTGAGCCTGATCGGTGGCGATACCACTCGCGGCCCTCTCAGTATCACCATGACCGTGTTTGGCCGGGTACCGGCCGGGCAGGCCCTGCTGCGCTCTGGCGCGCGGGCCGGTGATCTGTTGTGCGTCGGCGGCGAGCTGGGCAATGCTGCCGGCGCCTTGGCGTTGGTGCTTGGCGAACGCCAGGCCGAGCCTGGCGTTGCCGAGCCACTGTTGGCTCATTATTGGGCGCCATCGCCGCAGTTCGCCCTGGGCCAGGCCTTGCGCGGCAAGGCGACAGCGGCGCTGGACATCTCCGATGGCCTGCTCGCCGACTGTGGCCACATCGCCAAGGCCTCCCGGGTGGCGCTCGAGGTGAACCTGGCCGAGGTTCCAGTGTCACCTGCCTTACTCGGCTTTGTCGGCCGCGAGGCCGCCTGTCAGGCGGCCCTGACCGGTGGCGACGACTATGTACTGGCATTCACCTTGCCGCCGACTCAGCTTTCATCCCTGCGCGCTGCTGGCGTGCCCGTGCATGTCATCGGGCGTGTCCTCGAAGGCGAGGGCGTGAGCCTGCGCGACGCTCAGGGCCAAGACATCACCCCGCAGCAGCGGGGCTATCAACACTTTAGGGAGACACCGTGACCGACCACCCCAATCAGGTGCCTGCGGAGTTCGTTCCGCCTTCGGTCTGGCGCAACCCGTGGCACTTCATCGCCTTCGGTTTTGGCTCCGGTACTCTGCCCAAGGCCCCCGGCACCTGGGGCTCGCTGGTGGCACTGCCGTTCATCCCGTTGTGGCAGATGTTGCCCGACTGGGGCTACTGGCTGCTGCTTGGCGTGACCATGCTGTTTGGCTTCTGGCTGTGCGGCAAGGTGGCCACCGACTTGCGCGTCCACGACCATGAAGGCATTGTCTGGGATGAAATGGTCGGCATGTGGATCACCCTCTGGCTGGTGCCGGAAGGCTGGCAATGGTTGCTGGCAGGGTTCTTGATGTTCCGCTTCTTCGACATCCTCAAGCCCTGGCCGATTCGCTGGATCGACAAGCATGTGCACGGCGGGGTCGGGATAATGCTCGACGATGTTCTTGCGGGTGTGTTCGCCTGGCTGGGCATGCAGGTTCTGGTCTGGGCGGTTGCCTGATACAGGGAGCGTGGAGATGGCTATAAGGACGGCGTTGCTGGCGATAGTGCTGTTGCTCGGCGGCGTTGTAACGGCTGCCAGTGCACAGCAGCCTGTGCAGCAGATCCATCTGGTCAGTGAGGAGTGGCTCGACTACACCAACGCCGACGGGACTGGCCTGGCCTGGGATGTGCTGCGCAAGGTATTCGAGCCGGCGGGGGTCAAGGTCTCCCTGCAGAGCGCACCCTACAGCCGCGCAGTGGGCCTGGTGAAACGGGGCGAGGCGGATGCCTGGGTGGGCTCGTACAAGGATGAGAACGAAGACAACCTGTACCCGCGCTGGCACTTCGACATGGACCATATCTACGCGTTGGGCCTGGTCAGCAAGCCAGTGCCGACACCGGCGACCATCGGCCAGTATCGCTTGGCCTGGGTACGGGGCTACAACTACGGCAGCTATTTGCCCAATGTTCATCAGTACCGTGAAATACAGCGCCGTGAAGGCATCTTGCCGATGCTTGAACATGAGCGGGTGGATTTCTACATCGATGCACTGACCGAAGTGGAGTACGTGCAGGGCCAGGCGCCGCAGCCGGAGCGCTTCCGCCGTACCCATGTGGCCGAGCTGCCGTTGTACTTGGCGTTTGCCCGCAATGAACAGGGCAAGGCGCTGAGTGCATTGTTTGACCAGCGGATGGCGGTGCTGGTGCGTAGCGGCGAGCTGAAGGCGATCTTCGAGCGCTGGAAGCAGCCGTATCCGTTCAGCCCGGACAGTCGACCGCATTGAATCAGTGACGGCCTCTTCGCGGGGCAAGCCCGCTCCTACAGGTTTAGGCGGCGCTGCAAAACCCTGTAGGAGCGGGCTTGCCCCGCGAAGAGGCCGCCACTGACACCCTACAATGTTCAATAAGCATCGAACTTTTCGATCTTAAGCCGCGATATTCAGCCTGCGCACGCGCGTGAGCCTGCTGATACAATCTGCCAACGTGAAATTCCAAGTTACTAATCAGGAGCACAACGTGCCCGTCGTCTTTGTTGCCGCCTCGAAACTCCCGACTCCCTTCGCGACCTTCACCATGCATGGCTTTCTCGACGAAGCCACCGGCCGTGAGCACGTGGTGCTCAGCCTGGGTGATATCGCAGATGGCGAGCCGGTACTCGGGCGCCTGCATTCCGAGTGCCTGACCGGTGATGCCTTGTTCAGCCAGCGTTGCGACTGCGGCTCGCAGCTGGAAGCTGCCCTCCAGGCCATCGCCCGCGAAGGCCGCGGCGTGTTGCTGTACCTGCGTCAGGAAGGCCGTGGCATCGGCCTGCTGAACAAGATCCGCGCCTACGAGCTGCAGGATGGTGGTGCCGACACCGTCGAAGCCAACGAGCGCCTGGGTTTTGCCGCCGACCAGCGTGACTACGCCATGTGCCTGCCGATGCTCGAGCACCTCGGTATCAAGGCCCTGCGCCTGATGACCAACAACCCGCGCAAGGTCAAGGCATTGACCAGCATGGGCATCAACGTCGCCGAGCGGGTGCCGCTGCACACCGGTCACAACCCGCATAACCGCCTTTATCTGGCCACCAAAGCCGGCAAGCTCGGCCACATGATGGGCACTGAGCATCAAGGTGAGGTGCCTCAAGCGTGACCCGCAGTGAGGTCAAGCAGCGGCTGGCGCTGGCCTGGTGGCAGTACCTTGCCCTGGGCTTGCTGCCGTTGCCGGTGATGGCCTGGGCGTTTGGCGGTGGCGACGGCTTGATCCCGGTACTGGCGATGCCGCTGTTCATCGCCGGTGCGGCGACCATGTTTCTCAGCCTGCCGCGCTTTGGCGCGTACAAGCGGGCAGTGATCGCGACCTCGCAGGTGCTCGGGACGGCTGAAGAGCCGCCGGCCTGGATCGAGTTGGCCCGGGTGCGACGCATCGCCATGGTCTACGCCTGCATCCCTGCCTGGGTTGCCGCGCTGTCGGTTCTGGTCGGGCTCGAGGCGGTCGCACAGATTCTCTTGGCCTTGTCCACGGCCGTCCTGCTCTACCTCTATCGCATTCCGCGTCAGCTGGGCTGATGCGTCGGGTCCTTGGCCTGCTGCTGATGATGGCCGGCGGCGCTCAAGCCGCTGAGCCGTTACGGGTGATCAGCCTGGCGCCCTCAATGACTGAAATCATGCTCGAGTTGCAGGCGGATGACCTGTTGGTCGGCGTGCTCGATGGCAGTGAACGGCCTGCAGCCCTGGCGCAATTGCCGTCGGTGGGGCGCCATGGTCAGCTGAACATCGAGCGCCTGCTCAGTTTGCAGCCGGACCTGCTCTTGCTCTGGCCGGGCAGTGTCACAGCGGCCCAGCGCGACCAGCTTCAGCGCCTGGGCATCGCCACCTTCAGCGACGAAGCCAAGGACCTCGACCAGCTGATCGAACACATCGAGGCCATTGCGGTACGGGTCGGGCGAGCAGAGCAGGGGCGGCGTTATGCAGCGGGTTTGCGTCAACGGCTGCAGGGGTTGCGTGAGCGCTACCGGCGCGAGCGGCCGTTGACGGTGTTCTACCAGGTCTGGGACAAGCCGTTGTACACCTTGGGCGGGCAGCAGATTGTCAGTGCTGCCTTGCAGGTCTGTGGTGCGCGCAACGTGTTTGCTGATCTGCCACAACCTGCACCGTTGGTCAGCATCGAGTCGGTGCTGGCGCGTGATCCCGACGTGATTCTCGCGGCAGATGACGCGCAACTGCAGCCATGGCGTGCCTGGCCCAAGCTCAGCGCCAGCGCCGGCAAGCGCTTGCTGGTGGTGCCAGACAAAGGCCTGGAGCGGCCCAGCGGACAGATGATCGAGGCCACGGCCAGATTGTGTGCGCTGCTCGAGGCTAGAGTGCCGGCGTCCAGGTAAGGCTCAACAGCCAGGTACGGCCCTCTTCGCGGTAGCCGTAATTGGCGCCGTCGTAGCTGTACAGGGCGCGGCTGTAGCGCTTGTCCAGCAGGTTATCCAGCTTCGCCTCGAACTTCACCTCGCTGCTCGCCTGCCAACTGCTGCGCAGGCCGAGCAAGCCGTAGCCGGCAATCGAGTTGCGGTTGGCCTCATCATCGAAACTGCTGCTCACAGCCTGCCAGCTGGCGCCTACACCGAAGCGCTCGAACTGGCGATCCAGGTCCAGGCTCAGGGTGCGCTTGGCGCGGCGCGCCAGGGTGTGGCCGGAGTCGCGGTCACGCGGGTCGATCAGGGCCAGTCCCAATTGGCCCTGCCAGCCAGCCCATTGCTGCTGCAAAGCCAGCTCGAAACCATTGATTCGCGCCGAGGCCACGTTACGCGGTATCGAGTCCTGGCCGAAGATGATCGCGTCGCGCAGGTCGGTGCGGTACAGCGAGGTTTCCAGGCGCGTGCTACCGGTGAGCTGGCTGCGCCATTGCAGCTCGATGGTTTTCGAGTGCTCAGGGTCCAGCGCTGGGTTGCTGAACTGCGGGTAGTACAGATCATTGAAGGTCGGCGCGCGGAAGCCTTCGCTGTACGACAGCAGCACGTCGTTGTTCGGATTCAACGGCACGGTCAGGCTGCCGCTCCACGTAGTCTGGCCGCCGAACTGCTGGTTCTGGTCGCGGCGCACACCAAGCTCGGTGGAAAAATGCTCGCCGGTAAAGCGGTGCTGGAGAAAGGCGGCGCGGTTCCAGCGGCTGTCTTCGCTGAAGTCGGTACTGGCGTGCACCCGATCCTCATACCAGTCGCCGCCCACCAGCAGGTTGTGGCTATCGCCCAGCGCCAGGTCGTTCTGCCAGGTGAGCTGGTCGCGGTAAGTGTTGAACACGAAGCGCTCATCACTGAGCTTGTCGCGCTTGTCGTCGCGGTTTTCGCTGTGGGCCAGCTCAAGGCGCGAGTGCCAGGCGTCAGTGAGCTGCGCGTCGAGGTAAGTGCCCAGGCTGCTGACGCTGAAGTCGGTGTATGGCTGCTGGCCGAAGCTGTTGAAGCTGACTGGGTCGAAGCGACCGAACGGATTGTCGTATTCGCTGCGCCCCCGGCTATCGAGCAGATTCAGGCCGGCTTCCAGACGTTCGCCGAAGGTATGGCTGAGGCTCAGGTTGAGTGACTTGTTGCGGTACGCGTCATGCTCACCATCACTGGCGAAGGATGTCCCGGTCGAGTCGATACCGGCGGTTTCATCCAGGCTGGCGCCGAGGTTGAAGCGGGTGGCGCCGTCACCGCCCGACACGCCCAGGCTGCGCTGCCAGGTCTGGTTGCTGCCAGCCGCCAGGCGCAGGCGCGGTTGCAGGCCGGGGCCGCTGCTGCGGCGGGTGAAAATCTGGATCACCCCGCCGATGGCGTCGCTGCCGTAGACCGCCGAGCGCGAGCCGCGCAAGACTTCGATGCGTTCGATCTGGTCGATGTCGAGAAACTGCAGGCCGCTGTCGCCGGAGGTGGCGTTGGCGATGCGTACACCGTCGACCAGCACCAGGCTCTGGGCAGACTTGGTGCCGCGGATGAAGATACTCGGTTGGCCGCCGCGGCCACCGGTAGGCGCGACCTGCACGCCGGGAACGCGGGTGAGCAGGTCGGTGACGCTGGTGGGTTGCAGGCGGTCGATGTCGGTGCGGGTGAAGACCGTGTTGGCGGCGCTGGTGGCCGTGCGTGATTCGACCTGGCGGCTGGCGCTGATGAGGACGTCGGGCAGCTTCAGGGCGTCGTCACGGCCGGGTTCGGCGGCGAGCAGGGTCGTGGGCAGGCAGAGCAGGGTGGCAAGGGTGGGGCGCTTCATGGGCAGTTCCTTCGCATTCGCGGGACAAGCCCGCTCCTACAGGGCTTGCACCCATTCTGTAGGAGCGGGCTTGTCCCGCGAATGGGGCGCAAAGCGCCCCCAACATTTCAAAGACCGAGCTTGGCCATCCGCGCAACCACCGAAGCTTCGATCCCCGCCGCATCCAGCCCGCACTCGGCCAGCATCTGCGCAGGCTTGGCATGCTCGACATACACATCCGGCAGCCCCAGGTGCAGCAGCGGCTTGAGCAGCGCCTCGCTGGCCAGGAACTCACCGACTGCAGCGCCAGCGCCGCCCATGATGGCGTTTTCTTCGATAGTCACCAGCAGCTCATGACCGGCCGCCAGCTCACGGACCAACGCTTCATCCAGAGGCTTGACGAAGCGCATGTCGACCACGGTCGCATTGATCCGCTCGGCCACCTGCAGGGCCTCGGCCAGTTGTACGCCGAACACCAGCAAGGCGACCTTTTCGCCCTGGCGGCGAACCACGCCCTTGCCGATTTCCAACGGCAGCAGATCTGCGCTGATCGCTGCATTCGGGCCGGTCCCGCGTGGATAGCGCACGGCTGCCGGACCGTTGTAAAGATGGCCGGTGCTGAGCATCTTGCGCAGCTCGTTCTCGTCGCTAGGGGTCATCACCAGCATGCCCGGGATGCAACGCAGGTACGACAAGTCATAGCTGCCTGCGTGGGTCGGGCCGTCTTCGCCGACCAGGCCCGCGCGATCGATGGCGAACAGCACATCGAGGTTCTGCACCGCCACGTCATGAATCAACTGGTCATAGGCGCGCTGGAGGAACGTCGAGTAGATCGCCACCACCGGTTTGGCGCCCTCACAGGCCATGCCCGCGGCCAGGGTCACCGCGTGCTGCTCGGCGATGGCGACGTCGAAGTAGCGCTGTGGATAACGTTCGCTGAAGTCGACCAGGTCGGAGCCTTCCTTCATCGCCGGGGTGATACCGACCAGGCGATTGTCGGCGGCGGCCATGTCGCACAGCCACTGGCCAAACACCGCCGAGTACTTCGGCCCGCTGGCCTGTTTCGGCGCAACCGGTTTGTCGGCCGGCTCCAGCTTGGTGATCGCGTGGTAGCCGATCGGATCGGCCTCGGCCGGAGCGAAACCCTTGCCCTTCTTGGTTACCACGTGGAGGAACTGCGGGCCCTTGAGGTCACGCATGTTGCGCAGGGTGGCAATCAGGGTCGGCAGGTCGTGGCCGTCGATCGGGCCGATGTAGTTCCAGCCGAGTTCTTCGAACAGGGTGCCGGGGACCAGCATGCCCTTGGCGTATTCCTCGGTGCGGCGGGCGATTTCCCAGGCGCCGGGCAGACGCGAGAGGACTTTCTTGCTGCCCTCGCGCATGCTCGCGTAGGTACGGCTGGAAAGGATCTTGGCCAGGTAGTTGGACAAGCCGCCGACGTTGCGCGAGATCGACATGTCGTTGTCATTGAGGATCACCAGCATGTCGGCGTTGACCTCCTGGGCGTGGTTCAACGCCTCGAAGGCCATGCCCGCGGTCAGCGCGCCGTCACCGATCACCGCGATCGACTTGCGCGGGTTGTTCTGCAGGCGGGCGGCGATAGCCATGCCCAGCGCGGCACTGATCGACGTGCTGGAGTGGCCGACGCCAAAGGTGTCGTACTCACTTTCGACGCGCCGTGGGAAGGCGGCGACGCCGTCCTTCTGACGCAGGCTGAGCATGCGCTGGCGGCGACCGGTGAGGATCTTGTGCGGGTAGGCCTGATGGCCGACGTCCCACACCAGGCGGTCGTCGGGGGTATCGAAGACGTAGTGCAGGGCTACCGTCAGCTCGATGACGCCCAGGCCGGCACCAAAATGCCCGCCGGTCTGACCAACGGTATAGAGCAACTCCTGGCGCAACTCGTCGGCCAGGTTCTCCAGGTCGGCTTCAGCCAGCCGACGCAAACCGGCGGGCGTATCGGCGCGGTCCAGCAACGGGGTGACCGGGCGTTCGCGGGGGATCTCTTGAAACGTCGTGGGCATCAGGCGAGTCGTTATAGTTTGAAGACGGGGCAGTTTACCCCATTGTGTAGGAAGCTGCCCATGCAGACGGGTGTACGTGGGAGCATGCTTGCCCCGCGATTGCATGGCGGACTTCACCACCGCTATCGAGGGACAAGCCCGCGTCACGTTGCGCGTTTTTAGTGGCGGCGTTCGACGATGTAGCGGGCCAGCGCCCGCAGCGCCTCGGCGTTTGCGCCAAAGCCATTCAGCGCCTCTAGCGCCTGGTCGCGCAGTTCGACAGCATAGGCCTTGGCCGCGTCGAGCCCAAGCAGGGCCGGGTAGGTCGGTTTGTCACGGGCTATGTCAGCACCCTGGCGCTTGCCCAGGGTCGCGGTGTCGCTTTCGACGTCGAGAATATCGTCCTGCACCTGGAAAGCCAGGCCGATCGCCCGGGCATAGACCTGCAGGGCATCGAGCTGGGCCGGTTCGGCGCGGGCACTGGCCAGGGCGCCGAGGCGCACGCTGGCTTCGATCAGCGCGCCGGTCTTGTGCCGGTGCATGAATTCCAGCGCCTTCTGGTCGAGCTTCACGCCCACCGAACCAAGGTCGATCGCTTGGCCACCGACCATACCGGCCGGGCCTGCAGCCTGGGCCAGGGTCTGCACCATGGCGAGACGGATGGCATCGGACTGCGGGCTCAGCTCGGCGTCGAGCAGTGCGCTGAAGGCCAGGCTCTGCAGGCCATCGCCCGCGAGGATCGCGCAGGCCTCGTCAAACGCCTTATGCGTGGTTGGTTGGCCGCGACGCAGGTCGTCGTCGTCCATCGCCGGCAGGTCATCGTGAACCAGCGAGTAAGCGTGAATCAGCTCAACCGCGCAGGCCGCGCCGTTGGCCTGCTCGGCTGCGCTGCCAAAGGCTTCGCAAGCGGCGTAGGCGAGCAGCGGGCGCACGCGCTTGCCGCCGTTCATGACGCTGTAGCGCATGGCGGCATAGAGCCGTTGCAGTTCAGCGGACGGCGCCTGGAACAGCGGCTCGAGGGCAGCGTCGACGCGAGCCTGGCAGGTGGCCTGGTAGGCGCTGATCATGCCTCCGGCTCCGCATCGAAGGGCTGCGCGGCCAGTTCGCCGTCGCGTTCAAGGAGGATCTGCACCTTCTGTTCGGCCTGGGCGAGGGCGCCCTGGCAGTCTCGGGTCAGGGCGATGCCTTGCTCGAAGGCGGCCAGCGACTCTTCCAGCGACAACTCGCCGTTCTCCAGGCGCTCGACCAGCGCTTGCAGGTCAGCGAGGGATTGCTCGAAATCGATGGAGGTTTTTTTGCGGGCCATGGCGACTGTCTCGGTGGCATTCAGAACGGCGCGACACTAGCAGAGCGGGGCATTTGGAGCAAATTGGCGAGGCCGGGAGGGGGGGAGGGCTGGTTCATCAGCGGTAATGCGCAGGGCGGGAATTTTGACGCATTTTGTAGCATTAGCGTCGGAGAATTCGTATTGCAATCTGGGACCGATCCAGATTGTGACGCCTTGACCCAACTGACATAATCCCGCCCGCTCTGCGCTGCGGCCTACAGGGCCTTGCTGTCTCCTCTCTGACGTCATGTAACGGACGACGTTGTGAGCTTCCTTTCGATCGAATTTGGCCTGTGCTTCACGCTGTTCTTCATCCTCTACTGGAGCCTGTGCGGCAGTGTGCGAGTGCAGAACGCCCTGCTGTTGGCCGCCAGTTACGCCTTGGTGGCCAGCTTCAGCCTGCAGTCGCTGGGCATCCTGCTCGGCTACAGCGCGCTAGTCTATCTGCTGGGGCTGCTGGTCGGGCCGCCGGATTCGATCAAGCAGCGCAAGGCCCGTTCCGCTCCCACACTCAATCCGTGCCGTGCCCTGATCCACAGGCTGAACGCGGTAGATGTGGGAGATTCTGTCTTGCACTAAATCTCGAACTGGTGCGGTCTCTGTGGGAGCGGCCTTGTGTCGCGAAAGGACTGCGTAGCAGTCCCAGCGATCTATCAGGCAGGCACCGCTTCCTGCGCCACCAACACCTGACGATACTGTGCCAACTCTTCAATGGTCAGCATCGGCATGTTGTTCTCACGGGCATACAGCGCCACCTGCTCACCCCGGGCCATGCTGCCATCGGGATTCATCAGCTCGCACAGCACCCCGGCCGCACGCAGCCCGGCCAGACGCGCCAGGTCGACGGTGCCTTCGGTATGGCCACGACGGGTCAATACGCCGCCGTTGCGCGCACGCAGCGGGAACACATGCCCAGGGCTGACGATGTTGCGCTGTTCGGCCGTCGAGCTCAGCGCTGCGGCGATGGTAGTGATCCGGTCATGCGCCGAAACGCCGGTGGTGATGCCCTCTGCCGCCTCGATGGTGACCGTGAAACCAGTGCCATGGCGGGCCTGGTTGTTCTGCACCATCGGCGCCAGCTGCAGGGTGTCGACCGTGGTTTCGTCGAGGCACAGGCAGACGATCCCGCTGCAGTCGCGGATCATCATGGCCATGGTTTGCAGGGAGATGTTTTCTGCGGCGGCAACGATATCCGCTTCATCTTCGCGATCATTGTCGTCGAGCAGCAGGACGGGCCGGCCAGCCTGGAACGCAGCAATGGCTGCGGCGACATTGGGGAATTGCTGGTGATGCTTGGGGGACATGAAACGCTCCTCGTGAAAAGTCGATGAACGTCTCGGGGCGAATCAAAATGCGCGCGCAGGAGCACCCGATGGCTCCTACCTGACGCCTTCTTTCATCCGGACTATGACCGTCGGCCCTGGAATCTCACCAGATCTGCTGTCCCCCGACAGGGTCGGGGCGCTCGCGGGCTCATCTTTCGATTTACCGCCGGTGGGGAATTGCACCCCGCCCTGAAGACCGGCCAAGCATACCCCACACTGCCACCCTGCTGGCAAGCGGCCGGTCTACGACCTTCGGCGCTATGCGCCTTGGCTGGTCATTCAGACATCTGCTCGATCACCCACCCCAGTGACGCGGGCAACATCGGCCCATGGCCTAGCCCATCGAAGCGCTTGAAGCTCACCTGCACACCCGCAACCTTGGCCAGATCGGCCCTCAACCGCTGTGCCGGCTGCTCGCCGTCACCGTTGCTCGCCCCTCGCGGCTGCGACGGCTCGTCGCCACCGCGCATCAGCAACAACCGCGGACGGCTTTCGCCCAGACGCTGCTGCAGCCCTTGCGCCTCACGCACGATTGCGCCGTCATGCCACCACAATGACGGGCTCGCGGCGGCGTAAGCACTGAACTCACCCGGCCGGGTGAACAGCGCATGCAGCACTGCCAGGCCACCATAGGAATGCCCCCAGAGCGTCTGCCGCTGCTTGTCGATCGGTACAACGCTCGACAGCATCGGCCGCATGCGCTGGGTCAACAGGTCGAGAAACGCATCCACGCCGCCGCTGGGTAGCCCGGTCAATGGGTCGAGCTGCGCGCTCTGCCCTGGTAACGCCGGTGTGTAGTCGAAGGTGCGCGAGGCGCGGTCGATGCGTTGTTCGGTCTGGTACCCGACGGCGACCAGTAGAGGCGCCTGGCCGGTTGCGAGTGTCTTCAATTGCGCTGGCGTCAGCGCACCGAGCGCAGCATTGCCATCGAGCATCCACAACACCGGATAACCCGCGGCAGGCGCCGGGCGATCAGGCTTGCCGATCCACAGTTGGTAGTGGCGCTTGCCGTCCGTCGAGTCCAGCTTGAGTGACGTGAAGCGGTAGGCCAGGTCCTGGCGCTGCAGCAGGCTGCTGTCCATCTTCTGCTCCCGCTGCGGCTGCGCCAGGGCGGGTACGCCGACGCTGAGCAGGGATAGCGCGAGGGCAAAGGTTGAGGTTTTCATAAGTGGTTCTCGTCCGACTCGAAAATAGCGCTGTGCTTATTAGCAGAATATCGTGCGCAATAGCTATGCCTCGGGGGATTCGGCTGGGGGCGCAGAGTTGAACTTATCTTGGTGAATTATTGTTTCAAAAGCCCAGCGTGCTGGTTTTGCTAAAAAAGTATCTGGCAATTGCGTTGGTGCTTATGCCTGATCATTAATTTATAAGTGATGTGGAACTGTGATAGTTGCGATGGCTGAATAAGGATAGTTTCTGTTTTTCTCGCTGTGCGCGGATTCAAAATTGCGAATAGCTGAAAAGTCTGACGCATTTTAGGACGTTTCCTACAGCAATTATTTTTCTACTTTGTTAGCGTGCGCGTCAGTTTACCTTTTCTCAAGTCAGGTAAGGCGGAGGATTGATGCCTCCTGACTTACCCTTCCATTGCGTGCTGACGGGCCTCGTTACAACTCTTCAAGTTTAGTGCTGCAGCAGCAGGGCTTCTCTGTCACGCGTTTCTAGTTCCCCCGTTTAAGGACAAACGTATGTTCGCGTCGGCCGATACCGCGCAATTCGCGTTACTGATCCCCTCTGTACGCAACGACTTCAAAGTGCTGGCCTTTGATGGCCTTGAAGCCATCAGCACACTTTATGCGATCCAGGTTGAGCTGGTCAGCGAGTACCCTGACTTTGACCTGACGAATCTGCTCAATCAGCCGGCGTTTCTCCAGTTCGGCCTCAACGGTGAAGGCCTTCATGGCCGTATCGAAAACGTTTTTCTCGGGGACGCCGGGAAACGCCTGACCCGTTATCAACTGACCTTGGTACCGGCGCTGCATTACCTGCAGTTCAGCCACAACCAACGGATTTTCCAGCAGATGACGGTGCCACAGATCGTCGCTCAGGTCCTCAAGGGCCATGGTATCCAGGCCGATGCATTCACCTTCAATGTCCGCCATAGCCCCGAGCGTGAGTACTGCACCCAGTATGGGGAAAACGACTTCGAGTTCGTCCAGAGGCTGTGCAGTGAAGACGGGATCGCCTGGCATCACCAACACAGCCTGGATGGCCATCGGCTGGTGTTCACTGACGACCAGACCTTTTTTCCCAGGCTCGGTGCAATACCCTATCAGCAAGGCAGTGGGCTGGCTGCGGATCATCCGGTGGTCAGCCACTTTTCCATGCGTTTCAGCACCCGGACCAGTACGGTTGCCCGGCGCGACTATGACCTGAAGCGCCCGAGCTTTCTGCTGGAAAGCCAATTCACCGCGGAGTTCAGCCCGGCGCTAGAGGACTACCGTTACCCGGTGCACATGGACAGCCTGGAGCGTGGCAAGGTACTCGCCAGACAAGCACTGGAGCGTCACCGGACCGACTACCAGTTGGCCAAGGGGCAAAGCGATCAGCCGAGCCTGCGCAGTGGCCACTTTTTCAATCTGACCGAGCATCCGCGCCAGACGTGCAATGATTTGTGGTTGCTGCTGGGCGTCCACCACACCGGCAAGCAGCCTCAGGCACTTGAGGAGTCGGTCACCAGCGACAGCAAACCGGAAGACGGTTTCACCCAGGGTTATCGCAATACGTTCAGTGCGATTCCCTGGGATGTGTTTTACCGTCCGCCCCTGGTCACCCGCAAATCAATGCTGGCGAGCCAAACCGCCCGTGTTACGGGGCCGGCCGGAGAGGAAATCTTCTGCGACGAGTTCGGCCGAGTCCGCGTCGAGCTGCCCTGGGACAGAGCTGGGCTGGGCAGCGACAAGAGTAGCTGCTGGCTGCGCGTGTCCTCCAGTTGGGCCGGAGAGAACTTCGGCGCGGTAACCATTCCGCGCATCGGCATGGAAGTGGTGGTGACCTATCTGGAAGGCAACCCCGACCTGCCGTTAATTACCGGGTGCGTGGTGAACAAGGTAACCCCCACGCCGTACCCCTTGCCGGCGAACAAGACCAGAACCGTCTTGCGCAGTCACAGTTCGCCGCACAATGGCGGTTACAACGAACTGTCGATTGAAGACCGGGCCGGTCAGGAAAAAATCTACCTGCGTGCCCAGCGCGACATCGAGCAGCGGGTCCTCAACGACAGTGATATCCAAATCGGTAATGACCGCCGCGATCAGGTCAGCAGAGACAGCCATAGCCTGATCGGCCATGACCGTTTCGAACAGGTCGATAACAACAGCGCGAGCCTGATCAAGGGTGATGAGTTACATACCACTCAAGGCCTGCGTAACACCGCAGTGGGCGGCAATGATCTGATCTCCATCTCCGGCGACAGCAGCACCACGGCAAGCGGTACGTTGGTGATTCAGGCCGGTCCACAGGCCCATGTCACCGCCGCCAATGTGGTGATCGATGCCGGCATGAGCCTGACGCTCAGGGCGGGTGGTCAGCACATCGTCATCAGCGCGGGAGGGATCTTCAGCAGCGTGCCCATCGTTCAGGGTGGAGCGCCCGTTGCCGGTGTTCCACCATTACAGGCCACACGGGCGGGGGCCAGTACGCCGCAGGCCATCATCGCCACTCCGTTGTCCATCGTTGCCAGCGCCAAACAGCAAGCGGTGGACTACTGCCCCCTCTGCGAGGCCTGTCGCAATGGTCTGTGCGGCGCAGGAGAAATCGCATGAGTACGCTTGAGCAATGGTTGTATGTTCAAGCCAAGCTGGGGCGACACCTGTACCTGATGCTGGATTGCGATGGCCAAGTCGAAGAGTGCAATGTGCTGGCCGGCGAGCTTGGAATTGACCGGTACCGCAACCTGTACCTCGGCACCCCTGCTGATTCGTTGGCCAAGGTCGGGCCGCGTATTTTTTTTCTGGAGTCGACAGATCATCCAATTGTCCAGGCATTACTCAAGTCGCCTGAACGTCATTGGGGTTGGTTGGCCAGCACAGCAGATACTGACCTCGATGCGCTTACCAGCCATTGGCAAGAGCGCCTGGTAACCGGCGAGCGGCCGAATCAGGCGCTCTATCGCTTGCACGATAACCGCGTGCTGGGACGAGCATTAGCGTATCTGCGGCCCGAACAGTTCCCCGAATATCTAGGACCAATAACCAGTGTGTGTTACTGGCAGGCTGAGCAGTGGAGCGTCGCCGAGAATCCCGCGCCCAAGCAATACCCGCTGCCAGCCTCTCCCGCGTGGCTGAATACCCCCACACCGCCGACTACCTATGCAAACGTACTGTTCGATAACTGCCGGCGTTACCTGATGCGGGAGCATACGGGCACTCTGGTCGAGCTTGCCGCGCAACAGGATATCGACACTTGGCTGCGCAGCCTGCTCGACCTTGCAGGTTCCTGGGGCTGGCACGAGCCCGAACCTATCCATTTCTTGCTCACACAAAGTTTGCAAGCTCCGGGCTATGTACCGCCAAAGTCCTGGTTGCCTAGGCCCAATGAAACGCCGGCACTTCATTTTGAACGCTTGCATCAGGAAGCCGTGTTTTGGCAGGGAGGAGCCGTATGAAACGAGTGATCCAGAACTTGGCCCTTTGTGGGGGCATGGTTCTTGTCATGGGCTGTACTGCCCTAGGCAAGTCAGAGAGTTTTACCTTTACTTCTGACCTGCCTCCTGACTTCACGTTCGAAGTGACGGCCGAGTACGTTCCCGCCACTGGAGAAACATGCAGCGTGCCCGGGGGGAGAAATACGCATGTTGGATTCAATAAAAATGGTAAAGAGTACAAGTCCAGTATTGATGTCGTGCTGTACAGAACAGTGAGCGGCTGCCTGCTGATGTTGAATCTGGTTGAGGTCGAGGTCACGGGAGTCATTGCTAGAAGTGAAGAGCGCAGCTACACCGCCTATGACTACGCTCGATTTGCGGTGCGCCCTGAGTTAATGGAACGCTCCAAAGGCATCTTTAACGCGGCCGGGGAGAGTGAGTTCTCTGGGCAGTGCCAGTGGTTATTCCGCACGATCGGTCCCGATCGTTACATTACAAAAATTCTTACCTGTCGAAATACCGATACGCAGGGCAACGTTACCAAAAGTATCCCCTTTACGGCGTACACGCTGGACCAACTGCCGGGCAAGACCGTTAGGCTGAAAATCAAGCTGGCCGATGAGGAAAAGCCTGGTTGGGGGGATACATGGGTCAAAGTGCCTGGGGGGTGGAAGCGCTGTATGGGCGAGAGCTTTGAAGATCAGAGTGCTTATTGCAATGGTAACTACAAAGACTTCAGCTTCTTTCGAATGTTGGACGGGCGTGTCTGCACAATCTATCCCGGTTGTACTGAAAATAAGGGTGTCGCTCCATGACTTATGAACTCCTTTCGGACATTGATAAATCATCGTTTGCTGGCGGTATCAACCCCTGCCCCTTACACGGTCACTCAACCAACTTTCAGCTTGTAGATGACTTTTCCGATGATAAACCCTTGTTCAGGTTTGTTTCGTCAGGACACGGATTGCACTGCCTTAAGTAATCAACGGGCTTATGCTCGCGCTGCGAGGCTTGTCGCACGGGGCTATGCGAAATTGAAGGCATCTTTACTGGCAAGGATGAACTGTATGAAACGAGTGATCCAGAACTTGGCCCTTGGTGGGGGCATGGTTCTTGTCATGGGCTGTACTGCCCTAGGCAAGTCGGAGAGTTTTACCTTTATCCCTGATCTGCCTCCTGGCTTCACGTTCGAAGCAACGGCAGAGTACGTTCCCGCCACTGGAGAAACATGCAGCGTACCCGGGAGGAGAAATACAAAGCTTGGCTTCAATAAGCCGGGTAAGGAATATAAAACCAGTGTTGGTATCGTACTCTACAGAACAGTGAGCGGCTGCCCGCTGATGTTGAGTCTGGTTGAGGTCGAGGTCACGGGAGTCATTGCTAAAAGTGAAAAACGAAGCTACACCGCCTATGACTACGCTCGATTTGCGGTGCGCCCTGAGTTAATGGAACGCTCCAAAGGTATCTTCAACGCGGCCGGGGAGAGTGAATTCTCCGGGCAGTGCCAGTGGTTATTCCGCACGATCGGTCCCGATCGTTACATTACAAAAATTCTCTCCTGTCGAAAGACCGATACGCAGGGCAACGTTACCAAAAGTATCCCCTTTGCGGCGTACACGCTGGACCAACTGCCGGGCAAGACCGTTAGGCTTAAGATCAAGCTGGCCGAGGAGGAAGTCCCTTACATGGGAGGTACTTGGGTGAAGGTGCACGGGGGATGGAAACGCTGCATGGGCGAAAGTTTTGAAGATCAAGATGCATTTTGCCACGGCAATTACAAGGATTTCAGCACCTTCCGGATGCTGGATGAGCGAGTCTGCACCATCTATCCCGGTTGCACAGAAAATGGGGATGTAACTCCATGACTTATGAACTCCTTTCAGACATTGATAAATCATCGTTTGCTGGCGGTATCCACGCCTGCCCCTTACACGGTCACTCGACCAACTTTCAGTTTGTAGATGAATTTTCCGATGATAAACCCTTGTTCAGGTTTGTTTCGTCAGGACACGGATTGCACTGCCTAAAGTAATCAACGGGCTTATGCTCGCGCTGCGAGGCTTGTCGCACGGGCTGTGCGAAATTGAAGGCATATTTACTGGCAAGGATGAACCGTATGAAACGAGTGATCCAGAACTTGGCCCTTGGTGGGAGCATGGTTCTTGTCATGGGCTGTTCTGTTCTAGGCAAGTCGGAGAGTTTTACCTTTATCCCTGATCTGCCTCCTGACTTCACGTTCGATGTGACGGCCGAGTACGTTCCCGCCACTGGAGAAACATGCAGCGTACCCGGGGGGAGAAATACGCACGTTGGATTCAATAAAATTGATAGAGAATATAAGTCAAGTATCGATATCGTGCTCTATAGAACAGTGAGCGGCTGCCCACTGATGTTGGACCTGGTAGAAATCACTATCACGGGGGTTATTGGCAGAAGTCAAAAGGCCAGCTACACCGCCTATCACTACGCTCGAGTTGGGGTTTACCCTGAGTTGGACGAACGCTTCAAGGGCACCTTCAACGCAGCTGGGGAGAGTGAGTTCTCCGGGCAGTGCCAGTGGTTTTTCCGCACGATCGGTCGCAAACGTACCATCACAAAAATTCTCACCTGTCGAAACACCGATACGCAGGGCAATGTGACCAAGGGGCTCCCCTTTAAGGCGTACACGCTGGACCAGCTGCCGGGCAAGACCGTTAGGCTGAAGATCAAGCTGGCCGAGGAGGAGAAACCTGGCTGGGGGGATAATTGGGTCAAGGTGCCTGGGGGCTGGAAGCGCTGTATGGGTGAGCGCTTCGAAGATTCGACTGCTTATTGCAATGGCAATTACAAAGACTTCAGCACCTTCCGGATGCTGGATGGGCGTGTCTGCACCATTTACCCCGGTTGTATAGAAAATAAGGATGTTACGCCATGACTTATGAGTTCTTTTCGGACATTGATAAATCATCGTTTGCTGGCGGCATCCACGCCTTCCCCTTACACGGGCACTCGACTAACTTTCAGTTAGTAGATGACTTTGCCGATGATAACCCCCCTGTTCAGTTATTTTCGTCAGGACACGGATTGCACCGCCTAAAAGTAAGCAGCGGGCTAATGCTCGCGCTGCGAGGTTTGTCGCACGGGGCTGTGCGAAATTGAATGCATCTTTACTGGCAAGGATGAATTGTATGAAACGAGTTATCCAGAACTTGGCCCTTGGTGGGAGCATGGTTCTTGTCATGGGCTGTACTGCCCTAGGCAAGTCGGAGAGTTTTACCTTTATCCCTGATCTGCCTCCTGACTTCATGTTAGATGTGACAGCCGAGTATGTTCCCGCCACCGGAGAAACATGCAGCGTACCCGGGGGGAGAAATACGCACGTTGGATTCAATAAAAATGCTAAAGAGTACAAGTCCAGTATTGATATCGTGCTGTACAGAACAGTAAGCGGCTGTCCGCTAATGTTGGATTTAGTAGAAGTTAAGCTTAGGGGGATTATTGCTAGAAGTGAAGAGCGCAGCTACACCGCCTATGACTACGCTCGATTTGCGGTGCGCCCTGAGTTAATGGAACGCTCCAAAGGCATCTTTAACGCGGCCGGGGAGAGTGAGTTCTCTGGGCAGTGCCAGTGGTTATTCCGCACGATCGGTCCCGATCGTTACATTACAAAAATTCTTACCTGTCGAAATACCGATACGCAGGGCAACGTTACCAAAAGTATCCCCTTTACGGCGTACACGCTGGACCAACTGCCGGGCAAGACCGTTAGGCTGAAGATCAAGCTGGCCGAGGAGGAAAAGCCTGGTTGGGGAGATACATGGGTCAAAGTGCCTGGGGGTTGGAAACGCTGTATGGGCGAGAGCTTTGAAGATCAGAGTGCTTATTGCAATGGTAACTACAAGGACTTCAGCTTCTTTCGAATGTTGGACGGGCGTGTGTGCACAATCTATCCCGGTTGTACTGAAAATAAGGATGTCGCTCAATGACTTATGAACCCCTGGCGAAAGTTGACAAAGCATCGTTTGGCGGCCGTATACACGCCTGCCCATTACGCGATCACTCAAGCAGTTTTCAGTTGGTCGACGAGTTCGGTGATGGTAAGCCGTATGCAGGTTTAACTTATGAGATCACTGATTACGAAGGTGTGGTTTATAGTGGTCAGCTGGACTCGGCTGGATCCGGAAAAGTGCAGGGTCACCATTGTGGTCCGGTGCTGCTCAGATTGATAAAGCTCTATCAAGGTACAGAAAAATTTTATCAGGATTCAATAAGAAGGCCTCATTACCCGCTCCCCATCACCGAGCTGCAAGTCCGCGCTGAGAAAACTCGCTTCTTCAATGACACAGGCGTCCGTACGCGGCTCAATCCTGCTCAAGACAAGGCCGATGTTTTCCTCCAAGTTGAAGTGAGTGAGCTTGTGGAGCACATCGCACATTTGCCACCCCGGGTCGATCGCAACTTCCCGCCTAATAAGTATGTGCACGCGCTGTTTCGAAAACCGCCCCAACCCAAGACATCCACGACCCAGAACAATCGCGCTCCGGGAGCTGGGATGAACACAGTCGTCACCCCCACTGATCTGGCGATAGCTGAACTGGGGTTTGCCCCACCCCCGCCCACGGCAACAGGCATTGCCCTATTGCCGAACAAGCATCATGTGCTGGAAGTACGCCCGCTGCGGGCTTTGCGGCCGATGTTGTCGACCAGTAACGAGTTTTGCGCGCTGAACCTGTATCAACTGGCGCTGATGGCGACCCTGAGCTACACCGACTTTGGCCAGAACCCCAATGTACAACCGGTAGAAACCGACGATGTGAGCTTTCCAACTCAACCGAGTAGTGGAAACTGGTTCGGTCATGCCTTGCCGCAATTTGACGAACTGTGGCAGGTGGAAGCCTCCCAGGCCCATGGCAAGGCGTATTACCCGTTGTATGAGGAGGTGCCTTACTCCAGACGCTTGGAAGTGGTGCCGTTCGACCCTGTGCTATATCCCGGGGCTAACGATCCTCTCTTGGGTGACGCGCAGGAAAATCCCGCCAAGCTTCACTTTCTGGATGATCGTAAGCGCGCTGATAGTACAGACACGCAGGCCTTTATCACCCATCACGAAAACCTGATATTGATCTCAGTGCGCGGAACCAGTGAAGTTGTGCAAGACGGCCTCCGTGACGCCGATGCACGCCAAGTGCCTTTTGAAGAAGGGGTGGGCAAAGTGCATAACGGGTTTTACGGCGCGGCTAAAGTGGCGAGGACATTTGTCGCTGACTATCTGGAGAAATTTCACAGCGGTCAAAAGCTGGTGATTACTGGGCACAGCCTGGGCGGCGCAATAGCGTTGATCCTGGCTGAGATGTTGCGGCGTGATGAACGTTTTGATGCAGACATCGTGCTCTACACCTACGGCGCCCCACGCGCAGCCGATAAAACGTTTGTTGAAGGTGCCAGCGATCTTGTCCATCACCGAATCGTCAACCACAACGACCCGGTGCCGAGCGTACCTGCAACGTGGATGAACACCTCAGAACCGAAGCATCTTGCGGCGAGAGGGGCGGTAACTCTTCTCAGTGCGCCCGCTGGGTTGGCGTTGCTCATTACCGGCGTGGTCAACTTTGCGGGCGAACCCTACGCGCATCACGGCAGCCTGCGCCATTTCATGCCGGTGAATTTCGGCGCTGGAGAAAAGTCCTCCATCCTCTGGGCGCCAGGCTGTAGCACCATCCTTGATCATGGCTGCGCTCGCGTACTGCGAGAAACTGATGGATTGCCGGTCCGTGGATCAATTCTGCGCCAATTGTTGGATAACGCCGATCACAAGATGGTCGCCAGCTACATTCCCAATTGCTGGGCTAGCCTGCGTCGCTGGCAGGAATCACGCGCGTTCAACCGCTCGCTGGTTACCGAGCGCGAGTTTGCCTGGGTCGATAATGCTTTAAAAAGCATTACTCACCAATTGCGCGACCTCACGCGTAGTCTGAGGGCGCGCCCGGATATGTATGTTCAATCTCAACAGGCCACCACCCTTAGACTTCACAATGAGATCGAGCAACTGCATATGACACGAGCCCGGCTGGGTCTATTAAGGGGAAAAAGGGTGACCGAGGGTGATATCTATGGCGTATTCGCAGGCCAGCCCGAGTTGCTGGAAGAGAGCCTGCCTCGCTGGAATGCTCACGTGGAAAATCTTGCACCAGAGCAGTTGGCAATGATCCCTCCAGCGGCCGACGACGATGAACGGGCGATTGCTGCAATAACAGGAGGCCACGTGGTGGGTGCTCCCTTCCACTTGGATATTGATTCGATCATCTAGGCGCGAAGAACAGTTGGATTGTGAAAGTATGAGCGAGGTTTTGGGTGCTGAGTGACGCCCATCACCATGGTCATAGGTGCCGGATTACGCCATTTCCGAGTGTTTATGTCAGGCATTAAAAAGCCGGCTTGTGGCCGGCTTCTCGGGGACGATCTTGGCTCATTTTTGGTAAGCCGCAACCGCCTTAAACGGTATGACCTCAAGGGCCATGAAAAGAAGGCAGACGGCTGTGTCAGGCGTCGCCGAGCCCTCTGGAGAGCGGCCTGGGCCGGTCTGGGGCGTAATGTGCGCAGAAGCATACTAGGGCTGGCGCGGGTTGCCCAGCAAAAAATGGCACAGGGTGTTTCATTCGCTCGGCGGCTGGCTGAAATACGACCAGTGGAACACCCAGCCGAGAATTTCCAGGCCTTGGGCGATGCGTTGGGCGCGGCTGTAGCGTTGCACGGCGTAGTTACGCCGGTCGTGGCTGTGCAGGCAAAGGGTGTGGTTGTGGCCGATGCTCAGGCTGTGGACCTTGAGCTGGCCATTGTGCAGCAGGGCATAGACCTGACCGTCGACCACCTCGGTCTTGCCCCGGTCGATGGCGACGATGGCATCCATCGGGATCAGCGGCGCCATGTTGGCGGCCGGCATGGTCAGGCAGATGGCCTGCTCGGGATCGATGCCGAGGGTTTCCAGGGCGTGGCAGGGCAATGGCAGGTGGGCCTGAGCCTCGGGCAGGAGGCGCTGGGCATGCAGCCTGTGCAGCGGAATATGCACCAAGCGGTCGTCGTGGTTGAGCAACGGTGTTGCGCGATCCCGGACGGGCCTGGTAGGGCCCTGGCGGAAAATCGCACTGGGGTATTTGGGCCCGTCGCCAGTGAGCAGCCAGCGCCGATGGACACAAAACAGGTCGGCGGTCTCGTCCATGCGGGCCAGCGGCACGCCACGCTTGAACCAGTTGTTGACGTGCTGCGGCGTTACCCCGCGCTGTGCGGCGAAGTCGGAGGGGGTCATGTGGCACTCCAGGAGGAGGGCCTTGAGGCGGTCGCCGGAAGTAGTCATGCGGCCGAGTGTAGCGGCCTTGGGCTAGCAGGGAAATGAACCCGGGGTTTGAGCGTCGTGTAGGAAACTGGGTGAATTGCGGGAAGTGTCCTAGGACCGTGTAGGGCCTTTTACCGGGGCAGTTTTACAAGATGTCCAGACATGAAAAAACCCGCCGAAGCGGGTTTTTCTAATGCAGTCGAGCTCAGCCTTTGTAGGCAGCAACCGACTTGGTGATCGCAGCGCGGGCAGCGTCAGCGCCGTCCCAGCCTTCGATCTTGACCCACTTGCCCTTCTCGAGATCTTTGTAGTTCGCGAAGAAGTGCTCGATCTGCTGGATCAGCAGCGCCGGCAGGTCGGTGTATTCCTTGACGTCGACGTACAGCTGCGACAGCTTGTCGTGCGGTACGGCGATGACTTTGGCGTCGCCGCCGCCGTCGTCGGTCATGTTCAGGATGCCGACCGGACGGGCGCGGATCACCGAACCTGGCGCAACCGGGTAAGGGGTCACGACCAGCACGTCGAGCGGATCACCGTCATCGGCCAGGGTGTTGGGGATGAAGCCGTAGTTGGCCGGGTAGAACATCGGGGTGGCCATGAAACGGTCGACGAACAGGGTGTCGCTATCCTTGTCGATCTCGTATTTGATCGGCGCGTGGTTAGCTGGGATCTCGATGGCGACGTAGATGTCGTTCGGCAGGTCTTTGCCAGCCGGAATCTTGCTGTAGCTCATTGGGCAGTGCCCCCGTGTCTGATCAGAAAATTGGCGGCGATTATAGACACATTCCACCCGGGCACGCCACGCCCTGCCTGATGTGCGGGCAGGTCACTGCTGGCCTTGGCGATACTCGGGATGTTCGGCCTGCAACTGGCTGAGGCGGGCCAGCGGGTCCTGGCGGTAGAACAGCGCCAGTTGCTGGTACACCTGTGGATAAGCCTGCTGCAGCAGGTCGGGGCCGCTGAAGAAGTACTCGCTGGTGACGGCAAAGAATTCTGCGGGGTTCTCGGCGGCGTACGGGTCGATGGCGGTCTCGGCGTCGGGGTTGGCGTCCAGCTGCCGGTTGAGACCGTCATAGGCCTGTTGCATGGCGCTGGACCACTCACCGACCTGCATGCCGTGGTGCAGTGGCGGCAGGCCGTTGGCGTCGCCGTTGAGCATGTCGAGTTTGTGCGCCAGCTCGTGGATCACCAGGTTGTAGGCCTCCCAGCCGCCACCCCCGAGTACCCCATCCCAGGCCAGGATCACCGGGCCCTGTTGCCAGGCTTCGCCGCTGTGTTCGCCGTCGTACACGTGCTCGACGCCGCTCGCGTCGCGGTGGCGTTGCGGGCTCTTGAAGTCGTCCGGGTAGAGAATGATCTCGTGGAAGCCTTGGTACCAGTCAAGGTCGCCCAGGTGCAGCAAGGGCAGTTGCGCTTGGGCGGCGAGGAGCAGGCGCTGCTCGTCGTCCAGTTCGACCCCGGGCAGGGTGGTCAGGTGCTTGGCCGCCAGAAACAGTACGCAGGCCTCGCGCAGCCAGCGGTCTTCTGCGTCAGTGATGCCATCGAGCAGCGGCAGCCGATCGCGCACGGCCTGCCACAGCGGCGCAGCAATCGGATAACGAGCCAGGGTGCGCCGGCGGCGCCAGGCGCGAAACGACCACATGGGGCGGTCAGTGCGCCTTGGCGGCGCGGCCGAAACGCCCGCGCAGCAGGCCGAGAATCATCGGCACCAGCGACAGGACAATGATGGCGACGACCATCAGCGACAGGTGCTGCTTGATGAACGGCACATTGCCGAAGAAGTAGCCCAGGGTCACCAGGCCGCCGACCCACAGCAACGAACCGGCAATGCTGAAGGTAAGGAAGCGCGGGTAGTGCATGTGGGCGATGCCCGCGACGAACGGCGCGAAGGTGCGCAGGATCGGCAGGAAGCGCGCCAGGGTCACGGTCTTGCCGCCGTGGCGGTCGTAGAACTCGTGGGTCCGTTGCAGGTAGTCGCGGCGGAAGATCTTCGAGTTGGGCTTGTTGAACAAGCGTTCGCCGGCCGTTCGGCCGATCACGTAGTTGGTACTGTCGCCCATGATCGCCGCGGCCATCAGCAGGCCCGCCAGCAGTACCGGATCCATGCCACCACCGGCGGCTACCGCGCCCGCAATGAACAGCAGCGAGTCGCCTGGCAGGAATGGCATCACCACCAGGCCGGTTTCGCAGAAGATCACCGCGAACAGGATGGCGTAGATCCATGGGCCGTAGTTGGTGACCAGCAGGTCGAGGTAGGCATCGAGATGGAGGATGAGATCCAGCGGGTTGAAATCCATGTACAGCACCTGTGTTCTTGACCCGCGACTACGGGCGCGCAAAGACGGAAATCGGCAAGGGGCGTAGGCTTTTTTACCTGCGGAGGCGTAAATATTCACATATGTAGGAAGGGGATTATACGGAGAAGACGGGATTGTGCCCGGAGAGATTGTAGCGGCGGGTTACGAGGGGCGTGTCGGCGGGGGGGGGGGTACGCCGTGTGGGCCTCTTCGCGGGGCCAGCCCGCTCCTACAGGTTCACCGCTGTTCTGAAAACCGCGGTGAACCTGTAGGAGCGGGCTGGCCCCGCGAAGAGGCCCACACAGGCAGTCAATCCTGACTGATCGGCAAGATGTAGTTCTTGAACTCGGTATCTTCGCGAAACCCCATGGATTCGTAGGTCTTCTTCGCCACTTCGTTGTCATTGCTGGTCGAAACGCGCAGGCGTACAGCATTGGTTTCCTTGGCCATCTTCTTGGCTTCACGCATCAGGTGGTCGGCCACCAGCATGCGTCGGGCGTCTTCGGCCACGTAGATGTCATTGAGGATCCACACGCGCTTGAGCGACAACGAAGAGAAGCTCGGGTAGAGCTGGCAAAAGCCCAGCAGGCGGGCGTCATCGTCATCCGCCAGGGCCAGGTAGATCACCGACTCCTTGAGCCTCAGGCGCTTTTCAAGAAAGCTGCGCGAACTGTCCGGATAGGGCAGTTGCCCATAGAACTCGCGGTATTTGACGAACAGCGGGTTGAGCAGGTCGAGGTGTTCCAGGGTTGCCTTGATGATGCGCATGTGCGGCCCTCAGAGTCCATTTGGGGAAACAGCGGATTGCCAGCAGGTGTCACCGGCATGCTGCCGAATGCAGGCTAGAAGCGCAATCCACCTTCCGTGACACGATTGTTACTCTTCTCCGAGTAGGAAGTTTCCGCTTTTGCCGGTGGAATGTTCGCTGTCGATGCTATGGACCTCCGCTTCGTCCTTGAGATTCACACCCGAAAGCTGGCGCCGACAAGCTTCGCGCATCAGGTAGAGCAAACGGTGGGCGGCCATGCCGTAGCTCAGGCCTTCCAGGCGCACGTTGGAAATGCAGTTGCGGTAGGCGTCGGTCAGGCCGACCTTTGGCGCGAAGGTGAAGTACAGGCCGAGGCTATCCGGCGAACTGAGGCCGGGGCGCTCGCCGATGAGCATCACGGTCATGCGTGCGCCGAGCAACTCGCCGATCTCGTCGGCCACCGCCACCCGGCCCTGTTCGACCAGCACCACCGGGGCGCTGCTCCAGCCATCACTGGCGGCCTGTTCTTCGAAACGCGCGATGAACGGCAGGCTATGCCGGTGCACGGCAAGCGCCGACAGGCCATCGGCCACCACGATCGCCAGGTCGACGCCACCCGGATTGGCCTGGGCATGCTCGCGCAGTTGTGTCACCGACGCCTCGTTGAGGCGCCGCCCCAGGTCGGGCCGCTGCAGGTACTCATGGCGGTCGCTGGCTGCACTGTGCAGCAGCAGGCTGTCGCGGCCACGTTCGCTGAGCTGGCTGCGCAGGCCAGCATGGTCGAACGCCAGGTGCACGGCATCGCGGGCCTGGGCGTGGGCGAACTGGAAATCCAGCTGGGCAGCGGTCGGCAGGCTGGTGCCGCTACGGCCCAGGGCGATGCGCGCCGGGGTCAGGTTGCGCAGTGCCAGCCAAGGGTTGTCGGGGGTGGGCGTGTGTCGATCCATGGTCACCTCTAGGCCAGTTGCGCCAAGGCGTGGCGGAAGGCTGGCGGCAGGTTGTCGCCAAAGCGAATGCGGCCATCGGCCTGGGTGAAGATACCGGTGCGCTCCAGCCAGGCCTCGAATTCCGGCCCGGGCTTGAGGCCGAGGGTCTGGCGCGCATACAGCGCGTCGTGGAACGAGGTGGTCTGGTAGTTGAGCATGATGTCGTCAGAGCCGGGGATGCCCATGATGAAGTTGATTCCGGCGACGCCGAGCAGGGTCAGCAGGGTGTCCATGTCGTCCTGGTCGGCTTCGGCATGGTTGGTGTAGCAGATGTCGCAGCCCATCGGCACACCCAGCAGCTTGCCGCAGAAGTGGTCCTCAAGCCCGGCGCGGATGATCTGCTTGCCGTTGTAGAGGTACTCCGGGCCGATGAAACCGACCACGGTATTGACCAGAAACGGCTTGAAATGGCGGGCCACGGCATAGGCGCGGGTTTCGCAGGTCTGCTGGTCGACGCCGTGGTGGGCGTTGGCCGACAGTGCGCTGCCCTGGCCGGTCTCGAAGTACATCAGGTTCTGCCCGAGGGTGCCGCGCTTGAGCGACAGGCCGGCTTCGTAGCCTTCCTGGAGGACATTGAGGTTGATCCCGAAGCCGGCGTTGGCCGCCTCGGTGCCGGCGATCGACTGAAACACCAGGTCCAGCGGCACACCACGGTTGATCGCTTCGATCGAGGTGGTGACGTGGGTCAGCACGCAGGCCTGGGTGGGGATCTGGTAGCGCTGGAGAATCGCGTCGAGCATTTCCAGCATGGCGCAGATCGACGAGATGCTGTCGGTGGCCGGGTTGATGCCGATCATGGCGTCGCCGTTGCCGTATAGCAGGCCGTCGAGGATGCTCGCGGCGATCCCGGCCGGCTCGTCAGTCGGGTGGTTTGGTTGCAGGCGGGTCGAGAGCCGACCGCGCAAGCCCATGGTGCCGCGAAACTGAGTGACCACGCGGATCTTCTGCGCAACCAGCACCAGGTCCTGCACGCGCATGATCTTCGATACCGCAGCGGCCATTTCCGGCGTCAGGCCAGGGGCGAGGGCGCGCAGGCTGTCTTCGTTGGCCTCCTCGCCGAGCAGCCAGTCGCGCAGGCCGCCGACGGTCAGGTGGCTGACCGGGGCAAAGGCCGCGCTGTCGTGGGTGTCGATGATCAGCCGGGTAACTTCATCCTCCTCGTAGGGGATCAGCGCTTCGCTGAGAAAGTGCTTGAGCGGGATGTTGGCCAGGGCCATCTGCGCGGCGACCCGTTCACCGTCGTTGCTCGCCGCGACCCCGGCGAGAAAATCGCCCGAGCGCGCCGGGCTGGCCTTGGCCATCACCTCTTTGAGGCTGTCGAAGCGGTAGACCAGATTGCCCACCGTGTGTACGAAACTTGCCATACAGACTCTCCAGAGCGCCGCAGGGTCAGCTGCGGCGCGTAGCGGCGATCAGTGCAGGGCCTCTTCGGCCTTCTGGATCGCGGCGAATTCCTCTTCCGGCGTCCCCGCTACCAGGTGGTGGCGGCTGTAGAAAGCAAAGTAGGCAATTAATACTCCATAGATCACCGCTGCGCCAATCACCACGCGCGGATCGACCAGGAAGCCGGCAACCACCGCCAGACAGGCCAGCACCAGCGCCACGCCGGAGGTAAAGACGCCGCCAGGGGTACGGTAAGGGCGCTCCATTTTGGGGCGACGGATGCGCAGGGTGATGTGCGCGGCCATCATCAGCACGTACGACAGGGTGGCACCGAATACCGCGACCAGGATCAGCAAGTCACCCTGGCCGGTCAGCGACAGGGCGAAGCCGATGATCCCTGGGATGATCAAGGCCAGCACCGGCGCCTTGCTCTTGTTGGTCTGGGACAGTTTGCGCGGCAGGTAGCCGGCACGCGACAGGGCGAAGATCTGCCGCGAATAGGCATAGATGATCGAGAAGAAGCTGGCGATCAGGCCAGCCAGGCCGACCAGGTTGACGAAGCCGCCCATCCAGGTCGAGCCGCCGTACGCCTTGGACAGTGCCTCGACCAACGGATTGCCGGAGGCCTTGAGCGCTTCGGAGCCGGCACCGCCTGGGCCGATCACCAGGATCAGCAGGGCAAAGGCAAGCAGCACCAGCATCGCGCCGATCAGGCCGCGTGGCAGGTCGCGCTTGGGGTTCTTGGTCTCTTCGGCGGCCAGCGGCACGCCCTCGACGGCGAGGAAGAACCAGATCGCATAGGGGATCGCCGCCCACACGCCGATGTAGCCGAACGGCAGGAAGCTGCTGGCGCCGACGGCCTGGGTCGGGGCGATGTCGAACAGGTTGGCGGCATCAAAGTGGGGCACCATGCCGATCAGGAACACCACCAGCGCAATCGCGGCCACGGCGGTAATGATGAACATCAGCTTCAGTGCCTCGCCGACACCAAAGATGTGGATGCCGATGAAGATGATGTAGAAGGCCAGGTAGATCATCCAGCCGCCGATGCCGAACAGCGACTCGCAGTAGGCGCCGATGAACACCGCAATGGCCGCAGGGGCGATGGCGTATTCGATGAGGATCGCCGTGCCGGTGAGAAACCCGCCCCAAGGCCCGAAGGCACTGCGGGCGAAGCCATAGCCGCCGCCGGCGGTGGGGATCATCGACGACAGTTCGGCCAGCGAGAAGCACATGCACAGGTACATCGTGGCCATCAGCAGCGTGGCGAGGAACATGCCGCCCCAGCCGCCCTGGGCCAGGCCGAAGTTCCAGCCGGCGTAGTCGCCGGAGATCACGTAGGCCACGCCCAGGCCCACCAGCAGGACCCAGCCGGCGGCGCCTTTTTTCAGTTCACGTTGCTGGAAATAGTCCGTGCCGACTTTTTCGAAATCGACCGAGGAATTTGCCGGCGTACCGCCGGAATGATCGCTTGGCATAGGGTTCACCTGTTTTTTTTCTTGATGGCCGCAGGGACTGTCGGCCGCTTGGTGATTTGTATTGCAGGAAGCGCGCCAGAGCGGTTCTGGCCTTGGTTGTGGGGTCTGGTTTGGGTTTTGGGGTGTCAGTTGCGGCCTCTTCGCGGGGCAAGCCCGCTCCTACAGGGTTTTTGTCGATCACATGATTTGTGTACGACCCCAATCCTGCAGAGGGGTCGTGCCGATCACGAGATTTGTGTACGACCCCATTCCCGCAGGAGGGGCCATGTCGATCACGTGATTTGTGTACGACCCCATTCCCGCAGGAGGGGCCGTGTCGATCACGAGATTTGCGTACGACCCCAATCCTGTAGGAGCGGGCTTGCCCCGCGAAGAGGCCCTCAGCCTTAGAAGAAGCCCAACGGGTTGATGTCGTAGCTCACCAGCAGGTTCTTGGTCTGCTGGTAATGGTCGAGCATCATTTTGTGCGTCTCACGCCCCACCCCCGACTTCTTGTAGCCGCCAAATGCCGCATGCGCCGGGTACAGGTGATAGCAGTTGGTCCACACGCGCCCAGCTTTGATCCCACGGCCCATGCGGTATGCACGGTTGATGTCGCGGGTCCATACCCCAGCGCCGAGGCCAAACTCGGTGTCGTTGGCAATCGCCAGCGCTTCGGCTTCATCCTTGAAGGTCGTCACGCTGACCACCGGCCCGAAGATTTCCTCCTGGAACACGCGCATCTTGTTGTTGCCCTTGAGCAGGGTCGGCTGGATGTAATAGCCGGTAGCCAGGGCGCCTTCGAGTTTTTCCACCTTGCCGCCGGTAAGCAACTCGGCGCCTTCTTCCTGGGCAATATCCAGGTACGAGAGGATCTTCTCGAACTGCTGCTGGGACGCCTGCGCGCCGACCATGGTGTCGGTGTCCAGCGGGTCGCCACGCTTGATCTGCTTGACCTTCTTCAGCACCGCTTCCATGAACTGCGGATAGATCGACTCCTGGATCAGCGCACGCGACGGGCAGGTACACACTTCGCCCTGGTTGAAGAACGCCAGCACCATGCCTTCTGCCGCCTTGTCGATGAAGCTCGGCTCGGCCTGCATGATGTCTTCGAAGTAGATGTTCGGCGACTTGCCGCCCAGTTCGACAGTGGACGGGATGATGTTCTCGGCGGCGCACTTCATGATGTGCGAGCCCACCGGGGTGGAGCCGGTGAACGCGATCTTGGCGATGCGCTTGCTGGTGGCCAGTGCTTCGCCGGCCTCACGGCCATAGCCTTGCACCACGTTGAGCACGCCCGGTGGCAGCAGGTCGCCAATCAGCTCGACCAGTACCGTGATGCCCAGCGGGGTCTGCTCTGCGGGCTTGAGCACCACGCAGTTGCCGGCAGCCAGGGCCGGGGCGAGCTTCCAGGCAGCCATCAGGATCGGGAAGTTCCACGGGATGATCTGCCCGACCACGCCCAGAGGCTCGTGAATATGGTAGGCCACGGTGCCTTCGTTGATCTCGGCGGCGCCGCCTTCCTGGGCGCGGATGCAACCGGCAAAGTAGCGGAAGTGGTCGACGGCCAGCGGGATGTCGGCATTGAGGGTTTCGCGGACCGGCTTGCCGTTGTCCCAGGTCTCGCTGATGGCCAGCAGTTCGAGGTTCTGCTCGATGCGGTCGGCAATTCTCAGCAGCACATTGGAGCGGTCCTGCACGGACGTGCGGCCCCAGGCGTCGGCTGCGGCATGGGCGGCGTCGAGCGCCTTGTCGATGTCTTCGGCAGTGGAGCGGGGGAATTCGGCGATCAGCTTGCCGTTCACCGGAGACGTGTTTTCGAAGTATTGCCCTTTGACCGGAGCTACGAATTCGCCACCGATGAAGTTCCCGTAACGGCTCTTGAAGCTGATCTTCGAGCCTTCGGTACCGGGATGTGCGTAACGCATGGTGTGTCTCCTGGCTAGTTATGTTTGTTGGGGGAGTGAAAAGCGTAGAGCAAAGGTCGGGCCACTGCTTTGGGGCCCTTATAGATCAATGACTTGGCTCAATAGGAAGCAAGGGTGACAGTGCTCCCGTATCAGCCTTGGCACGGCTTGGGTGACACTTTGTACCGTTGTCGATACGTTGCAGGCCTTACGTGGCAGTGCGTCATTGCAAAGCCTTGCGCGGTGGAGGATGCTGACTTGAGGCTCTATCTGCGGAGAACAACAACACATGCAGAGCAATGCGTTCAGCCAACATGCCCATGACGTGCTCACGGTTGCCCGTGGCGAACCCAGTGGCGCGGCCAGCGACCCCTCCATCGCTCGCTCATGGTTGCGCTGCCTGGAGGACTATCACCTCGATCCGGCGCGCAGCCAGGCGCCCGTGGTGCTCGAGCATGGCCGCCTGCTGGAAACCCGCGAGCGTCTGCGCCAGGTGCTGCAGGTCGCCGGCAGCGAGATGAACAGCCTGCACCAGCAGCTGTCAGGCGCCGGTCACGCGGTGCTGCTTACCGATGCCCGTGGGGTGATCCTCAACTGCGTCACCGCGCCCACTGAGCGGCGCATCTTCGAGCGTGCCGGACTGTGGCTCGGCGCCGATTGGAGCGAGGCCAGCGAGGGTACCAATGGCATCGGCACCTGCCTGGTCGAGCGCCAGGCACTGACCATTCACCAGAACGAACACTTTCGCGGTCGGCACACTGGCCTGACCTGCTCGGCGAGCCCGGTGTTCGACCCGCACGGCGAGCTGCTGGCGGTGCTCGATGTGTCTTCAGCGCGGGCCGATGTTTCGCGGCAGAGCCAGTTCCACACCATGGCCTTGGTCAATCTGTCGGCGAAGCTGATCGAGAGCTGCTATTTCCTGCGCCATTTCGAGCACCAGTGGCTGCTGCGCTTCCACCTGCAGGCCGAATCCGTCGGGCTGTTCAGCGAAGGGCTGCTGGCGTTTGATGGCGATGGGCGGATCTGCGCAGTCAATCAGAGTGCCTTGAATCTGCTCGGCAGCATCCGCGGGGGCGTGCTGGGCAAACCGGTGGACATGTTCTTCTCCTGCAGTCATGACGCGTTGCTGGGTCGGGCCACGCCGCAAGGCAGCGCGGTCTGGCCGTTGCACACCCGTGACGGGCGCCAGGTGTTCGCCAGCCTGCGCGGCCAGGCGCATACCCCGAGCTGGACGGTGCCGGCGGCCATGCCGTTGCCAGGCAATCTACCGCAGGCGCAGGTGTGCCTGCTCGATCCCGCCTTGCAAGCTGACTTTGGCCGCGCCGTGCGTGTCTTCGAGCGTGACGTACCGCTGTTGCTGTGCGGCGAAACCGGCTGTGGCAAGGAGGCGTTTGCCCAGGCCGTGCACCAGGCCAGCCAGCGCCGGCACAAGCCGTTCGTTGCGATCAACTGCGCGTCGATCCCCGAGAGCCTGATCGAAAGCGAGCTGTTCGGCTATCGCGGTGGCAGCTTTACCGGCGCGCGCAAGGAAGGCATGCGCGGCAAGTTGCTGCAGGCCGATGGCGGCACCCTGTTGTTGGACGAAATCGGCGACATGCCACTGGCCTTGCAGACACGCCTGCTGCGCGTGCTCGAGGACCGCCAGGTGGTGCCGATCGGCGGCGAGGCGCAGGCGGTGGACGTGCGGATCATCAGCGCTACCCATCGCAATCTGCTGGAACGGGTCGAACAGGGCAGTTTCCGTGAAGACCTGTACTACCGGCTCAATGGCTTGGAGGTGCCTCTGCCGGCGGTGCGCGAGCGCAGTGACAAAGGGCAATTGCTGGACTTTCTGCTAAAGCAGGAAGCGGATGGCCTGCCCGTAGAGATCGACCCGGCAGCGCGCCAGGCGTTACTGGCGTTTGCCTGGCCGGGAAATGTGCGGCAGATGCGCAATGTGCTGCGCACCTTGCTGGCGCTGTGTGACAACCACAGCATCAAACGATCGGACTTGCCTGCCAGCATGCAGCGCACCGAGCGCCCTGTAGCAGCGGGCTTACCCCGCGAAGGCGTCGGCACAGACGACAATGTTCAACCTGCGGACGTCTTCGCGGGGCAAGCCCGCTCCTACAGCGGGCTAGCGCCTCTTGAGGACGCAGAGCGGAACACGTTGCTCGCTACGCTCGAGCAACACCGCTGGCACCTGACCAACGTCGCCAGCCACTTGGGCATCAGCCGCAATACCTTGTATCGAAAACTTCGCAAACACGGCATCGCGCGCACCGGCTGAGCGATTCAACGGGTGCGATTTCGCGCGCCCTGGGCTACCCTGCCTCGACGTTTTGCGAGGTCGATCATGCACATTCATATTCTCGGTATTTGCGGCACCTTCATGGGCTCTTTGGCAGTACTCGCCAAGGAGCTGGGCCATCGCGTCACCGGCTCCGACGCCAATGTCTACCCGCCGATGAGCACTCAGCTCGAAGCTCAGGGCATCGAGCTGACCCAGGGCTACGACCCGGCCCAGCTTGAGCCAGCGCCTGATCTGGTGGTGATCGGCAACGCCATGTCGCGGGGCAACCCGGCGGTGGAATATGTACTGAACAAAGGCCTGCCGTACGTTTCCGGCCCGCAGTGGCTGGCCGATCACGTGCTGCAAGGTCGCTGGGTCCTGGCTGTGGCCGGTACCCACGGCAAGACCACCACCAGCAGCATGCTGGCGTGGGTCCTGGAGCATGCGGGCATGAGCCCGGGCTTCCTCATCGGCGGCGTGCCGCAGAATTTCTCGGTGTCGGCGCGTCTGGGCGGTACGCCATTCTTCGTGGTCGAGGCTGACGAATACGACAGCGCCTTCTTCGACAAACGTTCGAAGTTCGTTCATTACCACCCGCGGACCGCGATTCTCAACAATCTTGAGTTCGATCATGCGGACATCTTCCCGGATCTGGCGTCTATCGAACGACAGTTCCACCATCTGGTGCGCACCATTCCGAGCGAAGGGCTGGTCATTCATCCGACCACCGAGCCAGCCCTGGAGCGGGTGATCGGCATGGGTTGCTGGACGCCAGTGCAGACCACCGGTGCAGGCGGCCAGTGGCAGGCGCGCTTGCTCAGCGCCGACGGCTCGCATTTCGAAGTGCTGTTCGACGGTGTCGCCCAAGGGGTAGTGCAGTGGGAGCTGACCGGCCAGCATAACGTCGCCAACGCCTTGGCGACCCTGGCGGCCGCGCGCCATGTCGGCGTAGTGCCGTCGATGGCCATTGATGGCCTGAGCGCGTTCAAGAGCGTCAAGCGGCGTATGGAAAAGGTCGCCGAAGTGCAGGGCGTGACCATCTACGATGACTTCGCCCACCACCCGACTGCCATTGCCACTACCCTTGATGGCCTGCGCAAGCGGGTTGGCGAAGCGCCGGTGATCGCTGTGATCGAGCCACGCTCCAACTCGATGAAGCTCGGTGCCCACCGCGATGGCCTGCCGGAGAGCGTCAATGATGCCGACCAGGTGATCTGGTACGCCCCAGCCAACCTCGGCTGGGACCTGGCGGGTACTGCCGCCCAGTGCAAGGTGCCAGCAGTGGTGGCCGACAGCCTTGAAGCAATCATCGAGCGGGTCAAAGGCCAGGCGCGTCCGGGCACCCATGTGGTGATCATGAGCAACGGCGGCTTTGGCGGCCTGCACGGCAAGCTGGCCGAGGCCCTGCAGTGAGCGGCCCGGAACGCATCACCCTGGCCATGACCGGCGCCTCAGGCGCGCAGTATGGTTTGCGCCTGCTTGACTGCCTGGTGCGCGAAGACCGCGAAGTGCACTTCTTGGTGTCCAAGGCGGCGCAATTGGTGATGGCCACCGAAACGGACGTACAACTGCCGGCCAAGCCCCAGGCGATGCAGACCTTCCTGACTGAGTACACCGGGGCTGCCGCTGGGCAGATCCGCGTGTATGGCAAGGAAGACTGGATGTCGCCGGTGGCCTCGGGCTCTGGCGCGCCGGCGGCCATGGTGGTGGTGCCGTGCTCGACGGGCAGCCTGTCGGCGATCGCCACTGGTGCGTGCAACAACCTGATCGAGCGCGCCGCGGACGTTACCCTCAAGGAACGTCGCCAATTGATCCTGGTGCCGCGCGAGGCGCCGTTTTCGACCATTCACCTGGAGAATATGCTCAAGCTGTCGCAGATGGGCGCGGTGATTCTGCCGGCGGCGCCTGGGTTTTATCACCAGCCGCAGACCATTGATGATCTGGTCGACTTTGTCGTCGCGCGCATTCTCAATCTGCTGAACATTCCCCAGGACATGCTGCCGCGTTGGGGTGAGCATCATTATGGGGTCGACGATTGAAATGGCCGCTGTTGGGGCTGCTGGTGCTGCTTCAGCTGGGTGGCTGCGCCACGGTGCGCACGCTCGATGCCAACAAGCCCGGCGCGCCGGTGGTGTATGCCGGGACGCGGCTTGATCTGTACGTGATCAATGGTGGGTGTTGTCCGGCAGACCGCTTTGGCGCTGAGGCGCCAGCGTATCCGCGACTGGACCTGCCGGGGAGTGCGCTGCTCGATACGGTGTTGCTGCCGTTGTCGCTGTTGACGGCGCTTGGGGTGGGCTTCAACGCTACGGGCGGGCTGTGAACGTGAGGCGGCTGCGGCCGGCCTCTTCGCGGTGCAAGCCCGCTCCTGCAGGAGCGGGGGCTCTGAAGATCAGCGCTGATCCTGTAGGAGCGGGCTTGCCCCGCGAAGAGGCCGGCAGATTACTACCTGCCTAACCTGCGCAACTCATCCGACTCAACCACGCGAATCCCGTCTTCCTCTTCCAACGCCAGCCGCCACAACGCCCGGGCCAGCGTGCACGCCTCGATCCCCCGGTACTTGCCCGGCATGAACCGCGCAAACGGCGCCGCCAAACGCTCACCCAAGCGCGGTTCGATCCGCTCCCCGAGCAGCAGCGACGGCCTGACGATGGTCAGTTGCGGCCAGTCCTGCGCCTGCAGCGCCTGCTCCATCTCGCCCTTGACCCGGTTGTAGAAGATCGACGACTTGGCATCGGCGCCTATCGCGCTGACCACCAGCAGATGCCGCGCGCCCATCTCCCTCGCGCGCTTGCTGAAGGCCACCACCATGTCCAGATCAACCTCGCGAAACGCCGACTCCGAGCCTGCCCGCTTGAGCGTGGTGCCCAGGCAGCAGAACGCGATGTCGACGCGCCCGCCCAGTTGCGGGAGGAACACGGCCGGGTCACCCACCGGGTTTTCCAGGTGCGGATGCTCGGCCAGGGGCCGGCGGGTCGGCGCCAGTACCCGGCTGATGGTGGGTTCGTTGAGCAGGCGGTCAAGCAGGTGTTCACCGGTAAGACCGGTGGCTCCGGCAAGCAGGACATGCTGAGGCGTCAAATACATGATGTCTCTCCCTTGTTACACACAGCTTAGCGGTTGGCCGGTTTTTTTTCCTGCCCCTGCGTGGCTGTCTGGGCTTCATTGCGCAAGGCTTCTTCGGCCTGTTGCTGGCGCAGTCGTTGCCAATGTGCCAGTACTGCCGGCGGGGCCCAGATTTGCGGTTCCGAGGCTTCGAAACCTTCCCTTGCTTCTCGTTCGGCAACGCTGGCGCGGGCCAGTTCAAACGCCTGTTTCAGGTCGTCGGTCTGGTTCAGCGCCTCGGCGAACAGGGCATCGCCAAAGTAGGTGAAATCGGCCTCTTCCGAGCAGCCGAACGAGACCCGGTCAGGCCGCGCGGCGGTCATTATCACGGTGCGCTCATCTTTCAGCGGCGCGATGTAGCCGCCCGAATAACAGGCGGAAATCACCACCACCTTGTCGCGATCTTTCAATGGCGCCAAAGCACTGGCCAATTCATCGGCGGAGAGGTCTGCCAGTTGCAGGCGGGGCTGGTCGAGCACCAGTTGATGATCGTGGCTGCCGTGGCTGGTCAGGTAGACGAATACCAGGTCTTCCGGGCCGCTGCGCTCGGCCAGGGCTTTGGCGGCGCGGGTGATGGTTTCGCGGGTGGCCATCGGCCGGTCGCTGAGGTGGTCGCGGTGGTTGACCAGAGTGACTTGGCCGCGGGCGCCAAAACGCACCTTGAGCATGTTGCTGACGTAATCGGCCTCGCGCAAGAACACGCTCTGCTGGCCATCGCCGGCCACGACCAGGCTGTACAGCTGGATGGGCGGCTGCGAATGCGGGAGCTTGGCCAGCGCGTCTTCAAGCAGCTTGCCCTGGTTGAGCAAGGCCAGGTCCAGCGGGTCGGGGAGCAGCTTGCCGTGCTCGTCACGCACGCGTACGCCCTTGACCCAATAGCCGGCCTCGATACGGCCGTTGGCCTGGATCAGGCGACCATGGCCCTGGTAGGCATCGTCGCTGAACCCACCGATGTACTGGCTGCCATCGGCCAGGTGTAGATGGCCTTCACCCGAGAAGCGCCATTCGCGAAAGCCGCCCTTGTAGCGACTGCCATCGCTGCCGAGCAGCTCACCCTGGCCATCCAGCGAGCCGTCCTTGAACTCACCGATCCACACGTCACCGTCGGCATTCTCGTAGCGGCCACGGCCTTGCAGGCGGTTGTCCTTGAACTCGCCGATGTACTGCTCGCCATCGACGCTGTCGTAGGTGCCGCTGCCCTGCAACTGGCCATCGATGAAACGGCCGCTGAACTGGTTGCCACTGGCATCGCTGCGCACCCCGGCGCCATTGGGCTTGCCCTTGGCGAACAGGCCCTGGTAGCGACTGCCGTCGATCAGCTCGAGTTGGCCGGCGCCTTCGTATTGGTCGTCCTTGAACTGGCCGCTGTAGACCTGGTCGTTCTGTTTGAGTGTGCCTTCGCCATCGCGTCGGCCATGCTTGAAGGTGCCGGCGTAATGGCTGCCGGGGGTGCTCAGGTCGCCCAGCCCGTCGAACAGGCCCCCGGCGAACTGGCCGCGATAGACTTCGCCGTTGCTGCCGTGCCACTCACCCAGGCCGTGCCATTGGCCATTGTTGAAGGTGCCGGCGTACCAGCTGCCATTGGGGTAGTCGATGCGGCCTTCGCCTTGCAGCAGGCCGTCGACCACCTGGCCCCGGTAGCGGCCGCCGTCTGGCAGGCGTGCGTCCGGTGGCGACAGCGGTTCGCCTTCGCCGCAGGCGGCGAGCAGGAGAGTGAGGGCGAGGGGCAGCAGCGGTCGCATGGCGGATCCCGGGCGATAGATCTGCCGAGTATGCCGCAGAATGCGCAGGCTGAGACAGGTGAATGGCGTTGCGATCGGTGTTGCCCCCTTCGCGGGACAAGCCCGCTCCTACAGGGGGGGTGTCGTTCGCAAAGTCCCTGAACAACACCGATCCTGTAGGTGCGGGCTTGCCCAGCGAAGAGGCCCGCTGCACCTCAAGCGGATATCAGACGAAACACAGCGACAACGGTTCGGCGATATAGGCCGGTTTCTCTTCGCCCTCGATCTCCAGCGTCGCGGTCACCTTGAGCAGCCATTGCCCAGGCTTCTTCTCGGTGGCGGCGGTCAGCTCGACCTTCAGCCGCACCTGGCTGTCGACTTTCACCGGCTGGATGAAACGCACGCTGTCCAGGCCATAGTTGACCACCATCTTCAGCCCCTCGGGCAGCACCAGGATGTCCTCCATCAGCTTGGGGATCAGCGACAAGGTCAGAAAGCCATGGGCAATGGTGCTGCCGAACGGCGTTTTGGCGGCTTTTTCAGGATCGACATGAATGAACTGAAAATCGCCAGTTGCTTCCGCGAACAGGTTGATGCGTTGCTGATCGATCTTCAGCCATTCGGAACGTCCAAGTTCCTTTCCAACGTACTGCGAAAGCGCTGCAACAGGTACATAGGGCATCGTGACTCTCCGGGTTGTCATTGCTGTTCGGGTGGTACGAATGTGCAAGATCAGCACGTCGCGGGGTTACGGTCAAGTTGCCATCTTTTCGGCGAATATCGGCTTATGGGTATCGGTAGCGTGCTTATAATGGCCGCCATGCCCGAAGGAGATGCTTATGCTGTTGCGTGGTTTGACCTGGCTGGTGTTGTTTCAGCTGCTGGGTACGGCGCTCAACCATCTGTTTGTGCCGATCCTGCCAGGGCCGATCATCGGCCTGTTACTGCTGCTGGTGTTTCTCATGGCCCGAGGCGAGGTGGGCAAGCCGCTGAACGAGGCTGCCTCCAGCCTGCTGCGCTATCTGCCGTTGCTGCTGGTACCGCCGGCGGTTGGCGTGATGGTCTATGCCAAGGATATCGCTGCAGACTTCTGGGCCATCGCTGGCGCACTGGTGCTGTCGTGCCTGGCAACGCTGGTCTTCGTCGGTGTGCTGATGCAAAAGCTCATGCATCGCCAAGGCAAGCCTGAGGAGCACTCATGAACCTCGACTGGCAAGGCGCGCTCGACGCAGTCATCCATCACCCACTGTTCGGCATCGGCATTACCCTCGGCGCCTACCAGGTGGTTCTGGCCGGCTATGAGAAGACCCGCTGGATCTTTCTCCAGCCGGTACTGGTCTCGATGTTGCTGGTCATCGGCGTCCTGCTGCTGTGCGGCATCGACTACAGCGAATACCGCAAAAGCACCGAGATCATGAACGTACTGCTGGGCCCGGCCACGGTAGCCCTGGCCGTGCCGCTGTATCTGAACCTGCGGCGCATCCGCCAGCTGTTCTGGCCGACATTTACTACGCTGGTAATCGGAGGCCTGTTCGCCACGCTGGCCTGCCTGTTGCTGGGGTGGTGGTTTGGCGCCGAGCACATGATCCTGATGACCATGGCGCCGAAGTCGGTGACCTCGCCCATTGCGATGCTGGTGGCCGAGCAGATTGGCGGCGTGGCGGCCCTGGCGGCGGTGTTCGTGCTGATCACTGGCGTAATCGGGGCAATTTTCGGCCCGGCGTTGTTGACTCGCTTCGGCGTGCACAGCCCGGAGGCGCGTGGCATGTCGCTGGGCGTGACTGCGCACGCGGTGGGCACTTCGGTGGCCCTGCAGGAAGGTGATGAATGCGGCGCTTTCGCCGCATTGGCGATGAGCTTGATGGGCGTGGCCACGGCAGTGTTCCTGCCGTTGGCGGTTAGCCTGGTGGCTTGAGGAGTTGTGATGACGCTACCGCTGTTTCCGCTCAATACCGTGCTGTTTCCAGGTTGCATGCTCGATTTGCAGATCTTCGAAGCGCGCTACCTGGACATGATCGGCCGCTGCATGAAACAGGGCGGCGGTTTTGGCGTGGTATGCATCCTTGACGGCGAGCAGGTCGGCAAGGCGCCACCGGGGGTGGCATCGCTTGGCTGCGAGGCGCTGATTCGTGATTTTGTCCAGCAGGACAACGGTTTGCTCGGCATCCGTGTCGAAGGGGTGCGCCGCTTCGAGGTCGCGCAGACCGAAGTGCAGAAGGACCAGTTGATGCTGGCCGAGGTGCGCTGGCTGGCCGACAGTGTCGACAGCGAGCTGACGGAGCACGACGATGACCTGCTGGCGCTGCTGCTCGCTTTGGGTGAGCACCCGATGGTCGCGGCGCTGGACATGCCACGGGCGTGCGATGGGCGTCAGGCGCTGGCCAACCAACTGGCCTATCTGTTGCCCTTTATGGAAGAGGACAAGCTCGAGTTGCTGGCAATCGACTCGCCGCAGGAGCGCCTGGCGGCGATTCAGAAGCTGCTGGAGCGGATTCAGGGCGAGCTGTTTGCCTGATGGCCGGCCTCATTGCGAAGAGGCCGGCACTGATCCGGCCTCAGTACTGATAACGCAGCAACGCCTGCGGCAGGGCATACAAGGCAAAAAATGCCAACAACGCGATACAGGCCGGCAACACCAGCCACCACACCCGTAACGGCAGGGCGGTCAGCGGCTGGCGGAATTGCACCAGCGTTAGTGCCAGGGCCGTTACACAGCAGGCCAGCAACGCCCCGGCGAGGATATCGGTTGGCCAGTGCGCGCCGAGGTATACCCGTGACAGGGCAATCGCCAGTGCCGGCAGGCAGCCCAGCAATATCCAGGTCAAGCGCATGCGCGGCGGTTGTCCGCGCCCGGCCAGCACGGCCATCACCAGGAAGAACGCAAACGACGCCGAGCTGTGCCCGCTGGGCATGCTGTAGGTGGTCAAGGGATCACTGAGCACCTCGGGGCGAGCCCGGGCAAACAGCCATTTCAGTGTGCCGTTGGCGCACGCTGTGCCCATCAATGCGCCGCCCGCGAACAGCGCATGCCGCCATTGCCGCGAGAGCAGCAGCAAGCCTGTCAGCAGTCCACCGAGGAACAACTGCGTGCGGAAATCACCCAGCCGAGTGACCAGCACCACGGCGCCATCGATGGCCTGGCTGCGGTGCTCCTGGACCAGTGTCATCACCCCCTGATCGAATTCATGCAGGTACGGCCAGCCGAGGAACAGTCCCGCCAGCGCCAGGAAGCACAACGCCGAGATCAGTCGCGTGCCATGGCGTTGGTCGCGAATGCTGCTGTTCAGGCTCAGGCCGACCAGCACGGCCAGGGTCCCGGCGATCACCCCGGCATCCAGCCAGAAGCCTTCGGGCAGGGGCAGGCGCATCGCTGCGCCGGTGGCCCAGCCGGGCAGCAGATACGCAATCGACCAGCCGGCACCGGCCACCAGGCTGACCGCGATGAAGCGCGGCAGGGGCATGTCGAACATGCCCGCGACCATCGGCAACATTGGTCGCAGCGGGCCGATGAAGCGCCCGACCAGCAGGCTGGCAATGCCGTAGCGCTGGAAGTAGCTCTCGGCGCTGCCGATCCACTCCGGATGATGGCGGATCAACGGCAGGCGGCGGATATTCTGGTGGAAGTATTTGCCGATGGTGTACGACAGCGCATCGCCGAGCAGGCCGCCGGCAAAGCCCAGCAGCAAGGTTTCGCCCAGGCTGAAGGTGCCACTGCCGGCCAGCACGGCCACCGCAAACAGCAGCACCGTGCCCGGCACGATGATGCCGGCGATTGCCAGGCATTCGATGCATGCCACCAGAAAAATTGCCAGGCCAAGCCACTGCGGGTTGGCGCTGAGCCAGCCGGTCAGGCTGTCGAGCCATTGGCCCATGAGTCAGCTTCCTTGTTTGAGAATGGAGAAGTCCCGACCTTCGACCTGGCCCCGACGTAGCGGGTTCCGAGTGCAATGGCGGGCGAATTGAGCATCGACGAAGCGGTACGGCAGGTGTTCGTCGCGGCCGTGAGGAATGCCCAGGCGCGCGCACTGGATTACCTCGGGCACCGCGATCGCGCAGTCTTCGACGAACAGTCGCTCTGGGTCGAAACGCTTGGCGTCCCACTGCGTCACCTTCAGGCCGAGGGCGCGACAGAGCAAGGTCTGCCCGGCGCACAGACGCTCGGCGGGGCGCAGGTTGCCACTGGCGTCGGGGTTGTTCAACTGCATTTGCGCCAGGCTGTTGGCGTCGGACACGGCGTCCTGCCAAGGGTAGGCCGACTTGATCAACACCGCGTTGCCGGGGCCGTGGGCGCTGAAATTGAGCGAGTCGCCGCCGCGGGCGTAGTACATATAGATGTGCCCGCCATCGAGGAACAGCGCCTTGCGCTTGTCGGTATAGCCGAGCGAGGCGTGGCTGCCCTTGTCGGTGAGGTAGTAGGCCTCGGTCTCGATGATTCGTGCGGCCAGCCAGAGATCGCCTTGGCGATGACGGATGACCTTGCCCAGCAGGGCCTTGGCCAGGGTCTGGGCGTCACGGTCGAAAAAACTGTCGGGCAGGGCACGGGCCGGGCAGGGTGAGGGGGCTGGCATGCTGGGCTGTTCGTGATTGAGTGGCGCGATCATAGCAATTATTCGCTTAATCGAGCCTGAACTGCCGTGTAGACCTGATTCATATGCCCGCCGCCGCTCCTACGGGTTATGCGGCGGATTTGGCGGCAAATTTCGTCAAGCAAAGTTACATCTTTCCTACCCATTCCCGTCGCCATCTTCTACCATCCGCCACCCGCCGCTGGGCGTACAGGGGCGTGCCAGTTATAATCAGCCGATTTCCCCTTTCGCCAAGACACCGAGCCCATGACTGAGTCCGTTCTTGACTACATGACCCGCCTGGGTCGCGCCGCCCGCGAGGCCTCTCGCGTGATCGCCCGTGCCAGCACTGCGCAGAAGAATCGCGCCCTGCAGGCCGCCGCCGACGCGCTGGACGCTGCCCGCGCCGAGCTTACCGCAGCCAATGAACAGGACCTGGCCGCCGGCCGTGCCAATGGCCTGGAGCCGGCCTTGCTCGACCGCCTGGCGCTGACCCCGGCGCGTATCGACGGGATGATCACCGGCCTGCGCCAAGTCGCCAGTCTGGCTGATCCGGTCGGTGCCATTCGTGACATGAGCTACCGTCCGTCGGGCATTCAGGTCGGCAAGATGCGCGTACCGTTGGGTGTGATCGGCATCATCTACGAGTCGCGGCCAAACGTGACCATCGATGCCGCGAGCCTGTGCTTGAAGTCGGGCAACGCGACGATTTTGCGTGGCGGCTCCGAAGCGATCCACTCCAACCGTGCCATCGCCACCTGCATCCAGCGTGGCCTGGCCGAGGCGGGCCTGCCTGCGGCCGTGGTGCAAGTGGTTGAGACCACTGACCGCGAAGCCGTCGGCGCGCTGATCAGCATGCCCGAGTACGTTGACGTCATCGTCCCGCGTGGCGGCCGTGGCCTGATCGAACGCATCAGTCGCGATGCCCGGGTGCCGGTGATCAAGCACCTGGACGGCATCTGCCACGTGTTCATCGACCAGCACGCCGACCTCGACAAGGGCTGGCGCGTGGCCTTCAACGCCAAGACCTACCGCTATGGCATCTGTGGCGCGATGGAAACGCTGCTGGTCGATCAGAGCGTGGCTCAGGACTTCCTGCCAGAGATGGCCCGCCGCTTCGCCGAGAAGGGCGTTGAGCTGCGCGGTTGCGAGCGCACCCGCGCGATCATCCAGGCCACGCCGGCCAGCGAAGCTGACTGGCACACCGAGTACCTGGCGGCGATCCTGTCGATTCGCGTGGTCGACGGCCTGGACCAGGCCATCGAGCACATCAATCACTATGGCTCGCACCACACCGATTCGATCATCACCGAACACCAGGGCCAGGCCCGGCGCTTCATGGCCGAGGTCGACTCGGCATCGGTGATGCTCAACACCCCGACCTGCTTCGCCGATGGCTTCGAATATGGCCTGGGCGCGGAGATCGGGATTTCCACCGACAAGTTGCACGCCCGTGGCCCGGTTGGCCTGGAAGGCCTGACGTGCGAGAAATACGTCGTCATCGGCGACGGCCAGTTGCGCGGTCAGGAGTCTTGCTGAGTTGAGCAAGGCCCAGGCAGTCCGGCGCGTCGGCATTCTCGGCGGTACTTTCGACCCGGTGCATATCGGCCACCTGCGCAGTGCGCTGGAAGTGGCCGAGTTGATGGGCCTGGACGAGCTACGCTTGCTGCCTAACGCCCGGCCGCCACACCGCGACACCCCACAGGTGTCGCCGCAACACCGCCTGGCCATGGTGCAAAGCGCTGTTCAAGGCGTCGATTGCCTGAGCGTCGATGCCCGTGAACTGGCGCGTAACACGCCGTCGTACACCATCGACACCCTGGAATCGATCCGGGCTGAGCTGGCGGACGATGACCAGCTGTTTCTGGTTCTGGGATGGGACGCGTTCTGCGGCCTGCCCGGCTGGCACCGCTGGGAAGAATTACTGCAACACTGTCACATCCTGGTACTGCAACGGCCGGACGCCGATGTCGAACCCCCTGACGAGCTGCGCAACCTGTTGGCTGCGCGCTCGGAGAGCGATCCCACCGCCATGTCTGGCCCGGCGGGGCATATTTCGTTCGTCTGGCAGACGCCGCTCGCGGTGTCTGCCACGCAAATCCGACAGCTGCTGGCCAGCGGCAAGTCGGTGCGGTTTCTGGTGCCGGACGCTGTACTGGCCTATATCGAGGCGCACGATCTGTATCGTGGGTCCAACTGACGGCGCCACTGGGCGCCTCATTCAATGAGTTGAACGAGTTTTATATGACCAAGCAAAAATCACTTATCTCGGCCGAAGAACTGGTCGAACTGGCCAAGACGGCACTGGAAGAGGTCAAGGCCCAGGACATCCAGGTCATCGACGTCAAAGAGAAGCACAGCCTGACCGACTACATGATCATCGCCACCGGTACCTCCAATCGCCAGATCAACGCGATGCTGGAAAAGGTTCGCGAGCTGGTCAAGGCCAAGGGCGTCATGCCACTGGGCGAAGAAGGCAAGGGCGAAAGCGACTGGGTGCTGCTCGACCTGAACGACGTCATCGTGCACATGATGACCGCCGCTGCCCGTCAGTTCTACGACCTCGAGCGTCTGTGGCTGGGTGCCGAGCAGAGCCGTGCTGCCGACGGCAAGCACCACAGCTCGGAAAACGGCCCGAACGAGTTCTTCGACAAGCTCAGCAACAAGCAATAAGGAAGCGCCGTGCGTCTGCGATTGATCGCGGTCGGCTCGCGCATGCCCAAGTGGGTCGAGGAAGGCTGGCATGAATATGCCAAGCGCCTCCCCTCTGAGCTGTCGCTCGAGCTGGTGGAAATCCCGCTGAACACCCGTGGCAAGAATGCCGACGTGGCCCGCCTGATCCGTCAGGAGGGCGAAGCCATGCTGGCCAAGGTGCAGCCCGGTGAACGCATCGTCACGCTCGAGGTTCATGGCAAGCCATGGAGCACCGAGCAGTTGGCGGTCGAGCTGGATCGCTGGCGCCTGGATTCGCGTACGGTGAATTTGATGGTGGGTGGGCCGGAAGGCCTGGCGCCGGAGGTGTGTGCGCGCAGCGAACAGCGCTGGTCGTTGTCGCCGCTGACCTTGCCGCACCCGTTGGTAAGGATACTGATCGGCGAACAGATCTACCGCGCCTGGACCGTGTTGTCCGGGCATCCCTACCACAAATGAGCCTCTAAGCCGCCCGATGTCGCAGCCGATTCGCCTCAAAGACCACGAGAAAGACGCCCGTCTGGTGCGCAACCGCGTCGTGGTCGGCGCTGTGGCGATCATGCTGTTGGTGTGCGTGCTGATTGCCCGGCTGTACTACCTGCAGATCATCCAGTACGACTATCACTCGACGCTGTCGGAGAACAATCGGGTGCACGTGCAGCCGATCCCGCCGACCCGCGGGCTGATCTTCGATCGCAACGGGGTGATCATCGCCGATAACCGGCCCAGCTTCAGCCTGACCATGACCCGCGAACGCGCGGGAAAATGGCAGGAGGTACTGGATACGATCGTTGAAGTGCTCGCGTTGACCCCCGATGATCGCGCGTTGTTCGAAAAGCGCATGAAGCAGGGGCGTCGGCCGTTCGAGCCGGTACCGATCCTGTTTGAGCTCAGCGAAGAGCAGATCGCCCGGGTCGCGGTGAACCAGTTCCGCCTGCCGGGCGTTGAAGTGGCTGCGCAGTTGGTACGGCACTACCCGCAGGGTGCGCACTTCGCCCATTCGGTCGGTTATGTGGGTCGGATCAACGAAAAAGAGCTGAAAATCCTCGATCCGGTCAACTACAGCGGCACCCACCATATTGGCAAGACCGGCATCGAGCGCTTCTACGAGGACGCCTTGCACGGCCAGGTCGGTTACGAGGAAGTCGAGACCAACGCCCGTGGGCGCGTGCTGCGGGTGCTCAAGCGCACCGACCCGATACCCGGCAAGGACATCGTCCTGAGCATGGATATCAAGCTGCAGGAAGCCGCCGAGATGGCCCTCGGCGGGCGGCGTGGCGCAGTGGTGGCGCTGGATCCGCGCTCCGGCGAGGTACTGGCGATGGTCAGCCAGCCGAGTTTCGATCCCAACCTGTTCGTCACCGGCATCGGCTTCAAGGCCTACGCCGAGTTGCGCGACTCGATCGACCGGCCGTTGTTCAACCGGGTGCTGCGCGGGCTGTATCCACCGGGTTCGACCATCAAACCGGCGGTGGCCATTGCCGGCCTCGACAGTGGCGTGGTCACGGCCGGCAGCCGGGTGTTCGACCCGGGCTACTACCAGTTGCCCAACTACGACCACAAATACCGCAACTGGAACCGCAGCGGCGATGGCTGGGTCGACCTCGACCTGGCGATCATGCGCTCCAATGACACCTACTTCTACGACCTGGCGCACAAGATGGGCATCGATCGCCTGTCGACCTACATGAACAAGTTCGGCCTCGGCCAGAAGGTCTCCCTGGACATGTTCGAGGAGTCCGCCGGGCTCATGCCGACCCGTGAATGGAAACGTGCCACTCGCCGCCAGGCGTGGTTCCCGGGTGAGACGCTGATTCTCGGCATTGGCCAGGGCTACATGCAGACCACGCCGTTGCAGATGGCCCAGGCCACCGCGTTGATCGCCAGCAAGGGCAAGTGGTTCCGCCCGCACCTGGCCAAGACCATCGAAGGCCAGCCACCGGTGGATGAAAACCCCATCGACGACATCGTCCTGCGCGACAAGGCCGATTGGACCCGGGTCACCCACGGCATGGAGCAGGTCATGCACAACGCCCGCGGCACCGCCCGGGCCGCTGCCGCAGGTGCCCAGTACCGGATTGCCGGCAAGAGCGGTACCGCCCAGGTGGTGGCGATCAAGCAGGGCGAGAAGTACGACCGCAACAAAGTCCAGGAGCGCCACCGCGACCACGCCTTGTTCGTCGGTTTCGCGCCCGCAGAAGATCCCAAGATCGTGGTATCGGTCATGATCGAGAACGGCGAGGCCGGTGGCCGCGTCGCCGCCCCCGTGATGCGGCAGGTGATGGACGCTTGGCTGCTCGATGAAAGCGGCCGGCTCAAGACCGAGTTCGCCCCCGCCACCGTCGCTCAGGAACTGGCACAGTGATGAATAATTTCGACCGCATGCTCTCCAGCGAGGACGTCATGCGTCGGCGCGCGAGCTTCTTGCAGCGTATCCATATCGATGGCCCGCTGCTGATCATCCTCCTGACCCTGGCCGCCGGCAGCCTGTTCGTGCTGTATTCGGCCAGCGGCAAGAACTGGGACCTGCTGATGAAGCAGGCCACCTCGTTCGGTATCGGCCTGGTCTCGATGTTCATCATCGCCCAGCTCGAGCCGCGTTTCATGGCGCGTTGGGTGCCGCTGGCGTATGTGGCCGGGGTACTGCTGCTGATCGTGGTGGACGTCATGGGCCACAACGCCATGGGCGCCACACGCTGGATCAACATCCCTGGGGTGATCCGCTTCCAGCCCTCGGAGTTCATGAAGATCATCATGCCGGCGACGCTTGCCTGGTACCTGTCCAAGCGCACCTTGCCGCCGGATCTGAAACATGTGGCAATCAGCCTGGTGTTGATCGGCGTGCCGTTCATCCTCATTGTGCGTCAGCCGGACCTCGGCACCGCGCTGCTGATTCTCGCCGGCGGGGCGTTCGTGCTGTTCATGGGTGGCTTGCGCTGGCGCTGGATCATCAGCGTGCTCGCTGCTGCCGTACCGGTGGCGGTGGCCATGTGGTTCTTTGTCATGCACGACTACCAGAAGCAGCGCGTCCTGACCTTTCTCGACCCGGAGAGTGACCCGCTCGGTACCGGTTGGAACATCATCCAGTCGAAGGCCGCGATCGGCTCGGGTGGGGTGTTCGGCAAGGGCTGGTTGCTGGGCACCCAGTCGCACCTGGACTTCCTCCCGGAAAGCCACACCGACTTCATCATCGCTGTGCTCGGCGAGGAGTTCGGCCTGGTCGGCATCTGCCTGTTGCTGATCGTCTACCTGCTGCTGATCGGCCGCGGCCTGGTGATCACGGCGCAGGCGCAGACACTGTTCGGCAAGCTGCTCGCGGGCAGCCTGACGATGACCTTCTTTGTATACGTGTTCGTCAATATCGGTATGGTCAGCGGCCTGCTCCCCGTGGTGGGTGTACCGCTGCCCTTCATTAGTTATGGCGGAACTTCGTTGGTGACGCTGCTGTCAGCGTTTGGCGTTCTGATGTCGATCCATACACACCGCAAATGGATCGCGCAGGTTTGAATAAGGTGAACAATTTCATGCAAGCAGTGCGTACCTGGCTAGCTCGTTGTGCGCCGTGGATCGGTGCGATGGGGCTGTTCGGCGCTGTCCAGCAAGCCCATGCCGGCGACTACGACGGCTCGCCTCAAGTGGCCGAGTTCGTCGGTGAGATGACCCGCGACTACGGCTTTGCCGGTGAACAGCTGATGGGCGTGTTCCGAGAGGTCCAGCGCAAGCAGTCGATCCTCGACGCGATCTCCCGGCCGGCCGAGCGGGTCAAGCCGTGGAAAGAATACCGGCCGATGTTCATCACCGATGCGCGCATCGCCCGGGGTGTCGACTTCTGGCGCCAGCACGAGGCAGTGCTCGCCCGTGCCGAGCAGGAGTACGGCGTGCCGGCCCAGGTGATCGTCTCGATCATCGGCGTGGAGACCTTCTTTGGCCGCAACACCGGCAACTACCGGGTTATCGACGCCTTGTCGACACTGGGCTTCGACTACCCGCCACGCGCCGAATTCTTCCGCAAGGAACTGCGCGAGTTCCTCCTCCTGGCGCGTGAAGAGCAGCTCGATCCGCTCACCCTCAAAGGCTCGTATGCCGGTGCCATGGGCCTGCCGCAGTTCATGCCGAGCAGCTTCCGCCACTATGCCGTGGACTTCGACGGCGACGGCCACATCAATATCTGGAACAACCCTGACGATGCCATCGGCAGCGTTGCCAGCTATTTCCAGCGCCATGGCTGGGTAGCCGGGCAGGGCGTGGTCAGCCGCGCCCAGGTGCGTGGCGAGCGCGCCGACGAAGGCCTGACGACCGGCATCGAGCCGGTCAAGACTGTCGCAGAGTTGCGAGCGCTGGGTTGGTCGAGTCATGATGCGCTGCGCGATGATCTGCCGGTTACCGCCTTCAAGCTTGAGGGCGAGAATGGTCCGGAGTACTGGATGGGCCTGAAGAACTTCTACGCAATCACGCGTTACAACCGCAGCGTGATGTACGCCATGGCTGTGCATCAGCTCTCGGAACAGCTGGTAATTGCACGGGGCGTCAAGTAATGCGCGTATTGGTTTGCTCTAACACTTTCAAGCTGCTGACCTGCGTCGCGGTAAGCCTGGTTTTGGCCAGTTGCTCGTCGAATCGGCCGGCGTCGACCCAGAAAAGCGGCAACGTAGTGCGCTCGCAGCCTGGGCTGGACATCAACCGTGCGCACAAAGACGGCGCGCCGTGGTGGGATGTGGATGTCAACAAGATCCCCGATGCTACGCCAACCGTGCACACAGGTAACTACAAGGCCAACCCGTACACAGTCCTGGGCAAGACCTACTATCCGATCCAGGATTCGCGCAACTACCGCGCCGAAGGTACCGCCTCCTGGTACGGCACCAAGTTCCACGGCCAGAACACCGCCAACGGCGAGCTCTACGACTTGTACGGCATGAGCGCGGCGCACAAGACCTTGCCGCTGCCAGCCTACGTGCGGGTGACCAACCTGGCCAACGGCCGCAGCGTGGTCCTGCGGGTCAACGACCGCGGCCCGTTCTACTCGGACCGCATCATCGACCTGTCCTACGCTGCCGCGAAGAAGCTCGGCTACGCCGAAACCGGCACGGCCCACGTTCGCGTCGAGGGCATCGACCCGCAGCAGTGGTGGGCCCAGCGCGGCCAGCCAGCGCCGCTGGTGCTCAAGGAGCCGCAAGTCGCCCAGACCCAGACCCTGCCGGCGAGCACCGGCAAGGTCGAGCAGTGGACGCCGCCGGCGCAGCAGCATGCTGCCGCGGTGGTACCGGTGCAGATCGCCAGCAACAGTGTGCCGAGCAACAGCGGCGGGATGTTCCTGCAGGTTGGCGCGTTCGCCAATCCGGATGCGGCCGAGCTGTTGCGTTCGAAGTTGAGCACCATGGTCAGCGCGCCGGTATTCATCAGCTCCATCGTGCGTAACCAGCAGACCCTGCACCGTGTGCGCCTGGGGCCGATGAGCAGCCAGGGCGAAGTGCAGCAGACCCAGGACAGCGTGCGCATGGCCAATTTGGGCCAGGCCAAGCTGGTCACGGATTGATCGACGGAACTGTCGGTTTTGTCATGAATTGGTGGGCTCTGCCATGTACAATGGCTGTTTTGCCCGGCAGGCCATAGGCCTGGACAGAGGGCCGCGTTGCGGCCCTTTCGCGACGCAAGGCCGCTCCCACAGGGCCCGAGTCGGTCAATGATTTCGCGGTGTACGCGGACATTGTGGGAGCGGCCTTGTGTCGCGAAAGGGCTGCGCAGCAGCCCCAAAAATTAGACTGACTGGGCGTTGGGCCTCGGCCCACGGAACATCAGACCATTAGCGATTTTCGAGAGACGGATGAACATCACCAACCTTGCCAAACGACTTTGCCTGCCCGTACTGCTGATGATCACTCCCGCTGCCTTCGCAGCGGAGCAGATGATGCCATCGCCGCCGCAGTTGGCAGCCAAGTCCTACGTACTCATGGACGCGTCCAGCGGCAACGTGCTGGTCGAGAACAACGGTGACGAGCGCCTGCCGCCAGCCAGCCTGACCAAGCTGATGACCGCCTACATCGCCACCCTGGATATCCGTCGTGGCCAGATCGGCGAGAACGACCCGGTCACCGTCAGCGAAAACGCCTGGCGCACCGGTGGTTCGCGCATGTTCATCAAGGTCGGCAGCCAGGTCACTGTCAGCGACCTGCTGCACGGCATCATCATCCAGTCGGGCAACGATGCTTCGGTGGCGCTCTCCGAGCACATCGCCGGTAGCGAAGACGCCTTCGCCGACATGATGAACAAGACGGCTGCCGACCTCGGCATGAGCAACAGCCACTTCATGAACCCGACCGGCCTGCCGAACCCAGAGCATTACTCGTCGGCTCATGACATGGCCTTGCTGGCCCGCGCGATCATCGACGAAGATCCGGCGCACTACGCGATCTACTCGCAAAAAGAGTTCTACTGGAACAACATCAAGCAGCCCAACCGCAACCTGCTGCTGTGGCGTGACAAGACCGTCGATGGCCTGAAGACCGGCCACACCGACGAAGCCGGCTACTGCATGGTCGCCTCCGCCGTGCGCGACGGTCAGCGTCTGATCGCCGTGGTGTTCGGCACCAACAGCGAGCAGTCCCGCGCTGCCGAAACGCAGAAGCTGCTGACCTACGGTTTCCGCTTCTTCGAAACCCAGACCTTCTACCAGAAGGGCACCGAGCTGGCTCAGGCCCCGGTCTGGAAAGGCGCCACCAGCCAAGTCAAGGCGGGCCTGGCCAACGACCTGACCATGACCATGCCTAAAGGCCAATTGAAGCGCCTGGCTGCTTCGATGACCATGAACCCGCAGCTGACCGCGCCCATCGCCAAAGGTGACGTGATCGGTAAAGTGGAAGTCAAACTGGACGAGAAAGTGGTCCACAGTGCAGACCTCATCGCCCTCGACGGCGTCGAGGAAGGTGGTTTCTTCCGCCGTATGTGGGATAGCATTCGTCTATTCTTCTACGGGTTGTTCAACTGATAACGTGACCTGCCACGCTCCCGCTCACTGACGCGGGAGCGTTGTTGTTGCCACGGCTTACGAGGCCGTTTCCGCCATGAGCGAACCTGACGTCAAGTCGCACAAGATCGAATTCCCCTGCGCCGATTATCCGATCAAGGTGATCGGCGATACCGTGGTCAATTTCCGTGACACGGTAATCGAGATCCTCAAGAAACATGCCGACGTCGACATGACGACCTTGGCCGAGCGCCAAAGCAAGGAAGGCAAGTACACCACGGTGCAACTGCACATCGTTGCCACCAGCGAAGACCAGCTACACGATATCAACAGTGCCCTGCGCGCTACCGGCATTGTGAAAATGGTGCTCTGATGCCCGCTTGCCTCGGTGTTCGCGATCTTGGCCTGCAGCCCTATGAACCGGTGCTGGAGGCTATGCGTCGCTTTACCGAGCAACGTGGCCCGGACAGCCAGGATGAAATCTGGCTGGTCGAACACCCCGCAGTGTTTACCCAGGGCCAAGCCGGCAAGGCCGAGCACTTGCTGGTACCGGGCGACATCCCGGTGGTGCAGAGCGACCGCGGCGGCCAGGTGACCTACCATGGTCCCGGGCAACTGGTGGCTTATCTGTTGCTGGATGTGCGTCGGCTTGGCTTTGGTGTGCGCGAACTGGTCAGCCGGATCGAGCGCAGCCTGATCGAGCTGCTTGCCAGCTACGACGTCCAGGCCGCGGCCAAGCCCGATGCACCCGGAGTTTATGTCGATGGGGCGAAAATCGCCTCGCTCGGCCTGCGAATCCGTCATGGCCGTTCGTTCCACGGCCTTGCCTTGAACGTGGACATGGACCTCGCGCCATTCCGCCGAATCAATCCCTGCGGGTATGCGGGGCTGGCGATGACCCAGCTGCGTGACTTGGCAGGTCCGATCGAACTCAACGAGGTCAGGACAAGGCTGCGCGGACAGCTGGTCAAGCACCTCGACTATGCTGAGCAGACGACCCTCATGGGCGGAATCGACTGAATATGACAATTGTGCAAGAAGCCGTGCCGAACCTGATCTCTACCCAGGATGTCACCCCGCGCGCTGCGCCGAAGAAGGTGGAAGCTGGGGTAAAACTGCGTGGCGCCGACAAGGTGGCGCGCATCCCGGTAAAGATCATCCCGACTGACGAACTGCCGAAGAAGCCTGACTGGATCCGCGTGCGTATCCCGGTGTCGCCGGAAGTCGACCGTATCAAGCAACTGCTGCGCAAGCACAAGCTGCACAGCGTGTGTGAAGAGGCGTCCTGCCCGAACCTGGGCGAGTGCTTCTCCGGTGGTACCGCCACCTTCATGATCATGGGCGACATCTGTACCCGTCGCTGCCCGTTCTGCGACGTCGGCCATGGCCGGCCGAAGGCGCTGGATGCCGACGAGCCGCATAACCTGGCCGTGGCCATTGCCGACCTGCGCCTGAAGTACGTGGTGATCACCTCGGTCGACCGTGACGACCTGCGCGACGGCGGTGCCCAGCACTTTGCCGACTGCCTGCGGGAAATCCGCAAGCTGTCCCCGGGTGTGCAGCTGGAAACCCTGGTGCCGGACTACCGCGGGCGCATGGACGTGGCTTTGGCGATCACCGCTCAAGAGCCGCCAGATGTGTTCAACCACAACCTGGAAACCGTGCCGCGCCTGTACAAGGCTGCGCGTCCGGGCTCGGACTACGACTGGTCGCTGGACCTGCTCGAGAAGTTCAAGCAGATGGTCCCGCACGTACCGACCAAGTCCGGCTTGATGCTGGGGCTGGGCGAGACCGACGAGGAAGTCATCGAAGTGATGCAGCGCATGCGCGAGCACAACATCGACATGCTCACCCTCGGCCAGTACCTGCAGCCGTCGCGTAGCCACCTGCCGGTGCAGCGTTTTGTCCACCCGGACACCTTCGCCTGGTTTGCCGAAGAAGGCTACAAGATGGGCTTCAAGAACGTCGCATCCGGCCCGCTGGTGCGTTCGTCCTACCATGCTGACCAGCAGGCGCACGAAGCCAAGATCAAGCTCTGAGCCTGATCTGAAGGACACATGCCGATGCGTGCCGAAAGGTGCCATCGGCATTTTTGTTTGGAGAGGGAGTTGCTTGATGGAACATCTTCAAAACCTGGCTGGAGCATTGCCCAAGCCGCTACCGGCCCATGCCTGCTTTGCCATTATCGCGCCAGCCGGGCCGGCGCGGCTTGACCCGGAAAGTGTCCGCCAGTGGTTTGCCGCGCGCGGTTACCAGTGCCGTATCTATCCCGGTGTGGCTGAGGCTCAGGGCTACCTGGCAGGTTCCGACCAACAGCGCCTGGATGACCTGCACGCGGCCTTTGCCGACCCCCAGGTAGACGCCATCCTGTGCATGCGTGGCGGTTATGGCAGCATGCGCCTGCTTGATGGGCTCGACTTCGAGCTGATCGCTCGGCACCCCAAGCCGCTGATTGGCTACAGCGACATCACCGCGCTGCATACGGCGATCAATCGGCACCTTGGTATGGTGACTTTCCATGGCGGCATGCTCAATGCCGATCTGTTAGGCGACAAGCAGGAGCCGACCCTCAGTTCGTTGTTGGCGCAGTTGAGTGGTCGGCTGGGGCAGGGCGCTGAAATCGTGCACCCAGCGGCGTACCCACTGACCACGGTAGTGCCTGGCGTTGCCAGTGGGCAGTTGGTCGGCGGCAATTTGTCCTTGCTCGGCGCGACCATCGGCACGTTGGCCGAGGTCGAGACTCAGGACAGCATCCTGTTTATCGAAGACGTCAACGAGCCGCTGTTCCGGGTCGACCGGCTGCTGACCCAGTTGCGTCTGGCCGGCAAGCTGGATGGCGTGCGCGGGGTGCTGGTAGGGGATTTTGCCGGGATTACCGTGGCAGCGATGACGCCATTGCTGCAGGACATCTTTGGCCCGTTGGACGTACCGGTGCTAGCCGGCTGGCGCAGTGGCCATTGTGATCCGAACGTATGCCTGCCGCTTGGCGCACGGGTGCGCCTGGACAGTGAAGGGCAGCGGTTGGTGCTCGAGCAAGGGTTGTTCAAAGCAGCACCAAGCCCGTAGCGCGCCGCATACCCTGTAGGAGCGGGCTTGCCCCGCGAAGAGGCCAGCCCAGCCACAGTGGCGTATGGCACCGGCTGGGCCGGTTGCCTACACGATATGCGTCATGCGGCGCCGTTACGCGCTTTGTTCTCTGCCAAGATCAACGCTGACGCAAGCCATCCAGCAGCTTGTGTGTCGGATAGCCATCGGCCGGCATCCCCTGCGCCTGCTGGGCATTGCGGATCGCCTTGCGCGTGTTGGCACCAATGATCCCGTCGGCATTACCCGCTTCATGGCCACTGGCATTGAGCAGGTTCTGCAGCTCGATGCGCTCGCTGCGACTAAGCGGCAGGTCTTCCTTGGGCCAACTGCCGGCAATGAAACCCCAGCCCGAGAAGCGGTCACCGAGCAAGCTTACCGCCAACGCGTACGACGACGAGTTGTTGTACTTGAGGATCGCGCGGAAGTTATCCAGCACCAGGAAGGCCGGGCCGCGAGCACCAGCAGGCAGCAGCAGGGCGGCGGACAGTTGATTGCTGCCGGCCGGCAGTTGCGTGCCGTTAGGCAGCTTCACGCCCAGTTGCAGCCATTCGCTGACTGTCTTGCGTTGCGCGCCATCGGCGATCCAGTAATCGAAACCGGCCGGTACCTGGACTTCGAAGCCCCACGGTTGACCGCGCTTCCAGCCCGAACTCTGCAGGTAGTGCGCAGTGGAGGCCAGGGCGTCAGCGGTGCTGTTCCAGATATCGCGGCGGCCGTCGCCATCGAAATCCACCGCGTGGGTGTTGTAGGTGGTCGGGATGAACTGGGTCTGGCCCATGGCCCCGGCCCACGAGCCGCGCATGGCCTCGGGCTGGATATCGCCGTTTTGCAGGATCTGCAACGCCGCGATCAGTTGGTCTTGGGCAAATTGTGGCCGGCGCCCTTCATAGGCCAAGGTGGCCAGCGAACGGATCACCGATTTGCTGCCCTGGAACTGGCCGAAGTTGCTTTCCATGCCCCACACCGAAACCAGCACCTGGCGGTCGACGCCATAGCGCTGTTCGAGGCGTGAAAGCAGCTCGGCATTCTGCTCGAGGAGTTTTTTGCCATTGCGCACGCGCAGTGGCGACAGGGCACCCTCAAGGTATTCCCATACCGGGCGGCTGAACTCGGGTTGGCTGCGATCGGCCTTGATCACGTCCATGTCTGGCGTGACGCCAACAAACGCGCGGTCGAACAGGCTGGCGCTGATCCCGGCTTGCAGGGCTTGTTGACGGAAACCCGCCTGCCATTGGGCGAAGGTCTGCAGGGGCTGGATTTCAGTGCTGACGTCGGGCGTGCTGACCGGCAGGGTCACAACCGGAGCGGGCTGGGCAGGCGCCAGCGGCAGGGCGTCGGCAGCGGTGGGTTTTTCCGCGCAGGCGACAAGCAGGATGAGGCTGGAGGCCGCGATCAGCTGGCGGGGTTGCCAGCGTGGGAACAGACTGAAGAGCATGCACAGATCCAGGAATTACAGGTCAGATGCCGACCATACCATGCCTGCGCTTTTGTTGCTTTCATGCGGCCAAAAAGTAAGAAGCCTCCCAATCTCTCGATTGGAAGGCTTCGCGGCGGTAGCTGCCTTTGCCCTTGTCTGGCTGTTCCTGGCGGCTGCGGAACAAGGGCTGGGCGACAATCGACTTGGCCTTGTTGGGGCCGTGCTTTTTCGGCTTTTTGCTCATGCTGGGATTCCCGTTGGGGTGGCTGGGTAACGGGGCGCACTGTAAGACCAGGCTCGGGTGAGGGCCAATTGATTGTGTGTATCGCAAGAGCGACACAAGGGAACGGTTTACGCCGAACTACTGTGGGAGCGGCCTTGTGTCGCGAAAGGGGTGCGAAGCGCCCCCAATCTTTCAGCCCTACTGCGAGGGCAATGCCAAGCGCTGCCCAGCCATCAACAACGCCAACCGCGCCAGGCTGGTCCACGGCGAGCCTTCGGCCTGGCCCTTGATCTGCGCATCGATCCGCTGGGCATCCTGGAGCAACTGCGCCCAGCGTTGTGCCGAGAGCCGTTGCAGGGCTTTACTGACCAGCGGCCTACGCTTGTCCCACACCGGCGGCCGCGCCTGGCTGAACGCTTTGTCCAACGGAATGCCCTGGCTGAACTGCTGGGCAATCCCCGCCAGCAAACGCAGCTCCCGGGCCAGCGCCCAGAGGATCACCGGTGGCTCGACACCTTCGCCGCGCAGCCCTTCGAGCATGCGCAGCGCATGTGCCGCTTCACCCTTGAGGATCGCATCGACCAGGCCGAACACGTCGAAGCGGGCGCTGTCGGCCACCGCCCCCTGTACCGTCTCGACGGTGATCTGATTACCTTCGGCAAGCAGCTTGAGCTTTTCGATTTCCTGGGCAGCCGCCAGCAGGTTGCCCTCGACCCGAGCAGCAATCAGATCGACTGCATCACGCTGGGCCGACAGCCCTGCCTGGGCCAGGCGCTGGTTGATCCACTGCGGCAATTGCTGGGCATCGACCGGCCAGATCTGGATGAACTGACAGTGACTGCCTTCGACCAGCGCCTTGCCCCACTTGGTTTTCTGCGCGCTGCCATCGAGCTTGGGCAGGCTGATCAACAACAGGGTGTCTTCAGCGGGCTTGGCACAGTATTCGATCAGCGCCGCCGCGCCCTTGTCGCCCGGCTTGCCCGAAGGCAGGCGCAGCTCAAGCAGACGCCGCTGGGCGAACAGCGACAGGCTGGCACCGGCCTGGAGCAGGCTGCCCCAGTCGAAATTGGCATCGGCACTGAACACCTGGCGCTCATCGAAGCCCTGTTGGCGGGCAGCAGCGCGAATGGCGTCGGCAGCTTCCTGACACAGTAGCGGGTCATCACCGCTGACCACGTAGACGGGTGCCAGAGCGCCTTGCAGGTGCTTGTTGAGTTGGGCGGGAGCGAGCTTCATGAGAAGAGGCGGGGCACCGTCGCGGTGCCCCGACCGGGCTTACTGGCCCGGTACTTCCATAGGCGATTGCTGAGGGGTTTCGTCGCGATAGCGCTGGGCCGCTTCAGCCGCTTGGGCTTCAGCCTTGGCACGCTGCTCGGCCTTGCTCTGCAGCTCATCAAGCTGTGCCGGGCTGAGCATCTGCAGGCGCACGACCATGCCCTGAACCAGTTCGCGGCGCAGCTCTTCGCGAACCTGCAGGCCGTTCTGGTCGGAGCCGGTCATGTTGCCACCGTCTTGCACGTAGGTTTTGCGCACTTCCAGCTTGTCGCTGAGCAGTGGCAAGTCGTTCAAGCCGAGGATGCTGTAGTTGAGCACCGTGGTCAGCTCATACTCGGCCGAGCGGCTGCCACCGGTGTAGGTCGCGGCGCGCGAGTTTTCTTGCTCGTTGGTCAGCACCAGGCGGTACGGCGCACCGCTGTGCACATCGACGCCGCTGTTCTGCAGGACGTCGCGCAGCTGGATGACGGTCTGGCCATAGGCATTACGCGCGCTGACATCCAGTTCCTTGATGCTCAACTCGGTGGTGCCGGTGCCGCGCAACTGGAAACCGCAGGCGCTGAGCATGACGGCCAGGCCCATTACCAGCAGATTGCGTTTGATCATGTTGTAGCTCCCTTGTGGGCCGATTCCGCCCGCCCGCAGTGGCTGCGGGCGGGCGTTGCCATCAGTTGGCGACGATGTTGACCAGTTTGCCCGGTACCACGATGACCTTGCGAATGGTCAGGCCGTCGGTAAAGCGCAGGACATTGTCGTTGTTGCGGGCCGCGGCCTCGATCTCTTCGCGGCTGGCGGCGGCCGGCATGTCGACCTGGCCACGCAGCTTGCCGTTGACCTGCACCACCAGCGTGACGGTGTCTTGCACCAGGGCGCTTTCATCAACGCTCGGCCAGTTGGCATCGATCACTGGCTGAGTGTGGCCCAGCGCGTTCCACAGCGCGTGGCTGATGTGCGGGGTGATCGGTGCCAGCAGCAGGGTGACCGCTTCCAGGCCTTCCTGGAGCAGGGCACGGTCTTGTGCGGTGGCCTGCGGGGCCTTCTCCAGCACGTTCATCACGGTCATCACCTGGGCGATGGCGGTGTTGAACTTGTGATGCTGGCCGACATCGGTGCTGGCCTGCTTGATGGCCGCGTGGATGGCGCGACGAATGACTTTTTGCGCGTCATCCAGCGCAGCGACATCCAGTGTGCCCGGCAGGCCCTGGCTGACGTGAGCCTGAGCCAGGCGCCAGACGCGGCGCAGGAAGCGGCTCGCACCCTCGACGCCGGAGTCGGACCACTCCAGGCTCATGTCGGGCGGCGAGGCAAACATCATGAACAGGCGGCAGGTGTCAGCGCCGTAGGCATTGATCATCGACTGTGGGTCGACGCCGTTGTTCTTCGACTTGGACATCTTCTCGGTGCCGCCGATTTCCACCGGCAGGCCGTCGGTCTTCAGGCGTGCGCCAATGATCTTGGCCTTGGCATCACGCTCGATCTCGACATCGGCCGGGTTGAACCAGTCCTTGCCGCCATTGCTGGCAACCCGGTAGTAGGTCTCGGCAACGACCATGCCCTGGGTCAGCAGGTTCTTGAACGGCTCGTTCGAGGTGACCAGGCCTTCGTCGCGCATCAGCTTGTGGAAGAAGCGCGCATACAGCAGGTGCAGGATCGCGTGCTCGATGCCGCCGATGTACTGATCGACCGGCAGCCAGTGGTTGGCCGCTTTCGGATCGACCAGACCCTTGTCGTAGTTTGGCGAGGCATAGCGGGCGAAGTACCAGGACGATTCGACAAAGGTGTCCATGGTGTCGGTTTCGCGCTTGGCCGCAGTGCCGCATTTCGGGCAGGTGCACTCATAGAACTCGGGCATCCGCGCCAGGGGCGAGCCAGCACCATCCGGCACGACGTTTTCGGGCAGGGTGACCGGCAGTTGGTCTTCCGGTACCGGCACGTCGCCGCAGGACGGGCAGTGGATGATCGGGATCGGGCAGCCCCAGTAGCGCTGGCGGCTGATGCCCCAGTCGCGCAGGCGGAACTGGGTACGCGACTTGCCGAGCTCTTTGCGGATCAGCGCGGCTTCGATGGCGTCGAACGCGCCCTGGAAGTCCAGACCGTCGAACTCACCGGAGTTGATCAGTTGGCCATGCTCGCCGTAGGCAGCCTGCCATTCGCTGCTGACGTCGTCGCCGGCGCTGGTGCGCACCACGGCTTTGACGGGCAGGTTGTATTTGTGGGCGAACTCGAAATCGCGCTCGTCGTGGGCCGGAACTGCCATGACCGCGCCGTCGCCGTAATGCATCAACACGTAGTTGGCGACCCAGACTGGCAGTTTTTCGCCCGTCAGCGGGTGCTCGACAAACAAGGAAGTGGCCAGGCCTTTCTTCTCTTGAGTGGCCATGTCGGCCTCGGCAACGCTACCGCCCTTGCATTCGTCGATGAACGCTTGCAGCGCAGGATTACCCTGGGCAGCCTGGGTGGCCAGCGGGTGCTCGGCGGCTACCGCGACATAGGTGGCGCCCATCAGCGTGTCGGGACGGGTGGTGAAGACCTTCAGTGCGCCTTCATGACCAATGCTCGCCTGGTCGTAGGGGAACTGCACTTCCATGCCGCGCGACTTGCCGATCCAGTTGCGCTGCATGGTCTTGACCTGTTCAGGCCAGCCCGGCAACTCGTCGAGGCTTTCCAGCAGCTCGTCGGCGTAGTCGGTGATGCGGAAGTAGTACATCGGGATTTCGCGCTTCTCGATCAGCGCGCCCGAACGCCAGCCGCGGCCATCGATGACCTGCTCGTTGGCCAGGACAGTCTGGTCAGCCGGGTCCCAGTTGACCGTACCGTTCTTGCGGTAGATCACGCCTTTTTCGAACAGGCGGGTGAACAGCCACTGTTCCCAGCGGTAGTAGTCCGGCTTGCAGGTGGTGACTTCACGCGACCAGTCGATGGCCAGGCCCAGGCTCTTGAGCTGGGTCTTCATGTAGTCGATGTTTTCGTAGGTCCACTTGGCCGGGGCGACGTTGTTTTTCATCGCCGCGTTTTCTGCCGGCATGCCGAAGGCATCCCAACCCATGGGCTGCAGGACGTTCTTGCCGAGCATGCGCTGGTAGCGGGCAATCACGTCGCCAATGGTGTAGTTGCGCACGTGGCCCATGTGTAGCTTGCCGCTCGGGTACGGGAACATCGATAGGCAATAGAAGGTGTCTTTGCCTGGCTGTTCGGTAACAGCGAACGATTGTTGCTCGTCCCAGGATTTCTGGGCGGCGGCTTCTATGTCACGGGGCGTGTATTGTTCGTGCATGGCTACTTTTGGCTGAGAGAGAAGAGACCTTGTTCCCGGCAGCGGAACCTCGCTGCGTCCGGCACTCCGGTGTCGGTGAGAGTGAACGCCGTAGCATACATGAGCGCCGCGCGTCGTGGGAAACCGTATTGCGCCAAGGCGCCTTGCGGGCCGTTGGTCGCAGCGCTTAGCTGCTTTTCGCAGTGCCGCTAAGCTCAGGTGTGGGGGAGATATTCTTATCTTCGATGAGGTGAACGGATGGGAGAATCGCAGCTTTCTGCTAATAAACCGGAGCTCTACGAACGCCTGATCGATCGCCTTGGCCTGGCACTTGAAGCCGCCAGGACCTCGGTCAGACTGCGCGACGAGATGCCAGCCGAACTGGAGTTGCGCGGCCTCAGCCATGCAGAGTTCGAAGTGATCAAGGCTTACCTGGAATCCCTCCCGGAGAGCCGCAACGCCTGCGCCGCTGCCCACCCGCAGCCGGAGCCGTCGTCAGCAAAGATCGTCTGGCTAAAGGACAAGAAACGCCCCGCCACGCGGGCGAGATCCAGGACGCTGCCGTTGCGATAGCCGTTCAGGATTCCAGGCGCGGCTCGTCCCGCGCCGGCTCTACTCCTACACATCCCATGATCGGCGCCCGCTGCAGGCTTGTTGCCAGGCGCCGATCCTTTTAGTCTGCACGCCTTCACAGGAGGTGTGCGTCGTGCCGATTCGATACTTCATCAAACAATGGCTGATGCCGCCGGGGCTGCTCTTCCTGCTGTTGCTGGCTGCCTGGTGGTTGCGCACGCGCCGGCCGCGGTTGGCCCTGGCCTGCTTCGTGATGGGGCTGGGCGGGTTGTGGTTGATGAGCCTGCCGTTGGTGGTGGAGCGGGTCGCACGCCAGTTGGAAACCGAGGCGCCGCTGACCCAGGAGCAATGGTCGGGTCTGGCCGGGCGGGCCGATGCGATCGTGGTGCTTGGCGCTGGCCGTGAACGCGGTGACCTCGCCTGGGGTGGGCAGGACCAGCCGACCGGTACCGCGCTGGAGCGCATGCGCTATGCCGCGCAGTTGGCCAAGGCCTCAGGGTTGCCGGTGCTGACCAGTGGCGGGTTGCACTACGGCACGCCGCCGAGCGAGGCGCAGTTGATGGCCGATCGGTTGCGCGCGGACTTTGGCGTGCAGGTGAAGTGGCAGGAAGAGGCCAGCCGGACCACCTGGGAGAACGCCCAGCTTAGTGCCGAGCTGCTGCAGCCCCTGGGTATTCGGCGGGTGGTCGTGGTGACCCAGGCGTGGCACATGCAGCGTTCGCGTTGGAGCTTCGAGCGCGCCGGGTTTGAGGTCGTGGCGGCGCCGGTGGGGTTTCTCGGGCAGGATCATGCGCGGCCGTTTGCCGGATTGTTGCCCGATAGCCGGGCGGTCTGGCAGAGCGGGCAGTTGATGAATGAATTAGTGGGGTTGGTCGGCTATCGGCTGTTCTACTGAAGTTCTTTGCAGGTCATGCCGGCCTCTTCGCGGGGCAAGCCCGCTCCTACAGGGGTACCGCCAATCCTGTAGGAGCGGGCTTGCCCCGCGAAGAGGCCGGTGTGAACGCCACCGTCAAACGGTCTTGGCAATCCGCCCCGCCAGCAACGCCCACCCCATCAACAGCACACAGACAATCGCCAGCGGCCACGAACGCCATTGCAGGTACGGCGTCAGCTGCTGCATAGGCACCACCTCGCCATACAAGATCGCCTGCTGAAACTGAGGGATCTGTGCCGTAATCCGGCCAAACGGATCGATCAGCGCAGTGACGCCATTGTTGGTCGAGCGGATCATCCAGCGGCCGGCTTCCAGTGCGCGCATCTGCGCCATCTGCAAGTGCTGCAGCGGGCCGATCGAGGTGCCGAACCAGGTGTCGTTACTTATGGTCAGCAGCAGGTCACTGCGCGCGGCCAGGCTGGCGGCAAACTCCGGGTAGACCACCTCGTAGCAGATGTACGGGGCAATCTGATAACCCTTGGCCTGCAGCAGGGGCTGGTCTTGCGGGCCGCGGGCGAAGTCCGACATCGGCAGGTTGAAGAACTCGATCGCGCCGCGCAGCATGTCCTGCAACGGCACGTACTCGCCGAACGGCACCAGCTTCTGCTTGAGGTAGGTGCCATCGCCTTCACCGGCCACGGTGATGCCATTGTAGTAACGCCGCTGATGGTGCACCACTTCGCGCACGGGTACCCCGGTAATCAACGCCGAATGCCGCTCAGCAGCGAATCCGCCCATCATGCTGATGTAGCCCTGGGCCTGATCCTTGAGCACGGGCACGGCAGTCTCTGGCCAGATCAGCAGGTCGACCGGCTTGGAGCTGAAACTCATGTCGCGGTACAGGGCGAGCTGTGCATTGACGTGGGCCGGGTCCCATTTCAGATCCTGCTCGACGTTGCCTTGCACCGCCGCAACCGTCAGCGGATCGCCCGCCGGGCGGGTCCAGGCGTGGTTTTTCAGGGCCATGCCGATGATCCACGGCGCCACCAGCAGCACGGCTGCCACAGCCAGAAACGAAGGCCGCGCGCGCAGGCGGTGCAGGTTGCACAGCAGTGCGGCGCTGAGCGCCAGGGCAAAGGAAATCAGCCAGACGCCACCCAGCGGTGCCAGCCCGGCCAACGGGCCGTCGAGCTGGCTGTAGCCAGAATAGAGCCAGGGGAAGCCGGTCAGGAACCAGCCGCGGAACGCTTCCTGCAGCAGCCACAGCGCGGCGAAGCACAAGGCGTCGGCCAGCGGCGCCTCATTGCGGCGCAGCCAGCGCGCCCAGAGCCAGGCGGGCAGGGCGAAGAACCAGGCAATCGCGGCAAAGAACGCCACCAGCAGCACGATCGCCAGCAGCGGCGAGGCGCCGCCGTAGGTGTTCATGCTGACGTAGATCCAACTGGTGCCGGCGCCGTACAGGCCGAAACCGTAGCACCAGCCACGGCCCATGGCCTGGCGTGGGCTCAGCTCGCGCAGGCCGCTGTAGAACAGGCCCAGGGCGAGCAGGGCCAGCGGCCAGAAGTCGAACGGCGACAGGGCCAGCAGGGTAGACGCGCCGGCCGCCATGGCCAGCAGGTTACCGGGCCAGCCGGGGCGGGTGATCCAGCGCATGGTTTTCCTTAACGGGTAATCGGGGTCAGGCGCAGCAGGTGTACACGCCGGCTGTCGGCGTTGAGAATGCGGAACCGGTAAGCGCCGATCTCGGTGGTTTCGTTGCGCTTGGGCAGGTGGCCGAAGGCACTCATCACCAGCCCGCCAACGGTGTCGAACTCATCGTCGGAAAACTCGCTGTCGAAGAACTCGTTGAAGTTCTCGATAGGCGTCAGCGCCTTGACCAGGAAGTCGCCGCTGGGCAGTGGCTTGATGTAGCTGTCTTCTTCGACGTCGTGTTCGTCTTCGATGTCGCCGACGATCTGTTCAAGCACGTCTTCGATGGTCACCAGGCCGGCAACGCCGCCGTACTCATCGATAACCACGGCCATGTGGTTGTGGTTGGCGCGGAACTCGCGCAGCAACACATTGAGCCGCTTGGATTCGGGCACGAAGGTCGCCGGACGGAGCAGGTCCTTGATGTTGAAGCTGTCGCCGTTCTCCTTGAGGATCAACGGCAGCAGGTCCTTGGCCAGCAGGATCCCGAGCACATCATCGTGGCTTTCACCGATCACCGGATAGCGCGAGTGGGCGGCGTCGATCACCGACGGCAGGAACTCACGGGGCGACTGGCTGGCCTTGATGCTGATCATCTGCGAGCGCGGCACCATGATGTCGCGCACCTGCAGGTCAGCGACCTGGATGGCGCCTTCGACGATGGTCAGCGCTTCGCTGTCGAGCAGCTTGTTCTGATGGGCTTCGCGCAGCAGCTCGAGGAGCTCCTGGCGGTTTTTCGGCTCATGGGCAAAAGCCTGGGTCAGTTTCCCCAGCCAGGACTTTTGCCCGTTGCTCGATCGGTCTTCGCTCATGGCGGTTACTCGTGTTCCTTGCAGTTATCGGTGTGAGGGAGTTCGTCGTCGGCGTACGGGTCGGGATGACCCAGTTCTGCCAGCAATGTTCGTTCCAGGGCTTCCATTTCTTCGGCTTCGTCATCTTCGATGTGATCGTAGCCGAGCAGGTGCAGGCAGCCATGCATGACCAGGTGCGCCCAGTGTGCTTCGAGCGATTTGCCCTGTTCGGCCGCTTCGCGCTCGACCACCGGCACGCAGATCACCAGGTCGCCCAGCAGCGGAATGTCGAGCAGCTCGTCGGGAACGTCGGCAGGGAAGGAGAGCACATTGGTCGCGTAATCTTTGTGACGATAGGTGTGATTGAGCTCACGTCCTTCGGTTTCGTCGACCAGGCGAATGGTCATTTCCGAGTCCGCCGTGCGCTGGCGCAGGGCAAGTTCGCACCAGCGGCGGAAGGCGGCATCATCGGGGGCAGCGGCGTCCGTGGCCCGTTGCAGGTCGAGTTCAAGCATCGCGGGCAGGTGCCTCGGGCTTGGCCTGGCGGTTCTCGAAGCGGTCGTAGGCCTCGACGATGCGCTGCACCAGTGGGTGGCGCACGACGTCCTTGGGCTGGAAGTGGGTGAAGCTGATGCCCGGCACGTCCTTGAGCACCTCGATCACGTGTGCCAGACCCGACTTGGTGCCGCGCGGCAGGTCGACCTGGGTGATGTCGCCGGTGATCACTGCGGTCGAGCCGAAGCCGATCCGGGTGAGGAACATCTTCATCTGCTCGAGGGTGGTGTTCTGGCTTTCGTCGAGAATGATGAAGCTGTTGTTCAAGGTGCGACCGCGCATGTAGGCCAGCGGGGCGATCTCGATCACTTGGCGCTCGATCAGCTTGGCGACGTGTTCGAAGCCGAGCATCTCGTACAGGGCGTCATACAGCGGACGCAGGTACGGGTCGATCTTCTGGGCCAGGTCGCCGGGCAGGAAGCCGAGTTTTTCACCCGCCTCGACCGCCGGGCGCACCAGCAGGATGCGCCGCACCTGTTCACGCTCCAGGGCGTCAACGGCGCAGGCCACGGCCAGGTAGGTCTTGCCGGTACCGGCCGGGCCAACACCGAAGTTGATGTCGTTGGCCAGGATCTCTTTGACGTAACGCTGCTGGTTGACGCCGCGCGGGGTGATTTTGCCCTTGCGCGTGCGCAGCGAAACGCTGACCTCGTTGACGGCCGGGTTGTCGATGTTCTCGACGGCCGACTCCTGCAGGTAGAGGTGGACCGTTTCCGGCGACAGCTCGGTGGCCTTGGTCTCGCGATAGAGACGGCGCAGCAGCTGTTCAGCGGCGGAGGTGGTCTTGGAATCGCCGATCAGTTCGAACTGATTGCCGCGGTTGCGGATCTCGATGGCCAGGCGCTGCTCGATCAGACGCAGGTGCTCGTCGAACTGGCCGCACAAGTTGGCGAAACGGTGGGCCTCGAAAGGTTCGAGGATGAAACGATGGGGTTGTATGGGTGCGTTCAAGGTGGTTTAAGGCCGCTCGCCGGCAATAGAGGTGAACTCAAGAATAACCCTTGATTGCCAGTGGCGAAAGCACTGAAACGATCAAGGGTCGCAGCACGGCGTGAGGGGGGCGCTGCTATTGCCGACGCAAGGCCGCTGGCACAGGAATCGCACCGGGGTGCGCTCTGTTATGATGCGGGCCATTTTCAACCGTATGTGCCCAACGCCGATCATGAGCAAACGCGAACCCGCCATCTACAAGGTGATCTTCCTCAATCAGGGGCAGGTCTTTGAAATGTACGCCAAGCAGATCTACCAGAGTGACCTGTGGGGTTTTCTCGAGGTCGAGGAGTTTGTCTTCGGCGAGCGCACGCAAATGGTCGTCGACCCGAGCGAAGAGAAACTAAAGGCACAGTTCGAAGGGGTTATCCGCAGCTTTGTGCCGATGCACTCGATCGTGCGTATCGATGAAGTGGAGCGCTTGGGCACGGCGAAGATCAGCGAGGCCAAGGTAACCGGCAATGTGATGCCGTTTCCGATGCCGATGCCGGACAAGTAAGCGTCAGGGGAGCGGGGCGAAGGGGCTGCGGCCTTCGGCGCTCTGCAGCTCCAGCAGGTATTTGCGGAAGATCTGGCCCAGTACCTGGGTAGCGTGCTCGAGTTCGTCGCGGGGCATCTGCTCGGTGACTTCGTCGGCCAGGTCGAGGGCATCCTCGGCGCCGTTGACGGCGGCCATCTTCAGCAGGATGTAAGCCTGCACGTTGTTGGCCTTGACCCCCTCGCCGTGAAAGAACATCGAGCCGAGGCGGTACTGCGCCTGGGCGTGACCTTGCAGCGAGGCTTTCTGGAACCAGTTGAGGGCTTTGTCGAGGTTGCGCGGTGTCTGATCGCCATTGCCGGTGTAGAAGAACTCGCCCAGCTCGAACTGCGCCTGGGCATCACCAGACTCGGCTGTTTGCTCGCACGCCTTGAGGGCGCTCTGCTGGTCTTCTGGCTGAACGTTGAGAGTGCAGCGTCCCGTCGCCGGAATAAGCAACGAGTTACCGCCCTCCGCCGAGGCCAGCAAGGGCTGAAGAAGCAACAGGCAGCCCAGGGTCAGGGCGCGGCCGGTGCGGTTCATGGGGATCGACTTACCTCTGCAAAGCTGCGTCCGATGTCTCTGGTGGCACATTATGGGATAAGCAGCGCCAACCTTACAAAGTTTTTCCTGTACCGGCCTCTTCGCGGCGCAAGCCTGCGTCTGCAAGGGCGCGCTTGCGCCATGAAGAGGCTAGTACAGAGGTCACTTTACTTCAGCTTGGCAAACGCCCGCTCAGCCGCATCCAGGGTGATCTTCAGCTCGGTGTCACCATGCACGATGGAGGTGAAGCCCGCCTCGTAGGCGCTCGGCGCCAGGTAAACGCCACCTTCCAGCATCAGGTGGAAGAATTGCTTGAAGCGCTCGATATCGCTGGCCATCACGTCTTCGAAGGTGACGATGTCGTCGGCACCGGTGAAGTACAGGCCGAACATCGCCCCGGCCTGGGTGGTGACGAACGGCACGCCCGCGGCATCGGCGCGCTGCTGCAGGCCATCGAGCAGACGGCTGGTGAAGGCCGTCAGCTCGTCGTGGAAGCCTGGGCGGCTGATCAGCTTGAGGGTAGTCAGGCCGGCGGCCATTGCCAGCGGGTTACCCGACAGGGTGCCGGCCTGGTAGACCGGGCCGAGCGGGGCGATGCATTCCATGATCGCGCGCTTGCCGCCGAAGCAGCCGACCGGCATGCCGCCGCCGACGATCTTGCCGAAGGTCGACAGGTCAGGGGTGATCCCGTAGTAGCCTTGGGCGCCGCCCAGCGAGACGCGGAAACCGGTCATCACTTCGTCGAAGATCAACACCACGCCATGTTTGTCGCACTGCTCGCGCAGGCCTTCGAGGAAGCCCGGCGCCGGCGGTACGCAGTTCATGTTGCCGGCCACCGGCTCGACGATGATGCAAGCGACGCTGTCACCGACGTCGGCCAGGGTCTTTTCGACGGCGGCGATGTCGTTGAACGGCAGGGTCAGGGTGTGCTTGGCGAAGTCGGCGGGGACGCCAGCCGAGCTCGGTACGCCCTGGGTCAGCAAGCCGGAGCCGGCCTTGACCAGCAGGCTGTCGGAGTGGCCGTGGTAGCAGCCTTCGAACTTGATGATGGCATCGCGGCCGGTGTAGCCACGGGCCAGGCGAATCGCGCTCATGGTGGCTTCGGTGCCGGAGCTGACCATGCGCACCATTTCCATCGACGGCACCAGCGAGCAGACCAGGTCGGCCATCTCGGTTTCCATGGCGGTTGGCGCGCCGTAGGAGAGGCCGTGCTCGAGCTGCTTGCGCACCGACGCCAAGACGTCCGGGTGGCTGTGGCCGAGGATCATCGGGCCCCAGGAACCGACGTAGTCGACATAGCGCTTGTCGTCTTCATCAATGACGTAGGCGCCTTCGGCGTGCTTGAAGAACAGGGGGGTGCCGCCAACGCTCTTGAAGGCACGGACCGGCGAGTTGACGCCACCTGGGATGTGCTTCTGGGCTTGGGCAAACAGCAGTTCGGAACGGGACATGGGGCTTTCTCTCGAAATCAGGAAGCGAACAGGGCGTTGAAGGCGCGGGCGCGGCGGGTGACTTCCCGCCGGTCATCGGTGCCAAACAGGCCATGGATCACCGCCAGCAGGTCGGCGCCGTGGGCGACCAGTGGGGCGGCGTTGTCGAGGGTGATGCCACCGATCACGGCGATCGGCAGCTTGACCTGGGCGCGGGCCTGCTCCAGCAGCTCGAGGCTGGCGGCGGGCGCGCCGGGTTTGGTCACGGAATTGAAGAAACGGCCGAAGGCCACGTAGCTGGCGCCTTCGGCGGCGGCTTGCCGAGCCAGCTCCAGCTGAGCGTGGCAGGTCGAGCCGATGATGGCGTTGCGGCCGAGCAGGGCCCGCGCCGGGGTCAGCGGGCCGTCGGTCTGGCCGAGGTGCACGCCAACACCCAGGCGCGCGGCCAGCTCGGCGTCATCGTTGATGATCAGTTGAGTGCCGTAGCGCTCGCAGAGGCTTTTCAGCGCCTCGGCTTCACGCAGACGCTGGGCCTCATCGTTGCTTTTGTCGCGATACTGCAAAAGGCGTACACCGCCTTCCAGGGCCGCTTCGACATGCGACAGGAAACGGCCGGCAAGCAGCTGGCTGTCGGTGATGGCGTACAGACCGCGTAGCTTCATTTCAAGCCTCGTGTGCGTCAATCAGGAACAGAAGTCCAGGGGCAGCCGGCGCGGGACGAACTGGCCGCGGCCCAGTTGCTCGGCGTCACGCAGGGTTCGCCAGGTGTAGTCGAGGGCGCTGCGCACGGCGCTTTGCAATTGCTCGCCAAGCGCCAGGCGACCGGCCAGGGCGCTGGCCAGGGTGCAGCCGGAGCCGTGATAGCTGCCCGGCAGGCGCTGGCAGGTCCAGGTCTGGCTGCTGCCATCGCGGCTGTACAGGCGGTTGTGGATTTGCTCTTCGTCGCCGTGACCGCCGGTGATCAGCAGGTGTCTACAAAATGGCAGGAGTTTCTCGGCGCATTCGTCGGCAGTTCCTTGCGGCAGTTCGGCAAGGATCCGGGCTTCGGGCAGGTTCGGCGTGGCGATGGTCGCCAGGGGCAACAGGCGTTCGCGCACGGCGTAGCCCACTTCGTCCTTGCCCAGGCGGCCGCCACCGCCGGCGCGCAGCACCGGGTCGCAGACCAGCGGCAGGTGCGGGTGGGCTGCGAGCAGTTCGGCGACGGTGTCGACCATCTCGATCGAACCGAGCATGCCCAGCTTGACCGCGGCGACTGTGGAGTCGGTGAGCACGGCATTGGCCTGGGCCAGTACCCACTCGCGGTCGAGCACACGGAAGTCGGAAACATTGACGGTATCCTGCACGGTCAGGGCGGTCACGGCGGGTGCGGCGTGACAGCCTTGAGCGATCAGGGCTTCGATATCTGCCTGCAGGCCGGCGCCGCCACTGGGGTCGTGGCCGGAGAGACAGAGGACAACGGGGCGGGAGCTGTAGGTATTCATGGTCGGCGAGCTTACCACCAAACCTGTTTGTGCGAATCGGCCCCCGCGGGGATATTGCTGATCAAGCGGTCAGGAAACGTCTTGCTGTTGCTCTGAAAGACCTGAATTAGAGCTGTTTATTCAAAAAAGCAAGTGGCTGCTAGTAAGCCCCGGAGGCTATGCTAGAGTGCACGGATAACTCGATAACGAGCTCTGCCGGATCACGTCGTCTCAAAAGGAAGGGAGGCCAATGCGACGCGACCGGACAGACAAGCTGGGGCTGTATGCGCTATTTGCTGATTGTGCTTCTGGGCTGCTGGTCCATGCTCGCCGGGGCGGTCGATTTCGACGACGCCACCCGGCGCCTGCCGTTGGGCAACGTCATGCAGGTGTTCGAAGATCGCAGTGGCAGCGCCAGCATCGCCGAGGTGAGTTCGCCCGCATTCGCCTCGCGCTTTCGCCAACACCATGACGACGTACTCAACGCCGGTTACTCAAATTCGGTGTTCTGGTTACGCATCGACCTGCGCTACCTGGCCCCCGCAACGTCCGCTGCCCGCCCCTGGCTGCTGGAGCTGGCCTATCCCCCGCTCGATCACCTGGAGCTGTACCTGGCTGACGGCCGCGGCAGCTATCGTCTGGCCCAGCGTACCGGTGATGCCCTGCCGTATGCCAGCCGACAGATCCAGCAGAACAACTACCTGTTTGAATTGGCCCTGCAACCGGGCCAGTCGAGCACGGTCTACCTGCGCCTGCACAGCCAGGGCTCGGTGCAGGCGCCGCTGACCTTGTGGTCGGTCAATGCCTACATGGAAGACCAGCCCACGCGTCTGTATGTGCTGGGGATGATCTACGGCGTGCTGCTGGTGATGCTGGTCTACAACCTGTTCATCTATATCAGCGTGCGCGACGTCAGTTACCTCTACTACATCCTCTACATCGCCTCGTTCGGCCTGTACCAGGTGTCGGTCAATGGCGCGGGGGTGGCCTATTTCTGGCCGCAAAGCCCTTGGTGGGCGAACGCCTCGACGCCATTGTTCATCGGTGCCGCCGGCCTGTTTGGCTGCCAGTTCGCCCGCCACTTCCTGCGTCTGGGCCAGCTCAATCGTGGCTTCGACCGGCTGTTGCAGGTGCTCATGCTCGGCGGCGCGCTGGTGATGATCCTGGCGGTGACCCTGCGCTACGGCGTCGCCCTGCGCATGGCCACCGTGTTGGCGCTGCTGTTCACCGTGAGCATCTTCACCGCCGGGTTGTACGCCTGGTCGCGGGGGCTGCGGGTGGCGCGCTGGTTCATCATTGCCTGGTCGGCGTTTCTGCTGGGCGGGCTGGTCAATACGCTGATGGTGCTGGGGTATTTGCCCAATGTGTTTCTCACCATGTATGCCAGCCAGTTGGGCTCGGCGCTCGAGGTGGCCTTGCTCTCGCTGGCGCTGGCCGATCGCATCAACAGCCTGCGTGAGGAGCAGGCGCAAGCGTTGCGCGAAAGCGGGCGAACCCTGGAGCACCTGAACCAGCAGCTGGCCCGTAGCAATCGCCTGAAGGACGAGTTCCTCGCGACCGTGACCCACGAACTGCGCACGCCGATGAACGGCGTGATCGGTTCACTGCAACTGATGCACACGTTGCCCATGAGCGCCGAACACGCCCAGTACCATCGCACGGCCGCCGGCTCCGCGCAGGACATGATGGCCATGGTCGACGACATCCTGGTGCTCACCGAACTGCAGGCCGGGCGCTTGCGCAGCCACGCAGCGCCGTTCAGCTTGCGCGCTGAATTGCAGGCCCTGCGAGCCGGGTTTGCCGGCCAGGCATTAGGCAAGGGCCTGTACCTGAGTCTGGATATCCCGGCCGATCTGCCTGACCAACTGCTCGGTGATGCGCAAAAGCTGATGCGCTGCCTGGCCTGCCTGGTCGATAACGGCCTCAAGTTCACCCACCAAGGTGGGGTCATGATCCAGGTCCGGGGGCGCCGGGTGCGGCCCGACGGTGTCGCGTTGTCGTTCATCGTCAGTGACAGCGGTATCGGCTTCGAGGATCTCGATCAGGCCATCCTCTACCAGCGCTTCTTCCAGGTGGATGGCTCGATGACCCGCCGCTATGGCGGGCTTGGTATCGGCCTGTCGATTTGTCGGCAGTTGGGTGAACTGATCGAGGGCAAGTTGTCTCACGAATCGACCCGAGGCTTGGGCAGTCGCTTCGAGTTGACCCTCAACCTGGCGCTGGCCGAGGTACAGGCCCCGCCGAGTCAGGCGGCGCGGTTCTAGGGTGACACGGCTGCACGGTAGCCCCGATTCGGCTCATTCATAGGCATTTTTGTCACTTTGACTGACTGCCCAGGGGTGCTTCACTGGAGTTTTCAGGCCCGCACGGATCCAGGAGCACCGCGATGAACCTGCACCAGTACGCTGAAACCCATGAAGTGACCAACCAGCCACCTTCGCTGGAAGGCGCCAACCTGTATCGCCTTGATCAGCCCTTGCAAGCGTGGTCGCGGCGCTTTGGGGCTGGCTGGGCCGAGTCGCGCATCGACGCCTATGGCGCCCTGGCGGGCGGGCCCCTGATGGCTGCGGGCTTTCTGGCCAACGCACACAAACCCACGTTCAGCAGCCACGACCGCTATGGCCACCGGATCGACCTGGTCGAGTTTCATCCCGCCTACCACGAGCTGATGCGCACCGCCGTCGAGCATGGCCTGCCGTCGTTGCCCTGGGCCGAGCCGCGCGCCGGTGCCCATGTGGCCCGGGCCGCCATGACCTACCTGCATACCCAGGCCGAGGCCGGCAGCGGCTGTCCGCTGACCATGACCTTCGCCGCCGTGCCGACCCTGCGCCTGCAACCGGAACTGGGCCAGTACTGGCTGCCCAAGGTGCTGGCGCGCGAATACGATCCGCGCAATGTCGGCGACCGGCACAAAGCCGGCGTCACCCTCGGCATGGCCATGACCGAGAAGCAGGGCGGCACCGATGTGCGCGCCAACACTACCCGTGCCTATCCAGTCGGCTCGCCGGGGCCGGGCCAAGCCTATGAACTGGTCGGGCACAAGTGGTTCTGCTCGGCGCCGATGTGCGATGCCTTCCTTACCCTGGCGCAGACCGACAAAGGCCTGAGCTGCTTCCTGTTGCCGCGTCATCGCCCGGACGACAGCCGCAACCAGTTCTACATCCAGCGCCTGAAGAACAAACTGGGCAACTGCTCCAATGCTTCCAGCGAAGTCGAATTTCGCGGTGCCCTGGCCTGGATGGTCGGTGAAGAAGGCCGGGGTGTGCCGACCATCATCGAAATGGTCGGCATGACCCGCTTCGACTGCATGGTTGGCTCCAGCGCACTGATGCGCCAGGCACTGACCCAGGCCGCGCATCACTGCGCCTACCGCAAGGTCGGCGGCCGAGTGTTGAGCGAGCAACCGTTGATGCAGAACGTGCTCGCCGACCTGGCGCTGGAGAGCGAGGCGGCGTTGGCCCTGAGCCTGCGCATGGGCCAGGCGCTGGACCAGCTTGACGACCCACAGCAAGCGCACTTTGCCCGGCTGATGACGGCGGTGGGCAAGTACTGGATCTGCAAGCGTGCGCCGGCGATGATCAACGAGGCGGCGGAATGCATGGGTGGCGCCGGTTATGTCGAAGACTGCATCCTGCCGCGCTTGTATCGCGAGGCACCGGTCAACTCAACCTGGGAGGGATCGGGCAACGTGCAGTGCCTGGATGTGCTGAGGGCGTTGTCCAAGGAGCCTGGGGTGCTCGATGCACTGTTCGCCGAGTTGGGGGATGGCCATGGTGATCCGCGCTTGGCGGCGCATATCGGCAACCTCAAGGCGGCGTTTGCCGATACCGGCGATATTCAGTATCGGGCCCGGCAGCTGACCGAAGATATTGCCCTCGCGGTGCAGGCCAAGTTGTTGCTGGAGGCGGGTAATAGCGTGGTCAGTGATGCTTTCATTGGCAGCCGCCTCGGTGGCGGAGGACGCGTTTATGGCGCGTTGCCGCGGGGGATCGATGCCGAGGCGTTGGTGGCGCGGGCGACGCCAGTCTGGAGCGCCTGAGGCGATCCCTTCACAGGTACCGTATTGGCCTCCGGGGCACCGCGATACCTGTAGGAGCGGGCTTGCCCCGCGAAGAGGCCGGTCCTGCCACCGTGGTGCATGGCACCGGCGCTGCCGGTTTCGCGGGCAAGCCCGCTCCTACAGGGTTCTGCTGAATTAGTTCCATGAGGCGGGCGGAACAGAACTACGGGGATGTAATTGCCCGCGAAGGCAGGCAAGATGCAAGGCATGCAGTCAGAAGACAGGAAGCCCAGCGTGAGCCAAGCCTTTGTAGTCGTTGATACCCCCGAACAAGCCGTCGACCGTCTGGCGGCTTTGCATGAACAGGCCACCGGGGCCCTCAGCCAGGCCCTCAAGCGCTACCTGAAGGATCGAACCGAACCCGATGCCGACGAGCGCGCAGTGTACCGCTACCCAGCGCTGCGCCTGACCTACTACAGCCACGGCGAAGTCGCCGCGACCACCCGGGCCTATGCCAAGGTCCAGGTCGCCGGCACCTACAGCGTGACCATCACCCAGCCCGACGCGTTTCGTGGTTATCTGCTCGAGCAGCTGCGGCCCTTGATGCATGACTACACGGTGACTGTGGAAGTCGGCGTCAGCGAACAGAACATCCCGTACCCCTACGTGGTCGAGCAGGGCGACGAACTGGCCGGCACCGGCATCACCGCCGCCGCCCTGGCGCGGGTGTTCCCCAGCACCGACCTGTCGGCAGCCACCGACAACATCGCCGATGGCCTGTGGGACTGGGGTAACGCCGAGACCCTGCCGCTGGCGCTGTTCGACGCCGCCCGGGTGGACTTCTCGCTACGCCGCCTGGTGCACTACACCGGCAGCGACTGGCGCCATGTGCAGCCGTGGATCCTGCTGACCAACTACCACCGTTATGTCGACCAGTTCATCGGCCACGGCCTGGAGCTGTTGCGCCAAGACCCGCGTTTCGTGCGCATGGTCTTGCCCGGCAACGTGGTAATCGAAAAAGGCATGGACGATGGCGAGACCCAGGCCCTGGTGGCCAGCGTGGTCTGGCACCGCTTCCAGATGCCGGCGTACCACCTGATCGCCGCCGACGGCGACGGCGTGACCCTGGTCAACATTGGTGTCGGCCCGTCCAACGCCAAGAACATCACCGACCACCTCGCTGTGCTGCGTCCGCACTGCTGGCTGATGATCGGTCACTGCGGCGGCCTGCGTCAGTCGCAGACCATCGGCGACTACGTGCTGGCCCACGCTTACATGCGTCGCGACGGTATTCTCGATCGGGTGGTGCCGCCGAACATCCCGATCCCGGCCCTGGCCGAAGTGCAGCTGGCGCTGCAGGAAGCCGCCGCGCAGGTGACTGGCGAGCGCGGCGACGAGCTCAAGAAGCGCCTGCGTACTGGCACCGTGCTGACCTACGATGACCGTAACTGGGAGCTGCGCTGGGCCCAGGAGCGGCCGCTGATCAACCTTTCGCGCGCCGTCGCGGTAGACATGGAAAGCGGCACCATCGCGGCCCAGGGCTACCGTTTGCGGGTTCCATACGGCACCTTGCTGTGTGTCTCCGACAAGCCCTTGCACAGCGAAATCAAGCTGCCGGGCTCGGCCAATGCCTTCTACAACCGGGCGGTCAGCCAGCACCTGAAGATCGGCATCGCTGCCCTCGACCTGTTGCGTACCGAGCTCAATTCGTTGCACTCGCGTAAACTGCGCAGCTTCGATGAGCCGCCGTTCCGCTGAGGATCCATGCCCCTGCCACCCCGTTCCAAGCCGCGCCGCCCTCAGGCGCGGCCTGCCGGCCCCCACCGCCAGCCCAAGCCGGCGCCGGCCGAGCCACGCCTGATCCTGTTCAACAAGCCGTTCGACGTGCTGACCCAGTTCAGCGACGGCGAGGGGCGGGCGACGCTCAAGGACTTTATCGACATCCCCGGCATTTATCCGGCTGGACGCCTGGACCGTGACAGCGAAGGTTTGCTGTTGCTGACCAATGACGGGCGCCTGCAGGCACGTATCGCCGACCCCAAGCACAAACTGGCCAAGACGTATTGGGTTCAGGTGGAGGGGGAGGCGAGCGAGGAGCAGTTGCAGCGCTTGCGCAAGGGCGTCGAGCTCAATGACGGCATGACCCTGCCGGCTGAGGCGCGACTGCTGGACGAGCCGCACCTGTGGCCACGCGATCCGCCGGTGCGGTTTCGCAAGAGTGTGCCGACCAGTTGGTTGGAACTGGTGATTCGCGAGGGGCGCAATCGCCAGGTCAGGCGCATGACCGCTGCGGTGGGCTTGCCGACCTTGCGCCTGGTGCGGGTGCGGATTGGTGACTGGACGCTGGACGGGCTGGATCAGGGGTGCTGGCGTGACGCGGCGCCGACCCTTTGATGAGGAGGCACCGCGGGTCTTCACAGGTCGGAGGGTTTCACGATACCTGTTGGAGCGGGCTTGACCGGCGAAGGGCGCAACGCAAATCCCCGCTCAGACCCCTTCGAGCATCCCCACCACCACGCTCTTGATGATGAACGCGAGCACGCCCAGCCCGAGCACGGCAAACAGGATCAAGGTACCGAAGCGCCCGGCCTTGGACTTTTTCGCCAAGTCCCAGACGATGAAACCCATGAAGCCGATCAGGATGGTGACCAGGCTGATCATCATCCACTCTTCGAATTTTGCAGGATCCATCGGTGCGCTCCGGGCAGGCTCAAGCGGCGGATTATACGCCCGCCGTCAGGGCCTGTTAACGCAGGTGGGTCAATGGCAGCTCGGTACTGGCCAGGACCTGGTTGAGGACGAAGCTCGAACGCACGCTGGTCACGCCTTCGATGCGGGTCAGGCTGCCCAGTAGCAGCTTTTGGTAGTGGTCCATGTCTGCTACCACCACTTTCAATTGATAGTCCGCATCCATGCCGGTGACCAGGCTGCATTCGAGCACCTGCGGCAAGTCGCGAATGGCCGCCTCGAAGGTTTCGAACCGCTCAGGGGTATGCCGGTCCATGCCGATCAGCACATAGGCGGTCAGGCTCAGGCCGAGCTTCTTGCGGTCGAGCAGTGCCACCTGGCGCGAGATGTAGCCGTCGTCTTCGAGCTGCTTGACCCGACGCGAGCAGGGCGAGGGCGACAGGCCGATGCGTTCTGCGAGCTCCTGGTTGGAAATGCGCGCATCGCGCTGCAGTTCGGCAAGGATGCTCAGGTCGTAGCGGTCGAGCTTGCTCATGGAGGGGGCCTTTTCTGTTCGGATTGCGGCGAATTATCGATCCAGGGTTAAAAATTGCGCAAGTGCTATTTATCTGAGCAATCTTCGCAATCCTCTGCCGGAGCGTGACCTGTATCGTTATCAACAGAATCACTGCCCGGACATCAGTCCACGGCGACCGGCCCAAGAAGGCGGTCGCGGCCCGCGATCCAACAGGATCAGCCGGCCCCCGGGCTACACCCTGTTTACCAGACAAGGTGAGGTGAGCCAGCGCCACAAGTGCTGAGCACGGACGACAATTCTTGAAGGGAGGCCATTGGCCTCCCTTTTTTCATGGCTGGAATTTCATCTGCATGATTCCGGTGCGCGGTAGACTGCCTAGCATTGCAGTGCGGTTAATCGAGAGGAACGCCATGGGGTCGCGCATCAGGCAGTTGGCCGGGGTTGGTTTGCTGGGCATGGGCCTCAGCCTGGGGGCGTTGGCCCAAGGGCCGGGCGAGGGCCATGGCGGGCACGGTCCACAGGACCCTAACGCGGGCGGCGGCTCGCCGCTGAACTCGCGCGACGAAGTGCGCCAGACCCAGCCGCCGCGCCAGGGCTACTACCAGGACATCCCCCGGCGCAATGGCGACAACCGCCAGTATCAGGCCGGCGGGCCGGGGCAGCGGCCTGGGGATAGCTGGCCGGGGCGTCCGGATGGGCATGGCAATGGCTGGGGGCCGGGGCCGCAGTATCGGCCTGGGCACGCGGTCGAGCGCTTCCCGGACCGCTACTGGAAGGTGCCTTACCGCGGTCAGGACTACTTCTATTCTGGCGGTTACTGGTACCGCCCGAATGGGCCAGGCTACGTCGTGGTGCGACCGCCCTATGGCGTTCGCGTGAACTACCTGCCGTCGTATGCGCGGGAGGTCTGGCTGAGCGGCGCGTTGTTCTTCCTGGCTGCGGATACCTACTACCAGTACCAGGCCGACAGTCGCGAGTACGTGGTGGTCAACCCGCCCACAACCGCTCCGATTCAAGCACCGCAGGCCACGGCAGGCTACGACGTGATCGCTTATCCGGCGTATGGACAGACGCCGCAGCAGCAGGATCAGGACCGTTATCAGTGTCATCGTTGGGCAGTAGAGCAGACCGGCTTTGACCCGGCGCAGGCGAGCTATGCGCCGCCGGCCAATGTCGCGGATAACTACCGCCGGGCGATGGGCGCTTGCTTGAGCGGGCGGGGTTACAGCATCAACTGAGGTGTGCCAGTGCCGCCCCTACGCACATTCTGTAGGAGCGGGCTTGCCCCGCGAAGAGGCCGGCACCTCCAACGCAGCTCCCGACCTCTTACACCGGATCCGCATGCACCAGCACATCCGCCTGTGGATAACGCTGCCGAATCACCGCCGACGCCTGCTCACACAACTCATGCGCCTCATGCAGCGCCAACGCCCCCGGTAATTCCAGGTGCAACTGCACGAACCAGTAACTGCCCGACACCCGCGTGCGTAAATCATGTACCCCCTGCACCCCAGGGATCGCACTGACCAACTCAAGCATCCGCTCACCGACATCCGCCGGCAGCTCCTTGTCCATGAGGATCGCGGTACTCTCCCGAGCGATCTGCACTGCACTCCACAGGATATAAAACGCGATGCCCAGGCCAAACAGCGCATCCAGCTGCGGCCAGCCAAACCGAGCGAGTAACAGGGCGAGCAGAATGCTGCCATTGAGCAGCAGGTCGGAGCGGTAATGCAGCGAGTCGGCGCGCACCGCCGTAGAACCGGTGGCGCGGATCACCTTGCGCTGCAAGGCCAGCAGCGCCACGGTCAGCACCAGCGACAACAGCATCACCGCGATGCCGGCCGCCGTATCGCCAAGCGGCTCCGGTGAGCGCAGGCGCTGAACGGCCTGTACGCCGATCAGCACGGCACTGACCCCGATGAACAGCGCCTGGGCCATGCCCGCCAGTGCCTCGGCCTTGCCGTGGCCGAAGCGATGATCGTCGTCGGCCGGACGCAGCGCGTAATGCACGGCAAGCAGGTTGAGAAACGATGCCACGGCGTCCAGGGCCGAGTCGGTCAGCCCCGCCAGCAGGCTGACCGAACCACTCAGCCACCAGCCCAGCGCCTTGCTGACGACCAGGATACTGGCCACCGCCAGCGAGGCGCGTGTGGCCAGGCGCAGCAGGCGTTGCTGTTCTGCCGTTGGGGTGGTCATGCCGCGGGTATCGTCCTTGGTCGGGTCAGGCAGCCGGTACCAGGCTGTAGGCGGCCAACTGCTCGACACTGCCGCGATGCTGGATCAGGCGCGGGTCGTTCAGCGGCAGGCGCTGGCCCAGTTCGCTTTCGAGGATAGCCTGCAGCTTGGCGTTGTCGACCGTGCCATCGGCATTGATCGCCGGCTTGAGCGTGGCTGGATCGACCTGGGCGGTGGTGCCGCCGGGGTAGTAGATAGCGCCGGTGGCGAAGTCGATACCGAACGCGATCAGCCCAGGAATCACGTAGAACAGGATGCCGACGGCGTCGAGGGCAGCGACCACCGGGTCGATCTTGCCTTCGATCTGGCCGCGACGGTCTGGATAGAACAGCGTGCCGCAGGCCGTCAGCTGGGTCAGCAGGGTGGCGACCATTACGCCACCGATGACGCGGGATTGGATGCGCATGTAAATCTCCGAAGGTAAGTCGCAACGATACAGGCAATCAGCCTGTAGCAAATACTATGACCATGATTGGCCGTGGCCGGTTCGCCGTTATACTCGCCGGCCAGTTCGAGGACCACCATGATTTCATTACCGATCGATGCCGTACTGCCCGCGCTGCGTCAGGCCCTGAGCGAGCGCCACGAAGCCGTGCTGGAGGCGCCACCCGGTGCCGGCAAGACCACCCGCGTGCCACTGGCCCTGCTCGACCAGCCGTGGCTGGCCGGGCAGCGTATCGTCATGCTCGAACCGCGCCGGCTGGCTGCGCGCGCGGCGGCCGAGCGGCTGGCCAGCGAGCTGGGCGAGCAGGTCGGTGAAACGGTCGGTTATCGCATTCGGCTGGACAGCAAGGTCGGCCCCAACACGCGCATCGAAGTGGTCACCGAAGGTATTCTCACCCGCCGCTTGCAGGCTGACCCGGCGCTGGACGGCGTTGGCTTGCTGATCTTCGACGAATACCACGAGCGCTCGCTGGACGCTGACCTTGCCCTGGCCCTGAGCCTCAACGGCCGCGAGCTGCTGCGCGACGATCCACCGCTGAAAATCCTGCTGATGTCGGCGACCCTGGAAGGCGAGCGCTTGTCGCGTCTGCTCGATGATGCGCCGGTGGTCAGCAGCGAAGGGCGCATGCACCCGGTGACGATCAACTGGGGGCGGCCGTACCAGCCGGGCGAGTTCATCGAGCCACGCGTGGTCGACTGCGTGCTACAGGCGTTGGCCGATCAAACCGGCAGCCTGTTGGTGTTTTTGCCGGGCCAGGCCGAGATCCGCCGGGTGCATCAAGCCTTGCTGGAGGCGGTCGGCGAACGGCCCGGCATCCTCCTCTGCCCATTGCATGGCGAGCTCGACCTGAACGCCCAGCGCGCGGCGATCGAGCCGCCCGCCAAGGGCCAGCGCAAGGTGGTGCTGGCGACCAACATCGCCGAGACCAGCCTGACCATCGATGGGGTGCGGGTGGTGATCGACGCCGGGCTGGCGCGGGTGCCGCGCTTCGATCCAGGCAGCGGCATGACCCGCCTGGACACTCAGCGTATCTCTCGTGCCAGCGCCACCCAGCGTGCCGGCCGCGCCGGGCGCCTGGAGCCGGGCGTGTGCTATCGCTTGTGGTCTGAAGCCCAGCATGAACAGCTGGCGGCGCATGGCACGGCCGAGATTCTCCAGGTCGACCTTGCCGGCCTCGCCCTGCAGCTGGCGCGCTGGGGCGTAAGCCCTGAGCAACTGCGCTGGCTCGATCAACCGCCGCCGGCTGCCTATGCCCAGTCCCAGGACTTGCTTGCCCGCCTGGGTGCGTTCAAGCCTGGCAGTCGCGACAACCTCGCTGAACACGGCCAGGCCATGGCCGAATTGCCGGCGCATCCACGCATCGCCCACCTGCTGTTGCGCGGGCACTACCTGGGCTTGACCGAGATGGCCTGCAACGTCGCTGCGCTGCTGGGCGAGCGTGATATTCAGCGCGGCGGCGGCGCCGACCTGCACACTCGGCTGACCCTGCTCAGTGGTGAAAGCCGAGCGTCCCGTGGCGGCCAGGGTGGCGTGCAGCGTGCGCGGCAGTTGGCCCGGCAGTACCGCGGTTTGCTGCGCGGCAAGTCAGCGGCGGCGGTGGCCGATCCTGAGCATCCACGTTGGCTGGGCGCGTTGCTGGCGCTGGCGTACCCCGACCGCGTCGCCCAGCAGCGCCGCGAAGGCGGTGCCGAATATCGTCTGGCCAATGGTCGCGCGGCATTGTTTGCCGAGGTCGATGCCTTGATGAAATGCCCGTGGCTGGTGATCGCCGATCTGGGTAGTCGTCAGGGCCAGCGTGAAGAGCGTATCTATCTGGCGGCCGAATTCGACGCCGGCCTGTTCGACGATGTGCTCGCTGAACAGGTCGAAACCCTCGACCTGCTCGATTGGGATGAGCGCGAACAGGTCCTGCGCGCCGAGCGCCAGCGCAAGGTGGGCGAGCTGGTGCTCAGCCGCGAAGCGTTGCCTGGTCTGAACGACGAGGCGCGGGCGCGGGCCTTGCTTGGCCTGGTCCGGCGCAAGAGCCTGGCGCTGTTGCCGTGGACGCCTGGGCTGCGTCAGTGGCAAGCGCGTGTGGCGCTGCTGCGGCAGTTGGATCTTGAGAAAAGTGCCGAGAGCGTTTGGCCCGATCTGTCTGATGAGGCCTTGCTCGCCAGCCTCGAAGACTGGCTGCAGCCTTATCTCGGCAAGGTCTCGCGGCTGAGTCATTTCGCCCAGCTCGACCTGTCCTCGATCCTGCGCAACCTGCTGCCATGGCCGCTGCCGCAGCGTCTGGACGAGTGGGCGCCGGAGCACCTGCACGTGCCCTCGGGTTCGAACATCCGCCTCGACTACAGCGAATTCCCGCCGATCCTTGCGGTACGTTTGCAGGAGCTGTTCGGTCTGGCCGACACCCCGCGGATCGCCCAGGGTCGCCAGCAGGTAAAGCTGCACCTGTTATCGCCGGCGCGGCGGCCGGTGCAGGTAACGCAGGACCTGGCAAACTTCTGGCGGACGACCTATGCCGAGGTGAAGAAGGATCTCAAAGGGCGGTACCCGAAGCACTACTGGCCCGATGATCCCTTGGTTGCGGAGGCTACTGCACGGGCCAAGCCGCGGGGGACCTGACTGCTGTTTGGGTGAATGGCACCGGCTTTGCCGGTGTTCGCGGGTGTACGACCGGAGACATCCTTTACATCTTAAACCGGGGACATGGTTTACACATTTGAGGCTTGAACGCGGTTTTCACCCCGTTCCAGCCTCCCCAGGAGATGGTCACACAGAAACACATCCCAAATATCATCCTCCACCTCTTTCAGGCCAATCCTCTCGCCAGACAAGGCCTCGCTGATGAACAGCAGCTTGCCTTTCCACTTGATCGAGCCATTTTGCCTGACACTGCGGACAGCCATTTCGGCGGGATACTCCACGACAGGCAGACATCCGGGGTAAGGCCGATTGGATGGTACATACAGCTCAAATGGACGCTTCATCCCCAGTGCTTCGTGGGGACGGACATAGTTGAATTCGTGGCGGAAATGCTCAAGCAACAATTGTTGATGGATCAGATTGTGACCCAGAGGCAGTTCAAGCTTCATGCTGCGATGCATCCGCTCGTGACGACCATTCTGATCTGGGCGCGCGGGAGCGGTCCGTTCGGGAAAAATCCCGAGGCGGATCAACCAAACAGCGATAGTGGACATCCTTGCCAGCCCGACTGAAGCAAATGGGCTGCCGTTGTCAGAGCGGATTACCTCTGGCATTCCATGCTCCTGAAAAAGCCACTCAAGCGTCTGTATGACCGGCTGCGTCATGATGTTCTTGTGGGCTTTGCAGGCCAAGAGGAGGCGCGAGGCGTGGTCCGTGACTGTTAGCGGGTAGCACCACTGGCCGTTGAGCATTTTGAACTGGCCCTTGTAGTCGATGCACCAGGTCTTGTTCGGCTCGTTGGCCTCTCTCATCTTTGTGGGGCTTTTCCCGTATCGCCGCTTTGGCCCACGTTTGTGAACCATGCCCAGTCGGTCTAGCCACTGCCCTGCGGTGCTCGGGGACGGCCAGTCAACGGATGGATCTTCAAGGCGCAACAGCTCAATGAGCTTCTTGGGGCCCCATTTGTCGTGCGCTTCTTTCATCGCAACAATGCGGGCCAACAGCTCATCACTTGTCTTGTTAGGACTGTTGTCGGGACGCCGTGAGGCATCGGACAGCGCTTCAACGCCGCCCGCAGAATATCGCGATATCCATTTGTCGATCGTGGGGCGGCTGACGTTGTACCGGCGAGCAAGCTGACTCTTGGTGTAATCACCGGAAAGCCATTCGCCAATCAATCTGACTCGTTGATCCATGGGGGACTCTTGGTTCCAGGGCATGATCAAATACCTCCTGATCATGCGTATTAGCCTGTAAACCATGTCCCCGGTTTGAAATGTAAACGATGTCTCCGGTTTGTACCCGGGTCAAGCCCGCTCCTACAGGGTCTCTGCCAAGTCAACAAGAGCATAAGCCCGTAAGTACACCGCCCCCCCTGTAGGAGCGGGCTTGCCCCGCGAAGAGGCCATCCGGTTCACCCTCAATCGCGATTCAAGTCTGAAGCGATGTACACATTGGTGCACAAGATTAACTGGCTCTGTTGCGAACGGCTGGATCAGCAGTTCCCGAGTTTTTGCCTTTGCGGCAGGTTGAATGACGCCGCAGTCGGTGGCGAAGATTGGTCCAGGTGCCCGCCCTGCAGAACATCGCCACGACTTGCAGGGAGAGCACATCATCTGCAAGCATGGCGTGCCGATCAAAGGCGCCCTGTCATTGCAGCATTGCTGTTGTTGGAGTTGTTTTGGAACGTATAGCCGTCATCGACTTTGAAACCACTGGCCTGGTCCCAGGCAACGCCCGCGCCACGGAAGTCGCTGTGGTCATGCTGGAGCGCGGGGAGATTGTCGAGCGCTACCAGAGCCTGATGAACGCTGGTGTGCCGATCCCGGGGTTTATCACCGGGCTGACCGGCATCACCACGGCCATGGTGCGCAGTGCACCCTCGGCCGCTCAGGTGATGAACGAAGTCGCCGAGTTTGTCGGCAATACGCCGTTGGTTGCCCACAACGCTTCGTTCGACCAGAGGTTCTGGGACTACGAACTTGGCCTGGTGCGACGCCAACGCGCGCAGCCCTTCGCCTGCTCCTTGCTGTTGGCTCGGCGTCTGCTGCAGGCGGCGCCCGATCACAAGCTCGGCACCCTGACCCGTTGGGCCAACCTGCCCAACACCGGCACCGCTCACCGGGCCATGGCCGATGCCGAGATGGCCGCCAACCTGCTGCAGCACATGGCCTTGGAACTGCGCCACAACCACGGTCTGAGCAACGTTGGCCACGCGCTGTTCTGCACCCTGCAGAAAATCCCCAAGGCCAAGATCAGCGAGGCGCTGCTGCGCTTTCGCAACTGAATGACGCCACGTTTACTGGCTGGCTGCGGCAGGTAGGCGAAGCTGCGCCGAAACCGGCAGGTGATCGGAAATCTGCAGGGTGTCCTGCTGCAGAACCTTGGCCTCAACCCGCAAAATCTTCGGGCTATGCACGATGTAGTCGAGCGTGCGATCCGGGCCACTGACGCTGGGGTCGTTAGGAAAATGCGTGAGCCACACCCCGCGCTCAGCTCCGCCAGCCTCGGCATTGCTGGGGATCATCGGGTACTTGTCCCACAGCAGGTGCAGATCGCTGTCGGCCGGATAACCATCACGCTGCTCCGGCGCTAGACGGCGCTGCTGGCCGAGCGGCAGCGAATTGAAATCGCCGCCGATCAGCCATGGCGTGCCTTGGCTTTCCAGGCGGTCGAGCACCTTGGCGACATGGGCCAGTTGCCTGCGTTGCAGGTCACTGCCTGGCTGATAAGCCGACAAGCGCGTATTAAGCACGGCCAGGCGGCTGCCATCCGCCAGCGGCAGGTAGCTGACCAGCAGCGCCGGTTGCGCTTCAAGCAGTCGCTCCAGGGCGGTGTTTGCACTATTGGGCAGTTGCAGGCGCTCGGCCTTGGCGATCGGGTAGCGGCTCAAGGTCGCCAGGGTCTGGCCGACGCTGCCGAAGATATGCCGGTCGGGGACGAAGCCGGCCTGCCAGTCGAACGTCTGTGTGCTGCACGGGTAGAGGTCGGCCAGGCGCTCGCGAAGCAGGGCGGTCTGATCCTGGTAGTCCGTGGCCTTGGCGTCCTTGTCCAGCTCCTGGAGCAGGACGATGTCAGGTTGCTCGGCGCGGATCACCCGCGCCACCTCATCGAGGTTGAAGGCCAGGTCTTCGGCGGTGGCGCGGGTATCGCTGCCCTGGCCTTGGTCGTTCCAGAACACGTAGCGCTTGCCGGCCAGGTGCTGGACGTTCCAGGTCATCACGCGCAAGGCCTGGCCGGGCAGCAGCGGCTTGGCCGCACCTTGGCAGGCTACCGGCACGGCTTCGCGCGGGGCAGGTTGCCAGCTCAGGTGCTCGGCAAGCAGCCAGAGCAGGGCCAGCAACACAATCAGCAACAGCAGGACATTGCGCAGTAGTCGGGTCATCGGCTCGGCTTGTCGGTGCAGGTCGCCTCAGCATAACCGAGCCGTTCGTCGCCAGGCCAGCTCAAGCGCCAGCGTCGGCTTCAAGCAGCATGAAGATCCGGAACAGCACCACGCTGCTGAACAGCTGCAGCAAGCCGCTCAGGCTGTCCATGAGCAACTGGATGCCTGGCTCGGGCTGCGGGAAGGCCATGATCAGCAGACCGTCCACCAGCCACGCCGGTGCCAGCGAGACGAACACGCAGACCAGGATGCGCATGAAGTGGCCGGTGGTCATCCGCGCGCTTTCGCGCATCGCCAACATCAGCGGCATGCCGCGCAGCACCAGCAGGTACTCGGCGAACACCAGGTTGATCATGATCCAGATGCCGGGGAATACGAACAGCGCCAGGCCGGCCATGATCAACAGGGTGCTGATCATGATCAGCAAGGCCAGCGGTGGCCACAGTTGCACAGCCCGGGCGAACAGGTCGCGCTTGCGGATCTCCTGGCCGCTGGTGCGGGTGTCGAGGTAGAGGATCAGCGCCGCGCTGTACAGCGGATACAGCAACAGGCTGATCAGCATGCCGTAGGCTGGCGAAGCCTGCTCACCCAGTTGGCGGTACACCAGCTGGGTGAGCAGCGCCTCGAGCACGACCAGTGGCAGGCACAGCTGGACGATGTTCGGCAGGTGCCGGCGGAAAAAGTACAGGGAGTCGCGCAGAACGCTCAGCGGATTCATCAGTCAACATCGCATGGCAGTAAAAGCAGGGCGGTAACTTTAGCCCAGTCGGGCCCCAGCTGAAAAAAGTTTCACGCCCCTGCTGATTGAATCGCGTCCTCATGCACCCCATCTTTGACACTGTCCGATGTCCCGTTTGGCGCATGAGGTAGCCCATGAACACTGAAGAACAAACCCTGATCGACGGCCTGTTCGGTCGCATCAAGCAAGCCGAAGACCCTAGCCAGCCGCGCGATGCCCAGGCGCAGGCGTGCATCGAGGGACACCTGCGCCAGCAGCCGGCCGCGCCGTACTACATGGCCCAGGCAATCCTGGTCCAGGAAGCCGCGCTCAAGCGCCTCGACGAGCAGAACAAGCAGTTGCAGAACGAGCTGCAGCAAGCCCGTGCCCAGGCTCAGGCGCCGCGCGAGGGCAACAGTGGCGGGGGCTTCTTGTCGAGCATCTTCGGCGGTGGCGGCGGTGGTGGCGCTCCTGCACGCAGCGCGGCACCGGCAGCTCAGCCGCAACAGCAGCGCCCGGTCGCCTCCGGTGGAGGCTGGCGCGAGCCATCAGCGCCCGGCTACGCCGCGCCACAACAGCAACAGTCCGCTTTCAACGCAGCGCCTGCGCGTGGCGGCGCTCCGAGCTTCCTCGGCGGCGCCCTGCAAACTGCTGCCGGGGTCGCCGGCGGGGTGATGCTGGCGCAGGGCATCAGCAGCCTGTTCAACCATCATTCCCAGCCTGAGGAAGTGGTCGAGGTGATCAAGGAAGAGCCCGCGCCAGCCAGTGACAGCGGCGGCTGGAATGATCAGGGCGGGCAGTCGCAGGTTGCCGACAATGGCTACGGTGCCGACCAGGGTGGCTATGCCGACAGCGATTACGGCAGCGACGATGGCGGCTTCTTCTCGGACGACGACACCTTCGTCTGAGGGCTCTGGCATACTGCTGGGCATTCTGGGGGCGCGCTGCGCCCCTTTTGCGACACAAGGCCGCTCCCACAAACGAGCGGCCTTGTGCTGTCCAACCAGTCGATAGAGGCCCTGTAGTGAAGAAAATCGCGCTGTTCGCCGACGTGCAGAACCTTTACTACACCGTTCGCCAGGCCCACGGTTGTCACTTCAACTATGCCGCGCTCTGGGCTGAAGTCAGCCGCCAGGGGCAGATTGTCGAGGCGGTGGCGTATGCAATCGATCGTGGCGACAGCAAGCAGCAGCAGTTTCAGCAGATCTTGCGCAACCTGGGGTTTGAGGTACGCCTGAAACCCTACATCCAGCGCGCCGATGGCTCGGCCAAGGGTGACTGGGATGTGGGCATCACCCTCGATGTGATCGAGGCGGCGAGCCGGGTCGACCAGGTGGTGCTGGCCTCTGGCGATGGCGATTTCGACTTGTTGCTGGAGCGGGCGATCCAGCGTTACGGGATCGAGGCTGTGGTGTATGGCACGCCGGGGCTGACCGCGCTGTCGCTGATTCGCGCCGCTACTCACTACGTGCCGATTGAAGGGCAGTTGCTCCTGCGCCATTGATGTCGCCCCTTTAAAGTGCAAGTGAGGCGGGGTGTTGCGGTAAACTGCCGCCTTCGCTGAACCCCCCTGACGGTATTGCCATGAATTTCGCCAAACTCGGCCTGATCGAACCGCTGCTGCGCACTTTGCAGCAGCGCGACTACTCCACCCCGACCCCAGTCCAGGCCCAGGCCATCCCTGCTGTGCTGGCCGGCCGCGACCTGATGGCCGCCGCCCAGACCGGCACCGGCAAGACCGCAGGTTTCGCCCTGCCGGTGTTGCAGCGGCTGGCCTTGGAAGGGGAGAAGGTCGCGAGCAATTCGATCCGCGCCCTGGTCCTGGTGCCGACCCGCGAGCTGGCCGAGCAGGTGCATGGCAATATCCAGGAATACGCCGAAAACCTGCCGCTCTCCACCTATGCGGTGTACGGCGGCGTCAGCATCAACCCGCAGATGATGCGCCTGCGTCGCGGCGTCGACCTGTTGGTGGCTACCCCCGGTCGCTTGCTCGATTTGTTCCGGCAGAAGGCGGTCAAGTTCGGCCAGGTGCAGATCCTCGTGCTCGACGAAGCCGACCGCATGCTCGACCTGGGCTTTGCCGAAGAACTGCAGTCGGTGTACGCCGCACTGCCGCGCAAGCGCCAGACGCTGCTGTTCTCGGCGACCTTCTCCGAGCAGATCCGCCTGCTCGCAGGTCTCGCCCTGAATGACCCGCTGAGCATCGAAGTCAGCCCGCGCAACGCAGCAGCGAGCACGGTCAAGCAGTGGTTGGTGCCGGTCGACAAGAAGCGCAAGGCCGACCTGTTCTGCTACTTGCTGCGCAAGCAACGCTGGACCCAGGTGCTGGTGTTCGCCAAGACCCGTAACGGTGTCGATCAGTTGGTCGAGCGGCTGCTGAGCGAAGGCGTCAACGCCGATGGCATCCATGGCGATCGTCCGCAGGCGACCCGTCAGCGCGCGCTGGACACCTTCAAGGCCCGCGAGATCCAGGTATTGGTGGCGACCGATGTCGCCGCGCGCGGGCTGGACATCGATGACCTGCCGTTGGTGGTCAACCTCGATATGCCGATCGTGGCCGAAGACTATGTGCACCGGATTGGCCGTACCGGTCGGGCGGGGAACAAGGGCGAGGCGATCTCGCTGGTGTGTGCGGATGAAGTGCAGATGCTCTCGGCGATCGAGACCTTGATTCGGCAGACCTTGCCGCGTCATGAAGAGCCGGACTTCATCCCTGAGCATCGGGTACCGATGACCGATGCCAGTGGGCAGGTGATCAAGAAGCCGAAAAAACCGAAGAAGCCCAAGGAAAATAGCGCCAAGCGTGGCTTGGGCAAGTGGATGGACAGCAGTGAGGCTGGCGATTCGAAGCCGGCCGTCAAGGCGGTGCGCAAGGTGCCGAGCTTCAATGGCGGGCCGCGCAAGCGCAAGCCTTGAGATCCTTGGGCCGCTTTGCGGCCCTTTCGCGACACAAGGCCGCTCCCACAGAGATCGTGTATGGCGCTATTTACAGGGTAAGCGCGGACATTATGGGAGCAGCCCCAGCACTTTACCTGGCGTTATTGGCCAACCAATCCGCCGCTGCCCGCCCTGCGCGCAAGCCGCTGGCAAAACACGCCGTCAGCAAATACCCCCCGGTCGGCGCCTCCCAGTCGAGCATCTCACCGGCGCAGAACACCCCCGGCAACTGCCGCAGCATCAAGCCCTGATCCAACCCGGCAAAGCGCACCCCACCGGCACTGCTGATCGCCTCATCCAGCGGACGGGTGCGCACCAGCTCGATCGGCAAGGCCTTGATTGCCGCTGCCAGCGCCTGCGGATCAGCGAAGGTGGCCTGATCAGTCAATTCCCGCAGCAACGCCGCCTTCACCCCATCGATGCCCAACTGACTGTGCAGGTGCTTGGCCATCGAGCGCGAACCACGCGGCTTGGCCAGCGCCTGAGCAATGTTGTCCACAGGCCGATCCGGCAACAGGTCCAGTAACAGCGTGGCGCGGCCGTCGCGGTTGATGGCCTCACGCAGCTCGGCCGACCAGGCATACACCAGGCTGCCTTCAACCCCCTGCGCGGTGAGGATGAACTCGCCTTTGCGCACGGCGCTGCCCGGTACGCCGAGGGCAATGTTCTTCAGCGGTGAGCCGGCGAACTTGCTGACCAGCAGCGCGCTCCAGCCTTCGACTTCAAAGCCACAGTTGCTCGGTTGCAGCGGCGAGATATCCACAGCCCGCTCGGCCAGCAGCGGCAGCCAGGCGCCGTCTGAACCCAGCCGCGCCCAACTGCCTCCACCCAAGGCCAACACCACGGCATCGGCCTGCAGGCTCAGTTCACCCTGTGGATAACCCAGCCGCAAGGCGCCGTCAGCCTTCCAGCCCAGCCAACGATGGCGGGTGTGGATAACTACCCCGCTGTCACGCAGGCGCTTGAGCCAGGCGCGCAGCAGCGGCGCAGCTTTCATGTCGCGCGGAAACACCCGGCCAGAACTGCCGACAAAGGTCTCGATGCCCAGGCCATGAATCCACTGGCGCAGCGCGTCGGCATCAAAGTCGCGCAGCAGCGCGTCGATCTCGTCGCGCCGCTCGCTGTAGCGGCCGACGAAGGCCGGGTAAGGCTCGGAGTGGGTGATGTTCATGCCGCCGACGCCAGCCAGGAGAAACTTGCGCCCAACCGAGGGCATGGCGTCGAACACCTGCACCGCGACACCGGCCGCAGCCAAGGCCTCGGCGGCCATCAGCCCGGCGGGGCCAGCACCGATCACGGCGACGAGGGGAGGGCAAGCGGGGCGTTGATCTGGCATGGCGGGCGGCAGGCTGTGGACAAAAGAGCCGGCATTCTACCCTAGGGCGTAGTGTCGAAGCACTGTTCAAAAAATGATCAGCAGGCTGCACGTCATGCAGTCAAAGGGCTGCAGCGTCTTTCACTCAGGTTATCCACAGGCGGTTCCACAGTCATTGTGAACAACTGATGACTTTTACTGCGCTGTGATGAAGGATGCCGTGGCGCCTGGCCAGCGCCGTGCGGTCTTTGCTGTAGCCGCCACCGATCACGCCCATCACCGGAATATCCCGCCCCAGGCAGTGGCGCAGCACGCTTTCGTCGCGCGCGGCGACGCCCTGATCGGTCAACTGCAGGTAGCCCAGGGCATCGTCCTTGTGCACATCGACGCCGGCGTCGTACAGCACCAGGTCGGGCTGGTACAACGGCAGCAGGTAATTGAGGGCGTCGTCGACCACCTGCAGGTAAGCCGTGTCGTCCATACCCCGTGGCAGGGGGATATCCCAGTCGCTGTCGGCCTTGCGCGCCGGGAAGTTCTGTTCGCAGTGCAGCGAGACGGTGATCGCCTCCGGCGTGTCGTGGAGGATGCGCGCGGTACCGTCGCCCTGGTGCACATCGCAATCGAAGATCAGCACCCGCTGGACCCGGCCGGCTTCGAGCAGATAACGGCTGATCACCGCCAGGTCGTTGAAGATGCAAAAGCCTGCCGGGTGATCGTAGTGCGCGTGATGGGTGCCGCCTGCGAGGTGACAGGCGATGCCGTCGCGCAAGGCCATTTCCGCCGTCAGCAGCGAGCCGCCCACGGCCCGCACGGTACGCCGCGCCAGCGCCTCGCTCCAGGGCAGGCCGAGGCGGCGTTGGTCCTCGCGGGAAAGGTCGCCACTCAGGTAGCGCTCGATGTAGCCGCGGTCGTGAGCCAGGGCGAGGATATCGTTGGGGCAGATCTCTGGACGCAGCAGCGCCTGGTCCGTGGTCAGGCCGCTGTCGACCAGGTGGTCGCGCAGGAGGCGGAACTTGTCCATCGGAAAGCGGTGCTCGGCGGGGAAGTCCGGGCTGTAGTCGTCGTGGTAGATCAGTGGCAACGGCATGGTCGGATCGCGGCTAGGGTCAGTGCTGATACTGCCAGTTGGCGTGGGCACGCGCCATGGTCGTGCCGCGCAGCGGAGCCAACTGCGCCTAATCTATAGACTGACAGACCGCGAAACCGGAGCACGCCCGATGACCCCCATCCTTCAACTGGAAAGCGCCCGGCTGGTGCTGCGCCAATGGCACGACGACGACCTGACCGAGTTCGCCAACCTGTGCGCCGATCCGCAGGTGATGCGCTACTTCCCGGCACCCTTGACGCGCCTTGAGGCCGCCGCCCTCATCGGTCGCATTCGTGGTCATTTCAATGAGTTCGGCTTCGGCCTGTGGGCGCTGGAGCGCAAGGACAGCGGCGCGTTCATCGGCATGACCGGGCTGCTCAACGTCAACTTCGATGCGCCGTTTGCGCCAGCAGTGGAGATTGGCTGGCGCCTGGCTCGGCGGCATTGGGGCCTGGGTTTCGCCAGCGAGGCGGCCTGGACCTGCCTGCGTTGTGCCTTCGCCCAATTGCGCCTGGATGAAGTGGTGTCGTTTACTACCGAGAGCAATCTGCCGTCGCAGAAAGTCATGCAGGCGATCGGCATGGTCCAAGACCAGGAGGGCAGCTTCGAGCACCCGCGCCTGCCCAGCGGCCACCCGTTACGCCGGCATGTGCTGTACCGCATCGACCGCAGCCACTGGCAAGAAACCCTGCGCGGCTGAATGGCCGTGCATGCGGGGGACTGATGACAAACCCTGTATCATCTTGCCTCTCAAAATCTGTTGTAGCGCCGTGATGCCTAGCAAGGAGAACCCCCGATGAGCCATGTGTTGGACGACCTGGTCGACCTGTTGAGCCTTGAAGCGATCGAGGAAAACCTGTTTCGCGGACGCAGTCAGGACCTGGGCTTTCGCCAGCTGTACGGCGGCCAGGTACTCGGCCAGTCGCTGTCTGCGGCCAGCCAGACGGTCGAGGACGCTCGCCATGTGCACTCGCTGCACGGCTATTTCCTGCGCCCAGGCGATGCCAGCCTGCCAGTGGTGTACTCGGTCGACCGGGTCCGCGACGGCGGCAGCTTCAGCACGCGTCGGGTGACGGCGATCCAGAAGGGCCACACCATCTTCACCTGCAGCGCCTCGTTCCAGTACGACGAGGAGGGCTTCGAGCACCAGGCGCAGATGCCGGATGTGGTCGGGCCGGAGAACCTGCCCAGTGAAGTCGAGCTGGCCAGTGCCATGGCTGACCACCTGCCGGAGCGCATCCGCGACAAGGTGCTGTGCGCCAAGCCGATCGAAATCCGCCCGGTGACCGAGCGCGACCCGTTCAACCCCAAGCCGGGTGATCCGGTCAAGTACGCCTGGTTCCGCGCCGACGGCAACCTGCCGGACATCCCCGCGCTGCACAAGTACCTGCTCGCCTATGCCTCCGACTTCGGCCTGCTGACCACCTCGCTGCTGCCGCATGGCAAGTCGGTGTGGATGAAAGACATGCAGATCGCCAGCCTCGATCACTCGCTGTGGTTCCACCAAAACCTGCGCGCCGACGACTGGCTGCTGTATGCCACCGACAGCCCGTGGGCCGGCAATGCCCGTGGCTTCTGCCGGGGCAGTATCTACAACCGGGCTGGGCAACTGGTGGCGTCGTCGTCCCAGGAAGGCTTGATCCGTCATCGCAAGGATTGGGCATGAGCCTTTCTGCCATTCGCAACTGGGTGTTCGACATGGACGGCACGTTGACCGTGGCCGTGCACGACTTTGCCGCCATCCGCGTGGCCTTGGGCATCCCTGCCGAGGACGACATCCTCACTCACCTGGCGGCGTTGCCGGCCGATGAAGCGGCGGCCAAGCACGCCTGGTTGCTGGAGCACGAGCGCGACCTGGCGCTGGCCTCGACGCCAGCCAGTGGCGCAGTGGAATTGGTTCGCGAGTTGGCCGGGCGCGGTTGCCGCCTGGGGATCCTGACCCGGAATGCCCGTGAGCTGGCGCATGTCACCCTGGAGGCGATTGGCCTGGCAGATTGTTTTGCGCTCGAGGATGTTCTGGGCCGTGACGAAGCAGCGCCCAAGCCCAGCCCCGATGGCCTGCTGAAAATTGCCCAGGCCTGGGCGGTGGCGCCGAGTGAACTGGTGATGGTGGGCGATTACCGCTTCGACCTTGATTGCGGCCGGGCTGCCGGGGCGCGCACGGTGCTGGTCAACCTGCCGGATAATCCTTGGCCGGAGCTGGTCGACTGGCATGTGTCGGACTGCCGTGCGTTGCGGGCGATGCTGGGCTGATCCGGCCCGCTTGTCCTGTCATCCTGGCAGGCTAGAGATCGGGCGTCAGGCTTCATGCCGTAAGCGCCCCCAATCCAGAAAACCATTCCGTGCGGCAGGCTAAGCTGCACAGCACTTCTCACCCATCACAGAGGAATTACCGCCATGAGCAGCAAGGCCATCTACGTCCAGCCAGGCGGCGGTTACGACAAGGTTCAGGTCGGCACTTGCGAGGCCGTCGCGCCACAGGCCGGCGAGATCACCGTGCGCCTGCACGCCAGCTCGCTCAACTACCATGACTTCGCCGTGGTCAGCGGCATGTGGGGGCCGAGCGAACAACGCATTCCCATGGCCGATGGTGCGGGTGAAGTGCTCGCGGTGGGCGCTGGCGTCAGCGAGTTCAAGGTCGGTGATGCCGTGGTCAGCACCTTCTTCCCCGACTGGCTCGACGGCCAGCCCTTGGTCGAGGGCTTCGCCACTGTCCCGGGTGACGGCATCGATGGTTATGCCCGCGAGCAGGTCACAGCCCGCGCCACCGCGTTCACCCTGGCGCCAAAGGGTTACAGCCACGCCGAAGCCGCCACCCTGACCACCGCCGGCCTCACCGCCTGGCGTGCGCTGATGGCCGATGACCACCTCAAGCCTGGCGACAGCGTACTGGTGCAGGGCACCGGCGGCGTTTCCATTTTTGCCCTGCAGTTCGCCAAGTTGGCCGGGGCAACGGTGATCGCCACGTCGTCGAGCGAGGCCAAGCTGGAGCGGCTCAAGGCGCTCGGGGCTGATCATGTGATCAACTACCGCACCACCCCCGCCTGGGGTGAGCAGGTGCGCCAGCTCACTGACAATCGCGGTGTCGACCATGTCATCGAGGTCGGTGGCCCGGCGACCCTGGAGCAGTCGATGATTGCCGCGCGCATTGGCGGGCATGTGTCGCTGATCGGCATCCTCACCGGGGTTGCCGGGCAACTGCCGTTGGTCCAGGCGCTGGTGCGCCAGATTCGTCTGCAAGGGGTATTGGTCGGCAGCCGTGCTCAGCAGCAGGCGATGGTACGGGCGATCGATAGCAATGGCCTGCGGCCGGTGGTCGACAAGCATTTCGAGCTGGAACAGATCGTTGAGGCGTTCCAGTATCAGGAGAGCAACCGCCACTTTGGCAAGATCTGCCTGACCTTCTAAGGTCGCTGGGGCCGCCTTGCGGCCCTTCGCCGGCTTCTCCCCCCGTGAAGAGCACCCAGCCCCTGTAGGAGCGGGCTCGCCCCGCGAACACCGGCAACGCCGGTGCCATCCAGCACAGCTATGTAATGGATTGTGCAGCAACCCCACCCCCGCAATACATTCGCGTACACCGGCAGGCCCGCCCGTCTGGCTAGAATGCCGCGCTTCGATTCTCTGTCAGGGGATTTCCTCCGATGCGCGCGCTCATCCATGCCTTCCTGCTGCTGGCGACCTGCCTAGGTTTCGCCCAGTCCGCCAGTGCGGTACAAGTCACCGACGTACTCGGCCGCAAAGTCGAGATCGACCATGCGCCGCAACGCATCGTCCTCGGCGAAGGCCGGCTGTTCTTCGCCCTGGCGCTGCTCGACCGCGATAACCCGTTCCAGCGCGTGGTCGGCTGGCAGAACGACATGCGCCTGCTGGATCCGCATACCTACGCGATCTACGCCAAGCAGTACCCGCAGATCACTCAGTTGCCGCTGATCGGCCAAGCGTCCGAGCAGAGCGTCAGCGCCGAGCAGATCCTGGCCTTGAAACCGGACCTGGCGGTGTTCAGCATTGCTGGCGAGGGCCCGACCCAACACAGTCCGGTCGCCGACCTGCTAGCCAAGGCCGGGGTGCCGGTGCTGTTCATCGACTTCCGCGTGCACCCGATCAAGAACACCCGGGTCAGTCTTGAAGCGCTCGGCCAATTACTGGGTCGTGAGCGCGAGGCCAAGCAGTATCTGGACCTGTATGACCGGCACCTCGCGAACGTCACCGAACGCGTCGCCGGGCTCAGTGACAGCGAGCGGCCCAAGGTCTTCCTCGAACTGCTGGCGGGCGTCTGGCAGGCGCCGGGGCACACCACCGGCAAGAGCGGCCTGGGCAGCCTGGTGCAGGCGGTGGGCGGGCATAACATTGGCGCCGATGTGGTGCCGGGGGCACTGGGTGATGTCAGTGTCGAGTATGTCTTGCAGGCCGATCCGGATATCTACATCGCCACCGGCAACCGTGCGCCGGGCGTATTGCTGGGCGCCGGTGTGACAGCCGACACCGCCCGCCAGAGCCTTGCTCAGATTACCGCTCGGCCCGAGTTCGCCCCGTTGCGGCCGATCCAGGCGGGCCATGCGCACGCCCTCTGGCATGACTTCTACAACTCACCCTTCAATATCCTCGCGGTCGAGGCCATGGCGCGTTGGGTTCACCCCGAGCGTTTTGCCGATGTCGACCCACAGGCGACCATGGCCGAGATCAATCAGCTGCTGCATGTCGGCCTTGAAGGCCAGTACTGGATCGACGCCAAGTGACTTCGCTTGCACACGACGGCGCAGCACTGGCGGCCTGGCGCTACCGCCGCCTGCTCTGGCGGCGGACAGCGCTGGTCGCCGGTATAGCCGCGCTGTTGCTGCTGTCGGTACTCGGTGACCTGGCCAGCGGTGCGTCCGGCATGAGCCTGGGGCGCCTGCTGCAGGGCGTGCTCGACCCGCACGCACTGAGCGCCACCGAGCAGGTGATCATCTGGAACGTACGCTTGCCCTATGCCCTGATGGCGGTGCTGGTCGGCGCCGCGCTGGCGCTGGCCGGCGCTGAAATGCAGGCGATCCTCGACAACCCGCTGGCCAGCCCGTTTACCTTGGGCGTGTCGTCGTCGGCAGCCCTGGGCGCCTCGCTGGCGATTGCCTATCCGTTGGCGGTTGCCTGGCTTGAGCCGGCGGTTCAGGTGCCATTGATGGCGTTCGTGTTCGCCTGTCTGTCGGTGGTGCTGTTGCAGGCCATGGCGCGTGTGCGTGGCGCCGGGGTGGAAAGCCTGGTGCTGTTGGGTATCGCGCTGGTGTTCAGCTGCAATGCGCTGGTCTCGCTGCTGCAGTTGCTGGCGACCGAGGACGTGCTGCAGCAACTGGTGTTCTGGACCATGGGTAGCCTGGCGCGGGCCGACTGGCACAAGCTCGGCCTGTTGGCGCTGGTGTTGCTGCTGGTGGCGCCGTTCTCGCTGCGCGCCGCACCCGCCTTGACCCTGCTGCGCATGGGCGAAGACCGCGCGCGCAGTTTTGGCGTCGACACGCGGCGGCTGCGGATCGCCTCCCTGCTGCGTATCAGCCTGCTCTCGGCCACGGCCGTGGCGTTTGTCGGCACCATTGGTTTTATCGGCCTGGTCGGCCCGCACATTGCTCGGCTGCTGGTGGGTGAGGACCAGCGTTTCCTGTTGCCGGCCAGCGCGTTGGTCGGCGCATTGCTGTTGTCGCTGTCATCGATCGCCAGCAAGGTGATCCTGCCTGGGGTGATCGTGCCGGTGGGCATCGTCACTGCATTGGTCGGGGTGCCGGTGTTCGTGGCGTTGGTGTTCCGTCGTGGGAGGCGTGCATGAGCCTGTTGATCAATGACCTGTCGGTGGCCTATGGGCCGCGCACGATCATCACGGGCCTGAGCTTGCCTGCCTTGCCGGGCGGCAGCCTGGTGGCGCTGGTCGGGCCGAATGGCGCGGGCAAATCGACCTTGCTGCGGGCGATTGCCGGGCTGGAACGGATGAAGGGTTCGCTGCAACTGGATGGCCAGGATGTGACCCGGCTGGGCTTGGCCGAGCGCTCACGGCGGCTGGCCTACATGCCCCAGCAGTTGCCGCCCGGGATCGCCCTGGGGGTGCTGGAGAGCATTGTCGCGGCGCTGCGTCTGAGCGGCGGCGACAACCTGCTCGAGGTGGCGTACCAGGCGTTGCGCCAGTTGGGCATCGAGCATCTGGCCGAGCAGCCGTTGAACAGTTTGTCTGGCGGTCAGCGTCAGTTGGTGGCGTTGACGCAGTTGCTGGCGCGTAATCCGCAGGTGCTGTTGCTCGACGAACCGACCAGCGCGCTGGACCTGCACTACCAGTTGCGGGTGATGGATGCCGTGCGCGAGCGGGTGGTTGCCCATCGCTTGCTGGCGGTGGCAGTGCTGCACGATATCAACCTGGCGGCAAGCCATGCGGACTGGCTGGTGGTGCTGAGCCAGGGCCGGGTGGTGGCGAGCGGGGCGCCTGCGCAGGTGCTGACGGCGGGGCTGCTGGCTGAGGTGTATGGCGTCGAGGCGCGGGTCGAGCGCTGTTCGCGTGGGCGCTTGCAGGTGTTGGTGGATGGCGCGATGGTGTGATGTTGCGGGGTGTCGGCGGCGGCCTCTTCGCGGGGCAAGCCCGCTCCTGCAGGACAGATCCCGAAGGCGCGGGCTTGCCCTGCGAAGAGGCCCTGATCAGGCAGGCTCAGCCCCTGGGTTCAACAGCAACTGCATGAAGGTCAGATCCAGCCAGCGGCCAAACTTCACCCCCACCTGTGGCATGTGCCCGGTGACCACGAAGCCCAGCCGCTCATGCAGGCGCACCGACGCCGCATTGCCACTCTCGATCGCCGCCACCATCACATGCTTGCCACACGTCCGGGCACGCTCGACCAGCCCCTGCATCAATACCGGCCCAAGGCCCTTGCCGCGCTGATCGCCTCGTACATACACCGAATGTTCCACCGTATGCCGGAAGCCTTCGAACGGGCGCCAGTCGCCAAACGATGCATAACCCAGCACGCCACTGTCATCCACCGCGACCAGGATCGGATAACCCTGCTGCGCGCGCGCTGCGAACCAGGCCTGGCGGTTGGCCAGGTCTACCGGGGTTTCGTTCCAGATCGCCGTGGTGTTGCGCACGGCGTCGTTGTAGATGTCGAGGATGCCCGGCACATCAGTGGCCAGGGCCTCGCGGATCTCGTAACTCATGACAAGCGTCTCGCAGGGGATAGGCCTGCAGATTAAATGGTTACCAGCCCGCGTACACCTTCGGCCTGCATGTTTTCCCCACGGCCCTGCTGGATGATCTCGCCGCGGGCCATGACCAGGTACTGATCGGCCAACGCCTCGGCAAAATCGTAGAACTGTTCGACCAGCAGGATGGCCATGTCGCCGCGGTCGGCCAGCTTGCGGATGACCGCGCCAATTTCCTTGATCACCGACGGCTGAATGCCTTCGGTAGGTTCATCGAGGATCAGCAGCCGCGGCCGGCTGGCCAGGGCACGGCCGATGGCCAGCTGTTGCTGCTGGCCGCCGGACAGGTCGCCGCCGCGGCGCTGTTTCATCTGCTCGAGCACCGGGAACAGCTCGTAGATGAACGCTGGCACTTCGCGGGCCTCGCGCGCCGGGAAGCGCGACAGGCCCATCAGCAGGTTTTCCTCGACGGTCAGGCGCGGGAAGATTTCACGGCCCTGGGGCACGTAGGCGATGCCGGCATGCACGCGCTGTTGCGGCTTGAGCGTGGTGATCGGCTGGCCTTCCCAGTGCACACTGCCCTCACGCGGCGCGACCAGGCCCATCAGGCAGCGCAACAGGGTGGTCTTGCCCACGCCGTTGCGCCCGAGCAGGCAGGTCACTTCACCGACCTTGGCCTCGAAGGACAAGCCGCGCAGGATATGGCTGCCGCCGTAGTACTGGTGCAGGGTATCGATTTTCAGCATATGTACGTCCTCTTGCTTCCCTGCGAGATCGCCGCACCGCCGCTCCTACAGGGATTGCATTGATGTGGGGTGAGCTTCAGCGGCCCAGGTAGACCTCGATCACGCGCTCATCCGCCTGTACCTGCTCCAGCGAACCTTCAGCCAGCACGCTGCCCTGATGGAGCACGGTGACGTGGTCGGCAATGCTGCCGACAAAGCCCATGTCGTGCTCGACCACCATCAGCGAATGACTGCCCGCCAGGCCCTTGAACAGCTCGGCGGTAAACTCGGTTTCGGCATCGGTCATGCCCGCCACCGGCTCGTCGAGCAGCAGCAACTGCGGCTCTTGCACCAGCAACATGCCGATTTCGAGAAACTGCTTCTGCCCGTGCGACAGCAGCCCGGCCTGGCGCTTGGCCAGGGGCAGCAGACGCAAGGTGCTCAGCACCTGCTCGATCCGCTCGCGTTGCTCGCCCGACAAGCGTGCCGCCAGGCTGGCCCAGACCGACTTGTCGGTCTTGAGCGCCAGCTCGAGGTTCTCGTACACGGTCAATGCCTCGAACACCGTCGGCTTCTGGAACTTGCGGCCGATCCCGGCCTGAGCGATCTGGTATTCGCTCATGCGGGTCAGGTCGAGGGTGTCGCCGAAAAACGCCGTGCCGGTATCGGGGCGGGTCTTGCCAGTGATCACGTCCATCAGGGTGGTCTTGCCGGCGCCGTTGGGGCCGATGATGCAGCGCAGTTCGCCGACGCCGATGTACAGGTTCAAGGCGTTCAGTGCCTTGAAACCGTCGAAGCTGACGCTGATGTCTTCCAGGCTCAGCACCGTGCCATGGCGCACGTCCAGGCCCTTGCCGCGGCGCTGGCCGAGGCCGATTGCTTCGCGGCCGGTGCCGACCTGGTCGAACACCGGTTCCAGCATGAATTCGGGATGTACCGGGGGCAGGCCTCTCATGGCTGGCTCCTTTTCTTCAACAGGCCGATCACGCCCTTGGGCAGGTACAGGGTGACGATGATGAACAGCGCACCGAGGAAGAACAGCCAGAACTCCGGGAAAGCCACGGTAAACCAGCTCTTCATGCCGTTGACCAGACCGGCGCCGAGCAGCGGGCCGATCAGCGTGCCGCGCCCGCCGAGGGCAACCCACACGGCAGCTTCGATGGAGTTGGTTGGCGACATTTCGCTGGGGTTGATGATGCCCACCTGCGGCACATACAGCGCGCCAGCCAGGCCGCACAGCACCGCGCTGAGCACCCACACCAGCAGTTTGAAGCCGCGTGGGTCGTAGCCGCAGAACATCAGGCGGTTCTCCGAGTCACGCAGTGCCGTCAGCAGCCGGCCGAACTTGCTCCGGGTCAGCCGCCAGCACAGGTACAGGCTGGCCAGCAACAGGCCGACGGTGAGCAGGAACAGCACCGCGCGGGTGCCTTGCGCGGCGATGTCGAAGCCGAGGATGGTCCGAAAACTGGTAAAGCCGTTGTTGCCGCCAAAGCCGGTTTCGTTGCGGAAGAACAGCAACATGCCGGCGAAGGTCAACGCCTGGGTCATGATCGAGAAGTACACGCCTTTGATCCGCGAGCGGAACGCGAACCAGCCGAACACCAGCGCGAGCAAGCCCGGCGCCAGCACTACCAGGCACATGGCCCAGGCAAAGTGCTGGGTGCCGGCCCAGTACCAGGGCAACTCGGTCCACGACAGAAAGGTCATGAAACCCGGCAGACCGTCGCCAGCGGCCTGGCGCATGAGGTACATGCCCATGGCATAGCCACCGAGGGCGAAGAACAGCCCGTGGCCGAGCGACAGCAGCCCGGCATAGCCCCAGACCAGGTCCAGGGCGAGGGCGACGATGGCATAACAGAGGATCTTGCCGACCAGCGTCAGGGTGTAGGCCGAGACCTGCAGCGCATGCCCTGCGGGCAGCAGTGACAGCAGCGGCAGGGCCAGCAGGATGAGGATGACGACGGCGCCGATGGCCAGCGACAAGCGCGGCCCGGCCTTTTGCGTGGCGGTGACAAGCAGTGGCTGGTTCATCAGTCGATTACCCGTCCCTTGAGGGCGAACAAGCCTTGCGGACGCTTCTGGATGAACAGGATGATCAGCGCAAGGATGAGAATCTTGCCAAGCACCGCACCGATCTGCGGTTCCAGCAATTTATTGGCGATGCCCAGGCCGAATGCGGCCCAGAGGCTGCCGGCCAGCTGGCCAACGCCGCCGAGCACCACCACCAGGAACGAGTCGATGATGTAGCTCTGGCCGAGGTCCGGGCCGACGTTGCCGACCTGGCTCAGGGCCACGCCGCCCAGCCCGGCAATGCCCGAGCCGAGGCCGAAGGCGAGCATGTCGACGTGTCCGGTGGACACCCCGCAGCAGGCGGCCATGTTGCGGTTCTGGGTCACCGCACGCACGTTCAGGCCGAGCCGGGTGCGGTTGAGCAGCAGCCAGGTCAGCAACACCACCGCGAGGGCAAAGGCGATGATCACCAGGCGGTTGTACGGCAGCACCAGGTTGGGCAGCACCTGAATGCCACCCGACAGCCAGGCCGGGTTGGCCACTTCGACGTTCTGTGCGCCGAACAGCAGGCGGATCGCCTGGATCAGGATCAGGCTGATGCCCCAGGTCGCCAGCAGGGTTTCCAGCGGGCGGCCATACAGGTGGCGGATCACCGTGCGTTCCAGCGCCATGCCGACCCCGGCACTGACGGCGAAGGCCACCGGCAGGGCGATCAATGGGTAGAACTCGATCGCCCCGGGCAAGTAGCGCTGGAGCAGGACCTGAACCATGTAGGTGCTGTAGGCGCCGAGCATGAGCATCTCGCCATGGGCCATGTTGATCACCCCGAGCAGGCCGAAGGTGATTGCCAGGCCAAGTGCTGCGAGCAACAGGATCGAACCCAGCGACAGGCCGCTGAACGCTTGGCCGAGCAGCTCGCCGATGAGCAGTTTGCGCTTGACCTGGGCCAGGCTGGTTTCAGCGGCGGTGCGCACCCCTGCGTCACTTTCGGCACCCGGCTGGAGCAGGCTTTCGAGACGGGTGCGGGCCAGCGGGTCGCCGGTTTCACCGAGCAGGCGTACGGCCGCCAGACGCACCGCAGGCTCGCCGGCGTCCAGTTGCAGGTTGGCCAGGGCCAGGCCCAGTGCGGCGTGCACGGCGGCGTCCGGTTCGCTGGCGAAGCGCCGGTCGAGGAAGGCCATCTGCGCCGGCTGCGCGCTGCGCTGCAGTTCGCTGGCGGCGGTCAGGCGCACGGCGGGATCGTCGCTGAACAACTGGTGGCTGGCCAGGGCGTTGTCGATCAAGCCGCGCAGGCGGTTGTTCAGGCGGATCTTGCGGCTGTCGTCTGCGGCGATGCGACCTTGCTTGAGCGAGGTGAGCAGGGCCAGGCGCTCCGGTGTCGGCTGCGCAGCCCAGTCCTGAAGCAGGCGGGCCTGCTCGGCGGGCTTGGCAGTGAAGAACAATTCGCCTTCGCTGGCCTGGGCTGCCAAGGGCAACAGCAGGAGCAGGGCGAGCAGGAATCTGAGCATGGGGTATTCCTGGAAAAAAGGCGGATGCACCGCGGGCAGCGTGGGCGCGGGCTTGCCCCGCGAATGGGCCGCAACGCGGCCCCGTGCGCTTAGTTACCTTTCACCGCGTAGTCAGGCCGCTTGTCGTTACCCGGAATGAACGGGCTCCAAGGCTGCGCCCGCAACGGCTGCTCGGTTTCCCAGACCACGCTGAACTGGCCGTCATCCTGGATCTCGCCGATCATCACCGGCTTGTGCAGGTGGTGGTTGGTCTTGTCCATGGTCAGGGTGTAGCCCGACGGCGCCTTGAAGCTCTGTCCGGCGAGGGCCTCGCGGACCTTGTCGACGTCGGTCGACTTGGCCTTCTCGGCGGCCTGTGCCCACATGTGGATGCCGACATAGGTGGCTTCCATCGGGTCGTTGGTCACGGCTTTGTCGGCGCCCGGCAGGTTCTTCGCCTTGGCGTAGGCCTTCCAGTCGGCGACGAACTTCTGGTTGACCGGGTTATCCACCGACTCGAAGTAGTTCCACGCGGCCAGGTGCCCAACCAGCGGCTTGGTGTCGATACCGCGCAGTTCTTCCTCGCCCACCGAGAACGCCACCACCGGTACGTCGGTAGCTTTCAGGCCCTGGTTGGCCAGCTCCTTGTAGAACGGCACGTTGGAGTCGCCGTTGACGGTGGAGATCACCGCGGTCTTGCCGCCGGCGGAGAATTTCTTGATGTTGGCGACGATGGTCTGGTAGTCGCTGTGGCCGAACGGCGTGTACACCTCTTCGATGTCCTTGTCGGCGACGCCTTTGCTGTGCAGGAACGCGCGCAGGATCTTGTTGGTGGTGCGCGGATAGACGTAGTCGGTGCCGAGCAGGAAGAAGCGCTTGGCGCTGCCGCCGTCTTCGCCCATCAGGTACTCCACGGCCGGGATCGCCTGCTGGTTGGGCGCGGCGCCGGTGTAGAAGACGTTTGGCGACATCTCTTCGCCTTCATATTGCACCGGGTAGAACAGCAGGCCGTTGAGCTCTTCGAACACCGGCAGCACGGATTTGCGCGACACCGAGGTCCAGCAGCCGAACACCACCGCGACCTTGTCCTGGGTCAGCAACTGACGGCTCTTTTCGGCGAACAGCGGCCAGTTGGAGGCCGGGTCGACCACCACCGGTTCGAGCATCTTGCCGTTGACGCCACCCTTGGCGTTGATCTCTTCGATGGTCATCAAGGCCATGTCCTTGAGTGACGTCTCGGAAATCGCCATGGTCCCCGACAGCGAATGCAGGATGCCGACCTTGATGGTCTCGGCGGCCTGGATGCTCCAGCTCAGGCCCATGGCGGCAATCGATGCGCTGAGGGTAAAGGCCTTGATCAGACTGCGACGCTTCATGTGCTCTCTCCGTTGAGTTGTTTTTGCTGTTGGCACCTCGGAGAAGAGCGTTTGCAAGCGGTGTGCCCAGTTTTCGGACACGGCAAAACCGCCGGTTTGCGGGGCTTGCGGAGGGGGTTAGGGATATTTGCGGTCCAGCTTGGTGCCAGTGCTTGCGCTGTGCACGGAATTGGGGCCGCACGCGGCCCCATTCGGACCTGTCAGTCCTGTGCGTTACCGATGGCCGCGCGCGGCTGGCGACGGCTACGGACGAACTGATAGGTCACCGCCAGAATCACGAACCACAATGGCGTCACGATCAACGCCTTGCGCGTGTCGTCTTCCAGGGCCAGCAGTACCAGGATGGCGGCGAAGAACACCAGGCACACGTAGCACATGAAGCGCCCGCCCGGCATCTTGTAGGTAGAGGCCTGGTGCAGTGCGGCGCGCTGGACGCGGTACTTCAGGTACGACAGCAGGATCAGCGTCCAGACGAACATGAACAGCAGCGCCGACACCGTGGTGACCAAGGTGAACGCTTCGACCACGTCGGGAATCACGTAGATCAGGACGGCGCCAAGCAGCAGGCAGGTGCACGAGAAGAACAGCCCGTTGGCCGGCACTGCGCGGCGCGAGAGCTTCTCGAAGGCTTTTGGTGCATCGCCTTCCTGGGCCAGGCCAAACAGCATGCGGCTGGTGGAGAACACACCGCTGTTGGCCGAGGAGGCCGCCGAGGTCAGCACCACGAAGTTGATGATGCTCGCCGCCGCAGGCAGGCCGGCGAGGACGAACAGTTCAACGAACGGGCTCTTGCCGGGTACCACGTCGCGCCATGGGGTGACGGCCATGATGGCGATCAGCGCCAGTACATAGAAGACGATGATGCGGATCGGGATCGAGTTGATCGCCCGTGGCAGCGTGCGTTGCGGGTCCTTGGCTTCGGCGGCAGTGGTGCCCACCAGCTCGATGCCGACAAAGGCGAACACGGCAATCTGGAATCCGGCGAAGAAACCCATCAGGCCATGCGGGAACATCCCGCCGTCATTCCACAGGTTGGCCAGGTCGGCGGTGCGGCCGCTTGGCGACTCGAAACCGGTGATGACCATGTACAGGCCGGTGACGACCAGGCCGAGAATGGCGACGATCTTGATCAGGGCGAACCAGAACTCGAGCTCGCCGAACATCTTCACCGTGACCAGGTTCAGCGCCAGCAGCAACGCGACGCAGCTCAGGGCCGGTATCCACTGGGGCAGGTCGGGGAACCAGAATTGTGAGTACGCGGCGATCGCGACCACGTCGGCAATACCGGTGACCACCCAGCAGAACCAGTAGGTCCAGCCGGTGAAGTAGCCCGCCCACGGCCCGAGCAGGTCGGCCGAGAAGTCGATGAAGGATTTGTAGTTGAGGTTCGACAGCAGCAGCTCGCCCATCGCCCGCATGACGAAGAACAGCATGAAGCCGATGATCATGTAGACGAAGATGATCGACGGGCCAGCGAGGCTGATGGTCTTGCCCGAGCCCATGAACAGGCCGGTGCCGATGGCGCCGCCAATGGCGATGAGCTGGATGTGGCGGTTGGTCAGGTTACGTTGCAGATGCTGGTCATCTGCCGGTGGAGGGGTGGAGGTCCGAGTCATTGGCTGCATTCCATTGAGGGTCAGTCTTTTTGTGCGAGCCGAGTAGGCTAACACGGGCGTCCCAAAACGGGGCGCGACAGATCGACACGACTTTGGTCGCGAACTGTACCGGCCTTTTCGCGGGGCAAGCCCGCTCCTACAGAGGGTGTGGTGTACCTGCAGGAGCGGGCTTGCCCCGCGAAGAGGCCGGCCCTGATCAGGCTCTGGCCAGTACTCTGCGCCGCAGCACCAGGCTATCCACACCCCACATCACCAGCATCGACACCCCCACCAACGGGAACGCCACCCCCAGCACCAGCATCACCGCCGTCGCCGTCTTCCAGCGCGGCAAGTCGTGGCGCAACGGCGGCACACCGAGCCCGCCCGCAGGCCGACGTTTCCACCACATCACCAGGCCGCTGACCGAGCCCAGCAGGATCATCAGGCACACCAGCAGGATGACGATCTGGTTGAACGCGCCGAACATCTTGCCCTCATGCAGCATCACCCCCAGCTCGGTGGCGCGGGCGACCGGGCTGTAGTCTTGCCAGCGCACATCGGCGAGCACCTTGCCGGTGTACTGGTCGACATGCAGGGTGGCGTCGTTGCGTGGGTCGTCGGCGAACACGGCGACGGTGAACACGCCCTCGGCAGTGGTCGGCAGGGTGATGCTGTAGCCGGGCTCGACCAGGCGGCTGGTCGCGATGTCCTCGACCTGCTGCAGGCTGACCTGTGGCGCCGCTGGGGCACTCGACATCATGTGGTGGCCAGCATGCTCGGCATGCGCGCCAGACTGCGGCATGGGCGTGTTCTCCATGGCCCAGGGCACGGTTTGCCGATGGGCCTGATTGAGCACTCGGGCCTCTTGATCCGACTTCGGCACGTCGTTCCACATGGCTGCCGGGAAGCGGTTCCACAGGTCGGCATACTGCTTGCCCCACAGGCCGGTCCAGGTCATGCCACTGAGCAGCATCAGCAGCAACAGCGCCGACCCCCAGAAACCACTGACCGCATGCAGGTCACGCCAGAGCAGCCGGCCCCGGGCCGACAGGCGTGGCCACAAGACCCCGGCGCTGTTGCGCCCGCGTGGCCACCACAGGTACAGCCCGGACACCACCAGGACGATGCCCCAGCCCGCCGCCAGCTCGATCAGGCGGTCACCCACGGTGCCGACCATCAGCTCGCCGTGCAAGGCGCGGGCCACGGCCTGCAGGTTGTCCTTGGCGTCCTGTTCACCGAGCAGCTTGGCGCTGTAGGGGTCGATGAATACATTCAGCTCGCGGCCGCCGTCATGCACCACGAACTGCGCGCTGCGCTCGGCATTCAGCGCTGGCAGGTACTGGCCCACGTGTCCTTGGGGATAGGCACGCTGGACCTCGGCGAGCAAGGCGTCGGCAGTCTGCCGGTGATCGCTGGCCTCGACCACCATCAGCTCGCGGTACATCAGCGGGTCGAGCTGGGGCTTGAACAGGTAGATGATCCCGGTGATCGCCAGCAGGATCATGAAAGGGGCAACGAACAGCCCGGCATAGAAATGCCAGCGCCAGGCCAGGTTGTAGAAGGAAATGCGTGGTCCGCTCATGGAACCTCCCATCAGGCAAGGTGTGGGGCGCGGTCGTTGCCGCGCCCGTAGTGAGTGTCAGAAGCTGATATCGACCTTGGTCCAGAAGGTCCTGCCTGGCTCGTCGACCGGCTGCGGGTCCATGGCCGGGTAGCCGAACCCGGCGTTCCCGGCCAGGTTCAGGTGCTCGGCGTAGGCTTTGTCGAACAGATTGTCGACCCCCGCGCTGAGCTTGAGGTTGTTGTTCACCTTGTAGGCGCCGTTGAGCGAGAACACGCCGAAGCCTGCGCTTTTCTCGTAGTCCTTGCCGACTACGTTGCCCTGGTTTGCGGCGATGCGGTTCTGTGCCGAGACCAGTCGCCACAGGGCACCGGTACTCCAGTTGTCCTGGCTGTAGGTCAGGCCCAGGCGACTTTCCAGAGGCGGCATCTGTGGCAGCGCTTTGCCATCACTGCTGTTCTTGCCCCAAGCGTAGGCCAGGGTTGCGTCGGCCTTCCAGTTTTCCGACAGCTTGTAGGCCCCGCCAAGTTCGCCGCCCATGATCCGCGCATCGATGTTCTGCGCCTGCGAGGTGCTCATGCCCATCATGCCGGTGCGGTAGTCGAACAGGATGTAGTCGCGGATCTGCCCAAGGTAACCCGAGGCCCAGGCTTCGAGGCGCTCGCTGCGGTACTGGATACCGAAGTCGAGCTGGGTGGTTTTCTCCGGTTTGATCCCGTCGAAGGCGTTGACCGAGCCCGCCGGGCCTTGGCTGGGGGAGAACAGCTCCCAGTAGTCGGGGAAGCGCTGGGCGTGGCCGAGACCGATATAGGTGGTCGCGGCCAGCGCCGCCAGGTCGTGCTCATAGCGCACAAAGCCGCTGGGCAAGGTGTCGGCACGGCTGTCGCCGCCGGTGGCACTGCTGTCACGAAAATCCCGCGTCGAGGCGCGGTCGAGGCGCGCGCCGGTGATCAGCCGGTCTTCAGCGCTGGCGTACCAGGTCAGCTCGCTGAAGACGCCGTAGTTGTGAAAGTCGGCGTCCTTGGTCCAGGCCTGGCCCTTGTGCGCGTCGACACCCATGCCCCCGCGCTTGCGGTGCTCGTTGGTCTGCGCGTCGATACCGCTGATCAATTGCACATCGGCCCAGCGCCAGGTGGCCTTGATCCGCGCGCCCAGCGTGCGCCGGTCGACATTGCTGACCATGGGCATGCCCATCATGCCGCTGCCCGACGGCGTGCGCAGGCTGTAGTTGTCCATCACGTGGTCGGCGTAGTTGTAGTAGACCTGCGCTTCGAGCGTGTCGAGTACCTCGCCGAGGTTGGATTTTTCAAAGCGCAGGCCGAGGCTTTCGCGCTTGAACTGCGAGCCGTCCATACCGCGCCCGGCATAGCGTGCCTCGCCATCGCCCTTGCCAGCGGTGAGCTCGAGCAGGGTATCGGCGTCGGGCGTCCAGCCAAGGCTGACGTCGCCGTTCCACTTGTCCCAGCGTGACGGCACGGTATCGCCATTGCCGTCGTCATAGTCGTCGGAGCGCGACTGGTTGCCGACAAAGCGCGCATAGGCCTGGCTGTTACCGGCCGCGGCGTCGAGGACCTTGTCGAAGCGGCCGTGCGAGCCGGCCAGCAGGCTGGCGTTGACCCGGCTGCCAAGCTCGCCGAATTTTTCTGGCTCGCGCTCGAAGAGAATGGTCCCGGCCGAGCCCCCTGGCCCCCAGATCACGCTTTGCGGGCCCTTGATCACGGTCAGCCGGTCGTAGGTTTCCGGTGAGATGTACGAGGTGGGTGCGTCCATCCGGTTGGGGCAGGCGCCGAGCATCAGGCCGCCATTGGTGAGGATGTTCAGGCGTGAGCCGAACATGCCGCGCAGTACCGGGTCACCGTTGGTGCCACCGGAGCGGATCGCCGAGAAGCCGGGGATGGTCTTCAGGTAGTCGGCACCGTCGCTGGCCGGCACCGGCTGGCGTGGGTCCTTGGGGTTGGTGACCACGGTCAGTGGCGAGCTGGGGGCGACGGCGGTGATGACCGTCGGGCTCAGCTCGGCGAGGTCATGGTCGTGGCCGTCATGGCCGGGCTCGGCGGCCAGCGCCAGCGGCGCGAGCAGCGAGCCGCAGAGCACGGCAATCGTCCCGCGCAGGGACAGGGCAGATACAGGGATGCAGCCGGACATAGTGATTCCAGTCGATCAGTCATGGGTGAGCGCGAAGCCTCCTGGCTCCGTGCGGTCAATTGCGCTTCAGACGTCGATCGAAGGGAAAGGCGGCGCACGGCTGCGGGCACCGGGGAACACCGCCTGGCGGGCATGGCCGTGCAGGGTGGGCGCGGATAGCGGCAGGGCATGGGCAACCCTGCCATGGTTGAGCGGGCTGAAGCTTTGCGGCAGGGTCGGGCAGTTGAACAGCAGGCTGCAATAGCCGCATTTTTCCCACAGGGCGTGCTGCTCGCCATCGCTGCCATGGCCATGGTGGCCCTCGCCGGCATGGGCGTGGCCGGACGCCATGGACATGTCCATCGGCATGTTGATGCCGGCGTGGTGATCCATCGGCATCGACTGGGAAACCAGTGGGCCGATGAAAATCATCCACATGGCGAACAGGCTCAGCCAGCCGCCACCGGCGCGCCTGCGATCAGGGCGGGTGGTACGGCGGGCGTTGCGGTCGCGCAGCAGGCTCATGGCGAGCGCTCGTCAGCGGTCAGTGCGTGTGTTGATGCCCTGGCTGGTCGGTGGGCGGCTGCTTCTGCACGGCCACCTCGACGGTAATGTCACCGGCTTTCTCGAAGTGCAGGGTCAGCGGAAAACGCTTGCCGTCGCGCAGCAGACTGCGGTCCTTGGGCTGCATGAGCATCACGTGATAGGCGCTGGGCGCGAACAGCAGGTCCTTGCCAGCGGGGATGGTGACCCCGGGCACTTGCTGCATTTTCATCAGGCCGTCGGCCGTCTTGCTGTGCTCATGCAGCTGGGCATCATCGCTGATGGGGGTTTCGACGCTGAGCAGGCGATCGTCCTGCGTGCCGTTGTTGTGCACCACGAAGTAGGCGGCGACGTTGGGGGCGTTGGGCGGCAGTTCCAGCGACCACGGGTGGGCGATGTGCAGGTCGCCCTGGGTGTATTCATGAGCGTTGGCGAAGGCGCCGGGCAGCAACAGGGCGGCCAGGACGAGGGCTTGCTTGAGCATGGATTGAGTCTCCGATCTGTACAGGTTCAGTGCGGTAGCGTGGTGAACTCAGGCCAGGGGAGAAGCGCGGGGATTGAGCGCCGGCCAGAGTTGGCGCGGCGTCGGTTGGTAGTCGGCGAGGCTGGGCAGCTGGCCGAGGCTGAACTGGGGCGGGCTGCGCAACTGCGGCGCCTGCCCCGGCAGAGCCAGTAGCGGTGCGCCACCGGAGCAGCACCAGCAGTGCTGCATGTTGGCTTGATCGCCGCCTTGATCGCCAAGGTCGATCTTGGCCAGGGCCTGTACATCGAGCTTGGCCTTGGCGCCCATGCTGGAACAGAAAGCCCCCCACAGCAGCTGCTCGGCCGCGCCCTTGGACGCAGCGGAAGACAGCGGCATGGCCAGCAGATTGAACAGCACTGCCAAGCAGGCTATCCAGGCGATGTGCCGACGTGGGGGCATGGAGAGATCCGGTCAGGAATCGTGGCGGGTATTGTACGGCGGAGTATAGGTAAAAAAGGCGGGGTGCGGTGAAGTGACGCAGGGGCGCAAAGCGCCCCTGGCTATGTCAGGCCTTGCGCCCAAGCAGCCCGCGTACCGTCTCTTGCAAGTCGGCCGGCAGCACCACGAGCTTGGCATTGTCGCTTCCCGCCAGGTTCTCCATGGCGGTGATGTAGCGCTCGCCCAGCAGGTACATGGCCGGGGTGGTTTCAGTGCCAACTGCGTCCCTGACCAGGGTGATCGCCCGTGCCGAGGCCTCGGCGAGGTTGATCTGCGCTTCGGCATCCAGTTTGGCCGACTGCAGGCGCGCTTCAGCTTCAAGGATGGCCGCCTGCTTGGCCCCTTCAGCGCGGGTCACATCGGCTTTACGCTCACGCTCGGCAGCCGCCTGACGCTCCATGGCCAACTGCATGTTCTCCGAAGGCTTGATGTCCTGGATCTCGACCGAGCGCACGGTCACGCCCCAATCCTCGGTCTGTTCGGACATCGCCTCGCGCAGGCGAGCCTTGATCTGCTCGCGGCTGGAGAGTGCCTCGTCGAGGTCCATGGCGCCCACGATGGCGCGCAGCGAGGTCATGGTCAGGCTGGTCACGGCAAAGGAGAAGTCCTGCACGCCGTACGAAGCCTTCTGCGGATCGACCACCTTGGCGAAGCACAGCGCATTGGCGACGATCACCGCGTTGTCCTTGGTGATGATCTCCTGCTGCTGCACGTCGAGGATGATGTCCTTGGTCGGCAGGCGGTAAGCGACTACGTCCATGTACGGGATGACGATGTTCAGGCCGGGTTTGAGGGTGCTGTGATAGCGGCCGAGGCGCTCGACGATCCATTCTTCGCCCTGAGGCACGATGCGTACCCCTTTGAATACGGTGATCAGGACGAAGACGGCGAGCGTCGCGACGACGATAAGGCTGGTCATGCTGGAGCTTCCTTGTAGTACGGATCAGGCCCGGGTGACGCGGGCGGTATTGCCTTCGATGGCGGTCAGACGCACGCGCTCGCCGGCGGCGATTTCGCTGTCGGCGACGCAGGTCCACTCTTCATTGCCGAGGATCGGCTTCTGGAAGCGCACGCGGCCCTTCTGGAACTCCGACACGCTGGCGGTCAGCAGGCCGACTTCGCCGAGCACGCTGTCGGCAGTCCAGCGCACGTCGGGCCGCTTGCGGCGGAACAGCTTGAACCACAGCGCGGTGGTGACTGACGAGAACAGCACCCACAGCAGTACCTGCATATCCAGCTGCAGGGTTGGTGCCGCCAGGGCGATCAAGGCCACCAGTACGGCACCGATGCCGAACCAGAGAATGAAGAAGGTGGGCAGGACCAGTTCAAGCAGGATCAGGGCAACGCCGAAGACGAGCCAGATCCACCATTGCATTTCCATATGGGTGGGCCTTCCAGGGGAGGAGGGCTGAGTTTACGGCAGATGGCAGGCCATGGGCCATTGGGGGGATTCGGTAGGGGGTAGGGGAAAAGGGCGGCACTGTTGTAGGACTTGGCCCTGCACAAGCGTTAAACGGAAGTCAGTGTTGCCACTATGGCCTCAACCGCAAAAAACTCCCGGTCAACCGTCGGCAACGCCGGCCGCCGCAACACCAGCACCGGCACGCCCAGCTCCCGCGCCACCTGCAGCTTCGGCTCGGTGGCCACGCTGCCGCTGTTCTTGCTCACCAGCACATCCACCCGCCGCCGCGCGAACAGCGCCCGTTCACCTTCGATATCAAACGGTCCGCGTGCGCCGATCACCTCACAGCGCTCATTCCCAGGGCACGCCTCCAGCGCACGCAAGGTCCAGAACTGGTGAGCGGGGATTTCGTCCAGATGCTGCAAAGGTTCGCGCCCCAACGTGAACAGTGGCCGCTCAAACGGCTTGAGCGCCTTGATCAAACCAGCCCAGTCAGCCACTTCGCGCCAGTCATCGCCGGCCTGCGCCTGCCACGCTGGCCGACGCAACGCCCAACAGGCAACGCCCGCGCTACGCGCCGCCTGCGCCGCATTGCGGCTGATCTGCGCGGCATACGGATGGGTCGCGTCGATCAACAGCGTGATGCCGGCGTCGCGCAGGTAATCCGCCAAGCCGTCGGCACCGCCATAGCCGCCCACCCGCACCTGGCACTGCAGGTCCTGCGGCACGCGGCCGATCCCGGCCAGACTGTAGACATGCTCCGGCCCCAAGCGTCGCGCGATGGCCAGCGCCTCGGTGACGCCACCGAGCAGCAGAATGCGTGCGCTCATCTCACACCCGCCTGGCCGACGATGCCGCCTTGGCGGTCGATGGCGAACACTTCCACCTGCACCTGAGCGGGCACCACGCTGCGGGCAAACGCCAGGGCATGGGCACACACCGCATCGCCCAGGGCGACCCCGGCCGCATGGGCCAGGGCCAACGCTTGCTGGCTGGTATTGGCGGCGATGATCGCATCCTGCAGCGTCTGATCGGCGCCGATGTCCTTGGCCCAACCGGCCAGCTGCGCAAGGTCGATGCTCGAATGGCGACTGTGCAGGTCCATGTGCCCCGCCGCCAGCTTGCTGATCTTGCCGAACCCGCCGCACAGGCTCAGACGCGCTACCGGTACCTTGCGCAGGTGCTTGAGCACCGCGCCGACAAAATCGCCCATTTCGATCAGGGCGATTTCCGGGAGGTTGTAGACCCGGCGCATGGTGTCTTCGCTAGCGTTGCCGGTGCACGCGGCAATGTGGCGATAACCATTGGTATGCGCGACGTCGATGCCTTGGTGGATCGAGGCGATGTAGGCCGAGCAGGAAAACGGCCGGACGATCCCGCTGGTGCCGAGAATCGACAGCCCACCGAGGATGCCGAGGCGCGGATTCATGGTCTTCAACGCCAGTTGTTCACCGTCGCGCACGTTGACCGTGACCTCGAAACCGCCGGCGTAGGCGCAGTCGCTGGCCAGCTGTTGCAGGTGCTCGGTGATCATCCGGCGTGGCACCGGATTGATCGCCGGCTCGCCCACCGCCAGGACCAGGCCCGGGCGGGTCACGGTGCCAACGCCGACGCCGGCGACAAAGCGTACCCCCGGCGCTTCAAGCAAGCGCACCTGGCTGTAGAGCAGGGCGCCATGGGTGACGTCGGGGTCGTCGCCGGCATCCTTGAGCGTACCGGCCTCGGCGCACTCGCCGGTTCGACGACAGAACTCCAGGCGCATCTGCACATGCTTGCCCTTGGGCAGGGTGATGTGTGCGGCGTCTTCGCTGAGGCCAGTCAGCAGCAAGCGCGCTGCCGCGAGGCTGGTGGCCGTGGCGCAACTGCCGGTGGTCAGGCCACTGCGCAGGGGCGTGGGCTGCTCGCGGGTTTCTTCACGCATCGAGGGGTTTCACCACGTCGAGCAGGGTGATCGGCAGGGCCTGGCGCCAAGTGTCGAAGGCTCCCAGTGGCTGGGTCTGGGCGAGATGGATTCGGGTGAGTTCGCCGCCGTGCTGCTCGCGAAAGTGCGCCAGGGCCAACTCGCTCTGCAGGGTCACGGCGTTGGCCACCAGACGCCCACCGGGGCGTAGCTGTTGCCAGCACCGCGACAACACGCCTTCGCGGGTAACGCCGCCGCCAATGAAGATCGCATCGGGCCGTTCGAGCGCGCTGAGCGCCTGCGGTGCCTTGCCGCGCACCAGCTGCAAGCCGGGCACGCCGAGGGCATCGCGGTTGTGTTCGATAAAGGCCTGGCGGCCGGCGTCGGCCTCGATGGCCAGGGTCCGGCAACTGGGATGGCTGCGCATCCACTCGATGCCGATCGACCCGCAGCCGGCGCCGACGTCCCACAGCAGCTCGCCAGGTTGCGGGGCCAGGCGCGCCAGAGTGATGGCGCGGACATCACGTTTGGTCAGTTGACCGTCGTGGCGAAACGCGTTGTCGGGCAGGCCGGCCGTTGGCGACAGGCGCACAGCAGTGGGCGAAGCCAGGCACTCGATGGCGACCACATTGAGTGCGGCAGCCTGGGCGTGCGGCCAGTCTTCAGCGGTGCCGCTGAGGTGGCGCTCGTCGCTGCCGCCGAGGTGTTCGAGCAGGTGCATCCGGCTCGGAGCAAAACCGCGTTCACGCAGCAGGGCGGCGATCTGTGCCGGGCTGTCGCCGTCATTGCTCAGCAGCAACAGGCGCACGCCGGTGTACAGCTGCGCAGTGAGCGCGGCCAGCGGACGGGCGACGAGCGACAGCACCTGCACATCCTGTAACGGCCAGCCCAGGCGCGCCGCGGCCAGCGCGCAGGAGGACGGGCTGGAAAGCACATGCATCTGTTCGGCGGGCACCTGGCGCGCCAGGCTGGCGCCGACGCCGTAGAACATCGGGTCGCCGCTGGCCAGCACGCAGACCGGTTCGCCGCGCAGGGCCAGGACCGGGGCCAGGGAGAACGGCGAGGGCCACTGCAGCCGTTCGCCGACGATGCAGCGGGGCAGCAGGGCCAGTTGGCGCGGGCTGCCGAAGATCCGCGCGGCGCCGAGCAGGGCGCGTCGGGCGGGCTTGCCCAGGCCGCTGAAACCGTCTTCACCGATACCTACTACTGTCAGCCAGGGGGCCATGGATTTCACTTCTGTCAGGTGCGGGGCCGCGTTGCGCCCCCGGATTCAATACGATGTTCGACCGCCGGTTTTTCATGCCGTCGGACAAAGCAGGCATAATACCGCGCCTTCTACACTCAAGCGCACTTTCACGATTGCCGGATGCCCCCTTGAACTCGCCCCAGACCCCTGACGTTTCGCCCCGCCCCTCGGCTTGCCCGGGGTTGTGGCGCATCGTCGCCGCCCGTGATGGCGGCATCTGCCGGATCAAGCTGCCGGGCGGCCTGCTGCTGGCTGATCAGGCCGATGCCGTGGCCGAGGCTGCCGAGCGCCATGCGTGCGGGGTGATCGAAGCGACCAATCGCGGCAACCTGCAGATTCGTGGCATCGGCGACCAGCATCAGGCGCTGATCGACCACCTGCTGGCCGCCGGGCTCGGCCCGCGCGAGGCGGCCGGCGACGATGTGCGCAACCTGATGCTGAGCCCACTGGCCGGCCTTGACCCGGCCATGCTGATGGATACCCGGCCGCTCGCCGGGCAGATCCTCGAGATGCTCGAAAGCACCCCGCGGTTTCATCAGCTATCGGCCAAGTTCGCCCTGCAGCTGGATGGCGGCGAAGGCTTGAGCATGCTCCACCACCCGCACGACCTGTGGCTGTCGGCGGTAGTCCTTGAGCAGCAGACCTGGTTGGCGTTTGGCCTGGCCGGTTGTCCTGGTGCCGACCGGCCATTGGCGGCGGTGCCGGTGGCACAGGGGCTGGCCCTGACCCGCGCGGTGCTCGAGCGCTTCCTGGACCTGGCCAGTACCGAACAGTCACGCATGCGCCAGTTGCTCGAAACCTGCACCGCCGAGGATTTCCTCGATGGCCTTGGTGTGCCGATCCGCCGTGATCCGGCGGTGCTCGGCTGGCGCCGCACGTCGGCCGGCACGACCTGGCTGGGCCGGCTTGCCCAGCAGCAGGGAATGGCGCTTGGCGTCGCTCCGCCGCTGGGCCGGCTGACCCCGACCATGCTGCGCGGTATGGCGCGGCTGGCGCGTGAGCTGGGGGACGGCCAATTGCGCCTGAGCCCTTGGCAAAGCCTGGTGCTGAGCTCCATCGACCCGGCCCAGGCGGACGCGGCCCTGACCGAGCTGGAGGCCCTCGGCCTGCTTTGCCAGGCCGCGGCGCCGCTGGCGCGGATCACCGCCTGCACCGGCTCCAGCGGTTGCGCCAAGGCCCAGGCCGACACCAAGGCCGACGCCGTGACGCTGGCCCCGCTGTTGTCGCCTGGCGCCGCCGCCAGCGTGCACCTGTCCGGTTGCCTGCGATCCTGCGCCATGGCCCATGTGGCTCCGGCCACCCTGCTGGCCCGCTCGCCGGGCCGCTATGACCTTTACGCGCGTGATGCGCGCCTGCCGGGCTTCGGTGCCCTGCGCGCCAGCGACCTTACCTTGAAAGAAGCAGGCGCCATGCTCGACCTGCCTACGGAGCACCTTGATGATTGACTACATCCGCGATGGTCAGGAGATCTATCGCAATTCCTTCCGGATCATCCGTGAGGAAGCCCGGCTCGAACGGATTCCTGCCGACCTGGAAAAACTCGCCGTGCGCGTGATCCATGCCTGCGGCATGGTCGAGGCGATCGACGGCCTGCAGTTTTCCGCAGGTGCCGGCACCGCTGGGCGTCAGGCCCTGGCCAACGGTGCGCCGATCCTCTGCGATGCGCACATGGTCGCTGAAGGCATCACCCGCGCCCGCCTGCCCGCCAACAACCCGGTCATCTGCACCCTGCGTGACCCGAGCGTGCCCGACCTGGCCAAGGCCGCAGGCAACACGCGCTCGGCGGTGGCCCTGGAACTGTGGCGGCCGCATCTGCAAGGCAGCGTGGTGGTCATCGGCAACGCGCCGACGGCGTTGTTCTACCTGCTCGAGATGATCGATGCCGGCGCACCGAAACCGGCGCTGATCCTTGGCTTCCCGGTGGGCTTCGTCGGCGCTGCGGAGTCCAAGGCGATGCTTGCCGCCGACAGCCGTGGCGTGCCGTTCGTGATCATGCAGGGTCGCCTGGGGGGCAGCGCGATGGCCGCCGCCGCAGTCAACGCCCTGGCCACGGAGGTAGAATGATGACTGCACGTGGACGTCTGCTCGGCCTGGGCGTTGGCCCCGGTGACCCTGAGCTGATCACGGTCAAGGCGCTGCGCCTGCTGCGCGAATCGCCGGTGGTGGCCTACTTTGTCGCCAAGGGCAAGCGCGGCAACGCCTTTGGTATCATCGAGGCGCACTTGCAGGCCGAGCAGACCCTGCTGCCGCTGGTGTACCCGGTGACTACCGAGGTGCTGCCGGCACCGCTGTCGTACGAACAGGTGATCAGCGACTTCTACGATGAAGCCGCCGAACAGGTCGCCGCGCACCTCGATGCTGGCCGCGACGTGGCGGTGATCTGCGAGGGTGACCCGTTCTTCTACGGCTCCTACATGTACCTGCATGACCGCCTGGCGCAGCGCTTCGAAGCCGAAGTGATCCCGGGCGTCTGTTCGATGCTCGGCGGCGCCTCGGTGCTCGGTGCTCCGCTGGTCTATCGCAACCAGACGCTGACCGTGCTCTCGGGGGTACTGCCAGCGGACGAACTCAAGCGCCGCTTGGCCGACGCCGATGCTGCGGTGATCATGAAACTGGGGCGCAACTTCCCCAAGGTGCGTCAGGTCCTCGCTGAGCTGGGCATGGACGGCCGCGCGCTGTATGTCGAGCGCGCGACCATGGCCAACCAGAAGATCGTCGCCCTGGACGCCGTCGACCCGCAGTCGTCGCCGTACTTCTCGCTGATCATCGTGCCGGGTGAAAAATGGCAGGGATGAACATGCGCAGCGCACCGGCAATCGTCATTCTGGGCGCGGGCAGCCTGGCCACCGCGCAGCGGATCCAGCAGCTGTACCCTGAGTCGATGATTCATGGCCTGCGTGGTCGGGTCGAGGGTGTCGACTGCCTGTATGACGCGTTTGGCCAGACCCTGCGTGAGCTGTACCAGCAGGACACGCCGATCATCGCCTTGTGTGCGGCAGGCATCGTCATCCGCAGCCTGGCCAGCCTGCTCAGTGACAAGGATGTCGAGCCACCGGTACTGGTCGTGGCTGAAGACGGCAGCGCGGTAGTGCCGCTGCTCGGCGGCCTCGGAGGGGTCAATGTCATGGCCCGTGAAATCGGTGCGGCGCTCGGCGTGGCGGCAGCGATTACCACCAGTGGCGAGTTGCGCTTTGGCACCTGCCTGCTCAATCCGCCAGCGGGTTATGCCTTGGCTGACCTGGAGCAGGGCAAACGCTTCGTCTCCGATCTGCTCGCAGGCGAAAGCGTGCGCATCGAAGGTGAGGCGCCGTGGCTGGCCGAGGTGCAGCTACCTGCCGATGCTGCGGCGCAGCGGACCATTCATGTTGGCTGCGAAGCGCGCCCGGCAAGCCGCGATGAACTGCTGATTCATGCGCGTTCGGTGCTGGTCGCTGTCGATGCGCAGCTGCCGGAGCTTGTCCAAGGCGTCACGGCGGCCTTGCGCGAAGCCAACATTGCTCAGGCGTCGCTGGCCTGCCTGCTGGCCAGTGAGCAGCAGATGGCCGAACCGGCCTTGCACCAGGCCGCACAGGCACTCGGGGTAGCCCTGCGCTTTGCCCCGCAAGCTGACAGCCTGGTTGCCATGGCGGGTCAAGCGGTGCCCCAGGCGCGCCTGAGCGAAGCTGCAGGTGTCGTCATCGCGCGGGCCTCTGCGCCGCTCGAGGTTGCCCAGGTCGGCCGCGGACGTGGCCGCCTGGCGGTGATCGGCCTGGGGCCGGGGGCTGCCGAACTGATGGTGCCAGCGGTCAAGGCCGAGCTGGCGCGCGCCGAGGATGTGCTCGGTTATGAAACCTACGTGCGCATGGCCGGGCCGTTCCGCCCTGATCAGACCCTGCACAACACCGATAACCGGGAGGAGATGCAGCGCGCCCGGCATGCGTTCGAGCTGGCCGCTCAAGGGCGTTCGGTGGTGGTGGTGTCGTCGGGTGATCCGGGCGTATTCGCCATGGCGGCAGCGGTGCTCGAGGCTCTGCACGAGTCCACCGACCCGGCCTGGCATCGGGTCGATCTGGAGGTCCTCCCGGGCGTGTCCGCGTCCCTGGCCACCGCTGCTCAGGCGGGTGCGCCGTTGGGCCATGATTTCTGCGTGATGTCGCTGTCTGACAACCTCAAGCCTTGGTCGATCATCGAAACACGCCTCGACCTGGCCGCGCAGGCTGACCTGGTCCTGGCGTTCTACAACCCGATCTCCAAGGCCAGGCCCTGGCAGCTCGGGCGCGCCCTGGAGATCGTTCGTCAGCATCGCCAGCCAGCTACCCCGGTCGTGCTGGGGCGGGATATTGGCCGTCCGGGGCAGACCCTGAAGGTGGTGACCTTGGGCGAGTTGCAGACAGAGATGGTCGACATGCGCACGATGGTCCTGGTCGGCTCGTCGACCACCTGCGTGTTTCCGCGCGAGGCCGGCGGGACCTGGGTCTACACCCCACGCTGGTATCCCGCTGCGGACTGAGCCAAGCCGGCAACGGTTCGCCGCCAAGGGCTAGCTGACGAAGTAGCCCTTGATCCCGGTAAAGATGATCTGTGCGGCCAGGGCGCAGACGAATAGGCCCATCAGTCGGCTGACGATCTGCAGGCCCTGCTCACCGAGGATGCGCTCGATACCGTGCGAGAGGTAGAGCACCAGGCCGACGGTGAAGCTGGCCAAGGCGATGCTGATGATGGCCAGCAGTTTGTCGTCCCAGTGCGGTTGACTGACGCCCATTACCAGCAGTGCACCGATGGTGCCGGGCCCCACGGTCAGCGGGATGGTCAGCGGCACGATGGTGACGTCCTGCTGGACGTTGTCGCTCTGCACCGCCGGCTTGCCCTGGGCCATGCCCAGCGCCGAGATGAACAGCACGCTGCCGGCGCCGATGCGAAACGCGTCGGCGGTGATGCCAAAGACTCCGAAGATCACTCGGCCGAACAGGTAGAGCAGGACACTGGCGATCAGCGCGGCGATCGCCACGCGCCAGGCCAGCTGCTTGCGCTCTTTGCTGGAGTAGCCCCGGGTCAGGCTGATGAAGCAGGACAGCACGAAGAACGGGCTGTAGAGCACGAGCATTTTCAGGTAGACGCTGAACAACTCATGGAGCATGGCCGGAGTCCGTGGCGGGGGAGGGTGGGTGGGAGTGTATCAGCAGGCCCAGGCCCTGTAGCCGATCGCCTGCCCCAAGCCGCCGCTCCTGGATGATCACTGCAATGTCCGATTCCGGGCGCAATCTCAAGGGATATGCACGGTATCCGCCTTGGCCTCACGCTGCCCGGCCCAGTACTGGATCAGCTCGCGCAACTGCGACAGTTCAACTGGCTTGGCCATGTGCCCGTCCATCCCAGCCAGCCGGGCGCGCTCTTTGTGCTCGCTGAGAATATGCGCGGTCAAGGCCACCACCGGCGTGCGCTGGCGCTGGTTCTCGGTCTCCCAGATCCGCAACTGCTGAGTTGCCGAGAAACCATCGAGCACCGGCATTTCACAATCCATCAACACCAGGTCATACCGCCGCGCCTTCATCGCACGCAAGGCTTCTTCGCCATTGCTCGCGGTATCCGGCTCAAGGTTGAGCTTGCCGAGCATGCCGCGGATGACCTTGGTCGAGATGCTGTTGTCTTCGGCGACCAGTACCTGGAAGTCGCTTGGCAGCTCCAGCGGCACAGGCGCAATGCCGGCCAACGGCGGCGGCAGGGTCTGTTCGCGGCCGCGCTGGGCCAGCTCTTCGGCGAGGGTGGTCTTCAGCGTGTAGCCGGCCACCGGCTTGGCCAGGATACGCTTGACCCCGGCATTGCGCGCGATGACCTTGCTCGGCGCATTGCTGATGCCGGTGAGCATCACCACCAGGATGTCGTGGTTCAGGCTCGGGTCTTCCTTGATCTTCGCCGCCAGTTGCATGCCGGTCATGCCCGGCATGTTCTGGTCGAGCAGCACCGCATCGAAGTAGTCACGCAGGTGCGCCTTGGTCCGCAGCAAGGCCAGCGCCTCCTTGCCCGACGGCACGGCGCTGACGTTCATGCCCCAGGCGCTGCATTGCTGCACCAGCACCTTGCGGCAGGTGTCGTTGTCGTCGACCACCAGCACCCGCGCATCGCGCAAAGGGCCGTCGAGGTCGGCCGGCGGTTGCTCCAGGCGCGACGGGTCGAGCGGCAGGGTCAGCCACAGGGTGTTGCCCAGGTTGCTGCTGCTCTTGATGCCGAATTCGCCCTGCATCAGGCCGATCAGTTGCTTGGCTATCACCAGGCCGAGGTGGCCGCCGAGCTTGTTGCTGGAGAGGAACTGATGACTGTGCAGCTCGGCTTGCAGCAGGGCGTCACGCTCGGCTTGAGGCATGGCGGTGCCGCTGTCTTGCACGGCGATGCGCAAACGCGGCAGCTCGCCGCGTTGGTCGAGGGCGACAACCAGCAGGATTTCGCCCTGCTCGGTGTTTTTCAGGGCGTTTTCCAGCAGGCTCGACAGCGCCTGGCGCAGGCGCGTCGGGTCGCCGCTGATGACCCGCGGGACCTGCGGCTGGGTGAAGCTGATCAGCTCGATATTCTGCTGTTCGGCCTTGGCCCGGAAGATGTTCAGGCAGTCTTCGATCAGGGCGTTGAGGTCGAACTGGACATCATCCAGTTCGATCTGCCGCGACTCCAGCTTGGAGATGTCGAGGATCTCGTTGATCAGGGTCAGCAGCTCATTCCCGGCGCTGTGGATGGTCTGTACATAGTCGCGTTGCTTGACCGACAGCGGGGTGCCGAGCAACAGCTCGGTCATGCCCAGCACGCCGTTCATCGGGGTGCGGATCTCGTGGCTGATCTTGGCCAGGAACTCGGCCTTGGCGTTGATCTCGGCATCGCTGGCGGCCAGCGCCCGGCTGGCGCGGAAGCGCTCTTCATTGATTTTGCGCAGGCGCTCGCTGACGGCCAGGTTGAGCAGCAGACCGCTGCTCACCGTCAGGCCCATGAGTATGCACAGCAGCCACGGCGTCGAGGTGTGGGTCAGGCCGAGCAGCGCCGGCAGCAGTACCAGGCCGCCAACGTTGTAGACCAGCATGGCCAGGGTGAACAGCCGCGCCGGGCCATAGCCCTTGTACCAGTGATAGCTGCTGACCAGCAGCATGCTGACACTGCCGAGGGCGAGCAGGGCATAGGTCATCAGGTTGAGCGGCAGGGTATCGACGAACAGCAGCACCAGGCCGCTGACCGCGGCTACAAGCATTTCGCCGTGCAGCAGCCGGTTCAATCGAGGCGAGCCACACGGGCTGAAGAAATGCTGGGTGAAGTACAGCCCGGCCAGGCCTGCCATGACCAGGGTCAGGTAGGCGGCCGGGGTCTGGGCGCTGTGCCAGAGGTGCCACCAGGGCCCGCTGAGGTTGAGCAGGATCAGCGCACTGAGCAGCATCAAGCCATGGTAGAGGGCGAGGATCAGGGTGGTGCTGGAACGCGAGTAGAGAAAGCGGATCAGGTTGTGCAGGATGAGCATGACCAGGCCGCCGAACAACAGCCCGAACAGCAGCGGTCGGGTCTGGTCGGCAGCAGCCGTGGCGGCGGTCTCGAGGCTGATCGCTGGGCGCAGTTGGTGTTCCGAGACCAGGTGCAGGTAGACGTCCAGCGGCTGAGTGCTGTTGGGCAGCGGCAGCACATGGTCGCTGCCACGCAGGGTCGGGCTGGCGTTGCCGGCCTGGGGGCCGTGATGCAATTGGCGCAGCAGTTTTTGCCCGTCCAGTGCATACAGGTCAAGGCGTGACAGGTCGGGGGCGAAGACCCTGAGCAGACGTTCCTGCTCGCCGGGTTCAAGGCGATAGTGCAGCCACAGCGCTTGATCGGCTGAGGCAGCCTCCAGCTCGTTGAGCTGCAGGGGGCTGAATTGGTTGCGGTAGCGGTCGGAGCGCACGTCGCTCAGTTGCAGGTTGGCCTGTTCGTCGAGCAACATCGACCAGCCACCGCCTTGCTCGGCCGAAACCGGGAGCAGGCAGAGCAAGGTCAGCAAGCTGACAGTCAGGGCAATGGCAATCCGAAGCCGACGCAAGACGAAATCCCTTCTTAGCTGATGTGCCGGGTAACAACTATGCGCGGCGCGCCAAGGCGAAGGCAAGGCCCATCAGGGCCCTGTCGACGAGCCGAAGGCCATGCGCGGGCGGCGTCATGGCCATTCGGTGGTGCAGTGTTACTGGTGCTCACCGCGCTCGCGGGCAATGGCCCGGTAGCCGATGTCGTTACGGTAGAAGCTGCCATCCCAGCTGACTTCCTTGGCCAGGCGGTAGGCTTGCTGTTGCGCAGCCTCGACGGTCTGGCCCAGGGCGGTGGCGCAGAGCACGCGGCCGCCGCTGGTCACGACCTGACCATCCTGCAGTGCGGTACCGGCGTGGAACACCTTGCCTTCGAGCTTGGCAGCAGCGTCCAGGCCGCTGATCGCAGCGCCCTTGGCGTAGTCGGCCGGGTAGCCGCCAGCGGCCAGGACCACGCCCAGGCTTGGGCGCGGGTCCCATTGCGCTTCGACTTTATCCAGGGCCTTGGCGAAAGCAGCTTCGATCAGCAGGACCAGGCTCGACTCCAGGCGCAGCATGACTGGCTGGGTTTCCGGGTCGCCGAAGCGGCAGTTGAACTCGATGACCTTGGGGTTGCCCGCCTTGTCGATCATCAGGCCTGCATAGAGGAAGCCGGTGTAGACGTTGCCTTCCTCGGCCATGCCGCGCACGGTCGGCCAGATCACCTGGTCCATGACCCGCTGATGCACGTCGGCGGTAACCACCGGGGCTGGCGAGTAGGCACCCATGCCGCCGGTGTTCGGCCCAGTGTCGGCGTCGCCGACGCGCTTGTGGTCCTGGCTGGTGGCCATTGGCAGCACGTTGTGGCCGTCGACCATGACGATGAAGCTGGCTTCTTCGCCGTCGAGGAACTCTTCGATCACCACGCGTGAACCGGCTTCACCGAAGGCATTGCCGGCGAGCATGTCGCGCACGGCGTCTTCGGCTTCCTGCAGGGTCATGGCAACGATCACGCCTTTGCCCGCGGCCAGGCCGTCGGCCTTGATCACGATCGGCGCACCGACTTGTTGCAGGTAGGCCAGGGCCGGTTCGATCTCGGTGAAGTTCTGGTAGTCGGCGGTCGGGATCTTGTGGCGAGCCAGGAAGTCCTTGGTGAACGCCTTGGAACCTTCCAGCTGGGCCGCGCCCTTGGTAGGGCCGAAGCACTCCAGGTTGCGGCTGCGGAACAGGTCGACGACACCCGCGACCAGCGGTGCTTCAGGGCCGACGATGGTCAGCTGGACGTTCTGCTCGGCGAAGTCGGCCAGTTGCTCCAGGGCAGTGACCTGGATGTCGACGTTCTCGCACTTGGCTTCGGTGGCGGTGCCAGCGTTGCCTGGGGCGACGAAGACTTTTTCGACGCGTGGATCCTGGGCGACTTTCCAGGCCAGGGCGTGCTCACGGCCGCCGTTGCCGATGATCAAAACTTTCATGTCAAAAACCTCAGTGGTTTTCCGAGCGGCAGGCGAAGCCTACCGCGCTGTATTCGCTATACGAGGTCGCAACGCAGCAGATAGCTGCTTCAGTGCGGCCGGTTGCCGGGATCAGTGGCGGAAGTGGCGCATGCCGGTGAAGACCATCGCGATGCCAGCTTCGTCGGCGGCGGCGATCACTTCAGCATCACGCATCGAACCACCTGGCTGGATGACAGCGGTGATACCCACTTTAGCCGCATTGTCGATGCCATCACGGAACGGGAAGAACGCGTCCGAGGCCATCACCGCGCCCTGCACCTGCAGGCCTGCGTGCTCAGCCTTGATCGCGGCGATGCGCGCGGAGTTGACGCGGCTCATCTGGCCGGCGCCGACACCGATGGTCTGGCGCTGCTTGGCGTAGACGATGGCGTTGGACTTGACGAACTTGGCCACTTTCCAGGCGAAGATCAGGTCGTGGATCTCTTGCTCGCTTGGCGCGCGCTGGGTAACGATCTTCAGGTCATCGGCACCGATCATGCCGATATCGCGGCTCTGCACCAGCAGGCCACCGTTGACGCGCTTGAAGTCCCAACCGGCGCTACGCTCGGCGGGCCACTCGCCACACTCGAGCAGACGCACGTTCTGCTTGGCAGCGACCACGTCCCGGGCGGCCTGGGAGATCTTCGGCGCAATGATCACTTCAACGAACTGACGCTCGACGATGGCCTTGGCGGTTTCGCCGTCCAGCTCGCGGTTGAAGGCAATGATGCCGCCGAAGGCCGACTCGGTGTCGGTGGCGTAGGCCAGCTCGTAAGCCTGGCGGATGCCGCCTTCGTTGTCCGGGACCACGGCAACGCCGCATGGGTTGGCATGCTTGACGATGACGCAGGCTGGCTTGACGAAGCTCTTCACGCACTCCAGCGCGGCGTCGGTATCGGCCACGTTGTTGAACGACAGTTCCTTGCCTTGCAGCTGGGTGGCGGTGGAGATGCTCGCCTCGCCCTTGTTCGCTTCAACGTAGAACGCCGCGCTCTGGTGCGGGTTCTCGCCGTAGCGCATTTCCTGGGCCTTGACGAACTGGCTGTTGAAGGTGCGCGGGAACTGGCTGCGGCCTTCGGTGCTGAGGGTCTCGACGGTCTGGTTAACAGTGCCCATGTAGTTGGCGATCATGCCGTCGTAGGCGGCGGTGTGTTCGAACGCCTTGAGCATCAGGTCGAAACGCTGAGCGTAGGTCAGGCCGCCGGCCTTGAGGTTTTCCAGCACCTGGGCGTAGTCACTGGCGTTGACCACGATGGCCACGTCTTTGTGGTTCTTGGCCGCCGAGCGGACCATGGTCGGGCCACCGATGTCGATGTTCTCGATCGCGGTCGGCAGGTCACAGCCTGGCTTGGCGATGGTGGCTTCGAACGGGTACAGGTTGACTGCAACCAGGTCGATCGGCTTGATGCCGTGCTCGTTCATGATCGCGTCGTCGGTGCCGCGACGACCGAGGATACCGCCGTGGATCTTCGGATGCAGGGTCTTCACCCGGCCGTCCATCATTTCAGCGAAGCCGGTGTAGTCGGCCACTTCCACCGCGTCGACGCCGTTGTCCTTGAGCAGCTTGTAGGTGCCACCGGTGGACAGGATCTCGACACCGAGCTGTTGCAGCTCACGAGCGAATTCGAGGATCCCGGTCTTGTCGGAGACGCTGATCAGGGCGCGGCGGATCGGCAGGCGGGTAGTCTGGTCGGTCATTTCGGATTCCATAACGCGGTGGAGTCAGCAAAAAAGGCGCCTCTTTCGGAGTCGCCTTTTCTGATTGGGATTCTGGCTTTACAGCAAGTCGTATTGCTTGAGCTTCTTGCGCAGGGTACCTCGGTTGAGCCCGAGCATCTCACTGGCCTTGGTCTGGTTGCCCTTGACGTAGTTCATCACACTTTCGAGCAGCGGCGCCTCGACCTCCGAGAGCACCAGGTTGTACACGTCCGTGACGGAGGCGCCTTCGAGGTGGGCGAAGTAGTTGTGCAGCGCCTTCTCGACGCTGTCGCGAAGGGTCTGACCCTCCTCGCTCGGCGTATTGAGGTGCTGTTTGAGGTTGGCGTTGTCGCTCACGGGCGTTGTTCCACTCACTAAAGTCTCGGTCATCATCGTCATGCGGCCACCCCTGTTCCGTCCTTTGTTTCAAGGCTCTGTCGACCTTCGCGGAAAAATTCGCGAACGTTGGCGCACTGCGCGTGTGTCTCATCCAAAGCGTTGAACCGGGAGCGAAACTCCTTGCCGCCGGGTCTTGTCGCCAGGTACCAGCCAACGTGCTTACGGGCGATACGTACGCCCATCACATCGCCATAGAAGGCATGCAGCGCGGCAAGGTGCTCCAGCAAAATGCGTTCTACCTCGTCCAGCCCAGGGGCTGGCAGATGCTGGCCGGTCCGCAGGTAATGCTCGATCTCGCGGAAAATCCACGGCCGCCCTTGAGCGGCACGGCCGATCAGCAGGCCGTCGGCTCCGGTGGCGTCGAGCACCGCCCAGGCCTTTTCTGGCGAGGTGATATCGCCGTTGGCAAATACCGGGATCGACACCGCCTGCTTGATCGCAGCGATGGTGTCGTACTCGGCTTCGCCGGTGTACAGGTCGGCGCGTGTGCGGCCATGCACCGCTAGCGCCTGAATGCCGGCCTGCTCGGCGATCTTTGCCACGTTCAGGCCGTTCTTGCTCGCCCGGTCCCAGCCGGTGCGGATCTTCAGGGTCACCGGCACGTCCACAGCGCCGACGACGGCATGGACGATCTCGCTGACCAAGGCTTCATCTCTCAATAAAGCAGAGCCTGCGGCCTTGTTGCAGACTTTTTTTGCCGGGCAGCCCATGTTGATATCGATGATCTGCGCGCCTGCCTCGACATTCGCCCGGGCCGCCGCTGCCATCATCTGCGCATCACCGCCGGCGATCTGCACCGAGCGTGGCTCGGGATCACCTTCGTGGATGCGGCGCAGACGCGACTTGCGGCTGTCCCACAGGGTCATGTCGCTGCTGACCATTTCCGAGACCACCATGCCGGCACCAAGGCGTTGGCAAAGCGTGCGGAAAGGTTGGTCCGTAACCCCGGCCATGGGCGCAAGGATCAGGTTGTTTTGCAGTGTATATGGGCCGATGCGTACCGCCGACATAGGTGTTCCCTGTTGTGGGGCCGAATCATTGGAGTTCGAAAAAGGGTTGGCATAATACCCGCTCTCGATGACCGGATAAAGATCAATCTGGATAAAATCTGAACAGTTACGGCCTTATGCCTCTGGGTTCTGGACAGCCTTCCGGCGCCGGTAAACCGGCAGCCGGGCGGGCGAATCATTCCGGGGAGCGGAAGCTGAGGCTGTAGTTCACGGCCTTGGCGCCTGGGTCGAGGATATCCAGCGCGATGTGGATCGGCGTCTGGCTGGGCATCTCGCCGCGACCGGCCAGTTCACCGGAGAGGTATTCGCTGGGTTTGAAGCGACGGCTGGCGATCAACTGGCCGTTGAGATCGGCGAAACGCAGCTCGAGCAGGGGGAAGGGCTGGGCGAAGGGGGCGCGGTTGTAGATGATCGCGTCGACGATCAGCGCACCCTTGAAGTCCGGATGGCTACGGACCACCAGGTTGCTGCTCTTGATCCGGCCGATGTCGACCCGGGTCGGCACCTTGCAGCCGAACATCGGGCAGAGTTGCTGGAACCACGGCCGGTACTGGTCCTGGCGGGCCATCTCGTCGAAGTGGTACCAGATGTACTGGAAGGCCAGCAGGCCGGCCGCGAACAGGGTCAGCAAGCCCCACAGCAGGCGCTTGCCCCAGTTGACCTTGGGCTTTTGCCAGTCCAGCTGCAACGGGTCGTCGACCACATCGATCAACGGCTCCTTGCGTCTGGTGGTGCGGGCATTCAGGCCGGGTTCGATGCGCGTGTCGGGGGCGTGCTCGGTCCCGTCGACGTCATCGTCGTCACGCGCCGACAGGCGCTCGCGACGCTCCTCGTGATCAAGCGCCGACAGGCCTTTCTCGCCGGGCGCCTGGTCATCGGTTGCGGCCAGGCGGTCTTGCTCGCGCACGGCCGGTTCGATCTCGTCGAGGTCGAACGAGGGCTGCTGGCGCAGGGGCTCTTCTTCTGGTCCCAGGTCCAGGCTCAGGGTCGGCTCGGTACGCTCGCCCGGCGCGAGTTCGAGCGCCAAAGGCTCGGCCTCGACCAGTGGCGGCTGGGGCTCATCCAGTGCTGCTGGCTCTGCCAGGGGCTCGTCGGTGGCGTTGCCGAAGGGTTGGTCGGCGTGCGCGTCGGGGCCGTGGTCATCGCGTCGCGCCTGCAACGAATCGTTGCGTGGCGCGGCCTGGCTTTCTCCTGGCGGGCTGCGCCGATCCGCTACCGGGCCGCGGCGCTCCATGTCGGCCAGGGCCTGGTCCAGGTCGAGCTCATCCAGCGCTTGCGAGGTGCTTGCCCAGTCGTCCTCAGCGAGCGGCAGCGGCTCGCGCTGTAGCGGCGGCACGGGCACTACCGGGGTAGCCGGGACGACAGCCGTCGGCGCCTCCACCGGCAACGCTGGAGCAGGCTGCGCCGTGGCGGCGCGGTTCTGCTCGAGCAACTGCTTGGCGGCGTTGAAGACCTGCAGGCACTGGCCGCACCGGACCACCCCGCGGGCCACACTCAACTGGTGGTGAGTGACACGAAAGCTGGTCTGGCAATGCGGGCACTGGGTGACGAAACTGTCGGTCATGCGGCGATCCGGGGGGCTGTGCAGGAAGTTATTCTAGGCCTGCCGAGCGACGGCGGCCACTGATGCGCACCCAACCGTCGCGCACGACGATCGGATCCAGCTCGAAGTCGGCAGCATAGGCGGCAGCGACTTCTTCGCCTTGTTCGGCAAGGATACCCGACAGGGCCAGCAGGCCCCCGGGACGAACCAGCCCGGCCAGTTGCGGGGCCAGCGAAACCAGAGGCCCGGCGAGGATATTGGCGACCAGCACGTCGGCCTGCATGGCCGGCATCTGCTCGGGCAGGTACAGGGCGAACAGTGCTTCGGCGATGCCATTGCGCCCGGCGTTGTCGCGCGAAGCTTCCAGCGCCTGTACGTCGATGTCGGTGCCGACCGCTTCACGCGCGCCGAGCAGCAGCGCGGCAATGGCGAGGATGCCCGAGCCGCAACCGAAGTCCAGTACCTGGGTGCCTTCGAGCTGTTGGCCATCGAGCCATTCCAGGCACAGGGCGGTGGTCGGGTGGGTGCCGGTGCCGAATGCCAGGCCGGGGTCGAGTAGCAGGTTGACGGCGTCCTTCTCGGGGGCCTCGTGCCAGCTTGGCACGATCCACAGCCGACGGCCGAAGCGCATTGGCTGGAAGTTGTCCATCCAGCTGCGTTCCCAGTCCTGATCCTCGATCACTTCGGCGTGGTGTTCGGGCAGTTCGGCGCTGGTCAGCAGGCGCAGGTGAGCGAACACCTGGTCTGGTTCAGCATCGGCCTCGAACAGGGCCAGCAGGTGAGTGTGCGACCACAGTGGTGTGGTGTTGAGGTCCGGCTCGAAGATCGGCTGGTCTTCGGCGTCCATGAAGGTCACCGAGACAGCGCCTACTTCCAGCAGGGCATCTTCGTAGGTTTCGGCTTGTTCTGGGCTGATGGCCAGGCGTACTTGCAGCCAGGGCATGGCGGGTACCTTTGATGAATCGGGTTGAGGGCAGCGCGGGGGCTGCGCGAAGGAGGGGAGTTTACTTGAGTGTGGGGTTTTCTGCATGCATCAGCGCCCCCTGCATAACCGGTATCCGCGCCTCGGCCCTCCGCTGCGCTGCGGGTTCCCTCACTCCGGTCTTGCTCCGGGAGGACCGCGCTGTACGGCCCCTCCTGGGCCTCCACCTCCCTGCGCAAGACCTCCACTCGGCCTCCTGAAGTCGCGAAGTTACGGGCGGCGTCTGGGCTGGCGTTGTTTTTGATAGTGGCATGGGTGGTGGATATTCGGGCCTCTTCGCGGGGCAAGCCCGCTCCTACAGGTATAGCGCCGAACCCAAAATCTGCGCCCATCTTGTAGGAGCGGGCTTGTCCCGCGAAGAGGCCGGTACTGCCAATGCAAATCGCAGGGCGCAGCCCTGCCAGCCACACCACAAATCTGCTGGAAAATAAACAAAGCGAGAGCGCAGCGATTCGCCTGCCGTTGCCCTGGCTGTTGAGTTGCGGGCGGCGTCTGGGTTGGCGTTGTTTTCGATAATGGCAGGTGGGGTGGGTATTCGGGCCTCTTCGCGGGGCAAGCCCGCTCCTACAGGTATAGCGCCGAACCCAAAATCTGCGCCCATCCTGTAGGAGCGGGCTTGTCCCGCGAAGAGGCCGGTACTGCCAATGCAAATCGCAGGGCACAGCCCTGCCAGCCACCCCATAAATCTCCTGGAAAATAAACAAAGCGAGAGCGCAGCGATTCGCCTGCCGTTGCCCTGGCTGTTGAGTTACGGGCGGCGTCTGGGTTGGCGTTGTTTTCGATAATGGCAGGTGGGGTGGGTATTCGGGCCTCTTCGCGGGGCAAGCCCGCTCCTACAGGTATAGCGCCGAACCCAAAATCTGCGCCCATCCTGTAGAAGCGGGCTTGCCCCGCGAAGAGGCCGGTACTAGCAACGCAAATCGCAGGGCGCAGCCCCCAACCCATCCATGAAACCCCCAAAAAAAACCCCGGCACCAGGCCGGGGTTTTTCACATCATCAACTCAAGATCAATCCTGGTTAGCCAGTTTGTGCTCAAGGTAATGAATGTTGACGCCACCTTTGCAGAAACCTTCATCGCGCACCAGATCACGGTGCAGCGGGATGTTGGTCTTGATGCCGTCGACGACGATTTCGTCCAGGGCATTGCGCATGCGCGCCATGGCCTCGTCGCGGTCCTTGCCGTAGGTGATCAGCTTGCCGATCAGCGAGTCATAGTTCGGTGGTACCGAATAGCCGCTGTACAGGTGCGAATCGACCCGCACGCCATTGCCACCCGGGGCATGGAAGTGCTTGACCGTGCCCGGGCTCGGAATGAACTTGCGCGGGTCTTCGGCGTTGATCCGGCACTCCAGCGAGTGACCACGGATGACCACGTCTTCCTGGGTGAACGACAGCTTGTTGCCAGCGGCGATGCTGAGCATCTCCTTGACGATGTCGATGCCAGTGACCATCTCCGACACCGGATGCTCAACCTGAACGCGGGTGTTCATCTCGATGAAGTAGAAGCTACCGTTCTCGTAGAGGAACTCGAACGTGCCGGCGCCACGGTAGCCGATCTCGATGCAGGCATCGACGCAACGCTTGAAGACTTCCTGACGCGCTTTCTCATCAATGCCCGGGGCCGGCGCTTCTTCCAGAACCTTCTGGTGACGACGCTGCAGCGAGCAGTCGCGGTCGCCGAGGTGGATGGCGTTGCCCTGGCCGTCGGAGAGTACCTGGACTTCCACGTGACGTGGATTGGTCAGGAACTTCTCGAGGTAGACCATCGGGTTGCCGAACGCAGCACCGGCTTCGGTACGGGTCAGCTTGGCCGAAGAGATCAGGTCCTCTTCCTTGTGCACCACGCGCATGCCGCGACCACCACCGCCACCGGCGGCCTTGATGATCACCGGATAACCGACCTGGCGAGCAATCGCCAGTGCGGTTTCTTCGTCTTCCGGCAGCGGGCCGTCAGAGCCCGGTACAGTCGGTACGCCGGTCTTGATCATGGCGTCCTTGGCCGACACCTTGTCGCCCATCAGGCGAATGGTGGCAGCGGTCGGGCCGATGAAGGCAAAACCGGATTTCTCGACCTGCTCGGCGAAGTCGGCGTTTTCCGCCAGGAAGCCATAGCCAGGGTGAATGGCAGTGGCGCCCGTCACTTCGGCGGCGGCGATGATCGCCGGGATGTGCAGGTAGGAATCTTTGGACGAAGCAGGACCAATGCAGACCGACTCGTCTGCCAGGCCCAGGTGCATCAGTTCGCGGTCAGCCGTGGAGTGAACGGCGACGGTCTTGATGCCCAGCTCTTTGCAGGCACGCAGGATCCGCAGGGCAATTTCCCCACGGTTGGCGATCAGGACTTTTTCCAGCTTCCCAGACATCGTTGGCTCTCCGCGAATCAAACGACGGTGAACAGCGGCTGGTCGAACTCAACCGGCTGACCGTCTTCCACCAGGATGGCGTCGATGACACCGCCGATTTCGGCTTCGATGTGGTTCATCATCTTCATTGCTTCGACGATGCACAGGGTGTCGCCCTTCTTGATGCTCTGCCCGACTTCAGCGAAGTTTGGCGAGGTCGGCGACGGCTTGCGGTAGAAGGTACCGACCATCGGCGAGCGCACCACGGTGCCTTTCAGGGCAGGCGCAGCGGCTTCGGCGGCAGGGGCGGCAGCAACCGGAGCAGCAGCGACAGGGGCGGCGGCCATCGGTTGTGGTGCGAAGTATTGCTGGGCAGCTGGGGTCTTGCTGTGACGGCTGATGCGAACGGACTCTTCGCCTTCCTTGATCTCCAGTTCGTCGATGCCGGACTCTTCCAGCAGTTCGATCAGCTTTTTGACTTTACGGATATCCATTAATCAGCAACTCCCAAGGTTCGGTCGGGGACGTAATTTGAAAACGTGTCGAAAACGTTTCTCTATGGCCTCGGCCCGCAAGGGCCAAGGCTTTGTGTCATCAGGGCTGTGCGTTGCCAGCCAGGTGTTCCAGCGCAGACTCCAGGGCCAACCGGTAGCCGGTGGCGCCCAGGCCGCAGATCACGCCTACCGCCACATCGGAGAAGTAGGAGTGGTGCCGGAACGGTTCACGCTTGTGCACGTTGGACAGGTGCACTTCGATGAATGGGATGCTCACCGCCAGCAATGCGTCACGTAATGCGACGCTGGTGTGGGTGAAAGCAGCCGGATTGATCAGGATGAAGTCGACGCCTTCGTTACGGGCAGCGTGGATACGTTCGATCAATTCGTATTCGGCATTGCTCTGCAGGTACTGCAGATGGTGGCCAGCGGCGCGGGCACGCTGCTCCAGGTCCTGGTTGATCTGGGCGAGGGTGGCGGCACCGTAGTGACCCGGCTCGCGAGTCCCGAGCAGGTTGAGGTTGGGGCCGTGCAGCACCAGTAGCGTTGCCATCTGCGGGTTCCTTGGTCTTGTAGGGCAATTCGACATGCGCGGCGACTATGCCGCAAACCGACCACGAGTGTCCAGTTCCCTGCAATAGCCAGCACGATGTCCGAGATTCGCGCAAAGTATGTGACCAGATGATTAACTCTGGTCATGTATGACGAGAAATGTCCCGGTCAGCGGGAAGTTATAGACCGAGTTTGCCGCGTACGCGCGCGAGAACTTCTGCAAAATCGCCGGCGTTTATTTCGCCAACCACCCGATCGCTGCTCATTTCGCTGCCGTTCGCGGCAAAGAAAATCAGCGCTGGCGGGCCGAACAGCTGGTAGCGGTCGAGCAGCGTGCGCTGCTCGGCATTGCTTTCGGTGATGTCGAAACGCAGCAGCTTGAACCCGCCCAGCTGCGCCTGCACCGCAGTCGCCGGGAGCACCTCGTGCTCGATCACCTTGCAACTGATGCACCAGTCGGCGTACCAGTCGAGCAGGACCGGCTGGCCGGCGGCCTTGGCCTCGGCCAGCGCGGCATCCAGCGCCGCCGGGGTGGTGACGGTCTGCCAGGCATCCGCCGCGACCGGCGCTGCCAGCGCGTTGCTTGCCTGGGGCGGGGCGGGCAGCGGGCGCAGCGGGTCGCCCTGACCGCTCAAGGCGCCGTACCAGCAGGCCAGTGCATAGACCAGCAGGGCCAGGCCAAGCAACTGTGCCAGGCGCTCGCGCGGGCTCTTCACAACCAACTCCAGCGTACCGAGGAACAGCGCCACGCCAGCGGCCAGCAGGCCAATCAGGAGCAAGGTGGCCGGGCCGGGCAGCACCCGGCTCAGCAGGCCGATGGCCAGTCCCAGCAGGAGCACGCCGATGGCGTTCTTGACGGTGTTCATCCAGGCACCGCTCTTCGGCAGCCAGGCGGCGCCACCGGTAGCGATCAGCAGCAGCGGGGCGCCCATGCCCAGGCCCAGGGCAAACAGCTTCAAGGCGCCACCGAGTGCGTCACCACTGGCGCTGATATACAGCAGGGCACCTGCCAGTGGTGCTGAAACGCACGGCGAGACGAGCAGACTGGAGAGCACGCCGAGGACTGCCGCACCTAACAGTGAGCCGCCTTTGGTGCGATTGGCGACGCCGGCCAGGCGGTTGCTCAAGGCCTGAGGCAGCTTCAGTTCGAACAGGCCGAACATGGCCAGCGCGAACAGCACGAAGAACAACGCAAACGGCACCAGGACCCAGGCCGATTGCAACCGCGCCTGCAGGTTCAGGCCGGCGCCGAATACGCCCATCAGCGCGCCAAGCAGGGCAAAGCAGGCGGCCATCGGCAGCACGTAGGCAAGCGACAGGCTGAGGCCACGCCAGCCACCGACCTGACCGCGCAGGACCACCCCAGAGAGGATCGGCAGCATCGGCAGCACGCAGGGGGTAAATGTCAGGCCGACGCCAGCGAGGAAGAACAGCACCAGCGACTTCCAGCTCCAGCCCTGCTCTGCACTGGCGGGTACGCCGCTGCCTTGGCCATCGATGGCCAGGCGCACGGTTTCCGGCGGATAGCACAGGCCTTTGTCGGCGCAGCCCTGGTAGCCGACCAGCAAGGTGAAGGCGCGTGAGTCGGCGGCGGGGCGGGGGACCTCGATGTCGACGACGCCGTGGTACACCTCGACATCGCCGAAGAATTCATCGTGCTTGGCTTCGCCCGGCGGGATCTGCGCGGTGCCCAGGGCAATGTCGGCCGGCTCGCTGCGGAACTGGAAGCGGTGGCGGTACAGGTAGTAGCCGTCGGTGGCGACGAAGCGCAGTTTGATGCTGTGGGCGTCGCTGCCGACCAGGCTGAGCTTGAAGGCCTCGTGCACGGGCAGGAAGTCGGCGCTGTTGTTCAGCGAGGATGCGCCAAGGGTGGCGCTGGGGCGGTTGTCGAGCAGGCCGGAGGCGAAAGCCGGGCTGGCCAGCAGCAGGAACAGCAGGAAAAACAGGCGGCGCATGGCGGACTCGCGAGGTGGAACGTGGGGGCATGATAACGGAGTTGCCGCAGATTTTGCTTGCCTCGGCCTGGCGCACGACACATGGCCGCTGGATCTGCGGGTGGCCTGTTGCGGCCTCTTCGCGGGGCAAGCCCGCTCCTACAGGTGGGGTGTCGTTGATGAATTGGCGTACGGCCAGATCACCACCGTCCCTGTAGGGGCGGGCTTGCCCCGCGAAAGGGCCATGACAGGCACCCCCTCAGACCCTGAACGCCCGCACCGCCGTATTCAACTCGCCGCCCAGCTTGAGCAACTGCTCGCCCTGTTCGCGGCCCTCGCCAATACGCTGCAGATTATCCTCACCCAGCGCATGAATCCGCTCACTGTGGTCACGGATCTCGCTCACTGCACCAGTCTGCTGGGCGGTCACGTCGGCAATGCGCACCGCCGTCTGGGCAATGGTCTGGATGGCACTGACAATCTCATCCAGCGCGCCATCGGCCGCCTGCGCCTGGCTGGCGGTCGCTTCAGCGTGCTCCAGCTGGATGCGCATGCCATTCACCGATTCGCGGGCGGCCAATTGCAGTCGGTCGATCAAGGCCTGGATCTCACCCGTGGCACCCGTGGTGCGCTGGGCCAGCGAGCGCACTTCATCGGCCACCACGGCAAAACCACGGCCCATCTCGCCGGCGCGGGCGGCCTCGATGGCGGCATTCAGCGCCAGCAGGTTGGTCTGCTCGGCAATCGAGCGGATCACCGTCAGCACGCTACCGATGGTCGCCGATTCCTCGGCCAATTGTTCGATCAACTGAGCATTGCCCTGCACTTCATCGACCAGCGTGCGCAGGCCGGACAAGCTCTGGCCGATCACCGCCTGGCCATGCTCGACGGCGCGACCGGCATCATGGCTGGCGTCAGCCGCCGAGCTGGCGTCGCCGGCCACCTGCTGGATGGTCGCCTCGAGCTCGCCAAGGGCGTCGCGAATCTGCGCGGTGTCGCCGGCCTGGCGTTCGGCGCCCACGTGCAAGGCGCTGCTCATGCCGGCCAGGGCATGGCTGCTGCCGGCAACCTGCTCGGCATTGGCCCTGAGCGTGCCGACCAACTGCACCAGGTACTGCCGCAGGCGATTGAGTGAAGCTTCGATATCGTGCAGCTCGCGGTTGGTCTTGCCCAGGCCGATGGGCGCGGCGAAATCGCCTTCGGCCCAGCGCGACAGGGCTGGCGCGAGGCTGCTCAGGGTACCGGTCAAGCGCCGCTGCAGGCGGTCGATAAGCAGGGCGATGAGCAGGATCAGGCCGATCATCAGGCCTTGGATGATGCGCACCTCGGCGGCGATCTGGCCATGCTGGGCACGCACCTGCGGTTCCAGGGCGGCGATGGCCTGCTGCACGGCGTCGAGACGCTCGCCAGTGCTGGCGGCCAGGGCGGCGCGGTGCTGGATCAGCTCGCGGGTGCGTTGCAGCTCGGCGGGGTAGCGCGCGAGCAGGCTGTGCAGTTCGCGCTTGAGGCCCACGGCGATATCTTCCTGCTCAGTGCTGGCCTGGCTTTCCAGGCCCATCAAGGCGGCGAAGTCATCGGCGTTGGAGTCGGCGGCGCGGGTTACCCCGAGCAGGGGCAGGGCGTCGATCAGTTCGGCTTGGGTGCGGATCAGTTGCAGTTCACGTTCAACCTCGTCAGCCAGTTCGGCGCGGCCACTGCTCACCAGTTTGTCGCGGGCCAGCGACAGCCGGCCGAGGTGAATCGAAGCCTCCAGCAGCGGCACCAGGTAGCGCGGCGCTTCGCTGTTGCCGCCCTCGCGGGCATATCCCGCCAGTTGTTCGAGGTTGGCGCCAAGTTCGCGCTCGGCTTGCAGCAGCAGGGCTTGCGGGTCGCCGGCGAGCTTGCCGGCCGCCAGCAATTGGTTGCTGCTGAAGGCCAGCAGGTTGTCAAGGCTCGGGCGCAGTTGTTCGGCCAGTGTCGGCGGCCAGTCGGCGAGGGCCTGCTGCAGCGCCTGGGTGGCTTGCTGGGCCGCTGCGTGGCGCAGGGCGTCGCCGCTGGCCAGGTAGGCCTGGGTATTGCGCGCAGCCTGGTTCTGGAACTGCTGGGACAGGTTCAGGTAGCGTTCCATCAGCTGATAAGGGCGCTCCAGGGCGCGTTGCGACCACCACAGGGTCGCGCCCAGGGCGATGCATACGGTTACCAGCAACAGGGTGTTGAAATTGGTCAGCCACTTCAGGCGCATGGCGCGAACTTCCGGCGGGCGGGGGGAGGTAGGTGCCTGAAGTTATTGCGGTTTTGTGACGTGGTGATGACGGCGGGGGCTTGGCGTCAGAAAAAAAGTGGCGTTTTGCCTTTATGGCGTGCAGGGGCCGCTTTGCGGTCGCAGATGCTCAGGTTTGCCCAAAGCGCTGCAGCGCAGCCCCTAGGGCTCTACTCGCACCACGCAGTTGCGCCCGGCATGCTTGGCCCGGTACAGCGCCTGGTCGGCCGCACTGGCCATGGTCAGCGCATCATGCTCATCATCCAGTTGCACCACGCCAGCACTGAACGAGCAGTGCAAGTCGTGCGGCTGCGCCGGGTAGAGAATCTCGGCGAAGCGTTGGCGGATCTCGTCGAGCACTCTATGCGCTGCTGCCAGCGGCGTATTGGGCATGACGATGGCGAACTCTTCACCGCCATAACGGCCAATGTAGTCGCTCTTGCGCAGGCGCTGCTTGAGAAACAGCGCCAGGCTCTTGATTACGCGGTCACCCATGGGATGCCCATGACGGTCATTGATCTTCTTGAAGTGATCGATATCGAGCATGGCAAAGCTCAACGGTTGCGCCTCGCGACGGGCGCGGAAGCTGCAATCCTCGAGCAGCTGGAGGATGTGGGTGTGGTTGTACAAGCCAGTCAGGCTGTCACGGACCATGCGCGCCTTGAGGTGGCGAGCGCGGGCGGCGCGGGTACGCACGGTGGTCACCAGATGACGCGAACGGATCGGCTTGGTCAGGAAGTCGTCACCGCCTTCGCTCATGGCATCGAGCTGCTTGTCGAGGTCGTCCTCGGCCGAGAGGTAGATGATCGGCACGCTGACGTAGCGGTCATTGTGGCGGATAACCTTGGCCAGCTCGGTCCCGGTGCAGCCCTGCATGTACATGTCGAGGATGACCAGGTCGGGCTGAAAGTCGGCCAGCTCGGCCATGGTCCTGATCGGCTCGGTCAGGGTGCGGGTGATCATCCCGGCATTGTTGAGCAGGCGTTCGGTGTGCATGGCCTGGGCACGCGAGTCATCGATGATCAGCACCCGAAACGGATCGTATTGGGTAGCGCTGGTCAGCAGTTCGACTTTCTCCAGCAGGCTGGAGGCCTCGAGGATGCCGGTGAGAAACTCCTGGCCACCGGCGCGCACGGCGGCCAGCCGGGTCGGTGTGTCGGCTTCGTGCAGGCTGAAGAACAGCAGCGGAATGTGTTGCAGCAGGCCCTGCTGAGCCTTCGCTGCCAGCAGCAGCCCGCAGCCAGGGCCAGAGAAGTCGACGTCCATGATGATCGCCGAAGGCGGCCGTTCGCTCAGCGAAGCAGCAAAGGCCTCGGGGCTGGACAGCGCCTGCACCGCCAGACCGAAGAATTGCAGCTGCTGGGCAAGGCGCTCGGCGCGATCATGGTCTTGCAACAGGATATAGACAGGCTTGCGCAGCGCGGGCAGCGACACCGTGTGCAACGGATCATCTTTGCGCAGGCCGGGACGCAGCAGGCGCTGCTGCAGAAGGCGCGGTTGGCACGGCTCGGCTGGCTGGGTCATGTCCTGGCTACATTATTGGAAGGAGGGTGCAGGTTCGATGATGGCTCTATGCTAGCACCCCTTTTCCGACAAGCGCGTGTTCCATGTCAACAATGCGTTTACGGACGTATATTCAGTTGCCGACTGCTGGGTCGCTTATGCGTAAGGCGATGTCTGCTTTATAGTGCTGCGATGTGAGCTTGCCGTGGCACCCTGGCCGAGACCTGAGGTCCAAGCTCTGAACCGTCGTGACTGATTAAGGACAATGCCATGCTGGACTGGAAAAACCGCGAGGCCAACGCCGAGCCCCGCGAGCGGGTAGAGACCCGTGGCGCCGCTACCCGAAGCTACCTGGGAGGCCTCTGGAGCCGTGCCCTGGGGACGCTGATCGGGCTGTACCTGCTGGTCTGTATCGGCCTTGGCTGGTACTGGAGCCAGGAGCCGGAGCTGTTCCCGGTGCAGCAGAATGCCCTGGTCACGTCCGAGCGTACCGGCCATAAGATGGTGATCGGCTACACCACTATCGAAACCTTGAAGACCGTGGCCGGCACGCTGCTGGACAAGCCGGGTGGCTATATTTCCAACGACCGTTTCCCGCCGGGCCTGTGGATGGACAACATGCCGAGCTGGGAATACGGCGTGCTGGTTCAGGTGCGTGACCTGTCGCGCGCCCTGCGCAAGGATTTCGCCCGTTCGCAATCGCAGTCGACTGAAGACGCCGACCTGGCCAAGGCCGAGCCGCGCTTCAACTTCGACAACAAGAGCTGGATCCTGCCGTCGAGCGAATCTGAATTCGAAGAGGGCATCAAGTCGCTGAACCGCTACCAGGCTCGCCTGGCTGCAGGTGACCAGGGCGCGATCTTCTACACCCGTGCCGACAACCTCAACAACTGGCTGGGCGATGTCGCCACCCGCCTGGGCTCGCTGTCCCAGCGCCTCTCGGCGAGTGTGGGTCGGGTCAAGCTCAACAGCACCCTGAAGACTGAAACCGTGGTCGCTGGCCAGGTGCCGCAGCTCGACGAAGAGCTGGTGGAAACCCCGTGGATGCAGATCGACAATGTCTTCTATGAGGCGCGCGGCCAGGCTTGGGCGCTGTCGCACCTGCTGCGTGCGATCGAAGTCGACTTTGCCGACGTGCTGGCGAAGAAGAACGCCACGGTCAGCGTGCGCCAGATCATTCGTGAGCTGGAAGCGTCGCAGGAAGCCCTGTGGAGCCCGATGGTGCTCAACGGCAGCGGCTTTGGCATGTGGGCCAACCACTCGCTGGTGATGGCCAACTATATTTCCCGTGCCAACGCTGCGGTGATCGATCTGCGTCAGTTGCTGTCGCAGGGTTGAGGATGTCGATCAGCCCCGCTGAGGCCGCGCATCGCGCGGCCTCCGACCTCGAACTGATCGCCTGGGTGGATGACGCCGATGAACCACTCGGTGCGCTGCCGCGGGCCGAGCTGCGCAACGCCGGGCTGATCGGCCGTGGCACCTTCATTCTGCTGTTCAACAGTGCCGGAGAGCTGTGCATCAATCGCCGCTCGTTGAGCAAGGCGGTGTACCCGGGCTACTGGGATGTGGCAGCTGGAGGCATGGTCGGGGCTGACGAGAGTTACCCCCAATCGGCAGCCAGGGAGCTTGAGGAAGAGCTTGGGGTCAGCGGCGTCGAGCTGAGCTTTCACGAGAAGTTCTTCTTTGACCAGCCGGGCAACCGGCTCTGGTGCGCAGTGTTTTCAGCGGTCTGGGACGGGTCGCTGAAGCTGCAGCCTGAAGAGGTTATCGAAGCCCGCTTTGCCAGCCTTGCCCAGGTTGAACAGGAGCGGCAGCAGATGCCGTATTGCCCGGATTCGCTGGCTGCCTTGCAGCGCTATCAGGCTGCGCGTGTGCGCTAGCGGCCAAGGGTCGCAAAACACGCGTAAAATGGCGCATTCAAGTACTTAGCAATCGGCGCATTTATCGTTACACTGCGCGCCCTTTTCGGGCTGTCGCAGGATCTGCGCCAGTAGCGCCGCCCCTGCCAGAGTGGGGCTTCGCGGTCGGTTCCAGGCAACGGCGCCGACCAGTTTTTGTCCTCAGCAAGAGGAACAAAAGTGGCCAAGAAAGCTTCTTCCTTCTCCGCCCTTGGCGGTCTCGTGTATTCCACCGATGCCGGTCGTCATTGCCCCGAGTGCGGCAAGCCGGCAGACGCCTGCATCTGCAAGCAGCAAGTCATCCCCGACGGTGACGGTATCGCCCGCGTGCGCCGCGAAAGCAAAGGCCGCGGCGGCAAGACCGTGACCACTGTCACTGGCGTGCCCCTGGCCCTGGAGCCGCTCAAGGAACTGGCAGCGACGCTCAAGCGCCGCTGCGGTACTGGCGGTGCCTTGAAGGACGGCGTCATCGAGATCCAGGGCGACCACGTCGAGCTACTGCTCGCCGAACTGACCAAGCAGGGCTTCAAGGCGAAAAAATCCGGCGGTTGATGCCGCCAGGGGGATTTTTGCCCAGGGCTTTCTAAACTCGTTTGCGTCGTCAGGGTCTATCCCTGGACATGGACGAATCGTCATTTTCAGTTTCTACACTGCCAGCGCCTCCCGGTGGGGCAGTGTCTTCGACTTATCTACAGGGGACTTGAATGTCCGTACGACGCACACGCAAAGACGATGGTAGCCAGTGGACCGTGGCCGACAGCCGCAGTGTTTATGGCATCCGCCATTGGGGCGCTGGTTACTTCGCCATCAATGAAGCCGGGCGCGTCGAAGTGCGCCCCAACGGCCCCGACAGCGCCCCGATCGACCTCTTCGAGCAGGTTGACGAGCTGCGCCAGAGCGGCCTGTCGCTGCCGCTGCTGGTGCGCTTCCCGGATATCCTGCAAGACCGCGTTCGCCAGCTGACCGGTGCCTTCGACGCCAACATCGCGCGCCTCGAGTACCAGAGCGAGTACACCGCGTTGTACCCGATCAAGGTCAACCAGCAGGAAGCGGTGGTCGAGAACATCATCGCCACCCAGAACGTCTCGATCGGCCTCGAAGCCGGTTCCAAGCCCGAGCTGCTGGCTGTGCTGGCCTTGGCGCCGAAGGGCGGCACCATCGTCTGCAACGGCTACAAGGACCGCGAGTTCATTCGCCTGGCGCTGATGGGCCAGAAGCTTGGCCATAACGTGTTTATCGTTATCGAGAAGGAGTCCGAGGTCGCCCTGGTGATCGAAGAGGCCGCCGAGCTCAAGGTCAAGCCACAGGTCGGCCTGCGTGTGCGGCTGTCGTCGCTGGCCTCGAGCAAGTGGGCTGACACCGGTGGCGAGAAGTCCAAATTCGGTTTGTCGGCGGCCCAGCTGATCTCGGTGGTCGAGCGCTTCCGCGCGGCCGGCCTGGATCAGGGCATTCGCCTGCTGCACTTCCACATGGGCTCGCAGATCGCCAACCTGGCCGACTACCAGCACGGCTTCAAGGAAGCCATCCGTTACTACGGCGAGCTGCGCGCGCTGGGCCTGCCGGTCGATCACATCGACGTCGGTGGTGGCCTGGGTGTCGACTACGACGGTACCCACTCGCGCAATGCCAGCTCGATCAACTACGACATCGACGATTACGCCGCTGTCGTGGTCGGTATGCTCAAGGAGTTCTGTGACGCTCAGGGCCTGCCGCACCCGCACATCTTCTCGGAGAGCGGCCGCGCCCTGACCGCGCACCATGCCATGCTGGTGGTGCAGGTGACCGACGTCGAGAAGCACAACGACGAAGTGCCGCTGATCGAGAACAAGGAAAGCCTGCCGGAGACCGTGCAGTGGCTGGTCGACCTGCTGGGCCCGACCGACATCGAGATGGTCACCGAGACATACTGGCGCGCGACTCACTACATGGGCGACGTGGCCGCGCAGTACGCTGACGGCAAGCTGACCCTGGCGGAGAAGGCCCTGGCCGAGCAGTGCTACTTTGCCGTCTGCCGGCGCTTGCACAACTCGCTCAAGGCGCGTCAGCGCTCGCACCGCCAGGTACTCGACGAGCTCAACGACAAGCTCTCCGACAAGTACATCTGCAACTTCTCGGTGTTCCAGAGCCTGCCCGACACCTGGGCCATCGGCCAGGTCTTGCCGATCCTGCCGCTGCACCGCCTCGACGAAGAGCCGCTGCGCCGCGCCGTGCTGCAAGACCTGACCTGCGACTCCGACGGCAAGATCAACCAGTACGTCGACGAGCAGAGCATCGAGACCAGCTTGCCGGTGCATGGTATCAACGAGGGTGAGGATTACCTGCTGGGGATTTTCCTGGTCGGTGCCTATCAGGAGATTCTCGGCGACATGCACAACCTGTTTGGTGACACCGACTCGGTGAACATCTACCAGAATGCCGATGGCAGTGTGTACCACGCCGGGATCGAGACCCACGACACCATCGAAGACATGTTGCGTTACGTGCACCTGTCGCCGGAGGAGTTGATGACCCACTACCGTGACAAGGTCGCCAGCGCCAAGATCACCGCCCGCGAGCGTACCCAGTACCTGGATGCGCTGCGGTTGGGGCTGACCCGGTCTTCGTACCTGTCGTCGTAACGCTTCGGGGCCGCTCCCACCTGGGGATTCTGTGGGACCGGCCTTGTGTCGCGACATGAGGGCGCAGCCCTCACCGGCATGAGTTTGCCGCCCGAAAACGGACGTAATCGGCGAGGACTACAAGCGATTCTTCCCATCGGGATTGGGTGGCTGTGGGTCAGTCGGTGAGGGCTGTGCCCTCATTTCGCGACACAAGGCTCCCACAGGGTACGCGGCGCTTTTGCGAACGTTGTTCCGGGCAATCTTCCACCGTGGAGCGGCGCCCGGCTCAGTTGAACCACTCCCCCCGTTGCTGCATCCGCCAGCCAAGCCATCCCAGTGTCACCGCACGCAACCCCATGAACAGCAGAAACGCCAGCCACAGCCCATGGTTGCCAAACCCGCTCGCCAGCCAGGCCACGGGCAGGGCCAGCACCACGCTGAGGAGCATCGCGTTGCGCATCTCGCTGGCGCGGGTCGCGCCAATGAACAACCCATCCAGCAGATAGCTCCACACGGCAATCAGTGGCAACACTGCCAGGTACGGCAGATACGGGTACGCCGCCTCGCGCACGCTGGCAATGTCGGTCTGCAGGTCGATGAACAGATGCCCGCCGAGCAAGAACGCCCCGGCAAAGCCAGCACTGGTCAGCAATGACCAGCCGCCCGCCACCACCAGCGAGCGGCGCAGGGTGTCGCGGTCGCGCGCGCCGATGGCGTGGCCACACAGCGCCTCCACGGCATGGGCGAGGCCATCCAGGGCATAGGCGGTCAGCAGCAAGCCGTTCAGCAACAAGGCATTGGCCGCTACCGTTGCTTCACCGAGGCGCGCACCCTGGATGGTCAGCAGGAGGAACACCAGTTGCAACGCCAGGCTGCGCAGGAAGATGTCGCGGTTGACCGACAGCAGCGGGCGCCACGCCTGCCAGCGGCGCAAGGCCGCCCAGGCGATTTGCCCAGGGTAGGCGCGCAAGGCTGGCCGGGTGAGGGCCAGGCCGAGCAGCGCGGCGCTCCACTCGGCAATCACCGAAGCCCGCGCCGAACCGAGTACTCCCCAATCCAGGCCGAGTACAAACCACAGGTTGAGGACGATGTTGAGCAGGTTGGTGGTGAGCAGGATCGCCAGCGGCGCGCGGGCGTTCTGGGTGCCGAGGAACCAGCCGACCAGCGCGTAGCTGGCCAGTGCCGCCGGCAAGCCGAGCAAGCGCGTGTGGAAGAAGTCTTCGGTGGCTTGCTGCAACGCGGCACTGGGTGCCATCGCCTGCAGCGCGAGCTGGCTGAAGGGGAGGGCGAGCAGGCCGATCAGCACGGCGAAGGCCACCGCCAGCAGCAGGCCTTGCACCAGTACCTGGCGCAACGCTGCGCCGTCGGCACGCCCGGCGGCCTGGGCGGCGAAGCCGGTGGAGCCCATGCGCAGAAAACCCATCAGGCCGACCATGAAGGTGAACAGGGTTGCGCCCACGGCGACTGCGCCCAGTTGGTGGGCGTGCGGCAAATGGCCGATCACCGTGCTGTCGACCAGTGCGACCATGGGTACCGAGATGTTGGACAGGATCATGGGTGCGGCAAGGCCCCAGACCTTGCGGTGGGTGCGGCGATCGCGCCAGTCGGCGGACAGAGCGGGCATGCTGACTCCAGCACTAACGACAGATATTCGGACGCGCATTCTACCGGCCCGGCAACCAATCTGCGCGAACACGGTCTCACTTGCCGCGCAGCGTCAGGTAAGCCGCCTGCGGTTACGCTATAGTTTGTGCCCTCAAGACCACGCTGCCGAAGAGTCCCCTCTCTCATGTTCAACAAAGGATTGTTGCTGGCCTGCGCGCTGGCCCTGCTCAGTGCCTGTGATTCCTCTTCCAAGGACGTCCCTGCGCCTGCGGAAAAACCGCCCGCGCCCGCCGAAGCGCCGGCGCCCAAGCGCGAGGATCCGGCCGTCCTGGCCAAACGCTACGAGGGCCGCGAGCTGACCGTGCTGGATGTCTCGGAAACCCAGCTGGACGGCGCCAGTGCGCTGTCGATCAGCTTTTCCGCGCCGCTCGACGCCAGTCAGGACTTCGCCAACAAGGTCCACCTGGTCGACACCGTCAACGGCAAGCTCGACGGCGCCTGGGAGCTCTCCGACAACCAGATGGAGCTGCGCCTGCGCCACCTCGAGCCGCAGCGCAAGCTGGTGCTGTCGGTCGACAAGGGGCTGCTGGCAGTCAACGGCAATGCGCTGGCCAGCGAGTCGGTCAGCCGCCTGGAAACCCGCGACATGCAACCGACCATCGGCTTCGCCAGCCGCGGCTCGCTGCTGCCCACGCGCCTGGCCGAAGGCCTGCCGGTGATCGCCCTGAACGTGGCCAAGGTCGATGTCGAGTTCTTCCGCATCAAGCCGGAGATGCTCTCGACCTTCCTGGCCAGCTGGGGGCGCAACAGCAGCCTGTACTACTACCAGTCCAAGGAAACCCTGGACATGGCCGAACTGGTCTACAGCGGCCGTTTCGACCTCAACCCGGCGCGCAACACCCGCGAGACCGTGCTGCTGCCGATCGCCGGGATCAAGCCACTGCAGGAGCCAGGCGTGTACCTGGCGGTGATGCGCGCCTCCGGGACCTACGACTACTCGCAGCCCGCGACCCTGTTCACCCTCAGTGACATCGGTGTTTCTGCGCACCGCTACCGCGATCGCCTGGATGTCTTCGCCCAGGCCCTGGAAGGCGGCAAGGCGCTCGACGGGGTGACCCTCGAGCTGCACGACGACAAGGGCAAGCTACTCGCCCAGGCCAAGACCGACGGCGACGGCCACGCCCAGCTGCCGATCACCGCCAAGGCCGATACCCTGATCGCTACCCAAGGCGTGCACACCACCTTGCTGCGCCTGAATACCGCGGCCCTGGACCTGGCCGAGTTCGACATCACCGGGCCCCAAGCCAACCCGCTGCAGTTTTTCATCTTCGGCCCGCGTGACCTGTATCGCCCAGGTGAGACCGTGTTGCTCAATGGCCTGCTGCGTGACCAGGACGGCAAGCCGCTCAAGGCTCAGCCGGTGACGGTCGAAGTGCGTCGGCCGGATGAGCAGGTCAGCCGCAAGTTCGTCTGGGAGGCCGATGCCAATGGCCTCTATCAATACCAGTTGCAGCTGGCCACGGAAGCACCGACCGGTCGCTGGCAACTGCTGCTCGACCTGGGCGGCGGACGCAAGCAGGTCCATGAGTTCCTCGTCGAAGACTTCCTCCCCGAGCGCCTGGCACTGGAGCTCAAGGGCAGCGCTACGCCGTTGAGCCCAGAGCAGACCGCCAGTATCGAGGTCAATGGCCGCTACCTGTACGGTGCTCCGGCAGCCGGTAACCGCCTCAGTGGCCAGGCCTATGTGCGGCCTTTGCGCGAAGCGGTGCCGGCGCTGCCGGGTTATCAGTTTGGCTCGGTCACCGAGACCGAACTCAACCAGGACCTGGAGCTGGACGAGGTCACCCTCGACCAGGCCGGCAAGGCCAGGCTCGAGATCGAGAGCCGCTGGGCCGAAGCCCGTTCGCCGCTGCAACTGACCGTGCAGGCCAGCCTGCAGGAGTCCGGTGGCCGGCCGATCACCCGGCGCCTCGAGCAACCGATCTGGCCCGCCGAGCGCTTGCCAGGCTTGCGTGGTCTGTTCGATGGCGAAGAAACCGATGGCGATGGCCCGGTCGAATTCGAAGTGCTGGTGGCCGATCGTGATGGCAACAAGCTCGCCGTCGACAACCTCAAGGTGCGTCTGGTCCGTGAGCGTCGCGACTACTACTGGAACTACTCGCAGAGCGACGGCTGGAGTTACAACTACAACGAGAAGTACCTGACCCAGAGCGAGGAGACCGTCAGCGTCAAGGCCGGCTCCACGGCCAAGCTCAACTTCCAGGTCGAGTGGGGCCCGTACCGGGTCGAGGTCGAAGACCCGCAGACCGGTCTGGTCTCCAGCGCGCGTTTCTGGGCCGGTTATCGCGCCCAGGACAACGCCGAAGGCGGCGCGGTGCGTCCGGATCAGGTCAAGCTGGCCCTGGACAAACCGTCCTACGCCGATGGCACGACAGCCAAGGTCACCGTCACCCCACCCGCCGCAGGCAGTGGTTACCTGATGGTCGAGTCCAGCGACGGCCCGCTGTGGTGGCAGGAAATCGACGTGCCCGCCGAAGGCAAGACCTTTGACGTCAAGCTCGATCCGAAGTGGGCGCGGCATGACCTGTACATCAGTGCGCTGGTGATCCGCCCGGGTGAGCGCAAGGCCAACGCCACGCCAAAACGCGCCGTTGGCGTGTTGCACCTGCCGCTTGACCGCGCCGAGCGCAAGCTTGCGCTGAGCCTGCAAGCGCCGGAGACGATGCGCCCCAAGCAAGCGCTGACGGTCAAGTTCAAGGCGCTCAACGCCGACGGCAGCGTGCCCAAGCAGGTCCACGTGCTGCTGTCGGCGGTGGACGTGGGCATCCTCAACATCACCGACTTCAAGACCCCGGACCCGTTTGCCAGCCTGTTCGGCCGTAAGGCTTACGGCGCTGACCAGCTGGATATCTACGGCCAGTTGATCGAAGCCGGTCAGGGCCGTCTGGCCAGCCTGGCGTTTGGTGGCGATGCGGCGATGGCCAAGGGCGGCAAGCGCCCCAATACCACGGTGACCATCGTTGCCCAGCAGAGCCTGCCGGTGACCCTCAACGACAAGGGCGAGGGTGAGGCCAGCGTCGACATCCCCGACTTCAACGGTGAACTGCGGCTGATGGCCCAGGCCTGGAGCGACGAGCACTTCGGCGTGGCCGAAGGCAAGACCGTGGTCGCCGCGCCGTTGATCGCCGAACTGTCGGCGCCACGCTTCCTCGCCGGTGGCGACCGGACCAACCTGGCGCTGGACCTGGCCAACCTGTCCGGGCGCGCCCAGCAATTGACCGTCGAGCTCAGCACCGAGGGCCAGTTGAGCCTCGCCGCCGCTTCTCAACAGACGCTGACCTTGGCCGAAGGCCAGCGCAGCACGCTGCTGATCCCGGTCCAGGCCTTGGGCGGCCTGGGCCAGGGCAAAGTGCAGGTGCGGGTCAACGGCCTGCAGCTGCCGGGCGAGGCGAACACCAGCTTCAGCCGTGAATGGACCCTGGGTGTGCGCCCGGCCTACCCGGCGATGCTCAAGCACTACCGGGTGGCGCTCAAGGACCAGCCATGGACCTTGCCGGAAGGCGACCTGGCTGAATTCGAGCCAGCCGGGCTGGAAGCCAGCCTGGCCTTGTCGAGCCGCCCACCGCTGAACCTGGCCGAACAGATCCGTGCCCTTGAAGCCTATCCGTATGGCTGCCTGGAGCAGACCACCAGCGGCCTCTACCCGTCGTTGTACGCCGATGCCGAAAGCCTCAAGCGTCTCGGCATCAAGGGCGAGCCCGCCGAGGTGCGCAAGCGCAAGATCGAAATGGGCATCGAGCACCTGCTGGGCATGCAGCGCTACAACGGCGGCTTTGGCCTGTGGAGCTCGGACAGCGAAGAGGAGTACTGGCTGACCGCTTATGTCACCGACTTCCTCCTGCGCGCCCGCGAGCAGGGTTATGGCGTACCGGCCGAGGCCCTGAAAAAGGCCAGCGAACGCCTGCTGCGCTACGTGCAGGAACGCAATCTGATCGAGGTCGATTACAGCCAGAACGCCGAACATACGCGCTTTGCCGTACAGGCCTATGCCGCCTTGGTGCTGGCGCGCAGTCAGCAGGCGCCACTGGGTGCCTTGCGCGCCCTGTATGAACGGCGCAGTGACGCCCGCTCTGGCCTGCCACTGGTGCAACTGGCCGTGGCGCTGGACAAGATGGGTGACAATCCGCGTTCGCAGCAGGCGTTGCAGGCGGGTCTGGCTGTCAGTCGCAGCAATGGCTGGATGGCCGACTACGGCAGTGCCGTGCGCGATCAGGCGCTGATTCTGGCCTTGCTGCAGGAGAACAACCTGGCGGCCAATCAGGTCGATCAACGCCTGTTCGCCCTGTCTGACGAGCTGGCGGCCAACCGCTGGCTGTCGACCCAGGAGCGCAACGCGCTGTTCCTCGCCGGTCGTGGCCTGTTGGGCAAGCCGGAAGGCAAATGGCAGGCGCGGCTGGACAGTGCCGGCGAGCTGCGCGAGCTGAACAACGCCGAGGCGGGGATGAAGCTCGAGGGGCCGTTGCTGGCCTCGCCGTTGAGCGTGCAAAACCAAGGCAGCGAAACGCTCTACCAGCAGCTGACCCTCTCCGGTTACCCGCGTCAGGCGCCGGCGCCGAGCGCTAATGGCCTGGAAATTCGCCGTGAGTTCCTTGGCATGAACGGCCAGAACCTGGACCTGCGCAACCTGCGCAGTGGTGACCTGGTGCTGGTGCACTTGGCGCTCAAAGCCCACAGCCAGGTGCCGGATGCGTTGGTGGTCGATTTGCTGCCAGCGGGCCTGGAGCTGGAGAACCAGAACCTGGCGCAGAGTGCGGCCAGCCTGGAGAACGCCAGTAGCGCCGTGAAGCAGTGGCGCGAGTCGATGCAGAATGCCAGCGTGGTGCATCAGGAGTATCGCGATGACCGCTACGTGGCAGCGCTGAAGCTCGACAGCTATGGCACCACTCACCTGCTGTACCTGGCCCGGGCAGTGACGCCGGGTACCTACCGTGTGCCGCCACCGCAGGTGGAGTCGATGTACCGGCCGAACCTGCAGGCAGTGGGCGAGAGCCCAGGGGAGATGGTGGTCAAGCCGCGCTAGTGTGCTGCATCAGTCGGCGCCCACGCTCACCGCGTGGGCGCCAGCACTGGCAGCGCATGAAACCCAGGCTCAGTGAATGATCCAGCTAAGCACCCACAAGCCCAGCACCAGCCAGATGATCCCGAGAATGATCGAGGCGCGCATGAAGGCGCGGATCGCCGAGTAGAGCAGCATCAAGCCAACGATCAGGGCAAGAATGCTGACCAGCGAGGTGTCCATGCCCAACGTACGCGCCAGGCCATCAATGAAGTTGCCGCCGGCATTGGCCAGCAGGTTGAACAACCCGCTCAAGGCATCGACGATGATGCGGATCAATGCCCCCAGTGCCTGGCCCAGCCAATCGAAAAAACCTTCTACATGCATAGTCGCTTCCTGATGATCAATCCAAGGCTTTGGCCATTACCAGGCCAGGTCGGTTCCCAATGCCAAGTTTAATACGCCCGAGCACCCGTGCGGGGCGTCTGTTGCGTGCAGTGGTTGCCGCGGGGCTGCTGGCGACCGGCTTGCTGTGGCTGGCCGACCGCCTCTGGCCGTTGCCGATGCCGGCCGATGACCTGGCGCGGGTGGTGCTGGCCGAAGACGGCACACCGCTGTGGCGCTTCGCCGACGCCGACGGAGTCTGGCGCTATCCGGTCAGCCCCGAGGAGGTCTCGCCGCTCTACCTCGAAGCCCTGCTGACCTACGAAGACCGCTGGTTCTACAATCACCCGGGGGTCAACCCGCTGGCGCTGGCGCGGGCGGCCTGGCTCAACCTGCGCGGGGGGCGCGTGGTTTCGGGTGGCAGCACCCTGTCGATGCAGGTGGCGCGCTTGCTCGACCCCCACGACCGCACCCTGACAGGCAAGTCGCGTCAGTTGTGGCGCACGCTGCAGCTCGAATGGCACCTGTCCAAGGCCGAGATCCTCCAGCTCTACCTCAACCGAGCGCCGTTCGGCGGCACCCTGCAGGGGGTGGCTGCGGCCAGTTGGGCCTATCTGGGCAAGTCGCCCAAGCACCTCACCCCGGCCGAAGCGGCCTTGCTCGCAGTGCTGCCGCAAGCGCCCAGCCGGTTGCGTCCGGACCGGCATCCGCAGCGGGCCCAGCAGGCCCGCGACAAGGTCTTGCAGCGCTTGGCCGACTACCAGGTATGGCCCGATCAGCGTGTGCGCGAGGCACGCGAAGAACCGTTGTTGCTGGCTCCGCGTCAGGAACCGGCGCTGGCGCCTTTGCTGGCGCGACGGCTGAACACGAAGCACAGCCCGCCGCTGATCCGCACCACCGTCGATGCGGCGTTGCAGCGGCGCCTGGAAGACCTGCTGCTGGGCTGGCGCGCGCGGCTGCCCGAACGCACCTCGGCGGCGATCCTGGTGGTCGAGGCGCAGAGCATGGCGGTGCGTGCCTACCTGGGCTCGATCGAACTGGCTGACGCGCGTCGTTTCGGTCATGTCGACATGGTCCACGCGCTGCGCTCGCCCGGCTCGACCCTCAAGCCGTTTCTGTATGGGATGGCCCTGGACGATGGCCTGATCCATTCCGAGTCGCTGCTGCAGGATGTGCCGCGGCGTTATGGCGACTATCGCCCCGGTAACTTCTCCATGGGCTTCAGCGGCCCGGTCTCGGCCAGCGCCGCCTTGGCCCTGTCACTCAACCTGCCGGCGGTGCAGTTGCTTGAAGCCTACGGGCCCAAGCGCTTTGCCGCACAGATGCGCATGGGCGGCGTGCCGTTGGCGCTGCCGCCGCTGGCCGAGCCCAACCTGTCGCTGATTCTGGGTGGCGCCGGCAGCCGCCTGGAGGACCTGGTCGGCGGCTATGCGGCGCTGGCGCGCAGCGGCCACAGCGCGCGGATCCGCCTGCAACCGCAAGAGCCACTGGTGGAGCGTCGGCTGGTATCACCGGGTGCGGCGTGGATCATCCGGCGCATCCTCAGTGGCCAGGCGCGTCCGAACCGTGACCCGCATGCCGAGCTGGTCCAGCGCCCTTTGCTGGCCTGGAAGACCGGCACCAGCTATGGCTTTCGCGATGCCTGGTCGATCGGCGTCGGCCCGCGCTACCTGATCGGCGTGTGGATCGGCCGCCCTGACGGCACGCCGGTGCCCGGCCAGTTCGGCCTGGCTTCGGCGGCGCCGCTGATGCTGCAGGTGCATGACCTGTTGAGCAACCGCGACAGCCAGCGCGGCATCCAGCCGCCGGTCGAGCAGGTGCCGGCGTCGGTGGGGGTGGCGGCAATCTGCTGGCCGCTCGGCCAACCGATGAATCGCCAGGACGCCAACTGCCGGCGCCAGCGTTTTGCCTGGACCCTCGACGGCACCACGCCGCCGACCTTGCAGGCGGCTGATCAGCCGCTGGGGCTGGGCCTGCGCGATAGCGTCTGGGTCAACCCACAGGGGCTGCGGGTCGACGCCAGTTGCAGCGGCGCCACTGCGCGCGCCATCGCCCTCTGGCCAGCGCCGCTGGAGCCTTGGTTGCCCCGTGTGGAGCGGCGTGCTGCACGTCTGCCGGCGGTCGACCCGAACTGCCCGCCGCAGGTGCCGGCCAGTGCGCCGCCGTTGTCGATCGTCGGGGTGCGTGCCGGGGACAACCTGCGCCGCCCGGCCACCAGTCGCGAACCGCTGCAATTGCAGGTGTCGGCACTGGGCGGCGGCGGCCAGCGCTGGTGGTTCGTCAATGGCCAGCCAATGGGCGAGACCCGCGGGCAGGACAGCCTGCAGCTGCGCTTCGAGCAGCGCGGGCGCATCGAACTGAGTGCGTTGGACGAGAGCGGTGAGACGGCGCGGGTGGAGTTTCAGGTCAGCGAGTGAGCCGGCGGTGTGAGCAGGCTACGCTGTCAGTCAATGGCGTCGCGATCGCCGGCTTGCCCCGCGAAGGGGCCGGCACTGCCTGAGAACCTCCCGAGGATGATGGAGTATCCCAATGCGCCGTCTGCTGCTGATCCTGCTGCTGTCCTCGGCCAGTCTGGCCGGCGCCGAGCCTTTGCCAAGCTACCTCAGCAGCAACGACACTGATCGCCGCTTGCCGGCGCGCAACCTGCCGGTGGACGTCTATCGGCCGGCCAGCATGGGGCTGCAGGTGGCCGCGCCAGAGCCCGTGCAGCAGCAGGCGCTGCCCATGAATAGCCGTATCCCGCTGCGCAAGGTGCGCTTCGAGGGTGGCACGGTCTACCCGTTGAGCGACCTGCGCGAGCACTACCGGCCGCTGATTGGCCGCCAGGTATCCCTGGCCGAGCTGACCGAACTCACCCAGCGCCTGACCAAGCGCTATCAACAGGACGGCTATCTGCTGTCGTACGCCTATTTGCCCGCGCAGGATTTCGCCGATGGCCGGGTGCGTGTCGTGCTGGTTGAAGGCTATGTCCGCGATTACCAGCTGCAGGGCGATATCGGCCCTGCCGCCGATTACCTTGAGCAGGTGATGGCCAGGCTCAAGGCCGAGCGGCCGCTGACCCGCAAGAGCTTCGTGCGCTATACCAGCCTGATCAGCCGTATCCCAGGCGTGACCACCCAGGCGCAGCTACTGCCGCCGCGCACCGGGGACGGCGGTGCCCGGCTGATCGTCCAGGCCGCGCGCGCACCCTTTACCCGCACCATGACCCTGAACGACGGCAGCCGCGACGATCTGCAGGCACTGATCGGCGTCACCAGCAATGCCCAGACGCGCTTTGCCGAGCAGCTCTCGGCCAGCGTGCTAGTGCCACCGGGAGAAGAGCAGGCGCGCTACTGGCGTCTGGGCTACAGCCAGTACCTGGACAGCGAAGGCAGCCAACTGCTGCTTTCGGCTTCGCGCTATCGCAGTGAGCCCAGCACACGTATCCGCCAGGCCGATGGCACCGACCTGACCCAGCGGCGCGACAGCCAGCGCTATTCGATGGGGATCAGTCAGGCGTTGATTGCCGCGCCGGGCGAGTGGCTGGATGTGGTCGGGCGTTTTTATCTGGTCAGCGAGCGTAACGACTATGAGGGGCTCGGCGTTGCGCAGCCGTCAACCACCGATACCGATATGCGTGCGCTGTCGTTCGAGGGCGACTGGCGTAGGGCCGAGGTGGGGCGGTTGCGTATGGTCAGTGCGGGTGTGTATCAAGGGCTCGACTATCTTGGCGCGCGTAGCAATGGCGACTACGACCTGGATTTTCTCCGGGTGCGTTTGTCGGCCCTGCAGAGTGACGCGTATGGGCAGAACTGGCAGGGGGTGGCTTCGGCGGCACTGTACTGGAGCCGTGACAGCCTGCCGGACAGTGAGCAGGTGCTATTTGGCGGGCAGAATTTCGGCCGTGGTTATCCGCGTGATCAGGCTGGCGGTGACAAGGGCTGGGGGCTGGGCTATGAGCTGAACTACAGCTTCACGCGCGACGGTAGCTGGGTGAGGGTGCTGCAGCCGTATGTGGCGGTGGATGCGGCGCGGGCCTGGTTCAATGAGCTGCAGGTGCAGCAGTCACGGTTGTCGTCTGCTGCGCTGGGAGTGCGTGTTGGGGATGCGCGGTCTTACAACATTGCGCTGGAGGTGGCCAAGCCGCTGTCGGACGTGGCTCTTGATAGCCTTAACCGCAGGCCGCGGATGAGCTTGAGTTTCAGTTTTCAGTTGTAGGGACGAGAGGTGTACGTCCTGACCGGCCTCTTCGCGGGGCAAGCCCGCTCCTACAGGTGGGGTGGTGTCGGTGAGGGCGGGTGTGGGCTGGGCGGGCCTCTTCGCGGGACAAGCCCGCTCCTACAGGTGGGGTGGTGTCGGTGAGGGCGGGTGTGGGCTGGGCGGGCCTCTTCGCGGGGCACGCCCGTTCCTGCAGGTGGGGGGGTGTTGGTGAGGGCGGCGCCGTCCCTGTAGGAGCGGGCTTGCCCCGCGAAGAGGCCGGCCCAGACGAACAATGATTTACCTGACTGCCTGCATCCTCGGTGCAGGAAACAGGTTATCAAGGGTCTCCAGCAGGCGGGCGTGATAGAGGGGTTTGCGAAACAGATCCAGCACATGCAACCGCAGCAGGTCGCTGACGTCGTCCAGGTCGGCATGGCCAGACATGACGATGACCGGCAGGTGCTGGCGAGCGGTGTGGTCTCGCAGGCGTTTGATCAGGGCGATGCCGCTCTCGTCGGGCATGCGCAGATCAGTGATGACCAGAGCCACATCAGGATGACGGGTAAGTAGCTGCAAGGCAGCTTTCACCGAGGTTGCCGTGTGGCAGTGAAAACCTTCGTTTTCCAGCAGTTCGGCCAGTTCCTGCAATGCCTCTTCCTCGTCGTCGACCAGAAGAATCTGCTGACGCAAGGAAGAGTTCTGCATTGGTAGCTCCTGGGTTTATGGCATTGCAGATCAGACAGTAAATATTATGGTGTAGGAGTAATCGCGTTCTGGATGGTGGTCATCAACGCCGTCACTTGCGTCGAGATAGGCGTCACAAACGCCGCCAACGCCACGGCCACCATCGCCGCAATCACCGCGTATTCGATACCCGAGGCTCCTTCCTTGCTTTGCAGAAAAGTCTTGCACTGGACATAGATCTTAAGCAGCAACATGGCACATCTCCTGGCGCCATTGGCGCGGGTGTTCGGGGCACTGCAGTGATACCCCTTTGCCATCAGAGCATCGTCAACCTGTGGCGACCTGCAAATGTAACAAGGCGTTAATCACAAAGTAGGGGGTGAGCGGAACGCGGGTAAGTTCATGTTTTATATGAGCGTCAATTCCCTGGCTGGAAATTGCATGCCCTGCTCATGGCGAAATATCCGCTCTGGACTACCGTGCAATAGCGAAATAGTTACTTTTTGCCATCATGCTTCCAGGACGGGAGAGCGGTAATGAGCAGTCGCTTGAGCATGATTCTTGCCGGAGTGTTTCTACTTGCTGCATTGCTCGCGGGCTACTGGGGGCTGACCCTGAGTCGTCCACCTGCACCGGTAGCGCCAGCCCCCACGGCCGAAGCCGCAGCGCAGCCGGTGGCTGCACCGGCGCCAATTCAGCTCGATGAGCCACGTCGTTCGCCACTGGTCGTATTGCGTCGGGATGTAGCCGCGAACACGCCTTTGGGCGAGGACGATGTACTGATCGAGCGGTTGCAGGTGGTCCCCGAGGGTGCCTTCGCCACGCTTGAACAAGTGCTTGGACGCAGCAGTGCGCGGCCCTTGCTCAAGGGCGCCTGGCTCGACGAGAACAGCTTCCAGGCGGGCGGCCCGCTGGCGCGGATGATCCGCCGCCACGAGCGTGCCGTGGCGCTGGCCGTCGACGAAGTGATTGGTGCGGCCGGGCAACTGCGCCCCGGCGACTATGTCGATGTGCTGTTGTTCTTGCGCGAAGAAAACAACAACCCGCAGTCTTCTGCACAGGTCGTGCTGCCTGCCCTGCGCGTGCTCAGTGTCGGCGAGCAGACCGGCCTGGCCAATGACGGCCGGCCCGCGCAAACCGCTGAAGAACAGCAGGCTTACCGCCAGTCGGGCAACGCCACGCGTACCGTGGCCCTGGCCGTGCCCGAAGCCTTGGCCAGCCGGCTGATGCTGGCCGCTCAAGCGGGCAGCTTGCGCCTGGCCGTACGCAGCGCCGATGAACAGCTGCTGGCCGGCTACTGGGCCAACCCCCAGGCCAAGCCGCAGGTGGAGAGTGCCAACCGCGAGCTGTTCCGTTTCAGCCAGTTGTCCCAGGTGCCCATGGCCAAGACGGTCGCCACCGGCGCGGCCCCTGGCATGCAGATCATTCGCGGCGCCCAGGCCAACGATCCGACCAAGACACCCTGACCCAGCAAGGATGCAGCCATGCGTAGTTCCGCGCGGATGTTCACACCGTTGTGCCTCGCCGTGGCGCTGCTCGCCGCGTGTTCCAGCGCCGAGGCGGCAGACAGAGGCTGCTCGGCGTTTGCCGAATTGCCCTCGGTGATCGAGATAGACCAGGGCCTGCAACAGGAGCTGCGCCTGCCGTTGGCGATCAGCCGCGCAGCCGTCGGTGAGCCGAAGGTCGCCGACGTGCAGCCCAGCGGCGACCGTGCGGTGCTGATTACCGCCGTTGCCCCAGGCAGCACCAGCCTGATGCTGTGGACCGCCTGTGCGCCGGCGCCACATCGGGCGATGCTGTTCGTCAAGGGCCAGGCCAGCGTCGACATGGCTCCTGGCGCGCTGCTGCCCTCGCAGGACAACCAGCTGCCGACCCAGGTGCAGGCCGACATCCGCTTCGTCGAGGTGCGCCGGACCAAGCTCAAGGAAGCCGGTGCGCGGTTGTTCTTCAGCGGCTCGAACAACAGCGTGATCGGCTCGCCCGGTACCGTGCCGGGGGTCAACGTCACCCCGGGCGGGGCGTCTGGCCTGCGCCCGGCAATCCCGCTCAATGACAACGTCTTCAACATCGTCTGGGGTGGCGGCAGCAGCCGCTTCCTGGCGGCGATCAGTGCGCTGGAAAACAGCGGCTTCGCCTATACCCTGGCGCGCCCCAGCCTGACCGTGCTCAGCGGCCTGACCGCAAGCTTTCTGGCCGGCGGCGAAATCCCGATCCCGGTGCCCAGCGCCGGTAGCGACAACGTCTCGATCGAGTACAAAGAGTTTGGTGTACGCCTGGCGCTGACCCCTACCGTGATCAGCCGCGACCGCATCACCCTCAAGGTTGCGCCGGAAGTCAGCGAGCTGGACTACAACAACGCGGTGAACATCGCCGGCACCCTGGTACCGGGCCTGAGTGTACGGCGTACCGACACCAGTATTTCCCTGGCCGATGGCGAGAGTTTCATCATCAGCGGCCTGGTCAGCAGCAACACCCGCTCGTCGGTCGACAAGCTCCCAGGGCTGGGCAGCCTGCCGATCATCGGTGCGCTGTTTCGCCAGTCGGGCATCCAGCGCGAAGACACCGAGCTGCTGATGATCGTCACCCCGCACCTGGTCCAGCCGCTGGCAGTCAATGCGCGTCTGCCAGAGCTGCCCGGCGAAAACCTGCGCACTTACGACCCCAGCTGGGGCCAGCTGTTCTTCCTGGAAAACGGCAACTTCGATGGCCGTAGCGGGTTATCACGATGAGCGAGAGCCTGAATCAGACCTACCTGGCGATTACCCGCAACGAAGAAGACCTCAGTTGGCTGCAGGGTGCCCTGGCCTCGAACGGCCAGGTGATCGGCGCCAGTGCCGGCAACCTCGACGAGCTGCTGGCGTTGGTCGACGTCACCTTCAGTAACCTGCTGTTCATTGGCCTGGACCGTGAACAGCTGGTCAGTCAGTGCGCCTTGATCGAGGGCGTGCTGGAAGCCAAGCCGATGCTGGCGATCGTCGCCCTCGGCGATGGCCTGGACAACCAGTTGGTGCTGCATGCAATGCGCGCCGGCGCCCGTGACTTCGTCGCCTACGGCTCGCGGGCCAGTGAAGTGGCAGGGCTGGTGCGGCGGCTGAGCAAGCGCCTGCCCACCGTCACCAGCAACCCCAGCCTGGGCGGCCTGAGCGTACTCTACGGTGCCCAGCGCGGTGCCGACGGTGCGCTGTTGACCACGCACCTTGCGCGGGTGGTGCAGGACAGCGGCCAACAGACCCTGCTGCTCGACCTCGGCCTGCCGCGCGGCGACAGCCTGGCCTTGCTTGGGCTGGAAGCGTCGTTCTTTTTCGGCGATGCCTTGCGCCATCTGCGCCGGCTGGATGCCACGCTGATCGACAGCGCCTTTACCCGCGACAAGAGTGGCCTGCGCATCCTCGCCTATGCCGAGCCCGACGACCTTCTGCGCAAGACCAGCCCGGCCGAGCTGTACATGTTGCTCAGCGCCCTGCGCCAGCACTTCCAGCACATCGTGGTAAACCTTGCCGGGCAGGCCGACAGTGAAGCCTTGCGCACCATCGTCACCCACTGCGACAAGCTGATCGTCTATACCGACCAGAACATCATCGACTGCCGGCGTAACCTGGAAGTCCTTGAGCAATGGCGTGATCGCGGCCTCAAGCTGGACCACGCCAGCCTGCTGGTCGACCGCTACCTGCGCAACGTGGCGCCCGATCCCGATGCTCTGGCCAAGCGCTATGGTCTGCCGCTGCTCAAAGCCCTGCCGTACAGCCCGGAGGTACGCCTGAGTGCCAAGAATCAAGGGCTGAGCCTGTTCGAGGTCGCGCCTCGGGAAAACCTGACGCAGGCCCTGCAAACCTTGGGCGAGCGCCTGGCGCGGCGCTCGGAAGGCCTCGAAACACCGACCCTGACCTGGCTGCGCCGCCTCTGGGGGAGCAAGTGAGCGGCGACGAACCGTTCGGCGGCGCGCGGCATGCGCCGAGCGAGTCGCAGGCGCTCAAGCGCGCGCTGCACCACCATGTCATCGACAGCATCGAAGACAGTGGGCGCAACCTGCTCGAAGGCGCGCGGCCAGCCCTGACCCAGTTCGTCTTCGAGCAGGTTGGCGACTATGTCGCGCGGTTGCGCCTGGCCCTGTCGCGCTACGAGATGGAGCGCATGGCCGAAGAACTGGTCGACGAGCTGACGGGCTATGGCCCGCTGGAAGTACTGCTGCGCGACCCCAGCGTCACCGAGATCCTGGTCAACGGCCCGTACCGGGTGTTTGTCGAGCGGGCCGGGCTGCTGCAACTGACCGACCTGCGCTTCATCGACGCCCACCATGTCGAGCGGGTCATGCAGCGCATTCTGGCGCCGTTGGGGCGGCGCCTGGATGAATCGTCGCCGATGGTCGATGCGCGCATGCCCGATGGCAGCCGGGTCAATGCGATCATTCCGCCGGTGGCGCTGGACGGGCCGTGCCTGTCTATTCGAAAGTTTCGCAGCGACATGCTGAAAAGCGCCGACCTGCTTGCCACCCGCGCCATCGACCAGGGCATCCTGGAGTTTCTCGAGCGTGCCGTGGGGCGGCGCTGCAACATCCTGGTCAGCGGCGGCACCGGTACCGGCAAGACCACGTTGCTGAACATTCTCAGCCAGATGATTGCCCCGCATGAGCGGTTGGTGACCATCGAAGACGTTGCCGAACTGCAACTCAACCACCCCCATGTGGTGCGCCTCGAGACACGCCCGCCGAACGTCGAAGGGCATGGTGAGATCAAGTCCAGCGACCTCATTCGCAATGCCTTGCGGATGCGCCCTGACCGCATTCTGCTGGGCGAGATCCGCGGCGCCGAAGTGCTCGATGTGCTCACGGCGATGAACACCGGGCATGACGGCTCGATGAGCACGGTGCACGCCAACACGGCCCAGGATGCCTTGCTGCGCCTGGAAACCCTGGTCGGCCTGAGCGGCAAGCAGATCGCCGAGAAGACCTTGCGCCAGATGCTCTGCGCCGCCCTCGACGTGGTCATCCAGTTGACCCGCCTGGCGGATGGCCGGCGCTGCGTCAGCGAGGTGCTGGAAGTGGTTGGCGTGCGTGATGACGTCTACGTCACCAATACCCTGTTCCGTCTCGACCGGCGCGGCGATGTGTTTGTACGCGAAGCGCCAAACCCGGCCGGAGCCAAACTGCGTAACGAAGGTGTGCTGTGAGCGGCCCGCTGCTGCTGGCGCTGTCGCCGCTGTTGTTGGGCGCCTCGCTGCTGCTGTATCGCTTGGGCCTGTACAAGCGCGGCGAGGAACGCATTCTCCAGCGCCTGGGCCGTGCCTACCTCGCCGTGCGCTCGGGCAAGGCTCGCCGCGACTGGTTCGACCCGTTGCTGCTGCGGGCCGGGCTGGACACCGCGCAGTTCAATGCCAAGGCCTGGTTGCTGGGCTGGATCGGCCTGGTGCTGGTGGGGCAACTGTTGGCCGGCTGGGCCGGTGCGCTGATGATGGTGATCGGTGTGCCAGTGCTCGGCCGCCTGTACCTGAGCTGGCGCTATCGGCGGCGCCTGCGTCTGATCATCGAGCAGTTGCCCAGCCTGCTCGACTTCAGTGTGCGCAGTTTGAAGGCCGGGCGAACTTTGAACGACTCGGTGCTGGGGGGTATCGACGGTGCCCGTGAGCCGCTGCGTTCGGCCATGGAGCGGGTGCGCCGCAACGTGCGCCTGGGCGTGGCGCTGGATGTCGCCTTGAGCGAGCTGGCCGAACTGTACGACCAGGACGAACTGCGCCTGCTCGCCCTGGGCATGCGTATCAACCAGCAATACGGCGGCAACGCCAGCGAATTGCTGGAAAACCTGATCAAGCTGATCCGTGAGCGCGAGCAAGGCGCGCGCCAGCTCAAGGCGATGACCGGTGAAACCCGGGTAACCGCGTGGATCCTCGGCGCGCTGCCGTTGTTCATGGTCGGCTACTTCCTGTTCGGTAACCCGACGTACTTGCTGGGCATGTGGCGCGACAGCCAGGGGCAGATCCTGCTGTTGCTGGCCTTTGCCTTCCAGGCGCTCGGCTGCCTGGTGCTGTGGCGCATGATGAGGAGCCTGTGATGATCGCCTGGCTGCTGTTTGCCCTGTGTCTGCTGGCGGCGATTGGCTTGTTGAGCGCGCAGCTGATGCGCCAGCTGCGCACACGGCTGCTGATCGCGCGGCGGCTACAGGGGCAAATGGCCCGCGAAGAACGCCTGGGCGACTGGCTGCACTGGCTGGGCAGCAGCAGCCTGGGCCGGCGCCTGCAAACGCTCGATGGCGAAACCCAGGCCCTGCTCGACCGGGTGGGCTGGCGGCGCAGTCGCCAACGAGCGCTGTTCGCCGCGCTGCAGCTGGGCTTGCCGGTGCTAACAGTAGGGCTGGCGCTGCTGCTTCAGCATGGCGTGATCGGCGCCTGGCTCGGCCATTGGCTGGTGCTGCCGATGTGCGCGCTGGGCATCGGCTATCTGCTGCCCAAGCGGTTGCTGGCGCTGGCGGCCGCACGCCGCCAGCGACGTATCGGCCTCGAGGTGAGCCTGCTGATTCCGTTGCTGCGGATCCTGTTTGAAACCGGGCTCACGGTCGAGCAGTCGTTGCGCGTGCTGAGCCAGGAGGGGCGCACGCTGCTGCCGGAAATCAGTGAAGAGCTGCGCCTGGTGCTGCAACGGGTTGACTCGGGGATGGCCTTGGCGGCCGAGCTGGAGAAGACCGCTGAGCTGCTGGCGGTGGAAGAATTGATTGATACCTGCGTGATCCTGCGTCAGTTGCTGGTCCAGGGCAGTGGCGCGATGAAGTCGTTGCAGGCACTGAAGACCCTGCTCGATGACCGCCGCCTGACCCACCTGCAGGAGCGGGTATCGAAGATGTCGGCGAAGATGTCGGCGGTGATGATGGTGTTTCTGTTCCCGGCCCTGCTGATTGTTCTGGCCGGGCCGGGCCTGACCGCGTTGGCGCGGGCGTTGGGATCGTGAGGGGAAGGTGGCGATGAGAACACTAGGGATGCTGATGGCGCTGTTGGCGCTGAGCGGTTGTGCCGGGCAGTCGCCTGCAGGCTTGGCGCACCTGCTGGGCGGTGGCAACTGCGCCAAGCCCGATAGCGACCAGCAGTTGGCGCTCAACCTGTCGGACGAGATGCTCAAGGATGGCCGTCCGCATGCCAGCCTGGCGCACCTGCAGGAATTGCCCGAGAGCATGGACCAGGTTCGCTTGCGCAAGGCCAAGGTGCTGCGCCTGCTTGGCCGCAGTGAGGCCGAACCGCTCTATCGCAGCTTGCTCGGTGGCTGCCTGGCGGCAGAAGGCGAGCATGGCCTGGGGCAGCTCGCGGCGGCGCGCGGTGATGATGCGCAAGCCCTGCAGAACCTGCAGCGAGCCGTGCGCCTGGCGCCCACCGACGAGAAAGTGCGCAATGACCTTGGCGTGGTGCTGATGAACCTGGGCAAGCATGAGCAGGCGCGGTTCGAGTTTCTTACGGCGATCGAACTGAAGGATGACAACCCGCTGCCGGCGGTCAACCTGGTGACCTTGTCGCTGCTGCAGGACAACTGGCAGCAAGCGACTGACCTGGTCGCGCGCTTGCGCCTCAAGCCGCAGCAGTTCGCCGAAGCGCAGGCGCGGGCCAAGCAGTTGAAGTCGATCGGGCGCACTGCGATGCCGGTGGGTTGACGCAAGAGGGCACTGGACCGCTTTCCGGATTGGCCGGGCTGGCCTCTTCGCGGGGCAAGCCCGCTCCTACAGGGGGTGGGGACATCATTCAGTTGGCGGTTATTGCACGGATTAGGAGACAACACCCATGCTCAAACAGATGATCCTGCTGGCCGGTATCTCAGCGTCCATGGCGGCGCTGGCGGTCGAGCCGTCTTATCAACGACCGCCGGAAACCGCCACCGAGGCGCTGCTGCGGCTGCAATCGAGCAACCAGCAAGCCTCGTCCACCTTGCAGATCCAGACTGCCAGCGAGCGCGACCAATCCATGCATCGCTGGCTTGAGACCTACAAGTACCAGATCCCGGACTTCTTCCGCTGGGTGAAGAGCGGTGCCGAGGACAACTAGTGGGTGGCGAAGCGCTGGTGCACCGGGGATGATCGGGGGGTAAGCGCCAGGGCCAACTGGGTGCGGTTGTGCATGTGGGTCAGGCGCAACACCTGCGACACGTAGAGTTTGACCGTGTTCTCGGTGATGCCCAGCTCGCAGGCAATCTGGTAGTTGGTCTTGCCCTTGCTGACCAGCTTGGCCACTTCGAGCTGGCGCGGCGAGAGCTTGTCGAACACCGCTGGCAGTTCGGCTTCACCCTCTTCGACATCGCCGGCACGCCGGTGCACACCTTGCCCGCGGGCTTTTTCCAGGTCCTGGTAGAGGTCATCGATGGATTCCGCCAGGTACTGCAGGCGCTGGTTGAGGCTGCCCAGATCGCGGAAGTTGCGCCGCCGCTCGAGCAATGCCTGCTCTTGGCGGCGTACGCCCTCGAGCAGTTCATCGAGGTCCACCGGCTTTTGGTAGTAGTCGGCGAACCCTTCGCGCAGGGCGCGAATCACATCCTGCTTGTCGGCGCGGCCGGTCAGCAGGATGGCTTCAAACATACGCTGGCGCCCGGTCATGTTCTTGAGCGCGCGGACCAACTCGATGCCATCGCGCTCGGGCATGTGCAGGTCGCACAGGACCAGGCCGATCGTTTCGTCGGCCTGGTAGCGCTCGATGGCCTTGGCTGTCGAGTCCGCGGCCACGCAGGCATAGCCGCTGCTTTCGAGAAATTCACACAGTTCTTCGACTATGACTGCCTGGTCGTCGACTACCAGGATCTTTACCTCACTCTGCGATCTGTTCACGTTCAACTCCCTGTTCAATTCGCCCCGCTCCCGTGCCAGACACTCTCACGGGTTAGAAAGTAGTCCCACTTTGCGGTTATGTACAAGGGCGGTACAGGTTATCCGACCACATGGTCACTCATTGGATCCACACCGATGTGAGTAAAAAACCGGCCAGTACGTAAGGGGCGAAGGGTTGCTTGTCGCCGACCTGCTCGGCCAGGGCTTGCAGGCGTTTTTTGACTTTGGGGTTGAGCAGGGTCCACAGCCGGCGCCGGGTCAGCATCCACAGCAGTACGGCGATGCCCGCGCCAATAAAGGTGCCGAGCACGTATTGATGGCTGGTGGCCAAGGCCAGTGCCGCCATCAGCTTGACGTCGCCGGCACCAAAGCGCCCGAGCATGTAGCCGGGCAGGGTGAGCAGCATGACCACGGCCAGGGCCCAGCCAGCATCAGTGGCCTCGGCCCCGATCCAACTGTGCCCGGTAACGAACAGCCAGGCCAGCGCGCAGGCGCCGACACCCAAGGTCAGGGTGTTGGAAATCTGCCGTTCACGGACATCCTGTTCTGTACACAAGGCAAGCCACATCAAGAGAACAATGCTTTGCATTGGCAAATCGCCATCCCTATTCGTTGAACGGATCTATGCTGTGTTTCAGGTTTGATAAGTCTGTGTTTCATAGTCAGGGTAGACGCGAACATGCAAGCAAGCCCGGCAGGACGGCAAAAAGGCGCAGCAGCCATCGAGTTTGTCGCTGTATTCATGGTGTTTTTTGCGATTTTTTACGGATTGGTCAGCTATGCGCTGCCCATGCTCATGCTGCAATCGTTCAACCAGGCCAGCAGCGAGGCGGTGCGCCGCTGCGTCGCGCTCGACCCGACCAGCGCCAGCTATGACGCTGACATGCAGGCCCTGGCCCGCCAGGTGATCGACCAGCAACTGAACTGGATGCCGGCAGCCCTGGGCTTCAGCGCCGCCCGCCATGTCAGGGTCGCGATGGTCGACAAACTGCTCACGGTGACGATCGACTACCCCCGGGCAAGCCTGACCAGTGTGGTGCCGGTGCTGCGCTTGCCGTTGATCGGTGAAGTGCCGCAGTTGCCTGCGCGGTTCAAGGCCGAAGCGAGCCTGCAGCTGTGAGCGGCCTGTTCGATCGTTGGCGTGCGGCGCCGTTGACCTTGGCCGACGCCGAGCCACCGGCTGCAATTGGCTTGCAGGTCTGGCTCGATGATCAGGCGCGAGTCCTGCGCTTCTCGGGCCCGCTGCGCAGCCTGCTGGCCTTGCCTGCGCAGGGTGCGCGACGGCTGCATGATTACCTGCAACCACACAGTTGGCTGGTGCTCGAGGGGGACCCTGCGGATTGGCAGGGGCAGCCGCTCGATCTTGATTTTCAGGGCGTATTGGGCCGTGCGCTGCACACCCGTGGCTGGCTGATGCGTCAGGGGCAGGGCTGGATGTTGCAGCTGTTCGATATCGGCGATCTGCTCCGCGAGCGTGTCAACGGCAGCCAGCAACAGGCTGAGCAGCAGTTGGCCATGCAGATGAGCCATGCCCTGCGCGAGTGTGGCGAAGCGCATCTGCGCGACGCGGTGGGCGAGCAGTTGCAGGGCCTGGCCAGTCACTGGCAGGGCGCCGCGCTGCGGTTGCTGCTGGAAGAGGGCGGGCAATGGCGCAGCTATGCCAGCAGCGATGACGCCTGGCCGTGGCCTGACGATGAGCGCTTGCAGCCCTGGCTGGCACACCTCAAGCCACAGGCGATGTCCGCCCGCGAGCTGCCGCCTGAGCTGGTCGCGCTGTGCGCAAGCACCTCGTTAGCCCTGGTGCCTTATCGCCAAGGCTGCGATGTACAGGCCTGGCTGCTTTGCGCCGGTGGTCAGGCGACGCCGGTCAACGCCAGCGCGCAAGCTTTGGTGCAGGCCCTCGTCCAGCCGCTGCTGGGCCGTCTGCACCATGCCCGCAGCGTGCACCAGGCGCGGCACCTCGACGAGCTGCAACAGCAACTCGGCGCCGGTTGGTGGGAGTGGCCGCAGCAGGGTCAATTGCAGCTCGACCCGACCCTGGCCGCGAGCCTTGAACTGGCGCAACTGGTCAGCCTCGAGCAGTGTCTGGCACGGCTGCATCCGGCGGATCGTGAGCCGGTGCAACTGGCCCTGGAGCAGGCTTGGGCGGGCCGCGAACTGAGCCTCACGGTGCGCCTGCCGCACGCCGATGGCCAGCGCTGGTTGCATTGGGCCGGGCAGTTGCAGGGGCGGCGCTTGCGCGGTTTCATGCTCGACATCAGTGCGCTCAAGGCGCAGGAACTGCAGACCGGCGCGGCACGGGCGCGGCTGGAAAACCTGATCGCCAGTTCGCCTGCGGTGATCTATGTGCAGCGCTGCCTCGAGGGCGCCTTGCACAGTGAGTTCTTCAGCGCCAGCCTGATGCCCCTGCTGGGCTGGAGCAGCGACGGTGAACAGGCCCGCCAGCCTGGCTTGGCGGTGCACCCGGACGACCAGTCGTTGTGGCTGGAACGGACCCGCAGCCTGTTGCGTGATGGCCAGGTGCGCTGCCGCCTGCGTCTGCGCGACAGCCGTGGCGGTTATCACTGGATTCTCGACGAAGCGCGTTTGCTGCGCGATGACCTTGGCCAACCGGTGGAGGTGGTCGGGCTGTGGCTGGATGTCAGCGAGGCCACTGAAGCGGCCGAGCGGGTGCGCCAGAGCGAGGAGCGCTACCGGGTGCTGGTGGAGGATTCTCCGGCGATGATCTGCCGTTATCGGCCAGACCTGAGCCTGGTGTTTGGTAACCGGCCGTTGGCCGATTACCTGCACTGCACCCCGCAGCAACTGGTGGGCATGAACCTCGGTCAGTGGCTCTCGCCAAGCCAGCGCGAGGCGTTTGTGCAGCGCCTGCAGGCGCTGACCCCGCAACAGCCGATGAGCAATGCCGAGATCTGCCTGCAACTGCCTGGGCGTGAGCACGCCTGGTGGATCTGGGCCGACCGTGGCCTGTTCGACGAGCACGGCCGCTTGCTGGAAATCCAGGCGGTCGGCCGTGACAACACCGAGCTGCGGCGCAGCCAACAGCAGCTGCTGCAAGGGGCCAAGATGGCGACCTTGGGCGAGCTGGCCACAGGCTTGATGCACGAACTCAACCAGCCGCTGAACGTGATGCGCATGGCGGCCGCCAATGCCATGAAACGGCTGGAGAGCGGGCTCGCTGAACCGGCTTATCTTCTGGAAAAACTGCGCCGCATCGAGGCCCAGGTCGAGCGTGCGGCGCGCCTGGTGGAGCACATGCGGGTATTCGGCCGGCGCTCAGCGGTGGAACGCGAGCGTTTCGCGGCGTGGGCGGCGGTGGAGGGGGCGGTGGCGTTGCTCGAAGAAGGGCTGCGTGGCAAGGGCGTGATCTTGCAGGTCGAGCCGCCCCTTGAACAGCCGCAGGTGCTGGGCCATCAGGATCAGTTGGAGCAGGTGTTGATCAATTTGCTGGTCAACGCGCGTGATGCGATGTTGCACCAGGGTGCTAGGCCGGCCCGAATCAGCGTGCGCCAGAGCGTTGCCGCAGGGCAGGTGATGCTGTGGGTGGAGGACAACGGCGGCGGGATCGACCCGTTGTTGCTGGAGCGGATCTTCGAGCCGTTCTTTACTACCAAGCCGGCTGGGGTCGGGACCGGGCTTGGGTTGTCGGTCAGCCATGGCATTGTTTTGGCCATGGGGGGCAGCCTGGGGGTCGAGAATCGGGGGGAGGGGGCGTGTTTCTGTATCAGTCTGCCGGTTCTGGGCTAGCACTTTCGATGGCTGGGGCGCGCAGCGGCCCCAGCATTGCTGAGCCTAGAGTGCCAGTTCGGCATGCCCGCTGGAACAGGTCAGGTTTGCGCCTACTTCGGCTTGGTTAAGGTCGATGCCGAGGACCTTGAGCAGGCCGTTAAGCAAGGGGTCGAGCAAGTTGCTGAGCAGGCCCTTGATGACCGGCTGGAGGATGTTCTTGACCGTGTCGAGGAGGCCGGCGGTCAGTACCATGATCTGACCCAAGCCGCTATTGGCCGTGGGTTTGAAGGCTTCAAGATGAACACCCATGAGCGTGTCGCTCAAGCTCGCTACCACCAGTGTATCGGCCATCTTCAAGTAGGCAGGTTCGAGGCCAATGTCAGGGGGCTGACTGACGTTGCTGAACAATAGTGCGGTATCAACCGGCCCACTGCCGAGTACCTTGCTGTCCACACGTATACCGATACCGCCGCCGGTGTAGGGGACACGAGCAGCGCATGTGCCCAGGACCAACAATTTGGTGCAACGCTGACTGCCGATATCTATCAAAGGCAGTGCCTTGACCGCCGTGGTGCCATCTTTGAAGAACGCATCGGGCGATTCGAACTTGCCCACTGCCAGCTTCACCGCCGACTTGCGTGTCATGGTCTTGAGGCTTTTCGGCGAGCAACTGAACGTATCTTTTGCCGCTGGATCGAGCCGCGTGCTTGCCTCGGCCACCTCAAGCCCGACATCGATGTGCACCTGGGTATCCAGAAGCTTGACGCTGATGATGTCGCACGGCACTCCCAGCAGGCACACCACTGAATTCAAAGTGGCGCCCAGGTTCAGGCTGAGCAGGTTATTGACGACATTGGTCAGCGGAGCTGCAAGGTCGAGCACAGCGTTCAACAGGTTACCCAGGCCTGTCAGCAGCGGCAGGTCCAGCGAAATCATCGCCCTGATCTGCGCGGTATGTACTTCGAGCGCATCCTTGGTCGGATCACCTACTGCGGAAATCTGCTGTGGCTCGATCACTTTTATCCGCACCCGCCCATTGACCAGGCCGAGCACGCTGATCGGCAAGTCGGCGGTGGCCGCGCTTTCGCTGGCTGCCAGCTGGATCACGCCTTGCACCAGTTGCAGCAACTGGATGCTGGTATCCAGGCCGGCCTGGGCAGTGCCGTTCTGGATGTCGAGCAGATCGCCCAGTTGCAGCACGGTGCCGTTGGCACTGCCCAAGGCGAGTTTGCCCAGGTTGGTGACCACTTCGGCAGCGGCGCCACTTTGCTGCAGTACCTTGACGGCCGCGTCGAGCAGCTTGGTAACTGTGGCATCGGCGCGCAGCAACTGCTGATAGTCGCCCACGGTCAGATCCAGCTCGATGGCCAGTTGATCGAGGTACTTGAGCAGGTTGATGTCGGTGGCGGCGATGCCCTTCCAGCCGGCCAGGTCCAGTTGTGCGCTACTGCCCAATGCACTGAGCAGGCCGTTGAGCAGCACCGACTGCCGCGAGTCGACACTGACCAGGGTTGTTCGGATGCGCAGCATGGCCTGTGGGGGCAGCGGTTTGGCGGCGACTGCGCTGGCGTGCAGGGTTGTCGTGGTTGGCAAGTTGCCGTCCTCAACCAAAGCGAATACGCCGGCGGCAATGCTGGTCGCCACTGTATGCCGGACATCGACCTTGATCGCTTCGCTGCGGGTGATGTCGCTGGTAAAAAAACGCATGCTGTTGGCGCCGGTCTGGAGGAAGCCGCAGCTGGCTTGCAGGGGGGCGAGTGGTGCATGGCCGTTGCGCGTGGCTGCTCCCCGGGCGATGGCTGTTGCTTGCGGGCCAATGCCGGTACACACGGCGTATTGCCCTGCTGCTTCGAGGGCGGCCATGTCGGCGATGCGCTGCAGCTTGCGTTGCTCCAGGTAGAGCCTGCCGCTATCGACGATCAACAGCATGAACAGCAGGGCCATGCCGAGGGTGATCGCGGCGAACAAGCCGATCGCACCCCGTTGGCGCACAGCGGAACGGGTAACCACGGGCACTCCTTTGCCGACCATTAGCCATGCAGCGTGGCGGCGGTGGCTGGAGTGTAGTCAAGGTAGTGGCAAGTTGCCTGCTGGGGTGGGGGTTGGAGGGTGGGGGTTTATCCGTTTGATGGGGTGGCTGGCAGGGTTGCGCCCTGCGATTTGCATTGGCAGTACCGGCCTCTTCGCGGGACAAGCCCGCTCCTACAGGGATTACGCCGAATTCAAAATTTGCGCTGAACCTGTAGGAGCGGGCTTGTCCCGCGAAGAGGCCCGAATATCCACCCTATCTGCCACTATCGAAGACAACGCCAGCCCAGACGCCGCCCGTAACTTCGCGACCTCAGGAGACCGGAGTGAGGGAACCCGCAGCGCAGCGGAGGGCCGTATGTGGGAGCCAGCGGTTTTTGGTTACTTTTTTCCAAGAAAAAAAGTGACCCGCCGTAAGGGCGGAAGGGGCCAGTGGCGCCACCACATCAAATGGATAAGCCCACAATCCCTAAGCCAGCCAGCCAGCCAGCCAGCCAGCCAGCCAGCTAAGCCAACACATCATGTCTCCCAACAACCCGCAAAGAGGCCGGTAGGCTCAACGCGGTGGATACTGACTCAACACCTGAGCCACGGTCTTCTGGATCGCAGCATTGCGCTCCTGCGGACTGGGCGGGTAGTTGTTCATGATCTGCTCGGCACTGCCGCGCCAGACCAGCTTGCCGTCACGGCCATCGAACATATCGACCTGAATGGTCGCCACCTTGTAGTCGACGCTGCGGGTTTCGTTATACATCGGCCCGCCCCAGTACCCGCCCCAATAGCCACCCCAGCCGCCACCGTAGTTGGTGGTGATCTGCTGCTGGCGCTGCTCGACGATCAGGTAGCTGCGCACCTTGAGGTCAGCCCGGGCATTGCCCTGCACCGGGCGCAAACCACGCTGGTCAAGCTGCTCGGTGACCGCCTGGCGGATCCGCTGTTCGGTCAGATCACTCTTGATCCGCGGATCATCCGGCCGGTACTGCAAGGCCGGATCTTGCCAAGCCCAACTGCGGTAGCCGGCAAAGTCGCGACTGGCGTCGAAGTCCTGCTGGACGTTATTGCTCGAGCAGGCGGTAAGCAGCAGCGCAATGGACAGCACAACGAGACGGCGCAACATGATGATTCTCCGTTAAGCGTTAACTGGGAGGATAGCCGCTGAGTGCCTTGTGCACGGATTCGCGCAGGGCACTCTCGCGATCCCGGGGCGAGTCCTTGCCACTGCCGCTTTCAGCGCTGGCACTCCATACCGGCTGGCCGTTGCGGGCGTCGAACAGGTCAATGCGCACCACCATCACTTCGACTTCGTAGGTGCGCACGATGGGTACGCTGCCGTAGGCGCCATAGCCGTTGCGGTAGCCACCATAGCCGACGCTGCCATACGGATAGCCGCCGTAGTAAGGATCGTAGTCGTAATCGCGCACCTGGCGCAGGCGCCGTTCCAGACGCAGGTCGGCGCTCACCAACAAGTCTGCGCTGTTGCCGCGGGCTGGACGCAGCCCATGCTGGTCGAGCGCGCCACTGACTGCATCGGCCAACTGTGCCGGGTCAGCGCTGGCGCTGCCGCTGGGCAACTGGCCGTTGCGCCAGCTCCAGCTGCGATAGCGTCCATAATCGCGCGGCGGGGCCGGGTAGGCACTGGCGTCGAAGGTACTGGCGGCCTGGGCAGGTGCCGGCGGGATCGAGCCGGCGGCAACATAGGGGTTGCTGCCCTGGCACGCCGCCAGGGCGAAAGGCAATAGGGCCAGGCACAGCAAACGGTAGGGCATGCGGTTCTCCCGGCGGGTGAGGTCAGCGCGGTCGGCAGATCCAGTGCAGGTAGCGACCCAGCCCGGCAAAGCTTGGATGACGGCGGTGGGCCAGTTCCATTTCCAAGAGGTCGAGCAACTCGGCCTTGGCCTGGAACTCCCTGGGCATATAGTCGTGGAAAACCCTGACACCACTTTCGCTTTCGACCGTCCACAGCGGCTCAAGTTGCGCCCTGAGCTCACGCGGATCAACCGGTTTTTGCGGGGTCAGGCTTTGTTTCTCGCCGGCCAGGTGATTGCTGCGCAATTTACGGAAGTGGCCTTTGAGCAGGTTGCGGTAGACCAGTGCATCACGGTTGTAGAACGCCAGCGACAGCCAGCCGCCCGGGGCGGTCAGTTGGTGCAGCACGGGCAGGATGCTCTCGGGTTCTGCGAGCCATTCCAGCACGGCATGGCACAGCACCACATCATAGGGCTCGGTCAGTTGGCCGAGCAGGTCCTGCCAGGGCGCCTGGATGAACGTGGCGCTCTGGCCCGCCTCGGCAAAGCGTGCCTTGGCGCCGTCAAGCATCGGTGCTGCGGGTTCGGCGAGGGTCAGTTGGTGACCGCGCTCGGCCAGCCACAGGGCCATATGGCCGAGGCCTGCACCAATGTCGAGAATCCGAAGAGGTCGGTCGGGCAGCGTCTCGGCAAGGTCGGCCTGCAGCACCGCCAGGCGGATTGCGCCTTTGGCGCCGCCGTAGATCTTTTCCGCGAAGCGGGTGGCCAGTTGATCGAAATGACGGTCGTTCATCGGGCGAAACGCCTTTCGCTGTCGGCCAGTTTGGCGCGCACCACGTGGTCCATGTCCAGGCCCAGCTCACTGCACAACAGCAGCAGGTAAAGCACGATGTCGCCCACTTCCTGGCCGGCATGGGCGAGTTTGTCAGCGGGCAGTTGGCGCGACTGCTCTTCAGTCAGCCATTGGAAGATTTCCACCAGCTCGGCCATTTCAACGCTGGCGGCCATCGCCAGGTTCTTGGGGCTGTGGAAGCCGCGCCAGTCGTTATTGTCGCGGATCTGGTGCAGGCGTTCGGTCAGTTCTTGCAGGTTCATCAGGGCTCTCCTATGGCGCATAGCTTCCGGCTAGCCCTGATGTAAAGCAAGTGGCCGCAGCGATCACAGCGTCTGCCAGCGCCCGACCATGTGCACCAGCCCGCCGTGCCCATCGAGCCGCAGCGCGCCTTCGGGGCCTGCCGCACTGGCACTGAGAATGACTTCCGAGGGCAAGCGCACCGGCTTGCGGAAATCCACTTCGAAGGCGAAGCCGGCCAGCGGCAGGTGCCCATCCAGCGCGGCCAGCGCCATGGCCTTGCTCCACATACCGTGGGCAATCGCCTTGGGGAAGCCGAACAGCCGCGCCGTCGCAGCGCTGAGGTGAATCGGGTTGTAGTCGCCACAGACCTTGGCATAACGCCGGCCAATACCTGCGTCGGCGTACCAGCGCGTCGCCTCGGCGAGGTGATCGGGCTCGACCTCTTCCGCTTCGCTGGCGCCGCTGTCGAGCTTGAGGCCACGCACCAGCATTCGGCTGGTCTCGCGCCAGACCAGGCCGAGACCATCCTCGGCTTCGGTGATCAAGTCGAAGGTGCCGCCTTTGGCATGTGCCTGGAGGTTGTCGGCATACACCGCAAAACGCAGCCGGTCGATGCCGCCCAATGGCCGCAGGATCTGGATGCTGTTGTGCAGGTGGACCAGGCCGAGCAACGGGAACGGGAAGTCTGGCGCGGTGAGCAACTGCAGTTGCAAGGTGAACGCCATGACATGCGGGTAGGTGGCGGGCAGGCGGCCGTTGTCAACGAAGTGACAGAGCCGTCGGTAGGCGGCCAGGTTATCGGGCTGGACCCTCAGCGAGCAGCGCAGGCCGGCTTCAGGCAAGCGGTCGCCGCTGATCTTGCGTTTGCCGACCGCGCGCAGGTAGAGGCTGGCGCTGGAGTCGGGGCTGTGCAGGTCGTGCCAGGTACGCTCCATGCTCATGCCCCCATCAATGCCTGGCCACACACCCGCAGGGCCTGGCCATTGACCGCACCGGACCCTGGCTGGCTGAGCCAGGCAACCGCCTCGGCGACGTCCTGGGGCTGGCCACCCTGGCCCAGCGAGCTCAGCCGCCGGCCCGCTTCGCGCAGGCCCATGGGCATGGCGGCGGTCATGTGGGTCTCGATAAAGCCGGGCGCCACGGCATTGATGCTGGCGCCGCGTTCGGCCAGCTTGGCCGCCCACGCCTGGGCGAAGCCGATCAGGCCGGCCTTGCTGGCGGCATAGTTGGCCTGGCCACGGTTGCCGGCGATGCCACTGACCGACGCCAGCAAGGTGATGCGCGCATCGGCGCCGAGCGCGCCGGCGTCGAACAAGGCCTGGGTGAGCAACTGTGGCGCCTTGAGGTTGACCGCCATCACTGCATCCCAGTACTCCGGGGTCATGTTGGCCAAGGTCTTGTCGCGGGTGATGCCAGCGTTGTGCACGACGATGTCGATGCCCTCGGGCAGCGCTTCCAGCAGTCTGGTGCCGGCATCACTGGCGCAGATATCCAGTGTCAGCGCGCGTCCGCCGAGACGTGCGGCTAGAGCATCAAGGTCTTTGCGGGCCTGTGGCACGTCAAGCAGCACCACCTGCGCGCCATCGCGGGCCAACGTCTCGGCAATGGCCGCGCCAATCCCGCGGGCGGCGCCGGTGACCAGGGCGCGGCGCCCGGCCAGCGGCCGGGTCCAGTCCTGGACCTGGCTGGCGCAAGCGGTCAGGCGTAGGACCTGGCCGGAGACAAAGGCGCTTTTCGGCGACAGGAAAAAGCGCAGGGCACCTTCGAGCTGATCTTCTGCAGCCTCGTCGACATACAGCAGTTGCGCCGTGGCGCCGTTGCGCAGCTCCTTGGCCAGCGAGCGGCTGAAACCTTCCAGGGCGCGCTGGGCGACGCTGGCCAGCGGCTCGTCGAGGGACTCGGGTGGACGGCCGAGGATCACCACATGGGCGCTCGGCGCCAGGCTGCGCAACAAAGGCTGGAAAAATTCACGCAACTGGCTGAGTTGGTCGCTGTCGGACAGGTGACTGGCGTCGAACACCACGGCCTTGAGCTTTGGCCCCAGGCCTGCGACCCAGGCGGTCGACTGCAGGTCGCTGCCGGCAAAGCTGTAGAGTTCGTCGGTAAAGCGTGCGGCGATGGCTTCGACCTGGTTCGCCAATGGCCCACCGCCCAGCACCAGCGCGCCTTCCACCGGGCGTAGGCGACCAGCCTGCCAACGCTCCAGCGGTGCCGGGCTGGGCAGGCCGAGGGCATCGACGAGGCGCCGGCCGAGGTTGGAGTTGGCAAAGCCGAGGTAGCGATCACTCATGTGCGGGTCTCCCTGAAGGCAAGGAATGAAGTGTGGACCAAGTTTGTGGCATGGTCGTTCGACTGCGTGAAAAAGACCTAGGCTGTACGGATCAAATTGTTTCAGGAGGAAATACCGCATGCGTTCACCTCGCCGGGTAGCGATCCTGGGTGGCAACCGAATTCCCTTTGCCCGTTCCAACGGTGCCTACGCCAACGCCAGCAACCAGGCGATGCTGACTGCTGCCCTCGAAGGCCTGGTCGAGCGCTATCGCTTGCACGGATTGCGTCTGGGCGAAGTCGTCGCCGGGGCGGTGCTCAAGCATTCGCGCGACATGAACCTGACCCGCGAGTGCGTGCTTGGCTCGCGGCTGGGCGTGCAGACGCCCGCCTATGACATCCAGCAAGCCTGTGGCACCGGCCTTGAGGCGGCCTTGCTGGTGGCTAACAAGATTGCCCTTGGGCAGATCGACAGCGGTATTGCCGGCGGCGTCGACACCACATCGGATGCGCCGATCGCGGTCAACGAGGGGTTACGGCGGATCCTGCTCCAGGCCAACCGCGGCAAGAGCCTGGGCGAGCGGCTCAAGCCGTTTCTGAAGCTGCGCCCGGGCCACCTCAAGCCCGAGTTGCCGAGGATTGGCGAGCCGCGCACCGGCTTGTCGATGGGCGAGCATTGCGAGCGCATGGCGCAGACCTGGCAGATCGAGCGTGCCGCGCAGGATGAGCTGGCGCTGCTCAGCCACCAGCATCTGGCGCAGTCGTTCGGCGAGGGCTGGCATGACGATCTGCTCACGCCTTATCTTGGCCTCAGTCGCGATAACACCCTGCGCCCTGAGCTGACCCTGGCGCAGCTGGCCAAGCTCAAGCCGGCGTTTGACAAGAGCGGCCTGGGTAGCCTGACCGCCGGCAACTCCACCCCGCTGACCGATGGCGCCTCACTGGTGTTGCTGGGCAGCGAAGCCTGGGCCGAGGAGCAGGGCCTGCACGTGCTGGCGTACCTGGTCGATGGTGAAACCGCAGCGGTGGATTTCGTCACTGGCCAGGAGGGGCTGTTGATGGCGCCGGTGTATGCGGTACCGCGCCTGTTGGCGCGCAATGGCCTGAGCTTGCAGGACTTCGACTACTACGAAATCCACGAGGCATTTGCCGCGCAGGTGCTGTGTACGCTCAAGGCCTGGGAAGATCCCGACTACTGCCGTACGCGGCTGGGGTTGGAGGCGCCGCTGGGGGCGATCGACCGCAGCAAGCTGAATGTGAAGGGCAGTTCGTTGGCGGCCGGGCATCCGTTTGCCGCAACCGGCGGCCGGGTGCTGGCCAACATGGCCAAGCTGTTGGCGACGGCGGGCAAGGGCCGCGGATTGATCTCGATTTGTGCGGCGGGCGGGCAGGGCGTAACGATGATCGTAGAGCGCTGACCTCTCAGGCAAAACTGTTAGGCTTGGCTGATCAGAACGACAAGATCAGATCATGCCGAGCATCGGACAGCTTTCTGCGCCGCGCGCCATTCCCGCACTGGATCACCTGCCCAGGCCCCTTTATGCCCGTGCCGAAAGCCTCGGTGCCGGCTCGTGGACCACGCGCCATCGACATGACTGGGTGCAGTTTTCCTACGCGATCAGCGGTGTACTCAGTGTTTATACCAGCGATGGCAGCTATTTCGCGCCGCCGCAATGGGGGGTGTGGATCCCTGCCGATGTCGAGCATGACGTGGCCAGTTCCATGCAGGCCGAGATGCGCAGCCTCTATGTGCGCCGTGACGCCTGCCCGTGGGCGGCGGATCAGTGCCGGGTGCTGGAGGTCACGCCGCTGGCGCGTGAACTGATCAAGCAGTTCTGCCTGCTGCCTGTGCATTACCCTGAGGGTGACAGCGTCGAGGCGCGCTTGGTGGCAGTGCTGCTCGATCAGTTGCAGGCGTTGCCGGAGGTGGCGTTCTCCCTGCCGTTGCCGCGCCACCCTGGCCTGCTGAGGTTGTGCAATGGCCTGATCGCCGCGCCGGACCAGGGGCAGACCCTGCAGCAATGGGCGGTGCAGTTGGGCTGTTCGGAGAAGACTTTGATGCGCCTGTTCCAGCGCGAGACGGGGCTGAGCTTTCGCAGTTGGCGTCAGCGTATGCGCGTGCTGTCGTCGCTGGCGTTGCTTGAGGCGGGGGAGAACGTGACGGAGGCGGCGTTGGGCTGTGGGTATGATTCCACGTCGGCCTATATTGCGGCGTTCAGGCAGTTGTTTGGCTTTACGCCGGGGGAGTTGCGGCTTTAAGGGGTGGTTTGAGAGTGCGCTTGGCTTGAGCCTGCCGGGGCTGCTGTGCAGCCCATCGCGACACAAGGCCGCTCCCACAAGGGAACAGCGCACTGCGCAGCGGCCCCGGCTTTGCGCGACAGCCTGCGCGGGCTGTCAGGTGCGGAACCTGCGCACCAGCGTATCCAGCTCGTTCGACAGCCCCGCCAGGCTCTCGGAGTCCTGCCGCGCCGCCTGGGCCAGCTCGGCCACCAACTGCGCGTCACCATGAATCTGGCTGATGTGCCGGTTGATGTCTTCGGCGACCTGATGCTGCTCTTCGGCGGCAGTCGCGATCTGGGTGTTCATGTCGCGAATCACATCCACCGACTCACGGATCTGGCCGAAGCTGTCACGGGCCAGGCCGATGCGGCTGACCGATTGCTGCGAGACGTCGAGGCTGGCGTGCATCTGCTGGGCAACTTCGGCGGTGCGGCTGGCCAGATTGCCGAGCAGGCCGTCGATCTCGGCAGTGGAGTCGGCTGTGCGCTTGGCCAGCGCCCGCACCTCGTCGGCGACCACGGCAAAACCACGGCCCTGTTCACCCGCCCGGGCTGCTTCGATGGCCGCGTTGAGCGCGAGCAGGTTGGTCTGTTCGGCGATCGAGCGGATGGTGCCGAGGATCGACTGGATGGCATTGCTGTCGCGCTCCAGTTGCTGGATCGACTGCGCCGATTGTTCGATTTCCTGGCTCAGGCGGTCAACGCTCTGCACTGCCGCGTCGATCTGCTGCTGGCCTTCGCGGGCCTGTTGCTGGCCACTGTCGGCCGACTGCGCGGCCTGGCTGCACGAGCGGGCCACTTCGTTGGCGGTGGCGACCATCTCGTGGAACGCGGTAGACACCATGTCGACGGCTTCACGCTGGCGCCCGGCGGCTTCGGCCATGTCGCTGGAGACCCGGGTCGAACTGCTGGAGGTGCTGAGGATCTTGCCCGCCGCTGCACCAATGTGCTGGATCAGGCTGCGGATAGCGCCCAGGAACTGGTTGAACCAGCTGGCCAGTTGCGCGGTTTCGTCGCGCCCGCGCACCTCAAGGCTGCGGGTCAGGTCGCCTTCGCCCTGGGCAATGTCTTCCAGGCCGCTGGTGACGCTGTTGATCGGGCGTACGATGAGCTTGGCAAACGCCGCGCCGACCACCGCAAACAGTGCTGCCAGGACCACAGCGATGGTGCCGATCAGCCAGGTCAGGCGGGTGGTGGTCTGCATCACTTCGCTCTGTTGGATCAGGCCGATGAAGGTCCAGCCCAGTTGTTCGTCCGGGTAGACGTTGGCCATGTAGCGCTCGCCGTTGATCTCGACCTCGACCAGGCCTTTGCCGGCCTTGGCCAGTTGCGCGTAGCCGCCGCCGAAGCTGGCCAGCTGCTTGAAGTTGTGGCTGGCGTCACGTGGGTCGACCATCACGTTGCCGTTGTTTTCGACCAGCATCAGGAAGCCGCTTTCGCCGAGCTTGATCTTCTTGACGATGTCGGTGAGCCCGTTGAGCGAGACGTCGATATTGACCACGCCGCTGTTGTTGCCTAGCTGGTTGGTTACCGAGCGCACGGTGCTGATCAGCACTGCGTCGTCTGCGGCCCAGTAATAGGCCGCGGTGCGCACGGTCTTGCCTGGGTTGGCCATGGCCAACTGGTACCAGGGGCGTGTGCGCGGATCGTAATTGGAGAACTTCTGCCCTGCAGGCCAGCCGATGTAGCCACCATCGCTGACGCCGTACGACAGGTAGGCGTAGGCCGGGTGGGCTTCGGCCAGGCGGGTGAAGAACTCGAGCACCTTGGCGTCCTGTTCGCCCAACACGTTGGACGGGTTGCTGATCAGGTACTTGTTCAGGTCGCTGCCGGTGGCGCTGATCAGCGGCTGCGAAGCCAGGTAGTTGACGTTTTGGTCAATGCCCTGGAAGAAGATGTTCATCGCGTTGCTGACCTGGCGGATCTCTCGGCTACTGTTGTCGAGGAAATCGTCGCGGGCTTCGCCGCGCAGGTTGAGCACCACCAGGGTGGCTACCAGGACGATGGGCAGGCCCGCAATAACAGCAAAGGCCCAGGTCAGTTTTTGCTTGATGTTCATCCACGCTCCCGAAGTTTTTTTCTTGTCGTACGCATGTGGCAGATAAGAAGGCCATCGGCAGCGGTTGTTATTTTTGTAGGAAAACGCCCGTATTTATTGGATTAAGTCGCGTTTGGTGACTATTCGGTCGCCTTTAGGCTAATACGGCATACCACACCGGTTGCAGGGCCGCCGCGCGGCCCCGAAACACCGGCTAATGACAGCAGTTCTTGCCATTGGCCAGGTCCTTGAGGATCGGGCAGTCCGGACGCTCATCGCCCTGGCAATGGGCAACCAGCTCAGCCAGGGTGTCACGCAGGCTGACCAGCTCTGCGATACGCGTGTTCAGCGCATCGATGTGTTCGTTGGCCAAGGCCTTGACGTCGGCGCTGGCCCGCTGACGGTCCTGCCACAGGGTCAGCAGCTTGGCCACTTCATCCAGGGAAAAGCCCAGGTCGCGCGAGCGCTTGATGAAGGCCAGGCTGTGCAGGTCATCGGCCTGATAAAGGCGGTAGCCGCTGTCGCTGCGCTGGGCTGGCTTGAGCAGGCCGATCGACTCGTAGTAGCGGATCATCTTGGTACTGAGCCCGCTGCGCCGGGCGGCCTGGCCGATGTTCATGCGTCCTCCTGCTGGCTGTCGGTGGGTGTCCAGGTCTTCAACCACAAGGCGTTGCTCACCACGCTGACGCTCGACAGGGCCATCGCGGCGCCGGCCAGCACCGGGTTGAGCAGGCCGAAGGCGGCCAGGGGGATGCCGATCAGGTTGTAGATAAAGGCCCAGAACAGGTTCTGGCGAATTTTCGCATAGGTCTTGCGGCTGATTTCCAAAGCGGCGGGAACCAGCCGCGGATCGCCGCGCATCAAGGTGATGCCGGCCGCCTGCATCGCCACATCGGTGCCACCGCCCATGGCGATGCCAATGTCGGCAGCGGCCAGGGCCGGGGCGTCGTTGATACCATCGCCGACCATGGCCACCACGCCGCTGCGTTTAAGCTGGGCGACCGTTGCGGCTTTGTCGGCTGGCAGCACCTCGGCGTGCACGTCATCGATGCCCAGGGCATCGGCGACTACTTTGGCACTGCCACGGTTGTCGCCGGTCAGCAGATGGCTGCTGATGCCTCGGCCATGTAGTGCACGAATGGCCTGCTCGGCGCCCGGCTTGAGGCTGTCACCAAAGGCCAGCAGACCGAGTACCTGGGGCTGTGGTGCTTGCTCGATGAGCCACGACAGGGTGCGGCCTTCGGCTTCCCAGGCCTGGGCCTTGCTGGCCAGCACGCCAGGCTGCAGGTTGCTCTCTTCCAGCAGGCGTCGATTGCCCAGCGCCAGTCGGCGGCCCTCGACCGCACCGGCGATACCGCGCCCGGTCAGCGACTGGCTGTCGTTGACCGGCGGAACATCCAGCGCCTGTTCGCTGCAGGCGTGCAGCACCGCCTTGGCCAGCGGGTGCTCACTGCCGCGCTGCAGTGCGCCGGCCAGGCGCAGCAGTTCGCTGTTGTCCGCGCCGACCGCCTGGCTATGCACGATCCGCGGGCTACCCGAGGTGAGCGTACCGGTCTTGTCGAACACCACCCGGTTGACCGCATGGGCCCGCTCCAGCGCCTCGGCGTCCTTGATCAGGATGCCGTGCCGGGCGGCGACCCCCGTGCCGGCCATGATTGCCGCTGGGGTTGCCAGGCCGAGGGCGCAAGGGCAGGCGATCACCAGGACCGCAACAGCGTTGATCAGGGCGGTCTCGATCGGCGCGCCTGCCAGCCACCAGCCGACCAGGGTGATCACCGCCACGACCAGCACGGCCGGCACGAACACCTGGCTGACCCGGTCGACCAGTTTCTGAATCGGCGCCTTGGCCGCCTGCGCGTCTTCGACCAGGCGGATGATCCGTGCCAGCACGGTCTCGGTGCCTAGCGCCAAGGTGCGTACCAGCAGGCGGCCTTCGCCGTTGATTGCCCCGCCGGTGACGTGATCGCCGGGCTGCTTGGGTACCGGCAGGCTTTCGCCGCTGATCAGGGCTTCGTCGGCATGGCTGCTGCCTTCGAGCACCTCGCCATCGACCGGAAAGCGCTCGCCGGGTTTGACCAGTACCTGGTCATCCAGGCGCAGCTGACTGATGGCCACCTCTTCTTCGCGGCCGTCGACCACGCGCAGGGCCCGCTCCGGGCGCAGCGCCTCCAGCGCACGGATGGCGCTGGCAGTCTGGCGTTTGGCCCGGCTTTCCAGGTACTTGCCAAGCAGGACCAGGGCGATGACCACTGCCGAGGCTTCGAAATACAGGTGCGGCGCCATCCCCGCATGGGCCCTGGACCATTCATACAGGCTCAAGCCATAGCCGGCGCTGGTGCCCAGCGAGACCAGCAGGTCCATGTTGCCGGCACCGGCGCGCACGGCCTTCCAGGCCGCCACATAGAAGCGCGCGCCGAGGATGAACTGCACCGGGGTGGCGAGCAGGAACTGCACCCAGGCCGGCAACATCCAGTCAAGCCCGAACGGCTGGACCAGCATCGGCAGGACCAGCGGCAGGGCCAGCAGCACCGCTGCGGCCACCGCCAGCCGCTCGGTGCGCAGTCGGCGCTGTGCAGCGGCCTGGTCATCACGGTTGGCCTGGGGCAGGGTGGCGCTGTAGCCGGCTTTTTCGACCGCCGCAATCAACTGGCTGTCGTCGATCGCCGTGAGCACTTCGACATGTGCCCGTTCGCTGGCCAGGTTGACGCTGATCTGCTCGACCCCGGGCAGCTTGCCCAGGGCGCGTTCGACGCGTCCGGCGCAACTGGCGCAGGTCATGCCGCCGATCTGCAGCTCGACGCTGCGGGTAGGTACGGCGTAACCGGCCTGGCGTACTGCTTCGACCAGCACCGGCAGGCTGTCGAGCGGGGCTTCTACGCGGGCCTGTTCGGTGGCGAGGTTGACGCTGACGTGTTCAGCGCCGCTGACCTTGCGCAGTGCGCGTTCGACGCGGCCAGCACAGCTGGCGCAGGTCATGCCGCTAATCGGCAGGTCAAAAACGGTGGATGCGGACATGGCTCTCCTCCTTGGACTAGCCTCCAGCATCAACCTTGCCACGTGGTCAAGGTCAATAGCCCAGGCCGGCTCGCTTCAGATGGAGGCCATCATGATTCATGGCGATGCGGTATTTATTGATCTCGCCCGCGCGCAGGTTCAATCGCTGGTTGTATTGATTCTCAAGCCCGGGCGCACAGCCCGGCACTTGCCCGGGCAGCAGCCGCAGGCGCACGTCGACCGGCCCTGGCGGCAGGTTGAACGAGGTCGATTGCTCCTGGAACAGGCGCCCTGACAGTTGGTCATTGAGGTACACGCCGATCTCGCAGGTGGTGGCGACTTCCAGGCGCTCCCGGGAAATAATCAGCACGCTGTAATCGCTGTTGCCCTCGGCGCTGGCCGCAGGCACCACAGCCAGTGCGCCCAGCAATCCGACAAGGCCCAATGCTGCCTTGATCATGATGAATCTCCTGCTTGCCATGTCGTCAAAAGCGCAGCTTGGCCGAGCCGCGCGCGGATTTCCAGTCCGGCTGACAGCCCCGGGCCTTGACCTTGCCCCGATGGCAAGCTTGAGACTGGGCAAAACCCACAAGGAGACAGACCCGATGCACGTATTCACTGTACAAGGCATGACCTGTGGCCACTGTGTAAAGGCGGTGACTGCTGCGGTGCACGAGCAGGACGCGGCGGCCACGGTGGAAGTGAACCTGGCTGGCAAGCAGGTGCGCGTCGACAGCCCATTGGCGGCGGACAAGATCCTGGCCGCCATTCGTGAAGAGGGCTATCAGGCCGAACCGGCCTGACGGTTCAGGGGCTGCTTGGCAGCCCCTATTGTTACAAAGGTTTTCATACCGTTCGCACACACTGCAGGTAGACTAACGGGCTTGCTTAGCCTGCTATGGATTCCTGATGAACCTGCGTTTTGTGCTGATTCTGGGCGCCCTCAGTGCGTTCGGGCCGTTGGCAATCGACTTCTACCTGCCCGCCTTCCCGGCCATGGCGCAGGCATTTCTGACTGATGAACAACACGTCCAGACTACCCTGGCGGCGTATTTTCTCGGCCTGTCACTCGGTCAGCTGGCCTATGGGCCGGTAGCCGACCGCTTTGGCCGGCGCATCCCGCTGCTGTTCGGCGTGACTTTGTTCACCCTGGCTTCGCTGGCCTGTGCCTACGCGCCCAACCTCGACACGCTGATCGTTGCGCGCTTCGTTCAGGCGTTGGGTGGTTGCGCCGGCATGGTGTTGTCGCGGGCCATCGTCAGTGACAAATGCGACCCGGTGGCGTCGGCCAAGGTGTTCTCGCAACTGATGCTGGTGATGGGCCTGGCGCCGATCCTCGCGCCGATGCTCGGCGGTGTGCTGGTGAACGTGGCGGGCTGGCAGTCGATTTTCCTGGTCCTGAGCCTGTTCAGTGCCGGTTGCCTGCTGGCCGTGAGCCTCGGCCTGCCGGAGAGCATGCCTGCCGATATGCCGCGTCAGCCGCTGGCGGGCGCGTTTCGCCAGTACCTGCGCCTGTTCAAAGATCGCGTGTTCATTGGTCATGCGTTGACCGGCGGTACCGCCATCGCCGGCATGTTCGCCTACATTGCCGGTTCACCGTTCGTGTTCATCAAGCTCTATGGGGTGCCGGCAGAGCACTACGGTTGGCTGTTCGGCACCAACGCAGCGGGCTTCATCCTCGTTGCCCAGGTCAATGCCCGGTTGCTGTCCAAGCGTGGCCCGGCGTTCCTGCTGAGCCGGGCGGTGTGGCTGTACCTGGCCTCGGCATTGGTGCTGCTGGGCGTGGCGGCGCTGCGCCCGGCTCAGCTGTGGCCATTGCTGGTGCCGTTGTTTGTCTGCATCGCCAGCCTGGGCTGCATCATCCCCAACGCGTCGGCCTGTGCCATGAGCGGCCAGGGCGCGCGTGCTGGCAGCGCCTCGGCGTTGATGGGCTGCCTGCAGTTCAGTGTCGCGGCCGGTGCCGCCGGGCTGGTCAGCTTGCTGCACGACGGCAGCGCGGTACCGATGGCGCTGGTGATCAGCCTGTGCGGCGGGTTGGTGGTCAGTGTCGCGATGCTGACTCGGCGCTTGCAGGCCAAGCGTCTGGCGTGAACGCATGAGGTGCCTGCAGGCGGCTTTCGAGGGTGGCGACAAACGCCCGTGCCTCGGCCTCGCTGCGAAAACTCACGACATGCTGATCGAGTCGGACCTGCCAGGGGCAATTGGGGTGGCGGCTCGACGTACTGACGACAATTTTCATCGCGGCATTCCTCCAGGGGACGAGAGCGGCTCAAGTTTAGCGCCGCTACCGTCAGGCGCCATGGCCTGTGGTGGTGATCCTGACTGACGGTCGTGGCGGCAACTTTCCTACACGCAGTGTCTAGGTGGTGGGGTGCTTGCTGTAGGACGGACGCTTCGCTTTTGTTTGCCGTACTTGATGAAGCGGGCTGTCGGCACTGTCCTCGGATCTTTCTTACAACGAAGCCCTGCTCGGTTGCTGCGGCCTATACACCTGAAGCCCTGTGGCGCTGATAGCAGGGCCGATGCCCGGCTACCCACTTCGCTGGATGATTGTCGAGGGGGGGTATACCCACGGCGTTTGCCTGCCTGGCATGGCCTTCCCTGGCAGGGGCGGACGACTTCGACCGGCTTATACTGCTTTCGGCGGCCAGCGACAGCGAGAGAAACTTCCCTACCATGCTTGGCCATCGTAACCAGACGGATCTAGCAGGGAGTTACCGTTTATGCCCGCAGTGAGCAGTATCAGTCAGATCGCCGGCCTTATGGCCGACCCCAAGCGTAGCGCCATGTTGTGGGCGCTGATCGACGGCACGCCGCGTCCGGCCGACGAACTGGCCGTAATGACTGGGGTGACCTGTTCGTCCGCCTGTGCGCATTTGTCCTTGCTGTCTGCTGCTGGGCTGTTACGGCTCGAGGCAAGGGGGCGAAAACGCTATTTCCGCTTGGCCACGCCTGAGGTCGGGGCGGCGGTAGAAGCCCTGGCCAGTTTGCGCCTGGATGATCTTCGCCAGCGTGATTCGCAGGTGCAGCCCTTGCAGGTGCCGCTGTCGATGCGCAGAACGCGGCGTTGCGGCGATCACCTGGGCGGCGAGTTGGCGGCTGATCTGCATCAGCGGCTGATTGCCGCTGGCTGGCTGGACGGCTGTGACCGGCAATTGCGCGTCACCGAGGAAGGCAGAGGCCAATTGGCGGCGATCGGCGTCTACATCGAGGCGCTTGCGCACAGCCAGCAGAACAAGTGCGTTGTCTGTCGCTGCAACCAGTGGAGCGACCGCGGGCCGCATCTGGGCGGGAGTCTGGGGCAGGCGCTGCTCAGGCTGTTCCTGCAGTCGGGATGGCTCCTGGAGCAGGAAGGGGCGCGGGCGCTGCAGATCACGCCGCTGGGTATCCAGCAGATCAACCGCATCGCCCGCGTCCAGCCGGCATTGCAGGTCGGCTAGGTTACCTGCAATACGCTGCGGCGATAGTCTCAGACCAGTCGAGCATCCAGGCTGTTCTGTGCCAGTCGGCGGGCTTGGTCTTCGGTCATGCCCAAGTGGGTGTGCAGGGCATGGAAGTTCTCGGTGACATAGCCGCCGAAGTAGGCCGGGTCGTCCGAATTGACAGTCACTTTCACGCCACGCTCGAGCATGTCGAGGATGTTGTGCTGGCTCATGTGATCGAACACGCAGAGCTTGGTGTTGGACAGCGGGCAGACGGTCAGCGGGATCTGCTCATCGATGATGCGCTGCATCAGGCGTTCGTCCTCGATGGCGCGTACGCCGTGGTCGATCCGCTTGATCTTGAGCAGGTCGAGGGCTTCCCAGATGTATTCGGGTGGGCCTTCTTCGCCGGCGTGCGCCACGGCCACGAAGCCTTCGCTGCGGGCGCGGTCGAAGACCCGCTGGAACTTGCTTGGTGGATGGCCCTTCTCGGAGCTGTCCAGGCCTACTGCAATGAAGGCGTCGCGAAACGGCAGGGCCTGGTCGAGGGTTTTTTGCGCCTCATCTTCACTGAGGTGGCGCAGGAAGCTCAGGATCAGCCCGCTGCTGATGCCCAATTGCTCGCGACCGTCCTTGAGGGCCTGGCTCAGGCCACCCAGCACCACTTCGAAGGGAATGCCGCGGTCGGTGTGGGTCTGTGGATCGAAGAACGGCTCGGTGTGGATAACGTTCTGGGCCTTGCAGCGTTGCAGGTAGGCCCAGGTCAGGTCGTAGAAGTCCTGCTCGGTGCGCAGGACGTCAGCGCCCTGGTAGTAGAGGTCGAGAAACTCCTGCAGGTTGTTGAACGCATAGGCGCTGCGCAGGGTTTCCACATCGGCCCAGGGCAGGGCGATCTTGTTGCGTTCGGCCAGGGCGAACAGCAGTTCAGGCTCCAGCGAGCCCTCCAGGTGCATGTGCAGTTCGGCCTTGGGCAAGGCATTTAGCCAGTCATACATGTGTGCAATCTCGATCAGGAACGGTTGCCGCCATTCTACAGGGCCAGGCCGGGCAATGCGCCCGGTCTGGCCCGGTGACATCAACCGGCGATCAGTTGCGCTGCGGCTTGGCGGTGATTGGCGATCAGGCGCTGTACGTCCAGGCCTTCGATCTGCCCGTCGATAACCCGCCATTGGCCGCCGACCATCACCCGGTCGGCGCGGTCGGCACCGCACAGCAGCAGCGCCGAGAGCGGGTCGTGGCTGCCCGAGAAGCGCAGTTCGTCGAGCTTGAACAGGGCCAGGTCGGCTTGTTTGCCGACCGCCAACTGGCCGATGTCGCTGCGCCCGAGCAAGCGCGCCGAGCCGCGCGTTGCCCAGCCCAGCGCGCGCTCCGGGGTGATCTGTTCGGCACCGTAGCGCAGCCGTTGCAGGTACAGGGCCTGGCGTGCTTCGAGGATCATGTTCGAGGCATCGTTGGAAGCGGAGCCGTCCACACCGAGGCCCACCGGTGCACCGGCGTTTTCCAGGTCGACGGTCGGGCAGATGCCTGACGCCAGGCGCATGTTCGAGCTTGGGCAGTGGCAGACACCGGTGCCGGCCTCGCCCAGGCGAGCGATTTCATCAGGGTTGAAATGGATGCCATGCGCCAGCCAGGTGCGCGGGCCGAGCCAGCCGACGCTGTCCAGGTAGTCGACGGTGCGCAGGCCGAAGCGTTGCAGGCAGAAGTCCTCTTCGTCGAGGGTTTCCGCCAAGTGGGTATGCAGGCGAACGTCGAGCGACTCGGCGAGCTCGGCGCTGGCGCGCATGATCTCTGGGGTGACCGAAAACGGTGAGCAGGGGGCCAGGGCGATCTGGATCTGCGCGCCGTCGCCGCGTTCGTGGTAGCTGTGGATAAGTCGCTGGCTGTCGGCCAGGATCACTTCGCCCTGCTGCACGGTCTGTTGCGGCGGCAGGCCGCCGTCGTCTTCGCCAAGGCTCATCGAGCCGCGGGTCAGCATGGCGCGCATGCCCAGCTTGCGCACGGCTTCAACCTGCACGTCGATCGCGTTGTCCAGCCCCTCCGGGAACAGGTAGTGGTGATCGGCGGCGGTGGTGCAGCCGGACAGCAGCAGCTCGGCCAGGGCAACCTGGCTGGCCAGCTCGAGCTTGGCCGGGGTCAGCCGCGCCCATACCGGGTAGAGCGTCTTCAACCAGGGGAATAGCGGCTGGTTGACCACTGGCGCCCAGGCGCGGGTGAGGGTCTGGTAGAAGTGGTGGTGGGTATTGATCAGGCCGGGCAGGACCACATGTTCACGGGCATCAAAGACCTGGTCGCAGGGTAGGCTGGGGCTTTGGCCAAGGGCCAGGAGTTCGCTGATGCGGCCGTCTTCGATGACCAGCCCGCCGCGCGCGTCGGCATCATTGGCAGTGAAGATGGCAAGGGGAGATTTCAACCAGGTACGGGTCGCAGGCATGGTGCCGGCTCCTCTGAAAGTGGGTTCAGGTAAGCCAGCTCAGTTTTGCCCTGTCTGCTGATCCAGGTTCGCCACGTGGGCGAGGCACCGAGTCTACTGCCTCGCCCCACAGCTTTCAATTCACCAGGTCAGCGCTTCGCCCTTGTAGTTGATGAAGCGCAGGCCGCCATTGCCGGCCTGCGCCTTGATCTGCTCGAGCATGCCGCGGGTGCTGGTGAGCACGTCGATCTCGGCGTTTTCGCCGCCCATGGCAGTCTTCACCCAACCCGGGTGCATGGCCAGCACGCTGAGGTCGGGGCGCTGCAAATCGACCACGAAGCTGTTGATCATCGAGTTCAGGGCGGCCTTGCTGGCCTTGTACAAGGGGATCTCGCCGCCGTCGGGGATGCTCACGCTGCCCAGGATCGAACTCATGAAGGCCAGCACTCCGCTGCCTTCGCGCAGTTGCCCGGCGAGGCGGCGGGCGACTCGGATTGGCGCCACTGCATTGGTCATGAACAGCTCGCCGATGGCCTGCGTGCTGACGCTTTCCAGGTCCTGTGGCAACGGGCCCATGACCCCGGCGTTGACGAACAGCAGGTCAAGCACCTGGCCCTGCAGGCGTTGCTGCAAGGCATCCAGTTGCTGGGTGTCGTTCATTTCCAGGGTTTCCAGTTGTACCCCGGCCAGGCTGCCGACATCGCCAGGATTCTGCGCGTTGCGTACAGTGGCGATAATGTTCCAGCCATCTTCATGCAGACGCTGCGCCAGGCCCAGGCCGAGGCCGCGCGAGGCGCCGATGATCAGTGCGGTCTTGTTTGCGGTCATTTCACTGCTCCTTTTGATGGGGACTGTTGACTGCCATTGATCAAAAAACGATCAGTTGGCCCGGGGGCTTATGCCATCAGGCTCTGACCTGATAGCGCACGGGTTATCCACAAGCTCCTCCACAGTATCTGTGCGCAAGCCCGGTGTCGTGCAGATAAGCGTCAATGTTGGCCGGAAGGTGCCCGGTCTGGGGATAACTTACTGAAAACAAGCGGGTTGCTGGCCTGTCATGAAAATGTGATCAAAATATGATCATTCTTCTGCAGGCCTTTGAATACGTGGGCTGCGTGAGAGTGCCCCAAGCTTATCCACAGGCAGGCCCACAGTAGTTGTGGGCAAAGGTTCAGAGCGCTTCGAGCAAGATCCGGCCGCGACTCAGGTCAGCGAACTGGCGTTGCAGGGTTTCAAGGTGCGCTTCGCCCACCGCCACTTGCAAGTCGACACCGTTGGCACCGAACTGCTCATCGAGCACCAGTCCGTCGACCTCGGCCAGGCGCAACTTGAGCAACGCCAGCTCGCTGAAGGCGCAGCTGCAACGGTACTCGCTGCGCTGCACCAGCAAGCGCTTGGGCGCCTGCTGCAGGCATTTGTTGGCGCCGCCACCGTAGGCCCGGGCGAGGCCACCGGTGCCCAACTGGATGCCGCCATACCAACGAATCACCAGCACGACCACCTGATCGCAGTCTTGCGCTTCGATCGCCGCCAGGATCGGCCGCCCGGCCGTGCCGCCGGGTTCGCCGTCGTCGTTGCTGCGGTACTGGCCGCCGAGCTTCCAGGCCCAGCAGTTGTGGGTGGCCGCCAGGTCGCTGTGGCGTTCGATGAAGCTCATCGCCTCGGCAGCGCTGCTGATCGGGCCGGCGAGGGTGATGAAGCGGCTCTTGCGGATATCCTCGCGAAATTCGCAGAGCTCGAGCAGGGTAGAAGGCATAGGTCCGGGTCAGGCGGGCGGAGTGATACCGCAGCCCTTGAGAATGATGTGGATAAGGTTGTTGCTGGCATCTTCCATGTCTTGCTTGGTCAGGCGGCTGCGGCCGGTGACCTGGCAGATCTGGGTCGAGAAGTCGGCATAGTGCTGGGTGCTGCCCCAGAGCAGGAAGATCAGGTGTACCGGGTCGACCGGGTCCATCTTGCCCGCCTCGATCCAGGCCTGGAACACCGTGGTACGGCCGCGGAACCATTCGCGGTAGTCGGCGCTGAAGTACTCGCTCAGGCACTGGCCGCCGCTGATCACTTCCATCGCGAAGATCCGCGAGGCCTGCGGGTTGCGGCGGGAGAACTCCATCTTGGTGCGGATGTACTGGCTGAGCGCCTGGCCCGGGTCGTCGTCGACGCTCAGGGCGTTGAAGGTGCTGTCCCACAACTCGATGATATTGCTCAGCACGGCGATGTACAGGCCAAGCTTGTTGGTGAAGTAGTAGTGCAGGTTGGCCTTGGGCAAGCCGGCCTTGAGCGCGATGGTATTCATGCTCGTGCCCTTGAAGCCGTGGCGGGCGAACTCGTCCTCGGCGGCCTGGATGATGGCCTGTTCGTTCTTCTGGCGGATGCGGCCAGCGGGCTTGCCCGAGGCGGGGAGGCGATGCGCAGGGACTTCTAGGGTCATGGACGATTCCGGACGGGGCTGAAACGACGGATTGTCGGACAGATTACCTGCCTGTGGCGAAGTGACAAGCCTTTAGCGCGTCGCGGCGAGGCTTTCCAGGAAGCTTTCCAGGACGAGGTTGGGCCTGCGGCCTTTGCGGGTTACCCAACTCAGGCTCAGCTCGTAGTGGCGGTGCGCCGGTTTCAGCGCGCGCAGCCGCCCCTGTTGCACCCACACGTTGGCGTAATGCTCCGGCAGATAGCCGATAAAGCGTCCGGTCAGGATCAGAAACGCCATGCCTTCGCGGTCCGACGCGGAGGCGGTGCAATGCAGCGCCTGGTAGTGCGCCTGGATATCGGCGGGCAGGCGGAAGGTCGGGGCGATGGCATCCTGGCTGTTCAGGCGCTCGTCGTCGATCTTCTGGTCATCGGCATAGAACAGCGGATGGCCGACTGCGCAATAGAGCAGTGACCGCTCGCTGTACAGCGGCTGGTACTCCAGGCCTGACAAGGGACTGGTCTGCGGTACCACGCCAACGTGCAGGCTGCCATCGAGTACCCCTTGCTCAACCTGGCTCGGTGCGATCATGCGGATCTGGATACGCACGTCGGGGCCGCGGTCCTTGAGCTCGGCCAAGGCGTGGGTAATGCGCATATGCGGCAAGGTCACCAGGTTGTCGGTCAGGCCGATGTTCAGCTCGCCGCGCAAATGCTGGTGCAGACCGTTGACCTCGGTGCGAAAGGTTTCGAGGGCGCTGAGCAGTTGCAGGGCGGAGTGGTAGACGTCGCGACCTTCTTCGGTCAGCGAGAAACCGGCACGCCCGCGCTGGCACAGGCGCAGGCCAAGGCGTTGTTCGAGGTCGCTCATCTGCTGGCTGATCGCCGAACGGCCGATGCCGAGGACGTTTTCCGCGGCAGAGAAGCCGCCGCACTCTACGACGCTGCGGTAGATCTTCAACAAGCGTATGTCGAAATCACTGACCTGGGCGAGGGGGTCGGGGCGTCGGCTCATTAGTTTAGTCCGCTGCTAACTGAAGATTAGAAAAGTAGGCTTTTCCAGACTTTATCGCCGTGACAATTTAGCTGCAACAACATCCATCGCTGCCTATTCGTCTTCCGAGGAACCGCCCGATGAACATGCCCGAAACTGCAACCACCGGCATCGCCAGCCAGCTCAAGCTGGATGCCCACTGGATGCCGTATACCGCCAACCGCAATTTCCAGCGTGACCCGCGCCTGATCGTTGCCGCCGATGGCAGTTATCTGGTTGACGACAAGGGGCGCAGGATCTTTGACGCCTTGTCGGGGCTGTGGACCTGCGGTGCCGGGCACACGCGCAAGGAGATCAGCGAGGCGGTCGCGCGCCAGGTTGGCGTGCTCGATTACTCCCCTGCATTCCAGTACGGCCACCCGCTGTCGTTCCAGCTCGCAGAAAAGATCACCGACCTGACCCCGGGTGACTTGAACCATGTGTTCTTTACCAACTCCGGTTCCGAGTGCGCCGACACTGCGCTGAAGATGGTCCGTGCCTACTGGCGCCTGAAAGGCCAGGCGACCAAGACCAAGATGATTGGCCGGGCGCGTGGCTACCATGGCGTCAATATCGCCGGCACCAGCCTGGGCGGGGTCAACGGCAACCGCAAGATGTTCGGCCAACTGCTTGATGTCGATCACCTGCCTCACACCGTGCTGCCGGTCAACGCCTACTCCAAAGGTCTGCCGGAGGAGGGCGGTATTGCCCTGGCCGACGAGATGCTCAAGCTGATCGAGTTGCATGACGCCTCGAACATCGCCGCGGTGATCGTCGAGCCGCTGGCCGGCTCGGCTGGTGTGCTGCCGCCGCCGAAGGGTTACCTCAAGCGTCTGCGCGAGATCTGCACCCAGCACAACATCCTGCTGATCTTTGACGAAGTGATCACCGGCTTTGGCCGCATGGGTGCCATGACCGGTGCCGAAGCCTTCGGCGTTACCCCGGACTTGATGTGTATCGCCAAGCAGATCACCAACGGTGCTATTCCGATGGGCGCGGTCGTTGCCAGCAGCGAGATCTACCAGACCTTCATGAACCAGCCGACGCCGGAGTACGCCGTCGAGTTTCCCCACGGTTACACCTACTCGGCCCACCCGGTCGCTTGCGCCGCGGGTATCGCCGCGCTCGATCTGCTGCAGAAGGAAAAACTTGTGCAGTCGGCCGCCGAGCTGTCGCCGCACTTCGAGAAGCTGTTACACGGCGTCAAAGGCACCAAGAATATCGTCGACATTCGCAACTATGGCCTGGCCGGCGCCATCCAGATCGCTGCGCGTGACGGTGATGCCATCGTGCGGCCCTATGAAGTAGCCATGAAACTCTGGCAGAAAGGTTTCTACGTACGTTACGGCGGTGACACCCTGCAGTTCGGGCCGACCTTCAATACCCAGCCGCAGGAGCTCGATCGTCTGTTCGATGCGGTGGGCGAGACCCTCAACCAGGTCGACTGATTTGTCTGATTCTGACGGCAGGCGTGCATGGGCATGCCTGCCCCATCCTTCTTGTTTCTGGAGTTATGCATGAGCATTGTTCAGCACCTGATCAACGGCGAGCTGGTTTCCAAGGGTGAGCGTACCGCCGATGTTTTCAACCCATCCACCGGCCAGGCCGTGCGCAAGGTCGAACTGGCCAGCCGCGCGACTGTGCAAGAGGCCATCGACTCGGCCAAGGCGGCGTTCCCGGCCTGGCGCAATACGCCACCGGCCAAGCGCGCCCAGGTGATGTTCCGTTTCAAGCAGCTGCTTGAGCAGAACGAAGCGAAGATCTCGCAGATGATCAGTGAAGAGCACGGCAAGACCCTCGAAGACGCTGCGGGTGAACTCAAGCGTGGTATCGAGAACGTCGAGTTCGCCTGTGCCGCTCCGGAAGTGCTCAAGGGTGAGTACAGCCGTAACGTTGGCCCGAACATCGATGCCTGGTCCGATTTCCAGCCACTGGGTGTGGTTGCCGGTATTACCCCGTTCAACTTCCCGGCCATGGTGCCGCTGTGGATGTACCCGCTGGCCATCGCTTGCGGCAATGCCTTCATCCTCAAGCCATCGGAGCGCGACCCGAGCTCGACGCTGTATATCGCGCAGTTGCTGCAGGAAGCCGGCTTGCC
>NZ_JAGINK010000001.1:2572500-5732500 GCF_017875955.1 Pseudomonas sp. BP8 | reverse complement strand
GTAACTTCGGGAGAAGGTGCGCCGGCGAAGGTGAAGGGTTTACCCCGTAAGCTTTTGCCGGTCGAAGATACCAGGCCGCTGCGACTGTTTATTAAAAACACAGCACTCTGCAAACACGAAAGTGGACGTATAGGGTGTGACGCCTGCCCGGTGCCGGAAGGTTAATTGATGGGGTTAGCGCAAGCGAAGCTCTTGATCGAAGCCCCGGTAAACGGCGGCCGTAACTATAACGGTCCTAAGGTAGCGAAATTCCTTGTCGGGTAAGTTCCGACCTGCACGAATGGCGTAACGATGGCGGCGCTGTCTCCACCCGAGACTCAGTGAAATTGAAATCGCTGTGAAGATGCAGTGTATCCGCGGCTAGACGGAAAGACCCCGTGAACCTTTACTATAGCTTTGCACTGGACTTTGAATTTGCTTGTGTAGGATAGGTGGGAGGCTTTGAAGTGGGGACGCCAGTTCTCATGGAGCCATCCTTGAAATACCACCCTGGCAACTTTGAGGTTCTAACTCAGGTCCGTTATCCGGATCGAGGACAGTGTATGGTGGGTAGTTTGACTGGGGCGGTCTCCTCCCAAAGAGTAACGGAGGAGTACGAAGGTGCGCTCAGACCGGTCGGAAATCGGTCGTAGAGTATAAAGGCAAAAGCGCGCTTGACTGCGAGACCCACACGTCGAGCAGGTACGAAAGTAGGTCTTAGTGATCCGGTGGTTCTGTATGGAAGGGCCATCGCTCAACGGATAAAAGGTACTCCGGGGATAACAGGCTGATACCGCCCAAGAGTTCATATCGACGGCGGTGTTTGGCACCTCGATGTCGGCTCATCACATCCTGGGGCTGAAGCCGGTCCCAAGGGTATGGCTGTTCGCCATTTAAAGTGGTACGCGAGCTGGGTTTAGAACGTCGTGAGACAGTTCGGTCCCTATCTGCCGTGGACGTTTGAGATTTGAGAGGGGCTGCTCCTAGTACGAGAGGACCGGAGTGGACGAACCTCTGGTGTTCCGGTTGTCACGCCAGTGGCATTGCCGGGTAGCTATGTTCGGAAGAGATAACCGCTGAAAGCATCTAAGCGGGAAACTTGCCTCAAGATGAGATCTCACTGGGATCTAGAATCCCCTAAAGGGCCGTCGAAGACTACGACGTTGATAGGTTGGGTGTGTAAGCGCTGTGAGGCGTTGAGCTAACCAATACTAATTGCCCGTGAGGCTTGACCATATAACACCCAAGCAATTTGCTAGCGCGAATTGCGGTGGTGAAGACGAAACAGCTGAAAATTCGCACCATCACAAATCACATATCCGAATTCGCTGGGCTGTCCATCTGGACATTCTGGCTACAGAATTTCTTGACGACCATAGAGCATTGGAACCACCTGATCCCATCCCGAACTCAGTAGTGAAACGATGCATCGCCGATGGTAGTGTGGGGTTTCCCCATGTGAGAGTAGGTCATCGTCAAGATTCATTTCGCAAAACCCCTATCTGCGCAAGCAGGTAGGGGTTTTGTCTTTGCGCGCTGAAAAGTTTTTAACTGAAAGGCCTCCGCTGAAGCCACAAAAAGGCTGCCCACCTCGGCACTTTACGGCTGCAAGACAGCTCCTACAGATGTGTACATCCACCTCTGGTCCGACTGTGATCTGCACGTCATCTCCCACAATTGGGCGCAGAACACTAGAATAGAGCCCACGCTTCCATTCAGATCCCCTTATGCCCAACCCTGTTGACCCTGAAGTGCTGGCCCAACTGCCTCTGGACGAGCTCGTAGCTTGCCACGAGTGCGACCTGTTGCTGCGCAAGCCCACCCTCCAGCGTGATGAAAAGGCCCTGTGCCCACGCTGCGGCTATGAGCTTTACGCCCATCGCCATAACGTGGTCAATCGCAGCCTGGCATTGGTGTTGACCGCATTGCTGCTCTACATACCGGCAAACTTCCTGCCGATCATGCAGTTGCACCTGCTCGGCCAGACCTCCGATGATACGGTCTGGAGCGGCGTGCTTGGCCTGTACAACTCGCAGATGCACCTGATCGCCGTGGTGGTGTTCCTGTGCAGTATGGCAATCCCTCTGCTCAAACTGGTGTGCCAGCTGCTGGTCCTCTTGAGCATCCGCCTTGACGTGGGCCGCAGCTATGGCTTGCTCTGCTACCGCATATACCACCACCTGCGCGAGTGGGGCATGCTCGAGGTGTATTTCATGGGCGTGCTGGTGGCCATCGTCAAGCTGGTCGACCTCGCACAACTGACGGTCGGCCTTGGCCTGTTCTGTTTTATCAGCCTGCTGTTGGTTCAAGTCTGGCTGGAAGTGGTGATGTCACCGCACCAGATTTGGGTCGCGCTGTCGGGGGAGGATCTGCATGCGGGCGATTGATGCCGGGATTCTGGTGTGCAACGAGTGCCATGAGCTCAACCGCCAGGAGGCAGAGGCTGCTTCGCAAACCTGCACGCGCTGCGGCGCGATAGTCCATGGCCGCAGGCCAAACAGCATCGTGCGCACCTGGGCGCTGTTGATCACTTCATTCATCCTGTACATCCCGGCCAATGTCTTGCCGATCATGACGGTAAGCTCGTTGGGGCAAGGCAGCCCAGACACCATCATGTCCGGGGTGATCACCTTGATGAAGCACGGCATGCTGCCTATCGCTGCCGTGGTGTTCATTGCCAGCATCCTGGTGCCGACTTTCAAGCTGGTCGGCATCGGCCTGCTGTTGTACTCAGTGCAGCGTCATCAGCCACTGTCAGCGCGTCAGCGCATCTGGATGTACCGTTTCATTGAATTCATCGGCCGCTGGTCGATGCTCGACATCTTTGTCATCGCCATCCTGGTGGCGGTGGTCAATTTTGGCCGCATTGCCAGTGTCGAAGCCAACCTTGGGGCTATCGCCTTCGCCTGCGTGGTGATCCTGACGATGCTCGCTGCTTTAACCTTTGATCCCCGACTGATCTGGGATAACACGGAGTCGGACGACGACCATGAGTGATGTGCCTACGGCAAAAACCCGCCCAGCTTCAAATTGGTCGGCTATCTGGATCCTGCCGCTGATCGCCTTGATCATCGGTGGCTGGCTCGGTTGGCAGGCCTATCAGGACGCCGGGGTAGAAATCCAGGTTCGCTTCAAGACCGGTGAAGGAATTGTCGCCAACAAGACCGAGGTCATCTATAAGGGCATGCCGGTAGGCAAGGTCACCAGCCTGGTGCTGGATGATCAAGGCAGCAATACCGGCGTTATCGCCACCATCGAGATGAACAAGGCGGCAGACACCCACCTGACCACCGGTACGCGCTTCTGGCTGGTAAAGCCCAGCGTCACGCTGGCCGGTATATCTGGTTTGGAAACCCTGGTGTCGGGTAATTACATTGCCGTGGACCCCGGCAAGGGCGAGCCGAGCAAGCGCTTCAATGCGCTCTCGACCGCGCCGCCGCTGTCTGACGCCGAGCCTGGTCTGCACCTGACGCTCAAGGCGGACCGTCTTGGTTCGCTCAATCGTGACAGCCCGGTGTTCTACAAGCAGATCCAGGTAGGCAGGGTGAAGAGCTACAAGCTCTCCGAGGATCAGGACACGGTTGAAGTGAAGATTTTCATTCAGCCGGCCTACGCCGACCTGGTGCGTAAACACACACGTTTCTGGAACGCCAGCGGCATCAGCATCGATGCCGACCTGTCCGGGGTCAAGGTGCGTAGCGAGTCGTTGAGCAGCATTGTGGCCGGCGGCATTGCCTTTGCCACGCCTGAGCACCGCAAGGACAGTCCGCCAACCGATCCAAGCTTGCCGTTCCGTCTCTATGAAGACTTTGATGCCGCGCAGGCAGGCATCCGCATCAAGGTCAAATTGAGCGACTTCGAGGGCTTGCAGGCTGGGCGGACGCCAGTGCTGTACAAGGGCATTCAAGTCGGTTCGCTGAAGACCCTGAAGATCGAGGATGGCCTTAGCAGCGCGATTGCCGAGATAACCCTGGACCCGCTTGCCGAAGACTATCTGGTCGATGGGACCCAGTTCTGGGTGGTCAAACCGTCTATTTCGCTGGCGGGTATCACCGGCCTGGAGGCGTTGGTCAAGGGTAACTATATCGCCATTCGCCCGGGTGACAAGGGCGCTCGGCCGCAGCGTGAGTTCGAGGCTCGGGCCAAGGCGCCGCCGCTCGACCTGAAGGCGCCAGGCCTGCACATGGTGCTGTTCGCGGACACCTTGGGTTCGCTCGAGGTAGGCAGCCCGGTGATGTATCGCCAGGTCAAGGTGGGTAGCGTGCAGAGCTACCAGTTCGCCCGCAACAGCAAGCGCATTCTGATTGGCGTGCACATCGAGAAGGAGTACGCCAACCTGGTCAACGGTTCGACCCGCTTCTGGAACGCCAGCGGAATTACCCTGACTGGCGGCCTCTCCGGGATCAAGGTGAAGAGCGAATCACTGCAGACGCTCATGGCTGGCGGTATCGCCTTCGACACGCCACGGCCGGACGTACCACTCAAGCGGCATATCCCGCGTTTCCGTTTGCATGAGAGCGAAGAGGCGGTCAATCGCGCCGGGACGCTGATCACTATCCGGGTCGATCGCGCAGATGGCTTGAAGCCAGGTACTCCGATTCGCTTCCGCGGCCTGGATGTGGGCAGCATCGAGAGCACCGACCTGACCGATGATCTGCAGGCCGTACTGCTCAGGGCGCGGATTACCGAAGCTGCCGAGCGCATTACCCGGGTCGGCACGACGTTCTGGGTGGTCAAGCCGGCGCTGGGCCTGGTGCGCACCGAGAACCTCGATACCTTGATTGGTGGTCAATACCTGGAAGTGCAGCCAGCGCTTAAAAACCAGGGGCCTCAGCGCGACTTTATCGCCCTGGAGCAAGCACCCGAGGTCAAAGGGCAGGAAATCGGCTTGCCGCTGACGCTGAGTGCGCCTCGGCGTGGTTCGATCAAGCCCGGGGTGCCGGTGACCTACCGCGAAGTGGCAGTAGGCAAGGTGACGGGCTTCGAACTGGGACAGAGCGCAGATCGCGTGTTGATCCATATCCTCATCGAGCCTCGTTATGCAGGCTTGGTGCGCGGTGGTAGCCGGTTCTGGAACAGCAGCGGATTTGGCTTCGACTGGGGGCTGTTCAAGGGGGCGACGGTGCGTACCGAGTCGCTGGAGACCTTGATCGATGGCGGCATCGCGTTCGCCACGCCAGATGGCGAGCAGATGGGTAACCCAGCGCGGCCGAAGCAGACGTTTGCCTTGTTTGAAAAGCCTGAAGAGACGTGGCTGCAGTGGGCGCCGAAGATTCCCTTGGGTAAATAATTTCGGCGGTGCTTTCTTCGCGGGTTCGCCCCGCGAAGAGGCCAGCCCTGACACATCAATAATTCTGCCAAATCGCAGGCAACAAAAAACCGACCCTAGGGTCGGTTTTTGTTCAAGCGCGTCGCTTAGGCAGCTGCAACTTCTTTCAGCGCCTTGATGTGGCCATTCAGACGGCCTTTGTGGCGAGCAGCCTTGTTCTTGTGGATGATACCTTTGTCGGCCATACGGTCGATTACAGGCACAGCCAGGGTGTAGGCAGCTTGCGCTTTTTCGGCGTCTTTTGCGTCAATGGCTTTAACTACATTCTTGATGTAGGTGCGGACCATGGAACGCAGGCTGGCGTTGTGGCTGCGACGCTTCTCAGCCTGTTTTGCGCGTTTCTTGGCGGAAGGTGAGTTGGCCACCGTCGAGCTCCTTGAAAGACTTTAGGAAAATAGCAAACAAAATAGGCCGCGAATCATGCCGATGCATACGACGGATGTCAAGGCCACCTGCAAGGTTCCGCCGAGTGGTGGTCCGCGAGAGGGAAATATTCCTTTCTGCGCCGCGACCTGTAAACTCGGGAATTTTGGCTCCCCTGCGAAGGCGCGGGAGTATCGCACATCTGGACGCCATTAGTAGTGTCCTCCGTCTCCGGCGTGAAAATTTTTCGATGAATCTGCTCAAATCCCTCGCTGCAGTCAGTTCCATCACCATGATTTCGCGGGTGCTGGGCTTTATCCGCGATACCATCCTGGCGCGCGTGTTTGGCGCCGGCGTGGCCACCGACGCCTTCTTCATCGCCTTCAAGCTGCCCAACCTGTTGCGCCGGATCTTCGCCGAAGGCGCATTCTCGCAGGCGTTCGTGCCGATCCTGGCCGAGTACAAGACGCAGCAGGGCGAGGAGGCGACGCGGACCTTCATTGCCTATGTCAGCGGCTTGCTGACCCTGGTCCTGGCGTTGGTCACCGCACTGGGCATTCTTGCGGCGCCTTGGGTGGTCTGGGTGACCGCGCCGGGTTTTGCCGATGATGCCGAAAAATACGCGCTGACCACCGACCTGCTGCGGGTCACCTTCCCTTATATATTGTTGATCTCGCTGTCGTCGCTGGCCGGGGCAATCCTCAATACCTGGAACCGTTTCTCGGTACCCGCGTTCACGCCGACCCTGCTCAACGTGGCGATGATCATCTTCGCCGTGCTGCTGACGCCCTACTTCGACCCGCCAATCATGGCCCTGGCCTGGGGCGTGCTGGCCGGCGGCCTGGCGCAGTTGCTGTACCAGCTGCCGGCCTTGAAGAAGATCGGCATGCTCGTGCTGCCACGACTGAACCTGCGCGACGCCGGGGTGTGGCGGGTCCTCAAGCAGATGCTGCCGGCGATTCTCGGCGTCTCGGTGAGCCAGATCTCGCTGATCATCAACACCATCTTCGCCTCCTTTCTGGTGGCCGGCTCGGTGTCGTGGATGTACTACGCCGACCGTCTGATGGAGCTGCCGTCCGGCGTGCTCGGCGTGGCGCTGGGGACGATCCTGCTGCCGACCCTGGCCAAGACCTACGCCAACCGCGACCGCCACGAGTACTCGCGGATCCTCGACTGGGGCCTGCGCCTGTGCTTCCTGCTGGTACTGCCGTGCACCCTGGCCTTGGCGATCCTTGCCGAGCCATTGACCGTTGCGCTGTTCCAGTACGGCAAGTTCACCGCGTTTGACGCCGCCATGACCCAGCGTGCCCTGATCGCCTATTCGGTGGGCCTGCTGGCAATCATCCTGGTCAAGGTGCTGGCCCCCGGCTTCTATGCCCAGCAGAACATCCGTACCCCAGTGAAGATCGCGATTTTCACCCTGATCTCGACGCAACTGCTCAACCTGGTACTGGTCGGCCCCTTGGCGCATGCCGGCCTGGCCCTGGCCATCAGTATTGGCGCCTGCCTCAATGCGGGCCTGCTGTACTGGCGGTTGCGCCGCCAGGACCTGTTCCAGCCGCAACCGGGCTGGACGATGTTCCTGCTCAAGCTGGTGCTGGCAGTGAGCCTGATGTCGGCCGTGCTCCTGGCAGGCATGCATTACATGCCCGCCTGGGAGCTGGGCAGCATGCTCGAGCGCTTCCTGCGCTTGGGCGCGCTGATCGTGGCCGGTGTGGTGACGTATTTTGGTTGCCTGTACCTGTGCGGTTTCCGCCCGCGGCACTTTGCCCGTAACGCCCTGCACTGAAGCGATGGCCGGCCAAGCGTCGGTTTTTCACATTCCACGCCGCCCCGTGGCGCTGCTGCCTGTCACCAGCGCCCGGGTGTGGTTATAATCGACCACTTTATGAGCAAGAAGCGCGTTATGCAGCTGGTTCGAGGTCTTCACAACCTGCGCCCCGAGCACCGGGGCTGTGTCGCCACCATTGGCAACTTCGACGGGGTTCACCGTGGCCACCAGGCAATCCTGGCGCGCCTGCGCGAGCGCGGTCAGGAGCTGGGCCTGCCCACCTGCGTGGTGATCTTCGAGCCGCAGCCGCGCGAATACTTCGCCCCGGACACAGCCCCGGCCCGCCTGGCGCGTCTGCGCGACAAGGTCGCGCTGCTGGCGGCAGAAGGCATCGACCGGGTGTTGTGCCTGGCCTTCAACCAGCGCCTGAGCCAGCTCAGCGCCGACGCCTTCGTCAAGGCGATCCTGGTCGATGGCCTGGGCGTACGCCACCTCGAGGTCGGTGACGACTTCCGCTTTGGCTGCGACCGCGCCGGCGATTTCAGCTTTCTGGTCGAGGCCGGCAAGCAGTATGGCTTCACTGTCGAGGCCGCCAGCACCGTCGTCCAGGATGGCCTGCGGGTGAGCAGCACCAAGGTCCGTACGGCCTTGGCCAATGCCGATTTCGCCCTCGCCGCGCACTTGCTCGGCCGCCCCTACACCATTACCGGTCGCGTGCTGCATGGCCAGAAGCTGGCCCGCCAGCTCGGCACGCCGACCGCCAATATCCAGCTCAAGCGGCGCCGCATACCGCTCTCGGGGGTCTACCTGACCAGCGCCGAGATCGACGGCAAGGTTTGGCCGGGTGTTGCCAATATCGGGGTACGTCCCACCGTCGCCGGTGACGGACGTCCTCACCTGGAGATTCATCTTCTTGATTTTGCCGGCGACCTGTATGGCCGGCGTCTGACGGTGGAGTTCCACCAAAAGCTGCGCGAAGAGCAGCGATTCGCCTCCCTTGAGGCGCTGAAGTCGGCGATCGACGCGGACATCGCCGCCGCACGTGCCCACTGGCACGCTCAACCGCTAACGAAGAGCCTGAAATGACCGACTACAAAGCCACGCTAAACCTTCCGGACACCGCCTTCCCGATGAAGGCCGGCCTGCCCCAGCGCGAACCGCAGATTCTGCAGCGCTGGGACAGCATTGGCCTGTACCGGAAACTGCGTGAGATTGGCAAGGATCGTCCGAAGTTCGTCCTGCACGACGGCCCGCCCTATGCCAACGGCAAGATCCACATCGGTCATGCGCTGAACAAGATTCTCAAGGACATGATTGTCCGCTCCAAGACCCTGTCCGGTTTCGACGCGCCGTACGTCCCGGGTTGGGACTGCCACGGCCTGCCGATCGAGCACAAGGTCGAGGTCACCCATGGCAAGCACCTGAGCCCGGACCAGACCCGCGAGCTGTGCCGCGCCTATGCCGCCGAGCAGATCGAAGGGCAGAAGTCCGAGTTCATCCGCCTGGGTGTGCTGGGCGACTGGGATAACCCGTACAAGACCATGGACTTCGCCAACGAAGCGGGCGAGATCCGCGCGCTGGCCGAAATCGTCAAGCAAGGTTTCGTGTTCAAGGGCCTCAAGCCGGTCAACTGGTGCTTCGATTGCGGTTCGGCCCTGGCTGAAGCCGAAGTCGAGTACGCCGACAAGAAGTCGCAGACCATCGACGTCGCCTTCCCGATCGCCGACGCCGACAAGCTGGCCAGCGCCTTCGGTCTGGCCAGCCTGGCCAAGCCAGCGGCCATCGTCATCTGGACCACCACCCCGTGGACCATCCCCGCCAACCAGGCGCTGAACGTCCATCCGGAGTTCACCTACGCCCTGGTCGACACCGGTGAGCGTCTGCTGGTGCTGGCCGAAGAGCTGGTCGAAGCCTGCCTCAAGCGCTGGAACCTGGAAGGCTCGGTGCTGGCCACCGCGCCAGGTTCGGCGCTGGAACTGATCAACTTCCGCCACCCATTCTACGAGCGCCTGTCGCCGGTCTACCTCGCCGACTACGTCGAACTGGGCGCCGGTACTGGTGTGGTTCACTCCGCGCCGGCCTACGGCGAGGACGACTTCGTCACCTGCAAGCGTTATGGCATGGTCAACGACGAGATCCTCACCCCGGTGCAGAGCAATGGCGTCTACGTGCCGTCGCTGGAGCTGTTCGGCGGCCAGTTCATCTGGAAAGCCAACCCGGCGATCGTCGACAAGCTGCAGGAAGTGGGTGCGCTGCTGCACACCGAGACCATCAGCCACAGCTACATGCACTGCTGGCGCCACAAGACGCCGCTGATCTACCGCGCCACCGCGCAGTGGTTCATTGGCATGGACCGCAAGCCTGACGCTGGCGATACCCTGCGCGAGCGTGCCCTCAAGGCCATCGAAGAGACCAAGTTCGTTCCGGCCTGGGGCCAGGCGCGCCTGCACTCGATGATCGCCAACCGCCCAGACTGGTGCATCTCGCGTCAGCGTAACTGGGGCGTGCCGATCCCGTTCTTCCTCGACAAGCAGAGCGGCGAGCTGCACCCGCGCACCGCAGAGCTGATGGAAGAAGTCGCCAAGCGTGTCGAGCAAGAAGGTATCGAGGCCTGGTTCAAGCTGGATGCCGCCGAACTGCTCGGTGACGAAGCCGGCCAGTACGACAAGATCACCGACACCCTCGATGTCTGGTTCGACTCCGGTACCACCCACTGGCACGTGCTGCGTGGCTCGCACGATATCGGCCATGCCACTGGCCCGCGCGCCGACCTCTACCTGGAAGGCTCCGACCAGCACCGTGGCTGGTTCCACTCGTCGCTGCTGACCGGCTGCGCGATCGACAACCACGCGCCGTACCGCGAGCTGTTGACCCACGGCTTCACCGTGGACGAGAACGGTCGCAAGATGTCCAAGTCGCTGGGCAACACCATCGAGCCGCAGAAGGTCAATGACACCCTGGGTGCCGACATCATGCGCCTGTGGGTATCGGCCACCGACTATTCGGGCGAGATGGCCGTCTCCGACCAGATCCTCCAGCGTAGCGCCGACGCCTACCGTCGAATCCGCAACACCGCGCGCTTCCTCCTGTCGAACCTGTCCGGTTTCGACCCTGCGCGTGACTTGCTGCCGGCCGAAGACATGCTGGCGCTGGACCGTTGGGCGGTTGACCGTGCCCTGTTGCTGCAGCGTGAGCTGGAAGAGCACTACAGCGAATACCGCTTCTGGAACGTCTACTCGAAGATCCACAACTTCTGCGTGCAGGAGCTGGGCGGCTTCTACCTCGACATCATCAAGGACCGCCAGTACACCACCGGCACCAACAGTGTCGCGCGCCGCTCGTGCCAGACCGCGCTGTACCACATCAGCGAAGCGCTGGTGCGCTGGATCGCGCCGATCCTGGCGTTCACCGCCGACGAGCTGTGGCAGTACCTGCCGGGCGAGCGTAACGAGTCGGTGATGCTCAACACCTGGTACCAGGGCCTGGCCGAGCTGCCGGAAGGCTTCGAGCTGGACCGTACCTACTGGGATCGGGTCATGGCCGTCAAGGCTGCGGTCAACAAGGAACTGGAGAACCAGCGTGCGGCCAAGGCCATCGGTGGCAACCTGCAGGCCGAAGTGACCCTGTTCGCTGACGAAGGCCTGAGCGCCGACCTGGCCAAGCTGGGCGACGAGCTGCGCTTTGTGCTGATCACCTCCGCTGCCAGTGTGGCGCCGTTCGTACAGGCTCCGGCCGATGCCGTGGCTACCGAAGTCGAGGGCCTCAAGCTCAAGGTGGTCAAGTCTGGCCACGCCAAGTGCGGCCGTTGCTGGCACTTCCGTGCCGACGTCGGCAGCAACCCGGAACACCCGGAAATCTGTGCCCGCTGCGTCGACAACCTGAGCGGTTCCGGTGAGGTGCGCCACTATGCCTAACCCTGTTGCGGGGCGCTTCGGGCGCCTTGCCTGGCTCTGGCTGAGCCTGGTGGTACTGGTCGTCGACCAGGCCACCAAGGTCTACTTCGAGGGCGCGCTGAGCCTGTACCAGCAGATCGTGGTCATCCCTGACTACTTCAGCTGGACCCTGGCCTACAACACCGGTGCGGCGTTCAGCTTCCTCGCCGACAGCTCCGGCTGGCAGCGCTGGCTGTTCGCCCTGATCGCCCTGGTGGTCAGTGCGGTCCTGGTCATCTGGCTCAAGCGCCTGGGGCGCAACGAGACCTGGCTGGCCGTCGCCCTCGCCTTGGTGCTGGGCGGTGCGCTGGGTAACCTGTACGACCGCGTCGTGCTTGGCCATGTGGTCGACTTCATCCTGGTGCACTGGCAGAACCGCTGGTATTTCCCGGCCTTCAACGTGGCCGACAGCGCCATCACCGTTGGTGCGGTGATGCTGGCGCTGGATATGTTCAAGAGCAAGAAGTCCGAGGAGCCTGTCCATGACTGAGAACCGTATTGGCCAGAACAGCGAAGTCACCCTGCACTTCGCGCTGCACCTGGAAAACGGCGACACCGTCGATAGCACGTTCGACAAGGCGCCGGCCGTGTTCAAGGTCGGTGATGGCAACCTGCTGCCGGGTTTCGAGGCCGCGTTGTTCGGCTTCAAGGCCGGTGACAAGCGTACCGTCAGCGTCGCCCCGGAAAACGCCTTCGGCCAGCCGAACCCGCAGAACGTGCAAGTGATGCCCCGTTCGCAGTTCGCCGACATGGAACTCTCCGAGGGCCTGCTGGTGATCTTCAACGATGCCGCCAACGCCGAGCTGCCGGGGGTGGTCAAGGCCTTCGACGACGACCAGGTGACCATCGACTTCAACCACCCATTGGCGGGCAAGACCCTCAGCTTCGAGGTGGAGATCCTCGAGGTGAAGGCCCTGTAAGCCTGGAGCCGAGCATGCAAATCAAACTCGCCAATCCGCGCGGCTTCTGCGCCGGGGTCGACCGGGCGATCGAGATCGTCAACCGTGCGTTGGAAGTCTTCGGCCCGCCGATCTATGTGCGTCATGAAGTGGTGCACAACAAGTTCGTCGTCGAAGACCTGCGCAACCGCGGGGCGATCTTCGTCGAAGAACTCGACCAGGTGCCGGACGACGTCATCGTCATCTTCAGCGCCCATGGCGTGTCCCAGGCCGTGCGCCAGGAAGCGGCCGGTCGCGGCCTGAAAGTGTTCGACGCGACCTGCCCATTGGTCACCAAGGTGCATATCGAAGTGGCCAAGTACAGCCGCGACGGTCGTGAATGCATTTTGATCGGCCACGCCGGGCACCCGGAAGTCGAAGGCACCATGGGCCAGTACGACGCCAGTAATGGTGGCTCGATCTACCTAGTCGAAGACGAGGAGGATGTTGCCAACATGCAGGTGCGCGACCCTGATCACCTGGCCTTCGTCACCCAGACCACGCTGTCGATGGACGACACCAGTCGCGTCATCGATGCGCTGCGGGCGCGCTTTCCGAATATCGGCGGGCCGCGCAAGGACGATATCTGCTACGCCACCCAGAACCGCCAGGACGCGGTCAAGCAACTGGCTGACGAGTGCGACGTGGTCCTGGTGGTGGGCAGCCCGAACAGCTCCAACTCCAACCGCCTGCGCGAACTGGCCGAGCGCATGGGCACTCCGGCGTACCTGATCGATGGTGCCGAAGACCTGCAGCAAAGCTGGTTCGATGGCATCGGCCGGATCGGCATCACGGCGGGTGCTTCTGCCCCCGAGGTGCTGGTGCGTGGAGTGATCGACCAGCTCAAGGCGTGGGGTGCCAGCGGCGCCGAAGAGCTCGATGGACGCGAGGAGAATGTCACCTTCTCGATGCCCAAGGAGCTCCGGGTGCGCTCGCTGATCTGAGCAGGTCAGCTGCCTGGGCACAGTGGCTTATCGGCCGCGTCGCTGCTCAGGCGCATCCTGCCACTGGGTGCCAGGATCACCTGGCGCCGCTGCGCATCGAGTGACTGGCCGCAAATCTCCAGCCGCCCTCCCAGCAAGGCGTTACCCCGCATGGGAATGCCCTGCGCGCTGAATCTCACCTCCCCATCGAAGTTGCTGAAAATCTTCAAGCCCCGCCGCAAGGGGTACTCGCGCAGCAACTGGCCGTTGTCTGCCAGCAGCAACCGCCAACCTTGCCCCCAATCCTCGTTTATCGGCTGAACCCGTACCGGCTGCTGCTGCAGCGTGGCATGGCTGCGCGCGTTGCGCAGGGCCTGCATAAGGTCGCGGGCCGCTGCGGCGCGGTGCAGGTCTTCGCTGAACGCTGCGTAGGACGGCATCCCCAGTTGTGTCAGAAGCGCGGCCATGGCCAGCGCCAACATCATTTGTAGCAGTGTTGCACCCTGTTGCCGCACCGTGCATTTCTCCCTGGAAGTGCTTCGCTGTAGCTTCGAGAACGACGGACAGGAGGTCCAGTCGGCCAATTGCTGACAGGTCGCGGGAAGTTTCTCTGGAGGCGCATGGATGCGAACAGGTGAGCGCGGGATGACTTTGCTGGAGGTGCTGCTGGGGGTACTGGTGCTGGCGCTGGGCGTGCTCGCCGGCGCCGCGTTGCAGATTCGGGCATTGCAGGCCACCGACAGTGCCCGGCGCGACACCCAGGCGAGTCACCTGGCACAAGCGCTGGTAGAGCGGGTGAGGGCGGCGGGTGGTCTGCAGTCGGCTGATCTGCTGCAGTGGCAGCGTGAGGTCCAGGCATCGCTTGGTGCGCAGGCCCGGGGCAGGGCACGTCATACGGGCGCGTTGCTGGTGGTGGATGTCGATTGGCCAGACCCGCGCGATCAGCATCATCAAGGCATCAGCTTGCAGGCCCGGCCATGAGCCTGCGTCAGCGTGGCTTCAGTTTGCTGGAAGGGCTGCTGGCCTTGGCGTTGGGCCTGATGCTGCTGGCGGCGGCAAGCCAGGTGTTTGTCTCGGCCGTACAAGCCTGGCGACTGCAGGGCGCGGTGGCGCAATTGCAGGAGGATGCGCGGCTGGTGTTGCAGCGCATGGCGCAGGATATTCGCATGGTCGGGATGTTTGGCTGCCTGCGCCTGGAAACCGCCGACTTTGATGATCCGTCGGTCGCTGAGGTCTTTGCTCAGCCGCTGCTGATAAGCCAAGGCGGTGAGCGCCTGAGCCTGATCGTCGGGCAACTGCCCGGCAGTGTGAGCAGACCCCGCTGGAGCGTACTCACCGATTGCCGCAGCTGGGCGCGGGTCACGGCAGATCCGCGCAACGATAATCAGCAGGTGCTGGCCTTGCCGATCAGCCGGCTCACCTATGATCTGCACGACTCGAGTCTGCGTCTGTCGGATAGAGGCACTGCGCGGGCCTTGATCGACAATGTCCGCAGCTTTAATGCAACGCGGGTTGCGACTGCCGAGGGTGAGCGAGTCGATGTGCGCCTAACCTTGTTCGAGCCGCAACACTCGATCGAACAGCACTATGCAATCAGCGTGGCGCTGAGAAACCGGTTGCCTGAGCCATGAAGCGCGAGCGCGGCATGGTCTTGCTGATTGCCTTGGTCCTCAGCCTGTTGCTCGGCTTGCTTGCCGCCTCCGCATTGGGCGAGGCCATGGCACAGACGCGCATGGCCAGCCATTTGCTGGCCAGTGCCCGGGCGCTGGAGCAGGCCGAAGCGACCCTGCTCGACGGCGCGGCAATGCTGGCACTGGCGCCGCCCACAGCGTGCCAGCGGTGCCTGCCGCCAGCAGACGCGCATCAACCTGACGGTCGACAGGGCGCCTGGCAAACAGCCGCACAGGGCTGGTTCCTGCTGCAGAACCTCGGCCCGAGCACCCGGGCCGCGGACCTACCCGCAGGTACTGCGGTGACCCTGTACAGAGTCACCGCCGTCAGCCAGCAACAGCGAGGGCGCTATGTGCTGGAGGCGGTCTACGCCCTGCACGCCGATCAAGCCCAAACACCGCACAGAGTCCTCTGGCGGCAACGCATCCAGGAGCCCTGACATGCAGCAAGGCCTGAGCCTGATCGAATTGTTGCTTGTCGTGGCTGTGACCGGCATTCTGGCAGCCATTGCCTACCCCAGTTACAGCGACCAGCTTCGGCGTGCCGCACGCAGCGAAGTGGTTGGCCTGCTGCAGGACGCCGCCCTGCGCCTGGAGCGCCAGCATGCGCGCACCGGGCAGTATGCCGACAGCGACCCATTGCCCGTTCCCTTGCCTGCCGGCAGCCGCTACTACAGCCTGCAGGTACAGCGCGACGAGAACAGCTTCCGGCTGATCGCCAGGCGTTTGCCGCAGGGCATGATGAAGGATGATCGGTGTGGCGACTTCCAGCTTGATCAGGCGGGTGTGCGCAGTAACCCCGGCGGGGTCGAGCAGGCCGTGGGCTGTTGGGGAGGCTGAGGGTTTCATTTCGGATAGCGGATCGACAGATGAGCAAGCAAGTAGTGATTGTCGGCGGTGGGGTAATCGGCCTGCTGACTGCGTTCAACCTGGCGGCAAAGGTCGAGCAGGTGGTGGTGTGTGACCAGGGCGAGGTCGGTCGCGAGTCGTCCTGGGCCGGCGGCGGCATCGTTTCGCCGCTCTACCCGTGGCGCTACAGTGCTGCCGTGACCGCCCTGGCGCACTGGTCGCAGGATTTTTATCCACAGCTGGGCGAGCGCTTGTTCGCCAGCACCGGGGTCGATCCTGAAGTGCACACCACTGGCCTGTACTGGCTGGACCTGGACGACGAAGCCGAGGCGCTGGCCTGGGCCGCGCGCGCGCAACGGCCGCTCAGCGCTGTGGATATCTCTGCCGCCTATGACGCCGTGCCGGGGCTCGGGGCGGGCTTCAAGCGGGCGATCTTCATGGCTGGCGTGGCCAATGTGCGCAATCCGCGTCTGGTCAAATCACTCAAGGCCGCGTTGCTGGCGATGCCCAACGTGACCCTGCGCGAGCATTGCCAGATCAGCGGGTTCAGCCAGGCCGGCGGGCGCATAACCGGCGTGCAGACGGCCGAGGGCGTGCTGCCCGCTGATGAGGTGGTGCTCAGCGCGGGCGCCTGGAGTGGTGACCTGTTGCGCTCACTGGGCCTGGAGCTGCCGGTGGAGCCGGTGAAAGGGCAGATGATCCTGTACAAGTGCGCCGAGGACTTCTTGCCCAGCATGGTCTTGGCCAAGGGCCGTTATGCGATCCCGCGGCGGGATGGGCATATCTTGATTGGCAGTACGCTTGAGCATGCCGGCTATGACAAGACGCCTACCGAGGATGCCCTGGCGAGCCTGAAGGCGTCGGCCGTGGAGCTGTTGCCTGGGCTGGCGGGTGCTACCCCGGTGGCGCATTGGGCGGGGTTGCGGCCGGGTTCGCCTGAAGGCATTCCCTATATCGGGCCGGTGCCGGGGCATGAGGGGCTGTGGTTGAACTGCGGGCACTATCGCAATGGGCTGGTGCTGGCGCCCGCTTCGTGCCAGTTGTTCACTGATCTGCTGACGGGGGCCGAGCCTATCATCGACCCGGCGCCGTATGCGCCAGCGGGGCGTTTGACCTGAGCGCCTGAGGTAGAAAACGCGTTGGATGTAGCGCCGCCCCACCTGTAGGCGCGGGCTTGCCCCGCGAAGAGGCTGGCCCAGGCGCTGTGGAGGATGGCACCGGCTTCGCCGGTTTCGCGGGGCAAGCCCGCTCCTACAGGGGGGGGGCGTGGTGATCCTTGGGGGAGCAGGAACGCGGCGAAGGGTGGCAGCATCCCCAATTACCCGATCAACGGATCAACGCTGATCGCCAGGCCCTTGTTCCAGGTGCGCCGGGCTGCAATACCATTGATCACCGCGGTGCAGTGCGCGGTCGGTGGGTAGGTGCACGCCGCAATGGGCGCAACGGACCATCTTCAACGGGTCATCGAGCCGCTGCTCGGGGCGTGATTGCTGGCTGATCTTGAACTTGCGCCACAGCCAGAACGCGGCGGCGATCAGGGCAATCCAGAAAAGTAGGCGAACCATGGTGTCCAGCTTGTCGAGAAAGAGAGCAGACAGTCTAGGGCGCGGCCATGAAAAAAGGGAGGCCTAGGCCTCCCTTTCTCACACAGCGCTGGATCAGTCGAACAGACCAAAGGTCGCGTAGCTGAACCACGAACGGCTCTGCTCGGCTTCTTTCGGACCTTCCGGCAGGATCGGGTCACCATTTTCATCTTTCGGCAGCAGGTCCGACGGCATCTCGTCGCGGGCATCCTTGAACTGACGCACCACGTCCTGGTTGGCGCGGGTCTCGCCCGGCGGCAGCGGCGTCTCGGTTTCGATCAGGCCAAGGGTAGCCTTGGACAGCCACGAACGGCCTTCAGCGACGTCCTGCTTGGGCTCGAAGCTACCGTCGACCAGGCTTGGGTGGTCAGGGTAGTTGAGCTTGAGGGTCTCGAGGCTGGTCGCTGCCAGCTCGTCAAGGTGCAGGTGCTGGTAGGCCTCGACCATGATCGCCAGGCCGTCGCCGACCGATGGTGTTTCCTGGAAGTTCTCGACCACGTAGCGGCCACGGTTGGCGGCAGCAACATACGCCTCGCGGGTCATGTAGTAGTCGGCCACGTGGATTTCGTACGAGGCCAGCAGGTTGCGCAGGTAGATCATGCGCTGCTTGGCATCGGGCGAGTAGCGGCTGTTGGGGAAGCGGCTGGTGAGCTGGGCGAACTCGTTGTACGAGTCGCGGGCAGCGCCCGGGTCACGCTTGGTCATGTCCAGCGGCAGGAAGCGCGCCAGCAGGCCGCGGTCCTGGTCGAACGAAGTCAGGCCTTTGAGGTAGTAGGCGTAGTCGACGTTCGGGTGCTGCGGGTGCAGGCGGATGAAGCGCTCGGCAGCGGACTTGGCTGCCTCTGGCTCGGAGTTCTTGTAGTTGGCGTAGATCAGCTCGAGCTGGGCCTGGTCGGCGTAACGGCCGAACGGGTAGCGCGACTCCAGGGCCTTGAGCTTGCTCACGGCGCTGGTGTAGCTCGAGTTGTCCAGGTCGGCCTGCGCCTGCTGGTACAACTCGGCTTCGCTGAGGTTCTCGTCAATCACTTCCTTGTTCGAGGAACAGGCAGCGGTGAGCCCGAGGATGGCGATCAGCAGCAGGTGTTTCACTTGCATGGCGGCTTGCGTCCTTTGACGGCCGCTGTCTTGGGCGGTGCCGTCCTGTTATGATGAGCGCCCCCGGCCTAACCCCGGGGCAAAAGAAGCCGTATTTAACCACAAGCGCGCAGTTGAAACCAAAGGCTGTGCGCCCGCCGAATCGAGCATGTCCGAGATCATTCAACTTAGCGCAGAGGTACCGTCCGAATTGGGCGGTCAACGCCTCGACCAGGTCGCCGCCCAACTGTTCTCCGAGTACTCGCGTTCGCGCCTGTCCTCCTGGATCAAAGACGGCCGCTTGACGGTCGATGGCCAGGTCGTGCGTCCGCGCGACACCGTCCATGGTGGTTCCATTCTGGCCCTTGAGGCCGAGCAGGAAGCCCAGGGCGAGTGGATCGCCCAGGACATCGAACTGGACATCGTCTATGAAGACGACCAGATCCTGGTGATCAACAAGCCCGCCGGGCTGGTGGTCCACCCGGCCGCTGGCCATGCCGATGGCACCTTGCTCAATGCCTTGCTGCATCACGTGCCGGATATCATCAACGTGCCGCGTGCAGGTATTGTCCATCGTCTGGACAAGGACACCACCGGTCTGATGGTGGTGGCCAAGACCCTGCAGGCGCAGACCAAGCTGGTCGAGCAGTTGCAGAGCCGCTCGGTCAGCCGCATCTATGAGTGCATCGTGATCGGCGTGGTGACCGCAGGGGGCAAGATCAACGCCCCGATCGGTCGTCACGGCGGCGCGCGGCAGCGCATGGCGGTGACTGAAGGCGGCAAGCCTGCAGTCAGCCACTACCGCGTGCTGGAGCGGTTCCGTTCGCACACCCATGTGCGGGTGAAGCTGGAAACCGGCCGTACTCACCAGATCCGTGTGCACATGGCCCACGTTGGCTTCCCGCTGGTCGGCGACCAGACCTACGGCGGCCGCTTCCGCATTCCGCCGGCGGCCGATCCGGAAATGGTCGATGCACTGAAGACCTTCCCGCGTCAGGCGCTGCATGCACGCTTCCTGGCCCTGGACCACCCGGCAACGGGTGAGCGCATGGAGTGGGCATCGAAGCTGCCGGACGACTTCGTCGAGCTGCTGACGCTGCTGCAGGACGACCGCGGCAGCTTTATCGGATGAACGGTCTGACGCAGCTGCTGCGCCCCGACTGGCCGGCCCCGGCCTCGGTGCACGCCTGCGTCACCACCCGCGAGGGTGGGGTGAGCCTGCCACCCTATGAAAGCTTCAATCTGGGCGACCATGTCGGGGATGACCCGGCGGCGGTGGCCGAGAACCGTCGGCGCCTGAGTGATCACTTCAGCATCCAGCCGGCTTGGCTCAAGCAGGTGCATGGCCTGGTTGTGGCGGATGCCGACCCGGCTATCGTCGCCGAAGCCGATGCCAGCTGGACTGACCAGCCAGGCATTGCCTGTACGGTGATGACTGCCGACTGCCTGCCGGTGTTGTTCTGTGACCGCGCCGGTACCCGAGTCGCAGCGGCGCATGCCGGCTGGCGCGGGCTGGCCGGTGGCGTGCTGGAGGCCACCCTGGATCGGCTCGCGCTACCCGCTGATCAGGTACTGGTCTGGCTCGGACCGGCCATTGGCCCGCAAGCGTTCGAGGTCGGGCTGGAAGTGCGCGATGCGTTTACCGCCGTGCATCCCGAGGCCGCCCGCGCCTTTGTGCCGGGTGAGCGTGCTGGCAAGCTGCTGGCTGATATCTACGAGCTGGCGCGTATTCGTCTAGCGGCCCGTGGCGTCACTGCTGTTTATGGCGGTGGGTTGTGTACGGTCACCGACCCACGCTTCTTCTCCTATCGCCGCACCCCGCAGGGTGGGCGCTTTGCCTCGTTGGTCTGGCTCGATCCACGCTGACCATCCCCCTGCTGCCCCTAAAGCTGTCGCAGCACCCTGTAGGAGCGCCAAGCATTTCCCAACTGACCTCGGTCAACCCCGCTACGCTTGAATCTTCCAGAATCACCCTCATCTATTGGTTATCTCTGGCAGGTTTCTTCATCTAGGTGTGTCCATCGCTCCGGCCTGCCCATATAGGAAGGTATCCCCATGCGAATAGACCGATTAACCAGCAAACTGCAATTAGCATTATCTGACTCTCAATCCCTGGCCGTTGGCATGGATCATCCGGCCATTGAGCCGCAGCACCTGTTGCAGGCACTGGTCGACCAGCAAGGCGGTTCGATCAAGCCGCTGCTGATGCAGGTCGGCTTCGACGTCAACAGCCTGCGCAAAGCGCTGAGCAAAGAGCTCGACCAGCTGCCGAAAATCCAGAACCCCACCGGCGACGTCAACATGTCGCAGGACCTCGCGCGTCTGCTCAACCAGGCCGATCGCCTGGCCCAGCAGAAGGGCGACCAGTTCATCTCCAGCGAACTGGTGCTGCTCGCCGCCATGGACGAGAACAGCAAGGTCGGCAAACTGCTGCTCGGCCAAGGCGTGAGCAAGAAGGCCTTGGAAAACGCCATCAACAACCTGCGTGGTGGCGCGGCAGTCAATGACGCCAACGCCGAAGAGTCGCGCCAGGCCCTGGACAAGTACACCGTCGATCTCACCAAGCGCGCCGAAGACGGCAAGCTCGACCCGGTGATCGGCCGTGACGACGAGATTCGCCGGACCATCCAGGTACTGCAACGCCGGACCAAGAACAACCCGGTGCTGATCGGTGAGCCCGGCGTGGGTAAAACCGCCATCGCCGAAGGCCTGGCACAGCGCATCATCAACGGCGAAGTGCCCGATGGCCTCAAGGGCAAACGCCTGCTGGCGCTGGACATGGGGGCGCTGATCGCGGGTGCCAAGTACCGCGGCGAATTCGAAGAGCGCCTCAAAGGCCTGCTCAACGAGCTGTCCAAGCAGGAAGGCCAGATCATCCTGTTCATCGATGAGTTGCACACCATGGTCGGCGCCGGCAAAGGCGAGGGCGCCATGGACGCGGGCAACATGCTCAAGCCAGCCCTGGCCCGCGGCGAGTTGCACTGCGTCGGTGCGACCACGCTCAACGAGTACCGTCAGTTCATCGAGAAGGACGCAGCGCTCGAGCGGCGCTTCCAGAAGGTGCTGGTCGAAGAGCCGAGCGAAGAAGACACCATCGCCATCCTGCGTGGCCTGAAAGAGCGCTATGAAGTGCACCACAAGGTGGCCATCACCGACGGTGCGATCATCGCTGCAGCCAAGCTCAGCCACCGCTACATTACCGATCGTCAGTTGCCCGACAAGGCCATCGACCTGATCGACGAAGCGGCCAGCCGCATCCGTATGGAAATCGACTCCAAGCCGGAAGTGCTCGACCGTCTCGACCGTCGCCTGATCCAGCTGAAGGTGGAATCCCAGGCACTGAAGAAAGAAGAAGACGAGGCGGCCAAGAAGCGTCTCGAGAAACTCACCGAAGAAATCGCCCGGCTTGAACGCGAATATTCCGACCTGGAAGAAATCTGGCAGTCCGAGAAAGCCGAAGTGCAGGGCTCGGCACAGATCCAGCAGAAGATCGAGCAGGCGCGTCAGGAGCTGGAAGCCGCTCGCCGCAAAGGTGACCTGAGCCGTATGGCCGAACTGCAGTACGGGGTGATCCCTGATCTGGAGCGCAGCCTGCAGATGGTCGACCAGCACGGCAAGACCGATAACCAGCTGCTGCGTAACAAGGTTACCGAAGAAGAGATCGCCGAAGTGGTCTCCAAGTGGACCGGCATCCCCGTGGCGAAGATGCTCGAAGGCGAGCGCGAGAAGCTGCTGCAGATGGAAACACTGCTGCACCAGCGCGTGATTGGCCAAGGCGAGGCGGTTACTGCCGTTGCCAACGCCGTGCGCCGTTCGCGTGCCGGGTTGTCCGACCCGAACCGGCCAAGTGGCTCGTTCCTGTTCCTCGGCCCGACCGGCGTCGGCAAGACCGAACTGTGCAAGGCCCTGGCCGAGTTCCTGTTCGATACCGAAGAGGCCATGGTGCGCATTGATATGTCCGAGTTCATGGAGAAACATTCCGTGGCGCGGCTGATCGGTGCACCACCAGGCTATGTCGGTTACGAGGAGGGCGGTTACCTGACCGAAGCCGTGCGGCGCAAACCCTACGCGGTGGTGCTGCTCGACGAGGTCGAGAAGGCCCACCCGGATGTGTTCAACGTGCTCCTGCAAGTGCTTGAGGACGGTCGTCTGACCGACAGCCATGGACGTACGGTGGACTTCCGCAACACGGTGATCGTGATGACCTCCAACCTGGGCTCGGCGCAGATCCAGGAACTGGTCGGTGATCGTGAGGCGCAGCGTGCGGCGGTGATGGACGCAGTGGGTAGCCACTTCCGTCCGGAGTTCATCAACCGTATCGACGAAGTGGTGGTGTTCGAGCCGCTGGGTCGTGAGCAGATCGCCGGTATCACCGAGATCCAGCTGGGCCGCCTGCGCAGCCGTCTGGCCGAGCGCGAGCTGAGCTTGAGCCTGAGCCCTGAGGCGATCGACAAGCTGATCGCCGTTGGTTACGACCCGGTGTATGGCGCACGGCCGCTGAAGCGGGCGATCCAGCGCTGGATCGAGAACCCGCTGGCGCAGTTGATCTTGTCGGGCGAATTCTTGCCCGGGGCGGCGATTACCGCCACGGTCGAGGGCGACGAGATTGTCTTTGCCTCATAAGTAGAACGATCAAGCCCCGCGAAAGCGGGGCTTTTTTTCGGCTGCGGTTAATTTTTTTGCGGGGGCTGAAAATTTTTTCGTGGGCGATTCGTTTTTTTGGGGGTGGTTTACAGTTTTTTTGCCCTGATTTTTGCTTCTTCCTGCAGTCGATTTGATTTTTTTACCGTGGCTTTCGATTTTTTTCAGCTCGGCGAAGGCTTTTTTGCCCGGCGCGGCCAGTTCTCGCGCGCATTTTTGTACGCCGATGGGCTGCATGGGAGCGGGTTTGCCCCGCGATAGCGACCATCGACACCCCGCAAAACCCCGGAAATAGGGCCTTCCCGCTAACCTCATGAAAATTTTGAAATTTATGCTTGCATCTAGAATCGAGTGCTCCTAATATACGCCCCGCTGTCAGCCACTAAGCAGATCGCCAGCGGTAACGACGATCTGAAAACAGTTTGCAAATCAGTAACTTGAAAGCAAATTAGGGGTTGACAAGCAAAACGAAGGATGTAGAATAGCCGGCCTCAGAGACAACAACGCAGAGATGCGGTAAGTCAAAGGGACCGAAGCTTAAACAGCCTTCGGGATCGGAAGATCGAAGTTTTAGTTCCGCGATAGCTCAGTCGGTAGAGCAAATGACTGTTAATCATTGGGTCCCTGGTTCGAGTCCAGGTCGCGGAGCCAATTTCGGGGTGTAGCGCAGTCCGGTAGCGCGCCTGCTTTGGGAGCAGGATGTCAGGAGTTCGAATCCCCTCACCCCGACCATTTTCCGGGTCGTTAGCTCAGTTGGTAGAGCAGTTGGCTTTTAACCAATTGGTCGTAGGTTCGAATCCTACACGACCCACCATGTAAAGAGGGCATCTCGATCGAGATGCCCTTTTTCTTTTGCCTCGATTTTATTCGGGTGCGCTTGCTGGCCTTCTTTAATTGCGTTGCAAGGCAGTTATCGCATCGTCCGGTAGCTCCTGGGGCCGCTTTGCGCCCCTTTCGCGACAAGGCCGCTCCCACAGGGTCATCGCTGGCCTGAGCCTTGCGCTGTACCTGTAGGAGCGGCCTTGCCGGGGCGCCGGACCGGTCGGAAAGGGCCGCGCAGCGGCCCCAAAAATCGTCAGCCGATCAGTGCAGCTTCAGGCGCGGCTCAGTCCCACGTCCAATCCGGCTACCCAGCATCAACATCGCCGTGCGGAACATGCCGTACAGCGCCATCTGGTGCATCCGATACAGCGACACATAGAACATCCGCGCCAGCCACCCTTCGAGCATCACGCTACCGGTCAGGTTGCCCATCAGGTTACCCACCGCCGAGAACCGCGACAGCGACACCAGCGAGCCATAATCTTTGTAGGCATAGGTCAGCAGCGGCTTGTTATCGAGCCGTGCCTGGAAGCTCTTCACCAGCATCGAAGCCTGCTGGTGCGCCGCCTGCGCCCGTGGCGGCACGTTGCGATCGCTGCCTGGCTGCGGGCACGCGGCACAGTCACCAAAGGCGAAGATATCGTCGTCCAGCGTCGTCTGCAGCGTCGGACGCACCACCAACTGGTTGATCCGGTTGGTCTCCAGCCCGTCGATATCCTTGAGGAAGGCCGGCGCACGGATCCCCGCCGCCCACACCTTCAGGCTGGCCTGGATCACATCACCGCCAGCAGTCTTCAAACCCTCCTCGGTCACTTCACTGACCGACGCATTGGTCAGCACGGTGATACCGAGTTTTTCCAGCGTCTTGTGCACCGGCACGCTGATCCGCTCAGGCAACGCTGGCAGCACGCGCGGGCCCGCCTCGATGATGGTGATGTGCATGTCCTGCGGCTTGATCTTGTCCAGGCCGTAGGCCGCCAGCTCGTGTGCCGCGTGGTGCAGTTCGGCCGCCAGCTCGACGCCCGTAGCGCCGGCACCGACGATGGCCACGCTGATCTTCTCGTGGGCAACGTCACCAGCATGCGCGCGCAGGTAGTGGTTGAGCAGTTGCTGGTGGAAGCGCTCGGCCTGCTTGCGGGTGTCGAGGAACAGGCAGTGTTGCGCCGCGCCCAAGGTACCGAAGTCGTTGGTGTTGCTGCCCACGGCGATCACCAGGCTGTCATAGCCCAGGGTGCGCGCCGGTAGCAGCTCGCGACCGTCTTCGTCGAGGGTCGCCGCCAGCTGGATCTGCTTGCCCTCCCGATCCAGGCCGCTCATGCGCCCTAGCTGGAAGTTGAAGTGATTCCACTTGGCCTGGGCCACATAGTTGAGCTCGTCTTCCGACGAGTTCAGCGAGCCGGCCGCCACTTCGTGCAACAGGGGCTTCCAGATGTGGGTCAGGTTGGCGTCGACCAGGGTGATCTCGGCCTTTTTGCGCTTGCCCAGGCTTTTACCCAGGCGGGTCGCCAGTTCCAGGCCGCCGGCGCCGCCGCCGACAATCACGATGCGATGTGTCATGGAGATATCTCATAAGGTTAAACGAATGCTTGCCCCTGAGGGGCGGCGCCGAAGCAGAGGGGAGGGCGAGCGCAAGGCAGCTCATAGCACCAGTCCACTCAACAGGCGGCTTAACAGGCCCAGACCAATGGTCACTACCACCACCAGCAACAGGAGCAGCAACGGCCGAAACGGCTTGCGCTCAACTTGATGCTGAGGGGCTTTGAGATACTCATCGACGCGACGCTGATCTTCTGGATTCAGGCGGCTGGTCATGGTGGGCCTCGTCAGGTAGACGCTTGTGACTGCGCAAAGGCTACAGGGTTCGCGCAGGGTCTCGACAACGAATGATAATGCTTTCTATCTCTGCCGCCGAGTGTACGCCAATGCAAAGACTCTCGGCAGTGGATCAAAGACTGATCCCGACATCGAAAACAATGCTGCGGCCCAGGTTACCCCGGAGAAAATCCGGCGCATCGGGGTGGGCGAACAGCACCCGGGCAAACGTCGGCCCCACCAGCGACAGCGAGCGCCAGCCCTGACGCAAATACTCGGTGGGCGGCGGAAAGTGGCTGTTGAGGTCGAGCACCTCGCGCTTGAGGCTGGCGAAGGCAATGATATCCAGCTCGTTCAGTTCCAGGCCGCGTTCGCGGTAGTTGTGGGCCTTCTTGCGCAGAGTTGGCGCCAGGCGCACCAGCAACTCCTGAGCGCTGATTCGCCGCGGGCGGGCCTCACGGCGCACCAATTGGCTCAGCGAAAACGCACTGCGTCGACGCTGCAGCTCTTCGCGCCATTCATCGTTGAGGCGGCGGCCCTCATCGAGCACGAAAAACACCTCGAACGCCGCATCGCGAAACAGCACGTCGGGCGGCTCTTGCCCGGCGGGGGTGAAGTCTTCGTTGCGGTAAGGGATGTTCAGCCCTTGCAGCAGGCGTTGGCATACCCAACGCTCGCGCTCCCATTTGCGGGCATTGGACAGGAACGCATTGGCTTGTTCGGCCTGGATGGTAAGCAGGCGCAGGTAGTCTGAGTCATCCATGGAGACAAGCTTAGCCGCTAATCTGTGACGGTAAGGTGTTGTTTGCCAGTGAAAATCGCGGTGTAGACTGAAACTGTTTGCGACGGGGAGAGCCTAGGTGATCAGCGCACACGTCCTCTCCAGCACCAGCCTGACGCTGGGCTGGCTGGTTTATCTGCCGGTGTTGATCTGGGCCGCGTCGCGCACGCGCTGGGTCGAACTGGTGACGGATCGGCGCCGCCAGCACCTGCTGTTTGGCGCGGTGTTCGCCTTGTTTGCGTTGTGGCTGGTCAGGCGCGACTTCGATACCGGGGTTTCCTACCACTTCATCGGCATGACGGCGGTGACCTTGCTGCTCGATTGGCCATTGGCGATTCTTGCGGGGTGCATGGCGCAGATCGGGCTGATGCTGCTCGGGCGCCAGGATCTTGCCGCGCTTGGGGTCAACGGCCTGCTGATCATTGGCCTGCCGGTGCTGATCACCGAGGTGTGCGCGATCCTGGTCGAGCGCGCGCAGCCGCGTAACCTGTTCGTTTATATCTTTTGCTCAGGGTTTCTGGCCGCGGCGGTGTCGGCGTTGTGCTGCCTGATGGCGGCGCTGGGGCTGTTGTGGCTGGATGGACGGTTTGCCATGCCTGAGTGGCTGGCGGATTTTGTCGGCTATCTGTGGCTGATCATCTTTCCCGAAGCGTTTATCAACGGGATGGTGGTCAGTGCGTTGGTGGTGTTTTGCCCCGAGTGGCTGGAGACGTTCAACCGAACGCGCTACCTGCAAGCGCCGTGGAAGGATGAGCCTTAGCGACTGTCAGTGGCGGCCTCTTCGCGGGGCAAGCCCGCTCCTACAGGTCCTGTGCAAATCCTGTAGGAGGTCGCGCAAACAACAAAGTTCGCAAGCCCGCCACGCCCCCTGTAGGAGCGGGCTTGCCCCGCGAAGAGGCCGCCACTGACACACCACAAATCAGTGCCGCGGCTCAAGATCCGCCGAATACAGCTCATCCTCAGACTCAGGCGCCCCAGCAATCTTGTGCTCCTCAGCCGCCCAAGCCCCCAAGTCGATCAACTTGCAACGATCAGAACAAAACGGCCGGTTCGGGCTCTTCTCGGTCCATTCCACAGGTGCGCCACAGGTCGGGCAGTCAACGGACAACGGCTGGCTCATGGCTGGCCTCCTCGTAAAGTCAGGTAAAAGTGGTGCAGGCGGTCAATCTGCTCGTGCAACCAGGCCAGGTCGCGATCATTGACCACCACATCGTCGGCATGGCGCAAGCGCTCGTCACGCGCCAACTGCGCCGCAAGAATCGCCTGCACCTGTTCAGGGCTGGTGTTATCCCGCAGCAAGGTGCGCTGCACCTGCAAGTCTTGCGGCGCATCGATGACCAGCACGCGCTGAGTCTTCTGGTACTGCCCCGACTCGATCAGCAGCGGCGACACATACACCGCATAGGGCGACTGCGCCTTGGCCAGGTAGCTGAAAATCTCCTGCCCGATCAGCGGATGCAGCAGCTGTTCAACCCAGCGCCGCTGAGCCGGGTCGGCAAAGATCAACTGGCGCAGCGCCGCGCGGTCCAGCTGGCCATCCTCCAGCAATACGCCCGCGCCAAAGCGCTCGACGAGGCTGGCCAAGGCCGGCCGCCCCGGTTCGACCACCCAGCGCGCAGCCTGATCGGCGTCGACCAGGTGCACGCCGAGTTCGACAAAGCGCTCGGCCGCCGCGCTCTTGCCGCTGCCAATGCCGCCGGTGAGGCCCAGTATCCAGGGAGTAAATGCCGCAGTGGTCATCAGAATCCAAGCAGTTGCACGTATGAGGCGTACATTTCATCACCCCAGAGCACAGCAATCCACCCCGCAATGGCCAGATACGGACCAAAAGGTATCGCCGTCGCCAGCGAAGCGTTGCGCAAACGCAACAAACACAGGCCAATCACCGCGCCGACCACCGACGACAGCACCAACGTCACCGGCAGTACCTGCCAGCCGCCCCAGGCACCAATCAGTGCCAGCAGCTTGAAGTCGCCATAGCCCATGCCCTCTTTGCCGGTCACCAGTTTGAACACCCAGTACACCGTCCACAGGCTCAGATAACCGATCACCGCGCCCCACAGCGCTTCGTTCAACGGCACGTACACCGCGAATGCATTGACGATCAGCCCCGCCCACACCATCGGCAGCACCAGCACATCGGGCAGCAACTGGTGTTCACTGTCGATCAGGCTCAAGGCCAGCAGGCACCAGGTCAGCAGCAGCGCACACAGCGCCTGCAGCCCTGGCCCAAAATGCCACGCCACCACCAGCGACAGCACCGCGCTGGCCAGCTCCACCAGCGGATACCGCGGGCTGATCGCAACCTTGCAGGCCGAGCAGCGCCCCCGCAGAAACAGGTAGCTCAGCAGCGGAATATTCTCCCAGGCACGTATCCTGTGCGCGCAATGCGGACAGTGCGAAGCGGGCAGGGACAAGTCGAAGCGCTCGTGCTCCACGCTCGGCAGCTCAAGCACCTCCTGCGCCTCCCGCTGCCATTGACGCTCGAGCATGATCGGCAAGCGATGCACCAGCACATTGAGAAAACTGCCCACCAGCAGCCCCAGCAGCGTCGCCGCGGCCAGGAAGTACACCGGCTGCGCGGCCAAAAAAGTCCAGACGTTCATGTTCAGATCAAGCTACCCAACTGAAAGATTGGCAGGTACATGGCAATCACCAGGCCGCCCACCAGCAAGCCAAGGACCAGCACGATGGCCGGCTCCAGCAGGCTGGTCAACTGATCAAGCGCCTGGCTGACCTGTTCTTCGTAATGGCTGGCCGCTTTCGCCAGCATCTGGTCCAGCGTGCCACTCGATTCACCGATCGCCGTCAGTTGCACCAACAGCGGTGGAAACAACGCATCCCGCGCCATCCCCTGATGCAACCCCTGACCATTGGCCATCCCCTGACGCAACTGCAGAATGGCCTGCTCATGCACACAGCCACCGCTGACCGAAGCCACCGTCCCCAGTGCATCCAGCAGCGGCACCCCAGCGCTGTACGCCGTACCCAGGCTGCGTGCAAAGCGCGCCAACGCCGCCTGCGCGAGCAAGCGCCCCAGCACCGGCAAGCGCAATACCTGGCGAGATATCCACAGGCGTGACGGCGCATGTTTCCGATACAGCTCACGCACCCCCACTGTGGACAAAATCACCCCCGCCAGCAGCACCGGCGCCACCCGCCCCAGGCCTGTGGATAAGTCCAATACCCATTGCGTGAACGCCGGCAGCGCCGTATCGAAGCTGGCAAACAGCCCCTGAAAGCGCGGCACCACCTCCAACAGCAGCAACGCCGACACGCCCAACCCCGTCAGCAACAGCAGCAGTGGATAAATCATCGCCTTGCGCACCCGCCGCTGCAGGGCCTGGCGTTGTTCGAGCATGTCCGCCAGTTGTTCCAGTTGCCCATCGAGCGTGCCCGACTGCTCGCCCACCCGCACCAGGTTGCAGTACAGCCGATCAAACCACCCCGGCTGGCGCTGCAACGCATCCGCCAGCCCCAGACCTGCGCCCACATCCTGTTGCAATCGCGTCAACAGCCGCCCCAGGCTGTCATTGCCGCCACTGCGCCCCATCACCTCGAACGCCTGCAGCAACGGCACCCCGGCCTTCAACAGCGTCGCCAGTTGCCGACTGAAGCCCGCCGGGTCCGCCTTGTCCTTGCGCGTGGGCAACTGCCATTGCAGCCCACCCGCCGGGCGCAATCGGGCGATGGTGATCCCCTGATGAACCAGCCCCGCACGAACCAGCGCCGGGCTGCGCCCCTCCCGACGACCGCTGACCCGCATGCCGCTGGCATCGGTGCCTTCCCAGGCGTAAAGGCGTGTTGTGCGGCTCATGCGTAGCTCCTTGCTGTGGCGGAGACAAGCTTGGAAACAGCTTGCCGTGCCCATCCATGGGCGGGTTTCCCTGATGGTCACTAGAGTAGTTCAGCGAGCATGACGTCCAGCCGGGCAGGGGTGACAAAAGGTGTCTGTTGAGGCCTACTGCGCGCCTGCCAGCTGGGTGTCCGAGAGTGGGTCCAGTGCTGCACCGTATCAACAAGGAAAAGCGTTCATGAAAGGGCAAAAAGGCATCACCCTGATCGAGCTGATGATCGTCGTCGCGATCATCGGCATCCTGGCGACCATCGCCGTACCGATGTACACCGACCACCAGTCCCGCACCAAGGCTGCGGCGGCGTTGCTGGAGATTTCAGCGCTGAAGACACCGATGGATCTGCGTTTGAATGAAGGTAAGGACGTTACCGATGTCACCGCGCTGGGTGGTCAGGCGGCGACCTCGCATTGCGCGATCACCGCGAGCGGCACCGCTGCGACGGGGGTCGCCAGCATCGCCTGCACCCTGGCCGCCGCGCCGGCCAACGTTATTGGCAAGACCCTGACGCTGACCCGCTCGCCGACAGGTTGGACCTGTGCCACGACCGTCGAAGAGGATCTGGCTCCCAGCGGCTGTACATCCCCAGGGCTGTAGGCACTCCCCAACCCTCTGCTGGCACCTACCTTCGCCCAACACCGCACCCCCTGTAGGAGCGGGCTTGCCCCGCGAAACCGGCGAAGCCGGTGCCATACACCACGGTAACTGGACCGACCTCGACCAAGGCAAGCCCGCTCGTACAGGGTATCCGCCGCATTTACGGGCTTCGTTCTCTACGCAACAGCGCTACCCGAAACACTGGGGCCATCTGCCACAGTGTTCTGCTAAATCCATGCAACAGCGTGTATTCCATGACCGTGAACTCATCCCAGAGAACACCTATCACCTAACCTCGAAATCAATACGAAACAGAGGTTTGCGTAACCCTCCCGGCAGTGGTAGGTTGCGCAATACGCCGGTGTAGCTCAGTCGGTAGAGCAGCGCACTCGTAACGCGAAGGTCGCAGGTTCGATTCCTGTCTCCGGCACCATCCAGATTGGCCCGTGGCGATTTCTCGCTTGCTGGCACCTCCAAGAAGCCCGCCTTGTGCGGGTTTTTTTGTGCCTGGTTTTTACCCTGCTCATCTGCGTATTTTTGACTTGTGGGATCGAGTTTTTTCCACTTTGGGTCGCGGCGTTTTCTAGATAGTGGTTATCTGTTGATTCTGTTTTGGCTAACGTTTACGGGGGAAAAGCCAAAATTTTTCTAGATAACGATTTTTCCGTGTAGAGATAGTTTTCAGATACCCCAGTTCTCACACGACGACCTGCAGCTGCTGAACCCTCCCCTTGCTTCGACTCACCACTGGCTGACGTTCTGGCCGAGCTCGAGTGTCTTCGAAGACTGAGGGGGAGAGGACACTCCACCCCAGGCGTTCTTTCAGCTCAAGGTGCTGTTTACACGCTGGAGAGCGTGGTGTCTGCTCGAATCGAGGGCAACCACACCACACTGGCTGACTACATCGACAGCCAAGCCGAGAGCACCGACCAGTTGCTGGAAATTGCCGCCGGTGCTGCTCTGCAGCCTTTCGCGATCCAATGCCCCACAATGAACAGCGCCGCTTTATCGGCATGCACAGTCCTCACGGGAGCGGCCTTGTGTCGCGAAAGGGGCGCGCAGCACCCCCAGCATTGCTGGCGTCCATGATGAAATCAGGAAACGCTGGGTAGCGCTGACGCGCTACCTAGACGATGGGGCTGTACCCGTCGACAACAACCAAGTTGAAAACCGGATACGGCCATGGGCGCTTGGTCGCTCGAACTGGCTGTTTGCCGGGTCGCTGCGCAGTGGCGAGCGGGCGGCTGCACTCATGAGCCTGATCCAATCGCCGCGCATGAATGGGCATGATCCGTATGCCTATCTCAAAGATGTGCTGACGCGGCGGCCCACTCAGCGGTCCAGTGAGATCACTGATTTATTGCCGCAGAACTGGTTAGATAGTCTGGGCTAATACTACAGCCGCTTCTCCATAACGATGGTGCGCTCCGCCCCATGAAACTCGTCGCGGATTTTCTGATAACCCAACGCGGTATAAAACCTTTCAGCTGTAATCGACGATGGCACACGTACAGCTCCAACTCCTGCGCTGGCAGCAGTTGTATGAATGACATCCATCAAGTGCCGCCCGATACCGCCTTTCTGGTGAGCGGGGTCAACGAAAACACTTCTGACGACATGACCGTCGAGACCGGCAGTGCCAATAATCTTTTCGCCCAACAAGGCTACGAAGACCCTACGCTTCGTAAGCTGTGTAGCGATGGCTTCAGGAGAAAAGCTCTGCTCAACTTGAGCGATCACATCAGGCGGATAGTCCTGTGAATTTGACCCACGCAGGGCGGCTATAGCTACGCGGCTTATCGCTGCTGCATCTTTGCTCGTGGCGGGACGAACGTGGCATTCCATGCTGAGACCTCAATCGTTGCGGAGAACCGAAGCGCGCCTCCATCTCATCTAAAGTGACGGACCTGTCCTTCAACATTCAAGGACATTTCGGACAGCATTGGCACTTGCACCACCGTCTTCCAAGGGATAAATTCCCCAAGTCGCGGCAAATTCCGCGACCGGGTTTGGCGACTCGACCGAAAAGGCGCAACAGCGCCCCAACCACGATTACAGGCGCTTTTTTTGTGCCTGCAGTTTCGTGTAATGGCGGCTGTGCGTGGGAGACCTTCGGGTCTGCCGGGTTCCTTTTCCTCGGTTCGCCAACCTGCGTACAGCTGCCACCCAATCGTTTGGCGACGGTCGGTGTGGTGCTTCAACAGAAAAGGACCTCATGCATGACCATCAAAAGTCCGTCCAGGATCCTCGCATCCGTTCTCCGCCGCCTAGCCGTTCCAGCTCGGCCCTCTGTTCACTTCTATCCAATCCACACCCAAGCCCACGCCCACCAGCTCAAAGGGAGGTCCGCCCATGACCGACCATGAACGCCTGAACAGCGTCCAGAACTACGCCTGGACCCTCGAACTGCTCGGTGAGGCGCTGGTCCAGCATGACGAGATGCTGGAGTGTGAACACAACCCTCAACTGAGCTTCCGCAACACAGCCGGCATCCATCAGGCCATCCGCATCATCAGTCGTCTTGTGGCTGAGCAGTGCAGCAAGTTGCTCAAGACGGATGACGAAGTGTAAGGCGAAGCCACCAGGTAAGGCTCGCGCAATCAGCGATTAGGGGCGCTCGTGAGACCGCGGCCCACTTGGCTTGGTGAGATTCTCCCTTACGGGTTGGCTTGATCAGTTGCGCGTGGAACGCTCTCTGAGCTATGACGGCTATGTGTGGGCAGGCCTAGGCCTGGCCGGGTTCCAAGTTTCCCGGTATTCCTACCCCACACGCAGCTGCCACCCAACTTCTAGCCGTAGCCGGACTAATCGTGTCGATGTGGCTGAGGCCTGGGTCCTGCAAATGTGCCCGGAGACGTCTTTGCAACCGCATTGATTCCCAAATCCCGTGCTCGCATTTTCCTTCAACATTGAATGCTATTTCGCACAGCTCTGGCACTTGCACCTCCAAGCCCCAAGGGATAAATTCCCCAAGTCGCGGCAAATTCCGCGATCGGGTTTGGCGACTCGGATAACTTGGCGCAACAGCGCCCCACACGATTGCAGGCGCTTTTTTTGTGCCCGCAGCCTCGTGCAATGGTAGCTGTGCGTGGGAGACCTTCGGGTCTGCCGGGTTCCAAGTTCCCGGTTCGCCAACCTGCGTACAGCTGCCACCCAATCGTTTGGCGACGATGCGTGGCAGCTCCAATCAAACTTGGAGTCTCATGCATGCAAACGCGCATCTCGAGCAAGATCCTCGCATTCGTTCTCCGCCGTCCAGCTTCGTCGGTGTGTCCTGCCGTCCATTTCTATCCAATCCACACCCAAACCCACGCCCAACCAGCTCAAAGGCAGGTCCGCCCATGACCGACCACGAACGCCTGAACAGCGTCCAGAACTACGCCTGGACCCTCGAACTGCTCGGTGAGGCGCTGGTCCAGCATGACGAGATGCTGGAGTGTGAACACAACCCTCAACTGAGCTTCCGCAACACAGGCGGCATCCATCAGGCAATCCGCATCATCAGCAGCCTAGTGGCTGAGCAGTGCAGCAAGTTGCTCAAGACAGATGACGAGATGCAAGACGATAGCCCTAGGTAGGCGCGCCCAAGCATCAATCAGGGACGCTTGTGAGAGAGCGGCCCGCCATATCGGCTGAAATTATCCTGCGATCGTCGGTGAGCCTAAAGCCGCCAAGCTGTTAGGAATTACGGTGGTCCAACTCCATCAGGCTCATAAGCTGGAATCGTTGGATGCCGCTAATCAGCAAGGCAACCGCGCCACCCACTGATTCGTCTCCTCACAATCAAACTCCGTTGCATCAAATGCCTCCCCAAACCACTCCATCCTGAACTCATGGTCCGGATGACGCGGGTCAGCCATCGCCGCGACAAACTCGCTATACCCCCACGCTCCCCCAACATCCTCCGGCGGACACGCATTGCCACCGGCGATGCAGCAAGGCACCTGCGGATAGGCCTTGGCGGGCAGAATCTGTTCCACTTCGATCCGATGCTGCCAGCTGTCGCCGAAGTCATACAGGTAGCCAAACTCGTGCTGGCCGTTCAAGACCTTGCCTAGGCGCTTGCGTGCCTCAGACTGCATCGACTCGCCCCAGCCATCCGGGTCGGGAACCCCATAACGCTCACCGCCAATCTGAAACTCATGCAGGTGGGTATCCTGCCACCCCATCGCCTCCTGAATAACCTTGTGCAGACGGCTCAGGGTGATGGTCGATGGCACGACAACGCGCCGCCAGATCTTCGGTTCGATGTCCTGCAACTCAATGCACAGTAAGAATAAGTCTGCCTGGGGCTTCGATGGGCGAACGGTGGTAACCATGGGGCCGGCTGCCTCTCAATGCTGATAGATGAACAAGCGTCCTATCTTAATGAGGGATTTGCCGACAGCAAGGCATGGGTTCACGTGCGCGGTAGATCAGCTGTCCAACTCTGCCAAGGCATCGCTGTGTTTGCTGCGAGACGTGCTCGGTAGCGCGGACTTAGCTTCAGGGCTGCTGCGCGGCGCAATTTTGCTGCCACTACCCGCACCTGCCTGGGTCGCATCAAACCACCCCGGCCAAGAACTGCGATGCCGCGTCTCAACCTCGACACACGCAATCAACCGCTCGGTGAGCACCGCAGTCTGCCTGACCGATTTAGCGGTACGGTACTTCACACTGTGCACACACTCACGGTCACCAAACTCGCAGCGATTTTGCGAGGTACCACCGCAAGGCCCATTGGCCAAACCTTTGGGGCAAGTCTCGGGACAGATGTACAACGTGTCCTCCAACCGGCAGCGACCGCAGGTGTCACAACCAACCATCGGCCTTTTTATCCCACGCTCGAGACCATGCAGCAGCCGCGCGGCGTTGGGCGATGACCACACTGGCCTCGTCACCGCCCAGCCAAACGCGCGGCTTACCCAGTTGCTCCGATCGAACAGTACCGAGTGAAAGCCGGACAGCAGCTGATAGCGCGCCTTCTCTCGCAGGCTGGCACTCACCCGCGATTCACCCAGCCGCCAGTTCGCACCCGGTGGATTGAAGCAGACCGCAGGCAGCCCTGGCATCTGCCAGCTGGCGGCCCAGGCTGGCGCCCACTGCTCCAGGCTGACGATGTCGCTCAGCCTCGCCTCCAGCGCCTGCTCAAGCGATTGCAGCTGGGCGAGGTCATGGATCCCGGACAGGTGCACGCCGGCATAACCCATCAACTTCAACCCAATGATCTGCAGCGCCAGCCGGTCGATGCTGCGCGCCAGTGCATAAGCCTTCGACACCTCAAGCTCGGCCGCAAGCATCTCGCGCATCGACGGCGTGACCACGGCGCCGGCGACATGCTCGAGCATCTTCGCGCGGCCGTGGGTCAGGGCCATGAGGCAGGCGATCAGGGGTTTGGGCGCTGGCTGGCGCTTCATCCACTGCAGGGCTTCGTGGTGCTTGCGGTCGTCGTAGCCCAGTTGCAGGGTCATGAAGTCGGCGCCGGCCGTGAGCTTTTTCTCGGCCTTGAAGTACTGCGCGGCGCCTTCCTCTTCGTGGTACTTGAAGGGGTTGAGAGCGGCGCCGAGTAGCCAGTCTGGGCGGGCCTGGCGGGCGATCTGCAAGGCGGCGACCGACTCGAGGTAGCGCACCGGGCGTTGGCCGGGCTCGTGGCCGGGGAGGCGGTCGCCGGTGAGGATCAGCAGTTGGTCGAGGCCGGCGGCGTCCATGTGCTGCAGTTGCGCGAGCAGGTCGTGGCGTTCGCGGGCCTTGCCTGAGAAGTGCAGCAGGGCAGGGACGGGGGTGTTGAAGGAGGTGAAGGCGTCCAGGGGCGACATGTCCAGCGGGCTGCCGACGCGGTCGCCGATGGCCACGGTCAACGGCCAGTTGCACAGGTGGGTGCGGGCCATGATCGCTTCGATCGCGGTGAAGCGCTCGGCGGAGGGCTTGGGGACGAATTCCATGACGCAGACGAAGGTGTGTTCGTGCAGCGCGGATTTCAGCTGGCTCATGGCGGGCTGGGTACCGGGTGGGGGTAGGGTGACATTTTGCTTGATGTGCGGGTGGGGCGCTTGTCTGGATGCGCAGGGTAATGATTTGGTTGAGACATTGGGGCTCATGGGTTAGCCCTTCAAAGGTTTTGGGCATTTGCTCTGGGTTGAGCCTGTTGGGGCTTCGCTGTCGCGTAGAGAACACAGTCCGCAAATGCGGCGCATACCCTGTAGGAGCGGGCTTGCCCCGCGAAGAGGCCAGCCCAGCCACCGTGGTGGATGGCACCGGCTGCGCCGGTGTTCGCGGGGCAAGCCCGCTCCTACAGGGTAGGCGGGGATCTGCAACGTGAGTAAATCTTGTGATCAACACAAATTATATGAGTTTGTCTCACGATGCCCTTTGCGCGGAAAATTCGCTCATTGAATTTCCAATCTAAGGGACAAGAGACATGGCACTGGCACATAACCTGGGCTTTCCGCGCATCGGTCGGGATCGTGAACTGAAAAAAGCCCAGGAGGCCTTCTGGAAGGGCGAGCTCGATGAAGCCGGTCTGCGCGCCGTTGGCCGCGAGCTGCGCGCCACTCACTGGCAAGCGCAAAAGGACGCCGGCATCGACCTGCTGCCGGTCGGCGACTTCGCCTGGTACGACCAGGTGCTGACCCACTCGCTGACCTTCGGGGTGATCCCGCAGCGCTTCCGCCCCCACGACGGTGCCAAGCCGACCCTGCACACCCTGTTCGCCATGGCCCGTGGCGCCGTGGCGACGGACCGCAGCGACAGCTGCTGTGGCGGTGCCCATGCGCAAGAAATGACCAAGTGGTTCGACACCAACTACCACTACCTGGTCCCTGAATTCAGCGCCGATCAGCAGTTCGCCCTGAGCTGGGAGCAGCTGTTCGAAGAAGTCGCCGAAGCCAAGGCGCTCGGCCACACCATCAAGCCGGTGGTCATCGGTCCGCTGACCTACCTGTGGCTGGGCAAGACCAAAGGCGCCGACTTCGACAAGCTCGAGCTGGTCGACCGCCTGCTGCCGCTGTACGACGAGATCTTCAATCGCCTGGCGGCGCAGGGCGTGGAATGGGTACAGATCGATGAGCCGATTCTGGTGCTGGATCTGCCACAGGATTGGAAGAATGCCTACGAGCGCGTCTACAACATCCTGCAGCGTGCGCCGCTGAAAAAGCTGGTCGCCACCTACTTCGGTGGCCTGGAGGACAACCTCGGCCTGGCTGCCAACCTGCCAGTCGATGGCCTGCACATCGACCTGGTGCGTGCGCCGGAGCAGTACCCGACCATTCTCGACCGCCTGCCGGCGTACAAGGTGCTCTCGCTGGGCGTGGTCAACGGCCGCAACGTATGGCGCTGCGATCTGGAGAAGGCATTGGAGGTACTGCGTCACGCCGCCGAGCGCCTGGGCGATCGCCTGTGGGTCGCGCCGTCCTGCTCGCTGCTGCACTGCCCGGTCGACCTGGCCCGTGAAGACAAACTGGATGCCGAGCTGCGCAGCTGGTTGGCCTTCGCCGTGCAGAAGTGCCAGGAAGTGGCCGTGCTGACTAAAGCCGTCAACCAGCCGGGCGCGGTCGACGTGCACACTGCGCTGGAAGACAGCCGCGCGGTGCAGGCCAGTCGTGCCGCTTCGCCGCGTATTCACAAGCCGGCGGTGCAGGCGCGTATTGCAGCCATCAAAGCTAAAGACAGCCAGCGTCTGTCGGCCTTCGAGCAGCGTATCGCCAAGCAGCGTGCCGGGCTGGAGCTGCCAGCGTTTCCGACCACGACCATTGGTTCGTTCCCACAGACTTCGGCGATCCGTCTGGCGCGCCAGTCGTTCAAGCAAGGCAAGCTCAGCGAATCCGAGTACACCGAGGCGATGCACAGCGAGATTCGTCACGCGGTGAAAATCCAGGAAGATCTCGGCCTGGACGTACTGGTGCACGGCGAGGCCGAGCGCAACGACATGGTCGAGTACTTCGCCGAGCAGCTCGATGGCTATGTGTTCACCCGTTTCGGCTGGGTCCAGAGCTACGGTTCGCGCTGTGTGAAGCCGGCGGTGATTTTCGGTGACCTGAGCCGTCCGCAAGCCATGACGGTGGAGTGGATCAAGTACGCGCAAGGGCTGACCAGCAAGGTCATGAAGGGCATGCTGACCGGCCCGGTGACCATGCTGATGTGGTCGTTCCCACGTGACGACGTCAGCCGCGAAACCCAGGCCCGTCAGCTGGCGCTGGCAATCCGTGACGAAGTGCTCGACCTCGAGGCGGCGGGCATCAAGATTGTCCAGATCGACGAGGCGGCCTTCCGCGAAGGCCTGCCCCTGCGCCGCAGCGCCTGGGCCAATTATCTCGAGTGGGCCACCGAGGCGTTCCGCCTGTGCGCTTCTGGCGTACGGGACGAGACCCAGATCCACACCCACATGTGCTACAGCGAGTTCAACGATGTGATCGAGTCGATCGCGGCGATGGATGCCGACGTGATCACCATCGAGACATCGCGCTCGGACATGGAACTGTTGGAGGCGTTCGAGAAGTTCGACTACCCGAACGAGATCGGCCCGGGCGTCTACGACATTCACTCGCCACGGGTGCCGAGCCGCGAAGAGATGGTCAAGCTGCTGCGCAAGGCGGCCCAGCGCATCCCGGCTGAGCGCTTGTGGGTCAATCCGGACTGCGGCCTGAAGACCCGCGCCTGGCCGGAGACCGAGGCGGCGCTGGTCAACATGGTGGCGGCGGCGCGTGAACTGCGCGCGGCGGTACCGGCCTGATTACCCGATAGCGCTGATACAGGGCGGGACAGTAGTCCGGGCAAGTAAACATCTGGATAACAACCCCGCCTTGCCATTGCCCGCACGGCCTGTTTGCATGCCGGCTGTTTTCTCGACAAGGAGCGGGTCAATGAGAACCCTGGTGGTAGGTGCAAGCAAAGGATTGGGCAAGGCGCTGATGGAGGGGCTGGGCGATCCGGGCGACCGCTTGACGGGTGTTGCCCGCTCACGGCCAGAGGGGCTGGCGCCGCGTGAGCAGGTGGAACTGCGCTGGGTCGAGGCTGACCTCGGAAATCCGCTGCAGGCAGTTGCCGAGATCGAGCGGGTGGTGGTGGACGACGGGTTGGACACGCTGGTGTACAACCTGGGGATCTGGGAAGACAAAGCGTTCGACCCTGACTATGCGTTTCTCGCTGACCGTGATGAGCAGGTGGCGGCGATGGTCAGTTGCAACATCACCTCGACCATTTTGTTGATCAAGCGCTTGTTGCCGATACTGCTCAAGAGTGACCGGCCGCGGATCATTCTGACCGGTTCGACGTCGGGGTTGGCCCAGAGTGGGCGGCCCGAAGTGACCTTTGGCGCATCGAAGTTCGCTTTGCGCGGGATTGCCGATGCGCTGCGCGAGGGCTATCGGGCGCAGCGACTCGGGGTGACCTGTCTGAACCTGGGCTATCTGAATACCGAAGATGACCTGGCCGTGCCGCTGGCCGAGGCGACGCAGCGTGGAGCAGGGGAGTTGATTCCGCTGCATGACGTGGTGCTGATGGTTCGCACGATCTTGAGCCTGTCGGATGCGAGTTATGTCCGCGAACTGACCTTGCCGGCGATACTGGACGAGCGATTCTGAGGCGAGCGCTCGCTCTCCTGCAGATTCAGCAGGGACCTGTAGGAGCGGGCTTGCCCCGCGAACACCGGCAAAGCCGGTGCCATGGATCAGCGTTGCCTGGGCTGGCCTCTTCGCGGGTCAAGCCCGCTCCTACAGGGACGGTGGTTAGCGCTCGATCGCCAGCGCCACGCCTTGGCCACCGCCAATGCACAAGGTAGCCAAGCCTTTCTTGGCATCACGCTTGATCATCTCGTGCAGCAGCGTCACCAGCACCCGGCAACCCGAAGCGCCAATCGGGTGCCCCAACGCGATAGCGCCGCCATTGACGTTGACCCGTTGTGCATCCCATTCCAGCGATTTGCCCACCGCCAAGGCTTGGGCGGCAAACGCTTCGTTGGCCTCGATCAGGTCCAGATCAGCCACCTGCCAACCAGCCTTGTCCAGGCAACGCTGGGTCGCTGAAACCGGCCCGATGCCCATGATCGCCGGGTCGACGCCAGCACTGGCGTAGGCGGCAATCTTCGCCAGCACCGGCAGCCCTAGCGCCTTGGCCTTGTCGGCACTCATCAGCAACACCGCCGCCGCCCCGTCATTGAGGCTGGAGGCGTTGCCGGCGGTCACGCTGCCGTCCTTCTTGAACGCCGGGCGCAGCTTGGCCAGCGACTCGGCAGTGGTTTCCGGGCGCGGCTGCTCATCACGCTCGATCACCTTCGGCTCGCCTTTTTTCTGCGGCAGCACGATAGGGGTGATCTCATCCTTGAAGCGACCGGCCTCGATTGCCGCAACCGCCTTGCGCTGCGAATCGGCAGCAAAGGCATCCTGCTGCTCACGGCTGATAGCGAACTTGTCGACCAGGTTCTCGGCGGTGATGCCCATGTGGTAATCGTTGAAGGCGTCCCACAGGCCGTCGCTGATCATGCTGTCGATCAATTGTCCATGGCCCATGCGCTGGCCGGTCCGCGCCGATGGCATCACATAGGGCGCCAGGCTCATGTTCTCCTGGCCACCGGCAATCACCACCTCGGCATCACCACAGCGAATCGCCTGGGTCGCCAGGTGCAAGGCCTTCAGGCCTGAGCCGCAGACCTTGTTCAGGGTCAGGGCCGGCACCGTGAAGGGCAGGCCTGCCTTGACCGCCGCCTGGCGCGCGGGATTTTGCCCGGCGCCGGCGGTCAACACCTGGCCGAGAATCACCTCATCGACCTGGGCCGGATCGAGGCCGGTCTGCTCCAGCAGGCGCTTGATCACGGCTGCACCCAGGTCGACCGCCGGCACGTTGGCCAGGGCGCCCTGAAAACTGCCGATGGCCGTGCGGGTCGCGGCGACGATGACGACTTCATTCATTGTGTTGTTCTCCATGAAGGGCGAGGCGCCGAGACGACGCATTGCCTCCAGCATCGGGGGGATTGGCTGATTTGTTAAGTTTGTTTTTCTGCGAGATTGATGTGAAAAGCCAATCAATCAGACGATAGGAAAAACCTGGGCGACCACGCAACCCAGCCTGCCCGCAGCTAAGCTTGATGGGCTTGGCCGCGCATCATGCTGGTTCACCCAAACAGGAGCTCATTGCCATGCGTACCCTGATCATGCTCTCGCTGTTGCTCGTCAGTGCCACCTCGCTCGCCTCGCCAAAATGCACCACCGCCGAACGCAGCACCTGGCAGGACCCGGAGAAATTCCAGACCCAGCTCAAGGATCAGGGCTACAAGATCAACAAGTTCAAGATCACCGATGGCAACTGCTACGAGATCTACGGCTTCGACCAGCAAGGCCGCAAGGTCGAGATCTACCATGATCCGGTCACCGGCAAGGCGGTGAAGACCGAGATCGACGACTGATGCCGGCCGCCACGGTGCGGCTGTGGGACCCTCTGCTGAGGTTCTGTCACGGGTCATTCGCGGCGGTGTTCTTCGCCAATTACTTCTTCAATGAAGAGGGCGACGACTGGCACCAGTGGCTCGGTTATTACGCCGTTGGCTGTTTGCTGGTGCGGGTCGGCTGGGGATTCGTCGGGCCGCGCAGTGCGCGCTGGAGCGACTTCTGGCCGACTCCCGCGCGGCTGGCTGCGCATGCTCGGGCGCTGCGGCGAGGGCAGCCGTTTCATCGGCTTGGGCATTCACCGATTGGCGCGTTGGTGATGCTGTTGATGTTGGGTTGTGTCGCCGGGCTGGGTTTGACTGGCTGGCTGTCTCAGGAAGTGGACGCGCTCTGGGGGGCTGATTGGCCGGTGGATGTGCACAGCGTTCTGGCCAATACGCTGCTGGCGCTGGTCTGTGTGCATGTGCTGGCGGCGATCGTCGAGAGTGTGCGGATGCGGGAGAATCTGCCTTGGTCGATGATTACCGGGCGCCGGCGTGGGCCTGGGGATCGGTGAGCATGGGGCCGCGTTACGGCCCTTTCGCGACACAAGGCCGCTCCCGCAGGGTGCGCGCCAGTGTGGAAACAGTGCGCGGTTATTCAGCCCCTGCTGGACCGTGCCGATGGCTTCGACGGCTTGCAACGCGCCGATCACCGCTTAAGATGTGTCGGATCGCTTGCGGGTGTAGTCTCACCCTCCAGAAAACCGGACGACCGTCGTGCTGACGGTCGCCCCATGCATAAACACCTGATGAGGTACTGACATTGGCCATCATTCATCCTAAGGTCCGCGGTTTCATCTGCACCACGACCCATCCGAAGGGCTGCGAGCTCAACGTCCGTGACCAGATTGAAGCCACCCGCAAGTTGGGTGTCCGCGAGGATGGGCCGAAGAAGGTCCTGGTGATCGGTGCATCCAGCGGCTACGGCCTGGCTGCGCGCATCACTGCGGCGTTCGGCTTCAAGGCCGATACCCTGGGCGTATTCTTCGAAAAGCCTGGTACCGAAACCAAGCCTGGCACCGCCGGCTGGTACAACGCGGCAGCCTTCGACAAGTTCGCCAAAGAAGAAGGCCTGTACAGCAAGTCGATCAACGGTGACGCTTTCTCCGATGAAGCGCGGGCCAAGGTCATCGAGCTGATCAAGACCGAAATGGGCGGCAAGGTCGACCTGGTCATCTACTCGCTGGCTTCGCCAGTGCGCAAGCTGCCACAGACCGGTGAAATGATCCGCTCTTCACTTAAGCCGATCGGCCAGCCGTACAAGTCGACCGCCATCGACACCAACAAGGACGTCATCACCGAAGCGTCGATCGAGCCGGCTACCGAGCAGGAAATCGCCGACACCATCACCGTGATGGGCGGCCAGGACTGGCAGCTGTGGATCGATGCCCTGGCTGATGCCGGTGTGCTGGCCGAGCAGGCCCGTACCGTTGCCTTCAGCTACATCGGCACCGAGATCACCTGGCCGATCTACTGGCATGGTGCGCTGGGCAAAGCCAAGCAGGACCTGGACGACACCGCGCTGCGCCTGGACCAGAAACTGGCCGGCGAGATCAAGGGCGGTGCCAATGTGGCCGTACTGAAGTCGGTGGTCACCCAGGCCAGCTCGGCTATCCCGGTAATGCCGCTGTACCTGTCGATGGTCTTCAAGATCATGCAGGAGAAGGGCGTTCACGAAGGCACTCAGGACCAGCTCGACCGCATGTTCCGCGATCGCCTGTTCCGTGCCGACGGTGCCCCGGCCGAAGTCGACGAGAAGGGCCGTCTGCGCCTGGACGACTGGGAACTGCGTGACGACGTCCAGGACGCCTGCAAGGCGCTGTGGCCGCAAGTGACCACCGAGAACCTGTTCGAGTTGACCGACTACGCCGGTTACAAGAAGCAGTTCCTCAACCTGTTCGGCTTCGAGCGCGCTGACGTCGACTACGACGCTGACGTCGCCACCGACGTCCAGTTCGACTGCGTCCAGCTGTAAGCAAGCCTCTGGCCGTGCACCTGCATCGCGCAGGTGCACGGTTCTCGCCTCGGCAGGGAGTGCGCCATGAGCAGCCTCACCCAACCCGCCAGTGCCTTTCGCGTTGATGCCGCCGACGGCTACAGCCTCGGAGGATTTAGCTGGCGCCATGCTCAAGCCGATCCCCAGCGCCCGCTGGTGATCATCAATGCCGCCACGTCGGTGCGCTGTCGTTACTACTCGCGTTTTGCCGATTACCTGTTTGCCCAAGGCTGCGACGTGCTGACCTACGATTACCGTGGGATTGGCGAGTCGAGGCCGGCCTCGCTGCGCGGTTTTCGCGCGAGCTGGAGCGACTGGGGGCGGCTTGATTTCGAGGCCATGCTGCAGCTCGCTAGCGAGCAGTTTCCCGGCCAGCCGGTAGACGTGGTGGGGCACAGCTTTGGCGGCTGGGCAGTGGGGCTGGCGCCGTCTGCACAGCGGGTGCGGCGGGTGGTGATGGTGGGTGCGCAGTTCGCCTACTGGCGTGATTATGCGCCTGAGCAGCGCTGGCGACTGGTTGGCAAATGGCATGTGCTGATGCCGTTGTTGACGCGGCTGCTGGGGTATTTTCCGGGGAAGCGTCTGGGCTGGCTGGAAGATACCCCGACCGGCGTCGTGCGGGACTGGAGCACACCGACGCCGCGCTTTGAGCACAGGCCGAGTGGCCGGTTGCTGGCGCAGGTGCCGTTTGCCCAGGTGCGGGCGGCGACGCTGGCGATCAGCTTGAGTGATGACCCGTTTGGTACGGTGGCGGCGACTGAGCGTTTGCTGGGGTATCTGACGGCGGCCAAAAGCTCCCACCTGCGGGTGGCGCCGGGTGATATCTCAGTGGACGAGATTGGCCATTTCGCGTTTTTTCATGATCGCTTTCGCGCGGTGCTGTGGCCGATTGCGTTGCACTGGATGCAGCATGGGCGGGTGCTGCCAGAGGCGCCTGGGCAGCGATTGCGCTGACAGGGCCGGCCTCTTCGCGGGGCAAGCCCACTCCTGCAGGGGCATGCAGCGCTGCAGATCCCTGTAGGAGCGGGCTTGCCCCGCGAAGGGGCCGCAAAGCGGCCCCAGCGCTATCAGGCCAGGCGCTTGAGCGGCTGCTCGGCGAATTTCACCCCAGCCAGGCCATAGGCAATCAGCGCCCGGATATTGCCATGGTCGCTGCCATCCGGCGTCGCCACCACACTGCGGTAATGCTCACCAAACGCCAGCAGCGCTTCGCGATCGGTCAGGCCTTCAAGCAACGCCAGGCCCAGGGTCTTGCACGAGCCTTCGTTCTGCCCGGCAGCATTTTCCACATCGCCATTGGTGAAGGCCTGAGGCGTGTAGCTGTAATGCTCGGCAATGAACGCCAGGGTATCGGCAAAAACATGTTCGCCGCCTTCCAGGCTGGCACGCAGGGTATTCAGATCAGTCACGGGGTTTTCCTTGTTCGAACGCCGCTTGCTGCTCGGCGCTGGCTTCTTTCTGGTGTTGGGCTTTCCACTCGGCATAAGGCATGCCGTACACCGCTTCGCGGGCATCATCCAGGCTCAGCTCGATCTGCTGATCGTCGGCCGCGGCCTTGTACCACTTGGACAAGCAGTTACGGCAAAAGCCGGAGAGGTTCATCAGGTCGATGTTCTGCACGTCGGTACGCTTTTGCAGGTGTTCGACCAGGCGCCGGAACGCGGCGGCTTCGAGTTCGAGCTGTTGTTGCGGGGTCATGGGCTTCTCTCAGGTCATGCGGTTCTTCAGATGACGGCCACCATTGATGACCACCTGGCTGCCGGTGCTGTACTGGCTGTCGAGCAGGTATCTGACCGCCTCGATCAACGGCCCGGCACCGGGTTCGAACTCCAGCAGGGCCTTTTTCAGGGTCTGCTGGCGGTAGGCCTCGTCGCCGCCTTCCTTGAGAATCAGCAACCCCGGCAGGATACCGTTGACGCGCACCGTCGGCGCGTATTTCTCGGCAAACGACAGCACCATGTTCTGCAGCGCAGCCTTGGTCGCGGCGTAGCCGATGTGGCTCTTGCTGCCGCGCGAGGAGGTCTCGTCGCAGATATGGATGATATCGGCCTTGGCGACCTGGGTCAGCAACCCACCCAGGGCCAGGTTGAGGTGGTAGGGCGCCTCGACATGCAGGCGGAACATCATCTCGAGGTTGTCCAGGCCGTCGTCGAGCCACACCGAGGCGTTGTGGATGATCGCCCGCAGGCCGTCGTAGTGGCTGTGCAAGTGATCGATCAGGGCCTGGCGGTCGGCCTGCTGGCAGAGGTCGGCGCGAAACTGCTGAATGTTCGGATGCGGGGTCTGCGCCTGGACGTGCCGGCTGGCGGTGACCACGCAATGGCCGGCCTCTGCCAGTTCCAGCGCCAGAGCCAGCCCGACGCGTTGGCTGGCTCCGGTTATGAGGATAGGGCTATTCATGTTCAGGGCGGTCTACTTGTCTGTGCGTGCAGTGATGCCCCAGCATACCCGAACTGTTTGCCTCTTGCGTGGCGTGCCTCAGCGGCTGCGCAGGCCTCGTGCCGATTGCTCGGCGCTGCTCGGCGTGGGGTGCAGCCAGTTGGCCAGCAGGCGGGTCGACAGCGGAATGAACAGATAGACCATGACCGGCGTCAGCCCCAGGGTACTGAGCAAGACCCTGGGCAGCAGGTCGAGCGCCGACAGCCAATGGCCGAACAGCACATTGAACAGCAGCGACACCGGGAAAAACGCCAGCCAGATGGCCACGGCCTGTTTCCAGCGCGGTGGCTTCTGCACCGGATGAGTGCCAAACCAGTCGTCGATACCGCTGACGCGCTGCTCCCTGGGGCGCTCGAACAGGCCGTCGCCGCGCAGCAACCAGGCACGGCGCGAGGCGGAATGCTCCCAGGCATGCAGGGTCAGCTCGTCGGTAAAGCGGAAGATGATCTGAAACTCATCGCCATCGCGGGGCGGTGCGAGAATGCCCGAGCCCAGGTAGCCGGGGAAGTCGGTAGCCAGCTGCTCGCCTTCGTGCAGCCAGGTCAGCAAGTCCTGGTAGCGGCCGTGGGCAGCGCGGCGCGACACCATCAAGGTGACAGGTGGGGTAGACATTGTGTATCTCCTGGCGACGGGGCTGGCGGGTAGCTGTCCCCTTGGCTTGATCGCCCGGGGTGGTGGGCGACGCAAGCATGCATGCAAGAATTGGGCGCGGATTATCGCGCAAAATGCGTGACTCGTCAGTTCGGCAGGCGTTTCAGTTGCGGCAGTGAACAGGTAAGTGCTTGCTGAGGGGTCAGCTCACTACCTGCGTGTGCAACTCCGGATGGGCCGCACGGTGGGCCTGGAGGATGTATTCGCGCAGGCGCTCGATTTCGTCCGAGGGGCTGCGGCTCAGGTCGTAGGCGGCCAGGTCGCGGCCGATGCGCCGACGCAGTACGCCGTGCAGGTGAATCGGTTCGATGCCCTCGGGGGCGAAGTGCAGATCAAAGCGCTTGGGCGCCTCTTTATGGCCGTGCACTTCCAGCAGCGCGCCCTTGAAGGAGATATCGCGCACCCACAGGCCGCTGTCTTCACCCTGTTCGCCGAGCAACACTTCCGGCTCATCCATGGTCAAGCGCCAGGGACGCAGCATGGGGCCGTCTTCGTAGATTTCCGGGGAGCCGAGTTGCAGGTGCAACGCGTGGAATTCGTCTTCGACCAGTTGCAGCGGGAAGCTGATCTGCTGGTTGTTGAACTGTGCCTGCAAAGTGACCTGCTCGTTGGCCGCCAGGCGCGTGAGCAACTGCTGGAGCTGGCGGTCGCCATTGACCAACAGGCCCGACATGGGGTCAGCCAGGTTCAACTGCGGCGAATGCTGCATGTCCTGGATGAAGTTCATCTCGTCCTGGGTGAGGAGGGCATCTGCTTGTTGCATGATCGAACTCGAAGGGGGCGATTTCTACAAGAGTGAGAGATGGACAGCGATTACCGCGCTTGGTTCAGCGGTGCATAGCAGATTCGAGCGTTCGGCACGTTGCGCCTGGCTTTTCCCCCCATCGCGCCGTGCATGCGGCCTTTTGCCACTGCAGAATGCTAGTATCCTACGTTTTCACTCAGTTTCGGAATCCTCTTTCAGATGAAAGTCGCCATTATTTCCGGGTCGGTGTATGGCACCGCCGAAGAAGTCGCTCGTCATGCCGCATCCTTGCTCACGGCTGCCGGTTTTGAAGCCTGGCACGCGGCACGCGCCACCGTTCAGGACATCCAAGGTTTTGCCCCGGATGCGTTTCTGGCGGTGACCTCGACCACAGGCATGGGCGAGCTGCCCGACAACCTGATGCCGTTGTTCAGCACGATTCGCGACACCCTTCCAGCAGCCTGGCGCGGGCTGCCAGGGGCGGTAATCGGCCTGGGCGATTCGAGCTATGGCGATACCTACTGTGGCGGTGGCGAGCAACTGCGCGAGCTGTTTGCCGAGCTGGGCGTGCGCGAAGTGCTGCCGATGCTGCGTCTGGATGCCAGTGAGACCGTCACCCCGGAAACCGATGCAGAGCCATGGTTGGCTGAGCTGGTGGCCGCGCTCAAGGGCTGATGGTTGTGTTTGCCAGGTCGCTGCGGTGACCGTTCATACCCCTGACCCGCAAGGTCATCAAGCTGGCTGCCAACGCAAGTTTCGCCGTTACCGGCGCTGACTAGACTAACCCTCGACGCGACATAGAGAGCACATGTAAGTGCCGAGGTGACATGCAATGACCGCAGCCTTGCCGTATTCCGTTCACCGCAATCCACCGGGACCACTCTGATGCCTTTGGCTGAAATTCCATTGTGCGTCTGGCGAACCCGGGGTCAGAGTTTTTCATTCCGGGGCCAGAGCATTCGATACTGGACCGCAGGGCAAGGAGAGCCCCTGCTTCTGTTGCACGGCTTCCCCACAGCCAGCTGGGATTGGCACTATCTGTGGGGCCCTCTGGCCCAGCGCTTTCGCGTGGTGGCTTGCGACATGCTCGGCTTTGGCGATTCGGCCAAACCGCTGGGCCACACCTATAGCCTGATCGAGCAAGCCGATTTGCAGCAGGCTTTGCTTGCGCATCTGCAGATCGATGAACCGGTGCACTTACTGGCCCATGACTACGGCGGCAGCGTCGCTCAGGAGCTACTCGCCCGGCACCATGAGCAGCGCGCCGAAGTGGCCAGTTGTGCCTTCCTCAACAGCGCGTTGTTCCCCGAGCGCTGCCCATTGCTGCTGGTGCAGAAGCTGCTGCTCAGCCCGCTCGGTTGGCTGGTCGGCCGTTCATTCGGGCGTGATGACCTGGTGCGCACGGTCAGCCAGATCTACGGGCCCTGCACCCATCCGAGTGAAAGTGCGCTGGATGACTGCTGGAGCCTGATTGTCGCCAATGGCGGCACGCGCATCATGCACAAGCTGATGAGCTACGTTCCTGAGCGGCGGATGTACCGTGATCGCTGGGTCGGCGCGCTGCAGCGCAACGGCGTGCCGCTGCGTTTCATCAACGGCGCGGTCGACCCGCTTTGCGGTGCGCACATGGTCGAGGCCTACCAGCAACACGTGCCGGACGCCGACACCGTGCTCTTGCAGGGCATCGGTCACTATCCCCATATCGAAGCACCGGTACAGGTGCTGCGTCATTACCTGAGCTTTCGCGAGCAGCCGCTGAGCTACCTGCCGCAGAAAGTTGCCTGGTCCTAGCGTTTTTGCTCGGCCGATGCCTGTCATCGGCCGATCTTATTGCCCGTCATTCAGCCCCAGTGCGCTTGATTGTCCATCGCGTGCGGCTGGCCGAAACTGCCTGCCATCCCATCCTTGCCTGGAGCGTTGAACATGAGCGAATCGGTACGTCTGCAAGACCGTGTGGTGATCGTGACCGGCGCCGGTGGCGGCCTGGGCCGGGCCCATGCACTGCTGTTTGCCGCCCACGGCGCCAAGGTGGTGGTCAACGACCTGGGCGGTTCGACGCACGGCGAGGGCGCCAGCGCCTCGGCGGCCGATCGGGTGGTCGAAGAGATTCGCGCCGCGGGTGGTATGGCGTTGGCCAACCATGATTCGGTCACCGACGGCGCGCGCATTGTCGAACAGGCGCTGGACACTTATGGCCGGGTCGATGTGGTGGTCAACAACGCCGGTATCCTGCGTGACAAGACCTTTCACAAGATGGAAGACGCTGATTGGGAGCAGGTTTATCGGATTCATGTCGAGGGTGCCTACAAGGTCACCCATGCGGCCTGGCCGCACCTGCGCGGGCAGAACTGGGGGCGGGTGATTTTCACCGCGTCGACCTCGGGCATTTATGGCAATTTTGGCCAGGCCAATTACGGCATGGCCAAGCTGGGCCTGTATGGCCTGACCCGGACTTTGGCCATCGAAGGCCGCAAGCATGGGATTCTGGTCAACGCGATTGCCCCGACGGGTGCCACGCGCATGACCGAAGGGCTGATTCCGCAGCAAGTGTTCGAGCGGCTCAAGCCTGAGTTGATCAGCCCGCTGGTGGTGTTTCTGGGCAGCGAGCAGTGCCAGGACAGCGGCGGTCTGTATGAAGTGGGCGGGGGCTGGGTGGGTAAAGTGCGCTGGGAGCGTAGTCTGGGTGTTGGCTTCGATCCGCGTGAAGGATTCACGCCTGAGCAGGTGGCGCAGCATTGGTCGCAGATCGCGGATTTTGACGGCGCCGTGCATCCTGAGGACAGCCTGCAGGCACTGCAGCAGATGATGGCGAACCTGCAGAAGTATCCTCTCGGCTGAGTGCTGCTTGAACCTGAGACGAAAACGGTTTTTCACGGATTGTTGGGGGAAGATGATGTGTTGGCTTGGCTTGGCTGGCTTAGGAATTGTGGGCTTATTCAGTTGATGTGGTGCCACCACTGGCCCCTTCCGCCCTTACGGCCATCCCTTTCAAGGTCTTTGCGTTAACTTCGGATTTCATCATGTAGGCCAGCAATGCCGGGGGCGCAGCGCCCCCGGCTCACTCAAGCCAGACTAAATTTCAAAGACCTTGAAAGGGATGGCCGTAAGGGCGGAAGGGGCCAGTGGCGCCACCCCATCAAACGGATAAGCCCAAAACCCACAACCCCGAGAGCCAGCCCCCCAGCCCCAGGCAACTCGTAAAGAACCCAAAAAAAAAGCCGCTGCAACCGCAGCGGCCAATCGAGACGTCAGATCAAGGAGCTTCAAAATCAACGTCGGTACAGCATGGTCGGCCGCAAAAGGCGGGGGGAGTGCCCTTCGTGCCAGCCAGTGAGATCAGAATAAGCGCTTGATCCCGAGGGAAAAATACCCACTTATGACATTCACTTTTACGCATAAGGTAAGAGTAAACCCCGCAACCATCCCAGCGCATGGTTGGCGTTTCAGCTCCCAGGCGCGTACCCCATCCGCCAACTGATATCCCGAGTCGCCGCCAGCAATCGCTTGGCCGCCGGCCCATGCTCATCGGCATGAAAGATCGAAGTAGGCCCCACCACAGTCATCACCGCGACAATCTGGCCCATGGCGTTGAATACCGGTGCCGACAGCGCATCAACCCCCGGCATCAACAGCCCATGCACATGGTGCAAACCCTGCTCGCGGATGCCCGCCAGCAGCGCTTGATAGTCGTCGACCGTCTGCCCCAGCACCGCCAGCTCCCGCTCACGCAGTTCGCCGATCTCCCGTTCCGGCAAATGAGTCGCGAACACCAGTCCGGTGGACGAACTGAGCAGCGGCAGCACTGAGCCAATCTGCGTCACCACGGTCACCGCCCGCACGGCCGGCTCGATGCTGACCACCGTCGCGCCCTGATTGCCCCAGACCGCGATAAAGCAGCTTTCGTTGAGCTCATCACGCAGCTCCGACAGCGGCAGCGCCGCCACTTTCAGGACATCAATGCTGCCCAGCGCAGCCATGCCTACGCGCAACGCTTCGCGGCCCAGCCCATAGTGATTGGTGGCCGAATCCTGCTCGGCGAAGCCGCTGGCGATCAGTGCCTGCAGGTAACGGTGGACCTTGCTCGCCGGCATGCCCACATGCTCCGCCAGGCGCGACAGTGAGGTGGACGGGGAGAGTTCGGCGAGCGCCTTGAGGATGTCGGTGCCGACTTCCGCCGAGCGGACCTTCTGCTTGCCGGTGTCGGCAGAGTTGCTGGCTTTGGCCATGGAGAAGTGCGTCCAGAGTGACAGATGGCGACTTTATAGCTTGACGCCGGGTAACGAGCAAATTACGTTATTCGTAATCTGATTACGATAAAAACAAATGCAGACGCGCTGCCACCCCTGTGCCAATCAGCAGAGAGTCGGCCCAGCAGCCAACTGCCAGCACGGCTCCCAGTGAGCCCGGAGGCACAGATGACCCGCGACACGTCCCCCTCGCTCGATTACCTCAGCGGCTTCGGCAACGAGTTCGCCAGCGAGGCCCTGCCTGGTGCCCTGCCGATCGGCCAGAACTCGCCGCAGAAGGCGCCGTATGGCCTGTACACCGAGTTGCTCTCGGGCACCGCATTCACCATGGCCCGCAGTGAATTGCGCCGGACCTGGCTGTACCGGATTCGCCCGTCGGCGCTGCACCCGCGCTTCGAACGCCTGCAGCGCCAACCGCTCAACGTTGCGTTGGGCGCGGTCACGCCTAACCGGCTGCGCTGGAACCCCCAGCCGATGCCCAGTGAACCGACCGATTTCATCGACGGCTGGCTGCCCATGGCGGCCAATGCTGCGGCGGACAAACCGGCAGGGGTGAGCATCTACATCTACCGGGCCAACCGCTCGATGGAGCGGGTGTTCTTCAATGCCGACGGCGAATTGTTGCTGGTGCCTGAGCACGGCCGCCTGCGCATCGCCACCGAGGTGGGTGTGTTGGAGGTCGAACCGCTGGAGATCGCGGTGATCCCGCGCGGCATGAAATTCCGCGTCGAGCTGCTCGACGGCCAGGCGCGCGGCTACCTTGCTGAGAACCACGGTGCGCCGCTGCGTCTTCCCGAACTCGGCCCGATCGGCAGCAACGGCCTGGCCAACCCACGCGACTTCCTCACCCCGGTGGCGCACTACGAAGAGGTCACTGGCCCCCAGCAACTGGTGCAGAAGTTTCTGGGTGAACACTGGGCCTGCGAGTTGCAGCATTCGCCGCTCGACGTGGTTGCCTGGCATGGCAGCAACGTCCCGTACAAATATGACCTGCGGCGGTTCAACACGATCGGCACGGTCAGCTTCGACCACCCCGACCCGTCGATCTTCACCGTGCTGACCTCACCGACCAGCGTGCACGGCCTGGCCAACATCGACTTCGTGATCTTCCCGCCGCGCTGGATGGTGGCCGAGAACACCTTCCGTCCGCCGTGGTTCCATCGCAACCTGATGAACGAGTTCATGGGCTTGATCCACGGTGCCTACGACGCCAAGGCGGAAGGCTTCCTGCCCGGCGGTGCTTCGCTGCATGGCGTGATGAGCGCCCATGGCCCGGACGCCGAGACCTGCAGCAAGGCAATTGCCGCCGACCTCGCGCCGCAGAAGATCGACAACACCCTGGCGTTCATGTTCGAGACCAGCCAAGTGCTGCGCCCGAGCCAGCCTGCACTCGAATGCCCGCAATTGCAGGCCGACTACGACAGTTGCTGGGCGACTTTGCCGAGCACCTTCAACCCGAACCGGAGATAACCCATGAACCAGACCGCCATTGCCCGTAGCTGGGTTGAGCACGCCAACGGGCATAGCGATTTCCCGCTGCAGAACCTGCCGCTGGGCATTTTCAGTCGACCGGATGAAGCACGCCGTTGCGGCGTGGCCATCGGCGATGCAATTCTCGATCTGGAGTCCGTGCTGGCGGCCGGCCTGTTCGACGGTGAGGCCAAGGCGGCGGTCGAGGCAACCCGCGGCGGCGCGCTGAACGCGTACTTTGCCCTCGGCAGCAAGGCCCGGGTTGCATTGCGCGAGCGGCTGCTGGCGCTGCTCGGCGAGCACAGCGAACACCAGGACGTATTGCAGGCGGCGCTTTATCAGGCCAGTGAGTGCCAGTTGCACCTGCCGGCCAAGGTCGGCGACTACACCGATTTCTACGTGGGTATCAACCATGCCAACAACGTCGGCAAGTTGTTCCGCCCCGACAACCCGCTGCTGCCCAACTACAAGTACGTACCTATCGCCTATCATGGTCGCGCCTCGACCTTGCGCCCCTCCGGCACCGACGTGCGCCGGCCCAAGGGCCAGACCCTGCCCGCTGGCCAGAGCGAGCCAACCTTTGGCCCGTGCGCGCGCCTGGACTACGAGCTGGAGCTGGGCATCTGGATCGGCCAGGGCAATGCCATGGGCGACTCGATCGCCATCGGCGATGCCGCCGAACATGTCGCCGGCTATTGCCTGCTCAATGATTGGTCGGCGCGCGATATCCAGGCTTGGGAATACCAGCCGCTGGGCCCGTTCCTGTCGAAGAGCTTTATCACCAGCCTGTCGCCGTGGGTCGTCACTGCCGAGGCGCTGGCGCCGTTCCGCTGCGCTCAGCCGGCCCGCCCCGAGGGCGATCCGCAGCCGCTGTCGTACCTGCAGGACAAGCGCGATCAGGCCAATGGCGCCTTTGATATCGAACTGGAAGTGTTGCTGATCACCGAGCGCATGCGCGAACAAGGCCTGCCTGCCCATCGCCTGACCTTGAGCAATAGCCTCAGCATGTACTGGACCGTGGCACAGATGGTTGCCCACCACAGTGTCAACGGCTGCCAGCTGCAGCCTGGCGACCTGTTTGGCTCGGGCACGTTGTCCGGAGTGCAGCCGGGCTCCTACGGCAGCCTGTTGGAGATCACCGAGGGTGGCAAGCAGCCGATCGAGTTGGCCAGCGGCGAAGTGCGCAAGTTTCTCGAGGATGGCGACGAAATCATCCTGCGCGCCCGCTGCCACCGCGAGGGTGTCGCCAGCATCGGCTTCGGCGAATGCCGTGGCACGATCATCGCCGCCAACTAAGAGGGCAGGGCGATGGAACTGTTCGGCTATTACCGTTCCACTTCCTCCTACCGGGTATGCATCGCCTTGGCATTAAAGGGCCTGGATTATCAGGCCCTGCCAGTCAACCTGCTGAAGGGCGAGCAGCGCGCGGCGGACTACCTTGCGCTTAACCCGCAGGGGCGGGTGCCAGCCCTGCGCACCGACGGCGGTACACTGCTGGTGCAGTCGCCGGCGATCATCGAGTACCTCGAGGAAACTTATCCACAGCCGGCACTGCTGCCCGCCGACGCCGAAGCGCGGGCCAGGGTACGCAGCGTGGCCGCGCTGATCGGCTGCGATATCCACCCGCTGCACAATGTCAGCGTGCTCAACCAGCTGCGTCAGCTAGGGCACGACGAAACTCAGGTCAACCAGTGGATCGGCCACTGGATCAGCCAGGGCCTGACGGCGGTGGAACAGTTGATCGGCGACCATGGCTTCTGCTTCGGCAGCACGCCCGGTGTCGCCGATATCTACCTTGTCCCTCAGCTGTATGCGGCCGAACGTTTTTCTGTCGACCTCAGCGGTTACCCGCGGATTCGGCGGGTGGCCGCGTTGGCTGAAACCCACCCGGCGTTCGCCAAGGCGCATCCGGCGTGCCAGCCAGACGCGCCGGCTTAGTGGATCGACGGGCTGCTGGCGGGGAGGTGGCCCAGGCGTTCGCTCAACTTCACCCGCTGGACGGGGTCATCGGTCAGCAGCAGTGCATGCTCCAGATCGAAGCGCTCCGCCTGTGGGCAGTCCAGCCGTTGATAAAGGGTGGCCCGCGCCAGGTAGTCACTGACCTGCACCGGCCCCAGTTGCATGACCCGTTCGGCATCAATCAGCGCGGCCAGGTCGTTGTCGTTGCTGATGTGCAGCTGGCGCAGGTTACGCGACAGGCGTTGCAGCATCTGCAGCGGGCTGGCGGCGAGCATGTGCTCGGCCGTCAGCGTTACCTGCGGACCAAACTGGCGAGCGAGCAACTGGCGGCATTCGGCAGGGTACAGCCGACGCCCACCGCAGGGGTCGAGCAGGTGATCGGCGCCGGGTACACGCAGCAGGAAGTGCCCCGGAAAGTTCACCCCTTCTAACGGAATCGACAGGCGCCTGGCCAATTCGAGGGTCAGGATCGCCATGGCCAGCGGCTGGCCGCGACGACGCTGCAAAACTTTGTCCATCAGCGCCGCTTGCGGCCGCAGGGGGTGGTATTCGTCCTGCTGAAAACCCAGCGCGTTGAGCTGGCGCAGCAGCGGTTGGGCCAGCTCGCAGAGGGGCAGCATCGGCAGGCTGGCGTTGATCTCGCGCTGCAAGTCATGCACCCGGGCAAGGCTGTCCGCAGGCACGACACTGCGGTCGTGCTCGGCAGCAATCCATAACGAGGCTTCCAGCAGGGCGACCGGCTTGCGTTCCAGGCAGGCCAGGGTGGCTTGGCGTGGCTTCATGAAAATCTCCCGACACGCTTAACTATTAGCTCTGGCGCGCGGTTTCGTCCAGTGGTCTGGCGGTCAGGCGCCCACCGGCGGGCTGCCTATACTGTCAAGAGCACCTCAACGGGGAGCCGGTCGATGTTCGCGCTCATGCAAAGCACCCGCACGCAGTCCCTGCACCTGTTCATCGATCCACCGACCGGCCTCAAGGCCGTGGTGGCGATTCACAGCCAGCAGCTCGGCCCCGCCTTGGGTGGCTGCCGCTACCTGCCCTATGCCGATGACGAAAGCGCCATGACCGATGCCATCCACCTGGCCCAGGGCATGAGCTACAAGGCGGCCCTGGCTGGGCTGGCGCTGGGCGGCGGTAAAGCGGTGATCATGCGCAACCCGCATGTGGAAAACCGTGCGGCGCTGTTCGAGGCGTTTGGTCGCTTTGTCGACAGCCTGCAGGGGCGTTTCATCACGGCAGTCGACAGCGGCACGTCGACCCTGGACATGGACTGTATTGCCCAGAGCACCCCGCACGTGACCAGTACCACAGCCTCGGGAGACCCCTCGCCGCATGCGGCCATGGGGGTGTTCGCGGGTATCCGCGCGACGTCGATGGCGCGACTGGGCAGCGATAACCTTGAAGGTTTGCGCATTGCCGTGCAGGGTTTGGGCAATGTCGGCTATGCCTTGGCCGAGCAGCTGCATGCGGCGGGTGCAGAGTTGTTGGTCAGTGACCTCGACCCGGGCAAGGTGCGTTTGGCGGTGGAGCAGTTCAATGCTCATCCGGTTATCAACGATGCGCTGATCAGCACGCCTTGCGATATTTTCGCGCCCTGTGGGGTTGGCCCGGTGCTCAACGGACAGAGCGTGATGCAACTGCGTTGTGCGGCGGTGGCGGGGGCGGCGAATCACCAGCTGACTACCTTGCAGGTGGCGGATCAGTTGGAAAAACGCGGGATATTGTACGCGCCGGACTACGTGATCAATGCCGGTGGGCTGATCTACGTGGCGCTGACTCACCGCGGAGAAGGGTTGGGCACGATTACCGCACACCTGGCGCGGATACCCTCCCGGCTGACGGAAGTGTTTGCTCATGCCCAGGCGGAAAAACGTTCGCCGGCGCGGGTGGCGCAGATGTTGGCGGAGCGGTTGTTGTACGGCTGAGCGAGCTCTTGGGGTTGGCTGACAGGGCCTCTTCGCGGGGCAAGCCCGCTCCTACAGGATTTTTGCCAGCCGCGGGATTTGCGCCCGAAACAAATCCTGTAGGAGCGGGCTTGCCCCGCGAAGAGGCCCTGTCAGGCAACCCGCCGCTTATTCCTCGCCACCACCCTCAAGCAACTCCCCCAACGCATCCGGCTGGCTCTTGAACGCCCGCGCGAACACATCGCGATTCTTCGCCATATAGATACCGGCTTCCTCGACCTGCTGCTCGGTCAGCGAAGGCACCGCCTTTTGCAGCACTTCGGCCAGGCGCTCGGCCAGTTCGAGCATCTTGTCATGACGATCAGCTTCGGCTTTATCCATGAACAAGCGCTCCGGGTCGCGGCTGCTGCGGTACACCACTTCGACGGCCATTCATCACCTCTGTGCCTTTTAGCTGGTTGATTGCTAGATTACTGTATCTATATACAGTAATCGCTGCGGGTGCCTCAGTGCAACTAAATAGTGGCCATTTATCCCGCTGAAAAGCGTAGCGCACAGGTGCCTTGCGGCAATCGGTCGCCTTCCAAGGCAGGTGCCTGGCCTTTTAACTGCATGGCACAAGCGTCACAGACGTGGCGCATCATCCTTCATGTCGTATCGGGGACTGGACAATCGTGAACATCAAATGGGCAGAAAAACTGCGCAAGGGCCTGCACGGCACCGCCGACTCGCTGGGTAACCTGTGCGTCGAGTCATTCCACTACCTGGCGTTGTTCGGTATCGGCGGTATCACGGCCTGGGCGGCGGTGATGACCTTTCTCGACATGCTCGGCAAAGGGCAGGTAAACGTCGATGACATTCTCCTGCTGTTCATCTACCTGGAGTTGGGGGCGATGGTCGGGATCTACTTCAAGACCAACCACATGCCCATCCGCTTCCTGCTGTACGTGGCGATCACCGCCCTGACGCGTCTGCTGATCGGCGACGTTTCGCACCATAAAGCGCCGGATGAAGGCTTGCTGTACCTGTGCGGAGGCATCTTGCTGCTGGCGTTCTCGATTCTGGTGGTGCGCTATGCGTCCTACCGCTACCCCTCCAGCCGAGTGCTCGATGCCAATGGCAACCAGGTCGATGAAAACAAGTAAGTCGTTAGTTATATAGGCCTGGGGCGGTGCCGCCGTGCTGTTCAATCCGCGTGCATGCCGACACCTGGAATGTCGCCATCGGGGCGCAAGGTTTGCTCGGCATGCAGGAGCACATCATGAACACCGAGCAGCATATTCGCGCGTACCTGGCCGAGTCTTTCGCGACCTGGCAGCTGAACCCTGACACAACCTACGTGAACGGGCTCATCGACGTGATCCACGAGCAGATGGCCGTTTCCCGGACACTGGTCGAGGAAGGCTTGCACTGGTTCGAAAGGGCCGAAGAGCCTACCTACGACCAAGGCCTGGTCGGCCTGTTCTACGCGCCGGACACGTTCGACCCGGCCGATCGGGTTCACGGTCTGGAGCTGCGGCATGTCGAGCGGATCTTTGGCGAAATGATCGCGTCACTGCGCTGAAGGTTGGGATGACGAGGCTCTTGCGTTACCGGTAAGGCTCGCCAATACCAGCATTGCATCTTCACCGCGATCAACGGCCAGGCCAAAGCGGATACTGTCGATGACCCGCTGCAAGCGCACCGGGTCATTACGTTGGGCCTCGCTGATAAGCCGCTTGGCGACAGCGCCGGTGTCGTCGGACAGGGTCAGCATGATGCTGCCGTCGAGGCGCTCGATGCTCAGGTTTACCCGGTAGCGGGGGGCGAAGGCGTCACTGATGAGGTCAAACGGATTGTGCATGGTTGCGCACCTGCAAAGGGCAATGGAGAAGTTGACCAGGCAGTTGTGACGTTGGTTCAGGGCCGCTGATCGGGTTCGCACGTTTGAATCGCGTTGCCCGCAAGAAGCCTATGCAGTTTCCAAGCCTGAAACGAAAACGCCCGGTGCAATGCACCGGGCGTTTGTATTCAAGCAACCTCGATCTATTCCTCCGGATCACTCGGCTCGAGGACTACCCGCTTGCTGCGCAATTTGCCGTAGAAGTGTTCAAGCGCATTGTTCAGCTTGCTGGCAGCGCCATCTACCGCATGGTCCAGGGTAGTGGCAGTGTGGGTCACGGAAATCGGTTGGTGGCCTTTGGGGCGAGCCTCCATCTGGCAGCGTTTGTCATGCGGTCCTGGCTTGGCGCCGTTGTCGTCGCGCAAGTGGACCTCGATGCGGGTGAGGTCGTCCTCGTAACGTTCAAGGGTGCTCTCAAGCGTACTGCGGACCCACTCGTTGAGGCGGGTGCTGCCTTCGATATGGTTGCTGCTGTTGACCTGGATTTGCATGACTTCAATCCTTATTCAGCTTGCTCGCAAAGAGACGCGCCTAGGCCACTGAGGCCCGTGGAATTTTTTCGCCTCTTGACTCTAAGGTCAGGCATCCGCGCGACGATTTCAACCCCTTTTTCAGATAAATTTTTTGTAGCAAATCCGCTCCCTCGGCGATCGCGGGAGCGGCCTCAAGTTCAGAACGCTACCGAGGTCTGCAGGTAAAGCGTACGCGGTTCGCCGACGTACTTGCCGCGGTTGTTGTCGTCGAACGAGCGCGTGTAGTACTCGCGGTTGAACAGGTTCTTCACCCCTACCGCGACCTTCAGGTTCGACAGTTGCGGGCCGAAGTCATAGCCGGCGCGGGTGCTCACCAGCATGTAGCCGGGAATGCGCCCGTTGGCGCCGTTGGCGCTCTCTTCGCTGGTATTGGCGTTGTCGGCGTATTGGCTGCTCTGGAAACTGCTGTCCAGGTTCAGCTGCCATGGACCGTCGGTGTAGCCCAGGCCCAAGGTGCCCTTGTGGCGCGACGAAAACGGCACCTGGTTACCCTTGTTCGGACCGTCTTCGCGGATGCTGGCATCGACGAAGGCATAGCTGGCATGCACATCGAAACCGGCCAGCGCCGGGCTCAGGCCGTCGAGCGCATAGCGCAGGCTGGTCTCGATACCCTGATGACGGGTTTCACCCCGGGCGATCACCGAATCATTGGTCTGGTTGCTTTCGAACTGGTTGTCGAAATTGATCAGAAACGCGCCGATCTCCGCTTGCAGGTCGCCACTGTCATAGCGCGTTCCGACTTCCCAAGTACGTGCTTTTTCCGGTTTTACCTCACCGCTGCTGACCCGGTTGGGCATCTGGCTGTACTGCACACTGCCGAACGACCCTTCGGTATTGGCGTACAGATTCCAGCTGTCGCTCAGGTGGTAGAGCACGTTCAAGGCGGGCAGGGCGGTGTTGTAGCTGCCCTGGTATTGCTCGCCGCTGAGCTTGTTGCTTTGCGCGGAATCAATCATCTCGTAGCGAACACCTGGAGTGATGGTCCAGCGGCCGATATCGATGCGGTCATCCAGGTAGATCGCGTGCGCTTCGGTGCTGCCGCGGGTGTCGCGGTCATTGCGGCTGGCCGTGGTCGGCAGCGCGCCGGTGACCGGTTCGCGAAAGCGCAGTTCATGGCCGGCCTCGTTGATGTAGCGGTAGCCAACCCCCAGCTCATGCCAGCTGTCACCCAGCGCCAGGCCTTGCGAGAAGCGCGTTTCGATGCCGCGCACCCAGTATTCGCGGGGTGACAGGGAGACGAAGCTGCCCTGGTCGAGGTAGCCGCTGCGCAGGGTCTTGGTGAAGAAGCTGTTGACGCTGAATTGGCGGTCGTCCTGCTTGTAGTCGTAGCCGACGTTGACCAGGGTGCGCCGTCCCCAGAACTTGTCCTTGAGGCGCGTCGACTGGTACGGGTCGGCATCGAAGTCGGCCGTGCTCAGGCCACCGGGCATCTGCGCCTCGCCCTCATAGTACTGGGCCATGGCATGCAGGCTGTTGGCCTCGTCGAGTTGCAATTTACCCTTGAGCAGCAGGTCGTCGATCTGCGTGTCGCTGTGTTCACGCCAGTCGCCGCCGCGGGTGCCGGAGTACAGCAGGGCACCGCCCAGGCCATTGGCGTTGGTGCCCCCGAGCAGCAGGTTGGCGCTGTTCTTGATGCCGTCGTGGCTGGAGGACGGGCTGATCTGGTTTTGCATGGCGGCCTTGAAGGTCGCCTCTTCGGGGATCGCGCGGGTGACGAAGTTGACGATACCGCCGACGTTCTGCGGGCCGTAGCGCACCGCGCCGCCGCCGCGCACCACGTCCACCGCGTCCATGTTGCCCAGGCTCAGCGGTGCCAGCGACAGCTGCGGCTGGCCGTAAGGGGCGAACGGCACCGGGATGCCGTCCATCAGCACGGTCGAGCGTGCGGCCAGGCGTGGGTTGAGGCCGCGGATGCCGAAGTTGAGCGCCAGGTCGTGGCCGCCGGTACCGCTGGTGTCGGGGGCGTTGACGCCGGGGATGCGGTTGAGTACTTCACGTGGGCTGCTGGCGCCACTGCGCTCGAATTCTTCGCGGCGGATCACGTCACGTGCACCGGGGTGGCTGAAGACGTTGTCCTGTTCGGCTTCGGCCAGCCAGTCGCCGACCACGGTCGAGGCGCCGAGCTCGACCGGCGCTCCGGCCGCAGCGGTCGGCGCTGGTTGCAGGCTGAAGGCGTTGTCGGCTTCCTGGCGGGCTTGCAGGCCGCTGCCGCGCAGCAGCGCATCGAGGCCTTGGGCAACGTCGTAGTTACCGTCCAGGCCTGGGCTCTGCAGGCCTTGGGTGAGCTGCGAGCCGAAGCTGATCAGCGCACCGCTTTCGCGGCCGAACTGGTTCAGGGCCTGTTCCAGGGAGCCGGCGGCGATGTGGTAGGCGCGGGCGTCGGCGGCGTGTGCGGCAGGCAGGCTCAGGCCGAGGGTGGTGGCGAGTAGCAGGGCATGGACGAGGGGGCTGGGGCGCAGCGGCATGTCAGGGGTCCTTGATACGGGGGTCTGCTTTCTCTGTCACGCGAGCTGCGAAAAATGGCTCAGCTGATTTGACTATTTTTTTTGAGGGTTTTTTTTTGGTGCCTCAGGGGTTGTTGGGGGGATGATCTTTTGGCTTTGCTGGCTTAGGGGTTGTGGGCTTATCCATTTGATGTAGTGGCTGTAAGGGCCCCTTGCGCCCTTACGGTGGGTCACTTTTATTCTTGGAAAAAAGTAACCAAAAACCGCCTGCTCCTGTATCCGGCCCCTACGCTGCGCTACGGGTGGCGTCTGGGCTGGCGTTGTCTTCGATAGTGGCATTGGTGGTGGATATTCGGGCCTCTTCGCGGGGCAAGCCCGCTCCTACAGGTACAGCGCCGAATTCAAAATTTGCGCAATACCTGTAGGAGCGGGCTTGCCCCGCGAAGAGGCCGGTACTGCCAATGCAAATCGCAGGGCGCAGCCCTGCCCAGCCACACCACAATTCCGCTGGTAAATAAACAAAAGCGAGAGCGCAGCGATTCGCCAGCCGTTGCCCTGGCTGTTGATCTTGATCTTGATCTTCAGCGACTTCAGGAGGCCGAGTGGAGGTCTTGCGCAGGGAGGTGGAGGCCATGGATGGCCGGAAAGCGCTGAGGCCCAGGATGGGCCGTACAGCGCGGTCCTCCCGGAGCAAGACCGGAGCGAGGGAACCCGTAGCGCAGCGCAGGGCCGGATGCAGGAGCAAGCGGTTTTTGGTTACTTTTTTCCAAGAAAAAAAGTGACCCGCCGTAAGGGCGGAAGGGGCCAGTGGCACCACCACATCAAATGGATAAGCCCCCAAACTACAAGCCCCACCCCCACCCCCACCCCCACCCCCACCCCCACCCCCAATGCCAATCAGTTAACAATCCAGGAGGCCACCCATAGTCCCCCGTTAACTCAACCGATTCGACCCTCGACCGTCACCCAATACCGGGTAAACCGCCTGACCCGCACCGGCAACGCCACCTCCAGCATCTGCAAAATCCGCTCGCTGTCATCCAGCGGATACGACCCGGATATCCGCAGGTCAGCCACCTGCTCGCTGCAGCCCAACTGCCCAGGCCGATAGCGCCCCAGCTCCTCGAGAAAATCCGCCAGACGCATCTGCGTAGCCACCAGCATCCCGTCAACCCAAGCACCACTGTTGCGCTCCAGCGCGACGATGCCCTGCCAGCCCGCGCCGCTGAACCTGGCCTGGTGCCCGGCCAGCAGCGATTGCCCGCCCACACTGGCCATACCGCTGTACACCGAGACCAGGCTGAAACCGCCAAACTGGCGCACGTTGAAGCGCCCGCTTTCCAGACCCAAGACGCCCTCTGCACTGCGCAACAGCAACGGCCGCGGATCACTGGCCACCTGCACCTGCAGTTCCCCCTCGAGCAGACGCACCCGCCGCTGCTGACCATCGAAACGCACATCGGCGGCGCTGCGGGTATTGAGTTGCAGTTGACTGCCATCCTCAAGGGTCAACCGCCGACGTTGGCCAAGCGGGCTGCGGTAGTCGGCCATCAGCCCCGGCAGCGGATTGTGCGGCTGCAAGCCGAGCCCGGTAGCACTCGCCACCCCCACCAGCAATAGCGCCTTGAGCGCGCGGCGGCGAGCCGGCGAGGGCGGCGCCTGCAACGTCGCATGGACCACGGGCGAGGCGACCCCCCGCAAGCGCTGATTGACCTGCTGGATATGCGCCCACGCCCGTTGATGCTCGCTGTCAGCCTGCAGCCAGCGCTCCAAGGCCAGCTGCTGGACGCTGTCGAAGGCGCTGTCCTGCGACTCGAGCAGCCAGTGCACGGCCTGCTCAGCCACGTGCGGCGCAAAGGTACTGTTCACAGGGCGAAGTAGCAGCGCAAGGCTGCCTTGTTCAGGTAGCGCTTGACGGTGGCCAGGGATATTCCCAGCGCGCGGGCGATCTCGGCTTGGCCCAGGCCATCGACCTGAGCCATGAGGAAGGCGCGTTTGACCAGCGGTTCGAGGCCGTCAAGCAGCCGGTCGAGCTCAAGCAAGGTCTCGAAGATGATCGCCTTGTGTTCCTCGCAAGGCGCGACGGCTTCGGGGAGTTGGGCCAGGGCCTCAAGGTAGGCGCGCTCAAGCTCCTGGCGGCGGAAGTGGTTGCACAGCACGCGCTTGGCAACTGTCGCCAGAAACGCGCGAGGCTCCAGCAGCTGCGGCGCTTCACGGGCCTGAAGCAGCCGCACATAAGTGTCCTGGGCCAGGTCAGCGGCGCTCTGCGGACAGCCCAGGCGGCGCCGAAGCCAGCCGGTCAGCCAGTTGTGGTGGGCGTGATAGAGGCCTTCGACCGTGGAAGAGAGGGCGCTGGACACCGTAGCGACTCCGGCGCCAATAGCGCGATTGGGAGTAAGAATTGTTCGCATTGTATTCAGCCAGGGGATGTTCGGCAATCATCTGCCGGTTCTTCGCGAGACACCGTCAACCAACCAACAACCCATCGCGCAAACTTTGCTTATGAGAATTGAAATCATTATTATTGCACCCCCGTTTTCTCGGACCCTGCCATGAAAAGCAAAGCCGCCCGGTTGCCCCTGAGCTACCGACTGGCCGTGACCTCGCGCAGCTTGGCCGCCTTGCTGGGTGGTTACCTGCTGGCCTCGATGAGCAGCATCTGCCTTGCCTTGTTGCTGCCCATGTCGCAGGTCGACGCAACCCTGCTCGGCACCTTGCTGTCGTTCGTGTTCTACCTGCTGGCGTTCATCTGGTGCTTCGCCTGTCGCAGCGCCTGGCGCGCCTGGCTCGGTGTACTGCTGCCGAGCCTGCTGCTGGGGATGATCAATGGCTTGGCCTATTGGATGAAAAACCCATGAAAGAAGGCTTCCGCCAGGCCATGGCCTGGTTGCACACATGGACTGGGCTGATCTTCGGTTGGCTGCTGTTCGCCATCTTCCTGACCGGCACGATGTCGTATTTCAAGGAAGAGATCAGTCACTGGACCCAGCCCGAGATCCGCAGCCACCAGCTTGATCCGGTCGCCAGCCTGGGCCTGGCCCAGCGCTACCTGCAAGCCAACGCCGGCGATGCCAGCAGCTGGTTCATCCGCCTGCCCAATGAGCGTGAAGCCGCGCTCAACGTCGGCTGGCGGGCCAAGGACGCCGTTGGCCGGCGAGGCTTCACCAACAAGTCACTGGACGCCGGCGACGGTGAGGTGGTCGAGGCGCGCGACAGCCGCGGCGGCGACTTCTTCTACCGCTTCCATTTCCAGCTGGAGATGCCCCATCCATGGGGCCGTTGGCTGTCGACGTTCTGCGCGTTCATCATGCTGCTGGGGTTGGTGACCGGCATCATCACCCACAAGAAGATCTTCAAGGAGTTCTTCACCTTCAGGCCGGGCAAGGCCCAACGTTCGTGGCTGGACGGCCATAATGCGATTGGCGTGCTGGTGCTGCCGTTCCACCTGATGATCAGTTACAGCAGCCTGGTGCTGTTCATGTACATGGTCATGCCCGCCGGAATCCTCGCCAGCTATGGCAATGTCGGTGGTTATTTCAATGATCTGTTCGGCCGTGACGAGCCGGCCAAGATCAGTGGGGTCGCCGCGCCCATGAAGCCGCTGCCGGAGCTGTACGCCAAGGTGCAGACGCTCGCGCCCGGCGCGCGGATGGGCTTCATCCAGGTACAGAACCCCGGCGACAGCACGGCGCGGGTCACCTTTGCCCAGTCCGCCGCCGATCACGTCGCTTACCGGCGTAGCGCCAACTGGACGTTCGATGGGGTTACGGGCGAGTTGGTCCGCGAGGGCACCCCAGAGAGTGCTGCAATGCTCACCGCATTCAGTTTCGCCGGCCTGCACATGGGCAACTTCGCCGGGCCCTGGCTGCGCTGGCTGTACTTCATCTTCGGCATTGCCGGTACCGCGGTAATCGGCACCGGCCTGGTGATGTGGCTGGGCAAGCGCCAGCTCAAGCACGCCAAGAGCGCGAGCATGCCGGGCGAGCTGCGCCTGGTCGAAGTGCTCAACATCGCCAGCATGAGCGGCCTGCTGCTTGGGGTGGCCGCGTTCTTCTGGGCTAACCGGTTGTTGCCGGTGGGCCTTGAGGGGCGGGCCGACTGGGAGGTCAATGCGTTCTTCCTGGCCTGGGCCTTGTCAGTCCCGCACGCCGTGCTGCGGCCCGGGCGCAAGGCCTGGGGCGAGCAGCTGGCGCTGGGCGCGCTGGCCTTTGCCCTGTTGCCGCTGCTCAATGCCGTCGTCACCGGGCAGGGCCTGGATCAGTCGATTACCGCCGGTGACTGGGTCATGGCCGGCTTCGACCTGACTGCACTGGGTACAGGCCTGTTCCTCGCCTGGGCTGCCGGGAAGATGCTGCGCCCACCGAAACCCGTGGCCAAGCGCGCAGCGCGTGCGGCCAAGACCTGCGCCGAAGCGGCCGAGGTGAACTGATGTTGAGCACTGCCCTGATCGGTTTCGCCGGCTTCGCGGCGCTGTGCCTGGCGATGGACAAGCACTTCAGCGAGCTGCTCCCGCGCAAGCCCAGCCCGCTGCAGTTGCGCATACTGCGCATTGCCGGCTGGATGCTGTTGACCCTGTCGCTGGTGCTCGCCGTGCACCAGCAGGGGTGGGCACTGGGCCTGGTGGAATGGATGGCGGTACTCATGGCCGGAGTGACCCTGTGGGTCTTCGGCCTGCCCTATCAGCCGCGTCTGCTGCTGGGTATGGCGGCGCTGAGCGTGGTCCTCGGCCCGCTGTTGGCCGCGTTCGGCGTGTAAGGCGTGAGCGAGCCGGCGGACATGAGCAAGCCTGAGGGCGATCCCGCCGCTGGCCGGGCGCGCTTCGTGCAGGTGTTCCTCGCTCAGCGTGGGCGCATGGAGGCTCTGGTCAGCCGCCGGGTAGGGTGTCACGCCACCGCGGCAGACCTGGTCCAGGAATTGTTCCTGCGCTTCTGGCGCCGCCCCGAGGTCAAGGTCGAGGCGCTCGACACCTACCTGCTGCGCTGTGCCGGTAACCTTGCGATCGACCATCTGCGCAGTCAAGGCAGCCGGGAACGCGTCGTCGAAGGCTTGGCGCCAGGCGCCGACGAGGCCGTCGGCCAGGCCCTCGAGCAGGCGCTGGAAGTCGACCACGACCTGCAACGCATCGAAGCGGCGTTGCGCGCCTTGCCGGAGCGCACGCGGCAGATCTTTCTCCTCAACCGCATCCACGGCTGCACCTATGGCGAGATCGCCAAGGCCATGCAGCTGTCCCAGAGCGCCGTGGAAAAGCATATGATGCGCGCCCTCGAAGCGTGCAAGGCGAGTGTTGCCGAGCCCGTATCCGCCATGCGCAGGCCAGGGAGCGCCGTTTGATGAGCCGTACCGACCCGATCACCGCCGATCCTGAGCAGGCGGCCCTGAGCTGGCTGAGCCGGATCAATCAGCATCCCGCCGAGGCGCAGGGTGCCGCATTCAAGCGCTGGTTGCTGGCCGATCCTGCCCATCGCCAGGCGTATGCCCAGGCCCAGGCGCTGTGGCGCTTGAGCGAGGGGCCGGCGGCGAAGCTGGCGCTTGAACACCAGGCCAGCTTGCAGCCGTACCTGGACGCCATGCGCCAGGCCCCGACGCCGCGCCCATGGTTGCGCCGCGGTGGGGCCTTGGCCGCGGCAGCCTGTCTGGTGCTGGCGCTGGGTAGCCTTGGCGGCTGGCAGCCGCAGCTGTGGGTTGAGGACCTGCAGGCCGACTACATCAGCAGCGGTCAGGTGCGGCAGGTGACCTTGGCTGATCAGTCGCAGATGACCCTTGATGCAGGCAGCGCGGTGGCCATCGATTTCGCCCAGGGTGAGCGTCGGGTGCGTCTGTTGCGCGGGGCGGCGTTTTTCCAGGTGACGCATACCGGTCAGCCTTTTTTGGTGGAGGCCGCCGGTGGCGAGGTGCGTGTGCTCGGCACCCAGTTCGAGGTGCGTGATCAGGACGCGGGAGCCCAGGTCACGGTGCGCAGCGGGCGGGTCGCGGTGTCCCCAGGCCCGGGGCAGGCGGCCCGCGAGCTGACGGCCAACCAGCAAGTGGCGTATGTCGAGGGTGTGGCCGGCGACACCCTGGCGGTAGACAGCGACAGCCGCTTGGCCTGGCGTCAGGGCTGGCTGAATTACTACCAGGTGCCGTTGGCGCAGGTGGTTGACGACTTGCGCCGCTATTACCCCGGGCGGATTGTGCTGCTTGATGCTGAACTGGGGCAGCGCAAGGTCAGTGGCAGCTTTCCGGTCGCGGAGCCGCTGGTTGCGCTGGATTCGCTGGGCAAGGTGATGGGTTTTTCGCGCAATACCCTGCTGGGGCGTCTGACGCTGCTGAAGTGAAGCCAGTACGGCAAACATTTTTCCACTATTTTTCACCGGACGTGTGAGGTATCAGGACGTGGCATCCGTGTAGTGAGTGAAATTGCGATTCATTCGCAGGCAATCACCCCCTCACAGGTCAGCGTCCATGCACTTCACCCCGCCTTGCGTTCCCCTCTGGCTCGGCCTTGGCGCCCTGTCCGTCGTCGTCGCCCCCATGGCCAGCGCCGCGCAGCAGGCCCAGGTCTACAGCTTCGCCCAGCCGAGCCAGCCGCTGGCCGCGGCGCTCAATGCCTTCAGCCGCACCACCGGGCAGAGCGTGGTCTACACCGTTGAGCTGACAACGCTGCAGGCGCCGGCCCTGGAGGGTTCGTTCAGCGCCGAGCAGGCCCTGCAGCAACTCATCGGCAACGCCGCGCTGAGCTGGCGTCGGGTCGATTCGCGCACGCTGACCCTGGAACCGGTCGACACCTCTGGCGCGCTGAACCTGCAGGCCACCAACGTCAATTCGCAGATGGACAGCTTCAGCTACCAGCCACCGGCGAGCGCGTCGATCATGCGTGGCCAGGGCCCGAGCCAGGACATCCCACAGGCGATCAACGTCGTCCCGGCCCAGGTCATCCGCGACCAGGCACCGCGCAACCTTGACGATGCCCTGACCAACGTCAGCGGCATCACCCAGGGCAACAACTTCGGCGGTACCTCCGACACCGTGATGAAGCGCGGTTTTGGCGACAACCGCGACGGCTCGATCATGCGCGATGGCATGCCGCTGGTGCAGGGCCGCAGCCTCAACGCCAGCAGTGAGCGGGTCGAAGTGCTCAAGGGCCCGGCCTCGCTGCTGTATGGCATCCAGGACCCAGGCGGGGTGATCAACGTGGTCAGCAAGCGCCCGCAACTGGAGCAATACAACGCGCTGACGGTACGTGGCTCGACCTATGGCAGCGGCAAGAACGGCAGCGGCGGCGGCTTCGACAGCACCGGCGCGCTCGGTGACAGCAAGCTGGCCTACCGCTTGATTGTCGATCACGAAGACGAAGACTACTGGCGCAACTTTGGCGTGCACCGCGAATCGCTGGTGGCGCCGTCGCTGGCCTGGCTTGGTGAGGACACCCAAGTGGTGCTGTCTTACGAGCACCGCGAATTTGTTTATCCGTTTGATCGCGGCACCGCCTTCGGCAGCGACGGCCACGCCCTCAACATCCCGGCCACGCGCCGTCTCGACGAGCCGTTCAACGACATGCAAGGGCGCTCCGACCTGTATCGCCTGGAGGTCGATCACCAGCTCAGCGACGACTGGAAAGCGCACTTCGGCTACAGCTTCAACCGCGAAACCTACGATGCCAGCCAGGTGCGCGTCACCGGCGTCAACGAGGCCGCCGGCACCCTGACCCGCAGCATTGATGGCACCCACGGCTCGCTGAGCCGCGACCAGTACGCGACCTTCAGCCTCAACGGCAACGTTGAAATAGCGGGCCTGCGCAACGACCTACTGGTTGGCGTCGACCATGAGGACCGCAAGATCTTCCGTGCCGACCTGATCCGCCAGACCGCTACCTCCACTTTCAGCTACGTCAATCCGGTCTACGGCCAGGAAGTCGAAGGCAGCAGCGTGCGCGCCAGTGACAGCGACCAGACCGACAAGCTGCGCACCGACTCGCTGTTTTTCCAGGATGCACTGCACCTGGATGATCACTGGATCCTGGTCGCTGGCGCGCGCTTCCAGCAATTCGATCAGTACGCCGGGCGCGGCCGGCCATTCAAGGCCAATACCGACACCAGTGACCAGGCCTGGGTGCCGCATGCGGGCGTGGTCTACAAGGTCGATGAGCAGCTTTCGTTTTATGGCAGCTACAGCGAGTCGTTCAAGCCTAACTCGAGCATTGCGCCGCTCACCGGCGGCCTCGTGCTCGACTCATCGATCGCACCGGAGCAGGGTAAATCGTGGGAGCTGGGCGCCAAGCTGGACATGCCCGGCGCGATCACCGGTACCTTGGCGTTGTTCGATATCACCAAGCAGAACGTGCTGGTGGCCAACTTCGATGCGGCCAGCGGCGATACCCTGTACAGCAGCGCGGGCGAGGTCCGTTCGCGCGGTGTCGAACTGGACCTCACCGGCCAGCTCAGCGAGCGTTGGAGCGTGATCGGCAGCTACGCCTATACCGATGCCCAAGTCACCAAGGACCCCGAGCTCAAGGGCAACGGTTTGCAAAACGTGGCGCGCAACAGTGGTTCGCTGTCGGCGGTGTTCGACTACGGCAGCCTGTTCGGCGGCGACCGCCTGCGCATTGGCGCCGGTGCGCGTTATGTCGGCGAGCGGGCCGGCAACGCGACCAATACCTTCGACCTGCCGGCCTACACCGTGGCTGATGCCTTCGCCAGCTACGAGACCAAGCTGGATGAGCACAAGGTGCGTCTGCAACTGAACGTCAAGAACCTGTTCGACAAGGTTTACTACAGTTCGGCGGTGAACCAGTATTTCGTCGCCCTCGGCGATGCGCGCCAGGTGAGCTTGTCGAGCACCTTCGAGTTCTGAATGAACGGGGTTGGTTGAGTGGTTTGAAGGTGTTCAAGGCTTGAGATTGCTGGGGCCGCTTTGCGGCCCTTTCGCGACACAAGGCCGCTCCCACAGAAGCTCGCGCGGTCCCTGTGGGAGCGGCCTTGTGTCGCGAAAGGGCTGCGCAGCAGCCCCCGGCGATAGTGGCATTTTATAAAAGCTTAGTGAGCAAAAGCCGCCCGGTACTCCCCAGGCGTCGCCCCCAGTGCCTGGCGAAACCGATTACTGAAATGGCTGGCGCTGGCAAACCCGCAGAGCAGGGCGATCTGCACCAGGGGCAGGTCGCCCAGGCGCAACAACTGACAAGCCCGTTGCAGACGCCGGGCCAGCACGAATTGGTGCGGCGGCAGGCCGAAGCTGGTGCGGAACATCCGCGCGAAGTGGTATTCGGACAGGTTGCAGCGCAACGCCAGCTGGCCAAGGGTAATCGGCTGGTCGAGATGCGCTTCGATGTAGTCGACCAGTTGCCGGCGCAGGCTCGGCGCCAGGCCACCTTTGAGACGCAAGCCCTGGCGCTGGCCAGCCTGGCAGAGCACGGCATGGTCGACGATGTCATGCGCCAGGCTGCTAGCCAGCAAGCGCTCGCCGGGCTCGTCCCAGGCCAGGCCGATCAGTTGCCGGAAGCGCTGGGCCTGTTGTGGGTCGTCGAGAAACGTCGCCTCGTGCAGCTGCATCTCGCGCGGTTCACGGTCGAGCAGGCGAATGCAGCCAAGGGCGAACTGCTCTTCGCCGATGTACAGGTGAGCCAGGCGGATCGGGCCATTGACCACCCAGTTCGACTCGTGGCCGGCCGGCATGATGCACAGTTTGTCGGGCGCGCCCTTGTCTGACGGGCGCTGGCGGCGGAAGGTGCCGGTACCGTCGGCGATATAGCACGACAACGTGTGATGGCTGGGCGCCTGGTAGTCGCGAGCGTCGTCACGGTTGCTCCACAACGCCGCAGCCAGGCCGTCGCCCAACTGCGCGCAGTGTTCCAGGCGGGCGTGGGGCGAGGCATGCATGGCATTGAAGACTTGCAACTGGCTGAGTGGCGGCATGGACGATTCCTCTGGAGGCCATCCTACTGCGCCGGCGTGGGCTTGGCAGCCGTTGCTGACGGAAAAGCGCAAGTTTGTGCAAGCCTGGCGAACGTTGAAGGCTCGACACTGGCCCCAAGCCTTCAGAGACTCCAGCCATGAACCTGTCACTTTACCTGCTCACCGTGCTCATCTGGGGCACCACCTGGATCGCCCTGAAGCTGCAATTGGGCGTGGTCGCCATCCCGGTCTCGATCGTCTACCGGTTCGCCCTGGCCGGGTTGATCCTGTTCGCCATTCTTCTGCTCAGCCGGCGCCTGCAACCGATGGACCGGCGCGGTCACCTGATCTGCCTGGCCCAGGGCCTGTGCCTGTTCTGCGTCAACTTCATGTGTTTCCTGACTGCCAGCCAGTGGATCGCCAGCGGCCTGATCGCCGTGGTGTTCTCGACCGCGACGCTGTGGAATGCGCTCAATGCGCGGATTTTCTTCGGCCAGCGGGTCGCCAGCAACGTGCTGGCCGGCGGCGCGCTGGGGTTATTGGGGTTGGGCTTGCTGTTCTCGCCGGAGTTTGCCGGCCATGCCACCAGCCGTGAAACCCTGTATGGGCTGGGCCTGGCGCTGCTCGGTACGCTGTGTTTCTCGGCCGGCAACATGCTGTCGAGCATGCAGCAGAAAGCCGGACTCAAGCCGATGACGACCAATGCCTGGGGCATGGTCTATGGCGCGGCGATGCTCTCGGTGTATTGCCTGGTCAGCGGCATTCCGTTCGCCATGGAATGGAATAGCCGTTACCTCGGCTCGTTGTTGTACCTGGTGATTCCGGGGTCGGTGATCGGCTTTACTGCCTACCTGACCTTGGTCGGGCGCATGGGGCCGCAGCGTGCGGCGTATTGCACCGTGCTGTTCCCGCTGGTGGCGCTGAACGTGTCGGCGTTTGCCGAAGGGTACCAATGGACCGCTCCGGCGCTGGCCGGATTGGTGGCGGTGATGGCCGGCAATGTACTGGTGTTTCGCAAACCGAAGGTGAGCAGGGTGGTTGGGGCAGTTGTAGTGAGATAGCCAACGCAAGTCGGATCGCGGCACCGCCGCTCCGATGCTGTTCACTTAAGAATGCCGGGGCTGCTGCGCAGCCCATCGCGACACAAGGCCGCTCCCACAGAGACCGCGTATAGCCAGAGACTGTCGCGGTTTGTGTGGGAGCGGCCTTGCGTCGCGATGGGCCGCAAAGCGGCCCGCCGTTAACAACGACCGATCAGTGCTTCCACACCTGCGGATTGACCAGGTCTTGCGGTCGTTCACCCAATAGCGCCGCACGCAGGTTGTCCATCGCGCGGTTGGCCATGGCCTCACGGGTCTCGGCAGTGGCCGAGCCGATATGGGGCAGGGTCAGGGCATTGGGCAGGGTGAACAGCGGTGACTCCGCCAGCGGTTCCTTCTCGTACACGTCCAGCCCGGCCCCACGAATGGTGCCGGCCTGCAGCGCCTCGATCAGCGCCGCCTCATCCACCACCGGCCCGCGGGCAATGTTGATCAGGTAGGCACTCGGCTTCATCAGTTTCAGCTCACGGGCACCGATCAGCTTGCGCGTGGCATCGGACAACGGCACCACCAGGCAAACGAAGTCCGACTCGGCCAACAGTTGCTCCAGGCTGCGGTACTGGGCGCCGAGCTCCTGCTCGAGGGCCTGCTTGCGGCTGTTGCCGGCATACACGATCGACATGTTGAAACCGAAGCGACCACGCCGGGCCACGGCCGCGCCGATATTGCCCAGGCCGACGATGCCCAGGGTCTTGCCGTGTACGTCACTGCCGAAGCGGTCAGGGCCGACGCTGGCCTGCCACTGGCCGGCCTTGGTCCAGGCGTCCAGCTCGGCGGTGCGCCGGGCGCAGCCCATGATCAACGAGAAGCCAAGGTCGGCGGTGCTTTCGGTGAGCACGTCGGGGGTGTTGGTCAGGGCGATGCCGCGCTCGTTGAAATAGTCGACGTCATAGTTGTCGTAGCCAACCGAAACGCTCGACACCACTTCCAGCTTGGCCGCGCCTTCAAGCTGCGCCCGGCCGAGCTTGCGCCCCGCGCCGATCAGGCCGTGGGCCTCAGGCAAGGCCTCGTTGAACTGGGCGGCGATATCGCCCTGCTTGGGCGACGGGACGATCACGTTGAAGTCGTGCTGCAGGCGCTCGGCCATGGCCGGGGTGATGCGGCTGAAGGCCAGGACGGTCTTTTTCATCGGCAACTCTCTGCAAGGCTAGGCATGTATGCCAACGCCAGGAGCGGACAAGCCCGCAGTTGCAGGGTTGAATGCAATCCCTGTGGGAGCGGCCTTGTGTCGCGATGGAGGGCGAAGCCCTCCCAATCCTGGCTGGCGCGGGATCAATGGATAGCAACCTACCATTGTCCCCCGCCCCAATGCAGCAGCTTTTTCAGTTGCTGATCAGCAACTCGTGGGTTTTCAGGTCTGCCTCATGCGCCGCCAGAATCTCCGGCAACGAGTTGCGCAAGTATTCGACCCACGTCTTGATCTTGGCATCCAGGTACTGTCGCGACGGGTAGATCGCATACAGGTTGAGCTCCTGCAGGCGGTAGTCGGGCATGACCCTGACGATGCTGCCATCGCGCAGGCCATCGATCGCCGAATAGATCGGCAACACGCCCACGCCCATGCCACTGCGAATTGCCGTTTTCATCGCGTCGGCCGAATTGACCTGGAACGGCGAGCTGGTGATGTTGACCAGCTCCTGGCCCTCGGGCCCGTCAAACAGCCACTTCTCCAACGGAATCACCGGGCTGACCATGCGCAGGCAAGCGTGCTTGAGCAGGTCGCTCGGCTTTTGCGCGATGCCATGCTTGGCGACATATTCCGGCGAGGCGCAGACGATGCTGTAGGTGATGCCCAAGCGCTGCGAGACGAAACCGGAGTCGGGCAGCTCACTGGCGAGCACGATCGACACGTCGTAGCCCTCGTCGAGCAGGTCCGGCACGCGGTTGGCCATGGTCAGGTCGAAGGTCACGTCCGGGTGCGACTCACGGTAGCGAGCAATCGCGTCTACCACAAAATGCTGGCCGACGCCGGTCATCGAATGCACCTTCAGTTGCCCGGCAGGCCGCGCGTGGGCATCGCTGGCTTCGGCTTCGGCTTCCTCGACATAGGTCAGGATCTGCTCGCAGCGCATCAGGTAACGCTTGCCCGCTTCGGTCAGGGCGATGCGCCGGGTGGTGCGGTTGAGCAAGCGCGTTTGCAGATGGGCTTCCAGGTTGGAGACCGCCCGCGACACGTTGGCGGTGGTGGTATCCAGCTGCGCAGCGGCGGCGGTGAAGCTGCCAAGCTGGGCGACGCAACTGAAAGCACGCATGTTTTGCAGGGTGTCCATGGGTCACTCTCGTGATAGAGGCCGAAATTGTGACATGAAGTTACGGTTTTGTTGCTTCGACCAAAGCCGGATTATCGCTGTTTTGGTAACAAAGATTCGCAGGAATATGCGCTTATCGCCAGTGCGGCGGCCCCCTAGAATTGCCCGGCCTCATCCACCTCTTTCCTCGGGAAATCGCAGCTGTGCCGCGTCGCATCATCAGAGCGCTGAACGCGCTCAGTGCCTGTGCCCTTAGCCTGTCCCTGGCAGGCTGTATCGGAACCTGGGGCATCGCCCCGCAAAGCAAGACGCTGCCCGCCAATACCCTGACCACCGACCAAGCGATCCGCGAGGCCGCCAGCGACGCCCATTGGCCCGACCAGCAGTGGTGGCAGGGTTATGGCGACGCCCAGCTCGACCGCTGGGTCGCCCTGGCCCTGGCCGGCAGCCCGAGCCTGGCCATGGCCGCAGCGCGAGTGCGTGAAGCCAAGGCCATGGCCGGTGTCATCGAGTCGGCCGAACAGCTCCAGGCCAATGGCCAGGCCTCGCTCAAGCGGCACAACTGGCCGGAGGATCAGTTCTACGGCCCTGGCGCGCTGTCCGGTAGCAACACCTGGGACAACAATGCCGCGCTCGGCTTGAGCTACGCCCTCGACCTGTGGGGCCGTGAGCGCAATGCCAGCGAACAGGCGCTCGACCTTGCTCACATGAGCGCGGCCGAAGCGCGCCAAGCCCAGCTCGAGCTGGAAAACAACCTGGTCAAGGTCTACATCCAGCTGGCTCTGCACTTTGCCCAGCACGACATCGTCAGCGCCGAACTCGCCCAGCAAGAGCAGATTCTCGCCCTGGCCAAGCGTCGCCTGGACGGCGGTATCGGTACGCATTTCGAGGTCAGCCAGGCCGAAGCACCGCTGCCCGAGACCCATCGCCAACTGGACGCACTCACTGAAGAAATCGCCCTGGCGCGCAATCAATTGGCCGCGCTGGCAGGCAAAGGCCCGGGTGAGGGCGCGCAGATCCAGCGCCCGAGCCTGACCCTCGCTGCGCCGCTCAAGCTGCCTTCAGCGCTGCCCGCCGAGCTGGTAGGCCAGCGCCCCGACGTGGTTGCCAGCCGCTGGCAAGTCGCGGCCCAGGCGCGTGGCATCGACGTCGCCCATGCCGGTTTTTTCCCCAACGTCGACCTGGTCGGCGGCCTGGGCTTCATGGCCACTGGCGGCGGTGCGCTGGAATTCATCACCGGGCGCAAGTTCAACTACAACGTTGGCCCGGCCATCAGCCTGCCCATCTTCGACGGCGGGCGCCTGCGCGCGCAGCTGGGCGTGGCTTCGGCGGGCTATGACGTGGCCGTGGCGCGCTACAACCAGACCGTGATCGGTGCGCTGAAAAACATCTCCGATCAGTTGATCCGCCGTGAGTCGATGAACGAGCAGGCGCATTTTGCTGCCGAGTCGGTGGCCGCCGCGCAAAAAACCTACGACATTGCCCTGATCGCTTTCCAGCGTGGCCTGACCGACTACCTCAATGTACTCAATGCGCAGACCTTGCTGTTCCGCCAGCAGCAGCGCCAGCAGCAGGTCCAGGCCGCTCGCCTGACCGCCCATGCTGAGCTCGTCACCGCGCTGGGGGGCGGCCTGGCGGCCGGTAACGACAGCCCTGCCGAACAACGCCAGGCCGCGCCGAAAACACCGGCAACCCTGGCCGTGTTCGATCAGCCGGACGTTACCCGATGAGCACTTCGAGCCTGACGTTGCGCTGGCTGCACAGCCTGGAATGGCGGCGCGGCTTCTTTGCCTGGGCGCGCACCGACGGGGTGACCTGGGTGTACATCTTCAAGGTCCTGGTCGCCGCGTTCATCACCCTCTGGCTGGCCATGCGCCTGGAGCTGCCGCAGCCGCGCACGGCGATGATCACCGTGTTCATCGTCATGCAGCCGCAGAGTGGTCATGTCTTCGCCAAGAGCTTCTACCGGGTCCTTGGCACCTTGGCCGGCTCGGCGATGATGGTCGCGCTGATTGCCTTGTTTCCGCAAAACAGCGAGCTGTTCCTGCCCAGCCTGGCGCTGTGGGTAGGGCTGTGCTCGGCCGGTGCCATGCGCTACCGGACGTTTCGCGCCTACGGCTTCGTGCTGGCCGGTTACACCGCGGCGATGATCGGCCTGCCGGTGCTGGAGCACCCCGATCAGGCGTTCATGGCGGCGGTGTGGCGGGTGCTGGAGATTTCCCTCGGCATCCTCGTGTCGACCATGGTCAGCGCCGCGATCCTGCCGCAGTCGGCCAGTGCCGCCATGCGCAACGCGCTCTACCAACGCTTCGGAGTGTTCGCCGGTGTGGTGGTCGAGGCGCTGCGCGGCGACAGCCAGCGTGATCGCTTCGAAACCAGCAACGTGCGCTTCATCGCCGAAGCGGTCGGCCTGGAAAGCTTGCGCAATGTCACCGCCTTCGAAGACCCGCACATGCGCCGGCGCAGTGGCCGCCTGGTGCGTATGAACAGCGAATTCATGGCGATCACCACCCGCTTCAATGCCCTGCATCGCCTGCTCGAACGCTTGCGCGCGCGGGGCCCGCTGCAGATTGTCGGCGCCATCGAACCGGGTCTCAAGACCCTCGCCGCACTGCTTGAGCCCTATGTCGGACGAGCCCTGACCGACGCTGATGCGCTGCGCCTGACGCTCGAGCTGGGCGCCTACAAGGACGGCTTGCAGGCGCAGGTGCGCACGTTGCGTGCCGAGTACCTCGAAACCGGCCCCAGCGACAGCGACTTGCTCGATTTCCATACGGCCTTCGAACTGCTCTACCGCTTCATCGACGAGATGTTCAGCTACGCCGAAACCCATGCTTCGCTGGCGGCGCACAAGCACCAGCGCGAGCAGTGGGACGAGCCCTATGTGTCACAGACCAGCTGGCTGGTGTCGTTGGCCGCCGGTGTGCGGGCCTCGGCGGTGCTGCTCTTGCTTGGCAGCTACTGGCTGCTCACTGACTGGCCCAGCGGCGCAATGATGACCCTGATCGCCACGGTCACCGCTGGCCTTTCGGCGGCGTCGCCGAACCCCAAGCGCATGGCGTTCCAGATGGCCTGCGGGACCTTGATCGGCGCCTTCATCGGCTTCTTCGAGACGTTTTTCGTGTTCCCCTGGATCGACGGCTTCGCGCTGCTGTGCATGGTTCTGGCGCCGGTGTTCGTGCTCGGCGCGTTCCTCTCTTCGCGTCCGGCCTACGCGGGGTATGGCGTTGGCCTGCTGGTGTTTTTCGCGATCGGCTCGGTGCCGAACAACCTCACTGTGTACAACCCCTACACCTTCATCAACGACTACATCGGCATGGTCATCGGCATGCTGGTCTGCGCTGCGGCCGGGGCGATCATCCTGCCGCCGAACAGCCGCTGGCTGTGGAGCCGACTGCAGCGCGACTTGCGCGAGCAGGTGCTGTTCGCCATCGGTGGGCGCCTGCGCGGGCTCGGCTCGGCCTTCGAAAGCCGTACCCGCGACCTGCTGCACCAGGCCTATGGCCTGGCGGCCGGCAAGCCGCAGGTGCAGAGCGAACTGATGCGCTGGATGTTCGTCGTGCTCGAAGTTGGCCACGCCATCATCGAACTGCGCAAGGAACAGGCCCGCGCCCCAGTGCACCCGGCCTACGCCGAGTCGCAGCCCTGGCGCCAGGCGATCCGCGTGATGGGCCGGGCGCTGGCGCGGTTGTTCCTGCAGCCCAACGCCAGCAACCACGAGCGTGCGCTGGTCGCGGTTGACCACGCGATCAGCCGCGTGCAGGCCACCGACGAGCCGTTTGCGCGCCACTTCGACACCTCGGTGCTGCGCCGCACGCAGAGCTACCTGCACTTCATCCGCTCCTCCCTGCTCGACCCACAATCGCCATTGGCCCCGGCGAAAGGACTGCCCCATGCCCCGTGAGATCGCCTTCCATGGCGTGTACATGCCGACCATGACCTTGATGTTCCTGTTTGCCGCAGGCCTGGCCTGGGGCCTCGACCGTTTTGTCGCCAGCGTGGACGGCTACCGCTTCTTCTGGCACCCGGCGTTGCTGCGGCTGTGCCTGTTCATCTGCCTTTTCGGCGCCATGGCGCTGACCGTCTACTGGTGAGAAACCCTCGATGAAAAAGTTCTTCAGCCTGATCGCCACCTTGCTGGTGCTGCTTGCCGCGGTGGTGATCGGCCGCCAGTTGTGGCTGCATTACATGACCACCCCCTGGACCCGCGACGGCCGCGTGCGTGCCGACATCATCAACGTCGCCGCCGACGTGCCTGGCTATGTCACTGATGTGCCGGTGCGCGACAACCAGCGGGTGAAGAAGGGTGATGTGCTGATCCAGATCGACCCCGAGCACTACCAGGTCGCAGTCGACCAGGCCAAGGCGCTGGTGGCCTCGCGCAAGGCGACCTGGGAGATGCGCAAGGTCAACGCCAAGCGCCGCGCCGACATGGACAACCTGGTGATCTCCCGCGAGAACCGCGATGACGCCAGCAACATTGCCAACTCGGCCCAGGCCGATTATCAGCAGGCGCTGGCGCAACTGGCGGCAGCCGAGCTCAACCTCAAGCGCACGCGGATCATCGCCACGGTCGATGGCTATGTGACCAACCTCAATGTGCACCGCGGTGACTATGCGCGCACCGGTGAGGCGGTGATGGCGGTGGTCGATGAGCAGTCGTTCTGGGTGTATGGCTTTTTCGAAGAGACCAAGCTGCCGCATGTGAAGGTCGGTGACCAGGCCGAGCTGCAGATGATGAGTGGCGAGCGGATCAAGGGCCATGTGGAGAGCATCGCGCGCGGTATCTATGACCGCGACAACCCGCAAAGCCGCGAGCTGATTGCCGATGTGAACCCCACCTTCAACTGGGTGCGCTTGGCCCAGCGGGTACCGGTGCGGATTCACATCGATGAAGTGCCGGAAGGTTTTTTGCTGGCGGCGGGCATGACCTGCACTGTGGTGGTGAAGCCCGGCGAGGGTTGATCCGGATCTGGTGGTGCCCGTACGAGGGGCGCGCAGCGGCCCCCGGCGAGCTCAAGCCAGATTAAATTTCAAACGACTTTGCGATGGCTGCCACCAACACTGGAATCTGCACCCGATCAAGCACCTTTGAGCTGATCGACGGATCCAGCAGCCGGCCCAATCGCGACAGGTGACGGTGGCCCATGATGATCAGCTCGCAGTCCAGCGCCTGGGCCTGGTCGACGATGGCCTTGACCGGCTCGGCAGCGACGGTGCCGCCTTGGGCTGTGAAACCGGCATCACGCAGGCTTTGCAGCGTTTGCGCAACGGCGCGCTCGGCGAGCTGCTGTTCGTCGCAGGCGGCGGGGTATTCGCTGAGCTCACCGTCGGTGTAGGGGGCGGGTTGGCCGTGCACGGCGAAGGTCGAGTCGATGGCCAGGAGCACGTGCAGTTGGTGTTCATCGGGGCGGCAGTAGCGCTGGGCCAACGCCAGCAGGGCGCTGGTGGCGGGGGAGGCGTCGATGGCGATCAGGACGGGGCGGGGCATGCAGGCTCCTCGGTCGGGGCTGGATTGAGGTAGGCAGTGCGGGCCTCTTCGCGGGGCAAGCCCGCTCCTACAGGATCGGTGTTGATCATCAAGGCCGTGGGCACACTGGCCCCTGTAGGAGCGGGCTTGCCCCGCGAAGAGGCCAGCACTGGCACAGCGTTATTAAAGGCCCAACCCGCTCCCGGAATAAATAGCCCACCACGCACGGCGTCGTTGCGTCTGGCGCAATCATCCGACCTGTTAACATCACCGTTCCCACAGCTGTCACGGTAAACGGCCATGCAACTCCCGGACATGAACCTGCTGGTCGCCCTCGACGCCCTGCTCGATGAAGGCAGCGTAGTCGGCGCGGCGCAGCGCATGAACCTGAGCCCGGCAGCCATGAGCCGGACCTTGGGGCGCATCCGCGATGCGCTGGACGATCCGATTCTGGTACGGGCCGGTCGCGGCCTGGTGCCGACACCCAGGGCGTTGGCCCTGCGAGATCAGGTCAGCCAGCTGGTCGAGCAGGCCGGGCAGGTGTTTCGCAGCGCCGAGAGTGTTGACCTGCAGCGCCTGGATCGGGCGTTCAACATCCGCACCAACGACCTGTTCATCGCCCTGTATGGCGCCCAGCTGCTGCGCATGATGCATGAGCAGGCGCCGCGTACGGTGCTGCGTTTTGTCCCGGAAAGCGGCGGCGGCGATGACGACACAGTGCTGCGTGATGGGCGCACTGACCTGGTCATCAGTTCGAGCATCGACCTGCCGCCGGAGATCAAGATCCAGACCCTTTTTCACACTTACTATGTCGGCCTGGCGCGGCGTGATCACCCGATTTTCGATGGCGAGATCACCCCGGCGCGCTTTGCCGAGTACCCGCAGATCAGTGTGTCGCGGCGTGGCCGGGCCAACGGGCCGATCGACGTCGAGCTGGCCAACTTCAAGGTGGAGCGGCGGGTGGCCTTGATTACGCCGAGTTTTCACTCGGCGCTGTTCTCGCTGCCGGACTCGGACCTGATCCTGCCGATGCCGGCGAATATCCTCAACAGTGTGTCCAGGCTGGGGCTACCGCTGCGTTCGTTCGAGATTCCGGTGCCGTTGGAGCGGGTCAACGTGATGCAGGCGTGGCATCCCCGCTTTCACAGCGACCCGGCCCATCGGTGGTTGCGGGAGACCTTGAAGGCGTGTTGCCAGGTAGATCCGTAGGCTGTCAGGGACGGCCTCTTCGCGGGGCAAGCCCGCTCCTACAGGATGGATGGGCAAACTGGCCCCTGTAGGAGCGGGCTTGCCCCGCGAAGAGGCCACCACTGACACGCACGGATTGCGTCCAGCGCAATCTAAACCTACCGATAAGTCAGTTTTCGTAAGCATTCAATCTTTTTAAACTCCCTCCAGCCAATTTGTTGCTGGAGATGTCCGCCCCATGACTGCACTTACCGCCCCACCTGCCGCGCTCAGCGCCGCCCCTGCGGCCGCGGGTCCTGCGCAAACGGCGTTTGGCCTGCGGGTAGTGGTCGGGCTGTTCGGTGTGCTGCTGGCGGTACTCTGCGCCGGTCTCAACGAGTCAGTGACGAAGATCTCGCTGAATGATATCCGCGGCGCAATGGGTATCGGTGCCGATGAAGGCGCCTGGCTGCTGGCGGTGTACGCCGCCGCTTCGGTGTCGGCCATGGCCTTCTCGCCGTGGCTGGCGACGACCTTCTCGCTGCGCCGCTTCACCCTCTGTGCCATTGGCCTGTTCGCCGTGCTCGGCCTGCTCCAGCCGTATGCGCCCAACCTGCACAGCCTGATGCTGCTGCGCATTCTCCAGGGCCTCGCCTCGGGCGCCATGCCGCCCATGCTGATGAGCGTGGCGCTGCGCTTCCTGCCGCCGGGAATCAAGGTCTACGGCCTGGCCTGCTATGCCTTGACCGCCACCTTCGGGCCCAACCTCGGCACACCGTTGGCAGGCCTGTGGACCGAGTACGTCGGCTGGCAGTGGGCGTTCTGGCAGATCATCCTGCCGTCACTGCTGGCCATGCTCTGCGTCGGCTGGGGCCTGCCGCAAGACCCTCTGCGCCTGGAGCGTTTCCAGCAGTTCAACTGGCGCGGGGTGGTGCTCGGCTTGCCCGCCATCAGCTGTATCGTCCTCGGCCTGTCGCTGGGCGATCGCTGGGGTTGGTTCGACTCGCCGCTGATCTGCTGGTTGCTTGGCGGCGGCCTGCTGTTGCTGGTGCTGTTCATGTACAACGAGTGGTCCGAGACGGTGCCGTTCTTCCAGCTGCGCATGCTCTCGCGGCGCAACCTGAGTTTCGCCTTGGTGACCCTGGCCGGGGTCTTGATCGTGCTCTCCGGCGTGGGCAGCATCCCCTCGGCCTACCTTGCGCAGATCCAGGACTACCGCCCGGCGCAGACCAGCCCGCTGATGCTGCTGGTGGCCATGCCGCAACTGATCGCCCTGCCGCTCACCGCTGCGCTGTGCAACCTGCGCGCGGTGGACTGTCGCTGGGTACTGGCGCTGGGCCTGGGCATGTTGGCGGTGTCGTGCGTGGGCAGCAGCTTGCTGACCTCCGCGTGGATTCGCGACAACTTCTACGGTTTCTACCTGCTGCAGGTGTTCGGCCAGCCGATGTCGGTGCTGCCACTGCTGATGCTCTCGACCAATGGTATGAGCCCGCAGGAAGGCCCGTTCGCATCGGCCTGGTTCAACACGGTAAAAGGCCTCTCGGCAGTGATCGCAGGTGGCCTGCTCGACGCGCTCGGCACCCTGCGCCGGCATTTTCATTCCAACCACCTGGTGGACAGCCTGGGCAACGCGCCGTTGATCGACGATCGCGCCGCCGGCCTTGCGCAACGCATTCATCAACAGGCCCTGGTGCTGACCTCGGCCGATCTGTACCTGGTCATGGCCTGCGTCGCCGTGGCCCTTATCTGCCTTATTCCTTTCGTGCCCACTCGGGTCTACCCACCGCGCGCGGTGGCCTGAACCCCTGGATGACTTCGAGAACAGTAAAATGACCAACAATCGCAAGACGCTCGTCATCGGCTCGGTGCTCGCCGTGGCCGTGCTGGCCGGCCTGGTAGGCCCGTGGATGCTCGGCAGCGACCATCAGCAACGCACCAATGATGCCTACGTGATCGCCGACTACACCGTGGTCGCGCCCAAGGTCGCCGGGTTTATCAAGGAAGTCCTGGTCGAGGACAACCAACAGGTCAAGGCCGGCCAACTGCTGGCGACCATCGACCCGCGCGATTACCAGGCGGCGCTGGACGCTGCCGATGCCCAATTGCTGGTGGCCAAGGCGCAGAGCGCCGATGCCCGTGCCACCCTTGAACGCCAGGCATCGTTGATCGCTCAGGCCGAGGCGGCAGTCAAGGCCGCCCAGGCTGAATCGGCGTTTGCCGAGCATGAAGTCAGCCGCTACAGCCGCCTCGCCGAACAGGGCGCCGGCACCGTGCAGAACGCCCAGCAGGCGCGCAGCCGCGTCGACCAGGCGCGGGCGCGTCTGGCCAATACCCAGGCGGCGTTGCTCGCCACGCGCAAGCAGGTGGATATTCTCAGCGCCCAGGTGGCCAGCGCCGATGGCCAGCTCAAGCGCGCCGAAGCCGGCGTCGAGAAAGCCCAGCTCGATCTCTCCTACACCCGCATCACCGCGCCGGTGGACGGCATGGTCGGCGAGCGCGCCCTGCGCGTGGGCGCCTACGTCAACCCGGGCGCGCGCCTGCTGTCGGTGGTGCCGTTGGAGCAGGCCTATGTGGTCGGCAACTTCCAGGAGACGCAACTGACTCACGTGCAACCCGGTCAGCCGGTGAGCATCAGCGTCGACACCTTCTCTGGGGAAACGCTCAAGGGCCATGTCGAAAGCATCGCCCCGGCTACCGGTGTGACCTTCGCCGCGGTCAAGCCGGACAACGCCACCGGCAACTTCACCAAGGTCGTCCAGCGCATTCCGGTAAAGATCGTCTTCGATGACGGCCAGCCGTTGCTGCAGCGCTTGCGCGTCGGCATGTCGGTGGTTGCGACCATTGACACCCAGGGCGACACGCTCGAAGGCAAAGAGGTCAGCGCACGATGAACGCGTTAGCCCGCATCAGCCCCTTGCTGCTCGCCGTGACGCTGGCAGGCTGCACCCTCGGCCCGGATTTCGAGCGCCCCGCCAGCCAGTCGCCGCAGGCCTGGGCAGCGCTGCAGGGCAAGGCTGCCGCGAGCCAGCCGGTGGCCGAGCCGTTAGAGCTGCGTTGGTGGGACAGTTTTCACGATGCCAAGCTGAGTGCGCTGATCCAGCGCGTTGCCGAGCGTAACCTTGACCTGCAGATGGCCAGTGCCCGCCTGCTGCAAAGCCGTGCGCTGCGCGGCACGATTGCCGCCGACGAGGCGCCTTCGGTGGATGCCAACGCCGGTTACAGCCGGGCGCGCAACAGCGCCGAAGGCTTGAGCGACCCGTCCGGACATTCCGGCAAGTCGGCCTTCAACCTCTGGCAAGGCGACCTGGTCGCCGGCTGGGAGCTCGATCTTTGGGGTCGAGTAAGACGCCAGGTCGAGGCCGCCGATGCCTCGGTAGAAGTCGCCGAGAATGATCGCCGTGGCGTGCTCCTGGCATTGCTGTCGGAAACCGCTGGCAACTACATCCAGCTGCGCGCCGTGCAGCACACGCTTGAGGTTACTGAAGATAACCTCAAGGTTGCCCGGCACAGTTTGCAGTTGTCCCAGGACCGTCAGGCCGAAGGCGTCGCGACGCGGCTCGATGTTGCCCAGGCTGGCGCTCAGGTTGCTTCGATCGAAGCGCGCCTGCCTACCTTGCAGGCACGTCGCGATGACTTGATCAACGCCCTCAGCCTGCTGGCTGCCGAGCCGCCGCGCAGCCTGCAGGCTGAGCTGCTGGCCGGTGGCGAGCTGCCGACGCCGGCGCAGAAATTTGCCATCGGCGTGCCGTCGGAACTGGCGGAGCGGCGTCCGGATATTCGTCAGGCCGAGGCCCGTCTGCATGCGGCGACGGCCAGCATCGGCGTGGCCAAGGCGGATTTCTACCCGAGCATTCGCTTGTCCGGCAGTGTCGGTTTCCAGGCCATGCAGTTGTCTGATTTTGGCGCGTGGGATTCGCGCCGGTTTGCCTTTGGCCCGCAGCTGTCGCTGCCGATTTTCGAAGGTGGCCGGCTCAAGGGCACGCTGCAGTTGCGCGAAGCCCAGCAGCAGGAAGCAGCACTCAACTACCGCAAGGTGGTGCTCGGAGCCTGGCATGAGATCGACGATGTACTGCGCCTGTACAACGCCAGCCAGTTGCGCCGTGATCACCTGGCCGAGGCGGTGCGCGAGAACCGGATTGCCCTCGAGACCGCTCAGCGTCAGTACGTGGAAGGGGCGGTGGACTTTCTCAATGTGCTGAGCGTGCAGTCGGCATTGCTGGCCAGTGAGGAGCAGTGGATTGACAGCTCGGCGGCCGTTGCGCAGGCCATGGTTGGCTTGTACAAGGCGCTTGGGGGTGGCTGGCAGGCCTTCGCTGAGCAGCCGAGCGCAAAGCCGGCAAACGCGCCTCATACCCTGTAGGTGCGGCGTCTCGAACGAGGAGCAAACGATGCCCATCTCCCTCAACGGCAAGCGCGCGATCGTCAGTGGCTCCACCGCCGGCGCTGGCCTGGCCATTGCCATCAGCCTGGTCGAGGCCGGCGCCGAGGTAGTGCTCAACGGGCGTACCCAGGCGCGGGTCGATGAAGCCCTCAGGCGCGTGCGGGAAAAACTCCCGGCCGCGCGCATCATTGGCATTGCCGCCGACCTGAGCACCGAGCAGGGCACTCAGACCCTGATCGAGCGGATGCCGCATACCGATATCCTGGTCAATAACCTCGGCATCTTCCACGCCAACCCCTCGCTCGCCGCGCAGCTGTCGGCGCATTACGCCGAGGGCATGGCGCAGCGCAAATGGGGCAGGTTGGTGTTTCTTTGCGCCGGCTCGACAATGCTGGCGGTGGCGAATCGGCTAGCCGAAACCTTGGCTGACAGCGGCCTCAGGGTCGAGTCGCTGCTAGCGGGGCCGTCAACGGCGTTGAAGGTGGTTGAGCTGGCATTGGGCCAGATCTGAGGGTTGATGGCTGTGCTGCAGCCTCACAGCGGCCGCAGTAAACCAAAGCGCTTGCGCAAGACCTTGTCGAGCAACCGTTGTGGCAGCAACCGCGCCAGCAACGGCAGCGCCGTGCTGCCATTGCCCAAGCGCACCAGCACAGGCACCGGCGTCTTGCGCGCGGCTGCCAGCACCCCTTGGGCAAATTCGGCTGCCGGGGTCGGCTTGTCTTGCGAAGCCCGCGCCCGCGCCTGGATGTATTCGCGCAGCGGCCACCACGGCGACTCTGCTGCCAGCACCTGGTCCGCCTGCTGCTGAGCGTTACTGGCAAACTGCGAGGCAATCGCCCCCGGCTGCACTTCCATGACGCGGATGCCAAACGGCGCCAACTCCAGGCGCAGCGCGTCGCTCAAGGCATGCACTGCTGCCTTCGAGGCGCAGTAGGCACCGGCGAACGGTGTCACCAGCACGCCGGACACACTGCCGATATTCACCACCAGTCCGCGGTTACGGCGCAGCAGCGGGAACAGCGCGCGGGTCACCCCGACCACGGCGAACACATTGGTCTCGAACTGTTGGCGCATGGCCTCGACGCCGCCATCGAGCAGCGGCCCCATGGCGCCGTAGCCGGCGTTGTTGATGAGGATGTCGAGGCCGCCGTGGCGGTCCTGCAGCTCTTCGGCCAGACGGGCCAGCTCATCGCCGTTGTTGACATCCAGTTGCCGTGCGGCAAATCCCGCAGCGGCCAATTGCGCGACATCTTCGGGCTTGCGCGCCGTCGCCCAGACTTCATGGCCAGCATCGCGAAAGGTGTTGGCCAGGGCGCGGCCGATGCCGCTGGAGCATCCGGTGATCAGAACGGTGGGCATGGGAGAGGCCTGTTATCAGCTGAAGTTTGTGTCGTCTGTCATGGCCTCTTCGCGGGGCAAGCCCGCTCCTACAGGTACCGCGCCGTGCCAGAGGTAAGCGCAATCCCTGTAGGAGCGGGCTTGCCCCGCGAAGAGGCCATGACCGGCAACCCATCAATTGGCGAATGTACCCTGCAGATGTTCCGCGCGAAACTCCAGCGTCTGCGGCCGATACCCTGAGCGCAGCGGCGGCAATGGCAGGCAGTCGCTCCACTCAGTACCCGGCTGCAAATCGCCAGGGCCACGGTAGCGCGGTGCACTGTAGGTGTTCTCGGCAAGGTTGACCGAATCGCCCGGCGCATACGCGCCCACGCGCCAGCGCAGTTCGGTCAGCGGGGCCTTGTTGGTGTTTTTCATGGTCACGCGCAGGGGGCGGTCGGCGGGGCATTGATCCGGGGCGTAGGTCAGGCGCAGGTCAAGGCGGGCCAGCTGTGAGGATTCGCGGGTGTCTTGCCAGGCGACGAACAGGGCGACCAGGCCCAGGCCGCAGACGGCAGCGAGGGAAATCGGCAAGGCCTTGGCCGGGTAGCGCAGGAGCAGGACCAGCCAGGTGAGAATGAGCAGGGCGCCGATGATCATTTTGGGGGGACAAGCCTAGGTTGGGCGGGTTTGACCATCCTAGCTGGTAATTGGGGTGGGCTCAAAAGCTGGGAGGGCTGCGCCCTCCATTCGCGACACAAGGCCGCTCCCACAGCGAGTGCGCATATTCTGTGGGGGCGGCCTTGTGTCGCGATGGGCCGCAGAGCGGCCCCAGTGGTTTATTGGGCGATGGTCTTCACCGAAATGCCGCGTTCGATCGGCGTCGCGCTGCGGCCGTAGACGTCTTCGAAGCGCTCGATGTCATCCTCACCCAGGTAGCTCCCGGACTGCACTTCAATGATCTCCAGCGGGATCTTGCCCGGGTTGCGCAGGCGGTGCACCGAGGCAATCGGGATATAGGTCGACTGGTTCTCGGTGAGCAGGAACACGTTCTCGTCACAGGTCACTTCGGCTGTGCCGGATACCACGATCCAGTGCTCGGCGCGGTGGTGGTGCATCTGCAGCGACAGGCTGGCGCCCGGCTTGACGGTGATATGCTTGACCTGGAAGCGCCCGCCCATGTCCACCGAGTCGTACGAGCCCCATGGGCGATACACCTCAAGGTGGTTCTGGGTCTCGCTGCGGCCTTGCTTGTCGAGGGTGTTGACCATCTGCTTGACGCCTTGGACCTTGTCCTTGTGGGCGATCATCATGGCGTCCTTGGTTTCGACCACGACGATGTTCTCCAGGCCGATCACCGACACCAGCTTGCCGTTGCCGTGGATCATGCAGTTGCGGCTGTCCTGCACCACCACGTCGCCCTTGGTGACGTTGCCGTGGACGTCTTTCTCATGCACGTCCCACAGCGACGACCAGCAACCGACATCGCTCCAGCCGGCCGACAGTGGCACGACACAGGCGCGCTGGGTCTTTTCCATCACCGCGTAGTCGATCGAGTTGTCCGGGCAGCAGGCGAAGGTGGCTTCGTCGATGCTCAGGGTGTCGCCGTCTTCGACGCTGCGCTCCAGGGCCATCAGGCAGGTGTCGTAGATGTCCGGCTCGTGCTTCTTCAACTCTTCGAGGAAGCGGCTGGCGCGGAACAGGAACATGCCGCTGTTCCAGAAGTAACCGCCGGCTCGGACAAACTCGGTAGCGCGCTTTTCATCCGGCTTCTCGACGAACTGCGCCACCCGCGCCACGCCCTCGGGGAGCAGCGCGTCCTGGCTGGAGCGGATGTAGCCATAGCCGGTTTCCGGCTTGGTTGCCGGCACGCCGAACAACACCATCTCGCCGCGCTCGGCGGCCACCGTGGCCAGGGCCAGGGCGCGCTGCAGGGCCTTCTGGTCATCGATCACGTGGTCGGCCGGGAGCACCAGCATCAACTCGTCGCTACCTTCATTGACCAGCTTCATCGCGGTGATTGCTACCGCCGGCGCGGTATTGCGCCCGAATGGCTCCATCAGGATCGCCTGGGTCTGCAGGTTGAGCGCGCCGAGCTGCTCCTGGACGATGAACTTGTGGTCTTTGTTGCAGACCACGATCGGCGCCTGCATGCCGTCGAACACCAGGCGTTCGAGGGTTTGCTGGAACAGCGTGTGTTCACCGGTCAGGGCCAGGAACTGCTTGGGGAACTGCTTGCGCGACAGAGGCCACAGACGCGAACCGCTACCACCAGAAAGAATTACCGGAATCATGATGTTTCTCCAAAGGTTGATAGAGGCAGTGATCAGTTGCTAGCCACAGGACGAGTTACCCACACCGGCGCCAGGCTGCTGCCCGAACCGGTGACGTAGAGCACGGCGGCTTCGCCGCGCTCGAGGGCGACGGGTTTCACGTCGCCGACTTTCTTGTCGCCTTGGTACAGGGCCAGGTTGACCTTGACCGGATTGATTTCACGCTCGCCGCGGCCGTTGGCGGCCACCGGCTTGACCACTTCGGTCTTGCCGTCGGCGGTCTTCAGGGTCAGCGACTGGTCAGTGAGGTTTTGCACGCGGACCAGGGCTTTCTGCTTGTTCTTGAACGGTGGTTCTTCGATCAGCTGCGGGTTGCCGCCGCTGTTGTTGACCAGGGTGTAGTACTTGTCGGAGGCGAGTTTGACCGGCACCGACTTACCGGCGACCTGGGCGGTGTAGTCGCCGCCCGGGAGGAAGCTGAAGTCGCTGCTCGCCTGGGCGCCGACCTGCTTGATCTGGGTGTTGCCGACGCTGGCGGCGGTAGGTGCGCTGCTGGCGTTGTACAGGCGTACGAAGGTCGAGCCTTTCGGCGCGCTCGGGCCGTACAGCGCCGCGTCGGCACCGGCGAAGGCCTGCACCGAGGCCAGCGCCGAGAGGGAGAGCCCGGCGGCGAGGGTGAGGGCTTTGGCAAAAGATGGCTTGGTGGTCATGTGCGTGTTCCTCTCTTTCAATGGTTCGCCCGGTTGGACGACAGGGCCAGGTTTTCTTCGGATTTACGGGTGTTTTTCAGTTGGGCGATCCACTGCGGATCAAACCCGCTGAGGTCGTTTTTCATCGGCAGATAACGTTCGGGGAATTCCCACACCACCACTTGTGGCGCGGCGTTCTTGAAGGCGTCGCTTTGCAGGTACTTGAGCATTGGCAGCAACGGCCCGTGGCCGTCTTCGGCGTAGTTGGCGACGTCGCTGTGCAGCGCTTGCTGCAGGGCACCGAGGAAGTTCCAGTGCGGGTTGGCGCTGTAGCTGGTGCCGACCAGCGCCACCGGGATCTGGCTGTCGGCGAACAGCGCGTCGTCGCTCTCGGCCGCGGCCTGAGCCGGACGGGTGGTGCGCTGCTGGAGGTTGTCCGGCGTCGGCAGCAGGTTGCTGAACAGCGGGTCGAGTGGCAGGAAGTTGGTCAGGTCGCCTTTATAGGGCGTGGTGCTGCCGGCCTCGGTGATGTACGCCTGCGGCTCGCCACTGAGCAGGCTCTGGCGCGCCACGGCGGCAGCCACGGTCTGCGCTGCGACCTCGGCACCGAGCGGTGTCCAGTGCGTGTCGGTGCGCAGGAACACCTGGCCGCGGGCCTTGGCCTCGGCCATCGGCGCCTGCAGGTCGGGAGCGAACACGTTGGCCTGGCGGGCCTGGGCGTGGAACTGGTTGAACAGGTCGGCGTGGAGGCTGGCCGGCGCCTCCTGGCCGATGTACTCGGAATAGATCCGCGCCTTGGCCGGGATGATCGCCAGCACCAGTTGGCTGCCCTGGCGCTGCAGGGTGTCGCGCACGCCGCGGATCAGCGCGAGGTTTTCCTGCATCAGTTGCTCGGCGCCGGCGGTGGGCTTGAACTCTTCATCGCTGAACAGCCACTGCTCGCGGCCCAGCACGACGCCGGGGCGGCCTTCGTTGAACAGCTTGAAGTCGAGCGCGGCCCAGAGGTTGGTGCCGATCCGCTTGATCGGGAACTGCTCGTCGTAGTGGGTCTCGGCGGCCTTGGCCAGCTTGCCGTTGAGCACGGTCATCTGCTCGGTGCGCTGGAAGCTCGAGGCGCCGCTCAGTGACCACACGCCCAGGCCGGTGAGCAGGCCGAGGAAGGTCAGGGAGTAGGTGATGCGTAATGTCCGGGTCATGGTCGTCCGTGCCTCAGAACTGGAAGTAGAGGAATGGCGAGTAGCTCTGCGCCGAGAGCTTGAGCACCGAGGCGACAAACAGCAGCAGGACCAGGGCGCGGGTCATCACCCGGGTCCAGTCGAGGCCGAGCGAGCCGTCAGCGTTGACTTGCACAGGGGTAGCCTTGGGCGTCGGCTTGGCATTGCGGTAGAAGTCGCGCAGGCCGAAGAACGCCAGGGTCGCGTAGGCGACAAACATCGTTGCCACTTGCAGGCCGGTGAGATTGGCCCGGTTGAGTTCCGACAGCTGCCAGTCGCCGAAGCTGAACATGGCGCCGTACATACGGCCGGCGACGTGCAGGTTCTCGGCGCGGAAGATCACCCAGCCGACCACCACCAGGAGGAAGGTGAAGGCCCATTTGACCGGGTTGAAGCGCTGCGGGTTGGTGTCCAGGCCCAGTGCGCGTTCGATCGCCAGCCACATGCCGTGCCAGGCGCCCCAGATGATGTAGGTGAAGTTGGCGCCGTGCCACAGGCCGCCCAGCAACATGGTCAGGAACAGGTTGCGGTAGGTATTGAAGGTGCCTTTGCGGTTGCCGCCCAGGGTGATGTACAGGTAGTCACGCAGCCAGGTCGACAGGCTGATGTGCCAGCGCCGCCAGAACTCGGTAATCGACTGGCTGATGTACGGCTGCTTGAAGTTCTCCATGAAGCGGAAGCCCATCATCAGGCCGAGGCCGATGGCCATGTCGCTGTAGCCGGAGAAGTCGAAGTACAGCTGCGCGGTGTAGGCCAGTGCGCCCAGCCAGGCATCGCCGGTGGTCGGGTTCTGCAAGGCGAAACAATGGTCGGCGACCACCGCCAGGGTGTCGGCGATGAACACTTTCTTGATGAAGCCCTGCATGAAGCGGGTGCAGCCTTCGGAGAACTTGTCCAGGGTGTGGGTGCGGTTGTTGAACTGGTCGACCAGGTCCTTGAAGCGCAGCACGGGGCCTGCGATCAGGTGCGGGAAGATCGCCACGAACGCCGCGAAGTCGATCAGGTTGCGGGTGGCCGGGGTATCGCCGCGGTACACATCGATGATGTAGCTGATCGACTCGAAGATGTAGAACGAGATACCGATCGGCAGCAGCACGTGGGTGATGATGAACGGCTCGAGGCCGAACGAGGCGATGATCGCGTTGAGGCTGTCGACGCCGAAGTTGGCGTACTTGAAGTAGCCGAGGATCGCCAGGTCGACACCGACGCCGAGCAGCAGCCAGCGCTGGGCCGGCTTGGTGCGCACGCCGGCGGCACCCACCTTGAGGCCGATCCAGTAGTTCCACAGTGTGACCCCGGCGAACAGGGCGAGAAAGTCCACCCGCCACCAGGCGTAGAAGATGTAGCTGGCGACCAGCAGCAGCAGGTTGCGATAGCGTTGCCCGCTCAAGTAATACAGGCCGAGGAAGATCGGCAAGAACAGGAACAGGAACACGTTTGACGAGAAGACCATCCCGGTTCTCCTGATGGTTGTACGTAGCCGGGGCAGCAGCCCCCCAAACCCCCCAGCGACATGCTGGAGAAACCTTTTCACTCACTATCCCTGGCGAGGGCTTCGCCCTCGATCGCGACCCAAGGCCGCTCCCACAGGTTCTCCGTTGTGTCAGGTCCTGCGCGGAACCTGTGGGAGCGGCCTTGGGTCGCGATGGGCCGCGCCGCGGCCCCTGGGTCGACGCTATTGCTTGCTTGCCGCACTCGGGTCATAGACCCGGGTCAGGTTGCCGCCGAGGCGGAATGTGTCGAATGGCTGCATACCGCGCTTGCGCTGCAGGGTGTCGCTGTTGCACGCATAGAGGCTGCAGTACGGCTCCATCCACGCGTACTTGCTGTCGACCTTGAGGTCTTTCATGTCCTGCTTCTCGCCGTTGCGGGTCTTGAACGCGCTGGGGTCTTTCGACCCGGCCAGAACCCGTTGGGCCAGGCGCTGCAGGGCGTTGTTGTTCTCACCGCGTACGTCGACGCCATTGACCTGAGCGAAGCTGGCGATCATCGCCAGCGGCGGCAGGGCATAGTTGTGATAGGCCAGCGCGCGCTGCTTGCGCTTGAGCTCGTTGGGCAAGAAGCCCTGCTCGTCGACCTGGTTGGCGCCGACCCGGTATTCCTTCACTGCCCAGTCGAACAGGTCGCGGCGGTCGGTGGCAACGGCGGTGGCCATCACCGACCAGGCCGCCCAGTAGCTGTGGTTGTTGATCTTCTCCAGTGGCAGGTCGCTCCAGTCACGCACGGTCTGCTCGGCCAGGCGGGCAAACCATTTTTCGATGACTTCGGCCTCGGCCTGGTGCGCGGCCAGCGGCTGCGAGTTGGAAAACTTCAGCCGCAGCCACGAGCCGCTCATGCTGCCCAGCGCCCATTTGCGCATGGACTTGCCGGTGTGGTTGTAGTCGGTCGACATCAAGGCGTCGGCGCGGGCCCAGGTGCCGAGCCAGGTCAGCGCGCAGTCGAGCTGGGCCGGACGGCCGTCGCGCATGTACTGGCCGACCATCTTGCTGATGCCTTTCTCCAGCGTGGTGATCTGCGCGGTGGAGTCGCGGAAAGCTTGTTCCGAGTCGACGTTGAGGGTCGCGCGGGCCTTGTCCGAGCCTTCGTACTTGCTGCGAAACTGCAGCGCACCGGTGTACGGCTGCGGCGCGGCTTCACAGCGGAACTTGCCGTCTGTGGTCTTGAGCTTCTCGATCCCGCCGTAGTAACCCTGCGGCGGCACCAGCGCGGCATGCGCGGCGCTGCCAAACAGTGCCAGGGCGAGCAGGGCGGGTGCGAAGGTTCTGCCTGTCTTGGTCATGATTCGCCTCACTGGCCAGCGTGCGCGGTGTGCGCGGGGCTGGCGAAGTTGTTGCGTTTGCAGAGTTTGGCCTCGACTTTCTGCGTGCCTTTTTCCGGCCCTTGGACTTCCAGCGCCAGCAGGTTCTGGGTGGCCCAGTCCTCGTCTTCACGCAGCTGGAAGACGAAGCGGCCGTCGGTGTCGGAGGTCTCCGGTTTCTCGATCTTGATGTCCTCGTGGCGGCCATTGAGGTACCACAAGGTGGCCTGCAGGACCTTGACCGAGGTGTCTTCGAACTTGATGTCCATCTGCAGGTTGCGGTTGACCAGGTCTTTGATCACGCCGCCTTTGCCATTGACCATCAGCTCGTTGGTGCCGGGCTTGAGCGTGGCGCTGGCGCTCAGCTGCGCCGGGCGATCGTCGCAACCGTTGTCGAGCAGGCCGAGGATCTGCCGCCAGATGGTTTCCTGGTCGAGGCGATACAGCGGCGAGAACTCCCAGATGAGGATCTTCGGCGGGTTCTTCTGGAATTCTTCGCTGCCCAGGTACTGGATCATCGCGCCTTCCAGGCCACCACCGGGGAAGGCGACGTTGAGCACGTCGGCGCCGATGTACTGCTCGAGGAAGCCCGAGAAGTTGTAGTTCTTGCCGCTGTGGCTGGTGCCGACCAGGGTGATTTCGGCATTGCCGCCGTCACCGAACAGGTCGTCGCCGCCGCCGGCCGAGCCTTTCGGTTCGGTGGCGAACTGGTCCATGTACTGCACCGCGTAGCTGGTGTTGCAGAGCTGGCCGGCGACGTTGTGCAGGGTGCCGGTCTTGCCCATGCGGCCCGACTTGTGGGTCTCGAATTCCTTGCGCGGGATGCCCTCGAAGGCGGGCATCTTGTGCACCGTGTCAGCCACGATTTTTGCCGCACGCTCGGCGCCGTAAGGGGTCCAGTGCTGGTCGCCACGGAAGTAGAAGTCTTTGCCCTGGTCGGCGGCGGCCAGTTGCTCGTTGGTCAGCGGGGTCAGGTCAGGCACGTTGTAGCCCATCTTGGCGAAGCGCTGGAGCATGGCCTGATAGTTGGCTACGGCTTTTTGGTAATCGAAGGCGGCTTTTTCTTGCGGCTTGAGCATGTTGCGGTTCACCAGACCGCGGGTTGGCTGGTAGACCACTACCAGCTCGACGCCGCGCTTCTTGAACGCGTCGTGTACCTGCTGCAGGCGCTGGTAGCCAGCGGCGCTGGTGTCGAACTCGGTGCGCAGGTCTTCGCGGGTACGGAACAGCCAGTCGCCCTGAGCCTGCACCAGCGTGGTGAAGTTCTGCTGGTAGCGGGTGGTGTAGCGGCTGGCGTCGTGCGCTTCGGGGCACAGCTGGCAGCAAGGCTCGGCGCTGAAGCTCGGTGCCTGCACTTGATCGGCGCGCACGCCCTGGCTGATGGCCAGGAGGGCGGCGGACAGGCCGAGCAGTTTCATCAGGTGTGGGGTGGTCATGGTCATCGCTTCCTTAATCGATCATTTCGGTCTGGCGTTCGACCGGGTCGATCAGCACGGCCTTCTGCTGGCGCACCAGCAGGTCGAGGATTTCGTCCTGGCGCTCGCCGAGCACGCCGTTGAGGCTGATGCCATTGGACTTGCGCGGGGCGAGCATGGCGACCTTGTACAGCTCGACCGACAGCGGCGAGTCGATCGACAAGGGGCCGGAGCCGTTGGCGGTCAGCTCACCGCCAACGACGATCAGCGAGACCTTGGTGTCAAACGGGTCGAGGGCGATGTCGCGGTCGGTGTCGGACAAATCCTTGATGTGCCCGTAGACCCCGACCAGGCCGTTGGCCATGGCGATGTTCTCGTACAGGCGGATGTTGACGCTGTTGCGCACGCGAATGCCGTGGCGACGGTTGTTGATCAGCTTGTTGCCCCAGATCAGGTTGTCGCCGCTCTCGTACAAGGTGATGCCGTCGGTGTGGTTGCGGTAGATCTCGTTGTAGGCGATCAGGTTGTTGACGCTGTTACGGTCGATCACCACGCCGGAGAGCTTGTTGTCGTAGCTCTTGTTGTTGAAGATCCAGCTGTCGTTGACCTCACGCGAAACGATGATGCCGTGCTTCTTCTTGGTCCCGTGCACCGTGTTGCCGGCGATGATCAGCCGGTGCGAGCGGTCATGCGGGTCGATGCCGTAGACGATGTTGTCGCGGTAGGTGCTGTCCTTGACCACGAAATCGCTGGTCTCGTAGCAGTAGAAGCCGTACCACATGTCGCTGAACTCGGAGCCGATGATCCAGCCGGTCGGCTCGGGGCGGCCCATGCGCTTGGCCATGTTCGGCGTGTACTGCGAGATGCTCACGCCGTACGACTTGGACTTGGCGTAGCCGAAGCTGGCCATCTTGCTGTTGACGATGTAGGTCTCGGTGCCGCCCCACGACAGCAGGAACGGACGAAATTCCTTGGGCGAGCGGAAGGTCGCCGGGCCGTTGTCCTTCTCGCGCCAGCCAGTAACCTGGGTGTCGCTGACAAACAGCTTGCCGTCGTTGACCATGAACGCACCGCCCTCCTGGGACAGGCGCAGCTCCTTGACCTTGCCGTCGATCTCGAGAATGCCCTTTTGCCCGACCACGATCGGCAGGCGCGCGAGAAACACCCCCGGCGAGACTTCGCGCAGGTAGCGGTCAGGCACCTGCTTGCTCAGCTGGGCCATGTCGACGTGGCCATCGTCGATGAAGATCGCCTGGGGAATACCGTGCTGGCGCTGGACCCATTCGGCGGCCTTGTTGTCGCCGCCGATGAACTCCTTGAGCGACTCTTCCTGAAGCATGCGGCGCACGCTGACCTTGCCTTTGCGACTGCGCTCGATCTTGTTCTGCACCGCTTGCGCGGTGTAGCCGGAGAGGTCGGGGAGCTTGGGCGGGTCCATGTGCAGCGGCTCGACCGGTGCGCTGGAAACGGTGTAGGTCTTGGCCTGCTGCAGCTCCTTGGCCTTGACCGCAGGCTCGGCCGCGACGGCAAGGCCGGCGGCCAGCAGCAAGGCGCTGGCGAGTAAGCTGTGGCGAAGATGCGGGTGCAGGTTCATGGTTTCCTCTCCCGGCTCAGAAGCGCCAGATCACGTCGACAAAGGCGCGGTGCATGTACGAGTCCGCTTCCTTGCCATAGGCGTCGCCCGGCTTGAACACGCCGGCACGCAAGCGCACCAGGGCCGAGGGTTCGTCGATCGACTGGCTCAGCGAGGCTGGCAGCAGGCCTTGCTTGAAGTACTTGGTGACAACCACATCCATCTCCTGGCCGAGGTCTTTTTCGCCATTGATCAGCGGACGGTTGATGCCGTTGTCCTCGACCACTGCGTTGATGCCGCTGGAGCCGATGTTCTGCTGGCCGTCGACGCGCCAGAACTTGTGGTAGATGAAGCTTGCGTCGTAGTCCTCGCGCAGCTGCCAGGAGGCGAACAGGGTCGCCGCCTGGAGGTTGCCCAGTTCGCCGCGGAAGGCTTCGCCGAAACGGTGTACGCGCGAGCGGGTGCCGGTGAAGTTGGAGCGGTTGCTCTCAAGGCCGGTCTGCTCGAAGTTGTTCGAACCGTCGCTGCCACCGCCGCCGCTGCCGCGGGCATAGGCGGCGCCGACCTGCCACTGCGGGTCGAGGCGCAGGCGGATACCGAGGTCGGTGGCCCAGGCATTGACATCGCCGCTCTGCTTGCCGGTGGCGACCTGGTCTTCGCCGACCAGCTCGCTGCTGAGTTTGTCGCGATTACCGGTCAGCCAGGTCAGGCTGCTCCAGTAGTTGACGGTGTGCTCGTTGCGCCAGTTGTAGGCGTCGCTGTTGGCTTCCAGGCCCAGCCAGGTGAGGTCGCCGGTGCGGGTCTTGTCGAGCGCGTCGACGGTCTCGCCGGGGTTCTTCAGGCTACCGCTGTCATGGCTGTGGTGGGCGCGCAGGCCGACCCAGTGGCCGGGGGTCCATTGCGCAGCGACGTTGCCGTACAGGTGGGTGCGGTCTTCGTCTTCCGGGGCCAGCTCGGTGAGGTCGGTACGGTACTCGCTGAAGCGCTGGGCGACGCCGACGTCAGCCTTGAGCAGGGTGGTGTCGAAGGTCCAGTTGAGCGCTTCGATATTGGTGTCGCGCCACATGCCGTCGTCGTTGCGCAGGCGCTGGCGACCGAGGCGCAGGTATTCGCCCGGGTATGGCGTGAAGCCGTTGTAGCCAACCCAGAACTCGCGCAGCGCGAGGTAGTTCTTGTCGGCCTTGCGGCTGTCGTCAGCGGTGTCGATGGTGCTGCCATCGTCGGATTGGCGCAGGGTGTCGGTTTCGATGGTGTCGGTGGCGGCCACGGCCTGGCCCATGGCGAAGGCGTTCCAGTTGCCGCGCTCGCCGTACACCCACGGGCGCAGGTCGAGGCCCAGGCCGTTGACGTCACCGCCGGAGCGCGTGCCCAGGTCGCGGTCGTCTTCGGACTGGCCGGTAATCTTCACGTCCAGGCCGAAGTTTTTTTCGGCGGTCATGTCGGCCAGGGTCGGGCACGACCAGAGCAAGGCGAAGCTCAGGCCGATGCCGGCTTTCACGAAAGGGTTGAGCGTCATAGGGAAGCATCCTCGGCGTCTTCATCGTCTTGCAGGGCTTCGATGGCCATGGCGCTGTTGCCACCCTGGGCCATGCTGCCGCGCGCCTGCTGCTCTTGCGCGAGCAGGCGTTCGGCCTGGCTGCGCTGGTCAGGCGTCAGTTGCTGATCGAGTTGTTGCAGCATTTCGCTCGACTGCTGCGTCGGGTTGGCCTGCGCCAGTTTGGCGAACACCCAGGCATTACCAGGGTTCTGGCGGATACCGTGGCCTTCGCTGTAGAGCTGGGCGAGGGCGTAGTCGGCGCTGAGCTGGCCGCCACGGGCGGCGCTGAGCAGGTGGTCGACGGCCTTCTGTGGCTCGACCGCGCCGAGGTAGCCGCGGCGGTACAGCTGGCCCAGGTAGTAGTGGGCGCTGATTTCGCCGGCGTCGGCGGCCGCCTGCAGGTGGGTTTCGGCCTTGTGCGCATCGGCGGGCAAGGTCTTGCCTTCGTAGTAGAGGCGGCCCAGCAGCAGTTCGGCGCGGGGTTGTTCGGCGGCGCGGCCTTTGTCGATGTAGGCGAGCAACTGGTCGGTGTCGCCCAGCTCGGGGAAGTCGTAGAGCAGTTGGGCGAGGCTGACCCAGGAGGCCGGGTTGGCCGGCGCGACCTGTTCGAGCAGGTCCTTGGCGGTTTTTTCGTCGGTCTGGCCGAGGCTGCGGTCGGCCAGTACGCGGGCGACGCTGTCGACCCGGCTGGCAGCGACGGCGCCGCGTGCATGGCCGGCCTTGAGCTGGTCGAGCAGGGCGTTGCGTTGCTCGGCCTGGTTGCGCTTCTGGTACACCGTGGCCAGCTCGACATAGCAGATGTCGGTGCTGTTGATGGCAGCCTTGCAGATGGATTCGACGTCGTCCAGGTGCTGGTCGTAGGTGCCTTGGGTGCGGTACAGGAGGATCTGCGCCAGGCCCGCTTCGGGGTTGCCGGCGGCACGCCATTGTTCGATCTGCTGCTGGGCGTTGACCTTGGGGAAGCTCTGCGGGTACTGCAGGTACAACATGGCCAGCGGGATCAGGGTGTTGCCTTCGCCCTGCTTGGCGGCGAGCTTGAGCAGGGTTTCGGCTTCTTCGCGCTCGGCCTGGGTGCTGTCGGGCTTGGCCACCAGCAGGCGGCCGAGGCGTGCCTGGGCGCGTGGCGAAGTGGCGGCGGCAGCGCGGTAGGTGGCCTCGGCCTGCTTGAGCTGGGCCGGGTCACGCGAGGCGACCTTGATGTCGGCCAGGCCCACTTGGGCGTCGCTGTAGCCGAGGTCGGCCAGTGCCTTGTAGTTGCGTTCGGCAGTAGCGGTGTCGCCGCGCTTCATGGCCTCGTTGGCCAGGCGCTGGTCGGGCAGGCCCGCGCAACCGGCGAGGGAAATCGCCAATGCCAGCGAGCACCAGGTGAATGGCCGAGCGCTGCGCGCTCGTTCGCGGGACAAGCCCGCTCCTACAGGGGCTGCGGTGTCTGTGGCATTGCGGTGCGCCGCTGGTTCTGCGGGGGCTGTGGTGGCCGTGGCATTGAGGTGCGCTGCCGGTCCTGCGTGGGCCGTGGTGTTTGTGGCATTGGGATGCGCCGCCGCTCCTGTAGGAGCGGGCTTGACCCGCGAACGAGGGCGCAGCCCTCGCATTGGCACTAGGCTATTCATCGGCGTGATCCTCTTAGAGCCCACGGGCCGCGGCTTTGTTGAGCAGCCAGTCGAGCGACGGACCACGGTCACTGTTGACCGCCGCCGGGCGCCCGGCCAATTCGGCAGGCAAGGCACCGTCAGGCTTGATCTGTACGCGAATGTCGGAGGCGAGGTCTTCGCTGTTGAGGCTGGCACTGCTGACGATCTGACCGGTACGCATCTCGTCTTCGCCGGCGACCTGGAAGTTGACCCGAGTACCCGGCTTGACCTCATCGAACTGGCGATAGCTGAAGCGCGCTTCGACCATCGGGTTGGTGGTCCGCGGGATCAGCTGGAAGATCGCCTGGCCCTTGCTGGCGTACTGGCCGTCGTCCACCAGTTGGCGCGCCACGACGCAGTCACATGGGCTGGTCAGGGTGCCGGCGAGTTGCTTGCCGAACAGTTCTTCGACCTTGGCCGGCTCCAGCTGCGAGTCGTCCAGGTGGCCCTTGAGCATGTCCAGCATGCTCGTACTGAAACTCGCCAGCGGCGCGCCCTTGTCGATCAGGCCGCCGACCTCGGCCAGGCTCTTCACCGTGCCGTCGCGGGGCATGGTCACGCTGGTGGTGGGCACCGCAACCACGCCGGCTTCGGCATGGCTGACGAAGTACATGCCGTACAGCGACTTGGCGACAAAGCCAAAGGCGGCGATACCGACCACGAACACGCCAAGCGTCACCGTCACCGCCCGCAGGCGGCCAAAGGCGCTGAGGCCGGAGCCGCCGTCCTTCTGCTTGCGCGCTTTGGTGAAGTTGTCGCGCTGCAGGGTGCTGAGCACGTCGCCGGCGGTAATCAGCTCGCCCGACAGGTGCGAGGTGATGATGTGGCGCAGGGTGGCGATGTCACGTTGTTCCAGGTTCTGAAACTCGGCACCGGTACGGCCGGTGCTGGCGTCGCTGGAGCGCACGAGGAACTCGATGTCCATCGACAGGCCGAGGTTGTCGACCACGAATTGCAGCCGGCCACGGCGTATTTCGCCGATCGGCAGCGCCTGCTTGGCATGGAACGACAGGCCGCCGGCGGACAGATCGTCGACCTTGACCTCATGCGGTTCACGGTTGCCGTCCAGGTAGCGCAGCTTGGCGGGGATACGGACCCGGGCGTGCTGGCGCTGGGCTTCGGACTCATGCACGACATTGACGTTGACGGCGGTATTCATGGCGATTTCGTTCCTGTTGAATCTGATCCGGGGTGGCTCACACGACCATGAACAGCACGGCGACGAAGATGCTCGCGGCCGAGAAGGTCATGGTCCGCGAGGACCAGGTGTTGAACCATTGTTGAAAGCTGGCAAGGTCACGCTTGAGGGCAGTTGGCTGGCGGGTCCAGGACTGCTTGTCGAGGCGGAAGAACACGTAGATCTTCATCACCGCGCCGACGATCTGGTTGTAATAGAGGATCAGCGGATAGGCCGGGCCGACGTTGTGCCCCGAGCACAGCAGCATGATCGTCAGGATCAGCCGGGTAATGCCGATCCACAGCAGGTACACCAGCAGGTAGGCCATGCCGAACTTGAGGCTGGCGATCACCGCCACGGTCAGGCCGAGCAGGCTGGTCCACATCGACACGCGCTGGTCGAACAGCACCACGCCGGTGAACAGCCCCAGACGCTTGAGGCCCAGGCCCAGTGCGCGCGAGTTCTGCCGCAGGTTGTTGCCGTACCAGCGGTACATGAGCTTGCGGCTGGCCTTGAGAAAGCTTTTTTCCGGCGGGTGCTCGACCGTGTTGATCGCTGCGTCTGGCACGTAGAAGGTGTCGTAGCCCAGGCGCATCAGGCTGAACCAGCTGGACTTGTCGTCGCCGGTGAGAAACTTGAAGCGGCCCAGGCGCCAGTGCATCAGCGAGTCGCTTTCGACGTCGGCAATGAACTCGGGGTTGGTCACCACGCTGGCGCGGAACATCGACATGCGCCCGGTCATGGTCAGCACGCGTTTGGACAGGGCCATCGAGCACATGTTGATGTGGCGCTGGGCGAAGCGCAGCTTGTGCCACTCGCTCATGATGTAGCCGCCGCGCACTTCGCAGAATTCGTTGGTGGTCAGGCCACCGACATTGGGATACAGCTTGAACCACGGCACGGTCTTGCGCACCACGCCGTCACCGAGCACGGTGTCGCCGTCGATCACTGCCACGACCGCATGCTGGTCGGGCATCATCCGCGAGATGGCGCGGAAACCAAAGGCCAGGCCGTCGCGCTTGCCGGTACCGGCAATGCGCACGAAATCGAGGGTGACGTGCGCCGGCGGGTTGTATTTGGCCCATAGGCTTTTCACCAGCAGCTCGTCGGACTTCTCCACCAGCGAGCAGACCACGGTGGTCGGGTAGCCGCAGTTGATCGCTTCACGGATCACCGAGCTGTAGACCTGGGCGGTGGTCAGCGCATCGATGCGAAAGCTGGTGACCATCAGGTACACGTGCGACGGGTCGGCCGCGGCACCCAACTTGCGTACCTTGTTGCGCAGGTACGGGTAGACGCCGTAGAGGAAGATCATGCCGCGGATGAAATGGGTGGCGCCCATCGAGTAGCGCCAGATGCCGACAGCGCCGACCAGGAAGATGAAGTGCTTCGACTGCGAGTCGAAGATGTCGCTGGGCAGGGCCAGGGCGATCAACATGAGCAGGCTCATGTACAGCAGCCACCCGGCGCACTGCAACAGCACTGTCTGGAACCTTTGCATGTTCGGCATCCGTCGCGAAATTCAGTAGAGAGCGGGGCCTGGCGGCCCCGCGTCAGGCTGGCTTACCAGCAGATGCCTTCGGTACGGCTGGTGGTGCAGGTCGGCTTGCTCATGAAACCGACCAGGTCGATCACTTGCTTGCCTTCCGGGGCGCGGTCGGCGAGGGCGCGGAACTGCTCGTCGCGGTTGCCCAGGATGATGATGTCGGCGTCGTTCACCACCTGCTCGAAGTTGGCGTTGAGCAGCGACGAGACGTGGGGGATCTTCGACTCGATGTAGTCTTTGTTGGCACCGTGGACACGGGCGTACTCGACGTTCTGGTCGTAGATGTTGAGCTGGTAGCCTTTGCCGATCAGGCGCTCGGCCAGTTCCACCAGCGGGCTTTCGCGCAGGTCGTCGGTGCCGGCCTTGAAGCTCAGGCCGAGCAGGGCGATCTTGCGTTTGTCATGGCTCTCGATGATGTCGAAGGCGTTTTGTACCTGCGACTCGTTGCTGCGCATCAGCGAGTCGAGCAGCGGTGCCTTGACGTCCAGGCTCGAGGCCCGGTAGGTGAGGGCGCGCACGTCCTTGGGCAGGCACGAACCGCCGAAGGCGAAACCTGGGCGCATGTAGTACTGCGACAGGTTGAGGACCTTGTCCTGGCAGACCACGTCCATCACTTCGCGGCCATCGACGCCGACTGCCTTGGCAATGTTGCCGATCTCGTTGGCGAAGGTGACCTTGGTCGCGTGCCAGACGTTGCAGGTGTACTTGATCATTTCGGCCACGGCGATGTCCTTGCGGATCACCGGTGCGTCGAGTTCTTCGTACAGCGCTTGCAGGACGTCGCCGCTGGCCTTGTCCAGTTCACCGATGACAGTCATCGGTGGCTGGTCGTAGTCCTTGATCGCGGTACTTTCACGGAGGAACTCCGGGTTGACCGCGACGCCGAAATCGACCCCGGCCTTCTTCCCCGAGCAGTCTTCGAGGATCGGGATCACCACGTTCTTGACGGTGCCCGGCAGCACGGTGCTGCGTACCACGATGGTGTGGCGGCTGTCTTTGTCGCGCAGGACATAGCCAATCTCGCGGCACACCGACTCGATGTACTCCAGGCCCAGGTCGCCGTTTTTCTTGCTTGGCGTGCCGACGCAGATCATCGACACATCGCTGGCGCGGATCGCTTCGGCGAAGTCGGTGGTGCCACGCAGGCGGCCATTGGCGATGCCCTGCTGCAGCAGCTGCTCCAGACCCGGTTCGACGATGGGCGACTTGCCCTTGTTGATCAGGTCGATCTTGGTGTCGGACACGTCCACACCAATCACTTCATGGCCCCGTGCCGACAAGCAACCTGCACAGACTGCACCCACATAACCCAAACCAAAGATGCTGATACGCATCGCATTCACCTCGTGTGTTTATCACGCCAGCCCCTCCACGGAAGAGCCGACCGGGTAGATTAACCAGCAGTATTCGGGCGCACGGTGTCGTGGCGAATAGACACTTCACCGAGCGCAGGCATGAATAAATCCGGAGCGCAAAAAAGTGTGCACTCACAAATGGCAGTCAAAGGCCGATAATTAAAAGGCGTGCCCTGAATTGCAGCCGTCTTTATTGCAGGACGCTACTTGGCGAACTGCTGTGCTTGTTTTTTCAAGTGAATAAATCCTTTGAAATCAACCACTAGGACGATTAAAGGGGCGCGTCGGTCCTCCTGGTGACAGGGCGCTCCGGCTGTTGCCGTGTGCACCTGTCTAATTGTCCTTGGGCAAGTATTGGTACCTGCCGTTGTTACCTGTAAGTCATCTCGCACGTTCAACGCTCGTGAATCGTTACGGGTGCTATGAGCGGCAGTCGCTGGGAGAAGTTCCTGAACGGGTTCGTGCAGAATGAATGATTTCTAAATATTTATTCAGGGTTTAATACTTTCATTCTGATGGCACCGGGGAGTGCCATCCCTGTATATAAAGGGCGAAAATGGGGTGGGATAGTTTTATGCCAGCATGAGGAAAATTTTCTCAAAATTCGTCAAAAAACTACGAACGGTCTTATGGCGTTTGGCGATCAACGGGTGTTTGTCGATTTTCTGGCGCCGTCTGCTTGACGTGCTGGCGAAATGAATCTTCGGGCTCAAGGCCCTCTTTACATCCCGAAACACTCCAAGACCCTTGGAAAACTAAGGTTTTTGATCTGCGGCCCGTTACAGAGGGTGGACGCCCTGCGGGAGTCGCCCTCCAACGATGGATCGTGATGGGCAGCCCTGGACCCAACGTCACCCGCGGCCTCCTGTGTGCATGGCTTACCCTACGAGAGGGGGGCGATGGCACGGCAGGCCAGCGTGCGGCTGGTCTGCTTCAACCTCAAGCACAGGGAAAACACCCTCGATGATCCTCATTGCCACTGTCTCGCTGGTTGCCGCCGGTATGGCGCAGGCCGGGCCTCCGGTAAATGTGACCTTCAAGAATATGGGGACGGAAAAAGCGGTCCTTAAATTAGTGACCAGCAATGAGTCCAGCACCTACCAGATTGCGAACCCGAAACCGCTGCAGGAAGTTCCTGTTGGGACGAGCAGTGCCTTCACCGTTCAACGCATAATCAGTCCAGATGTCAACGCCGCCATGGTGCGATACACCATGGGCCGTAAAACGTGTGCGTTCGGCACTACGTTCCAAGTTCGGGTTATGCAGGGCGGCATAAAAAAGCCTGAATGGACCAAAACCGCGACGCCAAGTGGCGGCGCAACCTGTACCGCCACTATTACAACCATCGCAGCCGATAATTCGTGGCGAGCTGAATTCACAATGAAATAATTAGCGGCGAAAGAGTTGAAGTTATGCGTTCTGTCTCGCCTGCGTGGCAGGGCGCTACTTATAACAACTGTTAACGCGCGGGTGAATTTTTCGAACCTGACGGGTGGTCTTGTGATGGATATTAAAGTGCAGCAGCGGATGGTCGGGCATGTCGCTGAAACGCCAGCGGGTACAGCAATTGTAGCTGCCAAGGCTACGCCGCTCAGCCCTTCAAGCCTAGGCAGTGAGGCCTCGGAAAGGCTGTCTTCGCTTGCGCAGAGGCTTAGTGCGGCCGCTGAGCGTGCGGCGCTGAGGGATAGTCAGTTGAGTCGAAAAGAACTGGCCGAAGTGGCGGCATCGATCAAGGAAAGAATATATGGAGCAAGCTATGACTTCAGCAAGATTGCCCATGATGCCCACGTTCCTGAGACCGAGGATTCACAGTGGCTGGAGAGCGCCCGGCAAGCGACTGATTTTCTCAACGGACGAGGACAAAACCCCTTTGAAGGGATGGGGCAGGAACAGTTGAGCTTGATAGCTTATGACGAGGGAGGGTCGTTCACCGTCAACGAACGAAGAGCGGCGATGATGGAAACGGGTAGGCAGTACGGTAACTGGTCTAAGTACATCACCCAAAAAATGTGGGATGAACATCAGCAGACCGGCAAGAGTACACAAGGCCTTAAAGAAATACTGAGTTACTACAAGTCGTTGCCGCCGATTGAAGAAGCGCAGTTTGGCAATTATGAGGCGCAGCTCCTGTTGCAGATCGCACAACAGGAAGTCGACTGGCCGGAGTTCAATACCTCCCTGATCGACATGATCGCAAATGAATGGAAGCCCTGGGCGGAACTGGACCGCAGTCAGTCGATGGCCGACGGCGATGCCGACGAGGGAGAGCCGTCATGACCGACAGCGTCGTGCTCAGACAGGTGTCGCGCAGCATTGGCGGCCTGCCCATCCTCGATGATATTTCCCTCACCGTCCCCCACGGTCAGACCTGCGCCATCATCGGCCCGTCCGGCTCTGGCAAGAGCACCCTGCTCAACCTGATCGGCCTGCTCGACCGCCCTTGCCAAGGCCAACTGCTACTCGACGGCCACGACATGACCGATGCCAGCCCCGCGCAGCGAGCGATCATGCGCAACCGCAGCCTCGGTTTCGTGTTCCAGAGCTTCCACCTGTTGCCGCGCCTGAGCGCGCTGGACAACGTCGCCTTGCCGCTGTGCTACCGCGGCATCCACCCGTCGCAAGCACGGCTTGCTGCCCAGTGCCAGCTGGAGGCGGTCGGCCTGCACGCGCGGCTGGCGCACCGCCCGGCGCAGCTTTCCGGTGGCCAGCGCCAGCGGGTGGCGATTGCCCGAGCGCTGGTCGGTGAACCGCGCCTGCTGCTCGCCGACGAACCGACCGGCAACCTCGATGAACGCAGCGCGAGCGACATTCTCGAGCTGCTCAAAACCCTCAACCGGGAGCGCGGCCTGACCTTGCTGATGGTCACCCATGACCCGGCCATGGCGCGGCAGATGCAGCGCTGTGTCCAGGTTCGCGAGGGGCGCCTGGATGCCGCCTGAGGTCTACGGGCCGCGCTGGGCGCAGCGGCTGGGTGAAGCACTGAGCAGCCTGCGCCTGCTTGGGGGGCGGGCGGGGCTGGCGCTGCTGGGCATTGCGGTGGGCTGCGCCGCCGTGGTGGCCTTGCTGAATGTCGGCCACAGCGCGGCCATGCATAGCCAGCAGGTGTTCCAGGGCATGGGCAGTGAGCTGATGATCGCCACGCTGTCCGCGACGGCCGACACTGAGGAGGGCCCTGCGCAAGCCCTTGTGCTGACGGCGTTGCCGGCGGCTATCCGCGCGGCCGCACCATTGGCCATGGCGTCCGCCGAGGCACGCCTGGACGGGCGCAGCGAGGCGTTGCTGGCGGTCGGCAGCTCGGCGGCGTTGGCCACGGTGCTCGGCTTGTCTGCCCGACACGGGCGCTTGTTCGTCGAGCAGGACGGGCACAGCCCGCATGTGCTGTTGGGGGCCACCGCCGCGCGGCAGCTGGAGGCCAAGGTCGGCGACCGGCTGCAAGTGGGCCGCTACCTGTTCGAAGTGATCGGCGTGCTCGCGCCACACGGTTACAACCCCATGCTGCCGGTGGCCGTCGACGATGCGCTGCTGATGCCGCTGGCGGGGATGCGCCGTCTGGCGTCGGCGGCGCAGGTCAGCGCCGTGCTGGCCCTCGCTCGCGATGCAGCGAGGTTGCCCGACGCCGCTGCAGCGCTTGGTGATTACCTGCGCGCGCAGCTGCCGCGCATGGCGGTCGAGGTGCAGTTGCCGCAGCAATTGCTCGAGGCCATGGCCCGCCAGTCGCAAGTATTCACTTGGCTGCTGGCGGGGCTCGGCGGTATCGCCTTGCTGGTCGGCGGGGTAGGCGTGATGAACGTGATGATCATGAACGTCAGCGAGCGCCGGCGCGAGATCGGCGTGCGCATGGCCCTCGGCGCGCGGCCGTCGGACATTGCCTGGCTGTTTCTGCTCGAGGCGCTGTTGCTGGCGGTCGCCGGGGCGCTACTCGGCGCGCTGGTCGGGCTGCTGGCGGCGGGGGTATTCGCCTGGTTGTCGGGGTGGCGCTTGAGCCTCGACCCGCTGTCACTGCCACTGGGCGTGGGCAGTTCACTGCTGATCGGGGTGTTCTTCGGCCTGCAGCCGGCGCTGTCGGCGGCGCGCCTGCAACCCGTCACGGCGCTGCGTGATGAATAGCCGGACGTTGCTCTTCTGTGCGCTGGGCCTTCCCGCTGCGGCCCTTGCCGAGCAAGCCTTGCAGCCGGTGCGCCCGACCCAGGCAGGCCCGGTGTCGGCGAACGCCGTGGCCGCGGCCCAGGCGGCCCAGGTGCAGCTGGCCCTGAGCGATGCGATTGCCCTGGGCCTGCGCGATAACCGCGGCATTCGCAGCGCTTACCTGGAGCGCATCGCGCAGAAGTTCGACCTGCGGGTGGCGCACGATCGCTTCGCCCCGCAGCTGTCGATCAAGGCCCGCTACCAGGGCAACCGCAACCAGGGTGATCGCTACCGCCAGGGTGAGTTGGCGCCCTCGGCCAGTCTGCTGACGCCTTACGGTACCCGCCTGAGCCTGGACTGGGCTTATGACCACACTCGCGCGGATGGCGCTGGTCCGCGCTATCGCGACGGTGCCAGCCTGGTGATCATCCAGCCGCTGTTGCGTGGCGCTGGCCCGACTGTGGCGGCTGCGCCATTACGTCAGGCGCAATGGGCGGAGCAGGCCAATCGCCTGGCCCTCAAAGACACCGTGGCGCAGACGATAACCACCATCATCACGCTCTATCGCGAGCTGTTGCGGGCTCAGGAGCAACTGCGGATCGCCGACGATGCGTTGCAGCGCGCCCGCCAGTTTGTCGAGGTCAACCGCGCCCTGATCGGCGCCGGGCGGATGGCCGCGTTCGAGATCGTTCAGGCCGAGGCCGACGTGGCCAGCCAGGAGCTGGCGCTGGAAGGCAGCCGCAATCAGTTGCATGCCAGTCGTCTCGCACTGCTGCAGGCCCTGGCGCTGGATCTGGCCACGCCGCTGTGGGCCAGCGAGCAGCCGCAGGCCCGGCAGGTGAAAGTCGATGCCAATCAGGCGCTGGCCCGGGCCGAAGCGCTGCAGCCGGCCTATCTGATGCAGGTGATTGCCGACCAGCAGGCCAACCTCGACCTGCGTGTTGCGCGTGACGCGCAACGCTGGGACCTGTCGTTGGTCGGCGGCGCCAGCCAGGCCCGCGAGCGTCCGGGTGACGGCAAGGCCTGGGAGCATTACCTCGGACTGCAGCTGGAGATCCCGATCACTGACCTCAGTCGTCGTCAGGCTCTGATACGGGCGCAGGTGGCAGTCGACAGCGGCCAGGTGCAATTGGCCGAATCCCGCCAGCAGTTGCACCGTGAAGTGGCCAATGCCGTGCGTGTGCTTGAGGTCGGTTGGCGTCAGTTGGAGATCGCCGAGCGGGCGTTGGCGCTGTCGCGACGCAAGCTGAAGATCGAGCAGGAGAAGCTCGCAGTCGGCCGTTCGAGCAACTTCCAGGTGTTGAGCTTCGAGAGCGACCTGCGCAGTGCTCAGAGTGCACAGCTGGATGCCCTGATCGCCTACCTCAACGCCCAGAGCGACCTCGATCTGACCTTGGGCACCACGCTGGACAGTTGGGATGTGGCACTCAATGACTAGACGCTGGCTGCGGGTGTGTTCGGTACTGCTCATTGTCGCTGCCGGGTTGGCCCTGTGGCGCGCGTGGCAGCCCTCCACCGCGACACCTGAGCCAGGCCGTTGGCTGCCTATCCAAGCGCAATTGCTCGAGCGCCGCCTGGGCGTGGTCGGGCGGATCCAGGCCGCCCGGCAGATCACCGTGGCGGCGCCGTTCGAGGGGATGGTCGAGGCGTTACTGGTGAGCACGGGTGAGCGGGTCGCTGCGGGGCAGTCGCTGGCAATACTTGGCACAGTGCAACTGGATATTCAACTGCGTCAGGCCGAGGCCGAGCTGCTCACCCGTCGGCGGGCGTCGAGCTCGACGCACAGCCGGACCCGCTGGCACTTGGTGTACGACTGGGGATGAGCGCCCAGGTACTGGTGGTGGTGTATCGCAATGAGCAGGGGCTGGCGGTGCCGATCGAGGCATTGCGCGTGGGCGAGCAGGGCGAGCGCTATGTTCTGTATCGGGCGGGCGCTGATCAGCCGGCGCGCAGGGTGGAGGTCGGCGTGGGGGCGGCGGTGATCCAGGGCATCGAGGTGCAGGGATTGGCTGCGGGGTATGTACTGATTCAGTGACGCTGGGGTCGCTGCTATTCGCGGGGCAAGCCCGCTCCTGCAGGGGCGGTGGCGCTCACAAGGTCGCGGCGCTACCCGATCCTGCAGGAGCGGGCTTGCCCCGCGAAGGGGCGCAGGGCGGCCCCAACTGCGTCAATCTTCGGGATGATCGCGCAAGAACACCAGATGATCCGGCTTCGACTGCTCGGCACTGTAGTAATACCCCTGCACATCGAACTGCTTGAGCCGCTCAGGATCGTTGACCTTCTCCTGAATCACGAAGCGGCTCATCATGCCGCGCGCTTTCTTGGCATAGAAGCTGATGATCTTGTACTGGCCGTTCTTCCAGTCCTTGAAGTCGACATTGATGATTCGCGCGTTCAGGGCGCTGCGCTTGACCGCGCTGAAGTACTCGTTGCTGGCCAGGTTGAGCAGCACGTCGTCACCTTGATCGGCCAGCGCCTGGTTCAGCCATTCGCTGATACGCGTGCCCCAGAACGCATAGAGGTCCTTGCCGCGGGCGTTGGCCAGTTTGGTGCCCATTTCCAGCCGATACGGCTGCATCAGGTCGAGCGGGCGCAGCAGGCCGTAGAGGCCGGAGAGCATGCGCAGGTGCTCCTGGGCGTAGCTGAAGTCGTCTTCGCTGAGGCTTTCGGCGTCGAGCCCGGTGTACACGTCGCCCTTGAATGCCAGCAGCGCCTGCTTGGCGTTGGCCGGGGTGAAATCTGGGGTCCAGCTGCCAAACCGCGCGACGTTGAGACCGGCGAGCTTGTCGGAGAGGTGCATCAACTCGCTGATCTGTGCAGGGCTGAGCTCGCGCAGCTGGGTGATCAGTGTCTGGGAATCGTCCAGGTACTGCGGCAAGGTAAAGCGCTGCGTCACCGCAGGGGTGTCGTAGTCGAGGGTCTTGGCGGGGGAAATCACCGTCAGCATCGGGTCGGCTCCTTGGATCGTAAGGGCCGATTCTACGGGTTGGGCCGGGCAAGTCCAAACTATGCCGACGATAGTCAAAGAACATCGGCCGGGCTCGCGTTATAGTGCGCCTTACGCTGTTGCGGAGAGTTTGATCGTGCGCATTGCCTTTGTCCTGCTGGCCGGCCTGCTGAGCCTGACCGCCGAGGCCGCTCCACCGTTGCAGGCCAGCCTTGATCGCAGCCTGTGGCCTGAGCAACTGGACAGCCCGGCGCTGTTCGATGTCGCCTCGCGGGCGGAAATTCTCTCGTTTGCCCAGGTCCTGCAAGAGAGCGAAATGCTCGATGAGCCGGCGCTGGCAGCGCGTCTGCAGCTCAGGCAGATCAATTTGACGGTGGTTCGCGCCGTGCGCGCACGCATGTGGCAGCGGCTGTGGGAAAACTACCAGCAGGCGCTGCGCAGTTGCGCGCAGGATGCGTCGTTCTGTTATCCGGTCGAAACCATGGCCGAGCTGCGCACCCAGGCCGCCACGTTCAATGCCGATGTGGGTGAGTTCTACGCCGGCTGGATCGAGCCGAGCCGCATCTTCCATTTGCGTTATCTCTACGAACAACTGCGCAAGGCCGCGTTGTTTCCGCAGACCAGCAGCGAGATCGAGCGGCTGTCCAGCCGCGAGCGCAATGGCGACGAGCTCAATGACCGGATGTTCCTGCTGACCTTTGTCGGTGGCCCTGGCGCTGAAGGCAGCAGCACCGACAGCCTGACCGAATACCTGCGCCGGCAAAAGCTGGGCGGCACCTTTTTCGTGCTGGGCAACCGTCTGCAGCAGCGCCGTGATAGCCCCAGCAGCAACCTGCGCGACCTGTACGACGGGCAATGCGTGGGTATCCAGGGCTGGGAGTACCGCTCCCACGCGCAGTGGCAGGGCTGGCAAGATTCGCTACGCCGCAGCCAGGCGCGGGTCCAGGCCGACCTCCCTGAGCAGTATGTGCCCCTGTTCCGCCCGCCCTACGGCCAGCGACGCGCAGATGGCGAGGCGTTCATGGCCAGCCAAGGCTTGCAGGTGTCGCTGTGGGATATCGATGCGCTGGACGACAGCGGTTTGACCGCGCAGGCGTCGGCCCAGCGAGTAGTGACCCTGATGCTGTTGTGGCGCAAGGGGGTGATTGAGTTTCACGACACTCAGCCCAATGCGCAGTCGGCATTGGAGTGGCTGCTGCAGAGCACTGCGCAGAGCGGGATCGGCTGGGAAGACTGCCAGGAATACGCGCGTCAGGATGCCAGCGGGGGCTCTTGATAGAGTGGATCTGGTGAGAAAAACACGGATTGATCTATGACTTTAGTCCTCAGATCACCCTGCGCCAAGCTCCATTAGGCAATCGGAAAAATAAACTTCATCGATACGTAAAAAAGCTTTTTTTGGTCATGCTTTTTACTGTATGAAAGAACCAGACAGCCGATTCCTGCAGCACAGGTGGCGTCATCCAGACCCTCCTTGCCAGGTGTGCTTCCCGCCCGTAACAACGCGGATACGGGAAGAACGGCGTCACTCTGGCGGCGCAGCAGTTACGCGCCGCGTGGTTCTGACACAAGGTGCCCGAGTATGGATGACCATGGACGCAACCCTTCCTCCACCAAGCCAATCCTTTATGTGCTCGATACCAATGTCCTGATTCACGATCCCAACGCCTTACTCAACTTCGAGGAGCACCACGTCGCCATTCCGATGACGGTGCTGGAGGAACTCGACAAGCTCAAGACGGGCAAGCAGACCATCGCCGCCGACTGTCGCCAAGCCATTCGCCTGATTGACCAGACCCTTGCAGACGCCTCGCCCGCAGATGTCGAGCAGGGCGTGCCGATCCAACGTGGCAAAAGTGGCCCCAAGGGCTTCCTGTCGATCCTGATGAGCCCGCGCAGCGAGCCCAATCGCCTGCTGCCGGAGAACCTGGCCGACAACATCATCATCAACCAGCTGCTTGAACTGCGCGCGAAACGCGCTGATCTCGACGTGGTGCTGGTGACCAAAGACATCAACATGCGCCTGAAGGCGCGCGCCTGCGGGATCGCTGCCGAGGATTACAGCACCGACCAGTTGGTCGATGACGTATCGCTGCTGTCCAAGGGCTACCACTCTGTCACGGGTTCCTTCTGGGACCGCGTCAGCAAGGTCGAGACCCGTCAGGAGCGGGGCCGTACCTGGCATCGGGTGCAATTGACCGACAATTTGCCGGCCGTGCATGTCAACGAGTTCATCATTGACGAGCAGGGCTTCGTGGGTTGGATCAAGGGCATCCGTGACAATGAGTTGCTCCTGCTCGACCTGCACCAGGAACCACTGCTGCATCAGGAAGCCTGGGGCCTGAAACCGCGCGACATTCATCAGAGCCTGGCGCTGTTCGCCCTGCTCGACCCGGACATCCACCTGGTCAACCTGACCGGCGCGGCGGGTTCGGGCAAGACCATCCTGGCCCTGGCTGCGGCCATCGAACAGACCATGGTCAGCAAGCGTTACCGGCGCATCATCGCCACCCGCAGCGTACAAGGGCTAGACCAGGAGATCGGTTTCCTGCCGGGGACCGAAGCCGAGAAGATGGAGCCGTGGCTGGGCGCCATCACCGACAACCTCGAAGCCTTGCACATGGACGATGAGAGCACCCATGGCAGTGTCGAGTACATCCTCGAACGCGTCCCGCTGCAGTTCAAGTCGCTGAACTACATTCGCGGGCGCAGCTTCCAGCAGAGCCTGATCCTCATCGATGAATGCCAGAACCTTACCCCGCACCAGATGAAAACCATCATCACCCGTGCCGGTTCTGGGTCCAAGGTGGTCTGCCTGGGCAACCTGGCGCAGATCGATACGCCTTACCTGTCTGCGACCAGCTCCGGTCTGACCTACCTGACCGAGCGCTTCAAGGACTTCCCGCATGGCGTGCACATCACCCTGCAAGGGGTACCGCGCTCGGTGCTGGCCGAGTATGCCGAGTCGCATCTGTAGGGGCTTTTGCCGCACGCCTGCTCAGTCAGGTGTGCGGCTGGTCCGGCCTCTTCGCGGGGCGAGCCCGCTCCTGCAGGATCGAGGGTGTTCGCTAATACTGTGAGCGACACTAATCCTGTAGGAGCGGGCTTGCCCCGCGAAGAGGCCGCTACAGTCAGCCACTTCCTCAGAAATCGTAGGCGATCTTGCTGTACCAGTAACCACCACCGGGATAGAACGGCGGGTTGCCATAAGGCGCCAGGCCGAGATTGCTGTACACCGCATGGTCATCAGGCCGCTCGTTGAAGATGTTGGTGCCACCCAGGCTGACCGTCAGGTGCTCGGCGAATGTGTAGCTCACATCCAGGTCGGTGATCCATTTCGCGCCGAAGCTGCGGTCGCCCGTCGGGTTAACCGCCAGGGTCTTGACCGAGCCATATCGGGTGGTCTGCAGGTTGACCGCCAGGTCGACGATTTTCCAGTTGGCGCCGATGATCCATTTGGTCTTCGGTGAGGCTTCGGTGAGGTCACCCTCGCGGTCACGCCCCACCAGGCCCACTCCCGAATTGGCCAATGCTGCCGGGGTGTCGCGGGTGCCTTCGATGGTGGTCTTGTTCCAGTTGAACGCCAGGCTCCAGCGCACATCGCCCCACGCATCCAGCGGCGTGCTGTGGTCGGCGACGATATCCAGGCCGCGGGTGCGGGTGTCGAAGGCGTTGGTGTAGTAGTTGACCCACGTGCCGCTGGACACGCCTTGCGCGGCCAGGATGCTGTTGATGACGCCGTTGCCTTGGTCGTAGATGTTGCTGGTCAGGGCGATGCGGTCATCGATGTCGATCAGGTAGGCGTCGGCGGTGATGCTGGTGCGCGGCGCCGGTTGCCAGGTCAGCCCCAGGCCGAGGTTACGCGACTTCTCCGGCTTCAGGTCATCGCCGCCCAGCGCCTGGGCCAGGCTGCTGCCAGACGGGGTCAGGCGCGTCACTGCCGGCACCACGTTGCCGTTCACGTCAGTGGCCACGCGGTTGTCGGCAACGGTGTAGCCAATCTGCGTCAGCGATGGCGCGCGGAAGCCGGTCCCGACAGTGCCGCGGACCGCCACGGTGTCGGTCAGTTCGTAGCGGGAGTTCACTTTCAGGCCAAAGGTGTTGCCCGAGTCATCGTCGTAATGCTCGACCCGCCCGGCGACGTCGAGAAACCAGCGCTCGCTCAGGTCAAAGCCCAGGTCCAGGTAACCGGCATAGTTGTTGCGAATCAGGTTGACCTCATCTTCCGGGCGAATGGTCACCGCCGCCTGCGCGCCAGAAGCCGCCGGGTAGCTGCCAGTAACATACGCCTCGGGGTCACCGGCGAAGGTGCTGAAGCGCTCCCAGCGATGCTCCAGACCAGCCGACACCTGCACCGGCGAGGTCAGGTTGAACAGGCTGTCGTAGCGGCGAGTGATGTCCAGGTTGTTGACCCACTGCTCAAAGCGGAAGGTTGCCAGGTTGTCGAATTTGGTCGGCGAAGCGGTCCCCAGCGACGGGTTGATGTTGAGGTCACTTGAGTGATGGACATTGTTACGGCCGTAGGTGGTGCTGAGGTCCCAGTTCCAGTCAGCCACCTGCCCCTTGCCGCCGAACAGGAACTGGTAATCGCGGTCCTTGATGTTGTTCAGCGGGTAATAGCCATCGGGGAACACTTCAGGCACCGCGGCGGTTCCGGTCGGCAGGCGGAAGTAGTTCGCCGCTTCGGCATCGCGTTCGCCATAGGTGGAAAACGAGTACAGGGTGAGGTCGTCCAGCGGCAGCTCGGCGTTGTAGGCGACGTTGAACGCTTTGAGGTCGGGGTCGCCGTTCTTGATTGCTTCGCGGTCCCAGGCCGCTTCCTTTGCCGGATCACGGAAGGCCCTGACGCTGGCGTCGGCCTTGTCGTTCCATGAGGCATTACCACGCTTGCGAGCGTCGGCAGAGAGGTGGAAAAAGCCGCCTTCACCCAGTGTGAAGCCTTGGTCGCCGGCCAGCTTGATGGTTTCACCTTCGCCGGAAAACAGCTTGCCGTAGCTGCTTTCGAGATGCCCGCCAGCGCTGTTGGACTTGAGGATGATGTTGATCACCCCGGCCACCGCATCCGAGCCGTACTGAGCCGCGGCACTGTCCTTGAGCACTTCGATATGGTCAACCGCACTGACCGGGATCAGGTCGATGTCGACCGCATTGGCGCCACTGTTGTCGATCGAGCCGCGCTGGCCGGTGGCGCCGTTGTGGCGGCGTTTGCCATTGACCAGTACCAGGGTGTAGGCGGGGCCGAGGCTGCGGTTGCTCAACGGGCGGGTCACCGAGTTGTAGCCGGCGATGTTGGTGCCGAAGTTGAACGAGGGCAGCAACTTGGAGATGGCCTCGGACAGTTCGGCGCGGCCGGTCTTGAGCAACTGTTCGCTGTTGATCACGTCGATGGGCGCCGGGCTGTTGGCGACGGTTCTCTCCTGGCCGCGCACCCCGGTAGAGATCACCGTCACGGTGCTCAGGGTGGGGTCGTCGGTGGCGGCCTTGACAACGCTGGGCATGGCCGCCAGCAGCAGGGAGCTGGTCAGCAAGGACAAATGAAGTTTTTTGCTGGGTACTGCGGAGGCAATCGTGGGCATGCGAGTAAAGTCCATTGAGCCTGGCACTGGCCCGTGGCGCGGGTACAGCTTCGAAAGCGTTGTTGGGATGAAATGACGGTCTGCGAGTGAAGTTATTACTATAAAAAGACGAAGTGAAAGGCTTTTTTGGAATATGCTAATTATCAGCCATTGGTATTTTATGATTTTATAAAATCACAAATATTTATTATGCGGTGGGGCCGTTGAAGCGCGCCTCTGCGCGCAGTTTTTCCTGCTAAATCCTGACCTGCGGGTTTACACTCTGTGTTCCCTTCACAGGAGCAGAGCAGTGCTGACTCATCTCGATTCCCAGGGGCGCGCCAACATGGTCGACGTCACTGAAAAAGCCGTGACTGAACGCGAGGCGGTGGCTGAGGCGCGTGTGCGCATGTTGCCGCAGACCCTGCAGATGATCGTCGACGGCGAGCACCCCAAGGGTGACGTGTTCGCCGTGGCGCGGATTGCCGGCATCCAGGCGGCGAAAAAGACCAGCGAGTTGATCCCGCTGTGCCACCCGTTGATGCTGACCAGCGTCAAAGTCGAGCTGAGCGCCGAGGGGGCCGACGCCGTGCGCATCGTCGCCCGTTGCAAGTTGGCCGGGCAGACCGGGGTCGAGATGGAAGCGCTGACGGCGGCCAGCGTTGCCGCGCTGACGATCTATGACATGTGCAAGGCCGTCGACAAGGGCATGGTCATCGAGCAGGTGCGCTTGCTGGAGAAGATCGGCGGCAAGAGTGGCCATTACCAGGTGCAGCCATGATCAACGTCGAGGTGGTGTATTTCGCCCGTTACCGCGAGCTGCTTGGCAGCGATGGCGAGCGCCTGCAGGGTGAGTTCGCGACGGTTGAGGATGTACGTGAGGCGCTGCTGGCCAAGGGCGGTGCTTATCAGGTGTTGGCCGAACAGAACCTGATGTGCGCGCGCAATCAGGACTTGTGCCGCCTTGCAGAGCCGCTGGAGGAGGGCGATGAGGTGGCGTTCTTCCCACCGGTGACTGGAGGCTGAACATGGCAGTGCGAGTGCAGCAGCAGGCGTTCGACCCGGGCGCTGAAGTCAATGCCATGCATGCCGCCAATGTCGGCGTGGGGGCGGTGGTCGCTTTTGTCGGCTATGTGCGTGATTTCAATGATGGCCGGGACGTGGCCGGGATGTTCCTCGAACACTACCCGGGGATGACCGAGAAGGCCTTGGTCAAGATCGTCGTCGAGGCCGAGCAGCGTTGGCCGTTGCTCAAGGTCGAGGTGCTGCATCGGATCGGCGCGTTGCAGCCAGGTGAGCCGATCGTGTTTGTCGGGGTGGCGAGTGCTCACCGGCAGGCGGCGTTCGATGCCTGCAACTTCATCATGGATTACCTGAAGACCCGGGCGCCGTTCTGGAAGAAGGAGAATACCCAGGACGGGCCGCGCTGGGTGGAAGGCAAGCAGTCTGATCAGGATGCTGCCGAGCGCTGGTAAAGACGGTTGAGGATTGTTGGGGCGACATCGGAATAACGATGGGATTGGGCATTTTGGGGGGATCTGTTGGCTTGGCTGGCTTAGGGATTTTGGGCTTATCCATTTGATGTGGTGGCGCTTCTGGCCCCTTCCGCCCTTACGGCGGGTCACATTTTTTCTTGGAAAAAAGTAACCAAAAACCGCCTGCTCCTGCATCCGGCCCTCCGCTGCGCTGCGGGTCTCCTCGCTCCGGTCTTGCTCCGGGAGGACCGCGCTGTACGGCCCCTCCTGGGCCTCAGCGCTTTCCGGCCATCCATGGCCTCCACCTCCCTGCGCAAGACCTCCACTCGGCCTCCTGAAGTCGCGAAGTTACGAGCGGCGTCTGGGCTGGCGTTGTCTTCGATAGTGGCATGGGTGGTGGATATTCGGACCTCTTCGCGGGGCAAGCCCGCTCCTACAGGGTTGGCGCAGATTTTGAATTTGCGCAATACCTGTAGGAGCGGGCTTGCCCCGCGAAGAGGCCGGTACTGCCAATGCAAATCGCAGGGCGCAGCCCTGCCAGCGACCCCACAAATCCGCTGGTAAATAAACAAAGCGAGAGCGCAGCGATTCGCCTGCCGTTGCCCTGGCTGTTGATCTTGATCTGGCTCTTGATCTACCAGCGACTTCAGGAGGCCGAGTGGAGGGCTTGCGCAGGGAGGTGGAGGCCATGGATGGCCGGAAAGCGCTGAGGCCCAGGAGGGGCCGTACAGCGCGGTCCTCCCGGAGCAAGACCGGAGCGAGGGTACCCGTAGCGCAGCGGAGGGCCGTATGACGGAGCGGAGACCTTTTTGGTTACTTTTTGGGGCGTTTGCCAAAAAGTGACCCGCCGTAAGGGCGGAAGGGGCCAGTAGCAGCACCCCATCAAATGGATAAGCCCCCAACCTACAAGCCCAAGCCCAAGCCCAAGCCCCAGTTCAAAGATCAGGAATGCTTGCGCGGTACCGCCTGCAACAGCTCATCCGGCGGCATCTCGCACTTGATCTTGCGCCCCAGCAGCGTCTCGATCGCCGGCAACTGATACGAGTCATCCTCGCCAGCAAAGCTGATCGATATCCCCGCAGCCCCAGCCCGGCCAGTACGGCCAATCCGGTGCACGTAATCGTCGGGGTCTTCCGGCAGGGTGAAGTTGATCACATGGCTGATGCCATCGATATGAATCCCACGCCCCGCCACGTCGGTCGCCACCAGCACGGTGATGCGTCCTTCGCGGAAGTTCTCCAGCGTACGAATACGCTTGTGCTGCGGCACGTCGCCCGACAGCTGAGCAGCATTGATGCCGTCGCGCACCAGGCGCTCTTCGATGCGCCGTACTTCGTCCTTGCGGTTGGCAAAGACCATCACCCGTTCCCACTTCTGCTGGGTCACCAGGTTGTACAGCAACTTGTACTTGTCGCTGCCGGCCACGGCATACACATGCTGCTCGACAGTCTCACTGGCAACGTTCTCCGGTTCGATCTCGACAATCGCCGGGTTGGTGGTCCATTGCTTGGCCAGGTTCATCACGTCGTCGGTAAAGGTCGCGGAGAACAACAGCGTCTGGCGCTCGCTCTTCGGCGGGGTCTGGCGAATGATCTGCCGCACCTGGGGAATGAAGCCCATGTCGAGCATGCGGTCGGCTTCGTCCAGCACCATCACTTCGACCATGTCCAGGTGCACTTCGCCACGCTGGTGGAAGTCCAGCAGGCGCCCTGGGGTGGCCACGAGGATGTCGCAGTGCCGCGCTTCAAGGGCCTTGAGCTGCTTGTCGAAGTCCATGCCGCCGACAAAGGTCATCACGTTCAGGCCGCTGTACTTGGTCAGGTCGGCGGCGTCCTTGGCAATCTGCACCACCAGCTCACGGGTCGGCGCGATGATCAGCGCGCGCGGCTCGCCCATGTAGCGCTCTTTGGGCGGTGGCGTCTGCTGCAGCTGGGAAATGATCGAGATCAGGAAGGCCGCGGTTTTACCGGTACCGGTCTGGGCGCGGCCGATGGCGTCCTGGCCACGCAGGGTGTAACCCAGCACTTGCGCCTGGATTGGCGTGCAGTAGGGGAAACCCAGGTCCTGGATGGCATGCATCAGTTCGTTGGAGAGCTTGAAGTCGTGGAAGCGGGTCTTGCCTTCCTGGGGTTCGACGACGAAATCTTCCGGTTTCCACAGGCTGGCCTGTGGCTTGGGCTTGCGCTCGCGACGCGGCTTGTCCTGGACAGGCTTGTCGACGCGGGGGCTGGCAGGGGGCTCAACCTGGGGGCTGGCCTTGGCCTCGGGAACCGGCGGCTGAGCCGCGGGCACGGGCATAATCACGTGGGCATCGGGTTCGACGGCCTGAGGCACGGCGTCTCCCTTGCCGAATATTTTTTTCAGTGCCTTGAGCACGGTCATCTCATCAATTGATTAAGGAATGTACGCCGGGCAGTGTAATGCAAGAATCAGGCGCGGCGTAGCGGAATGCACAGGCAACTACAAGCGGGCCGGGCTCAGCGCAGGCGCTCGCTCAACCAATCATGGATATCGCTCAGCTCTGCCACGACGACTTCGTGTTCCATGGGGTATTCCTGCCAGCGTGCGGCGACGCCCCAGGTATTGAGGTACTCAAAGGCGGTGCGGCCCATGGATGGGATCACCACCGGATCATGCACGCCATGCAGGCACAGCGCCGGGGTGCGTTCCTGGCAGGCGGTCAACTGGTGGCCTTCGCTGAACGTTGGCGCGTAGGTAGACAGCGCAATCACACCGCCCAGCGCTTCTTGCCACTTTATATAGGCAGTGTGCAGCACCACCGCACCACCTTGGGAGAAGCCGGCGAGGATGATCCGCGCCAGGTTGATGCCCTTGGCCTGCTCGGCCTTGATCAGCGCGATGATCTGCTCGGCCGACTCCTCCAACTGGGTTTCGTCGATGGCCCGGGCCGGGGTCATGGCCTTGATGTCGTACCAGCTGGGCATCGCATAGCCACCATTGATGGTGACCGGCCGGGTTGGCGCCTGGGGCATGACGAAGCGTGTGCTGAGCAAGCGCTCCTGGAGAAATTCGGCAACCGGTAGGAAGTCGTAACGGTCGGCACCCAGGCCGTGCAACCAGATCACACAGGCGTCAGCGGTGTTCTGCGGTTCGAGAATCAGCGGGTTGGTCATGACTGCTCCGAAAATGTGCGCGCGTACGTAATGAGTGCGTGAAAAAAAGGCATCGGTGGGTAATGCCAGAAGAAGATGTCGCAACTCTACAACTTTTGCCACTTGACGGCGGCTTAAACGCTTAAGCCTGCGACTGTGGTACGCGCTTTGCTATGAATCGAGTGATGCGAAGGGTTTCACCTGCAACGGTAACACCCCTAGCGCGGATCCAAGGCTGTCATAGAACAGCCCATTGCGCCAATTGACCCAATAACAAGCCAACAAGGGTCGGATGCGCCTCAAAAGGGTGCGGTGCGATTCCGGCTCGATACAACAAGAGCGATTTGGAGGTTGTGAATGAAGATGTTGAAAACCACCCTGGCAGTCCTGACTGCTGCCGCCACGCTGGGCTCGGTGGGCATGGCCCACGCCGGTGCCACGCTGGATGCGGTAAAGAAGAAGGGCTTCGTCCAGTGTGGCGTGAGTGATGGCCTTCCCGGTTTCTCGGTACCTGACTCCACCGGCAAGATCGTCGGCATCGATGCCGATGTCTGCCGTGCTGTCGCAGCTGCCGTGTTCGGCGACGCGACCAAGGTCAAGTTCAGCCAGCTCAACGCCAAGGAGCGCTTCACCGCGCTGCAGTCCGGCGAAGTCGACGTACTCTCGCGCAATACCACCTGGACCAGCTCCCGTGACTCGGGCATGGGCCTGGTGTTTGCCGGCGTCACCTACTACGACGGCATCGGTTTCCTGGTCAACAAGAAGCTCGGCGTCTCCAGCGCCAAGGAGCTCGACGGTGCCACGGTGTGCATCCAGGCCGGTACCACCACCGAACTGAACGTCTCCGACTACTTCCGCGCCAATGGCCTGAAGTACACTCCGATCACCTTCGATACTTCTGACGAGAGCGCCAAGTCGCTCGAATCCGGCCGCTGCGATGTGCTTACCTCGGACAAGTCGCAGCTCTACGCACAGCGCTCCAAGCTGGCTGGGCCGACCGATTACGTGGTACTGCCTGAGACCATCTCCAAGGAGCCGCTCGGCCCGGTCGTGCGCAAGGGTGATGAAGAGTGGTTCAGCATCGTCAAGTGGACCCTGTTCGCCATGCTCAACGCCGAAGAGGCGGGCATCACCTCGAAGAACGTCGAAGCCGAAGCCAAGTCCACCAAGAACCCGGACAACGCACGTCTGCTCGGCGGCGACGGTGAGTACGGCAAAGACCTCAAGCTGCCCAAAGACTGGGTAGTGCAGATCGTCAAGCAAGTGGGCAACTACGGCGAAGTGTTCGAGAAGAACCTTGGCAAGGGCACTCCGCTTGAGATCGACCGTGGCATGAACGCCCTGTGGAACAACGGCGGCATCCAGTACGCGCCACCTGTGCGCTGATTGGCGGCACCCTGCGGCGGCATCCCGCCGTCGCAGGCTGTTCTGATCCCTTTTTTCCGGGGCACTTCATGCAAAATAGAATCGGCGCACAGAAGGGTTTTTCCCTGAGCGATCCTCGTGTGCGCGCTTGGCTGTTCCAGATCCTCACGGTGCTGTTCGTGGTCGGTCTGGGCTGGTACCTGTTCCACAACACCCAGACCAACCTGCAACACCGGGGCATCACCTCCGGCTTCGACTTCCTTGAACGCAGCGCCGGCTTCGGCATCGCTCAGCACCTGATTCCCTATGTGGAATCCGACAGCTATGCGCGGGTGTTTGTCATCGGCCTGCTCAACACCTTGCTGGTGACCTTCATCGGCATCGTTCTGGCGACCTTGCTCGGGTTCATCATCGGCGTGGCGCGGCTGTCGCCGAACTGGATGATCAGCAAGCTGGCCACGGTGTACGTGGAGACCTTCCGCAACATACCGCCGCTGCTGCAGATCCTGTTCTGGTACTTCGCGGTGTTTCTGACCCTGCCTGGGCCGCGCGGCAGCATCAACATCGACGATATGTTCTTCATCAGCAACCGCGGCCTGAACATGCCCGGCGCAACCATGTCCGAGGGTTTCTGGCCATTTGTGCTCGCCGTGGCAGTGGCGATCATCGCGGTGGTGCTGATGGTCAAGGTGGCCAACAAGCGCTTCAACGACACCGGCGAGCCGTTTCACAAGTTCTGGGTCGGCCTGTTGCTGTTGCTGGGTATCCCTGGAGTTTGCGCGGTGCTGTTCGGCAGCCCGGTACACTGGGAAATGCCCCAGCTCAAGGGCTTCAACTTCGTTGGCGGCTGGGTACTGATCCCGGAGCTGCTGGCATTGACCCTGGCCCTGACTATCTATACCGCGGCATTCATTGCCGAGATCGTCCGTTCCGGGATCCGTTCGGTCAGCCATGGCCAGACCGAAGCAGCCCGTTCGCTTGGCCTGCGCGAAGGCCCGACCCTGCGCAAGGTGATCATCCCCCAGGCCCTGCGGGTGATCATTCCGCCACTGACCAGCCAATACCTGAACCTGGCGAAGAACTCGTCGCTGGCGGCCGGTATCGGCTACCCGGAAATGGTCTCGTTGTTCGCCGGCACGGTACTCAACCAGACCGGCCAGGCGATCGAGGTGATTGCCATCACCATGAGTGTCTATCTCGCCATCAGCATCAGCATTTCGCTGCTGATGAACTGGTACAACAAGCGCATTGCGCTGATCGAGCGGTGAGGATACGACCGTGAATGCCCACGTTTTCAAACCCGATATGCCGCCACCGGTCAAAACCGTCGGCGTGCTCGCATGGATGCGTGCAAACCTGTTCTCCAGCTGGCTCAACAGCCTGCTGACCCTGTTCGCCCTGTACCTGGTATGGCTGATCGTGCCGCCGCTGCTGCAATGGTCGCTGATCGATGCCAACTGGGTCGGCACGACCCGCGCCGACTGCACCAAGGATGGCGCCTGCTGGGTGTTCATCCAGCAACGTTTCGGCCAGTTCATGTATGGCTACTACCCACCTGAGCTGCGCTGGCGGGTCGACCTGACGGTATGGCTGGCGGTGATCGGTGCTGCGCCACTGTTCATCAAGCGCTTCCCGCGCAAGGCGATCTACGGCCTGGGCTTCCTGGTGCTGTACCCGATCCTTGCCTATCTGCTGCTGCATGGCGGCAGCCTGGGCCTGGCCACGGTGCCGACCAACCAGTGGGGCGGGCTGATGCTGACCCTGGTGATCGCAACTGTCGGCATCGTCGGGGCATTGCCATTGGGCATCCTGCTGGCACTGGGACGACGCTCGAACATGCCCGCGGTGAAGGTGGTCTGCGTGACCTTCATCGAGTTCTGGCGCGGCGTGCCGTTGATCACCGTGCTGTTCATGTCGTCGGTAATGCTGCCGCTGTTCCTGCCTGAGGGCATGAGCTTCGACAAGCTGCTGCGGGCCATGATCGGCGTGATCCTGTTCCAGTCGGCGTACATCGCCGAGGTGGTGCGCGGTGGCCTGCAGGCCATTCCCAAGGGCCAGTACGAGGCCGCTGCGGCGATGGGCCTGGGCTATTGGCGCGCCATGGGCCTGGTGATCCTGCCGCAGGCGCTCAAGCTGGTCATCCCCGGCATCGTCAACACCTTCATTGCCCTGTTCAAGGACACCAGCCTGGTGATCATCATCGGCCTGTTCGACCTGCTCAACAGCGTCAAGCAGGCGGCAGCTGACCCAGCCTGGCTGGGTATGGCGACCGAGGGCTACGTGTTCGCGGCCCTGGTGTTCTGGATTTTCTGTTTCGGTATGTCCCGCTACTCCATGCACCTGGAGCGCAAGCTGGACACTGGCCACAAGCGTTAGGAGTTTCGAAATGAGTGAAGCGATCAAGCAGCCTGCTGGCCCCGAAGGCATCATCCAGATGCAGGGCGTGAACAAATGGTATGGCCAGTTCCACGTGCTCAAGGACATCAACCTCAACGTCCGCCAGGGCGAGCGCATTGTCCTCTGCGGGCCTTCGGGCTCGGGCAAGTCGACCACCATCCGCTGCCTCAACCGCCTGGAGGAGCACCAGCAGGGGCGCATCGTGGTCGATGGTGTCGAGCTGACCAACGACCTCAAGCAGATCGAGGCGATCCGCCGTGAGGTGGGCATGGTGTTCCAGCACTTCAACCTGTTCCCGCACCTGACCATCCTGCAGAACTGCACCCTGGCGCCGATGTGGGTGCGCAAGATGCCCAAGCGCAAGGCCGAGGAAATCGCCATGCACTATCTGGAGCGGGTACGGATTCCGGAGCAGGCGCACAAGTTTCCCGGGCAGTTGTCCGGTGGTCAGCAGCAGCGTGTGGCGATTGCCCGCGCGCTGTGCATGAAGCCGAAGATCATGCTCTTCGATGAGCCGACCTCGGCGCTCGACCCGGAGATGGTCAAAGAGGTGCTGGATACCATGGTCGGCCTGGCCGAAGACGGCATGACCATGCTCTGCGTGACCCACGAGATGGGCTTTGCCCGGACGGTGGCGAACCGGGTGATCTTCATGGACAAGGGCGAGATCGTCGAGCAGGCGGCGCCGGATGACTTCTTTGATCGGCCGCGCAGTGACCGGACCAAGTTGTTCTTGAGCCAGATCTTGCATTGATGCAACTGGGGCCGCTTAGCGGCCCCATACCTCACATCACTTCTCTTCGGTCTTGGCCACCGGCGCCGGTGGCGGCCGCAGCCCTACCTCGGCAATCAGCTTCAGCTGCTGCCCGTTGCGCATGACCTCGATGGCCACCTTGTCGGTCGGCTTGATCCGCGCCACCTGGTTCATCGACTTGCGGCCATCACCGGCCGGCTCGCCGTTGATGCTGAGGATCACGTCACCCAGCTGCAACCCGGCACGCTGCGCCGGGCCATCACGGAAGATCCCTGCTACAACGATTCCGGGACGTCCCTCCAGGCCAAACGACTCTGCCAGCTCTTCGCTCAGTGGCTGCACTTCGATGCCCAGCCAGCCGCGGATCACCTGGCCATGCTCGATGATCGACTTCATCACCTCCAGTGCCAGCTTGACCGGGATGGCGAAACCGATGCCTTGCGAGCCACCGGACTTGGAGAAGATCGCCGTGTTGATGCCGACCAGATTGCCGTTGGCATCGACCAGCGCGCCACCCGAGTTGCCGGGATTGATCGCGGCATCGGTCTGGATGAAGTCTTCGTAGTTGTTCAGGCCCAGCTGGTTACGGCCGGTGGCACTGATGATCCCCATGGTCACCGTCTGGCCAACCCCGAACGGGTTGCCGATGGCCAGCGAGACATCGCCGATATGAATGTTGTCAGAGCGGCCGATGGTGATCGCCGGCAGGCTCTTGAGGTCGATCTTGAGCACCGCGAGGTCCGTTTCCGGGTCGCTGCCGATCACCCGTGCGAGGGTCTCGCGGCCATCCTTGAGGGCCACCACGATCTGGTCGGCGCCGCTGGTGACGTGGTTGTTGGTCAGCAGGTAACCTTCCGGGCTCATGATTACCGCCGAGCCCAGGCTCGACTCCCAGCGGCGCTGCTTGGGCAGGTTGTCGCCGAAAAAACGGCGGAACTGCGGGTCTTCGAATAGCGGGTGAGCGCTCTTGTTCACCACCTTGGTGGTGTACAGGTTGACCACCGCTGGCGCAGCGAGGGTCACGGCATCGGCATAGGACACCGGGCCCTGCATGATCTGCGTGGTCTGTGGGGCCTGTTGCAGGTTGACGTCCTGGCTGGGCAGGCCGACCCACTCGGGGAAGCGCTGGATGACCAGCAGGGCAATCAGCGTGCCGGTAAGCAGTGGCCAGCCAAAGTAACGCAGAACCTTGAGCATCGAATGAATCCTGGGAGTAGGGCAAGGGCCGTTGCAGAGCGGCCCGGGACGCAAGCGCGCGCGATCATACACCGGAACAGGACGATCGGCGACGGCTGGACTGGCTGTCCCCCAGGCGACTGCCGCCGGTTTCCCCGAAGCCGGCGACGGCCCATAATGGCCGCCATTATACGGGCGTTGAGCCCGCCGAACGTGCAGATTTCGAGGAGATTTTCCATGGCCGTCGCCCTCAGCACCCTGGTCGAGGAAGCCGAGCGCTATCTGTCCAGCGCCAAGATCCAGGATTACTGCCCCAATGGCCTGCAGGTCGAAGGGCGCCCCCACGTCAGCCGCATCGTCACAGGCGTCACCGCCAGTCAGGCGCTGCTCGACGCCGCCGTCGAAGCCGAGGCTGACCTCGTGCTGGTGCACCACGGCTACTTCTGGAAAGGTGAGAACCCGTGCATCACCGGCATCAAGCAGCGTCGTTTGAAGACCTTGCTCAAGCACGATATCAGCTTGCTGGCGTTCCATTTGCCGCTGGATGTGCACCCGGAAGTTGGTAACAACGTGCAGTTGGCGCATCAGCTGGGGATTACCGTCGAGGGCCCACTGGACCCGAACAACCCAAAGGTAGTCGGCATGGTCGGCTCCCTTGATGAAGCCATGTCGGCGCGTGATTTTGCCCGTCGCGTGCAAGACGCCTTGGGCCGCGAGCCGCTGTTGGTTGAAGGTGAGCAACTGGTGCGGCGTATCGGTTGGTGCACTGGCGGCGGTCAGGGCTACATCGACACGGCGATTGCCGCTGGGGTCGACCTGTTCATCAGTGGCGAGGCATCCGAACAGACCTTCCACAGCGCGCGGGAAAACGGCATCAGCTTCATCGCCGCCGGGCACCATGCGACCGAGCGCTATGGTGTGCAGGCATTGGGCGATTACCTGGCGCGGCGGTTTGCCGTGGAGCACCTGTTCATCGATTGCCCGAATCCGATCTGATCGGTGTGGTGGGGCCGCCCAGCGGCCTCAACCAGCCCAAACCCTCAGTCATATGGTTAGACCGTTTCGATCTAGCCACCCTCCTAAATAGAAGCAGTCGCTGTGATAGAGTGGCTCGCTCGAACACGGCCCGCTGGCCGTCCATAAGATCGTTTTACGTGAGTAGCCATGGTCGACAAACTGACGCACTTGAAACAGCTGGAGGCGGAAAGCATCCACATCATCCGCGAGGTGGCCGCCGAGTTCGATAACCCGGTGATGCTGTACTCGATCGGCAAGGATTCCGCCGTGATGCTGCACCTGGCGCGCAAGGCCTTCTTCCCGGGCAAACTGCCGTTCCCGGTGATGCACGTCGACACCCAGTGGAAATTCCAGGAGATGTACAGCTTCCGCGACAAGATGGTCGAGGAAATGGGCCTGGAGTTGATCACCCACGTCAACCCTGAAGGGGTGGCGCAGGGCATCAACCCGTTCACCCATGGCAGCTCCAAGCACACCGACATCATGAAGACCCAGGGCCTCAAGCAGGCGCTGGACAAGCACGGCTTCGACGCCGCCTTCGGTGGTGCTCGCCGTGACGAAGAGAAGTCCCGGGCGAAGGAACGAGTGTACTCGTTCCGTGACAGCAAGCACCGCTGGGACCCGAAAAACCAGCGCCCTGAGCTGTGGAACGTGTACAACGGCAAGGTCAACAAGGGCGAGTCGATCCGGGTCTTCCCGCTGTCGAACTGGACCGAGCTGGACATCTGGCAGTACATCTACCTCGAAGGCATCCCGATCGTGCCGCTGTACTTCGCTGCCGAGCGTGAAGTCATCGAGAAGAACGGCACCCTGATCATGATCGACGACGAGCGCATCCTCGAGCACCTCAGCGACGAAGAGAAAGCCCGCATCGTCAAGAAGAAGGTGCGTTTCCGTACCCTCGGCTGCTACCCGTTGACGGGCGCGGTGGAATCGGAGGCCGAGAGCCTGACCGATATCATTCAGGAAATGCTCCTGACGCGCACTTCCGAGCGCCAGGGCCGTGTCATCGACCACGATGGCGCCGGCTCCATGGAAGACAAAAAACGTCAGGGCTACTTCTAATTTTCAGGGTTACTCCATGTCGCACCAATCCGATTTGATCAGCGAAGACATCGTCGCTTATCTGGCTCAGCACGAGCGCAAAGAACTGCTGCGTTTCCTCACCTGTGGCAACGTGGATGACGGCAAGAGCACCCTGATCGGGCGCCTGCTGCACGACTCCAAGATGATCTACGAGGACCACCTCGAAGCGATCACCCGCGACTCGAAAAAATCCGGCACCACCGGCGAAGAAGTCGACCTGGCGCTGCTGGTCGACGGCCTGCAGGCCGAGCGCGAGCAGGGCATCACCATTGATGTCGCCTATCGCTACTTCTCCACCGCCAAGCGCAAGTTCATCATCGCCGACACCCCGGGCCATGAGCAGTACACCCGCAACATGGCTACCGGCGCCTCGACCTGCGACCTGGCGATCATCCTCGTCGATGCCCGCTACGGCGTGCAGACCCAGACCCGTCGGCACAGCTACATCGCCTCGCTGCTGGGCATCAAGCACATCGTCGTCGCGATCAACAAGATGGACCTCAAAGGCTTTGACGAGCAGCTGTTCGAGTCGATCAAGGCTGACTATCTGCAGTTTGCCGATGCCATCAACCTGACCCCGAGCAGCCTGCACTTCGTGCCGATGTCGGCGCTCAAGGGTGACAACGTGGTCAACCGCAGCGAGCGTTCGCCGTGGTACAGCGGCCAGACCTTGATGGAAATCCTCGAGACCGTCGAAGTCGCCGCCGATCGCAACTTCACCGACCTGCGTTTCCCGGTGCAGTACGTCAACCGCCCGAACCTGAACTTCCGCGGCTTCGCCGGTACCCTCGCCAGCGGCGTTGTGCACAAGGGCGATGAAATCGTCGTGCTGCCGTCGGGCAAGAGCAGCCGGGTCAAGTCCATCGTCACCTATGAAGGTGAGCTGGAAAAAGCCGGCCCAGGCGAAGCCGTTACCCTGACCATGGAAGACGAGATCGATATCTCCCGTGGCGACCTGTTGGTACATGCCGACAACGTCCCGCCGGTGACCGACCAGTTCGATGCCATGCTCGTGTGGATGGCTGAGGAGCCAATGCTCCCGGGCAAGAAATACGACATCAAGCGCGCTACCAGCTACGTGCCGGGCTCGATAGCCAGCATCACCCACAAGGTCGATGTGAACACCCTCGAGAAAGGCACTGCCAGCGCGCTGCAGCTGAACGAGATCGGCCAGGTCAAGGTCAGCCTCGACAGCGCTATCGCTCTGGATGGTTACGAGAGCAACCGCACCACCGGTGCATTCATCGTCATCGACCGCCTGACCAACGGCACCGTCGGCGCCGGCATGATCATCGCCCAGCCTGTTCTGCCGCATGGCAGCACCGGCCACCATGGCAAGCAGGCCCACGTTGCTACTGAAGAGCGTGCACTGCGCTTCGGCCAGCAGCCAGCTACCGTACTGTTCAGCGGCCTCTCCGGCGCGGGCAAGAGCACCTTGGCCTATGCCGTGGAACGCAAGTTGTTCGACATGGGCCGTGCGGTCTACGTGCTCGACGGCCAGAACCTGCGTCATGACCTGAACAAGGGTCTGCCGCAGGACCGCGCCGGTCGCACCGAGAACTGGCGTCGTGCCGCCCACGTGGCGCGCCAGTTCAACGAAGCCGGCCTGCTGACCCTGGCTGCCTTTGTTGCTCCGGATGCCGAAGGCCGCGAACAGGCCAAGGCACTGATTGGCAAGGAGCGTCTGCTGACCGTTTACGTCCAGGCATCGCCGATTGCCTGCCGTGAGCGTGATCCGCAGGGCTTGTATGCCGCCGGCGGCGACAACATCCCGGGTGAAAGCTTCCCGTTCGATGTGCCGCTGGATGCCGACCTGGTGATCGATACCCAGAGCACCGGTGTAGAAGAAGGCGTCAAGCAAGTGCTGGATCTGCTGCGCAAGCGCGGCGCGATCTAAGCGCTGGTGTTGCCTGATAAACCCCGCTTCGGCGGGGTTTTTTGTGCGCGCGACCAAGGGGTAGGTAGTGGCAATACCTGCCTCTTCGCGGGGCAAGCCTGCTCCTACAGGTTTTGCGCTACCTTCGGCAGGTACAGCGCCAGTCTTGAAAGCCGCGCATAACCTGTAGGAGCGGGCTTGCCCCGCGAACAGGACCGAGTGTCCACCAAGGCCTCATATGTGCTTTTCCGACACCGGAATCACCCGCCGTTCCTTCACCGCCTTGTACGAAAAACTCGAGTAGATCTCCTTCACCCCGGGCAACCGCTGCAACACCTCGCGGGTAAATTCCCCAAACGATTCCAAGTCCCTCGCCAGAATCTCCAGCAAGAAGTCATATCGCCCGGAAATGTTGTGGCACACCACGATCTCGGGAATTTCCAACAGCCGTTTCTCGAACGCCAGGGCCATCTCCTTGGTGTGCGAATCCATCATGATGCTGACAAATGCGGTCACGCCAAACCCTAGTGACTTGGGGGAGAGGATGGCCTGATAGCCGGTGATGTAGCCGTTGTCCTCAAGCAACTTGACCCGCCGCCAGCAGGGCGAGGTGGTCAGCGCAACCTGGTCGGCGAGCTCGGATACGGTGAGGCGGGCGTTGTCCTGCAAGGCTGCGAGCAGGGCGCGGTCGGTGCGGTCGAGGCCTGAAGGCATGTTTTGCCCTCCTGAGTCGGTAATTATTGTTTTTGTTCCAAGAGTCACCCGCTTGCGTGGGCTACTTTGGAAAAATCCCCGGTGGTCATTGGCATAAGCTTATTACAAACCACACGAGGCTGTTGCCATGCGCGACTGCGACAATAATTCAGGGTTTTCCACGCGGGCGATCCACCACGGTTACGACCCGCAGTCTCACGGCGGCGCCTTGGTGCCACCGGTTTACCAGACGGCGACTTATGCGTTTCCTTCCGTTGAGTACGGTGCTGCATGCTTTGCCGGGGAAGAGCAGGGGCACTTCTACAGCCGTATTTCCAACCCGACCCTGGCCCTGCTGGAGCAGCGCATGGCCTCGCTGGAGGGCGGGGAGGCCGGTCTTGCGCTGGCGTCGGGGATGGGCGCCATCACATCAACCTTGTGGACCCTGCTGCGCCCCGGCGACGAGCTGATTGTCGGGCGCACGCTGTATGGCTGTACCTTTGCTTTCCTGCACCACGGCATCGGCGAGTTCGGCATCAAGGTCCAGCATGTCGACCTCAACGATGTGCAGGCCCTGCGCGCTGCGATCACGCCGAAGACGCGGATGATCTACTTCGAATCACCGGCCAACCCCACCCTGCAACTGGTCGATATCGCTGCGGTGGTAAGCGTTGCCCGCGAGCAGGCGATCCTGGTGGTGGTCGACAACACTTTCTGTACGCCCTATTTGCAGCGGCCACTGGAGATAGGCGCGGACCTGGTGGTGCATTCGGCGACCAAGTACCTCAGTGGCCATGGCGACATCACGGCGGGCCTGGTGGTCGGTCGCAAGGCGTTGGTTGATCGGATACGCCTGGTAGGGCTGAAGGACATGACTGGCGCCGTGCTGTCGCCGCACGATGCCTCATTGTTGATGCGTGGGATCAAGACGCTGGCCCTGCGCATGGATCGGCATTGCGCCAATGCCGCGCAGGTGGCGGCATTCCTGGATGAGCAGGCTGAGGTCGAGCTGTTGCACTACCCTGGACTGCCTAGCTTCCGTCAGTACACATTGGCGCAGCGGCAGATGCGTTTGCCGGGCGGCATGATTGCGTTTGAGCTCAAGGGCGGTATAGAGGCCGGCAGGCGTTTCATGAATGCTCTGCAGCTGTTCAGCCGGGCAGTGAGCCTGGGGGATGCCGAGTCGCTGGCGCAGCATCCGGCGAGCATGACGCATTCGAGCTATACGCCGCAGGAGCGGGCGGAGCATGGTATCTCTGAGGGGCTGGTGCGGTTGTCGGTGGGGCTGGAGGATGTGGACGATCTGATTGCGGATATTGGGCAGGCGTTGCGAGCCTGAGGTGCGGGGATTGGGTGTGACAATGGCGGCCTCTTCGCGGGGCAAGCCAGGCGGACGGCAAGCCCCTGTAGGAGCGGGCTTGCCCCGCGAACACCGGCGCAGCCGGTGCCATACACAGCGGTCTGCCTCGCGGCAATAATGCCCCTGACCCCGCCAGCAAAACCAAAAAAGGCCTCTCACGAGGCCTTTTTCAGTACATCCAGATCAGCGCTTGAGCCCGTAGCTCTCGTCGAGCATGCCCGGCGAGTTGGGCGTCTTGGGCGCGTAGTCACGCGGCACTTCGGCTGTGTCTTTCGGCGGGGTCAGGCGGTCACGGGGACCCTGCGCCGCTTCCGAGTGCAAGGCGGCCAGCAGACGCTGACGGGTCAGTTCGTCGAGGGCCAGGCGGTTGGCGCCATCGGCCAGGTGATCCTGGACATCCTGGTAGCTCTGGGTCAGTCGCTGGACCAGGGCTGCCGTGCTGTTGAAGTGGGTGACCACTTCGTTCTGATAACTGTCGAAACGCTGCTGGATATCATCCAGCTGGCGTTGGGTGCTGCTCGGGGCAGCGTTGGGCAGCAGGCGGGCCACGACGAAGCCGACGACTACACCGACGACCAGGGCCAGGGTCGGCAACAACCAAACAAGGAGCGAGAGTTCCACGAGTCCTTCCTCTATAAACGGCTTTGCTTTACGTTAACGGCTCAGACCTGCGCTGTATACCGCGAGCGATCGCAAATATATCAGAACAGAATTCATCAGCTAGACGAGTCGACCCTTCCCGAGGTCACGGACCCGAGGTCACGGAGTACTACCTTGCTTATCCGCGAAACCCCTTTGTTCATCGATGGCCCCTGCGGCCAACTGGAAGCCCTGCAGTTGGACGTCGCCGATGCGCGCGGCATCGTGCTGATCTGCCACCCCAATCCGGTCCAGGGCGGCACCATGCTCAACAAGGTGGTTTCGACCCTGCAGCGCACCGCCCGCGATGCCGGTTACAGCACGTTACGCTTCAACTACCGCGGTGTCGGCCAGAGCGCCGGCAGCCATGACATGGGCGCGGGCGAAGTGCAGGACGCCGAAGCGGTGGCCGCTTGGGTGCGCGCGAACCATCCGCAGCTGCCGCTGGTGCTGATGGGCTTCTCGTTCGGTGGGTTTGTCGCCGCCAGCCTGGCCGGCCGCCTGGAGGCCCAGGGCGAGACGCTGCAGCAGCTGTTCATGGTTGCCCCTGCTGTCATGCGCCTCAATGATGACTTCCCACTGCCGCAGCGCTGCACGCTTACGGTGATCCAGCCGGATGCCGACGAAGTGGTCGATCCGCAGTTGGTATACGAATGGTCCGACAGCCTGTCGCGCCCCCATGAGCTGCTGAAAGTGGCAGAATGCGGACACTTTTTCCATGGCAAGCTGACCGATCTGAAAGATCTGGTGCTGCCGCGTCTCTCGAACTGAGCCAAGCCTGATCAAGCGATTACCCATGACTACGCGCATTCTTACCGGTATCACCACCACCGGCACCCCGCACCTGGGCAACTACGCCGGCGCCATCCGCCCGGCCATCCTCGCCAGCCAGCAGCCCGGTGCCGACTCGTTCTACTTCCTGGCCGACTATCACGCGCTGATCAAGTGCGACGACCCGCTGCGCATCCAGCGTTCGCGCCTGGAAATCGCCGCCACCTGGCTGGCCGGCGGTCTCGATCCGGACAAGGTGACGTTCTATCGTCAGTCGGATATCCCCGAGATTCCCGAACTGACCTGGCTGCTGACCTGCGTTGCCGGCAAAGGCCTGCTCAACCGCGCTCATGCCTACAAGGCCTCGGTGGACAAGAACCTGGAAAACGGCGAAGACCCGGACGCCGGCGTGACCATGGGACTGTTCAGCTACCCGGTGCTGATGGCCGCCGACATCCTCATGTTCAATGCACACAAGGTGCCGGTTGGCCGTGACCAGATCCAGCACGTGGAAATGGCCCGCGACATCGGCCAGCGCTTCAATCATCTGTTCGGCCAGGGCAAGGACTTCTTTGCCATGCCGGAAGCGGTGATCGAAGAGAGCGTGGCAACCCTGCCAGGCCTGGACGGTCGCAAGATGTCCAAGAGCTACGACAACACCATCCCGCTGTTCTCCAGCGCCAAGGACATGAAAGACGCCATTTCGCGCATCGTCACCGATTCGCGTGCACCGGGCGAAGCCAAGGATCCCGACAACGCGCACCTGTTCACCCTGTTCCAGGCCTTCGCCACCCCAGCGCAAGCGGCCGAGTTCCGTGAAGAGCTGTTGCAGGGCATCGGTTGGGGTGAGGCCAAGCAGCGCCTGTTCCACTTGCTCGATAGCCAACTGGCCGCGCCGCGCGAGCACTATCACCAGTTGATCGCACGCCCGGCCGATCTCGAGGACATCCTTCTGGCCGGCGCCGCCAAGGCGCGTAAAAGTGCCACGCCGTTCCTTGAGCAACTGCGCGAAGCGGTCGGTCTTCGCTCGTTCCGCAGCAGTGTGCAAAGCACCGGTGAAGTGAAGAAAAAGGCCGCCAAGAACGCCCGCTTTGTCAGCTTCCGCGATGAAGACGGCAGCTTCCGCTTCCGCCTGCTGGCGGCCGACGGCGAGCAGTTGCTGCTCTCGCGCAGCTTCGCCGACGGCAAGAGCGCCGGCGCGGTGAGCAAGCAACTGCAGCAGGGCGGTGAGGCCGACGTACGGGTCGACGGCTTGGGCTTCGCCCTCTGGCTGGAGGGCGAGCAGGTTGCCGACGGCCCGCAGTTCGCCGACGCCCAGGCCCGTGACGCCGCCGTGCTGGCCCTGCGTACTGCACTCCAACCGCAACAGGACTGAGGCATTTCGCCGCAAGTCTGATTGCCATTATGCGGGCCCGTCGCTACAGTGACGGCCCGCTTTTGTTACCTCGCTAACGAATTATGACGCCCTTAGAACGATATCAAGCAGATCTGAAACGTCCCGATTTCTTCCATGACGCGGCGCAGGAAACAGCGGTGCGTCATTTGCAGCGTCTGTACGACGATCTGGTCGCGGCGCAGAACAACAAGCCCGGCATGTTCGGCAAACTGTTCGGCAAGAAAGACCAGACGCCGGTCAAGGGTCTGTATTTCTGGGGCGGGGTAGGCCGGGGCAAGACCTACCTGGTCGACACCTTCTACGAGGCGTTGCCGTTCCAGCAGAAGATGCGTACTCACTTCCACCGCTTCATGAAGCGCGTGCACGAAGAGATGCGCACGCTCAAGGGTGAAAAGAACCCCCTGACCGTGATTGCCAAGCGCTTCTCCCAGGAAGCTCGGGTGATCTGCTTTGATGAATTCTTCGTCTCCGACATCACTGACGCGATGATCCTCGGCACGCTGATGGAAGAGTTGTTCAAGAACGGCGTCTCGCTGGTGGCAACCTCCAACATCGTTCCGGACGGCTTGTACAAGGATGGCTTGCAGCGGGCGCGTTTCCTCCCGGCAATCGCCATGATCAAGCAGTTCACCGACGTGGTGAACGTCGACAGCGGCGTCGACTATCGTCTGCGCCACCTGGAGCAGGCCGAACTGTTCCACTTCCCGCTCGACGCCGCCGCCCACGAAAGCCTGCGCCAGAGCTTCAAGGCGCTGACGCCGGAGTGCACCCAGGCTGTCGAAAACGACGTGCTGGTGATCGAGAACCGCGAGATCCACGCACTGCGTACCTGCGACGACGTCGCCTGGTTCGACTTCCGCGCCCTGTGCGACGGTCCACGCAGCCAGAACGACTACATCGAGCTGGGCAAGATCTTCCATGCGGTGCTGTTGAGCAACGTCGAGCAGATGGGCGTGGCCACCGATGATATCGCCCGGCGCTTCATCAATATGGTCGACGAGTTTTACGACCGTAACGTCAAGCTGATCATCTCGGCCGAAGTCGAGCTCAAGGACCTGTATACCGGTGGGCGCCTGAGCTTCGAGTTCCAGCGGACCCTGAGCCGGTTGCTGGAGATGCAGTCGCACGAGTTCCTGTCGCGCGCGCACAAGCCGTAGCCATCACGCTAATCCTGTAGGAGCGGCGGTTCGACTTGACCCGCGAAACCTGCACAGCCGGTGCCATACACCACGGTGGCTGGACCGGCCTCTTCGCGGGGCAAGCCCGCTCCTGCAGGGATCTCAGAGCCTTCAGGCTTCCTGCATGAACTGCTGGCGATACTGGTTCGGCGACAGCTCGGTGTGCTGGCGGAACAGGCGGGCGAAGAAGCTGGCATCGTCGTAACCCACCTCGTAACTGATGGTCTTGATGCTCTTGCGTGTGCTCGACAGCAGCCCCTTGGCCGTCTCGATGCGCAGCCGTTGCAGGTAGTGCAGGGGCTTGTCACCGGTGGCGGTCTGGAAGCGGCGCATGAAGTTGCGGATGCTCATGCCGTGATTGCGGGCCACGTCTTCAAAGCGAAACTTGTCGGCGAAGTGTTCTTCCAGCCAATGCTGGATCTGCAGGATGATCAGGTCCTGGTGCAGCTTCTGCCCGCCAAAACCCATGCGCCCCGGGGTATAGCTGCGCTGCACCTCATACAGGATGTCGCGGGCAACCGTACGGGCGACGTTGGCCCCGCAGAAGCGCTCGATCAGATAGATGTACAGGTCGCAGGCCGAAGTGGTACCGCCGGCGCAGTACAGGTTGTCGGCGTCGGTCAGGTGCTTGTCCTGATTCAGGCGTACATTGGGGAAGCGCTCGGCGAAGCTGCTGAAGAAGCGCCAGTAGGTGGTCGCCTCCTTGCCATCGAGCAGGCCGGCTTCGGCCAACCAGAACACGCCACTGGCTTCACCGCAGAGCACAGCGCCACGCGCATGCTGCTCACGCAGCCAGGGCAGGACCTGGGGGTAGTGTTGCTTGAGATTGTCGAAGTCGTCCCAGAAGGCTGGGAGGATGATCACATCGGCGTCGCCCAGGCCGCCGTCGACCGGCACCTGCACATTGCTGAAGCTGTCCACGGGCTGGCCGTCAGGGCTCACCAGGCAGATCTCGAACATCGGTTGCAGGCCCAGGCCCAGCTGTTTGCCGTAGCGCAGGCTGGCCAGGTGGAAGAAATCCTTGGCCTGCATCAGTGTCGATGCGAACACGTTGTCGACAGCCAGAATGCTGACGCGCCGCAGTGAAGCGGAGGGTTGGGTAAACATCATTGTCATTGTTCTTATAGGGTAGAGTGGTCAATCACCGGCTGGATCGTCTTATTTTTTGGCGATTGTGTCTACCCCGCTGGATTGGCGCCGCTTGAGTCTTGCTCGCGGGAGCGCACATGCGCCCTCCCGCAAGTCTTCAGGCAATGATCAAGGCGCCGGATTAGGCTGATCCTGGTGCACGGCCTCGATCGCTGCCAACAGCTCATCGCTGAGCTGCAACTCGGCGCTCGCCAGGTTGCTCTCCAACTGCTCGAGACTGGTCGCGCCGATGATATTGCTGGTCACGAATGGCTGCTGGGTCACGAACGCCAGGGCCATCTGCGCCGGATCCAGGCCGTGATCACGCGCCACCTGCACATAGCGGCTGCAGGCGGCAACCGTCTGCGGGTTGGAGTAGCGGGCAAACCGGTTGAACAGGGTCAGGCGGCCGTTTTCGGGGCGCGCGCCGTTTTCGTATTTGCCCGAGAGCATGCCGAACGCCAGTGGCGAGTAGGCCAGCAGGCCGCATTGTTCGCGGATCGCGACCTCGGCCAGGCCGACCTCGAAGCTGCGGTTGAGCAGGTTGTAAGGGTTCTGGATCGACACCGCCCGCGGCCAGCCGCGGCTTTCCGCCAGGTGCAGGAACTTCATCGTGCCCCAGGGCGTTTCGTTGGACAGGCCAATGTGGCGGATCTTGCCGGCACGCACTTGCTCGTCGAGCACCTCCAGGGTTTCTTCGAGGGGCGTGAAGTGGTCCTGGGGCAGGTGCTGATAGCCCAGCTTGCCGAAGAAGTTGGTGCTGCGCTCCGGCCAGTGCAACTGGTACAGGTCGATGCGATCGGTCTGCAGGCGCTTGAGGCTTTCATCCAGCGCAGCAACGATGTGCTGGCGGTTGTGCTTGAGCTGGCCGTCGCGGATATGGCTGATGCCGTTGCCGGGGCCGGCGACTTTGCTCGCCAGGATCCAGTCGTCACGATCGCCGTTGGCCTTGAACCAGTTGCCGATGATGCGCTCGGTGGCCGCGTAGGTTTCCGGGCGGGGCGGCACCGGATACATCTCGGCGGTGTCGATGAAGTTGATTCCGCCGGCCTTGGCCCGGGCGATCTGGGCGAAGGCCTGGGCCTGATCGTTCTGCTCACCCCAGGTCATCGTGCCCAGGCACAGGGCGCTGACGTGGAGGTCGGTACGGCCTAGCTTGCGGTGTTCCATGCGGGTGGCGCTCCTTGGGGAAATAAATCCCATCAAATCAGGTTGAAATTTTTTCCGCAATCTGGATAATTCTGCCCCTCTCCGTTCTGCGGAAGTGATGCACCGCTTTACGAGAGTAACCCCGCCGAATATTGGACGTGCCCGACCCGAGCCCCCAATAGCGTCCGTATCCGGCTGCGCGCTTGCTTGTCAAGCTGTGCACTATCCAGTAAGATTCGCCGTCTATTTTTCGCTGGGCGGCCTCTGAGGCTTTAGAGATAATGAAAACTTTTACTGCTAAACCAGAAACAGTAAAGCGCGACTGGTTCGTCGTCGACGCCGCTGGTCAGACCCTGGGTCGTCTGGCTACCGAAATCGCACTGCGCCTGCGCGGCAAGCACAAAGCTGAATACACCCCTCACGTTGACACCGGCGACTACATCGTCGTTATCAACGCCGAGCAGGTACGTGTCACTGGTGCCAAGTTTACTGACAAGATGTACTACTCCCACTCCGGCTTCCCAGGTGGCATCAAGGAAATCAGCTTCGACAAGCTGATCGCCAAAGCCCCTGAGCGTGTCATCGAGACCGCGGTCAAAGGCATGCTGCCTAAGAACCCGCTGGGTCGCGACATGTACCGCAAGCTGAAAGTGTACGCGGGTGCAGCTCACCCACACACTGCTCAGCAGCCTCAAGAACTGAAGATCTAAGGGGATAGTTCATTATGTCGGCGACTCAAAATTACGGCACTGGCCGTCGCAAGACCGCAACCGCTCGCGTTTTCCTGCGTCCGGGTACCGGTAACATCTCCATCAACAACCGTCCTCTGGACACCTTCTTCGGTCGCGAAACCGCTCGCATGGTTGTTCGCCAGCCGCTCGAGCTGACCGAGAACGTTGCCAAGTTTGACATCTACGTCACCGTTTCCGGTGGTGGTGTCAGCGGTCAAGCCGGTGCGATCCGTCACGGTATCACCCGCGCTCTGATGGCCTACGACGAAACCCTGCGCCCGGCTCTGCGCCGCGCTGGCTTCGTTACCCGCGACGCTCGTGAAGTTGAGCGTAAGAAAGTGGGTCTGCGTAAAGCACGTAAGCGTCCTCAGTACTCCAAGCGTTAATTTCGCTTCGGCAGTCGAGAAAAGCCCGGTTCCTTGGAACCGGGCTTTTTTTATGTCTTGAACTAACCTGTCAGCATGTCGGTGACGCGGCACCATATAGACGCAGATCAAGCAAAGCGAGGGTTGTAGCCCGGCCAGGGGGTAATCACCTTGTCAGCGTGTGGATTTGTTTCTTACCATGGCGACCACTTTTCAACGCCACAGACTTAACTAATTAAAGGCCTGATTCAACAGGCCATAGCAGCTGATGGGAGAGGACTGAATGAGTAATGACGGCGTCAACGCAGGCCGGCGCCGCTTCCTCGTAGCCGCCACGTCCGTGGTGGGTGCAGCGGGGGCTGTGGGGGCTGCGGTACCGTTCGTGGGGTCATGGTTTCCCAGTGCCAAGGCGAAGGCCGCAGGTGCACCGGTGAAGGTCAACATTGCCAAGGTTGAGCCGGGCCAGCAGATGGTGGCGGAGTGGCGGGGTCAACCAGTCTTCATCGTGCGGCGAACGGAAGAGATCCTCGGGAATCTCAAGAAAATCGTCGGCGAGCTTTCCGATCCAGAATCAAAAGCTTCGGTGCAGCCGACTTACGTCGACCCGCAAGTACGTTCGATCAAGCCTGAAATCCTCCTCCTGGTCGGCCTCTGCACTCATCTGGGTTGCTCGCCGACGTTCCGTCCTGAAGTGGCGCCCGTCGACCTTGGTCCAAAGTGGGTAGGCGGCTATTTCTGCCCGTGCCATGGCTCCCATTACGACCTCGCTGGCCGTGTCTACAAGTCGCAACCGGCGCCTCTCAACCTGCCAGTGCCGCCGCACTCATATGAGACGGACGACATCATTGTCATCGGCGTCGATCAGGAGAACGCATGATGAGCAAGTTCATGGAGTGGATTGATGCGCGCTTCCCGGCGACCAAGATGTGGGAAGACCACCTGAGCAAGTATTACGCGCCGAAGAATTTCAATTTCCTGTACTTCTTCGGCTCCCTGGCGTTGCTGGTGCTGGTCAACCAGATCGTCACCGGTGTCTGGCTGACCATGAGCTTCACCCCCTCGGCGGAGGAGGCGTTTGCCTCGGTCGAGTACATCATGCGTGACGTCGAGTACGGCTGGATCCTGCGCTATCTGCACTCGACCGGCGCCTCAGCGTTCTTCATCGTGGTCTACCTGCACATGTTCCGTGGACTGATGTATGGCTCGTACCAGAAGCCGCGGGAGCTGGTCTGGCTGTTCGGCATGCTGATCTACCTGGCGCTGATGGCCGAGGCGTTCATGGGCTACCTGTTGCCCTGGGGGCAGATGTCTTATTGGGGTGCCCAGGTGATCATCTCGCTGTTCGGCGCCATTCCGCTGATTGGTGATGACCTTACCCAGTGGATTCGCGGTGACTACCTGATCTCCGGGATCACCTTGAACCGCTTCTTTGCCTTGCACGTGATCGCCTTGCCGATCGTGATCCTGGGCCTGGTCGTGCTGCATATTCTGGCCTTGCACGAAGTCGGTTCGAATAACCCTGATGGCGTCGACATCAAGAAGAAAAAGGACGAGAACGGCATCCCCCTCGACGGTATTCCGTTCCACCCGTATTACACCGTCAAGGACATTGTCGGCGTGGTGGTGTTCCTCTTCGTGTTCTGCGCTGTGGTGTTCTTCTTCCCGGAAATGGGTGGTTACTTCCTGGAAAAACCCAACTTCGAGCAAGCGAACGCGTTCAAGACGCCCGAGCATATTGCGCCGGTCTGGTACTTCACGCCGTTCTACGCGATCCTGCGTGCGGTCCCTGACAAGCTGTTCGGCGTCATCGCCATGGGCGCCGCCATCGCTGTGCTGTTCGTGTTGCCCTGGCTCGACCGCAGCCCGGTACGCTCCATGCGCTACAAGGGCTGGCTGAGCAAGATCTGGCTGCTGGTGTTCTGCGTGGCCTTCGTGATTCTCGGTGTGCTGGGGGTGTTGGCGCCTACGCCGGGGCGGACCCTGCTGTCGCAGGTCTGCACCGTGCTGTACTTCGCCTACTTCCTGCTGATGCCGTTCTACACCAGGATCGAGAAGACCAAACCGGTTCCGGAAAGGGTGACTGGCTGATGAAAAAGCTGATTGCAGTATTGTTCCTGGCAGTGATGCCTGCCTTGTCCTTTGCCGCGGAACACGGCCTGGAGCTGGACAAGGTCGATATCGATCTGGCCGACAAGGCCGCCATGCAGGACGGTGCACGTACCTTCGCCAACTATTGCATGGGTTGTCACAGTGCCAAGTTTCAGCGCTACGAGCGCGTTGCCGATGATCTGGGCATCCCGCATGAGCTGATGCTGGAAAACCTGGTGTTCACCGGTGCCAAGATCGGCGACCACATGAAGATCGGCATGCAGCCAGGTGACGCCAAGACCTGGTTTGGTGCGGCGCCACCTGACCTTACCCTGGTGGCGCGGGTGCGCGGCAACGATTGGCTGTATTCGTATCTGCGCAGCTTCTACGAGGACAAGTCGCGCCCTTATGGGGTCAACAACAAGGTCTTCCCCAATGTCGGCATGCCGAACGTGCTGGTCGGTCTGCAGGGCAATCAGGTGATTGGCTGCAAACAGGTGCAGAGCGTGGTCAAGGGCAAGAAGCAGTATGACCCGTTGACCGGGAGTCCTTTGACCCATGAAGCGTGTGACCAGCTGACCATCGAGCCGAAATCCGGTACCCTGACGCCCGAGCAGTTCGACGAGAAGGTCAAGAACCTGGTGACCTTCCTGGCCTATTCGGCCAACCCGGTCAAACTGGAGAGCCAGCGCATCGGTACTTACGTGTTGCTGTACCTGGCTTTCTTCTTCGTGTTCGCCTACTTGCTCAAGCGCGAATACTGGAAGGACGTGCACTGATCACGCAGTAGTTTCTGGTTAGTTGAACGCGCCCTGGGGCGCCCCCCGCGACAGTGGAGGGGTCTCCCAGGGCGCGTTTGCATTTCAGTTTCGCAAGCATCCCCATGCGAGGAGGCGCTTCATGGGCGTAACCAACAGGTTAGCCTGCTATTCCGATCCCGCTGATCACTACTCTCATCGCGTGCGCCTTGTGCTCGCCGAGAAGGCGATCAGCGTGCAGATCATTGACGTCGATCCTGGGCGTCTGCCACCCAAGCTGGTTGAAGTGAACCCTTATGGCAGTGTGCCAACCCTGGTCGACCGGGATTTGGCACTGTACGAATCGACCGTGGTCATGGAATACCTCGATGAGCGTTATCCACACCCGCCGCTGATGCCGGTATATCCGGTCGGGCGTGGCAACAGTCGCTTGCTCATGCACCGGATCCAGCGTGACTGGTGTGCGCTGGCTGATGTGCTGCTCGACAAGCGCAGTGCTGACGCTGCGCGTACGCAAGCGCGCAAGGAGCTGCGTGAGAGCCTCACCGGTGTTGCGCCGTTATTCGGCGAAATGGCCTGCTTCATGAGTGATGAGCAAAGCCTGGTCGATTGTTGTCTATTGCCCATACTCTGGCGTTTGCCGGTAATGGGTATCGAATTGCCGCGGCAAGCCAAGCCGCTGCTTGATTATATGGAGCGACAGTTCGCCCGCGAGCCTTTCCAGGCGAGCCTGTCTGCTGCTGAACGTGAAATGCGCAAGCTTTAAGGAGCCGTTGATGAACTCCAGTCGCCCCTATCTGGTTAGAGCACTGTACGAGTGGATCGTCGACAACGATTGCACGCCCCATATGCTGGTCAATGCCGAGTATCCGGCGGTCCAGGTGCCGCAGGGCTTTGCCAGTGACGGTCAGATTGTCTTGAATGTCTCGCCCAGTGCGGTGCGTAACCTGCACATGGACAATGAGGCGGTGAGCTTCGAGGGCCGCTTTGGCGGTGTTGCTCACTCGCTGTATGTGCCCGTGAGCGCGATCCTGGGCATCTACGCTCGGGAGAATGGCCAGGGTATGGTCTTTGAGCTGGAGCCTTCGCTGATGGAAGACGAAGCGTTCGAGGATGAGGCTGTGGAGCCGGATGATGATGGTCCGCCGGAGGGGGGTGGGCAACCGCCGCGTCCGACTGGGCGGCCTAGTCTGAAAGTGGTCAAGTAATGAGAAAAGGCGATCTGCAGAGGTCGCCTTTTTTTTATTGGTCTTTTGGGTTGTCTGGGGGCGCGATGGGGTGGGTTTTGTAGGTTGGGGGCTTATCCATTTGGTGTGGTGACTTTTCTGGGCCCCTTCCCCCCTTACGGCGGGTCACTTTTTTTCTTGGAAAAAAGTAACCAAAAACCGCTTGCTCCTGCATCCGGCCCTTCGCTGCGCTGCGGGTTCCCTCGCTCCGGTCTTGCTCCGGGAGGACCGCGCTGTACGGCCCATCCTGGGCCTCAGCGCTTTCCGGCCATCCATGGCCTCCACCTCCCTGCGCAAGACCTCCACTCGGCCTCCTGAAGTCGCTGGTAGATCAAGAGCAAGATCAAGATCAACAGCCAGGGCAACGGCTGGCGAATCGCTGCGCTCTCGCTTTGTTTATTTATCAGCGGAATTGTGGGGTGGCTGGGCAGGGCTGCGCCCTGCGATTTGCATTGGCAGTGCCGGCCTCTTCGCGGGACAAGCCCGCTCCTACAGGTACTGCGCCGAATTCAAATTTGCGCAGATCCTGTAGGAGCGGGCTTGCCCCGCGAAAAGGCCCGAATATCCACCACCCATGCCACTATCGAAGACAACGTCAGCCCAGACGCCGCCCGTAACTTCGCGACTTCAGGAGGCCGAGCGTAGGTCTTGCTCCGGGAGGACCGCGCTGTACGGCCCATCCTGGGCCTCAGCGCTTTCCGGCCATCCATGGCCTCCACTTCCCTGCGCAAGACCTCCACTCGGCCTCCTGAAGTCGCTGGTAGATCAAGAGCCAGATCAAGATCAACAGCCAGGGCAACTGCTGGCGAATCGCTGCGCTCTCGCTTTTGTTTATTTACCAGCGGATTTGTGGGTTGGCTGGCAGGGCTGCGCCCTGCGATTTGTATTGGCAGTACCGGCCTCTTCGCGGGACAAGCCCGCTCCTACAGGTATTGCGCAAATTTTGAGTTCGGCGCAAATCCTGTAGGAGCGGGCTTGCCCCGCGAAGAGGCCCGAATATCCACCACCCATGCCACTATCAAAAACAACGCCAGCCCAGACGCCGCCCGTAACTTCGCGACGTCAGGAGGCCGAGTGGAGGTCTTGCGTAGGGAGGTGGAGGCCATGGATGGCCGGAAAGCGCTGAGGCCCAGGATGGGCCGTACAGCGCGGTCCTCCCGGAGCAAGACCGGAGCGAGGGAACCCGTAGCGCAGCGGAGGGCCGGATGCAGGAGCAGGCGGTTTTTGGTTACTTTTTTCCAAGAAAAAAAGTGACCCGCCGTAAGGGCGGAAGGGGCCAGTGGCGCCTCCACATCAAATGGATAAGCCCACAATTCCTAAGCCAGCCAGCCAAACCAAAAGATCATTAGAAACTTTCTTATGGTGGGGCAGTGCCCGCCCGTTCGCGGGCAAAATCGGATCGCCGCACCGCCACTCCCGGAGGTTCGGCGTGGGCCTCAGAGTTCGCTGATGGTGCGAACCTGATCCTTGTTGATCCGGCTGCGCTTGCCATCCAGCTGCTCGTACTCATAAAACCCCGAGGCGCGATCATAATGCGGTTGATCGATCGCCTGGATCTCACGGCCATCGTTCATGATGATCAAGCTCGGCGTGGAGCAGCCGGCCAGGGTCGCGCAGGCGCCGATTAACAGCGCGGGCAGCAGGTACTTGGTCATGGGGTATTTCCTGAATCACGAGAGGAGGGCGGGCACGCTCAGCGCGCCCGCCAGGTGCGGCTTAGTCGATGTATTCGAACAACTTGACGATTTTCTGTACGCCTGACACGCCTTGAACCACGTTGGTTGCAGCATTGGCTTCGGCTTGGGTTACCAGGCCGAGCAAATAGACGATACCGTTCTCGGTGATCACCTTGATGCGCGAACCCGGAACGTTGGCATCACCGAGCATCTGCGTCTTGATCTTGGTAGTCAGCCACGCATCGTTGTTACGGGCGAGGATCGACGACGGTTGGATCACCTGGATCTCGTTGTGCACCTTCTTGACCCGTTGCACCTGGCCAGCGGTTTGCTCGGCGAGGCTTTTGAGGTCGGCGCGCGGGGTCTGCCCGGCCAGCAGGACAACACCGTTGTAACTGCTGACGACGATGTGCGAGCCCTTGTCCAGATCTGGGTTGGCCTTGGCGATGTTGACCGACACCTTGGTCTCGATCAACGAGTCGTCAATCTTGCTGCCGATGGTACGGGTGCCGCGATCATCCTCGATGGGATTGTCGCGGGTCGAGGTCAGTACCGAGCTGCAGCCGGAGATGCTCAGGCACAGGGTCAGGGCCATCAGGCCGAAACGCTTGGGGATCATTCTTCACTCCCGAACAGTTGGCTGTCGATCAGATCGCACAGGCAGTGGATCGCCAGCAGGTGGACTTCCTGGATGCGCGCGGTAACCGTCGACGGTACGCGAATCTCCACGTCTTCAGGCAGCAGCAGCGAGGCCATGCCTCCGCCGTCGCGCCCGGTCATAGCTACGACAATCATTTCGCGGTCATGTGCGGCCTGAATCGCTTGTATCACGTTGGCCGAATTGCCGCTGGTGGAAATCGCCAGCAGGACATCGCCAGGCTGACCCAGTGCACGAATCTGCTTGGAGAAGATTTCGTTGTAGCTGTAGTCATTGGCGATCGAGGTGATCGTCGAGCTGTCGGTGGTCAAGGCGATCGCCGGCAGGCTCGGCCGCTCACGCTCGAAGCGATTGAGCAACTCCGAAGAGAAATGCTGGGCGTCGCCGGCCGAGCCGCCGTTGCCGCAGGCGAGCATCTTGCCCTCGTTGAGCAGTGCATTGACCATGACCAGGCTGGCCTGCTCGATGTGCGGTGCCAGGATGTCCATTGCCTGTTGCTTGGTGTCGATGCTGGCCTGAAACAGCCGGCGAATTCGGGATTGCATGTCCATCTGGTGTGACCTTAAGAGGGGCGGTGGCCCGCGCAGCGCGCAACAAGGACCAGCCCGCGAAACATAGAGCAAAAAATTCGGAATGGGTTCAGCATTCGAAGGCGTTTTTCAGCCATTGCAGCGGTTGGCCTGCATGGCCAGCGCCTTGCAGGGCGACTACATCGAAGCGGCAGGGAAAGTTGGCCCAGCGGGACTCCTTGAGCAGGAACAGATTGGCGGCTAGCGCCAGGCGTTTCTGCTTGCGCCGATCAATACTGCCGAGAGCGCCGCCGAAGTTCGCATGCAGCCGATAGCGGACTTCGACGAATACTACTGTATCGGCGTCGAGCATGACCAGATCAAGCTCGCCGCCCTTGCATCGCCAGTTGCGCGTCAGTAGCTGAAAACCTTGCCCCTGAAGGTATTCGAGGGCCTGGTTTTCAGCGGCCTGTCCGGCGCTGGTGGACGATGCCTCAAGCATCAGCGCGGGGTGTCCGGCAGGCGCTTGACCTGACCACCGCTGAACTCTGCCCACGGCAGTTGGCGTTCGATGCGCTGGTTGGGGTTCATGCTCAGGCTGCCGGAAAGCCCTTCGACGCGGTTGTCGGGCAGGGCCTTCAGTTGGCCCAGGCGTGGCGCCAGGCTATAGGCATCAACCCCCATCGCATACAGGCGGCCAAGGCTGCCGGCCGCTTGTGGCCACTGCTGGACAACTTGCTGGCGCAGGCTGTTGCTGGTGTCGAGCAGCCAAGGCGTTTCGCAGAAGCGAATGCCGTTCATGTCGTTGTACTGGTTGACGTCACCGCTGGCGCTGTACAGGTTCGAGGTGGCGTAGACCGGCACGTCACCGGCGTACTGGAAGTTCAGCGTCGGCTTGATCTGCTGGGCCTGCTGTGGGGTCGAGGCGAGGAAGAGGAAATCGATGTCCTGGCGACGTGACGGCTGTGCGGCGATGTTGCCGCCCACGGTGCTCTGCAGGCTCTTGGCGCGACCTTCGCTCTGGCGCAGCTGGAACAGCTCGGCGATCTGTTGGGCCAGGGCAACCGGCTGGGCGATGCGCTCAGCGGCCAGCAGGGTGCCGCCATTGCTTTCCCAGTCGCTGCGGAAAGCGGCCAGGACGCGGTCGCCCCACTCACCACTCGGTACCAGGGCGACGGCGCGGACCTTGCCGTCGGCGCGGGCGCGGCGCGAGACTTCGCGCGCTTCGTCTTCTGCGGCCAAGCCGAACTGGAACAGCTGCGGCGGCGCTTTCTGGCCCGCGTCGGCATAGTTCAGGGCAAGGGTGGTGATCGGCAGCTGCGGGTAGGCAGCGAGCTTTTTCACCAGCGGTTTTTCCAGCGGGCCGATGACCAGTTGCACGCCACTGGCCTGGGCCTGGCGGTAGAAGTCATCCAGCGAGCTGATACGCGAGCTGTCGAACACCTGCACGGCAGGTGCGGGTTGACCGGATTGCTGGGCCTGGAAGTGGGCAGCCATGAAGCCGTCGCGCAGGGCGCGGGCAACACCGGCCAACTGGCCTTCCTGGGGCAGCAGCAGGGCGATCTTGGTCAATGGCTGGCTGGCCAGCTCCTTGAGCTTGACCAGGGCGCTCGGCAGTTGCTGGGCGGCCGGGTGATCGGCGTGCTGACTGCGCCAGGTGTCGATCGCAGCCTGCTGCTGTTCGAGGGTGCCGGCGCTTTTCACGGCCAGGGCCAGGCTGGTCCAGCCAGCCAGGACATCGGTGCCGCCAGCTTGCAGTTGCTCGGCCGGCAATGCGGCGACCAGCGACCAGATCGCATCGTTGTTGGCGGTGGCGGCCTGGCCGCTGAGCAGCGGCGCAAGCAGCACCCGCTGTTGCGCAGCCGGGAGGGTCTGGCCGTCGGCCTCGAGGGCGGCAGCGTGGACGCTGTAGGTGCGCACCTGCTGCTCCGGCGGCAGCTCGCTCAGGCGCTGCAGACTGGGGTGGGCGAGAGCGCTGAGGGCGGCCTTGGGCTGGTTGCGGCTCATGGCCAGTTCAGCGCTCAGGGTGCTGGCGAACACTTGCTGCGCAGGCTTGAGCGGCTCCAGCGGAACCTGCTCGAGGATGCGTGCGGCGCGTGGGTAGTCCTTCTGCGTGTAGGCCAGGTCGGCGGCGCTCAGGCGCAGCAGGGCGGCGTCCTCCGGCGACTTGCTGGTTGCCGCTTTTTCGAGCAGTTGCTCGATGCTGGCATCCGGGGTGCGCGGGAGTTCGCCCAGGCTGGATGAGGGCGAGCTGGCGCAGGCCGCCAGCAGGGCAGCGAGGCAGAGGGCTGAAAACAGCCGCAGGCAAGCGATCATGTAAAAGTCCTGTTACTCGATCAAGTTGGCCGGCAATTGTACCCAACCACTGGCCGGGGCGCGATGTTGCTGACGCGGAACCTTCACTATAGGTCGCCTGGAGCCGAGCGCGGGTGAAGTTCATTGCGCCCTATTGCAAAGGCTCGGGCTACAATGGCGCCTTTGATCCGAAAGACAGGTGCGCGCAGTGACAGATGTAGCAGGGGCTTCGAAATCCACCACAGGTACGCTGTACGTGGTCGCAACGCCCATCGGCAACCTCGATGACATCAGTGCGCGGGCCCTCAAGGTGCTGGCCGATGTTGCCCTGATCGCTGCCGAAGATACCCGCCACTCGGTGCGCCTGATGCAACATTTCGGTATTGGTACGCCGCTGGCCGCCTGCCATGAGCATAATGAGCGTGACGAGGGCAGTCGCTTCATCACCCGGCTGTTGGCCGGTGACGATGTGGCGCTGGTATCCGACGCCGGCACCCCGCTGATCTCCGACCCGGGTTACCACTTGGTGCGTCAAGCGCGGGCGGCCGGGGTGCAGGTTGTGCCGGTGCCGGGGGCGTGTGCGCTGATCGCTGCGCTGTCGGCTGCCGGGCTGCCGTCTGACCGGTTTATCTTCGAGGGCTTCTTGCCGGCCAAGACGGCCGGACGCCGTGCGCGGCTGGAGCAGGTCAAGGAAGAGCCGCGCACATTGATCTTCTATGAAGCGCCGCATCGCATTCTCGAGTGCCTCGAGGACATGGCGGCGGTCTTTGGCGGGGAGCGTCCGGCACTGCTGGGGCGTGAGCTGACCAAAACGTTCGAGACCCTCAAGGGCCTGCCGTTGGCTGAACTGCACGCCTTCGTCGCCGCCGACAGTAATCAGCAGCGGGGCGAGTGCGTGGTCCTGGTCGGCGGCTGGAGCGCCCCGGCAGACGAGCAGGCAATCAGTGCCGAGGCGCAGCGGGTGCTGGATCTGCTGTTGGCCGAACTGCCGCTGAAGCGGGCAGCGGCCTTGGCTGCGGAAATTACCGGGGTGCGCAAGAACCTGCTGTATCAGGCGGCCCTGGAAAAACAGAAAACCCAGTAAGCGCAGGCGATTCAGACGATTTAGTCTGCTATATCACTTGTTCTTGGGCGCGCGTGCCGTTAACCTTGTCGGCGGAGAGTCGATTGGACAGTCGCTGCCTTCTTTTGTTCCGCAAAAGAGGGGGGAGGAAAGTCCGGGCTCCATAGGGCAGAGTGCCAGGTAACCCCTGGGAGGCGCGAGCCTACGGAAAGTGCCACAGAAAATAACCGCCTAAGCACTTCGGTGCCGGTAAGGGTGAAAAGGTGCGGTAAGAGCGCACCGCACGTCTGGCAACAGTTCGTGGCTAGGTAAACCCCACTCGGAGCAAGACCAAATAGGGTTCCATTAGGCGTGGCCCGCGTCGGAACCGGGTAGGTTGCTAGAGGCGTCCAGTGATGGCCGTCGTAGAGGAATGACTGTCCTCGACAAAACCCGGCTTATAGATCGACTCTCCACCTTTTCCCCTCCCTGCTTGAATCGATAGCAGGACCGCGTTGGTAATACCGAAAAAATCTTACTCCTCATAAATTACATTAACTTCACACTCTATCCATCTGAGTGCATACGGTTTTTCGTCCCGTAATCCCTAGCTATTACTCCTTTATCATCGCCTTGTTGAGCTAAATCTCCGCCATGTAAGGGATTTCCCTACGAGCGTGCCTTGACGGTGTGGCGGGCGGATTCCTATAGTGTGCGCAAGTGGCAGAAAGTGGGATGAAGTGGGTTTTCTGACACAAAAACGCTAATATTGTGGGGATCACAGCCGTGTTCCGCGGAGCCAACGCCGTCAGCCTCGATGCAAAGGGCAGACTCGCCATGCCGAGTCGGTACCGTGACGAGCTTGATTCGCGATGCCGCAGCCAGCTGATCGTCACCATTGACGCGGTCGACCCCTGCTTATGCGTATACCCGCTCGATGAGTGGGAACAGATAGAAGCCAAGTTGCGTGCCTTGCCGTCGTTGCGTGAGGAAAACCGCCGCCTTCAGCGCTTGCTGATCGGTAACGCGGTTGACCTGGAGCTCGATGGCAGTGGTCGTTTTTTGGTACCGCCCCGCCTGCGTGAGTACGCCAAGCTCGACAAGAAGGCGATGTTGGTGGGGCAACTGAACAAATTCCAGCTGTGGGATGAGGATGCCTGGAACGCGGTTTCGGCAGCCGATCTTGCAGCTATTCAACAACCGGGCGCCATGCCCGATGAATTGCGTGACCTGATCCTGTGACCATAGATAGCGGCTTCAACCACATCACCGTGCTGCTCGACGAAGCTGTCGAGGCACTGGCCCTGCGCGCCGACGGTTGCTACGTCGACGGCACCTTCGGCCGCGGTGGGCACAGTCGTCTGATCCTCAGTAAATTGGGGCCGCAGGGGCATCTGCTGGGGTTCGATAAAGATCCTCAAGCGATTGCCACGGGGCAAACGCTGGCGGCCGAAGACGGCCGCTTCGTCATTGTGCAGCGCAGCTTTGCTGAAATGGGCGATGAGTTCGCCGAGCGCGGCCTGGCAGGCAAGGTCAGCGGGGTACTGCTTGACCTGGGCGTCTCTTCGCCGCAGCTCGACGATGCGTCGCGTGGTTTCAGCTTTCTGAATGACGGCCCGCTGGACATGCGCATGAACCCTGGCCAGGGCATCAGCGCTGCCGAGTTCATCGCCAGCGCACCCGTCGAAGAAATCGCCCGCGTGTTCAAGGAATACGGCGAAGAGCGTTTTTCCGGACGGATGGCGCGTGCGGTGGTCGAACGCCGTGTGATCAAACCGTTCGAGCGCACCGCCGACCTGGCCGAAGTGCTCAAGGTCGCCAACCCGGCCTGGGAAAAAGGCAAGAATCCGGCGACCCGGGCCTTCCAGGGGCTGCGCATCCACGTCAACAACGAACTGGGCGACCTTGAAACCGGCCTGGAAGCCGCCCTCGAGGCGCTGGAAATCGGCGGTCGCCTGGTGGTGATCAGCTTCCATTCGCTGGAAGACCGCATCGTCAAGCTGTTCATGCGCAAGCTGGTCAAGGGCGAGGCAGACAACCTGCCGCGCAACCTGCCGGTGCAGCACAAAGTCTTCGAACCGAAAGTACGCCTGATCGGCAAGGCGCAGTTCGCCTCTGACGCAGAACTCAAAGCCAACCCGCGGGCGCGTAGCGCTGTCATGCGGGTGGCGGAGAAATTGCGTTGAGCCGGCTATTCGCCAAACCGCTGCCAGGCGGAAGCTTCCTGATGCTTCTGCTGTTTGTCGCCGTGCTGGCTTCGGCGATCGCTGTTTCCTATAGCGCGCACTGGAACCGTCAGCTGCTCAACACCCTGTTCGGTGAACTGAGCGAGCGCGACAAGGCCCAGGCCGAATGGGGGCGGCTGATTCTCGAGCAAAGCACCTGGACCGCCCATAGCCGTATCGAAAGCCTGGCTACCGAGCAATTGAAGATGCGTGTGCCCGCCGCAGACGAAGTGCGGATGGTGGCGCCATGATGAAACTCGAGGGGGCGCTCTATCCTTGGCGGTTCCGCGTCGTGATCGGCCTGCTGGCGTTGATGGTCGGCGCGATCTGCTGGCGCATCATCGACCTGCAGGTGGTTGACCGCGCCTTCCTCAAAGGGCAAGGCGATGCACGCAGCTTGCGCCATATCAACATACCTGCGCACCGCGGGCTGATTACCGACCGTAACGGCGAGCCTCTGGCGGTCAGTACCCCAGTGACCACGCTGTGGGCCAACCCCAAGGAAATGCAGCCCTACAAGGACCGCTGGGCGCAACTGGCCGCCGTGCTCGGGCAAAACCCGCAGCAGCTGACCGAGCGTCTTACCCAGCAGGCCAGCAAAGAATTCATTTATCTGGTCCGCGGCCTTACCCCGGAGCAGGGCCAGCAGGTGCTCGACCTGAAGGTCCCTGGCGTGTATGGCATGGAAGAGTTCCGCCGCTTCTACCCGGCCGGTGACGTCACCGCGCACATGGTCGGCTTCACCGACCTCGACGACCACGGTCGTGAAGGGGTCGAACTGGCCTACGACGAGTGGCTGGCCGGAGTCCCCGGCAAGCGCCAGGTGATCAAGGACCGGCGCGGCCGGCTGATCAAGGACATCCAGGTCACCAAAAACGCCAAGGCCGGTTCGACCTTGGCGTTGTCGATCGACCTGCGCCTGCAGTACCTGGCCACCCGCGAACTGCGCAACGCCATTGCCGAGCAGGAAGCCAAGGCCGGCAGCCTGGTGATCATGGACGTCAAGACCGGCGAAGTGCTGGCGATGGTCAACCAGCCGACCTACAACCCGAACAATCGCCGCAGCATGTTCCCGGCGGCCATGCGTAACCGGGCGATCATCGACGTGTTCGAGCCCGGCTCCACGGTCAAGCCGCTGTCGATGAGCGCAGCCCTGCAGAGTGGCCGCTGGAAGCCGACCGACAAGGTCGAGGTCTACCCGGGCAGCCTGCAGATTGGTCGCTACACCATCAAGGACGTGTCGCGCAGTGAAGGGCCGGTCCTCGACTTGACCGGCATTCTGATCAACTCCAGTAACGTCGGCATGAGCAAGATCGCCTTCGACATCGGTGGCGAAGCCATCTATCGGGTCATGTCGCAGCTGGGTCTTGGCCAGTACACCGGCCTTGGGTTCCCTGGCGAGCGCGTCGGCAACCTGCCGAACCACCGCGAGTGGCGCAAGGCTGAGACTGCGACCCTGTCGTATGGCTACGGCCTGTCGGTGACTGCCCTGCAACTGGTGCATGCCTACGCCGCGCTGGCCAACGACGGCAAGATGGTGCCGCTGAGCATCGTCAAGGTCGACAAGGTCCCTGAGTCCACTCAGGTCGTACCGAAGGAAACCGCCGAAACCATTCAGGGCATGCTTCAGCAAGTGATCGAGGCGCCGCGTGGCGTCTATCGCGCGCAGGTGCCGTTCTATCACGTGGGCGGCAAGTCTGGTACCGCGCGTAAGGCCACGGTCGGCGCCAAGGGCTACACCGAAAACGCCTACCGCTCGCTGTTCGCCGGCTTCGGTCCGATGAGTGACCCGCGTTACGCCATTGTTGTGGTCATCGACGAGCCGAGCAAGGGTGGCTACTTCGGTGGCCTGGTCTCTGCGCCGGTATTCAGCAAGGTCATGTCGGGCACCCTGCGCTTGATGAACGTACCACCAGATAACCTGCCGCCGCCTGCCCCTGTCGCCCCTGTTGCGCCGCAGCAGGTGAATGCCGCCGTAGCCAAAGGAGGGCGTGGTTGATGACGATGCCACTGAGCAAGCTGTTCGCCCATGCCAGCCGCGATCCGCTGATCCGCGAATTGACCCTGGACAGCCGCGCCGTGCGTCCGGGTGACCTGTTCCTGGCTGTGCCAGGCGCCAAGGTCGACGGCCGTGACCATATTGCCGATGCCCTGGCCCGTGGCGCTGCCGCGGTCGCCTATGAAGAACAAGGCGCCACCGTGTTGCCGCTGACCGACGTGGCGCTGATCCCGGTCAAGGGCCTGATTGGCCAGCTGTCGGAGATCGCCGGGCGTTTCTATGGCGAACCGAGTCGTCAGCTGAACCTGATCGGTGTGACCGGCACCAACGGCAAGACCAGCGTCACCCAGTTGCTGGCGCAGGCACTTGATGTGCTGGGGCAGCGCTGCGGGTTGATCGGCACCCTGGGTACCGGTTTCTACGGCGAACTGCAGAGCGGTCGGTTGACCACGCCGGACCCGATTGCCGTGCAGGCAACCCTCTATGACTTGAGGAAGAGCGGCGCCAAGGCTGTGGCCATGGAAGTGTCTTCGCACGCCCTGGAACAGGGGCGGGTTGCCGCGCTGGCCTTTGATATTGCGGTGATGACCAACCTCTCGCGCGATCACCTTGACTACCATGGCAGCATGCAGGCCTACGAAGCGGCCAAGGCCAAGTTGTTCGCCTGGCCCAACCTGCGCAGCCAGGTGGTCAACCTCGATGATGGCTTCGGTCGTCGCCTGGCGGCCGACTTCGCTCGCCTGCCGACTGCCGATCACGTCGAGACCCGTCTGCTCAGCTACAGCCTGGAAGACCCCGAGGCGTCGCTGTTCTGCCGTGAAGCCACGTTCGACGACGATGGCGTACGCGCCATTCTGGTAACCGCGCAGGGCGAGCGTACCCTGCGTAGCCAACTGCTCGGTCGCTTCAACCTGAGCAACATGCTCGCTGCGGTAGCGAGCCTGTTGGCGCTGGACTACTCGCTGGATGAAATCCTCAAGGTGACCTCGCAGCTGCAAGGGCCGGTTGGCCGTATGCAACGCCTGGGCGGTGGTGACAAGCCGTTGGTGGTGGTCGATTACGCGCACACCCCCGACGCGCTGGAGAAGGTCCTCGAAGCGCTGCGCCCGCACGCGCATGGCAAGCTGCTGTGCCTGTTCGGCTGCGGCGGCGACCGGGACCGCGGCAAGCGTCCGTTGATGGCTGAAGTGGCTGAACGCCTGGCTGATCGCGTGCTGGTCACCGACGACAATCCGCGCAGCGAAGACCCCGCGCTGATCTTCGACGACATCCGCCCGGGTTTCGCCCAGCCGGGTGACGTCGAGTTCATCAGTGGCCGCGGCGCGGCCATCGCCCATCTGATCGCCAGCGCAGCGGCCGACGACGTTATCGTCCTGGCTGGCAAGGGTCACGAGGATTACCAGGAAATCAACGGCGAGCGTCACGATTTCTCCGATCTGGTCGAGGCCGAGAAGGCACTGGCTACCTGGGAGGCTGCACATGCTTGAGCCCATGACCCTCAGCCAACTGACCGCGCCGTTGCAGGCGCGGCAGGTGGGCGCCGATATCAGCTTCTGCGGTGTCAGCATCGACAGCCGCACAGTCGCTGGCGGTCAATTGTTCGTGGCCCTCACTGGCCCACGTTTCGATGGCCACGATTACCTGGCCGATGTCCAGGCCAAGGGCGCCGTAGCGGCGCTGGTGGAGCGCGAGGTGGCCGGTGTCGACCTGCCACAACTGGTAGTCGCCGATTGCCGCCTGGCGCTGGGCCAGCTGGGCGCACTGAACCGCGCGCTGTTCGACAAGCCCGTCGCCGCCATTACCGGCTCCAGTGGCAAGACCACGGTGAAAGAGATGCTTGCCTGCATCCTGCGCACCCGTGGCCCGGTGCTGGCCACGCGTGGCAACCTCAACAATGACCTGGGTGCGCCGCTGACCCTGCTGGAGATTGCTGCCGAACACAGTGCGGCGGTGATCGAGCTGGGCGCTTCGCGCATTGGCGAGATCCGTTACACGGTTGGCCTGACCCAGCCGCAGGTCGTGATCATCAACAACGCCGGTACTGCGCACGTAGGCGAGTTCGGCGGTCCGGAAAAAATCGTCGAAGCCAAGGGCGAGATCCTCGAAGGCCTGGGTGAGGGTGGTACGGCCGTCCTCAACCTGGACGACAAGGCGTTTGCCATCTGGCAGAAGCGTGCCGGTAGCCAGCGCATCCTCAGTTTCGCCTTGAACAACCCTCAGGCCGATTTCCACGCCAGCGACATCGGTCGCGACGCGCGTGGTTGCCCTGCCTTCACCTTGCACGGCCCAGGTGGCTCGGTGCCGGTGCAACTGAACCTGCTCGGTACGCATAACGTCAGCAACGCCCTGGCCGCCGCCGCCGCTGCCCATGCCCTGGGCATCAGCCTGCCCGGCATCGGCGCTGGCCTGAATGCTGTGCAGCCGGTCAAGGGCCGCACCGTGGCGCAGATTGCGGCAAACGGTGTGCGGGTCATCGATGACAGTTACAACGCAAATCCCACCTCGATGTGCGCCGCCATTGATATACTCGCCGGCTTTTCCGGTCGCACCGTTCTGGTGCTCGGGGATATCGGCGAACTGGGGCAATGGGCGCAGGAAGGACACCGGCAGGTGGGCGACTACGCCCGCGGCAAGGTTGACGCCCTGTACGCAGTGGGCAGCAACATGACCCATGCGGTTACCGCGTTCGGCGCCAATGGCCGTCATTTCGCAACTCAAGCTGAGCTGATCGACGCTGTAAGCGGCGAGAGCGCCAGCGACACCACTATCTTGATCAAGGGCTCGCGCAGCGCTGCGATGGAAAACGTCGTGGCGGCATTGTGCGGTGCCAGCGGGGAGAAACATTAATGCTTTTGCTGTTGGCTGAGTATCTGCAGCAGTTCCACAAAGGCTTCGCGGTCTTCCAGTACCTGTCCCTGCGCGGGATTCTCGGTGTACTGACCGCGCTGTCGCTGTCGCTGTGGCTGGGCCCTTGGATGATTCGTACCCTGCAGATCCGTCAGATCGGTCAGGCTGTGCGCAACGACGGTCCACAATCGCACCTGTCCAAGTCGGGTACGCCGACCATGGGTGGCGCCTTGATCCTGTCGGCCATCGCCATCAGCACCTTGCTTTGGGCTGACCTGAGCAACCGCTATGTCTGGGTCGTACTGATCGTGACCCTGCTGTTTGGTGCCATCGGCTGGGTCGACGACTATCGCAAGGTAATCGAAAAGAATTCGCGTGGCCTGCCGAGCCGCTGGAAGTACTTCTGGCAGTCGGTGTTCGGCCTGGGCGCGGCGATCTTCCTGTACATGACTGCACCGACCAGCGTCGAAACCACGCTGATCGTGCCATTCGCCAAGGACGTCACGATTGCCTTGGGTATCGGCTTCGTGGTGCTGACCTATTTCGTCATCGTCGGCTCGAGCAACGCGGTCAACCTGACCGACGGCCTCGATGGCCTGGCGATCATGCCCACCGTGATGGTCGGGGGTGCGCTGGGCATCTTCTGCTACCTGTCGGGTAACGTGAAGTTCGCCGAATACCTGCTGATCCCTTACGTACCCGGTGCCGGCGAACTGATCGTGTTCTGCGGCGCCCTGATCGGTGCCGGGCTGGGCTTCCTCTGGTTCAACACCTATCCGGCCCAGGTCTTCATGGGTGACGTCGGTGCACTGGCACTGGGCGCCGCGCTGGGCACCATCGCCGTGATCGTGCGCCAGGAAATCGTCCTGTTCATCATGGGTGGCGTGTTCGTCATGGAAACCCTGTCGGTGGTTATCCAGGTCGCGTCGTTCAAGTTGACCGGCAAGCGCGTATTCCGTATGGCGCCGATTCACCACCACTTTGAACTCAAGGGTTGGCCTGAACCACGGGTGATCGTCCGCTTCTGGATTATCACCGTGATCCTGGTGCTGATCGGCCTTGCAACCCTGAAACTGAGGTAGACGAGCGTGTCACTGATCGCTTCCGACCAATTCCGCATCGTTGTCGGCCTCGGCAAGAGCGGCATGTCCCTGGTTCGCTTCCTGGCGAGCCGGGGCATTGCCTTTGCGGTCGCCGACACTCGCGAGCAACCGCCGGAACTGGACACCCTGCGCCGTGACTACCCGCAGGTGGAAGTACGCTGTGGCGAACTCGACGTGGACTTCCTCTGCCGCGCCAACGAGTTGTACGTGAGCCCGGGTCTGGCCTTGGCCACCCCGGCCCTGCAGCAAGCAGCCGCGCGTGGCGTCAAGCTGTCCGGCGACATCGAGCTGTTCGCGCGTAACACCAAGGCGCCAATCATTGCCATCAGTGGCTCGAACGCCAAGAGCACGGTGACCACCCTGGTCGGTGAGATGGCGGCCAAGGCCGGCAAGCGCGTCGCGGTTGGCGGCAACCTGGGTACGCCAGCGCTTGACCTGCTCGACGACAGCGTCGAGCTGTACGTGATGGAACTGTCCAGTTTTCAGCTGGAGACCACCGATCAGCTCAATGCCGAAGTGGCCACCGTGCTCAACATCAGCGAAGACCACATGGATCGCTACAGTGGCCTGCCGGCTTATCACCTGGCCAAGCACCGCATCTTCCGCGGTGCCAATCAGGTCGTGGTGAACCGCCAGGACGCCCTTAGCCGGCCGTTGCCGGTTGAAGGTCGCCCGTGCTGGAGCTTTGGCTTGAACGCGCCAGACTTCAAGGCCTTTGGCCTGCGTGAAGTCGACGGCGAGAAGTGCCTGGCATTCGAGTTCCAGACCCTGATGCCGGTGCGCGAGCTGAAAGTCCGCGGCGCTCACAACCAGAGCAACGCCCTGGCGGCGCTGGCCCTCGGCCATGCCGTGGGTTTGCCTTTTGAGCCGATGCTCGAGGCCCTGCGCGAGTTCGGCGGCCTGGCCCATCGTTGCCAGTGGGTGCGCGAGCGCAATGGCGTCAACTGGTACGACGATTCCAAGGCTACCAATGTCGGTGCCGCGCTGGCGGCCATCGAAGGCCTGGGCGCCGATATCGACGGCAAGCTGGTGTTGATCGCCGGTGGCGACGGCAAGGGTGCCGACTTCTCGGCCCTGCGCGAGCCGGTCGGCCGTTATTGCCGCGCCGTGGTTCTGCTCGGTCGTGATGCCGAGCGACTCGCTCAAGCCTTGGGCGAGGGCGTGCAGCAGGTTCGTGTGCAGACCCTCGACGAGGCCGTGCAGCAGTGCGCAGCGCTGGCGCAATCCGGCGACGCGGTATTGCTCTCGCCGGCCTGTGCCAGCCTCGACATGTTCAAGAACTTCGAAGAGCGTGGGCGCCTGTTCGCCCAGGCGGCGGGAGGTCTGGCATGATCTTCGGCATCCTCAAGCCGTACCCGTCGCCGCTGATCAGTGGCCGTGGCATCGATCTCGACTTTGCCTTCCTCGCTGGCTGCCTGGCGCTGCTTGGCCTGGGCCTGGTGATGATCACCTCGGCCTCGTCGGAAGTGGCTGCGGTGCAGTCGGGCAACCCGCTCTATCACATGTTCCGCCACCTGATTTACGTCGCTCTGGGCCTGGTGGCCTGTGGCATGACCATGATGGTGCCGATCGCCACCTGGCAGCGCATGGGCTTCCTGATGCTGCTCGGTGCCTTTGGCTTGCTGTTCCTGGTGCTGGTGCCGGGTATTGGCCGTGAAGTGAACGGTTCGATGCGCTGGATCGGCTTCAGCTTCTTCAACGTGCAGCCGTCGGAGATCGCCAAGGTCTTCGTGGTCATCTACCTGGCCGGTTACCTGGTGCGTCGCCAGCAGGAAGTGCGCGAGAGCTGGATGGGCTTCTTCAAGCCGTTCATCGTCCTCCTGCCAATGGCCGGCCTGCTGCTGATGGAGCCGGACTTCGGCGCCACTGTGGTGATGATGGGCGCCGCGGCGGCGATGCTGTTCCTTGGCGGGGTGGGGCTGTTCCGCTTCTCGCTGATGGTGGTCCTGGCGGTGGTCGCGGTGTTTGTCCTGGTCCAGGCGCAGCCCTATCGAATGGCGCGTCTGATCACCTTTACCGACCCGTGGTCGGATCAGTTCGGCTCCGGCTACCAGCTGACCCAGGCGCTGATCGCCTTTGGTCGTGGCGAGTGGCTGGGCGTTGGCCTGGGCAACAGCGTGCAGAAGCAGTTCTACCTGCCTGAGGCGCACACCGACTTCGTCTTCTCGGTTCTGGCCGAAGAGCTGGGTGTGGTCGGTACGCTGTGCACCGTGGCGCTGTTCGTGTTCGTCACCGTGCGGGCGCTGTACATCGGCCTGTGGGCAGAAAAGGCCAAGCAATACTTTGCCGCCTACATGGCGTTTGGCCTGGCCTTCCTGTGGATTGGTCAGTTCCTGATCAACATCGGGGTGAACGTCGGCCTGCTGCCGACCAAGGGCCTGACCCTGCCTTTCCTCAGTTACGGCGGCAGCTCGCTGGTGATCTGCTGTGCCTGTGTCGGGCTGCTGTTAAGGATCGAGTGGGAGAGTCGCACCCACCTGGGCAGCGAAGAGCATGAATTCAATGAAAGCGATTTTGCCGAGGAGACCACTCATGGCCGCTGACGGCAAAAACGTCTTGATCATGGCGGGCGGCACCGGTGGCCATGTGTTCCCGGCGCTGGCCTGCGCCCGTGAGTTCCAGGCGCGCGGCTACAGCGTGCACTGGCTAGGCACCCCGCGTGGGATCGAGAACGAACTGGTCCCGCAAGCCGGCTTGCCCTTGCACCTGATCCAGGTCAGCGGCCTGCGTGGCAAGGGCAAGCTGTCGCTGCTCAAGGCGCCGTTCACCCTGATCAAGGCCGTGCTGCAGGCGCGCACGATCATTCGCCAACTGAAACCGGTCTGCGTGATCGGCTTCGGCGGCTATGTCACCGGGCCAGGCGGCGTGGCTGCCAAGCTCTGCGGTGTACCGCTGGTGATCCACGAACAGAATGCCCGCGCGGGTACCGCCAATCGCCTGCTGGTGCCGCTGGCGGCGCGTGTCTGCGAAGCTTTCCCGGACACTTTTGCCGCCAGCGACAAGCGCCGGACCACCGGCAACCCGGTACGCCCGGAACTGTTCCTCGAGGCCCAGCGTGCGCCCCTGAGCGAGCGCCGTGCGCGGCTGTTGGTACTCGGCGGCAGCCTGGGTGCGGAACCATTGAACAAATTGCTACCTAAGGCCCTGTCGGAGGTGTCTGCAGCGCTACGCCCAGAGGTGTTTCACCAGGCTGGCAAGCAGCATGCACCGATCACCGCCGAGCGTTATCGCGAAGCCGGGGTCGAGGCTCAGGTAGAGCCCTTCATCAAGGACATGGCCCACGCCTATGGCTGGGCCGACATGGTGGTATGCCGGGCCGGTGCCCTGACCGTCAGCGAACTCGCGGCGGCAGGCCTGCCCTCGATGCTGGTGCCTTTGCCCCACGCCATCGACGACCACCAGACCCACAACGCCCATTATCTGGCTCGGGAAGGCGCTGCCTTCCTCATGCCACAAGCGACAACTGGCGCAGCGCAGCTCGCTGAACGCCTGAACGAGGTGCTGATGCAACCCGAGAAACTCAACACCATGGCTGGCACCGCACGGCGCCTGGCCAAGCCTGCCGCAACCAGCACCGTGGTCGATATCTGCCTGGAGGTGGCCCATGGTTGAAACCCAGAAAGCCATGCCCCAACCGAAAATGGGCCGTATCCGCCGTATCCACTTCGTCGGTATCGGCGGGGTAGGCATGTGCGGCATCGCCGAAGTGCTGCTCAACCTCGGTTACGAGGTGTCTGGCTCCGACCTGAAAGCGTCGCCGGTCACCGAGCGCCTGGAGTCGTTTGGCGCAGAGATCTTTATCGGCCACCGTGCCGAGAACGCTGCCAGCGCCGATGTGCTGGTGGTGTCCAGCGCGATCAACCCGGCCAACCCGGAAGTCGCCACCGCCCTCGAGCGGCGCATTCCGGTAGTGCCACGGGCCGAGATGCTCGCCGAGCTGATGCGCTATCGCCACGGCATCGCCGTCGCCGGCACCCACGGCAAGACCACCACCACCAGCCTGCTGGCTTCGGTGTTCGCCGCCGGTGGCCTGGATCCTACCTTCGTCATCGGTGGTCGCCTGACCGCGGCCGGCACCAATGCCCAGCTGGGCGCCAGCCGCTACCTGATCGCCGAAGCGGACGAGAGCGACGCCAGCTTCCTGCACCTGCAGCCGATGGTCGCCGTGGTCACCAACATTGATGCCGACCACATGGCCACCTACGAGGGTGACTTCAACAAGCTGAAGAAGACCTTTGTCGAGTTCCTGCACAACCTGCCGTTCTACGGTCTGGCAGTGATGTGCCTGGACGATCCGGTGGTGCGCGAGATCCTTCCGCAGGTCAAACGTCCGACTGTCACCTATGGCTTCAGCGAAGAGGCCGATATTCGCGCCATCAACGTGCGCCAGCAGGGCATGCAGACCCACTTCACCGTGCTCCGTCGCGACTGCGAGCCGTTGGACGTGTCGGTCAACATGCCGGGCAACCACAACGTGCTCAATGCCCTGGCGACCATCGCCATTGCCACTGACGAAGGCATCACTGACGAGGCCATTGTTCAGGGGCTGTCGGGCTTCCAGGGCGTTGGCCGACGCTTCCAGGTCTACGGCGAACTGCCGGTCGACGGCGGCAGCGTGATGCTGGTCGACGACTACGGCCACCACCCGACCGAAGTCGCGGCGGTAATCAAGGCCGTACGTGGCGGCTGGCCGAGCCGGCGCCTGGTGATGGTCTACCAGCCGCACCGCTACAGCCGCACCCGCGACCTTTACGACGACTTCGTGCAGGTCCTGGCCGATGCCAACGTGCTGCTGCTGATGGAAGTCTACCCGGCCGGCGAAGAGCCGATCCCGGGTGCCGACAGCCGCCAGTTGTGCCACAGCATCCGTCAGCGCGGTCAACTCGACCCGATCTACATCGAGCGCGGCGTCGAGCTGGCGCCGCTGGTCAAGCCGCTGCTGCGCGCTGGCGACATCCTGCTGTGCCAGGGTGCCGGTGACATCGGCGGCCTCGCCCCACAACTGATGAAAAGCCCACTGTTCGCCGGCGCCGTCGCCAAGCAGGAGAAGTCCAAATGACCAGCGCCTACGACACATTGCACTCGACCCTGGACGTCAAGGCGTTCGGCCGCGTCGCGGTGCTCTACGGCGGCAAGAGCGCCGAGCGTGAGGTATCGCTGAAGTCGGGCGCTGCGGTAATCGAGGCGCTGACCGCTGCCGGTGTCGACGTGGTCGCCATCGATGTTGCTGACGATCTGCTCACGCGCTTGCAGAGCGAGCAGATCGACCGCGCGTTCATCATCCTCCACGGCCGCGGCGGTGAAGATGGCAGCATGCAAGGCCTGCTCGAGTGCCTGGGGATTCCCTATACCGGCAGCGGCATCCTCGCGTCGGCCTTGGCCATGGACAAGCTGCGCACCAAGCAAGTGTGGAAAAGCCTCGGTATTCCGACCCCGCACCATGCCGTGCTGGGCAGCGCAGACGATTGTGTTAGAGCCGGTACGGAACTGGGCTTCCCGCTTATCGTCAAACCCGCCCATGAAGGTTCAAGTATCGGAATGGCCAAGGTGAACAGCGTTGAAGAGCTGGTCGCCGCCTGGCAAGACGCCGCCAAGTACGACTCGCAGGTGCTGGTCGAGCAGTGGATCCACGGCCCGGAGTTCACCATCGCCGTGTTGCGTGGCCAGGTGTTGCCGCCGATCGCCCTCGGCACGCCGCATGTGTTCTACGACTACGACGCCAAGTACCTGGCCAATGACACCCAGTACCGCATTCCGTGCGGCCTGAACAGCGCCAAGGAACAGGAACTGATCGAACTGACCGCGCGCGCCTGCGATGCCATCGGCATCGAAGGCTGGGGCCGGCTGGACGTGATGCAGGACGAGCAGGGCCGGTTCTGGCTGCTTGAAGTCAACACCGCACCAGGCATGACTGATCATAGCCTGGTACCCATGGCGGCCCGCGCGGCCGGCCTGGACTTCCAGCAGCTGGTGCTGGCGATCCTGGCTGCCAGCGTCGACACCCGAGGTTAACCATCATGCAAGGCGCGATGCTTCGACATCAGCAACCCGCTCCCGGCCGTAACAAGCCGGTGCCCCGTGGCGCCAGCCGAATGGTGGCCCAGGAGCCGATGTCGGCGCGCCTGCCGAAGGCCAACTTCAGTGTGTTCAAGCGTCTGCTGTGGCCGGTGCTGCTGGTCGCTGCAGGTTTTGCTGCCTACGAAGGTGCGATCCGCCTGATGCCCTACGCCGACCGGCCGATCACCAAGATCGCCGTGCAGGGCGACCTCAGCTACATCAGCCAGCAGGCGGTGCAGCAGCGCATTGCGCCGTTCACCGCAGCCAGCTTCTTCAGTGTCGACCTCAGCGCGATGCGCGCCGAGCTCGAGCAGATGCCCTGGATCGCCCATGCCGAAGTGCGGCGGGTGTGGCCGGACGAAGTGGTGATCCGCCTCGAAGAACAACTGCCAGTGGCACGCTGGGGTGCCGAAGCCTTGCTCAACAACCAGGGCCAGGCATTCACCCCGCGCGAGCTGGCCAATTATGAGCACCTGCCGCAGCTGTTCGGGCCGCAGCGCGCTCAGCAACAAGTCATGCAGCAGTATCAGGTATTGAGCCAGATGCTGCGCCCGATGGGCTTTTCCATTGCTCGCCTGGAGCTGCGCGAGCGCGGCAGCTGGTTCCTGACCACCGGTGCCGGTAGCGCCGGTCCTGGCATCGAGCTGCTGTTGGGGCGCGACCATCTGGTGGAAAAGATGCGCCGTTTCATTGCCATTTACGACAAGACACTCAAAGAGCAGATCACCAATATCGCCCGCGTTGATCTGCGTTACGCCAACGGATTGGCTGTTGGCTGGCGGGAACCGATTGCACCGACGACGGCCCAACCCGCCGTTGCGAAGAATTAGAGAGAGGCAGGACCATGGCAAACGCGCATAGCGGCAAAATGATCGTCGGGCTCGACATTGGCACCTCCAAGGTGGTGGCGCTGGTGGGTGAAGTCGGCGAAGACGGTACCCTGGAGATTGTCGGTATCGGCACCCACCCGTCCCGCGGCCTGAAAAAGGGCGTGGTAGTCAACATCGAGTCGACCGTGCAGTCGATCCAGCGCGCTGTCGAAGAGGCCCAGCTGATGGCTGGTTGCCGGATCCACTCGGCGTTCGTCGGTGTTGCCGGTAACCATATCCGCAGCCTGAACTCCCACGGCATCGTCGCCATCCGTGATCGTGAAGTCAGCGCCGCCGACCTCGAACGGGTGCTCGATGCTGCGCAGGCAGTGGCCATCCCGGCTGACCAGCGGGTGCTGCACACCCTGCCGCAGGACTACGTGATCGACAACCAGGAAGGCGTGCGCGAGCCACTGGGCATGTCGGGGGTGCGTCTGGAAGCCAAGGTCCACGTGGTGACCTGCGCTGTCAACGCCGCGCAGAACATCGAGAAGTGCGTGCGCCGCTGCGGCCTGGAAATCGACGACATCATCCTCGAGCAACTGGCTTCGGCCTACTCGGTGCTGACCGATGACGAGAAAGAACTGGGCGTGTGCCTGGTGGACATTGGCGGCGGTACCACCGACATCGCCATCTTCACCGAAGGCGCGATCCGCCACACCGCGGTGATCCCGATTGCTGGCGACCAGGTCACCAACGACATCGCCATGGCCCTGCGCACGCCGACCCAGTACGCCGAAGAAATCAAGATCCGCTACGCCTGCGCCCTGGCCAAGCTGGCCGGTGCCGGCGAAACCATCAAGGTGCCAAGCGTCGGCGACCGTCCGCCGCGCGAGCTGTCGCGCCAGGCCTTGGCCGAAGTGGTCGAGCCGCGTTACGACGAGCTGTTCACCCTGATCCAGGCCGAGCTGCGCCGCAGCGGCTACGAGGACCTGGTGCCTGCCGGCATCGTCCTGACCGGCGGCACCGCGAAGATGGAAGGCGCCGTTGAACTGGCCGAGGAAATCTTCCACATGCCGGTACGCCTGGGCGTACCGCACAGCGTTCGGGGGCTCAGCGACGTGGTGCGCAACCCGATCTATTCCACCGGTGTGGGCTTGCTCACCTACGGCCTGCTCAAGCAGTCCGAAGACCTGATCCTGACCGGTAACAGCAACAGCAGCAACAACAGCTATGGCGATGAACCGAAGGCTCCAGTGCTTGAGCGATTCAAGCGTTGGGTCCAGGGCAATTTCTAAGTTTCAAAGCAGTAGTGGTAGGCGCGACAACTAGAGAACTGTAAGGAGAGGGAAAATGTTCGAGCTCGTAGACAACGTCCCGCAAAGTCCGGTCATCAAGGTGATCGGCGTCGGTGGTGGCGGCGGTAACGCCGTCAATCACATGGTCAAGAGCAGCATCGAAGGCGTGGAATTCATCTGCGCCAACACCGATGCTCAAGCGCTGAAAAGCATCGGCGCGCGGACCATTTTGCAACTGGGTACCGGCGTGACCAAGGGTCTTGGCGCCGGCGCCAATCCGGAAGTCGGTCGTCAGGCCGCGCTGGAAGACCGTGAGCGCATTGCCGAAGTGCTGCAGGGCACCAACATGGTGTTCATCACCACTGGCATGGGTGGCGGTACCGGTACCGGTGCGGCGCCGATCATCGCTGAAGTAGCGAAGGAAATGGGCATCCTCACCGTCGCCGTGGTGACCCGTCCGTTCCCGTTCGAAGGCCGCAAGCGCATGCAGATTGCCGATGAAGGCATCCGCATGCTGGCTGAGAGCGTCGACTCGCTGATCACCATCCCCAACGAGAAGCTGCTGACCATCCTGGGCAAGGATGCCAGCCTGCTGTCCGCCTTTGCCAAGGCTGACGACGTGCTGGCCGGCGCCGTGCGCGGTATTTCCGACATCATCAAGCGTCCGGGCATGATCAACGTCGACTTCGCCGACGTACGTACCGTAATGGGCGAGATGGGCATGGCCATGATGGGGACCGGCTGCGCCAGCGGTCCTAACCGTGCGCGCGAGGCTACCGAAGCGGCCATTCGCAACCCGCTGCTCGAAGACGTCAACCTGCAGGGTGCACGCGGTATCCTGGTGAACATCACCGCAGGTCCTGACCTGTCGCTGGGTGAGTACTCCGATGTGGGTAGCATCATCGAAGCCTTTGCCTCGGACCACGCGATGGTCAAGGTCGGCACGGTGATCGATCCGGACATGCGCGACGAGCTGCACGTCACCGTGGTCGCTACTGGCCTGGGTGCGCGCATCGAGAAGCCGGTGAAGATCGTCGACAACACCCTGCAGACCGCGCACGCGGCCTACGAGGCGTCTAACCCGGCACCTGCCCGTCAGGAGCAGCCAGCGGTCAACTACCGTGACCTGGAGCGTCCTACCGTGATGCGCAACCAGGCTCATGCAGGCGCCGCCGCGGCAGCTAAACTGAACCCTCAGGATGACTTGGACTACCTGGATATCCCGGCATTCTTGCGTCGCCAGGCTGATTAATGGAATTTATCAGGGGTATAAAGGTGATTGGTATTCAGCAAAGGTCGGGTCTGTTATCATCCCCAGCCTTTGTTGATACCAGTTCGCAATTTGCGCTGAAGCGGCCAATGCCATGATTAAACAACGCACCCTGAAGAATATTATCCGTGCCACAGGTGTCGGCCTGCACTCCGGTGAGAAGGTCTATCTGACCCTCAAGCCTGCGCCTGTGGATACCGGCATCGTCTTCCGCCGCGCCGACCTCGACCCTGTGGTCGAGATCCCGGCTCGCGCGGCCAACGTCGGCGAGACAACCATGTCGACGACGCTGGTCAACGGTGACGTCAAGGTCGATACGGTCGAGCACTTGCTCTCCGCCATGGCGGGTTTGGGCATCGATAACGCCTACGTCGAGCTCTCCGCCTCGGAAGTGCCGATCATGGATGGCAGCGCCGGACCTTTCGTATTCCTGATTCAGTCTGCCGGCCTGGAAGAACAGGACGCAGCCAAGAAGTTCATCCGCATCCTGCGTGAAGTGACAGTGGAGGATGGCGACAAGCGCGCTACCTTCCTGCCTTTCGAAGGGTTCAAGGTGAGTTTCGAGATCGACTTCGATCACCCGGTCGTCAGCGGCCGGACCCAGAGTGCCAGCGTCGACTTCTCCAGCACCTCGTTCGTGAAGGAAGTCAGCCGCGCGCGGACCTTCGGGTTCATGCGTGACATCGAGTACCTGCGCAAGCACAACCTCGCGCTGGGCGGCAGTGTTGAAAACGCTATTGTTGTCGATGAGACCGGTGTGCTTAACGAAGACGGCCTTCGCTATGAAGACGAATTCGTCAAACACAAGATCCTCGACGCCATCGGCGACCTGTATCTGCTGGGTAACAGCCTGATCGGCGAGTTCAAGGGCTTCAAGTCCGGACACGCGCTGAACAACCAGCTGCTGCGCAAGCTGATTGCAGAGACCGATGCCTGGGAAGTGGTCACTTTCGAAGATGCCAGTACGGCACCGATCTCTTATATGCGCCCTGTTGCGGCGGTGTAAGTTCGAACACTCTCTAGTTCATTAAGGCCACCTTCGGGTGGCCTTTTTTATGGCCTTTTCGCGGGGCATGTCGGATCGCCGCACCGCCGCACCAACAGGATTGGCGCAGATTTTGGATTCGACGCAAAAACCTGTAGGAGCGGGCTTGCCCCGCGAAGAGGCCCGAATATCCCCCACACCTGCCACTATCGAAGACAACGCCAGCTCAGACGCCGCCCGTAACTTCGCGACTTCAGGAGGCCGAGTGGAGGTCTTGCGCAGGGAGGTGGAGGCCATGGATGGCCGGAAAGCGCTGAGGCCCAGGATGGGCCGTACAGCGCGGTCCTCCCGGAGCAAGACCGGAGCGAAGGGCCGGATGCAGGAGCAGGCGGTTTTTGGTTACTTTTTTCCAAGAAAAAAAGTGACCCGCCGTAAGGGCGGAAGGGGCCAGTGGTGGCACCACATCAAATGGATAAGCCCCAAAAACCAGCCCCAGCCCCAGAACCAGACAATCCGGGAAGAACCTTTATATGTCCGGGTGCTGGGTAAGGCGCGTGGCTCAGCAGCAAGGCATGCGCCTGGTCAGCGCGGTACTTTGGCCTTGCCATGCGCAGCCAGCCGCTCAAGTGCCGCCTTCAGCTTGGGATCACTGATCCCAGCGGCAGTATCGCGAATGCTCTCGGCAGCATCGCTGGACAGCTCAGCCGCGTGCCCGCTTCGCTTGGCCGGCGTCACCGGCGGCTGCACCTTGAACAGGATCCGGTGCAAATTGCCAAACGCCTCCAGCGCCAGCAACTGACGTTGCAAACGCTTTTGCTGATAACGCAGGCGCGTAGCCCAATGGCCATCGGTGACGACCAGCAGCAACACCCCATCGCGCCAGGACGCCAAGTGGCAGTGGGCGCGGGCGGCCGGCTGCAGTTGGCTTTCCAGCAGGCGCTGCAGGTGTGCCAGGCGTTCGGCCTGGTTCAGTAGCAGGCGCAAGGGCCGGGCTCCGCGCAAGAGCGCGGCCGGTGGCCGGGCGGGCGAAGGTTTGTAGGCCATGGGCGAATACGCAGGAAGTTACAGAATCGCCATGTTAACAGAAGGCGGGTTTTGCATTGGTCGCTGTGGCGTCCTCGCGGCTAAACCTGCTCCTGCAGGCCGCAGTAAACCTTGTGGGCGCGAGTTTGCCCGCGAAGAGGCCAGAGTCGATCAATAGGGCGAGAGTCATTCTCAATAGGTTTCATCTTCGCCACACCTTGAACTTGGGAAAAAAGTCCTTATGTTAGAGACGTCCCCACCCTAGCGCTGTGCCAGCATCGTGGAAATCCACCACTTTCCTCACCATCGTTTCCGGGTAGAATGCTCGTTCGCATGCGGCCCAAGGGCTGCTCGGGCGACTCATGGGGCCGCCCTCCATCCCTAAGTGTGGAAGATCCTGCCGATATGTTTGCGCCTTTGTTAAAGAAACTTTTTGGAAGCAAGAACGAGCGTGAGATCAAACGCCTGCTCAAGACGGTAACCACCGTCAATGCCTTCGAAGAGAAAATGTTGGCCCTCTCCGACGAGCAGCTGCGGGGCAAGACCGCAGAGTTCAAAGAGCGCCTGGCCAAAGGCGAAACCCTCGACCAACTGCTGCCTGAAGCCTTCGCCGTGGCCCGTGAGGCCGGCAAGCGCGTAATGGGCATGCGCCACTTCGATGTGCAGCTGATCGGCGGCATGACCCTGCACGAGGGCATGATCGCAGAAATGCGTACCGGTGAAGGCAAGACCTTGGTCGGTACCCTGGCCGTCTACCTCAATGCACTGTCCGGCAAGGGCGTGCACGTGGTCACGGTCAACGATTACCTGGCCCGCCGTGACGCCAACTGGATGCGCCCCCTGTACGAATTCCTCGGTCTGTCCGTAGGTATCGTCTCGGCCTTCCAGCCGCCGGAAGAAAAGCGCGCCGCCTATGCTGCCGACATCACCTACGGCACCAACAACGAATTCGGTTTCGATTACCTGCGCGACAACATGGCCTTCAGCGTCGAGGAGAAGTTCCAGCGTGAGCTGAACTTCGCCGTGATCGACGAAGTCGACTCGATCCTTATCGACGAAGCGCGTACTCCGTTGATCATCTCCGGCCAGGCTGAAGACAGCTCCAAGCTGTACATCGAGATCAACCGCCTGATCCCGCGCCTGACCCAGCACATCGAAGTAGTCGAAGGCCAGGTCACCCAGGTCACCCAGGAAGGCCATTACTCGATCGATGAGAAGACCCGTCAGGTCGAACTCAACGAGGCAGGCCACCAGTTCATCGAAGAGATGCTCACCCAGGCCGGCCTGCTGGCCGAGGGTGAAAGCCTCTATTCCGCGCACAACCTGGGCCTGCTGACCCACGTCTATGCTGGCCTGCGCGCGCACAAGCTGTTCCACCGCAACGTCGAGTACATCGTCCAGGACGGTCAGGTTCTGCTGATCGACGAACACACCGGCCGGACCATGCCGGGCCGTCGCCTCTCCGAGGGCCTGCACCAGGCCATCGAGGCGAAAGAAAACCTGAACATCCAGGCCGAGAGCCAGACCCTGGCCTCGACCACCTTCCAGAACTACTTCCGTCTGTACAACAAGCTGTCCGGCATGACCGGTACCGCCGACACCGAAGCGTTCGAGTTCGCCCAGATCTACGCCCTCAACGTGATGGTCATTCCGCCGAACAAGCCTCTGGCGCGTAAGGACTTCAACGACCTGGTCTACCTGACGGCCGAAGAGAAGTACCTGGCGATCATCGCCGACATCAAGGAAAGCATGTCCAGCGGCCGTCCGGTGCTGGTTGGTACGGCGACCATCGAGACCTCCGAGCACATGTCTGCGCTGCTCAAGGCCGAAGGCATCGAGCACAAGGTGCTCAACGCCAAGTACCACGAAAAAGAAGCCGAGATCATCGCCCAGGCAGGCGCGCCAGGTGCCCTGACCATCGCCACCAACATGGCCGGTCGTGGTACCGACATCCTGCTTGGCGGTAACTGGGAGTCCGAAGTTGCTGCTCTGGACAACCCGACTGCTGAACAGACCGCCCAGATCAAGGCCGACTGGCAGAAGCGCCACCAGCAGGTAATCGAGGCCGGCGGCCTGCACGTGATCGCCTCCGAGCGTCACGAATCGCGCCGCATCGACAACCAGCTGCGTGGCCGTTCCGGTCGTCAGGGTGACCCAGGTTCCAGCCGCTTCTACCTGTCGCTGGAAGACAGCCTGATGCGTATCTTCGCCTCCGATCGGGTGAAGAACTTCATGAAGGCACTGGGCATGCAGTCCGGTGAGGCCATCGAGCACCGCATGGTCACCAACGCCATCGAAAAAGCCCAGCGCAAGGTCGAAGGGCGCAACTTCGACATTCGTAAGCAGCTGCTCGAATACGATGACGTGGCCAATGAACAGCGTAAAGTGATCTACCACATGCGCAACAGCCTGCTGGCTGCGCAGAACATTGGTGACACCATTGCCGAGTTCCGCAAGGAAGTACTCGATGCCACCATCAGCCAGCATATCCCGCCGCAATCGCTGCCAGAGCAGTGGGACGTGGCCGGTCTCGAGGCTTCGCTGTCCAGCGACTTCGGTATCAAGTTGCCGATCCAGCAGTGGCTCGACGAGGACGATCACCTCTACGAGGAGACCCTGCGCGAGAAGCTGCTGACCGAGATCACCAGCGCCTACACCGAGAAGGAAGACCAGGCTGGCGAAGAGGCCCTGCGCACCTTCGAGAAGCAGATCCTCCTGCGCGTGCTCGACGACCTGTGGAAAGACCACCTGTCGACCATGGATCACCTGCGTCACGGTATTCACCTGCGTGGTTATGCGCAGAAGAACCCGAAGCAAGAGTACAAGCGCGAGTCCTTCACCCTGTTCCAGGAACTGCTGGAGTCGATCAAACGCGACGCCATCCGTGTGCTTTCGCACGTTCAGGTGCGCCGCGAAGACCCGATCGAAGAAGAAGCCCGCCTGCGCCGCGACGCCGAAGAGCTGGCCCAGCGCATGCAGTTCGAGCACGCGCCGGCGCCGGGCCTGGAAAGCGAGCCGAGCGAGGAGGGCGCCGAAGTTGCGGTCGCCGCTGCGCCGGTACGCAATGACCTGAAACTGGGCCGTAACGAGCCGTGCTGGTGTGGCTCGGGCAAGAAGTTCAAGCATTGCCACGGCCAGATCGAGTGATCGAGCTGTTCCTGCTGCACCCTGACAACTGAACTACTGCGCCGCGAAGGGCTTTGACCTTCGCGGCGTTGTTCCATCTCACGCCTGGCCGTATTTTCTGCGGCACATTTTTTAGGAGCGCATTCATGGCTGTTGGTCTTGGTCCTTTGCCCACCCTGCACCCGGTTCCCGGTTTCGAGCTCGGCATCGCTTCGGCGGGCATCAAGCGCCCTGGGCGCAAGGACGTGGTGGTAATGCGCTGCGCCGAAGGCTCCAGCGTTGCCGGCGTATTCACCCTCAATGCGTTCTGTGCCGCTCCGGTGATTCTTGCCAAGCAGCGCGTGCAGGGCAGCGTGCGCTACCTGCTGACCAACACCGGCAATGCCAACGCCGGTACCGGCGCACCAGGCTTGGCGGCTGCCGAGCGCACCTGCGCCAAGCTCGCTGAGCTGACCGGCGTCGATGCCCAGGCGGTCCTGCCGTTCTCGACCGGCGTTATTGGTGAGCCGCTGCCGGTCGAGAAGATCGAAGGTGCGCTGCAGGCAGCACTGGACGATCTGTCCGAGGATCACTGGGCCGAGGCCGCCACCGGCATCATGACCACCGACACCCTGCCCAAGGGTGCCAGCCGCCAGTTCCAATTCGACGGCCAGACCATTACCGTCACCGGGATCAGCAAAGGCGCCGGCATGATTCGCCCGAACATGGCGACCATGCTCGGCTACATCGCCACCGACGCCAAGGTCGCCCCAGCGGTGCTCAAGGATCTGATCCTCGATGGCGCCAACAAGTCGTTCAACCGCATCACCATCGATGGCGACACCTCGACCAACGATTGCTGCATGTTGATCGCCACCGGCAAGGCCAATGTGCCTGAAGTGACCGAGGCCGCCGGCGCGTTGTTCGACGCGCTGAAAAAGGCTGTGTTCGAGGTGTGCATGGAAGTGGCCCAGGCCATCGTCCGTGACGGCGAAGGCGCCACCAAGTTCGTCACCGTGCAGGTCAACGGCGGTGGCAACCACCAGGAATGCCTGGACGTCGGCTACGCCGTGGCCCACTCGCCGCTGATCAAGACCGCGTTGTTCGCTTCCGATCCGAACTGGGGGCGCATTCTTGCCGCCGTCGGCCGTGCCGGGGTGCCAGCGCTGGATGTCAGCCTGATCAACGTCTTCCTCGGTGACGTATGCATTGCCAGCAAAGGCGGGCGCAGCCCGAGCTATACCGAAGAGCAGGGCTCCAAGGTCATGGCCGAGGAAGAAATCACCATTCGCATCGAGCTTGGCCGTGGCCAGTGCAGCGAGACGATCTGGACCACTGACCTGTCCCACGAGTATGTGAAGATCAACGCCGAGTACCGGACCTGATCTGAATGGCTGGGGCTGCATAGCAGCCCCAGCCCCGCATTGCCAAAGATCTCAATGGAGCCGAACCATGAGTTATCACCTGATCATCGGCGACAAGTTGTATTCCTCCTGGTCGCTGCGCGCCGCCCTGGCCCTCGAACTGGCTGGCGAGCCCTACGAAGAAACCCTGATCAAACTCAAGCAAGCCGATACCCGCGCGCGCATTCTGGCGTTTTCTACCACGGGTAAAGTGCCGTTGTTGAAAACCGCGCATGGCGTGGTCGCCGACTCGCTTGCGATTGGCGAGTACCTGGCCGAGCAGCACCCGCAGGCTCAGTTGTGGCCAGCGGACGTTGCCGCCAGGGCTCAGGCACGTTCGGCGTGCGCACAGATGCACAGCGGCTTCATGGCCCTGCGCAGCACCATGCCGTTCGACCTTTCCCGCGATGAAGCGCTGGAACAGCTGCCGCTGGATGTGCAGATCGACATCGACCGCATTGTCGCGCTGTGGTCCGAATGCCGTCTGGCCAGCAAGGACAGCGGCCCGTACCTGTTCGGCAAGCCGAGCCTGGCCGACGCCTTCTTCGCCCCGGTGGCGGTGCGTCTGCGCACCTACCGGGTTGAAGTGCCGGCTGAAGCCGCCAGCTATATCGAGACCATTTACCAGTGGCCGGCCTTCCAGGCCTGGCAGCGGGCTGGACTGGCGGAGCGCGAAGCGTGAAACGGATTCATGTAGTGGCAGCCGTTATTCGTGGCGTCGATGGGCGCATCCTGATCGCTCGTCGTGCCGACACCCAGCACCAGGGGGGCCTGTGGGAGTTCCCCGGCGGCAAGCTGGAGGAGGGTGAGAGCGTCGAGGCGGCACTGGCCCGTGAGCTGCGCGAGGAGCTCGGTATCGAGGTCACGCAGTCGCGACCGCTGATCAAGATCAGTCACGACTACCCAGACAAGCAGGTCTTGCTGGATGTACGTGAGGTCGATGCCTTTAGCGGTGAGCCGCATGGTGCCGAGGGGCAACCGCTGGCCTGGGTCGCCCCGCGCGATCTTGACCAGTATGACTTCCCGCAGGCAAACAAGCCGATCGTTGCTGCCGCGCGTTTGCCGGACCAGTACCTGATCACCCCCGAGGGGCTAGAGGTACCGCAGATGCTGCGCGGCATCCAGAAGGCGGTGGCCAACGGCATCAGGCTGATCCAGCTGCGTGCGCCGGACATGTACGACCCCAAGTATCGCGACGTCGCGGTAGATGCGGCCGGTCTGTGTGCGGGCAAGGCGCAGTTGATGCTCAAGGGCCCGCTGGAATGGTTGGGCGACTTTCCCTCGGCGGGCTGGCACCTGACCGCTGCGCAACTGCGCAAGTACGCGGCCAATGGCCGACCGTTTCCGGCGCATCGCTGGCTGGCGGCGTCTTGCCACAATGCCGAGGAGTTGGCACTCGCTGAACAGATGGGGGTGGATTTTGTCACCCTGTCGCCTGTGCAGGCGACTCAGACCCATCCCGAGGCGCTGCCGCTGGGCTGGGACGAGGCTGAACGGTTGATTGCGAGCGCTGGTCGTCCGGTGTTCCTGCTGGGCGGCGTTGCTGCTGATCACCGCGAGCGTGCCTGGCAGGTGGGGGCGCAGGGTGTGGCGGGGATTCGGGCCTTCTGGCCTGAGATTTGAGTGGGTAGTTCCAGGCGCCGCATCGCGGCCCTTTCGCGACACAAGGCCGCTCCCACAGGTACCGCGCCAGCTTGAGGTTTAGTGCAAGACAGTTGCTCCCACAAGGTGGATCGGTGGGATAGGGCCGCAAAGCGGCCCCGGCGATCTCAAGCCTGCGGCTTGCTCGCAGGCTGCCACAACACCTCAGCCACCCCCTGTCGGCGGCCGATGATCCGCGCTGCGACAAACAGCAAATCCGACAGCCGATTGATATACGCCAACCCAACCCCCTGCAACGGCTCCAGCGCATTCAGCGCCTGACACCGCCGCTCGGCACTGCGCGCCAGGCTGCGGCAGACATGCGCCTGCGCTACCAACATCGATCCGCTGGGCAGAATGAAGTTTTCCAGCGGCCCCAGCTCTTCGTTCCACTGATCGATCACCGCCTCCAGCCGCTCGACCTCAGCCTGGCTCAGCGCCTGATAACTGGGCATTGCCAGTTCTCCACCCAAATCGAACAGCCGGTGCTGGCAAGGCGCCAAGACCTCGATCAGCTCTGCAAGCCCGGCCTCGCTCAACCCTGCGAGGAGTACCCCAAGCTGACTGTTGAGGCTGTCGACCTCGCCAATCGCCTCGATCCGAGGATGGTCCTTGGGCACGCGGCGGCCATCGCCCAGGCCGGTTTCGCCTTTGTCTCCGGTGCGTGTGTAGATCTTTGACAGGCGAAAGCCCATGTCATGCCTCCGTTTTCGTCGAGGCTGCTGGCACCGACGAGTTGAGGGGCAAGCGCAGGGTGAAGCAAGTGCCCTGGCCTGGGGTGGAGTGCACCTCCATCTGCCCCTTGTGGTTGTTGGTAATGATGAAGTACGAGACCGACAGGCCAAGCCCGGTACCCTGGCCGATCTCCTTGGTGGTAAAGAACGGCTCGAAGGTCCGCTTGCGCACGGCCTCGGGCATGCCGATGCCGTTGTCTTCGACCTGGATCTCGGCCCACGGTGGATTGAGCCGGGTGCGCAGGGTAATCCGCCCTGGCTCGCTCGGTTGCGGGCGCAGGTGGATGGCCTGGGCGGCGTTCTTCAGCAAGTTGAGCAAGACCTGTTCGAGCTCGTTGGCAGTGCACGGCACCGGCCCCAGGCGCGGATCGAACTGGCGGACGATCGCCTGGCCCTTGAAGTCGAAGCCCAGTGCCAGGTCGAAGTCGTTACCAGCAATTTCCAGCGCCTGATCGATCAACCCGGGCAGGTCGCAGGGGGCCAGTTGGCGGTTGCTCAAGCGGCTGAAACTGAGCATGTGGGTAACGATTTTTGCCGCCCGCGCTCCGGCTTGCTGGATACCGTCGAGCAACTGCGGCACCTCGCGACTTGCCAGGTAGTGGTTGACCACCCCCAGATCGATGCCCAGCTCGCTGGCCTGCTCCTGGTTGCGTGGCAGCTCTGGTGAAAGGCGCCTGCGGATGTTCTGCACGTTGTGCAGGATGGCACCCAGCGGGTTGTTGATCTCGTGGGCCATGCCTGCCGCCAGACCACCGACCGAGAGCATCTTCTCCGACTGCACCATCATCTCTTCCAGTGACAGCCGCTGGGTAATGTCGTCGATGCGGATCACCACGCCACGGCCGCCACCGCCCATCAGCGGGTAGAAGGTCAGGGCGTAGTGACGGGGCTCGTCGTCCTTGAGCCAGGTCACCCGCTCGATTTTCGCCACGCGGTGCTTTTCGACACTTTCCTTGAGCTGGGGCAGGAACGGTTTGAGCGGCTCGAAAGCGATGAAGATCGGCTGGTTCAGCGCCTCGTCCAGCGGCGTGCCGGAAAGCACCGTGGCTTCGTGGTTCCACTGGGTGACGTAGAGCTGCTCGTCGAGTGCGATCAGGGCAGAGGGCATCGAGTCGATGATGCTGTTGAGGTAGTTCTGAAAGCCGGTGAGCTTTTTTTCGATCTTGCTGCGCACCTGCACTTCCAGCTCCAGCTTGCGATTGGTATGGCGGGTTTCCTCGGCCAGCCCCTGGGCTTGGTCATAGGCCGTCTGGAATTCGTCGCGGGTGCGCTTGAGCTGGTGCTCGCGGGCCTCGATGCGCGAGAGCATGGTATTGAAGGCGTTGGCCAGGCTGCCGATCTCGTCGTCGTTGCCACGCTGGGCGCGCAGGGCATAGCTCTCTTCACGGGTGACCTGGCGACTGAGCTCTTCGAGCTGGTTGATCGGCTGGGTGATCAAGCGCTTGATCTGCCGGGCGACGACCAGCCAGAGCAGGATGCTGAACACCAGGATGGCCAGGCTGGCGGTGAGGGTGCCGGTGTAGAACGCGGTCGGCAGCTCGCTGCTGGCGACCAGGAGCAGATGGGCGGGCGGGTTGGCAGCACGCGGCAGGCGAATCAACTGGGTGCTGCGAAACTCCATCAGGCGCCAGCCATCGATGTTGCGGTAGCGCTTGGGCAGGGCCAGCGGTTCGCCGTGCTGCAGTTGCGCCAGCATGCGGCCGTCGCTGCCGTATACGGCGGCAGCGCGCAGCGGGGTGTAGCTGTCGAGCTCAGCGAGCAGGGCGTTGGCCGTCTCTGCTGAATCACCGGCGCGCGAGGCCAGCTGCGGATTGGCCACCAGTCGGCCAATGGTTTGCAGGGCCTGGGGCGCCATGCTCTCCTGGGTAATCCAGTACGCGGCGCTGATGAACGTCAGGTTGGCCACCAGCAGGATGGTGACCAGCAGCACCAGCAGGGCCGCCAGCAGTTTCTGCCCGACCGGGAGGTTGTCCAGGCGTTGGCGCAGGGTCATGGGCAAGGCAGTGTCCGTATCCGGTTGAAGGGGGTGGCGTCAGTCGCTGGGCAGGCCACGCGCCTGCAGGTTTTCGACCAGGCGGCGGCGCAGCTGTTCCAACTGCGGCAGGGTCAGGCCATGGCGAGCGGCCGCCCGGCAGGCGTGGCCGAGCAGGTAGTGCAGCTCGGTGCGGCGCGCGTGGCGTACGTCCTGATACATGGAAGAGTAGTTGGCTGCGGTGGCGAGGATTACCCGTTGCACTTCTTCGGGCAAGTCCTCGGCCGCCTTGGGCTGGCCGCAGCGGCGCAGCAACTCGGCGAGCTCGGTACACAGCGCATCGACTTCGCCCAAGTGTTCGAGCAGGCCACCATTGTGGCAGTCGTGGAGGACGGTGAGCGGGTTGATCGCGCAATTGAGGGCCAGCTTGCGCCACAAGCGGGTGAGAATATCCACGCTCCACTCGGCCGGGATAGCGGCGTCGTGCAAGTCCTCGAACCACTCGGGGAGGCCCGGATTGAGCGGGTCGCCCAACCAGTTGAAACCGTGCCCGGCAAAGCGCACGCGCCAGTCTTGCTCGCGGAACGCGCCTTCGGTGCTCGAGGCAAAGATGCAGCGTGCATGGGGCACCTGCTCGGCCACCTCGTCCTGGCTGCCCAAACCGTTCTGCAACAGCACCAGCTCGGCGCCGGCGACCAGCCGTGGCGCCAGCCGGGCCACCGCAGGGGCGGCGTCGTAGGCCTTGCAGGCGACCAGCAGGCGATGGATGGGGCCACCGTGCTCGTCGGTTTCCGCCGGGATGGCGAACAGCGTGCTGTGGTCCTGCTCGAGCAAGGTCAGCCCACCGGCCGCCTGATACGCGGCCAGGCGCTGCGGGTCACGCAGGATCAACCGAACCGCCTTGCCCGCACGTGCCAGCCGGCACGCCCAGAGGCTGCCCAGGCTACCGGCGCCGAGAATATGCCAGGTGCTGCTCATCTGCGTTTCGCAACCCGTTATAATGTGTCCCGCATTTTAACCATCAAACCCGCCGCGCTCCATCTTCATGCCGAGCGCGCTCTAATTTTGGAGAGTAACCATGCCTTCGTTCGACGTGGTATCGGAACTGGACAAGCACGAAGTGCAGAACGCTGTCGACAACGCCATCAAGGAGCTGGACCGTCGCTACGACCTCAAGGGTAAGGGTAGCTTCGAATTCAAGGACAAGGACCAGACCGTCCTGCTGACCGCCGAGGCCGAGTTCCAGCTCGAGGCGATGATCGAGATCCTGCGCGGGGCGCTGGTCAAGCGCAAGATCGAGGTCAAGTGCCTGGAGGTCAAGGACGCTTATGCTTCGGGCAAGGAAATGAAGCAGGAAGCCACCTTCCGCGAGGGCATCGACAAAGAGCTGGCGAAGAAGATCGTCGCCCACATCAAGGACGCCAAGCTCAAGGTCCAGGCGGCCATCCAGGGTGAGCAGGTGCGCGTTACCGGCAAGAAGCGTGACGACCTGCAGGAGGCGATCGCTGCCCTGCGCGCCAAGGAATTCGATATGCCGCTGCAGTTCAACAACTTCCGCGACTGATCCCGCGGCGGTCCGGAACATCGATGGCCTGCTGAGGTCCATCGCTTCCAGTGGCCGCCCAAATCCTGCGGCTTGCCTGTTTGTGTTTTTGCCGCTTGGCATCAGGAGATGACTATGGATATGAACGCTGAGGTCGATCAGCTGGTCCGCCAATCGCAGACCTGGATCCCCTTGATAATGGAATACGGCAGCCGTGTGCTGCTGGCGCTGCTGACCCTGGCTGTCGGCTGGTGGATCACCAACAAACTCAGTGCCCGTCTGGGCAAGCTGGTTGGCCTGCGCAACGCCGACCTGGCCCTGCAGGGCTTTATCAGCACCTTGGCCAATATCGTGCTGAAGGTCCTGTTGATGGTCAGCGTGGCGTCGATGATCGGCATCGAGACCACCTCGTTCGTTGCCGCCATCGGTGCTGCCGGCCTGGCTATCGGCCTTGCTTTGCAGGGTAGCCTGGCGAACTTCGCCGGCGGCGTGCTGATCTTGCTGTTCCGGCCATTTCGTATTGGCGACTGGATTGAGGCGCAGGGTGTCAGCGGCACCGTCGACAGTATCCAGATTTTCCATACGGTACTGCGCACGGGTGACAACAAGACCGTGATCATGCCTAACGGCAGCCTGTCCAACGGCATCATCACCAACACTAACCGCCAGCCTACGCGCAAGGTGGTGTTCGATGTCGGTGTCGATTACGAGGCCGACCTGCAGAAGGCGCGTAGTGTATTGCTGGAGCTGGCCAATGACCCGCGCGTGCTGCCCGAACCGGCACCGCAGGCGGTGATCTCGACCCTGGGCGACAGTTCTATCACCGTGTCGCTGCGGCTCTGGACCAAAACCGGCGATTACTGGGATGTAATGTTCATGCTCAACGAAATGGCCCGGGACCGGCTCAAGGCCCAAGGCATCGACATTCCGTTTCCGCAGCGGGTGATCCGCGTGGTGCAGGAAGCCGCCGCGCAGTAACCCGCCCGCTTCAGCAAGATCCAGCGTGGGAGCGGGCTTGCCCCGCGATGACGTCCGACCAGACAGGTCTGGCGCTATCGCGGAGCAAGCCCGCTCCCACGTTGTGTTTTGCGGACAATTACACTTGTTCACAGCCTCAAACGGCCATTTCTGGCATATAACCTGACCCTTTTCGTACCCCATCGACGTCCCTCATGAAGCCACTGCTGTACATCACCCCCGCCCGCGCCTTGTTATTCGGCCTGACCCTGGCCCTGTTCGAGCTGCTTACCTACCTGGCCAGCGATGCCGTCATGCCGGCCATGCCGGACGTGGTCACCGAGATGAACGCGAGTGCGGAATTCATTCCCCATGCGTTGAACCTGTACCTGCTCGGCGGTGTGCTCCTGCAGTGGTTGATCGGGCCGCTGGCAGACCGCTATGGTCGGCGTCCGCTGCTGCTGAGCGGCTGCGTGATCTTTGGCGTGGCGTGCCTGGCAACCTTCTGGGCCAAGGATATCGCCCTGTTCAACCTGCTGCGCCTGCTTCAGGGGATCGGCCTGGGCTTCGTGGTCACGGTCAGCTACCCGGCGCTCAACGAAGCGTTCAGCGAGGCCGATGCGGTGCGCATGATGGCCCTGCTGGCCAATATTGCCTTGCTGTCGCCACTGCTTGGGCCGCTGCTGGGCACGCTGATGCTGCAATGGCTGGACTGGCGCTGGCTGTTCGTCGCGTTTGCTGTGGGGGCGGCGCTGACCTGGTGGCTGCTGTATCGGTTGATGCCGGAAACCCTGGGGGTTGAGCGCCGCGATGGCTCCCGTCTGGCGTTTACCCCGATCCACTTCCTGCCGCTGCTGGCGGGTTACGGTCAGTTGCTGGCCAACCGCCGTTTCGTTGCCGGCAGTGCGGCACTGGGCTTGGTTAGCCTGCCGCTGATCGGCTGGATCGGCCTGTCGCCGGTGTTGCTGATTCACGACGAGGGCCTGAGCAAGATGGCCTATGCGTTGTGGCAACTGCCGGTGTTCGCTGGGCTGATCCTGGGTAACCTGATCATCAACCGCATCGCTGACCGCTACCCGCTGACCAGCCTCGTGCGTGGCGCGCTGGGGCCTTATCTGGCGGGCTTGTGCCTGATGGTGGTGGCGACCTGGCTGTGGCCGTCAGTGACCAGTGTGGTCGCGGGCATGTCGCTGTATGCGCTGGGCCTGGGCGTGGCCAACGCGGTGCTGTACCGCATGACGCTGTTCTCCAGCGAGCAGAGCAAAGGGCTGGTTTCGGCGATGCTGGGGATGATCACTATTGCCTTGCTGGGGTTGGGTGGGGCACTGCTGGCGATGATCGGGGCAGGGGCGAGCTTGCTGCACTTTGCCGTGACCGCGAGCGTGGCGGGGGCGTTGGCGCTGTGGCCGTTGTGGTTCGTGGTGGGTGCACGGCGCAAAGAGGGGGCTGTGGCGTAGTAACAAAGGGGGGCGAAGCCCCCTCAGCTCAAGGTTGCTCGGAAGCAGGGCCTGGTACAGGGGCAGGCGTCCCGCGGCCAGCTTCCTGACGCCACTGCAGGGCGATCAGGATCAAGGTCGGCACCCCGAGCAATGCAGTGATCAGGAAGAAGTCGTGATAGCCGAACTTCTCCACCATCACCCCTGAATAGCCACCGATCAAGCGCGGCAGCAGGAGCATGATCGAGCTGAGCAGCGCGTACTGAGTGGCCGAGAACTTCAGGTTGGTCAGGCTCGACAGGTAGGCGACGAACGCCGAGGTGGCCATGCCGGAACTCAAGTTGTCCAGCGAGATGGTCACCACCAGCATTTCCAGGTTCGGCCCCATGTCGGCCAGCATCAGGAACAGGATATTGGTGCCCGCCGAGGCCACGCCGCCGATGAACAGGATCGGCATGATGCCGAACCGCACGATCAGCAAGCCGCCCGCACCGGCACCGAGCAGGGTCATGATCAGGCCGAAGATCTTGCTCACGCTGGCGATCTGGTCCTTGGTGAAGCCCATGTCGATGTAGAACACGTTGGCCATCACCCCCATCACCGTGTCGGACATGCGATAGGTGGCGATCAGGCCAAGCAACAGCAGCGCCTGCCAGCGATAACGCGCGATGAAATCGTTGACCGGGGTCAGCACCGGGGCCAGGCCGCGGCGGCCGAGCGACGACAGGCAGGCCCAGCTCAGCAGCACATAGAGAATCAAGCGCAGGAAGGCGCGGTCTTCGAGCAGCAAATCGAGCACACTCGAATCACCGAACAGCACGCTCGACCAGCCGGTGTTGAACAGCTGGGTGAAGCTGGCAGGCACCGACACCAGCAGGATGATCAGGACGAACACCGAGGCCAACTGATGGCCCAGGCCATAGCGCGCGGCAGACAATTGGGTGCGCAGTGGCACGGGCGGCTCGCGCATCACCAGTGTGGTGAACACCGCAGGCAGCATGATCACCCCGAACAGCACGTAGGTGCCGGTCCAGGCCTGATGCAGGTAGCTGAAGCCGGTCGAACCGAACCATTCGGCGAAGAACAACGCACCTGCAGTCGCCAGCAGTGCCGCAACCCGATAGCCGGCCATGTAACTGGCGGCGAGGGCAGCCTGACGTTGGTCTTCGGCGATTTCCAGGCGGTAGGCGTCGACGGCGATGTCCTGGGTGGCCGAGGCAAAGGCCACCAGCACCGCCAGGGCAATCAGCCACGACAAGTGTTTTTGCGGGTCGCACAGGCCCATGCCGACCAGGCCGATTACCACCAGCACCTGTGACAACAACAGCCATGAGCGGCGGCGGCCCAGACCGCCGAGCAGCGGCAGGCGCCATTGGTCGAGCAGCGGCGACCAGACCCACTTGAAGGCATAGGCCAGGCCGATCAGGCTGGCGTAGCCAATGGTCTCGCGGGCCACACCGGCTTCGCGCAACCAGACTGAAAGGGTTGAAAACACCAGCATGTACGGCAGGCCAGCGGCGAAGCCAAGCAGCAACAGCACCAGGGTTGACGGGCTGGCATAGGCAGCGAGCGCAGCGCGCCAGGTTTTACGGGGCATGGGCCAACATCTGCCTCAAGGTTACGAAAACAAAGCGCGCACTCTAACCGCTGTGCTCCATTGGGCGCCAGCCATGGCGCGTCATATCCACACGATTATTGGTTACATTGACGCCCTCCGCGCGCAGTCGGGCACGCTGTTCGTCGCCTGATGGCGTCCCCACGATCAGGCTCAGCCGACCGCCGGCACCCAGCACGCGATGCCAAGGCAGGCGAGTGTCGCTGGGCAACTGCCCCAGGGTGCGTCCAACCCAGCGTGCCGCCCGCCCCAAACCTGCCAAGTCGGCCAGTTGACCATAGCTGACCACCTTGCCCTCAGGAACTTGCCCGAGCACCAGATACAGCGCCATTCGTCGGGCTTGGGCATCTTCCGCCGAAAGGCGCGCAGCGCCCGCCATCAGGCCAGCCCCGGCGGTTGACGGCAATTGGGCCGAGCAGTTGGGCAAATGAGAGTTGAACTCAATGGCATGTGCTGGGTCTGTCCTTGCTCTAGTCGCGTGTATCTGGATAATGCCCGGCTTTTTTCGTCAAACCGAGCCCGTAATCAGCTTATGTATTCTAGAACCTTGCTCTGCCTTATCGCCGCTTCTCTCTGTAGCCCCGCTTTCGCCGACACCGTGTGGATGAAGAACGGTGACAAGCTCAGTGGCAAGATCAAGGTCTTCGACGGCGGCAAGCTGCTGCTCGAGACGCCTTATGGTGGCTCCATTGCCCTTGACTGGAAACAGGTGCAGACCCTCGAGAGTGACCAGGAGATGCTGGTCAAGCAAGACGCCTACACCGGCGAGAAGACCAAGTCGCTGAAAGCCGCAGAGGCGGGCAAGGTGACCCTGGCCAACGGTGACGCGCCGAAGACCGTCGAGCTGGCCAGCATCGAGCAGATCATGAAGCCGCGGCCGCTGGTCGAAGACTTCCTGTGGAAGGGCAATGTCGATGTGGCCATGGACTACAAGCGCGCCGAAAACGACACCGACGACTACGATGTCGGCTTCAAGACCACTGCGCGTCACGGCCGCTGGCGGCATAACGCCGAGGGCGAGTACAACCGCGAGACCAAGGACGATGTCACCACCACCAACAACTGGAGCGCCGAGTACGCGCTTGACCGCTTCCTGACCGAGAAGTGGTTCTGGCAAGGGCGCATGGAGTACAAGCGCGACCATATCGAGGACCTGGCCCGCCAGCGTACCGTCGGTACCGGCCCGGGCTACCAGTTCTGGGATGACGAACTGGGGGCGTTCTCGCTCGGCGGGCTGATCAACCGCACCGACTACCAGTACCGTGACGGTGGCAAGGACAACTTCTATGCCGCAGCGATCAAGTGGGACTACACCCGCTACCTGATCGGCAAGAACGTTCAGCTGTTCACCAACGGTGAGTTGGGCAAGCCACTGGGCAATGTGGCCGACTACTCGCTGGATGCTGAAATCGGTCTGCGCTACAAAGTCACCGAGTGGGCCTCGCTCAACCTCAAGGCCGAGAAGGACATGATCCAGGGCACCAGCGACAGCGACCTGGACAAGACGCGCTACACCGCAGGCTTTGGCGTTACCTGGTAAACCCTCAGGGGCCGCGTTGCGGCCTTTTCGCGATACAGAGCTCGCGCTGACTCCGAACCCTGTAGGAGCGGGCTTGCCCCGCGAAGAGGCCCGACCAGCCACCGTGGTATAGGGCACCGGCTTCGCCGATTTCGCGGGTCAAGTCGGACCGCCGCGCAGGAAAGGGCTGCGCAGCAGTCCCCTTGGCAGTCGGCAGTGATAATGCTTATCTTGTCACCCATCCCGTCTGCCCTGAGGAGCCTGCTTCGTGAGTACCCAAGCCCTGCGTCCCGCCCGCGAACTGCTGCTCAAGGAGTACCGCGGCGTTCTCTCGACCCATTCCAAGTCCATGCCCGGTTACCCGTTCGGCTCGGTAGTCCCGTACTGCCTGGACGCCGAAGGCAACCCGTTGATTCTCATCAGCCGCATCGCCCAGCACACCCACAACTTGCAGAAAGACGCCAAGTGCTCACTGCTTGTAGGCGAACGCGAGGCCGAAGATATCCAGGCCGTGGGCCGCCTGACGGTAATGGCCGAGGCGCGCAAGCTGACCGACGACAGCGCGATCGAGGCAGCCGCCGAGCGTTACTACCGTTACTTCCCGGATGCCGCCAATTACCACAAGGCCCATGACTTCGACTTCTGGGTCCTGCAACCGGTACGTCACCGCTATATCGGCGGTTTCGGCGCGATCCACTGGCTCGACCAGGTCACCCTGGCCAATGCCTTTGCCGGCAAAGCGGAGGCCAGCATGATCGAGCACATGAACAGTGACCACGCCAACGCCATCGCGCACTACGTCGAGCTCAGCGAACTGCCGCGCACCTCACCGGCAGAGCTGGTGGGCATCGACAGCGAAGGCATGCACTTGCGCATAGGCCAGGGCGTTTACTGGCTGCCGTTTCCAAGCACTTGCAATACGCCGACACAAGTTCGTGAAGCCTTGGTTTTGCTGGCGCGCGCCGACAAATGGCCAGCTTCGACTGCAGTCGAGGGTTGAAAAACCGACCTCACGCATCCATTTGTGGTCTTAGTGGAAGGTTGTCTTCCGTCGAGGAACCCTTGATGCGTGCTTTTCTATTGCTGTTTCTGCTTTTTCCGGTGCTGGAGCTGTTTGTCTTCGTCAAAGTCAGCGCCGCTATCGGATTCTTCCCGGCGCTGCTGCTGATCATCGCCGGCTCCGCCCTGGGCCTGCTGGTGATGCGCGTGGCCGGTCTGGCCACCGCCCTGCGTGCCCGTGAGAGCCTGCAGCGTGGCGAACTGCCCGCTGAGGACATGTTCCATGGGCTGATGCTGGCGGTCGCCGGTATCTTGCTGCTGGTCCCAGGTTTCATCAGCGACGTGCTGGGCCTGATCTTCTTGTTGCCGTTCACTCGTCAGCTGGCCGCGCGCAAGATGCGCCAGCGCGCCGAGGCCCAGGCCATGCGCCAACGGGCCTTCCAGGACGATCCATTCAATGCCCGGCCACCCGAGGGCGCTCAGCGGCCCAATGTCATCGAAGGCGAGTACCAGCGCCGCGATCAGTGATTGTGTCGAGCTTTTTGCACAACGGCCCCGAGAGGGGCCGTTGTTCGTTTTGCAGCAAATCAATGAAATATTTTCGTGGGCAAGCCTTGTAATCGTTTCGGTCGGCCTCATGTATGTGGTCACCGCAAGGTTTCTGGTGGAAACACCAGACAAGACACAGGGGTTCGCTCAGTGCGGGCCCCTACCGGCAACGCCGGAATGCCTCAAACCCGCCGGTGTCGACACCGGCCGATGAAAACCACAATTTGGGAGAGATCGACAATGAAGCTTCGTCCTCTGCATGACCGCGTAGTCATCCGTCGCAGCGAAGAAGAATCGAAAACCGCTGGCGGTATCGTCCTGCCGGGTTCGGCCGCTGAAAAACCAAACCGCGGTGAAGTCGTCGCCGTCGGCACCGGTCGCATCCTGGACAACGGCGAAGTTCGCGCGCTGGCCGTGAAAGTGGGTGACAAAGTGGTTTTCGGCCCGTACTCGGGCAGCAACACCGTGAAAGTCGATGGTGAAGACCTGCTGGTGATGGCCGAGAACGAGATTCTCGCCGTCGTAGAAGGCTGATTTCCCCGACTTCCCGTTACTCCAAAGAATTCCAAGGATTAAACGATCATGGCTGCTAAAGACGTAAAATTCGGCGATTCCGCCCGCAAGAAAATGCTCGTTGGTGTCAACGTTCTGGCTGACGCAGTAAAAGCCACCCTGGGCCCTAAAGGCCGTAACGTTGTGCTGGCCAAGAGCTTCGGCGCGCCAACCATCACCAAAGACGGTGTTTCGGTTGCCAAAGAAATCGAGCTGAAAGACGCTTTCGAAAACATGGGCGCCCAGCTGGTCAAGGAAGTTGCTTCCAAGGCCAACGACGCTGCCGGTGACGGCACCACCACCGCTACCGTTCTGGCTCAAGCCATCGTCAACGAAGGCCTGAAAGCCGTCGCTGCCGGCATGAACCCGATGGACCTGAAGCGCGGCATCGACAAGGCCACCACCGCCATCGTCGCCGAGCTGAAAAACCTGTCCAAGCCTTGCTCCGATTCCAAGGCCATTGCTCAGGTTGGCACCATCTCCGCCAACTCCGACAGCTCCATCGGTGAAATCATCGCCGAAGCCATGGAAAAAGTCGGTAAAGAAGGCGTGATCACCGTTGAAGAAGGCTCGGGCCTGGAAAACGAACTGTCTGTTGTTGAAGGCATGCAGTTCGACCGTGGCTACCTGTCGCCGTACTTCGTCAACAAGCCGGACACCATGGTTGCCGAGCTGGATGGCCCGCTGCTGCTGCTGGTTGACAAGAAGATCTCCAACATCCGCGAGCTGCTGCCAGTTCTGGAAGCCGTTGCCAAAGCCGGCCGTCCTCTGCTGATCGTTGCCGAAGACGTTGAAGGCGAAGCGCTGGCTACCCTGGTAGTCAACAACATGCGCGGCATCGTCAAGGTTGCTGCGGTCAAGGCTCCAGGCTTCGGCGACCGTCGCAAGGCCATGCTGCAGGACATCGCTGTCCTGACCGGCGGCCAAGTCATCTCCGAAGAAATCGGCCTGTCGCTGGAATCGGCTACCCTGGAGCACCTGGGTAACGCCAAGCGCGTCATCCTGTCGAAAGAAAACACCACCATCATCGATGGCGCTGGTGTTGAAGACGACATCCAGGCTCGCGTCAAGCAGATCCGCGCCCAGATCGAAGAGACTTCGTCGGACTACGACCGTGAGAAGCTGCAAGAGCGTCTGGCCAAGCTGGCTGGCGGTGTTGCCGTGATCAAGGTCGGTGCTGGCACCGAAGTTGAAATGAAAGAGAAGAAAGCCCGCGTTGAAGACGCCCTGCACGCTACCCGTGCAGCCGTTGAAGAAGGCGTGGTACCTGGCGGCGGTGTTGCCCTGGTACGTGCGCTGTCGGCCATCGTTGACCTTAAAGGTGACAACGAAGACCAGAACGTCGGTATCGCGCTGCTGCGTCGCGCTGTTGAATCGCCGCTGCGTCAGATCACTGCCAACGCCGGCGACGAGCCAAGCGTTGTGGCCGACAAGGTCAAGCAGGGTTCGGGCAACTACGGCTACAACGCTGCTACCGGCGAGTACGGCGACATGATCGAGATGGGTATCCTCGACCCAGCCAAGGTCACCCGTTCGGCACTGCAAGCTGCGGCTTCGATTGGCGGTCTGATGATCACCACCGAAGCGATGATTGCTGATGCCCCGAGCGATGCACCAGCTGGCGGCGGCATGCCAGACATGGGCGGCATGGGTGGCATGGGCGGCATGATGTAAGCCAGCCTTACCCCTCGCTGTAAAAAAAGCCCCCGCCTAGTGCGGGGGCTTTTTTTTGGGTACTTCGCGGATTATTGGGGGAGATGGTCTGTTGGCTTGGCTTGGCTGGCTTAGGCATTGTGGGCTTATCCATTTGATGTGATGGTGCCACTGGCCCCTTCTGCCCTTACGGCGGGTCACTTTTTTTCTTGGAAAAAAGTAACCAAAAACCGCTGGCTCCTGCATCCGGCCCTCCGCTGCGCTGCGGGTTCCCTCGCTCCGGTCTTGCTCCGGGAGGACCGCGCTTTACGGCCCATCCTGGGCCTCAGCGCTTTCCGGCCATCCATGGCCTCCACCTCCCTGCGCAAGACCTCCACTCGGCCTCCTGAAGTCGCTGGGTAGATCAAGAGCAAGATCAAGATCAACAGCCAAGGCAACGGCAGGCGAATCGCTGCGCTTTCGCTTTGTTTATTTACCAGCGGATTTGTGGGGTGGCTGGGCAGGGCTGCGCCCTGCGATTTGCGTTGGCAGTACCGTCCTCTTCGCGGGACAAGCCCGCTCCTACAGGGATTGCGCCGTATTCACAATCTGCGCCGACCCTGTAGGAGCGGGCTTGCCCCGCGAAGAGGCCCGAACATCCACCACCCATGCCACTATCAAAAATAACGCCAGCCCAGACGCCGCCCGTAACTTCGCGACTTCAGGAGGCCGAGCGCAGATCAAGATCAAGATCAACAGCCACTGCAACGGCAGGCGAATCGCTGCGCTCTCGCTTTGTTTATTTACCAGCGGATTTGTGGGGTGGCTGGGCAGGGCTGCGCCCTGCGATTTGCGTTGGCAGTACCGGCCTCTTCGCGGGGCAAGCCCGCTCCTACAGGATTTACGCAGATGTTGAATTCGACGCAGGACCTGTAGGAGCGGGCTTGTCCCGCGAAGAGGCCCGAACATCCACCCCACCTGCCACTATCGAAAACAACGCCAGCCCAGACGCCGCCCGTGACTTCGAGACGTCAGGAGACCGGAGCGAGGGAACCCCGAAGCGCAGCGTAGGGCCGGATGCAGGAGCCAGCAGTTTTTGGTTACTTTTTTCCAAGAAAAAAAGTGACCCGCCGTAAGGGTGGAAGGGGCCAGTGGCGCCACCACATCAACTGGATAAGCCCCCAACCTACAAGCCCCAGCCTCCCCGCCAATCCTGAAGAACCTTTTAGATGTACGCCCGGCCGATCCTGGGTCCGCTACCCAGCCGTTTCGCGACACAACGCCGCTCCCAAGCTGACAGCGTACCTCGCCTAGTCGGCAGAGGCTGGCGCAGCGCCTGCGATGCCCGTAAGCTGCGCCTGCCGCGCACTGCGAAAGCGCCGCACAGGAGACCTCGATGCGCATTCTACTGGTTGAAGACAACCGCGATATCCTCGCCAACCTCGCCGATTACCTCGGCATGAAGGGCTACACCGTCGATTGTGCCCAAGACGGCCTGTCCGGCTTGCACCTGGCCGCGACCGAACACTACGACCTGATCGTCCTCGACATCATGTTGCCCGGCATCGATGGCTACACCCTGTGCAAACGCCTGCGCGAAGACGCCCGCCGCGACACGCCGGTGATCATGCTCACCGCTCGCGACCAGTTGGACGACCGCCTGCAAGGCTTCCGCTCCGGTGCCGACGACTACCTGCTCAAGCCCTTCGCCCTGTCCGAACTGGCCGCGCGCATCGAAGCCGTACTGCGCCGCAGCCAAGGCGGCGGGCGCCGTACCTTGCAGGTCGCCGAGCTCATCTATGACCTCGATACCCTTGAAGTAACCCGCCAGGGTCGCCTGCTCAAGCTCAACCCGGTCGGTCTCAAGCTGCTCGCCGTATTGATGCAGAAGAGCCCGCACGTGCTGCGCCGAGAAGTCCTCGAAGAAGCCCTGTGGGGCGATGACTGCCCGGACAGCGACAGCTTGCGCAGCCATGTCCACCAGTTGCGCCAAGTGATCGACAAACCTTTCGACAAACCTTTGCTGCATACCGTCCATGGCGTCGGCTACCGCCTCGCCGAGGGTCGCGATGGAGTTTAAGCAGAGCCTTGCCCAGCGCATCATCATCGCTTTCGCGTTGATGAGTGCACTGGTCGCCGGGGCCTTCGCCTTCGGTATCGTAGCCACCGTGCACCTGGTCGAAGAACGGCTGATTTCGGCCGTGCTCGGCGGTGATCTGCAGCGCCTGCTGCGCATGGACAGCGTCAGCGACTGGAGCCATCGGCCGCGTCCCGACCAACTGTTCTATTTCAGTGGCGGGCGTGACGACTTCGAGCTGCCCAAAGACCTGCGTCACCTGACGCCAGGCTTCCACGAGGTGTTCCGCGACCAGCTGTCGTACCACGCGATGGTCGAAGTGGTCGATGGCCGGCACTACGTGCTGTTGCAGGACCAGAGTGATTTCGAGGAACGCGAGCGGGTGCTGTTTGCTGTGGTAGTCGTGGGCTTTCTGCTCAGCCTGGTGCTGGCGGTGTTCCTCGGCTGGCTGCTGGCACGACGGGTGATGGCCCCGGTGATTCGCCTGGCGCGCCAGGTCCGTCACCGCGATCAGTTGCTCGGGCTGGCGCCGCCGTTGGCGCCGGACTATGCCGCGGACGAAGTCGGCCAGTTGGCGGTGGCCTTTGACGACACGCTCGGTCGGTTGCGCGATGCCTTGACCCGCGAGCGGCTGTTCACCAGCGACGTCAGCCATGAACTACGAACACCGCTGATGGTGCTGGCCACCTCCTGCGAGCTGCTGATCGAGAACCCCGGCCTGGATAGCCGCGCGCGCAACCAGGTGGAACGCATCGCGCGGGCCACTGAAGAGATGCGCGAGCTGGTCAAGACCTTCCTCATGCTCGCCCGCGCCCAGCGTGACGAAGGCGCTGTGGCTTCCCGGGCCTCATTGCGCGAGGTGGCCGACGACCTTATCGGGGTCTGGCGCGACACCATCGAGCAGAAAGGCCTGGCGCTGTATTACGACGGTCGGGTCAGTGCCAGCACCGTTGTGCACAACGCCACCTTCCTGCAATCGGTGATGGGCAACCTGCTGCGCAACGCCGCCCACTACACCGATAGCGGCTACATTCGTCTGAGCCTGGAGCCGAATGGTTTCAGTGTCGAAGACAGTGGCGTGGGCATCCCTGAGGAGCAACGCGAAGCGATGTTCCAACCCTTCGTGCGCGGCGACGAGCGCCGAGGAGAGGGCCTGGGCCTGGGGTTGTCGCTGGTGCAACGGATCTGTGATGACCAAGGCTGGCGGGTAACCCTCACCGCAACCTCGCCGCATGGCTGTCGTTTCCAGGTCGATCTGAGCCAGGGCACGCCGCTGCTGCAAGAAGGTGGCTTGGATGAACAGCGTCTAAGTCAGTAATTTCCCGCAATATTTGCGGAAAAGTCTTACGTATTTTTCACATCAGCATGACCTGATTCCTACGTGCGTGTACTTAATGTCTGCGCACTGGAGTCAGGAGATGCCCATGCGAAGCCCCATCAAACTCGAATTTTCCGAAAAGTACGATCAACAGCACGCTCAGGAGTACTTCCGCAAGCACCAGGATGGCCTGGCACGGCGTTTATCCCATCAACGCGACGAGCAGCTGGCGCGGCGTGCCTTGGCACTCGCTGGCGACCCCGGGCTGGTGCTTGACCTGCCCTGTGGCGCGGGCCGGTTCTGGCCATTGCTGGCGGAAAAAGCCAATCGGGTGATCATCGGTGCGGACAATTCGCAGGCGATGATCGAGACAGCCTGTGCCGCGCAACCGCCAGAAGTGGTGGCGCGGGTACGCCCCTTGCAAACATCTGCCTTTGCCATCGACTTGCCGGACAACGCAGTGGACAGCATCTTCTGCATGCGCCTGTTCCACCACATCGGCGAGGCCGCCCATCGCAAGACCATTCTTTCGGAGTTTCAGCGGGTTAGTCGCGACAGCGTGATTCTGTCGCTGTGGGTGGATGGCAATTTCAAGGCCTGGCGACGCAAGAAGCTCGAACAACGACGCAGCGCCAAAACGGAGCAGGACAGTTACCAGAACCGTTTTGTGTTACCTGCCGATACAGTTGAGCAAGAATTCGTGGCTGCCGGCTTTCGCATTCAGGAACGTCTCGACTTCCTGCCGTTCTACGCCATGTGGCGAGTTTACGTATTACGCAAGGGGTAGGCATTTCATGGCAACAGCGCAAGGTCAGGGTTCCCAGTTCGATTACTACTGGCAACAGCAGGGCGAATGGGTCGAGGAGCCCAATCAGCGGCGCGGCGGCGAAAGCGGCGTGCAGCGGCTGAACGACGCGAGCGGGCAGTTGCTCTATGCCAAACGCCAGATTGGCCATACCTACCGTAGCCTGCTCCATCCGTTCGGTCGTCCGACGGTGTTGCGTGAGCAGGATGCCCTGCACAGTTTTGAACAGCTCGGCGTGCGGGTACCGCGCATCGTCTACTGCGGTGCCCAGCGTGATCGCGATCATCAGTGGCGAGCCCTACTGGTGAGTGAAGCGTTGGACGGTTTCGTCGACCTCGACAGCTGGCACGCCGAAGGTGCACGCGGGGCCTACCCGCAGGTCTTGCACGAGCGAATGCTCAAGGACCTCGCAGACAACCTGGCGCGCATGCACCTGGGGCACTGGCAGCATGGCTGTCTGTATGGCAAACACGTTTTCATCAAGGTCACGGGAGAGGGTGAGCAGGCCCGCGCGGAAGTGGCCTTGCTTGACCTGGAGAAGTGCCGTCGGCGCATCAGCCGCCAGCGTGCAGCCCTCAATGACCTTGGTCAGTTGCGCCGCCATTCGTCACTCAACGATAGCGAATGGCGCACATTGCTCTATTTTTACCAGATGGCGTTTGGCAGCGCTGTCAAAGGTTTAGAGTAATGAAACTAGAAATAGCTCGAACTGTGTTTCTCCTGGCGGCAATGGCCGTGACCACCGTGGCGGTAGCCGCGTGGGCAGAGCCTCGACCGACCGTGTTCAGTAAAGCCGACCTGGTTGGCCAATGTGCCTTGCCGCGAGCGGTAAAGGCGCAAACGGCGGCGCAACCGGATCAGGACCTGCTGCTTTTGCTGTTTGGCCTGCGCCAAGGCCTACGGCCGCTGGGTTGACGCCTGACGCCTGCACAGGCCTGTTTCACTCCACCTGTTCCAGCCAGTCATTGAGGTTGTAGTAGGTGCTGACCCGGGCAATCCTGGCGCAGTGAATGTAAAAGAACGCCCCCGCCGATAGCACGTACGTCTGGCTCTTGGCCGCAGGCAAGCCGTCGTCGTCGGCGATGTACTGGCCATGCACGGTGAACTCGGCGGCGGCGCGCTTGCCGTCGCTATCCTGCATCAGCACGATGTCGGCCAGGCGCTCGTGGTAGCAGCGGCTCCTCTTGTCCATGAAGGCGGCGAATGCGGCCTTGCCCATCTGCCGCTGCCCCTGATTGATGTCATGGATCACATCCTCGCTGAGCAGGGCGAGCAAAGCCGGCAAGTCTTTGGCATTCAGCGCGGCGTAGTAGGCGCCGACCAGTTCGGTAGCGGTCATGGCAATGTTCCTGTCGTGTACGGGAAAGGAGAGGGCATGCAGCGGATGATAGGGTTTCTGCTCAGGCCCGGCTTAGCCGAGCGCGTCATCCACATCGACAAAACGACCGCCCAACATGGAAATCCGCCTGTTGCACGGCGCTGCCATCGCGCCTTACATCGATGAGCTCGCTCGCCTGCGCCTGACGGTGTTTCGCGAGTTTCCCTACCTGTATGACGGCACTCAGGAACAGGAGGCCGACGCGCTGTCTGCATATGCCCGCTCCGGGCGCAGCCTGATGGTGTTGGCCTTGGATGAGGGGCGAGTGGTTGGTGCCTCGCTGGGGCTGCCCTTGGCCGATGAGACTGCCGAATTCCAGCAGCCGTTCCTGGCTAATGGACGCGATCCGGCCCGGATCTTCTACTTCGGCGAATCGGTGCTGCTACCGGCCTATCGCGGACAAGGCCTGGGCGTGCGCTTCTTTATCGAACGCGAGTCCTATGCACACAAGCTTGCCGCGTTCGACTACTGCGCGTTCTGTGCCGTCGAGCGGCCGTCCGGGCATCAACTGCGGCCCTCGGACTTCAAACCCTTGCAGGGTTTCTGGCGTAACCGTGGCTTTCTGCGCGAGCCGTCCCTGCGTGCATCGCGTACCTGGCGCGATCTGGACGAGCGCGAGGGGTCGAGCAAGATCCTGTCCTTCTGGCTCAAGGCGCTGCCGACATGATCTGTCTGTATCGGTAAAACAATTGCGGCCTCTGCGCCGGCCAAGCCTGCTCCAACACGAGTGGGAGCGGGCTTGGTCGGCGCAGAGGCCGCAACGCTTACAGCAAGGTCTCTAGCGGTGGATTACTTCACTTCCACTGCCAGGCTTTGCGCGATCTTGTTCTGCCACAGCGCAGGACCGGTGATGTGCACCGACTCACCATTGCTGTCTACCGCGACGGTGACCGGCATGTCCTTGACGTCGAACTCGTAGATCGCTTCCATGCCCAGTTCGGCAAAGGCCAGCACCTGCGACTTGCGAATGGCCTGGGCGACCAGGTAGGCGGCACCGCCGACAGCCATCAGGTACACGGCCTTGTTGTCCTTGATCGCTTCGATTGCGGTCGGGCCGCGCTCGGACTTGCCGATCATGCCGAGCAGGCCAGTCTGCTCGAGGATCTGCCGGGTGAACTTGTCCATCCGGGTAGCGGTGGTCGGGCCGGCTGGGCCGACCACTTCGTCACCGACCGGATCAACCGGGCCGACGTAGTAGATGAAGCGGCCCTTGAGGTCGACCGGCAGCTCTTCGCCACGGTTGAGCATCTCGACCATGCGCTTGTGCGCGGCATCGCGACCGGTGAGCATCTTGCCGTTGAGCAGGATGGTCTCGCCCGGTTTCCAGCTGGCGACTTCTTCCGGGGTGATGCTGTCGAGGTTGACCCGACGCGCGCTCGGGCCGGCTTCCCAGACGATTTCCGGGTAGGCGTCCAGCGACGGCGCTTCGAGCTCGGCTGGGCCGGAGCCGTCGAGCACGAAGTGGGCGTGACGGGTGGCCGCGCAGTTGGGGATCATGCACACCGGCAGCGAGGCGGCGTGGGTCGGGTAGTCCATGATCTTGACGTCGAGCACGGTGGTCAGGCCGCCCAGGCCCTGGGCGCCGATGCCCAGCTGGTTGACCTTGTCGAACAGCTCCAGGCGGATCTCTTCGATGCGGTTCTGCGGGCCGCGGGCCTTGAGCTCATGGATGTCGATGGATTCCATCAAGACTTCCTTGGCCATTACCGCTGCCTTCTCGGCAGTACCGCCAATGCCGATACCGAGCATGCCCGGTGGGCACCAGCCAGCGCCCATGGTCGGAACGGTCTTGAGCACCCAGTCGACGATCGAGTCGGACGGGTTGAGCATGGCCATCTTCGACTTGTTTTCCGAGCCGCCGCCTTTGGCTGCGACGTCCACTTCGAGCTTGTCGCCAGGGACGATCGAGTAGTGGATGACGGCCGGGGTGTTGTCCTTGGTGTTCTTGCGAGCACCGGCCGGGTCGGCCAGGATCGAGGCACGCAGGACGTTCTCGGGCAGGTTGTAGGCGCGGCGCACGCCCTCGTTGATCATGTCGTCCAGGCTCATGGTCGCGCCGTCCCAGCGCACGTCCATGCCCACCCGGACAAACACGGTGACGATACCGGTGTCCTGGCAGATCGGGCGGTGGCCGGTGGCGCACATGCGCGAGTTGATCAGGATCTGGGCAATCGAATCGCGTGCAGCGGGCGATTCTTCACGCAGGTAGGCTTCGTGCATCGCCTGGATGAAATCGACGGGGTGGTAGTACGAGATGAATTGCAGGGCGTCGGCGACGCTCTGAATCAGGTCGTCTTGCTTGATCACGGTCATGCAGCGCGCTCCTCTTAAAGACGGGAACATTCGTTGAGGCCCTTCCGACGGTGCCGACCAGCGTGTCGAAACGACCTTGCAAGGCACGCCGGCAGGTCAGGCCGGCGTGAAAAAGGCGCGGCAGTATAGCGCGCATCCGTGCCCGGTACACCTGCGTGCGGTCTGGACCTTGGTCGGCCGCGTGCAGGCATCGTTTTTGCCGTGGCTGTCGGCTTGCCTTACAGTGGCACTGTGATCGTTGGAGATGAACTGACCATGCCTGAACTCTGCGTGGGCGCGCGCCGTTGGCCGGTGCCGGCCGGCAGCAACCTGCTCGATGCCCTCAATGCGGCAGGTTTGGCCGTGCCCTACAGCTGCCGCGCGGGCAGTTGCCATGCCTGCCTGGTGCGCTGTCTCGAGGGGCAGCCGGCGGATGCCTTGCCCGAGGCGGTCGAGCTGGAGAAGTACGCGCTGGGCTGGCGACTCGCCTGTCAGTGTCGGGTAGTGACCGACCTGCAGGTCGCACTGTTCGATCCGCTCAGCGATGGGCGGGCGGCGCAGGTCTGCGGGCTGCACTGGTTTGCCGAGGTGCTGCGCCTGCGCATTCGGCCAGAGCGGCCGTTACGCTATCGCGCGGGGCAGCATGTGCTGCTGTGGAACGGCGACGTGGCGCGGCCGTATTCCTTGGCCAGCCTGCCGGGCGAGGATGATTTTCTCGAGTTTCATATCGATTGCCGGCGTCCGGGGGCGTTTTCTGACCTGGCCCGGGTACTGCGGGTGGGGGACGAATTGCGCCTGGGCGAGTTGCGTGGCGGTGCGCTGCATTACGATCCGGACTGGCAGGCGCGGCCGCTCTGGTTGCTGGCAGCGGGCACTGGCCTTGCGCCGCTATGGGGCATCTTGCGCGAAGCGTTGCGCGAAGGGCATGAGGGTGAGATCAAGGTCGTGCATGTGGCGCAGGCGCACTATTTGGCCGAGGGGCTGAATGCGCTGGTCGCTGAGCATCCGCAGGTCAGCGTGGAGTTGATTGCCGTGGAGCAGTTCCAGCAAGCGCTGGCGGGGTTGCGCCTGGCGTCACGGCAGACGGTGGCGTTGGCGTGTGGTGCGCCGGGGAGTGTCGAGCAGTTTGCGCGGCGGCTGTTTATTGCCGGCTTGCCGAGGAGTCAGCTGTTGGCGGATGTGTTTACCGAACATGTCTGACAGGCGGGAGTTGCTCGTACAAACGTAATCGCGGGGCAAGCCCGCCCTTACAAGACGCATAAGGGCGGGCCTGTAGGCCTGAATCAGCCGACCAGCGGATCACCGACATGCAGGATCTTCATGCCGTTGGTGCCACCAATGGTGTGGTAGCTGTCGCCCTTGGTCAGGATGACCCAGTCACCTTGCTGAACCAGGCCGCGCTGCAACAGCTCGTCCACGGCAGCTTGGCTGACCTTGTCGGCCGGCAGCGACGCCGGGTCGAAGGCGATCGGGTAGACGCCGCGGAACATCGACGCACGGGCCTGGGTGGCGCGGTGCGGGGACAGCGCGTAGATCGGCACGTGCGAACGCAGGCGCGACATGATCAGCGGGGTGTAGCCACTCTCGGTGAGGGCGATGATCGCCTTGACGCCGGGGAAGTGGTTGGCCGTGTACATCGCCGCCAGGGCGATGCTTTCGTCGCAACGCTCGAAGGTGGTGTGCAGGCGGTGGCTGGATTTCTGGTTGGTCGGGTGCTTCTCGGCGCCCTGGCAGATCCGCGCCATGGCCTGGACCGCTTCGATCGGATACTGACCCGCGGCGCTTTCGGCCGAGAGCATCACCGCGTCGGTGTTGTCGAGCACGGCGTTGGCCACGTCGGACACTTCGGCACGGGTCGGCATCGGGTTCTGGATCATCGACTCCATCATCTGGGTCGCAACGATCACCGCTTTGTTGTTGCGGCGGGCGTGCTGGATGATCTTCTTCTGGATACCGATCAGCTCGGCGTCGCCGATTTCCACGCCCAGGTCACCACGGGCGACCATCACGGCGTCGGACGCAGCGATCAGGTCGTCGAGGGTCTGGTCGTCGGCGACCGCTTCGGCGCGTTCGATCTTGGCCACCAGCCAGGCGCTGCCGCCGGACTCGTCACGCAGCTTGCGCGCGTATTCCATGTCCTTGGCATCACGGGGGAACGACACGGCCAGGTAATCCAGGTCCATTTCCGCAGCCAGCTTGATGTCGGCCTTGTCTTTTTCGGTCAGGGCCGGTGCGGTCAGGCCGCCACCTTTGCGGTTGATGCCTTTGTGGTCCGACAGCGGGCCACCGACCAGCACTACGCAGTGCAGGGCGTCAGCGGTGGCGGTCTCGACGCGCATGACCACGCGGCCGTCGTCGAGCAGCAGTTCGTCGTTTACGCCGCAGTCCTTGACCAGGTCGGGGTAATCGATCCCGACGATGTCCTGGTTGCCTTCGGTCAGCCGGTGGACGGTGGAGAAGGTGAACTTGTCACCGATCTTCAGTTCGATGCGCTTGTTGCTGAACTTGGCGATGCGGATCTTGGGACCCTGCAAGTCGCCCAGCAGTGCGACGTGGCGACCGTTCTTGGCGGCGATCTCACGGATCAGGCGCGCGCGCGCCTTGTGCTCGTCCGGAGTGCCGTGGGAGAAGTTCAGGCGTGCCACGTCCAGGCCGGCGAGGATCAGTTGTTCGATCACTTCCGGCGAGTTGCTGGCGGGGCCAAGGGTGGCGACGATTTTGGTACGGCGGATGGTCATGCACAGACTCCTATAGTGAAGCGCAGCGAAAGGCTACTCCTCAATTGCGCTGTAGTCATTGTTCCGTTGCACTACCTGGCTTCCTGCGAGGGTGGCATTTGAACGGTCGGGGTATCCTTGCAAAAGCCTGTGAAGATTTGTCGTGTCGGGCCGATATACTGCGTAGCAAAGGAGATCCCCCATGCGAGCCCTGATCGTTTTAGCTGTCGCGGCGAGTGTCGTCGGCTGCACCCGTTGGTCGATGGACCATCACCTGAACAACGCCTATCGCGCCTACGACCGTGGCGACTGTCAACGGGTCATGCTCGAGCTGTCGCAGGTCGACCGCACCAGCCGTGCGCGGCCGTTCATCCATCCCGAAGTGTCGCTGTTGCGCGGTCAGTGCCTGGAGCGCCAGAAGCTCTTCGTCGATGCCGCCCAGACCTACCAGTACCTGATCCAGCGCTACCCGCAGAATGAATACGCCTACCGCGCCCGCGCCCGGCTGCAGACGCTGGAGAAGCTTGGGCACTATCGGGCGGGCGAACCGGCGGTGGCCAGCCCGGTCAGCACTACGCCTTGGCGTTAATACCAAGGTGTCCTTGATTTCACGAGATTTGCCGCGTTCGCTGGGCTAATCTGTAGCCTAGGTGTAACAGCAACCGCCAGTACCCCGCATTCCTGGCTTCGGCTACGGGACAACACGCGCGACCATGTTTATCCAACGTCATATCGAACGTCATCAGTTACCTTGTGTACTCAAGGTATACAACCGCTTGACCGGCCAGCAGGTCGGCTACCTGGGTAATGCCTCCGAAGACGGCTTGATGCTCATCAGCGCCTTGCCGGTGCTGGTCGGGCCGGATTTCGAACTGCAGTTGCGGGTGCCATTGGCCGGCGGCGGGCAGCAGTTCATCAACCTTACCGCCAGTTGCCTGTGGTCCAGGGAAGACCAGACACCCGGCCATTACGACTCGGGTTTCATGCTGCTGCTGGCGCCACGCGAGTACGATGAGTTCGTCCGCTCGCTGCGGGATTTCTTCAGTTTTCACTCCGCCAACGCGTCGGTCTGACGCCCGCCGACACACGGTGCCAGGATTGGGGATTCGATTTAGCCGCCCAGGCCGCTAGACTCACGGTCGACCTAGTTACAGGAAGACCCCGTGAGCTCCAGCATCTTCTGGCACGACTACGAAACCACCGGTATCAACCCGCGCTGCGACCGTCCGCTGCAGATGGCGGGTGTGCGCACTGACCTTGACCTCAATGAGATCGAGGTGCCGGTCAATCTCTACTGCCGGCCCTCCGCCGATATCCTGCCGCACCCGGCAGCCTGCCTGGTAACCGGTATCACCCCTGAGCAATTAGCCAGCAACGGCTTGTGCGAAGCCGAGTTCATGACCCGGGTGCACCAGCAACTGGTCCGTCCGGGCACCTGTGGCGCCGGTTACAACACCTTGCGCTTCGATGACGAGGTCACCCGCTACAGCCTCTATCGCAACTTTTTCGATCCCTACGCCCGTGAATGGCAGGGCGGCAACAGCCGCTGGGATCTGATCGACGTGGTCCGCACCGCTTATGCGCTGCGCCCGGAAGGTATTGTCTGGCCGCAACAGGACGGTAGGACCAGTCTGCGCCTGGAGTTGCTCAGCAAAGCCAATGGCATCGATCACGGACATGCCCACGAGGCACTTTCCGATGTGCGGGCGACCATCGCTCTGGCGCGGCTGATACGTGACAAGCAACCCCGGTTGTATGACTGGTTGTTCCAGTTGCGCAGCAAGCACAAGGTCATGGAACAGATTCGCTTGTTACAGCCGCTGGTACATATTTCCGGGCGTTTTTCTGCCGAGCGCAACTACATCGGGGTGGTCCTGCCGCTGGCCTGGCACCCGCGTAATCGCAATGCCCTGATTGTGTGCGACCTGCAACTGGAAACCTCACCGTTAATAAGGGAAAACGCTGAAACATTACGAGAGCGTTTGTACACCCGACGTGAGCAATTAACTGTAGGACAATTACCCGTCCCGTTGAAGTTGGTGCAAATCAATCGGTGTCCGGTGCTGGCGCCATTGTCGGTATTGCGCCCGGCCGATCAACAGCGTCTGGGCATCGATATCGCCCTGCTGCAATCACGCGGGGAAGACTTGGCCCGTCAGCAAAGCGCGTGGCAAGACAAATTATCGGCCATTTATAGCGCCGAAGATTTTGCCCCTGGTGAAGATCCCGAGCAGCAGTTGTACGGTGGTTTTCTTGGCGATCGAGATCGCCGGCTGTGTGAGCAGGTACGTGTGGCAGAGCCTGAGCAACTGGGACAATCGCAGTGGATGTTTGATGACCCGCGGATGCCTGAACTGTTATTCCGCTACCGTGCGCGAAACTTCCCCGACACCTTGAGTGAGCAAGAGCGCCAGCGTTGGCAGCTGTTCTGCCAGCAGCGCTTGAGTGATCCACAGATGGGCGCGCCGAACACCCTGGGTGATTTCCAGCAGGCGTGGCAGAGCAGCTGGGCGACGGCCGACGAGGCTGGGCGGCGGGTGCTGGAGGCCTGGCAGGCGCATGCCGCTCAATTAAAAGTGCAGTTGCAGTTGTAATTCGAAGTGACAAATAAAAAGCGCCGGCAATTGCCGGCGCTTTTTTGTGAGCAGTGCAGCGGGACTTAGTCCAGCAGGGTTGCCCAGCCTTCAACCTCATCGCCACCCCATTTGGCTTTCCACTCTTTCAGGGTCTTGTGGTTGCCGCCTTTGGTTTCGATGACTTCACCGTTGTGCGGGTTCTTGTATTGCTTGACCTTGCGTGCACGCTTGGTGCCGGTGGTCTTGACGGCGCCGCGCGGGGCCTTGCTCAGTTTCGACTCTGGATCGAGCAGGGCAATCACGTCACGCAGCGACTTGGAGTATTCACCCATCAGGGTGCGCAGCTTGCCTTCAAACTCCAGCTCTTTTTTCAGCTTGTCATCTTGCGACAGGTTGGCCAGACGAGCTTGAAGTTCTTTGATGGCTTCTTCGGTAGCGCGGTATTCGTTGATCAGGGACATGGTGTGTTCCTTAATGCATGTTCAGGGAGACAGTGTGGGTCAATAATAGACAGGCGATAGTCCCAAGTAAACAATTAATAAAGCCCTGCACGGTAAACGGGCGGCTAATAACAACATGCGCCGATTAAGAAAATTTTACATATGCCAGTGAGCACTCATGGCAAGCACGCTGTTGCCGGCTAATTGTCTCTGCCCCAGCGCCGTGTAGCGGATACGCAGCGTGGGCGTCGATGATTACTGCGTTTTTCATGACAGGTCGCTAGACTATGCGCCTTTGCGAAGTTCTTGGAGTCTCACCCCATGCACACCTATCGACTGGTGATTGCTTGCCCCGACCGTGTCGGCATCGTGGCGAAAGTCAGTAATTTCCTGGCTTTGTACAATGGCTGGATCAACGAAGCGAGCCACCACTCCGACGTGCAGAGTGGTTGGTTCTTCATGCGCCATGAGATCCGTGCCGAATCACTGCCGTTTGGTATCGAGGCTTTCCGTGAGGCCTTCGCGCCAATCGCCGAAGAGTTCTCGATGATCTGGCGGGTCACCGACTCGGCGCAGAAGAAGCGCGTGGTGCTGATGGCCAGCCGCGAATCGCACTGCCTGGCCGACCTGCTGCATCGCTGGCACACCGACGAGCTGGACTGTGACATTCCCTGCGTGATCTCCAACCACGACGACCTGCGCAGCATGGTCGAGTGGCATGGCATTCCGTTCTTCCATGTTCCGGTTGATCCGAAAGACAAGCAACCAGCCTTCGCCGAAGTCTCGCGCCTGGTCGAAGAGCACCAGGCCGATGTGGTGGTGCTGGCGCGCTATATGCAGATCCTGCCACCACAGTTGTGTCAGCAGTACGCCGAGAAGGTCATCAACATCCACCACAGCTTCCTGCCGTCGTTTGTCGGTGCCAAGCCGTATCACCAGGCAGCACTGCGTGGCGTCAAGCTGATCGGCGCGACCTGCCACTATGTCACCGAAGAGCTGGACGCCGGCCCGATCATCGAGCAGGACGTGGTCCGTGTCAGCCACGCCGACAGCATCGAAGACATGGTCCGCTTCGGCCGCGACGTCGAGAAAATGGTGCTTGCCCGTGGCCTGCGCTATCACCTTGAAGATCGCGTGCTGGTGCACGGTAACAAGACTGTAGTGTTCGACTGAGACGAGGGCGGGCCAATGGCTGATCCACGCGACAAGGCCGGCGCCCAGGCGCCACCGACGCTGGGTGAAGGTTGCCTGGCCCGCTTCGATCCCGAAGCCTTGAGCGAGGAGCACGGCACTGAGTTTGTCGGTGCCGCCGAGCTCTGGCGTCAGCTCAACCCGCTTGATGGCGACGCCAGCGCGCCAGCAGCGGACGTGCCAGCAGGCAAACAAACACCGGTCCGCCCGCCAGCAGATAAAAATAGTAGGTAACGGCGCGCCAGATCAGAATCGCCGCCGCCGCGGTCGAGCCGCCCACCAAGGGCGTCAACAGGCTCGCCGAGGTCAGCTCCGCCGCACCTGCACCGCCGGGCAACAGGCTGAACTGGCCGGCGCTGAGCGCGAGCATCTGCACCAGAAAACTGGGTATCCACGCCAACTCCACGCCCAGCCCGCGCAACACCAGGTACAACACGCTGTAACGCAGGCTCCAGTGTACGCAGGTGAGGCTGAAGACCAGCGCCAGCGTGCGCTTGGGCAGGCGCCAGGTGTCTGCCAGGGCATGCACGAAGCGCAGCAGCTTGCGCGCCCAGCGCCGTCGGCGCTGAGCGGCCAGGCCCAGGCGCTGCAGCAGCCTGCCATTGAAGCGCATTACTTGGCGTCGATAACGCAGCAGGCCCAGCACACAGGCCAGCGCGCTGCAGAGCATCAGTGCGCTGCCGAGCAGCATGCTCTCCTGGCTGCGCCCCAAGCTGTGGAACAGCGCATAGCCGGCGATCGCCAGCATGGCGCAGAAGAAGAACAGCAGGTCGTTCAACTGGTCCATGGCGAACACCGCGCCACTACGCGCCGGGCCGATGCGTTCGCGCGCCAGTAGCGCCATCAGCGCCAGCGGGCCACCGCTGCCGCCCGGTGTGGTGCAGATGGCGAATTCGGTGGCCATCACCACCCCCAGACTGCGCACCCGGCCCAGCGTTGCCCCTTGCTCGCCGAGCAGCAGGCGCAGGCGCATGGCGTTGATCACCCAGCACAGCAGAATCATCCCCAGTAGCGTCAGCAGCAAGCCCGGGGCGAAGGCCTGCAACCTGGGCAGCAGCTCGCTGCCTCCCAGCAAGGTCGGAACCAGCAGTGCCAACAGCAATGCCAGCGCAATCCAGGCGAATCGCTTCATGCCGCGACCTGGCGGTCCAGCCAGGCGGACTTGGTCAAAGGCTGGCGTCCTTGTTCGAGTAGCGCCTGCAAGGTACGCAACCAGTATTCGCGTGAGGCCCGGTGGCGCATGTCGACCGGGTGCAGCCCCAGGCGCAAGGTCTCGGCGCTACGCCAGCGCCGACACTGCCAGTCGCAGAGCACCCGCGACATGCCGCGGCGCCACGCGCTGCGTGCACTCCAGACCAAGCCGGGCGCGTCGATGGCGGTGAACTCGGGCAATCGATACAAGTGCTGGGGCGTGCTCGTGTAGCGCAACGGCAGCTGGCGCAGGGCTTGGCGCGTGCCTTCGCTCATCAACCAGGCGGGGGCGACGAAACCGGCCACGGGCCAGCCCTGCTGGTCGAACAGCTCCAGCCCGGCTTGCAGGCGGTGCAGGGCTTGGGCTTGGTCAAGGCCGTAGAACTCACCTTCATGGGTGTAGATTCGGCGCATGAAGTAATCGCGTGGGCTGCGCGGTGCTGGCCCGTCGTCGGCATGGTAGTAACCATGCAGGGCCAGTTCATCGCCTTGGCTCAAACGTCGCTCGAGCATCCGGCAGAACGCTGGGGCGCGGTCGAGCGCGTTGCGGTGATGAAAGTCGGGCACCACCAGCCAGGTCATGGGCACCTTGCCCAACTGATCGACGGCCTCTACGAAGGGTTGGTAGTCGGGCCAGGTCTCCGGGGCAACATCGTGCAGCACCAGCATCAGGCTGGGCTGACTCGGCAAGGCCTCAGCCATGAGCGCGTGCCTGTGGCGAGTGGCCCAGTACGGCCTGGTAGTGCTGCAGCAAACCATTGACTACGTTGTCCCACGAGTAGTGTTGCTCGACATGCCGGCGCGCTTGCTGGCCGAGCTTGCGAACGCCGTCCTCGAAGATCTCGCGCACGGCCGCCGCCATCGCCACACCATCGTTCGGCGCGCACAGGCGGCCGCACTGCTCGTTGACGATTTCGCCGAAGGCGCCGGCCCGAACCGCGACTACGGGTGTGGCGCAGGCCATGGCTTCGAGAATCACCAGGCCGAAGGTTTCCTGGTCACCGGCATGCACCAGCAGGTCGGCGCTGGCAATCAGCCGTGCGACTTCTTGCAGGGGGCAGAACCGGTTGATCACGCTGACGTTGTCCGGGACATTGGCCGGCATGCCCGAACCCACCAGCAGCAAGTGGTAGTGATTGCCCAGCCGAGTCATGCAGTCGAGCAGTACCGGCAGGTTCTTCTCGCGCGAGCCACGCCCGGCGAACACCAGCAGGCGAGTGGTATCAGGGATTCCCAATTGCGCGCGCAGCTGGCTGTCGCGGTGCTCGGGGTTGAAGGTGGCCAGGTCCACGCCCAGGCGCTGTACATGCACCTCGCGTACACCCAGCCTGCGCAGTTTGTCGGCCATTACCTGGCTCGGCGCCAGGACCCGGTCGAAGTTGCCATAAAGCTTGCTGACGTAAGCCTCGACGTTTGGCGTGAACCAGTTGCCCATGCGATTGCCGACCAGCAATGGCAGGTCGGAGTGATAGAAACCGATCACCGGCACGTCGAGCTTGCGTCGCGCTTCAAGGGCCGCCCAGGCAGTCAGATAGGGGTCGCCGACTTCGATCAGATCGGGCTGGAGTTCGCGCAGCACATTGCACCACGGCGCCAGGCGTACCGGGAAACGGTAGCCTTTGCCGAAGGGCAAGGGAGGCGCGGGGACCTGGTAGACCCCATCCGTATGACTGGCGCTGGGGCCAGGGATCAGCAGGCTGTGGCGCACGCCAGTCATGGCGTCGAGGCGGCGATGTTTGGCATCAAGATAGGTACGTACGCCGCCGCTGGCCGGGGCGTAGAACATGGTGATGTCAGCGATGTGCACGATCAGTATCCCTCCGGGACCATCTTCGGGTCTGTCACCCGGCTGTAATCAGCCGGCGATGACACGCCTAAAGGTGGACCTCTCAGAAGAATAGTTTGTTCGAAAAGATCAGTTACATGCTGCAAGCGTGAAGCTGCAAGAAAAAGCAGGTGCGCGGACGGCCATGCTCTTTCTTGCAGCTAGCCGCTAGATTCTGAAACTGCCCACCAGTTGCTTCAGGCGTCCGGCCTGCTGCTCCAGGTCGGAACACGCGCGCAGGGTGGCCTGCAGGTTCTCGACGCCCTCCTGGTTGAGCATGTTGATTTCGCTGATGTCCATGTTGATCGAATCGACCACGGCGGTTTGCTCTTCGGTGGCAGTCGCTACTGACTGATTCATGCCGTCGATTTCGCCGATGCGCACGGTGACGCTCTCCAGCCGCTCACCCGCCTGGTTGGCGATCTGCACGCTGTCCTGGCTGTGGCGCTGGCTCTGACCCATGGTATCGACCGATTCACGGGCACCGACCTGCAGCTCTTCGATCATGGTCTGTACCTGTTGCGCCGACTCCTGCGTGCGGTGCGCCAGGTTGCGGACCTCATCTGCTACCACCGCAAAGCCACGGCCGGCCTCGCCAGCGCGCGCTGCTTCGATCGCCGCGTTGAGGGCGAGCAGGTTGGTCTGCTGGGAGATGCTGGTAATCACTTCGAGGATCTGGCCGATGTTCACCGTCTTGCTGTTCAGCGTCTCGATGTGGGCGCTGGAGGTGACGATCAGGTCAGACAGGCGATTCATTGCCTGGATATTGCGGTCCACCACCTCTTGGCCTTCTTCGGCCAGGCGGCGTGCCGAGGTAGCGTGCTGCGACGCTTGCGCGGCGTTGCCGGCAATTTCCTGGGCGGCTGCACCCAGCTGGTTGATGGCCGCCGCGACGCTGTTGGTCCGGTTGGATTGCTCGTCGGAGTTGCTCATCGACGAGTTGGAAGCACTGATCACCCGCAAGGCCACTTCGTTGACCTGCTCGGTGGCCGAAGACACTTCGCGGATCGAGCCGTGAATGCGCTCGACGAAGCGGTTGAAGGCACTGCCGAGCACGCCGAACTCATCGTGATTGTGAATGGTCAGGCGCTTGGTCAGGTCGCCTTCGCCCTGGGCGATGTCTTCCATGGCGCGGGTCATGGTCAGCAATGGCTTCATCAGCACGCTGATCAGCAGGCCGAGCAGGCCGATGATGATCACTACCGCGACCAGGGTGGCAATCACCGCCGAGGTGCGGAAGGTGCTGAGCATGGCAAAGGCCTTATCCTTGTCCACCGATAGACCGATGTACCAGTTGGCTGCGGGCAGGCCCTTGATCGGAGTGAAGGTGAGCAAGCGTTGCTGGCCATCGGCGCTGACTTCGGTCAGTTCGCCGGAGAGGTTCGGCGTGCGCTGCGGGAACAGGTCCGACAGCGACTTCATCACCAGTGACGTGTCCGGGTGAACCAGGATCTTGCCCTGGTCGTTGACCAGGAACGCGTAGCCCATGCCGCCGAAGTTCAGCGAGTTGATGATTTCTACCAGGCCGTCCAGGGCCAGGTCGCCGCCGACTACGCCGACGCTGCTGGAGACCTTGTTGAGAATACCGATGACCATCTTGTTGGTGGTCAGGTCGATATACGGTTCGGTCAGCATCGCCCCGTTGGCGTTCATGCCGTCCTTGTACCAGGGGCGGGTGCGCGGGTCGTAACCGTCAGGCATCTTCGCATCGGGGCGTACGCTGAAGCCGCCATCGACTTTGCCCAGGTAAACCGTGAGAAAACTTGAGGTCAGTGCATTCTGGCCCATCAGGGTTTCGGCGTTGCGCGGATCCTGATTGATGTTCTGCGCCAGGTTTTCCACCAACTTGATCCGGCCATCGAACAGGTTGCGCACGTTGGTTGAAGTGGACGCGCCCATTTCAGCCAGATAATTCTCCAGGTTCTGGCGAATCGCATTACGCTGGAGGTAATCGTTATAGAGCGTAAACAGGCTGAAGGCGAGTATCACGATCAGTGAGGCGGCCAAGAGAATCTTGTGGCTGAAACGTAGGCTTTTGGTCATGGCGTAATCGGTTCCGCTAAGGTGATTATCGGGTCGTTCGCACAAATAGCTGAAAAACAGTGCAACTTGTCCCGTAGTCCTTTTGGGGATGTTCCTGTCTTTAGGTGAATATCAACAGGGCATATCGGCCGTTATCCGGTAAAGCTTGAGGAGAGGATGAAATAAGATGTCAGATTCTTCGCAAATTGTTGTAGGTGCCGGCACTGACAGCCAGCCTGTAAGCCAGGCCATGCGCCTGGCCAACCGTCATGGCCTGGTGGCAGGCGCCACGGGTACTGGCAAGACGGTGACTTTACAGCGCCTGGCCGAGGTCTTCAGTGATGCCGGTGTGGCGGTGTTTGCGGCTGATGTGAAGGGCGACCTGTGCGGCCTGGGGGCAGCGGCCACGCCGCAGGGCAAGGTGGCCGAGCGTATCGCCGGGATGCCGTGGCTTGGCCACACGCCCAAGGCCTACCCACTGACCTTGTGGGACATTGCCGGGCAGTCTGGCCATCCGTTGCGCACGACCCTCAGCGAAATGGGGCCACTGCTGTTGAGTAATCTGCTCGAGTTGACCGACAGCCAGCAGGCAGCGTTGTATGCGGCGTTCAAGGTGGCGGATCGCGACGGCTTGCTGTTGCTTGACCTGAAAGACCTCAAGGCCTTGCTCAACCACCTCAAGGACAACCCGCAGGTCCTCGGTGAGGACAGCGCGCTGATGACCAGCGGCTCTACCCAGGCGCTGCTGCGGCGGTTGGCGACGCTTGAGCAGCAGGGCGCCGAGGCCTTGTTTGGCGAACCGGCACTGCAGCTCGAAGACCTCTTGCAGCCTGCTGCCGACGGCCGTGGTCGGATTCATCTACTCGACGCCAGCCGACTGGTGCATGAGGCGCCGAAAGTCTATGCAACGTTTTTGTTGTGGCTGCTGGCCGAGCTGTTTGAACAGCTGCCGGAACGCGGTGATGCCGATAAACCGGTGCTGGCGCTGTTCTTCGACGAGGCGCACTTGCTGTTCAACGATACACCCAAGGCCTTGCAGGACCGGCTCGAGCAAGTGGTGCGCCTGATTCGCTCGAAGGGGGTCGGGGTGTACTTCGTGACCCAGTCGCCGGGGGATTTGCCGGATGCGGTGTTGGCCCAGTTGGGGTTGCGTATCCAGCATGGTCTGCGGGCATTTACGGCCAAGGAGCAGAAGTCGCTCAAGGCTGTGGCCGAGGGTTTCAGGCCAAATCCTGCGTTTGACACGCTTGGGGTGCTGACGGAGCTTGGTATCGGCGAGGCGTTGGTGGGCACGCTGGAGGACAAGGGCACCCCGGCGATGGTCCAGCGTGTGTTGATCGCGCCGCCGCAGTCGCGGATCGGGCCGCTGAGTGCGGTCGAGCGTAGTGCGCTGGTGGCGTCGTCGCCTTTGCGTGGGCGCTATGACAAGCCGATTGATCGGGAGTCGGCTTATGAAATGCTTACTCAGCGTAAGGGGGAGCCGGTAGAGCCAGTGCCGCAGCCTCAGGTGGAGGAGGGGAGTTTTGCCGACAAGGCGGGGGAGTTTTTGCAGGGGGCGGCGGGGCAGGCGATCAAGTCGGCGGTGCGTCAGGCGACTAATCAGTTGGGGCGGCAGTTGGTGCGGGGGTTGATGGGGTCGCTGCTGGGTGGGAAACGGCGCTGAAGGGGTAGATCAAGAGCAAGATCAAGATCAACAGCCAGGGCAACGGCAGGCGAATCGCTGCGCTCTCGCTTTGTTTATTTACCAGCGGATTTGTGAGGTGGCTGGCAGGGCTGTGCCCTGCGATTTGCATTGCCAGTTCGGGCCTCTTCGCGGGGCAAGCCCGCTCCTACAGGGATTACGCCGAATTCAAAATTTGCGCGATACCTGTAGGAGCGGGCTTGCCCCGCGAAGAGGCCCGAATATCCACCACCGATGCCACTACCAAAAACAACGCCAGCCCAGACGCCGCCCGTAACTTCGCGACTTCAGGAGGCCGAGTGGAGGTCTTGCGCAGGGAGGTGGAGGCCATGGATGGCCGGAAAGCGCTGAGGCCCAGGATGGGCCGTACAGCGCGGTCCTCCCGGAGCAAGACCGGAGCGAGGGAACCCGCAGCGCAGCGGAGGGCCGGATGCAGGAGCAAGCGGTTTTTGGTTACTTTTTTCCAAGAAAAAAAGTGACCCGCCGTAAGGGCGGAAGGGGCCATTACAGCCACTACATCAAATGGATAAGCCCACAACTCCTAAGCCAACCAGCCAACCAAGCCACCAGACCACCTCCCTCCTAGCCCAAGAAGAACCAAAAAAAAAGCGCCCGAAGGCGCCTTTCTCAGATCAAAGCCCAGCGTCTCAGCTGATCGCCTTGGTCGCCAGCCAGAACAGCCCCGCAGCCAGACCCATAGTCGCAGGCAGGGTCAGGACCCAGGCCAGGAGAATGGTCTTGACGGTGCCGCCTTGCAGTCCGCTCTTGTTGGCCACCATGGTCCCGGCCACGCCCGATGACAGTACATGGGTGGTCGACACCGGCAGGCTGAACACGTTGGCCATGCCGATCGCACAAGCCGCAGTGATCTGCGCCGACATGCCCTGGGCATACGTCATGCCCTGCTTGCCGATCTTCTCACCAACGGTCAGGACCACACGCTTCCAGCCCACCATGGTCCCCAGGCCCAAGGCCAGGGCAACCGCTACGATCACCCAGAACGGTGCGTACTCGGTGGTGGCAGTGAGGTCTTTGCGCAGTTTTTCCAGGTCGGCTTTCTCACGGGGCTCAAGCCCAGGCAGCTTGCCGACTTTCTTCGCGGTGTCGTCCAGGCACAGCAGGTAGCGCCGTACTTCCACGCGCTTCTCGGAATCGAGTGCACGGTAGTCGGTCACGCCCTGGAGCGAGGTCTGCAGGGCGGCAATGGTCGGCTCGGTCTGCTGCGGATTGCAGCTGAACTGCTCTGGCAAGTCGCCCGCTGCAGCCTTGCCCAAGGCCAGGTATTCGCCCAGGGTCGCTTCATTGCGCTGGTAGAACTGGCTCAGGTGCAGGGTGGCGTCACGGGTACGCTCGATCTGGTAGGTGGTGCTGTTCAGGTCAAGCACAAACTTGGCCGGGACAATACCGATCAACACCAGCATGATCAGGCCGATGCCTTTCTGGCCATCGTTTGAACCATGCACGAAGCTCACGCCCATGGCCGAGATGACCAGCACCAGACGGTTCCAGAACGGTGGATGCTTCTTGTCGTCGAGCTTGCGGCGTTGCTCCGGCGTCTTGTGCATCTTCGACAGCGGGCGCCACCACTTCAGGCCCAGCAGCACCAGCGCGGCAACGGCAAAACCGGCCATCGGCGAGAGTACCAGCGACATGCCGATGTCGATCGCCTTCTGCCAGTTGACGCCATCGCCCAGAGGAATGTCGCTGATCAAGGCGTTGGCCAGGCCGACGCCAAGGATCGAACCGATCAGGGTGTGCGAACTGGAAGCGGGGATGCCGAAGTACCACGTGCCAAGGTTCCAGGTGATGGCCGCAGCCAACAACGAGAAGACCATGGCCAGGCCGTGACCGGTGTTCACATTGATCAGCAGTTCGACCGGCAGCAGGTGGACAATGGCATACGCCACGCCGACACCGCCGAGCAGAACACCGAGGAAGTTGAACACGCCGGAGAAGAACACGGCGAGGTGCGGTGGCATGGCTTTGGTATAGATGACGGTGGCTACCGCGTTCGCGGTGTCATGAAAGCCATTGATGAACTCGAATGCGAGCACGAAGGTCAGTGCGAGCACCAAGCTCACCACTACCCAGGCATCCAGTCCGCTGAATAAATCGATCATGAAAGGTTTTCTGGCGGTCGTAGGGGGGCCGGATTATGCCAGAAAATATTGGCAATCGATGCACCCCCGAGAGACCAGTGGCGGCTGGAAATGCCACACCGCACCGCCTGAGGCCATAGATCTGTGCAGGTTACATGCCGACAAAAAACGCGAATATCGGCAAAGTTTCACGATTGCTCAGAGATTGCCCAGGCGAATCTTCATTCAAACGCTTGTATGAAATTTGTATAATTCCATTTCACGGAAGGGCCTGCAGCACTACAAGCCAACACCCTGCTTCAACTGATCATGGTCAGTGCCGGGTGCCCAGCGGCTCAGGATTCATCGGTGCGCAGGTCTTTTTCCATTTTTTCCAGCTCTTGGGCAAACACCTGGTCTTGAACCGTCGCGCGCTTGCGCCACGGTTTACGCTCCGGCTCGGGTTGTGCCGCATAGGTGGTGACTTCGCCACCGTAAACATCCTTGTAACGTTCAGCCTGGCGCTCGAGTTCTGCGCGCAGTTCATCTTTCGTCACAGTAGTACCTGAATAAGTAAGAGTTGGCCCTGGACCCGGCATGCCAAGTTGAGCATGCGGCTACGCAACCAGAGCGAATTCGCTGTCGCAGCAACAGTGTCCTAATAGAAGCGCTGACACGATAAAGCGCATATACAGCGCCGTGCCTTGGGATGCTGAGAGTCCGAGTGGACGGCTAGTTACTTGCATCCTCACGCGCATCAATCATCGCTAGCCGAGATGATTATAGCAATCGGCAACACCGTGATCATCGTTCTTTACGAGTGGCTGACACAAGAGGGGAAAGTTGTGCAAGTCGCTGTTGAAAACGCCATCGCCGCTGTCAGAAGTTTGAGGGAGCGCCGGGCGGAAAGTTCGATTGATCAAGAGGGGATGTAAAACGGCCTCGCGGTGACGAGGCCGTGCCTGGGGACTTCTACGGTGGGTACCTGACCAGTCTCTCCAAAGAAGCCACATGTGGCATGAGAAAGGTATAAGCAAAAGTGTCAGCGGTCAATTGCGATTATCGGCCGTTCGTTCGATAATCGCACGAACCACGGATTTTTTTGAGGTCTGCCATGAGCGACGAAAACCTGCCCAAGGATTCCCCGCTGCCAGAACGTGCCGCGTCCCCTACGATGGCGCCGCCGATCGTGGCGTCGCCGGCCAAGCGCATTCAGGCGTTCACCGGTGATCCGGATTTCATGACCTCGCTGGCCCGTGGCCTGGCGGTCATTCAGGCGTTCCAGGAACGCAAGCGACACCTGACCATCGCTCAGATCAGCCACCGCACCGAGATCCCGCGGGCGGCAGTACGGCGGTGTCTGCACACCCTGATGAAGCTCGGCTATGCCACCACCAACGGGCGCACTTATTCGTTGCTGCCCAAGGTGCTGACGCTCGGCCATGCCTACCTGTCGTCGACCCCGCTGGCGATGTCTGCGCAGCCGTACCTGGATCGCATCAGTGACCAGTTGCATGAAGCCGCCAACATGGCCACGCTTGAAGGCGACGACATTCTTTATATAGCGCGCTCGGCGACGGTCGAACGGCTGATCTCGGTCGACCTCTCGGTGGGTGGCCGGCTGCCGGCCTATTGCACCTCGATGGGACGCATTCTGCTGGCTGCCCTGGATGATGCCAGCCTGCGCGAATACCTCGAGCGTGCCGACCTGAAAGCCCGTACCAGCCGTACCCTGCATGATCCAGAGTCGCTGTTTGCCTGCATCCACCAGGTTCGCGCTCAGGGTTGGTGCGTGGTCGACCAGGAACTGGAGCAGGGCCTGCGGTCGATTGCGGTGCCTATCTATGATGCTTCGGGTCAGGTGCTGGCAGCCCTCAATGTCAGTACCCATGTCGGGCGGGTGACGCGCAGCGAGCTGGAACAGCGGTTCCTGCCGATCCTGTTGGCGTCGAGCCGAGACCTGTGTACCCAGCTGTTTGGGTAAGTCATCAACGGCTGAGCACGATCTACTGTTCGATAAACGCACAATGTCGCTCTGGCTGAATTGCGTCCTCAGCGCCCGCTGATTAATGTCTCTCGCAACGGTCGGCTTCAGCCGACCGAACAAGAACAACATGCGAGAGGCATCACCCATGACCACTGTCCTTCCTGTGCTGCGGCCGCACCCGCACCCGCACTCGCACGCAGCTCCGTTGTATCCAGGCTGACGCTCGGCCGCTCCTACTGATTCTCGATACCTGCGCACAGCGTGCGTCTGAGTCCTGCCTGCGCCGATTTTCTGGATTACAACAATGAACAAACCGCAAACCTCCGTCGGCAACTGCCTCGACGTCCAGTCATTCATCAATGACCAGCCGCTGTCCCGCTATCAATGGCGGGTCGTGATCCTGTGCTTCCTGATCGTCTTCCTCGATGGCCTGGACACTGCTGCAATGGGCTTCATTGCTCCTGCGCTGTCCCAGGAGTGGGGCATTGATCGGGCCAGCCTGGGTCCGGTGATGAGTGCCGCGCTGATCGGCATGGTCTTCGGTGCACTGGGTTCCGGGCCGTTGGCTGACCGCTTCGGCCGCAAAGGTGTGCTGGTTGGCGCTGTGCTGGTATTCGGCGGCTTCAGCCTGGCCTCGGCCTATGCCACCAACGTCGACCAGTTGCTGATCCTGCGCTTCCTGACCGGTCTGGGTCTGGGCGCGGGCATGCCCAACGCTACCACCTTGCTCTCTGAATACACCCCCGAGCGGCTCAAGTCGCTGCTGGTCACCAGCATGTTCTGCGGCTTCAACCTGGGCATGGCGGGCGGCGGTTTCATGTCCGCCAAGCTGATTCCGGCCTACGGCTGGCATAGCCTGCTGGTCATCGGTGGGGTACTGCCGCTGATTCTGGCCGTGGTGCTGCTGGTGTGGTTGCCGGAATCGGCGCGCTTCCTGGTGGTGCGCAACCGCGGTACCGACAAGGTGCGCAAGACGTTGGCACCGATTGCCCCGCAGGTGGTTGCCCAGGCGTCCAGCTTCAGCGTGCCTGAACAAAAGGTAGTGGCTGCACGCAACGTGTTTGCGGTGATCTTCTCCGGTACCTACGGCGTGGGCACCATGCTGTTGTGGCTGACCTACTTCATGGGCCTGGTCATCGTCTACCTGCTGACCAGCTGGCTGCCAACGCTGATGCGTGACAGCGGCGCGAGCATGGAAGAAGCCGCATTCATCGGTGCGCTGTTCCAGTTTGGCGGCGTACTCAGCGCGGTCGGCGTGGGCTGGGCTATGGACCGCTTCAACCCGCACAAGGTCATCGGCATCTTTTACCTGCTGGCCGGGGTATTCGCCTACGCGGTGGGTCAGAGCCTGGGCAACATTACCCTGCTGGCCACGTTGGTACTGGTTGCCGGTATGTGCGTGAACGGCGCGCAGTCGGCCATGCCTTCGTTGGCGGCGCGCTTCTATCCGACCCAGGGTCGCGCCACCGGCGTGTCGTGGATGCTCGGTATCGGCCGCTTCGGCGCCATTCTCGGTGCTTGGAGCGGGGCGACCCTGTTGGGCCTGGGCTGGAACTTCGAACAGGTGTTGACGGCGCTGTTGGTGCCTGCGGCATTGGCCACAGTGGGCGTGATCGTCAAGGGTCTGGTCAGCCACGCTGACGCGACCTGAAACAGAACATGAAGGGGGCAGGGCTAATGTCTTCGCGGGGCGGGCCCGCGCTCCAAAGGATCATCGCAAATCCTGTAGGAGCGGGCTTGCCCCGCGAAGAGGCCGCCCCTGACACCCCCTTTACAACGGATCAAGCGCAGTAGCCAGCACAACAACGTGTTCGATAATCGAACGAATAGTCGATTATCGGATTGTGCGCTACCCATCCCCGTCTTTAATCTGAGCTCAACGACGCGTCCTGACCAGGAGCCTCCATTGACTGCAACCATTTCGCTTCACGAGGCCGTGAAGCAGTTCATCCAGGACGGCGCCGCCGTCACCGCCGCCCATGGCCATAAACCAGGAGAAGCCTGATGCGTGACGTATTTATCTGCGATGCCATTCGCACCCCAATCGGTCGCTTCGGCGGCGCTCTGGCCAGCGTGCGCGCCGACGACCTGGCGGCGGTGCCGCTCAAGGCGCTGATCGAGCGTAACCCGTCGGTGCAGTGGGATCAGGTCGATGAAGTGTTCTTCGGCTGCGCCAACCAGGCCGGCGAAGACAACCGTAACGTCGCGCGCATGGCCCTGCTGCTGGCCGGCTTGCCTGAGAGCATCCCAGGCGTGACCCTCAACCGCCTGTGCGCTTCTGGTATGGACGCCATCGGCACGGCCTTCCGGGCGATCGCCAGCGGCGAAATGGAGCTGGCGATTGCCGGCGGCGTCGAGTCGATGTCGCGTGCACCGTTTGTCATGGGCAAGGCGGAGAGCGGCTATTCGCGCAACATGAAACTCGAGGACACCACCATCGGCTGGCGCTTCATCAACCCGCTGATGAAAAGCCAGTACGGCGTCGATTCGATGCCCGAAACCGCCGACAACGTTGCCGACGACTATCAGGTTTCGCGTGCCGACCAGGACGCCTTTGCCCTGCGCAGCCAGCAAAAAGCCGCCGCAGCCCAGGCTGCTGGTTTCTTCGCTGAAGAGATCGTGCCAGTGCGCATCGCCCACAAGAAGGGTGAGACCGTGGTCGAGCAGGACGAGCATCTGCGCCCGGACACCACCCTCGAAGCCCTGACCCGTCTCAAGCCGGTCAACGGCCCGGACAAGACCGTCACTGCTGGCAACGCCTCGGGCGTTAACGACGGTGCTGCCGCGCTGATCCTGGCCTCGGCTGAAGCCGTCAAGAAGCACGGCCTGACCCCGCGTGCGCGGGTATTGGGCATGGCCAGTGGCGGCGTTGCGCCACGGGTGATGGGCATCGGCCCGGTGCCTGCGGTGCGCAAGCTGACCGAACGCCTTGGTGTAGCGGTTGCCGACTTCGACGTCATCGAGCTCAACGAAGCCTTCGCCAGCCAAGGCCTGGCGGTGCTGCGCGAGCTGGGCGTGGCCGACGATGCGCCGCAAGTCAACCCGAACGGCGGCGCAATCGCCCTCGGTCATCCGCTGGGCATGAGTGGTGCACGGCTGGTACTGACTGCGCTTCACCAATTGGAAAAAAGCGGTGGCCGTAAAGGCCTGGCGACCATGTGCGTAGGTGTTGGCCAAGGGCTGGCACTGGCCATCGAGCGGGTCTGATCCATCGTTTTGAGCAGGTCTGGCTTCTTCGCGAGGCATGCCCACGCCTACAAGGTCCACGCAAACCCTGTAGGCGCGGGCTTGCCCCGCGAAGAAGTCCGCATCAACACCGCGATAGCCGACCATGGCCGTATAGCGGAACGAGAGTGTTACTGGGTATGTCTAGACTAATCAGTGACCCTCAGGAGTAACCCTCTCATGACCTCAAGCTATTACACCGGCGAAGAACGCAGCAAACGCATCTTCGCCATCGTCGGTGCCTCTTCAGGCAATCTGGTGGAATGGTTCGACTTCTACGTCTACGCCTTCTGCGCCATCTATTTCGCCCCTGCTTTCTTCCCTTCCGACAACCCTACCGTGCAGCTGCTCAACACTGCCGGGGTGTTCGCGGCGGGCTTCCTCATGCGCCCCATCGGTGGCTGGATCTTCGGCCGCCTGGCTGACCGTCATGGGCGCAAGAATTCGCTGATGACCTCGGTGCTGATGATGTGCTTCGGCTCGCTGATCATCGCCTGCCTGCCGACCTACGCCAGCATCGGCGCCTGGGCCCCGGCGCTGCTGCTGGCGGCGCGGCTGCTGCAGGGCCTGTCGGTGGGCGGTGAGTACGGCACCACCGCCACCTATATGAGCGAGGTCGCCCTGCGCGGTCAGCGCGGGTTCTTCGCCTCGTTCCAGTACGTCACCCTGATTGGTGGCCAGCTGCTGGCAGTGCTGGTGGTAGTGATCCTGCAGCAACTGCTCAGCGACGAGGAGCTGCGTGCCTGGGGCTGGCGCATTCCGTTTGTGGTCGGTGCGATCGCTGCGGTGATCTCGCTGATGCTGCGCCGCTCGCTGGAAGAGACCAGCAGCGCCGAAACCCGTCAGGACAAGGACGCCGGCAGTATCAGCGGCCTGTTCCGTAATCACGCTGCAGCGTTTATCACCGTGCTCGGCTACACCGCTGGCGGCTCGCTGATCTTCTACACCTTCACCACCTACATGCAGAAATACCTGGTCAACACGGCCGGCATGAACGCCAAGAGCGCCAGCTTTGTCATGACCGGCGCGCTGTTCGTGTTCATGATTCTGCAGCCGCTGTTCGGCATGCTCTCCGACCGGATCGGCCGACGTACCTCGATGCTCCTGTTCGGCGCCTTGGGTACCCTGTTCACCGTGCCCCTGCTGATGGCGCTGAAAACCGTCACCAGCCCGTTCATGGCCTTCGTGCTGATTACCCTGGCGCTGTGTATCGTCAGCCTCTACACCTCCATCAGCGGCCTGGTGAAGGCCGAGATGTTCCCGCCGCAAGTGCGTGCGCTCGGTGTTGGCCTGGCCTATGCGGTGGCCAACGCACTGTTTGGCGGTTCGGCCGAATACGTGGCGCTGGGCTTGAAAACCCTGGGGATGGAGAACACCTTCTACTGGTACGTGACCGCGATGATGGCGGTGGCCTTCCTGTTCAGTCTGCGCCTGCCGAAACAGGCGGCGTACCTGCACCATGATCACTAAGGATTGACGATGACCCACCGAGCGGACAACCAGCTGTTCGACGCCTACTTCACTGCCCCGGCCATGCGCGAGGTCTTCTCCGACCGTGGCCGCCTGCAGGGCATGCTCGACTTCGAGGCCGCCCTGGCGCGTGCCGAGGCCAGCGCCGGGCTGGTGCCGCACAGCGCGGTACCGGCTATCGAGGCCGCCTGCAAGGCTGAGCGTTACGATGCCCGGGCGTTGGCCGATGCGATCGCCACAGCGGGTAATTCGGCGATTCCACTGGTCAAGGCGTTGGGCAAGGTAGTCGCCAGCGGTGTGCCGGAAGCCGAGCGTTATGTGCACCTCGGTGCCACTAGTCAGGATGCCATGGACACCGGCCTGGTCCTGCAGCTGCGCGACGCTCTCGAGCTGGTCGAAGCTGACCTCGCCAAGCTCGCCGATACCCTGGCCCAGCAGGCCTTGCAGCATGCCGATACGCCCATGGTTGGCCGCACCTGGCTGCAACACGCCACGCCGGTGACCCTGGGGATGAAGCTGGCCGGGGTGCTCGGTGCGCTCACGCGCCATCGCCAGCGCCTGCAGGAGCTGCGCCCGCGCTTGCTCTGCCTGCAGTTTGGCGGCGCTTCCGGCAGCCTCGCCGCGCTGGGCAGCAAGGCGCTGCCGGTAGCCGAGGCGTTGGCCGAACAACTCAAGCTGAGCCTGCCGGAACAGCCGTGGCACACTCATCGAGATCGCCTGGTGGAGTTCGCCGCAGTGCTCGGTCTGGTGGCCGGCAGCCTGGGCAAGTTCGGCCGCGACGTCAGCTTGCTGATGCAGACCGAGGCAGGTGAGGTGTTCGAACCTTCGGCGCCGGGCAAGGGCGGCTCTTCGACCATGCCGCACAAGCGTAATCCGGTTGGCGCGGCGGTCTTGATCGGCGCGGCCACGCGGGTGCCCGGCCTGGTCAGCACGCTGTTCTCGGCCATGCCCCAGGAGCACGAGCGCAGCCTCGGCCTGTGGCATGCAGAATGGGAAACCTTGCCGGAAATCTGCTGCCTGGTGTCCGGCGCGCTGCGCCAGGCCCAGGTGATCGCCGAGGGCATGGAGGTAGATGCCGAGCGCATGCGCCGCAACCTCGACCTGACCCAGGGCCTGGTATTGGCCGAGGCGGTCAGTATCGTTCTGGCGCAGCGCCTGGGCCGCGACCGCGCCCACCACCTGCTTGAACAGTGCTGCCAGCGCGCCGTCGCCGAACAGCGCCACTTGCGCGCTGTACTCGGCGACGAGCCGCAGGTCAGCGCCGAGCTGTCCGCTGATGAGCTCGACCGTTTGCTCGACCCCGCTCATTACCTTGGTCAGGCCCGCGTCTGGGTGGCGCGCGCCGTGGCTGAACATCAACGTTTGACTGCCTGAAGGAGACCGCTGTGGCACATTTGCAACTGGCCGATGGCGTACTGAACTACCAACTCGACGGCCCTGCAGACGCACCGGTGCTGGTGCTGTCCAACTCGCTGGGTACCGACCTGGGCATGTGGGACACGCAAGTCCCGGCCTGGTCCGAGCATTTTCGCGTATTGCGCTACGACACCCGTGGGCATGGCGGCTCGCTGGTCACTGAGGGGCCGTACAGCATCGAGCAATTGGGCAATGACGTGCTGGCCCTGCTCGATGGCCTGGACATCGCCAAGGCGCACTTCGTCGGCCTGTCGATGGGGGGCCTGATCGGCCAGTGGTTGGGCATCAATGCCGGCCATCGCCTGCTCAGCCTGACCCTGTGCAACACCGCCGCAAAAATCGGCAGTGACGAGGTGTGGAACCCGCGCATCGCCACGGTGCTCGAGCGTGGTCAGCAGGCGATGATCGACCTGCGCGATGCGTCGATTGCGCGCTGGTTCACCCCGGCCTTCGCCGAAGCTCAACCGGCCCAGGCCCAGCGCATCACCGAGATGCTCGCGCAGACCTCGCCGCAAGGTTACGCGGCCAACTGCGCTGCTGTGCGTGACGCCGACTACCGTGAGCAGCTGGGCGCGGTGCAGGTGCGCAGCCTGATCGTCGCCGGTACCGCCGACGTGGTCACCACTCCTGAACACGGGCGTTTCATGCAAGACGCCATCGCCGATGCGCAGTACGTCGAGTTCCACGCGGCGCATCTTTCCAATGTCGAGATCGGTGAAGCCTTCACGGCGCGGGTCCTCGATTTTCTGCTGGCTCGCTGAGGACAACACCATGGACGAAAAACAACGTTATGACGCCGGCATGCAGGTGCGCCGCGCAGTGCTCGGTGACGCCCATGTCGACCGCAGCCTGGAAAAGCTGACCGACTTCAATGGTGAGTTTCAGGAAATGATCACCCGCCACGCCTGGGGTGATATCTGGACCCGTCCCGGCCTGCCACGGCACACCCGTAGCCTGATCACCATTGCCATGCTGATCGGCATGAACCGCAGTGAGGAGCTCAAGCTGCACCTGCGCGCTGCCGCCAGCAATGGCGTAACGCGCGAAGAGATCAAGGAAGTGCTGATGCAGAGCGCGATCTACTGCGGGATCCCGGCGGCCAATGCCACCTTCCACATGGCTGAGTCGGTGTGGGATGAGCTGGGTGTGGAGTCGCGTCAGTAAAGATCTGTGCTGAGCTGTTTGCCCTAATGCCAGTCAGTTAAGACGTGCTCGCCTGTTTTGGGGCCGCTTTGCGGCCCTTTCGCGACACAAGGCCGCTCCCACGCCGATGGTGTATGCCCCTCTTACAGGGCAAGCGGGACAGTGTGGGAGCGGCCTTGCCGGACCGCTCGGAAAGGGCTGCAAAGCAGCCCTAACTGCTCATCACACCGCCGCTTTTTTCTGCCTGATCGCCACCGGCCCGGCGTTGGCCTCCACCGCCTTCTTCAGCGCCGGGCACAGCCCCAGCATGAACGCCGCCTCTGCCACTACAAACAGCGGCCCGATGATCAACCCGCTCAGGTCGTCGACAAACGCCGGTTTGCGTCCCTCGTAGTAATGCCCGACAAACTGGATGATCCAGCCCAGTACAAAAGCCGCCAAGCCGGCGCTCAGCCAGAGCCCGGTAGCCTGCACGGCCAATACCTGGCCAAGCCACAGGCTTAGCCCCAGCAGCAACCCCATCACCAGGCCGAAACGCAGGTCCAGGCGCAGGTAGAACCACACCGCCGCCGCCGCCGCGAGCAGGGCCGGCGACAGCCAGATGCCCGCGACATCCCAGCCGGGCCGCGACAGCAGGATGGTCACGGCGAGCACTATCAAGGGAATGCCAACGAAGTGGGTGGCGATGTTGCGCGGGTCACGGTGGTAGCCGGCGTACTGGCTCAGGTGTTCGACGAGGCTTTTCATTGTTGTTCCTCCTTGGCTGCGCCTGCTGGCAGTGAGTCACTGCGTTTGAGCATAGCCCGTGGGCCAGGTGGCCGGAACCACTCGCAACTGATGCAGCGCCATCAGCGTGGCGAATGACCCTGCCTTGGCGAGGGACGCTCATTGATAGCGCGCTGCCCGTCGAGGCTTACCAGCGTCTCGATCATCGCCCGAGCTGCCGGAGATAACCGATTGCCGCTGCGGCTGACGACCCCGCAGCGCACGCTGAGCACCTCCAGCCCGGGTGGCAGGTTACGCCAGTGCAGGCGAATCAGCCGGCCGGCGGCGAGGTCCTCGGCAACCGACTCTTCGCTCGCAGTCCCAATTGCATCGCTGGCCAGGACCACGCTGCGCAGCACGGCCAGGTGTTCTGTCTGCAGGTGCGGGGTGAAGTCGCTGCGCCCACTGAGGTTGGCCAGTCGCTTGCGCACACCGGGGGCGAGCAGGGCACTGGCCAATGGGTAGGCGAAGAGGTCGTTGGTCGACAGGCTGTCTTTGCCCAACAGCGGGTGACCAGGACGGCAGAAGAATAGCCCTGGGCGCGGGCTGAGTGGCTCGGTATGGAAATTCGGGTCGGCCTCGAACGGGCGTATGTCGTCGACGAAAAACTCGATCTGCTCGCGGCGCAAGGCTTGGCCGAGGCGTTCAGCGTTATCCACCAGTAGCGCAGTGCGAATCCCCGGGTGGGTGGCGAGCAAGTGCTGCAGCGCATCCGGGACCAGCCGTACGGCCAGCGCTGGGCCGCTACCGAAATGCAGTTCGCCGGCGTCGAGCTTGGTCATCTGCAGAACATCCGTGCTCAGTTGTGCCGCGCCCTGAACCAGGCGGCGGGCGTGTTGCAGGACCACCAGGCCTTCGGGAGTCGGGTGCAGGGCTTTGCTGGCGCGGTCGACCAGCGAGCAGCCAAAGGTCTGTTCCAGGCCTTGGATGGCGCGGCTGAATGCCGGTTGGGTAATGCCCATGGCCTCGGCGGCACGGACAAAGCTGCGGTACTCGGTCAGGGCGATGAAGTAGCGCAGTTGGCGAAGGTCCATGTCGAGCTCTGCGGCGGGGGGAGTAGCGTTTTTAGCTTTTGTTACATATTCCGTCAATGATGGTTTCGTGTGTTTGTTAGATGGTTATTTCATATGCATAGAGGGTGTTCAGGTGGCGGCCTCTTCGCGGGGCAAGCCCGCTCCTACAGGCGCGGGGGTGTTCTTGAACCTGTAGGAGCGGGCTTGTCCCGCGAAGAGGCCGCTACTGACTACAACAGGTTCAGCGGATAGCTGACGATCACTCGGTTCTCATCGAACGAGTTGGTGCTGTAGTCACGACGCATGGTCGAGTTGCGCCACTTCAGGGTCAGGTCCTTGAACGTCCCCGACTGCACTACGTACGCCAGTTCGGTCTCGCGTGCCCACTCCTTGCCATCGTCGACTACTGCGGTGTGCACGTTGTCACCCTTGATATAGCGGTTCATCAAGGTCAGGCCAGGGACGCCAACGGTGGTGAAGTTGAAGTCATGGCGCAGCTGCCAGGAGCGTTCCTTGGCGTTGTCGAAGCTGGAGTTGTAGCTGTCGTTGGCGAGGGTGCCGCCGCTGGTGCCGTTGACCCGCAACCAGGCGTCATCGCCGCTGACTTTCTGCAGGCCGACGTAGAAGGTATGCCCCTTGTAGCGCGCCGAGAGCAGCGCCGAGGCGGTGCGGTTGTCCAGCTTGCCCGCGCGTTCGGCGCCGTCTTCCTTACCGGTGAAGTAGCCCAGGTTGGCACCCAGCGTCCACTCGCCGAGTGGCTGGCTGTGTACCAGGTTCAGGTACTGCTGGCGGTAGATGTCCTTGAGGCGGGCATCCCACAGGCCAATCATCGTGCGCTTGTCGTTGAAGGTGTATTCGCCGCCGGCGAAATTGAAGCGGTCGGAGGTGAACGCCGAACGGCCGTTGAGCGACATGTCTTCCATGCTCGCGTCGTTGCGCGGGCTGTTGCCGCGGAACTGGCCGCCGTACAGGGTCAGGCCATCGATTTCCTTGGAGGTGATCTGGCCACCACGGAAGGTCTGCGGCAGCGAACGACCATCGTCCGAGCGCAGGATCGGCAGCACCGGCATCCACTCGCCCACCTTCAGTTCGGTTTGCGACAGCTTGGCCTTGAACGCCACGCCCAAGCGGCCGAAGTCATCGGCGGGGCGACCGTCGTCATGCACGGGCAGCAGGTGGGTGCCGGCGGTGCCTCTGCCCCCATCGAGCTTGACCGAGTACATGCCGAGGATGTCGACACCGAAGCCGACGGTGCCCTGGGTGAAGCCGGAGCGGGCATCGAGGATGAAGCTCTGCGTCCATTCCTCGCCCTTGGCCTGAGCGTTGGCCGGGTCGACGAAGTTACGGTTGATGTAGAAGTTACGCAGGTTGAGCGTGGCCTTGGCATCCTCCATGAAACCGCTTTCGGCGGCGAAGGCTGGCAGGGCGCAGGACATGGCCAACAGGCCGGGCAGCAGCTGGCGTGCGGATTTCGAAGTGCTCATCTGTTGTGGATCTCTTGTTTTTATTGGCGAGCCGGAAGCGCTGCGGGTGCGGGCCGACAGGGCGACGGGTCTGGGGATGAACGTGTTGCTGGGCGGATGGTGCGGGGCAGGGCGGGGGCGGGGCAATTCGTCGCAGGCGGTACTGGGCGATAATCGAACGGAATGTTCCGGGTGGTTAATTGTCGCTTAATCCGCCGGCTGATGAGCGGGTTGAGGGAGATGCCGCTGGAGCGCTGGAGTGCCGAAAAGCGCACCTCCGTCAATTTGCCAAGTGCGCAAGAAGTTGCGCACCTCTAAGTCGAAAATCGGACCTTTTTTCGGCTGCAGGCCACGTAAATAAAGGCCTTCAGGCAAGTGCGCAACTTCTTGCGCAGTACTGCGCAAGAAGTTGCGCACTTTTCAAGGGTTTTTCAGCCCAATTGCTCTCTCCAGGACCGCTGAAAATCCTGAAAGCCCTGTTCTAGAGGGGTTTTGAGTTTGATGGCATGGACCTTGTAGAAGGATAACGTGACCAGCGGGTGTTTTACCCGCCTGGCGACTCTATTTTTCCAGCAAGGAGAGCATCCATGGCTACCCCCGCTTACATGTCCGTTACCGGTACCAAACAAGGCTTGATCACCGCCGGTGCCTTCACTGCCGACTCGGTTGGCAACACCTACCAGGAAGGCCACGAAGATCAGGTCATGGTCCAGGGCTTCAGCCACGAAGTCATCATCCCGCGTGACCCGCAGTCCGGCCAGCCTACTGGCCAGCGCATCCACAAGCCGGTGGTCATCACCAAGGTGTTCGACAAGGCGTCGCCGCTGCTGCTGGCCGCCCTGACCTCCGGTGAGCGGCTGACCGAGATCGTCATCCACTGGTACCGCACCTCGGCTGCCGGCACTCAGGAGCACTACTACACCACCACACTTGAAGACGCGATCATCGTCGACATCAAGGACTACATGCACAACTGCCAGGATCCTTCCAACGCGCACTTCACCCACCTGGAAGACGTGCATTTCACCTATCGCAAGATCACCTGGACCCACGAAGTCTGCGGTACTTCCGGCTCCGATGACTGGCGTTCGCCGGTCGCAGGCTAAGGCTTACTGATCGTCATGGCACATGGGCTGCGGCCCATGTGCTGTTGGTCGCGTTTCCAAGAGCGTGAAATCAGTTTTTAAGGGCAATGCCATGTTTGCATCCGCCAATACCGCACATTTTGAACTGTTGATCCCCACGGTACGCAATGACTTCAAGGTACTGGCGTTTGCCGGCCGCGAAGCCATCAGCAGCCTGTATGCAATCGAGATTGAGCTGGTCAGCGAGTATCCCGATTTCGATCCGGAAAGCCTGCTGAGCCAACCGGCGTTTCTGCGCTTCGGGCTCAAGGGCGAAGGCCTGCATGGGCGCATTGAAAACGTGCTCGTGGGGGAAGCCGGTAAACGGCTGACCCGTTATCACCTGAGCCTTGTGCCTGCGTTGCATTACCTGCAGTTCAGCTACAACCAGCGCATTTTCCAGCAGATGACGGTGCCGCAGATCGTCGCTCAAGTACTCAAGGGGCACGGGATCCAGGCCGATGCCTTCAGTTTCCATGTCAGCACCAGCCCCGAGCGCGAATACTGCACGCAATATGGAGAAAGCGACTTTGCCTTCATCCAGCGGCTGTGCAGCGAAGACGGCATTGCCTGGCATCACCAGCACAGCCCGGATGGCCATCAACTGGTCTTTACCGATGATCAGACCTTCTTTCCCAGACTCGGTGCAACGCCGTACCAGCAAGGCCGTGGCCTGGTGGCTGATCATCCGGTCGTCAGGCAGTTTTCCCAGCGTTTGAGTACGCGAACCAGCGCAGTCATGCGCCGGGACTACGACTTCAAACGCCCAGGCCTGTTGCCTGAGAGCCAATTCAGCGCCGAGTACCGCCCGGCGCTCGAAGACTATCGCTACCCTGCACCGCTCACCACTGAACAGCGAGGCAAGCAACTCGCCCGCCAAGCGCTGGAGCGACACCGTAGCGACTACCTATTGGCTGAGGGCCACAGCGATCAGCCGACGTTGCGCAGCGGTCACTTTCTTGAGCTGGTCGAGCATCCGCGCAAGGCGTGCAATGATTTGTGGCTGTTGCTCAGCGTGATGCATGAAGGCAAGCAGCCGCAGGTGCTTGAAGAGTCGGTCACCAGCGCCAGTGATTCGGCAGATGGGTTTATCCAAGGCTATCGCAACACCTTCACTGGCACCCCCTGGGATGTGTTCTACCGTCCGCCGCTGATGACTCGCAAATCTGTACTGGTGAGCCAGACAGCCCGGGTTACTGGCCCTGCGGGGGAAGAGATCTTCTGCGATGAATACGGGCGGGTAAAAGTCGAGTTTCACTGGGACCGCGCCGAACTGGGTAGCGACAAAAGCAGTTGTTGGCTGCGGGTCTCGTCGAGTTGGGCGGGTGAACGTTACGGTGCGGTCACCATTCCGCGGGTCGGTATGGAAGTGCTGGTGACCTACCTGGAAGGCAATCCCGATAATCCTTTGATCACCGGGTGCGTGGCCAACACGGTCAACGCGATGCCGTACCCCTTGCCGGACCACAAGGCCCGAACCGTACTGCGCAGCCACAGCTCACCGCACAATGGCGGCTACAACGAACTGTCGATTGAAGACCGGGCGGGGCAGGAGCTGATCTACCTTCGCGCGCAGCGCGATATGGAGCAGCGGGTCGAGCATGACAGTCGGCTGGAGGTAGGTAACGAGCGTCACGAAACCATCAAGGGCAACAGCATTGCGGTGCTTGAAGCAGAAGATCAGCGCAGCGTCGGTGCTGACCGCAAAACCGAGCTCAAAGCCAACGACTATCTGCAGGTAGCTGAAAGCAGTCATACCAGAGTCGGCCAACTACTGGCCGTCGAGGCTGGCCAGCAGGTGCACCTGAAGGCGGGCGCCAATCTGGTTCTCGACGCTGGAGTGAGCTTGACCCTCAAAGGCGGTGGTCAGCACATCGTAATCGGGCCGGGTGGCATCTTCAGCAGCACTGAGATTCAGCCTGGTGGAGCGCCTGCTGTCGGCACCGCTGCGGCGCCATTGCTGCCCGGTCTGCTGGAGGAGTTGCCAGCACTGTCGCTATTGGAATTGGCGCAACGCCAGGCATTGCTGCGAGCCACTCCGCGCTGCGAAATCTGTGAGCGCGAAGCGCAGGGTGGCCTGTCATGAGCAGAGTGAACTCGGCCAACTATCTGCTGATTGATGGCGTGTTGCGCCCCGATGCCTTGTCGGCTTTGTATCAGCGCACCGAAGCCCTTGAAATCGAGCCGTTGTACCTGAAAACGCGCTGGGCTGCAGTACACGACCTGGGGCCCATCCTGGTCTCGATCCAGGGCGCGACAAGTCTCATCGACGAAACACTCGACACTGCCGCCGGCCGACCTGATGCGAGCCTGCTGCACAGTGACGCATCGATCGGCAGCGTCGCAGACCACCTGCGCTGTTTCATCGCCCCGCCTGATGTTCTAGGTGGTAACGGCTTGCTGCGGTTTGCCGACCCGCTGGTGACACGGCATTGGCTCGACAGCTATCGGGGAGCCCACCTGGATGCGGTGCTAGGGCCGATAAGCACGTGGCACGTACCGGAAAAAAACCATGTCTGGGAGCGTTCTGAGCGGCCTGTGTGGCGAAGTTTTTCGCGTCAGGCAATCCACTCCGGGTCGCTTGATAGCCTCGGCAGGCTGGGTGAAAGCCAACTGAGCGCGCTTGATCAGGCCGCACGCTGGACGCTCATCGAGCAACTGTACCGAAGCCTTGAAAAGCGCCTTCCACGACATTTAGCACGTGTTGATAACGGTCAACTGGGCCGCTGGTTCAACGAGCGTTTGGATGATGCGCAAGCCTGGGGGCTTGTCAGCAAGCGCAGCTTGGCAATCTGGGTGGAATGCAGTTTGAGCTGGGGTGATGACTTCATCTCCGACCCTAGTGGCCCCTATCAGCAATGGCTGGCGCGCACGCCTGACGCACACAGGCTCGCCCCAGAACTGCGTATCCAGCAAATGGATATCTATTGCCAGTCGCTCGAATTTAACAAGGACGCGTGATGCACAAGCCAGCCACAGAAGCCGAGCTCAATCATGCTCGGCGCAATCAGGAGTTTACCAACGAGCCACTGGGTATGGGTCAGTGCCCCTGGAAGCACGCGGAGGTGGCGATCTTCCCGGTCCGTTATGCCCTGGACGAATCCCCCCTGGAAAAAGACAGCAACCAAGGCCCGCACGCGCTTCCCCGCGACTGGCCGCGCCCGTCACCGGCCTTGCAAACCCGCAGCTACACCCTGCGCCAACTGCGCGACGGCTGGGTTTACGTCTGGAACGAGGTCGAGCAGACCTTCCATGAGTACCAGGTCAGCGGCTGGTATTTCACCCGGCACATCTGGACTGACGCCCAGTTGAATCAGGACGTGCGGCACAACCCGGGCGAAACCCATCAGTATCTGCTCTATTCACGCCGCAGCCGTCTGCGGATCGCCTATTCGCCTGTGCAGTGGACCTGGCGGATGTGCGAGTTGATGCGCAGCAGCGCGCCAGGGCAGCGCCCATGGATGCGCGAAGTCGATCTGCCGACGTTTTGCGTGAACGGCCAGGTTGCTCACGGCGACATGATCACCGCGCTGGGCAAGAGCGTCGCCGACATCCTCGTCACCGGCGAAACACCCCCTGACTTCACCAGCACGCTGTTGCCGACCATTGCTACAGAGCCAGACGCGCCCTTCAAGGCGGCGTTTGAAGAGGCCCTGGTGCGCGGCTGGGTACCCGAACAGGACACCGCCCTGTTTGTCGCCCTGGATGATCCCTTGGCGATCGTCGATGACCTGACCATGAACCTGACTGGGCGGCTGCTGGAGCAAAGCCAGTTCGAAAGCCAGCACCAAGATCAGCTGCAAAGCGCCATTACTGTACAACGGCTGTGTGGTTTCGATACCGATGCGTTCACGCCCGAGACGATCACCGATCCATTTGAACGCCAGGCCTATGCCGACGACCTCTACACCCTGCTGTATACCTACGATTCCATAGAGCGCGCCAAGGAGCTGGTGACTGCCGACCAGGCCTGGCTGGTGGAGGCTGGTGCAAGAACCTCCCTTGAATCCGCGTGTGCTGCCTTCAAGGCCAGATGGCGGCACCTGCCGGATCAGGCGAAATGGCGGGACGCCCTCGAAGAGTGGAACACCAAGCGCCTGTGGCGCGAAGACGTCCGTTTTGAAGAGATGCAAAAATACCTGACGCAGACCACCGCCGAGGCGCAACGCCTGAGTGCTCATTGCCAGCGTAGTGAGCAGGATCTGCTGGCGTGGCTGAATCGGTTGCAGCCTTCTGCCGAAGCTATCTACTACGACACCTGCAACGAAGCGCAAGCCAGCCAACTGCTGAACATGTCGCATGCCCTCTACACCGTGCTGGGCAATGGCGAGGCTGGCCAAGCGTGGTTGTGCAAACAGGCTACCCGCCCCAGCACGCTGTTTGGCACGGCGCTGTTCAACTTCAATGCGGAACTCGCGACGTTATTCCGCACTGTGTCGCACAACTTCAGCACTATCGGCACACTCGATGACCAAGGCCGCCAGGGCGATGGCAGCTCGCCAGCCCTTACGCTCACTTCGCCAGGCGATGTCACCAGCGTCGCCACACGCGCCAATGAAATCAAGGCGGTGCTGGATCTACAAACCGTCCGCGACAGCAAGCTCTACAACGACATGAGCAGTCCCGCCAAACAGGCCATGAGCACCCTGATCCAGGTTGCCAACCATCAAGCCAGAGAGGCCTGGCACGGCCTGAGCGGCCTGTTGTTGCCGGCGATGAAGCACGAAGCCGCGCTGACCCTCGCGCTCCCGCTGGTGCTGATCTCCACCGAGATTTCCAGTAGCACCCGGCTCGCCTTCAACCCCACCTTCCAGCGTGACTACCAAGCCTGGTTAATGGAAGTCGTCACCATTGAAAAGAGGATACAAGGCGCCAAACGGGTCTTGCAGCGCCCGGGTAAAGTTCATGATCAGCGCGCCGCACGCCTTGCTTTGCCGGCACATGAAGAACAACTGAAACACCTGTTCATGAGACGTCCCAATCAGCTGATCGCAACAGCGGCGGGGAAAACGCGTGTGCCGGTAAGCCTGGCGCAACTAAACAGTTGGCTTGGCGACCTCGGCCAGGCCGAGGTACGCACGCAACACAAACTGATGGGCACCGAGGATTACCAGAGGCGCACCAGAGCCTGGATGGACCAGAACCTGGGCAATGCCCTGCCAGCCTTGTTGGTTGGGTTGAACGCCTGGAACCTCTACAGCAGCGCGCAGAAGGCGCAAAACGATGGGCGATTTACCGCCGATGAGTGGCGCACGGTGGCGGCCAATGCGGCTTACACGGGCAATGCGTTGGCAGCGCTGTGGGTGGGGCCTGCGTGGAGTCGGGCGGGGAACATGGCTGCTGAGCTGGGCTCTGAAACACAAAAGATTGCCAAAGCTGCTCACAAAAGGTGGCTGTCGGAAGCTAAACACGCGATGGCGAAAGGAGAGATTGCCAAGGCAGCAACAGCCAGTGAGTTTGCAGCCTTCTCGAAGCGCCTGATTTGGCGCACGGTCACGTGGGCGGCATTGGGGGCTGTTGCGACTGGCCTGGAGGCTTGGCAGGTATCTAAAGATGCCGAAGCTGCTACCAGTGCAACAGAGAAGACTCTGCTTGAATGGAAGTATCAAATCCTGGTTGTAATGTCGCTTACCTCAGCAGGCCAACTTATTGGGTCAGGCCTTGGTTACTGGTTAGGCTATGCATGGGTAATGTCGACACCCATAACAGTCGCTTTGATGCTTCTCGGTATCGTCTATCTGATGGTTTCCATGGCCGCGAATCGCCACAAGCGCGAAGGATTGCGACTGTGGTTGTACCGGTGCAGCTGGGGACGCGGCGCTAAGCCTGAGTGGTTAGGGGAAACCGGCCATTCCCAACAGATGATCGCTTTATTGGAAATCCTGCAGCGCCCCACCTTAACGGGAAGAGTGCTGTATCAAATTTCAGAGCGGATGCCCACAAGATGGCTCGGCTTCTGGATTCAGATACAGGTGCCTAATGCACTGGCGGGTAAAGTGCTGATTCTAAAACCGGCGCTGGTTTATAAACGTTACTTTTCCAAGAGCGATGATTTGCACATCCTGCAAGACAGTTTTTGCGGTCAGATGCTCAACGGTAACTGGGTCGATCCGAAGCAGCTAGGCAAACTGCCTAACGTCCGCGCAAGTAACATCACTCCCGCTGACTTCAGCTACAGCACAACCGATCAGCATCGTCTTTGGCAGGTTTGGATTAACGTGCCGATCGCCCACCCGATCATTGAAATGGAAATAAAATATCCAGCCGGGACATATCAACGCGGTGATAGGCGTGGCTATATGTTCCGCTTGGCGCTAGGGGCGAGCACAAGCGAAGCCGATTGGCTTAATGATGCTTTTAGTGAAGAGCTCACAGAGGAAAGCGGCATTGTGCTGATCAATAATGACATCCGATCGTTGAATCTGATCGCCCCCAACGCAACTGCAAGTGAGCATGGTGATGTTTAACATCTTGAAGGCTCCGGAGTTGCCGCCCCAACTGAAGTGGAAGTATGCAAATGAGCCAGAGCTACTGCTGTGGACGATACGCGCACGAAATTACAACACGTTTGTGGCTAACTGCATGTTTGCATTCATGCAGGTATTGATAGCGGGCGGAGCATACTTTGTTTTTTCTACTCATACGTCAAGCGAGAGTTTAATTGATCGGGCTCTAGCTGGCCTAGGTGTTCATATCCTCACATCTCTGATTATTCTCAGTATGACTCATCAGCGCATGAACTATGCCTACCGCGTTACACGGCTAGGTGTAGAATATTGTAAGTGGAAGGACTTTCCGAAGTGGGTGCTAACGACTGTGAAGTGGACTGCTGGCATTTCAGCGGTTCTTTTCATCTTCATGGCCACCATTGACCCAACTTATTTAATCGGCGCATTGATCGGACCTGGCGGTATGGGGTTGACATATATGATAATGGCTAATTCTAAAAGTTATCGGGATTTACATACTTCTTATCACAATAATTTCTACAAGTGGTCGGAGCTGACCAAGGCAACCATTGCAACCAATAGGGATATGGTAGAGGTGGATTATAGCGTGCCGAAGACGGGCTCTGTCTTCATGACCACTGGACGTCTATACGTCTTTTTCAAGCGAAAAAATAAACAGCACGTGGTTGAAGTATTCAAAAAGCATTTGCCGTCTGATGTGCTTGCTGTAGTGGGTAAGGTAGATGTTCTACATTATTAGTAGTGTGGGGCTAGGTTGGCTGACTGTATGGCTAGAGACTTAGGCACCCAGCGAGCCTGCGGTGAATCATTCACTTTACAGCCTGTGAAGGCTGCAAAGGCTACTTTTTCAAGGATTAGCATGCACACCCTGAAAGACAGTTTGTGCGGTCAGATGCTCAACGGAGATCGGGTCGATCCGAAGCAGCTAGGCAGACTGCCTAACGTTCCCGCAAGCAACATTACTCCCGCTGACTTCAGCTACAGCACAACCGATCAACATCGCCTCTGGCAGGTATGGATTAACATTCCGATCGCCCATCCAATCATTGGAATGGAAATCAAATATCCAGCCGGGACCTATCAGCGCAGTGATAGGCGTGGCTATATGTTTCGCTTGGCGCTAGGTTCGAGCACGAGCGAAGCTGATCGACTTAATGATGCCTTTGGTGAGGAACTCACAGAGGAAAGCGGCATTGTGCTGGTCATTAATGACATCCAACCATTGCAGATGATCGTCCCTAACGCAATTGATAGCGAGCACAACGATGTTTAACTTGATGAAGGCTCCTGAGTTGCCTCCGCAGCTTCAGTGGAAGCATGCAAACGAGCCCGAGGTGCTCGCGTGGGAAATTCGAGCGCGAAATTACAATACTTTTATCGCTAATGCGATGTTTGTATTCTGCTTTTCTATAATAGTGGCGGTGTCAATATATCAATATCTCGACATGAGGGATGATCCTGTTTTTGCCGGCGTGGTGGCATTGATGTTATTCATTGTGGTGACTGTGGCATTGTTTTCAGTGACCCATCAGCGCATGAATTATGCTTACCGTATTACACGGTTAGGTGTGGAGTATTGCAAGTGGAAAGATTTTCCGAAATGGGCGCTGGTGACTGTGAGGTGGATAACTGGAATTTCAGCGATTCTTTTCATCTTCATGGCCACCATTGATCCAACTTTTTTAATTGGCGCCTTGATCGGGCCTGGTGGTATGGGGCTGACATATATGGTAATGGCTAATTCTAAAAGTTATCGGGATTTACATACTTCATATCACAATAATTTCTACAAGTGGTCGGAGCTGACCAAGGCAACCATTGCAATCAATAGGGTTATGGTAGAGGTGGATTATAGCGTGCCGAAGACGGGCTCTGTCTTCATGACCACTGGAAGTCTATACGTCTTTTTCAAGCGAAAAAATAAACAGCACGTGGTTGAAGTATTCAAAAAGCATTTGCCGTCTGATGTGCTTGCTGTGGTGGGTAAGGTAGATGTTCTACATTATTAATATTTATGGCCCCGCTTAGCTGAGTGTGTTGTTAGACACTTGGTGGGGTGGCGAGTCTGCGGTTAATTATTAAACTTATAGCCTGTTATGGCTGCGAGTGCTACCTAATAAGGATTAACATGCACATCAGCTACAGTACAACCAATCAGCATCGTCTTTGGCAGGTTTGGATTAACGTGCCGATCGCCCAACCGATCGTTGAGGGGGAAATAAAATTTCCAGCCGTGACATATCAGCGCGGCGACAAGCGCGGCTATATGTTCCGCTTGGCGCTAGGGGCGAGCACGAACGAAGCAGATCGGCTTAATGATGCCTTTAGTGAAGAGCTGACAGAGGAGAGCGGCATCGTGCTGACCAATGAGAATACCCAGTTATTAACGCTGTTTGTCACTGGTGCCATTGATGGCGAGCGAAACGATGTTTAATTTGATTAAGGCTCCAGAGTTGCCGTCGCAGCTGAAATGGAAATATGCAAGTGAGCCAGAGCTGCTGGCGTGGACGATACGCGCACGAAACTACAATACGTTCGTGGCTAACTGCATGTTTGCATTTATGCAAATACTGATAGCTGGAGGTACCTATATTGTATATTCCAATCCGACGCCGAGCGAGGGGCCGATAGCTCGTGTACTAGTCAGCCTAGGCTTCTACGTATTTATTTCCCTGACCATTCTCAGTATGACCCACCAGCGTATGAATTTTGCCTATCGCATCACCCCATCAGGGGTAGAGTACTGTAAATGGAAGGATTTCCCAAAGTGGGCGCTGACCACGCTGAAATGGACGACTGGTATAACAGCGATCATTTTTATCTTCATGGCGACGATTGATCCGAGTTTTCTGCTTGGCGCACTTGTTGGTCCAGGAGGGATGGGGCTGACCTACCTGTTCATGGCAAATTCAAAAAGTTACCAGGCCTCGCAAACAGAATATCATCATAATTTTCTCCGATGGTCGCATCTGACTAAACTAACCATTGCCACCAATCGCGATATGGTGGAAGTCGATTACAGCATACCTAGACCAGGCAATCGTAGGACTACCTGGAGTCTTTACGTCTTTTTCAAACGACAAGAAAAAGACCAGGTCGTAACGACTTTCAAAAAGCTTCTCCTCCCTAGTGCCCCTTCAGTCATTGGTAAGGTGGACGTCTTGAATTAATGAAAAAGCATCCGCTAGCAGAATGGTTAAGGCACCCGGCGGAGGCGGCTGAGGTGCTTTGTGATTCCGGAGGCAAGACAAAACCGGCAGACGCTAACCAAGGCTCCAAAACGCAAAATGGCGTTTGGCAGGTGTGGATTAACGTTTCGATCGCCCACCCGATCGGCTTAATGATGCCTTTAGTAAAGAGCTGGCAGAGGAGAGCGGCATCGTGCTGACTAATGAGAATACCCAGTTATTAACGCTGATTGTCCTTGGTGTCACTGATGGTGAGCGACGCGATGTTTGATTTAATTAAGGCTCCAGAGTTGCCGCCGCAGCTGAAGTGGAAATATGCAAACGAGCCAGAGCTACTGATGTGGACGATACGCGCACGAAATTACAATACGTTTGTGGCTAACTGTATGTTCGCATTTATGCAGCTGGTGATAACAGGGGGCGCGTTCATTATTTTTTCCAATCACTCGTCAAGCGATAGCTTTACTGTTCGGTTTTTAATTGCTTTAGGGTTTCATATATTTCTATCACTGACTATTCTCAGTATGACCCACCAGCGTATGAATTTTGCCTATCGCATCACTCAGTCAGGGGTAGAGTACTGTGAATGGAAGGATTTTCCAAAGTGGGCGCTGAAGACGATTAAATGGACGGCCGGTATAACAGCGGTCATTCTTATTTTTATGGCGACGATTGATCCGAGTTTTCTGCTTGGCGCACTGATCGGTCCAGGAGGGATGGGGCTGACCTACCTGGCCATGGCAAATTCAAAAAGCTATCAGGCCATGCACACTGAATACCATCACCACTTTCTCCACTGGTCGGAGCTGACGAAACTAATAATTGCAACAAATCGAGTGATGGCAGAGGTGCGCTACAGTGTACCGAAGGTAGGCTCCCCTTACATGACCACTGGTAGCCTTTACGTCTTTTTCAAACGACAAGAAAAAGACCAGGTCGTAACGACTTTAAAAAAGCATCTCCTCCCTAGTACCCCATCAGTCACGGGTAAGGTGGACGTCTTGAACTAGTGAATAGCGATCTGCGCATAGGTTTCGCAAGGCACCCGTCGGAGGCGGCTGAAGTGTCTTGTAATGTCATAGGCAAAACCAAAACCAAAACCAAACCAGCAGACACCAACAAAAAGCCCACCGCGAGGGTGGGCTTGATGCACTGCCAGTCAATCAGCCCTTCGGTGCCTGCACCGAAGCTTGCTGATTCGCCTCGCCGGTACGCTCATACCAGCCGCCACCCAAGGCCTTGTACAGATTGACCTCGCTGGTCAGCTGCGACAGACGATCGCTGATCAGCGACTGCTGGGCGCTGAACAGGTTGCGCTGGGCATCGAGGAAGGTCAGGTTGCTGTCGATACCGATCCGGTAGCGACGTTCAGCCAGGCGGTAGTAATCCTGGTTGGCGGCAACCAGGTCACGCTGCGCTTGCAACTGCTCTTCGAAGGTCTTGCGCGCCGCGAGGCCATCGGAGACTTCCTGGAAGGCGGTCTGGATGGTCTTTTCGTACTTGGCGACGTTGATGTCCTTCTGGATCTTCGAGTAGTCGAGGCTGGCCCTCAGGCTGCCCGCGTTGAAGATCGGCAGATTGATCTGTGGCTGGAACAACCAGGTTCCCGAACCACCCTTGAACAGCCCGTCCATGTCCGGGCTGAGGGTCCCGGCGTTGGCGGTGAGGCTGATGCTCGGGAAGAACGCTGCACGGGCTGCGCCGATGTTGGCATTGGCGGCCTTGAGCAGGTGCTCGGCTTCCTGAATGTCCGGACGACGCTGAAGCAGATCGGACGGCAGGCCGGCCGGCACTTCGGCCAGCTGGTCGGCGTCAAGCTTGAGCGGCGCCGGCAGGTTGCCCGGCACACCCGTGCCGAGCAGTACGGTCAGGCTGTTGAGGTCCTGGGCGACCAGGCGTTGGTATTGCGACAGCTTGACCCGGGCGCCTTCGACAGCGGTACGCGCCTGGCTCAGGTCGAGCGCGGAGGCCACGCCGACCTCGTTGCTACGCCGGGTCAGGTTGTAGCTTTCCTCGTAGGTCTTGAGGGTGTCTTCAGTCAGCTTGAGCAGCGCCTGGTCGGCCTGCCAGGTGTAGTAGGCGTTGGCCACGCTGGCCACCAGGGCGATCTGCGTGGAGCGGCGCGCTTCTTCGCTGGACAGGTAGGTCTCGAGGGCCTGCTCGCTCAGGCTGCGAACGCGGCCGAACAGGTCCAGTTCATAGGCACTGACACCAACGGTGGCCGAGTACTGGCTGGTGATGCCGGCTTCGCCGGTGGTCGACATGTTCGCCGGGGTGCGCTGGCGGCTGCCGCTGCCGGTGGCCGAGACCGCCGGGAACAGGTCAGCGCGCTGGATGCGGTACTGCGCACGGTAGGCGTCGATGTTCAACGCAGCGACTCGCAGGTCGCGGTTATTGACCAGCGAAGTCTGGATCAACTGCTGCAGGGCCGGGTCCTGGAAGAACTGCCGCCAGCCTTGCTCGGCGGCAGCCACTTCGGCCGACTCGGTCGGCGAGTACGCAGGGCCTTGCGGCCACTGCGCAGCCACCGGTGCATCCGGGGCCTGGTAGTCAGGAATCAGCGAGCAGCCGCCAAGGATCAATGCGGTTACTGCCAGGGACAGCAAAGACTTGGTCATTGCCCAGCCTCATAACGTGGAGTTTCAGGGGTGGCGTCGGGTTCTGGCTTCTTGCTGCCAAACAGCGACGACACTGCGACGAAGAACAACGGTACCCAGAAGATGGCCAACACGGTCGCACTGATCATACCGCCGATCACACCGGTACCAATGGCGTGCTGGCTACCCGAGCCGGCGCCGCTGGCGATGGTCAACGGTACCACGCCGAGGATGAACGCCAGCGAGGTCATGATGATCGGGCGCAGACGCATACGGCACGCTTCGATGGTCGCGTCGTACAGGCTCTTGCCTTGTTCATGCAGCTCTTTGGCGAACTCGACGATCAGGATCGCGTTCTTCGCGGCCAAGCCGATGGTAGTCAACAGACCGACCAGGAAGTACACGTCGTTGGACAACCCGCGCATGCTGGTGGCCACCAGTGCACCGATGATACCCAGCGGCACGACCAGCACCACCGCGATCGGGATCGACCAACTTTCGTACAACGCTGCCAGGCAGAGGAACACGAACAGCAGCGAGAGGGCGAACAGTGCCGGCATCTGCGAGCCGGAGAGTTTTTCCTCGTAGGACATGCCGGTCCAGGAGAAGCCGATACCCTTCGGCAGCTCGCCGGCGATACGTTCTACTTCGGCCATGGCCTCACCGGTGCTGTAGCCCGGCGCCGGGGCACCGAGGACTTCGACCGCTTCCACACCGTTGTAGCGCGAGAGCTTCGGCGAGCCGAAGGTCCACTCACCGGTGGCGAAGGACGAGAACGGCACCATTTCGCCTTTGCCGTTGCGCACGTACCACTTCTTCAGGTCTTCCGGGCTCATGCGCGCGCCGGCGTCACCTTGGATGTAGACCTTCTTGACCCGACCGCGGTCGATGAAGTCGTTGACGTAGCTGCCGCCAAGGGCGATCGACAGGGTGTTGTTGATGTCGGCGATGGTCACGCCCAAGGCACTGGCGCGCTCGTCGTCGATGATCAACTGGTACTGCGGCTCGTCGTTCAGGCCGTTCGGGCGTACCGCAGAGAGGATCTTGCTCTGCGATGCCTTGGCCAGGAACTGGTTGCGCGCTTCCATCAGTTTCTCGTGGCCGAGACCCGCTTGGTCCTGCAGGAACACGTCGAAACCAGTGGCGTTACCCAACTCCAGCACCGCCGGCGGGGCGAAAGCGAAGACCATCGCATCACGGAAGGTGAAGAAGTGCTGCTGGGCGCGGCTCGCCAGGTTGAACACGCTGTTTTCCGCAGAGCGCTCGTCCCACGGTTTGAGCATGATGAAGGCCATACCCGAGCTCTGACCACGGCCGGCGAAGTTGAAGCCGGTCACGGTGAACACCGACGAGACGGTGTCGGATTCGTCCTTGAGCAGGTATTCGCGCATCTGGTCGACCACGTCCTGGGTGCGTTCGGCACTGGAGCCAGCCGGTGTCTGCACCTGGGCGAACAGAACGCCCTGGTCTTCTTCCGGGAGGAACGCGGTCGGAATGCGCATGAACAGCCAGATCATGCCGACGATGATCAGCGCATAGGCCAGCAGGTACGGCACCTTGTTGCGCAGGATGCTGCCGACGCTGCGCTCGTAGCCTTGTACGCTACGGTCGAAGTTGCGGTTGAACCAGCCGAAGAAACCGCCCTTGGCAACATGGTGCTCGCCCTTTTTCAGCGGCTGGAGCATGGTCGCGCAAAGCGCCGGGGTGAAGATCAGTGCGACCAGCACCGAGAGGCCCATGGCCGAAACGATGGTGATCGAGAACTGCCGGTAGATCACCCCGGTGGAACCACCGAAGAAGGCCATTGGCAGCAGTACCGCTGACAGGACCAGGGCAATACCGACCAACGCACCCTGGATCTGCTCCATCGAGCGCTTGGTCGCCTCCTTGGGCGGCAGGCCCTCTTCGGACATCACCCGCTCGACGTTTTCCACCACGACGATGGCGTCGTCCACCAGCAGGCCGATCGCCAGGACCATGGCGAACATGGTCAAGGTATTGATGCTGAAGCCTGCAGCGGCAAGGATGCCGAAGGTACCCAGCAAGACCACCGGCACCGTCATGGTGGTGATCACCGTGGCGCGGAAGTTCTGCAGGAACAGGTACATCACCAGGAACACCAGGACCACGGCTTCGATCAGGGTATGGATTACCCCACTGATCGACTCGGTGACCACCGGGGTGGTGTCATACGGGAATACCGCTTTCATCCCTGGCGGGAAGAACGGTTCGAGGTCGCTGATGGTTTTGCGCAGCGCCTTGGCAGTGTCCAGGGCGTTGGCGCCGGTGGCCAGCTTGACCGCCAAACCCGAGGCCGGCTTGCCATTGAACTGCGCGCTGACCGCGTAGTTTTCGCCGCCCAGGCCGACCTTGGCAACATCGCTCAGGCGTACTTGAGAACCGTCGCTGTTGACCTTGAGCAGGATTTTTTCAAACTGCTCGGCGGTCTGCAGGCGGGTCTTGCCGATGATGGTGGCGTTGAGCTGAGTGCCGGGCAGGGCAGGCAGGCCGCCGAGCTGGCCGCTGGAAACCTGCACGTTCTGTGCGGTGACCGCGGTTCTGACGTCGACCGGGGTCAGCTGGAACTTGTTCAGCTTGGCCGGATCGAGCCAGATACGCATGGCGTACTGGGCGCCGAACACCTGGAAGTCACCCACACCGGCGGTACGCGAGACCGGGTCCTGCATGTTCGAGACGATGTAGTTGGCCAAGTCGTCCTTGGTCATGCTGCCATCTTCGGACACCAGGCCGATCACCATCAGGAAGTTTTTCACTGCCTTGGTGACGCGGATACCCTGCTGCTGTACTTCTTGCGGCAGCAGTGGCGTGGCCAGGTTGAGCTTGTTCTGCACCTGAACCTGCGCGGTATCAGGGTTGGTGCCCTGCTCGAAGGTCGCGGTAATGGTCATGCTGCCGTCGGAGTTACTCTCCGACTGCACATAGCGCAGGTTGTCGATGCCGTTGAGCTGCTGCTCGATGACCTGCACCACGGTGTCCTGCACCGTCTGCGCCGAGGCGCCCGGGTAGGTCACGGCGATGGCGATGGCCGGCGGCGCGATGCTTGGGTACTGGTTGATCGGCAACTTGAGGATCGACAAGGCGCCGACCAGCATGATCACCAAGGCAATCACCCATGCGAAGATCGGGCGATCGATAAAGAACTTCGACATGGTTTACTCCGCTTTGGCGTCTGCTTTCGCCGCGTTGGCCTGGTTAGGGGAGGCCGGCGACTTGACGTTGGTGGCTTCGCTGACCTTGACCTCGACGCCTGGGCGTACGTACTGCAGGCCTTCGGTGATCAGGCGATCACCTGGGTTCAGGCCTTCTTCGATCAGCCAGTCGCTGCCCAGCGTGCGGCTGGCTTTGAGCTGACGCAGCTCGACCTTGTTCTCCTGGTTGACCACCATTGCCGTCGGGGTACCTTTCAGGTCGCGGGTCACGCCTTGCTGAGGTGCCAGGATAGCGTTGGCGTTGACCCCGGATTGCAGGCGGGCGTGGACGAACATGCCCGGCAGCAGAGTGTGGTCGGGGTTCGGGAACACCGCGCGCAGGGTCACCGAACCGGTGGTCTCGTCGACCGACACTTCGGAGAACTCCAGGCGGCCTTCCTGAGCGTACGTGCTGCCGTCTTCGAGGATCAACTGCACCTTGGCGGAGTTTTCACCCGATTTCTTCAGCTGCCCGCTCTCCAGCTCACGGCGCAGCTTGAGCAGCTCGGCGGTGGACTGGGTAACATCGACGTAGATTGTGTCGAGCTGCTGGATGGTTGCCATGGCATCGGTCTGGCCATTGCTCACCAACGCCCCTTCGGTGAACGCGGAGCGACCGATACGGCCACTGATAGGCGCCAGCACCTTGGTGTAGCGCAGGTCGATCTGGGCGCTCTTGAGCGACGCTTCAGCCTGCAATCGTTTGGCATTGGCATCGTCGTATTCCTGACGCGAGACCGCTTGTTCGTCGATCAGTTGCTTGTAGCGATCGGCCAGCGAACGGGTCGCCTGCAGGTTGGCCTGAGCGTTGGCCAGAGTGGCTTCGTACACGGACGGGTCGATCTGATACAGCTGCTGACCTTCCTTGACGTCGCTGCCTTCCTTGAACAGGCGCTTGAGAATGATGCCATTGACCTGCGGCCGGACTTCGGCCACGCGGAAGGCAGTCGTGCGCCCCGGCAGTTCCGAGGTCAGGGTAAAGGCTTGGGATTGCAGGGTGACGACGCCGACCTGAGGAGCCTGCGCTGCGGGCGCCGCCTCTTCTTTCTTACAGCCACTTAGCAGTGTTGCCAGGGCGACGGCGGAAACCAGGGCGGTGACGGCTGGCTTGAGTTGCATGAGGATCCTCGGGTCGCTAGAGCTGGGAGACGCTCAAGAATAGTGGAAGAGTGTTGTCAGAAAAATGCTATCGGGTGGATAAATAGCTTGCTAAGGAATATACTTACATTCATGGTTGTTTGTAAATACCGTCCGGTAGTGGTCAGTTGCCACACCGAAGCCGTCTATTACTCCGGGAGATGCCCTAGCAGAGGTGTCCCCGGCCTGATTCCCCGCCGCAGTGCGTGCGTGGACCCTGATGAGGTTGTGCTGCCATGGTCCGTCGAACCAAAGAGGAAGCCCAGGAAACCCGCGCCCAGATTATCGAGGCGGCGGAAAAGGCCTTCTATAAGCGCGGGGTTGCGCGCACCACCCTGGCCGACATCGCAGAGCTTGCGGGTGTCACCCGTGGAGCCATCTACTGGCACTTCAACAACAAGGCGGAGTTGGTCCAGGCATTGCTCGACAGCCTGCACGAGACTCATGACCACCTGGCCCGCGCCAGCGAGAGTGAGGATGAAATAGACCCGCTCGGCTGCATGCGCAAGCTGCTGCTGCAGGTGCTCAACGAATTGGTGCTGGACGCGCGAACCCGGCGTATCAATGAGATCCTGCATCACAAGTGCGAGTTCACCGATGAAATGTGTGAAATTCGTCAGCAGCGCCAGGCGGCGATCCTGGATTGCCACAACGGCATCACGCTTGCGTTGGCAAATGCCGTACGCCGCGGGCAATTGCCGGCTGATCTGCATGTGGAGCACGCTGCCGTTGCCTTGTTCGCTTATGTCGACGGGTTGATCGGCCGATGGCTGTTGTTGCCGGACAGCTTCGACCTGTTGGGCGCTGCCGAACAGTGGGTCGATACCGGGCTGGACATGCTGCGCCTGAGCCCTGCCTTGTGCAAATGAGACTTTGTTAAGGTTTGTGAGGAAGTGTTGCCCTGCGAGATTAAGGCGCGGTTAACAGAGATCAGTAGCCGCGCAACTGTCGATCCGGCAACCCCAGCGCCGCCAGCAAGCCCAGCACAGCCACCCCGGCACTGCCCAGCAACAGATTCCTGAAGGTCTCCAGCAAGTGCGCCTGGCCAAGCGGATCTGCCTGTCCCGCCTGCAGACTTCCCAGTAACGGATTGCCGACCAGGGCAACGCCGCCATCCTGCAGCAGCGCCAGCAACAGGCTGGACATGCAGGCCACGCCCATCGCCCCACCCAGCGAGCGAAACAGGTTGGTCGTGCTGGTGGCGACGCCGATGTCCTTTATCTCTACCGCACTCTGCGTGCCTACCAGTGACGTCGGGAACTGCAAGCCACAGGCGATGCCCACCAGCAGCATGAACACCGCGCTGAGCAGCGCCGACTGTGGCGGAGTGACCGCCATGGCGAAGATCGCTACTGGCATCAGCAGCGCGCCGCTGAGAATCTGCGGTTTGTAGCGGCCGGTCAGGCTGGTCAGGCGGCCGCCGGCGAAGGCCCCCATGGGCAGCCCCATGGCCAGCGGCAGCAAGTGCAGCGCGGCGCTGTCGGCGCCGGCACCGGTGATGCCTTGAAAGCGCAATGGCATCAGCATGGTCAGCGAGATTGACTGGAAGCTGGCGAAGAAAATCACTGCCCAACACAGCACCGCCACCCGATTGCGGAACAGCTTGAGCGGCAACAGCGGCTCCCGGCAGCGTCGCTCATGGCCGATGAACAACACCAGCCCGAGCACTGCGCAGGCGAACAACGCGAGTACCGCCGATGACTGCCAGGCATGACCCTGGCCGACCAGGGTGATCCCCAGCAGCAGGCTGCCGAGGCCGACAATCAATAGCGCCGCACCGAGGTAGTCGACCTGTGCTTCGCGGCGATTCACCGGCATGTCGCGCAGCGCCCGGCTGATCACCCAGAGGGCAACCATGCCCAACGGCAGGTTGACCCAGAACACCCAGTGCCAGGACAGGTACTCGGTCAGCCAGCCACCGAGCACCGGCCCGGCGACGCTGGCCAAGGCGTACATGCTGCTGAAATAGCCCTGATAGCGGCCGCGCTCACGCGGCGGCACATAGTCGCCAATGATCGCCTGGCTTACCGAGACCATGCCTCCAGCGCCGATGCCCTGGATCACCCTGGCCAGCACCAGTTGCTCCATGTTCTGTGCCAGCGCACAGAACACCGAGGCGAGGGTAAATACAGCCGTGCCGGTGAGGATCATCCGCCGGCGGCCATACAGATCGCCCAGCTTGCCGTAGATCGGCACGGCCACGGTCATGGCCACCATGTACCCGGAAATCACCCAGGCCAGCAGCCCGACATCGTTGAACTGAGCGGAGATCGCCGGCAGCGAGACGGCGACGATGGTCTGGTCAAGGGCGCCGAGAAAGATCGCCAGCATCAAAGCGGTGAGGACGCTGCGCAGGACGGCGTGAGGCAGGGCGGCGGTCACGGTCATACCTTGTTAATAAAATGTTCGGACTGGGGCGGTTCTCGCAGGCCAAGTGTAACCTGACTTAGGTAGCTTCCTATCCAGTATGTGCATTCCCTATGCAAGATCGGCATTAGCCCTTTCACCCGAAGGTGCATGGCTGCGTGATATCGTGCCGGGGCCGCAGGGGCTGAAATCCGGGGCTTGCACCAGTGTGGTGCATCAATTCGTCGCAGGATTTCAGACCGCTGTATCCCACGCCTTTTATTCCTCTGCCTGCATGTCGAGCATGACCGCCCTGATGGCGACGGTTGGAACAGGTCAGGTAGACCCACACCAGGGGTCGGTTTTCAGCCAGTTCAATTTCAACGTTTATGCGGAGTGATCATGCCCAGGGCTTCCCACCAAGATTTGCGTTTTGCCTTCCGCGAGTTGCTCGCTTCAGGTTCGTGCTATCACACCGCGTCGGTCTTTGACCCCATGTCGGCCCGCATCGCCGCAGACCTCGGTTTTGAGGTCGGTATTCTTGGCGGTTCGGTTGCTTCGCTGCAAGTGCTGGCGGCCCCCGACTTTGCCTTGATCACCCTCAGTGAGTTTGTCGAGCAGGCGACCCGCATTGGCCGTGTCGCACAGTTGCCGGTACTGGCCGACGCTGACCACGGTTACGGCAATGCGCTCAACGTGATGCGTACTGTGATCGAGCTGGAGCGTGCCGGCGTGGCCGCCTTGACCATCGAAGACACCCTGCTGCCGGCGCAGTTCGGGCGCAAGTCGACTGACCTGATCTCGGTAGAGGAGGGCGTCGGTAAGGTTCGCGCTGCCATCGAGGCGCGGGTGGACTCGTCGCTGTCGATCATTGCCCGGACCAATGCTGGCGTGCTCACCACCGAAGAAATCATCGTCCGCACGCAGAGCTATCAGAAGGCCGGTGCCGATGCCATCTGCATGGTGGGCGTGAAGGATTTCGAACACCTGGAGCAGATCGCCGAGCACCTCACCGTGCCGTTGATGCTGGTCACCTATGGCAACCCGAACCTGCGTGATGACGAACGCCTGGCGCGCCTCGGCGTGCGTATCGTGGTCGATGGGCACGCGGCATACTTTGCCGCGATCAAGGCGACCTACGATTGCCTGCGCTTGCAGCGCGGACAACAGCACAAGTCGGATAACCTCAACGCTACCGAGCTTTCGCACACCTATACCCAGCCTGAGGACTACATCCGCTGGGCCAAGGAATACATGAGCGTCGAAGAGTGACGGCAGGCCGTCGGCTTATCTGACGGCGCTCAGGGTCGCGGTGTGGGGTACACAGTGCGCCTGGGCGCAACTGGCCGCAGTGCTTGGCTGGTTGCGTAGCAGTTCGACCCGCCAGCAGGCCGAGCCATAAAGGCCGGCGACGGCGAGCAGGGTGAACATCAGCGCAACTCTTCTTGTTTTTATGCTCATGCAACTTACCTCCTTCAACAGCGACAGGTGGTAGTAGAAGCATAGGTCAGTCTGATGATTGTGCAGGCCCAAAACCTCCCGATTGAGGCTACCAACGCTGCGGGCGCTTTGCGCCCCATTCGCGACACAAGGCCGCCCCCACAAAAAGGGCGGCGTTGTGCCAGAGGTATGCACAGTCCCGTGGGAGCGGCCTCGTGTCGCGAAAGGGCTGCGCAGCAGCCCCAATCCAGACACCACCCGTGCTACTGGCTGGCGCGCTCTTCCAGCCAATCAAGCAATTCGATCAACCCCACCGGCATACCCTTGTCAGGACTAGCCAGGTAATACCCCTTGCCCGTCCTGACCTTGAGCGCAAACGGCATGCACAAGCGGCCGCTGCGCAAATCATCACCGATCAACGCCCAGTCGCCGATCGCCACGCCGGTTCCCTGCGAGGCCATGGCCATCGCCATGTCCAGCGTCTCGAAGTGCTGGCGCCTGCCCTGCAGTTCGAGCCTGGCCCCCGCCGCCTGCAGCCATAACCGCCAGTCGTGCTCATCCCGCGAGGGGTGCAACAGCATATGCCCGGCAAGGTCATCCAGATGCGCCAATGGTGGCCCGCCCGCCAGCAGCGAAGGTGCGCAGACGGGGGTCAGCTGTTCATCGAACAACTTGCGCACCCGCAGGCCATGATCAGGCGCATCGCCATAGATCACCGCGGCATCGAAGCCGTCCTGCCTGAAATCCACCCCGTGCTGCACGGTGGTGGTCAGCTCCACGGGGATATCCGGGCGCAGCGCCTGCCATTCCATCAAGCGTGGCAGCAACCAGCGCATCACGCAGGTCGGCGCCTTCAGTTGCAAGGTGGCGCTACGCCCACCCACCTCGCGCACGCCCTGCTCGACCAAGGCAAACACCTGTTGCACACGCGGCAGCCAGTCCTTGCCTTCTGCGGTCAGGCTCAGGCCCCGCGCCTGGCGCTGGAACAGGGCATAGCCGAGATGCGCCTCGAGCCCGGCAATCTGCCGACTGACCGCGCCTTGGGTGATATGCAGGTGTTGCGCTGCACGGGTGAAATTGCAGTGTTCGGCGGTGACCAGGAAGGTGTGCAGCGCAGGCAGGGGAGGGAGACGTTTCATCGCACGCAGCCATGATCTGAAGACATGGCTAGTATGTGTTTTTTTGCATTGTGGCGATAGCCACGGCTTGGTTCCAATAAGCGCCTGTTCCTATAAGAAAGCTGGGTATCGAACGATGGCAACCTGTGGCGAAGTACTGGTCAAACTCCTTGAAGGCTATGGCGTCGACCATGTTTTCGGGATCCCCGGCGTGCATACCGTCGAGCTCTACCGCGGCCTGGCGCGTTCGTCGATCCGCCATATCACCCCGCGCCATGAGCAAGGCGCCGGGTTCATGGCCGATGGCTATGCGCGTACCCGTGCCAAGCCTGGGGTGTGCTTCATCATCACCGGCCCGGGCATGACCAACATCACCACCGCCATGGGCCAGGCCTATGCCGACTCGATCCCGATGCTGGTGATCTCCAGTGTGCAGTCGCGCAATGCGCTGGGCGGCGGGCGTGGCAAGCTGCACGAACTGCCCAACCAGTCTGCGCTGGTGGCGGGCGTCGCGGCGTTTTCCCACACCCTGATGAGCGCTGACGACCTGCCGCACGTGCTGGCCCGAGCGTTCGCCGTATTCGACGGCGCACGCCCGCGCCCGGTGCATATCGAGATCCCGCTGGACGTGCTGGTCGAACCAGCTGATCACCTGCTGCCTGGGCGCCCGGTGCGCACCACCCGCGCCGCAGCGGCACCGTCCACCGTGGCACTGATGGCCCAGCGCCTGGCCGCTGCCCGGCGGCCGCTGATCCTCGCCGGTGGTGGAGCGCTGAGTGCTGGCCCGGCATTGGCCGCCCTCGCCGAACATCTGCAGGCCCCGGTCGCGCTGACCATCAATGCCAAAGGCCTGCTGCCGGCAGACCACCCGCTGCAGATCGGCTCGACCCAGTCGCTGCCAGAAACCCGCGCCCTGGTCGCCGAAGCTGACGTGGTGCTGGCGATCGGCACCGAGCTTGCCGAAACCGACTACGACGTGACCTTCAAGGGTGGCTTCGAGATTCCCGGCAGCGTGCTGCGGATCGACATCGACCCGGACCAGACCGTGCGTAACTATCTGCCTGAGCTGGCCCTGGTAGCGGATGCCGAACAGGCGGCGCAGGCTCTGTTCGAGGCGCTCCAGCAGCAGCCGCAACCGGTCCGTGAGGCCAGTTGGGGTAAGCCCCGCGCCAAGCGTCTGCGCCAGGCGCTGGCCGCCGGTTGGGACCAGCCGACCTTGAGCCAGACGCGTCTGTTGACCAGCATCCTGCAGACCTTGCCCAACGCTGTGTTGGTCGGCGACTCGACCCAACCGGTGTACACCGGCAACCTGACCCTGGACATGGCCCAGCCACGGCGCTGGTTCAACGCCTCGACGGGTTACGGCACGCTCGGCTACGCACTGCCGGCGGCGATGGGCGCCTGGTTGGGCAGCGCCGTCGAGATCGCCGAGCGTTCACCGGCGGTGTGCCTGATTGGCGATGGTGGGATGCAGTTCACCCTGCCGGAGCTGGCCAGCGCGGTGGAAGCGCAGGTGCCGCTGATCGTGTTGCTGTGGAATAACCAGGGCTATGAGGAGATCAAGAAGTACATGGTCAACCGCGCGATCGAGCCGGTCGGCGTCGACATTCATACGCCCGACTTCGTTGGCGTAGCGCGTGCGTTGGGCGCGGCGGCTGAGGACGTGGCGGATGTGGCGCAGTTGCAGGCCGCGCTGGCCAAGGCTGTCGAGCGCAAGGGGCCGACCTTGATCCAGGTTGACCAGGCGCAGTGGCAGGCGGCGGTGCAGGGCTGAGGATCGGGATGTTCACCTGGCCCTTGTAGGAGCGGGCTTGCCCCGCGAATACCGGCGTAGCGGGTGCCAGATCCATCGTTGGCTGGGCCGGCCTCTTCGCGGGGCAAGCCCGCTCCTACAGGGGTTGCGTAACACCTGTCGGGCTAGCCAGCACTGGCGCGCAGCCGCGCCACATCGCGAATCGGCGGCGCGCCGTACAACCGGCTGTACTCGCGGCTGAACTGCGACGGGCTTTCATAGCCGACCCGATAGCCCGCCACCGCCGCTTCGATACCGTCATTGAGCATCAAGCGGCGCGCCTCCTGCAGGCGCAGTTGCTTCTGGTACTGCAACGGGCTCATTGACGTCACCGCCTTGAACCGGTGGTGCAGGGTCGAGGTACTCAGGTTGACCTCGCGTGCCAGGTCGTCGATACGCAGTGGCAACTGGTAATGCTGGTTGAGCCAGGCGATGGCCTGGCACACGCGGTGGGTCTGGCTATTGGCCAGGGCGAGTTCATACAGTCGATAACCCTGCGGCCCACGCAATACCCGATAGAGCAGCTCGCGGCGTACCAACGGCGCCAGCACGGCGATGTCTCGCGGCGAATCAAGCAACCGAACCAGGCGTAACAGCGCATCCAGGAAGGGCGCATCGCTGCGCTCGACGAACAGCCCGCGTCCCGACGGCAGCGGCGGCACCAGCATTGGTCCGCTTCCGGCGATCAGCTGGCTGATCTCGGCCGGGTCTATGTCCAGGCGCAGGCCTGTGCACGGGTTGGCTGGCGAGGCGTCGAGCATCGCTCCAGTAATAGGCAAGGTGACCGACACCACCATGTAGTGCAGCGCGTCATAGGTGTACTGCTCGTCGCCAAGAAACAAGGTCTTGTTGCCTTGGGCAAGAATGCACAGCGCCGGCTGCGCCAAGGCGGGCATGCCGCGCAGATTCTCTTCATAACGGCTCAGAAACAAACCCTCGATGGGCGACTGAACGCCGCCGGGCTCGGGCGTGTGGCGCATGATCAGCCCTGAGAGCTCCTGGCGCAGGGCTTCCATGGTCGGGTCGAACGTCGCGGTCGGGTTCATGATGGAGCTCCTGTGCTGTCGGAGCAGGATAGATTTGGGCAAGCGCGGGCGCTAGTCGATTACTGCAGTGCAATTGCCTGATCCTGTCGCGCGGCAGGATCAGGCAATCGAAGTGCAGTATTGGCCTAACGCCTCACGCGGGCGAGGACCTACGCTTGCAGCCTGGTTTTCCGTCCGCCCGCTTTTCAGGAGATCGTTCATGACCCTACGCCAACCGGTCACTCACTTGGCTTTCATCCGCGCCAGCAACGGCCGTTCGGCAGAACTCGGCGCGCGCTTGCGCGACCTGCTCGAGCCGTCGTTGCGCATGCCTGGATGCCTTGGTTTCAAGGTGCAACGCTCGCAGGCTGATGACGACCTCTGGCTGCTCAGCGGTAGCTGGCGTGATCAGCAGGCGATGAGCGGCTATTTTGCTTCGGCCAATCTGGATGTATTCGGTGAGCTGGTCCAGGCACAAGTGGTCAGCAGCCTTGATCTGCATACCTTCAGCGACTAGCGATCAGGTTAGAATGCGGGTTTTTTCTCAGACTGGATCGCAGCATGGCACGTAGAGCGTTTTCCCAATTCGAAGCGGTTTCGGCGATGGTCCCGGTAGAAGGCGGTGGCTACAACGCGGCGATTGCCGTGAAAGGCCTGGACGGGATGGGCGCACCGCGTTTTCACAAGGTCCTCGATGGCCAGGTGTTCAAGGGCGCCGTGGCGGCCGACGAGGCCGCCTGTGCCGAGCTCGAGCGCCTGCAAGGCGTGAGCGACGAGGGCGAACTGATCTGGTGATCAGCCCTGTGGCCGCGCCATCTTGAACAACTCGCCCAGTTCGAAGTAGTCCTGCGGGCCGCCGCCGCGCAGAATCGGCGCGCCTGCCGCGGTGTCGTAGATGCCGTCCTTGAGCAGGTGCTCGGCAATGTGCACCGCCACCACTTCACCAAGAATCAGCCAACTAGGAACCAACGCCTGGTCGGCCCGCTTGAGCTGGATGATCTGGCTCAACTTGCATTCAAAAGCCACTGGGCTTTCTCCGACCCGCGGCACGCCAATCAGGCGTGACGGCGTGGGCGTCAGGCCGCTCAAGACGAACTCGTCGACATCGGCGGCCACTGCCGCGCAGCTCTGGTTCATCTGCTCGGCCAATGGTCGGGTGGCCAGGTTCCAGACGAATTCGCCGGTCTGCTCGATATTGTTCAGGCTGTCTTTACGGCCGACGCTGCAGAAACCGATGATCGGCGGAATGTAGTTGAAGGCGTTGAAGAAGCTGTAAGGCGCAAGGTTCAGGCGGCCGTCGCGATCCTGCGAGGAGATCCAGCCGATGGGCCGGGGGCCGACGATGGCGTTGAACGGGTCGTGGGGCAGGCCGTGGCCTTTGGCGGGTTCGTAGTAGTACATCTGCTCAGGGCCGTGGCCCTACCTCCTGGGTGGACGAGGCGCCTAGTGTGCCAAGCCTGAAGCCGGCTGGAAATGATCTGGCCCGGCCGAAGCCGGGCGGGCGGGCAATCGGGATCAGCTGAAGCGTTGGGCGTTGGTGCGGTCGAAGCCATCTTCGGCGAAGCGTGCGCCGCCAGTGCGGTCGAAGCCATCTTCGGCGAAGCGTGCGCCGCCAGTGCGGTCGAAGCCATCTTCGGCGAAGCGTGCGCCGCCAGTGCGATCGAAGCCGTCTTCAGCGAAGCGTGCGCCGCCAGTGCGATCGAAGCCGTCTTCGGCGAAGCGTGCGCCGCCAGTGCGGTCGAAGCCATCTTCGGCGAAGCGTGCGCCGCCAGTGCGATCGAAACCATCTTCTGCATAGCTTGCGGACTGGGTCTGGGCGGCGCTGAAGGTGTGAGCGTTAGTACGGTCGAAACCATCCTCGGCAAATGCGCCGGTAGCCAGGACAGAGAGGGCCAGGGTCAGGATCAGTTTGTTTTTCATGGTCGTTGCTCCAGTGAATTCGTGGGGGTGCGTGTTTCTATGGATTTAATTCTATGCCGATTAATTTGATTAAAAAGCGCAAATAATCGTGCCTAATAATCGATAAATTAGATTTATTGGTGTGCGGTCACTGCTAGAAAAACGGGTTGTCCCGCTCAACCTCAGGGGTCAGAAGCGTTGCGCAGTTGAGACAGCATGCCGGTGGCGGATTAATGAGAAATTAACGCCGCGTCAGACATGCAAAAGGGGCGCACCGTCAGCCGGTGGGCCCCTTTTGATTAGCGCCAGCAGGATCAGTCAGTGGTGATCCGTGAATGTGTCTTGGTTTCCTTCATGGTCAGGTAGACCAACAGTGAATAGAGGATGCCGGCGGTGACAAACCAGTAAAAGCCGCTTTCCATCCCATTTCTTTTGAACAGCAAAGCGATGGGTTCGGCGGTCGCGAAGATGACCGCAACGTTCAACGCGTATGGCAGGCCAACGCCTATGGCGCGGATTTCAGTCGGGAATAGATCGGCGATGACCACGGTGATGGTCGAGGTGAAGCAACTCACGATCACAAGCGCCGCCATGATCAGGAACAACGCACCCCACCACGTCTGGACGGTGTGCATGGTGATGAGGATTGGTACGGTGAACAGCGTCCCGAGCACGCCGAAGGCTATCAGGATCGGACGTCGGCCGATCCTGTCTGAGAGCCCGCCGATCAGCAACTGCAAAAACATGAATGACAGCGGTATTGCGATCATGAGAGCGGACCTCTCGTCGTGACTAATGCTAAAAGACCTGAACAGGTATTTCGGCATGTAGACGGCGTAGGTGTAAGTCGCCAAGGCTCCACCTATGGTCAGGCCGGCCACGGCCCTCAGCTTCTCAGACTGGCCCATCAGGGTCTTTAACGGGCTCTCTTTGAGCGCTTTGTTGTTAGTGAAAGATTCGGTTTCTTCCAAGCCGCTACGCAGGTAAAAAGCAACCATTGAGAACAGCGCTCCGATCACAAAGGGTACTCGCCAGCCCCAGGCACGCATGTCTTCGCTGCTTAGCGTGTCATTGAGAGCCTTCACCAGCAGAGACGAGATGAGCAGGCCAAAGATCAGCGTTATGCTCTGCAAATTAGTGAAAAACCCACGGCGCCCTTTGCTGGCCATCTCATAGAGATAAGTGGCTGTGATGGCGTTTTCACCGCCAATCGCCAGGCCGTGTAGCAGTCTCCCTAACACCAGCAGGTATGGCGCAGCGACGCCGATGGTCTCGTAGTCTGGGGCCAGGGCGATCACCAGCGAGCCTGCACACATCAGCAGCACCGAAACTTTCAGCGCAGCCTTGCGTCCCTTGCGGTCGGCGTATTCGCCAAGCAGCCAGCTTCCGACCGGTCGCATTACGTGGCTCGCGGCGAAGGCTGAGAACAACATGAGCATGCGTGTGTTGTCGTCGCCGGTAACCGGGAAGAAGGCACTGGAGAGGTATATCGCCAATACGGCATAAACGTACCAGTCGTACCACCCAAGCAGGTTGCCGATTGAGCTTTTGAAAATCGATGTCAGGCGGTTGGCGTTGGTTTTCTTCGCAGTCGGTGCTATGCCCGCGCTGGCGCGCAGGGACGAGCCTTTATACATGTGCAAAACCCTTACTGTAGTTGTTGAGGCGTGCGCCAGTGCAGGGCATTTGCAGTCGGTGTGCCAGATGAGATCTGGCGGCCCACTTTCGGCACGGTGTATCGCAGCCGGAGACGAGCCCGCTCGGACGTCAGTGCTGCTGATCGATCTCGATACGGATCTCCAGACGGTTGTAACGCTTGTCGGCCATGGCGTCGAGGGCGTTGCGCAACGGATTTATTAGCACTTGTTCCAAGCGGATCGCATCGTCGCGGACTCACGCCGGATGCGCCAGGTACAACGCATCGTGACCGCTTTGCTGCGAATCACGCCGCAATACAAAAAGGGGCGCCCCGTCAGCCGGAGCGCCCCTTTTTGTGTTGCCAACGCTGGATCAGTCAGTGGTGATCCGCGAATGTGTCTTGGTGTCTTTCATGGTCGCGTACACCAGCAGCGAGCAGGCGATGCACGCGGTGACATACCAGTAGAAGCCGCTTTCCATACCTGCGCTCTTGAACCACAAGGCGATGTACTCTGCGGTGCCGCCGAAGATCGACACAGTCAGCGCATACGGCAGGCCAACGCCCAGGGCGCGGATCTCGGTCGGGAACAGCTCGGCTTTGACCACCGCGTTGATCGAGGTGTAGCCGCTGACGATGATCAGCGCCGCCATGATCAGGAAGAACGCGCCCCACCAGCTCTGGACGGTGTGCAGGGTGGTCAGGATCGGTACGGTGAACAGCGTCCCGAGTACGCCGAAGGCGATCAGGATCGGGCGTCGGCCGATCTTGTCGGAGAGCCCGCCGACCAATGGCTGCAAGCACATGAACAAGAACAGTGTGGCGGCCGAGATGGTGGTCGAGTCGCTAATGCTCATGCCAACCGTGTTGACCAGGTATTTCTGCATGTAGGTGGTGTAGGTGTAGAACGCCAGGGTTCCGCCCATGGTCAGGCCGACCACGGTCATCAGCTCCTTGGGATGACGCATCAGGGTGCGCATCAGGCTTTCTTTGGCCTTTTCCTTCTTGGTGAAGGAGGCGGTTTCTTCCATGCCGCGACGCAGGTACAGCGCAACCACTGCGCACAGCGCACCGATCACGAACGGCACGCGCCAGCCCCAGGCGTACAGTTGCTCGGTGGTCAGGGTCTGCTGCAGGACGATCAGCACGGCCAGGGCGATAAGCTGGCCCGAGATCAGCGTCACGTACTGGAAGCTGGAGAAGAAGCCACGGCGCTCCTTGCTGGCCATTTCACTGAGGTAGGTGGCCGAGGTGCCGTATTCACCGCCCACCGACAAGCCCTGCAGCAGGCGCGCGAACACCAGCAGGACCGGCGCGGCAACACCGATGGTCTCATACCCTGGGGTCAGGGCGATTACCAGCGAACCTGCGCACATCAACAGGACCGAGGCCATCAGTGCCGCCTTGCGGCCCTTGCGGTCGGCGTAGAGGCCCATCAGCCAGCCACCAATCGGGCGCATCAGGAAGCCCACGGCGAAGATCGCAGCGGTGTTGAGCAGTTGTGCGGTGCTGTCGCCGGCAGGGAAGAAGGCTTTGGCGAAGTACAGCGAGAATGCGGCGTAGACGTACCAGTCGTACCATTCGACCATGTTGCCGATCGAGCCGCTGAAAATCGACTTGAGGCGGCTGGCGGTGGTTTTTTCCGCGGTCGGCGCTATGGCCGCCCCGGCGGGCAGGGAGGTGGCGTTATCCATCAGAGGTAACCTTCTCGTTGTTTTTGTGGAGCGCGCTGTGCGGCGCTTGAGAAGGCTTTTGCAGGAGGTGTGCCAGATGAGGGCGTGGCGGTCCATTTGGGGGCGCTCTGCGCCCCTTTCGCGACACAAGGCCGCTCCCACGAGATCGCGTACACCCCGCAATCAAGGCGCTGCACGCTCTCGACTGTGGGAGCGGCCTTGTGTCGCGAAAGGGCCGCGAAGCGGCCCCAGCAAACTTCATATCACCACGAGATAGGCCGATTTCCGCTCATCGCTGACTTTTCATAAGCAAGAATCCGCCTATTCCCACTAGACAAAATCTTCACGAGCCAGCCCATGGCGCTGCATCTTCTCGTTCAACGTCCGCCGCGGCAGTTGCAAGGTTTCCATCACCGCCTTGATCTCACCTTTATGCTGGCGCAACGCGGCGCGCAAGCACTGCGCTTCAAACGCCTCCATCTGCTCGACCAGTGACGGGCCGCCCGCTGCAGTGTCACCACTGGGCGAACCCAGCCCCAGTGCATGCCGTTCGGCAGCGTTTGCCAGTTCGCGCACATTGCCCGGCCAGTCATGCCCGAGCAGTGTCGCCAGTTGCCCGCCGGACAGCGGCGGGGCGCTGCGGCCAAGGCGCTCGGCGGCGGTGCGGGCGAAGTATTCGAACAGCAGCGGAATGTCTTCACGGCGTTCACGCAGTGGCGCCAGGCGCAGTTCGGCAACGTTCAGGCGATACGCCAGGTCCTCGCGAAAACGCCCGGCGCGTGCCTCTTCGAGCAGGTCCGGTTTGGTCGCGGCAATGATCCGCAGGTCGACGCTGATGCTCTGGTTGGCGCCGAGGCGTTCCAGCTTCTGCTCCTGGATCACCCGCAGCAGCTTGGCCTGCTGGGCCAGCGGCATGCTCTCGATCTCGTCGAGAAATACTGTGCCGCCGTTGGCATATTCCAGCTTACCGATGCGCTTGCCTTGGGCGCCGGTAAAAGCGCCGCTCTCATGGCCAAACAATTCGGCTTCGAACAACGCTTCGGGGATCGCCGCACAGTTGAGAGCAACGAACGGCTTGTCGGCGCGTGGGCCGAAGTCGTGCAGGCAGCGCGCCACGCGCTCCTTGCCGCTGCCGGTCTCACCGCGGAGCAGCACATTGACCGGCAAGCTGGCCAGCTCAAGCACCTGCTGGCGCAGCTGCTGCACGCCCTGAGACATACCCAACAAGGTGTCGGTGAGCCGCGCCTTGAGATCGGCTTGTTCGTGCAGGCGGCGGTTCTCCAGCACCAGTTGGCGTTTTTCCAAGGCGCGGCGCAGGCTGCCGAGCAGGTGTTGCGGGGTAAACGGCTTTTCCAGGAAGTCATACGCACCGTTGCGCATGGCCTCTACCGCCATCGGCACATCGCCGTGGCCGGTCAGCAGAATCACTGGCAAGTCGGCATCCTCTGCCTGCAATCTTTCCAGCAGTTGCAGGCCGCCGATGCCGGGCATGCGCACATCGCTGATGATCACTCCCGGAAAGTGCCCCGGCAACTGCGCCAGGCAGTCTTCGGCGCGGGCAAACAGTTGCACGCTGAAACCCGACAGGCTCAGCCACTGCTCCACTGCAGTGCGGATACTCGCTTCGTCATCGACGACGATCACTGAATTCAACATACCGGCTCCTGATCGCGAGGCAGGGTGAGGCTGAAGCGGGCTCCACCAGGCAGGTTGTCGACCTGCAGCTGGCCGCCGGCCTCATGGACGATGCCGTAGGAAATCGCCAGGCCCAGGCCGAGCCCTTCCCCTACCGGCTTGGTAGTGAAGAACGGGTCGAAGACTTTGGCCAGGTGAGCCTCATCGATGCCGCCACCGGAGTCGAGCACGCTCAGACGCCAGTGCTGCTGATCGATCTCGATTCGGATCTCAAGGCGTTTGTAGCGCTTGTCGGCCATGGCGTCGAGGGCGTTGCGCAACAGATTGATCAACACCTGCTCCAGGCGGATCGCATCGCCGCGCACCCACGCCGGGCGCGCCAGGTACAGCGCCACCTCGACTTCCTCGCTGCGGATCCGTGTCTCCAGCAGGTGCAAGGCCTGATCGACCACGGTGGCCAGGTCGAGGCGCTCGCGCAGGCCGCGGGGGCTGTTGCGGGCGAAGGTCTTCAAGTGGCCGGTCAGTGCTGCCATGCGCGCCAGCATTTGCTCCAGGGGCTCCAAGGCCTGGCGTGCCTCGTCGAAGCGTCCGTGGTCAAGCAGCAGGCGCAGGGTCTCGAGCTGCATGCGCTGGGTGGTCAGCGGCTGGTTGATCTCATGCGCCAAGGCGGCTGACATCTGCCCCAACGCCGCCAGCTTGGCCGATTGCACCAGGCCTTCCTGGGCAGTGCGCAGTTCGCGGGTGCGCTCCTCGACCTGGCGCTTGAGCGCCTCGCGGCTGCGTTGGCGCAGGCGGGCCAGGCGCAGGCGCTGGCTGACGAACAGCGCGGCGAACACCAGGCTGAGCCAGATCGCCGCGGCGGCCAGGGCGGCATTGCGTTGATCCTCGCTGACCTGCGGCTTGCGCAGCAGGTGCAGGGTCCAGCCGTCACTCTCCAGCGGCAGGCTTTGCCAGAGGTATTCGGCGGTGCCGTCCGGGCCCTGGACCCGGCTCAGGTGGCTGTGGGCGTCGAACTCGGTCAGGCGCTGATGCTGCAAGGGCACCAGTGGCTGTTTGTCGTACTGACGGGTGGCGGCCAGCTCGGCGCGGTCGGCGGGCGACAGCGGCGTCAGCTCGCGGTAGCGCCAGCCGTCCTGGTTGGCGATGAAGATGATCCCGCGGGCATCGCTGACCAGCAGCACATCGCTGCCCTGGCGCCATTCGCGTTCCAGTTGGGGAAATTCCAGCTTGACCACCATCGCGCCGAGAAAACGCCCATGTTCGTCGTTGACTGCGCTGGAAAGAAAGTAGCCCGGCACGCCACTGGTCACGCCGACCGCGTAGAAACGGCCGCTGCCCTGGGTGCGGGTCTGTTTGAAATAGGGCCGGAAGCCGTAGTTGGAACCGACGTAGGTGCTCGGCAGGCGCCAGTTGCTGGCGGCCACGGCGAGGCCGGTGTGATCGAGCAACTCCAGGGTGGAGGAATTGGCGGCGCCATTGATGCGTTCGAGCTTGTGGTTGAGGGCGGCTTGCACCTGGGCATCGATCGGCCCGCGCAGGGCGGCGATCAGCTCGGGGTCGAGGGCGAGCACGGCGGGCAGGGCGCGGTAGCGTTCGATCAGGGTGTGTAGCGACGTGGCGTACAGGCCCAACTGCTGGGCGGCGCGCTGGGCGTCGGTGGCCATCGACTGGCGCTTGGCCTGATGCATGGCCCAGCTGGCGCTGAGCGCCGTGCCGACCAGGATCAGCAACACGATCAGGCCGAGGCGCAATGCTCGAAACGAAGAAGGCATGGTGCGGATCCTGGGTGCAGGTGGTAGATGTGGAGTCAGGGCCGGCCCTTGGCGGGGCAAGCCCGGTCAGTCAACACGCGAGCAACTGACCCGCCTCACTCCCAACGACTTACAGCAACTCGAAACTCTGCTGCTGCACTGCCTCGGAATCCAGTCCGACCTGCACGTTGAACTGCCCCGGCTCGGCCACCCGCTGCAACTGGCCGTTGTAGAACTTCAGGTCGTCCTCACTGATGCTGAAGCTCACGACGCGCGACTCGCCAGCCTTGAGCATCAGTTTCTGGAAGTTCTTCAGCTCCTTCACCGGGCGGCTCATCGAGGCGCTGACGTCTTGCAGGTACAGCTGGACCACGGTCTCGCCGTCGCGCTTGCCGGTGTTTTTCACGGTGACCGTGGCTTGCAGGCTGTCGCCACGCTTGAGCTCAGGCTTGGCCAGCTTCAACCCCGACAGCTCGAAGCTGCTATAGCTCAGGCCATAGCCGAACGGATACAGCGGGCCATTGGGTTCCTCGAAGTACTGCGAGGTGTAGTTGCCCGGCTTGCCTGGGGTAAACGGACGGCCAATGCGCAGGTGGTTGTAGTACATCGGGATCTGCCCGACCGACCGCGGGAAGGTGATGGCCAGCTTACCGGACGGGTTGTAATCGCCGAACAGCACGTCAGCGATGGCATTGCCGCCTTCGGTGCCGCTGAACCAGGTCTCGAGCAGGGCATCGGCCTGTTCCCGTTCCCAGGCGATGGACAGCGGCCGGCCGTTCATCAGCACCAGCACCAGCGGCTTGCCGGTGGCCTTCAGGGCCTTGATCAGGTCACGTTGTACCGCCGGGATTTCCAGGGTGGTGCGGCTCGACGACTCGTGCGACATGCCGCGCGATTCGCCTACCACCGCTACGACCACGTCAGCCTGCTGGGCGGCCTTGACCGCTTCATCGATCAACACGGCGGCCGGGCGCAGGTCGTCAACGATCTCCGGTGCATCGAAGTTGAGGAAGTTCAGGTAATCGAACATCGCCTTGTCGCCAGTGACGTTGGAGCCCTTGGCGTAGATCAGTTTGGCCTTGTCGCCGACGGCGCGGCGCAGGCCCTCGCGTACGGTCACCGAATGCTCGGGGCGCCCATCAGCGGCCCAGCTGCCCATCATGTCGATCGGCGCGTCGGCCAGCGGGCCGACCAAGGCAATCGTGCCGGCTTTTTTCAGGGGCAGGGTCTGCTGGCGGTTCTCCAGCAGGACCAGGCTGCGCCGGGCGACATCACGCGCGGCCTCGCGGTGCAGGCGGGCGTCGGCATAGTAGTCCTTGAGGTCATTCTCGGCTTTGCCGATACGCACGTAAGGGTCCTTGAACAGGCCCATTTCGTACTTGGCACCGAGCACTTCGCGCACGGCCTGATCGAGCTCGGCCTGGGTCACCTCACCAGACTTGACCAGCCCCGGCAGCTCCTCGCCATACAGCGAGTCGTTCATGCTCATGTCGATGCCGGCCTTGATTGCCAGCTTGGCCGCTTCTCGACCATCCTTGGCGACGCCGTGGCGGATCAGCTCCTGGATCGCGCCATGGTCGCTGATGGTCACGCCCTTGAAGCCCCACTCACCGCGCAGCAGGTCGTTCATCAACCAGGTGTTGGAGGTGGCCGGCACGCCGTTGATCGAGTTCAGCGCCACCATCACGCCACCGGCGCCTGCGTCGAGGCTGGCGCGGTAGGGCGGCAGGTAGTCGTTGTACATCTTTGGCAGACTCATATCGACCGTGTTGTAGTCGCGCCCGCCTTCCACCGCGCCGTACAGGGCGAAGTGCTTGACGATGGCCATGATGCTGTCGGGGTTGGCCGGGCTGCTGCCCTGAAAGCCCTTGACCATGACCTGGCCGATTCGCGAGGTCAGGTAGGTGTCTTCACCAAAGCCTTCGCTGGTGCGGCCCCAGCGCGGGTCGCGGGCGATGTCGACCATGGGCGCGAAGGTCATGTCGAGGGCGTCGGCGGAGGCTTCGATGGCCGAGGTGCGGCCGACCTTGGCGATCGCGTCCATGTCCCAGGTCGCGGCCAGGCCCAGGCTGATCGGGAAGATCGTGCGGTTACCGTGGATCACGTCGTAGGCGAAGAACATCGGGATCTTCAGCCGGCTGCGCATGGCCGCGTCCTGCATCGGCCGGTTTTCCGGGGCGGTGCGCGAGTTGAAGGTGCCGCCAATGCGGCCGGCAGCGATTTCTTCGCGGATCTTCGCGTGGGGCATTTCGGGGCCGATGCTGATCAGGCGCAACTGGCCGATCTTCTCGTCGAGGGTCATCTGCTGGATCAGATGCTCGATGAATGCCTGCTTGTCCTGCAGGGGCGGGGCGGGCGTAGCGGCCAGTGCGGCTTGACTGGCAAGGCCCAAGGCCAAGCCCAGCATAGACAGTTTCATGATCAATTCCATGGTCGTGGCCTGTGCCGTGCCCGTGCATTGACGCGCGTGGCCGAAGTGTTCAGGCGACTATTGTTTTTCGGGCGTAGGGTGATCGTTTTTCCGATCATGCCTACAGCGTTAGCGACTGCGGCGGATTATGCCTGATGTCGCGTAGTTGTTGAGATACACTCGCGCCACCTGGATCCCGCCACAACAACTATAAGAACGTTCGAGAGACCGCAGGCATGACTGTTTTCAACGAATACGAGCAGCGTCAGGTCGCCGAGGCGATTGCCCGCGCGGAGCGGCGTACCGACGCCGAGCTGGTCACGGTGCTGGCGCGCAGGGCCGGCGACTACGCCTACCTGCCGCTGTTCTGGGCTGCGCTGCTGGCGCTGGCGATCCCCGGTGCACTGCATCTATTGGTGGGTTGGCCCAGCCTGCGCGGGCTGCTGGTGGCCCAGGTGGTGCTGTTCATCGGCCTCTGCCTGCTATTGCGCAGCCCGCGCCTGGCCAGCCTGGTGGTGCCACGGCTGCTGCGTCAACGCAGTGCCGCGATCCTTGCACAGCAGCAGTTTCGCGCGCTTGACCTGCAGCGTACGGCGGCCGGCACCGGCGTACTGATCTTCGTCAGCGAGGCGGAGGATTACGTGGTGATCCTGGCCGACACCGGTATTGAACAGCATCTCGACGCCCGCGCCCGGGCTGTGCTGGTCGCGCGTTTTCGCGAGCAGTTGCGGCAGGGGCGGACCTTGCAGGGCTTCGTCGAGTGTATCGATGCCTGCGGCGAGCTGCTCAGCCGCCCACTGCCATCGACCTGCACGCGCAACCAGTTGCCCAACCGCCTGGTGATCCTCGACTGAGCCACGCCCATCGACAAACCCTTCGCGCAGGCCGGGCATCGACGTAGAATGCCGGCCATTGCGCGCTGCGCTCCTGGCAATTCGAGGCACCTCCTGTTCATGTCCGCCACACCTTCTACCGCTACCGCGCCGGATGCGCGTGCCCAGTTCCTGCGTCTGCTGGCCGATGCCCTGCAGGACGGCACCCTGGCCAAACTGGTGCTGGCGCGCCACGTTGGCGCCGACCAGAGCTTGCAGCGAATCATCGCCAAGCCGCTGCTGGTCAAGGGCGAGCCGAGCCTGTCGCTGGTCTACCGGCACCAGACCCGCGACATCACCCGCAATTTGCCGCTCGAGCAGGCGCAGGCGCTGGTCGCCGAGTTGCTGCCAGAGAGCTTTCGCAATGCCCACTTGTTCACGGCTGAAGGTGAAGTGCAGTTGGGCTTCAGCAAGAAAGGCAAGCCGATGCTCCAGCGCCACGTCGCCCAGGCGCCACGTGAAGTGGCCCCGGCGGCCGGCCATGACCGGGAGAAGAAGCGTTATCTGGAACTGTCGCGGCCGTTCTTGCGCGACCTGGGCGTAACCGATGGCAACGGCGCGTTGATCCCGTCGATGTCGCGCAAGTGGAAGCAGATTAACAAGTTCATCGAAGTCTTCGAGCATGCCCTGGCCAGTGCGCCGGTGGCGGCGCAGCAACTGTTGCGCGTGGCCGACTTCGGTTCGGGCAAGGGCTACCTGACCTTTGCCATGCACGATTATTTGCGCAACACGCTGGCCCGTGAGGCGCAGGTGACGGGTGTCGAGTTGCGCCAGGACATGGTCGACCTGTGCAACACCGCTGCGGCTCGCCTGGAGCACAGCGGCCTGGTATTCGAGTGCGGCGACGTGCGCAGCGTGGTGCCCGAGGCGATCGAAGTGATGATCGCCCTGCATGCCTGCGACATCGCCACTGACTATGCCATCCACACCGGCATCCGCTGCAACGCCGCGATCATCATGTGTTCGCCGTGCTGCCATAAACAGGTTCGCCCGCAACTGCAGAGCCCGGGTTTGCTGCAGCCTATGCTGCAGTACGGCCTGCACCTGGGCCAGCAGGCCGAGATGCTCACCGACAGTTTGCGCGCGCTGTACCTGGAAGCCTGTGGTTACGAGACCAAGGTGTTCGAGTTCATTTCGTTGGAGCACACCAACAAGAACAAGATGATCTTGGCGGTGAAGCGCAGGCAGCCGGTGGATGCGACAGTGTTGTTGGCGAAGATTGCCGAGCTGAAGGCGTTTTATGGGGTGCAGGAGCATTGCCTAGAGACGTTGTTGCGGGCGGATGGGTTGATTCCCTGATTTGGCGGGGTAGGCGCTCGCAGACACCACATAGGCTGGCACCGGCTTCGCCGGTGTTCGCGGGTCAAGCCCGCTACTGACCTTGCGCTCAGCTCGAATGCAGCGCCATTCCTGGACGGCAGGTATTTGGAGGCATGCACAGTGCCTGTGGGAGCGGCCTTGTGTCGCGAAAGGGGCGCGAAGCGCCCCCAAGTTTGCTGGTCTCTATGACCAAATCAGATGATGCTGGCCGCGGTCAGCTGACAACCTTTATCGGCAAACGGCCAATCATCGGCATGCGACTTCACTCCAAGGCAATCAGCTTTCGCTTCTTTTCCCAGTCACGAACCCGTCGATAATCCCAATCAAGTTGCTCGAGATTCTCATGCATCAGATAGATATGACCCACCTTGGTAGCCAGGTCTATGGTCTTGGGTACTCTGCTTCCAATGTCTGGAGTGCGGGCGATCATTCGGAAGGATGGTAGGGTCGCCAGGAGTTTATGGCAGTTGTTTTCCTTGACGGTTCCTGCACGGTCCATGATCAGATTTACAACTCTGACGTTGATGGATAACGTGTAGGCGTCGTTGATACTTTGAAGAAATGCCTGTGGGTTGAGGTAGCGTTTGAGCGTCATGGTCATATGGCTATCGCCGATGGCCTCGATAATCGGCGCTGAGACGATGCCACCCTGCATGCGTGCCCCAGTCTCGATTAAAACCGGGCCGCGTGGCGTGAGCATGATTTCGGAGTGACTCGGGCCTTCGCGTAGCTCCAGGGCGTTGAGCACCTGGCAGGTGTATTCGATCAGGCGACGCTGAGTATCGCCTTCATACGGAAGCAATGTTTCGTAGTCATAGAGGTTGCCCACACCGCGGATGTTCAACCGCCGCTCGTGCCAAATCTCGGTGATACGGTGTTGCCCATCGACACTTACCGCATTGACGACATACTGATCACCTTGCAGATATTCTTGCACTAAAGCTGCAGAGTTAATTGAGCCGATGAAGTTGGTTTTTCCTAGGATAGCCTCAAAAGCAGCTACCGCCTCTTCTATCTCGTGGCACACACGTACGTTTTCACTGCCCATGGCATCCACGGGTTTAACCACAATCGGATACAGCCCCAGGCATTCAATGGCCTTGATCAACTGCTCGCGATTGGTTACCAAATGCTGATCGACCGCATCAAGGCCGCACTCTGATAGAGATTGGGACATGTGAAATTTGTTTCGACGCCTGATGCTAGTTAGGGGCGAGTTCCCCTGTAAACCGAGCGCAGTATTCAATGCGTCCGCAAGCTCAACACCCGGTTCACTTCCCGCGATGACCAGTTCGGGGTTTAACTCTAACAGTTGCGCCACGAGACGTTTGTATCCCATCTCGGCGAGCAGCAGGTGGGCGTCGAATAACGAACGGTTGAACGACTTGGCAAATGCAAGCGGTGGACGTTTTGCCGATTGAACATGCACCACTGTCCAGCCCAGTTCTTTGAGGGCTATGGATAGATCAGTGCCGGTGCTATAGCCGTCAACAATGCAGGCTATACGTTCGCTTGAAGGTATTCGCATTTTAGGGCTAACTCCAGTTGGACTGATTGGCTTCAGGGATCCAATGGTGCGCATGCATTAGTAGTGGAGAGGTGGCGCTGGTTCGTCTTTAGAGCGAGTAGTTACGCTAGTTGTTGTTGCAGCTTGAAGTCAATATCGTATTTGTAACTACTGGGTTTGGCGTGTTGCAGCTTGTTTCTGTTTAAATAGAAAGCTTGCTGTAGGATGATTCTGTAGTCCACGGCTGTAAGTTGCCTGTTCGTGTAAGAGTCTGGATAGGTGTGGATGTGCTTAAGTTGTTGTTTTTGGAAGGGGGTTTATTTGCGCTTAGCTGTATAGTATCTAAGGCTTGTTTAATTATCATTAGGATAGGGAAGGGGTGATAGGGTTTTATCGGGCACTTCGCCGGCTTGTCTCGCGAAATGGCCGCTATACCTCGCACCTTCCCTCCGAAGAACCGCGTCACACTCACCTTGGCATTGCGCCCTTGGGTGTAAACATTCTCTTCGGCAACTCCGGCCACACCGCTTTATTGAAACATACACATTTACCAGGCTTTCCTGAGCACTTGCTCAGCGCCGCCTGGCAAAGTCCGCAGGCACCTCGATGGCTTGTTCAGGCGCGCCGAGGGGATGAGTGCTGGCGTCGAAGAAATGTAACGGAGTATCGCCAAAGTCGGCGAAACGATGGATGAAGTGTTGCTTCTGATTGATGATTGACGCCTCGTTCAACGGCCGGATGGCGATGGCCAGGTGCGTCGGCCTGGCTTGGCGGATGGCCTCCAGCAGATGCTCATCGCTGGCATCCAGGTGCTGGCCGAACAGGCACAGACCCTGACGTTCATTGGCCAGTTGGCCCAGGCACCAGGTGAGGTAATCGGAGCTGCGGATGGCCCGCAGTTTGTGCTCGCTGCGCTCCTCGTTGATGAACAACGGCACTTCGCCCGGGATGTTCACGGCAAAGCCGTCGAGCAGTTCAGCGTCGTTCGCGCTGCGCTGGCGCGTGCTGCCATCCGGCAACTTCAGCAGGTGCAAGCCGCCGTGCAAATGCATGACCCGAGTGCCGTCGGCCTGGGTGCGGCGCACGTCGAAGAAACCTTCCTCGTCGAACAGCTCGGCGAACCCCTGCGGTGCCTGGCGCATGGCCCAAGGCAGGAGCAGGTCGTAATTGCTGGTGTAGACGCTGCGGTAGCCGCGCAGCGCCTGGTTGATCGCCGTCAGGCAGGTGCTTGGCAGCAGCGGCCAGGGCACGTGCACTTTGCGCACGGCATGGATCAACGCTTCCTTGATCGAGTAGTAGCGGTTGAGCGGCGCAGTGGAATTGATCGCCAGCGCAGCATTGGCCCGCACTGTGGTGTTCAGGGTGCTCAGCGCAGGTTCGAACAGCTCGCTGCCGAGCGCCTTGAACAGCGCCTGGTCACTCACGCCCAGGCCCTTGTTTCGTACCTTCTGCGCCTGCTCGAACAGCGAGAAGTAGCCGAACGGTTTCCACAGCGCGCGACTGGCACCGTTGCCCAGCAGCAGGGCATCGCAGGGGTGGCGCTCATTGAGTGCGGGCCAGGGCGTCAGGTGGGCGTCGAGAGGGGGCATGCGTGGTCCGTAGGGTGGCGGGAAACGCCGCGACTTTAGCATGTCATGCTAAATGTGCTGTATTGCAGGGTGCCTGCAGTGTCCGCCGAACGATCAGACAGGGAGTAATCATGCCGTTCCCCCTCAGCGTGTCAGTCGCAATTCTCTTGTTAAGCTGTACGTTGGCCAACGCCCGCGACGGCCGTACCCTGGCCAAGGCCCAGGGCATCCCCTATTCCGCGGTGATCGCCCACCGTGGCGCCTCGCATGACGCCCCTGAGTCGACCCGGCCGGCGTACTTGCTGGCGCGCGAGCTCGGTGCCGACTACCTCGAGCTGGACCTGCAGCGCACCCGTGATGGTGTGCTGGTGGTGGTGCACGACGACGTGCTGGCGCGCACCAGCAACGTCGCCGAGCGATTCCCCGAGCGCGCTGGCAGCCCGGTGAGTGCCTTTACTCTCGCTGAACTTAAGTCGCTCGACGCTGGCAGTTGGTTCAACCGGGCCTACCCTGAGCGGGCCCGGGCGTCGTTCAAGGGCTTGCCGATACTGACGCTGGACGAGGTGATCGACATTGCCGAAGGCAATCCCGAGCGGCGCCCGGGGTTGTACATCGAGACCAAGATGCCTGGCCAGTTTCCCGGGATAGAGCGCGATCTCGCGGCGCGCCTAAGTGCGCGCGGTTGGTTGGACGTGCCTGGGCGGGTGGTGCTGCAGACATTCGATCGCAACAGTCTGGCCCTGCTGCAGCAGAGCATGCCGAACACACCGAAGATCCTCTTGTTGTGGGTGGGCAAGGGCGCTATCGAGCCTGCCTCGGGGCAATCATTCGCTGAATCGGGCGAGCGTGACAAGGCGGCGTTCTACGCACGTCAGCAGCCGCGCGATCGTGCCGAATTTGAGCGTTGGCTGGGTTACGCCAAGGACGCTGGCGCCATCGGCACTGGGCCTTCGGCGATGCGGAGCACGCTTGGCGAGCAGAGCTATGCCGACCTTGCCCAGCCGTGGATGAACCAGCTCAGCCATGAACGCGGGTTGTTGGTGCATGTGTATACGCTCGATGAACCGGTGGACTTTGCCAAGGCCATACAGGCGGGGGTGGATGGGATTTTCACCAATCGACCTGCGGCGTTGTTGCGGTTTCAGGGGCGGGAAGTGGAAAAGAGCGAGGGGCAGTGGTTGCGTGGGCTTGGTTACTGATCGCTGGAGTTGGAGGGGAATGCTGCGAGGGGTAGCCATCGAAATTTCATCAGGCTTGAGCGCCAAGGGGCTCAAGCCTGGCGCAATCTCAAACCACCTTGAGCGTTCTTGCTCTGAGTGAGCCAGTGCTTTGAGGACATGCTCAAGATCGTTGAAATTGCTCGAAGCAATGCTTGGCCGGCCCGGGCAGCGTGGTGTACGGCACCGGCGTTGCCGGTGTTCGCGGGTCAAGCCAATGTTTGGCACAGCACAGTCAGTGAACACAGTCGCCAGGGAGTGCCTGTAAGCCTGGACAAGCAGAAGGGGGCAGGTCGCAGAAACGAAAAAAGGAGCAAAAGCTCCTTTAGACAGGCGATGACGTTAACGAACGTCATGCGGTGCAGCGATGGGTGCAGAAGTTGGAGCGGGTAGAGGGAATCGAACCCTCGTCGGAAGCTTGGGAAGCTACTGTTCTACCATTAAACTATACCCGCTTTACGCGTACTTCCTTGCTCTGCCAGGCGCCTTGCGCTGCGGCAGCTCGACTTTGTACCAGAACCCTCCCGCGATGAGAAGCCCAGTCACGAAAAATACCTGTCGGCGGCCCGTAGCCTGCGGATAGCAGAAAGGCTACAGGACGCCGATGCGCTCAGATGGCCAGTGCATGGTGCCCCTGCTCATAGTGACTGCGTTGACGGGGCTCGTGACTGGTCGGTTTGAGGAAACCATGCATGACACCGCGCAGGGCTTCACTGGCCGTCTTGTGCTCCATGTCGAGGAAGTGCCCGGCGCCGTTGATTACGCTGAAGTGGCTACGGCGCACATGGTTGCCGAACTGGCGGGCGTCGTCGGCGGTGGTGTACTCGTCACGGTCGCCGTTGATGAACAGCACCGGGATGTCGATGTTGGCCGCCCCCTTCAGCGCCCGCGCCAGGTCATGCTGCAGCACCTGGTTGATGTGGAACAGCATCTGCGCATATTCGTGGCTGTCGAGGCTGCTGACATGGCGATAATTGAAGCGTTTGAACAGCGACGGCAGGTACTTGCCGATGGTGTCGTTGACCAGATTGCCGACCTGATAGCGATCGCAGGAAGCCAGGTACTCGCAGCCGCGCTCGAGGTAGTCGCGCATCGGCTCGTTGATCACCGGCGAGAACGAACTGACGATGGCCTTTTTCACCAACCGTGGCTGGTGCGCCAGCGCCAGCAGGGTGCAGGCACCGCCCCAGGAGAACGACAGCACGTGGTCGGCCTGGAAGTGCTCGATCAGCTCAAGGAGGATATGCGCCTCGGTCTCCTTGGTGAGCAGGCGCTCCTGGCGATTGTGTGGCTTGGACTTGCCGGCATACGGCTGGTCGTACAGGACCACGTTGAATTGCGGGTGCAGACTGCGCACCGTCTGGGCAAACGAAGCCGTGGTCGCCAGCGAGCCGTTGACCAGGATGATTGTTTTCTCGGCGCGGGGCGCGCGATGGAACTCCGTGTAAACCCGATACTGACCTTGGATATCAAGTACAGCGATTTCTGGCCTCATGTCATCGACTCCTGGCGCAAAAAGGGTATTCGCGTCACCTAGGGTGCACGATCTTTATGACAGGTAGGCATACGCCTGAAGAGTAACGGGGGGCCCTGTGTCGATCCTTGGCACACGTGTCGACGGTGTTGTTATGGCGGGCAATTTGCCGTGCCCCGGGGTATCGAGACCCTGGGTGGCCGGCAAAAAGGTGTCTTGGACTGCATGCGTGACTGCTGAGTCACATGCGGACTGACGAATTCGATTCAAGCAGCAGGATGGCGATCCCGCAAGTGCCGTTCGGGGAATCTTGCTAGAAAAACTGCTGGGCGGTCTTATGCGAGCGGCAGGCGGCTATGCAGGGCCAGTGCCGGCCCCATTCGCAGGGCTCGGAGTTTCAGATGCCAGCGATCTCTTCCGCGCTGAGCTGGCGAAACTCACCCGGCGCCAACCCCGGATCCAGCACGATGCTACCCATGCTTTCCCGGTGCAGCCCGATCACCTTGTTCTGGAAAAAGCCGAACATCCGCTTAACCTGGTGATAGCGGCCCTCGACGATTTCCAGCCGCGCCTGGCGCGGGCCGAGAATCTCCAGTCGGGCGGGCAGGGTGGTGAGGTCCTCGAAGGCAAAGTAGAAGCCCTGGTGAAACTTCTCCGGGTAGTGCTCGCCGATCTCGTCCTCGGTCTCGACCCGATAGACCTTGGGCAGCTTGGTGCTCGGTTGGGTCAGGCGTCGCGACCACTGCCCGTCATTGGTCAGGAGCATCAACCCGGTGGTGTTGAAATCGAGCCGCCCGGCAATATGCAGGTCGTCACGCAGGTCAGCAGGCAGCAAGTCGAGCACGGTCCGGTGCTGCGGGTCGTGGGTGGCACTGACGCAGCCGGCCGGCTTGTGCAGCATCAGGTAACGCGGCGCGCGCCCGGCCTGGTGCAGCTGTTCATCGACCTCGACCCGGCTGAACTCGCGGACCTCATGCAATGGCTCAGTCACCACTTGGCCATCCACGCGCACCCGCCGCTGGATCAGCAAGAGGCGCACCTGCTGGCGGTTGTAGCAGGGCAGATTGGCGAGAAAACGATCGAGGCGCATGGCAGTACTGGGGTCGAGTAGAGGCCGCGCAGTCTACCCAATCGGCGCAGGCGGCGCTGCCTTGAGCTGTTCGTCGACAGCGGCACAGCGCGGGCACAGGCAGGCCGTATTGCGTAATTCGGCAGGCAAGGCTTCAAGCACTGCCGGGTCGATGCTCACATCGAAGCACCAGCAGTTTTGTGTGGCGCTGCGCGGATCGGCAAGGCCGCATTGATTGAGGGCGCCGCAGGCGGGGCAGCGCTGGCTGTCAGGCATGGTTGGATCCGGATACATCGCTGCAGACGCGGTTGCGTCCGCCCTGTTTGGCACAATAGAGCACATGGTCGGCGCGGGTCAGTAGCGTGTGCAGGGTGTCATCACGCTGCAGGCTGCTCAAACCGATACTGGTGGTCAGGCGCAGGGGCTGGTCGTTGTAGCTGAAGGTCAGCTGTTCGGTACGCCGGCGGATCTTCTCCGCCACCTCGAAGGCGCTGCGGTCATCGGCTTCGCGCAGCAACACGATGAACTCCTCGCCACCCCAGCGGCAGAGTATATCCGACTGGCGCAGGCTGCCCTGCAGCACATTGGCGAACTGGCGTAACACTTCGTCGCCCGCCAGATGGCCGTGGGTGTCGTTGAGCACCTTGAAGTGGTCGAGGTCGATCAGCAGGGCGACCAACGGCGCGCGTTCACGCTGCGCCTCCTGCAGCGCTTGCCCGGCCAGCAGATCGAAGCTGCGCCGGTTGGGCAGGCCGGTGAGGCTGTCGAGCGTGGCCAGCGACTCAATGCTCTCCTGGTGGCGCTTGACCATCGCATGCAGCAGCGACAGCACGACCAGGGTGATCATGGCGCAGATCGCTAGGTTCAGGTACAGCGAATGGCGGACCCGGTCGAGCGCGCCGTTCTCGCGCTTGTCGACCAGCAGGTACCAGTCCAGTTCGGGGATATGCCGCACATTGAGGAAGTGGCTGTGGCCCTCGCTGTCGTGATATTCGTGACTGCCGGCGCCAGGGGTCGGCATACGCGCCAGCAGTTCCTCGAACGCCCGGCTTTCGGCCAGTTGCTGGCCCGCGCGCAGGCCATGCGGGCCGCCATCCGAGCCGGTCAGCAAGACCTTGCCATTGGCATCGCTGAATAGCACCGAGCGCTGGTAGCGGCGTTGATAGTCGTCGATCAACTTGACCACCGACTCTACGCTCAGGCCGACCCCGGCGGCGCCGATGAAGCGCTGCTGGTAGTCGAGCACTCGGTAGTTGATGAATACAGTGAGCTTGTCCTGGTTGGCCATGTCCAGGTCGACGTTGATCTCGTAGGGCGTCTTCAACTCGCGCACGCGGTAATACCAGGCATCGCGCCAAGTGCCGGGCTTGAGCTGCTTGAGTACGCCTTTGGCCTGGTAGTAGGTGAGGCTGCGCTCGGAGACGAAGAACGCGGTGCAGGTGCCCTGTTGCTCCATCACCTCGCCCAGGTAGCGGGTGATGCGTTGCGGGTCCTGTTCACCGGCAATCACCCAATCGCGCAGGAAGGTGTCCTGGGCCATCATCGAGGAGATCAGCACCGGGCGGATCAGGTCCTTCTGGATCTCCGAATAGACCGTGTCGGAGGTCAGTGGCAGCTCGGTATTGACGATGCCATCGCGGATTGCGCTACGCGAGGCGAAGTAGCCGAGCAGGGAAGTGGCGAGGAAGCCGCAGGCCAGCAGGATCAGCAGGGCAAGGATCAGCGAACGCTGCGAGAACAGGGCGGAACGTGACGGCATGATCTTCCCATGATGTGTGCCAGTGGCGCCATTCTAGTGAGATGACCGGAAAATGACCGCATGTTTTTCAGGCTTGCCTGACTTGTTTCAATTTATTGCGTGAAGGGCACTGGATCTTGGTGCAGCGGTCTTAATCAGTGTCGATCAACGCTTGCCGATCGACGCTTGCCAGCGCCGCTGTGTCGAGCACTCCAGCGGTCCAGGAGGCCGCCATGTCCCTTCGAATTGTGCTGATCGTATTGCTGGTGGGGATGACCAGCGCCTGTGCCCCCTATCATGGAAGCGGCGGCTACTATCGCACGGAAGTCTACAGCGCCGATCGCTATGCCTATCCTGGTTATCAACGCTACGACCGGGGCTATTACGTGGCGCCGCAGCCGCGCTATTACTATCAGCCGGCACCGCGTTATTACCAGCCGGCGCCACGTTACTACCGTCCTGCTCCCGCGCCGCATTACCGGCCTTATCCGCAGCCGCGGGTGAAGCAGTGGCATGGCAACCCGCGCAATGATTACGGCAATCGCCAGCGTCATGACTACGGGCGTGACCGTGATCGGCATGACTATCGCAATGACAACCGCGGCTCGCAGGGTGATCGCTGGCAGTCCAATCGCCGCGGTGACGGGGACCGCGGTGAGCGTCGTCATCAGGGTGGGCAAGGTGGGCGAGGGGAGCGCAACTGGCACCGTTGAGTCCGCAGGGGGGGCGCTTTGCGCCCCTTTCGCGACACAAGGCCGCTCCCACAGGGTAACGCGGCGGGTTCAAGGGCTTTGTTCTGCGCGGGCTTGGCTAACGCTGCAGATCGGCCAACGGATGGCGCCCTTCCCAGACCTTGACGAAGTGAGCCTCCACCACCGCAGTTGGCACCTGGTCCACATCCGGCCAATGCCAGCGTGGTTGGTTGTCCTTGTCCAGCAGGCGCGCCCTGACCCCTTCGCTGAACTCTGGGTGGCGACAGCAGTTCAAGCTCATCGCGTATTCCATCTGGAACACCTGCAACAGCGACAGATGGCGCGCCCGCTGCAACTGCTCCCAGATCAGGTGCGCCGTGAGCGGGCATCCCTCATGCAGGCGTTGCCCGGCGGCCGCCAGCAGGGGGTCGGCATGCCGTTGCAAGCCTGCGACGGCCCTCCAGGCGGCCACCGGATCCGCCACGTCGAGCAGTTCATCAATCAGCGCCCGGCGCGGTAACCACTGCGCTTCGGGCAGCTCGGCGCAGGCTCGGTGCTGTTCACACTTGAGCAGGCTGTTCAGTTGCAGGGTGGTCTGTTCTTGCCAGTTCAGTTGTAGCAGTTCGTCAATCAGCGCTTCCTGCTGCTGTTCGCCAAAAAAACGGTCAGCCAGGCCCAGGTCCAGCGCGTCGCGAGCGTTGATCGGTGCGCCGGTCAGGCCGAGAAACAGGCCCAGCTTGCCGGGCAGGCGGCTGAGAAACCAACTGGCGCCGACATCGGGATACAAGCCGATACTGATCTCCGGCATGGCCAGCCGGCTGCTCGGCGTGACGATGCGTATGCCTGCGCCCTGCAGCAGGCCCAGGCCGCCGCCCAGTACATGGCCATGGCCCCAGCACAACAACGGTTTGGGGTAGGTGTGCAGGCGGTAATCGAGCTGATACTCCGCAGCGAAAAAATTCGCGGCCAAGGCTGGCACGCTGCCTGGCTGCTCGCGGCAGGCATTGACCAGCGCCCGCACATCGCCCCCGGCACAGAAGGCCTTGGCGCCATTGCCGCGCAGCAGCACGCAGACGATGCCGGGGTCGCTGGCCCAGCCGCGCAGTTGCTCGTCGAGCGCTTCGATCATGTTCAGGCTCAGCGCGTTGAGCGCCTTGGGTGCATCCAGGCTGGCGATGCCGATGCGGGCGCCGTCGACGCCGGTGAGTACCTCGCAGACAATGGACATGGACTACCTCGCACAAGTCATCCAACCAGTATGGCTTGCTCTGGCCAAGCTGCCGGTCGTCGGTCGGATCGATTGACAAGCCCAGGCAGCTTTCCTAGTGTCGCGCCCCTTGGCTTTAGGAACGCTCCATGACCGACGACGACCGCATCAAGCTCGAACCCAGCTGGAAGGAAGCGCTGCGCGCCGAATTCGACCAGCCCTACATGCACCAACTGCGTGAATTCCTGCGGCAGGAGCACGCGGCTGGCAAGGAAATCTATCCGCCGGGGCCGTTGATCTTCAACGCGCTCAACACCACCCCGCTGGACCAGGTCAAGGTGGTTATCCTCGGCCAGGATCCGTATCACGGCCCGGGCCAGGCGCATGGTCTGTGTTTTTCGGTGCAGCCGGGTACCCCGACGCCGCCGTCGCTGGTCAACATCTACAAGGAGCTGCAGCGTGATCTGAACCTGCCGATCCCCAGCCATGGTTATCTGCAGAGCTGGGCCGAGCAGGGGGTGTTGTTGCTCAACACGACCATGACCGTAGAGCGCGCCAATGCCGCGTCGCATGCCAAGAAGGGCTGGGAGTTCTTCACTGACCGGATCATCCAGCTGGTCAGCGAGCAGTGCCCGAACGTGGTGTTCCTGCTGTGGGGCGCGCATGCGCAGAGCAAGCAGAAGCTGATCGACGGGACCAAGCACCTGGTGCTCAAGTCGGTGCATCCGTCGCCGTTGTCGGCCTATCGCGGGTTCTTTGGCTGTGGGCATTTCAGCCAGGCCAATCGCTTCCTTGAGCAGCGTGGGCTGAAGCCGATCGAGTGGGCGTTGCCGGCGCTGTGAGCCCAGGTCGGTGTCGCGGCTTTCGCGGGGCAAGCCCGCTCCTACAGGGTTTGTGTCGTCCATAACCCATGTGATCGACTCAGATCCTGTAGGCGCGGGCTTGCCCCGCGAAAGCCGCGACGCCGATCTTGAACCTCAGCCCGCCCGTGCATTCCAGCGGCGGAACAACGGCTCGGCCAAAAACAGCACCAACAGCAAGCGCATCACCTGCATTGCCGTGACCAAGGGCACCGACAACTGCAAGGTTTCTGCGGTCAGGCTCATCTCGGCGATGCCTCCGGGCATCATGCCCAGGGTCAATGAGCGCAGGTCGAGCTGGCTCAGGCTGCTCAGTGCCCACGCAGCACTGGCGGCAATCAGCATGGCCAAAAAAGTGGCCAGCAACGTGCGGCCGAGAAACGACGGCGCGCGGCGAAAGAACGCCCGGTTGAAGTGGCAGGCCAGCCCGCTGCCGATCAGCCACTGGCCGATCTGGCTGGCGCCATCGGGCAAGGCGATCTGCAGATCGCCAGCCAGGCTCACCGCAGCCGTTACCAGTAACGGCCCGAACAACCACGGATTGGGCTGGCGCAAACGCTGCCAGCCTAATGCAAACAGGATCGCCAATGGCGCGATCAGTGCCAGCCAGCCCCAGCTGACATGGCTGGCATGACTCACCGGCACGCCATCGCCCACCAGCAGCTTGAACAGTGCCGGCACACATAACACCACCGCCAGCACGCGCAGACTCTGCGCTGCCGCCACCTGGCTGAGCACGGCGCCATTGCGCGCACCGAGGTTGACCATCTCCCCCGAACCGCCCGGCATGCTGGCGAAGAATGCCGTCGCCCGGTCCTCACCAGTGCGTCGCAGCAACCACACGCCGAGCACGCTGGACACCGTGGTGAACAGCGCGCCGAACACGATCAGGCTGAAATGCCCGGCGACCTGCTCGATCACCGCCGGGGTGAAGTGCAGGCCGATGCCGACGCCAATGATCCACTGCCCGCATTTGCGGCCATTGGGGATCTCGCTCAACTGCCAAGGCGTCAGGCAGCGCACCAGGATGATCGCCAGCAACGAGCCGACCATCCACGGCAAAGGCCAGCCGACCTTGCTGGCGAGAAACCCGCCAGCAAGGCCGACCAGCCCGGTAGCCCAGTACAGCGGCAACGACCGATCAGGCATCGGCCATGGCTCGGCGTTGCTGGCTGCGGCGGCGCCAGATGCGCAGCAGCGGCAGGCTCAGCATGCACAGGGTCAGCGCCCACACGCCCATGCTGATCGGGCTCGACCAGAGGATGCCCAGCTCACCGTTGGAGATCGACAGGGCACGGCGCAGGTTCTGCTCCATCAGCCCGCCGAGAATGAAGCCCAGCAGGATCGGCGACAGCGGGAAGTCCAGCTTGCGCAGGATGTAGCCCATGATGCCGATGCCGACCATCAGGAACAGGTCGAAGGTGGTCGCATGCACGGCGTATACGCCGATCCCGGTGATGATGGCGATTACCGGCACCAGTGCCCAGTTCGGCACGGCCAGGATGCGGGTGAAGATGCGGATCATCGGGATGTTGAGGATCACCAGCATGATGTTGGCGATGAACAACGACGCGATCAGGCCCCAGACGATGTCCGGTTGCTGTTCGAAGAGCATTGGCCCCGGTGTGATGTTGTACAGGGTCAGCGCGCCGATCATCACCGCCGTGGTGCCCGAGCCGGGTACGCCGAGGGTCAGCATGGGTACCAGGGCACCGCAGCACGAGGCGCCGATGGCGGTTTCTGGCGCGGCCAGGCCACGTGGGTCGCCCTTGCCGAAATTGCCCTTGTCGCCGGCCATGCGCTTCTCGGTCATGTACGCCACGGCGCTGGCCAGGGTCGCACCGGCGCCTGGCAGCACGCCCATGATGAAGCCAAGCAGGCCGCAGCGGATATTCACCGCAAACACCGAGGCGGCTTCCTTGAAGTTGAACAGCATGCGCCCGGTGGCCTTGACCGCCTGATGACCGTGATGGGTCTTCTCCAGCAGCAGGAGGATCTCGCTGATCGAGAACAGCCCCAGCACCAGCACCACGAACTGGATGCCGTCGGCCAGGTGCACGCTGTCACCGGTAAAGCGGTATACGCCGCTGTTGGCGTCGATACCGACCGCCGACAGGAACAGCCCGATCAGCGCGGCAATAAACGTCTTCAGTGGCTTGTCACCGGCCATGCCGCCTAGGGCGACGATGGCGAACACCATCAGCACGAAGTATTCCGCCGGGCCAAAGGCGATGGCCCATTTCGCCAGCAGCGGGGCGAACAGCACCATGCCGCAGGTAGCGATGAACGCACCGATGAACGAGCTCCACGCCGACAGCGACAACGCCACCCCGGCCAGGCCCTGGCGGGCCATCGGGTAACCGTCGAGGGTGGTCATCACGGTGGAGGCTTCGCCGGGGATGTTGAGCAGGATCGAGCTGATCCGCCCGCCGTATTCGCAGCCCAGGTACACCGCGGCCAGCAGGATCAGCGCCGACTCCGGCGGCAGGCCCAGGGCGAAGGCAATCGGGATCAGCAGCGCCACGCCGTTGATCGGGCCCAGGCCCGGCAGCAGGCCGACCACGGTACCGATCAGTGTGCCGCAGAGGGCGGTGACCAGGTTGTACGGGCTCAGGGCGACGCCGAAGCCTTGGCCCAGGTAGCTCAAGGTATCCATCTGTCAGTTCTCCAGAACGGCCAGCAGGCCGAGGGGCAGGGGCACGTCCATCACGCGGTCGAACAGCCAGTAGAGGAACAGGCTCATCGCGACCACGACGATCGCGCTGTGCACCCAGCGGCCGCCGTACAGGCGGGCCATCGGCACACCGACGAGGATCGCGCTGAGGACGAAGCCCAGGCTCTCGAAGGTGGCCGCGAAGACGATCAGCAGGCCGACACAGGCAGCGATCTTGATCAGGGTTTCACGGTCCAGCGCTGGCTCGTCATCCTTGCGCACGATCGGCGTGGGGCGGATGGCCAGGTAGAGCAGGCCCAGGCCCATCAGGCCGAGCATCAGCAGGGGATAGGCGCGCGGGCCTACCGGTTCATAGGAAAACGCGGCCTGGTAGGGCCAGGCCATCACGGCCAGGGCGGCGCAGACCGCCAACAGGACGAGGGCGAACAGGCGTTGCAGGATCATCGGGGAATCCTCGGGGCGAGTGTCCGGGCACAGCGCTGACCTGTGGGGGACGTTATCGTGAGATCACAGGTTCAGCGCTTATCTTCAGAGCAGCGCGGTCCCGGTAGGAGCGGGCTTGCCCGCGATGGGTTGCAAAGCAGCCCCACGCGTTCAGCGCGCCCCCCACGAAACCAGCCGGACTTACTGAATCAGGCCAAATTCCCGGGCCAGTGCCTTGTAGTCGGCGACCTGTTTCTTCACGTAGCCGTCCAGCTCTTCACCGGTCATGGCGAATGGGAACAGCTCGCGCTGGTCACGCAACTTGGCGAACTCTTCCGATTTCAGCAGCTTGTCGAAGGCGTCCTTCCACCAGGCGTAGTCCTCGTCGCTGACCTTCGGCCCCAGGTAGAAGCCGCGCACCACCGGCCAGACGATGTCGTAGCCCTGCTCCTTGGCGGTAGGGATGTCTTTCATCTCCGGCTCGTCCAGGCGATTCTCGGAGAACACCGCAAGGATGCGCATGTTGCCGCTCTGAATGTGCGGCATGGAGTCGGAAATATCGGTCGAGCCGACCTGGATATGCCCGCCAAGCAACGCCGTGGCGATCTCGCCGCCGCCTTCCAGGGCGACATAGCGCAGGTCACGCGGGTTGATCCCGGCGGCCTTGGCGATCAGCGCGGTCTGCATCCAGTCCTGGCTGCCAACGGTGCCGCCCGAGCCGATCACCACTTTGCTCGGGTCTTTCTTCAAGGCCGCGACCAGGTCAGCCAGGTTCTTGTAGGGCGAATCGTTTTTCACTGCGATTGCGCCGTAGCTGGTGCCCACCGCCGCCAGCCATTTCACCGCGTTCTCGTCGAAGCGACCGAACTTGCCTTGGGCAAGGTTGAGTAGCGAGCCGCTGGACCACGCCACCAGCGTGCCGGCATCGCCCGGACGCTGGGCAACCACGGCGTTGTAGGCAACCGCGCCGACGCCACCGGGCATGTAGGTCACACGCATGGGCTTGCTGAGGATCTTCTCGTTGACCAGGGCGCTTTGCACCAGCTTGCAGGTCAGGTCGAAACCACCGCCGGGCGAGGCCGGGGCGATGCATTCAGGGCGTTTCGGTTCGGCGGCCAGGGCATTGCCGGCCAACAGCAGGCAACCGGTAGCGAGAACGAGGCGGCGCAGTGAAAGGTTCATCGTCTATCTCCGTGAGCATTGTTGTTGTTTTTTTGGGTTACCACAGCGCCACGCTGTAGCTCACCAGCAGCCGCACTTCGTCGGCGTCGCGGGCAAAATTGGAGCGGAAGGTGGCGTTACGCAGGCGCACGGCGACGTTTTTCAACGGGCCGCTTTGTACCACGTACTTGAACTCGGTGTTGCGTTCCCACTCTTTGCCTTCGCTGCCATCGGCGCGGCTGACGTTGTCGCCGCTGAGGTAGCGGGTCATGAAGGTCAGGCCGGGGATTCCCAGCGAGGCAAAGTTGTAGTCGTAACGCAGCTGCCAGGAGTGCTCGTCGGCGCCGGCGAAGTCGTTGATCTGGACGAAGTTGACCAGGTACGGGTCGGCGCCATCGACGTAGGGGAAGGCGCTGTCGCCGGACAGGTGCTGGTAGGCGCCACTGACCTTGTGCCCGCCCAGGGCATAGCTGAGCATGCCGTTGGCAGTGGTGTTGTCGATCTTGCCGGCGCGGGCCTGGCCCTGGTCATCGCTGATCGCCAGGCGCAGGTCAGCGCCCAAGGTACCCGGCCCCCACGGTTGGGTAGCGACCATACCGACGAAATGCTGGCGGTAGATATCGTCGAGCTGGGCAACGTGGTAGCTGCCGGTAATACGGTCGGTGAATGTGTAGTCGAGGCCGGCCAGGTCATAGTTGTCGGCGGCGAAGCTGCCCCCGAAACGGCCGTTCTTGTTGTTGAGGGCGATGTCTTCCCAGTTGGTGTCGTTGCGGTCCTTGGCTTTCTCCAGGCGCCCGCCGGTCACGGTCAGGTTGCTGATCTCGTTCGAGGTGAGCAGGCCGCCCTGGAAAGTCTGCGGCAGGATGCGGCCATCGTTGGGCTGCAGGGTGGGCAGTTCGGGGATCAGCGAGCCGACCTTGAGCTCGGTCTTGGAGATCTTGATCTTGCCGGTCAGGCCCAGCTTGGAGTACTCGTCGGCAGCCTTGCCGTCGTCATGGGTCGGCAGCAGGCCGGTGTCGGTGCGGTCGGCGCTGGAGTCGAGCTTGACCCCAAGCATGCCCAGCGCGTCCAGGCCAAAGCCTACGGTACCGTCGGTGTAGCCGGACTCGAAGTTGAGCATGAAGCCCTGGGCCCATTCGTCGCGCTTGGACTGCTGGCTGCTGGTGCCATCGCGAAAATCGCGATTGAAGTACATGTTGCGCGTTTCGAAGGTGGCCGTGCTGTCTTCAAAGAAGGCGGCCTGGCTGACGGGGGCGACGCCGGCAAGCGCAAGGGCGCTGGCGATGGCAGTGGGGCGTGGGCGAAGGGAACGGGTAGGCGCGAACGCCTGCGGCTGTATTGACAGCATCGTCGAGTGACTCCGTTTATTGTTCTTATTCGATTGCACCTTGCTGGTGCTTTTTTTCGGCGCGTAGAGCAACCGTGGTGCGATGCTAGGCAACCAACCTTTCGCTAACCTTTCAGCGGCAAAGGATTGTCGCGGGGACTTCACAGACCCTCCGACGGCGGTACACTTCGCGCCAATCCTCCGCGCCCCTCACTGTCTACTAGGGAGAAATCGATGCGCGTGCTGCTGGTCGAAGACCACCTGCAACTGGCCGAAAGCGTCGCCCAGGCCCTCAAGAGCCACGGCCTGACCGTGGACGTGCTGCATGATGGCATCGCCGCCGACCTGGCCCTGACCAGCGAGGAATATGCGGTCGCCGTGCTCGACGTCGGCCTGCCGCGGATGGACGGCTTTGAAGTGCTGGCGCGCCTGCGCAGCCGCGGCAAGACCCTGCCGGTGCTGATGCTGACCGCGCGCAGTGACGTCAAGGACCGGGTCCATGGCCTCAACCTGGGCGCCGACGACTACCTGGCCAAGCCGTTCGAACTGACCGAACTGGAGGCGCGGGTCAAGGCCCTGTTGCGCCGCAGTGTGCTCGGCGGCGAGCGCCAGCAGCGCTGTGGGCCGCTGGTCTACGATCTCGATACCCGGCGGTTTTCCCTGGGCGAAGAGCACCTGACGCTGACCTCGCGTGAGCAAAGCGTGCTCGAGGCGTTGATCGCCCGCCCCGGACGGGTCATGAGCAAGGAGCAACTCGCCGCCCAGGTGTTCGGCCTTGACGAGGAGGCGAGCCCCGACGCCATCGAGATCTACGTCCACCGCTTGCGCAAGAAGCTCGACGGGCATCCGGTTGCCATCGTCACCTTCCGCGGGCTGGGCTACCTGCTGGAACACCGCGATGCGTGACAGCGGCAGTTTGCGTGGGCGCTTGCTCGGCAATCTGGCCTTGCTGCTGGTGGTGCTGATGCTGGCCAGTGGCCTGAGCGCCTACTGGAACGGCCGCGAGGCAGCGGATACCGCCTATGACCGAACCCTGCTGGCCTCGGCGCGGACCATTGCCGCAGGCTTGTCCCAACGCGACGGTACCCTGAGTGCCGATGTGCCCTATGTGGCGTTGGATACCTTCGCCTACGACAGCGCGGGACGCATCTACTACCAGGTACTGGATATTCACCAGCGGTTGATTTCCGGCTATGAGAACTTGCCGCCACCGCCCGTGGGTACCCCCCGAACCGATGATTATCCGGCGCTGGCGCGGTTCTACAACGCCAGTTATCTGGGCCAGGACGTGCGCGTGGTCAGCCTGCTCAAGCCGGTTAGCGAGCCGAACATGAATGGCATGGCCGAGATTCGCGTGGCCGAAACCGAGGAGGCGCGGGTGAGCATGGCCCGAGGGCTGATGGCCGACACGCTGTTGCGCCTGGGTATGCTGGCGCTGGGGGCGCTGGTGATGGTCGGCTTTGCCGTGAGCGCTGCCCTGCGCCCGCTGGAGCGTCTACGTACGGCGGTGGAGGAGCGCCAGCCGGACGACCTGCGGGCCTTGCCGGTGGTTCAGGTGCAGCGCGAGCTGGGGCCGCTGGTGCGCGCGCTCAATCACTTCACCGAGCGTTTACGCGGACAGTTCGAGCGCCAGGCGCAGTTCATCGCCGATGCCGCCCATGAGTTGCGCACGCCGTTGGCCGCGCTCAAGGCCCGGGTCGAGCTGGGCTTGCGTTCGCACGAGCCGCAGGAATGGCGGCAGACCTTGGAATCGGCTGCGCAAGGCACTGATCGCCTGACCCACCTGGCCAACCAGTTACTGTCGCTGGCGCGGGTGGAGAACGGCGCCCGGGCGATTGCCGAAGGCGGGGCGCAGCGCCTGGACCTCAGCCAGTTGGCGCGCGAGCTGGGCATGGCCATGGCACCCCTGGCGCACGCCCGCGGTGTGTCATTGGCGCTTGAGGCGCAGGCGCCGGTGTGGCTCAAGGGGGAGCCGACCTTGCTCAACGAACTGCTTAGCAACCTGGTGGATAACGCTCTGGCCCACACCCCGGCGGGCGGCAATGTGATCCTGCGCGTGCTTGCCCCGGCGGTGCTCGAGGTGGAAGACGATGGCCCGGGGATTCCTGCCGAGGAGCGTGAGCGGGTGTTCGAACGCTTCTACCGGCGCAGTGCCCAGGGCACCGGCTTGGGCCTGGCGATCGTTGGCGAGATCTGCCGGGCGCACCTGGCCCAGATCAGCCTGCATGATGGCGAGAATGGTGGGTTGAAGGTGCGCGTCAGCTTCATCGCTGATTAAACCAACGGGGGGCGTAGCGCCCCCAGCGATCGGGTCAGCGCAACATGCTCCGCGCCTCGAGCAGGTCTGCCACATCCAGCTCGGTGCCCTGCGGCAGCCCCAGGTGCCGGTAGGCGGGCAGGGCCGCCAGCGGCCGGCTGCGACTGCGCTGGCTCAGGCAGCGGGCGATCTGCACCACGTCGATGTAGTCGACTTTGGTGGTCCTGCGGTCGAGGTCCTGGACCTCGCCGGGCAGTTTCACCAGTTTCTCGGGAAATTCCCAGGCACTGAGAATCTTGTCACCCAGCACCGGCTGAATCTGTTCGATCACGTAGTTCAGGCATACGGGATCCGAGAGCAGTTCGTTATGCTCCTCGGCATAGATCAGCACCGGCAGGGCGCCGATCTGGTGCACCAGCCCACCCAGCATCGCCTGATCAGGTTTGAGCTGGGTGAAGCGCCGGCACAGTTCATAGCTGATGCCAGCCACTTCCAGGCTGTTGACCCAGATATCGCGCAGTTTCTGCTCGACCGCCGGCGACCGGGCGTGGAAGATCTGCTCGATCACCAGGCCGATCGCCAGGTTGCAACTGTAATTGATCCCCAATCGGGTTATCGCGGTGTGCAGGTCGGTGACCTCCACCGCAGCACGCAGCAAAGGGCTGTTGACCACCTTGATCAGACGCGCCGACAGTGCGGCATCACGGCTGATCACCTTGCTCAGTGCGGACACGCTGATCTCGCTGTCCTCGGCCGCCTCGCGGATGCTCAGGGCGACTTCCGGCAGGGTCGGCAAGACCAGGTCGTCTTTCTCGATGGCAGCAAGCAACTGCGCTTGAACCATCTCGGCCAGCTTGTTCATTGGGGGTTCTCTACCGCAGTGGGGCGGCCCCGCGGTCAGCGGGGCGGGCTGGTCAGCGCTGGATTTCCCGGTCGCGGTCCAATTCGTAAGGCAGGCTCAGCAGCGTCAGGCGCGGGCCGTCGAGGCTACCCAGGTGCAGGTTGTCATCCTCGACCGAATCGGCACTGAGTACTGCCAACAGCTCGCAGCCAGTGCCTGCGTGCGCAGCGATCACCACTTCACCCACTGATGAGCCGTGGGTTGGCGAGAAGATCTGCGCGCCCGGCAGCGGGATCTCGTTCTCGGCCAGGGCCAAGCGGTACTGACGGCGTTTGAGCTTGCCCAGGTACTGCATGCGGGCGACGATTTCCTGGCCGGTGTAGCAGCCCTTCTTGAAGCTTACGCCGCCCACTGCCTGCAGGTTGATCATCTGCGGGATGAACAGCTCGCGAGTCTCTTCCATGACCTGGCCGATGCCTGCGCGGATCTGTCCCAGCAGCCAGTCATCAAGGCTGCCTGCGGGCAACGTGGCGGCGAGTTTCTCGCGCACCGCGTCAGCCTGATCCGCCGTCACCCACAGCTCGGCGCGATCGGGTGACACGCGAATAGCGATCAGGTCATCCTGACGGACGGTAGCGCCGGCTTCATCCGGCAGCACCAGGCCGAGGGCCTGCAGGGCAGCTTCACCGTGCTCCAGACCGAAGCGCGTCCAAGTGCCACTCTCGTCGGTCAAGGTCGCCTTGGAAAACACCGCGTACTTTTTCAGGTCGGCCAGTTGTGCTTCGAGCAGTCCGCTGGCCATGGCCAGCAGGAAGCCATTGCCTTCAGGCAATATGCGGAAGCTCGACTGCATACGGCCTTTGACCATGCAGCGCGCGCCAAGGCTGGAATGCTCCTGGCTGAGGTAGTTGAGGTTGCACGTCAGCTGGCCTTGCAGGAACTTGCCAGCGTCGGAGCCGCGGACGGCGAGGATGCCCTCGTGGGACAGGGGGCAATAGAAAGCGGAGTCGGCCATGGGTCATCGCGATTGCTTAAGACTGGCTGCCATCATAGAACGCCGGTAACAAAATAGGTAGGTGACTAGACCAACGCCTTGTGCCGTGGTGTTCACCGAGCTGTATACTGGCCGGCCATTCGAGGAGGGCCCCATGGTCGAACAAACTGAACTCAATCGGCTTTTCTGGCACAGCCGCCGTGGCATGCTGGAACTGGACGTCCTGCTGGTGCCATTCACCCAAGAAGTCTATGCCACCCTGAACGATACAGACCGCGCACTGTACGTTCGCCTGCTCTCCTGCGAAGACCAGGACATGTTCGGCTGGTTCATGGAGCGCAGCGAATCGGAAGACCCCGAGCTGCAGCGCATGGTTCGCATCATCCTGGACCGTGTCCAGCCCAAGTGAGTATTTCGAGTGCCGTTGGCAAGGCTCACGCCTGCTGCTGACGGCCTACCTGGCGTGCCAGGCGCTCGCGGGCATCGCCCTTTGGCTGAGCGCCACGCCTTGGTGGCTGGCGCTTGCGCTGTTCATGATGTGCCTGGCCCACGCCTGTTGGGTCATTCCCCGCCGTATCCTGCTAAGCCACCCCAACGCCATTACCGGCCTGCGCCGCGACCCGCTTGGCTGGCGCGTGTTCAGCCGCGCCCAGGGCTGGCAGTCGGTCCGTCTGTTGCGTGACAGCCTGGCCCTGCCGCACATGGTGGTGTTGCGCTTTGTGCGTGAAGGGCGCTGGCTGGGGCAGAGCCAGTGCATCCCCAGGGATGCACTGACGGCAGACCAGCATCGACGGCTGCGCGTGCGTTTGAAGTTCAGCCGCAGACGCTGGGCGCCTATAGACACCGAGTAGGCCTCGTTGGCCTCTTCGCGGGGCAAGCCCGCTCCTACAGGGGTCGCGCAAATCCTGTAGGAGCGGGCTTGCCCCGCGAACACCGGCGACGCCGGTGCCATCCACCGCAGTTGCCGATGCTCAGCGTGGGCTGAGGATGGTGTCGCGGGCCTCTTCAAGCATCCCCGGATAATCCAGTGTGTAATGCAGCCCGCGGCTCTCTTTGCGCTGCATGGCCGAGCGAATCATCAGCTCCGCCACCTGCGCCAGGTTTCTCAGCTCGATCAGGTCGCGGCTGACCTTGTAGTTGCTGTAGAACTCGTCAATCTCATCCAGCAGCAGGCGCACCCGGTGCTCGGCGCGCTGCAAGCGCTTGCTGGTGCGTACGATGCCGACGTAGTCCCACATGAACCGGCGCAGCTCGTCCCAGTTGTGCGCGATGATCACGTCCTCGTCCGAATCGGTCACCTGGCTGGCATCCCAGCCCGGCAGCGCCGTGGGCATCTCGATCTGCGCCAGGTGCGCCTCGATGTCGGCAGCGGCCGAGCGCCCGTAGACGAAACACTCCAGCAGCGAGTTGCTGGCCATGCGGTTGGCACCGTGCAAGCCGGTAAAGCTGGTTTCGCCGATGGCATACAGCCCGGGCACGTCGGTATGACCGCGATCGTCGACCATCACCCCGCCGCAGGTGTAGTGGGCCGCAGGGACCACCGGGATAGGCTGGCGGGTGATGTCGATGCCAAACGTCAGGCAGCGTTCGTAGACAGTCGGGAAATGACTCTTGATGAAGTCGGCGGGCTTGTGGCTGATGTCCAGGTAGACGCAGTCGACGCCCAGGCGCTTCATCTCGTGGTCGATGGCGCGCGCCACGATGTCACGCGGCGCCAGTTCCTCGCGCGGGTCGAAGCGCGGCATGAAGCGCTCGCCATTGGGCAGGCGCAGCAGCGCGCCCTCGCCGCGCAGGGCTTCGGTTATCAGGAAGCTTTTGGCCTGCGGGTGATACAGGCATGTGGGATGGAACTGGTTGAACTCAAGGTTCGCCACGCGACAGCCGGCACGCCAGGCCATGGCAATGCCATCGCCGCAGGCACCATCGGGATTGCTCGTGTAGAGATAGACCTTGGCCGCACCACCGGTCGCCAGTACCGTGAAGCGCGCGCCAAAGGTGTCGACCTCGCCGGTGTTGCGGTCCAGCACGTAGGCGCCCAGGCAACGCTCACCTTCCAGGCCCAGGCGTCGCTCGGTAATCAGGTCGACCGCTACCCGCTGCTCCAGCAAGGCAACATTCGGGCATTGCCGGGCGCGTTCGAGCAAGGTGGTGAAGATTGCGGCGCCGGTAGCATCGGCGGCGTGGATGATGCGCCGATGGCTATGACCGCCCTCGCGGGTCAGATGAAATTCGAAGCCACCGTCGTCGACGCGGGCGTGTTCATCGCGGGTGAACGGCACGCCCTGTTGGATCAGCCATTCGATGGCTTCGCGGCTGTGCTCGACGGTAAAGCGCACGGCGTCTTCATCGCACAGCCCGCCACCGGCATTGAGCGTATCCTCGACATGGGATTGCACGGTATCGGTATCGTCCAGCACTGCGGCAACGCCGCCCTGGGCCCAATAGGTCGAACCGTTGGCCAGGTCGCCCTTGCTCAGGACCGCGATGCGCAGGTGGCTGGGGAGGTTGAGTGCCAGGCTCAGGCCCGCGGCACCACTGCCGATTACCAGGACATCATATTGGAATTGTTTGCTCATGTCGGGGCACTAGTATTCTGGGGGAGGGGAACGGCACAATAGTCATGCGCAGATGGCATTGTGAAACTATCGTGAAACGTAGCCGGGGTGCCTTTATAGCAGTCCCGGGCGCCAGATTTCCAATGGCGCTTGCGTAGCGATGGCGATCTTTGTGGGAACTTTCCGGTGCTCCGGGAAATCCTATGAAGGCTGAGCTAACGCCACAATTGCCAAGGCGACGCGGGGTGTTGGCTCGAACCGGGCTGAACCCAGCGTATTCGAGACCTGATTATCGACGCAGCCGGCCGTGACCGCGCTGTGTCTTTTTCGTGCGAGCCGACCAGAGGCCGCAGGAAACTTGCTTGGAGGGGAGAACTTTTGCGCGAAGCCCGAGTCTATGTTTGCAAGCCTGAACGATGGCTACTGCAACGCTCCTTCAAGATCACTGAGGAGTGTTCATGCTAACCCAGGAAGAGGATCAGCAGCTTGTCGAGCGCGTGCAGCGCGGTGACAGGCGAGCGTTCGATCTGTTGGTGCTGAAGTATCAGCACAAGATTCTCGGGTTGATCGTGCGTTTCGTACACGACACCCATGAAGCCCAGGATGTGGCGCAGGAAGCCTTCATCAAGGCGTACCGAGCGCTTGGAAATTTCCGCGGAGACAGCGCGTTTTATACGTGGCTGTACCGTATCGCCATCAACACGGCGAAAAACTATCTGGTGTCCCGCGGTAGAAGGCCACCAGACAGCGATGTCAGCTCTGAGGATGCAGAGTTTTACGACGGCGATCATGGTCTCAAGGATCTCGAGTCCCCAGAGCGCTCGTTGTTGCGGGATGAAATCGAAGGCACCGTCCATCGCACCATCCAGCAACTGCCAGAAGATCTGCGCACGGCGCTAACTTTGCGTGAATTTGATGGTCTGAGTTACGAGGACATTGCGAGCGTCATGCAGTGTCCGGTGGGTACCGTGCGCTCCAGGATTTTCCGCGCTCGGGAGGCCATTGATAAAGCCCTGCAGCCTTTGTTGCAGGAATCCTGAGACAGCGGCTACAGCCAAGAGAGGAACCGCCATGAGTCGTGAAGCTTTGCAGGAATCGCTGTCCGCGGTGTTGGACAACGAAGCGGACGAACTGGAACTGCGTCGGGTGTTGAGCGCCGTTAACGATGCCGACACCCGTGCCACCTGGTCGCGTTACCAGGTAGCTCGCGCAGCCATGCACAAGGAACTGCTGCTGCCTAAGCTGGACATCGCCTCGGCGGTTTCTGCTGCATTGGCCGATGAGGCCGTACCCGCCAAGGTCAAGCAAGGCCCGTGGCGCAGTATCGGTCGCCTGGCTGTAGCTGCCTCGGTGACCGTTGCGGTACTGGCAGGTGTACGCCTGTACAACCAGGACGAGATCAGCGGTAGCCAGCTTGCCGCGCAGCAACCCGCACAACAAGGTCTGAGCATGCCGCAAACACAAGGCCCGGCCGTTTTGGCAGGCTATAGTGAGAGCAGTGAGCAACCGACCGGGCCGATGGCCAACGGTGTGCTGCAGAATCAGGCCGGCTGGGATCAGCGTCTGCCAGGTTACCTGCGCCAGCATGCCCAGGAATCTGCGCTCAAAGGCACTGAAACCGCATTGCCTTACGCCCGCGCCGCCAGCCTGGAAAACCGCTAGTTAAGGAGGATCATGCGCGCGCTACCTCTCTTGTCGCTGCTGCTTGGCAGCTGCATGACGGTGCCAGCATTGGCTGCCAACTCCTCGCCCGAGGCGAGTGAGTGGCTGAACAAGCTGGCACGGGCCGAGCAGTCACAGAGTTACCAGGGTTCCTTCGTCTACGAACGCAACGGCAGCTTTTCTTCCCACGATATCTGGCACCGAGTGCATGACGGCACGGTCAGCGAGCGGCTTCTGCAGCTCGACGGCACGGCCCAGGAGATCGTGCGCGTGGATGGCAAGGTGCAGTGCGTTAGTGGGGCGCTGGTCAGCGGGGTGGTGACACCTCCCGATTCGGCGCCGCGTGTGCTTGACCCCCTTAAACTGATGAGCTGGTACGACTTGAGCGTGGCCGGCAAATCGCGGGTTGCCGGGCGAGATGCGGTAATCGTGACGCTCACCCCGCGTGACCAGCACCGTTACGCATTCGAATTGCACCTTGATCGCCAGACAGGCCTGCCCCTGCGCTCGTTGATGCTCAACGACAAAGGACAGTTGCTCGAGCGCTTGCAGATGACTCGCTTGGATACCAAGGTACCCAGCGATGAAGACTTGCAGGCCAGCGCCTCATGCAAACCGGTCGAGCGCGGCGCGCCAGCGCCGGCATCGACAGTCGCTGGCTGGCGTTCGGACTGGCTGCCGCCAGGCTTTGAGCTGGTCAACAGCTCGGAACGCACCGACGCATCTCGTAACAGTACCGTCAGCAGCCTGATGTATGACGATGGCCTGGCTCGGTTTTCGGTGTTCCTCGAACCGGTCAAGGGTAATTCCGGTACTGATACCCGGGTCCAGCTGGGGCCTACCGTAGCGGTTGCCCGCCACCTCAACACCCCCAAGGGTAAGGTCGTGGTGACTGTGGTCGGCGAGATTCCCATGGGTACTGCCGAACGGGTCGCGTTGTCCATGCGGGCGCAGGATGCCCAGGCGCGTCAGTGATGCGTTTGCAGATTTCATCAGCCCTGTATGCGCAGGGCTGAAATGAAATTAAAGCATTGTCATTTGCAATCCCCCGGTAAATTTTCTATAGGTCAGACTTCTCGGGGTCTGGCCTTTCCTGCGTTTGCAGGGGTCTTAATGCTAATTACGCTCGTTGTGACGGGAGCCGTATGTCAATACCACGCTTGAAATCCTATCTATCGATGTTTGCTGCTGTGCTGATGCTCGGCCAGGTGCTCACCGCCCAGGCCGAAGAAGGCCTGCCGGACTTCACCACGCTGGTCGAGCAGGCTTCGCCGGCGGTGGTCAACATCAGTACCAAGCAGAAGCTGCCAGACCGTCGTGTCGCCGCTGGGCAGATGCCAGACCTCGAAGGCCTGCCGCCGATGTTCCGCGAGTTCTTCGAGCGCAACATGCCCCAGCAGCCGCGTTCGCCGCGCGGTGATCGCCAGCGAGAGGCGCAGTCGCTTGGTTCGGGCTTCATCATTTCCAGCGATGGCTATGTGCTGACCAACAACCACGTGGTGGCCGACGCTGACGAGATCATCGTCCGCCTGTCCGACCGCAGCGAGCTGCAAGCCAAGCTGGTCGGTACCGACCCGCGTACCGACGTCGCCTTGCTCAAGGTCGAAGGCAAGAACCTGCCGATCGTGAAGCTGGGTGATTCGGAAAAACTCAAGGTCGGTGAATGGGTGCTGGCCATTGGCTCGCCGTTCGGCTTCGACCATTCGGTGACCAAGGGTATCGTCAGTGCCAAAGGCCGTACCCTGCCAAACGACACCTATGTGCCGTTCATCCAGACCGACGTGGCGATCAACCCGGGTAACTCTGGCGGCCCGCTGTTCAACATGAAAGGCGAAGTGGTCGGTATCAACTCGCAGATCTTCACCCGTTCCGGTGGCTTCATGGGCCTGTCCTTCGCGATTCCGATCGATGTCGCTATCGATGTCTCCAACCAGCTGAAGAAAGACGGCAAGGTCAACCGCGGCTGGCTCGGCGTGGTGATCCAGGAGGTCAACAAGGACCTGGCGGAATCGTTTGGCCTTGACAAGCCGGCGGGTGCCCTGGTGGCCCAAGTGCTGGAAGACGGCCCGGCAGCCAAGGGCGGCCTGCAGGTGGGTGACGTGATCCTGAGCATGAACGGTCAACCGATCGTCATGTCTGCTGACCTGCCGCACCTGGTAGGCAGCCTCAAGGACGGTGCCAAGGCCAAGCTGGAGATCATTCGTAACGGCAAACGGCAGAACCTCGACGTCACTGTCGGTGCTCTGCCGGAAGACGACGCCGACATCGGTGTAGGCGCCGGTACTGATGGCAGCGCAGAACGCAGCAGCAACCGCCTGGGTGTGTCGGTGTCTGACCTGACCGCCGAACAGAAGAAATCGCTCGAGCTCAAGGGCGGCGTGGTCATCAAGGAAGTGCAGGACGGCCCTGCGGCCCTGATTGGCCTGCGTCCGGGTGATGTCATCAGCCACCTGAACAACCAGGCCATTGGTTCGGCCAAGGAGTTCACCGAGATCGCCAAGGACCTGCCGAAGAACCGTTCGGTGTCGATGCGCGTCCTGCGTCAGGGGCGTGCAAGCTTCATTACCTTCAAACTGGCTGAATAAGCTGGGTCTTGGGTAGGAAAAGGGCAGCCTCGGCTGCCCTTTTTCGTCAAAACCTGTAGGTGCTGACTTGGCCTGCGGTTAACCGCGCAGCCCTTGCCGAGTGCCTGTGGGGGCCGGGCTGGCTTTTTCGCGGGACAAGCCGACGCCAACCGGGTATCCAGCGCAGCCGATCAGGAATCTCCCATAAGCCTTCGGCTTGAGGTACAATTCCCGGCTATTTTTCGGCGGGCGTCCGGCTCGCAGCCTTTTCCGAGTGTTGACCCGTGAGTGATTTGAGTCATATCCGCAATTTCTCCATCATCGCCCACATCGACCATGGCAAGTCGACGCTGGCCGACCGTTTCATTCAGATGTGCGGTGGCCTGTCTGCGCGCGAAATGGAAGCCCAGGTCCTCGACTCCATGGACCTGGAACGCGAGCGCGGGATCACCATCAAAGCCCACAGTGTCACGCTGCATTACAAGGCGCTGGACGGCAAGACCTATCAGCTGAACTTCATCGACACCCCCGGCCACGTCGACTTCACCTATGAAGTCAGCCGTTCGCTGGCGGCCTGCGAAGGTGCGCTGCTGGTCGTCGATGCCGGCCAGGGCGTCGAAGCACAGTCCGTGGCCAACTGCTACACCGCCATCGAGCAAGGCCTGGAAGTCATGCCAGTGCTGAACAAGATGGACCTGCCGCAGGCTGATCCGGACCGCGTCAAGGACGAGATCGAGAAGATCATCGGTATCGACGCTGCCGACGCCGTGGCCTGCAGCGCCAAGAGCGGCATGGGCGTCGACGAAGTGCTCGAGCGCCTGGTGCATCAGATTCCTGCGCCAACCGGCGACATCGACGCGCCACTGCAGGCGCTGATCATCGACTCCTGGTTCGACAACTACCTGGGCGTCGTCTCCCTGGTGCGCGTGCGTCATGGCCGCGTGAAGAAGGGCGACAAGATCCTGGTCAAGTCCACCGGCAAGGTGCACCTGGTCGACAGCGTCGGTGTATTCACCCCGAAACACACCCAGACCGCCGACCTCAAGGCCGGTGAAGTGGGCTTCATCATCGGCAGCATCAAGGACATTCATGGTGCACCGGTCGGTGACACCCTGACCCTGAGCTCCACCCCTGAGGTGGAAGTGCTGCCAGGCTTCAAGCGCATTCAGCCGCAGGTCTACGCTGGCCTGTTCCCGGTGTCTTCCGACGATTTCGAAGACTTCCGCGACGCCTTGCAGAAGCTGACCCTGAACGACTCGTCGCTGCAGTACCTGCCAGAGAGCTCTGACGCCCTCGGCTTCGGCTTCCGCTGCGGCTTCCTCGGCATGCTGCACATGGAGATCATTCAGGAGCGCCTGGAGCGCGAGTACGACCTGGACCTGATCACCACGGCGCCGAGCGTAATCTTCGAGGTCAAGCTCAAGACCGGCGAAACCATTCACGTCGACAACCCGTCGAAGTTGCCAGACGTATCCTCGGTCGAGGACTTCCGCGAGCCGATCGTGCGCGCCAACATCCTCGTGCCACAAGAGCACCTGGGCAACGTCATCACCCTGTGCATCGAGAAGCGTGGCGTCCAGCGCGACATGCAGTTCCTCGGCACGCAGGTGCAGGTGAGCTACGACCTGCCGATGAACGAAGTGGTGCTGGACTTCTTCGACCGTCTGAAGTCGACCAGTCGCGGTTACGCATCGCTGGACTATCATTTCGATCGCTACCAGTCGGCCAATCTGGTCAAGCTGGATGTGTTGATCAACGGCGACAAGGTCGATGCCCTGGCATTGATCGTGCACCGTGACAACGCGCACTACAAAGGCCGCGCGTTGACCGAGAAGATGAAGGAACTGATTCCTCGGCAGATGTTCGATGTTGCGATCCAGGCCGCCATTGGCGGGCAGATCGTGGCGCGGACCACTGTCAAGGCGCTCAGAAAGAACGTACTGGCCAAGTGCTACGGTGGTGACGTTAGCCGTAAGCGCAAACTGCTGGAGAAGCAGAAGGCCGGTAAGAAACGCATGAAGCAGGTAGGCAATGTGGAAATTCCACAAGAGGCCTTCCTCGCCGTGCTCAGGTTGGATAGCTAGGTCCTATGTCGCTAAATTTCCCGCTGTTGCTAGTCATTGCCGTCGCCGTCTGTGGCGTGTTGGGTCTGATCGACCTGCTGTTCCTGGCCCCGCGCCGGCGGGCAGCGATCGCCAATTACCAGGGCAGCGTTACCCAGCCCGAAATGGCAGTGGTCGAGAAGCTGAACAAGGAGCCGTTGCTGGTTGAGTACGGCAAGTCGTTCTTCCCGGTGCTGTTCATCGTGCTGGTGCTGCGCTCGTTCCTGGTAGAGCCGTTCCAGATCCCTTCGGGGTCGATGAAACCGACCCTGGAAGTGGGCGATTTCATCCTGGTGAACAAGTTCTCCTATGGCATTCGCCTGCCGGTGATCGACAAGAAAGTCATCGAGATCGGTGATCCGCAGCGCGGGGACGTCATGGTGTTCCGCTACCCGAGCGACCCTAGCGTCAACTACATCAAGCGTGTGGTTGGCCTGCCAGGCGACCAGATCCGCTACACCAACGACAAACGTCTGTTCGTCAATGGTCAGCCGGTCGCCGAGCAACTGGTCGGCACCGAGCCGGGCACCTTGGGCAGCGCCGAGCTGTACAAGGAGAAACTCGGTGAGGCCGAGCATCTGATCCGCAAGGAGATGAGCCGCTACCGCATGCCGCCGGACCAGCAATGGACGGTGCCTGCCGGCCATTACTTCATGATGGGCGACAACCGCGACAACTCCAACGACAGCCGCTTCTGGGATGATCCGAATATCCCTAAAGAGCTGCACGGGATGGTTCCGGACCGCAACATCGTCGGCAAGGCCTTTGCGGTCTGGATGAGTTGGCCGGAGCCCAAGCTCAGTCACTTCCCCAACCTGTCGCGGGTCGGCCTGATTCATTGATACCCATCGGCGTTGTCTGACAGACAGCGCCGAATGCTTTTCTGACATAGGCTGTGTACTCAGGGATCGAGACGTTTCGTCGCCGACCGGCGACGATCCACAGCCAAACAGTCTTTCAGGATGTTGATTTGAACAACGCGTTGAACAATTCACGGGTGGCCGCATGAGTGCACCCCTTGCACGCCTCGAGCGCAAGCTCGGCTACACCTTCAAGGACCAGGACCAGATGGTCCTGGCCCTGACCCATCGCAGTTACGCCGGGCGCAATAACGAGCGCCTGGAGTTTCTTGGCGACGCCATTCTCAACTTCGTCGCTGGCGAGGCGCTGTTCGAGCGCTTCCCGCAGGCACGCGAAGGCCAGCTGTCGCGCCTGCGTGCTCGGCTGGTCAAGGGTGAAACCCTGGCGCGGTTGGCCCGTGGCTTCGACCTTGGCGAGTACCTGCGCCTGGGTTCGGGTGAACTCAAGAGCGGTGGTTTTCGCCGCGAGTCGATCCTTGCCGATGCGCTTGAAGCCCTGATCGGCGCCATTTATCTGGACGCCGACATGGAAACCGCGCGCGAGCGCATCCTGGCCTGGCTGACCGATGAATTCGCCAGCCTGACGCTGGTCGACACCAATAAAGACCCCAAGACCCGTCTGCAGGAGTTTCTGCAGTCGCGTGGTTGTGAGTTGCCGCGTTACGAAGTGGTGGACATCCAGGGCGAACCTCACTGCCGCGCCTTCTTCGTCGAATGCGAAGTGGTGCTGCTGAATAACAAGAGCCGTGGCCAGGGCGTGAGCCGGCGTATCGCCGAGCAAGTCGCCGCCGCCGCTGCATTGATCGCCTTGGGCGTGGAGAATGGCAATGACTGAGAACAACCCAACCCGCTGCGGTTACGTGGCCATCGTGGGTCGCCCGAACGTGGGCAAGTCGACCTTGCTCAACCACATCCTCGGGCAGAAGCTGGCGATCACCTCGCGCAAGCCGCAGACCACCCGTCACAACATGCTCGGGATCAAGACCGAGGGTGATGTGCAGGCGATCTACGTCGACACCCCAGGCATGCACAAGGCCAATGACAAGGCACTCAACCGCTACATGAACCGCACTGCGTCGGCCGCCCTGAAGGACGTCGACGTGGTGATCTTCGTGGTTGATCGCACGCGCTGGACCGATGAGGACCAACTCGTCCTCGAGCGTGTTCAATACGTCACCGGTCCACTGATCGTGGCGGTCAACAAGACCGACCGGATGGACGAGAAGGGTGATCTGATTCCGCACCTGAAGTGGCTGCAGGAACAACTGCCGAACGCCGAAATCGTGCCGATCTCCGCGCAACAGGGGCACAACCTCGAAGCGCTCGAAGGGCAGATCGCCAAGTACCTGCCGGAGAACGAGCACTTCTTCCCGGAAGACCAGATCACCGACCGCAGCAGCCGCTTCCTGGCCGCCGAACTGGTCCGCGAGAAGATCATGCGTCAGCTCGGCGCCGAGCTGCCGTACCAGATCACCGTGGAGATCGAAGAGTTCAAGCAGCAGGGCCATGTGCTGCACATCCATGCGCTGATCCTGGTCGAGCGTGACGGGCAGAAAAAGATCATCATTGGCGACAAGGGCGAGCGCATCAAGCGCATTGGCTCTGACGCGCGCAAGGATATGGAAACGCTGTTCGACGCCAAGGTGATGCTCAACCTCTGGGTCAAGGTCAAAGGCGGCTGGTCCGATGATGAACGCGCCCTGCGTTCGCTGGGCTACGGCGACCTGTAACTGCCCTCGACGGCCCGGATCTCTCCGGGCCGTTCAGTCTCCGGACCCTCCCCATGGAACAATCCCCAGGTCAACCGGCGTACGTGCTGCATAGCCGTGCGTACCGTGAGACCAGCGCGCTGGTGGACTTCTTCACGCCGCAAGGTCGCGTGCGCGCGGTGCTGCGCCGTGCGCGCGGCAAGGGTGGCAGCCTGGTGCGTTCGTTCGTGGCCTTGGAAGTCGAACTGCGTGGGCGCGGCGAGCTGAAGAACGTCGGCCGTCTGGACAGCACTGGCGTCGCCGCCTGGCTCAGCGGGGATGCGTTGTTCAGTGGTTTGTACCTGAATGAGCTGCTGATGCGCCTGCTGCCCGCCGAGGCGCCGTGTCCGTTGTTGTTCGAGCATTACACCCTGACCTTGCAGGCACTGGGTGAGGGGCGCGCGCTGGAGCCACTGCTACGCGCCTTCGAATGGCGGCTGCTGGATGAGCTGGGCTACGCCTTCGCGCTGGATCGCGATATCGCTGAGCAGCCGCTCGCCGCTGATGGGCTGTACCGCTTGCAGGTGGATGCCGGGCTTGAGCGGGTAGAGTTGTTCCAGCCGGGTTTGTTCAAGGGCGCCGAGCTGTTGGCCCTGGCTGAAGCCGACTGGCAGGCGCCTGGCGCATTGCTGGCGGCCAAGCGTCTGATGCGCCAGGCCTTGGCCGTACACCTGGGGCCAAAACCGCTGGTCAGTCGGGAACTGTTTCGCAAGCGCTGAGCACATCGTATGCTGTGTGGCTAAACCATCAGGAGAGCCTTTCGTGACTCACAGCAACCGCATGCTTCTCGGCGTCAACATCGACCACGTGGCAACCTTGCGCCAGGCTCGCGGCACCCGCTACCCAGACCCGGTCAAGGCCGCGCTGGATGCCGAGGAAGCAGGTGCCGATGGCATCACCGTGCACCTGCGCGAAGACCGCCGACATATTCAGGAGCGCGACGTGTTGCTGCTCAAGGACGTGCTGCAGACCCGCATGAACTTCGAGATGGGCGTCACTGAAGAGATGATGCTGTTCGCCGAGCGAATTCGCCCCGCGCATATCTGCCTGGTACCGGAAACCCGCCAGGAGCTGACCACTGAAGGCGGCCTGGACGTCGCCGGGCAGGAGGCGCGGATCAAGGCTGCGGTCGAGCGTTTGGCGCGTACCGGTGCCGAGGTCTCGCTGTTCATCGACGCCGACGAGCGCCAGATCGAAGCGTCGCGTCGGGTCGGTGCGCCGGCCATTGAACTGCACACCGGGCGTTACGCCGACGCCCAGACGCCTACCGACGTGGCTGAAGAGCTCAAGCGTATCGTCGATGGTGTGGCGTTTGGTGTCGGTCAGGGCCTGATCGTCAATGCCGGTCATGGCCTGCATTACCACAACGTCGAAGCCGTGGCGGCGATCAAGGGCATCAACGAGCTGAACATCGGCCATGCGCTGGTGGCGCATGCATTGTTTGTCGGTTTCAAGGCTGCCGTGACCGAGATGAAAGCGCTGATCGTCCAGGCGTCGCGCTGATTCAGCTGGAGTATTGCAGCCCCCACACGGGCAGGCGGTGTGGCCAATTGTCTGTTTGATGCGGCTATTGCGCCATGAAGGTCAGGGTAAACCGTGTGGGCCCCTCAAGCCGGCTGGTCACTTCGACCTTCCCACCATGCAACTGCATGATCGACTTCACGATCGCCAGCCCAAGCCCTGTACCACCTTCCAGTCGCGAGCGGCCGCAGCCAACCCGGTAGAACCGCTCGAACAGCTGCGGCAGATCCGCCTCAGCGATTCCCGGCCCCTGGTTCTCTACCCAGAGCCAGACATGCTCATCTTGGCGGCCGATACCCACCGTCACCGTCTGGCCATCCGGACTGTGCCGAATGGCATTGCTCAGCAGGTTGGACAGCGCCCGCTGCACCATCAGCCGATCGGCCAACGCCGTGCCCCAGCCGTGCAGCTTGAGTTCGATGTCCTTGAGCTCGGCGCTGAACGCAAACAGCTCGCTGACCCGCTCTGCTTCTGCGGCCAACGCCAGTGGCTTGAGCTCAAGCTGGGCCTGAGGCTGGCTGACCTGGGCAAGAAACAGCATGTCATTGATGATGCGGTTGAGCCGGGTCAGCTCCTCGATGCTGTCCTCCAGCACCTCACGGTAGTTGCCGCTGTCGCGCTCGCGGGCCAGGGTCACCTGAGCCTTGCCCATCAGGTTGCTCAGCGGCGTGCGCAGCTCGTGGGCGAGGTCATCGGAAAACTGCGACAGTTGCTGCACGCCCTGGGCGAGGCGATCGAGCATCACATTGATGGCGCTGGCCAGTTCGGCCAACTCCTGCGGCAGGCCCGTCGCGGGCAAGCGGTGGCTGAGGTCCTGGGCCGAGACTTGGCCGGCAATTCGGCGAAAATGGCGCAGCGGTTTCAGGCTGCGTTGTACCAGTTTCCAGGCACCGATGCCGATCAGGATCAACAGCAAGGGCAGGGCGAGCAGGGTCGAGTTCAGGTAGGCCTGGAGCAGGGCATTGTCATCGTCGCGGTTGAGCGACATCATCACCCGCACCGGGGTGTCGTCACGCAGGCGCATCAGCCGCGAAGCGGTGAGGATCTCTGTACCGAAGCGATCGTGCCACTGATGGAAACTCAGCTGAGCGGCGGTTGGCAACGCGCGCAAGGTGTCCGACTGCAATGCCGGGCCGAGGCTCAGCAACGCCGGATGACGAGCATTGAGAGCAAGGATGCTCAGGCTGAGGTTGTCGTGGCCCATGACCAGGTCGAGCAGGGGATGGGCGCGTGCGGCCAGGTCATCACTGCGCAGGTCGATGCGCAGGTTGTGCTCCACCTGGAGCATCTTGCGCGCGAGGTCCTTGCGCGCACGGCTGTCCAGTTGGTGATCGAGGGCGAACACCGCCAGGCAGCCCAGCAGCATGACCAGCATCGCGCCCATCAGGGTCACGCTGAGGCCGAGGCGCAGCGACAGGCTGGCAGTTCTCAATGGCGCGCCTCGAGCACATAGCCCACGCCGCGCAGGGTATGGATCAGCTTGTCTTCGAAGGGATCGTCGATCTTCGCCCGCAGGCGGCGGATGGAGACCTCGACGACGTTGGTGTCGCAGTCGAAATTCATGTCCCAGACCAGCGAGATGATCTGCGTGCGCGACAGCACCTCGCCGCTCTGGCGCATCAACAGATGCAGCAGGGAAAACTCTTTGGCGGTCAGGTCGATGCGCTTGTCGCCGCGCCAGGCGCGGTGGCGGCCCGGGTCGAGCTCAAGGTCGGCAACGCGCAAGGTGCTCGGCTGCAGGGGCTGCTCGTTGCGGCGGAGCAGGCTGCGGATACGGGCCAGCAGCTCGGGAAATTCGAACGGCTTGAGCAGGTAGTCATCGGCCCCCAGGTCGAGGCCTTTGACGCGGTCCGCCAGGCGACCATGGGCGGTGAGCATCATGATCCGCGTGGCGGATTCGGCGCGCAGCCGTTGCAGCACGCTCCAGCCGTCCAGTTCGGGCAGGTTGACGTCAAGGATGACCAGGTCGTAATTCTGCTGGCGGGCCAGGTGCAGGCCGTCAATGCCGCTGTGGGCGCAGTCGACCACGTAGCCGTTTTCGCGCAGGCCTTGCTGCAGGTAATCGGCGGTGCGCAGTTCGTCCTCGATGATCAGTAGACGCATGCTCGAGCTCGCTGGGGTTAAGGGCGGCAATTCTCAGCCCTGTAGCCGCATCAGGGTCAAGCGCCGGGATGTTACGGCATGAGCGCTGAGAACAGGCGTGGATTACAGATTTGTAATCCCCCGGCCATTTTCCCGACAGGTCCGGGCTGGACCGCGAAGGGGCCGTGACCGACGCTGCCAGGCCAGTTTGCAGTACTGTAATGTCCGCCTCACCTTGGCGTTAGCTGCCGCGCGCCACTATGGCCTCATCTGCATACGCCCTGAGGCAATCACGATGAAGCTTACCCGATACCTGTTGCTCGCACTCCTCGCCGTGGGCAGCACCCCCGCATTGGCTGAAGACGGGGCTGAGCGCTCGCGCCAATTCTGGGAGGCTTTCCGCCAGGAGCAGCAGCGTTTGCACGGCCAGCCGGACCCGGTGCTCGCGCAGCGTCAGCGCAATGAGCAGGCACAACCGGCAAAGGTAGCCAAGGACTGACCCCGGCCGCCTGCTCAACTCACGGTGCAACACTGCAAGTAGCGGAACACCTGCCTGCTGCCGCGTCATCGGCTGCCGCCTTAGTTTGCCTGTCGCGAGCCACTTAAGGGCTTGAGTACAGGAGGCAAGACCATGAGCGCACAAACGGCTGATTACGATCAGCTGCAGGAAGATGCAACCAAAATACCCGGCAAGCTTATCCAGGCCATGGCCGAACGTGATGGTCAGGAGGAGGGTGGGCTGACCCTCAGCCGCGAGCACATCATCACCCTCAACCGCTACGTGAACTTTGTCTTCAGCCTGCCCGCGACCCCCGACAATCTTCATCGATGGCTGGGCTACAGCGAAATCGACGAGCCCGAACTGGCCCCTACAGGCATGACCACGCTGTTCAATTCGCTGCGTGGCCATGCGCGCAGCTGGGCGCCCTTGTCCGACAACAGCAAGAAGCTGGCCAGTGAGCTGGCTTCGACCGCTGCGTCCATCAATGCAGCGGGGGAAACCATCGTTGATGAGTGCCGGCAGATTCGTGCGCTGGGCTCGGATATCAGGGAGTGGGACAAGGTCGTACTGCGCACGCCGGTCAAGCTGGATGCTGCCGACCGGCAAGCGGTATCCATGCTGGTCGAGTACATGGAGGTCCTCAACGAGGACGTCAACCGCTATGCCACGCGGGTCGAAAGCGTGCGCATTGAAACAGAAACCTTCCGTGATACGGCGCGATTCAAGCTGATTCCAGCGGTGAAGCAGAAAGGCCTTGCTGTCGAGCGCAAGAAAGGCGATGGCGAGGTTGAGCGCCTGCGCGGCCAGCTCAAGGAGCTGGATGAAGAGATCGTTGCGCTGGGCAAAGAGTATGACCAGTACGTCAAGCAGGCGCTCAGTGGTCTGGCTGCCGGCCCGATCGGCGTTGCGATCACCGGTGGGATCTACGGCAGCAAGGCCGAGAAGGTGCGTAAGGAGCGCAAGGCGCGTCAGCAGCAGCGACGTGAGGTCAGCGAAGCCCTACGCGTGCGGGTCAATCTTGAAGGTCGCATGGAAGAACTGTCGACCTTCGTCGATGAACTCGACAGCCGCCTGCAAGATGTCGTGACTGCCGCCTCCCATCTGCAGACGGCCTGGGAGATCGTCGGCAGCTATATCGACAGCTCCATCAGCAAACTCCAGCAGATCACTGACAACCGGCAGTTGGCCAGGTTCGTCATCTATTTCCGGCAGTTCCTCGCGCAGTGGAAGCAGATCGAAAAGACCTCGCTGCAACTGACCCGCATCTTCGACGAAGCAGCTTCTGCTCAATAACAGGTGAATGATCATGAACGACAATGTCAGTGTTCTGCACAGCAACCCAACGGCACCTGAGCTTGGCCATGCGCTCGCCGCCACGCGCAGTTATACCCAGGCGTGGCAGCAGGGCAAATTCAAATCCATGCCGGTCATTCATGAGTCGTTGGAGCGGCACATGAAGCTGTTCATCAACTGTGGCGAACAGATGGCGCGTCACGCTCAACGGCTGGTCGCCGAGATTTCCAGCGATCCGCTGCGGGACATCCTCGATGCGTTGGGCGGTGGCGACGATGACGATCTGATGGGCATCGCCGATGAACTGCTCGACACGGTCAAGTCGCTGCTTGAGGCGCAACTTTCCCACCTGGGCAAAGAGCAGCATGCACTCGGTGCCCTGCCAGCGCCGGCGTGGGCCAGCGACGAACAGCGCTTGCTCAAGCAACAGCAAGACCTCGCCCGCCTGCAGGTTCAGTTGAGCGAAGAGCATGCACGCGAAGATCAGAAAAAAACGGCTGTGGAACAGGCCATCGCGACCTTGGAAGCCAATGGTCTGCAGACCCGATTTGAAGGTGTCGTGCCTTCGCTCAGTGACTTGAGCAAACTCGCCGCCCCTGGCGGCGAGGCGTTGGTTACCGCGGAACTGGTGTCCAAGGCCGTGCAACAATTGCAAACCCTGCTCGGCGATGTCATCGAGGGCATGCGCTACGAACAGTTGCACCGCGAGCGTCGCCTCCAGCGCGAGCGGGTGCGTGCGTTGGAGCTGCAACTGCAAGACATCACGCGTGGGCAAGCCACCGCGCAAGGCAATCTTGCTGCGCTGGCGCTGATGCCCGGCTTGCTCGAACATCGGCTGGGTTGGGTTTCGGCGATCAATGTCGTTCGCCAGGCATTGGCCAATTTTGCCACGCGACTAGGCCGCCATAGCGCGCGCGACGCTGGTGAAGTCCGCGCAATGGATGCCCTGTTCAAGCAATTGCTCAGCTACCAGCGACAGCTGCTCGAACAGCATCGTCTCAGCCAGTAACCCACCCGCACAGCCAACTGAACTGCTTGCAGCGCGGTTGGCTGTGTCATTTGCAGAGGCTTGGAAAGCAACCAATGAATCCACGGCTATTGAATTTTGAAGATCAGCAACGCAAGGCAATTGCACTGCCCTGCGGCCTGATCGAGGCAATGGACAGTCGAAATGGGGTGGGCAGGGCGGGGCTGATTCTGACGGGTGAATCCCGTCAGACCCTCCAAGCGTACAGCCAGCGTATGCTGCAGCTGCCGTCCAACTTGCCCGGTGCCATCGCTTGGCTGGGGTATTCCAGCATCGCCGAGCCGGAGTTGACTGCGGGTGAGATGCTTGCGCTGTTCAGGCGGCTACGGGTACATGCCCAATCGTGGCGAGCGCTGGACAACACCGCGCGCGCAGTCACGCTTCGGCTCAATGCGCACGCCAGAAAAGTCGAGGACTGCGGAGCCGAAGTCATCGCGCTGGTCGCCAGAACGCGTGCGTTGGGTGATCGGCAAGCATCATGGGACAGCCTGCGTGAGGCCGCGGATATACCGCTCGATGAGCATGACCTGAACTGTATCCGGTCAATGGCTGACCGACTGATGCAACTGCATCAGCTGATCGATGATTTTGATCAGGACGTGGACAGTGTTCGATTGGGTTTCGAACAATTTCGCGACGTGGCGCGCTTTAACCTGCGCCCGGCGATAGTTGAGAAGTGCCGGGCGGCGCAGCGTTTCTCCAAAGCGGCAGATGGCGAGAATCTGGCCCGGGAGCTCGACAGCCTGGACGCAGACATTCGCGCCGTACGTAGCGAGTACCAACGCTATTCCAAGCAATCCTCCATGGGCTGGATCGGCGGTCCCTTCGGGGCAATTATCAGCGGCTCGATCTATGGCCCCAAGGCCAAGGCGGCGCGTGCTGAACTGCATGGCCTGGAACGCCGGCGCGCCGAGATCAGCCGCAGGCTGGCCGAGTTTCGCCGGGTGGAAGGGCGTGTGCAGGAGCTGCACTCGTACATGGGTGAGCTGGAGTTCGACGTGTGGGACGCGGTTCTTGCTGCGGGCCATTTGCATACAGCCTGGCAAACCATCGAAGCCTATCTGGAAAGCGCGGCAGCGCAGCTGGAAAAGATGAACACTCGCCAGCGGCTGGCGGTGTTCATCTATTACTTCAGGCAGTTCCTGGCCCAGTGGGCGGGCATCCGCGCCCATGGCCTGGAGATGGCGAAGGTCTTCGACTAGCGGGTGAATCGGTCGTGCAGGTTCACTTGCGCGCCAGAATCGTCGCCCGCCGCGGTGCCGGCAGGCCTTCGATGGTCAGGCTGTGGTCATTTGGGTCGAGGAAGTCGCCCAGCGACTGGTAGCGCATCCAGTCGGTACTGCGTTGCTCTTCGACGCTGGTAACGCTGACATCCACGCAACGCACATCGCTGAAGCCGGCACGCCGCAGCAAGCGTTCAAGCGCCGGCACGGACGGCAGGAACCACACGTTGCGCATTTGTGCATAGCGGTCTTCGGGGACCAATACCTGGTTCTCGTCGCCTTCGATGACCAGGGTCTCCAGGACCAGCTCGCCACCTTTGACCAGGCAGTCCTTGAGCGCCAGCAGGTGCTCGATGGGCGAGCGACGGTGGTAGAAGACGCCCATGGAAAACACCGTGTCGAACCCTTCGAGGCTGGCCGGCAGCTCTTCCAGAGCGAACGGCAGGTGCCAGGCCGGTAATTGCGGCAGGTACTTCTGTACCGCCTGGAACTGGCAGAAGAACAGCCAGTTGGGGTCGACCCCGATGACCATGTCGGCCCCGGCACCCAGCATGCGCCATTGGTAATAGCCATTGCCGCAGCCGACATCAAGCACGCGCTTGCCCTTGAGGTCGAGGTGCGGGCCGACCCGCGACCATTTCCAGTCCGAGTGCCATTCAGTGTCGACGTGCACGCCGAACAGGTCGAACGGCCCTTTGCGCCAAGGTGAAAGCCCCATCAGGGCCTGGCGCAGTTGCTCGCGGCTGGCATCGTCGCACGGGCTGTCCAGACGCAGGCCAGTGACCAGGTCGATCTCGCTCGGTTGCAGTTGCGGCAAGGCCTCCAGGGCGCCGCGCCAGCGCTCGAGGTCGCCGTGGCCTTTTTCCAGTTTGGTGTCCAGTTGCGCTTGCAGGCCCGTAGACCATTTAGCCAGAGGGGTGCCCGCCAGACGGCGGACCAAGGGAGACAGATCGATCATGGCAGGGCTATCAGTGAGGCGAAGTTGAGGCATTGGAACCACGGTACGACCTTGGAGAAGCCCGCCGCGTGCAGACGCGCTTTGTGGGCTTCAAGGGTGTCGGGTTTCATCACGTTTTCGATGGCGCTGCGCTTCTGGGAAATCTCCAGTTCGCTGTAGCCATTGGCTCGCTTGAAGTCCAGGTGCAGGTCGCTGAGCAGCGCCTGCTCCTGGTCATCGGCGAAGCAGAGTTTTTCCGAGAGGATCAATGCCCCGCCTGGCAGCAGCGCCTGGCGGATCCGCCCGAGCAGCTCAAGGCGTTGCGTGGGGGCAATGAACTGCAGGGTGAAGTTCATCGCCACCACCGAGGCTGTTTCGAACGGCAGGGCGAGAATATCCGCCTCCAGCACCTGCACCGGCAGCAGCTCCTGGAACATCGAGTCCTGGGCGGTGAGGTATTGCCGGCAGCGTTCGACCATTGCCGCCGAGTTGTCCACCGCGATCACCCGGCACCCGTCGCTGCGCACGTGGCGGCGCAACGACTGGGTCACCGCGCCCAGCGATGCCCCCAGGTCGTACAGCGCGGTATGCGGCTGGGCGAAACGCGCGGCCAGCACACCGAGGTTCTCGACGATGGTCGGGTAGCCGGGCACCGAGCGCTTGATCATGTCAGGGAACACGCGCACCACGTCCTCGTTGAAGACGAAGTCGGGGACCTGTTCAAGTGGCTGGGCGAATAGGCGGTCGGGGTCTTTGCTCACAGGGTGTCCGGGGTCTGGCGAGGTGAAGGGCCGGCATTTTAGCCAAACTGCGCCAAGGATGCATGAATGGCTGACCAGCGCTGCGCCTTTACTTCACCCTGATCTCGCAATCGAAGGTCTGCACCGGGCGCACTTCCGGGGCCCACGGCTGCTGATAGACCAGAATCAAGTGCCCATCTCCGACCGCCTTGGCCTGGAAACGCCAGGTCGAGACGCCTGCGCTGCCTACCAACCCGGCTTCCTCGGGTTGGGTATAGACCTCGGCGGCAATCGGGCGAAGGATGTTCGAGGCAGGGTTCTGCAGCAACCAGCGGTAACCGGTGGTGGGGTTGCTAGGCAGGCTCAGGGTCAGGCTTTGGCCGGTTTGCAGGCGGATCGGGCATTCGTTTTCGGTGCCCAATTCAAGGGTCTGGGCGGGCCGCTGGCTGCAGGCCGCGATCAGGGTGAGGCTCAGGGGAACAAGCAGACGAAGGGCGGTCATGTTGGCTCCAAAGGCGGGGGATGCCTGAGGATAACCGAAGTTGCCCAAGGTTGTGCTGGCGCAGCTGGCCTCATCGCACGCTGTTGGCAGCGGCGATGAGGCCGATGGATCAGAACAGCACCTTGGCTACGTCGGTAAAGCGCTTGGCGAAATGCACCGTCAGGCCTTCACGCAGGTAGTCCGGAAGCTCCTCGTAATCGCCGCGGTTGGCCTCCGGCAGGATCAGCTCGAGGATTTTCTGGCGCTTGGCGGCGATGATTTTCTCGCGCACGCCGCCAATCGGCAGGACCTGGCCGGTGAGGGTCAGTTCGCCGGTCATGGCCACGCCTTTTTTCGGCGCCTGGTCACGGGCCAGCGACAGCAGCGCACTGGCCATGGTGATGCCGGCGCTGGGGCCGTCTTTCGGGGTGGCCCCCTCTGGCACGTGCAAGTGGATGAAGGCTTCGTTGAAGAAGGTCGGTTCACCGCCAAACTGCTGGAGGTTGGAGCTGACATAGCTGTAGGCGATTTCAGCCGATTCCTTCATCACGTCGCCGAGCTTGCCGGTCAGCTTGAAGCCGCGGTTCAAGGTATGGATGCGCGTGGCCTCGATCGGCAAGGTCGCGCCACCCATGCTGGTCCAGGCCAGTCCGGTGATCACGCCCTTGCCGGCGAGTACCTGCTCGCTGCGGAACACCGGCATGCCAAGCGCCGCTTCCAGATCCTTGGGGCCGATCTTGAGTTTTGCCTGCGGGTCGTCGAGCAGTTTGACCACGGCCTTGCGCACCAGCTTGCCCAATTGCTTCTCGAGCTGACGCACCCCGGCTTCTCGGGCATAGCCGTCGATCACCGTGCGCAGGGCGCTGTCGCTGATGCTCAGGCTGGTCTTGGCCACGCCAGCCTTGGCCAGCTGCTTGGGCCACAGGTGGCGCTTGGCGATGGCCAGTTTCTCTTCGGTGATGTAGCCCGAAAGGCGGATCACTTCCATGCGGTCGAGCAACGGCCCGGGGATCGAATCCAGGGTGTTGGCGGTGCATACGAAGAGCACCTTGGACAGGTCCAGGCGCAGGTCGAGGTAGTGGTCGAGGAAGTCGACGTTCTGTTCCGGGTCGAGGGTTTCCAGCAGTGCCGAAGCGGGGTCACCCTGGTAGCTCTGGCCCATCTTGTCGATCTCGTCGAGCATGATCACCGGGTTCATCACCTCGACATCCTTCAGCGCCTGTACCAGTTTGCCTGGCTGGGCGCCGATGTAGGTGCGGCGGTGGCCCTTGATTTCTGCTTCGTCACGCATGCCGCCGAGGCTGAAACGGTAGAACGGCCGGCCGAGCGACTCGGCGATGGATTTACCGATGCTGGTCTTGCCTACGCCTGGCGGGCCGACCAAGAGCACGATCGAGCCACTGATTTCGCCTTTCCAGGCGCCGACGGCAAGAAACTCGAGGATCCGTTCCTTGATGTCATCGAGCCCTGCGTGGTGTTGGTCGAGCACCTTGCGCGCATGCTTGAGGTCGAGCTTGTCTTTGCCGTACACACCCCAGGGCAGGGCGCTGGCCCACTCCAGGTAGTTGCGGGTGACGGCGTATTCCGGCGAGCCGGTTTCGAGAATGGCCAGCTTGGCCATCTCTTCGTCGATGCGTTTCTTGGCGGCAGCGGGCAGGGTCTTGCCTTGCAGGCGCTGCTCGAACTGCTCGAGGTCGGCACTGCGGTCGTCCTTGGTCAGGCCGAGTTCCTGCTGGATGACCTTGAGCTGTTCCTTGAGGAAGAACTCGCGCTGGTGCTCGCCGATCTGCCGGTTGACCTCGGCCGAGATTTCATTCTGCAGGCGGGCAACTTCGACTTCCTTGCGCAGCATCGGCAGGACTTTTTCCATGCGTTTGAGCATGGGTACGCAGTCGAGCACTTCCTGCAGCTGGTTGCCGGTGGCTGAAGTGAGTGCCGCGGCGAAGTCGGTCAACGGCGAAGGGTCGTTGGGGCTGAAGCGATTGAGGTAGTTTTTCAGCTCTTCGCTGTACAGCGGGTTGAGCGGCAGCAGCTCCTTGATCGCGTTGATCAGGGCCATGCCGTAGGCCTTGACCTCATCGGTCGGCTCGGTCGACTGGCGTGGGTATTCGACTTCGACCAGGTAGGGCGGGCGATGGTGTTTGAGCCAGGTGCGGATGCGCACGCGGGTCAGGCCTTGGGCGACGAACTGCAGCTTGCCGTTTTCGCGGCTGGCGTGGTGAACCTTGACCAAGGTGCCGTATTCGGGCAACGCCGAGGTGTCGAAGTGGCGGTGATCTTCGGGCGGGGTGTCCATGAAGAACAGGGCCAGCGAGTGATGATCGGTCTTGGCCACCAGGTCGAGGGTTTCTGCCCAGGGTTCTTCGTTGACGATCACCGGCAGTACTTGCGCGGGGAAGAATGGGCGGTTGTGGATCGGGATCACGTAGACCTTGTCCGGCAGTTGTTGGCCAGGCAGGGCGAGGGAGTGGCCGGTGGTCGAGGCCGCTTCGAGGTGTTCGACTTCGCTGTGTTCGTCGGGATGTTCCGGCAGATCCTGCTGGTCGTTCATGGGGCACCTGGGTGAATGGCTATGGTGCTTAGATGGGGCGGGGAGCAAGGGGTTTCAACCCTGATCAGCGGCACGCGCGACTGGCTGCAAGTTTGAAGCGGCAAAAAAGGTTCTTCTCGGGTTGGCGGGGGGCGCGGGGTTGGTTCTGGTTGTGGGGCTCGTAGGTTGGGGGCTTATCCATTTGATGGGGTGGCTGTGATGGCCCCTTCCGCCCTTACGGCCAGGCCTTTCAAGGTCTTTGCATTTTTCCGGAATTTGTCTTTGGCTTGAGTTCGCTGGGGCCGCTACGCGCCCCTTTCGCGACACAAGGCCGCTCCCACAAGGGCGAACCGCAACCGTTCTTGAGACATGCGCTATCCCTGTGGGAGCGGCCTTGTGTCGCGAAAGGGCTGCAAAGCAGCCCCGGCTCACTCAAGCCAGTCCAAATTTCAAAGACCTTGAAAGGGATGGCCGTAAGGGCGGAAGGGGCCAGTGGCGCCACCACATCAAATGGATGAGCCCACAATTCCTAAGCCAGCCAGCCAGCCAGCCAGCCAGCCAGCCAGCCAAGCCAAGCCAAGCCAAGCCAAGAGATATCACCCCCAACAATCCGTTAAGTACAAAAAAAAGCGGGACCGCACAGGCCCCGCTTCTTCTTAACGCTTGCAGCTTGTTTACTGAAGCTTACTCAGCAAGTTTATAAGCGATGATGTAGTCACCCATCTTGGTCCCCAGCGAGCCATGCCCGCCGGCGGTCACCAGCACATACTGATTGCCATCCTTGCCGCTATAGGTCATCGGCGTGGCCTGGCCACCTGCTGGCAGGCGCGCTTTCCACAACTCTTCACCGTTGTGCACGTCATAGGCACGCAGGTACTGGTCAAGGGTGCCGCTGAGGAAGCCAACGCCACCGGCCGTCACCATCGAGCCGCCCATGCTCGGCACACCTACCGGCATGCCGATCGGCACTGGGGTGCTGTCACGGGTGGTGCCATTCTTGTGCTTCCACACAACCTTGTTGGTGAACAGGTCAATGGCCGCCACGTAACCCCAGGCCGGTGCCTGGCACGGTACGCCCAGCGGCGACATGAACGGATGCATGGTCACCGCATAAGGCGCGCCGGTGTTCGGCTGCACACCGCTGGTTTCGCTTTCGCGCTTGCTGCCGGCCGCGACTTGCTCACGCGGCACCATCTTCGACACGAACGCCATGTAGTTAGGCGAGGTGAACATCAATTGACGCACCGGGTCGACCGACACGCTGCCCCAGTTGAACACGCCGACGTTGCCCGGATAGATCAGGCTGCCCTGTTCAGACGGCGGGGTGTACTGGCCTTCGTAACGCAGTTCGCGGAACTGGATGCGGCACAGCATCTGATCGAACGGGGTCGCGCCCCACATGGCCTGTTCGGTCAGGTCCGGGCCGAGCAGGTTGAGGTCGGAGCGGGCCTGGGTCGGCGCAGTGCGATCTCCCTTGACCGCGCCCTGCGGGGTCGGGATCTCGCGGATCGGCACGATCGGCGTACCGTCGCGGCGGTCCAGCACATACAGGCTGCCCTGTTTGGTCGGCACGATAACCGCAGGTTTGACGCCGTCGTCGGTCTTCAGATGGATCAGGGTCGGCTGGCTGCCGACGTCCATGTCCCACAGGTCATGGTGGGTGAACTGGTAGTTCCAGCGCGCCTTGCCCGTGGCCAGGTCCAGCGCGACGATGCCAGCGCTGTACTTCTCGGCACCCGGCGTGCGGTCAGCACCCCATTGGTCGGGGGTCTGGTTGCCCAGGGGCAGGTAGATCATGCCAAGGTCTTCATCGACGCTGGCAATCGACCACATGTTTGCCGAGTTGCGGCTGTAGGTCTTGCCCGGGGCCAGTGGCTTGGTGTCGTCCGGGTTGTTGCTGTCCCAGTTCCATACCAGGTGACCGTCGTGCACGTCATAGGCGCGGATCACCCCGGAAGGCTCGTTGGTCGACTCGTTGTCGGTGACATGGCCACCAATGATCACCAGATCACGGGTGATCGCCGCCGGCGAGGTGGAGTAGTAACCGCCGGCAGTAAACGGGCCGATCCCGCGGGTCAGGTCAATCACGCCTTGATTGGCGAAGCCTTCGCAGACCTTGCCGTTGTCGGCGTTGATGGCGATCAGGCGGGCGTCGGCAGTAGGCAGGTAAAGCCTGCGCGGGCACGCCTGAGCCACTACCTGGCCGGCGTCGGAAATCTTCGGTGCAGGGCTGCCGTCACGGCTGACGTAGCGGTTCTCGTCGTAGTAGGAGACGCCGCGGCAGGTCATGTGGGCGAAGCCCTTGAAGGTGCCTACCGGGCTCTTGACCTGCGGATCGAAACGCCAGATTTCAGCGCCAGTGTCCGGGTCCAGGGCCAGCAGCTTGCTGTGCGCCGTGCACGCGTAGAGCATGCCATTGACCTTCAACGGGGTGTTCTGGTTGGTCAACTCGACCGGGTCGTTGTCGGTCGGCAGATCACCGGTGCGAATGCGCCAGGCTTCTTCCAGGCGATAGGCGTTCTGCGGAGTGATCTGGCGCAGTGGCGAGTAGCGATCACCGTGCTCGGTACGCCCGTAGGCCTGCCATTCACCGTCAGGCATGGACGGCGCGGCGCTGGCCATTTCACTGCTGTCGCGGTTCAGTTCGCCGTGGATCTCGCCTGGGTGCGTGAACTGGCTGGCGACGGCGGTCGCGCCGGAAGCCACCACTGCCACGCTGAGCAGGGCGGTATTGAGCTTGGAAGCAGGGCCGAGCAATGGACGACGCGCCCATGGCAGCAGCAGGAGCACGCCGATAGCGAACCAGATTGCCAGGCGCGGCACCAGTTGCCACCAGTCCAGGCCGACTTCCCACAGCGCCCAGACAGTGCTGGCGAGCAGCACCAGGCCGTACAGGCCGAGGCCGATCTGGCGCCTGGCCAGCAGCAGGGCGCCGGACACGGCAAAGCCCAGACCTGCGATCAGGTAGTAAAGCGATCCGCCCAGCTGGCTCAGCTTGATGCCGCCGGCCAACAGGGCCAGGCCCATCAGCAACAGCAGCACGCCCAGAAGGCGCGATAGCCAGCGGGTTCCATTCTTGGCACCGTCAGTGCTCATCGTAGGTACTCCGTTAGGTCAAGGGTTGGGTTTAAAAACTGCTCTGGATCTTCAGGCCTGCAATCAACGCGTCGTCGACCTGCGACACCCCGCCCGGATGGCGGATGTACTGCAGGTTCGGGCGCACGGTGAGCCAGTTGGCCAGGTGAATGCCGTAATAGAGTTCGGCGCTGTATTCGGTGTCCTGCACTGGCAGGAAGCCTGGATTGTCGTAGTCGTCGAGGCCCGCCACCTGATTGGCCAGGCGGGCGTTCTTACGGTAGCCAGGGTTGACGTGCACGCGTGCAAGGGCGAAGCCGATGTCGTCCTTGGCACGGGCATCGAAAGGCCCCTTGTAAACCAGTCCTGCCTGAACATAGTTGTCGATGGCATTGGTCTTCTTGTCGTGCAATGTGGCATTGGCGAACAGGCTGAGGCCGCGCGACTGGTCGGATGCCTGCGCAGTGACCTGCTGCTGGGCACCGAGCCAGAGGCCGTGCTTGCTGGAACTGCTGCGGTATGCGGCGCCACTGATGGCGGCCGGCTGGCCGTTGCGGTCCTTCAAGACGTCCTGTGCCTTGGCATTACTGTAGTAGTAGCCGGCACGATATTCCCCTGCAAGGCCATTGACCTGTGGGCTCCAGACCAGTTCGATCGGCATCACCGCGCCTTGGGTGCCGCTGCCGCTGAGTTTGAAGCCGTTGCCGGACTCGAGGTTGGACGGGTTCTGCTCGAACACGCCGACCTGTGCATAGAGGCTGTCGCTAAGGTTGTAGCGCACGCGCATGGCCCACTGGCTGACCGGCCAGTTGTACCAGATGCCGCCGACCCAGTTACCGACCTGCGAGCCGCAGAACGCCAGGTTCTGGAAGTCGCAGGGGAAGCTGTTGAAGTCTTCACCCTCACCAAAGCGGCCGAATTTCACATCCAGGGCGCCGTTGAAGTATTTCTGCTTGATCCACATCTGGGTCAGCCGCCAGGTCTGGCCACGGCCCCAGACTTCCTGGGCCGAGGTGAAACCGCCCACCCGCGGATCGTTGATACGGTCGTTGCTGATGTTCTGGCCGTGGCGCTCGGTGATGGTCAGTTGTGCTTCGGTGTCATGCCAGCCGAGGATCTTTTCCAGGTCCAGGTGGCCGCCGAAGGTGAATTGGTCGCTGTAGCGTGCGGTGCGATCGTGGTCGTAGCCGCCGTGCAGGTTGGCGCCCATCTCGCCGGTGTAGCCGAGGGTGAAGTCGTAGCCTTTTTCCAGCAGCTCGCTGCGGGTACCGCCCCAGTCGCCGAGCATCCACGGCGAATCGGCAGCGAACAGTTCGCTGGCGCCGGTGGTGGGCGAGAGGACGCTGAACAAGGTGGCCAAGGCGAGGCCGGAATAACGTGTAGTGGGCAGCTGGAACATGAGATAGCGCTATCTTTTGATTATTGAAAAATACGCAAGCGCATCGGAGAGCAAGGCTCTTCAATGGAGATGGCAGCGGAAGGTTTGGATGAAGCGATTCAGCTTGCGGCGAGGAGGATATAGAGGAAGTTGCAAGAAAAAAAGACAAATTGTCGCAGGGGATTGTTGTTGAAGTTGTAACAATGAGACTGCTGGGGGCGCTCTACGCGCCCCCGCTGGTATTCAGAACGTTGTGCGCACGCCAACTTCAATGCTACGCCCCGGCGCCGGGGCGATGTCGCGCAGGATCGAGCTGGCGTAGCGCACGGTCTGATCCGTCAGGTTTTCACCCCGGACAAACGCCAGCCATTGGCTCTGGCCAACCTCGAAGCGATAGCCAACGCTCGCCCCCAGCGTGGTATAGCCATCGGTGCCGCTCTCGTTCGACGGCGTGCGCCGCTGCGACGCCGCATGCTGCACATCCAGCCGTGCCTGCCAGCGGTCCAGCTCCCACAGCAGGCCGCTGTTCAGGCGCAGCGGCGCGATCCGCGGCAACGGCTCGCCACTGTCGAGGTTTTTGGCCCGGGTGTAGTCGCCCGACAGTTCCAGGGCAAAGCTGCCATAGCGGTTTTCTACCAGTTGCCAACGGTCTTGGGCCTCGATGCCATAGAAGCGCGCCCGCACGCCCTGATAGAGGTACTCCGGGATGTCGCCATGGTCATGATCGTGGTCATGGTCGTGATCTTCTTCGCCATGGTCATGCTCATGTCCCTCACGCAGATTGCCGCTGCCGATCAGGCCGATGTAGTTGCGAAAGTGGCTATAGAACACGCCGACACTGCCCTTGTGCGTGCCATTGTCGAAGCGCAGCGCCAGGTCGGCGGAGATCGCCTTCTCTTTGTTCAGATCAGGGTCGCCCACTTCATAGGCACCCGTGGCCACGTGCGCGCCATTGGCGTACAGCTCGTAGAAGGTCGGTGCCCGCTCGGTGTAGCCGAGGTTGGCCGCCAGCGACCAGACCGGATCGAACTGGTACACCGTGCCGGATGACAGGCTGGCGGCGTTGAAGCTGCTGGCGCTGTCGGCCGCAGCGAAGTCTTCGTTGCCCTTGGCATCCGGGTCGACCCGGGTGTGCTCGAGGCGTGCGCCAAGGCTCAGGTTGAGGCGTTCGCTGGCCTGCCACTGCTCGAGCATGAACAGCGCAAGGCTGTCGGTATCGGTATGCGGGACAAACGCTTCCTCGCCCAGAGCAGAAAACTCGTTGCGGCTGACCTGGGCGCCAATCACCCCTTCGACCGGCCCGATCGGCTGATGCCGGGCCTCGATGCGCGCCTCGTAACCTTTGTTCTTGAAGGTGGTATGCACTTCGCCGCTTTCGATTTCACGGTGCTGGTAATCGGTGTAGCCGGCATCGACCTTGACCGAGCTGAACGGGCCGTCGAGGTCACGCAACTCGGAGGCGAAGGCGTAGTGGTCCTGCTGCATGTCGAGGCGTACCCCGGGCTCGGCCACCGAGCCATAGTTGCTGTCGTAGCGGCTGTAGGACAGCCCGGTGTAGCCGTGATCCCACTGGTAGGAACCGCCAATGGCACCGCCGTCCTGGCGCCCGTCGCTGTTTTCCAGGCGATGGCGGCTACCGGGTTCGTCGGCGCTGCGTAGGTTCGAACTGCGCGCGTGGCCGGGGATGCGCAGGTCATTGAACTGGCGGCTGTTGGCATCCAGGTGCAGGGCGAAGGTGCCGTTGCCGGCTTCCAGCTTACCGGCGCTGCTGCGGGTGGTGTCGGCACCGCCGTAGCGCAGTTCGCCGGCGCCCTGAATGCCTTCGATCGGCGCATCGGGGATGCGATTGTCGAAGGTATTGACCACCCCGCCAATGGCGTTGCCACCATAGAGCAGGGCTGCCGGCCCGCGGATGATTTCGACGCGCTCGACGGTGACCGGGTCGAGCGGCACGGCATGGTCGTACGACAGCGACGAGGCATCCAGCGCACCGACGCCGTTGCGCAGGATGCGGATACGGTCGCCGTCGAGGCCGCGAATTACCGGACGACTGGCGCCAGGGCCGAACCAGGTGGAGGCGACGCCGGGCTGCTTGTTGAGCGTCTCGCCGAGGCTGGAGTGCTGCTGTTGCAGCAAATCGTCGCCTGACAGGACGGTACTGGGTGCGGCAAGTTGAGCACTACCGAGCGGGTTGGCAGTGATGACCTGCGGCTGCAGTTCAACGGCGTGGCCGGGCGTGGATGCGAGCCACAGGGCAGCGGCGAGAGGGGAGAGGCGCAGGGGTGAGGACAGCATGGGAGGGTGACGTTCCTTGGCAGGGTCTTAGTATCGTTACAATATAACATTACTGATCTGCGGTCTGGCCAGAGGATTTGTTGAAAGTCTTCGCCGACACAGGGATCGAATCGCCCGCAAGCGCCTCTACACTCGTGTAATGTGCGCATCTTTTTCATCGCGGGAGCACGGCATGAGCACGGCCAACCACAACGCGCTGCACGGCAAGACCCTGGAGCAGATCCTCACCGAACTGGTCGCGCACTACCAATGGCAGGGGCTGGCCGAGCGCATCGACATTCGTTGCTTCAAGAGCGATCCGTCGATCAAGTCGAGCCTGGCGTTTTTGCGCAAGACCCCTTGGGCGCGCGAGAAAGTCGAGTTTCTCTACATCAAGCTGCAGCGCAAAGGCTGAATGTCACGCCATCCCTGGCTGACCCTGGCGGCGCTGCTCGGCTGGGCGGGGCTGGGCGTGCAGGTCTATCTGGTGCTGGTGGCGCGCTGGCAGGAGCAGGCCAGCCTGATTGGCGGCCTGATCAACGTCTTCGGCTATTTCACGGTATTGACCAATACCTTGGTAGCGACCGTGCTGAGCCATGCGGCGTTTGGCCGTGAATCAGCGGCCCGGCGTTGGTTTCTGTCGCCGGTGGTCAGTTCCGGGGTCGCGGCCAGTATCATCCTGGTGGCACTTGCCTATAGCGTGCTGCTCCGGCACTTGTGGCATCCGCAGGGGTGGCAGTGGCTGGCGGACGAGCTGCTCCACGACGTCATGCCGCTGCTGTTCGTGGTGTACTGGTGGCGGACGGTGCCCAAGGGCTCGCTGCGCTTGCATCATCTGGGGCTGTGGAGTGTGTATCCGGCGGGGTATTTCGCATATGCGTTGTGGCGGGGGCATGAGATCGGGGTGTATGCGTATCCGTTCATTGACGTTGCCCGCCTTGGGTATGGGCGGGTGATGCTCAATGCCCTGGCGGTGCTGGCGGGGTTCTGGGTGATTGGCCTGGTGCTGCTGCTGGTGGATCGCTGGCGGCGGGCTGACTGACGTGTGGCAGTGCCGGCCTCTTCGCGGGGCAAGCCCGCTCCTACAGGATATGCGGTGCCCCCCGCATTCGCGTCATCTGGGTTACCCCAATCCTGTAGGAGCGGGCTTGCCCCGCGAAGAGGCCGGCACTGATACGACTGCTTACGCGTCGTCAGCGCTGCCGTCTTCACGCCAGTAAGCCGCGGCCTTCAGTGCGTCGTCCTGCACGCCCTTCTCCAGCAGCAGTGTCTTGGCCTGGCGCGTCAGCGCTTTCTCCAGTGCGACCCAACTGTACAGCTTGCCTGCAGGCAGGCTCAGGTTGTTCACCAATGCAAGCAGGTCTTCATCCTCACGACGCACCCAGATCACTTCTACCTGGGCCTTGCTTGGCAGTGGCTGGCGCTCGTGTTCATCTGCGATCTGAATGATCGCCAGCACCTGGCGACCCGCCGGCAGCTCATCCAGACGGCGGGCGATGGCCGGGATCGCGGTCTCATCACCGATCAGCAGGTAACTGTCGAAAATGTCCGGCACCACCATCGACGCGCGTGGCCCAGCAATGTTCAGGGTCTGCCCCGGTGCAGCCTGTGCCGCCCATGTGGAGGCGGGGCCGTCGCCGTGCAGGACAAAGTCGATGTCCAGTTCGCCTGCCGCCAAGTCATAACGCCGTGGCGTGTATTCGCGCATGGTCGGCCGCACGCCGCTATCGCGGCCCAGCTGGCGCGCGTCGATGGCAGCTTGCTGTTCGGCGGTCTCGCCAAACAGCAGCTTGACGTGATCATCGCTGCCCAGGCTGACAAAGCCCTCCAGCTCCGGGCCGCCGAGGGTGATGCGGCGCATGCGCGGGGTCACTTCAGTCACCCGCACGACCTGCAGGCGGCGCTGTTTGATTTCGTGATTGACGCGGTGGATGGTGTCACTCATGGGGTGTGCTCCGTAACGCGATCGGCCGGCCCTGTGGCGATGGCCTTGGCGGTTTCATTGAGCAGGTTGCGCACCCGCTCGATTTCTTCAGGGGTCCAGCGGCCGCTGTGCATGTGCAAGGCATGGCGCAGGTTGCCGACGGCTTCATGGATTTCGGGTGGCCGATCATGGCCGCGCAGGGCGCGCTTGCTGACTTCGATGCGCATGCGCACGCCATCGAGGGCGACGGCTTGCTCGGTCAACGCGGCGCGGCCGGCGTCGGTGATCTGGTAGAGGCGCTTGCTGCCCTGGATCTGGCCGCTGATCAGCTCGGCTTCCTCAAGAAAATTGAGGGTGGGGTAGATGACGCCTGGGCTCGGGCTGTAGCTTCCGTCGAACAAGGTCTCGATCTGGCGGATCAGGTCATAGCCGTGGCCAGCTTGTTCGGCAAGCATGGCCAGCAGCAGAAGTTTGAGGTCGCCAGGGGCGAACACCCGAGGGCCGCGTTCACCGCGGCCGGGTCGGCGTTCAAATGGGTCATGGTCACGCATGCAGGCTCCGTCTTTGACGATATATCGTTAGATACTACTCAAGATATATCTTAAGACAAGCCTTAGTTAGTGATGATTATCATCTACATTTTCGATATTGGCTCGCGCCCGGGCAGGTGGGCCAGCTCCGGTGGCTTGCATTCCGTCGCGCTACCTGGCTCCAGATACGGCATGAGAATCGGCGCCATGCCCTTGAGCACCTGCACCGGCAATGCCGAGGTGAACGTGAACGCCTCGGCGCTGCGCCCCGGGACAAATGCGGTCAGCGTGCCGAAGTGGTTGTCGCCCAGGAAGAACACAAAGGTCGCTGTGCGGTTCAACGAGCGCGAGCCGATCAGCCGGCCGCCCGCGCCAAAGCTCTCGATGCGGTTATCGCCGGTACCGGTCTTGCCACCCATCACCAGCGGTGTACCGTCCTGCAGTTTGAAACTGCCCGAGATACGCCGCGCGGTACCCGCATCGACCACCTGCGACATGGCGCCCTTGAGCGCACGCGCCACCTCTACCGGCAAGATCCGCTGACCGCGGTCCGGGTCGCTGATCAGCTTGGTTTCATACGGCGTGTTGGCGGCAAAGTGCAGCGTGTCGATACGCAACGTCGGTAGGCGAATGCCGTCGTTCTGGATGATGCCGACCAGTTCCGACAAGGCCGCAGGACGATCACCCGAGCTGCCGATGGCGGTGGCCAGCGATGGCACCAGGTGGTCGAAAGGGTAGCCGACACGCTTCCAGCGCTGATGGATATCCAGAAACGCCTCGATCTCGACCATGGTCCGGATGCGGCTGTCGCGGGCGCCCTGATGACGGCTCTTGAACAGCCAGCCATACACTTCCTGTCGCTCGAAGCGGCTGGCGTTGACCATTTCGGTAAGGGTCGCGCCGGGATTCTTCAGCAGGTAGCCGAGCAGCCACAGGTCGAGCGGGTGCACCTTGGCGATATAGCCCTGGTCAGGCAGGTCGTATTTACCGGGCCCGTAGGAAACGTACATCTCCGACAGACGTCCATCGGTGAGTTTGGCCAAGGCCTTCTTGTCTTCCTTGCTGTGCGCCCGAACAAAGGCGTTGAAGGTTTCCTGGCCGGCTTCAGGGAACAGGTAGCGGTGTACGGCAGCAAGCCGTTGCGGGGTCACGCGCATGCTGTCGAGGAAGGTATCGAGACGCTGCTGAGACGTCTTGCGCTGGTACTTCTTCCAGAAACGCATGAGGTAGTTGGTGCCTTCGCGGTCGGCAAAGCGCGCCAGATATTCCTGGCGGCGCGGGTCGGCATCGTCCTTGAGCAGCATGGCGCGGTTGAACGGCTGCTGGTAGGTGACATAGCGCACGATGTCGCGCATCAAGCGAATGAACGGCAGGTTGATCGACTCGCGCAGGGCGTCCTTGAGGGTGGGGTTGCGGCCGTTGTCTTCCTTGCGGAAGTTATTGAACACATGCATGCCACCGCCGGTGAAGAACGCTTCGCCGGTATTGGCCGAATACTTGCGCTCGAGTGCCGCGTCGAGCATGGCGTCCAGGCTCTGGTTCTTGCTGTTCTGCATCAGCCATTCCAGCGACCACTGGGTGAGGCGGTCCAGCTCGGCGACTGGCTCCTTCTTCAGCTCCGCAGCCGGTTTGCCGGCGTACTTGTCGTGCAGTTGGGCGATGATTTCCAGGTAGGTGGTGAGCACCCGCAGCTTGGCGGTCGAACCCAGTTCCAGCTTGCTGCCTTCATTTATATCAAAGGCCAGGTCGGTGCTGTCGGTCTGTACGCGCACCCGTGAGCCGTCTTCGGTGCGCTCGAACAAGGTGAAGCTGTAGCGCACCTGGTCAGTGGTCTTGGAGGTCAGCAGGCGCTCGCCGATCAGGCCCATTTGTGCGGCGAAGGCGGGGTCGGAAAGGTTTTTCAGGTACTGGCTGACGTGGGTCTGCAAGTCGGCCTGCAGGGTACTGGTGGCCGACAGGTCAAGGCGATCGAGGTCGTACAGGGGGCGGTTGAGCATCCCGGCGAGACGGTTACGCGCCAGGCTGATGCCTTTGTTGGTGACAATCGGCACGATGGTCGGCTGCGCTACCCAGTCGCGGTACACCGCCTTGCTGGCCAGCGCCGCATCCGCCAGCGGCCGCTCGATAACGTTGGCGGCGGCGAGCACGCGGATGTGCGAGTCGGTCAGTTCGGCCAGCTCGACCCGGCCCTTGGACAGGTAGTGCGAGGGCCGCCGCTGGGCGATCATCAGCGACAGTACCTGACGCAAGGCCAGGCCGCGGGCTGCCATGCTCTGCGCGTCCGTGGCGGTCGAGGTCAGGGCCTGATTGACCTGGTCGAAATCGGCGCCATACCAGACCCGCAATCCTTCAGCCATGCCGTGCACTTCGCCGTGACCCGGTACGGCCGAGAGCGGCACGCTGTTGAGGTAATCACGCACGATGCGCTGGCGCGATTCAGTGGTATCGGGCCCGCCCTGGTAGGCGCGTACGCTGGCGGAGAACATCTGGCGTATTTTCTCGGCGCCCGACACGGTCAGGCCGTCGGGTGAGTGACGGTACTTTTCCAACTGGGTCGCCAGGGTACTGCCGCCCGCCGATTGGCCGGGCAGGGCAAGGTACTTGGCGATCTGGCTGTAGGCCGCCTTGGCAAAGCGCGGCCAATCCACTGCAGGGTTGTTGCGCGGATCCTGTGGGTCGAGCAGGTCGCGGTTCTCGATGAACAGCAAGCTGTTGACGATCACCGACGGGATTGCCGCAAAGTCCGGATACAGATGCTGCGGGTAGTTGTATTGATAGAGCATGTCGCCACGGCAGTCGGTGATCGTCAGGCCGGCCTGGATTTTCTCGACGAAGGGTACGAACAGGCCATGATCGACGTAGTTCATCAGTGCCGGGGAAAACTGCACCTGCTGGCTGATCAGGTAGTCGCGCTTGAGCAGCCGCGGCAGGAATTCACCCAGCGCGCTGTAGCCCAGGCGTTTGTCGAAGGGGCCGTCGCCCGGGTAAACGATGGCATCGCTGGGACCCGCTTCGAGGCTATACGTGAGGGTGCTCGCCAGGCGGCTGAATTCGCGTGATTGCAGGTTGGAGGTCTGCATCTCGTCGTACGCGGCGAAGCCAATGGCAACGATCGCCACCAGCAGGATCAGGATGATCAACCGCCACCAAAGCCGGCGCTGGCGAGGGTTTTTTGGCGCCGGAGCATCAGCCAGATTTTGTTCAGGTTCTTCCGTTCTGGTCGGTTCCGATTGCCACTGTGCGCCCATAGTCTTCAATCCGGCCAAGTATTTTCGTCTAGCTTGCCTGAAGCTTAGACGTTGACCGGATTTGGTGAAAATTTTGTAGGAAGAGTTGGAAAAATTATTGAGGATTCAGAGGTACTTGCGGTTCGAAGGCGGTTTTGTGGTGATTTCGGATGCCTGGCATGGGCTTGTGCAGCGTCCGTGACAGGCATCCTTAACCTCAAGCCGCCACTTCGCTATGCGGCTCGAAACTGTCAGCCCGAGCCAACTGCCACATCCGCGAATAAAACTGCCCATCGACCTCACCGGTCAACAGCTCGCCAGGCTTGAGAAACACGTGCATCTGCGAGAACAGCTTGATCTCGGTCGCCGAAACCCGCCGCACCAGGTGCTTGGCATCCAGCTGCGCAGGATGATCGAGCCCCGCCGCCGCCAGCATCTCGGCCAACGCTCGCAGTGTGTTGCGGTGGAAATGCAGCACGCGGTTGGCCTTGTCTGGTACCACCAAGGCCCGTTGGCGCAGAGGGTCCTGAGTGGCCACGCCGGTCGGGCACTTGTTGGTATGGCAGCTTTGCGACTGGATACAACCAATGGCAAACATGAAGCCACGCGCCGAGTTGGCCCAGTCCGCACCAATCGCCAGCACGCTGGCAATATCGAACGCGCTGACGATCTTGCCGCTGGCGCCGAGCTTGATCTTGTCCCGCAGATTGAGCCCGACCAGGGTGTTGTGCACGAACAGCAAACCTTCGCGAAGCGGCACGCCGATATGGTCGGTGAACTCCACCGGCGCTGCGCCGGTGCCGCCTTCCTTGCCGTCGACGACGATGAAGTCGGGGAGGATGCCGGTCTCGAGCATAGCCTTGGCGATCCCCATGAACTCCCATGGATGGCCCAGGCAGAACTTGAAACCGACCGGCTTGCCGCCCGACAGCTCTCGCAGCTGGGCAATGAACTGCATCAGCTCGATCGGCGTGGAAAACGCGCTGTGGCGCGACGGCGAGATGCAGTCTTCGCCCATCTGAATACCGCGCGTCGCGGCGATCTCTTCGGTCACCTTGTGCTTGGGCAGGATGCCGCCATGCCCGGGCTTGGCGCCCTGGCTCATCTTGATCTCGATCATCCGTACCTGCGGGTTGCGCGCCTGCTCGGCGAACCGCTGCGGGTCGAAGCGACCGTCCGCAGTGCGGCAACCGAAGTAGCCGCTGCCCAGTTCCCAGGTCAGGTCGCCGCCATGCTCGCGGTGGTAAGGGCTGATGCTGCCCTCGCCGGTGTCATGGGCAAAGTTGCCGAGTTTGGCGCCCTGGTTGAGGGCGCGGATGGCGTTGGCACTGAGCGAGCCGAAGCTCATTGCCGAGATATTGAAGATCGAAGCTGAATAGGGCTGGCTGCACTGCGGGCCGCCGACGATCACCCGGAAGCTGGCCGGGTCGGCCAGTGGCGCCGGGCGCATGGAGTGGCCGATGAACTCGAAGCCGGACTGGTAGACGTCGATCAGGGTGCCGAACGGTTTGTCCGAGGCTTCGTTCTTGGCCCGGGCGTAGACCAGCGAGCGTTGTGCACGGGAAAAGGGCAGGGCATCGCTGTCGGCTTCCAGCAGGTACTGGCGGATTTCCGGGCGGATCGTCTCGACCAGGTAGCGGATGTTGCCAAGGATCGGGTAGTTGCGGCGCACCGCGTGGCGCTTCTGCAGCAGGTCGAACAGACCTATAAGGCTGAGTACGGCGGTAGTCAGGGTAAACGGCCAGAGCCATTCGTGGTGGAGCAGTGGCAGGCTGGCGAGGGTGAACAGGACGCATCCGGCGAAGAAGGCGTAGCGGCTGAGAAGTGACAGGCTCATACGTAATCCTTGCGATGGCTCGGTCAGGCTCAGGGCCTGGGGCAAACCCCGACCATAGCCCTATCCGGCGACCTAAGGCCAGCCTTGAGCGGCGAGAGAAAAATGAAATTCGCGGTATCAAAAACCATTCGCCTTTAGTATGTTATAAAGTATCACTTAGCGCTTGAGGGCTTTTGCCATGAAACCTGATATCCATCCTGCCTATCGTCCGGTGCTGTTCCACGACACCGCGGCCGATGTGTATTTCCTGATCGGTTCGACGGTGGATACCGATCGTACCCAGCAGCACAGCGACGGGCAGAGCTATCCGTACGTGGCCTTGGATGTGTCGAGCGCCTCGCACCCGGTCTATACCGGTCAGCAACGCAAGACTACCGTCGAAGGGCGGGTGGCCGGGTTCAACAAGCGCTTTGCCGGATTTGCCGGAAAGACTGCGAACTAGGCGAGGGGCGCTGGGGCCGCTGCGCGAACAAACACAGCGCCAGTCTTGAGGCACGCGCGGACTCTGTGGGAGCGGCCTTGTGCCGCGAAATGAGGGCGCAGCCCTCACCGGCATTACCTCCAGATACGGATCCGTTCGCCCACTGCTACCCGCATTGGCATTGCGTGTGGTTGTAAGTCAGCTGGTGAGGGCTTCGCCCTCATTTCGCGACACAAGGCCGCTCCCACACAGACCGCGCCAGCGTGAGGTTTAGCGCAAGACAGTTCCACGGAAGCTGTGTATGTCTGCCGACTGGCGCGAAAGGCCTGCGGCCAGTCAGTTAAGGCTTGCCTCGGCACAGACGCTGCAGGGATCAGGTATTCTCATCCCTTTACGTGCCACGAGCGCTTCATGACGAAAACCATCCGCATCGCCGCCGCCCTTTTGATCGACCCCCAGGGCCGTACCCTGCTGGTACGCAAGCGCGGCACGCAAGCCTTCATGCAACCTGGCGGCAAGATTGACGCGGGTGAAACCCCGCAACAGGCGCTGGTGCGTGAGCTGGAAGAAGAACTGGGCCTGCAGCTTGACCCAAGCCAGGCTGAATACCTCGGCCAGTTCAGCGCGCCGGCGGCCAACGAGCCTGGCTTCGAAGTCCAGGCCGAGCTGTTTCGTATCGACACCGCCGCCGCCGTGGCGCCGGCCGCGGAGATCGAGGAAGTGCACTGGCTGGCGGCTGATCAAACAACCACCCTGCAACTGGCGCCGCTGACCCGCGACCTGATCCTGCCGCTCTACCGCGAGCTGCTCAACGCACCGCGCTGACCCCATCGAGGGTGGCGAATGAGGTGTCTTTGGCAGTGAGCAAGAAATCACGCATGTACGGTGCATCGAGCATGTCGGTGCGCACCGCCGCGTAGAGCGTGGCGAACAGGCCTTTCTCGCCCAGGCGCTTACCCTTGACGTAGCCGCGCGAACTGTACTCGTGCAGGGCCCAGTGCGGCATGCCGCACACGCCACGGCCGCTGGCCACCAGTTGCATCATCATCACGGTCAGCTCTGAAGTGCGCACTGCGGCAGGCTCGATGTCGGCCGGCTCCAGAAAGCGGGTAAAGATATCCAGCCGATCACGTTCCACCGGATAGGTGATCAGGGTCTGGTCGAGCAGGTCTTGCGGCACCATGTACGGCTTGCTGGCCAGCGCGTGCTGATTGGCCACCGCCAGCATCGCCTCGTAGGTGAACAGCGGCACATAGGTAATGCCAGACAGGTCGAGCGGATCGGAGGTCACCACCAGGTCGAGGTCGCCGCGGGCCAGTGCCGGCAGCGGGGCGAAGGCAAAGCCCGAGGCCAGGTCGAGCTCGACTTCCGGCCAGGCATCGCGAAACTGGTCGATGGTCGGCATCAGCCACTGGAAGCAGCTGTGGCATTCGATGGCCATGTGCAGGCGTCCGGCGGTTCCGCCTGCCAGGCGCGCAATGTCGCGCTCGGCGCTACGCAGCAGCGGCAGGGTGGCGTCGGCCAGTTGCAACAGGCGCAGGCCGGCGCTGGTGAAGCGGATCGGTTTGGTCTTGCGCACGAACAGCGACATGCCCAGGCGCTCTTCGAGTTCCTTGAACTGATGCGATAGCGCCGACTGGGTCAGGTGCAGGCGCTCGGCCGCTTCGACCAGGCTATCGGCCTCGCGCAGGGCATGAAGGGTTTTCAGGTGGCGGATTTCCAGCACAACGAACTCCGGGGGAGAAGCCAGGGGGATAACGACATGTAGTGAGTTTCGCTCATGTTGATCGCCGCTGTCGACCTGATCCTCACTGACCACTGGGCAGGGTTCATCAAACTGTCACCGAACTGTGGCAGCGCGCTTGAATGATTTTCATCAGACTCGCGCTCTACTGGGGATCTGCATTCTGGTGTTTCTGTCATGCGGGCTTTACTGCTTTTTTTCTGTTTGCTGTTCAACCTGCCGGGTGCCCTGGCGGGGCAACGCTGCGCCGCCGATGTGCCGGTGCAGCGAGCCGATCTGGGTGAGGTAAGCCTGGTTTACCAGAGCGTTGGCTCATCGACCGACCCGGCGCTGTTGCTGGTGATGGGGCTGGGCGGGCAACTCATCCATTGGCCGGATGACGTGGTCGAGGCGCTCTGCCGGCAAGGCTTTCGGGTGATTCGCTATGACAACCGCGATGTTGGCCTGTCGCGCTGGAAGCAGCTGCCGCCTTCGGCCAACCTCACCCTTGAGCTGTTGCGCTACAAGCTCGGCCTGTCGGTAGCGGCGCCCTATACCCTGACCGACATGGCCGGGGATGGCCTGCGCCTGATGGATGCGTTGCAGGTCGATCAGTTTCATGTGCTAGGGGTGAGCATGGGCGGCATGATCGCCCAGCACTTGGCGGCCATCGCGCCCGAGCGGGTGCGCAGCCTGACCTTGGTGATGTCCAGCTCGGGCGCCGCTGGGCTGCCTGCGCCGAGCCCGGCGCTGATTCAGTTGTTGGCGCGCAGAAGTGCGCCGAGCCGCGAGGTGGCGATCGAGCAACAGGCGGACTTGTTAGCCGCGCTGGGCAGCCCACAGGTACGTGATGAGCGTGCAGTATTGTTGCAGCAGGCGGCGCTGGCCTATGACCGAGCGTTCAATCCGGAAGGGGCCAAGCGGCAGATCATGGCGATTCTGGCCGAGCCCAGTCGAGTCGAGCTGTTGAATCAGTTGCGAGTGCCGACGCTGGTGGTGCATGGCACGGCCGATCCGTTGCTGCCGGTGATGCACGGGGTGCATCTGGCGGCGCATATCCAGGGCAGCCAGTTGCGGCTGATTCCGGGGTTGGCGCATCGCTTTCAGGAGCCGTTCAAGGCGCCGTTGCTGGGGGCGGTGTTGCCGTACCTGAAGTCGCATCGGGAAGACCTGACGCACTTGGCTCGGCTGTAGAGTGCCGGGGCCGCTGTGCGGCCCTTTCGCGACACAAGGCCGCTGCCACAGGGTCCGCGTCGGCCTTGAGGCATGTGATCTCAGTGCATGCGCACCCAAAGGCTCACCAGCACCGTCGCCGCCACCAGCCAGGCCACGGTGGCCAGCGCCAGCGACACTTCAAGGCGCATCCGGTCGACCAGCACATACAAGGTCGCCAGGTAGACGAAATACGGAATGATCGACCACATGCCGAACAGGATGGTGGTCTTCAGGTCTTCCAGCGAGCGTCCCTTGCCGACGATGTAGTGCGCGATCAGGGCAAAGGTCGGAAACAGCGGCACCAGCCCGGCAATGTAGTAATTGCGCGTTTTCGCCAGAATCGCCAGCAGTACCACCACGCCCGCTCCCAAGGCGGCTTTGAATAGCAGATCCACAATGTTCATCCAGGTTGAAGTCAGGGGTCAGCCGAGGCCGTATTTTTTCACTTTGTCGAACAGCGTGGTCTTGGCCATGCCCAACTCCAGACTGGCCTGGCTAAGGTTGCCGCCAGTGCGCTGCAGGGCGTCGCTGAGCAGGTTGCGCTCGAACGCTTCGACCGCCTCGGCAAAGCCCAGGCCCTGACTGGCACCGCTGCTACCGGACTTCTTGAACGCCGGCAGGCCGAGGGCATAACGCTCGGCGACGTTGCGCAGTTCGCGCACGTTGCCTGGCCAGTCATGGGACATCAAGCGCGACAGGGTCTGGCTGTCCAGTTCAGGCGCTTCGCGGTCGAAGCGCAGCGCTGATTGCTGGAGGAAGTGTTCGAACAGTTGCAGGATGTCTTCACGGCGCTCGCGCAGTGGCGGCAGCTCCAGAGTCACCACGTTCAGCCGGTAATACAGGTCGCTACGGAACTGGCCACTCTGGCCCATGGCATCCAGGTCGGACTTGGTGGCGGCGATCACCCGGCAATCGACCGGGATGCTCTGGTTCGAGCCCAGTCGTTCCAGGGTGCGTTCCTGCAACACCCGCAGCAGCTTGATCTGCAGGTTGAGCGGCATGCTTTCGACTTCGTCGAGGAACAGCGTGCCGCCGTTGGCGTGCTCGATCTTGCCGATGCGGCGTTTGCCCGCGCCGGTAAAGGCGTTGGCTTCATGGCCGAAGATCTCGCTCTCGAACAGGTTCTCGGGCAACCCGCCACAGTTGAGCGCAACGAACGGCTGAGCCTGGCGCCGACTGAAGTCGTGCAGGCAGCGGGCGACCAGCTCCTTGCCGGTGCCGGTCTCGCCTTCGATGAGGACGTTGGCCGAGGTGTCGGCAACATTGGCAATCAGCTCGCGCAAGTTGTGCATGGCCGGCGAGCGACCAATGATGCGCCCCTCCAGGGTGCTCTGGCCGGCCAGCTGGCGGCGCAGGGAAAACACTTCACGGGCCAGGCCGCGTTGCTCCAGCGCGCGCCGCACCACTTCGACCAGACGCTCTGGCGAGAAGGGTTTCTCCATGAAGTCGTAGGCGCCATTACGCATGGCGCCCACCGCCATGTCGATGTCGCCATGGCCGGTGATCAGCACCACCGGCAGGCTGCGGTCGCGGGCCTTGAGGCGGCTCAGCAACTCCAGCCCATCGATGCCCGGCAGGCGGATATCGCTGACCACGATACCGGCAAAGTCGTCGCCGATACGCTCCAGCGCCAGCTCGGCACTGCCGACCCCCTCGCAGGCGATGTCTTCCAGGGCCAGTGCCTGTTGGCAGCCGAGCAACACATGGGGGTCATCCTCGACAATCAGGACGGTTAAGGGTGCTTGGTTCATAGGTACCCTTTGCTCATGGCAGCTCTGCCGATTCGGTAGGGGTGTTGAGCAGCGGCAAGGCCAGGACGAAAGCAGTACCGCCGCTGGCAGGGTGCTCGACGTTCAACGAGCCCTTGGCCGCGGCGGCAAGACTCGCCGACAGGGTCAGGCCCAGGCCCAGGCCATGCTCGCCCGGTTTGGTGGTAAAGAAAGGTTCGAACAGGTGCTTGCGTGTTTCGACATCGATGCCGTGGCCATTGTCGCGTACGCGCAGGCGATACTTGTCGCCCAGCAGTTCGCCTTCGAGCCACAACTGTGGCTGCGGCTGGCTGGCCATGGCATCCAGAGCGTTGCCGATCAGGTTGACCAGAATCTGCTCCAGGCGGGTCTGGTCGATGGCCAGTTGCTGGTCGTCGTAGTGATTGTGCAACTGCAAATGGCAGCCGGCAATGCGATTGCCGAGTACCTGCAGGCTGGCCTCGACGGCCTTGGTCAACGAGGCCTGGCCGCCATCGTCGCCGCGGCGGGCGAACGAGCGCAGGCTGGCGGTGATGCGGCCCATGCGGTCGATCAGGTCGTTCATGGTGCGCAAGTTGGTGCTGGCGGTTTCCAGCGCGCCCCGCTCAAGGAAGCGCACGGTGTTGCCAGACAAGGTCCGCAGCGCCGCCAGCGGTTGGTTGAGCTCGTGGGCAATGCTGGTCGACATCTGGCCGATGGCCGCCAGCTTGCCGGCCTGGACCAGCTCATCCTGGGCATGGCGCAAGGTCTGTTCGGCGTGGCGCCGCTCGCGAATCTGGCCCTTGAGCCGTTCGTTGCTTGCGCGCAGGTCGGCGGTGCGCTCAGTGATCTTGCGCTCCAGGTGACTGTTGGCTTCTTCCAGGGCCTCACGGGCGGCCAGGCGCGTGGCGATCACCTTGCGCCGCTCGTTCCAGGCGATCGCCAGGATCGTCAGCAAGGCGAACGCCACGGCCACCAGCACGCCTTGCACCAGCGATTCACGGCGCAGGTCCTGCAGGGGGGTGAGCAGGGTGAAATGCCAGGGCGTGTCGGCCAACCGCCGGGTCTGCGCCAGGTAGGCGACTTCATGCGGCTTGCCTTGGGCGGTCTCGCTGTTGGCCGGGAAGGTCAGTTTCTCGACGCCATCTGCCAGGGTTTCGCGGGCCAGCGGCTGCAGCTCGTTAAGCGGCCACCAGTAGTACTGCAGGCTGCGCGCCAGGCGCTCCTTGGTTTGCGGGCTCAGCGCGCGGACCGCCTTGAGCCGTCGGGCCGGGTCACTGGAAAGGATGATGATGCCGTTCTCATCACTGACAAAGGCTTCCAGGCGGGCGCGTTGCCAGCGCTCCTCGAGTGTGTCGAGACGCACCTTGATGACCGCCACGCCGATGATCTTGCCGTGCTCCTCCAGGCCGTGGGCCAGGAAGTAACCGGCTTCGCCGGTGGTGCTGCCGATCCCGTAGAACCGCCCCGGCTCGCCGCGCACGGCATCCTGGAAGTAGGCACGGAACGACAGGTCTTCGCCAAGAAACGAATCGGCATCGCGCCAGTTGCTGGTGGCTTGTACCCGACCACTGGTATCGAGCACGAAGATCGCCCGGCTGCGGCTGCGTCGATTGAGGCCTTCGAGGTATTCATTGACGGTCTGCCGCGCGCCGCTATCGGAATCGGTCAGCAGCAGTGAGACGCTGTCTTCCAGTTCGAGCAGGCTCGGCAGGTAGGTGTATTTGCTGATTTCGCTTTCGACCGTACGCGCATGCAGCTCGAGCTGACGCTCGCCATTTTCGCTAAGGGTGCGGATACCGTTGCTATCGCTGATCAGATAGCCGATCAGGCCCAGGCCGACCATCAGCAGGATGATCAGGGGCGGCAGCAGCAATTGGCGGATCAGACGGGATTTCACGGCGGGTTTGGCAGGGCGCAGGAGCGAGGGGTCGCATTTCATCACAGTGGCCTTGTCACGACCAGCGTCCACTGTCCGGAGAGGGCCGGACAGTGGGCGCTGCGGCCGACTTAGTGTTGCAGGATCTTGCTGAGGAAGTGCTGGGTGCGCTGGTCGCGGGCGGTCTGATCGCCGAAGAATTCTTCCTTGGTGCAGTCTTCGATGATGTTGCCCTTGTCCATGAAGATGACCCGATTGGCGACCTTGCGAGCAAAGCCCATCTCGTGGGTCACGCACATCATGGTCATGCCTTCATGGGCCAGCTGGACCATCACATCGAGTACTTCGCTGACCATTTCCGGGTCGAGCGCCGAGGTCGGTTCGTCGAACAGCATGACGATCGGGTCCATCGACAGCGCGCGGGCGATGGCCACACGCTGCTGCTGGCCGCCGGAGAGCTGGCCCGGGTGCTTGTGCGCATGGGCCGACAGGCCGACGCGCTCAAGCAGCGCCAGGCCCTTCTTGGTGGCCTCTTCCTTGCTGCGGCCGAGCACCTTGATCTGCGCGATGGTCAGGTTCTCGGTGATGGTCAGGTGCGGGAACAGTTCGAAGTGCTGGAACACCATGCCGACCCGCGAACGCAGCTTGGGCAGGTTGGTCTTCGGGTCGGAGATCGACGTGCCGTCGACCACGATGTCGCCTTTCTGGAACGGTTCGAGGGCGTTGACGCACTTGATCAGGGTCGACTTGCCCGAGCCGGACGGCCCGCAGACCACGACCACTTCACCCTTTTTGACATCGGTGGTGCAGTCGGTGAGCACCTGGAAGTCGCCGTACCACTTGTTGACGTTCTTGATGGAAATCATACGGTGATCCTTTTTTGCAGGCGCTTGACCAGCCATGAAGCGGAGAAGCTGATGAGGAAGTACACGACACCGGCGAAGATCAGGAACTCGTGTGAGCGGCCGATGATATCGCCATTGGCGCGTGCCGAGTTAAGGAAGTCGACCAGGCCCACGGTGTAAACCAGCGACGTATCCTGGAACAGGATGATGCTCTGTTGCAGCAGCAACGGCGTCATCTTGCGAAACGCCTGCGGCAGGATGATCAGACGCATGGTCTGGCTGTAGTTCATGCCCAGTGCTTGGGCGGCGCCCATCTGGCCCTTGGAGATCGACTGCACGCCGGCCCGGACGATCTCGCAGAAGTAGGCCGCCTCGAACATCATGAAGGCCACTACGCACGAGGTGAAGGCACCCACCGGGGTGTCTTCGCCAGTGATCCAGCGCAGCACGAACGGCACCGCCAGGTAGAACCAGGTGATCACCAGCAGCAGCGGGATCGAGCGGAAGTAGTTGACGTAGGCACCGGCCAGCCGCGACAGCAGCTTGTTTGACGACAGCCGCATCAGGGCCAGGATGGTCCCCAGGGCGATACCGCCAATCACGCCCATGACCATCAGTTGCAAGGTCATCAGCATGCCGTTCCACAGGCCTGGCAGGGCTGGGATAATCCCGGAAAAGTCCATTTCCATCACTTACCTCCCACGGAGATCAGGCCTGGCACGGCGACTTTCTTCTCGACCATGCGCATCAGCAACATCAGCCCCATGTTCAGGGTGAAGTAGATCAGGGTGGCCAAGGTGAAGGCTTCGAACAGGTTGGCCGAGAATTCGGCAGTCTGCTTGGTCTGGGCCAGCAGCTCCATCAGGCCGATCAGCGAGGCTACCGAGGAGTTCTTGAAGACGTTGAGGAATTCAGAAGTAAGCGGCGGGATGATGATCCGGTAGGCCTGCGGCAGCAGCACGTTGTTGTAGATCTGCGCCAGGCTGAAGCCCATCGCACGGGCGGCGGCCTCCTGGCCACGCGGCAGCGCCTGGATACCGGTACGAACCTGTTCGCAGACGCGCGCCGCAGTGAACAGGCCGAGGCAGATGACCACGCTGATCAGTGCCGAAGTCGTTGGGTTGAGGTCTTGCTTGAACCATTCCTGCAAGCCCTCGGGCAGCAGGTCGGGCACCAGGAAGTACCAGATGAACAGCTGCACCAGCAGCGGCACATTGCGGAACAGCTCCACGTACGCGGTGGCGATGCCCGACACCAGGCGGTTCGGCACCGTGCGCATGACGCCCAGCAGCGAGCCCAGCAACAAGGCGATGATCCAGGCGGAGATGGCGATGGCGATGGTCCAGCCCAGACCGGTGATGTACCAGTCCAGGTAGGTTTCGCTACCGACGCCGGTGGACTTGAAGAACACGCCCCAGTCCCAGTTGTAATTCATCGGGATTTCCCCTCAGACGGTTGTTTCACGGGCACCTTCGAGCATCCAAGGGCGGCGAGCGCCCTCGGATGAAAGGTTAGACACTAACGAGTGGCCTGCAGGGTTAATTCATGCTCGTGATGAGCACCAGGCCACTATTTACCGATCAGGACTTCTTTTCGTCCGCAGCTTTGTCGGTTGGATTGGCGATCAGCGCCTTGAGCTCGTCGCTCATCGGGAACTTCAGATTCAGACCCTTAGGCGGGATTGGCTGAGAGAACCACTTGTCGTAGATCTTGTTGATCTCGCCCGACTTGTACAGCGCGACGATGGCGTCATCGACGGCCTTCTTGAAGGCCTCGTCACCCTTGCGCACCATGCAGCCGTAGATCTCGTAGGACTGCGGCGTACCGGTGATGGTCCAGTCAGCAGGCTTCTTGGCCTTGGCCATTTCACCGGCCAGCAGCGCGTCGTCCATCATGAAGGCGACGGCGCGGCCGCCTTCGAGCATGTTGAAGGCTTCACCGTGGTCCTTGGCGGAAATCACGTTCATCTTCATCTGCTTGTCGGCGTTCATCGCCTTGAGGATGCGCTCGGACGTAGTGCCAGCGGTGGTGACGACGTTTTTCCCAGCCAGATCCGGGAAGTCGTTGAAGGCCGGTTTACCGTCCTTGACCTTGGTCAGCAGGCGGGTACCGACTTCGAAGATGCCGACCGAGAAGCTGACCTGCTGCTGGCGCTCGACGTTGTTGGTGGTCGAGCCACATTCGACGTCGACGGTGCCGTTCTGCACCAGTGGAATGCGGGTCTGCGAGGTGACCAGGTTGTAGCGAGCATTGAGGTTCGGGACGTCAAGCTGCTTCTTCAGGTGTTCAACGATAGCCAGCTGGATGTCGTGGGAGTAGCCAACGGGTTTACCCGAGCCGTCGGCGAAGTAGGAAAACGGAATGGAGGAGTCGCGGTGCCCCAGGGTGATGGTGCCCGAATCCTTGATCTTCTTCAGGGTGCCGGTCAGCTCTTCAGCCATGGCCGGTGAAGCGATCACAGCGGCCGCGATGGCGGCGCCCAGCAATTGACGAACGATACGCATCAAATTTTCCTCGACATGTTTGTTTTTTTTATGGAGCCGTTGGCGGACTCTTTCGTTCAACGAATACCACATGAAGCGGTGAGCATTCGGGTTCAGAGTGTAGAGCATGAGTCGTGCCAAGCCCTGGCTTTGATCATAACGCCGCGAAAACGCTGGGGATTAATCTTTTTTGACGGTTGTATGGGGGATTGTGTCGTCCGGATTACCGGACGAATACGTAGAGGCCGTTCGGAAACCCGAATGAATGGTCGTATTCCCCTGTAAAAGTAACGCCCCTTTTCAGGGGCGTATGCCTGTTGGGCCGAATCAGGCGGCCTGGACCTGGCTACGGTTGGCCCGGGTCTGCTGCAGGTAATCGGCCAGCGCCTGCTGTTCGGTGGCAGTGGTGAACAGGCCGAGCTTGGTCCGGCGCCAGAGGATGTCCGCGCTGCTGGTCGCCCACTCGGTTGCGCAGAGGTAGTCGACCTCGCGCGTGAACAACCCGCCACCGATGGCCTGGCCGAGGTCCTGTGGCCCTTGCACGCCGTCGAGCAGGCGCCAGACACGGCTACCGTAGGTCACGGCCCAGCGCCGGGCGATATCCACCGGCAACCAGTCATGGCGCGCCAGCACGGCATCGGCCAGTGCAGATGCCGTGGTCATGTCTTCGCCGCCAGGCAATGCTGCGCTGGCGGTCCAGCTGCCACGCATCTGGGTGAAGAACGGCTTGAGTTCAGCCATGGCCGATTCGGCCAGCTTGCGGTAGGTGGTCAGCTTGCCACCAAACACCGACAGCAGCGGCGCCTGACCTTCACTGGCCGACAAAGCCAGGGTGTAGTCACGGGTCACCGCCGAAGGGTTGTCCGACTCGTCGTTGCACAGTGGGCGTACGCCGGAATAGGTGTGCAGGATGTCGGCACGGCTCAGCGTGTGATTGAAGTGCTGGTTGACCACGTTGAGCAGGTAATCGGTCTCCCCCTCGGTGATCGATACCTGGGCCGGGTCGCCCTGGTATTCGCGGTCGGTGGTGCCGATCAGGGTGAAGCGCTCCAGGTAGGGAATGGCGAAGACGATACGTTGGTCTTCGTTCTGCAGGATGTATGCATGCTCACCTTCGTACAGCCGCGGCACGATGATATGGCTGCCCTGGATCAGACGGATACCGTAGGGTGCGTCCAGCTTGAGATCATCCTTGATGAACTTCGCCACCCACGGGCCTGCGGCATTGACCAGCGCGCGGGCGCGGATGGTCTGCACGGCGCCGTCGCTGTGCTGGAGTTCGACCTGCCACAGATCTGCCACGCGTTCGGCACGCAGGCAGCGGGTGTGGGTAAGGATATCGGCGCCATTCTCGCGAGCGGCCATGGCATTGAGCACCACCAGGCGCGCATCGTCCACGGCGCAGTCGGCATATTCGAAGCCGCGGGTGATCTCAGGCTTGAGCGGGTTGCCCGGACCGAAGCGCAAGCTGCGCGAGGCTCCCAGGCGCTTGCGTTTGCCCAGGTGGTCATACAGGAACAGGCCAGCGCGGATCATCCAGGCCGGGCGCAGGTGTGGGCGATGCGGCAGCACGAAACGCATGGGCTTGACGATGTGTGGGGCCTTGGCCAGGAGTACTTCCCGCTCGGCCAGGGCTTCCCGCACCAGGCGGAATTCATAGTGCTCGAGGTAGCGCAGGCCACCGTGGATCAGCTTGCTGCTGGCCGAAGAAGTGTGTTGGGCCAGGTCGTCCTTTTCGCACAGGAACACCTTCAGCCCACGCCCGGCAGCGTCAGCGGCAATACCTGCACCATTGATACCGCCGCCGATCACAACGAGATCGTAACAGTCGGCGAGGGCGGGCTGGGGCGAAACGGGCTGGGACACGGGCAAGGCCTCCTGAAGGCTGTTCATATCGAATATGAACATCGATGTTCGTTTCCGAAAATACTAGCGCAACAGAACCGCTATCACCAGTCAGTATTGATAGAAATAACTGATCGGATGGCACACAAGTGAACATTTGTGAACATTTTCAGCAGTAAGGCGCGGGATGACCCCGCGCGCTGTGTCACACCACTTCGAGGCGGACCTTGTGCTCAGTGAGCAGCTGGTTCAGTTCAGGCGAAGGGGCGAGGTCCGTCACCAGGCAGTCGACCAGATTGATCGAGCCGAGGCGGACCATGGCGTTGCGGCCATACTTGCTTGAGTCGGCGGCAAGGATGACCTGGCGTGCGTTGGCGATGATCGCCTGGGAGACGCGCACTTCCTGGTAGTCGAAGTCGAGCAGGCTGCCGTCTTCATCGATACCGCTGATGCCGACCAGGGCGAAGTCGACCTTGAACTGGTTGATGAAGTCGACGCTGGCCTGGCCGACCACGCCGCCGTCACGGCGCACCGTACCGCCGGCCACCAACACCTCGAAATCATCCTTGGCACTGAGGATCGAGGCCACGTGCAGGTTGTTGGTGATGACCTTGAGGTGGTTGTGGTTGAGCAGGGCGCGGGCAATGGATTCGGTGGTGGTACCGATATTGATGAACACCGAGGCGTGATCGGGAATCTGCCGGGCCACGCCTTCGGCGATGCGTTGCTTCTCGTCGCGCATCTGATCGGCGCGCATGGCGTAGGCGGTGTTTTCGATGCTTGAGTCGTAGGCCGCGCCGCCATGGTAACGGCGTAGCAGATTGCTCTCGGCGAGCTGGTTGATGTCGCGGCGGATGGTTTGCGGGGTGACGACAAACAACTGCGCCATTTCTTCGATACTGACGTAGCCGCGTTCGCGCACCAGCTCGAGGATTTGTTGTTGGCGGGGGGGCAGATTCATGGGCGGTCCTTTGGGGCTGCCGGACAAATGCTGCAATGATGCCGTAGGAAGGGGATGACGGCCAGTGGCGAGGCGAATCAATGCCGGCCTCTTCGCGGGGCAAGCCCGCTCCTACAGGATCTGCGATCGACCGGTAGGAGCGGGCTTGTCTCGCGAAGAGGCCGGCAGCCTCAGCGCATCAATTTACGCCTCGTGATCTTCCCAGTCACGGGTACGCTCGACGGCCTTTTTCCAGCCGGCATACAACTTCTCTTTGTGCGTCTCATCCAGCTGTGGGCTGAACTCGCGCTCGATGATCGCCTTGTTGCGCAACTCGTCCAGGCTGCTCCAGAAACCGCAGGCCAGGCCCGCCAGGTAGGCTGCGCCGAGCGCCGTGGTTTCACGCATTTTCGGCCGTTCGACGCAGGTGCCGAGGATGTCGGCCTGGAACTGCATCAGGAAGTTGTTGGCTACCGCTCCGCCGTCCACTCGCAGCTCGGTCAGGCGCTGGCCGCAGTCTTGCTGCATGGCGTCGAGCACGTCGCGGGTTTGGTAGGCGATCGACTCGAGTGCTGCACGAATGATGTGATCGACCTTGACCCCGCGGGTCAGGCCGAACAGTGCACCGCGTGCGTAGGGGTCCCAGTACGGTGCGCCCAGGCCGGTAAAGGCGGGCACCAGGTAGACACCATTGCTGTCTTTGACCTTGCTGGCGAAGTATTCGGTGTCGAGCGCGTCGTTGACGATCTTCAATTCGTCACGCAGCCATTGCACGGTCGAGCCGCCGTTGAACACAGCCCCTTCCAGGGCGTAGGCCACTTCACCGCGTGGGCCGCAGGCGATGGTGGTGAGCAGGCCGTGGGAAGAGGTCACCGCCTTGTCGCCGGTGTTCATCAGCAGGAAGCAGCCGGTGCCGTAGGTGTTCTTGGCCTGGCCGGGTTCGACGCACATCTGGCCGAACAGTGCCGATTGCTGGTCGCCGGCGATACCGGCAATGGCGATACCGCTCTTGGTATGGCCATAGACTTCCGACGACGAGCGCACCTGCGGCAGCATCTGGCGTGGCACGCCAAGCAGCTTCAGTAGCTTTTCGTCCCACTCCAGGGTATGAATGTTGAACATCAAGGTGCGCGAGGCGTTGGTGTAGTCGGTGACGTGCACCTTGCCGCCGGAAAACTTCCAGATCAGCCAGGTATCGACGGTGCCGAACAGCAGCTCGCCGCGCTCGGCACGCTCGCGCAGGCCTTCGACGTTATCCAGGATCCACTTGAGCTTGGTACCGGAGAAATACGGGTCGGTGACCAGCCCGGTAGTCTCGCGGATGTAGCTCTCGTGGCCGTCACGCTTGAGCTGCGCGCAGATCTCGGTGCTCCGCCGGCATTGCCAGACAACGGCGTTGTACACCGGGCGACCGGTTTCCTTGTCCCACACCACCGTGGTCTCACGCTGGTTGGTAATGCCGATGGCAGCCACCTGGGCGTGGCTGATGCCGGCCTGGGCCAACGCCTCGACCATGGTCGCGCTCTGCGTGGCGAAGATTTCCATCGGGTCGTGCTCGACCCAGCCGGCCTGCGGGTAGTGCTGGGCGAATTCGCGCTGGGAGGTACCTACCACATTCGCATCACGGTCGAAAATGATCGCTCGCGAACTGGTGGTGCCCTGGTCCAGGGCGATGATGTAGTTCTTGTCCTGGGTATCTGTCATGTCGGTGGCCTTGCACAAAATAGGGGGAGGTCAGGGCTGGCCGGGCGCTTGGCCCGGCATCGGGGTCAGCCAGCCGATTCAGGAAACCTGAGCATCGCTCTGAGGATTATCGTCTGTTTGCAGGTTCGCCGTGTTCGCCATTGGCAGGTTACGTGCGATCAGGCCGCGATAGACCGCTGCACCCAGGCAGGCGCCAACGATCGGGGCAAAGATTGGCACCAGGAAGTACGGAATGTCCCGGCCACCGGTAAACGCAACTTCGCCCCAGCCGGCCAGGAAGGTCATCAGCTTGGGGCCGAAATCACGTGCAGGGTTCATTGCAAAGCCGGTAAGCGGGCCCATCGCGCTGCCGATCACGGCGATCAGCAGGCCGATCAGCAGCGGCGCCATGGCACCGCGCGGCAGGCCATTGTTGTCGTCGGTCAGGGCCATGATCACCGCCATGAGGATGGCGGTGATGACCAGCTCGACCAGAAACGCCTGGCCGATCGACAGGGCCGGGTGCGGATAGGTGGAAAATACTGACGCCAGTTCGAGGCTTTCCTGGGTGCCGCGGAGCATCGCGTGGGCCTGTTCGAAATCGAAGAACAGGTTGCTGTACAAGGTGTAGACCAGCGCTGCGCCGCAGAACGCGCCACACACTTGGGCCAGGATGTAGAACGGCAGCTTGCGCTTGTCGAAGCCGGCGAACAGGCTCAGGGCGATGCTCACGGCCGGGTTGAGGTGCGCACCGGAGACGCCGGCAGTCAGGTAGATCGCCATGCTTACGCCGACCCCCCAGATGATGCTGATTTCCCACAGCCCGAAGCTTGCGCCCGCGACCTTGAGGGCTGCAACGCAGCCTGTGCCGAAGAAAATAAGCAGAGCAGTGCCGAGAAACTCGGCCAGGCATTGGCCCCAAAGCGTGGGTTCGCGTAATGCAGTCGTCATGTATGACCTCGGTTCTTGTTGTTGTGAGGCGCAGGGCGCTCGACAGCAAGGCCCAGGATCGATCCCCATTGATCCCGGGCAGATAAGCGAAAGCGCACGTTAAAGGTGCACCATTTATTCAGAAACGAAAAAATATAGGCAAGAAACGCTCATGTCAAAGGTCGAAAGTGAACGCTCGGCCATAATCTGACCCGCAACGCCAACTTTGACTACTTGGACAGCTTGCTGCGTTCTGGCAGCAGGCTGGCTGGCGCGGGGCTTTTGACCTAAAGTAGCCGCCGACACCGTCCTTGCTCGGAGCTCCGCATGACCCCCGCTCTGGATCTATTGAAAAAGATGCGCGCGATTCACCGCGTGCACAGCTACGAACACGACCCGAAGTCGGCTTCCTATGGTCTGGAAGCGGCCGAGAAGCTTGGACTTGAGCCGATGCAGGTGTTCAAGACGTTGCTGGCCAGTAGTGAGAAAGGCGAGTTGCTGGTGGCCGTGGTGCCGGTAATCGGCACCTTGGACCTGAAGGCGCTGGCCCATGCGGCGGGGGTCAAGAAATGCGAGATGGCCGACCCGGCGGCAGCGCAGCGAGCCACGGGATATCTGCTCGGGGGGATCAGCCCATTGGGGCAGAAGAAGCGCCTGCGCACGTTTATCGATCAGTCAGCGCAACAGTTCGAAACGATTCATGTGAGTGCCGGGCGGCGAGGACTGGAGGTGGAGCTGGCGGCGGCGGTGTTGGCGGAGCATACCCAAGGCAAATTTGCCGAGATCGGGCGGGGCTAGTTCGAGTGCTGGGGCCGCTGCGCGACCCTTTCGCGACACGAGGCCGCTCCCACAGGTACCGCGCTGTCTCTGTGGGAGCGGCCTTGTGTCGCGAAAGGGCTGCGCAGCAGCCCCGGCAATCTATCAGGTCGCCGAGCTGTAGCGGCGAACCCCATTCTCCTGCCGCGGCAGTTGCGCCGCGACACTGCCTGGCACTGCGAACAGCACCAGGTGATCGGCTTTTACCGCAATGCCCACATCCTGGCCGACCTGATGGTCGATGTGACTGGTGAAGATCGCCTCGAGCTGGCTACCGGTGGCCAACTGCAGGCGGTACAGGGTGGAAGCACCGAGGAAACTCTTGCCGACAATCGTCGCACGCAACGCGCTGTCCGGCGTATGGACGATGTCGTCCGGGCGCAACAGTACGTCTACCGCACTGCCAGGCGCCATCAAGTAGGCGCGATTGCCACACAGTTCACCCAGCTCGGTGTTGACCGCTTCATGGCTGATCATCTGCCCACGGATGAAGTAGCCCTGGCCGATGAAACTCGCAACAAACGGCGTCTGCGGCTCATGGTAGAGGTTGTAGGGCGTGTCCCACTGCTCCAGCCGGCCTTCCTTGAACACCCCGACGTGGTCGCTGACGGCGAAGGCCTCTTCCTGGTCATGAGTGACCAGGATGGCACTGGTGCCGCGGCTCTTGAGGATGTCGCGGACCTCGTGACTCAGGCGTCGGCGCAGCTCTACGTCGAGGTTGGAGAATGGCTCGTCGAGCAGTAACAGCTGCGGCTCCGGGGCCAGCGCGCGAGCCAGGGCCACGCGTTGCTGCTGGCCACCTGACAGCTCGTGCGGGTAGCGCCCGCCCAGGCCGCCGAGCTTGACCAGTTCGAGCATCTCGGCAACCACTTCAGCCTGTGCCGGGTGCTTGCTGATGCCGAAGGCAATGTTCTGCGCGACGGTCAGGTGGGGGAACAGCGCGTAGTCCTGGAACACCATGCCGATCCGGCGCTTTTCCGGTGACAGCGTGAAGCCCGCACGGGAAATGACCTCTCCAGCCAGCTGGATCTCGCCCTCATGCACCGGTTCGAAACCGGCAATGGCGCGCAGGGTGGTGGTCTTGCCGCAACCCGAAGACCCCAGCAGGCAACCGATGTCGCCTGCATTGAGGTGCAGATTGAGGTTCTGGACGATGCGCGTATCACCATAGCCACAGGCCAGGTTGCGCAGGTTGAGCAATAGCGGTTGACTCATGCGTGGTGGTAAGCCGGTTCGACAAGGAATTCGAGGAGGGCCTTTTGCGCATGCAGGCGGTTTTCAGCTTGGTCCCAGGCGACCGAACGAGGGTCGTCGAGCAGGTCCAGGCTGATTTCCTCGCCACGGTGGGCGGGCAGGCAGTGCATGAACAGGGCGTCGGGTGCCGCCAGGTCGAGCAGTTCGCGGGTGACCTGATAAGGCGCGAAATGCGCCAGGCGCCGTGCAGTTTCCTCCTCTTGCCCCATGGAAGTCCAGACGTCAGTGCTGACCAGGTGGGCGCCGGCAATGGCTTGCTTGGGGTCGCGCACGATCTGCACACGGTCGCCAGCCAAGGCCAGGAAGCGTGGATCGGGCTCGTAGCCTTCCGGGCAGGCGATGCGCAGCTGGAAGTCGAACTGCTGGGCTGCCTCGATGTAGGAGTTGCACATGTTGTAGCCGTCGCCGATCCAGGCCACTGTCTTGCCCTGGATCGAGCCGCGGTGCTCGAGGAACGTCTGCATGTCGGCGAGCAACTGGCACGGGTGCGACTCGTCGGACAGGCCGTTGATCACCGGTACCCGCGAATGGGCGGCGAACTCGGTGAGGATGCTGTGGTGATGGGTACGGATCATCACCGCATCGAGCATGCGCGACATGACGATGGCGCTGTCTGCAATCGGCTCGCCCCGGCCCAGTTGGGTGTCGCGCGGCGAGAGGAAGATAGCCTGGCCGCCGAGCTGGATCATGCCCGCCTCGAACGACAAGCGGGTACGGGTCGAGGATTTTTCGAAAATCATCCCGAGTACGCGGTTCTTCAGCGGCTCGAACAGCACGCCGCGACTACGCAGGTCCTTCAGCTCGATGCCACGACGGATCACGCCGAGCAATTCGTCAGCAGTGAAGTCCATCAGGGAGAGAAAGTGCCTAGCGCTCATGATTGATACCTTATCTGCAACGGTTTGCAGGTCGTCCGTAGGGTTTTATTGACAACGGGAGTGACCTGCGGCGTAAGCCGCACGGGGCGGACGTAATAGGGGAAAGGCGCAATACTATAATTAAATGTCGCCTGAAACCAAGAGGGCAAACCACGTCACTGTATCAGCGGGTGTCGTAACCTACTGGCAGAGTGCTGTTTTTTATTTGCTACAGAGGTTTGTACACGGCTCGCGGGTGCGTTGGCAAACGCCAGGTCGCGAATCGTCTGCCTGATGTCGGGGGATTCATGCCACTGAGCTCGGTGGCCACTGTCCAGCGGCGAGCGCATAGTCGAAGCTCCAGAACAACAAGGCAGAGGCGGCCATGTCCACGACCCTGCATCACCGAGCCTGTCACCTGTGCGAGGCTATCTGCGGTCTGAATATCGAAATTGCACAAGCGGCCGACGGCCGCGCGCGTATCGCTTCGATTAAGGGTGATCCGCTCGACCCGTTCAGCCGCGGTCATATCTGCCCCAAGGCGATTGCGCTGCAGGACATTCAGGATGACCCCGACCGCTTGCGCCAACCCCATCGGCGCATTGCCGACCGTTGGCAACCGATCGGCTGGGACGAGGCCTTTGCGCTGGCCGCCGAGCGCCTCTGGAGCATCCAGCAAGCGCACGGGCGCAACGCTGTGGCGGTCTATCAAGGCAACCCCAGCGTGCACAACTATGGCCTGATGACGCACAGCAACTACTTCCTTGGCCTGCTCAAGACCCGCAACCGCTTCTCCGCGACGTCGGTAGACCAGTTGCCGCAGCACCTGACCAGCTACCTGCTGTATGGCCATGGCTTGCTGCTGCCCATTCCCGACATCGACCACACCGATTTCATGCTGATTCTGGGCGGCAATCCGCTCGCTTCCAACGGCAGCATCATGACCGTGCCGGATGTCGAAAAGCGCCTCAAGGCCCTGCGCGCCAGGGGTGGGCGGTTGGTGGTGATCGACCCGCGCCGCAGCGAAACCGCAGCCATCGCCGATCAGCACCTGTTCATTCGCCCAGGGGGCGACGCTGCGTTGCTTTGCGCCATGCTCCATACCTTGTTTGCCGAGGATCTGGCCAAGGGTTCACACCTGCCGGTCAACGGCCTGGACCAGGTGCGTGCCGCCATCGAGCCATTCAACGCGCAGCGCATGAGCCCGCTGTGTGGCGTGGCCGCAGACGACATCCGCCAATTGGCACGCGATTTCGCGACCGCCGAGCGGGCTGTCTGTTATGGCCGCATGGGGGTTTCGACCCAGGCGTTCGGCACCCTCTGTCACTGGCTGGTGCAAGTGATCAACCTGGTCACCGGCAATCTTGACCGCGAGGGCGGCGCCCTGTGTACCGAGCCGGCCGTCGACGTGGTGGGGAGTACCTCCGGCGGGCACTTCAATGCCTGGCAGAGCCGCGTGTCCGGCTTGCCCGAGTACGCCGGCGAGCTGCCGGTGGCGGCCCTCGCCGAAGAGCTGCTCGAGCCGGGTGCAGGGCAGGTGCGGGCGCTGGTGACCGTGGCCGGCAACCCGGTGCTGTCGACGCCCAATGGCCGCCAGTTGGACAAGGGCCTGGAAGGCCTGGAGTTCATGCTCAGCATCGACCTGTACATTAACGAAACCACTCGCCATGCCGACCTGATCCTGCCGTCCACCTCGTCCTTGGAAAACGATCACTACGATACGACCTTCAACCTGCTGGCGGTTCGCAATGTCACCCGCTTCAACCGGGCGATCCTGGCCAAGCCAGAGGGGGCGTTGCACGACTGGGAGATCTTCGTCGGATTGGCACAGGCCTTTGCCCGGCGTGCGCAAGTGGAGTTGAAGCCGACTGTGGCGCCGGCACAGATGATTGACCAGGCACTGCGAACAGGCGGCTATGGCGACGCTTCAGCGTGGCAGTTGTCGCTGGAGACCCTTGAGCAACATCCTCATGGACTCGATCTGGGCGCATTGCGGCCCAATCTGGCCGCGCGCCTGCGCACCGCCAGTCAGGCCGTGGAGGCGGCGCCGCAATTGCTGCTGGACGACCTGCGGCGTCTTGCCGATCAGCTGCCGCCGGCGGCGGGTGAGTTGCTCTTGATCGGACGCCGGCATGTGCGCAGTAATAATTCCTGGATGCACAACTTTCATCGGCTGGTCAAAGGCAAGCCGCGTCATCAGTTGTTGATGCATCCGCACGACTTGCAGCAGCGACAGCTGACCGATGGCCAGTGGGTGCGGATTCACTCGCGCACCGGTGTGGTCGAGGTTCAGGTGCAGGCCAGCGAGGACATGATGCCCGGGGTGGTCAGCCTGCCCCATGGCTATGGGCAGGGGCGCCAGGGGGCACGGTTGCAGATTGCCGGTGCGCAGCCGGGCGTCAGTGTCAACGACCTGACCGACGAGCGCCTGCGTGATGCGGTGTCGGGGAATGCGGCATTGAATGGGGTGCCCGTGCGGGTGGAGGCTGCTTGAAGGGCTGTGACGCCGCTGAGGGCAATACGGGCATCAATCCGACAGCACGCAGGTCGACCCGCCGCCGGCCTTTCCGATACAATGCGTCACCGTGCCGACCATCGAGTCGGAAAGTTCAGACGAGGTGTTCCATGGATATCATCGAAACAATCAAAGAGCAGATTGCCAACAACACCATTCTGCTTTACATGAAAGGCTCGCCGAACGCCCCTCAGTGCGGCTTCTCGTCTCGTGCCTCGCAAGCCGTAATGCAGTGTGGCGAAAAGTTCGCCTACGTCGACATCCTGCAGAACCCGGAAATCCGCGCCAACCTGCCCAAGTACGCCAACTGGCCAACCTTCCCGCAGCTGTGGGTCGGCGGTGAGCTGGTCGGCGGTAGCGACATCGTCCTGGAAATGTTCGAAAAGGGTGAGCTGCAGACCCTGATCAAGGACGCGGCCGCCAAGGCCAAGGCTGCCGAGGCCTGATTCACGCTGATGTCAGAGCGGCCATGCCGTTCTGACAGGCAACAAAAAGCCCCGCTTGGCGGGGCTTTTTTGTGGCAGCGAGAACGTTATTCTTCGCCCATCTGCGATTGCAGGTAGTTCTCGATGCCGATCTTGTCGATCAGGCTCAGCTGGGTTTCCAGCCAGTCGATGTGCTCTTCCTCGGCTTCGAGGATGTCTTCGAGCATTTCCCGCGAACCGAAGTCGCCGACGCTTTCGCAGTGGGCGATGGCGCCTTTGAGGTCGATCAGGCCGCTCTGCTCGATCTTCAGGTCACACTCGAGCATTTCCTTGGTGTGTTCGCCGATCAGCAGCTTGCCGAGGTCCTGAACATTGGGAATGCCTTCGAGGAAGAGAATACGCTTGATCAGTTTGTCAGCGTGCTTCATCTCATCGATGGATTCCTTGTACTCGTGCTTGCCGAGCTTGTTCAGGCCCCAATCTTCATACATACGGGCGTGCAGGAAATACTGGTTGATCGCGACCAGCTCGTTTCCGAGGATCTTGTTGAGATGCTGGATGACGCTTACGTCGCCTTTCATGTCCGGATTCCTGCCGTGTGAAGTGTGTCAATACAGCAAGTTTGAGCCTGGCAACTTCCACTGTCAAACCTAAGTTATTGAATAATAAATGAAATTTAATCGGAATAAGAATGTTTGTGAACCGCGTTAGAGGTCTAACTTGTTGAATTACAGGCATAAAAAAACCGGACACTAGGTCCGGTTCTTCAAATTCGCGGGTTTTTTACGCCACATTAAATTCAACGGGATAGGGCAGGGCGGCCTGCTGGCTGGCTTGAAGGTCGCTCAAAGTCTCGCGCACCACCTGTTTGGCGAGGCAAGCGCACTTGCCGCACTGGCTGGCCACATTGGTGGCTGCCCGGACTTCCTTGTAGCTGCAGCATCCTTCATAGATCGCATCGCGGATCTGTCCGTCGGTAACGCCGACACAAAGACACACATACATAGAGGCTGACCATCGTCGTTGAGTCGATGCGTTGGAGAGTAATAGTAATGAGAATGCTTGTCAAAGCGCTTTGTTGATGAGTATTGATCGGGCGACCGGCGGTTGAATTCGGACTGTCACCCTAACCCGTGTATGATGGTCGGCCTTTGCTGGATGCCTGACGGGTCCCCCGTACGGGCAACGATCTTTCACCATCATCAGGAGATAACGATGAGCGTACTCGTTGGTAAACAAGCCCCCGACTTCACCGTCCCCGCTGTACTGGGCAACGGCGAAATCGTTGACAGCTTCACCCTGTCCGAGGCCATCAAGGGCAAGTACGGCCTGGTGTTCTTCTACCCGCTGGACTTCACCTTTGTCTGCCCGTCCGAGCTGATCGCTCTGGACAACCGCATCCCGGACTTCGCTGCACGCGGCGTGGAAGTGATCGGCGTGTCGATCGACTCGCACTTCACCCACAACGCCTGGCGTAACACCCCGGTCAACAACGGCGGCATCGGCCAGGTCAAGTACACCCTGGCTGCTGACATCGCCCACTCGATCTGCAAAGCCTACGACGTAGAGTCTGCAGACGGTGTTGCTTTCCGTGGCGCGTTCCTGATCGACAAGAACGGCGTTGTCCGTTCGCAGATCGTCAACGACCTGCCGCTGGGCCGTAACATGGACGAGCTGCTGCGTCTGGTTGACGCTCTGCAATTCCACGAAGAGCACGGCGAAGTCTGCCCTGCCAACTGGAAGAAAGGCGACAAGGGCATGAACGCTTCGCCAGAAGGCGTTGCTGCTTACCTGAGCGAGAATGCTGGCAAGCTGTAAGCGCCATGCATGAAAAAACCGGCCCTGGTGGCCGGTTTTTTTTGTTCTTTAGGGGGGCTTTTGGGTTGGGGGCTTATCCGTTTGATGGGGTGACTTTTCTGGCCCCTTCCGCCCTTACGGCGGGTCACTTTTTTTCTTGGAAAAAAGTAACCAAAAACCGCCTGCTCCTGCATCCGGCCCTTCGCTGCGCTACGGGTCCCCTCGCTCCGGTCTTGCTCCGGGAGGACCGCGCTGTACGGCCCATCCTGGGCCTCAGCGCTTTCCGGCCATCCATGGCCTCCACCTCCCTGCGCAAGACCTCCACTCGGCCTCCTGAAGTCGCTGCTAGATCAAGAGCCAGATCAAGATCAACAGCCAGGGCAACGGCAGGCGAATCGCTGCGCTCTCGCTTTGTTTATTTACCAGCGGATTTGTGGGGTGGCTGGCAGGGCTGCGCCCTGCGATTTGTATTGGCAGTACCGGCCTCTTCGCGGGGCAAGCCCGCTCCTACAGGGATTGCGCCGAATTCAAAATTTGCGCCAACCCTGTAGGAGCGGGCTTGCCCCGCGAAGAGGCCCGAATATCCACCACACCTGCCACTATCGAAGACAACGCCAGCCCAGACGCCACCCGTAACTTCGCGACGTCAGGAGGCCGAGCGCAGGTCTTGCGCAGGGAGGTGGAGGCCATGGATGGCCGTACAGCGCGGTCCTCCCGCCGTAAGGGCGGAAGGGGTCATCACAGCCACCAGATCAAATGGATAAGTCCACAATGCCTAGGCCAGCCAATCCAACAGATCCCCGCCAACACTCCGTGAAGACCCTTTCTTGCCTGACTCACACCGCTCTCGCAGACACGCCTGCGATAGCGGCATGGACATCAGTCCCGCCAGCCGCCCATGTCCTTCCAGCGGTTGACGATGCCGCAGAACAGCTCGGCGGTCTTCTCGGTGTCGTAACGGGCCGAGTGTGCCTCACGACCATCAAAGTCGATATCCGCGCTCTGGCAGGCTCGCGCCAGCACGGTCTGGCCGTAGGCGAGGCCGGCCAAGGTAGCGGTGTCGAAGCTGGAGAACGGGTGGAACGGGTTGCGCTTGAGGTCGTTGCGCGCCACCGCAGCGTTGAGGAAGCCGAGGTCGAAGCTGCTGTTGTGACCGACCAGAATCGCCCGCTTGCAGCCGTTGGCCTTGAGGGCCTTGCGCACACTGCGGAAGATTTCGGTCAGGGCACTTTCCTCGCTCACCGCCATGCGCAGCGGGTGATCGAGCTTGATCCCGGTGAATTCCAGGGCAGCGGCTTCGATGTTGGCCCCTTCGAACGGCTCTACGCGGAAGAAGTGGGTGTGTTCAGGGAACAGGAAGCCCTTTTCGTCCATGCCGATAGTGACCGCGGCAATTTCCAGCAGCGCGTCGGTGGCACTGTTGAAACCACCGGTCTCGACGTCGATGACGACCGGCAGGTAGCCACGGAAGCGCTCGGCCATCGGGTGGCGGGGGCCACCGGTTGGAGCATCCTGCTCGTCTTCGTACAGATCTTCACTCACGCGTTTTCCTCCAGCAGGCGCCAGCGCAGTTTTTCACCGGCGCGCAGCGGGATGACAGTTTGCTCGCCGAACGGCAGGCTGCTCGGCGCAGTCCACTCGTCGCGGACCAGGGTAATGGTGTCGGTGTTTGCCGGCAGGCCATAGAACGCCGGGCCATGCAGGCTGGCAAAGCCTTCCAGCTTGTCCAGCGCATTACGCTGCTCGAACGCCTCGGCGTACATCTCGATCGCGGCGTACGCGGTGTAGCAGCCGGCGCAGCCGCAGGCGGCTTCCTTGGCATGCTGGGCGTGGGGGGCCGAGTCGGTGCCGAGGAAGAACTTGCGATTACCACTGGTGGCCGCATCCAGCAGCGCCACCTGGTGGGTGTTGCGCTTGAGGATCGGCAGGCAGTAGAAGTGCGGACGAATGCCGCCGACCAGCATGTGGTTGCGGTTGTACAACAGGTGCTGGGCGGTGATGGTCGCACCGACATTGGCCGGCGCTTCGCTGACGAACTGCGCTGCATCGGCGGTGGTGATGTGCTCGAACACCACTTTGAGCGTAGGGAAACGCTCGACCAGACGGCGCATGTGCTCGTCGATGAAACGCTTCTCGCGGTCGAATACATCGATCTCGGCACGTGTCACTTCTCCGTGCACCAGCAGCGGCATACCGGTCTCGGCCAGCGCTTCGATGGCCGGGAAGATCTTGTCGATGCTGGTCACGCCGGAGTCGGAGTTGGTCGTGGCGCCTGCCGGATACAGCTTGGCGGCATACACGAACCCACTGGCCTTGGCCGCGCGAATGTCTTCGGGGCTGGTGCGGTCGGTGAGGTAGAGCACCATCAGTGGCTCGAAGCGGCTACCTGCCGGACGAGCGGCAAGAATCCGCTCCCGGTAGGCGCCAGCTTCGGCGGCGTCGCGCACTGGCGGAACCAGGTTGGGCATGATGATGGCACGGGCGAAGGTACGCGCTACGTCGCCAACGGTGTGAGGCAGGACGGCACCATCGCGCAGATGGATGTGCCAGTCGTCGGGACGCAGGAGGGTCAGGCGGTCGGACATTGGGAATTCCAGGCGGGTCGAACTCAGGGGTGAATGCTACCGGAAAACCCTTGGCCGAGCACGGCTATCAAGTTTTCCCGCGACCGACCGATAGCCTGCAGGTAAGCCGTCAGAATTTGTGGAGCCTCCCGTGCGCCAGCATTACCTAGCCCTGTTCACTCTGTTTGCCAGCCTGCCGGCAGGCGCACTGACCTTCCAGACCCGGATGGAGAACATCGCCTGGAAGGTCGAGGGCGACCAGTTCGAATGCCGTTTGGTCCAGCCGATCGATGGCTTTGGCAGCGGCGAATTCGTTCGTCGGGCCGGCGAGCAGCCGATTTTCCGCTTGCGCTCGGACACCAATGTGCTCGGCGCGGGCTCGGCGACATTGCTCGCGGCCGCCGCGCCGTGGCAGCCGGGGCGCAGTGATATCAACCTCGGCGCGGTACGCATGGCGCGCACCGGCGTCTTGTTCAGCTCATCGCAGGGCCAGGCCAGCCGCCTGATCAACGGGCTGCTCGATGGGCGCAGTACGGTGGTGCGCAATTATGCCGGTGAAGGCGGGCGGGCCATGGAGGTGCGCGTGTTGCCGGTGAGCTTTGCCCAGGCCTACGGCGACTATCAGGCGTGTGCCAGCAAGCTGCTGCCGATGAACTACGACCAGATACGCCAGACCCAGGTCGGTTTCCCCCGCGGGATCGATCTGGACAGTGATGGCCGGGCACGGCTTGACGTAATTCTCGAGTACCTCAAGGCTGACCCTTCGGTGAACCACATCGAGCTCAACGGTCATTCAGACAATGGTGGCAATCGCCTGGCCAACCGCGAGGACTCGCGCCGGCGCGCCTTGGCCGTGGCCGACTACCTCAAGGCGCATGGCGTACCGGATGAGCAGATCAGCGTGCGCTTCCATGGCGAGCGCTACCCACTGGTGAAGAACAACAGCGCGGCCAATCGGGCACGTAACCGCCGGGTCAATATCGAGCTGGATCGCGTCACGCCGGTGGTAAAACCCGTCGACAAGCCGCTCGAGTCGCCTGCCACTGGGCCTGCGCCAACGGCTGCACCTGCTGCCCCGGCCAGCCCCCCCGCTGCCAAGCAGCTCTAAGCGCTCCGAGCAGAAGTCGCGCTGTCGACAGTTACTGTCGCTTTGTCGTCAGAAGCTGTCGCCCCACTGTAAATTTTGCCGCGACGCCGGTAGAATCAATCGCTTTCCGTACAACCCCGTGGAGTGATGGCATGGCGGACGTAAATAAGGTCGTACTGGCGTATTCCGGCGGCCTTGATACTTCGGTGATTCTCAAGTGGCTGCAGGATACCTACAACTGCGAAGTGGTGACCTTCACCGCTGACCTGGGGCAGGGCGAAGAGGTCGAACCGGCCCGCGCCAAGGCTCAGGCGATGGGCGTGAAAGAAATCTACATCGACGACCTGCGCGAAGAATTCGTGCGCGACTTCGTGTTCCCGATGTTCCGCGCCAACACCGTCTACGAAGGCGAGTACCTGCTGGGTACTTCCATCGCTCGTCCGCTGATCGCCAAGCGTCTGATCGAAATCGCCAACGAAACCGGCGCCGACGCCATTTCCCACGGCGCGACCGGCAAAGGCAACGACCAGGTGCGTTTCGAGCTGGGTGCCTATGCGCTCAAGCCGGGCGTCAAGGTTATCGCTCCATGGCGTGAGTGGGACTTGCTGTCCCGCGAGAAGCTGATGGATTACGCCGAGAAGCACGGCATCCCGATCGAGCGTCACGGCAAGAAGAAATCGCCGTACTCGATGGACGCCAACTTGCTGCACATCTCCTACGAAGGCGGTGTCCTGGAAGATACCTGGACCGAGCACGAAGAAGACATGTGGAAATGGAGCGTTTCTCCGGAAAACGCCCCGGACCAAGCGACCTACCTCGAGCTGACCTATCGCAATGGTGACATCGTCGCCATCGATGGTGTCGAGAAGTCCCCGGCTACCGTTCTGGCTGACCTCAACCGCATCGGCGGCGCCAACGGTATCGGTCGTCTGGACATCGTTGAAAACCGCTATGTCGGCATGAAGTCGCGCGGCTGCTACGAGACGCCAGGCGGCACCATCATGCTGCGCGCCCACCGTGCCATCGAGTCGATCACCCTCGACCGTGAAGTCGCTCACCTGAAAGACGAGCTGATGCCCAAGTACGCGAGCCTGATCTACACCGGTTACTGGTGGAGCCCGGAGCGCGTGATGCTGCAGAAGATGATCGATGCTTCGCAGGTCAACGTGAATGGCGTGGTGCGTCTGAAGCTGTACAAAGGCAACGTTACTGTTGTTGGTCGTAAGTCGGATGATTCGCTGTTCGATGCCAACATTGCGACGTTTGAAGAGGACGGTGGCGCCTATAACCAGGCTGATGCTGCTGGCTTCATCAAGCTCAATGCCCTGCGTATGCGGATTGCTGCGAACAAGGGTCGTTCGTTGCTGTGATCTGGTGCTAGTTGCTTGAAATGAACCCCGGCCTGGTGCCGGGGTTTTTTTTCGGGTGTTTACGGGGGGGGGGGGCCTCGCTCCGGTCTTGCTCCGGGAGGACCGCGCTGTACGGCCCATCCTGGGCCTCAGCGCTTTCCGGCCATCCATGGCCTCCACCTCCCTGCGCAAGACCTGCGCTCGGCCTCCTGAAGTCGCTGGTAGATCAAGAGCAAGATCAAGATCAACGGCCAGGGCAACGGCTGGCGAATCGCTGCGCTCTCGCTTTGTTTATTTACCAGCGGATTTGTGGTGTGGCTGGCAGGGCTGCGCCCTGCGATTTGCATTGGTAGTACCGGCCTCTTCGCGGGGCAAGCCCGCTCCTACAGGGATTGCGCCGAATTCAAAGTTTGCGCAATACCTGTAGGGGCGGCGGTGCGGCGATCCGACTTGTCCCGCGAAGAGGCCCGAATATCCACCACCCATGCCACTATCAAAAACAACGCCAGCCCAGACGCCGCCCGTAACTTCGCGACTTCAGGAGCAAGACCGGAGCGAGGGAACCCGCAGCGCAGCGCCGTAAGGGCGGAAGGGGCCAGTAGTGCCACTACATCAAATGGATAAGCGCACAATTCCAGAGCCAAACCAAGTCATGAAGTACCTCCAAATCACCCTGTCTCCATGACTTCAGCACGCCCCAATCAAAACACCGAGCGCTTCTCGTCACTGGCCATGGCACTCACCGACAAACCAATCCGAATGCGCGTTTCAAGGTTGAACAAAGTCCAACTCTGCGCCTGCGGATCCGCCTGATTGATGCAGCGCAGTACATGCGCCTCGATCATCTTGCCAGCCTCCGGGCCCGACAAGGCAATGATCCTGTCGTCCCTGAGTTCGCCCTGCACCTGAGCCCTGTCAGCCTCCTCATGCGGGCCGGGCAAGTACAGGCTTTGATGGTTGAAGTTCAACGTAAGGAAGAACAATACCGTGAGGAAGAACGGGAAACCTACCAGGAACCAGGTATAGATCGTCTGGCTCTTCTCGCTGAGAAACGGCAGAGACGCCAATGCGGAAGCTTCGATGATGCCCGCGAAGATTGCTATGAGCGTCAGCGGGGTCAGGCTCTTTTCTATCTTCATGACGCGGCCCTGCTTCTGTTTTGTGCATGTGTACGGCAAGCGGGAGGGCTAAGGCAGATGGCTCGATTGCTCTAGTAGAGGTGGTTGCCGGCCATCGCGCCACTCACCCCGCGGCTATCGTTTACCTGAAATTGAGCCATTCAAAATGTTTAGCCGAGGTTCACTTTGACAGTGCAGAGCCGCGAAGACACAGGCTGCTAATGCCAAGTTTGTAGGACGCTTCCTTATTTAATGTAAGTTCCATCTCTGCATCATTTGAATGGGCAAGGCGTCGCGCCATTAGGCGTTGCGCTCGGTTATGGTGGTGCCTGGAAAAATAACGAATCAATGGATATCGCATGAATAAAGTGCTTATCGTGGATGATCATCCGGTTATTCGCCTGGCCGTACGCATGCTGATGGAGCGGCATGGCTATGAGGTAGTGGCAGAATCCGACAATGGCGTGGATGCGTTGCAACTGACCCGCGACTACCTGCCGGATATCGTCGTGCTGGACATCGGCATTCCCAAGCTCGATGGGCTCGAGGTGATCGGGCGTATCCACCTGGCCAGCCCGTGCAGCAAGGTATTGGTCCTGACCTCGCAGGCCCCAGGGCATTTTTCGATGCGTTGCATGCAGGCCGGAGCCGCCGGGTACGTGTGCAAGCAACAGGAACTGACCGAGTTGCTTAGTGCGATCAAGGCAGTGTTGTCGGGCTACAGCTACTTTCCCAACCAGGCCCTGCACAAGACACGCGGCAGTTTGAACAGAGGAACCGAGACTGAAATGGTCGATCGTCTTTCCGCCAGGGAAATGATGGTGTTGCAGCAACTGGCGCGGGGCAAGAGCAACAAGGACATCGCCGACAGCATGTTTCTCAGCAACAAGACGGTAAGTACCTACAAGACTCGCTTGTTGCTCAAACTCAACGCCCGCTCGCTGGTAGATCTGATTGAACTGGCCCAGCGCCATGGGCTGAGCTGAACTCCCCCATGGCTGTTGACTGCCCCGCGCACTGGCACTGTCGACCGGTTCGCGGGTCAAGTCGGATCACCGCTCATGCGCGTACGACTACATGTCGTAATCGTAATCAGAGAGCTGGCGCTGCAGCCGCCGTTCTTCGAGGAGGTTATCAATGGTGCGGCGCTTGTTCAGGTTGGTCTTCGCGACTTCCACCTGAGGCTGCGCGTCTTCATCTGCGTCGCTGGTGAAGTCTTCGTCGATCGACAGCTCGTCTTTATCGGTACTCATGCGTTGCTCCAAGCCAAGGGGCCATTGGCCGTCCTTATAACGAGAAACGCGATGCCGGTAAAAAAGATTTTTTCAATCGTACAAGCCGGTTTTTAACTATCGGCTCAATCGTCCGAGGTCTTCAGCTTGTATTCGCACAGGTCTTCGATGCGGCAACTGCCACAGCGCGGCTTGCGGGCCTGGCACACGTAGCGCCCGTGCAGGATCAGCCAGTGATGGGCGTCGAGCAGGTAGTCCTTGGGAACGAACTTCATCAGTTTTTTTTCTACCTCCAGCACGGTCTTGCCAGGGGCGATCCCGGTGCGGTTGCTGACCCTGAAAATATGCGTATCAACCGCCATTGCGGGCTGGCGAAACGCCGTGTTGAGCACCACATTGGCGGTCTTGCGACCAACGCCAGGCAACGCTTCGAGCGCCTCGCGGGTCTGCGGGACTTCACTGCCATGCAATTCAACAAGCAGGCGGCAGGTCTCGATAACGTTTTTCGCCTTGCTGTTGTACAAGCCGATGGTGCGGATGTATTCACTCAAGCCATCGACCCCCAGGGCATGAATCGCCTCCGGTGTGTTGGCAACCGGATACAGGCGAGCGGTGGCCTTGTTGACGCCGACGTCCGTAGCCTGGGCCGAGAGTATTACCGCAATCAGCAGCTCGAACGGCGTGCTGTAGGCGAGTTCAGTTTTCGGCTCGGGGTTGTCTTCGTGCAGCCTGCGAAAGATCTCCAGGCGTTTGGCAGCATTCATTGGGTCAAAGGTTTCCTTGCCGACGAGAGGGGGCGAGCCCCGGACGCAGGCGATTGTACAAGGCCAGCAGCAGGCCGAGCAGTATCAATCCACCGGGGGCGAGGCTGATCAGGTGCAGGCCGGCGACGTTGCCCAGCCATTGCCGGAGGATACCGAGCAGCAGGCACAGCACCACCAATCCGCTCAGGTGGAGGGCGAGCGTGCGCCAGCGGGCCTCCTTGGGCAGCAGTTGATCGGCAGCCAGGCATTGCAGGCTGAGCAGCGCCGGGTAATACCCCAACGCCAAGGCCATGGGTAGTGCCCAGGCGCGCAGGCCTAATTGCAGGCAGCTTGCCAATGCGGCGATCAACAGCAGGCTTGCAGCCAGTCGGGCGGTGTGGCTGAGCCCTCTGGCCAGGACTGCCAGCAAGGCCTGGTGCAGGACCATCAGCAAGGTCGAGCAAGCGGCAATGGCTGCCGCGTGGGGCAGCGTGCGGGTGGCCCCGAGCAGGGGCGCGAGGCTGATGCCCAACAGCCAGAATCTACTCACGGCGGGTCTCCAATAAACGCGCTTGCTGGCTATCGAAATAGCGCAAGGCATCCTGCAGCGCATCTAGTACCGCGCGCGAGGTGACCGTCGCCCCGGCCAACTGATCGAAGTCGCCTTGGTCACGCCTCAGCGCCCAGCCGTCGTCGAGGCTGCGTCCGGTGAACTGTTCCAGCCAGTGCAGGCTCGGGTCTACCAGCCTGTCACCCAGGCCCGGGCTCTCCTGCTGCTGCACAACCGATATGCCGAGCAGGCGTCCGCTGCGATCAATGGCGATCACCAACTCGATTGGGCCGGCGTAGCCTTGAGTCAGGCTGCGCAACAGCACGGCGCTGGGTTTACCCGCTTGAGTGGCGCGATAGCCGGCGAGCAGCTGGCTGTGCTCAAGCTGGGTGACAGGCAGGTCAAGCGGCGCCTGCAGTGGGTCGTTATCGTAGCTGGCGCTAGGGAGCACGGTGAGCCACTGGGCATTATCCAGCTCGCGCTGGGCCTGCTCGATCGGTGCGCGCGTACAGTGCCGCAAGGTCAGGGTGGCCGCTACCGACAAGCTGCCCAGCAGTGTCAGCAACAGCGCCTGGCGCGCCCAAGCGTTCATGGCGTCACCTGTTGGCGGCTTGCTGCCAGGCGGTCCAGGGCGGGCGCGGCAAGGTTCATCAGGAGTATGGCGAAGGCCGTACCGTCGGGATAACTGCCCCAGGTTCGAATCAGGTAGACGAGCGCGCCGACGCCAATGCCGAACAGCAGGCGGGCCAGGGCGAGCTTCGGCCCAGAGATGGGCTCGGTGGCGATGAAAAAGGCCGCGAGCATGCTCGAGCCGGTAAACAGGTGCAGCAGCGGCGAGCCGTTCGAGTCGGAGCCTGAGCCGTTCCAGCACAGCAGGCTGAACAGTACCAAGGCGCAGAGCACGCCAACGGGGGCGTGCCAGCTGAACACCTTGCGCTGGAGCAGGAACAGCCCACCCAGCAGAAACGCCAGGTTGACCCATTCGCTACCGTGGCCGCCCACCCTGCCAAACCCTGGATGCTGGGCGAACAGTTCTTCCACGGTCAGGCTGCGGTTGTGACGCAGGGCATCCAACGCTGTAGGTTGCGCCCAGGCATCGATCCCGCTGTCGCCGAACACCCGATACAGCGCCTCCATCAACCCGGGGGGCGGGCCGGGCCAGTGGTTCATCTGCTGGGGGAAGCTCAGCAGTACCGCGACATAGCCGACCATCGCCGGATTGAACAGATTGCGGCCGACGCCGCCAAAGGCTTGCTTGCCGAGGCCGATGGCGATGCTGGCAGCGATTGCTGGCAGCCACCAGGGGGCGTAGGGCGGCAAGGCGGCTGCCAGCAGCACGGCGCTGACCAAGGCGCTGCCATCGAGAAGCGTCGGCGACAGCGCCTGAGCGCGCAGCTTGAGGATCAAGGCTTCGCTGGCCAAAGCGAACACAGTGCAGAGGATCAGGTTGAACAGCACGCCCCAACCGTGCAGCCAGCAGAGCGCCAGCAGACCCGGCAGGCAGGCCAGCAACACTTGTCCCATGGCGTCACGCACGCGTAGATCAGCTGTCTGGCTCATTGTGTAAAGAGTCCATTGAAGCCGCAAAAGGCCATGGCCATCACGCCAGCGCCTATCAGCACGATGGGCAGACCGCGCAGGGCGTGGGGGATGTCGGCGTGCTCGCTGCGCTGCTGCAGGTCGTCGAGCCAGGCCAGGGCCAACCACAGGGCCACGCCGGCGCAGAGCCCGCCAGCCAAGGTCGATGACCAGCTGCCTGGCTCGTTGGCCACCTGCAACATCAGGCCGAGCACCGTCACGTTGCCCAGCAGCGCTGGCCGCAGGGCTTCGATGGACGCTTCTGGGTGCAGGCGGGCGAGCAGGCTGGGCAGCCACCAGGCCAGCGAAGCCAGCAACGGCAGCAGCGCGAACAGTTGCAGGTCGTGCAACTGCAAAGGGTGCAGGACCCGCTCTACCAGTAGTTTTGCCCCGATCATCCCTGTCAGCATCAGCAGTGCGCAACTCGCGCCGAGCAGGTGCACCTGTGCGCGGGAGCGCGGTCCAGGGGAGAGGATCAGGTGATTGACCAGCGCCGCGCTGACCACAACCAGAACATAGTCACTCATGGGGATGCCGAAAGCCGTGGGCTGCAGTGAGTATATCCGGCACCGCGGCAGGCAATGCAAAAGCCCCGGCGCTAAGGCCGGGGCTTGGGGGCGTTACTTGATGCGCTGACCCGGCTTGGCGCCGCTGTCAGGGCTGAGCAGGTAGATTTCTTCACCGCCAGGGCCGGCAGCCATGACCATCCCTTCCGACACGCCAAAGCGCATTTTGCGTGGCTTGAGGTTGGCAACCATCATGGTCAGGCGGCCTTCCAGCTTGGATGGGTCAGGGTAGGCCGACTTGATCCCGGAGAACACATTGCGGCGCTCGTCGCCGATGTCCAGGGTCAGTTGCAGGAGTTTGTCTGCACCCGCTACTGCCTCGGCCTTGACGATCAACGCGACACGCAGGTCGACTGCAGCGAAGGTGTCGAACTCGATTTCTTCGGACAGCGGGTCCTTGCTCAGTTCACCGTTACCAGCAGGCACTTCGCCTTGGGCGGCGAGCAAGTCTTCCTTGCTGGCAGCGATCATGGCTTCGACCTTGGCCGGCTCGATGCGGCTCATCAGCGGTTTGAAGGCGTTCAGCTGATGGTTTTCCAGGCGCGACTGGTGGTCGTTCCAGGTCAGTGGCGCAACATTGAGGAACGCCTCGGCGTCGGCGGCCAACAGCGGCAGTACCGGCTTGAGGAAGATCACCAGTTGGCGGAACAGGTTGACGCCCTGGGCGCAGATAGCCTGCACTTCGTCCTGCTTGCCTTCCTGTTTGGCCAGCGACCATGGGGCCTTGTCGGCGATCCAGGCGTTGGCGCGGTCGGCCAGGGCCATGATCTCGCGCATGGCACGGGCAAAATCGCGCGCCTCGTAAGCTTCCGCAATGGATGGTGCTGCGGCCAGGAACGCTTCAGTCAGCTCGGGAGCGGCGTCGCCCTCGACCAGTACGCCTGCATTTCCTTTGTGGATGAAACCGGCGCACCGGCTGGCGATGTTCACCACCTTGCCGACCAGGTCAGAGTTGACCTTCTGCACGAAGTCTTCCAGGTTCAGGTCGAGGTCATCGACGCCACGGCCCAGCTTGGCGGCGTAGTAGTAACGCAGGTATTCCGGCGCCAGGTGATCAAGGTAGGTGCGCGCCTTGATGAAAGTGCCGCGCGACTTCGACATCTTCGCGCCGTTGACGGTCAGGTAGCCGTGCACGTTGATCGCGGTCGGCTTGCGGAAGCCTGCGCCTTCGAGCATGGCTGGCCAGAACAGGGCGTGGAAGTTGACGATGTCCTTGCCGATGAAGTGGTACAGCTCGGCGCTGGAGTCTTCTTTCCAGAAGGCGTCGAAATCCAGCTCGGGACGGCGCGCGCAGAGGTTCTTGAAACTGGCCATGTAACCGATCGGGGCGTCCAGCCAGACGTAGAAGTACTTGCCCGGCTCGCCCGGGATCTCGAAGCCGAAGTACGGCGCATCGCGCGAGATATCCCACTCCTGCAGGCCGGAATCGAGCCATTCGGCGAGCTTGTTGGCCACCGCATCCTGCAGGGTGCCGCTGCGGGTCCACTGCTGGAGCATGGCCTGGAAATCAGGCAGCTTGAAGAAGAAGTGCTGGGAATCCTTGAGGACCGGGGTGGCACCGGAAATCGCCGACTTGGGGTTCTTCAGCTCGGTCGGAGCGTAGGTGGCGCCGCATTTCTCGCAGTTGTCACCGTACTGATCGTCGGCCGCGCACTTGGGGCAGGTGCCCTTGATGAAACGGTCGGCCAGGAACATGCCCTTTTCAGGGTCGAAGTACTGCGTCACCGAACGGTTGGCGATGTGACCGGCTTCGCGCAGGCGGTTGTAGATCAGGCTCGACAGCTCACGGTTTTCTTCACAGTGGGTCGAGTGGAAGTTGTCGAAGTCGACCAGGAAGGCGGCGAAGTCGCTGCTGTGCTCGGCCTGGACATTGGCGATCAGTTGCTCCGGCGTAATGCCTTCCTTCTCGGCGCGCAGCATGATCGCCGAACCGTGGGCATCGTCGGCACAGACATAGATGCACTGGTTGCCGCGCAGTTTCTGGAAGCGAACCCACATGTCCGTCTGAATGTACTCGAGCATATGGCCAAGGTGGATGGATCCGTTGGCATAGGGCAGGGCGCTGGTGACGAGAATCTGACGTGGCTCGGACATGGTGGCTCGGCTACTTACTCTGGCTACGATGAAAAACAAGGGTGATCGGCCACTATAAAGGCACGGCAAATATATTTCACCCCATCGACGCGCCTGCTGACGATTGACGGGTTAGCATAGGCGACTGTTTCAATTCCAGATCTTGCCTACGGGAGCCTCCATGAGTGCCGTCACACGTGCCGACGTCGAAGCCGTCCTTCGCCAGTACACCGACCCCTACCTGAACCTTGACCCGGTCAGCGCCGGTTGCGTGCGCGCCATCGACGTCCAGGGCAGCCAGGTCAGCGTGCAGCTGCAGTTGGGTTATGCCGCAGGGTTGTTCAAGAGTGGCTGGGCGCAGGTACTGCAAAACGCCATTGAAAACCTCGATGGGGTCAGCGCTGCGCAGGTCTCGATCGATTGCGTGATTGCTGCGCACAAGGCTCAGGCGCAAGTGCCGGGCCTGGCCAACGTGAAGAACATCATTGCCGTGGCCTCGGGCAAGGGTGGAGTGGGCAAATCGACCACTTCGGCCAACCTCGCCTTGGCCCTGGCTCGCGAAGGCGCCCGGGTGGGCATTCTCGATGCCGACATCTACGGCCCCAGCCAGGGCGTGATGTTCGGTATCCCGGAAGGCACGCGTCCGCAGATTCGCGAGCAGAAGTGGTTCGTGCCGCTCAAGGCGCATGGCGTTGAAGTCATGTCGATGGCGTTTCTCACCGACGACAACACGCCGATGGTCTGGCGTGGGCCGATGGTCTCCGGGGCACTGCTGCAACTGGTCACCCAGACTGCCTGGGACGATCTTGATTACCTGGTGATCGACATGCCGCCGGGCACCGGCGACATCCAACTGACGCTGGCACAGAAAGTCCCGGTGGCGGGTTCGGTCATCGTCACCACGCCGCAAGACCTGGCCTTGCTGGATGCGCGCAAGGGCGTGGAGATGTTCCGCAAGGTCAACATCCCGGTGTTGGGCGTGGTCGAGAACATGGCTGTGCACATTTGTTCGAGCTGTGGCCATGCCGAGCATCTGTTCGGTGAGGGTGGCGGTGCGAAGCTGGCGGCGCAGTATGGCGTCGAACTGCTGGCTTCGTTGCCGCTGTCGATGCTGATCCGCGAGCAGGCTGACAGTGGCAAGCCGACTGCGATTGCCGAGCCCGAAAGCCAGATAGCCATGGTTTACCAGGAGCTGGCGCGTCAGGTCGGTGCGCGCATCGTTCTGCAGGAAGCCGCTACACCGGCGATGCCGAGCATAACGATCAGCGAAGACTGATGACGCCACCGCGGCTCGCGCAGAGCACATCTCACCTGTAGGAGCGGGCTTGTCCCGCGAAGAGGCCGGCCCGGGCAAGCCTGATTTATGGCACCGGCTGCGCCGGTGTTCGCGGGGCAAGCCCGCTCCTACAAGGAGGGGCGTTGTGAACACGGTTAGCGTCAAACAGGATATGCTGCCAAACACCAGGCATAAAAAAACCCGCCGAAGCGGGTTTTTCTGAAGCTAAACTGACTTAGGCCAGTTGAACTTCTTCAGCCTGCATGCCTTTCTGGCCGCGGGTAGCGACGAAAGTAACAGCTTGGCCTTCTTTCAGGGTCTTGAAGCCGTCAGCTTGGATGGCTTTGAAGTGCACGAACAGGTCGTCACCCGATTGAGGGGTGATGAAGCCGTAGCCTTTTTCATCGTTGAACCACTTGACGGTACCGTTTTGACGGTTGGACATGTGTCTGTCTCCTTGGACAAAGTAAATTTCGGCACAGGAAACGCCCTGGCCGGACTGAGTGCAAAGAGTAGGAAAATTCAGCGATGGGCCGATGGAAATCGTGCATCAAACTAGAGATTCTCGGTGTCACGTGCAGCACAGTGGCGTCACCTTAACCCACTTTCCCCAACCTGCCAATGGTCAATAGCCGGTTTGATGAAATTCGGATCGGCGGCGGCCGCAGGCCCCGTCCGGCACGGGATGCGGCACGGAACTTTAACCCAGGCCCCGGGACCGGTAAGATGCGCATCTTGTTTTTCACCTCGCACTCTCAGGACACCCCCCGCCATGAGCATCAAATCGGACAAGTGGATTCGCCGCATGGCGCAGGAACACGGCATGATCGAACCGTTCGTCGAGCGCCAGATGCGCGGCGAAGCAGACAGCCGGGTCATTTCGTTCGGCGTCTCCAGCTACGGCTATGACGTACGCTGCGCCGACGAATTCAAGGTGTTCACCAACATCAATTCGGCCACCGTCGACCCGAAGAACTTCGATGCCGGCAGCTTTGTCGACGTCAAGAGTGACGTCTGCATCATCCCGCCAAACTCTTTCGCCCTGGCGCGTACCGTCGAGTACTTCCGCATTCCGCGCAACGTCCTGACCATCTGCCTGGGCAAGAGCACTTATGCGCGCTGCGGCATCATCGTCAACGTCACCCCACTTGAGCCAGAGTGGGAAGGCCATGTGACCCTGGAATTCTCCAACACCACCACATTGCCGGCCAAGATCTACGCCAATGAAGGCGTGGCGCAGATGCTCTTCCTCGAATCCGATGAAGAGTGCGAAGTGTCCTATAAGGACCGTGGCGGCAAGTACCAGGGCCAGCGTGGCGTGACCCTGCCGCGGACCTGATCCGACGAGCGCGGGGAATTACTTTCCCGCCTGGCACTCCAACGATTGAACAGTTCCGGCGCGCATGACGTGCGCCGGCTCTCGTCAGGAGCTGCCTATGAAACTCCATCCCACCGTCAGTGAGAAGCTGGCCAACCTCCAGCAGACCAACCAGATCGGTTTGCTGGCATGGTCACTGCTGGCCCATCCGCCATTGCCGTTACAGGCCGGAGGCGTGCCGCATCAGCCCGGTCCGGATACCCCTCAGCCGCCCCAGCCCGGCGATAATCCGCCGATGGAGCCGGGTGAGCCGACCTTGCCCGATGAGCCACCTCCCGCCCCCGTCGCCTGATCAGCGCTGCACCGCCCAGACCTGCTCGGCGCCCGCAAGATAGACGCGGGTGGCTGAGTCGGGCTCGACTGTCCAGCCGCCGGTAAATTCGCCGAACGCTGGCAACAGGCTGACGCTACTGTCGATCAGAAAGCATGGCAGGCGCAGGCGCTGGCGTGCCTTGCCTCGCAACACGAACACCGGATGAACGTGCCCGGCCAGGACCGGGTGGGTGGCGTGCGCGGTGGGTTCATGCTGAAGGGCAAACGGCCCTTGCAGCCACGGTTCCTCCATCACTTCGATGCCCAGTGCGGCGGGCGGGTCGCCCGCATGCCGGTCGTGGTTGCCTCTTACCAAGATGATCCGTAGCCCGTCATGGCGCTGACGCCAGGCCATCAGCTTGGCGACAATGGCCGGCGCGCGCGCAGGGCGCGCGTGGAGGAAGTCGCCCAGTACGATCAATTGCTCGCAGTCATGCGTCGCCAACAACGCATCAAGGCGGGCCAAGGTTGCATCGGTAGTCCCACGCGGTACCGGCTGGTGCAGGGCGCGGTAGCTGGCTGCCTTGCCGATGTGCACGTCAGCCACCAGCAAGGCGCGCCGCGCCGGCCAGTACAGGGCCTTGTCGGGCAGTAGCCAGAGGGTCTCACCGCAATGCTCGATTACCAGGTGCTGGTCCATCTCTCTCCTTTCGGGGTTTGTCCGCGACCTTTTCCAGGTCGGCGACCATCCGTGCGATACGGTCGGCCAGTTTCTCCGTGCTGAGGGTTTCGCGCATGCCCTCGACCAAGAGTGCAAACGCCAAGGGCCCGGGCCGGCGCAAGACCTGTAGATCCAGACGCAATTTGCCCAGCTTGAGCAGTTGCCGGTGCAGCCGCTCGATTTCCAGCTCCTCGCGCAGCACTTCGTCTCGCGCCTGGCCAAGCAACAGGTTGCTGGCGTCATGCTTGCGAAACACTTCATAAAACAAGCCGCTGGACGCCTGGATCTGACGCGTGCTCTTTTGCGCTGACGGATAGCCGCCAAATACCAGCCCGGCAATCTGGGCAATTTCGCGAAAGCGCCGCAACGCCATCTCCCCAGCGTTGAGGCTGGCCAGTACATCCTCGAGCAGGTTTTCCGTGGACAGTGCTGACGGCAGGCAGTTTGCCCAGTCGACGCTGCTCGGGCTGAGCAGCTCAAAGCCATAGTCGCTGACGGCGATCGACACCGACAGCGGCTGCACGCGGCTGACCCGCCAAGCCACCAGATTGGCCAGGCCGAGGTTGGCCATGCGCCCGGCAAAGGGGTACAGAAACAGGTGCGAGCCTTGCCGTGAGGTAAACGTCTCGGCCAGCAAGGTGTGTTGAGTAGGCAGCGCCGACCAGGCTTGTTGCAGGGCCAGCAAGGGCCGTACAGCGCGCATTTCCGGGCCGTTGAAGTGGCCACGGGCGGCGGCGTCGAGCTGCTCGACCAAGGCATCGGCCAACTCACTCGAGAGCGGCATGCGGCCGCCATTCCAGCGTGCCACGGCGGCTTTGCGGGCGGTGCTGCGGCGCACGTAGGCGGTCATGTTCTCGACCCGCACCAGTTCCAGGATCCGCCCGGCAAATACCAGCGTGTCGCCGGGACGCAGGCGGGCGATGAATGCCTCTTCGACGCTGCCCAGGTTTTTCCCGCCACCGCCTTTGCTCCAGTACTTGAGGTTGATACTGGCCTCGCTGACGATGGTGCCGATGCCCATGCGATGGCGCCGGGCCAGGCGCTCGCTGGCCACTCGCCAGAGGCCGTCAGGGTGCGCCTGCACGCGTTGGTAGTCAGGGTAAGCGGTCAGCGAGTTGCCGCCGTGGCAGACAAAATCCAGCGCCCATTGCCACTGGCTGTCGCGCAGGTCACGAAAGGCCCAGGTACTGCGCACCTCTTCGAGCAGCTCGTGCGGGCGAAAGCCGCTGCCCAGGGCCATGCTGACCAGGTGCTGGACCAGCACGTCCATGCTCAGCCGCGGTGACTGGCGCGCTTCTATGTGGCCCGCGGCCAGGGCCTGGCGGGCCGCGGCGGCCTCGACCAACTCCAGGCTATGGGTCGGCACCAGGGTAATCCGTGAGGCGCGTCCCGGCGCATGGCCAGAGCGCCCGGCCCGTTGCAGCAGGCGGGCGATGCCTTTGGCGGAGCCAATCTGCAGCACCCGCTCCACGGGCAAAAAATCCACCCCAAGGTCGAGGCTGGAGGTGCAAATCACTGCTTTGAGCGTGCCCTGCTTGAGGCTGCGCTCGACCCAGTCGCGGGTCTGCCGGGCCAGCGAGGCGTGGTGCAAGGCAATCAGCCCAGCCCAATCGGGACGCTGGTCGAGCAGGGCCTGGTACCAGAGTTCGGCCTGCGCGCGGGTATTGGTGAATACCAGGCAACTGCTGCTGGCGTCGATTTCGGCGCTGACCTGAGCGAGCATTTTCAGCCCCATGTGGCCTGCCCAAGGGAAGCGCTCGATGGCCTCGGGCAGCAGGGTATCCACTTCGAAGCGTTTGTCCTGGCGGCCAGTGACCAGTGAGCCGCCAGCTGGCAGCAGTACTTCTTGTGCGTGGGGCAAGTTGCCGAGGGTCGCCGAGAGCCCCCAGACCACCAGCCCTGGATGCCAACGGCGCAGCCGCGCCAAGGCCAGTTGCAACTGCACACCACGCTTGTTGCCGAGCAGTTCGTGCCATTCGTCGACCACTACCATGCGCAGGTTGGAGAAGTCCTGCGCGGCATGTTCGCGGGTCAGCAGCAGGGTAAGGCTCTCCGGGGTGGTGACCAGTGTGCTGGGCAGGCGCCGGGATTGCCGGGCCCGTTCGGCGGCGCTGGTATCACCGCTGCGCACGCCCACGCTCCAGTTCAGGCCGAGGTCATCCAGCGGGGTTTGCAAGGCGCGTGCGGTGTCTGCGGCCAGGGCGCGCATCGGCGTGATCCAGAGCACATGCAGGGGCGCCGCTTGCTTGGCCGCTGGGGCCTTGGCAAAGGCACGCAGGGCCGCCAGCCACACCGCGTAGGTCTTGCCGGCCCCTGTGCTGGCATGCACCAGGCCGGATTCGCCGCGTTCGACAGCGGCCCAGACCTGGCGCTGGAACGCGAAGGGCTGCCAGCCGCGTGCGGCAAACCAGGCGTTGGCAAGGTCGGTGGTAGCGGGCATGCGGCAGGTCCGTCGGAGGCTGTGTTTCTACAGACCGTTGGCCGCTACGATTGGTTTTACCCGATCAGTTGCCCAGCAGGTAGCCACTGCGACAGACCTGCTCGCCGGCGACATGAGCGATGACCATACCGGTGGTGGCCATGCGCCGCACGCTGCGCGCGTAGAGCAGGCCGGCCTGATTGTTGCGCAGGGCGGTGATGCGGTCGCTGAGCGGGTCGATGACCTCGGCGATCAACTGCCCCGCCTGCAGGTACTGCCCGGGTTGGGCGTGGAATACCAGCAGGCCACCCAAGGGAGTGGTTACCGGCTCTACCGCCGCCAGCGGCGTGGCCGGGTGCAGCAAAGGCGGCAGCGGCTTGGGCTGGCCTTCGATTACTCCGGCGTGGGTCAGAAAATCAATGATCGCCTGGCTGTCCTGGGTCGCCAGGTCGTGGCTCACATCGGCCTGGCCGCGCAGTTCGAGGGTGACCGAGAAGCTGCCCTGCGGGATCGGGTAGCGTTTGCCGAAGCGCTGCTGCAGTTGCCACCAGACCAGGCTGAAGCATTCATCGAACGACTGCCCGCCGGAATCAGTAGCGAGCAGGCTTGCCTGGGCACCCAGGTAGCGGGCGAGCGGCTCGACCTGCGGCCAGGCTTCGGGCGTGGTGTACAGGTGCTCGACCGCTTCGAAGTCGCAGTGCAGGTCGAGCACCATGTCGGCATCGCAGGCCAGCCGCTGCAAGCACAGGCGTTGCGATTGCAGGGGGGTGCGCACGGGGTGCGCGGCCAGGCCGCGGCGCAGATGTTCGCGGATCAGCGCCAGGTTGTGTGCCGGGTCCTGGTTAAGTTGGCCCTCCAGCTGATCGCCAATGGTGTCTGACAGATCAACGAAGTTGCGATTGAAGTTTTCTCCGCTCTGCAACTCGAACCGGCCCAGTGGGGCGTCCAGCAAGACCTGCTCCAGCCCGACCGGATTGGCGACCGGTACCAGCAGGACCTCCTGGCGCAAGCGGCCTTGTTGTTCCAGTTCCAACAAACGTTGCTTGAGGTGCCAGGCCACCAGCATGCCTGGCAACTCGTCGGCATGCAGCGAGGCCTGGATATACACCTTGCCGCCACCGCGCGGGCCGAACTGAAAGCTGTGCAGCTGTCGGGTGATGCCTGGGGCGGGGGAGAGGAGGTCGTGGGTCGAGTGGTGCATGGTGGTCCTGATGGGCATGGGTTTGACGGTCTGCGACTGGAAATAGAAGCATAAACTTCGGCTTTGCGCATGGGCGAGGTTGATTTTTGCCGGGTCAGTTGCTGCCTCTTCGCTATCTATCAGGCCAGCAAGGCCTGCAGGGTTGCCAGGTTATCAGCCTCAGCCACCGGCTTGTCCAGCCGCCAGCGCAGCATGCGCGGGAAGCGCACGGCGATACCGCTTTTGTGGCGCTTGGACAGCGCGATGCCTTCGAAGCCCAGCTCGAACACCAGGGTCGGAGTCACGCTGCGCACCGGGCCGAAGGTTTCCACGGTGGTCTTGCGGATGATCGCATCGACCTTGCGCATCTCTTCATCACTGAGCCCGGAATAGGCCTTGGCGAACGGCACCAGGCTGCGCTCGGGGGTACCGGGCGGCGCATCCCAGACGGCAAAGGTGTAGTCGCTGTACAAGCTGGCGCGCCGGCCATGGCCACGCTGGGCATAGATCAGTACGGCATCGACGCTGAACGGGTCGATCTTCCACTTCCACCACAGGCCCATGTCCTTGGTCCGTCCGACCCCGTACAGCGCCTCGCGCTGCTTGAGCATCAAGCCTTCGACGCCAAGGCTGCGTGACTGCTCGCGCTGGCGGGCAAGGTCGGCCCAGGTGTCGCCTTGCAGCAGCGGGGAGAGCAGCAGCGGTGCCAACGGATGCTCCTGGGCGATGCGCTCCAGTTGCGCGCGTCGCTCGTGCTGAGGGCGATTGCGCCAGTCCTGATCCTGCCATTCGAGCAGGTCGTAGGCCTTGAGGACGACCGGAGCGTCGGCCAGCAGTTTCTTGCCCAATGTCTTGCGGCCCAGCCGTTGCTGGAGCAGGGCAAACGGCTGCACGGCTACGGCCTGCTCGGTAGCGCCGGGCTTCCACACGAGGATTTCGCCGTCGAGCACGGTGCCGTCGGGCAAGGTCGCCGCCAGGCTGTGCAACTCGGGGAAACGATCGGTGACCAGCTCTTCGCCGCGCGACCAGATCCACAGCTGGCCGTCACGCTTGACCAACTGCGCGCGGATGCCATCCCATTTCCACTCGACCTGCCAGTCGCTGACCGGACCCAGCAAAGCCTCGAATTGCTCGGTGGGGGCCTGCAGGGCGTGGGCCAGGAAAAACGGATAAGGCTGGCCGCCACGCTGGCTGTGCTCATCGGCGGATTCGCCGGCGATCAGCTTGAGGTAGCTGTCGGCGTTGGGTCTATGGCTCAGGTCGGTATAGCCGACCATGCGCTGGGCGACGCGCTTGGCGTCGAGGTCAGCCAGTTGCGCCAGAGCGCGGGTCACCAGCAGCTTGGACACGCCGACACGAAAACTGCCGGTGATCAGTTTCAGGCAGAGCATCAGGCTCGGCCGATCCAACTGCGCCCAGAGCTGCGGCAGGCGCTCACGCACATTCTCCTGGGGCTGGCCGCGCAGCGGCAGCAAGTGCTGCTCGACCCACTCGGCGAGGCCTTCATCGCTGCCTTGAGGATTGTCGGGGAGCAGCAGCGAGATGGTCTCGGCCAGGTCGCCCACTGACTGGTAGCTTTCTTCGAAGAGCCAGTCAGGCAGTTGCGACAGTTCAATGGCCAGTTCACGCAGCAGACGCGTTGGCACCAACTGTCGAGGCCGACCACCGGCGAGAAAATACACCGCCCAGGCTGCATCGCGAGCCGGGGCCTGGCTGAAGTACTCGCGCAGGGCCTGCAGCTTGGCATTGCTGGAGGTGGTGCCATCCAGGCGCAGGTACAGCTCGGCAAAGGCCTTCATGCCTGCGCCTGCGGCTCGCCGCTATCGTCCTCGTCGCCGTATTCGGTGACGAATCCGCGGGCATCGAGACCGCGTTCGGCGAGATAACGCACCAGCACATTGACCGAGCCATGGGTGACCATTATCCGCTCGGCCCCGGTCTGCTCGATCGCCCAGAGCAAGCCTGGCCAGTCGGCGTGATCCGAGAGGACGAAGCCGCGGTCGACGCCGCGCCGCCGCCGCGTGCCGCGCAGGCGCATCCAGCCGCTGGCGAAGGCATCGCTGTAGTCACCAAAGCGCTTCATCCAACTGCTGCCGCCTGCGGACGGTGGTGCCAGCACCAAGGCTTGGCGCAGCAGCGGGTCGTTACGGGCGAAGTCCCCCGCATAGTGAGTCTCGGGCAGCGCCACCCCTGCCTCGCGGTAGACCCGGTTGAGCGGCTCGACCGCACCATGTACAAGGATTGGCCCGATGCTCGGGTCCAGCCCGTGCAGGATCCGCTGGGCCTTGCCGAACGCATAGCAGAACAGCACGCTGGCCTTGCCCAGCTCGCGGTTGGCTCGCCACCAGGCGTTGATCTCGCTGAAGATCACCGCCTGCGGCGGCCAGCGGTAGATCGGCAGGCCGAAGGTCGATTCGGTAATGAAGGTGTGGCAGCGCACCGGCTCGAATGCTGCGCAGGTGCCGTCGGGTTCGACCTTGTAGTCACCCGACGCTACCCAGACCTCGCCCTGATACTCCAGGCGCACTTGTGCCGAACCCAGCACATGCCCCGCGGGATGAAAGCTCAAGGTGACCCCATGGTGCTCAAGGCGCTCGCCGTAAGCCAGGGTCTGCAGGTCGATATCCTGGCCGAGGCGGCTGCGCAACACGCCGGCACCCGGTTCGGCGGTGAGGTAACGGGTATTGCCGGGGCGGGCGTGGTCAGCGTGACCATGGGTGATCACCGCGCGCTCCACCGGTCGCCACGGATCGATGTAGAAATCACCGGGCGGGCAGTACAGGCCTTCGGGGCGAGCGATCACAAGGTCCATGGGCACGGGCACTGGCTTGGGGGTTACAAGGTAGGAGCGTGGAGTGCGGGGGGAAGTTCGGATGGGATTTGTGCGGTAGGGAAGCGGACTAGGCTAAAACCGCCTGAGCATGAAAAAGCCGCCAGTCATGGCGGCTTTTGCAATGAGGCTGAGGATTTACTTGCCCGGCACCAGCGTCAGCCGCTGAGTGCCATAGGCCCGGGCGAAGTTCTGCGGCTGGATCGGCAGGCTCATGAATCGCCCTTTGAACCAGGCATCCAGGCCATCGCCATAATGGCGGCTGGCGGCGTTGCCGGATTGGCCGCTGCTGGTCAGCACCTGCAGCGGTTCGGCCTGGCCGAAGTCGACGATCATCCGCGCCGACGCCGGCAATTGCGTATCGAAGCCGCTGCCCCAAGCGTAAGGGGTCATGGCCAGGGTAGTGAAGTCGCCACCGGCAGCCAGCGGCGCGCGGCTGATTGCATCGCCCAGGCCGTGGTAGCTCGCTGCCGGCCAACGGTACTGGTGCAGCTTGCCCCACTGCCAGGCGCTTCGATCTGCACCCAGCTGCGCGGTCCCGGTGTCGACGGCAGCCGCCAGGCTGCGGGCGAGGATGGCCGGTTTGTCTTCTTTCTGTGCGGTCGAGCGGTCGTCCCAGAACGGGCTGTCCTCGCGACCGAGCAGATGGTCGGCCTGGGCCGAGTACGACAACTGGGCGTTGCCGACGAATGCCTGCCAGGCCGGGCTTGACTCGGGGCCGAGGTCGTCGAGGAAGGTTTGCCGGGCGACTTCCTGGAGGAACAGTTGATACAGCGCGGCATCCGCCGACAGCGGGCTCAGGCGACCGTCGAAGGCCTTGAGTCGGGTCAGGGTGTCACGCGCCTTGGCGCGTTGGGCGGCTGGCAGGGCGTCGATGGCCTGCTTGAGCGGCTGGGCCATGCCCGGGGCGTCGAACATCTGCTTCAGCTTGTCGGCCAGCAGGGTCACCTGGTCGTTCTGCATGGCGATCAGGCTGCGGCTGTCGTGGCGGCCGTTGCCGGCCAGTTGAGCCAGGCGCTCGGCCCGCTCGGGGTAATACCAGGTGTTGGACAACTGCATGCCGTAACCCTTGGCCAGGCTGCGCTGGTTGGCGTGGCCGAGCCAGCCGGCTTGCGGGTCCTGGTCGTAGGGGTGGAGCATCGGATCGGCGTAGCCGTCCCAGTCATAACGGCCGTCCCAGCCTGGCGAGGGCAGCAGGCCCTGGCCGTCGCGACGATTGGGGTAGCGGCCGCTGACCTGCCAGCCGATGTGCTCGGGGTCGGCGAAGACAAAGTTGAACGCAGCAGCGCCCACTTCACGGGTGCTGTCGAAGGCGCGCTCGACATTGCTCGCGCGGGTCAGGTCGAACAACGCGTCAAGGCTGCGGTCATCCTTGAGCCGCGGCAGGCTCAGGGCCAAGCCCAGGCCGTTGTTGCCCGGCTGACCCAGCAGGGTGCCGTGGCGGGTGTCGTACATGACCTCGCGCAGCGGCCGCTGGCCACGGGCGAAGAAGGTCTCGCTGCGGGCGCGTGCCTGCTGCCACTTGCCATCGGCCAAATAGGTCAATTGGCTGCCCTGGCGGCGTATCTGCTCCAGGTACAGGTCCTGGTTGTCGGCCATGACCGCGCTGCTGCTCCAGGCCAGTTTGCCGTTGTAGCCGGCGACCAGGATCGGCAGGCCAGGCAGCGACAGGCCCGCGACCTGGTACTTACCCGTGTGGATCTGCACCGGGCTGAGTGCCCAGGCCGCGCGGCTGTCGCTGGCCAGCAGGCTCTTGCCGCTGCGGCTGCGTTGTGGCCCGAGGGCGACGTTGGCCGAGCCGGGACTGCCGAGCAGGCCGAGGTCGGCCAGCTTCTGGCTGGCGCTGGCCAGTGCAGGCAGGTCGGGCAGTTGAGTGCTGAGGTTGAGCCCCTTGAGCTTATCCACCTCGGCCTCGGCCAATGGCTCGTCGGGCGCAGCGGGCAGCAGCCAGGCGAGCTTGTCGCTGCCGACTTTTTCCGCCAGGGTCAGGGCGCTGAGCTCTTCCTGCAGGTTCACCGACTGGCTGAAGGCATACAGGCTGAACACCAGCGCCGAGTCTTCCGGCTTCCAGTACTCCGGACGATATCCGCTGCGGGCGAGCTCACCCGGGAGTTTGTCGCGGAAGCGGAACAGGTAGGCGTTGACCCCACGCGCATACACCTCGAAGAAGCGCTTGAGCCGTGGTGAAGCGTCGGCGTAGAGCTGGCCGGCGTTCTGCTTGAGGTTGGCTGCGCGCATCAGACGGTCGATGTCCAGCGCCTCAGGGCCAGCCAGTTCGGCCAGGCGACCTTGTGCCAGCAGGCGCATGGCGACCATCTGCTCGATGCGATCGCTGGCGTGAACGTAGCCGAGGCTGAACAGCGCGTCGTGGAAGCTGCTGCTCTCGATCAGCGGTGCGCCCATGGCATTGCGACGTACCGACACATTCTGCGCCAGGCCCTTGAGCGGTTGCACGCCCGTCGTTGCTGGCACGCTGTCCTGATAGCCGCCCATCTGGCAGCCGCCCAGGCCAAGCAGGCCCAATAGCGCCAGGGCGCCGAAGCGGGGACGGAAGGGAGGAAAGGCGGCGGCGGCCATGACGAGGCTCCTGCAAAGCGTGGCGGGGGTTGGAAAGGCGCTAAGGTAGTGAGCGCAGGAGCGCCGTGCAAGGTGCGGCGAGTCTTTATTTCAGCGGGCCTGCCGAGTGGTCGGCGGTTGCTGGAACCCAGCGCGATCCTTCCTGGCTAGACCCATTCCCTGTAGGAGCGGGCTTGCCCCGCGAAACCGGCACAGCCGGTGCTATGCACCGCGGTGGCTGGACCGGCCTCTTCGCGGGACCAGCCCGCTCCTCCAGGGTTACGCTACATCAATGAGTCAGGGTGAGCTCCATGAGAGCCGCGGTGCTTGCACCACAGTACTGGTGACGGAATCAGGCGCCGTGGCACTTCTTGAACTTCTTCTCGCTGCCGCACGGGCAAGGGTCGTTGCGGCCAACGTCCTTCAGGGCGTTGCGCACCGGCTCCTGGTGGCCGTGGTTGCAGTGCGGGCCGTGCACATGGCCGTGATCGTGGTCGTGCTGGTGATCATGATCGTGGTTGCAGTCTGGACCATGGACATGGGGTTGTTGGGTCATTGCGGGTTACTCCGGTATGAAATCGCCGGGCATTATCTCACCACTGCGCGACAAGTGCAGGCTCCGAAAGATGAACAGCCCGGTGTTCAGTTCGGCACTCAGCCGGTAGCGCAGCGGCTGCTTGCTCTTGAACAGCTTGGCCAGTGGCTTGAGCTGCGCCCACAGGTTGGTCCGCGCGGTGATCTTGAAGGTGCGCCGGTCATGCCCGCCGACGCTGCGCCAGAGGCTGGCCTCGTCATCGACCAGCAGCAGCTCGTTGAGCCGCACCGAGTACGCCAGGTTGCGAATGAACAGGCGGCTGTCATTGGGGTTGTCGACCCGCAGGTGGAGGATGAACTCCTGCTGGTGCAGGCGCGCCTTGACCGTCTCCACCTTGACCAGGTGTACCTCGGGTTCGCGCCAGTCCTCGCCGCCCCAGCTGACACAACCTGCCAATAGCAGCACGAAGCTGGCGAGGAGCAGGCGGGCCAGGGCGTTCATGGTCAGCTAGCCACGTAGCTGGAACAGCATTTCTTGAATTTCTGCCCGCTGGCACAGGGGCAGGGATCATTGCGGGTGACCTTCAAGGCCACAGTCGGGTCGATGAAATACCAACGTCCTTCGCGCTGGACGAAAGCCGAGCGCTCGCGGTGGGCATGTTCGCCTTGTTCATCGTGCCAGCGTGCAATGAAGGTGACGAAGGCATGTTCGGGCTGGCCGCCCAGCACTTCGGCGCTCTCCACATCCAGGCCGAGCCAGGTGCTTTGCGCGCTCCAGGCCGCCATGGCGGCGCGATCGAGCCCGCCTTGCTGAGCCGGCAGGGTGGTGCCTACCAGATAATCCATCAGACCCAGCACGTAGGCGCTGTAGCGCGAACGCATCAGTGATTGAGCGTCCGGAGCGGGCTGGCCAGCGTGATAATGCCCGCAACAGGCCTCGAGCAGGTTGCCGCTGCCACACGGGCAGACCGAAACACTCATCACATCACCACCAGTACTTGCCAAAGTTTTCGGGGTTGGCCCAGAACCGGGCGTTGAGCCAGTCCGGGACCTGTTTGTAGTCATGTAGATCATAGGTGAACAGGCTCAGGACCTGATCGTCGCGACGAAATTTCTCGCTGGCCGACATCGCCAGGGAGAAAAAGTCGGTGTCGTGCCAGCCGCAGGCGCTGAGGTCGGCCAGCACCGCAACCCTGCTGGCATTGAGATTGCGAATACCGCCGAGCAGTTCCAGGCCGCTGCGCTTGGGCAGGTGCTCCAGGCAGTCGACCAGCACCGCCAGGTCGTAACGTTGGGCTGCCACCGGGCCGGGCAGCGCGCCGGGCGCGGCTACTTCTATGGTGACCTGCGGATGCGCCTGGGCAAACGCGTCCAGGGCCGGAAAGCGCGAGCCCACCAGCAGCAGGCGCTGGGGCGTGAAGCGTTCGAGCAGGGCCGCGAGGGCCTGCTGCGGTGTACGTTGGGAAAAACCGTCGGTCATTGCCAGTCCTCGTTCAGGGTTACCAAGACTAGCCGGCCCCGGCGCGCGGGCATAGGGCTACGAGGCCGCAGCAGGGCTTATCGCTGGCAGAGCGGTAATGTGCGGTCTTTACTCCCAGAGATCGGCCTGGTGCCGATTCCCCCTAGGAGACGCAACACTATGAGCATAGTACGCACAGCGATACCCCTGGTTCTGCTCACCGGCGTGTTGACTGGTTGTGCAGGACTGCAAAAGACCGACTGGCCGACCTGTGCGGCCGTGGGTGGTGTGGGCGGCGCTGCCCTTGGCGCCATCGAAAGCTCCAGCTGGGCGGGTTGGGGCGCGTTGCTCGGTGGTGGCCTGGCGGCCGGCTACTGCTGGGCCAACGGTGATGGCGACGAAGACGGCGACGGCGTGCCGGACAGCCGCGACAAGTGCCCAGGCACCCCGCGTGGGGTGCAAGTGGATGCCAATGGCTGCCCACCGGAGCCGGTCGCTGTGGTCGAGGAAGTGGTGGTGGTCAAAGAGGAAGTCATCGTTATCCGTGACGTCCACTTCGAGTTCGACTCGGCGCGCCTGACCGGCGCCGATAAAGAGCGGCTGAACACCATCGCCACCCGCCTCAAGCAGGAAGCAGCCAGCGCACGCTTGAGCGTCACCGGCCATACCGACAGTGTCGGCTCCGACAGCTACAACCAGAAACTGTCCGAGCGGCGTGCGCATTCGGTGACCGATTACCTGGTCGAAAGTGGGGTGCCTCGCAGTAGCTTCATCTCGGTGGTCGGTGCTGGCGAAACTCAGCCGGTTGCGGATAACGCCACCGCCGATGGGCGGGCCATGAACCGTCGCACCGAGATCAAGATCCAGCGCTAGCCGGCGCGGCCCGCGCCTTGAGAAGTGGCGCGGGCGCGTCTTTACTCCTGGGGGACCGGTAGCGGCCGGTGGCACAGGAGCATTGATCATGGGTGTTATGTCAAAGGCGGCGCTGCCGTTGCTGTTGGTGTCCGGCCTGCTCACGGGCTGCGCCACCCACAGTGACGGCGGTGCGCCCCTCAATCAACGGACGTGGCCAATCTGCAGCCTGCTGGGTGGGCTTGCGGGTGGCGGCCTGGGCGCGATCGAGAGCTCTGCCTGGGCCAGCGGGCTCGGTGCAGTGGGCGCGATAGCTGGCGGATTGATCTGCTATGCCCAGGATGGCGACGAGGATGGCGATGGCGTGTTCGACCGCCGCGACCGTTGCCCGGATACCCCGGTCGGCACCCAGGTCAATCATATGGGTTGCCCGCTGCCGCAATACCCGCCATCGGCGCCACGGGTTGAACCATCAGTGACTTCCGAGGTGATTACTCTCGATGATCAGGGCCAGGTGCTGTTCGCTTTCGATTCGGCCGAGCTCATGCCTGGCGCCCAGCAGCGTCTGCGCGAACTGCTGCCCAAGCTCAGCAATCCCGCAGTGGCCACGATCAAGGTGGTCGGCCATACCGATGGCGTGGGAGCCGACAGTTACAACCAGAGCCTGTCTGAGCAGCGGGCCAGTAGGGTTGCCGAGTACCTCATCAGCCAGGGGCTGGCGCCAAACAAGGTCACCAGCCTGGGGCGTGGCGAGAGCGAGCCGGTGGCGGACAACGATACCGACGAAGGCCGCGCGCTCAATCGCCGCGTGGAGTTGCACCTGAACTGAACATTTCGCCGCTGGTGTGCGCACCCGGCATGAGGTTACTGTGGCTGAAGTTGCCCGCTGTCACGGGCAGCTTTGCCTTGACGACAAATCAGGGGGTAGCGCATGAAGTTCATCCTGGGCCTGGGCAAGCTGCTCACCGTCGCGTTCTGGTGGGTGGTGCTGGTCAATCTGTTGATACCGCAGCCCGTGCCGTTCAACCTGTTGATCAACGCGGCGGGTATCTTTCTGCTAGGCCTGCATGTGCTTGAGGTGCTGTTCTTCAATGCCAGCCTGCGTCAGCGCAGCCACCGCTGGTTTGACCGTTTGCAGATTCTGTTGACGGGTATTTTCCATGTCATGTCCATTCCCAAGCCACAGGAGACGCCGCGCCGTGCGTAAATTGATGTTGCTGGCGGCCTTCGCCAGCCCACTGGTTCAGGCGCAGAGCCTGGATGTTGCCGCCCATTCGGTATTGCGCTTGGCGAACAAGGCCAATAGCGTCCATCTGGAGCAGCTGCGGGTGGCCGATTCGGCGACCTTGCTGGTGCCTGCCTCCTTGACGTCATTGACCATCGACCGCCTGGAACTGGGCCGCGATGCGCGGATTGCCGTTGCTCCGGGTGACAGCGCGTTGCGCATCGAAGCGGCGACGGCGCGTTTTGCCGAGGGCAGCGAGATCACCGCGACAGGTGCACCTGGCAGCTATGAAAGGGCCGCCCGACCTGGGCGTGAGCTGGATGTGCGGTTGCATGCCCTTGAGGCTGATCGGCTGGCGATTGATGCCCGCGGTGGTGCCGGCGCGCCGGGCTATGTCGGCCTCGATGGGGCCAATGGCAAGCCCGGAGGCTGTACCTGGGGCCAGGCCAGCCGCGGGGCCAACGGTGACAATGGCGGTAATGGCCATGATGGTGCTGCGGGTGGCCGAGTTCGGCTGGCGGTACCTGAGGGGTTTGAGCCGCAACGTATCGTGGTCCGCCTCGAAGGTGGCGTGGCGGGCAAACCGGGCGCGGCCGGCAAGCCTGGGGCCGGCGGTGCCAGCAAGGGTTGCCTGGTATATAGCACCGATGCTGGCGCCAAGGGCAGGGCCGGCGAGCCTGGTCAGCCTGGTTTGGCGGGGGCGCCGGGAGAGTTGATTTTGCAGCATCTGTGAGTCATCAGGCGTACGCAGTTCTGGGGGCGCCGGACCGGTCGGAAAGGGCTGCGCAGCAGCCCCGGCATACCCAAGTCAGACGCAATTTCAGAAGACCTTGGAAGGCCTGCCCCTCAGAGCAAGATCCGCGAACTGGCCACGGCGACCACCGCCAACCCCAGCAACAGGTTCACCCCGACCATCCGCCGAATCCGCGCCAATACCCCAGCCCCGGCCGCCCAGTCCTCGGCCTGCACCGCTGCGCGCAACTCCGGCAGCATCAACGACTGCACGCGCATGAATAACGCAAACATCACGATTCCACCGCCGATCATCAGCTGAACATAGCGAGGCGCCGTCTCGAACCCGCTGAAGCGCACGTGCAACATGCCGATACCACTGATCGCCAAAACCGCCACTGCTGCCCAGATCCAGGCAAAGAAGCGTCGGAAAACTTCCACCCATAAACGCAGCCGTGCAGGCCCGTCCAAGGCTGCAACCGTTGCTGGGCGCAGCACCAGCCAGGCAAAGAACATCCCCCCGACCCAGACCAGGGCAGCCAGAACATGCAGTGTGTAGGGTAGGGCAAAGGCGAGCATCCGGATCTCCATGCGGCACAAAGGGCGATAGCGGGGTATGATAGCCGCCCCATGCGAAACACTGAAAATATATCCAGCCCTTCGGGCATCTGCAGACCATGATCAGCAACGAACTCAAAGCCACCATCCAGGGCGCCTACTCGCGTTTTCTCGAAGCCAAGAGCCTCAAGCCACGCTATGGCCAGCGCCTGATGATCGCCGAGGTGGCGAAAGTCCTCGGCGACATCGCCTGCGACGACGAAGGCCGCCGCGCGGGCGAGCCTGCCGTTGTCGCGGTGGAGGCGGGTACCGGTACCGGCAAGACGGTGGCCTACAGCCTGGCCGCGATTCCTGCCGCCAAGGCTGCGGGCAAGCGCCTGGTGATCGCTACCGCTACGGTCGCGTTGCAGGAGCAGATCGTCTTCAAGGACCTGCCCGACCTGATGCGCAACAGCGGCCTCAACTTCAGCTTTGCCCTGGCCAAAGGCCGCGGACGCTACCTGTGCCTGTCCAAACTCGATGTGCTGCTGCAGGAAGGCCACGCTCAGTCGGCCACCGCCCAGCTGTTCGAGGAAGAGGGCTTTCACATCGAGGTCGATGAGCGCAGCCAGAAGCTGTTCAACAGCATGATCGAGAAGCTTGCCGGCAACCGCTGGGACGGCGACCGCGACAGTTGGTCCGAAGCGCTCGAAGACCAGGACTGGGCGCGCCTGACTACCGATCACAGCCAGTGCACCGGCCGCCATTGCCCGAACTATCAGCAGTGCGTCTTCTACAAGGCCCGCGAGGGCATGGGCAAGGTCGACGTGATCGTCACCAACCATGACATGGTCCTGGCCGACCTGGCCCTGGGCGGCGGCGCCGTGCTGCCCGACCCGCGTGACACCATGTACGTGTTCGACGAAGGCCATCACCTGCCGGACAAGGCCATCGGCCACTTCGCTCATTATTCGCGCCTGCGTTCTACTGCCGACTGGCTGGAGCAGACCGCCAAGAACCTGACCAAGTTGCTCGCTCAGCACCCGCTGCCGGGCGACCTTGGCAAGTACATCGAGCAAGTGCCGGAGCTGGCGCGGGAAATCCGTACCCAGCAGCAGTTCATGTTTACCCTGTGCGAGCAGGTGGCAGACTTCCGCCCCGGTGAAGACCCAGAAGGCCGAGACCGCCCGCGCTACCGCTTCGAAGGCGGCGTGGTGCCGGAGCAGATCCGCGAAGTCGGCATCGAACTGAAAAAGGGCTTCTCGCGCCTCAACGACTTGTTCACCCGCCTGGCCGACCTGCTCAAAGAAGGCATGGACGCGGAAACCAGCATCGGCATTCCCAGCCATCAGGCCGAGGAGTGGTACCCGCTGTTTGGCAGCCTGGTCACCCGTGCCCAGTCCAACTGGGAACTATGGACAGCGTTCACCGCCGAAGACCCGGAAGACAGCCCGCCGATGGCGCGCTGGCTGACCCTCGCCGAGACCGGCGCGCTGTTCGACATCGAGGTCAACGCCAGCCCCATTCTTGCTGCCGAAATGCTTCGCCGCAGCTTGTGGAGTGTCGCTCACGGCGCCCTGGTGACCTCGGCCACCTTGACCGCGCTGGGCAAGTTCGACCGTTTCCGCATGCGCTCGGGTCTGCCGCGCGATGCGGTCACCTGCGTGGTGCCCAGCCCGTTCGTGCATGGCGACGCCGGCCTTTTGCGGGTGCCTGACCTCGGCGCCGATCCGCGTGACGCGGCCGGGCATACCGCGGCGATCATTCGTGAACTGCCAGCGATGCTCGAAGAGGCCCGCGGCGCGCTGGTGCTGTTCTCTTCACGCAAGCAGATGCAGGACGTCTTCGACGGCCTCGACCGCGACTGGCGTAAGCTGGTGCTGATCCAGGGCAATCTGTCCAAGCAGGAAACCCTCAACAAGCACAAGGCGCGGGTTGACGATGGCCAGCACAGCGTACTGTTCGGCCTGGCCAGCTTTGCCGAAGGTGTCGACTTGCCGGGCGCCTACTGCGAGCACGTGGTGATTGCCAAGATCCCGTTCTCGGTACCGGATGACCCGGTCGAGGCGGCGCTGGCCGAGTGGATCGAGGCCCGTGGCGGCAACCCGTTCATGGAAATTTCCGTCCCCGATGCCTCGCTCAAACTGATCCAGGCGTGCGGTCGTCTGCTGCGCACCGAGCAGGATCGCGGTGTCATTACCTTGCTGGACCGTCGATTGGTCACCCAACGCTACGGCAAGGCTATTCTCAATGCGCTGCCGCCGTTTCGGCGGGAGATTTCCTGACGGCCGGAGCATGCTGCTTCGGCCCGTTGTCCATTACTCAGTCAAGGGCCCACACGGGTTCTGAAGGAGAGCCACAGCTCTATGATCCGTCGTACCTTGCCCGCCGTTCTCACCCTGTTGTTCAGCGCGCCGCTGCTGGCCGGGCAGCAAACGCTGTTCAGCTTCGTGCGTCCGGCCTCGGTGGTCAACGTGATCACCGCCGATGCGGGTATGCCGCAGTACAACGCGGAGCAAACGGCCGAAGGCGAGGTATTGCGGCGGGTGGTGTTCAACCCTGTCGAGCGGCCGACGCTGGGCTTGAGTCCGCAAAGCGGTGTCTGGGACTGGTCTGCCGGCCAGGCACTCACCTTGCGTCTGCAAAGCGCGATGGATTGGGCGCTGACGGTCGATGTCACGGTGCAGAGCAGCGATGGACGCACCCTCACCAGCCGCATCGACCTGCCCGCCGGGCCCGCCCAGACGGTCATGGTGCCACTGACGGCCAGCTCGCCGCTGAACCAGGGCATGCGTGCCGGGCCGCCGATGCCGTGGACGTATGAAGGGCAGCGCCTGCTGTTGACCAGCAGTGTCGGCGCGGTCGACCTCAAACAGGTGACATCGGTCACCCTGAGCATCCCCAAACCCAAGGTGGCGCAAAGCCTGCTGATCGAGAAGGTCGCTTTGCAGGATGACGACCTTGCGTTCAAGGCTGCCTATGCCGGCCTGATCGACGCCTACGGCCAGTCGACCCGCGCGCGATGGCCAGAAAAAATCGTCAGCGACGATCAGCTCAAGGCTGCCGACAGCCGTGAGCAGGCGCAGCTCAAGGGCTGGCTGGCGGAGCGTGGCAAACAGCAACTGGACAGCTACGGTGGCCTGCTGGCGGGCCCGGCGTTCGAGGCCAGCGGTTTTTTCCGTACCGAGAAGCGCGAGGGCCGCTGGTATCTGGTAACGCCTGATGGGCATCCGTTCTATTCGCTGGGTATCAATGCGGTGGCCGCCGATGGCGGGCGTACCTATGTGGCGGGGCGAGAGGGCATGTTCAGCGCCTTGCCCGCCGAGGGCGAGCCGCTGGCGGCCTATTATGGCGAGGGCAACAATGATGACGGCAATGCCTCCTCACAAGGGCGCAACTTCAAGAAAGGCCGCTGGTTCGACTTCTATGCCGCCAACTTGCAGCGCGGCTACGGCAAGGCCTGCCCTGCGCAGGTAGAAGGCCAGCCGCCTGTCACCTGCCCACCGGTGGCAGTCGATGCCGCGCGCTGGCAGGCGCACACCCTTGATCGCCTGCAGGCGTGGGGTTTCAACACCTTGGGTAACTGGAGCGACCCGGCGCTGGCGCTGGCCAAGCGCGTGCCATACACCTTGCCGTTGTCGATCGTCGGCGACTACGCCAGCATCAGCACCGGCATGGACTGGTGGGGGCGCATGCCCGATCCGTTCGACCCACGCTTTGCCATGGCGACCGAACGCGCCGTGGCCATTGCCGCCCGCGATCACCGCGATGATCCTTGGTTGATTGGCTATTTTGCCGACAACGAGTTGGCCTGGGCCGCGCCAGGGGATGATCCCAAAGCGCGTTACGGCCTGGCCTTCGGCACCTTGCGGCTGACCACCGATGTACCGGCCAAACGCGCCTTCCTCAAGCAACTGCGCGACAAATACCGCAACCAGGAAGGCTTGTCCAAGGCCTGGGGCATCGATCTGCAGGCCTGGGAGCTGATGGAAGACCCAGGGTTTGAGGCGCCGCTGCCCAATCCGGAGCATCCGGAAATCGAACGCGACTACCAGTACTTCCAGCAAGTGTTCGCCGACACTTATTTCAAGACCATTGCCGATTCACTGAACTGGCATGCCCCCAATCACCTGCTGCTGGGCGGACGCTTCGCCCTGAGCACGCCGGAGGCAGTCAAGGCCTGCGCCGAATTCTGCGATGTGCTGAGTTTCAACTTCTATACCCTCAAGCCTGACGACGGCTATGACTTCGCGCGCCTGGCCGAGCTGGACAAGCCACTGTTGGTGTCTGAGTTCCAGTTTGGCTCGCGTGATCGCGGTCCGTTCTGGCCTGGGCCGTTGGAGTTGCCGCGCGAGGAAGATCGCGCGCCCGCCTATGGCACCTTCCTCAAAGCCGCGTTCGCGCAGCCAATGATCGTCGGCGCGCATTGGTTCCAGTACCTCGACCAGCCAGCCAGCGGGCGTTTGCTCGATGGTGAGAATGGTCATCTCGGGCTGGTGGCTATCACTGACGTGCCCTACCCAGGCTTTGTCGACGCCGTGCGCCGCAGCAATCAACAGGTCATGGATGAACTGGGCAAGGCGCTCAGCAAGCCTGCTCCTTGAGCCTGAGCGGCACTGTGCAGCCCTTGTGCCAGCGACCTTGTGTCGGTACAGGACTGGGCAGTGGCCGCCGTTCGTCGGGGTCTAGCGGTGACCATCCAGCCTTATTCGGTTTGCAAATCCGTCAACTACTGAAACAATGCACGACTTTGTGGAAATCAGTCGTACGGAGAGCATGCGGTGCAGATCCAGGGTCACTATGAGCTGAAGTTCGAGGCGGTGCGCGAGGCATTCGCCGCGTTGTTCGAAGATACCCAGGAGCGTGGCGCGGCCCTGTGCATTCAGGTCGGCGGCGAGACCGTGATCGACCTGTGGGCCGGTAGCGCCGACAAGGACGGCCGTGAGGCCTGGCACAGCGATACCATCGCCAATCTGTTCTCCTGCACCAAGACCTTCACCGCCGTCACCGCCTTGCAACTGGTGGGTGAGGGCAAGCTGGCCCTGGATGCGCCGGTGGCGCGCTACTGGCCGGAGTTTGCCCAGGCCGGCAAGGCCACCGTCACCTTGCGCCAGTTGCTCAGCCACCGCGCGGGCCTGCCAGCGATCCGCGAATTGCTGCCGGCCGAGGCGCTTTACGACTGGCAGACCATGACTGGCGCCTTGGCCGCGGAAACCCCGTGGTGGACGCCTGGCACTGAACATGGCTACGCCGCCATTACCTACGGCTGGCTGATCGGCGAACTGATTCGTCGTGCCGATGGCCGCGGGCCTGGCGAGTCGATCGTGGCGCGCACGGCCAAGCCGCTGGGCCTGGACTTTCACGTTGGCCTGGCTGATGAAGAGTTTTACCGTGTGGCGCACATCGCCCGCGGCAAGGGCAACCCCGGTGATGCCGCTGCCCAGCGCTTGCTGCAGGTGACCCTGCGTGAACCCGAGGCGCTGTCGACCCGCGCCTTCACCAATCCACCGGCAATCCTCACCAGTACCAACAAGCCGGAGTGGCGCCGCATGCAGCAGCCGGCAGCCAATGGCCATGGCAACGCGCGCAGCCTGGCAGGGTTCTATGCCGGGCTGCTCGACGGCAGCCTGCTCGAGTCGGAACTGCTTGACGAACTGACCCGCGAGCACAGCCTCGGTCAGGATCGTACCTTGCTGACCCAGACCCGTTTCGGCCTGGGCTGCATGCTCGACCAGCCGACGGTGGCCAACGCCACCTTTGGTCTGGGTGCCAGGGCATTCGGCCATCCGGGAGCGGGCGGTTCGGTCGGTTTTGCCGACCCCGAGCACGATGTTGCCTTCGGCTTCGTCACCAATACCCTCGGGCCCTACGTGCTGATGGACCCGCGCGCGCAACAGCTGGTGCGGATACTTGGCACTTGCCTTTGATCGGGTAATGCGGGTATTGCCCCGACCCTTTGACTATCCTCAATGCCAACGCCTCGTCTGCGTGGGCAAAATTTCTTTCTAATTCATGGTGTATCGCTGATGTCTTCACATAAAACCTTAGCACTCGCCCTGTGCCTGGCCATGACCGGCTGCGCCAGCCACTCGCAGGATGCCAGCAAAGACAGCGCCATCAACTGGTGGCCATTCGGCGCCGACAAGGTGGCCGATCAGCAGGTGAAAGAGGCGGTTACCGAAAAGGTTGCCAAGGCCGACGCCAAATCCGACAGCAGCAGCCGCTGGTGGTGGCCTTTCGGCAGTGAAGACAAACAGGCCAAAGGCCCTGTCGTGCCGAAGATCGACCAGAAAGCCACCCAGGCCTGGCTTGACGAGTACGAGCCGAAACTGCGTGAAGCGGTCAAGGGCAGCAAGTTTGAAGTCGAGCGCCGTGAAGATTTGCTGGCGGTGACCATCCCGGTGGACGGTTCGTACAACCCGGACCGGCCGAACATGCTCTTGCCGGCAACCTTGGGGCCGATCACCCGCGTCGCCAAAGCGGTGGAAGTCGATAGCAAGACCGCTGTGCTGGTACTCGGCCATGCCGACAGCAGCGGTGTCGCCGCCGCCAACCAGAAGCTCAGCCTGGAGCGCGCCGCTTCGGTCTCGGCGATCTTCCGCCTCAGTGGCCTGCAGCGCGATCGCCTGACCCTCAAGGGCATGGGTTCGGTCATGCCGCGTGCAGCCAATGACAGCCTCGAAGGCCGTGCCTTGAACCGCCGCGTGGAAATGCTGCTGACCCCGCAGAACACCATGGTTGCCTTGCTCGCCAAGTATCAACAGGCAGCTCCCGCGCCGACCCCGGCTGCGCTGGTTGCCACCCAGGACGCCAAGGCCCCGGCTGCCAAGGCTGCGGCCAGCAAGCCTGCCGCAAAAGCCGCTGCCAAGCCGGCTGCGAAAAAGGCAGTCGCCAAAGCACCGGCGAAAAAGCCTGCAGTGAAGAAAGCCGCTGCCAAGCCTGCGGCGAAAAAGGCCGCTACCGACAAGAAAGTCGCCGCTAACAGCCCTGCGAAGAGCAACTGATCGTCAAGGATACGCAGCCATGACCCAATCCCTGGCCGATATGCGCCGCGACTACACCCGTGATGGCCTGGCTGAAGCCCAGGCCCCGGGCGAGCCGTTTGCCTTGTTCCATCAATGGTTCGCCGACGCGGTGAAGACCGAGCAGGCGCCGGTCGAAGCCAACGCCATGACCCTGGCCACTGTCGATGCGCACGGCCGTCCGCATTGTCGGGTGCTGTTGCTCAAAGGCCTCGACGCCCACGGCTTCACCTTCTTTAGCAACTACGACAGTGCCAAGGGCCAGCAACTGCTGAGCAACCCTTACGCTGCGATGACGTTCTTCTGGCCGGCGCTGGAGCGCCAGGTGCGTATTGAAGGACGGGTGGAGAAAGTCACGGCCAAGGAGTCGGATGACTACTACCAGGTGCGTCCACTGGGTAGCCGCTTGGGTGCGTGGGCGTCACCGCAAAGCCGGGTGATTACCAGCCGTGAAGAGCTGGAAGGGCTGGTCAAGGCAACCGAGGCACGCTTTTCCGAGACCCAGCCGCATTGCCCAGAGCACTGGGGCGGGTACCGCCTGCTGCCTGAGCGCATCGAGTTCTGGCAGGGTAGGGCGAGCCGCTTGCATGACCGCCTGAACTACCGTCTGCTCGATGATCAGTGGTCGCGCGAGCGCCTGGCCCCTTGATGTCGTTCGACCGCGCCTGTTCCAGGCGCGGCAGCTTCTTATAGGCGCCTTTGGCGTCGTTCTCTCCGGCCGGCGACGGTTGTCAGTAACGCGATGAAGTAATCCTGGGCAATTTCTTGTCTCACTATCAAGCGCCAGCACAGCGGCTGTACCTGCGCTGAATGAAAGCGACTTTATGATCTGCGTGTCGTGACAGCCGTCAGCCCGCGGAGTCTAATGGACACCTGACCTCTGGAGAATCAACCCATGCGTAAATCCGTTTTGCTGGTGGCGAGCTTCACCACCGTGTCGTTGTTGCTCGGCGGTTGTGCGTCGAGTCTGACCGGCGACAGCTATTCCCGTGATGAGGCCCGTCGCGTGCAAACCGTGCGCATGGGTACCATTGAGTCCTTGCGTCCGGTGAAGATCGAAGGCACCAAGACCCCAATTGGCGGCGGCGCAGGGGCCATCGTCGGTGGCGTCGCGGGCAGCGCGGTGGGTGGTGGTCGCGGCAGCATCGTCGCGGCGGTGATTGGTGCGGTGGCGGGTGGTCTGGCAGGTTCGGCTGCTGAAGAAGGGATTACCCGCACTCAGGGTGTCGAGATTACCGTGCGTGAGGACGACGGCAGCCCCCGCGCTTATGTGCAGGCGGTGCAGGAGAATGAGATCTTCCGCGTCGGCGAGCGGGTGCGGATCATGACCGTTGATGGCACCAGCCGCGTTAGTCACTGATCGCTGGGCTGATAAACAAAACCCCGACTTGGTAGCACCGGTCGGGGTTTTTTTATTGGGTAGCGGGGGGCACTTACGGCCTTCCTTCTTAAGGTCTTCTGAAATTGCATCTGGCTTTAGGAGGCCGTGGCTTTTGCGCAGCCCTTTGCGCCCTGTCCGGCGCCCCGGCAACGTGACCCGCAAACACAGCGCCAGTCTTGAGGCATGCGCGGTCAGTGTGGGAGCGGCCTTGTGTCGCGAAATGAGGGCGCAGCCCTCACCGGCACCACATCCAGATACGAGCCGTTCGTCCACTGCAATCCGGTCACGACTCCCTCGGGTTCATCCCACCCATTGCGCTTAAGAAAACATGCAGGCCTGCTAAGGAAAACCGGCGATTACCCGCCTTGGGGTTGTGTGTGGTTGTGGTTCAGCGGGTGAGGGCTTCGCCCTCATTTCGCGACACAAGGCCGCTCCCACAGAGACCGCGCCAGGTTGAGATTCAAAGCAAGACAGTTCTCCCACTAGGTACGATGCATACCTTCGAAGGACCGCCGCCCGTCCCCAGCATCGCGGGCGTTAAACTCAGGCGTTGACTCCAAGAATATCCCGCGCCACCGCCTCAGCAATGCGAATCCCATCGACACCCGCCGACAGAATCCCGCCCGCATATCCAGCCCCTTCACCCGCCGGGAACAGCCCCTTCAGATTCAGGCTCTGGTACGTCGCATCACGGGTAATCCGCAGCGGCGATGAGGTGCGAGTCTCGATCCCGGTCAACACTGCGTCATGCAGGTTGTAACCCTTGATCTGTCGATCGAACGCGGGCAGCGCCTCGCGGATCGCTTCGATGGCGAAGGCCGGAAGGCTCTCGGCCAGATCCAGCAGGGTTACCCCAGGCTTGTACGACGGCTCGACACTGCCCAACGCGGTCGATGGCCGCCCAGCGACAAAGTCACCGACCAATTGCGCCGGTGCTTGGTAGTTGCTGCCACCCATCACATAGGCATGTGCCTCGAGACGCTCTTGCAACTCGATGCCGGCCAGTGGGCCACCCGGATAATCGCGCTCTGGGTCGATACCGACAACGATGCCCGAGTTGGCGTTGCGCTCGTTACGCGAGTATTGGCTCATGCCATTGGTGACGACCCGGCCTGGTTCGCTGGTCGCGGCAACCACGGTGCCGCCCGGGCACATGCAGAAGCTATAGACCGAGCGGCCGTTCTTGGCGTGGTAGACCAGCTTGTAGTCGGCGGCACCGAGTTTCGGATGGCCGGCGTATTTGCCCAGACGCGCCTTGTCGATGAGGGTTTGCGGATGCTCGATGCGGAAACCGATCGAAAACGGCTTGGCTTCCATGAACACGCCCTTGCCATGCAGCATGCGGAAGGTGTCACGGGCGCTGTGCCCCAGCGCCAGCACGACATGGCGTGAGTGCAGCTGTTCGCCGCTGTCGAGGACCACGCCGGTGAGCTGCTCACCGTCGACGAGCAGGTCGCTGACCTTTTGCTCGAAGCGGACTTCGCCGCCCAGGGCGATGATCTCTGCGCGCATGTTCTCGACCATACCGGTCAGGCGGAAGGTACCGATGTGTGGCTTGTTGATGTAAAGGATCTCGTCCGGCGCCCCGGCCTTGACGAACTCTTCCAGCACCTTGCGGCCGTGGTGCAGCGGGTCCTTGATCTGGCTGTACAGCTTGCCGTCGGAGAACGTGCCGGCGCCGCCTTCGCCAAATTGCACGTTGGACTCTGGGTTGAGCACGCTTTTACGCCACAGGCCCCAGGTATCCTTGGTGCGCTGGCGCACTTCCTTGCCGCGCTCGAGGACAATCGGCTTGAAGCCCATCTGCGCCAGAAGCAGGCCTGCGAAGATGCCACAAGGGCCGAAGCCGACTACCAGTGGCCTTTGCTCGAGGTCGGCGGGTGCCTGGCCGACGTACTTGTAAGTGACGTCAGGCGCGACAGTGATGTTGTGATCGTCGGCGAACCGGGCCAGCAGCTCTGCTTCGTTGCTGGCCTCAAGGTCGATGGTATAGATGAACAGCAGTTCGCTGTTCTTCTTGCGCGCGTCGTAGCTGCGCTTGAACAGGTTGAAGCCGAGCAGTTGCTCATCCGCGATCCCCAGACGCTGGACGATGGCCTCGCGCAGGGCCTCATCGGGATGGTCCAGGGGCAGCTTCAGTTCGGTGATTCGTAGCATGGCAAGGTCCAATATCCCGGCCATGGGCGGCCGGCGGCTTCACATAAACCGCCAAGTATAAGCTGTTCGCCGCCCTGGCAGGCAGGATAAAAGTGGCCGATGATCAGTTGTCCCGCGCACCGCCGTAGTAGCCGCAGCCTTGCAGGGTCTTGCCATCGATGCGCAGTTCGGCGCGCAGGTGCCGTACGGCGCCTGTGGCGCTGTCGACGCAACGCTGTGGTGCGACCCACAGCTCGACCGTTTGGCCATTGGCTTCGCTGGACAGGGTCAGGCCGCCGCCAGGGATCTGCTCTTCGAGGAAGGGCAGCGGCAATGGCTCCTGGCCGACGCGGTTGAGCACCATGCCTTTGCCGCTGGCCTTGATGTCCCACTCAGGTTCGTGGCCGTTGGCACGCAGGGTCAGTTGCTTGAAGTTGGGGTCTTCACAGGCTCTGGTGGAAGACTCCAGGCGATACAGCCGGCGCACGTCGAGCTGACCGTCGGTGTTGGCTTGTTTGGCGCCGGTAAGGCGGGCGCGGACGTCGGCGAACAGCGTGTCGCCGGCGCTGTCGGCCAGGTTCGAGGCTTCCTGCAGGATGCCGGTGGCGCCTGCATCGTTGACCACGAAGTGGCGGCTCTCGGTGCAGGGCTTGAACAGCAGTTGACCGCCACTGGCGCTCAACTCGCCCTGCATGCGCGTGGTGCCGATATCAGGATCGGTCGGCGTGTCCGCCAGCATCTGGCAGCCGGCGAACAAGGGCAGCAAGGTGGCGAGCAGCAGGGGAGGGGTGAGGCGCATGGATGAAGCTCCGGGGTCGCAGCGGATGAAGTGGGCACGTTACCGAGCATGCTTGCCGATCACAAGTTTGCTGTGTCAGCGGGGGCCTCTTCGCGGGGCAAGCCCGCTCCTACAGGTCCTGAGGCGCTCACAAAAACCTGTAGGAGCGGGCTTGTCCCGCGAAGAGGCCGGTACTGCCAATGCAAAGCGCAGGGCGTAGCCCTGCCAGCCACCCCACAAATCCGCTGGTAAATAAACAAAGCGAGAGCGCAGCGATTCGCCAGCCGTTGCCCTGGCTGTTGATCTTGATCTGGCTCTTGATCTACAGCGACTTCAGGAGGCCGAGCGCAGGTCTTGCGCAGGGAGGTGGAGGCCATGGATGGCCGGAAAGCGCTGAGGCCCAGGAGGGGCCGTACAGCGCGGTCCTCCCGGAGCAAGACCGGAGCGCGGGAACCCGTAGCGCAGCGAAGGGCCGTTTGATGGAGCCAAGACCTTTTTGGTTATTTTTTGGCTGGGCCGGCACACCGGGGGCGTTTGCCAAAAAGTGACCCGCCGTAAGGGCGCAAGGGGCCAGAAAAGTCACCCCATCAAATGGATAAGCCCACAACCCAAAAGCCACACCCCACAAGCCCCAGAACCACAGCCAAGCCCCCGCCAATTCGTAAACAACCTGAAAAAGGGTCCGAAGGCCCTTTCTGTGTCACGCAGTCGATCACCCCCCGAGATACGCGTCGCGCACCTTCGGATCACTCAACAGCGCTTCCCCGGTACCCTGCATCACCACGTGGCCGTTCTCCAGCACATAGGCGCGGTCAGCAATCTTCAGTGCCTGGTTCGCGTTCTGTTCGACCAGGAACACCGTCACACCATCCCGGCGCAGTTGTTCGATGATGTCGAAGATCTGCTGAATGATGATCGGTGCCAGCCCCAGCGACGGCTCGTCGAGCAGCAGCAGCTTGGGTTTGCTCATCAGCGCCCGGCCGATGGCGAGCATCTGCTGCTCGCCACCGGACATGGTCCCGCCACGCTGCACATAACGCTCTTTCAGGCGCGGAAACAGCTCGAGGACCTTGTCCAGCTGCGCCTGATAATCGCCCTTGTCGGTGAAGAAGCCACCCATCGCCAGGTTTTCCTCGACCGTCAGCCGAGCAAACACCCGGCGCCCCTCGGGAACCACCGCAATACTCTTGCGCATGATGTGCGAGGACGGCTGGCCGACCAGCTCTTCCCCCAGGTACTTGATACTGCCGCTGTGCGCCTGTGGCGAGCCACAGAGAGTCATCAGCAGGGTCGACTTGCCCGCACCGTTGGCACCGATCAGGGTGACGATTTCGCCCTGGTTGATCTCCACGTTGACGCTGTGCAGCGCCTGGATCTTGCCGTAGAAGGTGGAAACGTTTTCGAACTTGAGCATTTACGCTTCCCCCAGGTAAGCCTTGATCACTTCAGGATTGCCACGGATCTCTTCCGGCGTGCCATCGGCCAGGGGCGTGCCCTGGTTGATCACGACGATATGGTCAGAGATGCTCATCACCAGCTTCATGTCGTGCTCGATCAGCAGCACGGTCACGTCGTGGGATTCACGCAAGTAGGCGATCAGGGCCTTGAGGTCTTCGGTTTCCCGCGGGTTGAGGCCCGCTGCTGGCTCGTCGAGCATGATGATCCGCGGTTGCGTCATCATGCAGCGGGCAATTTCCAGGCGGCGCTGCTGGCCGTAGGCGAGGGTGCCGGCGGTGCGGTTGGCAAACTCGGTCAGGTTGACCTTCTCCAGCCAGTACTGCGCTCGCTCCATCGCCTCGCGTTCGCTGCGGCGAAAGCCCGGTGTCTTGAACAGGCCTGCGAAGAAGTTGGTATTCAAGTGCCGGTGCTGGGCGATCAGGAGATTTTCCAGTGCGGTCATTTCCTTGAACAGGCGTACGTTCTGGAAGGTCCGCACCACACCCTTGCGAGCGATCTGATGGCCGGCCAGGCCCTGGATTGGCTGGCCATCGAGCAAGATGGTGCCGCCACTGGGCTTGTAGAAGCCGGTCAGGCAGTTGAACACCGTGGTCTTGCCGGCGCCGTTCGGGCCGATCAGCGCCACCACTTGCTTTTCCTTGACGGTCAGGGCCACGCCGTTGACCGCCAACAAGCCGCCGAAGCGCATGCTCAGGCCGCTGACTTGCAGAATTTCGCGGCTCATCGACGCAGCTCCAAATGTGGACGTTGCATAGGCAGCAGGCCTTGCGGACGCCAGATCATCATCAACACCATCAGCGCACCGAACATCAGCATCCGGTATTCGCTGAACTCACGCATCAGCTCTGGCAGCAGGATCATCACGATGGCCGCGAGAATCACGCCCAACTGTGAGCCCATGCCGCCCAGCACGACGATGGCGAGGATGATCGCCGACTCGATGAAGGTAAACGACTCCGGTGTCACCAGCCCTTGTCGCGCGGCAAAGAAGCTACCGGCGAAACCGGCGAACGCAGCACCCAGGGTGAAGGCCGACAGTTTGATCACGGTCGGATTCAGGCCCAGTGCACGGCAGGCGATTTCGTCCTCGCGCAAGGCTTCCCAGGCGCGGCCGATCGGCATGCGCAGGAGGCGGTTGATCACGAACAGCGCGCCCAAGGCGAGCAGCAGGGCCACCAGGTAGAGGAAGATGACCTTGTTGATCGAGTTGTAGGGCAGGCCGAAGAACTCGTGGAAGGTCTGCATCCCCTCGGCGGCGCGACGCTCGAACGACAGGCCGAAGAAGGTCGGCTTGGGGATGTTGCTGATACCGTTGGGGCCGCCGGTGAGGTCGGTGAGGTTACGCAGGAACAGCCGGATGATCTCGCCGAAACCCAGGGTCACGATCGCCAGGTAGTCACCGCGCAGACGCAACACGGGGAAACCCAGGAGGAAGCCGAAGGTGGCTGCCATCAGGCCGGCGAGTGGCAGGCAGATCCAGAAGCTCAGCCCGTAGTAATGCGAGAGCATGGCGTAGCTGTAGGCGCCCACGGCATAGAAGCCGACGTAGCCCAGGTCGAGCAGGCCCGCCAAACCGACCACGATGTTCAGGCCGAGGCCGAGCATGACGTAGATCAGGATCAGCGTGGCGATGTCGACCGCGCCGCGCGAGCCGAAGAACGGCCATACCAGCGCCACCACGATCAGGCCGAGGATGATCCAGCGCTGGGTCTTGGGCAGGGTGAGGAAGTTGCTCACCGCCGGCGAGATCAGCTTGCGGTCCGAACCTCGGGCGGTCACGGCGCTCCACTGCTTGTCGAACAGCACCCGCAGGAACATCAGCACCGAGCACACGGCAATCACCGTGAGGGTGAACGGGCCTTGGCTGTGGACGATCAGGCTGATGCCGTCGATGCTCAGCTTCAGGCCCAGTACCGGGAAGGCCACGGCCCAGACCAGCAAGGCGCTGAAGAACGCCTGTTTGATATTTTTGTTCATACTTTTTCAACCTCCGGACGGCCCAGAATGCCGGTCGGCCGGAACAGCAGCACGAGAACCAAAAGACCGAACGCCACCACATCCTTGTACTGGTCGCCGAAGATGTCGGCACCAAAGGCTTCGGCCACGCCCAGCACCAGCCCACCGAGCATCGCTCCCGGAATACTGCCGATGCCACCCAGTACCGCCGCGGTAAAGGCCTTGAGGCCTACCAGGAAGCCGGCGTTGGGGTTGATCACGCCGTACTGCATGCTCAACAGCACGGCCGCCACCGCTGCCAGCGCGGCACCGATGACGAAGGTCAGGGCAATGATGTTGTTGGTGTTGATGCCCAGCAGGTTGGCCATCTTGATGTCCTCGGCGCAGGCGCGGCAGGCGCGGCCCAGGCGAGAGCGGGAGATGAACAGGGTCAGCAGGGTCATGGCCACCAGGGTGACGACAAACACCAGGATCTGCATGTAGGAAATCAGGACTTCTTCCGCGCCGCCCGGGCCGAAGGAGATACTCCCCGGGATCAGGTTAGGGATGGATTTGTCCTTGGAATCCTGTGACAGCAGCACGGTGTTCTGCAGGAAGATCGACATGCCGATAGCAGAAATCAGCGGGATCAGGCGGTTGCTGTTGCGCAGGGGGCGGTAGGCAACGCGCTCGATACTGTAGCCATAGGCACTGGTAACGAAGATCGTGGCAACGAAGGCCACGGTCATCAGGATCGGCAGCGAATGAATACCCATCATGGCCAGCCCGGCGAGGGCAATGAACGCCACGTAGGATCCGATCATGTACACCTCGCCGTGGGCGAAGTTGATCATGCCAATGATGCCGTACACCATCGTGTAGCCGATGGCGATCAAGGCATAGGTGCTGCCGATGGTCAATCCATTAACCAGTTGTTGGAAGAAATGGTAGATCTCAGGCATTACAGCGCTCCTAAAAACCTGATTTGCATTCGCTGGCAGGGGGGTAACCCGGCCCGCCTCGTGGTCTGTGCACGATGGCTGGGCGCGGCCAGTGAACCGCGGTTGACGGTTTTAAGATTTTCAGGTGGGGCGGCTGCCGGATCGCGGCAATCGGGCCCATGAACCTCGTAAAACAAAGCCCACTGCTCGCACAGTGGGCTTTTACGGTCAGCTATTAGTCACGCAGTTACTGAGGGGAGACTTCGGTCTTCGGCTTGCCGAAGTGCCATTCGTAGACCACGAACTTGAAGTCTTTCAGGTCGCCCTTGGCGTCGTACGACAGGTCGCCGGTCGGGGTCTTGAAGGTGCCGGCGTGAATGGCTTCTGCCACCTTGTCGGTGTCTTCGGACTTGGCCGCCTTGATACCTTCGGCGATCAGCTGCACTGCCGAGTAGGCCGGGAACACGAACGGGCCGCTTGGGTCCTTGCCGTCAGCCTTGATGGCGTCGGCGATGGCCTTGTTCGCAGGGTCCTGGTCGAAGGACTTCGGCAGGGTGACCAGCAGGCCTTCGGAAGCGCCCTGGGCGATCTGCGAGATGGAGTCGTTGCCGACGCCTTCCGGGCCCATGAACTTGGCTTTCAGGCCTTTTTCCTGGGCTTGGCGCAGGATCAGGCCCAGCTCTGGGTGGTAGCCGCCGTAGTAGACGAAGTCGACGTTGGCTTGCTTGAGCTTCTGGATAATCGAGGAGAAGTCCTTGTCGCCGGCGTTCAGGCCTTCGAACACGGCAACCTTGGTGCCTTTGCCTTCCAGGGTCTGCTTGACCGCGGTGGCGATGCCTTCACCGTATTGCTGCTTGTCGTGCAGAACGGCAACGACCTTCGGCTTGACGTGGTCGGCGATGTAGTTGCCGGCGGCCGGGCCTTGGGCGCTGTCCAGGCCGATGGTGCGGAACACCAGCTTGTAGCCACGGGCGGTGATTTCCGGGCTGGTGGCGGCGGGGGTGATCATGATCACGCCTTCGTCTTCGTAGATGTCGGACGCAGGCTGAGTAGAGCTGGAGCACAGATGGCCAATGACGTACTTGACGCCGTCGTTGACCACTTTGTTGGCGACTGCCACGGCCTGTTTCGGGTCGCAGGCGTCGTCGTATTCCTTGGCTTCAAGCATTTTCCCATCAACACCGCCCTTGGCGTTGATGTCCTTGATGGCCTGTTTGGCGCCGATGAACTGCATGTCGCCGTACTGGGTAACGGGACCCGTCTTCGGACCGGCAATACCGATCTTGATGGTGTCGGCGGCAAACGAATGGCTGGCAACCCCGGCCAGTACCATTGCGGCGAACAGCTTGGAAATCTTGATCATTAGTGCTCCACTCATTCTGTTGTAATTCTTATAGTCCTGGAGGCCAGGGCTACAGACCGGGCGGGATTTGCGGCATGGCCATGCCAACCGCAAGCCCACCTTCCCCCGGAACATGTCCCGGAACTGTACCGGTACAGTGTAGAGCGCTGTTCGAGCGCTTGAAAAGCGGGTAAAAAGCGCCTGTTTCGCGGGGTGTCGCGTGATCGACAGAAAGATACAGAAAGGCGCCATTAAAGTGCCTGCATCTCTGGACCCACCCCACAACTACGGGACCCATCGACCAAATTACGTATTTGAAACCGGGTTTTTCTGCAAAAATACCGGCCTTTTTAATTGGCCGATTTTTGCCGGTAGGAACCCATGACTGATCAAGTAAGCACCCTCTATGCCAAATTGCTCGGCGAGACCGCAATCATCGAGTGGAAGGCGTTGGAGCGTTTCTGGGCGAAGGGTGACCTGATTTGGGTCGACCCCGATCTGGACCTGATTACGGTGGCTGCGGCAATGGCCGACAATCGCAGTGAAATCTTCGCCAAGTGGCGCGGTGATGGCGCTGTGGGCACGCTGTCGGCGGAGCAGGCCCTAGACCTGCAGACCCGCGATCCAGAGATCTGGGCTGTGGTGGTATCGCCGTTTGTGGTGATGCAGGAGAAGAAAGGCAAATAATGCTGCGCTTTTTTGGTGCGCAAAAATACGCACCTGCATCGGATTGGTGCGCGTTGACGTGCACGTAAGGTGGAAGTAAGTAACATCACCCTGCCCATTCGGCACAGCGGTAACAGTTTACGTAATGCGTAATGGGTCGTATGGCGGCCGCGTGCCTGAGTCTTCGTTTTGATAGGGAGTCGTTCATGAGTACTGCACTGCCTGCGTTGGGCTTCGCCGGAATCGGTCTGATGGGTTTGCCGATGTGCCGGCGGCTGTTGGCGGCGGGTTATCCGCTGACGGTGTGGAACCGTAGCCCGGAGAAGTGCGCCGAACTGGTCGCCGCTGGCGCCCGCTTGGCCGCGAGCCCGGCCGAGCTGTGCCGCGATGCCGAGTTGGTGCTGCTGTGCCTGGCCGACACTGGGGTGGTGCGTGAGGTGGTGTTTGCCGAGCAGGGCATCGCCGAGGGCGCTCGCCGCGGACAACTGCTGATCGACTTGTCCAGCCTGGAGCCGACGGCGACCCGCGAGATGGCCGCTGAGTTGGACGCGTTGTGCGGCATGGGCTGGGTGGATGCGCCAGTGTCTGGCGGTACGCCGGGGGCGGAGGCCGGCACCCTGGCAATCATGGTCGGCGGCGAGGCCGATGAAGTGGCCCGTGCACGCCCGGTGCTGTTGACCCTTGGTCAGCGCGTCACGCACATGGGCGCTGTTGGTGCAGGGCAAGTAACCAAGGCCTGCAACCAGATGATCGTCGCTTGCAACGCCTTGGTGATTGCCGAAGTGGTGGCGCTGGCCGAGCAGTCCGGGGTCGAAGCGAGCCTGATCGCCGAAGCGCTGGCCGGCGGTTTCGCTGATTCCAAGCCGCTGCAGATTCTCGCGCCGCAGATGGCCGAGAGCCGTTTCGAGCCGATCAAGTGGCACGTGCGAACCTTGCTCAAGGATCTCGATACTGCGGTGAAGTTCTCCCGCGAGCAGGGCTCAGCGACCCCGCTCAGTGGCCTCGCCGCGCAACTGATGCGCTTGCACGGTAGCCAGGGCTATCTGGAAAAAGATCCGGCGACCTTGGTAGAGCAGTATCGGCACAAGGGTTGAAGTCGTTGTCCTGGCGATCAAGGCGCTCGAGCACCGGGCGCAGGTCGGCCAGCGGTACGGGACGGCTGAGCAGGTAGCCCTGTAGAAAGTCGCAGCCGTGGGCAGCGAGGAATTCGTGTTGCTCGACTGTCTCCACGCCTTCGGTCACCACCTTGAGATGCAGGGTGTGCGCCATCATGATGATTGCCTGGACGATCTCGCGGTCTTTCTGGCTGGCAGGTACGTCCTGGATGAACGAGCGGTCGATCTTAAGCACGTCGAGCGGCAGGCGCTTGAGGTAAGCCAGCGACGAATAGCCCGTGCCGAAGTCGTCGATCGACAGTGCGACGCCTTGACTGCGAATGCGCTTGAGCAGATTGATCACGCGGTGGATGTCGCCCATCAGCGCGTTCTCGGTGACCTCCAACTCCAGTTGCCAGGGCGACAGCCCCGCGTGGAACAGGGCCATCTCCACGTCGCTTGCCAGCTCCTCGCGGGCCAAGGTCAGCGCCGAGCAGTTGACCGTGACCTTGAGGCTGGCATAGCCATGGCGGTTGAGCTGGGCCAGGTCCTCACACGCGCGGCGCAGCACCCACAGGTCGAGGTCGGCGATCAGGCCATTGGCTTCGGCAATGCCGATGAAGCGGTTCGGGCCCAGCAGACCGTGCTGTGGGTGTTGCCAGCGAACCAAGGCTTCGAGCTTGGCTACTTGGCCGCTGCGCAGGTCGAAAATCGGCTGGTAGTGCACGCACAGGCCGCGTTCTTCGAGAAGGGCGATGCGTAGCTCTTCTTCCAGCTGCAGCTCGAGGGTCGCGCGGGTGCGCAGACTGCTGTTGAAGAAATTCAGGTTGTTACGCCCGCAGCCCTTGGATTGGTAAAGCGCCAAGTCAGCGTTTTTCAGCAGCTCTTCGCTGTTGCGCCCGTCATCGGGATAGATACTGATGCCAATGCTGGTGGTCATGACCATGCGCCGCCCGCCGAGGTCGATGGGGTCTTTCATGCGTTGCATGATGCGCAGCGCCAGGTGGCGGGCTTCGTCGCGGTTGTTCAGGCTGGTGACGATGCAGAATTCGTCGCCGCCGAAGCGGGCGACCAGGTCCTGGTTGCGAGTGGCAGCCTTGATGTGGTCGGCGATCACTTTGAGCAGGTCATCGCCCGCGGCATGGCCGAGGCTGTCATTGATGCGTTTGAAGTGATCGATATCGAGAAACATCACGGCCAGCATGCCCTCGTTGGCCGCTTGTTCGGCGAGGCGCTCGGCAAAGACCTGATTGAACCCGCGACGGTTGATCAGGTTGGTCAGGGCATCGTAGTGAGCGGCTTGCTGCAGTGATACGCGGGCCTGGTCGAGTTGGCTGAGCAGTTCGCTGACCCGGCGCAGGTCGTGTTCCTTGCTTTGCAGCTTCTTGTCGGCAAGCGCGGCACTGATGCTGCTGGCGCTGATCAGCAGGGTGATGCAGGCGATGGTCAGGCCCAATTGCAGGCTGTTGTCGCTGGTCGGCAGGTTCAGCGAGGCACCTGCCGGGATGACCAGGGTCATGGCGGCCATGCCGATGAAGTGCGTGCCGAAGATACCGGCGGCCATCAGCAGGCTGGCGCCGTATTTCATGGCCAGGTGCAGAGTCCCGCTGCCTTTGCGAAAGTACCGTGCCATCAGCAGGGCTATCAGGCTGGCGGCGATGGCAACGCCCAGCGAGGCGAGCAGTAAACCGCCTTGATAGTACTGCTGGGCGTTGGTCTGCAGCGCGGCCATGCCGACATAGTGCATCAGGGTGATGCCGAAACCGATGAACACTGCGGCTTGCAGGTAATGACGCGGGCGCATGTCGCGGCGATCGAGGCTGTTCATGGCCAGCCAGGCGGCACACAGGGCGAGCAGCAGCGAGAGGCCGGTCAGTGGCACGTCGTAGTGAATTTCCAGTGGGGCGCGGAACGCCAGCATGCTGATGAAGTGCATGGCCCAGATTCCACCGGCCAGGCAGCAGGCGCCTAGTACGCGCCATTGGCGGCGGGCGGCGGGGTGTTCGCTGTGGCTTTGGCGTTCGGCCATGTCGAGGGTGGCGAATGAGGCTGCACAGACCACTACATAGGCTAACGCAACCAGAAAGGGCTCATGTTGGCAATCGAGTAAGATCTGGCCGGAGGCCGGCGCCTCGGCGAACACTTGCAGTCCCAGCCAATCCATAGCTTGCCTCTTCTTCGAGCCTGCACGCGTCCCCCGAAGAAGACTGTTCAGCCTGCAGTATAGGAAGAGGTGCTTATACCTTCATGATTAATGGCAATTTGCTCTCTATGATTTGGATATGAGGGTGATAGCTAAGTGGTCTAAAAGGTGATCTCTGTGGTGAGTTTGGGCCGCTTCGGGGTGGTGCGCGGGGCAACGGGCAGGTTCTTTATGGGTTGCCGGGGGCTATGGGGCTTGTAGGTTGGGGGCTCGGGGAGGACCTCCACTCGGCCTCCTGAAGTCGCGAAGTTACGGGTGGCGTCTGGGCTGGCGTTGTTTTGATAGTGACAGGCGCGGTGGATATTCGGGCCTCTTCGCGGGGCAAGCCCGCTCCTACAGGATTTGCGCCGAATTCAAAATTTGCTCAATCCCTGTAGGAGCGGGCTTGTCCCGCGAAGAGGCCGGTACTGCCAACGCAAATCGCAGGGCGCAGCCCTGCCATGTCGCACCACAAATCCGCTCGTAAACAAACAAAGCGAGAGCGCAGCGATTCGCCTGCCGTTGCAGTGGCTGTTGATCTTGATCTTGATCTTGCTCTTGATCTACCAGCGACTTCAGGAGGCCGAGCGCAGGTCTTGCGCAGGGAGGTGGAGGCCATGGATGGCCGGAAAGCGCTGAGGCCCAGGATGGGCCGTACAGCGCGGTCCTCCCGGAGCAAGACCGGAGCAAGGGAACCCGGAGCGCAGCGCAGGGCCGGATGCAGGAGCAGGCGGTTTTTGGTTACTTTTTTCCAAGAAAAAAAGTGACCCGCCGTAAGGGCGGAAGGGGCCGGAAAAGCCACCCCATCAAGTGGATAAGCCCACAACCTACAAGCCCCAAGACCAGAACCAGCCCCTCCCAACAATCCATGAACAACCACAAAAAAAGGGCCGCTAAGCGGCCCCTTCTTCTTCAGCTAAACGCTCAACCCGCAACCAACACGCGAATCGCCTCCAGCCGCAAAGCTGCCTTCTCCAGCATCGCCAAACCATCCTCACGCTGCTTGCGCAACGCCTCGATCTCGCTATCGCGCACACTCGGATTGACCGCCTTCAGCGCAGTCAAACGCGCCAACTCTTCATCCGCCTCGGCGGCCAGACGCCGCTGGGCATCGGCCACGCGCTCGACGTGCACCGGCTCGATCTTGGCGTCGGCACCGCTGATCCGCTGCGCCAGCACATCCCGCTGGGCCTGGATGAACTTGTTGGCGCTCGCCCGCGGCACGCTTTCCAACTGCTCGTTGAGGGTCTCGAACGCTACCCGCGGTGCCAGGTCGTTGCCGTTGGCATCGAGCAGGCAACGCAGTGCCGCCGACGGCAGGTAACGGCCCAACTGCAGGCTGCGTGGCGCCACCACTTCGCTGACATACAGCAGCTCGAGCAGCACGGTGCCGGGCTTGAGCGCCTTGTTCTTGATCAGTGCCACGGCGGTGTTGCCCATCGAACCCGACAACACCAGGTCCATGCCGCCTTGCACCATCGGGTGCTCCCAGGTCAGGAACTGCATGTCTTCACGCGACAGCGCCTGAGCACGGTCGTAGGTAATGGTCACACCCTCGTCGTCGCCCAGCGGGAAGCTGGCGTCGAGCATCTTCTCGCTCGGCTTGAGGATCAGGGCGTTTTCCGAATGGTCTTCGCTGTCGATGCCAAAAGCGTCGAACAGGGTCTCCATATAGATAGGCAGGGCGAACTGGTCGTCTTGCTCAAGGATCGCCTCGACCAAAGCCTGGCCTTCGCCAGCGCCGCCGGAGTTGAGTTCAAGCAGGCGATCGCGACCGCTGTGCAACTCGGATTCGAGTGCCTCGCGGGCAGCTTTTGCCTCGTTGACCAATGCGTCCCAGGTGCCGGCTTCGCCGCTTTCGAGCAGCGGCAGCAGGCGCGGGCCGAAGCGGTGCTGCAGGGCGCTGCCGGTCGGGCAGGTGGCAAGGAAGGCGTTCAGGGCCAGGTGGTACCACTGGAACAGGCGCTCTTGCGGGCTGTCCTGCAGGTACGGGATGTGCAATTCGATGGTGTGCTTCTGGCCGATCCGGTCGAGACGGCCGATGCGCTGCTCGAGCAGATCGGGATGAGCCGGCAGGTCGAACATCACCAGGTGATGGGCAAACTGGAAGTTGCGACCTTCACTGCCGATTTCCGAGCAGATCAGCACCTGGGCGCCGAACTCTTCGTCAGCGAAGTAGGCCGCGGCGCGGTCACGCTCGAGGATGCTCATGCCCTCGTGGAACACCGTGGTGGGGATGCCGGAGCGCACGCGCAGGGCGTCTTCCAGGTCCATCGCGGTCTCGGCGTGGGCACAGATGACCAGCACCTTGGTGCGCTTGAGCATCTTCAGCGTATCGATCAGCCAATCGACCCGTGGGTCGAAGCGCCACCAGCGCTCTTCTTCTTCGCTGGCGCCCTGGGCCTGGAAGGCCACCTCTGGATACAGCTCGGCGTGCTCGCCGCTTGGCAGGTTGGCGTACTGCTCGGGATTGGCCAGCGGGTACGGGTGCAGGTGGCGTTCAGGGAAGCCCTGGACCGCGGCCCGGGTGTTGCGGAACAGCACCCGGCCGGTGCCGTGGCGATCGAGCAGTTCACGGATCAGGCGCGCGCTGGCTTCGCTGTCGCCATCGCTGACTGCGGCCAGCAGGGCTTCGCCCTCGGCACCCAGGAAGCCCTGGATAGTGGCGTGGGCCTTGGGCGACAGGCGGCCCTTCTCGAGCAGTTCCTGGACCGCCTCGGCTACCGGGCGATAGTTCTCGCTCTCGGCGCGGAAGGCCGCCAGGTCGTGGAAACGGTTCGGGTCAAGCAGGCGCAGCCGCGCGAAGTGGCTGTCCTGGCCCAGTTGCTCCGGGGTCGCGGTGAGCAGCAGCACGCCGGGGATGACCTCGGCCAGTTGCTCGACCAGGCCGTACTCCGGGCTGACCTGGTCTTCATGCCAGACCAGGTGGTGCGCTTCGTCGACCACCAGCAGGTCCCAGCCCGCGGCGAACAGAGCATCCTGGGCTTTTTCGTCGTCGACCAGCCACTCCAGCGCAACCAGTGCCAACTGGGCATCTTCGAACGGATTGCTGGCATCGCTTTCGGTGAACCGCTCGGCGTCGAACAACGCCACTTCCAAGTTGAAGCGGCGACGCATTTCGACCAGCCACTGGTGCTGGAGGTTCTCCGGCACCAGGATCAGTACGCGATTGGCGCGCCCGGTAAGCAGTTGGCGATGGATGACCAGGCCGGCTTCAATGGTCTTGCCCAGGCCGACTTCGTCCGCCAGCAAGACCCGTGGGGCGATTCGGTCGGCAACTTCACGGGCAATGTGCAACTGGTGGGCGATCGGTTGCGCGCGGCAACCTCCCAGCCCCCACAGCGTCGACAGCATCTGCTTGCTGGTGTGCTGCAAGGTGTTGTACCGCAGCGAGAACCACGCCAGCTGGTCGATCTGCCCGGCGAACAAGCGATCGCTGGCCAGGCGGAACTGGATGAAGTTGGACAGCTGGGTCTCGGGCATGGTGCGCGGTTGGTTCTGCGCATCAAGCCCGTGGTAGACCATCAGCCCGTCGACGACGTCGACTTCGCGTACGGTCAGCTTCCAGCCCTCGAAATGGGTGATCTGGTCGCCTGGGGAGAAGCGCACGCGGGTCAGCGGCGCATTGCGCAGGGAATACTGGCGGGTGTCGCCAGTGGCCGGATAAAGCACGGTCAGCAGGCGGCCATCCTGCGCCAGGATGGTACCCAGGCCGAGCTCGGCTTCGCTGTCGCTGATCCAGCGTTGCCCCGGTTGATACTGCTGCGCCATACTGCCTGAACTCCCGCCGATGAAAAGCCGGCTATGTTAACGGATAGACCGGGCAGACCAAAGAATAAAGAGTCTAGCCGTTTCATCGACGAACACCGCCAACCGATGAGGGCACCGAGCCGAATGCTTGCCAAGCACTGCTGGTTGAACGCCTCCGTGGGCCTGGGCAGCTTGTTGCTGCTGGCGGCCTGTGACCAAAAAAAATTCGAGAGCCTGCCGCCGATCCCGATCGAGCAGCTCGAAGTGCTGGGTGTGCAGACACCGCTTAAAAGCGTGCACTTTCGTGATCGTGACGGCGAAGGCCTGCTGGTGTTGAGTCGCGTCGATGGCCAGGCCACCGATGCTGAAAGCGAGCAGGAGGTCGACAAGGTGCTGCTCAAGGCGACGCTGTATGGCCGCAGTGCCGCAAGCGATGCGTTCAAGGCACGTTGGCAGATCGAACAGGAGACCACCTGCCCAGGGCTGGACCTGGACGTCGACTTCTATAACGATGTCAGTGACGTCAGCGACCTCAACAAAGATGGCGTTGCCGAACTGACCGTCGCCAGCCATGCCTTCTGTGGCGGGGGCATCGACCCGCACGACATCGCCATCGAAATGCGCGAAGGCCAGGTGATCTACAGCATCACGGGGCAGTCGCTGATTACCCCGGCCGGCGAAGAGCCGATCGGGGGCGAACGTGAAGACAGCGCTTCGTTGAAAAATGCGCCACAGGCGGTGCGTGATCACCTCGATGCGGTCTGGCAGCAGGTCTACAAGCGGCCGTGGAGTGAAGCCAGCCCGCCTGCGGATGACGCCGCCGACGAGCTGCCCGAGTGAGTCGGCTAGACTAAAGGGCGTATCGCCAGGAGTTGCCGCGCAGTTCGCTGGGTGGCGGCTCAAGACCGCTGTAGGTTGGCCGATACAGTAGCTATAGGAGAATTCCCATGCTGCCGCCGATCATCCCCCTCAGTGCCGCCCCCGTGACATCGCAACTGGACCCGGTCAAGCCGACGCCGGATATTCCCCCGGTGGTGCCGGCGCAAGCCACCTCCGGCGATGCCACGATCGACCTCAAGAACCAGCGCGACCCGAGCGAACAGGCCCTGCTGCTGCGTGAAGAGCAGCGTCGGCAGCAGCAACGTCGGCAGCACGGTCAGGATGAGCGCTATGAAGCCCTCGCCGGTGAGGAGCTCAATGCCGATAACACGGTACCGGTGGCGCCGCTCGGTGAGCGTCAGCGCCAGGGCCTGCTGGTCGATATCGAAGTCTGACTGGCCAATGCCAGCGGCTGGCGGCATCATGCAAGTATCTGCTGACAGTCGGGCCCGCCCATGAGTGAAGAAAATCTGATCGATTTCGGCGCCGAGCGCGCCAAGCGCATCCACGACATCAAGGACAAGCGCCTCAACGAAGTGCGCCAGGCCTTCGAGCAGGCCATGCCCTTGACCGGCGCGAAAAAGAAGAAATCCAAGAGCAAGCCCAAGAAGCGCTGAATCTTGACGCAGGTCAACCCTGCGCCCGCCTCGCGTGCCCGGTCCCGGGCACCTATTGACCCTGATCAATGCCCGCTGCCCGCACATTCGTTACCTTGCATCCATCGGACAACGGCAGACGGATACGGGAGCGCCAACATGTTCTTCGACAATGTGGTTATCGCAGGTGTGGTAACGGTCGGGCTGATGGTGCTGTTCTTCGCCGGTCTGGGTATTTTCATCTGGAAGGATTCGCACAAGCGCAAGCCGCGCTGATCCTTTCCGATTCACGAGCACGCAAGGCATTTAGGGCGACTTCGGTCGCCCATTTTTTTGTCTGCATTTTTGCGTTGACCGGACCTTCCTCGTCCAAGGGCAAGCCCACACGCTTGTGAACGCCTCCAAACCTGTGAGAGTGGGCTTGCCCCGCGAAGAGGGCGAATGAGCACCACAAAATCTCGCTAACATAGATGATTAGCTAGCTAATCAATCGTTTCCACAGTATCCTCCACCCATTGTCTATCGTTCTACACATCACCCCCCGCAAGGTCCGATTCGTGCCCATTACCTTCCAGGCCCTGTTCGCACCCAGCAACCTCGCCCTCAAGTTCGCCATCAAGACTCTCTTGGGCGGTGGCCTGGCGCTGTGGCTGGCCATGCGCTGGGGGTTGGAGCAACCCTCCTGGGCCTTGATGACTGCCTTCATCGTGGCCCAGCCGCTGTCGGGCATGGTGGTGCAAAAAGGCCTGGCAAGGCTGGCCGGCACCTTGGTCGGCACGTTCATGTCGGTGGTGTTCATCGGCCTGTTCGCCCAGACGCCATGGTTGTTCCTGCTGACCCTGGCGCTATGGTTGGCCTTGTGCACTGCGGCGTCGACCCAGTTACGCAGTGCCTGGGCGTATGCCTTTGTCCTGGCCGGCTACACCGTGGCAATCATTGCCCTGCCTGCCGTCGACCACCCGCTGCAGGTATTTGACCAGGCCGTGGCGCGCTGTACCGAGATCTGCCTGGGGATTGTCTGTGCCACTGCCACCAGTGCCTTGCTCTGGCCCTTGCGCGTCGAGCAACAGCTCGGCGGGCAGGCGCGCCAGGCCTGGCAGAGCGGTTTGCAGGCTTCAAGCGCCATGCTCGGCGGCGAGGAGGGGGCGCGCAAGGGCTTGCTGGACATCCTCGGACGCATCGTTGCCATTGACGCACAGCGTGAGCACGCGTGGTTTGAGGGCAGTAGCGGCCGCCAACGGGCCAAGGGTGTGCGGGGGTTGAGCCAGAAACTGATGGTGCTGCTGCGCATTTCGCGGTCGGTGCGTCGGCAATGGCGTCAGCTCGATGAGCGCGAGGCCGAGCGTCTGGCGCCCTGGCTTGAGCAGGTTCGCGCCGAGCTGGCCCAGCCCGACCAGGCGAGCCTGTTGCTGTTGCGTCAACAAGTCTGGGATGCCGCTCAGGGCCAGCAGATCAGTTCGGCCGAGCATTACTGCCTGGCCCGCATGGCCTTGCTGCTCGACTACGCCATGGCGGCCACTCAGGCGTTAGTGGATGTCGAGCAGGGCAGAACACCCAAGGAGGCCGCGCAGGGCCTGGCCGTGCACCGTGACCTGCCGCTGGCATTGTTGTTCGGCTCGCGCAGTGCCTTGGCGTTTTTGGTCATGAGCAGCTTCTGGCTGGCCACCGCCTGGCCGTCGGCACCGGGTGGCCTGGTGCTGACCTGCGTGGTCTGCAGCCTGTTCGCCAGCCGTGAGAACGGCGCACAGATCGGCCTGAGCTTCTTGCGCGGGATTCTTTTGGCCATCCCTGCGGCGTTTGTCGTCGGGCAGATTCTCCTGCCTCAGTGGAGCAGCTTCGCCATGCTGTGCCTGGGCATGGGCGTCCCCCTGTTTTTCGGTGCGCTGGGCATGGCTCACCCACGCACCGGGGCCACCGCGACCTCGTTTTGCCTGCACTTCATCGTCCTGGTGGCACCGCTCAATGCGATGAGTTTCAGCGTCGCCAGCATGCTCAACAGTGCTCAGGCCATGCTCCTCGGCGTCGGCGCTGCGGTGCTGGCTTTCCGCCTGGTAGTGATTCGCCACCCGACCTGGCTAGGCCGGCGTCTGCGCGCGGCGACGCAAAGCGACCTGGTCCGTCTGACCCGACGCGACCTGCGCGGCGCCGACAGCTGGTTTGGCGGGCGCATGGCTGACCGCTTGATGCAACTGGCGCGTCACGCCAGTGAACTACCTGAGGCCCAGCGTCAACGCTGGGATGATGGCCTGCACGGTCTGGATATAGGTGATGAACTGGTGCACCTGCGCATGTGCCTGGCGGTCGCTCAAGCGCCCATGGCCGATGCCGAGCGGCATTATCTGGAGCAGGTCGAGGCGGTCCTGGCCAAAGGCCCGGCGCCGGGCCGCGGGCAGCGCCTGGACGCCGCTAGTCAAGCGTTCATCGAAGCCTTGCGGCGCCAACCGCCTAGCGATCCGCTGCGTCTGGCCGAGGGTGCGGTGCTGCAGTTGCAAAAAAGCTGGGGTAAATGGTGCCGCTGGCAGGAGGAAGTCCATGGGCTTGCGTGAGTGGGCGCTGGGCGGTGTGCTGCTCAGCCCGTTCCTGATCTACGTGCTGATCGCCCTGCTATTGACCGGTGCCCTGCGGCTGCTGGTGCAGGCCACGCCGCTGGGACGCTGGATCTGGCATGAGGCGTTGTTCGATGTGGCGCTGTTCGTTTGTGTCCTGTTCCTGGTAGTGCGTCTACTGGGGTCTTTGTAAGGAGTAACTCGATGCGTGCAGCGGTACGTACCCTGGTCACCCTCTGTGTGGTGATCATCGCCATTTTCGCCGGTTATCAGCTCTGGCAGTACTACATGCTCACGCCCTGGACTCGGGATGCCCGGGTGCGCGCCGATGTGGTGGTGATCGCCCCAGACGTGTCCGGATGGGTGCGCGAGCTCAAGGTGCACGACAACCAGCAGGTCAAGGCCGGCGATCTGCTCATGAACATCGATCGCGACCGCTTCCAGGCTGCGCTCGAACAGGCCAAGGCGGTTGCCGAGACCCGCACCCAGCAACTGCACCTGCGTGAACGCGAGGCGGCCCGGCGCACGGCGCTTGGCCCCGAGGCGATCAGCGCCGAGCTGCGTGAGAACGCCCAGATCAACGCGGCCATCGCCCGTGGCGAATTGCACGAGGCCCAGGCCCAGTTGCAGGTGGCCCAGCTCAACCTGGACCGCAGCGAAGTCCGCGCGCCACGCAGCGGGCACATCACCAACCTGCGTCTGGCCCAAGGCAACTACGTCACCACCGGGCAGTCGGTCATGGCCTTGGTGGATGATTCGACCTTCTATATCCAGGCTTACTTCGAGGAAACCAAGCTGCCGCGGATTCGCGTCGGCGATCCGGTCAAGGTCTGGCTGATGGGGGCGGGCGATGCTCTGCAAGGGCAGGTCGAGAGCATCAGCCGGGGGATTACTGATCGCAACAGCAACCCGGACAGCCAGTTGCTGCCGGAGGTCGAGCCGACCTTCAACTGGGTGAGGCTGGCGCAACGGATCCCGGTGCGGATTCGGCTCGAGCAGATCCCCGAGGGCGTTACCCTCAGTGCGGGGATGACGGCCAGTGTCCAGGTGCGCGAGGATCATCTCGAGCCGGTGACAGCTCCGCGTTGAGGGCTCAGGGGCGGTTCATTCAGGGTAGGCAAGCCTGAGCGGTGGAGTGTCGGCGCGTTTGATATTCACTTGGTCACGGCCCCTGTGCTTGGCGCCATACAGCGCCATGTCGGCCTGTTCGAGCCAGTGCTCGGGCGATTTCAGGCCACTGTCGAATGCCGCCAGGCCGATACTCAGGCTGACGCGCAGGGCGGGCAGCTGCGGGTTGCGGTAGGCGTTGACCCGTTGGCGCAGGTGCTCCATGGCCTGGCAGGCCGGACCTTCATCGCCTGAAAAGAACACGCAGAACTCGTCGCCACCATAGCGCCCGGCATGGGCGTCATTACCCAGCGTGCTGCGCAGCTCCTGGCTCAGGTGGCGCAGCACGCAGTCTCCGACGACATGCCCGTAGGTATCGTTGATGACCTTGAAGTGGTCGATGTCGATCAGTGCGATGACCGCCGGTAACTGCTGCTGGCTGCAGATCTGAAACTTGAGCAGTAGCAGGTCTTTCCAGGAGCCATGATTGAGCAGGCCGGTCAGGCTGTCAGTGCGGCTCAGTGCGCTAAGCTGACGTTTATGGTCGGCCAGCTTGATCGCCAGGCGGTAGCACACCCAGCCTAGCGCCAACGGGTAGAGCGTGAGCATCGGTAGGCAGGCGTACACCTGAAGTTGCGTGGCCTGCAGTTGCAGGCCCGTGCCCAGTAGCAGGCTCGCCAGCAGCATGCCGAGCAGTTGCGCGAGCAGTCCGCGCAGCACCAGGCGGCGGCCGCCCGCAGCAACGTTGTTCAGGGTCATCATCGACAGGATGGTGACGCAGGGCAGCGGATTGAAGTGGATGGCTGCGGCCCAGAAGCCGCCCATCAAAGAATCGAGCAGCAGGTTGCGTTGCTCGGCCTGGTAGGGGTTGGCGCTGCGCAGTGCCCAGTGATAGGCCAGGTGCGGCCAGATCAGGCCATTGCCGAGCAATAGTAGCCAGACCCAGCCAGGCGGCTGCATGGGAGCAATCGCGGCCATGACACTGAACAAGCCAATGCCCAGGCCGATGATTCTCGGCAGGTAGATGCGCCTGACAAAGGAACGCCCTTTGCCGCTTCTGTAGTCGATCATGGTGTGGGTTCTTCCGTGGGGCGCCGTTTATCGCATAAACCGTATGAATATTGTTCAACAGTGTTGCGTCGGCAAAAAGTGACCTTGCAGGCCAATTCACGGTTGATCCAATCACTGTGGGGTAACATGAAGGCCTTGTTCCTGTTTGGAGTGCTCCTGTTCATGCAGCCCACAGTCGCTCATGCCGGTGACCCGGCGCATTACAAGGATGGACGCTTTCACAACCTGGCTGCGCTGCCCCAGGACGGGGTAATGAAGAAGCTGCGCATCGGCCTCAAGTACCTGTTTCTGCGCAAGCCGGCCGAAACCCGGCCGGCTGCACCGATCAGCCTGCAGCCGATGACCCGCCAGCAGGTACTCGATGCCCCCGATCACAGCCTCTGGCGGCTGGGCCACTCGACGGTCCTGCTCAAGCTGCGCGGGCGCTTCTTTATTACCGACCCGGTATTTGCCGAGCGCGCCTCGCCGGTGCAGTGGGCCGGTCCGCTAAGGTTTCATGCACCGCCGCTGGCCCTGAACGAGGTTCCCGCGTTGGCGGCCGTGATTATTTCGCATGATCACTTCGACCACCTGGACGAGCAGGCCATCCTCCAGCTTGCCGGGCGCACCGACCAGTTTCTCGCACCGTTAGGCGTCGGCGACCGGCTTATCGCGTGGGGTGTGCCCGCCGGCAAGGTGCGGCAGCTCGACTGGTGGCAGCAAACCGAGGTCGAGGGCGTGCGCTTTGTTGCGACCCCGGCGCAGCACTTCTCGGGCCGCGGGCTGTTCGACAGCAACCACACGCTGTGGGCCTCATGGGTAATCATGGATGACCAACTGCGGCTGTTCTTCAGTGGTGACACGGGCTATTTCGAAGGCTTTCGCGAGATCGGCGAACGCTACGGGCCGTTCGACGTGACCCTGATCGAGACTGGCGCCTATAACCTGGCCTGGCCGAATGTACACATGCAGCCTGAGCAGAGCCTGCAGGCCCATCAGGATCTGCGCGGGCGGTGGATGTTGCCGATCCACAATGGCACTTTCGACCTGTCCATCCATGACTGGCAGGAACCGTTTGAGCGCATCCTCGCGCTTGCCTCGGCGGCGCAGGTGAAACTAAGTACGCCGCAGATGGGCGAGCGGATCAGTCTCGACTCGCCGCATGCCGGACAGAACTGGTGGCAACCGCGGCCGCTGCGCCAGCAGGGGAGGGCGGCGCAGCGCTCGGTAGCCACGCGCTGAGTCAGATTTTCGGCTCCTGGCGGCGACTGGCGGGCTTGTTGTCTTCCTTTAATAGCTGCGAAGGCGGCTTGCCGCTGTCACTGCGGACCTGGGCATGGCTGATCAGGGCGAAGATGAAGCTGCCACCAATGATGTTGCCGGCCAGCGTAGGCAAGGCAAACTCCAGCCAGAACGCCTGCCAGGTCTGATCGCCTGCCCAGACCAGGTAGGACACCTCGACCGAGCCGACCACGATGTGGGTGAAGTCGCCGAGGGCCATGAGGTAGGTGATCATCAGGATGATCCAGATCTTGGCGTTTTCCATGGCAGGAATCATCCAGACCATGGTTGCGATCATCCAGCCAGAGATGATGCCCTTGGCGAACATCTGGCTGATGTCGTTGGTCATCACCTTGCGGCCTATCTCAAGAAAGGCAACATCGGCCTTGCTGTCGAAGATCGGCAGCTCGAGCATGACCCACGCTACCAAGATGGTGCCAGCCAGGTTGCCGGCCAACACCACAGCCCAGAGTCGCAGCAGGCGGCCGAGGTTGCTCAGGGTAGGCGTGGTCATCAGCGGCAGGACGGCGGTCAGGGTGTTCTCGGTGAAGAGTTGCTGGCGGGCGAGAATCACCGCCAGGAACCCCGCGCTGTATCCCAGGCTGGCTATTACCTGTGCGCTGTCGCCGTCCGGCAGTCGGGCGTAGAACAAACCCATGGCCATCAGTGACAGGCCCATGCTCAGCCCAGCCGCTAGCGCTGACCACCACAGGGCGGCCAGGGTGCGTTCCAGCTCCTGATCGCCCTGGGCACGGATGATCTCGTGCAGTACCGCTGCGCGTGGCGGCTGGTTATGGCTGATTTCCTGTTCTTCGTCCGCTGACAGGCCTGGGGTCTTGTCGCTTTGCGTATCACTCATGGCCGTTGTGCTCCGCTGGGTGTTTCTCTACAGATCAACGGCACCTCTATTTAGTTGCCGAACGTCTGCATTCACTTTTTAAAAGTTTTTATAGAACAAGGTGTTGACTCATATTTCATATCGCGTATTATTCGCCTCCTCGCAGCGATGCAGTCGCAGCGAGGCAAGCCGGAAACGCTTGCGGCTGGTAGTGAAAAGGTAGTTGACAGCAGGTTGTAACGCTGTAGAATTCGCCTCCCGCTACGAGAGATCGCAAGCGAGTCAAGTGTTTGAAGTTGAACGAGTTTCTCGCAAAATACTTCGAAATAAACGCTTGACAGACACAGAGGAAAGCGTAGAATGCGCGCCTCGGTTGAGACGAAAAGCTCTTAACCAACCGCTCTTTAACAAATTGAATCAAGCAATTCGTGTGGGTGCTTGTGAGTATGGTTTGATAGTCGCCAAGATTATCAGCATCACAAGTGGCCGCATGAGAAATCATAGTAGTCATTTGAGATTGCTGAGCCAAGTTTAGGGTTTCTTAAAAACCCAAGCAGTATTGAACTGAAGAGTTTGATCATGGCTCAGATTGAACGCTGGCGGCAGGCCTAACACATGCAAGTCGAGCGGATGAGAAGAGCTTGCTCTTCGATTCAGCGGCGGACGGGTGAGTAATGCCTAGGAATCTGCCTGGTAGTGGGGGACAACGTTTCGAAAGGAACGCTAATACCGCATACGTCCTACGGGAGAAAGCAGGGGACCTTCGGGCCTTGCGCTATCAGATGAGCCTAGGTCGGATTAGCTAGTTGGTGAGGTAATGGCTCACCAAGGCGACGATCCGTAACTGGTCTGAGAGGATGATCAGTCACACTGGAACTGAGACACGGTCCAGACTCCTACGGGAGGCAGCAGTGGGGAATATTGGACAATGGGCGAAAGCCTGATCCAGCCATGCCGCGTGTGTGAAGAAGGTCTTCGGATTGTAAAGCACTTTAAGTTGGGAGGAAGGGCAGTGAGCGAATACCTTACTGTTTTGACGTTACCGACAGAATAAGCACCGGCTAACTCTGTGCCAGCAGCCGCGGTAATACAGAGGGTGCAAGCGTTAATCGGAATTACTGGGCGTAAAGCGCGCGTAGGTGGTTTGTTAAGTTGAATGTGAAAGCCCCGGGCTCAACCTGGGAACTGCATCCAAAACTGGCAAGCTAGAGTACAGTAGAGGGTGGTGGAATTTCCTGTGTAGCGGTGAAATGCGTAGATATAGGAAGGAACACCAGTGGCGAAGGCGACCACCTGGACTGATACTGACACTGAGGTGCGAAAGCGTGGGGAGCAAACAGGATTAGATACCCTGGTAGTCCACGCCGTAAACGATGTCAACTAGCCGTTGGAATCCTTGAGATTTTAGTGGCGCAGCTAACGCATTAAGTTGACCGCCTGGGGAGTACGGCCGCAAGGTTAAAACTCAAATGAATTGACGGGGGCCCGCACAAGCGGTGGAGCATGTGGTTTAATTCGAAGCAACGCGAAGAACCTTACCAGGCCTTGACATGCAGAGAACTTTCTAGAGATAGATTGGTGCCTTCGGGAACTCTGACACAGGTGCTGCATGGCTGTCGTCAGCTCGTGTCGTGAGATGTTGGGTTAAGTCCCGTAACGAGCGCAACCCTTGTCCTTAGTTACCAGCACGTAATGGTGGGCACTCTAAGGAGACTGCCGGTGACAAACCGGAGGAAGGTGGGGATGACGTCAAGTCATCATGGCCCTTACGGCCTGGGCTACACACGTGCTACAATGGTCGGTACAGAGGGTCGCCAAGCCGCGAGGTGGAGCTAATCTCACAAAACCGATCGTAGTCCGGATCGCAGTCTGCAACTCGACTGCGTGAAGTCGGAATCGCTAGTAATCGCGAATCAGAATGTCGCGGTGAATACGTTCCCGGGCCTTGTACACACCGCCCGTCACACCATGGGAGTGGGTTGCACCAGAAGTAGCTAGTCTAACCCTCGGGAGGACGGTTACCACGGTGTGATTCATGACTGGGGTGAAGTCGTAACAAGGTAGCCGTAGGGGAACCTGCGGCTGGATCACCTCCTTAATCGAAGACATCAGCCTGCTGATGAGCTCCCACACGAATTGCTTGATTCACTTGTATAAAGACGATGCTGTAACGCGACCCTGTTATAGGTCTGTAGCTCAGTTGGTTAGAGCGCACCCCTGATAAGGGTGAGGTCGGCAGTTCAAATCTGCCCAGACCTACCAATTACAGGGTGCAGCCTAGATCAAATGGGGCCATAGCTCAGCTGGGAGAGCGCCTGCCTTGCACGCAGGAGGTCAGCGGTTCGATCCCGCTTGGCTCCACCACTTTTCGCATTACGCAATCGCTTGTCAGAACTTAGAAATGAACATTCGTTGATGAATGTTGATTTCTGACTTTTGTCAGATCGTTCTTTAAAAATTCGGATATGTGATAGAAATAGACTGAACACTACTTTCACTGGTAGTGGATCAGGCTAAGGTAAAATTTGTGATGCGCTCTTAACTGAGCATGTACGAATTTTCGGCGAATGTCGTCTTCACAGTATAACCAGATTGCTTGGGGTTATATGGTCAAGTGAAGAAGCGCATACGGTGGATGCCTTGGCAGTCAGAGGCGATGAAAGACGTGGTAGCCTGCGATAAGCTTTGGGGAGTCGGCAAACAGACTGTGATCCAGAGATCTCTGAATGGGGGAACCCACTCAGCATAAGCTGAGTATCTTGTACTGAATACATAGGTGCAAGAGGCGAACCAGGGGAACTGAAACATCTAAGTACCCTGAGGAAAAGAAATCAACCGAGATTCCCTTAGTAGTGGCGAGCGAACGGGGACCAGCCCTTAAGTTGGTTTGAGATTAGTGGAACGCTCTGGAAAGTGCGGCCGTAGTGGGTGATAGCCCCGTACACGAAAATCTCTTATCAATGAAATCGAGTAGGACGGAGCACGAGAAACTTTGTCTGAACATGGGGGGACCATCCTCCAAGGCTAAATACTACTGACTGACCGATAGTGAACCAGTACCGTGAGGGAAAGGCGAAAAGAACCCCGGAGAGGGGAGTGAAATAGATCCTGAAACCGTATGCGTACAAGCAGTGGGAGCCTACTTGTTAGGTGACTGCGTACCTTTTGTATAATGGGTCAGCGACTTATATTCAGTGGCGAGCTTAACCGAATAGGGGAGGCGTAGCGAAAGCGAGTCTTAATAGGGCGTTTAGTCGCTGGGTATAGACCCGAAACCGGGCGATCTATCCATGGGCAGGTTGAAGGTTAGGTAACACTGACTGGAGGACCGAACCGACTACCGTTGAAAAGTTAGCGGATGACCTGTGGATCGGAGTGAAAGGCTAATCAAGCTCGGAGATAGCTGGTTCTCCTCGAAAGCTATTTAGGTAGCGCCTCATGTATCACTGTAGGGGGTAGAGCACTGTTTCGGCTAGGGGGTCATCCCGACTTACCAAACCGATGCAAACTCCGAATACCTACAAGTGCCGAGCATGGGAGACACACGGCGGGTGCTAACGTCCGTCGTGAAAAGGGAAACAACCCAGACCGTCAGCTAAGGTCCCAAAGTCATGGTTAAGTGGGAAACGATGTGGGAAGGCTTAGACAGCTAGGAGGTTGGCTTAGAAGCAGCCACCCTTTAAAGAAAGCGTAATAGCTCACTAGTCGAGTCGGCCTGCGCGGAAGATGTAACGGGGCTCAAACCATGCACCGAAGCTACGGGTATCACCTTCTGGTGATGCGGTAGAGGAGCGTTCTGTAAGCCTGTGAAGGTGAGTTGAGAAGCTTGCTGGAGGTATCAGAAGTGCGAATGCTGACATGAGTAACGACAATGGGAGTGAAAAACTCCCACGCCGAAAGACCAAGGTTTCCTGCGCAACGTTAATCGACGCAGGGTTAGTCGGTCCCTAAGGCGAGGCTGAAAAGCGTAGTCGATGGAAAACAGGTTAATATTCCTGTACTTCCGATTGTTGCGATGGAGGGACGGAGAAGGCTAGGCCAGCTTGGCGTTGGTAGTCCAAGTTTAAGGTGGTAGGCTGGGATCTTAGGCAAATCCGGGATCCCAAGGCCGAGAGCTGATGACGAGTTGCCTTTAGGCGACGAAGTGGTTGATGCCATGCTTCCAAGAAAAGCTCCTAAGCTTCAGACAATCGGGAACCGTACCCCAAACCGACACAGGTGGTTAGGTAGAGAATACCAAGGCGCTTGAGAGAACTCGGGTGAAGGAACTAGGCAAAATGGCACCGTAACTTCGGGAGAAGGTGCGCCGGCGAAGGTGAAGGGTTTACCCCGTAAGCTTTTGCCGGTCGAAGATACCAGGCCGCTGCGACTGTTTATTAAAAACACAGCACTCTGCAAACACGAAAGTGGACGTATAGGGTGTGACGCCTGCCCGGTGCCGGAAGGTTAATTGATGGGGTTAGCGCAAGCGAAGCTCTTGATCGAAGCCCCGGTAAACGGCGGCCGTAACTATAACGGTCCTAAGGTAGCGAAATTCCTTGTCGGGTAAGTTCCGACCTGCACGAATGGCGTAACGATGGCGGCGCTGTCTCCACCCGAGACTCAGTGAAATTGAAATCGCTGTGAAGATGCAGTGTATCCGCGGCTAGACGGAAAGACCCCGTGAACCTTTACTATAGCTTTGCACTGGACTTTGAATTTGCTTGTGTAGGATAGGTGGGAGGCTTTGAAGTGGGGACGCCAGTTCTCATGGAGCCATCCTTGAAATACCACCCTGGCAACTTTGAGGTTCTAACTCAGGTCCGTTATCCGGATCGAGGACAGTGTATGGTGGGTAGTTTGACTGGGGCGGTCTCCTCCCAAAGAGTAACGGAGGAGTACGAAGGTGCGCTCAGACCGGTCGGAAATCGGTCGTAGAGTATAAAGGCAAAAGCGCGCTTGACTGCGAGACCCACACGTCGAGCAGGTACGAAAGTAGGTCTTAGTGATCCGGTGGTTCTGTATGGAAGGGCCATCGCTCAACGGATAAAAGGTACTCCGGGGATAACAGGCTGATACCGCCCAAGAGTTCATATCGACGGCGGTGTTTGGCACCTCGATGTCGGCTCATCACATCCTGGGGCTGAAGCCGGTCCCAAGGGTATGGCTGTTCGCCATTTAAAGTGGTACGCGAGCTGGGTTTAGAACGTCGTGAGACAGTTCGGTCCCTATCTGCCGTGGACGTTTGAGATTTGAGAGGGGCTGCTCCTAGTACGAGAGGACCGGAGTGGACGAACCTCTGGTGTTCCGGTTGTCACGCCAGTGGCATTGCCGGGTAGCTATGTTCGGAAGAGATAACCGCTGAAAGCATCTAAGCGGGAAACTTGCCTCAAGATGAGATCTCACTGGGATCTAGAATCCCCTAAAGGGCCGTCGAAGACTACGACGTTGATAGGTTGGGTGTGTAAGCGCTGTGAGGCGTTGAGCTAACCAATACTAATTGCCCGTGAGGCTTGACCATATAACACCCAAGCAATTTGCTAGCGCGAATTGCGGTGGTGAAGACGAAACAGCTGAAAATTCGTACCATCACAAAATCACATATCCGAATTCGCTGGGCTGTCCATCTGGACATTCTGGCTACAGAATTTCTTGACGACCATAGAGCATTGGAACCACCTGATCCCATCCCGAACTCAGTAGTGAAACGATGCATCGCCGATGGTAGTGTGGGGTTTCCCCATGTGAGAGTAGGTCATCGTCAAGATTCATTTCGCAAAACCCCTATCTGCGCAAGCAGGTAGGGGTTTTGTCTTTGGGCGGTAAAAATTCTGCGGTCAAGTCACCCTTACTGATCCACCTCATCAATATTTCCACGCTTTTCTCCTCCATGCCCCTCAAGCAAATACATTTTGTCCGAACGAGCACACCCCCTGTGCGCCATAGGTGCGACAATATTGCAGTTCGATTACGTGACTTTATCGCGCATAGTCAGCGTCAAGATTTAGATTCGGGGGCACCTTCCGCCCGCGGACAAGCCGATGTCAGCGCTTTGTGCTGACCGCCCTGGACGCCAGTAGCGTCCTTTTACTTGAGGTAACAAGCAAGATGGCTAAGGCCGCCGATGTCGTTGTGCAATGCCTGGAAAACGAAGGTGTCGAGTATGTATTCGGCATTCCCGGTGAGGAGAACCTCGACCTGCTGGAATCCCTGCGCAAGTCGAAGATCAAGCTGGTACTGACCCGTCACGAGCAGTCCGCGGGCTTCATGGCCGCCACCTATGGCCGCCTGACTGGCAAGACCGGCGTCAGCCTGTCGACCCTCGGCCCTGGCGCGACCAACTTGGTGACCGCCAGTGCCTACGCCTATCTCGGCGGCATGCCGATGATGATGATTACCGGCCAGAAGCCGATCAAGAAGTCCAAGCAGGGCCGCTTCCAGATCATCGACGTGTGCGGCATGATGGCCCCCATCACCAAGTACACCCACCAGTTCGCCTCGGCCGACAACATTCCATCACGCATGCGCGAAGCGTTCCGCCTGGCCGAAGAAGAAAAGCCGGGTGCCGTGCACCTGGAGCTGCCGGAAGACATCGCTGCCGAGCAGACCGATGCCATGCCGATCCCGCGCAGCCTGCACCGTCGTCCGCTGGCTGAGCACGTAGCCATCGAAGCCGCCATCGAAAAACTGCGCACTGCGCGCAGCCCGATCCTGGTAATCGGCGCCGGCGCCAACCGTAAGATGACCGCCAAGGTCCTCAAGCAGTTGATCGACAAGACCGGTATCCCGTTCGTTACCACCCAGCTGGGCAAGGGTGTGGTCGACGAGCGCAGCCCGCGCTTCCTGGGCAACGCTGCGCTGTCGTCGGGTGACTTCGTCCACCGCGCAATCGAAGCCGCCGACCTGATCATCAACATCGGCCACGACGTGATCGAGAAACCGCCGTTCTTCATGGTCCGTGGCGGCACCGAAGTCATTCACATCAGCTTCCGCTCCGCCGAAGTCGATGCCGTGTACTTCCCGCAGATCGAAGTGATCGGCGACATCGCCAACGCCGTCTGGCAGATCGCCGAAGGCCTGGGCGACACCTCGCACTGGGACTTCACCCGGCTGATGGCCATCCGTGAAGCGAACGAAGCGCAGATCGCTGAAGGTGCCGACGACGCCCGTTTCCCGGTCTATCCGCAGCGGCTGGTGGCCGACATCCGTCGCGTCCTGCCGTCCGAAGGCATCGTCGCCCTGGACAACGGCATCTACAAGATCTGGTTCGCCCGTAACTATAAGGCGCACAAGCCCAACACCGTGCTGCTCGACAACGCCCTGGCGACCATGGGTGCCGGTCTGCCGTCGGCCATGGCCGCGCATCTGGTGTACCCGGACCGCCCGGTGATTTCGGTGTGCGGCGACGGCGGCTTCATGATGAACAGCCAGGAACTGGAAACCGCAGTCCGCCTGGGCATGCACGTCACCGTGGTGATCCTGCGTGACGACGGCTACGGCATGATCCGTTGGAAGCAGGCCAACATGGGCTTCACCGATTTCGGCCTGGACTACGGTAACCCGGACTTCGTCAAATACGCCGAAGCCTACGGTGCCAATGGCCATCGTGTGGAAAGCGCCGAAGGCTTGCTGCCGCTGCTCGAGCACTGCATCAACACTCCAGGTGTCCACGTGATCGACTGCCCGGTCGACTACAGCGAGAATGACCGCATCCTCAACAGCGAGCTGCGTGAGCGCGCGCTGGCGGTGTAACGCCTGAGAACACCCTGGCAGGCAAGTGTGAGCGCCGAGCGGCTGCTCTCATTTGCTTGCCAGGGTGTTAGATGTTTTCCCTAGTATTCTTGGATTTCCCCTACATCTTCTGCAGATTTGGCTGACTGTTCGAGCCATCTGCCTCCTCGCTTTACTGGCCTCCTTCCCATAACCACAAGAAGGAAAGCCTCCATGTCAACGCACCCCACCCCGGTAAGTCCCGTCCGCATCGCAGTCATCCAATACGATCCCCAAGTCGGTCTCGAGCACTGCGAGGGGAATCTGAGCAAAGGCTTGGCCTTGGCCCGTCAGGCAGTTCGCGAGGGTGCCAATCTGATTGTCATGCCTGAGCTGGCCAATACCGGCTACACCTTCCACACCCGCGCCGAAGCCTACGCCCATGCCGAAACGTTGCAGGGTGGTCCCAGTCTTGAGGCCTGGTGCAGTTTTGCCCGTGAGCACAACGTCTACCTGGCTGCCGGGTTCGCCGAACGTGATGGGGTCAAACTCTACGACAGCGCGGTACTGTTCGGCCCCGACGGCATGCTCGGCCACTACCGCAAGGCCCACCTGTGGAACCAGGAAAAACTCTGGTTCACGCCAGGAAACCTCGGTTTTCCCGTATTCGAGACACCGATCGGCCGCATCGGCCTGCTGATCTGTTGGGACATCTGGTTTCCAGAAGTCCCGCGGCTGATGGCCCAGCAGGGGGCAGACATCATCTGCAGCCTGAACAACTGGGTGTGGACCCCGCCACCGCTGTTCGACGCCGCCGGACGGTGCATGGCGTCCTACCTGACGATGACAGCCGCGCATGTCAACAACGTCTACATTGCCGCAGCCAACCGCATCGGCCAGGAACGGGGCGGACGCTTCCTGGGCTGTTCGTTGATCGCGGGGACCAATGGCTGGCCCATTGGCGAAGTGGCCAACGCCGAGGAGGAGTGCATCCTCTACGCCGATGTCGACCTGAGCTGTGCACGAAGCGCGCCGATCTGGAACAGCCTCAACGACTTGCCCCGCGACCGCCGCACCGACCTCTACGACGCAATGCTGGGCTATGGCCTGCATTCGCCGCTGCCGCGCTAAGGAGCCACCATGAACACTGCACCCACGGTGCCGCGTCGCGGTGCCCTCGAATTGCTTGTGGTCTGTCTGCTGGCGTTACTGGCAGTCAGCCTGCTACAGGGTCAATGGCCGGATTATGCACACATGGCCGCCACGCTCGACCAGCCGCTCAGCCGGCTGCGCTGGATCGTAGGCGATATCAGCGAAGTTGCATTCTACAAACACGAACTGCCCGCGCTGGGGCTTTTGCTAGGCGCCGCTCTGGCGCACTGGGCACACTGCAAAGGCTATCGCTGGCAGGGTTTCGCCATCTGCTACGGAAGTGGACTGTGGCCCTGGCTGCTGATCAGCGCGCTGCTAGGCCTGCTGCTTAGCCATGCCGTCTGGGGATGGACGTTGGCGAGCGGTACCTGGCAGCCGACCTTCGTCGCCTTCGTTTCCTTGCCATCGGCGATGGTCCTGCTGTTTGGAGGTGGTTGGCGGGTCGCGCTCAGCGGTGCGCTGCTTGGCGCGCTATTGGTGACCCCGGCCAGCCTGCTGCTGGTCAACCTGGTCTGTTATCCGCTGCAGTTGCCGGTGGTGGTTGGCAACGTGGGCGGCATGGCCCTGGCAGTGCAGTGGCCTTCGTCCTGTGCAAGTGTTTTCCGGTTCTGGTCGCTGGGGGGCGATCTGCACAACAGCCTCGGCCAACCACACCCGTCACGACGCCAGACTACGGTGTGTGCTGGACCCTACGCAGGGTACTGGCCGACTTCAGCGAGGCGCCGTTCTTCGGCAATGAACTGGCCAGCCTGGGATTGCTGCTCGGTTTACTCCTCGCCTACGTGCTGGCACCGGGCGCGCCGGCCTATGGTTCACACCTGGTACTCGAGCTGGTCGCAGGCCAGGCCCTGGCATCGCTGACCGGTATCGTGCTGTGGAAGCGCCAGTGGGTAGCGCGCGGCTGGTACCCCACCTACATTCCTATTGTATCGATCGTGCCAGCAGCCATTCTCACCCTGGGTGGCAGCTGGCAAGTGATCGTGCTGAGCGCCGGGATTGGGGCATTGCTTGCGCCTCCACTGGCCGCGGCGATCAGCGCGCGACTGCCCGCTTACATGCACGGCTACATTGGCAACGTGCTGTCCATGGCCATCAGTACACTGTCGATTGTGCCGCTGATTGGCCTGATGGTAGGAGACGCCTGATGAGAGAGATGAGTACCCTGCCTACGCTGTCGATCGGCAGCTTGGGCGGCACCGTGAGCATGCAGGCCGGCGCACCGGGACAGGGCATAACCCCCCAAGTCGACTGCGCGGCGCTGTTGGCTTCTGTCCCCCAGCTGGCTGACCTGGCCCGTGTGCGGGCCAAGACCCTGTGCCTGGTCCCCAGTGCTTCGCTTGGCTTTGCGCAATTGATCGACGTGCTCGAATGGGCCAGGCAAGAAATCGAGCAGGGCGCTCAGGGCGTGGTGTTGACCCAAGGCACTGACACGCTGGAAGAGACCGCGTATTTCTTCGACCTGCTATGGCCTTTCGAACAGCCCTTGGTCGTTACCGGTGCCATGCGTTCGGCCAGCCAGCCAGGCGGCGATGGACCAGCCAACCTGTTGGCGGCGGCCCAGGTGGCATTGGCCGGCAACAGCCGTGGACGCGGCGTGCTGGTGGTGATGAACGATGAAATCCACGCCGCGGCCAGGGTGCGCAAGACCGCCAGCTTGACCGTGGCCGCCTTCACGTCGCCCGGGCATGGGCGCGAGGGCCTGGTGGTCGAGGGAGTGCCTCTCTACCGCCAGCCAGCCAGGCCGCGCAGGGTGTTGCCGATACCGCGTCGCAGCGAGCACTGCGTCGCGCTGCTTGAAGCCACGCTAGATGCCGACACGCGTCTGCTCGAGGCGATTCCCGCCCTGGGTTATGCCGGCGTGGTCATCGCCGGCTTCGGCGCCGGGCACGTTTCTGCCACCTGGGCACACGCGCTGCAGACGATTGCCCAGCGCATGCCAGTGCTGGTTGCTACGCGAACCGGTAACGGGCCGACGGCCATGTCGACCTACGGCTTCGTCGGTGCAGAGATCGATCTGCGCCAGAAGGGCCTGCACATGGCCGGCGCGCTTTGCCCGCGTAAATGCCGGATCCTGCTCTGGCTGCTACTCGCCAATGGCCTGCAGGCATCGCTCGAAGAGTACCTGCACCCTTAGTGGGTGCAGCCCAGCGCTGTTGCTTGTGCTAGGGTGCATCCATCCCCCTTTCCAGGACATGTGCAGACCTATGCTTCCCAGGCTCACCGAAAAAGAACTCGACCGTCTCGAAGACTTGTTGATTACCTACGGCAACGATTTCTCGGTGCTCAACTTGGCCGAGCTCAATGGCTTTTTCACCGCATTGGCCAGCTCGCCAAATGTGGTCACTCCAGAAAAATGGCTGCCGGCCGTCAGCGGTGGCAAGGTTCCCAAGTTCAAGCGCCCGGCCCATGAAGAGGCTTACACCGCGCTGATGCTGCGCTACTACAACGACGTAGCCGCCGAGCTGGCGGAGCAGCTCGATGACTTCGAGCCGTTGTTCGAAGAGAGTGAAGGCGAGGAAGGCCCGGCAATCATTCTGGAAGAATGGTGCTTTGGTTACATGCGTGCTACCCAGGTAGCGCAATGGGATCAATTGCCGCCCGAGCAGGACACGTTGCTCAAGGCCATTTCGTTGCATGGCCTGGAAGATAATTTCGAACTGCTTGATGCGATGAGCTTCGAACAATTGCAAGCCTGTGTGCCCGGCGTGGTCGCCGCGGCACGTGCTCTTTATCGTCATTATCGTTTATAGGAAGGACTGCAATGAACGGCTCACTCAGCGATGAAGAACTCGACCGCCTGCAAGAGGTGCTTTTCCACTACGGCAACGATGATGCAATTTTCGATGTCAGTGAACTGGATGGATTTTTCACAGCGCTGTGCAGCTCGATAACCCTGGTTCAGCCTAGCCAATGGCTGGTCGAGGTAGCCGGCGGGGTGCTTCCGGAGTTCGACACGAAGGCACAAGCCGATGAGTATTTCAACCTCATCACCCGCTTCTACAATGATATTGCCAACACCCTGTCCGAGGCCCTCGACGAGTTCGAGCCGATGTTTGAGGTCAGGGAAAACGACGAGGGGGAGGTCATTGTTCTCGAGGACTGGTGCTTCGGCTACATGCGCGGCGTTGCGCTGGCCCAATGGGATGAGCTTGCGCCTGAGCAAGCGTCGTTGCTCCAGGTCATCGCCCTGCATGGCCTGGAAGAGAACTTCAAGCAGCTCGACAACCTGAGCTTCGTGGAGCATCAAGCCACGGTGCCGTTGGTGGTCGAGGCTGTTCGTGAGTTGTATCAGTATCACCGGCAACTGCGTCATTGAGGCGAGCCCTCACTGCGCAGTCGTGCCGGAGACACTTCTCCTGTAACGCCGCCTGACCTGTAGGGGCGGCATCGCCGCTCCTACAGAAGTTTCTGCCAATCAATCAATACGCGCTGCCTCACTCATCCGAGCGATGGCGATATTATTTCGATTGGCGAAATTATGGATTGCTTCTGGCGCTGATTCTACTGCCAAGCAAACAGGTTCAGTCTGTACTCCACACGTACACAGAGTGGAGTACACGCCATGCCTACCCCGATCAAGCTGTACAACTTCCCCAAATCCGGCCACGCCCACCGCATCGAATTGATGCTCTCTTTGCTCCAGCTGCCGACTGAGCTGGTCTTCGTTGACTTGGCCAAGGGCGCACATAAACAACCTGATTTTCTTGCCCTCAACCCCTTCGGCCAGGTGCCGGTGATCGATGACAACGGCGTCATCCTGGCCGACTCCAATGCCATCCTTGTCTACCTGGCGAAAACCTATGATGAAGGTCGCTGGCTGCCCGAAGCTCCCGTGCCCGCGGCCCACGTTCAGCGCTGGCTGTCGGTCGCGGCAGGGCCGCTCGCCTATGGCCCGGCCGCTGCGCGCCTGGTGACCGTGTTCGGCGCTTCGTTCAACAGCGAAGAAGTCATTGCCCGCGCTCACACCCTGCTGGCACTGATGGACAGCGAGTTGGCCAAGTCGACGTTCCTCGTCGGAGATACGCCGACCATCGCCGATGTCGCCAACTACTCCTACATAGCCCACGCCCCCGAGGGCAATGTTTCGCTGGAGGCGTACGCCCATGTCCAGGCGTGGCTGGCGCGCATCGAAGCGCTGCCCGGCTTTGTCGGCATGCCGCACACCACCGCCGGCCTGCACGCCGCCCCCTGATCCTGTCCACTGCCCGAGAGGAGTGCATCATGCAGCCGATCCCCAGACACCGCACTTCGCCTTGGCACGCCGGCGAGAAGACGCTCCAGGAACAGGCTGGCGTTGCCCAACGCATGGAGGCATTCGGGCAGAAAGTCATCCGCGATTACATGCCTGACCAGCACCGCGACTTCTACCAGCAGTTGCCGTTCATGGTGGCGGGCGCGGTCGATGAACAGGGCAGGCCTTGGGCAACCTTGATCGAAGGGCCTGAAGGCTTCGTCAGCTCGCCCGATTCGCGCAGCTTGCTGATCGACAGCCCCGTGCCAGACGACGATCCGGCAGCCGCAGGCTTGCCGGCGGGTCAGGCCATCGGCCTGCTCGGTATCGAACTGCACACGCGCCGGCGTAATCGCATCAACGGCCTGATTCAGGCCGCCACCGAGGGGCAACTGCAGGTGCAGGTGGAGCAGGCGTTCGGCAACTGTCCGCAGTACATTCAACTGCGTGACTATCAGCGCGTAGACGAACCCCCACAGCCGCGCGAGGATTCGCCCACGCTGGACCCTCGGGCGATGGCGATGATCGAAGCGGCTGACACCTTTTTCGTGGCAAGCTTCGTCGACTACGACGATGGGCTGCGCTCTGTGGATGTCTCGCACCGCGGCGGTCGTGCAGGCTTCGTCAAGGTCGAGGGTAACCGTCTGACCATCCCCGATTACGCTGGCAACCTGCATTTCAACACCCTCGGCAATCTGCTGGTGAACCCGCTGGCGGGGCTGCTGTTCGTTGATTTTGCCAGTGGCAATGTGCTGCAGCTGTCAGGGCGAACCGAGCTCATCCTGGACAGCCCGACGATCACGGCGTTCGCGGGCGCTGAGCGGTTGTGGGCCTTGGAGGTCGAGCAGGTGGTCTGGCGCCCGGCGGCTATATCCCTGCGTTGGGCGTTCGGTGGTTATGCCCCCACCAGCCTGATGACCGGCACTTGGGCAGAAGCACAGCAGCAGCTTGAGCTGGGTGAGCACAAGGCGCGCTGGCTGGCCTGGCGGGTAGCGCGGGTCGAGCAGGAGAGCCGTGATATCCGCTCCTACTACCTGCAGCCGCCCAGTGACACGCCGCTGCCGTTTACCGCCGGGCAGCACCTTCCCATGCGCGTCCAGCTTGACCAAGGGCCGCCGCTAATCCGCACTTACAGCGTGTCCAGCGCACCGTCTGACGGCTACTTGCGGATCAGCGTCAAGGCCCAGGGAGCGGTGTCGCGTTATCTGCATGAGCGGGTCGAGGTGGGCGACATGCTGGAGGTCCGCGCGCCGATGGGCAGCTTCGTCCTTGACAGCAGCAGCCCGCGGCCGCTGGTACTGATTGCGGCGGGAGTGGGCATCACGCCATTGATGGCGATGTTGCGCGAGCAGCTGGCGCTGGACCAGGGCCGGCAGATCCATCTGTTTCAGGGCGCGCGCAGCCTGGCTGACCTGCCGTTTCAGCAGGAGCTGGCGACCTTGCGTCACGCGGCAGGGGGACGCTTGCAAGTGCATCGCGCCGTGAGCCTGCCGGAAGCTGACGCCGTGCCAGGACGCGATTACGAGCTTGCCGGGCGGCTGGGTATCGAGCAGATCAAGGCCCGGCTGATGCTGGACGACTACGATTTTTATGTGTGCGGGCCGGCCAGCTTTACCCAGGACATCTATGAAGGGCTGCGTGCGCTGCGGGTGGCGGATACGCGCATTCATGCCGAAGCCTTTGGCCCATCGACCCTGCGCCGGCATGGCGACGGAGAACCGGCGGTGCAGGTGCAGCCGCCAGCGGCCACTGAGTCGGTACCGGTGTTTTTCGCAGGCTCGGCCAAGGAGGCGCGCTGGCAGCCTGGCAGTGGCAGCTTGCTGGAGCTGGCCGAGCGTCGCGGCTTGACGCCGGAGTTCAGCTGTCGGGGCGGTTCGTGTGGCACCTGCAAGACGCGCTTGGTCAGCGGCCAGGTGCATTATCCCAATCCGCCGGCGGAGTTGCCTGAGCCTGGCACGGTGTTGATCTGTTGTGCGGTGCCGGCGGTGGCAGATGGATCGCAAGCGCTGGTGCTGGACTTGTAGACATTGATGTCTGCGTCGCTAATTTTCCCTTGTGACCATGGCCCCGCCCCACGAATAATCGTCCATGACAGGAGAGGGGCGCGCAATGGATCAGATCCACCTGATGAAGGTGTTGGTAGCCGTCGCTGAGCTGGAGAGTTTCGCCGGTGCCGCGCGGCGTCTGGATATCTCGCCCGCTGCAGTTACTCGCGCGGTGGTCACGCTCGAGGCAAGCCTCGGCGTCAAGCTGCTGCTGCGCACCACCCGCAGCGTGCGCCTGACCGACGCCGGCAGCCGCTATCTGGAAGACAGCCGCAACATTCTCGCCGCGCTTCACGAGGCCAACGCCGCAGCTGCAGGCATCAATGCCGCACCAAAGGGCAACCTCTCGGTCACCGCGCCCTTGCTGTTTGGCAAGGTCTTTGTCATGCCCTGCATTGTCGACTACCTGCAGGCATACCCCGAAGTGGATGTAGCGGCGTACTTCCTCGATCGGGTGGTCAACCTGGTGGAGGAGGGCATGGACGTCGCGGTGCGTATCGGCCCATTGCCGGATTCGGGGCTCAAGGCCGTGCGTGTCGGTCAGGTGCGCCGGCTGCTGTGTGCTTCGCCAGCGTACCTGGCGCAGCATGGCCTGCCGCAGCATCCGCAGGCGCTGTCCGCGCATACCGTGATCGCCGCCAGTGGCGTGTCACCGCAACTGGACTGGAAGTTCGGGCCGGCCCAGGCACCGCTCCAGGTCCGCATCAAGCCACGCCTGACCGTGACCAGCAATGACGCCGCGATCGTTGCCGCAAGTGCTGGGCTGGGGATCGCCCGCTTGCTGTCGTACCAGGTGGCGGATGAGCTGGCGGCGGGGCGTTTGCAGGTGGTGCTTGACGCGTATGAGGAGGCGCCTTGGCCGATTCACGTGGTGCATCGCGAGAGCAAGTACGGCTCGGCCAAGGTACGGGTGTTCATCGACCGGCTGGTGGAACATCTACGCGCGCACCAGTATCTGAATTGATCAGCTTCGGGGTAAGACCACGATGGGGTTGCCTGGGCAGGGTGCCAACCCCCTAGCGACTCAGCGGCTGGTAGGCCATTCTGAACCCCAGGCTGACATGCTCGCCCTGGCTCAGCAAACGTAACCCCGGCCGCCCGGGCAGATGATGGGCGTTGATCGGATGGCTTACCGGCTCAAAGCAGAAAAATCCCTGGTCCTGTGGGCAGAACAGCAGGTAGTGATCGGTGCCGCTGGCGCTGCACTGCAACTGATAGCCCGCGCTGGGCTGGACGATCGTGCACGCCCCCTGCCACCCCGAGAAAGCGTGATCGACCACCCGCTGTGGCAGTGCGCTCAAGGTCTCGAAGCGCCAGTCTTCAGGGATCTCCTCCTGCCGCGACGGCAGCGTGTCAGCCTCGCCCAGCCACACTTGGCGCGCCGGTGCCAGCAACTGGGTATCGTCATGGCGCGGGAAGTACGGATGCAACCCCAACCCATGCCAGGTCGGCCGCAGGTCAAGGTGCGTCACCTGCAGATCAAGGCTCAGGCAGCCCTCATCCAGGCTCACGTGGAGTGTTGCCCGGTAGGCAAACGGCAGGCGACTTTCGAGGGTCAGGCAGGCATGGTCGCTACCTTGATGGCTCACCCGCCACGGCTGTTGCCAAGCGCTGCCATGGATGGCGTAGGGGCTGTTGTCGGTATTGGGCGGCAACGCCAGCCAACCATCAGGGCGCTCGAAACCGCCCTCGGCAATGCGGTTCGACCACGGTGCCAGTGGATAGCAGCCGAGCCGGCGTGGCGAGCCGGACGCCAGCGCGGCGGCGTCGCTGTGGCGCAGCAGCGGTTGGCCAGTTTTCTTCACCTGCCAGTTGACCAGACTGCCACCGACGCTTGGCGCCAGGCTCAAGCGGGTCAGGCGGTCTTCAAGATGCACTTCGTGCGGGGACATCCAGAGCTTCCTTTACACGTGGATTTGCGACTGCCAGCGCAGGCCGCTCAGGCCGACCGACGGTAGGTCAGCAGCACGATCCCGCACACCACCACGGCGCCGCCGAGCAGTTGCAGGGTACTCAGCTGTTGATTGAGCAATGCCCAGCCCAGCAGCAAGGTAGCGATCGGTTCGACGTTCATCACCGGCGCGTTCTGTGCCATGTTCAGCCGCGGTACGCAGACAAACAGCAAGGTAAACGCCACGCCATACAGCACCACCAGGCTCGCCAGGGCGATCCAGCCGGTGCTGCTGCCGGGCAGCGACAGCCCGCCGGGCACCAGGCCGCCGGCGCCTGCGACCAGCATGCTGCTGAACACGATCAGCAAGGTCAGCAGGCTGCGCACCGGCCCGCGTACCCCAGCCAGCTTGTGATCGGTGATCCACAGCGCGCAGGCAAACACACAGGCGGCGCAGAACGCCAGGCTCACGCCGAGGGTCCAGTCGGGGTTGGACTCGCCGCTGTCGGCCAGCCGCGACGGCACATCCAGCGCCAGCACCAGGCCGATCAGGATCAGCCCCATCAGCAGCACCGTGCGCCGCGTCGGTCGCGGCCCGCCGAGGGCCCAGCTGAGCAACGCCAGCAGGATCGGGAAGGTATTGCCGACCAGCAGCGCCAACGCCACCGGAATCCTCGCCACTGCCGAGTACAGACACAGGCTCTGCGTGGCAATCAGCAGGCCCAGCAGCAATTGCCAGCGGCGTGAGCCGGCAGGCAGGCCCAGCGGCTGGCGCTGCCACAGCACCAGCGCAGCCAGTGCCAACAGGGTGATGCCGGAGCGACAGAGGATCGCCAATAAAACCCCGGTGTCGTTATCGAAGGCGATCCGCGCGGCGATGTGGTTGCCGGCAAACGCGCACGCCAGCAGCGCCAACAGGGCGACCGCCAGCTTGCGCGGGAAGAGGGTTGAGACGCTAGGGCTCAAAGCAGAAGGGACAGCCATGTGCACAAATCCATTTGCAAAGGGAGGGCGGGCCGCGCGGGCCCGCCTGAGGCAGTTACAGCACCACGCTAGGCAGCCATAGCGAAATTGCCGGGATGTAGGTCACGGCTATCAGCACCAGGAACAGCGCCGCGTAGAACGGCAGCAGCGCCTTGACCGTGGACTCGATGCTGACCTTGCCGATTGCCGAACCGACAAACAGCACCGCGCCCACCGGTGGCGTGATCAGGCCGATACCGAGGTTGACCAGCATGATCATGCCGAACTGCACCGGGTCGACGCCGATACCAACGATCACCGGCAGCAGGATCGGCGTAAGAATCAGGATCAGCGGCGCCATGTCCATCACCGTGCCCAGCAGCAAGAGCATGAAGTTGATGCACATCAGGATCACGTAACGGTTGTCCGACAGGGTCAGGAACATCGTGGTGATCTTCGCCGGGATCTGCATCAGCGTCATGACATAGCCGAAACTGGCGGCAAAGCCGATCAGGATCATCACGATGGAAATGGTCCGCACCGTGCGATGCATCAGTTTCGGCAGGTCGCGCCATTTGTAGTCGCGGTAGATGAACATGGTCACGAAGAACGACCAGACCACCGCGATCGCCGCCGACTCGGTGGCGGTGAACACCCCGGACAGAATGCCGCCGAGGATGATCACCATGGCCATCAGGCCCCACAGTGCTTCACCGGCAATTTTCAGCGCCTGGCGCAGCGGGATCACTTCGCCCTTGGGGTAGTTGCGCTTCTTGGCGAAGATCAGGCACAGGCCCATCAGCATCGCGCTCATCAGCAACCCAGGCATTACCCCGGCCATGAACAGCGAGGCAATCGACACGGTACCGCCGGCCGCCAGCGAGTAGAGCACCGAGTTGTGGCTAGGCGGCGTCAGCAGCGCCTGCACCGAACCACTGACGGTCACCGCCGTGGAAAACTCGCGCGGGTAGCCTTTGCGCTCCATTTCCGGGATCAGCACCGAACCGACCGAAGCGGTATCGGCCACCGAAGAGCCCGAGATCGCCCCAAAGAAGGTCGATGCGGTGATGTTGACCAGCGACAGGCCGCCGCGCACGAAGCCGACCAGCACCCCGGCGAAGGCCACCAGCCGGCGTGACATGCCGCCTTCGGCCATGATCGCGCCCGCCAGCACGAAGAACGGAATCGCCAGCAGCGAGAACTTGTTAACCCCACTGGCGACCTGAATCATCATCGCCTGCAGCGGGATGTCGATCCACCAGGCACCGATCAATGCAGCCAGGCCCAATGCGTAGGCTACCGGCATGCCGATCAGGATCAGCGCGATGAAACTGCCCAACAGAATGAACGCATCCATTTATGCCGCTCCTTCGTTTTCTTCGACCACGTCGAAGCGCATCACCTGGCGGTGGCTCTGGTCACCGAAGAGGAGTTTCTCCACGACGAACATCAGGGTGATCGCGCCGCCAATCGGAATCGGCGCGTAGGTCATGCCGACCCGCACCGACGGCAGGGTGGCGAGAAACTGCTTCCAGGTGGTCATGCACAGCTTGAAGCCGTAGTAGGTCATGAACACGCAGACCAACAGCATCAGTACCTGCACCAGTAGCGACGCAGCCTTGCGTTGTGCCGGCGGCAGGCGGTCGGTGACCATCGCCACTGCCATGTGCGCACCGGCCCGGTAGCTGGCGGCGGCGCCGATGAAGGCAAACACCACCATCAGCAGGATCGCCACCGGCTCCGGCCAGCTGGAGCCGGTGCCGAGCACATAACGGGCGAAGATGCCCCAGGGAATGATCAGCGTCATGGTCAGGATCGACAGACCCGCAACCCAGATGCAGCACTTGTACAAGGCGTCGTTCAGACGCAGAAACTGGTTTTTCATAGGCATCACCGAAGCCGCAGGGTGGCGAGTGCCACACTGCGGGAGTCATCTGGGAACGGGGCCGGGGTTACTGAACGTCGGCGATTCGCTTCATCAGGTCGGCGTATTGCGCACCGTATTTCTCGCGGACCGGCGCAGTGGCGTCGTAGAACGGCTTCTTGTCGACCTCGATGAACTCGACGCCGGCGGCCTTGAGTTTTTCTTCACTGGCAGCCGACTTGGCGTCCCACAGCGCGCGCTCTTCCATCTGCGCTTCGCGAGCGACCTTCTTCACCAGGGTCTGCTGCTCAGGGGTGAGCTTGTCCCAGGTGGTCTTGGACATCACCACCGGCTCCGGCAGGATCAGGTGGCCGGTCAGGGTGAAGTACTTGGCGCTCTGGAAATGGTTGTGTTCGAGCAGGGTCGGCGGGTTGTTCTCGGCACCGTCGATCACCCCGGTCTGCAGGGCGCTGAAGATCTCGCCGGTGTCCATGGCGATGCCGTTGCCGCCCATGGCGTTCATCATGTCGATGAACAGCGGGTTGCCCTGTACGCGAATCTTCATGCCCTTGAGGTCTTCGATCTTGCGCACCGGCTTCTTGGTGTAGAGGCTGCGCGTGCCGCCATCCATCCAGGCCAGGGCGACCAGGTTGAATTCGGAGTTGGTGATCTTGTCGAGAATTTCCTGGCCGATCTCGCCATCGATGATCTTGCGCATGTGCTCGTGATCGCGGAACACGAACGGCATGTTGAACACGTTCACATCGGGTACCACCGGGCCGACGATGCCGAGGCTGACGCGGGTCATCTGCACTGCACCGATCTGCGCCTGCTCGATCACTTCCTTCTCCGAGCCGAGCACGCCACCGGCGAACATCTTGAAGGTGATCTCGCCATTGCTGGCGGCTTCGAGCTTCTTGCCCATGTTCTGTTCGGCGACCACGGTGGGGTAGCCGGCCGGGTGGATTTCAGCGAACTTGATGTCCAGCGCAGACGCCGTGCCAGAGAGGCTGAAGGCGAACGGAAGTACGGCAAGGAGTAGCTTGCGTTTGAAGATCATGATGAAACTCCGGTGTTGTTATTATGTGGTTTCGCTCGTGTATGGCAGTGCTGGGCTCAGCCCCGGTAGGTCGGCTCCTCCAAGCCTTTGACGCCCGGGTTGAGGGCAAACACGCCGCCGGCCAACGGCTGGTCGGCGAGGTCGCCCGCGGGGCGAATCGAAGTGACGAACAGAGTGTCCATGCCGGCGCCGCCGAAGGCGCACATCGCCGGCTTTTTCACCGGCACGCTGAGCGAGCGGTCGAGCCGGCCGTCAGGCGTGAAGCGGTGCACCAGGCCAGCGTCGTTGCCGCAGATCCAGTAGCCGCCGTCGGCATCGATCGCGGCGCCGTCGGGGCGTCCGGGGAATGCCCGCATGTCAACGAACAGCCGCTGGTTGTGCGGCGTGCCGCTGTCAATGTCGTAATCGAAGACCCAGATGGTCTGCACGTCCGGGTGTGAGTCGGAGAGGTACATGCGCGTGCCGTCGGGGCTGAAGGCCAGGCCGTTGGGCACGATCATCGTGTCCAGTTGCAGGCGCAGCGCCTGGCCTTCGCCGTCATGCCGATACAGCGCACCGACGCGGGCGCCTTGCTGCATGTCCATCAGCATGGTTCCGGCCCAGAAACGCCCTTGCCGGTCGCAGCGCCCGTCGTTGAAACGCATGCCGTCGCGGGCATGTTCGACCGGGCTGACCAGGCGGCTGTCGAGCCCGCCCTGGGCGTTGACCGTCAGGTGGAAGAGGCCGCTCTGCATACCGGCGATCCAGCCACGGTCGGGGCTGGCGCAGCGGGCGATGCAGGCGAGCATCTCGTCGGCTTGCCAGCGGTCATGCGCACCATCGCTTGCGCGCCAGCGGTGCAGTTGGCCGGCGGGTATGTCGACCCAATACAAGGCCTGTTCAGTGGTGTGCCAGACCGGGCTTTCTCCGGTGGCGTTGCGCGCGTCAACGAGCAGTTCGCAGTGCGTCATGGGCCGGCTTCCTTAGCGGTCGTGGATCAGTCGAATGGCCCGGCAGCGACGAAGGCGCCGCCGTGATAGACCATCGAGGGATCGTCGGCCGCTGGCGCTGGCTGCGCTTCGACCTTGGCGCGGAACACTTCGGAGGAGTCTTTCGGCTGGTAGTTCAGGTGCGCGGCGTCGCGGTTGTCCCACCACACATCGCGGTTGGCAGAGGCGCCGTAGACCACCGTGTGGCCGACATCTGGGGTGAACAGCCCGCGTTCGATCAGCTGGGTCAGGTCGTCATAGCTGAGCCAGGTGCTGAGCATGCGGCGGTTCTGCGGTTCAGGGAACGACGAGCCGATGCGGATGCTCACGGTCTCGATGCCGTAGCGGTCGAAGTAGAAGCTGGCGACGTCTTCGCCATAGCATTTGGACAGGCCGTAGTAGCCGTCGGGGCGGCGCAGGGCATGGGCGTCGATGCGCTCGTCCTGCTGGTAGAAGCCGATGGTGTGGTTGGAACTGGCGAAGATGATCCGCTTGACCCCGTGCTTGCGCGCCGCCTCATAGAGGTGGAATACACCGCAGATATTCGGGCCGAGGATTTCTTCGAAGGGGCGTTCGACGGACACGCCGCCAAAGTGGCAAATAGCGTCGACGCCTTCGACCAACTGATGCACCGCGGCTTTGTCGGCCAGGTCGCATTCGACGATTTCTTCATGCGCGCCAGTGGCGGGGGCCATTGCCGCGATATCGGAGAGGCGCAGCACTTCGGCGTAACCCTTGAGGCGTTCGCGAAGCACTTGGCCGAGGCCGCCTGCGGCTCCAGTGAGCAGCAGGCGCTTGAACGGTGTGGGAGTCATGGCAAGCTCGTATTGTGTTTTGTTGTAGGTTGTCGTATGACTTTGCTGGATTATCGGTAGGGATTCCCGCCCTTGTCAATGCTCTGTATGTGGTTTTTAGCCGCTGAGCCGTGTGCGGTCAGTGCCGGCCTCTTCGCGGGGCAAGCCCGCTCCTACAGGTTGCGCGCAGGTCTCTAGAACAGCACTCCACCTGTAGGAGCGGGCTTGCCCCGCAAAGAGGCCGGCACAGCCGCCGTGGTTACAAGATCGAAAGCGGATAGTTGAAGATCAACCGATTCTCATCAAACTCGTTGTTGCTGAAATCCCGGCGAATCGTCGAGTTGCGCCATTTGACGCTCAGGTCCTTGAACGTCCCACTCTGAATCACATAGGCCAACTCCGACTCACGCACCCATTCCTTGCCATCGGTAACCACGCCACTGTGCACCTCGCGGCCGCTGATATAGCGGTTCATCAGGGTCAGCCCCGGTACGCCCACGGTGACGAAGTTGAAGTCATGGCGTACCTGCCACGAGCGCTCGTTGGCGTTGTCGAAACTGGCGTTGTAGCTGTCGTTGGCCAGCGTGCCGCCGCTGGTGCCGTTGACCCGCATCCAGGTGTCGCCGCTGACCTTCTGCAGCCCGACCCAGAAGGTGTTTCCGCCGTATTTGGCCGAGAACATCCCCGAGTAGGTCTTGTTGTCCAGCTTGCCGGCCCGCTCCGAGCCGTCTTCCTCGCCCTGGAAGTAGCCGAGGTTGGCGCCCAGCGTCCAGCTGCCGACCGGCTGGCTGTGGCTGACCTGCAGGTACTGCTGCTGGTAGACGTCCTTGAGCACCGCATTCCACAGGCCGACCAGGGTCCGGTCCTGGTTGAACTTGTATTCGCCGCCGACGAAGTTGAAGCGATCCGACAGGGCGCCGCCGTAGCCCATGTCCTCCATGCTCGCGTCATTACGCGGGCTGTTGGCGCGGAACTGGCCGCCGTAGAGGGTCAGCCCGGCGATTTCGTTGGACGTCACCTGGCCACCGCGCAAGGTTTGCGGCAGCGAGCGACCATCGTCCGAACGCAGGATCGGCAGCACCGGCATCCATTCACCGATCTTCAGCTCGGTCTTCGAGATCCGCGCCTTGCCGGCGACCGCCAAGCGTCCAAAGTTATCCGCCGGCCGGCCATCATCGTGGCGCGGCAGCAGTGCCGTGCCATAGGTACCGCCACCACCATCGAGCTTGACCGAATACAGCCCCAGCACGTCCACGCCAAAACCGATTGGCCCTTCGGTAAAGCCTGAGCGAGCGTCAAGAATGAAGCTCTGGGTCCATTCCTCGGCCTTGCTCTGCGGGTTGCTCGGGTCGACGAAGTTGCGGTTGATGTAGAAGTTGCGCAGGCCCAGCGTGGCCTTGGCGTCTTCCATGAAACCAGCGGCAAGACCGGCTTGCGGCAGCGCGCCAAGAGCGGTCGCGCCGAGCAAGGCGAAGGGGATGGATTGGCGGATTTTCATTATTGTTGTGCTCCCTAAGGGTGTAGCTATCCGTATGCCGGGCGCGGACAAGCGGCCAGCGGCAGTGGCGGTTGCAGAGGTGGCCTGGCAAGGCCGAGGGGTGAACGCGGTCAGCAGCGACCTAGGTGGCCACGGGTTTGTACGATGAGCTGTAGGTATCGAGCGGGCGGGGGTGACGCGAGAGGGCTGTCGTCATGGGGGACTCACGAATTGTTGTTTTTGTTGTGTGTTGTCGTACGACCTTGGCGAATTATTAACAAGTGGCAAAATGCTTGTCAACGCATTTGAGGCCCGTATGTGTGGGATGGGGCAGCCCGCCGTTTGAGCATGCCTACTGCCAATGCCGATAGAATCAGCCCCATGCATAGCCAGTCCCAATCACTTGGCGTCTGTTCGACGATTGCTATCGAACTCACCGTGCCAAACACAGGAATCAACAGTGACAACGGCGCCACTTGCGATGCTGGATACTCGCGTAGCAACAGGTTCCAGCCCCAATAGCAGAAATGGGTCGCCGCATACACTTGGAATGCTAGCGACAGTATTGCTACGCCATCCACTTGCGAGGGCAGCGCGATAAATGGCGTCGCCCCATGCAGCCACCAGGTCAGCAACAACAACGGGATCGGCGCGAACAAGCTGGCCCAAACCACGAACGCAAAGATTTCCCTCACCTTGGACAGCTTGATGATGACGTTGCCGACACTCCAGGCCAGCGCGCTGACCATCACCAGCAGGAAGCCCACCGTCGTTGCATGACCTGTGCTGCCCATCAGGATGCCCACCAAGCCGATTGCCGCCAGCACCATGCCGAGCACCTGCGGCCCGGTCAGGCGTTCGCGAAACAGCAGCACGCCCCAGCCAAGGGTGAAAAACGCACTGAACTGAATGAGTAGCGCAGCGCTGCCTGGCGGTACGCCCATGGCAATACCCAGATTGATCAGCGCCCACATGGCCACCCCGAAAATCAGGCCATAGGCCGCCACCCATTGCATGGCGACATTTGGCCGCTTCACCAGAAAGACCCACGGCAAGGCGGCCAGGGTGAAGCGTATAGCGGTCAACAACAATGGATCGATGCTGGCCAGGCCGAGTTTGGTGATGGGGAAGTTGACGCCCCATACCGCCGTCACCAGCACGGCCAATATCAAATGTTTTCTCTGCATGGTCAGGCGCTCTTTCCTCAAGCTCCGGCGGGACGCCGTGAAGGGCGTGAAATATGCCGCGCCGGCGCCTGGCCCGCTTTCAATTCAAGGTCAAATACCCTTAAAGTCGGGCCATGCACAATACTGACCGCACGCGCTACCCAGAAATCTCGGGTGATCTGCTGGTGACCCGCAAGGATTACGCCGACGGCGATCACTTCCCGATGCACAGCCATGCCCGCGGCCAGTTCGCCTACGCGGCGTGCGGCGTCATCACTGTCGAAACCGAAGCGGGCAGCTGGGCCGTCCCGCCGCTCAGGGCCATCTGGGTGCCCGCGCAGCGTGCGCATGCCATGCAGATGCGCGGCCCGGTGACCATGCTCAACGGCTATGTGTGCCCGCGCGCTGCGCAGCGTTTGAGGTTGCCTGGGCATTGCCAGGTATTGGCTGTGTCGCCGTTGCTCCGGCAACTGCTTGAGCAGGCGGTGGCGCTCCCCGCGCGGTATCCGGCCAACGGGCGCGAAGCGCATCTGCTGGGGCTGCTGCTGCATGAGATCGCCGTGATGCCGGCACAGTCGCTGAATGCGCCCATACCGGCCGAGCCGCGCCTTGCGCAGGCCTGCAGCGCGTTTCTGGCGGCGCCCTGCCTGGAGGTGGGTATAGACGCCATGGCTGAGCGCGTTGGCATGAGCCGGCGCACCTTTACGCGCCAGTTCCGCCTGCATACCGGGATCAGTTTTCTGGAATGGCGGCAGCAGGCGTGCCTGTTGGCGGCGGTGGTGCGACTGGGCAACGGCGAGTCGGTCACGCGGGTTGCGATGGAGCTTGGCTATAGCAGCCCAAGCGCTTTCTCGACAGTGTTCAAACGTGCGCTTGGCGAGATCCCCAGTCGCTACTTTTCAGCCCCGTAGCCCCGGGGCGACAAGCCACTCTCGGCAACGCCACACCTCCCTTGTAGGAGCGGCCTTGTGTCGCGAAAGGGCTGCAAAGCAGCCCCGGCGAGCTAAAGCCAAACGCATGTGCAAAGGTCAGCGCCAAGCCGCCGGTCACATCGCTCATTGAACAATCCAGGCATGCCTTCCAGCCCCCAGCCGACAACCGTGACCGGCTGCCACGAGCCAATCCATCCAACGCCCATAAAAAAAGGCTGCCATTCAGGCAGCCTTCTTCGGTTTCGAGCCAGACAATCAGTCCCAGCTCAACGCCCCACCCGTCTGATACTCGATCACACGCGTCTCAAAGAAGTTCTTCTCTTTCTTCAAGTCCATGATCTCGCTCATCCACGGGAACGGGTTGTTCGTCCCTGGGTACTCTTCCTTCAAGCCAATCTGGGTCAGGCGACGGTTAGCGATGAACTTGAGGTAGTCCTCCATCATCGCCGCGTTCATGCCCAGCACGCCACGGGGCATGGTATCGCGCGCGTATTCGATCTCCAGCTGGGTCCCTTGCAGGATCATCTGGGTCGCTTCTTCCTTCATCGCCGCGTCCCACAGGTGCGGGTTCTCGATCTTGATCTGGTTGATCACGTCGATGCCGAAGTTCAGGTGCATCGACTCGTCACGCAGGATGTACTGGAACTGCTCGGCAACGCCGGTCATCTTGTTGCGACGGCCCATCGACAGGATCTGGGTAAAGCCGCAGTAGAAGAAGATGCCTTCCAGAACGCAGTAGTAGGCGATCAGGTTGCGCAGCAGCTCTTTGTCGGTCTCTGGGGTGCCGGTGTTGAATTCCGGGTCGGAGATGGCGCGGGTGTACTTCAGGCCCCAGGCGGCTTTTTTCGCGACCGACGGGATCTCGTGGTACATGTTGAAGATCTCGCCTTCATCCATGCCCAGCGACTCGATGCAGTACTGGTAGGCGTGGGTGTGGATCGCCTCTTCGAAGGCCTGGCGCAGGATGTACTGGCGGCACTCGGGGTTGGTGATCAGGCGGTACACGGCCAGGGCCAGGTTGTTGGCAACCAGCGAGTCGGCAGTCGAGAAGAAGCCGAGGTTACGCATGACGATGCGGCGCTCGTCATCGGTCAGGCCGTCCTGGTCTTTCCACAGGGCGATGTCCGCGGTCATGTTGACCTCTTGCGGCATCCAGTGGTTGGCACAGCCGTCGAGGTACTTCTGCCAGGCCCAGTCGTACTTGAACGGGACCAGCTGGTTGAGGTCGGCGCGGCAGTTGATCATGCGCTTTTCGTCAACGGCAACGCGGGCGGCGGAGCCTTCGAGCTCAGCCAGGCCTTCAGCGATATCGAGGTCGTTCAGGGCCGCTTTGGCACGCTTGACGGCATCGGAGTCGCTGGCAGTGGCCGCACGGGCTTCGAGGGCGGCGGCACCGCCAGCACTGTCGAGCTTGTCGAGCGTGGCGGCAGCGGCGGCCTGCGCGGGGCTGCTGCTTTTGGCAGCAACTTCGGTGTCTTCTTTATCGAATTCGTCCCAGCTCAGCATGGTGAGGTTTTCCTGCTTGAGGGCCATCTATGAAGTATGGCCGATGGATCTTGGTTGCGGTGCGTTAGCCCCGTTGGGGTAGTGCAGTGCACGCAAATCTGGAGTGGCCCTGTCCGGGCCGCCGGGGCAGTTGGAGCCACGGCTTATTGTGTTTGGCTGGGGAGAGGCGGCGGGGATGCCAGCCTCTGCGCGGGCAAGCCCGCTCCCACAGGGTCCGCAGTGTCGCGGCAAAAGCGTTGAGGCTTCCTTGAGAGGAAGCCTCGGCGAGGCCTTATTGGCAGGCTTCGCAATCCGGCTCGTCGATCGCGCAGGCCTTCGGCACAGGTGCTGGACCTGCAGCCTGGACCGGGGCGCTGTCGCCGCCGCTGGAAACGGCGTTGAGCTTGCCGGTGTTGATGGTCGACTTCTCGGTGCTGGTCGCGGCCAGGGCACGGAGGTAGTAGGTGGTTTTCAGACCACGGTACCAGGCCATGCGGTAGGTCACGTCGAGCTTCTTGCCCGAAGCGCCGGCGATGTACAGGTTCAGCGACTGCGCCTGGTCGATCCACTTCTGGCGACGGCTGGCGGCATCGACGATCCACTTGGTGTCGACTTCGAACGCAGTGGCGTACAGCGCCTTGAGCTCTTGCGGGATACGCTCGATCTGCTGCACCGAACCGTCGTAGTACTTCAGGTCGTTGATCATGACCGAGTCCCACAGGCCGCGGGCCTTGAGGTCGCGAACCAGGTACGGGTTGATCACGGTGAACTCGCCGGAGAGGTTCGATTTCACGTACAGGTTCTGGTAGGTCGGCTCGATCGACTGCGATACGCCAGTGATGTTGGCGATGGTCGCGGTTGGCGCGATGGCCATGATGTTCGAGTTACGAATACCTTTCTGTACGCGAGCACGGACCGGTGCCCAGTCCAGGGTCTCGTTCAGGTCGACGTCGATGTACTTCTGGCCACGGGCCTCGATCAGGATCTGTTGCGAATCCAGCGGCAGGATGCCTTTGGACCACAGCGAACCCTGGAAGGTCTCGTAGGCGCCACGCTCGTCGGCCAGGTCGCACGAAGCCTGGATCGCGAAGTAGCTGACTGCTTCCATCGACTTGTCGGCGAACTCGACGGCAGCGTCGGAACCGTAGGCGATGTGCTGCAGGTACAGCGCGTCCTGGAAGCCCATGATGCCCAGGCCGACCGGACGGTGCTTGAGGTTCGAGTTACGCGCCTGCGGTACCGAGTAGTAGTTGATGTCGATCACGTTGTCGAGCATGCGCACGGCAGTGTTGACGGTGCGCTGCAGCTTGGCGGTGTCCAGCTTGCCATCGACGATGTGGTTCGGCAGGTTGATCGAGCCCAGGTTGCAGACCGCGATCTCATCCTTGTTGGTGTTCAAGGTGATCTCGGTGCACAGGTTCGAGCTGTGCACCACGCCGACGTGCTGCTGCGGCGAACGCAGGTTGCACGGGTCTTTGAAGGTCAGCCATGGGTGGCCGGTCTCGAACAGCATCGAGAGCATCTTGCGCCACAGGTCCTTGGCCTGGATGGTCTTGAACACCTTGATCTTGTTGTACTCGGTCAGGGCTTCGTAGTACTCGTAACGCTCTTCGAAGGCCTTGCCGGTCAGGTCGTGCAGATCAGGTACTTCGTTCGGCGAGAACAGGGTCCACTGGCCGTCATCGAAGACACGCTTCATGAACAAGTCAGGGATCCAGTTGGCGGTGTTCATGTCGTGGGTACGACGACGATCATCACCGGTGTTCTTGCGCAGCTCGATGAACTCTTCGATGTCCAGGTGCCAGGTTTCCAGGTAAGCGCAGACCGCGCCTTTGCGCTTGCCGCCCTGGTTGACCGCAACAGCGGTGTCGTTGACCACTTTCAGGAAGGGTACGACGCCCTGGGATTTGCCGTTGGTGCCCTTGATGTAGGAGCCCAGCGCACGCACCGGGGTCCAGTCGTTGCCCAGGCCACCGGCGAATTTCGACAGCATGGCGTTGTCGTGGATCGCGTGGTAGATGCCCGAGAGGTCGTCCGGCACGGTGGTCAGGTAGCAGCTCGACAGCTGTGGACGCAGGGTACCGGCGTTGAACAGGGTCGGGGTCGAAGCCATGTAGTCGAACGACGACAACAGGTTGTAGAACTCGATCGCACGGGCTTCTTTGTCTTTCTCTTCCAGCGCCAGGCCCATGGCCACACGCATGAAGAATACCTGCGGCAGCTCGAAGCGCACGCCATCCTTGTGGATGAAGTAGCGGTCGTACAGGGTCTGCAGGCCGAGGTAGGTGAACTGCTGGTCGCGCTCGTGGTTGATCGCCTGGCCCAGACGCTCCAGGTCGAAGTCGGCCAGGGCCGGGTTGAGCAGCTCGAACTCGATACCCTTGGCGACGTAGGCCGGCAGGGCCTTGGCGTACAGCTCGGCCATCTCGTGGTGGGTGGCGCTGTCGGCGACGCCGAGGAAGCCCAGGCCTTCGGCACGCAGGGTGTCCATCAGCAGGCGGGCGGTGACGAACGAGTAGTTCGGCTCACGCTCGACCAGGGTACGCGCGGTCATCACCAGGGCGGTATTGACGTCCTTGAGGGCGACGCCGTCGTACAGGTTCTTGAGGGTTTCGCGCTGGATCAGCTGGCCATCGACTTCGGCCAGGCCTTCGCAGGCTTCGCTGATGATGGTGTTCAGGCGCGCCATGTCCAGCGGCGCCTTGCTGCCGTCGGCCAGGGTGATGCGGATCGACGGGTGCGGCTCGACCACGGCATCGGTGTTGGCGCGGGTCGCACGCTCTTTGGCGCGCTGGTCGCGGTAGATCACGTAGTCACGGGCGACTTTCTGCTCGCCGGCGCGCATCAGGGCCAGTTCGACCTGGTCCTGGATCTCTTCGATATGGATGGTGCCACCCGATGGCATGCGACGCTTGAACGTGGCGGTGACCTGTTCGGTCAGGCGCGCGACGGTGTCGTGGATGCGCGACGAAGCGGCGGCGGTACCGCCTTCAACTGCGAGGAACGCCTTGGTGATGGCCACGGTGATCTTGTCGTCGGTGTAGGCGACGACAGTGCCGTTACGCTTGATCACGCGCAGTTGGCCAGGCGCGGTGGCAGCCAGATCCTGGTTCGAATCGGCGGCCTGAGGCGCTTGGCCCTGCGGGTTCTCGCGAGTTGTGTCGGTTTGCATGGGTGGGTGTCTCCACAGTTTCTATAGTGTTCGGGCGCCTTGTGGGCGCCCACCGTTCCATCCGCCAGTTCGATCACCCGAGCGGGGACACCACGCGCACGTGGATCCGCCTCCTCGGGTTTACCGACTTCGGGACAGACTCAGGAATAAGGGCAATAGCTTGCCGCTCCCTGGCCGAAGTCAAAGGTTTTGAGCCGCGGCCCAAAAACTGTTGCTGTCGGGGTCGCCAGGCGATGCCTGCAACACCCATACCCGAACAAGACCGCTTGGACGGGCTTGCCTCGGTCGCCTCCGCAGGAGCGGTTTGGCTGCTGAAATCACCGTAAGTTCAGGCGGAAAAATCGCTTGAGTTTCGGCGCTGACTTGTGTTTGTGATTTGTCTACGAACCCCAACATGTAGTGGTTCGCTGCAATGGAGATACAAGATAATGCGGTCGCGGGGTGTTTGCAAGGCGAGCGCCTGTGGATAACTTGTGCACAGATTGTGTGTGATTCTTGGGTATTGGCTGTAGGCCTTGTCCCCAGAGGTTTTCACTTTTTTTCTGCGTGTGTACGGCCCATTGCAGATTTTTCGGGGGCGCACCCTATCACATAAATCGGTGCAGTCCAGTGTGGCGTTGAGGAGATTGGCAGGGGTGGGTGTGCGACGTAGTATCCGCTGAGGATGTTGCTTTTTTATTTTGGCCTGGGGCCTGTGTCGAGGGGTGCCGGCCTTTTCGCGGGGCAAGCCCGCTCCTACAGGGGTTGCGCCATTCAGGAATCAGCGCACGCCCCTGTAGGAACGGGCTTGCCCCGCGAAGAGGCCGGCACAGCCCGTACACAACGACAATAACGAGAGGAAGGCCATGGACCAGCCAAGCAACCGTATCCTCATCGTCGAGGACGACCAGCGTCTCGCCGAGCTCACCGCCGAGTACCTCCAGGCCAACGGCTTCGAGGTGGCGGTCGAGGGCGATGGCGGGCGGGCAGTGCGGCGCATCGTCGACAGCCAGCCCGACCTGGTCATCCTCGACCTGATGCTGCCCGGCGAAGACGGCCTGAGCATCTGTCGCCGGGTGCGCAGCCAGTACGCCGGGGTGATCCTCATGCTCACCGCCCGCAGTGACGAGCTCGACCAGGTCCAGGGCCTCGACCTGGGTGCCGACGACTACGTCTGCAAACCCGTGCACCCGCGCCTGCTGCTGGCCCGCATCAATGCCCTGCTGCGCCGCAGCGACAGCCCCGAGAACAAGCCGCAAGCGCTGCGCTTTGGCGCCCTGCGCATCGACCATGGCCTGCGCGAGGCCTGGCTCGACCAGCAGTCGATCGACCTCACCAGCGCTGAATTCGACCTGCTCTGGCTGCTCGCCAGCCACGCCGGACGGGTGCTGTCGCGCGAGCAGATCTTCACCGCGCTGCGCGGCGTCGGTTACGACGGCCAGGACCGCTCCATCGACGTGCGCATTTCCAAGATCCGGCCGAAGATCGGCGATGATCCCATCCACCCACGGCTGATCAAGACCCTGCGCAGCAAAGGCTATCTGTTTGTCGGCGAGGCGGCCCAGCCCTGATGAATTCGATCTTCCTGCGCATCTATGGCGGCATGCTCGGCGTGCTGGTGCTGGTGGGGGTACTGGGTGTGCTCAGCCTGCACCTGGTCAACCTGGTGCGCGCCGATCAGCACCGCGAGCGCCTGGCCCAGGGCACCTTCAGCCTGATGGCCGACAACCTGGCCCCGCAGAACGAAGTCGAGCGCAAGCGCTCGCTGTTGATCTGGGAACGCTTGCTCGGCGTCCCCCTTGATCTGCAGCCCATGACCCAACTGAGCCTTGATGGCAGCCAGCGCGCACGGCTGTACCGCGACCTGGTGGTAGTGGAAAAGACCGGCCCGCATGCCGCCCGGGTGTTGCGCCGGGTCGGCCGCGAAGACCTGTTGCTGGTGGCTCAGGTCAAGCAGGTCAGCGAACAGCTGGCGCGAGCCACCCTGTACCTGCTCGCCGACGAACTGGTGCGCTACCCGGTGACCGAGCAACAGCGGCGCCTGGCCGAGCTCAAACAAAGCAAGGGCTTTGGTTTCGACGTCAGCCTGCAGCGCCTCGAGCGGGCCGGCCTCGATGACGACCAGCGGCATCGGGTGGAGGAGGGCGACACGGTGATGGCGCTGGACAAGGAGGGCGATTCGATCCGCGTGTTCGCCAGCCTGCCCGGCTCACCCTGGGTGCTGGAGATCGGCCCGCTGTACCAGCTCAATCTGTACCCACCGCAACTGTTGATCCTGATCGCCTTTCTTGGCCTGTGCCTGATCGGCCTGGTGGTGTACCTGTTGGTGCGCCAACTGGAGCGGCGCGTGTCTGGCCTGGAGAATGCTGCCACGCGCATTGCCCAGGGCAGCCTGGACACCCGCGTGCCGGCCGGCGACGCCGACTCGGTAGGGCGCCTGGCGGCGGCCTTCAATGGCATGGCCGAGCACCTGCAGCGCTCGCTGAGCATGCAGCGCGAGCTGGTGCGGGCAGTCTCGCATGAGCTGCGCACGCCGGTGGCGCGGCTGCGCTTCGGCCTGGAGATGATCGAAAGCGCCAGCACCGAGCAGGCCCGCGCCAAGCACCTGGCGGGCATGGATGGCGACATCCAGGACCTCGACCGGCTGGTTGACGAGATGCTCACCTACGCCCGCCTTGAGCAGGGCGCACCGGCGCTGAAGTTCCAGGCCGTCGACCTGGATGCCTTGCTCGATCGGGTGATTGCCGAGCTGGCGCCGCTGCGCCCAGGTATCAAGGTGCTGCGTGGGGCGTGCCAGGCACTGGATGCGCAGGCAGGCGCCTGGGTCGACGCCGAACCGCGTTACCTGCACCGCGCCCTGCAGAACCTGGTCAGTAACGCCATGCGCCACGCTGAAAACCAGGTACGGCTGAGCTACCAAGTCGGTCAGCAGCGCTGCCGGATCGATGTCGAGGATGATGGCCCGGGTATTCCTGAAGGTGTCTGGGACCGGATCTTCACCCCCTTCACCCGCCTCGACGACAGCCGCACGCGCGCCTCTGGCGGGCATGGCCTGGGGCTGTCGATCGTGCGGCGGATTATCCACTGGCACGGCGGGCGGGCTTTGGTCGGGCGCAGCGAAGGTCTGGGCGGCGCCTGTTTCAGCCTGAGCTGGCCACGCGAGCAGGCGCCAACCTGAAGGTCAGACGCTGACCAGGCTGAGCAGGTGGCCGTCGTGCAGGCAGAACTGCCCGTCGAGTTCGACCCCATGACGCCACGCTGGCGACAGGTCGGTCAGCAAGCGCAGTCGCGCCAGGCCGTCGGCAGACCACTCCAGCACCTCGGCGTGCTCGAAGTAGAAGCGTTGCCGGGTCAGCGGGTAGAGGGTCTTGAACAGGCTCTCCTTGAGCGAGAAGGTCAGGGTCACGGTCAGCCCTGATTGATTGCGGTCCAGGCGTGCCAGCTCGGCGGGGGTGAGGATCTCGGCGGCGAGGCGCTCGGCGCGCTCGTCATTGAGCAGGCTTTCCTGGTCCAGGCCCAGGCCGCGGCAGGCGCCATCGGCAGCCACCACGGCGGCGGCCCAGCCTTTACCGTGGGTGATCGAACCGTGGATCGCGCTAGGCCAGATCGGCGAGCGGTCTTCATGGGTGGCGGGCACGTAGTCACGCCCATCGAGCCGCTGCAAGGCGGCGCGGGCACAGACCCGGCCGGCGAGGTACTCGGCCTGGCGCTTGGCCACGGAGCGCTGCAGGCTGGGCGTCTGCTCGATGCCCGCGCGCTGGAAGTCGTCGGCGGCCAGTTGGGCGGGGTCGAAGGCGCAACTGACCAGCACCGCACCGGGAACTGCGCGGGGCAGGGGCCAGTGGTGCTGGAGTGGGGCGCAGCAGGTGGGGAGTCTGTTCATGGCGGGTATTGTGCCAGCCGCTGTGGCGTGGTGGGAGTTGAGATTGCAGGGGCCCGCAACGCGGCCCCAGCAATGGTCAGTCAAAAACCTTTTTCAAGAACGCCTGCATATCCGCCCAAGAGCGCTGATCCGCCGCCTTGTCATAGCCGATATCCGGCCCGCCATGCTCGCCATGCCCGAGCCGATCGGCATCCGGATTGCTGAATCCATGCTTGGCCCCCTCGATGCTGACAAACTCATAACTGGCCCCAGCCTTGTCCATCTCCTGCTTGAACGCCGCTACCTGCTCGGCCGTGACCATGCTGTCCGCCGCGCCATGCTCGACCAGCACCTTGGCCTTGACGCTGCCCGGCGTGGCGGGTGTCTGCGTGACCAGCGCGCCATGGAAGCTCACCACCCCGGCCAGCGGCTCGCCACGGCGCGCGGCATCCAGCACCACCTTGCCGCCAAAGCAGTAGCCGATCGCAGCCAGCTTGTCGGTATCGGTCTTGGGCTGGATCTTCAACAACTCGACACCTGCATCAAAGCGCTTGGCAGCGGCGGCAGGGTCTTTCAGCGCTGCGGCCATGAACGCCTGGGCGTCGGCCGGATGCTCGGTGTGCTTGCCATCACCATACATATCGATGGCCAGGGCGCTGTAGCCCAGCGCCGCCAGATCGCGCGCGCGGCGCTTGGCATAATCGTTCAGCCCCCACCATTCATGTACCACGACGATACCCGGGCGCTTGCCGTCGACGGCATCGTCATAGGCGTAGTAGCCCACCAGGCGCTTGCCATCTTGATCTTGATAGGGGATCTCGCGGGTTTGCACAGCCGCCTGGGCCATGGCGGCGCTGCACAGCAGAGCCAGGGCAAGCAAGGAACGCATGGTCGGTACTCCGTGACGACGATGGATGCGCTTCGTTCAGCGCGGGTTCAGCCTGGGTTCAGCAGCGGTTCAGGGCGTTCTGCTTACTCTAGTCCGCAGACAGAAACAGCGCATCCCACTGGAGTACGAACCCATGAAAACGCTCAACACCCTGATGGCTGCAATGGCTGTATGTGCCGCCGGCTTCGCGGCCACCGCCCAGGCCGATGACAATTTCGCCAGCCTTACCTACGGCCAGACCAGCGACAAGGTTCGCAAGTCCGGCCTGCTCGACCGCAACAGCGACAACCTCAACACCGACGGCATCATCGGCAAGGACGGCACCTGGGGCGTGCGCCTGGGCAAGATCAACGACCAGGGTCGCTACTACATGACCTATGACAACGTCTCCGGTGACCACAGCGGCCTCAAGTTGCGCCAGGAAAACCTGCTCGGCAGCTACGACGTATTCCTGCCGGTCGGTGACACCACCAAGCTGTTCGGCGGCGGCAGCCTCGGCGTGACCAAGCTGTCGCAGGAGTCTTCCGGCTATGGCCGCGACACCGACTATGGCTATGCAGTGGGCCTGCAGGCCGGCGTGATCCAGGAAGTCACCGACAACGCCTCGGTCGAGCTGGGCTACCGTTACCTGCGCAGCAACGCCAGCACCGAGCTGGTCGAGCACGGCGGGCCCAAGGTCGGCACCCTGCGCCTGACCAGCAGCGCCCAGACCTACCTGTCGGCCAACTACAAGTTCTGAGGCACGCTGGTATCCTGTGCCGGCCGCTTCGCGCGCCTACAGGTTCAGCGCTAACCCTGTAGGCGCGGGCGTGCCCCGCGAAGAGGCCGGCACATGCAACGCAACCCTATCAAGGAGCACCCATGAAATTGCTGGTGGTCGAGGACGAGGCGCTATTGCGCCACCACCTGCACACGCGCCTGGGCGAGAGCGGGCATGTGGTGCAGGCGGTCGCCAACGCTGAAGAGGCCCTGTACCAGACAGAGGAATACACCTTCGATCTGGCCATCATCGACCTGGGCCTGCCCGGCATGAGCGGGCTGGAATTGATCGGCCAATTGCGCAGCCGCGGCAAGACCTTCCCGATCCTCATCCTCACCGCCCGCGGCAACTGGCAGGACAAGGTCGAAGGGCTGGCCGCCGGTGCCGACGACTATGTGGTCAAGCCGTTCCAGTTCGAAGAGCTCGAGGCTCGCCTCAACGCCTTGTTGCGCCGTTCCAGCGGCTTCACCCAGTCGACCATCGCCGCCGGCCCGCTGCTGCTCGACCTCAACCGCAAGCAGGCGACCCTCGACCAGCAACCGCTGGCGCTGACCGCCTATGAATACCGCATCCTCGAGTACCTCATGCGCCATCACCAACAGGTGGTGGCGAAAGACCGCCTGATGGAGCAGTTGTACCCGGGCGACGAGGAGCGCGACCCCAACGTCATCGAAGTGCTGGTCGGTCGCCTGCGGCGCAAGCTCGAGGGCGAACACGGCTTCAAGCCGATCGACACGGTACGTGGCCTGGGCTATCTGTTCACCGAGCGCTGCCGATGATCCGCTCGCTGCGCGTGCGCCTGATGCTGGCGGCCGCGCTGCTTGCCCTGTTGTTCATGCTGGCGCTGCTGCCGGCCCTGCAGAAGGCCTTCAGCCTGGCGCTGCAGGAGTCGATCGAGCAGCGCCTGGCCTCGGACGTCACCACCTTGATCTCCGCTGCGCGAATCGAGCATGGCCAATTGCAGATGCCCGAACTGCTCCCGGACGAGCGCTACAACCTGCCGTACACCGGCCTGATCGGCTATATCTTCGACCGTCAGGGCGAGCAGGTCTGGCGTTCGCGCGCCACCCGTGATCGCCACATCAACTACAGCCCCCGCTATGACGGACGTGGCAACGAGTTCGCGCGTATCCGCCAGGACGATGGCGAGGAATTCTTCGTCTACGACGTCGAGGTCAAGCTGTTGGGTGGCAAGAGCGCCGCCTACAGCATCGTCGCCCTGCAGCCGGTGCGTGAGTACCAGCACACCCTTGATGGCCTGCGCGAAAAACTCTACCTGGGCTTTGGTGCGGCCGTGCTGGTGCTAATGGCATTGCTCTGGGCCGGGCTGACCTGGGGCCTGCGCTCGCTGCGCCGGCTGAGCCTGGAACTGGACGAAGTGGAGGCAGGCGCGCGCGATGGCCTGAGCCGGGAGCACCCGCGTGAACTGTTGCGTCTGACCGGCTCGCTCAACCGTCTGCTGCACAGCGAGCGCGAGCAGCGCCAGCGCTACCGCGACTCGCTGGACGACCTGGCGCACAGCCTGAAAACGCCGCTTGCGGTGCTGCAAGGTGTCGGCGAAAGCATTGGCCGAGGCGGTGACGAGCGCGAGCAGGCGCGGGTGCTGCAGAGCCAGATTGATCGCATGAGCCAGCAGATCGACTACCAGCTGCAGCGCGCCAGCCTGCGCAAGAGCGGCCTGGTGCGCCATCGGGTGCGGCTTGAGCCCTTGCTCGAAAGCCTGTGCAGCACTTTGGCCAAGGTCTATCGCGACAAACGCGTGGCGATCAGCTTCGAGGTGCCGCAGCAGGCGGAGGTACCGATGGAGCAGGGCGCCTTGCTCGAGTTGCTCGGCAACCTTTTGGAAAATGCCTATCGACTGTGCCTGGGGCAGGTGCGGGTGAGCCTGAGCGAGCACGCTGGGCAACTCCTGCTGTGCATCGAGGACGACGGGCCGGGCGTACCGGCCGACCAGCGTGAGCGCATTCTGCAGCGCGGTGAACGGCTGGATCGCCAGCACCCCGGGCAGGGCATCGGCCTGGCGGTGGTCAAGGACATCATCGACAGCTACGACGCGCAACTCAGCCTGGATGATTCGCCGCTCGGTGGCGCCGCCTTCACGATCCGCTTCAAGCGCGACTGATTGTGCAATCAGGCCCGGCCTCTTCGCGGGGCAAGCCCGCTTGTACAGGGGATTGCGCCATTCAGGAACCAGCGCAACCCCCTGTAGGAGCGGGCTTGCCCCGCGAAGAGGCCGGGCCTGGTATCCCTTGTACGGGCGGATTCCCGCCATCCGTGCTTGTTCAAATTCCGCCACCAGGCGGAAACCCGCCAGATCCCACGCCCCCTTCGCCCTCCAATTGGGCAATAGACCCGCGTAAAAACAGCCCTCGCACCCAATCTGGGCATTTTGGCATTGCCCTTGCTAATTACTTATCAGAGACCTGCCCCAGGCAGCTCGAACACAACGACAAATCCCTCCAGGTGCAGGAGGGTTAGCGATTCAGGTGCCCCCGCTCTGGAAAGAGTGGAAATCGGCACACTCGAGGAAATTAGCCATGACGAAACGTCAGCCGCTGTACAAATCCCTGTATATCCAGGTGTTGCTCGCCATCACCATCGGTATCCTGCTTGGCCACTTCTATCCTGAAACCGGCGTCGCGCTCAAACCCTTGGGTGACGGGTTCGTCAAACTGATCAAAATGGTCATCGCCCCGATCATCTTCTGCACCGTCGTCAGCGGCATTGCTGGCATGCAGAGCATGAAATCGGTCGGCAAGACTGGCGGCTACGCGCTCCTGTACTTCGAAATCGTCTCGACCATCGCCCTGATCATCGGCCTGGTTGTGGTCAACGTGGTCAAGCCAGGCGCTGGCATGCACATCGACGTTACCACCCTGAACGCCAGCAGCGTGGCCGCTTACGCCGCCGCCGGCGCGCAGCAGACCACCGTTGGCTTCCTGCTCAACATTATCCCGAACACCGTGGTCGGCGCCTTCGCCAACGGCGACATCCTGCAAGTGTTGATGTTCTCGGTGATCTTCGGCTTCGCCCTGCATCGCCTGGGCAGCTACGGCAAGCCGGTGCTCGACCTGATCGACCGCTTCGCCCATGTCATGTTCAACATCATCAACATGATCATGAAGCTGGCCCCGATCGGTGCCTTCGGCGCCATGGCCTTCACCATCGGTCAGTACGGTGTTGGCTCGCTGGTGCAGTTGGGCTACCTGATGGCCTGCTTCTACGTGACTTGCCTGGCGTTCATCCTGATCGTCCTCGGCGGTATCTGCCGCGCCCACGGTTTCAGCGTACTCAAGCTGATCCGCTACATCCGTGAAGAGCTGATGATCGTGCTGGGTACTTCCTCTTCGGAATCCGCCCTGCCGCGCATGCTGGCCAAGATGGAGCGTCTGGGTGCGAAGAAATCTGTGGTAGGCCTGGTAATTCCGACTGGCTACTCGTTCAACCTCGACGGTACCTCGATCTACCTGACCATGGCTGCGGTGTTCATCGCCCAGGCCACTGACACCACCATGGACATCACTCACCAGATCACCCTGCTGCTGGTGCTGCTGGTAGCGTCCAAAGGTGCTGCAGGCGTGACCGGTTCGGGCTTCATCGTACTGGCGGCAACCCTGTCGGCTGTCGGCCACCTGCCGGTTGCCGGCCTGGCGCTGATCCTCGGTATCGACCGCTTCATGTCCGAGGCCCGTGCCCTGACCAACCTGATCGGTAACGGCGTAGCGACCATCGTCGTGGCCAAGTGGGTCAAGGAGCTGGACGAAGACAAGCTGCACGCGGAACTGGCTTCGGGTGGCGCGCCACTGGAAGACACGCGTCCGACTGACGACCTGGGTGTGGCTGAAGGCCCGGCTCGTTGATTCAGGCGTAATTGAAAAAGGCGACCTTCGGGTCGCCTTTTTCATGCCTGGTCATTGAGGCTGTCAGGGCCGGCCTCTTCGCGGGGCAAGCCCGCTCCTACCGAGGCGGCGGTGAACCCTGTAGGAGCGGGCTTGTCCCGCGAAGAGGCCAGTCTATTCGACGCGGGTCTCGCCGCTGTACACCAATATCTGCCGACACCGCCGACACAGATAGCGCCGCCCCTGGCGTACCAGCTTGTGCCGCTGGGCACTGAACGGAAAATCACTCTGCGGGCACGGGCACTGATAGATGTAGCGGGTCGCCGTGCGCCGCTGCACTGCATAGTTGTGGCAACGGTTGGGCGGCAGCTCATACACCCCGCGCATGATCAACTGCCACTCCTCGCCATGCGGCTGAATCCTGTCGCCGAACAGTTGATGCGCCACCAGGTGGGCCACTTCATGGGCCACAGTCTGGCGCAGGAAGTCATCCTGGTTGTCGCGATACAACTGCAGGTTGAAGCGCAGCAGGTTCTCGTGCAGATGGGCGACGCCGGCTTTATGGCCGCGCAGCTTGAAGCTGACCTGCGGGCGGGCGAAGGGGCGTTTGAAGAAGGCTTCGGCTTGCTGGTAACAGGTTTCGACGCGGGATTCGAGCAACTCGGGCATGGCGGTAGACACTCTCCTTAGCCAGGCATTATGCCGCAAGCGTCGCTGGCCTGCCCAGCCACCGGTCAGCAGGCAGTCAAAGGCCGCCTTGCGGCGGCCCGTGACCTGATGCCCCAGTGTTGGTTGGATCTAGTTGGTATACACAGGCCCCACGCCCAGGCCCCAGATGATCACGGTGGCGGCCATGATTGCCACCAGAACCACCAGGCCTACCGCCAGCACCGAGCTGGAGAACAGGAAGCCTTCATCCGGCGGGATGTTCATGAACGTCGGCAAGCCCACATACAACAGGAAAACCGTGTAGCTGATCGCCGCTGTGCCGATCACCATGCCTAGCCACACGTGTGGGTAGAGCGCGGCCAGGCCGCCAATGAACAGCGGGGTAGCGGTGTAAGTGGCAAACGCAATGCATTGCGCCATCGACGGCGTGGCATCGTAGGTGCGGGCCATCCAGTGGATGAACGCGCCCATCACCGCCACCCCGGCGAGCATCGCCAGGTAAGACATGATGCTCATCCAGATGGCGCTTTCCACGGTCAGCATCACCGCCGGTCTGTTGCCGATCACCCAGCCGACCTGGGTGGTACCGATAAACGCCGAGACCGCCGGGATCGCCGCCAGGATCAACGTGTGGGTGAGGTACATGTGGCTGATGGTCTCGTCCTCGCCACGAATCTCCTTCCACTCCTGATCAGGATGGGTAAACAGCCCCAGAACGTGATGGATCATGCGGGTCACTCCTATCGTCGTTGCCAAACGCCCCCCAAATGGTGCGTTTGTGGCCCCAGGCCTGGCACCGATGTGAGCGGTAATGCGGCCTTATGTCGCAGTATAGGAAGCGGATCCCCGCTTAATAGCTGCTTTTTAGAGCAAATCGCGCTGTCGGCGCGCGTCTTGATTCCCTTGGAGTCTTTGATCGGAACGCTGGCCTTTATTCAGGTCAGGCCCTACGCCCGGGACCGGTTTGTGGGTAAAATAGTCGGCTTTTGTCACACCTCGCGGATTCAAGCGCTATGGGCACCCTCTCGGTCAACCAGAACAAACTGCAAAAACGCCTGCGTCGTCTCGCTGGCGAAGCCATCACCGACTACAACATGATCGAAGATGGCGACAAGGTCATGGTCTGCCTGTCCGGCGGCAAGGACAGCTACACCATGCTCGATGTTCTGCTGCACCTGCAGAAGGTGGCGCCGATCAAGTTCGAGATCGTCGCGGTGAACATGGACCAGAAACAGCCCGGCTTCCCCGAGCACGTGCTGCCGGCCTACCTGAAGGCCCTTGGCGTCGACTACCACATCGTCGAGAAAGACACCTACTCGGTGGTCAAGGAACTGGTACCTGAAGGCAAGACCACCTGCTCGCTGTGCTCGCGCCTGCGTCGTGGCACCTTGTACACCTTCGCCGACGAAATCGGCGCGACCAAAATGGCCCTGGGGCACCACCGCGACGACATCGTCGAAACGTTCTTCCTCAACATGTTCTTCAATGGCGCGCTCAAGGGCATGCCGCCGAAGCTGCGCGCCGATGACGGCCGCAACGTGGTGATCCGCCCGCTGGCCTACTGTCACGAGAAGGACATCCAGGCCTACTCGGACATGAAGGAGTTTCCGATCATCCCGTGCAACCTGTGCGGCTCGCAGGAAAACCTGCAACGCCAGGTGGTCAAGGAGATGCTGGTGGAGTGGGAGCGCAAGCACCCGGGCCGCACCGAGAGCATCTTTCGCGCGATGCAGAACGTGGCGCCCTCGCAACTGGCCGACCGCAACCTGTTCGACTTCACCAGCCTGAAGATCGACGAGAACGCCGCGTCGCGCTTTCTTGACGTGGTAAATCTCTAGACCATGCGTGATTACCAGTGGCTGCATGAGTTCTGCCTGAATCGCTTTGGCTCGGCACAGGCCCTTGAGGCCTTCCTGCCGCAGCCAAGGACACCGGCACAATTGCGCGATATCAGTGCTGACCGCTACCTGTCGACCCTGTCACTGCGGGTGTTTCGCGCAGGCCTCAAGCACAGCCTGGTGGATGCCAAGTGGCCAGCATTCGAGCAGGTATTCTTTGGCTTCGTCCCCGAGAAAGTGGTGCTGATGGGCGCCGAACACTTGGAGCGGCTGATGCAGGACGAGCGGATCATCCGCCACCTGGGCAAGCTCAAGAGTGTGCCGCGCAATGCTCAGATGATTCTCGACATCGAGAAGGAGCATGGCAGCTTTGGCGCATTTATCGCCGACTGGCCGGTGACTGACATCGTTGGCTTGTGGAAGTACCTGGCCAAGCACGGCAACCAGCTCGGTGGGCTGTCGGCGCCGCGCTTCTTGCGCATGGTTGGCAAGGATACCTTCATTCCGACCGATGACATGTCAGCGGCACTGATCGCCCAAGGCATCATCGACAAGGCGCCGACCAGCCAGCGTGATCGCGCATTGGTGCAGGAGGTATTCAACCAGTGGCATGCCGAGAGCGGCCGGCCGCTGTGTCAGTTGTCGGTGATGCTGGCGCATACCGTCAATCACTGAGTCGCCGCAGGCGCGCCGTACAACCCTGTAGGCGCCGAGCCTGTCCGCTTCAGTTGCCTTCACCCGCCAGGCGCCGCTCATGCTGGAACTTCCAGCGTACAAACAGCAGCCCACTGACAAACAAGCCCAGGCTCACCAGCACTTCGATCCAGCCAAACACCGCCCGCGCCGAATCGAACGCTGCCAGCACGCCCTTGATGAAGTAGATATTGACCACGAAGCAGGTCCAGGCATGCGCCCGGGCGCTGCCCATGAGCATGCCTGGCAGCAGCAACAGCAACGGGATCAGCTCGATCGCCAGGATCACCTCGACCCGCGCCCCATGCAGGTTGGCGAACCACAGGTTGTTGACCAGCAGCAACGCGATCAGGCCAACCAGGCAGGCCATGCTCAGTGCCCGCGTCAGGCGCAGGCGCGGCGTCAGCCACGCCAGTGGCGGCAGTGGCTTGGGCTGTCTAGCCACGCTCGCCACCCAGCGCCTTGGCGGTGCTCGCCAGGCGTTGGCCGAGCGCCCGGCACAGGGCAATCTCGTGGCTGTCCAGTTCGCGCTTGCCGTCGGCCCCGGCATGATGGCTGGCGCCATAAGGCGTGCCGCCGCCACGGGTCTCGAGCAGTGCCGATTCGCTGTAGGGCAGGCCCATGATCAGCATGCCGTGGTGCATCAGTGGCAGCATCATCGACAGCAGCGTGGTCTCCTGGCCACCGTGCAGGCTGGCGGTAGAGGTGAACACGGCGGCAGGCTTGCCGACCAGTTCGCCGCCGAGCCACAGACTGCTGGTGCCGTCCAGGAAATACTTGAGCGGCGCAGCCATGTTGCCGAAGCGGGTCGGGCTGCCCAGCACCAGGCCGGCGCAATGGCGCAGGTCATCGAGGGTGGCGTACAGCGCGCCGCTGGCGGGGATGTCCGGCGCGACGGCTTCGCACTCGGTGGAAATCGCCGGTACGGTGCGCAGGCGCGCCTCCAGGCCAGCCATCTCGATGCCGCGGGCGATGTGCCGGGCCATTTCGCTGGTCGAGCCGTGACGGCTGTAGTACAGCACCAGGATGAACGGATCGCTCACGGCAGAATCTCCAGAACGTTTTCTGGCGGACGGCCGATCACCGCCTTGTCGCCCGCCACCAGGATCGGCCGCTCGATCAGTTTCGGGTGTTGCGCCATAGCCTCGATCAGCTCGCCATCGCTGAGCGCGGGGTTGGCCAGGTTCAACGCCTTGTATTCGTCTTCACCACTGCGTAGCAGTTGGCGTGGGGTAATCCCCAGCTTGCCAAGCAAGGCCTTCAGCGTCGCGGCGTCCGGAGGGGTCTCCAGGTAACGCACGACGGTCGGAGCCAGGCCACGGGCCTCCAGCAGCTCGAGGGCGCCGCGGGATTTCGAGCAGCGCGGGTTATGATAGAGAATCAGATCAGTCATGACGGGTCGCATCCAGCTGGGTGTGGCGGCTATTCTAACCGCTGCGGCTGAATTACAGGTTTGAAAAACTTCGAGAAGGATTGACCCATGGCAAAGCGTTTGGCAGCTGCACTGGCCATCACTGCGAGCCTGTTGCTCGGCGGTTGCGGTGCGGACTACGGTGTTGATCAGCACGGCAATACAGTAAAGGCTGAACAGATCGAAGGGCACTGGCTGGTGCTCAACTACTGGGCCGAATGGTGCGGCCCGTGCCGTACCGAGATCCCTGAGCTGAATGCGGCGGCCAAGCAGTGGCAGGCCGACGGCATCAAGGTGGTCGGGGTGAACTTCGACGGCCTGCAGGGGCAGGACCTCAAGCAGGCCTCCGAGACCTTGGGTATCGGTTTCACCGTGCTCGCCGAAGACCCGGCCGAGCGTTACCAGCTGCCGCGCAGCGAAGCATTGCCGGTAACCTACATCATCGACGACAAGGGCAAAGTGCGCGAACAGTTGCTGGGTGAGCAGACCCTTGAAGGGCTGCAGGAGAAGATCAAGGCACTCAAGGGCGGAGTCTGATCATTGTCGGTACCGCTCCCACGGGTTCACCACGCCACCCTGTAGGCGCGGGCTTGCCCCGCGAACACCGGCACAGCCGGTGCCACCCATGATCGTCGCCTGGGCTCGCCTCTTCGCGGGGCAAGCCCGCTCCTACAGGGATCCTGGCGGTTGTCAGCCTTCTTCAGGCCAGAACCGCAGCGGCTTGCCTTCCGTCGGCCAGAAGCGAATCTGCTCGATTGCCGACACATCCCACCGCTGCACCGTCTCCAGCGCCTGCAGGAAGCGCTTCTCCTGCTCCATCAACGCTGGTGCGCACAGCTTGCGGGTCTTGCCGACCTTACCGAAGCTGATGTGCTCACCCTCCAGCGTATACGGTGCAAACCAGTGGTTGCAGCCGGCATTGCCGTAGGCGCGGCCATCTTCGGCCAAGGTCAGGGTCAGGTGGCTGTAGTCGATCAGCGGACGTTCGCCAATCCACTCCAGCACATAGCTCTGCTCGCGTTGCAACTTCGAAGGCTCGGTGGCGCAGCCCAGCAGGCCGGTGGCAATCAGCACGCCGGTCAGCATGTTTTTCACTGGGCGCTCTCCTGGCAACGCGGGCACAGGTGCTTGTCAGCCTTGCTGACCCAGCCCAGGGCGGCAACCCGTTCACTGGCCGCGGGCTTTTGCGCCTTGGTGCCAAGCTTGGCGTCGACTGCGAATTCGAAATCGAGCACGGCGTCGCAGCTGTCGCACTGGACCTGCCAGTTGAGGATCGCCAGCTCCTTGAAGGCCGGGCCGCTGGCCACTGCCACCCACTGGCCGCGCGGGTTGATCAGGTGGCGCACGCTTTCGACGGTGAGGCGCATGGACAGGTCCTTGCTGCCCTTGAGGGTCACCAGCAGGACATCGTCCTTCTGGATCGAGCCACCGTTGCCGGTCACCTGGTAGCGACCTGGCACCAGTGCGCGGACTTCGATCAGGGTGTGTTGCGGGTTGAATAGGGTGTAGCGGAAATCGTGCTCGACCATGGGTCCTCCAGAAATGCCGCGTATCCTAGCATCAACTCATGACCAGATTCTGCGCCTTGCCTGCCGCCCAGCGGATGATGTTGTCGAGGGTGGTGGTGGCGATCGCGTCGAGTGCTTCGCGGGTGAGGAACGCTTGGTGGGCAGTAATGATGACATTGGGGAAGGTCAGCAGCCGCGCCAGCACATCGTCCTGTAGCGGCAGGTCGGAGCGGTCGGCGAAAAACAACTGGGCTTCCTCTTCATAGACATCCAGGCCGAGGTAGCCAAGGTGGCCGCTCTTCAGCGCATCGATCAGCGCCGGGGTGTCGACCAGTGCGCCGCGGCCGGTATTGATCAGCATCGCGCCGGGCTGCAGCGAGGCGAGGCTGGCCTGATTGATCAGGTGGCGGGTGTGCTCGGTCAGCGGGCAGTGCAGGCTGACGATGTGCGACTGGCGCAGCAGCTCGGGCAATTCCAGGTAGCGCGCGCCGAGGGCCAGCAGTTGTGGGTTGGGGGAGGGGTCGTAGGCCAGTAATTGGCAGCCGAAACCGGCCATGATGCGCGCGAAGGCCGCGCCGATCTGGCCGGTACCGACAACGCCGACGGTTTTCCCATGCAGGTCGAAGCCGGTCAGGCCGTGCAGGGTGAAATCGCCCTCGCGGGTGCGGTTGTAGGCGCGGTGCAGGCGCCGATTGAGCGCCATGATCAGCGCCACCGCGTGTTCGGCAACGGCGTGTGGCGAATAGGCCGGCACGCGCACCACGGCCAGCCCCAGACGTTCGGCGGCGGCCAGGTCGACGTGGTTGTAGCCGGCCGAGCGCAGGGCGATCAGGCGCGTGCCACCTGCAGCCAGGCGCTCGAGTACCTGGCTGTCGAGTTCATCATTGATGAACGCGCAGACCACTTCGAAACCGTGGGCCAGTGCGGCGGTGTCCAGAGTCAGGCGGGCCGACTGGAAGTGCAGGTCGAGCGGGGTGTCGGCGCTGGCCCGGGTGAAGCTTTCCTGGTCGTAGTGCTGGCTGCTGAACAAAAGGGTGCGCATGGGTGGGGCTCCTTTGCGGGTGGCTCAGGCACTCGTCTGCGCCTGCTCGGCCAAGCGATTGATGGCATGTTCGAGCTCATCCAGCGCCTGCAACGCCTGCGGGCTGTCCTGCTTGAGCAAGGTCTCGCTGCGCTGGCAGGCGGCGCGCAACTGCGGCACGCCACAGTAGCGCGAGGCGCCGTTGAGCCGATGCACCCGCTCGATCATCGCCTCGCGATCGCCTGCCTCACGCGCCTGGCGAATCGCCTCGCGATCGGCCTCCAGCGACTCCAGCAGCATGGTCAGCATGTCGGCGGCCAAATCCGCCTTGCCCGCCGCCAGGCGCAGACCCTCTTCAGGGTCGAGCACCTTCAACTCGCTGCTGTCAGGCAGACGCTCGGCAGGGCGCTCCTGCTGCGGCGTGCCCAGGTTCAAACCGGTCCATTTCATCACCACCTGGGCCAACTGTCGCTCGCTGATCGGCTTGGTCAGGTAGTCGTCCATGCCACTGTGCAGCAGGGCGCGTTTTTCATTGGCCATTGCATGCGCGGTGAGGGCGACGATGGGTAGCGGATTGCCGCTCTGGCTGCTTTCCCACTGGCGGATCTGCTCGGTGCAGGCGCGGCCGTCCATGCCAGGCATTTGCACGTCCATCAGCACCAGGTCGAACGGCTCGTCCTGCACGGCCTCTACCGCCGAATAGCCGTTATCGACCGCCAGCACCTCGGCGCCAAGCCCTTCGAGCAAGGTTTGCACCAGCAGCAGGTTGGCCGGGTTATCATCGACACAGAGGATTTTCGGCATCCGCTGGTTGCCGGGGATACGCACTTCGCTGAGCTGGCGGCGCGGCTGAATCAGGTCCAGCAGCAGGCGGCGCAGCTTGCGCGTGCAGGTCGGTTTGGACAGCAACTGGCCATGCGGGTTGGGCAAGTAGGGGTGGTAGAGCGCCTGTTCGGTGGTCGGGCAGAGCACCACGCACAGGCACTGCAGGCGCTCCAGCTGTTGGTTGTACTGCGCCAGTTGCTCAGGCGACAGACTGCTCATGGTAGCCCCGAAAATGGCGAACTCGAACGCCTGGCCGGCCAGGTGGGCGGCCTCTACGCCGTGCAGCAGTTGGTCGAAGGAGGCAAACAGGCTGACGCTCAGGCCGCAGTCCTCGAGCTGGTGCTCCAGCGCCTGGCGGGCCAGTTCGTGGCCGTCGATGATTGCTGCGCGACGCCCGAGCAACGGCTGTAACGGCAGGTCCTGGGCATCGTCGTGTGCCTTGGGCAGGTTGAGGCTGATCCAGAACTGCGAACCCTCGCCCGGTGTGCTGTCGACGCCGATCTCGCCACCCATCTGCTCGATCAGGCGTTTGGAAATCACCAGCCCCAGACCGGTACCGCCGGGCTGGCGTGACAGCGAGTTGTCGGCCTGGCTGAAGGCCTGGAACAGGGTGCGCACATCCTGCGGTGACAGGCCGATGCCTGTGTCCTGGACACTGATGCGCAATTGCACGCTGTCTTCCTGGTCGTCCTCGAGCATGGCCCTGACGACGATGGTGCCCTCGCGGGTGAACTTGATCGCATTGCTCACCAGGTTGGTGAGGATCTGCTTCAAGCGCAGCGGGTCGCCGACCAGCGATAGCGGGGTGTCGCGGTAGACCAGGCAGAGCAGCTCGAGCTGTTTGGCGTGGGCGGCCGGAGCGAGGATGGTCAGGGTGTCCTGGATCAGGTCGCGCAGGTTGAACGGGATGCTGTCGAGCACCAGCTTGCCGGCCTCGATCTTGGAGAAGTCGAGGATCTCGTTGATGATCCCGAGCAAGTTGTCCGCGGACTTCTCGATGGTGCCGAGGTAATCGAGCTGGCGCGGGGCGAGCTCGCTTTTCTGCAACAGATGGGTAAAGCCGAGGATGCCATTGAGCGGGGTGCGGATCTCGTGGCTCATGTTGGCGAGGAACTCGGACTTGATCCGGCTCGCCTCCAGGGCCTCCTTGCGCGCCATGTCCAGCTCGATGTTCTGGATCTCGATGGTTTCGAGGTTCTGGCGGACGTCTTCGGTGGCCTGGTCGATGCTGTGCTGCAGTTCTTCGTGGGCGTTGTGCAGGGTTTCGGCCATACGGTTGATGCCAGCCGCCAGCTCATCCAGTTCATGGCTGCCCATGGCCGGCAGGCGGGCCTCGAGGTTGCCGTCCTTGAGTTGAGTGACCGCGTGCTTGATGCGGCTGATCGGGTCATTGATGGTGCGGCTCATGCGCAGCGCGAGCAGGGCGGTGAGGATCAGGCAACCCAAGATCAACAGCACGCTGGTAAACAGGTTGCGATAGCCGCGCAGCAGGGTGCCGTCATGCGACAGTTCGATCTCGACCCAGCCCAGCAGGCGCTCTTCCTCGGCCGGCACCGCATCGGTGGCCAGGTCGCGGTGATGGCCGAAGACCGGCATCAGGTAACGCGTGGCGTCGTTGCCAGTGCGTTGCAGCAATTGCGTGCCAGTGCCGCCGCTAGGTGGCTGGTTGAGCATGCTCGGCCCGGCGTGGGCCAGGCGCGAACGGTCCGGCGCCAGAAAGGCCACCGCGCGCACATCGGTCTGCTCCAGGGCCTGGGCGGCAATGCGCTCGAGCTGCGCCGCGGTGTGCCGGGCGAGGGCCGGTGCAGCCAGCGGCGCGAGCTGTTCGGCGATCATCTTGCCGCGCTGCAGCAACTGGGTACGCAGCTCGTTTTGTTGCAGCACGGTGAAATAGCTGCCCAATACCAGCGCCATGAAGCTGGCCGGCAGCAAGGCCAGCAACAGCACCCGGCTTCTGATTCCCAAACGATCGAGCACACTCGCCTCCTGTGATGTGCCTTGCGGCCGCCGCCGAGCGGGACGGAATTATTTCCGAACGTTACTCCGGGTCTTGGGGTAATGCACTCATTGCGCTGGTTTTTTTGTCGCCACCCTGACCTGAGGGCGGCAGGAGCGACCCATAACCTCCAGGAGCGGGCTTGCCCCGCGAAGAGGCCGGCACTGGCGCTAAAGAGGCACCGGTCGCAATCCAGTTGCCTGCCCGGCCCTCATGGCCAATAATCGCGCAACTGAGAATAAATGTCAGAAGCCAATGAATCCCGTAACTATTCAGAATTCGAACATTCTTGCCATCGAGGACGATCCAGTCCTGGGTGCCTATCTGCACGAAGAGCTGCAGCGTGGCGGCTTCCAGGTAACCTGGTGCCGCAACGGCCAGGAGGGCCTGGAGACCGCCGGTCGGCAGGTGTTCGACGTGGTCCTGATGGATATCCTGCTGCCGGGGCTCAACGGCCTGGACGCCTTGGCGCAACTGCGTCGGCGCAGTGCCACGCCGGTCATCCTGATGTCGGCACTGGGCGCCGAGGCTGATCGCATCAGCGGCTTCCAGCGCGGGGCCGATGATTACCTGCCCAAACCCTTCAGCATGGCCGAGCTGCAGGTGCGTATCGAGGCCATTTTGCGCCGGGTCGACCTTGAGCGCCGGCGTCAGGCACCGCGAGAGGTCGACGCCGGCGAGCTGCAATTTGACGATGGCCTCTGCGACGTCTCCCTGAGCGGCCACTGGGCGGGCCTGACCCCCAGCGAGTACCGCCTGCTCGATACCCTCAAGCGCAGCCCGGACGAAGTCCTCAGCAAGCCCTTCCTTTACCAGCAGGTGCTACAGCGCGGCTACTCGCGCCACGACCGCAGCCTGGACATGCACGTCAGTCAGATCCGCCGCAAGCTGAAAGGCATCGGCTATCACGAGCGACAGATCCGCACGGTGTGGGGCAAAGGCTATGTGCTCAGTGCCGCCGAGGCGGACTGATCATGCTCGATCGGCATTCGCTGTTCTGGCGGCTGGCGGTACTGCTGGTGGGCTTTTGCCTGCTGATGATCGGCCTCAGCTACACCTGGGGCCGTCACGTCGAGACGCAAAACGCCTTTCTCTCCGAGCCCGCCCGGCAGTTGCTGCGCAGTTACGCCGCCGAGGCCGAGCAAGCCTATCGCGACGGCGGCCAAGCCGGCGTCGATCGCTGGCTGGGCGAGATGCGTCAACGTGAGCAGGGCTGGATCAACGTGCTCGATGCCAGGCTGCGGCCGTTGGGCGAATCACGGCTGACTACCGCTGAAGTTCAGCGCCTGACCCGCCTGCGCGGTATCGACTGGCCAATGAGCCAGCGCAGCATCGATCAGCCCTGGGTGCGCGTGCCGTTTCCCACTGCAGTGGAGCAAGGCATGCTGGTCATTCAGTTGCCCGAACGGCTCAATCCGGGGCAGTACCGCGTGCTCTGGCGCATCCTCACCAACGGTGTGATTCCCGGGCTGTTCGCCCTGCTGTTGTGTGTTGGCCTCTATCGCATGTTGATCGTGCCGCTGAACCAGTTGCGCGAGCAGGCCAAGGCCTGGCGTGCCGACCAGCTCTCGGCACGGATTGATTCTCGCACCATCAGCCGCAATGACGAGTTGGGCGAGCTGGCCCGGGCGTTTGATCAGATGGCCGAGCGCCTGCAGGGGACCGTCGCCCTGCAGCAGCAACTGCTGCGCGACTTGTCCCACGAAATGCGCACGCCGCTTAGCCGCCTGCGCGTCGCCTGTGACGGTGAGAGCGACCTGCAGCGCCTGCGGGAGCGTCTGGGCCGTGAGGTCGACTGCATGCAACAGCTGGTCGAAGACACCCTGCAATTGGCCTGGCAGGACGCCGAGCGGGCGCCGATGAACCTGGAGCCGATCCAGCTCCAGGCGTTGTGGGACATGTTGAGCGAGGATGCCTGCTACGAGAGCGGCTGGGCGCCGGCCCGGCTGCAGTGCGAGGTGCCGGCGAGCTGTTGGGTCCAGGGCAACCTCAACCATCTGGCTCAGGCCTTGGAAAACCTGTTGCGCAATGCCATTCGCCATTCGCCTGACATGGGCTTGATCAGGCTTGGCGGCAAGCGTGAGGGCGGCTATTGGCGGATCTGGCTGGAAGACGAAGGTGGTGGGGTAGCTGAGGAGGACCTGGAGCGGATCTTTGCGCCGTTTTCGCGGTTGGATGGTTCGCGGCCTGGCGATGGTGGGTTTGGCCTGGGTTTGAGTATTGCGCGTGGGGCGATTCAGCGCCAGGGCGGCACCTTGTGGGCGGAGAACGGCAAGCGTGGATTGCGGTTGTGTATGCGGTTGCTGGCGCATGATGAGGGAGCCCTGCGAGTGCAGGCTGAGTTTGGCGAGGTTGCTAAGACTGGGGCCTGCTAAGGCCGTGGGAGATTTCTTTGGTTATTCAGGGATTGCCGGGGACGGTGGGGCTGGGGGTTGTAGGTTGGGGGGCTTATCCAATTGATGGGGTGCTTTTTCGGGCCCCTTCCGCCCTTACGGCCATCCCTTTCAAGGTCTTTGAAATTTGGTCTGGCTTGAGTGAGCCGGGGCTGCTTTGCAGCCTTTTCGCGACACGAGGCCGCTCCCACAGGGATAGCGCATGCCTCAAGAGCGGCGCGGTTCGCCCTTGTGGGAGCGACCTTGCCGGGGCGCCGGACCGGTCGAAAAGGGGCGCGCAGCGCCCCCGGCATTGCTGGCCTCCATGAGAAATCCGAAGGTAACGCAAAGACCTTGAAAGGGATGGCCCTTACGGCGGGTCACTTTTTTTCTTGGAAAAAAGTAACCAAAAACCGCCTGCTCCTGCATCCGGCCCTCCGCTGCGCTGCGGGTCCCCTCGCTCCGGTCTTGCTCCGGGAGGACCGCGCTGTACGGCCCCTCCTGGGCCTCAGCGCTTTCCGGTCATCCATGGCCTCCACCTCCCTGCGCAAGACATCCACTCGGCTTCCTGACGTCGCGAAGTTACGGGTGGCGTCTGGGCTGGCGTTGTTTTGATAGTGGCATGGGTGGTGGATATTAGGGCCTCTTCGCGGGGCAAGTCGGATCGCCGCACCGCCGCCCCTACAGGTACAGCGCCGAATTCAAAATTTGCGCAATCCCTGTAGGGGCGGCGGTGCGGCGATCCGACTTGCCCCGCGAAGAGGCCGGTACTACCAATGCAAATCGCAGGGCGCAGCCCTGCCAGCCACCCCACAAATCCGCTCGCAAACAAACAAACAAAGCGAGAGCGCAGCGATTCGCCAGCCGTTGCCCTGGCTGTTGATCTTGATCTTGATCTTGCTCTTGATCTACCAGCGACTTCAGGAGGCCGAGCGCAGGTCTTGCGCAGGGAGGTGGAGGCCATGGATGGCCGGAAAGCGCTGAGGCCCAGGATGGGCCGTACAGCGCGGTCCTCCCGGAGCAAGACCGGAGCGAGGGAACCCGTAGCGCAGCGAAGGGCCGTATGATGGAGCAAGCGGTTTTTGGTTACTTTTTTCCAAGAAAAAAAGTGACCCGCCGTAAGGGCGGAAGGGGCCAGAAGTGCCACCACATCAATTGGATAAGCCCACAATTCCAAAGCCAACCCAAGCCAACCCCGCAAAAAAAACCAGCACATGATCAGCCCTTATAGCTTGTAGCTATAGCGACCACAGATTGCGTGATATGGCCAACAAAGGTTTGCCGGTATGATAGTTGCCCCTGCCGTCCGGATTGCGAAATACGCCATGACTCTGCAGTACCCAACCATCGCCGATTGCGTCGGCAATACGCCACTGGTTCGCCTGCAGCGCATCGCCGGCGAAACCAGCAACACCTTGCTGCTCAAGCTCGAAGGCAACAACCCCGCTGGCTCGGTCAAGGACCGCCCGGCGCTGTCGATGATCACCCGCGCCGAACTGCGCAACCAGATCAAGCCCGGCGACACCCTGATCGAAGCGACCTCCGGTAACACCGGTATCGCCCTGGCCATGGCTGCCGCGATCAAGGGTTACAAGATGATCCTGATCATGCCGGACAACTCCACCGCCGAACGCAAGGCGGCCATGACCGCCTACGGCGCCGAGTTGATTCTGGTCAGCAAGGAAGAGGGCATGGAGGGCGCGCGCGACCTGGCCGAAAAGCTTCAGGCCGAAGGCCGCGGGCTGGTCCTGGACCAGTTCGGCAACGGCGACAACCCGATCGCCCACTACACCAGCACCGGCCCTGAGATCTGGCAGCAGACCCACGGCACTATCACCCATTTCGTCAGCTCGATGGGCACCACCGGCACCATCATGGGCTGCTCGCGCTACCTCAAGGAGCAGAACCCCGCGGTGCAGATCGTTGGTCTGCAGCCAATGGAAGGTTCGTCCATCCCTGGTATTCGTCGCTGGCCGCAGGAGTACCTGCCGACCATCTTCGACGCCACCCGCGTCGACCGCGTAGTAGACATGTCCCAGGCCGAAGCCGAGGACATCACCCGTCGCCTTGCCCGTGAAGAGGGCATTTTCTGCGGCGTGTCTTCCGGTGGTGCGGTGGCAGCCATGCTGCGCCTGTCCGAGGAAGTCGAAAATGCCGTGATGGTCGCGATCGTCTGTGATCGTGGTGATCGTTATCTCTCTACCGGACTGTTCGACGCGACCTGATGACCAGCAAGAAAAGCAAAGGCGGCTTGCGCTTCCAACCGGCCGGCGGTGACCGTGCACCTCAGGTCCCCGTCGGCAAGAAGCAACGGCTGGACATCGAGCGGCTGTCCGGTGACGGCCGTGGCATTGCCTTCCATGAAGGACGCACCTGGTTCGTCAGCGGTGCGCTGGCCGGCGAGGCGGTCGAGGCGCGGGTGCTCGGTGCCCGTGGCAAAATCGTCGACGCACGCCTTGAGCGCGTCTTGCAGGCCAGCGCCGAACGGCGCCAGGCACCGTGCCGGCATTTTGACCGCTGTGGCGGCTGCAACCTTCAGCACCTGCCGCACGCCGAGCAACTCGCGCTCAAGCAACGCCTGCTCGCCGAGCAGTTGCAGCGCGTGGCCGGCATCCAGCCAGAAAGCTGGGCGCCAGCGCTGTTCGGTCCTGAATTCGGCTACCGTCGGCGTGCGCGCATAGCCGTGCGTTGGGACCCCAAGGCACGTCAGCTGGACGTCGGCTTCCGTGCCGAAGCCAGCCAGGAAATTATCGCCATCGATGATTGCCCGGTGCTGGTACAGCCTTTGCAAACGATAATGCGGCATTTGCCGACCGTGCTCCGCAGCCTGAGCAAACCTCAGGCGCTGGGTCATGTCGAACTGTTCAGTGGCACCGCCGAAGCGATTCTGCTGCGCCACGTGGCGCCCCTGCCCGAAGACGACCTGGCACGCCTGCAAGCCTTCTGCAAGGAAGCCGGTGCCCAGCTATGGTTGCAAGGGGAGGGTGATCCGGCGCCGGTCGAGGCCGGGCAGACTTTGGGCTTCACCCTCGAGCCGTGGGCCTTGCAGCTGGCCTGGCGCCCGGGGGACTTTGTCCAGGTCAATGCGCAGGTCAACACGGCGATGATCGAACAGGCCCTGGCCTGGCTCGCACCCAAGGCCGACGAGCGTGTGCTGGACCTGTTCTGTGGGCTGGGCAACTTTGCCTTGCCCTTGGCCAGGCAGGCCCGTGAAGTGGTGGCGGTGGAAGGTGTACAGGCCATGGTCGATCGGGCCGCGGCCAATGCCCGAGACAACAATGTGCATAACGCACGGTTTTTTCAGGCCGATTTATCCCAGCCTTTGGCAGGCGCCGCATGGGCCGCCGAGGGCTTTTCTGCGGTACTCTTGGATCCACCGCGCGACGGTGCTTTCGAGGTCGTGCAAGGCATCGCACGCCTCAAGGCCAAGCGGTTGGTCTATGTGTCATGCAACCCGGCCACGCTGGCGCGAGATGCCCAGGTGCTGGTCGGTCAAGGGTACCGGTTAACAAGGGCCGGGATTCTCGACATGTTTCCTCAGACGGCGCATGTCGAAGCCATGGCGTTATTCGAAGTGGGCTAGTGAACTGGCCCCTTGGTAGGCATTCCATGGATTGGAGTGCGTACGGTGATTCTCAGTGCACCCGTGGGGTGCACTGTATGGAAAGGTAAAGCAAAGATGGTACAGGTGAGAGTGCACCAGCCGGTCAATACCGACGGCAGTATCAATCTCGAAGCATGGCTCGATCATGTGGTGAGCGTCGACTCGGCGCTCGACCGGGTGAACCTCAAAGAGGCCTGCGAATTCGCCCAGGAAGTCGAGAAAAAGGGCAACCCGGCCAAGCATTCCTGGGCGGACGGTACGTCCAGTTACCAGGCAGGCCTGGAGATCGCCGAGATCCTCGCTGACCTCAAGCTCGACCAGGATTCGCTGGTGGCGGCCGTCATCTATCGTTCGGTGCGCGAGGGCAAGGTGACCTTGGCCGAGGTCGGGCAGCGCTTTGGCCCGGTGGTGTCCAAGCTGATCGACGGCGTGCTGCGCATGGCCGCCATCAGCGCCAGCCTGAGCCCGCGCCAGTCGTTGGTGCTGGGCTCGCAGGCGCAGGTCGAGAACCTGCGCAAGATGCTCGTGGCGATGGTCGACGATGTCCGCGTTGCGCTGATCAAGCTGGCCGAACGGACCTGCGCGATTCGTGCGGTAAAGGCCGCCGACGACGAAAAACGCCTGCGCGTGGCGCGCGAGGTGTTCGACATCTATGCGCCACTGGCGCACCGCCTGGGTATCGGCCACATCAAGTGGGAACTCGAAGACCTGTCTTTCCGCTACCTCGAGCCCGACCAGTACAAGCAGATCGCCAAGCTTCTGCACGAGCGCCGGCTGGACCGCGAGCGGTTCATCAGCGACGTGATGAACCAGTTGCAGAACGAGCTGCTGGCTACTGGCGTCAAAGCCGACATCAGTGGCCGTGCAAAACATATCTATTCGATCTGGCGCAAGATGCAGCGCAAAGGGCTGGAGTTCAGCCAGATCTACGACGTGCGCGCCGTGCGCGTGCTGGTCCCGGAAATCCGCGACTGCTACACCGCGCTGGGCATCGTCCATACCCTCTGGCGGCACATCCCCAAGGAGTTCGACGACTACATCGCCAACCCCAAGGAGAACGGCTACCGCTCGCTGCACACGGCGGTGATAGGCCCGGAAGGCAAGGTTCTGGAAGTACAGATCCGCAGCCACGGCATGCACGAGGAGGCCGAACTGGGCGTCTGCGCCCACTGGCGCTACAAGGGCACCGACGTCAAGGCCAGCTCCAATCACTATGAAGAGAAGATCTCCTGGCTGCGTCAGGTGCTGGAGTGGCACGAGGAGCTGGGCGACATTGGCGGCCTGGCCGAGCAACTGCGGGTCGATATCGAACCGGACCGGGTCTATATCTTTACCCCCGACGGCCACGCCATCGACCTGCCCAAGGGTGCCACACCGCTGGACTTCGCCTACCGCGTGCACACCGAGATCGGCCACAACTGCCGCGGGGCCAAGATCAACGGGCGCATCGTGCCGCTCAACTACAGCCTGCAGACCGGCGAGCAGGTCGAGATCATCACCAGCAAGCACGGCAGCCCTAGCCGCGACTGGCTGAACTCCAACCTCGGCTACGTCACCACCTCGCGGGCGCGCGCGAAGATCGTCCATTGGTTCAAGTTGCAAGCACGCGACCAGAACGTCGCCGCTGGCAAGACCTTGCTCGAGCGCGAGCTGAGCCGCCTCGGCCTGCCGCAGGTGGACTTCGACCGGCTGGCCGAGAAAGCCAACGTCAAGACCGCCGAAGACCTGTTTGCCGCCCTTGGTGCGGGTGACCTGCGCCTGGCGCACCTGGTCAACGCCGCGCAGCAGCTGCTCGAACCTGAGCGTATCGAACAGATCGAGCTGACCCCGCGCAAGCCCTCCAGCGCGCGCACGGGCAAGCGCGCCGATATTCAGATCCAGGGTGTCGGCAACCTGCTCACGCAGATGGCCGGTTGCTGCCAGCCGCTACCGGGCGATGCGATCGTCGGTTACATCACCCAGGGGCGTGGCGTGACCATCCACCGTCAGGACTGCGCTTCGGTGCTGCAACTGACCGGGCGCGAGCCTGAGCGGATCATCCAGGTCAGCTGGGGGCCGGTGCCGGTGCAGACCTACCCGGTCGACATCATCATTCGCGCCTACGACCGCCCGGGTCTGCTGCGCGATGTGTCGCAGGTGCTGCTCAACGAGAAGATCAACGTATTGGCGGTCAACACCCGCTCGAACAAGGAAGACAACACCGCATTGATGTCGCTGACCATCGAGATCCCCGGCCTGGATGCCCTTGGGCGTCTGCTCGGGCGGATTTCGCAGTTGCCGAACATCATCGAGACGCGGCGTAACCGTACCCCTTGAACCCGCGGTGCCCTGTTCGCGGGTTCACCCGCGGGCAGGGCGCAACCGAAGGACCTGCCCTCATGCTCTATACCCTTGAAGACCTGCTGCACCTCATGGCCCGCCTGCGCGACCCCCATCATGGCTGCCCATGGGACCTCAAGCAGAACTACGCCAGTATCGTCCCGCACACGATCGAGGAGGCGTATGAAGTCGCCGATACCATCGAGCGTGGCGATTTTGCGCACCTGCAAGGCGAGCTAGGTGACCTGCTGTTCCAGGTGGTCTATTACAGCCAGCTGGCCCGTGAAGAGGGGCGCTTCGAATTTGCCGGGGTGGTCGATGGCATCACCCGCAAGCTGATCCGTCGTCACCCCCATGTTTTCCCCACGGGCGAGCTCTATGCGCCACTCGACACCCCGACCCTGAGCGAAGCCCAGGTCAAGTCACGCTGGGAAGAGATCAAGGCCGAAGAGCGCGCCGAGCATAGCGTGCCTGAGCAGTTGTCCTTGCTCGACGACGTACCGGCGGCATTGCCGGCCTTGTCACGCGCCGCCAAGTTGCAAAAACGTACTGCCACGGTCGGCTTCGACTGGCCAGACGCCCTGCCGGTGCTGGATAAAGTCCGCGAAGAGCTGGATGAAGTCCTGCAAGCCATGGCTGATGGCGACAGTGATGCCCTGGAAGACGAGATCGGCGATCTGTTGTTCGCCACCGTCAACCTGGCCCGCCACCTCAAGCAAGACCCGGAAAACGCCCTGCGTCGCGCCAATCGCAAGTTCGAGCGACGTTTCCGCTTCATCGAACAGGCGTTGCGCGACAGTGGCAAGCCGATTGAAACCTGTAACCTTGACGAACTGGATGCCCTTTGGGGGGAAGCCAAACGTCAGGAAAAGAACCTGCCCAGCTGCGGCTGAGCTGTTGCATAAGTGAGTGAACATCCATGAGCCTTTCCCTTCGCGATCAATTGCTCAAGGCCGGTCTGGTTAACCAGAAGCAGGTCCAGCAGACCAACAAAGCAGAAAAGAAACAGAAGCGCCTGGAGCAAAAAGGCCAGGTCGAAGTCGACGACACCCAGCAGCGTCTGGCCAAGGAAGCCATGGCCGACAAGGCCAAGCGTGACCAGGAGCTCAACCGCCAGCAGCAGGAGAAGGCCGAGCAGAAGGCCCGTGCCGCACAGATCAAGCAGTTGATCGAAGCGACGCGTCTGCCCAAGTTGAACACCGAGGACTATTACAACTTCGTCGATGACAAGAAGGTCAAGCGCATCGCCGTCAACGCCCTGATGCGTACCAAGCTGAGCAACGGCTCGCTGGCGGTGGTGGCTTTCGGCGGTGGCTACGAAGTGATTCCGCGTGAGGCGGCGGTGAAGATTCAGGAGCGCGACCCTAATCGCATCCTGTTGCTTAATACCCACGTGGAGGAGGCGGACGAAGACGATCCGTACGCTGCCTACAAGATCCCAGACGATCTTATGTGGTAAGCACGAAAAACCCCGCCTAGGCGGGGTTTTTTATCGAAGACTGATTATTGCGTAGTGGTACGCTGGCTCTCGAGCTGCTCGAGTTCTTGCCGGTACTGGTGGGCTTCGTGTTCCTGATGGAACATACCGACCAGTTCACCTTGCTGGTGCACATCCCAGATCCGCACACCGGCGGCCAGGCCTTCGTGGGACATTTTCGATTCGTCACGTTCGGTTACTTGGACTGTCATCGTTAAAACTCCACTTCTAGTTGGCTGCGGCACTGTGTCGCAGGACTTAGTTATAGTGTTTGATAGCAGGCTAAGTAAATAAACTGGGCATGAAACATGTTTCATGGAGGGTGGTGCGGGGTTTCAGTGGCGGCCTCTTGTGGGAGCAACTGTCTTGCACAAGATCTAGAAGCTGGCGCGATCACTGGGGGAGCGGCCTTGTGTCGCGATCGGGGGGCGATGGTTCTGAGGCTTGTAGGTTGGGGGCTTATCCATTTGATGTGGTGGCTTTTCTGGCCCCTTCCGCCCTTACGGCGGGTCAATTTTTTCTTGGAAAAAAGTAACCAAAAACAGCTTGCTCCATCATCCGGCCCTTCGCTGCGCTGCGGGTCCCCTCGCTCCGGTCTTGCTCCGGGAGGACCGCGCTGTACGGCCCATCCTGGGCCTCAGCGCTTTCCGGCCATCCATGGCCTCCACCTCCCTACGCAAGACCTCCACTCGGCCTCCTGAAGTCGCTGTAGATCAAGAGCAAGATCAAGATCAACAGCCAGGGCAACGGCTGGCGAATCGCTGCGCTCTCGCTTTGTTTATTTACCAGCGGATTTGTGGGGTGGCTGGCAGGGCTGCGCCCTGCGATTTGCATTGGCAGTACCGGCCTCTTCGCGGGGCAAGCCCGCTCCTACAGGTATTGCGCAAATTTTGAATTCGGCGCAAATCCTGTAGGAGCGGGCTTGCCCCGCGAAGAGGCCCGAATATCCACCACCCATGCCACTGTCAAAAACAACGCCAGCCCAGACGCCACCCGTAACTTCGCGACGTCAGGAGGCCGAGTGGTGGTCTTCTGAAGTCGCTGGTAGATCAACAGCCAGAGCAACGGCAGGCGAAACGCTGTGCTCTCGCTTTGTCTGTTTACAAGAGGATTTGTGGTGTGGCCGGCAGGGCTGCGCCCTGCGATTTGCGTTGCCGGTACCCGCCTCTTCGCGACGACAGGAGGCCGAGTGCAGGTCGCTGGTAGATCAATAGCAAGATCAAGATCAACAGCCAGGGCAACGGTAGGCGAAACGCTGTGCTCTCGCTTTGTTTATCTACCAGCGGATTTGTGGGGTGGCTGGCCGGGCTGCGCCCTGCGATTTGCGTTGCCAGTACCAGCCTCTTCGCGGGACAAGCCCGCTCCTACAGGGATTGCGCCGAATTCAGAATTTGCGCAATACCTGTAGGAGCGGGCTTGTCCCGCGAAGAGGCCCGAATATCCACCACGCCTGCCACTATCGAAGACAACGCCAGCCCAGACGCCACCCGTAACTTCGCGACGTCAGGAGCAAGACCGGAGTGAGGGAACCCGGAGCGCAGCGCAGGGCCGGATGCAGGAGCAGGCGGTTTTTGGTTACTTTTTTCCAAGAAAAAAAGTGACCCGCCGTAAGGGCGGAAGGGGCCAGAAGCGCCACCACATCAAATGGATAAGCCCACAATCCCTAAGCCAGCCAGCCAGCCAGCCAGCCAAGCCAACAGCCCATCTCCCCAACAACCCCTGAACAGCCAAAAAGAAACCCCGCACAAGGCGGGGTCTCAAGATCCAGCAAACAGCTTCAGGCAATCATCAGTTGCCCTTGACCGACCTGCCATCAACCGTACCATCCTGCAGCACGATCACATACTCCTTGCCATCAGTCTCAACCTGACGCAGCTGCACCAGCAGATAATCCCAGTCCTTGGCAAACCACAGCTCGGTGATACGCTTGCTCTGGCTAGGATCACGCACCCGCTCGACTTTCACCGCATCAACCTGGCCGGTCTTGGTGGTGACCTTCTCGGTACCCAGTACACGGAAATCGTAGGTGTCGATCTCGTCACCGTCGACCACCTGGTAGGACACGCTCTTCTTGCCGGCAGCCACGTCATGCTGCAGCGCCAACTGATAAGACGACTTGTCCAGCACGCCACGGTTGAGCGGCAGGCTCACCGCATCACCACGGTCGCTACCGGTGACTTTCTTGCTGGCCCAGTCGAAGTCCAGGTCAACCTTCTTCGCCTTGCCCAAGCCACCACGCTCGAAGTGGTAGGTCTGCGGCAGCAGCGTGTCCTTGTCCAGCTTGAGCGTGCTCTGCTCGGTCAGGCTGGCGATCATCATGGACGCCTTGAAATTCAGGCTCCAGGTACCGTTGGCGTTCTTTTCCAGGCTGCGCTCGGCGGTGCCGCTCATGGGCAGCTGCTTCCAGTCGGCGGTATAGCTGGCCGAAAACGGCTTGAGGTCAGCTGCCTGGAGGGGCAGGGCAAGCACAGCGAGAGCCATCAGCAGGGCGCGACGCATAAATACTCCTAGGATCGAATCAAGTGACCGCTGGCCGCCAGCGGCTGGCCATCCAGTAACGCACCGTGCTCACCCAGACGCAAGCGTCCTTCAGCGAACCAGCGCACCGCCAGCGGGTAGATCTGGTGTTCCTGGTGGTGAACCCGGCTGGCCAGGCTCTGCGCGGTGTCGTTTGCCGCCACCGCTACCACAGCCTGTACGACCAGAGGCCCGCCATCGAGTTCCTCGGTGACGAAATGCACGCTGCAGCCATGCTCGGCATCACCCGCCTCCAGCGCACGCTGGTGGGTATGCAGCCCCTTGTACTTGGGCAGCAACGACGGGTGAATATTGAGCAGGCGACCCTGGTAGTGGCGCACGAAGTCGCCACTCAGGATACGCATGAAACCCGCCAGCACGACCAGGTCCGGCTCGAAGCGATCGATCAGCGCCATCAGCGCCGCATCGAAGGCTTCGCGGCCGTCGAAACCCTGGTGCTGCAGGACCGCGGTGTCGATGCCGGCCGCTTTGGCCCGCTCCAGACCGTAGGCGTCGGCGCGGTTGGAGATCACCCCGCAGATGCGCACCGGGCTGTCCTCACCACTGCTCTGGTCGATCAGCGCTTGCAGGTTGCTGCCGGAGCCCGACAGCAGTACCACGACGTTACAGGTCTTGCTCGGCATCAGTGCGCCTTGAGGTTCTGCAGTTCGACCTGGGCAGCGCCTTCGGCCGCGTCGGCGATCTGGCCGATCACCCATGGCTGCTCACCGGCAGCGCGCAGCACGTTCAGGGCGTTGTCGACCTGGTCCTGGCCAACGCAGATGACCATGCCCACGCCGCAGTTCAGCACGCGGTGCATCTCGTGCTCGTCGACGTTGCCTTTTTCCTGGAGGAAATCGAACACCACCGGACGCTGCCAGCTGGCCACGTCAATGATCGCCTGGGCGTTTTTCGGCAGAACGCGCGGGATGTTGTCGAGCAGGCCACCACCGGTGATGTGGGCCATGGCCTTGACCGCGCCAGTGTCCTTGATCAGCTTGAGCAGCGGCTTGACGTAAATGCGCGTTGGCGCCATCAGCAGGTCGGCCAGCGGCGTGCCGTCGAGCTGGGTGCTCTCGATGTCGGTCGCGGACACTTCGAGGATCTTGCGGATCAGCGAATAGCCGTTGGAGTGCGGGCCGGACGAGGGCAGGGCGATCAGGGCGTCACCGCTGGCCACTTTCGAGCCGTCGATGATCTCGGCCTTCTCGACCACGCCGACGCAGAAGCCGGCCAGGTCATAGTCTTCGCCTTCGTACATGCCTGGCATCTCGGCGGTTTCACCACCGACCAGCGAGCAGCCAGCCAGCTCGCAACCTGCGCCAATGCCGGTTACCACGGTAGCGGCGACGTCGACGTTGAGCTTGCCGGTGGCGTAGTAGTCGAGGAAGAACAGCGGCTCGGCGCCACACACCACGAGGTCGTTGACGCACATGGCGACCAGGTCCTGGCCGATGCTGTCGTGCTTGTTCAGGTTCAGCGCCAGGCGCAGCTTGGTGCCGACTCCATCGGTGCCAGAGACCAGAACCGGCTGCTTGTAGCCGGCCGGGATCTCGCAGAGGGCGCCGAAGCCGCCCAGGCCACCCATGACCTCAGGGCGTGCGGTGCGCTTGGCCACGCCCTTGATGCGTTCGACCAGTGCTTCGCCGGCGTCGATGTCTACACCGGCGTCCTTGTAGCTCAGGGAGGGTTGCTTGCTCATTGATCCAGGCCTTTAGGAGGGAGGGATTCGGAAAAACGACCGCGACGGCCAAGGCCGGCTGTTGCAGCGGCGGCTGCCTGTTCGTCACTGGTCTGCGAAGGCGCGCGATTTTATCAGGGTTGCCGGGCAGCGGCCATCCTCAGGCCGACGGGCAGGCCGGGAAATCGGCAAAAACATCCTTTCGCGGTCAGCGACTGGTTGCCACGGCAGTGGCTGTATAAGGTATAGGCATGGCGAGGGGACGAAATCGCTGGCCCGACGGAGCGTTCTTCATGCGCTGCGGTCACAGCCAGCAGGTACGGGGCCCCGCGCCCCTCGGTCATCTGGACAGGAATCCTCCATGCGTGTCATCAATTCTCTGCTTGTGGGTTGCCTGGCCCTGCTCGCCAGTGCAGCCCAGGCTGAAAGTGTTACCGGCCTTTATCAGGTTCGCGAACCCCTCGAAGGGCAGGGCGCCGATGCCCGCACCCAGGCTACCGGGCGTGCCCTGGATACCTTGGTGCTGCGCCTGACCGGCGATCCCAAGGCTCCGCAGAACCCGGCCCTCGCCGCCCTGCGCAAGGACCCGCAACAAATCATCAACCAGGTAGGCAGTGACGCAGGTCCGCCGGAAAGCGTGCTGGTCGAATTCGACCCTGGCAGCACCGAACGTGCCCTGCGTAAAGCCGGGCTGGCCCTGTGGGGCAGCAACCGGCCGGCGATCCTCAGCTGGTGGTTGAACGACAGCGTCGAGGGCAGCAGCCTGGTCGGTGATGGCCAGAGTGCTGCCGAGCCACTGCGCCGCGCCGCTCAGCACCGCGGGCTGCCGCTGCGCCTGCCGTTGGCCGACCTGCAGGAGCAATTGGTGGCCAGTGCCAAGCAACTCGAAAGCAAGGACCCGGCGCCGCTGCGTGAAGCGTCCGAGCGCTACGGCGCCGATGCCCTGTTGGCGGTGCATGCGCATGAAGCCGACGGCAAGTGGCAAGGCAGATGGCAGCTGTGGCAGGGCGACCAGCGTGAGCAGGGCGAGGCCGAAGGCGCCAACCAGGCGGCGCTGGCCGATGCGGTGATGCTGGCAGTCAGCAGCCGCCTGGCCCCGCGCTATGTCACCCGGCCCGGCGCCAGCAGCGATCTGCACGTGCAGGTGCAAGGCATGAACCTCAAACGCTACGCCGAACTCAGCCGCGTGCTCGAGCCGTATGGTCCGCGCTTGCAGTTGGCTGACGGCGGTACCTTGACCTACCAGGTGACCGGCAATCGCGAGCAACTGCGTGCCCAGTTAGGCTTGGCCAAGCTGCAGGAACTGCCGGCTGAAGCCGCGCCCGCCGCAGCCAGCAATCCCGCTCCCGCCCCTCAGGGCAGTACTGGCAGCGAGCAGCCGGGGGCGGTCCAGGCGGCTGCACCCAAACCGTTCGACGGCCTGCGTTTTGGTTGGTAAGGAAGCATGCACATGATGACTGATCTGCGTCGTTGGGCGTGGCTGGGCGTGGCCCTGCTGATCGCCTTGTTGCTGTACTGCCTGCACAACATCCTCTCACCGTTTCTGGTAGGGATTCTTCTGGCGTACCTGGCCGACCCACTGGTCGACCGACTGGAGCGTCTCGGCCTGTCGCGGACTTGGGGCGTGGTGGTGGTGTTCAGCCTCTTCACCCTGATCTTCATGGCCTTGCTGCTGGTACTGATCCCCATGCTGGCCAAGCAGCTGGTGCGTCTGTATGAGCTGACGCCGCAGATTCTCGACTGGCTGCAGCATGTTGCCCTGCCGTGGGTGCAGGGGCGCTTGGGCCTGGCCGACGGCTTCTGGAAGTTCGACAAGATCAAGGCCGCGGTTGGCGCACACATGGGCGAGACCACTGACTTCGTCGGTGTGCTGTTGTCCCAGGCCACGGCCTCCAGCCTGGCCCTGCTGGCCTGGTTGGCCAACCTGGTGCTGATCCCGGTCGTGGGCTTTTACCTGCTGCGTGACTGGGACCTGATGATGGCCAAGCTGCGCAGCTTGCTCCCGCGCCAGCGTGAAGATCAGGTGGTGGAACTGGCCGGTGAGTGCCACGAGGTGCTCGGCGCGTTCGTTCGCGGCCAGTTGCTGGTCATGCTCGCGCTTGGTGTGATCTATGCGGGCGGTCTGATGCTGGTCGGCCTGGAACTGGGCCTGTTGATTGGCCTGTTGGCCGGGCTGGCGGCGATCGTGCCGTACATGGGCTTTATCATCGGCATCGGCGCGGCGTTGATTGCCGGGCTGTTCCAGTTCGGTGGCGACCTGTACCCGATGCTGGGCATCGTTGCGGTGTTCATGGTCGGTCAGGCGCTGGAAGGCATGGTGCTGACGCCCTTGCTGGTAGGCGACCGAATCGGCCTGCATCCGGTAGCGGTGATCTTTGCCATCCTGGCGGGCGGCGAGCTGTTCGGCTTTACCGGGGTGCTGCTGGCGTTGCCGGTGGCGGCGGTGATCATGGTGCTGTTGCGCCATGTGCACGACCTTTATAAAGACTCGGACATGTACGCTGGCGAGGTCGATCCAGACCTGTAAGCACTACCGGGGCTGCACAGCAGCCCCTTCCTTGCCCGTTTTCAGCGTGCAACTCATTGATTTTACTTGGCCTCTCCCGCTCGCCGATTGTGCCGCCCGCGTTGCGGGTATAGACTTTGCACACTGTTTTCTCAAAGGCCCCCGTGGTCCTCGTGACCGTCAGCCAGCATGAAACCGATCCAGTTGCCCCTGGGTGTGCGTCTGCGCGACGACGCCACCTTCATCAACTACTATCCGGGCGCCAATGCCGCGGCATTGGGCTACGTCGAGCGGCTATGCGAAGCCGACGCCGGCTGGACCGAGAGCCTCATCTATTTATGGGGCAAGCAGGGTGTGGGCCGCACTCACCTGTTACAGGCTGCCACTCAGCGTTTTCAGCAACGTGGCGAACTTGCCGTCTACCTGCCGCTGGCACAATTGCTCGACCGAGGCATCGAACTGCTCGACCACCTCGAGCAGTACGAACTGGTGTGCATCGACGACCTGCATGTGATCGCCGGCAAGGCTGATTGGGAAGAGGCGATGTTCCACCTGTTCAACCGCCTGCGCGATAGCGGCCGGCGCCTGTTGCTGGCCGCCTCGAGCTCGCCTCGCGAGTTGCCGATCAAGCTGCCCGACCTCAAGTCGCGGCTGACCTTGGCGCTGATCTTCCAGATGCGTGGCCTGTCTGACGAAGACAAGCTGCGCGCCCTGCAATTGCGTGCCTCGCGCCGCGGCCTGCACCTCACCGACGAAGTTGGCCACTTCATCCTCACCCGCGGTGCGCGCAGCATGAGTGCGCTGTTCGAACTGCTCGAACGACTCGACCAGGCCTCCCTGCAGGCTCAGCGCAAGTTGACCATCCCGTTTCTGAAGGAAACGCTCGGCTGGTAAGTCCTTGAAAATAGCGGGCTAGAGCGGCAAAACGGAAAAGTCACATTTTTATCGATAAAATTTGCAAATGGCCATGATAGAGGGCATAGTTTCCTCCTTCTAAAGGATTACCGACACGGTCGTGCCCATGCTAAAGCGCTTCGCACCCCTCGTGCCCCTCGCACTCGTGACCCTGCTTTTTGGCTGCGCGGCTAATGGCCCGGTTTCCCAGCCTCAGGATCAGCAACAGGTCGCCGCTCACACTGCGGACCTGGCCAAACCTTCGGTTTCTTCCGTTTTCGGCGAAGAGCCACTGGCCACTGACGAAGACCTGAACACCTTCTCCAGCAACAGCAAGCCCTACCAGCTGCCTGTCCTCGCTGACAGCATCCTCGAGCGCGGCATGTCGTTGATCGGCACTCGCTATCGCTTCGGCGGCACCTCTGAGCAGTCCGGTTTCGACTGCAGTGGTTTCATCGGCTATCTGTTCCGCGAAGAAGCTGGCATGACCCTGCCACGTTCGACCCGCGAAATGATCAACGTCGATGCGCCCAAGGTAGCGCGCAACAAGCTCAAGCCAGGCGACCTGCTGTTCTTCAGCACCAACGGCCGCGGCCGGGTCAGCCATGCTGGCATCTACCTGGGTGACAACCAGTTCATCCACTCCAGCAGCCGCCGTAGCGGTGGTGTGCGCATCGACAACCTCGGTGATCGCTACTGGAGCAAGACGTTCATCGAGGCCAAGCGTGCCCTGGCCATGGCGCCGACGACGATCTCGCGTAACTGACAGCCAATTGCTGAATTCCGCACGGCGGCGCTGCTGAAAAAGCTCGCCGCCGTGCGTGTTTACAGAAAACGTCTAATCTAAATTCTCAACGCTTTTCGGCCCTGACCGATTGCTCACTTACAGGAAGTTCTGGCCATGGTGATAGTGGCGCGCTTCGCATTCCTTTCCCTGGTGGCCCTGCTGGCTGCCTGCTCCAGCCGTGCCCCGGCACCGGCGCCTGTGGCCAAGCCACAAGTTACCTTCAATCAACAGGTTACCTATTCACCGGTGGCGTCGGATGTGCTGTTCCGGGCGATTGGGCTGGTGGGTACGCCTTATCGCTGGGGTGGCAATACCCCGGATGCCGGGTTTGATTGCAGTGGCTTGATTGGCTATGTCTACCGCGATGCAGCGGGCATCGGCTTGCCGCGTACCACGCGAGAAATGATCGGCATGCGCGCGCCGAATGTGGACATGAATGCCCTGCAATCCGGTGATTTGGTGTTTTTCGCGACCAACGGTGGTTCGCAGGTCAGCCATGCGGGGATTTACGTAGGCGAAGGGCGGTTTGTACATGCGCCGTCCACGGGCGGTACCGTGCGCCTGGATTACCTCTCAAACAGTTACTGGGCCAAGGCCTATCTGCAGGCCAAGCGGATCTTGCCGCCCGGGCATCTGGCGCAGAATCCATAATCCGCTCATAGAACTAACGCTAGCTCATTGATATAGCAAAAACCTGTAGGAGCGGGCTTGCCCCGCGAAACCGGCGAAGCCGGTGCCTTCCGCCACGGTGGCCGGTCTGGCCTCTTCGCGGGTCAAGCCCGCTCCTACAGGGTATGCAGCGCATTTACGGACGGTGTTCTCTACGCGAGCTCGCAACCCGAAGGGCTGGGCAAAAGTTCAGCCTCCTGCGCTGAAGTCAGCGCGTTTTGCTTACCCGCCAGATCACATTCCCCACGTCATCTGCCACCAACACCCCGCCACGTGAGTCAACAGCGACACCCACTGGCCGCCCCATCGCCTGGCCTTCGCCATTCAGAAACCCGCCAAGCAGATCGAGCGGCTTGCCAGCAGGCTTTCCGGCAGCATCAAACGGCACGAAAATAACCTTGTAACCACTGTGCGGCTTGCGGTTCCACGAACCGTGCTGGCCAACTAGCGCGCCGCGCTCAAACGGTGGCGGCAACACACCGGGTTGGATGAAGGCCAGCCCGAGCGAGGCGGTATGCGGCCCCACCGCGTAATCAGGGACCAACGCGCGGGAGACCTTCTGCGGGTCCTGCGGCGTTACCCGGCTATCCACGTGTTGCCCGTAATAGCTGTAGGGCCAGCCATAGAAACCGCCATCGGTGACTGAAGTGATGTAGTCGGGTACCAGGTCGCTGCCGATCTCGTCGCGCTCGTTCACCGCAGTCCACAAGGCACCCGAGTGCGGCGCCCAGGCCAGGCCATTGGGATTGCGTAAACCCGAGGCGAACAGGCGATGCTTGCCACTGGCGGGATCGACTTGCCAGATCGCCGCGCGGTCTTGCTCCTGGTCCATGCCGTTTTCACCGATGTTGCTGTTGGAGCCCACGGTCACGTAGAGCTTGGCTCCGTCGGGGCTGGCAATGACATTCTTGGTCCAGTGGTGATTGAGCGGGCCACCCGGCAGGTCGACCACCTTGATACCGGGCTGGCGAATCTGCAGGGCACCGGTTTCATAGCGAAAGCGCAGCAGTCGGTCGGTATCGGCCACGTAGAAGTCCTTGCCCACCAGGGCCATGCCGAACGGCGAGTTGAGCCCTTCGATGAACGTACTGCGTGTCTCGGCCACACCGTCCTGGTCTGCGTCGCGCAGCAAGGTGATGCGGTTCGCACTGGGCACGCCGGCACCGGCCCGGGCCATGGCTTTTTTCATTAACCAGCCGCGTACGCCCTTGCCATCGTCTGGTTTGGGCGGGGCGTTGGTTTCTGCCACCAGCACGTCGCCGTTAGGCAGTACGTAGAGCCAGCGCGGATGGTCGAGCTTGTCAGCAAAGGCCACGACTTGCGTGCCCGCAGCTGGCGTGGGCGTGACGCCTTGAGGCCAGCCGATTGCCGGGGCAACGTTGACGGTGGGAATCAGGGTCTTGTTCGGCGCGGGCAATCGCGGAGCGGGGCCGAAGCCATCGTTGACGTCCAGGGTCGCGGTGTCGCCGCAGCCCGCGAGGCCGGCGATCAGCGCCAGCAGTAGCGTAGTGCTCATCTTGTCCATGCGCCGGTACCCGTCTCAGAGGTCATGAAATTAAGAGCAACTGCCGCTCGGCGAGGTTCAACCGCTGGCCGCGAACCCCAGAATTCATTGGGTCGAGCAATTATTAACTGTCAGTTACTTATGAAGTTATTTGTGGTTAATTGTTGACCTTTTATAGCGCTATATACTCGGCCAATACCCGCCGGGGCAGGCTCGGCGAGGCACAACAACACAGGCTACCCAGACATGACCCACTACAAGATCGCAGCAATTCCAGGTGATGGCATCGGCGTCGAAGTGATCGCCGCCGGTGTCGAAGTGCTCAAGGCCCTGGCGGCCAAGCGCGGTAGCTTCAGCCTGGACTTCGAGCACTTTGACTGGAGCTCTGAGCGTTACCTGGCTGAGGGTCAGTACATTCCCGAAGGCGGTCTGCAAGCCTTGAAAGCTTTCGATGCGATCTTCTTCGGCGCGGTCGGCAGCCAGGAGGTGCCCGATCACGTCTCGTTGTGGGGTCTGCGCCTGCCAATCTGCCAGGGCTTCGACCAATACGCCAACGTGCGCCCGGCCCGCGTCCTGCCCGGCGTGACCAGCCCTCTGGCAAAGGGCAAGGCGATCGACTGGGTGATCGTGCGGGAAAACTCCGAGGGTGAATATTCCGGCAGCGGTGGCCGCGTCCATCAAGGCCTGCCGATTGAAGTGGCGACCGAGGTCTCGACCTTTACCCGGGTCGGCATCGAGCGCATTCACCGCTTTGCCTTCGACCTGGCCCGCAGCCGCCCGGCCCGCCACCTGACCCTGGTCACCAAATCCAACGCCCAGCGCCACGGCATGGTGCTGTGGGACGAAGTGTTCGAGGAAGTCGCCAAGGACTATCCGGACGTGCGCACCACCCGCGAGCTGGTCGACGCCGTGACCACCACCATGGTGCTCAAGCCCGAATTGCTGGACGTGGTGGTCGCAACCAACCTGCACGCCGACATCCTCTCCGACCTCGCTGCCGCATTGTCTGGCAGCCTGGGCATCGCGCCCACCGCCAACCTCAACCCGAGCCGCGAGTTTCCGTCGATGTTCGAGCCGATCCATGGCTCGGCGTTCGACATCACCGGCAAAGGCGTGGCCAACCCCATCGCTACGTTCTGGACCGCAGTGATGATGCTCGAGCACCTGGGCGAAGCTGCTGCAGCGGCAGAACTGATGGCGGCCATTGAGGCGGTAACCGAGAGCGGGGTGCACACGCCTGATCTGGGCGGCAAGGCCACCACTCGCGACGTGACGGATGCGCTGCTGGCATTGATTCGTCGCTGATAACCTACGCAAGGTGTGCGCCGCGCCTATTCTGCGAGAGCAGGGTAGGCGCCGGGTTCGGCCGATTTCCCTCAGGCCCGGTTTGCCCTCAACCCAGCGACATCCCCCCGCCAAATCCCTCTCGGTTTAATTGACGCTCCGGGTGCAACCCTCTAACCTTCGCGCGTGTTTCAGGTGCCCTGCGGACAATGCGCTGGCGGGGTGAAACTGGGAAGCCGGTGGTATTCCGGCGCTGCCCCCGCAACGGTAGGTGAGTCAAGGCCGCGCAGGGCCACTGGATCGAGCGATCCGGGAAGGCGCGCAGTCGCTGGGCCCAGGCCCGCTCACGAGCCCGGAGACCGGCCTGTTACTGCCAACGGCATCACGGAGGGTGATGCACAGTTCACTGTGGCCTGCGCCACGGCGCCTGCGCGTTCTCCGTTTGCCTGCCTATCGATCTGCCGCCGCTGCGTGCGTGCGCAGGCAACCTGCGGAGACCCCTGATGAGCGAAACCCCCGAACGCGACGAACGCCACCTGGCGCGCATGCAGCGCAAAAAGGCGGTAATCGACGAGCGCATCGCCAATTCCCCCAATGAATGCGGCTTGCTGCTGGTGCTCACCGGCAACGGCAAAGGCAAGAGCAGCTCGGCTTTCGGCATGCTCGCGCGCGCCCTTGGCCATGGCATGCAGTGCGGTGTGGTGCAGTTCATCAAAGGCCGCAACAGCACCGGCGAAGAGCTGTTTTTCCGACGTTTCCCCGAACAGGTGCGCTACCACGTGATGGGCGAGGGCTTCACCTGGGAAACCCAGGACCGCCAGCGTGACATCGCCGCCGCAGAAGCGGCCTGGGCCGTCTCGCGTGAGTTGCTGCAGGATCCGTCGATCCAGTTCGTGGTGCTCGATGAACTGAACATCGCCCTCAAGCATGGCTACCTCGACCTTGATCAGGTACTGACCGACATTCAGGCCCGTCCGCCGATGCAGCACGTCATCGTCACCGGCCGCGGCGCCAAGCCGGAAATGATCGAGCTGGCCGACACCGTGACCGAGATGGGCGTGCTCAAGCATGCCTTCCAGGCCGGTATCCGCGCGCAGAAGGGCGTGGAATTATGAGTGACACCCGGCATTGTCCGGCGGTGCTGATTGCAGCACCGGCTTCCGGCCAGGGCAAGACCACGGTCACCGCAGCCCTGGCGCGCCTGCACCGCAACCTCGGGCGTAAGGTCCGCGTGTTCAAGTGCGGGCCAGACTTTCTCGACCCGATGATCCTTGAGCGCGCCAGTGGTGCGCCGGTGTACCAGCTCGACTTGTGGATGATCGGCGCCGAGGAAAGCCGACGGCTGCTCTGGGAAGCGGCCGCCGAGGCTGACCTGATTTTGATCGAAGGGGTCATGGGGCTGTTCGACGGCACCCCGTCGAGCGCCGACCTGGCCCGCCATTTTGGCGTGCCGGTGCTGGCGGTGATCGACGGCACGGCCATGGCGCAAACCTTCGGCGCCCTCGCGTTGGGGCTGGCGCGCTATCAGGCCGACCTGCCGTTCGCCGGGGTGCTGGCTAACCGGGTCGGCAGCCTGCGCCATGCACAACTGCTCGAAGGCAGCCTGACCGAAGGCCTGCGCTGGTATGGCGGGTTGTCTCGCGAGCGCGGCATCGAGTTGCCCAGCCGCCACCTGGGGCTGGTGCAGGCCAGCGAGCTGAACGATCTCGACCTGCGCCTGGATGCTGCCGCCGAAGCGCTCGGCTCCAGTTGCGACGCGGCCTTGCCGCCGCCAGTCGGCTTCGCCGCGGCTGCACCGACCGCGCCGATACCGGCACTGGCCGGTGTGCGCATCGGCGTGGCCCAGGACGAGGCCTTTGCCTTCACCTATGGCGCCAACCTTGAACTGTTGCGGGCCATGGGTGCTGAACTGGCATTCTTCTCGCCGTTGCACGACCGCGAACTGCCCACTGTCGACAGCTTGTACCTGCCCGGCGGCTACCCGGAACTGCACCACCATGCCCTGGCCGCCAATGCGCCGATGCTTGCGGCAATTCGCGCCCACCATGCCCAGGGCAAACCGCTGCTGGCCGAGTGCGGCGGCATGCTCTATCTGCTTGATGCGCTGACCGATGTCGCCGGCGAGCGCGCGCCCCTGCTGGGCCTGCTGCCCGGCGAGGCCACCATGCAGAAGCGCCTGGCAGCCCTCGCCCTGCAAGCGGTGGAGCTGCCAGAGGGGACCCTGCGCGGGCACACCTACCACCATTCGCTGACCAGCACCGAACTCGAACCGATCGCACGCGGGCTGAGCCCCAATGGCGGGCGGGGTAACGAGGCGGTCTACCGTCTGGGCCGGCTGACCGCGTCCTACGTGCACTTCTATTTCCCCTCCAGCCCTGACGCGGCGGCGGCGCTGCTGCGACCATGAGCGAACACGCCTTCAGCGCTGCCGAGCGCGATGCGCTGTACCGCGCCATCGGTGAGCGTCGCGACATGCGCCACTTTGCCGGTGGCGAAATAGCGCCGCAGCTCCTCACCCGGCTACTGGGCGCCGCCCATCAGGCGCCCAGTGTCGGCCTGATGCAGCCGTGGCGGTTTATCCGGATCAGCCAGCGCGAACTGCGCGGGCGCATCCAGGCCTTGGTGGAAGCGGAGCGGGTACGCACTGCCGAAGCCCTGGGCGAACGCTCCGATGAGTTCATGAAGCTCAAGGTCGAGGGCATCAACGACTGCGCCGAAGTGCTGGTGGCGGCATTGATGGACAACCGCGAACCGCACATCTTTGGCCGCCGTACCTTGCCGGAAATGGACCTGGCCTCGCTCGCCTGCGCAATCCAGAACCTCTGGCTGGCTGCGCGTGCCGAGGGCCTGGGCATGGGCTGGGTATCGCTGTTCGACCCGCAGGCGCTGGCCGAGCTGCTGGGCATGCCTGCCGGGGCCAAGCCGGTCGCGGTGCTCTGCCTGGGGCCGGTTCAGGCGTTTTATCCAGCGCCGATGCTGGTCATGCAGAACTGGGCCGAACAACGGCCACTGAGCGACATGCTCTACGACAATCAATGGGGAGAGCGCGAATGAGCGTGGCCTTGCTGACCGTGGCCGGGGTGGCCATGGACGCCTTGCTTGGCGAGCCGCAACGGCGTCATCCGCTGGTCGCGTTCGGCAACCTGGCCAAGCGCCTCGAGCAGCGTCTCAATGCCGGCGGGCGAGGCTGGCGCAGCCACGGCGTGAGTGCCTGGTTCCTGGCGGTGGTGCCACTGACCCTGCTGGCGTTGATCCTGTCCTGGCTGCCCTACATCGGCTGGATCGTCGACGTGCTGGCGCTGTATTGCGCGCTGGGCCTGCGCAGCCTGGGTGAACATGTGCTGCCGGTGGCCGAGGCCCTGCGCCGCGGCGACCTGGCGCAAGCGCGCCAGCGCGTGGGTTACCTGGTCAGCCGCGAGACGGCTGAACTCGATGAGCCCGCCGTCGCCCGCGCCGCCACCGAGTCGGTGCTCGAGAACGGCAGCGACGCGGTGTTCGCCGCGCTGTTCTGGTTCATCGTCGCCGGTGCGCCCGGGGTGGTGCTGTACCGCCTGAGCAATACCCTCGATGCCATGTGGGGCTATCGCAACGAGCGGTTCGAGCGGTTCGGTTGGGCTGCGGCGCGCATCGATGACGTGCTCAACTATCTGCCCGCAAGGTTGGTGGCATTGACCTACGCCGTGCTTGGCAAGACGCGCCTGGCGCTGGCCTGCTGGCGCAAGCAGGGGCCGCTGTGGGACAGCCCCAACGCCGGCCCGGTAATGGCCGCGGGTGCCGGTGCGCTGGGGGTCGAGCTGGGTGGCCCGGCGGTCTACCACGGCGAACTGCATGAGCGCCCGCGCCTGGGCGAAGGGCCGATGGCCGACGCCGAGGCCATCGAACGCGGCTGGAGCCTGGTGCAGCGAGGCGTGTGGCTGTGGTTGCTGGTGATCTGCCTGGGAGGCTATCTGAATGCTTGAACATGGCGGGCGGCTGCTGAGGGCGGTGCACCAGTACGGAATTGCCCGCGAGCAGTGGCTCGATCTGTCCAGCGGCATCGCGCCCTGGCCCTATGCAATCCCGCCGATTCCGCTGGACGCTTGGGCACGCCTGCCGGAGACCGAAGACGGCCTGGAGCACGCCGCCCGGCGCTATTACGGCGCAGCCCAGCTACTGCCGGTGGCCGGCTCCCAGGCCGCTATCCAGGCGTTGCCGCACCTGCGCGGCAAAGGCCGGGTCGGCGTGCTCGCACCGTGCTACGCCGAGCATCCCTATGCCTGGCAGCGCGCCGGTCATCAACTGCTCGAACTGGATGACGCGCAGGTCGAGCAAGCCCTCGACAGCCTGGATGTGCTGCTGCTGGTCAACCCCAACAACCCCACCGGGCGCCGTGTGCCGCGCGCGCGCCTGCTCGACTGGCAGGCCCGGCTGGCACGCCGGGGTGCCTGGCTGGTGGTTGATGAAGCGTTCATGGACACCACCCCAGAACACAGCGTGGTCGACTGCGCCGAGCGCCCGGGGCTGATCGTGCTGCGCTCGTTTGGCAAGTTCTTCGGCCTCGCTGGGGTACGGCTGGGCTTCGTCATGGCCGAGCAGAGCTTGTTGCAACGCCTGGCCGAACTGCTCGGGCCATGGACGGTGCCAGGCCCGACACGGGTGCTCGGCCAGGCTTGCCTGGCCGATAACGCGGCTCATGCTGCCCAGATCGACCGTTGCCAGCAGGCTGGTCAGCGCCTCGCCGTGCTGCTCGCCGATGCCGGCCTGAGCCCCAGCGGCGGCTGTGATCTGTTTCAGTATGTGGGTGGCGAGCAGGCCAGCCGCCTGCATGGCTTTCTCGCCCGGCGCGGCATTCTCGTGCGCCTGTTCGACCATCCGCCCGCAGTGCGCTTCGGTCTGCCGCCCAGCGCGGCCGATGAGCAGCGCCTGTGCCAAGCACTGGCTGACTACCAGAAGGAATCAGCATGACCACCCTCATGGTGCAAGGCACCACCTCTGATGCCGGCAAGAGCACGCTGGTGACTGCCCTGTGCCGCTGGCTGTTGCGCCAGGGCGTCGCCGTGGTGCCGTTCAAGCCACAGAACATGGCCCTCAACAGCGCGGTCACCGCCGACGGCGGCGAGATTGGCCGCGCCCAGGCGGTACAGGCTCAAGCCTGTCGGCTGGCGCCGCACACCGACATGAACCCGGTGCTGCTCAAGCCCAACAGTGATACCGGCGCCCAGGTGATCATCCATGGCCGCGTCGTGACCAGCATGAACGCGGTGGCCTATCACGACTACAAGGCCATCGCCATGCAGGCCGTACTGGCCTCGCACCAGCGCCTGCAGGCGGCCTATCCGGTGGTCATGGTCGAGGGCGCCGGCTCGCCGGCGGAAATCAACCTGCGCGCCGGTGACATCGCCAACATGGGCTTTGCCGAGGCGGTCGACTGCCCGGTGATCCTGGTGGCCGATATCAACCGCGGCGGGGTGTTCGCCCACCTGGTCGGCACCTTGGAACTGCTCTCGGCGAGCGAGCAGGCGCGGGTCAAGGGCTTTGTCATCAACCGCTTCCGTGGTGATATCGCCCTGTTGCAACCCGGACTCGACTGGCTCGAACAACGCACCGGCAAACCGGTACTGGGTGTACTGCCGTATGTCACCGACCTGCACCTGGAAGCCGAGGACGCCATCGACGCGCGCCAGCCGGCCAAGGCCGAGCGGGTGCTCAAGGTGATCGTGCCGGTGCTGCCGCGCATCAGTAACCACACCGACTTCGATCCACTGCGCCTGCATCCGCAGGTCGACCTGCAGTTCATCGGCCCCGGCCAGCCGATCCCCGCAGCAGACCTGATCATCCTGCCCGGCTCGAAGAGCGTGCGGGCCGACCTGGCGCAGTTGCGCGAGCGTGGCTGGGCCACGGCCATCGAACGCCACCTGCGCTACGGCGGCAAACTCATCGGCATCTGCGGCGGGCTGCAGATGCTCGGCCGGGAAGTGCGTGATCCCCTCGGCCTGGAAGGCGCGGCCGGTGACAGTGCCGGCCTTGGCCTGTTCGACTACGTGACCGAGCTCGAGGCGCACAAGCAGCTGCGTAACGTCGCGGGCACCTTGCACCTTGAGCAGTCTGCGGTAAGCGGCTACGAAATCCATGCCGGGGTCACTCGCGGCCCGGCGCTGGAGCGGCCAGCCGTGCAGCTCGCCGATGGTCGCTGCGATGGTGCGATCAGCGCTGATGGGCAGATCCTCGCGACCTACCTGCATGGCCTGTTCGAAGGCAGCCACTCGTGCGCCGCGCTGTTGCGCTGGGCTGGCCTGGAAGCGGTGCAGAGCATCGACTATGACGCCCTGCGCGAGCGCGATATCGAGCGCCTCGCCGACCTCATCGAGCAGCACCTGGACACCGCGCAGCTGCGCCAACTGTGTGGGGTCGCCTGAGATGCGCAACCTGATCCTTGGCGGCGCGCGCTCGGGCAAGAGCCGTCTTGCCGAACAACTGGCCGAGGCCTCTGGCCTGGCGGTGACCTACATCGCCACCAGTGAACCGCTCGACGGTGAAATGAACGAGCGGGTGCGCCTGCACCGCCAACGTCGCCCCGCGCACTGGCAACTGATCGAAGAACCGCTGCAACTGGCTGCCGTACTGCGTGCCGAAGCCGGCGAAGGGCGCTGCCTGCTGGTCGACTGCCTGACCCTGTGGCTGACCAATCTGCTCATGCTGGAGGATGACCAGCGCCTGGTCGCCGAGCGCGACGCGCTGCTCGATTGTCTGCAAAGCCTGCCCGGCACGATCATTCTGGTCAGCAATGAAACCGGCCTGGGCGTAGTGCCCATGGGCGAGCTGACCCGCCGTTACGTCGACCAGGCCGGCTGGCTGCACCAGGCCGTGGCCGAGCGCTGCGAGCGCGTGGTGCTGACCGTAGCCGGCCTCCCTCTCATGCTTAAAGGACCTGCTCTATGACCTCATCGTGGTGGCGCGACGCCTGCCAACCTGTTGATCACGCCGCCATCGAACAGGCCCGCGCGCGTCAGCAGCAGTTGACCAAACCAGCCGGTTCGCTGGGCCAGCTGGAAACCCTGGCAATCACCCTGGCCGGCTTGCAGGGGCGTGAGCGGCCGAGCCTGGAGCGGGTCGCGATCACTATTTTTGCCGGTGACCATGGCGTGGTCGAGGAGGGCATCTCGGCTTATCCGCAGGCGGTCACCGGGCAGATGTTGCGCAACTTTGTCGGCGGCGGCGCGGCGATCAGCGTCTTGGCGCGCCAGCTCGACGCCAGCCTGGAGGTGGTCGATCTGGGTACCATCGACCCCACCTTGCAGCTGCCGGGCGTGCGTCATCTGCGCCTGGGTGCTGGCACGGCGAACTTCGCCCAGGGCCCGGCGATGAGCGAAGCGCAACTGCAGGCAGCGCTGCAGGCCGGACGTGACAGCGCTTCACGTGCGGCCGAGGCGGGCGCGCAGCTGTTTATCGGCGGCGAGATGGGGATTGGCAACACCACCGCCGCGGCCGCCCTGGCGAGCACCTTGCTCGGCTGCCCGGCGCGTCAACTCAGCGGCCCAGGCACGGGCCTGGACAGCGCCGGCGTGCTGCACAAGGCGCAGGTGATCGAACGCGCCCTGGCCCTGCACGGCCTGCGCGCCGATCAGCCGTGGCAGGCGCTGGCGTGTGTCGGCGGCTTTGAAATTGCCGCGTTGGCCGGCGCTTACCTGGCCTGTGCCCAGCAGGGTGTCGCGGTGCTGGTGGACGGCTTCATCTGCAGCGTTGCCGCGTTGGTTGCAGTGCGTCTCAACCCGCAGTGCCGGCCATGGCTGCTGTTCGCCCACCAGGGCGCCGAGCCTGGCCATCAAGCGTTGCTCGAGGCCCTGCAGGGTGAACCGCTGCTGGCCCTCGGCCTGCGCCTGGGCGAGGGCAGTGGTGCAGCCTTGGCGGTCCCGCTGATGCGCCTGGCCTGTGCCCTGCACGGGCAGATGGCAACGTTTGCCGAAGCGGCAGTGGCGGATCGGCCGGCATGATCCTCGACCTGTTGCGTCACGGCGAGACTGAACTGGGTGGCGGCCTGCGCGGCAGCCTCGACGACGCCCTGACCGAGCGTGGCTGGGCGCAGATGCGCGCCGCGCTCGAACAGGCCGGGCCATGGGATGCGCTGGTGAGCTCGCCGCTGCAACGCTGTGCACGCTTCGCCGACGAGGTGGGCGAGCGCCTCGTCCTGCCGGTGCAGCTCGAGCCCGGCCTGCAGGAGTTGCACTTTGGTGACTGGGAGGGGCATAGCGCCGCGCAGTTGATGGAGACCCAGGCCGAGCAGCTCGGTCGCTTCTGGGCTGATCCCTATGCCTTCACCCCGCCGGGGGGGGAGCCAGTCGAGGCCTTTGCCGAGCGTGTGCTGGCCGCCATCGCAGGCCTGCAGCGCGCGTATGCCGGCAAGCAGGTGTTGCTGGTCACCCACGGCGGCGTGATGCGCCTGTTGCTGGCGCGGGCACGGGGCTTGCCGCGCGAGCAGTTGTTGCAGGTCGAGGTCGGGCATGGCGCCCTGGTGCGCTTGCAGGTGCAGGACGGGCAGTTGTTGGAGGTCGTTTGAAATGCTGCCCTTGCTGATTGCCCTGCAGTTTCTCAGCAGCTTGCCGGTGACACTGCCGGGTATGCCACAGCCGCGCGAGATGGGGCGCTCATTGCTGTTCTATCCGCTCGTCGGGCTGCTCTTCGGCGTGTTGCTGTGGCTGGCTAGCGCGCTGTTGCAAGGCACTGCGGCGCCATTGCAGGCAGCCTTGTTGCTGACCCTATGGGTGTTGCTCAGTGGCGCGTTGCACCTGGATGGCCTGGCCGACAGTGCCGACGCCTGGCTCGGCGGCTTCGGCGATCGTGAGCGCACCTTGCTGATCATGAAAGACCCGCGCAGCGGGCCGATTGCGGTGGTGACGCTGGGGTTGGTGCTGCTGCTCAAGTTCTGCGCACTGTGGGTGCTGGTGGAGCGGGGCGCGGGGGCGCTGCTGGTACTTGCGCCGGTGATCGGTCGGGCGGCGTTGCTCGGGCTGTTTCTCGGTACACCGTATGTGCGTCCGGGCGGGCTTGGCCAGGCTTTGGCGGAGCACCTGCCGCGGCAAGCAGCGCGCTGGGTGCTGCTGGGTAGCGCGCTGGGTTGCGTCGTCATTGGTGGTTGGTCAGCGCTGTGGATATTGTTGCTGGCGGTTGCGGTGTTTGCCTGGTTGCGTCACCTAATGTGTAGACGGCTGGGCGGGACTACCGGAGACACTGCCGGGGCACTGCTCGAGTTGCTGGAGCTGGCGGTGGTGGTGGGCCTGGCCTTGATGCTGCCGGGTTAAGGGTTGTTGCATCTGATCCGGGACTAAACGTTCTGCTGATCACGCCGTCCCTGTAGGAGCGGGCTTGCCCCGCGAAGACGCCAGAGATGTCCATACATCTCCTGAATCATTCGGCAATTTCCGGCAATTCATCAACTGTGCGCGTGCCGACCTGGCAGCGTATCGTCGAGCGCCTCTCCAATCAGCCAGGGAGGCGCGGCCATGCGTCACTGGATCTTCACCAGCCTGCTTCTGCTCATCTCATTGCCCGTTGCGGCTGCCGACCTGATCGACTTCTGGAACACCCCGCGCCATGGCGGCAACAGTTTCAATCGCCTGCCGCCGAACCAGGCCTACTTCGAGGCGCTGAAGGGCTACGGCGCCAGCTGGGTGCGGCTCTCCTACGACAAATGGCAGCCCGAGCACCGCGACTACCTGCTGGGCAATGCCGACGCCTATACAGGCCTCGCCAGCAAAGACCTCGCGCAACTCAAGCAGGTTCTCGACCACGCGTATGCCGCTGGCCTCAAGGTAGTTATCGCGCCACTCTCGCTGCCCGGCATGCGCTGGTCGCAGAACAACCAGGGCCGCTTTGACGATCGTCTGTGGCAAGACAAACGCTACTGGCAGCAAGCAGCGGCCTTCTGGCGCGATCTGGCCGAGGAGCTCAAGGACCATCCCGCCGTTGCCGCTTACAACCTGATCAACGAGCCAGCCCCGGAGAAGGAGGGTGGTTTGGCCGAGCACGCCGACCCTGAGCAGATGCAACGCTGGTATGCGACGCACCAGGGCGGACCCCGAGACCTGCCGGCGTTGTATCGGCAAATCGTCGCGGCCATCCGCGAGGTCGATGACAAGACGCCGGTCATGCTCGACGCTGGCTGGTATGCCTCGGCCGACGCGTTTGCCTACTGGCCGCAGCCGTTGGCAGACCAGCGTGTGCTGTACAGCCTGCACATGTACGAACCCTACGCGGCCACCAGCGCACCGAACATCACCCGCAAGACGCCGTTCGTTTATCCCGGCCAGGTGCCGTTCGCCGGGCGTAACGAGCTGTGGAATGCCCAGCGAGTCGCGGCCTACCTGCAACAACCGCTCGACTGGCTTGACGCGATGCAGCTGCCGCGCTCACGCCTGGTGGTCGGCGAGTTCGGCTGCATGCGCCGCCTGCCCGGCTGCCGGGAGTACCTCGAAGACGTCCTGACGGTGCTGGAGCGCAATGCCCTGCACTGGGCGTTCTACAGTTTCCGCGAAGACAGCTGGGATGGCATGGACTACGAATTGGGCACGGCCAAGGTGCCCTGGCGGTATTGGCAGGCCATCGACCAGGGCGCAGCCGATCCAGTGCAACGCACTGCCACTGAGGCTTTCGAGCCGATTCGTCGACGTTTGCAGCCCTGAGCGCCATTTGAAATGTCTTGCAACATGGTAGATGCGGGTATATACACGCATTCATGCTGACCAGTGAATGCATCTGCACCCACCTGCGTCGCGCCGCCCGTGGGGTGAGCCGACATTACGACGAGGCCCTTGCCGGCTTCGGCATCAATGTCGCCCAGTTTTCCCTCCTGCGCCATCTGCAGCGGCTCGATCAACCGAGTATTACCAGCCTGGCCGAAGCCATGGGCCTGGACCGCAGCACCTTGGGGCGCAACCTCAAGGTGCTCGAGGCCGACGGCCTGGTCGCCTTGGCCGACGGCACTGACCAGCGCAACCGGGTAGTGGTGCTTACCGCGGCTGGCAAGTCGCGTGTTGCCGACGCCCAGCCCGCCTGGGAGCAGGCCCAGCTCGGCTTGATCGAGCAGTTGGGCGAGGGGCAGCGCGATGAACTGGTGCGGTTGCTGGAGCGGCTGGCGTGATGGATGCCGATGACACGCGGGTACTGCCCGCATAAACCTTGCGATGGGCTGGAGAAAACAACAATGACTTCGCTATGGCGAACCAGTGGGTGGGTGCTTGTCGGTGCGGCGCTGATTCTGGCGTTGTCGCTGGGTGTGCGCCACGGTTTCGGGCTGTTCCTGCCGGAGATGAGCGCGGAATTCGGCTGGGGGCGCGGGGTGTTCGCCTTCGCCATTGCCTTGCAAAACCTGATCTGGGGCCTGGCCCAGCCGTTTGCCGGCGCCCTGGCTGACCGGCTGGGTGCGGCCAAGGTAGTGATAGTGGGCGGTATTCTCTATACCGCCGGGCTGCTCATGATGGCCTCTGCCGACTCGCCATGGTCACTGTCGCTCAGTGCCGGCCTGTTGATCGGTATTGGCCTTTCGGGCACCTCGTTCTCGGTCATTCTTGGCGTGGTTGGCCGCGCAGTCCCGGCAGAAAAACGCAGCATGGCCATGGGCATCGCCAGTGCGGCGGGTTCGTTTGGCCAGTTCGCCATGCTGCCCGGTACCTACGGCCTGATCCATTGGCTGGGCTGGTCCGCAGCCTTGCTCGTGCTGGGCCTGCTGGTGGCGCTGATCGTGCCGTTCGTGGCGCTGCTCAAGGACCGTCCGCTGCCCAGCCACGGCGCTGAACAGACCCTCGGCCAGGCCCTGCGCGAGGCCTGTTCGCATTCCGGTTTCTGGCTGCTGGCGCTGGGCTTTTTCGTCTGTGGCTTCCAGGTGGTGTTCATTGGTGTGCACCTGCCGGCCTACCTGGTCGACCAGCATCTGCCGGCGACCATCGGCACCAGCGTGCTGGCGCTGGTCGGGCTGTTCAATATTGTCGGTACCTACACCGCCGGCTGGCTGGGTGGGCGCATGTCCAAACCACGCTTGCTGACCGCCCTGTACTTGCTGCGGGCGGTCGTGATCGTGCTGTTCCTGTGGGCGCCCGTCACTGAGGTGAGTGCCTATCTGTTTGGCATTGCCATGGGCCTGCTGTGGCTGTCGACGGTGCCGCTGACCAATGGCACGGTGGCTACCCTGTTCGGTGTCCGCAACCTGTCCATGCTCGGCGGTATCGTCTTCCTGTTCCATCAGTTGGGTGCCTTCCTCGGCGGCTGGCTGGGCGGTGTGGTGTACGACCGTACTGGCAGCTATGACCTGGTCTGGCAGATCTCCATCCTCCTCAGCCTGTTGGCTGCGGCGCTCAACTGGCCAGTACGCGAACGCCCGGTCGCCCGTCTGCAGGCACAGGCCACATGAGCCGCTATCTGCCCCGCATCGTGCTTGCGGCAGTGGCTGTATTGCTGCTGGCGCTGGCCTGGTGGGGGTGGCACAAGGGCGGGCTGGCGTTGATGCAACTGGGCATGAGCGTTTGTTAGGCGCTACCCTGCTAGATCAAGGACCGTCTCGCAGGAGTAGTGAACAATGATGCATGTACGCTGGTTAGCGATACCCGTGTTGTCCCTTGCCGGCCTCACCTCGAGTTGGGCCGCGGACTGCCCGGCGCTCTTGCAGGGCACGCTGCCCGAGTTGAGCGGCAAGCAGCAGATCGAACTCTGCGAGCGCTTTGCCGGCAAACCGCTGGTGGTAGTCAATACCGCCAGCTACTGCGGTTTTGCGCCGCAGTTCGAAGGTCTCGAAGCGCTGTACAAGGAGTATCACCAGCAAGGCCTGGAGATGCTCGGTGTGCCGTCCAATGACTTCAAGCAGGAAGACAGCGACAGCGAAAAAACCGCCAAGGTCTGTTATGCCAACTACGGCGTCACCTTCGCCATGGCCAAGGCGCAGCACGTGCGTGGCAATGATGCGGTGCCACTGTTTGCTGAGCTGGCTCGGCAGAGCAGTGCGCCGAAGTGGAACTTCTACAAGTATGTGGTCGATCGCAAAGGCAATGTGATTGCCAACTTTTCCAGCCTGACCAAGCCGGATGACGAGGCGTTCAAGGCCGCGATTGAAAAGGCCATCGCCTCTCAGCCTTGAGCGTCAGTGCGGGTGTACGGTGAGCGCGACCAGGCGGATGACCACTGGGCGCACCATCAGCACGCAGACGAAGGCTACCGGCATGGCCAGCTTATAGGCGTCGAGCACGTTGGCCAGGTAGTCGGGTGTCACTCCGGCGTTGGCCGCGGTGATCACGAAGCACATCAGCAAGGCCATGATGGCCGACATGTACAGGGCAAAGACATACGGCGTGGCGGCGGGGCGCAGCTTACGGCGGGTTTGGGACAGTTCGCTCATGAAGGGCCTCTTGGTTTAGCGGAACGCGAAGTGGGCCCAAGGTTAACAATCCTTCGGGCAATCGCTGTAGACCGCTAACAGTGAGTTCTTTATAAAGAGATTGTTACGAATCTGAAGGGCTCGCCGTGGACCTGCTTAATACCATCCGAAGCTTCATCAAGGTTGTCGAGGCTGGCAGCATCGCCGCAGGCGCGCGTGCCTTGGGCATCAGCCCCGCGGCGGTCAGCCAGAACCTCGCGCGTCTTGAGTCGCACCTGCAAGTGCGGTTGATCACGCGTACCACGCGCAGCATGACCTTGAGTGCGGCGGGGCGCCTGTATTACGAGCGGGTGAGGGACATCGAACGGGATCTTGTTCGGGCAGAACAGTTGGTGACCACCCCCGACAGTGAGCCGCACGGACGTTTGTGCATCGCCTCGACGTCGGCCTTCGGCCGGCATGTGCTGGCGCCGTTGATCCCCGCGTTCAGCGCCCGCTATCCGCAGCTTTCGATAGAGTTGCTAACGACTGATCGGCGCGTCAATCATGCCCAGGAAGACGTCGATGTCAGCGTGCGTATCACCGCACAACTGGAAGACCACCTGTTGGCCCGGCACCTGGCGCAGATTCCTTTCATCTGCTGCGCATCTCCCGGCTATCTGGCCAGCGCTGGGCTGCCGAGCTCGCCAGAAGCGCTGCGGGATCATCGTTGCCTGGTGTTTCGCTACCCGGTAGACGGGCGCTTCCTGCGCTGGGGCTTCATGCGTGATGGGCTGCGGTTCGAGGCGGAGTTTGGTCAGGTGCTGATAAGTGATGACATCGATGCTCTGACCCAGATGGCCTTGAACGATGGGGGTGTGGCGCGGCTGGCGGAGTTTATTGTCAGGCCTCATCTGGAGTCGGGGGCGTTGGTGCCGCTGTTTGAATTCAGCGATAGCGGGCGGGCTTATGCTCAGACTGAGCCGATGGATGTCTATCTATGCCTGGCTGACCGTTTTGCGTTGACGCCCAAGGTACGTGTGTTTATGGAATACCTGCAAGAGAGTTTGGGGGCGGGGTGGGGTGTGGGGGTATCCATTTGATGGGGTGACGTCTCGGGCCCCCACATCAAATGGATAAGCTCACAATCCCTAAGCCAGCCGCCACCGCACTGTCCGTGCGTGCCCTGTAACCAGAGGTAGACACGATCAGTGTGGGAGCGGCCTTGTGTCGCGATGGGCCGCGAAGCGGCCCCAATGCCGGCGCTACAGAGCTTAAGTGAACACCACTAGCCACCAGAGCAGGCTTTGCACGCGCCGAAGAGGCTCAGAAGCGGTAGGTGAGGGAAGCCCCGATACCGTGAGCGCTGTTCTCGTACTTGGCTTGGTAGGAGCCCTTGAGAGCACCTTCCTGCAGGCTCGTCGGCTGACGATTGATCTTGGTGTCTTCTTCCCACAGGTAGGAATAGGCGACATCAATGGTCATGTCATCCGTCGGGCTCCAGCCAGCACCAAGGCTGAAGATCCTACGGTCGCCGGTCGGAATGCGTGGCGAGCGGTCGTGGTTGTTGGTGGGCGACTGGTCAACCGAGAAGCCGGTACGCAGGGTCCATTCCTTGTTCACCTTGTAGGACGCGCCAATGGCGTGGGCCCAGGTGTCGTGCCAGTTCTGGTCTTCGTTGATGGTCTGGAACGCTGAGCCCTGCAGCGGTGCAGGCACATCGTTCTGCACGGTGATCGCCTCCAGGCGGCTCCAGCGGGTCCAGGTGCTGCCCGCATACACGGTCCACTGGTCATCGAGCTCGTGGGTAATCGAGAAGTCGACCGACTCTGGCGTCTTGATCTTCAGGCTCGCATCGAACTTGCTCCCGGAAAGCGCCCCGATCGCTGGTGTGCTGACGCGGGTCTTGCCCTCGAGCTTGTAGTCGACCATGGAGTGATAGGTCAGGCCGAGACGGGTACGGTCGGTCGCCTGGACCAGGATGCCGACGTTGTAGCCGACAGCGGTATCGTCGCCTTTGATCTTCACTTCGCCATCGGTGGCGCTACCAAACGCCCGACTGCTCAGGTTGGAGCCCAGCTCGCCTTCGATACGGTTGATGGTCGGGCCGAAGCCGATCGAAACCTTGTCGTTGAAGGCATAGCTGACGGTTGGCTGGAAAGTGACGACTTGTACGTGGCTTTTCTTGCCCCAGTAACGGGCAGCATCATCGCTGCCGTAGTCGGTGACCAGGCCGAACGGCACGTAGACACCAAAACCGACGCTCCAGTGGTCATCGATCGGCTTGACGTAGTAGCCCATGGGAACGCCCACCACTGGCACCATGTCGCCGTCGGTTTCGCCGCCCAGATTGCTACCCGGACCCGAGATATCGGTTTTGGCGATGATAGCCGCGCCACCTACGGTGACTTGCTCGCGCTTGAGGCGCGACATGCCGGCGGGGTTGCCAAACACGGTGCTGGCATCATCGGCAGAAGAAGAACGACCCGCGAAACCTGTCCCCATGCCGCTAATGCTCTGCTCGTTGAGGGCGAAACCGCTGGCGAGCAGTTGGCTGGAAGCGAGAGCAATGGCAACGCCGAGGGAGGTTTTGAGCATTACTTTTTTCATTATTGTGAAACTCCTTGGGATCTCCGGGGCGAAAAGCTACCAACAAATCACGCGTCGCGCTATAGGCTCAATCGCGTGAGATAGAGCGGTTTTGTAGGACAATCCGACCAAACTTCCATTTTTTCCGGTTTTCTGTAGGACGCTTCTCAAGATGCCTGGGACAGGATCGGTTCGACGCAGGTGTGCCATGCCAGGGTGAAGTCACGCAGGCGGCCTTGGGGCTGGAAAGTTTGTCGCCAGATTCGCGCCAGCCCGACCAGGTCGTCAGCTGCGGGCAGGGCGGTGCGCTGCTGTTCGATGAGCATCCAGGCGATAGCAGTGGAATAGCGCAGGTTGACCGTCAGCTCAAGGTGCGGTCCCCCCAGGAAGGCATGCTGGCTGGCTAGCCCGCGGACCAGGCTGGCAAGGTCGGGATCGCGCGCTAAAAAGTCGTCCCAGAGCGCCTGGTGACGGTGCTCGCCAATCCGGTAGAGGCCATGCCCACGGCGGTCGTGCAGGGCTGAACCAAGTGCCGACTGGCAGGCGGCTACCCCCAGTAGCAGGGCTTCGGCGCTGGCACAATGGCGGTCAAGGTAGACCAGGGTGGGTCGAATCACATACAGACACAATTCATTCGCAGCGATACCCATGATGCCCTCGTTCTATTAAGGGCCGACGGGCGCTGGAGCTTGGCAGCTGGTGAAGGATCAGGCCCGCCGGAAGCGGCTCGCACCGCTCAACTTGAAGTGTAGTGTGATAACCACGATGTAAAGGCCTGTTTTTAAATCGATTGCTGCCTGAGGTCAGAAGCCATATGCCCTAAGGCAATTAGGCCAAGAACCAACAGGCAGCTGCTGCGAGCCGGTATTCAGCCCTTGAATGGGCTGACATTCAGGGCTCACGCGGTCAACGATTGGCGCGTCCGATCGATCACCGCCTGCAGTGGGCCTGCGCGGTTGTACTGCTCGGGGTACAGGCGTTCGCTGTGGCAAGCGATGCCGTGTTCGTCGACCAAGGTAAAGCTGAAGCTGCCCTTACGTGGGGCAACGATAAGGCACTTCAGTGGAGCGAAGGCCTGAGAGAGGGTGCCAACGGCACTCTGAAACTGATGATGATTTGTCATTATATGGAGGTTCCTGCTTTGGACACGGACTTTGATCCGTACATCTTAGAAACGTTCCAGTGACGCCTTTATTAAGGGGGCGTTGAACCTGACTGGAACAGGGCAGCCAGAAGGGCGCATTCATTAGGTAGGCGCTGGGCTGACTGGTAGGTACGTCAAAAGGCGGGCAGGCACACCGAGGCAAAGGTTCATGGCCTCTGGGTGAAGATCCCGATCAATCTGCGAGGTGATTCGTGCTGGAGCAGCGGTGGCTGCCGAGTGAATCATCGAAAGGGCCGGTCCTGTTTCAGCAGGTTCTGCTCTTGGGGGGAGCCGGACGCTGCATGGACCTTACTGGCCAGAATTGACTTTCAGCTGGGTACTAACGAGGGCCACCCTACAGGAAGAAAACAGGATTGGCAAATTTATTTGCTGCTGATCAGCTGAGCCGACCAGTATGGCTCAGCTTTGTTGCAATGTGAAGTAGGCGGGCACAGCTGGCAACCGCCCGGCTGGGCTGATTTCGGGCACCCGGCGGCACACTTCGGTGCACTTGTACACATTTGGGGCGCAGTCTGTAACAGACCTGCAACAGCCTCGAATCACCTCGCCAATGCCTTGACTGGCGTCTTAAGTCAATGAAAAAAAACACTAATTTTAGCTGGTGAAAAAATCGACAGTTTGACTGTAGGCCCCATTTCATAAGGGTTTGAAGGCAACATGAAGTGGTTGTCCACCGAGTTATCCACAGGTTCTGTGGATTGTCCCGAGCGCTTGCTCTAGGACGGGCGTGCCAGCCGTTTCTATGACTGTCCGACAATCGTCGTTAAAGGTAGGGGTAGCGAAGGTCCCGCTGAAAACGTCAAGAAAAGATCATCAAATTTTTTTAAAATTTCATGAAAAAACATGCCGGTAAATCGGGTAGAGTGGCGCGCCTCACGAGTTGCCATCGCTGTTGGTCATGAATTTTCGCGGTAAAAACCTCGCACATCCCCCCGCCATTGCATCAGCGTCTGGTCCCAAGCGCTTTTCCTTGAAGGTAGCCCTGTGGCTGCTGGACAGCCCCAGGCTGGGTGACAGGCACAGCGTCAAGCATCTCGCTGGACGCCTGCTCAAGCAGCCTGCGCGTCAAGGCGTGGTGGTGGCGCAAAGCCGTCTTGGCCAGATGCTCTGCCGTGACTGCGGCAGTGCCCGTGATCGGCGCATTGGCCATGACCTGCTGCGTCAGGCAGCTCGCGCAGGGGATCGTCGCGCACAGTTGGAATATGGCCGGCTCTGTCAGCACAGTGAACCGGAGCAGGCTCGGCATTGGCTGGAGCTGGCGGCGGCGCAGGGATCCCAAGAGGCGCGACGACTGCTCACGGCTTGAGCAAGCCGGGCCTGCTCTGCAGTCCGTTCCGGCGCTCCGGCGAGGCCGCTCCCACAGAGATCGCGTCAGCATGAGGTTTGGTGCAAGACAGTTGCTCCCACATTTCCTGCCAAGCATCCGGGCCTGCTCGAGCAGCCCCGACGACCTGACAAGCGCCTTGCTGTAAGCTGCGCCGAGCATTGATCAACAGCATATCGGGGTAGTTATGGCAGTGGATCTGGCCAGCATTCTGCTGGGCATCGTGGCAGCGGCAGTTCCCTTGCTCGGCTGGGTACTCAAGGTCCAGCGCCAGCAGGCTGCAGACCAAGGTGAGCACGCCTTGCGCGAAGAACGCCTCAGTGCAGCCGTATTGGCCCAGGAAGGCCTGCAAGCGCAACTCGAGGCCAGTCGCGACGAGATCAGCGACCTCAGCGAAGCCAACGCCGCCAAGCAGGCCAACCTCGCCGCTCAGGGTCGCGAGCTGGAACTGTTGCAGATCGACCGCGACAACGCCCGCGATGCCGCTCACGCCTGGCAGCTCGAGCGCACCAGCCGTGAAGCCGAACTGCGCCGTCTGGAGGCCCAGGCCGCCGGCCTGCAAGCGGAGCTGCGCGAACAGCAGGAAAGCCACCAGCAGCGCCTCGAAGACCTGCAACAAGCCCGCGACACCCTGCGCGCACAGTTTGCCGAGATGGCCACGAAGATCTTCGACGAGCGCGAACAACGCTTCGCGCAGACCAGCCAACATCACCTCGGGCAATTGCTCGACCCGCTCAAGGAGCGCATCCACGCCTTCGAAAAGCGTGTCGAAGAGAGCTACCAGCAAGAGGCCCGCGAACGCTTCTCGCTGGGCAAGGAGCTGGAGCGCCTGCAGCAGCTCAACCTGCGCTTGTCCGATGAAGCGACCAACCTGACTCAGGCCCTCAAGGGCCAGAAGACCCAGGGCAACTGGGGTGAGCTGATCCTTGAGCGGGTGCTGGAGCATGCCGGCCTGGAGAAGGGCCGCGAGTACCAGACCCAGGTCAGCCTGAAGAGCGCCGACGGCGAGCGCTTCCAGCCCGATGTGCTGATCATGCTGCCGGGCGACAAGCAGGTGGTGGTGGATGCCAAGGTCAGCCTCACCGCCTACCAGCAGTTCGTCAGCAACAATGACGAGGCCGCGCTCAAGCAGCACGTGCAATCGCTGCGCAGCCACGTCAAAGGCCTCTCCGGCAAGGATTACAGTCGCCTCGAAGGCCTGCACAGCCTCGACTTCGTGCTGCTCTTCGTGCCCATCGAAGCGGCGTTTTCGGCAGCTCTGCAAGCCGAACCTAACCTGTTCCAGGAAGCGTTCGACCGGCAGATCGTCATCGTCAGCCCGACCACCCTCTTGGCCACCTTGCGGGTCATCGACAGCCTGTGGAAGCAGGAGCGCCAAGGCCAGAACGCTCGGGAGATCGCCGAGCGCGCTGGTTGGCTGTACGACAAGTTCGTGTTGTTCATCCAGGACCTGGACGAGCTCGGGGCGCGCCTGCAGCAGGTCGACAAGGCCTATGCCGCTGCACGCAACAAACTCTGCGAGGGGCGTGGCAACCTGATCAGCCGCAGCGAGCAGCTCAAGCTGCTCGGCGCGCGCGCCAGCAAGAGCCTGCCGGCCGACCTGCTGGAGCGCGCACTGAGTGATGAAGCGCTTACTGAACCAGGCTCAGATGCCGATTGAGCAGCGCCCGCAACGCGGCCGGCTTGACCGGCTTGGCCAGATAATCGAGGCCTGCGGCATGGACCATGGCGATGGTCTCGCTGCGCCCGTCGGCGCTGATCACCACGCCCGGCACCGGCTCGCCCAGGCGCGTGCGTAGCCAGGCCATCAGCTCGGTACCCGTGTCACCGTCGTCCAGGTGATAGTCGACCAGCGCCAGGTGCGGGCGCACGCCCTTCTCCAGCAGGGCTTCACACGCTTCGCGGTTGCGCGCGGTCCAGACCTGGCAGCCCCAGCGGCTGAGCAGGCTGTTCATGCCGATCAGGATGCTGTCTTCGTTGTCGATGCACAGCACCTGCAGGCCGGCCAGTGGCTGGCCCGGTTGCTGTTCGACGGGCGCGCTCGGCGCAGCGCCAGCGCTGGCAATCGGCACGCTGACGCGGAACACGCTGCCCTTGCCCGGCCACGAGCGCACTTGCAGGGTATGGCCGAGCACCCGGCATAGACCGTCGGCGATCGCCAGGCCTAGGCCCAGGCCTTTTTCGGCGCGGGTCTGGTGGCTGTCGAGGCGCTTGAACTCCTGGAAGATCACCTGCAGCTTGTCGTCGGTGATGCCCGGCCCGCGGTCCCAGACCTCCAGCCACAGTCGCTCACCCTGGCGGCGCACACCGAACAGGATCGGGCTCTTGCCGTAGCGCAAGGCATTGGTAAGGAAGTTCTGCAGCACTCGGCGCAACAGCTTGATGTCGCTGTTGACCCGCAAGCGACTGCCGCGCAGGCGGAACTCGAGGCCTTTTTCCGCCGCCAGGACCTTGAACTCGGCACCCAGGGCATCGAACAGGTCACTGAGGGCGAAGGGCTTGATGTCGGGGGTGATCTTGCCGTTTTCCAGGCGCGAGATATCCAGCAGGTCGCTGATCAGCTCCTCGGCTGAGCGCAACGAGCTGTCCATGTGCTTGACCAGCTGCTGGGCTTCGTCCGACATGCCCTCGGCCTGCTGCGACAGTGCTGCGGAAAACAGCCGCGCCGCGTTCAGCGGCTGCATCAGGTCATGACTGACCGCAGCCAGGAAGCGCGTCTTCGACTGGCTGACCGCCTCGGCCCGGCTCTTCGCTTCGGTCAGCGCCTGGTTGAGCTGGGACAGCTCATGGGTGCGCGCGGCAACCCGCTGCTCAAGGCCCTCGTTGGCGTCCTTGAGCGCCTGTTCCGCTTCGCGGAAGGGGGTGATGTCGGTAAAGCTCATGACAAAACCGCCGCCCGGCATCGGGTTGCCGATCAGCTCGATGACCCGGCCATTGGGGAACAGCCGCTCGGAGGTGTGCGCGCGGCCCTGGCGCATCCAGTGCAGGCGCCGCGCCACGTGCACCTGGGCCTCGCCCGGGCCGCACAGGCCGCGTTCGGCGTTGTAGCGAATGATGTCGGCAATTGGCCGGCCGACGCTGATCAGGCCGTCAGGGTAATTGAACAGCTCCAGGTAGCGCCGGTTCCAGGCCACCAGGTGCAGGTTCTGGTCGACCACACTGATGCCCTGGTTGATGTTCTCGATCGCGCCCTGAAGGAGGGCACGGTTGAACTGCAAGACCTCGCTGGCTTCATCGGCGATGCGCACGACATCTTCGAGCTGCATGTCGCGGCCTTCGATGGCGGCCTTGACCACCGCCCGCGTCGACGACGTACCGAGCACGCCGGCGAGCAGTCGTTCGGTGTGTTCTATCCAGTCGCCATCGGCGTTCTGGTTGGGGTTGAAGCCCTTGCCCTGGCGGTAGGCGAAGCGGATGAAGCTCTGCCGTGCACGCTCCTCGCCGACAAAGCGTGAGGCGAGGTTGAGCAGGTCGTCGATCTGCACCGCCAGCAGCGAACGGCTGTTGGGCCGGGCGCTGGTCTGCTGGCCGATGAAGCGGCCTGCCTGCCAGTGTTCCGACACCCGCGTGCGCGACAGGATCGAGACCCAGGCGAACAGGGTGAAGTTGCCTGCCAGCGACAGCACCACGCCTTGCGTGAGCGGGGTGATCGGCAGATTCAGCGGGTTGCCGTGCAGCCACGCCAGGCCCGGGAACAGCTCCAGCGACCAGCCCAGGCTGTGCGCGGTGATCGGCAGCACCAGGGTGTAGAACCAGAGGAAGATCCCCGCCGCGAGACCTGCGAACACGCCACGTCGGTTGGCCTGTTTCCAGTACAGCGCACCGAGCATGGCCGGGGTCAGTTGGGTGACGGCGGCAAAGGCGATCTGGCCGATGGTGGCCAGGCTGGCCGTGGAGCCGAGCAAGCGGTAGCTGACGTACGCCAGCAAGAGGATGACGACGATGGTCACCCGGCGTACCGAAAGCATCCAGTGGCGGAACGCCTCGAACGGCCGCTCGGCATTTTTGCGTCGTAGCAGCCAGGGCAGCAGCATGTCGTTGGAGACCATGGTCGACAGCGCCACCGCCTCGACGATGACCATGCCGGTCGCGGCCGAGGCGCCGCCGATAAACGCCAGCAAGGCCAGGCTCGGGTGCGCTTCGGCCAGCGGCAGGCTGATGACGAAGGAGTCCGAAATCACTGTGCCCGGCAGCAGCATCTGCCCGGCCAGGGCGATCGGCACCACGAACAGTGCGGCCAGTACCAGGTACATCGGGAACACCCAGCGCGCCATGCGCAGGTCCTGCGGCTCGATGTTCTCTACCACGGTGACGTGGAACTGACGCGGCAAACAGATGATCGCCATCATCGCCACGCCGGTCTGGACCACCATCGACGGCCAGTTAATGGTCTCTTGCCAGTAGCTTTCCAGGTGCACCGATTGCCGCGCCTGGGTGAACAGGTCGTCGAAGCCGTCGTACAAATTGAACACCACGAACACGCCCACGGCGAGAAACGCCAGCAGCTTGACCAGCGCTTCGAAAGCGATCGCCAGGACCATCCCCCGGTGGTGCTCGGTGACGTCCAGGCTGCGCGTGCCGAACACGATCGAGAACAGCGCCAGCACCAGCGAAACCACCAGCGCGGTGTCCTGTACGCGGGTGCCGGTGGCATCGGCGTTGGCCCCGATCAACAGGTTGACCCCGAGCACGATGCCCTTGAGCTGCAGGGCGATATACGGCAGTACGCCGACCAGGCAGATCAGCGCCACCACCACCGCCAGGCTCTGCGATTTGCCATAGCGCGCGGCAATGAAGTCGGCGATCGACGTAATGTTCTGTTGCTTGCTGATGAGCACCATCTTCTGCACCACCTGCGGCGCAAAGATCAGCAGCAGCACCGGGCCCAGGTAGATCGGCAAAAACGCCCACAACTGCTCGGCGGCCTGGCCGACCGCGCCAAAGAAGGTCCAGCTGGTGCAGTAGACGGCCAGCGACAGGCTGTACACCCAGGCACGCAGGCGCGGCGGCAGCGGGGTGCTGCGGCGGTCGCCATAAAAGGCGATGGCGAACATGACGGCCATATAGGCCAGGGCGACCACGGCGATCAGCCCGCTGGACAACGACATGAAGACTCCGGAGCAAATAAGATGAAACGCGGTCCCGATCAGCCAGTCTGGCACGTGGCCCGCGGTTCGTCAGCGCCGACGATGGTAGCAGTGGCAGGAGGTCGCAGTTCAGCCAATCCAGGGTCCCGGCTTCAGCGATTGGAGCGGGCTCACGCGGCCTCGCTGTTCATGGTGGCAATGATGCCGTACGCAAAACGCTTCAGGGCAGGGCTTTGCTGAGTGCCACTGACTTCAGTGTTGAGCCACTGGGCGTGGTTGAAGAGCATGCCAAGCACCGCATCAGACGCCATCGAGAGTGTGGCGGGGTGCAGTCGGTTGGCCCGGATCAGGTCCTTGATAATGTCCGACAAGATCTGGATGTAGTCGTTTTTCAGGCCATTGAATTCGTCCGCCTGCGCGGCGGTCAGGTTGATCTGTTCGCGCGCGAGCAGGCAGGCGCGGGCTGCGCATCCGGTTTTGAAGGCCAGGAAAGTATCGATGAAGCAGTTCAGTCGTTCATGCGCCTGGGCCTTGCGCCGCAGATTTAGTCTGGTGCTGTAGAGCAACTCGTTGATGGCGTCTTCCATAAGTTCGTATAGCAGTGACTGTTTGCTGTCGATGTGGTGATAAAGCGAACCTGGCTTGATCCCGACGTGCTCCGCCAGCTCTCGCAGGCCAATGGCTTGATAGCCATACAGTGCAAACAGTTCGCAGGCCCCTTGGAGAATGCGGTCGCGTGCGCTTTTAACGTCAGGAGCTGTCATGACCGAGGCCCTTTTGTGCGAATGGTCGGTGCGTGCGGTGCAGGTTGACGAAATGTAAGACAACAGGCATCTTACAGTAAAGCTTTATCGGAGGAGCTCGGCATGAACGATCAAACGGTAGTGATAGTGGGTGGCGCCTCGGGTCTGGGCCTGGAAACCGCGCGGCTGATGGTCAAGCGCGGGGCAAGCAAGATCGGTCTGATAGACCGTAACGAACAGCTCCTGGTGCAGGCAGCCGAAGAGCTGGGTGCGCTGGGTGTGCAAGTGGCGACCGCGGTTGGCGACATCGCTCGCCAGCAGACCGCGCATGCCGCGTTTCAGCAGATCGTCGATGCGCTGGGTCGGGTTCATTGCCTAGTCAACAGTGCGGCGATCTACCCGCGCAAGGATATTCTCGAGATCACCGACGACGAGTGGGATCTGGAGAACGCCGTCAACATCAAGGGCACCTATCACATGATGGTCGCCGCCGTGCGCCACATGCAGCAGTTCGTTGCCGCCCCGGCAGTGACCGGGCGCATCGTCAACGTGACCTCGGTCGACGCCTTCAAGGCTCACCCGCAGAACGCCCACTATGCTGCCACCAAGGCGGCCGTGGTCAGCCTGACCAAGTCGTTTGCCCAGGCCTGTGCCAAGGACCAGATCCTGGTCAACTCGGTGGCCCCGGCCGGCTTCGCCACCGAGCGCGCCAAGCAGCTCGGCTTTCTCGGTGAGTTGGCGGCGGCCAACCCGCTGGGGCGTGCCGCCGAGCCAGCTGAAATCGCCGAGTGGATCGTTATGATGGGTAGCAGCCGTAACAGTTATGCCACCGGAGAAAACGTCATCGTCAGCGGAGGCTACATTTATGCCTGAAGCTTCCTTCCCCACAGGCTACCAGCGCGCGCTCGTGACCGGTGCCACCAGTGGCATCGGCAAGGCGATCGTGCTGGCCTTGCGTGATGCTGGCCTGCAAGTGATTGCGGTGGGCCGCAGCCCTGACGCGCTGGCCGAACTCGCCAGCGAGCCTGGCGTCACCACTTTGCAAGCCGATGTGCGCGACAGCAAGGCATTCAGCGCCGCGCTGGAAGGCCTGACGGTGGATGTACTGGTCAACAACGCGGGGGTGCTGTCCACCCGTGCGGCGTTCCAGGAGATCGACGAGGCCGAGATCGACAACATGATCGACATCAACCTCAAGGCGCCGCTGCAGCTTGCCCGTAACGTGCTCCCGGGCATGGTCGAGCGCAGCCGTGGCCACGTGTTCTTCATCGGCTCCAGTGCTGGGCGCGCGCCGCATCCTGGGGCGGCGGTGTACGGTGCCTCCAAGGCGGGCGTGAGCCTGTTCTGCGATGCCTTGCGGTGCGACCTGCTGGGCACCGGGGTACGGGTCACCGAAATCGCCCCAGGCCGGGTGCAGACCCAGCTGTACCGCACTGCGATGGGTATGCAGGCCGCGGGTAGCGAACTGTACGACGGCTACGAGTCGATCCAGCCCGAGGACATCGCGCAACTGCTCCTGGCAGCACTGCGCATGCCTGCCGCGGTTGATGTATCGCGCCTGGAAGTGTTCCCGACTGCGCAAGCGGTGGGTGGCTCGCGGATGGTCAAGACGCTCAGCTGAGGTGGGGCTTAAAACGCCAGGGTAGCGCGAAGGCCGCGCCACACGGACGTCGTTCAGGGCTTGCAGCAGACTGACTGTCCGGGTGGGGCGGCCTTTGTCGTGAGGGCGATGAAATTTCTATCGCTCAGCGCTGATTCATGGCGCACAACCCCTTGACCACATGTAAGACAACATATAACTTACAGATCAACCGGCCATATCGTGGACGGATACAACTACACAGCAGGGGATATGACGATGACTGCGACATCATGCCGGGTCGGCGTGGACATTGGCGGGACCTTCACCGATATCGCGCTGGACGTGGACGGCGTGCTTCATTCGACCAAGATCCTGACCGACTACGAGCTGCCCGAGCGGGCCATCCTCACCGGCGTTCGGCTGGTGGTGGAGCAGGCCGGTCTGGCGCTCTCGGATATCGACCAGCTGATCCACGGTACCACCCTGGCCACCAACGCCCTGATCGAGCGACGTGGCGCGCGCACTGCCTTCATCACCACCGAAGGCTTTCGCGATACCCTGGAAATGCGCACCGAAAACCGCTTCGAGCAGTACGACATCAATATCGTCCTGCCGCCGCCGCTGATCGACCGCGAACACCGCTATACCCTGCACGAGCGCCTGGACGTCAAAGGCCAGGTGCTGATCGCCCCTGAGCAGGCCGAGATCGACACGCTGGTCGAGCGCATCGCCGAAGGCAACTACGAAAGCGTCGCCATCGGCTTCATCCACAGCTACGTCAACGGCGCCCACGAGCGGCAATTGCGCGATGCCCTGCAGGCGCGCCTGCCACAGGTGTCGATCTCGATCTCCAGCGAAGTCTCGCCGCAGATGCGCGAGTTCGAGCGCTTCAACACCGTGTGTGCCAACGCCTACGTCAAGCCGCTGATCAAGTCCTACCTGGACCGCCTGGTGGTGACCCTCAAGCAGGAAGGCGCCGATTGCCCGGTGTTCATGATCCACTCCGGTGGGGGCATCATCTCGGTGCAGAGCGCGGCCGAGTTCCCGGTCCGCCTGGTCGAGTCCGGCCCTGCCGGCGGCGCTATCTTTGCCGCTGACATCGCCCGTCGCTACCAGCTGGAAAACGTCCTGTCGTTCGACATGGGCGGCACCACCGCAAAAATCTGCCTGATCGAAGACCAGGTGCCGAAAACCGCCAAGACCTTCGAAGTGGCGCGTACCTACCGCTTCAAGAAGGGCAGCGGCATGCCGATTTCCATCCCGGTGGTGGAGATGGTCGAGATCGGCGCCGGCGGCGGTTCGATCGCCAGCATCGACAGCATGCGCCAGATCCGCGTCGGCCCGCACAGCGCGGCTTCCGAGCCTGGTCCGGCGTGCTATAACCGCGGCGGCCTGGATCCGACCATCACCGACGCCAACCTGCTGCTGGGTCGTCTGGATGGCGACAACTTTGCCGGTGGTGCTCTGCGTCTGTGCGGCGAAAAAGCCGCTGAGGCGATGGGCCGCGTGATCGGCAACCCGCTGAGCATGGACGCCACTACCGCGGCCTTCGGTGTCTGCGAGGTGGTCGACGAAAACATGGCCAATGCCGGCCGTGTGCATGCGGTGGAGAGCGGCAAGGACATCGCCGACTACACCATGATCACCTTTGGCGGCGGCGGCCCGCTGCACGCTGCGCGACTGTGCGAAAAAATGGGTGTCTCGCGCTTCGTCGTGCCCGCTGGCGCCGGTGTCGGTTCGGCTATTGGCTTTCTGCGTGCGCCGTTCGGCTATGAGGCCGTGCGCAGTGCGTTCGTGCGCCTGTCCGAGTTCAATGCCGCGGCGGTCAACGGCCTTATCGAAGAAATGAAGGCCGAGTCGCTGAGCTTCCTGCGCCAGGGCATGCCCGAGGGCGAGCCTGAAATGGACTGCACGGCGTTTATGCGCTATGTCGGTCAAGGCTGGGAAATCCCCGTGGCACTGCCGTTCAAGGCGTTCACCGCGGCTGACACCGTGCAGTTCAAGACCCTCTTTGAAGAGGCCTACACGCGCTTCTTCGGTCGCCCGATCGAAGGCCCGGACATCGAGATCGTCAGCTGGTCGGTGCGCGCCAGTTCGCCGCTGCCACCAGTCGCCCGTATCGAAGAAGTCGGCGCTGCCTACCGCGCCAATGAAGTGTCCCGCCGCGAGGTGTTCGATGTCGCTGCCGGCGGCTTCGTCGAGGCAGGGATCTACCCGCGCGAAGAGCTGCAGATCGGCGCCCGCGTCGATGGCCCGGCGATCATCGTCGAACGCGAGACCTCGACTTTCGTCACCTCCAATTTCATCGCCACGGTCCAGCCCGACGGCTGCCTGCTGGTTGTCCGTCGCTAACGCCCTACATCGGAGGCAAGCACCATGAGCGAAACCATGATCGACATTCAAATGCAGGTGATGTGGAACCGACTGGTCTCGGTGGTCGAAGAACAGGCCCTGACCCTGATCCGCACCGCCTTTTCGACCAGCGTACGTGAGGCTGGCGACTTGTCGGCCGGGGTCTTCGACCGCGCCGGCAACATGCTCGCCCAGGCGGTCACCGGCACCCCGGGCCACGTCAACACCATGGCCGAAGCCGTGGTGCATTTCATCAACGACATCGGCGAAGACAATATCTTCGAAGGCGACGTGTACGTCACCAACGACCCGTGGAAGGGCACCGGCCACCTGCACGACATCACCATCGTGTCGCCGTCGTTCTACAAGGGCACGCTGATCGGCTACTTCGCCAGCACCGCCCACGTGGTCGACATCGGCGGCCGCGGCTTTGGTCCGGACGCGCGCGAAGTCTACGAAGAAGGCTTGTTCATCCCGATCATGAAGCTGTTCGAGCGCGGCAAGGTCAACCGTGACCTGATCAACATCCTGCGCAACAACGTGCGTGAAAACGACCGCGTGGTGGGTGACTTCTACGCCCTGTCGGCGTGCAACGAGACCGGCCACAAGCGCCTGCTGGACATGCTCGACGAGTTCAATCTGGACGACCTGGAGCACATCGGCGGCTTCATCCTCGAGCACAGCCGTCGCGCCACCCTCGAATGCTTCAAGTCGCTGCCGCATGGCACCTATACCAACAGCATGACCCTGGACGGCTACGACGTGCCGGTGACGCTGGCGGTGACTATCACGGTCGGTGAGGACGGCATCAAGAGCGACTTTACCGGCACCTCAGGCATGAGCCAGTTCGGCATCAACGTGCCGCTGGGCTACGCCAAGGCGTACGCCTGCTATGGCCTCAAGTGCATCGTCGCGCCAGAGATCCCCAACAACTCGGCCTCGCTGGCGCCCTTCGAAGTGACCGCGCCGGAAGGCTGCATCCTCAATGCCAAGCATCCGGCGCCGGTCTCGGTGCGCCATGTGCTCGGCCACTTCGTCCCTGACCTGGTGCTCGGTGCGCTGCACAAATGCCTGCCCGGCAAGGTCCCCGCAGAAGGCTCCAGCGCCCTGTGGAACCTGCACCTGAGCGTGCGTCCGCTGGAGAGCAACCCGAACGGGCGCAACGCCGAGATGCTGATGTTCAATAGCGGCGGCATGGGCGCTCGCTCGGCAATGGACGGCCTCAGTGCCACGGCGTTCCCCAGCGGCGTGCACACCATGCCGGTGGAAGCTACCGAGCATGCCGGCCCAGTGGTGGTCTGGCGCAAGGAGCTGCGGGAAGGGTCGGGCGGGTCTGGCCAACTGCGCGGCGGCCTCGGCCAGGAGATCGAAGTGTCGGCGGCCGAAGGTTACAGTTTCCGCTTCAGCGCCATGTTCGATCGCATCCAGTATCCCGCGCGCGGCCTGGAAGGCGGGCAGCCGGGTGCCCAGGGCTTCGTTGGCCTGGATGACGGTACGGTGCTGCGCGGCAAGGGCCAGCAGTTCGTCCCGGCCGAGCGCCGCCTGGTGCTGAGCCTGCCGGGTGGCGGTGGCTATGGCGACCCGCGCAAGCGTGGCCGTGATGAGGTGGCGCGTGACCTGCGCTTTGGCTACATCAGTGCCGAACAGGCGCGTGACGACTACGGCTTCGAAGCCGCCAAGGAGCGCTGAGCCATGCACATCCAGAGCAGCCGCGTGCGCGCGGTCAAGAGTTCACCAAGCATGGCCGTGTCGGTACTGGCCAAGCAGATGCTCGCCAAGGGCGAGCCGGTGATCAACCTGAGCCTCGGTGAGCCGGACTTCAACGTCCCGGCCCACGTCATCGAGGCCGCCTATCAGGCCATGCTGGCGGGTAACAATCACTACACCGCGCCCAATGGCTGTGAGCAGCTGCGCCAGGCCATCGTCGACAAGTTCGAGCGTGAAAACGACCTGAAGTACGGCCTTGACGAGATCTGTGTCGGCAACGGCGCCAAGCAGCTGCTGTTCAACGCCTTCCTGGCGACCCTGGAGCCGGGTGACGAAGTGATCACTCCGGCCCCGTACTGGGTCTCGTACACCGACATGGCGATCCTCAATGGCGGCGTGCCAAAGGTGATCCCGTGCGGTGCGGAGCAGGGCTTCAAGCTGCAGCCCGCGCAACTCGAGGCGGCCATTACCCCGCGCACCCGCTGGCTGATGCTCAACTCGCCGAACAACCCGAGCGGGGCGATCTTCACCCGCGAAGAGTTCGCCGCGCTGGGCGCGGTGCTCGACCGCCACCCGCACGTGCTGATCATCTCCGACGAGATTTACGAGCACATCGTGCTCGGCGAGCAGCCGTTCGTGTCGTTCGTCACCGCCTGCCCGCAACTGCGTGAGCGCACCTTGCTGATCAACGGTGTGTCCAAGGCCTATGCCATGACCGGCTACCGCCTGGGTTACGCGGCCGGCTCGAAGGAGCTGATCGTCGCCATGAACAAGACCCAGTCGCAGACCACCACCTGCCCGTCGGCGATCTCGCAATTGGCCGCCGCCGCCGCACTGGACGGCCCGCAGCACTTCGTTCGCGACGCCAATCGCGAGTACCAGGCGCGTGGTGCCCTGGTGGTGCGTGGCCTGGCCGACATTCAGGGGCTGGCGCTGCAGATGCCCGAAGGGGCGTTCTACGCCTTCCCCGAGGTGAGCGCGTTCATCGGCAAGCGCACCCCGGGTGGCCAGGTCATCGGCAACGATGCGGACCTCTCGGCCTACCTGCTGCGCGTCGGCAAAGTGGCCACCGTGCCGGGCTCGGCATTTGGCCTGGAGCCTTACGTGCGGCTGTCGTTCGCGACCTCGCGCGAGGAACTGGAACAGGCCCTCGGCCAGCTGCGCGAAGCGTTCGCGGCGCTGGTCTGATCAACTGATTGATGTGAGGTAAGAACATGAGCAAGCCATTCAAACGTCTGCTGATCACTGGCGCCGCCGGGCGCCTGGGCAGCGTGCTGCGCAAGCACCTTGCGGCTTTTGCCGATGAGCTGCGCCTGACGGACATCGCTGACCTGGGCCATGCGGCCCCCCACGAAGAGCTGGTGCGCTGCGACCTGGGCAACTTCGACGATGTACTGCCGTTGACCGAAGGCGTCGACGCCATCGTGCATGCCGGCGGCGTACCGGTCGAGAACACCTTTGCGGCGATCCTCAACGGCAACATCGTCGGCACCTACAACATCTACGAAGCCGCCCGTCGCAACGGCGTCAAGCGCGTGGTGTACACCAGCTCCAACCACGCCATCGGTTTCTATGACCGCACTGAAACCATCGACGCCAGCGTAGCGCATCGCCCCGACAGCCTGTACGGCGTGAGCAAGTGCTTCGCCGAAGACCTCGGCCAGTACTACTGGGACAAGTTCGGCATCGAGTCGGTCAACCTGCGCATCGGCTCGTCGTTCGCCGAGCCCCTTGACCGCCGCATGCTCGCCACCTGGCTGTCGTTCGACGACTTCGCTCAGCTGACCGAGCGCTCGCTGCTGGCGCCGCGGGTGCGCCACATGATTGTCTACGGCATGTCCAACAACCGCGAGTCGCTGTGGGACAACCGCATGGCGTCGTCGATCGGCTATGTGCCCAAGGACAGCGCCGACGACTACCGCGAAAAGGTCCTGGCCGAGCACCCGCCGCTGGACCCCAACGAGCCAGCGGCGCGCTACCACGGCGGCAACTTCGCCGGTGCCGGGCACTTTGAAGATCCGCAGTAATCTCCACATCACAAGAGAGCTTATTCATGGCTTCCACAGCAAAACAACAGAACTACGATGTGGTGATCGTCGGTGGCGCGGTCAACGGCAGCTCCACCGCCTACTTCCTGGCCAACAACCCGGACTTCACAGGTTCGGTGCTGGTCATCGAGCGTGACTGGACCTACAACAAGTCGGCCACCGCGCTGTCCAGCAGCTCGATCCGCCAGCAGTTCTCCAACCCGATCAACATCGAGATATCCAGGTTCGGCGCGGAGTTCGTGCGCAACTTCCCTGACGCGATGGAAGTAGATGGAGACCGCCCCGACCTGGCCTTCCACGAGAACGGCTACCTGTTCCTCGGCGACGACAAGGGCTACGAGGTGCTGCGTCGGCTGCACGACACTCAGGTATCTCATGGCGCCGACGTGCACCTGCTCGACCCGGAGCAACTGGCGCGCAAGTTTCCGTGGGTCAATGTCGACAGCCTGGCCGGTGCCAGCTATGGCCAGACCGGCGAGGGCTGGTTCGACAGCATGGGCATGCTCAATGGCTTCCGCCGCAAGGCGCGCTCGCTGGGCATCGAGTACATCGAGAACGAAGTGGTCAGCATCCGGCGCGAGGGTGACCGCGTCACCAGCGTGACACTGGCCAGTGGCGAGAAGATCGGCTGTGGCGTGCTGGTCAACTGTGCCGGCACCCGTGGCACCAAGGTCGCGCGCATGGCTGGCCTGGACATCCCGGTGGAGCCACGCCGCCGCTCGCTGTTCGTCTTCGATTGTCGCACGCCGCTGCAAGGCACCGTGCCGCTGACTATCGACCCGACCGGGGTGTTCTTCCGCCCTGAGGGCAAGTTCTACCTGGGCGGCACCTATCCCAAGCACGACCCTGAAGTGGACTTCGAAGACTTTGATGTGCTGCACGACGAGTTCGATGAAGAGGTCTGGCCGATCCTGGCTGAGCGCGTGCCGGCGTTCGAAGGCATCAAGGTGGTCAACTTCTGGGCTGGGCACTACGACTTCTGCGTGCTCGACCACAACGCCATCGTCGGGCCGCATAACCAGGTCAGCAACTTCCTGTTCTGCAACGGCTTCAGTGGCCACGGCTTGCAGCAGGCGCCGGCGATCGGTCGCGGCCTCAGCGAGCTGATCACCTACGGCGGCTACCGGTCGCTGGACCTCGGCGCGCTGTCCTATCAGCGCGTGATTGATAACAAGCCATTCCTGGAAGACTCGGTCATCTGACCCCAGGCCTGCGGAGAACACTACAATGAATACAACATCCAAGGGCAAGCGCAGCGGCGGTGAAGTGCTGGTCGATGCGCTGCGCATCAATGGCGTCGATCGCGCCTTCTGTGTGCCGGGTGAGAGCTACCTGGCGGTGCTCGACGCGCTGCATGACGTCAAGGACGAGGTCGAGTTGGTGGTCTGCCGCCAGGAAGGCGGCGCGGCCTACATGGCCGAGGCCTACGGCAAGCTGACGGGTAAGCCAGGCATCTGCATGGTCACCCGTGGCCCCGGCGCGACCAACGCCTCTGTAGGTGTGCACACGGCGTTTCAGGACTCCACCCCGATGATCCTGTTCATCGGCCAGGTGGCACGCGACCAGATCGAGCGCGAAGCCTTCCAGGAGGTCGACTACCGCCGCATGTTTGGCCAGATGGCCAAGTGGGTGGTGCAGATCGACGATGCCGCGCGCATCCCCGAGTTGGTAAACCAGGCCTTCCAGAGGGCGATCAGTGGTCGCCCGGGCCCGGTTGTCGTGGCCCTGCCAGAAGACATGCTCACCGACCTGGTCGATGTGCCCGATGCACGCCCGGCGCAGCGTGTCGAAGCGGCGCCGGCACCGGCTGCGCTGGAAGAGCTGCAGGCGTTGATCGCCAAGGCCGCCAAGCCACTGGTGATCGTCGGCGGCGGCGCCTGGAGCCCTGCAGCGGTCGCTGACCTCAAGCAGTTCATCCAGACCCAGGGCCTGCCGTTGGCGGCCTCGTTCCGCTGCCAGGACCTGTTCGACAACACTGACCCGCACTATGCCGGCGATATGGGCCTGGCGGCCGGCCCGGTGCTGGTCGACGCGGTCAAACAGTCGGACCTGCTGATCGTGGTCGGTGCGCGGCTGGGCGAAATGACCACCGGCGGATATGCGCTGGTGGACATTCCGACACCCAGGCAGGTGCTGGTGCACATCCACCCAAGTGCCGAAGAAATCGGTAGGGTCTACCAGCCGACCCTGGGCATCAATGCCGGGCCCGCCAGCTTCCTCAGGCAGGCCGCCGCACTGCCCGCGGTCAAGCCAGCGGCCTTTGCAGACTGGACCGTGAGCCTCAATCGCGGCTACCTCGGCAACTTCGAAACACCACGCTCGCCCGGCAACGTGCAGATGAGCGAAGTGATCGCCTGGCTCAACAAGACCCTGCCTGACGACAGCATCCTCACCTGCGGCGCCGGCAACTACACCGGCTGGGTGCACCGTGGCTACCAGCACCGCACCTTCCGCACCCTGCTCGGGCCGACCAATGGCTCGATGGGCTACGGCGTGCCAGCGGCGGTGGCGGCCAAGCTGACCTACCCGCAGCGCACGGTGGTGGCCTTCGCCGGTGACGGCTGCTTCCTGATGAACGGCCAGGAGCTGGCAACGGCGGCGCACTACGACGCGCGGGTCATCACCGTGGTGGTCAACAACGGCATGTACGGCACCATCCGCATGCACCAGGAGCGCAGCTATCCGGGCCGTGTGTCGGGTACCGAGCTGCACAACCCGGACTTCGCCGCGCTGGCGCGCGCCTTTGGCCTGCACGGCGAAACCGTGACCCGCACCGAAGACTTCGCCGCGGCCTTCGAGCGCTGCCAGGCCTCGGGTAAGCCCGCGCTGATCGAAGTGCAGGTCGACCCGGAAGCGCTGACCCCCCGTATGACCCTCAGCCAGATCCGCGAGAAGGCCCTGGCCTCTCTGTGAGATTCCCTCGGCGGGGCGCAGTCGGGCCCCGCTTTTTTTCTTCGAATGAGCCAATCGACATGAAACTTGCCGATCCTGATCTGCTGCGTGAAGTGTGCTATATCGATGGGAAATGGCTGCCGGCGGATAGCGGCCAGCGCATCAACGTCACCAATCCGGCCAACGGCCAGACCCTGGGTACGGTACCGCGCATGGGCGCGGCAGAAACACGCCGGGCGATCGAAGCCGCTGAACGCGCCTTGCCGGCCTGGCGTGCACTGACTGCCAAGGAGCGGGCGGGTCGCCTGCAAGCCTGGTTCCGCGAGATCCTCGCCCACCAAGAAGACCTGGCCCAGATCATGACGGCCGAGCAGGGCAAGCCGCTGGTGGAGTCGCGCGGCGAGATCGCTTTCGCCGCCGCCTACGTGGAGTTCTACGCCGAAGAAGGCAAGCGCATCTACGGCGACGTGATCCCTTCGCCGAACGCTGATCGTCGACTGATCGTCACCAAGGAGCCGATCGGTGTCTGCGCAGCGATCACCCCGTGGAACTTCCCGGCCGCGATGATCACCCGCAAGGCCGCCCCAGCGTTGGCCGCGGGCTGCACCTTGGTGCTCAAGCCTGCGTCGCAAACCCCGTTCAGTGCTTTGGCGCTGTGTGTGCTCGCCGAACGCGCGGGCATTCCGGCCGGTGTCCTGAGCGTGGTGACCGGCGACTCGGCGGCGATTGGCGGCGAGATCACCGCCAGCCCGATCGTGCGCAAACTGTCGTTCACCGGCTCGACGCCGATCGGTATTCAGCTGCTGCAGCAGTCTGCGGCGACGGTCAAGAAAGTCACCCTGGAACTCGGCGGCAATGCACCGTTCATCGTCTTCGATGATGCCGACCTTGAGAAAGCCGTCGAAGGCGCGCTGATCGCCAAGTTCCGCAACAGCGGCCAGACCTGCGTGTGCGCCAACCGCTTCTACATCCAGGACGGTATCTACGAGCGCTTCGTCCAGCGCTTCGCCGAGCGGGTAGGGGGGTTGGTGGTCGGTGTCGGTGACCAGCCAGGCACCCAGGTCGGCCCGATGATCGACGGGCGCGCCGCCAGTGGCGTGGAGCGTATGGTTGGCGAGGCCGTGGAAGCAGGTGCCCGGGTGGTCGCAGGCGGCCGTCGGCATCCGCTGGGTGAGACCTTCTTCGAGCCGACACTGCTCGCCGATGTCACCCCGGACATGCGCGTAGCCCGCGAAGAAATCTTTGGCCCGGTTGCCCCGTTGTTCCGCTTCACAAGCGAAGAGGAGGTAATCGCCGCCGCCAACGACACCGAGTTCGGCCTGGCCTGCTACCTCTATGCACGTGATGTCGGGCGGGTTTGGCGCGTATCCGAGGCGCTCGAATACGGCATGGTCGGCGTCAATGTCGGGGTGGTCGCTACCGAAGTCGCACCGTTCGGGGGAGTCAAAGCTTCTGGGCTGGGCCGCGAAGGTTCGCGCTACGGGATCGAGGACTACCTGGAAATCAAGTACGTGTGCATGGGGCTCTGAAACCTACTCTGACCAGCTTCAGTTGCAAACCGAGTACATCGCCATTGTTGGGTGGATGTCGGTTTGCGCTGAAGGCTGCTGTCAGTGGCTTTCGGCGAGCAGTCGCTGGTAGCGCGAGAGGCTTTCTTCGAGGTGTTTGCGCAGCGCGTTGCGGGCACCTGAAACATCCCCCATGGTGATCGCAGAGAGGATCGCGCCGTGCTCTCGGCCGATCTTCTTGATGTGCGCCAGCCGGTTCTTGCCGCTGACCTGGCTGTGCTTGAGGTTCAGGTCGAGGATGATGTCCGGGCCGAGCGCTTCGAGCAGCTGTGTGAAGTGCGGGTTGTTGGTGGCGCGGGCAATCGCCAGGTGGAACTCGAAGTCGGCCTTGGCCTCTTCTTCAAGGTTGGAGCCATCCAGTGCATTGAAGCGATCGAACGCTTCGGTGATCATTGCCAGGGTACTGGGGGTGCGACGCTCTGCGGCACGCGCCACGGATTCGGTCTCGATCCCCAGGCGCAGTTCCAGCACCTGGGCCGCTACGCGCACATCGTCGACGATGCTGCCAATGGCAAAGCCAATGCGTTTGACGTCCTGCTCGACGACAAACACGCCGACGCCCTGGCGCGCGATCAGGCGTCCGCCCAGGCGCAGCGACGCCACTGCCTCACGGATCACCGGGCGGCTGACGTTGAATTCTTTGCACAGGGCTTGTTCGGACGGCAGTTTCTCGCCAGGGCCATACGTGCCTGAATCGATGCGACTGGATAATTCACGGATAACGGTTTCTGCGAGGTTCGCCCTCCGGGTGGTGAGTACTGGTTCCATCGTTAAACTCCTGATGTACTGGACCAACACGGCGCCAAGGCCGATACAAAATTTGGCTTGTATGTTATCAAATAACTTACCTATCCGCTTGGATTTTGGGCCGTTCGTAGCCTATCTCCCGAAGCTGTCTAGTCCGCATGATACAAGTCATTTAAGAGAAATAATGGATCGCTTGGCGCTCGGTCGCTCGCCCAGGTGCGCCGCTTCGCTGGGCATTCAGGCGTCGCGCCGAGGGTCGTTGCCCTGCAGGAGTCGCTGGTAGCGCAGGTGGCTTTCAAGCAGGTGTTTCTGCAAGGCCGTGCGAGCGCCTGCGGCGTCGCCCATGCTGATTGCCGAGACGATCGCACCGTGTTCGCGGGCGATCTTCTTGATGTGAGCCTGGCGATTCTTGCTATTGACCTGGCTGTGCTTGAGGTTCAGGTCGAGGATGATATCCGGGCCCAGCGCTTCGAGCAGATGGGTGAAGTGCGGGTTGTTGGTGGCGCGGGCAATCGCCAGATGAAACGCGAAGTCGGCTGCGGCTTCTGCTTCGAGCGATGCGTCGCCCAGCGCGTTGAACTGATCGTAGGCCTCGGTGATGTCCGCCATGCTGGCAGGGCTGCGGCGTTCCGCGGCGCGGGCTACCGACTCGCTTTCGACGCCCAGGCGCAGCTCGAGAATCTGCGCGGCGGCGCGCACATCGTCGACCACCGTCTCGATCGCGAAGCCGATGCGTTTGACGTCCTGCTCGACCACGAACACCCCCACGCCCTGACGCGCCACCAGCCGTCCGCCCAGGCGCAGTGACGCCACCGCTTCGCGCACCACCGGTCGGCTGACACCGAACTCCTTGCACAGCGCTTGCTCGGACGGCAGCTTCTGGCCCGGCCCCCAGATGCCATTTTCGATCCGCGCGGCGAGCGCCTGAATCACGGTCTCGGCCAAATTGGCGCGGCGAGTTGCCAGTGACGCTTTCATAGCGATTTGCTCCTTGAACGGACACATGTATCCGTTTTTTCTGCGCTGGGTTGCGCGACCCTGATCATAGCTCTATTGACAGTTACCTGCTGACTGTTATCTTACAAGTGCGTTGGCGTTCTGGCCAATGTGCGTGGCAAGCGATGGTCAGGGTCGTGTTGCTTTTTGGCCCTCATTCGCCTGCTTTGTGTCCCGATGTTCGTTCGACCACTACTGGGAGCACTTAGAATGCAAAATAATAAATTCGGGCTGAACGCGCTTGCTGCCGCAGCGACCTTGCTGGTGGCGATGGGTGGGGCGAACGCGGCTGAGAGCCAAGTCGTCAAGATCGGCTTTGCAGGACCCCTGACCGGCCCATCGGCACACCAGGGGCAGGATGTCGAACACGGCATTCAGATCGCCGTGGAAGAGGCCAACCAGCAGCAACTGAAAATCGGTGACAAGGTCGCCGAGTTCAAGCTGGTGTCCGAAGATGATGTCGCCGACCCCCGTACCGGCACCGCGGTGGCTCAGCGCCTGGTGGACTCGAAAGTCGCCGTGGTGATTGGCCATTACAACTCCGGTACCAGCATCCCCGCCTCGAAGATCTACGCTGCCGCCGGCATCCCGCAGATCTCACCGTCGGCCACCAACCCGGCGCTTACCCAGCAGGGTATTACCTCGGTGTTCCGTGTGGTCAATGACGACGCGACCCTGGGCCGCTACGCCGGAAACTTCCTGGTGAGCAAGCTCGAAGCCAAGCGCATCGCCATCTTCGACGACCGCACCGCCTATGGCCAAGGCTTGGCCGACGAGGTTACCAAGGCGGTCAAGGCCGCCGGTGGCAACGTGGTCGTGCGTGAGTACACCAACGACAAGTCGACCGACTTCAACGCCATCCTCACCACCGCCAAGGCGCAAAAGGCCGATGCGGTGTTCTTCGCCGCGCTCGACTATCAGGCGGCGCCGATGGCCAAGCAGATGAAGAACCTCGGCCTGAAAGCCCGCTTCATGAACATAGGTAACCTGCCCAACGATTCCTTCAAGCAGATGGCCGGCAGCGCCGCGGAAGGCGTATACGCCTGGAACTACGGCACCCCGCTGCTGGAAATGCCCAAGGGTGCTGCGTTCGAGCAGAAGCTCAAGGAGAAGTTCGGCGTCGGTGTCGTGCAGTCTTCGCCAGCGGCCTATGACGCCACCTGGGCGGCCATCAACGCCATGGTCAAGGCCGGCTCCGCCGAGCCGACGGCCTACCTGCCGGTGCTCAAGCGTGAAAGCTACGAGGGCGTCACGGGCACTATTGCCTTCGATGACAAAGGCAACCTGAAGAGCCCTGCGGCGACGGTGTTCCAGTTCGAAGCCGGCGCTTGGAAGACCCTCGCCGTTCAGCGCGATTGAGCGACGGCAAACCCTCGATAATAAGCGGGCTGAAGCCTGCAAAAAAACAATAAAAGACTTTACCCATCTGCCAAGCCCGGCGATGCATGACAGCCGTTGTCATGCGTCGTCGTCACTGCAGTTTCGAGGATTCAGCTCGTGGACGGAAATTTCGATATCTTGTTGCAACAGGTGCTCAATGGGCTCGTATTGGGCAGCATCTACGCCCTGGTCGCCCTGGGCTACACCATGGTCTACGGCATTATCGGGCTGATCAACTTCGCCCACGGTGAAGTGGTCATGATCGGCGCCATGGTCACCATCTCGGTCCTCACCATGCTGGCCGGCTTTGGCTTCGATCCCGGTGTGATCACCTTGCTGTTGGCGATCATGGCCGCAGCGGTGGTGTGCATGCTGCTGGCCCAGGGCATGGAAAAATACGCCTACCGGCCCCTGCGCAAGGCACCGCGGCTGACCCCGCTGATCCTCGCCATCGGTATCTCCATCGCCCTGCAGAACCTGGCGATGATGATCTGGGGGCGCGGCTACAAGACCTTCCCGGAAGTGGTCGAGACGCGTCCGGTGGAAGTCTTCGGCGCCACCGTCACCAACGTTCAGCTGTCGATCATGCTGATCGCCGTGGTGATCATGCTCGGCCTCTGGCTGCTGGTCGACAAGACCCGCCTGGGCAAGGCCATGCGCGCCACCGCGCAAAACCAGGAAGTCGCCGGGCTGATGGGCATCAACATTAACCGGGTGATCTCCGCGACCTTTCTCATCGGCGCCTCGCTGGGCGCGATTGCCGGCGTAATGCGGGCGATCAACTACGGCCAGGCCGACGCCTACATGGGCTTGCTGCTGGGCCTCAAGGCGTTTTCCGCAGCCGTGCTGGGCGGCATCGGCAACCTGTTCGGCGCCATGGCCGGCGGCTTGCTGCTGGGCCTGATCGAGTCACTTGCGGCAGGTTATACCGGGCAGATCACCGGCGGCTTCCTGGGTGCCAACTACCAGGACATCTTTGCCTTCGCGGTATTGATCCTGGTGCTGTTGTTCAGGCCCAACGGGCTGCTTGGCGAACGCCAGGCCGACCGGGCATAAGGAGGTCTGCGCGATGAAAAACCTCAAGACCCAGTACCTGCTGTTGATTCTCGCTTTTGTCGCCTTGCCGTTCCTGATCGAAGCTATCCCAATGCTTGGCCCGACCTGGGTGCGCATCCTCGGTTTTGCCATGCTCTACGTGCTGCTGGCTCTAGGCCTGAACATCGTGATCGGCTACGCCGGCCTGCTCGACATGGGCTATATCGGCTTCTACGCGATTGGCGCGTACCTGTACGCCTTGCTCGCTTCGCCGCACTTGCACATGGCCGGGCTGGTAAGCGGCGTGCTGGACTGGCCGCTGTGGATGATCATCCCACTGGCGGCGGTGGCGGCGGCGATCTGCGGGGTGCTGATCGGTGCGCCGGTGCTCAAGCTGCGCGGTGACTACCTGGCGATCGTCACCCTCGGCTTCGGCGAAATCATCCGCATTTTCATGAACAACCTCGACCAGCCTGTGAACCTCACCAACGGCCCCCAAGGCATCAGCAACATCGCCCCGCTGCACGTCGACGGCGGGCCATGGATGCACGCGGTGGGCGAGGGCACGGCGCCGCTGCTGTCGCTGCAACAGAGCTGGAGTCTGTTTGGCCTGCAGGTGTCGCCGGTGATCAGCTATTACCTGTTCTTCCTGGCGGTCGTCATTCTGGCCATAGTCATGTCCAAACGCCTCGAAGTATCGAGGATCGGCCGGGCCTGGATGGCCCTGCGCGAGGACGAGGTGGCTGCCGAGGCCATGGGCCTGAACAAGCGCAACCTTAAGTTGCTGGCGTTCGCCATGGGCGCGACGTTCGGCGGCGTTTCCGGTGTGCTGTTTTCCAGCTACCAGGGCTTTGTCAGTCCGGAGTCGTTCACCCTGATGGAGTCGATCATGGTTCTGGCCATGGTGGTGCTCGGCGGCATGGGTTCGATCCGTGGCGTGGTGCTCGGGGCGTTGATCCTGTCGGTGATGCCTGAGCTGTTCCGCGACCTGGTCAACTGGATCCAGCCGTGGGTGATGGACAACGTCACCTTTATCAGTCGCGACATCCTGCGCAACGTCCTGGATGCTTCGACCTTGCGCATGCTGGTATTCGGCCTGGCGCTGATTCTGGTCATGCGGTTCCGTCCGGAAGGCCTGTGGCCGTCCAGCCGGCGCCGTGCCGAGCTGCATGACAGCGACCCGGAGCCTGCGGCTGCCGCCGCGGAGCTGACGATTTCCGTGCACGCACCGGCCACCGAAGCATCCTTCGAGTACCCGGCCAAAGAGGCGGACAAGGCATGAGCGACATCCTTCTTGAGCTGCACCAGGTGAGTAAGTTCTTCGGCGGCCTGCAGGCCTTGCACGGCATCGACCTGAGTATCCGCCGGGGCGAGATCCGCGGTTTGCTCGGCCCCAACGGCGCGGGCAAGACCACCTTGTTCAACGTCCTCACCGGGCTGTACCGGGCCGAGCAGGGGCGGGTGATGTTCAACGGCCAGCCGCTGCTGATCAGCAAGCCGCACAAGGTAGTGGAGGCGGGTATCTCTCGTACCTTCCAGAATATCCGCCTGTTCCACAACATGACCGCCCTGGAGAACGTCATGATCGGCCGCCACGTGCGCACTCGCAGCGGTGTGTTCGGGGCCATCCTGCGTACCCCCGGCTGCGTACGTGAAGAGCGCGAGATCCACCAGGCGGCGCGCCACTGGCTGGACTATGTGGGCATTGGGCACCTGAGCGGCGAGCTTGCCAAGAACCTCTCCTACGGCGACCAGCGCCGCCTGGAAATCGCCCGCTCGCTGGCCACCGAGCCGCTGTTGATTGCCCTCGACGAACCGGCTGCGGGCATGAACGCCTCTGAAACCGAGGGCCTGCGCAAACTCATGTGCAAGATGCAGGCAGACGGCAAGACCGTGCTGTTGATCGAGCACGACGTCAAGCTGGTGATGGGCCTGTGTGATCACATCACCGTGCTGGAGTTTGGCCGCAAGATCGCCGACGGCCTGCCGGCCGATGTACGCAAGGACCCCAAGGTGATCGAGGCTTACCTCGGCGCGGAGGCAGTAGCATGAAGAGCATCCTGCAAGTGAATGACCTGAAGGTGTCCTACGGCGCCATCCAGGCGATCAAGGGCATCGACCTGAGCGTGGGCGAAGGCGAAATGGTCGCCCTGATCGGGGCCAACGGCGCTGGCAAGACCACCACCTTGAAGACCTTGGCCGGCCTGCTCAAACCCAGCGCCGGGCAGATCACCTTTGCTGGCAAGGCGCACGCGGCAATCAAGAGCTATGACCTGATCCGCGAAGGCCTGGCGCTGGTGCCCGAGGGGCGCGGCATCTTCCCCAAGCTGACGGTTCACGAGAACCTCGAGATGGGCGCCTTTACCCGGCGCGACGGCAAGGACGCGATCGGCGCCGATATCGAGCGCATGTACGGCATCTTCCCGCGGCTCAAGGAGCGGGCGTATCAGTTGGCCGGAACCATGTCCGGCGGCGAGCAGCAGATGCTGGCGATCTCCCGCGCGCTGATGGGCAAGCCAAAGCTGCTGTTGCTGGACGAGCCGTCGATGGGCCTGGCGCCGATCATCGTGCAGAAGATCTTCGAGACCATCCGCGAGGTGGTCAAGGGCGGCGTGACCCTGCTGCTGGTGGAGCAGAACGCCCGCCTGGCGCTGCAGACCTGTGACCGCGCTTACGTGATCGACTCTGGCCGTATCGCCCTGAGTGGCGCCAGCCAGGACCTGCTGCACGACAAGCAGGTACAGAAAGCCTACCTGGGCGAATGACACCATCAAATCGGGTGTGAATTTCAAGACTGAGGGAGTGTGCTGTGAGTGATATTGATCGGTTGGAGTTTGATACGCGGGTCCACCATGTCGTCAAACATAACGGTGTGGTGTATCTGACCGGGCAGGTGGGGACTCCAGGAGAGTCCGCTGCGGCGCAGACCCGGGAGGTGCTCGACAAGATCGATCGCCTGCTGGCGCTGGCGGGGAGTGATAAAAGCAAGGTCCTCAATGCCTTGCTGTGGCTTGACGACCTCAGGGACTTCGAGGACGTCAATCGGGTGTGGGACGCCTGGTTGCTGAAGGCGCATGCCCCGGCACGCTCGACCGGGCAGGCGCGTCTGGCCAAGCCCGGCATGCTGGTGGAAATCATCATCACCGCGGCGGTCTGACCACCGCGTTGGGCCAGGCGTGTTCGCACCGAACACGATCCTCTGGGTCGTACCGAAAACAATCACAAGAAAACCTGTCGTGGCCAGTGCCACGGTCAGGTTGATCGAAGGTTTCAGATGACGTCGTCCCCACCGAACCCACACGGTTCCCTGCAACATGGCCTGACCTCGCGTCAGGTCTCGATGATTTCCATCGCCGGCATCATTGGCGCCGGCCTGTTCATTGGCTCTTCCAATGCGATTGCCGCCGCAGGGCCGGCGATCCTGGTGTCGTACGCGATGACCGGCGTGCTGGTGCTGCTGGTGATGCGCATGCTCGGCGAGATGGCCGTGGCCAACCCCAACAGCGGCTCGTTCTCGACCTACGCTGGTGAGGCTATCGGGCCGTGGGCGGGCTTCTCCATCGGCTGGCTGTACTGGTGGTTCTGGGTGCTGATCATTCCCGTCGAGGCCATCGCCGGCGGCGATATTCTGCACAGTTATTTCCCGGCGGTGCCTTCCTGGCTGTTCGCCTTCCTGATCATGGCATTGCTGGCCGGCAGCAATCTGGTCAGTGTGAAGAACTTCGGTGAGTTCGAGTTCTGGTTCGCTCTGATCAAGGTGGTGGCGATCATCGCCTTCATCGGTATAGGTGGCATGGCGGTACTGGGCGTATGGCCGCTGGCCGAGGCGGGCGGGGTTGAGCGTCTGTGGTCCGCTGGCGGCTTCGTGCCCAATGGCTGGGGTGCGGTACTGGGCGGGGTGCTGATCACCATTTTCTCGTTTTTCGGCGCCGAAGTGGTGACCATTGCTGCGGGAGAAACGGCCAATCCACAAGCGAAGATCCGACGTGCCACCAACCTCGTGGTGTATCGCATCGGCATTTTTTACCTGCTGTCGATCTTCCTCGTGGTGTCGCTGGTGGCCTGGGACGATCCGCGCCTGTTGCAGGTGGGGTCGTTCCAGCGGGTACTGGAAGTGCTGAACGTGCCGGGGGCGAAGGTCATCGTCGACCTGGTGGTGCTGGTGGCGGTCACAAGCTGCATGAACTCGGGCCTGTATACCGCTTCACGGATGCTCTACTCGCTGGGCGACAGGGGTGAGGCCTTGCCGATTACCCGCAGCGTCTCCAGCAATGGTGTGCCGGTGGTGGCCGTGCTGCTTTCCACGTTGGCGGGTTTTGCCGGTTGCCTGCTCAACTACCTGTTCCCGGGCAAAGTGTTCAGTTTCCTGCTGTCGACCACAGGCGCCCTGGCCCTGCTGGTGTACCTGGTCATCTCGATTTCGCAGCTACGCATGCGCGCACGTGCTGAGCGCGATGGGGTAGAGCTGGCGTTCAAGATGTGGCTGTTCCCTGGACTGACCTGGGGCGTGATTGTCACGATCACCTTGGTGCTGGGGTACATGCTGTTCACTGAGGCGTATCGGTATCAGACGCTGATGACGGCGGGTTTGTCGCTGTTCGTCGTGCTGATCTATGTCGTGCGCAAATGTCTGGGTGCTGGCAGGGAGCGCCGCGCTTCCATGGCATACGGTAAGGCCAGCTAACTCAGGCTTGCGTACAGTGGGGGCCGCTTGCGGCCCCCACTGTATTACGGACCGGCAATGAGGCAAGCAACAGACAGGCGGAGGATTGACATGCTTTCAGCCAAGGCGAATAATCTCGAAAAATTCATATAGATGTTTATATAACAAGAGAAGCCGCCATGACCTTGCTGTCCGCCGATGCGCGTCTGCCCCGTTACCAGCAACTGCGCGATCATCTGCTCGAACAAATCGCCAACAACCGCTGGCGCCCAGGTGAGGCGATCCCCACTGAGGCCGCGCTGGCGACCGAGTACGACCTGTCGGTAGGCACCGTGCGCAAGGCGGTCGATGCCCTGGTCGCCGAAGGCGTACTGGAGCGTCAGCAAGGGCGCGGTACCTTCATTCGTCGCCCGCAATTCCAGTCGTCGCTGTTCCGCTTCTTCCGCTTCGAGTCGGTCAATGGCGAGCGCGTGCTGCCCGAAAGCCGCATCCTCTCGATCGAGCCCCTGCCAGCCCCTTCGGCCGTCGCCGAAGCACTCGGCCTGGCGCCGCATTCCGAGGTGATCCGCATCGTCCGGTTGCGACTGATCGGTGCCCAGCCAGTGCTTGCCGAGGACATCTGGCTGCCACGCCAGCTGTTCCAGCCACTGCTTGAGGTCGACCTCGATCGCAAAGGCCCGCTGCTCTATCCGATCTATGAAGAACTGTGCGGGCAGGTCGTCGCCAGTGCAGAAGAAAGCCTCACCGCCGAGGCGGTCGATGCCGTGCACGGCCGCTTGCTGCAGTTGCCCGAGGCAAGCCCGGTGGTGGTGATCGAGCGGCTGGCCCGCGATTACGCCGGCAAGCCGCTGGAATGGCGCCGTTCGCGTGGGCATGCCCAGCACTTCCGCTACCGCATCGATATTCGCTGATAACGCGTTCTGCCTGGTGACGCCCAGCGCCGTGCTCGCACGCCGCTGCGGCGGCGCCTGCCCGGTCGATGCGTGCCAGAAGCCTCGGTGCGCCCGGCTGACACCCACACAATTAGAAGGATAACCATCATGTTCAGCTGGTATCGTCAGATCACTTCACGGGAGCGCAAGACGTTCTGGGCCTGCTTCGGTGGCTGGTCGCTCGACGCCCTCGAAGTGCAGATGTTCGGCCTGGCCATCCCCGCGCTGATCGCCGCCTTTGCCCTGACCAAGGGCGATGCCGGCCTGATCAGCGGCCTGACCCTGGTCACCTCGGCCATCGGCGGCTGGGTCGGCGGCACGCTCTCCGACCGCTATGGGCGGGTACGCACCCTGCAGTGGATGATCCTCTGGTTCTCCTTCTTCACCTTTCTCTCGGCCTTTGTCACCGGCTTCTACCCGTTGCTGTTCGTCAAGGCCATGCAAGGCTTCGGCATTGGCGGCGAGTGGGCGGCCGGCGCGGTCCTGATGGCCGAGACCATCAACCCGAAATACCGCGGCAAGGTGATGGGTACGGTGCAGAGCGCCTGGGCGGTCGGCTGGGGCCTGGCGGTAGCGCTGTTCACCCTGATCTACTCGCTGGTGCCGCAGGAGTTCGCCTGGCGGGTGATGTTCTTCGTCGGCCTGCTGCCGTCGCTGATGATCATCTGGGTACGGCGCAATGTGCCCGAGCCGGACAGCTTCCAGCGGATGCAGAAGGAAAAGGCCGCCCCGGTCAGCTTCTTCAAGTCGATGTCGGGGATCTTTCGCCCCGAGCTGCTGCGCGTCACCCTGCTTGGCGGCCTGCTGGGGCTGGGCGCCCACGGCGGTTACCACGCGGTGATGACCTGGCTGCCGACCTTCCTCAAGACCGAGCGCAACCTGTCGGTGCTCAACTCCGGTGGCTACCTGGCGGTGATCATCCTGGCCTTCTGGTGCGGCTGCGTGGTCAGCGGCCTGCTGATCGACCGGATCGGCCGGCGCAAGAACATCCTGCTGTTCGCCATCTGCTGCGTGGTGACCGTGCAGGCGTATGTGTTCTTCCCGCTGAGCAATACCCAGATGCTCTTCCTCGGCTTCCCGCTGGGCTTCTTCGCCGCCGGTATTCCGGCCAGCCTCGGGGCGTTCTTCAATGAGCTGTATCCGGCCGATGTGCGTGGTGCCGGGGTAGGCTTCTGCTACAACTTCGGTCGCGTGCTGTCGGCGGTGTTCCCGTTCCTGGTGGGCCACATGAGTGAGTCGATGTCGCTGGGCAGTGCCATCGGCATCGACGCCGGGATCGCCTACGGCGTCGCCGTGATCGCCGCCCTGTGCCTGCCGGAAACCCGCGGCCGCAGCCTCGAGGCTGAACCTGCGGCGCAGCCTACTGCTGCCCTGGTCAAGTAACCTTTACTGATCATGATGAGAACCATGCTCGACGTCCCCGCTCCTACCCCAAGTGCCATCGACAGCCACGCCCACGTCTTCAGCCGTGGCCTTGAGCTTGCGGCCGAGCGCCGTTACGCGCCGGCCTATGACGCGCCGCTGGGCGATTACCTGGCCCAGTTGCAGCAACAGGGTTTCAGCCATGGTGTGCTGGTTCAGCCGAGTTTTCTCGGCACCGACAACGGTTACCTGCTCAGCGCGCTGCAGAGCGCGCCTGGGCAACTGCGCGGGGTGGTGATGCTCGACCCGCAGGTCGAGCGCGAGACCCTCGACGAGATGGCCCGCCTGGGGGTGCGCGGGGTGCGTCTGAACCTGATGGGCCAGGCTGGCCTGCCGGACCTGCGTGCGGCCGAGTGGCGGCCGTTGCTGGAACGTATCGGCGAGCAGGGCTGGCACCTCGAACTGCATCGTCAGGTAGCCGATGTGCCGGCGTTGGTGCGTGCTTTGCAGCCGTTCGGGCTGGATATCGTGGTCGACCATTTTGGCCGGCCGGATGCACGCCTGGGGCTGGATCAGCCCGGCATGCGCGAACTGCTGGCGCTGGGCGCGCAGGGCAATGTCTGGGTCAAGGTGTCGGGCATCTATCGGCTGGAGGGCTCGCCCGAGCAGAACCTGGCGTTTGCCCGTGAGGCGTTGCGTGGGCTCGAGGAGCATTACGGGGCAGGGCGGCTGATGTGGGGGAGTGATTGGCCGCATACCCAGCATGAAGCGGCGCTGAGTTTTGCCGGGGCGCTGGAGCAGTTTGCGACGCTGGAGTGTTCGGCGCCGTTGCGTCGGGCGCTGTTGGTGGAGACTGCGCAGGCGTTGTTCGGCTTCGAGTGATTGGCTGGCTGAACTGACGCTTTCGCGGGGCAAGCCCGCTCCTACAGGGTTCTCGGTGAAGCCCCAATTATGGGCCTTGCACAGAACCCTGTGGGAGCGGGCTTACAACCCGCGATGCGTCAGTACAGGCAATGTGTTTCTCAACTGCCCGGCAGTTTTGAGGTCACCGCGAGGAGACCGGTGACTTCAACACTGATCAGAACCTGAACCGGCTGATCATCGCCTGCAACTACCCACCGAGCCGCGCCAGCTCCACGCTGGACGCCGAGGTCTGCTGACTGGCGCCCTTTATGAAAACAATGTCAGTTAGCTATCAATGGCTGCGGCGTTTGTCGCCCGACTTGCCAGCAGTCGCCCTTCGCGTGCAGATTTGTGGCCTGGCGCGTCTGGCGTGCCTCCAATGACAAAGCCTTTTGAGGTGTTTCCAAGGTGCACGGACGATGAGCCATCCCTCGCAATTCAGCCTGCTCGGCAAGCGGCGCTTCTTGCCGTTTTTCATCACCCAGTCGCTGGGGGCCTTTAACGACAACCTGTTCAAGCAATCGCTGATCCTGGCGATCCTGTACAAGCTGAGCCTGGAAGGTGATCGCTCGATCTGGGTCAACCTGTGCGCGCTGCTGTTCATCCTGCCGTTTTTCCTGTTTTCGGCGCTGGCCGGGCAGTTCGGCGAAAAGTTCGCCAAGGACGCGCTGATCCGCGCGATCAAGCTGGCCGAGGTGGTCATCATGGCCATCGGCGCGGTGGGCTTCGTCACCAACCACCTCGAGCTGATGTTGCTGACGCTGTTCGCCATGGGCACCCACTCGGCGCTGTTCGGCCCGGTCAAGTATTCGATCCTGCCGCAGGCCCTGCGTGAAGAAGAATTGGTGGGCGGCAACGGCCTGGTCGAGATGGGCACGTTCTTGGCGATCCTGGCCGGGACCATCGGCGCCGGGGTGATGATGTCCTCGTCCAGCTATGCCACGGTGGTGGCTGGAGGCATTGTCGGCACCGCCGTGCTGGGCTACCTGGCCAGTCGCTGGATCCCGCGTGCCGCTGCAGTGGCACCGCAGATGAAGCTCGACTGGAACATCTTCAAGCAGTCCTGGCTGACCCTGCGCCTGGGCCTGGGGCAGACCCCGGCGGTCTCGCGCTCGATCGTCGGCAACTCGTGGTTCTGGTTTGTCGGTGCGATCTACCTCACCCAGATTCCCGCCTACGCCAAAGACTGGCTGCATGGCGATGAAACCGTGGTCACCCTGGTGCTGACCCTGTTTTCGGTAGGGATCGCGGTTGGCTCGCTGCTGTGCGAACGGCTCAGCGGGCGCAAGGTGGAGATCGGCCTGGTGCCGTTCGGCTCGTTTGGCCTGACCCTGTTCGGCCTGCTCTGGTGGTGGCATTCCGGTGACGTGCCGGCGGCGGCCGTCGCGCATGACTGGCTGGCCTTGCTGGGGATGCACCAGGCCTGGTGGATCCTGCTGTCGATTGTTGGCCTTGGGGTGTTTGGCGGCTTCTATATCGTGCCGCTGTACGCGCTGATCCAGGCGCGTACCGCCGAGGGTGAGCGGGCCCGGGTGATTGCCGCCAACAACATCCTCAATGCATTGTTCATGGTGGTCTCGGCGATTGTCACCATCGTCCTGTTGAGCCTCGCCGAGCTGAGCATTCCGCAGCTGTTCCTGGTGGTGTCGCTGCTGAACATTGCCGTCAACGCGTATATCTTCAGCATCGTGCCTGAGTTCACCATGCGCTTCCTGATCTGGCTGCTCAGCCACTCGATGTACCGCGTCGAGCACCGCGACCTGCAGCGCATCCCGGACGAAGGCGCAGCGTTGCTGGTGTGCAACCACGTCTCGTTTGTCGATGCGTTGCTGATCGGCGGGGCGATACGGCGGCCGATCCGTTTCGTCATGTACTACAAGATCTACAACCTGCCAGTGCTCAACTTCGTCTTCCGCACTGCCGGGGCGATCCCGATTGCCGGGCGCAGCGAAGATGAAGCCATCTACCAGCGAGCCTTCGCGCGCATCGCCCAGGCCCTGGCGGCGGGCGAAGTGGTATGTATCTTCCCCGAGGGCAAGCTGACCGCCGATGGCGAGATCGATGAATTCAAGGGTGGGGTCAAGCGGATTCTCGAGGAAACCCCGGTACCGGTGATTCCGCTGGCGTTGCAGGGTTTGTGGGGTAGCTTCTTCAGTCGCGACCCGGACAAGGGGGTGTTCAAGCGCTTGTGGTCACGGGTGACCATCGTCGCTGGCGCCGCGATTCCGGTGGAGGCGGCGCAGCCAGACGCCTTGCGCGCGCAGGTCAGTGCCCTGCGCGGCGATTTGCGTTAAAGGTGCTGGGGGGAGGGTCAGCTGGCGCTGACCTTCAGGCCGACCAGGCCAGTGATGATCAGGGCAACGCTGAGCAGGCGAATCAAGGCCATCGATTCGCCGAACAGGATGATCCCGGCGATTACCGTGCCGACTGCGCCGACCCCGGTCCAGATGGCGTAGGCAGTGCCCAGCGGCAGCTCCTTCATGGCCAGGCCGAGCAGGCCGAGGCTGATGACCATGGCGCCGACGGTGAGTACCGTTGGCAGTGGCCGGGTGAAGCCGTCGGTGTACTTCAGGCCTACCGCCCAGCCCACTTCGAACAGGCCGGCGAAGAACAGGATGATCCAGGACATTGTGTGAGTCTCCATCGTTTCAATGATGGGGCCGTCCCCTGGGTGGTCACGCGCTGCGTCGTGAGGTCGTCCTCACAGTGCGCACTATACTGCACAATTGTCCTGTTCAAGGCAAGGTGCGCACGCGTGGTGAGTCAGGGCCGACAAGTTCCGAGGCGTTCACAAAACCTGTAGGAGCGGGCTTGCCCCGCGAAGAGGCCGTCACTACCGCTACTTAACGTGCGTCAGTCGCCGACGCAGATGCCTGCTCGGTCGGCTCTTCCATGCGCCGGAACCAGGTCGACAGCAACGCCCCAGAGATGTTGTGCCAGACACTGAACAGCGCGCTCGGCACTGCCGCCAGCGGCGAAAAATGCGCCGCAGCCAGCGCCGCGCCGAGCCCCGAGTTCTGCATGCCGACCTCCAGCGCCAACGACTTGCGCTGCGCCAGCGGCAGCTTGCACAGCTTGCCGGTCATGTAGCCCAGCAAGTAGCCAAAGCTGTTGTGCAGGATCACCACCGCCATGATCAGCAGGCCCGACTCGGCAATTTTCGCCTGGCTGGCCGCGACCACTGCGCAGACGATCATCACGATGCTCACCACCGACACCAGCGGCAGCACCTGCACTGCCATCTGTACCCGTGCACCCAACAGCCGCTGGGCGAGCACGCCCAGCACGATCGGCAACATCACCAACTGCAGGATCGACCAGAACATGTCCATGAACGATACCGGCAGCCAGGCCGAAGCCAGGAACCAGATCAACGTCGACGTCAGCAACGGCGCCAGCAGCGTAGTGACCGCAGCGATGGCCACCGCCAAGGCGAGGTCGCCCTTGGACAGCCAGACCATCACGTTCGAGGCGGTGCCGCTTGGGCAGCAGCCGACCAGGATCACGCCCACGGCGATCTCCGCTGGCAGGTGAAACACCTGACACAGCAACCAGGCCATGCCCGGCATGATCACGAAGTGCGCCACCACGCCCAGCGCGACTCGCCAAGGTTGGCGGGCGAGGGCGGCGAAGTCATCGAGCTTGAGGGTCAAGCCCATGCCGAACATCACCAGGCCGAGCAGCGGCACGATGGCCACCTTCAAGGCGATGAACCACTGCGGCTGAAGGAAGGCCAGGCAGGCAAACACCAGCACCCAGATGGCGAAGGTGTTGCCGACGAAGCGGCTGAGGGCGGCGAGGGCACGCATGGGGCAGGTCCTTGTTCTTTTATAGGGACGGACAAATGTGGGGCCGCTTGGCGACCCTTCGCGGGTTTAACCGCGAAGGGCTGCCAAGCGGCCCCTGAGATGCTACTGCTTATAGAGCAGGAAGTGATCAGACCCCTTGCGGAATCTCTTCACCACCCAGCGCTTCAAACAACGCCGGCAAGAACTCGGTAAAGGTCATCATCATCAACAGGAAGCTCGCATCGAACTGCTGCTGAGCCTCTTCACCACCATCCTGCTCAGCCTGCTCCTGCAGCAACTCTTCGAATTTCAGGCGTTTGATCACCGTCTTGTCGTCGAGCACGAACGACAGCTTGTCTTGCCAGGCCAGAGCCAGTTGGGTCACGACCTTGCCGGTGCCCAGGTGCAACTGGATCTCGTCGCTTTTCAGGTCCTGACGCTTGCAACGGACGATCCCGCCATCTTCGTGGGTGTCACGCAGCTCGCATTCGTCGAGGACATAGAAGTCCTGTGCAGCGGCCTGCGACTTGACCCAGTCGGTCATGGTCGCGCTTGGCGCGGTCTTGACGGTGACCGGGCGCACGGGCAGCGAGCCCAGCACTTCACGCAGGGTCGACAGCAGGTCTTCGGCGCGCTTGGCGCTGGCCGAGTTGACCAGGATCAGGCCCAGGCGTGGGGCGATGGCGGCAAAGATCATCGAGCGGCGGATAAAGGCCCGCGGCAGGAACGCCTGGATGATCTCGTCCTTGATCTGGTCGCGCTCTTTCTTGTAGACCTTGCGCATCTGCTCGGTCTCGATCTCTTCGACCTTTTCCTTTACAGCGTCATTCACCACGCTGCTCGGCAGGATACGTTCTTCCTTGCGTGCGGCAATCAGCAGGAAGTCGCCGCTGACGTGCACCAGGGGAGCATCTTCGCCTTTGCCGAAGGGCGCGACGAAACCGTAGGTGGTCAGCTCCTGGCTGGCGCAGGGGCGGGCCGGCTTGCTGGCCAGGGCGGCTTCCAGTGCCTCGGGCTCGAATGGGACTTCCTGGGTCAGGCGGTAGGTCAGCAGGTTCTTGAACCACATGAGGGTAGATCTCTCCTTAATGCATAAGGCGGGCATTATTCTCCGAGTGGTGCCGCCGGGCCAACCCTGTCAGAGGGCCATCAGCGACTTATTAATAGAGAAAAGGCCGGTTGCGCTAGGTCCTTGAAAGCCCTGAAAAATTATTTGAAAAAAGTGCTTGCCAGGGTGGTACGTCCTCCGTAGAATGCGCGCCACACCGAGACGAAGGGTGATTAGCTCAGCCGGGAGAGCATCTGCCTTACAAGCAGAGGGTCGGCGGTTCGATCCCGTCATCACCCACCACTCGATGTATAGCGCAGCGGTAGTTCAGTCGGTTAGAATACCGGCCTGTCACGCCGGGGGTCGCGGGTTCGAGTCCCGTCCGCTGCGCCATATTGAGTTTCAAGGCCCACTGAACACCTTGAAACGACAGAGAAAGCGACCTTAGGGTCGCTTTTTTTGTTTCTGTCATTGCGTCAGAATGCCCCTTGTCCGCCGGAAGCGGCCAGCAGGCTCTGCTCCGGCTCTTCATCGTCAGCAAGAGACCGACCATGCAGGATGCCAGTAGCGCTCAATCACCCGCACACTCCACGCCGTTGCTCGGCATTGACCTGGGCACCACCAACAGCCTCATCGCCGTCTGGCAGGAGGGCAAGGCGCAGCTGATCGCCAACGCCCTGGGCGAGGTGCTGACGCCGTCGGTGGTCAGCGTCGATGAAGACGGCAGCATTCTGGTGGGCAAAGCCGCGCGGGCGCGCCTGACGACTCATCCGCTGCGCACGGCCGCTGCTTTCAAGCGCTTCATGGGCAGCGACAAGCGCTTCGAGCTGGGCGAGCATCGCTTCAGCGCGGAAGAACTCTCCGCCTTGGTCCTTGGTGCGCTCAAGCAGGATGCCGAAGCCTACCTGGGCTGCCCGGTCAGCGAGGCAGTGATCTCGGTACCGGCCTATTTCAGTGACGAGCAGCGCAAACGCACAGTGTTTGCCGCAGAACTGGCCGGGCTCAAAGTGCAGCGGCTGATCAACGAGCCAACTGCCGCGGCCATGGCCTATGGGCTGCACGAGCAGAAGTTCGAGCGCACGCTGGTGTTCGATCTGGGCGGGGGCACCTTCGACGTCACCGTGCTGGAGTACGCCTTGCCGTTGATCGAGGTGCATGCCTCGACGGGCGACAACTACCTGGGTGGCGAAGATTTCACCGACGCGCTGCTGCAAGCGTGCCTGCGCGACTGGTCGCTCAAGGCCGAAGCACTTGAAACCAAGGCGCTGGCCAGCCTGCATGACGCCATCGAACAGTTCAAACATGACCTCGGCGAAGGCCAGTGGACGCTGACCTGGAACGGTGACGGCCAGGCCCGGCAATGGGCCCTCGACGAACTCAAGCTGCAGGGCATCTGGGCGCCATTGCTGGCGCGAGTGCGCGCGCCGATCGAACAGGCCCTGCGTGATGCGCGCCTGAGCCCCAAGGAGCTCGACAGCCTGGTGCTGGTTGGCGGCGCCACGCGCATGCCGCAGATCCAGCAACTGGTGGCCAAGCTGTTTGGTCGCCTGCCGTACCGGCATCTGGACCCGGACACCATCGTTGCCCTCGGCGCGGCCAGCCAGGCCGCCTGCAAGGCCCGCGACGCGGCGATCGACGAGTTGATCCTGACCGATGTCTGCCCATACACCTTGGGCATCGCCGCACAGCGTGGGGATGACAACAGCGGCGCGTTTTCGCCGATCATCGAGCGCAACACGGTGATCCCGACCTCGCGGGTCGAGCGCTTCTACAGCAGCCATGCCGAGCAGAAGATGGTGCGCATCGCGGTGTACCAGGGCGAGCGGCCGTGGGTACGCGACAATATTCTGGTCGACAGTTTCGAGATCCCGCTGCAGCCGACCGGCCAGATCCAATCGCTGGACGTGCGTTTCAGCTACGACATCAATGGCCTGCTCGAGGTCGACGTCACCTTCCTCGAGACCGGTCTCAAGCACAGCCACAGCATCGACCGCAGCCCCACCGGGCTTGATCAGCAAGCGCGACAGGCCAGCCATGAACGGCTGTCAGGTTTGAAGATCCATCCGCGTGATGCGTTGCCTAACCGTACCCTGCTGGCGCGGCTGGAGCGGGCCTGGATGCAGAGCCTGGGCGAAGAGCGCGAATTGATCGGGAGCTGGCTGGATGCGTTCAACAGCGTGCTGGCCGGGCAGCAGGCGGGCGATATCAGTCGTCAGCGCCAGCAGTTGAGCCAGGCGCTGGATGAGCTGCGTTACTGATACCGCTTGGGCTGCAGAGCAGCCCCGCGTTTAACGGTTCATCCGCCGCAACGTTGCCTGCAGGCCACCCTCGAGCGATGCGCTCGTGCCCGGCACCGCCCCGTAACGGTTGGGCAGCTTATCTCCCGGCAGGCCCAGCAGCACCAGCGGCACCACCGGGAGTAGTCGGCTGACCACCAGCAGCACCAGCAAGGTCGGTACCCCCTGGCCAAGGTCGCGCAGGCGCCGCAGGACACCGCTGATCAACAGCAGCCCCATCACCACGATTATCCCCGGCACCGCCTGCATCAGGCTGCCGCAGGCGACCGTTGCGCCCAGGTGCAGGGCAAAGCCGGTCCGGTTCAGCCGGCTCTTGAGCTTCCATACCTCCCAGAACTGCGCCGGCGGTTGCTTGCAGTCGTTGTCCAGCATACGTTCGCTCCACGACAGCAAGGCCATGATCGCGCAACGCAGGCCGGGGTCGAGCTCGACATCGTCCTTGGCCTTTTGCAGTGCACGCAACACGCGGGTCTTGGGTGGCGCGCAGTCATTGAGCAGGCTGTTCAGGGCATCCAGCGCATCATTGAACGGTCGGCTGGCAATCCCTTGCTTTTGCAGCAACTCGGCGCTCGGCCGCTTGGTCTTGCCTGCCACCAGTTCGCGGCGCAGCGGCTCGTACCAGTAGTCATCGATGTACAACGCTTCGATACGGTTACGCAGGCGGGTGCGTTGTTCTTCATCCAGGCTGCGGTCGTGATACAGCACCGCGCAAAACAGCAGCTTGCCCAGCGGATAGTCGTCGAGCACGGTCGGCTCGCTTTCTAGGCAGGCGAGCAATTGCCCGGCGCTGGGCAGGCGGCTGCTGTCGATCGCGGTACGCAGGGTCAACAGCCGACTGGCCAGCAAGCCCTGCAGCGGATTGCTGTAATCCAGGCTGCCGAGCACGCCACTGCTGCCGTCGGGGCCTTGCAATACTTGTTGCAGCTGCGCTTGCAGGGCGGCGAAGGGGTGCTCGCTGGGGTAGTCGATCTGGCCGAGCAGTTGCGCATCGATCAACGTCAGCCAACGCGCCGGCTGGTCGAACAGGGCCAGCATGAACAGCTGTTGCCGGTGCCAGGCCCAGATTGCCTGGCTGTCGCTCGGCATCGGCAACTGGGCGCCGTGTTCGGCCAGCGCTTCCTGCACATGCAAGGCGAACGGGCGGGTGAACAGGCGGCGCATGTCGAACTGGCAGTTGAGCTCATGCAGGGCATGCGCCGGATACAGCCGCAGGCGCCGCAGCCATTCGCGGCACAGCGGCCGGTTGTTCTCTTCGGCCAAGGCTTCGGGCAGCGCAGCGGCGGGGTCGTCGCTGGCGCAGAACTGCACCAGCGCGCGCACCACCGGGGCGTGCTCGAGCCAGTGCAGCTGTTGCGCGGCCTGACGGCGGAAACCTTCGATGATCAGGGCGTCGAGGGCGTCTTCGGCGGGCGGCTCGGCCACCACCAGACGGAGCAGCTCGGCTTCACCGCGTTGCAGCGCCCAGGCCAGCCAGTACAGGCGATGCAGCTCGCGCTCGGGTTGTGCCTGAAGGAGCCAGGCGAGCAGTGGCAGCTCGTCGTCGCCGTCCAGCCGCCAGTCGATGAAGGTCGCCGCAATGCCGCCCAGTTCCAGGCGTGCGGCCTCCAGCCAGCGCGCCAGGGTTTGCGGGCTCTGCGCCGGGCTGCCGCAGGCCTGGGCCGGGTCGAGCAGGTCGTCTGGCCAGGCAGCGGGGCTGCTTTGCTGGTCCAGCGCTTGAATCAGCAGTGGCAGGCGTTGCGGCTGATGGCGGGCGCAGAGGTTGATCAGCCAGCGTTCGGCCTGCGGGTGGCGGTGCTCGCGCCACAGCCGCAGCCAGCAATCGAGCGCCTGCTGTTCTGCGCCCAGCGCATCGGCTTGGCGGGCGAGCAGGAACAGCAAGTCGGGATCATCCGGAGCCTGTTCAACCTGCTCCAGCAGGCGCGCATAGAGGGTCCGGCTGCCGATGCCGGCCTGGCTGAACTGCACCAGCAGACGCTGGATCAGCGCCTCGTCGTCGGGGAAGGCCAGGCAGGTGTGGATCTCGGCAAACTGCTCGTACTCGAACAGCGGCCGCTGGCGGAAGCAGTACTCCAGGCTGCGGAAGTACCACAGCGACTCCAGTTGCGCAGCAGGCGGCCAATCGCGCATCAGCTGCGTATCGAACGGGTCGGGCTCTGCCAGGCGCTGGAGGAAGGCTTCCACTTCGTGCGGATCGTTCAGGCGCAGCAGTTGCTCGGCCCAGCCCAGGCGCTCGGCGAGCAGGCCGGCGCAGCGGTGCGAGATCGGCCCGCAGTTGCGCAGTTCGTGCAGTAGACGCCAGTTCAGCTCATCCAGCTCGTCGAGGGGCAGTTCGTCGAGTTCGACGAGGTATGCCTGCCAGGCCTGCGGGTCGAAGCGCAGGGTGGGCTCTTCGAGCAAGCGGCGAAAGCCCAGCAGGGCCGGCGACGCGACGTCTTCGCTGGGCTCGGGCTGCGGCGCCGTGCTGGGCACCTGCTCACGGGCAAGGCGCAGGGCTTCTTCATAAGCCTCACGCAGGGCCTGAAAACCCTGTGGGTCGGTTTCCGGGTGATGTGCGGGCAGCAGGCCGCGATAGGCCTGACGGATGGTGTTGAGGTCCTGGGTAGGTTCCAGGCCCAGGCGGATCCAGCAGCTCATGACCAGCAATCCTCATCCAGCGACGCGGGGCGTTGCGCTTCGGGTAGTTCCATGTCCCACGGCAGGCTGGCCAGCAGCTCGCTGGCGCCGAGCCGCAGGTTGAGCAGGATGCAGCGGTTCCAGTGATCACTGCCTTGGCGTTCGAGCTCGGCGGCGAGGGCATCGTCGCTGCTGCCCGAGGCGTTCCATAGCGCCTTGCCGAACACGTAGCCGGCCAGGTAGGTGTCCCAGCGGTTGTAGTAGTGGCGTGCGCGCAGGGCCAGCCGATAGTGCAGGTAGAGGCTCTCGTCGGCCGTGATATAAGCCTTTTTCAGGCCAGCGCGCAGCAGAAAGCTCATCCGTCCCAGGTCCCACGCGCGGGTGCCGCCCGGGCCGCAGTCGGGGAAGGTGTGTGCGGCGAATTCATGCTTGATGCGTTCGCGCTCAGGCAGGGTTTGCAGCAGGGTGTGCCACTCGCTGGGCAGGCAGCGCTGGAATTGCCAGTAGGCTTCGGAGAGTTCGGTGGCATGGCCGTTGTCGGCCATGCCGAGCATGTCCAGCAACTGCGCGCGGTTGCTGATGCCCCACCAGCGCTCGAGGTCGGTCTGGTCGTCGCCTTCGAAGTACTCCGCGGCGGTGTAGCTGGCGCCGTTGAGGGCGGCCATCGGTGCAGACAAGGCATGCAGCCAGTGCTGTGCGGTTTCTTCCATGAGACGGCTCCTGGGCCGGCGCAATTCAAGGGGGGCGGCCGGCGTTGCTGAGGCGGATTGTAGAGAGCGGGGGCTGGACGGGCAATATTGGCCTGGCTGGCTGACGGGCTTATGAATTGTGGGCTTATCCATTTGATGTGGGGGCGCTACTGGCCCCTTCCGCCCTTACGGCCATCCCTTTCAAGGTGTTCTGAAATTGCGCTTGGCGTGAGCTCGCCGGGGCGCGCAGCGGCCCCGGCGAGCTCAACCAAAGAAAAATTCATAAAAATGCAGAGACCTTGAAAGGGATGGCCCTTACGGCGGGTCACTTTTTTTCTTGGAAAAAAGTAACCAAAAACCGCCTGCTCCTGCATCCGGCCCTGCGCTGCGCTACGGGTCCCCTCGCTCCGGTCTTGCTCCGGGAGGACCGCGCTGTACGGCCCATCCTGGGCCTCAGCGCTTTCCGGCCATCCATGGCCTCCACCTCCCTGCGCAATACCTGCGCTCGGCCTCCTGAAGTCGCGAAGTTACGGGCGGCGTCTGGGCTGGCGTTGTTTTTGGTAGTGGCATCGGTGGTGGATATTCGGGCCTCTTCGCGGGACAAGCCCGCTCCTACAGGTATCGCGCCGAATTCAAAATCGGCGCCCATCCTGTGGGGCGACAGTGCGGCGATCCGGCTTGCCCCGCGAAGAGGCTGGTACTGCGCCGAATTCAAAATCTGCGCAATCCCTGTAGGGGCGGCGGTGCGGCGATCCGACTTGTCCCGCGAAGAGGCCGGTACTGGCAGTGCAAATCGCAGGGCGCAGCCCTGCCAGCCACACCACAAATCCGCTGGTAAATAAACAAAGCGAGAGCGCAGCGATTCGCCAGCCGTTGCCCTGGCTGTTGATCTTGATCTTGCTCTTGATCTACAGCGACTTCAGGAGGCCGAGTGGAGGTCTTGCGTAGGGAGGTGGAGGCCATGGATGGCCGGAAAGCGCTGAGGCCCAGGATGGGCCGTACAGCGCGGTCCTCCCGGAGCAAGACCGGAGCGAGGGAACCCGTAGCGCAGCGAAGGGCCGGATGACGGAGCCAAGACCTTTTTGGTTATTTTTTGGCTGGGCCGGCACACCGGGCGTTTGCCAAAAAGTGACCCGCCGTAAGGGCGGAAGGGGCCAGCAGCTCCACCACATGAAATGGATAAGCCCCCACCCCACAAGACCCAGACCCCTAGCCCCCGCCAATCCATCAAGAACCAAAAATCTACCTAGCGTGCGCGCTCTTCCTCGCGCAAGGTCAGCACCTCGACGCCATCGGCCGTCACCGCCACGGTGTGCTCCCACTGCGCCGACAAGCCGCCATCGCGGGTAATCACCGTCCAGCCATCCTTGAGCGTGCGCGTGCCACGCCGACCCTGGTTGATCATCGGTTCGATGGTAAAGACCATCCCCGGCTTGAGCTTCATGCCCAGCCCGCGCTCGCCAAAGTGCAGTACCTCCGGCCCTTCATGCATCTGCTGGCCAATGCCATGGCCGCAATACTCACGCACCACGCTGTAGCCCGCAGCCTCGGCATGGCGCTGGATAGCATGACCGATATCGCCCAAGGTCGCGCCCGGGCGGACCTGGGCAATGCCTTTCCACAGCGCTTCGTAGGTGGTGTCGACCAAACGCTGGGCGTCTTCGCTGATCGCCCCGATGCGGTACATCTTCGACGAGTCGGCAATATAGCCACCCTGCTCCAGGGTGATGTCGACGTTGATGATCGAGCCGTCCTTGAGCACCTCGTCGGCCTTGGGAATGCCATGACAGACGACTTGGTCGACCGAGGTGTTGAGCGAGTAGGGGAAGCCGTATTGGCCCTTGCTCGCCGGCCGCGCCCGCAAAGTCTGGACGATGAACGCTTCGGCGTGGTCGTTGATCTGCATCGTGGTCACGCCGGGGCGGATGAAGCTGTCGAGCTCGGCGAACACCTGCGCCAGCAACTGGCCGGCGCGGCGCATCAGCGCAAGTTGCTCGGGGGTCTTGAGAATCACTTGAGACATTGGGGCTGTGCACATCTCGGTTGAATAGGCATTTACAGCTTATCCCCGCAGCGCCTGACGGTGCCACCGGTTGGTGCGCAGCTCACCATGTCGGTGCAATTCAACCTGCGTCGCAGCCCGCATCTACAGGCTTTGGGGCGCTGGCCCGAGTTTTGCTGAGTAATCAGCATCCGGGTCGTCAACGTCGACGGCCCCATACAGTTCACGACAAAGGCGCCGTGTTGCCCTGCTTGCTTGCGCAAGCCAAGGGCAACCGGCGCCTTTTGCGTTTTGCCAGGAGAAGCCGATGGCCAGCAGCGAAGTACGCAGCGTATGCCCCTATTGCGGGGTAGGGTGCGGCATCGTCATGGCGGTGCAAGACGGCCAGGTGAAAAAGATCGCCGGCGACAAGCAGCACCCGGCCAACTTCGGCCGGCTCTGCACCAAAGGCCTGACGGCGCACCAGCCGCTGACCGCCGCCGGACGCATGGCCAACGCCTACGTGCGCGGGCAGCGTGCCCAGGAGCCGGTGCGCAGCAGCCTCGATAGCGCTATTGAACAGACCGCCACGCGCCTGCGCGCGATCATCGACGCGCACGGCCCGGACGCCGTGGCGCTGTACGTCTCCGGGCAGATGTCGCTGGAGGCCCAGTACCTCGCCAACAAGCTGGCCAAGGGTTTTATCCGCACCCGGCACATCGAGTCCAATTCGCGTCTGTGCATGGCCAGTGCCGGCAGTGGCTACAAGCTGTCGCTGGGCGCCGACGGCCCGCCTGGCAGCTACCAGGACTTCGAGCACGCCGACGTGTTTCTGGTGATCGGCGCAAACATGGCCGACTGCCATCCGATCCTCTTCCTGCGCCTGCTGGACCGGGTCAAGGCCGGGGCCAAGCTGATTGTCGTCGACCCACGGCGCAGTGCCACCGCCGACAAGGCCGACCTGTTCCTGCAACTGCGCCCCGGCAGCGACCTGGCCCTGCTCAACGGCCTGCTGTACCTGCTGCACCAACAGGGCCAGACCGACGCCGCGTTCATCGCCCGCCACACCGAAGGCTGGAGCGACCTGCCGACGTTTCTCGAAGATTACCGCCCCGAGCGCGTTGCCGCCCTGACCGGCCTGAGCGAAGCCGACATTCACCAGGCCGCCGCGTTGATCGGCACGGCGCGCAACTGGATGAGCTGCTGGACCATGGGCCTCAACCAGAGTGTGCATGGCACCTGGCACAGCAACGCGCTGTGCAACCTGCACCTGGCCACCGGCGCCATCTGCCGTGCGGGCAGCGGCCCGTTCTCGCTGACTGGCCAGCCCAATGCCATGGGCGGCCGCGAAATGGGCTACATGGGCCCGGGCCTGCCGGGCCAGCGTTCGGCCCTGGTCGACGCCGACCGGGCCTTTGTCGAGGCGCAGTGGCAGTTGCCCGCCGGCAGCCTGCGTGCCGAAGGCGGCGAGGGCACGGTGGCCCTGTTCGAGCAGTTGCGCAGTGGTGAGGTCAAGGCCTGCTGGATCATCTGCAGCAACCCTGTGGCCAGCGTCGCCAACCGCCAGCAGGTGATCGACGGCCTGCGCCAGGCGCAGCTGGTGATCAGCCAGGATGCCTTCCTCGACACCGAAACCAACCGCTACGCCGATATCCTCCTGCCCGCCGCGCTGTGGGCCGAAGGGGAGGGCGTGATGATCAACAGCGAGCGCAACCTGACCCTGATGCCGCGCGCTGTCGAGGCGCCCGGCGAAAGCCAGGAAGACTGGCGCCTGATCGCCCGCATCGCCTGCGCCATGGGCTATGCCGAGGCCTTCGACTATGCCGACGCCGAGGCGGTCTACGACGAGATCCGCCGTTTCCACAACCCGGCAACCGGCTACGACCTGCGCGGTATCAGCTACGCCGAGCTGCGTCGCCAGCCCCGGCAATGGCCCTGCGCGCCTGGTCGTGAAGCCGATCGCAGCCCCCTGCGCTACATCAATGACGGCAGAAGCCAGACACTTTTGCTGGACGCCGACGGCACCCCGCCAGCCCTGGCGTTCCCCACACCCAGCGGCAAGGCGCGCTTCTTCGCCCGGCCCTGGCTGCCGGCGCCCGAACTGCCCGACGACGACTATCCCTGGGTGCTCAACACCGGCCGCGTGCAGCACCAGTGGCACACCCTGACCAAGACCGGCAAGGTCGCCAGCCTGAACAAGCTCGAGCCCGGCCCCTTCGTCGAGATCAACCCCGACGATGCACGGCGCCTGGGTATTGCCGACAAGGACCAGGTGGCGATCCGCTCGCGGCGTGGCCAGGCCGTGCTGCCGGCGCGCATCAGCGACCGGGTGCTGGCCGGCGGTTGCTTTGCGCCGTTCCACTGGAACGACCTCTACGGCGAGCAACTGGCGATCAATGCGCTCACCTGCGATGCGGTCGACCCCATTTCACTGCAACCGGCTTTCAAGCACTGCGCCGTGGCCCTTGAGCGGGTCGGCGGCGAGCGTATCGAAGCCCTCGACCTGACCACTGTTACCCCTGCGGAGCCTTCCAGCATGCCGATTGCCGCCCTGTCTCGCCTGCTCGGTCTGGACCACCTGCCTGTGCCAGTCCTGGCCGAGGACGAACGTCATTACTTGCAGGGCTTCGTCCTCGGCCTGGGTCAGGCCCGCGCCGATGGCGTGCCGAGCCTGCCGGCCAATGCGCCGTTGTCAGCGAGCCGCCGCTTGTTCGTCGATGGCCTGCTGGCAGGCCTGTTCGCCGCACCCGCGACAGCGCCTGAACGCGTGGCCGAGGCCCCGCGTCATCGCGTGTTGTGGGCCTCGCAGACCGGTAACGGCGAAGCCTTGGCCGACAAATGCGCGCAGCGCTTGCGCGAGGCTGGGCTGGCCGTCGAGCTCAGTTGCATGGAGGCCATCAGCCCCAGCCAGTTGCAAGGCGCTGCCAGCGTAGTGCTGATCGCCAGTACCTTCGGTGACGGCGAGGCACCAGACAGTGGTGCGGCCTTCTGGCAGGCGCTGCACGCCGAACAGGCCGGCCAGTGTGCCGAGTTGCCCTATGCGGTATTGGCCCTGGGCGACTCCAGCTACGGTGAGTTCTGTGGGTTTGGCCGCAAGCTAGATGAACGCCTGGCCGAATTGGGTGGGCGCCGCTTGCTGGCGCGGGTTGATTGCGAGCCAGACTTCGACGAGGCCTTCAGTGCCTGGCTCGAGGCGCTGCTGCCTGAGCTGGGCACTGCCGTACAACCACCCGTTGTCGCTGAGCCCGCGCCAGTCGCAACCTACAGCAAAGCCCAGCCATGGCAGGCGACGCTGCTCGAAAACAACCTGCTGAATGGTCCCGGTGCCAGCAAGGAGACCCGCCAGCTGGTGTTCGACCTGAGCGGCAGCAACTTCAGCTACCAGGCCGGTGACGCCCTCGGCGTGTGGCCGCGTAATTGCCCTGAACTGGTCGAGGAAGTGCTGGCGCTGATCGGCATCGACGGCCAGACGCAGGTCGAGCTCAAAGGCCAGCCGCCGATGGCGCTGGCGACCGCGCTGGAGCAGCACCTGGAGATTGCCCGGGTTACGCCTGGGCAACTGCAGGTCTTCAGCGACACTGCCGAGGACTTGCGGCGCTTGCTCCAGCCTGAGCACAAGGCCGAGTTGAGTGACTGGCTGTGGGGGCGGCAGTTGGCTGATGTCCTGCGTGAATTCCCCCAACAGTTGCCCTTGGCAACCTGGCTCGACCTGCTCAAACCGTTGCAGCCGCGGCTGTACTCGATCAGTTCCAGCCCTGTTGCGCATCCCGGCCAAGTCCACCTGACCGTTTCCACGGTGCGCCATGGCCAGCGCAAGGGTGTCTGCTCGGCGTTTCTCGCCGACCGCGCTGCGGCGCTGAAGGTGGCGATCTTCCCCCAGGTCTCGAAGCACTTTCGCCTGCCGCAAGACCCGCACGTGCCGATCATCATGATCGGCCCCGGCACGGGCATTGCGCCGTTTCGGGCGTTTCTCGAAGAGCGCGAGGTACAGCGTGCGAGTGGGCCGAACTGGTTGTTCTTTGGCGAGCAGCACCACGCCTGCGACTTCTATTACCGCGAGCAGCTGCTGGCCTGGCAAGCCAGCGGGCACCTGCGCCTGGACACGGCGTTTTCCCGCGATCAGGCGCAGAAGATCTACGTGCAGCAGCGGTTGCTGGCGCAGGGCGCAGACGTCTGGCGCTGGTTGCAAAACGGCGCGCACCTGTACATCTGTGGCGATGCCCAGCGCATGGCCAAGGATGTCGACGCCGCGCTGCGCCAGCTGGTGGCTGAGCAGGGCGGCATGAGTACGGCGGCGGCAGATGCCTATGTCGACGGCTTGAGCCGAGACAAACGCTACCTGCGCGACGTGTATTGAGTGAGTGCCCCAGGATGGGGAGCGGTGCACCTTGGCTGTGCGAATTTTCCAGTATCGAGGCTGCTTGACCGACCAAGAGCCCCGCTAAACCAACGAAATTCACCGCTCCGCCATCGTTGGCACAGTCCCTGCTTTTACAGAGTTACAACATGCCCCATTGATCAACGGCGATCAGCAAGGGGCCACACACTGATGAGAACAGGCAAAGGCGCCTGGAGCTTTGAGCTCCAGGCGTTTTTTTTTGTCTTGGCGGCGGCTAACCCCGCCAACCGTGATCGAGGATCGACTATGAAGGCAACAGCGAACGGCGGACAACGAGAGCGACTGGTCATTGTCGGCAACGGCATGGTCGGCCACCACTGCGTCGAACAACTGGTCGAGCGCGGCGCCCTGGCGCGCTTCGAGGTACGGGTGTTCGGCGAAGAGCGCCAGCGCGCCTATGACCGGGTGCACCTGTCGGAGTACTTCGCTGGCAGCTGTGCGGAAACCCTGGCTATGTGCGAAGGCGGTTTCTACGATCGCCATGGCGTTCACCTGCATCTGGGTGAGGCGGTGCTGGAGATCGACCGCGCAAGCTGCGAAGTGGTCACAGCCGAAGGCCGCTATGGCTACGACCAATTGGTCCTGGCCACCGGCTCCTACCCGTTCGTACCGCCCATCGAAGGCTCCAGTGGCACCGCCCGGCTGGTCTACCGCACCCTCGACGACCTCGACGCGATCCGTGCCGCCGCCAGCGATGCGCGCCGTGGCGTGGTGGTCGGCGGCGGCCTGCTCGGGCTGGAGGCGGCCAACGCCCTGAAGTCGCTGGGCCTGGAAGCGCACGTGGTCGAATTCGCCCCACGCCTGATGCCGGTACAGCTCGACGGCGAAGGTGGCGCGGCGCTCAAGGCCCAGATCGAAGCGCTTGGCGTGGGCGTGCACCTGTCCCGCGCCACCCAGTCGATCAGCGCCGGTGAGCACTACCGCTACCGGATGAACTTCGACGGCGGCGAGAGCCTGGAAACCGACCTGATCGTGTTCTCTGCCGGTATCCGTCCGCAAGATGCCCTGGGTCGCGCCTGCGGCCTGGAGATCGCCCAGCGCGGCGGTGTAGTGATCGATAACGACTGCCGCACCAGCGATGCGCAGATCTTCGCCATCGGCGAATGCGCCTCGTGGAACGGCAGCGTGTTCGGCCTGGTTGCGCCGGGTTACAGCATGGCGCGTAACCTCGCCGCGCTCTTGCTCGGCGAAGCGGCCAGCCCGTTCACCGGCGCCGACATGTCGACCAAGCTCAAGCTGCTCGGCGTCGATGTCGGCTCGATCGGCGACGCCCATGGTGCCACCCCGGGTTCACGCAGCTACCGCTTCATCGACGAAGCCAACGCCGCCTACCGCCGGCTGGTGGTGGATGCCAGTGGCAAGCACGTGCTCGGCGCGGTGCTGGTCGGCGACAACAGCTACTACGACACCTTGCTGCAGTACTGCCAGAACGGCATCGCCCTGCCGGCCGATCCCGCCGCGTTGATCCTGCCGCAAGGCGGCGGTGCCCCGGCCTTGGGCGCTGATGCCCTGCCAGACACTGCAACCATCTGCTCGTGCCACAACGTCAGCAAGGGCGCAGTCTGCGCCGCCATCGACAGTGGCTGCGGCGACCTCGCCGCGGTCAAGCGCTGCACCAAGGCCGCCAGCGGTTGTGGCGGTTGCGCGGCGCTGCTCAAGCAAGTCTTCGAACATGAGCTGACCGCACGTGGAGTGACGGTCGACAAGAGCCTCTGTGAACACTTCAGCTACACCCGCCAGGAGCTCTACGGCCTGGTCCGGGTTGAGGGCATCCGAACCTTCAACGACCTGCTCGAACGCCATGGCCAAGGCCATGTCGGCTGCGACATCTGCAAGCCGGCGGTGGGCTCGATTCTCGCCTCGTGCTGGAACCAGCCGATCATGGACGCTGCGCTGGTACCGCTGCAGGACACCAACGACACCTTCATGGCCAACATGCAGAAAAACGGCACCTACTCGGTGGTGCCGCGGATTCCGGGTGGCGAGATCACCCCGGACAAGCTCATCGTGATCGGCCAGGTGGCAAAGAAGTACGACCTCTACACCAAGATCACCGGCGGCCAGCGCATCGACCTGTTTGGCGCCCAGCTGCACGAGCTGCCGCTGATCTGGGGCGAGCTGATCGAGGCCGGCTTCGAGACCGGCCATGCCTACGGCAAGTCGACCCGTACGGTGAAGTCGTGTGTCGGCAGTACCTGGTGCCGCTACGGCGTGCAGGACAGCGTGGCCATGGCCCTGCGCCTGGAAGACCGCTACAAGGGCCTGCGCTCGCCGCACAAGCTCAAGTTCGCCGTGTCCGGCTGCACCCGCGAATGTGCCGAAGCGCAAAGCAAGGACATCGGCGTGATTGCCACCGACAAGGGCTGGAACCTCTATGTGTGTGGCAACGGCGGCATGCGCCCACGCCATGCCGAGCTGTTTGCCACCGACCTTGATGACGAGCAACTGGTGCGCCTCATCGACCGCGTGCTGATGTTCTACATCCGCACGGCCGACAAGCTGCAGCGCACCTCGGTCTGGCGCGAGAGCCTGGAAGGCGGCCTGGATTACCTCAAGGCGGTGATCCTCGATGACAGCCTGCAGATTGCTGCCGAACTGGAAGCGCAGATGCAGCATGTGGTCGACCAGTATGAATGTGAATGGGCCAACGCCCTCAACGATCCCGAGAAGCTCAAGCGCTTCCGTACCTTCGTCAACGACCGGCGCGCCGACCCAGACGTGCACTTCGTGCGCGAACGTGAACAGCGCCGTCCCGCTGCACCGCTGCACCTGATCCCCACTGTCGAGGAGGCTGTCTGATGAACCTGTCCACTGCTGCTGTTGCGCAACAACCCCATTGGCAGACGGTTTGCCACGTAGGTGACCTGGTCGCTGATTCTGGCGTGGTGGTCTGGCTGGAGGGCGAGCAGGTCGCGCTGTTCTACCTGCCTGACCAGGCGCAGGCGGTGTATGCCGTCGACAACCGTGACCCACGCTCCGGCGCGAACATCATCGGCCGTGGGCTGGTGGGGAGTCTGGGAGGAGAGCTGACGGTGGCCGCGCCGCTGTACAAGCAGCATTTCAGCCTGGCCAGCGGGCGCTGCCTGGAAGATCCGCAACAGGCGCTACGGGTGTGGCCGGTGCGGTTGCAAGGGGAGGCTGTGGAGGTGGCGTTTGCCTGATGGCGATGGGCCGTCAAACCACAGGCCCATGCCGTAGTGTATGGCACCGGCTCTGCCGGTGTTCGCGGGTCAAGCCCGCCTACAGGGTTCCACGCAAATCCTGTAGGAGCGGGCTTGACCCGCGAAGAGGCCAGCCCGGCCGCTTTAAAGCACCAACCCCTGCGGCGTACGCCCGGCAAACACATCCACCAGGCTAGCCACCACCATCTGGCCCATGCGCGTACGCGTCTGCACCGTGGCACTCGCGCGGTGCGGCTGCAGCACCACCTCGTCACGCTCGAACAACGCCTCCGGCACACGCGGCTCGTCGGCAAACACATCCAGCGCCGCCCCGGCAATCTCACCCGCCTGCAGCGCGGCAAGCAATGCCGGCTCATCCACCAGCTTGCCGCGTGCGATATTGATCAGATACCCCTCACGACCCAGCGCCTGCAGAATCCGCCGATTGACCAGCGCCTCCCCTTTGTCAGCCGCAGCCGCCAGAATCAGCGCATCGCTGTCGCGCGCCAGTTGCTCCAGGTCGGCCTCAAAGCCATACGGCACATCCAGCGCCTGCAAGTCGGTGTAGCGGATCGGGCAACCAAAGGCCGCCGCGCGCTGGGCGACGGCACGCCCCACCCGGCCCATGCCGACGATGCCGATGCGCATCCCCGACACTTGCCGGGCCAATGGCAGTGGCGCTAGCGGCGTGGCGCTGGTCGCCCACAGGCCGCTGCGCACGAAACGGTCGCCGGTACACAGGCCACGGCAAACACTGATCAACAAGCCAATCGCCAGATCAGCTACGTCTTCGGTCAGCGCGCCAATGGTGGCAGTCACCTGGATACCCCGATCACGGGCGTAGGCCAGGTCAATCGCATCGGTGCCGACGCCATTCACCGCAATCACTTGCACATTTGGCAGGCTGGCCATCAGCGCCTGGCTGATGCCGGTGTGGCCACCGGTAATCACCCCACGGAACTTGCTGCCATGCTCGGCAATGAAGGCCTCTTTGTCGGCCTGCTCGTAGTAGCGGTGCACAGTGAACAGCTGCTCCAGCTGTTCGCGGATTTGCGGGATGAGGATCGGGCTCAGTTGCAGGACTTCAGGTTTCATCTGTCACTCCAGTTGTGCGCAAGGCGAGGCGGCTCAGCCGCGACCGACGAAGGGCATGTTGCTGGCCATCACGGTCATGTTGAGAACATTGGCGTCCAGCGGCAGGGCGGCGATATAGCGCACGGCATCGGCCACATGGCGGACGTCGAGCATGGGTTCGGCGGCGATCTCGCCATTGGCCTGGCGCACGCCGCGGGTCATCCGTTCAGACAGCTCGGTCAGGGCGTTGCCAATGTCGATCTGGCTGCAGACGATGCTGTACGGGCGACCGTCCAGGGCCAGCGCTTTGGTCAGGCCGAGCACCGCGTGCTTGCTGGCGGTGTACGGCGCGGTGAACGGGCGCGGGGTGTGCGCCGAGATCGAGCCGTTGTTGATGATCCGCCCGCCCTGCGGCTGCTGGCGGCGCATCAGGCCGAAGGCGGCGCGGGCGCAGAGAAACACGCCGTCGACATTGGTGGCGATGACGTTGCGCCAGTTCTCCAGCGGCAGTTCGTCGATCGGCACGGCGGGGGCGTTGACCCCGGCGTTGTTGAAGATCAGGTCGAGGCGGCCATGCACCTCCTCGATGGTGGCGAACAGTTGCGCGACGCTGTTTTCGTCGCGCACATCGGTAGGCACGGCCAGCGCTTGGCCACCGGCGGCCTGGGCCTGCTCGACGAGCAGTTGCAGCGGTTCGGCGCGGCGCCCGGCAAGGACCAGGCTGAAGCCGTCCTCAAGCAGGGCCAGCGCCACGGCGCGGCCGATACCGCTGCCAGCGCCGGTGACCAGGGCGACTTTATTGTGTTTGGCTTGGGTCATGCTGTGCTCCAGAAAAAGTCAGGCGGCTTGACGAATGGCCCGCGGGCCAACGCGCATCTGTAATTGGCCAATGCCATCGATGCCGGCGGTGATCACATCACCCGGGTTCAGCGGGGCCACACCGGGCGGGCTGCCGGTCATGATCAGGTCGCCGGGTTGCAGCGCCAGTTGCTGTGACAGGCGGCTGATCACCTCGGCCAGCGGCCAGGTCTGGTCAGCGATGTGCGCGCGCTGGCGCTCCTCGCCGTTGACCTGCAGCCACAACTCGGCGTCGAGTGGCCAGCCGAGGCCGGCCGCCGGGACGATGGCGGTCATCGGCGCGGAGGCGTCGAAGACCTTGGCGCCTTCCCACGGCAGCCCCTCCTGCTTGGCCTGGCGCTGACGGTCGCGCAGGGTCAGGTCGAGGCCGGCGGCGTAGCCGTAGACATGCTCGAGGGCGTGGCGTGGGTCGATATCGACGCCGCCGGTGCCGATGGCCACGACCAGTTCAATCTCATGGCAGAACTCTTCAGTGCGCGGCGGGAAGGGCAGCTCGCCGTCGGCAGCGACCACGTTGCTTGCCGGTTTCATGAAAAACACCGGCTCGCTCGGCGCCGGCCCGGCGGCCGCTGGCCACGGGTAATTGCGGCCCAGGCAGAACACCCGGCCGACAGGAAAACGGCTGTCGCTACCGTGGATCGGCAGGCTGATGGTGGCCGGGGGGGTGAACAGGTACGTCATGGGGTGTGTCCTCCGTTCGGGAGTGGCCAGCGTAGCGAGCGCTGCGCTGGCAAAGTTGGATGAAACCGGCAAGGGCTTGGACAAATCGGTGCCTGTACCGCCAAGGACAATCGGCCTTACGCAGCAGTCTTCAGCTCAATTCGGTACAGCTTGCCGAGCAACAGCGAGTACGACAGGGTGCCCATCAACGCCACCCCACCAATGAACCAGAACGCCATGGCAAACGAGCCGGTGGCCTGCACGATGGTGCCGATGACGATCGGCGTGACGATGCCGCCGATGTTTGCGGCCAGGCTGGTAACGCCCCCGGTCAGGCCGATCAGCTCCTTGGGCGCGACTTCCGAGACCGCTGCCCACGATGACGAAGCGATGCCCTGGGCGAAGAAGGCCAAGGTCAGCACGGCAATGCAGAGCACATTGGAGTCGGTGAAGTTGACCAGCACGATCGACATGCCGAGCATCGAACCCACCACCAGCGGCAGCTTGCGGGCAAACGACAGCGAGTAGCCGCGGCGGATCAGCAGGTCGGAAACGATCCCCGCCAGAAGGATGCCGATCGTGGCGCCAATGAACGGCATCACGGCAAAGATGCCCACCTTGATCAAGGTCAGTTGACGCTCTTCGATCAGGTAGGTCGGGAACCAGGTCAGGAAGAAGTACAGCGCCGAGGTGCTGGCGAATTTGCCCAGGCAGATCGCCCAGACCTGCCGATAGCGGAACAGCTCGGCGATCTGCCGCCAGTCGAAACGGGTGCGTTGCTGGCTGCTCTTGACCAAGCCGCCGCCGTCTTCGATGTAGGCCAGTTCTTCCTTGCTGACCTTCTTGCAGTTCAACGGGTCGCGGTACAGGAACAGCCACACCACGCCGAACACGATGCCGACGATGCCGGTGCTGTAGAACACGTGGCGCCAGTCGTAGGTGGTCGCCAGCCACAGCAGGGCGCCGGTGAACAGCGCAGTGCCCAGGTACTGACCGCAGACATAGATGCTGCTGGCCAGGCCGCGTTCGCGGGCGGGGAACCACACCGTGACCGCGCGGCTGTTGGCCGGGAAGGCTGGAGCCTCCATGGCGCCGACCGCCAGGCGCAGGCCGAACAGCGATGCGAAGCCGGTTGCCAGGCCTTGCGCCACGGTGACTGCCGACCAGCTGATCAGCGACACGCCGTAGGTCAGTCGCGAGCCAAAGCGGTCGGCGACGAAGCCAGCAGGCACCAGGGCCAGCGCGTAGGTCCAGGCAAATGCCGAAAAGATCAGGCCCATCTCGACCTTGTCCAGGCCAAGGTCCTTGGCCATGAACGGTGCGGCGATGGAGATATTGACCCGGTCGACATAGTTGATGATGGTCGCAATCAGCAGCAGCGACAGCATGAACCAGCGTCGGCGGGTCGGCAGGCGTTGCGTTGGGGCAGCGTCCAGGGCCAAGGCCCCCGACGCGGAACGGGTGGTGGGCGTGCTCGACATGAGTCGACCTCGTTTATTGTTGTTGGGAGGTTGGGCTGCAGTCCTGCCTATTAAGGTGGTCGTACGACTGTTGAAAAGCAACGGCGCTTTTAGACCGTTTTTTGTACGTGGAGGGGGGTAGGGCTGCAGTGTCCAAAAAAATCCTGGCACTGGGTTTTGTCCGATAATTCTGCTGAAACACGCGGTTTAGAGCTGTTTTGGTGTATTGCTCAGGTAGCGTGTTTTTGTAGGACGGTGTTACATATGGACTTTCGACATCGTACAACTTGTTGCGCGCCGAACAGCTCGACCTTCACAATCGGCCGTGCACACCGAGGAGCCCACACCCATGCCGCCCAAGCGCGAAGTCCCCACCTACGTCATGCAGCAACGCAGCGAGCTGATGGATTTCCACATCCGCGACCAGCGCGGCCGCCCCGCCGAGACCGCGCCGCATCGCCACGAATACTTCCAGATCCAGATCAACCTGGGCGGCGATACGGTGCAGCACATCGGCAGCGTCGAGCGGCCGTTTGCCCGCAATACCCTGGCGTTCATCCTGCCGCACCGGGTGCATGTCATCCCGCACCCGCCCGAAAGTGATTTTTTCGTGATCAATTTCTCCCAGACGTTTCTCCTGCCGCACCTGGCCTGCGACCCGATGGACCTGGAAGAAGTGTCGATCCTGCAGGCACCGGAGCTGTCGCCGTTCCGCTTCCAGGAGCACCTCGATTTTTGCCTGGACGATGCCCAGTTCGCGCAGATCAGCGGCCTCCTCGAGCAGATGCGTGAGCTCGATGCCAACCGCGGGTTTGGCACCCGGGAAATCCTCAAGGGGCTGCTCCTGCAACTGATCGGCCGGGTCTGCGGGCTGTATGCCGAGCCCTTGCGCGAGCTGGCCGAAAGCAACGCCGCGCAGATCAGCCGGCGCGCTGCACTGGGGCGCATGAGCGACTACCTGCGCCGGCACATCGACGACCCCGACCTCAACCTGCAAAAGGTCGCCGCGGCCACCTACCTGTCGCCGACCTACCTGACCCACTGGCTGCGCAAGGAAGTGGGCAAGAGCTTCAGCGAACTGGTGCTGGAGCGGCGCATGCATGCCGCGCGCAACTACCTGCTCAATGGCAGTCGGCCGGTGGGGGAGGTGGCGCGGCTGTGCGGCTTTGCCGACGAAGCCTACTTTTCGCGCCGGTTTCGCCAGATCCACGGCGCCCCGCCGGGGCAGTTTCGCCGCCAGCAGCGCGATCCGGACACGCCGCAGGCAGCGATGCTATAAGATGGCTGAACGACGCTGAACGCAGGCAAATCCTGCTCCTGGACGCATGAATCTCGACACCCGCATCAAGTATCGCCACCTGCTGTGCTTTCTGGAGATTGCCCGTCAGGGCAGTCTGGCCCGGGCCGCCGATGTCTTGGCGATCAGCCAGCCGGCCATCTCCAAGACGCTCAAGGAGCTTGAAGAGCTGCTCGAAACGCGGCTGTTCGAGCGCACCCGGCTGGGCGTCGAACTGACCCCGGCCGGCACCCGCTTCATGCGCTACGCCGGGCCCAGCGTGCAGGCCCTGCGCGATGGCGTGAGCACCTTGCGTGGCGAAGCCCGCGCGCCGTCGCAGGTGCGCATTGGCGTGCTGTCGACGGTCGAGGGCTTGCTGATGCCCGAGGTGCTCTGTCGCTTGCACCAGCGTCACCAGGCGCTGGTGATCAGCGTGGTCACCGGGGTCAGCGCGCAGTTGCTCGGCCAGTTGCACCTGGGCGAGCTGGAAATGGTGGTCGGGCGGATGACCGACAGCCCGCAGATCCAGGGTTTGTCGTTCGAACACCTGTACAGCGAGTCGATGAGCCTGGTGGTCCGCCCGGGGCATCCACTGCTGGCCCGCCAACCGGTCGAGCGGGGGCGGGTGGGCGACTACCCGCTGGTGCTGCCGCCCCCCGGCACGACCATTCGCCAGCATGCCGACAGCCTGTTCGTGCAGTGCGGGATCCACATGTCCGGGCAACGCCTGGAGACGCTGTCGCTGGCCTTGAGCCGGCGCTATTTGCTGGGCAGCGATGCAGTCTGGGTGGCACCGCGCGATGCGGTGCTGATCGACCTCGGCCGCGGCGAACTGGTCGAACTGGATCTGGGCGTGCGCGAGCCGGGCGGGTCGGTCGGGATCTGTCGCAACGCGGCCTTGCCGCAAAGCCTGCCGGCGCAGTGGATGTGCGAGGTATTGCGCGAGGTGGCGGGGCAATACCGGGATGGGGTTTATCCCTGACGCGCCACCCGGTGATGGACATCCTGGGAGCGGCAATAATTAGCGACAAAAACCCGGCAAACCCGGCATATCAGGTCAATACTGGCCAATGGCTGTAAATGCCGAATGAAGAAGCTTTCACCCACTGAACTTCCCGTCGGTAACCCGCTCTTATGCCGGTAGCCATTGGTAATGGCCGCCTGATAAGCTCGCGGCTTTACCCTGATTGCCCTCATGGCGCATGAACAAGGAATTAGCATGAAACAACATCGTTTGGCGGCTGCGGTTGCCCTGGTAAGCCTGGTTCTGGCGGGCTGCGACGCCCAGACCAGCAACGTCGAGCTGAAGACCCCGGCACAGAAAGCCTCCTACGGTATCGGCCTGAACATGGGCAAGAGCCTGGCTCAGGAAGGCATGGAAGACCTTGATTCCAAAGCAGTGGCTCTGGGCATCGAAGACGCCGTCACCAAGAAAGAACAACGCATCAAGGACGAAGAGCTGGTCGAAGCCTTCACCGCACTGCAGAAGCGTGCCGAAGAGCGCCTGACCAAGGCCAGCGAAGAAGCCGCTTCCGCTGGCAAGAAGTTCCTTGAAGAAAACGCCAAGAAACAGGGCGTGGTCACCACCGCTTCCGGCCTGCAGTACGAAGTCGTGAAGAAGGCCGATGGCCCACAACCGAAAGCCAGCGACGTGGTGACTGTTCACTACGAAGGCAAGCTGATCGATGGCAAGGTCTTCGACAGCTCGGTCGAGCGCGGCAGCCCGATCGACCTGCCAGTCAGCGGCGTGATCCCAGGTTGGGTCGAAGGCTTGCAACTGATGCACGTCGGCGAGAAGTACAAACTGTACATCCCGGCTGAGCTGGCCTACGGCGCCCAGAGCCCGAGCCCGCTGATCCCGGCCAACTCTGTCCTGGTGTTCGATCTCGAACTGCTGGCCATCAAGGACCCGAGCAAGGCTGAAGGCGAAGCGCCGCAAGTCGAAGCACCGGCCCAGTAAGGCCAAGGCTGTACCCAGCGCCCCGTCTCGACGGGGCGCTGTCGTTTTGGCGGTCAGGCGGGACGAACCTCGTCGGCCGCAGACTGTCCGAACAGGACCGAGCGTACTGCAGTCAGCGGCGTCGCAAAACGTTTGCGCAAACGTAACGACTGTGTAAAAAACGCCCGATCTGAGCGGGACCCTTGCCCAGTGGGCACCCCGCGACGGAAACTGTGCCCTGTTCACAAGGTTATCCACAATAAATGTGGATAACCTCCGCCGATCTGGAGGCCCCATGAGCGCACCCTGGAACTTTGCCCGCTTCCTGCCCTTGGCCGAGCGCCTGCTCAGCCGTGGCCGCCTGCCGGCCTTGCTGTTTGCCGTGGCGCGCAAGGGCCCCAAGCTTGGCCAACTGCGTGAGGACGTGCGCCTGATGCAGGCGCTGTGCCTGGCCTGGTGGCGTGGCGAATACCGCGCCATCAGCCCCAAGGCGCTGGTGACCGTGGTCGCCGGTTTGCTGTATTTCGTCAGCCCGCTGGACGCCATTCCCGACTGGTTGTTGGGGGTCGGTTTTCTCGATGACATCGCCGTGCTGGGCTGGGTGTTGAAGACCGTGGCTGATGAACTGGGCCGCTTCAAGGCCTGGCGTGACAGTCAGGCGCCGGAGCGCCTGCGCGTGGTCGAGCGCCTGCCGGACACCCCCGAAGCCCTGCGCCTGGAGCGCCGCACGCCATGAAGTGAACGTGATCTGCACAGACTCCCGCGCTTGGTCATATAATTGGAATAAGGATTATGCCTACGGATTACATGCCGTAATCCTACGTGAGGGGGTAGTAATGGGAATTCAGGTCATCAGCCGGGACGGTCAGCCCGAATACGCCGTTGTCCCCTGGGAGCAATATCAGGCACTGCTCGCGGCAGCGGGCCAGCCACCTGCCGGCGTTAGCGCCAAGGTGCAGCCGGCCGAAGCCGACACGCCCGCGCCAGCTGTCAGCCTGCCTGCGTTGAGCGAGCTGGCGCAGTTGCGTGAGGCCAAGGGCCTGGAGCCAGAGGCCTTGGCCCGTAGCGTCGGCATCAGCCCGGCGTATCTGGCCATGATCGAAACCGGCGAGCGCGAACCGGGTGATCCGATTCTGCGCAGCCTGGCCTGGCACCTGGGGATTGCCGGCTGGAGCCAGTCGTCATGAGCCAGGTGAGGATCAGCCGTCAGCAATGGCAAGGCCTGCTGGACGAGCTTGATCTGGCCCGACGTCAACGTCATCTGCTCACCTACCGTGCACTGCTCGAACGGTTGCAATTGCCGATCCCGGCCATGCAGACCCTTACCGCTGCCCTGGAACACCTGGCGGTGATCGATGCGCGGGCTGAGCAGCCGCTGCGCAGCTCGCTGGTCATCAGCCAAGGCGCAAGCCGCCTGCCGCGCACCGGGTTTTTCGAATGCGTGGAGCGCCTCGGGCGTTTTTCCGGGCCGGTCGACGGTATGGAGGCGGCCTCCTGGCATGCCTCTGAAGTGGCGCGCGTGTTCGAGTACCGCTATCCCGAAGAGGCCTGAGTACCTGGCTTCGTCGTGAGGCCAGTAGCCGAGGGCGCTGCGCGCGCCCTCTGTGGGAGCGGCCTTGTGTCGCGAAATGAGGGCGCAGCCCTCACCGGCATCACCTTCCGATACGATCCGTTCGCTCACTGCAATCCGGCCAGTTCACCTCGGGTTCACCCACCCATTGCGCCAAAGAAAACCTGCAGGCCTGGTAAGGAAAACCGGCGATTACCCGCATTGGAATTGGGTGTGGTTGTGAGTCAGTTGGTGAGGGCTTCGCCCTCATTTCGCGACACAAGGCCGCTCCCACAGAGGCCGCTCCCACAAAGGCCGCGCCAGCTTGAGGCTTGGTCAAGACAGTTGGCCACAATGAAGACTGTGCATCCCTCGACAGCGGTGCTGGCGCGGGTGTGGGCGCTGTGTCGCGATAGGTTCAGCGCCTCTGCACAAACGGTAATCCGAATAGCCTACAAATAATGTTGTATTGCTATCATTACCGTGCTGAAATTCGCATCATTTTTTAACACTTTTCGTTCAGGGAAGAACGTCATCCCGCCACTAGGGCGGAGACTGCCCTGAGTGACAGGTCCACTCAGGAGTCTGGTTTGCCCCTTTCAACGCAATCCCACCGCTTGCCGTTGTGGCGCAATACCGCTTTGGCGGTTGCCATTTCCCTCACTGTGAGCAGTTGCGCCACGGTTGACGACTTCTCGCGAAGCCACAGCAAAACTACCAACTGCTTGGCCGGCGGCTTTATCGGTGCACTAGCGGGGGCAGCGGCGGGCGCGGCCACCAAGAAAGGTGACGGCGCCGTCATCGGCGGGGCACTGCTCGGCGCTACCGCCGGTTGCGGCGCAGCCCTGGTGTACAAGGATCGCCTTGATCGCCTGGAGCGCCTGGCCAAGGAAGAAAACCTCAAGCTGCAGGTCGAAACCCTGCAGGCCAGCAGCAAGCCCAATGCAGCGCCTGAAGAAGCCGGCATCGTCGCCCAGGTCGAGGATCAGGGCATGTTCGCCGTCGGCAGCGCCCAGCTCAGCAGCGAAGGCCAGCGCCAGGTGCGCAAGCTCGCCAGCGTGTTCGCCGGCGAGAGCAAGACCTCCATCCTGGTGGTCGGTCACACCGATGCAACCGGCAGCGCCAGTGGCAACCAGGCCCTGTCCGAGCGTCGCGCGCGGGCAGTGGCAAGCATCCTTGCCGAGCAGGGCATCGCACCCCAGCGCATGTACTTCCAGGGCGCCGGTGCATCACGCCCTGTGGCGGACAACGCCGACCCACTGCTGCGCGGCCAGAACCGCCGGGTCGAGATCGTCGAAGTCAACGACACGGCCACCCTGCTCAAGCGCATCAGCGCCGAACAGAACAACCCGCGCTACCTGGCCCACGGCACCTCCACCCAGGCCGTGCCTACCGCCAAGTCCAAGTCCAACTCCAAACCCAAGCTGGCCCAACAGCCTGCTGCCAAGCCGGGCAAGACCACCCCGGCGAGCAGCGTCCCTGCCAGTACGCCGCCAGTCGTCGGCGCCCCTGCGCCAGCACGCCATAGCGGCAAGGTGCTCGACTTCGGTGGCCAGGCGCTGCTCGCCAGCAACTGGACCCTGGGCCAGTCGATCGCACCCAAATCCAGCGGTTTCGCCCTGATTTCGTCGGCCAACGCCGCCGATATCCCGGTAAGCAGCTGCGAGGGTGACAAGCCGCGCGAGAGCGGCAAGGTGTTCAACCTGGCCAGCGGGCAGAAGCTTGAAACCCACCAGACCACCGATTACCTGCCCGGCTACAACAACCGGGTATGGGCGCAAACCGTCAACGGCCACCTGGTGACGATCTCGCCGGTGTCGATCCTGCGCAGCGATGCCGCGGTCGGCCGCCAGCCGTTCATCCAGGTCGTCAACGACTATGCCACCGGCAATCGCAAGGCGCTGGTCAAGGCCGATGCCGTTGCCAACACCTACGAAGGCGAGGACCGCGTGCTGTACCGGGTATTCCTCAAAGACCCGCAGGCGCCGGTGTCCTGCATGGACGTGGTGTTTAGCAAAGGCAGTGCCAAGGCCACCGATGGTGCGCTGTTCTACCCACTTCGCAATGGCGAAATCTACACGGCCCGGTTCATTCCGGAGCGCACCTGATACCAAGGATCAAAAATGGAAGAGTTCAGCTTTAACGCTTTGACGGCGTTGGCAATGGCCAACAAGCTGATTACCGGCGCGGTGGTCTCCACCTTGCTGGCGATCATCCTGATCAAGGTCTACTGGGACAAGGTCGGCTACTTCGCCATGCGCATCTGGCACGGCTTCCCGCTGATCGGTACCGTGGCCCGTCTGGCCAAACGCAGCACCAGTGCCGACCAGAAGAAGTGGCTGCTCAGCGAAACCACGTTGTGCAACGACTACTACGACTACTACCAGGATGTCGGTGAGAAAAATTCCGACTACTACAACAAGTGCGAAGCCTACCTGGATGCCATCGGCGAGAGTGATCGTCGCGAACGGCCGATCTGGGTGTTGGTGCTGATCTTCCTCTTGATCCTGTTCGAAGCGGTCGGTTTCGCCTACGTGCTGGTGCCGTTCATCAACCAGAACCTGTCGAGCAACGACCAGACCTACCTGGGCTGGATGGCGGCGTTCCTGCTGTCGATCATCTCCGCAGGCTTCGCCGAAGCGGCCGGTCGCGCCATCCACCACAATGCCCTGGTGAGCAAGGCCCGGCATTGGTGGGAAAGCGATCCCGAGCGCGGCAACTTCGCCCTCAAGCAGCAGCCGGGGATCCGCATCAAGGACACCGACAAGGATGCCAACGGCAAGGACTACAACCGTATCCTGGCGCGCATGAACACCAACCATACCGTCACGCCCAAGCGCGGCTGGATCATTGGTTGCGCCCTGGTCGTGGTGATCATGGCCTGTGCCGCATTCGGCATTCGCGCCTACCAGCTCAAGAGCATCGAGACCGAAATGGTCGGCAACCCGGATGTGTTCGCCCAGCAGAGCTATGAAAGCAGCGACAGCCCGTTCGAACTGCCGCAGGAGTCCAGCGAGGTCAACCAGCAGGCCAGCGACAGCACGCTGACCGACAAGATGGATGCGATCCGTAGCGCCTCGCTGATCACCTTTGTCGTGCTGTCGGTGATCTACATCGCGATCCAGGCGGTCAGCGTCTGGCTGGCATCGATCTTCGGCTTTGCCGGGGTCGAGTCGAAGAAGGCCTGGGAGTACACCCACGCCTTCAATACCGCTGCCGAGCTTGAGCGCTGGATGGAAAATCAGCGGGTCAAGATCAGCGCGCATGCCGACCACAAGCTGCGCATGCTGCAGATGAAGCTGTCGCGCCGGCCGACCACTGATCCTGAAGTCGCGATCGCCATCAACGGTGCGCAAGGGCGTGACTTCAATGCCTACGTGCGGCGCATGCAGGAAGAGAACGTCACTCACCGCACGCAGGAAGCCGAGCTGGCGCCTGCCGCCGCGGCCGTGGTTGCCCAGCCAGCGCCGGCACCAGTGGTTGCTGCGCCTGTCGCGCCAGCCCCGGCGCCAGCGCCAGTGAGCGTTGCTGCGCCTGCACCAGTTCAGACTCCGGCTCCGGCAGAACCTGCGCCGGTCGCTGCCAGCACAGCCCTGGACGCCCTGCGTAGCAAGGACCTGACCGCTTACAGCGAAGACCAACTGCGCACCATCTGCCAGGCCAAAGGCTACGACGTGGCCGCTGTGCTGGCCCTGCGTGCCGAACAGCAGCTGCTCAAAGACTTCGAAGGCGTCTGAATGAAAGTCAAAACGCTGTTTGCCCTGCTGCTGTGCCTGCCTGCCCTGGTGCAGGCTGGTGAGCGCAACGATATTCCCGACTGCTACAGCTACGCCAAGACTGATCAGTTCCGCCAGGCTGGCAGCGGTCGCGAACTTACAGTGATCATCGACCAGACCGTGCCCATGCCAGAGAGCATCCAGAAGGCCGCCTGGGGGCAGATCAACCGCTTCGTCGGCCCGGGTGACAAAGTCCGCCTGTACAGCTTCTCGGCGTTTCTGCCTGGGCAGTACATGCAACTGCGCTTTGCCGGTGAGTTGAACACGCCACTGCCGGCCAAGGTGCGTGACGATGTCGGTATGCAATCGCTGCGCACCCTCGACAAGTGCCTGGCCGAGCAGCAAGGGTTCTTGCGCAAGAAGTTCGGCGCGGTGTTCGTGCAGACCCTGCGTGAGGCCAGAGAAGACATTCCGCGCAGCGAGATCTTCCACTCGCTGCGCGATATCGGTGCTGACCTGGCCCAGCGTCCGGCTGATCAACGTGTGGTGCTGCTGCTGTCGGACATGCTCGAGAACAGTGACTTTGGCAGTTTCTACGCCAATAACCGGATCCGCGACCTGGAGCCCAAGGCTGAGCTCAAACGGGTCAATGACAAGGGCCTGTTCGCTGACTTGCAGGGCGCGCGGGTGTACGTCGCGGGCGCCGGTCTGGTGACCCAGGATGTCAAACAGGCGTATCGCTCGGGCAAGACCATGGAGCAGTTGCAGGGCTTCTGGAAGGGTTATTTCGAGGGTTCCAACGCCAGCCTGGCAGGCTTCGGTACCCCCAGCCTGAACATCGACCTGCAATGACTGCGCTTATTCACAACCGATCCGCTCTGACGCAAGGAAGTGCTCGCATGAAACTTCGGATTCTCGCTGTACTGTGTGCCGCAGCCCTGACCGGCTGTGGCAATGACGCCATTGAAGGCACCTTCAAGGTGCAAAGCAGCGTCATGGGCATGCGCATCGACGCAGGCCAGGCGATCCTCAAGTCGGACAGCATCGTCATGGACGGTGACAAGTTCGAGGTGGACGAATGGGAGCAGGCAGACGGCATGGTGACTGCGCGTGCGGCCGATGGTAGCGCGATCATCCATGCGCGCGTGCTGGACAACGGCAACCGCTTGGAAATGGCCGGCGAAGGCAGCCTGCTCAATGTCACGCTGGTCCGTATCAAATGACCTTCATCACTGTTAGCGAGAAGCCCATGCACAAGCTATTGCTCCCCGGCGCTATTGCCCTGGCCCTAACCGGTTGCGGCGGCTATGACGCCGACGACCTGAAAACCAACAGCGGCAGCTTCACCCCCAGCAGCCAGTATGTTGAGCGTGACAGTGGCAAACCGGCCAGCGGCGCGGTTACCCGCACCGAAGACGGGGTCAAGACGCTGGAGTTCAGTGTCGATGACGGCCGTGTAGACGGCAACTGGATCGCGCGGGACAAGCAAGGTAACGTCACCGAGGATCTGAACCTGAGCGCAGGCCAGTTCACCGGTACCTCTACGATCTTCTGCAAGCAGGACGAGGCCAAGGGCAAGCCGTCTGTCACCGTGGTAGTGAAGGGCGGCCAGAGCACCGAAACCCAGTACGACTGTGCCTCCGGCTTCAGCCTGCGCCAGACGGTCAAGGTCGACGCACCTGGCACCCCCAACCACCGGCGTACCACCGGTGAGCAGAAAGCCTGGCAAGTGGTCGACGGCAAGCAGGTGCTGCGTGGCGTCGAGCATTATGCCGAGGACGGTAGCGGCAAGCGTGACGGTCTGAGCGAGGTGTATTTCGCCTCTGGACAGATCGGCCAGCGTAGCCACTACAAGGCCGGTGAGCTGGATGGCCGCCAGGAAGAATACGCGCAGTTCAACGACGGCACCTCGCGTCTGGTGCAGATGAACACCTACGCTGCAGGCAAGCGCGACGGTGACCAGGCGCGCTACTTCCCGGCGCCGTGGCCTGAGCAAACCGTGAAGGAAGCCCAGGTCTATGCCAACGGTGACGAAGTGCGTCTGACCAGCTTTACCTTCGGCAAGGTACATGTATACGACCGTCAGGCACCGAGCGATAACTGGACCCTGATCAAGCAGATCAAGGGACAGGATGGCCGTCTTGGCAACCAGGTGACTGACGTCGAGGGCCTGGAGTACCTGCTGGTGAACAGCAAGGTCGACCTCAATGCCACGCTTGATAACCAGGGTAATGCGCCGATCCACTATGCGGCAGACAACGCCTATGAGCTGTTGATCAAGCTGGGCGCAGACGCCTCCAAGCTGGCCTTGAACGGCCAGAACCGCTTGCAGCGCTGCCTGACCAACGAGATTGGCTGCTCTACCGAGCATGTGCTGAAGCTGGCGGCTGAGCCTTCTGCCAAGCACGCCGACCTGTACGGCAGCACCCCGTTGCACCTGCTGTGCCGCTCGGGCAAGTACATGAGCTTCCGGGCAAACGGCAGTGCCGATGAGCAGTTGCTCGCGCTGGTGGCGAACCAGGATGTCAACGCCAAGGACTACGAGGGCAAGACGGCCCTGCACTACTGCATGAAGAAGAACCCGCAGTTCATCGATGGTCTGGTAGCGGCAGGGGCTGACCTCGATGCGGCAGATTCGGCGGGTATCACGCCGATGCAGGCGTTGTTCCTGCGCAACAGTGAGCTTGAGCAGATCAGCAGCATGGGCTATCAGGTGAGCTGGAGCCCGGCGTTGGTTGAGCAGGCTGGACGGCTGATGGCCCACTCGAAGTTCCGCTTCGATGCGCCGTTCCCGGGGTTCGAGAAGGGCTTGAAGCAGGTCATGATCGAGAACGGTGATGCGCAGAGCGCCATGGCGGCTGATCGGCTGACACCGACGGCTGGCTGAGTGCGGTAGGGTCGGTCCGTGACCTAGCTCTTGGTTGTGTTTTGGATCGTACGCTCTGGGGCTGCTTTGCAGCCCTTTCCAACTGGTCCGGCGCTCCGGCAAGGCCGCTCCCACATGAATCGTGTATGCCGGTATTTACAGGGCAAGCGCGGACATTGTGGGAGCGGCCTTGTGTCGCGATGGGCTGCGCAGCAGCCCCGGCATTCTCAAGCGAACAGTGTTGGCTCAGCTCAAGCCCGCTTCCACAGGGGTATGCATCGCGCTTGCAACCACCAAAAGGTTCTTCACGGGGTGGTGGGGCTCGGGCCTTGGTTTTGGTTTTGGTTTTGGTTTTGTAGGTTGTGGGCTTATCCGTTTGATGTAGTGACTTTTCTGGCCCCTTCCGCCCTTACGGCGGGTCACTTTTTTTCTTGGAAAAAAGTAACCAAAAACCGCTTGCTCCTGCATCCGGCCCCTACGCTGCGCTGCGGGGTTCCCTCGCTCCGGTCTTGCTCCGGGAGGACCGCGCTGTACGGCCCATCCTGGGCCTCAGCGCTTTCCGGCCATCCATGGCCTCCACCTCCCTGCGCAAGACCTGCGCTCGGCCTCCTGAAGTCGCTGTAGATCAAGATCAAGATCAACAGCCAGGGCAACGGCTGGCGAATCGCTGCGCTCTCGCTTTTGTTTATTTACGAGCGGATTTGTGGGGTGGCTGGCAGGGCTGCGCCCTGCGATTTGCATTGGCTGTACCGGCCTCTTCGCGGGACAAGCCCGCTCCTACAGGGATTGCGCAAATTTTGAATTCGGCGCAAATCCTGTAGGAGCGGGCTTGCCCCGCGAAGAGGCCCGAATGTCCACCCCACCTGCCACTATCGTAAACAACGCCAGCCCAGACGCCACCCGTAACTTCGCGACTTCAGGTTCCCTCGCTTCGGTCTTGCTCTGGCCTCAGCGTTTTCCGGCCATCCATGGCAGCCAGATCAAGATCAACAGCCACGGCCAGGGCAACGGCAGGCGAATCGCTGCGCTCTCGCTTTGTTTGTTTACGAGCGGATTTGTGGGGTGGCTGGGCAGGGCTGCGCCCTGCGATTTGCATTAGCTGTACCGGCCTCTTCGCGGGGCAAGCCCGCTCCTACAGGGATTGCGCAAATTTTGAATTCGGCGCAAATCCTGTAGGAGCGGGCTTGCCCCGCGAAGAGGCCCGAATATTCACCACACCTGCCACTATCGAAGACAACGCCAGCCCAGACGCCACCCGTAACTTCGCGACGTCAGGAGGCCGAGTGGAGGTCTTGCGTAGGGAGGTGGAGGCCATGGATGGCCGGAAAGCGCTGAGGCCCAGGATGGGCCGTACAGCGCGGTCCTCCCGGAGCAAGACCGGAGCGAGGGAACCCGCAGCGCAGCGCAGGGCCGGATGCAGGAGCAGGCGGTTTTTGGTTACTTTTTTCCAAGAAAAAAAGTGACCCGCCGTAAGGGCGGAAGGGGCCAGTGGCGCCACCCCATCAAATGGATAAGCCCACAATTCCTAAGCCAGCCAGCCAGCCAGCAAATCAACTCCCCCAACAATCCATGAATAACCCCAAAAAAAAGGGCTGAACGCTTACGCGGTCAGCCCTTTTTCATACCCAGGCTATCAGTGCTTCGCTACCCGCGAATCCAGGCTCAGGTAGTCGAGCAAGATACGCCCAGTCTCGGACAGATAGGCATCATCTTCCGGCTTGGTGTCCTCATCCTCGACCGGCAACGCATCCTCATCCTCTTTCTTCAGCTCCTTGAGCGGCTCCTCGCCCTTGGCCTTGCGCCGCACGTTCTCCAGCGCCAACTGCTTGGCCTCGATCTCGTCGTGGCGGGCACGGCGCTCCTGCTCATTGAGGCTGACAGTCTTCTCGTTCATCAGCTTCTGGGTCAGGGCCAGACGGTCACGGATATAGGCAAACTCCGCGTCCTTGGCGCTGCGCGCATCATGGCGGGCCTTGAGCTCAGTCAGGAACGGCTTGAACGGATCGGCCGCCGGCTTGATCACCGGGCGAATGGTGTCCCACGGCATGGCCTCAGGCAACGCGCTCTCGCCAATTTCCTTGGTGTCGATGATCGACGGGTAGTCGATGTCCGGCAACACGCCCTGGTGCTGGGTGCTCTGCCCGGAAACCCGGTAGAACTTGGCCAGGGTCAGCTTCAGCTCACCATGGTTGAGCGGCTGGATGGTCTGCACGGTGCCCTTGCCGAAGGTCTGGCCACCGATGATCAGCGCGCGGTGGTAGTCCTGCATGGCACCGGCGAAGATCTCCGAAGCGGACGCCGAAAGGCGGTTGACCAGCAGCGCCAGCGGGCCTTTGTAGAAGGCGCCGACGTTTTCGTCTTCAAGCACGTCAACCCGACCGTCGGCATTACGCACCAGTACCGTCGGGCCCTTGTCGATGAACAGGCTGGTCAGCTCGGTGGCTTCCTGCAGCGAGCCACCACCGTTGTTGCGCAGGTCGATGACCACGCCATCGACCTTCTCTTTCTGCAGCTCGGTGAGCAGCTTCTTCACGTCGCGGGTGGTGCTCTTGTACTCCGGATCGCCGGCCCGATAAGCCTTGAAGTCAAGGTAGAAGGCCGGGATCTCGATGATCCCCAGCTTGTAGTCACGGCCGTCCTGCTTGAGCTTGAGCACCGACTTCTTCGCCGCCTGCTCTTCAAGCTTGACCGCTTCGCGGGTGATCGAGACGATCTTGCTGGTCTGGTCGTTCGGCGCATTGCTCGCCGGGATGACCTCCAGGCGCACCACCGAGCCTTTTGGCCCGCGGATCAGCTTGACCACTTCATCCAGGCGCCAGCCGACCACGTCGACCATTTCCTTGCTGCCCTGGGCAACACCGATGATCTTGTCGGCCGGGGCGACCTGCTTGGTCTTGGCCGCAGGGCCAGCCGGCACCAGGCGGACGATCTTGACCTGGTCGTTGTCACTCTGCAGCACCGCACCGATGCCTTCGAGCGACAGGCTCATGTTGATGTCGAAGTTTTCCGCGTTGTCCGGCGACAGGTAGTTGGTGTGCGGATCGTAAGACTGGGCGAAGGTATTGATGTAGGCCTGGAAGATGTCTTCGGCACGGGTCTGGTTCAGGCGCGCCAGCTGGTTCTTGTAGCGCTTGGTCAGGGTTTCCTGGATCTGCTTGGGATCCTTGCCGGCGATCTTCTGGCGCAGCACCTCATCCTTGACGCGTTTGCGCCACAGGTCGTCGAGCTCGGCCTGGTTCTTCAGCCATGGCGCGTCCTTGCGGTCGACCAGCAAGGTTTCGTTGGCCGTGAAGTCGATCTTGTCGACGCCCTTGTCGAGCTCGGCCAGGGCAAAGTCCAGACGCGATTTGACCCGGTTCAGGTAGCGCTTGTAGATAGTGAAGCCAGGATCGAGGTTGCCGCTCTTGAGGAAGTCGTCGAACTGGGTCTTCCACTTGTCGAACTCGGCGATGTCGGAGGCGATGAAGTAACTGCGCGAGGGGTCGAGCAGCTTCAGGTAGCTGTCGTAGATGATCACCGAGCGCGCATCATTCAGCGGCGGCTTGCTGTAGTGGTGGCGCTTGAGCAACTCGACCACGTTGAGGCTGGCAACCACCTCGTCACGGTCTGGCTGCAGGCTCTCCCACTTGTTGGCGGCCGCCGCATTGCCGGCCAGGGTCAGACTGCCAACGCCGATGAGCAGGGCGAGGGCGGTGCTGGGCAGGAAATGCTTCATGCTGATTCGACGTAAAGGCAATTGATCACGCATAGTAGGCCGTCTATTCCGTTCGCCGGTTCCGTGGAGCCGGGAAAATACTGCAAAAAGCCCGGGACATGGCGATCCCGGGCTCAGTCATGACTCAACTATGGAGGCACTGTGAAGGCATTGCAAGGCGTTGAAGGACATGTGGAGTGGGTCGAGGCCGAGCGTCCGACCTGTGACGCCGGCCAGGTACGTATTCGCGTGGCCGCCGCGGGACTCAACCGCGCCGACCTGCTCCAGCGTGCGGGGCTGTACCCGCCACCGCCCGGCGCCAGCCCTTACCTGGGCCTGGAATGCGCCGGGGTGATCGCCGAGGTCGGCCCAGGCGCCGACTGGCGCGTGGGGGACCGGGTGTGTGCGCTGCTGGCCGGCGGCGGCATGGCTGAAGAAGTGGTGGTGGATGCCCGGCATGTGCTGCCGGTCCCCGAGGGGCTGAGCCTGCACGAGGCGGCGGCGATCCCTGAGGTGTACGCCACGGCCTGGCTGAACATCTTCCAGCTCGGTGGCCTCAAGGCCGGCGAGAAGCTCCTGGTGCATGCCGGGGCCAGCGGCGTTGGTTCGGCGGCGATCCAGCTGTGCAAGGCCTTCGGCAACCCGGTGTGGGTCAGTGTCGGCTCGCCTGAGCGCCTCAGTTACTGCCAGAGCCTGGGTGCCGAAGGCGGTGTGGTGCGTAATCAGAACCTTGACGACCTGGAAGGCCTGGGGCCGTTCGACGTGATCCTCGATCCGGTCGGTGCCAGTTATGCGCAGCTCAACCTGACGCTGCTGGCGCGTGACGGACGCTGGGTGATCATTGGCCTGATGGGCGGGCGCAAGGTCGAACTCGACCTGGCCCTGGTGTTGGGCAAGCGCTTGCAGGTCACCGGCTCGACCTTGCGTAACCGTGATGACGGGTTCAAGGCTGAATTGCTGCAAGAGCTGGGGCAGCATGTGTGGCCGCTGTTTGGCGAGGGGCGGCTCAAGGCGCAGTTGGTCGATACCTATCCGGTGGCGTTTGCCGAGGCGGCGTATGCCGAGCTTGAGACCAATCAGGTGTCGGGCAAGCTGGTGCTGGTGATCGACGAGACCCTGGTCTGATCCGAAATCGTCGGGGCCGCTTTGCGGCCCTTTCGCGACACAAGGCCGCTCCTACGGGTACTGCGCCGTTCCAGAGATGGGCGCTTACCTTGTGGGAGCGGCCTTGTGTCGCGAAAGGGCTGCGCAGCAGCCCCAAACATTTCAGGACCAACTCAAAATCGGCCAGCCATTGGTCTGCGCATGCTCACGCAGCACCGCATCTGGATTCACCACCTTGGGATGATCCACCTTCAACAACAGCGGCAAATCATTACGCGAGTCTGAATAGAAACTCGCCCCTTCCAGATTCTCCTGCTCCTGATCCAGCCACTCCAGCAAGCGGGTGATCTTGCCTTCGCGGTAGGTCAGCACGCCATGGGTCTTGCCGGTATACACCCCATTCACCGCGTCCAACTCGATCGCCAGGTACTCATCCACCCCCAACCGTGCGGCAATCGGCCCCACCAGGTGGGTGCCGGAGGCAGAGATGATCAAGATCCGGTCGCCCTGCTTGCGGTGCTCGGCAATACAACGGCAGGCATCGCCATAGATGATCGGCTCGATCACGTCCTCGACCCACGGCTCAACCAGATGCTCCAGCTCTTCCAGGGTACGCCCGGCGATCGGCTCCAGGCTGAACGCCATGTACTCTTCCATGCGCAGGTGGCCCCTGCCGTAGGCTTCCATCAGCTCATGGTCGCGGCGCAGGAACTCCTTGCCGTCGACCCAGCCAAGCCGTGCCATCTGCTCACTCCACAGCGACGAACAGTCACCGTGAATCAACGTTTCGTCCAGATCGAAAATTGCCAAAGCCATTGCGCACTTCTCCTAAGCCACTTCGCGTAGCGCTGAGGGGTCGATGGACAAGGATACCCGTTGTCCGTCCGGATGCAGATCGGCAGATGAGCGATTGAGCACATCCACCACCAGTTCCACCCCGCGCACCTCGATCCGGTAGCGGATGACATTACCCAACAGGCTGTGGCTGCGCACCTGGCCGTCCAGTTCACCGTTCAGGCCGAGGCTGATCGACTCCGGGCGAATCGCCAGGCGGTTGGCCACCGGCCGCTGCAGCAGGCGGCTGGCGCTGTCGGCGTCGAGCAGGTTGTAGTTGCCGATAAAGCCGGCGGCAAACAGGTCGACCGGTGCGGTATAGAGGGTCTCGGCGTCGCCACTCTGGACGATCCGGCCCTGGTTCATCAGGAAGATGCGGTCGGACATGGTCAGCGCTTCTTCCTGGTCGTGCGTGACAAAAATGGTGGTCAGGCCCAGCTCACGCTGAATGGCACGGATCTGCTCGCGCAGGTGCTTGCGGATGCGTGCATCCAGTGCCGACAGCGGCTCGTCGAGCAGCAGCAGGCGTGGCCGGGTCACCAGTGAGCGGGCCAGCGCTACCCGCTGGCACTGGCCACCGGACAGCTGATGCGGGTAGCGCTCGGCAAAGCTGCCCAGCTCGACCAGTTCAAGCACTTCGTGCACTCGCCGCTGGCTCTCTTCGGCCTGGGTCTTCTGCATGCGCAGGCCAAACGCGACGTTTTGTTGCACGGTCATGTTGGGGAACAGCGCATAGCTCTGGAACACCATGCCGATCCCGCGTTTCTGCGGGCTGAGCGGCACCAGGTCGTGACCGTCGAGCAGGATCTGCCCACTGTCCACCGGGGTCAGCCCGGCGATGCAGCGCAGCAGGGTCGACTTGCCGCAGCCAGACGGGCCGAGCAGGGTGACGAACTCGCCGCGCTCGATCTCGCAATCGATGTCATGGAACACCGGGCTGCCGGCGTAGCTCTTGTGCAGTTTCTGCACGCTGACGAAGCTCATCTCAGGTTTTGTCCTTGTTCAGGCGGTTGGCGACCCAGGTCAGCACCAGCACGAAGGCGAAGTAGGCGATCACCAGTGCACTGTTGAAGTGGCCGCTGCTGTTGCGCATGTTGTTCAGGTACACCTGCAGGGTCTCGTAGCGGGTGCCGACCAGCAGGTTGGCGAAGACGAACTCGCCGAACAGGAACGAGAACGACAGCAGCAGTGCCACCATCAGGCCCTTGCGCAGGTTCGGCAGGACCACCAAAAACGCCGCCTGCCAGGTGCTGGCGCCCAGCAGTTGCGCCGCGTCCATCAGGTCGCGCAGGTTGATCGCCTGGAGGTTGTTGGTGATCGCCCGGTACATGAACGGCAGGGCCACGGTGAAGTAACAGCCGATCAGGATCCACGGCGTGCCGACCATCGCCATCGGCCCGCTGCCATACAGCTGCAGCAGGCCCACCGAAGACACCACCGGCGGCACCGCGAACGGCAGCAGGATGAGGATGTTCATCAGCGCATCGAGCCGCGGGAAGTGGTAGTGCACAACAAACAGCAGCGGCAGGATCAGCACCACCGACAACACCAGCGCGCCCACGCAGACCAGCAGCGACTGGCCAAACGCGGCGAGAAAGCGCGGCTCGCTCCACAGCGCCACGTACCACTTGAGGGTCAGGCCGCTGGGCAGCAGGCTCGCCGACCAACTGGTGGATATCGAATAGAGGAGGGTGCCCGCCAGTGGCAGCAGCAGGATCAAAAACAGCAGGTAGACCACCGCGCGGTGATACAGGCCGCCCTTGCCGGGTTCAACGCGCATGGTAGCTCCTCTTCAACAGCCATTGATGGACCACGGTGACCAGGGTCATCAGCCCGACCAGGAGCATGGCCAGCGCACTGGCCAGGTTCGGGTCGAGGGTGATGTCGCCGGACACCAGCGCCGCGATACGGATCGGCAACACGTTGAAATTGCCGGTGGTCAGGGCATAGACGGTGGCGTAGGCGCCGAGGGCGTTGGCCAGGAGGATGACGAACGTGCCGAGCAGCGCTGGGGTCAGCACCGGCAAGCCGATGTGCCGCCAGTACTGCCAATGGTTGGCACCGAGCAGTGCAGCCGACTCGCGCCAGTCTTCGCGCAGGGCATCGAATGCCGGGTACAGCAGGAGGACGGCCAAGGGGATCTGGAAATAGGTGTAGACCAGGATCAGGCCGCTCTTGGAGTAGATGCTGAAGTCTTCCAGCAGGCCGGCCTGCTTGAGCAGCAGGGTCAGTGCTCCGTTGAAACCGAGCAGGATGATGAAGGCGAACGCCAGCGGCACGCCGGAGAAGTTGCTGGTCATGTTGGCGAAGGCGGCGACGAAGTCGCGCAGGCGCGAATCGACCTGATGCAGCGAGTAGGCGCCAAGGGTGGCAATGACGATGCCGAACAGGCTCGACCAGAAGCTGATTTCCAGGCTGCGTTGCAGCGCCTGCAGGTAGAACTTCGAGGCGAACACCTTGCTGAAGTTTTCCAGCCCCCAGCCGCTTTCGCCGTGCAGGCTGTGCAGCGCGACCCAGCCCAGCGGGGCGATCTGGAAGATGATGAAAAACAGCGCAAACGGCAGCAGGCAGAGCAGGGCCAGCAGGCGGCCGCGCTGGCTCACTTGAGCAGCTCCCGGCACACGCTCTTGTCGTGGGCAGCGCCGAGCAGTTCACAGATCGTTCCGCACAGCTCGGTCTGCATCGGCTTGGCCGCAGGGTCGAGGCTGAACGCGTCGCCGAAGACGAACAGCGGCACCTCGCGCTCTTCGGCCAGCAGGCCGTTGTGCGAGCGATCGTTGTTCATGCCGTGGTCGGCGGTGACCAGCACCTGGTAACCCTCTTCGAGCCAGCGCGGCAGGTAGTCGGCGAGGAGGATGTCGGCGCTGCGCGCGGCGTTGCGGTACTGGCTGCTATCCAGGCCGTGGCGGTGGCCGGCGTCGTCGATGTTCATCGGGTGCACCAGAAGAAAGTTCGGTGCATGCCGGCGGCGCAGGTATTCGGCATCGGCCAGCAGGTGCGAGTCGGGGTAGTGGTCGGCGTAGTAGAACAGCCCATGCTGGATGGGTAGTTTCGGCGCATGGGTGTGGCGATCGCGCAGCGGGTCGAAGGGCGAGCGGTTGTACAGCTCGCTCATCCAGTGGTAAGCCGCGGCGGCAGTGCCCAGCCCGGCCTCGCGGGCGTAGTGGAACACGCTGCGCTGGTTGGACAGGCGGTTGACGTTGTTGTGCACGATACCGCTGTCGATGGGCGGTACCCCGGTGAGGATGCATTCGTACAGCGGCCGCGACAACGATGGCAGTTCGCACTCCACCCGATACAGCGCGGCGCGGTCGGCCTCGACATAGGCATGCAGGTGGCCCATGGCGTGATGAGCGACCTGGTGGTTGAGGCCGTCGAGCAGGACCAGGATGACGTTGTGTTGCATGTTAGCTCCGCGGGAGGTGTGTCAGTCACAGCTGTGTCGACCTCTTCGCGGGTCAAGCCCGCTCCTGCAGGATCACCACGGACCCTGTAGGAGCGGGCTTGACCCGCGAAAGGGCCAGCTCAGGCGCCAAAGAGCCTTTGCCTTACTCCATTTCGATGATCACCTGCTCCTGCCACTTCTGCGGCAGTGCCTTGGAGGTCTTCTCCCAGGCCTCGGCGTTCTTGATCGGCTGGGCTGGCGCGTACTGCTCGTTAGGCAGCAGCTTGGCCTGCACATCCGCCGGCAGTTTCAGGTGTTCGGCGCGGATCGGCCGGGCATGCCCCTTGGCCAGGTTGATCTGCCCGGCATCGCTGAAGATGTACTCACGCGCCAGCTTCGCCGCGTTCGGGTGCTTGGCGTATTTGTTGATGATGGTGGTATAGCCGGAGGTGATCGAACCGTCCGCCGGGATCAGCACTTCAAAGCGCTTGGGGTCGATCTGGTCGCGGTAGCTCAGGCCGTTGAAGTCCCACACCACGCCGACTTCCACTTCGCCCTTCTCCAGGGTCTGGATGGTCGGGTTGGCCAGCGACAGGCGCTTCTGCTGGGCCAGCTTGGTGAACAGCTGCAGGCCCGGCTCGATATTGCTCTCGTCGCCCTTGTAGGCAATGGCCGCGGCGAGCACGCCATTGGCGGCTTGGGCGGCGGTACCGACGTCACCGATGGCCACTTTGTACTTGCCTTTTTCCAGGTCGTGCCAGGTCTTCGGTCGTTGGTCTTCCTTGACCAGGTCCTTGTTGATGATGAAAGCGATGGTGCCGGTATAGGCCAGCGCCCAATGGCCGTCCTCATCCTTGGCCCACGTTGGCACCTGGTCCCAGGTGCTCGGCTTGTACGGCTGGCTGACACCCTTGGCCACGGCAATCGGGCCGAAGGCGGCGCCGACGTCACCGATGTCGGCGCTGGCGTTGTCTTTCTCGGCGTCGAACTTGGCGATTTCCTGGGCCGAACTCATGTCGGTGTCCATGTGCTTGAGGCCGTACTTGCTGGCCAGGTCGTCCCAGGTGCCTTTCCAGTTGGCCCAGGCATCGGGCATGCCCACGCTGTTGACCGCGCCTTCCTTGCGCGCGGCGTCTTCCAGTGCCTTGAGATCGTCAGCGGCCATGGCCGAGGTGCACACAGCGATGGCCGAGCCCAACAGTGACGCCATGAAAAACTTTTTCATCCGAAGCTCCTTGGGTGGATGCCTTGCAATGGATTGGTGATCGGAAAACCTTGTCAGCGAACGAGAGTGGTCTAGGTCAGCAAACCTTGAGCCAAGTTAGGACCCTTGCGTGACAGTTTGATGTAGGGAGGGTGCCGGCACGGGCTACCGGCGGCCCTGGAGATACAGCGTAGACCAGATCCAAAGCCCTGAACGGCAAGGGCTGGCCCGTTTCTGGCAAGGGTTCACCAAGACCTTTGTCACAGGATGTTCATCGGCTGTGCCTAGGCTTGCACTATTCTCCAAGTGCCCTGTTCTGGGGCTGGACTAGTCCAGATAGGTAACCTTTGATGCAAGCGACCCCGGCGCGTGCGGTAACAGCCATCTGTCATGCCCTGCAGGAGCAGATCGAACACGGTCTGCTGGCGCCGGGTGGCAAGCTGCCGGCCGAGCGCAAGCTCAGCGAGGTGTTCGCGACCACCCGCATCACCCTGCGTGAGGCGCTGGTGCAGCTTGAGGCGCAGGGGCTGATCTACCGGGAGGAGCGGCGTGGCTGGTTTGTTGCGCCGCAGCGGCTGACCTACGACCTGATCGAGCGCAGTCACTTCCATGCCATGGTGCGCGAGCAGGGACGCTTGCCCAGTACCGAGCTGCTGTCGGCGCGGCTGCAACCGGCGTCGGCGCTCATCTGTGCGCGGCTGCGGTTGCCGGCGTTGTCCAGCGTGGTGCAGATTTGCCGCGTGCGGCGGATTGATGGGCGGGCGGTGTTGTATGCGGAGCACTACCTTAACCCTGGGTACTTTCCGCGTATTCTTGAGCAGGATCTGGGGCAGTCGCTGACCGAGATCTATGCCCGTGAGTACCGGATTGCTTATGGTCAGGTGTGTTTTGAGATCTTGCCGACCGCGTTGCCGGTGGCGGCGGCGCAGGCATTGAAGGTGTCGGCGGGGAGCCCGGGGTTGCATATTTCTCGGGTTAACAGTGATCAGCGTGGGCATTTGATCGACTGTGATCTGGAGTATTGGCGGCATGATGCGATTCGGATCAGGGCTGAGGCGGGGTAGGGCTTTGAGGTTGGCGGGCTTATCCATTTGATGTGGTGGGTTTTCGGGCCCCTTCCGCCCTTACGGCGGGTCACTTTTTTTCTTGGAAAAAAGTAACCAAAAACCGCTTGCTCCTGCATCCGGCCCTTCGCTGCGCTACGGGTCCCCTCGCTCCGGTCTTGCTTCGGGAGGACCGCGCTGTACGGCCCATCCTGGGCCTCAGCGCTTTCCGGCCATCCATGGCCTCCACCTCCCTGCGCAAGACCTCCACTCGGCCTCCTGAAGTCGCTGGTAGATCAAGAGCAAGATCAAGATCAACAGCCAGGGCAACGGCAGGCGAATCGCTGCGCTCTCGCTTTGTTTGTTTACGAGCGGATTTGTGGTGCGGCTGGCAGGGCTGCGCCCTGCGATTTGCATTGGCAGGACCGGCCTCTTCGCGGGACAAGCCCGCTCCTACAGGGATTACGCCGAATTCAAAATTTGCGCGATACCTGTAGGAGCGGGCTTGCCCCGCGAAGAGGCCCGAATATCCACCACCTATGCCACTATCGAAAACAACGCCAGCCCAGACGCCACCCGCAGCGCAGGGCCGTAAGGGCGGAAGGGGCCAGCAGCGCCAGCACATCAAACGGATCAGCCCACAACCGCCACGCCAGGACCATCCCCCCGAGAACCCAGCAAGAACCTGCTGTTTTCAAGGATGAACAGTCCCGACTAAATCCGTATAGGGAATTACAGAGGCTTAATACTCAGCCCCTCCGGCTTGTCCTCAGGCCCACCCATATTTCCACCCCCAGCCGTCACCACCTGCACCGACAACCGCGGCATCGCCAAATCAACCCCAGCCTCATCCAGCTGCCGCTTGAGCGCCAGGTTGAACGCCCGCGACACCTCCCACTGCTTGATCGGCGCGGTCTTGAAGCGCGCGCGCAAGATCGCCTGGCCGGACTCGAAGCTCTCCACCCCCTGCAACTCCAGCGGCGACCAGATGTTACGGCGCATCAGCGGATCGCTGCGCAGTTTCTGCCCCACCTCGCGGATCAGGCTGATCGCCTGGTCGATGTTCATCCCATGCGGGATCGCCACGCGAAAGATCGCGTAGCCGAACTCGCGCGAGTAGTTCTTGATGCTCTTGATCTCGCTGAACGGAATGGTATGCACGATGCCGTCGATGTCGCGCAGGCGCACGGTACGGATGGTCAGGCCTTCGACCGTGCCCAGGTGACCACCGACATCAACGTAGTCATCGATCGCCAAGGAGTCTTCGATGATGATGAACAGCCCGGTGATCAGGTCAGCGACCAGCGACTGCGCACCGAAACCGATCGCCAGGCCGATCACACCGGCACCGGCCAGCAGCGGCGTGACGTTCATGCCCATGTTGGCCAGGGCGACGATCACCGCGATGATGAAAATGGCCACGAACATGACGTTGCGGATCAGCGGCATCATGGTCTGCGCGCGGGCGTTGGCCAAGCCCCGGCGCGAGCGCACCAGAGCATGGTGCACAGCGGTGTCGGCAAGGATCCACACCAGCCACGCGGCGATCAGCGTGCCGGCCAGGCCGAGCAGGCGCAGGCTGACTTCATGGCCTTCGCCTTCAGCGAAACTGATCATCGACAGGCCCCACACGCGCAGCCCCAGCTCGATGAACAGCAGCCAGATGAACAGGTGCACCAAGGCATAGCCGAAGTTCTTCAGGCGCTCGGCATACACCTCCTGACGCCGGTTGGCCCGCTTGGGGTTGGCGGCGTGACGCCGCACCAGGCCGTTGAGCACCATGCACACCACCACCAGCACGGTGCACATCAGCGCTTGGCGCAGGGCGGTGCTGGTGTCGCCGGCAGAGACGAAGGTGGCAAACAGCGAGATGGCCACAAGGATCATCGCCGGGATGTACCAGAAGCTGCCGAGGATCTCGATGGTGTCACTCAGCGTGCGCCGGGTCAGGCGACGCGACAGCGGCTGGTTGCGGATCAAGTGAGCGATCGGCCGGCGGAAGCGCAATACGAACAACCCGGTGCACAGCGCCGCAAGGACGTTGGCCAGGGTTGCCAAGGCATGCGCCAGATGACTGCCCAGGGCGGCGGTCAGGCGCGGGTCGTTCATCGCCTCGCCAAATGCGGCAAAGCTGCCGATCAGCCACAGCGGGTGAAACGCCTTGTGACGCAGGATGTGCAGGGCGCAATGGCGGTGCGGGCCGTCGAGCAGGGAAAAAGCGATCACGCAGATGGCCGAGAAACAGGTGCCCACCACCAGCGCATAGGCCAGCACCATCGCCAGCGACTTGCCCAGCGAAGGCGGCAGGGCGAAGCTCAGGTACACGGTGAATACCAGCGCCACCAGCCACGGGCCGAGCTTGCGCAGGGCAAACCGCACCAGGTCCCAGGTCCGCGGATGCTGCGGCAGTTCTTCAGACAGGCCAAAGCGCAGGCGTACCCGATGGCCGATCCAGTTGAAGGCATAGGCCAGCAGGCTCCACACCGCAATGACCGCGGCAAAACCGAACAAAATCGCCGGCCATTGATGCACCGGCACCATCAATTCGCTCAGTTCGGCCTGCGCCTGGTCGATCTCCAGTGACCAGCGGCGGAACGGGCTGGCATCGCCGCTGAACTGCTGCTCGAAGTCGTGCAGCGCGCCGCCGATCAGGCCAAGCACGCCCTGTTCAGGGCTGGTCTGGGTCTGTTTGCTGGCGTCACGCAGCTTTTTCAGGTCGGCCAGCAGCTTGCTTCGTTGCTGGTCGTTCTCGAGATTCTTGATCACCTCATCGAGCGACTTGGCCAACGGCTCGCTGGCTTCGGGCTGGGCCGGCGCACTGGCGCCGAGCAGCCCAGGCAGGCCGGCAGCGTAGGCCGGGGTGATGAACAGCAACAGCAGCAGGGTCAGGCAACGCAGGAGGGCAGGCACCGGGAAATCTACCTCAGGTCAAACGATGGCCCGAGTGTAGAGGTTTATGTGGGCAGTTTCTCGAGGATCTTCCAGCACATGATGCCGAAAATGCCCAGCGTGCCGATCCACATCATCAACACACCGGCGTTGCGTTCGCGCAGGCTGAAGCCGATGGTCAGCAGCATCAGCAGGAGGAAGACGGGCAGGAACAGCGAGAGAAACGGGGACATGGTCAGAATCCTTCTGCTTTGGGGGCCATGTAACAAGCATAGCGGCTGGGGCAGGGCAGAGGATTGATTCGGGGCAGGTAGGGCGTCTGTGCTTGCCCCGCGAAGAGGCAAGCCCAGGCTAGATCAGTCTCAAGGCAACTCGCGGGTCCGGTAGAACGCCGTCAACACCTTCACCAGATGCGCCAGGTCATGGCTGCCACACAACTCGCGGATCGAGTGCATGGCAAAGGTCGGCAGGCCGATGTCGACGGTGCGCACGCCCAAATGGCTGGCGGTAATCGGGCCAATGGTCGAGCCGCAGCCCATGTCGCTGCGCACCACGAAGCTCTGCACCGGCACTTCTTCGGCCATGCACAGATGGCGGAAGAAGCCGGCAGTTTCGCTGTTGGTGGCGTAGCGCTGGTTGTTGTTGACCTTGATTACCGGCCCGGCATTGAGTTTGGGCCCGTGGTTGGCGTCGTGCTTGTCGGCGTAGTTGGGGTGCACGCCATGGGCATTGTCGGCCGAGACCAGCAGCGAGCGCTGGATCGTGCGCACGTACTCGTCACCCTCAGGCAGCAGGCGCTGCAAGGTTTGCTCGAGCATCGGCCCATCAGCGCCACAGGCCGAGCACGAGCCGACTTCTTCGTGGTCGGTGCACACCAGCACGCAGGTCTCGTCGGTGTCCGAGGCGAGCATCGCCTGCAGGCCGGCGTAGCACGACAGCAGGTTGTCCAGGCGGGCGCCGGCGATGAAGTCGCCGTTCAGGCCGATCAAGGCAGCATCCTGGGTGTCGTAGAAGCTCAGTTCGTAGTCCAGCACCACGTCGGCATTGAGCTCGTGCTCGCGGGCCAGTTGCTCGGTGAGCAAGGCGCGGAAGTCGACCCGTTCGTCACCGGCTACTTGAGCGATGATCGGCGGCAGCTCGAGTTGCGGGTTGATCGGCCAGCCTTCGTTGGCAGTGCGGTTGAGGTGGATGGCCAGGTTGGGGATGACCGCGATCGGCAGCTTGAAATCGACCAGTTGGCTTTCCACCTTGCCGTCGCGACGGAAGGTAACCCGACCGGCCAGCGACAGGTCACGGTCAAACCACGGCGCGAGCAGCGCCCCGCCGTAGACTTCGACGCCCAGTTGCAGGAAGCCGTGGCGCTGCAGTTCGGGCTGCGGCTTGACCCGCAGGCATGGGCTGTCGGTATGGGCGCCGACGATGCGGATGCCGCTGTGCAGCGGCGAGCGTTTGCCAAGCTTGATCGCGATGATCGAAGAATCGTTGCGGGTTACGTAGTAACGCCCGCCAGGCACGGTGGCCCAGCTCTCACGCTCGTCCAGCCGCTGGAAGCCAGCCGCTTCGAGGCGCTGCACCAGGCTGGTGGTGGCGTGGAAGGGCGTTGGGGAGGCCTTGAGAAATTCGATCAGGCCCTGGTTCAAAGCATCGCGCATAAGTCACTCCAGACAGCAGTGGCGCGAGTTTAACGCAGATGAGCGACAATTTGTGTCGGCCTATAGGCGGCTGCGTGGGAGCGGGCTTGCCCCGCGAAGAGGCCCGCCCAGGCACCCGACAATCAGAACGGTGCCGGGCACTCGAACTTCAGCCGCTCACCCGACACCGGATGAGTAAAGCTCAGCATGCTCGCATGCAGGCACAACCGCTCATGCGCTGCCAGCGCCTCAGGGTTGGCGTACAAGCGATCGCCCAACAACGGATGGCCAATCGACAGCATGTGCACGCGCAACTGGTGCGAACGCCCGGTGATCGGCGTCAGCTCGACCCGGCAATAGTCGCCACAGCGCTCCACAATGCGCCAGAAGGTCAGCGCGTGCTTGCCCTGCTCGTGGTCGACCACATGGCGTGGCTTGGTCGGCGGGTCGTAGCGCAGCGGCAGGTCGATGCTGCCGCTGTCCAGCGCCGGCTGGCCCCAGCACAGCGCGGTGTAGGCCTTCTCGGTTTCGCGGTCATGGAACTGACGCGACAACTCGCGGTGGCTGGCAGCATCGCGTGCAAGCAAGATGATTCCCGAGGTTTCCCAATCGAGCCGATGCACGATCAGCGCGTCCGGGTAGCCGTTTTCCTGCAGGCGGGTGATCAGGCAGTCCTTGTTGTCATCGGCCCGGCCTGGCACCGAAAGCAGCAGGGTCGGTTTGTTGATCACCAGGATGGCGGCGTCTTCGTGAAGGATGTGCACATTGGACAGCGGCATTGCGTGGTCTCTGCAAATGGCAACGGCGGCAACGGCTGCGCAGAACACTCCTGTAGGAGCGGGCTTGACCCGCGAATGCTGTTGTCCAGGCAACCCGGTCGTTGCAACTGACGCATTCGCGGGGCAAGCCCGCTCCTACAGGTGTTCGGCTGGCCGTTGCCGCCGTGGCTATCGCCCGAAAGCGTGAATCAACGCTCGGGCAGGGTGATGTTCAACTCGAGGATCGAGCAGCTGCCCTGGTTCTCCAGGGCAACTACCACGTCATCGTTGCCGATATTGACGTACTTGCGGATCACCTCGACCAGCTCCTTCTGCAGGGCGGGCAGGTAGTCCGGCGTGGTGCGCTGGCCGCGCTCGTGCGCCACGATGATCTGTAGACGCTCTTTCGCTACCGACGCACTGGTCTGTTTCTGTCTGCCACGAAAGAAGTCAAAAAGGTTCATGGTTTATTTGCTCCCAAAAAGGCGCTCGAAGAATCCCTTCTTCTGTACATCGACGAACCGAAGTTCTTTCTCTTTGCCCAGCAGACGTTCAACGGTGTCGCTGTACGCCTGGCCGGCATCGCTCTGGTCATCGAGGATGACCGGTACGCCCTGGTTGGAGGCCTTGAGCACGGCTTGCGATTCAGGAATCACGCCCTTGAGCTTGATCGCCAGGATCTCTTCGACGTCGGCGATGCTGAGCATTTCGCCGTTGACCACGCGCTCAGGGTTGTAACGGGTAATCAGCAGGTGTTCCTTGATCGGCTCTTCGCCACGTTCGGCGCGGCGCGATTTGCTCGAGAGCAGGCCGAGCATGCGGTCGGAGTCGCGTACCGAGGACACTTCAGGGTTGGTCACGACGATCGCTTCGTCAGCGAAGTACATGGCCAGGTGAGCGCCTTTCTCGATGCCGGCCGGGGAGTCGCAGACCACGTAGTCGAAGGTTTCCTTCAACTCCATCAGGACTTTCTCGACGCCTTCGAGGGTCAGCGCGTCCTTGTCGCGGGTCTGGCTGGCGGCCAGCACGAACAGGTTCTCAAGGCGCTTGTCCTTGATCAGGGCCTGCTGCAGGTTGGCTTCGCCGTTGACCACGTTGACGAAGTCGTACACCACGCGGCGCTCGCAGCCCATGATCAGGTCGAGGTTACGCAGGCCGACGTCGAAGTCGACGATGACGGTTTTGTGGCCGCGCAGAGCTAGGCCGGTACCGATGGCGGCGCTGGTGGTGGTCTTGCCCACACCCCCTTTGCCGGAAGTAACCACGAGAATCTTGGCCAAGGTGTTTCACCCCTAAAATTGAGTCGGGACATGGTGTCCCTGAAAAAGCACATAACGGCAACGATGAAAAAGTTGCTCTAAAAATGCCGGCAAGTATCCGTTAAAGACGGGTGATGTTCAACACATCGCCGGACAGGCTGACCTGCACGCCGGCCCCCCACAACGGGTCGCGTCGAAGGTCTTCACAGACGCGGTACTGACCGGCGATGGAAACCAGTTCTGCGGTCATCTGCTGGCAGAAGATGCGCGCTTTGGTATTGCCCTTTATCCCTGCCAGGGCGCGGCCGCGCATTGCGCCGTACACATGGATGTTGCCATCGGCGAGAAGTTCCGCGCCCGGGCTGACCGAGGTGGTCACCACCAGGTCGCCGCCTTGAGCATAGATCTGTTGGCCGCCGCGCACCGGCGAAGTGATGATGCGCGTTGGTCGGATTTCCGCTTCCGGGGCTGGCGCGGGTACCGGCGCGGGCTCGGCCTTCTTCACTTCGGGCTCGGGATCCAGCGGCCGCTCGCGGGCGCCGGAGGGCGGCAACACCGGCAGGTCGATGGCGATCGCCGCAGCGATGTCCTCGATGCGGTTGGCGCGAATCGCCAGGGTACGCAGGCCATGATGGCGGCAGACGCGCATCAGCCCGGGCAGGTCGATTGCCCCTTCGTCGGCTGGCAGCTTGTCCAGCGCCAGCACCAGCGGTGTATTGCTGAAGAAATTCGGCGCCTGGGCCACTTTCGCCGCCAATTGCCGGTCGAGGGACTCGAGGTCGTTGCGCGCCAGTTCCAGCACAGTGATGGCAAGCATACTGCCCTTGAGCTGGAACACGGAGGCGCTTTCGGGTGTCTGGTTTAGGCTCATGGTCTGCATAGACGGCTTGTTGCGAAAAAAGTGCCCTGACTTATAACGAGAACGCCGGTTGCCCGCAACCGGCGACGATCCGTTGTAGAATGCCCGGCCCTTGTCTTTCCGGAAGCTTCAATGGAACGCCCGCGTTTTCGTCCCTATTTTCTCCACCCGCGATTCTGGGGCCTGTGGCTGGGCCTTGGGCTGCTGTGGCTGATCGTACAGCTGCCGTACCGCGCAATACTGCGGCTGGGCCGTGGGCTGGGTGCGCTGATGTACCTGCTGGCGGGTGAGCGCCGGCGGATTGCCGCGCGTAATCTTGAGCTGTGTTTCCCTGAATTGTCTGTCGACGAACGGCAGCGTTTACTGAAGGAAAACTTTGCCTCGACCGGCATCGCCTTCTTCGAAATGGCCATGAGCTGGTGGTGGCCACGGGCCAGGCTGGCGCGCCTGGCGCATATCGAGGGCATCGAGCACCTGCAGGCTGCGCAACGTGAAGGGCAGGGCGCAATCCTCATGGCCGTGCACTTCACCACGCTGGAAATCGGCGCCGCACTGCTGGGCCAGGTGCACACCATCGACGGCATGTACCGCGAGCATGGCAATGCGTTGTTCGACTACATCCAGCGCAATGGCCGTGAGCGGCACAACCTCGATTCGCTGGCGGTCGAGCGCGAAGACGTGCGCGGCATGCTCAAGCTGCTGCGCGCCGGCCGCGCGATCTGGTATGCACCCGATCAGGACTACGGTGCCAAGCAGAGCCTGTTCGTGCCGCTGTTCGGCATCCAGGCCGCGACGGTCACTGCCACCACCAAGTTCGCCCGCCTGGGCAAAGCGCGGGTGATTCCATTCACCCAGCGGCGCCTGGCGGATGGCAGCGGTTACCGGCTGGTCATCCATCCGCCGCTGCAGGGCTTCCCGGGTGAGAGTGAAGAGGCGGATTGCCTGCGCATCAACCAGTGGGTTGAAGGCGTGTTGCGTGAGTGCCCCGAGCAGTACTTGTGGGCGCACCGGCGCTTCAAGTCGCGGCCTGAGGGGGCGCCAGCGCTGTACGAGAAGAAGAAGCGCTGAGGCTATACCGGGGCGCCGGGCCGGTCGGAAAGGGGCGCGTAGCGCCCCCCAGCGGATTGTGATTACTCAGCGATCTGCAACTTGCGCGCCTGGGTATACACGTAGCGCACCTTCTCGTACTCGAACGGCGAGTTCAGCTGCCCATAGCGGAAGTTGGTGGTATAGCGCTTGTCCACCGCCCGCAGGAAGAAGATCTCCGGATGGTCGGTACTCGCCTCGGCCACGTTGAGGAAGTTGACCGCCTGCTCACCCGCGTAATCCACCACTACCCCGGTGGTGTCGCGCAGGTTCGACGGGCCCAGGATCGGCAGCATGATGTACGGCCCGTCCGGCACCCCGTAGTAGCCCAAGGTCTGGCCAAAGTCTTCACTCTGGTGCGGCAGGCCCATCTTGGTCGCCGGATCCCACAGCCCACCAACACCCAGCAGGGTGTTGAACATCAAGCGCGCAGTGATCTCGGCCGAACGCTTGCCCTTGAGCTGCAACACGCTGTTGAACAGGTTGGGCACATCGCCCAGATTGCTGAAGAAATTGCTTACCCCGGTGCGCACGAAGCGCGGGGTCACGTATTGATAGCCCTGCACCGCAGGCAGCAGCACCCACTGGTCGAAGCGGTAGTTGAAGTGGTAGATGCGCCGGTTCATCGACTCCAGCGGGTCGTAGACGTTGAGCGCAGTCAGGGTCGAGCGCTCGAACTCGCGCTGGTTCAGCCCCGGGTTGAATTTCAGCGAGCGCAGCGGATCGAGAAAACCATCGCTGCCGGCCGCAGGGCTAACGACCGGGTCCGCTTCGATTACGCTGGTACGCGGGGCAATTTCTTCTGCCTGGGCCAGGCCCGCGGCACACAAGGCGGTGACAAGCAGCAGTCGTTTAACCACGGAAGAACTCCAGCATGGCGTCGCTGTTGACGCGGTAATTGAGGTTGCCGCAATGCCCGCCGTGCGGGTAAAGGGTCAGGCGATCGCCGAACACCTTGCGCAGGAAGCCGATGTCGCCAGGGCCCAGGATCAGGTCGTCGGCATTGTGCATCACCTCGATCTTGGTGCTGTTACGCAGGTAGTCTTCAAGCGCGTAGAGGCTGGCCTGGTCGACCAGTTGCAGCACACTGCCGCCGTCGGTGCGCACCCGCCACATGGGGATCACCTGCTCGGTCAGGTAGCACTCGAAGTCGCACTGCAGCGCCCGCTTGAACCACGGGGTCAGGCTGCTGCCCTCGGTGATCGGGGTTTTCGGCGGCGTGATCAGGCCACGGCGGTTGATCAGGTCTGAGGTAAACGCGATATCGGCAGCGGAGAAGCGGAACGAGGTGCCGATAAGCATCGCCATCTGTTCGTTGGACAAGTGCTGGCGCGACTTCTGGAAGTCATAGAGCAGGGCGTCGTTGAGGTCGACGTAGCCCTTTTCCTGGAAGTAGCGGGTGAGTTTTTCCAGCATCAGCTCATAGAAGGTGGTGCTGCGGTCGATGCCTTTGACCTGAGTCTGCACCAGCTTGTCGAGGTTGCTCACCGAGGTGTAGAGGTTGACCGGCGGGTTGAGCAGCAGCACCCGCTTGAAGTTGAAGCTGCGCCGGGTTTCGTCCAGGTGGCTGACAAACGCCGCGTCCAGCGCGCCGAGGCTGTAGCCGGTCAGGTAGAAATCGCTGACCGGCAAGCGTGGGTGCTGGGCACGCACTGCCTGCATGACTCGGTAGAGGTCCTCGGCGTCCTCCTTGGTCACGCCAGGAGTGGCAAAGCGCGAGGCTGCGCTCATGAAGTCCCAGCTGGTCGGCGACGACAGCTGAACGACGTGGAAGCCTTCCTGGTAGTAGAGCTTTTTCAGGTATTCGTTGATGGTGCTGGAGTACGGCGCACCAGTGCCGGCAATGATGAAGATCAGCGGTGCTTCGCGGTCCTGGCGTGCCAGGCGGTACTTGAGTTTTTTCACCGGCCAGAAGTTGTCGGGCAGGGTGAAGGCGCGGTCCGGGCGCAGGTTCAGGCTGTAGTCGGCCTGGGTGATGTCTTCATCGCTGGGCAAGGTCGGGCGCAGGTCGGGAGGCGTGGTGGCGATGGTCGCCTCGAACGGATTGGTCAAGGGGAAGCCATAGCCGGCGGCGTCGATATCCCGCGCAGAGGCGGCCGCAGCCAGTAGCAAGCCACCCAAAAGGGCAGCGAGGCGCATTGATCGAAGCATTGAATCCCCCAGGAAAGATCAGCAAGGTGTTGCGATACGCAGGCTAGGACCACGGCTCACTGGCCAAAGTTGCCTGGTACGCTGCCCTTTGTCGGGCCAGATATTGCCGCGCCGATGACAGGCGCGGCAAGGGTTGTTGTGTGCAACATAGCTTGTGCACTGGCAACTTGCCTTGCATGGATGTTGCGCACGGTTATGCTGAGCCTTTATTTGATCTGCCCGGAGCCGGCCGTTGAAGCGTTTTTTGCCTGTAATCGTGCTGTTGGCATTGCTGCCATTGTGGCTGGGCGCCAGTTATGGCGTGCGCTATGGGTTGATGGAGGATGCCCAGTGGGTTGGCCTGTGTGCGCTGCCGGACGGGTACTGGCAGTGCCAGGTGCGTTCGTTGCTGGGGTTGGCCATTCATTTTCAGGTGATCGCCTGGGGTGCTCTCGGGCTGGCGCTGGTGGCGCAGCTGGTGGCGGGGCGTGCTGGCTGGTACCTGGCCGGATTGGCATTGTTGCTGGGGATACCGGCGTTGGTGCTGTACACGGCGAGCATTGCGGTGTTCGCGGTGGTCTTGGCCGGGCTGCGGCTGGTGCGCCAGCCAGCCCCACAACCCAGGCTTGCCAGAAACCTGTAGGAGCGGGCTTGCCCCGCGAAGAGGCCAGCCCAGGCAACCGAGGTAGATGGCACCGGCTTTGCCGGTGTTCGCGGGGCAAGCCCGCTCCTACAGGGGTGGAGGCGTTTGCAGGCTGTGTAGGTTTAACCGCGAAAAGGTCAGCATCGGTTTCACGCCTTGCGCAAACTGCTCCACAACGCGCCGACCATCAGCACACTCACCCCCGCCCAAACCCACGCCTGCTGATTTTCCAACCCCTCCCGGAACAACTGCGGCGCCACCCCCGCGCCCACGATAAACGCCAACAAGGCCACCTCAGCCCGCCGCGCCGGCACCGGCCGCAACAGATACACCAGCGCCGGCAGCAGCAGCGCCGCGCTGGGGAAACTGCGATACCGTGGGTCAACCACCATCGCCAGCATGCTCACCGCCGCGGCAAACCCCGCCGCCAGCAACCACCAGCCTGCCCTGGCCTCAAGCCAGGCAAACAACCGCCCGCGCCAGCCTTCTCGGCGCCCCAGGGCCAACACCCCATGGGCCAGTACCAACAGGTTCAGGCCAGCCAACAGCAGCGCCCACAGCCACTCCGCGGCAAACCGCGCATTGGTCCGCATCAACTCGCCCCACAAGCCCAGGCTGCCCGCGCCGATGGCGGCCAGCAGCGGCAGCAGCAGTGCCGCACGGCGGTCAGCCGGGCGTCCGCCGAGCAGCAGGGCAGCCAGCATCAGCAACGCACTGGCAGCCAACCACTGCGGCCACAGCGCCAGGTTGCTCACCGGCCCCTCGAGCACGCCCTTGTCCTGCCGGTCGGCGTCATACAGCCCCCAGTAACCGCCGACCGCGCCTTCGCTGGCACGCTTCCACGGCTGGTCAAAGGCTTCGATCAGGTTGTAGCGCCAGCCGTTGTGCTCGGCCATGGCGACAAAGCCACGGATGAACAACGCCTCGTTGACCCTGCTCGGCACTGCGGTCTCGCGCTGACGGCCTTCACTGGGCCAGCCGGTTTCACCGATGACGATGTCCTTGGGCGCAAAGCGTGTGCCGAATACCTGGCGAATCTCGGCGACATGCGCCAGGGCCTGGTCGATGCCGCTCGGGTCATCTTCCCAGTAGGGCAGCAGGTGGATGGTCAGAAAATCCACCGCGGTTGCCACCTGCGGGTGTTGCAACCAGAACTCCCAGACATCGGCGTAGGTCACCGGCACCGTCACCTGGCGTTTGACCCGGCCGATCAGTTCGGCCATGCGCTCGCCGGTGACTTCCTTGCGCAGTAGCGCTTCGTTGCCGACGATAACTGCCGTGACCACATCCGGGTTGGCCTTGGCCGAGGCGATCAGCAGCTCGACTTCCTTGTCGGTGTCCGCCGCGTTGGCGTTGACCCAGGCGCCGATCATCACCTTCAGGCCGTGCTTGCGCGCCAGCGCCGGAATTGCCTCAAGGCCGGTCATCGAATAGGTGCGAATGCACTGAAAACGCTCGGCCAGCAGCGCCAGGTCGGCGTCCATTCGCGCCGGGCGCAGGCGAAACGGCTGGTCGAAGGGCGACTGGTCCTTGTCGAACGGGGTGTACGAGGCGCACTGCAGTTTGTGCGTCGGGCTGGCCGCGTCGGGCAGCAGCACCGGCTTGCCAAGCCCGTACCAGAGCGCGCCGAGGCCGCCCAGGGCGAGCAGGCAGGCAAGCAGGTACAGCGGCAGCAGCAGGCGTGTAGAACGGGGCATCGGGCGGTCCATCGTCAGGCACAAAGGGCTAGATGATAGCCGCAAATGCCCGGCGTCAACGCTTTGGCATGCAAGGATCGCGCAGGCCACGCTCGCCCGATGGCGCTAATGGCCAAGTGCTGTCGCATCTGGGTGGGGTAAAGGTCGCAGGTGGAGCAGGTCGCACCGTGTGTCAGGTTGATGATGCAATCTCCAAGACCTGACGAGGGGATGCTTTGATGAACATGCGACGTTTCCTGGGCGTGGGATCCGCCCTGGTGTTGGCCATGAGCGCAGCGCAAGCAATGGCCAAAGAAGTGAGCATCGGTTATGTCGATGGGTGGGCCGACAGTGTCGCCACCACCCACGTGGCAGCCGAGGTGATCAAAGAGAAGCTCGGCTACGACGTGAAGCTGCAGGCGGTTGCTGCCGGCATCATGTGGCAGGGGGTGGCCACCGGCAAGCTGGACGCCATGCTCTCGGCCTGGTTGCCGGTAACGCACGGCGAGTACTGGGCCAAGAACAAGGACAAGGTGGTCGACTACGGGGCCAACTTCAAAGACGCCAAGATCGGCCTGATCGTCCCCGAGTACGTCAAGGCCAACAGCATCGAAGACCTCAAGACCGATACCAGCTTCAAGCAGAAGATCGTTGGTATCGACGCAGGCTCCGGGGTAATGATCAAGACCGAACAGGCGATCAAGGACTACGACCTCACCGGTTACAAACTACAGGCCAGCTCCGGTGCAGGGATGACGGCCGAGCTGACCCGGGCCTATCCGAAGCAGCAATCGATCGCGGTGACCGGCTGGGTGCCGCACTGGATGTTCGCCAAGTGGAAGTTGAAGTTCCTCGAAGACCCGAAAGGCGTGTACGGCGCGGCTGAGACCGTCAACAGCATTGGTAGCAAGGAGCTGGACAGCAAGGCGCCGGAAGTGGCGGCGTTCCTGAAGAAGTTCCAGTGGCAGTCCAAGGATGAGATCGGCGAAGTGATGCTGGCGATCCAGGACGGTGCCAAGCCGGAAGCGGCGGCCAAGGCCTGGGTGGCCAAGCATCCGGACCGCGTCGCTGAGTGGACCGGTAAGTAAGGTTTTGAGAAGGTGAATCGGGGCCGCACAGCGGCCCCGCTTCTGTTACCAAATCAGTAAAACACCCTTGCATCTAAGACTAAGGTCGTCTGGTTGGCGTCCAACGGCAGCATAAAGTTACAGGCGGGTTATCCCTAATCTGTGCTGCTAGGACAAAAACAATGAACGACAGCATTTACCTCTCGATACAGAACAGTCCCCGCTTCAAGGAACTGGTCACAAAACGCGAACGCTTCGCCTGGATTCTCTCGGCGATCATGCTCGGCCTCTACTGCGCTTTCATCCTCCTCATTGCCTATGGCCCGCACTTGCTCGGTGCCAAGATCAGCCCTGAGTCGTCGATCACCTGGGGCATTCCCCTCGGTGTTGGGCTGATCCTCTCGGCGTTCGTCCTGACCGGTATCTACGTGCGTCGCGCCAACGGCGAGTTCGATCAGCTGAACAAGGCAATCCTCGAGGAGGCCAAGCAATGAACCGCCCAGTCAAAGCCCTGGCCGTTCTGGCCTGCGGCGTTTTTGCACCCGCCGTGTGGGCAGCCGATGCGCTGACCGGCGAGGTGCAGAAACAGCCGCTCAACATGTCTGCGATCGTCATGTTCCTGGCCTTCGTCCTGTTCACCCTGGGGATTACCTACTGGGCGTCGAAACGCAACAAGTCAGCCTCCGACTACTATGCCGCCGGCGGCAAGATCACCGGTTTTCAGAACGGCCTGGCGATTGCCGGTGACTACATGTCGGCAGCCTCCTTCCTGGGTATTTCCGCCCTGGTGTTCACCTCCGGCTACGACGGCCTGATCTACTCGATCGGCTTCCTGGTCGGCTGGCCGATCATTCTCTTCCTGATCGCCGAACGCCTGCGCAACCTGGGCAAGTACACCTTTGCCGACGTCGCCTCGTACCGCCTCGGGCAAAAGCAGATCCGCACCCTGTCGGCCTCCGGCTCGCTGGTGGTGGTGGCCTTCTACCTGATCGCGCAGATGGTCGGCGCGGGCAAGCTGATCGAGCTGCTGTTCGGCCTCGACTACCACGTCGCGGTGATCCTGGTCGGCATCCTGATGTGTATGTACGTGCTGTTTGGCGGCATGCTCGCCACCACCTGGGTACAGATCATCAAGGCCGTGCTGCTGCTCTCCGGTGCCAGCTTCATGGCGCTGATGGTCATGAAGCACGTCAACTTCGACTTCAACACGCTGTTCTCCGAAGCAATCAAAGTGCACGCCAAGGGTGAAGCGATCATGAGCCCTGGCGGTCTGGTCAAGGATCCGATCTCGGCGTTCTCGCTGGGCCTGGCGCTGATGTTCGGTACCGCTGGCCTGCCGCACATCCTGATGCGCTTCTTCACCGTCAGCGACGCCAAGGAAGCGCGCAAGAGCGTGCTCTACGCCACCGGTTTCATCGGTTACTTCTACATCCTGACCTTCATCATCGGCTTTGGCGCGATCCTGCTGGTCAGCACCAACCCGGACTTCAAGGACGCCGCGGGCGCTCTGCTGGGTGGCAACAACATGGCGGCGGTGCACCTGGCCGATGCCGTGGGTGGCAGCATCTTCCTCGGCTTCATCTCGGCGGTGGCCTTCGCCACCATCCTCGCCGTGGTTGCCGGGCTGACCCTGGCCGGTGCCTCGGCGGTGTCGCACGACCTGTATGCCAGCGTCTGGCGCAAGGGCAAGGCCAACGACAAGGACGAGATCCGCGTATCGAAGATCACCACGATCTTCCTCGGCATCCTCGCGATCGGCCTGGGCATCCTGTTCGAGAAGCAGAACATCGCCTTCATGGTCGGCCTGGCCTTCTCGATTGCTGCCAGCTGCAACTTCCCGGTCCTGCTGCTCTCGATGTACTGGAAGAAGCTCACCACCCGTGGCGCCATGATCGGCGGCTGGCTGGGGCTGGTCAGTGCGGTTGGCCTGATGATCCTCGGCCCAACCATCTGGGTGCAGATCCTTGGCCACGAGAAAGCCATCTACCCGTACGAGTACCCAGCGCTGTTCTCCATGCTGATCGCGTTTGTCGGTATCTGGTTCTTCTCGGTCACCGACAAGTCCAGCGCAGCAGAAAACGAGCGTGCGCTGTTCTTCCCGCAGTTCGTGCGTTCGCAAACCGGCTTGGGTGCCAGTGGGGCGGTTTCCCACTAAGCCTGAGCGCTAGAACACAACGCCCCGCTTAGTCGGGGCGTTGTGCGTTGTGGGCCGGCAAGTGCGCGCAACCCCATTGATGGCATTCTGCGCTCGCTGGGAAATTTCCGAAGCGCGCTCGGAACGGTCTTAGTCCTCGCGGCAAGGCAACCCGGAATAATTCTCCTCACTGAATGGGCACGTCCCGTCAGGCATTGATCATTTCAAGGAGATTTATTCGTGAAACGTACCTTACTTGCCCTTCCTCTGGCCTTGCTCTGCGCAGGTTCGGCGATTGCCGCCGACCCTATCGAAAAACAGGTGCAGATCACTGCCCAGATCCCCACCGCCGCGTTTTACGTCGAACCGGTAGGCGGCAACTGGATGAACGATCCGCAGGAGATGACCTGGAACTCCTACCAGTCCACGCTCGAGCCGATCCGCAAGCAGTTGCAGGTCAAGAGCACCATTGGCCCGATCACCGGTTACCTGATATCGCCCGCCGTGATCGCCAATGGCAGCAACAACATTGGCCTGGATGTTCAGGTTGGCGATACGCTGCTGTTGACCACACCCTCCGAGGTGGTCTCCGCCGCCCAGGCCGCCCCGGGCGCGACCATCGGTTTTGTCGTGTCGGCCAAACCCGCGCCGACCACCGGTTATGAGCCGGGCAACTACCAAGGCCTGGTCAGCATGATGTTCGAGACCGCTGCGCCCTGAGCGGCTGCGCCCAGCGTTAACCCCATCCGTTGTTGCCTGCCCTGCTTCGGTGTTTCCTGCACCGTTGGAGGGCGGGTATTGCCTGCAAGCGACGCCGACGCCCATGCCGATCATTGATAACTACATCGCTTCGTTGCGCCGATGCTTGGCCCTGGCTGCCTGTCTGCTTGCGGTGCCGTGCTATGGCAGCGAGCCGACGACGGCCATTGCCCAGATCGAAGGCCTGCCACGCGATTTCCAGGCACACTTTTTCGATGTGCCGCTTGCCGTACGAGTAGACCTGGATGGCCGCTACCTGGGCGATGCCATGGTAGTACTGAGCCGTGATCAACAGGTACAGCTGCTGGAATTCACCGACACTCAGGACAGCCGCGAGCCAGAAAGCCTGCGCCGGCGCTGGCAGGAGCGTCTGGCCGACGGCCGTGCCCTGGGTGACTGCCAAAGCGATTGCCCAGACGGCTTGCGCGCGCTGCACTACAGCCTGATCAACTCACAGTTATCGCTGCTGACCAACCGCGCCGAAACCGCTACGCCTGCCGAGCGTTTCTACCACCTGCCCGAGCAGGGCAGCTATGGCCTGCTGCTGCGCAACCAGCTCAATCTGGTGAGTGACGGGCGTGGCACCAGCGGTCGCTACGCGGTGCAAGGGCAGGGCAGTCTCGGCAACTGGACAACCCTCGCTGACGGCCAGCTCGACCGCGGCAGCGATAGCCAACAGGGCAGCCGTTACCGCCTCGACCAGCTGTATGCCGAGCGCCTGGTCGACGACCACTTCTACCGCCTGGGTTACTTTACCCCCAGCGCACAAGGCCTGACCCGCCAGCCGCGGCTGATGGGCGCCAGCCCCGATACCACCGTGGGCGTCATGTTCGGTAGCAGCGACGGCCTGGCGATCGACAACGGCGCGCCGAGCGCTACGCCCATCTACGTCACCCCGGATCGGCCTGCCGTGGCCGAGATCTACCGCAATGGCGTGTTGATCAACAGCCAGGCGGTGCAGCCGGGCCTGCAGGCCCTCGACAGCAGGGTACTGCCCGGTGGTATCTATGAAGTCGAGATCCGCCTGGTCGAAGATGGCCAGGTCACTTCGCGCAGTCAGGCGTTCATCTACAAACCGAGCAACTGGCGCAGCACCGACGCGCCTTGGCGCTACAACCTCTACCTGGGCCGGCAAAGCAGCCTGCTGAGCAACTGGCAGAGTGATCACAATGACAGCCTCAGTGCTGGCGTGCTGGCCAACTATCTGCTGCATCCACGGGCGATTGTCGGCCTGTCGGCCCAGCGTATCGATACCTTCATGCAGTACGGCACCTCGCTGGACTGGGACGTGCGCGACCGCTTCAAACTGTACGGCAACCTGTTCCAGACCCAGGACCACGGCAGCGGCTATGACCTGCAGGCGATCCACACCTATGAACAAGGTTCGCTGGTGGCCAGCCACAGCCGCTCCTGGCTAACCCAGCCACGGCTGACACGCTTTTCCAATGGGCAGCCGAGGGTCCAGCGGCAAACCCAATCGTCGCTGTCGATCAACCATCGCCTCGACCCGCGCAACAGCCTGAGCCTGCGTGTGTCCCACAGCAGCGGTGCCAGCGCCGGGCTGGGCGCGGACCTTGGCTGGTCGTACTACGGCCGCTTGCTGGGGTCGGACGCCAACTGGCGACTGAGCCTGTTTGACCGGCCAGGCACGCTCGGCACCGGCGATGCGCGCAGCCGCGGGGTCAACCTGGCCCTGAGCATGAGCCTCGGCGACGGCGGGCGGCGGCTGTCTGCCAGCCTCGGCACACGTACCTCACGCGATGGCGGGCGCGACCTGAACGCCTCACTGGGCTATCAGCAGGACGTCGATTTCGGCCCGTTGCGCAGCGTCGGCCTGACCGCCAGCGCCGACCGCTATGGCGCCGGCCTGGGCGGCGACACTCAGTTCGAGAACCACTGGCTCAACGGCGACGCCTACTTCCAGCAGTCGTCCTATAACGGCGAGTTCAACGGCGGACTGAACCTGCAGAGCCTGGTCGCCCTAGGTGGAGGCAAGGCAGCGCTGAGTGGCCAGTACTTGCCGTATCAGGCCGGCTTGATCGTCGATGTCGAGACCGACCTGCCGCACCTTGCGCTGCGTGCCGATGACCCTGACAGCAGCACCGCCAGCTTGCGCCCGGGGCGTAACGTCATCCCGGTGGCGGCCTACAAGGCCGGCCAGGTGCAGTTCGACTTCGACGGCAGCGACGCGACGGCAGCGGTGATCCAGCCTCCCAGCCTCGACTACCACCTCAATCGCGGCGGCATCGCCTACCGGCAGTTGCGCGTGTTACGCACGGTCACCGTGCTTGGCCGCCTGTTCGATGGCCATGGGCGTGCGCTGCGCGGTGCTCAGGTGGTCAATCACGCCAGCCGCACGGTAAGCGAGGCCGATGGGTTCTTTGCGGTGGAGATGAGCGAATCGACGCCGACCCTGGAAATCCGCCAGCGAGGCACGCTGGTCTGCCAGCTGAAGCTCGACCTGCAGCAGCTGCAACGCGAGGGCGATGTGCTCCTGGCGGGTGACCAGACCTGCAGCCCTGTGCGGCCCGTTGCGGAAATTTCCTAAGGCATTTTGGGATATCTCCCGCCAGTTGCGCCATGGCCAGCGACACGCCTGCATCACTACTCTCTTCATGCATCCACGGAGACTACTCACGATGAAGATTTTACCCTTGAGCCTGCTGGCGCTGTTGCTCAGCCCGCTGAGCGTCAGTGCTGCCCCCGAACTGAATGTCGGCGCGCTCTACGATTACCTCGACAGCGGCAAGAGCACCTTGCTCAAGCGCATCCGCAATGGCGGCGACACCACGGCGTTCGTCAAGGTCAGTGTCGCCGAGCTGATCTACGACGCCGATGGCGTCGCCCGTGAAGTCGACACCGATGGCCTGCCGCTGGAGCAGCGTGGGCTGGTCGCCAGCCCAGCGCGGTTGATCGTGCCGGCCAACGGCATGCAGGCGGTGCGCCTTTTGTACCGTGGCTCGCGTGACCAGGAGCGCTATTTCCGCTTGCGTTTCGTGCCGGTGCTGCCAGAGCTGGGTGACGGTTTTGCCGTCGATCAGCAAGAGGCCGAGCAGTACCGCGATAGCCTCAAGGTCGGCGTCAATCTGCTGGCCGGTTACGGCTCGCTGTTGTTCGTGCGGCCCGCCGAGGTCAGCTTCAAAACGCCGATACAACGCCAGAATGGGCAACTGACGGTGTCCAATCAGGGCAATAGCACGGTTGTACTCGATCACTTTCGCCAGTGTCAGGCGGCCGACCGCGAGTGCGAGCCAGCAACCAAGCATCATCTGCTGCCTGGGCGTTCCCGGCAGTTCGACGGCCAAGCGCAGAAAGTGCATCAGTTCGAGCTGCATGAAGGCAATGAGCATCAGGCCATGGTGGTGAAGGGATGATGGCGATAATTCCTTCCCACCGGCGTTGGCATGGGTACTGGCTGCTGGCCTTGCTGATGCAGATGGCCGCTACTGTCCAGGCACTTGAGACCACGGTGTCTGCGCAGTATCTGGGACATGTCTCCGGCAAATTCGAAAATACCACGCCGCCTGCGCTGTTCTGTCAGCGATTTGCCTATCGCTGTACAAGCCATGATGTGGTCGACTTGCCCATTACCTACTCCAAGACAGCGGTCGAAGAGGGCCCTCGGCAGCGGTTCTACATTCAGCTACCTGGCATTCGTCAGGTTGACGTCTTTCACGAAAAGACCGGTGAGCCCCATACGCTGTCGTTCGAATTCACCGGCGTCAGCCAGAAAACCCAAGGCCCAGAATGGTACTTAAGCCCGGTTTACAATGCTGTTATCGAGGGCGGCTGCACAAAGGCAGGGATCATCGGCAATCCACCGTACGTGTTTTTTCTCTGGGACGTCACCAATCCCAGAGCTCCGGGCGGATGCCACTCAAGAAACCCCAGAGTCAAGCCAGGTGACCGCGCAGAGGTCAGCGTTACTAACATGGGCGTGTCGTATAACCTGAACATGCCTGCACCTTTTCGCATGAAAACCGGCATCTACCGGGGCAGCGTCACTTACAGCATCGGCCCAGGTCGCGATTTCGACTTCGGCGATGGTGTCAGCGCGCTTAACGACAACAGCGTGACGATCAACTTCGTGCTCGATGTTCAGCATGCGTTCTACTTCGAGTTTCCGCCGGGGACCGACCGCGCCGTGCTGGAACCGCGCAACGGCTGGCAAGGCTGGCTCTCCCGAGGGCATGTGCCTGAACGGCTGTACCGCGACTTGCCCTTCAAGCTGTCTTCATCCGGCCCGTTCAGGGTCTACAAGGTGTGCCAGTACGACATTGACACCCGCTGTGGGATTAAAAACGACAAGGGCGATCAGGTCCCGGTTCTGCTGTCCGTGAGTTTGCCTGCAGGCATCTTGTACCGAGGCCGGCCGGTACAGCGTCTCGCGCTGCCTAGCGGGCGTGTCCAGGCGCTGCAGTTCGATGCGGTGCAACCGACCGTCAACCGCCCGGGGCAGATGCATTTCGAAGTCGCCCAGGACGATGTGCGCAGCATGCTGCCCAACGCCGGTACTACCTATAGCGGTCAAGCCACGCTGGTGTTCGATGCCGAAATCTAGCCCGCCCCGCAGCACCAGGGAGGACGCCCATGTACACCGTACTCGTGGTCGATGACCACCCCTTCATTCGTGCGACCGTCTGCATGTTGCTACGCCAGGAGCCGCTGGAAGTGGTCGGCCAGGCCGACAACGGTATCGACGCGATACGCTTGATCCGCGAGTATCGGCCGGACCTGGTGATCCTCGACATCACCATGCCCGGCCTCGATGGCCTGGACGTGATCGCCAGGATTCGTGGGCTGGGCTACCCGGCCAAGACCCTGGTGCTGACTTCGCAGCTGGCCGAGGCGTATTCGTTGCGCTGCATGCAGGCCGGTGCGTCCGGGTTCGTGTCGAAGACCGACGACTTGTGCGAGCTGAACAAGGCCGTGCGCGCGGTCATGTCGGGCTACACCTATTTCCCGGAGGTGGCGCTGAGCTCGGTGCATCACCAGGACCTGCGCGCCACCGAGCTGCAATGCATTGCCAGCCTTACCGACCGCGAACTGATGGTGCTCCAGCAATTGGCCCGCGGCCTGAGCAACAAGGCCATTGGCGAGAGCATGTTACTGAGCAACAAGACCATCAGCACCTACAAAGCCAGGCTGCTGGAAAAACTCAGGGTCAACTCATTGATCGACCTCGCCGACTTCGCCCGCCGCAATCAACTGCTCTGACCGGCCGTTGATGCGCGCGGCGGTTCTCTGGGCGTTGGCCTGTGCCTTGGCGACAGCGCCTGCGTCGGCCGCGCCAGTGCTGTATCCCCGGGCCACGCTCGACGAGCTGCGCAGCGAGCCCGACAGTGCCGAGCTGCGCTGGCTCTGGCAGCATCGGCAAATGCGCCTGGGGGTGCTCGACCGGGAGTACCCGCCGCTGGATATCCTCGGTACCGGGCAGGCCTATGAAGGCATCACGGCCGATTATGCCGGACTGCTTGCCGAGCAGTTGAACCTTGAAATGAGCGTGCACGTGTTTGCCACGTTCGACGCCGCCGTGGCCGCCTTGCGTGCCGGCCAGATCGACCTGCTCGGCGCGGTCAGCACGGGCCAGGCCGCGACGGCCGGGCTGCGCCTGTCGCGGCCGTACGCCGATGACCGGCCGGTGCTGCTGGCGCGGGTCGACGAGGCGCGCGGGCAGCGCTTCGTCATGGCCATGGTTGAAGGCTACCGCACGCTCGCGCAGATCAAGGCCGGCTATCCCCAGGCCGAGGTCCAGGTGCATCCCGGCCCCCTCAGTGCGTTGGCCGCGGTTGGCCTGGGCCAGGCTGACGGCTACCTCGGCAACGAGCTGAGCGGGCGCTATATGTTGGGGCGCAATCCGCTGGCCGGGGTCGAGGTGCTGGGCAAGGCGCAGCTGCCGGATGAGGACATCGGCTTTGCCTCGGTAGCTAACGGCTCGCCGTTACCGCGCCTGGTGGATGCCGCCTTGGCCCGCCTCACGCCTGAACAGCACGCACGTATTCGCGAACGCTGGGGGGCGATGGCCGGCGCGGCGTACCCGCCGGTGCACGTCCAGCTGAGCGACGCCGAACAGCGCTGGCTGGACCAGAACCCGACGATCAAGGTACTGGTCGATGAACAATTGCTGCCGTTGAGCTTTCGCGATGGCAAGGCAGCGCTGCGCGGCTTGAGCCTCGATGTGCTGCAACTGATCAGCCGCCGCACGGGTTTGCACTTCGACGTCCAGGCCGGTGGCAGCCTAAAACGCATGCTCGAGCAACTGCGCAAGGGTAAGGCTCAATTGATTGCCGGGGTACCGCGCAGTCAGGCCCTCGAGCGTCATCTGGGATTCAGTCGGGCGTACCTCAGCGCCTCACGCGTGCTGGTGACCCGGGATGAGCCGCAGGCAGCCGTCAGCCTTGCCCAGTTGGCCGGCCAGCGACTGGCGCTGGTGTGGGGCAGCGCGGTGCAGGAGTCGCTACTGCCGGCCCACCCGCAGATCCAGGTGCTGGAAGTACCAGGGCCGGTGCAGGCCCTGCAGGCGGTTGCCCGCGGTCAGGCAGCGGCGGCAGTGCTGACCCTCGATGACGCCCGCCCGCTGATTGCCCGGTGGTACCCCGGACGCTTGCGCATCAGTGCCAGCCTGGCCATGCCGCCCGCGCACTTTGCCTTGGCCAGCGCCCGTGGCGAGATCGAGCTGCAGGGCATCCTCAACAAAGCCTTGCTCAGCCTCACCCCGCGCGAAACCGAGGTGTTGGTGCGGCGCTGGCGCAACCCCATGATCGTCGCCGACGGAGCCTGGGCGGAGCACCGCAACAAAGTATTGATGGGCTTTGCTGCTGCGTCTGCGCTGTTGCTCCTGGCGCTTGTCTGGATCCGCTACCTGCGCCGTTTGCAGGTCCAACTGCGTGCGGCCATGCACGAAGCCGATGCCGCCAACCACGCTAAAACACGTTTTCTGACCACCATGAGTCATGAAATTCGCACGCCATTGCACGCCGTGCTGGGCATGCTCGAACTGGCCCAGTGCAAGGCCGAGCAGGGCGTCCTCGACCGCCTGGCCATTGAAGTGGCCACCGACGCGGCGCGCGGTCTGCTCGAGTTGATCGGAGACATCCTCGACGTCACGCGTATTGAAAGCGGCCACCTGCAACTGGCACCGCAGCGGGTCCGGCTGCGCGAGCAGGTGGCGCGGGTACTGCAGTTGTTCGAGCAGCAGGCCCGCGGCAAGGGCCTTGAATTGCGCCTGCAGCTACAGGGGCCGGTGGATGCCGAGGTGATGCTCGACCCGCTGCGCTTCAAACAGGTCCTGGCCAACCTGGTCAGTAATGCGATCAAGTTCACTCGCCAAGGGCAGGTCGAGGTGAGCGTGCGAGCCTTGGCCAAGGGCGACTGCCTGGCGGTCGAGCTGCAGGTCAAGGACAGCGGGGTAGGTATCGCTCAGGCCGAGCTGGCCGAGCTCGGCCAGCCGTTTCGCCAGGCCAGTAACCAGCGGCAGTCGCCGCGCTGCAGCGCAGGGCTGGGCCTGGGTATCAGCCGCAGCCTGTGCGAAATGATGGGCGGGCGCCTGTTCTTGCGTAGCGTGCTTGGCGTGGGCACCGAAGTGGATATCCGTCTGAACCTGCCGCTGTTGCCTGCACAAGAGCCCGTGCCTGCCTTGGCCGCGGTCGTGGTCAAGGAGGGCGGGCCGCGCCTGCGGGTGCTGGTGGTCGATGACTACCCGGCCAACCGCCTGCTGCTGGCCCAGCAGCTGGATTACCTGGGGCACCAGGCGCGGGTGGCCGAAGACGGCGCGCAAGCGCTGCGGTTGTGGCTCAAGGAGCATTTCGACGTGGTGATCAGCGACTGCCACATGCCGCGGCTGAACGGTCATGCCCTGGCGCGGGCGATTCGCCTGCACGAGCGCCGCAGTGCGCGTTCGGCGTGTCGCCTGATCGGCCTGACGGCCAATGCCCAGGAAGAGGAGCGCCACCGCTGCCGCACTGCTGGCATGGACGATTGTCTGTTCAAGCCATTGGGTCTGGACAGCCTGGTGCAGGCCCTGGCGAGTTGCCAGACGGCTGGCGTGCAGCCTTCTGAGGAGGCGCCGCTACTAGACATCGCCCACTTGCAGCAATTGGTCGGCAAGGACAGTGCCGCACTCAATGCCCTGCTGAGTGACTTGCGCAGCAGCAACCGCGCAGACCTGCACTGCCTGGAACGCCTGGGTGATACTGATGCGCAGGGCTTGGCTGAGCTTGCTCATCGCGTCAAAGGCGGGGCGAAGATCGCCCGTGCAGCGCCCTTGATCGCCGCCTGCGAGCGCTTGGAGCGCACAATTACGCGCACGCCGCTAATAGCGGAGCAGTTACAACAGGATGTGGCGGCAGTGCGCGATGCCATGCAACGCCTCGAGCGGCATCTGGATAACCAGGCCGCTCGTGGCGTTACTGCACAATCTCACTGAATAAGATCAGCGATGGGTCATATCATGCCGAGTAGCAATAGCACCAGGAGGATCACCAGCACCACGCCGATGATGCCGGACGGGCCGTAGCCCCAGCTGCGCGAGTGTGGGAACACCGGTAAGCCACCAACCAACAGCAGGATCAGGATGATGATGAGGATCGTGGTCATGGGCAGAATCCTTGCGTTGTTCTAGGGGAAGGGGCCTGTGAATGCCGGCCACTTACAAATCCGACCGCTGCTGTTTGGCAAAGATTCAATCGTTTGATGGAGTCAGTTTACGCCGTCTGTAAGCCGCTCAAATCTCATGTCGGCCCATTCAGCACCCTGATACCACTCCAGCGCCGCGTGTGCCTTGGCTAGACTCGCGCCATTGCCCACAGCACAAGGCCCGCACCATGCATGACCGAATGATGATCACCGGCGCCGGTTCCGGCCTCGGCCGCGAGATTGCCCTGCGTTGGGCGCGTGAGGGCTGGCGCCTGGCCCTGGCCGACGTCAATGAAGCCGGCCTGCGCGAAACCCTCGATCTGGTCCGCGCCAGCGGCGGTGAGGGCTTTGTCCAGCGTTGCGACGTGCGCGACTACAGCCAGCTGATCGCCCTGGCCCAGGCGTGCGAGGAGAGGTTCGGCGGCGTCGACATGATCGTCAACAATGCCGGGGTTGCCTCTGGCGGGTTCTTTGCCGAGTTGTCGCTGGAAGACTGGGACTGGCAGATCGCGGTCAACCTGATGGGCGTGGTCAAGGGCTGCAAGGCGTTTTTGCCGCTGCTGGAGCGTAGCCAGGGGCGCATCGTCAACATCGCCTCGATGGCGGCGTTGATGCAGGGTCCGGGGATGAGTAACTACAACGTGGCCAAGGCGGGTGTGCTGGCGCTGTCCGAAAGCCTGCTGGTGGAGTTGCGCCAGGTGGGGGTGGCGGTGCATGTGGTGTGTCCGTCGTTTTTCCAGACCAACCTGCTGGACTCGTTCCGCGGTCCGAACCCTTTGATGAAGGCGCAGGTTGGCAAGTTGCTGGAAGGCTCGCCGATCAGTGCTGCGGAAATTGCCGATTACCTGCATGAGCGGATAGCCGCTGGGGAGTTTCTGATCTTGCCGCATGAGGCGGGGCGGGAGGCCTGGAAGCTCAAGTGCGAGGCGCCGCAGTTGCTGTATGACGAGATGGCCGGGATGGCGGTGAAGATGCGTGCCAAGGGGCGGTCTGGTAGCTAGGGGTGTCTGTAGGTTTGTTGTAGGCATTAAGAATGCTGGGGCCGCTGCGCGCCCGCTCCCACAATTGACCGTGTTGCGCGGTCCAATCTGTGGGAGCGGCCTTGTGTCGCGAAAGGGGCGCGCAGCGGCCCCGGCGGTGTCAGACAGAAACCAAACTCCTCAGGCCAATACGCTATCCTGACCGCCCTTTTCTGGCTGGATGCATCGGCGTGATCAATTACTTGTGGTTTTTCCTCGCCGCTCTGTTTGAAATCGGCGGCTGCTACGCGTTCTACCTCTGGCTACGCTTGGGTAAAAGCGCTTGGTGGATTATCCCGGCACTGCTCAGCCTGACCGTGTTCGGCCTGATTCTCACGCGGGTCGAGGCTGCCTACGCTGGGCGCGCCTATGCGGCTTATGGCGGTATCTACATCGTTTCCTCGCTGCTCTGGCTGGCGTTTGTCGAGCGGGTTCGACCGCTGGGTAGCGACTGGCTTGGCGCGCTGCTGTGTGTGGTTGGGGCTAGCATCATTGTGTTTGGGCCGCGCTTGCAACAAGGTTGAAGAAGGGTGTTTGCGGATTGTTGGGGGGGTGGGGCTTGGGCTCGGGCTTGGGGGCGTGGGCTTATCCATTTGATGTGGTGGGTTTTCTGGCCCCTTCCGCGCTTACGGCGGGTCACTTTTTGGCAAACGCCCCAAAAAGTAACCAAAAAGGTCTCGGCTCCATCATACGGCCCCTACGCTGCGCTTCGGGGTTCCCTCGCTCCGGTCTTGCTCCGGGAGGACCGCGCTGTACGGCCCATCCTGGGCCTCAGCGCTTTCCGGCCATCCATGGTCTCCACCTCCCTACGCAAGACCTGCGCTCGGCCTCCTGAAGTCGCTGGTAGATCAAGAGCAAGATCAAGATCAACAGCCAGGGCAACGGCAGGCGAATCGCTGCGCTCTCGCTTTGTTTATTTACGAGCGGATTTGTGGGGTGGCATGGCAGGGCTGCGCCCTGCGATTTGCATTGGCAGTCCCGGCCTCTTCGCGGGACAAGCCCGCTCCTACAGGGATTGCGCCGAATTCAAAATGTGCGTAATCCCTGTAGGAGCGGGCTTGTCCCGCGAAGAGGCCCGAATATCCACCACCCATGCCACTATCGAAGACAACGCCAGCCCAGGCGCCGCCCGTAACTTCGCGACGTCAGGAGACCGGAGCGAGGGGACCCGGAGCGCAGCGCAGGGCCGGATGCAGGAGCAGGCGGTTTTTGGTTACTTTTTTCCAAGAAAAAAAGTGACCCGCCGTAAGGGCGGAAGGGGCCAGTAGTGCCACTACATCAAATGGATAAGCCCACAATCCCCAAGCCAAGCCAACAATCCGAGAAAACCTGAAAAAAGTTCAGTCTGTAGGGCGTTTTACCCACCGGCGTAGGATGCGTCTATTTCGTTCGCGCAACGTTGTGTAGCCCGATATACCCCGGGCACGCTCCGTTTTTCCCTTGGTTTGGAGGAACGGATCATGCTGGTCATTGCACGCGAAGTCGGGGAAGTCATCACCATAGGCGACGATATACAGATTGAAGTGGTCGCCGTGACCGGTGGGATGGTGCGCTTCGGCGTCACGGCACCGCGCGAGATACCGGTGCATCGCTCAGAAGTCTACAGAAGGATCAAGGCACGCGAGGAGCGCGAGCGCCAACGCTGAAAGGGGCTGCACGGCAGCCCCAGGGATCGTCAGTCGAGCAACTCGCGCGGCACCTCATGCTTGGCCAGCAGCTGACACTGCTGGCTGTCCAGGTCGAACAAGATGAACGCCTGGCCTTTGGCCAACGCCTGGCGGACCCGCAGGACGCGGGTCTCCAGCGGAGTGTCGTCGCCGTTGTCAGTGCCTTCACGGGTGACGAAGTCCTCGATCAGGCGGGTCAGGGTTTCAGCTTCGAGTTGGTCGTAGGGGATCAGCATGCGCAGAGTCGGTCGGTAGTCATCAGTGCCGCCATGCTACGCCAATCGTGCCCTCTGCGCGCAGCCATCAGTTCTTGTTGCCGACCAGGCTGTCCACCGCCGGCACGCGGGTGTCGCTCTCCATCTGCGCATCGTGCTCCAGCTGATGGCTGAAACGCTCGAGCGAGCTATTGGCCGGGTTGGAGTCGCTGGCGAACACCGGTGGGCTGAGCAGGTACCCCGAAAGCAAACGGCTGAGCGTTGCCAGGCTGTCGATATGGGTGCGCTCGTAGCCGTGGGTGGCGTCGCAGCCAAAGGCGACCAGCGCGGTACGGATATCGTGGCCCGCCGTCACCGCCGAGTGGGCGTCGCTGAAGTAATAGCGGAACAGGTCGCGGCGCACCGGCAGATCCTGCTCGTCGGCAAGCTTCAGCAGGTGGCGCGACAAGTGGTAGTCGTAAGGCCCCGAGGAGTCCTGCATGGCCACGCTGACTGCGTGTTCACTGGAGGCTTGGCCCGGCGCTACCGGGGCGATATCGATGCCGACGAATTCACTGACATCCCAGGGCAGGGCACCTGCGGCACCGGAGCCGGTCTCTTCGGTGATGGTGAACAGCGGGTGGCAGTCGATCAGCGGTTGCTGGCCGCTTTCCACCACCGCCTTGAGCGCGGCGAGCAGGGCCGCGACACCGGCCTTGTCGTCCAGGTGGCGGGCGCTGATATGGCCGCTGTCGGTAAATTCTGGCAGCGGGTCGAACGCGACGAAATCGCCAATCGAGATGCCCAGCGCCTCACAGTCGGCGCGGGTTGTGCAGTAGGCGTCGACGCGGACCTCGACGTGGTCCCAGCTGACGGGCATCTGGTCGATGGCGGTATTGAAGGCATGCCCGCTGGCCATCAACGGCAGCACGCTGCCGCGCAAGACGCCGGTATCGGTGAAGACACTGACCCGGCTGCCCTCGGCGAAGCGGCTCGACCAGCAGCCGACCGGTGCCAGGGCCAGGCGGCCGTTGTCCTGCAGTTGGCGCACGCTGGCACCAATGGTGTCGAGGTGGGCCGAGACGGCGCGGTCGGGGGAACTCTGGCGGCCCTTGAGGGTGGCGCGGATGGTGCCGCGGCGGGTCAGCTCGAAGGGGATGCCGAGCTCGTCCAGGCGTTCAGCCACGTAGCGCACGATGGTGTCGGTAAAGCCGGTGGGGCTGGGGATGGCGAGCATCTCCAGCAGCACGCGTTTGAGGTAGTCGAGGTCGGGTTCGGGAAGGTGTTTGGACATGGGCACTCCTCGGTGAGGCTAGCGGCCTCTTCGCGGGGCGAGCCCGCTCCTACAGGGTCTGTGTCGATCACACAATCTGTGTGCCACGCAAATCCTGTAGGAGCGGGCTTGCCCCGCGAAGAGGCCAGTGGCGTCAACGCATTAATCAGGCCGGTGGCCGGCTGTGCGGAAACAGCAGGTCGACAAAACGTTCGGCAGTAGGTTGCGGTTCATGGTTGGCCAGGCCAACACGCTCGTTGGCCTCGATAATCACGTAGTCCGGCTGCCCGGCATCGGCGACCATCAGGTCGAGGCCGACCACCGGAATATCCAGCGCCCGCGCGGCGCGCACGGCAGCGTCGGCCAGCACCGGGTGCAAGCGCTCGGTGACATCTTCCAGGGTGCCGCCGGTATGCAGGTTGGCGGCACGGCGCACGGCCAAGCGTTGGCCGGCCGGCAGCACGTCGTCGTAATGCAGGCCCGCGGCGCGCAAGGTGCGCTCGGTTTCTTCATCCATCGGGATGCGGCTCTCGCCGTCGGTAGCAGCCTGGCGGCGTCGGCTCTGCGCCTCGATCAGCGCCTTGACGCTGTGCTTGCCATCGCCGATCACCTGGGCCGGGTGACGAATCGCCGCCGCCACCACCTCATGGCCGATGACCACGATGCGCAGGTCGTGGCCGGGGTGGAAGCTCTCCAGCAACACCCGGCTGTCGAAGCCGCGAGCGTGCTCGATCGCCTGGCTCACCTCGTCGAGCGTGGTCAGATTGACCGCCACGCCTTGGCCCTGTTCGCCGTCGACCGGCTTGACCACCACGGCGCCGTGTTCTTCGAGAAACGCCAGGTTATCGTCGGCATTGCCGGCCAACTGCTGCACCGGCACGCACAAGCCGGCGGCCTCAAGTGCGTGCTGGGTCAGGCGCTTGTCCTGGCACAGGGTCATGCTCACCGCGCTGGTCAAGTCGCTGAGCGACTCGCGGCAACGTACCCGGCGGCCACCCAGGCTGAGCGTGAACAGACCCGCCTCGGCGTCGTCGACCTGCACATCGATGCCGCGGCGGTGGGCCTCGTCGACGATAATCCGGGCGTACGGGTTGAGCGCTGCAGCAGGGCCCGGGCCGAGGAACAGCGGCTGGTTGATGCCATTCTTGCGCTTGACTGCAAAGGTCGGCAGGTTGCGAAAGCCGAGCTTCTGGTACAGGCGTTTGGCCTGGCGGTTGTCGTGCATCACCGACAGGTCCAGGTAGGCCAGTTCGCGGCTCATGAAGTGCTCGACCAGGTGGCGCACCAGCACCTCGCCGACCCCCGGCCGGCTGCACTGCGGATCGACCGCCAGGCACCAGAGGCTGCAACCGTGCTCCGGGTCATCGAAGGCTTTGCTGTGGTTCAGGCCCATCACGCTGCCGATCACCGCGCCGGTGTCTTCGTCTTCCGCCAGCCAGTACACCGGCCCGCCCTGGTGGCGCGGGGTCAGCAGGTCGGCATTGATCGGCAGCATGCCGCGCGTCTGGTACAGGGTATTGATCGCCTGCCAGTCGGCCTCGGACTGCGCCCGACGAATGCGAAAACCGCGAAACACCCGCTGCGCCGGGCGGTAGTCGGTGAACCACAGGCGCAGGGTGTCGGACGGGTCGAGAAACAACTGCTGCGGCGCCTGCGCCAGCACTTGCTGGGGCGCCGCCACGTAGAGGGCGATGTCGCGCTCGCCGGAGGCTTCCTCGAGCAGCGCGCCGGCCAGTTCGGCCGGGTCCGGGTAGGTATGCCCGATCAGCAGCCGGCCCCAGCCGCAGTGCACTGCGCGCGGCTGGTCGTGGGGCTCGCTGCCATCACCGGCCAGGCGCGCCTGCAGGCGCTCGTAGGAGGGCGCCTGGCCGCGCAACAAGCGCTGGCCATAGGCTATTTCATGGGCTTTCATCGATCAGATTCCTTGTTCGCTGAGCCACAGGTTCAGCGCTGCCAACTGCCACAGCTTGGAGCCGCGCAATGGCGTCAGTTGACCGTGAGGGTTGCTCAGCAGCTTGTCGATCATGGCCGGATTGAACAGGCCGCGGTCCTGGCTGGGATCGGTCAGCAAGTCGCGGACCCAGCCCAGGGTTGCGCCTTCCAGGTGCTTGAGGCCGGGGACCGGGAAGTAGCCCTTCTTGCGGTCGATCACCTCGTGCGGAATGACCCGTCGCGCCGCCGACTTGAGCACTTGCTTGCCGCCGTCGGGCAGCTTGAAGCGCGCCGGGATCCGCGCCGACAGCTCGGCCAGGCGGTAATCGAGAAACGGCGTACGCGCTTCCAGGCCCCAGGCCATGGTCATGTTGTCGACCCGTTTGACCGGGTCGTCGACCAGCATCACCGTGCTGTCCAGGCGCAGCGCCTTGTCGACCGCATCCGTCGCGCCCGGGCGGGCGAAGTGCTCGCGGACGAAATCACCGGCGGCGTCGTTGTCCAGCAGCCACGGGGCCTGGACGGTGTCGCGGTACTCGGCGTGGCTGCGGTCGAAGAACGCGTCGCGGTAGGCCGCGAACGGGTCGGCAGCGCCGTCCACCTGCGGGTACCAGTGATAACCGGCAAACAGTTCGTCGGCGCCCTGACCGCTCTGCACGCCCTTGCAATGCTTGGCGACTTCCCGCGAGAGCAGGTAGAAGGCAATGCAGTCGTGGCTGACCATCGGCTCGCTCATGGCGCGGAACGCCGCTGGCAGCTGATCGATGATTTCGTGTTCGTCGATCCGCAACTGGTGATGGCGAGTACCGTAGTGACGGGCGATCAGGTCGGAGTACTGGAACTCGTCACCGCGCTCGCCGCCGGCATCCTGGAAGCCGATCGAGAAAGTCGACAGGTCGTCTACGCCGACGTCGCGCAGCAGGCCGACCAGCAGGCTCGAGTCGACACCGCCCGACAGCAGCACGCCGACGTCGACGGCGGCACGTTGGCGGATCGCCACGGCGTCACGGGTGGCGTCCAGTACACGGGTGGTCCAGTCTTCCAGGTCGAGCTGCTGTTCGTCGGCATTAGGGCCGTACTTGAGCTGCCACCAGGTCTGGCGTTCGACTTCGCCATGGCGGTCGATGCGCATCCAGGTGCCGGGCTCGAGCTTCTGCACGTTGGCCAGCAGCGTGCGCGGCGCGGGCACCACAGCGTGGAAGTTGAGGTAGTGGTTGAGCGCGACCGGGTCGAGGACCGGGTCGATGTCACCGCCTTTGAGCAGCGCTGGCAGCGTCGAGGCGAAGCGCAGGCGCTCACCGTTGCGTGACAGGTACAGCGGCTTGACGCCAAGGCGGTCGCGGGCGAGGAACAGCCGTTGCTTGTCGCGCTCCCAGATGGCCAGGGCAAACATGCCGTTGAGCTTGGGCAACAGCGCTGCGCCCCAGGCGTGGTAGCCCTTGAGCAGGACTTCGGTGTCGCCGTCGGACCAGAACGTGTAGCCGAGGTCTTGCAGCTCTTGGCGCAGTTCGGGGAAGTTGTAGATGGCGCCGTTGAACGCCAGCGACAGGCCGAGGTTGTTGTCGACCATGGGCTGTGCCGAGCCATCGGACAGGTCCATGATTTTCAGCCGGCGATGGCCGAGGGCAATCGGCCCTTGGCTATGGAAGCCCCAGGCATCCGGGCCGCGTGGCGCCAGATGATGGGTGATCCGCTCAACTGCGGCGAGGTCCGCCGGGCGTGGTGCCTGGTTGATCGGGGTGAAGCGTAACTCTCCTGCTAATCCGCACATAAGTCCTTACCGGTTTTGCCGTTGGGGAGGGGTGCCCTAAAGTGAGGCACTTAGGAACTGACCTGTGCGGTTTGTGAGAGTTTTAGATCAATCTGTTATAAGCGCTGACCGTACAGGCGTCTGCAGGAATCGCGCCGCTCCTACAGGGTTGATTGAAATCAGGGGGCGACGCGGTACCTGTGGGAGCGGCCTTGTGTCGCGAAAGGGCTGCGCAGCAGCCCCAGCACTCTATGGCTTACCGCGAATCAAACTGCGCAAGCCAAACCGATTCGGGTGACACGCCTCAGCCACCGCCCTGGGCACCGGCAACGGCTCGCCACACACCCAGGCCGCAATCAGCTCGCCACTCAACGGCGCCGTAATCAACCCCCGCGACCCATGCCCGCTATTCACATACAGCCCCTCCAGCCAAGGGCAGTCCACCGCAGGCACCTGGCGGGCATCTTTGCGCAACATGGCATACGCCTCGGCAAACGCCGGGCCATCCGCCAGCGGCCCGACAATCGGCAGATAATCCGGGCTGGTACAACGAAACGCCGCTCGGCCCTGCAGCAACGCAGGGTCAATCCCAGTCACCTCCAGCCGCTCGGCCATCTCAGTGGAAATTTCATCCAGCATGGCCAGGTTGCCCTGGTGCTCGGCCACAGTCGGCGTCAAATCATCACTGTGGAAATCAAAGCTGGCACCCACCGTGTGCTCGTCACCGCGCACCGGCACCACATAACCCTCGGCACAGACCACCGTGGCCAAGCTGCGGCTGGCGTCGGTCGCGGGCAAGTGGGTGATCTGCCCGCGAATGCGCTTGAGCGGCAAATCGGCGCAGGGGGCAAAGCGGCGTACCTCGGCGGCACCGGCCAACACCACCAGCGGCGCACTGGCCAGTAACCGCTGGCCATCCCAGGCCTGCCACAGGCCGTCGACCTTGCGCAGCTCGATCACCTCCTGATGGGTCAGCAGGCGGATCTGCGCATGCTGCAGCTGCGCCTCGCACAGCGCCGGTGGATGCACCCAGCCACCCTCTGGATAGAACAAGCCGCCACTGGTCAGGCTAACCCCGGCAACCTGTTCCGCCTCGGCGCGGGTCAATGAACTCAGCAGACTGCTGTCGAAGGCCGCGGCAAGCTTGGCCTGGCGCTCGGCTTCCTTGGCGTCGAAAGCCAGTTGCAACACCCCGCAGGCATCCCAGTCCTGACCACGCTGCAGGCGCTCGAGCCAGCGCCGGGTGTAACCGAAGCCGGCGAGGATCATCTGCGACAGCGCCGTGCCGTGCGCCGACAACTTGAGGTAGAGCACCCCCTGCAGGTTGCCCGAGGCCTCCCGGGCGGCGGCGTCATGGCGCTCCAGCACGCTGACCTGCCAGCCGCGTGCGGCGAGGCTGGCGGCGGTGGCGCTGCCGGCCAGCCCTGCGCCGATCACCAGCGCCTGGCGCGGGCCCTCGAGCGGCGCCGGGCGGGCGTACCAGGGCGCGACCGCTGTCGTAACCGGCTGGCCACTGTAGTGGCCGTGCATCACCTCCCACTTCTTGCCCAGCCCCGGCACCTTCTTCATGGTAAAGCCGGCGTCGATCAGCCCCCGGCGAACCCAGCCGGTGGTGGTGAAGGTGCCGATCGTCGTCCCTGAATGCGACAGGCGCGCCAGTTGTGCGAACAGCTCAGGGGTCCACATGTCGGGGTTTTTCGCCGGGGCGAAACCGTCGAGAAACCACGCATCGATCGGCGCATCGAGCAGCGGCAGTTGCTCCCGCACGTCGCCGATGAGCAGGGTCAGGGTGACCCGGCCAGCGTCGAAGCTGAACTGCTGAAAGCCTGGGTGGACCGCCACGTATTGCGCCAGCAACGGCTGCCAGTAAGACGCCAGCTCTGGCCACAGTTGCACGGCGCGGGTCAGGTCGGCGCGGCTCAGCGGGTACTTTTCGACACTGACGAAATGCAGCCGCGCGTTTGCCGGGGCCTTCTCGGCGAACAGCTGCCAGGCGCAGAAGAAGTTCATCCCGGTGCCGAAGCCGGTCTCGCCGATGACCAGGCAGCCGTGCGCCGGCAGCTCGCTGAAGCGCTGGCGCAAGCGGTTGCCTTCGATGAATACATACTGGGTTTCGAGGCTGCCCTCGCTGGTCGAGAAGTAGACGTCGTCGTACTGCCGCGAGTGCGGGCGGCCCTGGTCATCCCAGTCGATCTGGGCGTGTTGGGGGAGGGTGGAGTCTGGCATGGTCGGCTCTGATGCAGCGGAAGCGGGATTTTAAGCCATTCGCGAACATATGGGGGCCGCACAGCAGTCGCAAAAACCTGATTCGATCCGCTAGTCTTAAAAATCCATTGAAGGAGCCAGCCATGTTCGAATCCGCCGAAATCGGTCACAGCATCGACAAGGACACCTTTGAGGCCGAAGTGCCCGCCCTGCGCGAGGCGCTGCTCGAGGCCCAGTACGAGCTCAAGCAGCAGTCGCGCTTCCCGGTGATCGTGCTGATCAACGGCGTCGAAGGCGCCGGCAAGGGCGAGACGGTCAAGCTGCTCAACGAGTGGATGGACCCACGCCTGATCGATGTGCTGACCTTCGACCAGCAGACCGACGAAGAGCTGGCCCGACCGCCGGCCTGGCGCTACTGGCGGGCGCTGCCGCCTAAAGGGCGGATGGGGGTGTTTTTCGGCAATTGGTACAGCCAGATGATCCAGGGCCGGGTGCATGGCCAGTTCAAGGACGCCGTGCTCGACCAGGCCATCGCGGGCGCCGAGCGCCTCGAGCAGATGCTCTGTGACGAAGGCGCGCTGGTGCTCAAGTTCTGGTTCCACCTTTCCAAGAAACAGATGAAAGCCCGCCTCAAGGCACTCCGTGACGACCCGCTGCACAGCTGGCGGATCAGCCCACTGGACTGGCAGCAGTCACAGACCTACGACCGCTTCGTGCGCTTTGGCGAACGCGTGCTGCGCCGCACCAGCCGCGACTTCGCGCCGTGGCACGTGATCGAAGGTTCCGACCCGTATTACCGCAGCCTGGCGGTCGGGCGCATCCTGCTCGAGGGCATGCAGGCGGCGCTGGCGGTCGAACCCAAGGGCAAGGGCAAGAGCAACGTCGCGCCGCTGGGGCGCAGCATCGACGATCTCAACCTGATCGGCGCGCTGGACATGACCCTGCGCCTCGAGAAAAAGGACTACCAGGAGCAACTGGTCACCGAACAGGCGCGCCTGGCCGGCCTGCTGCGCCACAAGCACATGCGCCGCCATGCCTTGGTGGCGGTGTTCGAAGGCAATGACGCGGCAGGCAAGGGCGGGGCAATCCGTCGCGTGGCAGCTGCGCTCGATCCGCGCCAGTACCGCATCGTGCCGATTGCCGCGCCCACCGAGGAGGAGCGCGCCCAGCCCTACCTGTGGCGGTTCTGGCGGCATATCCCGGCGCTTGGCAAGTTCACCATCTTTGACCGCTCCTGGTATGGCCGGGTGCTGGTCGAACGGGTCGAGGGGTTCTGCAGCCCGGCTGACTGGATGCGTGCCTACAGCGAGATCAACGACTTCGAAGAGCAGTTGAGCAACGCCGGTGTGGTGGTGGTCAAGTTCTGGCTGGCGATCGACCAGCAGACCCAGCTGGAGCGTTTCGAAGAGCGCGAGCAGATTCCGTTCAAACGCTACAAGATCACCGAGGAAGACTGGCGCAACCGGGACAAGTGGGATGTGTATACCGAGGCGGTGGGGGATATGGTCGACCGCACCAGCACCGAGATCGCCCCCTGGACCCTGGTCGAGGCCAACGACAAGCGCTGGGCGCGGGTCAAGGTCTTGCGCACGATCAACGACGCGCTGGAGGCGGCCTTCGCCAAGCACAAGAAGTGAGTACGATGCCAGCCTCGCGCGCACAGTCCCAGGCTGGTGGCGTCCCCTGTAGGAGCGGGCTTGCCCCGCGAAGAGGCCGGTCCAGCCACCGCGGAGTATGGCACCGGCTGCGCCGGTGTTCGCGGGACAAGCCCGCTCCTACAGGGTCCTGCTGGATGCCATGCCTCGCGGGAATGACCCAATGAATTTATTTCCCGCCATTTTCCCCCTGTCTTCCCCGCCTAGCCCTTAGACTTGCCCTTACCCCCACCAAGGGATCTGATCGAGGACGCTATGCACATCACTTCCGGACGCTGGGTCCATGGCCTGCTGTTGGCACTGTTGACCGCGCTGCTCTGGGGCATTTTGCCAATCAAGCTGAAACAGGTCCTGCAGGTGATGGACCCGGTGACCGTCACCTGGTACCGCCTGCTGGTGTCCGGTGGCCTGCTGTTCATCTGGTTGTCTGCCAACCGTCGTCTACCCCCGTTCAAAGGGCTCGGCCGCAAGCGCCTGGGCCTGGCGGCGGTGGCCATCTGCGGCCTGCTCGGCAACTACGTGCTGTACCTGGTGGGCCTCAAGCTGCTCAGTCCCGGTACCGCGCAACTGGTGGTGCAGGTTGGCCCGGTGCTGTTACTGGTGGCCAGTGTGTTCGTCTTCAAGGAGCGTTTCAGCCTGGGCCAGGGTGTTGGCCTGCTGGTGCTGCTGATGGGCTTTGGCTTGTTTTTCAATCAACGCCTGGACGAGCTGCTGACCTCGCTGGGTGCCTACACCACTGGCGTGCTGACCATCCTCCTGGCGACCAGCATCTGGGTGTTCTATGCCCTGAGCCAGAAGCAGCTGCTGACCGTGTGGAACTCGCAGCAAGTGATGATGGTGATCTACCTGGGCTGTGCGGCCTTGCTCACGCCTTGGGTGCACCCGCTCGAGGCGCTGCAGTTGAGCCCGTTGCAAGGCTGGCTGCTGCTGGCGTGCTGCCTGAATACCCTGGTGGCGTATGGCGCGTTTGCCGAGGCGCTGGCGCACTGGGAGGCGTCGCGGGTGAGTGCAACGCTGGCGCTGACGCCGTTGGTGACGTTTGTAGCGGTGGCAGTGGCGGCGTGGGTCTGGCCGGATTATGTGCATGCCGAACAGATCAATGTGCTCGGGTATGTCGGGGCGGTGACAGTGGTGCTGGGGTCGGCGCTGGTAGCGCTGGGGCCTTCGCTGATGGCTGGGTTGCGGGCGCGCCGGGCGCGTATGGCTGAGGTTCATTGATTGCCTGGGCTGGCCTCTTCGCGGGGCAAGCCCGCTCCTACAGGTCCGAGGCGCGCACACAAATCCTGTAGGAGCGGGCTTGCCCCGCGAAGAGGCCAGCCCGAACACCATCAACTCAGCCCTTGGCCCCCGGCGCCAGCATGTTCTCCGGCCGCACCCACTCATCGAACTGCTCGTTGGTCAGGTACTGCAACTGCAACGCCGCTTCGCGCAGGGTGGTCCCTTCGCTATAAGCCTTCTTGGCGATTTCTGCCGCCTTGTCATAGCCAATATGCGGATTGAGCGCCGTCACCAGCATCAACCCACGCTCCAGGTGCGCCGCCATCTGCTCGGCATCCGGCTCGATCCCGGCCACGCAGTGCTGCTGGAAGTTGCGACAGCCATCTGCCAGCAGCTCGATCGATTGCAGCAGGTTGTGGATGATCACCGGCTTGAACACGTTCAACTGCAAATGCCCCTGGCTGGCGGCAAAGCCAATTGCCACATCATTGCCCAGCACCTGGCAGGCGAGCATGGACAGCGCTTCGCACTGGGTCGGGTTGACCTTGCCCGGCATGATCGAGCTGCCCGGCTCGTTGGCCGGCAAGCGCACCTCGGCCAACCCCCCGCGCGGTCCTGAGCCGAGCAGACGCAGGTCGTTGGCGATCTTCATCAAGGCCACCGCGAGGGTTTTCAAGGCGCCGGCCAGGCTGGTCAGCGGCTCGTGGCCGGCGAGGGCGGCAAACTTGTTCGGCGCGGTGACAAACGGCAGCCCGGACAACGCCGCCAGCTCCGCCGCCACCGCCTCGGCAAAGCCATGCGGAGCGTTCAGGCCAGTACCCACCGCCGTGCCGCCCTGAGCCAGCTCGCACACTGCGGGCAAGGTCGCGCGGATGGCCCGCTGGGCGTAGTCGAGCTGGGCGACGAAGGCCGACACTTCCTGGCCGAAGGTAATCGGCGTGGCGTCCATCATGTGCGTACGGCCGGTCTTGACCAGGTGCGTATGACGCGCCGAGAGCTCGGCCAGGCCCGACGACAACTCGGCAATCGCCGGCAGCAGCTTGCCCTGTACTGCCTGTGCAGCGGCTATGTTCATGGCCGTCGGAAAGCAGTCGTTGGAACTCTGCGAGCGGTTGACGTGATCGTTGGGGTGCACTGGCACCTTGCCGCCACGGCCCTGACCGGCCAGTTCGTTGCCGCGCCCGGCAATCACTTCGTTGACGTTCATGTTGCTCTGGGTGCCACTGCCGGTCTGCCAGACGACGAGCGGGAATTGCTCGTCCAACTGGCCGTCGAGCACTTCATCGGCGGCTTGTTCGATCAGCCGGGCGATGTCGGCCGGCAGGTCGCCATTGCGGTCGTTGACGCGCGCAGCGGCTTTCTTGATCAGCGCCAGGGCGTGCAACACGGCAAGCGGCATGCGCTCTTTGCCGATGGCAAAGTTGATCAGCGAACGCTGGGTCTGCGCACCCCAGTAGGCGTCCTCAGGAACTTCAACCTGTCCCAGGCTGTCTGTCTCGATACGGCTCATCCTGCGTTCACTCCTTTGTCGTCTGAATCCGCAGTTTAGGCCGTGATTCGAAAGAGCGGTTCCATCGCTCGTCGTGCCACTTGAGTCGAGCGCCCGCTGCGGCGCAGAATGCTCAACTCTGAGGTATCTGCCTCCCTTTTTCATGAAGGATTTGCAATGACCCGTCTCCGTGTCCTCTGTGCCGCCGTAGCCCTGGCCTGTGCCAGCGGCCAGGTACTCGCCGCCACCCCTGCTCACACTCAAGCCGCCGAGAAATTCCTGACCCTGGCCAACGCCGACAAGCTGGGCACCCCGGTCTACATGCAAGTCCAGCAGATGTTCGCCCAGCGGTTTGAACAGACCAAGGCCCCGGCCTCGAAGAAAGCCGTGCTCGACAGCTACCAGGCCAAGGCCAATGCTGCCCTCGACGGCGCCATCGGCTGGAACAAGCTCAAGCCGAAGATGGTCAGCCTGTACACCACCACCTTTACCGAAAGCGAGCTGAAGGACCTGGTCAAGTTCTACGAGTCGCCGCTGGGCAAGAAAGTCCTGCGCGAGATGCCCAAGGTCACCCAGCAGTCGGCCCAGCTGACCCAGCAGAGCCTCGAGCCTGCCGTGCCGGTGGTCAACAAGCTGCTCGACGACATGACCAAGGAACTCGACCCCAACGCTGGCAAAGCCGCTCCAGCGAAGAAGTGAGTAGCACCCGATGAACATGCAGCAACGCATCGAGCAGCAGCTGGCGCCCCTGGGCTCGCAACACCTTGAGGTGTTCAACGAGAGTCACATGCACAGCCGCGGCCAGGAAAGCCACTACAAGGCGGTGATGGTCAGCGAGCAGTTCGCCGGCCTCAACAGCGTCAAGCGTCACCAGAAGGTGTACGCGACGATGGGCGAGCTGATGGGCCAGATTCACGCTTTGGCGATTCACACCTACACCCCTGAAGAGTGGGCCCAGGTCGGCGCCGCGCCGGCCTCGCCGGTGTGTGCTGGCGGCGGGCACTGATTCCTCTTTGCCATTCTGGTAAACTCTGCATCACCTGGGGCCGCTTTGCGGCCCTTTCGCGACACAAGGCCGCTCCCACAGGTACTGCACCGTTCAATAGAGCGGCGCGATTCCTGTAGGAGCGGCCTTGTGTCGCGAAAGGGGCGCAAAGCGCCCCCGACCATCCGTAACTGATCACTGTCATTCCGGTCCGCCCCTTACGAGGGTGACCACCTGGAGAAACACATTCATGTCCCAAGCTATCGTCGTGGCGGCGCTGTACAAATTCGTCACCCTGGAAGACTACCTCGAACTGCGCGAGCCATTGCTCAAGGCCATGCTCGACAACGGCGTCAAAGGCACCTTGCTGATTGCCCTCGAAGGCATCAACGGCACCGTGTCGGGCACCCGTGAAGGCATCGATGGCCTGCTCGCCTGGCTGCGCAGCGACGCGCGCCTGGTAGACATCGACCATAAAGAGTCGTACTGCGACGACCAGCCGTTCTACCGCACCAAGGTCAAGCTGAAAAAAGAGATCGTCACCCTCGGCGTGCCCGGCGTAGACCCTAACCACAAGGTCGGCACCTACGTCGACCCCAAGGACTGGAACGCCCTGATCAGCGACCCCGAAGTGCTGCTGATCGACACCCGTAACGACTACGAAGTGGCCATCGGCACCTTCAAGGGCGCGCTCGACCCCAAGACCGAGAGCTTTCGCGAGTTCCCCGAGTACATCAAGGCCAACTTCGACCCGAGCAAGCACAAGAAGGTGGCGATGTTCTGCACCGGTGGCATCCGTTGCGAAAAAGCCTCCAGCTACATGCTCGGTGAAGGCTTCGAGGAGGTCTATCATCTTAAAGGCGGCGTCCTCAAATACTTCGAGGAAGTCGCTCAGGAAGAAAGCCTGTGGGATGGCGACTGCTTCGTCTTCGACAACCGCGTCACGGTGCGCCATGACCTCAGCGAAGGCGAGTACGACCAGTGCCACGCCTGTCGTCACCCGATCAACGTGGAGGACCGTGCGTCCGAACACTACTCGCCCGGTGTCAGCTGCCCGCATTGCTGGGACAGCCTGAGCGAGAAGACCCGACGCAGCGCCATCGACCGGCAGAAGCAGATTGAACTGGCCAAGGCGCGTAACCAGCCTCACCCGATCGGCTTCAACTACAAAGCCGAGGCCTGATGCATGACTGCACGCCTGCTCTACGTGATGGACCCGATGTGCTCCTGGTGCTGGGGTTTCGCACCCGTGGCCGAGGCCCTGATCGCCCAGGCGCAGGCAGCCGGCGTGGCCACCCGCCTGGTGCCGGGCGGCCTGCGCTCGGCCAGCACGGCGCTGGACGCCTCGACCCGACGCTACATCCTTGAACACTGGCAGGCGGTCGCCGAAGCCAGCGGGCAGACGTTCCGCTTCGACGGCGCCCTGCCCGAAGGCTTCGTCTATGACACCGAGCCGGCCTGCCGCGCCCTGGTCGCAGCACGTGAGCTGGACGCCGAGCGGGTCTGGGATTTGCTCGGTTTGATCCAGCGCGGTTTTTACGAGCAAGGCCTGGACGTTACCCGCGCACCGCAACTGGTCGATCTCGCCGAACAGGCCGGTTTCGACCGGCTGGGCTTTTCCGAAGCGTTGATCCGCAGCGAAACCCGCGCCGCCACGGCCGCTGATTTCAGCTGGGTGCAAGACCTCGGCATCGCCGGCTTCCCAACCCTGCTGGCCGAACGCAATGGCCAACTGGCGCTGCTGACCAATGGTTATCAGCCGCTCGAGCGCCTGCAGCCGCTGCTGGCCCGCTGGCTGCAGCAGGCCGCCTGTGCTTGACCTGCCCGGCTCGCCCGACCCTGTGCCAGGGAAGCCCCAGGCTGTGCCTGATCGGCTGAGCTGGGCGGAGATCCGCCGCCTGGCCCTGCATCACCGCAAAGCGCTGTGGACGGCCAACCTGGTCGCTGTACTCGCCGCGGTATGCAGCGTACCGATCCCCTTGCTGCTGCCGTTGCTGGTCGATGAAGTGCTGCTGGGCAACGGCGACGCTGCGCTCAAGTGGATGAACAATTTTCTCCCGACCGACTGGCAGCAGGCCGCCGGCTACATCGGCCTGATGCTCGCTGCCACCTTCTGCCTGCGGGTCTGTGCGCTCGGCTTCAACGTGGTCCAGGCCAAGCTGTTCGCCGGGTTGGCCAAGGACATCGTGTACCGCTTGCGGATTCGTCTGATCGAGCGGCTCAAGCGTATCTCGCTCAAGGAATACGAAAGCCTCGGCAGCGGCACGGTGACCACCCACCTGGTCACCGACCTGGATACCCTGGACAAGTTTGTCGGCGAAACCCTCAGCCGCTTTCTGGTAGCGGTACTGACCCTGACCGGTACTGCGGCCATCCTGATCTGGATGCACTGGCAGCTGGCCTTGCTGATCCTGCTGTTCAACCCGCTGGTGATCTATTTCACCGTGCAGTTGGGCAAGCGCGTCAAGCACCTGAAAAAGCTCGAGAACGACAGCACCGCACGCTTTACCCAGGCGCTGACGGAAACCCTCGACGCCATTCAGGAGGTCCGCGCCGGCAATCGCCAGGGTTATTTCCTTGGCCGGCTGGGCCTGCGCGCCCGTGAAGTGCGTGACTATGCCGTGGCGTCGCAGTGGAAAAGTGATGCCAGTGGGCGCGCCAGCGGGCTGTTGTTCCAGTTTGGTATCGATATTTTCCGCGCGGCGGCGATGCTCACCGTGCTGTTCTCCGACTTGTCCATTGGCCAGATGCTGGCGGTGTTCAGCTACCTGTGGTTCATGATCGGCCCGGTCGAGCAGCTGTTGAACCTGCAGTACGCCTATTACGCCGCAGGTGGCGCGCTGAGCCGGCTCAACGAGCTGCTGGCGCGTGAAGACGAGCCGCAATATGCGGCCGCCAGCGATCCGTTCAGCGGGCGCGAAACGGTCAGCATCGAAGTGCGCGACCTGCGTTTCGCCTATTCCGACGAACCCGTGCTGGAGCACCTCGACCTGTCGATCGCCCCTGGCGAAAAGGTTGCGATCGTCGGCGCCAGTGGTGGCGGCAAGAGCACCTTGGTGCAATTGCTGCTGGGCCTGTATACCGCGCAGGCTGGGACCATCCGCTTTGGCGGTGCCAGTTTGCAGGAAATCGGCCTGGAGACCCTGCGCGAGAACGTCGCGGTGGTGCTGCAGCACCCCTCGCTGTTCAACGATACCGTACGCGCCAACCTGACCATGGGCCGCGACTGCACCGACGAAGCCTGCTGGCAGGCGCTGCGCATCGCCCAGCTGGACGCCACCATCGCGGGCCTGCCGCAAGGGCTGGACAGCGTAGTGGGGCGCAGTGGCGTGCGCTTGTCCGGTGGTCAGCGCCAGCGGCTGGCGATTGCCCGGATGATCCTCGCCGAGCCCAAGGTGGTCATCCTCGATGAAGCGACCTCCGCCCTGGATGCCGCCACCGAGTACAACCTGCATCAGGCGTTGGCGCGTTTTCTCAGTGGCCGCACCACCTTGATCATTGCCCACCGGCTGTCGGCGGTGAAGCAGGCAGACCGCGTGCTGGTGTTCGATGGCGGGCACGTGGCCGAGGATGGCGACCACCAGCAACTGATTGCTGATGGTGGGTTGTATGCCAAGTTGTATGGGCATCTGCAGCAGACCTGAGCGTCCTGCCAACGCAGAATGGTTTGCACCGCAGCGGCCGCGATATCGGCAATATTCGTTGTCATCAAAATCCCCATCACGGCTATGGCAAATGGCCTACGCTGTGCATGTCTGGGTCGATTTTTGCCTTATCAGCCGACGTGACAGGGACTCCATGAAGGGAACTCGTATTCGCGAAGCGCCTAGGCTTCTGGGCATCATCTGGCCGTTTGTCGCCGTTGTGGTTCTCCAGGTCCTGCTGGCCAGTCTCAGCCTTTACACGCTATCGGCGGTCCGCGCCTATGTGGCCGGCGAAAGCCTCTGGTCGAAGGCGCAGAAAGACGCCATCTATTACATCAACCTGTACGCCGAAAACCCTGACGAACGCACCTATGCGCGCTATCGCCAGGCGATTGCCGTGCCCCAGGGCGACCACAGCCTGCGCGTCGCCCTCGACCAGCCGACACCCGACCTCGAGGCTGCACGCCAGGGCATCCTGCAGGGCGGCAACCACCCCGAGGATGTCGAACGGATCATCTGGTTCTACCGTAACTTCCACACCATCAGCTATATGCAGAAAGCCATCGCTTACTGGGACATCGGTGATGACTACCTGCGCCAGCTCGACCTGCTCGCCGACGAAATGCGCGCTACCTATGCCAACGGCAAGCCAAGCCCGCAGCAAGTGAGCGCGTGGAAAGCGCGCATCGTCAGTATCAACGAAGGCGTGACGCCCGCCGCCAAGGCGTTCAGCAATGCCTTGGGCGAAGGCTCGCGGATGTTTCTCAATATCTTGCTGATCCTCAACCTGGTGACTGCGTTGTTCCTGATCAGCATGGCCTGGCGCCGCTCAAGCAAGTTGCTCGTCCAGCGCCAGGCCTTCGCCAGTGCCCTGCAAGCCGAGAAAGAGCGGGCGCAGATCACCCTGGAGTCGATCGGTGACGCGGTGATCACCGCCGATGTCGAGGGCAGCATTGTCTTCATGAATCCGGCTGCCGAGCAGCTCACCCACTGGCAGGCCGGCCCCGCTCAAGGCCTGCCGTTGACCGCACTGTTCAGCCTGATCGACGAGCAGGCCGAGCTCGACAGTCGCAGCCTGGTCGAGCAGGTCCTCAGTGGCTGCCTCAAGGGCGGTGCCGAGCACGCCCGGTTGATCCAGCGCCTGGACGGCAGCACGGTATCGGTCACCCTGGTCGGCTCGCCGATCATCAGCGACGGGCAGGTCAGCGGCATCGTCCTGGTGCTGCACGACATGACCCGCGAGCGCCAGTACATCGCCAACCTGTCGTGGCAGGCCACTCACGATGCCCTGACCGGGCTGGCCAACCGACGCGAGTTCGAGTATCGCCTGGAACAGGCGCTCAACAGCCTGGCGCGCCAACCTGGCCGCCACTCGCTGATGTTCCTCGACCTTGACCAGTTCAAGCTGGTCAACGACACCAGTGGGCATGCGGCGGGTGACGAGTTGCTCCGGCATATCTGCGCGGTGTTGCTGGCAGCCCTGCGCGAAGGCGACACCTTGGCGCGGCTGGGTGGCGACGAGTTTGGCGTGCTGCTCGAGAACTGCCCGCCCGACCAGGCCGAGCGCATCGCCGAGCAACTGCGCCAGGCCGTGCAGGGCCTGCACTTCGTCTGGAAGGGCCGGCCGTTCATTACCAGCGTGAGCATCGGCCTGGTGCATCTTTCCCAACTGCCCAGCACCCTTGAGGCGTCCTTGCGCGCGGCAGACATGGCCTGCTACATGGCCAAGGAGAAGGGCCGCAACCGCGTTCAGGTCTATCACGCCGACGACAGCGAGTTGTCCCTGCGCTTTGGCGAAATGGCCTGGATCCAGCGCCTGCAGGTAGCCCTCGAAGAAAACCGGTTTTGCCTGTACGCCCAGGAAATCGCCCCGCTCACGGCCCAGGAGGGCCCCGGGCATATCGAGATCCTGCTGCGCCTGCACGATGAGAACGGCCGGACTATCCTGCCCGACAGTTTCATCCCGGCCGCCGAGCGCTATGGGCTGATGACCACGCTGGATCGCTGGGTGGTGCGCAACGTGTTCCAGGTGATTCGCCAATGCCTCAACGAGAGGCGCCAAGGGCCGCTGGCCATGTGCGCGATCAATCTTTCGGGTTCGAGCATCGGTGACGATGAATTTCTTCAGTACCTTCAGCAATTATTCGTCGAGTTTGATATTCCACCGCGGATGATCTGTTTCGAAATTACCGAAACCATCGCCATTTCCAACCTGGGCAGTGCGATTCGCTTCATCAATGAATTGAAGGGCCTGGGTTGCCGGTTCTCGCTGGATGACTTCTGCGCCGGAATGTCGTCGTTCGCGTATTTGAAGCATTTACCCGTGGACTTCCTGAAGATCGACGGAAGTTTTGTCAAAGACATGCTGGATGATCCGATTAACCGGGCTATGGTTGAAGTGATCAACCACATCGGCCACGTCATGGGCAAACGCACCATTGCCGAGTTTGTCGAGACGCCATTGATCGAGCAGGCCCTGCAGGAAATAGGCGTGGATTACGCCCAGGGCTACCTGATCGAACGGCCGCAGGTGTTCACCTGCGACAGTCTGCAGCGTCAACGCATTGCTGCACGGCCGTTACTGCAAAGGGCGCCAGGGACGTTTCGCTGAGAGCTGTAGGCAAAATCACAGGGAATCAAGGAGCTGACAGTGATTGATGCATTCATTCGGATCGGGCCATTGATGGATCCCGCCAGTTACCCGCTGTGGGCGCAACAGATGATCGAAGAGTGCCGCGAGAGCAAGCGGCGGGTGGTTGAGCATGAGCTGTATGAGCGCCTGCGCGACGGCCAGCTACGGCCGGCGACCATCCGCCAGTACCTGATCGGTGGCTGGCCGGTAGTCGAGCAGTTTTCCTTGTACATGGCCCAAAACCTGACCAAGACCCGTTTTGCCCGGCACCCTGGCGAAGACATGGCGCGGCGCTGGCTGATGCGCAATATCCGTGTCGAGCTCAACCATGCCGACTACTGGGTGCAGTGGTGCCACGCCCACGGCGTCACCGTCGGTGATCTGCAGGCGCAGGAGGTACCGCCTGAGCTCAATGGCTTGAATGACTGGTGTTGGCGGGTGTGTACCACCGAGTCGCTGGCGATTGCCATGGCGGCTACCAACTACGCCATCGAGGGCGCGACTGGGGAGTGGTCGGCAGTGGTTTGTGCCGGCGATACCTATGCGCAAGGCTTCCCTGAAGAAACCCGCAAACGTGCGATGAAATGGCTGAAGATGCATGCCCAGTATGACGATGCGCACCCGTGGGAGGCGCTTGAGATCATCTGCACGCTGGTGGGGGAGAGCCCGACGCCGCTGTTGCGCGCCGAGCTGCGCAAGGCGGTGTGCAAGAGCTATGACTGCATGTACCTGTTCCTTGAGCGGTGCATGCAGCTGGAGCAGCGCCAGCCCAGCCGAGCCCGCCTGGGGTTGGCGGCGGGCTAAGGGAGACGATGCTAGTCAGTTAAGGCGCCGGGGCCGCAAAGCAGCCCCAGCTTCTAAACTTACAGACTCTACTGAGCGTTCAGCGCCTGCCCGTTCACATCCTTGCTGTCAGGCCCCATCAGGTACAGGTACACCGGCATGATCTCTTCCGGCAGGGGATTGTCCTGCGGATTCTCACTCGGATACGCCAACGCCCGCATCGCCGTGCGGGTGGCTCCCGGGTTGATGCTGTTGGAGCGCACTGGCGCGACATTTTCCAACTCGTCAGCCAAGGTCTGCATCAGCCCTTCGGTAGCAAACTTTGACACCCCATACGCACCCCAGTAGGCCCGGCCCTTGCGCCCGACGCTGCTGGAGGTGAACACCACCGAGGCGTCCTGCGACAGCTTGAGCAGCGGCAGCAAGGTGCTGGTCAGCATGAACGTGGCATTCACGTTGATGTGCATCACGCGCATGAAATTGTCGCCCGAGAGCTGGTCCAGCGGCGTGCGCGGACCAATGATCGAGGCGTTGTTGAGCAGGCCGTCGAGGCGGCCGAAGTCGTTCTCGATCATTACTGCCAGTTCGTCGTACTGGTGGGGCAGGGCGGTTTCCAGGTTGAACGGGATCACCACCGGCTGTGGGTGGCCGGCGGCTTCGATCTCGTCATAGACCTCGTTGAGGTTGGCTTCGGTCTTGCCCAGCAGCAGGACGGTGGCGCCGAGCGCGGCATAGGCCTTGGCGGCAGCGGCACCGATGCCACGGCCAGCGCCGGTGACCAGGATGACCCGGCCTGAGAGCAGGTCGGGGCGGGCGGTGTAGTCGAACATGGCACTAATCCTTTGAATTCTGTTGCGGTCTGCAGGGCCTCTTCGCGGGGCGAGCCCGCTCCTACAGGATTTGGCTGATACACAAGTCCTGTAGGAGCGGGCTTGCCCCGCGAAGAGGCCGGCACTGATACACCCCGATCAGCAGCCGCAAAGCGCGCTATCAAGCACCTTGCGCAGCTCCAGCGGGTGATCCACGACCACATCGGCGCCCCAGTTGTTGGGGTTGTCCTCAGGATGAATATAGCCGTAGCGCACCGCTGCCGTACGCGTACCGGCGTCGCGTCCCGACTCGATGTCACGCAGGTCGTCGCCAACAAACAGCACGCTGGCCGGGTCGAGGTCGAGGGTCTTGCAGGCCAGGATCAACGGCTCCGGGTCAGGTTTGCTGTTCTTCACGTGGTCCGGGCAGATCAGCAAGGCCGAACGCTCGGCCAGCCCCAGGCGCTGCATGATCGGCTCGGCGAAGCGCACCGGCTTGTTGGTCACCACACCCCAGATCAGGCCGCCTTTCTCGATATCCGCCAACAGCTCGGCCATGCCGTCGAACAACTTGCTGTGCACCGCGCAATCGCGCTGGTAGCGCTCGAGAAACTCCAGGCGCAGGGCCTCGAAGCCATCCGCCTCGGGGTCCATGGCAAAGGTGGCGGCAACCATGGCGCGGGCGCCGCCGGAGATCACGTCACGCACCAATTTGTCATCGACCGCCGGCAGGCCGCGCTCGGCGAGCATGGCCTGGCAGATGGCGATGAAGTCCGGCGCGGTGTCCAGCAACGTGCCGTCCATGTCAAAGAGTACTGCTCGCAAACGCATGCTTATTCCTCGCGCAGAGTCTGGATCATGTAGTTGACGTCAACGTCGCTGCTCAGCTTGTAGTGCTTGGTCAGCGGGTTGTAGGTCAGGCCGATGATGTCTTTTACTTCCAGGCCAGCCACGCGGCTCCAGGCGCCGAGCTCGGACGGGCGGATGAATTTCTTGAAGTCGTGGGTGCCGCGCGGCAGCATCTTGAGGATGTACTCGGCGCCGATGATGGCCAGCAGGTAGGCCTTGGGGTTGCGGTTGATGGTCGAGAAGAACACCTGGCCCCCGGGCTTGACCATGCGGTAGCAGGCGCGGATCACCGAGGAAGGGTCGGGCACGTGCTCGAGCATCTCCAGGCAGGTGACCACGTCGAACTGCTCGGGCATTTCTTCGGCCAGGGCCTCGGCGGTGATCTGCCGGTACTGGACTTCTACGCCCGACTCGAGCTGGTGCAGCTGGGCCACGGCCAGCGGCGCCTCGCCCATGTCGATACCGGTCACGGTCGCCCCGCGCAGAGCCATCGCCTCGCTGAGGATGCCGCCGCCACAGCCGACGTCGAGGACCTTCTTGCCGGCGAGGCTGACCCGCTCATCGATCCAGTTGACCCGCAGCGGGTTGATGTCGTGCAGCGGCTTGAACTCGCTTTCACGGTCCCACCAACGATGGGCCAGGGCCTCGAACTTGGCGATTTCGGCGTGGTCGACGTTGCTCATTGAACAAATCCTCAGAATCTTCGATAAAAGGTGTCACAGGGCGGCAGCCGTGGCTGCCGGCCGCTCATTCGTTGCCTGCGATACGTGCGCCCCAGGCGCGGGCAGTGGCCGTCAGGGCGGCTTCGTCCATGCGGGTCAGGCGACCCTCATCGAGCAACTGCTCGCCGGCTACCCAGAGATGCCGCGCGCAGTCGCGGCTGGTCGCGTAGATCAATTGTGAAACAGGGTTGTGCACCGGCTGCTGGGCCAGGCCTGACAGGTCGAAGGCGACCAGGTCGGCGGCCTTGCCGACTTCCAGCGAACCGATGCTCGCCTCCAGGCCCAGTGCACGGGCACCGTTGAGGGTGGCCATGCGCAGGGCGCGATGAGCGTCCAGCGCCGAGGCCGAGCCGGCCACTGCCTTGGCCAGCAGGGCGGCGGTGCGGGTTTCGCCGAGCAAGTCGAGGTCGTTGTTGCTGGCCGCACCGTCGGTGCCGATCGCGACATTGACGCCGGCCTGCCACAAGCGTTCCACCGGGCAGAAGCCGCTGGCCAGCTTGAGGTTGGACTCGGGGCAGTGGATCACGCTGGTGTTGCTTTCTACCAGCAGCGCCAGGTCGTCGTCGCTGATCTGGGTCATGTGCACGGCCTGCAAATTCGGCCCGAGCAAACCCAGCCGGGCCAGGCGCATCAACGGCCGCTCGCCGTGCTCGGCGAGCGCTTGCTCGACCTCACTGGAGGTTTCGTGGATGTGCATGTGCAGCGGCGCGTCGAGCTGGTCGGCGATGACCCGGATCTTCTCCAGGTTTTCATCATTGACCGTGTACGGCGCGTGAGGGCCGAGGGCGACGGTGATGCGTGGATGGTGGCGCAGGTCGCCGAACAGCTCGATGGCCAGGTGCAGGCCCTCATCGGGCGTGCGCGCACCGGGGATCGGGAAGTCCAGCAGGGGCACCGCGACCTGGGCACGCATGCCGCTGTGGTGGACCCGGTCGCAGGCTTCGCGCGGATAGAAGTACATGTCGGCAAAACAGGTGATGCCGCCCTTGATCTGCTCGGCGATGGCCAGGTCGATGCCATCGCGGACGAAACCCTCGTCGACCCAACGCGCCTCGGCCGGCCAGATGTGCTCTTGTAGCCAGGTCATCAGTGGCAGGTCGTCGGCCATCCCGCGAAACAGGCTCATGGCGGCGTGGCCGTGGGCGTTGATCAGCCCGGGGCACAGCAGGCAGTCGGGCAGCTCGCGCACCTCAGTGGCGGCGGGTGCCCGCTCGCGCGGGCCGATCCAGGCGATCAGGCCGTTGCGCAGGCCCAGTGCATGGCCTTCCAGGACCACTCCGGCCGGTTCCACGGGTACCAGCCACGCCGGCACCAGCAGCAGGTCGAGGGGGGTCGTGGATGTGGGCATGCGGCGGCTACCTGCAACGTTTGGGCGGAACCCGCAGTATACCCGAGCGTCCGCGGCTGAGGGTCGCTATAATCGCCGGCTTTTGATGACCGAACGACAGGGAGAGGCGATGCGCGAGCGACTTTTGGCGGCGGAGAAGGTGACCGGCATCCAGTGGCGTGACGGCACCCTGCATCTGCTCGACCAGCGCCTGCTGCCGTCGGAGGAGCGCTGGCTGCCCTGCGACGATGTGGCCCAGGTGGTTGAAGCGATCCGCTCGATGGTGGTGCGTGGTGCGCCGGCCATTGGTATCGCGGCGGCCTACGGGCTGGTGCTGGCCCTGCGCGAGCGCCTGGCAGAAGACGACTGGGAGCACGCCCTCGAGGAAGACTATCTCAGCCTGGCCGAGGCGCGGCCGACCGCCGCCAACCTGTTCTGGGCGCTCAACCGCATGCGCGACCGGCTGCAGCGCCTGCGCGGCGACGAAGACGTGCTGGCGGTCATGCAGGCCGAGGCAATCGCGATTCACGAGAGCGACCGCGAAGCCAACCTGACCATGGCCCAGTACGGCATCGACGTGATTCGCCGCCACCAGGGCAACGCGCAGACCGTGCTTACCCACGGCAATGCCGGCGCCCTCGCCAGCGGTGGCTTTGGTACCGCGCTGGGGGTGATTCGCGCGGCGTTCCTCGAGGGCATGGTCGAGCGCGTGTATGCCGGCGAAACCCGGCCCTGGCTGCAGGGTTCGCGGCTGACCGCATGGGAACTGGCCCAGGAAGGCATCCCGGTGACGTTGTGCGCCGACTCGGCGATGGCCCACCTGATGAAGGTCAAGGGCATCACCTGGGTAGTGGTCGGTGCCGATTGCATCGCCGCCAATGGTGATGTAGCCGCCAAGATCGGTACCTACCAACTGGCGGTCGCCGCCATGCACCACGGCGTGCGCTTCATGGTGGTGGCACCGAGCACCACCATCGACCTGAACCTGGCGACTGGCGATGATATACCGCTGGAAGAGCGTGATGCCGATGAGCTGCTGGATGTGGCTGGGCTGCGGATGGCGGCTGATGTCGAGGTGTTCAATCCGGTGTTCGACGTGACCCCGGCTGATCTGGTTGATGTGATCGTGACCGAAAAGGGCGTTGTCGAACGCCCTGACACTGCCAAGCTCGCTCAACTCATGTGTCGCAAGCGGTTGCATTAAAAGCTGGGGCCGCGCAGCGGCCCCAGCAAGCTCAAGCCAGGCACGATCGCGAAAACACCCGCAAAGCCTGCTTTACACACTCAATCCTGCTCATCAAGCGGCAACCTGCCATATCTCCCATCTACACCGCCTATGTGATACCATCCGGCAGTTTCCAAGGCCGCCCATTGTTGCGGTCTTCATTGCGCAGATCCAAGGCACAACCTATTGATTTGTCGTAAGTCGTCGCACCACTGTGCGCTGCGGCGACGAGCTTCGTTCGTCCTCTGGGGACTTGGACGAGGTTTCACCAGAAAAAGGAATCAGGCTTCTCATGGGCGAACTGGCCAAAGAAATCCTCCCGGTCAATATCGAAGACGAACTGAGACAGTCTTACCTCGACTACGCGATGAGCGTGATTGTCGGGCGTGCACTGCCCGATGCGCGTGACGGCTTGAAGCCCGTGCATCGCCGCGTTCTGTTTGCGATGAGCGAGCTGGGCAACGACTGGAACAAACCGTACAAGAAGTCCGCCCGTGTGGTCGGTGACGTTATCGGTAAGTACCACCCGCACGGCGACACTGCGGTCTACGACACGATCGTGCGTATGGCCCAGCCGTTCTCGCTGCGCTACCTGCTGGTCGACGGTCAGGGCAACTTCGGTTCGGTCGACGGCGATAACGCCGCGGCCATGCGATACACCGAAGTGCGCATGTCCAAGCTGGCACACGAGCTGCTGGCTGACCTGCACAAAGAAACCGTCGACTGGGTGCCCAACTACGACGGCACCGAGCTGATCCCGGCAGTCATGCCGACCCGGATCCCCAACCTGCTGGTCAACGGCTCCAGCGGTATTGCCGTGGGCATGGCGACCAACATCCCGCCGCATAACCTCGGCGAGGTGATCGACGGCTGCCTGGCACTGATCGACAACCCGGAAGTCACCATCGATGAACTGATGCAGTTCATCCCTGGCCCGGACTTCCCGACCGCAGGCCTGATCAACGGCCGCTCCGGCATCATCGAGGCCTATCGCACCGGCCGTGGCCGCATCTATATGCGCGCCCGCTCCGAGATCGAAGACATCGACAAGGTCGGTGGTCGCCAGCAGATCATCATCACCGAGCTGCCGTACCAGCTGAACAAGGCGCGTCTGATCGAGAAGATCGCCGAGCTGGTCAAGGAGAAGAAGCTCGAAGGTATCACCGAGCTGCGCGACGAGTCCGACAAGGACGGTATGCGCATCGTCATCGAGCTGCGTCGCGGCGAGGTGCCGGAGGTGGTGCTCAACAACCTCTACTCGCAGACTCAGCTGCAAAGCGTGTTCGGCATCAACATCGTTGCCCTGATCGACGGCCGGCCGAAGCTGCTCAACCTCAAGGACCTGCTCGAGGCGTTCGTCCGTCACCGCCGTGAAGTGGTGACCCGCCGTACCGTGTTCGAGCTGCGCAAGGCCCGCGAGCGTGGCCACATCCTTGAAGGCCAGGCGGTTGCGCTGTCCAACATCGATCCGGTCATCGCCCTGATCAAGGCCTCGCCGACCCCGTCGGAAGCCAAGGAAGCCCTGGTCTCGATGCCGTGGGAGTCGAGCGCCGTGCAGGTTATGGTCGAGCGCGCTGGCGCCGATTCGTGCCGCCCGGAAAACCTCGATCCGCAATACGGTATGCGCGACGGCAAGTACTTCCTGTCGCCAGAGCAAGCCCAAGCCATTCTCGACCTGCGCCTGCACCGCCTGACCGGCCTGGAGCACGAGAAGCTGCTGGCCGAGTACCAGGAGATCCTCGAGCAGATCGGCGAGCTGATCCGCATCCTCAGCAGCGCCGAGCGCCTGATGGAAGTGATCCGCGAAGAACTTGAAGCGATCCGCGCCGAATACGGCGATGTGCGCCGCACCGAGATCCTCGACGCCCGCCACGACCTCAGCTACGGCGACATGATCCCGGAAGAAGAGCGCGTGGTGACCATCTCCCACGGCGGCTACGCCAAGACCCAACCGTTGACCGCGTACCAGGCCCAGCGCCGTGGCGGCAAGGGCAAGTCGGCGTCGGGCGTCAAGGACGAGGACTACATCGAACACCTGCTGGTCGCCAACAGCCACGCTACCCTGTTGCTGTTCTCCAGCAAGGGCAAGGTGTACTGGCTGAAGACCTACGACATCCCGGAAGCCTCGCGCGCTGCCCGTGGTCGTCCGCTGGTCAACCTGCTGCCGCTGGAAGAGGGCGAAGGCATCACCGCGATGCTGCAGATCGACCTCGAGGCGCTGCAACAGAGCGCCGGCGCCGATGAAGAGCTCGAAGACGGCGACGACACCGTGCTCGAAGGCGAAGTGCTCGAAGCCGAAGAAATCGACGAAGAAGATGGCGATACCGCCGAGTGGGCCGCTGAGCCGACCGGCGCGTACATCTTCATGGCGACCGCTTCAGGTACCGTCAAGAAGACCCCGCTGGCCCAGTTCGCACGTCCTCGTACCAGCGGCCTGATCGCCCTGAAGCTTAAAGAGGGTGACACCCTGATCGCCGCGGCCATCACCGACGGCGCCAAGGAAGTCATGATGTTCTCCGACGCCGGCAAGGTCATCCGCTTCGCTGAAAGCGTGGTTCGCGAGATGGGCCGTACCGCTCGTGGCGTGCGCGGCATGAAGCTGGGCAAGGGGCAGCAGATCATCTCCATGCTGATCCCTGAGTCTGGCGCGCAGATCCTCACCGCCTCCGAGCGCGGCTTCGGCAAGCGCACCCCGCTGTCCAAGTTCCCTCGTCGTGGGCGCGGTGGCCAGGGCGTGATCGCCATGGGTACCAAAGGGCGCAACGGTCTGCTGATCGGCGCGATCCAGGTCCAGGAAGGCGAAGAGATCATGCTGATCTCCGACCAGGGCACCTTGGTTCGTACCCGTGTCGGCGAAGTCTCCAGCCTGGGTCGTAACACCCAGGGCGTGACCCTGATCAAGCTGGCCAGCGACGAGACCCTGGTGGGTCTGGAGCGGATCCAGGAGCCATCCGAAGACCTCGATGAACTGATCGAGGGTGAGGAGGGCGTCGAGGTCGACGCGCTGGACGTGGCGGATGACGCTGCCGGCGGCGTTGAAGAGGCGCCTCAGGAATAACACAGCGCAACAACCCGGGCGGGGCGACCAAGGTCGCCCCGCTTACTGAACAGAGCAGAGCGAGAGTGGATGTGAGCAAACGAGCCTTTAACTTCTGCGCAGGCCCTGCTGCGCTTCCTGAAGCTGTCCTGCAGCGTGCCCAGGCCGAAATGCTGGACTGGCACGGCAAAGGTCTGTCGGTGATGGAGATGAGCCATCGCAGTGACGACTATGTGGCCATCGCTGAAAAGGCTGAGCAGGACCTGCGTGACCTGCTGTCCATTCCCTCCAATTACAAGGTCCTGTTCCTGCAGGGCGGCGCGAGCCAGCAGTTCGCCGAGATCCCGCTGAACCTGTTGCCGGAAACCGGCACCGCCGACTACATCGAAACCGGTATCTGGTCGAAAAAGGCCATCGAAGAAGGGCGTCGCTTCGGCAACATCAACGTGGCTGCCAGCGCCAAGCCGTTCGACTACCTGGCTATCCCCGGCCAGAACGACTGGAACCTGACCAAGAACGCCGCGTACGTCCACTACGCATCCAACGAAACCATCGGTGGCCTGCAGTTTGACTGGGTGCCCGAGACCGGTGATGTTCCGCTGGTGGTCGACATGTCGTCCGACATTCTCTCGCGCCCGATCGACGTCTCGCAGTACGGCCTGATCTACGCCGGCGCGCAGAAGAACATCGGCCCGAGCGGCCTGGTTGTAGTGATCGTGCGCGAAGACCTGCTCGGCCGCGCCCGCAGCAGTTGCCCGACCATGCTCGACTACAAGGTCTCGGCTGACAACGGCTCGATGTACAATACCCCGGCCACCTATTCCTGGTACCTCTCGGGGCTGGTCTTCGAGTGGCTCAAGGAGCAGGGCGGCGTCGAGGCCATGGAGCAGCGCAACCGCGCCAAGAAAGACCGCCTGTACGGCGTTATCGATGCCAGCGAGTTCTACACCAACCCGATCAGCGTCAACGCGCGCTCGTGGATGAACGTGCCGTTCCGCCTGGCTGACGAGCGCCTCGACAAGGCCTTCCTCGCCGGTGCCGATGCCCGTGGCCTGCTCAACCTCAAGGGTCATCGCTCGGTGGGTGGCATGCGCGCTTCGATCTACAACGCCCTGGGCCTGGATGCGGTCGACGCGCTGGTTGCCTACATGGCTGAATTCGAGAAGGAGCACGGCTGATGTCGGAGCACGAACTCAAGGCGCTGCGCGTACGCATCGACAGCCTCGACGAGAAGATCCTCGAGCTGATCAGTGATCGCGCCCGCTGCGCCCAGGAAGTCGCCAGGGTCAAGACCGCCTCGCTGGCCGAAGGCGAGAAACCGGTGTTCTACCGTCCCGAGCGTGAAGCTGCCGTGCTCAAGCGCGTCATGGAGCGCAACCCGGGCCCGCTGGGCAACGAAGAGATGGCGCGGTTGTTCCGCGAAATCATGTCGTCGTGCCTTGCTCTGGAAGAGCCGCTGAAAGTCGCTTACCTCGGCCCTGAAGGTACCTTCACCCAAGCCGCGGCGATGAAGCATTTCGGTCATGCGGTGATCAGCCGTCCGATGGCGGCGATCGACGAAGTATTCCGCGAAGTGGCTGCCGGTGCGGTCAACTTTGGCGTAGTGCCGGTGGAGAACTCCACCGAAGGTGCGGTCAGCCACACCCTCGACAGCTTCCTCGAGCACGACATGGTCATCTGTGGCGAAGTCGAGCTGCGCATTCACCATCACCTGCTGGTGGGCGAGAGCACCAAGACCGACAGCATTACCCGCATCTATTCCCATGCGCAGTCGCTGGCCCAGTGCCGCAAGTGGCTGGACGCGCATTACCCGAATGTCGAGCGCGTTGCGGTGTCGAGCAATGCCGAGGCGGCCAAGCGGGTCAAGGGTGAGTGGAATTCGGCGGCGATCGCCGGTGACATGGCGGCCAACCTGTACGGTTTGACCCGTCTGGCCGAGAAGATCGAAGACCGCCCGGACAACTCCACGCGCTTCTTGATGATCGGCAGCCAGGAAGTGCCGCCGACCGGTGACGACAAGACCTCGATCATTGTCTCGATGAGCAACAAGCCTGGTGCACTGCACGAGTTGCTGGTGCCGTTCCATGACAATGGCATCGACCTGACCCGCATCGAAACGCGTCCTTCGCGTAGCGGCAAGTGGACCTACGTGTTCTTCATCGACTTCGTTGGCCATCACCGTGATCCGCTGATCAAGGCCGTGCTGGAGAAGATCAGCCAGGACGCCGTTGCGCTGAAAGTGCTGGGCTCGTATCCGAAGGCGGTACTCTGAGGTTGCGGCTGGCCTGTGAGAATGCCGGGGCTGCTGCGCAGCCCATCGCGACACAAGGCCGCCCCCACAAGGCCCGCGCGAGACCTGTGGGAGCGGCCTTGTGTCGCGAAAGGGGCGCAAGACGCCCCCCCAGCATTCTACCGACTGGCATGATTTCATCCGGCAACACACTTGCCGTTCTGAACAGGGTTCGCACTCGTGGTTGATGTGGTAGCAAACAAATCCGCGCCGATTATCGGCCGTCTGGTGGTAGTGGGCCTCGGCCTGATCGGCGGCTCGTTCGCCAAGGGCCTGCGCGAAAGCGGCCTGTGTCGCGAAGTGGTCGGTGTCGACCTCGATGCCCCGTCGCGCAAGCAGGCGGTGGCCTTGGGTGTGGTCGACCGCTGCGAAGAAGACCTCGCTGCAGCCTGCGTCGGTGCCGACGTGATCCAGCTCGCCGTGCCGATCCTGGCCATGGAAAAGGTGCTCGCTCGCCTGGCTCGACTCGACCTCGGCAATGCCGTGATCACTGACGTCGGCAGCGCCAAGTGCAACGTCGTGCGCGCCGCCCGCGAGGTATTTGTCGAAGGCTTGTCGCGCTTCGTGCCCGGCCACCCCATCGCCGGCTCCGAGCAGAGTGGGGTAGAAGCCTCCAATGCCGCGCTGTTCCGCCGGCACAAAGTTATTCTGACGCCGCTGGCCGAGACCGACCCAGGCGCACTGGCGCTGGTTGATCGCCTGTGGCGCGCGCTGGACGCCGACGTCGAGCATATGAGCGTCGAGCGTCATGACGAAGTGCTGGCGGCTACCAGCCACCTGCCGCACCTGCTGGCCTTCGGCCTGGTCGACTCGTTGGCCAAGCGCAATGAAAACCTCGAAATCTTCCGGTACGCTGCGGGAGGCTTCCGCGATTTCACGAGAATCGCCGGCAGCGACCCGATCATGTGGCATGACATCTTCCTCGCCAACCGCGAAGCTGTCCTGCGCACACTAGATACATTTCGCAGCGACCTCGACGCCTTGCGCGACGCGGTCGATGCAGGGGACGGGCACCAATTGCTGGGTGTATTCACCCGCGCTCGGGTTGCCCGCGAGCATTTCAGTAAAATCCTGGCCCGCCGGGCCTATGTGGACGCTATGAACGCCAACGATCTGATTTTCCTGGCCCAACCTGGTGGCCGCGTGTCCGGACGGATCCGCGTTCCAGGCGACAAATCGATTTCCCATCGCTCGATCATGCTCGGCTCGCTTGCCGAAGGCACCACCGAGGTCGAAGGTTTCCTCGAAGGCGAGGACGCCCTGGCGACCTTGCAGGCCTTCCGCGACATGGGTGTGGTCATCGAAGGCCCCAACCATGGCAAGGTCACCATTCATGGTGTCGGCCTGCATGGCCTCAAGCCGCCACCGGGGCCGATCTATGTCGGCAACTCGGGCACCTCGATGCGCCTGCTGTCTGGCCTGCTGGCGGGTCAGCCGTTCGACGTGACCATGACCGGTGACGCCTCGCTGTCCAAGCGCCCGATGGGCCGTGTTGCCAATCCGCTGCGTGAAATGGGCGCCGTGGTCGAGACCGGCCCCGACGGCCGTCCGCCGCTGACCATCCGCGGTGGGCAGAAGCTCAAGGCGCTGACCTACACGCTGCCGATGGCCAGTGCCCAGGTCAAGTCGTGCCTGCTGCTGGCCGGCCTGTACGCCGAAGGCGTGACCACCGTCACCGAGCCCGCGCCGACCCGCGATCACACCGAGCGCATGCTGCGTGGTTTCGGCTACACCGTTGAGTCCAATGGCCCGGTCGCCTCGCTGCAGGCCGGTGGCACGCTGACCGCGACCCGTATCGAAGTTCCGGCGGATATCTCCTCTGCGGCGTTCTTCCTGGTTGCCGCCTCCATCGCCGAAGGCTCGGAGCTGGTCCTCGAGCACGTCGGCATCAACCCGACCCGTACCGGCGTGATCGACATCCTGCGCCTGATGGGCGGCGACATCACCCTGGAAAACCAGCGTGAAGTCGGCGGCGAGCCGGTGGCTGACCTGCGCGTGCGCGGCGCCAAGCTCAAGGGTATCGAGATTCCTGAAGAGCTGGTTCCACTGGCGATCGACGAGTTCCCGGTGCTGTTCGTGGCTGCCGCGTGTGCCGAAGGCCGGACCATCCTGCGCGGTGCCGAAGAGCTGCGCGTGAAGGAATCCGACCGTATCCAGGTGATGGCCGACGGCCTGATCACCCTGGGTGTGAAGTGCGAGCCGACCCCGGACGGCATCATCATCGAGGGCGGCCAGATTGGCGGTGGTGAAGTGCACGGTCACGGTGACCATCGCATTGCCATGGCCTTCAGCATTGCTTCGCTGCGGGCCAGTGCGCCGGTGCGTATCCATGACTGCGCCAACGTTGCGACGTCGTTCCCGAACTTCCTCGCCCTGTGCGCCGAAGTCGGCATCCGCGTTACGCAAGAGGCTCAATCGTGAATCAGCAACCTTGCGTCATCACCATCGACGGGCCGAGTGGCTCGGGCAAGGGTACCGTGGCCGGCCTGCTCGCGCGCGAGCTCGGCTGGCGTCTGCTGGATTCCGGCGCGCTCTACCGCCTGCTGGCGTTCAACGCCTCCAACCACGGCGTCGACCTGACCAACGAAGAGTTGCTCAAGGCCCTGGCCGCCCATCTGGATGTGCAGTTCATCGCGGCCGAGCCCGGTAAACTTCAGCAGATCATCCTTGAGGGTGAAGATGTCAGCAATGTCATCCGCACCGAAACGATTGGCGCCGGCGCCTCGATGGTGGCCTCGCTGCCCGCCGTGCGTGAAGCCTTGCTGCAGCGCCAGCGCGCCTTCCGCGAAGCTCCTGGGCTGATTGCCGATGGTCGCGACATGGGCACCGTGGTATTCCCGGACGCGCCGTTGAAAGTGTTCCTCACCGCCAGTGCAGAGGAGCGCGCCCGTCGCCGCTATTTGCAGTTGAAGGGCAAGGGTGAAGATGTTAGTCTGGCGAGTCTCCTGGATGAGATACGTGCACGCGATGAGCGTGACACCCAGCGTGCAGTGGCCCCGCTCAAGCCAGCGGCCGATGCGATTCAGCTGGACTCTACCGAGTTATCCATCGAGCAGGTGTTGCAACGCATCAGAAGTGAGCTCGCCCTTCGCGATCTCATTTGATGACAGGAAGGCAGGCAGGGGCACCAGTCAACGTCCTGCCGGCCTTCCTATACATAACGAAACCCACATTGTCTGGAATGTGGCTAGGGGCGTTTGTTTCGCCCGAATCTACAGGAATTAAAATGAGCGAAAGCTTTGCAGAACTCTTTGAAGAAAGCCTGAAAACCCTCAATCTTCAGCCGGGTGCGATCATCACCGGTATCGTTGTCGACATCGACGGCGACTGGGTTACCGTACACGCTGGCCTGAAGTCCGAGGGCGTCATCCCGCTCGAGCAGTTCTACAACGAAGCTGGCGAGCTGACCATCAAGGTCGGTGACGAAGTTCACGTTGCGCTGGACGCGGTCGAAGACGGCTTTGGCGAAACCAAACTGTCCCGTGAAAAAGCCAAGCGCGCCGAGTGCTGGATTGTTCTGGAAGCAGCTTTCGCCGCCGAAGAAGTGGTCAAGGGCGTTATCAACGGTAAGGTTAAAGGCGGCTTCACTGTCGACGTTAACGGTATCCGTGCGTTCCTGCCGGGCTCCCTGGTTGATGTCCGCCCAGTGCGCGACACCACCCACCTCGAAGGCAAAGAGCTGGAATTCAAGGTCATCAAGCTGGACCAGAAGCGCAACAACGTGGTTGTTTCGCGTCGCAGCGTCCTGGAAGCCGAGAACAGCGCCGAGCGCGAAGCTCTGCTGGAAACCCTGCAGGAAGGCCAGCAAGTCAAAGGTATCGTCAAGAACCTCACCGACTACGGCGCATTCGTGGACCTGGGCGGCATCGACGGCCTGCTGCACATCACCGACATGGCTTGGAAGCGTATCAAGCACCCGTCGGAAATCGTCAACGTTGGTGACGAAGTTGATGTTCGCGTTCTGAAGTTCGACCGTGAGCGCAACCGCGTTTCCCTGGGTCTGAAGCAGATGGGCGAAGATCCGTGGGTCGCTATCACTGCACGCTACCCAGAAGGTACCCGTGTACAGGCTCGCGTTACCAACCTGACCGACTACGGCTGCTTCGCTGAGCTGGAAGAAGGCGTTGAAGGTCTGGTACACGTTTCCGAAATGGACTGGACCAACAAGAACATCCACCCGTCGAAAGTCGTTCAGGTTGGCGACGAAGTGGAAGTCATGGTTCTGGACATCGACGAAGAGCGTCGTCGTATCTCCCTGGGCATCAAGCAGTGCAAGTCCAACCCATGGGAAGACTTCTCCGGCCAGTTCAACAAGGGTGACAAGATCACCGGTACCATCAAGTCGATCACCGACTTCGGTATCTTCATTGGTCTGGACGGCGGCATCGACGGTCTGGTTCACCTGTCCGACATCTCCTGGAACGAAACCGGCGAAGAAGCCGTACGTCGTTTCAAGAAGGGCGACGAGCTGGAAACCGTCATCCTGTCGGTCGACCCAGAGCGCGAGCGCATCTCCTTGGGCATCAAGCAGCTGGAAGACGATCCGTTCTCCAACTTCGTTGCTGTCAATGACAAGGGCGCTATCGTCAAGGGCATCGTGAAAGAAGTTGACGCCAAAGGCGCCATCATCACCCTGGCCGACGACATCGAAGCCACTCTGAAAGCTTCCGAAATCAGCCGTGACCGCGTTGAAGATGCGCGTAACGTTCTGAAAGAAGGCGAAGAGATCGAAGCTAAGATCATCAGCGTTGACCGCAAGTCGCGCGTTATCAGCCTGTCGATCAAATCGAAAGACGACGCTGAAGAGCGTGAAGCTATCCAGAGCCTGAAACAGGCTCCAGAAGCTGCTGCCGACACCACCATGGCTGCGCTGCTGCGCGAAGCAATGGCCAAGCAGAACTGAGTTCTGTTTGATCGGTAGAAAAAGGGCGACTTAGGTCGCCCTTTTTTATTGTCTTCAGTAATGCTTTTTGCAGCATGAAACTGCATCTCGAAGCGTGCGCGGACCCTGCGGCAACTGTCTTGCACACAACCTGAAAGTTAGCGCGATCACTGTGGGAGCGGCCTTGTGTCGCGAAATGAGGGCGCAGCCCTCACCGGCGGAATGACAACCACGCACAATCTCAATGCGGGTAATCGGCGTTTTTCCTTATCAAGCCTGCGCGTTCGTGAGCGGATTGCAGTGGGCGAACGGGTCGTATCTGGATGTGATGCTGGTGAGGGCTGCGCCCTCATTTCGCGACACAAGGCCGCTCCCACAGAGTCCGCGCCAGGTTGAGATCTAGTGCAATACAGTTGCTCCCACAGTGATCGCGCTAACTTTCAGGTTTGGTGCAAGACAGGGAGCCGTGCCCGGGCGCCGGACCGGTCCTAAAGGCGCGCGCAGCGCCCCCGGCCACGACGCCCCATCCCAGCGCAAACCCCCATTCCTGCTGCACCAATCTTGAATTTTTTTATTAAGTCAAGAACCGCCCTGTTCAAATCTCCCGGAGCGTGCTACAAACTGGTTAAGCAATGATCTAGCTGCTTGATAACGAAGGGAAAAACATGACGAAGTCCGAGTTGATCGAACGTATTGTCACCCATCAGGGCCTGCTCTCGTCCAAGGACGTCGAGCTCGCCATCAAGACCATGCTCGAGCAGATGGCCCAGTGCCTGGCTACCGGCGATCGCATCGAGATCCGCGGTTTTGGCAGCTTCTCTCTGCATTATCGAGCGCCTCGCGTGGGGCGTAATCCCAAGACTGGCCAGTCGGTGAGCCTTGAAGGCAAGTTCGTGCCGCACTTCAAACCGGGTAAAGAGCTGCGTGACCGGGTCAATGAAGAAGAGCATGAGGCCCACACCTGAATCCACTGAGGATCGAGTCCGATGCGTAATCTCAAACGCGCCCTGGCAGCGCTTTTTGTCTTGCTGCTGGCGGCGGTGGTGCTGTTCTTCGTGCTGGAAAACCAGCAGGCGGTGGCCCTCAACCTGTTTGGCTGGTCTGCACCAGCGGTGCCTGTGGCAGTGCCAGTGATCGCAGCCTTGGTGCTGGGATTGGCGGTTGGGCCGTTGCTGGGTGGCTATGCGGTGATGCGCAGCCGCCGTCGGATGCGTGCAGCGGCATAAAGGCCTGCTCGGTTTTAGGAATGTGCCTACAACCTTTTGCGAAATTGGGTCATTTTAAGCCAGGGGCGAGTATGGGGTAATGCTCCCCCCGAGATTTCCCGAGCGCCGTTTGATGGTGTACCCCTATCTGAGCCATCACGGTGGCACCCGCACGGTCACCGGCTCCTGCCATCAGCTTCATCTGCAGGATAACTGCAGCCTGCTGGTCGATTGCGGCCTGGAGCAGGGGCCGGATGCCATGGCCGGTACTCAGCATGCGCTGCCAGGCCTGAGCGTTGGTAGCGTGCAAGCGCTGATCGTTACCCATGTGCACCTTGATCATGTCGGGCGTATTCCAGCGTTGCTGGCCGCAGGCTTTCGCGGCCCGATCCTGTGCAGCGCGCCCTCTGCCAAATTACTGCCCCTGGTGCTCGAAGATGCCTACAGGCTGAGCGTCAGTCGTGACGCGGCCGAGGTCGAGCGGTACCTGGCCCTGTTGCGCAGCCTGATCGTCCCGCTGCCCTTCGAACAATGGCACGCGCTGATCGAGCGCGATGGGCTGACCTGCTCGATTCGCCTCCAACGTGCCGGGCATCTGCTTGGCTCTGCCTATGTCGAGTGCGATGTGTGGTATGCGGGGCGTCAGGCGAGCTCGCGCATTGTCTTTTCGGGTGATCTCGGTGCGCCCTGCAACCCGCTGCTGCGCCCCGTACGCCCGCCTGAGCGTGCAGACATCCTGGTGCTTGAAAGTACCTATGGGGATCGCCTGCATGCTGATCGGCACGATCGCCAGCGACGCCTTGAAGCGGTCATCGGCCGCGCCTTGCTTGACCAGGGCACGCTGTTGATTCCGGCGTTCAGCCTGGGTCGCACGCAAGAGCTGCTGTACGAAATCGAAGATATCCTCCATCGCAGGGCACTGCTCAGTGCCGATAGTGCACCGCGGGCAGAGGATCCGCTGCAGGCGCTCGACTGGTCCAGGCTGCCGATCATCCTCGACTCGCCTCTTGCGCAGCGCATCACCCAGGCCTATCGCGAACTGCATGCGCACTGGAAGCGCGAGGCGCTGCAGCGGCTTGGTACGGGGCGTACGCCGCTGGGGTTTACGCAACTGGTCAATGTCGAGAGTCATGCCAATCATCAGCGCGTGGTCAACTATCTGGCCAGCACCGGGCGTCCCGCCATTGTCCTGGCCGGCAACGGGATGTGCTCGGGCGGGCGCATCGTCAATTACCTCAAAGCCATGCTCGGCGACCCCCGGCATGAGGTGGTGTTCGTCGGGTATCAGGCGAAGGGCACTGCAGGTGCATTGATCCAGGCCAGTGCCTTTGCCAAGGTCCCGGTGCATATTGACCTGGATGGCGAGTCCCTGGCGCTGCGGGCCAAAGTCGTCACACTCGAAGGCTACTCTTCTCATGCCGACCAGCAGGGTTTGCTCGACTTTGTCCTGGGCATGGCGCAGCCGCCCAGGCAGGTGGTGCTGGTGCATGGCGAAGCCAGATCTAAACGGGTGCTAGCGCGCGCCTTGGTGAAGTCCTTTGATGACCTGGGGCAGTCTGTGCAGGTGAGTATTGCTGGCCCGGAATAACTGATCAGAGGTCATTGCCGAATGGAACATTCAGGTAATTTTTGGTTCCAAAATTTCTGAGCTATGATTCAGGCGTTGCATCAAAAAGGCGTTGAGCGGGTTGTTGATTGACCTTACCCTGTGGTGTAGAGCTTATCCAGCATGATGAGGTTGACGCATCGTGGTCCCCGGCTAGCCTGGCCGGTGCCTTGATGATGTCAGAGGGCAGAATGAGCCAAGGAAAATTAGAATAAATGCGCAATGATCGTGAGCGCCAAGACGGCAAGCCTGTAGTTGACCTGGTTGAACTGATCGAGGAACTTTGGAAGCAGAAGTGGGTGGTGGCGGTTACTACTGTGATTGTCACGTTGTTGGGCGTTGCCTACGCCTTGCTGGCTACTCCGCTGTATGAAGCAAAAGTATTCATCCAGTCGCCTTCTCAAAACGACATTGCACAGCTTAATTATGGCCGAGGTGGGGACAGCGGGTTGCCCATGCTGTCGGTCAAGACTGTTTACGAAAGCTACGTGCGCAATATTCAATCAGAATCCCTGCGTCGGCAGTTCTACCGTGATGTCTATCTGAAATCCCTGCCTGAAGATGAGCGGCGCGGCGCTCAAGATGATCTGTACGCGAGATTCAACCAGGTTGTTTCCATCCCGATCGCGGCGAAGGAAACTCCCGGACGCTTCCAGATCGTTGCTACCTCCAAAGACCCCCAACAAGCGGCAGACTGGGTGGTGCGTTATGCGCAGCTTGCAGGTGAGCGGGCCAAGAAAGAAGTGATGGCTGACGTGCGCGCCGATGCCCTGGTCAAGGCCGGCAACCTCAAGGAGCGGATCCGCTCTGCCAGGGAGGAGGCCCGCAAGGCCCGTGAGGACCGTATCGCGCGCTTGTCCGAGGCACTGATCGTGGCGCAGTCGATAGGCCTGGAGAAGCCACCTATCATTTCGGGTGGCGGCAACTCCGAGCTTTCGGCAGACATGGAAGGCTCGTTGGTCTACATGAGGGGCAGTCGCGCTATCGAGGCCGAAATCAAGAATCTGCGCGCCCGCGTCTCGGACGACCCCTTTGTCGATCACCTGCGGCAGAACGAGGAGACAATAGCCTTCTACGAAGCGCTGCAAGTAGACCCATCAGTGTTTGAGGTCTATCGCCAGGACGGTGGCTTGGATACCCCGGACAAACCGGTCAAGCCACAGAAGGTTGTCATCGTCGTCCTGAGTGCTTTGCTGGGTGGGCTGCTCGGTATCCTGATTGCGCTCTACCGCGCCTTTTTCTTCACTGGTCGTTTTTCGCGAAGTGCCAGAACGTGATTGTCGTGCCGTGCGGGCGTGGCCCGCGAGCCTGACCTCATCATCGACTTTCTTCGGCGCAGCGGGCGAGTGCAATGCATTGCCTCGCCACGACCGGGTTCAATTACATAGATGACATTATTGATGAATATTAAGCTGGCAATTATTGGTTTGGGTTATGTGGGCCTGCCCCTGGCAGTCGAGTTCGGCAAGCGCCGCGAGGTGGTTGGCTTCGACATCAACCAGGCGCGGATCAGCGCACTGGTGGCGGGCCACGATGCGACACAGGAAGTCAGTACCGAAGAGCTGGCGCAGGCCAATTTGCTCAGCTACAGCGCAAACGTCGAAGACCTGCGTAGCTGTAACGTGTTCATCGTCACCGTTCCCACGCCCATTGACGAGTACAAGCAACCCGACCTGACCCCCCTGGTGAAGGCATCGGAAACCATCGGCCGGGTGTTGAAGGCCGGTGATATCGTCGTCTACGAGTCGACGGTGTATCCAGGGGCGACCGAAGAGGTGTGCGTACCAGTGCTCGAGCGCGTTTCCGGGCTCACGTTCAACCAGGATTTCTTTGCCGGCTATAGCCCGGAGCGAATCAATCCGGGTGATAAAGAGCACCGGGTGACGACGATCAAGAAGGTCACCGCCGGTTCGACCGAGGCGATTGCCGAGGTGGTCGATGCCCTGTATCGCGAGATCATCATTGCAGGTACCCACAAGGCGGCGAGCATCAAGATTGCCGAAGCTGCCAAGGTGATTGAAAACACCCAGCGTGATTTGAACATTGCCCTGATAAACGAGCTGGCGATCATCTTCAACCGTCTCGGTATCGATACCGAGGCAGTCCTGGAGGCCGCGGGTACCAAGTGGAACTTCCTGCCGTTTCGCCCCGGCCTGGTCGGTGGGCACTGTATCGGCGTCGACCCGTACTACCTTACACACAAGGCACAGGCCATCGGTTATCACCCGGAAATCATCCTGGCCGGCCGCCGCCTGAACGATGGCATGGGTCGCTACGTCGCCTCGCAACTGGTCAAGGCAATGCTCAAGCGGCGCTTGCAGGTCGAGGGCGCGCGGGTGCTGGTCATGGGCCTGACCTTCAAGGAAAACTGCCCAGACCTGCGCAATACGCGGATCGTGGACGTGATTGCCGAGTTGAGCGAGTACGGCATTGCCGTCGATGTATTCGACCCTTGGGTCGATGCCGCCGAGGCCCAGCATGAGTATGCCATCACGCCAGTAGCCGCCCCTCAAGCCGGCAGCTACGACGGCATCGTCATCGCCGTGGCTCACCAGCAGTTCAAGGCGCTCGGCGAGGCTGCCATTCGCGCCTACGGCAAGCCTGACCACGTGCTCTACGATCTCAAGTACCTGCTGGACGCAAAGAGCTCTGATATTCGCCTGTGATCGACGGGGCATCAGGTTCGGCAACTATTGCAAGTTTGGATGAAAAAATGACGGCATATGAAGTACTTCAGCAAGCGCTTCCACAGGCTCCCAAGCGGTGGCTGATCACCGGTGTAGCAGGGTTTATCGGGTCTAACCTGCTTGAGCATCTGCTTCTGCTCGACCAGACGGTGGTGGGCCTGGACAACTTTGCCACCGGCCACCAGCGCAACCTTGACGAGGTCAAGGCGAACGTTTCTGCGCAGCAATGGAGCCGTTTCAATTTTATCCAGGGTGATATCCGCAACCTGGATGACTGCCATGTGGCCTGCCGCGATGTGGACTATGTCTTGCACCAGGCAGCATTGGGCTCGGTGCCGCGTTCGTTGAACGACCCGATTACCACCAATGCGACCAACGTCGACGGTTTCCTGAACATGTTGGTTGCCGCCCGTGATGCGGCGGTGAAGAGTTTCACCTATGCAGCGAGCAGTTCGACCTACGGTGACCACCCGGGCTTGCCAAAAGTGGAAGATGTCATCGGTAAGCCGTTGTCGCCGTATGCGGTGACCAAGTATGTCAACGAGCTGTACGCCGATGTCTTCTTCAAGTCGTATGGCTTCAACAGTGTCGGCTTGCGCTACTTCAACGTCTTCGGCCGTCGGCAAGATCCCGAAGGGGCCTACGCGGCAGTCATTCCCAAGTGGCTCGCCTCGATGATCAGTGCAGATGACCTCTTCATCAATGGCGACGGTGAGACCAGCCGCGACTTCTGTTTCATTGAAAACGTGGTGCAGATGAACCTGCTGGCGGCGACCACTGCCGACCCTGCGGCGGTCAATCAGATCTACAACGTGGCGGTCAGTGGCCGTACCACGCTCAACCAGTTGTTCGAGGCGCTGCGCGAGGGTTTGCAAGAGAACGGCGTCGTCTATGCCAAGGCACCGGTATATCGCGATTTTCGCGCGGGCGATGTGCGACATTCTCAGGCGGATATTTCCAAGGCGCAGAAGCTGCTCGGTTATGCACCGCGTTACGACGTCATGGGTGGTATCTCCAAGGCCATGCCCTGGTACATCAATTTCCTGGCCTGACGGCCAGTCCTTTGCGATGTTCTGAAATAGCGTTTGGCTTGAGCCCGTTGAGGCCGCTGCGCCAACCTTTTGCGACACGAGGCCGCTCCCACAAGGAGCGGCGTCGTCTTCAAGGGGACGCAGCAGCCCCAGCCAGGCGGCCATTGGTGTGAGAGGAAGCAGTGCATTACAAGAATATCGTGTGGAATCTGCTCGGCTTGGGCCTGCCGCTGATCATCGCTGCACTGACCGTTCCGGGATTGATTTCAATTGTAGGGACTGAGCGTTTTGGTCTTCTTGCACTCGCCTGGGGTTTGATCGGCTATGCCGGCGCGCTCGACCTGGGCATCGGCCGGGCCTTGACCCAGCGTATCGCCTCGCTCCGTGATGGGCCGCAGGCGGCAATCATCGCCGATGTCATCGCGACGGCGGTCACCCTGACCTCTGTGGTCGGTATCGTCGGTTTTGTGGCAATTGCACTGGGATCGGCTGCCGGCTTGCAGCAGTTCATCCCTCGGCAAAGCATACCCGCCTCGGAGATCACCTTTTCGCTGTTGCTGCTGGCGTTTGCACTGCCCATGCAGGCAGTGAGTGCAACCTACCGCGGGGTGAACGAGGCCTACCTGAATTTCAGGGGCATCAGCCTGTTGCGCATTGGCCTGGGTGTTGCCAACTTCGGCGGGCCATACCTGGTCGCGCAATTTACCCATGAACTGCAGTGGCTGGTGTCGACCCTGGTGATTTCGCGGGCAGTGGCGCTGCTCATCTACCGCATCAACGCCAAGGCATGCCTGCAAGGGCAGGGGCCTGGCCGTTATGTCAAGGAACAAGCCATCCAACTGCTGCGCTTTGGCGGCTGGGTAACGGTCAGTAGCGTCGTCAGTCCATTCCTGGTGCAGGCCGACCGCTTCTTCGTCGGTTTCCTGTTGTCTGCCGCAGCGGTGACCGCCTATGTGATCCCCTACGAGATTACCGTGCAGGCGATGATCCTGGTCGGCGCGGTGACCACCGTGGCGTTTCCGGCGATTGCCGGCCTGATGCAACAGGGGGTGGACAAGGCGTGGACGCTGTTCCGCACCTGGACGCTGCGGGTAGCTGCGATGATGCTGGTCATCATGAGTGCCATGGCGCTGTTGATGCCAATCGTGCTCAACCTGTGGGTCGGTGAATACGTCAACGCCGAGTCGGTGGCGGTGGGCCGGATCTTGTGCGCGGGGGTGTTCCTGAACGGCGTCGGGGCCATGCTGTACGCCTTTTTGCATGCCCAGGGCCGGACCAGGATCACGGCGATCTTCCACCTCATCGAACTGCCGTTGTTCGTCGGCGCCTTGTATTGGCTGATTCAGGACCTGGGAGTCATCGGCGCTGCGCTCGCCTGGCTGCTACGCACGCTGCTGGATACGCTATTACTGAGTTGGGCAGTGTGGCAGGCGAAGGGCGATAGAGGCTTGGTCAATGTCGTTGAATGACTTTGCCCAGCGCGTGGCAGGCTTGATCCTGCTGCTGTCGCTGGTGTTTCCAACGAGCTTTACCGCATTCAAGACGGTGGCCCTGCTGCTGCCCCTGGGCTGCCTGGTATTGGGCGGTGGGCTGGTTGGCAAGGTTGATTCGCGCTTGTTCTGGGCGGCGTTGCTGTTCTCGTTCATCGGCTTGGGCTGGTCGTTCTACGGCGCGCTGCTGGGCAACCCCGGCGCGTTGCGCGTGCTCACCGTGATGGTGGTGTACCCGACGCTGTTTACCATCCTGGCGATGCTCTACCAGGGTAACAGCGATGGCCTGGAGCGCCTGATGGTTACCGCGGGGCTGCTGATCGTGCTGATTGACCTGGGCTTTGTCGTGGGCGAGATCGTGCTGCCTGGCAACCCGTTGGGCGTAACCTTGCGGGCGCTCTACGCAGACGAGGCCGTGGTCGATTACGGTTCGGGGTACTTGAAGTTCACCTTGCCCAACGTCTCCAGCGTGATCTTCCTGCTGTCGTTCATGTTCTGCCGAATCATTTGCCAGCGTATCAGCCTGGCAGGGCTGATCACCTTCCTCGGCCTGCTGCTGGTGGTCATGTTGTCCGGCCGACGGGTCATCCTCGTGACCGCCGTACTGGGGCCGCTGATTGCCTATTGCATGAGCTTGGGCGCTCCAGGTGGACGCGGGCTGGCGGTATTCAAGGTCAGCCTGTTTGTCGGCGGCGCGATCGGGCTAGCCTTGGTTGTGTACTCGTTGTGGCCTGATTATATCTACGAGCGGGTATCGTCGATTTTTGACTTCGGCGCCGATGCGAGCAACTCGGAGCGGGCGGTTCAGTTCGGTGCGCTGATGGACGGGATTGTCGCGCACCCGTTCTGGGGCTCGGGGGCCGGTGCTGTCGCCAGTTATATTCGCTCTGAAGAAATGCCTTGGGCGTACGAGTTGTTCTATGTGTCGCTGGTATTTCAGTACGGCGTGTTCGGCTTCTCGATCTATGCCGTGGGGGTGGTCTCGCTCATGGTATTTCTGGCCCAGGAAGTACGCCGCAAAGGGCGCGAGAGCTTTGAGTTTTATTATCTGTGCGGGTTGGTTTCGTTTTTGCTGGCGACGGCGACCAACCCGTACTTGGCGAAATTCGATTACATGTGGGTTTTATTCGTGCCCGTGGCCTTGCTGAATCACCGGCTGGTAAATAGCGTCAACAGGAATTTGGCTCATGGACATTGATGTAGTTATCGTCAACTGGAATTCGGGCAAGCAGATTCGCGACTGTATCGCGTCGCTGCAAGCCAGTATCGCCGCGGGCCAAGTCCGGGTCATCGTGGTCGACAACGGGTCCACCGACGGCTCTGAGCAAGGGCTGGAGCAGGAAGGCGTCAGCGTGCTGCGCACCGGTGCCAACCTTGGTTTTGCGCGTGCCTGCAACCTGGGCGCGGCCGAGGGCAGTTCACCTTTCGTGCTGTTCCTCAATCCTGATGCAGCGGTGTATCCGGGCACCCTCGACTACGTGTTGGGGTACATGCGTGACCCGCACAACGCTCAGGTCGGCGTATGCGGAGTACAGCTGGAAGAGGAGAGCGGCCATGTTGCCCGCAGTTGCACGCGCTTGCCGACCACGGCCAGTTTCCTTGCACATGCGGTGGGCCTTGACCGGATCCAGCCGCGGCTGGGCTTCTTCATGGCTGAGTGGGCGCACGACAACGACCGTACGGTCGATCATGTGATTGGCGCCTTCTACCTGATCCGCCGCGAGCTGTTCGATCGGCTGCAAGGGTTTGACGAGCGTTTTTTTGTCTACCTCGAAGACCTCGACTTGTCCAAACGGGTCAAGGACCAAGGCTATCGCATCGAGTTTCTGACCAAGGTCAAGGCGTTCCACAAAGGCGGCGGCACCTCGGACCAGGTCAAGGCACGCAGGCTCTTCTACTCACTGCGTAGCCGCATTCTGTATGCCTTCAAGCACCTTGGGCGGGCCTCTGCCAGCGCAGTGCTGCTGGCCACGGTAGTGCCCGAGCCGATCCTGCGCGTGGGCCTGGCGCTGGTCAAGCGCAAGGGCGTCGGCGAGACGCTGCAAGCCTATCGGCTGTTGTTCGGTTGGCTGGGTGAGTGGTTGCGCACGGGCAAGACCCGATGAAAAAAATCCTCATCCTGAGCAAATACACGCGCATGGGGGCGAGCAGCCGCCTGCGGATTCTGCAGTTCCTGCCGGCGCTGCAGGCCAGTGGTGTCGAGGTCGAAGTCAGCGAGTTCTTCGGTGAGGACTACCTCAATGACCTGTACCGCTCATCCAAACGTTCACCCTTGAAGTTGCTGGGTTATTACCTGAAACGTGTGCTGGTCTTGTTGCGCGCGCGCAAGTACGACGCGGTCTGGATCGAAAAAGAACTGTTTCCGATGCTGCCGGCGGTGTTCGAGCGCGGGCTGCGGGCGGTGGGTGTGAAATACCTGGTCGATTACGACGACGCGGTTTTTCACAACTATGACCTGTCGACCAATCGATGGGTACGGCGCCTGCTGGGCAGCAAGATCGACGACGTCATGCGCGCGTCGAGCATCGTCGTTGCTGGCAATGAGTACCTGGCTGAGCGAGCGAGGCGTGCCGGTGCTGCGCGCGTCGAGATCATTCCAACCGTGGTCGATCACAGCCGCTATCAAGTGTGCCGTCGGCCCGAAGGGCAACAGCGGGTGATCGGCTGGATCGGCTCGCCATCGACCCAGAAGTACGTGGTCAGTATCCATGCCGCGCTGCTCGAGGCGTGCACGCGCTATGGTGCCAAGCTCATGCTGGTGGGCGCGACTGCCGATATCGTCGCTCAGCTACCGGGCATCGAGGTTGAAACCCTCCCCTGGAGTGAGGATAGTGAAGCTCGGCTGATCGAGCAGATGGACATCGGCATCATGCCGTTGATCGACGGTCCGTGGGAAAAGGGCAAGTGTGGTTACAAACTCATCCAGTACATGGCCTGTGGCGTACCGGTTGTGGCATCGCCGGTCGGGGTCAACGTGGAGATTGTTGCCGCCAACCACTGCGGTTTGCTCGCCAGCCAGCACCAGGAATGGCTGGCGGCGTTGTGCCAGTTGCTGGCCTCGCCTGAAGAGCGAGGCCGCCTGGGCGGTGCCGGCCGGCATGCGGTCGAAACCCGGTACTCGTTGCAGGCCCAGGCGCCGGTGCTCGAGAAACTCCTGAAAAGCCTGACAGGCTCATGATCATGAGCTTGCAACGCCGAATTCATAAGGTGCGCGTCAATGTGTGGAATTGCTGGATTTTTTAGCCCTGGTCTGCGGGATGCGCAGGCGCTTATCGGGCGAATGACGACTGAAATTACCCACCGCGGGCCTGATGATGCTGGCTACTGGGGGGACGAAGCGCTTGGCCTGGCCCTTGGCCATCGCCGTCTGGCGATTCTCGACCTGTCGCCGGCTGGCCATCAGCCCATGGCCTCTGCGTGCGACCGCTACGTGATTGTCTACAACGGCGAGGTGTATAACCACCTGGCGCTGCGGGCCGAGCTCGAGGCGCAGGGGCATGCACCTGCCTGGCGTGGACATTCCGATACCGAGACGCTGCTGGCCGGTATCGCGGCGTGGGGCCTGGACAAGACGCTGCAGCAAGCGGTCGGCATGTTCGCCATCGCCCTGTGGGATCGCCTCGAGCAGACCCTCAGCCTGGCTCGCGACCGCTTCGGCGAGAAGCCGTTGTACTACGGCTGGCAGGGCAGCAGTCTGCTGTTCGCCTCCGAGCTCAAGGCCCTCAAGTGCCATCCGGCGGCGACCCGCGAAATCGACCGCGATGCCCTGACGCTGCTCCTTCGGCACAACTGCATCCCCGCGCCGTACAGTATCTACAAGGGCATCCACAAGCTGCGCGCCGGCCACTATATCCAGTTTCCGCTCGGCCAGCCTGACGCTGCCCGGCAGGCGCAGCCACGCCAGTACTGGTCGCTCAACGAGGTGGTCGAGAACGGCCTGCGCAACCCGTTCCAGGGCTCTTTCGAAGAGGCCACCGACCTCCTCGAGCAGCAGTTGTCGGCCACGGTGGGCAGGCAGATGCTGTCGGACGTGCCACTGGGCGCCTTCCTCAGTGGCGGCGTAGACAGCAGTACGGTTGTTGCTTTGATGCAGGCGCAAAGCCAACAGCCGGTGCGTACATTCACCATCGGCTTCGGCGAGACCGCCTACAACGAGGCGGAGTATGCCAAGGAAGTAGCGCGCCACCTGGGCACCGATCACACCGAGCTGTATGTCACGCCCAAGGACGCCCAGGACGTGATTCCACGGCTCGCCTCGATCTATTGCGAGCCGTTCAGCGACAGCTCGCAGATCCCGACCTTCCTCGTCAGCCAGCTGGCCAGCGCGCATGTGCGGGTTGCCCTGAGCGGTGACGGCGGTGACGAACTGTTCGGTGGCTATAACCGCTACCTGATGGGCAACAAGGTCTGGAGCCGGCTGTCGCGGCTGCCGGCGGTGGCGCGCAAGGGGGCCTCGCTGGCCTTGCGGGCGTTGTCGCCAGCACAGTGGGATCAGGTCTACGGGATGCTCAAGCCGGCCATACCGGCGCGCATGCAGATTGCCACCCCGGGCGACAAGGCGCACAAGCTGGCCGGCCTGCTCGGCCTGTCGGATCAGCGCGCGTTTTTCCGCACCTTGACCAGCCACTGGCAAGACCCGGCCAGCCTGATCATCGGCGCAGTCGAGCCCGAGACCTTGCTCAGCGCCAGCGCGCAGTGGCCGAGCACCGATCACTTCGCGCATACCATGATGGCAATGGATGCCCAGACCTACATGACCGACGACATCCTGGTCAAAGTCGATCGCGCCGCCATGGCCGTCAGCCTTGAGAGCCGCGTACCGATGCTCGATCCGCGGGTTGCCGAACTGGCCTGGAGCCTGCCGCTCGACTACAAGATTCATCAAGGCAAGGGCAAGCGGGTACTGCGCGAGGTGCTCTACCGGCACGTCCCGCGCGAATTGATCGAGCGTCCCAAGCAGGGCTTCGGCCTGCCGCTCGACAGCTGGCTCAGAGGCCCTCTGCGCGAATGGGCGACAGCCCAGCTCGACCCCACCCGGTTACGCCAGGAAGGGATCTTCCACCCCGAGCCGATTACCCAGATGTGGAACGAACACCTGAGTGGTCGCCGTAACTGGCAGCACCACTTGTGGAACGTCCTCATGTTCCAGGCCTGGTATGCAGAGCATTGAAACGATGAAATTTCTGTTGATCGCGAGTCATCCCGACTCACTGCTGAACTTCCGTGGGCCGCTGCTCGATGCGCTGCGCGCCAGTGGCCTGCAGGTGCATGTTGCCGCGCCTGACCTGGCTGCGGGCAGCACGGTGCGGGCGGTGCTCGAGGCCAAGGGCATTACCGTGCATGATATCGCCCTGCAGCGGGTAGGCCTGAACCCACTGACCGACTTGCGCTCGCTGTTGCAGCTTTGGCGTCTGATGCGCCAGATCCGCCCCTCCCATGTCATGGGATATACGGTCAAGCCGGTGGTGTACGGATCGATTGCCGCCTGGCTGGCGCGGGTGCCGCAGCGCTTTGCCCTGATCACAGGCCTGGGCTATGCGTTTCAGGAGCCTGAGCAGAAAGGCAAGCGCGGCCTGGTGCGCAGGGTAGTGCAGACGCTCTATGCGGTTGCGTTGCGCTGCACGCACAAGGTGTTTTTCCAGAACCCGGACGATGAAGCGCTGTTCCGCTCGCTGAAGCTGCTCCCGCCACAGGTGCCCTCGTGCGTGGTCAACGGCTCTGGCGTGGATGTCGCTTCGTTTGCGGTGGCGCCGTTGCCGGACAGCCCGCGTTTTCTGTTGATCGCCCGCTTGTTGGGCGACAAGGGCGTGCGCGAGTACGCGGCAGCCGCGCAGCGCATGCGCGAGCAGTACCCACAGGCAAGTTTTGCGCTGGTCGGCTGGATTGACGACAATCCCGACGCTATTGCCCAGCACGAGCTGGACCGCTGGGTTGCCGAGGGCTCCCTGGAGTACCTCGGGCGCCTTGGCGACGTGCGTCCAGCGATCGAGGGCTGTAGTGTCTACGTCCTGCCGTCTTATCGAGAAGGCACCCCGCGAACTGTGCTCGAAGCCATGGCGATGGGCCGCCCGATCATCACCACCGATGCCCCCGGCTGCCGCGAAACGGTGGTGCCGGAAGACAACGGCATGCTGGTGGCCGTGAAGAGCGTCGAACAACTGGTCGAGGCGATGACCCGATTTGTGCTCGAACCCGAACTGACCTCGCGCATGGGGCGCAGGTCCAGGGAGATGGCCGCACAGCGCTATGACGTACACTCGGTGAACGCGGTCATGCTCGCTGAAATGGGCATTGCGCCCGGCGCGCGCTGAACACGCCTGCAGGCGTTTTTATATTTCTACTGGCCAGCCACCCCAGCAGGGTGGTGCGGCCGTACTACTGTCCAGTAAACAGGTGCATATCGTGTTGAACACTCCTTTTTCGCCATGGCCCTCGTTCTCGACGCAAGAAGCCGACGCGGTGCGTGATGTCCTGCTGTCCAACCGGGTCAACTACTGGACGGGGGAGGCTGGGCGAAAATTCGAGCAGGCCTTTGCCGCGTATGCCGACTGCGCGCACGCCGTCGCCGTGACCAACGGCACCGTGGCCCTCGACCTGGCGCTGAAGGCTCTGGGCATCGGCGCGGGTGACGAGGTAGTGGTGACGCCGCGCACGTTCCTCGCATCGGTCTCGAGCATCGTCAATGCCGGTGCTATCCCGGTGTTTGCCGAGGTCGACCGTGACTCGCAGAACATCACGGCAGAGACCATCAGCAAGGTCCTGAGCCCACGCACCCGTGCGGTGATCTGCGTCCACCTGGCTGGCTGGCCATGTGACATGGACCCGATCATGGCATTGGCCGCCGCCCACGACCTGAAGGTGATCGAGGACTGTGCGCAAGCTCACGGTGCACGCTACAAAGGTCGCGCGGTGGGTTCCATCGGCCATGTCGGCGCCTGGTCGTTCTGCCAGGACAAGATCATGACCACTGGCGGCGAGGGTGGCATCGTCACCACCAATGACTCCGAGTTGTGGAAGCGCATGTGGTCGTACAAGGATCACGGCAAAAGCTGGGACGCGGTGTATGAGCGCCAGCACGCGCCAGGCTTCCGTTGGCTGCACGAAAGCTTCGGCACCAACTGGCGGATGCTGGAAATGCAGGCCGTGATCGGCTCGATCCAGCTCGGGCTGATGCCGGAGTGGCACGCCAGCCGCCTGCGCAACGCCGGCCAGATCTGGGAGTGCGCGGCCAGCCTGCCAGGCCTGCGGGTGCCGGCGGTGCCTGGCGACTGCGAACACGCTGCCTACAAGTGCTATGTATTTGTCGAACCGGGCAAACTGGCGGCCGGTTGGGATCGTGACCGGATCCTCCACGAAATTGCCCAACGCGGTGTGCCGGCGTTCTCCGGTTCCTGCTCCGAGGTCTACCTGGAAAAAGCCTTCGACGGTACCGGCTGGCGCCCTGAGCAGCGCCTGGTCATTGCCCGCGAGCTGGGCGAGACCAGCCTGATGTTCCTGGTGCATCCGACCCTGACCGAGGCCGAAATGCGCAAGACCTGCGAGGTACTGCAGGACGTAATGGCCCAGGCGACGGCGTAAGTCCGGCCGGGCCTTCTGTATAAGCGTACGTCTGCGGTTGTGGCCAGTGAATGCCGGTGCAACTGCAGCGCTGCAACACGATTTCATGAATAGGGCAATCTAATGAAGGCGACATCTCTGGCAATACCCGAAGTGATCTTGTTCGAGCCAAAAGTGTTTGGTGATGCGCGGGGTTTCTTCCTTGAAAGTTTCAACCAGAAGGTGTTCGAAGAAGCGGTCGGCAGAGCCGTCAGCTTTGTCCAGGACAACCACTCCAAATCCACCCGGCGGGTACTGCGCGGGCTGCATTACCAGATCAGCCAGCCGCAAGGGAAGCTGGTCCGGGTGGTATCTGGCGAGGTCTTTGACGTTGCCGTCGACCTTCGTCGGTCGTCGCCGACCTTTGGTCAATGGGTTGGCGCTGTGCTGTCCGAGCACAATAAACATCAGTTGTGGGTGCCCGAAGGCTTTGCCCATGGCTTCCTGGTGTTGTCGGAAAGCGCCGAGTTCTTGTACAAGACCACCGATTATTACGCGCCAGCGCACGAGCGCTGCCTGGCCTGGGATGATCCGGACGTTGCCATCGAGTGGCCGCTCGAAGTTGCACCGACCCTCTCGGAAAAAGACCAGGCGGGCAAGTCGTTGCGCACTGCCGAGTGTTTTGCTTGATGGCGCGGTCGTGTGGCAAGGCTATGGTTAAGCGTGCAATCGATATTGTCGCCTCACTGTTTGGTCTGGTGCTGTTGAGCCCGGTCATTGTCATTCTTGCGCTGTGCATTCGGCGCAAGCTCGGCTCGCCGGTGCTGTTCCGCCAGGTCCGTCCGGGCATGAACGGTAAACCCTTCGAGATGATCAAGTTCCGTACGATGCGCGATGCGGTTGATGAACACGGTGTGCCGTTGCCCGATGACAAGCGCATGACCCCGTTTGGCAGCTTCCTGCGTGCCTCGAGCCTGGACGAGTTGCCTGAACTGTGGAATGTGCTCAAGGGCGAGATGAGCCTGGTCGGCCCGCGGCCGCTGCTCATGGAGTACCTGCCGCTGTATGACCAGGAACAGTACCGTCGCCACGATGTGCGCCCGGGGGTGACCGGCTGGGCGCAGATCAATGGCCGTAATGCGTTGTCCTGGGAAGAGAAGTTCCGGCTCGATGTATGGTACGTCGACAACCGCTCGACACTGCTGGACTTGAAGATCCTCCTGCTGACCGTGAAGAAGGTCCTGGTACGTGACGGAATCTCGGGCGAAGGTCAGGCCACCATGTCGAAATTCACCGGATCGCCGAAATGAATCGCCTGGCGATCCTCGGGGCGAGTGGCCACGGCAAGGTGGTGGCTGATCTGGCCGAGCTGTGTGGCTGGCAGCAGATCGACTTTTTTGACGATGCGTGGCCCGGGCTGAGCGAGAACGGCGCCTGGCCAGTGGTCGGCGGCGGCGCACAATTGCTTGAGCGGCTTGATCACTATCAAGGCGTGATCGTCGCCATCGGCAACAATGCCGTGCGTGCGCAGAAGATGCGCGAGTTGCAACAGCGGGGTGCGCCAGTGCCTGTGCTGGTGCACCCCAGCGCCGTGGTCAGCCGCCACGCCTCGCTGGGCCGTGGCACGGTGGTTTTTGCCGGCGCGGTGGTCAATGCATTTGCCACAGTGGGCGAGGGTGCCATTCTCAATACAGGCAGCAGTGTCGATCACGATTGCCGTATTGGTGACCACGTGCATGTCAGCCCTGGCGCTCGCTTGGCTGGAGGGGTTGGCGTTGGTGAGCGCAGCTGGATAGGTATCGGTGCGGTGGTCAGGCAGATAATCAAGATTGGTTGCAGGGCGACCGTGGGCGCGGGTGGTGTGGTGGTCTGCGACGTAGCCGACGACACCACCGTGATCGGTGTGCCGGCGCGGCCTATGGCCCGTCCTTGAAACACTGCCGGTATCTTCTCAACCTGGAGGGACTCTGAGGTTATATGGATAAGCTGAGAACAAGATTGCTTGGACTGCCTCGTCGCCATAAACGGCTGATTCAGGTAGCGACGGATGTCATTCTGGTGTGGGCTGCGCTGTGGTTGGCGTTTCTCGTGCGCCTGGGCATCGACGACCTGGCCAACCCGGTGCTGGACCATACCTGGCTGTTCGCCTGCGCGCCGCTGGTGGCGATTCCGCTGTTCATCCGCTTTGGCCTGTACCGGGCAGTCATGCGCTACTTCGGCAATGACGCGCTGATCGCGATCATCAAGGCCGTAACGTTGTCGGCAGTGCTGTTGGGCTTCATCATCTTCTGGTCGGGTAACCACCACAACGTGGTACCGCGCTCGATCATGTTCAACTACTGGTGGTTGAGCCTGATCATGGTCGGCGGCTTGCGCCTGGCCATGCGCCAGTATTTCCTTGGCGACTGGTTTGCCACGGCGGTGCAGCACGTGCCGTTTGCCAACCGCGATGACGGTTTGCCGCGGGTCGCCATCTACGGTGCAGGCTCGGCAGGCAACCAGTTGGTGGCAGCCCTGCGCATGGGCAAGGCGATGCGCCCGGTGGCGTTCATCGACGATGACACAAGTATTGCCGATCGGGTCATTGCCGGTCTGCAGGTGTACCCGCCCGAGCAACTGCAACGGATGATCGAGGACACCGGTGCCGAAGAGATTCTGCTGGCCATCCCATCCGTCAGCAGGCCCCGTCGGCGCGAGATTCTCAACCTGCTCGAGGGGTATCCGCTGCATGTGCGCAGCGTGCCCGGTTTCATGGACTTGGCCAGTGGCCGGGTCAAGGTCGACGATATCCAGGAAGTGGACATCGCCGACCTGCTCGGCCGCGACACGGTCCCCGCGCAGAACGACCTGCTCGAACGCTGCATCGTCGGCCAAGTGGTAATGGTTACCGGCGCGGGCGGTTCGATCGGCTCCGAGCTGTGCCGGCAGATCCTCGGCCAGGCGCCGCGCACCCTGTTGCTGTTCGAGCACAGTGAGTTCAACCTCTACAGCATTGCCAGTGAACTTGAGCAGCGGATTGCCCGCGAGAGCCTCGGCGTGCAGTTGATTCCGATGCTTGGCTCGGTCCGTGACCAGGCCCGGATGCTCGATGTCATGTGCGCGTGGAAAGTCGACACGGTCTATCACGCGGCCGCCTACAAACACGTGCCGATGGTCGAACACAACATTGCCGAAGGCGTTTCGAACAATGTCTTCGGCACCCTGCGCACCGCGCAGGCGGCGCTGCGGGCTGGGGTGGCCAACTTCGTGTTGATTTCCACCGACAAGGCCGTGCGCCCGACCAACGTCATGGGCAGCACCAAGCGGCTTGCCGAGATGACCTTGCAGGCGCTGAGCCGCGAAGTGGCACCCGTGCTATTCGGTGATGTCGGCAATGTTTCGCAGGTCAACAAGACCCGCTTCACCATGGTTCGTTTCGGCAACGTGCTGGGCTCGTCCGGCTCGGTGATCCCGCTGTTCCACAAGCAGATCAAGGCCGGCGGCCCGCTGACCGTCACCCACCCGAAAATTACCCGCTATTTCATGACCATCCCCGAGGCCGCGCAACTGGTGATTCAGGCCGGCTCAATGGGCAAGGGCGGCGACGTCTTTGTGCTGGACATGGGCGAGCCGGTAAAAATCGTCGAACTGGCAGAGAAAATGATCCACCTGTCGGGCTTCAGCATTCGCTCGGAGCGCAACCCGCAAGGTGAGATCGCGGTTGAATTCACTGGGCTGCGGCCCGGCGAGAAGCTCTACGAAGAACTGCTCATCGGCGAAAACGTGCTGGCTACCCGCCACCCGATGATCATGAGTGCCAACGAAGATTACCTGAGCTGGGATGTCCTCAAGCAGCGGCTGGAGCACTTGCAGTCGGCGGTTGCCAGCGACGAGTTCCTGCTGGTACGCCAGCTCTTGCGCGAGCTGGTGATTGGCTACAGCCCGGAAGGGGAAATCGTCGATTGGCTCTACCAGCAGCGCAGGTTCGAGCCCTGACTGAAGTTCGCGCGCCCGGATCACAGATCCGCCCCGCAACGATCAATACGCCTGAGTGAACCAGGCCATACATTGGAAGACTACAACATGACCATTCTGGTAACTGGCGGCGCAGGCTTCATCGGCGCAAATTTCGTGCTGGACTGGCTGGCAGAATCCAACGAGTCAGTCGTCAATCTCGACAAACTCACCTATGCCGGCAACCTGCAGACCCTGAGCAGCTTGCACGGTGACGAGCGGCACATCTTTGTCCATGGCGACATTGGTGACAGCACGCTGGTCAAGCGCCTGCTGGCCGAACACCAGCCGCGGGCCATCGTCAACTTTGCCGCCGAGTCGCACGTCGACCGTTCGATCCACGGCCCAGAAGACTTCATCGAAACCAACATCGTGGGCACTTTCCGCCTGCTCGAAGAAGTTCGCGCTTACTGGAACAACCTCGCCGACGACGCCCGCCAGGCGTTTCGCTTCCTGCATGTGTCGACCGACGAAGTGTACGGCTCGCTGGCGGCCGATGAACCGGCGTTCACCGAGACCCACCAGTACCAGCCGAACAGCCCGTACTCGGCGAGCAAGGCGGCCAGCGATCACCTGGTGCGCTCGTATCACCACACCTACGGCCTGCCGGTGCTGACCACCAATTGCTCGAACAACTACGGCCCGTTCCACTTCCCGGAAAAACTCATCCCGCTGATGATCGTCAACGCCCTGGCCGGCAAGTCGCTGCCGGTCTATGGCGATGGCCAGCAGATTCGCGACTGGCTGTACGTCAAAGACCACTGCAGTGCCATTCGCCGCGTGCTTGAAGCCGGCCGGCTCGGCGAGGTGTACAACGTCGGTGGCTGGAACGAAAAACCCAACCTGGACATCGTCAATCGCGTCTGTGCCCTACTGGATGAGCTGCGCCCGCGCGCCGATGGGCAAACCTACGCCGGGCAGATCACCTACGTCACCGACCGCCCAGGCCACGACCGGCGTTACGCGATCGACGCGCGCAAGCTCGAGCGTGAGCTGGGCTGGAAGCCTGCGGAAACCTTCGAGACGGGCATTCGCAAGACTGTCGAGTGGTACCTGGCCAACGCCCAATGGGTCGAGAACGTGCAGTCCGGCGGTTACCGCGACTGGGTCGAGAAGAATTACAGCGGGCGTACGGCATGAAGATTCTTCTGCTGGGCAAGAACGGTCAGGTGGGTTGGGAGCTGCAGCGCAGCCTCGCCCCCTTGGGCCAGCTGCTGGCGCTGGACTCGCGCAGCCAGGACTACTGCGGTGACCTGGCCAACCTCGACGGGCTGGCCGCCACGCTCGAGGCCTACGCGCCGGATGTGATCGTCAACGCGGCGGCCTATACCGCGGTCGATAAAGCCGAGGAAGAGCGTGAGCAGGCGTTTCGGGTCAATGCCGAGGCTGTGGCGCTGCTGGCGCAATGGGCTGCCGGCAGCGGTGCGCTGCTGGTGCATTACTCGACCGACTATGTGTTTCCCGGGCAGGGCAGCAAAGCCTGGCGGGAGCACGACGCCACCGGCCCGCTGAACGTCTACGGCGAGAGCAAGCTGGCTGGTGAGCAGGCCATCCTCGCGTCCGGCTGCGCTCACCTGATGTTGCGCACCTGCTGGGTGTATGCCGCGCGCGGCAACAACTTTGCCCGGACCATGCTCCGGCTGGCCGCCGAGCGCGACAGCCTGGGCGTCATTGATGACCAGTTTGGCGCCCCGACCAGCGCCGAGCTGATTGCTGATGTCAGTGCTCATGCCATCGTCGCCACCCGGCGCACGCCGGCCCTGGCCGGTGTCTATCACCTGGCGGCGTCGGGCGAAACCACCTGGTGCGGCTATGCTCGTTTTGTGCTTGAACAGGCGGCGGCAGGTGGCGTGGCCTTGAAGGTTGCGGCCGAACAGGTCAATGCGTTGACCACCGAGGCCTACCCGACCCCGGCCAGGCGCCCAGCCAATTCGCGGCTCAATACCCAAAAACTGCAGGACGCTTTTGCCTTGGTACTGCCTGACTGGCGCCAGGGCGTGGCGCGAATGCTGACCGAAATACACGAGAAGTGAGCGATATGAAACGTAAAGGCATCATCCTCGCGGGCGGCTCGGGCACCCGTCTGCACCCGGCAACCCTGGCGATTTCCAAGCAGTTGTTGCCGGTCTACGACAAGCCGATGATCTACTACCCCCTGACCACGCTGATGCTGGCCGGGATCCAGGACATCCTGATTATTTCCACCCCTCAGGACACGCCGCGTTTCGAGCAACTGCTGGGCGACGGTCATCGCTGGGGGATCAACATCTCCTACGCCGTGCAGCCTTCGCCGGATGGCCTGGCGCAGGCGTTTCTGATCGGCGAGCAGTTCATCGGCAACGATCTGTCGGCGCTGGTGCTGGGCGATAACATCTTCTACGGCCACGACTTCCAGCAGTTGCTCGGCAACGCCATGGTCCGCACCGACGGCGCCAGCGTCTTCGCGTACCACGTGCAAGACCCCGAGCGTTATGGCGTGGTCGATTTCGACGCGCAGGGCAAGGCCATCAGCCTCGAAGAGAAACCCGCCCAGCCCAAGTCGAACTACGCGGTGACCGGCCTGTATTTCTACGACAAGGACGTGGTCGAGATCGCCAAGAGCATCAAACCGTCAGCGCGCGGCGAACTGGAGATCACTGATCTCAATCGGGTGTACCTCGAACAGAACCGTCTGTCGGTCGAAATCATGGGGCGGGGCTATGCCTGGCTCGACACCGGCACCCATGATTCGCTCCTCGAAGCCAGTGGCTACATCGCCACCATCGAGCGTCGGCAAGGGCTGAAGGTGGCTTGTCCGGAGGAAGTCAGCTTCCGTCAGGGCTGGATCGACGCCGCTCAACTGGAAGCCTTGGCCGCTCCTTTGGCAAAAAATGGCTATGGCCAGTACCTCAAGCGCCTGGTGCAAGACAAGATCTACTGATACTCGATGAAATCTCAGCGCCCGCTGCGTGAAATATCACCGGCGGGCGACGAGATGTGACACCCGCCACGCCCCCAGGGTTTTCCCCCGCCCCCCATACCGCGTATCATCCGCTTACACCAAATCTGAATTTCCCGAGCAAGCATCAGACAACGCGTCTTGCTTTCTCCTGCGTGCACAGCAATTTCAGATCACCAGACGATCATCAGCGACACATACGACCCGCCAGTGCATGGCGAGGCAAGGCATGCCGGCTGTCCGCAGGATGGGACGCAGCCCCGATGAGTTTTGAAGGAATGGGTTTTGACTAAGCGTAAACAGGTTGCAATCGTTGGTAGTTCGTTCCGTTTCCCCGGTTCTACTTCGGCCAGCTTCTGGCAGAACCTGATGAGTGGGCGCGACCTGGTCACCCAGGTCGACCCGTCGCGCTGGGAAAAGGCAGAGTTCCTGCACCCGGACAAGACCCACCCTGCGAGCACCTACACCTTCGCCTCCGGCACCCTGGGCGACATCAGCGGCTTCGACGCGGGCTTCTTCAATATCTCGCCGCGCGAAGCGGCGATGATGGACCCGCAGCAGCGCATCCTCCTTGAAATGTGCTGGGAAACCTTCGAAAGCGCCGGGGTCAAGCCGTCGCGCCTGCGTGGCAGCAACTGCGGCGTGTACCTCGGCATCGCCAGTGTCGAACAGGCCTATCGCCTGGTCGACGACATGGCAGCCATCGATGGCGCCACCGCCACCGGCAACACCATGAGCATCGCGGCCAACCGCCTGTCGTATTTCTACGACCTGCGCGGCCCGAGCATGGCCATCGATACCGCGTGCTCATCGTCGCTGGTGGCCTTCCACCAGGCCTGCCAGGCGATCCTCAGCGGTGACGTCGACCAGGCGATCACTGGCGGCATCAGCCTGCACCTGCACCCGTTCGGCTTCATGATCTTCTCCAAGGCCACCATGCTCTCGCGCACCGGGCGCTGCCAGTCGTTCGACCAGAACGGCGACGGTTACGCGCGCTCTGAAGGCGGTGGCCTGTTCCTGCTCAAGGACTACGACCAGGCGCTGGCCGACGGCAACCCGATTCTGGCGGTGGTCGCCGCCAGTGCGGTGAACACCGATGGCCGCAAGTCCAGCCTGACCCTGCCCAACGCCACCGCCCAGGCCGCGTTGCTCAAGCGCGCCTACGCCAAGGCCGGCATCGCTCCCGAGCAACTCGACTACCTCGAAGCCCACGGCACCGGCACCGCGGTCGGTGACCCGATCGAGACCCGTGCCATCGGCGAGGCCCTGGGCCAGGCGCGTGGCGCCGGCAACCCGCTGCCGATCGGCTCGGTGAAGAGCAACCTCGGCCACCTCGAGGCCGCCTCCGGTGTGGCGGGCCTGGTCAAGGCGATCAACTGCCTGACCCAACGTACCGTGCCGGCGACCATCGGCGTGCAGGCGCTCAACCCGACCATCGAGTTCAGCGCGCTCAACCTGCAGGTGGTCACCGAGCCCTTGCCGCTCAAGCGTGAAGGCCAACTGACGGTCGGGATCAACTCCTTTGGTTTCGGCGGCGCCAACGCCCACGTCATCCTGCAAAGCCCTGAGCCGTTGCCTGTGGCTGCTGCCCAGGCGCCCGCCGGGCGCGTGCCGCTGTTGCTCAGCGCCAAGACCGAGCAAGGCCTGCGCGCCAGCGCCGAGCGCTTTGCCGCGTACCTGGCCGAACACCCCGAGGCGAACTACTACGACGTGGCCTACCAGGCCATGTTCCGCCGTGACGCGCATGCGCACCGCCTGCTGCTGATCGCCGACAGCCCCGCCGAAGCGGCCCAGGCCCTCGACGACTACGCCCAGGACCCGACCCTCGGCGAGCTCAGCGCAGTGCTCGAAGCGGGCCAGGCGCTGGACGCGGCCAAGGGCCCGGTGTTTGTCTATTCCGGCAACGGTTCGCAATGGCAGGGCATGGGCCGGGCGCTGCTCGACAACCCGCTGTTCGCCGCTGCTGTGAACGAAGTGGACGCCCTGTTCCAACCCTTGGCGGGCTACTCGCTGCGCGCCGAACTGCTCGGTGACAACGGTGAAGGGCGCTACGCGCGTACCGAGATCGCCCAGCCGGCGCTGTTCGCCCTGCAGGTTGCGGTCACTCGCGTACTTGCCGCCGAAGGCGTGCGCCCGGTTGCAGTGATCGGCCACAGTGTCGGCGAAGTCGCCGCAGCCTGGGCCAGCGGTGCGCTGAGCCTGGCCGACGCGACCCAGGTGATCTTCCACCGCAGCCGCCTGCAAGGGCTGACCCGTGGCACTGGCCAGATGACCGCCGTTGGTCTGTCTGGCGAGGCCACTGCGCAGTTGATCGCCGAGCTGGGGCTGGACGGCAAGGTCGTCGTGGCTGGCGAGAACAGCGCCCGTGGTGCCACCGTGGCCGGCGACATCGACGGCCTGTCGGTGCTGGAAGAGGCCCTCGCCGAGCGTCAGGTATTCGCCCGCCGCCTGGACCTCGACTACGCCTTCCATTCGCCCGCGATGAACCCCATCGAACAGGACGTGATCGCCGACCTCGCGCACATCCGCCCGCGCACCGGTGATATCCCGTTCTATTCCACCGTGGTCGGTGGCGAGCTCGACGGCCAGCGCCTGGACAGCCACTACTGGTGGCAGAACATCCGCTTCCCGGTGCTGTTCCAGGGCGCCACCGATGCGCTGGTGCGTCAGGGCCTGAACCTGTTCGTCGAGGTTGGCCCGCACCCGATCCTGCGCAGCTACCTCAACGACGTACTCAACGAGTGCGAACAGTCCGGCCAGGTGATCGGCACCCTCAAGCGCAACGATCACAGCCCGTTGCTGCTCGAGCGCAGTGTCGCCCGTGTGCTGATCGCCGGCGCCGAGCCGGAATGGCCCGAGCGCTTTGCCCTGGTCGGTCAGGCGGTGAACCTGCCTGGCTATGCCTGGCAGCGTGATCACTTCCAGTTGCCGGTCAGCAGCGAGTCTGCCGGCGTGCTGCGCCGTGAGCGGGTGCACCCATTGCTCGGTTACCCGCTGGCGGACCAGGCACTGACCTGGGAAAACCGCCTCGACACGCAGATGTTCCCGACCCTGGCCGACCACAAGGTCGGTGAGTCGGTGCTGTTCCCCGGTGCAGGCTTTACCGAGCTGGCGCTGGCCGTGGCGCAACTGCACCAGCCGGGCGAGTTCGTCGATATCGAAGAGCTGGAAATCCACAACCCGCTGCTGCTCGGCAGCGAGGGCAGCAAAAAGATTCGCGTCCAGGTCGAAGAGGCGGATGGCACCCTGCGCATCACCTCGCGCTCGCTGGCCCAGCGCGAAGACTGGGTACAGCACGTGGTCGCGCGCCTGCCCGGCGAAGCCCGCGGCGTGCTGCTCGAAGCCCGCGCCCCGGCGCTGCCCCAGCGCCCGGCCGACTTCGACGGCGAGCAGCACCTGGCGTTGACCCGCGCAGTCGGCCTCAACTACGGCCCGGCCTACCAGACGGTTGCCGCCGCCTGGGTCGAAGAGCAGCGGGTCCTGGCCCAGCTCACTGTACCGAGCGTAATCGAAGCCGAGCTGGCCGGTCTGCACCTGCACCCGGCCTTGCTCGACGGTGCCTTCCAGCTGATCACCGAATTGCTTGCCAGCCGCCCGGGGCGTAACCGTGGCCTGGCGTTCATCCCAGTCAAGCTCGGCCGCATCGCCTTTACCCAGGCCGGCGGCGTGCCGGTCCTGGCCGAACTGCGTCAGCGCAAGCGTACCGAGCATTCGCTGCTGGTCGACATCACCCTGTTCGATGCCAGCGGCGCCGCCGTGCTGGCAATCAACGACGCGCGCTTGCGTGCGGTCCGCCTGAACTACGACCGCACTGGCGAGATCAAGCGCATGGGCCACGTCGGCATTGCCGCGCCGGGCCAGGTGCTGGCGCTGCAACGCCATGCCGTCGCCGCCACGCCGCTGGCTGCTGCGCTGCAGGGCTTGGCCGACGAGCCGGCCCAGGCGCGTTACCTCAATGAGGTCGAGCCGCTGCTGGAAATGCTCTGCGCGAGCTTCCTGGTCGACCTGGTCGAACAGGCTGGCGGGCGCTTGAGCGCCGAGCAGATTGCCTTGTGGTCGCAGCACCAGGGCGACTTCATCGCCAGCCTGCTGCGTCACGCCGAGCAGGACCTGAGCCTGCTACCTGCCACTGACGGCAGTTGGCAGCTGGGCGACAGCGGTGAGCGGCCGAGCTCGGCGGCGATCTGGCAAGAGCTGTTCCAGAGCTACCCGGAGTACTTCCAGATCATCCATTCGGTCGGGCGTATCGGCCAGCACCTGCAGGGCCTGCTCGACGGCCAGCTGAGCCTCGACAGCTTGCTGCCACGGGAAACCAGTGGTGCCAGCCTGGCCCGCCTGGTGCTGGGCGCCGCCGGCCAGCAACGCCTGCTTGCGGGCATCAGCGAAACCCTCACCGTGCGTCTGGCGCAGCTGCCGCAGGGGCAGCGCCTGCGCGTGCTGGAGATCGGTTTTACGGGCGCCTCGTTTGCCGAGCTGCTGTACCCGAGCATCGATTTCGACCGGATCGATTTTGTCTACTGCGTCGCCGAGCCGGAGCTGGAACAGCGCCTGCGCGACGACTGCCCAGCCTTGAGCGTGATCAACCGCGAGCAACTGGCCGACGCCGGTGGCTTCGACTGGGTGCTGCTGCCAAGCGACCTTGCCGCCCTCGGTGCGGTCGGCGATGCCCTGCGTCAGGCCTGTGCGCAACTCAACCCACATGGCCAGTTGGCGCTGCTGGGGCAGTACCCGGCGCGCTGGGCCGACTTCGTCTTTGGTGGCCAAGCCGACTGGTGGCTGGCCGGTCCGCAGCACGCGCTGTCGCGCCAGCAATCGCCGGCGTTCTGGCAGCATGAGCTGCAGCGCCACGGCTTGCTTGCCCCGCGCACCCTTGAGGCGTTGCCAGGCAGCGCCTGTGGCAGCTACCTGCTGCTGGCCGACAAAGGCGCTGCCGCAGCCGCTGCTGCGCCGGCGCCGGCCACTGCGCACTGGGCCTTGCTGGCCGAGGCCGGGCAGGGCGCTGCTGCGCTGCTGGCCGAGCAGTTGCGTGGCCACGGCCAGCAGGTCAGCCTGCTCCTGCCGGGTGATGCCCAGTCGCTGGCGGCGCAGTTGGCCGCGCTCGACCAGGCCCCGCAGCACCTGCTGCACCTGGCCGGTTTCGACAGCAGCGCCGGCCTTGATGGCCAGGGCGAGCGGTGCATGCTCGCCGCTGCCCTGGTGCAGGCCTGTGAATCGCTCAACCTTGCCCCGCAGTGCTGGTTGCTCAGCCGCGGCGCGGCCGCGCACCTGTATGACGGTGACCAGGGCCATGCCCTGGAGGCCATCGCCGACGCTGCCTTCTGGGGCTTCGGCCGGACCCTCGCCAACGAATCCGCCCACTGCCGTATCCGCCTGATCGACCTCGGTCACGGCGCCGCTATCGAGCGCCTGCTGCCGGCCCTGTTGCAAGCCGACGCCGAGACCGAGCTGGCGCTGGACGCCGAAGGCCGCCGTTACGTGCCGCGCCTGCGCGTGCTTGACGATGCCACCACGGCCAGCGACGCCGCTGAGCAGTGGCTGTGCCTGGGCTTCGATCTGCCGGGCCAGCTGCGCAACCTGCGCTGGGAAGTGCGCGAGCCGCGCCAGCCTGCTGCCGACGAGCTGGACATCGCCGTGCGCGCCACCGGCCTGAACTTCCGCGACGTGATGTTCGCGCTTGGCCTGCTTTCCGACGAGGCCATCGAGAACGGTTTCTCCGGCCCGACCCTGGGCTTCGAGTTTGCTGGTGTCGTTCAGGGCAAGGGCGCTGCGGTGCTCGGTGACTTCGCCCCGGGTGACCGCGTGGTCGGCTTTGGCCCGTGCAGCTTTGCCAACCGTCTGGTGACCAACGCCAACGCGGTCGCGCGCATTCCCGAGGGCATGTCGTTCGAAGCGGCGGCGACCATCCCGAGCACCTTCTTCACCGTGTACTACGCCCTGCATCACCTGGCTCGCCTTGAACCAGGCGAAAAAGTGCTGATCCACGGTGCCGCCGGTGGCGTGGGCATTGCTGCCATCCAGATTGCCAAGTGGCTCGGCGCCGAGATCCATGCCACTGCTGGCAGCGACGAGAAGCGCGACTTCCTGCGCCTGCTCGGCGTGGACAACGTCTACGACTCGCGCTCGCTGGCGTATGCCGACCAGGTACTGGCGGCCACGGGCGGGCGCGGGGTCGACGTGGTGCTCAACTCGCTGGCTGGCGAGGCGATCAACCGCAACCTGCGCGTGCTCAAGCCGTTCGGCCGCTTCCTCGAGCTGGGCAAGCGCGACTTCTACCAGAACACCCGGATCGGCTTGCGTCCGTTCCGCAACAACATCAGCTATTTCGGCATCGATGCCGACCAGTTGATGAGCGAGCGCCCGGACCTGACCCGGCGCCTGTTCGGCGAAATGATGGCGCTGTTCGAGCAGGGTATCCTGCACCCGCTGCCATTCCGCGAGTTCGACGCCAACCAGGTGGTCGAAGCCTACCGCTACATGCAGCAGGCGCGGCAGATCGGCAAGATCGTCGTCACCTACGGCAACCGCATCGAGCAGACCGTGGACGTCCGCCAGCAGCCGGCACGTGCCCTGCAGCTGGACGCCGAGGCCACCTACCTGGTGACCGGCGGCCTCGGCGGCTTCGGCTTGCGTACCGCGCAATGGCTGGTCGACAAGGGTGCCCGTCACCTGCTGTTGCTCGGCCGCCGTGGCCCGGCCAGTGTCGAGGCCCAGCCGCAGCTGGCCCAATGGCAGGCGCAGGGCATCGATGTGCAGGCGGTTGCCTGCGACATCACCGATGCCGGCCAGGTACGCGCGGTGATCGCCCAGATCGCCAGCACGCCATGGCCGCTGCGTGGTCTGGTGCATGCGGCAACGGTGATCGATGACGGCCTCATCCGTAACCTCGACGCCGAGCAGTTGCAGCGCGTGCTCGAGCCAAAAGCCAAGGGCGCGCAGTACCTGCATGAATTCACCCAGGGCCTGGCGCTGGACTTCTTCGTCATGTTCTCGTCGGCCACGACCCTGTTCGGCAACCCCGGCCAGGCCAACTATGTCGCCGCCAACCATTGGCTCGAAGGCCTCGCGCGCCATCGCCGCGCCCACGGCCTGGCTGCCACCGCGGTGCTTTGGGGCGCGATCGACGACGTCGGCTTCCTGGCCCGCAACGAGCAGATCAAGGACGCCCTGCAAAGCCGCATGGGCGGCGCTGCCCTGCGTGCCGAAGCGGCCCTGGCCCAGCTCGAAGCCCTGTTGCTTGACGGCGACAACGGCCTCGGCGTGCTGGAGCTGGACTTCAAGGCCTTGTCGCGGTTCTTGCCGAGTGCGGGCAGCCCGCGCTTTGTCGAGCTCGCCCGAGCCCACGGTGGCGACCAGGACGACGACAATGCCGGCGAAGACATCCAGCGCATGCTGGCCGAGCTGGACGACGCCGAATTGCTCGAACGCTTTGCCGAGATGCTCAAGCATGAAGTGTGCGAGATCCTCCGCCTGCCGGCCGCGCGCCTGGACAGCCAGCGCCCGCTGCAGGAGCTGGGGCTCGACTCGCTGATGAGTGTCGAGCTGGTGGTCGCCCTTGAAGAGCGCTTTGGCATTCGCCTGCCGGTGATGGAGCTCAGTGAGAGTTCCAGCATCGACAAGCTCAGCGTGCGCCTGCTCGAGCTGCTGCGGGGTGAGGCCGGTGACGGCGAAGAGCAGCTGGCGCAGAATGTGCTTGCCCGCCACGGTAGCGAGCTCAGTGCCGAACAGATGGCAGAGCTGAACGCCGAACTCGCCGATGCCACTACGGCGCCTAACCGATTGATTGAGTAACCGCTTCGATGACAGCAAGAACCCCCACCGGCCTGGCAGGCGACACCAAGCAGCGCTTGATCCAGCAAGCGCTGGCCCGCCGTCGCAGCGAGGCCGGCGAGGTTGCCGGCGGCGCGACCCTGGAGCAGGCCCAGCAGGCGGCGTTGAAGGTCCCCGAGGCCTTCTACCGCTTCGACCAGCACCCCGGTTACCAGCAGTTGCGGGTGATGCAGCAGGGTGCTGCGCGTCTGGGCCTGAGCAATCCGTTTTTCCGTCTGCACCAGGGTACTGCCGGTGCCGAGACGCAGATCGACGAGCGCGAATACCTCAACTTTGCCAGCTACAACTACCTCGGCTACTCCGGTCACCCGCGCGTGGCCGAAGCGGCCAAGGCGGCGATTGACCGTTACGGTACGTCGGTGTCGGCTAGCCGCCCGGTGTCCGGTGACCGCCCGCTGCACCGCGAGCTGGAGCGTGAGTTAGCCAGTTTGTATGAAGTGGATGATGCGGTGGTGATGGTCAGCGGCCATGCCACCAACGTCACCACTATTGGCTACCTGTTCGGCCCGCGCGACCTGGTGGTGCATGACGAGCTGATTCACAACAGCGTGCTGCAGGGTATCCAGTTGTCCGGCGCGCGCCGTTTGAGCTTTGCCCACAACGACTGGCAAGCGCTGGACCGCTTGCTGGGTGAGCAGCGTCAGCATTTCGAGCGTGTGCTGGTGGTGGTCGAAGGCATCTACAGCATGGACGGCGACTATCCCGAGCTGCCGCGTTTTGTTGAGCTCAAGCGCAAGCACAAGTGTTTCCTGATGGTGGATGAAGCGCATTCGCTGGGGGTGATGGGGGCCACGGGCAAAGGTATCCGCGAGCATTTCGGCCTGGCCGGTGATGATGTGGATATCTGGATGGGCACCTTGAGCAAGACCCTGGCCAGTTGTGGCGGCTACATTGCCGGCAGCACGGCGCTGATCGAGCATTTGAAGTTTCTTGCGCCGGGCTTTCTGTACAGCGTGGGGATTGCCCCGTCGGTGACGGCTTCGGCGTTGGCCGCGTTGCGTTTGCTGGCTGATGATCAGCAGCGCGTGGCGCAGGTACAGGCGCGCGGCGCGTTGTTCTTGCGCCTGGCCCGTGAAGCGGGGTTGGACACGGCGACCAGTACTGGGTTGGCGGTGATTCCGGTGATTACCGGCAGTTCGTTCAAGGCAGGGCGGTTGTCCAGTGCGTTGTTCGAGCGCGGCATCAATGCCCAGCCGATCCTGTATCCCGCGGTACCCGAGCAGGCTGCGCGGGTGCGCTTCTTTGTGTCGTGTGAGCACACCGAAGAACAGATTCGCCATGCGGTGGCGGTTGTGGCGCAAGAGATGGCGAAGTTGGGGTGAGGTTTGTGTGGGCATGGCTGGCCTCTTCGCGGGGCAAGCCCGCTCCTACAGGGGTAGCGCAGGCCATCAGGTTGCGGTGATTCATCCCCCAGGCACTACACCTCCCTCAAAACCACCACCCCACCCTGTAGGAGCGGGCTTGCCCCGCGAAGAGGCCAGCCCAGCCACAGCGTATCGATGGCACCGGCGTTGCCGGTGTTCACAGGTCAAACCCGCCCCAGCAGGATTAACGCAGCCCATCAGATTGCGGTGATTCATCCCCCAGGCACGACACCTCCCTCAAAATCACCACCCCACCCTGTAGGAGCGGGCTTGCCCCGCGAAGAGGCCAGCCCAGCCACAGCGTATCGATGGCACCGGCGTTGCCGGTGTTCGCGGGACAAGCCCGCCCCAACAGGGTTAACGCAGGCCGTCAGGTTGCGGTGATTCATCACGCAGGCACGACACCTCCCTCAAAACCACCACCCCACCCTGTAGGAGCGGGCTTGTCCCGCGAAGAGGCCAGCCCAGCCACAGAGTATCGATGGCACCGGCGTTGCCGGTGTTCGCGGGACAAGCCCGCTCCTACAGGATTAACGTAGGCCATCAGGTTGCGGTGATTCATCGCGCAGCCAATGGATCAATGGCACCGGCGTTGCCGGTGTTCACAGGTCAAACCCGCCCCAGCAGGATTAACGCAGGCCATCAGGTCGCGGTGATCCATCGCCCAGGCACGTTGCCAGTCAGGTCCAGGCCGTATCCCAGTGTGGATAATCGCCCACCTGGTCAACCAATTCAGCCCGCAACGGATTGCCAATGATGTACTCCGCCACCACCCGCACGCACTCTTCTCGCCGCAAGGCGCGGTCCTGGTAACCCGCTTGCCAAACCTTGCTGCGCGGCATCCCCAACTGATAAAGCGCATGGCTGCTGCGCGACTTGAACCTGCGCATCAAGCTGCCAAGCGTCGCGCTCTTCAGTTCGACCAGCCAATGAACATGGTCAGGCATAACCACCCAGGCGAGCGACTTACAGGCGTGCTCCCGTTCAGACTGGCGCATCTGGGCGATCACAGCGCGGGCGTGGAACAGGTTGGTGAACAGCGGCTGGCGTTCATGGGTGACAGTGGTCAGCAGGTAGAGGCCGTCAGGCTGGGAAAAGCGGCCTTGGCGGAGCAGGTGGGCGTGGGCACGGTCCATGTGTCGGTCCTTGGAAGTGGAATAGGAACCGGAACCATAGAGGGCACAAAGCTGATCAGGAGGTGGAAATCGTTAGCGGATGTGCTGTGCCGGTATCGGCCTCTTCGCGGGGCAATCCCGTACCTACAGGATCGCGTGCACCACGCAACCTGTGCTCCAGCACAAATCCTGTAGGAGCGGGCTTGCCCCGCGAAGAGGCCCGCCCTGACACTGCACAAACCAACTCAGATATGCGGCGCCTCATACGCATTCAACGCCTCGACAAACCGCCAATGACTGCGCTTGTCGAAGCCCATCATGCGCTTCAGGCGAATATCCCAGCGCATGTGGTGATCAGCGATCCACGGCAGGGCAAACAGGTGCGCCCCACGCCATGGAATGAACGGATTACGCCGCAAGCTGGCATAAATCTCCACCCGATGGCTGGCATGCCGGCTCGCGCAGCGGGCATGGAACCCCGACGTATCAGCCACCACCAAGGTATTGGCCGGCACCGCAAAACGACGCGGCATCGGCAACCCCAGCGCCGCCAACTGCGGCTCATCGATGCGGAACGACCCTTCCCGGTGCATCTGCTCGCCAGACCGGCTCGCCCCCAGGCTCTGCTTGAACTCCCACGCCAACCGCTCCGGCGTCAACCGATGCGACCCCGGCACATAACTGAACGGCCCCTGGTCATCCTCGACATCATCAAGGAACAACCACGCCTTGGCCGTCGGGTGAAAAGTGTCGGCGTGCAAGCGCGTCTGCGGATCCTGGTCGGCATTCGCCGCGTCGATGATGATCGACTGCAACTGATAGGTAATGCCGCCAGTATTGGACGACGCATACCCGATCAGATCGCGCACCCCACGGTCAGCGATGAACGCCGCCGTCGCCGGGTTCTGCCCCAGCACATCCCGATCGAGGCTGACCCGCCGCGTCACCGCACGGCCCTGGCGCATCTCCCAGCCGGTACTGCGCAGTGCACCCAGCTCGGCCCGCAGCGCAGCAAACTGCTCAGCCGGCAAGGCGTTCTCACGCATGAAAAACCCGTTCTCTTCGAAGTGCTCGCGCTCGCCAGCTTCCAGCCGCGAGGCCATACCCTGGCGGCGAAAACGCGCCATGGCCATTGCCAGCTGACGACGCTGCACATGCAGGCCCAACGCATTGAGCCGGGCACTACCGATCAGCGGGTTGTTCTCGAATGACTTGGCATGGGTAGCCAGTTGCAGGCAATGCCAGGGGAGTGCCGCATAACGGCCGATGTCCTTGAGCGAAACAGGCATGAGCTAGTCCTTTGCTGGGGCCAGTGGCCGGCCGCAGCCGAGCATGGTCCGGGTATAGTTGAGCAACGGCGCCACTCGCGGCTGCTCGGCCAAGCGCACAGGGCGCGGCGTCGACAAGCAGGCGAGGGCGTGCCAGGCATCGCAGGGCAGGGCTTGCTGAACGTCGGCATAGCGCGCATAGCGCAACAGAGCGCCGGCCACCAACTGATCCAGGGTCAAGCGCCGGGTACGGCGCGGCAAGGGCTGCTGGTCTTCGGTCAGCCCCCAACCGGCATAAAACGGGGTGCCGTAGGTCGTCACCGGCAGACCGCGCAACAGCGCCTCGAAACCCGCCGTCGAACTCAAGGTATGCAGCGCATCGACCTGGCCATACAGCGTGGCGATGTCGACCCCAGCCAACACCTGGTCGGCGAGCCCGCTCAGTTGTTGCGGGTGCAGCCCGCCCAAGCGCTTGCCAGCTTCGACGTCCGGGTGCGGCTTGTACAGGATCCACGCATCCGGCGCCGCCGCCCGCACCTGCTGTAGCAAGCGCAGGTTGCAGCCCGGGCCGCCACCGCTGTAGCGCACCGACGCGTCATCCTCGACCTGCCCCGGCACCAACAGGCGACGTTGGCCCGGCGCGTTCAGCAGGGGCGGGCAGTGCCCACCCTGCAGGTTGAACTTGCTGGTGCCGCGGGCAACGATGGCCTCGCGCAATTGCGCCGCTTCAGCCAGCGCCTGCGCCGTGAAATCACCCGCCTCGAGCAGCCGCTCGAGGTCACTGGCCGAGGCCGCATCATAGTGAATGCCACCGCGATCAAGCACCAACGACAGCGCCGGGCTGTTGTTCGCGCCCAGCCCGGCAGAGCGCAAAAAGCCATCCTCGACCCGCCACAGCGCCACCCCGGCCTGCCGCGCACGCGCTGCCAGGTCGCCCGGCTCACGCGCAGCCCAGACCAACAAGCGGCCGCTCTCGGCAGCCACCTGCTGGACCAGTTGCGGGCTGTCCACGGCAAAGCGCAGTTGGCCCCAGCGGCTGGCAAAGAAACGGCGGATGTTGTGCTGTTTGTGGCGCTTGACCCCAAGCACCGTGGTGCGCCCGGCGAACTCGCTGTCGCGGGCCTTTTTCGCCGCCAGTTGCCGGGCCACGCTGAGGGCGTCGGTCAGTTGCCCGCTAAGTGGGTCGACATAGCGGCAATAGCGCAGGTACGCCGCCGCCACCAGTTGCACCAGGTCAGGCCGTGCCTGCCGGCGCGGTATCGGCATGCGGTCGTCGGTCAGGCCCCAGCCGGCGTAGAACGGCAGCCCGAAGCAAGTCACCGGCACGCCCTGGATCAACGCCTCCAGGCCGGCCTGACTGGTGCCGATATACACCCGCCGCGCCCGTCGCGCCAGCGACGCCCATGCCACCGGCCGCGCCTCCAGCGGCAGCCCGCGTGCCTGGGCCGCGGCCAGCAGGCAGCTGGGTTTTTGCCCACCGAGGCAGTCGGGGTGAATACGCACCCGCACCTCGGCGTCGGGGTTTTCCGCCAGGGCGATGTCGAGCATGCGCACATAGTCGGCCTCGCACAGGCCACCGCCAGGGATCGAATAGTCGCCTGCGGTCTGATCCACCACCAATACCAGCGGCCGTTCGCGGCCGAGCGGGTCGTCCTCGGGCAGGTCCGGCGCATTGTTGTACTTGCCGATGCCGCTGCTGCGCATCAGCGCGATCAGTTCGCGGGCGCTGGCCAGTTCGGCTTCGGTCAGTTGATCGGGTTGCTGGAGGATGTTTTCCAGCAGCGAAGGGCGGTCGGCCAGGTAATGAATGCCGATCGGGTCGACCACCATGGACATCGGCGTATCGCCCTCGATGCCCAGTGATGAGGAGCGCAGAAAGCCGTCTTCCAGGGCGATGTAGGGCAGCTTCCAGCGCTCGCAGAGCACCCGCGCGTGGGCGGATGACTGCTTGTAGCCGATCCCGGCGATGGCCTTGAGCCCCTTGGGCGCCTTGCGGCCACGGCGCCACAGCCAGAACGGCGGGCCTTCCGGGCCGAGAAATTGCGGCAAATGGAGGACCTTCCACGCCACCCACTGCGACATGATGCCGACCCAGCCGGGGCCGTCGACCAGCGCTTGCAGGGTGTCAGCACGCCCCTCAGGTGGCAGCTTGGTCATACCACCCCCCGCCACATGCCACGCACCGGCGGAAACGGCACCAAGCGCCGCCGCCGCAGCTCAAACCCATTGTGCAGATACAACCGCTTCGCCCGCGGATTATCCAACGGCACTTCCAGCTCCACCTGCGCAAACCCCTGCGCCGCGGCATGCGCACAACACGCCTGCACCAACGCCGAGCCCACGCCACCCTCACGTGCAGGCTTGTCCACGCGCAGCCCATACAGCAAAAACGGATAGCGCCACTCGCGCAGCTCGCTCAGGCAAAAGCCGATAAACCGCACCCAGCCAGCCAGCAGCCCAAACTCCCGCACAAACGGCCGCCAGTGCAAGGCAAACGGCCCACGCCGGTGATGCTTGAATGCCGCAAACCCCACCACCTGCTCACCGGCAAAGGCCAGCAGGACGCGATCCCACTGAATGCTCTCGCCCAGCAAGCGATGACGGCAGGCAGGGTCGCCGATCAGAAACGCCAACGACCCGCGCCCCTGCGTCAACAGACGGGCCAGGGCCGGGTCAGCAGCACGCTGCGGCGTCAGGTTCGATCCAAGCACGATCTCTGTCACAGGCTCAAACTGCCACCACCGCAGCCGGCACCGTCGACTGCGCATCGCCAGCACCTGCCAGGGCATGCCCAAGCAGCGCGCTCGACAGCGCATCGACGCGCACAGGGCACGGCGTGCTGCCAGGCTGACGGCGGTTGGACCAGACCAGGTAATCGGTATCGCCAGCAGGTGCGCCCACCGCCTGGTAAACCTCAGGCAGGATCGGCACATGGTCGCCAAAGAAGCACAGCAGCGCCTCGTTGGGTTGCTCCAGCAAGGTGTCGCGTAGCAGCCCCAGCATGCGATCGGCATTGGCGATATGCCGCAAGTACGGCGCCAGGTCTTTCATCCCCGCTTGCAGCGGGCGGTCGAACCAGGCCGGCAGCTCGGCGTCGGTAACGCTTTCAAGGTGCAACGGCCCATGGTTTTCCATGGTGATGGCATGGATGAACAGCGGCTGATCGCGGTCCTCCTCCTGCAGCAGTTGGCGGATCTTCTGCGCCACCGCGTAATCGCCAATGAACGGCCCGGCCTTCTGCGATTCATTGAACGCCCGCACATCGATGAACGCGTCGAACCCCAGCGCCGGCAAGACCTTGTCGCGTCCGTAGAAACTGCCCGCATAAGGGTGAATGCACACCGTCCGGTAGCCCTGCGCCCTAAGCGTCGAAGCAATGCTCGGCAGGCCTTGGCGCGCCAGTACCCGATAAGGATTGAAGCGGTGCACACCCAGCCGATCAGCCGCGATCCCGGTCAGGTAGGCAAACTCGGTACGCACCGTGTTAGCGCCCCAGGCCGCCACTTGCAGCTTGCCGTGCGCCAGCGACTCGCGCCCCAGCCGATCAAATTCGCTGAGCACCTCCGGCCGCACGCCAGCCCACAGCCCGCGCACATCAAAAAACGACTCGCTCTGCACCGAGACCAGATCAGGCAACCCAAGCGTACTCGGCCCCACCGAAGCCACCGCATCAAACTCCCGCTCGCGCAGCCCTTTCGAACCCACCACACCCCCTGTAGGAGCGGGCCTGCCCTGCGAAGAGGCCGCCCCAGCCCCCCCGCAATCCCCCGCAAACGGCGACCCCAACCGACCTCGGTCGACCGGCATCCGCGCCGCCCAAAAATACCGCCACAGGCTAGCCGCCAAGCCCCACTCACGCACATCCCGCTCGGCATCGAAGCTCGGCACCACCGCCCGCCGCCCCAACCGCACCAGACTCATCCCCACCGCCACCAGCAGCACCGCATCCAGCCGCGCCCCCGGCACTTCAAAGCTCAGTCCCGCCCACAGGTACACGACAAACCCCAGCGCCAGGCCCGCCGCCTTGGCATAGCCAAAAAACGGCAGGTACAAGCGCGGAAACTTCACCGCATCACTGAAGTACTCAAAGTCGGCGCACACAAACGGTTCGCGCAGCGAGTGGTACTTGGCATTGCTCACCAACACCACCAGCGTCCACAGCAGCAGCAGGTTGACCCCACTGAACAACGCCCGCCCGGTCAGCCCGTACAGCAGCCCGAAGCCCACGCACCACAGCCCCACATGCAGCAACCAGCAACTGGCCGGACGGCGCAGGGCAGGGCGGGGTATCAGCAGACGCTCGACCAGCACCGAAAGCACCAGGCCGGCCAACGCGACCGGCAGCAAAGACAAATCAATCACTGTACTTCAGCCCACGCAAAATCATCGAAGAGAGCCGCTGCGGAATCACCCCCAGCAGCCAGGTACCCAGGTTGAGCGGGAACGGAAAGCTGATTCGCGCCTGATTGGCCGCCAGCCCGCGCCGAATGCGCTTGGCCGCCTTCTCGGCAGTCCACAGAAACGGCTTGGGCCCCGGCATCTCGAAGCACATCTTCGATTCCACGTAGCCCGGCACGATCACATTGACCTTGACCCCTTCCGGCGCCAGCCAGTCACGGATCGCCTCGCCATACACCCGGATCGCCGCCTTGCTCGCACTGTAGGTCGGCGTTACCGGCAGCCCGCGCCAGCCCGCCAGCGAGCTGAACAGGCCGATCTGCCCATGGCCGCGGCTACGCATGGACGGCAACGCCGCTTCCACCGTGGCCAGTGCCGCCATCACATTGACCTCGAGCAGCGCCCGGCTGTCGTCCCAGCACTCGGCCTCGCCATTGGCGCCGACTGCCGTGTTGAGCCCGGCACCGACCAGCACCAGGTCTGGCTGCTCCTGCTCGCTGACCCGGCGGACCATGGCCCGCAGCGCGTCCAGGTCGCGCACGTCGAGCGCTTCGAGCAGCACCCGGGCGCCCAGGGCGCGGCATTCGCTGGCCATCTGTTCGAGGCGATCGAGGCGCCGGCCTTGCAGGATCAGGGTGACGCCGGGGGCGGCGTAGGCAGGGGCCAGGGCGCCGCCGATGCCGCCGGTGGCGCCGGTGATGAGGATGCAGCGGGGCGAAGCGGTGGGGTTCATAGGTATTTTTCGATTCTTGAAGTTTTCGCCATCAGCACTTCGAGGCAGTTGGCCACGGCCATGTCCATGCCGCAGGGCGTGTAGAAACCGCCGTTGACCTGGGTGGTGTGGATAACCGTGTTGCGAAAGCGCTGGAACAGCGTGTTGTCGGGCGCCTCGTGGTGCATCCAGAAGTCTTTCAGGTTGCCTTGGTGGGTCAAGCCCGGCATCGCGTAGATGGGGTCTGCCAAGGTGCAGGTCGGGCGATGGTGGAGTATCGCCGACGCCCCGGCCGTGCTGTTGACGGTGATCATCCCGGCAATGTGCGAGAGCAGCGTGGGCATATGACCGCTTTCGAGGAAATCGACCCGGTCGGCCACGTCGTACTTTTTCGCCAGTTGCTCAGTGATTTTCTGGTAGTTGACCAGGCCCGGTGTCAGCGGGTGGTTCTTGATCAGCAGGCGTGCTTCGAACGGAGCGTGCAGGGAGAACGAGTCGATGACGTGCTCGATTACCTGGGTCATGTTCTGGAATGGCGAGTGGTCACGGATCTGCGCATCGCTGTCGAGTTGCAGCGGCAGCAAGAACGTTGGCCGTCGCTCACGGGCGACCTCTGCCACCAACGCATCGTCATGGTTGCGTGCACGCAACAAGCGCAAGCCCTGGCGGATAAAACCGGCGTATTCCACTGCCGCGTTGAACGGCGCATGGGTACGGTAGCGCGGGAAGGCCAGCGCATTCAGCGCGCCGCCAGCGTGATACAGCACATCGTGCGTGGCACGCGCGGTAAACGACAGCTTGAAGGGGTTGCCGTTCTGGTAGCGCGGGATGTGCCTGCCGACTTCGCGATACCACTGCGGGTCACGCGGCAGGCGCGAGTGATTGTTTACGCCGTCGCGTTCCAGGGTCACCCAGTACGGGCGGAAGTAACCTTCCTCGAAGACATGAACGCGAATGCCCAGCAAGCGGGCCAAGGCCACTGCAGGTTGATGCACCGGGCGACAGTCGCCGAACAGCACCAGGTCGGTGATATCCAGCTCGCGGAATACCTGGGCGTACCAATCCCGCGCTTCCTCGAGGCGATTGGGGAAGCGCATGCGCGCGCCGTTGGCGCCATACATCACGTCGCCAACGTTGAAGCGCACGCTGTGCACGCGCTGGCCGATATCACGCAGGCCCTTGGCCAAGCGCTGGAAAAACGGTGAGCTGACGCCCTGCAAAAACAGGAAGTTGTGCTGCGGAATGCCTAACAGGGGACGACGCGTCGCCCTTGCACTCAGTTGGTCAGGCGCTTCATGCCCAACAAACTGCTCAAGCGTCGAATCAAGTCCTGCCATCGAGAGGTAGCTCCTGGCTGCGGGTTCAGCGCATGCCAATGTTGTAATTCGTAGAGAGTCTGTTCTGCCGTGGTGAAGCGGTTAGTGATCCGGCTCACGTAGGTGGGATATAGAAGCAAGGTGCCTGCCACTAACTGGTCCAGCGTTAGCTGACGGGTCCGGCGTGCCTGCAGCTGGGGTTGCAGGTCCATGTCGCGGGTGAGCCCCCAGCCGGCATAGAACGGCTGGCCATAGGTAGTCACCGGCACCCCGCGCAGCAATGCCTCGAAGCCCGATTGCGAGGTCAACACATGCACCTCGTCGACCACTTCCAGCAGCTGTTGCAGCGGCGTGTTGCCAATGACCTCGTCGCACCAGTCGACTGTCTGCGCTTCGTCATCACCCCGCTCACGGGTACCGGCCAGCACCTCCGGGTGCGGCTTGTACAGCACCCACGCCTGCGGGTTGTGCTCGCGCACCGCGCGCAGCAGTTGCAGGTTGCTGCGGATGCGATTGCCGCCAAAACGAATCGACGCATCCCCCTCTACCTGGCCGGTAACCAGGATCACCTGACGAGCCTCGGCCGGGCGCTGCCAATGCTCGCCGGGCAGGTTGTACTTGGTCAGCCCGGCGCGGCAGATTGCCAAACGCAAGGCTTCGGCGCGGGCCAGTAGGTCGGCGTTGAAGGGGTCGTTGGCGAGGATGTGCTCGAGCCGCGAAGGGCGGGTGGCGTCGTAGTAGATGCCCAAGTCGTCAACTACCCACGACAAGGGGCGGGTCTTGCCGGCGCCAAGGCCTACTGAACGGAGGAAACCGTCCTCGACGCGGTTGACCGGGAGGTGGTGATCTTGCAGGTCTTCATCGTGCTTGCAGCCCCACGTGACCACCGGCAGGTCGGTGCTGAGGTCGAGCTCAGGCTTGACGAAGCGGATCGCAGCGCCATTGAAGAACATGTCCGCCAGTGGCTCCTTCCAGCGGCTGAAACCGAGCATTTGCACGCTCTGCGGGAGTACGCTTCGGTGACGACGCTGCAGCCCGATCCAGGCCATCAGGACTTCAGGTGTGCACGGGGTGTTTCGTTCCGGGCATACGTAACGCGGATAGTCGACCAAGCTGGCATGGATTAATTGCGCCAGAGGCACTGGGTGGCGTCGCGACGGTGCTAGCAAGCGATCGTCAGTCAGGCCCCAGCCGGCATAAAACGGCATGCCCCAAGTGTGCACTGGCACATTCCACAACAGTGCATCGAAGCCTAGTTGTGAGGTCATGACGAAAACCGCGCGCATCCGCGGCAGCAGCTCGGCAGGATGGATATTTTCTGCCAGTACCCGTACGCGGGGATTGCTTGCCAGCGCGTCCAGGTCGAAGTGGCCGCTCTTGCGTCCGGCGACCACGTCGGGATGCACTTTGAGCAGGACCGTACTCTGCGGGTAGCGCGCCAGGGCAGCCTCAAGCATGGCCGCGAAGTCCTCGACTCCAGCGCCTTGCAGTGAAGCATCGGCGCAGGTCTGATCGGCGACCAGTACACAGTCATCGGGTAGCTGAGGCGTATCGATGCGCGCCTCGTTGTACTTGGAGATGCGCAGCGCTTGCCACTGCCCCTGAAGTGCCAAGGCCCTTTCGGTTTGCTGTGGCGTGAGAGGTGTGGCGATCAGTTGCTCGAGCCGTGACGGTTGGCTAGCGTCGTAGTAAACGCCAACATCATCGACGATCAGCGACAACGGCGGTTCGTCGGCGCCCAGTCCAACCGAACGCACGAAGCCGTCTTCCAGCGTGAGCACTGGCTTACCTGCTTTACGTGCCTCGGCCATGGCCTTGAGAGCACTGGGCTTGCGGCCCCAAGCCATTACCCAATCTGCTTTTTTTACATCTCCCGTCACGCCGTTGTGCAGCGCGTAATCGGGCAACAGAGCAGGCAAAGTGGTGATGAGCTGGGCGCCCTTGGACAGGACCAGCAAGCGCGGGAGAGGCAAAGCGTCATCCATAAACGTAGAGCGACGTTCCATGTGAAGAGGACAGCAAGGGCGAGCGCCCGTGAAGCCAATGAGGTGGAAAAAGATAGGGGCGGATCTTAATACAAATTCCCATTAGCAGTACGACTGTTGTGGAAAAATCGCATAGGAAGTTCGAGGATTCCGGCCAATCCCGACGGATGACATCACAATGATATCTATTCGCAGGAAGTCCGGGTCCGCAGTGGTGGCGTTTGGCTATCTTTAATGAGGCTTTAGCCCGAAGATCCAAGCTATTGGCGTTTGATCGGTGTGACTGGTGAAGTGAAGAAAGGTTCGCGATAGCGCCACATCACTCCGTGGTACGTCCATCTCTTAAAGTCTGAGTTGTGCATGAATCTGAATCCCGCCCCCCAACGTAACCTGTGGGAGCGGGCCTGACCGCGAAGCGCTGCAAAGCAGCCCGTAAGCAATCACCGCAGCACTAAGATGAAAGCCGTTAGCTAAGCCCCAAAAGAGCTCGGATGTGACACGTCTTCTACCGACTGTTACGGCTTCCCAAGCGCCATCTCCAGCAAATATTCGTACTTTTCTCGAAGCAGCACCATCCGGTCCCGGGCCTGATATTCCGCCACCGTCTCTGGGCGCAAGCAGTGAAAAAGTGCCGTCAACAGAAACACGTAGCGCAGATTCTCTTGCGCCTGCTCGCCATCGAATTTCGACGGCAAGGCTTCCCGATATGCCTCGACAAATTCCGCCTGGGCGGCGAGAAACACCGCCATGTCCTTACGACGGAACAGGCTGCCCAGGTAAGCCCCACCATCGAAGCCCACCCGACCGACCTTCACTTCACTCCAATCGATCAGGTGCAACTGCCCCTTGTCCACGAAGAGGTTCTTACGCAGATAGTCCATGTGGCTGATACAGCGCGGGCTGCGCCGTGCCTGTTCAGCCAATCGGCGGGTCAACGGCACGCAGCTCTTGAAGTGCTTAGCTAACCCGACAAACCGCTCATCTTCGCGCGCCAACTGCTCAAGGTTCGGCAGGCAACGGGAAAAATTGAAGCGTGGACGCAGCAGGAACCATGGTCGGAAGAAGTCCATGCTCCACCAGAGCGGCGTCTTGGCCAATGGCTGCGCTTCCAGGTAGTCATGGCTAAGGGTTTCAAGCTCAGCGATGCCTGCTGCCAATTTTTGGGCAATGGCGTGCATGCGAGGTGGTTTGCCCCGCACAAACTCAGTAAAGATCAGGCTTTCCCATGGGGTTTCGACTACGCCCAAACACCCGGGATAATGAAAGTGCGCACTGCCCGCGAGCATGCCTTCGGCGCGGTGAAAGCGCGCCTCCTGACTGCCAATGAGCGCCATCTTGCGGATCGACTTTTCCACCAGCTCTACAGGATTACCGGTAATCGGGTCGTTCAAGCGATGGTGGCGTACGTAGTTGACGAACGAGGCATTTGAAGCGAGGTCTTCGCTAGTGATGTTCAGCGGCTGCCCGACCCACTGGGGCAACAGGGCGCGAAGGTGATCGTCGAGTGGTGCACGTTGCCAGCGGTAGAGCGTCTTGCTCGATGCAGGCGGGGAAGGAGGGGAAGTCATAACATTCAATCTGGCAAAGCCGTACGTCCGATGTGTAGCGATTGAGGGGGCCGTATGCTGCGGCATATGGGAGTGGCGTACAACGAAAAGATTCAACGAAGCGGGTGATTTGCAATGGCCATCACTCGGATTCCGCAGGCTCCGGCCATCTTGAAGCTAAAAATTGACAGTCAGGTGAGACCGTTCAGTCAGTTTAAGTCCCCAGGCACACATACGGACTTTGCTTAGCTATCTAAACACCTTACCATTCCCCGCCTCGTAATTAGCACCAATCGTCAGGGACGAATATGAACCACCTCAACATCGCCAAAGAAGCCCTAATCGCTCAGGCCCAAGCCGTTACGCAGATGGCCGATCGCCTCAATGGCGAATTCCAGAGTGCAGTCGAACTGATCCTTGGTTGCCAGGGGCGTACCGTGGTCTGTGGGATGGGTAAATCTGGGCTGATTGGCCAGAAGATGGTCGCCACCTTTGCTTCCACCGGCACTCCGAGCTTCTTCTTGCATCCTGCTGAAGCCTTCCATGGCGACCTCGGCATGCTCAAGCCTATCGACGTGCTGATCCTCATCAGCTACAGCGGCGAGACCGAAGAGCTGATCAAGCTGATCCCAAGCCTGAAGTCGTTCGGCAACAAGTTCATTGCCATGACAGGCAACGGTAAGTCCACCCTGGCCAAGCACGCCGATATCTGGCTCGATATCTCGGTCGAACGTGAGGTTTGCCCGAATAACCTGGCCCCGACCACGTCGACCTTGGCCACCATGGCCATGGGTGATGCCCTTGCCGTGGCCATCATCGAAGCGATTCAATTCAAACCTATGGATTTCGCCCGCTACCACCCCGGTGGCAGCCTGGGTCGCAAGCTGCTCACCCGCGTGCGTGATGTGATGCACTCGCCAGCGCCTGTTGTCACGCCTGAAACCAGTTTCCATGATTGCTTGTTGGTGATGACCCGCAGCCGTCTTGGCCTGACAGTAGTTATGGACGATGAGAAACTGGTGGGGATTGTTACGGACGGTGACCTGCGCCGTGCATTGCTGAGTAATGAGGGTGTTATTCATGAGACTGTTTCGCAGTTTATGACGATTAATCCTCATACTATTGGTGAGGATGCACAGCTGTCTGAGGCTGAAGTTTATATGCGCGATAATAAGGTTCGTGCTTTGGCTGTAAAGGATGAGGCTAATGCCGTTGTGGGTGTCGTGGAGATTTTTGACTAATAGCCATTGTGACTATGTGAAAGGTCGCTACTCTTCGCCTAACTCAACATTGAGCGCGAGAGTTGGATTAGTTTTAGTTTAAGGTCTTTGCTACTTCGCTGTTTCATAGCCAGGCTTTCTCCATCTTGTGGTGATAGCCTGGCATGATCAGTGCAAAATCCTCAGGGTTGAGCGACACCCTACCTTATTGGACTAGTTGATGTCTGTACGCCCTCCGGTTTCGTAATCTTTTCCAAAAAGCACTGAATCAGACTCGATTTAGAGCTTTTTAGGATTGGTTTATTAATATCCATTCCAGTGTGAATGATTTCATAGGTTTAACCGAAGCTAGGATGTGAGTGGTCGCTTGTGATTAGAAGTAGTGATCTGTTTTCGGCTATCAGAAAACCGCTATGATCTGGAAAAATTGAATTTCCCAAGAACACTTATGAAACATACCATTGAATACCGTTAGCTGAAGGGTTTTCTGAGGGGCGGAGGGTTGCGTTTCAGGTGAATATTGGTCAGAGCATCATAAAGAATCTGATTTGATTGTCTTTCATGATGATTTGGAAATAGAAGGGAATGCTGCTTGTCCAGTAGTAGGCAACAATGTTAGCTCCTTGGGGTCTTTAGCTTTCTTCGATCCCCATTCCTGCCAAAGTCGCGAATTGAAAGATATTGCTATATGCGCGTATAAACCTCGTAGGGCGGCACCCATAATAAATGGGCGATTAAATCCATTTTTACGTTCGGAAAATTTTGCTTTGCATGACGAGAGGTAATGTCCCTAGATAAAGCGACCAAATAAATCGAAAAAAGTAACCGTCGGGTATGATGATTGGGTCGCCGAGAATGTCGTTCTAGGTCGGAATATTACTATTGGTAATGGCGCTGTAATTGTAGGGGCAGTCGTATAAAATAGTAGGTGGTAATCCAGTCCGGGAAATAAAGTCTAGATTTCCCGAGGTGATAAGAAATTTGTTGCTTGAATAATCTTTTGGTGTCGTTCGTGGTTGTAAGAGTTTACGCAAAGATGTTGTTGACACCCTAGCTTTGGGGGTTAGGGGTAATTCTACATTAGACGCCTTCGTTTAGAAATATGAGAAACGATCAACGCGAGCAAGCGGGGACAAAGGCGGGGCATCTCGCTTTACCGGTTGAACATGTTGTTGATCATCGTATGCCCGTGTTGTCAATATAGAGTGACTGATCAGTGATGGATCAGTTGAGGGGCGATGAGGGTCTTCTCGATTAGAGAAGGCAATTTATTGCTCTGAGCTCTTGTTCCGGCGATCAAATAGTAGACATAATACGCACTAACCAAATCAGTCATGGACGAAATTTAATGTCTGGCGAATTTCATGAACACTCCCAAATTGTTCAAGTGGTATCGGTACTAAATAAGCTGTCTTCTCAGTCAGGAGGGGTTACTCGCGTCGCCATGGCAAGGGCTAAAATGCTCTCTGAAAGCGGTCTGAGATCGATTATTGCCACGGCTGAGTATGACCCGTCGCTGTTAAATTCAGTGAAGACGCTTAGAGAAGATGGAAGGCTTGGGCAATCAGTTGCAGTAGTGAATTTCTTTTCTTATTACTCGATAATTTCTCGGGTAGGCGGAGATAAAGCGCAGTTCAGTGATCTCTTTGTAAAGCCAGATATTGTTGAGCTTGAAAGGACATCAAGATATATAGGGTTAACAGGATTTCGCACGTCAGAATATGTTGACTCAAATGGCCGTGTCTTTGCTCGAGAAATAATAAACTCTGAAAATCAGGTGGTGAGTTTCCAGCTTGATCTTCCTGGTCGTCAAGTTATGAATTTCAAGACTAGAGATGATGCATATGTTTTTTGGTTAAACGAGATAGCGAAATTTGGAGCGTCTACGGTTTTAATTGCTGATGCATCCACTAAGGCCGGAACTGTATCAAAAGTTACAGCTAAAAATGCACGGAAAGTTTTAACTCTACACGGTAATCATTTTGCAAAGCCATATGTGTATGGTAGTCCTATCACCGTGGTAAGTGGAAGGATTTTAGCGCATGCTCGCTTCGCGGACTCGCTGGTCCTGTTAACTAATGCTCAAATGGTGGATGTTGAGAGGCAATTTCAAAGCCTAAAAGATGTCAGAGTTATTCCTAACTCAGTAAGCATAGAATCAAAACCGCAGACCACGCGCATGGCTAAGCGCTTTGTGGTCGTTTCTCGGTTAGAAACTGTCAAAAATATTGACATGATAATCCGGGCATTTCGACTTGCTTTGGACAGATGTGGTGATTTATATCTAGAGATTTGGGGACATGGGTCTAGAGAAAACGAAATACAATCATTGATAGATGCTAGTGCTCTTTCAGATCATGTCAAACTCAAAGGTTATGCTAACCCGGTATCTCACGTATTTGCACAGGCGCGCGGTTCTATTTCTGCTTCAGTCTCTGAGGGTTTTGGTCTAAGTATTCTCGAGTCTATGTCATTTGGCTGTCCGGTAATTTCACTGTCATCGAATTATGGGCCGGTAGAGATAATTAAAAATGAAGTGAACGGGTATCTTGTCAATGGTGAGGTGGAAATGGCGGATAGAATAGTCCGCTTGGCTAGCGATGATGATAAATTCACGGTGATGTCTGAGGCTAGTATTAAATCGGCTCTCGAGTATGCTCCAAATGTGATTACGGAGAAGTGGTTGACGCTCGTCAGTGATTTAACGTCAAAGGATTGGCCTTCCAATGAAATAAAATATTCTGAAAGAATGCGGAATGAGTTTTCTAGTGTCGCAGGGAATATTATTATTGCCGCCGCATCTGCTGAAGAGATTGAAGGTTATCGTAGGCTTGAAGTGCTTCGGGTTGATAGGTCAAGAAAATGGAAAGATCAGGCGTGCTTAGTTGAGTCAGGAATTTACGATATAAGTTCTATTGCATATGACGAAAATAAGCGAGTGATTGTTAAGTTTTCCCAAGGTGATTATGTTTATAATGGAGTGGTTCCTGCCGGCTCCGTAGAGTTTAGGTTTAGCTGCTAATAATTTGAAGAATTAGCTTGGTGAGGCTTATGCGATGTCCGCACTGAAGTGTCGGATTGCTATGCATTGCACTACTTGAGCGTGCGGTTAGCTAATATTGTATTGATAGTGCTTAAATAAAAATTATAGGAAGATAAATGCTAGGTGGTTAAAGTATATTATATAGATTTCTATATTGAAGTCGTTACCTGGATTGCTGGCTAATCCAGGTAACGCTGAGGTGGATCGACGGTAAGCTAATTTTTAAGATATAATAATTATATTTATTGAGCCATCTTTGCCATTACTTTAGCGTACGCATCAGCGCTCCCAAGTACGGCATCTTTTCCCTGAGCAATTAGGATCGCATCAGCTAGTTCACGGAATGCCCCAGTGCCGCCGGCAGCAGCAAGTGATTGTGTTGCTGCAGCCTTCACGTATACAGGTGCATCTGCAACGGCAAATGACATACCGCAAGCTATGAACGCAGGGAGGTCTATGCAATCATCACCAATGCATGCAGTTTGATCTTTCGTCACGCAGGCTTGTTGCATTAACTCTTTGCAAGCGGCTAGCTTATCTTTAACCCCAAACTGGCAGAGCGTAATTCCCAAGTCTGCAACGCGCTTACGTAGTGCTTCAGAATCCCGCCCGGATAATACCGCCACGCGGACGCCATTTTCTTCCAGTAACCGCATCCCCATACCATCACGAACATGGAAGCGTTTGACACATTCGCCCGTAGCATCGTAATAGATGCCACCATCTGTTAGTACGCCATCCACGTCAGTTATAACCAGACGGATATCTGAGAGTTTCGGCTTAGGTGTTGGAGATTGCCCCTCAAATAGCTTGCGCACTATTTCTAGGCATTCAGGGGTGTCCACTCCTGGACCAGTAGGTTCCACGATGAATGCCCGGATACAATAACCGGCCGCCATCAATCGCAACTGTTCCAGCTTTTCTGCATGCTCCATCATGGGCTGGGGAAGGCTGGAGTACTCAGCGAGCACATGGCGTCGATATGCATAAACGCCTACATGCTTTAGATATGTCGCCACAGTACTGTCGCGAGGGTATGGGATTGGAGAGCGGCTGAAGTACAACGCATTACCGTTGTGGGCTAGTACTACTTTGACAGTATTCGGATTGTGCGATTCATCCGCATTGATTGGATGGCACAAGGTTCCAACATTAACCGAGGCGTCAGCAAGCATACCGGCCGCCAAGGTTTTTATGTCCAGCGGACGTACTAAAGGCTCATCCCCTTGCAGATTGATGTAGATATCTGCATCAATTTTGGTCATTACTTCAGCAAGGCGGTCAGTTCCGGATGGATGATTCGGTGAGGTCATTATGCACTTGCCACCGAAACCGAGAACAACATCGGCGACTCGCTCGTCATCAGTGGCTACCACTACAGTTTGTGCATTCGTCACTTGCAGTGCACGCTCGTAAACGTGTTGCACCATCGGTTTCCCAGCAATGTCGGCTAGTGGCTTACCAGGTAGACGGGTCGAGCCATAGCGGGCTGGGATGATGATCGCTACCCGTTGTTCAGGAGTTGCCATACTCTCAGTCCTCATTGCCAAGACTTACGAAATCACCAGAGGGGTAAAAGACTTGACAAGATCGTCCAGTGCTTTGATCTGCGCGAGAAAAGGTTCAAGTTTATCCAAGGGCAGGGCGCTTGGGCCGTCACATTTCGCATGATTCGGGTTAGGGTGCGCTTCCAGGAACAGGCCAGCAAGACCTACACCCATTCCAGCGCGTGCCAAGTCGACGACCTGATCACGACGTCCGCCGGAAGCTGCTCCAGATGGATCGCGATTCTGAAGAGCGTGCGTTACATCGAAAATGATGGGCAGGTTTTCGCAAGTACGTTTCATTACTCCGAAACCTAGCATGTCGACAATCAGATTGTCGTAGCCCATGCATGTGCCGCGATCGCATAAAATAAGCTGGTCGTTACCCGCTTCCTTGAACTTGTGCACAATATTTTGTACTTGTGATGGGCTCAAGAACTGAGGTTTTTTAATGTTAATGGGTTTGCCAGTCTTAGCTAGCGCAACTACAAGGTCAGTCTGGCGAGCTAGGAATGCTGGTAGTTGTAGTACATCTACTACTTCGGCAACAGGAGCGACCTGATAGATTTCGTGGACATCGGTGATGATCGGAACACCAAATTCGGCTTTTACTTTCTCGAAAATTCGCAGGCCTTCTTCCATGCCTGGACCACGATAAGAATGGATCGAAGAGCGGTTAGCTTTGTCAAAGCTAGCCTTGAAAACGTAAGGGATACCCAGTTTCTCGGTTACACGAACGTATTCGGCGCAAGCTGTCAATGCGAGCTCTTCGGACTCTAGGACATTAATGCCCCCGAAGAGAACGAATGGTTTGGAGTTTGAGCATTCGATGGAGGAAGTGATGTTGATCATGGTTGCAAGTTCTCATCTAAATTTGTTTGTGAAGCACACAACTCGGTGCCTCACGTGGCCTACATAGCTATTACCAATCAGTTTGTCAGTCAAGCCATTGTTTCAACCGGTCGTGAATAGCGGCGCTATCATCACTCCCCATTGAATAGCTATTGACGTAGTAATGCAGTAAGTGCTGTGTACGCTCGCGGTCGAATTCAAGGTCTTGAGTCAATGTGAGCTTCAACTGTTCAATGGACTTAGGCTGCGCTGAAACCGCATAAGAGTAATCGCACTCTCCGGTAACAACTACAGGGCGACCGTGCAAAAGTGCTTCAAGTCCTACACCTGAGTTGACAGTGAATACAGCTTTAGCTCCCGATATTAAGTCGTGCACTGATGCGTCAGAAATCTCGATTGCATTGGATTTCAGTAGCGTTTCGAGTGTGTTCTGTACTGTCATGCTGTTGCAATATGGATGGCGCTTAACACGAACTTTAGTTTTGCTGCCTCGATAATGCTCTGCTACAGTTTGCACGAGCTCTGCACCGGTAACGTATGCTAGAGCTGCTACAGTGTCAGTTGGAATTTGCAGTGCTACAAAAACATATTCGTCTTCGAACGATACACGCTCAACTGTTTGTGAATATTTCGAAATGTTATTCTGAACGTAGATTCTGTAAAGATCACGCTCGGTTTGTTGAAGAATTTCTGCTGAATACGCTCTTCTAGCCTGCTCAATTGGATCGTGAATTGTCGACAGTGAGGAGTAGCCAGCGAATCCTTGATGATCCATACTGCAGCGTCCAGCCAACGGAACCTCTTGAATATGCAGGTGCTTAACGTTGTATGGTGCGTTAGTGTGATAGCTTACAACTCGAGCACCAGGGATGCGTGGATCGTGATTTCGCCAGTTCCACTGGTGTCGTGGAACCAGGATCAGGTCGGTTCGACTCATCAGATAGTCGTAAACGTTACCCAAGAAAGCTCGAACAGTTGCATAGCTAGGCTTTACTTCATTCGGAGCTGCAAAGAAAACTGTAGGGATAAACACCTCAACAGTTTTGGATAAGTCAATGCTATTTGGGTCGACGTCCACCATCACGCCATTTTTAATGCCGTATAGATGTGGCGACGTTTCATTGGTAGTTGCTATTTCAATAAGTGGTCGAATTTTTCTAATTTGATCCGTGACGGCTTCGAGCCAGGCTTTATTTCCACTACTTACAGGTTGCTTGCCGTTATTGTTGCGTTTTACAATCGCTTGAGCTTCGTTTATCCAGCGGCACTTCACTGCAACCTTGACTTGGTCGTCAGGATTAATACCTTTACGGCCAGTTTCTGCTGCAAGCAAGGCCCGTGCATTACCCCTAGCGGACCGAATGCTGTGTGCTAGGTCCGGGAAGAAAGGCGTCGCCCGGTTGATCATTGGCATGAACTTCATCAAGACTTCTTGAGGAAACAGCAAGATATTCGACAGCGTCTCGCGTGCTGGCTCAAACAGCGCGTGATCGATTTCAAAGGAAAGTCTCTTAACTGATCCGTATGATGGATAGAGCGCTTGACTTGCACACAAATAAGAGTAGGAACGAGCGGTTTGAGCGTCATCTCGCAGGATGTCACTAATACGCATCAGTAACAGTCGCTCGGAAGGAAATTCTACCTGGGCGGCCAGTAGTACATCGTATGCCGCCCTCTGATTACGAGATGCTTGATAAGCTTTAGCCAGCATCAATCTGTAATTCAGCCGGGATGAAATCCTATCCGGAAAGGAAAGGATTGCCTCTATCAACTTATCATTCAGATTTAATTGATGATAAGTGCGCGCGAGGATGTTGTAATTTGTTGAATTAGATGGGTCGGCATTGATTGCGGATTTAGCTTGTTCCGCAATGATGTTGAGCCAAGATAAATCATTCCCTGCCATAAGAAGCGATTGCTCAAGATCCTGCTCTGTCAATTGAGCCTTTGGTTTCTTAACGACGGATTTTTTCGAGCTTTTGGAGGGTTTTAGGCGATGCGAACGCAGAGCCTCTGAAACTGGGCCGCAGGAGGGGGCGAGCTTCAGTACTGCCACTGCCTCATCGGTATTTCCCTGGTGAGCTAAAACCTTAGCTTTTTCAAGATAGCCAAAAGAATTCGCTGGGAACTTATCAATTGCATACGTCGCGAAGCGTAGAGCTGCTTCATTATCATTTTGTGAATTAGCTGAAGCTACTGCTCTTCTCAGTTGGCTCAATGAAACATCGAGCTGTAGCAACCTGTCAGTGAATGCAAGGCTTGCTCGATGCGCACCTATTTTTGACAAAAGAAAGATTGCTTTTACAATTAAGTTTCGCTGAATGGATAGCATTATTTCACTACGCTCTGCTTTTTCTTAGCAATGGCCAGCTGTCGCTTTGTTGTGTAAAATTCTTTAAGCTCTTTACGAACATAAATTTGAGGCTGGCTTGGGATGTACTTGCCCTTCCAAAGCTGAATCAATGCGTCGTGAGCTAGGCTTAGCGAATCGTTAGTGGCGGTAAATAACTCGGTCCGCAGCGGCTCATACCCACTTATGTATTTGTGTGGGTTGTTGGCCAGCTCGGAAATTCCTGAATGCAAGTGCTCTGGAGAACTTATGCGAAGGCCGAGTTCATCTCTGCGGGAGTATTCAAGACTATAATCATCAATCTTTTTGCCCCCCATTTGATCATCAAGATCGGCTTCAAGGAGTGCTATGGGTTTCCTGCAGTACATAGCGTCGAAGATTGCTCCACTATAGTCGGAAATTACTATGTCGGAGACAGCTAATAACTCTAGGAGGTCATCATTAGCTCCGAAGTGGCGAATGCTGCCGGAAGCAATTTTACCCTTGCGATCCGCCTCTAGAAGCTGAGTGTTATGATGCATCTTGGTGAGGACGTTGAAGTTTTCAGCCAAAGCGTAAATTGCATCTATGTACTGATCTACACTAGAAAGGTCACCCCACGTGGGCAGATATAGAACAGTTTTCTTATCAGGGTTTAGCTTGTCAGCAAGCTTACGTTTAGCCTGACTATGAAATTCTTCTCGGTGCCAGTCGTCATATCGAGGATTACCCGTTGCTGCAGTCGGGCTAAAATAATCAATACGTTTGGATGCATACGGGCCGTAAGTCAGGCAGAGGTCTGCAAACGCTCTCCAAGGCCCATAGTTGTGAGGTTCTTTAGCATACCCGTATTGAATCATTGCAATTTTCGATTTCTCGAATGTCTCAATACGGGAAAAAGGCGTTTGACATACGATGATGTCAAAAACCCCGTCCAGAGTTGGCATTTTGGCCCTGTCCCAAACCATTATAGGTGTTGCAGGGTTTTTTAAAACTTCCTCACTAAATTCATCGATGAAGTCCTTTCTTTTTTCGATGACAAAGCAGGCGCCAGGGAAAGTGCTCGCAAGCTTTTGAATATGAAGAAATTGGAAAGGGTTCCAGCCGATGAAACCAACCCTTGGCAATTTATCCATATTTTTTGATCTCTGCGATCAATTGAGTGGTGGAAATACCATCTGTACGCGGTAGGTAAATAACTTCGCAGAGAGACTTGAATTCGTCAAAGCGCCCCTCCCAGTCGTTACCCATGACAAGTACGTCAGCTCCGAACTCCTTGATGTATTCACCTTTTAATTCAAGGGACTCTTCAAGAAATACTTGGTCTACGCATGCTAGCGAAGCGATAATGTCGCGTCGTTCGGTCTCTGGATAAACTGGGTTGCGTTGTTTTTTCGAATAGTTGAGTGCGTCAGAAGATACGCCCACTACCAGTCTGTCACCTTGTTCGCGAGCGCGCTGAAGAATTCGGACGTGACCAATGTGCAGTACGTCGAATGTTCCGAAGGTGATCACTGTTCTCATAACTATCCCTATCGTTAGCGATTCTGAAGCAATAGATAATGTAGGAGGCACGCAAGTTCGAAGCTTCTACTGGTGTGAACAAGTTAGTGCGTGCGTCTCCCAAATAAAAATACGGCTTCGTTTTCGAAGCCGTTATTGGTAATTGCTACTCGGCTTAATCAGTCAGTGCCAAGTTTAAAGGTAAACCGATTCTTGAAGATTTTACCTTTGAACGGTGCGTCACCGTCAGTAAACGTCAGACGATACCAACCGCGTTTAGCATCGAAACTGGCACTGTTAATTTTGTAGATACCTGGAATTACCAAGGCAGACGAATCATCAGGACCCTGTGAGTGCGAGATCACTTCAATGCTGGTGAATCTCTCTAGAGCATTCATGTCTGCATAAGCAGTCGGAGTGGTGAACCACACAATACCCGAACTTGTCCCGCTAGCAGAGTTGCTAATAACGCCATTCAGCGCATTGCGATTATCCAAGCCCATTCGAAGTTTTGTAGTAGAGATTCTATCTAAAGCGTCTGGAATATTCTGGAAGTCGATATCGACCATGTCCTTGGGTTCCAGTTCCCACCACTTGCTATTTAGCAGTCTATCAATGGTTCCGTCATCGAAGCGATATCGGATAACTTTTGCAGGTACTCCCGCAACAATAGCGTAGGGTGGAACATCTTTGGTGACAACTGCGCCGCCGGCGATAACTGCTCCAGTTCCCACTATGACGCCTTGGCAGATCATAGCTCCAGCACCTATCCAGACATCATGACCAATTACTGCCGGGTTGGCGCTTGGACCCTTCACCCGGGTGTGAGTGCGATACCCAGGGTGGTCGGTGAAGTGATTAGTGTTGTACTGGAATGGGTGGCTGCTAAGGTAATCAGTCGGATGGTTGATCGGGCTGATCTCTGCGTTGCGCGCGATAGAGCAGTAGTTGCCGATGACTGCACCTCGCCCCACGTACCCGTCTCGACCGATATACGTGTACTTACCTATCTGGGCTTTCGCATTCACGGTCACGGCGCCATAAAGCCTGACAGGCGGGAGCAGCGTAGCCTCGCTAGAAACGCTAGCGAGTTTCGAGATGAGCTTATCTTCCATGACTGTGTTCCATGGTTTGGTGTGGCGGGGAATCAAGAAGCCAGCGGCGTGTTTGGCTGGCCACCTACAGCCCGAAATCATATGTTTTACAAGTTGTTTTTGTCAACATTAATTGACTGAAAGCGCCGTTTTAGCGTTCGTTTTTTTTGAGCGCGCTAAGGGGGCGGGGAAAGCAAAAATTGGCTGCGCTTGCGGTGATTGCTCATTCAGAAGCTTGAGATTTCAAGGGCGACTTGAAAAATAATGATTTTCGGAGAATTTAGTGAAATATTTGGTTATTTCGATGATTTTACAAGATTTTTCTGTTTTGTGTTGATGGCTATATGATGGCATTATGGTTGGGGCTTTGATTCTGTTTGTCAAAATGCTGGCGTCGGCTGGCTGGTCCGGCCTGTTTAAGCTGATTTGCGTAATTGCTCTGCACTTCTAGGTGACACGGATCCGTCATGGGCGTGATGTAGAAGAATTTGGAGGGTTTTTACAAATTTTCTGCAGGGGTGGCGTATGGGGTGTTCCATATGGTTCTTGATCAGTATTTTTTTTGTGATTTCTTTTGTTGGGCTGGTGCTGGCTTCATTTTGGGGGTGGGCGGGGCATGTTGCTGCTGAAGGTGTCTCGGACTCCGATTTGATGCTTAGCTAATGGTGTGGCACTTATGGTAAAGCGCTGCTAGCTTTATAGATCGGATCGGTGAGGCTGGGAGTGTGATGATTTTGTTACGTTTTTTGATTGCAATCGGTGCGGGGTTGTTTGGGGTGAGTGGCGTTACGCTAGCTGGCGATGGGGCTTGTAGGCTTCCTGCGCGGATTATTGGTGATGTCAAATTGCACACTGGGTGTACCTATAATGGGTCTATTGTAATTTCCAGTAGTGACACCGTGCTCGATTGTCAGGGTGCGATACTGGATGGGCAAAATTTGCGAGAGACGGCAATTTCCATCAGCGGGCGCGGGAAACAAATACAGAATGTGACTGTTAAAAACTGCCAGATCACAGGTTTTAATGGAAGGGTGATCAATGTTACTTCTGGTGTTCCTAAGTGGCGACTGCTGACGGATGTTCATGCTAATTATGATGTCGCGCCTAAGCACGTGATAATTGATGGTGTCCAGGTTTCTGGGGGGCGTGGTGGGGTTTATTTCGATAGTTACGTCAATGGCTCGATATTGAGGAATTCAATAGTTCGTGGCGCAGATAAGGTGGGTGTCTATCTAGAGCAGGGTACTCGAGATATTAGTATTCTAAATAACAAGATTCTGGATAATGGTGCGTTGACCCGTCGGGAGGGGCTTGCGATCGATTCATCTGCCCACAATGTTGTGAGGGGGAACCTCTTTCAGGGTAACGCGGCGGGCGGTATTTTTATCTATAAGAACTGTGGTGAAAATTTCAACTCGGGCAAGTCGGTGTTGCGTTGGCAGTCTAGTGATTATAATGAAATTATGGATAACGAGTTTCGTGGTCAGCCTGTAGGTGTGTGGGTTGCGTCTCGCCAAAGTCGTAATTTAAGTAAGTGGGGGTGCGGTGATCGGGCGCTTGATCAGCAGGGTCGCTACTATGAGGACTTTGCTAATCATAATGTGGTGCAGGCCAATCGGTTCTGTGGTGTAAAGGTTCCGGTTAGGGTTGAAGGAGATCATAATGTTGTTTCCAATAACAAGTCTGATGTAAGGGTGGCTGAGATGGTTTTGGAGCCATTTAAATTCAAGGCGAAGCCTGATGGGAGGATGACAGTGGGTAACAGATTTGAGGCCAATTCCAGTTTCGTGTGTGACTGATGATTGCGAGAGTTCGCTGTGTCGGTGGTAAAAAACTGCGCCTCATGAGTGTGGAAGTATTGCTTTTGCCCGTTTTTTGGCCTAGTTTAATGTCGTATGAACTTCATGATGGGTCCCAGTGTTATGTTTGATGCATCGTCGCTTGATGGAAAGCATTTTAAGGTTGTGGAGCGGTCGGGTTCGAAGCGGCTAATGGTATTTTTGGCTGGTACGGATAAGACAGATGGTAAGTTTGATTTTTGGCATGTGGGTAATGCGCAGTCATGTCATTTGTTATTTCTGAATAACGGTCGCAATGAGTGGTATCAGCAGGGTATCCCCGGCTTTGGTGATAGTCATGAAGGAACTGTTCAGTGCTTGAAGGGTTTAATTGATTATCTTCAGGTAGAAGAGGTGTTTTTTGTTGGTGTGAGTATGGGGGGGTATGGCGCGGTCCTGTATGGAGCTGAGCTGGGGGCCAATGTATTGGCTTTTGGTTACGATACCAGGCTAAAAATAGCTGGTAGCCGTAGCCAAAAACGCATGCCTAAAGATATTCGTGTCGCGTTTCCGGATTTGCGTCCCTTAATTGAAGCTTCATCGGTTAAGGTTCTGCAGGTCGCTGGTGAATGTGATGCCTTAGATTTGGTTGCCGCATCTCACATTCGTGATCTTGCAAATGTAAATACAATTACGTTGACGGGCGTGGGGCATGGTGGGGCTCCATTTATCAAGGAGTATTATGGGCTGCCAGAGTTCATACAGGCTTGGGCTGAAGGTGGCTCGTTGCCGGAAATAATTGAGGTGGGAGGCTCGGTCAATAATCCTGCTTTAGTTAGATCGTTGCATAAAGCATTCTTGGCATTTAAAGAGAAAGACTGGGAGCTTGTTGAGCTCGAAGCGGGGCGCGCACTGAGTTTTGATGTAAGGCATGAGTACTCAAACTATATGATGGGTACCAGTTTGCTGGAGCGCAAAAAGCCTTCCGAGGCATTAAAGTACCTATTGATGTCGGTGGGTTCGGCGCCTCATTATAATGGCGCTCGGTATCGCCTAGGTAGAGCATTGATGCTGAGTAATCAGCACTCTCATGCGAAAGTGCATTTTCAGCACTATTTGAAGTCCAATCCGGCTGCTCACATCGTATTGATGATGATGTCTGATGTTTACATGGTGGAGGGGAATAAAGAGTTGGCGAAGCGTTATTTGAATGCTTCTCTGGAGAATGGCGGGGATCGAGAAAAAATTGCCGCGCGAATCGAGAAACTTGCTGCTTGATCGTTAACTTCGCAGATGCCCCTCGCTTAATTTTTACAAGGATATGGTGCCCTGCATTTTTTTAATGCAGGGCAATGCCGTTACTGAATGCCAGTAGCGCGGCCTAGGACCATTGTCTGTACGATAGGGCCGATGATTTTCTGCCACTCGTAAACCGCTGCGTTCGTTACGTAAATCGTGTCGTCGGGCTTGATTGCAATCTGCCTGGCATAGAAAATCGCAGCAGGGTCACGCATGTTCAGGCGCAGGACTGTAGGCTTGGATTTGCCGCTTTCACTCATGCGGAATACAAACACGCCTTCCGGGTTTGCGTTCTGTTCACGTAGGCCGCCTACGCTACCCAGTGCATCTAGCAAGCTTGTGTTCTGGCTTGGCAAGTCCTTCAGTCCAGGCTCTCCGACCGCTCCCATTGCTACAAACCGCTGACGGGCTCGATCCAGTACCACTTCGGAGTTAGGGCGCAGCACCATGTTATTGCCGGCCAAAACGTCCTCGTAGTTGAATTGCTGCACCTGAGTACCATTGCGCACCGTCACATTCACCAAGTGAGGTTCCAGGGCGGGACCGCCAGCTTGGTTAACAGCGTCGAGCAGCGTGAGCGGTCCCTGTAAGGTGCTAAAACGACCAGGAGTTTTTACTGCGCCAGCTACTAGGACCGATCCTGACAGGTCACCTATCAGCTCGACGTGTGTCTGCACGTCAGTGGTGATGCCCTTGAGCTGGCGGCGAATCATTTCTTCGACTTGGTTCAAGGTCATGCCGGCTACGAACTGGCGACCAACATAAGGCAGCGACAGCATGCCTTGAGAGTCGATACGTGACTTAAGAACGGTGCCACCCGTTGCCAGCGGAGCGAAGAGGCTAGACCCTTCTGGCGCTGTATCGGCAATCAGCACGTTCAGTGTGTCGCCCGCAGCCAGTCGAACTTCTGGTGACAGTGGTTTGGTAATGGACGCTAGAACCGGACGTGCAGCACCTGCCATGTACGGAGCAATGGTGTTGGCGTTGATGTCGACCAAGGTATACGCCGTGTTCTTGTTCTCGATCTCGCCCTTGTATGGCCCTGCACCGGAGAGGGTGCCGCCGCAGCCTGCGAGGCCAAGGGTCGCGAACGCCAGTGCCACCAGTTTCAGATTGAATGTCTTGGAGACAGCCAGGGATTTAATCACGATGATCCTCGATCGAAGCAAGAATGAAGCGGGTGATGCCATAGAGCATCAGTAAACCAAGCAAGATGGTTGCCAGGTTGTACAGGCGCTCCGGATATAGGGGGAGTTGTGGGGTGTTGGGACTAACTACCGTGACCAATGTGCGGATTTTCTTGCTGGCCTCGATGCGTGCGTTGTCCAGTGCGGCGACTGCAGTCTTGTAGCTCTCTTCCGCGATGCCGGCGTCCAAGGTCAACTGCTGGAAGCGCGAAGCTACAACGTTGAGCTGAGAGCCGTTAGGGGAGGAGACCAGAAGTCGCTTTTCCTTTGCCAGCTGCTGGGTGATAGCTTCGACTTTCTGTTTCTGCTGCTTGACCTGTGGTGCATTGGCTCGGAGCTTGAACGACATTTCGGTGAGCGCGGCTTGCTCCTTGGTGTACTGGCCTTCCAGGTCGGCAATGATGGTCGCGCGGCTCTGGGCGCTGGTACCGCCGTCCAGTACCTTGTTGTCATTCTGGAAGGTGAGCAGCTGGGTTTTACGCTTGGCATAGGTCAGGCGCGCAGTTTCCAGCTCGCCTTGGGCAAACTTCATCTGCTCGCGTGCGATGTTGTGGCTGACCTCGTTAACGAAGTGCTCGCTAGCCTGGAGAATCGTCCGCAGCATCTTCTCAGATAGCTCAGGGGTGAACGCTTGGACTTCTACACGCAGTAGGCCGGTGGTTTCGTCATAGTGGGCTGACACCATGCGTTGGTAGTACTTGAGCAGGTCCTCGCGCTGAGCATCTTTATCGAGCAAGAAGAAGATGTCGCTGCTCTGAGCGGCGTATTGCTCAATCCAGTGCACGCGTTCTTCAAGAAGCAGCATCATGTCTGTCGAGGTAATGTACTCGCGCAGATACAGTGTTTCCTCTCGCGAGGCTGGATTGGTGCCGGTCAGCAGAGTGGCCAGACCGGGTACCTGGGCGCCTTGGTTGTTACCATCCTGACGGACTACCACTTGGGCGGAACTGACATAGCGATCAATGGCGAAGATGCCGTAGTAGACGGCCGCTAGGACCATTGGCACGACGACCAAGGCGATCGCCAGGCCCCAGCCCTTATGTTTACCCGAACTGCTCATAGTGTGATGCATCCTTGAAGTGGAACGGTGCTGCGTAATGGAATTTGCGGGTATCAGCTCTTGTAGGCCTGAATGCCTTCATCTATGTCGTCGTACACTTGGATCCCGCCATCTCTCACCAGCAGGACGATGTCGCACATTTTTTTGATTTCCGGCATGGAGTGGGAGACCAATACGACATTCGAGGTCTTTAACTTTTCCTTGAATACCGATGCACTCTTGCGCTTGAACTGGGCGTCGCCGACCGCCATTACTTCGTCGATCAGGTAGTAATCGAAGTCAAAGGCCATGCTTAGACCGAAGGCAAGTCGCGAGCGCATCCCAGAGGAGTAGGTTTTGATTGGTTCGTCGATCCAGGTGCCGATCTCGGCGAATTCCTGTACGTAGCGGACCTTTTCGCGCATTGCTTCGCCCGTTGCGCCATAGACGCGACATACGAATTTGATGTTGTCGCGGCCGGTCATGCTCCCTTGGAAGCCGCCGGTCAAGCCAACCGGCCACGAGATGCTGCGGTCGGTAACGATGGTGCCGGAGTCGGGCACGTCGGCGCCGCCCAGTAAGCGCATGAGCGTGGACTTGCCAGCACCGTTACGGCCGATCAAGCCGATATTCTTGCCGGGTGGAATCGCCAGCGACAGGTTGCGAAAGACATACCGCCGGCCTTTGGGCGTGAGATACGACTTGGTGACGTTTCTGAGCTCGAACACGTTTGGCCTGTACTTAACCGTTCTTGGTGGAAATCAGATGCATCCTGCGGGCGCGGTAGGTACCCAGGGACAGGAACAGCAATACCAGGGTGAAAGCGATCACATAGGTTTCGGATACGCCATCAACCGGGGTGTAGTGAGGCAGCACCTCGGCGCGGATCAGTTCGAGCAGGTGTAGGAAAGGGTTAAGCAGTAGCACTGGCATCATCGCTGCCGGCAGATAGGCTGCGGGAATCAGTACGCCGGAAATGAAATAGAGCGGAAAGAACGCCATACGAATGACGAACTTCAGGCTGGGCATTGCGTGGGTTATCAAGGCCAGACACATACCTAACCCGAACGCGAACAATAATCCCAGCAGCAGGTTAGCGACCCACTGCAGCGGGTTGTGCACCGACATATCGAAGCCGTACCAGGCGAAAGCAAGTACTAAAATGGCGTAGACGGTGGTGCTGATGCACGCTTCAACGATGACGCGTGCGACATAGGTGTCCAGTGGTTTGATCTGTTTGTAGCCGAAGAGAGAGCGGTTCTCGCGCAGGCTGTCCATCAAGCGCAGCGCAGTGTTTCGATACAGCAGAAACGGAGCCATGCCCACCAGGATAAAGACGGGGTACTCGACGCCTGAGACGGTGCGTCCTCGGAGCAGTGCGAACAGTACGGAGAAGATCAACAGGTGGCAGACCGGCTCGATTAGCATCCATACGGCACCCATTCGGCGTTGGCCGATGCGAGCTCTAGCCTCACGCAAAACGAGGGCGAAGATCACCGATTTCTGAATCTGTAGGGAGGAACGAGGCTTCAAGATGGTTACCGCAAAGCAAAGCAGCGCGCCTTAGGCACGCCGGGGGTTCATCTTCAGGAAAGGCCCGATTCCGATGGCATTTTGCCCAGGAATTTTACGGCGACTTCCATGTTCTAAGGGTCGCGAGGTTAAGCGTTAGGGGGCATAAGCGTCAAGAATGTCGGACAATTCTTTGCAGAAGTTCCGACCACTTGGCAGGTTTTTGAGTGCATCGGTCGAGAATTTCGGGCAAAGACATTTGCAGCTGGACATAGCAATAACCGTGTGTCGGCACATGCACCATTCGGCGGGTAGGAAGCTTTCTGATCGCGTGTAGGACGTCTGATTCGGTAACGATTGAAGAGAAATGCCCGCTGTGAGAACGCCCGATGAGGCGCTAGGTTGTAAAGGCAGCTCAGGAAACGCTGCCTAGCAAATCTACCCACAGGAGTGATCACATCATGCGCAATACCGTCCTTTCCTACCTGCTGTTGCCGCTGTTTGCCAGTCTGTCTTTCTCTGTCTCCGCAGCCCCCGCCAGCCCCACCTCTGAGCCCGTCCCGGTGGTGAGTGAAATGCGCCCGCAACAGGCGTTGTTGAACTTGAACACCGCCGAGGCGTTGACCTTGCAGCAGGAGCTAAATGGGATCGGCAAGGCCAAGGCCGAAGCCATCGTCGCTTACCGCGAAGCCAATGGGCCGTTTACCTCGGTGGATGAGTTGCTGGAGATCAAGGGGATTGGCAATGCGTTGCTGGAGCGGAATCGGGATAAGTTGAAGGTGGAGTAAGAGGGGAGGGCTAGGGCTGGGTGTTTTGATGGGCCAGCCCTGGTCCTTTTGGGTTGTAAGGATGGGAGTTGTCGCGGGGCAGGCGAGTGGTTTTGAACTGCGGTTCGTACCTGCATTGTTAGCTGCGTTTACGTTGTTTGTTGAGTTGGTTGGCGTGCTTTGACTCGAGGGCCTCTTCGCGGGACAAGCCCGCTCCTACAGGGTATGCGGAGCATGTCGAGGGGTATGCGGGGCATGTCGGAGGGTATGCGGGGGCATGTCGGAGGGTATGCGGGGCATGTCGGAGGGTATGCGGGGCATACCGCAGGATATGCGGGGCATATCGCGAGGTATGCGGAGCATTTCGGGCTTTGTTCTGCGCGCGAGTGCTTGAGGGCGGGCTTTAGCGGTCTTTTGCCTCCTTGGCGTCCATCTCGGCATTGCGTTCGTGCACCTTCTTCAACTGGTCTTCAGTCAAGGGCAGCTTTTTCGCGGTATCGCGCAACATCATCAACCCGCCGACAATCGAGCCGAGGGCTATGATGAGGATCAGCCAGGCATACCAGGGCATTGTCGTTCTCCTTCAGGGCGGGGGTGGGCACCGCGTGTATACATGTTGAGCGATTACTGTCTGCGTTGGTTCAATTATAGGCCTATGCCCACGCTCGGCCTATTCTGCTGATCCGCGGGCCCCAAAGCCTGCGCCACATCGTTTACAATGCGCGCCGTTTTCGACTTGCCAAGAGACCCTGACCATGTCCGTCTGCCAGACGCCCCTGATCGTCGCCCTGGATTTCCCTACCCGCGAGGCCGCCCTGCAGTTGGCTGACCAGCTCGATCCGGCTCTGTGCCGGGTCAAGGTCGGCAAGGAGCTGTTCACCAGCAGCGCCTCGGGGATCGTCGAGTCCTTGTGCGCCAAGGGCTTTGAAGTGTTCCTCGACCTGAAATTCCACGATATCCCCAACACTACGGCCATGGCGGTAAAAGCCGCCGCCGAGATGGGCGTGTGGATGGTCAACGTGCATTGCTCCGGTGGCCTGCGGATGATGTCTGCCTGCCGCGAAGAGCTGGCCAAGCGCAGTGGGCCGCAGCCGCTGTTGATCGGCGTGACCGTGCTGACCAGCATGGAGCGTGAAGACTTGGCGGGGATTGGCCTGGATATCGAGCCGCAAGAGCAGGTACTGCGCTTGGCTGCGCTGGCTGAGAAGGCGGGCATGGATGGTCTGGTATGTTCGGCGCTGGAAGCGACGGCGTTGAAAGCCGCGCATCCGTCGCTGCAGTTGGTGACGCCGGGGATTCGTCCGGCCGGCAGCGCGCAGGATGACCAGCGGCGGATTCTGACGCCGCGTCAGGCGCTGGATGCTGGCTCGGATTACCTGGTGATCGGGCGTCCGATCAGCCAGGCCAAGGATCCGGCTCAGGCGTTGGCCGATGTGGTGGCTCAGATCCGTAACTGAGCACCGTTGTTTGTGATTTGCCTGAGGGCATGAGGTTTTCCCCAAACCTTGGCCCTTATGGCGGGAACTCTGTTGGAGCGCGGTGCGGCGAGCCGACTGGTCCCGCCGAACCGGCGGAGCCGGTGCCAGCTACCACGGGGGCTGGACCGGCCTCTTCGCGGGGCAAGCCCGCTCCTACAGGGGGCTGCGGTGCAGCCTGAAGGGGTGGGCGGTCTTCTACCGGGGCTGTTGACGCCTCCAAACGGCACGCAATTTCAGACGATCTACAACGGACTGGGCTTTGAATGGCTCAGGGTCGCGCTGAGCTGTGCGCGTTGCATTGGCGCCATTGGTCAGGCCCGGTAAAGCCCGTAGGGGCTGAAGGACATACTGTTTAGACCTTGCTGTGCGGCTACGGCCAGCATTCACCCAATGAACCCGGGCTGTTTTGGCTGGGGTCGAAGGTAAGCGACGGCATGAACAGTCCAGATTTGCCTGTGATCTCTGAGCGGTTGGTTATCCATGACCTTGCTTCGGTGCGCAACAGTGCCGAGGGGGCAGTGTTTATCGTGGCGTCGGGGCAATCGGTGCAGGGCTTTCCGATCGAGCGCTTTGCTGATGTGCCGATGATCACCATGAACGGTGCCATCAACAAGTTTGTCGGCACGCCAGTGGTGCCTTACTTCTACGTGTGTACCGATAGCAGTTTCCCCCTTCAGCAACCGCGTCTGTTCGGGCAGGCGCTGCTGCTCAGTCAACGTATTGCGTTGTGGCCTGAGCAACTGGCTACGTTACCGGTGGTGCCTGCGGGTGAGCTTTTTGCGTTGAGCAAAGCGGTTGATGGCGGGCGGGTGCGGTCGTTGCTCAAACCTGGCGGGAGTTTGGTTCGGAGTCGGGCGCTGTGGCAAAAGCGCTCGCGGTCGCTGGGGTTTAGCAAAGATTTGAGCCATGGGTTTTTCGATGCGCGGACGGTGGCGTATGTGGCGCTGCAGTTGGCGTATCACTTGGGGTTTAGCCAGGTGTTTTTGGTGGGGGTGGACTTGCAGGAGACTGCGGGGCGGTTTTATGAGCGTGAGGGTGGTGTGCGCTCGCCTTGTGGGCTGGATGAGCATTATCGGCGGCGGATTCTGCCGTCGCTGAAGCTGATGGCCAGGCGGGTAGTGGGGGCGGGGTTTGAGGTTTATAACCTGTCTGAGTGTTCGCGAGTGCCGGCCTCGGTGATTCCCAGGGCTGGGATTGGGGATGTGCGGGGGATCATTGCTGAGCATGGCGGGCGGCGGTGAGGGCTTGGTTCAGGCGATGTGGAGGTAGGGCGCCGCCGCCTCTACAGGGGCGGGAAGCGGTGGATGATCATGGTTACGGCTTGCGCAGTGGAGCTTAGGGCGGTGTCGATGCAGAACGGGGGTTGGTCCCAGGGCTCGTAGTCATGGCTCAGGACAGACGCCCAGGTGGGTGGGGTCAGCCCGGGGATATCGGGCGTTCTGGTTTCTACGCGGCGTCGGTGTTCATCGGTGTCGGAGCAGATTACTTGGATGTTAGCCAAGCGCACACCCGCGTTGCAGGCAATCTCGCTCCAGGTGGTTCTGCTTTCGCGTACTGGGTTGACGCCGTCGACAATGACCGTGCGGCCGAGTCCGAGATTGCTCTGGGCAAGGGCATTGGCTACCAGGTAGCCGCTGCGGCCGACGTCTTGGGCGAGTACGTTGGCATCGCGGATGGCTTGCTCGATTGCGTCAATTCGCAGGTATACGGCGCCCGTGGTTACGGCGAGTGCTTTGGCTAGGGTGGTTTTGCCGGTGCCGGGGAGGCCGCTGAAGACGATGAGCATGTGGGGGCCTTTGGTGTATGGGGTGGGTGGGAATGTTGGGGCGCGGAGAACAAAGCCCGTCAATGCAGCGCGTACCTGTAGGAGCGGCGGTGCGGCGATCCGAATTGTCCCGCGAAGAGGCCAGCCAGCCACCATGGTGGATGGCACCGGCTTCGCCGGTTTCGCGGGACAAGCCCGCTCCTACAGGATTTGTGTTGGAGCAGAGGTTGTGTGGTGCGCCACATCCTGTTGGTGATCGCGCAGTGAACAAAGCCCGTCAATGCGGCGCGTACTCTGTAGGAGCGGGCTTGTCCCGCGAAACCGGCGAAGCCGGTGCCATTCACCACGGTGGCTGGGCTGGCCTCTTCGCGGGACAAGCCCGCTCCTACAGAGTACGCGCCGCACTTACGGGCTTTGTTCACTCCGCGATCCGCCCTTGAGCGCACCGCACACCTCTGCTTCTACAGGCGCGATCAGACTTTCAGCACCAGTTTGCCAAAGTTCTCGCCACTGAACAGCTTGAGCAGTGTCTCAGGGAAGGTCTCCAGGCCGTCTACCACGTCTTCTTTGCTCTTCACCTTGCCACTGGCCATCCAGCCGGCAATCTCTTGTGCGGCTTTGCCGTACTCCTTGGCGTGGTCCATGACCACGAAGCCTTCCATCCGCGCGCGGTTGACCAGCAGCGACAGGTAGTTGGCCGGGCCTTTGACCGCTTCCTTGTTGTTGTACTGGCTGATGGCGCCGCAGATCACTACGCGGGCCTTGAAGTTGAGGCGGCTGAGCACGGCGTCGAGGATGTCGCCGCCGACGTTGTCGAAGTACACATCGACACCCTTCGGGCACTCGCGCTTGAGGCCGGCGTGGACGTCTTCGGCTTTGTAGTCGATCACGCCGTCAAAGCCGAGCTCGTCTGTGAGGTACTGGCACTTGTCTTTGCCCCCGGCAATGCCGACCACGCGGCAGCCTTTGATCTTGGCAATCTGCCCGGCAATGCTGCCGACCGCGCCGGCGGCACCGGAGATGACCACGGTTTCGCCAGCCTGTGGTTGGCCGACGTCGAGCAGGGCGAAGTAGGCGGTCATGCCGGTCATGCCCAGCGCCGACAGGTAGCGCGGCAGGGGTGCGAGAGAGGGATCGATCTTGTGCAGGCCCTGCGGCTCGCCGGTGAAGTAGTCCTGCACGCCGAGGGCGCCGCTGACGTGATCGCCAGGGGCAAAGCCGGGGTGATTGGAGGCGACTACTTCGCCGACCCCGAGGGCGCGCATGACCTGGCCCAGGCCGACTGGGGGAATGTAGGACTTGCCTTCGTTCATCCAGCCGCGCATGGCCGGGTCGAGCGACAGGTAGAGGTTCTTCACCTGGATCTGGCCTTCGCCTGGGGTAGCGGCGGGGGCCTGCTCGTAGGTGAAGTCTTCTCGGGTCACGGCGCCGACCGGGCGTTTGGCGAGCAGGAAGCGGCGGTTGGTCTGGGTCATGGCGAGTCCTTGTGGGCAGTTGGAGGGTGAGATGTACTCAATCTACCTTGCTGATGAGGGTAGGGGTGCAACATCACTGGTGAGCATGGTAGCCCAACTGTTGGCTTGATGATGCTGCACAGCGGGGTGGGGGGCTGACTATGCTCTGGCGGCGATACATCACATTGGGGGAGCACCCCGGCAATGCGTTCTCGTAGAACAAACGCTAACTCACTGATTTAGCGGGACCCTGTAGGAGCGGCGGTGCGGCGATCCGACTTGCCCCGCGAACACCGGCGAAGCCGGTGCCATCCCCTGCGTTGGCTGGGACGGCCTCTTCGCGGGGCAAGTGGTCACTCTAGCCACTGTGGGGGATGGCACCGGCTTTGCCGGTGTTCGCGGGACAAGCCCGCTCCTACAGGTATGGGGGGGCGCGTGGTTGTGTGGGTGACCTTTAACTTTCAGGAGCAAACGATGAGCATGACTTTTGCCGGCCAGGTAGCCCTGGTCACCGGTGGCGCTGCGGGGATTGGCCGGGCGACGGCGCTGGCGTTTGCCCGCGAGGGGTTGAAGGTGGTGGTGGCTGATGTCGACACGGTGGGCGGTGAGGCCACGGTGGCGCTGATCCACCAGGCCGGTGGCGAGGGGCTGTTCCTGCGCTGCGACGTGACCTGCGATGCCGAAGTGCGCCAGCTGCATGAGGGGCTGATCGCTGCCTACGGCCGGCTCGACTATGCCTTCAATAACGCCGGCATTGAAACTGAACAGGGGCGCCTGGCGGAGGGCAGTGAAGCGCAGTTTGACGCGATCATGGGCGTCAACGTCAAGGGTGTGTGGTTGTGCATGAAGTACCAGCTGCCATTGCTGGTTGCCCAGGGCGGCGGGGCGATCGTCAATACCGCGTCGGTGGCCGGCCTGGGTGCGGCGCCGAAGATGAGTATCTATTGTGCCTCCAAGCATGCGGTGATCGGCCTGACCAAGTCGGCGGCCATCGAGTACGCGAAGAAGGGCATTCGGGTGAATGCGGTGTGCCCGGCGGTGATCGACACCGACATGTTCCGCCGGGCGTACGAGGCCGACCCGCGCAAGGCCGAGTTTGCCGCCGCCATGCACCCGGTGGGGCGGATCGGCAAGGTCGAGGAAGTGGCCAGCGCCGTGCTGTATCTGTGCAGCGACGGCGCGGCGTTTACCACCGGGCATAGCCTGGCGGTGGATGGCGGGGCAACGGCTATTTGAGTGGGGGGCGGTGAGCTGGGTAGTGCGTGAGGCGGGGGCGGCACGCGAGGCCAGCATGGCATAGCTGCAGGGTCCAGGACCGTGGTGTATGGCACCGGCTTCGCCGGTGTTCGCGGGGCAAGCCCGCTCCTACAGGTTCATCGCTGGCCGCAGAGGTTCATCGCCGGCCGTTCAGGTTCATCGCTGGCCGTCCAGGTTCATCGCTGCCGTCCAGATTCACCGCTGGCCGCGCAGGTCCACCGCCGGCCGTCCAGGTTCACCGCTGGCCGCACAGGTTCACCGCCGGCCGTAATTACAGCAGAGGTCCTGTAGGAGCGGGCTTGCCCCGCGAAGAGGCCGGGACTGACACCCCATGGCCGTAGGACATTTCCCAATCTGAAACCAAATGCTTCAGGTTACCTGTGCTTCGGAACTATCCTACGCGCCTTGCCGACGCTTCCATATTGTTGGGGAAATGCCTTGGGGATAACTTCCTCGGGTCGCCAGTTAAAGGTGACCGGGTGTGAGAACCCGATGTGATAGAGCCGGCAAGCCGTTATGGCGGTCGTGCGTGGGCGAGCTTCGGCTCGGCCGAGCTTTGCTCATTCCCTCGGTTTCTCACCCCACGCACGGCTGTCACCTTGTCCCCCTGAGAAAGGTCGAAGTGGCAGTTTCTTTCAAACAGAAGGAATGCAGCCATGAAAAAAATCGTCCCCGACCCACCTACGCCCCAAGACCCGCTCTACGCCTCCATCCACCCCAACCTGTACCCGCCTGACGCCCTGTCCCACGCCCTCGAACTGCTCCGCGGCGTCTCCACCACCATCGACGCCCACTGCCATGCCAACGCCGGCTCGCCCGGGCTGGATCGGCTAGCCAATGCCGGCCACTGCACCGGAACCGCCCGCGCGTTGGTCGAGCACGTGTTCGACATGCTGCAATGGCGCCAGGGAGGTGAGTGATGAGCGACGAGCCCAAAGCCGACGTTACAGTCGGCGTCGAGACCTTCTTCGAGGTCGGCGAGAATTCCAGCCATATTTTCCGGGTAATGCCGGGAGTGCCGTTTGAATATGCCTACGAACAGGTGTCGGTGCTGCTGGGGTATATCAAGCACCTGGTGCGCGAAGGGGATATGGAGGACGACCACAAGTTTCTCGGTGCTGCCGATTACCTGAGTGCGTTTGCCAAGGCGATCATGGATGACATCGAGGTTGCCCGTAGTCAGATGCATTGAGTCTGGCTTGAGAGTGCCGGGGCCGCTGCGCGGCCCTTTCGCGACACAAGGCCGCTCCCACACTGGGAATGGCGTACACAGTCCCCCTGTGGGAGCGGCCTTGTGTCGCGATTGGGCTGCAAAGCAGCCCCGGCTATTTCACGCCTTGCGCGGACTGAGGATCAACAAAGTAATCACCCCCGCAACAATCCCCCAGAACGCCGACCCGATCGAAAACAAGGTCAACCCCGACGCCGTCACCATAAAGGTAATCAACGCCGCCTCACGCTCGCGCGGCTCGCTCATGGCCACGCTCAAGCCGTTCATGATCGAGCCAAACAGCGCCAGCGCGGCAATCGACAGCACCAGCTCCTTGGGCAACGCGGCAAACAGCGCCGCCAAGGTCGCGCCAAACACCCCGGCAATGCCGTAGAAAATCCCGCACCACACCGCTGCGGTGTAGCGTTTGTTCGGGTCTTCATGCGCATGCGGCCCGGTGCAGATTGCCGCGCTGATCGCCGCCAAGTTAACCCCGTGCGAGCCAAACGGCGCCAGCAGCAGCGAGGCAAAGCCGGTCGCCGAGATCAGCGGCGAGGCCGGTACCTGGTAACCGTCAGCGCGCAGCACGGCGACCCCAGGCATGTTCTGCGAGGTCATCGCCACCACAAACAGGGGGATGCCGATACTGATGGTCGCCGCCAGCGAGAAGCTCGGTGTGGTCCATACCGGCTTGGCCACTTCCAGGTTGAAGCCGCTGAAATCGAGCAAGCCCAACGCGCCCGACAGCGCCGTACCAACCACCAGCGCGGCCAGCACGCAGTAGCGCGGTGACAGCCGTTTGACCAGCAGGTAACTGAAGAACATGCCAAGCACGAGCAGGGTGCGGTGCTGGGCGGCAACAAAGATCTCGCTGCCGATCTTGAACAGAATCCCGGCCAGCAAGGCCGAGGCCAGCGAGGCGGGGATGCGTTTGACCAGCCGCTCGAAGCTGCCGGTTAGGCCGCAGATCAGCACCAGCACGGCGCAGGTGATGTAGGCGCCAATCGCCTCGCCATAACTGACCCCGCCCAGGCTGGTGATCAGCAACGCCGCGCCCGGCGTCGACCAGGCCACGGTGATCGGCGTGCGATAACGCAACGACAGGCCGATGCTGCAGACCGCCATGCCGATCGACAGCGCCCAGATCCACGAAGAAATCTGCGCAGTCGTCAGCCCGGCCGCTTGGCCAGCCTGGAACATCAGCACCAGCGAGCTGGTGTAGCCGGTGAGCATGGCGATAAAGCCGGCGACCACCGCCGACGGGGAGCTGTCTGCCAGGGGGCGCAGGCGCGCTGAGGTGGCATCGGTCATGGTCCAGTCCTTGTACATGTAAGCGTTTTTTTCAGGCTAACCCGCGGCTGCTTGATCCTTGCCATACAGCGACCATTGCTTTTAGCCGTACAGTCGCCAACTATTGCTCAATAATCGGCAACTGCATGAGAGGGGGAGCGGCGATGTACAAGGTCTATGGCGACTACAAGTCGGGCAACTGCTACAAGGTCAAGTTGATGCTGAGCCTGCTGGACCGTCCATGCGAGTGGCATCCGGTGGACATTCTCAAGGGCGAGACCGAGACCGCTGAGTTTCTCGCCAAGAACCCCAACGGCAAGGTGCCGGTGCTGGAGCTTGAAGACGGTACGTGCTTGTGGGAGTCCAACGCGATCTTGAACTTCCTGGCCGATGGCAGTGAGTTCTTGCCCAGCGAGCCGCGCTTGCGTACCCAGGTGCTGCAGTGGCAGTTTTTCGAGCAGTACAGCCATGAGCCGTATATCGCGGTGGCGCGGTTTATCCAGTATTACCTGGGGCTGCCGGATGAGCGGCTGGAGGAATACAAGGGGCTGCACAAGGGCGGCTATAAAGCGCTGCGGGTGATGGAGAAGCAGCTGCAGATGACGCCGTATCTGGTGGGCGAGCAGTATTCGATTGCGGATGTGGCGTTGTATGCCTATACCCATGTGGCGCATCAGGGTGGGTTTGATCTGGCGGGGTATCCGGCGGTGCAGGCGTGGATAGCGCGGGTGGCAGAGCATCCGCGGCATGTGCCGATGGGGGAGTGAGGTTCAAGGCCTCTGGGGGCGCTGTGCGCCCCTTTCGCGACACAAGGCCGCTCCCACAGAGACCGCGCCATTCTTGAGGTATGTGCGGTCTCTGTGGGAGCGGCCTTGTGTCGCGAAAGGGCTGCAAAGCAGCCCCAGGATCTCAAGGTTTCAATCAGACCGAAGCGAACCGCTTGTCCAGGTAAGCAATGATCGCCTTGGACTCATACATCCAGGTCACCTGCCCCTGCTCTTCAATACGCAGGCACGGCACCTTCACCCGACCACCACCCTCAAGCAGCGCCTGACGGTGCACCGGGTCGTTCTTGGCATCCCGCAGCGCCACCGGCACGTTCAAGCGGTGCAGGTTACGGCGGGTCTTGACGCAGAACGGGCAGGCATGGAACTGGTACAGCGCCAACCCCTGGGCCGCTTGCTCGACCTCGGCCTGGGCCGCAGGTGCGCGTTTTTGCTTGGCCGGGCGGCTGATCCAGTCGCCGAACACAATAAGCTGGCCGAGGCCGACCCGCAGGGCTTTGACGATCATGGGCAACTCCTGAACAAATAAAAAGCCGACCCCTCAGGGTCGGCTCGGGATCACTCGCCGATCACTTGATCAGGCTGAGGAACTCGCTACGGGTGGCGGCGTTGGCGCGGAACTCGCCGAGCATCACCGAAGTGATCATGCTCGAGTTCTGCTTCTCGACGCCGCGCATCATCATGCACATGTGCTTGGCTTCGATGACCACGGCCACACCGGCGGCGCCAGTCACCTGCTCGATGGCTTCGGCGATCTGGCGGCTGAGGTTTTCCTGGATCTGCAGGCGGCGGGCATACATGTCGACGATGCGCGCGACCTTGGACAGGCCGATGACCTTGCCCTTGGGCAGGTAGGCAACATGCGCCTTGCCGATGAACGGCAGCATGTGGTGTTCGCACATCGAATAGAGCTCGATGTCCCGGACCAGCACCATTTCGCTGTTGTCGGAGCTGAACAGCGCACCATTGGTGACTTCTTCCAGGGTCTGTTCATAACCGCGGCAAAGGTACTTCATGGCCTTTGCAGCCCGCTTGGGCGTGTCGAGCAGGCCCTCACGGGAGACGTCCTCGCCGATCTGGCTGAGGATCTCGGTGTAGTTCTGTTCCAGGGACATGGATCTACCTGTGGGAATAATCGCAAATAAAGAAGGTTACGGCGGCGCGGGCGGCGCTGCAAGCGCGGCGTTATTCGTCGCGGCCGTCGAGCATGGTCCGTTTGAGTATCACGTACACCGCGCCGGTGCCGCCGTGGCGGGCCTGGCACGAGGTAAACCCGAGCACTTGCGGGTGCTGGCGCAACCAGGTGTTGACGTGGCTCTTGATCATCGGGCGCTTGCCGTCGAGGCGCGCGGCCTTGCCGTGAGTGACGCGCACGCAACGTACTTCCAGCTTGGTCGCTTCGGCGAGAAACGCCCAGAGGATCTCGCGGGCTTTTTCCACGCTCATGCCGTGCAGGTCGATGCTGCCTTCGAAGGCGATCTGGCCGAGCTTGAGCTTGCGCAGCTGGCCTTCCTGAACGCCGTCGCGCCGCCACATGAGCTCGTCTTCGGCGCCGACATCGATGACGAACTGATCAGACATGCCATCGACCACCAGCGGCTGGTCGGTACGCACCGTTGCCGACTGGCGCAGGCCGGCCAGCTGCTTGCGGTCAGCCTTGGGTTTGCCGACCTCGGCACGGTCGTGCTTGATCGGCTTGACGCCGCGCACTTCGGCATGGAACAGGGAAAAATCGTCGTCTTGCATGCAGGCCTCCACGTGGGCGGCGTAGTTTACGCGACTGCGCGCCTGCGTACACCTGTGCGGGCCTCTTCGCGGGGCAAGCCCGCTCCTACAGGATTGCGTGCACCGCTAACCCTGTAGGAGCTTCCCCCGCGAAGAGGCCATCACAGACACCTACCTAATCGTGCTTCTTCATCAGGTGTGGCGACAGGTTCAGCTCCCGGCCACGACGCAGACGAATCCGGCTACGCCGCCAAAACCGTACCCCAGCCCACAACAGGATCAGCCCCACCGCTGTCACGATTGCCGCCAGCGGCCGGTTGGCATTGAGTTCAGCCAGGGCCTCGTAATTGCCCAGCAGACCAGCAAAGCCGGCCATCGCCAGGAGAATCCCCAGCGTGGCCAGCAAGGCAGACAGGCCGGCGGCCAGGCGCGCGCCCCAATTGCGCGGTTGGCGCGGGCGCAGACGCTTGGCATCGAAACTGTCAGAGAGCTTCATTCCCGATTTCCTCTATGGGTATCCGGAATTCGACCGGCGTAGCCCCCTCGGGTTCCGCCCGGCCGCCGGGCGGTCAGGGTCAGACCAGGCTGGCAGTGGGCGCGACGCAGGCGAAGTTGTCGGCCATCACGGCCATTTCACCCTGGTGGATCTGCGCAGCAGGGATGACGCCATCCTTGAACGCCAGGTCGCGGGTTGCCGAAGCATCCTCGACCAGGGTGCAACGATAACCATAGTCCTTGGCGCGGCGCACGGTAGTGCTGACGCTGGAATGGCTCATGAAACCGCAGACGATCAGGTCGAGGTGGCCTTTGTCCTGCAGCGTTTCGTGCAGCTTGGTGTTCTTGAAGGCGTTGGGCATGCGCTTTTCGATGACGATTTCATCGCCACGCGGCTCCAGGCCTTCGATGAACTCACCGCGCGGCCCTTGTGGGTCGAACAGGCCACCAACGGTACCCAGGTGACGGACGTGGATGATCGGACGGCCGGCCTTACGCGCGGCGTCGAGCAACCTGGCGATGTTGGCCACGGCCTCGTCCATGCCCGACAGCGCCAGGGGACCACTGAGGTACTCCTTTTGCGCATCGATGATGATCAGGCTGGCGTTGCCCAGCTTGGCCGGCGGGTAGTCGCGGCCACTGAGGCGGAACATCGTGGTTGGAACGGACATCAAGGGCTCCTTCAGTAGGGCTTTTGTAGGCCTATTCTCCCTTGCTTGGCGGCTAATGGGAATGGTTGACATCGTAACCGGCGTAATTACTGGCTTGTGGCTACTTGGCGAGGTTGTGGTGGAACATTTCAGCGGGTGGGCCTGTTAGACTTTTGTCCTGTCTGAAAAGGAGTACCCCGTGATCACATCCCGCCTGCGCACCTTGCGCGACCACATCCGCTGGGCCGTCAGCCGCTTCCACGAGCATGAGCTGTTCTTCGGTCATGGTGCCGACAATGCCTGGGACGAAGCCCGCCTGCTGGTGCTGGGCGCCGTGCACTTGCCGTGGGAGGTGGCTGACAGCTACCTGGATTGCCAGCTCGAGGACGATGAGCGGGTGCGTTTGCTGCACCTGCTCAAGCGGCGTATCGAAGACCGCGTGCCGACTGCCTACCTGTTGGGCGAGGCGTGGTTCTGCGGCATGTCGTTCATTGTTGATGAGCGGGTGCTGGTGCCGCGTTCGCCGATTGGCCAGTTGCTGGAAAAACGCTTCGAGCCGTGGCTGGCGCAGGAGCCTGCGCGCATTCTCGACCTGTGCACCGGTTCGGGCTGCATCGGCATTGTGGCGGCGGATGTGTTCCCGCAGGCGGAGGTCGTGCTGGCGGATCTGTCGTTCGATGCGTTGGAGGTGGCTAACCAGAACATCGAGCGTCATGGCCTGGATGAGCGTGTATACACGGTGCAAGGCGATGGTTTCGCTGGGCTGCCGGGGCAGCGCTTCGACCTGATCCTGTCCAACCCGCCGTATGTCGATGCCGAAGACTTCGCCGACATGCCGGCCGAGTACCAGCACGAGCCGGAGCTGGGTCTGGCGTGCGGTAACGATGGCCTGGACCTGGTCCGGCGGATGCTGGCCGAAGCCGCGGATCACCTGACCGAGAAGGGCTTGATGATCGTTGAAGTGGGCAACAGCCAGGTGCATGTCGAGGCGCTGTACCCGGAGGTCGATTTTGCCTGGCTGGAGTTCGAGCACGGCGGCCACGGCGTGTTCATGCTCACGGCCGAGCAGTGCCGCCAGCATCAGGAACTGTTCCAGTCGCGGGTGTGAAGTAGGGCCTGGGGCTGCTGCGCAGCCCATTCGCGGGGCAAGTCGGATCGCCGCACCACCGCTCTTACAGGAATTGTGGTGCGCCGAATACCCCGCGAAGAGGCCAGCACTGACTCACCTAGCGCGTAGCAATCCAGATCAACAGGCCCGCCTGGAACATGGCAAACGCCACCAGGCAGGTAATGGTAAAGCGCAAGCCGCCATCCTCGCGGCGGTACTTGGCCACGCGTTCGTCACGCTCGCGCAACTGGCCTTCCTTCTCCTGCAATGCTTGCTCGTACTGCTGCAGCAGGCCTGCCGACTCCAGCGCGTCAATGCGCTGTACCTTGTCGGTGTTCCAGCCGCCTTTCAATTGCCCCACCTTCAACTCGACAGTGCTGCCCTTGAGCACTTGCCCGTCGGCGTAGGCCACTTCGAGGCCAAGCCCGGCCAGCACATGGTCACGGCGCAGGCGGGTGTCTTCGTTGAGGGCGTCCTTGTTTGGCAGGGCCATGCCTTCGACCCGGTAATGCGACCAGTTGGTCTGCAACCATTGCACCGCCTGGCTGAACAGAAAGCGCCCCAGGCCACGGTTCAGTGGCTCCAGTTGCAGGCCATCAGCGGCACCGATGTGCACCTGGCGCTGGCTGTGATCGACGCGGATATCCAGCTGGTTCTGCTCTTTACGCACTTTCTGCCCGGGCAGGCTGATTTCCAGGCGCAGCAGGCTGTGTTCGCGGTTGTGCCGCTCGGCATAGCCGAACTGGACGAAGCGCAGCGGCCGTGCGCCGGTGTTGCGGTCGGTGGGCAGCGGGGCCAGGCGCAGCAGCTGGAAATGTTCGGCAGCCAGGTCCGCCCAGGGTAGCTCGGCGCTGTCCGGGGCTTGCTCTTCGATCGCCTCGGCGGCGGGGGCATTGGTCATCAGGGGTGGTCCTCACAGGCACTCGGCGGCTCGTTTAACGTCCAGGACCACCGGGGGCTGCTGCGCAGCCCTTTCGCGACACAAGGCCGCTCCCCCAGGTACGGCGCGATGCCTGTGGGAGCGGCCATGTGTCGCGATGGGCCGCAAAGCGGCCCCAGGGGGCCTGGACGTCTACGGCTAATATTCCGGTTATCGGCAGCTTCGTGCCGGACCTGAGCGCAAACTGTTCACGCCGGTGGCAACTGGCGGATGAACGCGACAATCCGCTCGCCCAGTTCACGCGCCAACGGCAGCTCAGGGTTCTGATAACTCTCCCGTTGCCCACTCATTGCCTGCGGGCTGATGCGCAACATGTGGTTCATGCCGTCGATCAACACCAGTTGCGCATCCGGCTTGGCCGCCTTTAGCCGTTCGGCATCGGCCACTTCGACCTGCACGTCGTTACGGCCCTGGATGATCAGCGCCGGCACGCCGAGGCGGGCGAAGGCGGCGGCGGGGTCCTGGCGCAGCAGCGAGATCAGGTAGGGCTGCACGCTGGGGCGAAACACTTCACGCAACGCAGGCGGCACGTCGAGGCTGGTTTGCCCGGCCTGCAGGCGGTCGATCAAGGTATCGCCACTGGCCAACTGCGCCGCCGGCAGGCGCTGCGCCAGTTGTTCGCGCAGTACCTGCGCCACGGGCCGGCCGCTGCCGGCAACGGTGATCACCGCGCTGGCGCCGGCTTGCTCGGCGGCCAGGGTGGCGATCAGCGCGCCTTCGCTGTGGCCAAGCAGGATCAACCGGCCGAAGCGTGGATCGGCCTTGAGTTTGTGCGCCCAGGCAACGGTGTCGGCGACATAGCGTTCGACGCTGAGGTTGCGCTCGTCGGGGGTGGCCGGCTGGCTGGCAGCGACGCCGCGCTTGTCGAAGCGCACGCTGGCGATGTGTTCACCGGCCAGCAGCAGGGCGAGGCGCTTGAGGTTGTCGATGCGCCCGGCAGCGGGGTTGTTGCCGTCGCGATCGGTCGGCCCGGAGCCGGCGATGATCAGCACCACGGGTGGCGGCGTGTCTTGCTGGGGCAGCAGCAGGCTGCCGTGCAGCACGCCCTGGCCGGTGTCGAGGTCGATCGGGCGCTGCAGAACAGTCGGGGCGGCTTGGGCGAGGCTGGTGCACAACAGCAGGAGGAGGGCGGCTAGGCGCAGCATCATGAGGGCTTCGTGGGGAGATGTCGGTTGGACCGGGTGGGTTGGGGAAGGTTCGTTGAGGTAGTGGCGGCCTCTTCGCGGGGCAAGCCCGCGCCTACAGGGGGCAAGGTGTCCATAGCCAACAACCCTGCGATTGTTCTCACAACCCAGCCGCTTTCCGTATACTGCCGTCTCATCCACATTCAGGCTGATTTCGCGGAGCGTTCATGTCCGGCAATACCTACGGCAAGCTGTTCACTGTCACCACCGCAGGCGAAAGCCATGGCCCGGCGTTGGTCGCCATTGTCGATGGGTGCCCGCCAGGCCTGGAGATTTCCCTGGCCGACCTGCAGCACGACCTCGACCGGCGCAAGCCCGGCACCAGCCGGCACACCACCCAGCGCCAGGAGCCGGATGAAGTCGAGATCCTCTCCGGGGTGTTCGAAGGCCGCACCACCGGCTGCTCGATCGGCTTGCTGATCCGCAACACCGACCAGAAGTCCAAGGACTACTCGGCGATCAAGGACCTGTTCCGCCCGGCCCACGCCGACTACACCTATCACCACAAGTACGGTGAGCGTGACTACCGCGGCGGTGGCCGCAGCTCGGCCCGCGAGACCGCCATGCGCGTTGCGGCCGGCGCCATCGCCAAGAAGTTCCTGGCCAGCCAGGGCATCACCGTGCGCGGCTACATGAGCCAGCTCGGCCCGATCGAGATCCCGTTCAAGACCTGGGACTCGGTCGAAGAAAACGCCTTTTTCAGCGCCGACCCGGCCAAGGTGCCGGAGCTCGAGGCCTACATGGACCAACTGCGCCGTGACCAGGATTCGGTCGGGGCAAAGATCACCGTGGTCGCCGAAGGCGTGATGCCGGGCCTCGGCGAGCCAATCTTCGACCGCCTCGATGCCGAGCTTGCCCACGCGCTGATGAGCATCAATGCGGTCAAGGGCGTGGAGATCGGCGCCGGCTTCGCCAGTGTTGCCCAGCGGGGTACCGAGCACCGTGACGAGCTGACCCCGGAAGGCTTCCTCAGCAACAACGCGGGCGGGATCCTCGGTGGTATTTCCTCGGGTCAGCCGATTGTCGCGCACCTGGCGCTCAAGCCGACCTCGAGCATCACCACCCCGGGCCGTTCGATCGATGTTGATGGCAACCCGGTCGAAGTGATCACCAAGGGTCGCCATGACCCGTGCGTGGGCATCCGCGCCACGCCGATCGCCGAGGCGATGATGGCAATCGTGCTGATGGATCACCTGCTGCGTCATCGTGCGCAGAATGCTGATGTGCGGGTGAACACGCCCGTATTGGGTCAACTGTAATCACCCCAGCGCCTGGACGGGCCTCCACCGACCCTGTAAGAGCGGGCTTGCCCCGCGAAGAGGCCCGCCCAGTCAGCAAACAATGAACTGACCCATGCCCGCAATCCCCTACTGGCGCCTGTCCAGCTTCTACCTGTTCTACTTCGCCCTGCTCGGCTCCACGGCGCCGTTCCTGGCGCTGTACTTCGATCACCTGGGCTTCTCCCCCGCGCGCATCGGCGAGCTGGTCGCGATCCCCATGCTGATGCGCTGCGTCGCCCCCAATCTGTGGGGCTGGCTCGGCGATCGCAGCGGCCAGCGCCTGCTGATCGTGCGCCTGGGTGCGTTAGCAACCCTGGCCACCTTCTCGTTGATCTTCTTCGGCAAAAGCTACGCCTGGCTGGCGCTGGTGATGGCCTTGCATGCGTTCTTCTGGCACGCCGTGCTGCCGCAGTTCGAAGTCATCACCCTGGCCCACCTGCATGGGCAGACCTCGCGCTACAGCCAGGTGCGCCTGTGGGGCTCGATCGGCTTCATCCTCGCGGTAGTCGGCCTGGGCCGCCTGTTCGAGTGGCTGAGCCTGGATATCTACCCGGTGGCGCTGGTGACAGTCATGGCCGGCATCGTCGTCGCCAGCCTCTGGGTGCCCAACGCACAGCCGGTCGAGCATGCCGAGCGTAGCGGGGCAGGGGGCTTCTTGCGCCAGTTGCGGGCACCGGGGGTGATTGCCTTTTACCTCTGCGTGGCACTGATGCAGTTCAGCCACGGGCCGTACTACACCTTTCTCACCCTGCACCTCGAGCACCTCGGCTACAGCCGCGGCAGCATCGGCCTGTTGTGGGCCTTGGGCGTGGTCGCCGAGGTGCTGGTATTCATGGCCATGAGCCGGATCTTCGCCCGCGTTTCAGTGCGCCGGGTGTTGCTGGCGAGCTTTGTCATTGCCGCAGTGCGCTGGCTGCTGCTGGGCAACCTGGCAGATGTGCCGGCGGTGCTGATCCTTGCCCAGTTGCTGCATGCGGCCACCTTTGGCTGCTTCCATGCTGCCGCCATCGCTTTCGTGCAGAGCAGTTTTGGTGCGCGCCAGCAAGGCCAGGGCCAGGCACTGTACGCGGCGTTGTCGGGTACTGGCGGCGCGTTGGGCGCCTTGTTTTCGGGTTACAGCTGGAAATGGCTGGGCCCACACTTCACCTTTGGTATGGCCAGCGTCGCAGCCTTCGCTGCAGCCGTTATCATTGCGACTCGAATGTCCGATAGCAGGAACAGCCCCTGATGAGCATCCTCAGCGTTTTCCACCCGTCCAGCCCTGGCCTGCCGAACAAGCTGCTGACCCACCATGACGACATCGTCACCACCCTGGCCGAGCAGGACGTGCGCTTTGCCCACCAGCCGCACGGTCTGAGCATTCGCCCGGGAAGTGCCGAGGGTGACGTGCTTGAGGGCGTGCGTGAGCGCCTCGATCAGTTGATGACCGAGCATGGCTGTAGCGCGTTTGCCGTGCTCAACCGCGACGCTGTTGTGCCGGCTGAGGTTGATCTGCGCGATGAGCATGTGCACACGGCCGACGAGGTGTTTGCCGTGATCAGCGGGCGTGCGCAGGTCACCGTGCGAGTGGGTGAGTACGTGTATGGCGTGTTGTGCGAGAAGGGCGATGTGCTGGTCGTGCCGGCTGGGGCGCGGCGCTGGATTGACCTTGGGGATACGCCGTTTTGCCTGGTGTTGCGGTTGTTCCGCGATGAGCAGGGGATGCAGGCGCGGTTTACCGGGGATGAGACGGCGAGGGAATTTCTTGGGATGGATGAGTTCTGACGAATATGGGGCTGCCTTTATGGCTGCGCTGAATACCCTGTAGGAGCGGGCTTGTCCCGCGAAGAGGTCAGCCCAGCCAACGTGATCGCGTTGGATGGCACCGGCTTCGCGGGGCAAGCCCGCTCCTACAGGAATGAGTTAGCGCAGGTTCTGAGTTAGCGTCAGTTCTGTGGGAGCGGCCTTGTGTCGAGATGGGCCGCAAAGCGGCCCCAGAATTCTGAATCAGCGATAAGTCGGCAGGGCAAACCGCTGCTGGCTCTGCAGCATCGAGATCACTGGCAACTCGCTGGCCTGTTCAGCCAGGTCACGACGAATGGCACTGATCGCCCAAGACAGCTGCTCGGCACTGTGCATTTGCCCGTAAGTCAGTACGCGACGGGTAACCTTGCCATCCGCAGCACGCAAGGTCAGCAGGATGCCACCGTCCGGACGGGGCTGAGTGGCGACCTGGTAGGCGGAAAAGACCGAGGTGAACTTTTGCTGGATGAGGTCCATATCAACTCCTGACTGTTGTATTGGCAGACGTGAGTTAATGGTTGCAGTGACCGTGCCAGCTTTGTCGCGTAAAAAAACCTATATAAATCAGTGGCTTACAAATACTTTAAAGCACGCTCCTCGTGCATTGTGCATGGTCATGCATTTTGCACAGTGCATTTTGCAAGGCTGCCTTGCAGAGCCATAGCCTGGGCCTCTGGCCCCTATAGAATCTGAACCTTTGACCCGGCGCCAGTGCCTCATGAACACTTGGGCCATCAAATTTGCCGGGAGGTTCCAGATGACCGATCAACAGTCCGCCGCCACCATGAACGATGAAGAGGCTGCGGCCTTTACCGATGAGGTTTTCGACCGTGCCCGCCGGGGTGATGCCGATATGCTCGGGCGCCTGCTCGAAAGCGGCTTGCCGGTCAACCTGCGCAACCACAAGGGCGACACCTTGCTGATGCTCGCCAGTTATCACGGCCACCACGAGGCAGTGCGGGTGCTGCTGGCGCACGGCGCCGATCCGCTGATCGCCAACGACAATGGCCAGTTGCCGATTGCAGGCGCGGCGTTCAAGGGCGACCTGGAGATGGTCCGCCTGATGCTGGATCATGGTGTACCGGTAGACGTCGCCGCCGCTGACGGGCGTACGCCGTTGATGATGGCGGCGATGTTCAACCGCTGCGAGATTCTCGACTACCTGCTGACCCAGGGTGCCGATCCCATGCGTCAGGACGCCCGCGGTGCCAATGCTCTGTCGGCGGCGCTGACCATGGGCGCAGCCGACACCGCCGCGCGCCTGCAGGCGTTGCCCGGCTAACCCTCAGGGGGCGTTTGCGGCTATCCTTGGTGACTTTTTTCACCATTGCAGGGCCCCCTCATGAAAGACCAGTTGCGCGAATTCATCAGCCTCATCGGTGCCGGCTGCATGCCCGATGACGAAATCGAGCGCATCGCCGACGAGGCGTCCCAGGCCTATGCCGACCCCGCTGCGTTCCTGGCGGCCAATCCGGACATCAACTACGACGACAGTTTTCCGATCCCGCTGGGTGAGTGGATCGTGCTTGGCAGCTTGCCGGAGACCGTGGTGTTTCTGGCGGACAGCTACCAGGAGCTGTTCCAGAACATCAGCGACTCGTTCGACAAGAGCGTGCCGCTGACCCTCAAGGCCAAGGGGCTGGCCAAGACCGAACCGTTGACCGCGCTCAATCGTATCCAAGTGCAGCTGGGCGCGTTGAACAAGGAGGCGGGCGGGTATGTGCTGCTGAACTTCAGCCAGTTGCTGGATGATGAGTTGCAGATGGTGATGGTCGGGCAGAATGACCTGGCGCGCGTGCTGGAGCTGGGTGCGGCGGTGGGGATCAAGGTTGAGCCGGCGTTGGAAGCGCTCAAGGTTGCGGTACACGTTTGATCGTACTGGGGCCGCTTTGCGGCCCATCGCGGGGCAAGCCCGCTCCTACAGGTATTGCGCCGAATTCAAGATCTCCGCAATCATCATGGGTGCTGGGGCCGCTTTGCGGCCATCGCGGGACAAGCCCGCTCCTACAGGTACTGCGTCGAATTCAAAATCTCCGCAATCATCATGGGTTCTGGGGCCGCTTTGCGGCCCATCGCGGGGCAAGCCCGCTCCTACAGGTACTGCGCCGAATTCAAAATTTCCGCAATCATCATGGGTTCTGGGGCCGCTTTGCGGCCCATCGCGGGGCAAGCCCGCTCCTACAGGTATAGCGCCGAATTCAAGATCTCCGCAATCATCATGGGTGCTGGGGCCGCTTTGCGGCCCATCGCGGGGCAAGCCCGCTCCTAAGGTATTGCGCCGAATTCAAGATCTCCGCAATCCCTGTAGGAGCGGGCTTGCCCCGCGAAGAGGCCACCCCTGCCACCCTTAACCCAACGCAGTATCGAGAAACATCATCACCGCGAACCCACCCATTAATCCCAGCGTCGCCGAAGTCTGGTGCCCATTGCGGTGCGTCTCGGGGATCACCTCATGCGACACCACAAAAATCATCGCCCCCGCCGCCAAGCCCATGCTGATCGGGTAGGCCAGCGCAAACCCGGTTGAAATCCCCAAGCCGATCACCGCGCCCAGCGGTTCCATCATCCCTGAGCCAACCGCGACCAACGCTGCCTTCAGGTTCGACAACCCGGTAGCGCGCAGTGCCAACGCCACCGCCAGCCCCTCAGGGATGTCCTGAATGGCAATCGCCGTGGTCAGCGGCATGCCGATATTCATCTCGCCATTGGCAAAGCTCACGCCAATCGCCATGCCCTCCGGCAGGTTGTGCAGGGTAATCGCCAGCACAAACAACCACACCCGATTGAAGCGCTCGGCGTCTGGCCCGCAAGGCCCGGTGCTTTCATGTTCGTGCGGGGTAAAGCGGTCGAGACCGAGCATCAACAGCACGCCCAGGCCCATCCCCAGCACCACGGTAAACGCCGCCGCAGGGCCGTTGCCGGTGATCTCGCGGGCGGCATCCAGCCCGGGCAAGATCAACGAAAACGAGCTGGCGGCGAGCATCATCCCGGCGGCGAAGCCAAGCATTACATCCTGAGTGCGCGTACTGACATCGCGCAGCACCACTGCCAGCACCGCGCCCAGCGCTGTGGCAGCGAACCCGGCGAGCCCGCCGAGCAGGGCCAGGTGCAGGTTCTCGGCGTGATCACCGTTGATGGCATTCCACAGGCTGGCCAGCAGCAACGCGACAATCGCGAGCAGGCTCAGGCCCAGGCCGGCGCTGAGCCAGGGGGTGTTCGTCGCTTGTTGCCGCCAGGCGCTCAACAACGAGGGTGGGGCGGCGCTTTCAGTGTGGGCGGGGGGCATGCGGACCTCGTGTCAGGGAATTCAAGCAGTCTACCCAGTGACCTGTGCGCACGGCCAAGGATTCACTTCTATCGACGTGATAGCCGCTATGCTCAGGCTCACACGGGTTAATACGGGAGATGCAGCATGGGGTCGACATTCAATGGGCTGGTAGGGCTGATCATTCTGGCGTTGGACATCTGGGCGATTATCAATGTGGTCAAGAGCGGCGCCGGGACTGGCAGCAAGGTGCTGTGGATCTTGCTGATTCTGGTGCTGCCGGTGATTGGGTTGATCATCTGGGCCATCGCCGGGCCGCGCGGCAACATTCGGATTTGAAGTTATCCCTGAAGATTGCGTCGTCTGTTTTGGGGCCGCTTTGCGGCCCCAATAGGCCATCCCTGACTCCCCAATGAACACTCGTGACATAATTTTCACACTGGATTAACCAGAATCCGCGCCGCACAATGCTGCGTTCGCCCAATAGCCATGATCAATGGCAGGGGCCGCCGGCGATTGTCGCCTTCCCGCAAACCCGCAATCCTAGGATCTCCCCATTCATGGCTAATACGGATGCCTTGAAACAACGGGCCGTGCCGGTCCCGTTCGCGCCGACCCTCAAATCGCACCTGGCCTACACCCTGCTCTGCGGCCTGGTCATCATGCTGATGCTCAGCCTGGTGCGCCTGGGGCTGCTGGTCTACAACAGCGACATGATCGGCGATACGCCGTATTCCACCGTGGCCGAGGGTTTCCTCAACGGCCTGCGCTTCGACTTGCGCGTGGTGGTGTACCTGAGCATTCCGCTGCTGCTGGCTATCCTCAGCCCGGCGGCGATGGCCGCCCGGGGCGTATTCCGCGTCTGGCTGACGATCACCGCGAGCATCGTGATGTTCCTCGGCCTGATGGAAATGGACTTCTACCGCGAGTTCCACCAGCGCCTCAACGGCCTGGTGTTCCAGTACGTCAAGGAAGACCCGAAAACCGTGCTGAGCATGCTCTGGTACGGCTTCCCGGTGGTGCGCTACCTGCTGGCCTGGCTGTTCGGCACCTGGCTGCTGAGCCTGCTGTTCAAGGGCATCGATCGCCTGACCCGCCCCGGCACCAGCGCTTCCGCTCACGGCACGCGCCCTGTGGCCGCCTGGTACAACCGCCTGGCGGTGTTCATGGTGATCCTGCTGGTGGCGGTAGTGGCCGCCCGCGGCACCCTGCGCCAGGGCCCGCCGATGCGTTGGGGTGATGCCTTTACCACCGACTCGAACTTCGTCAACCAGCTCGGCCTGAACGGCACCCTGACCCTGATCGACGCCGCCAAGAGCCGCTTCGGCGAAGACCGCGCCAACGTCTGGAAGTCGACCCTCGACCCGGTGGTGGCCCAGCAAAGCGTGCGTGACCTGCTGCTGACCCCGCACGACACCCTGGTCGATGCCGATGAAGCGGCGGTCCGCCGTGACTTCGTGCCGCCCGCCGAGCGTACCCTGCCGGTGAAAAACGTGGTGGTTATCCTCATGGAGAGCTTCGCCGGTCACTCGGTTGGCGCCCTGGGCAGCCCGAACAACATCACCCCGTACTTCGACAAGCTGGCCAAGGAGGGTCTGCTGTTCGACCGCTTCTTCTCCAACGGCACCCATACCCACCAGGGCATGTTCGCCACCATGGCGTGCTTCCCCAACCTGCCGGGCTTCGAGTACCTGATGCAGACGCCTGAAGGCGGCCACAAGCTGTCGGGCCTGCCAGCGCTGCTCAGTGCCCGCGACTACGACGACGTCTATGTCTACAACGGTGATTTTGCCTGGGACAACCAGTCCGGTTTCTTCGGCAACCAGGGCATGACCACCTTTATCGGCCGTAACGACTTCGTCAATCCGATCTTCTCCGACCCGACCTGGGGCGTGTCCGACCAGGACATGTTCAACCGTGGCGCCGAAGAGCTGGCCAACAACTATGGCAAGAAGCCGTTCTACGCCTTGCTGCAAACGCTCTCCAACCACACCCCGTACGCGTTGCCCAAGGACCTGCCGGTCGAGCCGGTCACCGGCCAGGGCCGTCTCGACGAGCACTTGACCGCCATGCGTTACTCCGACTGGGCGCTGGGCCAGTTCTTCGAGAAGGCGCGCAAGGAGCCGTACTTCAAGGAAACCCTGTTCGTCATCGTCGGCGACCATGGCTTTGGCAACCATCAGCAGGTCACCGAGCTCGACCTGGGCCGCTTCAACGTGCCGCTGCTGCTGATCGCTCCGGGTATCCAGGACAAGTTCGGTGCAGTCGATCACACCGTCGGTACCCAGGTCGACATCGTGCCGACCATCATGGGCCGCCTGGGTGGCGATACCCGTCACCAGTGCTGGGGCCGTGACCTGCTCAACCTGCCGCAGGGCGATCAGGGCGTGGGCATCATCAAGCCTTCGGGCAGCGAGCAGATCGTTGGTCTGGTCCAGGGTGACCGGATCCTGATCGAGTCCAAGGACATGAGCCCGCGCCTGTACCGCTACCAGCTGGGCCGCGAGTTCAAGGCCGAGCTGATCGAGGGTGCTGAAGACCAACCTGCACTGCTGAAAAACCTTGAGGCGTACATCCAGACCGCTACCAAGAGCCTGCTGGACAACACCGCCGGTGTTGTTCATGGCACGCCGAAGTAACTGCTGGCGCTGTTAAAAAGGGCTTGCCGGGTGACCGGCAAGCCCTTTTTCATGCGCGTTGGGCAGCCATGCTGAACAATGCGCGTGCACAGCGGTCAAGCTAGAACGGATGTCACTCAATGCGTTACCCAGCGAGGGCTATTCAATGAAAGAGTGGGAAGTCATCTTTGCCGATCAGAAAGGCGAACCGACGACGTTGTTGCTCACTGCCGATCAGCGTCCCAGTAAAGAGGATGCGGCGCGCGCCATTCGCACCAAGCTGTTCCCGCTCATGGATGAGCTCGACCTCAACAACTTCCAGGACCGGATTGAGTCCCCCACGGTTCACTGGCTCAAGGAGCAGAGCGGCGTGACCATCACCGATATCCGCGAACTGCCCTGAGCAGGCCTTTCTGGCGTAGTGCTGCTATCTTCGCTACGCTGGATGAACACCTCGGCCTTTTCTGCGGGCCGGCGTGGGTTACATCGCGTCTTGCATCAGCTCGATCTACCCGGCGCCTTTCAGGCGCCAGGCAGGTGCGTAGTGCACGGAAAGTCTATCCATTGCATTATTCAGGAGGACGATTCATGAGCAGCCAGAACGACGATATCAGCAGCAATGTCCTTCGCCAGATGAAAGCTGGCGGTTTTGATTTCAGCCAGATCCACCCCATCGAGTTTTACGCGGTTTTTCCCAATGAAGATGGCGCACGCCGTGCGGCCGGACAGTTTCGTGGCGAGTCTTTGAATGCTCAGGTGCGTGAACGTGACGATGGCGGTTGGGATTTGGAGCTGAGCAAGATCATGTATGCCACCTACCGTGGCATTGGTGCCTTCGAGGAAGCCTTCGAGGGGGTCGTCGGCCCCTTGGGCGGTGAGGTCGAAGGCTGGGGCGTCAAGCACGAAAGGCCGCGGGCCTGATACACCGAGTTGTGCCTTTCGCGGGCTTGCCCCGCAAAGGGCACAACTCGCATTCAAGGCTTGCGCTTGGCCATGTGCTCCAGATACGCCAGCAACGCATCCAGCTCCTGCTCGCTCAAAACCTCTTTACCGAATCCCGGCATCTTCGCCTGCGGCCACTGCCGCAGACTCTGCGGGTCGCGAATATACCGCCGCAACATCCCCGGCTGGAAATACTCGACCGGGCTATACGGCACATTCAGATCCGGCCCGAACTGCGCATCGCCCGCACCATTGAGCCGGTGACAGGCCAGGCAGTTCTGCTGAAACAGGGCAAACCCCTCGCGCACCGGGTCATCAGCCGGCAACCCCGCCTCTGGCAGCAACGCCGGAAACCGCTGCTCCACCGCAGCCAACCGGCGGATCGTGGCAATCTGAAACGGCCACTGCTCCGGGCGAATGCCGCTGGCCTGCGGATCGCTCCAAACGAGGTAGAACGGCCCCGCACTCGGCTTGCCCTTGGCCAACCTTGGCCAGGGCAGGGCAGGGTCCTCGATCGCCAGCCAAGCGCGCGCAGGCCCGGCCTGCAGCAACGGTGCAGCCGGCATCTCCGCGGCAAACCCATCCAGGGCGACCGCCTGCAGGTGTTGCTCGGCCTTCACACCCTCGAGCAGCACAGCAAGCGGCACCGCGCGATAACGCATGGGCCGCTTGTAGGAGACGTCCTGAGCAATGTCGATGCTGCGCGCCTGCGGATGCTGGAGCAGCTCGGCGCTGTCCCATTGGCGTGAATGGTCGCCCAGCTCGATGTTCAATTGCGCTGCCCCCAGTGGCAGGCTGAACAGCAAGGCGAGCAGGGCAAGGCTTTGGCGCATGGCAATCTCCAACCGTCAGGGCTGGCAGATTACCTGTGCACTGCCTGTGTATTCCACAGGCGCTGTCAGCCGAACAGCCGGGTCAAATTCGGCAAGATCAGCAGCAAAGTGGTTGCGAACAATATGAGTCCGGCTTGGCGTACTTTTGATTGTCTGAACATGGCGGACCGCCTTCTTGTTGTTATTCCTGAATAGCCGTTGGCTTCCCTGTCTCGCGTCGGGTCGATCGCAGCGGCCCTGGCCATACCGCCAGATGCCGATCCTGCTTGCCTCCTGTCTGTGGATATACAACCAACAGTAGGGGTTGCGTCATCCATGTTTGAGAACTGTTTGTTCTAACAACCTGGCCTGAAATTTCTTTTCGCTTAAAGGCCACTGGCCAGCAAGCTGGCACGCTGGGGCTAGACGAGTGCGCGACAGTGGTTACCAAGGGTGACAGGGCTTACCGTTCGTCAGTGCATCCTACTTGCTTGTACGTGTCTTTCGCGGCAGTCTCTATAGCTAATCCCCTCACATGTCGTTCAGGACTATCGCTATGTCGTTACGCATCTGCATCCTTGAGACCGACGTTCTGCGACCGGAGTTGACTGCGCAGTACCAGGGTTATGGAAGGATGTTCGAGCAGCTGTTCTTGCGTCAGTCGGTCAAGGCCGAGTTTCGTGTTTACAACGTGATGAACGGCGATTACCCCCCTGAGGATGAAGTCTTCGATGCCTACCTGGTCACGGGCAGCAAGGCCGACTCGTTTGGCGCTGATCCGTGGATCCAGACACTCAAGGCGTATCTGCTCAAGCTTTATGAGCGTGGCGAAAAGTTGCTGGGTGTGTGTTTTGGCCATCAGTTGCTGGCGCTGGTGCTGGGCGGCAAGGCTGAGCGTGCCGACCGTGGCTGGGGCGTGGGCATCCACCGCTACACCCTCGCGGCGCATGCGCCGTGGATGGACCCTGAGGTGTCCGAGCTGACCTTGCTGATCAGCCATCAGGACCAGGTCACGGCGTTGCCGGAGGGCGCGACGGTGATTGCCTCGAGTGATTTCTGCCCGAATGCTGCGTACCACATCCGCGATCAGGTGCTGTGCTTCCAGGGGCATCCGGAGTTTGTTCATGAGTACTCGCGGGCGTTGCTGGATGCTCGTCAGGAGTCACTGGGCGATGAGGTGTACCAGCGGGCGATTGCCAGCCTTTCGGCTGAGCACCAGGGCGATCTGGTTGGAGAGTGGATGCTGAGGTTTGTCGGGCATTCGGCGAAGGGCAAGCAAAGCGCGGCCTGACCTTGCCGGCCTCTTCGCAGGCCCGCTCCTACAGGATTTGCGGCGCACCCGGGTTTGCGTCTCACCATCAACCCTGTAGGAGCGGGCTTGTCCCGCGAAACCGGCGAAGCCGGTGCCATGCGCCACATTCACGGACGTTGTTCGCTGCACGACGGCGCAGCCAGAAGGGTCAGCGGCCCCAGCCTTTACAGCCACCCCGACCGCTTGAAGCTCACAAACAACCCGCTACAGCCCAATCCGATCACCCCGAGCACGGCAAAGTACCCGTAGTGCCAACCCAGCTCGGGCATGTTCTGAAAGTTCATCCCGTAGATCCCGGCAATCGCCGTCGGAAACGCCAGTATCGCCGCCCATGCAGCAAACTTGCGCTGGGTGATGCTCTGCCGTGACGACTCCAGCAGCATGCCGATCTCAATCGTCTGCCCGGCAATGTCGCGGATGCTGGCCAGGTCCTCCATCTGCCGCGTGACGTGAATCTGCACATCACGAAAATACGGCCGCATGTTCTTGTCGATGAACGGAAAACTCAGGCGCTGCAGTTCTTCGCTGATCTCCACCATCGGCGCTACGTAACGGCGCAGGCGCAGGATGTCGCGGCGCAGGCTGTGCAGGCGGCGGATGTCTTCTTCCTGAAGCGAATTGCTCAGCACGCTCTGCTCAAGCTGTTCGATCTCGTCGTGGATCGCCTCGCTGACCGGCTGGTAGTTCTCGGTGACGAAGTCGAGCAGGGCATACAGCACGAAGTCTTCGCCATGCTCGAGTAGCAGTGGCCGCGCTTCACAGCGCTGGCGCACCAGGGCATAGGATTTGGAGTGGCCATTGCGGCAGGTGATGATGTAGCCGTTGCCGGCAAAGATGTGCGTTTCGATGAACTCCAGCTTGCCTTCAATGCGCACCGGCGAATAGGTGACGATGAACAGCGCGTCGCCAAAGGTTTCCAGCTTCGGCCGGCTGTGTTTCTCGAGGGCGTCCTCGATGGCCAGCTCGTGCAGGTTGAATTGGCACTGCAGGCTGGCCAGCGCTTGGGCGTCAGGCTCCTCCAGGCCGATCCAGACGAAGTGCCCGGGCTTCTGCGCCCACTCGCTGCCTTCGTCGATACTGATGTTGGTGACCTTTCTTCCGGCGCTGTACACCGCCGCTGCGACGACTCGACCCATGGTTGTCCGCTTATTCGGTTGAACACGACAGACAGCTTGGTCGGTCTGCGGCTGCAGGGCAACTGGGGCGTGGTCTGCTCAGGCGGACAGTTCCTGATCCATGTGGTCGAGGCACTGCTGCATGTGCTGGCGGCACTGCTCGATCAATGCTGGCAAGTCATCCTTGCTCAGCCCTGCGGTGGCGATCGGCGGCAGCGAGCGAATGATCACCGGGCGGCGTCGCCAGCGATTCAGGCCGAACTGACGCGCATAGCGGCTGACGCACACCGGCACGATCGGCACGCCGGCTTCGATCGCCATGTGGAAGGCGCCCTTCTTGAAGGGCAGCAGCTGCGCGCTGGGGTTGCGCGTGCCTTCGGGGAAGATCCAGATCGAGGTGTCTTCGCGCAGGATGCGGGTGGTCTGCTGCAAGGCCTTGCGCGCTTGGTAGGCATTGCGGCGGTCTACCAGCACATTACCGCCCAGCCAGAACAGCTGGCCGAACAGCGGAATCCAGCCGAGGCTTTTCTTGCCGATGGCAACGGTGCGTCGGGGTATGGCCTGGGCGGCAATGAACAGGTCGAAATTGGATTGATGGTTGACGATGATCACGCAACCTGGCGGTTGCTCGTGCAGGGCGGCGACCTCGGCTTTGATTCTGACCGGTAGCAGCCATGGGGTAGGGAGGCTGTAGAGGCGGGCGAACAGTCGGCTGTTGTCGGTGTTGAACGGGCGGCACAGACCGAGCAGCAGGCCTGGGAGGCTGATGAGCAGGCAATGCAGGCCGAGCAGGAACAGGCGGATCAGAGAGAGCATGGGGCGACTCACAACAGTTGGTCGAAATTCAGTGTACGGTTGTGCACTGAAATCGGCAAATGGTTGCGAGGGGGTTGTCAGTGATGGCCTCTTCGCGGGGCAAGCCCGCTCCTACAGGGGTTTGGATTGTTCTCAATGATTGCTGCAACCCAAACCCCTGTAGGAGCGGGCTTGCCCCGCGAAGAGGCCACCAGCCTCAGCCCATATGTTCCTGGTCACGAATGATCGCGTCATCCAGCAGTTCAAGCAGCGCCTTGCGCACTTTCAGCTTGGTGTTCTTGTGCGCACGCATGTTGAGTTTTTTCAATTCGCGGGCAGCTTCCAGCGCGGTTTCGAGCAACTGCTCGGCTGGCACCACCTGGTCGAGGAAACCGGCATCGCGGGCATCCTTGGGCTCGAACATCTCGGCATTGATTACCGCACGGTGGAAGGCCGAGCGGCGCAGGCGGTCACGCGCCAGCTCGATACCGGCATGGTGCATGGTCATGCCGATCTTCACTTCGTTCAGGCCGATGGTGTAGGGCCCTTCGACGCCAATCCGGTAGTCAGCCGAGAGCAACAGGAAGGCACCCTTGGCCACGGCGTGGCCAGGGCAGGCGACAATCACCGGGAAGGGATGCGACAACAGGCGCCGGGCCAGGGTCGAACCGGCGGTGACCAGGCCGACTGCCTCCTTGGGGCCGGCAGTCATTACCTTGAGGTCGTAGCCGCCGGAGAGAATCCCCGGCTGGCCGGTGATGATCACCACGGCGCGATCCTTCTCGGCCTGGTCGAGGGCGAGGTTGAAGGCGGCGATGACATCCGGCGAGATGGCGTTGACCTTGCCGTTGTTCAGGGTCAGGGTGGCGATGCCTTCATCGGCATGGTAGGTAATCAGCTCGCTCATGACAGAGTCCTTTGGTGGCGTGGCGATGACGTTACCCAGCGCGGCCTGGCAGGTAAAGCGCCAAGGCTGACCAGCCAGTCAGCGTTGGGCGGGCAGGCCGTGTGGTTTGGGCGTGGGGTGCGGGGCTGCGGTAAAAGCGCTGGCGAGAATGGCAGCATTGCCCTGAGTACCGAGGTTTTGGCCTTATTTGCTTAAGCGCATGAAAATTCTGAAAAAAACGCTTGCCAAGGTTAAGGTGTTCGACTAAATTAGCGCGCCTCGACAGGCTGAATGGCTTGAAGAGAAACGGTGAAGTGTCCGAGTGGTCGAAGGAGCACGCCTGGAAAGTGTGTATACGAGAAATCGTATCAAGGGTTCAAATCCCTTCTTCACCGCCACATTCTACGAGAAGCCCCCGAACTGAAAAGTTCGGGGGCTTTTTGTTTGGGGCTTCACGGATTGTCGGGGGTGATGATCTGTTGGCTTTGCAATTATTGCTTTCCATGTGATGTGGTGACACTTATGGCCCGTTCCGTCCTTAGGGCCATCCCTTTCAAGGTGTTCTGAAATTGCGCTTGACGTGAGCTCGCCGGGGCCGCTGCGCGCCCCTTTCGCGACACAAGGCCGCTCCCACATGGACGGCGCCGTGCAGTGACTCTCATGTATTGAACAAAAAATGGGCAACACTCCATCCTGTGGGAGCGGCCTTGCCGGGGCGCCGGACCGGTCGGAAAGGGCTGCGCAGCGGCCCCGGCGAGCTCAAGCCAAAGAAAAATTCAGAAAAATGCAGAGACCTTGAAAGGGATGGCCGTAAGGGTGGAAGGGGCCCGAAAAGTCACCACACCAAATGGATAAGCCCCCAACCTAAAAGCCCCAGCCCCCAAAAAATACGCTTAAAAGCTCACAGACGCCGACAACCGCGCAGTCCGCGGCGCCCCCTGGAACAGATAATTGTCGCCCAGGTAATCCCCAACATCCCGCCAGTAACGCTTGTCGAACACGTTATCCACAGTCAGCCGCAGCACCGTGTCATACCCCCCGATCCGGGTCCGGTAACGGCTACCAATATCAAAAACGGTATACCCGCCAACCTCCACCCCGCCAGCCTGGCTAGCATACTTGCTGGCACTGTAACGAGCCCCACCAAGCACCGCCAAACCCGCAATCGGCAAGCTGTAATCGGCATGCAGCGCGGCCCGCAGGCGCGGCACATTGATCGCCTGATGGCCTTCGTAAATTTCAGTACCGCTATCCTCGACACGAGCCCGGATCGCGGCGGCGCTAGCCTGAATCTGCAAGCGGGAAGTCACCCAGCCACTGGCACCAAGCTCAACCCCGGTATTTTTCTGCTGGCCCTGCTGCACATAGGTGTTGTCATCAGGCCGCACGTATTGATTGGCCTGGCGGATCTGGAACAGAGCGGCGGTGAAACTCATGCCCTGCCAGTCGCGCTTGATACCCAGTTCAAGCTGGCGCGAGAGGGTAGGGGCAAGGATCTCAGCGGCGTTGTCAGCAAACCAAGGCGCGGTGCCACCTGCAGACAAGCCTTTGGCGTAGCTGGCATACAGGGTGGTGTCCGGCCGCGGCTTGTAGATCAGCGCGGCGTTGGGCAGCAACTGGTATTGCTGGGTGTGCCGGCCGGCAGCACCGTTTTCGTCCCAGGTTTTCTCGTCCAGGCGCACTTCACGGGCGCCGAGCACGGTCTGCCATTGCTCATTGAAGCTGATCCGGTCGCTGACGAACACGCCATACTGACGGCTGTCCAGGCGCCGTTCGCTGGCGCCGATGGGGCGCTCTGATGGCGCCACTTGCGGAGCACCGGTGTAAATGTTGCCGGGGAGTTCCAGGAACTCGTTGTAATACGGCCGCTGATCAAGCGTGCGCCGTTGCGCGCTGCTGCCCACGGTCAGTTCGTGCCCCAGGCCCAGCGCGCTGAAGCGGCCATTGAGCATGGCCTGGACTTCGTCGGTACGGCGGGTATCGTCAGGGCTGCGGAAGTCGTAGATGTCGTAATTACCTTCCGGGCTGAAGTAGTTCGGCACCGCCGCGCCGGCGCAGCTGTCCGAGCCATAGCAGCCCCAGGCAAACGCACTGTAGTCGTCAATCACCACCTTGCTGCGCGAGGCACTCACGCTCGCCGTCCAGTCGTCATTGAAGCGGTACTCGAAGCGCCCGCCCAGGTTCAGCGAGTCGTTTTGCACGGGCTTGGCCCATTGCTGGTAGGCCAGGCGATCCTTGGGGTCGATGCCATGCGGCACTTCAGTGCCACCGAGCAACTGATAACCGGGCACCGAGCGCTGCTCGCGGTGCTGGTATTCGGCATCCAGCTGCAGGGTGGCATTGGCGCTGATCTGCCAGTCGAAGGCCAGCGAGGCGAAGTCACGATTGCCATCGGCATGGTCGACGTACGAGCGGATGTCCTCATGGGCGAGGTTGGCGCGCAGGCCAAACTGGCGTTCGCTGCCAAACCAGCCGCCGAGGTCGGTGGCCAGGTAGCGCTCGCCCTGTTCGTTGGTCAAAACGGTCACGCTGCGTACATCTTCGGCGCGCTTGGTTACATAGTTGACCAGCCCGCCGGGCTCCGACACGCCGCTCTGCAACCCGGACAGCCCCTTGAGCAGCTCGACCTGTTGTTTGTTTTCGAGGGCGACGTTTTGTTCACCGGCGATGGTCTGGCCGTTGATCTTGTAGCTGCTGGCGGCATTGAGCTCGAAACCGCGCACGTTGAAGTTTTCGTAGTAGCCGATGGGCGCATAGCTTTCGCCGACCGAAGCGTCGCTTTGCAGCACTTCGCTGAGCTTGCGCACCTGGCGGTCCTCCAGCAGTTGCTGGGTGAACACGCTGACCGCCGCCGGGGTGTCGAGCAGGGGCGCCGCCTGCAGGCCGCCGACCTGCGCCTCGCGGGCCTGGTAGCCGCTGTTGCCGTAGACGTCCGAAACCTGCAAGGGGGCGAGCGTGACGCTGTCGTCGGCCAGACCGTGGCCGCTGTGCAGGGCGAGGCCAAGGCTGAGCAGGCTCAGGGGCAGGCGAGGGCGAAGCGAGGTCATGCAAGGCTCCTTGAAGGGCGGACGCGCCGTTATCGGTCGGCTGCTGTCGACGGGCTGAAAGGCTGGGTGCGAGTGCGGGCAGGGCGCCTGACGGTATTGCGCCGGCCAGGCAAAAGGGGCGCCATGTTAGCAGGCGCAGATGCACCGGGCGCCGCTATTTAAAGGGCGCCCGGTTAAGCAAACGATTCAGCCATGCGGGAATTCAGCTGGCGCTTGGGCCTTGCTGGCGGCGACGCCAGCTGTCGTCGATCTTCGACCAGGTCTTGCCATCGGTAATGGCCATCAACTTGCGGCCGTCCTTGAAGGTGGCGAGGAAGGTGGCTTCTTCTTCCTTGCCACCCAGCCAGAGCCCGGCGATCAGGCCGACCGGCCCGGCCACCAGGGCGCCGGCCATGCCCCAGCCGAGCGCGGTGCCCAGGCTGCGGTTGGTTTCCAGGCTGGCGAGCTTGAGCTCCTGGATGCGCGCGAGGGAGATTCGTTCTCCGGGGGAGGGGCTGCGAGGGGTCTTGAGTGTGAGCGATCCATTGCGATACTCGCCTTCACCTTGCAAGAAATCGCCGGATTGCACCGTGAGTCTTGTCATTGTGTCGTCCTGTCTGTGGGAGGGCATTTGACCAACGCCTATCCAGCGCTTGAGGGCTCGGCAAGTCAACGAGCACGCGACGGAGGGTCGTCCGGCCGGTTGTCGCCTACCGGCCCGTTTCAGGCTGACACTTCTGGGGCTGCACAGCAGCCCCAGGGGGTTACAGCCAAATACCCATCACGCCGACTGCATCAGGAATTTGCGTTTGCGCTCCGCCAGCCCCCAGACCACCAGCGCCAGGGTACCGATCACCACCCCAGCGACCACGATCCCATTCCAGCCACTGCGCTCGAACAGCTGCGTACCCAGCAGCGACCCCAGCGCGCCACCAATGAAGTAGCAAGTGATATACCCCGCGTTCAGCCGGGTGCGCGCTTGCGGGCGCAGGGCAATCACGGCGTTCTGGTTGCTGACGTGCACCAGCTGGACCGCCAGGTCCAGCACCAGCACGCCAATCAGCAAGGCCAGCAGCGAATGCTCGGCAAAGCCCAGCGGGATCCACGCCAGCAGCAGGGCCAGCAGGCCAACCGTGGTGCCCAGCGAGCCCTTGCCGCGATCAGCCAGGCGCCCGGCCCAGTTCGCCGACAGGGCGCCGGCAGCCCCCGCCAGGCCGAACAGCCCGATCACTGCCTCGGAGTACTGATACGGCTCGCGCACCAGCAAGAACGCCAGCGGCGTCCAGAACAAACCGAACAGGCTGAACGCCAACAGCCCCAGCAGCGAGCGCAGGCGCAGCAGTGGCTCCTCGACAAACAGGCGGAACACCGAGCCGATCAGTGCCGGGTACTTCAGCCCGGCATGGCTGTTGTGCTGCGGCAGGCTGCGGTACAGGGCGATGGCACTGATTGCCATCAGCACCGCGGCCAGCACATAGATGCTGCGCCAGCCGCCGAGCTCGGCCATGAACCCGGCCGCAGTGCGCGCCAGCAGAATGCCCAGCAGCAGCCCGCTCATCAGCGTACCCACGGCGCGGCCGCGTTGCTCCGGTGCGGTGAGGCTGGCGGCCATCGGCACGAGGATTTGCGCGACCACCGAAAACAACCCGGTCAGCGCCGTCCCCACCAGCAACCACGGCAGGTTCGGCGCGCAGGCACTGATCACCAGGCCGAGGGTGGCGATGGCAATCATGCAGACGATCAGCCGGCGCTGTTCGAACAGGTCGCCCAGCGGTGCCAGCAGCAGCAAGCCGGCGCCGTAGCTGAGCTGCGCGGTGATGACGATGGTCCCGGCGCTGGCAGTGCTCAGGCCGAACTGCTCGGCGATGCTGTGCAGCAGCGGCTGGGCGTAGTAGTTACTGGCCACCGCCAGGCCGGTGGCGGTCGCCATCAGCAGGATCAGGGCGCGACTGAGGGTCGGGGCGTTCATGGAAAATCTCGTTGCGGGCAGGGGAAAGGTGCGCACAGTATCGGTAGATAACAGTCATGACGCCAATGTATAGTTTTCAGCCTTTCTATCTCGTTTACAGATCAATCGATGAACCTCAAGCAGCTCGAATACGCCTTGGCCGTCGCTGACACCGGTAGTTTTACTCGCGCGGCCGAGCGTTGCCACGTGGTCCAGTCGGCGCTTAGCCATCAGGTCGCGCGGTTGGAGGCGGCGTTGGGGGTGAGCTTGTTCGAGCGCACGTCGCGACGGGTGCGCCTGACCCCGGCCGGCGAAGCGTTCGTGCTCAGCGCGCGGCCGGCGCTGGAGGCGACTCAGCGGATTGCCGATGACGTTGCGGCGGCCTGCGGGCAAGTGCGCGGCAGGTTGTCGATTGGCGAGATCAGTTCGTTGACGGCGCTGGACCTGGTCGACCTGTTGGCAGTGTTTCATGGGCGGTATCCGGCGGTGGATGTGCGCTTGCTGACTGCCAAGAGCGAATTGCTAGTGGCTGACGTGTGCGAGCGGCGCCTGGATGTGGGCTTCATCGGCTTGTGGGAAGGCGAGTTACTGCAGGGCGTGCAGCACCGCTTGCTGGGGCGTGAGGCGTTGGTGGCGGTGTTGCCGCCAGAGCACCCTCTGGCGGGGAACGAGTGTTTGGCGCTGGCGGACCTTGCCGATCAGGTGTTGGTGGACTTTCCCGAGGGCACGGGCGCGCGGCGGCAGACCGATGAGGCCTTTATGGCGGCGGGGTTGGTGCGCCGGGTGCAGTTTGAAATAGGTCATATCCGCCTGGTGGAGAAGTTCGTCCAGCGCGGGATGGCGCTGGGTTTGGTGCCGGAGCGCACTGCCCAAGGATTTGAGCGGGTGAGTCTGGTGCGTTTGACCGATGCGCCGGTGCGGCATGTGTACGCGGTGTGGGCGAACAGTCCGACGCCGGCGGCGCGGGCGTTCTTGCAGGTGCTGGAGGAACGCTTGGCAGTGGAGGCTGTTGGCCAGGTTAGGTGATGCCTGGGCTGCGAAACGGCCCCAGGGGTTCAGCTCACATCGACCACCACGGCCACCTGCGCCACGCCAGCCACCACCAGGCGAACCTCGTCATCGATCCGCTTGCCCAGCATCGCCTGGCCGAGCGGCGAGCGCGGGGTGATCACGGTCACCTGTTGCGCGCCCTCGCCAATCTTCAACCCAGCGCCTTCGGGCCCAAGAAACAGCAGCCGTTGTTCGCCCTCTTCATCTTCCAGGGTCACCAGGTTGGTGATCTGGATGCCCCGTGCCGGGTCGTAGTCGCGCGGCAGAAGTTGTTGGTAGGTCAGCAGCGCCTGGCGTATCTCGGCGGTGCGTCTGGCCTGGCCGGTGGCCAGGTACGAGGCTTCGAGCCCGAGCGTGTCGTACTTGTTCTCGGCGATGTTTTCTTCGGCGGTGGCGGTCTCGTAGGCCGTCTGCGCTGCACGACGCAGCACCTCGACATCCTGTTCGAGGGTTTCGACAATACGGGCGAGCAGGGTGGTCTTGTTCATGATCAGTAGCAGAACTCCAGCACGTTGGCCTGGCTCTTGTCGGTGGGTGCAGTGCGGTTCTGCTGCAGCCAGAACTGGCACTTGGGCTTGTTGAGGTTACGCGGGTTGCCCTGGGCCGCTTCGGCAGCCTGTTGCGCCTCCTGGTTGTGCAGGATGTCCTTGTAGCGTTCGAACATCTGCGCCTGGGCGTCAGCAGGCGGTGCCGGCGCTGGCGCTACGGCCGCGGGGGCGATGGCCTGGGTCACCGGTTGCACCTGTTCCGGCCACAGCCGCAGCGCCAGCCACAGGCTCAGGCCGATGGCCAAAGCACCCAGCCACAGGCCAAGGGCAACGCAGAAGATCAGCTGCACGGGCTTGAGGGTGATTTTCAGTTCGCGGCGGCGGTAGCGGTCCATGACAGCCTCCTGGCAGGGCGGTAGTGCTCGGCATTGTCGCATGCGCGGCCAACATATTTTCAGCGCAGCGCTTTTGTCAGCGACAATTTATCCGCAGAATCGGCGGTTTTTCCGCGCAGCGAGGCAGTCGGTATGAAAACCACCTGGGACATCTTCTGCACGGTTGTCGACAATTATGGCGACATCGGCGTGACCTGGCGCCTGGCCCGTCAGCTGGTGGCCGAGCATGATCAGGCGGTGCGCTTGTGGGTGGACGACCTGCAGGCCTTCGTGCCGCTGTGTCCAGGGGCCGATGTCAACGCCGAGCAGCAGTGGCAGCAGGGCGTCGACGTGCGCCGCTGGCCGGCTGACTGGCAGGCCAGCGCGCCGGCGCAGGTGGTGGTAGGGGCGTTTGCCTGTCAGTTGCCGGCGAGCTATGTCGAGGCCATGAGCCAGCAGGCCAAGGCGCCGCTGTGGCTCAACCTCGAGTACCTCAGCGCCGAAGATTGGGTAGAAGGTTGCCATGGGCTGCCCTCGCCGCAGGCCAATGGGCTGCGCAAGGTGTTTTTCTTCCCAGGCTTTACTGCAGGCACTGGCGGGTTGCTGCGCGAGGGCACGCTGCTGGCGCGGCGCGAGGCCCTGCAGCAATCGCCGGACGCACGGGCGCAGTTTCTCGCAGGGCTTGGCGTCAAGGTGCAGCCCGGGGCCCGGTTGATCTCCTTGTTCGCCTATGAGAACCCGCAACTGGGCAGTTGGCTGGAGGCGTTGGCGAGCGACGCGCAGGCCACTCACTTGCTGGTGCCGCAAGGCCGGGTGCTGGCCGACCTTGGCCAGTGGCTGGGCGAGGCTGAGCTGGCGCCCGGGGCGATTCACCGGCGTGGCGCGCTGACTGTGCAGGTGGTGCCATTCGTCAGTCAGGAGGATTACGACCGCTTGCTCTGGTGCTGTGACTTCAATGCCGTGCGTGGGGAAGACTCGTTCGTACGTGCGCAGTGGGCGGCGGTGCCGATGCTGTGGCACATCTATGTGCAGGAAGAGAACGCCCACTGGGAAAAACTCGACGCTTTCCTTGCGCTTTATCGACAGGGCTTGTCAGCGCCGGCTGCGGCTGCGTTGAGCGAATTGTGGCAGGCGTGGAACATGGACCGTGACATGGGCCAGGCCTGGCGAGCGCTGCAGCCGCATTGGGCAGAACTGCGCCAACATGCGCGTGACTGGGCCGCAGGGCAGGCCGCTCGGCCGGACCTTGCCACGGCGCTAGTACACTTTTACCGAAATTCGCTATGATACGCGGCCTCGATTTTTATAAATCCATCCAGATTCGGATATATCGCAATGAAAACTGGTAAAGAAATCAAACCCGGTACCGTTCTGCGCATCGATAACGATCCGTGGCTGGTTCAGAAAGCTGAATTCACCAAGTCGGGCCGTAACAGCGCGATCATGAAGACCAAGCTGAAGAACCTGCTGACCGGCTACAAGACCGAAACCGTCTACGGTGCGGACGACAAGCTGGACGACGTGATCCTCGATCGCAAAGAAGCGACCCTGTCGTTCATCAGCGGTGACCAGTACACCTTCATGGACACCACCGACTACACCATGTACGAGCTGAACGCCGAAGACATCGAGGCCGTTCTTCCGTACATCGAAGAAGGCATGACCGACGTCTGCGAAGCTGTGTTCTTCGAAGAGCGTCTGGTATCGGTAGAGCTGCCGACCACCATCAGCCGTAAGGTTGTCTACACCGAAAACTCCGCGCGTGGCGACACTTCGGGCAAGGTCATGAAGCCTGCCAAGCTGTCCAACGGTACCGAAGTACAGGTTGCTGACTTCATCGAGATCGACGAAATGATCGATATCGATACCCGCGACGGTAGCTTCAAGGGCCGTTCCAAGAAGTAATCACTTCTTGCGACTGTTTGAAAAACCCGGCCTTGGTGCCGGGTTTTTTTTGGTTTGATCATTGGGGGCTTGTAGGTTGGGGGGGCTTATCCATTTGATGTGGTGGTGCCACTGGCCCCTTCCGCCCTTACGGCGGGTCACTTTTTTTCTTGGAAAAAAGTAACCAAAAACCGCTTGCTCCATCATACGGCCCTTCGCTGCGCTGCGGGTTCCCTCGCTCCGGTCTTGCTCCGGGAGGACCGCGCTGTACGGCCCATCCTGGGCCTCAGCGCTTTACGGCCATCCATGGCCTCCACCTCCCTGCGCAAGACCTGCGCTCGGCCTCCTGAAGTCGCTGGTAGATCAAGAGCAAGATCAAGATCAACAGCCACTGCAACGGCAGGCGAATCGCTGCGCTCTCGCTTTGTTTATTTACCAGCGGATTTGCGGGGTGGCTGGCAGGGCTGCGCCCTGCGCTTTGCATTGCCAGTACCGGCCTCTTCGCGGGACAAGCCCGCTCCTACAGGTACAGCGCCGAATTCAAAATCTGCGCCAACCCTGTAGGAGCGGGCTTGTCCCGCGAAGAGGCCCGAATATCCACCACCCATGCCACTATCGAAGACAACGCCAGCCCAGGCGCCGCCCGTAACTTCGCGACGTCAGGAGACCGGAGCGAGGGGACCCGGAGCGCAGCGCAGGGCCGGATGCAGGAGCAAGCGGTTTTTGGTTACTTTTTTCCAAGAAAAAAAGTGACCCGCCGTAAGGGCGGAAGGGGCCAGTGGCGCCCCCACATCAACTGGATAAGCCAACAATTCCAAAGCCAGCAAGCCAGCAAGCCAATCAAACAGATCATCTCCCTCAACAACCCGTGAAGAACCGTTCTATGCCTGATGGACCGTGGCGCCTCCACAGGAATGGCGCGGTCTCTGTGGGAGCGGCCTTGCCGGCGCGCCGGACCGGTCGGAAGGGCTGCGCAGCAGCCCCACTGCCGCGATCAATCAGACACTCACATGCAACCGCACATCAACATTGCCACGCGTGGCATTGGAGTACGGGCACACCTGGTGCGCCTTCTCGACCAGCGCCTCAGCGTCAGCCTGGGCCAACCCAGGCAGGTTGATCTCAAGATCAATGTCCAGCCCAAAACCACCGGGGATCTGGCCAATGCCAACCTTGGCGGTGATCGACGCATCCGCCGGCAACTGCTTCTTCTCTTGCCCGGCGACGAACTTCAGCGCGCCGATGAAGCACGCCGAATAGCCTGCCGCAAACAGCTGCTCAGGGTTGGTGCCTTCACCGCCCGCGCCGCCCAGCTCTTTCGGTGTGCTCAGCTTGACCTCAAGCTTGCCATCGCTGGCTTTGGAGGTGCCATCGCGCCCGCCAGTGGAAGTCGCTTGTGCAATGTACAGGGGAGTGACCTTTTGCATCGTGAGCCTCACATGTGTGCTGAGCGCCAGAGCGCTGGATTGGTGTGGGATTTAAATTAGCGCGCAAATAGTTAGTGCGCAAGATAAATCTGTTGCCGTTGATCCGAACGACCAGCTCACAGCATAGTCGTCACAGCCCCTGTTGCAGGCTGGCGCGCAATTCGAGCAGTTCGGCCTGCAGCTGTTGCAAGCGTTCAAGGCTACGTCCGCTGGCCTGCAGGATGCATTTGGGCACTTCCCGGGCCTGCTCGCGTAAAGCACGGCCTTTATCGGTCAGTTGCACCATCACCACCCGTTCGTCTTCGCGGCTGCGGGTGCGCTTGAGCAGGCCTTCGCTCTCCAGGCGCTTGAGCAGCGGGGTCAGCGAGCCAGGGTCGGTGAGCAGGCGATGGCTGATTTCCCCGACCGTCAACCCGTCCTGCTCCCACAGCACGAGCATCGCCAGGTACTGCGGGTAGGTCAGGCCGAGCGCCTGCAGCAAGGGTTTGTAGACCTTGGTCATCAGCAACGAGGTGGAGTGCAGGGCGAAACAGACCTGGTTGTCCAGCAGTAGCTCGTCGCATGGGGCATTGTTGTCGGCGTTCATGCAGGTCCTTGAATGATTGAGATGGAAGTCTGGCGCGCGCAGGGTGGGGCACTCATTGCCACGGTAACTCACTGCGCAGGGCCAGGTCCCAGGGTGGCAGCGGACTGAAACGGCTCTTGAGGAATTCGAGCAGCAAGCGGCTGCGAGAGTTCGTTTCATGTGCCAGGCGTAGTGCATAGATGCCGCTGGTTTCTGCTTCGGGCAAGCCGTCCTGGCAAAACAGCGGCAGCAGTTCGCCACGCAGCAGGTGCTCGCTGACCAGCCAGGTTGGCAGGTGGGCGATGCCCAGGCCGGCCAGCGCGCCGAACAGCAGGGTCTCGGCGTTGTTGGCCGCCATGCGCATGCGCGCGGGTCGATACAGTCGGGTCTGGCCGTCGACCGCGAAGCGCCAGGCGAACGGCGGCGCCAGCCCGTCCCAGTCGAGGCCGTCGTGGCCTGGCAATTGGCTGGGGCAGGTGGGCGTGCCGCGGCTGGCCAGGTAGGCCGGGCTGGCGCAAGCGATCCGCACCATGTAGGCCAATGGTGTTGCCACCAGGCGGGTATCGGCCAGGGGGCCGGCGCGCAGCACCAGGTCGACCTCGCCAAGATGGCTACCGTGCAGGTCGACAAAACTGTCGATCAGGCGCAGTTGCACGTCCAGGCCGGGGTAGGCCAGCAGGAAGTCGGCAATCGCCGGCGCCAGGTGAAGCCGGCCAAAGGCCGCCGGCGCGTCAATGCGGATCAGGCCTTCCGGGGCGTTGCTCAGCGACACCGCTTCGGCGCGGGCCAGGCGTAACTCTTCGATGATGCGCCGGGCGCGCTCGGCGAAAGCATTGCCGGCGGGGGTGGGCCGTACCGCGTGGGTGCTGCGCACAAACAGGCGGCTGCCCACGGCGTGCTCCAGGCTGTCGATGCGCCGTGCCACTGCCGAGGGGGTCAGTGGGTGACGGCGCGCGGCGGCGGAAAAGCTGCCAGCCTCCAGCACATCGAGAAACAGGCTCAGTTGTTCGGTAAGGGTATCGGGGCTCATCAGGCTTCTGCTTGTGCGAATCACGCATAGCCATTGTGCGCTGCTGTGCGTTTCGCTGCCAGCCTGCAATGGTTAGCATGCACACATTCTGTAACAGGCGGATGAGGCCCTGATGATCGAGTGGTTGATGTATATCGTACTGGGCGCAGCGCTGGGGACTGTGGGCGGGCTATTTGGCATTGGCGGCGGGTTGATCGCGATCCCTGCATTGGGCCTGCTGTTTGGCCTCGACCAGCAGTTGGCGCAGGGCACTGCGCTGGTGATGGTGGTACCGAACGTGCTGCTGGCGCTGTGGCGCTATCACCAGCGCAACCGCATCGAGCTGCGCCATGCTTTGCCGTTGTCGCTGTGCAGCCTGGTGTTTGCCTGGCTTGGTTCGATCTGGGCGGTGGGCATCGATGCGCATTCGATGCGCTTGGGGTTCGTCGGCTTTCTGGTGGCGCTGGCGCTGTGGAACGTGGCGCGGATGTTCATGCGTGTGGCGCCGCCGAGCAGTGAGCTGCGTTATGCCTGGCCGTGGCTAGGGGTGTTGGGCAGTTTTGCCGGGACCATGGGCGGTTTGTTCGGCGTGGGCGGTGCGGTGGTGGCGACGCCGATCCTGACCAGTGTGTTCGGCACCACCCAGGTGGTGGCGCAGGGGCTGTCGCTGGCGTTGGCGGTGCCGAGCACCATGGTCACCTTGCTGACCTATGGGTTGCACCACAGTGTGGTCTGGCAGGTGGGCCTGCCGTTGGCGGTGGGCGGGCTGCTGAGCATCAGTTGGGGGGTGAAGCTGGCCCATGCGTTGCCGGAGAAGGTGTTGAAGACGCTGTTCTGTGTGTTCTTGGTGGTATGCGCGGTGATGCTGGGGTTTGAGTTGTAAGGCTGTCCATGCTAGGGCTGCGCAGCGGCCCCGGCGATCTCAAGCTAAACGCAATACCGCAGAACTCACAGCGCAAACCCTTCACTGATGTACTGCGCCATGCAGTCGGTTATCGCCGACTGGCTGTGCGCATTGCGCAGCATCATCACATTGGCCACCGGCAATTGCGGCAATCCATCATTCTCACCGAGTATGCGCAAGTTGCCGCCAATCAAGCTCTGCAGCTGCGCCGTGACCGCCAGTCCCGCCGTGACGATCGCAAAGATCGCCGCCAGGCTCGGGCTGGTGTAGGCGATCCGGTAATCGATGCCCTGCGTCTCGAGTGCATTGCAGGTCCAGGCCCGGCAGAAACAATCGCTATTGAACAACGCCAACGGCATCGGTCGCTGCTCCTGCGGACAAAAGCCCTGCGCCGCCGCCCACACCAAGCGCTCCTGGCGCAGCAGTTGGCCGACTTCATGGCCCGGCTCGCGGGTGACTATGGTCAGGTCGAGGTCCTGGCGTAGCATCAGCTGCTTGGATGACTCGCAGTGCACTTCAACCTGAATCAACGGGTAGGCCTGGGCAAAGCTGGAGAGGATGCTCGGCAGAAAGCGCATCGCGTAGTCGTCGGGCGTACCGATGCGCACCACGCCGACCATGTGCGGACTGCGCAGGGTGTTGAACACTTCGCCATGCAGCTTGAGGATGCGCCGGGCATAGCCGAGCAGCACCTGGCCCTCGGCGGTCAGGCGTACCTGGCGGCCGTCGCGTTCGAACAGCTGGCGCTGGAGGACGTCTTCCTCCAGGCGTTTCATCTGCATGCTGACAGCGGACTGGGTGCGGTTGACCACTTCGCCGGCGCGGGTGAACCCGCCTTGTTCGGCAATCGCGACGAAGGTGCGCAATACGTCGGAATCGAGGCTCTGGTACTGGGACATTGCATCAATCTCCGAGATGCATGACATAAGAAACATTCGTTGGATTGATCCTAAGCCCAGCGCGAGACTGAAGCCACTTACACGGAGGGCTTCACGATGAAAGGTCATGCGAGTGTTACCCGGCAACCGGCAGTTGGTCTTGGGCAGATGATGCAGGAGGTGGGTCGGCGCCTGGCCCGCTGGCATCAGTTGCACCGTCAGCGCCAGGAGTTGGCGCGGCTCAGTGATGCGACGTTGGCGGACCTGGGCTTGAGTCGGGCGGATATCCAGCAAGAGGCCGAGCGGCCGTTTTGGGATGATCCGCTGGGTAAGTGAATGGGCAGGGACTTGCATCAGGCTTGAGCTTGCTGGGGCCGCTGCGCGGCCCCAGCAAACTCAAGCCCAAACCCAAGCCTAGGCTGCTGGCGAAAGCCTTAACGTCGTACCTGCTTCAACGTCTCGGCAATCAAAAACGCCAGCTCCAGCGACTGATCGGCATTCAGCCGTGGGTCGCAATGGGTGTGATAACGGTCGGACAGCCCCGCCTCGGTAATCGGCCGTGCGCCACCGATGCACTCGGTGACGTTCTGCCCGGTCATCTCGATGTGAATCCCGCCGGCATACGAGCCCTCGGCCTGGTGCACCTGGAAGAACTGCTTCACCTCATCAAGAATCTGCGCAAAATCGCGGGTCTTGTAGCCACTGCTGGCCTTGATGGTATTGGCGTGCATCGGATCACAGCTCCACAACACCTTGCGCCCCTCGCGCTCGACGGTGCGGATCAACCCCGGCAGATGACCGCCGACCTTGCCCGCGCCCATCCGCACGATCAGGTTGAGCCGGCCCGGGTCGTTGTCCGGGTTGAGCGTGTCGATCAGGCGAATCAGCTCTTCTGGGTTCATGCTCGGACCGACCTTGACCCCGATCGGGTTGTGCACGCCGCGCAAGAACTCTACATGAGCGCCGTCCAGCTGGCGGGTGCGGTCGCCGATCCAGAGCATGTGCGCCGAACAGTCGTAGTAGTCGCCAGTCAGGCTGTCGCTGCGCACAAAGGCTTCTTCGTAGTTGAGCAGCAGCGCCTCGTGGGCGGTGAAGAAACTGGTCTCGCGCAACTGCGGCGCGCTGTCCAGGCCGCAGGCGCGCATGAACGCCAGGGTCTCGTCGATGCGGTCGGCGAGCTGGTGGTACTTGTCGGCCAGGGCCGAGTTGGCGATGAAGTCGAGGTTCCACTTGTGCACCTGGTGCAGGTCGGCAAAGCCGCCCTGGGCAAAGGCGCGCAACAGGTTGAGGCTGGCGGTGGACTGGTGATATGCCTGCAGCAGACGCTCGGGGTCGGGGATGCGGCTGGGTTCATCGAAGCCGATGCCGTTGACGATGTCGCCGCGGTAGGCCGGCAAGGTCACCTGGCCGATGGTCTCGTCGCCGGCCGAGCGCGGCTTGGCGAACTGACCGGCCATGCGCCCGACCTTGACCACCGGGCAGCCGGCGGCAAAGGTCATGACAATCGCCATCTGCAGCAGCACCTTGAAGGTGTCGCGGATCTTTGCCGCGGAAAATTCGGCGAAACTTTCGGCGCAATCACCGCCCTGGAGGAGGAAGGCGCGGCCCTGGGTGACCTCGGCAAACTGCCGGCGCAGCTCGCGCGCCTCGCCGGCGAAGACCAGCGGCGGGTAGCTGGCCAGGGTCTGTTCGACCTTGAGCAGGTGCGCGGCATCGGGGTAGGTCGGTTGCTGCTGGATCGGCAGCGCACGCCAGCTTTCGGGGCTCCAGGGTTGCTTCATCACGGGCTCGGTACGGTCTGTTATTAGGTGCCTGTCATGGTATCAGGTGGCGGCGTGCTTGTTGCGTGTGGGGCATTCACGGACAATGCGCATTTTGCGCGGGTCTGGCGGGAGTAGTAATGACGAACGAGCGGGAAGAGCGGCTGCTGGCCCGGGTTGAGGATGCCTTTGGCATCGTCAGTGTCTACGAGGTCGAGGACTATCGCTTTCTCGAGTTCGGCGAGGCCATCGAACAGAGCTGCGTGTTCACCGCCGACCCGAGCTGGCTGGAGTACGACTACACCCGGGCGATGCTGGTCGGCGCGCTGTGTCATGCGCAGCCGGAGAGTGCGCTGTTTCTTGGCCTGGGCGCCGGTACCCTGACCCAGGCGTGCCTGAAGTTCTTGCCGCTGGACGATGTCGAAGCGATCGAGCTGCGCCCGGATGTGCCGCGCCTGGCCATGGAATACCTGGGCCTGGATGACGACCCGCGGCTGTACGTGCGCATCGGCGATGCGGTGGAGTTGCTGCCCAGCGCGGAAAAAGCCGACCTGATCTTTGTCGACCTGTATACCGATCACGGCCCGGGGGTTGCCCACCTGGCGTGGAATTTCCTCGAGGGCTGCCAGCAGCAGCTCAACCCCGACGGCTGGCTGGTGATCAACCAGTGGGCCAGCGATGACGGCAAGCCGCTGGGCGCGGCGCTGTTGCGCGGGCTGTATCACCGCCACTACTGGGAACTGCCGGTGAAGGAGGGCAACGTGATCGTGCTGGTGCCGGCGGACCTTGATCAGGAGCTGTCGCTGGACGAGGTGCGCGCGCGGGCTGCCGCGTTGGCGCCGCAGTTGGGCTACAGCCTGGAATACCTGGTCAACGCGATCCGCCCTGCCACCTGAAACCCGCTCTCACAGGGATCGCGGTAACCCAGCAGCGACGCGTCCCCCTGTAGGAGCGGGCTTGCCCCGCGAAGAGGCCGGTCCAGCCAACCAAGTTGTATGGCACCGGCTTCGCCGGTGTCGCGGGGCAAGCCCGCTACAGGGGCAGTGCGAGTGCGCCGGGGTGCTCTGCGGGGAACCGATTCAGCCGGTAAACAATGGTGGCTCGGTACTGGCCCAGGCCCCGTAAAAAAATCTCACTGCAATAAAGGATTTCGGGTATAGTACGCGCCGGTCTTTTAGCGGGCCGCAAAATCAGGTGGTGCAAATCCTCCGAGTCCAGCTTCGGCTGCACGTCCGCTAGGCGGACCTTCCCAAGTTTTTCTTTTTCAATCGTTTTCGCAAATCCCCGCCGCCAAAACTGCCTGGGTGACCTTAGGGTCTTTCAAGGCATGTGCAGTTTTGGAGCATGGGTCTTTGCGGATGCACATAGAGGCAGACCCATGACCCAGGAAACCGGCGGATTCGCCGCTCTCGGACTTAACCCGAACATTGTTGCTGCCGTAATGGCCACCGGCTACGAAGAGCCGTCCGCCATTCAGCAACAGTCGATTCCGATCATCCTCGACGGTCATGACATGATCGGCCAGGCGCAGACCGGCACCGGTAAAACCGCTGCCTTCGCTCTGCCGATCCTCAACCGAATCGATGTGAGCAAGCGCGAACCGCAAGCCCTGATCCTGGCGCCAACCCGTGAGTTGGCGCTGCAAGTTGCAACCGCTTTCGAAACCTATGCCAAGCAAACGCCTGGCGTAAACGTTGTCGCTGTCTACGGTGGTGCCCCGATGGGCCCACAGCTGCGTGCCATTCGCAATGGTGCCCAGATCGTCGTAGCGACCCCAGGCCGTCTGTGCGACCACCTGCGTCGCGACGAGAAAGTCCTGTCGACTGTTCAGCACCTGGTGCTGGACGAAGCCGACGAGATGCTCAAGCTGGGCTTCATGGACGACCTCGAAGTCATCTTCGAGGCCCTGCCGCCGACTCGCCAGACCGTGCTGTTCTCTGCGACCCTGCCGTCGTCGATCCGCAGCATCGCCGAGCGTCATCTGCGCGATCCGAAACACGTCAAGATCCAGAGCAAGACTCAGACCGTCACCGCGATCGATCAGGCTCACCTGATGGTTCACGCCGACCAGAAGATCGCGGCTGTACTGCGTCTGCTGGAAGTCGAAGAGTTCGATGCGCTGATCGCCTTCGTGCGTACCAAGCAAGCCACCCTGGACCTCGCTGCCGCCCTTGAAGCCAAAGGCTACAAGGCTGCCGCGCTGAACGGCGACATCGCCCAGAACCAGCGTGAGCGCGTCATCGAATCGCTCAAGGATGGCCGCCTGGACATCGTCGTCGCTACCGACGTCGCTGCCCGTGGTCTGGACGTACCGCGCATCACCCACGTGTTCAACGTGGACATGCCGTACGACCCAGAGTCCTACGTTCACCGTATCGGCCGTACTGGCCGTGCCGGTCGCGAAGGTCGTGCGCTGCTGCTGGTCACCCCGCGTGAGCGCCGCATGCTGCAAGTGATCGAGCGTGTGACTGGGCAGAAGGTTGCCGAAGCCCGTCTGCCTGGCCCACAGGCCGTGCTCGATGCGCGCATCAAGAAGCTGACCGCGAGCCTGGCGCCGCTGGTGGCCGAAGCAGAAGCCAGCCATGGCGAACTGTTCGACCGTCTGACCGCTTCGCTGGAGTGCACTCCGCGTGCCCTGGCCTCGGCCCTGCTGCGCAAGGCCACCAATGGCCAGCCGCTGGACCTGGCTTCGGTCGAGCGCGAGCAGCCGCTGGTGCCGACCAATGCTCCGCGCGGTGAGCGCACCGAGCGTGGCGATCGTCCTGAGCGTGCTGAGCGTAGCGACCGTGGTGACCGTGAGCGTCGCGCGCCAATGCCACTGGCTGAAGGCCGTGTGCGTTGCCGTACCGCCCTGGGTGCCCGTGACGGCATCGCTGCCAAGAACCTGTTGGGTGCAATCCTCAACGAAGGCGGCCTGGCCCGTGATGCTATCGGTCGTATCCAGGTACGTGACAGCTTCAGCCTGGTCGAGCTGCCGGAAGATGGTCTGGAGCGTTTGCTGACCAAGCTCAAGGATACCCGTGTGGCCGGTAAGCAGCTGAAGCTGCGCCGTTACCGCGAGGATTGATCCTGGCGCACTAAAAAAATCCCCGACCTGGTCGGGGATTTTTTTTGGGGCTTCTTCGAGGATTGTTGGGGGATGATCTGTTGGCTTGGCTTGGCTTGGCTGGCTTAGGGGGTGTGGGCTTATCCATTTGATGGGGTGGCGCTGCTGGCCCCTTCCGCCCTTACGGCCATCCCTTTCAAGGTCTTTGAAATTTGGTCTGGCTTGAGCTCGCCGGGGGCGCTGCGCAGCCCTTTCGCGACACAAGGCCGCTCCCACAGAGACCGCGCCAGCTTGAGGTTGAGTGCAAGACAGTTGCCCAGAGGAGCGAACCGCGCCGTTCTTGAGGCATGTGCTATCCCTGTGGGAGCGGCCTTGCCGGGGCGCCGGACCGGTCGGAAAGGGGTGCGCAGCGCCCCCGGCGAGCTCAAGCCAGACCAAATTTCAAAGACCTTGAAAGGCCTGGCCCTTACGGCGGGTCACTTTTTTTCTTGGAAAAAAGTAACCAAAAACCGCTTGCTCCTGCATCCGGCCCCTACGCTGCGCTGCGGGGTCCCCTCGCTCCGGTCTTGCTCCGGGAGGACCGCGCTGTACGGCCCCTCCTGGGCCTCAGCGCTTTCCGCTCATCCATGGCCTCCACCTCCCTACGCAAGACCTGCGCTCGGCCTCCTGAAGTCGCTGGTAGATCAAGAGCAAGATCAAGATCAACAGCCACTGCAACGGCTGGCGAATCGCTGCGCTCTCGCTTTGTTTGTTTACGAGCGGATTTGTGGGGTGGCTGGGCAGGGCTGCGCCCTGCGATTTGCATTGGCAGTACCGGCCTCTTCGCGGGACAAGCCCGCTCCTACAGGGATTGCGCCGAATTCAAAATTTGCGCGATACCTGTAGGAGCGGGCTTGCCCCGCGAAGAGGCCCGAATATCCACCACCCATGCCACTATCAAAACAACGCCAGTCCAGACGCCACCCGTAACTACGCGACGTCAGGAGGCCGAGTGGAGGTCTTGCGCAGGGAGGTGGAGGCCATGGATGGCCGGAAAGCGCTGAGGCCCAGGATGGGCCGTACAGCGCGGTCCTCCCGGAGCAAGACCGGAGCGAGGGGACCCGCAGCGCAGCGAAGGGCCGGATGCAGGAGCAAGCGGTTTTTGGTTACTTTTTTCCAAGAAAAAAAGTGACCCGCCGTAAGGGCGGAAGGGGCCAGCAGCTACACCCCATCAAATGGATAAGCCCCCAACCTACAAGCCCCAGCCCCCAGCCAATCCGTGAAGAAACTTGGTCGTCTGCGCACATCGCGGCACCCGCGTTCTGGCGCTTCAGTCAAACCGATAGATATCCATCCCCAGCGCCCCCAGGGTAAACCCCTGATGCACGATCCCCAGCTTGCCCCCCGCACCCAAAGCAAAAAACAGCGGCAACAGGTGCTCGTCACTCGGATGATTACGCGCCGCGTGTGGCGCCTGCCGGCGATAGTCGAGCAGGGCCTCACGGTCATCCGCCTGCAACCGCTCCACCACCCAATCACGAAACGCCAGCGCCCACGGCTCGATCGCATCCGGCCCGGCATGCCAGTCCAGCTCACCGAGGTTGTGGGTGATGCTACCCGAGCCAATCAGCAGCACCTGCTCTGCACGCAGTGACGCCAGTGCCTGACCCACCTGCAACTGCAAAGCAGGCCCGGCCTGGCTGGGCAGCGACACCTGGATCACCGGGATGGCGGCGTCGCGGTACATCAACGACAACGGCACCCAGGCCCCATGGTCGAACGGACGCTGCGGGTCAAGCCGTGCCGGCAGGCCGGCCGCGGTCAATTGCTCACTGACGCGCTGGGCCAGCTCAGGCGCACCCGGTGCGGGATACTCGACGGCATACAGCGCCGGCGGAAAACCGTGGAAGTCATGCCAGGTCTGTGGGTGCGGGTTGCTCATCACCAGCAGCTCACGGCTTTCCCAGTGCGCCGACACCACCACGATCGCTTTGGGCCGGGGCAGGGCGTTGACCAGCCCGGCCAGTGCCGGCCCGCTGGCGCCGGGTTGCAGGGCAAGCATGGGCGATCCATGGGAAATGAACAGGCTGGGCAGCATGGCGGGGTCCTGACAGTTAAGATGCAATCATCTTCGATCAGATCTAGATCGACATCCAGACCAAGTTTTCCCACTGAACCATCGAAAAATCGGGAGTGAACATGCAGCCGGCGTTCTGGCACAAGAAGTGGGCGGATAACCAGATCGGTTTCCATCAGGCCCGGGTCAACCCCTATCTGCAGGCGCACTGGCCCGCGCTCGGCCTGACGCCGGGCAGCCGTGTGCTGGTGCCGCTGTGCGGCAAGAGCCTGGACATGCTCTGGCTGGCGGGGCAGGGCTATCAGGTGCGCGGTATCGAGCTGTCGCGGCGGGCGGTGGAGGCCTTTTTTGCCGAGCAGGGGCTGCAGGCCGAGGTATCTCAGCGCGGGGCGTTCGAGGTGTGGCGCAGTGGGGCGGTGGAGCTTTGGTGTGGCGATGTGTTTGCCTTGCAGGCGGCGGATATCGCCGAGTGTGCGGGGTTTTATGACCGTGCCGCGTTGATTGCGCTGCCGTTGGCGATGCGTCAGCGCTATCAGGCGTTGTTGAAGGAGGGGCTGCCGGCCGACTGCAAGGGTTTGCTGGTGACGCTTGATTACGATCAGGCGCTGGTCGAGGGGCCGCCGTTTTCGGTGGGGGATGATGAGGTGCGGGAGGGCTTTGCCGGTTGGCGTGTGGGGCAGCTCGAGGCGCCAGAGATTATTAGCCAGAGCCCTAAATTTTCGCAGGCTGGAGTAATCAGTTTGCTTGAGCGGGTCTATCGCGTTCAGCGTTGAGAATGCCGGGGGCGCAAAGCGCCCCCAAAATAGAAAGGGCGACCGAAGTCGCCCTTTTTTATCACTGTACCGATCAACCGCGACGACGCAGCGCCTCGATGCGGTCTTCCAGTGGCGGGTGGCTCATCAGCAGGCCAGCGAGGCCCTGCTTGAGGCCGCCGTTGATGCCGAACGCCTTCAGCGTATCAGGCATGTGCACCGGCATGCCTTGCTCCACGCGCAGGCGCTGCAGCGCACCGATCATCGCGGCAGTGCCGGCCAGGCGGGCGCCGGCTTCGTCGGCACGGTACTCGCGACGGCGCGAGAACCACATGACGATGATGCTGGCGAGAATGCCCAGGATCAGCTCGGCGACGATGGTCGCGATGTAGTAGGCAATGCCTTGGCCTTCTTCGTTTTTGAAGATCACCTTGTCGACGAAGTTGCCGATGATCCGCGCAAAGAACATCACGAAGGTGTTCACCACGCCTTGCACCAGCGCCAGGGTGACCATGTCACCGTTGGCCACGTGGCCGATCTCGTGGGCCAGCACGGCGCGCACTTCATCGGGTGAGAAGCGCTCCAGCAGGCCTTGCGAGACCGCAACCAGGGCGTCGTTGCGGTTCCAGCCGGTAGCGAAGGCGTTGGCCTCGTAGGCCGGGAAGATACCCACCTCGGGCATCTTGATGCCGGCTTCGCGAGACAACTCTTCGACCGTCTGCAACAGCCATTGCTCATGGCGGGTACGTGGCTGGGTGATGATCTGGGTGCCAGTGCTCATCTTCGCCATCCACTTGGAGATGAGCAGCGAGATCAGCGAGCCGGCAAAACCGAACACGGCGCAGAAGACCAGCAACTGGCCGAGGTCGAGATCAACCCCGTTGGCGGCCATGAACCCATTGAAGCCGAACAGGCTCAGGGTAATGCTTGCAACCAGCACCACCGCAAGGTTGGTGGCTACAAACAACAAGATGCGCATCATGGTTGTTACGTTCTCCTGACGGATGAAAATATCGCTTACTGCGGGGTATATAAGGGGGCTGTCGCGGGGATTCAACCGGTCGACTGTTTCAAGCTGTGTAGCGGGGAGTATGGCAGAGGATTTTCGCGGGGCTGTGGGATAGAGCGTTGCAGGATGTAAGAGAAGTTCCGGGGCCGGCAGGAGGCGCGCAGTGCGCGCCCCCGGCTATCTTACTGCTGGTAAGTACGCAGGAAGTTGCCAATGCGGCCGATGGCCTGCTCGAGGTCGTCCACTCGCGGCAAGGTCACCACACGGAAGTGGTCCGGCCACGGCCAGTTGAACGCCGTACCCTGGACGATCAGCAGTTTCTCAGACAGCAACAGGTCGAGGGCGAACTTCTCGTCGTTGAGGATCGGGCACACTTTGGGGTCGATCCGCGGGAACGCATACAGCGCGCCCATCGGCTTCACGCAACTCACGCCGGGGATGGCGTTGAGCAGCTCGTAGGTGCGGTTGCGCTGCTCGAGCAGGCGGCCCGGCGGCAGGACCAGGTCGTTGATGCTCTGGTAGCCGCCCAGGGCGGTCTGGATCGCGTGCTGGGCCGGGACGTTGGCGCACAGGCGCATGTTGGCCAGCATGTCGATGCCTTCGATGTAGCTCAGGGCATGGTGCTTGGGCCCGGAGATGATCAGCCAGCCGGAGCGGAAGCCTGCCACCCGGTACGACTTGGACAGGCCGTTGAAGGTCAGGCAGAGCAGGTCCGGGGCGAGCGAGGCGGTGCTGATGTGCACGGCTTCGTCATACAGGATCTTGTCGTAGATTTCGTCGGAGAACACCACCAGGTTGTGCTGGCGGGCCAGCTCGAGCATGCCCAGCAACAGCTCCCGGGAGTACACCGCGCCGGTCGGGTTGTTCGGGTTGATGATCACCAGGGCCTTGGTGTTGGGGGTAATCTTGGCCTTGATGTCTTCCAGGTCAGGGAACCAGTCGGCCTGCTCGTCGCACAGGTAGTGCACCGGCTTGCCGCCGGCCAGGCTCACGGCAGCGGTCCACAGCGGGTAGTCGGGCGCCGGGATCAGCACCTCGTCACCGTTGTTGAGCAGCGCCTGCATCGACATCACGATCAGCTCGGACACGCCGTTGCCCAGGTAGATGTCTTCGATGGTGACGCCTTCGATCTGCTTTTGCTGGCAGTACTGCATGACTGCCTTGCGCGCGCTGAACAGGCCTTTGGAGTCGCTGTAGCCCTGAGCGGTGGGCAGGTTGCGGATCACGTCCTGGAGGATTTCGTCCGGCGCCTCGAAGCCAAACGGTGCCGGGTTGCCGATGTTCAGCTTGAGGATGCGGTGGCCTTCCTCTTCCAGGCGCTTGGCGTGCTTGAGCACTGGGCCGCGAATGTCGTAGCAGACATTGGCAAGCTTGTTCGATTTGCTGAACTGCATGATGTGATCCCGATTGATAAGTCGCGGGCGCGTCGCCGTCGAAAGGTTTGAAAGGGCGCGGCGCGGGTGCCAGACTTGGAGCCTTGCGCACGAAGCCAACTAATATACGTGCCACCCGCGCTGCGGAAAAGCCAGTGCGAGGTGAAATTCAGCCTGCCGAGGTCACCTTATGCAAAAGATCGAGAAAACCCTGGAAGAATGGAGCGCGATGCTCGACCCGGCGCAGTACCAGGTGTGCCGCCTGAAAGGCACCGAGCGACCGTTCAGCGGCAAGTACAACAGCCACAAGGCCGACGGCACCTACCTGTGCATCTGCTGCCAGGCGCCGCTGTTCGACTCAGCCACCAAGTTCGATTCCGGTTGCGGCTGGCCAAGCTTCTACGCGCCGATCGCCGACAGCGCCATGATCGAGATCCGTGACACCACCCACGGCATGATCCGCACCGAGGTCACCTGCGCTCACTGCGATGCGCACCTGGGCCACGTGTTCCCCGATGGTCCACCGCCGACCGGGCTGCGCTACTGCATCAACTCGGTATGCCTGGACTTCAAGCCGCGTGACTGACCGGAGAGCCGCCATGGCCGATTCGTTGCTGGATATTCCTTGCATCACCCTCACCGGCGAGCACAAGGTCCTCGGTGATTTCGCCGGCAAGGCGCTGCTCCTGGTCAATACCGCCAGCCAGTGCGGCTTCACCCCGCAGTACAAGGGCTTGGAGCAGTTGTGGCAGGCCTACCGCGAGCAGGGCCTGGTGGTGGTTGGCTTCCCGTGCAACCAGTTCGGCAAGCAGGAGCCGGGTGAGGCGCGCGAGATCGCGGCGTTCTGCGAGGCGCGCTTTGGCGTGAGTTTCCCGCTGATGCGTAAGGTCGAGGTCAACGGCCCAGGTGCGCATCCGCTGTTTGTCGAGCTGAAAAAACGCGCGCCAGGCCTGCTCGGCACGCAGAAAATCAAGTGGAACTTCACCAAGTTTCTGGTCGACCCGGCCAGTGGCGAGGTCACCCGTTTTGCCCCTGCCACCAAGCCTGAGGCGCTCAAGGCGGCCATCGAGCCGCTGCTCAGGCGCTGACCGGCAGCCAGTGCTCGATGAGTGCCAGCAGCTCTTCGCGGCGAAACGGCTTGGCCAGGTAGTCATCCATGCCCGCGGCGCGGCAGCGCTCGCGCTCCTCGGGCATGGCGTTGGCGGTGAGGGCGACGATCGGCAACTGCGGCCAGCGCCCGCTCTGGCGAATGCGCCGGCTGGCCTCGTAGCCGTCCATGACGGGCATGTTGCAGTCCATCAGGATCAGGTCGAAGGTGTGCAGTTCGAGCTGCTCCAGGGCCTCGGCGCCCTGGTTGGCGACCACCACCTCGCAGCCGAGCTTGGCCAGCATGCCCTTGGCTACCAGTTGATTGACCGGGTTGTCCTCGACCAGCAGGATGCGCGCGCGGTGTGGCAGCAGGCTGGGGTGCTGGTCGGCAAGCGTGGCGTTTGGCGCTTCGCCCTGGAGCATCCGGCGCAGCGTCTGGTACAGCGCGTTGCGTGCCAGGGGGCGGGCCAGTTGCACCAGTGGCGCGAGCCTGCTGGCCTGCTCGCCGGGAAGAAAACTGCCATAGGCGGTCACCAGCAGGATCGGCACCTCGAGCGCTGGGCGCAGTTCAAGCAGATGCTCGAGGTCATCGGTGATCAGCAGGTCGAGCGCTACGCCCTGCAGCGCGGCGGCGCTGTTCAGTTGCTGGTAATCAAGGCCCCAGCCAGGCAGCAGGCCGGTGAGCAGTTCGGCCAAACCGCTGCCCGATTTGCTCAAGGCCACCACGCGTCCGCACAGCGCTGCCGGGGGGATGGCTTCGGTGTGCGTGCGCAAGGGCAGCTCGGCACTGAAACGGCTGCCAAAGCCCGCTTCTGACTGAATATGCAGGTGGCCTTGCATGGCCTTGCACAGTTTGCGTGTGAGGGCCAGGCCCAGGCCGGTGCCACCGTACTGGCGGGTAATGCCGGCGCCGGCCTGGGCGAACGGCTGAAAAATCCGTGCCTGGGCGTCTTCGGCGATGCCGATGCCGGTGTCGCAGACCTCCAGGCGCACACCGCCGACGATCGGCGTCAGGCGTATGTCGACCCGGCCGAAGCGGGTGAACTTGAGGGCGTTGGACAACAGGTTGCTGACAATCTGGCGCACCCGGGTCGGGTCGCCGAGAACCGTGCTCGGGAAGTTGCTGGCGATCAGGCAGGTCAGTTCGACACTGGCGGCGGCATTTTGCGAGAGCAGGTTGGCGGTGTCCTCGACCATCGCGCCCAGGTCGAAGGGGATGCTTTCCAGTTCGAGCTGGCCGGCGTCGAACTTGGACAGGTCGAGAATATCGTTGAGCAGCTCCACCATGACCTTGCCCGAGTCGTGGGCAATCGACAGTTGCTGGCGCTGTTCGCCCGCCAGGCCGCTGTCCAGGGCGAGGGCAATCATGCCCAGCATGCCGTTCAGGGGGGTGCGGATCTCGTGGCTCATGTGGGCAAGGAAGGCGGCGCGTGCCTGGGCCATTTCCAGTGCGCGCCGGCGCGCCTCTTCGAGGTCCTGGTTGGTCTGGCTGAGGCGGTTGTTGCTGGCCTTGAGCTCTTCGGTGCGCGCCGAGACGGCGTCTTCCAGCTCGTTCAGGTACTGCGTCAGGCGGTTTTCCGCGGCGCGGCGCTGCTGGATCTCGGTGGCCATGCTGACGAACTGCTGGTTGGCAACCTTGACCAGCACCCCGATTTCGTCGCGCTCGTGGCCCTGCGGGCAGTCCAGGCGAGTCTGCTGCGGCTTGCGTGGGTCGCTTTTGCTCAGCGCGGCGATCACCGTCACCAGCGGCTTGGTCAGCATCATGTAGAACAGCGCGAGGAGGATCCCGGTGAGGATCAGGCTGCGGGTAAAGCCATTGAGCAGGGTCACCCCTGAGCGGTCGAGAAAGCGCCTGCCGAAGGTATAGGTGTCGACGTCCAGGTACAGCATGCCGAGGTACTCGTGGGGCATGTGTGCCAGGTACAGGCGGTCCTGGAACTGGCGCTGCTCGCCGAACAGGAAGTCGCTCAGCGGCCGGTAGCGGTCTTCCAGGCGTGGCCGCTGCACGTCGGCGAGCACCGTGTCGTTGTTGTCGATCAGCCGGGCGCGGAATACCGCTGGCGATTGCAGCAGACCGCCGGTCAGCTCCTGGGCCAGCTCGGCGTCGATGTTGTAGGCGATGCGTGAGGCCGGGTTATGGCTGATTTGCAGCAACGCCTGCACTTCGCGGTTGATGGACGCGTCTTCGCTGGCATAATCGATGCCGATCTGGATGAGACTGAGCAATGTTCCCAGGATGAAGCCGACCAGGACTGTCAACCGGGCTTGCTTGTATGACAGGCGATTGGTGAACTTGATATCCATGTGTCCCGATTCGGTTTGTCGCTCCTGCGCTGCGAAGCATAGCCGATGTACCCCGGCTACTGGCGGGTCTGTCGTACATTCAGCTGGAATATTGTTGCGGGCAGTGCCCGCCCTATACGTCTAAGGAGTCACCATGGACCCCCGCTTGACCGCCTTCCTCGACCGTGCCGAATCCGTCCTGGCGCGCCTCGAACCCTTGTTGCCCGCCCCGCGTCCGCACATCGACTGGCACAGCACCTTGGCGGCCCGTTGGCAGCGTGACGGGCGCAGCGGTTACCTGATGCCGCTGGAGGTTAGCCTGGACATGCGCCTGAGCGACCTGATCGGCGTCGACAAGCAGCGTGATCAGTTAGGCCGCAACACCGATCAGTTCATTAATGGCCTGCCGGCCAACCATGCCTTGCTGTGGGGCTCGCGCGGTACCGGCAAGTCGTCGCTGGTGCGCGCCTTGCTCGCCGAGCATGCCGGGGCTGGGCTGCGCCTGATCGAGATCGAGCGCGACCACCTGGCCGACCTGCCGCGGGTGGTCGAGCAACTGCACAGGCTCGAACAGCGTTTCATCCTGTTCTGCGATGACCTCTCGTTCGAAGCCGGGGAGGGCGACTATCGGGTGCTCAAGAGCGTGCTCGATGGCTCGCTGGAGCAGGCCCCAGACAACGTCCTGTTGTACGCCACGTCCAACCGCCGGCACCTGGTGCCGGAGAAACAGAGCGACAACGAAAACTGGAAGATGGTCGACGGCGAGCTGCACCCTAACGAAGCGGTGGAAGACAAGATTGCCCTGTCTGACCGTTTCGGCCTGTGGTTGTCGTTCTATCCGTTCAGCCAGGAGCATTTCCTCGACGTGGTCGAACACTGGATCGGCCAGTTGGCCAGCGCGGCCGGGCTGGCCTGGCAGCGTGACGAAGCGCTTGAAGTCCTTGCTGTGCGCTGGGCGACCGGCCGTGGCAACCGAAATGGCCGTTGTGCCTATCAGTTCGCCCGCTACTGGGTTGGGCTGCAATTGTTGGAGCAGAAATAAATGATCGACCTTAATGCCAGTGGCGCCGGCCTCGATGGCTACAACCTGCTGGCTGCTCAAGTGCAGGCGCTGTTTGCCGACGAGCGTGATTTCATCGCCAATGCCGCGCAGTTCTCGGCCTTCCTTTATAGCCAGCTGGATGACCTGAACTGGGCAGGCTTTTATATCAACCGCAACGAGGAGTTGGTGCTGGGGCCGTTCCAGGGGCAGGTAGCGTGCGTGCGCATTGCCTTCAGCAAGGGCGTGTGCGGCGCGGCGGCGGCCACCCGGCAGACCCAGCGGGTTGACGATGTGCATGCCTTCCCCGGGCATATTGCCTGTGACAGTGCGTCGAACAGTGAGCTGGTGGTGCCGCTGGTGAAGGCGGGCAGGCTGGTTGGCGTGCTGGATCTGGACAGCCCGAAGCTGGCGCGCTTCAGTGAAGTGGATCAGCTGGGCATCGAGCGGTTGGTGGCGATCTTTCTGGAATTGACCGACTGCTGATGGGCTGGGCTATCGCGACACAAGGCTCCCACAAACACAGCGCCAGTCATGAGGCATGCGCGATCCCTGCGGGAGCGGCCTTGTGTCGCGAAATGAGGGCGCAGCCCTCACCGGCATCCTATCCAGATACGCTCCGTTCGCCGGCTGCAATCCGGTCACGCTCTCATAGACCAAAACGCTAACGCATTGATTTAGTCGAGCCCTGTAGGCGCGGGCTTGTCCCGCGAAGAGGCCCGCCCAGCCAACCGATCAGTCGTAAATGACCTTCTTCTTCCAGGTCTCATCCTCGTCTGTCTTGAGCCCTTCAGTCAGTTCGTTCTCATCTGCCTGGGCGGGCTCCATCTGGTCCAGCACCATCGCGTTGGCCCTACCCAGCAGTTTCTCCAGATAGGTCAACTGCTCCTCATATTGCTTGGGCTCGGCCTGCTTGCGCAGATACTGCACGCCACGTTCGAACGCGAGCCGTGCATGCCCGGGCTGATTCTGCTGAAGCGCCTGCTGCCCCAGGCTGTTGAAGAACTCTATATGCAGCAGGACCAGGATGTGGCGGATTTCCTTGACCCAGTACTTGCCCTCGTTGCTCGCCAGAAAGCTTTCCTGGGTGGCCCGCACGATCTGGTTGTGCAGTGCCTCAAGCAGAAAGCGCACGTCCTTGGCCTTGGCCTCGGTCTGGATGGGGCTTGGCGGGTTGTTCAGCGGCAGCTTCTCTCCCAGCGCAATCAACCCCTCCAGCTCAGCCAGGCGCGCCTTCAGCTCAGCGTTGTGCTTGTCGACCGCCAACTGGCGCTGGGTGACGTTCAGTTCCAGGCGGGTCATCAGCAACTTCAGGGCGGGCGTGGTCAGCTGGCCTGGGAAGGTTTCGTTGAGCTCCGCGCAGCGGCGAGCACGTTCGGCCAGCTCGATCTTGAGCCGCGCGCGATCAAGCTTGGTGTTCTCAACGATGTTATTGAGGTAGCCGATCACGATCAGCAATGCGATACCGGCCACGATGAGCAGGGTGATCAGAAGTGGTGTCACCGTTAACGCCTCGGAAGAAGTTGTGCATTAATGAGTGTAGTGAGTTCCCCGGGCAGCGAACAGTGCAGGCCGGCGGGATCTACGCTCTATTTAGCAGGATAATGGCACTTTGCTTGGGAGCTTGCCGCCACGCCGTCAGAAAATCAACGCCAATACCCGGACGCCCACTGCCAAGGCGGTCGCCGTCGGCCGAAGTCATTGATTTAAATAAATTTATACAAAGGGGTTGACGACTATCCACGGCATCCCTAGAATGCGCGCCACTTGCAGCGTAAAGCACACAGCGATACGAGGCAGGGAGTGAAAGCAGCATGAAAATGCTTGCAGCGTGTCCCCTTCGTCTAGTGGCCTAGGACACCGCCCTTTCACGGCGGTAACAGGGGTTCGAGTCCCCTAGGGGACGCCATATGCGGGAATAGCTCAGTTGGTAGAGCACGACCTTGCCAAGGTCGGGGTCGCGAGTTCGAGTCTCGTTTCCCGCTCCAGTTTTACGGCAACGCTTAGCGGCGGGGCTGGAAAAAAGAAATCCAGGACATTACGAAAGGAAGTCCTGGTGCGCTGAAAAGCGTTGTGTGTCCCCTTCGTCTAGTGGCCTAGGACACCGCCCTTTCACGGCGGTAACAGGGGTTCGAGTCCCCTAGGGGACGCCATTTGCGGGAATAGCTCAGTTGGTAGAGCACGACCTTGCCAAGGTCGGGGTCGCGAGTTCGAGTCTCGTTTCCCGCTCCAGTTTTTCAAACTGTGGCGTTCATGACGTAACAGCGGTGGTGCAGGGCAGTACAGCCTTTCACGCCGACAGCAACACGCTTCACTTTGCGGGAATAGCTCAGTTGGTAGAGCACGACCTTGCCAAGGTCGGGGTCGCGAGTTCGAGTCTCGTTTCCCGCTCCAAACACGAAAAACGCCACTCATGCGAGTGGCGTTTTTTTTTGGGGTTTTTCACGGATTGTTGGGCGGATGATCTGTTGGCTTGGCTTGGCTTGGCTTGGCTTGGCTTGGCGGGCTTAGAAATTGGTGGGCTTATCCATTTGATGCGCTGGCGCTTCTGGCCCCTTCCGCCCTTACGGCCATCCCTTTCAAGGTCTTCTGAAATTGCGCTTGGCGTGAGCTCGCCGGGGCCGCTGCGCGCCCCTTTCGCGACACAAGGCCGCTCCCACATGGACGGCGCCGGGCAGTGACTTTCATGTATTGAACAAAAAATGGGCAAAACTCCACCCTGTGGGAGCGGCCTTGTGTCGCGAAAGGGCTGCGCAGCGGCCCCGGCGAACTCAAGCCAAAGGAAAATTCAGAAAAATGCAGAGACCTTGAAAGGGATGGCCCTTACGGCGGGTCACTTTTTTTCTTGGAAAAAAGTAACCAAAAACCGCTTGCTCCTGCATCCGGTCCCTGCGCTGCGCTTCGGGGTTCCCTCGCTCCGGTCTTGCTCCGGGAGGACCGCGCTGTACGGCCCCTCCTGGGCCTCAGCGCTTTCCGGCCATCCATGGCCTCCACCTCCCTGCGCAAGACCTCCACTCGGCCTCCTGACGTCGCGAAGTTACGGGTGGCGTCTGGGCTGGCGTTGTCTTCGATAGTGGCAGGTGTGGTGGATATTCGGGTCTCTTCGCGGGGCAAGCCCGCTCCTACAGGTATCGCGCCGAATCCAAAATCTGCGCCAATCCTGTTGCTGCGGCGGTGCGGCGATCCGACATGCCCCGCGAAGAGGCCGGTACAGCGCCGAATTCAAAATCTGCGCCAATCCTGTTGCTGCGGCGGTGCGGCGATCCGACATGCCCCGCGAAGAGGCCGGTACAGCGCCGAATTCAAAATCTGCGCCAATCCTGTTGCTGCGGCGGTGCGGCGATCCGACATGCCCCGCGAAGAGGCCGGTACAGCGCCGAATTCAAAATCTGCGCCAATCCTGTTGCTGCGGCGGTGCGGCGATCCGACATGCCCCGTGAAGAGGCCGGTACAGCGCCGAATTCAAAATCCGCGCAATCCCTGTAGGAGCGGCGGTGCGGCGATCCGACTTGTCCCGCGAAGAGGCCGGTACTGCCAATGCAAATCGCAGGGCGCAGCCCTGCCAGCCACCCCACAAATCCGCTGGTAAATAAACAAAGCGAGAGCGCAGCGATTCGCCTGCCGTTGCCCTGGCTGTTGATCTTGATCTGGCTCTTGATCTACCAGCGACTTCAGGAGGCCGAGCGCAGGTCTTGCGCAGGGAGGTGGAGGCCATGGATGGCCGGAAAGCGCTGAGGCCCAGGAGGGGCCGTACAGCGCGGTCCTCCCGGAGCAAGACCGGAGCGAGGGAACCCCGAAGCGCAGCGTAGGGGCCGTATGATGGAGCAAGCGGTTTTTGGTTACTTTTTTCCAAGAAAAAAAGTGACCCGCCGTAAGGGCGGAAGGGGCCAGCAGCGCCACCCCATAAAATGGATAAGCCCCCAGCCTAAAAGCCTAAAAGCCCCACCCCCACCATCCCCGCCAATCCGTGAACAACCTTTGTTACCTTCGCCCCGCCCCACGTATCACCGGTAGCTCACGGTAAAGCTCAACGTACCTTCAGCACTCCCAGGCGTCACGCTCGAGTGAGTCTGGTAGTAGCGCGCCTGAAAATGCAACTGTGTGTCGCCAACGGTCAATGGCTTGATTGCCAGGTCTTGCTGGAGCCTGACCGGCGTACCGTCAGCGTGTAGCAGCTGGATACCAATACCCGTGGCACTGGCGACGCTGTTAAGACTGAACAGCCCCAGGTCATGCTGGATCGGGATCGATCCGCTTACACCATCAAAGTTGATATAGGCAGTGGCAGTGCTTGCGGCGGGGTCGTCTTCACAATCGTTGAGGGTGATGTGAAAAGGTACCGAAGGCGTGGTCGTATGCTCCGCGGTGAACACGCTCAACTCATGGTCCCCCAGATCAACTGGGTCTGCGCTCACAGCATCCGGGCGTAAGGTGCATTCTGCCCTGGTGACGGTACCGTGCAGGTGGGCACGCATGACCGTGCCGACATCGCTGTAGGTGCCGCTGAGCAATTTCTGGCCGTTGAAACTGTTTGGACCTGGGGGAATAGCGCCAGTTTTGATCAGGGTCAGGTAGACGCGCAGGTTGGCCATTTCGATCGCAAGCGGGCCAGTAGCACTGTTGTGGTGACCTGTATACGGGACTGAAGTCCAGCTGTCGGGAGTCCAGTAGTTAGCGAAACCGCCGCCGGTATAGGGGTTATCGAGGCGGACATGGATGCCTATGCCGGGTACATCCGTTTGCAGAACCCGGCCGTTGAGGTCTTGCCCGCCAATAGGGGGCAGGGAGCCAGCGAATATCGGCGCGGTATTGGCTACCTGCGCGGTCAGGTACTCGGTGCCGGTGACGTTATTGCAGTTGACGCCCAGGCGTGCATCATTCCCTACGTTATAGCGCTGTTCGAGTGGACCGATCACCGTGCCTACTGGCGCATCGCGGGGTACCCATAGATTCGCGGTGAGGGTGAGATTGTGCACCAGCTCCCCGGAAATACCCCCGCGCCACTCGCAAATGGCCAAGGCGGGCGTACTGCAGCCGAGGGCTGACACCAGGGCGATCAACTGGGTTGGCGAAAGTCGTTTCATGCTGCGGGATTCCTTGCAGGATCTGAGGTCGATAGGCAGCTCAATGTCTGCATTCGGTAGCCTTGCGTTTGCGGCATCTGCCCAGGGTCGATGTCCAGTTGGCAGTTTTCGGGCTGCTCGCCCCACTGCAAGTGCAGTTGCTGCTGCTCAATGTTGGTCGCGATCAACGCTTGGCCGCCCTGGCCGACCACGGCAAGCGGCTTGCCTTGCGCATCGCTGACCTGGGCGCCGAACGGCAGCGGTTGGCCATTGGCTTGCAGCAGGGTGAGGATCAGCCGCGCGACCTTGCGCGCAGCAAAATCTGCGCGCACTACAGCGCCACGGCGCGGGACGACATGCAGGCTGGCGTTGTCGATGTCGACTTCCGGGCCGGCTTGGTCGGTGTCCAGCACCAACTGATTGGCGCGGTAGGGGCGCAAGTACGGCACTACCATGAAGCCGTCGGCGTTGGTGCGACCGGCTGTTGCGTTCTGCAAGCCGACATTGGCGATCTGCGGCACCTGGACCAGTGCATTGGTCTCGCCCAGGTACGGCCCCCAGACGACGCCCTGTTCATGCAGGAGCAGGCTGCCGCTGGCGTTGAGCGACAACGACCGATAGTTGCTGCCCTCGGTATAGCCCAGGCCATAGTTGCTGGTATCGCCTTGGTAAGCTAACGATACAGCGCCGCTGTGTTGGCCCTGTTCGCTGCGGTTGGCCGAGGTCACATAGCTCAGCCGGTTGTCCAGGGCACTGCCGGTCAGGCTGGCACGCTGGCTGAAGCGGCTACCATTGGCTTGCGCATCGAAGCTGAGGTTGGTGTTGCGAATGATGTCCAGCGGCATGGAGATGCTCAGGCCCAGCATTCGGTCATCCTTGCCGCGGGCGCTGAGCGCCTGGGAGGCGAACAGGTTGTAACTGACCTTGCCTAGGTAGGTGCTGAACTGAAACTGATAGTTGCGACGGCGCAGGTTGTTGCGCCAGTAATCGTCCTGCGACAGGTTAAGGCTGAGCGAGCTGCGCTGGCCGATCTGCTGGTGGGCGCTGAGATCGACGCGGCTGCGTCGGTTGCCCAGATAGCCGGCGTAGGCATAACGCTCGCGCACGGCTTCGTCAAAATCCCGATAGCCCTGGGTGGAATAGCGATAGCCGGCAAAGCGCACGTTGGTCCCGCTTTGGAAGGTCTTGCCGTACCGGGCTGCAAAACTGCGCCCCTGAACCTCGCCCAACTGTTTGCCCAGGTCACTGTGTGACTGGGTGACATCGAATGACAGGGCGCCGAGCTCGCCCAGGTCGCGCGCTGCGCCGAAGGTTGCTGCGCGGTAATAGTCGCCGCCCTGGACACCGCCGTAGAGGGTGGTGTTCCAGGCGCCGCCGCGGGCCAGGGTCGCTTGCAGCAACAGCGGCTCATCAATGTGCTCGGCGCCGTTGTAGCGCCCGGCCGTGGCACTGTAGCGCCAGGTACCGTCGCGCAGCAGGTTGGCCAGGCTCGAGTAGGGCTGGAAAAACCGCGAGACTTTGCCGTCGGCTTCGGTGAGGACGACTTCCAGTTCGCCGCTGCCAGCGCCGACGCTGAGGTCATCGATCACATAGGGGCCAGGGGCGACGTAGGTGGAGTAGAGTGGGTAGCCGTTTTGCAGCACCTCAAGCTTGGCGCGGGTTTGCGCAACGCCACGGATCAGCGGGGCATAGTTTTGCATGATGTCGGGCAGCATGCCCAGGTCGGAGTTCACTTGCACGCCCTTGAAGGGCAGGCTGCGAAACACCGTGCCGTCGCTGAAGGTCTCGCCCAAGGTCAACATGCTGCGGTTGTCGGGCAGGTCGCGCTGCACGTAGGTATTGCTTTGCGTCCAGCGCCGTTGCCCGGTTTGGTCATCGCGCAACACCTGGCTGCTGCGCAGGCGCCAGGGGCCGAGATTGACGCCGCTGTTCAGGTGCAGGTCATGGCTGGTCTGGCTGGCGCTGCCGTTGCGGCTGCGCGCCTGTGTCGAGACCTGGTAGTTGAGGAATGCTGCGTTGATGCCCTGGCTCCAGCGCGCTGGGTCGATGGCGCCAGCAATGTCGCGGCGCAGCACGGCCTGGGGAATCGACAGATTCAGGCTGAGCGTGCGCGGATCGAACTGCGCTTGCGCGTCGCTGATCAGTGCGGCCAGGTTCAGGCACGGGTCCTGTTCGTCCAAAGCTGAACTTAGCGCCTCTTCACGCACGCCAGCCTCGCGCACCAGGTTGGCGTTCAGGCATGCCTGTAAGCCTTGGCCATGTGATCCTTGCTGAAATTCAATCTCACGGTAACCGAGATAGGCCTGATTGACGCTCAGCGCTACCTGATAGCGCCCTGGTGCCAACGGCATGTTGGCGGCGAGTGCCTGCAACGCGACAGACCCGGCCTCGGCCTCCTGATCGGGGGCTTGGCGCATGAAACTTGAGTTGAATTGTACGGGGGAGGTTTCGGCAAATGCTGTTTTGGTGAGGGTCAGTAGCAAGCAGCCGCCACTTATGGCCAGCAGTGGTGCAAAACCAGGGCGTGACGGCACAAGCAAGCGCCTATGGAGCGGGTGCATGGAGAGGGTCCTATCGAGGCCACCAGCTTGACAGGCGCCTCACACAGACCAGGCGCCTCGTCAATGACGTGGGCGGTTAGGCCTTGCATGCCAATTGCTCGGCAGCGCGGCTCAGAGCGCTGCACGATAGGGAGAGGAGTAAAAGGGCGATGTAGGTTGTGTCTCTAACTGAATCGGATTAATCATCAGGGCCTGTCGCGGCAGGCCCTGATGTCCATCAGAAGGTTTTAAAAGGGGGGTTTATTAACCGTGCCGCGTCCCCCGTTTCGTATACCGTCGTCGTGCCAACTGAAGAACACTTTTCTAAGTCCCCGCCATCCCGTTGGCGATGCTTGTGCCACTGGCTCATTCGCCGCAGGTGGCGGAGGTGGGGCAGACCCCCCTTGCTCCTCTGGTGGTGATACAAAAGTGCGCTGAGGGGGTGGGGATGGTGGTGGCGTGATGTCGTAATCCGGCTCTGGGGTGTCCACAATCTGTCGTGCAGTTTCGCCAGAGCTCCGCTGGGAGTTGTTGCTTCTAACGGTGCTATGGGGTGAGTCAAATGACGAATCCATAGACCTGTTGAAATTTGAACTCCAGCTATTGGAGCGGGTGACACTCGGGGTACTGGGTGGAGGGGTCGGCACCTTCACCGTAGCGAACTTCATCTTCAAAAATTGCGACCCTCTCCAGGCCGCCGGACCGGACATGAGGCCCCCTATCGCAGTCGCAGCCATACCGGCGTACGTCAACCATTCACTCGTCGCTGGGTCATCGACGAGAATGGCGCCTATTTGCATGCCCAACCCCGCCGTTTGCAACGCAACACCGGCCAGGCCAATGGCCATGGTCGCGGTCATCGCCGCACCTGCTGCCAGCGCACCCACAATAGGAACCACCGACAGCAAAATGAACAGCGCGCTGAGACCCACCCCAATCCACACGGCGTTGTTCTTGGCAACACCAGGCTGTTCGACAGGGTCCTGGATCGGCGGCCTTGGATCGCGCAGGGGCGCCGATGCTGCGCGGTGGCCGCTAGGGTCGCGCCAGCTGACCGGGTTGCCTAGCGCATACAGGTAAGGGTTGAGCCCGGATTGCTCCGGATCAAGTGAGTCAGGGCTGTGGAAGCGCATCAGCCCCGGGTTGTACGTGCGATAGCCGCGTCCCAGCAAATACCAGCCGAATAGCTGCTCGCGCACCTCGCCATTGAACGCCAGCAGGCTGTGCAGGGCCTCGTCTTCGGCACGTTCACCGTAGACGCTGTAGTGCGCGGTGTGCAGGCCGTCTTCGGCGTATTCACCGATCACGCTGTCGCTGACGTCGGTCAGCAGCAAGCGTGAGTCTACGCCCGCACCCTGTCCGGCTTCACCGCTGACCGGAGCCACCTGGTGCCGCTGCAGACCCAGTGGGCGCTCGCCGTCATACAGGTACTGGGTAAGGGTATTTCCTTGTACGGTCGCGCTCAGGCGGTAGCCCTGATAGCGGCGCAAGACTTCCCCAGCATTGCCGTGGGTTACCCCAAGCAGGTGGTCGTGACCGTCGTAGCGATAGCGGGCAAGCAATTCGCTGCCATCGACGCTGCGTACTTCCAGCAAACGACCGCGGTCGTCATAGCTCAGCGCGCGACCCCACTCGTCATTGAGCATGTTGCCGTCCGGGTCATAGCTGAAACTCTGACTTGCCTGGTAGTCCGGCTGCAGGCTGTGTGTGACGGACTTGAGCTGGAAGCTGCCGTCAGTCGCATAGGTGAACACGGCATTGTCGCGTTGACTGTCGGCGAAGTCGCTCCGGCACTGGGTAAGGTTGTCCAGGTCGTCCCAACGCATCTGCTGGCTCTTGAGCGCCCGGCCGGCAGCGTTGCAGGGCAGCTCGGCGCCTTCGTACTCGACCTTGGTCAGGCGGTCGAGCGTGTCGTACTGGAAGGTCTCTTTGAGCAGTAGCGTTGCCCCCTGATGCAGGCTGCGCTGGTGCAACTGATCGTCATCACGCCAGGTCAGTTGCAGGGTTTGCTCGGTGCCATCGTCCAGGCTCAGTGTGCGGGTATGCTCGCGACCCAGACTGTCGTAGGTCTGCACGCAGGTGACGGTGCGGTCGCTGGCAGTGTCGGTGGTCAGAGTGGTGGCGAGCCGGCCATCGTCATCGTAGCTGAAGGTGGCGTGCAGATTACCCTGTACGGTGGTTTTCAACCGCCCCTGCGGGTCATAGGTATGCAGCGTCTGCTCACCATTGCTGGAGCTGCGCTGGTAAGGCCGGCCTTGCACCGACATGCGGTGTTCGATGGTGTAGTTGTCGGCGGCAGTTGTGCCTTGCCAGGCTTCCTGGCTGACGAACCCCTGATCGGTATAGGTGTAGAGGCGCTCACCTTCGGGGTTTTTTGCTCGGGTGATTGCCGCGTCGTCTTTGGCGTAGCCGAATTCGGCTTGGGCGTCAGCTTTCCAGCTGATGGCGGTGGGCTGAGAGGTCAGCTCGGGCTGATAGCTGAAGGTGTAGGTGCGGCCGCTGGCGCGGGTATGCGTGTGGACCAGCACCTGCTCGTTTTGATAGGTGTACTGCTCGGTGCGAGGTCCGACTGACAGGCTGGACAAGCGTTCGAGGCCATCGAACTGGCGTGCGCAGATGGTTTGCCCGGCCCCAGGTTGTGCATTGGGCGCCAGCAGTTCAAGGCGCGTGGTGAGCGCATTGGTGGTGTGGCTGGCAAAGTGGCGGACCAGACTGGTACCGTTTGCCCGCTCGTTGCGTGTCATGCGGCCCCACACGTCGTAGCTGTAACGCTGGCTGCGAATGATGGGTGCGGCTCGGGTCGCCAGCGGGTCACGCAGGGTGCGTACGTCACGCACGCAGCGGCCGAGGCCGTCGTAGTAGTACTCAAGGCTGCCTGCCGGTTGTTCATCGACGTCCAGGCGGCGATCGTGCAGCGGTTTGCCGAACCGGTTGTATTCACTGACCTGCAGTTGCTGACGAACCCCAGGCTGGTTGGCGCGCTCTTGCCAGGTCTTGATGATGTCGCCCTCTGCGCCAAAGGGGGAGCGCTCGCGGCGCTGGATCACGCCATCGGCGCCGGTGGTCTTGCACACATCGCCCCAGCCGTCGTATTCGAAGCGGCTGGTGAGCGCCAGCTGGCGATCCTGATAGTGGTCGTAGGTTACTTGCGCAGAGGTCCTGCCAACACTGTCATAGCGTGTCTCACTGACCTTGAACCACTGGCGCGTAGAAGCTGCGTCGGCGGTTCGCGTGTCCTCTACTTCAACTTCACGTTCTTCCCACAGGGTGCGGTTGTAGCCATCGAACCAGGTTCGGGTTCTCACCCCTTTGACGTCAGTGCTGATCTGGCTCGGCTGTTGCCCGGCGCTGCTCAGGTTGTACTGGTAATGCTGGCTGGCTTCGAACGCAGTACCTGGGGCGATGGTTTGGGTTACCAGGCGTCGCATAGCATCGTAGCGTTGATGGACGTAGACGCCGTTGAGGTCCTGACTGCGCACATGCAGCCCGGTGTAGCGCGAGTGCGCGCTGTACAGGCTCTTCTGGGCCAGGTCATGGCCTTGTACGGTGGTTTTGGTCTGGACCAGGCTTTGCTGGTCGTTGTCGTCCTTGATCAGGCTGTAGAAGTAGCTGGTGCGCGATGTCTTGTCCTGGCGTCGGTCCGCGCCATGCCTGAGTGTCTCCAACTGGAAGTCTACCCGGCCGTGTTGAAAGGGCGTGTCCGGTTTGTCCAGGTAGGTACGCTGGGTGCGCCGCAAGAGGATTTCCTGTTCCGCCTCGACCTGCAGGTGATCCTCTTCGCTGGCCACCAGCCAGGCGCTGCTTTGCGTGGCCTGGCCCAACGGCGCTAGCGCGGTGTAGCGGTAGCGGGTACGCAGGGTTGGCGCTTCGCCCTCTGCGGCAGCCGCCGGATGGATGGTCATCTCTTTGATCGTGCGGACAAAACCGTGTGGATCGGCTGGGCAGAGTTCGACCGGCTTGCCCTCTTCGTCCTTGCCCTGTTCGCCCGCGCTTGGGTAATAGGCATAGGTCGTGCGGATGCCGTTCGCCTGGGTTTCTTCCACGAGGTTGCCGTGGATGTCATAGCTGTTGAGCAACGACTCCTCACGGTACTTGGTCTGGTCAGAGGCGAGCTTCCAGCGTTTGAGCACCTTGTGCGGCAACTGGAAATAGCTCGGTTGCTGGTCGAAGCTGCGGCCTTCGACTTCAGGGTAGGTGGTTTCGGTTTCTTCGATGCAGCCCGCTTCTTCGGAGCGCTGCAGGGTCAGCAGGTGAAAGCGGTTGAAGCTGCGGCTGACTGTACGCAGGGCTGTACCGGCTTGCAGATAGCTGACGGTACTGCCGTAGCTGAAACCCGTGCCGGCAAACTGGTAGAGGTTGTCCTCACCGTCTTCGCGCCAGACCACGCCGGTGGCGCCACGCCCGAGGAAGTTGTTGGTGGTGTAGGCGTATTCGGTAACCATGTCCGGCTGGTCGAAGCCGGGTTCGATAACGTGGCGGGTCACCCGGGGCAACGGCGCGGGGGTGAGGCTGGGGTTGGCCGCCTCAGGGAAGCGGTGGCCGTCGTCCAGGTACTCGATGCGCTCCGTGCCACCGACTGGCGTATGTACCGTCTTCAGGCAGGCCAGCTGCTGCAGGTTGCGGTCCTCGAAGTGCTCGTATTCGAAGCGCCAGCTGGCATTGTCTTCGCTGGGCAATACCACCTCGAAAGGCAGGCGCTTGTTGGCGCGGCCGCGCTTGTCGAGCTTGACCTGATAGCGCGCCAGCGGTGTGCCGCCTGGGCCGGCTTCAGGGTGCAGGTCGATCAGCACCTGGCCATCGCTGTAACTGAGGGCCAACAGCTTGACGCCACTGCCGTCAATTATGGAGGTCAGGCAGGGGGCGCCGTAATAGTCGCCGTAGCTCAATTCGATCCAGTGCCCGGAGGGCGCCTCGACACGGGTAGGCAAGGCCACGCGGTTAGTGCTCGGGCCGCGGCTTTCGAGCACTTCCACCAGTCCGGATTTATGCACCACGCGAAAGCGCTCGGCAGCGTCCTTGTGAAAGTGGAACGTTTCCAGCTTGCGTTCGCGGATGTCTGGCTGGTCGCCGCTGCCGGTGACCTTGAAACTGTCGCCGGTGTGCAGGCTGAGCATGTTGGTGGCTGGCACGTACTGGCTGAGGTTAAGGCTCCAGCCGTGACCGAAGCCGGAGTCCTGGTCGTTCATCGGGTTGAAGGCCAGGCGCAGCGGCAGCGACGGGCCGCTGAGGTCGTTGCCGACCAGTTCGGGCAGTTCGATGCCCAGGGTGTACTGGCCGGTGCGCGGGTCGACACTGTGTTGCAGGAAGCTGAGGAAGTTGAACGCGTTGGATTGCGCTGTGGATGAAATCGTCATGAGTACAGTGCTCCAGATTCAGGCAGGGTTAGCGCACAGTTGCGCAGCGGTAACGGGTCGAGCCCTTGGTGTCTTCATCGCCTCGGTGCCAGCGACCGACCATGACTTGGTCCGGCGCGCATTTATGTTCGCTGTCTGTCTCGTTCATGCCTGCACTCCAGTCACCCGGGATTACGTCAAGTTGGCGACCATTTACCGTCAGCGGTGCACACTCGTACCGTGTGTCACCGTTTTCGTCCCCCCAATGTTCGCGGCCGGTCATTACCTGATTAAGGGGGCAGCTGAAGTAATACCCTTCGTCCCACTCGTTATTGCCGACTCTGTCAGACTCACTGAATTTTATCGACCAGCCGCGAGTGCCCACCACGGCGGCATTGCCGTCTTGTGAAACAACCCCGCATTCGTGTTTGGTCTGCCCTCTATCGTCGCCACGATGATTGCGCCCGGTCATCACCGTGTTGCCCTCACAGGTGATTTTTGAGTCGTATTCGCTATGCGAATCGCCCCAACTACGTGAGCCGACACTCGCGGTCGGGAATACTGGCGTATCAGGGCCTGCGGATGTAGTAACTCTGATACACGACAATGTGTCATGTTGCGGCGTGCCGGACCGTGTATATTTATCGAGCAGTTGTAATCCCGGGGTAATGATCGAGCCGTTACTGTAAGCGTACCAGTCATGGATGCCATAGATTTCGGTGGTCGTGGGTCGGCGGGTCGTGCGAAGTTTGATCCAGTGATCTTTGCTGTCGTAACTATCCTGTGGCTCAGTTGCTTCATTGCACCAGTAGGCATCGGTCATCAGAATCTGGGTAGCAGACGGCAAGTTGGTAAGTTGTATTTGCCGCGGCAAGACGTTGTAGCAGCTTGAACCTACGGTATTCAGGTCAAACTTCCAGGTTTTGCCGGAGGCGCCGGCTGGCACCTCCAGTGTGCAGGTTTTGTTGTCCTTGTCGAACAATACGATAGTGCCGGCTTGCGTCGGTGCTGCGTGGGCGGTCATCAAGCCAGCCCAGAGTAAGGCACCGGCCGAAACAAGAGAGAAGGGCGTGTGCTGCATGGTAATACATCCTTTCAGGCGATGCCTGTTCAATGCCGCTATTAAGGGCGTTCACTGAGCGCTAAGTCATTGCGCACGTTATGTCTCCTCAGGTTGCACGTTCATGGCATTAACACGCCAGCGTGCTGAGGCATAAGGCCGTTCCGAGAGTAGCTTGCGAGGGAGAACAGCACACCTGTCAAAACTATTAGGTGGGGCGACGTCTTCTGACGCTAGCGTGGTCGTTCATGGCGGGTGTGAAAATGCACCTAGTAGAAATGTCAGTTGCGCCATTTGAGTAGAAGGTGTAGCGCCAACTACCTGTTATTTTTGATAGTTGGCGTGAGCGGGCCTTGGTTCTATAAGTACATCCAGTCTTATCTGAAGAGAACCAATGCAATGACAATCTCCGCCAGGGGCCGTGATCTTCATGCACTGCCTGCCGCGCCAACGATCCCGGTCCGTAATGCCTATGACGAGATTGATCTCGATGACGTGGGTGATGCTGACCTTGAAACCTTGATTCATTACGAGGGTATCGCGCTGGGGGATAGACTCAGCATTCAGTGGACTGGTGCCTCGGCACTGGGTGAGCCGCTGGATGTTCCCAGGTCTGAGTTAGAGGTTGAACCGGACAACTTTGATCCTGTGAGCAAGTCTGTACGCGCCTATATTCCCAACCATTTTCTGCGCAGCGCCGACCAGGGCTACGCGTTCTACTCCTATGAAGTTACCGCGCCTGCCTTGGGCGCTTCATTGCGCACATTTTGTTTTGTCGGCGTGCGCACGCACCGCATGGAACATATGCCGGTCGCCCAAGCCGTTGAATCTCATGCGCTGCACATCGACTTAAGCACATTGCCTTCAAATGGTGCGACCTTCGTGGTGCCGCCCTACCAGGCGATGCAGGTAAACGACAAACTTACGTTGACCGTCTTGAGCTATGACGACACTGGCGCTTTCGACCAGACCTGGAACAAAAGCGTAACCGTTGATGATAAAGGTGTGGGCAAGTGCGTGGACTGGCAGGTCGATATCGAGGTGTTCGACTGGATCGATGGCGGCCATATCGAGGTGTACTACACCATCGACTTCGCTGGAGCGGGTGGATCAATACAAGGTCCGACCCAGGTGTTTCAGATTGACCCGGTGCCCGCAATACCAGGGCTGTTGCCCGCACTCGAAATCGATGACTACAGCGGTGGCCAGCTGGATCCGAGGTTGTTTCCCAATGGGCTGACGCTCCGTGTTCCAGGCCATGCCCAGTTGCATACGGCTGACTGGACCGTGCTGCACTGGAACGACACGTTGGGCCTGGCTGCGGCGCGCGCCGACCTCACTACCCTGGAAACGGGGATCACCACCTTCCAGGTCCCAGCCAAGGAGCTGGAGAATCTGACCGACCTGCGTTTGTCCTACCAATGCGCCAGGGAAGGGCTGGGCCTGATGTCACTGCCACTGGATATCGAGGTGCTGCTGCCGCGGGACTTGCAACCGCCGCAAGTGGACAAGGCCACCAGTGAACTGGGCGACGAGGAGTACAGCGCTCGTTTGAATGCCAGCGATGCGACTGGCGGAGCCTTTGTCGAAGTGCCCGCACTTGTCTTGCGCCCTGATGAGGTCCTTGAGTTGCATTGGGTGGGGCGCTCCGAACGCGGTACTCACGTAACGCGTACAGCGGAGTCAGGGCAACCCCTGCGCTTCAGCGTCCCGGCCAGTGTCGTCGCCGCCAACATGGAAGCCCGCGACAAGGAAACCTTCAAGCGTTTTCCGGTGTTTTACCGGATCGTCCAGGCCGACGGCCGCTATGAGGAATCGCCCAAGCTGCACCTGAGTATCAACCCGTTGGCGCGTGATAGTTACACCGTGATTCAAGCGACCAACAACAGTGGCACTCAGCTGTCTCTGCGCAATGTGCCCGGCACGGGTGAGGGTCTGACACAGGCCAGATGGCCATTCATGGCGCCCGGTCAGCTCATCAGAATCCAATACCGCGGCATACAGAGCACGGGCGCAACACTGGTTCAAATGCTCAGGAACAGTGCCACGACTGAAGCAGAGTCCTCGGCCGGGCAAGTGCTGGCGGTCATTCCACGGGACGTGCTGGCAAAACAAAAGCTCGGTGAACTGTTCGATGTCAGGGTCAGCGTCAATTTTGAGAACTCTGGCAGTGCTCAGGATACCTGGGTGGATTTCAACTATTTAAGTTTGACCCTGGTCGCCTGAGTACGCCCGGGCACCTGAACTTATCAATCACGATGGGAAGATAATCATGAAGCGCGAGTCACTTGCGGAATTTCTGGAGTCAATGAAAGAGGTCAATCTCTATAACTGGGATGCCCTTGTTGTATACGACCGTAATAAAACCAATCTCCTGCTGATGCAAGAGTACATTGATCGATTTGACCAAGAACAGTACTTTGAGCCGCTGAGTTTTGTGACGGAGATCACCCCGGGGATGCGCTGGGAAAAGACCTTCGATCAGGTTCTGGACGCCCCGCGGCTCTCGTTTGAGAACGCGAGCATCACGTACTCGCGAGCCGACCTGGCCATGCGCATCGTTGGCGGCAAGCAGATTTCCATCAGTCAGCAGCAAGGTGCAACGTACAAACAGGTGACCCGACTGAAGTTGGCGGACGCTCTGAATGGATCCGTGCTGCATGCACGGGTGAATCTGGACGTCGCAGGCGGGGGGGTAAATAGCGCAGGTCAGGTCGTTCTGGACTTGAAAAAAGTCGACGAATTTTACCTGAAGTTTGCCGACACCGATGAAGAAAATCGTATCGGTGGTGCACGTTTCAAGGACATTTTCGATAACTGGCCAGACGCCAAGAAAGTATTTGAGCTGAACAGGTTGGTTGTCAATAAAGATGAAGTTGTACAGCCAAAAAAATTCTCTATCCGTACCCACGCGGCGCCCGACAGTCAGGTGCTGAATGGGCCGAATCAGGGTGGCGGGGCTGTGGTCCTGTTTGTGACGATGGAGGGTGGAAGTGAAGGCAGCTTCCCCCCTGATGACGCGGCGTTTCATTACCTGCTGCCTGACGGGGAGGACGGCCCGTTTAGCGCCAACATCGTCCTGGGTAACCAGTACGTACTCCAGCCTTTAATGAAGGACGCACTGGCAAAATTTGGCGAGACTATAACCGTCAGGCCGCTGCTTGAGGGAAACAAAGTCATAGGAGTAGAGGCAAAGACAGGCAAACGATTTGTTGAGGGGAAGTTCCATCGGGACCAGGAGCTCTTCAAGGCAACGAGCAGTCCCGGTTATTTGCCAGTGCAACCATATAATAACGCACCTGGGTTCAGTATGATCGCGGATGGCACCCGCCTGAAGTGCCGCTGGAGGGGTGAGGTGTTGGGGTGGTTTGTGTATCAGATAAAAACATACCCTGAATATATCGGCGCTATAGTAGCGGTATTTGATTGCGAATTTTACTACGTGCCGAGCGTTGCCGTGGGAAGCGATGGCGAACGTCGAGTAGTGTTCGAATTTCTTGAGGGGAAACCGGTTGAAGTCACCGCGACCATGCTGACTACGGATGAGCCCCCGCCCAACTATGGAGAGACACTTTATCCTGACTTCGAACGCCTATACGCGGACTACATCAAAGAACTCATAGAGTCTGCCATTCAGGAATTGTCTCCCGCGTACGACGCTATCAACGCTTTTAAACTCAATGGGTTGCTGTTCCGCGGCGGAAATGAAACCGTCGAGCCTGCAGGCGCCTATATGCCCTTGGATTTGACCCTGCCCGGCTACCTCGCACCCACGCGTACCAAGTTCCAGATCGACAAAAGTGAAGTGATCGTCGCCGCCGGTCAGCAGCATACGTTCAGCATTGTTCCCGCAGGCGCAGATGTGCAGTGGTCGGTGGCAAATCTGCCAGGAGAAACGGGTGCAGCCGGCAGTATCACAGCCGCAGGCGTGTACACCGCGCCTGCGGTCACTGAGCTCCCGCTCAAGCACAAGCGTGTGATCGTTACCGCCAAGAGCAAGAACTCCGACCATTTCAGCAAGGCAATGGTGGGGGTGGTTACCCGCAGCATCGGTATCGACCCACTGGTGATGGCCGTTTCAACAGGTGGCAGCCGCAGCAAAGTCACCGCCACTGCCCTTGGTAATCAAACCATCACGTGGCAGATGTCTAAGGATTCCAAGGGGCAAATCATTGACGATCCGGACGCTGATCCTGATGTCCAGTACGCCAAAATTTATGTCTCGCCCCCAGCCAGTGCCAGCACGTTGCAGGTAGGCGAAGGCCGCAACGTGGCCCTGGCAGCGCGCAAGTCAGACGCCTGGCTGGCGCGCCAGGAGGATGACGAGATCGAGGAGGTCCTGTGGGTCGACCAGATTGAGGCCAAACTGGCGGGTGGTGTCACGGAGAAGGTCGATGTACTGGTCCCTCTTGAGCCGCAGACCAACTGGTTCACGTTCGAGGCACGCGGCACGGGTGTGCAACTGAAGTTCTGGGCCAAGTCCAAGAAAGGCGAGTACGAGGTTGAGCCTGACAACACCACCTGGTACCTGGTCGCAGGTAGCGGGACCTTTGTCAACGGCCTGTATACCCCACCTGCGGTGGGCGCCGAAGACTATGCGGTGGTTGCCGCAATCGAGTATGACAACAGGAGCTGGTACTGGGCCTATGCCATCTTGCCGGTTCCGTTCGTCACCGCCGACACATTCGTGCAGCTCTTCGAGGATTGATCATGTTGACTCTTAACAACAAAGCCGCGCTGCTCGAGCGTTTGGCCCAAGGCAACATCATGAATGGTTGGGGCGCGATCCTGGCCTTTGACCAGGCGCAGATCAACGACCTGCTCGAGCAGCAATACTTGTCGGCCTTCAATGATCTGAGCTTTCTCACGCCGATCAGTGAAAGTTTTTCCACCGATGACAGTGGCGAAGAGCGGGTGACGCTCGACGGTCTGGTGTTCGGGGTGCCGCACTTGTCGTTCGAGCAGGCGTCGCTCAGTAACGCCAATGCCACCTTGACGCTGAATCTCATTGCCGGCACCAGTACCACCATGCTGCACCTTCCCGGCCGCCCCCCGCAGTTGCTGCGCGTGCAAAGCCTGCGTGAGAGCATGGGCTACCACTTGAAAATGACGGTGGACCTCAATGTGCGCAGCAGCCAGGTCGGTGACCGTGGCATGCTGCTGCTTGATTTGACGCGTAGCAAGGGTTTTGCCAGTAACCTGGGCATGGTGCCTGAGGTTGCGATTCGCATTGGTGAGCTGCTGGGGGCCAAGATCAACGCCCACCCGGCCTACCGGCAGCTGTTCACCGCAGCAATGCTCGACTTGTCTGACTATGGCCCGCTGAGCCCCACCTCGTTTGCCGTGCGCACCCAGCCACATCCGGCAGCTAACGATGTGCTGTCTGCCCAGCATGGCAAGGGGGCAGTGGTGATGTTTTGCCAGTTGCGCATGAACGAACGGCCCGGCGGGCTGCCAGGGAGTGGCGCCGACTTCCCTTACCTGATTCCTGACGACGTCACTGCGCAAGGCGCTGCGGCCTTCAACGCGACGTTGCTGGTCGACGCCAGGCTGCAAGGGTTCATCCGTAACCAGCAGCCGGATATCGTCGGGCAGCTGAAGTTGCCCAATGCCCACGGGCTGCAGTTGAGCGAACATCATCAGCCTTTGGACTGGGTCAGCTTCGGTCGGGTCATGCCCTCGGCCAAAACCCTCAACGTCGAGCCGCGCCGGGCCGAAGTGGTTGCAGGACGCACCCAGTCGTTCACCTTGAGCAACCCCGCTGCCCCAGCCGCGGCGCTTGGCAGTTGGGATGCCGCCAGTCTCTATCTGCCAAGCGCAGCAGGCACCATCAGCGCGGATGGAGCCTACAGAGCATTGCCGCCGGAGCGCTTCAGGTCGCCGCAACAGGTCACCGTGGTTTCGCATGGTGAGGGCGCACAGACGCGCACAGCCCTGCTGGTTGAGGTGGCTCAGGCGATCGATGTTTCACCGCGGGTGTCCAGTGCTGCGGGTGGGGTGAAGATTGACCTCTACAGCAATTCGGGGGTTACCTGGGAGTTGCTACCTGACGAAGCAAACGGCGGCAAAATCTACGGGAAGTTGGACGATCAGGGTGGAGGCTATGCGATCTTCACGGCGGATCAACCCGCAGAAGAGGTGCCGGAGATTCTTCTCCAGCGCATCCGCGCCAGCAATGCCTCCGACGGGACCAGCGGCGAGGCAGTGATCTTCATCATCGCCTATACCGCCGACGTTGAGGTCCAGCCTGCCTACGTGCCATCAGTGGATGCCGGGGTACCCCTCCAGTTCAACCTGGCCAAGGAGGATGACCGCGTTTCCTGGAGCGTATTCGGCGAAGGCCAGATCGATGGTACTGGGTTGTTCACGCCCCCCAGGGAGGCGTCGACGATAGCCAGCGTGATCATGGCCGATATCAATGGCAGGTCAAGTGGTTACGCGCTGGTCGAGTTGGCGGACAAGGCGGTAGCACCGCCAGACTGGACAGATTTGACCGCCTTCAGCGTGGTGACCCGTGGCACGGATCGCTGCTATGCCAATGGCATGCAGCAGATCGAGGTGTTGGTGACGATCGAAACCAACAATGACGATGTACCGTTGACCCCGGTCGAACTGTCGTCTTTGAAGTTCTACAACGTGATCGGTAATAGCGTGTTACCGGTTATCGAAATTGATCAGGAAGGCTTGGACCCGACTGTTGGCGCGCCCGTGCCATGGGCGGTCAACAACGTGCGCAATCGCTTCGATCAGCGCAGCGCCTTGGCGGGTGAGCGCGCCGAGGTACGCTCGGAGTTCTCCACCAGCCGTCGGCTGTTCTACTTGCAAAGTGCCAAGGCCGGCCAGGGAGAGTTCTATGTCAAATTCACCAAGTCCGACGGCCGAGAGTTCAGCTCGCAGAGCAAGCAATTCACGGTAAAAGTCTCCAGTGACGCACCGCCTGTGCGCGCGGCAAGTAACTATAAGCTGGACAGGAAGCGGGTATTCAACGGACGTGGGGAAAAGATCAAGGATGATGAGTTTAGCTATTACCTGGAGTCCATCGACTACTGGACGCTGACTTACGAACATCAATTAATGCCGGTCAAGTTCAAGACGTGCAAGATTGAAGGGGCCTCTTCCTCGGTGCGTTGGGAGAGTGAACAGTTTGAAGAAACGTTCTTCAGTTACCTCGGGGTTGCCTTCAATCCGGTGAGTGGCGAGGAGGCGGTGGCGCCCAGCAGATTGGCGCTGGATGGTTATCTACTCGCGTTGGCCAAAGAACAGAAGTTTACCTTGAAGGAAGATTTCATATCTGGCCAAGCCCCTGATCCAGGCGATCTGCTCATTAGCCTGCACCGGGTTGACAACATGCCGTACTGGCACGACTCCATGGCTAAAGGCGATGACACCAAGGCATATCGCAATCACCTTGATGCACCGCTGAAGTTCGAGTTGCGTGATATCAACGGCAACCTGCACCGGGTGCAAATCAGCTTCCTGCCGCCGAGTGTCGATGACAATCGTAACACTCTGCAACTGGCCGTGTATTGATCGGTAGGCTCGCCGACCTTTGTCGGCGAGCCGCCTGCGCCCCTTCAAGTGCAACTTCGGAGAACCTTTCATGACGACCACTACGGTTGTGCATTCCAACGCGTTCAACTTCCTCAGCTTCCTGCAACACAGTGTCGACCCGCGCACCGGCCAGTACACCCTGGGCATTGAACTGCCCGAACTGGTCGGCAACGACCTCAGCGGCCCGTCGCTGCCGCTGCGCCTGGGCTTCAACCCGATGAACGACCAGGACTCCGGCTTCGGTCACGGCTGGAGCCTTAACCTCAGCCAGTACGTGCCAGCCACCAACATGCTCAGCCTGCACACCGGCGACAGCTTCAAGGTCACCGGCAGCGGCGACCAGCCAGACATCCGCGAACGCAAGCTGGAAACGTTCCACTTTCACAAGGAGACTGCCGAGCGCTTTCGCGTGGTGCATAAATCCGGACTGGTGGAAGTGCTCGAAAGCCGCGGCCCGAGCACTAACCGCGTGGCCTTGCCTACCCGTGTCGAGGCGCCCTCCGGGCACTGGATCGAATTGAGCTACGGCGACTACTACGGTGCCCCCTGCCTGACCTCCATAATTGACGGCAGTGGCGTCAAGCTGTTGGCCCTCAGTTACAGCGATGGCCAGGTGCTGATCGACCTGCACCCTGAAGCCGGCCCAGGCGGCACACCGCTGGCGCGCTATCAGGTCAAGCTCGACAAGCGCGGCCGCGCCAACAAGCGCCTGCCTTTCGAGGTGGTATTGCCCAGCGAAGACAACGCCAGCTGGCGCTTCGAATACGAGCACTTCGAGGGCCGCAACCTGCAGCAGCTGGCCTGCCTGAAGACGGTGCATACGCCTGTCGGTGGCACGGAGCGCATTGAGTACCTGGACGACGGCCACCGGTTCCCTGAGGCGGCCAAGCCCAGCCTCACCCCCGCGCCGTTGCCCCGGGTGACCCGGCACGTTATCGAACCCGGCTTCGACCAGCCGGACATGGTTACCGAATACGCCTACACCACCAACAACTTCCTCGGGCGTGGCGCCACCGGCGTGGTCTGGCGCGAAGACGGTGAGGACAACCTCTACCAGTTTGCCGGCACGGGTTTCAGCTACGGCAGTACCGTCAGCTATCTGCAAGCCGGTAAGGCGTTGCGCACGGTCAGCCGCAGCTTCAACCGCTTTCACCTGCTGACCCTGCAGCGCTCCGAAGAAGCGGGCTGCATCGAAGAAACCGAAACCACCTACGCTGAAGTCGAAGGCCGCAGCTTTGAGCAACAACCGAACTATTTCCAACTACCGCATCGCGTGCTCAAGCGCTGGCGCAGGAGCGAGAGTAATATCCCTCCTCGCGAAGAAGTCACCAGCACGCTCTATGATGGTTACGGCAACCTGACCGAAGAAGTTCAGGCCAGTGGCCTGCGCACGTTCTATACCTACTACCCCCTCGGCGGGGAGATGGGCAAGGATGCCGAGGGTAATCCGGTCGAGCTGTGTCCGGCGGACCCGCACGCGTTCGTGCGCTCCATCAAAGCGATGACCGTTGAACCCTCGAGCGACGGTGAAGGGGAGGCTGCGAGCCTGCGCACCGATTATCGCTACAGCAAGCTGGAGCCGATTTCCCAGGCCAATCCTGAGACTTGGCGCACGGGCTGGCTATTACCCGACCACGAAGATCAATCTGCACTTCAGGGCGCGCAGCTCACGCCGCTGGAGCAGATCGTGCGCACCTATGTGCAGGCGCCGACCGATGCGCTGCGCCATGGTCGAATCGAGCAGGAAACGATCACCCGCAACGGGCTTGCCACACGCATCGAATCTGCCTACCAGACCGGTGCTGATGTGGGCTACGGTGTGCTGCAAACCGTGCAAACGATCACCGGCTTTGACCACGACAGCGAACGCCACGCGCGCAAGGTCGTTACCCTGCGCCAATCGGTATTGCTCAACCAGCCGCTGCTCAACCGTGACGACAACGATGTCGAGATCGCTTATGAGTATGATGCGCTGCGTCGGGTCATCAAAGAAACGGTCTCGCCCAACGAGCCCGACTTCACTGCGTCACGCCACTACCGTTACAACTTGGTCTCGGGAGGCTCGCGGCAGGCGCTGCAGACTATGGTCGACGTCAAGGGCGTGACCACCCGCAGCTGGGTTGACGGTCTCAACCGCCTGGTGCTTGAAGAGCGTCAGGATGCCGACAACCCCTCGTTGCTGGCTGCCGAGCAGTTTCGGCGTACCCAGGTAGTGCTGCATGACAGCTTGGGCAATGTGGTCGAGCACACTGAGTTCGACTGGCTCGATGATATCGAAGGCGGCGAATGGACGCCGCGCGAGCTGGCCCTGAAGACCCATTTTGAGTTTGATTCCTGGGGGCAACAGTACTGCGAAACAGGCCCGGACGGTGTGCGGCACTTCGAGCAGACCGACCCGATCGGGACCCTGCAGTCCAAAGGCCCGATAGTGCGCGCATGGAGTGAATCGGCGAACGGCACGCTCAAAAGCGGGACCATGGTCACCTGGCTCAACCTGTTCGAGCAGCCGACCCGGATCGAGCGCTTCACTCAGGACAACCAGGCTTACAGCGTTGAAGAGCACTTCTATGATGGCTTGGGGCGCAAGGTGCGCGAGGTAGATGCGCGCAAAGCGGTCAAACGCTATGCCTATGATGCCTTCGACCGTCTCCTGGACGAGACCCTGGCCGACAGCGCTGTGGTTCATCGTGACTATGCTGCGCACAGTCGTGAGGACTTGCCGGTGTTGATCAAGGTCAACGATGTGGTGCTCGGAGAACAGCGCTTCGATGGCCTGGACCGGATGATCGAGTCGGTCACCGGTGGCCGTCTCCGCCAGTTCACCTTTGCCCCTGGGCAACGTCAGCCGGCATCGGTGCTGACACCTTCTGGCCAACTCATCGAGTATGTTTACCAGCCTCAGTTGGGCGAGGAGCCGTTGCAGCGGCGCATTGCAACAGCCAACGTGCAGGCCGATTATCGATACGACAGGCACAACGCCCGCCTGCTGGCGTGCGAGGAGCAGGGTCAGACGCTTGAGAGGGAGTACTTCAGCACCGGTGAGGTCAAGCTGGAAACCGTCGCCAACCAGAGCGAGCCCTATACCATGCATTACCGCACCAGCCTCCAGGCGCGGCAGTTGGCCTACGTCGATGTGCTGGGGCAGACCCAGACTTACCGTTACGATTCTGCGGGAAGGCTGGTGTTCACTCAGTTGGGCAGCACCGAGTCGACCTTTGCCTACGATGAGTTGGGGCGTCAGTGCCTGATCAGAACGCAGGATGGCCAACAGCAACTGAGCACTCAATTGCGCTACGACGATTTTGATCGGGAGATCTCGCGCACCTTCGACTTCGGTGAAACCACCCAGGTGTTGACGCAGAGCTACGACGTGCGGGACGCGCTGGTCACCAAGACGCTGCAGGAGGGCGACGAACTGCTGCGCTACGAGACCTACCAATATGATGATCGTGCGCGGTTGACCCGCTACGAGTGCGAAGGTCCCCAAGCGCCGGTTGATCCCTATGGCCAGGTAATAACCACGCAGCTTTTCCGATTGGATGCGTTGGACAATATCACCCGAGTACGCACGACCTTCCCCGGTGGTTCGAACACCGCAACCTATCTGTTCGATAACGCCGACCCGGTGCAATTGAGCGCCATCACCAACGATGCTCCGCAACACGGCTATCCCGCACGTATCGACCTGGAGTACGACGCCGATGGCAACCTGACGCGGGACGAGGTCGGGCGAACGCTGAGCTATGACGGCCTGGGGCGCTTGACCTCGGTAACTGTGCCTGAGGGGCAGGCCAGTGAGTATGGCTATGACCCGTTGGACAGGTTGGTCAGCCAATCTGCCTGAGTGGTTTTGTGCTGTTTAGAAACAGATAAGTTAAATGTATCCGCAAAGGGCACCGATGATGAATCGACTGCCCTTTTGCGGCATTCGGTTGCGCAGTTCCACCCACCGAGTGTCGATTTCACTGCTCGATATGTCAGTCATCGCGGTTATTCAACTGATAGAAATGCCAGTTGTGAATAGCGCAGGCGCGCGGCAATGTGAATTAACAGATGAGTGTATTCATTCAGGTCCACGCTCTATACATGAGGGTTGCACATGAACAAGTATGCAGGTCACCAGATTACTGCGCAGCACGCTCGCCAGGCGGTGCGCAGTGCGCGTGCACAAGCGGTGGGGACGGATGCGCAATTGGCGCCACCCGGTATTCCCGCGGCATTGATTGCAGATGCCACCGACAACACGGTGCTCGCCGCCTACTTGAAAGATGATGACAAGGATCTGTCGATCACCATCCCTAAATGGGATTTGGTTGCACCGAGCCGTGATCCGGATAAATTTATTTTATCTGTCGACGACGGTAAGGATGAATTGTATAGCGGAGAATACACCTCAGACGATGAGAGCCTGTTTCCGCTTGAATTAAAGCTGGATAGAGCCAGAGTTCGTGCGTGGGGGGATGGTCCGCGTACATTCAAGTATACGGTCGAGCGCTACAACGGCGCGCTCGACGAATCGACTGAGTTGGTCTTGAGGCTCGATACGCGCCCGCCGTATCAGGACAAGCCCCCTACCGTTTTCCCCGTTATCCCCAACGTACTGGACGGCAACAAAGGCACGGTGACGGTGTCGCTACCTGATTACACTGATCGGGCGCCTAAGGATCATGTCTGGGTGTTCTGGGTCAAGGGCGTGCCGGAGGATCCGTGGTCAGTGGAACCTGTTGCAAAGGTTGAGGTTACCGCTGCCGATCAGTCAATAACGATCCCTGTGGATAAAATCGAAGCCATTGGCAATGGTGGAGTCAACGCGTTCTATGTACTGCTCGACAAGGCCGGCAACGTCAGCCACATGTCCGACTATCGGCAAGTAGGGGTGGCGTTGGGCGCCTGGCCAACTGTATATGAAGATCCGTCCGTGCCGCTGGCGAACGACTTGCTCATCGATCAGGAGGACGTTGCCCTCGGTGTCGAAGTCCATGTAAAGGCATTTGACAACAGCGATCCCCTTGATGAAGTACAGGTGACCTGGGGGGCTTACAGCTCGCCATGGACACCCGTTGGTCCCCCAAAATTTCCGATGATTTTTCCGATTGCAGGGTTGGACATCTGGGCGGCCTATGGCAAGGAGACTGGAGCCGGCAGCGTTGATGCGCACGTCACCTACTCGGTGCGACGCGGATCCGTCACGATGGGGACCAAAGCGATTGATGTCGCCGTCAACCTGGAACGCATCGGGCCTGTTGATCCAGGCCCGGACCCGGATCCGGATTGGCCTGACCCGATCAATTCGAAGATGCTCCCGGCGCTCATCCAGGGCAAGGTCTCGGCCACCGACAATGTACTCACCGAAGCCGACGAAAACCAGCCAGCAGAGCTAAGCGTAGACATCGACGCGGCTTTTCAAGAAAACGACATCGTCAGTTTCTATTGGGCTGGCAACCATGTAGCAGAGGCCGATATCACGCTTGGAGCTGGGCAGCCAGGTACCACTCTTACGGCTGAGATTCCCTGGTCATACATCATGGGCAGTGGCAATGGGACTGTTGCGGTTCACTACCGGGTGACGCGTACCGACAACCCAAACCCGCCGCAGTCACCGATTACCAATGTTGCGGTCGATGCCATTGTCCTTCGCCCGGACGCGCCGGCTTTCGACATTCCCTCGGGGCGCTATCTGAACTGCAGTGCGCTGTGGACACCTGGAGGGGATCATGCGGACGATCCGGCGTTTCGCGTTCAGGTTCCAGACCTTTCTGTTCATGGCGTTAAAGCTGGAGACACGGTAACCCTCAAGTGGCGAGCAACTACCTTCGATAAAGAGACAGCGATCCCAGCGGTCGATCTGGAAGAGACCATCGAAGTAGATGCCACTACCGTCAAAGGATTCATCTGGCGTGTCCAGCCCTACGCAGATCACATCTTGCCTATCGACCAGGCTGACCCGGCAGATCGAGATGGATATGGCTATGCGCATTACGAGTTCGAGTTGGGCGGCAAGACGGTGCGCTCTCTGGACGCCAAGGCGCCTGTCTCCATCAATGGCCCGGCGGGCACTTGTGATTTGACCAGGCCCTAGGCTGTGTATCACCCGGGAGCGTATCGAACGCTCCCGTTACCTTTCAGGCAACCTTCAAATGAATGCTGATTTTTCCTACATAAACATCAGGAAGAAGTTTGTAGATTCCGCGCCATAAATCTACGGGTAAGATTTTTCTTAGTGTCTTGAAAGGTAAGTCGACATGAGTAGTGCTAGAAACTATCAACTTCATCCGCTGGCGCGCGCGTTGCTGCAAGCTTCGGCAATGCTCCTGCTGACGTCCCCCGCCATGGCAATAACCGTCGTCGATGGCGAATTGGCTATCGACGCCAGTACAGTCCGCGACAATTACCGCCTCAACGAACGTGCTCGTCTCGAGGCCGAGGGCGCCAGCACCGACCGTATCGTGGTGGGTCGCGAGGCTCAGCTTGATATGCGCCAAAGCACGGTGATCACCGCGGGTTTTGATGCAATCGCCTTGTCAGCCGGTGCCAGCGCTAATATCAGCGGCAATTCCCGGCTCATCACTGACCGGCTCGGCCTGAACCTGCTGCGCACCGGCACGGTCGGATCGACGGCCACGGTCACTGACAGTTACGTTGAGGGTGGCCGAGGCGGGGCGCGGATATCGGCTACTTCGACGCTCAACCTGCAACGCAGCTCACTGGTGGGCACCGGCAGTGCAGCGGCAGCGACTTTGTTCGGCAGCGCTGTGCTCAATGCTGAAGACAGTAGCCTGATCGGCGCGAGCAATGGCTTGTTGATTTTTGCCGACCCCGATCTTGCTGATCCTGCCAAGGTAAATCTGATTGGTTCGCGGGTAGAAGGCCTGGACGGTTCGGCAATCGTCGTTGGCAATGAATTTGCTCCAGCCAACGCAAACATTGAAGTGAGCGCCGGTTCGAGCCTGGTTGGCAGTAATGGCACGCTGCTCGAAGTGGTCGGTAATTCAACCGCGACGATGACGGTCGATAACAGCGATCTGGTCGGTGACGTGCGGGTCGAAGCCGGCTCCAGCGCCAAGCTGGCCCTGAACAACAACGCCAGCCTGACCGGACGCCTGGAAAACGTTGAGGCCATGGCCCTCAACAGCGGGGCGCGCTGGAACATGGTCGAGGACAGTCAGCTCGGTGAGCTGTCGATGAATGGCGGGTCAGTGCGCTTTGGTGAGGCTGACCAGTATCAGCGCTTGACGCTGGGCAGTCTGGCGGGCAGTGGCACCTTTGTCATGGACGCTGATTTCAGCACCGGCGACACCGATTTCCTCGAGGTCACTGGCACTGCCACCGGCAATCACAGTGTGCTGGTCGGCAGTAGTGGTGCCGACCCGCTGTCTGCCAGTCAGTTGCACCTGATCCAGACCGGTGGCGGCGATGCCAGCTTCGCCCTGGCCGGTGGTCCGGTCGACCTGGGCGCGTTCTCCTACGAGTTGGTCCAGCGTGGCAATGACTGGTTTCTGGATGGATCGAGCAAGATCATCAGCCCCGGTACGGCTTCGGTACTGGCCTTGTTCAATACAGCACCAACCATCTGGTATGGCGAACTGAGCAGCTTGCGTGCCCGCATGGGGGAATTGCGCCTGGATGAGCGCAAGTCGGGTGGCTGGATGCGTGCCTATGGCAACAAGTTCAACGTCGCCGAAGGCGCCGGAACGGCTTACCAGCAAGTCCAGCAGGGCGTCTCGTTCGGAGCTGACGCGCCCTTGCCGATTGGTGACGGGCAGTGGCTGGCGGGGGTATTGGGCGGCTACAGCAGCTCTGACCTGAACATCGCCCGCGGTGCCTCGGCCGAGGTCAAGAGCTACTACCTGGGGGGGTATGTGACTTGGCTGGATGCGCAAAGTGGCTATTACTTCGACGGTGTGCTCAAAGTCAACCGCTTCGATAACAGCGCTGATGTCAGCTTGAGCGACGGCAGGCGCACCCAGGGTAACTACGACAACCTCGGCGTGGGCGCCACGGTGGAATTCGGCCGGCACATCGACCTGGCCGATGGCTACTTCGTTGAGCCCTATACCCAATGGTCGGCGGTGGCTATCCAGGGCAAGGACTATCAGCTGGACAATGGCCTGAGCGCCGAGGGTGAAGACACCCGTTCGTTGCTCGGCAAGGCCGGTGCCACGGTTGGTCGTACCTTTGACCTGGGGCAGGGCAAGTACGTGCAGCCATACGTGCGCCTGGCTTACGCCCATGAGTTTGTCGGTGGCAGTGATGTGGAGGTCAATGGCAATCGCTTCGACAATGACCTGTCCGGTTCGCGCGGCGAAGTGGGTGCTGGCGTTGCGGTATCGCTGACCGAGAGGATGCAGCTCCATGCCGACTTCGACTACAGCAACGGCAAGCACATCGAGCAGCCGTGGGGGGCCAACGTCGGGCTGCATTACAGCTGGTAAGTTGAATAGAGAGGGTGGGCATTGGCCTGCCCTTTTTTTGCGTGAATCATCGGAGAACGCATCATGCTGGAGGATCAGAAGCTGCAACCCGAGGACGTCTTGCTTGCGCCACCCAAGGTCGTTGGGATGCTCGATGACATCGCGGGGGGCGAGCCCAACCTGCTCCCTGTCACACTGCTGCGCAGCCCCTTGCGGGTCGATGTACCCAGATGGCTCAACGCCGATCCGAGTCCGGGCAAGGCGCAGACACTGAGCCTGCGCTGGGATGGCCAGCTCGTCGATGAAAAGACTTGGGAATCACCGATAGAGGACGATGAGCTGTTTATCGAGGTGCCTGTGGCGCTTCTGCGCGAAGGACAAGCGCGTGTCGACTACACCGTGTCTTTCTGGAACGGCAACGACGACGCGTCTGAGGCACTGCTGCTGACCATCGACAAGACGGCGCCCGAGCTGGGCGGCGCGCGAGGTGAACTGTCGTTTCCAGACCTGGGCGCTGCTGATCTGACCGATGCCTACCTCAAGGCCCACGACAACCTCCTTGAGGGCGTGATACCGACGTATGACCAGCCTGGCGCGGGCGATACGGTGATCTTTTACTGGAATACCGAGCCCTTCGAAAATGTCGAGGTGGGCAGGCGAGTGCTCGCTGTCGAAGACCTCTCAAAGCCGCTGACGATCGACTATGACGGCGACATGATCCGTGAGCGTGGCGACGGGCAACGTTATGCGTTCTATGAGGTAGAAGACCGCGCGGGTAACCTCAGCCGTCCGTCGAGTCCGCTCACGCTGACGGTTGCCGCCAGGCCCATACCGCGTGTGCTGCCTTGGCTGGAAGTTCCGCAAGCGGCTGGTTCGTCGCAAACGTTGGTGCTGGCATTGGAGACCGTGCGCGACTCGGTCGAAACGATCATTCCGGACGAGGCGGTGATTGCTGCTGGGGAGGCTTTTACTGTTCAGTGGGGTGAGCCAGAGCTTGTGGGTAGCCTGTCGATGACGGGCATGCACCCGGTGCGAAGGTACTCCGTGCCCGTGCGTAATGCAGTCAACATGAGCGGCAAGACCCTGTCGGTGTATTACCAGGTGCAGACTACCGATGGCCCGCAGACGTCCGTCATCCGCAAGGTCAGTGTCACGCCGATACCACGCGAGCAACTGCCCACACCGCAATTGGCCGGGCACCGTTCGGGCGAGATATTTCGCTTGGGCGATCACCGAAACGATCCGCCGCTCAGGCTGGAAAAATGGTTGCACAGCAGTACTGACCAGCGGGTGAACATCATGCTCGAAGGGGTCAGTGCATCGGGGGGCAAGGTTCACGCGGTGATGCGCAACCATGAAGTAACGGCCCAGGAAGTTACCGACGGTATCGGTAAGGCGGGTGATGTGTTGGTACCACTGAGTTTTTTGCAGCAGCTCACCCGCGGTCAAGTGTTCTATATCAAAGTGTCAGCCAGTTTCGATAAAGGTAGTAGTTGGCCTGCTCAGCCCAACTTCCCAATTCTTGCGCTTACGTTGCAGAACTGATCCCTACCGACGTGGGAGTTTTCGCGTCACAGTTTCGCTCACGGCGCCATAATCATTGACGATATTGAAAGTTACCTGAGCCGTACTCGCCGTGGCAACGTGCTTCAGCGGGTAGCTCTGACGGTTTTTGGGGATGGCCATGGCCCTGGCTTCCAGAGTTTCGGTCTGCCCGCCCTGGCTGAACTCGAGCGTGCCAAACGTGTAGTAATAGGGGGTCGGGTTGTCGACGACCAGATGGGTTTTGCCGTCGATCGTTTGTAACGACCACTCAACCGCCTTGAAGTGATCATCGGGCCTGCCTTGAAGTTGGCTTGGCCGATAAAACAGTTTGATGCGGGTGCGCAGGGCGATGGTCAGGGTGTTGGGCGCATTGTCTTGGGCCTGGGGGATTTCCTGCACGTTGAAGTAGAACAGGGTTTCCCGGTCCTGCGGCAGGTCGTTAGGCAAGCGATTGATCTGCACCGTCTGCTCACTGTCCGGGTCCAGTCTTGTGAGGGCGGGTGAGGCGATCAGTGGCACGGTGGTCGTCGTGTCGTCGGCCTCGGTGTTGACCCAGATTTGCGCCGCATAAGGACGCTTGCTCGGGTTGGCGACGATCACCGAACTGCTGTGCCGGTCACTGTGCTGGACAATGCGCGTGGAACTGATCGTCAACGCGGCCTGGGCGCTAGGCAAGAAAGTTGCGAGGCAGGCGCAAGCCGCGATCACGCGTGACCAGGATCGAGAACGAGAGGGGGAACGCATGTGAAATACCTGAAGGGACGCAGTTGTTGGGGTGAGGCTCCAGGCGATTGCAATCACGCCTGGAGCAGGCTGTTACTTGATGTCTACGAGGAAGCTGACTTCCGAGTGCGCATCGCCCGGTGAGACGGCGTTAGTTAGGGATTGGTACATCGCGTAGAAGATCATCTCGGTGGGCGCGGCGTCGTTCAGCGCATATTCGGCAGACGCCTTGCCAGGGGCGAGATTGCTGAAGCTTGAATCCTGGATTGCCAACGCAAGGTTTCTCGCGCCGCCAGGACGTAGGGCATACAGGTCAGTGCCTTGAATACCGTAGATTGCGGCAAAGGTAACCGTGGCCTTCCCACCCGCCGGGATAGTGCAACCTGTGCCAGGTGTGACCCGCATCGCGAATGGGATTGCGCGGGTTTTTATTCCGGCGGCTGTGAAGAATTCTGGGTGGTAGCTACCCACCACTACACGAGGTAGTACGGTGCCACCAGTACCAGGTTCGACGATTTCGATCGGGCAGGTGCCGCCCGGGGTAATGCTGCCAGCGAAGTTGATGTTGCCGGTGTTGGCCAAGGCCGCATTGCTGAGCATGCACAGAGCAAAAGCGGTAAGCGTCTTTTTCATAAGGATTCCACAGTAGCGAAGTTAAACGGCCCGCGTCGTCCCTGCGTTGAATGGGGCTGACGCGCGTCACGCAGAGTACGGATCGGATGGGCTTCGATCTGTAGGGCGACTTCGCTACTGCGGGTGGAAAACGCGGACGTCTACCACCCTTTGCTGCTGGCCTCGAGCAAAGGCCATCGGGCACTGTCAGTGCTGGACGTGTTGCTGACTGAGGTTCAGCAGCTGTTTTTCGCTGTGCCAGTCGAAGGACTCGTCGTTCTCCTCGGCCTCGAAGCGGCGTTCTTCCAGCTGCTGATACAGGTCGAGTTCGTCATCCGGCATGAAGTGCAGGCAATCGCCGGCAAAAAACCACAGCAGGTCGCGTGGGACCAGGTGGGCGATTTGTGGGTAGCGTTGGATTACCTGGCAGAGCAGGTCCTGGCCAAGGTACTGACTTTCCAGCGGGTCTTGCGGCAGCAGGGTGAGCAACTCGTCGAAGCGCTCGAGGAACAGCAGGTGGCTTTCTTCCGGTACTTGCTCGGCTTCGCCCAGGGCCACCAGGATGGTGCGCAGATGGTGCAGCAGTTGCAGGTGGTACTCCAGGTGCGGATTGGCCATGGAAAGGGTCCTCGGGGTTGCTGAAAACGGGGCGCGGAGTATACGCCCGATTGATCCACCGCTGGTCAATTCATGGTGACAGTCTAGCCGAGACGACAGCAGAACCTGCCAGCCGGCTGCGTAAACTGGCATTTCTGCCAGTTGAGAAGGGCGGGCGTGAGGGCGTTCAATCCTGGCAGGTTTCAACGGCAGGGTGATGACCATGAGCACTGAAGATCAAAGCAGCGAAACGCAGGTAGAGGGATGGGATTTGCACGGGTGGTGTGGCGTCGTGCAGATGGATCTGGGGCAATTGCGCACAGCCTTGGGGAAGGCTCACGATTCGCAGGTCCGCCGGCCATTGACCTTTGAAACGGTCATCACGCCCGGGGCTGCATGGTTTGTTTTCCACGGGCAGGTGGGTGCGCCGGTGCTGGAGTTTGCCGGCGTCGGTACAGACGCTTTTGTGTCTGTGCGTCGTGTTGTTTCCGATGCGGTGCACCTCATGCTGGGCAAGGAGCAGGGAGGGCAGGTAAGAGAAGTCCGTCAGGTGGATGTGTACCCGGCCGATGCCAGCGTGAGCGTCGAATCCGAACTGCACAACTGTCGGGGCGTCTATCAGCCTGATGGATCTGTTGTCTTGAATTGGCAGGCTGCGCCCCGGTATCGCTTCGTTCGCAATGAGCATGACGACGCGCTGATGGCCAGCAGGTTTGTCCAAGGCCTGCAGAGCGCAGGTGAGCCGATTGGCTGGCTGGGCAAGCAACAGTACATTTCCAAGATGATGACCGGAGCCCGGTTCAGGCTGTATATCGAGTATCGAACGCTTTGGGCAGAGCTGTGGCTCTATTTCGCCGCCCTAGGTCATCCGGAAGGGCGCTCGCCCACAGCGTTGCCGGCGCGTGCGCAGCCTGCTGGTGGGCAAGGTACGACCATACCCGGGTCGGTGGTCGCCTATTTTGATCTGGATAAATACACCACAGAATTCGGTCCCAGGGACTTGCTCGACTTGCCCTACGTCATTTATCCGTATGCCCGTTTGCGCCCCGGGGCTTTCCAGGAACTGCCAGGCCGCCTGTATCACATGACCTACCTGCCACTTTTGTCTGCTCCGCAAGACTTAGCCACGCCTGTTCAACAAAGGGCCTTTCTTGGTGCGGGTATCAATCCGGCTATGAAATCGATCCAGCGTGGGACGTCGCGTTTCCCGTTGCTACTGGCGCGGCTGCCAACCAGCAATGTGACGATTTCTAGCGGCAGCGAAGGGCAAGTGCTGAAGGTGGATGAGCTGTGGTACTACCAACCCCCGCCCGCCCTTGCTCCTGCTGCCGTCTACGATGCAGACAGCAAGACTGTGCCGACGGCGGCATTGAAGAGTAGCGTTGACACGCTCGTCAGCGTTGATACGGTCAGTGCACGGCATAACGTGGTCTGGGCCAAGGCGGCCTACCTTGTTTACAACGCTGCACCGACTCATTACTTGCGTATGTCCAGGCTTGGGGAGCGGCTGCAATTGACGTTGTGCTACCGGGACAAGCGCGGTGATGAGCAGGTGGTCGATCCGGCGGATATCGAATGGACGGTACTGGCCGGTAACGGCTCTGTTTCCCGTTATGGGATATTCACGCAGGGCAACGCTATCAGCGGCTGCACGGCTTTGTTGGCGGTCGAGCCGGACGATCGTAGATGGTACTGGGCAGCAATGATCGTGCCGTCGCTGGCCATTGATGAGCTGCTTGAGCTGCAGTAGGCCTACCCGCGCTCCGAGGCTTACTAAGCTGGGAGCGCGGGCGGGTATCCACAGGTTCTAGCGCACATTGTCAGCCGTTCGCAGCAGTGCTTCCTTGTCGAACGCATCGACATCGATGACTTTGCGCCGTGCGTGCTCGGCCTGTTGCAGTCGTTGCCCTTCGTCTGCCGTGAGGACGCCTGCCTCCACCGCTCTGTCAATTGGCGATTGCCCTGGCGCGGTTGCAAGCTTGCCCTCCTTGATGGCCTGATGCAGTGCCTTGTGCAGCGGTGCGGTCTCGTCCAACAGGTCGCTGGCACGCTGCAGTGCGGCCACAGGGTCATCTTCACCCTCGGGGCGGAAACAGCCGCTCAACAGCTCTTCGAGTGCTGGATCGCCTTTGCGCCGGCCAATCAGCTCGGCAACCTCGGCGTCCAGTTCATCACTAGGCCCGGTGTGCCGACGCCCGAACGGGAACACCAACACCCGCAACGCAGAGCCGACGAAGCGATTGGGGAAGTTATCGAGCAGGCGATCCAGGGCTTTTTCTGCCTGGCCCAGGCTTTCTTCCATGGCCCAGCGCAGCAGCGGTTGCAGGTGTTCCGGTGAGCCAAGGTCGTGGTAACGCTTGAGCGCGGCGCTGGACAGGTACAGGTAGCTCAGGACATCACCCAGCCGGGCGCTCAGCCGTTCGCGGCGCTTGAGCGCGCCGCCCAGCAGCATCATCGACAGGTCGGCGAGCAGGGCAAAGGCTGCGGCCTGGCGATTCAGGGCGCGGAAGTAGCCTTGGCTCAAGGCATCACCTGGTGCCCGCTCGAAATGCCCCAGGCCAATGCCCAGGACAAAGGTGCTGGCCGCGTTGCTGACGGCGAACGAGATGTGCTTGAGCAGCAGATCATCGAACGTCCTCAGCCCCTGCTCACGGTCTTCGTGCCCGGCCGCGGCCATTTCCTTGAGTACGAACGGATGGCAGCGGATGGCGCCCTGGCCAAAGATCATCAGATTGCGCGAAAGAATGTTCGCGCCTTCGACGGTGATGAAGATCGGTGCACCCTGCCAGTTGCGGCCCAGATAGTTGTTCGGGCCCATGATGATGCCCTTGCCACCGTGCACGTCCATGGCGTGCTGAATGCACTCGCGGCCGCGCTCGGTCAGGTGGTACTTGAGAATCGCCGACAGCACCGAGGGCTTCTCGCCGAGGTCGACCGCCTTGGCGGTAAGCAGGCGCGCGCTATCCATCAGCCAGGCATTGCCGCCGATGCGCGCCAGCGATTCCTGAATGCCTTCAAAGGCGGCCAGGGGTACGTTGAACTGCTCGCGGATGTTGGCGTACTGGCCGGTGACCAGGCTGGTGTACTTGGCGGCGCCGGTGCCGACCGCTGGCAGGGAGATCGAGCGGCCGACCGACAGGCAGTTCATCAGCATCATCCAGCCTTTGCCGAGCATGGCTTGGCCGCCGATGAGGAAGTCCAGCGGGATGAACACGTCCTTGCCGCTGTTCGGCCCGTTCATGAACGCTGCCCCCAGCGGCAGGTGGCGCTGGCCGATGTCCACGCCGGGGGTATCGGTGGGGATCAGCGCCAGGCTGATACCCAGTTCCTCTTCCTCGCCGAGCAGGTGCTCGGGGTCGTAGGCCTTGAAGGCCAGGCCGAGCAGGGTGGCGACCGGGCCGAGGGTGATGTAGCGCTTTTCCCAGTTCAGGCGCAGGCCCAGGACTTCCTCGCCTTGCCATTGGCCTTTGCAGATGATGCCGGTGTCAGGCATGGCGCCGGCATCGGAGCCGGCCAGCGGGCCGGTGAGGGCGAAGCAGGGGATGTCATCGCCCCTCGCCAGGCGTGGCAAGTAGTGATTACGTTGCTCATCGGTGCCGTAGTGTAGAAGCAGTTCCGCCGGGCCGAGCGAGTTGGGCACCATCACGGTCGAGGCGAGGTCACCGCTGCGGGTGGCCAGTTTCATCGCGACCTGGGAGTGGGCGTAGGCGCTGAAGCCCTTGCCGCCATATTCCTTGGGGATGATCAGGGCGAAGAAACCGTGCTGTTTGATGTATGCCCAGGCTTCGGGGGGCAGGTCCAGGTCCTGGCCGATCTGCCAATCACTGACCATCGCGCAGAGCTCGTCGGCGGGGCCGTCGATGAACGCTTGCTCTTCTTCGGTGAGTTTCGGCGCGGGGTAGTCGAGCAGGGTATGCCAGTCCGGACGGCCGCTGAACAGCTGGCCGTCCCACCAGACGGTGCCGGCCTCGATCGCCTCACGCTCGGTTTGCGACATCGGCGGCAGGGTGCGCTGGAACCACTTGAACACCGGTCCGGTAAAGACCTTGCGGCGCCATTCGTGGAGCACCAGCAGGGCGGTCTTGGCCGCGAGCACGAGCCAGATGAGCGCCAGCAGCCAGCCAGGGGCCTTGCTGAAAATGCCCATCAGCAGGGTATAGGCGGCAACGATGGCGAGAATCTGCAACGGTGGCAGACGCCGGTGGGTGAGGTACGCCGTGCCGATCACCAGGACCAGCAACCACAACAGCAACATAATCCTTCCTCCTTGGAAGTTGGGCTTGAGCCGACCCCAGCAGCATAGACGGCCTCGTCTGTTCAGTGACCGGTCGTGGCGCCAGGAGTTCGCCGGGTGTTGTCAGGGCATGTTTCCTGGGTGTCCGCTGGAGTAGACTCCAGGCTCTGCATTCATAAGGACGTCGTCATGCTGAAGATCTGGGGTCGCAAGAACTCGAGCAACGTGCGCAAAGTATTGTGGGCTGCCCACGAACTCGGCCTGGATTTCGAAGCGATCGATGCCGGCGGCGCTTTTGGTCTGGTCAATGAGCCGCACTACCGTGCGCGCAACCCCAATGGCCTGGTGCCGATGCTCGAAGACGACGACCTGACCCTGTGGGAATCCAACACCATCGTGCGCTACCTGTGCGCTCAGTACGGCCGCGAGCAGGGCTGGTATCTGGACGACCCGCGCCAGCGCGCCCTGGCGGACAAATGGATGGACTGGACTACCTCGTCCTTCGCCACGCCATTCCGGCCGCTGTTCTGGGGCCTGCTGCGCACCGCTGAAGACCAGCGCGACTGGGTGGCGATCAATGCCGCGCAAAAGGCCTGTGCCGAATTGCTGTCGATCGCCGACCAGACCCTGGCGCAGCAGCCGTACCTCTCGGGTGAGCAGATCGGCATGGGTGACATTCCGCTCGGCAGCTTCGTCTACGCGTGGTACGAAATGCCTATCGAGCGCCCCGCCATGCAGCATCTGCAGGCCTGGTACGAACGCCTCAAGGCGCGTCCGGCCTATCAGGCCGCAGTGATGACGGCGCTGACCTGAGCGAACCCCGCAGCCCGTGCGACGCTCCTATCGATAGCCACTATCAATACGGATGACTGTACTTAAGCGGCCCAGGCTTGCACCATGGGCCGCACTCACTGCGCCAGTGACCTGATCTGGCGTGTCCTGAACCTCTTCATATGGTACGTGACCCGCTATGAGTTCTGCCCTGTCCATACGACAGCTGACCAAGACCTACGGCAACGGCTTCCAGGCCCTCAAGGGTATCGATCTGGACGTCGCCGAAGGTGACTTTTTCGCCTTGCTCGGCCCCAATGGCGCCGGCAAATCCACCACCATCGGCATCCTCTCGACCCTGGTCAACAAGACCAGCGGCACGGTGAACGTGTTCGGCCATGACCTGGACCGCGAGCCCTCGGCGCTCAAGCGCTGCCTGGGCGTGGTGCCGCAGGAGTTCAACTTCAACCAGTTCGAGAAGACCTTCGACATCGTCGTGACCCAGGCCGGTTACTACGGCATCCCGCCGAAACTGGCCAAGGAACGCGCCGAGCAGTACCTGACCCAGCTTGGCCTGTGGGACAAGCGCGATGTGCAGTCGCGTTCGCTGTCCGGGGGCATGAAGCGCCGCCTGATGATCGCCCGGGCGCTGATCCATGAGCCGCAGCTGTTGATTCTCGACGAACCGACCGCGGGCGTGGACATCGAACTGCGCCGCTCGATGTGGACCTTTCTCACCGAGCTGAACCAGAAAGGCATCACCATCATCCTCACCACCCATTACCTCGAAGAAGCCGAACAGCTGTGCCGCAACATCGGCATCATCGATCACGGCACCATCGTCGAGAACACCAGCATGCGCAAACTGCTGGGCAAGCTGCACGTCGAGACCTTCGTCCTCGACCTCAGACAGGACCTGGTCAGCGCTCCGGTGCTGCAAGGTTACCCGTGCCGGCTGCTCACCCCGCATACCCTGGAAGTGCAGGTGGACAAGGACATCGGCATCACTGCGCTGTTCGGCCAGTTGGCCTTGCAGAACATCGAGGTGCAGAGCCTGCGCAACAAGACCAACCGTCTCGAGGAGTTGTTCGTGTCCCTGGTTGAAAAGAACCTGTCGAAGGTGGCGGTATGAGTGTCGAGCTGCGCACCAACTGGGTCGCCCTGAATACCATCGTCTACCGTGAAGTGCGACGCTTTCTGCGCATCTGGCCGCAGACCCTGCTGCCGCCGGCAATCACCATGGTCCTGTACTTCGTCATCTTCGGTAACCTGATCGGCCGGCAGATCGGCGACATGGGCGGTTTCACCTACATGCAGTACATCGTGCCGGGGCTGATCATGATGTCGGTGATCACCAACTCCTACGGCAACGTGGTGTCGAGCTTCTTCGGCAGCAAATTCCAGCGTTCGATCGAAGAGCTGATGGTCTCGCCGGTCTCGCCGCACACGATCCTGGTCGGCTACGCCCTCGGCGGTGTATTGCGCGGGCTGGCGGTGGGGGTGATCGTGACTATTCTGTCGATGTTCTTTACCGATCTGCAGGTGCATCACCTGGGTGTCACGGTGATCGTCGTGCTGCTGACAGCGACGATTTTCTCGCTATTGGGCTTCGTCAACGCGGTGTTTGCGCGCAACTTCGACGATATCTCGATCATTCCGACCTTCGTGTTGACGCCACTGACCTACCTGGGCGGCGTGTTCTATTCGATCAACCTGCTGCCGCCGTTCTGGCAGACCGTGTCGATGGCTAACCCGGTCCTGCACATGGTCAACTCGTTCCGCTACGGCATTCTAGGGGTGTCGGATATCAGCATCGGTACGGCGATCACCTTCATGCTGGTCGCCACGGCGGTGCTCTATACCCTGTGCATCCGCCTGCTGGTCAGCGGTCGCGGCATGCGCGCCTGAGGCTTTGTGCTTGCGCCGGCGCCACTGCCGGCCCACCCACCAGCGCCAATAGAACATGGTGGTGAAGTAGGCCAGGATGCCCAGCACCACGCCGCACACCACCGAGCCCAGCAGGAATGGCTGCCAGACGGTCGACAACTGGTCGGTGATCCACTCGAAGGTAAGGTCGTCGGGCAGGCTGCGGGGCGGCGTCTGCAATAGCCAGGCGCCGGTCATGTAGGTGACGAAGAACACCGGCGGCATGGTCAGCGGGTTGGTCAGCCAGACCAGGCTGACCGCGATCGGCAGGTTACCGCGTAGCGGAATCGCCAGGCTGGCGGCCAGCAGCATCTGCATGGGGACCGGGATCAATGCCGCGAACAGGCCTACGCCCATGGCCCGCGCAACTGAATGTCGGTTCAGGTGCCAGAGGTTGGGGTCGTGTAGCAGTTTTCCGAAGAAGCGTAAGGATTTGTGTTCCCGAATGCTGGTCGGATCCGGCATGTACCGTTTGAACAGGCGGCGCGGCATGTAGGCTCCCCGGGTCTGAAGGCGATCAGTATGCCTTGATTGCCTGACCGGCTTGTTCAGAGTTTGTGACAATTGTTGAACAAGGCCGGCCCGTGGATGGGCTATTACTCTGGGGGCTATTCGGCTTCTGGAGCTCTACCTCATGCGCACAGGGATGTTGGCGCTCGTGCTTGGGCTACTGTGCCTGGGCTTTCTCCCCGTTCTGCCATCGGTCGGATGGCTGTTGTTGCTGCTCGCCCTCGGCTTGGTCGCGCTGTGCAGCCGTGTCTGGCCTCTGGGCCTTTTCCTGCTGGGTTTTTGCTGGGCGTGCTGGTCGGCGCAGCAGGCGCTGGACGATCGCCTGGCGGTCGAGCTCGATGGCCGTACCTTATGGCTCGAACGGCGGGTGGTGGGCTTGCCGGCGCAGTCTGCGCGGGGCGTGCGCTTTGAGCTGGACGAAGCGCTTTCGCGTCGTGCCGAACTCCCCAGGCGATTGCAACTGAGCTGGTTCGAGGGGCCGCCGGTGTTGGCGGGCGAGCGCTGGCGCCTGGCGGTAACGCTCAAGCGCCCGCGTGGCCTGCTCAACCCGCATGGGCCGGACCGCGAGGCAACATTGCTGGCCAAGCGGATCGGCGCTACCGGCACGGTCAAGGCGGGGCAACTGTTGGCGCCGGTCAGCGGCGGCTGGCGCGACAGCTTGCGCCAGCGCCTGCTGGCAGTGGATGCCAACGGTCGTCAAGCGGCGGTGGCAGCTTTGGTGCTGGGCGATGGTTCGGGGCTGGCGCGCGAGGATTGGCAGGCGCTGCAGGCCACCGGCACGGTGCATCTGCTGGTCATTTCCGGGCACCATATCGGCTTGGCGGCGGGGTTGCTGTATGGCTTGGTGGCGGGGCTCGCTCGCTGGGGGGTGTGGCCGCCGCGCTGGCCGTGGCTACCGTGGGCCTGCGCGGGCGCCATGGCGGCAGCACTGGGCTATGGCGGGTTGGCCGGCTTCGGCGTGCCGGTGCAGCGGGCTTGCCTGATGCTGGCGGTGGTCATGTGCTGGCGCTTGCGCTTTCGCCATCTTGGGGTCGGTTTGCCGTTGTTGCTGGCGCTATGCGCGGTGCTGTTGGGCGAGCCCTTGGCCAGCCTGCTGCCAGGCACCTGGCTGTCGTTCGGGGCTGTTGCGGTATTGATGTATTGCTTCGCGCACCGGCTCGGCGGCTGGCGACCCTGGCAGGCCTGGACCCGCGCGCAGTGGGTGATCGCCATTGGCCTGCTGCCGGCGATGCTGGCATTGGGCCTGCCGATCAGCCTGAGTGCACCTTTGGCCAATCTCTTGGCGGTGCCGTGGATCAGCCTGGTGGTCCTGCCGTTGGCGCTGCTCGGCACGTTGCTGTTACCGCTGCCGGGTGCAGGCACTGGGCTGCTGTGGCTGGCCGGTGGTGCGTTGGAGCTGTTGTTTCGGCTGTTGGCGTGGCTGGCGCAGTTGCAGCCGGCCTGGATTGCCCAACCACTGCCGCTGGTGGCCTGGCTGCTGGTCGCTGTTGGCGCGTTGGTGATCTTGCTGCCGCGCGGAGTGCCGCTGCGAGGGCTGGGCGCGCTGATGCTGCTGGCACTCTGGGTGCCCAAGGAGCGGCTGCCGGCGGGCCAGGCTGAAATCCTGCAACTGGATGTGGGGCAGGGCTTGGCAGTGCTGCTGCGCACCCGCAATCACACGTTGCTCTACGACGCCGGCCCGGCACGCGGCGAGAGTGACCTGGGGCAGAGCGTGGTGCTGCCGACGTTGCGCAAGTTGGGCGTCAATCACCTGGATCTGATGCTGATCAGTCATGCGCATGCTGACCATGCCGGTGGCGCGGCGGCCATTCATCGAGGGCTGGCGATCAAGCAGGTGCTGGCGGGAGAACCGGCTGAGCTGCCTGAGCCGTTGCATGCTCAGCCGTGTGTGTCGGGGGAGGCCTGGCAATGGGATGAGGTCAGCTTTTCGGTGTGGCAATGGGCGCACGGCCCGAACAGCAATGAACGCTCTTGCGTCCTGTTGGTAGAGGCGGGCGGCGAGCGCTTTCTGCTTGCTGGCGATATCGAGGCCGGGGCCGAGCGGGCCTGGCTTGCGGCCCATCCGCAGCTGCGCATCGATTGGTTGCAGTCTGCCCATCATGGCAGCCGCAGTTCGTCGACCGAGGCGTTCATTCGGGCGACGGCGCCGCGTGGTGCGTTGATTTCGCGAGGAATGCACAATGGTTTTGGGCACCCGCATCCGCAGGTGATCGAGCGCTACCAGCGGCATGGCCTGGCGATTCATGACACGGCGGTTGAGGGCGCGTTGAGGTTGCGGCTGGGGAGTAACGGCGAAGTGCAGGGGCAGCGGAGCCAGCGCAAGTTTTGGCGTGACCCGTAGAGACCAGGGGAATCTCCTTCCACGTAGCTGTAAACCAGCCTGGGCCGGGTAGAGTGCTACCGATCTTGCGACCTCTGGCAGCTGAGCCGGTCACGATCCTATGGTAGAGTGGCCGCCTTTTTCGAGGGGATGATTACTGTGTGGGAATTGGTCAAGTCCGGTGGTTGGATGATGCTGCCGATCATTCTGAGTTCCATCGTCGCCATGGCTATCGTCGCCGAACGCCTGTGGACCCTGCGCGCCAGCCGCGTGACGCCACCGCACCTGCTCGGTCAGGTATGGAAGTGGATCAAGGACAAGCAACTCACCAGTGACAAGCTCAAGAGCCTGCGCGCCGATTCGCCGCTGGGCGAGATCCTCGCGGCGGGCCTGGCCAATTCACGGCATGGCCGCGAGATCATGAAAGAGTGCATCGAGGAGGCGGCGTCGCGGGTCATCCACGAGCTGGAGCGCTACATCAGCACCCTCGGCACCATCGCTGCGATGGCGCCGCTGCTCGGCCTGCTCGGTACCGTGCTGGGCATGATCGATATCTTCAGTGCCTTCATGGGTTCGCAGATGACCGCCAATGCCTCGGTGCTGGCCGGGGGCATCTCCAAGGCCCTGGTGACGACTGCTGCGGGCCTGATGGTCGGTATCCCGGCGGTGTTCTTCCATCGCTTCCTGTTGCGCCGCATCGACGAGCTGGTGGTGGGCATGGAGCAGGAGGCGATCAAGCTGGTCGAGGTCGTGCAGGGTGACCGTGAAGTGGAAGTGGCCGGAGAAAAGGCGTGAAGTTTCGCCGCAACCGCCAACGCGAGAACGTCGACATCAACCTGGCGTCGTTGATCGACGTGGTGTTCGTGTTGCTGCTGTTCTTTGTCGTCACCACCACTTTCACCCGCGAGAACCAGTTGCGCGTCGAGCTGCCTGAGGCGACTACCGCTGCGCCGCCGAGCGCCGATGAGGGCAAGCAGGTGGATATCACCATCAGCGCCGACGGTGTCTATTCGGTCAACAACCACCTGCTGCCCAAGAGCGACCTGGCCACCCTGACCGAGGCGCTGCAGCAGGAGTCGGCGGGTGATAACACGCTGCCGCTGTCGATCAGCGCCGATGGCAAGACCCCGCACCAGGCCGTGATCACCGCAATGGATGCCGCCGGCAAGCTCGGTTTCAGCCAGCTGCGCATGACCACTGTCGAGGCGGCAGCGGAGGCACCCTGATGGCCCTGGGCGACCGCCTGCTTGCCGCCTGGTACGCCGGGCATCCTGCATTGGCGCTGCTGCGCCCGCTGGAACTGCTGTACCGGCGCGTGGTGTTGCGCAAACGCGCACGTTTTCTCAGTGGCGAAAGTGCCAGTTACCGTGCGCCGGTGCCGGTCATCGTCGTTGGCAATATCACCGTCGGCGGTACCGGCAAGACGCCGATGATTCTATGGCTGATCGAACACTGCCGTCGCCAGGGGCTGCGGGTTGGCGTGGTCAGCCGCGGCTATGGCGCCAAACCGGATCAGTTGCCTTGGCGGGTCGAGGCGGGTCACAGCGCCGAGCAGGCCGGCGACGAGCCGCTGCTGATCGTGCAGCGCACCGGCGTGCCGTTGATGATCGACCCGGACCGCTCGCGCGCCGTGCGGGCGCTGCTGGCCAGTGAACCGCTGGACCTGATCCTGTGTGACGACGGCATGCAGCATTATCGCCTCGCCCGCGACCTGGAACTGGTGCTGATCGACGCCGCGCGCGGCCTGGGTAACCGCCGCTGCCTGCCGGCTGGGCCGCTGCGCGAGCCGGTGGAGCGTCTGCAGGAGGCCGATGCGGTGCTGTATAACGGCGCCGGCAGTGACCGTGACGACGGCTTCGCCTTTCAGTTGCAACCCTCGGCACTGGTCAACCTGCGCAGTGGCGAGCGTCGCCCGCTTGAGCATTTTCCCGCCGGCCAGGCCCTCCACGCAGTGGCCGGCATTGGCAATCCGCAACGTTTCTTCAATACCCTGCAGGGGCTAAACTGGCAGCCAGTGCCGCACCCATTTGCCGATCATGCGCAGTTCAGTGCCGAGGCGCTGAGTTTCAGCCCCGCGCTACCGCTGGTGATGACCGAGAAGGATGCGGTCAAATGCCGTGCGTTTGCCGCCGCTGACTGGTGGTACCTGGCGGTCGACGCCGTGCCGTCGCCGGCATTTGTCCGCTGGTTCGACAGCCAGCTCGAACGCCTGCTGCCGGCGCATTGCCAGCCCTGAGCTGTATCAACTTTCCTCAAGGAAGCTTTCATGGACACCAAACTGCTCGATATCCTCGCCTGCCCGATCACCAAAGGCCCGCTCAAGCTCAGCGCCGACAAAAGCGAGCTGATCAGCAAGGGTGCCGGTCTGGCCTATCCTGTTCGCGATGGCATTCCGGTCATGCTGGAAAGCGAAGCGCGTACCCTGACTGACGATGAGCGCTTGGACAAATGAGCCTGGATTTCACCGTTGTAATTCCTGCCCGTCTGCGCTCCACGCGCCTGCCGGGCAAGCCGCTGTTGCTGATCGCCGGCAAGCCGATGGTCCAGCACGTGTGGGAACAGGCGCGCAAGAGCGCTGCCAGCCGCGTGGTCATCGCCACCGATGATGCGAGCATCTTCGAAGCCTGCCAGGCGTTTGGCGCCGACGTGCTGATGACCCGTGTCGACCATGAATCCGGTACCGACCGCTTGGCTGAAGTCGCCGAGCAGCTGGGTTTGGCCAGCGACGCGATCGTGGTCAACGTTCAGGGTGACGAGCCGTTGATTCCGCCAGTGATCATCGATCAGGTGGCGGCCAACCTGGCAGCCCATCCTGAGGCGGGCATCGCCACCTTGGCCGAGCCGATCCACGACCCCGAGACGGTGTTCAACCCCAATGCGGTCAAGGTCGTCAGCGACAAACATGGCCTGGCCCTGAGTTTCAGCCGCGCGCCGCTGCCGTGGGCGCGCGACGCGTTTGCCAAGGATCGCCAGCAACTGCCTGCGGCGGTGCCGTATCGCCGCCACATCGGCATGTACGCCTACCGCGTGGGCTTCCTCCAGGACTTCGTCAGCTGGGGCCCGTGCTGGCTTGAGCAGACCGAGGCGCTGGAGCAGCTGCGCGCGCTCTGGCATGGCGTGCGCATTCATGTCGAGGATGCCCTCGAGGCGCCTGCCGTGGGTGTCGATACCCCTGAGGATCTGGAGCGCGTGCGGCGCTTGCTGGAGGTTTGATGCGCGTCCTGTTTGTCTGCCTGGGCAATATTTGCCGGTCGCCGACTGCTGAAGGCGTCCTGCGTCAGCAATTGCAGGCTGCGGGCCTTGCCGATCAGGTTCAGGTGGCCTCGGCCGGTACCGGCGACTGGCATGTGGGCAAGGCGCCCGATACGCGCACTTGCCGGGCGGCGCTGAGCCGTGGCTATGACCTGTCGGCGCAACGAGCCCAGAAGGTCAAGGCAGCCCATTTCGCCGAGTACGACCTGATCCTGGCCATGGACGCCAGCAACCTGGCCGATCTGCGCGCGCTGCGCCCGCACTCGGCGCCTGCTGAGCTGGATCTGTTCCTGCGTCGCTATGGCGCGGCGCTGGACGAAGTGCCTGACCCGTATTACGGCGGTGCTGACGGTTTCGAGCAGGTCCTGGATTTGATCGAGGCGGCCTGCCAAGCGTTGGTCGTGGAAATCAAGGGGCGGTTATGACGGCGGCGTGGCAGGAGCGGGTCTCGCTCAAGCCCTTCAACACGTTCGGCATCGACGTCGATGCGCGCTATTTTACCCAGGCGCACAGCGACGACGAGGTGCGCGCTGCGCTGGCGAGTGCTGCTCAACGCCAGTTGCCGGTGTTGGTAATCGGTGGCGGCAGCAACCTGCTGCTGACCCAGGATGTCGACGCCCTGGTGCTGCACATGGCCAGCCGTGGTCGACGCGTACTGAGCGAGCAGGGCGAGCGGGTGGTGGTCGAAGCCGAGGCCGGTGAGCCTTGGCATCCGTTCGTACAGTGGAGCCTTGAGCAAGGCTTCAGCGGCCTGGAGAATCTCAGCCTGATCCCGGGTACCGTCGGTGCGGCACCGATGCAGAATGTCGGCGCCTATGGGGTGGAGATCAAGGACGTGTTTGCCGGGTTGACCGCCCTTGACCGGGAGACCGGTGAGCTGCGCGATTTCACCCTGGAAGAGTGCGCGTTTGGTTATCGCGACAGTGTGTTCAAGCGTACTCCTGGGCGTTGGTTGATCTTGCGGGTGCGTTTTGCCTTGGCGCGTACCCTGCAGGCGCACCTGGACTACGGGCCGGTGCGTCAGCGCTTGCAGGAGCAGGGTGTCGAGCAGCCCAGCGCACAGGATATCAGCGATGCCATCTGCAGTATTCGTCGTGAAAAGCTGCCTGATCCGCTTGAGTTGGGCAATGCGGGGAGCTTCTTCAAGAACCCGGTGGTGAGTGCCGCGTTGAGCGAGCAGATTCGCGTGTGGTATCCGGGTGTGGTGGCTTATCCGCAGGGTGAGGGGCAGGTGAAGCTGGCGGCGGGCTGGCTGATCGAGCAGGCTGGCTGGAAGGGGTACCGTGACGGTGATGCCGGGGTGCACCGGTTGCAGTCGCTGGTGCTGGTCAATTATGGCCAGGCGTCGGGTGCGCAGTTGCATGCCCTGGCGCGCAAGATCCAGGCGGATATTCTTGAGCGGTTTGGTGTGGAGCTGGAGATGGAGCCGAATCTGTACTGATTTGGTTGGCTGTTCGGCTTTGGCTTGGCGTTTTTTTTGGGGGGGCTTATCCATTTGATGTGGTGGCGCTTCTGGCCCCTTCCGCCCTTACGGCCATCCCTTTCAAGGTCTTTGCGTTACCTTCGGATTTCTCATGGAGGCCAGCAATGCCGGGGGCGCTGCGCGCCCCTTTCCGACCGGTCCGGCGCCCCGGCAAGGCCGCTCCCACAAGGGCGAACCGCGCCGCTCTTGAGGCATGCGCTATCCCTGTGGGAGCGGCCTCGTGTCGCGAAAGGGCTGCAAAGCAGCCCCGGCTCACTCAAGCCAGACCAAATTTCAAAGACCTTGAAAGGGATGGCCCTTACGGCGGGTCACTTTTTTTCTTGGAAAAAAGTAACCAAAAACCGCTTGCTCCTGCATCCGGCCCTGCGCTCCGGTCTTCTGAAGTCGCGAAGTTACGGGTGGCGTCTAGGCTGGCGTTGTTTTTGATAGTGGCATGGGTGGTGGATATTCGGGCCTCTTCGCGGGACAAGCCCGCTCCTACAGGTATCGCGCCGAATTCAAAATTTGCTCAATCCCTGTAGGAGCGGGCTTGCCCCGCGAAGAGGCCGGTACTGGCGATGCAAATCGCAGGGCGCAGCCCTGCCAGCCACACCACAAATCCGCTGGTAGATAAACAAAGCGAGAGCGTAGCGATTCGCCAGCCGTTGCCCTGGCTGTTGATCTTGATCTTGATCTTGATCTTGCTCTTGATCTTGATCTACCAGCGACTTCAGGAGGCCGAGTGGAGGTCTTGCGCAGGGAGGTGGAGGCCATGGATGGCCGGAAAGCGCTGAGGCCCAGGATGGGCCGTACAGCGCGGTCCTCCCGGAGCAAGACCGGAGCGAGGGAACCCGCAGCGCAGCGAAGGGCCGTATGATGGAGCAAGCGGTTTTTGGTTACTTTTTTCCAAGAAAAAAAGTGACCCGCCGTAAGGGCGGAAGGGGCCAGTGGCACCACCACATCAAATGGATAAGCTCACAACCCCAAACCCCAGCCCAAAAGGCCCCCCCCCCCCCGACAAATAGCGAACCAAGAAAAAGCCCCGCCAGTTCACACTGGCGGGGCTTTTTCATTCAGCCGTTGCAATCAACCGTGATGAGGCTTGTGCTCTTCGGTCGTTTCCAAGGCTTCAGGCGCCGTTGCCTGGGTAGCAGCAGCCTGTGCAGCGGCGGCAGCAGCCTCGGCTTCGCGCTTGCGACGACGCACTTCACGCGGGTCGTTTGGCGCGCGGCCATTGGCGGGCTTCACTGGCGCTGGCTCGGCGGCAACAGGTGCAGCCTCGACAACTTCAGGCTTGGCTTCAGCGACCTCGATAACCTCGGCAGGTTGCTCGACTGCAACGGGTTCGGCGACAGGCGCTTCTACCGGTGCGGCTTCGACAGCCTCGGCTGGCTTCTCGGCTTCACCCGACTCGACCACTGCCGCTTGTTCAACAGTCGCTTCAGCGACAGGCGCTTCAACTACAGGCTGTGGCGCGACCTCGACAACCGGTTCGACGGTCGGCTCAACCACGGCAACCGGCTCGCTGACGGGCTGCTCGACCACGGGGGCGATCGCCACTTCCTCGGCCTGTGCAACCGGTTCGGCTGGCAGGGCGATGACTTCGCCGGTCGCGGCTTCAGGCGCTTCGCTGGTCGCAGCTTCAGCTACTTCAGCTACTTCAGCTACTTCAGCTACTTCAGCTACTTCAGCTACTTCAGCAGAGGCTACTTCAGCCTGCTGATTGGCCTGGGCTTCGGCTTCGGCGCTGATGTTGCTGGTAGCAACAGCGGCAGTCACGGCCAGGCCGGCAGCCAGGTCCGCGCCAAGCTCGCTGGCCTGATGCTGTTGCGGCTGCTGCTCTTCGGTGCCTTCTTCATCACCGTCGATCAGCTCGCCATTGGCATTGCGCTGACGCTCGCGGCGGTTGCTGCGACGACGCTGGCCGCGGGAGCGGCGACGTGGACGTTCGCCATCGGCGCCTTCCAGTTGCTCGTCCTGTTGCAGCTCTTCGTTTGGCAGTTGCTCCTCGGCGATCTCCGCAGCCTGCTCGGCGGCTTCATCGGCTGGGCGCAGCTGGCGCTCTTCACGAGGAGCACGTTCTTCACGAGGCGCACGCTCTTCACGAGGGGCGCGTTCTTCACGTGGCGCTCGCTCTTCGCGAGGGGCGCGTTCTTCACGTGGCGCTCGCTCTTCGCGCGGTGCACGTTCTTCACGAGGTGCACGCTCTTCACGTGGGGCACGTTCTTCACGAGGCGCACGCTCTTCACGTGGGGCGCGTTCTTCGCGAGGCGCACGTTCTTCACGCGAGGCGCGCTCTTCACGAGGCTGACGCTCTTCACGGGCAGCCGGAGCAGCGTCCAGAGGTTCGCGCAGTTCACGTACCGGGCGCTCGTCGCGGTTACCGCGGCGATCCTGGCGCGGTGCACGCTCTTCGCGTGGTGCGCGTTCTTCACGTGGCACACGCTCTTCGCGCGGTTGGCGTTCTTCACGCGGCTCGCGGGCTTCACGTGGCGCGCGCTCGGCACGCTCTTCGCGTGGCTTGCGCTCTTCGTCACGACGACCGTTGCGGTTGCGGCTCTGCTGACGACCGTTACGGCGCTCCTCGTTGCGCTGGGTGCGCTCGGCGGCAGGCTTTTCGGCCGCGGCAGCCGGGGCAGCAACAGGCTCGTCCTTGCCGGCGAACAGGCTGACCAGCGACTTCACCAGGCCCTTGAACAGGCTAGGCTCGGGGATGCTTGGAGCAGGCGCTGGCGGCGCGGCGGCGGCGACAGGCTGCTCTTCAACAGCAGTCGGTACCGGTGCGTTGGTGCGCGGCGGGGCGGTCTTGACCGCAGCTTCCTGGCGAACCAGGGTGCGGGTCGCGGCCTGTTGCGGCGCTTCCTCGGTTTCGGTGGTGGCGATCTCGTAGCTGGACTGGTTGGTCAGCACGTCCGGGTTGTCGTCGCGCAGGCGCTGGACTTCGAAGTGCGGGGTTTCCAGGTGATCGTTCGGCAGGATGATGATGCGCGCGCGGGTACGCATTTCGATCTTGGTGATCGAGTTGCGCTTCTCGTTGAGCAGGAACGCAGCAACCGGGATCGGCACCTGGGCGCGTACCTCGGCGGTACGGTCCTTGAGGGCTTCTTCCTCGATCAGGCGCAGGATCGCCAGCGACAGCGACTCGACGTCACGGATGATACCGGTGCCGGAGCAGCGCGGGCAGACGATGCCGCTGCTTTCGCCCAGCGACGGACGCAGGCGCTGGCGCGACATCTCCAGCAGGCCGAAGCGCGAGATGCGGCCAACCTGGACGCGGGCGCGGTCGGCTTCGAGGGCCTCACGCACACGCTCTTCGACGGCGCGTTGGTTCTTCGCCGGGGTCATGTCGATGAAGTCGATGACGATCAGGCCGCCGATGTCCCGCAGGCGCAGCTGGCGGGCGATTTCTTCAGCCGCTTCCAGGTTGGTCTGCAGGGCGGTTTCTTCGATGTCGCTGCCTTTGGTGGCGCGCGCCGAGTTGATGTCGATGGACACCAGGGCCTCGGTCGGGTCGATCACGATCGAGCCGCCGGAAGGCAGTTCGACCACGCGCTGGAAGGCGGTCTCGATCTGGCTTTCGATCTGGAAACGGTTGAACAGCGGCACGCTGTCTTCGTACAGCTTGACCTTGCTGGCGTACTGCGGCATCACCTGGCGGATGAAGGTCAGGGCTTCTTCCTGGGCCTCGATGCTGTCGATCAGCACTTCGCCGATGTCCTGGCGCAGGTAGTCGCGGATCGCGCGGATGATGACGTTGCTTTCCTGGTAGATCAGGAACGGCGCGGTGCGGTCCAGGGACGCTTCCTTGATGGCGGTCCACAGCTGCAGCAGGTAGTCGAGGTCCCACTGCATCTCTTCGCTGCTGCGGCCAAGGCCTGCGGTGCGAACGATCAGGCCCATGTCAGCCGGAACGGTAAGGCCGTTGAGGGCTTCGCGCAGTTCGTTGCGCTCTTCGCCTTCGATGCGACGGGAAATGCCACCGGCACGCGGGTTGTTCGGCATCAGGACCAGGTAGCGGCCAGCCAGGCTGATGAAGGTGGTGAGGGCGGCGCCTTTGTTGCCGCGCTCTTCCTTCTCGACCTGGACGATGACTTCCTGGCCTTCGCTGAGCACTTCCTTGATGTTGACGCGGCCTTCTGGGGCCTTCTTGAAGTACTCGCGGGAGATTTCCTTCAGCGGCAGGAAGCCGTGACGGTCGGAGCCGAAGTCGACGAAGGCGGCTTCGAGGCTGGGCTCGATCCGGGTGATCTTGCCTTTGTAGATGTTGGCCTTTTTCTGCTCACGGGCGCCGGATTCGATATCCAGGTCGTAGAGGCGTTGGCCATCCACCAGGGCTACACGCAACTCTTCGGGTTGAGTTGCGTTAATCAGCATTCTTTTCATGTTGTACCGTCGGTTTCCGGGCTGCCGGAAACGGCGTTCGGCACACACGACGTCTCAAGGTCGGTGCCAAGGTGCGCAAAGGGTAGCGAGCCACCCCCGTGTCGACGACGTTCGGCACCAGCCGGTTGCCCAGCCTGCCGTGATCGCGACGACGCGTCCTGTTTTGCGGTGCACAACCACCTGGGGTATCCGAATCAACCGAATCGACCTTGCAGAGCTTGTGCACTCCGTTCAGGAGGAGGAATCAACCGTCAGCCGTGGACGCCAATGAGGCATCTGTACAGGACCTTATCCGCTCGCCGCCCAGTACTTGGGCCGGTGGCCGGACGCGGTGCTACACGGTCCGAGGGGCTGTGCGTCTCCACCCTGCACGTATCCCTGATAATTCGGGTGCTGCCGCGCGCTGAATCCGCAACGGGTTGCATTTTTCGCCAGCTTCGATTCGGAAGCTGGCGCCATTCATGTCCAAGGCAGGTATTTCCGAAGCGTTCGCCGGGTGCAGGGAGGAAGCGACGGTGGCGGGGCAGAGGCACTGCGAAAAAGAACAGGAAGGAGGTTAACTACCGCACTTATCGTTTTTTTTCGGTCTTCTCTACACGGCGCTGGTGGCGATTCCAGGTATTTCGGTAAACTGGCGAAAGCCCCGTAGGACGGCCTCGCGTCCTCGAGAATTGCGTTGGTCAGGGGCTGGTGTAGTACCAGGTGTCGCTGGCCTACCGCTTTTGGCGGCGTTCGCGACTATAGCAGTAATGATTAAGTGCTTCAATTCCATAAAAAATTGTTATGATCCCGCCATGACGACCAATACCCCTCCGACTTCCGGCGTTCAGCTGATCGAAGTCGCGCCGGAGCTTGCCGGCCAACGCATCGACAATTTCCTGATCACGGCCCTCAAGGGCGTGCCCAAGACCCTGGTCTACCGCATCCTGCGCAAGGGTGAGGTGCGGGTCAACAAAGGGCGGGTCAAGCCTGAGTACAAGATCCAGGCCGGCGATATCGTCCGGGTGCCGCCGGTGCGGCTGCCCGAGCGCGACGAACCGGTGCCGGTGGCGCAGGCGCTGCTGCAGCGTCTCGAAGCCGCGATTGTCTACGAAGACAAGGCTCTGATCGTGCTCAACAAGCCTGCCGGCATTGCTGTGCACGGCGGCAGTGGCCTGAGCTTCGGTGTCATCGAGGCGCTGCGTCAGCTGCGCCCGGATGCCAAGGAGCTCGAGCTGGTGCATCGCCTCGATCGGGATACGTCCGGTCTGTTGATGATCGCCAAGAAGCGCAGCATGTTGCGTCACCTGCACGCCGCCCTGCGCGGTGACGGGGTCGACAAGCGTTACATGGCGCTGGTGCGCGGCCACTGGCCGACCGCAAAGAAGCAGGTCAATGCGCCGTTGCAGAAGAGCAACCTGCGTTCTGGCGAGCGCATGGTCGAGGTCAACGATGAGGGCAAGGAGGCGCTGACGATGTTCCGCGTGCTGCGCCGCTTCGGTGAGTTTGCGACCATGGTCGAGGCACGTCCCATCACTGGCCGTACTCACCAGATTCGCGTCCATACCTTGCATGCCGGGCACATGATCGCCGGTGACAGCAAGTATGGCGACGAAGACTTCTCCCGCGAGATCCGCGACCTGGGCGGCAAGCGGCTGTTCCTGCATGCCTATGCGCTGACCGTGCCGTTGCCGGATGGCGGTGAGCTGAAGATCGAAGCGCCGGTTGACGAAATGTGGGCCAAGACCGTGGAGCGCTTGAGTGCGACCTGAGTGTTCATGAAAAACAACTACCAACTGCTGATTTTCGATTGGGATGGCACGCTGGCTGACTCGATCGGGCGGATCGTCCAGGCGATGAATGTCGCCGCCGAGCGCGCTGGCGAGGCGCCGAGCGAGGAGGCTGCGGTCAAGGGGATCATCGGCCTGGCGCTGGCTGAGGCTATATCCACGCTATATCCGCACCTCGAGCCGGCCCAGGTTGAAGTCTTCCGTCAGCACTACGCTGATGTCTACACGGCCCTTGATCAGCAGCCTTCGCCACTGTTCGAGGGTGTGCTCGAGTCGCTGGATGCCTTCCGTGCCGAGGGCTATCGCCTGGCGGTAGCGACCGGCAAGGCCCGCCGTGGCCTGGATCGGGTGCTCAAGGCCAATGGTTGGGAAGGCTTCTTCGATATCACTCGGGCTGCCGATGAGACCCGCGGCAAGCCGCACCCGCTGATGCTTGAAGAGATCCTCGCCCATTGTCAGGTCGAACCTGGCCAGGCGCTGATGGTCGGAGACTCTGCGTTCGATCTGCAGATGGCCAATAACGCGGGCATGCATTCGGTGGCGGTCGGTTATGGCGCGATGTCGCTGCAAGCGCTGGCCGAGTTCGGTCCGCAACTGTGCATCGATCATTTTTCCCAGCTGCGCGAGTGGCTGTCAGGTTCGGCGCAAATTCAAATTCCAAGGTAGGTAAGCATGGCTGACGAGTGGAAGGCACCCGAGACCGAAGTTGTCGACGGTGAGGAACGCAAGAGCTGGAAGCTGCTGGAAAAGACCCTTCTGGCCGGTGTCCAGGAGCAGCGTCGGGCGCGGCGCTGGGGGATCTTCTTCAAGCTGCTGACCTTTGTTTACCTGTTTGGCATCTTGTTTCTGTTCTCGCCGCTGATGAGCATGGACAACGCCGCTTCGCGCAGTGCCAGTCATACGGCGCTGGTCGAAGTGCGCGGGGTGATTGCCGATCAGGAGGCCGCCAGCGCCGACAACATCGTCAAGAGCCTGCGTGACGCCTTCAAGGACGCCAAGACCAAAGCGGTGGTGATGCGCATCAACAGCCCGGGTGGCAGTCCGGTGCAGGCCGGTTACGTGTATGACGAGATCCGCCGCCTGCGTGCCGAGTATCCGCAGATCAAGCTGTACGCGGTAATCACTGACCTGGGTGCATCTGGCGCCTACTACATTGCCAGTGCCGCAGATGAGATCTATGCCGACAAGGCCAGCCTGGTCGGTTCGATTGGGGTTACGGCAGCGGGTTATGGTTTCGTCGGTGCGATGGACAAGCTTGGGGTCGAGCGTCGCCTGTATACGGCGGGTGAGCACAAGGCGTTTCTCGATCCTTTCTCGGCGCAAAAGCCTGAAGAGACCGCGTTCTGGCAGGGCGTGCTGAATACCACGCACCAGCAGTTCATCGCCATGGTCAAGCAGGGGCGGGGTGATCGCCTCAAGGACAAAGAGCATCCTGAGCTGTTCAGTGGCTTGATCTGGTCTGGCGAGCAGGCCAAAGCGCTGGGTCTGGTCGATGGGCTGGGCAGTGCCAGTTACGTGGCGCGGGATATCGTTGGCGAGAAAGACCTGGTCGACTTTACCGTTCAGGAGTCGCCGTTTGATCGCTTCTCCAAGCGCATCGGTGCCAGCGTGGCCGAGCATCTGGCCATGTGGATGGGCTTCCAGGGGCCGACCCTGCGCTGATTTGCCGAGCCTCTTCGCGGGGCAGGCCTGCCCCTACGGGATCTGGGGCGCGCCATCGCCCCTCCTACGGGGTCTGGGTTGCGCCATCGGCCGCTCCTGCGGGATCTATGGTACGCCATCGCCCCTGTAGGAGCGGGCTTGCCCCGCGAGGAGGTCAGTACAGTCCCGATCAAAGCCTCAGGGTATCTGCACCCCTTCCTTTAGCAGCATATCCACCAGCCGAATCAGCGGCAGCCCGACCAGACTGGTCGCATCGCAACCGTGCGTACTCTGAAACAGGCTCACCCCCAACCCTTCCGCCTTGAAGCTGCCAGCGCAGTCGAACGGCTGCTCAGCGTGCAGGTAGCGCTCAATCCGCTGCAAGTCCAGTTCACGCATGGCAACGGTGAATGGCACGCAGTCGACTTGGCAGTGCCCTGTGCTGCTGTTGAGCAGTGCCAGACCGGTCAGAAAGGTCACGTGCTGGCCGCTGGCAGCCAATAGCTGTTCGCAGGCGCGCTCGAAGGTATGAGGCTTGCCGAGGATCTGTTCACCGAGCACTGCCACCTGGTCGGAGCCAATGATCAGGTGGTCGGGGTGGCTGACCGCCAAGGCCTCGGCCTTCTGTCGCGCAAGTCGTCTGACCAGCTCGACGGCGGGCTCTTCATTCAGGCGCTGTTCGTCTATATCGGGGCTTGCCGAGGTGAAGGGCAGGCGCAGTCGCGCGAGCAGTTCGCGTCGGTAGGGAGAGCTGGAAGCCAGTAAGAGGGGAAGCATGATAGACTCCTGATCAGATCATCCGATTCTAACATCTCAGATGGGCCCTAATTTCCTTTGACAGGGACGGGGGCCATCCCTAGAATGCTGCCCCTATGTTGAATGACCCGATTCCACCTCACGTTGACCCGCGCAAATTAGCCGATCGTGGCGTAACCCTCCAAGGTTCGCTGCAACTCGCTGATTTGGAAAGACTCTGCGACCCGCTTTCCGACAATGTCGGTACGGTGCAGGCGAAGTTCGATTTTGAACGAGACGAACAGCATGCCGTGGTCATCCACAGTGAGCTGGATGTCGAGGTCAAGATGGTTTGCCAGCGTTGTCTTGAGCTGGTCACCCTACCGATCCATAGCGAGTGTTCTTACGCTGTGGTGAAGGAGGGTGCGAATACCCAGTCGTTGCCGAAAGGCTATGACGTGCTGGAACTGGGCGAAGATCCTTTGGATCTGCAGGCGCTGATCGAGGAGGAGCTTTTGCTCGCCTTGCCCATCGTGCCTGCTCATCATCCGGAAGAATGCCAGCAGCCGGCGGGCGCTGATGAGCCCGAATCGAGCAAGGACGAGGTAACGCGGTCCAACCCGTTCAGTGTCTTGGCGCAGTTAAAGCGTGACCCAAACGTTTAGGAGTTAATCAATTATGGCTGTTCAGCAGAACAAAAAATCCCGCTCTGCCCGTGACATGCGCCGTTCGCACGACGCTCTGTCCGAAAACGCACTGTCGGTAGAAAAAAGCACCGGTGAAATTCACCTGCGCCACCACGTTTCGCCAGAAGGCGTTTACCGTGGTCGTAAAGTGATCGACAAGGGCGCTGACGAGTAAATCTTGTCCGCTCAGATCATCGCGATCGACGCAATGGGCGGGGACTTCGGTCCCCGCAGCATTGTCCAGGCAAGTATCGCTTGCCTCTCGGCTACTCCCTCGCTGCACCTGACCCTCGTCGGTCAACCCTCCCTTCTTGAAGATCTCGTCAGTGGCCTCTCGGCTGCGGATCGCGCGCGCCTGCAGATTGTGCCGGCCAGTGAAGTGGTGGGTATGGACGAGCGGCCTTCCCAGGCGCTGCGCGGCAAGCCCGACTCGTCGATGCGCATCGCTCTCGAACTGGTGCGTGACGGCAAGGCCCACGCCTGCGTGAGTGCCGGCAATACCGGTGCGCTGATGGCGTTGTCGCGCTTCGTGCTGAAGACCCTGCCGGGCATTGATCGGCCGGCCATGGTCGCGGCAATTCCGACCCAGTCAGGCTTCTGTCAGTTGCTCGACCTGGGGGCCAACGTTGATTGCAGTGCCGAGAACCTTTATCAGTTCGCCGTGATGGGCTCGGTCGCTGCCCAGGCGCTGGGCGTCAATCGTCCACGCGTGGCGCTGCTCAACATCGGTACCGAAGACATCAAAGGTAATCAGCAGGTCAAGCTGGCGGCCACGCTGCTGCAGAATGCCCGCGGTTTGAACTATGTTGGCTTCGTCGAAGGTGACGGCTTGTACCGGGGGGAGGCGGATGTAGTGGTATGCGACGGTTTCGTCGGCAATATCCTGCTCAAGTCCAGCGAGGGTCTGGCGACCATGATCAGTGCGCGCATCGAGGCGCTGTTCAAGCGCGGCGTACTGGCGCGGGCGGTCGGTGCCATGGCCATGCCGCTGCTCAAGCGCCTGCAGGCTGACCTGGCGCCCGCCCGGCACAATGGCGCAAGCTTCCTGGGTTTGCAGGGCATCGTGATCAAGAGCCATGGTTCGGCCGGGGTCGAGGGTTTCCAGAGCGCGATTCAGCGAGCGCTGATCGAGATCCAGGAAAACCTCCCCGAGCGCCTGCATGGCCGTCTTGAAGACCTACTCCCTTAGGCATTCTGGCCATGAAGTGCTTAAATGTGACCGCTTGGTTTTCGTTTTCATCCAAGTTTTCAGTTCACGCGTCTAGTCTTGGGCTCGACGCGCTCTTTCCGACGACAAGATCATAAGGGCTTGTTCAATGTCTGCATCCCTCGCATTCGTCTTTCCCGGTCAAGGTTCCCAGTCGCTGGGCATGCTCGCCGAACTCGGCGCAGAGCAGCCGCTGATCATCGAGACCTTCAAGGAAGCTTCCGAGGCTCTGGGTTATGACCTGTGGGCACTGGTTCAGCAAGGTCCGGAAGAACAACTCAATCAGACCGACAAGACCCAGCCGGCGATCCTCACCGCGTCGATCGCGCTGTGGCGCCTGTGGCTGGAGCAGGGTGGCGCACAGCCAGCCTTCGTCGCCGGTCACAGTCTGGGCGAGTACAGCGCGCTGGTTGCCGCTGGCAGCCTGAGCCTGAAAGACGCCGTGCGCCTGGTAGAGCGCCGCGGCCAGTTGATGCAGGAAGCCGTACCGGCCGGCCATGGCGGCATGGCGGCTATCCTTGGTCTGGACGACGCCGTCGTGGTCGAGATCTGCGCCGAAGCGGCTGAGGATCAGGTGGTTAGTGCGGTCAACTTCAATTCCCCGGGCCAGGTAGTCATTGCTGGCAACAAGGCTGCGGTCGACCGCGCCATCGAGCTGTGCAAGGCCAAGGGCGCCAAGCGGGCCCTGCCACTGGCAGTCAGCGTGCCCTCGCATTGCGCCCTGATGAAGCCGGCTGCAGAGCGTTTCGCCGAGGCGGTCAACGCCATCGAGTGGAAGGCGCCGCAGATCCCACTGGTACAGAACGTGTCCGCCGGGATCGCGGCTGACCTGGCGGTGCTCAAGCAGGACCTGCTGGCTCAGCTGTACCAGCCGGTGCGCTGGGTAGAGTGCGTGCAGACCCTGGCCGCCAATGGCGCGGTCAACCTGGTCGAATGCGGCCCGGGCAAGGTCCTGGCTGGCCTGAACAAGCGTTGCGCCGACGGCGTGACCACCTACAACCTCAATACCCCTGACGCCGTCGCCGCCACCCGTGCGGCGCTGGCCTGAATTTGGAGAAGCTTGCATGAGCCTGCAAGGTAAAGTTGCACTGGTCACCGGCGCCAGCCGTGGCATCGGCCAGGCCATCGCCCTCGAGCTGGGCCGCCAGGGCGCTACCGTCATCGGTACCGCCACCTCGGCCTCGGGCGCAGAGCGCATCGCCGCCACCCTGAAAGAGCACGGCATTGCCGGTACCGGCATGGAACTCAACGTGACCAGCGAAGCATCGGTCACTTCCGTTCTGGCCGCCATCCAGGAACAGTTCGGCGCCACCGCGATTCTGGTCAACAACGCTGGTATCACCCGTGACAACCTGATGCTGCGGATGAAAGATGATGAGTGGTTCGACGTGGTCGACACCAACCTCAACAGCCTGTACCGCCTGTCCAAGGGCGTGCTGCGTGGCATGACCAAGGCACGCTGGGGCCGTATCATCAGCATCGGCTCGGTTGTGGGTGCCATGGGCAACGTCGGTCAGGTAAACTACGCCGCTGCCAAGGCCGGCTTGGAAGGCTTCAGCCGCGCCCTGGCGCGTGAAGTGGGTTCGCGCAACATCACCGTCAACTCGGTAACCCCGGGCTTTATCGACACCGATATGACCCGTGAGCTGCCAGAAGCACAGCGTGAAGCGTTGCAGACCCAGATTCCGCTGGGCCGCCTGGGCCAGGCAGAGGAAATCGCGAAAGTGGTGTCCTTCCTGGCATCCGACGGCGCTGCCTATGTCACCGGTGCGACCGTACCGGTGAACGGCGGGATGTACATGTAACACTGCAACTCAATGTGACGGATTGCTTCAAAAAAGAGTCATACTGCGAGCTTAAAATCCGTTATAAAGCTGCAACCAGATTCCGGACAGAGGGTTGAGTGACTGGGTGGAGGGCGCATTACGCTTGAAAAGCAGGTGTCTTCCTATAAACTTGGTCACCGGCCAGCTGCCTGACATATGTCCATTAGGAGTGAAAACTAGGTATGAGCACCATCGAAGAACGCGTCAAGAAAATCGTCGCCGAGCAACTGGGCGTCAAGGAAGAGGAAGTGACCAACGAGAAGTCCTTCGTCGAAGACCTGGGTGCCGATTCGCTTGACACCGTTGAGCTGGTGATGGCTCTGGAAGAGGAATTCGAGACCGAAATCCCTGACGAAGAAGCCGAGAAGATCACTACCGTACAAGCTGCCATCGACTACGTCACCAGCCACCAGGCCTAAGACGTTTGTAGTCGACGCTTCTTGTCGGGAAAAACCGCACTGCCTTTGCTGGCGTGCGGTTTTTTCTTTGCGAGCAGCGTGTAGCGAGAACCAGGAGCCGGTTGCCATTGCCTTTTCAGTCAAGAACGCAATGGCAAAAGACTCTGTTATTAGAAAATGAGGAGAGTGCTGTGTCGCGTAGACGCGTCGTGGTCACCGGTATGGGTATGCTGTCGCCGCTGGGTACTGATGTACCGAGCACCTGGCAGGGCATTCTGGCTGGCCGCAGTGGCATCGGTCCGATCGAGCATACGGACCTGACGGCTTACTCCACCCGTTTTGGCGGCTCGGTGAAGGGCTTCGAGGTCGAGCAGTACCTGTCGGCCAAGGAAGCGCGCAAGCTCGATCTGTTCATTCAGTACGGCCTGGCGGCGGGCTTTCAGGCGGTGCGCAATGCCGGCCTGGAAATCAACGACGCCAACCGCGAACGGGTCGGCGTGGCCATGGGTTCGGGCATTGGTGGCCTGACCAACATCGAGGAAACCAGCCGGACCTTGCATGAGCAAGGGCCGCGGCGCATTTCGCCGTTCTTCGTGCCGGGTTCGATCATCAACATGATCTCCGGTTTCCTGTCGATCCACTTGGGTCTGCAGGGGCCGAACTACGCCATTGCCACGGCCTGTACCACCGGTACTCACTGCATCGGCATGGCCGCGCGCAACATCGTCCACGGCGAAGCCGACGTGATGATCGCCGGCGGCGCCGAGATGGCAGCCTGTGGCCTGGGCATGGGTGGCTTCGGTGCTTCGCGTGCACTGTCCACGCGCAACGATGAACCGGCGCGTGCCAGCCGTCCGTGGGACAAAGGCCGCGATGGCTTTGTGCTCTCCGACGGTGCCGGCGCGCTGGTCCTCGAAGAGCTCGAGCACGCCAAGGCGCGCGGCGCGACCATCTATGCCGAGCTGGTTGGCTTCGGCATGAGCGGCGATGCCTACCACATGACCTCGCCACCCGATAGCGGCGAAGGGGCTGCCCGGTGCATGGCCAACGCCCTGCGTGATGCCGGCATCGCGCCTGAGCAGGTCAGCTACATCAACGCTCACGGCACCTCGACCCCTGCGGGCGATATTGCTGAAGTGGCGGCGATCAAGCGGGTGTTCGGCGAGCACGCCTACAAGTTGGCGGTCAGCTCGACCAAGTCGATGACCGGCCACTTGCTGGGCGCCGCCGGTGCGGTGGAGGCGATCTTCAGCGTCCTGGCGATCAACAGCCAGATGGCGCCGCCGACCATCAACCTCGACGAGCCCGACGAAGGCTGCGACCTGGACTTCGTGCCGCACCACGCCCGCAGCATGCCGATCGATGTGGTGCTGTCCAACTCGTTCGGCTTTGGCGGTACCAACGGTTCGCTGGTGTTCCGCCGGTTCGCCGACTGATGCACAGCTGGATCGATGGCCAGCCCGCGACTGCAGTCAACCTGCACAACCGCGGGCTGGCCTACGGTGATGGTCTGTTCGAGACCATCGCCGTGCGCGACGGCAAGCCCAGCTTGCTCGAGCAGCATCTGCAACGCCTGGGGTCGGGTTGCCAGCGCCTGGCGATCGACGTCGATCTGGCGCTGGTCCGTGATGAGCTGACGCGCTACGCCAGCCAGTTAGGGCAGGGTGTGGCCAAGCTGATCCTGACGCGCGGCGACAGCCAGCGCGGTTATGCGCCGGCTCCGGGCGCGGCGCCGCGGCGCATTCTGCAGGGCGGCCCGCTGCCTGCCTATCCTGCCGCTCACAGCGAACACGGCGTACGCGTGTTTGCCTGCCAGACCCGTCTGGCGGAACAACCGCTGTTGGCTGGCCTCAAACATCTCAATCGCCTCGAGCAGGTGTTGGCGCGTGCCGAATGGCAGGACGCCGAGCATGCCGAGGGGCTGATGCGCGATAGCCAAGGGCGACTGATCGAAGGCGTCTACAGCAATCTGTTTCTGCTGCGCGATGGCCAGTTGCTGACAGCCGATCTCAGCCGTTGCGGGGTCGCCGGGGTCATGCGTGCTGCATTGCTCGAGCAGGCGCCCGCGCTGGGTATTGCGGTGCAGGTCAGGGACCTGGCGCTGATCGACCTGGAGCAGGCCGACGAAGTCTTCCTTTGCAACAGCGTGTATGGAATTTGGCCCGTGCGCGAGTGCCCTGCGCACACGCTGAACTGGCCGTTGGGGCCGCTCACCCGTAAACTGCAGGCCGTTGCCCGTACGTTACTGGATACCTGATTCGTGAGACGCAAATTCCTGCTGCTGCTGGAAATGGGCCTGATCATTGCTGGTCTGGCATTGGGCTGGTCGGCCTGGAAGGTCCATTCGGTCCTGGAGCAGCCACTGCACGTCGAGCAAGAACGCATGCTCGATGTGCCCAACGGCACCAATCCCAATCGCATGTTCTATCGCATGGAGAAGGAGGGGCTGCTCGACGACGCCTTCTGGCTGCGCCTTTACTGGCGCTTCAATATGGCTGGTACACCGTTGCATACCGGTGAATATCGCCTGACGCCCGGCATGACCGTGGAGCAGCTGTTCGATGCCTGGCGCCGTGGCGATGTGGTGCAGTACACCATCACCCTGGTCGAGGGCTGGAATTTCCGCCAGGTGCGTGCAGCCGTCGCCAGGCATGAAAAGATCAAACAGACCATTGATGGTTTGTCAGACAGCGAGGTGATGGACAAGCTCGGTCATACCGGCGTGTTCCCTGAGGGCCGCTTCTTCCCAGACACCTACCGTTTCGTGCGCGGCATGAGCGATGTCGAGTTGCTCCAGCAGGCCTACATGCGCCTGGAAGAAGTGCTGGCCAAGGAATGGGCCCAGCGGGTCACCGACTTGCCCTACCGCGACCCTTACCAGGCGTTGATCATGGCCTCGCTGGTCGAGAAAGAGACCGGCATACCGCAGGAGCGCGGGCAGATCGCCGGGGTGTTCGTGCGCCGCTTGCGCCTGGGCATGATGCTGCAGACCGACCCCACCGTGATCTATGGCATGGGTGAGCGCTACAACGGCCGCATCACCCGGGCTGACTTGCGTGAGCCGACGCCGTATAACACCTACACCATCAGTGGTCTGCCGCCGACGCCGATCGCCATGGTCGGGCGCGAGGCGATCCATGCCGCGCTTAATCCAGCCAACGGCACCAGCCTGTACTTCGTTGCCCGCGGCGATGGCAGTCATGTGTTCTCCGACGACCTCGACGATCATAATTCGGCGGTGCGCGAGTACCAGCTCAAGCGCCGTACCGACTACCGTTCGAGCCCTGCACCGCAGGCGCCAGCGGGTGCGCCGGAGCAGTCAGCGCCCGACCAGCCGCCGGCCGACAACAGCGTGGCACCGTCCGAGAGCAGCGAGCAGCCCGCCACCGAGCCTGCGCCGCAAAGCCAGACCCCTGCCATTGAATCCGCCCCGGCCGAAGCGCCGGCGCCTGATCAACCGAATTAAGGACTGCCCGTGAGCGGCTTGTTTATTACCCTGGAAGGCCCCGAAGGCGCGGGCAAGAGCACCAATCGCGAATACTTGGCGCAGCGCCTGCGTGAGCAGGGTCTGGATCTGGTCCTGACCCGTGAGCCGGGTGGTACGCCTTTGGCTGAGCAGATCCGCGAGTTGCTCCTCGCCCCAAGCGATGAGCGCATGGCTGCCGATACGGAGCTGCTATTGATGTTCGCCGCCCGCGCCCAGCATTTGTCCGAGGTCATTCGCCCCGCTTTGGCCCGTGGCGCGGTGGTATTGTGCGACCGTTTCACCGATGCCTTAGTTTCGGTTGGTGGTAAAGGTAAACGTAGAAAACGCTCACCCCACCAACCTGTCAAAACTGTTCTTGCTGCCTAGAACCCATATAAATAAAGGGGTCTGGTAAGAAGTGTCTTGTTTCGTGTCTCTAGTTTAACACCAGACAAATCAAAAAAGTAAACCCCCTAGCGAAAAAAAAGCGCTTGGAGGGCAAACGTAAACCCTAAAAGCCCGTTTCACCCTCAAAACCCTTCTCTGCAGCTCATCCTCAAATACCGCGAATTCGCCTAAGCCCAGTAAATACGGGCCTTCTGTGGGTTTACGTTTTCCTAATCAGACCCTTCCCGAGCGCCTTCACAAAACGCCACAAAACCCTCCGACGATGGCCAGCCGATGCGAATCCCCATCACCAAGCCGCCTCATCTCCCGGCCTCAAAAAAAGTTTCGCACCCGAGAACGCCATCCCATAATACCCTCCAAAAACACGCCGCGAACCTCTCAAGCAGGCGACATCTTGTCGCCCTGACCGTCACGCAGCGGGTAAGCGAGATGACCGCCAATCAAGCCTGGGAAATCGATACCCCACCCGCACCCCCACACGGCCAAACAGAACACCAAAACCGCACTCAAACAGTTCATCCAATGGAGCAGCTTCCCAGCAGCTTGAACGAGCTTGGTTGGACACCGGCTGCTCTGATGGATCGAATAAGCGCCCTGGGGACTACCGAAAGCTCAGGACGATCCTGAGGGGTATTCATCGCGTCCTGGATGAGGGGGTGAGGCCATCCGGTGAGCTTCTCGCCTTGGTGAGGTAGATGGTGTACTTCCAGCGCCGCCTGCTGCGCACGTACAGTGACACCGCCTAGTCGACGCTCGCTGACGGTTCATACACCGCACGGGTGGATGACTTCAGATTGACGTTGATGCCGAAATCTCGTGCACGCTGGGTAGTGGTCGTCAAGCATGCGGATGTATACAGCCCGCCTTTCCCGCGCTGGCAATCCTCGGTTGAGGCGGCCAAGTGGATGGCCTATCTCACACTTGATGATGCTCAAGATTGGGTGCATGAATACGCACGCACCGCTGAAAACTCACCCTTGAATGAAAAAGAAACACCAGGAAAAGCAGGGAAAGCCTATGGAAAAGCACACCTTCATCGACCGGTATTTTCACAGTCAACGCGAATTGCTGGATGTCCGATATTCCGAAGAGCGCGACATAAATACGCTATTTACTTATCTCAATAACCTCCATTCAGCAGCGGATAAACTGCATGAGTTGTTTGACTGCAATATCAAGACTATCCCTGAATTCAAGCTCCTCAGAATCATCAGAAACTATTTTCACCACGTTGGCGATGTCGATGAGATCCGGCTGCACGTCAAGGTTCAAGAAAATGTATTGGTTAGCCATAGTCAACATATTTTGATACCGCTCGAAGTGTTTGCGAAGAGCGTTAAGTCTTTTGTGGATAAAAACGTCCCTGATCCAAAGAGCAAAAGTTACCAGTACAAAATTAAATTTGTATCAGGCGAGATGGCCGCTGTAACTGAAGTGTTTGATTATACTACTACATTGATGAGGGATCTTCTGTTTTATTGCGAGAAGCCCAGCCTGAATCTGGATGGTACAAACTACGAGTTAGGTTTTGATATGTACAAGTTTGTTTTTAATATAACCAATATTATCGCGGATAAGTGCAGAGAAATTCCCGAGTTGGAGAGGAAGAAGGTTATCCAGGATCTGGGCTTGTCCTACAGTGCGGAGATGAATATTCCCAAGCACGATGTTTACTGCAGTCCGTTCAGCGTCCCAATCACCACCACTGAAGGGTTCATCTACGCAGAGGTTGTCACATCATCCCAGCCGTCAGCGGTCTCCCCATAGCACCAGTACGCTCCCGGGCAAGCCCGCATGACAGCATGACAGCCTCTGTCGGAAATGCGATTTTAAACCGGAGGATGGCCGTTCGCCATTACTCGACAAGGTCACTCAATACGAGGCTTTAGCATTACAAATGCATGCACCGCTGGTCACCCTAAGCAGGCGCTAATACCGGGAGCTCAGCCTGGAGAGGCACATGGCCAGTACCGGATCCTGGTGAACCTTCCGCGCATCCGGCAGTCGAAAAAGGTAGCCGTAACAGGGAGTTAGGGTTTTTCCCCAGTAGGGGTATGGCAATATGCCAGTATTCATTGTAAGATTTAGATGGACTTCGTGCGCCTGTAGGAAGGTGCACGGTGCGGCGGGTGAGGACACCTACCGCTCAACTTCAGCTCTCAATGGATACGCGGCAGCTATGATTGGTAGGACAACGGACTGGAGGTACGCACACATGACTATCGACACGATTCTCAAAACCTTAGGGCTTCGCCACAAGTCGCTTGCGGAAAGAATCAACGACAAGGTCATGTCGGGCTACATTCCCAGCGACATGGCCAAGGCAATTGTCGGCAAGCTTTCCTCCAAAAAGATCAACGATTTCATGATCGAAGCGCGCGACAAGTACAATCGAGAGAATGAGAACAAGGTCTTCAAGGATGAGTGAAAAGTACAACCAGATGCATGAGAAGCTGGTTAGAAACAAGAAAGACTTTGTTGGCATGATCGCCTACTCGATCTACAAGACAGAGAAGCGGGAAGCTGTGAAAGGTGGCATGGATATCAGTGCATTCACACGAATCAAGAGCCAGCAGCACGAGATCAAGAAGTACCGTGCCGAGGCCGACGGCCTTGCTACCCTATTCCTCCACGCTACGGCAGATGAGAAGCTGAAGGGGGTTCAGTCCCGCTTGGCCGACCAGATCAATAACCTGACCTTGGACTCGCTTCCCAAGAGCGGCATGTTCAAAAGGCTTTGGAAGTGGCATGCCTCGGGCTCCGCTGGCATCATCGGGAACTTCTGGACGGCAGTTTTTGTGGCGGTTTTTGTGTGGGCCTTCTCTGATCCCTCGATTTGGGGTGAGGCGAAGGACAGTGCGCTAAAGACAATCGCCTCACGCGTCAACGGCCAGCCCCAAGCGCCTTCAGTGTCTGAGGCTGCTGCGCTTCCAGCCCAGTAACTGCTCCCAGGTCATTTCATGTGCTGACACCCTCGGTGGCGTTGTCGGCGCATGCTCATCTTGATCTGTATCGCTAACGGTTCCTCCAGGGTAGGCCTCTCAAAACCCAGCCTCCCAAAGCGAGCAACTCAATAGCAAGCCACGCCAAAGCACCCCATTCCACATATACGCACATCCAGTCGAATACTCATTATCTCCGCCGACCTAGCGTGCGATCTCGAAAAGGCGCGCTCAGATGGCGCAATCGTGAAAACTCGCACACTTTCCTTACCTGCCAGAGCAAAAACTCCTACACTCCCACAGCCTGGGAAAGCGAAAAGTCTTACACTCCTCGGGCTACGAAGACGCATGGAGCGCACTGGAGATCATGAAAAGTCGCACACTAAGGTGAAAACTAAGGGCTCAAGGCTGCATGCGGCTATGAGTGGTGGTGGCATAATGATATTCTGGAGAGCATGTCAGTCCCGCATTGCGTCATAGGTGTGAGGGCCGCTCAGAATGAGTACTGAGCGTTACTAGGGATTTGGATCAGGAACGATTCTTCAATGCGTCAAGCCGATCACGTTGCACATCTTCCAGCGGAAAACGCGAAAGGGGAGAAGTTCCTATTGGGTGTTCATTTTGTAGATATGACGCCGGAGCTTATCAACACGTGGATGGAAAAAGTACAGCCTGTGATCAATGAGCATTATTCTCGATCCACTACGTCTCCCGTCATTTCCGAGCAAGCATCCACCCAACGTAAACCAACGCCAAAATTGGCGGTGGTCGCAGATGTGAACGAGCAGTGTGCTTCAGAGAAAGCAGTAGCAAAGGTGGTGCAGGATGCCGTCGAGCAGATCGAAACGGTAGTCAACGCGGGCATGCTGAATCAGCTGGAGTGTGCCGTTGGCTCCGGTTTAGTTCAGGCTCCAGCGTCTTCAGGCTCGGAGGTGATTGCGCCCCGTGCGGCCAGCCTGACTGTGGGCGTTCGCAGTCGGGCGGATATTAAGTGGTCTTGGAGATTTATTTACTATCTTCATCTTGTCTATAGCAAGTGGCGTAAGAGTTACCACAAGAAAGGCGAGTCCAAGGCTGTTTGCATGGTCGTAGTGAAAAACGGGCGATATATACCTATAGGCATGCTCACCCTTGTTCCGGATTTTAAGTGCAAAATCCAAGAGCTTACCAAAGAGCGAGCCTACACGTGGTACCTGTCCGACGCTCCGCGTGAGTTTTATTCTCGTGCACTAGGTTTAAGTAAAATTAGTCTCATCGCCCATGCGCTGGTCGATTATACGGTTCAAGCTGGTATTGAGGTTAACCAAGAGGCAACTCTCGTATTGCGTGCCGATGCAGAGGGAGGCGAGCGCCTCAAGAAGTTTTACCTGCGGATCGGTTTGGCCCCGCTTCCAGATGATCATCCGGCGATCTCGCCGGGAAGGCTCTGGTCGCATGGTGGCTACTTTAAGCTTATGCCAGATAAGTCAAAGGAATTCTGCAAGGCCATGGATGTCTATCGAGCTTCACGTACAAGTCACCTTTCGTCAGTCGGCCATGCTTGAGGAGGTATATGATGAATCCATTTTCAGATGACAACCTTTCGCGAGTGTTCCGAGAGGCGATGGGTTTAGGGCGTGAGTCGAATGAGTCTCGGCCTGCCTCCGAGACTGCCTTGGAAGCGGATAAGGTAAGAGCCGAATTAGAGGCTTTGCAGAGCAATCCACTCGGGAAAGTTGGTAGAAAGCTTTATCGGCTCATGATGAAACAATGGCCAAAGGCAGAGGAAAACTACGACTGGGTTTATAGTCCAGGAGCGCTTGAGTTGATCCCTTTGGAGAAGTTTGAGGCTTCATCAGTTGAGAGCGCAGAGCGAAAAGTAAAGCTTGTTCAGCCTGTCGCAAGTAGCATTCTTCCTGTAGAGGTGTCTGCTGGTAAGGTCAATGCGCTTGTTGTTCAAGCCTCCAATTCGAGCCTTGAAGATGAGTTGCGAGCCACAATGATCGATGCAATACGACTTAATTATGCACGGCGTGAGAATATAACGCGTGCGATTGCTGAGCTATGCCTAAAGGCGCAGCAAAAATCTTTGGATATGCAAGTCGTATCGAATGTTACCCAAGGTAGCCAGCAGGTAGCTGGTTCTGACATCGTCAATTTTGTGAGCGCGACCCGTCACTCTGCAAATTGTGCCCATAGGGTAGGGGATTTTCAGCATCAACTGGCCATCGAGGCTTTCTCGAAAATGCTGCCTCAGTTACAAAGGCTAGCGCTTGGGGTGTCCACTCCTCGAAGGGGGGGGAACTTTTCCAAAAGCCATGATGAAGAGCTTTCAGACCTTTACTCCGATTTCATGGGCTATCGACCTCCTACCGTGGATCAAGTAGCAGATGAAGCTATGATAATTCTGGATGAGGCTCACCGCATAAGTGCAGTTCGCTTGGCTGAAATGAAGACGATTCTAGAGGTGCTGAATCAAGCGATGGAGTCTTATAAGCCGACTCCTCTTAGCTACGCCGCAAGCCCACGCAATCCGTTCAAGGTCGCGTATGAATGTATTCTGGGGATTTTTTCTTCCAAGAAAGAAGAAGTCAAGAATACTGATGGTAAAGAGCGTGCTGTCATCTGTGTCAAGGGATGGGATGCCGATGTGGTCGACTGGAAATTTGATGTGGATCCCTCCTCAGATATCGCATTGAAAGGGTCGGTGGGGCATCTGCAGGATTATTGGCTTAAGCTTACTGATCATAGGCTCTCTTTAAAATGGCAAAATAAGGCAGATCACGGCCAGCCGGAAACCATTTTCAACGTTGATAATGCACAGCCTACTCTTGCAGCTAGTGTGATGGTCGCGGCATTCCAGAATGCTCACATGGAGCATGAGAAGGCAAAGCGGCTTATTGGCTCCGTCAGAGAGTTCGTTGAGCGGCAGCAGTTCCACGTGCATTGATGGCCGCCGGGAGCATTTTTGGAGAGACTGCTCTCGAAAATCCTCTCGGCCATCAAAAGTTAAAGTTGTGGCTATGGATTTACAAGTAACGCAAGAACACATGCCCCTGATGTTCACTGCGCTCAAAGCTCAACTCGTCCGGATATCCATCCAAACCCACTACCTTGATCGAACCAGGCGCGGGGGAGTGCATGCAGACCAAGGTGCAAGTGGTGAGCCCTGGGGAAGGCACTGCTTCATGATACGTATGGCGCTCGATCCGGTAGCTGTCGCCGGCCAGCATCAATGATCGCTCCTCAAGTCTCAGGTCGACCCGGGCATCCGTCTTGCGCAGCACGTTCCTGGTGTGTTGCTGATACCTGTCACCTTGGTAATGCGCTTCGTACAGCGGCGCGCCGCAGCTTTCGACTTCGTTCACGGTGTATTGCAGGTTGGACAGCGTGCCAATCAGGATGCGGCTGTCGACATGCTTGTCGTGGGTATGCACTCGGGCAGGCATGCCATAACCTTCACCTCGATCGCTCGGCCACAAATGCAGCCGCCATTCCTCACCATTTTCCCGCTTCAACAGCAGCACATAAAAGCCATGTGGGTGCATCAGGCAGGTCGGGTTGCAGGCTGCAATCCACTGCTTGAGTGCCCGGAGCAGTTCGCCGCGATCGCATGAGGTGAAACGTTCACGGCAGAGCAGCTCTGAAAGATCAGCGGGCATACGGTGCAGGGGACTTCATAGTTTTTACGGCCTCCGCTCGGAGTTCGGGTGACACCTGATCACCGAACATTGCCGTCAAGATCGCCGAAGGATCAGCATCAGCTGTTGCAGGGACTTGGATCTGCTCTGCCTCGTTTTTAACCCAGTTGAACTCGGTCAGCAGCCCTGAAAAATCGCGATGCTTATGGTGGTAGCAGTAGGCGTAATCTTTGGGATCTTCGCGCGTAACCATCAGCTCTTGGGCATTGCCTTCGATGCGGAACACGGATAGGCGGGAACTCAAGCGCAAATCCAGCTCTATGAATGGCCGGTTGAGATTCACGGCCTGGGCGAGGGTAGCGATAGTTGCGAGAATTTCCTGCTCAACGTATTTCCTGCTCCAGACTTTGCCATCAAATGATCCCGACTTGCGAAACTCGGCGTATCGCTGGCACACCTCAATATTCCTGAAATCCAACAGAACGACCTCTAGGCGGATCGGCTGGCGGCTTTCGCGGGCATGGTTGATCAGGGTAGGTAATGCCTTCGCGCGAAATTGACGGCCTGTGCGGACATAGATCCGGTAGTCGTGCGCGCCACTGGCCAGACGATGCAGGTTCTCGGTGACATCCTGCGGCAGGATCAGCGTTTCCAACCTAGCTACCCTGGGATCAGTGAAGTAGGAGAGGCAGAGCGTCGAGATGATCGCAAACGCGCCGCTGGCCACAATCGAGATGAAGAAATTGTTGACGACTTCCCACATCGGCTGATCATGTTTGAAGTACGCGATCAGCATGATGATGGCGCAAGAAATCCCGATTGCGAGGAAGCTCGCGCCGAGGAATTGCCGACGCTGGTAGCGGGAGCTGAAAATGCCAGAGAGCGACACGGTCTGTTTGAGTCCGAGGAGATTTGCCGGGATTCTGCGCACCAAATGAACTCTGTGCAAGTCCGAGCAACCTACGGCTCAAAGCCCCGGCGGATCAGAATGGTGGAAACGGACATGTACCCCCACACACCCGATGGTCGCTACTTCGTGGTTAAGGGCCGACTGTGGCGCTGCAGCAATCCTGGGCTCGACCCGGATGTCAGGCAGCGCCTGGTTTCGGAGCTGATGAGCGCCCGGCGCGAGGTGAGACAGGCCAAGGTAGGGCAGGAAGCCTTGCGGCTCAAAAAGGCAAGAGCACGGGTTGATGCTGCCAAGGTGGCATTGGGTGAACGGGGCCCGGTGTGGTGGATCGACGGCAGTCCTGATTACAACCGGCAGTTGGTAAAGAACACGCCTTATGCGCAATGGTACCGATCCTTGCCCGGGAGCGACGGCTCCGTGCAGCTGTAGCGTGCCCAGAATGTACGCGCACCTGTTTGGTTGACATATCCGCAAATCTGCATAGAATTCGGGTTGACACTTTTTAATATTTGCAGACTTTTGGAGAGGCAGCCTGATGCATGTGACACAACATCCCAGTCATTTCGAGCCTAGGCTGCTGCCTGAGTATGTGGATCGGTTCTGCCAGGAGGTCGCTGACGTAGCCTATAGCGCGTTGGAGGACTCCAGTAGCGCATACGACACTAACTACACGCGCGGCACCCTGCTGTTTGGTCGACAGCAAGGGCTGTGCAAGCTGTTGGCGGCTGATAAGTCGATGCCTTGGCTGCAGCTGCGCAACGCCACCCTGGATTTTACGGTGGCCATTAACAATGTGCTGCTGCAGATCGTGACCGATAACCCGAATGAAATGAAGAAGGCTTACCGCATCAAGCCGAATCCGCTGGAGCAGCATCAGCTTTCACTGTTTGAGAGGTCGCCTGAGATCTGCACCTGGCGAGTCTATGTTTCCAGCAACAATGATCTGGAGTTTCCCAAGGTCGAGGTTGCGATCGTAGGCTTCGATGCCAACCTCAACGTGATTTGCTTGTGGAAGCACGAGGAGCGGTCTCTGCTTTCCGTGAGAGCGACTGTGCAGCATGATGCTGTGGACGTACCGGAAGCTGAAGTGCAGCGTAAGCGTAAAGATGTTGATAGCAATGCCACAGACAATGATGAACCCGTAGATGGATGACAGAACACAACAGCTCGCTTTTGGGGCTGAATTTTCACCTGACAAGCTGAGGTTGGCTCGGTGTGCAGCCGGCTTGTCGCTTGCAGAGCTGGGCGATTTGCTGGGCGTAAGTCGGCAGTACGCGCACAAGCTCGAAATCAATGCGGTGCCAAACCCGTCGCAGATTCAATTGCTCACCAGGGCCTTAGGAGTGACGGAAGAGTTCTTGTCGAGCCCGCGTCGTGGCTCGGTGGAACTTGAACAATGTCATTTCCGTAGCCTGCGATCGTCGACCCAGACTATCAAGAAGAGCATCGCGTCTCAGGTCGAGCTTTTTGAGTTGCTCGTCAACGAGTTGGAACACGAGGTGGATTTCCCTCCGGTGGGGTTCGATCCCTTTGAAGTCCCGCTTGTCAGTGACGATGTAATCGAAAAGGCGGCGGAGGGCTTTCGGAGGGATCTGTCGATCGGCATCGGCCCCATTGCCAATGTCACCCGTCTGGCTGAGAAGGCCGGTGTGCTGGTGGTAAACCTGGCGGATGCGGATGACCGTATCGATGCATTTTCATTATTCAACAAGCGTCCTTTGATCGTTCGCAACACGGCCAAGGTCAATCCTTGCCGGCACCGGTTCGATATTGCCCATGAGCTTGGCCACCTGGTCATGCATCAGGGGATCGAGACGGGCTGTAGGACAACTGAGGCACAGGCTAACCAGTTTGCCAGTGCGCTATTGATGCCCAGGGCGAGCTTTGGTGGTGAATTTCCTACGATGCGTGGGCAATACCTGAACTGGACAGCATTGGGCGAGCTGAAGCTTCGTTGGAAGGTTAGTTTCAAGGCCATCATCTATCGCGCTCAGACGCTGAATCTGATCACGCAGGATCAGGCTCGCTCGGGCTTCACCTACCTGAGCCGCAACGGTTTCACGAAACGGGAAGAGCTGGACGAGCTTCTTGAGCAGGAGACCCCAACCCTTGTCCAGCGGGCTGTGGATCTTCTCGATCACGTCAGTTGGCGGAAGATTCTGAAGGCTTCGGGGCTGTCCGATGAGTTAGTCAGGGAACGGTTCATGTTGAAGGTTCCCACCTCGCCGCTGGCCCTGGTGAAGTAGTCAGCTCAGGCATTGAGGGCGTACGTCAGATCATCCCGCTGACGTGCGCCAAAAGGCTTGAGTCCGAGGAGATTCTTCTTTAGAAACGAGTGGGTACTGCTTCTTAAAGGAACCCCCTATGCCGTTGACCGCATACTCTGCTTCGCGTGAGATGGAGCTGGACGTCGATCAACTCCTGACACACCTGGCCCATCAGTCGCAGCATCCCCAGCTTCCGTCAAACGTTGCCATTCCTGATGCATGGAAGCTTGCGATCGCTCAGGACATCTCCTGTCCCTCGTGCTTCTGTCAAGGCGCTGAAGTGGTGAGGGGCACTACAGCTGGAGCGAAGAACAAGCGACAAGCGTTCTTCCGCTTTACCACAGGCGGTGGTAATCCTGGCCATCATCCGTTCTGTGATTTCTCCGGCAACGTGCCGGCAGGCCATGTGCCCGAAAACCTGGTGCAGTTCTCCAATCCGAAAGATGGCCTTTCCAAGGCGGTGCGCGTCCTTGTTTGCAAGGGCATCAGCCTAGGCACTTTTCATCAAAGAGACATCCGCGCGATGCGGGAGTGGTTCTTTCACAAGAAGGTCGGGTCGCAGTTTGTCGTCAGCCTTGACCCACGGATCGTCAAGTGGATTGCCGTCCTTCAGAGGCAGCGGCTGTGGATTCACGATGGGGTGGATGAGGCGCTGGATTTCACACCCGAGCTCATGGCTCTTCCAGTTTTCGATGCCAAGCATGCTGCTCGCGTGATTTTGACCAATCAGCACCGAGCGTTGCTCGACCTTCTCTTTGAGAATCGAATCCACGTGTTCCAAGACGTTGAACGGATTACGAAATCAGTTGAGCAGTCTCAAGCGCAGTCGGTGTTTGACCCCTCAATCCTGCAAACAGAATTTCGCAAAACCCTGCAGCTCGCGCGTTTCATCGGGACGAGCTATTTACCTATCTCCACACATGTGAAATCGCACAGCTGGGTGCATACCCCCAAAGGTGGCCGTTTCATGCTGGCATTTACGTCGCTGCTGCTCTTCGTTTCGGATTGGGACATGAAGCGGGCATGGGAAGCGTTTGTGCGCATTGCGAAAGACGACTCTGTAGTGGATGAAACCTTGGGGAACGCCATAGGACTGAATCCCTTTCACGATTTTGAAGTATGGCCGATCATCAAATTCCTTCAGGAACTGCCCAGGGACTTGTTGCCGACTGAAAAGGAAATGCTTGAGCAGCCGGCCACGCTCGATGGCTTGGTAGCGAGTCTGCGTCAAGGCAGGTAGCCGTTAGGATTTTCAGGAAAAATGAACACGATGGCTCGTGAAGGCGATGACTCAGTCAGTCCTGGCGAGAGTGGTTGAGCGTCGCAACGACTCTGTTTTGCAGTTAAACAGGGTTTAGCAAAACGAAGACCTGGAGGGGGCCTCCGTCAATACGTTGATCACGAGTTTGGGCTAGGATTGGCCCGCTGCAGCGTCACTCATTAACGGAGCGTGCCTGAATGCCTGGGCCGCCGGTCTTGCTTAGCCAGAAGGGACTCAAGCGTTGATACTCAAGCAGATGCGGGTGTGTGGTTTCCAGTCGTTCGGCGCTGTGCCGGTGACTATCGACTTTCAAAATCTGAGCTTCCTGATCGGGCCAAACGGATCTGGGAAAACTGCCACCCTGCAGGCGCTCTGCCGGCTTTTTTCTATCGATCCCAACCAGAGACGGCTGCGCAAGTCCGACTTCTTCGTTGCACATGATGAGGAAGAGCAACCTGAGGAGCGCACGCTGTGGATCGAGGCAGATTTCTACTTCCCTGAAATCGCCGACGAGACCAAGGAACACCCCACGATTCCATGTAACTTCGGGCACATGCGGCTGGACAATATCAATGGTGTGCCACGTGTTCGGTACCGCCTCGATGCATCGCTGGGAATGGACAGTGAGATCGAACAGACCCTGCGCTACGTCTCAGAGGTGGATGAGGATGACAAGCCATTAGCGATGTCACCCGTACCGCGCGATGAGCGTAACCAGATCCAAGTCCACTACCTGCCTGCACGTCGTGATCCGGCTGAGCACATCACCTATGGGACAAATGCACTCCTAGGTAGACTTCTTCGGGCGGTGAACTGGGCGGAGCAACGCGAAAAAATCAGCCAGCTCTCCGCTGATATTACCGAAAGCCTCAACACGAACCAGTCAATCATCAACCTGGGTGACGGCATTGCGAATGCGTGGGGAAAACTGCACAGAGGCAAATTTTTCAAAGACCCGAGCCTGACATTTGTAACGCACGAGATCGAGGCTTTGCTGAGGCACCTCTCGGTGTCGTTTACCCCAGGGCACGGTGAGCAGCAGGTCGACTTCTCGCGCTTAAGCGATGGGCAGAAGTCGATGCTTTATTTGACCTTGGTGCTTACCTCGCAGGCAATCGGTAGGGCGGTGCTAAAGGGGGATGATGACTCCTTCGATCTAGACAAGCTCAAGCCTGCTGTTTTCACACTCATAGCACTGGAAGAGCCCGAGAACAGCCTATCGCCCCATTACTTGGGGCGGATTGTGTCGTCGCTGAAGGCGTTGGTACTTGATGAGGAAAACTCAGACGCCCAGGCGATGATAGCTACGCATGCGCCTTCGATGCTGCGGCGTGTTGAGCCTGAGCAGATTCGGTACCTGCGGCTTGACGACTCGCGGTGCACGGTCGTGACCCAAATCACGATGCCGCCGAACAAAAAAGGTGAGGCCTACAAATTTGTAAGGGAGGCTGTGCAAGCCTTTCCTGAGATTTACTTCTCCAGGCTCGTGGTTCTAGGGGAGGGTGATAGCGAAGAAATTGTTCTCCCTCGATTGCTTGCCGCCGAAGGGCTCATGGTCGATGAGGCGGCTGTTTGCATTGCACCTCTGGGTGGTCGTCATGTGAATCATTTCTGGCGCCTCCTGAGCGGACTGAAAATTCCGTATGTGACGCTACTGGATCTTGACGTAGCGCGGAATGGGGGTGGCTGGGGCCGGATTCACTATGTGGCCACCCAGCTCAACACGCATCGACCAGAGCAAACGTACGTTGCCGCAGATAAGTTGAACACGATTCCTCCCTGGAACAGCCCAGTCTTCAAGATCTTGAAAATTGAGAAAAGCCGGAAATACAGGTCGTACATAGCTGAACTGGAGGCATACGGCGTGTTTTTCTCCAACCCAATGGATCTCGATTTTTCCATGCTCACCGCTTTCCCGGATGCGTTCGGCATTGAGGCAAAGCATCTAGTCACGCCGAAGGTTGGCCAACTGAGATCCGTGCTGGGCGACAACTTCTTCGATGAGACGCAATACAGCGTGGATGAACGCAGATATTTCTCTGCCTACCACCGCTTGTTCAAGGTCGGCAGCAAACCCAAAGCGCACATTGAAGCCCTTTCAAAGCTTTCTGATGATGATCTGAGAGAAGCGATGCCCCCTTCGCTCAAGAGCCTGGTAAAGCACGTAATGAAGCTGGCCAAGGAGCTCCACGAATGATCAAGGTCGACGTATGGAAGCCATCTGACGGAATCGTGCTTGAGCCCAATGCGGCGTTTGCGGCAAAGGAGCAAGTGCGCTGTGTGGCCTTGACTGCAGGCCCAGGTTCAGGGAAATCAGAGTTACTCGCTCAGAGGGCCGACTTCCTGTTGACCACTGGCGTATGTCGTTACCCCAAACGCATCTTGGCAATTGCTTTTAAAGTCGACGCCAGCAATAACCTGAAAGAACGCGTTCGACGCCGGTGTGGTGCAGCCTATTCTGTTCGCTTCGACAGCTACACCTTCCATGGGTTGGCGAAGAGAATCGTCGACCGCTTCCGACCTGTGCTGACCGATGCTGATGCTTTGAACGCTGGTTTCAAGGTCGTCAACAAGGGTAAAGCCCATCCTGCGCAGACGGAGTTCAAGGAGCTTATTCCGCTAGCCATCAAGATCCTGAATGCCTATCCGCCGGCAGTGAATGCGATTCGCCAGACGTACAGTGATGTCTTCTTGGACGAGTTTCAGGATTGCACGGGTGATCAGTATGAACTGGTAGCGACATTGTTCCGAGGATCAGGCCGTCGCGTGACTGCGGTGGGGGATGTGAAGCAGAAGATCATGGGATGGGCCGGTGCCCTTGATGGGGTCTTTGCCCGATTCGTCGAGGATTTCGAAGCCCTGCACCTCAACATCTATCACAATTTTCGGTCAGAGCCGCACCTGCTCAAGCTCCAGAACGAAATCATCAAGGTACTTGATCCGGACTCGGAAATGCCTGCGCATTTGCTAGAAGGGGATGGTGGAGAGGTTCATGTCTTAGGCTATGACGATTGTGAGGAGGAGGCGAAAGACCTGGCCGAACGCATCAACAGTTGGATCAATGTTGAAGGCATCGCTCCCGCGAAGATTGCCATCCTGACCCGTGCTCAGCCTGAGGCCTATTGCGAACGATTGGGCATGGAGTTGGACAAATTCGGTATCAGCTACAGGAACGAAAACAAGGCCCAAGACATCTCCACGGAGCCCATTGCCCAAGTCATCGTGGATTACCTGCTGTGCATCTATGGCCTTAGGGAGCCCAAAGCCTGGACACGCCTTACTCGCCGGATTATTCCGGCAGAAGACGATGCCGAAGGCAAACTGAAAGCTAACTGGAACCGCTATATCAAGGAGGCACGTAAGGCTGGCGCCGGTGACCTGCTAACGAAAACGTTCGCTCAGCGGTGGGAGCTCCTGGAAGAATTCTTCGCGATGGTTGGGCCCACGCTGCTGGCCGGGTTGTCTCACGACTATGAATCCCGAGAGCATCTGCGTGAACTCATCGAAAGCGTGAAAACGTACATTGACGAAGCAATGGTCAAGGAGCCAGACCTTCTGGTGGCTTTGGGGCAGCTTTCCAATGACCAGTCGATCAGGATCCTGACTGTGCACAAGAGCAAGGGGTTGGAGTTCGACACGGTCGTGTTGCTTGGTGTCGAAAATCAGGCCTATTTCGGTGACGCTCATGAGAGCCGCTGCACATTCTTCGTGGGCGTATCACGCGCGGAGCGAAGGCTCGTGGTTACGACGACACGTCGCCGGGAAAATCTCAGGGAAATAGCTAGCTGGAAAGTGATTCGAACGCCGCAATCAGAGTTCCTGGGCTACGTAAATCTCTGGAAGAACCGCCCTTGACCGCAGGCGTAGGGTAGGCGCTATCAAGAGCTGTTCATGGCTGCGCTTAACCGCCCCCCTGAGCCGAGAGGCCGCCGTTGCGCTGCACAGAGAGGCGGGCGGCCTGCTTGGTGTGAGCCATTATTCCTTCGCCCGAGATGAGCGGGACGGGCAAATGCTGCGGAGCCAGTGCTCTGAAAACGCTTTCTAATATGCTGGGCAAGGACGGCAAAGGCTGCCTTCCATTTCGTGCGATCTTATAAGTCCGATCCTCGCGATTCCTAATTACGGCCAATAGGCTCTGCCCCCAGGCACCGTGAAACTGTGCAAAACAACACAGTGGAACCCATCCCATGCGCCTGGCCTCTTCTCGCCCGCTGACGCGTAGCTTCTGGCGTAAGTGGCCGGCGAACACACCTTCCCGATGCCTCCGCCGAAGGCCATGGTGTCCACCTAATTTAAGTGGACACCCTTTCTGGCCCATCAGGCGGATTCTCCATGCACCTTCAGCGCCGTACCTACAGCAAATCCTTTAAAACCCAGGTCATTCAAGAGTGCTCCGAGCCCGGCGCCTCCATCGCCAACATCGCCTTGGGCCACAGCCTCAACGCCAACCTCGTGCATAAATGGATACGCCTGCACACGCAGAAATCCACCGCGTTGCAGCCCGCGTTCATCCCGCTGCATACCCAGATGCTCCCGACCGGATCACAAGGTCCAACCACCGACATTTGCCTTGAAATCCAACACCCGCGCACACCCATCAAAATGAGTTGGCCCGTCGACAGTGCCGCCGCCTGCGCAGCCTTTCTTCGAGAGCTGTTGCGGTGATTCGCATCGACACCATCTGGCTCGCTACAGAGCCTATGGACATGCGAGCCGGTACCGACACCGCCATGGCCCGCGTGATTTCGGTATTCGGTGCGGCGCAGCCGCACTGTGCTTATCTGTTCGCCAACCGCCGCGCTACTCGCATGAAAATTCTAGTACATGACGGACTGGGTATCTGGCTGGCAGCACGCCGATTACATCAAGGCAAGTTCACCTGGCCAGGCACTCGGCATAGCGCGCAGATCGAGCTGAGTGCTGAACAGCTTCACGCCTTGATACTGGGTTTGCCTTGGCAAAGAGTCGGGCCCGGCAATGCCATTTCCATCCTTTGACCCAAACAGTGCTTATCTATCAGCGCAATTGTCCGATAAGCCTGTCGTCGTGTTTAAGCTGATCTGGCAAGATCAGCGCCATGACTTCTCTTCCTGACCTCGACCAACTCAATCCCGAACAACTGCGCGCCTTGGCTGCGCAGCTGCTGCAACGTGTCTCGACGCTCGATGAGCAGGTCGAGACGATGGGCAAGACAGTTCGGATCATGGACAAGAAGATCCATTTCGACAAAACGCTGATCGAGAAACTCAGCCACGAGATCGCCCAGCTCAAGCGCTTCAAGTTCACCAAGCGCAGCGAGCAGATGAGCCCGGAACAGGCCAGTTTACTCGACGATCTGATCGATACCGATATTGCCGCCATCGAAGCTGAACTTGAGTCACTGCTGCCAACACAAGCACTGCCCCAAGAAAAGCAGAAACCCAAGCGCCGTGCATTGCCGCCTGAGTTTCCCCGCACGCTGATCCACCACGAACCGGACAACACTGACTGCGCCTGCGGCTGTGCAGTCAAGCGCATCGGTGAAGACGTCAGCGAGAAACTCGACTATACGCCCGGCGTGTTCACCGTCGAGCGCCATATCCGTGGCAAATGGGTCTGCGATGATTGCGAAACGCTGATCCAGGCCCCGGTGCCGGCTCAGGTCATCGACAAGGGCATTCCAACCGCAGGCCTGTTGGCCCACGTCATGATCGCCAAGTTTGCCGACCACCTACCGCTGTACCGTCAGGAAGCCATGTTTGGCCGCGCCGGCCTGGCGATCCCGCGTTCAACCCTTGCGCAGTGGGTCGGTACTTGCGGTGTGCAGTTGCAGCCGTTAGTCGATGCGCTGCGCGAAGTCGTGCTTGAGCAGCAGGTCGTTCATGTCGATGAAACGCCAGTGCAGATGCTTATGCCAGGCACCAAGAAAACCCACCGCTCTTACGTCTGGGCTTACGCCACCAGCCCATTTTGCGAAACTTCGGCAGTGGTTTATGACTTCAGCCTCAGCCGTGCCGGCGAGCATGCGCGCAACTTCCTGCAAGACTGGAAGGGCAAGCTGGTCTGCGATGATTTTGGCGGCTACAAGGCCAGCTTCGCACTGGGCGTGACAGAGATCGGCTGTATGGCCCACGCACGGCGCAAATTCTTCGAGCTGCATGCGACCCACAAGAGCACGCTGGCTGAGCAAGCCTTGCGTTACATCCAGCCGCTGTACGAAATCGAAAGTGAAATTAAATACCTGGAGCCGGATTCACGTCGCCGAATACGGCAGGAAAAAGCGGTGCCGGTGATGGATGCGTTACATGCCTGGATGATTGCCCAGCGCGATATCGTGCACAACGGTTCGGCCATCGGCAAAGCCCTGGATTACAGCCTGAAACGCTGGACGGCGCTGTCGCGCTACCTCGATGACGGGGCTGTGCCCATTGACAATAATTGGTGTGAGAACCAAATAAGGCCGTGGGCGCTGGGGCGCAAGAACTGGCTCTTCGCCGGGTCGTTGCGCAGTGGCAAACGCGCCGCTGCAATCATGAGTCTGATCCAGTCGGCGCGCAACAACGGGCATGACCCGTATGCCTATCTCAAAGATGTGCTGACGCGCCTGCCGACGCAACGGGCCAGTGAGATTGCCGATCTGCTGCCGCACAGGTGGCGTCCGGCTTAGTCGTGCAAGACGGTTTGCCCGTACGCTTACGTTGGATCTACTTGAAGATCTGTTCAAAAAATATCGCATCTCGCAGCAGGATCTCGGTATCACCCTACTTTAGGAGTTACTGCAGCTGCGGCGAAGGGAGTGGATGCTTGAGGCGCATTCGTCAAGGATCACTGACTGATTCATGCACGGGGCTTTAAGCTGGGGCAGCATAGTTGTGACGTGTTCGACGTGACTTCCTTTTCAGTCAATTGACACCGAATCGCTATGTCTGTGGTGCGTTCTACTAGCTTACGAATGAAGTTGTATTGATTGTTTTGAGTCTGTCGGTAATTCCATTTGGATGGAGGTGCGTTTAGCTATGTCGGATCTAATGAATGTAGTTCCCGCGAAGCTTGATGGGTTTAATATTTGGAGCGCTTTGGTAAAGCTGGTCTCAGCCAGTGTGACATTGACTGGTTTGGGTACTCTCGTAACTTTTTTTGTTATCTTCGCCTATTTGCATGCAATAGGAACGCCTGAGCTCATAGGTAAGGCGTTGGAGGCGCCTTCGGAACTCTGGCCTTGGATAATCGTGTCAAGTCTTTTGCTGCTTTTTTATCTGGTGTTGCTGCTATTAACTACACTGACTTATGCTCTGGCTATCAATTTATTCAAAAAGACGCCGAGCGTTCAGCCTATAATGGCGATTTACCTGCTTATCCCTACGCTCGCTGGTGTTGTTGCCACCGTCTACTCGACGCTGGAGAGCCATAATTCAAGTGTTGTCGGCGTGTTTGTTGACTCCGCTGTGTGGGTGGTGGTCGGTATGATTGTGTTGTTTTCAATGCCGAAATTCAATGTATCGCTTGTGGGCGCTATTTCAAATGGGGGCGCTAAGACTGTTCATCGGCTATCCTATCTAAAGCACATGTGGGGTTTAGCGATGAGCACGTGGTTTGCAGCCATAACCGCCACCTTTCCGATGCTGGCTGTTATGAGTTCGCCTTCGGTGCTTTATAATGCGGGTAGCATGACCAAGGTTGTGTGGATTTCAATATTGTTGACTGTCTTCGGTTTTACTCCCGCCATTGCGTACTACGTATCGAAAGGTGCGGCGTTAACGCGGGTGCGCAACGCGTTAATCGGCGTTGTGGCTCTCATCATTGCTACGCTTGTTATTGTTCCGTCGGCGGTGCCCACGGCGGTTGATCAGGCGGCAGTTATGGCGGGTATTAAAGATGAGAGGGTGTTTTCTTATATGCTAACGGAAACCTACGCTGCCGAAGATTTTGATGCTGGGTGGGGTGAGGTCGTCACAAAGAGAAACTATCCAGTAGTCGAGGGATTCATACTTTTTACTTTGGGTGGGGTTACATTGCTGTGCCCGAAAATACTTGAGGGCTCAAATTTGTCTGAATGGGCTTCCAAGTCAGGTGCCTGTTTGACTATGAGCAGCAAGATGGTTAAGCGAATGCCGTTGAAACAGTAATAGGGGCGCTCTTACGCGTGTGGCCGATCGGCCTGAGGTGTTCCGTCACTTCAGGTCAACTTACGGCCAAAGGAGGCTATGTGTCGAAAGTTGTGTGCTCAGAATGCGTGACTGAAGGCTATCTCCAGAACTCCTTGAATTTCGATGATGCCGACGAGTGCAGTTACTGTCAGAATGAGAGTGGTGTCGTGCCGCTTGAAAGGCTCGTCGACCTGTGTCGGGAGGCCGCGCTTTCTTCGTTTGAGTTCGTTGAACAGCCGCGTTCGGTTTATCTCTACAACCAGGCGCCGATCGGGGAGCACTGGACGGACGTTCTCCACCGTGTTCTGGGCTGTTCGGATGAGCTGATAAACGATCTTGGTGAAGTCCTTTGGGACGGCTGGAATGATGACGACCCGTACTTCAAAGAGGGCGTTTCAGCGAGCATCGACATGACGCATGACTGGAGGGAGATGGAGCGTAGCCTTCGGGATCAAGCACGGTTCGTGAACCCAGTCGTCACGCGTGTCTTGGAGCAGGTCTTTGGCAAGGTCGATCAGTTACGCCTTCGAGGCTCAGAGTCAGCCATCTTCATGATCGGGCCTGGTCAGCCCCTGCATGCCTTTAAGCGGGCGAGAGTGTTCTCCTCTGATACCAGTGTTGAGGAAGCATTGCTCCATCCCGAGCGTTCTTTGGGCCCACCTCCATCGGGGGTAGGGTCTGCAGGACGAATGAATGCTAAAGGCGTCTCCGTATTTTATGGTGCTACAAACGACAGGACGGCCATTGCCGAGGTTCGACCACCCGTTGGAAGCTACGTGGTAACCGCTGCATTCCAGGTGACTCGCCCCCTGCGGCTGCTCAATTTGGGCGCATTGAACGAAATGTGTCCAGATAGTCGTCTCAGTTACTTCGACCCCCAACGCGTCGAGCAGGCGAAGCGATCCGCGTTTCTAGCAAGCCTGCAGAACCAGTTGCTGAAGCCGGTCATGCCAGATATGGCGGATCACGGCTACTTGATCACGCAGGCGATAGCAGACTACCTGTCGATGCATCCCACCCTCAACTTGGACGGCATTTATTTCCCGTCAATCCAGCTGGGTAAGCGTGATGATGAGGCTCCTGGACACAACGTGATCCTCTTCAATAAGGCATCCGGTGTGCACCATACCGAGTCAACGCACAAAGCCGAGTATGCCTCTCTTTGGGTAACGGTCGATGACGGTGAGCACTACTTTCCGCAGATCTGGGCGGCCAGGAAGAAGGGCGAGGATCAGCCGAGCTGGTGGGATGAGCAACCTCCTGTGCCTCGCTACGAACCTGCACTGGTTTTAGATCGTGAGGAAATCCGAGTTCATCGTATCCAGTGGATCGATTTCGGCACGGATGAGGAACGCGTTGGCTACAACCCATGAGGTCGAGGCAGGGCGCGAGTAATGGGTAAAGGCGGGCAAAAGTACCCGCCTTCCTGGAACTGTCGACTTGTTCAGTGTCTGTTAAACCAGCGTTTCATCAGACCAGCCATAGGCTTGCTTGTGCCAAAAGCAGTGTTGATGATTTGCAGGTCGCCTTCTGATAACCGTTTAGGATCGAGCTCCTTGAGCAGCGCTTCGGTTCCGAACGATTTCGCCCAGGCAGCCATATACCCCTTGGCTGTACCTGAAGCCGCTTGCGGAATCTCACGGAGTAGAAGGCGTGCATATTCCAAGCGCTGTTCATGGCTAGCCAGCTGATTCTTGATTTCAGCGCGCAGTTCATTGACAGCTGTCCAGGTGAGAGGGCTCTCCGGAATCTTCAATAGCTGAAGAGCCAGCGATGGCAGCTTTTTCGATTCCTTCTCATCCTTGTTTGCTCGCAAGATGTGGCCGTAGACCCGTTTGCGCTGCTCGTCAGTGATCTCGCTGTTCAACAGCATTGATTCGAGATTGTTGAACGCTTCGATTCCTAGAGCTCGGCACCAGACGGAGAAGGCAAGATCAGGGTCATTCACGTTGCCACGTGGGCCTTTGAGCAGCACTGCTTTGCCGGCGTCCACGTATTCGTTCCCTGGCAACTCAGGAATCAACGCCGTCCAGGCGCGTTCAAGCATTTCAACCTGTGCTTCGTCGTTGAAGTCGACGCCATCAGTCAGTGTCGTTAGCTGAGTACTGCTCAGCCGGACATGCCCGGATGTCAGAGAGTCGATGGCTTGTGCGGAATTTTGTTGCCACACGGCACAGGCTGTCTCGACCAACTGGGCACCTTGTGCCGACGGTACGATACCGCTGGTGATCATGCTTTCCATGGACGCTAGCGTGTACTTGCCGACAGTCCCAGTTGATGAAAGAGCCTGTTGCCTTGCTTCGTTAAAGAGCGCTTGGGGTGAGTAGCCGTGGGGAAGCTGCTCGATCGTTGGCCAGCGTCCACAGAAGTGCTTGTGCAGGCTCTCGAAGGCATCCTTGTGCCCCTTGGCGGCGCTGAACAATTTCTGTAGCGCTGGCCCAAGCACTGTCGGGGTCGCCTGCATGAACACCAGTGAGATGCCGGGTACAAGCTGTCGCAGGAAATTATCCCACGAGGCCAGCTTGGCTGGGGCGGCCAACATCAGTGCATCCACGTGAGGGCGTAGCTGTTTGTCGCCCCAGTGTTGCAAGGGGATATGCGAGGCTGCGTCGGTGTAGAGCGCCCCTTGTTGGTCGTCCAGCTCCTGGCTGCTCACGAGCGCGGTCAGTTGATTGGCCAGCGAGCTTTGGTCGTGCTCGTCGAGTGATCCGAATACTGCAAACACCAGATTGCGGCACACGCTTGGGATGGCGCTGAGCGAGCGACTGATCCAGTGGTCGAGCACTCTTGCAAGACTGCGCGGATGCTCCACTACAAACTCTCGAAGAACCTCTGCCGCATCTTCGTCATGCCCGGCGGTTGTGCTCAGCGCGATGGCAAAATCGGTATAGCTTTCTCGCCACTCATCGTTGAAGTACGCCTTGCGCTCTGCGCCAAGATCTACAATCAAGCGATACGCGCGACGGTATGCAATCGGCTGGTTGTCGAGGTCGGCAACACGGATGCTGAACCTGGCCAGGCATTTCAGTAGCTGTTCTTCATCCGAATAAACGGCGTGTTTCTCCAGCGCCCGGATTACACAGCCGATTATCAGTGGTGAGGTCATGGTCGACAGGTTGGTGACCTGCTCCCAAAGCGCATCGCGGCTCTCATCACCTTCGGTCGACATGCGATCCCAGACGCTGTTGATCCGGTCAACCGTCTGCTGCATATCCAAACCGTCAATCAGATCATCTTCATCGTGTGGGTCTTCATGGCCGTGCAGCGCCGTTGTCAATTGCTCCACATAAGCCATGCCTACCTCTGGCAAAAGCGAAGTCTCGAACGCGTCCATCCAGCCTTGCAGGCGGGCAAAAGGCAGCGTGACAGAACCTGAGGCGGTTTTGACCGTACGCGCTTTGAGCCATGCCATCAGTCGGTCTTTTGAGAACGATGGAAGACCATGGTTGGCAAACACGGTAAGTGCAATTTGCGCTGCACGCTCAACCATGCTGATGGTTTCGTCCAGATTGGGCATCTGCCCAGACTCAAGGCGCATGGTGCAGGCTTTGTCTGTCGTCAGCAGTGAGTCGATAAGCACCGACGCAATTTGCTTCTGATCCGCTGTATTAGATACGGCAGCGATGCGACCTATCTTCTCTACGCCTAGTAGTGAGCGCAAGGCGGTTGACGTAACGATGTCGTTGTTGAGGATGCCCAGGACTAAATCGCGGGTACGCAATGGCAAGCGATCAATGAGCTCGGCCACGACGCGCATCGCATTGAACTTGAGTGCATCTTCGGTTCGGTGCAGCTCGCTCAGCATGCCGTGTAGCAGCTGCGTCTCTTGGTCGCTCAAGCTTTCATTGGCACGTGGAGACAAAGCTTCCAGAAAACCTTGCGTGTCACCAGAAACCAGATACCCATAGATCCGCGAGGCATGGGGGCCGTACTGTCGGGTCGCAAAATCCTCAGATAGCAACAGCAAGCTCTGAAGTGAGTCCGGCCACTGGATGCCTACCAAGCTGGCCAAAAATTGGCGCAGATCACGATGCTCATCAATGACGCTGGTATTGTCCCCATCATCTATTTGAATCACATAGCGCTTTAGAACATGGCGCGTTTGAACGGGTTCATCCTTGAATGGTGTCTTCCTCACCATCAAATTTGTCAGGCGCTGCAGAAGCTGAGGGTCGCTTTGAAGATCCTGATAGAACCCAGGAAAGCTCACCCGCGCTGCGCTCAGTGCTCCAAGGGCAACAGGGTGGTTCGTGACGGCGCCTTCATGCAGCCCACCGGGCCGCTGGCTGCCGATGGCGTCAAGCTCACGAGCCTTGGCCAGCCACCAGGTCTGGGTGAACGCGTTCACGATCTGAAGGGCATTACGCGGATCGGTGACATTGATGTGAATCATCCGATCCACCACCTGTTCAACAGAGGCACCTTTATCCGAAATGTCTTTCACCAGATCGGGGAAATTCTTGAGCTTGGAAAGCGCGAACTGACGCATGTCGCTTCGCGGCGGAGGTGGAATCTCCAGCCTGAATTGGAAGATGCGATCAAGGTAGCGCCGGGCATCAGTGGGATTGAACACCGAGCCTGGTTGCTCAGGGTTGCCACGTCGACGAGATAGCGCATCCGCGACTTTGCCCTCATCGCAAGAAATCACGAACACCAGGCCGAGGTTGTCCGGAAGCTTGTTGACCGGAATCTCCATGAACGTCCGCACGGCGTCCAGGCCTAGCACCATTTCCTCCGCCGACAGCCGATCGAGGTCGTCCACGAAGATGACGAGTCGCTCGTAAGGCACCACATTACTTTTCGACGCTTTGAATATGCGCAACTGCTGCAGCAGCATCTCTTCGTACTGCTCTGCGCTGGCGCTTGGCAGGTGGACGCGAGTGATGGTGTTGAATGGGCTGACCGCCGACGGTTTCATCACCTTGATCAGATACGCATAGATCCCAGTGACCGCTGCAACGAAGAGCGCCTGGACGACGGCATTTTCCAGCGGCAGCCATTTCAAGCCAGCAGCCACGAATAGCAGGTAGGTGACCACTGCGATAAGGAACGCTGGTACGGGCGCAACCCAGCTCATCAAGTGTTGCTTTGTGAGTTCTCCTACACCCTTGTTGACCGTTTCTGTGTGGGTGACATTGCGATAGAGGTCATCATGAAGCTTGCTCTCATCACCACCTAACTCCAGGAACACGTGGCGCAGGAGTGCACGCTTGATATCTTGCTCCTTGCCGCCGAACCGCCAGGCGTTGAACGTGATGCTCTTGAATCGCTGACTTCGAGGGCGGCGTCCTCCCGCCGTCGAGGTGTCATCAGCCAGTGCGTGCGTATACATCTCTTTGATGGAGCTCTTGCCGGTTCCCCAGCCGCCGAGCAATCCGATGCTGAATGGCGGATGATGACCTTCATTTTCAATGAGGCTTCGGAGCGCCTGCGCATAGTGCCGGTGCCCGAAAGCATCATCCTCTTCTTTCTCGATGTGGCGATCCAGCACTGCAGGCATGGAGCGGCGTGTATCTAGCATCCCGTCTTCCTAGTGGCATATGGCATTTGGCTACCCTCGGGAAGCTTACTTGCCCTGCCAACCAGTCGCTAGCGCTACTCAACTACTCCTCAAATCGAGCTGGCCTCCTGATGTCAGGTACAAGTGGACTGAAGAGGGGGGGCAAAGTGGGCAGCATTCAGGGTGAGGAGTACAAATGTATCCTTCACGTTTCTTGGCATCCGTCGCCTATATCACAGCCTGCTGGCTGGGGCCCGATACAGATACGGTTGGGGTAGGCAGGTCTTTACCTGATGATATCAAAATGATATCTAGTGATTTGCACAATCAGGAAGTGGTGAGCACATGGCATTTGGTGACAAAGCAGCAGCGAGTTCTGCAATAGCTACAGGGGCAGCGGCAGGCGTAGCTAATGCCTCATTGGTTTACGGGGGCGCAGTTGCAGCAGCCAATGCTGCCGGCCTGAGCGGCGCAGCGGCGACCAGTTCTGCGCTCGCAGCATTGGGCGGTGGTGCCGTTGCGGCGGGTGGTGGCGGGATGGCGGCGGGTGTCATGGCTGTAGCTACAGCGGCTGCATGGCCAGCCGCTGCAGTGGCTGTGGCTGGCTACGGTGGTTATCGCCTTTACAAGTGGCTTCGATAGCTTCCACCCCTGCTAACCTGGTTGACCAGCAGAAGCAGTTGAGCCTGCAGCGAAGAAACGCTTGATGAGAAAGCTCATAGGTGCTGGGACGACAGCCCTATGAGCTTATCGCTCAGACTGCAGAGGAGCTGTCTGGTATGCATGTCCACGCGCGGTCATGCCAAAACGACCGGTCGTCGGGGCGATGGGCTGGCCGTGTGGTTGGAGCCGTTTCTGAGCATCACGCTGCTTCTTCGGCTCCTTCATCAGAAGGCTCACCTGCGGCAATGTCCTTCGGCAGGTCTAGGTCTTTGACAAAGCCTCGAATAGTCTGAACGGGCGACTCAATGAGGTCGAACGTTTTGCCTTTGTGCACCATCATGATCACCCGTGCCATATCGATGTAGTATTTGTAGGTCGTCTCGATGTCCTCATGTCCAAGCTGCTGGATGATGGCCTGTGACGTGGCGGCGTAAAGTACTTCCATGGGCTCGGTAAGCAGTCGGTCGCCAAAGGTTGCGATGATGTGCTGTGTCGGCCACCAGTGTCTGTTTTGATAGAACGTGATGTGGTCTCGGAATGGCTTGCCTTGTTTGAGTAGTTTTACTTTTGCGTCATTAGTGCGTGAGGAAATCATCGATTCGGTGACAGGCTCGCCCTTTTTATTGAGGAAAAGGATGCCTGGTGGGCAATCATGTCGGTACTTCTTTTTATAGAGCTTTTTCCGAATCGAATAGTAAGGGATGATATAGTTGTCTTCCAGGGCTTTCAGGTCGTCCATGTTTATGACGATCTGTCGGTCTTTATTCCCTTTGCTCTCGATGACTTCATATCTCGTACTTGGCCCCGTATGATCCATTTCAGAATACGGCATGATATGAATGTTTTTGCCGTTCCCATACAGCGGGAACTTTACAAGATCCATGGGGCGCATGGCTGTGCCCAGTCCCAAATTGAATAGAACCGCATAGACGGGATCAGTGTATGCTTCGAGCAGTAACTCAATTTCTTGGTCGGTGATAAGGAAGTCGGATTGTCGTTGACGACTTTTCTTTTCCAGAACCCTAATGTTGTCACTGTCGATCTTCATGCGACTGCGGGCCTGAATATAGTTGAGCATCCTTGTGCTGCGAAAATTTGCGCGCCAGGTCTTGAAAACTACATCGACATTGGTCAGGAAACCTCTGGTGTTCAGCCAGTAAAAATAACTCAAAAGAATCTTGGCGTCTTCAAATGTTGTTTCCAGGTTGGGGCTCAGCGATTGTTTTTGAAGTCGCTCCACCTGTCGCTGAACCTGCCAGCGCATGATGTCGCGATTGTCGGCAAGCATATGGTACACGCCTAGTTCCTGCCCCTTGAACTTCGGTTGGGTTGAGAGAAAACGGTAGAACATCGAGATGATCGACGCATATCGATTTGAAGTTCTCAGCGAGCTGCGTGTTCTTTGATAAAGAAAAATGTTTGGGTGGCTAAGGAGGATTTTTTGACCACGCTGCTCGGCAATCAAGATGGTATGAGTCACCTCCTGAGAAGTTTCCAAGCTGTTGTAAGTGATGTCTTTGGTTGTGATGTTTAGCATGTGTGAATATCCTCTGTCGCTGATCAATCGCCTTGCTTTATTTTAAAAAATACAACTTCGTCGACGCCCCACTCGATGCTAGGATTACTGGCCGTATCGGCCCCCTTGATCTCCATTGGGGGGGGTTGTATTTTTTGAAAATTAAAGGTGCGCTGAGCCTTTCTCTCACTTTCAGAAGGAGTGTAGGGGATGTGAATACTTCGTTTGAACTCAGGGGGAATTTGTTTTATGAAGTTTTGGAACTCGCTCCGGCCAAAAAGTGGGAGCCGAATGATGAGGCTGAGCTCGTTACGCAGGCTTATGTAGTTATCGGCAAAGGTACTAAATCTCGATATGTAACGGTCGGCAAACATCACAACGCGCACGTCGCTTGCGCCTTGGTATTTAGCTAGCTTGTCGCGAATGACGCGAATTTCGTTGGACTTGGACGTTTCAAACTCTTCAAGTGTCGAGCCGCGCTGGTACGACATGCTCAAGGTTTCGATATCGACGTTGAACACCAGTTTATTTTGGTCTGGCAGCGATTTACTTGGGGTAGACGCTCCCGTCACCAAGCCATGCGACTGCATCAATTTGAGCTCCAGACGGCTGATCTGCTTCAGCAGTTCGGCGTTGTGGAGCGTCTGCTTCTCTATGGCGCTGCGCATCTTGTTGCTTTCAAGAAGCACGATATCGCCATTCATGAGCGAGGTGATATGCGAGCTCAAAGCCTTGTCCAAGGCCTTTTCGTGGGCGACCTGCAGCTTCTCCAGCTTTTTCTCGTACTTCGTTTCAATCTCGTTAATTGCCGCTTGCGTTTCCATTTGCTCGCGCAGTGGGGAGCCTTCAACCAGCTCCACCACATCACGTTTGCCAGTTATGTAGGGCTTGAGGTCGCCATAGTAGCGATCCAGAGCCTGCCGGCTGATGCCGGCGAGTTTGGCGAGCTCAACCAGCTTCAGCTTAGTTTTATTGCCCGTCAGGTGGTGGTCAACGATCAGCTGAACGAGCAGGGCCCGCCGATCGGCCACCCCTGGATCACCTGATGCGGCTGGGGTCGCTTCGCTTGACTGGAGCGGTGTGTCCTTGGAGTCAGACATGCGTGACTCCGATCTTCTGCGAGGACGAATGACCGGTCGCTTTCAGGTTGGCCAAGTGCACTTGGATGGAGGCAATCCGGCGCTGGAGTTCGTACTCCACGTGATGCGCGAGCTTGCCATTGCCGGCCTGGAGCACCTGGTTGTAGAAGGTCTCATTGTCGACCAGCGCTTGCTTGGCCGTTTCGAGCACGATGATCTTCTTGCAGTCCAGTTGGCAGTTGCTCGGATCCGGCATGATCAAGTCACCCTCAATCTTGCGTCCGTGCAGGCAGGGCGGCAGGGTTTCACTGGTGAAATGCTCGCCCGTCAGGCAATAAGTCCCAACCGCTGTTCGCCGCACAAACAGTGGCTCGCCGCTGGCCAGGATGTGGGAGATGTAGCTCAGCAGTGACAGCTTGAACTGCTTGCCGGCGAACTCGTCCGGGCGCTTGAAGATCTGGCTGTAGATGCGTTTAGCTGCGTCGCCTGAGTGCGCGCCCAAGCGAATGCCGGCAACGATTTCGTGGAACTCCCGCGTATAGCTCTGCTCGATCGCAATCGCCACCGTGCGCACCATCAAAGGGTTGCGGGCGATGTAGCGCAGGGTCATGGCGTAGCTGTGATGCCCGAACAGTGCGCGGATGATGTCGATGTTGCGTTCGTCCCGGTTGATCAGGATCTCGGCGATGGTCTTGCGGAAGCGGTGGCAGTGCAGGCGCTCAATTGGGAGGGCTTTTTTCAGATGAGCGATGACGAAGCCCACCAGATTTGGCGTAGCGTTTTTGACCACGCGAACTGAGCGCTGTGCTTGGAAAAGCCAGCCTTGCTTTTTAAAAGGCTCGATGCTGCGGACGTCTTCGTATTGCCGGATCATGTCACCCAGAAACTTAGGAATCGGGAGGTGATCTTCCTCCCCATGTTTTGGATTTTTGGCGGTCTTGAAGCGCACGATACGCATCCAATAATCGCCTTTTGCGTCCTGGGTGAGGTCATCAAAGTGCATGATTGCAAGCTCTGATTTCCGAGCGCCTGTGATCAGTGCAGTCAAGATGAAAATGCCGCTACAGATACCGTCCAGCACACGGGTATAGCCGTCGAACCAAGTGTACGAATACTGCTGGATGCCCTCTTTGATGTGATCGCGTATCTGCGGTGTCATCACGTTCTTCTCATCGACTGTGATGGTCATAAGCTCTTCTAACGATGTCTGTCGCGTAGAGCGCGTCAGTACGCGGTCAGAAAGGTAGGCCGCTTTGGTGTCAACCAGGTAGTCCTTGAGCGACTTGAGTTTTGGCAACACGCCTTCGAGCCAGAACATCGCGTGATCCATCAGAAGCTCAAGCTCCTCTTCTGAGTAGCTTACCCAGCCGTCCATAGTGCCCTGGAAGCGGCTTTGGATTACTTCCTTGCGGCGTTCGGTGGTGTCAATTTCCTCTAGCTGGATATCGAGGCGCAATTCTTCTGGTATCAGCTTGTGTTGGGATAGGTTGATCCAGAGTCGTACTGTTGAGAAAAGCGCGAAATAGTGGTGCCTCGATCCGGTATTCTTGGCCGTCTCGAACGCTTTCAGCACCATAGGTGTAGAAACTAGCTGAATGTGCTCGGGACTTGCTGTGATTTTATTCGGCTCGAACAGGTACTGCTCCAGTTTGTTGTAATCGTTACTCCAACTTTTTGTAGTCGTGTAGGAGCGCATGTAGCTGAAGGGGGAAAATTCAGGAATGACATGATAGATCAGTGCCCGCTTGAGAGCATTGGAGCCAGGCAGCTCACGGTCAAAACGGATGTTGTTGGGAAGTGCATGCTTGCCGTGAGGAAGTCGCCAGATAGCGTGGTCATAGTTGGAGTGCTCGGAAACTGGGAAGCTTCCGTTTGCAACCTCCAGCTTTTTCACCAGCGTGATGGACGGCTCTATAACGGCAGCGTCGAGCACCTCGCTTAGCCCTTCAACTTCTTCCAGCTGCGATTCGGCAGAGTCCTCCTCGACCTCTTGAAACAGACGCTCCTCCTCGCTGAGCTCGCTATCTTCTTCTGGTTCGTCTATTGGATTGTCGTCGTTGTCTAGTTTTCGTTGGTGGTTGTTAGACTTCTGATTTTGCTTTTTCTCTTGTTTTTTTGCCTCCACATTACGGGAGGCCTTGGACGATTCAGGTCGATCAGGCGCCGCTTGTGCTTTGTTGGCAGCAGCAGCCTGATGAACATCTTTGGTGTGCTGTAGGTCGAATTGGTCGGTGTTATTAGACATTTTCGGCCTCGCTCTCAAAGATGATTTCCAGCATGTTCAGGTCGCGTGGAAGCAGGGGGGAGTGGTACCGGCGATAGCGTTCAGCGGCCTCAACATCGTCCTCGTCGCCCCATTCGTCAAGGATGTATCGGATGACCTCCCTTTCTTGGGCAAGACGTGAGCGGAAGCCGTCCACAATTTCTTCGTTCAAGAGCTCTGACAGGTGGGCCTCACGTTCCATCAGGTACGGCAGCGAGTCAGCAAACAGACGCAGTTGGCTGCAGAAGATGCATTCATGAATGGCGAAGCACTTCCGGCCCGTGCTGACAATGATTTCAGACCCTGCCCAATCGGGCCTCATCTGGTTGGCGCAGCCCCACAACGGCTGGGTTTTTCCGGGAATGTGAAATATCTTGAGGTTGGCCTTCGCGTCAGTCTGCGCCTGCTTACCCAGCAAGCCTTTAAATTGTCGCGTTCGGAGCAGATTGATAACTTCTTCAAGTTCTGAACGCAGGCGCTTTAGTCGATCCATGTGCGCTGCACTGGAGTTGTCGTAAAAGAGATCAGTTGTCTCCCGGTCGGCATGGCCCAGGGTCTGGGAAAGCAGAGCAACGGGATTGTATTTCTTTTTGTACAGGAGCCACGTTGGCCGGAAGCGACGTGTCAGTTCAGAGGCTAATGTCAGCCTTTTGCCACTGTCGATGACCTTATACTTCTGTAAGAATTGCTGCACGCCGTTACGGAACGACATGCGGTGAGCTGCGGAAGTGTGGCGGCCACCTTTCTCCCATTGCTGCAATGGCCGGATGCACGCAAACATTGGATTCATCCGCTCTACCGTATTCAAAACAGGGATCACATCGAATGGATAGTCTGCAAGCGGTGCAGAGAGATCTTTGGCCATCTCAATCAGGGTGTAAAAGCTCAGGGGGTCGCCTTTGCGTGTTGGCAAGCTGATGCGTTTTGGCGACTCGAATGGTTTATGGATGCCCTGAGCCCGATTTTTTTCCGACCATACAACCTTGATAGCTTCTTCAATAGTGCCCGTAAGAATGTGCTCAAAGTCATTCTGATCAATAGCCAAAGCCGTCTCTTTGTTCCAGCCGCTCTGGAACATCATGAACATCACTATGGCACTCATGTCCATAATGCTTGGGTAGTAGAGGTTGAGCATTTCATCCATGCCCAGTACTGGAGTGGATTTCCCGCTCGTTCGATTTGCAGTAGTGACTCGATGGATGATCATCTTGATCACATCATCACTCTCATACGGAGCGATGATTGTTGTGCTGCCTCGATATTCTTTGTACAGAAGCGCCCGGTCGTACGAGAATGGGAAGCCATGTACTACGAACGTTTTTATTGCTCGTGCGTAATCCAGATCCCAGCGCCCGAAACCACCGGTGTCGAAAGGGTCAACTGTGCCGGAGAGGGTATAGTTACCCTTGTCGCGCTGATAAATATGCTTAAATTTTGTGACGCAATGAACGTCTTCGGCCAAAGCGCGGATTTCCGGGTCATCAGAGCGTAAGAAGCGCGCGGCATACACTGTTCGTCCCCGCTGAAATTTTTTATTTTTTTCAAGGTAATATTGCCATTCGAAAAGCCTTTGCTTCGTAGCAACTGGTTTTATCGTGTCCAAGACCTCAGACGCTGTGTATGGCGAGGCAGTTTCGACTTCCGTCCGAAAGCTGAGTTTGGCATTGAGCGTTAACATGTGTTCTCGGAATGCTTTTTCAAAGCTTTCGAAACCATCAGTAGTCAGAGGAGGGGTGCCTTTACCTCTCTTTACCGGGACAATTGGGAGTAGAAGGCGTGGGATCTTTCCCGTATCTGCAGCCACGGCTTTTCCCGCTGTTTTAAATTTTTCAGCTGTCCTGATCGGGATTTGGTTGTCTTCCAGGTAGTTAATGTAACCCAGGAAAACTTCGCTCGTGATGTCTGAGTATTTTTTGACGTGCAGCGGTGGTGGATTTCGGTCGTTGTGTTTCTTAACGTAATCAAGCATGTGCTCGATAGAAGACCGCAAGAGGTAAGCGTGGGAATATGCCCTGTCTGGAACGTAGTGGATGAAGATGAAGTGCAGCTTCTGGCACAGATCACTCCTTGAGTCGTAATGTGGGCTGAGCATGTACCTGCAAGGAACTGCAAAATCATCTAATGCAATGACGCGCGGAACAGGTTCACCGTCCTCTATGAAGGTTGCCGGCGGTTCGATAGGCTCTAGTTCTGCTTGCTCAACCTCTGAGACGCTCAGGTTAGCTTCGCTTGGGATGCTTAGTTCGTTTTCAAAGGCTGTCATCGGTAATCTCCTTATTCTTGTTATTATTCTTTGTTCTTATTCTTATTGGTCGTGTTGCTTTGTTGGGTGGTGTTGAATTGTTGCCATGCATTTTGAACGGCTGTCTGCAGATCGACTAGGGAGCCATCGTTATTGATCAGAAGATCGTCGAGGGCTCGGGCGATGCCATGCTCGGATGAGTGGGCATTCACCCTCTGGAGGTTAGGGCGGGCGATGTGCCAGATCTGGCCGTTGTGCGCACGAAGAAAGGCAGCTTCGTTTTCGAAGCGGATGTCCTTGAAAATCACCGTCGTGGCGTCCACGGGGATCTTGTTTCTCGGCTTTAGAGGTTCAACAGGACGCTGGGCTCGCCGGGTGTCGTAGTCAGGGTACAGGGCATAAGCGTGGCTTTTGAGCAGGTCGATTGCTTCGCCGGGCGTGAGCCCCCAGGTCGTGTCGAAGGTACTCAGGAGTGCCGGGTTAGTCAGTTGCTCGTGCGTGAAATCGAAAATGGCACGGGCGGCAAGGGTGAACGGGGTGTCCTCTGCCTCTGAACCACTGGCCGTGGCCGCACCGGTCAACGAAGCTGCAGGTGGATTGATTTCGCGTTCTGCTCGGATCAACCAGTGGTCTGGGTTATGATTGCGCATCCATTCGGTACCCACCGTTTGGAAGAACTCTCTAGGCGAGCGGCCCCACAGCTCGATCGTTTGTTCCTTGATGTCGTCGCACCAGGTTTCGTCTTCGGTTAGGCCGAACAGAGCCTGACAGCCGAGCTTCAACGGATCAGCGAGAGCATAGGCGGCTACACCCGGGTAGCTCAGCAGCATCGACGCCACGGTGTCTTTTCCTGACCGCGCCAGGGCAGCTAGGCCGATGATCTTTCTCATTGGTACTCCTTGTTTTCGGCGCCTAGGCCCCGGATTTCATGGCTTGAAGGGCGTTTACGTTTCCAAAAAAGGATTATAACCCTACTGTGTTTACATTTGGTGAAAACCGAAAACAAGATGCCACCTATGCCTACCAGGGCGGCGGTCGTGGCCTGTCGGTGGAGCGGATCGCCATCCTCGAAAGCTTCGTCCAGGGCGAGCTGCGCCCGGACCTGACGCTGATCTTCGACTTGCCGATCGAAGTGGGCCTGGCGCGGGCAGCTGCACGGGGTCGCTTGGACCGTTTCGAGCAAGAGGGTCAGGCGTTTTTCGAGGCGGTGCGCCATGCCTACCTCGAGCGCGCCCAGCAGGCGCCACAGCGCTACAGCATCCTTGATGCAAGCCAGAGCCTGGACGCCGTGCAGCGGGCCATCGATGGCCTGTTGCCCGCTATTGTGGAACGTTGCCGTGGCTGAAGCCTATCCATGGCAGGCAGGCTTATGGCAGCAACTTGCTGGACGTAGCCAGCATGCCCATGCCTATCTGCTGCATGGCCCACAGGGTATTGGCAAGCGGTCCATGGCCGAACGACTGATGGCGCGCCTGCTGTGTCAGCAGGCGCAGGGGCTGGACGCGTGCGGGCAGTGTAAGTCGTGCCTGTTGCTCAAGGCCGGCAGCCATCCGGACAATTACGTGCTGGAGCCGGAAGAGGCCGACAAGCCGATCAAGATCGACCAGGTCCGTGATCTGGTGTCGTTTATCGTGCAGACGGCGCAGTTGGGTGGGCGCAAGGTTATCTTGATCGAGCCGGTGGAGGCGATGAACATCAATGCCTCGAACGCCTTGCTCAAGAGCCTTGAGGAGCCTTCTGGCAATACCGTGCTGTTGTTGGTCAGTCATCAGCCCAGTCGCCTGCTGCCGACCATCAAGAGCCGCTGCCAGCAAGTCACTTGCCCGCAGCCGAGCCTGGCCCAGAGCCAGGCCTGGCTGGCCACAGCTTTGCCCGACACTAGCCAGGACGAGCGTGATGAGCTGCTGACCCTGGCCGCCGGCTCGCCGTTGATGGCGGTCAGCTTGCAGGCCCAGGGCGTTCGCGAGCAGCGCGCGCTGGTCAGCGATGGGGTGAAGAAACTGCTCAAGCAGCAGCAGTCGCCCACTCAGCTGGCTGAGTCGTGGAACAGCGTGCCGCTGCTGCTGCTGTTCGACTGGTTCTTCGATTGGTCGCAGTTGATCCTGCGTTATCAGTTGACCCAGGACGAGGAGGGGTTAGGCTTGGCAGATATGCGCAAGGTCGTCCAGTACCTGGCGCAGAAGAGCCGCCAGGGCAAGGTTCTGGAGGTTCAGGCGTGGATCCTCGAACAGCGTCAGAAGGTGCTGGGCAAGGCCAACCTCAATCGTGTGCTGCTGCTGGAAGCCTTGCTCGCCCACTGGGTGCAGCTGCCGGGCTCGCGGTAATTTTTCCTTCGTTTCTTTTTTATGTGTCGTGCGCCCATGCTCGTAGATTCCCATTGTCATCTTGATCGTCTTGACCTCACTGCCCATCAGGGCTCGCTCGATGCTGCCCTGCAGGCCGCCCGTGGCCGCGGCGTGGGGCATTTCTTGTGCATCGGCGTGAGTGCCGATAACGCCGGCGCGGTGAAGGCGCTGAGCGAGCAGTACGCTGACGTGGATTGTTCGGTGGGTATCCATCCACTCGACCTGGCACCGGGCGAGACGCCTGCATTGGAGTGGTTGCTGCACGAGCTGAACCATCCGCATGTGGTTGCGATTGGCGAGACTGGGCTGGATTATCACTACGAGCCTGAGGCGGCTGAGCTGCAGCAGGCATCTTTTCGCCTGCATCTTGAGGCGTCGCGGCAGACCGGCAAGCCTGTGATCGTGCATACCCGTGCGGCGCGGGCGGACACCCTGGCCTTGCTCAGGGAGGTGAGCCTGCCGCAGGCGGGGGTGCTGCATTGCTTTACCGAAGACTGGGATATGGCCAAGGCTGCGCTTGACCTGGGGTACTACATTTCGTTGTCCGGCATTGTCACCTTCCGCAATGCTGATGCGTTGCGTGAGGTGGCTCGGCAGGTGCCGAGCGATCGCTTGCTGGTGGAGACGGATTCGCCCTACCTGGCGCCGATTCCGCACCGGGGCAAGCCGAACCTGCCGGAGTATGTGCGGGATGTGGCGGAGTACATTGCTTCGGTTCGGGGGGTGGGGTATGAGCAACTGGCTGAGCAGACCACGGCGAACTTCAAGCGCTTGTTTCCGTTGGCTCGGGTGATGTGATTTAAAGGTTTACGTGGGCTGGGGCTTTTAGGTTGGGGGCTTATCCATTTGATTTGGTGGCTTTTCTGGCCCCTTCCGGCCTTACGGCGGGTCACTTTTTTTCTTGGAAAAAAGTAACCAAAAACCGCTTGCTCCATCATACGGCCCTTCGCTGCGCTACGGGTCCCCTCGCTCCGGTCTTGCTCCGGGAGGACCGCGCTGTACGGCCCATCCTGGGCCTCAGCGCTTTCCGGCCATCCATGGCCTCCACCTCCCTACGCAAGACCTCCACTCGGCCTCCTGAAGTCGCTGGTAGATCAAGAGCAAGAGCAAGATCAACAGCCAAGGCAACGGCAGGCGAATCGCTGCGCTCTCGCTTTGTTTATTTACCAGCGGATTTGTGGGGTCGCTGGCAGGGCTGCGCCCTGCGATTTGCATTGGCAGTACCGGCCTCTTCGCGGGGCAAGCCCGCTCCTACAGGTATTGCGCAAATTCAAAATCTGCGCCAACCCTGTAGGAGCGGGCTTGCCCCGCGAAGAGGTCCGAATATCCACCACCCATGCCACTATCGAAGACAACGCCAGCCCAGACGCCGCTCGTAACTTCGCGACTTCAGGAGGCCGAGTGGAGGTCTTGCGCAGGGAGGTGGAGGCCATGGATGGCCGGAAAGCGCTGAGGCCCAGGATGGGCCGTACAGCGCGGTCCTCCCGGAGCAAGACCGGAGCGAGGGGACCCGCAGCGCAGCGGAGGGCCGGATGCAGGAGCAAGCGGTTTTTGGTTACTTTTTTCCAAGAAAAAAAGTGACCCGCCGTAAGGGCGGAAGGGGCCATCAGCTACACCACATCAAATGGATAAGCCCACAATCCCCAAGCCAAGCCAAGCCAAGCCAAGCCAAGCCAAACCCCACCCAAAAAAAACCCGGGTTCTGGGGGGGGAATCCGGGTTAAGACCATTAGGAGTAAACAAAGGCACTCGCTCCCTGGGCACCTTTATCGGTACAGCACTTGGGGGGAAGTGCCGCATCAACACTTCAAGTATTGGCCAGCTTTGGCACAGTGCCAGCGACAGTTGGTCGTTTTTTAAACAGATTTGGAATACGTGCACGATCCATAGCGCACTCATTGCATGGAAAGCTGCCTATCAACCTCCCGCTTTCCCCAATCACCACCCATATCACACCCTCCGACGCCTGCCGGAACTCATCATGAAACATAGACATGGTTGGATGATCCGTGCAATTTGCTGCAAGTTAGGCATAATAAACCGCTTCGATTGTCATCCAGTCCTTCCCATGCAGAAAGAACCTCGTAAGGTCCGTGAGTTTCGCCGCCGCGAACAAGAGATCCTTGATACCGCCCTCAGGCTGTTCCTCGAACAAGGTGAAGACAGCGTCACCGTCGAGATGATCGCCGACGCCGTGGGTATCGGCAAAGGCACGATCTACAAGCACTTCAAGTCCAAGGCAGAGATCTACCTGCGCTTGATGCTCGATTACGAGCGCGACCTGAACGCCTTGTTGCACTCGGCCGATGTCGACCGCGACAAGGAAGCCCTGTCGCGCGCCTATTTCGAGTTCCGCATGCGCGACCCGCAACGCTACCGACTGTTCGACCGCCTTGAAGAAAAGGTGGTCAAGGGCAATCAGGTACCGGAGATGGTCGAGGAGCTGCACAGCATCCGCGCCTCCAACTTCGACCGCCTGACCCAGCTGATCAAGGGCCGCATCAGCGAAGGCAAGCTTGAAGACGTACCGCCGTACTTCCATTACTGCGCCGCCTGGGCCTTGGTTCATGGCGCCGTGGCCTTGTACCACTCGCCGTTCTGGAGCAACGTGCTCGAGGATCAGGAAGGCTTCTTCCAGTTCCTCATGGACATCGGCGTGCGCATGGGCAACAAGCGCAAGCGCGATCCAGAACCCGCGAACTGAAACACTTCGCCGGGTTCTTCCGGCAGTGTCCGACAGTGAGGCTTGCAAAAACCTGATTTATGAGTCAGGTTTTGCACGCCCCATTCTTCCATGTCGGAGTCACCATGATCGTCGATCACCAAGGCAGGCGCTTTCGCAACCTGCGGGTCAGCCTCACGGCTGCCTGCAACTACGCCTGTACCTATTGCGTGCCCGACGGCAAGCGTTTGGTGGCGGCGCAGGATGAACTTCCAGGGGACGTGCTGGCCAAGGGCGTGGCCTACCTGATTGAAGCCGCCGGTATCGAGCGTCTGCGTATCACCGGCGGCGAGCCCTTGATCAGCCCGAGGCTGGAAGGCTTTCTCGCGGCAATTGCCGGCCTTGACCTCAAAGAGGTCAGCCTGACCACCAACGGCCAGTTGCTGTCGCGCAAGCTGCCCCTGTTGCTCGGTGCCGGCATCCGCCGTTTGAACGTTTCGCTCGATACCCTTGATGCGGGTGGGTTTCGACGTATTGCCCGCGGTGGAGATCTGGCCACGGTGCTGCAGGGCATGCAGCAGGCCAGCGCGGCGGGCATGAGCATCAAGGTCAATATGGTGCCGATGCGCGGGCAGAACCTCGACCAGGTACTGCCCTTGCTTGATTACTGCCTCGAGCACGGCTATGAGCTGAGGTTCATCGAGTTGATGCGGATGGGGCATCTGGCCCGCGACAGCAACGCCTTCCTGCAGCAACTGGTCAGCCTTGAGCAACTGCTTGCGCTCATTGGCCAGGCCTACAGCTACCAGCAGGCCAGCGCGCCCATGGATGCCACTGCCCTGCGCTACCAGATCCCAGGCAAAGGATATTTTGGCGTGATTGCCAACGAGAGCGTACCGTTCTGTCGCGCCTGTTCGCGGCTGCGTCTGTCCTCCACCGGTTGGTTGCATGGCTGCCTGTCGTCAGGTAACCGTCACTACGTCGGCGATCTGCTGGGTAAACCTCGCCACGAAGCACTACCGAGCTTGCAGCGGTTGCTGGTCAAGGCATTGGCCGACAAGCAGGATATGGCATTTTCTGGCGGGGTGATGGTGATGAAGGTGATCGGCGGCTGACTCTGGCGCAAAAGCTGCATCTGGCGGCTATTCGCCGGTTTTTCGTCACCGGCTACTGGAGGAAAGATGCGTAGCCTGGTCTTGCTGCTGGCGCTGATGGTGCTGGGCGGCTGCATGAATGTCAGCGATATGGGCGAGGGCGTTCGCTATCACATGAGCGATGCCGGTTTGCTGGATCACAGCGATACCCAGCGCAACCTGTCCGTTCGCCTGCAGCCGGATTCATTCATCTATATTGGCCAGGGTGCGTTCGTGCCGCCCGGCAAAGGCCCGCTGCCGCAGCAGAACGTCGTCGCTGAAGAAGCTTTCAAGGGCTTTATCGAATACTTCCCGCTGGTGCGCCGCGCCCAGGCCCCGCTCGGTCTCGAAGAGGCGATTGGTGAGGCCCGCTCGGTAGGCGCGCACTATGTGCTGTACACCCGCTTCGCCCGCACCGACGACCGCATTGGCAACGGTGATGAGTGGTATGACGAACAGGCTGTCGATCGCCTGGGCTGGGATACCGGGGTGGTGCAGATGATGTTGATCGAGACCAGCACGCGCTACCTGATCGACACTGCCCGGATCAAGAGCCGTGGCGGTTTGTTGACGTTCCACGACAATGCGCCGCAGGATTTGCTCGCTGCCCCTATGCGCGAGTACGCTCGTAGCCTATTGGGCATGAGCCGCTAAGAGGAGAGGGTGATGACAGAGTCCGCGAAGGCCAACGACCTGCTGGCGCAGATCCCCAAGGCCAAGGGCCCGGCGCCGGTGCATCTGTGGAATCCGGACTTTTGCGGCGACATCGACATGCGTATCGCCCGGGATGGCACCTGGTTCTACCAAGGTACGCCGATCGGGCGCAAAGCGATGGTGCGGCTGTTCTCGAACATCATTCGCCGTGACGGTGATGATTATTTCCTGGTGACCCCGGTAGAGAAGGTCGGCATTCGGGTTGACGATGCGCCTTTTGTTGCGCTGTCGCTGGAGGTCGAGGGCAGTGGCGAGCATCAGCTGCTGCGCTTTACCAGCAATGTCGAGGATCAGGTCGAGGCGGGTACCGAGCATCCATTGCGGGTTGAGATTGACCCTGTGAGCCAGGAGCCTTCACCCTACATCCTCATGCGCAGCAACCTCGAAGCGCTGATTCACCGCAATGTGTTCTACCAGCTGGTCGAACTGGCAGTGCCGCGTGAGATCGAGGGGCGCGAGTGGCTAGGCGTCTGGAGCAATGGCCAGTTCTTCCCGATTGGCCGCGTCGACTGACCGGGCCGCTTAACTCATCCTGGCGAAGGCCAAGAATGAAAAAACCTCCAGTGCTTGCGCAACTGGAGGTTTTTTAGTGTTTGGCTCCACGACCTGGACTCGAACCAGGGACCCAATGATTAACAGTCATTTGCTCTACCAACTGAGCTATCGCGGAATCTGCACGTATCTTACTGATAACAAAGGGGAAGTCAAGACTCCCCGTGCTACCGCGTGGCTTACAGAACCTCGACGATTGCCTTGGTTACCACGTGGATATTGTTCTGGTTCAGCGCCGCCACACAGATGCGGCCGGTATCCAGCGCATAGATGCCAAACTGGTCTTTCAGGCGAGCGACCTGCTCGGCAGTCAAGCCCGAGTAAGAGAACATGCCACGCTGACGGCCAACGAAGCTGAAGTCGGTTTGCGCGCCGTATTGGCCCAGCAATTCGACCATCTGCTTGCGCATACCGTGGATGCGGTTGCGCATTTCACCCAGCTCGGCTTCCCACATCTGACGCAGCTCAGGGCTGTTCAGCACGGTGGCGACGATGGTCGCGCCGTGGGTCGGCGGGTTGGAGTAGGTGGTGCGGATGACCCGCTTGACCTGCGACAGCACGCGGGTGCTTTCATCCTTCGAGGCGGTCACGATCGACAGCGCGCCAACGCGCTCGCCATACAGCGAGAACGACTTGGAGAACGAGCTGGACACGAAGAAGTCCAGGCCCGACTCGGCGAACAGACGCACGGCAAAGGCGTCTTCGTCGATGCCATCGCCAAAACCTTGGTAGGCCATGTCGAGGAACGGTACGTGGCCCTTGGCCTTGACTACTTCAAGGACGTTTTTCCAGTCGTCCAGGCTGAGGTCGACACCGGTCGGGTTATGGCAGCAAGCGTGCAGGACGATGATCGAGCCGGATGGCAGGTTGTTCAGGTCTTCAAGCATGCCGGCGCGGTTGACGTCGTGGCTGGGTGCATCGTAGTAGCGGTAGTTCTGCACCGGGAAACCGGCGGTTTCGAACAGGGCGCGGTGGTTTTCCCAGCTCGGGTCGCTGATCGCAACCACGGCGTCTGGCGACAGGCGCTTGAGGAAGTCTGCGCCGATTTTCAGGGCACCGGTGCCGCCCACGGCTTGCACGGTGACCACGCGGCCAGCGGCCAGCAGCGGCGACTCGGCGCCGAACAGCAGCTTCTGTACGGCCTGGTCGTAGGTGGCGATGCCATCGATCGGCAGGTAGCCACGGGAAGCATGCTGGGCGGCACGCTGGGTTTCGGCTTCGATCACCGCGCGCAGCAGCGGAATACGGCCTTCCTCATTGCTGTAGACGCCTACGCCCAGGTTGACCTTGTCGGTACGGGGATCGGTGTTGAAAGCTTCGTTGAGGCCCAGGATAGGGTCGCGGGGTGCCAGCTCGACAGCGGAAAACAGGCTCATTGTTACCTTGGCTCTGAATGGTGTGTGATAGGACGAGCACCCTTCAGCCGAAATGCACTGAAGCGGTGCACAAACGGGGAGTCAGTATAGTGATACCCATCCGTCACTGCGACACTCTGGCGCAGCTTTTCTGGCGTTTTAGCGGAAATATTTTGGACCATTGGTCGAATTGCCGGGTCCACTGACACATACGCTCATTCACCTGTCCTGAAAGGGCGGCAGATCGCGCCCGTTTCGGTATAGACTACTGGCTATATTTACAGTTGCTCGAGGTCAGCCATGTCCGAGTTCCAGCTCGTCACTCGTTTCCAGCCGGCAGGCGATCAGCCCGAGGCGATTCGCCAGATGGTCGAGGGCATCCAGGCCGGGCTCTCGCACCAGACCCTGCTCGGTGTGACGGGTTCGGGCAAGACCTTCAGCGTTGCCAACGTCATCCAGCAGGTGCAGCGCCCGACCCTGGTGCTGGCACCGAACAAGACCCTCGCTGCGCAGCTTTACGGCGAGTTCAAGGCGTTTTTCCCGAACAACGCGGTCGAGTATTTTGTTTCCTACTACGACTACTACCAGCCTGAAGCCTATGTGCCGTCATCGGACACCTTCATCGAGAAGGATGCCTCGATCAACGACCACATCGAGCAGATGCGCCTGTCGGCGACCAAGGCGCTGCTTGAGCGGCGTGATGCCATCATCGTCACCACGGTGTCCTGCATCTATGGCTTGGGTAGCCCCGAGACCTACCTGAAAATGGTCTTGCACATCGATCGCGGCGACAAGCTCGATCAGCGTGCGTTGTTGCGTCGCCTGGCCGATCTGCAATACACCCGCAACGAGATGGACTTCGCCCGGGCAACCTTCCGTGTTCGTGGTGATGTGATCGACGTGTTTCCGGCTGAATCGGACCTCGAGGCGATTCGTATCGAGCTGTTCGATGACGAGGTGGAGAACATTGCCGCCTTCGATCCGCTGACCGGCGAAGTGATTCGCAAGCTGCCGCGTTTCACCTTTTATCCCAAAAGCCACTACGTCACCCCACGCGAGACCCTGCTTGGTGCGGTCGAGGGGATCAAGGAGGAGCTCAAGGAGCGGCTTGAATTTCTGCACAGGACCAACAAGCTGGTCGAGGCCCAGCGGCTCGAGCAGCGCACGCGTTTTGACCTGGAGATGATCCTCGAACTGGGCTACTGCAACGGCATCGAGAACTACTCGCGCTACCTCTCCGGGCGTCCGTCCGGCGCGCCACCGCCCACGCTCTACGACTACCTGCCGGATGACGCCTTGCTGATCATCGATGAGTCGCACGTCAGCGTTCCGCAGGTCGGCGCCATGTACAAGGGTGACCGTTCGCGCAAGGAAACCCTGGTGGAGTACGGCTTCCGCCTGCCCTCGGCGCTGGACAACCGGCCCATGCGTTTCGATGAGTGGGAATCGGTCAGCCCGCAGACCATCTTTGTTTCGGCTACCCCGGGTCCGTATGAGGCGGAGCATGCCGGACGGGTGGTCGAGCAGGTCGTGCGGCCGACCGGCCTGGTCGATCCCCAGGTGGAGATACGCCCCGCATTGACCCAGGTCGACGACCTGCTGTCGGAGATCGGCAAACGGGTGGCCGTTGGCGAACGGGTCCTGGCCACGACGCTGACCAAGCGCATGGCCGAGGACCTCAGCGATTACCTGGCCGATCACGATGTGCGTGTGCGTTACCTGCACTCGGACATCGACACCGTCGAGCGGGTCGAGATCATTCGCGATTTGCGTCTGGGTACGTTCGACGTGCTGGTCGGGATCAACCTGCTGCGAGAGGGCCTGGACATGCCGGAAGTGTCCCTGGTGGCGATTCTCGATGCTGACAAGGAGGGCTTCCTGCGCTCCGAACGCTCATTGATCCAGACCATCGGTCGTGCCGCGCGAAACCTCAACGGCAAGGCGATCCTCTATGCCGACAACATGACTGGCTCCATGCAGCGGGCAATTGACGAGACCGAGCGACGACGGGCCAAGCAGGTGGCTTTCAACGAAGCCAATGGCATCGTGCCCAAGGGCGTCGTCAAGGACATCACCGATATCATGGAAGGCGCCAACATCCCCGGCGGGCGCAGCAAGAAGCGCAAGGGCATGGCCAAGGCTGCGGAGGAGAGCGCCCGTTACGAAGCGGAGCTGCGCACCCCAGGCGAGATCACCAAGCGCATCAAGCAGCTCGAAGAGAAGATGTTCCAGTTGGCGCGGGATCTGGAGTTCGAGGCCGCCGCGCAATTGCGCGACGAAATCACCCAGCTGCGCGAGCGGTTGATCGCCAGCTGACACCGCTCAGGGTACCTCTGAGCGGTATGCGGATCTTGTAGTGGGTCGGGTAGGTAGGTGCGGGCGAGGCAGTTCTCGCCCGCCAAAGCAGTACCTGCCGGTTTGACCACAGGCGATGATCGCTCCATTGCTGGAGCCGAGTGCCCGCTCCCTGCTAACATCCCGCCTTTGTTTCATCTTTCGTCCGAGACTCCCCATGACCACCGTTCGCACGCGTATCGCGCCATCGCCGACTGGCGACCCCCATGTCGGCACCGCCTACATCGCCCTGTTCAACTACTGCTTTGCCAAGCAGCACGGCGGCGAGTTCATCCTGCGGATCGAAGACACCGACCAGTTGCGTTCGACCCGTGAGTCGGAACAGCAGATCTTCGACGCCCTGCGCTGGCTCGGTATCGAGTGGAATGAAGGTCCGGACGTCGGTGGTCCGCACGGCCCATACCGGCAGAGCGAGCGTGGCGAGATCTACGCCAAGTACGCCAAGGAGCTGGTGGATGCCGGTCACGCGTTCTATTGCTTCTGCACCGCCGAAGAGCTCGACCAGATGCGCGCCGAGCAGATGGCCCGCGGCGAGACCCCGCGCTATGACGGTCGCGCGCTGAACCTGAGCGCTGAAGAAGTCCAGCGCCGCCTGGCCGCTGGCGAGCAGCACGTGATCCGCATGAAGGTGCCGAGCGAAGGTATCTGCGTGGTGCCGGACATGCTCCGTGGCGATGTGGAAATCCCGTGGGACCGCATGGACATGCAGGTTCTGATGAAAAACGACGGCCTGCCGACGTACTTCCTGGCCAACGTCGTCGACGACCACCTGATGGGCATCACCCACGTCCTGCGTGGCGAAGAGTGGCTGCCGTCGGCGCCCAAGCTGATCAAACTGTACGAATACTTCGGTTGGGAGCAGCCCAAGCTGTGCTACATGCCGCTGCTGCGTAACCCGGACAAGAGCAAGCTGTCCAAGCGCAAGAACCCGACCTCGGTGACCTTCTACGAGCGTATGGGCTTCATGCCTGAGGCGATGCTCAACTACCTCGGCCGCATGGGCTGGTCGATGCCGGACGAGCGTGAGAAATTCTCCCTGGCGGAAATGGTCGAGCACTTCGACCTGTCGCGCATCTCTCTTGGTGGTCCGATCTTCGACATCGAGAAGCTGTCCTGGCTCAACGGCCAGTGGCTGCGTGAGTTGCCGGTGGAAGAGTTCGCTGCGCGCGTGCAGAAATGGGCATTCAACAGCGACTACATGATGAAGATCGCCCCGCACGTGCAGGGTCGGGTCGAAACCTTCAGCCAGATTGCCCCGCTGGGTGGCTTCTTCTTCGAAGGCGGGCTTAAGCTCGACGCCAAGCTGTTCGAGCACAAGAAGCTCTCCGCCGACCAGGTGCGTCAGGTCATCCAGTTGATCCTGTGGAAGCTCGAAAGCCTGCGTCAGTGGGAAAAAGAGCGTATCACCGGCTGTATTCAAGCGGTGGTTGAAGCGCTGGAGCTCAAGCTGCGCGACGCCATGCCGCTGATGTTCGCGGCCATTTCCGGCCAGGCCAGTTCGGTCTCGGTGCTCGACGCCATGGAAATCCTTGGCCCGGACCTGACCCGTTACCGTCTGCGTCAGGCCCTGGACCTGCTCGGTGGCGTGTCGAAGAAAGAAAACAAAGAGTGGGAAAAGCTGCTGGCAAACATCGCCTGATAGCCCGCTCTCACTCCTGCAGGGTTCGCGTGGGCCACAGTCTCTATGACCCACGCGAACCTTGTAGGGGCGGGCTTGCCCCGCGAAGAGGCCAGCGCTACCGCAACCAACACAGTTGTTCTCATCGTTAAAAAGCCTGTTTTGATAGGGCAGGGCGGTAAGTGATTGTTATCTGTGAAAAAACTTTTGAATATTTTCAAGAATTCGTTTGACAGCTCTGCAATCCGATCTTAATATGCGCCCCGTCCACAGCGATGAACGTTAAGAAGCGCCAGGCACCCAGCCGGTGATTCAAGTTCAGAGCGACATTGTGGGGCTATAGCTCAGCTGGGAGAGCGCCTGCATGGCATGCAGGAGGTCAGCGGTTCGATCCCGCTTAGCTCCACCAAATTCCGATTCCACGTCAGCCAAGGCGACGGGGAATGAAGTCCGGGTTCAGCACCGGGTTTCACGGTAGAAGGTTCGTCCCCTTCGTCTAGTGGCCTAGGACACCGCCCTTTCACGGCGGTAACAGGGGTTCGAGTCCCCTAGGGGACGCCAGTTTTACACAAGCGATGTTTCACGATGTCGCTGGGCCGCGAGGCTAGAAATCTGGGGCTATAGCTCAGCTGGGAGAGCGCCTGCATGGCATGCAGGAGGTCAGCGGTTCGATCCCGCTTAGCTCCACCAAATTGCGCCGGGTCTGTGAAAGCGGATCTGCACGAAGGTTACGTCCCCTTCGTCTAGTGGCCTAGGACACCGCCCTTTCACGGCGGTAACAGGGGTTCGAGTCCCCTAGGGGACGCCATGTTTTACCCGCGTTTTGCGGGGCTTTAAAGGCTCATTCGCATATTGGATGGGCCTTTTGTTTTCGGGGCTATAGCTCAGCTGGGAGAGCGCCTGCATGGCATGCAGGAGGTCAGCGGTTCGATCCCGCTTAGCTCCACCAATTTGCCAGGATTCGTGAAAACGGATCTGTACGAAGGTTACATGTCCCCTTCGTCTAGTGGCCTAGGACACCGCCCTTTCACGGCGGTAACAGGGGTTCGAGTCCCCTAGGGGACGCCATTTTTTTCTCGCGTTTTGCGGGGCTTATAAGGCTCATTCGATTATTGAATGGGCCTTTTGTTTGTCTGCGATTTACCTTTTTCTCCGTCTGCCGACCAAGGGTCGCAGAGAGCGCTTGCCAAAAAATATTATGCGTATCATATTCTGATCATAATATTTCTGAGGTGGGCCATGAGCGAAAAGAAGAGCAAGACCCGCGAACGCATTCTCGAATCGGCGCGCAGTGCCTTGATCCAGCACGGCCCGGCCGAACCAAGCGTGAGCCAGGTCATGGGTGCGGCTGGGTTGACCGTGGGCGGCTTCTACGCCCATTTCGACAGCAAGGACGCGCTCATGCTCGAGGCCTTCAACCAACTGCTCGGTGAGCGGCGTGGGCTGCTCGCGCAGGTGGATCCGGCGCTGGACGGCGAAGGTCGTCGCGCCCTGGCCGCCGCCTTCTACCTGTCGCGCAAGCACCGTGACGCACAGGTGCAGGCCTGCCCGTTGCCCGCCTCCCTTAGCGAAATGCAGCGCCTGCCGGCAGTGTTTCGCGAGGTCCTGGCTGAGCATATCGAGCTGATGGCCGCGCAGATGGTCGACTGCCCTGAAGACGTCGACAAGGCCTTTGCCGATCTTGCCCTGATGATCGGCGGCCTGGCCCTGGCCCGGGCCTTGGGCGGTACTGAGTTGTCGGACCGTATTTTGCGCGCCGCCAAGTCGGCAGTCATTTGAGCAACCTCACCCCTGGAGCATGGCGATGACCACCCTGAGCTGGATTCGCGGCGTCAACGGTACCCTGGGCCGATTGGCCCCTGAGCATGTCGCCGGCAAGATGCGCCGGGCCTTCATGACCCCGCGCAACCTGCCTCCCAAACCCTGGGAGCTGCCGTTGCTGGCCCGCGCCGAGCGCATCACCTTGCGCTTCGGCTTGTCGGCGCTGCGCTGGGGCAAGGGCCCGACAATATTGCTGATGCACGGCTGGGAAGGGCGGGCGACCCAGTTTGCCGCCCTGATCGAGACGCTGGTCGATAGCGGTCATAGTGTTGTGTCGCTCGAAGGTCCGGCCCATGGTCGTTCGCCTGGACAACAGGCACACGTGGTGCTGTTTGCTCGTGCGCTGCTTGAAGCAGCTGCCGAACTGCCACCGCTGCGCGCAGTGATCGGTCACTCCATGGGCGGCGCCAGTGTCCTGCTGGCCTTGCAGTGGGGCCTGCGTACCGAGGCGGCGGTCAGTATTGCCGCACCGGCGCAGTTGCTCGGTGTGTTGCGTGGCTTTGCCCGGCACCTGGGCCTACCGCCGCGTGCGCGTGCGGCGTTCATTCGCCAGGTCGAGCGCGATGTCGGCCTGCAAGTGGCCCGTCTGGATGTCAGTGGCTATCAGCTGGAGCTGCCGGGGCTGGTGGTGCATGCCGCCGATGACGCGCTGGTGCCGGTCGGTGAGGCGCAAGCCATTCACAAGGCCTGGTTCGACAGTCGCTTGATGGTGCTGGAGGAGGGTGGTCATCAGCGGGTGCTGGCCGACCCCCGTTTGAGCGAAGCCGTACTTGAGCTGTTGGCGCGCGCGCAGGCACCTGCCCGGCAAAGCGCCTGAGCATCCGTTACACTCTGCCCGTTCACTGACATTGGGAGCGCGCATGAGCTGGGATCTGGCATCGCCATTCATCATCGACCTTAGCGTCGGCCGGGAAGACATTGACGGCCTCGGCCACGCCAACAACGCCGTCTACGTCACTTGGCTGGAGCGCTGCGCCTGGCGCCATTCGCAGCGTCTTGGCCTTGACCTGGCCGAGTACCGGCGGCTGGACCGGGCCATGGCGGTGGTACGTCACGAGATCGATTACCTTGCCGCTGGCTATGAAGAGGACGAGCTGCAACTGGCCACCTGGATCGTCGACTGGGACCAGCGCCTGCGCATGACCCGCCGCTTCCAGTTAAAGCGCCCGCGCGACGGCGCGACCTTGCTGCGTGCGCAGACCACCTTTGTCTGCATCGAGCTTTCCAGCGGCAAGCCCAAGCGCATGCCGACTGAATTTGTCGAAGGTTACGGTCAGGCCTTGCTGTCCAGCTGAAGGGGGCGCGTACTCAGATCCTGGCTGCTTTTGCTCAGGGTTGTATCTTCGAAGTCGGTAACGCTGGGGCCGCTGCGCGCCCCTTTCGCGACACAAGGCCGCTCCCACAAAGATCGTGTACGCCGCAATTTACACGGCAAGCGCGGACATCGTGGGAGCGGCCTTGTGTCGCGAAAGGGTCGCGCAGCGGCCCCGGCATCACCGACTTCGAAGATGGGGATGCCGCCGTTACATCAAGCGTTTGAAGCGCCATCTCCAACATCATCATCTAGTGATCTTGTGCCTTTAGCTTCATCGGGGCTATCCAGTTCTGGCTCAGGCTCTGGTCGCAGTGAGCGGGGTTGTTCCTGCTCAAGCACGAAGTACAGTATTTCGTAGTTGCTTGGTTTGATCTGTTTCATTCAAAGTTTCTCGCGTGTACATCCCGAAGCGCTGACAGAAGCGAGGATGTGTGGTCGAGCGGCTCCGAGTACCTGCATTCACACGTAGTTGGAGACCGGGGGTGGCAAACGACCCACGGGAAAGAAATTGCTGTTTCATCAGATGCTCCTGGTTTGAGCTTTTTGGCAGTAAGCAAAAGCCTATCTTCAAAGTTCAGAGTTCTTGGCAAAAGCGTTCCGACCGATGCGTAGCCGCTTTCCTCAATGCGTGTCAGGCAAATCTCGGACGAATGCTCGACCCTGGGCTCAACGGCTCTGGTAGCATTCGCTTTTTTTCAGCGCGGTCTTTCTCCATGCAAATTGCCCTGGCCCCCATGGAGGGGCTGGTCGACAACATCCTGCGCGACGTCCTTACCCGGGTCGGCGGTATCGACTGGTGCGTCACCGAGTTCATCCGCGTATGTGACCGGCTGCTGCCGCCGTCCCAGTTCGACAAGCTGGCCCCCGAGCTGCGCCTGGGCGCACGCACGGCGGCTGGGGTGCCGATGCGCCTGCAACTGCTCGGCTCCGATCCGGTCTGTCTGGCCGAGAACGCCGCGCTGGCCTGCGAGCTGGGCGCGCCGGTGATCGATCTGAACTTCGGCTGCCCAGCCAAGACGGTCAACAAGTCGCGCGGTGGGGCGGTGCTGCTCAAGGAGCCGGAGCTGCTGCATGCGATCGTGCGCGAAGTGCGTCGGGCGGTGCCGGCACACATTCCGGTGACCGCCAAGATGCGCCTGGGCTTCGACAGCCCGGATGGCGCGCTGGAGTGTGGTACGGCGTTGGCTGAAGGCGGCGCTGCGCATCTGGTGGTGCACGCGCGGACCAAGGTCGAGGGCTACAAGCCGCCGGCGCATTGGGAGTGGGTGGCGCGGGTGCAGGATGTGGTCAAGGTGCCGGTGTTCGCCAATGGCGAGATCTGGACCGTGGATGACTGGCGGCGCTGCCGTGAGGTCAGTGGTGCCGAGGACATCATGCTGGGTCGCGGACTGGTTTCGCGGCCGGACCTGGCATTGCAGATTGCTGCGGCGCGGGAAGGCCGAGACTATCAGCCTATGGCCTGGCAGGCGCTGTTGCCGCTGCTGCGCGAGTTCTGGCGCCAGGCGCAGGCCAAGCTGTCGCCGCGCTATGCACCGGGGCGGATGAAGCAGTGGGTGGCGATGTTGACCCGCAGCTATCCGGAGGCGGTGGTGCTGTTTGCCGAGCTGCGGCGGGTGGATGATTGTCAGCGGATCAGTGAGCTGCTGGGGGTGGTCGCGGCGCGTTGCGAGGCAGTGGCCTGAGGTTTTTCGGCTGTCAGTGATGGCCTCTTCGCGGGGCAAGCCCGCTCCTACAGGTTCGGCGGCGCTGCCTCTCCTGTAGGAGCGGGCTTGCCCCGCGAAGAGGCCGCCACTGACATCGCCCGCAAAAAATTTTGCAATCAGCGCTTGAAACTCGTTGGCCAAGCCATATCTCTTGAGTACGCGATGCCGAAGTCGGGTCGCGTAATGACTTACTTGCTGAAACTCAGGAGTTTATGACCATGACCACCGCTTTCTCTCTCGCTCCACTGTTCCGCCATTCCGTTGGCTTCGACCGTTTCAATGATCTGTTCGAGTCTGCGGCGCGTAATGAGGCGGGTAGCAGTTACCCTCCCTACAACGTCGAAAAACATGGCGAAGACCATTATCGTATCGTGGTGGCCGCAGCCGGCTTCCAGGAAGAAGACCTCGATCTGCAGGTTGAAAAAGGAGTCCTGACTGTTAGTGGTGGCAAGCGTGATGCTGCCAACGCGACGGTGACCTACCTGCACCAGGGCATTGCCCAGCGGGCCTTCAAGTTGTCGTTCCGTCTGGCCGACCACATTGAAGTGAAGTCTGCTGGCTTGGCTAACGGTCTGCTCAGCGTTGATTTGCTGCGCGTCGTGCCGGAAGAGGCCAAGGCCAAGCGTATCCCGATCAACGGTGACAAGCCTGCGCTGAACTGAGTTTGGCGGGATGAAAAAAGGGGTGCCTACGGGTGCCCCTTTTTTACGGATTGCCGGGGCGCCACCCCATCAAATGGATAAGCCCACAATTCCTAAGCCAGCCAAGCCCCCTCCGCACGCCCATCAATAATCCGCCGGCGCCTCAAGCAACATCTGCCTGAACTCCTGCAGCGGCAGCGGCCGGCTATGCAGATACCCCTGATACAGGTAACACCCCAGCCGCTCAAGAAACTCCAGCTGCTCGGTCAACTCCACCCCCTCGGCAATCACCGATAACTCCAGGCTACGCGCCATGGCCACGATAGCCCGGACAATCTCGGCATCATTGGAATCAATCGGCGCATCACGAACAAACGTCTGGTCGATCTTCAACGTATCCACCGGCAAGCGCTTGAGGTAGGTCAGCGACGAATAGCCCGTGCCGAAATCATCCATGGCAAAACTCACCCCATAACGCTTCAGCTCGCGCATCTTGCCAATGGTGTCTTCCAGGTTCTGGATAACGATCCCTTCAGTGATTTCTAGCTTGAGCATGTGCCGCGGCAGGCGGTAGTCATCCAGGCTACGCAGTACCCGTGCGACAAAATCGTTCTGGCGAAACTGCCGCGGGCTGATGTTGACGCACAGGCTGAAGTCATCGGCATCGATCAGGCCGTCCTCAAGCATGCGCGCACAGGCATCGCAGGCTTCGTCGAGAATCCAGCTGCCTACTTCCAGAATCAAGCCGCTTTCTTCCAGCACCTGAATAAACTGCGACGGCGCTTGCTGGCCCAGTTGCGGGTGATGCCAGCGCAGCAGGACCTCGGCACCGACAATACGGTTATCCCGTGCATCCACCTGCGGCTGGAAGTGCAGCGCCAGTTCACCCCGAGCCAGTGCCAGGCGCAGGTCGTTTTCCATGCGCAGGCGCTCGCTGGCCGCCTTCTGCATGGTGGTGTGGAACAGTTGCGTGGTGTTGCGCCCGGAATCCTTGGCCCGGTACAGGGCGATATCCGCGCGCTTGAGCAGATCGGCCGGCGTTGCACCGTGGTCGGGGATCAGCGCCACGCCGATACTGGGGGTAACCTGCAGGCGCTGGCCGTCCAGCGACATGGGCTCGGCCAGCAGCTCACGCAGGGTATCGGCCAGTTGGCGGACTTTGCTTTCGACCGCTTCGCGGCTGCCCTCAAGGCCGCTCAACAGCACCACAAACTCGTCGCCTCCCAACCGCGCGACGGTGTCCTCAAGGCGCACGCTGGCTTCCAGGCGAGCGGTGATGATCTTCAGCACCGTGTCGCCCACCGGGTGGCCGAGCGAGTCGTTGATGTGCTTGAAGTGGTCCAGGTCGAGAAACAGCAGGGCACCGCGCAGGTTGTGCCGCTTGAGCAGGGCAATCTGCTGGCTCAGGCGGTCCATCAGCAGGGCGCGGTTGGGCAGGTTGGTCAGCGGGTCGTGATAGGCCAGGTGGCGGATCTGCGCCTGGGCGTTTTTCAACTGGCTGACATCGCGGGCGGTGAGCAGCAGGCAATCGCTTTCATTCAGGCTGATCGGCTCTACCGACACTTCGACCGTAAGGATATCGCCACGCTTGTTGCGCCCAAGCATCTCCCGGTGATGCACCCGGCCGCGCTCCTTGAGCTCGCTGAGCAGGGCGCCGCGCTGCTTGTCGTCGGCCCAGATGCCGATTTCGTACACCGAATGGCCGACCACTTCGGCAGCGCTGTAACCGGTCAGCCGGCAGAAGCCATCGTTGACCTCCAGGTAGCGGCCAGTATGGCGGTCGGTGATGGTGATGGCGTCAGGGCTGGAGTGAAACGCCTTGGCGAACTTCTCCTCACTGGCCTTGAGCGCCGCTTCAGCGCGTTGCTGCTGGGTGATGTCGCGCAGCGAGGTGACACTGCACGGCTGGTTGTCGACCGTGATCAGGCGGCTGGAAATGACGCAGGTCAACGGCGTGCCTCTGCGGTGGTTGACCACCACGGCGACGTTGCTCAGGGCCTGCTCACGGATGACCTGTTCAATGCGGTGCGCCCGTTCGGCTGATTCGGCCCACAGGCCAATCTCTTCGGCAGTGCGGCCGATGACCTGCTCGGCGCGCCAGCCGAAGGTCTGGGTAAAGGCCGGATTGACCTCGATGAACTGGCCCGAGTCCTGGCGAGTCACGCAGATCGGGTCGGGGCTGACCTGAAACAGGCTGGCGAACTTTTCTTCCGATGCGCTCAGGCGTTGTTCGCGTTCGACCTGGTCGGTGATGTCGAGCAAGGTGCCGGCCATCCGCAGTGGGTTGCCCTGTTCGTCACGGTACAGCCGTGCGCGGCTTTCGATGTAGCGCGAGGCGCCGTTTTCCAGCTGTACCCGGTAGGTGATCTGATAGTTGCCTGCTGGCCCTTCGCGCAAGCTCCGATAGGCCTGGCGCATGACGCTGCGCTCATCTTCAGGTACGCCCTCGAAAAACGCCTCGAACGACTCGTGGAACGGTACCGGATCGAGCCCGTGCAGTTGCGCGGCGCGGGCCGAGCCATACAGCATGCCGCTGGGGATGTGCCAGTCCCAGGTGCCCAGTTGCGCCGAATCCAGGGCCAGGTCGAGGCGCTCCTGGCTGTCCTTGAGTGCCAGTTCGGCGCGTTTGCGCTCGGTGGTGTCGACAAAGGTGCTGATCAGGAAGTTGACGCCCTCAAGCTCGATGCCCTGGGTGCAGAGGATGCCATCGTGGACCTTGCCGCTGCTGGCGCGAAACTGCACCTCCATGCTCACCGGGCCGGCCGTGTTGCGGGTGGCCTCGAGCATCTGCAGGCGCTGTTGGGGGTCTACCCACAGGCCCAGTTCGACGCTGGTCTTGCCCACCACATGGGCGCCAGGCCAGCCGAACATGTCCTCGAAGTGCTGGTTGACCTCGAACAGCATGCCGTCGTTGCGGCGGCTCAGCAGAATCGCGTTGGGGCTCAGGTGAAAGAGGGTCGCGAAGCGTTTTTCCGAGTTGATCAGCGCGGTTTCCCGTTCGCGTTGCCGGGTAATCTCGCGGATCACCCCGATCATCTGCCTGCGGCCGTGCCGGTCGTGGGTCAGGCTTCCGCTGATCTCCAGCCAGTGCAGGCTGCCATCGGGCCAGCGAATGCGGTGGCGCATGGCCTGCTCGATCGGCTCGCCATTGACCACCGCCTGGAAAGCCAGGCGGGTGCGGGCACGGTCCTCCTCGGGCAGCAGGTCGAGGTAGTCGATGTCGCCGGGCAGTGGCCGTTGTGGATCGAAACCGAACAACGCCTGGGTGCCGCGCGACCAGCTGATCCGCCCACTCTCGATATCCCACAGCCAGGCCCCCAGCCGCGCGCCATTGAGGGCGGCGAGCAGTTGCGGGGCGTTCTGCCAGGCTTGTTCCGACTCCTGAGGGTCAGCCGCAGGAATGCGCGGCAGACGCGGAAAGCGGTTCACTGATTTGGGCATCGATACCAGACCTTTGGCGAATGACGCGTCCCTGAGAATGAAATGCCGTGCTGACGACCGGTCAGGCGGTCCCTGAGTGGCTGTCGAGCAGGGCCATGAAAGCCCTGGCCGCGTTCGACAGTGTTCGCTCGGTGTGCAGAATGTAGCCTAGCTGTCGCGACAGCTTTACGCCGGGTAAAGCGATGGGTGCAACTTGCTCATCAAGCATGGTTCTGGGCAGTACGCTCCAGGCCAGGCCGATCGAAACCATCATCTTGATGGTTTCCAGGTAGTTGGTGCTCATGGCGATATTTGGCGTCAGGCCCTGGCTCTCGAACAGGCGCTGGACAATATGGTGAGTAAAGGTGTTACCGCCCGGAAATACCGCCGGATGCCGGGCTACGTCGGCCAGGCTGACCTCGCCGTTGCTCGCCAGCGGATGCTCGGGGGCGGCGACGAAGTCCAGCGGGTCGTCCCATACCGTCACGGCGCGGACCAGGTGATGCGGTTCGGGCGCCAGGGTGATGACCGCGATCTCGGCCCGGCCATGGAGAACTTCATCGTAGGCCGCTTCTGAATCAAGAAACTGAATATCCAGTGCCACCGACGGGAATTGCCGGGTAAATGCCCGCAGCAGCGGCGGCAAACGGTGCAGGCCGATGTGGTGGCTGGTGGCCAGGGTCAGGCGACCCGTCACTTCACCGGTCAGATTGGTCAGTGCACGTCGGGTATCGTCGAGTACATTGAGTATCTGGTAGGCGCGCGGCAGCAGTGCGCGTCCGGCTTCGGTCAGGGTGATTTCCCTGCCCAGCCGATCGAACAGGCGTACGTCCAGTTGCTGCTCAAGCCCGGCGATGCGTTTGCTGATTGCCGGTTGGGTCAGGTGCAGTCGCTCGCCCGCGCCAGAGAAGCTGCCGGTCTCGGCAATCGCGATAAACGCACTGAGGTTGGCCAGGTCCACCTTTCGTATTCCTTTTGGTTATCCAAAGCATAAAAATTATGAATTTGAGTTATTCAATCTAACCCCATAGCATCGACCGTACAAGCCAAGGGGTTATTGGCATAGAAAGACGCTGATGAGGAACAGTCTGATGGCTGGCAAAACGCTCTACGACAAACTCTGGGATGCGCATGAAGTCAAGCGACGCGACGACGGCTCGTCCTTGATCTACATCGATCGCCACATCATTCACGAAGTGACGTCGCCCCAGGCTTTCGAAGGCCTGCGCCTGGCCAATCGCAAGCCTTGGCGGATCGACGCCAACATCGCCACGCCTGACCACAACGTGCCGACCACGCCTGAGCGCAAGGGCGGCATCGAGGCCATCGCCGACCAGGTTTCGCGCCTGCAAGTGCAGACCCTCGATGAAAACTGTGACGAATACGGCATCGTCGAATTCAAGATGAATGACGAGCGCCAAGGCATCGTCCACGTCATCAGCCCGGAGCAGGGCGCTACCCTGCCGGGCATGACCGTGGTCTGCGGTGACTCGCACACCTCGACCCACGGCGCTTTCGGCGCACTGGCCCATGGCATCGGTACCTCCGAGGTTGAGCACGTGCTCGCCACCCAGTGCCTGGTCGCCAAGAAAATGAAGAACATGCTGGTGCGCGTCGAAGGCCAATTGCCTGAAGGCGTCACCGCCAAGGACATCGTCCTCGCCGTGATCGGCAAGATCGGCACCGCCGGCGGCAATGGCCATGCCATGGAGTTTGCCGGCAGCGCCATCCGCGAGCTGTCGATGGAAGGCCGCATGACCATCTGCAACATGTCGATCGAGGCCGGTGCCCGCGTTGGCCTGGTGGCGGTGGACGACATCACCATCGACTATGTCGAAGGCCGTCCCTACGCGCCGACCCCAAGCCAATGGCCGCAAGCGGTGCAAGCCTGGCGTGGGCTGGTGTCCGACGCCGACGCGGTGTTCGACACCGTGGTCGAGCTGGACGCTGCGCAGATCAAGCCGCAGGTCAGCTGGGGCACGTCGCCGGAGATGGTCCTCGCCGTCGACCAGCGCGTGCCGGACCCGGCTGCCGAACCTGACTTGATCAAGCGTGGCTCGATCGAGCGCGCCCTCAAGTACATGGGCTTGAACGCCAATCAGGCGATCACTGATATTCGTCTGGATCGGGTGTTCATCGGCTCGTGCACCAACTCGCGGATCGAAGACCTGCGTGCCGCCGCCTTCATCGCCAAGGGTCGTAAAGTTGCCGCCAACGTCAAGCAGGCGTTGGTCGTGCCGGGCTCGGGCCTGGTCAAGGCTCAGGCCGAGCGCGAAGGGCTGGACAAGATCTTCATCGAAGCAGGCTTCGAATGGCGTGAACCCGGTTGCTCGATGTGCCTGGCGATGAACCCGGACCGCCTGGAAAGCGGCGAGCACTGTGCCTCGACCTCCAACCGCAACTTTGAAGGCCGGCAGGGCGCAGGCGGGCGTACCCACCTGGTGAGCCCGGCGATGGCCGCCGCCGCCGCGGTGACCGGTCACTTCATCGATGTCCGCGAGTTGATTCCAGGGAGCGCAGCATGAAAGCCTTTACCCAGCACACCGGCCTTGTCGCACCCTTGGACCGCGCCAACGTCGACACCGACCAGATCATTCCCAAGCAGTTTCTCAAGTCGATCAAGCGCACCGGCTTCGGCCCCAACCTGTTCGACGAGTGGCGCTACCTGGATGTCGGCCAACCCTACCAGGACAACAGCAAGCGCCCGCTGAACAAGGACTTCGTGCTCAACCACGAGCGTTACCAGGGCGCCAGCGTGCTGATTGCCCGGGAAAACTTCGGTTGCGGTTCGAGCCGTGAGCACGCGCCGTGGGCATTGGACGAATATGGCTTTCGCAGTGTGATCGCGCCGAGCTTTGCCGACATCTTCTTCAACAACAGCTTCAAGAACGGCCTGCTGCCGATCATCCTCAGCGATGAGGAAGTCGATGAACTGTTCAAGCAGGTCGAGGCCATTCCGGGCTACCAGCTGACCGTCGACTTGCAGGCGCAGGCGGTAACCCGCCCGGATGGCAAGGTCCTGCACTTCGAGATCGACGCGTTCCGCAAGCATTGCCTGCTCAATGGCCTGGATGACATTGGCTTGACCCTGCAGGACGCAGAGGCCATCAAGGTCTTCGAGCAGCAGCACCGCGCCAGCCAGCCTTGGTTGTTCCGCGACGTCTGACGTTATTGCGTGATCGAGCCGGCCTCTTTGCGGGGCAACCCCGCTCCCACAGGATGTGTGTACCCCACCGTACCTGCAGGAGCGGGCTTGCCCCGCGAAGAGGCCGCTACAGGCAACACCCGATAAAGGAATTCATCGATGACCAGCACCACCCACACCGACGTCGTCCAGCGCCAGTTCGGCGAGCAGGCCAGCGCCTACCTGAGCAGCGCCGTGCACGCCCAGGGCAGCGAGTTCGCTCTGCTCCAGGCCGAACTTGCCGGGCGTGCCGATGCCCGTCTGCTGGACCTGGGCTGTGGTGCCGGGCATGTCAGTTTCCATGTCGCGCCATTGGTCGCCGAGGTCGTCGCCTACGATTTGTCGCAATCGATGCTCGACGTGGTCGCCAGTGCCGCCGCAGCGCGTGGCCTGGCCAATATCAGCACCGAGTGCGGCGCCGCCGAACGTCTGCCGTTCGCCGATGCCTCGTTTGATTTCGTGTTCAGCCGTTACTCCGCGCATCACTGGAGCGACCTTGGCCTGGCCCTGCGCGAAGTGCGTCGGGTGCTCAAGCCGGGTGGGGTGGCGGCGTTCGTCGACGTCATGTCGCCGGGCAGCCCGTTGCTCGATACCTACCTGCAAAGCGTTGAAGTGCTGCGCGATACCAGTCATGTGCGCGACTATAGCGCCGCCGAATGGCAGCGCCAGGTCAGCGAGGCCGGCCTGCATGTGCGCAGCCATAGTCGTCAGCGGCTGCGCCTGGAGTGGCAGTCCTGGGTCGAGCGCATGCGTACCCCTGAGCCGCTGCGCCTGGCCATTCGCCAATTGCAGCAAGCCATGGGCGAGGAAGTGCGGCAGTATTACCAGATCGAAGCCGATGGCTCGTTCAGCACCGATGTGCTGGTGTTGTGGGCTGAGCGCTAGTTTTTTCCGGTGGGGCCGAGACGGCCGCGCCGTTTGAATGGATAGAGGAAAGCATGAGCAAGCAGATTCTGATTCTCCCAGGTGATGGCATTGGTCCGGAAATCATGGCCGAGGCGGTCAAGGTGCTGGAGCTGGCCAACGACAAGTTCCAGCTCGGTTTCGCCCTCGAGCACGACGTCATCGGTGGCGCTGCCATCGACAAGCATGGCGTGCCGCTGGCCGATGAAACCCTGGAGCGTGCGCGTAACGCCGATGCTGTGCTGCTGGGCGCCGTCGGTGGGCCGAAGTGGGACAAGATCGAGCGTGACATCCGCCCGGAGCGCGGCCTGCTGAAGATCCGCGCGCAGCTGGGCCTGTTCGCCAACCTGCGTCCGGCTATCCTCTACCCGCAGCTGGCCGATGCTTCGTCGCTGAAGCCGGAAATCGTTGCTGGCCTGGATATCCTGATCGTCCGCGAACTGACCGGTGGCATCTATTTCGGTGCCCCACGTGGCCAGCGCGAGCTGGACAACGGCGAACGCCAGGCCTACGACACCCTGCCGTACAGCGAGAGTGAGATCCGCCGCATTGCTCGCGTCGGCTTCGACATGGCCCGTGTACGTGGCAAGAAGCTGTGCTCGGTCGACAAGGCCAACGTGCTGGCTTCCAGCCAATTGTGGCGTGAAGTGGTCGAGGATGTGGCCAAGGACTATGCAGATGTCGAATTGAGCCACATGTACGTCGACAACGCTGCCATGCAACTGGTGCGTGCGCCCAAGCAGTTCGACGTGGTAGTGACCGACAACATGTTCGGTGACATCCTGTCGGATGAAGCTTCCATGCTGACCGGTTCCATCGGCATGCTGCCGTCTGCATCGCTGGATGCCGACAACAAGGGCATGTACGAACCGTGCCACGGCTCGGCTCCGGACATCGCCGGGCAAGGCATCGCCAACCCACTGGCGACCATCCTCTCGGTCTCGATGATGCTGCGTTACAGCTTCAATCAGCAGGCCGCCGCCGAGGCGATCGAGCAGGCCGTGAGCCTGGTGCTGGATCAAGGCCTGCGCACCGGTGACATCTGGTCGGCGGGTTGCACCAAGGTCGGTACGCAGGAAATGGGCGACGCAGTAGTCGCAGCACTGCGGAATCTGTAATCTCTCTGGCCCGTCACCGTTCTCTGTCGGTGGCGGCCCACTTTTAGCGAAGGTGTAGTTGCGATGAAACGTGTAGGTCTGATCGGTTGGCGTGGAATGGTCGGTTCCGTGCTCATGCAGCGGATGCTCGAAGAGCAGGATTTCGACCTGATCGAGCCAGTGTTCTTCACCACCTCCAATGTCGGTGGCCAGGGTCCGAACGTGGGCAAGGATATTGCTCCGCTCAAGGACGCTTACAACATTGAAGAGCTCAAGACCCTCGACGTCATCCTGACCTGCCAGGGCGGCGACTACACCAATGAGGTCTTCCCCAAGCTGCGCGAAGCCGGTTGGCAGGGTTACTGGATTGACGCCGCATCGTCGCTGCGCATGCAGGATGACGCGGTGATCATTCTCGATCCGGTCAATCGCAAGGTGATCGACCAGCAGCTCGATGCCGGGACCAAGAACTACATCGGCGGCAACTGCACCGTCAGCCTGATGCTGATGGGCCTGGGTGGCCTGTTCGAAGCCGGTCTGGTCGAGTGGATGAGCGCCATGACCTACCAGGCTGCCTCTGGCGCCGGTGCGCAGAACATGCGTGAGCTGATCAAGCAGATGGGCGGTATCAACGCTGCGGTCACCGACGAGCTGGCCAACCCGGCCAGTGCCATCCTCGACATCGACCGCAAGGTCGCCGAGGCCATGCGCAGCGAAGCGTTCCCGACCGAGAACTTCGGCGTACCGCTGGCGGGCAGCCTGATCCCCTGGATCGACAAAGAATTGCCCAATGGCCAGAGCCGTGAGGAATGGAAGGCCCAGGCCGAGACCAACAAGATCCTCGGTCGCTTCAAGAGCCCGATCCCGGTCGACGGTATCTGCGTGCGCATCGGTGCCATGCGTTGCCACAGCCAGGCACTGACCATCAAGCTGAACAAGGATGTGCCCCTGGCGGACATCGAAGGCATGATCAGCCAGCACAACCCTTGGGTTAAGCTGGTGCCGAATCAGCGTGAGATCAGCATGCAGGAGCTGAGCCCGACCAAGGTCACCGGTACCCTGAACGTACCGGTCGGTCGTCTGCGCAAGCTGAACATGGGTTCGCAATACCTGGGCGCGTTTACTGTTGGCGACCAGCTGTTGTGGGGCGCTGCCGAGCCGCTGCGGCGCATGCTGCGGATTCTGCTGGAGCGTTGATCGCGCCCGGTATGATCCTCAACCCGTGCTCGTGATGAGCGCGGGTTTTTTGTTTGTGGGGTGTGGATGCAATGCCGATTGCCCTGCCAGAAGGTACCCCCAGCCGGCTAATCCAAGTAAAGTGCCGCTCCCGCCGTTCCAGCAGAGGATTTCCCCATGACTCAACCCCTAGACATCGCCGTCATCGGCGCCACCGGTAGCGTCGGTGAAACCCTCGTGCAGGTCCTCGAAGAACTCAGCTTTCCGGTCCAGACCCTGCACCTGCTGGCCAGCATGGAATCTGCCGGCAGCAGCGTGATGTTTGCCGGCAAGAAAGTCCGCGTGCGCGAAGTCGACAGCTTCGACTTCAGCCAGGTCAAACTGGCCTTCTTTGCCGCTGGCGCTGCCGTCAGCCACAGCTTCGCGCCCAAGGCGCACGCCGCCGGCTGCACCGTCATCGACCTGTCGGGTGGCCTCGACCAAGCGCTGGCGCTGGTCCCGGAAGCCAATGGCGAGCTGCTCGCCACACTGAGCCTGCCGGCGCTGATCACCAGCCCAAGCGCCGCCGCCGTTGCCCTGGCCGTCACCCTGGCGCCGCTCAAGGAACTGCTCGATATCGAGCGGGTGCAGGTCATGGCCAGCCTGGCGGTCTCGGCGCAAGGCAAAGAGGCGGTCAGTGAGCTGGCCCGACAGACCGCCGAGCTGCTCAATGCACGGCCGCTGGAACCGCGCTTCTTCGACCGCCAAATCGCCTTCAACCTGCTGGCCAGGGTCGGTGCCAGCGACGAGCAGGGTCACACCGCCGTCGAGCGCCGCCTGGTCAGCGAACTGCGCGTGCTGTTGGGGATGCCGGCGCTGAAGATTTCCGTCACCTGCGTTCAAGTCCCGGTGTTTTTCGGCGATAGCTTGAGTGTGACTGTGCAAAGCCGGCGTCCAGTGGACCTGGCAGCGGTCAATCAGGCCCTCGAAGCCGCTGAAAGTGTCGAATTGGTCGAATCGGACGATTATCCGACCCCAGTTGGTGACGCGGTGGGCCAAGACGTGGTCTATGTTGGTCGTGTACGTCATGGAATTGATGAACAAGAGCAGCTCAACCTCTGGCTGACCACCGACAATGTGCGCAAAGGCGCGGCGCTCAACGCTGTGCAAGTGGCGCAATTGTTGATTAAACACATAGCGTAAAAGATACTGCTGAGCAATTTTTGTCCTGCACCACACGCAGGTTTCGGGACGATTCATACAAGGGAAGAGGTCATGCTTCGAATTCGCAAACTGGTTCTGGCCATGGCGGCAGCGTCGGCGCTGTCGTCTGGCATGGCGAATGCCCTGGGGTTAGGTGAGCTGACCCTCAAGTCGGCACAGAACCAGCCGCTGGACGCCGAGATCGAGTTGCTCGATGTGCGCGACCTCTCCGCTGGCGAAGTGGCACCCAGCCTCGCCTCGCCGGAAGATTTCGCCAAGGCCGGAGTGGCCTATCCGTCCTACGTCGAGGACCTGACCTTCACCACGGTGATCAACCCCAACGGCAGAAGTGTGCTGCGGGTGACCTCCAGTCGTCCGGTGGCGGAGCCGATGGTCAAGTTCCTGGTCCAGGTGATGTGGCCGCAAGGCCGCCTGCTGCGCGACTACAGTGTGCTGCTTGACCAGGCTCAGGCCCAAGGCAAACAGCCAGCGGCGGCAAACATTGCCCCGGCGGTGAGTGGTGCGGCCAATTACACCACCCAGCGCCGCGATACCCTTTGGCAGATCGCTGCACGCAACAGCCAGGGCGGTTCGGTTCAGCAGACCATGCTGGCGATCCAGGCGTTGAACCCGGATGCCTTCATCGGCAACAACATCAACCAGCTGAAGGTTGGCCAGGTCTTGCGCCTGCCTGATCAACAGCAGATCCAGAGTATCCCCCAGGGTGAAGCGAATCGCGATGTGGCCGAGCAGTATGCGGCCTGGCGCGAAGGCCGTCGTCTGGGGCCGCGCGCCCGCCAGCTCGATGCCACCCGGCGTGGCGCAGCCGAGGCGGCGCCGTCCCAGATCGCTCAAGGTGACAACCTGCGTCTGGTCACTCCGGGGGCTCAAGCTGGCGCGGGCAATGCCAAGGCCGTCAACGACAAGTTGGCAGTCGCTCAGGAAAGCCTCGACACCACCCGTCGCGACAACGACGAGCTGAAGAGCCGCATGGCCGACCTGCAGAGCCAGCTCGACAAGCTGCAGCGTCTGATCGATTTGAAAAACGACCAGCTGGCGCGCCTTGAAGCGCAGGGCGCCGTAATACCGCCGCCTGCGAGCACCTTGCCAGGTGAGTCCGCACCGGCGCAGCCGGCTGTTGATGCTCAGGCGAACGGTGCCGAGCCGGTGGTCGCGCCCGCACCTGCGGCAGTCGATACCGCGCCCGACGCGGCGCCCGACGCGGCGCCTGGCGACGCCGCCAAACCACAACAGAGCGCGCTCGACGAGTTACTGGGTAACCCGTTGCTGCTCGCCCTGATCGCCGGTTCGACGTTCCTCGTATTGCTCTTGCTGCTGTTGCTTCTGGCGCGTCGGCGCAAGGCCCAGCAAGAGGCCGAGAAGCACCTGCGCATGGCCCGCGCCTTGTCGGAGGAGGGCGGCAGTGTTGCTGATCTTGATTTGGCGCCTAACAGCTTCGAAGGCCTGGATCTGCCACCGCCAAGCGTGACCCTGGCGCCAGGCGTGGTGGCTGCTTCTGCCGCTGCTGCCACGGCGGCAGAAAAACCGGTTGTGCCGGTTGTGCCGGTTGTGGTGCCGGTGCCAGTGCCGGAGGCTGAAGCTGAGGCTGAACAAGACCCAACTGCCAAGCTGCTGGCCGAAGCGGACCAGAGCCTGGCCGAAGGCCGTTTGAATCACGCCGCCGATCTGCTCGAGCCAGCCGTAGCTGCTGCGCCAGAGCGTGATGATCTGCGCTTGAAACTGATGGAAGTCTACGCCCGTCAAGGCGACCAGAATGCCTTTGCTGATCAAGAGCGCCAGTTGGCCGCCAATGAGCACAATCAGGTTGAAGTCGCGTCGCTGAGAGAGCGTTTCCCGGCGATGGTCGCGGTGGCTGTCGCGGGTCTGGGTGCTGCTGCGCTGGCTGCCGAGATGGACGAACAGTACGTGCAGGAGCTGCTCGAGGACGAGCACGCTGTGCCGGTTGCCGATGAGCTTGAGCCCGAGCCGGTGGCTGACGATCTCGAGCCTGATCCCGTGTTCGAGGCCGAGCCGGTGGTAGATGACCTCGAGCCTGATCCAGTGCTCGACGCTGAGCCTGTGGTCGCTGACCTTGAGCCTGATCTGTTGTTCGATGAGGAGCAACTGGCTGCAGACGTCACCCCCACCGAAGAGAGCGATCTGGACAGTGCCTTTGATCTGAGCCTGGACGACGAACTGGCGGCGGCTGATCCGCTCGATACGCCGATGCTCGATGAGGTTGTGGCTGGGCCAGAAGTAGAGCTCCAGGTGCCTGATGTGACCGAACCGGTGCTCAGCGAAACGGACGCTGACGACGATTTCGAAGCATTGCTGGCGCAGGCCCAGGCCGAGCCACAGGGCGTCGATGAGCTGGCGGATTTTGATCTGGATGTCGGTGAGCCGAGTGCAGCAGCGCCGGCCGAAGAGGCGCCGGTGGACGTTGCTGCGGAGTTGGCCGCTTTCGACGAGATCCCGGCGTTCGATCCGGTCTCCGAGCTGGATCTGCCAAGTGACTTCGACCTGTCGCTGTCACTGGATGATGAGTCGCCTGCGGCGAAGAGCTTTGCGTCGGAGCTGGATGACGTCAACGCCGAGCTGGACAAACTCTCGCAGAACCTCGAAAGCCCTTCGCTGGAGCCGCAGTTCACTGCCGCGGATGCTGCGCAGGAGCCTGAGCCGTTGGACGACCTGGACTTCGACTTCTTCTCGGGTGCAGATGAAGTGGCCACCAAGCTCGACCTGGCGCGTGCCTACATCGACATGGGGGATCATCAGGGCGCTCGGGACATCCTCGATGAGGTGGTCAAGGACGGCGACGAGGGGCAGCGTGGCGAGGCTCAGGACATGCTGTCGCGGTTGGTCTGAGGCCAGCCTGCGGCGGCGCACCCTTCGCGGGGCAAGCCCGCTCCTACAGGTTCTGCGGTGTAGGCTAGCCCTCTCACACCGCTGATCCACCTGCAAACCCCCGCTACGGCAGCCCAGACGGCTGCCGTTGTCGTTATAATGGCGCCTTTCGTTTCATCCACAGGTTTCAGTTACTTGGACATCATCGACATCGATCCGGCCGAATCGGCGGCCGAAGGCTATTCGCGCATCGCCCTCGGCGTTGAGTACAAGGGCGCTCGCTACCGCGGCTGGCAGCGCCAGTCCAGTGGCGTGCCGAGCGTTCAGCAAGCCCTGGAACAGGCCCTGTCGAAGGTGGCCAATGCGCCAATCACCGTTGCCTGCGCCGGGCGCACCGACGCCGGTGTACATGCCTGCGGTCAGGTCGTGCATTTCGATACCAGTGCCGTGCGTGATGAACGCGCCTGGACCATGGGCACCAATTTCAACCTGCCCCGAGATATCAGTGTGGCCTGGGCGCAGCCGATGCCGGCGGACTTCCATGCCCGCTTCAAGGCCACCGCGCGGCGCTACCGCTATGTCATCTACAACGACCCGATCCGCCCGGCGCACCTCGCCGAAGAGGTGACCTGGAACCACCGGCCGCTGGACGTCGAGCGGATGGCCGAGGCTGCCGCGTATTTGCTCGGTACCCACGACTTCAGTGCTTTTCGCGCCAGTCAGTGCCAGGCCAAGTCACCGATCAAGACCATGCATCACCTGCGGGTCAGCCGCCACGGGCAGATGATCGTGCTCGACCTGCGTGCCAGCGCGTTCCTCCATCACATGGTGCGCAACATTGCCGGCGTGTTGATGAGCATTGGTACAGGCGAGCGGCCGGTGGCCTGGATGCGTGAGGTGCTGGAGAGTCGCGATCGCCGTGAGGCGGGCGTCACCGCGCATCCGTATGGCCTGTACCTGGTGCAGGTGGAGTACCCGCAGGACTTCATCCTGCCCCAGCGTTACATCGGCCCACACTTTCTTAGCGGTTTCGACACGCTGGCGGACTGACGGCGCAGAGGTCATTTGCTAACATCCGGCCTTCGCCGATTACTCAAGGTTCGCTGTCCATGAGCAACGTTCGCAGCAAGATCTGCGGGATTACCCGCATCGAAGACGCCTTGGCCGCCGCCGACGCCGGCGCCGATGCCATCGGCTTCGTCTTCTATGCCAAGAGCCCGCGTGCGGTAGACGTGCGCCAGGCGCGGGCAATCATTGCCGAGCTGCCGCCATTCGTTACCACGGTCGGCCTGTTCGTCAATGCCTCACGCTGCGAGCTCAACGAGATCCTCGAGGTGGTGCCGCTGGACCTGCTACAGTTCCACGGCGACGAAACCCCGGCCGATTGCGCAGGCTATCACCGGCCCTGGATGAAGGCGCTGCGGGTGCGTCCCGGGGATGACCTCGAGGCTGCCTGCCAGCACTACGCCCAAGCCAGCGGTATCCTGCTGGATACCTTTGTCGCCGGCGTGCCTGGGGGGACCGGCGAGGCGTTCGACTGGTCGTTGGTGCCGCCGCAATTAAGCAAGCCGATTATCCTCGCCGGTGGGCTGACGCCGGATAACGTCGCCCAGGCGATTGCCCAGGTCCGCCCGTACGCGGTGGATGTCAGTGGTGGGGTAGAGCAGGCCAAGGGCATCAAGGACGCGGCGAAGATCGAAGCCTTCCTGCGTGCGGTGAAGCAGGCATGAAGGCAGATGTGACGGCTGCTCGTGCGCCATCGTCCATAACGTTCGCAGCCGTGTGCTGCCACGAGCAGGAGCGGGCGTCAGCGACGCCTGCATGACAGATTGAAGAAGGTACGGTTGTTCGGCTGGCCCCGCCCATCAGCGGTCCCCGAAACCGGCCCTTCATCGTTTCATTGAAGATTGAGTTCAAGGGCAGGGCTTGGCCGGCCAGACCGGTCCCCGCCCGCCAAATACTGGAGAAAGAAAGCATGAGCAACTGGTTAGTCGACAAACTGATCCCTTCGATCATGCGTTCCGAGGTGAAGAAGAGCTCGGTGCCGGAAGGCCTGTGGCACAAATGCCCGGCCTGCGAGAACGTGCTGTACCGTCCGGAGCTGGAAAAGACCCTCGATGTCTGCCCCAAGTGCAACCATCACATGCGTATCGGCGCACGCGCGCGCATCGACATCTTCCTCGACGCCGACGGTCGTGCCGAGCTGGGTGCCGACCTCGAGCCGGTCGACCGCCTGAAGTTCCGCGATGGCAAGAAGTACAAGGACCGTATCGTCGGCGCGCAGAAGCAGACCGGTGAGAAAGACGCCCTGATCTCCATGAGCGGTAGCCTGATGGGCATGCCGATCGTGGTCAGCGCCTTCGAGTTCTCCTTCATGGGTGGCTCGATGGGCGCCATTGTCGGTGAGCGTTTCGTCCGTGCGGCCAACTATGCGCTGGAAAACCGCTGCCCGATGATCTGCTTCTCCGCTTCCGGCGGTGCACGCATGCAGGAAGCGCTGATCTCGCTGATGCAGATGGCCAAGACCTCCGCGGTGCTGGCGCGTCTGCGCGAAGAAGGCATCCCGTTCATCTCGGTGTTGACCGACCCGGTCTACGGTGGTGTTTCCGCCAGCCTGGCAATGCTCGGCGACGTCATCGTTGGTGAGCCCAAGGCACTGATCGGCTTCGCCGGCCCGCGCGTGATCGAGCAGACTGTTCGCGAAAAGCTGCCTGAAGGCTTCCAGCGCAGCGAGTTCCTGCTTGAGCACGGTGCGATCGACCTGATCATTTCCCGTCATGAGCTGCGTCCACGTCTGGCCCGCCTGCTGGCACAGATGACCGGTCAGCCGACGCCGGCTGAAGCCCAGGAAGTGGCGGCCGTCGCGTAATGAGCCAACGTACCCTCGGCGAGTGGCTCGCCTATCTCGAGCAGTTGCACCCTTCGGCCATCGATATGGGCCTGGAGCGTTCGCAACAGGTGGCGCAGCGGCTCGGGCTGGGCAGGCTGGCGCCCCGGGTGGTGACGGTTACCGGCACCAACGGCAAGGGCTCGACCTGCGCCTTTGTTGCCACGCTGCTGCAGGCGCAGGGCCTGCGCGTCGGCGTCTACAGTTCTCCGCACCTGCTGCGCTACAACGAGCGGGTGCGTATCGATGGCGTCGATGCCAGTGATGAATGCCTGTGCCAAGCCTTCGCCGCCGTTGAGGCGGCGCGGGGCGAGATTTCCCTGACCTACTTTGAAATGGGCACCCTGGCAGCGTTCTGGCTGTTCCAGCAGTCTGCACTGGATGCTGTGGTGCTCGAAGTCGGCCTGGGTGGCCGTCTGGATACGGTCAACCTGGCGGATGCCGACCTGGCCTTGGTGACCAGCATTGGCGTCGACCATGTCGATTACCTGGGCGATACCCGCGAGTCGGTGGCGTTCGAGAAGGCCGGTATCTTCCGGTCGGGCAAGCCCGCCTTGTGCGGTGATCTCGATCCCCCTCAGCCGCTGCTGGACAAGGCGCGTGAGCTGGCCTGCCCGTTATTCCTGCGGGGGCGCGAGTTTGACCTGGTCAGCGGCGACGGCCACTGGCAATGGAGCGGCCGCCAGCTGGATGGTACGCCGGTCACCTTGGCTGACCTGCCGCTGCTCGATCTGCCCATGGAGAACGCCGCACTGGCGTTGCAGGCTTACCTGCTGATGGGGCTGGCGTGGGACGCCGCGCAGATCCGTCAGGCGCTGCTCGATACCCGCATCACCGGTCGTCTCGATCGCCGTGTGCTGGCGTGGCAGGGCAAGCGCGTGGAGCTGCTGCTGGATGTGGGGCACAACCCGCATGCTGCGCAATACCTCGCCCGCCGCCTGGCGGCGCGACTGCCGCAAGGCAAGCGTCTGGCGGTGTTCGGCTTGCTCGCCGACAAAGACCTGGAGGGTGTGATTGCACCGCTGCAGGGCCTGGTCGAGCGATGGGCGGTAGCGCCGCTGGATACACCGCGCAGTCGTCCGGCGGATGAACTTGCCACGGCCTTGACGAACCATGGCGCTGCGGTGAAGTCTTATGCCAGTGTCGAGGCCGCTTTGGCAGGGCAGTGCGCACTGGCGACGGCGGATGATCAGATCCTGCTGTTCGGTTCGTTTTTCTGTGTCGCCCAGGCGCTGGAATGGCTTGAGCGGCAGGCTCCTGAGGGTGGAGTAGATGGCAGTGCTGGATAAGGGAATGAGACAGCGCATGGTCGGTGCGCTGGTGCTGGTGGCGCTGGCGGTGATCTTCTTGCCGATGCTGTTCACCCGTGAGGATGAAATGCGCAAGGTTCAGGTCGAGGCGCCGCAGGCGCCGGCCATGCCGAGTTTGCCCCAGGTGCAGGTCGAAACGATCCAGGTGCCTGAGCAGCAGCCGCTGGCTGATCAGCCGCCGGTGGTGGTCGATGAGTCGACCTCGGCGCCGAGTGCGCCGAGCCAGCCGATTGCACCGGCGCCTACGGCTGTGCCGCCTGCAGAAGCCCCAGTGGCGAAGCCGCAGGCGCCAGCAGTGGCCGCCAAGCCTGCCCCTGCTGTGAGTACCGCCAAGCCGGCCGCAGCGTCGAAGATCGATGCCAACGGCCTGCCGGTGAGTTGGTCGATCCAGCTGGCCAGCCTGTCCAATCGGGCCGGTGCTGACAATCTGCAAAAGACCTTGCGCAGCCAGGGTTACAACGCCTATATCCGTTCGGCTGACGGCATGAACCGGGTGTATGTAGGGCCGTTGATCGAGCGTGCGGAGGCCGAGCGCCTGCGTGATGTGATCAATCGCCAGCAGAAGCTCAAGGGCTTTGTGGTGCGTTTCCAGCCGGAACGCAGCTGAGGTTTTGCTGTTTCGGGGGCCGCTTTGCGGCCCTTTCGCGACACAAGGCCGCTCCCACAGAGTGCTGCGCCAAGCTGACAGGCGCTGTGCAAGCTATGGGAGCGGCCTTGTGTCGCGAAAGGACCGCAGCGCGGTCCCGGAGGCCTACCGACTATTACCCCTGACATTCCGCTTACCCCCAGCCCGCCGCTCTGATAAAATGCGCCGCCTCAAACGTCTGCAGGCAGCACCGTGGCATTTACCTGGGTTGATTGGGCGATCATCGCGATCATCGCCGTTTCCACATTGATCAGTCTTACGCGCGGCTTCGTCAAGGAAGCCCTGTCGCTGATCATCTGGATAGTGGCCGGCGCGGTAGCCTGGATGTTCGGTGGTTCGTTGTCGCAGTACCTGGAAAGCTATATCCAGACGCCTTCGGCACGGGTCATCGCTGGCTGTACGATTCTTTTTGTCGCCACCCTGATAGTGGGGGCGATGCTCAACTTCCTGATCGGCGAGCTGATCCGCGTAACCGGGCTGTCCGGTACCGACCGCTTCCTGGGCATGGCCTTCGGCGCCGCCCGTGGCGCATTGCTGGTCGTCGTGGCAGTCGGGCTATTGAGCCTGGGCCCGGTGCAGCAGGATCCGTGGTGGCAGGAATCGCGCCTGATACCACAATTTCTATTGGTCGCTGACTGGTCGAAAAACCTTATCCTGGGTTTCACCAGCCAGTGGATGTCCAGTGGGGTCAGCGTACCTGCTGATCTTCCGTTCAAGGAACAGTTGCTAGGGCCATCCAGGCCTTGAGCGCTATTCACTCAAGTTTCATCAAAGTAGGGGTTGCGTCGCATGTGTGGCATCACCGGTATTGTCGGTAAGTCGAACGTCAATCAGGCGCTGTATGACGCGCTAACGGTCCTCCAGCACCGCGGCCAGGATGCTGCCGGTATCGTGACCAGCCATGATGGCCGGTTGTTCCTGCGCAAGGATAATGGCCTGGTGCGCGACGTCTTCCAGCAGCGTCACATGCAGCGCCTGGTCGGCCACATGGGCATTGGCCACGTGCGCTACCCGACTGCGGGCAGCTCGACCTCGGCCGAAGCTCAGCCGTTCTACGTCAACTCGCCGTACGGCATCACCCTGGCGCACAACGGCAACCTGACCAACGTCGAGCAGTTGGCCAAGGAGATCTACGAGTCTGACCTGCGCCACGTCAACACCAACTCCGACTCCGAAGTCCTGTTGAACGTGTTCGCTCACGAGCTGGCCGTGCGCGGCAAGCTGCAGCCCACCGAAGAAGACGTGTTTGCCGCGGTTTCCCACGTGCATAGCCGCTGTGTCGGTGGTTACGCCGTGGTAGCGATGATCACCGGCTACGGCATCGTCGGCTTCCGTGATCCTAACGGCATCCGTCCGGTGGTATTCGGCCAGCGTCACACCGACGAGGGCGTCGAATACATGATCGCCTCCGAAAGCGTGGCCCTGGATGTGCTCGGCTTCACCCTGATCCGTGACCTGGCGCCGGGCGAGGCGGTGTACATCACCGAAGGTGGCCAGCTGTACACCAAGCAGTGCTCGACCAACCCGCAGCTCAAGCCGTGCATCTTCGAACACGTCTACCTGGCCCGCCCTGACTCGATCATGGACGGTGTCTCGGTGTACAAGGCGCGTCTGCGCATGGGCGAGAAGCTGGCCGAGAAGATCCGCCGCGAGCGTCCCGAGCATGACATCGACGTGGTCATCCCGATTCCGGATACCAGCCGTACGGCTGCGCTGGAACTGGCCAACCACCTGGGCGTCAAGTTCCGCGAAGGCTTCGTCAAGAACCGCTACATCGGCCGTACCTTCATCATGCCCGGCCAGGCCGCGCGCAAGAAGTCGGTCCGCCAGAAGCTCAATGCCATCGAACTGGAGTTCCGCGGCAAGAACGTGATGCTGGTCGACGACTCGATCGTACGCGGCACCACCTGCAAGCAGATCATCCAGATGGCCCGCGAGGCCGGTGCGAAGAATGTCTACTTCTGCTCCGCCGCCCCCGCTGTGCGTTACCCCAACGTCTACGGCATCGACATGCCGAGCGTACACGAGCTGATCGCCCACAACCGTACCACCGACCAGGTGGCCGAGTTGATCGGCGCCGACTGGCTGATCTATCAGGACCTCCCGGACCTGATCGAATCGGTCGGTGGCGGCAAGATCAAGATCGAACACTTCGATTGTGCGGTGTTCGACGGTGAGTACGTCACCGGCGACATCGACGACGCCTACCTGGAGCGCATCGAGCAGAATCGCAACGATGCGGCGAAGGTCAAGAATCAGGCAGTCAGCGCGATCATCGACCTGTACAACAACTGATTTGGGAGCGACGGCATGACGGATCAATGGGATGCCGGGCGACTGGACAGCGACCTCGAGGGTGTCGGTTTCGACACCCTGGCGGTCCGCGCCGGTCAGTACCGCACGCCTGAGGCGGAGCACAGCGACGCGCTGTTCTTCACCTCCAGCTATGTGTTTCGCACGGCCGCCGATGCGGCCGCGCGCTTTGCTGGCGAAACGCCAGGCAATGTCTACTCGCGCTACACCAACCCGACCGTGCGTGCCTTCGAGGAGCGCCTGGCGGCGCTGGAAGGCGCCGAGCAGGCCGTGGGCACCTCTACCGGCATGTCGGCCATCCTCTCCACGGTGATGGCGCTGTGCAGCGCCGGTGATCATGTGCTGGTGTCGCAGAGCGTGTTCGGTTCGACCATCAGCCTGTTCGAGAAGTACTTCAAGCGCTTCAGCGTGCAGGTGGACTACGTGCCACTGGCCGACCTCAGCGGCTGGGAAAAAGGCATCAAGGACAACACCAAGCTGCTGTTCGTCGAGTCGCCGTCCAACCCCTTGGCCGAGCTGGTCGACATCGCCGCGCTGGCCGAGATTGCCCACGCCCGTGGGGCGATGCTGGTCGTCGACAACTGCTTCAGCACCCCGGCGTTGCAGCAGCCGCTCAAGCTGGGTGCCGATATCGTCGTGCACTCGGCGACCAAGTTCATCGACGGCCAGGGCCGTTGCATGGGCGGGGCGGTGGCTGGCCGCAGCGAGCAGATGAAAGAAGTGGTGGGCTTCCTGCGTACCGCAGGCCCGACCCTCAGCCCGTTCAACGCCTGGGTGTTCCTCAAGGGCCTGGAAACGCTCAAGCTGCGCATGCGTGCCCACTGTGAGAGCGCCCGCGCCCTGGCGCTGTGGCTGGAGCAGCAGGATGGCGTGGAGAAGGTCCACTACGCGGGCCTGGCGAGCCATCCGCAGCATGAGCTGGCCAAGCGTCAGATGAGTGATTTCGGTGCTGTGGTCAGCTTTGAGGTCAAGGGCGGCAAAGACGGCGCCTGGCGCTTCATCGACGCCACGCGGCTGCTGTCGATTACGGCCAACCTGGGTGACAGCAAAACCACCATCACCCACCCGGCGACCACTTCCCACGGCCGCTTGTCGCCGCAGGAACGTGAAGCGGCGGGCATTCGTGACAGCCTGATCCGCATCGCGGTCGGCCTGGAAGATGTGGCTGATCTGCAAGCCGACCTGGCGCGTGGGTTGGCAGCGCTGTGATCGACTGGAAGGGTGGCGAGCCAGACCATAACGGTCGGGTAGCCCTGGTTACCGGTGCCGCTCGCGGCATCGGCCTGGGCATCGCCGCCTGGCTGATCTGTGAGGGTTGGCAAGTGGTCTTGAGTGACCTTGATCGCCCGCGTGGCGCCAAGGTGGCCAAGGCGCTCGGTGACAATGCCTGGTTCATCACCATGGATGTCGCCGACGAAGCGCAGGTCAGTGCGGGGGTTTCCGAGGTGCTTGGCCAGTTCGGTCGCCTCGATGCGCTGATTTGCAACGCGGCGATCGCTAATCCACACAACCACACCCTGGAGAGCCTGAGCCTGTCTCAGTGGAACCGGGTGTTGGCAGTAAACCTGAGCGGGCCGATGTTACTGGCCAAGCACTGTGCGCCGTATCTGCGCGCGCACGGTGGGGCGATCGTCAACCTGACCTCGACCCGCGCCCGGCAATCCGAGCCTGACACCGAAGCCTATGCCGCAAGTAAGGGCGGCCTGCTGGCGTTGACTCACGCTCTGGCGATGAGCCTGGGCCCGGAGATTCGCGTCAACGCGGTCAGCCCCGGCTGGATCGATGCGCGTGATCCGGCTGAGCGCCGTGCCGAGCCGCTGAGCGAGGCAGACCATGCCCAGCATCCGGCGGGCAGGGTAGGGAAGGTCGAGGATGTGGCGGCGCTGGTTGCCTGGCTGTTGTCCAGGCAGGCGGGGTTCGTTACCGGGCAGGAGTTCGTGGTCGACGGCGGCATGAGCCGCAAGATGATCTACACCTGATCAGCACGCTGTACGTTGCATGCTAAAAGAGGGGGCCGCGAGGCCCCTTTCCTGTTTGTGGCGAAGAGAGCTCGAAAGCGCAATCAGCCCGGCTTTTTCTTGCCGCCTGCTGCTTGCCGGTGAAAGCTGCTTTCCAACCTTTTTGAAAAAAATTCAATGGGGGTATTGACTTAGCATCGGTACCTGCGTAAATTTCGCGGCCTCAGCGAAGCAAACGTAACACGCAACACAAGCAGCACAATGGGTGATTAGCTCAGCCGGGAGAGCATCTGCCTTACAAGCAGAGGGTCGGCGGTTCGATCCCGTCATCACCCACCACTTCCTGAGATGTTCCTGGTCTGAAGGTTCGAAAGAAGCTTCAAGCCTGAGAGGAACAGGACGCAAGTCCACACTGCGCAGCGGTAGTTCAGTCGGTTAGAATACCGGCCTGTCACGCCGGGGGTCGCGGGTTCGAGTCCCGTCCGCTGCGCCATTTTTCTCCAGATGGGTGCTTGTCACCGGTCTGAGGTCCAGAGGCCAAGCCTTTGTACCAGATCCCAGTTTCAATCGGGCGCAAGCCTGAACGATACGCAGCGGTAGTTCAGTCGGTTAGAATACCGGCCTGTCACGCCGGGGGTCGCGGGTTCGAGTCCCGTCCGCTGCGCCATCTTCTGCTACGAGGCCCCTTGAACGCCTCGCAGCAACACAAGAAGAGCGATCACGTTATCGCTTTTTTTGTGCCTGACTGACCGGCATCTTGTGCCTGGAAAGTTAGATCCCAGTTTCAATCGGGCGCAAGCCTGAATGATACGCAGCGGTAGTTCAGTCGGTTAGAATACCGGCCTGTCACGCCGGGGGTCGCGGGTTCGAGTCCCGTCCGCTGCGCCATCTTAGCCTCGAGGCCCCTTGAACGCCTCGAAGCACAACAGAGAAAGCGACCTTCGGGTCGCTTTTTTTGTTTCTCCAGCCGAATATCTTGGCGCAACATTTACACGCGCCTGACGGAGTCTTCACTGATCAGCGGTTTCAGTGATCGAGCATGTGTTGCACAATAGGCCCCATTCGACTTACCTCGGTATTCATGATGTCCAGATCATCCGTCTTCGGTGCGCTCGGGCTGGCCCTTGTGCTGGCGGGGGTATCCGGTTGTTCCTCAAAAAAAACCGCAGTCTACGAGCACGAGAACTTCGATGACTCGGGCACCTACTCGCGCAGCTTTCCGGTCAGTGATGCCGGCTCGTGCGAGGCGGCCCGACGGGCGCTGCTTAGCCAGGGCTATATCATCACCAACAGCGGCGCTAACCAGATTGCCGGCAACAAGAGTTTTCAGCAGAACAGCGAAAACCACCTGCAGATCAGCTTCAGCGTGACCTGTGCGCCGGACAGCAGCGATGACCAGCGCTCGACCATGTTCGCCAACGCCCTGCAGGACCGCTATGCGCTGAAGAAGTCCAACACCTCCGCCAGCCTTGGCGTCGGCGTGTTGGGCTCGGTGTCGATGCCGATCGGCTCGAGTGATGATTCGTTGGTCAAGGTGGCGAGCGAGACGGTGACAGCGCCGCAGTTCTATGACCGCTATTTCGCGTTGGTTGAAAGCTACTTGCCCAAGCCGAAAAAGACCGAAAAGGTCGCGCCGCATGTCGAGCTGCCGAAGCCGGAAAAGCCGGCGCCTGATCTTGGCTTGCCAGAGCAAGCCCCGGCGCCGTTGGCTCCTGTCGCGCCAGCGAATGTGGCGCCGGTTGCAGCCAGCGAGGCGCAACCGGCTGCCGCTGCCGCGCCGCTGACTGAGGCGCCTGCAGTTGCAGCCCCCGTACCCGCCAGCGAGGTGCAGCCGGCACCGGTGGTGGATGACAGCCAAGGATCCCAGCCGATTGCGCCGCCGAGCGAGTCGACGCCGATTCAGGTGGAGCAACCGGCGCCAGTCACCGAAGTGGCGCCTGCAACCCTGTAAGTATTGATTGCCAGTGGCGGCCTCTGTGCGGGGCCGAGCCGCTATCTCAGCGGCCCAAGCCCGCTCCGCTATCAACTTAATTTTCTGTTACAGCTTCCTGCGGATAATGCACAGAACCCCTGCTACGTTTACCACTCATAGCATTGTCATCATTGTTTCATCCGGGCAGCTTAGGTTGGCCGCATGAGCCGAGAACATCATGAGTGAAGAGGACGCAGGGCGATGGACGATTATCAGGAAGAACTACTCGAATTCCAGGCCTATGAACTGGACATCCCGGAACCTACCGACGACGCCACTGAGCTTTAGCCGGTGCGCCGCTGATTGCGGCGAAACTCGCCCGGTGTCAGGCCCGTCCAGCGCTTGAATGCGCGCTGGAAGGCCTCAGCCGACGCAAACCCCAACAGATAGGCAATCTCGCCAAAGGCCAATTCCGTATCGCGGATATAGGTTTCGGCCAGGTCGCGTCGTGTGTCATTGAGCAGGCTGCGAAACCGCGTGCCTTCTTCAGCCAGTTTGCGTCGTAGCGTCCAGGTCGGCAACTGCAGGTGGCGCGCCACTTCCTCCAGATCGGGCTCGCGCCCACCATTGAGCAACGGCCCGAGCAAATGCGTGATGCGCTCGCCGAGGCTGCGAACGCGTGTGCGTTGCGCCAACTCGGCCTCGCAGAGCTGCAGCAAATGCTTCCAGGTGCTGGGGCAGTGCTGTGGATTGGGCAGGTCAAGGGTGGCGCGGTTGAGGCGCAGCTGATTGCTGCTGGCGGCGAATTGCACTGCAGTGCTGCACAGCGGCTGATATTGCGCGGCATACACCGGCGCGTCGAACTCGATCTCGATGCGTTCAGCCTGGATCGGCTGGGCCGCCAAATGACCCAGCTGCGCCAGCCAGCCGGCCAGCAGCGAGTCGACCACAAAGCGGTTGTAGGCGTTGTAGGGGCTGATCGAGTAGAAGCGCAGCCACGCCCCTTGCGCGTCTTCGATGAACAGTGACTGGCCGCGGTAATTGGCGGCATACAGCGGCTCGAAGCGCAGCAGGGTGCGCGCGGCTTCGCCCAGGGTGGGTGCTTGCGCGGCGGTCACGCCGGCCAGGCCGGCCTGGGCCAGACGGCTCAGACTGCCCATGCGCAGGCCCAGGGAGGGATCGTCGCAGAGTTCGATAGCGGCGTGCCCCAGGTGCATGTAGCGCGGTATCGACAAGCGCGCACAGGCTTCGCCCAAGCGCTCGTCGTCCAGGCCGTAGCGGCGCAGCAGCGGCAGCGGGTCGTGCCCGAGTTGCCGCAGCGCATCGGCCAATGGCTGGACGAAACCTACGGCAAGATCACCCAGACGCAGGCGAGGGCGGGGCATGTCGTTACAACCACAGGTTGAGCAGGCGTGCACCGCTATGCGGGCTGCCGGCCAATTGTTCGCCGGCGTGGGAGGCGAAACCTTGGCCATCGCCGCTCAACTCCCAGAACTGCCCTCTGAGGAACACGCTCATGCTGGTGATACCTGCATTGGCGGCCAAGGTCAGTTGTTGCCAGGCGGCCTGTTCGCTGACTTGGCCGCGCTGCAGCGGCAAATCGGCTGCAGCGTCCTGATGGCGGTTGCCGCGCCACGGCGCACCCCAGCTGCCCTTGCCACTGAGAAACACCGGGTTGGCAATCAGTTGCACCGATTGCCCGGCCAGTTGCCGGTAGTTCTCCGGGTACCAGCTGTCGCTGCCGACCAGCACGCCAAGGCGGCCGGCAGGGGTCTGCACGACCTGCAGTGGTTGCTGGCGGCCGTCGTGGATATAGCGTCGCACTTCGCTGTCCGGAAACTGCTGGCGCTGCGGCTGGCCGAGTATCGCGCCGTCACTGCCAAACACCACGCTGCTGTTGAACAGCGGGCCGCTGCCTGCCTGCAGCACGCCCTGTTCGACATAGGGCGCGGGCAGCACGATAGAGCCCGCCACCAAGGTCACGCCGAACTCCTTGGCCAAGCCGCCGAACAGGGCCTGATAGTCGGCCGCCATCTGTGCGGCCTTCATGCGCAGGTGGGCGTCGGCGCGGCGATCATCGCCCGTCGCCCAGAGCATGGCCAGGCCGTAGCGCAGCGGGTTGCTCAGTTCCAGCCACTGCTCGGCCTCGCGTTGCTGGGTAACCTGGTACAGCTCGTTCTTTTCACCGCGGGCCCATAGCCAGGTGCCGATGTGCTCAGGCAGTACCACCACTGTACGCGGGCTGATCAGCCCCTTGGCGCGGGCTTGCTGCAGATAGGCCGAGAGTTTGCGGTGCAGGCGTTGCAGGTTCTGGTAGTCGCTCGGGTTGAGCTGCGGCTCGATGCCCAGCAGGTTGCCATGCTCGCCTGGCACACCCTGGTTGAGCGCCAGTTCGACGCGCAGGTCGGACAGGTAGTGGCCCTCCGGACGTTGCTGAGTCCAGAAGCCATAGCCGCACACGGCGGCAATCATCACCAGCGCCAGGGCGCTTGCCAGAAGTTTACGCATGAAGCGGTTCGGCACCATCGGTACAAAGGATGCCCTAGGGTAGACCCGCTGTGCAGCAGGATCAATAAGTTGTCAGTTTCGATCATTGAGCCAGTTCAAACGGCTGTTTAATGTCGACTGCAGACAAACGACGGGCCCCGCGCGACAGCTGAGGAGCCCGCATTCCGTGATTACGCCACATGTGGAGTTCATCCATGGCTGCCGACCGTTACCCACACCTGCTGGCCCCCCTCGACCTGGGCTTTACCACGCTGCGCAACCGCACCTTGATGGGGTCGATGCACACCGGCCTTGAAGAGCGTCCGGGTGGCTTCGAACGCATGGCGGCCTATTTCGCCGAACGTGCCCGTGGTGGCGTCGGCCTGATCGTCACCGGCGGTATTGCGCCGAACGATGAGGGCGGAGTGTACTCGGGGGCGGCCAAGCTGAGCACCGAGGAAGAAGCCGACAAGCACCGCGTCGTCACTGAGGCGGTACATGCTGCTGGTGGCAAGATCTGTCTGCAGATCCTCCATGCCGGGCGTTACGCCTATAGCCCGCGCCAGGTCGCACCGAGCGCGATCCAGGCGCCGATCAATCCGTTCAAGCCCAAGGCGCTGGACGAGGAGGGAATCGAAAAGCAGATTCACGACTTCGTCAATTGCGCCGCGTTGGCCCAGCGCGCGGGGTATGACGGGGTCGAGATCATGGGTTCGGAAGGCTACTTCATCAATCAGTTCCTCGCCGCGCACACCAACCAGCGCGACGACCGTTGGGGCGGCAGCTACGAAAACCGCATGCGCCTGGCAGTGGAAATCGTCAGCCGGGTGCGCGAGGCGGTGGGGCCTAATTTCATCATCATCTTCCGCCTGTCGATGCTCGACCTGGTCGAAGGCGGCAGCAACTGGGACGAGATCGTACTGCTGGCCAAGGCTATCGAACAGGCTGGCGCTACCCTGATCAATACCGGCATCGGCTGGCATGAAGCGCGTATTCCGACCATCGCCACCAAGGTGCCGCGCGCGGCGTTCAGCAAAGTCACGGCCAAGTTGCGTGGGGCGGTGAGCATTCCGCTGATCACCACCAACCGCATCAATACGCCGGAGGTCGCCGAGGCGGTGCTCGCCGAAGGTGATGCCGACATGGTGTCGATGGCCCGGCCGTTTCTCGCTGACGCAGACTTCGTCAACAAGGCCGCCGCCGGCCGTGCCGATGAGATCAATACCTGCATCGGTTGTAACCAGGCCTGCCTGGATCACACCTTTGGCGGCAAGCTGACCAGTTGCCTGGTCAACCCGCGTGCCTGCCATGAGACCGAGCTGAACTACCTGCCCGTCGCCCACAGCAAGCGTATCGCCGTGGTCGGCGCTGGCCCGGCGGGGCTTGCGGCGGCCACCGTGGCCGCCGAGCGTGGCCATCAGGTGACCTTGTTCGATGCGGCCGCAGAGGTCGGCGGGCAGTTCAACGTGGCCAAACGCGTGCCGGGCAAGGAAGAGTTCTTCGAGACCCTGCGCTACTTCCGCAACAAGCTGAAATCGACCGGCGTCGAGCTGCGCCTGAACAGCCGGGTTGGCGTCGATGAGCTGGTTGCCGGCGGTTTTGACGAGATCATCCTGGCCACCGGGATTGCCCCACGCAGCCCGGCGATTGCCGGCATCGAGCATGCCAAGGTGCTCAGTTATCTGGACGTGCTGCTCGAGCGCAAGCCGGTCGGCCAGCGTGTGGCAGTGATCGGCGCGGGGGGTATTGGTTTTGATGTGTCCGAGTTCCTCGTGCACGAGGGCGTGGCTACCAGCCAGGACCGGCAGGCGTTCTGGCGCGAATGGGGCATCGATACGCAGCTCGAGGCACGCGGTGGCGTTGCCGGGGTCAGGCCTGCGCCGCATGCGCCCGCTCGTCAGGTGTACCTGCTGCAGCGCAAGGCATCCAAGGTGGGTGATGGCCTGGGCAAGACTACCGGTTGGATTCATCGCACTGGGCTGAAGAACAAGCAGGTGCAGATGCTCAATAGTGTCGAATACCTGGCGATTGATGATGACGGCCTGCATGTGCGCATCGGCGATGGCGAGCCGCAGCTGTTGGCGGTGGACAACGTGGTGATCTGTGCCGGGCAGGAGCCGCTGCGCGAGCTGCAGGAGGGTCTGCTGGCGGCGGGGCAGTCGGTGCATTTGATCGGTGGTGCGGATGTGGCGGCGGAGCTGGATGCCAAGCGGGCGATCAATCAAGGCTCGCGTTTGGCGGCCGAGCTTTGATGTTCGTTCGTCAGGGCATTTGGCGTTGACCCGTCAGCCTTTCACGGGATTTGAAACTGCATCTGGCTCGTGTACGCCGGGGCTGCTCTGCAGCCCTTTCGCGACACAAGGCCGCTCCCACAACGCGACCGCGCCAGCTTGAGGTTTAGTGCAAGACAGAATCTCTCATAGAACGGTGCTTACCTCGATAGCGGCGCTGGCCTCTTGTGTGCGGGCCTGCCCCGCGATTGTGTCCGCTCATGCACCTGATAGACTCGGCCGATGCACGCCGAATTCTCCTCGCTCCCCGTCGCTCCCCTGCAATCTCTGCACTTGCCCTGGCTAGACCGCGCCGGTCTGCAGGTCGCGGTGCTGCGCTTGGACCTGATCGACCCGCTGATCAGCGGCAACAAATGGTTCAAGCTGCGCGACCATCTGATCCAGGCAAAAGCCGCAGGCGCGCCGGGCTTGATCAGCCTCGGCGGCAACCATTCCAATCACCTCCATGCCCTGGCCGCCGCGGGCAAGCGCTTCGGCCTGGCCACGGCCGGCTTGCTCCGCGGCCATCCCCAGGACACGCCAACCGTAGGTGATCTGCAGGCCATGGGCATGCATCTGCACTGGCTCGGCTATGGCGGCTACCGGGCGCGCAATGAACCCGGGTTCTGGACGCCATGGCAAGCGCTTTACCCCAACTGGTACTGCATACCCGAAGGCGGCGGTGGCCTGCACGGCGCTCAGGGTTGCGCGCTGATTGTGGAGCAGGCCCAGGCGCAATTACTGCCCGCGTTGGGCTGGGAAGACTACGACGCTTGGTGGTTGGCGGCGGGCACTGGCACAACCTTGGCGGGTCTGGTGCTGGCGGAGGCGGGTAAACACTGGGTTCATGGCGCGCTGGCTGTGCCCCGTGAACACGGCGTGCCGGCAACCGTTGCCAGCTTGGCCGGCGCCCAGGGTTACCAGTTGCACGATGCCTGCCGGGGTGGCTTTGCCCGCATCGACGCGGACCTGTTGGCCTTTATCGCCGAGAGCGAGCGGCACACCGGCATGCCGTTGGAGGCGGTCTATACCGGCAAGGCCCTGATGGCGTTGCGCGAACAGGTCGAGGCCGGGCAGTTCGCGCCCGGCACCCGACTGATCTTCCTCCACACCGGCGGCCTGCAGGGCCGGCGCGGCTACTTGTAGGGCAGCATGCGCAGCAGGGTGTTGTCGCGCCTCACCCAGTGGTGATAAAGCCCGGCCACGGCGTGCAGGCCAATCAACCAGTATCCCCAGCTGCCCACGCGCTCATGCCAGCCCTTGATGAACTTGGCCTGGCCCGAGTCAGGGCCGATAAGCGCCGGCAGTTCCAGCCCGTAGAACGGGATCGGCTTGTCGGCGGCGCTGAGGATCAGCCAGCCGGCCAGGGGCAGACCGATCATCATCAGATAGAGCAGCAGATGCACCAGGTGCGCCATGCCGGTCTGCCAGGCCGGTGGCTTGGGCACGATCGGCGGCGCGCGGCGGCTCAGGCGCACGGCCAGGCGCAGCCAGACCAGCACGAACACAGTCAGGCCGAGCATGAAGTGCAGCTCTTTCATCAGGTCGCGTTCGGCACTGTCCTTGGGGAACAGCCCGCGCAGTTCGATACAGGCGTAGACGGCGGCCAGCAGCACCAGCATCAGCCAATGCAGAGCGATCGACAGGCGCGGGTAATGTGCAGCGGGGGTGGATGAGACCATGGGCGTTCCTCATCATCAGGTCAAAAGTGGCGCTCTTGCTGGCGCTTGCCTGTAACTCTAATCGCTGTGTGGAATACTTCTTTGCTTCAGATCCATGAATCGGTGCCGACATCGCGTGCCAGATGATGGCCCTGGCGACCTGTGCAACCTTCGGCAATACCTGCGCCCTGATCCAGCTACCGCCGACCAAGCAGCTCCCGGCATGGCCGGTCAGTTCGGCAGGTGTGGCCAGCTGTCAGCTACCAGAAACAGCCGCTGGCGTTCCTCCCAGGCGCCATCGGCGCCCTGCACCAGCCTGACCAGCAATTGCGCTGGCGCAAACTCATCCAGTGCCTGCAGCCAGCTCTCGAAATACGCTGGCGTCCAGCAGTGCGCCTGTTCGATCCGGGCCGGCGCGAGCCAGTCATGCCGCGGCAATGCTTGCCAGCGACCGCACGCTACGTGGCTGCAATACGCCAACCAGTCACGTCGGTACACCCACTGCCCCTGCAAGTGCCCCGGATTGGCCCCGGCGGGCGGCTGCGCATGCCCAGGGGCGGGGTAAAACAGGTAGCCGCCAAGCCACAGGTGCGCCTGCACTTCGGCCACCCCCAGGGCTGCGAGAATCGCCCGGCTCTGCGGCCGTGACGAGATCGGTAGCTGGTGCCCGACCAGGTGGGCAAGCTTCTGCCCCAACCGGTCATGACAACCTGGGCCAAGCCACTGTGCCGGGTCCTGCCCATCGGCGTCTGGTGGGCCGAGGTAGAGCTTGATCGCCAATTCCAGATGGTGCACGCCTTCGCGGTCGCGCAGGAGGATGTCCAGCTCGCCCAGGGTTTGCCGGCCTTCTCGGATCGCCAGGTTGGCCGCCAGCAGTTCGATACCGGGCGCATGCCTCAAGGCAAACTGCCAGAGCCTCTCGTAGTACAGGCCCAGACGTCGGCTGGTGAGTCCGCTCAGCCAGTCATGCAACAGCCGCGGGTCGCTGTCCAGGGCCAGCAACCAGTCGCCCAGGCGCTGCGGATCGTCAGCCCAGGCACTGGCCGCCAACGGGTGGCGCTGGGGGCAGGGAGGCGTGTGTAACAGCGGTGGCGACAGCACGGCCCAGGCCAGATCGCGCACCGCAGGGTGGCGCAGTTGGCGGGGCAGGTCGCGCAGCTCGGCAAAGGGCGTCATCCAGCGAGCATAGCCGGTTTGCCGCTGGCCGGTCGTTTCGACCATAATCCTCGCTATCGTTACCCGCCGCAGAGCCTTGCAGGAGCACCATGGAGCAATTTCGCAATATCGGTATCATCGGCCGCCTGGGCAGTTCCCAGGTGCTCGACACTATTCGCCGACTGAAAAAATTCCTCCTCGACCGGCACCTGCACGTGATCCTCGAGGACACCATCGCCGAAGTGCTGCCCGGGCACGGCCTGCAGACCTCGACGCGCAAGCTGCTTGGCGAGGTCTGCGACCTGGTCATCGTCGTCGGCGGTGATGGCAGCCTGCTGGGCGCCGCCCGCGCCCTGGCCCGGCACCATACCCCGGTGCTCGGGATCAACCGCGGCAGCCTGGGTTTTCTCACCGACATCCGCCCGGACGAGCTGGAGGTCAAGGTCGCCGAAGTGCTCGACGGCCACTACCTGGTCGAAAACCGCTTCCTGCTGCAGGCCGAAGTCCGTCGCCACGGCGAGGCCATCGGCCAGGGCGACGCCCTCAATGACGTTGTGCTGCACCCCGGCAAGTCGACCCGGATGATCGAGTTCGAGATCTACATCGACGGCCAGTTTGTCTGCAGCCAGAAGGCCGACGGCCTGATCGTCGCCACCCCGACCGGCTCGACCGCCTATGCGCTGTCTGCCGGCGGCCCGATCATGCACCCCAAGCTCGACGCCATCGTCATCGTGCCGATGTACCCGCACACCTTGTCGGGCCGGCCGATCGTGGTCGATGGCAACAGCGAACTGAAGATCGTCGTCTCGCAGGACCTGCAGATCTACCCGCAGGTCTCCTGTGACGGCCAGAACCACTTCACCTGCGCCCCGGGCGATACCATCACGGTCAGCAAGAAGTCGCAGAAGCTGCGCCTGATCCACCCGCTCGACCATAACTACTATGAGGTCTGCCGCACCAAGCTCGGCTGGGGCAGCCGCCTGGGGGGTGGAGGCGACTGATGCTCGATCCAGCGCGAAGTTTCGACATCATTGGTGACGTGCACGGCTGTGCACAGACCCTCGAACGGCTGCTCGATACCCTCGGCTATCAGCGTATAGGCGGTGTCTGGCGGCATCCGCGGCGTCAGGCACTGTTTCTCGGCGACATCGTTGACCGGGGGCCGCGCATCCGCGAGGCGCTGCATATCGTCCACGACATGGTCGAGGCCGGCCAGGCCTTCTGCATCATGGGCAACCATGAATACAACGCCCTGGCCTGGGTCACCCCGGCGCTGCCCGGCAGCGGCAAGGCATTTGTCCGTGAACACACGCCGCGTCATGCCCGCTTGATCGACGAGACCCTGACCCAGTTCGCCCAGCATCCGCGCGACTGGCAGGATTTTCTCGCATGGTTCTATCAAATGCCGCTGTTCGTCGACGCCGGGCGTTTCCGCCTGGTGCACGCCTGCTGGGACCCGCAACTGATCGAGCCGCTGCGCCAGCAGTACCCACGCGGCTGCATCGACGAGCACTTCGTGCAGGCCTCGGCGGTCACCGGCAGCTTTGCCTCGAACGTCTGCAACCGCCTGCTGCGCGGCACCGACATGCGCCTGCCGGACGGCCTCACGCTGACCGGTGGCGATGGCCTGACCCGCGCGTTCTTCCGCACCAAGTTCTGGGAAGAAGACCCCCAGACCTACGGTGATATCGTCTTCCAGCCCGATGCCCTGCCGGTGGAAGTGGCCAGCGCGCCGCTCAGCCATACTCAGAAAAACGCCCTGCTGCGCTATGAAGAAGACCAACCGTTGTTGTTCGTCGGCCATTACTGGCGCAGCGGCCGACCGACACCCATCCGCCCCAACCTGGCCTGCCTGGATTACAGCGCCGTGCTCTACGGCAAGCTGGTGGCCTACCGGTTGGATGATGAAACCCGCATCGACCCGCACAAGTTCGTCTGGGTCGATGTCGACCGCCCGCAGGACACTCAATGAACGTTATCGAAGTACTGCGCCTGCCGTTGGCGGTCGACCTCAGCGGTTTCGTCCACCTGCTGCGCCGTCTGCAGGTGCCGCATCGGGTCAGTGAGGAGGGCGAGGAGCAGGTGCTCTGGGCGCCGGAAACCCTGGTCAACGATGTGCGCGAGCTGTACCAGCGTTACCCCGAAGGCAATGACCAGATCGAACTGCCGGCCGAAGCCCAGGCCAACCTGCCGCAACGCCCGTCGCTGGCCGAGCAGGCCCGCGCCTGCAAGGTCACCGCGGCGGTGCTGCTGCTCAGCGTGGTGGTGGCCGGGCTGACTGGGCTGGGCGACAACCTGGCGAGCATTCGCTGGTTCACCTTTCTCGATTTTCGCGTGCAGGGCGACTACGTCTACTTCACCTCGCTGGCCCAGAGCCTGGGCGAAGGCCAGTGGTGGCGCCTGGTGTCGCCGATGCTGCTGCACTTTGGCGTGCTGCACCTGGCGATGAACGGGCTCTGGTACTGGGAGCTGGGCAAGCGCATCGAGCTGCGCCAGGGCCCGTGGCTGTTGCTCAGCCTGACCCTGCTGTTCAGCCTGGTGTCCAACCTGGCTCAGCACTTTGTCGGTGGCCCGAGCCTGTTCGGCGGCTTGTCCGGGGTGCTCTATGGCCTGCTCGGGTATGTCTGGCTGTACCAGTGGCTGGCGCCCAATCCCCATTACCGTCTGCCCAAGGGCGTGCTGGTGATGATGCTCATCTGGCTGGTGGTCTGCCTTTCGGGGCTGATCGGCCAGCTCGGCTTTGGCCAGATCGCCAATGCCGCCCACGTCGGCGGCCTGCTCATCGGATGCCTGACGGGCCTCTTGGGCGGTGGCCTGGCCCGGCGTAAACTGTCGGCTTGATTTAGGAGACGCTATGTCCACATTCGCGCAAATGATCGAAAACATCACCCCGGAAATCTACCAGAGCCTGAAAACGGCGGTGGAACTGGGCAAATGGTCCGACGGCCGCAAGCTGACCGTCGAGCAGAAAGAGCTGTCGCTGCAGGCAGTGATCGCCTGGGAGATGCAAAACCTTCCCGAAGACCAGCGCACCGGCTACATGGGGCCGCAGGAATGTGCCTCGAAGTCGGCGCCGATTGCCAACATTCTGTTCAAGTCGGACTCGGTACATTGATCGAACTCGCTCGTGGCTCTTTGAGCAAGATGGCGGTGCGTCTTGAAGCACCGGTCGTGCAGTACAGCTTTCGTCTGGGCGAGGAGCAGGTCGCGGTCAATCCGCTGATCGGCAAGACGCTGCGCCTGGAGTATCTCGGCGCCATTCACTGCAGCCATTGCGGCAAGCGCACCAAGACCAGCTACAGCCAGGGTTACTGCTACCCGTGCATGACCAAGCTGGCGCAGTGCGACCTGTGCATCATGGCCCCGGAGCGCTGCCACTACGACGCCGGCACCTGCCGTGAACCGTCCTGGGGCGAGCAATTCTGCATGACCGACCATGTGGTCTACCTGGCCAACTCGTCGGGGATCAAGGTTGGTATCACCCGTGCCACCCAGCTGCCCACCCGCTGGCTCGACCAGGGTGCCAGCCAGGCCCTGCCGATCATGCGCGTGGCCACCCGCCAGCAGTCCGGCCTGGTCGAAGACGTGTTGCGCAGCCAGGTGCCCGACCGCACCAACTGGCGCGCCCTGCTCAAGGGCGAGGCTGAAGTGCTCGACCTGCCGGCGATACGCGATGAGATCTTCAATGCCTGCGCCGAGGGCATTCACGCACTCCAGCAGCGCTTCGGCGTTCAGGCCATCCAGCCGCTGGCCGATGCCGAGGTGGTGCAGATGCGTTATCCGGTCGAGGCCTATCCGAGCAAGATCGTCAGCTTCAACCTCGACAAGACCCCAATCGTCGAAGGCACGCTGTTGGGCATCAAGGGTCAGTACCTGATCTTCGACACCGGCGTGATCAATATTCGCAAATACACGGCCTACCAGTTGGCCGTGCATCAGTAAAAAGGACAGCCACATGCGTACCGAACAACCGCAAGTGATCTACCTCAAGGATTACCAGGCGCCCGAGTACCTGATCGACGAGACGCACCTGACCTTCGAGCTGTTCGAGGACCACAGCCTGGTCCATGCGCAACTGGTCATGCGCCGCAACCCGGCGCGTGGCGCCGGCCTGCCGCCGCTGGTGCTCGATGGCCAACAGCTCGAACTGGTCAACGTGCAACTGGACGACCAGAGCCTGTCCGCCGCCGACTATCAGGTCGATGACGACAGCCTGACCCTGCACCCGCAGGCCGAACGCTTCACCCTCGATACCACGGTCAGGATCCACCCGGAAACCAACACCGCCCTCGAAGGCCTGTACAAGTCCGGCAAGATGTACTGCACCCAGTGCGAGGCGGAGGGTTTCCGCAAGATCACCTATTACCTCGACCGCCCGGATGTGATGAGCACCTTCACCACCACGGTGATCGCCGAGCAGCATCGCTACCCGGTGTTGTTGTCGAACGGCAACCCGGTTGGCAGCGGTCCTGCTGAAGACGGTCGGCACTGGGCGACCTGGGAAGACCCGTTCAAGAAGCCGGCCTACCTGTTCGCACTGGTTGCCGGTGACCTCTGGTGTGTCGAAAACAGCTTTACCCGCCAGTCTGGCCGTGACGTGACCCTGCGCATCTATGTCGAGGAAGAGAACCTCGACAAGTGCGAGCACGCCATGACCAGCCTGAAGAAGTCCATGCGCTGGGACGAAGAAGTCTATGGCCGGGAGTACGACCTGGACATCTTCATGATTGTCGCGGTCAACGACTTCAACATGGGCGCCATGGAAAACAAGGGCCTCAACATCTTCAACTCCAGCTGTGTGCTGGCCCGCGCCGAAACGGCCACCGATGCCGCCCACCAGCGCGTCGAAGGGGTAGTCGCCCACGAGTATTTCCACAACTGGACCGGCAATCGCGTGACCTGCCGCGACTGGTTCCAGTTGTCGCTCAAGGAAGGCTTCACGGTGTTCCGCGACGCCGAGTTCAGCGCCGACATGAACTCGCGCACGGTCAAGCGCATTGAAGACGTCGCCTACCTGCGCACCCACCAGTTCGCCGAGGACGCAGGGCCGATGGCCCACCCGGTGCGCCCGGACAGCTTCATCGAGATCTCCAACTTCTACACACTGACGGTGTACGAGAAGGGCGCCGAAGTGGTCGGCATGGTCCGCACCCTGCTGGGCGCTGAAGGTTTCCGCAAAGGCAGCGACCTGTACTTCGAGCGCCATGACGGCCAGGCCGTGACCTGCGATGACTTCATCAAGGCCATGGAAGACGCCAATGGCGTCGACCTGACCCAGTTCAAGCGCTGGTACAGCCAGGCTGGCACGCCACGCCTGGAGGTCAGCGATGCCTACGACGCCAGCGCCCAGACCTACAGCCTGACTTTCCGCCAGAGCTGCCCGCAGACCCCGGACAAGGCTGAAAAGCTGCCGTTCGTGATCCCGGTTGCGCTGGGCTTGCTGGACGCCGACGGTAATGACCTGGCGCTGCGCCTGCAGGGCGAAACCAGCGGCGTTGGCAGCAGCCGCGTGCTGTCGCTGACCGAAGCTGAACAAACCTTCACCTTTGAAGGCATCACTGCCAAGCCGTTGCCGTCGCTGCTGCGTGGCTTTAGCGCACCGGTCAAGCTGAGCTTCCCCTACGATCGCGATCAGCTGATGTTCCTCATGCAGCACGACAGCGACGGTTTCAACCGCTGGGAGGCCGGGCAGCAGCTGTCGGTGCAGGTCTTGCAGGAGCTGATTGGCCAGTACCAGCGGGGCGAAGCGCTCGTGCTTGACCCGCGTCTGATCACTGCGCTGGGGACGGTGCTGGGCAACCAGTCGCTGGATCCGGCGATGGTCGCCGAGATGCTTTCGCTGCCGGGCGAGGCCTACCTCACCGAGATCAGCCAGGTGGCCGACGTCGATGCCATCCATGCCGCGCGCGAGTTCGCCCGCAAGCAGATCGCCGAGCAGCTGTTCGATGCCCTGTGGGCGCGCTACCAGGCGCACCGGGAGGTCTCTCGCAGCACGCCTTACGTTGCCGCCGCCGAGCATTTCGCTCGCCGCAGCCTGCAGAACATTGCCCTGTCGTACCTGATGCTCAGCGGCAAGCCGCAGGTGTTGGCCGCGACGCTGGAGCAGTTCGAGCACTGCGACAACATGACCGAGCGCCTGACCGCCCTGGCGGTGTTGGTCAACTCGCCGTTCGAAGCGGAGCGGGCCACCGCGCTCGAAGCCTTTGCCGAGCACTTCAAGGATAACCCGCTGGTCATGGACCAATGGTTCAGCGTTCAGGCTGCCAGCGCGTTGCCTGGTGGGCTGGCGCGGGTCAAGGCGTTGATGCAGCATCCGGCGTTCACCCTGAAGAACCCGAACAAGGTGCGTGCGTTGGTGGGGGCGTTTGCTGGGCAGAACCTGGTCAACTTCCACGCGGCGGATGGCTCGGGGTACCGCTTCCTGGCTGATCTGGTGATCGAGCTGAATGCGCTTAACCCGCAGATCGCTTCGCGCCAGTTGGCGCCGCTGACGCGCTGGCGCAAGTATGACGCTGCGCGTCAGGCGGTGATGAAGGGTGAGCTGGAGCGGATTCTGGCGTCTGGGGCGTTGTCCAGTGATGTGTATGAGGTGGTGAGCAAGAGCTTGGCTTGATTCGAACTGGGTGAACTGGGGGCTGCGGTGTGGCCCCTTTTGGTTGTTTACGGATTGGCGGGGGCTTTTGGGTTAGGGGCTTATCCATTTGATGTGGTGGGTTTTCGGGCCCCTTCCGCCCTTACGGCGGGTCACTTTTTTTCTTGGAAAAAAGTAACCAAAAACCGCTTGCTCCTGCATCCGGCCCCTCCGCTGCGCTGCGGGGTTCCCTCGCTCCGGTCTTGCTCCGGGAGGACCGCGCTGTACGGCCCATCCTGGGCCTCAGCGCTTTCCGGCCATCCATGGCCTCCACCTCCCTGCGCAAGACCTCCACTTGGCCTCCTGAAGTCGCTGGTAGATCAAGAGCAAGATCAACAGCCAGGGCAACGGCTGGCGAATCGCTGCGCTCTCGCTTTGTTTATTTACCAGCGGATTTGTGGGGTGGCTGGCAGGGCTGCGCCCTGCGATTTGCATTGGCAGTACCGGCCTCTTCGCGGGACAAGCCCGCTCCTACAGGTACAGCGCCGAATTCAAAGTTTGCGCAGTCCCTGTAGGAGCGGGCTTGCCCCGCGAAGAGGCCCGAATATCCACCACACCTGCCACTATCGAAGACAACGCCAGCCCAGACGCCGCCTGTAACTTAGCGACCTCAGGAGGCCGTATGTGGGAGCCAGCGGTTTTTGGTTACTTTTTCCAAGAAAAAAAGTGGTCCGCCGTAAGGGCGCAAGGGGCCATCAGCCACACGACATAAAACGGATAAGCCCCCAAGCCCCAATCTGATCCAACCCCCCCGACAACCCGTCAATAGGCTTTTTCCTGCTTAACAAAAGATAACGTCCCTCTCGTTGTCATCCCCAAGACTTCCCCGCTAGGATGGCCCAAAGCTATTGCAGGCCTCTGGCACAGGCTTTTCGCAGTACCTGCAAGGCATTGACCCACTAAGAAGAACACAATAGGGGAAGGTCATGAGGGAGCGGCAAATCGCACACGCCAGGCGCGCAGCCTGGCCGTTGGCGGCCGGCGCAATGCTGGCGTTGGCACTGGGAATGTGGACCGGCAGCGTCGAAGCCGCCGCCGCCGATGAATACTCCAGCGAGTCGGCCAAGGCCAGCGAGAGCCTGCTGATCGACGTCGCCCATGCCGGCCAGCGCCTGGTCGTGGTCGGTGATCGTGGCCATATCCTCTTCTCCGATGACCAAGGCAAGACCTGGACCCAGGCCCGCGTACCCACCCGGCAATTGCTCACCGCCGTGTTCTTCCTTGACGACAAACGCGGCTGGGCGGTCGGCCACGATGCCCAGATCCTCGCCAGCAACGATGGTGGCGCAACCTGGACCAAGCAGTTCGAAGACCTCGCCCGCGAAGCCCCCTTGCTCGACATCCGCTTCATCGATGCCCAGCACGGCTTTGCCGTCGGCGCCTATGGTGCATTGCTGGAAACCACCGATGGCGGCCAGCACTGGCAGGATGTCGGCGAGCGCCTGGACAACCCCGACCAGTTGCACCTTAACGGCATCGCCGCGATCAAGGACGCCGGCCTGTTCATCGTCGGCGAGCAGGGCAGCATGTTCCGCTCCGCCGACAACGGCCAGAGCTGGGCGCCTGTGCAGAGCCCTTACGAGGGCTCGCTGTTTGGCGTGATCGGTACCGCCCAGGCGCGGACCCTGCTGGCCTACGGCTTGCGCGGCAACCTGATGCGCTCCACTGATTTTGGAGACACCTGGCAGTCGATTGAGCTCAGGGCCGCGCGCGGCCCGCTCGAATTCGGCCTGGCAAGCGCTACGCTTGTCGATGATGGCAGTGTGGTACTGGTCGGCAATGGTGGCAGCGTGCTGCGCAGCAGCGACGACGGTCAGACCTTTACGGTCTTCAATCGCGCCGATCGCATCGCCTTGGCCGGCGTCAGTGGCCTGGCCGATGGTCGCCTGCTGCTGGTCGGCCAAGGCGGCGTGCACCTGGCCAACGCCAAAGGTGCCGAGGAAGTGCAGCCATGACTCGCCGGGAGAGCTTTGACATGCACCAGCACGACCAGGACAAGACCACGCTGCTCGAGCGCCTGATCTTCAACAACCGACCGGTGGTGATCGGCCTGTGCCTGCTGGTGAGCATTTTCCTGTTCTGGCAGGCCACGCAGATTCGTCCCTCGACCAGCTTCGAAAAGATGATCCCGCTGCAGCACCCGTTCATCGAACAGATGCTCGAGCACCGCAACGACCTGGCCAACCTCGGCAATACCGTGCGTATCTCGGTCGAGGCGGTCAACGGCGACATCTTCGACAAGGACTACATGGAGACCCTGCGTCAGATCCATGACGAGGTGTTCTATATTCCCGGCGTCGATCGCGCCGGCTTGAAGTCGTTGTGGAGCCCCAGCGTGCGCTGGACCGAGGTAACCGAGGAGGGCTTCGCTGGCGGTGAGGTGATCCCCAATACCTATAACGGCTCGGATGATAGCCTCGACAAGTTGCGTGACAACGTCCTCAAGTCGGGCCAGGTCGGCCGTCTGGTGGCCAACAACTTCAAGTCGAGCATCGTCGACGTGCCGTTGCTCGAAAGCTACCCGGACCCGCAAGACCAGGGTCGCCAGATCAAGCTCGATTACCAGCAGTTTTCCCATCAGCTGGAAGAGAAGATCCGCGACAAGTTCCAGGCGCAGAACCCCAACGTGAAGATCCACATTGTCGGCTTTGCGAAAAAAGTCGGCGACCTGATCGATGGCCTGGTGATGGTCGCGCTGTTCTTTGGCGTGGCGCTGGTGATCACCTGCATCCTGCTGTACTGGTTTACCTGGTGTGTACGCAGCACCATTGCCGTGCTCATCACCACCCTGGTGGCGGTGGTCTGGCAACTGGGCCTGATGCATGCGGTGGGCTTTGGCCTGGACCCTTACTCGATGCTGGTGCCGTTCCTGATCTTCGCCATCGGCATCTCGCACGGGGTGCAGAAGATCAACGGCATCGCCTTGCAATCGAGCGGTGCCGACAATGCCCTGACCGCCGCCCGGCGTACGTTCCGGCAACTGTTCCTGCCCGGGATGATCGCCATTCTTGCCGACGCCGTGGGCTTTATCACCCTGCTGATCATCGACATCGGGGTAATCCGCGAACTGGCCATCGGCGCCTCGATCGGCGTCGCGGTGATCGTCTTCACCAACCTGATCCTGCTGCCAGTGGCGATCTCCTACGTGGGTATCAGCAAGAAAGCCATCGAGCGCAGCAAGAAGGACGCAACCCGCGAGCACCCGTTCTGGCGCCTGCTGGCGAATTTCGCCAGCCCCAAGGTGGCGCCGGTATCCATCGCTCTGGCCCTGGTGGCGTTCGCCGGTGGGCTCTGGTACAGCCAGAACCTGAAGATCGGTGACCTTGACCAGGGCGCGCCGGAGCTGCGTCCGGATTCGCGCTACAACCAGGACAACCACTTCATCATCAGTAATTATTCGACCAGCTCCGATGTTCTGGTGATCATGGTCAAGACGCCCTCGGAGAGCTGCTCGATCCACTCGACCATGGCACCGATCGATGAACTGATGTGGACCATGCAGAACACCCCGGGAGTGCAGTCGGCAATTTCCCTGGTGACCGTGTCCAAGCAGATGATCAAGGGCATGAACGAGGGCAACCTGAAGTGGGAGACCCTGTCGCGCAACCCCGACGTGCTCAACAGCTCCATTGCCCGTGCTGACGGTCTGTACAACGCCGACTGCTCGCTGGCGCCGGTGCTGGTATTCCTCAACGACCACAAGGCTGAAACGCTGGAGGGGGTAACCGCAGCGGCCAAGGCATTTGCCGACACGCATAACAAAGACGGTTTGCAGTTCTTGTTGGCCGCTGGCAACGCTGGCATCGAAGCAGCCACCAACGAGGTGATCAAGTCGGCCGAGCTGACCATCCTGATCCTGGTCTACCTGTGCGTGGCGATCATGTGCCTGATCACCTTCCGATCATTTGCCGCCACCTTGTGCATCGTCCTGCCGCTGGTGCTGACCTCGGTGTTGGGCAACGCGCTGATGGCGTTCATGGGCATTGGCGTCAAGGTCGCGACCTTGCCGGTGGTGGCGCTGGGGGTAGGCATCGGCGTCGACTACGGGATCTACATCTACAGCCGCCTGGAAAGCTTCCTGCGCGCGGGCCTGCCGTTGCAGGAGGCCTATTACCAGACCTTGCGCTCCACCGGCAAGGCGGTGTTGTTTACCGGCCTGTGCCTGGCGATCGGTGTGTGTACCTGGATCTTCTCGGCGATCAAGTTCCAGGCGGACATGGGCTTGATGCTGACCTTCATGCTGCTGTGGAACATGTTTGGCGCGTTGTGGCTGTTGCCGGCGTTGGCACGGTTCCTGATCAAGCCGGAGAAGCTGGCGGGCAAGGAGGGCGGTTCGATCTTTGCCCATTGAGCGGTGTGGTATCGGGGGTAGCTCTGCGCGCGGCCGGGCCGGCCTCTTCGCGGGGCAAGCCCGCTCCTACAGATTTTGTGGGCGCCATGCCTGCGCGAAGGCTGACCACTGTCCCCAGGCAATCACTATTCCTGTAGGAGCGGGCTTGCCCCGCGAACACCGGCAAAGCCGGTGCCATCCCCCACGCTGCGTGGGCCGGCCTCTTCGCGGGACAAGCCCGCTCCTACAGATTTTGTGGGCGCCATGCCTGCGCGATGGCTTACCACTGTCCCCAGGCAATCACTAATCCTGTAGGAGCGGGCTTGCCCCGCGAACACCGGCAAAGCCGGTGCCATCCCCCACGCTGCCTGGCCCGGCCTCTTCGCGGGACAAGCCCGCGCCTTCAGGGTATGCGCGACAGCTCGGCCCACAGGTATAATGCCGGTCTTTACCCTTCAGGTACTGCCATGACCACCCTCGCCACCGCCCTCGAATCCAGCGATATGCTCCTGATCGACGGCCTGCACGCCTTTGACTTCACCTTCGACGCCAAAGGCCTGTTGGTCGAGTGTATGGACGGTCGCGACCTCAAGCGCTGGAAATTCACCGCCGAACAAGTTGCCGCGGCAGTCGGCGCGGGTGACGAATGGCGCCTCAACGATGACCAGGGTGAGCATCAGCTAGTCTGTATGAGTGCCGTGAGCGCCTCGGACGACGATGAAGATGACTACGATGATGAAGAGCCGGACCTGGAAGCGCCTGCTGAGCGCTAGTCTGATGAGCCTGTTTCTCGATGCGCATGCCGCGACGTTACTGGTAGGCAGTTATACCGATGGGGCTAGCCAAGGCATCTATCGCTACCACTTTGACAGCCAGAGCGGCCAGATCGAAGCCAAACCCTTGCAGGTGGTCAACAGCGTGAGCCCGTCGTGGCTGGTGTTGTCTGCCGACCAGCGCCTGCTGTTCGCGGTCAATGAAACGCCGCAGGGCCATGTCAGCAGCTTCGCCCTCAGCGCCAAAGGCGAGATCAAGCCGCTGAATCAGGTCGCCAGCCAAGGTGACGAGCCGACCCACGCCAGCCTCAGCCACGACCAGCGCTACCTGTTCGTCGCCAACTACGCCGTGGCGCCCGATCCGGGCGGCAGTCTCGTGGTGATCCCGGTAGCCAAGGATGGCAAGCTTGCGCCATTGGTGCAGCAGGCGCGGCACACCCCGAGCAAGGTCAATCCGGAGCGTCAGGCCGGTGCCCATGTGCACTCGCTGGTGCCGTCACCCGACGGTCGCCATCTGTACGCGAGCGATCTGGGTGCAGACAAGGTGTTCATCTATCGCTACGACGGCGCCAGCACTGTAAAACCGTTGAGCCCGGCGATCCCTGCGTCGGTGAGCCTGCCGCCAGGCAGCGGGCCGCGGCACCTGTTGTTCGATGCCAAAGGTCTGCATGCTTATCTCACCCTCGAAATGAGCGGTGAAGTGGTGATGTTCGCGGTCGAGGATGGCGCGCTTGCCGAGCGTCAGCGGCTTGCGCTTACGGCGAGCAATGATGTTGCCGCAAAAGCGTCGGGCGGTCTGCATCTGTCGGTCGATGGGCGTTTTCTGTATGTCAGCAACCGCGGCACGGCCAACGAGATCGTGGTATTTGCGGTAGGCAAGGACAACGGCGAGCTGAGCGTTTTGCAGCGGCGTTCGGTGGAGGGTGATCACCCCCGTGAGTTTGCCCTCGATCCAAGCGGCAACTTCCTCTTGGTCGCCAACCAGAAGAGCAACCAGATCGTCGTCATGCGCCGCGACCCGCGCAGTGGCAAGCTGGGCGAGACGGTGCAGAAACTGGCTCAGGATGCGCCTTCCGATCTCAAGTTTCTGGAGTGACCATCAATCGACTCAGCGCGCCATGATCGCCTGAAATAACGCCGACTGTAGCCACCCTTGCAACCAACTGCGCAGCCGCGGATAAGGCGCCTCGGCGAACCATTGCGGTTCGACCCCGGCAAACTGGCGCATCAACGGCAGCAGGGCGGCATCGGCCAGGCTCGGGTGGTCGGCGAACAGATAAGGCCGTCCCTCTAGCAGTCCCTCCAACTCCGCCAGCCAGGTCTCTGCCTGCTGGCGGTAATGCGCGCGTGAATGCTGTGGATAGCGCTCGGCGTACTTGTAGAGGTTTACCTGCGCCTTGAACGTGCTGTCGTTGCGGGCAATCAGTGCATCGGCCCGCTGCGCCGCAGCAGGCTCGGCCAGCAGGCGCCAATCCTGCGGGTCGCTCTGGTTGAGGGCCCAACGCATGATGTCCAGGCTCTCTTCGAACACACCCGCGCCGGTATCCAGCACCGGCACCGTGCCCTTGGGCGACAGTGCCAGCAGTTCGGCAGGCTTGTTTTTCATGGCCACCTCACACACCTCGACGGCGCACCCGGCATAGCGCAGCGCCAAACGCGCGCGCATGGCCCAAGGGCAGCGGCGGAACGAGTAGAGGATCATCCGCAGACCTCCACCTCGCTCAGGCCATTGCCCTGGCGGCGCACCTGGATCTGCACCGGAATCCGCTCGTGCATTTCCTGCACATGGGAAATCACCGCGACCTTGCGGCCCTGAGCCTGCAGCCCGTCGAGGGCGTCCATGGCCAGTTGCAGCGACTCCGGATCAAGGCTGCCAAAGCCTTCGTCGATGAACAGCGATTCGATCCGCAGCGTGCTCGACGCCATCGACGCCAGGCCCAGGGCCAAGGCCAGCGACACCAGGAAGGTTTCGCCACCCGACAACGAATGCACCGAGCGCAGTTCATCGCCCATCTCGGTGTCCAGCACCAGCAGGCCGAGGGCGCTGCCGCCGCGCTTGAGGCGGTAGCGCTTGGCGAGCTGGCGCAGCTGGCTGTTGGCGTGGTGCAGCAGCAGGTCGAGGTTGTAGCCTTGGGCGATCTTGCGGAACACGTCGCCAGAGGCCGAGCCGATCAAGGCATTCAGGCGCGCCCAGCGCTGCCATTGCTGGTAGGCCTGTTCGATTTCTTCCGCCAGGGCCTGGTGCGCTTGCTGGCGGCGCTGGTCGTCGGCCTGTTGCGCCCGCAGTTCGGCGCACTGCTGCTCATGAACGGTGAGTTGCTGCTGCAGCGTCGCGAGGATTTGCTCCAGTTCGTCGCCGGGTATTTCGCCCTTGGCCTGGTCGTTGTGCTGCTGCAGGCGCTGGGTGCGCTCCTCGAGCAGTACGCGGCCTTGCTCGATGGCTTTTTGTGCCCCTTGCAACTGCTCGCGCAGTTCGCCCAAGGCGGTGTCATCAACGGCCAGCAGACGGCTCAGCCCCTGGTCATCGAGTTCGGGATGATCTGTGCGCCATTGGCTGATCTGACCTTCCAAGGCCAGGTGTTCCTGCTCGAGTGCCTCGCGACGCTGCTGGTTGGCCTTGAGTTCGCCCGCCAGTTGCAGGCCTTCGCTATGGGCATCCTGCAAGGCTTGGGCGGTGCTGGCTTCACTGGCGCGGGCATGGTTAACGCGCTGTTCGAGGTGGCTCTGCCAGGTTTCGGCGTTGGCATGTTCGCCCAGCAGTTCGGCTAGCGTGGCACGCGCCTGTTGCTGCTGCTCGGCAAGCCCGGCGACGTGCTGCTGCAGCTCGGCCTGGCGCTCCTGGCGCGTCTGCTGCTGGTCGCGCAGGCGTTCCAGCTGTTGCTGGCGTTGCTGCTGCTCCTGTTGCTCGTCCTGTTGCTGCTGCAACTGCTGCAGGCGCTGGGCAACTTGCTGGTCGAGCGCGAGGAAGGCGTGGGCCGGCTCGTCACGCAGGGCCTGGAGGATGTCTGCGGGCAATACCCCGGCAAACTCGGCGAGTGCCTGGTCGAGGCGCTCCTGGTCGGCGGCCATGGCCTGATGCTGCTGTTCGAGACGGCGTTGCCCCTGCTGTTGCGCCTCGGTGGCGGCCTGCAGTTGCTGGGTGAGGCGGGCGGCGTCCTTCTGCAGGCTCAGCAGGGCGCTCTGGCGCTGTTCATCGCGGCTGATTTCGGCGTCGAGGCGCCGCAGTTGGTTGTCCAGCCAGGCACTGCGGGTCTGATCGTTCTGGGCACTGAGCGACGGCCACAAGGCGTGGGCCTGGAGTTGCTGTTGCAGCGGTTGCAGCTGCTCGCCCAATTGCGCCTGCTGGTGCTGGTATTCCTTGACCTGGCCATTGACCATGCCGACCTGCGTGCGCAGGTCGATCAAGCGGCTATTGAGCCCCTCTACCCGTGCCAGGGCCGCCGCTTCTTCGGCCTGGTCGTGGAGGCCGAGGCTGTGCAGGAGCGCCTCGGGCTGGTGGAACGGATGCTCGGCACTGCCGCAAACCGGGCAGGGCTCGCCATCGCGCAGTTGCCCGCGCAGCTCTTCGACACTGGTGTTGCGCGCCAGGCGCTGACGTTCCAGCAGTTGGCGGGTGAGGGTCAGTGCCTGCTCGGCGGCTTCCAGGTCGGCTTTGGCTGCCTGGCCTTGGTTGATCAACTGCCCGCGCTGCTGCAAGCCTTGCTGTTGCCGCTCGTTTAGCTCACCGATGTTGTGTTGCAGTTCTTGCTCACGGGCGTGCAGGCGCGACAGTTCTTCGACGGCGCGCTGTTGCTTGCGGTGTTCCTGGAGCAGGGTGCCGAGCAGGTCGAGTTGTTCGGCCAGCGCGTGCGGTTCGGCGCCGGCTTCGCGGAACAGCACCTCGAAGGCGTCGCGCTGCGCTTGCAGGTGAGCAGTGGCCTGGCTGGCCTGGGCTTGCAGGCCGGGCAGTTCGTCGCGGCCCTGGCTGAGCCGATTGCCGATCTGCAGCAGTTGCTGCAACTGGCCGCGATAAGCCTGCCAAGCACTGCCAAGGGCGGCGAGTGGGGCACTGTCGGCCAGCGCTGCGTCGATGGCTGTGAGCTGTTGCTGGCTGCGCTGCTGCTGTTGCTCGAGTTGCTGCAGTTGCTGTTGGCCTTCATTGACGGCCTGGTCAGCCTGTTGAGCGCCGACGCTGAGCTTGGCGGAGTCCTGGTCGAGACGGGCCAGATTGTCCTGGGCGGCAAAGGCCTGGCGCAGCCGGGGGGCGCTGTCGGCCTGCTCGCGCTGAGCATCGGCCGCTAACTGGCGGGCGTTTGCCAACGCCTGTTGCAGCTCCAGGGTGCGGGCTTGCAGGCTGTGTTGTTGGCGCTGTTGCTCATCGAGTGCGGCGGCCAGCGGCGTGAGTTGACTGGCCAATGCCTGTTGGCGATGAAACTGGTGGCGCTGTGGGGCGAGGCGCTCCAGGTGCTGCAGATCCTGGCGCTGGCCGGCCAACTGCTGCCAGGCAAGCTCGGCGCCTTGCAAGGCCTGCTCGGCCGCGCTGTGCTGCGCCTGCAGTTGCTGCTGCTCGTTGAGCCAGGCGCGTTGCTGCTCCAGCTGACGCTCGCGGGCCTGCTCGGCCTTGAAGGCCTGTTGGGCCTGCTCCAGGCGCTGGTCGAGCTCGACGCGAGCTTCTGCAGCCATCGGCAGCAGGTGGCTGGCGCGCTCCTTGAGGGCGTTGTGGGTGTCGCCGGCTTCTTTGGCCTTGCTGAAGGCACGCTGGCCGAGGCGGGTGTAGATCGCCGTGTTGGTGAGCTTTTCGAGCAGCTCGCTGCGCTCTTTGTCGTCTGCCTTGAGGAAGGCGCTGAACTCGCTCTGGGCGAGCATCACCGCGCGGGTGAACTGCTCGAAGTTCAGCCCCAGGCGGGCCTCGACCAGTTGCTTGTATTCGTTCTTGCCGCTGCCCAGCAGCTGTTCGCCGTCCAGGTCGTAGAGGCTTTGCCGGCTGTGCTGGAGTTTGCCGTTGGCCTTGTCGCGGGCGCGGTTGGCTTCCCAGCGGGCACGGTAGCGATGGCCGTCGATGCCGACGAAATCAACCTCGGCAAAGCCACTGCCGGTACCGCGGCGCAACAGGTTGCGCGGGTCGTAGGTCGGAATTTCGCCGTCGGCGTCAGGCACCTTGGCTTCGCGGCCAATGGCATTGAGCCGTGGCACGGTGCCAAACAGCGCCAGGCACAGGGCGTCGAGCAGGGTGCTCTTGCCCGCGCCGGTGGGGCCGGTGATGGCGAACAGGCCGGCACTGGCCAGCGGTTCGGCGGTGAAGTCGATGTCGATCGGGCCGGCCAGCGAGGCAAGGTTTTTCAGGCGAATGGCGAGAATCTTCATGGCTGCTCCTCCTCCTGCTGGACATCCTGCAAGAGCAGGGCGAAGTCGCTCAGGGTCTGCGCGTCGACCGGGTTGCCGTAGGCCTGCTCCCAGACACGGCTGAACAGGTCCTGCGGGGTCATCTGGCTGAGCTCGACGAATTCCAGCTGGTCATCGTCGACACTGCCCCGGCCGGCATATTCGGCGCTGATCCGCACCAGGCGCACAGCCTTGCCGTGCAGCGCGGTCTCGATCTGCTGGCGCAGGTCGGGCTGCGGCTCGTCGAGGTGTACGCGCACCTCCAGCCAGGGTTGGCGGTTGGGGTCTTCAAGCAGGTCGACCACCGGCAGTTCGCTGAGTTGTTCGAGCAGTTCGGCCAGCGGTGCCGGGCCCATCCGCTGCAAGGCGACAGCACGCGGTACCAGGCGCGCTTCAACGCTGACCAGCTCGGCGCCGTCCAGCTCGACTTCGAGCACTTGATGCGGGTAGCCGATTTCGGCGAACGACAGCGGGATCGGCGAGCCACTGTAGCGGATGCGTTCTTCGCGATTGACCTTCTGCGGTTTGTGCAGGTGACCGAGGGCGACGTAGCTGATGGCCTTGTCGAACAGCTTGGCCGGCAGGGCCTCGGCGTTGCCGATGATCAGGCTGCGCTCGGAGTCTTCGGAGATCGAGCCGCCGGCCATGTGCGCATGGCTGATGGCGATCAACGCCTGGTCCTTCTTGCGCTTGGCCTGACCGGCGGTGATCAGTTGCTGGTGGACCTGGGTAATGCCTTGCAGGTAATCGTCGCCCAGCTGCGGGCCGGTGACTTCCGCTGGCCGCAGGAAGGGCAGGGCCAGGCACCAGGCGCTGACCTTGCCGCGCGCGTTGGTCAGGGGGATCAGCAGCCGTTCGGCGTCCAGCTGGCCCTCGTCGAGCCAGTGCACCCGGCCCAGGGCGTGGGTGCGCAGGCGGCGCATGAGGGCGGCGGGCAGTTCGATGCGCGAGCCGGAGTCATGGTTGCCGGCGATCATCACGATGTCCAGCTTGGGCTGTTGCTCGTGGGCCTGAACGATGAACTCGTAGAGCCGCTCCTGGGCTTTGACCGGTGGGTTGACCGTGTCGAAGATGTCGCCAGCGATCAACAGCGCGTCGGGCTGACGCAGTTTCAGTTGAGCCAGTAGCCAGTCGAGGAAGCAGGCGTGTTCGAAGTCGCGCTCCTGGCCGTGCAGGCTTTGGCCCAGGTGCCAGTCGGAGGTGTGAAACAGACGCATGAGGGACCTGTTGAGGTAGAATCAGGAAATTTTTTGCTTCACGTTTGATGAGCGTCACGCGGACGAGCCGCGTATGGTAACCCAACTTGCAGGGCTACGCCGTGAGTGGAGCAGGAGGGCGATCTACGGGGCGCGCGTACATTCAGATTTTGCTTTCGTCGTTGAAGGGGAAGGAGCTCGAACGTGTCAAAAATCAGGGCGTTATATACGGTTGTGTCGGTGCTCGGGCTGGTGCTTGCGTTCATTTACTACCCAAAGATAGTGGCGGAAAATACGGCGTTTAATACATTTTCCTATGTGGGTGGGGTGGCCACCTTTATCGGGTTGTTTATCGCGATCGCTGAGATATTCAATGAGTTGTGGCGTGCTCGCTCGATTCAGGAAGAAGCAGTGCGTTTGTTGGAGCGTGTTAAAAACATTGATCATGTCGCCGCGATCAGTCACTGCCTTTCTACGCTGGATGAAGTGGTTGTATGCTTTGAGCGTGAGGACTACCACGGCGCGTTAAAGAGTTTTCGTTATTTTCGGCGAATGGTCATTTCGCTCTACAAGCGGTTTGGCGTGCAACCGGATGACGTGAGAGTAGCGGCTTCGAAAAAAATGGGTGTGCTGGGCGAGCTGGAGGCCTTGCTCTCGTCTGCGACCCACACAACCGAAAAGGCTCCGCTGGGCAATGCACAAAGAATACTCTTCCGTCGGGACATGTTGCAGATAAAGCATCAAATTGAGACTCATATGCATGTAGAAGGTGAGAAATATGCTGCCTAGAAATGTCTATTCTATGCTGAGAACGTTGCTTGATCAGACCGAGGCTGGGCAGCTGAAGTGGGATTATGATGATGAGCGAGATCTTGTTTCAGTAGAGACAAGTAATGCCAGGATTTCGATATGTTACTCCTTTAATCCGATGGAGGATGTGGGTGAGTTTAAACTGCACTATTATGACAAGCTTGCAGGTAAGCAACATAGTTTCGTGACGAATCAGTTATACAATGATTATGAACAGGTACGCATTGTCTACGACTCGGCCCAGGCATCAAAGATGCAGTTCAGGCTTTGAAGTCATTCAGCGCCTGAATTGCGCGCATAGCCTCTGTGTTAGCTGGGGCTCTGCTATTTAGGGTAAAGCGGCGGTAGGCTGCTGCTATCACTGGTTGTTGTCAGTAACCTCTCTGCCGGCGGTATTGCGCCAATCGCGCGCCACAGGTCGTCGCCCTGCCAATACTGGCCAGTCTCGCTATACAAGGCGCCATTGAGCCCATCCAGCGCGTCGGACAACGGCACGAACCGCGCCGCCATCTCGGCCAAGGTTTCTGGTTGCTGGCGCGCCCAGGCATCCAGCGCCTGGCGTGTGGCGTGCGGGTCGTTGGCCTGGCACGCGCGCTTCAGATCATCCAGCAAGGTCCGCGGGCTCGGCCCGTTTTGCGCGGCGCGCAACACCGCCGGCTGCGAGCGTGCCCGCCACCACAGGGTGAAGCCGAGCACGGTGGTCAGGGCCAGGACCAGCGTCGCCAGCTGCCAGGGCCAGAGCACAGTGCTGGCCGAGCTGCTGTCGCCGACCGGTGTTTCCGCGCTCAACGCCGGGTTGTCCTGCACCTCGAGGCTGCGTGCCGGCAGGCTGCTCTGCTCCAGATGATCCTCGCGGGTGTTCCACCAGGTGACCTCCAGCGCCGGCAGGGTCAGCGCACCGCTGTGGGTCGGGACCAGCGCTTCGCGCTCTTCACGGTTGGCCGTCATGCCCCGCTCGTTGATCTCGTTACGCAGCAGCGGTTGGTCGGGGTAGCGGCGCAGGCCGAGGATTTCGGTGGCCGGCAGCGGCGGCAGCTGGGTGCTGGACAGGCCGTCCGCACGCAGGCTGACACTGCGCGTCAGCGAGTCACCAATCTGTACGCTCTGCTGGCTCGGCTCGGGGCTCCAATGCTCCTCCAGGGTCAGGCTGCGGGCCGGCAGCCAGGGCGTGCCCGGCGGGTAGTTGGCCGGGATCGGCCGCACCGCCAGGCGCAACGGCAGCGAGCTGACCTGTACCTGGCGACCCGCCCGGGTAGTACCGGGCAGTTGTTCGGCGGTGTCGGCGGCAGTCGCGGTGAAGGTCAGGGTAGGGATGTTCAGCTCGCCGCTGAGCTGCGGATAGAGCGCGTAGCGGGTTTCGATCACGCCGTGGCGCACACCGTTGATTTCTTTTTCATAGGTGCGCGACTCGCCCAGCGGCTCGACCTTGGCGTTGTCCAGCTGCAAGGCGCTGAGGCTGCTGTCGTCATACAGCGATACCGAGTGATAGATACGCACGGTCAGTACGGCCTGGGCCTGGACATAGACCTCGGGGCTGTCCAGGGTGGCTTCGATGAACACCTGCGAGGCGCTGTTCGGGCGGCTGGCGTCGGCTTGCAGTACTTGCACCTCGATCGGCTGGCTGCGTGACTGGCCGAGCTGCAGTTCGGGGATGTTCAGGCTGCCGCTGCGCCGCGGCAACAGGGTGATGATCCAGCGGGTGCTGGCGCGGGTCTCGCCGTCGAGGGTATGCAGGCTGTTCAGCTGGCGGGTGCCGCGCACTTCAAAGTCGGCGTCGAGGGCGCGCAGGTCAGGTTTGCCGAACTGGGTGACGTCCTGGCTTTCGAGGACCAGCTCGAGGGTTTCTCCAGCTTCCAGGCGCGTGCGATCGACGCTGGCTTGCAGGGTCGGTTGGGCCTGGACCTGGACGATCCACAGCAGGGTGAGAAGCAAGACGCCGAAGCGACTCATCGTGGGTTTTCCTGATGCAATTGCTGTTCATACCAGAATTTGCGCCGCAACAGCTGCGCCGGGTTGTCCGGGATCTCCCGTAGCCATTGTTCCAGCGCCTGGCGCTGTTCGGCATCCAGACTGGTAGAGGTCGGCCGTTGCGGCGGCTGGGTGAGGCTGTCGTCATCGCCTGCCTGGTTGCCGCCCGGGGGCTGGCCGCTGCTGGCACTGTCGCCCTGCTCTTGGCCGGCGCTCTGTTCATCGTTGCCAGGCGTGCCTTGCGCCTGGTTGGCAGCCGAGCTGCTGTTGCCCTCGGTTTCATTGCCAGGGGTGCCTTGGGCATCACTATTGGCTTGTTGTTCCTCGGCCTTGGCCTGACGTTGCAGCAACAGTTGCTGGACCAGCGCCTGGTTGTCCAGCGCCGGCTGCAGGTCAGGCTGACGTTCCAGTGCCTGTTCATAGGCGTCCAGCGCGGCTTCCAATTGATCGGCGCGGGCCAGCGCATTGCCTCGATTGTAGTGCGCCGCCGCGCTGCTGACTTGCGCGAAGGCCTTGGCGGCGCCTTCGTAATCGGCCGCCTGGTACAGCGCCATGCCGCGCCACTGCGGGTCTTCGAAGTGGCTGGCAGCCTCGGCGGGTCGCTGCTGTTCGAGCAGGCGCTGGCCTTGCTGGTCGGGACGCAGCCACAGGTCGTTGAACTCGAAGGCCTGGCTTGGCTGCGGCACGGCCAGCAGCAGCGGCAGGCAGAACAGCCAGCCGCGGCGCCCGGCGCAGGCCGCCAGCAGCAACAGTGGCAGCAGCAACCAGTAACCCTGGTCGGCCCAGCTGTCCAGCTGCACGGTCTGGCCGTCATTGCGCACGCCGCGCGGGTTGTCGAACAGGCCCAGGCCGCGCAGGTCGAGGTCGTCGATGCGGGCATGGCGGTAGCGCCCGCCGGTGCTGCTGATGAAGCGCTTGAGGCTGGCGTTGTCCAGGCGCGGCACGAGGATGCCACCCTGCTCGTCCTTGAGAAACTCGCCATTGGCCTGGCGTACCGGCGCGCCCTCGCTGCTGCCGACGCCGAGCATCAACAGGCTCGGCCCCTGGCGCCCGAGGGCGCGCAGGATGCCGTCGCGCTCAGGGTTGCTCAGGGCCGAGCCGATCAGCAGCAGGCGGCCCTGGCCGAGGCCGCTCTGGGCGAGCAGGGCGAGGCCTTTCTGTACGGCCAGGTCGGCGCGTTGGCCAACCTGCGGCATGATCGACGGGTCGATCGCCTCGAGCAGGTTGCGGGTGGTGCCGAGGTCGTCTGACAGCGGCACCAGGGTGTGCGCGCTGCCGGCGTAGACGATCAGCGCGGTCTGGCTGTCGCGGCGGTGCTCAAGCAGGTCGAGAACTTTGCGCCGGGCCTGCTCCAGGCGATTCGGCGGGCTGTCTTCGGCAAGCATCTGCGGGGTCAGCTCAAGCATGATCACCAGCGGATCGGCTGGCCGCTGGCGGGTTTCCTCGACCCGCTGCCAGCTGGTCCCGAGCAGCGCCAGGACGATCAGCAGCCAGGCCAGACCGAGGCTGATCCATGGCAGTTTGCTGTTGCTGCCACTGCCGCCGCCGAGGAGCACGGCATGAAACTGTGGCGGCAGGATCATCTGCCAGCGCCCGGCGCGTTTTTGCCGGTGCCAGAGCTTGAACAGCAACCAGCCGAGCAGCGGTACGACCAGCAGCCAGAGGGGGCGTAGCCAATGCGGCCAGAGATCGATCATCGCCGTTTCCTCAGGCGCAGGCGCTTCAGACGCTGGCGCCATTCCGGGTGCGGCTGGAGGAAGCCTGGCCGGCGCAGCACGCGCTGCAACAGGTTGTCTGGCCACTGCGTGCTGATCACCAGCAACACACTGAGCAGCAGTGCCAGGGCCAGCGGCCATGCATACAGCTCCTTGGCCGTGCGGGCCTGGGTCGGTTGCTGAGCCACCGGTTCGAGCTGGTCGAGGGTATCGCCGATCGCGCCGAGCTCGGCACCATCGTGGGCGCGGAAGTAGGCGCCACGGGTCAGGTCGGCGATTTCGCGCAGGGAGGCTTCGTCGAGGTCCAGGCTCGGGTTCAGCCCAAGCAGGCCGGGCGTGCCGCTGGCCTCGGGGTTGGCGCCGATGCCGATGGTGTAGATGCGCACGCCCTCCTGGGCGGCCAGGCGGGCTGCAGTCAGCGGGTGGATCTGCCCACCATTGTTGGCGCCGTCGGTAATCAGCACCAGTACGCGGCTCTGCGACGGGCGCTGGCGCAGGCGTTTCACCGCCAGGCCAATGGCGTCGCCGATGGCGGTATTCTTGCCGGCGATGCCGATCTGCGCCTCGTCGAGGAAGGTGCGCACGGTCCGTCGGTCGAAGGTCAGTGGTGCCTGCAGGTAGGCTTCGCTGCCAAACAGGATCAGCCCGACCCGGTCGCCTTCGCGGTCCTGTAGAAAATCGCCCATGAGCGCCTTGACCAGGTCCAGCCGGCTGATCTCGTCATCCTTCCACTGCATGTCGGGGAAGTCCATCGAGCCGGACACGTCGACTGCCACCAGCAGGTCTCGCCCGCTGGCTTCGTCCGGCACCGGATCACCCAGCCATTGCGGGCGGGCGGCGCCAATGAGCAACAACAGCCAGATCAGCACGTAGGGGGCCTGCTGGCGCCAGGTCGGCAGGTTGAGGCGGGCGCGCCGCCCGGCCAGGCCTTCCAGTTCGTCGAGAAAGCCGACCTTGAGCACCGGCTCGCCGCTGTCTGCGGCAGGCAGTACCAGGCGTGCCAGCCACGGCAGCGGCAACAGCGCGAAGATCCACGGCCAGGCCAGCTCAAACATGCTTGCGGATCCAGGTTTCGACCGCCTGGCTGAGCCCGGCGATCGCTTTGTCGTCGAGCTTGCACTCGGGTTTGTAAGTGCCTTCGACCAGCACCATCCAGCGCGTCAGGCCGGCGGCCGGGCAACGGTTGTCGAGAAATGCCAGCCACTGGCGACCACTGAGGGTATGGCTGTTGGCGCCCGGGTAATGGTTGCGGCACAGGCGTTTGAGCAAGGCGTTGATCTGCTGCAGCCAGGCCCCGGCCGGCGCCCCGTCATAGGGGCGCGGCAGGCGTGCGAGCTCGGCCAGGGCTTCCTGGCGGACCGGATCGAGCGGCTGCTCGGCGCGCACGATGCGCTGCTTGCCCGGGCGCCAGCGGCGCAGCCGCCACAGGCCCCAGCCGAGCACCGGCATCAGTCCGAGCACTACCCACCAGCCGGGCGCGGGTGGCCACCAAGCGATTGGCGCGGGAGCGAGCAAGGGCTGTAGCGAGTCCAGCGGGTTCATTTGGCGTGCCCCGGCCGCTGGGCATTGAGGTACTCGCGCAGTTGCTCGACCATCTCGCTCTGGGTACTCAGTGGCATCAGCACCACGCGCAGTTTTTGCGCAAGCAACTCCCAGCGTTCGATGCGCGCTTCGGCTTTTTGCCGGTAGGCCTGGCGCAGGTTGGCGTCCAGCGTGTCGAGTTCCAGCTGCGCGCCGCGCTGGGCGAAACGCAACAGGCCGGCGGCGGGCAGGGCATGGTCGAGTGGGTCGGAGACCGGCATCAACAGCACGTCGCAATGGCGCGAGAGCATCGACAGGTGCTGTTCGACGCCCTCGCTGAGGGCGCGCTCGTCACAGATGACGATCGCCAGGCTACCCGGGCGCAGCACCTCACGGGCCCGGCGCAGGGCCAGGGCCAGGCTGTCGGTCTGCGGCACGGCTTCGGTGTGCAGCGACTGGTTGATCTTGGCCAGGCGGTTGAGCAATTGCAGCAGGCTCTGCTTGCTGCGCCGCGGCTTGACCTCGTGGTGTTCGTTGTCGCCAAACACCAGGCCGCCGATACGGTCGTTATGGCCCAGCGCCGCCCAGCCGAACAGGGCGGCGGCTTGCGCTGCCAGTACCGACTTGAACATCAGCCCGGAGCTGAAGAACAGCCGCTGGCTCTGCTCGACCATGATGAAAATCGGCCGTTCGCGTTCTTCATGGAACAGCTTGGTATGCGGCTCCTGGGTCCGCGCGGTCACCCGCCAGTCGATGTTGCGCACATCATCGCCGGCCTGATAGACCCGCACCTGGTCGAAATCGACCCCGCGGCCACGCAGTTTCGAGTGATGCAGGCCGACCAGCGGGCTGCGCTGGCCGGGCCGTGCAAACAGCTGGATCTCGCGCACGCGGTGGCGCATGTCGATCAGCTCGCTCAGGCTGGTGCGGATGCCGGGCTCGGCCAACGAGGCAGTGGGCATGGGCTCAGGCGACTGCGACGACGTCGAGGATGCGCTGGACCACGCGGTCCTGGTCGACCCCGGCGGCTTCAGCCTCGAACGACAGGATTACCCGGTGGCGCAGCACGTCGAACAGCACCGCCTGGATATCCTCGGGGCTGACGAAGTCGCGTCCGGCCAGCCAGGCATGGGCGCGTGCGCAGCGGTCGAGGGCGATCGAGCCGCGCGGGCTGGCGCCGTAGGCAATCCAGTCGGCCAGCTCACTGTCGAACTTGGCCGGGGTGCGCGTCGCCATGACCAGTTGCACCAGGTATTCCTCCACCGCGTCGGCCATGTACAGGCCGAGGATTTCTTTGCGGGCGGCGAAAATCGCCTGCTGGCTGACCCGCCGCTCAGGTTTGGTCTCACCGTTGAGCGCTTCGCCGCGCGCCTGCTGAAGGATCCGTCGCTCGACGGCGGCATCCGGGAAGCCGATCTTGACGTGCATCAGGAAGCGGTCGAGCTGCGCTTCGGGCAGCGGGTAGGTGCCTTCCTGCTCGATCGGGTTCTGCGTCGCCATGACCAGAAACAGCGGCGACAGGTCGTAGGTGCTGCGCCCCACGCTGACCTGGCGCTCGGCCATGGCCTCGAGCAGTGCCGACTGCACCTTGGCGGGTGCGCGGTTGATTTCGTCGGCCAGGACCAGATTGTGGAAGATCGGCCCTTGCTGGAAGACGAAGCTGCCGGTCTCCGGGCGATAGATCTCGGTCCCGGTGATGTCGGCCGGGAGCAGGTCAGGGGTGAACTGGATGCGATGAAATTGCGCTTCGACGCCTTCCGCCAGTTCCTTGATGGCCTTGGTCTTGGCCAGCCCCGGCGCGCCTTCGACCAGCATGTGGCCATCGGCGAGGAGAACGATCAGCAGGCGTTCGACCAGCTTTTCCTGGCCCAGGATCTGGGTGGAAAGAAAGGTGCGCAGCGCGATCAGCGCTTCACGGTGTTCCATCAGTGGCGGTTCCTGGAAAGGGGCCGGGAGCGCTGCAAGCGTGTCGCCCGGGCAAGGGCTGATACTTTAATCCATCCGGCCCCATGCCGACTAATGGCGGCATGCAAATTTATCCGGTGTGCTTCGCCGAGGTCTGTAGCAATTTCCGGCAAACAACTGAAAAACCCCTGATATTCGTCTCGGCGCTCGCTGCCTTTACATGGTCGACTTTCGACCTCCAAGGTGAGCCAGATGAAAGATACATCCTCCGCAACCCTGCCAATCCTGCGAATCGGCGTGTTCTTCGACGGTACCGGCAACAATCGCCACAACAGCGCTCATGCGGGACCATCGGCGAGTGGCAGCTACGCCAACGCGCCGAGCAATATTGCCCTGTTGCACGACCTCTATCCCCAAGGGCCGGCTGAATTGCCAGACGGCTCGGCACGCACCTTCATCAAGCTGTACGTGGCAGGTATCGGTACTGCCGAAGGCGAATCAGACGCGACCTATGAGCAGATGACCGGGCGTGGCGCCACTGGCGTCGCGGCGCGCGCAGCACAGGCGCAGCAGGCCATCGCCGAGCACTTGCACAGTTGGCGCGAGGTCAATCCAGAGGCCAGCATGCTCACCCTGGAATTTGACCTGTTCGGCTTCAGCCGTGGCGCAGCGGCGGCCAGGCACCTGGCCAATGCGCTCTGCAGCGAAGGCCAGGGCAGGCTGAACTTCATCGGCCTGTTCGATACCGTAGCGGCCATTGTGGCCCCGTTGGAGGGCAATTTCAGCCCAGCCAATGCTCGCTATTCGGGGCTCAAGCTCGCCCTGGCGTCGAACATGGCCGCGCAGGTCGTGCAATTGGTGGCCGGCGATGAGCGGCGGCACAACTTCCCTTTGGTCCGAACCGATCAGGATATCGTCCTGCCGGGCGCTCATTCCGACATCGGCGGCGGTTATCCGCCGCGTGTTCAGGAGAAGGTCATGTTGTGCAAGCCAAGATCGAGCCGCGAGCCGCAGGGCCGTGCCCTGGAGCAGAGTGCTGCCTACAAGGCGCTATCAGCCCAGCCCGACAACAACTCTGCGCAGGTCATCACCTGGGAGGCGCCGCTCATCGGCACTGGCGCGAAGCCGGCGGAGCGTGAGAAAAGGGTGTTTGCCGCCTGGTACCGCGAGCGGGAGGTGCTCGGCGACTTGTCGCGGATCTACCTGAGCATCATGCGTGAGCTGGCCGTGCGCGGCGGGGTGCCATTTGCGCCGGTAGACCTGCGCAGCCTGCCGCAGGAACTGGACGACATCAGTCGCAAGCTGCATGACTTTGCCACGGGCCGTAACGCAGCGCTTGGCCTGACGGAGGCGGAACAGGCCTTGCTGCAGTCGCGCTACGTGCATGCGTCGGCGCACTGGAATCCGGCCGGCGGGCTACGGAGCAGCGAGCTGGATGTGCTGTTCATCAACCGCCCTGGTCAAGCGGGGCGCGTGCTGCACGGCAATTGTTGAGGCGTGGCAGTGACGTCAGGGCCGTCACTGCCACACCACTAATCAGAGCTCGCTGACATACGTCCCGGTACCATCAAGGATAATCCGCAGCGTTTCTTCGATCTCGGCCAGGTCACTGCCCTGGGTGGTGAAGACGACTTCCAGTGTCTCGTCACCCTTCAGTGCATCGGTATCCCCCGCCGCCACTTCGAGCAGCAGGCGGCTGGCACTGAGCGTGATCTTCAACCCGTCCAGCGTCGAGGGCTCATCGTCCAGGGTCAGGTCGACCGTGTCTTCGTCCGGATAACGGGTGAGCAGGAACATCTGACCCTGGTCGCTGTGGCAGCACAGGGTCGCCATGTTGTCTTCCTCGTCATCGCAAGGGGTGGCGAAGAGCAGGGCGGTTTTCAGTTGCATGAGCGGCTCGGATGAAAAGAAGTGAAATGGAATTCTGCCAGTCTTGCGGTGATCCATAAACGGAATGTTACCGGGCATTGACCGAATATGTCGCAGCGCTGCAAGCCGGGATGACCGCTCAGTCGTTAAGCTGCCCAGTCGATGGGTTCCCGTAAAGGCACAGCCACGGGCAGTCGCTTTTGCAGGTACCCAATGGATGAGTGTGCCGGTCACGCTCAACGCCTGGTTTCATCGTCCTGCTTTGCCGCGGGTTGACTATGGTTGATCCAGAGCAAAGCGAACGCGCACGACGCTTCACTACAAAACAAAGCCCAAGCGGAGTACCACAGATGGCGTTCTTCACCGCAGCCAGCAAAGCCGACTTCCAGCATCAACTGCAAGCGGCCCTGGCGCAGCACATCAGCGAACAGTCACTGCCACAAGTGGCACTGTTTGCCGAACAGTTCTTTGGCATCATCTCTCTGGACGAACTCACCCAGCGCAGGCTTTCTGACCTGGTTGGCTGCACCCTTTCTGCCTGGCGCATCGTCGAGCGCTTCGACCCGCAAACCCCGCAAGTGCGGGTGTACAACCCCGATTATGAGCGCAATGGCTGGCAGTCGACCCACACCGTGGTCGAAGTCCTGCACCATGACCTGCCGTTCCTGGTCGACTCGGTGCGCACCGAGCTCAATCGCCGTGGCTACAGCATCCACACCCTGCAGACCACCGTGCTCAGCGTACGCCGTGGCGCCAAGGGCGAGCTGCTCGAGTTGCTGCCCAAGGGCACTCAGGGCGATGGCGTACAGCATGAATCGCTGATGTACCTGGAGATCGACCGCTGCGCGAATGCCGCCGAGCTCACCGTGCTTTCGCGTGAAATCGAGCAGGTTCTGGCCGAAGTGCGCGTTGCCGTGGCCGATTTCGAACCGATGAAAGCCAAACTGCGCGAAGTCGCCGCCCTGGTCGAGCAGAGCCCGTACCCGCAGGCCCAGCATGAAAAAGCCGAGGTGACGGCCTTCCTTGAGTGGCTGCTGGACAACCACTTCACCTTCCTCGGCTATGAAGAATTCACCGTCGAGGGCGGTGCCGAGGGTGGGCGCATGGACTACGACGAGCAGTCGTTCCTCGGCCTGCCGCGGCGCCTGCGGGTCGGCCTGACGCCTGAAGAGCTGCGCATCGAAGACTACGCGGTTGCCTACCTCAACGAACCCCTGCTGCTGTCCTTTGCCAAGGCTGCGCTGCCTAGCCGCGTGCACCGCCCGGCGTACCCGGACTATGTGTCGATCCGCCAGCTGGACGCTGATGGCAAGGTGATCAAGGAGTGCCGCTTCATGGGCCTGTACACCTCGTCGGTGTACGGCGAGAGCGTGCATGCCATCCCCTATATCCGCGTCAAGGTCGCCGAAGTCGAGCGTCGCTCGGGCTTTGACGCCAAGGCGCACCTGGGCAAGGAGCTGGCGCAGGTGCTCGAAGTGCTGCCGCGCGACGACCTGTTCCAGACCTCGATCGACGAGTTGTTCAGCACTGTCATGTCGATCGTGCAGATCCAGGAACGCAACAAGATCCGCGTGTTCCTGCGCAAGGACCCGTACGGCCGCTTCTGCTACTGCCTGGCCTACGTTCCGCGTGAGATCTACTCCACTGAAGTCCGGCAGAAGATCCAGCAGGTACTGATGGAGCGCCTGAAGGCCAGTGACTGCGAGTTCTGGACGTTCTTCTCCGAGTCGGTGCTGGCACGCGTGCAGCTGATTCTGCGCGTCGATCCGAAAAACCGCATCGACATCGACCCACAGCAGCTGGAAAACGAAGTCATCCAGGCCTGCCGCTCGTGGCACGATGATTACTCGACCCTGGTCGTGGAAAACTTTGGCGAGGCGCAAGGCACCAATATCCTCGCCGACTTCCCCAAGGGCTTCCCGGCCGGCTACCGCGAGCGCTTTGCTGCGCACTCGGCCGTGGTCGACATGCAGCATGTACTGGCGCTGAGCGAGAGCAAGCCGCTGGCGATGAGCTTCTACCAGCCGCTGACCCAGCTCGGCGAGCGCCAGCTGCATTGCAAGCTGTACCATGCCGATACGCCGCTGGCGCTGTCGGACGTACTGCCGATTTTGGAAAACCTCGGCCTGCGCGTACTGGGCGAGTTCCCTTACCGCCTGCGTCATGCCAATGGCCGCGAGTTCTGGATCCACGACTTCGCCTTTACCTACAGCGAAGGCCTGAGCCTGGACATCCAGCAGCTCAACGACACCCTGCAGGATGCCTTCATCCATATCGTTCAGGGCGACGCCGAAAGCGACGCCTTCAACCGCCTGGTGCTTACCGCCGGCCTGCCGTGGCGCGACGTGGCGCTGCTGCGTGCCTATGCCCGCTACATGAAGCAGGTCCGCCTGGGCTTCGACCTGGGTTATATCGCCAGCACCCTGAACAATCACACCGACATTGCCCGCGAGCTGACCCGGTTGTTCAAGACCCGCTTCTACCTGGCGCGCAAGCTCTCTGCAGAAGACCTCGACGACAAGCAGTTGCGCCTGGAACAGGCGATCAACAGCGCCCTGGACGACGTTCAGGTGCTTAATGAAGACCGCATCCTGCGGCGCTACCTGGACCTGATCAAGGCCACCCTGCGGACCAACTTCTACCAGCCAGACAGCAATGGCCAGAGCAAGTCGTACTTCAGCTTCAAGTTCAATCCGAAGCTGATCCCCGAGTTGCCCAAGCCGGTGCCGAAGTTCGAGATCTTCGTCTATTCGCCGCGGGTCGAAGGCGTGCACCTGCGCTTTGGCAATGTCGCCCGTGGCGGCCTGCGCTGGTCGGACCGTGAAGAAGACTTCCGCACCGAAGTGCTCGGCCTGGTCAAGGCCCAGCAGGTGAAGAACTCGGTAATCGTGCCGGTCGGCGCCAAGGGCGGCTTCCTGCCACGGCGCCTGCCACTGGGCGGCGGCCGGGACGAGATTGCTGCAGAAGGCATCGCCTGCTACCGCATCTTTATCTCCGGTCTGCTCGACATCACTGACAACCTCAAGGACGGCGGCGTGGTGCCACCGGCCAACGTGGTTCGTCACGATGACGACGATCCGTACCTGGTGGTGGCAGCCGACAAGGGCACCGCGACCTTCTCCGATATCGCCAACGGCATCGCCATCGACTATGGCTTCTGGCTCGGCGACGCGTTCGCTTCGGGCGGCTCGGCCGGCTATGACCACAAGAAGATGGGTATTACCGCGCGCGGTGCCTGGGTGGGCGTGCAGCGTCACTTCCGCGAGCGCGGCATCAACGTGCAGGAAGATCCGGTCACGGTGATCGGCGTCGGCGACATGGCCGGTGACGTGTTCGGCAACGGCCTGTTGATGTCTGACAAGCTGCAACTGGTCGCAGCCTTCAACCACCTGCACATCTTCATCGATCCCAACCCTGAGCCGGCCAGCAGCTTCGCCGAGCGTCAGCGTCTGTTCGACCTGCCGCGTTCGGCCTGGACCGACTACGACAGCAGCCTTATCTCCGAAGGCGGCGGGATCTTCCCGCGTAGTGCGAAGAGCATCAGCATCAGCCCGCAGATGAAGCAACGCTTCGCCATCGAGGCCGACCGCCTGACCCCGACCGAGCTGTTGCATGCGCTGCTCCAGGCGCCGGTCGACCTGCTCTGGAACGGCGGTATCGGCACCTATGTCAAAGCCAGCAGTGAAAGCCACGCCGACGTCGGCGACAAGGCCAATGACGCCCTGCGCGTCAACGGCAACCAGTTGCGTTGCAAGGTGGTGGGTGAGGGCGGCAACCTGGGCATGACCCAGCTGGGCCGGGTCGAGTTCGGTCTCAATGGCGGCGCGACCAACACCGACTTCATCGATAACGCCGGCGGCGTCGACTGCTCCGACCACGAGGTCAACATCAAGATCCTGCTCAACGAGGTTGTGCAGGGCGGGGACATGACCGAGAAGCAGCGTAACCAGCTGCTCGGCAGCATGACCGACGAAGTCGCCACGCTGGTGTTGGGCAACAACTACAAGCAAACCCAGGCGCTGTCGCTGGCGGCCCGTCGCGCTCGCGAGCGGATCGCCGAATACAAGCGCCTGATGGCCGACCTCGAAGCACGCGGCAAGCTTGATCGGCCGATCGAGTTCCTGCCGTCCGAGGAGCAACTGGCCGAGCGTCTGGCGGCGGGCCAGGGGCTGACCCGGGCCGAGCTGTCGGTGCTGATCTCCTACAGCAAGATCGACCTCAAGGAGCAACTGCTCAAGTCGCAGGTGCCGGACGACGACTACCTGACCCGCGACATGGAAACGGCGTTTCCGCCGTCGCTGCTCAGTCAGTTCTCCGAGGCCATGCGTCGGCACCGCCTGAAGCGCGAAATCGTCAGCACGCAGATCGCCAACGACCTGGTCAACAACATGGGCATCACCTTCGTGCAGCGCTTGAAGGAGTCCACCGGGATGAGTCCGGCCAACGTTGCCGGGGCCTATGTGATCGTGCGCGACATCTTCCACCTGCCGCACTGGTTCCGTCAGATCGAAGCGTTGGATTATCAGGTGCCGGCGGAAATCCAGCTGACCCTGATGGACGAGTTGATGCGTCTGGGGCGGCGCGCCACGCGCTGGTTCTTGCGTAGCCGGCGCAACGAGCAGGACGCGGGGCGTGACGTCGCCCACTTCGGGCCGAAGATCGCCCAGCTTGGGCTCAAGCTCGACGAACTGCTGGAGGGGCCGACCCGCGAACGCTGGCAGGTGCGCTACCAGAGCTTTGTCGAGGCTGGGGTGCCGGAGTTGCTCGCGCGGATGGTTGCTGGCACTACGCATCTGTATACGCTGTTGCCGATCATCGAGGCGTCGGACGTTACTGGCCACGATCCGGCTCAGGTGGCCAAGGCGTTCTTCGCTGTTGGCAGTGCCCTGGACCTGACGTGGTACTTGCAGGAGATCAGCAACCTGCCGGTGGAGAACAACTGGCAGGCCTTGGCTCGTGAGGCGTTCCGCGACGATATCGATCTGCAGCAGCGCGCGATTACCATTTCTGTGCTGCAGATGGCTGATGCGCCGCAAGACATGGATGCCCGTGTGGCGCTGTGGGCTGAGCAGCATCGGGTGATGGTGGAGCGCTGGCGTGCGATGCTGGATGACCTGCGTAATGCTACCGGGACCGACTATGCGATGTATGCGGTGGCTAACCGTGAGCTGGTTGATCTGGCCATGAGTGGGCAGTCGGCGGTGGTGTCGTCCTGAGGTTGTAAAGCTGAAATGAACAAGCCCCGGCAGTGATGTCGGGGCTTTTTATTGGGGCTTCATGGGGGGTGGCTTGGATATTGTGGGCTTATCCATTTGATGGGGGGGCTTTTCTGGCCCCTTCCGCCCTTACGGCGGGTCACTTTTTTTCTTGGAAAAAAGTAACCAAAAACCGCTTGCTCCATCATACGGCCCTTCGCTGCGCTACGGGTTCCCTCGCTCCGGTCTTGCTCCGGGAGGACCGCGCTGTACGGCCCATCCTGGGCCTCAGCGCTTTCCGGCCATCCATGGCCTCCACCTCCCTGCGCAAGACCTGCGCTCGGCCTCCTGAAGTCGCTGGTAGATCAAGAGCAAGATCAAGAACAACAGCCAGGCAACGGCTGGCGAATCGCTGCGCTCTCGCTTTGTTTATTTACCAGCGGATTTGTGGGGTGGCTGGCAGGGCTGGGCCCTGCGATTAGCATTGGCTGTACCGGCCTCTTCGCGGGACAAGTCGGATCGCCGAACCGCCGCCCCTACAGGTATTGCGCCGAATCCGAAATCTGCGCCAACCCTGTAGGGGCGGCGGTGCGGCGATCCGACTTGCCCCGCGAAGAGGCCCGAATATCCACCACCCATGCCACTATCAAAAACAACGCCAGTCCAGACGCCACCCGTAACTTGGCGACTTCAGGAGGCCGAGTAGAGGTCTTGCGCAGGGAGGTGGAGGCCATGGATGGCCGGAAAGCGCTGAGGCCCAGGATGGGCCGCACAGCGCGGTCCTCCCGCCGTAAGGGCGGAAGGGGCCAGTGGCGCGACCACATAAAACGGATAAGCCCACAATTACAAGGCCCCTGAAGAACCCAGCACCTGCGCTACTTGAACCGCCGCTCCACGCCTTTCTCCACCAGAATCTTCGCCGAAATCTCCTCAACCGAAAAATGCGTCGAGTTGATATTGGCAATGTTCTCCCGACGGAACAGATTCTCCACCTCACGCACTTCGAACTCACACTGGGCAAAGCTCGCATAACGGCTGTTCGGCTTGCGCTCATGGCGAATCGCGGTCAACCGGTCCGGATCAATGGTCAGCCCAAACAGCTTGCTGTGGTGCTTCTTCAGCACCGCCGGCAACTGCAAGCGCTCCATGTCATCCTCGGTCAGCGGGTAGTTGGCCGCGCGAATGCCGAACTGCATGGCCATGTACAGGCAGGTCGGGGTCTTGCCACACCGCGACACGCCGACCAGGATCAAGTCGGCCTTGTCGTAGTAATGAGTGCGCGCCCCATCGTCATTATCCAAGGCAAAGTTGACCGCCTCGATGCGCTCCATGTAGTTGGAATTGCCGCCAATCGAGTGCGACTTGCCCACCGAATACGACGAATGGGCGGTCAATTCCTGTTCGAGCGGGGATAAAAACGTCGAAAAGATGTCGATCATGAAGCCGTTCGAGGTCGCCAGGATTTCCCGGATGTCCTGGTTGACGATGGTGTCGAAGATGATCGGACGCACCCCGTCGCGCTCGGCCGCAGCGTTGATTTGCAGGACCATGCTCCGCGCTTTGTCTGGCGTATCGATGTACGGACGGGTGAATTTATTGAAAGGAATGCTATCGAATTGCGCGAGCAAACTTTGACCCAGGGTCTCGGCAGTGATGCCGGTGCCGTCGGAGATGAAAAACGCGGTTCGTTTCATTTGCACCCTAGGCCTTAAGCTGATGACGTTTCTTGGATATGATAGGTTCGGTTTGCCGAATGCGGCTTTCGGCATTCTCACTTATTTTCCAGGTCCAGGCCACAAGCGCCCGGCCCAGTCTGAACCGGCAGGCGGGCGCCCTTGAGCTTTTCCAACACAGTTAGTGGAGAGATCACCTTGGTAGAGTACGTAGTTTCCCTCGATAAGCTCGGCGTCCATGATGTAGAGCATGTGGGGGGCAAGAACGCATCCCTCGGCGAGATGATCAGTAACCTCGCAGGTGCCGGCGTTTCTGTGCCGGGCGGCTTCGCCACTACAGCGCAGGCGTACCGCGACTTTCTCGACCAGAGCGGCCTGAACGAGCGTATCCACGCAGCCCTTGATGCGCTGGACGTCGATGACATCAATGCCCTGACCAAGACCGGCGCGCAGATTCGCCAGTGGGTCATGGAAGCTGAGTTCCCCGCCCTCCTTGATTCGGAAATCCGAACGGCGTTCGCCGAAATGGCCGCCGGCAACGACAACATGGCCGTCGCCGTGCGTTCCTCGGCCACTGCCGAAGACCTGCCGGACGCCTCGTTCGCCGGTCAGCAGGAAACCTTCCTCAACATCCGTGGCGTCGATAACGTGATCCGCGCGGCCAAGGAAGTGTTCGCCTCGCTGTTCAACGACCGTGCCATTGCCTACCGCGTCCACCAGGGCTTCGACCACAAGCTGGTCGCCCTGTCTGCCGGCGTGCAGCGCATGGTCCGTTCCGAAACCGGCACTGCCGGGGTGATGTTCACCCTCGACACCGAGTCGGGCTTCCGTGACGTGGTGTTCATCACCGGCGCCTATGGCCTGGGTGAAACCGTGGTGCAGGGTGCAGTCAACCCAGACGAGTTCTACGTACACAAGCAGACCTTGCAGGCCGGTCGCCCGGCGATCCTGCGCCGCAACCTGGGCAGCAAGGCGATCAAGATGGTCTATGGCGATGAAGCCAAGGCCGGTCGTTCGGTCAAGACTGTCGAAGTCGACCGTGCCGAGCGCGCGCGTTTCTGCCTGAGCGACGCTGAAGTCAACGAGCTGGCCAAGCAGGCCATGATTATCGAGCAGCACTACCAGCGCCCGATGGACATCGAGTGGGCCAAGGACGGTGATGACGGCAAGCTGTACATCGTCCAGGCGCGCCCTGAAACGGTGAAGAGCCGCGCTAGCGCCAACGTCATGGAACGCTACCTGCTTAAAGAAAAAGGCACCGTGCTGGTTGAAGGCCGTGCCATCGGCCAGCGCATCGGCGCCGGCAAGGTGCGGGTGATCAAGGACGTGTCCGAGATGGACAAGGTCCAGCCAGGCGACGTCCTGGTTTCCGACATGACCGACCCGGACTGGGAACCGGTCATGAAGCGCGCCAGCGCCATCGTCACCAACCGTGGCGGGCGTACCTGCCACGCGGCGATCATCGCCCGTGAACTGGGTATTCCGGCGGTGGTGGGTTGTGGCAACGCCACCCAGTTGCTCAAGGATGGCCAGGGCGTTACCGTCTCCTGCGCCGAAGGCGACACCGGCTTCATCTTCGAAGGCGAACTGGGCTTCGACATCCGCCAGAACTCGGTCGATGCCATGCCCGACCTGCCGTTCAAGATCATGATGAACGTCGGCAACCCGGACCGTGCCTTTGATTTTGCCCAGTTGCCCAACGCCGGTGTCGGCCTGGCGCGCCTGGAGTTCATCATCAACCGTATGATCGGCGTGCACCCCAAGGCACTGCTCAACTATGCCGGGCTGCCGCCAGAGCTCAAGGAAAGCGTCGACAAACGTATCGCCGGTTACTCTGACCCGGTCGGCTTCTACGTCGAGAAACTGGTCGAGGGCATCAGCACCCTGGCCGCGGCGTTCTACCCGAAAAAGGTCATCGTGCGCCTGTCGGACTTCAAGTCCAACGAGTACGCCAACCTGATCGGCGGCAAACTCTACGAGCCTGAAGAAGAGAACCCGATGCTCGGTTTCCGTGGCGCCTCGCGTTATATCAGCGAGTCGTTCCGTGACTGCTTCGAGCTCGAATGCCGCGCCCTCAAGCGCGTGCGCAACGAGATGGGCTTGACCAACGTCGAGATCATGGTGCCGTTCGTGCGTACCCTGGGCGAAGCCAGCCAAGTGGTCGACTTGCTCGCCGAAAACGGCCTGGCCCGAGGCGACAATGGCCTGCGCGTGATCATGATGTGCGAGCTGCCGTCCAACGCCATTCTGGCCGAGGAATTCCTCGAATACTTCGACGGCTTCTCGATCGGCTCCAACGACCTGACCCAGCTGACCTTGGGCCTGGACCGCGATTCGGGCATCATCGCCCACTTGTTCGACGAGCGTAACCCGGCCGTGAAGAAGCTGCTGGCCAACGCCATCCAGGCGTGTAACAAGGCCGGCAAGTACATCGGCATCTGCGGTCAGGGCCCGTCGGACCACCCGGACCTGGCCAAGTGGCTGATGGAGCAGGGTATCGAGAGCGTGTCGCTGAACCCGGACTCGGTGCTCGAGACCTGGTTCTTCCTGGCCGAAGGTCAAAGCCCGGCCTGATCCAGCCAATGCGCAGGCACGTCAAGCGTGCCTGCGCCCGTATTCTTCGGGGCGAGTTCCAGCGATGGTTCCCGCCCTTTTTTCGTACAAGTCCTTTATGCAAAGCAGCAGCACACTTTTCCCCGTGGCCTTGCAAAGTGCCGAGCGCCGCGGCGACCTCAGTGAAGACGTCTACCGGATCAAGGCTGGCAACAGCCCGGACCCCAGCGTCGAACTGGCCCTGACCCGCTTGGGTCTGGCCGACCGTGAGCGTGCCCCTGGGGTGCCGGTGATCCTCTTGCACGGCAGCTTTTCCAATCGGCGTTTCTGGTACTCGCCCAAAGGCATTGGCCTGGGGGCGTTTCTCGCCCGCGCCGGCTTTGACGTGTGGATCCCCGAAATGCGCGGCCACGGCCTGTCGCCGCGTAACCGCCATTGGCGGCACAATCGCGTGGGTGACTATGCCCGCTACGACCTGCCGGTGATCGCTGCGTTTGTCCATGAGCAAGCCGGCCAGGCCCCGCACTGGCTGGGCCATTCGCTCGGCGGGACGACCCTGGCTGCCGCTTTGGGCGGTGGCTATCTGCACGCCGAGTGGGTCGCTAGCGCGGCGTTCTTCGGCACCCAGGTCAGTCGCACGTACTGGCCGTTGAAGGTGCCAACGGTAGAGTGGGGGGCGCGTCAGCTACTCAAGCGGTTTGCGCATATTTCCGGTTCGCGGCTCAAGCGCGGGCCAGAGGATGAGCCGATCGGCCTGGCCCTGGAGAGCATGCGCTGGCACGGCCTGTTTGGTCGCTTTGGCGGCAAGGACGGCGACTGGTGGGCGGGCCTCGCCGACATCGATGTGCCAGTGCTGGCAGTGGCCGGTGCCGCCGATTTTCAGGATCCGGTGTGGGCCTGTCGCAAGCTGTTCGATCAGCTTGGCGGTGGCCGCAAGCAATTTTTGCGGCTAGGGCGCGAAGAAGGCTTCGACGCCTTTGGACATGTCGATATGTTGGTCAGCAAGGCTGCCCAGGCGCAGGTCTGGCCGTTGGTAGCAGGCTGGTTGCGTGATCCGCAGGCGCCGATCCAGGGCGCTGTTGCTGTGCCAGAGCCGCTGCCAGCGGTTTGAGCCTTGCCGGATGACTGCGACACCTTCGCCGGTGTAGCCTTGCAGTGAACCCTTGCTTTCGTTGTGCCTGACAGGAGCTTTCTCATGCAGCATTACGTAACGCCCGATCTGTGCGATGCCTACCCCGAGCTGGTCCAGGTGCTGGAACCGCTGTTCAGCAACTTCGGCGGTCGCGATTCGTTCGGTGGTCAGATCGTCACCATCAAATGCTTCGAAGACAATTCGCTGGTCAAGGCCCAGGCCGAGCTCGACGGCAAGGGTAAGGTGCTGGTGGTCGACGGTGGCGGCTCGCTGCGTTGCGCGCTGCTCGGTGACATGATCGCCGAGAAGGCCGCCAAGAATGGCTGGGAAGGCCTGGTGATCTACGGCTGCGTGCGCGACGTGGATGTGTTGGTGCAGACCGACGTCGGCGTGCAGGCCCTGGCCAGCCACCCGCTGAAGACCGAAAAACGCGGTTTGGGCGACCTCAACGTAGCCGTGACGTTTGCCGGGGTGACCTTCCGCCCGGGCGAGTACGTGTACGCCGACAACAATGGCGTGATCGTCTCGCCAAGCCCGCTGAAAATGCCGGAGTGATGCGCCTCGCGCGCTGATGGAGCTTTAATGTTCGAGGAAGACAACGCGCAGTGGGGGCTGGTCCATGCCCTGGTGCTCGATGGTAAAGGTGGCGCGCGTTCTATCGCTCGGACCGAACTGGACGACCTGCAGTTGCAGCCAGAGGAGAGCCTCTGGCTGCATTGGGATCGCAGCCATCCGCAGACGCGCACCTGGTTGTTGCGTGACAGTGGCCTGAGCGAGTTCAGTTGCGACCTGCTCCTGGAAGAGAACACCCGGCCACGCCTGTTGCCCCTGGCCAACGAGCAGATGCTGCTGTTTTTGCGTGGGGTCAACCTCAATCCGGGGGCCGAACCCGAAGACATGGTTTCGGTGCGCATCTTTGCCGAAGCCCAGCGGGTGATCTCGCTGCGCTTGCGGCCGCTGCGTGCCAGTGACGAGATTTTGCAGCTGCTGGACGAAGGCCGGGGGCCCAAATCGGCCTCCGAGCTGCTCCTGCTGATGGGGGAGCTGCTGACCGAGAAGGTTCAGGCGCTGGTCAGTGACTTGTCCGAGCTGGTTGATCTTGAAGAAGAAAAGGTCGAATCCGACGAACGGTATACTCCAGAGCACGACAGCCTGCAGCAGATCCGCCGGCGTGCGGCCGGGCTGCGGCGTTTCCTCGCCCCGCAGCGGGAAATCTACGTGCAACTGACCCGGCACAAATGGAGCTGGTTTGCCGACGCCGACGCCGACTACTGGAACGAGCTGAACAACAGCCTGATCCGTTACCTCGAGGAGCTTGAGCTGACCCGCGAGCGCGCGGCGCTGGTGCTGGAGAGCGAGGATCGGCGCCGTAGCGAGCGGATGAACCGGACCATGTACCGCTTCGGCATCATTACCTGCATCTTCCTGCCGATGAGCTTTGTCACCGGCCTGCTGGGGATCAATGTCGGCGGCATTCCAGGCTCATCCAGCCCCTACGGCTTCCTGTTTGCCAGCCTGCTGGTGCTGGGGCTTGCGGTGGGGCAGTGGTGGTTGTTCCGTCGACTGCGCTGGGTGTGACGCCGTGCATTTAGAAACACTTGCCCCGGCCAGCCGTGTGACCCATCGCCCGGCGCCCTCGTCTTTGACTGACATTGCGCGAGGTGCCTATGCACGATCCGTTTGAACAATCCTTGCGTGACCTGCTCAATGCGTCGCCGTCCGGCCAGGACCGGGACGATGCTGCGTGCCTGGGTCGCGTACTCAAGACCGCCAACCGCCAGGTTGGCGCGGGTGACCTGTTCAGCATGCTTGGCCGTTGGGGCCAGGCGCTGATGATTGCCGTCAACAATGGCTCGGCGCATGTTGCGCCGGTGCGCCGCAACCCTGCCGCTGGCAGCAAAGCTGATAAGGCTGATTGAATATGGAACTCGATCTCTGGACCCAGAGCCTGGTCACGGCCATGACCGCCCTATGGACCAAGGTAGCGAACTTCATCCCCAACCTGTTCGGCGCGCTGGTCGTGGTGCTGCTCGGTTTTGTGGTGGCCAAGCTGCTCGACACACTGCTCTCGAAACTGCTCGCCAAGTTCGGCCTCGACCGCCTGATGGCCGGCACCGGCATGACCAAGATGCTCAGCCGCGCTGGCATTCAGGTGCCGATCTCGACCCTGATCGGCAAGATCGTCTACTGGTTCGTGCTGCTGATCTTCCTGGTTTCGGCGGCCGAGTCGCTGGGCCTTGAGCGGGTTTCGGCAACCCTTGACATGCTTGCCCTGTACCTGCCCAAGGTATTTGGTGCAGCCCTGGTGCTGCTGGCCGGGGTGATGCTGGCGCAACTGGTCAATGGCCTGGTGCGCGGTGCTGCCGAAGGGATCGGCCTGGAGTACGCCGCTGGCGTCGGGCGCATTGCCCAAGGCCTGGTAATCATCATTGCGATCTCGGTGGCCATCAGCCAGCTCGAGGTCAAGACCGACCTGCTCAACCATGTAATCGTCATTGGCTTGATAACCGTTGGTCTGGCAATTGCATTGGCCATGGGGCTTGGAAGTCGGGAAATCGCCGGCCAGATCCTCGCCGGAATCTACGTTCGTGAACTCTATCAGGTCGGCCAGCAGGTGCGGATTGGAGAGGTCGAAGGGCAGATCGAAGAGATCGGCACGGTCAAGACGACCCTGCTGACCGATGATGGCGAACTGGTGTCGCTGTCTAATCGTGAGCTGCTCGAGCAGCGAGTCGATAGCCGCTAACCGCGCAAAAGCTGTTAATGTGTGTCGCCGCGAAAATCGGTCCCTGGGGGGCCGAGTGGCGACTTGACCTGACTGTCGGCCAGATCCGTTTTGAATAAAGTTCATTCGCCGCCCATGCGCTACGACCCCCACGAACTCACCGATGAGGAGTTGGTGGCGCGTTCGCATGAGGAGCTGTTTCACGTTACCCGCGCCTATGAGGAACTCATGCGGCGCTACCAGCGAACCCTGTTCAACGTCTGTGCGCGTTATTTGGGGAACGACCGGGATGCTGATGATGTCTGTCAGGAAGTGATGCTGAAGGTGTTGTACGGGCTGAAGAACTTCGAAGGTAAATCCAAGTTCAAGACCTGGCTGTACAGCATCACTTACAACGAGTGCATTACCCAGTACCGCAAGGAGCGTCGTAAACGAAGGCTGATGGATGCCCTGAGTCTTGACCCTATTGAAGAGGCGTCAGAAGACAAGGCTCCAAAACCTGAGGAGAAGGGCGGCCTGGACAAATGGCTGGTGCATGTGAACCCGATTGATCGGGAGATTCTGGTGCTGCGATTCGTCGCCGAGCTGGAGTTCCAGGAAATCGCGGATATCATGCATATGGGCTTGAGCGCCACGAAAATGCGCTACAAGCGTGCGCTCGATAAGCTTAGAGAGAAATTTGCCGGCGAGGTTGAAACTTAGTCGTCTGCAAATGTCTCTAACCACCGGCGAGTTCTGCTAGACTTGCCGTCGAGTTGTCCCCCGGTTTTAGGTGGGACCGCTTAACTATCACCAGATGGGGATTTAACGGATGAAATTGAAAAACACCTTGGGCTTGGCCATTGGTTCGCTCGTAGCCGCCACCTCGATTGGCGCTATGGCACAAGGCACAGGCGCTGTGGAAGTCGAAGGCTTCTACAAGAAAGAATTCTTCGACAGCCAGCGCGACTTCAAGAACGACGGCAACCTGTTCGGTGGCTCGATCGGTTACTTCCTGACCGACGACGTTGAACTGCGTCTGGGTTACGACGAAGTCCACAACGCTCGTGGCGAAGACGGTAAGAACATCAAGGGCTCGAACACCGCCCTGGACGCTCTGTACCACTTCAACAACCCGTACGATGCAATTCGTCCGTACGTTTCCGCTGGTTTCTCGCACCAGTCCCTGGGCCAGACCGGCCGTGGCGGTCGTAACCACTCCACCTTCGCCAACGTTGGCGCCGGTGCCAAGTGGTACATCACCGACATGTTCTACGCCCGTGCTGGCGTTGAAGCCCAGTACAACATCGACCAAGGCGACACCGAGTGGGCGCCAAGCGTTGGTATCGGCCTGAACTTCGGCGGTAGCCCGAAGCAAGCCGAAGTCGCTCCAGCTCCAGTTGCTGAAGTGTGCTCCGACAGCGACAACGATGGCGTGTGCGACAACGTCGACAAGTGCCCAGACACCCCGGCCAACGTTACCGTTGACGCCGACGGCTGCCCGGCTGTTGCCGAAGTCGTACGTGTTGAGCTGGACGTCAAGTTCGACTTCGACAAGTCGGTCGTCAAGCCTAACAGCTACGGCGACATCAAGAACCTGGCTGACTTCATGAAGCAGTACCCGTCGACCACCACCACCGTGGAAGGTCACACTGACTCCGTCGGTCCAGACGCGTACAACCAGAAGCTGTCCGAGCGTCGTGCTGGCGCTGTCAAGCAAGTCCTGACCCAGCAGTACGGTGTTGAATCCAGCCGTGTTGAATCGGTTGGCTACGGTGAGACCCGTCCGGTTGCTGACAACGCTACCGAAGAAGGTCGCGCTGTAAACCGTCGCGTTGAAGCGCAGGTTGAAGCTCAGGCCAAGTAATTGGTTTGAGATTCATGAAAAACCCGGCTTAGGCCGGGTTTTTCTTTGCCTGCGATTTGTCGTATCAGTGCCGGCCTCATCGCGAGGCAAGCCCCAATTTCAGCCCGCCACCCTCATCAACGTCTCTTCAAGCATCCCAGCCGCAGCACGTCCAGCCACCTCGCCAATCACCAGCACGGCAGGGCTGCGCAGACCAAACGCCGCTGCGTCCCGGCCCATCCACTGCAGTTGGCTGCGGCACTCCCGCTGGCTCGGCAGCGACGCATTTTCGATCATCGCCACCGGGGTATGCTCGGCCATCCCGCCAGCCAGCAAGCCCTGGCGAATATCCTCTAGCCGCGCCACGCCCATATACACCACCAATGTCGTCCCGCCCTGAGCCAAGCCTGCCCAGTTCAGCTCGCTGTCATCCTGGGTATGCGCTGTCACCAGCGTCACGCCGCGGCTAACCCCGCGCAAGGTCAGCGGTATGCCGCACTGGGTAGCGCCCGCCAGCCCTGCGGTGATGCCATTGACCAACTCCACCTCGACGCCATGCCCCTGCAACCACAGCGCTTCCTCACCGCCGCGGCCAAAGATGCACGGGTCGCCACCCTTGAGCCGAACCACGCAACGCCCTTGCCGTGCGTGGCGCAACATCAAGCGCTGGATGAACGCCTGCGGCGTCGAGCGACAGCCGCCGCGCTTGCCCACCGCAATTACCCGCGCACCCGGACAGTGTTCGAGGACCGCCGGATTGACCAGGTCATCGATCATCACTACCTGGGCCTCGCGCAAGGCACGCACGGCCTTGAGCGTGAGCAGTTCGGGATCGCCAGGGCCGGCACCCACCAGCCAGACTTTTGCACTCATACGGTATTCCTCATCAGCGGCGCCGCTCAGCCCTTGAACAGGGCGTACAGCACTATCAGGTTGACTATCAAGGAGAGCAGGGCCAGGGTCCGCCAGACCTTTACAGGCTCGCGCTCCAGCAGTGGCCGAGGACGGCCAGCAGGCTCTTGGCGCTCGCCACGTTCAAGCAGCAGCAACCACTGCTCGGCGGTTTCGAAACGCTGAGCAGGGTTGGCCGCCACGGCCTGTTCGAGATTGTGTTGCAGCCACTCCGGCAGGTCGGGGCGGTAGCGCGCAGGGCTTACCGGGGCGGCGAAGCGCGGTCGCTGGAACGCTTCGATTTCGCCGTAGGGGTAGTGCCCGGTCAGCAGGTAATACAACGTCACCCCGGCGGCGTAGAGGTCCTGGCGTGGGCTGGGTGACAGCCCTTCGAAGGCCTCCGGGGCGATGAACGAGGGTGTGCCGGGCAACTCATGCGCGGCGTCTTCGCAAAGCCCCGGGCAATAGGCCAGGCCGAAGTCCAGCAAGCGCAGCTGGCCGTCGTCACCCAGGTGCAGGTTGTCGGGCTTGATATCGCGGTGCAGCAGGTTGCGCCGATGCAGCACACCGACTGCCTGGAGCAGCTGCCGAGCGATCTCCAGCCACTGCGCCAGTGGCAGCGGGCCGTGCTCTGCAAAAATCTGGGCAAGCGTGCGCCCGGGGTACTCTCGCATCAGGTAATACAAGTGCTGGCGGTGACTGGCCGGATGCACCTCGGGGAAGTGCCTGCCAGCGACTCGGCGCAGGAACCATTCTTCCTGGAGCAGCCGTTGCGTGGCGCCGGGTTCGCTCACGTGCGCGGCAGGCAGGGTCTTCAGCAGCCAGGGTTGGGCCTGAGCATCATGCACGCGATACAGCAGTGACTGGCGGGTGTGCGATAGCTGGGCGCTGACCTGCCAGCCATCGATCCGCTGGCCTGGGCGCAGCGCACCTGGCACCGGCCATTGCTGCAGTTGCGCCAGGGTGTCACCGAGATTGGCCGGGCCGAGCTGGTCGACGCGCACCAACAGGGCGCTGGCGTTGTCCTGGCTGCCACAGTGATGGGCGCTGGCCACCAGGGTGTCGGCGGCGACCTGCAGGTCGCAGTGTTCGCGAAGTATCGACAGGATGCCTTGTTCACCGAGGCTGGCCCAGACGCCGTCGCTGAGCAACAGGAACGACTCGCCGGCGAGCAGTTCACCCTCCAGGTAATCGACCAGCAGGTGCTGGTCGAGCCCCAGCGCTCGCTTGAGCACATGCTGCATGCCGGGCTGGTCCCACACGTGGTCTTCGCTCAGGCACTGCAAGCGGCCGTCGTGCCAGCGATAGGCACGACAGTCGCCGACATGCGCGAGGGTGAAGCGCCGCCCGCGCATCACCAACGCGCTTAGGGTGGTCAGCAGGGGCTGGCCACTGCCTTGGGCGCGTAGCCAGCGGTTCTGCGCCAGCAACAGGCGATCCAGCGCCTGGGCCACGGCCCAGGTTGCCGGCGTGGCGTAGTAGTCCAGCGCCAGTGCCTGCAGGCTCGCCCGTGCTGCCAGGCCGCCGTCGGCGCACTGGCTGACGCCATCGGCCAGGGCGAACAGATAGCCCTTGCTGGCGGCCAGCTCCGGCGCAGGCGTGACCAGGCGCATGGCGTCCTGGTTTTCGCTGCGCGGGCCGGTGGCGGTCGCTTCGGCAAAGCTCAGTTGCAGGCTCATCAGGTGCCCTCAGACCCGCGCTGCGGTAACCGCAGCCGAGCCCCAGGTGGTGCGCCAGCGCTGCTTGACGCCATGCAGGCCGAACCAGGCCAGCAGGCCCAGGCTGGCGAACAGCCACAAGCCCAGTTGATAGTCGCCGCTGTGTTGCTTGATCATGCCCAGCCCGGCGGCAAGGAGGAAACCCCCGATCCCGCCGGCCATGCCGATGAGCCCGGTCATCACGCCGATCTCCTGACGGAAGCGCTGTGGCACCAGCTGGAACACCGCGCCGTTGCCAGCGCCCAGGCCGAGCATGGCGCTGACGAACAGGGCCAGCGCCGCGGCGGCACTGGGCAGGTTGAAGCCGACGGCGGCAATGCACACCGCTGCCACGCTGTACATGCCCAGCAGGGTGCGGATGCCGCCGAAGCGGTCGGCCAGGGCACCGCCGAGCGGGCGCATCATGCTGCCGCCAAATACGCAGGCAGCGGTGTAGTAACCGGCGGTGACCGGGCTCAGGCCATACTGGTCGCTGAAGTAGCCGGGCAGGGCGCTGGCCAGGCCGATGAAGCCGCCGAAGGTCACGCTGTAGAAGAACATGAACCACCAGCTGTCGCGGTCGCCGAGTGCCTTGAAGTAGTCGGCCATGGCTTTCGGTTTGGGTCGCTGGGGTGCATTGCGCGCCAGCAGCGCAAACACCACCAGGGTCAGCAGCAGCGGGATCAGGGCGAAGCCGAACACGTTGTTCCAGCCATAAGCCGCTGCCAGGGCTGGGGCCAGCAGTGCGGCAAACACAGTGCCGGAGTTGCCGGCGCCAGCGATACCCATCGCCTTGCCTTGATGCTGGGGTGGGTACCACTGCGAGGCCAAGGGTAGCGACACGGCAAAGGAGGCCCCGGCGAAACCGAGGAACACGCCGAGCAGCAGTGCCTGTTCATAGCTGTGCACGCCCAGGTACCAGGCGCAGGCCAAGGCGCCGATCACCACCACCTGGCCCATCAGGCCGGCGGTCTTTGGCGACAGGCGATCGACCAGCATGCCCATGCCGAACCGCAGCAGCGCGCCGGCCAGGATCGGCGTCGCCACCATCAGGCCGCGCTCTTGTGGGCTCAGTTGCAGGTCGGCGGCGATCTGCACCGCCATGGGGCCAAGCAGGTACCAGACCATGAAGCTCAGGTCGAAATAGAGAAACGCGGCGAACAGGGTGGGCACATGCCCGGACTTCCAGAAACTGGTACTCATCGAACACCTCGCGCGGCTTGCAGCGGTAGTCATGCCCTGTCTGTGCAGGGCCGGAACGAAAAAGACGCCGCTACCCGATCCACGTGTGTGGAGGGGGAGCGACGTCTTTGTCGGTAAGTGGGGCAACCGCCGTTGGCTACCTGTGGGATTTACTGAGCAAGAGCCGGGCCAATATGTTCGGCCGAGTGTTTATGTTGATACGGCGGGCCTCTTCGCGGGGCAAGCCCGCGAAGAGGCCCGCTGCATCACCCCAGCATTTCGTGCATGGCGATGATCTGCTCGGCAACCTGCACCAGCTTCTGCTGTTTGCTCATGGCCTGACGGCGCATCAGGGTGTAGGCCTGCTCTTCGTTGCAGTCTTTCATCTTCATCAGCAAGCCCTTGGCCTGCTCGATGCGCTTGCGTTCGGCCAGTTGCAGGTCGCGCGCGAGCAGCTGCGCCTTGAGCGCCTGGTCGCTTTCGAAGCGGGCCATGGCGACGTCGAGAATCGGCTGCAAGCGGGTGGTCTGGATGCCTTCGACGATGTAGGCGCTGACCCCGGCCTGGATTGCCTGGCGCATCACGTCCGGGTCGTGTTCATCGGTAAACAGCACGATCGGCCGCGGCCGGTCGCGGCTGACCAGCACCACTTGCTCCATCACATCCCGGCCCGGTGACTCGGTATCGATCAGGACCACGTCAGGGCGCACCGTTTCGACGCAGGCGGGGAGGTCGATGGTCAGTCCGCCGGCCTCGATCACTTCAAAGCCGGCCTCGATCAGTGCGGCCTTGAGACGGCCAACTTTTTTCTCGGTGTCGTCGATCAGCAGGATACGCAGCATGGTTGTCCCCTCACAGACCGATACGGGCGCCTGGCGCCTCAGCCATGGCGTGCAGGCGGAAACTGCGGGCGTAGCCATGGGGATCGCTGCCATCCCAGCGGATGCCGTCGATCAGTTGGCTGCTACGCATGGGCGGGTCTGCGCACGGCACGCCGAGCGCTGCGGCAGCGTCGCGATAAAGGGCCAGCTGCTGGACCTGGCGGGCAACCTCGAGGTAGTCAGGGTCTTCGCGCAGCAGGCCCCAGCGGCGGAACTGGGTCATGAACCACATGCCGTCGGAAAGATAGGGCAAGTTGCTGCGGCCCTCGTCGAACACGCGCAGGGCGTGAGGGTCTTGCCAGTGGTTGCCGAGCCCGTCGTGATAGTCGCCCAGCAGCCGCGGTTCGATGTTGTTCAGGGACGTGTCCAGGTACGCCTGGCCGCTGAGCAGTTGGGCGGTGCTGCGGCGATTTTCCGGGCTCTGTTCGATAAAGCGGCTGGCGGCGAGAATCGCCTTGATCAGGGCGCGGGCGCTGTTGGGGTACTGTTCGGCAAAGGCGCGGGCGCAGCCGAGGACTTTCTCCGGGTGGTCTGGCCAGATCGACTGGCTGGTGGCCAGGGTGAAGCCTTGGCCCTGGGCTACGGCATCGGCCGACCAGGGTTCGCCGACGCAGAAGCCGTCGATACGTCCGGCCTGAAGGTGCGCAACCATCTGCGCGGGTGGCACCACCACGCTGTTGACGTCGTGCAACGGGTGGATGCCCTGGCTGGCCAGCCAGTAATACAGCCACATGGCATGCGTGCCGGTGGGAAAGGTCTGGGCAAAGGTCAGGCGTGAGCCTTTTTGGTGCACCAGTTTGGCCAGTGCTTCAGGGTTGGTCACGCCCTTGCGTTGCAGTGCCGGGGACAGGTTGATGGCCTGGGCGTTCTGGTTCAGGCCCATCAGCACCGCCATGTTGCTGGCCACCCCGCCACCAATGCCCAGGTGCACCGCGTAGATCAGGCCATACAGGCAATGGGCGGCATCCAGCTCGCCGCTGACCAGTTTGTCGCGCAGGCCCGACCAGGACGCCTGGCGCTTGAGGTTGAGGGTCAGGCCTTGTTGCTGGGCGAAGCCTTGGGTGGCCGCGACCACAATTGATGCGCAATCGGTCAGGGCCATGAAACCGATGTTCAGGCTGGGCTTTTCCGGTGCGTCACTGCCGTTGACCCAGGCCAGGGGTGTTGCGCAGGTGGGGGTATTCACGACTGTATTCACCAATCCTCGCCCGTACTGAACAGGCTCTGTGCCTCGAACGAAGCAAGCCATATGCCAGAGACGCTGCAAAGGCCTGTCGCGGCAGCGACGCGCTGGCTATAATCGCACCCTCACTCACCCCCGAGTCTTGCCCGCCCATGTATAACCTGGCCCGCCAGCTGCTGTTCAAGCTTTCTCCGGAAACCTCCCACGACCTGTCCCTCGACCTGATTGGCGCCGGTGGCCGGCTGGGGCTCAATGGCCTGCTGTGCAAACAGCCGTCGGCGTCGCCGGTGACGGTCATGGGCTTGAACTTCGCCAATCCGGTCGGTCTGGCCGCTGGCCTGGACAAGAACGGCGCTGCGATCGACGGTTTTGCCCAGTTGGGTTTCGGCTTCGTCGAGATCGGCACGGTGACGCCGCGCCCGCAGCCGGGCAATCCCAAGCCAAGGCTGTTCCGCCTGCCGGAGGCCACGGCGATCATCAACCGCATGGGCTTCAACAACCTGGGCGTTGATCATCTGCTGGCGCGGGTGCGCGCTTCGCGCTTCGAGGGCGTGCTGGGGATCAATATCGGCAAGAACTTCGATACCCCGGTCGAGCGTGCGGTCGACGACTACCTGATCGGCCTGGAAAAGGTCTACAACGACGCCAGCTACATCACCGTCAACGTCAGCTCGCCAAACACCCCGGGCCTGCGCTCGCTGCAGTTTGGCGACTCGCTCAAGCAATTGCTCGATGCCCTCGCGGTGCGCCGCGAACAACTGGCTGTCGAGCATGGCAAGCGTATTCCGCTGGCGATCAAGATCGCCCCGGACATGACTGATGAAGAAACCGTCCTGGTTGCTGCGGCGTTGCTGGAGTCCGGGATGGATGCGGTAATCGCGACCAACACCACGTTGTCGCGTGAGGGTGTCGAGGGGCTGGCGTTTGGCGGTGAAGCGGGTGGCCTGTCAGGTGCGCCGGTACTGGAAAAAAGCACCCACACGGTGAAGGTACTGGCGGGCGAACTGGCCGGCCGGATGCCGATCATCGCCGCGGGCGGGATCACCGAAGGCCGTCATGCCGCCGAGAAGATCGCCGCCGGGGCCAGCCTGGTGCAGATCTACTCGGGCTTCATCTACAAGGGCCCGGCGCTGATTCGTGAGGCGGTAGACGCCATCGCGGCCATGCCTCGGCGGTAATCGCCGGGCATAAAAAAGGGCCCCTTGAAGGGGCCCCTGGGCCGTAGCCCGCCGCCCGGATGGGGCGTGCATGGTGACTCGGAATTCAGTGTCCTCGTTCAGCCAACGGCGTGATTTTCGTTGAGTCTATGGATGCCAGCAGTGCCGGTCATGCCGTCCCAGTTATCTCCGCGGCCTTCCCGCCAGCCGTTAATCCAGGCTTGGCGAACAGAGGGAAGAGTGAAGGGGCAAAGTTCGCGAGATTTGCCGGTGACCCCGTACTGGTAGCCACGTGAATATGCTCTTTCCAACGGATCACGCTTAAGTCTTCTCATAGGGTGTTGCCCTCACTTGTTGACTGTAATGTCCCGTCGGCCTCGTGGAGGCCGGGCAGAATCTTTCTGCCGGTTTGCGCTCGCTGCCGGCGTGGCGAGCTAGAAGTGTCGTCCCGTTGCGAAACGACCTGAGGTCAGTTCTAACGAATGCAGGTCACAGTGGGAATGATCGATTTGTCATAAGGACGTAACCTTTCCAAAGGTGAAGTGATAAGTAAATAAATGCGACTCAACTCGGTTTGGGCTTTAGCCCGCTATTATCAGGGTTTAGTCGCGATTGACGTCAAAAGGCCAGCGTTGTGGCCAGATGACAGAAATAATTGGTAATGCGACGAAGGGTCATACGCGAGCGTGACTCGCACGAAATTTTCACACTGCCAGACGATCCAAGCTTCTTTGCCTCCCGGCGAGGGCTACTCTGTCGGGCGGCCTGGCCCTTGCGATACGCGCGAGGCCACCCGAGCGCCTGTGAAAAGGGCGCTCGGGCAAACATCGGCGGGACGATGCGTCGACCCGTCACTCAAATAGCCAAAAAGGCACTGGATTACTCATGTCGGACCGTTTCGAACTTTATCTCACCTGCCCCAAGGGCCTCGAAGGCCTGCTTGCCGAAGAGGCCCGTGGCCTCGGCCTTGAGGAGGTGCGTGAGCACACCTCGGCCATTCGTGGCGAGGCCGACATGGAAACCGCCTATCGCCTGTGCCTGTGGTCGCGTCTGGGCAACCGCGTGCTGCTGGTGCTCAAGCGTTTCTCGATGAAAAACGCCGATGACCTGTACGACGGCGTCAATGCCGTTGAGTGGCAGGATCACCTGACCGCCGACGGCACTCTGGCGGTGGAATTCAGCGGCCATGGTTCAGGCATCGACAACACGCACTTTGGTGCCTTGAAGGTCAAGGACGCCATTGTCGACAAGCTGCGCGACCGCGAGGGCCTGCGCCCTTCGGTAGACAAGCTCAACCCTGACCTGCGCGTGCACCTGCGCCTGGATCGCGGTGAGGCAATCCTGTCTCTTGACCTTTCTGGCCACAGCCTGCACCAGCGCGGTTACCGCTTGCAGCAGGGTGCTGCGCCGTTGAAGGAAAACCTGGCAGCGGCGGTGCTGATCCGTTCCGGTTGGCCGCGTATCGCCGCCGAGGGTGGCGCGCTGGCTGACCCGATGTGCGGTGTCGGTACTTTCCTGGTCGAGGCGGCAATGATCGCCGCCGATATCGCCCCTAACCTCAAGCGCGAGCGCTGGGGTTTCAGCGCCTGGCTCGGTCACGTGCCGGCGTTGTGGCGCAAAGTGCACGACGAGGCTGCTGCTCGCGCCGAAGTGGGCTTGGCCAAGCCACCGCTGTGGATTCGTGGTTACGAGGCCGACCCACGGCTGATCCAGCCGGGCCGCAATAACGTCGAGCGTGCGGGTCTGAGCGACTGGATCAAGATCTACCAGGGCGAAGTCGGCAGCTTCGAGCCGCGCCCTGACCAGAACCAGAAAGGCCTGGTCATCAGCAACCCGCCGTACGGCGAGCGTCTGGGCGATGAAGCCAGCTTGCTCTACCTCTACCAGAACCTCGGCGAACGCCTGCGCCAGGCGTGCCTGGGCTGGGAAGCGGCGGTGTTTACCGGTGCGCCGGAACTGGGCAAGCGCATGGGCATCCGTAGCCACAAGCAGTACGCCTTCTGGAACGGCGCGCTGCCGTGCAAACTGCTCCTGTTCAAGGTCCAGCCGGATCAGTTTGTCACTGGTGAGCGCCGTCCTGCCGACGCGCAAGAAAGCGACAGCCCGCGTCAATTGCCGGCGGCCAGCGAGCCGGCGCGCCTCTCGGAAGGTGCGCAGATGTTTGCCAATCGCCTGCAGAAGAACCTCAAGCAGTTGGGTAAATGGGCCCGCCGCGAACAGGTCGACTGCTACCGCCTGTATGACGCCGACATGCCCGAGTACGCCTTGGCGGTCGATCTCTACCAGGATTGGGTCCACGTCCAGGAATACGCCGCGCCGCGCTCGATCGACCCCGACAAAGCCCAAGGGCGTCTGCTCGACGCACTGGCGGCAATCCCGCTGGCCTTGAATATTGATCCGCAGCGCGTGGTTCTCAAGCGTCGTGAGCGCCAGAGCGGCACTCGCCAGTATGAGCGCCAGGCAACCGAAGGGCGCTTCCAGGAAGTGCAGGAAGGCGGCGTCAAGTTGCTGGTCAACCTCACCGACTACCTGGATACCGGTCTGTTCCTCGACCACCGGCCGATGCGCATGCGCATCCAGCGCGAGGCTGCTGGCAAGCGTTTCCTCAACCTGTTCTGCTACACCGCCACGGCTACCGTGCATGCAGCCAAGGGCGGCGCACGCGACACCACCAGCGTCGACCTGTCCAAGACCTACCTGGACTGGGCGCGGCGCAACTTGTCGCTAAACGGCTACTCCGATCGCCACCGCCTGGAGCAGGGTGATGTGATGGCCTGGCTGGAGAACTGCCGCGAGAGCTACGACCTGATCTTTATCGATCCGCCGACGTTCTCCAACTCCAAGCGCATGGAAGGTGTGTTTGACGTGCAACGCGACCACGTGCAACTGCTCGACCTGGCGTTGGCCCGTCTGGCCCCGGGTGGGGTGTTGTACTTCTCTAACAACTTCCGCAAGTTCCAGCTCGACGAGAGCGTGAGCGCGCGTTACGCAGTAGAGGAAATCAGCGCGCAAACGGTCGACCCGGACTTTGCCCGTAACAGCAAGATTCATCGGGCATGGCGTCTGCAGCTGCGATAAAGCGACGAGCTACGTTGCGTCCCTGATGGCCAATAGCTATAACTGCTTAAGGCCAGATAACTCGCAGGACGCTGACGTGATGAGAATGCTCTATGTCGAAGTATGGCGTGCGTGCGAAGGTAGTTGGCCTGTGCAGCGAGGCCCTGTCGGCTTGGGCGGTGGCGCTGGTGGCTTTGGTTGCCGGCGGCCTGCTCACCGTAGCGCTGGTGATCGCCGCGCAGTCCTTCTACAAGCAGCAGTTGCGCCAGCGCTTCGAGCTGCTGGCCAATGAGCGCCACAGTCGCATCGCCGAACGTTTCGATGACCAGGAGCAGCGCCTGGATGGGTTGCGGCGGTTTTTCAGCTACTCCAGCGAAATCACTGCGCGTGAGTTCGATGGCTATGTAAAACCGCTGCTGCAGCGCACTCAGGCGTATTCCTGGGCACCGCGGGTCGCTGCGGCGCAGCGCGACGACTTCGAGCGCCAGGCCAGCGCCACGCTGGGCCAGCCTTTCCAGATTTGTGATCAGGACGCGCAAGGTGTCCTGCAGCCAGCAGCGGCGCGCGACTATTACTACCCGGTACTCTTTACTCAGGCCGCCAGCCTTGAGCGGCAGCCCTATGGCCTGGACATAGTCGGCCAGGCGCAGCGTGCCATGACCCTCGCTCGGGCCTCCTCGCCGGGGAGCATGGCGGTGTCTGCGCCGCTGGACCTGCTCAATGTCGAGCCGGCCTATGCGCGCGGCCTGCTGATGGTTGCGCCGTTATTTGCCACGGGGGAGCCACGCAGCACACCCAGTGGGTATGTGATGGCCCTGCTGAGCATGCGTCAGTTGGTTGCCGAGGGCCTGCCCGTGGCGCTCGACGACAACCTGGTGGTGCGTATCTTCGATGCGTCGGGGGGCGATGGTCAGGAGGTAGTCTACGACTCGCAGAATCAGGTCGCGCAGATACCGATGGTCAGTAATCACCTGCTGCACCTGGCCGACCATCAGTACCAGCTGGCGATCCGCCCCAGTCAGGCGTTTCTGGCAGCCAACCGCTCCTCGGCCGCGATTGGCCTGGCCTGGCTCGGTGGGCTGTTGAGTGTGCTGCTCAGCACCTTGCTCTACAGCCTGTTCAGCCAGCGTCAGCGCGCCTTGACCCTGGTCGAACAGCGCACCGCCGAATTGCGCGTCAGTGAACAGTCGCTGCGCGACACCCATAATCAGCTGCGCAGCGTGCTCGATGCTGCCACCCAGGTGGCGATCATCGCCACCAGTCTCAGAGGCGTGATCAGCACGTTCAACGCGGGCGCCGAGCGCATGCTGGGTTACTCCGCCAGCGAGGCGATCGGCTGCCGGGACCTGGCCGACATGGTCGAGGCCGACGAATTGAGGCAGCGCGCGCATGCCCTGAGCGTGCGCTACGGACGCGAGATCAGCGGCGGCCAGGCAATGTTTGCCGAGACGGTTCAGGAGGCGGGCAGTGGGCCTGGCGAGTGGACCTTGGTGCGCAAGGACGGCAGCCATCTGCTTGCCAACATGCTCGTCACTGCCGTGCTCGACGAGCAGGGATTATGGGTTGGCTACCTGGCGATCTGCATCGACGTGACCGAGCGGCGCAGGGTGCACGAAGCGCTGGCGGCGCGTGACCGTTTGCTCGAGAAACTCAGCGCCGAGGTGCCGGGGGGTATCTATCAGTACCGTCTGGATGCAGATGGACGGTCGTGTTTCCCCTATGCCAGCCAGGGACTGTACGACATCTATGAGGTCGATCTGCAGCTGTTGCGCGAGGATGCCACGCGGGTGTTCGAGCGCATTCATCCCGATGACCTGGAGCGGGTGCGGCGCTCGGTGCGCTACTCGGCTGAGCATCTCTCACCGTGGCGCGAAGAGTATCGGGTGATCTTGCCGCAGGCGGGGTTGCGCTGGGTGCGTGGTGAGGCCACGCCGGAAATCGGCGAGGACGGCTGCACCCTGTGGCACGGTTACCTGACGGACGTTTCTGACCCGAAACGGGTCGAGGAAGAGCTGCGTACCTTGTCGATCACCGATGTACTGACCGGGATCCACAATCGGCGTTATTTCCAGGAGCGGCTGAAGAGCGAGCTCGACCGGGCGCAGCGCGATGGCCTGGATCTGGCGGTGATCATGCTCGACCTCGATCATTTCAAACGGATCAACGATGAGTACGGGCATGCGGTGGGGGATCACGTGCTGCGCAGCCTCTGTCAGCACATCGGCCATCGGTTGCGCCGTACCGACGTGTTTTGCCGGCTTGGCGGGGAGGAGTTCATGGTGCTGTGTCCAGGCAGTGATGTTGAGCAGGCGCGCACGCTGGCGCTGGAGCTGTGGCAGGGCGTGCGTAGCTTGAACATCGATGGCGTGGGCAGGGTGACGGCAAGTTTCGGCGTGGCCGGGTGGCGGTCGGGGGAGGGTGCTGATTCGTTGCTGTTGCGAGCGGATGCAGGGGTGTATGCAGCCAAGCAGGCGGGGCGTGATCGGGTTGAGGTGGAGGTGCCTTGAGCGGGAGCCAAAGCGTCTTGCATAGGCAGTGCCGGCCTCTTCCGCGGGTCAAGCCCGCTCCATCGATTACATGTTCAGCGCCAAGCTTTCAACCGGCGCTGAACCTGTAGGAGCGGGCTTGACCCGCGAAGAGGCCCGCAAGTGCACCCGTAGATCAGCGCCCGGAAGCCGCCGTCCCGTTGTTCACCTTTGGCTGCCGATACAGCTCCAGCAACACCTGATCCAGCACCTGCGAGGCGCCCCAAGGCTTCGGATCATTGAGAATCGCTGCCACCGCCCAGGTATGCCCATTACTGTCGCGGCTGAACCCGGCAATTGCCCGCACGGTGTTCAGCGTGCCGGTCTTGATATGCGCTTCACCGGTCATCGCGGTGCGCTTGAGTCGCTTGCGCATGGTCCCGTCCATCCCCACCAACGGCATCGAGCTGATGAATTCGGCGGAGTAGGGGCTCTTCCAGGCTGCCTGCAACAGGGCCGCCATCTCGCGCGTGCTGACCCGTTCGGCGCGTGACAGGCCCGAGCCGTTCTCCATGACCAGATGCGGCGCGGTAATGCCCTTCTTCGCCATCCACTGCCGCACCACCCGTTGTGCGGCACGGGCATCATCGCCATCGGCGTCGGTCCGGAACTGCGCACCGAGGCTGAGGAACAGCTGCTGGGCCATGGTGTTGTTGCTGTACTTGTTGATGTCGCGGATCACTTCAACCAGGTCGGGCGAGAACGCCCGGGCCAGCAGGCGGGCACTCTTGGGCACGTTCTCGATGCGGTCACGGCCCTGGATGCTGCCACCCAGCTCGTTCCAGATCGCCCGCACGGCGCCGGCAGCGTAGGCCGGGTGATCGAGCAGGGCGAGGTAGGTCTGCGAGTTGCAGCCTTCACCCAGCTGGCCACTGACCACCACGCTGACGCCATCCGGTTGCACCTGCGGGTTGTAGCGGACTTCGCCGGTGCACTGTTTGGAAGCCACGGCCTTGACCTGATTGTTGATGCGGATACTGGCAATCGGCGGTTCGACCGCAACCGTGACGTTGCCGCCATCGTTGCGGGCGACAAAGCGCAAGGCTTTCAGATTGACCAGCAACGAATCCGGCTTGACCAGGAACGGCTTGTTGGTATCGCCGCCGTCATCGTCGAAGTGCGGCAGGTTGGGCTGGACGAAATGGCTGCGATCAAGCACCAGGTCGCCAGTGACCGTGCGCACGCCGTTGGCGCGCAGGTCGCGCATCAGCAGCCAGAGTTTTTCCATGTTCAGCTTGGGGTCGCCGCCGCCCTTGAGGTACAGGTTGCCGTTGAGCACACCGTTGCTCAGGGTGCCGTCGGTGTAGAACTCGGTCTTCCATTGGAAGGTCGGGCCGAGCAGCTCAAGTGCGGCGTAGGTGGTAACCAGCTTCATGGTAGAGGCCGGGTTGACCGAGACATCGGCGTTGAACACCGTCGCCGTGCCTGGGCCGTCGAGGGGCAACATCACCAGGGACAGGGCGGAGTCCTGCAGCTTGTTGCTCTTCAGCGCCTGTTGCACCTTCGGTGGCAGGCTGGTGTTGACGGCAGCCGCTTGGCTGGGCATGGCGACCGGCAGCATCAGGCCGGCGAAAATCAGTGGGCGGAGCGCTTTGATCATAGTGCTGAAACCCTGCGGACGAGGGGAAAGACAACGGGGCTGTAAAAGATGGTGGCCCCAGATGAAATACAGTGCGCATTATGCCCCAAGCGTGCCATTTTTGGGCCCCGTTCGACACAAATGCGCCGCTTGGGCGCGGAAACTGGTAAAGTGCCGCCGGTAATTTCTCAAGAGGATTGTTTCATGGCTACCAACCGTTCCCGCCGTCTGCGCAAGAAACTCTGCGTGGATGAATTCCAGGAGCTGGGTTTCGAACTGAACCTGGGGTTCAAGGAAGACCTGTCTGATGAAGCCATCGATGCCTTCCTCGACGCATTCCTGGAAGAAGCCATGGATGCCAACGGCCTGGACTATGTCGGCGGTGATGATTTCGGTCTGGTCTGCCTGGCCAACCGTGGCTCGGTCAGCGAAGAGCAGCGCGCTGCTGTTGAAGCCTGGCTCAAAGGCCGCGACGAGCTGACCAAGATCGAAGTCAGCCCTCTGCTGGATGCCTGGTATCCGGAAAAGCCGATCAACTCGGCTTCCTGATCCCATCTGAGCGGGTACGTCCAGTACACCGCTCTGCCAAGGCCCTGTACAGTCAGCCCAGTTGACTGGCCAGGGCCTTTTCAATTCTGCGCATCTGCCGCGCCAGTACCTGCCGCCGCAGCTTTAGCTGCGCCAGTGGCAACCCTTGCACTGCCAATGCCTCGCACGCCGCCATCAACTCCCGGGCATCCAGCATCCGTGCCGCGCTGAGGATCTTGTGTGCCTGCTCGCCGATGACCTGCGGGGCATGCCCAGGGTCGATGGCCATCAACGCAGCAAAGTCGTCCTTCAGGCTCTGATGCAGGGTGGTGAGAAAAAGCCGGTGTGCCTCAGGCACGTCGCCGAGCACCGAGGTCAAACCTTCAAGGTTGAAGCCTGGATGCTGCGTGTTGCGCTGCGGGACTACCTGGGCCAAGTGCTGGCTCAGGGTTGGCAGGCTGATGGGTTTGAGCAGGCAATCATCCATCCCCGCATCCAGGCATTTCTGCTGGACTTCGGGTTGGGCATTGGCGGTGTATCCCAGGATGATGCAGCGTGGACGCCCGCTGACCCGCTCTGCGCGACGCACCGCTTCGGTGAGCTGATATCCGTTCATGTTCGGCATGTTGCAATCCAGCATCAGCACATCGAAGTGTTGTTCGCGCCAACGTGCCAACGCCTCGCGACCATCGCACGCACTGCTGTGACGCAACCCCAGAAAGCTCAGTTGCTGTGCCATCAGCATCAGGTTTGCCGGATGATCGTCGATCACCAGCACGTTCAGCTGCTTGTCGGGTACTTCCACATCGCGGATCACTGGCTTGGGCTCAGCTGGCGCGGCGATCCGCTGCAGGGGCATCTGCAGGCGCACCTGGGTGCCGACCCCCTGCAGGCTCTTCAGGCCAAGGCTGGCCCCCATCATGTCGCACAGGCTGCGGCTGATCGCCAGACCCAGTCCGGTGCCTGCGCGTGCGCCTTCGCTCTGCGGGTTGGCCTGGACGAAAGGGTTGAACAGTTGCTGCAGTTCACGCTCGGCGATGCCGATGCCGCTGTCACGCACTTCCAGGTCGAGCTTCGGCTCGGCCGACGGTGCAGCATGGGTGACAGCGACGCAAATGCGCACCTGGCCGTGCTCGGTAAACTTGATGGCGTTGCTGAGCAGATTGCACAGCACCTGCTTGAACCGTAACGGGTCAAGCAAGACGTGGCAGCGGGCGGCGGGGGCAATCACCAGTTCCAGGCTCAGGCCCTTGGCCCGGGCCTGGCCCTCGAACACCCGTGCCACCGACTCGATCAGGCCAGCCAGCTCCACCGGCTCAGGTACCAGGCTCAGATGCCCGGACTCGATGCGCACGATGTCGAGGATGTCGCCGATCAGGCCGAGCAGGTCATTGGCGGACTGGTAGGCAACTTGCAGGGCGGGTTTGTCCAGGCGTCCTTGCTCGGCATGCCTGACCGCGAGTTCGAGCATGCCGATCACCGCGTTCATCGGTGTGCGGATTTCATGGCTGATGGTCGCCAGGAAGGTACTTTTCGCGCGATTGGCCTCGTCGGCCTGCTGCTTGGCCAGGCGTAGCTCCTGGACCAGCTTGCGGCGATCGCTGATATCGATCCAGCCGCCGATGATCCCTTGTACTTCACCGAGCGAATCGCGGTAGGGCAAGACCCAGTGGTAGATGGTCAACTCCTGGTTGTTGATGCGTAGCTGGCGATCACGGATCAGGGGTACCCCTCCCTCCATGACCTGTTGGTAATCGGTGTGTATGTGGCAGCTCAACCCGCACTCGCCACACAGGCTTTCCGCCAGGCGCTTGCCTATGACGTCTTCCGGCTGCGCCTGCATCGCCTCGAGGTAGCTGTCGTTGCAGCTCTGCAGTCGCCCGTCACGGTCACGTACGAAAATTGGGTGAGGCGTGCCGTTGAGCAGGGCGCGCATGAACTCCAATTGGTCATTCAGGGCCTTCTCGGCGCGTTGGCGCTGTTTGATCTGACCGCGCAAGCGGGCATTCCAGCCGAGCACCAGCAGCAGGAGCACGCCGCCGCCCAGGGTTATCTGCAGGAGACGTTGGCGTAGTTTGCTCCAGTAGACCTCCTCTTGCGTGCCATGCCCGCGCCAGCGGTTGTTGATCACGCCCAGTTCTTCAGGGGAAACGCTGAGCAACGCCTTGTCGAGAATGCTTGCGGGTACCTGCGCTTGCCAGGCGGTGGCCATCGCAAAGCTGGCCGGCTCGCCGTCTACCGTGCTGCGGATGACCAGGTCGGTACCGTTGGCCAGTGCGTGGTTGGCATCGATCAGGGTAGTCACCGCAGCATCAACTGCGCCGCTGGCCAGCAGCGCCAGGGAGAAATACGGGCTTTCGGTTTCGATGGCCATAACCTTGGGGTAACGCTGGGCGAGCATCTGCGCGGTTGGGCTGTCGCGCGTGACGGCCACGCGCTTGCCGTGCAACCGCTCGAACGAGACCGCCTGATCAGCGCCGCGCCGGGTAACCAGAACCAGCGAACTTTCGAGGTACGGACGGGTAATGCGCAGTGCGCCGTCAAGCGGTTCTTGCGGGGTAATGGCTGCGATGGCGTCGGCGCTGCCATCCTCCAGGCGGGCAAGCATGTCGCTGATACTGCCTGCGCGCTGGATATCGAAGCGCAGTCCGGTGCGCAGCCGCAGCAGCTCCAGCAGGTCGGCGGTAATCCCGCGAAACTGCCCATCGGTATCAAAGTAGGACATCGGTGCGGCAGTTTCGTTGACCACTACACGCAGCACCGGATGGTCGCGCAGCCATTGCTCCTCAGCGGTTGAAAGCTGCAGCTTGCGCTCGCTGAGGAGAATTTCGCTGCCTGGACTCCAGCGTTTGAGAATGTTGGCATGCACGGCGTGGGTCTGGCTGTGCAGTGCGGTGTCGACCAGTGCCTTGAGGATGAGGTCGTCCTGGCGCATGGCAAAGCTGAAACCCACGTCCTTGTGCTTGCTGAAATTGGCCATGCGCAGGCGTGGCAAGTGGCCTTGCTTGAGCTGGTAGTAAGTGGAAATGGTGTCGCCGATGAACACATCGGCCTGGCCAAAGGCGACGGCGTTGAGTGCCTGGGTTGAAGAGCCAAAGGTCAGCAGGACCGATTTCGGATAAGCTTCCTGAACGTCCTTGGGCGGCAGGTAGTGATTGAGCATGCTCAGGCGCAAGCCGTCGAGGCCTTGCTCCAACGAACGGTTATCGTCCTCGCGAGTGACCAGCACCGGCTGGTCGACCGCATAAGGCTGAGAAAGCACCAACCCGCCGACTGCGGCTTCATAACCATTGGCGCTGCCCAGCAAGTCGATTCGTCCTGACTTGAGTGCCTCGACGGCGGTGTCGCGGCTGGCGAAGCGCACAACGCGGACCGGCACCTCCAGCGCCTTGCCGATCACGGCGGCATATTCGGCGCTGATGCCCTGGTAGTCCCGGCCACCGCTGCTGATGTCGAACGGGGCATTGTCGGGAAAGGACGTACCCAGGATCAGCGCCTGCTTGCCCTCGAGCCATTCGTGCTGGTCGGCTGTGAGCATTGGACGGACCGGCGCCACTGTCAACCGAGCGAGGACATTGAGCGAGGTGACATCAGTGGTTACGGCTAGCGCCTGACCGTTGAACAGGGTCAAGGCGTACAGCAGGCAGGCCATGTACCGCCTCATGTGCTACCTCAGACCAGCGCGTTGCGTTTGGCAATGTCGATCAAGTCGACCAAGGTGCCGACCTGAAGTTTTTGCATGAGCCGTTTCTTGTAGGTGCTGACTGTCTTGTTACTGAGGAACATGCCCTTGGCGATTTCCTTGTTGCTTCTTCCTTGGGCGAAAAGTTGCAGCACCATCAGTTCGCGGTCATTGACCAGGCGGAATAAATGTATCTCGCTATTGGTGTTGTCCGGGTCACTTTGCAGGGCCTGGCTGGGGAAATAATTGTAGCCAGCAAGTACCGCCTTGATGGCGCTGATCAGCTCGCTCAAATCCTCTTGTTTGCACACATAGCCCGAGGCGCCGGAATGCATGCAGCGCACTGCAAACAATTCGGGTGACTGCGCGGTAAGCACCAGCACCTTTGCTGGGAACGCCATGCTCTGAAATCGCGAAAGGACCTCGAGACCGTCTAGCTTGGGGATCGCAATGTCAAGGATGACCAGGTCTGGGCGAGTGTCGCGAATCATCTGCATGGCATCGACGCCGTTGTCCGATTCGCCAACAATCCGGTAACTCTGGTTTTCCAATAACATACGCACAGCCAATCGTATTACGGGATGGTCGTCGACAATGAATACGGAATGCATGGTTAATTTTCCCACTGAGGCCGGTGTCTTAAACAGTGCGCACCTTAACTCAGATGGGCGGCATGGGGCAGGCGAGAAGAGCTCTGGAGTGGGATATGGGAAATGGACTACAGTAAAGGACTACCTTTCTACACATATTTAATCATGATGTTTAATGTCAATGCGTGACCGGTAACTTTATATGAGCGGATATTTGTAAATGTAGAGTGGAAAGGGGAGAAGTAGGCAAATTCCTACAATACAGCCCGCCCTTGATGAGCGGGGTGTACCGGGTTGGATTAACGCGGGCTGGAGCGACCGGTCATTTCACTGGCCATCTCACTGGCATAGCTGTCGGTCATGCCGGCAATGAAGTCGATCATGCGCAGGAAGGCGTTATGCAAGGAGCCTTGCGGGTCTGGGGCATGATTGCCAATCAGGTCGAGCACTCGCCGGCTCTTGAACGAGGGCGTGCGCCCACCGTGCTGTTCCAGGGCTGCGCCACAGAAGGCGTTGAGGAGGATTTCCAGGGTGGTGTAGGCGCCGATCTCATGCAGGGTCTTGCGCTTGTCCTGGAAGATCTTCTTGCGCGCCATGTCCTTGGCCTGCAGTACGCAGCGTTTGGCCGGGCCATGCATGTGCTCGACCAGATCGCCTGGCAGTTGACCGCTGAGCAGGGCCTGCTGTTGCTCGACGAAGGCTACCGCGGCAGCGTTGGTCAGGTGTTCGATGGCCTTGCCGCGCAGGATCGCCAGCTTGCGCCGACGCGAGTCGCCCGCGCCAAGCTGGCGGTAGGTTTCGGGCAGGTCGTCGCCAACCAGGTCGAGCAGCAGCATCTCGACTTCGGCGTAGTCCAGCAGCTCCATCTCCAGGCCGTCTTCGAGGTCGATCAGCGCGTAGCAGATGTCGTCCGCTGCCTCCATCAGGTACACCAGCGGATGGCGTGCCCAGCGTTGCTCTTCGAGCAGCGGCATGCCGAGCTTGCCGGCAATCTGCTCCATCAGGGCCAGTTCGCTCTGGTAGCAGCCGAACTTGTGCTTCTTGTAGCCGAGGGCGTCCGCATGGCGGGAGCTCCAGGGGTACTTGAGGTAGGTGCCGAGGGTCGCGTAGGTGAGCCGGGTACCGCCGTCGAACTGGTGATATTCCAGTTGGGTCAGGACGCGAAAGCCTTGGGCATTGCCTTCGAAATTGAGGAAGTCGGCCCGTTCTGCGTCGCTCATGTCATCCAGCCAGCCGCGCCCAGCGGCCTGCTGGAACCACGAGCGAATGGCGTCTTCGCCGGAGTGGCCAAACGGTGGGTTGCCGATGTCGTGAGCCAGGCAGGCTGACTGGACGATCATGCCCAGGTCGCTGGGGTCGCACCAGTCCGGCAGGCTCTCGCGCAAGGTTTCACCCACGCGCATGCCGAGTGAACGGCCGACGCAACTGACTTCCAGCGAGTGGGTGAGGCGGGTATGAATGTGGTCGTTGCTCGATACCGGGTGCACCTGGGTCTTGCGTCCCAGGCGGCGGAAGGCGCCGGAGAAGATGATCCGGTCGTGGTCCTTGTGGAAGGGGCTGCGGCCCATTTCTTCAGGGCTGTAGAGGGCTTTGCCCAGGCGTTCGCGGGTCAGCAGGGTGTGCCAGTCCAAGGCGCTTCTCCGGTCGGATGATCGTCATAGCTTCCGGTTTTGGCCGCGCCCGCGCAAGCGCCGGGCGCGGTTGATCAGTGACGGCGAGTGTTCTGCAGGAACAGGCGGACCAAAGGCACCAGGCTGCCGCCCAGGCGCACCAGGCGGGAGAGGTTGCCGTTGCGTGCGCCCTTGCCGGTCAGGAAGCCCATCGCAACGACCGCACCCAGGCCCCACAGCGGCGCGTGCTTGATACCGAGGCCCTCCTGCAACGAGCCGCCCATGCCACGCAGGCGCCTGACCGGTTCGAGCAGTTGCGACGATTCGTGGCGGATTTCCTGGCGGTGCATTTCCATTCGCAGGCGCAGAAGCGCCTTGCGCAGCTCGCGTGGATTACGTGTGTTGGGCAGTTCTGGCAGGCTCATGGCAACAGGCGCTCCCGGTCCTTGGCAAGCTCCTCGAGGGTGGAGCTGAAGGGTGACGATTCGTCGAACACCGCTGCTTTCAGGCGCAAGCCGCAATAGACCGTGGCAAGTCCGTAGAACACGCACAGGCCAATGATCCCGGCCAGGCGATAACTGTCCCACAGCATTACCAGCAGCAAACCCGACAGGGCGGTCAGCAGCAACAGCGCGAACACCAGCGCCAGCCCGGCGAACAACAGCAGCTTCAGCGTGCGGCCTTTCTGCTCCTGCAACTCGATGCCGAACAGTTCGATATGACTGTGCAGCAGGCCAAGCATGGCAGCGCCTAGGCGCTTGCCGGTGGCGCCGGTGGTGAGGGCGTCATTTTCCATGGGGTTTCCTCAGCGCCGATTGGCCAGCAAGCCGATCAGCAGGCCGACCCCAGCGGCAATGCCGATGGCCTGCCACGGATTGTCCTGCACGTACTGCTCGGCGTCGCCCAAGGCTTGTTGGCCGCGAGCACGCATGGAGTCCTGGGTCAGTTGCAGGTTCTCGCGGGCTTCTGACAAGCGCTCGTGAATCTGCTCACGCAATTCGTCAGCCTGGTCACCGGCGAGGTTGGCGGTGTCTGCGAGCAACTTCTCGGTATCGCGCACCAGCGCCTGGAAGTCAGCCATCAATATCTCTTGAGCAGTCTTTGCCGATTTGCTGGCCATGGTGTCTCTCCCTGTTGGTGTGTGTGGCTATTTCGAGTAATGGCGGGCGATGAAGGTTCAGTATCTGTCGCTGGTATGGCGTTTGCTTTGTCTCGGGGCATGGCCGTCGATGTGTGCGCCGAAGCCGTGCGCCCATCACGCGGACATCGATAAACCTTAACCCAATCCACGACAAACCCAAGAAAAAACCACGCAGGCTTCATTTGCCTCACCGAAACGGGGCAGGGGGCTGGGCACCACTTCGGTGCAGGGATGCAGGTTCTTGAACTGTCCTGGTGCCTTTTCAGCAGGTCTGCCTACTTCTATGGAAAACATGCACAGCGCAATGGACTCATTGGTCCATGGCTCCAATACTCTGTTTTTGCTCATGGGTGCCATTCTGGTGCTCGCCATGCATGCCGGCTTTGCCTTCCTCGAGGTCGGCACGGTGCGCTACAAGAATCAGGTCAATGCGCTGTCGAAGATCCTCAGTGACTTTGCCGTGTCGGCTCTGGTGTACTTATTCATCGGTTACTGGATCGCCTATGGCGTCACCTTCTTTCAACCGGCCGCAGTCATTGCAACCGATCATGGCTATGCGCTGGTCAAGTGCTTTTTCCTGATCACCTTTGCCGCAACGATCCCGGCGATCATTTCCGGCGGGATTGCCGAGCGTGCGCGGTTTGTCCCGCAGCTGTGCGCGACGGCGCTGATCGTGGCGTTCATCTACCCGTTTTTCGAGGGCCTGGTGTGGAATGGCAACTACGGCGTGCAGGCCTGGCTTGAGGCGCGTTTCGGGGCGCCGTTCCATGACTTTGCCGGTTCGGTGGTGGTGCACGCGATGGGCGGCTGGCTGGCGCTGGCCGCCGTGCTGCTGCTCGGCGCGCGGCGCGGTCGCTACCGCGATGGCCGCTTGGTGGCCTTTGCCCCGTCGAGCATTCCGTTTCTGGCACTGGGCTCGTGGATTCTGATCATCGGCTGGTTTGGCTTCAACGTGATGAGTGCGCAGAGCCTGCAAGGGGTCAGCGGCCTGGTCGCGATCAACTCGTTGATGGCGATGGTCGGCGGCACCTTGGCGGCATTGCTGGCGGGACGCAACGACCCGGGCTTTCTGCACAACGGCCCGCTGGCCGGGTTGGTGGCGATCTGTGCCGGCTCCGACCTGATGCACCCGATTGGCGCATTGGCCACCGGCCTGGTGGCGGGTGTGCTGTTCGTCTGGTGCTTCACTGCGGCGCAGAACCGCTGGAAGATCGACGACGTGTTGGGCGTTTGGCCGCTGCATGGGCTGTGTGGGGTCTGGGGTGGGATTGCCTGCGGCATATTCGGCCAGATCAGCCTGGGCGGTCTGGGCGGGGTGAGCCTGATCAGCCAACTGCTGGGCAGCCTGGCAGGGGTGCTGGTGGCGTTGCTGGGCGGTTTTGTCGTGTATGGCCTGATCAAGGCGGTGCATGGCTTGCGCCTGAGCCATGAGCAGGAATTCGAGGGTGCGGACCTTTCCCTGCATCGGATTGGTGCGACCAGCCAGGATTGACGGAGGTCGACTGCCCTTTAAAATAAAGGCTTCTCCACAGCTTGCGCGGGACTAGCCATGCTGCCTGAATGCCAACTGTTCGGCACCCTCGGGTGCCATTTGTGTGAAGTAGCCGAAGCCGTGCTGATGCCCTTTGTCGAGCACGGCTTGCTGGTTGAGCTGGTCGACATTGCCGATGAACAATCGCTGTTCGAGCGTTACGGGCTGGTCATTCCGGTGCTGCGTCGATGCGACACCGGGGATGAGCTGGCCTGGCCATTCGATGCTGAACAGGTGGTGGCTTTTCTTCAGTAAAGGCATTGCCTGGGCCGGCCTCGGTATCTGCCGAGAGTGACTGGCGATTTGACGAAGCCTCGCTCCAGTTCGTATGCTGTATATAAATACAGTGTCGAGGTGGAACGATGCTCAATGTCGAGCAACTGAAATACAGCATCAATCGGATGTCGCCCGAGCGGGTGGGTGAAGCCGTAGTGGAGCTGCGCCTCGAAGGCCTGGTTACCGACGACCGCACGCCGTTTGGCAAGGTCCACTTCAATACCTGCTTTGCCGAGATAGAAGCACTGTTCCAGCGCGCCGGCTTTCACCGCTCACTGGATGTAGTGGGCTATAACGGCCTGCTGTATGCCCTGTACGACCCTGGCCGCTGGGACGCAGTGCAGGTATTGCGCTGGCTCAAGGCGCGCTGCGAGCCGGCTGAGGCTGGTTGAGCCGCGGGGCATGGGCGATAATGCCTGCTTCCTGACTGTCCGAGCCGCACATGAGCGCAACGTTCGACCCCGCACGCCAGCAAGCCAGCACCGTCTGCCTGCCGCCCGGCAACTGGAGCACAGTGCTCGACTGCCTGTGTGAGCATTTCAAGGGCATTGACCGCGAGCAATGGCTCGACCGTTTTGCCAGGGGCAGGGTGCTCGACGCCGCCGGTCAGCCCATCAGTGCCTATCTTGCTTACCGCCGCGGCATGCGCCTGCATTACTTTCGTGAAGTACCTAACGAGAAGCCGATTCCGGTGCTGGAGACCATCCTGCACAGTGACGAGCATCTGGTGGTGGCCGACAAGCCGCACTTTCTCCCGGTAACGCCCACAGGCGAGTACGTCGAGCAGACGCTGTTACGCCGCCTGATCCGCCGGCTGGACAACCCTCATCTGGTACCCCTGCACCGGATTGACCGGCATACCGCCGGGCTGGTGCTGTTTTCTGCCAACCCGCAGACCCGTGGTGCTTACCAGCGGTTGTTCCCCGAGCGCAGGATCGACAAGCGATACCAGGCGATTGCTGCGGCGCTTCCGGCGCTTGAGTTTCCGTTGGTACGGCGTAGCCGGCTGGTACATGGCGAACCGTTTTTCCGCATGCACGAAGTGCAGGGCGAGGCCAACAGTGAGACCTTGGCCGAGGTGTTGGAGAAGAATGGCGAGCTATGGCGCTATGGGCTGTCGCCGGTGACGGGCAAGACTCACCAGTTGCGTGTGCACATGGCGGCACTGGGCGCGGGGATCAGCAATGACCCGTTCTATCCGCAGTTGCTCGAGGTCGAAGATGATTATCAGCGACCGTTGAAATTGCTGGCGCAGAGTTTGCGGTTTGAAGATCCGTTGACGGGCGAAGAGCGCTATTTCGAAAGTCGCCTGTCGCTGGATTGGTGACATGGCCTGTAACAGGGTTTCAAGGATCAGGCCTTTCAAGGTCTTTCAGATTTAGTCTGGCTTGAGTGGGCCGGGGCTGCCTTGCACAAAACCTAAACGTTAGCGCAATCACTGTGGGAGCGGCCTTGTGTCGCGAAATGAGGACGCAGCCCTCACCGGCAGTACATCCAGATACGATCCTTTCGCCTACTGAAATCCGCTCACGACTGTCTTAGGTTCATCCCACCAACCGCGCCGAAGAAAACCTGCAGGCCTGGTAAGGAAAACCGGCGATTACCCGCATTGGAATTGTGCGTGGTTTTGAGTCAGCGGGTGAGGGCTTCGCCCTCATTTCGCGACACAAGGCCGCTCCCACAGAGGCCGCTCCCACAGAGGCCACGCCGGACCAGGCTCAAATTCAGCGGTTGAAGCGCTCCACCAGCGAGTACTGGCTCCCCGCCGTGCTGGTCAGCTCCTCACTCAGCAATGCCGAATGCTGCGCCTGCTCAGCCGTTTGATCAGCCAGCTCGGCAATGGTGCTGATATTGCGGCTGATCTCGTCGGCCACCGCTGTCTGTTCTTCGGTAGCAGCGGCAATCTGCGTGGTCATGTCGGTGATGTTGGCAACCGCGTCGCTGATTCCCATCAGCGCCTGGTCAGCTTCCATGACCCGATCGACACCTTCCTGGGCCTGGCGTCGGCCGGATTCCATGGTCAGTACAGCGTTGCTTGCGGTTTGCTGCAGCTTGGCGATCAGGGTGTGGATCTGCCCGGTGGATTCAGCGGTGCGCTGCGCCAGTTGACGCACTTCATCAGCCACAACGGCAAAGCCGCGGCCCATCTCACCGGCACGCGCGGCTTCGATCGCGGCGTTCAGCGCAAGCAGGTTGGTCTGGTCGGCAATGCCTTTGATCACATCGACCACGCCGCCGATCTCGTCGCTGTCCTTGGCCAGTTGGGTCACGGTATGGCCGGTCTCGCCCACGGCGGTCGACAAGCGCGCGATGGCATCTCGGGTTTCTCCGGCAATCTGCCGGCCCTGACTGGTCAGGCGGTTGGCTTCCTGGGTGGCATCGGCGGTGCGCTGCACGTGGTTGGCCACTTCCTGGGTGGTGGCGGCCATCTGGTTGACGGCGGCGGCGACCTGTTCGGTCTCCACCCGCTGACGCTCCAGCCCCGAGGAGCTCTTGTGCGCCAGTGCGTCGGACTGCCGCGCCTGGTCGCTCAGGTGTTCGGCACTGTCCTGCAGCCGGGTCAGGCAGGTTTTCATCCGTGCGTCCTGGCTGAGCATGGCCATCTCCAGGCGGGCCTGGACGCCGCGGCTGTCGGTGTACATCTGCGCGATCAGTGGGTCCGACGTGGTTTGTTCGGCCAGACGCAGCAGGCGCTTGAGCCCACGCTGCTGCCAACCCAGGCCGAGCAGGCCAAGCGGTACCGACAAGGCGGCAGCCAGCGCAAAGCCCCACGAGTGGCCCAACCAGTTACCGATCAGGAAACCGACCTGGCTGACCAGGATGAACGGCAGCCAATCCTGCAGTACCGGCAACCACTGGTCGCGGCGCGGCACCGCCGACTTGCCCTGGTTGAGGCGCTGGTAGAGGGCCTCGGCGCGGCGGATCTGCTCGGCGGTGGGCTTGACCCGCACCGATTCGTAACCCACCACCTGGTTGTTATCGAAGACTGGCGTCACGTAGGCATTGACCCAGTAGTGGTCGCCCGATTTGCAGCGGTTCTTGACGATGCCCATCCATGGCAAGCCTTGCTTGAGGGTCTGCCACATGTGGGCGAACACTGCGGCTGGTACGTCGGGGTGACGGACCAGGTTGTGCGCAGCACCGATCAGTTCGTCGCGCGAGAAACCGCTGATATCGACGAAGGCATCGTTGCAGTACGTGATCACACCCTTGGCATTGGTGGTCGAGATCAACCGCTGTTGTGCAGGGAAAGTCCGTTCTCTCTGGGTAATCGGTTGGTTGTTACGCATGGCTCGTCAGATCCGCAAGGCTTTGATGAGGTATCGGCATGTTTGTGGATTTATTGAATGAATATTTGCCGGGTTGCTCTGGCGTAGAGGGCCCAGCCGCGACACACGAATCAGGCTGTGCTGCCCGCCACCAGCGGAGAGTTGAAACCGGCAAAATGCACCAGGCTGACCAGCCATAGCCAAACCTGGTCTGGCCAATTCGCCGACCAGGTCACCAGCCCAAGTGACCACGCGCCGCCAAGGCAAGCAATGAGGCTCGCGGGCACGATCAGCAGCAGTCGAGAGGCGCGTTTCCAATTGCGCCGCACGATGAACAACGGACCCGCCAGCAGCATCCAGAAGCCACTCAAGGGTTTATCCAGGTTCAACAACCTCGTGAAGGGCAGGGCGCCGGCGCTGAGCACTGCTTTATCAATCACCTTTGCCCCGTGCAGGCCGGGCAACCAGTGCGCAGTCAAGGCCAGCGCCAAGGGCAGAAACAGGGCGTGCCCGGTCAGGCGTTGCCAGGTTTTCTTGCGTGTGACCAGCAGGCCGGTGCCGAGCAGGGCGATCAGGGTCGGCAGGGCGGGTAGGGTAACGCTGCCGTAGGCCAGGGCCAGGCAGTAACCCACGACGAGTAGGGGCGTCCAGCGATGTTTGAGCACGGTGAGCCTTAGCGGAATGAATCCAATCCGCCTTGGACTCACTCCGCAGGCCCCGGGACACTTCGGCTGCGTGACCGCCGAGGCGGCCACGCAGGTCGATCAGCCGGCAATCAACTGGCGCAGCACGTAATGCAGAATTCCCCCGCTCTTGAAGTACTCGACCTCATTGAGGGTATCGATCCGGCACAGTACCTCGATCTCTTGCTGCTGGCCGTCTTCGCCAGTGATGCGCAAGGTCAGGCTCATGCCCGGGCGGATCTGCGCGCCCGTCAGCCCCAGCACGTCAATCCGTTCCTTGCCGGTCAGGCCAAGGCTCTTGCGGTTCTGGCCGGGCTTGAACTGCAACGCCAGCACGCCCATGCCGATCAGGTTGGAGCGGTGAATCCGTTCGAAACTCTCCGCCAGCACCGCCTTGACGCCCAGCAGGTTGGTGCCCTTGGCCGCCCAGTCGCGGCTGGAGCCGGTGCCATACTCCTGGCCGGCGATCACCACCAGCGGCGTCCCCTCCGCCTGGTAGCGCATCGCCGCATCGTAGATCGGCAGCTTTTCGCCAGTGGGCACATACAAGGTATTGCCACCTTCTTCGCCGCCAAGCATCTCGTTGCGGATGCGGATGTTGGCGAAGGTACCGCGCATCATCACTTCATGGTTGCCACGGCGTGAGCCGTACGAGTTGAAATCGCGAGGCTCCACGCCCTTGTCGCGCAGGTAGCGTCCGGCCGGGCTGTCGGCCTTGATATTGCCAGCGGGTGAGATGTGGTCGGTGGTCACCGAGTCGCCGAGCAGGGCCAGTACGCGGGCACCCTCGACATCCACGATTTGCGGCAAGGGACCGCTGATGTCATCGAAGAACGGTGGATGCTGGATGTAGGTCGAGTCGTCCTGCCAGACGTAGGTGGCTGCCTGTGGCACCTCGATCGCTTGCCACTGTGCATCGCCAGCGAACACTTCGGCGTATTCCTTGTGGAACATCGCCGTGTCGACCTTGGCCACGGCCTCGGCAATCTCTTTCTGGCTGGGCCAGATGTCGCGCAGGTAGACCGGTTTGCCGTCCTTGCCGGTGCCCAGCGAGTCGCGGGTCAGGTCGACGCGCACGCTACCGGCCAGCGCGTAGGCGACCACCAGCGGCGGCGATGCCAGCCAGTTGGTCTTCACCAGCGGATGGACCCGGCCTTCGAAGTTGCGGTTGCCCGAGAGCACCGAAGCGACGGTGAGGTCGGCCGCACCAATGGCCTTCTCGATGGCTTCATCCAGCGGGCCGGAGTTGCCGATGCAGGTCGTGCAGCCGTAGCCGACCAGGTCAAAGCCGAGCTGGTCCAGATACTGTGTGAGGCCAGCGGCGTTGTAGTAGTCGGTCACCACCTTGGACCCTGGCGCCAGCGAGCTCTTGACCCAAGGCTTGCGGCTCAGGCCCTTTTCCACGGCCTTCTTCGCCACCAGGCCGGCAGCCATCATCACGCTGGGGTTGGAGGTGTTGGTGCACGAGGTGATCGCCGCGATCACCACCGCGCCATCGCGCAGGGTGTGCGTCTGGCCCTCATGGCTGTAGTCGATCTCGCCGGCCTGGTCGGCATTGCCGACGGCGACGCCGCCACCGCCTTCGCTTTCCAGCCGGCCAACTTCCTTGGCCTGTGGCTTGGGCTGCAGGTCGATGAAGCTGTTGAAGGCCTTGCTGACTTCGGCCAGGGAGACCCGGTCCTGTGGGCGCTTGGGCCCGGCCAGGCTGGCTTCGACTTCGTTCATGTCCAGCGAAAGGCTGTCACTGAACAGTGGCTCCTGGCCCGGCAGGCGCCACAGGCCTTGCTCCTTGCAATACGCTTCCACCAGCTGCACGGTCTGCTCCGGTCGGCCCGACAGGCGCAGGTAGTCCAGCGTGACCTGATCGACCGGGAAGAAGCCACAGGTCGCGCCGTACTCAGGCGCCATGTTGGCCAGGGTGGCGCGGTCGGCCAATGGCAGTTCGGCCAGACCGTCGCCGTAGAACTCGACGAACTTGCCCACTACACCCTTCTTGCGCAGCATCTGCGTCACGGTCAGCACCAGGTCGGTGGCGGTGATGCCTTCGCGCAGCTTGCCGGTGAGCTTGAAACCGATCACTTCGGGAATCAGCATCGACACCGGCTGACCCAGCATGGCCGCCTCCGCCTCGATGCCGCCCACGCCCCAGCCGAGCACGCCGAGGCCGTTGATCATGGTGGTGTGCGAGTCGGTGCCGACCAAGGTGTCCGGGAAGGCATAGGTGCGGCCATCTTCTTCGCGCGTCCACACGGTGCGGCCGAGGTATTCCAGGTTGACCTGATGGCAGATACCGGTGCCCGGCGGCACCACGCTGAAGTTGTCGAAGGCGCTCTGGCCCCAGCGCAAGAAGGCATAGCGCTCGCCATTGCGTTGCATTTCGATATCGACGTTTTCGGCAAAGGCGCCTGGGCTGGCGTAGTGGTCAACCATGACCGAGTGGTCGATCACCAGGTCCACCGGCGACAACGGGTTGATCCGCTGCGGGTCGCCGCCGGCCTTGGCCATGGCCGCGCGCATGGCGGCCAGGTCGACCACCGCAGGTACGCCGGTAAAGTCTTGCATCAGTACCCGTGCCGGGCGGTACTGGATCTCGCGGTCCGAACGGCGATCCTGCAGCCACTGGGCCAGCGCCTGCAGGTCATCGCCGGTAACGGTCTTGCCGTCTTCCCAGCGCAGCAGGTTTTCCAGCAGCACCTTGAGCGACATGGGCAGGCGCTGCAGGTCGCCCAACTGGCGGGCCGCCTCGGTCAGGCTGTAATAGTGGTAGGCGCGGTCGGCCACGTGCAGGGTCTTGAGGGTGTTCAGGCTATCGAGCGAGGGCATTGCCAACTCCTTGTGCACCGGTGCCCGGCCTCTCGTGAATGCCGGTGTCACCGCTCTGAGGGTCCGCACGGTACGGACCTTGGCTGAGTGGTCAGGTTAGAACCGATTTGTCGGCCCCGACCCAGTACTGGACAGGCGGGGCGTGTCGCTGGTTCCGATCTTCCTTTATCATCCCCGCCCTGCCGGTGCGTGACATGCGCTGGATCAAGGCTGGCGGCCCGCGCCAGCGATGTGGAGTGAGAAATGAATACCCTGTTCATGCATTGCCGGCCCGGTTTCGAGGGCGAGGTCTGCGCCGAGATCAGCGAACACGCTGCCCGCTTGGGGATTGCCGGCTACGCCAAAGGCAAGCCTCAGAGCGCCAGTGCCGAGTTCGTCTGCAGTGAGCCGGACGGTGCCGCGCGCCTGATGCGTGAACTGCGCTTTGCGCAGCTGATCTTCCCGCGTCAGTGGGCGCGTGGCGCCTACCTTGAACTGCCGGAAACTGACCGTATCAGCGTGCTGCTCGAGTACCTGGCCGACGCCCCGGTGGCCGGCAGCATGTGGCTGGAAGTGCTCGACAGCAACGATGGCAAAGAGCTGTCGACCTTCTGTCGCAAGTTTGAAGTGCCCCTGCGCAAAGCGCTGGAGAAGGCTGGGCGGTTGCTTGAAGACGCCAATCGGCCGCGCCTGTTGTTGAGCTTTATCAGTGGCCGGCGGGTATTTGTCGGTTTTGCCGAGGCGAACAACTCCGCGCTGTGGCCGATGGGTATTCCGCGCCTGAAGTTCCCCCGTGAAGCGCCCAGCCGCTCGACGCTCAAGCTCGAAGAAGCGTGGCACCAGTTTATCCCGCGTGATCAATGGGAGCAGCGCCTGCACGACGACATGACCGGGGTCGACCTCGGTGCATCGCCAGGTGGCTGGACCTATCAGTTGGTCAAGCGCGGCATGTTGGTCACTGCCATCGACAATGGTCCGATGGCCGAGAGCCTGATGGACACTGGCCTGGTCCAGCACCTGATGGCCGATGGCTTTACCTGGCAGCCGAAACAGATGGTCGACTGGATGGTCTGTGACATCGTCGAGAAGCCTGCGCGGAGCGCTGCGTTGATCGAGACCTGGTTGGGCGAGGGCCTGTGCCGCGAAGCGGTGGTCAACCTCAAGCTCCCCATGAAGCAACGCTATGCCGAAGTGCGGCGTTTGCTCGAGCGTATCGAAGAGGGCTTCAAGGCGCGCAAGATCAAGGTGTCGATTGCCTGCAAGCAGCTCTACCACGACCGTGAAGAGGTCACCTGCCACCTGCGCCGGCTGGACCTGAAGCCACGCAACAACGGCTGATGATGAGCGGGGCTGCCAGGCAGCCCCGTACCGCTTAACGCGGGCCGAGCAACTTGCCGAGCATCTCTGGTCGCGGCGCGCCTTGCTGGCTTTGCAGGCGTCCTTGTTCGTCCAGGTAGAAGATGGCAGGTGTCGCTGCAAGGCCCAGCTCTTCCATCAGGGCCATGTTGCCGTCGAGCTTGTTCTGGACCTCTGCCGGGATCTTCTCCAGTGCCTTGAGGGTGCTGGCCTTGCCCGCTGTTTCATGTTGCTGCAGGGCTTTGGCCGGGTCCTTGGCCGCCAGCAATGTGGCTGATTTGCCCGGGCTGTCCTCGCGAATGATGCCGACCATGATGTGTCGCAATTGCACCTTGCCCGACTCGACCCAAGGCCGCGCCTGCTGCCAGAACAGGTTGCAATACGGGCAGTTGGGATCGCTGAACACATAGAGCGTGCGCGGTGCATCCGCCTTGCCGTCGGCAATCCACGCAGCCTTGTCCATTTTCGCCCAGACGGCCTTGCTCATGGGCGCGTAGACCAGTTTCTCCAGCGGCGCGGCGCTGAGGTCCTGACCCTCTTCGTCAAACAGGCTGCCAACCAGCACATGCTTGCCGTCGGCGGTCAGGTACAGGGCGATACCGTTGTTCTGGTATTCGGCGGCATAGCCGCGCAGGCCATTGGGGGCATCGAAGCTGCCCTTGATCACGGCGCCCTTGGCTTGCAGTTGCTGGATTGCCTTGGGCAATTCCTCGGCCTGCAGTACGGGGGCGGCGAGCAAGGCGAGGGTCAGCGGCAGGAGTGCATTCAAGCGCATTTCAGTTTCCTTGTACGGCGGAAGCGGGCGTGCTCGCCCGGTCGAAGGGTTCCAGGGCGTGGCGCAGGCTGGCGCGAGACAGCTCCCCCAGGTGGCTGCCGAGCAGACGTCCTTCGGCGTTGTAGAACAGGGTGGTGGGCAGTGCCATCGAGCCGACCCGCTGCGCCAGTTGGCCACCGCCGTCGAACAGCACGTGGGTCAGGCTCAGGCCGGTGGTGGCGAGAAAGGTGCTGACGTTCTCGGGGGTCTCGCCCTGATTGACGAACAGGAACGTGACGTGGGGATAGTCGTGCTGCGCTTGTTGCAGCACCGGCATCTCGCGCCGGCAGGGCGGGCACCAGGTCGCCCAGATGTTGATCACCAGCGGTTTGCCGCGATAATCGTGCAACGCCATGGGTGTTCCGGCGGCGGTGCGCAGGGTCAACTCAGGCAGCTCGGTGCCTTTGCTGTAGACATGGCTGCCGAGGTTGGCCAAGGTCCAGAACACGGCGCCACTGGCCAGTGCCCAACCCAATGGGCGGCGCAGGCCAGGCTGGCGCCAGCCTTGCCACAACGCGCCGAGCACGATGGCCAGCAAGCCGCCCCAGAGCAGGAAGCCGCCGTCGCGGATGTCGATGATCTGCAGCGGCTCCTCGCGGTACATCGGCCAGTAGGCCAGGACAAAGCCCAGGCGTGCACCAAGCAGCCCCAGCAGGAACAGGTTGAACAAGGCCGACTCCGGGCTCACGCCGCCGCGTCGGGCGACCCACCAGCCGACCACGCTGGCCACCCCCAGGGCAGCCAGCATCAGCAGGTGGTTGAGGGCCATGGTCAAAGGGCCGAGGGTTACGGTCAGCATCAGCCTTGGCTCCGGGTCTGTGTCCAGTGTTGCAGGAAAGTATCCGCATCGACCTCGCCGGTGATGCGCCGGGCGCGTCGCTCTTCACCCTCCGGGCCGACCCAGATCAGGCTGGGCGGGCCCGGCACTTGGTAGCGCTGCAGCAGTTCACGGCTGGCCGGCGAGTCAGCCGTGACGTCCAGGCGCAGCAGGTGCACATCGGCGAGGCTGGCTTGCACATCGGCGCGGGCGAACACCTGTTTTTCCATGACCTTGCACGATACGCACCAGTCGGCATAGTAGTCGACCAGTACCCATTGACCACGCGCCTTGGCCGTTTGCAGCTCGCGTTGCAGGTCTTCTGGGCGGTTGATCGTGGTGAACGCCTCCTCAGCATGGGTCGCGGCCGGTGCCTGGCTGGCGGTGAAGGGCTGCAAGGGTTGCCAGAGATTGCTGCCGCCCGCTGCGGCACCCACCAGCAGCAGGCCTCCCCACAGGGCAGCGAGCAGCGGCGCTGCGCGCAGGGCAGGCAGGCGCTGCAGGGCCGGCCAGGCGGCCCAGGCGAGGGCGATCAGCCAGCTGCCGCTCAGCGCCAGCAGCAGCGCCGCTGGCAGCAGGCCGCGCACGGTGTACAGGGCCATGGCCAGGAAGACGAAGCCGAACAGGCCCTTGACCAGGTTCATCCATGCGCCGGGGCGCGGCAGGTAGCGATTGCCCAGGGTGACCAGCAACAGCAGCGGTACGCCCATGCCCAGGCCGAGGCTGAACAGCACCAGCGCGCCGTGCAGTACATCACCGCTCTGCGCGATGTAGAGCAGGGCGCCCGCGAGCGGCGCGGTCATGCACGGGCCCATGAGCAGCCCGGACAGCGCGCCGAGCAGCGCAGCACCATACAGGTTGCCGCCGCGAGTGCCTTGCCCGGCGCGGTCGAGTCGATCACGCAGGGCGGCCGGCAATTGCAACTCGAAGGCCCCGAACATGGGCAGGGCGAGGAGGATGAACAACGCGGCCAGGCTGCCCAGCAGCCACGGTTGTTGCAGCCAGGCCTGGAGGCTGGCGCCGAGCAGCGCGGCGACCACGCCGAGTGCGGCGTACACCAGGGCCATGCTCAGCACGTAGACACCTGCCAGCAGCCAGCCGCGCCGGGCGCTGGCGCCGTTGCCCAGAACCAGGCCGGCGAGGATCGGCAGCATCGGCAGCGAGCAGGGGGTGAAGGCCAGCAACAGGCCGAGGCCGAAGAAGGCCAGCAGGCCCCAGGCCAGGTTGCCTTGCTGCAGGTCGCTGGCGAGGGCCTGATCACTGGCTTGTTCAGCGCCGACCACGGCGTCGCCGCCGAGCTCGAGGGTGGTGGTCTGCGGCGGGTAGCACAGGCCTGCATCGGCACAGCCTTGCCAGCCCAGGCGCAGTTGCCCGCTGGCGTTGGCCGGCAACAGCAACTCGAGCTCGCCGCGGTAGACGGCGCTGTCACCGAAGAATTCGTCGTGGTGGTTCAGCGCGGCCGGCAGGGTTGGCTGTTGCGCCGGCGTCAGGCCGTCGAACTTCAGCCGTTTCTGGTAGAGGTAGTAGCCGTCCTTGATTTGGAAGTGCACGCGCATTTCGCCTGACGGCAGGCGATCGTGGCTCAGCACGAAGGCCTCGCCGACGGGCAGGAAGTCAGGCTTGACCTCGAACGGGTTGGCCTGCAGCGGGCCGGCCAGGAAAAAGGTCAACAAGATCAGAAAAACGCGCATGTCTGGGCCTTGGCAATGCGGGAAAGTGGCCATGCTGGCCTTGACTGATTAACCGAGGGTTAACCCGGTCCTACACCGGCAGGACTGCACCGGCTTGCGTGGTACATAATCTTCACTTAATCACTGCATGTCGCAATGTTCACTCCCTAATGGAGACCCATCATGCACGTACTGCTCTGCGAGGACGACGACCTGATCGCCAGCGGCATCTGCGCCGGGCTTGCTGCCCAGGGCTTGACCGTTGACCGGGTCGCCAGCGCCTCGGCCGCCCGCGCGCTGCTGCAGGCCGCGCAGTTCGACGTGATGATCCTCGACCTTGGCCTGCCCGACGAAGATGGCCTGAAACTGCTGCGCCGCTTGCGCCAGCAAGGCGAAACCTTGCCGGTGCTGGTACTGACGGCGCGCGATGCGATTACCGACCGGGTGGCGGGGCTCGAGGCTGGCGCCGACGATTACCTGCTCAAGCCGTTCGACCTGCGCGAGCTGGCGGCCCGACTGCACACGCTGTTGCGGCGCATGGCCGGGCGTGCCGTCAACGTCATCGAGCACGGCCCTCTGCGCTACGATCCGAGCAGCTGCGAGGCGTTTCTGGCCGACCAGCCGGTAGACCTTTCCCGCCGCGAGCAGGCCTTGTTGCAAGCGCTGTTGCAGAACCCCGGGCGGGTGCTCTCCAGCGAACAGCTCAAGGATTGTGTCTACGGCTTCAGCGATGAAGTCGAGAGCAACGCGCTCAACGTGCACATCCACCACCTGCGGCGCAAACTCGGTAACAGCATTGTCGAGACCGTGCGCGGCTTGGGCTATCGCCTCGGCCCGGCCCAGGCGCCACAAGAGATCACCCCATGAGCCTGCGCGTGCGTCTGTCGCTGATTCTCGGCAGCGCCTTCATCGTCATCTGGGTGCTGGCGGCCGCCTGGATGCTGCGCGACCTGCGCCAGCAAATGATGTTTTCCCTCGATCAGCGCCTGGTCGCGTCGGCGCGCATGGTTGCCGGGCTGATCGACCAGTTGCCGCAACCGCTGGCAGCCAAGGGCGAAGAAGCGCATTTTTCCGCCGATCAACTCAGCGTGCCAGATGGCATGGCCTGCCAGGTCAGCTCGTTGCGCGGCGAGATCCTGGCCAGCAACCACAAGCATGACGGTGCCATGGATGACCAGCGCAGCGGGTTTGCTGACCAGACAATCGATGGCGCCAGCTGGCGCACCTTTACTTTCGATCACGGTGACGTGCGCATCACCACCGCAGACCGTCACATGGAGCGCGAGGCGCTCAACCAGTCGATCCTGCTGGCCGCCTCGGCCCCGGTGCTGATGGCCCTGCTCGGCAGCCTTGGTTTGTTGTGGATTGGCCTGGGCAAGGGCCTGGAGCCGCTCAACCGGATGCGTGACGCCTTGCGCAAGCGGCGCGCCGACAGCGTCGAGCCGTTGCAGGTGGCGGGCATGCCCAGCGAGCTGCAGCCTTTGCTCGAGACCCAGAACCAGCTGTTCCTGCGGATCGCCCAGACCCTCGAGCGCGAACGGCGCCTGACCGACGATGCGGCGCATGAATTGCGCAGCCCGTTGACGGCGATCAAGACCCACCTGCAGGTGGCACAGATGACCGACGGCGCCGTGCGTGAGCAGGCCCTGGTGCACGCCGAGCAGGGCACCGATCGCATGCACCGCACCCTTGAGCAGTTGCTGCTGCTGGCCCGGGTGGAAGGCAGCCTGTCGTTCGACGATGGCATCCAGTGCAGTGCCGAACAGGTCGCGCGCCAGGCGGTGCAGGATGCCGGCGGCGGCGATAACCGGCGGATTCTCGTGCGTTTGCCACAGGAAGCGGCTGAAATCTACTTGGGCTTGCCGGCGCCACTGGCAGTGGCAGCTTTGCGTAATCTGCTCGACAACGCCTTGCGTCATGGCGGTGATGCTGCGGTCGAATTGGAGCTGCAGATGGCCGATGGGCAGGTGGGGTTCATGGTGCGTGACCATGGGCCGGGGATCACTGAGGGCGACCTGCAGCATTTGACCGAGCGCTTCTGGCGTAATGGCCAGAGTGGCGGGTGTGGGTTGGGGTTGGCGATTGTTCAGGCGATTGTTCAGCGCTGCGCGGGGAGCTTGCGCTTTGACAGCCGCAGCGACGGCTTGCGGGTGTGGTTGCAGGTGCCGGCGCGGCTGGGTCGCTGAGGGTGTGGCGGGGCGTGCCCGGTCGGCTGGCAGGCACCGGCTTTGCCGGTGTTCGCGGGGCAAGCCCGCTCCTACAGGGATATGTGGCGCGCTTGCGGGCTTTGTTCTCTGCGCGAATTGCAACTGGCCATTCCCGGATCCGTGTAGGAGCGGGCTTGCCCCGCGAAGAGGCCGGGGCAGCCAACGCACAAATCCTGTGTAAGCGCTAAATCGCCGCCCCGCTGAAGCGTTTTCCAAGCGATGCCACCATATCGCTTGCGAGGGACTCCCCAGTGTCGACCGCTTCCAGCCTTGCCCAGATCCTGCCGGCCGCCGCGCCGCAACCCCTGTACCAATTTGCCGATTCGCCGCTGCTGGTGCGCCAGCAACAGCAGGAATCCAACGCCCGCAGTTACCCGCGGCGCATCCCGTTGGCGCTCAAGCGTGCCCGTGGCATCTATGTCGAGGATGTCGAAGGCCGTCAGTTCATCGACTGCCTGGCCGGCGCCGGCACGCTGGCCTTGGGGCATAACCACCCGGTGGTGGTCGAGGCGATCCAGCGGGTGCTGGCGGACGAACTGCCGCTGCACACCCTCGACCTGACCACACCGGTCAAGGACCGCTTCGTCCAGGACCTGTTCGCCATTCTGCCCGAAGGCCTGCGCCGCGAAGCGAAGGTGCAGTTCTGCGGACCCACCGGGACCGACGCTGTGGAGGCGGCGCTGAAACTGGTGCGCATCGCCACCGGGCGCAGCACGGTCCTGGCGTTCCACGGCGCCTACCATGGGATGTCCCAGGGGGCGTTGAGCCTGATGGGTAGCCACGGGCCGAAGCAGCCACTGGGCGCGCTGTTGGGCAATGGCGTGCAGTTCATGCCGTACCCCTACGACTACCGCTGCCCGTTCGGCCTGGGTGGCGAGGCGGGTGTGCGGGCCAACCTGCATTACCTGGAAAACCTCCTGCTCGATCCCGAAAGTGGCGTCCCCCTGCCGGCTGCGGTCATCCTCGAGGTGGTACAGGGCGAGGGTGGCGTGATCCCGGCCGATGTCGAGTGGCTACGCGGCGTGCGGCGGATCACCGAGCAGGCCGGGGTGGCGTTGATCGTCGACGAGATCCAGAGTGGTTTTGCCCGCACCGGCAAGATGTTTGCCTTTGAACACGCCGGTATCGTGCCCGACGTCGTCACCCTGTCCAAGGCCATCGGCGGCAGCCTGCCACTGGCGGTAGTGGTCTACCGGGACTGGCTGGACACGTGGAGCCCAGGCGCGCATGCCGGGACCTTCCGCGGCAACCAGATGGCCATGGCGGCAGGTTCGGCAGTCATCGATTACCTGGTCCAGCATCGCCTGGCCGAGCATGCCGAAGCGATGGGCAACCGGCTGCGCGGGCACCTGCTCGACCTGCAGCGCGATTATCCGCAGTTGGGCGATATCCGTGGGCGTGGCCTGATGCTCGGGGTCGAGTTGGTGGACCCACAGGCTGTGCGCGACGCACAAGACCATCCCGCGGCGAACCGCAGTCTGGCGCCGGTGGTGCAGCGTGAATGCCTCAAGCGTGGGCTGATTCTCGAACTGGGCGGCCGTCATGGCGCCGTGGTGCGCTTCTTGCCACCGTTGATCATCAGTGCCGAGCAGATCGACGAGGTCGCCCAGCGCTTTGCCGACGCGTTGCAGGCGGCGTTGGCGCATACCTGAGGGATCAGTTCAGGGCCGCAGCGCGGCCCTGGATGTGCGAAGGCTATTCGAAGCTGCGCCCCGCACGCCAATAGCCCATCAATGTCACGCTGTCCCGATCGAGCCCGCGCTCTTTGAGCAGATAGCGGCGGATTTCCATGACCGTGGCCGACTCCCCCGCGACCCACGCATAAAACTCGCTTGGGTCGCCACTGGCGCGTTCCCAGAGAATACTTTGCTCGATGTCGACGTCGTGCAGGTCCGGCTGTTTGCACACACGCATGCTCGGCAGTTGTGCCAGTTCGCGTACGGCATGGCGCATGGCGTGGCCGTGCTCGCAGCGCAGCAGGTCGCGCGGTAACCAGTGCACAGTGGTCGCTGCGCTGTGGAGCAGCTGCAGGCAGTCACTTTGCAGCGGCACCTCGACAAAGACTTCGGCGGGCAGCTCCGGTTGGCTCAGGGTGAGCCCTTCGAGAATTCCCGCGATTGCCGGCAGGGCCGTTTCGTCTCCGATCAACAGCACCTGTTTGACGCCCTGTGGTGGCTTCCATTCATAACCGCCAGGGTCACCGGCGTAATCCAGGTTGGGCGCGACCATCTGCAACCTGTCGCCAAGCCGGGCATGGGTCGCCCAGGCCGAGGCTGGGCCGTTGACCCCATGCAGGACAAAATCCACCGCCACTTCCCGCGCCTCGCGGTCCAGCTGGCGAATGGTGTATGTGCGCATGGGCGGGGTGTGCTCGGCGGGCAGGCCACGGCGTGCTTGCTGCCACTTGCCATCCTTGGGCAGGCTCGGCAGCTGGCCCGAGGGGCTGGGGAAAAACAGCTTGATCCGTTGGTCTGCGGCGAGGGTGTTCATGTGCCGAACATCCTCGCCGGTAAACACATAGCGGCGCAGTGATGGGCTCAACGGCTCGATGGCCTTGAGCTGGATATCGAAAATGCGATACGCACTGGCCGTGTTGCGGCGAATCAGGCTGGTCAGGAAGGAGGTCATTGGCGGTACCTCAGGCTAAAGAAGGTCCTGAAGAAACGACTGGGCAAGGCGGCGAATTACCGCGATGGACCGCGTGCGCCTTGGGGATATGGCCCTCGGTTCGCGCTTGAGCGACAATAGCTGCCCATCCGCGGAGTAGCCCATGACCGATTTCACCCCTGATGCCGTCCTCGATGCCACCGGCCTGAACTGTCCGGAGCCTGTGATGATGCTGCACCAGCACGTGCGCAAGCTGGCGGCCGGCGGCCTGCTGAAAGTCATCGCCACCGATCCGTCGACTCGCCGTGACATCCCCAAGTTCTGTGCTTTCCTTGGCCATGAACTGCTGGACCAACAGCAAGACGCTGGCACCTACCTGTACTGGATCCGCAAGAAGGCCGACTGAGCCGCGCTGGATCGCGCCCGACGTAGCGCCTACACTGCGCTCCCCTGAGAGGAGAGCGCCATGCTGATTGTTGCCGACGAGAATATCCCGCTGCTCGATGCCTTCTTTGCCGGATTTGGCGAGATCCGCCGCTACCCCGGCCGCAGCATCGATGCGCAGTGCGTCAAGGACGCCGACGTGCTGCTGGTGCGCTCGGTGACTCAAGTCGATCGGCAGTTGCTGCAGGGCAGTCGGGTGCGCTTCGTTGGCACCTGCACCATCGGCACCGACCACCTCGACCTGGACTACTTCGCCGAAGCGGGCATCCACTGGAGCAGTGCTCCGGGCTGCAATGCCCGCGGCGTGGTCGATTATGTACTGGGCAGCCTGCTGACCCTGGCCGAGCTGGATGGCGAGAACCTTGCCGAGCGGGTCTATGGAGTGGTCGGTGCCGGCCAAGTGGGTGAGCGTCTGGTGCGCGTGCTGCATGGCTTGGGCTGGAAGGTGCTGGTCTGTGATCCGCCGCGTCAGGCCGCTGAAGGCGGTGACTTTGTCAGCCTCGAGACGATCCTCGAACAGTGCGATGTGATCAGCTTGCACACGCCCCTGCAGCGCCAGGGCGAGCACGCCACCTGGCATCTGCTGGCTGGCGAGCAATTGGCAGGTCTGCGTCCGGGGGCCTGGCTGATCAACGCTAGCCGTGGTCCTGTGGTGGACAACCAGGCCCTGCGCGAATTGCTGTTGGCGCGTGAAGATGTGCATGCGGTACTGGATGTGTGGGAGGGCGAGCCTGCGGTTGACCTCGACCTGGCCGACCTGTGCACCTTGGCTACCCCGCACATCGCCGGCTACAGCCTCGACGGCAAGCAGCGTGGTACCGCGCAGATCTACCAGGCCTTCTGCCAATGGCGCGGTGAGGTGCAGCAGGTGCAACTGGCGGAGTTGCTGCCGGAGCCGGGCTTGGCTCAGCTTGAGTTGAATGCCGGCTGCGATCCGGCCTGGGCGCTGGCCACGGTATGTCGGGCGGTGTATGACCCACGCCGTGACGATGCAGACTTTCGGCGTAGCCTGAGTGCTGATCCGGTCGAGCAGCGTGCGACTTTCGACCTGCTGCGCAAGCATTATCCGCAGCGGCGGGAAATCGAGGGGCTGGCGGTGCGTGTGCGCGGTGACTCGGCGCAGTTGGTTCAGATGGTCAATGCATTGGGTTGTGAGTTGGTTTAGTGGTTGCTAGCCAGCACGAGGTTTGGGTCAGTAAAAGGTTCTTTACGGGATGATGGGTTGGGGCTTGTAGGTTGGGGGCTTATCCATTTGATGTGGTGGGTTTTCTGGCCCCTTCCGCCCTTACGGGGGGGCACTTTTTTTCTTGAAAAAGTAACCAAAAACCGCTTGCTCCATCATACGGCCCTTCGCTGCGCTACGGGTCCCCTCGCTCCGGTCTTGCTCCGGGAGGACCGCGCTGTACGGCCCATCCTGGGCCTCAGCGCTTTCCGGCCATCCATGGCCTCCACCTCCCTGCGCAAGACCTCCACTCGGCCTCCTGAAGTCGCTGGTAGATCAAGAGCAAGATCAAGATCAAAAGCCAGGGCAACGGCTGGCGAATCGCTGCGCTCTCGCTTTGTTTATTTACCAGCGGATTTGTGGGGTGGCTGGCAGGGCTGCGCCCTGCGATTTGCATTGGCAGTACCGGCCTCTTCGCGGGGCAAGCCCGCTCCTACAGGTATTGCGCAAATTTTGAATTCGGCGCTGTACCGGCCTTTCCGCGGGGCATGTCGGATCGCCGCACCGCCGCTGCTACAGGATTTGCATACCTGCCTGGCTCTACACCAATCAGGGCAACGGCAGGCGAATCGCTGCGCTCTCGCTTTGTTTATCTACCAGCGGATTTCTGGGGTGGCTGGCAGGGCTGCGCCCTGCGATTTGCGTTGCCAGTACCGGCCTCTTCGCGGGACAAGCCCGCTCCTACAGGGATTGCGCAAATTTTGAATTCGGCGCAAATCCTGTAGGAGCGGGCTTGTCCCGCGAAGAGGCCCGAATATCCACCACACCTGCCACTATCGAAGACAACGCCAGCCCAGACGCCACCCGTAACTTGGCGACTTCAGGAGGCCGAGTGGAGGTCTTGTGCAGGGAGGTGGAGGCCATGGATGGCCGGAAAGCGCTGAGGCCCAGGATGGGCCGTACAGCGCGGTCCTCCCGGAGCAAGACCGGAGCGAGGGAACCCGCAGCGCAGCGAAGGGCCGTATGATGGAGCAGGCGGTTTTTGGTTACTTTTTTCCAAGAAAAAAAGTGACCCGCCGTAAGGGCGGAAGGGGCCAGTGGCGCCACCCCATCAAATGGATAAGCCCACCATTTCTAAGCCAGCCAGCCAGCCAGCCAGCCAGCCAATCCAAGCCAAGCCAGCAGATCATCTCCCCCAACAATCCGTGAAGCCAATAAAAACCCGGCGCAAGCGCCGGGTTGAGTCAATTCGGTCAATCAGTCTTTTTTCGACCGATCGGCGCGGCTTTTTTCCAGTTCTTCGCACGCCTTCTTGATCATCTCATCGGTGATCGGCACCTCACGGCCCTGGCCATCGATGATCGAACCGCATTCAGCATTGTGCGCCGGGTTCGTGGTCTTGGGCGTTTCACTACGGTGTTGCAAGCTCATATCCTGTCTCCTCTTCAGGTTCAAGCCCAGGGTATCCCCTTGCCATGACTGGCCCATTACATCTGCACGGGCGTCATGACAAAGACAGTCCATCAGAAACGCCGGTAAAGCTCCAGTGGCGCTTTAGAACGTTAAGCTATAGCCACTGACGACAGCTTTCCATCAGCCATATCTGGTCTTTTCTGCGATCACGCCAACAAAGCCTGAGTTCCGCCAGCGCTGATGAATGGTAGGCTGCAGCCTCCCTCTGTGAAAATGATCCGAGTCATGCCCGAACCTGTTTCCCCTCGCCAGCGTCGCGCCTTGCGCCTGGGTTGGCACTTCCTGCGCCCCTACCGCAAACAGATGCTGCTGGCATTGCTCGCGCTGGTGCTCACGGCGGCGATTACCCTGTCGATGGGCCAAGGTATCCGTCTGTTGGTTGATCAAGGCTTCATGACCGGCTCGGCGCACCAGCTCAATCAAACCATCGGGCTGTTCATGCTGCTGGTGCTGGCACTGGCGGTGGGCACCTTCAGCCGCTTCTACCTGGTGTCGTGGATCGGAGAACGCTGTGTGGCCGATATCCGCCGGGCGGTGTTTGACCATCTGATTGGCCTGCACCCAGGCTTTTTCGAGGACAATCGCAGCTCCGAGATCCAGTCACGGCTCACTGCCGACACCACCTTGCTGCAGTCGGTGATCGGCTCGTCGTTGTCGATGTTCCTGCGTAACGCGCTGATGGTGATCGGCGGGGTGGTGCTGCTGTTCATCACCAACCCCAAGCTCACCAGTATCGTCGTCCTGGCGCTGCCGCTGGTGCTGGCGCCGATCCTGCTGTTTGGCCGCCGCGTGCGCAGCTTGTCCCGGCAAAGCCAGGACCGCGTGGCCGATGTCGGCAGCTATGTGGCCGAGACGCTTGGCCAGATCAAGACGGTGCAGGCCTACAATCACCAGCCGCTGGACCGCGAGCGCTTTGCCGAGACGGTCGAGGCCGCGTTCAGCATCGCTCGACAACGGATTGCCCAGCGAGCCTGGTTGATCACCCTGGTGATCGTGCTGGTGCTCGGGGCGGTGGGGGTGATGCTCTGGGTCGGGGGTATGGACGTGATCGCCGGGCGCATCTCCAGTGGTGAGTTGGCCGCTTTCGTCTTCTACAGCCTGATCGTCGGCAGCGCCTTTGGCACCCTCAGCGAAGTGATCGGCGAGTTGCAGCGCGCCGCCGGTGCGGCAGAGCGGGTGGCCGAACTGCTGGCGGCGCAGAGTTCGATCCTGCCGCCGGCTGAGCGTGTCGATCTGCCTGGGCTGCGCGCCAGTGGCCGTATCGAGTTGCGTGATGTGCGCTTTGCCTACCCATCGCGGCCCACGGTAGCGGCGCTGGATGGCTTGAGTCTGCTGGTTGAACCGGGCCAGACCCTGGCATTGGTGGGGCCGTCCGGGGCGGGCAAGTCGACCCTGTTCGACCTGCTGCTGCGGTTCTATGACCCGCAGCAGGGCAGCATTCTCCTCGATGGGCAGGCGCTCACTGCGCTGGATCCGGCCGTGTTACGCCGCCAGTTCGCGCTGGTCGCGCAAAATCCGGCGCTGTTCCGTGGCACGGTGGAGGCCAACATCCGCTACGGTCGCCCTGAGGCCAGCCTTGCCGAGGTCGAGGCGGCCGCTCGCGGTGCTCATGCGCATGCATTCATCGAGCAGTTGCCGCAGGGCTATCAGACGTTGTTGGGGGAGGGCGGTATTGGCCTTTCGGGCGGCCAACGGCAGCGTCTGGCGATTGCCCGGGCGTTGCTGGTGGATGCGCCGATCCTGCTCCTCGACGAGGCCACCAGCGCCCTCGATGCGCAGAGCGAGCACCTCATCCAGCAGGCCTTGCCGAGCCTCATGGCTGGCCGCACGACCGTGGTCATCGCCCACCGGCTGGCCACGGTTCAGCATGCTGATCGGATTGCCGTCATCGACAAAGGACGAATCGTCGCGGTGGGCAGTCATCGTCAGTTGATCGAGGAAAGCCCGTTGTATGCACGGCTTGCCGAGCTGCAGTTCACCTCGAACTGAAGGGCGTCCCGACATGCCCGTGTAACATTTCTGTAGCAATTGCCTGAGACTATCTGGCTCGGCTGTTACGTGTGCTTGATCTGGCTGCTATCGAACCGATGGCAGCTTTTTTTTGCCCCGCGAACGAGGACAAGGATGTCTGTCGCGGCGCTGTGGTACAGCGCCGTTTTCTTTCCCTCCTTGTTCCCGAGATCCGCGATGTTGCGTAAATCCCTCCGCGTGCAAATCCTTTCTCTGCTGGGTGGCAGCCTGGCGGCGATCCTGCTGATCGCGCTGGTGTGCTTCCAGTTCCTGTCTTCAAGCGTGCGTGGCTATGCCGAGCTGGTCGATGGCCCGCTGCGCGCCTCGCAGCTGATCGACGAGGCCAATCTGCAGTTCAAAGTGCAGGTGCAGGAGTGGAAGAACGTGCTGCTGCGCGGTCGTCAGCCTGCCGAACTGGACAAGTACTGGCAGCAGTTTCAGGCCCGTGAGCAGCAGGTGCAGCAATTGCTCGGGCAGTTGATCGAGGGCAGTGACGGCGAGCTCAGGGCTGCCCTGCAGCAACTGCGCGACAGTCACCGCCAGCTTGGCCAGGCGTATGTTCAAGGGCGCCAGGCGTTTGTTGCGGCGGGCGGCGATCCGCTGGCCGGTGACGTCGCCGTGAAGGGCGTCGATCGAGCGGCCAGCGAGCAGATGAGTGTGCTGGTCGAGCAGTTGCGCAGCACGGCCCACGCGCGCGCCGCCGAGATCAACCACACCGCGCAGCGTACCGTCTGGATTGGCCTGCTGGTGATGCTGGGCTCGGCGGTGTTGGTGGGCTTGTTGAGCCTGTGGCTGATCAACCGCAGCCTGATCGAACCGATCCGGCAACTGATCGAGTACGTGGCGCAGTTGAGCCAAGGGCGCTTTGCCGCGCGGGTCGATGCGCGTCGCGAGGATGAGCTGGGTCGCCTGGCGCGGGCGGCCAATACCCTGCGCGACTTTCTCGCCGAGACCATTGGCCGGCTCAAGGGCAATGCCGACGAACTGGAGGGTGCCAGCGGCCAGTTGCGTAGCCTGGCCGGGGACATGGCGCGGGGCACCCAGGATCAGTTTCAGCGCACTGATCAGGTGGCCACGGCCATGCACGAGATGTCGGCCACTGCCCAGGAGGTGGCGCGGCATGCCGCTGAAGCGGCGCGTGCAGCCGACGATGCCGATCACAGTGCCCAGGCAGGCGAGCAAGTGATGCAGGCGACCATCGCCACGATTGCCAACGTCAACCGCGAGATCGCCGGCACGGCCGCGGTGATCCGTGACCTTGAGCATGACAGCACGCGGATCGGCAAGGTCCTTGAAGTCATTCGTGGCATCGCCGAGCAGACCAACCTGCTGGCGCTCAATGCTGCCATTGAAGCCGCCCGCGCGGGTGAGGCGGGGCGAGGGTTTGCCGTGGTGGCCGATGAAGTGCGTAGCCTGGCCCAGCGCACCGCAGCGTCAATTGCCGAGATCCACCAGATCATCGAAGCGGTGCAATCCGGCGCGCTGGAGGCGGTCAAGGCCATCGAGAGTGGCCAGAGGCGCAGCGAGGAGGGCGGCGAGCAGGTGCAGCAGGCCGGGCAGATGCTGCAGCGGATTACCCTTGCCGTGGAGGCGATTCGCGACATGAACCGGCAGATCGCCACGGCAGCCGAGGAGCAGACCAGCGTTGCCGAAGATATCTCCCGCAACCTGATCGAGATCACCCGCATTGCCACGGCCAATCAGCAGGCGGTGGCGCATACCGAGCAGGCCGGGCAACGGTTGCATGGGTTGTCTGGGCAATTGGGTGAGGTCACCTCGCGGCTGTCCGCCTGATAGACCGCCGGGGCCGCTGCGCGGCCCATCGCGACGCAAGGCCGCTACCACAGAGGCCGCGAATCCCTTACGAAAAACATGATGGGGAAATCCGCCACTTGCCGGCAATTCAGGCCTCGGCTGTGGCGGATTGTCGCCATAACAACAGCCCCGCTTGGGGTGCGACCAAGCGTCCCACCTGTTAGACATTGGTCTAGCGCGAGCTGGCACGGACCCTGCTTAAGGGCCGGGCGGCGATCGTCTCTCGATCCATTGATACCCCAGGCAGCGGCTGACGGCAGAATCAGCCCCGCCACAACCATAATCCGGGCGTACAGAGGGGGAGCGGTCTGCCAGTCACTTCACCTCAATTGGATTGAACAATGAAAAAAATCCTGCTGACGCTTGCTTGCCTGAGCGTCATCGGCTGCTCCAAGCCTGCCGAACCGCAAAAGTCCGTCGATGTCCTGCTGATCGGCGGCGGCATCATGAGTGCGAGCCTGGGGACCTACCTCACCGAATTGCAACCCGAGTGGAAAGTCGACGTTTACGAGCGCATGGATCAGGTTGCCGAAGAAAGCTCCAACGCCTGGAACAACGCCGGCACCGGCCACTCGGCGTTCTGCGAGCTGAACTACACCAGCGAAGGCAAAGACGGCAACATCGACATCAGCAAGGCGGTTGGGGTCAACGAACAGTTCGAGATCTCCAAGCAGTTCTGGGCCTATCAGGTCGAGCAGGGCGTGCTCAGCAACCCGAAATCGTTCATCAACAACGTGCCGCACATGAGCTTTGTCTGGGGTGAGGACAACATTGCCTTCCTGCACAAGCGCGTCGCTGCCCTGCAGCACAGTTCGCTGTTCCGCGGCATGGAAATCTCCGAAGACCACGAGCAGATCCGCAAGTGGGTCCCGCTGGTGATGGAAGGCCGTTCGCCGGAGCAGAAGGTTGCCGCTACCCGCATGGCCATTGGTACCGACGTCAACTTTGGCGAGATTACCCGTCAGTTGTTCGCCTCGATGGCGCGCAACCCTAACGTCCAGATGCACCTGCGCCATGAAGTGCGCGACATCGTCCGCGCCGACGACGGTTCGTGGAATGTCGTGGTGGCAGACCTCGCCAACGGCGGCACGCAAACCAGCGTCAACGCCAAGTTCGTGTTCATCGGCGCCGGAGGTGGTGCGCTCAAGCTGCTGCAAAAATCCGGTATTCCGGAAGCTGAAGGCTATGCCGGCTTCCCGGTCGGTGGCCAGTTCCTGATGACTGACAACCCGGACATCGTCGCCCGCCACAAGGCCAAGCTGTACGGCAAGGCCTCGGTGGGCGCACCGCCGATGTCGGTGCCGCACCTCGACACCCGCGTGATCGATGGCAAGGAAGTACTGCTGTTCGGGCCGTTCGCGACCTTCTCCACCAAATACCTGAAAAATGGTTCGCTGCTGGACATGTTCGCTTCGCTGACCAGCCACAACATCAGCCCGATGCTGCATGCCGGGATCGACAACATCGACCTCAGCACTTACCTGATGGGTCAGTTGATGCTCAGCTTCGATGACCGCATGGCCAACCTGCGCGAGTACTTCCCGAACGCCAAGAACGAGGACTGGAAACTGCTCCAGGCCGGCCAGCGCGTACAGGTGATCAAGAAGGATCCGGAGCACGGTGGCATCTTGCAGTTCGGTACTGAAGTGGTTGCTTCCCAGGACGGCACCATCGCGGCGCTGCTGGGTGCATCCCCAGGCGCTTCGACCGCCGCGCCGATCATGCTGACGGTGCTGGAAAAGACCTTCAAGGACCGCGTCAAGAGCCCTGAGTGGCAGGCCAAGCTGAAAGAGATCGTGCCTACCTACGGGCAGAAGCTGAACAACAACCTGGAGCTGACCAACAAGACCCGCGAGTGGAGCAGTGCGCGCTTGCAGTTGCTGTTCGTGCCGGTACAGGCTGAGCAGGCGTTGGTGCAGGTGGGTGCTGGGGCGTAAGGCCCAGCCCTTTCAAGGTGTTTGCGTTACCTCCGGATTGATTATGGAGGCCAGTAATCTCGGGGGGGCGCTGCGCGCCCCTTTCGCGACACAAGGCCGCTCCCACAGGGTCGGACCGCGGCGCTTTGCAGGCGTACACAGTCCTGGTGGAAGCGGCACCCAATGCGGACACAACAAAAAGCCCGCGCAAGGCGGGCTTTTTGTGAGCAGGATGTGGTCGGAGAGACAGGATTCGAACCTGCGGCCTTCTCGTCCCGAACGAGACGCGCTACCTGGCTGCGCTACACTCCGATGAACAAAATCCTACTGCAAGCTATTTTCCGACGCAAGCCCTTGTTGTAAAAAGACTGTTTGCCAAAAAACAGCCCCAGATCAGAGCTCTTTCACGGTACGGATCTGGTCTTTATTGATGCGCGTACGCTTGCCATCGAGCTGCTCGAATTCGTAGAAGCCGGCGTCGTCGTCATAGGATGGGGTGTCCACCGCCTGGATCTCGCGGCCGTCATTCAGGGTGATGACGGTCGGCGAAGCACAGCCAGCGAGGGCGCCAAGGCCCAGTGCGAGCATAAAGGCGGGAAGGGTCCGTTGAATCATCATGTTTCTCCAGTTCAATGGTGCTTGATGACAGTAAGACGCGGGGCGTCCAAGCAAGTTCCTTGCACAGTGGAGCATAGCGCCAATGCCCTGCCATTGATCAAGCGCAACGCCTCGGCTCGTGGCGGCGGTGGCCTGTGATATAACAAGGGCCATCCCTTTCTTTCCCTGCGACGGACCCCCATGAAAGCCAAGGCAGATACTCCTTTCGTGCCGCTGAACATCGCCGTGCTCACGGTCAGCGATACCCGCACCTTTGAAACAGACACTTCAGGCCAATTGTTCGTCGACCGCCTGACGGGCGCCGGTCATTTGCTGGCGGAGCGCGTGCTGCTCAAGGACGATCTGTACAAGATTCGCGCTCAGGTTGCCACCTGGGTCGCCGATGACCAGGTGCAGGTCGTACTGGTTACTGGCGGCACCGGCTTCACCGGCCGTGACAGTACCCCCGAGGCGGTCGCCTGCCTGCTGGACAAACAGGTGGATGGCTTCGGTGAACTGTTCCGGCAGATCTCGGTGGCCGACATCGGCACCTCTACCGTACAGTCGCGTGCCCTCGCCGGGCTGGCCAATGGCACGCTGGTCTGCTGTCTGCCGGGCTCGACCAATGCCGTGCGCACCGGTTGGGACGGGATCCTTGCCGAACAACTCGATGCCCGCCATCGGCCGTGCAACTTCGTCGCTCACCTGAAGCAGGCGGCGGCCTGTGAAAGCCGTGGTTGAGGCGCTGCAGCCGCGCCCGCTGATGCCGGTGGAAGAGGCGCTCGAACGGCTATTGGCGCTGGCCGAGTCGGCGCCGATCCGCGCGACCGAAACCGTCGCCCTGGCCGATGCCGAAGGTCGCGTTCTGGCGCAGGACCTGGTGGCAGAGCTCGACCTGCCACCGTGGCCGAACAGTGCCATGGATGGCTATGCCTTGCGCCTCGCCGACGGGCATGGCGAACCGCTGCCAGTGAGCCAACGGATTTTTGCCGGCCATGCCCCGCAGCCCTTGCAGGCGGGCAGCTGTGCGCGAATTTTCACCGGCGCGCCGCTGCCCGAAGGCGCCGACTGCGTCGAAATGCAGGAAAACACCGAAGTACTGGACGATGGCCGGGTGCGCTTCCTCGAGCCGCTGCGGGCCCAGCAGAACGTTCGCCCGCAGGGTCAGGAAACCCGCATTGGCGAGCAGGTGATGAGTGCAGGCACGCGCCTCGGGCCGATTGAGCTGGGCCTGGCCGCCACCCTCGGGCATGCCCGACTTGAGGTGGTGCGCAAGGTGCGGGTAGCGGTGCTGTCTACCGGTGACGAACTGGTCGAGCCAGGCTTGCCATTAGGGCCTGGGCAGATCTACAACAGCAATCGTCGGCTGCTGGCGAGCTGGCTGCAGCGCCTGGGCTGTGAGGTGGTCGATGTGGGTATCATCGCCGATGACCTGCAGCAAACCCGCGACTGCCTGGCTGGTCTGGGCGATGTCGACCTGATTCTGTCTACCGGAGGCGTCTCGGTGGGCGAGGCTGACTACCTCGGCATCGCCCTGCGCGAAGCAGGTGAGCTGGCGCTGTGGAAGCTGGCGATCAAACCGGGCAAGCCCCTGACCTTCGGTCATTACCGCGGCGTGCCGGTGATCGGTCTGCCCGGCAACCCGGCCTCGACCTTGGTCACCTTTGGCCTGCTGACCCGGCCCTACTTGCTGCGTCGGCAAGGCGTGGCGAATGTCGCGCCGCTGCGCTTCAGCGTCCCGGCCGGCTTCGATTGGCCCAAGGCTGGTACGCGCCGTGAGTACCTGCGGGCGCGTCTCGAAGAGGGCCGGGCGCGCATCTACAAGAACCAGAGTTCTGGCGTGTTGCGCAGTGCCGCCTGGGCCGAAGGCCTGGTCGAGGTGCATGAAGGCAGCACTCCGCAACAAGGCGACAGCGTGTGGTTCATTCCTTTGAGCGAGCTACTTGGCTGAACGCCCGAACAGCACGCCCGGAGCAGGGCTGGTGCGCGGCGCTGCCTGGGTCAGGCGCATGTGCACGGTTTCCAGTTGCTGCGCGGCAACGCTCCAGTCATGCCGCTGACGAGCGAACTGGCGCCCGGTTTCGCCGAGCTGAGCCATGCGCCACGGCTGGTTGAGCAACTGGGTTATCTGCAGGGCGAGCTGGCCACTTTCATCGCTGCCCAAGTAATGCTCGCCATTGTTCAGCGCCAGCCCCGACACGCCCTTGCTGGTGGCAATTACCGGCAGGCCGGCGGCCATCGCCTCGAGAATTTTCACCTTGGAGCCGCCGCCATAGCGTAGCGGTGCGAAGAACAGCGCCGAGCGTCGCTGCAGTTCACGCAGGTCGGGGCGGTAGCCGATCCATTCGATGCGCGGGTCGTTCCAGTGCAGTTTCCAGCTTGCCGGCAGGGCATGCCCAGCGATCGCCAGGCGTACCGCCGGGTTGCTCATCCAGACCTGAGGCAGGATCTCTTCCAGCGCCCATTCGATAGCTTCAAGGTTTGCCCCGTATTCAAAGTTGCCGACAAACAGCAGGCGCTGGCTGTGCGGGGCGGCGCGCACGTCTTGGTAATAGTCGCAGTCGACGCCGTTGACCACGACGTTCACCGGCCTGCCGCTGATCTTGCCGATCACGTCGGCATCATGCGCGCTGACCGCCACGACCTCGCTGGGCTGGCTGAGTATCCGCTGCTCCCAGCGCCGGTAGCGCCAATGGTCAAAGGCATTGAGTGGCCTCAGCCAGAGCGGCAGGCGATCGTGGCAGGCGGCGCCAAGCTCCGACTCCAGGGTGTGTTCGCTGAGCATGAAGGGCAGGCCGCGGGCTTGCAGGGCTTTCTCGAAGGGCTGGAAGCTGTAGCTGTGCTCGATCTGAATGACGTCCCAGGGCTCATCCAGCAACTGCTCGAACTGGTGGCGCAGGCACGGTGCCAGGCCGTGAATGATCGCCCGCATGGGGTAGTCGATGATCGGTGAGGCCAGCAGGTTGAGCGGGCTGTGCAGTGCGCGCCTGGGTAGCACGATCAGGCGCTCGAGCAGCGGCTCGAGGGCTGCGCGGGCGGTGTCGCCGAGGGGAACCTTGGACTGCACCAGCAAGGTGATCCGGTGACCGTGCTGGGCCAGCTCGCGCAGCAGGTGATATTGCCGGGTCTTGCAGCCGCTGGTGGTGGGCCAGGGCAGGTACGGCAGTGTCCAAAGTATACGCATCTGCCCAATCCTCGCTGACGGCCGGGTAGTTGTCGAACGACTGACGAATCAATTGGTCAAATAAATGACTATTTTTTATGGCTAATCATGTTTGGCCAAATATTTGTCGATAATGCGCCTGGGCTGATCACCTTTCAACGGTAATCGGTTAATCGGTTCGATTTCTGCTGCAATTGCCGTCGGCGTGCAGCAATTTGTCGTTGGCCATGGTCGAGATTGAGATTGGAGTCTTTTACCGGAGGGGACGTGATGGGCGAGCGCAAGGCAATGTTGGTTCTGCATGGCAAGCAGGCCCTGAACGAGCAGGTCAGGGAAGCGGTAGTCGCGCTTCGCGAGCGCGGTTGGCAGTTGGATGTCCGTCTGACCTGGGAGGCGGGCGATGCCCAGCGCCTGGTCAGCGAGGCACTGCAGGCCGGCTACAGCCACATCGTCGCCGGTGGTGGCGATGGCACTCTGCGTGATATCGCCGAGGCCATGGGCTCGGTCCAGAGCGAAGCCAGCCTGGTACTGCTGCCCCTGGGCACGGCGAACGATTTCGCCAAGGCCGCCGGGGTGCCGTTGGAGCCGGCTGAGGCGCTGGCCTTGATCGACCAGCCCGCACGCGCGATCGACCTGGGCAAGGTCGGTGATCAGCTGTTCCTGAACATGGCCACGGGTGGCTTTGGCAGCCAGATCACCGCCAATACTTCGGAAGACCTGAAAAAGGTCATCGGTGCGGCGGCCTATCTGTTCACCGGTCTTTCGCGTTTCAGTGAATTGCAGGCGGCCTCGGTCGAGCTGCAGGGGCCGGATTTCCACTGGCAGGGCGACCTGCTGGCGCTGGGCATCGGCAACGGGCGCCAGGCCGGCGGTGGGCATGTGTTGTGTCCGGATGCGCTGGCCGATGATGGCCTGCTCGATATCGGTATCCTGCCGGCGCCACAAGAGATGGTCGGCGCGTTGCGTGACTTGCTCGGCGGCGAAGGCTTGTTCGTGCGGGCGCGTTTGCCCTGGGTGGAAATCAAGAGTTCGCAGGGGCTGGACATCAACCTCGATGGTGAGCCGCTGCAGGCTGACAGTCTGCGTTTTGAGGCGGTCCCGGCAGCACTGCGTCTGCATTTGCCGGCGGATTCGCCCCTGCTCAGTCGTCCAGGCTGATGATCTTTTCGCGCACCGCGAACAGTACCAGCCCGGCGACGTCGTAGATCTGCAAGCGTTTCATGACCTGCGAGCGGTGGGTTTCCACGGTCTTGATCGACAAGCCCAGGCCTGTGGCGATTTCCCGGGTGGACTTGCCGCGCACGATCAGGCGCAGGATCTCAAGCTGGCGTGCAGTGAGGTTATGCCGCTCGTTAACGGTCGGCGTGCCCTTGTTGGCCTGCTGCAGTGCCTGGTTGATCACGGTATGGGCGATCGCCGGGCTCAGGTAGCGCTCGTCGGCGCGCAGCGCGTCCAGGGCCTGCTCCAGTTCGGTAGCGGTGGTGTCCTTGAGCAGGTAGCCATGGGCACCGCTTTCAAGCGCGCGCATGATCAACGCCGGGTCGGTGTGCATCGACAGAATCAGCACCTTGCAGGTGTGACCACTGCCGCGCAGGTGGGTCAGTGCATCGAGGCCGCTGGTCGAGCGCATCGAGATGTCCAGCAGGACGATGTCTGGGGTCAGCCGTTGCACCAGTTCCAGCAGTTGGTCGCCGTCATCGGCTTCGCCAACCACCGTATAGCCATGGATGTCAGACACCAGCGCACGAACGCCTGCGCGGATAAGTGAATGGTCATCTACCAGCAATAATCTACAGGTCATGGGGCGGGGTGCGTCCTGGCGCGTTCATGGGTACGCGCTGGCCACGGAAACAGAGCCTCGATACGCGTGCCTTGGTCGGGTTGGCTGATCACGGACAAACGTCCTTGCAATGCCGCCGCCCGCTCATGCATGCCGGCCATGCCACGCTGGCCAGCCTCGGCTGGGCGGCTGACCGGTACGAATCCACGGCCGTCGTCCACGATCGATAAAGCCAGGCCTGCGGGCGTGCGTTGCAAATGAATGCGCAGGTTGCGCGCTTGGGCATGGCGAAGCATGTTGGTGACCGCTTCCTGGGTAATCCGAAAAGCAGCCATGCTGGTCGCCTCGCAGATGCCGTCCAGGCGCTGTTGGCACTCCAGGCTCCAGCGCACCTCGCTGTTGGCCAAGGTGCGCAGCAGATGCGCGCGCAGGCTGGCCTCCAGGCCCAGACTGGCCAGTTGCCGTGGATTGAGCAGAGCCGATACATCGCGCACATTGCTCAGGGTGTCGTCCAGCGTCGTGCGCAGGGTGGCGCAGTGCCCGTGCAGCTCGCCCGGCACCCGCCGTTGCAGCCAGTCGAGTTGCAGCTTGGCCGCCGTGAGCAGCTGCCCGATGTCATCGTGCAGCTCCCGGCTCAGGCGCTGGCGCTCGCTCTCCTGGACCTTGAGCATGCGGTCGGCCAGTTCGGCCGGGCGCAGGTTGATCGATTTTGCCCATAGCCGCAGATGCCAGCCGAGGCCGGCGGTGGCGGTCAGTTGCAGCAGGATCAGGCTGAGGGGCAGTGGCAGGTGTTGATAGTGCAGCACCAGGTTGGCGACCAGCGACAGTGTGCAGAGTAGTGCGGTGACCCAGCACAACACGGCAGTGCGCGAACAGCGGCGTCGGTAAATCTTCAAACGTGAAAGCATAAATAGGGAAGCCACTGGATGATTGCTGTTGGAGGCCGTGCACGTGCTTGTCCCGCGAGGCGCTGGCGTCCTGATTTTCAATTAACCGTCGAGCGCGTATTCAATTGATGGCTTTCAGCACTACCTGCCTGTGTTTGCGCGCATGGTATCACTTTGCATGTAATTGGTCGCGGCCCGTTAGTGTGGCAAACCTCCGGATTTACAGGGCGATAGCGCAACGGTGCTGGGTTGGTAGAGTGCTGTTGGCGGGTGCTGGCGATATGCCCGTACTGCAACTAAGCGTTAGCCGCTTTTGGATACATTGCGTAAAAACATCAGCAACTTTCAGCGGATTGCCGGCAAATTCGGTTACACGGCCTTACATCCGCTTACATAAGCTTAATAGAGAGCACGTAGCAGTGAATAACGCTGATCATTGGCGGCGGGTCGAGTGATCATTGTTTTGATCAGTCGCGATGGGATGGCTGCAGGCGTGGCATGGCGCACACGTTTGCGCGGGGGGTTGTTCAAGCACGTTTGTCAGTGCGTCAAGCAGTTGGGTTTGCTCGCTGGTGTCGAGGTTGAGGCGCCCGGTCTGAGGGTCGACCAGTTCCAGTTGCCAGGCCAGCAGATCAAGGCAGGCCTGTACGTGTGGCAATACGTCGGGCAACAGGTGCCCATGGCAGCAGACCGGGGCGAGCAGGTTACGCAGGGCGAACGTGTAATCAGCGACTTCAATCAGGCCCAAGCTGTCGGCACGCACGGCGAGGTTGGCCAGCGTGTCATCCAGGCAGCGGCAGGCATCAGCGTCGTTGACGATCAGGTGCAGGTGCTGCAGGCACTCATCGGCTGTGTTCAGCCAGACCTGCGCATTCAGCAGAAAGTCCTGCAGTACGCTGGGGGGCAGCGGAGTGCTGTCCATCATGGTCGTCCAGCAGGCTGGACAGCAGCAGTGAAGGGGCACACCGGGACAATCGCTAACAAAAGCCTGACTCCGTTCATGCAATGAGAATGGCGTCACATTAATGGCTAAAGGATATCGCGAACATCAGGTTGCGCCCGATTGCCATCTAGGGGAAACCCTGATAGGCGTGTGTCGGCTGCGGTGCGGGGGAGGAAGTGGCACGAGTTAATCATGATGGTAAAGTGATATCAATTGCCCGGCAGGCATTTTCCTCGCGGGGTCAAGCTGGGCCGAAGTCCGCCGATACAGGGCGGATGATCACATTTTTACCGACTCAAGCCTGGGGGCTTTGCAATGGCTGGCATTCTCGACACTGTAGACCAACGTACGCAACTGGTAGGTGAGAACCGGCTGGAAATTCTGATGTTCCGCCTGGCAGGTCGCCAGTTGTTCGCGATCAACGTGTTCAAGGTCCAGGAAGTCCTGCAACTGCCCAAACTGACCCTGATGCCGCAGCGCCATGCCTTCGTCTGTGGCGTGGTCAACTTGCGCGGCCAGACCCTGCCGGTGATAGATCTGTCCCAGGCAATCGGCATGCGCCCGCTGCAGCCAGGGCCAGACAGCACCATCATCGTCACCGAATACAACCGCTCGGTGCAGGCTTTCCTGGTGGGCGGTGTCGATCGGATCGTCAACATGAACTGGGAGGCGATCATGCCGCCGCCGACCAGCGCCGGGCGTCAGCACTACCTGACGGCGATTACCAAGGTCGAGGAGCAGTTGGTCGAGATCATCGACGTCGAGAAGGTGCTGGCAGAGATCGTGCCGTACAACGCCAAGGTTTCCGGCGACAAGCTGGCCGATCCGGTCCTGGCCCGTGCCCGTGGGCGCGAGGTGCTGCTGGTCGATGACTCCAGCGTGGCCCTGGCGCAGTTGCGTGACACCTTGTCCCAATTGGGGGTCAAGCTGCATGTGGCCAGTGATGGCCTGAAGGCCCTGCGCATGCTCAAGGCATGGGCTGATGCGGGCGAGGACCTCTGCGAGAAGTTGCTGATGATCTTCACCGATGCGGAAATGCCCGAGATGGACGGTTATCGGCTGACCACCGAGATTCGCGCTGATGCGCGCCTGCGCGGGCTTTACGTGGTGCTGCACACGTCGTTGTCGGGCAGTTTCAACGAATCGATGGTGAAGAAGGTCGGTTGCGACAATTTCCTTTCCAAGTTCCAGCCCGACCGCCTGGTGGATGTCGTGCGTCAACGTTTGCTGCTCGACCACGCACCGGTGTGATGACTGCACATGGCCTGCCGGGTATAAGCTAGGGGTTTTCGACTGGCAGCAGGCGGGCAGGGATGTTTTTAAGTGCGTTGTATCGGTATCCGGTGAAGTCGTGCCAGGCGCAGAGCCTGGAGGTTTGTACAGTCGACTCGCTGGGCTTGCGTGGGGATCGACGCTGGCTGGTGGTAGAGGCGTCGAATGGGCGCTTTCTCACCCAGCGCGCCTGGCCGCGCCTTACCCAGCTTCGGGCCAGCCTTGGTGAAACCGGGCAGTTGCTGCTGGAGACCCCAGGGCAGGCACCGCTGGAAGTGGCGGTGCCGGGTGCCGACGACGATCTGCGCGGCGTTACCATCTGGCGCGACACCCTGCGCGTGCCGGATGCCGGTGATGAGGCCGCGGCATGGCTCAGCGAGTTGCTTGGCAAGCCTGTACGGCTGGTGTATTGCCCTGAGCAACGGGCGCGTTACCTGCCCAGTGGCTACGGCGTGAACAGTGATCGGGCGGCGTTTCCGGACGGTTTTCCGTTATTGCTGATTGGTCAGGGTTCGCTGGACGAGCTCAATCGGCGGATCGGGCGGGACATGCAGATGCTGCGGTTTCGGCCCAACCTGGTGGTGCAGGGCGCTGAGCCGTTTGCCGAGGATGGCTGGAAGCGGATTCGCATTGGCGACCTGACGTTTCGGCTGCTCAAGCCAAGTGTACGCTGCATCCTGACGACACTTGACCCGCAGACCGGTGAGCGCAGTGCTGATCGGGAGCCTTTGGCTACCTTGAAGACCTTCCGCGAGCGTGAGGGGGATGTGCTGTTTGGGCAGAACCTGGCGGTGGATGGCAGTGGGGAGGTTGCGCTGGGGATGGGGGTTGAGGTGCTGGAATAGCGTTGGTAGGGCCGCCCGGTTCATAAAAAGGTTCTTCGTGGATTGTCGGGGACGTTGGGGCTTGTGGGTTGGGGGCTTATCCATTTGATGTGGTGGGTTTTCTGGCCCCTTCCGCCCTTACGGCGGGTCACTTTTTTTCTTGGAAAAAAGTAACCAAAAACCGCTTGCTCCATCATACGGCCCTTCGCTGCGCTACGGGTTCCCTCGCTCCGGTCTTGCTCCGGGAGGACCGCGCTGTACGGCCCATCCTGGGCCTCAGCGCTTTCCGGCCATCCATGGCCTCCACCTCCCTACGCAAGACCTGCGCTCGGCCTCCTGAAGTCGCTGGTAGATCAAAAGCAAGATCAAGATCAACAGCCAGGGCAACGGCTGGCGAATCGCTGCGCTCTCGCTTTGTTTACTTACCAGCGGATTTGTGGGGTGGCTGGCAGGGCTGCGCCCTGCGATTTGCATTGGCTGTACCGGCCTCTTCGCGGGACAAGTCCGCTCCTACAGGTACAGCGCCGAATTCAAAATCTGCGCCGACCCTGTAGGAGCGGGCTTGCCCCGCGAAGAGGCCCGAATATCCACCACACCTGCCACTATCGAAGACAACGCCAGCCCAGGCGCCACCCGTAACTTCGCGACGTCAGGAGGCCGAGTGGAGGTCTTGCGCAGGGAGGTGGAGGCCATGGATGGCCGGAAAGCGCTGAGGCCCAGGAGGGGCCGTACAGCGCGGTCCTCCCGGAGCAAGACCGGAGCGAGGGGGCCCGGAGCGCAGCGGAGGGCCGGATGCAGGAGCAGGCGGTTTTTGGGTACTTTTTTCCAAGACAAAAAGTGACCCGCCGTAAGGGCGGAAGGGGCCATAAGCGTCATCACATCAAATGGATAAGCCCACAATCCCTAAAGCCAACCCAACGGCTCACATGTCGTCAAAATACCGCTCATGCCAATCCACCAAAGGCTGCGGCGAGTTCAGCTTCTGCCCGTAGATCACCGAATACGACAGCACGTTCTGCACGTACTGGCGCGTCTCATCAAACGGAATCGACTCAACCCACACATCGAAACTCAGGTGCTTGGCGCCCTTGAGCCACTGCCGCACGCGCCCAGGCCCGGCGTTATACGCTGCCGAAGCCAACACCCGATTGCCGTTGAACTGCCCATGTACCTGGCTCAGGTACGCCGCACCCAGCTGGATGTTCTTGTCCGGATTGAGCACCTGCGCCGGTGAGGCCAATGGAATGCTGAATTTGCGCGCAGTCTCCTTGGCCGTCGCCGGCATCAACTGCATCAGGCCGCTGGCGCCGACCGGCGAGCGTGCATCTTCCATAAAAGCACTTTCTTGGCGGGTAATGGCAAACACCCAGCTCGAATGCAGCCCGCGCACCTTGGCCTCACGCACCAGGGTATCGCGGTGGGCCATGGGGAAGCGGATGTCCAGGTCATCCCAGTACTTCGCCTGGCTGATGGTACGAATCGCCGGGAAGTACCAGCGCAGGTCATAGGCCAGGCGCGCCTGGGCGACCATCTCGTCACGGTTGAAGTGGCGGCTGACGTGGTACCACTCACGCCGCCCCTCGACGATCTGCCCGCGTGCATGGAACTCCAGGGCACGGCGCACCCCTGGCGTGTTGCGGACCTTGTTCAGCAACTGCGGGCTGAGCAACAGCGGCTTGTTGTTCAGCTGGTACGGTGTCTGCGCCCGGTCGGCGGCCAGGAAGCCATAGAAGTCACGCTCGCGCGCCACGCCCTTGTACAGCAGCGGGATCTGCGGGTTGTTCGGCTGCGCCAGCTCGAGGCTGCGCGCTTGCCAGTAGCGCCAGCGGCTGCTGCTGGCGAGTTCCTCAGGCAAGCGTTTGGTCAGCGCGTAAGCGTCGTCCCAGCGGCCCAGGCGCAGCAGCAGGCGCAAGCGCCATTCAGTGACGGTATTGTCGCGCAGCTCGGGGTCGTAACGGGTCATCAGGTCGAGCGCGCGCGGGTCATAACGGCGTGCCAGGGTCAGGCCGATTTCGCGGGCGATGGCAACTTTTTCGTCGCGCGAGAAGTGCATGCGCTGGGCATAGTCGTCGAGCAGTGTCATCGCCTGCTCAGGGTTCTGCCGGGCCAGGCGACGCAGGCCAAGGCTGACCACATCGGACATCGCTTCGTTGACCGGGGTGAAGCGCGACGGCTGGTTGAGCTGTTCAGGCTTTTGCGCCACGTCGATCAGCAGTTTGCCCTGCGGGCCGAGGCTGGTCAGGCTCTGCACCAGGCTGTTGGCCAGGGCGTAGTTACGCGCCTGAGCGGCCAGCTTGGCCCGCTCCCAGCGCTTGGCTTCGGTCAGCTGGCCTTCAGCGGCCCACATGGCGAACAGCGCATCGCAGGCTGCGGGCTGCGACTTGCCGACGTTCCACAGCTTCTCGGCGCTGGCAAAGCCTTCGGCGCGCTTGCCGTGGCTCAGCAAGTACTGGCCGTTGAGGCAGTCCAGCTCGGTAAAGTTGAGCTTGGGGTCGTAATACTTGACGAAGGTGCTCCAGTCGCCGCGTTCGGCTTGCCAGCGCAACCAGCGCAGCTTCATCCAGTTGGCCTGGGGCAGGTCGCCGTGCTTGGCAAGGAAACCTTCGATTTCTTCGTTGCTGGCGTTTTTCAGGCGAGCCGTGAGCTCGTCGTACGCCAGGTAAGGGGTCAGCGGATAGTCACTGAGGGCCTGCGCGTAGCGCAGGTAGGGGCCCTTGTCGCCCTTGGCCAGGGCACGCTTGGCCTCGTCGTAGTACTGACGTTGCTGGCTGAGATCGAGGGCCTGTGCCGCACCTGCGGTGGCGACAGAGAGCAGCAGGCAGGAAGTAATCTGTAACAGGCGGCTGCGCATGATACGTCCGGGCAGTTAAACCATGGGAAAGTGACGGCGAGGCCAGCACTGTTGTAGGGGTTAGCTTAGCCGTTTGCCGGCTGTGGGTGAAAGCACTGCGGTTGTATCCCGCTGTTAAGTTTGACCGGATGTCGCAAAGCGTCGAGGCAGGCGTTGACTTGATGCCGGAAAGGGTCAAGTCAGGTAGAATACGCGCCCGGTTTTTGGAGATGAACATGACCCTGCTCAAATTAAGCGATGTGTCCCTCGCGTTCGGCGCCATGCCGCTGCTGGACAAGGTTTCCTGGCAGATCGCCCGAGGTGAGCGGGTGTGCATCATCGGCCGCAACGGCACTGGCAAGTCGAGCATGCTGCGCCTGATCAAGGGCGAGCAGAAGCCTGACGATGGTGCCATCTGGCGGGCCCCGGCGCTGAAGATCGGCGAATTGCCGCAGGAGTTGCCGGTGGCCGACGAACGCACCGTATTCGATGTGGTGGCGGCAGGTCTTGATGGTGTCGGCGAGCTTCTCGCGCAGTACCACCACCTCAGCCAGAACATCCACAACGACGAAGACCTGGACAAGCTGATGCACGTCCAGCACGAGCTTGAAGCCCGCGATGGCTGGCGTCTGCAGCAAGTGGTCGACAGCACCCTGAGCCGCCTGCAACTGCCGGCCGACAAGACCCTGGCCGAGCTTTCCGGTGGCTGGCGCCGTCGCGTCCTGCTGGCCCAGGCGCTGGTCTCCGAGCCAGATCTGCTGCTGCTCGACGAGCCGACCAACCACCTGGACATCGGCGCGATCGCCTGGCTGGAAGAAGCGCTCAACGGCTTCAACGGCGCCGTGCTGTTCATCACCCACGACCGGTCGTTCCTGCAGAACCTGGCCAACCGCATCCTGGAACTGGACCGCGGCGGCCTGATCGACTGGAATGGCGACTACGCCAGCTTCCTCGTGCACAAAGAGGCCGCATTGGCCGCAGAAGAGACTGCCAACGCGTTGTTCGACAAGCGCCTGGCTCAGGAAGAAGTGTGGATCCGCCAGGGCATCAAGGCCCGCCGCACCCGTAACGAAGGCCGTGTGCGTGCGTTGAAGGCACTGCGTGTGGAGCGTGGCGAGCGCCGCGAGCGTCAGGGCAAGGCCAACATCCTCATCGAATCGGCGGAAAAATCCGGCAAGCAGGTGATGGTGCTGGAGAACGTCAGTTTCCACCATCCAACTGGGCCGATGCTGGTCAAGGACTTCTCCATGGTCCTGCAGCGTCAGGACCGTATCGGTCTGCTGGGCGCCAACGGTACCGGCAAGACCACCTTGCTCAAGCTGATGCTCGGTGATCTGCAGCCGACCTCCGGCAAGGTCGAGAGCGGTACCAAGCTTGAAGTGGCCTACTTCGACCAGATGCGCCACCAGCTCGACCTGGAAAAGACCGTGATCGAGAACCTGGCCGAGGGCCGTGATTTCATCGAAATCGACGGTCAGAACCGCCACGTTCTGAGCTATCTGGGCGACTTCCTGTTCAGCCCGCAGCGTGCTCGCACGCCGGTCAAGGCGCTGTCCGGCGGCGAGCGGGCGCGTCTGCTGCTGGCCAAGCTGTTCAGCAAGCCGGCCAACCTGCTGGTACTCGACGAACCGACCAACGACCTCGACGTGGAAACCCTCGAGTTGCTCGAAGAGGTGCTGTGCAACTACAAGGGCACGGTACTGATGGTCAGCCACGACCGGGCCTTCCTCGACAACGTGGTCACTAGCACGCTGGTGTTCGAAGGCGAGGGCAAGGTACGTGAGTATGTCGGCGGCTATGAAGACTGGATTCGTCAGGGCGGCTCGCCGAAGCTGCTCGGCGTCACCGAGAGCAAGGGTGGCAAGTCTGAGCTGAACAGCGCCGTGGTCGAAAAGACCGCGCAAGAGCAGGCACCGGTGGCTGCTGCACCGGCGGCCGACGCCAACAAGAAGAAGCTCAGCTACAAGCTGCAGCGCGAGCTGGAAGCGTTGCCAGGTCAGATCGATGTGATCGAGAAGGCCATGGCCAAGCTGCAGGACGAGGTCGCTTCGGCGAGTTTCTATCAGCGGCCGATTGGCGAGACTTCGGCGGTGCTGGCCAAGCTCGAGGCGCTGCAGGCTGATCTGGATGTGCTGGTGGAGCGTTGGGCTGAGCTGGAGGGCTGAGCCCCCGCTAACCCTGTAGGAGATCGCTCAGAGAACTGAGCCCGCAAGCGCGCTACGTAACCTGTAGGAGCGGGCTTGCCCCGCGAAGAGGCCTGTCCCGCCACCATGGTGCATGGCACCGGCTTCGCCGGTTTCGCGGGTCAAGTCGCAGCGGCGCAGCGCCGCTCCTGCAGGGGAGCGGGCTCAGGTCATCACTCCTTCTCTTTTTTCAGCAAACGCACCGCCAGCACGTCGCACGGAGCACCGTGCAGCACATCGTTGGCGGTGGAGCCCAACAGCAGCGCCAGGCCATGGCGGCCGTGGCTGCCTACCACGATCAGGTCGCAGCGCTGGTCTTTGGCCAGTTGATGAATCTCCTGGCGCGGCTGGCCGTAGACCAGGTGCGAGTCGCCGCGGTTGATGTCCGGATACTTGTTGTACAGGCGCTCCATGCGCTCCTTGGCCTGGTCGAACTGCTGCTGTTGCAGCTGCGACAGGTCCATCGGCACGTCACCACCAAAGGCCATCGCCATCGGTTCGACGATATGCACGAGGGAAACCTTTGCGCCGCTGGCCAGAGCGATCGCCTTGGCGCGCTTGATCACCGGGTCGCATTCTTCGGTCAGGTCGACGGCAACCAGAAGATGTTCGTAGGACATGGGTGGTACTCCTGACAATCGCAATAAGTAGAAGTATGGTCGCTTTCGCGCCGATTACCGTACAACCTGGCTAACCAGCTCATTTGCAACGCTTTATGGGATCTACAGATATGACGGTATGGCTAGTGGTGTCAATCCTTGCGCTGATTCTCAGTCCGCTGGCCTGGCTGCGTCCATCGCGTAAACAGAGCGAACAGATGAGCCTGCGCCTGGCTGGTCGGCGCCTTGGCCTGGCCATGCAGCTTGCTCCGCAGCAGTGGCCGCACTGGTTGGAGAAGGAGCCACCAAGCCCTTGCCCGCAGTACCATCGCGCCCGGCGCAAGGGGCGTGACGACTGCTGGGCGTATTGGCAGGTGAGTCCGGGCGTTTGGCTGAACAAGTGGCGCGAGCCCTGCGAAGAGCCGCGCCTGATCGAGGCATTTGCCCGGCTGCCTGACAATGTCTACCTGATCGAGGCCGGCAACCAGATGATCGCCTTGTACTGGGGTGAGCGCGGCGATGAATCTGTGTTGCAGGATATTGCCCAAACCCTGGAAGCCCTGGCTTAACCACCCCCTATAACGACATCGCGGGGCAAGTCCGCTCCCACTATGCGTGGGAGTGGACTTGCCCCGCGATGCGTTCTGCTGCCGCAGAAAGGCCAGGCAGGCCGGGATACATTCAACTCGCCTCTCAATATAGCCGCCCTGGTTGAGTTTGCATCACGGCGATTGCAGATTTTTCCACCTTGGCGCGGTCTATCGCTGGCATGAATGTTCAGCGATCACTGTCATCAAGGTCGGTACCCCAACGTTACAAAATGACCGGAAAGTCGCGTTTTCAGCCTGCTAGCGAGCATTTGACAATGGCGATCTTTTCGGAGAATGTGTGCGTACCCAAATCAAACGGGCGTATGAATTGAGCGTTTGTATGTCAGACCGTTCATGCGAAACCCGACTCTCGCGCTGACGGGTGTGCCTGGAGAAGGCGCTGTGCAGACAGCGTTTGCGCCAGCGTCCGGCGTGTACAGTTCAGCTTCCATATCGTGGAGATCAGTTGATGATTTACGAAGGTAAAGCCATCACGGTTAAGGCTCTTGAAAGCGGCATCGTCGAACTGAAGTTCGACCTCAAGGGTGAGTCCGTCAACAAGTTCAACCGCCTGACCCTGGACGACCTGCGTCAGGCCGTGGCCGCCATCAAGGGCGATGCTTCGGTCAAGGGCGTGATCGTCAGCAGTGGCAAGGACGTGTTCATCGTCGGCGCCGACATCACCGAATTCGTCGACAACTTCAAGCTGCCCGAGGCCGAGCTGGTCGCCGGCAACCTCGAAGCCAATCGCATCTTCAATGACTTCGAAGACCTCGGCGTGCCAACCGTCGCCGCGATCAACGGCATTGCCCTGGGTGGCGGGTTGGAAATGTGCCTGGCCGCCGATTACCGGGTCATGTCCAACACGGCCAAGATTGGCCTGCCGGAAGTCAAGCTGGGCATCTACCCAGGCTTTGGCGGTACCGTGCGTCTGCCACGCCTGATCGGCTCGGACAACGCCATCGAGTGGATCGCCGCCGGCAAGGAAAACCGTGCCGAGGACGCCCTCAAGGTCGGCGCCGTCGACGCCGTGGTCGCGCCCGAACTGCTCCAGGCGGCCGCGCTCGACCTGATCAAGCGCGCCATCAGTGGCGAGCTCGACTACAAGGCCAAGCGCCAGCCGAAGCTGGAAAAGCTCAAGCTCAACGCCATCGAGCAGATGATGGCCTTCGAAACCGCCAAGGGTTTCGTTGCGGGCCAGGCTGGGCCGAACTACCCGGCGCCGGTCGAAGCCATCAAGACCATCCAGAAAGCCGCCAACTTCGGCCGTGACAAGGCCCTCGAAGTCGAGGCCGCGGGTTTTGCCAAGCTGGCCAAGACGTCTGTCGCGGAAAGCCTGATCGGGTTGTTCCTCAACGATCAGGAGCTCAAGCGCAAGGCCAAGGCACATGACCAGATCGCGCACGACGTGAAGCAGGCCGCCGTGCTTGGCGCCGGCATCATGGGTGGCGGCATCGCCTACCAGTCGGCGGTCAAAGGTACGCCGATCCTGATGAAGGACATCCGCGAGGATGCCATTCAGCTGGGTCTCAACGAAGCTTCCAAGCTGCTTGGCAACCGTGTCGAGAAAGGTCGTTTGACCCCGGCGAAGATGGCCGAAGCGCTCAATGCGATCCGCCCGACCTTGTCCTACGGCGATTTCGCCAACGTCGACATCGTCGTCGAAGCCGTGGTCGAGAACCCCAAGGTCAAGCAAGCCGTGCTGGCTGAAGTCGAAGGCCAGGTCAAGGAAGACGCGATCCTCGCCTCCAACACCTCGACCATCTCCATCAACCTGTTGGCCAAGGCGCTCAAGCGTCCGGAAAACTTCGTCGGCATGCACTTCTTCAACCCGGTGCACATGATGCCGCTGGTGGAAGTGATCCGCGGTGAGAAGTCCAGCGAAGTGGCGGTGGCGACCACCGTTGCCTACGCCAAGAAAATGGGCAAGAACCCGATCGTGGTCAACGATTGCCCGGGCTTTTTGGTCAACCGTGTGCTGTTCCCGTACTTCGGCGGTTTTGCCAAGCTGGTCAGCGCGGGTGTCGACTTCGTGCGTATCGACAAGGTCATGGAAAAGTTCGGCTGGCCGATGGGCCCGGCCTACCTGATGGACGTGGTCGGCATCGACACCGGCCACCATGGTCGCGATGTGATGGCTGAAGGCTTCCCGGACCGCATGAAGGACGATCGCCGCTCTGCGGTCGATGCCCTGTACGAGGCCAACCGCCTCGGCCAGAAGAACGGTAAGGGCTTCTACGCCTACGAAACCGACAAGCGCGGCAAGCCGAAGAAGGTTGCCGACGCAACGGTGCTCGAGGTGCTCAAGCCAATCGTCTTCGAACAGCGCGAGGTCAGCGATGAAGAGATCATCAACTGGATGATGATCCCATTGTGCCTGGAGACCGTCCGTTGCCTGGAAGACGGCATCGTCGAGACCGCTGCCGAGGCCGACATGGGTCTGGTCTACGGGATCGGCTTCCCTCCCTTCCGTGGGGGCGCGCTGCGCTACATCGACTCGATCGGGGTCGCTGAGTTCGTCGCCCTGGCTGACCAGTACGCCGACCTGGGGCCGCTGTACCACCCCACTGCGAAGCTGCGCGAAATGGCCAAGACCGGCCAGCGCTTCTTCAACTGAGCGCCCAACGAGCTAGAGCGAGAGATTTGATATGAGCCTGAATCCAAGAGACGTGGTGATTGTCGACTTCGGTCGTACCCCGATGGGTCGTTCCAAGGGTGGCATGCACCGCAACACCCGCGCCGAAGACATGTCCGCGCACCTGATCAGCAAACTGCTGGAACGCAACGACAAGGTCGACCCGAAAGAAGTCGAAGATGTCATCTGGGGCTGCGTCAACCAGACCCTGGAGCAGGGCTGGAACATCGCCCGCATGGCCTCGCTGATGACGCCGATCCCGCACACCTCGGCCGCGCAGACCGTCAGCCGCCTGTGTGGCTCGTCGATGAGCGCGCTGCACACTGCCGCCCAGGCGATCATGACCGGCAACGGTGATGTGTTCGTCATCGGCGGTGTCGAGCACATGGGCCACGTCAGCATGATGCACGGTGTCGACCCTAACCCGCACATGTCGCTGTATGCGGCAAAAGCTTCGGGTATGATGGGCCTGACCGCGGAAATGCTCGGCAAGATGCATGGCATCAGCCGTGAGCAGCAGGATGCGTTTGGCGTCCGTTCGCACCAGCTCGCCCACAAGGCGACGCTCGAGGGTAAGTTCAAGGACGAAATCATCCCGATGCAGGGTTATGACGAAAACGGTTTCCTCAAGGTCTTTGACTACGATGAAACCATCCGTCCTGATACTACCCTGGAAAGCCTGGCGGCGCTCAAGCCCGCCTTCAACCCCAAAGGTGGTACGGTAACCGCAGGCACGTCGTCGCAGATTACCGACGGTGCCTCGTGCATGATCGTCATGTCCGGCCAGCGCGCCATGGACCTGGGGATCCAGCCCCTGGCCGTACTGCGCTCCATGGCGGTTGCCGGCGTCGACCCAGCAATCATGGGCTACGGCCCGGTGCCGTCGACCCAGAAAGCCCTCAAGCGCGCCGGCCTGAGCATGGCCGATATCGACTTCATCGAGCTCAACGAAGCCTTCGCTGCACAGGCCCTGCCAGTGCTGAAAGATCTGAAAGTGCTCGACAAGATGAATGAGAAGGTTAACCTGCACGGCGGCGCCATTGCTTTGGGTCATCCGTTTGGTTGCTCCGGTGCACGTATTTCCGGCACCTTGCTCAACGTCATGAAGCAGAATGGCGGTACCCTGGGCGTCGCCACCATGTGTGTCGGCCTGGGCCAAGGCATTACCACTGTCTTCGAACGCGTCTGATCGCGGCGCAAGACAGCAGCCGGGGCCATGTGCCCCGGTTTTTGTTTTTTACAGGATTTGTTCAAGAGGGTGAGCGACATGCACATACAGCCAGGCGTATACCGGCATTACAAAGGGCCTGAGTATCGTGTGTTCGGCGCTGCGCAGCACTCCGAGACCGAAGAGTGGCTGGTCTTCTACCAATGCCTGTATGGTGAATACGGGCTGTGGGTACGACCGCTTTCGATGTTTCTCGAGTCGGTCGAGGTTGACGGCGAGCAGGTGCCACGCTTTGCTTTGGTCAAGGCCGAAGCAGGGCAGTTCGGGCAGCCTGGCGCAAGCACCGGTTAGACGACCGCGCTTGACCTCACCCTGTTGCCACTATATATAGCGGTGCCGCGTGCGGCACCTGACGCGTTTTTAATTTTCAGATTCAGGAATACTCCGATCCATGGGCAAATCGCTGGTCATTGTGGAATCCCCGGCCAAGGCCAAGACCATCAACAAGTACTTGGGCAGCCAGTACGTGGTGAAGTCGAGTATCGGCCACATCCGTGACCTCCCCACCAGCGGTTCGGCCAGCGCCAGTAAGGAGCCGGCGGCCAAGCGTGGCAAGGCTGCGGCGGCTGATGCGCCGGTTCTGACGCCGAAAGAAAAGGCCCGTCGCCAGTTGGTGGCGCGCATGGGCGTCGATCCGGATGCCGGCTGGAAGGCCAAGTACGAGATCTTGCCTGGCAAGGAAAAGGTCATCGAAGAACTGCGTCGCCTGGCCAAAGACGCCGACACCATCTATCTCGCGACCGACTTGGACCGCGAGGGGGAGGCGATCGCCTGGCACCTGCGCGAAGCCATCGGTGGCGACGACACCCGCTACAAGCGCGTGGTGTTCAACGAAATTACCAAAAAGGCCATCCAGGAGGCGTTCTCGCAGCCTGGCGAGCTGGACATCGATCGGGTCAACGCCCAGCAGGCGCGACGCTTCCTTGATCGGGTAGTGGGCTATATGGTCTCGCCACTGCTGTGGTCGAAGATCGCCCGCGGCCTGTCCGCCGGCCGTGTGCAGTCGGTTGCGGTGAAGCTGGTAGTCGAGCGTGAGCGCGAGATTCGTGCGTTCAACCCCGAAGAATACTGGGAAGTGCACGCTGACCTGGGCACTGCCAAGGACGCCAAGGTCCGCTTCGACGTGGCGCGCGAGAAGGGTGAAGCCTTCAAGCCGCTGAACGAAGCCCAGGCCATGGCAGCGCTGGACAAGCTCAAGGCCTCCAGCTACAGCGTGGCCAAGCGCGAAGACCGGCCCACCAGCAGCAAGCCGTCTGCGCCGTTCATCACTTCGACCCTGCAGCAGGCGGCGAGCAATCGCCTCGGCTACGGCGTGAAGAAGACCATGATGATGGCCCAGCGTCTGTACGAAGCCGGCTACATCACCTACATGCGTACCGACTCGACCAACCTTTCGGTCGATGCCGTGGAGATGGCGCGCAGCTACATCGAGCGTGAATTCGGCAAGCAGTACCTCCCAGAGGCGCCGATCGTTTACGGTAGCAAGGCTGGCGCACAAGAGGCCCACGAAGCCATTCGTCCCTCTGATGTCGCCACTCACCCTACCAAGCTGACGGGCATGGAGCGTGACGCCGAGCGCCTGTACGAGCTGATCTGGCGCCAGTTCCTCGCCTGCCAGATGCCACCTGCGCAATACCTCTCGACCAGCGTCACGGTCAATGCTGGCGACTTCGAGTTGCGTGCCAAGGGCCGTATCCTCAAGTTCGACGGTTACACCCGTGTACTGCCCCAGCAAAGCAAGCCCGGCGAAGACGACGTGCTGCCAGACATGGCGCAGGGCGAGGTGCTCAAGCTGATCAAGCTTGACCCGAGCCAGCACTTCACCAAGCCGCCAGCGCGCTTCACTGAAGCCAGTCTGGTCAAGGAAATGGAAAAACGCGGTATCGGTCGCCCGTCGACCTACGCAGCGATCATTTCCACCATCCAGGACCGCGGCTACGTGACCCTGCACAACCGCCGCTTCTACTCCGAGAAGATGGGTGACATCGTCACCGAGCGTCTCTCCGAGAGCTTCTCCAACCTGATGGACTACGGCTTCACCGCCGGCATGGAAGAGAATCTCGATGACGTGGCTCAGGGCGAGCGTGACTGGAAGAACGTTCTCGACGAGTTCTACGGTGATTTCAGCAAGAAGTTGCTGACCGCCGAGTCTTCGGAAAACGGCATGCGTGCCAACCAGCCGACCATGACCAATATTCCGTGCAAGGAATGCGGTCGGCCGATGATGATTCGGACCGCCTCTACCGGCGTGTTCCTCGGCTGTTCGGGTTACTCCCTGCCGCCAAAAGAGCGTTGCAAGGCAACGGTCAACCTGGTGCCGGGCGACGAGATTGCCGCGGACGACGAGGGCGAGTCGGAATCGCGCGTGCTGCTCGGCAAGCATCGCTGCCCGGTCTGCGCCACGGCGATGGACGCTTACCTGCTGGACGAGAAGCACAAGCTGCACATCTGCGGTAACAACCCGGATTGCGTGGGCTACGAGATCGAGCAAGGTAGCTACCGGATCAAGGGTTACGAAGGCCCGAGCCTGGAGTGCGACAAGTGCGGCAGCGAGATGCAGTTGAAGACCGGCCGTTTCGGCAAGTTCTTCGGTTGCACCAATCCTGAGTGCAAGAACACCCGCAAGCTGCTCAAGAGCGGTGAGGCAGCGCCGCCGAAGATGGACAAGGTGAACATGCCGGAGCTCAAGTGCGAAAAGGTCGACGACACCTATGTGTTGCGTGACGGCGCTTCGGGGTTGTTCCTGGCGGCCAGCCAGTTCCCGAAAAACCGTGAGACTCGCGCTCCGCTGGTGTTGGAGATCCTCCCGCACAAGCACGAGATCGATCCGAAGTATCACTTCCTGTGCGATGCGCCAGCCAAAGACCCAGAAGGTCGTCCGGCGGTGATTCGTTACAGCCGCAAGACCAAGGAGCAGTACGTGCAGTCCGAGGTCGACGGCAAGCCGACTGGCTGGAAGGCGTTCTACGACGGTAATGCGTGGAAGGTCGAAGACAAGCGCTGATCACCACCGTCGCCAATCGCGGGGCAAGCCCGCTTCCACGCGATCATCAAGAGTGGGTGGAGGCAGGCTTGCCCCGCGATGCTTTTAGGCTTGCGATAAAGGGCAGTGATACCTGAAACTGGCTTATCGCATCGCAGCCTCGGGAGGGCACTCGAAATGGCCCAGGAACTCTACACCCGCACCAACCAGAAACTGTTCTTCGCCGGCCTCGCGCTGGAGTCCATGGCCAAGGCCGAACAAAGCCGGGCAATGAATGCCCAAGGCCTGATCCAGGCTGAGCGTGAGTCGGCGCTCTTTCACCTGTATGGCGCGTTGCTGGGTTTGTGTCACGAGATCGCCGGTTTCTATCGTCTGCCCCAGGCAAACGCTGCGCGGGCGGAGCTGCTGCTCAACGATGAAGTGCTAATCAGCGTAGCGATTCCGGAGATGGCCGAGATGCTTGAACTGGCCCGACAATCGGAAACGTGGCTGGCGCAATTGCTTGCCGCTTATGCCGATTTGTTCCGACCACCTGTCGCCAAGAAAGCCCCTAAAACCGACGTTACCCAGCCGCTTATCCAGGCCATCAACCTTGACCAGGCCGAGCAGCCTGCGCTGTCGCGCGATGAGTTGGAGCGCTGGAGAAAAGATCTCAAGGACCTGGTGCGTCGCTTCCGTGACGCGTTGAGTGAGTGCTGATACGGCCCATGGCTGGTACAATGCTGGCCTTTCGTGGAGAACAGCCTTTTATGTCGACGTCCTTTCTTGAAATTGTAGAGTTGCCTGATGGCCGGATCGAGCTGCGTCGCGCCGAAGACGAAGGCTCTTTGGTAACGCTGGATTTCTCCGAGGACGCCAAGGCATTCCTGCAGGGTCAGCACGTGGAAGTGGCCAAGGCCATGTTGAGCGTTGGCGTGCAGATGGCCGGCAAGCTGGTCGAGGGGGACTTTGAGCGTGATGAAGGGCCGCGCGTTCTGCACTGAGTGCACCGCGCCCCTACACGATAGCGATGAACTCCAGGCAAAGCCTGAACATCAGCCGAGGCGGATGTTCAGGCTTTGTGCGTTTCCGGCGTCAGCCGCGCGGATCAGCTGCTGACGTGTGTTGACGTTGAGGTTGCCCAGCCAGCTGACCACGGTGTGGCTGTGGCCGAGGCGCAAGGCCTCGCAGGCCAGTTGCAGGGCGCTCTGATTGCCTCCAGGCTGCAACAGCAGGATGCGCTCGCGATTGAGCCCTGCATCGCGCAGCCAGGCCTGGGTCAGGCTGGAGGGTGGGGCGATCAGCGTCAGCCAGCGCGCATCCACTTTTTCGCTGAGTTCGCGCAGTACAGGCGCCAGCAGGCTCTGGCAGTGACCTGGCGCACCGCGCAAGGCCAGTTCGCTGAACCGCTCGGGCTGGCTGTTCTTGCGCGCTAGGGCGCTGGCTTTCAGGCCTGGCAGCACCGGTTCGGCCAGAAAGGCTTCGAACAGGGGCAACTGGGCGGATTGCGGTGCGTGGATGAACTGCTGCATGACGCCTCCTGGATCAGCGGCGAATGACGCCGACGCTCAAGCCCTCGATAACCAGATCCTGTTGTTTCAGGTCGACTTCGATAGGGGCGAATTCTGGGTTCTCGGCGAGCAGCCAGACCTTGCTGCCTTCGCGCTTGAAGCGCTTGACGGTGACTTCATCACCGATGCGGGCGACTACGATCTGACCGTTGCGTGCTTCGCGGCAGGTGTGAACCGCCAGCAGGTCGCCGTCAAAGATGCCGACGTCCTTCATGCTCATGCCGTGCACGCGCAACAGGTAGTCGGCGGGCGGATGGAAGAAGCCAGGGTTGATGTTGCAGGATTGCTCGATGTGCTGCTCGGCAAGGATCGGCGCACCGGCAGCAACCCGGCCGATGATCGGCAGGCCGCTTTCTTCGGTCTTGGTCTCGTGGCCGGGGATGCGGATACCGCGAGAAGCGCCTGGCGTCATCTCGATGGCACCCTTGCGGGCAAGGGCCTTGAGGTGCTCTTCAGCGGCATTGGGAGATTTGAACCCCAGCTCCTGAGCGATCTCCGCACGCGTTGGCGGAAAGCCGTTGTCGTCGAGGCAGCGTTTGATGAAAGCCAGAATCTCGGCTTGGCGTGGCGTCAGTTTCAGCATGGCGAGCGCTCTGTCTTTTTATACAGTGACTGGGATTATATACAGTAGAAAGTTGCCTGCAAGCTGAAAGCGTGAAGAAAAGCCGGAATACGCGCACGGCAGCTTTCGAGCTCGGCCTGCGGGGTTTTCCGGGGTTATGATGGAGCCCGCGCATCGTGGCGCTTGCAGCTTCTGGCCGAGGGCTTTTAAATGGCGACCGCCGGGTCACCGAGCCTTGACAGATGACAGCCTGAAACGTATGTTTCAAACAACTGTTTGTCAGGCCCTTCCCGGAGTAGTGAGTAGTCATGGCCCAATCGGAAACCGTTGAGCGCATTCTCGATGCTGCCGAGCAGCTGTTCGCGGAGAGGGGGTTCGCGGAAACCTCGTTGCGGCTTATCACCAGCAAGGCTGGGGTCAACCTGGCGGCGGTGAACTACCACTTCGGCTCCAAGAAGGCCCTGATCCAGGCCGTCTTCTCGCGTTTCCTCGGCCCGTTCTGCGCCAGCCTCGAGCGCGAACTGGAGCGTCGCCAGGCGCGTCCCGAGAATAAGCCAAGCCTTGAAGAGCTGCTGGAAATGCTCGTCGAGCAGGCCCTGGTGGTGCAGCCACGCAGCAACAACGACCTGTCGATCTTCATGCGCCTGCTGGGCCTGGCCTTCAGTCAGAGCCAAGGGCACCTGCGCCGCTACCTCGAAGACATGTACGGCAAGGTTTTCCGCCGCTACATGCTGCTGGTCAACGAAGCCGCGCCACGTATTCCGCCGATCGAACTGTTCTGGCGCGTGCACTTCATGCTCGGTGCTGCCGCGTTCAGCATGTCCGGGATCAAGGCGCTGCGGGCCATCGCCGAGACCGATTTCGGCATCAATACTTCAATTGAGCAGGTCATGCGCCTGATGGTGCCGTTCCTGGCGGCCGGCATGCGCGCCGACACTGGCGTCAGCGACCCGGCCATGGCCACGGCGCAGTTGCGCCCGCGCAGCAAATCCACCGGCGCTCCCGCCAAGGCCTGAGCCTGCGGTGCTGGGCTGGGTCGCTCGCTTGGGCTAAGCTAGCGGCCATGCCCGGCCTCGATTTCCTGCACACCTCCCTTGCTGTTCAATGCCTCTACGGGTTCTTCCGTGGGCGGTCGTGTGTGCGCCAGGTGCCGCTCGCGCACGTGCAGCCCCATGGTTCGGTGCGCATCGACGAGGCGGCCCAGATTATTCAATGAAAGACATCGCATGAAGGACTTTCCATGACTGCCAGCCTGCAAGGCTCCCTGATGGTCGACATCGCCGGTCACTGGCTGACCGCCGAGGATCGGCAGCTTCTGCGCCAGCCCGAAGTGGCTGGCCTGATCATCTTCGCCCGTAACATCGACAGCCCGCGTCAGGTGCGCGAGCTGTGCGCGTCGATTCGCGCGATCCGCCCTGAGCTGATCCTGGCTGTGGATCAGGAGGGCGGTCGGGTTCAGCGTCTGCGCCAGGGTTTTGTGCGCCTCCCTGCCATGCGCGCGATTGCCGATAACGACAATGCCGAGTACCTGGCTGAACAATGCGGTTGGCTGATGGCGACCGAGGTGCTGGCGGTGGGTCTGGACCTGAGCTTTGCGCCGGTGCTGGATCTTGACCATCAGCGTAGCGCGGTGGTTGGCAGTCGTGCCTTCGAAGGTCACCCCGAGCGGGCTACGCAACTGGCCGGGGCGTTTATCCGTGGCATGAACGCGGCGGGCATGGCCGCGTGTGGCAAACACTTCCCGGGGCATGGCTGGGCCGAGGCGGATTCGCATGTGGCGATCCCGACCGACGAGCGTAACCTGGAGCAGTTGCGCCAGGCTGACCTGGTGCCGTTTACCCGCCTGAGCGGCCAGTTGGCGGCGGTGATGCCGGCGCATGTGATCTATCCGCAGATCGACAATCAGCCGGCCGGCTTCTCGCGGCGCTGGTTGCAGGACATCTTGCGCGGTGAACTGGGCTTTGACGGGGTGATCTTCAGTGATGACCTGTCCATGGCTGGCGCGCATGTGGTCGGTGACGCGGCGAATCGGATCGAGGCGGCGTTGAGTGCTGGCTGTGACATGGGCCTGGTGTGTAATGACCGGGCAGCGGCGGAACTGGCGTTGACCGCGGCGCAGCGATTGAAGGTGAAGCCTTCGCCGCGGATCGCTGGCATGCGTGGGCGTGGTTTTGCGCGTACCGATTATCGTCAGCAGCCGCGCTGGCTGGAGGCGTTGCGGGCATTGAAGGACGCCCAACTGGTCGATTGATAGCGTGCCGGGGGCGCTTTGCGCCCCTTTCGCGACACAAGGCTCCCACAAAATACAGCGCCAGTCTTGAGGTGCGCGCGGCCTCTGTGGGAGATTCTGTCTGGCACAGAACCTAAAAGTTAGCGCGATCACTGTGGGAGCGGTCTTGTGTCGCGAAATGAGGGCGCAGCCCTCACCGGTATCACCTCCAGATACGAGCCGTTCGCCTACTGCAATCCGGTCACGACTACCTTGGGTTCATCCAACACATTGCGCCCAAGAAAACGTGCAGGCCTGGTAGGCAAAACCGGCGATTACTCGCATTGAGATTGTGTGTGGCTGTGAGTCAGCCGGTGAGGGCTTCGCCCTCATTTCGCGACACAAGGCCGCTCCCACAGAGATCGCGCCAGCTTGAGGTGTAGTGCAAGACAGTTGCTCCTACAGGTGTCGCGCATGCCTTGAATACAGCGCAGGCCCTGCGCAAGGGCTGCGCAGCAGCCCCAGCAGTTTTAGCGGCTGCGCTTGCCGGGCAACGGCGCAAACAGCGCTTCGATCTCTTCATCGCCCAGGCGCCACTGGCCACCCTGGCCGCCGTCGAGCAGCCCGGCTGCCAGCGCCGCCTTCTCCTGTTGCAGCAACTGGATCTTCTCTTCCACCGTACCCCGGGTAATCAGCTTGAAGACGAACACCGGCTTGTCCTGGCCGATGCGATAGGCGCGGTCGGTCGCCTGGTTCTCGCTGGCCGGGTTCCACCAGGGATCGTAGTGGATCACGGTGTCGGCGGCGGTCAGGTTCAGCCCGGTACCGCCAGCCTTGAGGCTGATCAGAAACACTTCGCTGTCGCCATTCTGGAACTGCGCCACCGGCGCGCGACGATCGCGGGTGTCACCGGTCAGCAGGCTGTAGCGAATGTCGCGCTTCTCCAGCTCTTGCTCGATCAGCGCCAGCATCGAGGTGAACTGGGAAAACAACAGCACCCGCCGGCCTTCGCTGAGCAGCTCTTCAAGCATCTGCATCAGGCTGCCGAGCTTGCCCTTGTCGGCCTGGTTGCCCTTGCTCTCGACGCTCTTGACCAAGCGCAGGTCGCAGCACACCTGGCGCAACTTGAGCAACGCATCGAGGATGACGATCTGGCTGCGCGCCGCGCCATTGCGGGCGAGTTCGTCGCGGACCTTCTTGTCCATCGCCACCCGCACCGCCTCGTAGGTGTCGCGCTGGGCGTCGCTGAGCTCGACCCAGTGCACCACTTCTGTCTTGGCCGGCAGCTCGGTTGCCACTTGCTCTTTGGTGCGGCGCAGCAGAAACGGGCGGATGCGGCTGGCCAGGTGCGCCATGCGCTCGTGGTCGCCATGGCGCTCGATGGGCGTGCGGTAGTCCTGATTGAAGCGCTTGATGTCGCCCAGCCAGCCGGGCATCAGGAAGTGGAACAGCGACCACAGTTCGCCGAGGTTGTTTTCCATCGGCGTGCCGGTCAGGCACAGGCGCTGGTTGGCCTGTAGCGCGCAGACGGCCAGCGCGGCCTTGCTGGTGTGGCTCTTGATGTTCTGCGCCTCGTCGAGCACCAGCACATGCCAGTGCTGCGCGCGCAGGTGCTCGAGGTCGCGGGGTACCAGGGCATAGGTGGTAATGACCAGGTCGTAATCGCTCAGCGCGGCAAAATGCTTGCTGCGCCCGGGACCGTGCAGGGCCAGCACGCGCAGGTCGGGTGCGAAGCGTTGGGCTTCGTCCAGCCAGTTGGGCACCAGGCTGGTTGGCATCACGGCGAGGGCAGGCTGCTCAAGACGGCCTAGTTGTTTTTCCAGGAGCAGGTGGGCCAGGGCCTGCAGGGTCTTGCCCAGGCCCATGTCATCACCAAGGATCCCGCCGGTACCCATTTCGTGCAGCGCCTGCAGCCAGTTCAGGCCTTGCTGCTGGTAAGGGCGCAAGGTGGCGTTGAGCGCCGTCGGCGGCTCGACCTGCAGGTCGCGGGCATCGCGCAGGCGCCGGCCGAGGCCGCGCACGTGGTCGCCGCCTTCCCACAGCAGCGGCAGCTGTTCGATGTCGTTCAGGCGGGCCGCGTCGGCCCGCTCCAGGCGCAGCGAAGGGCCGCCGGCGTCCTCGTGCAGGTAGAGCTCGCCAAGCGTACCCATCACTGCCTTGATCCGGCCGTAGGGCAGGGCGACGCGCAGGGCGGGGCTGTCCGGGCGGCCGCGATTGAGGTCGAGCAGCAAGTGCTCGTCATCGCTGCGTCGGGCCAGCTCGCTGGGGCGCAGCATCTCGGGGTTGCTGCGCAGCAGTTGCAGGACGATCGGTAGCAGGCTGTGGCGCTGGCCGTCGACGACGATGCCCAGTTCCAGGTCGAACCATTCATGCCCGGGTGCTTCGTCGATCGTGGCGTACCAGTCGTCCACTTCATGCAGGTTGAAGGCGAAGTCGCGGTGCACGTCGAGCTGCCAGCCGGCTTCACGCAGGCGTGGCAAGCCTTCGCGGGCGAAGCGCAGCCAGGCCTCGTCGTCGGGCAACTGGAACATGTCGCCGGCGCTGTCGGGCAGGGCCTTGCTCTGGCGGGTGGCCGGTTTGAAACCGTACTCGCGCAGGGTCTTGCGGATAGCTTGTTCGGCTTGTGGCTGGCGGCGGATGCGCTGGCTGGTGTCGTCGATCAGGCGGGTCAGCGGTTTCTCATCGGTACCGATCGCATACATGCCGTCGTAGTCGAAGGCTAGCGCGGCGCGGTGTTGCATCTGGCGCTGCATGCGCCCGGTCTTGGGCATGTAGGCGCTGAACTCGAGGCTGCCCAGAGTCAGCCGAGGTATCGGTTGGCACGCGTCCAGGGTTTCGCTGCGCACCGCAGTGGGCGTGGGGACTTGGCGGTTCAGTGCGTTCAGGCGGTGGCTCAAGGGTACGACCAGGTGCTCGGGAACAATCGGCGCGCGGGCGAGCTGGCTGGCGATGAACGGATCAAGGTCATGGCGCAACTTGCCGGTTTGACCGTTCTCCGGGTCAATGTAGTAAAGCGGATCAAGCGGCAGCGCGAGCAAGGCCGTGACCTGGTTGTGATACCAGGCGCCGCGGTAGCTGCCGTTGCTCAGCCGGACCCAGCGAAACTCGGCCTGGCGCTCCGGGCCGCTGTTCAGCGCGTGCGGCTGCTGGTCGAGGAGCAGGCGACCGGTGCCCAGGGCGTACTCGAACACCTCCGCGCCTTTCTTGCCTTCCAGGACCATCGCCGGGGTGGCGCTGCCGGTGCTTTGCGTGTTGATCAGGCGCAGTAATCGTGCGTCTTCTTCGGTCACGTAGCGTGGGGTGTAGTAGATCATTTCCTGCATCGAGGTGATGCGGCCCAGCTTCAGGTCGCCGTCACTCTGCTGGGTGCCTTTGTAGGCAGTCAGCAGCCAGTGCTCGTTGACGATGCTGATCTGGTAATAGATCGCCGGCCCCTTGCGTGCGGGTTTCTGTTGCTCCGCTGGGGTGCCAGGTGCCTCAAGCCCTTCGAGCCACTTGCTCAATGCATGGGGAAGCGCCAGCGAGGGGTCCTGGTGTTCCTTGCTCTCGTCGAGCAGGTCGAACAGCGCTGCGGCGCTGTGCTTGCAGTTGATCTCGACCGGGCAGCTGCAGCTGGCGATCACCCTCAGGTGGTCGTTGTTCAGGACCAGCCTGATTTTTTGGCGGTAGGGATTGCGAGCAGAGCCCGTGCAGCTCGACTCGACTGTATTGCCGCGGACCGAATGGATCGTTACCCGCCCTTGTTCGGCATAGTCGGAGCCTCGCCCCAGGGCGCCGGAGCCGAACTCTTCGGTCCAGTCGGCGTAGTCTCTGAGCAGTTGCCGCGCATCGTTATCGCTCACCTCACTGCTCCATCATCTCCGGATCCATCGACGGCAGCTTGCGCGCCCCCACTGGTGCGACCCTGAGCAGCAGCGCCAGGTGCCCGCCATCGAGGAAGGTCAGCTGGCCACGCTTCATGTTGCTGTTGGTCTGACTGAACTGTTCGCTGCGCAGCACGCTGCCATTGCCATCGAGCTGGTTGACCCAGAAGTTGGCCTGCACGGCGATGAAGCGGCCGTCGGCGATGCTCAGGTTGCCTTCAATCGGGAAGTGCCCGAACTGTTCTTCGCCAGCACCGACCGCGATCCGGCTGGACTCGCCGCCCACCTGCTGCTGCCAGGCCTTGTGCAGCAATACCGTGTAGCTCGGCGTCGCCTCCAGGCGCGTCGCTTCGTCGCCCAGCACCGGCGGGCGTTCGGCGTCCTTGGCCAGGCGCGGCGCTCCGGCGCTCCAGTCTTCAGGGGCGAACTGGCTGGTGACTGCCGGCACGTCGTTCTGCCGTACCAGAATCATTTCTACCTGATACAGGCCCTCGGCGAAGGCGGCTGGCGCGCACAGCGTCAGCAACAGGGTCAGGCAACGGATGGCACGCATGGAACTTCCTTCAGGCAGTCTGTGGGGTCAGGCGCTCGAACAGCGCCTCCAGGGTATTGAAGCGTTCTTCGGGGCGTTCCATCGGTACCAGGAAACGGAACTGGGTAGCACCCTCGAACTTGTAGCGTTTGGGCTGGCTCTGGATCAGCTTGATCAGGGTCAGCGGATCGACCGGGGTCTCGGCCTCGAACTCGATCTTGCCGCCGTTGGGGCCGCCATCGACTTTCTTGATGCCCAACTTCTCGGCCTGCAGCTTGAGCAGGGTCAGGCGGATCAGGTTCTTGGTCGGCTCTGGCAGCAGGCCGAAGCGGTCGATCATCTCCACCTGCAGGTCCTTCAGGCCATCCTCATCGGCGGCCGAAGCGATGCGCTTGTACAGGATCAGGCGCGCATGCACATCGGGCAGATAGTCCTCGGGGATCAGCGCCGGCAGGCGCAGGTTGATTTCCGGGCCACCGCCAAGCGGCTGCTCGAGGTTGGGCTGGTTGCCCTTGCGGATGGCCTTGACCGCGCGTTCGAGCATTTCCATGTAGAGGGTGAAACCGACCGCCTGGATCTGCCCGCTCTGGCCATCGCCAAGCAGCTCGCCGGCACCGCGGATTTCCAGGTCGTTGGTGGCGAGGACGAAGCCTGCGCCCAAATCCTGGGTGGCGGCGATGGCTTCCAGGCGCTTCTCGGCGTCGCTGCTGATCTTCTGCCGGGCCGGCGTGAGCAGGTAGGCGTAGGCCTGGTGGTGGCTACGCCCGACCCGGCCGCGCAGCTGGTGCAGCTGGGCCAGGCCGAACTTGTCGGCACGCTCGATGACGATGGTGTTGGCGCTGGGCACGTCGATCCCGGTTTCGATGATGGTCGAGGCGATCAACACGTTGAAGCGCTTGTGGTAGAAGTCGCTCATGACCTGCTCGAGCTCACGCTCGCGCATCTGTCCGTGGCCGATGCCGATCCGGGCTTCCGGCACCAGTTCGGCGAGGTCGGCGGCGCACTTCTCGATAGTTTTCACATCGTTGTGCAGGTAGTACACCTGGCCGCCACGCAGCAATTCACGCAACAGCGCTTCTTTGACCGTGCTGTTGTTCTGCTCCATGACGAAGGTGCGCACCGACAGCCGGCGCGCCGGCGGGGTGGCGATGATCGACAGGTCGCGCATGCCGGCCACGGCCATGTTCAGGGTGCGCGGGATCGGCGTGGCGGTCAGGGTAAGGATGTCGACTTCGCTGCGCAGGGCCTTGAGCTGCTCTTTCTGGCGCACGCCAAAGCGGTGTTCTTCGTCGATCACCACCAGGCCGAGGTCTTTGAAGCGGACGTCGTCCTGCAGCAGTTTGTGGGTGCCGATGAGGATGTCGATCTTGCCTTCGGCAAGGTCGGCGGCAGCCGTGGCGATGTCCTTGGCCGACTTGAAGCGGCTCATTACTTCAACCGTCACCGGCCAGTCGGCGAAACGGTCACGGAAACTGTTGTAGTGCTGCTGGGCGAGGAGTGTGGTCGGTACCAGCACGGCCACCTGGCGACCGCTGTGCACGGCAATAAAGGCCGCGCGCATGGCCACTTCGGTCTTGCCGAAACCGACGTCGCCGCAGACCAGGCGGTCCATCGGCTTGCCGGCGAGCATGTCGGCGCGTACCGCTTCGATGGCGCTTTGCTGGTCGGGGGTTTCCTCGAACGGGAAGCCGGCGCTGAAGGTGGCGTAGTCGGCCGCAGGATCGGCGAACGCATAGCCTTTGCGCGCGGCCCGCCGGGCATAGATGTCGAGCAGCTCGGCGGCCACGTCGCGAACCTGTTCGGCGGCCTTGCGCTTGGCTTTCTGCCAGGTCTCCGAGCCCAGCCGGTGCAGCGGTGCCAGCGCATCGTCGCTGCCGGTGTAACGGGCGATCAGGTGCAGGTTGGCCACGGGCACGTAGAGCTTGGCGTTCTCGGCGTATTCGAGGGTGAGGAACTCGGCGGCCTGGCCGTCGATCTCCAATGTGGCCAGGCCCAGGTAACGGCCGACGCCGTGATCGATGTGCACCACCGGGGCGCCTTCGCGCAATTCGGTGAGGTTCTTGATTACCGCGTCGTTGGCCGCCTCGCCACGCTTCTCGCGCCGCCGGCGCTGCATCACGCGCTGGCCGAACAACGGGCTCTCGGCCACCAGCGCGAGGGCCGGGTCGTCCAGCAGCAGGCCGTCGTCGAGCGGGGCGATGGTGATCGCCAGGCGTTCTTTGCCGGTAATGAAATCGGTCCAGCCGTCGACGGTCTGCGGGCGCAGCTTGAGGCGTTCGAGCAGCTCCAGCAGCACTTCACGGCGACCCGCCGATTCGGCGGTAAACAGCACGCGGCCGGGGAACTGGTCGAGGAACTCGGCCAGGGCCGCCAGTGGCTGGTTGGCCTTGGCTTCGATGGCCAGGTTCGGCAGTGGACGGGCCGGGAAACGCTCGCGGCCGGCGCCTGGCTCAACGTCTTCGGGGCTGACCACCACCCGTGGCCACTGCTTGAGTCGGGCGAAGCAGTCTTCCACCGGCATGAACAGTTCGGCGGGCGGCAGCAGCGGGCGGGTCAGGTCGCCGCGACGATCCTCGTAGCGTCCGCGCACATCGTTCCAGAAATGCTCGGCCGCCTGTTCGACGCCCGGCAGGGAGAACACCTGGGTGTCTGCCGGCAGGTAGTCAAACAGTGTCGAGGTCTCTTCGAAGAACAGTGGCAGGTAATACTCGATACCCGCCGGAATGATCCCGCTGGCCAGGTCCTGGAAGATCGCACTGCGGCGGAAATCGACGTCAAAGCGTTCCCGGAAGCGTGCCTTGAAACGGGTCACTTCTTCCTTCTGCATCGGGAATTCGCGGGCCGGCAGCAGGCGCACCGAGTCGACCTTGTCGATCGAGCGCTGGGTCTCCGGGTCGAAAGTGCGCAGGGTTTCGATTTCGTCGTCGAACAGGTCGATCCGGTACGGCAGCTTGCTGCCCATCGGGTAAAGGTCGATCAGGGCGCCACGCACGGCAAACTCACCGTGCTCGTAGACCGTGTCGACGCAGCGGTAGCCGCTGGCTTCGAGGCGGCTGCGCATCTGTTCGACATCGATGGTCTGGCCGACGTCCAAGACCAGGCTGCTGCCGAGCAGGAAGCGGGTCGGCGCCAGGCGGTGCAGGGCGGTGGTGATCGGTACCACGAGAATGCCGTGGTCCAGTTCCGGCAGCCGGTAGAGGCTGGCGATCCGCTGCGAGATGATGTCCTGGTGCGGCGAGAACAGGTCGTAGGGCAGGGTTTCCCAGTCGGGGAACGGCAGCACCGGCAGGTCTGGCGCAAAGAAGCGCAGCTCCTGCTCGAGACGATCGGCCGCCTGGCTGTCGGCGGTCAGCAACAGGGTGAACCGGCGGGCGCCGCTGGCAGCCTCGGCGATGGCCAGGCTGAGGGCGGCACCGGGCAGGTTGCCCCAGGTTTGTTTGCCGGCAGTGGCCGACATTTGCGGTAGGCGCAGAACTGACACGGGAGATTGCACTCCAAGCGTTGCGGCAAAGAGAGCGATTGTACCGAGGCCGGTGCCAGCTGTCAGGCTCGCAAGGGCCTGAACGGCGCTGTGCAACGCTCGCGACAGGCGCTCATTGCTCGTTACGCCGAGGGGCGTCATAATGTAGCCCCTTTTTTCTCCCCCTACATGTGGAAGGTTCCCGTGACTCAGAAGCCCGACCAGTGTCTTGGTGAGTGGATTGATCGTGAAGCACTTGCTGAAGCGATGATCCCGCTTATCGGTCAGCTCTACCGCAATAACAACGTGGTGAGCTCGATCTATGGCCGCAGCCTGATCAACCGTTCGGTTATCTCGATCCTCAAGGCCCACCGCTTTGCGCGTCATCGCCAGGCCGACGAAACCGAACTGTCCGTCCACGAGACATTCCCCCTGCTCAAGGCGATGAGCGAGCTGAAGCTGGGCGCCGCTTCGGTCGATCTGGGCAAGCTGGCCAACAAGTTCAAGCTCGAAGGCAACGGCCGCAGCGCCGAGCAGTTCGTCCGCGAAGAGCTGGCTGAAGTGGTTGGCCAGCAGAATGCTTCGGCGCGCAAGGGCACCGACGTCGTCCTGTACGGCTTTGGCCGCATCGGCCGCCTGCTGGCGCGCATCCTGATCGAGAAGACCGGTGGTGGCGACGGCCTGCGCCTGCGTGCCATCGTCGTGCGCAAAGGCGCCGAAAACGATCTGGTCAAGCGTGCCAGCCTGCTGCGTCGTGACTCGGTGCACGGCCCGTTCGATGGCACCATCACCATCGACGAAGCCAACAACACCCTCACCGCCAACGGCAACCTGATCCAGATCATCTACGCCAAGAGCCCGAGCGAAGTCGACTACACCCAGTACGGCATCGACAACGCCCTGATCGTCGACAACACCGGCGTATGGCGTGATGCCGAGGGCCTGGGCCAGCATCTGGCCTGCCCGGGCGCTGCCCGCGTAATCCTCACCGCACCTGGCAAGGGCGCGCTGAAGAACATCGTGCACGGCATCAACCACGGTGAAATCAGCGCTGATGACAAGATCATCTCCGCGGCGTCCTGCACCACCAACGCCATCGTGCCGGTGCTCAAGGCCGTCAACGACAAGTACGGCATCATCAACGGCCACGTCGAAACCGTTCACTCGTTCACCAACGACCAGAACCTGATCGACAACTTCCACAAGGGCAGCCGTCGTGGCCGCGCCGCGCCGCTGAACATGGTCATCACCGAGACCGGTGCAGCCACTGCCGCCGCCAAGGCGCTGCCAGTGCTCAAGGGCAAGCTGACCGGTAACGCGATTCGCGTGCCGACGCCGAACGTGTCCATGGCCATCCTCAACCTGAACCTCGAAAACGGCACCAGCCGCGAAGAGATCAACGAGTACCTGCGCCAGACCGCCATGCACTCCGAACTGCACAAGCAGATCGACTATGTGAGCTCGCAGGAAGTGGTCTCCACCGACTTCGTTGGCTCGCGCCACGCCGGTGTGGTTGACGCCGAAGCGACCATCTGCAACGAAAACCGCGTTGTACTGTACGTCTGGTACGACAACGAATTCGGTTACAGCTGCCAGGTGGTTCGTGTGATGGAAGACATGGCCGGTGTGAACCCGCCAGCGTTTCCACACTGATTCGCTTGTAAGGCTATGGAAAAACGGGAACCTTCGGGTTCCCGTTTTTTTTTGCTGTGTCGAGATTCAATGAATGCGCGCAATCCTACTGTTCACTCTCATGCTGCTTTCAGCCTGCGACCAACGCCCAACGCTGGAGCGCCTAGGCGGCCCGACCATGGGCAGCAGCTACAGCATCCAGTACGTGCGCATGCCGGGCGGCCCAGCCCCAGAACAAGTCCGCCAGGCTGTCGAAACCATCCTCCACGACATCGATCAGCACTATTCGACCTACCGCGCCGACTCCACCGTCAGCCAGTTCAACCAGCTCCCGGCCAAGCACTGCCTGGCCATGCCCGCCGACATGCTCCAGCTGGTTGCCTTCGGCCAGCAATTGGCGGAACAGAGCGCAGGTGCGTTCGACCTGACCGTAGAGCCGCTGCTCGACCTGTGGGGCTTCGGACCGCAGGCCCGCCACGAGCAAGTGCCCGAGCCCTTGGCCCTGGCCCAGGCGCGCCAGCGAGTCGGCTACCAGTATCTGCGTAGTGAGGCCGGCGCGCTGTGCAAGGATGCGCCCGTAGCGCTGGACTTCAACAGTATTGCGGCCGGCCACGCCGTCGACCTGATCGCGGCGCGCCTGACGGCTATGGGGATCGCCAACTTCCTTGCCGAAGCCACCGGCGAGCTCAAGGCAGTGGGGCGCAAACCCGATGGCAGTCAGTGGCGCATCGCGCTGGAGCTGCCCGGTGCGGACCGCCAGATCGCCCGCCAGGTGATCAGCGTCGATGGCCTGGCCGTGTCGACCTCGGGTGACTATCGCAACTATTTCGAGGACAATGGCCGGCGCTACTCACACGCCTTCGATGCCCGTCTCGGTCGGCCGATCGCGCATGACCTGGCCGCAGTCACCGTGCTGGATCACTCGGCACTGCTGGCCGACGGCTATTCGACCCTGCTGCTGATCCTCGGGCCGCAGCGGGGCTGGGAGTTTGCCATGGCCAACGGCATCGCCGCAGTGCTGGTGACCCGCGTCGAGGGTGGCTTCGTCTCCCAGGCTACGCCCGGATTCGAACAGGCATTGAAAGGCGAGTGAAAGCGCAAGGAGGGATGATCGCCGCCAGGGAATCGGTGAACGATATGTAGTGCAGGCTGGAATGGCCTACGACGCGACCAAGGGTTAATGTGCGCGGCGTTCACGCTTGATTAGACTGCACCCGAATTTTCTCATGGCGCCCCGGCGACATGATCGCGCCCCGCGGCCAACCGGCCGGCGGGCCAGTTCTGAAGGAGTACGCATGGCTGTCTACAACTACGACGTAGTGGTGTTGGGTTCCGGCCCGGCCGGAGAAGGTGCGGCAATGAATGCCGCCAAAGCAGGACGCAAGGTGGCGATGGTCGACAGCCGTCGCCAGGTTGGCGGCAACTGCACCCACCTGGGCACCATCCCGTCCAAGGCACTGCGTCACTCGGTGCGGCAGATCATGCAGTTCAACACCAACCCGATGTTCCGCGCCATCGGCGAGCCGCGCTGGTTCTCGTTCCCGGACGTGCTCAAGAGCGCCGAAAAGGTCATCTCCAAGCAGGTCGCTTCGCGCACCGGGTATTACGCCCGTAACCGTGTCGACCTGTTCTTCGGCACCGGCAGCTTTGCTGATGAGCAGACCGTCGAAGTGGTCTGCCCGAACGGCGTCGTCGAAAAACTGGTGGCCAAACACATCATCATCGCCACCGGCTCGCGCCCGTATCGCCCGGCCGACATCGACTTCCATCACCCGCGGGTCTACGACAGCGACACCATCCTCAGCCTGAGCCACACCCCGCGCAAGCTGATTGTCTACGGCGCCGGTGTGATCGGTTGCGAGTACGCATCGATCTTCAGTGGCCTGGGTGTGCTGGTCGAACTGGTCGACAACCGCGGTCAGCTGCTGAGCTTCCTTGACTCGGAAATCTCCCAGGCGCTGAGCTACCACTTCAGCAACAACAACATCACCGTACGCCACAACGAGGATTACGAGCGGGTCGAAGGCCTGGACAACGGCGTGATCCTGCACCTCAAGTCCGGCAAGAAGATCAAGGCAGACGCCTTGCTCTGGTGCAACGGCCGGACCGGCAACACCGACAAGTTGGGCCTGGAAAACATCGGCATCAAGGTCAACAGCCGTGGCCAGATCGAGGTTGACGAGGCCTACCGCACCAGCGTGCCGAACATTTATGGCGCTGGTGACGTGATCGGCTGGCCGAGCCTGGCCAGTGCCGCCCACGACCAGGGTCGCTCCGCTGCCGGCAGCATCATCGACAACGGCAGCTGGCGCTTCGTCAACGACGTGCCGACCGGGATCTACACCATTCCCGAGATCAGCTCGATCGGCAAGAACGAGCAGGAGCTGACCCAGGCCAAGGTGCCGTACGAAGTCGGCAAGGCCTTCTTCAAGAGCATGGCCCGCGCGCAGATCGCTGGCGAGCCGCAAGGCATGCTGAAGATCCTGTTCCACCGCGAAACCCTGCAGATCCTTGGCGTGCACTGCTTCGGCTACCAGGCTTCGGAGATTGTCCACATCGGTCAGGCGATCATGGATCAGCCGGGTGAGCGCAACACTCTGAAGTACTTCGTCAACACCACCTTCAACTACCCGACCATGGCCGAAGCCTATCGGGTAGCGGCCTACGACGGCCTGAACCGGCTTTTTTGAGCGGCTCCGGCCGGTGGCCTGAGCCGGTCGGGGAGTGTGATTTCAGTCCTTGCCAAGGGTGGTTTTGGCCAAACCGGGAAAGTCTGTAATCAGGCTGTCAGCGCCAAAGTCGGCGAGTCGGCGCATCAGCGCCGGCTCGTTGACCGTCCATACCGACACGTGCAGCCCCTGACGCTGGGCCTTGATCAGGCGCTCTGGGGTGCACAACGTCCAGTTCAGCGCGAGCATCTCGCAATTGTAGTTTTGCGCGACCTTCAGCGGGTCGAGCCAGGCGTATTCCGCCACCAGCCCACGCGACACGTCCGGAACCAGCTCCAGGGCGGCGCCGAGCACTTCCCGCGAGCTTGAGGTAATGGTCACCTTGTCCAGCAGGCCGTACTGCTGGGCCAGTTCGCGAATCGCCAGCACGGTGCTCGCGGCGCGGGTGCGTGAGGCGCTCTTGACCTCCAGTTGCCAGTGCTCGAAATCGCACTTCTCGAACAGCTCTTCAAGTCTCGGAATAGGGCAGGGCTGGACATGCCCCGGACCACCCTTGCGCGCATCGTAGGTGGCCAGGTCGGCGGCAACATGCTCGACCACCTTGCCGCGCCGGCCCGTGGTGCGCTTGAGGCTTGAGTCGTGGATCACCATCAGTTGGTTGTCGGCTGACAGGTGCAGGTCCAGTTCACAGCGGTTGACGCCATGTGACAGGCACTGGCGGAAGCTGGTCAGGGTGTTTTCGGGTGCTTCGCCCTTGGCGCCGCGATGGCCGTAGATCAGGGTCACGTTCGTTCCTTCAAATCAAGTGAGCAGGGTTCAGGAGGCGGGATCGTTCTGTTCCAGCGCCTGGCGTCGTTGCTGTTGCTGGCGCTGCAGGATATGGCGCGCAAGCAGTTGCCGTTGGGCGTCGGTCATGTCGGTGAATTCGGTGCCGATGTCGTATCCGCCGTCCGCCAGCGGATCGCAGTGAGTCACCCGGCCGCGCAGCAACAGGCCGTGAGCGCGTGGCATCAGCACCATCTTCACTTTGACACGGGTACCGGGGTCTATCTGCTGGGCTTGGATGAACTCGATGCCGCCCTCGGACAGAATCACCCGTTGGGGCTGGCCGATCTCGCCCAGCAAGGTTTGCGCGACCAGCGCGCTGAGCAGGTCGAGGCGCTTGTTCTGCGCTCGCAGAAATGCCGCGAGGGTGCGGTCCTTGTCGCTCAACTGGCGCAGCAGGTGCTGGGATTCGAAGTCGGACAGGTGCAGTTCGCTGAGCAGGCTGAACAGTGGCGAATCATCCTGCAACAGTTCTGGCTCAAGGGCCTCGGCCGCGCTCAAGGGGCTGATTTCCAGTGCGATCCTGTCTTCGATGCGGTAGTATTCGCGGCGATCTTCATCGTCTAGTGTCGTCATGGCGAACCCAAGGTTACGGCGGTGGTCCGAGTGTAAAGCCGCCGTAGGCGCCTCGCCACAAGGACGTTCCCTTTCATCCGAACAAGCCCCGACATGTTCAGACCTCTTTTCGCATTCATCGGTACGCGCTACACCCGTGCCAAGCGCCGCAACCATTTCGTCTCGTTCATTTCCCTGACCTCGATGATCGGCCTCGCCCTGGGCGTGGTAGTCATGATCGTGGTGCTCTCGGTCATGAACGGCTTTGACCACGAGATGCGTACCCGCGTGCTTGGCATGATCCCTCACGCCACGCTCGAGAGCGGCCAGCCGATCAACGATTGGCCGGCCCTTGCTCAACAAGTAAAGCAGAATCCGCAAGTGCTTGCGGTGGCCCCCTTCACCCAGATGCAGGGCTTGCTGACCCATGACGGCAAGGTCTCCAAGGTGCTCCTCAACGGCATCGATCCGGCCCGCGAACGGGAGGTGTCGATCATCGACAACTTCATGCGCCAAGGCAGCCTCGACAAGTTGGCGCCGGGTGAGTGGGGCATTCTCATTGGCGACAAGGCCGCGGCCAAGCTGGGCGTTGCCATCGGCGACAAGGTGACCTTCGTCGCCCCCGAGGTCAGCGTGACCCCGGCGGGGATGTTCCCGCGCATGAAGCGCTTTACCGTGGTCGGCACCTTCCACGTCGGCGCTGGCGAGATCGACGGCTTCCTGGGCCTGACCAACATTGCCGACCTGTCGCGCTTGCACCGCTGGAAGCCCGACCAGGTCCAGGGCCTGCGGCTCAAGTTCGACGACCTGTTCCAGGCGCCGCGGGTAGCCTGGAGCCTCGCCCAGCAGCTCGGTGAGCAGGAGTTCTATGCGCGTGACTGGACCCGCACCCACGGCAATCTGTACCAGGCGATCCGCATGGAGAAGGCGATGATTGGCCTGCTCCTGCTGCTGATCGTGGCGGTGGCGGCGTTCAACATCATTTCCACCCTGGTGATGGTGGTCAACGACAAGAAGGGCGATATCGCCATCCTGCGTACCCTCGGCGCCACGCCGCGGCAGATCATGGCCATCTTCATGGTCCAGGGCACCGTGATCGGTGTGGTCGGGACCTTGATCGGCGCCGTGGTCGGCATCATCGCCGCGCTCAATGTCAGCGCAGTGATTGCCGGCATCGAGAAGCTGATCGGGCACAAGTTCCTCAACGCCGATGTGTACTTCATCGATTACCTGCCGTCGCAGATCATGGCCGAAGACGTGTGGATGGTCTGCGGTGCGGCATTGGTCCTGAGTTTCTTCGCCACCCTGTACCCGGCCTGGCGTGCGGCCCGCACCCAGCCTGCAGAGGCGCTACGTTATGAGTGAGTCGCGCATGAGTGATAAAGCCGTTCTGAGTTGCCGCAACCTGGGCAAGTCCTACGACGAGGGCCCGGAGTCGGTGCAGGTGCTGGCCAACCTGCAGCTGGAGCTGCAGCCGGGTGAACGCGTGGCGATCGTCGGCAGCTCCGGGTCGGGCAAGAGCACCTTGCTCAACCTGCTGGGTGGCCTTGATACGCCGACCACCGGCAGTGTCTGGCTGGCCGGCGAACAGCTGTCGGCGCTCGGCGAACGTGCCCGTGGCCTGCTGCGCAACCGCGCTCTGGGCTTCGTCTACCAGTTTCACCACTTGCTGGCCGAGTTCACTGCCCTGGAAAACGTCTGCATGCCGCTGCTGATCGGCCGTACGCCGATTCCGGAGGCGCGTGAGCGTGCCGAGGCGCTGCTCAAGCGCGTGGGCCTGGGCCATCGCCTCAGCCACAAGCCGGCTGAGCTGTCGGGCGGTGAGCGTCAGCGCGTGGCCATCGCCCGCGCCCTGGTCAACCGTCCCGGCCTGGTCATGCTCGACGAGCCCACCGGCAACCTCGACCATCACACCGCCCAGGGTATCCAGGAGCTGATGCGCGAGCTGTCCAGCGCGTCGCAGACGGCCTTCCTGGTGGTCACGCACGACCTCAACCTGGCGCGCCAGATGGATCGCGTGCTGAAGCTCGAAGACGGCCACCTGGTGGCGATCTGAGCCGCTTGTACGGGGCGGCATAAACCGTCCCGCCACTATTTTCATTGGGTGTTTTCGTACATGTTCAGACCCTTGCCCTTGTTCATCGGTGCTCGCTACACCCGTGCCAAGCGCCGCAATCACTTCATCTCGTTCATCTCGATGACCTCGATGATCGGCTTGTCCCTGGGCGTGCTGGCAATGATCGTGGTGCTCTCGGTGATGAACGGCTTCCAGCGCGAAATGAGCTCGCGCATTCTCGGCCTGGTGCCGCACGCCAGCATCCTCGGCGTGCAGCCGCTGGACGACTGGCGCACGGTGGCCGATGCCGCGCTGAAGAACCCCGCCGTGATGGCCGCGGCGCCGGTGACGGAAATGGAAGGCATGCTCTCTTACAAGGGCGCGATGCAGCCGATTCAGGTCAGCGGTATCGATCCGGCCGAGGAAGGCAAGGTGTCGATCGTTGGCCAGCATATTGTCCAGGGCCGCCTGCAGGATCTGCTGCCTGGCGAGTATGGCGTGGTCATCGGTGAGCTGACCGCGCGCCGCTTCCGCCTCAATACCGGTGACAAGCTGACCCTGATCGTGCCCGAGATCAGCAAGGCGCCAGGCGGCATCACCCCGCGTATGCAGCGTCTGACCGTGGTGGGCACCTTCAAGGTAGGCGCCGAGCTGGATGGCTCGCAAGCCTATATCAACGTGGCCGATGCCGGCGAAATGCAACGCTGGGCGCCGGGCAGCGTGCAGGGCGTGCGCCTCAAGTTGCATGACCTGTATGCCGCGCCGCAGGTGTCCAAGGCGATTGCTGCACAGCTGGGCGATGCCTATCACGCCGATGACTGGTCGCACACCCAGGGCAGCCTGTTCAGTGCGATGAAGATGGAAAAGACCATGATCGGCCTGCTGCTGATGATGATCATTGCGGTGGCGGCGTTCAACATCATTGCCACCTTGGTGATGGTGGTGAACGACAAGGGCGCCGACATTGCCATCCTGCGTACCATTGGCGCCACGCCAGCGCAGATCATGGGTACGTTCATGGTTCAAGGCAGCCTGATCGGTATTGTCGGGACGCTGCTCGGTGGCGTGCTGGGCGTGATCGCTGCGATCAACGTCAGCCAGATTGTCGGTTGGCTGGAGCGGGTCAGTGGCCAGCACATCTTCACCTCGGATGTGTACTTCATCAGCAGCTTGCCGTCTGAGTTGCAGTGGGGCGATGTGCTGATGATCTGCTCGGCGGGCCTGGTGATGAGCTTCCTGGCGACCATCTATCCGGCGTACCGCGCGTCGCAGATCGAACCGGCGATGGCGTTGCGTTACGAGTGATGGGCAGATTTTGTGATTTCGGGTAAGTCGATCACAAACCGCGTCCAGCCACCCTCACATTCCGCTCGAATCCCGCCGCCATGCGCCTGGATAATCGAGCGGGTGATGGCCAGCCCCAACCCCGCATGCTCGCTGCTGCCTTCGCGGCGGGCCGGGTCGGCTCGATAGAAGCGGTCAAACAAGCGCTGTAAGGCCGGCGCCGCAATCGCCGGCCCGGTATTGGCCACGCTGATCTGCAGGCCAGCCTCCAGCGTTACCCTGATCGTGCCGCCGTGGGGCGTGAAGCGCAGTGCGTTGTCCAGCAGATTGGAAAGCGCTCGGCGCAGCATGTGCCGATCCCCTTCCAGTTGTCCCTCACCCTCACGCACCAGCGCCACCTCGGCGTCCTCGGCCAATGCGGCGTAGTACTCGAGCAGCGCATCAACCTCCGCGGCCAGGTCGAGCGGCTCGCGATTGGGCATGAGCAGGCCGTGATCCGCTTTGGCCAGGTAGAGCATGTCGTTGACCAGTTGCGCCATCCATTGCAGTTCCTCAAGGTTGCCGTGCAGTGCCTCGCGGTATTCGTCGAGGCTGCGTGGGCGGGTGAGGGTGACCTGAGTGTGGGTGAGCAAGTTGGACAGCGGCGTGCGCAGCTCATGAGCGATATCGGCGGAAAACGCCGAGAGGCGCTGAAAGGCATCGTCCAGGCGCTGCAGCATGGCGTTCATGCTGCTGGCCAGCTCTGCCAACTCCTCCGGCATCTGCGCCACGGGCAGGCGGGTGGTCAGCGAGCGGGCGTTGACGCTGGCCGCCACCGCGCCGATCTGGCGTAACGGGCGCAGCCCACGGCGTACGGCCCAGGCGCCGAGCAGGGCGGTGGCCAGCGCCGACAGGCCGACAGTGAGCCAGATCAGGCGCTGCATGCCCTGCAGGAAGTGCTGGTGGTGTGTGATGTCGAGAAACACGGTCAGTTGCGCGACCTGTGGCGCACGCTGATCAAGCGGCACCGACAGGCTGCGGTAATCGACGTTGTCTGCATGCAGCGTGGCCAGGCCGGGCTGGCGGGTTTCGTCGGGTAGCCCGGGGCGGCTTTCAAACCATGGCTCGGCCTGAGGGCCACGAATGCGCACGGCGAGATCGGCCTGGTGGCTGAGTTCACCGCGCAGCAGTGGCAGGCGGGTGGCCAAGGTGTCCGGCGAATCGACGCCGGCCAACTGCCTGCGTAGCTGCGACAGGCGGTTGCCCAACAGTTGCTGGTCAAGTTCGATGAAGTGCTGCTCACTGGCGCGGTTGAACAACAACCCGGCACTCAGCGATACCGCTGCGGTGCAGGCGGCGAACAACAGTGCCAGGCGACTGCCGAGCGACAGTCGACGCATCACGCTTCGCGCTCTTCGAGCACATAGCCCATGCCACGCACGGTATGGATCAACTTATGTTCATGGGCGTCGTCGATCTTCAGCCGCAGGCGGCGGATCGCCACTTCAATGACGTTGGTGTCGCTGTCGAAATTCATGTCCCACACCTGCGAGGCGATCAGCGATTTGGGCAAGACTTCGCCCTGGCGCCGCAGCAGCAGCTCGAGCAGGGCGAATTCCTTGGCGGTCAGATCGATGCGCTGAGCGCCACGTTCGACGCGGCGGCGGATCAGGTCCAGGCGCAGATCGGCCAAGGTCAGGCTGGTCTCCTGGCTCGGGCTGGTGCCGCGGCGCAACAGGGTGCGGACCCGGGCCAGCAACTCGGAAAAGGCGAACGGCTTGACCAGGTAATCGTCGGCGCCCAGTTCCAGGCCGTGCACCCGGTCTGCCACGGCATCGCGGGCGGTAAGAAACAGCACCGGGGTTTCCAGGCCGGCCTGGCGTACTGCCTGAAGAATCTGCCAACCATCCCGGCCCGGCAGCATCACATCGAGGATCAGCAATGCATGATCGCCGGTCAGTGCCAAGTGCAGACCGGTGTCGCCATCTGCCGCCAGCTCCGTGACAAAGCCTGCTTCGCTAAGCCCTTGGCACAGGTATTGGCCGGTCTTGATCTGGTCTTCGACGATCAGCAGCTTCATGAGGGTCCTTGTTCAGGCAGAGGTTCGACACGGCTGAAAATGATACGTGACAGTTTACCCGGCAGCCCAAGCTGACAAAGTTGTAATCTTGCCGTCAGCCAGCTGCCAGTCGGCACGCCCTAGAGTAGCCCCATCATTGCTGTAACCCCCGGAGTAGAGATGAGACACCTGTTCATCGCTGGCGCCCTCGCGCTGGCCAGCCTGCCGGCCCTGGCGGGCACTGATCAAGGTCATGGCTTCGCTTTCGGCGAGCCGGCCCCGGCCGCCAAGGCTACCCGTACCGTCGAGGTGGTCCTCAAGGACATCGCGTTCGAGCCGAGTAGCCTGCAGGTCAAGGCCGGCGAGACAGTGCGTTTCGTGCTGATCAACCAAGGCCAGCTGCCGCATGAGTTCAACCTCGGCGACAAGGCCATGCATGTTGCGCATCAGAAGGAGATGCTGGCCATGCAGGGCAAGATCTTCACCGCTGGCGATCAGCATGAGGGTATGGATCACAGTCAGATGGGCCATGGCGAACACGCCCATGACGCCGGTAACACCGTGCTGTTGCAGCCTGGCCAGCGTGGCGAGCTGACCTGGACCTTCCGCACCTCCGCGCCCATCGAATTCGCCTGCAACGTGCCTGGGCACTATCAGGCCGGCATGGTCGGGCCGTTGACCATCGAGTGAGTTCACGCCCAAGGCAGGCTGCAAAACCGGTAAACTAGGTGCATCCGTTTTTTCCAGGTTCTGACCATGCATCCTGCCGCCGAACACTCCCCGCTGGGTAAATCCAGCGAATACATCGCCACCTACACCCCTTCGCTGCTGTTCCCTATCCCGCGGCTGGCCAAGTGGGCCGAGCTTGGGGTCAGCGGTGATGCCCTGCCGTGGCAGGGCTTCGACTACTGGAACTGCTTCGAGCTGTCGTGGCTGCTGCCTTCGGGCAAGCCGGTGGTGGCTATTGGTGAGTTCGCCATCCCTGCCGCTTCGCCGAACATCATCGAGTCGAAGTCGTTCAAGCTGTACCTCAATTCGCTGAATCAGACCGTGTTTGCCAGCACCGCCGAGTTGCAGGCATGCGTGGAGAAGGACTTGTCGGCGGCGGCCGGCAAACCGGTGTCGGTGCGCGTGCGCAGCTTGGCCGAGGTTGAGGGTGAGGGCGTGGTTGCGTTGCCGGGGCAGTGCATCGACGGGCTGGATGTTGCGATCAGCAACTACGAGCAGCCGCAGCCGCAACTGCTCCAATGTGATGCCGAACGGGTGGTGGAAGAGGCGGTGCATAGCCATCTGCTCAAGTCCAACTGCCCGGTGACCGGCCAGCCGGATTGGGGCAGTGTGGTGGTCGAGTACAAGGGGCTGGCGCTGGATCATGCCAGCTTGCTGACCTACCTGGTGAGCTTCCGTCAGCATGCCGACTTCCATGAGCAGTGTGTCGAGCGGATTTACCTGGATCTCAAGCGCCTGCTCAAGCCGGAGCACCTGACGGTGTATGCGCGCTATGTGCGGCGGGGTGGGTTGGATATCAACCCGTATCGCAGTACTGGGGCAATTAGTCCGCGTAATTTGCGCCTGGTTCGGCAGTAATCCGAGATGGTTGGGGCTGCAAAGCAGCCCCGGGGGCGCTACTGATCCGGAATCAGATGCCCATGCTGTGCAGGCTGTTGGCAATGCTGCGCAGGGTGGCGGTTAGGTCCGGGTGCTCGACTTCAAAGCGTTCAACCGCCAGGTTGAAACCGTCGGCCAGGTTGTTGTCCGGTGTGGCTTCTTCAAGCTTGAGCTGTGCTTCGATCTGTCTGGCTTCCTCGTGCAGCGCGGCCAGCTCTTCTTCCGTCAGCGGCACGTTACGATCCAGTTGCTCGCGCAGGCTGTTCAAGCGTTCTTGCAATTCGCGGGCGGGCATTGGGTGGTCTCCCTCTATGACTTGACAAAGCATGGACCTGCGCCGGTGGGCAAAGGTTCGCGCCTGTCTCAAGCGTAATCCACTCGCCGAGGCTTTGCATGATCCGCGTCAACCAGCCTGTGTCAGGGTTTTTCGCCCTTGCGTCGGCGCTGGGCGATGTCGGCCAGGCAGGTGTCAAGTGCCTCCAGGTGGTCGATCACTGAATGTACGCCAAGGCTGAACAGCTCAAGCGTGGCCTTGCCACGGGCCAGTTCCTGATCTTGCGCAGTCATCGCTTGCCAGTGGCTGGAGGAGAGGTCGCAGGACGGGCTGCACGCCGCCAGACCAACCGTCCACAACCCGGCGTTGAGCCCGCAGGCAAGCAGCCGAGGATCGCCACTGACCACCACGCAGCCGTCCAGCTGCGGGCTCTGCAGCTGGATCAACGCTTGCCAGCAGGCATCCGGCGCAGGCCAGGGCGATGCGGCTCCGGGATGCCCTGGGAGCCAGGTCGGCAGGACGCTTGCCAGCTGCTGGCCCTGAGCGCCGTGCGGCTCATCTAGCCAGATACATGGGACCTGTCGGCGGCGCAGACCGTCCAGGGTCTCGAGCGCGCCTGGGGCGGGCGCCGGGCTGCCGTTTGCGGCCTGGACCAGGCAGCCGCGCAAACCGAAAAGCACTGCAGTGAAGGCGGGTGCGTCGTGCATGGTCACTTCCCTGAAATATTTCGCAGGCTATGCGCCAAACATGACCATCCGATGACGGTCGCAAAGACGTTGACAAAATAATGAGCAAAACTGTGCAAGGCTGTTTATCAGCCAGCGACGCTTTATACTGTCGCCTTATCTAGACAGTGCGCCAAGGCGGCTGTGACCGTGAAATCCGATGGAGAAACATCTATGCATAGGATCGGTGCCAGTGTGATCGAGCGAATCACTCAAGCCTGCGTCTGCGCCAGTCTGCTGGTAGCGCCCATGGCGGCCACCCATGCTGCAACCGAGGAAGATCCTTGGGAGTCGATCAACCGACCTATCTTCAGGTTCAACGATACCCTCGACACCTATGCCCTCAAACCGCTGGCCCAGGGTTACCAGGCAGTCACCCCGCAGTTTCTTGAAGACGGCATCCACAACGTCTTTCGTAACCTGGGCGACGTCACCAACCTGGCCAACAATGTCCTTCAACTCAAGCCGCATGCGGCCGGGGTGGATACAGCGCGGTTGATCGTCAACACCACCTTTGGCATTGGCGGCTTCTTCGATGTCGGGACCAAGATGGGCCTGCAGCGCAACGATGAAGACTTTGGCCAGACCTTGGGCTACTGGGGCGTGTCCAGCGGCCCGTACGTGGTCATTCCGTTGCTCGGCCCGAGCACTGTGCGTGACGGCTTGGCCAAGTACCCGGACAGCTACACCGAACCCTACCGCTACATCAATCACGTGCCGACGCGTAACTCGATCCTTCCGGTTGACCTGATCGATACCCGCGCCAGCCTGCTGTCGGCCGAGAAGCTGATCAGCGGTGACAAGTACGTGTTTATCCGCAACGCCTACCTGCAAAACCGTGAGTTCAAGGTCAAGGATGGCGAAGTCGAAGACGATTTCTGAGCGTTGAGGTCGTAAATAGGGTTCTTCACGGGTTGTCTGGGAGGATGGGCCGGGGCTTGTAGGGTGGGGGGCTTATCCATTTGATTGGGTGGCTTTTCTGTCCCCTTCCGCCCTTACGGCGGGTCGCTTGTTTTCTTGGAAAAAAGTAACCAAAAACCGCTTGCTCCTGCATCCGGCCCCTCCGCTGCGCTGCGGGGTTCCCTCGCTCCGGTCTTGCTCCGGGAGGACCGCGCTGTACGGCCCCTCCTGGGCCTCAGCGCTTTCCGGCCATCCATGGCCTCCACCTCCCTGCGCAAGACCTGCGCTCGGCCTCCTGAAGTCGCTGGTAGATCAAGAGCAAGAGCAAGATCAAGATCAACAGCCACTGCAACGGCAGGCGAATCGCTGCGCTCTCGCTTTGTTTGTTTACGAGCGGATTTGTGGTGTGGCTGGCAGGGTTGCGCCCTGCGATTTGCATTGGCAGTACCGGCCTCTTCGCGGGACAAATTGGATCGCCGCACCACCGCTCCTACAGGATTTGCATACCTCCTGGGCTCTACACAAATCAGGGCAACGGCAGGTGAATCGCTGCGCTCTCGCTTTGTTTGTTTACCAGCGGATTTGTGGGGTGGCTGGCAGGGCTGCGCCCTGCGATTTGCGTTGCCAGTACCGGCCTCTTCGCGGGACAAGCCCGCTCCTACAGGTATTGCGCAGATTTTGAATTCGGCGCTGTACCTGTAGGAGCGGGCTTGCCCCGCGAAGAGGCCCGAATATCCAACCCACCTGCCACTATCGAAGACAACGCCAGCCCAGACGCCGCCCGTAACTTCGCGACTTCAGGAGGCCGAGTGGAGGTCTTGCGCAGGGAGGTGGAGGCCATGGATGGCCGGAAAGCGCTGAGGCCCAGGATGGGCCGTACAGCGCGGTCCTCCCGGAGCAAGACCGGAGCGAGGGAACCCCGTAGCGCAGCGTAGGGGCCGGATGCAGGAGCAGGCGGTTTTTGGTTACTTTTTTCCAAGAAAAAAAGTGACCCGCCGTAAGGGCGGAAGGGGCCATCAGCTACACCACATCAAATGGATAAGCCCACAATTCCTATACCAGCCAGCCAGCCAGCCAGCCAAGCCAAGCCAAGCCAACAGATCATCGCCTCTCACAATCTGTCTGTGCAGAACCGTAAAAAGGCGAACCTCGGGTCGCCTTTTTAGTAACAGATCAATGCATCGCCAAGATGCGCAGGCCGAATTTCTGCTGTCCGCCGGCCTGGTCGGCGATCCACACCACCTCGGTACTGGCATGCAGGCCCTTGAGCGCAGGGTGGTCGGAGTCGAGCCGAACCTCAAGCTTGTCACCTACCTGATAGCGCTGCGGCGCCTTGACCTGCATGCCGCCGCTGGAGAGGTCCAGGCACACCGCCGCGACCACCTGGTCAGCATGCAGCAGGCTGACCTCGGCATCGATGCGCATGCGGATGAAATCGCGCTTTTCGCTGTGATTGCTGGGTGTCTGGTGCATGCTCGATCCTTTCATCGGGTTGCGTTGGACAGCTTTCTTATAACTCCCGGCAATTTGCCCTGTAAAGAGCACTGGCGCCGACTCGCGCATGCTTGAAACGCCTGGCGGATGGGAGTACCGTCTGCGCCTTACAGGGCACCTCTGCTGGTTGCCGGACAAGCGTTCTTGTCCTACAACTCAAAGAGTAGAGCAGCCAAAGAGTATTCCAGTAGTCTTCGTCGCGCTTTGCGACGATCCTACGCCAACCTAATCCGGCGCCGTTCGCCCACATGCAGAAAACCAGTGCAACGCTGCTGATCATCGATGACGACGACGTGGTCCGTGCGAGCCTCGCCGCCTATCTGGAAGACAGTGGCTTCAGCGTCCTTCAGGCCGGCAACGGCCAGCAGGGCCTTCAGGTCTTCGAAGAACACCAGCCCGATCTCGTCATCTGCGATCTGCGCATGCCGCAGATGGGCGGCCTCGAGCTGATCCGGCGGATCAGCGAGCTCGCCCCGCAGTTGCCGGTTATCGTGGTGTCTGGTGCCGGTGTCATGAGCGACGCGGTCGAGGCTCTGCGCCTGGGCGCCGCCGATTACCTGATCAAGCCGCTCGAAGACCTCGCCGTGCTCGAACACTCGGTCCGGCGTGCCCTCGATCGCTCGCGGCTGGTGCTCGAGAACCAGCGCTACCGCGACAAGCTCGAAGCGGCCAACCGTGAGCTGGAGGCCAGCCTGCACCTGTTGCAGGAAGACCAGACCGCCGGGCGCCAGGTGCAGATGAACATGCTCCCTGAAAGCCCCTGGGTTGCCGGTGATATCGCCTTCGAGCACCAGATCATCCCCTCGCTGTACCTGTCGGGCGACTTTGCCGACTACTTCAGGGTTGATGATCGGCGCATCGCGTTCTACCTGGCGGACGTGTCCGGCCATGGCGCTTCGTCGGCGTTTGTCACGGTATTGCTCAAGTTCATGACGACCCGGCTGCTGTTCGAGTTCAAGCGTGGCGGCAAGATGCGCGACTTCAAACCGTCGGAAGTGCTCAGCCACATCAACCGCGGCCTGATCAACTGCAAGCTGGGCAAGCATGTGACCATGGTCGGCGGGGTGATCGATGAAGACACCGGCCTGCTGACCTATGCCGTTGGCGGCCACCTGCCGCTGCCGGTGCTGTACACCCCCGAGCATACGCGCTACCTCCAAGGCCGCGGCCTGCCGGTAGGGCTGTTTGAAGAAGCCACCTACCAGGACCTGGTCGTCGAACTGCCTGCGCAGTTCAGCCTCAGCCTGATGTCGGACGGCATCTTGGACCTTTTGCCTGGGGATACGCTCAAAGATAAAGAAGCTGCCTTGCCGGAAATCGTCAAGGCCGCGGGGGGTAGCCTGGATGGGCTGCGCCAACGTTTCGGATTGGCTACGCTTGGGGAGATGCCGGATGATATCGCCCTATTGGTGTTGAGCAGGAACCTTCAATGAGTACCGGTAGAATCCAGTTCGCCGAACAGAGTGGTACCTTCGTCCTGAAGTTCGTCGGTGAAGTGCGCCTGACCCTGTGTTCAGCGTTGGATGCGACGATCGAGAAGATCTTCACCGCGCTGAACTTCTCGGCCATCGTCATCGACCTGACCGAGACCGAAAGCATCGACAGCACCACCCTCGGGTTGCTGGCGAAGCTGTCGATCCTGTCGCGGCAAAAGATTGGCCTGCTGCCGACCGTGGTCACCACCAACCCGGACATTTCCCGGTTGTTGCAGTCGATGGGCTTCGATCAGGTGTTCAACATCGTCGATCGCCCGGTGCCGTGCACCGAGTGCCTGACCGACCTGCCGTCCCAGGACCAGAGTGAAGAGGTGGTGCGCTCCAAGGTGCTTGAGGCGCACAAGATTCTCATGGGGCTGAACGACTCGAACCGTGAAGCTTTCCACGACCTGGTCAACGCGCTCGAGCGTTCCTGACTTTCGATCGCGTTGCTGCCTTCGCGGGGCAAGCCCGCTCCTACAGGCTCCGCATAACCTGTAGGAGCGGGCTTGCCCCGCGAAGGCGTCAGCACAGCCTCCGCAGCCCTCAACGTCTAATCCCTGACAAACTCATTCGCTGCCGATCCATCCGCATTCAGCTGATAGACCCGCTCCGGCTGCCCCTGCTCATTGAAAAACACCTGCCCCAACCCGGCACTGTTCCACAGCCGCTCACCCGCCTGGCTGCGAGTTGGCGTGCGCGGCACCACTTCCATCAATCGTCGCTTGGTAAACCAGTTGAGCGGCGAGCGCGGTGAGTAGAGCCAGCGGTTGAGTCGGTCGAGCACATCCAGCAGGCGCTTGGGGAACTGGTTCTTGATCCCGCTGCTGGTGATCTGCCACAGGTGCGGGCCGCGCTGACGGTGGCGGATCAGCACCTCGTAGACGAACGAATAGTGCACATCGCCCGACAGCACCACATAGTGCCCCGGTGTGCGCGAGTGGCGGAAGATGTTCAGGATCACCTGCGCCGCGCCGCGATGGGCCATCCAGTTTTCGGCATCCACCAGCAGCGGATAGCCCAGCCAGCTGAACACCCGTTGCACGGTTTCGATCAGCTTTACCCCGAAGATCGGCGCCGGCGATACGATAATCGCCGACGGATGATCGAGCAGGGCCTGTTGCAGCTCGCACAAGGCTTCCCAGTCGAGCAGCCCGGACGGCTTCTTCAGGCTGTTTTCGCTGCGCCAGCGACGGGTGCGGGTATCCAGTACCAGCAGCGGCGGGTTGCTCGGCAGGTTGAACTGCCAGCCCTGGAAGCGCAGCAGCTCGCCAATCAACGCGTCCTGGCTGTCCTTGTGCAGGTGCTGGCCAGCGAGTTGCTCAATGAACGCCTTGCACTGCTCGACCAGCACCTGGCAGCTGTCCGGGTCGTTGCCCCAGCCTTGGCACAGCAGGTAGCCGAGCAGCGCATTGCCAATGATGCGCCGGGAGAACGGATGGCCGTAGGCGGTTTCTTCCCACTGCGCGGAGAGGTTCCAGTCGTCAGTGATGTCGTGGTCGTCGAAGATCATCAGGCACGGCAGGTGCGCCATCACCCGCGCCACCTGGCCGAGGTTGGCGGCAAAGCCCTCGATCAGTGGCAGTTCTTCGCGGTAGCGCGTCTGGCGCTGGTCGGTCAGGCCTGCAGGCATGTCCATGCGCACCAGCGTCCACGGCGTCGGCGACCAGACCAGCAAATACATGGCCATCACTTCGGCGAAGGTCACCAGGTGATTGTCGGCGTTGCTGGAGGAGAAGATCGGTTTGCGCTTGCCGCCGAAAAAGCGCTCGCGCAGGGTCTCATTGCCCTCCTGAGCGGGCAGCAGGTCGGCCCGGTGATAATAGGAGGCCGGGTGGCGGTAGAGCTCAGCGCTGTCGTCGACCAGCGCGCCGTCGAGGCTTTCGTCGTACAGGCCCAGGCGCTCGATGAGGCTATGAATGGCGCGCAGCATGGGGCCTGCGACGTCATCGGCGTAGACCTGATCGCCGCTCATCAGCAGCAGGGCAGGGCGTGCCTCGGCGGTTTCACATGCTTGCAGCAGGCGGTCAGCGCAGAGCAGGCCGTCGGCTGCCGGGTGATGCGGCTTGCGGCACGAGCCATGCAGCAGTTGTTCGATGCGCTCATGCAAGACAAAGCTGGGCCGGTTGGCGCCCTGGTAGAGCAGGTGCGGCGCCCATTGCGCGATACCTTCGCCGTTGGCCAGGCGCAGGTCATAGTCGAGCGCGACGTTGTACGGCAGCGGCGCGTTGAAGTGGATGTCCAGCAGGTGCACGAACGCGTGCCTACCGACAGCAATTACCTGGCAATCGACAGTCGCTTCGATGCCAGGGCTGTCGAGGATGAAGTGAGGATCCAGTGGTTGTGAGCCAACCAGCCAGATTGCCAGGCGCTGAGGTTCCAGGCGACGCAGCACGGGGCCGGCCAGCACATGCGGGAGTAATTCAGGGGAGGGGGTCATCGACAACTCGAATGGGCAGCGGGGGGCAACATCCTATGGCGTCCACATCAGCGTCCTCGCAGGCAAGCTCACCCCGGTAGGCGTGGGCTTGCCCCGCGAATGCGTCGGCGGATTCAACCAATAATCCCGACCTGTGGAAAAAGGCCAAGGATGCTCAGCAATTCCCGCCTGTCAGGCAAATCGGATTTGTATCAGGCTTTTTCCGCGAGCAGCGCTTCCAGTTTCTCTTGGTCACGTGCGAACTGGCGAATGCCCTCGGCCAGCTTCTCGGTGCCCATGGCGTCTTCGTTCATGGCCCAGCGGAACTGGCTCTCGCTCAGTTGCTGTTTCGCCTCGCCGTTGTTGCCCGGGGCGAGCTTGCGCGGCAATTCGCCGTGGTCGTCGCTCAGCTGTTGCAGCAGCTCAGGGCTGATGGTCAGGCGATCACAGCCGGCCAGCTGTTCGATCTGGCCGATATTGCGGAAGCTTGCGCCCATCACCACGGTGTCGTAGCCGTTGGTCTTGTAGTAGTCGTAGATGCGCGAGACCGATTGCACGCCTGGGTCTTCGGCACCGACATAGTCCTTGCCGGTGCTTTTCTTGTACCAGTCGTAGATCCGTCCTACGAACGGCGAGATCAGGAACACCCCAACATCGGCACAAGCCTGGGCCTGGGCAAACGAGAACAGCAGGGTCAGGTTGGTCTGGATGCCTTCCTTCTCCAGCTTCTCGGCGGCACGAATGCCTTCCCAGGTGGAAGCCAGCTTGATCAGCACCCGGTCACGGCCGATGCCGGCGGCATCGTACAGCTCGATCAGCTGGCGGGCCTTGTTCAGTAGCGCCGGTTCATCGAACGACAGACGCGCATCCACCTCAGTGGAGATCCGCCCAGGAATCACCTTGAGAATCCCCGCGCCGACGGCCACCGCGAACTTGTCGCAGGCCAGGTCGACATTGCCCTTGGCGTCGGCCTTGACCTGCTTGAGCAGGTCCGCGTAGCCAGCGATGGCGGCGGCCTTGAGCAGCAGAGACGGGTTGGTGGTGGCATCGACCGGCTTGAGCCGGGTGATGGCGTCCAGGTCCCCGGTGTCGGCGACCACGGTGGTGAACTGTTTGAGTTGTTCCAGCTTGGAAGTCATGGGCGTGCTCTGTCCTGTGCAATGACTCGACATTACCCGAGCCCCGACGGCCGCTCAAGGGCTGTCGGGGTGCTCGGGCACACCCATCGCGAAATGGCGAAAGACCGTGTAAGCGCGGCTTGCCCGCGATGGGCTGCATGGCAGCCCCTGGAGCACTGGCCAAGCCAGGATCCAAGGGCCATCTGTAGGGTGATTGTTCGAGTGTAAACCCTGCTCAGGGTTCCATCGCAATCGCCCAGCCCTCCGCGCCGTTTTATGCCGGCGGGCGCGCCGCCACTCCCAGGCAACTGCAGGTACCTGTAGGAGCGGGCTTGCCCCGCGAACACCGGCAAAGCCGGTGCCATCCAGTACGGTGGTTGGGCCGGCCTCTTCGCGGGGCAAGCCCCAATGCAGGTCAGTTAAGACTAGGTCGCCTGTTTTGGGGCCGCTTTGCGGCCCTTTCGCGACACAAGGCCGCTCCCACAATGTCCCTGCCTGCCCTGTAAATAGCGGCATGCACGATCCGTGTGGGAGCGGCCTTGTGTCGCGAAAGGGCTGCAAAGCAGCCCCCGGCGTCTTAACTGACTGCCATTGGGGCAAGCCCGCTACAGTACAGTGGCAGCTGTCACCGCCCCTGCAACAACTCCGCCGCCTGATCCAGCACCGCCAACGGCGCGTCAGTCTTGTGAATATCCGCCGACAGCAACTGACGGAACCGCCGCGCCCCATTGAAACCCTGACCCAAACCCAGGATATGTCGCGTAATGTGATGCATCGCACCACCGCTTTCCATATGCGCCACGATATACGGCCGCAGCCGCTCCATCGCCTCACTGCGGCTGACCACCGGCGCAGCGCTCCCGAACAGTTGCTGATCGACTTCAGCCAGCACGTAAGGATTGTGATACGCCTCACGGCCCAGCATCACCCCGTCGAACGTTTCCAGGTGCGTGCGGCATTCGTCCAGCGTCTTGATCCCACCGTTGAGCACGATCTCCAGGTCCGGGAAGTCCGCTTTCAGCTGCGCAGCGACGTCATAACGCAGCGGCGGGATCTCACGGTTTTCCTTGGGCGAAAGCCCTTCAAGGATGGCGATCCGCGCATGCACGGTAAAGCTCCGGCAGCCAGCCTCACGCACCTGGCCTACGAAGTCGCACAGCTCGGCATAGCTGTCACGCCCGTTGATGCCAATGCGGTGCTTGACCGTAATCGGCGTCGCCACCGCATCGCGCATCGCCTTGACGCAATCGGCCACCAGCGCCGGGTGGGCCATCAGGCACGCGCCGATCATGTTGTTCTGCACCCGGTCGCTCGGGCAGCCGACGTTGAGGTTGACCTCGTCGTAGCCGGCTTCTTCAGCCAAGCGTGCGCAAGCGGCGAGGTCTGCCGGCACGCTGCCGCCGAGTTGCAGGGCCAGCGGGTGCTCGGAGACGTCGTGGCGCAGGAAACGCTGCGCGTCGTTGTGCAGCAGGGCGCCGGTGGTGACCATTTCGGTGTAGAGCAGGGTGTGCTTGGAGAGCAGGCGCAGGAAGTACCTGCAGTGCCTGTCTGTCCAGTCCATCATGGGGGCTACGGAGAAACGGCGGGACGGCTCTGGGGCGTTTGTTTGCAGTGGCATCAGGGTATCTGGCTGGGGTGAGGCGAGGGCACAGTTTATCAGGAACGCAGCGTTGGTATCACGTGGGGGCGGTCTGGGGTGCTCGGGCGTGATAAGGCCGCTCCCCGAATGCCTTGGTAGCGGCCCGCGCTGCAATGGTCTACGGCAGGGTTGCGTCCAGGTCAAACTTCACGATATTCAGTTCACCATCAATCTTGAAGTAGCCCTTGTTGCGGAACTCGTAGATGGTTTCGCTGGTTTTCAATTTCACGGAACCGCCTGCAACGCTGCGCACAGCGTGAGTGCTTCGCGTAACGAGAAACGGTGTGGCCGTTTTGGTTTTCTGCAGCGCGGCTTCATCGCTGGGTTGAACGTCCATCACGAAGTACCGGTAGATATAAGGAACGGTAGCGCCGCCTGAACCGTACAGAACCTCATAGATGGCGCCGCCCGCACCCACGGGTGTGATTGAAACGATCTGATCCGGGTCTGGTCGGGTGGGGACAGTTGCATAGATGTACAGCGCCTGTCCGAGGCAAATGGCTAACAGAGCCCAAAAGGCCCCCATAATCCCTTTGTGAATTTTCATAGTCGACAGGTGCCTGATCCGCTTCCGGTGAACAGAGACAGTAACGGACAAGCTCTATTCGGACTCCATATAAATGATTTCCATTTTCATTCTTGAGCGGTCTATCCCGCTTCGCTATACCGTTTTATTACGCAGGTCCTACACGGAAGAATCAGATTTTCCTTGTTCCCTGTAGTCCATTTCTGAATCATCCTTTTACCGCCTTTGCGCCATTGCGGTGGTCATTTCTGCGTCCTAGTCTCGCCCAGTCGCTGCCAAATCAGCGGCCGGGCCTGCAAGCCTGAAGATGAGTTTTCCACCTGAGAGTCCCCTGCGTTCAATGCGCCTAGGGTCTTCGTTCAATGGTGGCTACGTGCGGGAGGTCTTCGGATCTGCCGGTTTCTCATCTTCCGGTCTTGCAGACCTGTACGTAGCTGCCACCCATCAAATGCAAGTGGTGTCGTGGTGGTCCATTGAAATTCAAGATGAGATCACACCATGTTCAAGATCGTCCCCGATCCACCTCATTCCAAGCATTCTCCTCAATCCCTTGAGGACACATTGGTCCAAGCCTCGGAGTACACCCTCTGTGCCTTGACCGTCGCTCATCAGTCCATGCTGCTACTGGCCAAGTCGCCGGGCTCGATCATGCTGCTGTCGGTCATGCACGAGTTGGAGTCAGTGCGTGCGTTGGTGGCGTCGGCGTTGGCGCAGGTTCAGCTTCGGGATCAGCCTGAGATGCATACGCTGCATTGATGGGTTTTCATCTTGAGGTGTTTGTGCGGGCCCTGGGGGCTGCTACGCAGCCCATCGCAGGACAAGCCAGCTCCTACAGGGGGGCGTCGGTTTCAAGATCGGCGCTGCACCTGTGGGGCTGGCCTTGCTAAGAGGCTCGGCAATACAAAAACACGAGGATTGACCATGGACAACGAACCGCCAGTAGTCATTGGCAGACTTGGCTGGACCGTCGGCTCGGCATCCTGCCTGGACGGTGTTATCGAAGGTAAACGACTGTTTCGGGTAGAGGCGGGTAACTGCTGCGACCATGCTCTTGAGCAAGCATCAGTCCTGCTCGACAGCGCCCGCCGCGCGTCCTTCATTGGCGTCATGGAAAACGACCCGGTGCTGGTTTGGGCCTCCCACTTTCTTAGCGAAATGGCCAAGGCACTCATGGATGATGCGCACATGGGCATGCTCAATAAAGACTGAGTCGAGTTAGCCAGGCACGCCAACCTGAACCTAAGTACTGCAGGTTGGCGCTCAACTGATAACAAATCTACCCGGGTTATCAGCTCTGTGGACGATGCAGCGTGATCTGAAAAAGCCGGACGTCCTACACGGAAGAATCAGATTTTCCTTGTTCCCTGTAGTCCATTTCTGAATCATCCTTTTACCGCCTTTGCGCCATTGCGGTGGTCATTTCTGCGTCCTAGTCTCGCCCAGTCGCTGCCAAATCAGCGGCCGGGCCTGCAAGCCTGAGAGCGAAATTGATCCACTGCCAAGTCGTGAGCATTTCATCTGTGCTGACGAATGTGTTCTATGGCGGCTGCGTACGGGAGGTCTTCGGGCCTGCCGGTTTTCTCTTTTGCGCCGGTCTTGCAGACCCGTACGTGGCTGCCACCCCATCCATTGCAAGGGTGGGAGGGTGGTTGAATCCAATGCAAAAGAGGTTTCAACAATGCGTAAGCTCGTTCCTGATCCACCCCATTTCAATCTTCCGTCTCAATCCCTTGAAGACACTCTGGTCCAAGCCTCGGAGTACACCCTCTGCGCCTTGACCGTCGCTCATCAGTCCATGCTGCTACTGGCCAAGTCGCCGGGCTCGATCGTGCTGCTGTCGGTGATGCACGAATTGGAGTCGATTCGCGCGTTGGTCGCGTCGGCGTTGGCGCAGGTGCAACTGCGGGATCAGCCTGAGATGCATACGCTGCATTGATGGGTTTTAATTTTGACGGATGAGGTGTTTGTGCGGGCCCTGGGGGCTGCTGCGCAGCCCATCGCAGGACAAGCCAGCTCCTACAGGGGGGCGTCGGTTTCAAGATCGGCGCTGTACCTGTGGGGTTGGCCTTGCTAAGAGGCTCGGCAATACAAAAACACGAGGATTGACTATGGACAACGAACCGCCAGTAGTCATTGGCAGACTTGGCTGGACCGTCGGCTCGGCATCCTGCCTGGACGGTGTTATCGAAGGTAAACGACTGTTTCGGGTAGAGGCGGGTAACTGCTGCGACCATGCTCTTGAGCAAGCATCAGTCCTGCTCGACAGCGCCCGCCGCGCGTCCTTCATTGGCGTTATGGAAAACGACCCGGTGCTGGTTTGGGCCTCCCACTTTCTTAGCGAAATGGCCAAGGCACTCATGGATGATGCGCACATGGGCATGCTCAATAAAGACTGAGTCGAGTTAGCCAGGCACGCCAACCTGAACCTAAGTACTGCAGGTTGGCGCTCAACTGATAACAAATCTACCCGGGTTATCAGCTCTGTGGACGATGCAGCGTGATCTGAAAAAGCCGGACGTCCTACACGAAAGAATCAGATTTTCCCTGTTCCCTGTAGTCCATTTCTGAATCATCCTTTTACCGCCTTTGCGCCATTGCGGTGGTCTTCTCCGGCTCATAGTCTCGACCAGTCGCTGCCAAATCAGCGACCGGGCATGCAAACCCGAGCTAAAGAAGATTCCATTCAAGTGGTCGGCAGGTATTTATGCTGTCGTCGTCGCTTCATGGTGGCTACGTGCGGGAGGTCTTCGGACCTGCCGGGTTTTCTTCTTCTGCCCCGGTTTTGCAGCCTGTACGTAGCCGCCACCCATCCTCTGCAAAGGATGGCTCGGCGGTTTTTGCTAACGCAGGAGAAGTCGATAATGCTCAAGATCGTTCCAGATCCGCCTCATGCCATTCCCCCGCAATCCCTTGAGGACACTCTGGTCCAAGCCTCGGAGTACACCCTCTGCGCCTTGACTGTCGCTCATCAGTCCATGCTGCTACTGGCCAAGTCGCCGGGCTCGATCATGCTGCTGTCGGTGATGCACGAGTTGGAGTCGATTCGCGCGTTGGTCGCGTCGGCGTTGGCGCAGGTGCAACGGCGGGATCAGCCTGAAATGCATACGCTGCATTGATGGGTTTTCATTTTGAGGGATGAGGTGTTTGTGCGGGCCCTGGGGGCTGCTGCGCAGCCCATCGCAGGACAAGCCAGCTCCTACAGGGGGTGCGTCGGTTTCAAGATCGGCGCTGTACCTGTGGGGCTGGCCTTGCTAAGAGGCTCGGCAATACAAAAACACGAGGATTGACTATGGACAACGAACCGCCAGTAGTCATTGGCAGACTTGGCTGGACCGTCGGCTCGGCATCCTGCCTGGACGGTGTTATCGAAGGTAAACGACTGTTTCGGGTAGAGGCGGGTAACTGCTGCGACCATGCATTGGAGCAAGCATCAGTCCTGCTCGACAGCGCCCGCCGCGCGTCCTTCATTGGCGTTATGGAAAACGACCCGGTGCTGGTTTGGGCCTCCCACTTCCTCAGCGAAATGGCCAAGGCTCTCATGGACGATGCGCACATGGGCATGCTCAATAAGGACGAATGAGCTAGAACGAGCTGCTCAAGTCCGTCATTGCTCGGATCCAGGCGGATTGCAGGCACGCGACCCTCCGGGCATCTGAAGACGGGCCCTACTGATCGCTGCAGCCGACCCTCCGTCGGTTTCAGACTGTGCCTGGTCGTTCGCACGCATCCCCCCGCCGCCAGGAGTGCCATGCTGTCAGGATGCCCCTGACGCCAGTGCACGCAGATGCACGGCCATGGGCAAGGAGGTGCCCGGCGCCACGTGACCGTGACGTGGCCGGTGCGCCACAGCCGAAGACGCCGGACGTTCGTCTGCCCGCGTGCAGCGAGGTCCGTATGCCGAGGTCCGCTGTATGCCTGATGAGACGCTTGACCTGCCCGTGATCCAGCGTGTTCTGGAGCACCACCGCAACACGCCCGGCGCCCTGTTGCCGATTCTTCATGCGATCCAGGCCGGCGCCGGGTATATCCCCGATGCCGCCGTGCCCGAGATCGCCCATGCCCTCAACCTCAGCCAGGCCGAGGTGCGCGGGGTGATCAGTTTCTATCACGATTTTCGCAGTACGCCGCCGGCGCGGCATACCCTGCGCCTGTGCCGGGCCGAGTCCTGCCAGAGCCGCGGCGCCGAGGCGCTGGCCGCGCAGTTGCGTGAGCAATTGGGGCTAGATGACCACGGCACCAGCGCCGATGGCGCGGTCAGCCTGCGTCCGGTCTATTGCCTGGGCGCCTGTGCCTGTTCACCGGCGCTTGAACTCGATGGCCAGGTACACGCGCGGCTCACCCCCGAGCGCCTGCGGGCGCTGGTCGACGGTTGCCTGCAGGAGGTGAAGCCATGCTGAAGCTGTTCATCCCCTGCGATTCAGTCGCCCGCGCGGTGGGCGCCGATCAGTTGGCCCAGGCGCTGACCGCCGAGGCCGCGCAGCGGCAACTGCCGCTGCACATCCAGCGCACCAGCTCTCGCGGCCTGTACTGGCTGGAACCCTTGGTCGAGCTGGACACTGGCGAGGGCCGTCTGGGCTTCGGCCCGGTGAGCCTCGAAGACGTGCCGAGCCTGCTCGATGCGCTGACGGCAGATCCTGCCCAGCATCCGCTGGCGCTGGGCCAGGTCGAGCAGATCGCCTATCTCAAGTCGCAGCAGCGGCTGTTGTTTGCCCGCGCCGGCATCACCCGACCGCTGTCGCTGGATGACTACCGCAGCCATGGCGGTTTCGACGGCCTGGCCAAGGCGGCCTTGATGGACGCTGGCGAGGTGGTCGCCGCGGTGCTCGACTCCGGCCTGCGTGGGCGCGGTGGCGCGGCGTTTCCGGCCGGGATCAAGTGGCGGACCGTGCGTGACGCTCCAGCCGGCCAGAAGTACGTGGTATGCAACGCCGACGAGGGCGACTCCGGTACCTTTGCCGATCGCATGTTGATGGAGGGCGATCCGTTCCTGCTGATCGAAGGCATGATCATCGCCGGCCTCGCGGTAGGGGCGAGTAAAGGCTACATCTACGTGCGCTCGGAGTACCCCGATGCGGTGCGGGTGCTGAACGAGGCTGTGCTGCTGGCGCGCGAGGCGGGCTACCTGGATGTCACCGGCAGCGGCGTGGCGTTCGACCTCGAAGTACGGGTGGGCGCTGGCGCCTATATCTGTGGCGAGGAGACCGCGCTGCTCGAATCGCTCGAAGGCAAGCGCGGCATCGTCCGCGCCAAGCCGCCGCTGCCCGCGCTGCAAGGTTTGTTCGGCCAGCCGACCCTGGTGCACAACGTGCTGACCCTGGCCTCGGTGCCGATCATCCTGGCCAAGGGGGCGCCGTTCTATCGTGATTTCGGCATGGGCCGTTCGCTCGGCACCTTGCCGTTTCAGCTGGCCGGCAACGTGCGTTACGCCGGGCTGGTCGAGCGTGCCTTCGGCCTGACCTTGCGCGAGCTGGTCGAAGGCTACGGCGGCGGCACTGCCAGCGGTCGGCCGTTGAAGGCAGCGCAGGTCGGTGGGCCGTTGGGCGCGTGGGTCCCGCCGTCGCAGTTCGACACGCCGCTGGACTACGAGGCCTTTGCCGCCGTGGGCGCGATGATCGGCCACGGCGGTGTGGTGGTGGCCGACGACAGCCTGAACATGGCTGGCATGGCCCGTTTTGCCTTGCAGTTCTGCGCAGAGGAATCCTGTGGCAAATGCACGCCGTGCAGGATCGGTTCGACCCGTGGGGTGGAGGTGGTCGAGCGCTTGATCGCCAGCACCGACCCGGCCTACCGCGAAGACCAGGCCAATCTGCTGCGCGACCTCTGCGACACGATGCAATACGGCTCGCTGTGCGCCATGGGCGGGATGACCGCGTATCCGGTAGCCAGCGCCCTCAAGCACTTCCCTGCCGACTTCGGTCTGGCCAGCCCGGAGGCTGCCCAATGATCAACTACTTCGACCCTTCCAGTGATATCGACCTGGGCACCCCGGCCCGCGACAGTGCGCTGCAGGTCAGTGTCAACATCGACGGCCGTGCGATCAGCGTGCCGGCCGGCACTTCGGTCATGCGTGCGGCGGCACTGCTCGGCACCAATATCCCCAAACTCTGCGCCACCGACAGCCTTGAAGCGTTTGGCTCGTGCCGGATGTGCATGGTCGAGGTCGAGGGCATGCGCGGCTACCCGGCCTCGTGCACCACGCCGGTCAGCGAGGGCATGGTGGTGCGTACCCAGACTCCGCGTCTGGCCGACCTGCGCCGCAACGTCATGGAGCTGTACATCTCTGATCACCCGCTGGACTGCCTGACCTGTTCGGCCAACGGCAACTGCGAGTTGCAGACGGTCGCCGGCCAGGTGGGCCTGCGCGAGGTGCGTTATGGCTATGACGGTGCCAACCATCTGGCCGAGGCCAAGGACGTTTCCAACCCGTATTTCGACTACGAGCCGAGCAAGTGCATCGTCTGCAGCCGCTGCGTGCGCGCCTGCGAAGACATCCAGGGCACGTTTGCCCTGACCATCACCGGGCGTGGCTTCGAGTCACGTGTTGCCGCGGCGGGCGGCGACGACTTCCTCAGTTCTGAATGCGTGTCGTGCGGCGCCTGTGTACAGGCCTGCCCGACGGCGACCCTGACCGAGAAGAGCCTGGTGCAGATCGGCCAGCCCGAGCGCGCGGTGATCACCACCTGCGCCTACTGCGGCGTCGGCTGTTCGTTCCGCGCCGAGATGAAGGGCGAGCAGTTGGTGCGCATGGTGCCGGACAAGAACGGCGGCGCCAACCATGGCCATGCCTGCGTCAAGGGCCGTTTCGCCTGGGGCTACGCGACCCATCCGGATCGCATCACCACGCCGATGATCCGCAAGCACATCGATGACCCCTGGCAGGAGGTCAGCTGGGACGAGGCGGTCACCTACGCGGCCAGTGAGCTGCGGCGCATTCAGCTCAAGTACGGGCGTGATTCGATTGGCGGTATCACCTCAAGCCGCTGCACCAACGAAGAAGCCTACCTGGTGCAGAAACTGGTGCGTACGGCGTTCGGCAACAACAACGTCGACACCTGCGCGCGGGTCTGCCATTCGCCGACTGGTTATGGCCTCAAGCAAACCTTGGGCGAATCTGCCGGGACCCAGAGTTTCGATTCGGTGATGCAGGCTGACGTGATCCTGGTGATCGGCGCCAACCCGACCGACGCCCACCCGGTGTTTGGCTCGCAGCTCAAGCGGCGCTTGCGCGAGGGCGCGCGGCTGATCGTCATCGACCCCCGGCGCATCGACCTGGTCGACTCGCCGCATGCCCGCGCCGAGCTGCACCTGCAATTGCGCCCCGGCACCAACGTGGCCATGCTCAATGCCCTGGCGCATGTCATCGTCAGCGAAGGCCTGCTTGCTCAAGCCTTTGTCGATGCCCGCTGCGAAGGCGCGGATTTCGCCCGCTGGCGCGACTTCGTCAGCCTCGCGGAGAATGCCCCGGAGGTACTCGGTCCGGTGTGCGGCGTGCCCGCCGAGCAAATCCGCGCGGCCGCTCGGCTGTACGCCAGCGGTGGCAACGCGGCGATCTACTACGGCCTGGGTGTCACCGAGCACAGCCAGGGCAGCACTGCGGTGATGGGCATCGCCAACCTGGCCATGGCCACCGGCAACATTGGCCGCGAAGGGGTCGGGGTGAACCCGCTGCGTGGGCAGAACAACGTGCAGGGCTCGTGCGACATGGGCTCGTTCCCGCATGAGTTGCCCGGTTATCGGCACATCTCCAACGACAGCGTGCGTGCCGAGTTCGAGCAGGCCTGGGGCGTGACCTTGCAGCCTGACCCAGGCCTGCGCATCCCCAACATGTTCGAGGCGGCCCTGGATGGCAGCTTCAAGGCGCTCTACTGCCAGGGCGAGGACATCGCCCAGAGCGACCCCAATACCCAGCACATCACCGCGGCCCTGCGCGCCATGGAGTGCGTGGTGGTGCAGGATATCTTCCTCAACGAGACGGCCAAGTTCGCCCATGTGTTCTTGCCGGGCAGCTCGTTCCTTGAGAAGGACGGCACCTTTACCAACGCCGAGCGGCGCATCTCGCGGGTGCGCAAGGTCATGGCGCCGCTGGCGGGCAAGGCCGACTGGGAGGCTACCGTGGCCCTGGCCAATGCCTTGGGTTACCCGATGAACTACCGTCATCCGTCGCAGATCATGGATGAAATCGCCCGCCTGACGCCGAGCTTCCACCGCGTCAGCTACAGCGAACTCGACCGCCACGGCAGCCTGCAATGGCCCTGCAATGACGCCGCGCCCGACGGCACCCCGACCATGCACATCGACCAGTTTGTGCGGGGCAAGGGGCGCTTCATGTTGACCGGCTACGTGCCCACCGACGAGAAGGTCAACAGCCGCTATCCGCTGCTGCTGACCACCGGGCGGATCCTCAGTCAGTACAACGTCGGCGCCCAGACCCGGCGCACGGAAAACGTCGCCTGGCATGCCCAGGACCGCCTGGAGATTCACCCTAGTGATGCCGAAAGCCGCGGGATCGTCGACGGCGACTGGGTCGGGATCGGCAGCCGTGCCGGGCAGACCGTGCTGCGTGCCCAGGTCAGTGCGCGGGTGGCCCCAGGGGTGGTCTACACCACGTTCCACTTCCCTGAGTCGGGCGCCAACGTGATCACCACCGACAACTCCGACTGGGCCACCAACTGCCCTGAGTACAAGGTCACGGCGGTGGAAGTGGTGCGCGTGTCGCAGCCGTCGCAGTGGCAGCAGCGTTACCAGGCATTCAGCGATGAACAGCGCCGCTTGCTCAAGGAACGACGCAACAGCGAGCAGCCGGAGACCGCCGAGGTGCGCCGATGAGTACTGAAAGCCTGGTCAAGATGGCCAACCAGATTGCTCATTATTTCGACAGCGAGCCGGACCGCGCGCTAGCGGTGCAGGGCGTCAAACAGCATCTGCAGAGCTTCTGGGCCCCGGCCATGCGCCGGCAGCTGGTCGAGTGGATGCAGGCGCATCCGGACGGGGAGGTGGATGGCTTGGTGCGGGAGGCGTTGACGGGATCGGGGGTGGTGGGTTAGTGGTTCTTCATGCCTTGTCTGGTCTCTGCAGGGGCGGTGTTGGGGTGTTTCGCCTCACCCGCGCAGGACTGGTGCTGACACACAAAGGCCGTTTGAATGGTGACGCATGTGACTCACGCATTCGCTATAATCAGCACTCGACTAACGGTAGGAGGCATTCCCCGGTGAAAGGGATCAGCTTGGAGGCCAAGAAAGCTTATTGCGCCAAGACCCGTCGCTCCAATTACGTGGCCAGCTTGCGGCTTGAGGGCTATGACGTCACGCCTGGCTCGGCTGAACGTGAGCTGCCATCCCGAGAAGCGCTTCTGCGGGCGTACCGCAAAAAGGTCTGATTGTTGGATAAATATGGAGTCGGACAAGACGCTTACTGTTATCCAGGCACTTCTATCCTTAAGAATCTTCTGGGTATCGAGAACGACGAACAGCTTTTTGAAGCCAGAGCGCCCCTCACTCTGATCTGCTCGTTTCCGGTCAAAACAACGTCTCCTGTGCGGCCTCCAGCACAATCAGCTCCGCGCCTTCATTACGCACATTGCCCACCGCCTTGCTCACCGCAAACCACTCGAAGGCCTCCACCGGCAGGCACTGCTCGCGTGCCAGTTGCTCGGCGGCCTCGGCCGGCAGGGTCGGGTCAAGCCAGGCGCGGGCGTGCTCCGGCGCCAGCACCAAGGGGCGGCGATCGTGGATATCCACCATCCCCTGGTCGCTGGCCGCGGTAATGATCACAAAGCCATCGCCTTCGTTCGGCTCCAGCGCCGGTTTCACCTGGGCCAACGCCGCCATGAACATCGGTGCCTGGCTCTTCAGGCGAATGAAATACGGCTGCTTGCGCTTGGGCTCTTGCGGGTCCGTGACCCACTCGTACCAGCCATCGGCCATTACCAGTGCGCGTCCTTGCGGCCACAGCGCCTGGAAAAACTTGCCGGTGGTCACTGTCTCGACCCGCGCATTGATCGGTGCCGGGCGTTTGCCGGTCGCCCAGAATGGCGCCCAACCCCAATGGCAGGGGTCGATGCGCAGGCCGTTCTCGGCGTTGTGCAGGATCAGCACGCGGCTGCCGGGCGCGACGTTGTAGCGCCCGATCGGCAGGTTGTCGTAGCCGCTGATCACATCCTGTTCGGCGTCCAGCTCACGCAGGTAGTCGGCCAGGCCTTGGTACTGGACGAAGCGTCCGCACATTGCATGTCTCCCACTTGTCGAAATTCTCTACGCCGAAATTGACCGCATGGCCGGCGTCCGATTAACTGTATATACATACAGTTTAATTGCAAGGCTGGCTCATGACGTCGATTCTCGGTCCGATCGCTTCAGGGAGCAGTGCGCTCCCGCGTTATCTGTTCCGTGTACCGGCGGGCTTTCCGTCGCCTGCGGCCGACCACATGGAACAACCTATCTCGCTGGATGAGCTGTTCAATCTGCGCGCGCCGCACATGTATCTGGTCAGGATAGACGGCGACAGCATGCAGGGCGCGGGGATCTTCGACGGTGACCTGGTGCTGGTCGATCGCTCGCTCGAGGCCCAGCACGGGCATATCGTCATTGCCGCGGTGAATGGCGAGCCCTTGTGCAAGCGGCTGCACAAGGTAGGGCGGCAGGTTGCATTGCGCTCGGAGAACCCGCGGTTCGCACCACGTTACATCATGGAGGGAGACGAGTTATTGATCTGGGGGGTGGTGACCTTCAGCGTGCGCAGTCATGACCCCAAAGGGTAGGGCGGCGCAGCGGCTGCCTGCTGATCACCCTGTGGGAGCGGCCTTGTGTCGCGAATGGGGCGCACAGCGCCCCCGGCGACAGTTCAGGCACGCCTCAGGACTTGAACCGCCCCACCAGCCCATTCAGCTCCTGGGACAATTGCGCCAGCCGCCCGGAATCTTCCTGCGCAGAATTCGCCAGCCCTTCGACCAGGCGCGCCTCATCGTAGATCTGCTGGATATGCCGGTTGATCTCTTCAGCGACGCTGTGCTGCTCTTCCGCCGCCGCCGAGATCTGCAGGTTCTGGTCGCGGATCTCGTTGACCGACAACTGGATGCCTTCAAAGCTGTCGCGGGCATTCTCGATCGACGACACGCTGGCGCGCGACAGGTCTAAGCAGCTCTCCATCTTCTGCGACACCTCCTGGGTCTTGCTGCCCAAGGTGTTGAGCAGTTGATCGATCTCGCCGGTCGAGTCGGCGGTGCGCTTGGCCAGCGCCCGCACTTCATCGGCAACCACGGCAAAGCCTCGGCCTTGATCGCCCGCGCGTGCCGCCTCGATCGCCGCGTTCAGCGCCAGCAGGTTGGTCTGCTCGGCAATCGCGCGAATGGTGCCCAGGATCTGGTTGATGCTGCGGCTGCCCTGTTCCAGTTCAACCATGGCCTGGGACGACTCGCTCAGGCGACTGCCCAGGCGGTTGACGTTGTCGGTGGTCACTTCGATCTGCTGCTTGCCCTCGGCCACGCGGCGATGGCCGTTTTCTGCTGCGTCGGCTGCGCTGCTGCAGGAGCGGGCCACTTCGTTGGCAGTCGCAACCATCTCGTTGAACGCGGTCGACACCAGTTCGACCGCTTCACGCTGGCGCCCGGCCGCTTCGTTCATGTTGCTGGCCACTTCGCTGTTGACCCGCGAGGCATCCTGCAGATTGCTCGAGGCCGCGCCAATGCGCTGGATCAGTTGGCGGATCGCGGCGAGGAACTTGTTGAACCAACCTGCCAGCTCGGCGGTTTCATCCTTGCCCTGTACGTCAAGGTCGCGGCGCAGATCGCCTTCGCCCTCGGCGATCGACTGCAGGCCGGTGCTGACCTGGCCGATGGGTTTGACGATTACCTTGGAAAACGCTGCCGCAACCAGGCCGAAGACAATCGCCAGCAGGGTGACGATGATGGCGGTGAGGTAGGTCATGCGGGTGGCCGCGCCCATCACCTCGTTTTGCTCGATCAGGCCGATGAAGCGCCAGCCCAGGCCCGGCGAGGTCCACACGTTGGCCATGTAGCTGACCCCGTCGATCTCCACTTCGGTCGAGCCCTGCGCGGTGGCGGCCAGTTGCGCATAGGGCGCGCCGAGGTCCTTGAGCTGCTTGAAGCTGTGGCTGGCATCGCGCGGGTCGACCAGCACGGTGCCGTCTTCGACCAGCATCACGTAACCACTTTCGCCCAGCTTGATGCTCTTGATCAGTTCAGTGAGGTTTTTCAGCGACACGCTGACGACGAACACACCTCTGGCCTTGCCCGTTTCATCGAGCAGCGCGCGGGCGGTACCGACCAGGGCTACGTCATCCTTGTCGTAGTAGTAGGCCGCCGTGCGCACGGTCTTCTCCGGGCTGGCCATGGCGGCTTTGTACCACGGGCGCGAACGCGGGTCGTAGTTGGCCAGTTGCGGGTCGTCTGGCCATTTTGCATAGCTGCCGTCTTCAAGGCCAATCGACAGGATCGCCGCCGCTGGATGCGTCGCGCCATATCGAGCGAACGCATCAATCACCTGTTGCGCGGCGGCCGGCATGGGCTGACTGGCAGCATCGGTACTTAAGTAGTGTTTTAATGTTTTAACTGAGTTGTATACAGGATCGGCGGACATTTGATCGACGTTCTGCGAAGTGCCATCAAAGAACTGCCGCATATTGCCGTCTATCTGGCGGATTTCCCGGGTACTGCCATCCACAAACTGGTCGACGGCATCGGCGCGGATATTCAATACCGATATCACGCCAACCAGGCTTACCGGGATAAATGCCACGAGGACGAAGGCCAGTATCAATTTGTTTTTTATTTTCATCGTCACGCTCATCCCTGTCCGAAAGAGGCAAATGGCCGACCCGCTACGGCAATGGCAACTTGCTATCTATGTTGTTTCGGCGGGTCGGAGATAAATCTTTAATGGTTATTTCGTGTACAAAAAATTATTGGATTGTTGTTGATTCACAAGTCAGCTCTTGGCCGATGGTCGCTGGTGCATTGACCGGATAGCGTACGACCTGTTTACTGTATGCATATACAGTTAATCGATGTGCGGCCATGTCTCGAACCCCTGATCCCGTTTTCGCCCTGATCGACTGCAACAGCTTCTACGCCAGCTGCGAGCGGGTGTTTCGTCCCGACCTGTTGCGCACACCGATCGTCGTCCTCAGCAATAACGATGGCTGCGTCATCGCCCGCAGTGCCGAGGCCAAGCAGTGGGTGAAGATGGGCCAGCCGTATTTTCAGGTCAAAGACGTGCTGCGCCGCCACGGCGTGGTGGCGTTCTCGTCCAACTACGCTCTGTATGGCGACATGAGCCAGCGGGTGATGACCGTGATCGAGGGCATGGTGCCGGCGCTGGAGGTGTATTCGATTGATGAAGCGTTCGCCGACCTCAGCGGCATGCCGGGTGATCTCGACAGCCTGGGCCGTGACATTCGAGATCGGGTACTCAGGCACACTGGTATTCCGGTGGGGGTGGGCATTGCCGGCAACAAGACCCTGGCCAAGCTGGCCAACCACGCAGCCAAACGCTGGGCCGTGCAAACTGGCGGTGTTTGCGACCTGCGTGACGCCACCCGGCGCGAGTGGGTGCTGAAGAAATGCGCGGCGTCCGAGGTCTGGGGCATCGGCCCGCGCATGGCTGCGCACCTGCGCGGCCTGGATATCCGTACCGCCTGGGACTTGGCCCAGGCCGAACCGTGGAGCCTGCGCAAGCAGTTCAGCGTGGTCATCGAAAAGACCGTCCGCGAGCTGGCCGGCACGCCTTGCCTCGAGCTCGAAGCGGCAGAACCCCCACGCCAGGAAATCTGCTGCAGCCGTATGTTCGGTCAGCGCGTGACGCAACTGGCCCCCATCAAGGAGGCAGTCGCTACTTACGTCATGCGCGCCTGCGAGAAGCTGCGCGGGCAACAGTCGTTGGCGCGCAAGCTGCGCGTAAGCATTCGCACCGGCATGTTCAACCCGGAGGAGGCCAAGTACGCCAGTGGCGTGATGGTGCAGTTGCCATACCCCACCGATGACGTGCGGCTGTTGACGCGCATGGCGCTCGAGGCGGTGGAGCGGGTGTTTCGCGAGGGTTTCCGCTACAGCAAGGCCGAGGTACTTTTAATGGACCTGTGCCAGCGGGGCGAGTACACCGATGACTTGTTCGCCGCCGCGCAGCCGCTTAACGCCGAGCGAGTGATGCAGGTGATCGACGGCGTCAATGCCCGCTGGGGGAGCGGCACGCTGCGCTCGGGCGCAGTGCCGGTAGGGCCTGAGTGGGGGATGCGCCGGGAGTTGATGAGCAGCAGCTTTACCACGCAGGTTTCTGGGCTGTGGCAGGTCGGGTAGGTTGTTTCGAAGGGTTGTCAACCCTTGGGCGCAGGGAGCACATTCGAGGCTGCAAGTTTCAAATGCTCAGGCGCAAAGCCAGCGCCGAAAGAGTGACCAGCAACACCGGCAAGGTCAGCAGGATGCCGACCTTGAAGTAGTAACCCCAGGTGATGCGCACACCCTTGCGTGCCAGCACATGCAGCCAGAGCAGGGTCGCCAGGCTGCCAATGGGGGTGATCTTCGGCCCCAGGTCGCAGCCGATGACGTTGGCGTAGATCATCGCCTCACGGACCACCCCCTGGGCTTCGCTGGCATGGATCGACAGGGCGCCGATCAGCACGCTGGGCAGGTTGTTCATGACCGACGACAGCAGTGCCGCGATCAGCCCGGTGCCCAGGGTCGCAGCCCACAGGCCCTGCCCAGCCAGCCAGTCGAGCACGGCGGCCAGTGCGTCGGTCAGGCCGGCATTGCGCAAGCCGTAGACCACCAGGTACATGCCCAGCGAGAACAGCACAATCTGCCACGGCGCCTCGCGCAGCACGCGCCGGGTCGAGATCACGTGGCCGCGGGCGGCCACCGCGAACAGCACTGCAGCGCACACCGCCGCCACCACGCTGACCGGGATGCCCAAGGGTTCAAGGATGAACAGCCCGGCCAGCAAGCCGACCAGCACCACCCAGCCAACCCGGAAGGTCGCTCGGTCACGGATGGCCAAGGCCGGTTGCTTGAGTTCGTCCAGCGCATAGCGCGCCGGAATGTCCCGACGAAAGTACAGCAGGAGCACCAACAGGGTGGCGGCCACGGCAGCCAGGTTGACCGGCAGCATGACCCGCGCGTACTGATTGAAACCGATAGCGAAATAGTCTGCCGAAACGATGTTGACCAGGTTCGACACCACCAGCGGCAGGCTGGCGGTGTCGGCGATGAAACCGGCGGCCATGACAAAGGCCAGCGTCGCCGCAGGCGAGAAGCGCAAGGCCACCAGCATCGACATGACGATCGGGGTGAGGATCAACGCCGCGCCGTCATTGGCGAACAATGCCGACACCGCCGCACCCAGCAGCACGATGAAGGCGAACAGCCGGCGGCCATCACCGCGTGCCCAGCGCGCCACGTGCAGCGCGGCCCATTCGAAGAAACCGGCCTCGTCCAGCAGCAGGCTGACGATGATGATGGCGATGAAAGTCGCCGTGGCGTTCCAGATGATCGCCCACACGGCGGGGATGTCGTGCAGTGACACCGCGCCGACCAGCAAGGCGAGCAGGGCGCCAATACTGGCGCTCCAGCCGACCCCAAGGCCTTTGGGCTGCCAGATGACCAGCACCAGCGTGAAGACGAAGACAGCGGCGGCAATCAGCATGTTGGAGCTCGCGAGGAAGGGAGGATCGGGGCGGCGCGGCTGCGTGTGTCTCCGGGCTGCTTCCTGAGAGCTAGCAGATCCGTGGCAAAGTTCCCGGCAAAATCTGTAAATTTCGTAAATAAGATTTAAACCTATTTGCGAATCATTATATTCACCATCCCTATTGGCCCCCCAAGTATCGCTTGAGAGGCCGAAGGGTGTGGACTCTTCGGTTTTCTGGTCGGGGTTTTGGCGCTTTGTCCACGAATCAGGAGATGTCTCGATGCAATCCAGAACCTCACCCAACGGCCTTGCCCTGGCCTTCATTGCGTTGTCGTCACCGGCCCTGGTGGTGACCGCAGTGCAAGCGCAGGAGCAGCAAAACGCTGAGGTGCTGGAGGTCCCGCTCGACAGCCAGACGCTGGTGATTCAAGACACCCTGGTCACCGCCGAGCGCGAAGCACGCCAAGCGCTAGGTTCTTCGATCATTACTGCAGACGACATCAAGCGCCATCCACCCGCTAACGACCTGTCCGATATCATCCGCCGCGAGCCCGGCGTCAACCTGACCGGCAACAGCGCCAGCGGTGCACGCGGCAACAACCGCCAGATCGACCTGCGCGGCATGGGCCCGGAAAACACCCTGATCCTCATCGATGGCAAGCCATCCAACGCCCGTAACGCGGTGCGCTACGGCTGGAACGGCGACCGTGATACCCGCGGTGAAACCAACTGGGTGCCGGCCGAGGCGGTCGAACGCATCGAAATCCTGCGCGGCCCAGCAGCTGCACGCTATGGCTCGGGTGCAATGGGCGGGGTGGTCAATATCATCACCAAACGCCCGACCGACGAGCTCAAGGGCAACATCAACCTGTACACGCAGATGCCTGAAGACAGCGCCGAGGGCGTCAGCCGCCGGACCAACTTCAACCTCAGCGGCGGCCTCACCGAAAACCTTGGCTTCCGCCTCTTCGGGGGGCTGGCCAAGACCGATGCCGACGACCTCGACATCAACGCCGACCACGCCAACAGCGCCCTGGTGGCCGGCCGTGAGGGCGTGCGCAACAAGGACATCAACGGCCTGCTGAGCTGGAAGCTCAACGATGAGCATCGCCTGGAAATGAGCGCTGGCTACAGCCGCCAGGGCAACATCTACACCGGCGACACGATGAACAGCAACGGTGGCGGCAACCTTGACCTGATCTCCAGCCTGTATGGCCATGAGACCAACGTGATGCAGCGCAGCACCTACGACCTGACCCACCTGGGCGACTTCAGCTGGGGCAGCAGCAGGACCGTGCTGGCCTATGAGTACGTGCGCAACTGGCGCCTCAACGAAGGCCTGGCCGGCGGCCCGGAAGGCGCGATCAACGACAGCGGCGCGGCCATGTCGCGGCTGCGCAATACCCGCCTGAACAGTGAAGTGAACCTGCCGTTCGCCCTGGGCAGCACCGAGCACGTGCTGACCCTGGGCGGCGAGTACCTCTACGAAACCCTCAACGACCAGGGCTCGTTCCGGCCGCAGAGCTTCGACCCGAGCGGCACCGGCAACAGCGTGATCAATGGCTTTGATCGCAGCAACTCGAAGATGACCGCCAAGAGCTATGCATTGTTTGTCGAAGACAACATCATCGTCGGCGATACCACCATCACCCCAGGCTTGCGCCTGGACCACCACGAGGCGTTCGGCGACAACCTCAGCCCGAGCCTGAACCTGTCGCACAAGCTGACCGAGGCACTGACCGTCAAGGGCGGCATCGCCCGCGCCTACAAGACACCGAACCTGTACCAGTACAACTCCAACTACTTGCTGTACAGCCGCGGCAACGGCTGCAGCGTGGAGCAGACCAACGCCGGTGGCTGCTACCTGCAGGGCAACAGCGATCTTGAGCCGGAAATCAGCGTCAACAAGGAAATCGGCCTGCTGTACGACCGTGGCACCTGGCGTACCAGCGCGACCTACTTCCGCAACGATTACCAGAACAAGATCATCGGTGGCACCGATGTGCTGTATGCGATCAACAGCGGCAGCCGCGTGACCCAGTGGGAAAACGCCGGTGAGGCGCGAGTCGAAGGCATCGAAGGCAACTTCTTCATCGAGCTGACGCCGACTCTGGACTGGAACACCAACCTGACCTGGATGCTTGATAACGACAACCGCGAGACTGGCGAACCGCTGTCGGTGATCCCTGAGTACACCGTCAACACCACGCTCGATTGGCGCGCGACGGACAAGCTGTCGTTCCAGCTGGCCGGGACCTACTTCGGTAAACAGAAGTCGCCGAGCTACAACTACCGCACCCAGCAGGACTACGACGTCGAGGCGCAGCAGGACGTTGAAGCCTATGGCCTGGTGGATGTGAGCACCGGTTACAAGTTCAACGAGCACTATGACGTGCGGGTGGGCGTGAACAACGTGTTCGACAAGCAGATCCTGCGCGGCGGCAATGCCAGCAGCTCGGGCGCCAATACCTATAACCAGCCGGGGCGTGCGCTGTTTGCGTCGCTGAACATTTCCTTCTGATCATCGTTGTTGGGGCCGCGTTGCGGCCCATCGCGGGGCAAGCCCGCTCCTACAGTGCTGCGCTGGGCTGCAAGCAGCCCCATTTACTCCCCGAGGACCTACCATGAGCCAGACCCCTGCCTGGCTGCGCATCCTCTCGCGCAGCGCCGCAGCCCTGCTCGGCGGCTACGCCCTGAGCTACGCGGCCACCGCCTGCCTGGCGCGGATCCTGCCGCTGGCACCCGCCGACGCGATCATCGTTGCCACGCTGCCAGCATTCATCTTCTACACCCTGACGATTCTCTGGGCTTTCGCCAGCCGCGACGCCCTGCGCGCCTGGGCGCCGCTGGCGCTGGCCGCACCGCTGGCGCTGATCGGTTTCTGGCCGCAGGCGATGCGGTGGCTGGCATGAAAAACACCTTCACCCAATCGATGTCCTGGCTGCACACCTGGGCCGGGTTGATCTTTGGCTGGCTGCTGTTCGCCATCTTCGTCACCGGCACCCTGGCGGTGTTCGACAAAGAGCTCAACCATTGGATGCAGCCGGAAATCCCGGCTACCGGGGTGTCCCAGGCCGATGCTGCCCGGCGTGCCATCGCCTACCTGCAGGCCCATCAACCCACGGCCAGCAACTGGAGCATCAGCCTGCCCAGCGAGCGTGCGCCAGGCCTGGCGGTGTCTACCGGCGAGCGTCGGCATGGCGGCGGGGTGCAGCTTGATCCTCGCAGCGGCGAGCCGATCGCGGTGCGCGAGAGCGTCGGTGGCAATTTCTTCTTCCGCTTCCATTTCACCCTCGACCTGCCGCGCAACTGGGGCATCTTCGTGGTCGGTGCGCTGGCTTTGGTGATGCTTGCCGGGCTGGTCAGCGGCATTGTCATTCACAAGAAGATCTTCAAGGAGTTCTTCACCTTCCGCCCGGACAAGGGCCAGCGCTCCTGGCTGGACTTCCACAACGCCAGTGCGGTGTTGCTGCTGCCGTTTCACCTGATGATCACCTACACCGGGCTGGTGATCTTCATGATGATCTACATCCCGGCAGGGGTGGACGCGCTGTTCGACGGTGACAAGCGGGCCTACTTCCAGGCCCAGGGCAATGCTCGCATGGAGCAGCCGCGGCGCCTGGCCAAAGCCCCCGGCGAGTTGCACGACGTGGCACCGTTGCTGGCCCAGGCCGAGGCAAGTCTGGGGCCGCTGGGCGGGCTGAGCATCCGCAACCCCAATACCACGGCTGCGCGGATCGAGATTCGCCCGCTGCTGGGTAATCGCATCGCCCTGACCAAGGGCAACGTGATGGTGTTTGACGGAGTCAGCGGCAAGTTGCTCAGCGACGTGCCCGAGCTGCGTCCGGCACCGCTGACCCAGCGGGTCATGGCGGGCTTGCACTTCGCCCAGTTCGGCGGTTACCCGATGCGTTGGCTGTACTTCGTCTGCGGGCTGGTCAGCTGCGCGATGATTGCCAGCGGGCTGGTGCTGTTCTGCGTCAAGCGCGGGCGCAAGTACGCCACTGCCAGTGCCCAGATCAGTGCGCGTCGCTGGTACCGGGTGGCTGAGGTGTGCAACGTGGGCTTTATTGCCGGGCTGTTGCTGGCCTGCGCCGGGTTGCTGTGGGCCAGCCGCCTGCTGCCGGCGGAGCTGGCCCATCGCGAGGCGTGGGAGGTACGCGGGTTCTTCGGGCTTTGGCTGATCGCGCTGTTGCATGCCGGCGTGCGTCCGGCCAAGCAGGCCTGGGTCGAGCAGCTGGGCTTGGCGGCGCTGTTGTGTGGCGGCTTGGGGCTGCTCGGGATGCTGGCAGGCGGTGCCGACAGCATGCGCCTGGGCGTCGAGATCACCGGCCTGGTCGTGGCTATCGGCCTGGCCTTGGCGGCGTGGCGGATTGCTCATCGCCAGCCCGCGCCGGTGAAGACGCGGGCGGCGCGTAACAGGGAGGTCGAGGCATGCTGATCACGATCATTGGCGGCTTGCTGTTCGCCTACGCGGGGATGCTCGGTTTGTGCCAGGGGCTTGAGCGGCATTACAAGCAGGTATGGGCACGGCCGTGTCCGCGTGGGTTGCGCCTGAGCTTGCGCGGGCTGGGCTGGGCAGCGCTGCTGGCCAGCCTGGTCCTGTGCGCCAGGGCCTGGGGCTGGGCCATGGGGCCGGTGGCCTGGTTCGGGGCGATATCGCTGGCGGGGATGGTGCTGGTGATGCTGTTGCCCTACTGGCCTAAAGTGGCAGTGGGCTTGGTCATGAGCCTGCCAGTGTGGGGTGTGCTGCAACTCGTCATCTGATGTGCCGTGCTAGCGCAGCACGGCGCTGTGCTCCAGCCATTGTTCGAAACGCTCGAACGTGGCGACGGCTGCGTGCACTGTGCAGGCTTGCGCGGCGGCCGATGCCGGCGCTTGCTCAAGTCGCTGGAGAAAACTGCGCCAGTGCTGGCCGGTCATCGCCCCGTACACATCGAGAAAGCCGCCGCCGTTGTCGGCGTCGATACCCAGCCGCTCGGCCATCGCCCGCTTGAGGACCTGGCCGCCGAGGGTAGAACCTTCAATCACGTACATCACGCCCAGCGCACTGGCCTCGTTGTCGATCACCGGCAGTGCCTGGCACAGGGGCAGGGCGTCGATGTCGGCAGCTGTCAGCGTCAGTGCCTGAAGGTCGCTGACCAATGTCGGCGTCTTGGCGCGCTCGCTGCCCTGGTAGCCGCTCAACAGCGTTTCCAGCGGTGCATGAAAGCCATAGTACGCCTGCATCAAGCGGCGGTAAGCCGGCAGGTCGAAATCGGCGTGGAAAAAAGGCAAACGTGTTTCCAGTCCTTTGTGACAGGCCTGGGTGCCTTCACGCAGGGCGAGCAGTAGCGGGCTGGAAACAGTGCGGGGCGGCGCGGACATTGTTGGCTCTGGCTGTGAGGTGTCAGGTTTGGAGTGGCGATCCTAGCGCAGTGTTCCGCCTTCTGCCGCGACATTCTTCGGCAAAAGCGCCATGCTACAGCGCACCCTTGCACTGATTGATGAGGACATCGGTGAAAGCCGTTCGCCTGACCCTGGTCTGCCATGCCCTGACCGAGCCCCAGAAGAGTGGCCGGTTGCCCTGTCCGGATGATCCGATAATGACCCTGCTCGCGCAGCCCGAGCGGGCTGCGGATGACGTTCAGGTAGTGTCCGCGCCGGAGCGCAGGGCCCTGCAGACCGCCGCCGGCCTGGGCGCCAAGGCGCGGGTGGAAGAGGCACTGGCCGATTGTGACCTGGGGCGTTGGCAGGGGCTGGCGCTCAAGCAGCTTCAGGCCGAGCAACCCGAGGCACTGGCGCAATGGCTGCAAGACCCGTACAGCGCGCCGCACGGCGGTGAGTCGATCGCTGCGCTGTGTCAGCGGATCGGCACCTGGCTGGAAGGCTTCACGGCCCCGGGCCAGTGGCTGGCAGTGACCCATCCGATGGTCATGCGTGCGGTGCTGGTGCAGCTGCTCGGTAGCCCGTTGGCTGCGTTCCAGCGCATCGATGTGTTACCGCTGTCTCGCCTGGAACTGAGCTACACCGGGCAATGGCGTCTGCGGGTGAGCTGATCGGCCCAGGCCTCAGAACGCCAGCTTGTAACCGATCAGCAGCAACATGCCCGCCAGGCACGGACGCAGCACGCGATCAGAGATGCGCCCGGTGAGGTGGCTACCGAGGTAGATCCCCGGCAGCGAACCGAGCAGCAGGTAACCGAGCAGCGACCAGTCCATGTTGCCCATGCCCGCATGGCCCAGGCCGGCGACCAGGGTCAATGGCACGGCGTGGGCAATCTCGGTCCCGACCAGGCGGCGGGTCACCAGGAACGGATAGAGCAGGAACAGCGCCACCGTGCCCAGAGCGCCAGCACCGATCGAGGTCAGCGTGACCATCACGCCAAGGACCACGCCGGTCAGCACGGTGAGGATGTTCAGGGTGCGATCGCTGAGGTGGTAATGGTCGCCCGCATGACGGTTGGCAAAGGCCTGCAGGCGCGATTTGAACAGCAGGGCCAGTGCAGTGAGGATCAGCACCACGGCCAGGCCTTGCTTGATCACTGCATTGAGTGCCGAGGTGTCGGTGTGCAGGGTGCTGAGGAACCACAGGGTCAACGCGGCTGCGGGCACGCTGCCCAGGCTCAGCCAGCCGGTAATGGTCCAGTCGATGTTCTTGTTACGGCCGTGCACCCAGACCCCACTGGCCTTGGTGATGGCGGCGTAGAGCAGGTCGGTGCCCACCGCGGTGGCGGGATTGACGCCGAACCAGAGCAGGATCGGGGTCATCAGCGAACCGCCGCCGACGCCGGTCATGCCAACGATGAAACCTACAATCAGACCCGCGAGGGTGAAACCGAAAGAACCTACATCCATACGCTACTCGACTGCCCAACTTGCCCGTGATCGGATGGAAGCCAGCATATAGATTTTTTTATAGCCAAATAGACTTGTTCGTTATTAGGTTATAACTGGGCGTGGCTTGATTGCGTGGTGTGTCAGTGCCGGCCTCTTCGCGGGGCAAGCCCGCTCCTACAGGTCTGCGCTGCTCCTGTAGCAGCGGGCTTGCCCCGCGAAGAGGCCGGCACTGACACCCAGCCGTCAGATGCGGAAACTGCCCACCAACTGCTTCAACCGGCCGGCCTGCTGACTCAATGCGTCGCAATGCACCAGCGTCTGGTTGAGGTTGTGCACGCCTTGCTGGTTCAGCGTATTGATCTGGGTGATGTCCAGGTTGAGGCTTTCGACCACGGCCGTCTGCTCTTCGGTTGCGGTCGCGACCGACTGGTTCATGCCGTCGATCTCGCCGATACGCTGGGTCACGCTGGCCAGGCGCTCGCCGGCCTGGTTGGCGACTTGCACGGTCTGTTCGCTGGAGACCTGGCTGGCGTTCATGGTGTGCACCGCTTCGCGCGAGCCGACCTGCAGGCTGGTGATCATGCGGTGAATCTCTTCAGCCGACTCCTGGGTGCGGTGCGCCAGGTTGCGTACTTCGTCGGCAACCACGGCGAATCCACGCCCGGCCTCGCCAGCGCGGGCGGCTTCGATGGCGGCATTGAGTGCGAGCAGGTTGGTCTGCTGGGAAATGCCCTTGATCACATCGAGGATCTTGCCAATGTCATCGGTGCTGGCATTGAGGATTTCGATCTGCTCGCACGATTTGCTGATCTTCTGCGACAGCGCCGTCATGGCGTTGATCGCATCATCCACCACCTGGCGGCCGTCATTGGCCTGGTCGCTGGCGCCACTGGCGTGCTGCGAGGCGTCAGCGGCATTTCGGGCAATCTCCTGGGTGGCGGCGCCCAGCTGGTTGATCGCCGCCGCGACGCTGTTGGTGCGCATGCTTTGTTCTTCGGAGCCGCTGATCGAGGCGTTGGAGGCGCTGACGACTTTTTCCGAGAGGTCATGGACCAGACGGGTGGCCGAAGACACTTCGCTGATCGAGGCATGAATACGTTCGACAAAGCGGTTGAACGAGCCGGCCAGTTCGCCGAACTCGTCCTTGTTCTGTACGTCGAGGCGGCGGGTCAGGTCGCCTTCGCCTTCGGCGATGTCGCGCATCGCGCGGCCCATGGTGGTCAGCGGACGCATCAGCACGGGGATCAACAGGCCCAGCAGGCCCGCGATCGCCGCTACGGCAATCAGCATGGCAATCACCGCCGAGGTGCGGAACTGGGTGAGCGCGGCGTAGGCCTTGTCCTTGTCGATGGACAGGCCGATGTACCACTTCGCCGAGGGCAGGCCGGTTACTGGCGCAAACGAGATGAGCCGATCCTCGCCGTTGAGGGTCACGTCCTGCATGCCGGCTTCGACCCGCAGGTTGCTACCCGGGTAGATGTCCTTGAGGTTTTTCATCAGCTGGGTCTTGTCGGGGCTGACTATCACCTGGCCGTCACGGTCGGCAAGGAAGGCGTGACCGATGCCGCCAAAGTCCACCGAGTTGATGATCTCGACCAGTGTGTCGAGCGTCAGGTCGCCGCCCACTACGCCAATCAACTGGCCGTCCTTGCCTTTGACCGGGGTGGCGATGGTGACCACCATGCCGCCGACAGCGCCTTGATAGGGCGGGGTCAACACGGTTTGGCCGGCACTTGCGGCGGCGCTGTACCAAGGCCGTTGACGCGGGTCGTAGCCTGCTGGCATCTGGGCGTCTGGCCGTTGGGTGAACTGCCCGTTGGCCTGGCCCAGGTAGGTGAAGAGGAAGTTGCGCGTGTAGGAAGGCTGATCGACCAGCCCGGCGAGGGTGTCGCCGGCACCTTGCTGGCCAACATCCTGGGCAAGGTTTTCCAGCACCAGGATGCGGCCGCTCATCCAGTTCTGCACGCTGCTGGCGGTCAGGGCGCCTGACTGCTGAACAGAAGATTCGAGGTTCTGGCGGATGGTGTTGCGCTGCAGGTAATCGTTGTAAAGGGTGAACAGGGCGAATGCCAGGACTACGACACCGCAGGCGCTGAGCAGAATCTTGTGGCGGAACTTCAGGTTCATGTTTCGAGACCTTGAGCCAATTCTTGGGGGAGGGCGCCGTGCGCTCATGACGCGAGGGCGGACCTTTCAGTGTTGTTATCGGCGTGGGCGGAAAAAGATTTAAAGGCTTGCGCTGACTTCTTCAGGTGATTTCGACGGACGGTGAGGGCGCTGCCTCACGGCATTTCTGTCAGCAGCTCAACCAGGCTCCGCGCCCCTTGCCGCAACGGTTGCTGCTTGGCCCAAAACGCATGCACCGGCAGTTCGAGGGCGTTCTGCGTGTTGCGAAAATCCAGCCGCAGCAAGCGTCCAGCCGCCACCAGTGGCGCCACCCGCGACAGCGGAAAATCGCCCCAGCCCAGACCCGCTTCGACCATCTGCAAGGCCAAATCGAGGCTGTTGCTGCGCCAATGGGCGGCGCCGATCAGCGAGCGCGGATCGCTCAGCGGCAGCTCGCTGCTGCAGACCAGAATCTGGCGCACGTTGACCAGGTCCTCCAGGTAGCGGATGCGCCCTCCACGCAGCGCCGGGTGGCTGGGCGACAGGGTCGCTACCAGCGACTCCCGGGCGATGTTCTGGAAGCTGCGGCGTGGGTCCACCTGCAACCCGGCAAAGGCCAGGCACAGGCTGACCCGACCGCCGTCGAGCAACTGCAGGGCTTCTTCCTGCGGTGCGCTGAGCAGCTCGATATCCAGCAGCGGATAACGCTCGCCCAGGGCGGCAATCGCGCTCAGCAACGGCCGGTGATCGATGTCCGGTACCACGGCAATGGCCAGGCTGCTTTCCAGGCCTTGGGACAACTCCAGCGCATGCACCTGGAGCAGGCCGAGTTGCTCGGCAATCAGCCGCGCATGTGGCTCCAGCGCTTTGGCCTGCGCCGTTGGCCGGGCTTCGCGCGCGCCACGCTCGAACAACGGATAGCCCAGTTCGGCTTCGAGGTTGCCGATGGCCATGCTCACCGCCGAGGGTACGCGCTTGAGTGCGCGCGCGGCGGCCGAGAAAGAGCCACGGTCGAGCACGGTTAGAAACAACTGGATGGTGTCGCTGGAAAAATTCATGGGTCAGCCTCCTGTCAGTCAATCTGAAAGCTGCTGACTTTTCCTGTCAAGTTTTCTGAAGCACTCTGTGGCGCATTCAGCTACTGCATACCCGAGGTAACCCGGTGCAAGGACTTAAACGCAAACTGGTCTACGTGACCTTCTATGAACTGATCGGGCTGTGCATGTCGACCCTCGGCCTGGCGTATCTGTCCGATACCCAAGCGTCGCACACCGGCCCGCTGGCAGTGATGATCACCACCATCGCGATGATCTGGAACCTCATCTATAACAGCCTGTTCGAGTATTGGGAGAGCCGCCAGGCCAAGCGCGGGCGCAGCGTGGCGCGGCGGATCGGTCATGCGATCGGCTTCCAGCTGACCTTGGTGGTGTACCTGATTCCGCTGATTGCCTGGTGGCTGGACATGACGCTGGTGGAGGCGTTCTTGGTCGACCTGGCGTTTATCGTGCTGGTGCCGTGCTACACCTTTGCCTACAACTGGGCATTTGACCGGATATTCGGCTTGCCGACATCGGCCATGGCGACGGCTTGAGGGTGACTGGGCTGGCCTCTTCGCGGGGCAAGCCCGCTCCTACAGTGGTTGGGGTGACGTGGTGGGGGCGGGCCTGAGCCGCGAAGAGGCCGGCGCTGGCGTCATGCGATTGCTGCCCAGCAAACTGTCCTCGATCTGCCCCGACAGGTAATACACCCCGGACATCGCCCCACTCTGGCGATTCTCCATCAGCCCTTGCCATTCCTGGTTTAGTGCCACATTGAGAATCACCCGCAACTGCTCGACCATCTGCGGGTGTTCGCGATCGTGGGTGATCATCGCAATGCCGGTTGCCGCGACCGAGATCAGTGCGCCCGCCGCCTTGCCCACGGCCGCTGCAACCGCACTGGCAATCCCGCGTGGCGCCAGGGTGGCGCCGAGCTTCTCGCTGGCGCGGGTGGCCACCGACGATAAGCCCACCTGGGTCTGGCTGGCGTTCTTGTCGGCCTGTTGGTTGAGGTGTTGGCGCAAAGACAGCCAGGCCGGTTGCTGGTCCAGCGGCTTGGCACGGAGCAACTGATACAGCGTGGCGTTACGGGCATCAGGCGGCCCCAGGCTGATCGCTCGAACGCGGTTGAGACGCTGGCTGAACTGGTCGGGCGGGGCGTTGTAACGCTGGATGATTGCCGGCAGTTGCTGGCCGAACAGCTGCAGGTACAGCTCGCTGGCGCGATCGCGGATGGCTTCCGGGTTGATCTGCTTGGCCACTGGTTCTATCACCCGCTGGTGGTACTGCTCCTGCAGGTACAGGGCCAGGCGCTTTTCCGGCGGGTCGGCACCGTTGCCGCTGTTCATCTTGTACCAGGCCACTTTCAGGGTCAGCCATTGCTGGGTCCAGTACCCGGTGAACCAGGGGATGAAGTCGCTTTCGGTGCGTTGCTGGACTTGCTCCTTCCATACCCGCATGGAGCGTCGGGCGTAGTCGTTGGCCGAGCCGGTGGCGGCTACCGAGGCGTCGATCAGCTCCTGGTCAACGCGTTGCCAGGCCGCCTCGGTCAGCACCGCGGGTGGGGGTGGGGCAGGCGGGCGCTTGCTGGCGCAGCCGGTGAGGGCCAGCAGGAGGCAGAGCAGGACCAGCGATAGGCGCGGGTTCACGCGGGCTAGCCTCGCAGGGTTGAGGCTGGGTGGTTATCTGATTATAGGTGGCGGCGGGAATCGGGGAGGGGTCTGGCAATCGTTGCTGCCTGGGCCGGCCCCTTCGCGGGGCAAGCCCGCTCCTACAGGATGCGTAGCGCTACCGTACGTGTATGAGCGGGCTTGCCCCGCGAAGGGGCCGGCCCAGACACCCGCAATCAGGCTAGGGAGTCCTAATCGAGATCAAGCTTGGCTTCCAGCCGGTCCAGGTGCTCATGCATCAAAACCAGCGCCGCAGCGCTGTCGCCGCTTTCTACTGCATCAATGATCGCTGCGTGTTCTTCCCAGGCGCAGTGCTCGCAGCATGGCGATTCGTAACGGGCAATGATCAGCGACGTCATGGGAACCAGGCCGTTGAGAAAGCGTGCCAGCGGGGCATTGGCGGCCATCTGCGCAAGCTTCAGGTGGAACTCACCCCCCAGGCGAATCGCCGTGCAGCGCTCACCGCGCTCGTGGTGCTGACGTTCGCGCTCCACCAGCTGGCGCAACTGACGGATCTGTGTCGGCCGGGCGCGTTGCGTGGCCAGTGTAATCAGGGTGGTCTCGGCCAAACGCCGGGCACTGAGGACCTGGCGCGCTTGCTGCGGGTCCGGGGCAGCCAGGTGTGCGGTATGGCTCGGCCGCTGGACCACCACCTGCTGGTCTGACAGGCGGCCAAGCACGCGGCGGATCACCGTGCGGCTGACGCCAAAGGCATCGCCCAGGGCCTGCTCGGGCAAGGCGCTGCCCGGCGGCAGGCGTTGCTCTAGGATGGCGTCGAACAGCCGAGGGTAGATCTGCTCGGCCGACAGGCGAGTCTCGCCGGCACTGAGCAGGGCGGGGAGGGGCAGAGCGGCGTGGGCGCAGGCGTTCATAGGCTGTCCTCGAGTCATTGGCCGGGGTGTTCGTCCGGGATGTTCAGTTGGATGCCCATGCGCTGGCCTTCCTCAAGGATGTGCCGGCGCATCTGGGCGCTGGCTTCAGCGCTGTTCTTGTCGCGGATGGCGCGTACCACTGCGTCGCTTTCGCGCAGCCGTGCGGCCAGGTGCTCCGGTGAGTTGCGCAGCATGTCGGCGCTTTGCTTGAGGGCAGTGCCAGTCTGCTGCACCACGCTCTGGAAGATCGGGTTGGTGGTCAGGGCAAACAACGCCTGATGCAAGGCGATGTAGGCGGTTACGCCCGCTTCGCTGTCGCCGGCGTCAAGGGCCTCGCGCATGTCCATCAGGGTCAGGCGCAATTGGCCGATGTCGCCGCTGTTGGCCGATTGCGCGACCAGGCCGACGATGAACGGTTCGAGGGTGTAGCGCAGCTCCAGCACATCGGCCAGGCTGGGCGCGCCGACGCTGTCGCTGAGTGATTCGGTGGCAGCCGCCTCGGCGTCGAGTACCAGCACCCCCTTGCCGGGCAGCGAGCGCACCAGGCCGAGGGTTTCCAGGACGATGACCGCTTCACGCAGGCTAGGTCGGCTGATGCCCATCTGCTCGGCCAGTTCGCGCTGGCCGGGCAGCATGTCGCCGCTGCGCCACTGGCCGCGAGCCAGGGCTTGGCGGAGTTTTTCCACTACTGAAGTAACCACGGTCGATGAACTGATCATGGCGGGCTCCCTGATAAAAAAGACATCGAAGCTCCTGAAAGCAGGCCGGCGTCACTGCCGGCCTGCGGCGATCAGAATTCCTGTTGGTGGGCGTTGGGTTGCTTGCGCGGCAGGTGGGCGAAACCCGGTTTGCCGTCGAGCACATTGTTGGCCCGTTCGAGGTCGATGTCTTTTTCCCAGCGGGCGATGGCCACGGTGGCGACGCAGTTGCCGATCAGGTTGGTCAGCGCGCGGCCGATGCCCATGAACCAGTCCACTGCGAGCACCAGGACCAACCCTACCACCGGGATCGCGGGCACTGCGGTCAGGGTCGCCGCAAGGATGACCAGGGCCGAGCCCGGGATGCCATGCGCGCCTTTGGAGGTGACCAGCGACACCAGCAGGATGGTCATGAGATCGGTCATGGCCAGCGGCGTGCCGGTGGCGTTGGCGATGAACACGATGGCCAGGGTCAGGTAGATGGAGAAACCGTCGAGGTTGAACGAGTAGCCGGTCGGGATCACCAGGCCAACCGTCGAGCTGCCGATGCCCAGGTGCTCGAGCTTGCGCATGATCTGCGGCAGCACGGCATCGGAGGAGGCGGTCCCCATGACAATGGTCAGCTCTTCACGCAGGTACTTGATAAGCGGCAGCAGGCGCAGGCCCGACAGGCGCATCACGGTGCCCAGCACGATCAGCACGAAGCCGGCGCAGGTCAGGTAGAACAGCGCCACCAGGCCGCCCAGATGCTGCAGCGACTCCAGGCCATATTTGCTGGTGGTGAAGGCAATGGCGCCGAACACGCCAATGGGCGCCAGGCGCACGATCATGCCCATGATGCGGAAGATCACATGGCTCAGCTCGTTGATCAGTCGCGAGATACCCGAAGCTGCTTCACCTACCAGATTCAGGGCGCTGCCGAACAGTACCGAGAACAGCAGGACCTGAAGGATGTTGTTGTCGGCAAACGCGCCGACCACCGAGGTCGGGATCAGGCCCATGAGGAAGGTGGCGGTGCCATGGATCTGCTGACTACGTTCGGCCAAACCATTGGCGTCGGCGGCAGACAGCTGGTCAAGGTGGATATTGGCGCCGCTACCGATGCCGGAGGTGAAGGCGAACACCAGGCCGATGACCAGGGCGATGGTCGTCAGGACCTCGAAGTAGATCACCGACTTGAGGCCGATGCGGCCGACCTTCTTCAGGTCACCGGCACCCGAGATGCCGCTGACCACCACGCAGAATACGATCAAGCCGATCAGCATCTTGATCAGCTTGATGAAACCGTCACCGAGGGGTTTGAGTTGCAGGGATACTTCGGGGAAGCTCAGGCCGCAGGCTATGCCCAGGGCCAGGCCTAGCACCACTTGGAGGAAGATCGAACGCGAGCACCATTTAAGCATGGGAGGAGTCTCTGATCGGTGTCCTTGCTTCGATGGCGTCGGGGCCAAAGAGCGCAGAACTTAATTATTGTGGTCTTACCGGTTTGTTCAGTGCCGGATCATAAAAGCGCGAAAATTCTTACATTGCAAGGGATTTTGGCCTTACCGGTCTGACCAGTTGTGGGGCGTTTCCGGGCGGGTGCTCTAGGACGGTGCAAGGCGGCCAATCAACGCAATTGCTGCGCAGTCGTGGATGATGCATGGAGGCAAAGCCAACACGGACCTGTAGGAGCGGGCTTGCCCCGCGAACAAGGGCAAAGCCCTTGCCATACCCCTCGGTTGCACGGCCGCCCTCTTCGCGAATCAGGCCAGACCAGGGTATGTCTCGGGCATGCTGTGTTTGCCAGCGCACGCACAAATACAGTGCGCCGCGATTTAAACCAACTCCCTGATTTCCAAGGTTTATTGGCAATAGCAAAACGGGAGTCGTAAAATCCGCTTTTTTTGACTGAACAGTCATTAAAAAACGTCACACCGATCCGACACCCCGCCGGCTCGATCCTGAATGGAGTCACATCGTGCGCCTCAACCTGCCGGTTTCGCCGGTCGAACAACGCTTCCCGCCACAGCAGCGCCTCATCTCGGCCACCGACACGGCCAGCCTCATCACCTACTGCAATGCCGAATTTGCGGCAATCAGTGGCTACAGCCAGGCCGAACTGATCGGCAGCGCACATAACCTGGTCCGCCACCCGGACATGCCCGAAGCGGTGTTCGAGATCATGTGGGGCTACCTTAAAGCCGGCAAAAGCTGGATGGGCATCGTCAAGAACCGTTGCAAGAACGGCGACTTCTATTGGGTCAATGCGTATGTCACGCCGATCCTGGAAGACGGTCGGCTGGTGGGCTACGAGTCGGTGCGTGTGTGCCCGACCCGCGCCCAGGTCGAGCGTGCCGAGGTGCTGTATGCACGCCTGCGGGACGCTAAAGGCACCTTGCCGGTCGGTCGGCGGCTGGCCGTGCTGCTTCAGGCGCTGGCGGTGCCGGTCGTGGGCGGGGCGCTCGCGGTCGCGGTCAATCAGCTGTGGCCGGGCCTGGTCGGCCAAGGGCTTACCCTCGGCCTGTTCGTGGCCAGCGGGCTGTGGGCGCAGGGCGGTGTCGGCCGGCAACTGCGCAGCATCGTCAAGGGTGCTGGCGGAACCTTCGCCGACCCGGTCGCCGCCTTGACCTACAGCGATCTGCCAGGCGCAGCCGGGCAGCTTGAGCTGATCCTGATCAGCGAAGAGGCACGCTTGAAAACCGCGCTCACCCGCTTGAGCGATCTGGCCACACAGATGGCAGTGGCAGCCGACGATGCCGGACGCTTGTCGCGCGGTACCGAGGCCGCCTTGCGTGAACAGCAGGCAGAGACTGACCTCAGTGCCACGGCCATGACCGAGATGGCCGCGTCGATCGCCGAAGTTGCCACTCATGTACAACTGACCGCCGGTGAAGCGCGCACGGCACACCAGCTCGCTGAACAGGGCAGTCAGGTGGCCGATGCCAGCGGCGCGGCGATTCGCGATCTGGCCGCGACGGTCGGCCAGATCAACCAGGCGGTCACCGACCTGGCCGGACAGACCGACACCATCGCCGAGGCCGCCGGGATGATTCGCGCGATTGCCGAACAGACCAATCTGCTGGCGCTCAATGCCGCCATCGAGGCTGCGAGGGCGGGCGAGCAGGGCCGAGGGTTCGCGGTCGTGGCTGATGAAGTTCGCGCGCTGGCCAACAAGACCCGTCAGTCAACCTTGCACATCCAGGCCATCATCGACGAGCTGCGCGGCGGTGCCGATCAGGCGGTGGTGATCGCCAGTCGCGGCATCACTGGTGCCGAGCAGGGCGTGGCGCGGGTGCTTGAGGCGCAGACGGCGCTGCAGGGTATTCGCCAGGCAGTGCAGCGCATCAGCGACATGAGCCAGCAGATGGCGACGGCCTCGCAGCAGCAGTCGTCGGTGGCCGAGGACGTTTCGCGGCAGATCAATGGCGTGGCCGTGATTGCCCAGCAGAGTGCGGTCGGGGCCAATGCCGCGGCGTCGCGTGGAGCGGAGCTTGAGCAGGTGTGTGCGGGTTTGCGGGCGTTGGTGGAGCGGTTCAACCGCTGAGGCGTGCTGGGTCAGTGCGTCCCCGGGCAAATCCCAGGCATAAAAAACGGCACCTGTTCAGGTGCCGTTTTTTCATGGCCTTACGGGGCACAAGCGCCCGCTAGCCCTTTACTTATGCAGCTCTTGCGCCGCATACAGCGTGTTTTCCAGCAGGCAAGCGCGGGTCATCGGACCTACACCGCCCGGCACCGGGGTAATCCAGCCAGCGCGGGGCAGGGCGGTCTCGTAGACCACGTCGCCAACCAGCTTGCCATCTTCCTGGCGGTTGATGCCGACGTCGATGACGATCGCGCCCGGCTTGATCCACTCACCCTTGACCAGGCCCGGCTTGCCGGCGGCCACGACCACCAGGTCGGCACGGCCGACGTGTTCGGCCAGGTCCTTGGTGAAGCGGTGGGTGACGGTCACGGTGCAGCCGGCCAGCAGCAGTTCCATGGCCATCGGCCGGCCGACGATGTTCGACGCGCCAACCACTACTGCGTCCATGCCATACAGGTCCTGGCCGGTGCTTTCCAGCAGGGCCATGATGCCTTTCGGGGTGCACGGGCGCAGCAGCGGGATACGCTGGGCCAGGCGACCGACGTTGTACGGGTGGAAACCATCGACATCCTTGTCCGGGCGGATGCGCTCGAGCAGCAGCGATGCATCCAGGTGTGCTGGCAGCGGCAGCTGCAGCAGCACGCCGTCAACCGCCGGGTCATCATTGAGGCGGTCGATCAGGTCGGTCAGGGCTTGCTGCGTGGTGTCGCTGGGCAGGTCGAACGCTTGCGAAATGAAGCCGACCTCTTCGCAGTCCTTGCGCTTGTGCGAGACATAGACTTGGGAGGCGGGGTCGGTGCCGACCAGGATCACCGCCAGGCCCGGCGTACGCAGGCCTTGCTGGCGACGCTCCACGACACGTTGAGCGATCTGCTGGCGCAGGCTGGCGGCGATCGCCTTGCCATCGATAAGGTGTGCAGTCATAGACGCGTGATTAACCATCGAGAAAGGAACATATAGAGGAGCGCATTCTCGCACGACACGCGCCGAGGGCAAAGGCGGGTGGTCGGGCAAATGCCCTAACCCCTTCAATAATTTCAATTTTTTATAGAAAGGTGTTGACGCTTATGCGGCTCGTCTATAACATTCGGCGCACTTGTCGGGCACAGCCTAGCACTGGTTGGTGAAGTCGGGCAGAATGAGTGGTTTAACAGCTTGGCTGGTAATCATCGTTCGGTCAGGCGGAATGCTTATGCGCCCGTAGCTCAGCTGGATAGAGCATCCGCCTTCTAAGCGGATGGTCGCAGGTTCGAGTCCTGCCGGGTGCGCCATTAGGCAGCATAGGCACGCAAGTGAAGCAGTACCGCAATATGGTGGGCGTAGCTCAGTTGGTAGAGCGCCGGATTGTGATTCCGGTTGTCGTGGGTTCGATTCCCATCGTCCACCCCATATTTTTCAAAGGCGCCTCGACTGTTGGATGGCGCCTTTGTTTTAAGCGTTACATGCGGACGTGGTGAAATTGGTAGACACACTGGATTTAGGTTCCAGCGGCGCAAGCTGTAAGAGTTCGAGTCTCTTCGTCCGCACCATGTTTTTCAAGGTTTCAACGTAGCACCGCGTTATGGTGGGCGTAGCTCAGTTGGTAGAGCGCCGGATTGTGATTCCGGTTGTCGTGGGTTCGATTCCCATCGTCCACCCCATATATTTCGAAAGGCGCCTTGATCGTGAGATCGGGCGCCTTTTTTGTTGCGCGTTTTTTGGCTGGCGGTGGGCTTGGGCGCGGGTGGGCTTTTATCTGATATCTGACTTGCTTCTGCGTGTTGCCGAAAAGTCCTACAGCGTAGGGTTCGCTCAGGCGTGAGCGGGATCGTGCGGTATCAGGCGCACCTCCACTCGCTGGCCGAGCGCTCGGGCGGCGCTGGAGAGGGTGGCCAGAGTCATTCCCGGGTCATTATGATCCAGTGCGCGGTCAACTGCGGCGCGGCTGGTATGCATGCGCTCTGCCAGCGCCTTCTTGGTCATTTTCTGGGCTTTCATCGCTTCCGCGATCTGCCAGGCAATCACACGTTTCAGGGCGGCGGCCGAGACCTCTTCTGTCAGCCCTTGCTCAGCAAGAAACGTATCGAAATCAGAGCCGATATGTGGGTTCACTGGGTAATCCTCTCGAATATCGCTTTACGCTGTCTTGCGGTCGCAAGCTCGGCAATGGGGGTTTTCTGGCTCTTCTTGATGAATCCGTGAAGCAATATCATCGTGGTTCCGCTTACGGTAAAAAACACGCGCGCTATGGCGGTGGTGAGGTTGATGCGGATTTCCCAGGCCTTGCTCAAGCTTTCTCACAGCAGGCATTCCAATTGGCCATCCGAGCTGAACGACATTTATCTCAGTGCCAATAGTTCGCATGTGATCGCGGGTCAGTCCGTTCAGCCATTCCCTCACCGGTTCGTTGCCTCCTTCTGTGCGAAAAAAGCAGGCATCCAGTCGTGTAGATAGTTCGCTCGCGGGAGTGTACCAAAAATGGTTCTCCATTCAAGCGGGTCATAAGATGGTGGCGATAGGGGCGCTTTCCCATGGGTTAGTAGGAAAAGGCCGGCTGGTGCTGGCGCAGTTGGTCCCGATCCTCGGCGCAAGTCAAGAGTTGGGCGGGGCGCAAGGCTGGCGGCAGTGGTGCGGCTGCCCATTGCCGTGCGTGGGTATCCGCCAATAGCGCCATGCACGACGCCCCCTCTAGTGACAACCTAATAAAAGCTGATAGATTTCAGCCGGTTGAAATTCCGGCCGGCAGGCCGGCAGAGGAGTTACCGATGATTGCCAAAGAAGCTCGCCAGGCGCTGGCGCTGCAACGCTTCGCCGAGGCCAATCCGCAGACGCTCGAAGAAATCCGCGAGCTGGATGCCCGCGAGCAGGCTCAGCAGATTGAATGGGCCTTTGAGGATGCGGCGCAGGAGCAGGGTATCGAGCCTTGGGAGTTGGCCCTGCAACTTATTGCAGAGAGCCCTGAGCAGCTACAGGCGATGCGCCTGGAGGTGCACCGCGAGGTCGCTGAGGCGCTGGGCATGGCCTGGGAAGAGTACTGCGGGTTCAATGAGATCGATCCCGACCAGGGCTGACGATCGATTGACTGCAGTTGTTTGACAAGGTTTTTCCGCTGCGCGCTATGAGTAGTGGCGTGCAGCCCTTAACGGATGGGGCCTGGCGGCTATTCGCCCAGGTCCTTGAATGAATTCGATCGGCGTAGCGTCCCGTCGTCCCGAGTGGGGTGACTTCTGGTGCGTGAGTCACTAGAATGTTTGCCCTTGATTCTGGAGTCGGGCTATCGCCGGCTAACGTCTGTGCAACGAGGAATATCCATGCAAGTTTCGGTTGAAAACACTTCCGCTCTCGAGCGCCGCATGACCATCGCCGTCCCGGCCGAGCGCGTCGAGACCGAAGTCACCAAGCGTCTGCAGCAGACTGCCCGTCGCGCCAAGGTCCCAGGCTTCCGTCCTGGCAAGGTGCCAATGAGCGTCATCCGTCAGCGCTACGAAGCCGACGCCCGTCAGGAAGCCTTCGGCGACCTGATCCAGTCGTCCTTCTACGAAGCCGTTGTCGAGCAGAAGCTGAACCCGGCTGGCGCTCCGGCCGTTGAGCCTAAGTCCTTCGAAAAAGGCAAGGACCTGGAATTCGTCGCTATCTTCGAAGTGTTCCCAGAGTTCACCGTAGCCGGCTTCGACTCGATCAACGTCGAGCGCCTGAGCGCTGAAGTGGCTGACGCCGACCTGGACAACATGCTGGAAGTCCTGCGCAAGCAGAACACCCGCTTCGAGACCGTCGAGCGCGCTGCGCAGACCGACGACCAGGTCAACATCGACTTCGTTGGCAAGGTTGACGGCGAAGAGTTCGCCGGTGGTTCGGCCAAAGGCACCCAGCTGGTGCTGGGCTCCGGCCGCATGATCCCAGGTTTCGAAGATGGCCTGGTTGGCGCCAAGGCTGGCGAAGAGCGCGTTGTCAACGTGACCTTCCCAGAGGACTACCAGAACCTGGACCTGGCTGGCAAAGCCGCTGAGTTCACCATCACCGTCAACAGCGTTTCGGCACCTCAGCTGCCTGAGCTGAACGAAGAGTTCTTCGCTCAGTTCGGCATCAAGGAATCGACTCTGGAAGGCTTCCGCACCGAAGTTCGCAAGAACATGGAGCGCGAACTGCGCCAGGCGATCAAGACCAAGGTGAAAAACCAGGTCATGGACGGTCTGCTGGCCGCCAACCCGATCGAAGTGCCTAAGGCGCTGCTGGAAAACGAAGTCAACCGTCTGCGCGTTCAAGCCGTTCAGCAGTTCGGTGGCAACATCAAGCCAGAGCAACTGCCGGCCGAGCTGTTCGAAGAGCAAGCCAAGCGTCGCGTGGTACTGGGCCTGATCGTTGCTGAAGTGGTCAAGCAGTTCGACCTCAAGCCTGACGAAGGCAAGGTTCGCGAGATGATCGAAGAAATGGCTTCCGCCTACCAGGAACCAGAACAGGTCATCACTTGGTACTACAAGAACGACCAGCAACTGAACGAAGTGCGTTCGGTTGTGCTGGAAGAGCAAGTTGTAGATACTGTCCTGCAGAAAGCGACTGTGACCGACAAGTCGGTCTCGTACGAAGAGGCAGTAAAACCAGCACAGGCTCCTGCCGAAGCTGAGTAATCTGCAGCTTTCGTAGGAAACCCCCACAAGCCAGCCTTCGCGCTGGCTTGTGCGTATTTCAAGCCATGACTATTTGGGAGTGAGTGCAGGACATGTCCCGCAATTCTTATATTCAGCAGAGCTCTGACATCCAAGCCGCAGGCGGCCTGGTCCCGATGGTTATCGAGCAGTCCGCCCGTGGCGAACGCGCCTATGACATCTACTCGCGCCTTTTGAAGGAGCGAGTGATCTTCCTGGTAGGTCCTGTAGAAGACTACATGGCCAACCTGGTGGTGGCGCAGATGCTGTTCCTTGAGGCGGAAAACCCGGACAAGGATATCCATCTTTACATCAACTCACCGGGCGGTTCGGTGACTGCAGGCATGTCGATCTACGACACCATGCAGTTCATCAAGCCGGATGTCTCGACCATCTGCATCGGCCAGGCCTGCAGCATGGGCGCCTTCCTGTTGACCGCGGGTGCCAAGGGCAAGCGTCACTGCCTGCCGAACTCGCGCGTCATGATCCACCAGCCGCTCGGCGGCTTCCAGGGTCAGGCTACCGACATCCAGATCCACGCCCAGGAAATCCTCAGCATCAAGGGTCGTCTGAACGAGTTGCTGGCCTATCATACCGGCCAGGACCTCGAGACCATCCAGCGTGATACTGAGCGCGACAACTTCATGAGCGCCCAGCGCGCGGCCGAGTACGGCCTGATCGACTCGGTATACGACAAGCGGCAACTGGTCTCCTGATCCCAGGGGCCAGAGCAGGTGGGTGCCGAAAGCGCCCACCTGCGGACTTGAAAAAGCCCGCAATTGCCTTCATCTTGTGTTTCAAGCCTACCGGATTGGATCGATCGAATGACTGACACCCGTAACGGCGAGGACAGCGGCAAATTGCTCTATTGCTCCTTCTGCGGCAAAAGCCAGCACGAAGTGCGCAAATTGATTGCCGGGCCCTCGGTATTTATCTGCGACGAGTGCGTCGACCTGTGCAACGACATCATCCGTGAGGAGGTGCAGGAAGCCCAGGCCGAGAGCAACGCGCACAAATTGCCTTCGCCGAAAGAAATCAGCGGCATCCTGGACCAGTACGTCATCGGTCAGGAACGCGCGAAGAAGGTGCTCTCGGTAGCGGTGTACAACCACTACAAGCGCCTGAATCAGCGTGACAAGAAGGGCGACGAAGTCGAACTCGGCAAGAGCAACATCCTCCTGATCGGGCCAACTGGCTCGGGCAAGACCCTGCTCGCCGAAACCCTTGCACGCTTGTTGAACGTTCCGTTCACCATTGCCGACGCCACCACCCTGACCGAAGCCGGTTATGTCGGTGAGGACGTCGAGAACATCATTCAGAAACTGCTGCAAAAGTGCGACTACGACGTGGAAAAGGCCCAGATGGGCATTGTCTACATCGACGAGATCGACAAGATTTCGCGCAAGTCGGACAACCCGTCGATCACCCGTGACGTTTCGGGCGAAGGCGTGCAGCAGGCACTGTTGAAGCTGATCGAAGGCACCGTGGCTTCTGTGCCGCCGCAAGGTGGCCGCAAGCACCCGCAACAGGAATTCCTGCAGGTAGATACCCGCAATATCCTGTTCATCTGCGGTGGCGCGTTCTCTGGCCTCGAGAAGGTCATCCAGAACCGCTCCACCCGTGGCGGGATCGGCTTCAGTGCTGAAGTGCGCAGCAAGGAAGAAGGCAAGAAGGTCGGTGAATCCCTGCGTGAAGTCGAGCCTGACGATCTGGTCAAGTTCGGTCTGATCCCGGAGTTCGTTGGCCGTCTGCCGGTGCTGGCGACCCTCGACGAGCTCGACGAGGCTGCTCTGATGCAGATCCTCACCGAGCCGAAAAACGCCCTGACCAAGCAGTATGCCAAGCTGTTCGAGATGGAAAGCGTCGACCTCGAGTTCCGCAGTGATGCGCTCAAGGCCGTTGCACGCAAGGCTCTGGAGCGCAAGACCGGCGCCCGTGGCCTGCGTTCGATCCTCGAGGGCGTGCTGCTCGACACCATGTACGAAATTCCTTCGCAGAAGGAAGTCAGCAAGGTGGTGATCGACGAGAGCGTCATCGAAGGCACTTCGCAGCCGCTGCTCATTTACGAGAACAGCGAGCCGCAAGCCAAAGCCGCACCAGACGCCTGATTCGGGCTAACGGTGTGTAAAAAGAAAGGGGCCTACGGGCCCCTTTCTGCTTTTCCTGCTTCAACGCTTGTAATTTGCCAGGGCTGCCCCCACATTAGGTCCAAGCATAATTTCCACCGGTTTCCGGCCATAAAGGCCGCTGTAGAGGCGAAATCATGAAGACCACCCTCGACTTGCCTCTTTTGCCATTGCGCGATGTCGTCGTTTATCCGCACATGGTCATCCCGCTGTTTGTGGGGCGCGAAAAATCCATCGAGGCCCTTGAGGCCGCGATGACGGGCGAAAAGCAGATCCTTCTGCTCGCCCAGAAAAACCCGGCCGACGATGACCCAGGCGAAGACGCCCTGTATCGCGTCGGCACCATTGCCACCGTCCTGCAGCTGCTGAAACTGCCCGATGGTACCGTCAAGGTACTGGTCGAAGGCGAGCAGCGTGGTGCGGTCGAGCGCTTTACCGAAGTCGATGGGCACGTCCGTGCCGAAGTTAGCCTGATCGATGAAACCGACGCGCCAGAGCGCGAGTCGGAGGTCTTCGTGCGCAGCTTGCTGTCGCAGTTCGAGCAGTATGTGCAGTTGGGCAAGAAAGTCCCCGCTGAAGTGCTGTCCTCGCTCAACAGCATCGAAGAGCCAGGCCGCCTGGTCGACACCATGGCCGCGCACATGGCGCTGAAGATCGAGCAGAAGCAAGAGATTCTCGAGATCGTCGACCTGCAGACGCGCGTCGAGCACGTATTGGCCCTGCTGGATGCCGAAATCGACCTGCTGCAGGTCGAGAAGCGCATCCGTGGCCGGGTCAAGAAGCAGATGGAGCGCAGCCAGCGCGAGTACTACCTGAATGAGCAGATGAAGGCCATTCAGAAGGAGCTCGGTGACGGTGACGAGGGCCATAACGAAGTCGAAGAGCTGAAAAAGCGCATCGACGCCGCTGGCCTGCCCAAGGATGCCCTGACCAAGGCCCAGGCCGAGCTGAACAAGCTCAAGCAGATGTCGCCGATGTCTGCCGAGGCTACCGTGGTGCGCACCTACCTCGACTGGCTGGTGCAGGTGCCGTGGAAGGCTCAGAGCAAGGTGCGCCTTGATCTGGCCAAGGCCGAGGAAATCCTCGATGCCGACCACTATGGCCTGGAAGAGGTCAAGGAGCGCATCCTTGAGTACCTCGCCGTGCAGAAGCGCGTGAAGAAGATCCGTGGTCCGGTGCTGTGCCTGGTTGGCCCGCCTGGCGTGGGTAAAACCTCGCTGGCCGAGTCGATCGCTACTGCCACCAACCGTAAATTCGTGCGTATGGCCTTGGGTGGCGTACGCGATGAAGCCGAGATCCGTGGTCACCGCCGCACCTACATTGGCTCGATGCCTGGACGTCTGATCCAGAAGATGACCAAGGTTGGTGTACGCAACCCGCTGTTCCTGCTCGACGAAATCGACAAGATGGGCAGCGACATGCGTGGCGACCCAGCGTCGGCGCTGCTTGAAGTGCTCGACCCTGAGCAGAACCACAACTTCAACGACCATTACCTGGAAGTCGACTACGACCTTTCCGATGTGATGTTCCTGTGCACCTCGAACTCGATGAACATTCCGCCGGCGCTGCTCGACCGTATGGAAGTCATCCGCCTGCCGGGTTACACCGAGGACGAGAAGATCAACATCGCGGTCAAGTACCTGGTACCCAAGCAGGTCAAGGCCAACGGTTTGAAAAAGGATGAGCTCGAGGTCGACGTCAGCGCGATCCGCGACATCATCCGCTATTACACCCGCGAAGCCGGTGTGCGTGGCTTGGAGCGGCAGATTGCCAAGGTCTGCCGCAAGGTGGTCAAGGAACATACCGGGCAGAAACTGGTCAAGGTGAAAGTGGCCGGCGAACAGCTCGAGCAGTTGCTCGGCGTACGCAAGTTCCGCTATGGCCTGGCTGAGCAGCAGGACCAGATCGGCCAGGTGACTGGGTTGGCCTGGACGCAGGTGGGCGGCGAACTGCTGACCATTGAAGCGGTGGTTATCCCCGGCAAGGGGCAGTTGATCAAGACCGGTTCGCTCGGTGATGTCATGGTCGAGTCGATCACTGCCGCGCAGACTGTGGTCCGTAGCCGCGCGCGCAGCCTGGGGATTGCCAACGATTTCCACGAGAAGCGTGACGTGCATATCCACATGCCTGAAGGGGCCACGCCGAAGGATGGTCCGAGTGCCGGTATTGGCATGTGCACGGCGCTGGTTTCGGCGCTGACCCAGATCCCGGTGCGTGCAGATGTTGCGATGACCGGCGAAATCACCCTGCGGGGGCAGGTTCTGGCGATTGGTGGTTTGAAGGAAAAACTGCTCGCGGCACACCGTGGCGGGATCAAGACGGTGATCATTCCGGAAGAGAATGTTCGCGATTTGAAGGAGATTCCGGAAAATATCAAACAGGATCTTCAGATCAAACCGGTCAAATGGATTGACGAAGTCCTCCAAATTGCGCTGCAATACGCCCCGGAGCCCTTGCCAGATGTGGCTCCGGAGATTGTCGCGAAGGATGAAAAGCGCGACAGCGATGCCAAGGAAAGAATCAGCACGCACTAATACGTATCTCGCTGGGGGGCTTTCCTTGACAGTTTTTTCGGGCCCTTGTTATAAAGCGGCACGCCAGTGTCAACAGGCCACCCAGCGCTCGTTTTACACGCATTCATTACATACTTAGAAACAAACTCAAATAGAGATAAGGGGACTTCGAGTGAACAAGTCGGAACTGATTGACGCTATCGCCGCATCTGCTGACATTTCCAAAGCCACCGCCGGTAAGGCGCTGGACGCCGTCATCGAATCCGTGACCGGTGCCCTGAAGCAAGGCGACGACGTGGTACTGGTAGGCTTCGGTACTTTCTCCGTCAAGGAGCGCGCTGAGCGCACCGGCCGTAACCCACAGACTGGCAACGCGATCAAGATCGCCGCTGCCAAGGTTCCAGGCTTCAAAGCTGGTAAAGGCCTGAAAGACGCCGTCAACTAAGTCGTCTCTTCAGCCGACCCGGGCCATGCCAGGGTCGACCGCGTGACAGGCGGCGCAAACGTTGCCGCCCGACACGCTCGCTTCGAGAAGGCGCATCTTCGGATGCGCCTTTCTTCTATCAGGACTCTACCCACGCTCCGCGGTTGACGACGCAGTGGTACAACCGTTTCTGGGGGACGCATGCTGCAGAATATCAGGGACAATTCACAGGGTTGGATTGCCAAGACCATCATCGGCCTTATCGTCGTACTGATGGCGTTGACTGGCTTCGAGGCCATTTTTCAGGCCGCCAGCCATAGCCAGGACGCCGCCAAGGTAAACGGCCAGACCATCAGCCAGAACGAGCTGAGTCAAGCCGTCGACATGCAGCGCCGCCAGCTGATGCAACAGCTGGGCAAGGATTTCGATCCTGCCTTGCTCGACGAGAAGATGCTGCGCGAAGCCGCGCTGAAGGGGCTGATCGATCGCAAACTGCTGTTGCAGGGTGCTGAAGACGCCAAGTTCGCGTTCTCCGAAGCTGCACTGGATCAAGTGATCCTGCAGACGCCGGAGTTCCAGGTCGATGGCAAGTTTGACGCCAACCGTTTCGACCAGGTCATTCGCCAAATGGGCTATGGCCGCTTGCAGTTCCGCGACATGCTTGCCGAAGAGATGCTTATCGGCCAGCTGCGCACCGGCCTTGCCGGTAGCAGCTTTGTCACCGACAAGCAGGTCGACGCCTTCGCTCGCCTGGAGAAGCAGACCCGCGATTTCGCTTCGCTGACCTTCAAGGCCAACCCGGCTGCAGTAAAAGTCAGCGACGAAGAGGTCAAGGCGCACTATGACCAGCACGCCAAGGAGTTCATGACACCGGATCAGGTGGTCATCGACTACATCGAGCTGAAGAAGTCGGCATTCTTTGATCAGGTCAAGGTCGACGACGACGCGCTCAAGGCGCTGTACGAGAAAGAAATCGCCAACCTGGCCGAGCAGCGCCATGCCGCGCACATCCTCATCGATGTCAACGACAAGGTCACTGATGCTCAAGCCAAGGCGCGCATCGAAGAGATCCAGCAACGCCTGAACAAGGGTGAGGACTTCGCCACGCTGGCGAAGGAATTCTCCCAGGATCCGGGTTCGGCCAACACCGGCGGTGACCTCGGCTTTGCCGGCCCTGGCGTCTATGACCCAGCCTTTGAGGACGCCCTGTACGCGCTGAACAAGGACCAGGTTTCGCAGCCGGTACGCACCGAGTTCGGCTATCACCTGATCAAGCTGCTGGGCGTCGAGGCACCTGAAGTGCCGAGCTTTGCCAGCCTGAAAGACAAGCTCACCCGCGAGCTGAAAACCCAGCAGGTCGAGCAGCGCTTTGTCGAAGTGACCAAGCAACTCGAAGATGCTGCGTTCGAAGCGTCCGATCTGGTCCAGCCGGCGCAGGACCTGGGCTTGAAAGTGCAGACCTCGGCGCCGTTCGGTCGCGAAGGTGGCGATGGCATCACCGCCAACCGTTCGGTAGTCCAGGCCGCGTTCAGCGAAGAAGTGATCGACGAAGGCTCGAACAGCAACGCCATCGAGCTCGATCCGGAAACCGTGATCGTCCTGCGTGCCAAGGAGCACCGCAAGCCGGAGCAACTGCCGCTGGAAGCGGTGGCACAACGCATCAGCGAGCACCTGGCCAAAGACAAGGCGACTGCCGAACTCAAAGCCAAGGCGGACAAGCTGATTGCTGGCCTGCGTGACGGTTCGATCAAGCCGGATGCCAGCCACGATGGCCAGAGCTGGAAGGTCCAGGAAGCGGTCACCCGTAACCAGGAAGGCATCGAGCCGGTCGAACTGCAGGCGGTGTTCCGCCTGGCCAAGCCAGAGAGCAAGGACAAGCCGGAATTCGGCAGTGTGGTTCTGGCCGATGGCAGCCTGGTGCTGGTGCAGCTCAAAGGCGTCAACGAAGGCGCTGCGGCCACTGACGAGGAGAAGCAGCAGATTCGTCGCTACCTCGCCTCGCGTGCTGGCCAGCAGGACTTCGCGGCTTACCGCAAGCAGCTGGAAGCCACTGCCGAGATCACTCGTTACTGAGTTGAGCTTGGATAATAAAACAGGCCGCTTATGCGGCCTGTGTTGTTTCTGCAATTGCTGTGGTCAGTGCTGGCCTCTTCGCCGGCGGCACGCTCTCTCAACTAACGCTAACTCACTGATTTGACCTGATCCTGTAGGAGCGGGCTTGCCCCGCGAAACCGGTGCCATACACCGCGGGGGCTGGACCGGCCTCTTCGCGGGGCAAGCCCGCTCCTGCAGGGTTCAGCTACAGCATGAGTTCTATGAGGCCTTAACGCCGCTTACCCTCATGGTTATCCAGCGTATCCCGCGCAATCTCCCGCCCCAGGGCAATCAGCTCCGGCGCTTTGTAAAACTCGAAGAACTGGCAGACCCGCTTGGGTACGTTGATCAATACATCTGGCGGGTACCCGGCGATCTTGTACTGGGCCAGCGACGTCTGCATCACCTCGAAACTCTGGTTGATCAGGTCCAGCAATGACGCCGGGCCAACGTTGTCGATGATGAACGAGCCTGTCGCCGACTTTGGCGCGCCGCTGCTTTCGGGTGCTGCTGCCGGCTGTTGGCCTTCTGGGTTGGCCGCTTCGCTGAGCCAGGGGTTGGGCGCTGCCAGGCCATCCCCAGAGATTTCCTGCTCGATGCGGATCATCTGTTCGGCCGGCTTGCGGCGAAACGGCAAGCGTGAGCCTACCGAGTTCATCAGCGCATCAAAGCGTTTCTTGAATGCCGCCGGACGCTCGATCACCGGCAGTTGGTAGTGGTTCTGGTTGGTGGCGTTGAGGTTGACCGCGATGATCAGGTCGCAGTGGCTGGAAACCACCGGGACGATCGGCAAAGGGTTGAGAATGCCGCCGTCTACCAGCATGCGATTGCCTTGTACCACAGGCGTGAACAAGCTGGGGATCGCTGCCGAAGCGCGCATGGCCTGGTGCAGGCAGCCTTCCTGGAACCAGATTTCCTGCTGGTTGGTGAGGTCGGTGGCGACCGCCGTGTAAGGGATGCGCAGTTGCTCGATGTTGATCTCGCCGACAATCTTGCGAATCTGGCCAAACACCTTGTCGCCACGAATCGCACCGAGGCGGAAGCTGACATCGACAAGGCGCAGCACATCGAGATAATCCAGGCTCTCGATCCAGTTGCGATATTCATCCAGCTTGCCTGCGGCATAGATCCCGCCGACCACGGCGCCCATCGAGCAGCCGGCAATACAGGCAATTTCATAGCCGCGCCGTTCTATTTCCTCGATCACACCGATGTGTGCATACCCCCGTGCTCCGCCTGAGCCCAACACCAATGCGACACGTTTGCTCATGATATTCCCCCACGACTGTGCAACCATGCGTCAACAATGCACCTAATACGGCCTGTGCTTCAATGGCAGTCGCGCTGGACTACCCTGAAGAGGGCACTTTTCCAGTGTCTGCGCGTCGAACTGCCAATCTCACATTCACTTTGAGGTAATAACGATGAAAGCCTGGATCTGCCTTCCACTGATTGCCTTGGCCCTGGCTGGCTGTGCGGGCAAGACGGCCTACCGTGACAGCTGCGCGACCCAGCTGGATAGCGCCTGGAAGGAATTGGACCTGGCCAAGGCCGAGGGTTTCGCTGGCACGGTGAGTTATTCCAAGGCGCTCTCGCTACTCACGGGCGCCAAGACCCAGCAGCAGTTCGAGGGCTTCGAAGGCTGTAGCAAGAAAGCCCAGAAAGCGCGCTTCTACATTCGTGAATCCCGCGCTGGGCGTTGAACAAGGAGTGCAGCATGTCCGCCATGCTTGATCATGTGGTCGTCCAAAGCCTGACCCTGCAGGTGCGTTTGCTGGCCTGTCGCGAGCGCCTGGCCGCTGATGTCGATAGCGAAGCCCTGCACGACCTGCGTACCACCACTCGGCGCTTGCGCAGCCTCTTGCGACCGTTGCGTGGCCTGCCTGCAGTCGAACAGCTGGAGCAGGCGGCCAAGGCTCTCGGCGATCTGACCACGCCGCTGCGTGACCGTGAGGTGCTGGCTGCGCAATTGATCGAGCGCGGCGAGCAGCAGGCTGGCCAGCAACGTCTGCGGGGCAGGGCGCAGACCTTTGCCAAGGTCGCAGCCAGCGCCGAGCTGACTCGCATGCTGGCGATCGTCGATGCCTTTCCGCTGTTCTTGCGCGCCGCTGAGCGCGAAGGGTTGAGTGATGGCCTGGGCAAGCGCATCGACAAGCGCCTGAGCAAGCAGTGGCGCAAGCTTGAAGAGGGCCTGAAAGATCCGGCCCATGATCGTCATAGTCTGCGCCTGTTGATCAAGCGGGTGCGTTACGGCGATGAGGCCTATCCGCAACTCGATCATGCCGGGCGCAGGCTGCAGCGGCTGCTCAAGCGCGCCCAGGGCGATCTGGGTGATTGGCATGATCGTCTGCAATGGTTGCTGCAGGTGCCACAAAATCCCGACCTGAGCGCCTGTGCTGCTGCCTGGGAGCAGGAGCTGCACCAGGCGGAGCAGAAGTCCGACATTACCCTGAACAACCTGCAAGAGGCGCTGGCGCGCCGATAGCCCCTGCAAATGGCCGATATGCGGGCTGCCGTGCAAGCGACCTGTGGTTAACATCAGGGTCAGAGTGCTCAGCTCAGGTGTCGAGGAATCCATGAACTTCACGCAATTGCTCACAGCCCTGCGGGCGTGTCCCGAGTCTGTTACCGTCCCGGCCAGTTGGGGCCAGGGCCGCGCTGCCTTCGGCGGCCTGATGGCGGCCATGGTCTATGAAGCCATGCGCATGAAGCTGAGCGATGATCGCCCGGTCCGCTCGCTGGCGATTACCTTCGTCGGCCCCGCCGCGCCCGATGTGCCGATCAGCTTTGAAGTCGAAGTGCTGCGCGAAGGCAAGGCGGTCAGCACGTTGCTTGGCCGTGCCGTGCAGCAAGGGCAGGTGGTGACGTTGGTACAGGGCAGCTTTGGTGCAGGGCGGCCCTCGGCGGTCGATGTTGCCGCCCAGCCGGCGCTGGACATGAAACCGCTCGATCAGGCCTCTGCGGAGCTGCCCTACATCAAAGGGGTGACGCCGGAGTTCATGCGCCATGTCGCCCTGCGCTGGACCATCGGTGGGTTACCGTTCACGGGCAACAGCTCGCGGCACATGGGTGGCTGGGTACGCCTGCGAGATGTCGCTGAAGAGCCGCTCACCGAAGCACACCTGCTGGCCCTGGTCGATGCCTGGCCGCCCAGCCTGATGCCTTTCCTCAAGCAGCCTGCCGCCGGCAGTACCCTGACCTGGACCATTGAGTTCATCCAGCCTACGCCGCGCCTGAGCACCCTCGACTGGTGCCGGTATTGTGTCGAGACCGAGTATGCGCGCGATGGCTACGGGCATGCTTCGGCCGCTCTGTGGACGGCCGAAGGTGAGTTGTTGGCACTGAGCCGTCAGACGGTGACGGTGTTCGCCTAACGGTGGTGTTTGTGGCGCTCGCGCCAGGCACGCCACCAGGCGCCGCTGAGGACAAACCGCGGGAAGGTAATGAACTGCTCGGTGAGCAGCCGTTGCATGGCGTCCTTGCGGTTGGCGAAGGGTTCTGGCTGTTCGGCTTCCAGGCGATGGCCCTGGCGTTGCAGGCCGAGGCCGGCGATCAGGGCAATCACACCCACCGCAACCTGGCTCAGGTCGAGGGCAAACAGCCCGGAGAGCACCAGCAGGATGCCAATGATGAACAACGGCACGGCGATCAGGTGCAAGACCAGATTGGCCGGATGGCGGTGATTGTTGTGGTAGCCGCGCCATTGCCAGGCGGGCAGGTTGGGCAGGCGTTTGCTCATTGGACAATCCTCTCGGTCATGTCCAAAGCTTAGTGCGGCCCACGCCAGGCGGCCAATCGAGGCAGGCTATGAGCACTATAGCTTGAGCTGGCCGATGGCTTTGTTGAGTTCACCGGCGAGGGTGGCCAGCTGGTTGCTGGTGGTCGCCGAGCCCACGGTCTGCTGCACCGTCTGTTCGGTCACGTCGCGTATGCTCACTACCGCTCGGTTCATCTCTTCGGCGACCTGGCTCTGCTGCTCGGCGGCGACGGCAATCTGTGTGTTGCTTTCGCGCATCTGGGCCACGGCGCTGGTGATCTGTGCCAGGGATTCGCCAGCCTCCTGGGCCTGCCTGACGCAGTCGTCGGCCTTGAGCGAACTCTCCTGCATGAACTCGACCGCATCGCGCGTGCCCGCCTGCAGCGCCGAGACCATTTCGGTAATCTCATCGGTTGAGGCCTGCACCCGTTTGGCCAGGTTGCGTACCTCATCGGCGACCACCGCGAAACCGCGCCCCAGATCGCCAGCGCGGGCAGCTTCGATGGCGGCATTGAGGGCGAGCAGGTTGGTCTGCTCGGCAATACTGTGGATCACCCCGACCACGCTGTTGATCTTCTGGCTGTCCTCGGCCAGCTGGCGGATCATTTCGGCGGTTTGCTGAACGCCGCTGGAAAGCCCGCAGATCGAACTCTGCACCCGGCTGACCACGGCCTGACCACTGCTGGCCAGGGTATCTGCGGTTTGCGAAAGGTCGCGAGTGGCACCCGCGTGCTGGGCGATGTGGTGAACGGTGGCAGACATCTCGTTGATGGCGGTTGCGGCCTGATCGGTTTCGCTTTGCTGGCCGATCATGCCGTGGCGAACCTCGTTCATGCTGGCCGCCAGGCATGCCGCCCCCGAGTCGAGCTGGGCAGCCGTGCTGGCGGCGGTGCTGACCACGCGATGATAAGTGCCCTGCATGGCGTTGAACGCAGCCGCCATCTGGCCGACCTCATCGCCGCAGGCCAGTGGCACACGGGCTGACAGGTCGCCGGTCTTTTCCACGTGGAGCATCACGTCCTTGAGGGTGTTGAGCTGGGCGAGCAGGAAGCGGATCAGCAGTTGCGAGGCGCCGAGCATGGCCAGCATGAGAATCAGTACGCACGCAGCATAGTTGCCAAAACGCTCGAAGAACACTTCGCGCAGGCTTGGCGACTGGGCCACCACGGCTACCTGCTGCTCACCGTGGCGCACGACCTGAGCACCCAGCAAGGGGTGCTCGCCGAGCATCCAGGCATGGGGTAGATCAACCCAGCCTTGGGCGTCGCGCAGTTCCGCCAAGGGTTGCCCGGCATAGCTAGGCGTCTGGCCGGTTTGCCAACTGATTGCATTGGCTTGTTTGGGCAGGGCTTGCCCGGCGGGCCAGGCCGCGATCAGTTGCGCCTGCGCTTGAGCTGCGGCCCGTGCGCCGTCGGCACGTGCCTGTTGCTCGAGGCTGACGGCATATAGCACCAGCAACAGCGTGGTCACAAAGGCCACGGCGTTGACCGCCCAGAACTTGTACTTCAAGGAGATATTGCTAAGCCAGGCACCCATGGAAGGTCTTCTCTGAATTGAGCGGAAACAGTATTGGCAAGGTGCCATCATTGTGTCCGTTTGCTTCAGAGTGATTCTTGATATGCGTCAAGAAATCCAGGTGAGAACAGGCCTGGCCTGATGCAACATCGCCTCAAGGCAAATCAAAGAACCTGCGCGCGCACTCAGTGGTATGCCTGGCGGTTTGCTCCAGCGCCTCTCCCCGGTGCAGCGCCACCTCGCGCAATACCTCAGGCAAGAACGCCGGCTCGTTGCGGCCACTTTTCGGCTTTGGCCGCAAGCTGCGCGGCAGCAGGTAGGGTGCGTCACTCTCGAGCATCAACCGGCCTTCGGGAATGTTGCGCACCAGCGGGTGCAGGTGGGTGCCACGTCGCTCGTCGCAGATCCAGCCGGTGATGCCGATATGCAGGTCCAGGTCCAGATAGGCGAACAGCGCATCGCGCTCGCCCGTGAAGCAATGCACCACGGCGGCAGGGAGGTGGTCGCGATAGTCCTTGAGAATGGCCAGCAGGCGCTCGCTGGCATCCCGCTCATGGAGAAACACCGGCAGGCGCAGTTCGGCGGCCAGGGCCAGCTGTGCCTCTAGCGCCTGCTCTTGCAGCGGGCGAGGGGAGAAGTCGCGGTTGAAGTCCAGGCCGCACTCGCCCACTGCCTTGACCCGTGGTTGTTCAAGCAGCTGACGCAGCCGTCGTTCGCTGTCGGCATCCCAACTCTTGGCATCGTGAGGATGCACGCCGCCGGTGGCGAACAAGCGCTGGCCCGCCTCGTCGAGCTGCAGGCACAACTCCAGCGCCTGCTCGCTGACCTCCAGGCTGGTGCCCGTGAGGACCATCTGCACCACGCCCGCCTGCACGGCACGCTCGACAATGTCGGCCTGCTTGTCGTGGAAGCTGCTGTTGGTCAGGTTGACGCCAATATCGATCAGTTGCATGGTGCTACCTCGTGCCGCGGGGCGGCCAGCATAGCAAAAACTGCTAATTTCGCGAAAAAGCCAAGAACTTCAAACGTTTGCCATGGTCTTTTGAGGTCATTTGTCACCGCCATACAGGCGCCTGCCCACTGTTCTCGGACACGTCTTCGCATGCTGCGACCGTTGTTGACCCTGTTGTTGATATTCGGCCTGGTCCTGGCAGGGCCGGCTAGCGCACGCTTGCCCGGTCCGCAACAGGCGGCAACCAGCAGCCAGCCGCGTGATCTTGCGCAAATTCGCAGTACCAAGGTGTTGCGGGTGTTGGTCAATCAGAGTCGCAACAGCTCCGGCGAGATCAAGGGCGAGCCGGTGGGGGTCGAATATCATCGGTTGCGAGCACTTGAACACTACCTCAATGGCCGTGAGCGACAAGGGCAAATTATCAAGGTAAAGCTTATTCCGCGGGCCAAAGAGCAGTTGCTCGGTGCCTTGCGACGGGGCGAGGGCGACCTTGCCGCGCCGGGCGAACTGCTCGATCCGAGCCTGGTGCGCGAGGTAAGCAGCAGCGCACCGGTAGTCGACCAGGTGTCCTTGGTGCTGGTCGGGCGCAAAGGTGGGCGAAGCTTCAGCCGCGTCGAACAGTTGTCTGGGCGTACGGTCGCGCTGACCACCGCCAGTGGCGCCGGGGCGGTGATCCAGGTGCTCAACCAGCAGCTGGCCTTGCGTAAGCGTGCGCCGATCAAGGTGGAATGGGTCGACCCGACGCTGGCTGTCGAAGATGTGCTGGAAATGGTCCAGGCGGGCATCTATCAGCTGACCGTGGTGGAGCGGCCGATCGCCCAGCGCTGGGCTCGAGTGATGCCGCGCCTGTCGGTCAACACACGCCTGCGCCTGGGGCAGCCGCAGGCCGTGCGTTGGTATGTGGGGCGTGACGCGAGCATGCTGCTGGCCACGGTTGACCGTTTTCTCGCCGGCTATCGCGCCCCGGAGAACCAGGACGCCGCCTTCGAGCGCATTTATCGACGCCAGTACCGCGTGCATGACCCGTTGGCCCGACAAGACAGGCAGCGCTTGCAAGCGGTGCGAGCGGTGCTTCAGAAGCACGGCCAGGCGCAGCAGATCGACTGGCTGAACCTCGCTGCGCTAGCGTTCAAGGAGTCCACCCTCAACCCCGCCGCACGCGGTATGGGCGGCGCCCATGGGCTGATGCAGATCACTCCGGCGGCGGCGCAGCGGGTCGGAGTCAGCAATACCGCGACGGTGGATGGCAACGTCCAGGCCAGTGCGCGTTACCTGGCGCTGATCCGGCGCAAGTTCTTTGCCAGTGCGCAATTGAATGAGCGCGAGCGCATGGCGTTTATCCTGGCGGCTTACAACCTCGGGCCGGAACGGGTCCAGGCGATGCGCGCGGAGGCGCGTCGGCGTGGGCTCAACGGTAATCAGTGGTTCTTCCAGACCGAGCGCATCGCCATGGAGCAGGTGGGGATGGGTCCGGTCAACTTCGTCAACAGCGTCAACAAGTACTTCCTGGCATTCAACCGCGAGCGCACTGCGCTGGAGCGGGTGGTGAAACGCTGACCAATCAGTATCATCGATAGTAAGTACGCATTTTTTGCGATTTTACTATTTATTATTTTGATTAAGATGGCGGTCATACCCACTCAACACTGAATTGCTCAAGGAAGTCTCAACATGAACAGCACCTCCCTCAACGCCCTGTTCGCCACCCGTGCTGGCGCTGGCCTGAGCGTCATTCGCATCCTGGTTGGCGTGATCTTCATGGCTCACGGTGCGCAAAAGCTGTTCGGCCTGTTTGGCGGCTACGGCCTGGAAGGCACTGGTCAATGGATGGAAAGCATCGGCCTGGCGCCGGGCTACCTGATGGCACTGTTGTCGGGGAGCGCGGAGTTCTTCGGTGGCCTGGCCCTGGTGATCGGCCTGCTGGTTCGCCCTGCAGCACTGGCGCTGACGGCGACCCTGGTGGTGGCGATCTTCTCGGTACACATTGGCAACGGCCTGTTCATGTCCAACAACGGCTATGAATTTGCCTTGGCGCTGCTGGCCGGTACCGTGGCGGTATTGATCGAAGGCGCAGGTCGCTTCTCGCTGGACCGCTTGATTGCCCGCTGACACCGGGTTGCAACGCAAAAACGGCAAGCTGCTAGTAGCGACTACTTGCAGCTTGCCGTTTGACGCTCTAGGATAACGCTTGCGCCGATTTAAACAGCTACTTGCGGGGCGCAGGAGAGGCCTTGCTGGCCATCCGAAATACCGCTAAAGCGCTGGTTCGGTGACGCCTCCCACCGCTGCCCAGCGGGATTTGCGAGGCGGAGATATCTCCATGAGTTGTCCACGTACCAGTGTCTGCCTGACCCCCCTGCCTGTCGACCAGGCTTCTCGCACGCCGCGCATCCTGCTCGGCGGCCAGCACCAGCCCACCTTGTTGCGTCACCTCGACGGCCTGTCACGACGCAAAGGCCAGGCCCGTGCCTTCCTTATCCAGTTTGCCGACAGCTGCGGTTTGCTTGATCAATACGCGACTGATCGGTTTGATCTTGCGGTAATCCAGGCGCCTGCCGCCGGCGAGGCTGCCGAAGTTATCGGTCATCTCACCCGCATTGCCCGCCAAGGCCTGATTACCCGTGCGTGAGCGGCGTGTCGCGCTGAGGAGAACGCTGTTTGAGCACCAACATCATCACTGCCGAAGGGCATCAGGCGCTGAAGCAGGAGCTTGACCATCTGTGGCGCGTCTATCGCCCTGAAATCACCCAGAAGGTGGCCTGGGCCGCCTCGTTGGGGGATCGTAGCGAGAACGCCGATTACCAGTACAACAAGAAGCTGTTGCGCGAGATCGACCGCCGCGTGCGCTATTTGCGCAAGCGGCTGGAGGACGTCAAGGTCGTGGCCTACTCGCCGCAGCAGGAAGGCCGGGTGTTCTTTGGCGCCTGGGTCGAGATCGACAACGACGCGGGCGAGGTGTTGAAGTTTCGCGTTGTCGGCTATGACGAGATTTATGGGCGTAACGATTACATCTCGATCGACTCGCCCATGGCACGCGCCCTGCTCAAGAAAGAGGAGGGCGATGAGGTCGTGGTGCAGACGCCGACTGGCGAGGCGACCTGGTATATCGCCCGGATCCATTATGGTCAGGAGCAGGATGTGGGGTGAGGCCCTTGCAGGCGCCTCTATCCCTCGCGCAACACCGCCAGCGGGCTCGCATTCAGCGCGCGCCGTGTGCCAAACACCCCAGCCCCGCCGATCAGCACCGCACCGATCACCGGCAGCAGCAACAGCCACGGATGCGGGCTCCACTGCAAGTCAAACGCATACCGATACAGCGCCCAGCTGATCAGCTCGCAGCCCAGTGCCGCCAGCAGCCCGCTGGTCACCCCGAGCAAGCCAAACTCGATACGCCGTGCACGCACCAGCAACGGCCGCCCCGCACCCAGTGCGCGTAACAGCGCCCCTTGGCGAATGCGCTCGTCCAGCGTCGCCTGCAATCCGGCGAACAGCACCGCCAGCCCCGCCGCCAGAACAAACAGCAGTACATACTCGACCGCCACGGTCACTTGGGCGAGGATGCTGCGCAATTGCGCCAGCAGTGCGTCGACCTGAAGAATGGTCGCCGCCGGGAACGCCCGCGACAGGGCAATCACTTGTTGGTCATGCCCCGGTGCCAGGTAGAAGCTGGTCAGGTAGGTGGTTGGCAAGCCCTGCAGGGTGCCGGGTTGGAAAATCATGTAGAAGTTGGGCTGGAAGCTGTCCCAGTGCACCGTGCGCAAACTGCTCACCCGCGCCTGGCGCTGCTGACCGCCGATATCGAAGTCGAGCAGGTCGCCCAGCTTGAGGTTCAGGCTGGTCGCAAGCTCCGACTCCACCGACACCCCCGGTACAGCGTCGCTCGGCGGGTTGGGCTGCCACCAGCTACCGGCTACCAGCGCATTACCCTGCGGCAGGTCGGCGGCCCAGGTCAGGCTGAGGTCACGCTGGACGGCGCGTTCCCCGGTCGATTCCTTGCTGACCAGTTGGCGCACCGGCTCCTGGTTGATGTGGGTCAGCCGTCCTGGAATCACCGGGTACAGCGGTGCCGAGGTGGCGTTGGCTTCGCGCAGGTGCTGGGCGAAGGATTCGCGATCGTCCGGCAGGATGTTCAGGGCGAAATGATTGGGTGCATCCTTTGGCAACTGCGCCTGCCAATTGTCCAGCAGTTCGGCGCGCAGCAGTGCGACCAGGCCCATTGCCAGCAGAATCAGGCCGAATGCCAGCGCTTGGCCTGCAGCCGCCAGTGGATGCCGCAATAATTGGCCAAGGCCCAGTCGCCAGGTCAGCGGCGCGCCGGCCAGCAAACGGCGCAGACTGCGCAAGCCGAGCAGGAGCAGGCCGCCGAGTAGCAGGGCGGCAATCAAGCCGCCGCCGAGCAGGGCGAAGGTCAGGAGCAGATCAAGGCTCAGCCGCCACATGATCAGGCCCAGCGCGAACAGTGCGGCGCCGTAGACCAGCCAGCTGCTGGGCGGCACTGGAAGAAGGTCGCGGCGCAGGACCCGCAGCGGTGGCACTCGGCCGAGCGCGGCGAGTGGGGGCAGGGCAAAGCCGGCCAGCGCCACCAGGCCGGTGCCGATTCCGGCCAGTGCAGGGATGATGCCGCCCGGCGGAACGGTGCTGGGCATCAGGCCGTGGAGCAAACGGAACAGGCCCAGTTGCGCCAACCAGCCAAGCACCGCGCCTGCCATTGCCGCGACCAGGCCGAGTACGGCCAGTTGCACGCAGTACATGCCCAAGGCTTCGCGCCGGGACAGACCCAGGCAGCGCAGCAACGCGCTGGCATCCAGGCGGCGGGCCGCGTAGCGGCTGGCCGACAGCGCTACGGCAACGCCGGCCAGGAGCACGGCAACCAGGCTCGCCATGTTCAGGTAGCGTTCGGCCTTGCCCAGGGCGCCGCCGATCTGCCGGTTGCCGTCGCGGGTATCGCGCAGGCGCTGGCTGGCGGCGAGGTCCTTTTCCACCGTCTGCCGGTACTGGGCCAGTGTCTCAGGTTCACCGCGCCAGAGGTCGCGATAGGTGACGCGGCTGCCCGGCTGGATCACGCCGGTCGCTTGCAGGTCGTCAAGGTTGATCAGCACGCGCGGTGTGAGGCTGTAGAAATTATTGGCGCGGTCCGGTTCATAGGTCAGTAGCCGGCTCATGCGCAGGGTCTTCATGCCGACATCGATGCTGTCACCGATCGACAGCCCCAGTGCCACCAGCAGGCGTGGTTCGACCCAGGCCTCGCCCGCTGCCGGCCCGCCGCCGGGGGTTTCTTCGGCATAAGGCGCGCCCGCGCTGCGCAGCTCGCCGCGCAGTGGATAGGCAGCGTCGGCCGCCTTGATGCTCGACAGCTGGATGCCCGCGTCGCCGCCCACCACGCTGGTGAACTCGACCACCCGTGCATGGCGCAGGCCTAGCGCGGAGCCTGCGCTGATCTGCTCGTCGCGGGCGGGTGAGTTGCCCTGCAGCACAAGGTCGGCGCCAAGGAATTCGCTGGCGCGCAGTTGCATGGCGCCATTCAGGCGGGCGCCAAAATAGCCGATCGCGGTGCTCGCGGCGACCGCTACCAGCAAGGCGAAGAACAGCACGCGTACTTCACTGGCGCGGGCGTCGCGCAGCAGTTGGCGCAGCGCCAGGGTGCACAGGCGCAACAACGGCAATCGGGTCATCAGGGCTCCAGAGGCGCCACCAGGCGGCCAGCGTCCAGGCGGATCAGGCGACGACAGCGCTTGGCCAGGCGTTCGTCATGGGTCACCAGCACCAGGGTGGTGCCGCGTTCCTTGTTCAGGTCAAACAATAAGTCGCTGATTCGCTCGCCGGTGTGGCTGTCGAGATTGCCCGTGGGCTCGTCGGCAAACAGCACCGCTGGCTGGGCCGCAAAGGCGCGGGCGATGGCTACCCGTTGCTGCTCGCCGCCCGACAGCTGGCGCGGAGTGTGCGTCAGGCGTTTGCCCAGGCCAACCCGTTCGAGCAGGGTCCGGGCGTGCTCGCGGGCATCGCGGCGGCCCTCCAGCTCCAGCGGCAGCATGACGTTTTCCAGTGCATTGAGGCTATCGAGCAGTTGGAAAGACTGGAATACGAAGCCGACATGTTCGGCACGCACTTTGGCCCGCTGGTCTTCGTCGAGTGGGCCGAGGTCGTTGCCGGCGAGGATCACGTTGCCGGCGCTGGGGCGGTCAAGGCCGGCGAGCAGGCCGAGCAAGGTCGACTTGCCCGAGCCCGATGCACCGACAATGGCCAGGCTGTCGCCTTGCTCGAGATCGAGTGACAGTGCGTGAAGGATGGTCAGATCGCCTTCCGCGCTGGGGACCACTTTGCTAAGGTTCTGCGCAACGAGAATGCTTGGGCTCATGGAGAATCCGATGCGAGTGTGGTGGTTGAGTACCGGTCTGGCCCTGTATTGCCTGGCCCAGAGCGCAGTAGCGGGAACACTGCTGATTGTTGGCGATAGTATCAGCGCCGGTTTTGGCCTGGATACCCGCCAGGGGTGGGTTTCGTTGTTGCAGCAACGCATGCAGGACGAGGGTTTCGACGACCAGGTGATCAATGCCTCGATCAGTGGCGACACCACTGCAGGAGGCCAGGCGCGCCTGCCTGCGCTGCTTGCAGCGCATAAGCCGAGTGTCGTGGTGCTCGAGTTGGGTGGCAATGACGGCCTGCGTGGGCAGCCTCCGGAGCAATTGCAACAAAATCTTGCCTCCATGATAGAGCGCTCCCGTGCCGCCGGGGCCAAGGTGCTGTTGCTCGGCATGCGCCTGCCGCCCAACTATGGCGTGCGTTATACCACTGCGTTCGCCCAGGTCTATGAGCAGTTGGCAGCCCGCGAGAAGGTCGCGCTGGTGCCGTTTTTCCTCGAGGGTGTGGGCGGGGTGCCGGAGCTGATGCAGGCCGATGGCATCCACCCGGCCCAGGGTGCGCAGCAGCAACTGCTGGAAAATGCCTGGCCGGCGATAAAACCCTTGCTGTGACGCTTTTAACGGGGGCTGCTTTCGGATAATGTTGCGCCCCCCGTTTCGAGACCCCCCGATGCCGCGTCCTGCCTGGTCCCTGTATGCCTATCAACTGATCGAGCCCGATGAACAGCTCGACTTGTTCGCGTGTCAGGAAGTCCGCGTCCACCTGGTAGCCCGCCAACTTGAGCTGGGGGCGCCCGTCGATCGTACCTTGTGCGGTGGGTTGCTGCCCGCGCAGCCACGCTGGACCAGCGTGCCACGCACGATCAATCGCGACCGTCGGCTGTGCACGCTGTGCCGGGCGATCCTCGACGCCCAGCGCCGTGGCACCCGGCCGATCTGGCCGCAGCTCTAGCGGCGCGGGCCCTGGCTGCGCGTCAGGGCGGACCGGCGGGGCGGAACTACGGCTGCCTTTCATCATCTGAAACGCATGCAACTGGGCGATGCCTCCCGCTCATGCCGAGGGGGGTGTACAATTGATCCTCTTGACCCATCTTTCGAAGGATTTACCGGATGTTGCCGCGCATTCCCGCCGTCACCCGTAGCCTGTCCCTGGCCGCCCTGTTGGTAGCGGGCCCAGCCTGCGCGCTGGAACTGCCGTTGCCACCGCCCGGTGAAGACGTGGTTGGTCAGGTGCAGACCATCAAGGCCAAGTACGAAGACACTTTCGCCGACATCGGTACTGCCAACGACCTGGGCTACCTGGAGATGATCGCCGCCAACCCGGGTGTCGACCCGTGGCTGCCGGGTGCCGGTACCGAGATCATCCTGCCGACGCGCTACGTGTTGCCGCCAGGCCCGCGTGAGGGTGTCGTGATCAACCTGGCCGAGTATCGCCTGTACTACTTCCCGAAAGGGCAGAACGTGGTGCATACGTTCCCGCTGGGCATTGGTCGCGAGGGCTGGGGTTCGCCCATTGCCAATACCAAGATCATCGCCAAGACGCCCAACCCGACCTGGACGCCACCGGCTTCGATCCGGGCAGAGCATGCCGCCGACGGTGACATCCTGCCTACCGTGGTGCCGGCGGGCCCGGATAACCCGTTGGGGCCGTTCAAGTTCACCTTGGGTGTGCCCGGTTACCTGATCCACGGCTCCAACAAGAAGTTCGGCATTGGCATGCGCACCAGCCACGGCTGCTTCCGGATGCTCAACAACAACGTGCTGGAGTTGTCCAAGATGGTGCCGGTGGGGACGCCGGTGCGCATCATCAACGAGCCGTACAAGTTTGGCCTGAGTGCCGGCAAGGTCTATCTCGAAGCGCATACGCCACTGGACGATCATGGCGATCCGTCGGTGGTGGACAAACACACCGCGGTCATCAACGCCTTGCTCAAGCGTGAAGACCTGGCTAACAACCTGCGCATGAACTGGGACATGGTGCGGGATGTGGTGGCTGCCGAAGATGGCATGCCGGTGGAAATCGCCGTACCTGTCAGTGGCGAAGCGGGTGCGCCGATGGTCAGCAGTATCCCGGACGAACTGCAGTAAGTTCTGTGTCGTAACCTAAAGGCCTGCCAATGTGCAGGTCTTTTTGCATTTTGAATGGCGCTGTTTTGACCATGATGCAGGCATAAAAAAAGCCGACCCACTAGTGGATCGGCTTCTCAACAATCCGTGAGGATTATTACTTGCGGCTGGCTTTGTCCAGCATACGCAGAGCGCGCTCATTGGCTTCGTCAGCAGTTTGCTGAGCCTTCTGAGCGGCAGCCAGAGCGTCGTCAGCCTTACGGTAGGCTTCATCGGCACGGGCTTGGGCGCGAGCTGCTGCGTCTTCGGTAGCAGTCAGGCGAGCTTCGGTTTCTTTGGAGACGCTGCTGCAACCGGTAGCCAGAACTGCGGCCAGAGCCAGAGCAGAGAATTTCAGAACGTTGTTCATCGTGTTCCCCTTCAAGGACTTTCTATTAAATAGCCATCTCTCGGAAAAGAGAAACTGGCCGGCGTACATAGTACCCATTACTTGTAGTAAGTAAACTGACAGAGCGCAAGAACTGCAAAAAAAATGTCAACGCCGCGGCCAGCGTCACGCGTTAGCGGGGTTTTCTGAACTTTGGTTGCAGCGAACGCAAGCGATTGTACTCACGGAACTTTTTGTTGAACTAAAGGTGACTTGCACGGTCTTTCAGCGTCTTAGCAGAAGAACATCCGGTTGCTCTTGCGAGTCTGCGAATGGTGCTGGTCAAAAGCATGGCTTTAGGAATTTTTGCCTAGCAAGCTCTTGAGCAATCCTGCGTGCGGCGCCTACTATTTGAGGGTGCCCAAAATGCAGAACGACCAGGTTGCCTTGTGGTCCAAGGGGGCATGAGGGGGCGTAGAGTTTCTCCGCCGGATACATCATCGGTTAAGGTAAGGGTCTGCCCAGAAGACCTGCGAGGAGTAGTGATGAGCGAAGCGCTGACCATCCACCATGACCAGGCCGGTCATCAGTTCGAGACCAACGTGGACGGTCATCGTGCCTATCTGACGTACATGGACCTGGGCAAGCAGACGCTGGATATCTACCGCACCTTCGTGCCGAACGCCTTGCGTGGCCGGGGCATCGCCGCTGCACTTACCGAGAAGGCCCTGCGCTATGCCGATGAGATGGGCTATACGGTGATCCCGTCTTGCTCCTACGTCGAGCGCTACATGGAGCGTCAGCAGCGCCATTCAAGCAAGGCGTGAATCAGCCCGCCTGAAAGCAGGCCGTACAGGCAAAAAAACGCCGGGCAAGTTGCCCGGCGTTTTTGTGTCTGGCCTCAGCCGCGTGGGCGCTGGGGCAAGACGTCCTTGAGCTTGTTATGCATGCTGCGCACGGCTTTTTCGGTCGCGCTCCAGTCGATGCACGAGTCGGTGACCGAGACGCCGTACTGCAGGTCAGCGAGGTCTTTCGGGATCGCCTGGCAGCCCCAGTTCAGATGGCTTTCGACCATCAGGCCGATAATCGACTGGTTGCCTTCGAGGATCTGGTTGGCGACGTTCTCCATGACCAGCGGCTGCAAGGCCGGGTCCTTGTTGGAGTTGGCGTGGCTGCAGTCAACCATGATATTGGCCTTGATCTTGGCCTTGGCCAGGTCTTGCTCGCAGAGGGCGACGCTGACCGAATCATAATTGGGCTTGCCGTTGCCACCGCGCAGCACCACGTGACCGTAGGCATTGCCCTTGGTGGTGACGATGGACACGCCGCCTTCCTGGTTGATGCCGAGGAAACGGTGCGGTTTGGACACTGACTGCAGGGCGTTGATCGCCACGGTCAGGCCGCCGTCCGTGCCATTCTTGAAACCGACCGCCGAGGACAGGCCCGAGGCCATTTCGCGGTGAGTCTGCGACTCGGTGGTGCGAGCGCCGATGGCCGACCAACTGATCAGGTCCTGCAGGTATTGTGGGGAGATCGGGTCGAGCGCTTCAGTAGCGGTCGGCAGGCCCATTTCAGCCAAGTCCAGGAGCAACTTGCGGCCGATGTGCAGGCCGTCCTGAATCTTGAACGAGTCATCCAGGTACGGATCGTTGATCAGGCCTTTCCAGCCGACGGTGGTGCGCGGTTTTTCGAAGTACACGCGCATCACCAGGTACAGGGTGTCGGAAACTTCTGCCGCCAGCACTTTGAGTCGCTCTGCGTACTCGTGGGCTGCCTTGATGTCGTGGATCGAGCAGGGGCCGATGACGACGAACAGTCGATGGTCCTTGCCGTCGAGAATGTTGCGCACCACTTCGCGACCGGCAGTCACGGTCTGCAGGGCTTTGGCGCTGAGGGGGAGCTCCTTCTTGAGCTGATCGGGGGTGATCAAGGTCTCGTTGGAAGCAACGTTAAGGTCATCGATCGGTAAATCAGCCATCGTGTTACTCGTCAGGTCACGGGTGCCGGCCGCCAGCAATCCCCGTGCGGCCCAGCAGCAGATTGTTCGCAGCGGGGAGGCCGAACCTTAGCGCGTTACAGGGGGCGCGACAATGGGCTGACCCTTGTCTGCACGGGGTTTTTACCCGCAGAAGAGATTTTCAGGCTTGTGCTGCGCGCAGGCTGGCTTCGGAAAACTCGGCGGCGTGCAGGCCTACCCACTCTGCGGCAAGGGTGTCGGTCGCATGCTGGTCGAGCTCGGCCTGTGCGTGCTCAAGGCAATAGTGGCGGATCTGACAGACCTGCTCGCCCATACGGGCGCCGAACAGCGCCTGGGCATCGATGAAGGTCACGCCGATCCGGTAGCCTTCATCGAGCCTGCGGCACCAGGCGACATAGCCCGGGTAGCGCGCATCACTGCCCAGTGACGGAATCAACACCTCGATCGCCATGCCTCTGCGGTACGCGCGCGGGTGGTTGCAGGCGATACCGCCGAGCCCCTGGGTGTGCAGGTGGCGACGAAACAGGCTGGGAAACGGTCGCAGAGTCAGTTCGACCGGGATGTCGTCAGGGTGAGCCAGGTATCCGCACATACTCGACTCCGTGTCGATTATTTGACCTTATTGGCCTGAGTATAGAGACGGTTCGCAAAGCGGCTGATTTACGTGTAAAAAAATCGGACGAAAGTACATGTCCTTGAACCAGTATCCGCGGTGGGCGGGCGGCTGCTTGTCGCCAGGTTTCTCCTGCCCGGGCGCCTGTTTGGCAGCACGCCGGACGGCACGGCGACCCGGCGCGGCGCTGCTAAGCTGAACCTTGCTCTGCCGTCGCGGCAGTCGAGGAGGTCGAATGATCCGTTCCATGCTGTATGCCACCGACCTCGGTGTCTACGCACCCTTTGTCATGCAACACGCGCTGGCCTTGGCGCGGACCTTCAATGCAGAGCTGTATGTGATCCACGCGGTTGAGCCCATGGGGCAGTTTGCCGAATCGCTGCTGCAGAGTTACCTCGATGAACAGACCCTGGATCAGTTGCACAGCCAGGGCGTGAATACGGTGATGGCCAACATCGAGCAGAAAGTCCTTGAAAGCTTTCGTGACGAATTGGGCGAGGAGGCCGACCTGGCGGTGATTCGCGCGGTGCGGGTGCGCCAGGGTGATCCGGCGCAGGTGATTCTCGAGCAGGCGCAGCGGCTGAGTGTCGACCTGCTGATCTTTGGCAGCCATACCCATGGCGCCGGGGTCGATGTGCCGATCGGGCGCACGGCGGTGCGGCTGTTGCAGCTGTCGCCGGTGCCGGTGTACATGGTGCCGTTGGCGCAGCATCTTGGTCGTAGGAAAGTGTGAAGCTGGCAGTAGGCCATTCCCGACTGATGTAACAAAATAGTTCTAGATTTATTGCCAAAACCACTAATATAGTTATATATCGTCGCTGCTAGCTGCTGCTGACCTACTGCTGAACCGAGGGAAACCTATGAAGCTTCAACAACTGCGCTACATCTGGGAAGTGGCGCACCACGACCTCAACGTCTCCGCGACAGCGCAGAGCCTCTATACCTCCCAGCCAGGGATCAGCAAACAGATTCGCCTGCTCGAAGACGAGTTGGGCGTCGAGGTTTTCGCGCGTAGCGGCAAGCACCTGACCCGTGTCACTCCGGCCGGTGAGCGTATCATCAACACGGCTGGCGAGATTCTGCGCAAGGTTGAAAGCATCAAGCAGATCGCCCAGGAATTCTCCAACGAGAAGAAGGGCACCCTGTCGATTGCCACTACCCACACCCAGGCGCGTTACGCCTTGCCGCCGGTGATCAGCAGCTTCATCAAGCAGTACCCGGAAGTCTCCCTGCACATGCACCAGGGTTCGCCCATGCAGATTGCCGAGATGGCTGCCGATGGCACCGTCGATTTCGCCATTGCCACTGAAGCGCTGGAGCTGTTCGGCGACCTGATCATGATGCCGTGCTACAAGTGGAACCGCTGTGTGGTGGTGCCGCAGGGTCACCCGCTGGCCAAGCTGCCGAAGCTGACCCTTGAAGCCGTTGCCGAATACCCGATCGTGACCTATGTGTTTGGTTTCACTGGCCGCTCGAAGCTGGATGAAGCGTTCAATCATCGTGGCCTGACGCCAAAAGTGGTGTTCACCGCAGCTGACGCCGACGTCATCAAGACCTACGTGCGCTTGGGTCTGGGGGTTGGTATCGTCGCGGGCATGGCGGTCGACGCCAAGCTCGACAGCGACTTGGTGGCGCTGGATGCTAGTGAACTGTTTGAGGCGAGCGTGACCAAGATTGGCTTCCGTCGTGGCACCTTCCTGCGTGGCTTCATGTGCGATTTCATCGAGAAGTTCGCGCCGCACCTGACCCGTGAAGTGATGGCCAAGGCTATTCAGTGCCATAACAAGCAAGAGCTTGAAGAGCTGTTCCATGGGGTTGAGTTGCCAGTGCACTGATCACCTGACAGCCCTGAACAAAACCGGCCGAGTGCCGGTTTTTTTGTGGTTTTTTGTGGGGTGCTGGGAGAGATGAGCTGTTGGCTTGGCTGGCTGGTTTAGGAATTGTGGGCTTATCCATTTGATGTGGTGGAGCTGATGGCCCCTTCCGCCCTTACGGTGGGTCACTTTTTTTCTTGGAAAAAAGTAACCCAAAACCGCTTGCTCCTGCATCCGGCCCTCCGCTTCGCTGCGGGTTCCCTCGCTCCGGTCTTGCTCCGGGAGGACCGCGCTGTACGGCCCCTCCTGGGCCTCAGCGCTTTCCGGCCATCCATGGCCTCCACCTCCCTGCGCAAGACCTGCGCTCGGCCTCCTGAAGTGGCCAAGTTACGGGTGGTGTCTGGGCTGGCGTTGTTTTTGATAGTGGCGTGGGTGGTGGATATTCGGGCCTCTTCGCGGGGCAAGCCCGCTCCTACAGGTATCGCGCCGAATTTAAAATTTGCTCAATCCCTGTAGGAGCGGGCTTGCCCCGCGAAGAGGCCGGTACTGCCAATGCAAATCGCAGGGCGCAGCCCTGCCAGCCACCCCACAAATCCGCTGGTAGATAAACAAAGCGAGAGCGCAGCGATTCGCCTGCCGTTGCCCTGGCTGTTGATCTTCTCTTGCTCTTGATCTACCAGCGACTTCAGGAGCAAGACCGGAGCGAGGGAACCCCGCAGCGCAGCGGAGGGGCCGGATGCAGGAGCAAGCGGTTTTTGGTTACTTTTTTCCAAGAAAAAAAGTGACCCGCCGTAAGGGCGGAAGGGGCCCGAAAAGCCACCCCATCAAATGGATAAGCCCCCCAACCTACAAGCCCCAGCCCCAACACCCCATGAAGACCCGTTTTCGTTTACGTAGCTTCAGCGGCACCCAGTCAGCCCATCAACAATACGCAGGTGATAATCCCGGCCAGCATCAGCATTGCGTTAATCACGTACATAGCGACACCGCCAAGTCGACCACGCCAAGCCAGCCTTGCCATGAGCAGCCCACAGCACCACACCAGCAGGCTGAAGCCGACCACGAACACTACCCAGCGAAAATCCTGCGCCACCCTGTCAGCCCCCATGCACAGCGCCAGTGCGGCCATGGCCAATCCGCGTTCAGCCATGCTCCGCCGTACTTGGCGCATGATCGCCGCCTGCAGTTGCCCTGCAGCAGGAAGCCCCGGCAGCACGTACAGGTCGGCCCAGGCCGCACGACGCTGGGCATGTAGCTGAGCCAAGGCCCTGGAGGGCTGTAACACGACGAAGACCATGCAGAACACCTGGCTGGCGAATAGAAAACCATCGTCGTAAGTAGGCCCGAGCCACAGGACACATGCGCAGGTAGCCAGCACCCACAGGTGGAACAGCGCCCAGCCGCGCCAACCGTAGATCTGCCGTAGGGTCTGGCAACTACGTCCCAGTACGGCCGCCATATTGTCGAGCCGTCGCTGATCACGACACGCTTCGGCTGGCTGCTGCCCAGCGTGATCGGCTTGCCGCCAGACGGTTGATTCCGTTCGCTGAAAGGTCGCGCCTGCCGGCATCCAGGTTGTGTTGCGCGGGCGCCTGGCATGAGCGAACCACAGCCACGCCGTCATCAGCCATACCAGTGTACCGAGCGCAGCGCTGGCCAGTGGGTCGGCGACGATCGGCCAGCCGTAGCCCATCAGCATCGCTGGTACAAAGCCCAGCACGATCGGCATGCTCATCATCAATGCGCCAGTCGCCGCCCCGAGCCAGAGCGCAGCCACCAGTTGCAGCGGATCGCTTTCGGGTGGCCAGACCAGCAGGCAGATCCACGGCAATACCATGCTCAGCCCAAGGTGCAGCAGCAGAGCCGGCGCCAAGGTTCGAACGACGCCGGGTGCCCGCAGGCGAATCAGCCTGTCGGCGGTAGCGCACAGCCGCGGCGCGTGCATCAACCACCACAGCAGCGCCGCCATGCTCCAGGCCACCGGCCAGGCCAGTGAGCCCTCGCGCAGCGGCCCGAGGTTGCTGAACAAGCTGGCGGCGTACAGCGTCGCGGCCTGCACCAAAACCCCCAGGCCGAACAGCCAGGGCGACAGCAGCAGTGGGCTCAGGGCTATACCGTTCATGCCGTGAGCTCCACAAACAGATCTTCCAGCGACAGCGGCTGGGGCGTCGACGGTAAGGGCAGGGGGCATTGGGCCGGGTCGATCACCAGGGTCCATCCTCCGCTACTCAGCAGGCGCCGTGCTTTCTCTCCCGGCAAAGGTTCGGCGGGCAGTGGCTGCGCCGCGGGCCAGTGCAGGCGGCGCAGGTTCTCTTTCAGGCTGTCCAGTTCGCCTTGCAGGCGCAGACGACCACCGTGCAGCAATGCCACGTGGGAGGCCACCCGCTCCAGGTCGGAGAGGATGTGTGTCGAAAACACCACAGTGCCGCCGTGCTCGCCAGACAACTCGACGATCTCCTGCAGCAGTTCACGGCGCGCGGTAGGGTCCAGGGCGGCGGCGGGCTCGTCGAGTACCAGCAAGCGTGGGCGCGATGCCAGCGCGCGGATAATGGCCAATTGCTGGCGCTGCCCGGGCGAAAGTCGATTGATCGTTTGCTTGCGGTCCAACGCCCAGCGTACCAGCAAGCGTTCGACCAGGTGCGCATCCCAGGTCGGATACAGCCTGGCGAACAGCTCTAGCCAGGGCCCGATCTTGAGCCACTCGAGGGTGTCCAGGCGTTGCGGAACGTAGGCCAGCTGCATCTTGTCCGCATCATCCAGACCGGTAGCCGGCTTGGCGAAAATCCGCGCCTGGCCGGCATCAGGCCGCTGCAGCCCCAGCAGGCATTCGATCAAGGTGCTTTTGCCGGCGCCATTGCGGCCGAGCAGGCCGAGCACGGTGCCGGCCTCGACGCGCAGCGAGACCTCGTCGAGCGCTTTGTAGGCCTTGAACTGGCGGGTCAGCCCGCAGGCTTCGAGCGGGGCAGGGGTGTCAATCATTTCGATCCTTCGAGGGGGTGGAGTCGGTCATCAATGGCGCCAGGGCGTCGACCAGTTGAGCAAGTTCGATATCCAGTTCGCGGGCTTGGCGAGCGAGGTCGCGCAATGCCGGGGCGAGGCTGTCGAGGCGTGTCTGCAGCGTGCTCGCGCCCGGCTTGCCAGCCGCGACCTGCATGCCTTTGCCGCGCAGGCGTTCTAGCAGGCCCTGGGCTTCGAGCAGGGCGTAGGCTTTGGAAACGGTCATCGGGTTGATGGTGTGCGCTGCGGCAACCTCGCGCACCGAGGGCAACAGGGTGCCGGGCGGGCACTGTCCGGCACTGATCAGGCGGGTCAGCTGGCCGACGATCTGGCGATAGATGGGCTCAGGCGAGGCGGGCTCGATATGTAAGGTAAGGGCATCCATGTGTATTAGTGTAGCGATACACTTAGGCGCTCAGGCAAGGCCTTTCTGCTCGCGCATAAAAAAACCGGCCGTTGGGCCGGTTTTGCACGCCTGCGAATCAGGCCTTGGAGATCAGGTTGCCGGCATGTAAGCCACATTCCTTCTGCGTCGATTCCTCCCACCACCAGCGCCCTTCGCGCTCGTGCTGGTTGGGCAGCACCGGCCGGGTGCAAGGCTCGCAGCCAATGCTGATGAAGCCACGCTCGTGCAGGCTGTTGTAAGGCAGTTCGAGCATGCGGATGTAGCCCCAGACTTCTGCGCTGGACATCTGCGCCAGCGGGTTGAACTTGTACAACGGGTGCTCAGGGGTAGAGAACGCCGTGTCGAGTTCAAGTGCTGCTACCTGGCTGCGTGTGCCAGGGCTCTGGTCGCGGCGCTGGCCGGTGGCCCAGGCGCTGACGCTGGACAGTTTGCGCCGCAGTGGCTCGATTTTGCGGATGCCGCAGCACTCGCCGTGGCCATCTTTGTAGAAACTGAACAGGCCCTTTTCCTGGACGAACGGATCGAGCTTGGTGCGATCCGGGCTGAGGATCTCGATTGGCAGCTTGTACTGCTCGCGAACCTGGTCGATGAAGCGGTAGGTCTCCGGGTGCAGGCGGCCGGTGTCGAGGCTGAATACCTTGACCTGCTTGTTGAGTTTCCAGGCCATGTCCACCAGCACCACATCTTCGGCGCCGCTGAAGGAGATCCACAGGTCGTCGCCGAAGTGTTCGAAGGCGAGTTTGAGAATGTCCTGTGGGGACTTGTTGGCATAAGTCGCGGCCAGGGCGGCGACGTCGAAGGCTTGGCTCATCAGGCGGTTTCCATCGTGTGTATGGCGCTGTGCGCTCGTAATGGGCAAATGGTAACAAATAATGGCGGGATAGACGCTCTGCGAAATGGCTGGCGCGGATCAGAGCCCCTGCAGCGTTTCCATCAGTACTCGCACCTTGGCTATCGATTCTTCATATTCCGCCTCCCAGTTCGAGTCCGCCACTACCGCACCGCCGCCCCAGCAGCTGGCTTGGCCGTCCTTGATCAGCAAGCTACGGATGGCGATCGAGCTGTCCATCTCGCCGCGTACATCGATGTACAGCAGCGAGCCGCAGTACAGCGTCCGGCGCGTCGGCTCCAGTTCGTCGATGATCTGCATGGCGCGGATCTTCGGCGCCCCAGTGATCGAGCCGCCGGGGAAGCTGTCACCGATCAGGTCGAGGGCGTCCTTGTCGGCCGCCAGACGGCCGGTGACGCTGCTGACCAGGTGATGCACGTTGGGGTAGCTCTCCAGGCTGAACAGCTCCGGGACTTTTACCGAACCGATCTCGCAGGTGCGGCCCAGGTCGTTGCGCAGGAGGTCGACGATCATCAGGTTTTCCGAGCGGTCCTTGGCGCTGGCGCGCAGCTCGGCAGCGTTGCGGGCGTCCTGCTCGGGGTCGCTGGAGCGTGGGCGGGTGCCCTTGATCGGCCGGGTTTCCACCTGGCCCTGGCTGACGCGGATGAAGCGCTCGGGCGAAAAGCTCAGCAGCGCACTGCCATCGGCCAGTTGCTGGTAGCCGGAAAACGGCGTCGGGCAGGCCTTGCGCAGGGCTTGGTAGGCGCGCCATGGATCACCCTGGCAGGGCGCACGAAAGCGCTGCGTGAGGTTGATCTGGTAGCAGTCGCCGGCCTGGATGTACTGCTGCACCTGGTCGAATGCGCTGCGGTACTGGGTGGGGCTGAGGTCGCCGTGCATCGGCGCGAGCAGGTGGAAATCACCGCTGTCATCGGCCGTCGGCGCTTCGAACAGGCTGCGTAGGCGCTGCTGTTCGCTGGCCGCCAAGCTTGGGTGGAACACCAGTTGGCTGGTGCGCAACTGATGGTCGCTGACCATCGCCCAGGCATACACGCCGAGCTGGGCGTCGGCCAGGCCGAGGTCGTCCTGGGCGAGGCTGGGCAGTTGCTCCAGACGCCGGCCAAAGTCGTAGCTGAGGTAGCCGATCAGGCCGCCGGCGAACGGTAGCTCGAGGCCAGCGGGGAGTTCGGCGCGGCCGAGTTGGGCCAGGGCGCTGCGCAGGCGTTGCAGATAGTGGCGGCCGTCTTCGTCAGGCGCGGCTTGCAGGTGCTCGAGCGGCCAGGCGCTGAGCAGGTCGAAGCGGCCGCGCTCGGCGCCGGGGCGGGCACTGTCGAGCAGGACCGCCCCCGGCGCCGAGCGCACGCGGGCGAAGTAGGCTGCGGGGTCGGCTTGGTAGGGCAGAGGGTGGAGCGTACAGGTCGGCATGCGAGTGGATGGCGATGAAAAGCGAGGAGGGGATTGTAATGGGCTGTGGGAAAAGGGCCTAGCACTGGGTGCGACATTGAAAGGTCTGTTTGCCGTGTTGGGGCTGCAGAGCAGCCCCAGGAACTCACCGCGGATGCACGTGCCCGAACAAACCTTGAGAAACCCGCACACGCTGCTCGGCGTCCTCGGTCAGTCCATCCTTGGCCAAAGCCTCCAGATGCGCCTCGATGGCATGGGTACGCTGGGTCAGGCCGCAGTCGTTGGCGATCTGGATGTTCAGCCCCGGGCGCGCATTGAGCTCGAGGATCAGCGGCCCCTTCTCCTGGTCGAGGACCATGTCCACACCGATGTAGCCCAGCCCACACAACTCATAACAGCCAGCGGCCAGCTTCATGAAACCGTCCCAGTTGGGCAGTTGCACGCCGTCGACCGAGTTGGTGGTGTCCGGGTGCTTGCTGATGATGTTGTTCAGCCAGGTCCCGCGCAAGGTAACGCCGGTCGCCAGATCGACACCGACGCCGATGGCGCCCTGGTGCAGGTTGGCCTTGCCGCCCGACTGGCGGGTCGGCAGGCGCAGCATGGCCATCACCGGGTAGCCCATCAGGACGATGATGCGGATGTCGGGCACGCCTTCGTAGCTGATGCTCTTGAAGATTTGGTCCGGGGTCACCCGGTACTCGATCAGCGCGCGGTCACGGTGGCCACCCAGCGAGTACAGGCCGGTGAGGATGCTCGACACCTGGTGCTCGATCTCTTCATGGCTGATGATCTTGCCCGAGACGGTGCGATAGCGGTCTTCGAAGCGGTCGGCGATCACCAGGATGCCGTCACCGCCAGCGCCCTGCGCCGGCTTGATGACGAAATCGCTGCGCCCGCCAATGATCTCGTGAAGCTTGTCGATCTGCTTCTCGGTCTCGATCACCCCGTACATTTCCGGCACATGAATGCCGGCTTCGATCGCGCGCTCCTTGGTGATGATCTTGTCGTCGACGATCGGGTACAGGTTGCGCTTGTTGTACTTGAGGACGTAGTCCGCATTGCGCCGGTTGATACCCATGATGCCCCGGGCCTCCAGGGCTTTCCACGTCTTGATCAGGCCAAACATCAGGCGTCAGCCTTCTTCAGGAATGCCTTGAAGCGCACGAGCTCGGTCAGGCGGTAGCCGCGGTAGCGACCCATCGCCAGCATGAAGCCCACCAGCACCAGCAGTACCGCCGGGAAGGTAAAGACGAAGTAGACCAGCTCCGGCACCATCATCAGCAAGTGCGCCAGGGAGGCGGCGAACAGGGTGCCGATGGCGACTTTCATGGCATGGCCACCGCCACGTTCTTCCCAGGTGATCGACAGGCGTTCGATGGTCATGGTCAGGATCACCATCGGGAACAGCGCCACCGACAGCCCGCGCTCAAGGCCAAGCTTGTGGCTGAACAGGCTGATCGCGGCGATCAGCACCACGACGAAGGTCAGCACCACCGACAGGCGCGGCAGCATCTGCAACTTCAGGTGTTCGAGGTAGGAGCGCAGTGACAGCCCCAGCGCCGTGATCACGGTAAACAGAATGATGCCAAAGCCCAGTTGCGTCTCGCGGAAGGCGAGGGCGATCAGCACCGGCGTGAAGGTACCCAGGGTCTGAATGCCGATCAGGTTGCGCAGGACCAGAATCACCAGCACGCCGATCGGGATCATCACCATGATCATGAAGGTCTGCTGGGTCTGCAGCGGCAGGCCGTACAGGGAGTATTCGAGGAAGTCGGCGTCGGTATTCTCGTCGGTCAGCTTGGCCAGGCGGATGGCGTTCATCTCGCTGTTGTTCATGCTGAAGGTGACGTTGGCTTTCTTGCCGCCATCGACGGTGATCAGGTTGTCATCACCGGTCCACCACAGCAGGCGGTCGCTGGGCAGGCCCTGCTCGCCGGTGTCCGGGTTGAAGTACAGCCAGTCGTTGCCGTTGAAGCTGCGCAGCCACAGCTCTGGGGACTGCGGGGTGTCGGCAACCAGGCGAATGGTGTGCACTTTTTCCATCGGCACGTGGGCGATGGACAGCAGCAGGTCAATGACCTTGGCTTTGTTCAGGGCCGAGGTATCGCCGGCCAGCAGCAGCTTGACGTTGTCGTCGTTGAGGTTGTTGACCCGCTTGATGGTCTCGCCGACAAAGGTCTCGACGTCTGCCGAGTGCTGGCGGATCGGCGCCATCAGGGCTTCGGCGGCAATCTTCTCGGGGCCTTCGACCGCCAGGCTGTCGCGGAAGGTCGGGCCTTTGACGGTGGTTTTTTCATTGCTGTAGCGCTTGGTCAGCACCAGGCGGTAGTAGAGCGTCTGGTTACCGCTGGCGCGGCGCGCCGACCAGGTCACCTTGCGGTTGCCGTCGGTGCGGTTGACGCTCACCCCATAGTTGTTGGAGATGAAGCTCTCGTTCAGGCTGACATAGTCACGGCTCAGCGGCGGCACGAACATCTGCACCTTGACCGGGTCCTTGGCACTGGCGACGAACTCGACCTTGGCGTCGATGTTCCACAGGTCGTCGGTTTCGTCTTCGGTGACCGGGATGCCGAGGAAGAAGATCTGATAGGCCGTGACCGCCACGCCCAGCAACACCAGGACGGTGATGAGGACTTTGAGGTGAAGGGTAAGAGAGCGCATCGGGGTTACTCTGCTTTAGGAGCGTCGGTGGCACAGGCAGGTTTGCCGGCCGCGTATTTGAGGCTTGGATCGACCAGCGCGTCGAAGTCTTTCAAGGCCTCGGAGCCGATCAGCAGCGGGAACTGGAACGCGCTGCGGTCGGTGAGGTTGACTTCGATGGTGCGCAGGGCCCGGCCCATGCAAATGTTCAGTTCGATAACCGGCCGTGCGGTATAGGCCTTGCCTGCTTCAGCGTCATAGTCGCCGGCACGGCGCTTGATCTTGCTGACCCGGGCCAGCGGCCGTTCGATCGGGTGCGAATGCGCGGCATCGATGGCCAGGTAGAAACGTACCCAGCTTTCGCCATTGCGCTTGAAGCGCTTGATGTCGCGGGCACTCAGCGAGGCGGTCTTGGCGCCGGTATCGAGCTTGGCCGCGACCTCCAGGTCGAGATCGTTGAGGCGGGCGTATTCGTTCAGGCCGTACACGGACTTCTCGGCCGCCTGGCCAAGGGCCGGCAGCAGGGCAAGGCAGAGCAACAATAAAACGGGTGTGAGTCTCATAAATCCTGGCGCGGTGCTGTGCTGGGTTCAGGGCAAGGCGACTGGCCAAGCATCCTCGTTAATCTGTCGACACATTGAGTGGCTGACAGACTCACTGTTCATGCTCCCTCGGGAAGCGCGGCATTCTATCACGCCGATGTGTTGACGCCAGCGCGTCGCACTCTGACATCAAGCGCGCCCGGTAAGTTCGTTATTAGACAATTGTCGACAATGTTGATTTTGTCTTTGACTCAAAGCCTTCGTTTAGCTAGTTTTGCCACTATGGAAACGCAAGGTGTCGACAATATGCTTGAGCTAACCCAGGCCCCCGCTGTGGTTTCGGAAGAATCGGAAACGCTTTCCGAGAATGTCTTCCGGCGCATCCAGGCGGCTATCGTCAAAGGTGACATCGCGCCGGGTAGCAAGATCTCCGAGCCCGAGCTGGCGCGGACCTATGGCATCAGCCGCGGGCCGCTGCGCGAAGCGATTCATCGCCTCGAGGGTCAGCGCCTGTTGGTACGGGTGCCGCACGTCGGCGCGCGGGTGGTTTCCCTCAGCCAGGCCGAGCTGATCGAGCTGTACGAGATCCGCGAATCTCTGGAAGGCATGGCCTGCCGACTGGCTGCCGAGCGCATGAGTGTCGCCGAGATCGACGAGCTGCGCCGGGTGCTCGACACCCATGAGCGCGACGCGGCGTTTCAGGCCGGCCTCGGCTACTACCAGCAAGAAGGCGACTTCGACTTCCATTACCGGATCATCCAGGGCAGCGGCAACCAGACCCTGGTCCAGATGCTCTGTGGCGAGCTGTACCAGCTAGTACGCATGTACCGCATCCAGTTCTCCGCCACCCCCAACCGTCCGCATCAGGCGTTTGCCGAACACCATCGGATTCTCGATGCCATTGCCGAACGCGATGGCGAACTGGCCGAACTCCTGATGCGCCGCCACATCGGCGCATCCAAGCGCAATATCGCGCGCCACTATCAAGGCGCTGACAACAATAGCCCACGAGGTGAGTCATGACTGTGAAGAGCACGCCCGGCCAACGTTTCCGCGACGCGGTTGCCGCCGAACATCCGTTGCAGGTAGTCGGCGCGATCAACGCCAACCACGCGCTGCTGGCGCAACGCGCCGGCTTCAAGGCCATCTACCTGTCCGGTGGCGGTGTAGCGGCCGGCTCGCTGGGGCTGCCTGACCTGGGCATCAGTGGCCTGGACGACGTGCTCACCGACGTGCGGCGGATTACCGATGTATGCGATGTACCGCTGCTGGTGGATGTCGACACCGGTTTCGGCGCCTCTGCGTTCAACGTCGCGCGCACGGTACGTTCGATGAACAAATTCGGCGCGGCAGCGATCCATATCGAAGACCAGGTCGGTGCCAAGCGCTGCGGCCACCGCCCGAACAAGGAGATCGTCACCCAACAGGAGATGGTCGATCGCATCAAGGCGGCGGTCGACGCTCGCCTGGATGACAGTTTCGTGATCATGGCGCGCACCGACGCCCTTGCGGTAGAAGGCCTGAACGCTGCACTGGACCGCGCTGCCGCGTGCATCGAGGCCGGCGCCGACATGATCTTCCCGGAGGCGATTACCGAATTGCAGATGTACAAGACTTTTGCTGACCGGGTACAGGCGCCGATTCTTGCCAATATCACCGAGTTCGGCGCAACGCCGCTGTACACCACCGAAGAGCTGGCCTCGGTCGACGTGTCGCTGGTGCTGTACCCACTGTCGGCGTTCCGCGCGATGAACAAGGCGGCGGAAAACGTCTACACCGCGCTGCGCCGTGACGGCACCCAGAAAAACGTGGTCGACACCATGCAGACGCGCATGGAGCTCTACGATGCAATCGGCTATCACGCTTTCGAGCAGAGCCTCGACGCGCTGTTTGCCCAGCAGAAGGGATGAGGTAAGCCTGTTGTGGCCTCTTCGCTACAGGATGTATGAGCGCCGCTAACCCTGTAGGAGCGGGCTTGCCCCGCGAAGAGGCCACAACAGGCAACAACGATTAGCCAGCGATTCCATAACAAGTTCAATAAAGGAGAAACACAATGGCCGAAGCAAAAGTACTCAGTGGCGCAGGCCTGCGTGGCCAGGTGGCCGGCCAGACTGCCCTGTCGACCGTCGGCCAGGCCGGCGCCGGCCTGACCTACCGCGGTTATGACGTGCGCGACCTGGCCAAAGACGCCGAGTTCGAAGAAGTCGCCTTCCTGCTGCTCTACGGCGAACTGCCGACCCAGGCCGAGCTGGACGACTACAAGCGCAAGCTCAAAGGCCTGCGCGACCTGCCGCAAGCGCTCAAGGAAGTCCTCGAACGTATCCCCCGCGATGCCCACCCGATGGATGTGATGCGTACCGGCTGCTCAGTCCTCGGCACCCTTGAGCCCGAACTGACCTTCGACGCCCAGCGCGACAAGACTGACCGCCTGCTGGCGCTGTTCCCGGCGATCATGTGCTACTGGTATCGCTTCAGTCACCACGGTGTGCGCATCGAGTGCAGCACGGACCAGGACACCTTGGGCGGGCATTTCCTGCAGCTGCTGCATGGCAAGCCGCCGAGCGAGCTGCACGTCAAGGTGATGAACGTTTCGCTGATCCTGTATGCCGAACACGAGTTCAATGCGTCGACCTTCACCGCGCGGGTCTGCGCGTCGACCCTGTCCGACCTGTACTCCTGCGTAACCGCTGCCATCGGCTCGCTGCGCGGCCCGTTGCATGGCGGCGCCAACGAAGCGGCGATGGAGCTGATCGAACGCTTCCAGAGCCCGCAGGACGCCACTGCCGAGTTGCTCAGGATGCTTGAGCGCAAGGACAAGATCATGGGCTTTGGCCATGCGATCTACAAAGAGTCCGACCCGCGCAACGAGGTGATCAAGGGCTGGTCCAAGCAGCTCGCCGACGAGGTCGGTGACACCGTGCTGTATCCGGTGTCCGAAGCCATCGACAAGACCATGTGGGAGCAGAAGCGTCTGTTCCCCAACGCCGACTTCTACCATGCCTCGGCGTATCACTTCATGGGCATCCCGACCAAGCTGTTTACGCCGATCTTCGTCTGCTCACGCCTGACTGGCTGGGCGGCGCATGTGTTCGAGCAGCGCGAGAACAACCGCATCATCCGCCCGAGCGCCGAGTACGTCGGTGTCGAACAGCGCCGGTTCGTGCCGATCGAGCAGCGCTGAGCCAAGGCCTTCATCCGATCCTGTAGGAGAGCGGGCTTGCCCCGCGAAAGCGTCAGCACAACCACCTCTGTTGTCAGGGCTGACGCCTTCGCGGGTCAAGCCCGCTCCTACAGGGATGGTGCGAGCCTTCAAAAACCGTGACCGAGCCTGACTAATAATATGAACACAGCCTTCCGCAAGCCCCTGCCAGGCTCAGCCCTGGACTACTTCGACACCCGCGCCGCGGTCGAGGCGCTCAAGCCCGGCGCCTATGACGGCCTGCCGTACACCTCCCGCGTGCTCGCCGAAAACCTCGTGCGCCGCTGTGATCCGGCCACCCTCAATGCCTCGCTCGAGCAGTTGATCGAGCGCAAGCGCGACCTCGACTTCCCGTGGTTTCCGGCCCGCGTGGTCTGCCATGACATCCTTGGCCAGACCGCACTGGTCGACCTCGCCGGCCTGCGCGATGCGATTGCCGACAAAGGCGGCGACCCGGCCCAGGTCAACCCGGTGGTGCCGGTGCAGTTGATTGTCGACCACTCGCTGGCGGTCGAGTGCGGTGGTTTCGACCCGCAGGCATTCGACAAGAACCGCGCTATCGAAGACCGCCGCAACGAAGACCGTTTCCACTTCATCAACTGGACCAAGAAAGCCTTCAAGAACGTCGACGTGATCCAGCCCGGCAACGGCATCATGCACCAGATCAACCTGGAGAAAATGTCGCCGGTAATCCACAGCGACCACGGCGTGGCCTACCCGGACACCTGCGTCGGCACTGACAGCCACACCCCGCATGTCGACGCGCTGGGGGTGATCGCCATCGGCGTCGGCGGCCTCGAAGCCGAGAACGTCATGCTCGGCCGCGCCTCGTGGATGCGCTTGCCGGAGATCGTTGGCGTCGAGCTGACCGGCCGGTTGCAGCCGAACATCACCGCCACCGACCTGGTACTGGCCCTGACCGAGTTCCTTCGTCAGCAGAAAGTGGTCGGTGCCTACCTTGAGTTTCACGGTGAGGGCGCTCGGGCGCTGACCCTCGGTGACCGCGCGACCATCTCCAACATGGCCCCTGAATACGGCGCCACGGCGGCGATGTTTGCCATCGACCAACAGACCATCGACTACCTGCGCCTGACCGGCCGTGAAGAACAGCAGGTCAAGCTGGTCGAGACCTACGCCAAGGTCGCCGGCCTGTGGGCCGACAGCCTGGTCAACGCCGAATACGAGCGTGGGCTGAGCTTCGACCTGTCGAGCGTGGTGCGCAACATGGCCGGCCCGTCCAACCCGCATGCCCGCGTCGCCACCAGCGACCTCGCTGCCAAGGGTATCGCCGGTGCCTGGGAGGATGTCCCAGGGCAAATGCCTGACGGTGCGGTAATCATTGCCGCCATCACCAGTTGCACCAACACCAGCAACCCGCGCAACGTGATTGCCGCCGGGTTGATGGCGCGTAATGCCAACCGCCTGGGCCTGACTCGCAAGCCGTGGGTCAAGTCGTCGCTGGCGCCGGGCTCCAAGGCGGTCAAGCTGTACTTGCAGGAGGCCGGCCTGGAGCAGGAGCTCGAGCAACTGGGCTTCGGCATCGTCGCCTTCGCCTGCACCACCTGCAATGGCATGTCGGGCGCGCTCGATCCGCAGATCCAGCAGGAAATCATCGACCGCGATCTGTACGCCACTGCCGTGCTCTCGGGCAACCGCAACTTCGATGGGCGCATCCACCCCTACGCCAAGCAGGCCTTCCTGGCTTCGCCACCGCTGGTGGTGGCCTACGCCATCGCCGGGACCATCCGCTTCGACATCGAGAAGGATGTGCTCGGCGTGGTCGATGGCAAGGAGATCCGCCTCAAGGACATCTGGCCGAGCGATGAAGAGATCGACGCAGTGGTGCGTGCGGCGGTCAAGCCGGAGCAGTTCCGTCAGGTCTATATCCCGATGTTCGCCATCGAAGAAGACCGCGGGCCCAAGGTTGCGCCGCTGTATGACTGGCGCCCGATGAGCACCTACATCCGTCGCCCGCCGTACTGGGAAGGCGCCCTGGCCGGTGAACGCACCTTGCGTGGCATGCGCCCGCTGGCGGTGCTGCCGGACAACATCACCACCGATCACCTGTCACCGTCGAATGCGATCATGCTCGACAGTGCCGCCGGTGAATACCTGGCGAAGATGGGCCTGCCCGAGGAGGACTTCAATTCCTATGCGACCCACCGCGGCGATCACCTCACCGCGCAGCGCGCCACCTTTGCCAACCCCAAGCTGTTCAATGAAATGGTGCGCAAGGACGACGGCAGCGTGAAGCAGGGTTCGCTGACCCGGCTTGAGCCGGAGGGCAAGGTGACGCGTATGTGGGAGGCGATCGAGACCTACATGGAGCGCAAGCAGCCACTGATCATTGTTGCCGGTGCCGATTACGGCCAAGGCTCGTCGCGTGACTGGGCGGCCAAGGGCGTACGTCTGGCCGGGGTCGAGGCAATCGTTGCCGAAGGCTTCGAGCGTATTCACCGCACCAACCTGGTGGGCATGGGTGTGTTGCCGCTGGAGTTCAAGCCCGGCACCGACCGCAACACGCTCGGCCTGGATGGCAGCGAGTCCTATGACGTAGTCGGCAAGCGCACGCCGCGGGCAACCTTGACCCTGGTAGTGACCCGGCGTGATGGCGAACAGCTCGAGGTGCCGGTGACCTGCCGGCTGGATACGGCTGAAGAAGTGTCGATCTACGAGGCGGGCGGCGTGTTGCAGCGCTTTGCCCAGGACTTCCTCGAAGCGACCGCGTAAGCCACGGGGGCCGCAAAGCGGCCCCAGGGTTCCGGCAACGACAGATCAATCAGGACACCACCTCAATGGCACATGCAGCGCAAATCAGAATCCCCGCCACCTACCTGCGTGGCGGCACCAGCAAAGGCGTGTTCTTCCGCCTGCAAGACCTCCCCGAGCGCGCCCAGCAACCCGGCCCGGCACGCGACGCTCTGTTGTTGCGCGTGATCGGCAGCCCCGACCCCTACGGCAAGCAGATCGACGGCATGGGCGGCGCGACCTCCAGTACCAGCAAAACCGTGATCGTTGCCCCCAGCACCCGCCCCGAACACGACGTCGACTACCTGTTCGGCCAAGTCTCGATCGACAAGGCCTTCGTCGACTGGAGCGGCAACTGCGGCAACCTGTCGGCCGCCGTCGGCTCGTTCGCCATCAGCAGCGGTCTGGTCGACGCCGCGCGCATCCCGCGCAATGGCATTGCCACCGTGCGCATCTGGCAGGCCAACATCGCCAAGACCATCATTGCCCACGTGCCGATCAGCGACGGTGAAGTGCAGGAAACCGGTGATTTCGAGCTGGACGGGGTGACCTTCCCCGCCGCCGAAGTGCAATTGGAGTTTCTCGACCCGGCGGCTGATGAAGACGGCGAGGGCGGGGCGATGTTCCCCACGGGCAATCTGGTCGATGAGCTGGAAGTACCCGGGGTCGGCACGTTCAAGGCGACGCTGATCAATGCCGGTATTCCGACCATCTTCGTCAACGCTGCCGATATCGGTTACACCGGCAGCGAGCTGCAGGACGCGATCAACGGCGATGCCGCAGCCTTGGCGCGGTTCGAGACCCTCCGCGCCTACGGTGCCCTGCGCATGGGCCTGATCGAGCACATCGACGCCGCTGCCCAGCGTCAGCACACGCCCAAGGTCGCCTTCGTCGCGCCGCCGCTGGCCTACACTGCGTCAAGCGGCAAGGCCGTGGCTGCGGACGATATCGACCTGCTGGTGCGCGCATTGTCCATGGGCAAACTGCACCACGCCATGATGGGTACCGCCGCGGTGGCCATCGGCACTGCGGCGGCGATCCCCGGCACCCTGGTCAACCTCGCCGCCGGTGGCACGCAGCGTGCTGCGGTGCGCTTCGGGCATCCGTCCGGCACCTTGCGGGTCGGCGCCCAGGCGCAGCAGGTGAACGGCGAATGGCGCGTGACCAAAGCAATCATGAGCCGCAGCGCTCGCGTGCTGATGGAGGGCTGGGTGCGAGTGCCCGGCGACGCCTTCTAGCACGTGGCTGGCGCTCGGCTTTTTCAATCGATCCTCTGCCACAGGAAGTATGAGAGATGAGTGCCAACGTTGACCTGAACGACCGTCCGGACTACGACCGGGTGCTGCAAACCATTGCCGACTACGTGCTCGACTATCAGGTCGGCTCGGCCGAGGCGCTGGATACTGCGCGCAATTGCCTGATCGACACTTTGGGTTGCGGCTTGCTGGCGCTGCGTTTTCCGGAATGCACCAAGCACCTCGGGCCGCTGGTGGAGGGCACCGTGGTACCGCACGGCGCGCGGGTGCCGGGGACTTCCTACCGGCTCGATCCGGTCAAGGCGGCCTGGGACATCGGCTGCATCGTGCGTTGGCTGGATTACAACGACACCTGGCTGGCGGCTGAATGGGGGCACCCCTCAGACAACCTCGGCGGGATTCTGGCCGTGGCGGATCATCTTTCGCAGCGCCGAGTGGCGCTCGGTGAGCAGCCGTTGAGCATGCGCGATGTGCTCGAAGCGATGGTCATGGCCCATGAGATCCAGGGCGTGCTGGCCTTGGAAAACTCGTTCAATCGGGTGGGGCTGGATCACGTGCTGTTGGTCAAGGTGGCATCGACGGCGGTGTGCGCCAAGTTGATGGGGGCCAACCGCGAGCAGCTGCTCTCGGCCCTGTCGCACGCCTTTGTCGATGGCCAGGCGTTGCGCACCTATCGCCATGCACCCAACGCCGGCTCGCGCAAATCGTGGGCAGCCGGTGATGCGTCGAGTCGCGGTGTGCGCCTGGCGGACATCGCCTTGCGCGGTGAGATGGGCATACCAGGGGTGCTCACGGCGCCGCAGTGGGGCTTCTATGACGTGCTGTTCAGCCACACCAACAAGGACTTGGCGCTCAAGCCCGACGCGCAGCGCGGGTTCAGCCTGCCGCAGGCGTTTGCTAGCTATGTGATGGAGAACGTCCTGTTCAAGATCAGCTTCCCCGCCGAGTTCCATGCGCAGACCGCCTGTGAAGCGGCGGTGGTGTTGCATCCGAAAGTGCGCAACCGCTTGCACGAGATCGAGCGCATTGTCATCACCACCCATGAGTCGGCGATCCGCATCATCTCCAAGGTCGGCCCGCTGGCCAATGCCGCCGACCGCGATCACTGCCTGCAGTACATGACGGCCGTGCCGCTGATTTTCGGCAACCTGGTGGCGGAGCACTACGAAGACAGCTTCCACGCCGCCCATCCGACCATCGACCGCCTGCGCGAGAAGATGGAGATTGTCGAAGAGCCGCGTTTCAGCCGCGAGTACCTCGAAGCCGACAAGCGCTCGATTGCCAATGCCGTACAGGTGTTCTTCAACGATGGCAGCAGCACCGAGCAGATCACAGTGGAGTACCCGATTGGTCATCGGCGCCGGCGTGCCGAAGGGATTCCATTGCTGGAAGAGAAATTCAAGGCCAACCTCGCCACGCGCTTTGCCGGGCAACGCTGTGCCGAGATTTTTGAGCTGTGCAAGGCACAGGCGCGCCTGGAGGCGACGCCGGTGCACACGTTCGTTGATCTGTTCGTGATCTGAGTCGGTGGCCCGGCTGTCGGGGTGTTCATGCCGGCTTGCCCCGCGAACCCGCGAAGAGGCCGCTGCTGATTCACCTCAGCGAACGATCGCCGCGCGGCTCTGCTCGCCATTCACCAAGCGCATGACCCCCAGCGGATTGGCGTCCTGCAATGCTGGCGGCAGCAGCTCATCGGGGTAATTCTGCAAGCATACCGGCCGCAGGAAGCGCTCGATCGCCAAACTGCCCACCGAGGTGCCACGCGCGTCCGAGGTGGCCGGGTAAGGCCCGCCATGGACCATGGCGTCGCACACCTCGACCCCGGTCGGGTAGCCATTGAGCAACACCCGGCCGACCTTTTCCTGCAGCAGCTCACTCAGCCAGCCAGCGCTGGCAAGCTCCTCGCTTTCGCCAATCAGCGTGGCCGTCAGCTGCCCGCGCAGCGCCCTGATAGCCGCGGCCAGTTGCCCCTGGTCCTCCACTTCGATGAGCACGGTTGCCGGCCCGAACACCTCTTCCTGCAACAAAGGATCGCCACTCAGCAGCACGCTCACATCCGCCTTGAACAGCTGCGGTTGCGCCTGTCGGTCGCCCTGCGTGGCGCCCGCCAGGTGGGTCACGCCGGGGTGGCTGTGCAGGTGCTCGAGGCCGCTGCGGTAACTGGCCAGGGTGCCGTAGTTAAGCATGGTTTGCGCTGCCTGCTCAGCCATCTGCGCCTGGAACAGCTCGATGAAGTCGGCAAATGCCGCCGAGCGCATGCCGATGATCAAGCCCGGATTGGTACAGAACTGGCCACAACCCAGCGTCACCGACGCGGCCAACTCCCGCGCCAGGGTTGCGCCGCGTGCCTGCAATGCCTCGGGCAGCAGGATCACCGGATTGATACTGGACATCTCGGCAAATACCGGGATTGGCTGTGTGCGTTCGGCGGCCATGCGGCCAAGGGCCGTACCGCCTTTGAGCGAGCCGGTGAAGCCTACCGCCTGGATCGCCGGATGCTTGACCAGCCACTCACCGACACCGCCGCCATAGACCATGTTGAACACGCCGTCCGGCATGCCGCAGCGGGCCGCGGCGCGCAGGATTGCATCGGCGACCGCTTCAGCGGTGGCCATGTGCCCGCTGTGGGCCTTGAACACCACCGGGCAGCCGGCCGCCAGGGCCGAGGCGGTGTCGCCGCCGGCGGTGGAGAAGGCTAGCGGGAAATTGCTCGCGCCAAACACTGCCACCGGGCCTACGCCAATGCGGTACTGGCGCAGGTCAGGGCGCGCCAGCGGCTGGCGCTCGGGCAGCGCACGGTCGATTCGCGCACCGTAAAAATCACCCCGGCGCAGCACGTGGGCAAACAGGCGCATCTGGCCGCTGGTGCGGGCCCGCTCGCCCTGAATGCGGCCGCTGGGCAGGGCAGTCTCGCGGCACACGGTGGCGACGAAGTCATCGCCCAAGGCGTCGAGTTCGTCGGCAATCGCTTCGAGAAAGGCGGCGCGCTGCTCGGCAGGCAGATTGCGGTAAGCCGGGAAAGCCGCCGCTGCAGCGTTGCCAGCGGCGTCGACTTCAGCCTCCGTGGCTTGGCTGAACACGCCCGGCAAGGGCTCGCCGGTAGTGGCGTCGAGGCTCTTGAGCAGCAGGCTGCCTTGGGCCGAGCGCTGGCCGCCGATGTAGTTGTGACCGAGGATGCGGGTCATGCAGGCTCCTGTAACGAAAAGACAAGGGAATCAGGTAATGGCGCCGATCTGCCACGGCACGAACTCGTTCTGGCCGTAGCCGTGCTGTTCACTCTTGCTGCGCTCGCCGGAGGCGATGCTCAGCATCATTCGGTAGATATGTTCGCCGCGCTCTTCGATGGTCATGCTGCCATCGGCGATGCCGCCGCAGTTGACGTCCATGTCTTCTTCCTGGGTTTCCCACAGGCGGGTGTTGGTCGCCAGCTTGATCGATGGCGATGGCGCGCAGCCGTAGGCCGAGCCGCGGCCGGTGGTAAAGGCGATCAGGTTGGCGCCGCCGGCGACCTGGCCGGTGGCGGAAATCGGGTCGTAGCCGGGGGTGTCCATGAACACCAGGCCGTGAGCGCGCACCGGTTCGGCATACTGGTAAACATCTACCAGGTCAGAGGAGCCGGCCTTGGCTACCGCACCGAGTGACTTCTCGAGGATGGTGGTCAGGCCGCCGGCCTTGTTGCCGGCCGAGGGGTTGTTGTTCAGCTCGGCGTCCATCCGTTGGCAGTAGGCTTCCCACCAGCGAATCCGGGCGAGCAGTTTTTCGCCGACCTGCTGGCTCACCGCACGGCGCGTCAGCAGGTGCTCGGCACCGTAGATTTCAGGCGTTTCCGAGAGGATCGCCGTGCCGCCTGCAGCGACCAGGCGGTCCACCGCGTTGCCCAGTGCCGGGTTGGCAGTGATCCCCGAGTAGCCGTCCGAGCCGCCGCACTGCAGGCCTACCGTGAGGTGGCTGACGCTGACCGGCTGGCGCTCGACCTGGTTGGCTTCGGCCAGCAGCGACTTGACCTGGGCAATGCCGCTGGCAATGGTCTTCGAGGTGCCGCCGGTGCCCTGGATGGTGAAGGTGCGCAGCGCATGGCTGCTTTCCAGGCCCTGGGCGGCGAGCAGGTCGGGTATCTGGTTGGTTTCGCAGCCCAGGCCGATCAGCAGCACCGAGGCGAAATTGGCGTGCACGGCGTAGCCGCCGAGGGTGCGGCGCAGCATTGCCAGCGCCTCGCCAGCGGGATCGACCGCGCAGCCGACGCCGTGGGTCAGGGCGACCACGCCGTCGACGTTGGGGTAAGGCGCCAGGGCTCCTGTTTGTTGTTATGGGGGCGGTTGCTGATCACTTTAAATTTCCCCCGCATTGCTGCCTAATGAGAGCTGTTCACCCCGTGATAACTTTTAGTGATCCCCTATGCTGCCACCCTTGAATTCAATGGTTTCACGCCTGCGGTTGCGCCAGTTACGCCTGCTGATCAGCCTTGATGAGCTGGGCTCGATCCACAAGGCCGCCGAGGCCATGTCGATCACTCAGCCAGGGGCGACCAAGGCGCTCAACGAGATCGAGTCGACCTTTGGTGCCGTGCTGTTCGAACGCACCAGCAAGGGCCTTGAGGCGAATGACCTTGGGCGCTGTGTGGTGCGTTATGCGCGCCTGATCGGCAATGACCTGGCGCACCTGCGCGAAGAGATGCTGGGGATTCTCCAGGGACATGGCGGGCGCCTGTCGGTGGGGACGATCATGGGCGCCGTGCCGATCCTGGTCGAGGGTTTGGCGCGATTGCGCGAGAGCCAGCCGGACCTTTCGGTATCGGTCGTGGAAGACACCAGTGATCGCTTGCTTACCCTGCTTGATCAGGGCCGCCTGGACCTGGTGATCTGTCGGACCAGCGTCAGCCCGCGCCCGGCGGCGTACGAGAGCCGGGTCAAGCATCAGGAGCAATTGGTGTTGGTGGCCAACCCGGCGCATCCGCTGGCCGGCAGTGAGTCGTTGAGCCTGGCCCAGTTGGCTGATTCGCGGTGGGTGGTGTTCCCGGTGAACATGCCAATGCGGCTGACGTTGGAGCGGGAGTTTCGTGAGGCGGGGTTGAGTTTTCCGCAGTACCCGATCGAAACGTCTTCGACCTTCACTACGTTGTCGCTGTTGCTCCAGGACGCGGGGTTGCTGGCGGTGATGCCGTGGGATGTGGCAAAGGTCGCGCTTGAGCATGGCATGCTGGTGCGTTTGCCCTTGCAGCTGAAGTCGCGCAGCGAGCCGTATGAGGTGGTGACGCGGTTGGGGGTGGAGTTGAGTGTGCCGGCGCAGGTGTTGGTTGAGATATTGATGGAGTAGTGATTTTGAAGCGGGTCTGGGGCATCGCTGATGGGATGAAATCACCCGGTTAAATCAATTTGCCAAGTGCGCAAGAAGTTGCGCACTTCAAAGTCGAAAATCGCCGCTTTTTTCGGCTACAGGCCACGTAACTCAGGGCCTTCAGGCCAGTGCGCAACTTCTTGCGCAGTACTGCGCAAGAAGTTGCGCACTTTTCGAGGGTTTTTCAGCCCAATCGCCCCCTCCCGTACCCCTTGAAATCCTCAAAGCCCCGTTCTAGAGGGGTTTTTGGTTTGATGGCATGGACCTTGTAGAACGATAACGTGACCAGCGGGTGTTTTACCCGCCTGGCGACTCTATTTTTCCAGCAAGGAGCGCATCCATGGCTACGCCCGCTTACATGTCCGATACCGGTACCAAACAAGGCTTGATCACCGCCGCTGCCTTCGTGAACTTGGCTTTATGAGGGCAATGCCATGTTTGCATCCGCCAATACCGCACATTTTGAGCTGTTGATCCCCACGGTACGCAATGACTTCAAGGTACTGGCGTTTGCCGGCCGCGAAGCCATCAGCAGCCTGTATGCAATCGAGATTGAGCTGGTCAGCGAGTATCCCGATTTCGATCCGGAAAGCCTGCTCAGCCAACCGGCGTTTCTGCGCTTCGGGCTCAAGGGCGAAGGCCTGCATGGGCGCATTGAAAACGTACTCGTGGGGGAGGCCGGTAAACGTCTGACCCGCTATCACCTGAGCCTTGTGCCGGCGTTGCATTACCTGCAGTTCAGCTACAACCAGCGCATTTTCCAGCAGATGACGGTGCCGCAGATCGTCGCTCAAGTACTCAAGGGCCACGGGATTCAGGCCGACGCCTTCAGGTTTCATGTGAGTACCAGCCCCGAGCGCGAATACTGCACGCAATATGCAGAAAGCGACTTTGCCTTCGTCCAGCGGCTGTGCAGCGAAGACGGCATTGCCTGGCATCACCAACACAGCCCGGATGGCCATCAACTGGTCTTTACCGATGATCAGACCTTCTTTCCCAGACTCGGTGCAACGCCGTACCAGCAAGGCCGTGGCCTGGTGGCTGATCATCCGGTGGTCAGGCAGTTTTCCCAGCGTTTGAGTACGCGAACCAGCGCAGTCATGCGCCGGGACTACGACTTCAAACGCCCAGGCCTGTTGCCTGAGAGCCAGTTCAGCGCCGAGTACCGCCCGGCGCTCGAAGACTATCGCTACCCGGCACCGCTCACCACTGAACAGCGCGGCAAGCAACTCGCCCGCCACGCGCTGGAGCGACACCGCACTGACTATCAGTTAGCCGAGGGCCACAGCGATCAGCCGACGTTGCGCAGCGGTCACTTTCTTGAACTGGTCGAGCATCCGCGCAAGGCGTGCAACGACTTGTGGCTGTTGTTCAGCGTCATGCATGAAGGCAAGCAGCCGCAGGTGCTTGAAGAGTCGGTCACCAGCGACAGTGATTCCTCGGACGGCTTTATCCAAGGCTATCGCAACACCTTCACTGCCATCCCCTGGGATGTGTTCTACCGCCCGCCGCTGGTCACCCGTGAATCGCCGCTGGTGAGCCAGACAGCCAGGGTGACTGGCCCCGCGGGGGAAGAGATCTTCTGCGATGAATACGGGCGGGTAAAAGTCGAATTCCACTGGGACCGCGCCGAGCTGGGCAGCGACAAAAGCAGTTGTTGGCTGCGGGTCGCATCGAGTTGGGCAGGGCAGAGTTACGGTGCGGTCACCATTCCGCGGGTCGGTATGGAAGTGCTGGTGACCTTCCTCGAAGGCAATCCCGACAAGCCGATGATTACCGGTTGCGTGCGAAACACGCTGATGCCCGCGCCGTACCCCTTGCCGGACCACAAGACCCGAACCGTACTGCGCAGTCACAGTTCGCCGCACACCGGTGGCTACAACGAACTGTCGATTGAAGACCGGGCGGGGCAGGAGCTGATCTATCTTCGCGCGCAGCGCGATATGGAGCAGCGGGTCGAGCATGACAGTCGGCTGCAGGTGGGTAACGAGCGTCACGAAACCATCAAGGGCAACAGCATTGCGGTGCTTGAGGCGCAAGACCAGCGCTCTGTCGGTGCTGACCGTAAGGTGGAACTCAAAGCCAACGACTATCTGCAGGTAGCTCAAAGCAGTCATACCCGAGTCGGCCAACTACTGGCCGTCGAGGCTGGCCAGCAGGTGCACCTGAAGGCGGGCGCCAATCTGGTTCTCGACGCCGGTGTGGGTATCACGTTGAAAGCGGGCGGGCAGCACATCGTCATTGGCCCAGGCGGGATTTTCAGCAGTACTGATATTCAGATCGGCGGCGCGCCCGCAACAGGTACCGCTGCCGCGCCGGTCATGCCAGGAATGCTTGAGGGGCTATCAGCACCCACTGCACTGCCTATCCCCAGTACAGCGTTCTACCAGCAGCAAGCAGTGGCGGGTGTGCTCTTGCCCACCCCGTGCTGCCAGCTCGATGCATCAGGTCATTGCCCAATCCATCACCCCGGTACCAAGCCATGATCCAATCCATTTCCTCGCCCTTTCAGGTGCCGGTAACCCCGGGTGCCTTGTGCGTAATTCTCGACGCGAGTTTTGCTCCGCACTTGCAGACGTCTGTCGATCAGGCAATCAGCTACGGTGCAGAGCGCTGTGTGTCTCTATTCGAAAACACCCCCTACACCGCCTTGCAAAGCGCAGGGCCATTCGCCTTGCTATGCGCCGTGCCGGGTGCATTGACGGAGTACGCCTGCGGCCTGCTTGAACGGGCAGATGCCGGGTGCGTGGCCTACTTGAAGGATGACCAGTCCTTCGACCGGGCGGTTGAACATTGGCGCAGTCTGCTCACCGTCAGTACCGATGAAACACCGGCCCAGATGATGCGGTTTTTCGAACCACGCTGGCTGGAGCCGTTGCTATGCAGCCTTGATGAAGCCGAGCTGTTGCAGTTCATGGGCCCACTCACCGACATGGTTTGGCGAAATGAGCTGGGTTGGCGCCATTTGGCTCATCCGCACCCTGGATCAGAGGTCAAGACTCAAGCCACCGGCTGCTTGCACCTGAGCCACGAGCGTCAGGACGGTATGCAACTGCAGCGCTTGAAGGTACTGGCAGGCCGGTTCACCCAGGACTATCACGGCGTTCTGTCAATGGATGATCCGCTGGAGTTTGTCTATCGGCAGCTGATTGCTGCACAGCAAGCCGGATACCTGCAGGTGGCTGAGCAGGAGCGCTGGTTGCGCGTGTCGCTGAGCAAGGGCGATGACTTCTGGCATCGCTCCCCCTCTGCCGAATTACTCGCCCGCGATGACCTGAGTCTTGGCGACAAGCTGATTGAGCTCGAAGGTCTCTGAATGACAAGGACGATGATAGATGAACAGCACCTACACGGTTAAATCTGGCGACACCCTGGGGGAAATTGCCCTGCGGCATGGCGCTAAGGAATCAGAGATCACGGCCCTTAACCCGATCATCATCAACCCCGACCATATCAGGGTCGGTTGGGAGTTGAAGCTTCCCAGTGCCGCGCTCAACGCCGAACTGCCACCACCGATGCATGCAGACACTACCAGCTCGATCGCCCTCAAAGGTCAGGCTCAATGCGACGAAGAACTGGTCGATGTAGCCCACATTACCGGTGAGCCTCACTTCTATGTGTTGACCGACAAGCAGTCCAAATCACTGAAGCAAGAGATCAACGCGGTTCAGAGGCTGATGGATGATTTTCATCAGAGGCTGGCCAAGGCCTTGCCCATCACTCAGTGCAACAAGCCGCAAGACCCCCTGGCCATCTGTGCTTGTGCAGGTTGCCTCAAAGAAGCGTGGGCGGTTAAGGCTGAGGGCGCGGGGTTATTGATGCGCAAGACCCTCCCACCGCCCAGCAAGACAGCCCCCCTGACGACTGATAAAGACCTGCAGGGGCAACTCGCGTCCTTGCAGCAAGCACGTGACTGGTATCAGCGCTATACACCCAGCATTGCTGGAACAACGCGATTTGAAAGTAACTGGAAATCCTTGCAGAACAAAAAAGTTCTGGAGCTGGATACGGAAATCGGCAAATTGCGTGCGCAACTGGCAGCCCAGAAAAAACCCGAACCAGAGGACAGCTCGACGAATGCCAACAGCGCAGCACCCGCTTCGAAGCATGGTTGGGTGCGCGGCTTTGAGCGTCAGAAGGGCAAACAAACCAGATCTGGTATTGATATCGTTGAAATCATCCTGTTCAGCGACCCCACTCGGCGCCATTACATCTCGATCCCGTACCGCAATACCACAACGTGGAAAATTCGGACTTCCACGCGCGTCATGGCCGGTAAGCCATTCGGTAAACAACTGGCGACAGACCTGATAAAGGACATCAAGGAGGCGGTCAGCGCTGGGCGCAAAGCCGGGCCTCTGGGCAATCTCGAATTCAAACTCACTTCCTGGACCAGTAAGGATGACAACCTGCTCAATGCGCTGCATGGAGAGGTGCAGTGGACCTCAAATCAGAGCGATGCAGCGCCATATGCAGTATCCGCAGAAGCGCATTCAATGCGTTTTGCTGCTAATACCAGTGCTGGCGTAAACAACTGGAACCCCAGGGAAGGCAGCGTTGATATCGGGGGCAAAGGCAGCGCAGCGCTATCGATGGCCGAGGCTTCGGCGACGCTGAACCAGTTTTTCCCTGACCAAGGTGGGTATGTCGCGAACATGTCCTATCGCAATGCCGTGGGGCAAGAAGTGCTGCATCCACTGGGCGTGTTTCGCATGAGCGGAAAGTTGGAGTTGTCCTGTTTCGTTGGCGTTAGAGGGCAGGTTGAGGCCGGTGTTAAAACACAATATAAACCTTCTGAGACCCCGGCAGGCGCTACTGCATTGCTAGGTACTCCGACTATGGAAGTTGGGCCTAGCGGCAACATCGGTTTGAAGGGGGATATTTTTGCCGGGGCCCAGGCCGGAGGTGTCCTGAGCGGCGCATTGGAGTGGGTTGAACCGGATAAGCAAGGGGCGGGCGATGCCGTTTTGAGCCAAGCCAATGCAGGGAGTAGTTGGGTAAAACTGGCCGAGATCAAGGCTGAAGGGAATGTGGCGTTGGGCATTGGAGGCGCTGCGGAGGCCGGGATCAGTATTTCTCGCGACCGACTGGCATTTAATTGCAGGGCTTCCGTGGTTTTGGGCCCTGGAGCTGGTGGTGGATTCGGCGCGGTGGTGGACCTGCAGCAGGTCGGGAAACTGACTCTATTGTTTTGCAATGCGTTGGCGGCTGTGGACTACAGGTACCTGTTAGGCGTGACGGGGGAAGCTTTTGACTATATCGTCTCAGGCTTGTTCCAGGTGGCAACATCGCCTGCTAAACAGGCTATGGCAGGTTTTGAGGCGGGGCAGGAGGCGATGAGCTCGTGGTGGAAAAAACGGAAAGCTTCCAAGGCCGAGGCACATAATTTGGCCAACTATATCGTTATCCATAAATCTGAAAAAGTCATCGTTGTTAACGGCCAGCGTTTACCTTTTGGTTTGCTGCCGCCCGAAACGCTTGGTCCAATGGTCTATATTTTGACTGAGGCTTTTGTCGGTAGTTTTAATGAGCTGCAAGAACAGGCTTTGGTGATCCTATTGTCCGAAATACGCCACTGGCGACAATTTATAAAAATGCTCGAGCACTGCTCGCCTAAAGCGGAAAAGGTTAATGCTATGGGGAGTTTGGAGCGGATTAATACTTTATTGGATGGCTATCAGCAAGGTCAGTTTAATAGATTTATTGAAAGTTTGGCTGTTTATCCGTCAGCTGCTTCTACTAGATTGGCTTGGAGTTGCAGTAACGCTTGGCGCAAGGAAAAAGTGCTTTTGGCTGCTCGCAATAGCGGCAGGTATGATGGCTTGAGTTAGGTTTGGTGTTAGGTTTTTTAGATAAGGGCGCCGGTGGGCGCCTTTATCAGTGGTGTACTTTATAAGGGTTCTTGGTATTGAATTGCGCAACGAAAGCTACTCTCCGGCGAATAATATTTTCTGACGGGGTCGCTAGGAAAACGCATTACGGTACTGGCTGACAGTAATGGGCTTTCACCAATATTGGCGCCCCTGCGCGCTTTCTGCGTTCCAGTCTCTGGCCCTTGTGGATTTACGATAGGGGAGTGACGGTAGTAGTCTTCGCCGAACCAGTCGTTGACCCAGTCCGCAGCATTCCCCGAAAGGTTATAAAGTCCCAAGGGGTTAGGTAGGAAAGCATCCACAGGGAATGTATTCCGTTCATTAGGGTGAGGAAAGTTACGTCCGTAGTTTAAGCTACCATTGTCAGTGGGGAAAGCAAGGTGTTGGCCACGGTTGCGGGCTGCATATTCCCATTGCGCTTCTGTCGGTAGGTCGACAGGATAACCACTTAGTTGACCCAGCCAGCCGCAATAATCTTTGGCTTCTTGCCAGCTCTTGGTGGAAGTAGGTATATTTGGCCGGTAACGATGCTGTAAGTCTGGGCGATTTCGATGTTCCAAGCCGAATAATGGCTTTTCTTGCGCGGTGAAAAATAAATCAAAATCTGCCAGGGTTGTTTGGAATTTCGAAATATAATAGCTGCTCAGTCTGACAGGGTGAACGAAGTCATCATCGCCAAACATGGTGATGTTCCCCATCCGGTCCGGGTCTACACCGCAGGGCCAGTCGCATAGATCTGTGGGGTCATCATCATATGGCCAGCCGAAATCTCCCATCTGAAATTCACCGCCCTCGACAAAGACCATATTGTCTAGCGACTGCACGACAGTCTTCAGGATTTTTGCTCGTACCTCGGAGGAAAGGTGTGGGTAATTGTTCTCCACTGTTTTGAATATTTGGTTGACTTTCTCGGGTGATAATTTCTGGCTTATGGGGAAAGAGTGTGAGTTTCCCTGGCATGCTGTCATTAAAAATATAGTGCAAAGACCTATCGGTATTTGTTTAGTCACTGAAGTGTCCTTGTGTATTTTGGTGTGACCGCTAATGGGTATTGTTTAGCTGGTGGATGCTTGTAGTAAGGGCTCCGCTAGGAGCTTTGCCATTGGTGTACTTTATAAAGTTTCTTGGGATTGAATTGCGCAGCGAAAGCTTGTTCCAGGAAAGTAACCAGATCTGATCGGGTCGGTAGGGAAGCGCATTACGGTACTGGCTGACAGTAATGGGTCCTCACCTACATTGGCTCCTCTACGCGCTTTCTGTGTTCCCGTCTCCGGCCCCTGTGGATTTAAGATGGGTGAGTGACGGTAGTAATCTTTGCCAAACCAATCGTTGACCCAGTCCGCAGCATTCCCCGAAAGGTTGTAAAGACCCAAGGGGTTGGGTAGAAACGCATCCACGGGAAACGTATTCAGTTCATCAGGGTGTGGAAAGTTACGTCCATAGTTCAAGCTACCATTATCAGTCGGGAACGCCAGGTATTGGCCACGGTTGCGGGCGGCATATTCCCATTGCGCTTCTGTCGGTAGATCGACAGGGTAACCACTTAGCTGGGCCAGCCAGCCGCAATAATCCTTAGCTTCTTGCCAAGTTTTAGTTGGGGCAGGTAGATTTGGGCGATAAAGGAATTGCAGGTCTTCGCGCTTGCGATCTTCTGCGTCGAATACGGGTTGGCCTTGGCTCGTAAAAAATAAATCAATTTCTGCCAGCTGAACTTGGTACTTAGACAGGTGATAGCTGCTAAGCTCAACAGGATGAACGAAGTCATCATCCCCGAACATTGTAAGCCTACCCATTCGATCGGACTCTACCCTGCAGGGCCAGTCACACATATTTGTGGGGTCATCATCATACGGCCATCCAAAGTCCCCCATCTGAAACTCACCGCCCTCGACAAAGACCATGTTGTCCAGCGACTGCACGACAGTCTTCAGGATATTGGCACGTATTTCAGAGGAGAGGTGCGGGTAATTTTTCCCAATGGTGCCAAGTATTTGTTCGACTTTCTCCGGTGGCAGTTTCTGGCTTTTGGGCAATGGATAGGAGGGTCCTTGGCAACCTGCCATTAACCAAAATGTGCAAAGAGCTATTGTTATATTTTTTGTCACTGAAATATCCTTGTACGTGCTCGGCGAGATCTCCAAGCCTATCATTCCAACGCCGCCAGATGGTCAGTCCCCGACGTGATTACCAAGGAGTTAATATTAAATATTCGTGGCCTTCAAGAGAATAAACGTTGCGTTTGTGCTTCGGGTTTATAAACAGAAGCGTCCTGCTTTTTTTTCGGATATGTCTGATAGGTATCTTCTTCCCGATCGTGTGAGTATCGGGCTTTTCATCAGGAAGCTGTGCTCTCTGCAGCAAAGAAAAGTCGAAAAATTTTCTTCTTTCTCAGGTGTGGGTGGTGATTAATGATATCGCGTGAATTATCTGTCAAATCTCGGCACATACAATTGCGCACGTTTTTTGCGGTTGTAGGTGCCGTATTTTTTATTACGGCTGTATTGCTGCATGTTCAGCGAGAAGCTGAAAAGCACGGTATGGTGGAAACCATTGGGACGCTAATCGCTTTTTCATACGAGGATTGGGGTGAAGGCTTCAGAAGTAGAAATAAGTGTCCGCGCATACAGTTTTATACACAAGCTAACGTACTTGTAACCGTAGAGGGAAAACAATGCACCACTTCGTCACAGAATAAAATAGGAGATAAAGTTGCAGTTTTCTATTTGCCAGAATCTCCCGAGCACGCATTGCTGGTCGTTACCGCTGATGAATGGTTCTACGTTGTGCTGTCAATTGGATTAGGCGTGATGATGTGGATTTTCATGCTGTGCACGCCTGTGCCTGGCGAGAAAACGGAAATGAGTGAGAGGGGTTTGATTTTCTCGCTTGCAGGCATTGCCTTGGTACTAGGAGGGGTGGGTTATTGGGTGCTGCAGGATCACAAGGATAAACAGGCGAGAATGACCGAATTTACGACAGGTACTGTGATTTCTGGGGGGTCTTCTAAGCACTGTGCGTTGATCGAATTTCAGGCTGCGGATCAGCAATCCTATGACGTCAGTGCCTCCGTGTGCAGTAGCGGCTATGATCGTGGTGATAGAGTGGCTGTACGCTACGATCCGGCTAATCCTCGACATGCCATGCTTGATACCTATTGGGATGGCATGTTTCTGCCCATGATATTTTTTTCGATCAGTTTTATCTTCGTAGTGACGGTGTTGGGATTGCTCCCATGGGGCGGGCCATTTACCCGAGATACCTTCATAGACGGTTAGGCTAAAAATGCTGATTCTACTGATCAGCTGTTGCCAGGAAAACGAGCAGTAGGCGCGTGGCGATTTGCCTGCCGTTGCCGTGGCTTTACCAGCGATAACCCAAAAAAAACCCGGCATTTCTGCCGGGTTTTTTTCATCAGCTAGAAGCTCAACGCTCCTACCTGATCTTACGCCTGAACAACCGGAATCTTGGCGCTTTCCGCCGCTTCACGGAACTCGGCGATCTGGTCGAAGCTCAGGTAGCGGTAAACGTCGGCAGCCATGCTGTCGATGTCCTTGGCGTACACCAGATACTCTTCAACAGTCGGCAGCTTGCCGAGGATCGAAGCAACCGCCGCCAGCTCAGCCGAAGCCAGGTAAACGTTGGTGGCATCGCCCAGACGGTTCGGGAAGTTACGGGTCGAAGTGGAGACCACGGTCGAACCGGTCTGCACACGTGCCTGGTTACCCATGCACAGCGAGCAGCCTGGCATTTCCATGCGCGCGCCAGCCTTGCCGTAGATGCCGTAGTAGCCTTCTTCGGTCAGCTGATGGGCGTCCATCTTGGTTGGCGGAGCCAGCCACAGACGGGTCGGAATACCACCCTTGACCTTCTCCAGCAGCTTGCCGGCAGCGCGGAAGTGACCGATGTTGGTCATGCACGAACCGATGAACACTTCGTCGATCTTCTCGCCCTGTACCGAAGACAGCAGGCGTGCGTCGTCCGGGTCGTTCGGCGCGCAGAGCACAGGCTCCTTGACGTCGGCCAGGTCGATTTCGATGATCTCGGCGTACTCGGCGTCGGCATCGGCAGCCAGCAGCTCTGGATTGGCCAGCCAGGCTTCCATGGCTTGCGCACGGCGCTCCATGGTCCGTGCATCGCCGTAGCCTTCGCTGATCATCCAGCGCAGCAGGGTGATGTTCGACTGCAGGTATTCGGCAACCGCTTTTTCCGGCAGTTTGATGGTGCAACCGGCAGCGGAACGCTCGGCCGAGGCGTCGGACAGTTCGAAGGCTTGCTCGACAGTCAGCTCGTCCAGGCCTTCGATCTCGAGGATGCGGCCGGAGAAGGCGTTTTTCTTGCCCTTCTTCTCGACGGTCAGCAGGCCGTTCTGGATGGCGTAGTAAGGGATGGCATGGACCAGGTCACGCAGGGTGATGCCCGGTTGCAGTTTGCCCTTGAAGCGCACCAGGACCGACTCCGGCATGTCCAGCGGCATGACGCCGGTGGCAGCGGCGAAGGCCACCAGGCCGGAACCGGCCGGGAACGAGATGCCGATCGGGAAGCGGGTGTGCGAGTCGCCACCGGTGCCGACGGTGTCAGGCAGCAGCATGCGGTTCAGCCAGCTGTGGATGATGCCGTCGCCAGGACGCAGGGACACGCCGCCACGGGTGCGGATGAAGTCCGGCAAGGTGTGGTGGGTAGTGACGTCGATCGGCTTTGGATAGGCCGCGGTGTGGCAGAACGACTGCATTACCAGGTCAGCGGAGAAGCCCAGGCAAGCCAGGTCTTTCAGCTCGTCGCGGGTCATCGGGCCGGTGGTGTCTTGCGAACCCACAGTGGTCATCTTCGGCTCGCAGTAGGCACCTGGGCGCACGCCCTGGCCTTCTGCCAGACCGCAGGCGCGGCCGACCATTTTCTGTGCCAGGGTGAAGCCTTTGCCGGTATCGACCGGAGCTTCAGGCAGCTTGAACAGGTCGGCTGGACCCAGGCCCAGCTCGGCGCGGGCCTTGTCGGTCAGGCCGCGACCCACGATCAGCGGGATACGGCCGCCAGCGCGGACTTCGTCGAGCAGCACTTCGGTCTTCAGGGCGAAGGTGGTGACCAGCTCGTCGCTGTCGTGACGGCGTACTTCACCTTTGTACGGGTAGACGTCGATGACGTCGCCCATGCCCAGGTTGGTGCAGTCGAATTCGATCGGCAGGGCGCCGGCGTCTTCCATGGTGTTGTAGAAGATCGGGGCGATCTTGGTACCGAAGCAGAAACCACCGGCGCGCTTGTTCGGCACGTTCGGGATGTCGTCACCGAAGAACCACAGCACCGAGTTGGTGGCGGATTTACGCGACGAACCGGTACCGACCACGTCACCGACGTAGGCGACCGGGAAGCCTTTGGCACGGACCGCTTCGATTTGCTTGAGCGGGCCGACCGAACCGGGTTGCTCAGGCTCGATGCCGTCACGGGCCATCTTCAGCATGGCCAGGGCGTGCAGGGGGATGTCAGGGCGCGACCAGGCATCCGGGGCAGGCGAGAGGTCATCGGTGTTGGTTTCGCCAGGCACCTTGAACACGGTCAGGGTGTACTTCTCGGCGATCGGCGGACGCTTGGTGAACCACTCACCGGCGGCCCAGGATTCCAGTACGGCCTTGGCGTGGGCGTTGCCCGCCTTGGCTTTTTCGGCCACGTCGTGGAAGGCATCGAACATCAGCAGCGTGTGCTTGAGCTGTTCGGCCGCGACGGCGCCCAGTTCGGCGTCGTCCAGCAGCGCGACCAAGGTCTCGATGTTGTAGCCACCCTGCATGGTGCCCAGCAGCTCTGCGGCATGCTTGCGGTCGATCAGCGGGGATTGCGCTTCGCCTTTGGCGATAGCGGAGAGGAAACCGGCCTTGACGTAGGCGGCTTCGTCAACACCTGGTGGTACGCGATCGGTGATCAGTTCTACGAGGAAGGCTTCTTCGCCGGCCGGCGGATTCTTCAGCAGCTCGACCAGGCCTGCAGTCTGTTCGGCGTTCAGCGGCTGGGGCACGATACCCAGGGCGGCACGCTCTTCGATGTGTTTGCGGTAGGCTTCAAGCACAGTTATTACCCTCATCAGTGGTCCCTAAAGGGAGTCCGGGACGCTCATCCAGGATTTACAGCACCCATGCGCAATACGGCTTTTTGAGCCGCCCAGCCAGGGTTGCAGGAAATCCTTGTAGAAGCTGCTTTCAAAGTTTTACGCCTGTAGAACGGAGCGCTGATGAGGGGTTGGCGCGGTCATGCGAGGGGTGCATGGCCCGGGCCAACGCCGTTCTACCGGATTAACTGTGCTCGTGACGCTTTGAAAACAGCTTCCAACGGACATTGTTGCCTTGAAAAGGCGAAGTGATTCTACGGTAAAACCCGGACGAAAGTAAGGCTGCCCGTGCGACTTTAACGAGTGACCCTGGTTAGACAAAGGGCTAACATGGGGCCGTGTGCCACCGCCAAGCCGTTGTTTTTCCATGTCCAACCAGTCAATTAAAACCCCTTGTGTCGGGCTCTGCTCCACGGTCTACGGGGACCTTGTGTGCCGCGGCTGCAAGCGTTTCCATCACGAAGTGATTCACTGGAACGGCTACAGCGACGAGGAAAAGCGCGCCGTCTGGCTGCGGCTCGAGCAGTTGCTGGTGCAGGTGATGATGGCCAAGCTTGAAGTGTTCGACAAAGAGCGCCTGCGCCAGCAACTGGAGCAACGCTCGATCCGCTTCGTCGTGCAGCAGTCCGAATACTGTTGGGCATATCAGTTGATCGCCCGTGGCGCGCGGCTGATCCGCGACCTCGAAGCGTACGGCATGGTGCTGCTACCGGAATTTCGCGACTGGGATCTGCCGCAGTTGCGTGATGCCATCGATCGGGAGTTCTTCCTGTTGTCAGAGGCGCACTACCAGCGTTACATCGCTCCGGCCTTCCTCAGGCAGGCACTGGAGTAGGGGTTTCCCCCTGCCTGCCGCACCCGGCCACGTCTAGTGTTGATCGCTCTACGAAACTGACCAGGAGTGTCAGCATGAGCGACTACATTTATAACTCGCGGTTCAGCTTCTTGGCCCGCTGCTGGTGGCAAGGCTCCGGCAAGCGCATCGAGCCGCAGGCATGGGACAGTGCCACCGAGCACCTCGCACCGATCTGGGTACAGTTCAACGGCAATGATCGCTGGAACCGTTATCTGCTCGCCGAGCCCGACGGCGTGCTGGAAAAATCGCTATCGCCCCTTGATTACGACAATCCAAAGCATACGTACTGCGAGTTGTTCTGGTTTGGCGCCTACCAGCGAGGGTCGTACCAGCACGGTGAGCAGTGTTATTACGAGATCAGGCCAGTAGACAGAGCCTGGATGCGCCACCCCTGGGTGGTCGACTACAACTCCAGCTTTCTCTCGGGCTATGTGGGCATCTGGGGTGCCGATGAAAAGGCGGCTGCCTTGCGCAAACCGGCAGGTTCCCGACTGTGGACGCTCAATGGGTTGGACCATGAAGCGCTGAAACGAGGCACCCGGCGGTGCAATCTGGAGTGGGTCAGCGCCAGTGGCAGCAAGGTCAGGCGCTACCAGACCGACGGCATCTCCGCGCTCAATATCATCAGTGGCGAAGAAGGCCTGCTGGCGTTGGAAGTGCTGGCCATCCCTTATGAATTTGGCGAGATCTAGGCGCTGGCTGAAGCCTCCACGCGCACGCTGATAAGCGCCGCTGGAGGCCCAGGCCGGTCGGCTCAGTCGCCGGTGTATTCACAGCCGCTGGTGCAGGTCTCATGGATACGCACCTTCGACAGCTCCGGAATCAGCGGCTTGACCTGTTCCCAGATCCACTTGGCGATAACTTCGCTGGTCGGGTTTTCCAGGCCAGGGATGTCGTTCAGGTAGTTGTGGTCGAGCTGCTCGTAGAGTGGCTTGAAGATCGCCTTGATCTCGGAAAAGTCGCGGATCCAGCCGGTATGCGGATCGAGCGGGCCGGTCAGGTGCAGGGCGACCTTGAACGAATGACCGTGTAGTCGACCGCATTTGTGCCCAGCAGGCACGTGAGGCAGGCGGTGGGCCGATTCGAAGGTGAATTCCTTGAAGATTTCCACGTTGTAGAGACTCTTGAAAAAAATACTGGCGCAGATTCTACCAGCATGCCCGCTACAAGGGTTGCAGGCGTTCGTGTAGCCGCCCGGTGGCGATCAGTTCGAGCAGTTCATCACCCAGCCGCTGGCTCTCGGCGATGGCCTTGTACCAATAGCGCTTGCGGCTGGCCGCGTCGCCCATGAAACGCTTGAAGTCATTGCGGTCGGGTAGCTTGCCGTAGGGCAGGGTAGCCAGGTACTGCGGTGAGGGAGTCATCAGCAGCACGTTGTGCAAGCGGGTGGCATCACCCTTGCGCCAGGGCAGCGCTTTGTCGAACCAGCCGGGGATGACCTTGTCAGTGAAGTGCGGGTAGATCACCAGGTCGTCGCCGCGGTAAGGCAGGTCGAGGTGATAGTCGAGCAGGCCACCGTCGCGGTAGGTGCCGCTGCCGGCGCCAGGGATGTCGCGCACGCCTTGCATGACCATCGGGATCGAGCCAGAGGCGAGCAGGGCATGGCGCAGGTTGGCCTGGTCCAGGGGCAGGTAGCGTGAAGGGAAGTCGGTGAGGGTATCCAGCGGCGGCGCGGTGCGGCTGTCGTGCAGGATGATCCGTTCGAAATGCCGGCCAAGGCGCGCGCGTCCCAGCAGGTTGCTGGCGATGACCGACGACAGGCCGAGGCCGAGCCGGCCGCGGTGGTCGTCAGCGAGCAGGCCGTGGCTTTTGACCACCATGATGTTCAGCCGGTAGTGCGGGTTGGCGAGAATCTGTCCGTCCTGGCCTTGCAGCAGGTCGTCGAGCATGCGTTGGCAGCTTTGGCTGATCTCGGCCGGGGTGGCGCCCTTGGCAAAGTCCTGCTCGGTGTACAGCTCGCCCAGCCGGCGCAGGCCAGCCACAGGGTCGTCGAGGCAAGCACTGGCAAAGCGCCAGGCGCCGATCGAGGCGCCGATCAGCGCCCGCGGGCGGGGCGCCGAGGGCAACCATTCGCCGAACAGCGCCAAGTCCAGGCCTTGGATACCCAGCGGTTTTGGCCCGCCGGCAGCACCGGGCACCACGCCCACGTCAGCCGCCTGCAAGCCTCGTTCACGAATCTGGCGCAGGGCCCGCTGGCCGGCCTTGAAGGTCAGCGCGGGGGACTTGATATGGATAGCGCTCATGCACAACCTCGCAGGTAACAAGCGGATCATTATAGGGAACCGGTCGCGAATCGGCTGCGCTATCATGGCGCCAGTGTTTTCAGGTTGAGTTAAGGACCGCCGGGTAATCTTAACTCCGTAGACAACTTGAACATCTCGATGGAGAGAACCTCATGAAAACTTTGACTGCCCTGTTCACTGCCGCTGCCCTGGCTGTTGGTGCGAACGTTGCCCTTGCCGATGTTCCGGCTCACGAAATCAGCGGCCTGGAAAAAGCCGGCACCGTTCAGTCCCTGCAGAAGCTGGCAGAAGCGGCCAAGGCAAAACACCCGGGTTCGACCATCACCGATTCTGAGCTTGAGAATGAGTACGGCCGTTACATCTTCAAGGTCGAACTGCGTGATGCGCAAAACGTCGAATGGGACGTCGACCTGGACGCCAAGACCGGTGAAGTGCTGAAGGACAAACAGGACACCTGATGAACCCGCTACCGCGAAAGGCGCGCTACCTGGCCCTTGCGCTGATGACTGTCTGCTCGCTGGCGGTTGCCCGTGACCTCGACCAGGATGAAGCCCTCGAGCTGCGGCAAAAGGGCGTCATCCTCCCGCTCGAACAATTGCTGGACTCGGCCCTGGGGCGTTACCCCGGGGCACGTCTGCTGGAGGCGGAGCTGGAAGAAAAACACGGCCGCTACGAATACGAAGTCGAGCTGCTGACCCCTGCCGGGGTGGTGCGCGAGATCAAGCTGGATGCACGCAGCGGCGTGCTGCTCAAAGACGAGGAAGACGACTGAATGCGCTTGTTGCTTGTCGAGGACAATGTTCCCCTGGCCGACGAACTGACCGCCGCCCTGCAACGCCAGGGCTATGCCGTGGACTGGTTGGCCGATGGCCGCGACGCGGCGTACCAGGGCCGCAGCGAGCCTTATGATCTGATCATCCTCGACCTTGGCCTGCCCGGGCTGCCGGGGCTCGACGTGCTCGCCCAGTGGCGCGCGGCGGGGCTTGCCACGCCGGTGCTGATCCTCACTGCGCGCGGCTCGTGGGCCGAGCGTATCGAAGGGCTGAAGGCCGGCGCCGACGACTACCTGAGCAAACCCTTTCACCCCGAAGAACTGCAGTTGCGCATCCAGGCGCTGCTGCGCCGCGCCCGCGGCCTGGCCAACCAGCCCACGCTGGAGGCCGCGGGTCTGCACCTGGATGAAAGCCGGCAATGCGTCAGCCGTGAAGGCGTCGACATCCAGCTGACTGCTGCCGAGTTTCGCCTGTTGCGCTACTTCATGCTGCACCCAGGTCAGGTGTTGTCGAAAAGCCATCTGGCCGAGCACCTGTATGACGGTGAGACCGAGCGCGATTCGAACGTGCTCGAAGTGCACGTCAATCACCTGCGGCGCAAGCTGGGGCGCAGCGTTATCGAGACGCGCCGTGGCCAAGGCTACGTCTACGCCGGGAACGCTCAGTGAGGTCGATTCAGGCGCGCCTGAGCCTGGGCCTGGTGGCGGTGCTGGTGGTGGTCGGCTTGGCCCTGGCGCAGTTGTCGCTGTGGTTGTTTGAGGTAGGCCTGCAGCGTTACCTGGAAGCCGGCCTGCGCAAGGAGAGCGAGAACCTGCTGGTGGCCCTGGTGCGCGGCCCCAGCGGTTTGCAGCTGGATGAGCGGCGCGTGTCGGCGGCCTATCAGCGACCGTTTTCCGGATATTACTTTCGCATCGATTTCGATCAGGGCACCTGGCGCTCGCGCTCGCTGTGGGACCTGGACATGCCCAAGCCCGCCAAGCCCGGCCTTGAAGACACCCACGAACTGGGGCCCGAAGGCCAGCAACTGCTAGCCTTGCGCGCCGATTACCGGCGTCTGGGTCAGGACATTTCGATCAGCGTTGCCCAGGATTACTCGCCGGTGCGCCAGGGCTTTCAGCGCATGCAGCAGATTGGCCTGGGCATGGGCCTGGTGGCGCTGGTGCTGATCCTGGTGCTGCAGCGCATCACCGTGACCCGCTCGCTGCGCCCGCTGGAGCGTGCCCGCCAGCAGATCGCCCAGCTCCAGCAAGGCCAGCGCTCACAGCTGGATGCCCAGGTGCCCAGCGAACTGCAGCCGCTGGTCGACCAGGTCAACCACCTGCTGGCCCATACCGAAGACAGCTTGCGGCGGTCGCGTAATGCCTTGGGCAATCTTGGGCACGCGTTAAAAACACCGTTGGCGGTGTTGATCAGCCTGGCCTCCAGCGAGCGTCTCGACGACCTGCCTGAAGTGCGCACGCAGATGCGTGAGCAACTGGAGCAGATCCAGCAGCGCCTGAGCCGAGAGCTCAATCGCGCACGGCTGGCCGGTGATGCCTTGCCCGGGGCGCAGTTCGACTGTGACGCCGAGTTGCCGGCACTGCTCGGGACCCTGGGCATGATCCACGGTGACGGGCTGCTGCTTGAGCGCGATGTGCCGGCTGGGCTGTTGTTGCCGTGGGATCGCGAGGATCTGCTGGAACTGCTCGGTAATCTGCTCGACAACGCCTGCAAATGGGCGGACAGCGAGGTGCGCCTGGGGATTGCGCCGACAGCTGAAGGTTACCAGCTGTGGGTCGACGACGATGGCCCGGGGATTCCACAGGGTAACCGCTTGCAGGTGCTTGAGCGCGGCTCGAGGCTGGATGAGCAGGTCGATGGCCACGGGCTTGGCTTGGGCATCGTCCGCGATATCGTCGACGCCTGGGGCGGGCGGCTCGACTTGCTGGAAAGCCCGTTGGGCGGCTTGCGCGTGAGCATCGAATTGCCGCGCAAGGGGCGCTGAGCTGGCAGGCTGGACCGGTCTCTTCGCGGGACAAGCCCACGCATGGAATTAACGTTTACGACATCCTGTAGGAGCGGGCTTGCCCCGCGAAGAGGCCAGTCCAGCCACCGTGGTGCGTGGCACCGGCTTTGCCGGTTTCGCGGGACAAGCCCGCTCCTACAGGTTATGCGCCGCGAGTTCGAGACCCCCCCCAAACAGCAAAAATATTGCAGTCCAGGCGCAGTTTTTTGAATTGGCACCAAAATAGTGCGCCCGGCACAATTGCCCGCGAAACTTCCCAGTTTCCATCTCCACGGACGGAACTCCTTTGCGCTATTGCGTCTGCAATACAGGGCCCAGGCCATTACCTGCTGGGCTTTCTTTTTAAAAAAACCATAACCCATCAACCCTCCAGAACACGACCCACTGCCCGATGTCTGCCTCGCGTCCCGAAAGTCGATTGCAGCGCCTGTTACCGGCGCCCCTGAATATCCCTGCCAAAGAATGGCTGCGCGCCGGAATCGGTGCACTGCTTGGCCTGTTCCTGGCCGGCTGGCTGTGCAGCATGGCCTATGGGCCGTCGATCGCCCTGCATCTGCTCGGCCCGCTGGCCGCCACCGCAGTGCTGGTGTTTGCCGTGCACGGCGGGCCGCTGGCGCAGCCGTGGCCGGTGCTCGGCAGTTACGCCGTGGCTGGCGCGCTGGGCCTGGCGCTGCGCCACGGCTTTGGCAGTGAACTGTGGGTCGCCGCCAGTGCGCTGGGGATCTCCCTGCTGCTGATGTGCCTGCTGCGTTGCCTGCACCCGCCAGGCGGCGGTGTCGCCGTCAGCGCGGTGCTGGCCGACCCCGGGCTGGTCGCGCTGGGCGATCACCTGCTCGAGCCGATCCTGCTCAACGTGCTGATCCTGATCGGCGTGGCGGTGCTCTACCACCGCCTGACCGGTGTGCGTTATCCCAAGGCAGCACTGCCGCGCAAGGATCTGCACCACACCCAAGATCCGCTACCGAGCGCGCGGGTCGGGATCAGCAGCGCCGACCTCGACCAGGCCCTGGAAGAGATCGGCGAGTATGTCGACGTCAGTCGCGATGAGCTCGAGCGGATCATTCTGGCCACCGAACAGCATGCCTTGCAGCGCAGCCTGGGAGGCATCACGGCCGCCTCGGTGATGTCGCGCGATATTCAGTTTGCCAGCCCGCAGACGACCCTCGACCAGGCCTGGAAGATGCTTGCCAGCCATCACCTGAAGACCCTGCCGGTACTCGACGGTGGACGCCTGGTGGGCATCGTCAGCCTCAGCGATCTGCTCGCCCCGGCGATGGCCCGTGGGCGCTTCAGTTGGCGCCACCGCAAACCGGTGCTGATGGAGCAGGTGATGAGCCGTCAAGTGATCAGCGTCAGCAGCCAGCATCCGCTGGAGCGGCTGTTGCCGCTGCTGAGCGAAGATGGCCTGCACTGCCTGCCGGTGCTTGATGGCGACAGCTTGGTGGGGGTGATTACCCAGACCGACCTTATTGCCGGCCTCAAACGGCACCTGCTCAATGCCGTCGCACGGCCTTCAGATCAGCGGGTCCCAGCGTTGTGACCAGTCGCTGGCGCCGGCTGCCACCAGCTGGCGGAGGATGCCGAAGGCCTCCTGCAGCGCCGCACTGTCGCGTTTGCGCGCATACACCAGGAAGGTTGGGTAGGTGAACTCGGGCGCTTGCGGCACGCGCTCGAAGACCCCGCTGTCCAGATAGGCCTGGACCACCCGAGTGCGGAAGTAGCCGCTGCCGCCCTGATCAAGAATGAACTGCAAGGCCAGCGGCCCAAGATTGAAACTCAGCGCCGCCCGCGCGCAGTCGGGCAGGGCGGCATCGTGCTGACGCCGGAAGGCTTCGCCCCAGTCGATATAGACGTACGGCTCGGGGCGATCGACGCGGCGGATGCGGATCAGTTTTTCTTCCATCAACTGCTCGACCTGTACGCCCGGGCCGTAGCTCGGCTGATAGACCAGCGCGGCATCCAGCAAGCCCATTTCGACCTTGCGCAGCAACGACTCGCCGTCACTCACTTCGCTGCGAATCGCATGGCTGGGCAGCTCGCGGTGCAGGGCGCTGACCCAGTCGAGCAGCATCGGGTTGCCCAGGCTTACCTCGGCGCCGATGTGCAGCAGTTGCTGGCAACCCTGTGGTAGCGGCAGGTCGCGGCGGGCCGCCTCCCAGGTCTGCACCAGCTGGTTGGCGTAAGTGACGAACGCCTCGCCATCGCTGGTCAGGCTGGCACCGTTGCGGCTGCGCACGAACAACTGACAACCCAGTTGCTGCTCCAGGCGCTGCACCCGCGCAGTGATCGCGGTCTGCGAAACAAACAAGCGCTCGGCAGCGGCGACCAGGCTGCCGCAGCGGACAATTTCCAGGAAGGTACGGGCCTGATCGATGTCCATGGCTGAGCTCGTTGATTGAAGTGGCGGCTATTCTAGAGCCTTCGCGCGGGCTTGGGGTGTTCAGGCTTGGCCAATCGCCATTCGACGCCAGGCGTTCGCTGTGCGCAGCCAGTGCGATTTTGCAGGTCGGTTGTGGACTTTAGTCCCATGGCAGCGGCGGGGCGACGGTCCATACTGGAGGCTCGCCCTTCAATAACAACAAGTACCGGGTTGCGACCGCCATGACTTATCAGCACAGCTACGCACGCTCCATTGCCGACCCTGAGGCCTTCTGGGCTGAGCAGGCCGACCACCTGGCCTGGCAGCGCAAGCCGCGCCTGACCCTGCAGAACAACCCCGACGGCAGCCACCGCTGGTTTGCCGACGGTCGCCTGAACAGCTGCTACCTGGCCCTCGACCACCAGATCGAACAGGGCCGTGGCGAGCAGACTGCGCTGATCTACGACTCGCCGGTAACCGTCGCTCAGCAGGCCTTCAGCTACCTGCAGCTAAGAGATGAGGTGGCGCGCCTCGCTGGCCTGTTGCGCGAGTTGGGCGTGCGCAAGGGCGACGGGGTGATCATCTACATGCCGATGGTGCCGCAGGCGGCGATGGCCATGCTTGCCTGCGCGCGGATCGGCGCGGTGCATTCGGTGGTCTTCGGTGGCTTTGCCGCCAACGAGCTGGCGCTGCGCATCGACGATGCCCGGCCAACACTGTTGCTGACTGCCTCGTGCGGGCTGGAATTCGAGCGGGTGATCGAGTACAAGCCGCTGGTCGATCGTGCCCTGCAACTGGCCAGGCATCAGCCCCGCCAGGTGCTCGTGCTGCAGCGCCCGCAGGCCCTTGCCACCTTGCAGCCCGGTCGCGACCTGGACTGGCAGCAGGCGCTGCAGAACGCCCAGCCGGTGGCACCGGTCGAGCTGGATGCCGGCGATCCGCTGTACATCATGTACACCTCCGGTACCACCGGCAAACCCAAGGGCATCGTTCGCGAAAACGGCGGCAATGCGGTCGCCCTGAGCTTCGCCATGCGCCATATCTACGGAATGCAGGCAGGTGATGTCTGGTGGGGGATTTCTGATGTGGGCTGGGTTGTCGGCCATTCGCTGATCGTCTACGGACCCTTGATGAGCGGCTGTACCACGGTGTTCTACGAAGGCAAGCCGATCCGGACGCCGGACGCTTCGGCCTACTGGCGGGTGATCGAACAGTACCGGGTCAATGCGCTGTTCTGTGCGCCCACCGCCATGCGCGCGATTCGCAAGGAAGACCCGGACGGCCGCCTGATTGCTGGCCATGACCTGAGCTCGTTGCGCCAGTTGTTCCTGGCGGGGGAGAAGCTCGACTCCAGTACCCATGAGTGGCTGGAGCGGGTCACCGGTAAACCGGTGCATGACCATTGGTGGCAGACCGAGACCGGCTGGCCGGTGACCGCACCTTGCGTCGGCCTTGAAGGCAGCGCAGCGCGCCCCGGCTCGAGCAACCGTGCCGTGCCGGGTTACCACGTGCAGGTGCTCGATGACGAGGGTCGTGTGCTGGGGCCGAACCAACAGGGCGCGATCGTCATCGCCTTGCCTTTGCCGCCCGGCTGCAGCCAGACCTTGTGGGGCGATCACCCGCGTTATCTGCAGGCTTACCTGCAGACCTACCCTGGCTATTACCACACCGGTGATGGCGGTTATCTGGATGACGACGGGTTTGTCTACATCATGGGTCGCACCGATGATGTGATCAACGTTTCCGGCCATCGCCTCTCGACCGGTGAGATGGAGGATCTGGTCGCCCGCCACCCGGCGGTGGCCGAGTGCGCGGTGATTGGCGTGCACGACGATATCAAGGGCCAGGTGCCGCTGGCGCTGGTGGTGCTCAAAGATGGCGAGGTAGTAGCCGAGCAGCAGTTGCAGCAGGAGCTGGTGGCCAGTGTGCGCGAGCAGATTGGCGCGTTGGCGTGCTTCAGCCAGGTGCGTCGGGTCAAGCGCTTGCCCAAGACCCGTTCCGGCAAGACCTTGCGTGCCGTGCTGCGCAAGATCGCCGATGGGGTAGCGTATGTGCCGCCTTCGACCTTGGATGATCCGGCGGTGCTGGGTGAGATCGAGGCGGTGCTGGCGGATTTGCCCAGGGCAGGGTGAGGGGCTGACTCAACAAGCGCTCGGTCCGATCTGATGCAGTTGCCCCAGTCGGCTGCGACTGCGCATCAGGTCGGCAAGCGCGCCGCCGAGGCTGACTTCCAGCGACTGACGGGCGATCACCACCAGCTCGCAATCCTGGTCGTACAGCACATCGACCAGATTGACGAAGCGCTGCTGCGCCGCCAGCGAGCACTCGGCCAGATCGTCAAGGCCGTCAATGATCCAGCGCTGATAACGTCCGGCCAGTTGCAGGTAGTCCACCACTGCGGTGGGCTGCTCGCACAGGTCAGCAAAACTGAACATCACCTGCCGTGCCGCGCTGGCCTGCGCCCGCAGTGGACGATTGTTCACCTCCAGCACCACCGGCTCGGCGGCCGGCAGTGCCAGTGCCCGGCGCTGCTCGGCGTCGCCCGGCCAGACATAGTGGCCTTGGGTAAAACGCTGGTGTGCGCGGTTGGCCGGCAGGCTGCGAAAGTCGGTGTCGCCAGCCACTTGCAGAACCTGCATGCGGCCGTTGATCAAACGGATCACCGGCAGGAAGCGCTGGTGATACAGCGGGTTGGGCAGCAGCCCTTCGGGCGCATAGTTGGAGGTCAGCACAAGCAGCACGCCGCGATCGAACAACGCCGTGAACAGCCGCGTGAGCAGCATGGCATCGCCAATATCGTGCACATGGAACTCATCGAAGCAGAGCACCTGGCAGGTGCCGATCAGCTCATCGAGCGTTGCCGCCAACGCGTCGTCCAAGGCGCGGTGGCGGTGCATGCCCTGGTGCAGTCGGGCAAAGAAGTCATGAAAGTGCAGGCGACGTTTGGCCTCTAGCGGCAGTGCCTGGAAAAAACCATCAAGCAACCAACTCTTGCCTCGGCCAACCGAGCCGTGCAGGTAGAGGCTGCGCGCCTGGCCCTGATCGAGCAGCGCCAACTGCTCGGCCATGCTGGCGATGACCTGCCGCTGGCCAGCGCTCAGGGTATAGCCACGCTCGGCAGCCTTGGCGTGGAAATAACTCAGCAGTTCGCTGTCGGCAGTCAGCTCGCCGCGCAGGCGTTGGCGCAGTTGGCGCAGCGGCGCAGGTATCCAGGCAGGCAAGACTCAAGCTCCTCGGTGGATAGGGCAGGGCGCAGCGTGCGCGAGGGTGACCATTTTGACCACTAGGTAAATGCGCAGGCAACCTTTGCCCTTTGCGATAGCGCCAATAATGGGCGGCTACCGCCCAGCGGCTAGGCCTTGAGCTCGAGCTGCCGCTCGATCATGTACTTGACCGCGAGCCGGCGCTCCTTGAGACGATGCAGGTCGTCATCGCTGGCGATGCCGGCCGAGATCGCCTCGGCGGCCAGCACCTGGTTGTCGATGTCGACGTAGTCATCGAGCAGGCGGTCCAGCTTGGGGTCATGCTGGCGGCGTTGCTGGATGATTTCTCGCGGGTAGTGCAGGTCCTGATAGAGGTCGTGGGAAACTGGCATGGTGCCCTCCTGGGCATGTTTTAAATGGCTCAAGAGGTTGGAAGGGCGAGTGCGGAAGGGGTTGTAGCGGGGCGACAGGCGGTTGTGGTTTGTCTGTTTCGGCCCCTTCGTGAGGAAGCCAATACCGGCCCCCGCGGACTAACCTGCTGTTTTTTTGAGATTTTTTTAAAAAAAAGCTTTGCAGGTTCAAGGTTTGTTGTTAAAGTGCCGCGCATTCCTCGACAGCAATCAAAACTGTCACTCACGAGGGATTGTCAGAACGACAGGTGCACAGCACTCGTCGCATCCGATACAGGGGCGTCGCCAAGCGGTAAGGCAGCAGGTTTTGATCCTGCCATGCGTTGGTTCGAATCCAGCCGCCCCTGCCATTTTCCTTCCTCGTTTCACCCGCGCTTAACCTTCAAATACTCCCCACTCGCTGAACTGCACTGAGCTGAAACGGCCGAGCTTCCTGCTCAGACCGCTCCCAGCAAATCGTTCAATGCCTGCGCCAATACCTGGGCCTGCACCGGTTTCTGGATCACCAGGCTGTCCGCCAGCTCCAGTCCCTGCAACTCGGCGTAACCGGTCAGGATCACCACCGGCAACTGCGGAAAGCGTGTGCGTGCTGCCAAGGCCAGCTGGGCGCCGTTGAATTCGGGCATGGCGAAGTCTGTCAGCAGCAAATCGATATCGTCGTCGAGCAGGGCCAGCGCTTGTTCTCCGCTGTGTGCCTGGCGCACCTGATAACCCTGCAGGCGCAGCACATCGCCAATCATGTCGCGCACCAGATGGTCATCGTCGACCAGTAGTACGGTACGGTCGCGACCAGCAGCCGGCAGCGTCTGCGGCGGGCTCGAGGGCGCTGTATCAAGGTCATGCGCATGCTTGTCTGCAGGCAGGTAGACCGACACCTGCGTGCCGCGCGCCGGCGCCGTGTCGATGCGCACACCGCCACCGGACTGCTTGGCAAAGCCGAACACCTGGGCCAGGCCCAGGCCGGAACCCTTGCCGATATCCTTGGTGGTGAAGAACGGCTCGAACACTTTGCCTACCACGTCCTCACTCATGCCACAGCCGGTGTCGCGGATCGACAGCATGACGTACTCGCCGGGTTCCGGGTCTTCCGGGCGCTGCGGGCGTTCGATGACTTCGGTATTGCGCGTCGACAAGGTCAGCTGGCCACCGTCGGGCATGGCGTCGCGGGCATTGATCGCCAGGTTGAGAATGATCATCTCGGTCTGGGTCGGGTCGGTCAGTGCCCGCCACAGGCTGTCGTCCAGGTCCAGGCGCACCGAAATATTGCCACCCAGGGTCCGGCGCAGCAGCTCCTCGAGCCCGGCCAGGGTCGAGTTGAGGTTCAGTGGCACCGGCTCCAGGCGTTGCCGGCGAGAGAACGCCAGCAGCTGCGAGGTCAGTTTGGCGCCGCGCTCACCGGCTTCGCGAATGTGCTGCAGGCGGCTGCGGGCCTTGTCGAAATTGCCCTTGTCCAGATCGCGTTCAAGAAAACTCGAGCCGGTCAGGATCACCGTCAGCAGGTTGTTGAAGTCATGCGCCACGCCTGCCGTGAGCTGGCCGACGGCCTCCAGGCGCTGCATCTGCTGCAGCGCGGCCTCGATGCGTTCACGTTCGTCGATCTGGTCGCGCAGGCGCGCGTTGGCATCGGCCAGGCCCATGGCCGACTCGCGCTCGCTGGTGATGTCGCGGGCGACTACGTAGAGCAGGGTATCTTCCGGTACCACCACCCACGACAGCCAGCGCTGCTGACCGCTTGCATGCTGGATGCGGCCGACGAAGCGGGCACTGGTGCGGCCATGGTCGAGGGCGCTCACCTCGGCAATAAACGCCGTTTGGTCCTGTTCAGGCAGTAATTGCAGGAGCGAGGTCTGCACCAGCCGCTCGCGAGAGATACCCAGCGTGGCTTCCCAGGCCGGGTTGAGCGCAACAGGGGAGAGGTCCTTGTGCAGTACGGCGAGCAAGTCCTGCGACAGCTCCCACGCTCTATCGCGTTCACGGGTGCGCAACTCGACCCGCTCGCCAAGCATCTCGTTGAGCTGCTTGAGGGCCTGGGTGGCCTGGCGCTGCTGGTGGATGTCCTGCAATACGCCGGAAAAGCGCACGCACTGTTCGTCGACGAACTGCGCCTGACCGCTGCTGAGCAGCCAGCGTGGCTCCAGGCCCAGCGGCTGCGGGATGCGGAACTCGACCCGGTAGCGGCCGTCACTGGTCGGCTGCATGGCATGGTTGACTGCCTCGCGGACCAGCTCGACATCTTCGGGATAGATCCCGTCAAAGAAGATGTCCATGCTCATTTCAGTGTCGGTGGGCACGCCGAACAGGGTCTTGCAGCGGTCGTCCCAGAGCAACACGCCATCCTCGGGGTGCAAATCCCAGGTGCCCATGCCGGCCGCATCGATGGCGATGCGTGCGCGTGCCTCGACTTCAGCCAGGGCCTCTTCAGCACGCCGACGACGCTGGCGCTCGTGCACCTCGGTCAAGGCCCGGCGTACCGCCTTGGGCAACAACGGCAGGTTTTTCTTCAGCACATAATCGGTAGCCCCGAGGCGGATCATCTCCACCGCGTGCTCTTCGCCATAGATGCCGGAGAGGAAGATGAACGGCACGTCCGCAGCCAGGCGCTGGGCAATCGCCAGCACCTCGGTGCCGGATGAACCGGGCAGCACGCAGTCGCACAGGATCAGGTCAAAACTGCCCTCGCGCAGCGCGTGCTCCACGCCGATATGGTCGAACACCAGCTGCGACTGGATCTGCAGGCCGCTGCGCTCCAGGCGCAGCAAGGTTAGCTCGGCATCCATCGAGCTGTCTTCGACCATCAGCAGCCGCAGTGGGCTCGGCAGCATTGGCGCCAGGCTCAATTGTTGCCGCGCCGGTTCAGGCGCAACGAGCCGGGGGGCGGCTCGTTGAGTACCGCCCAGAACACCCCGAGGTCGGAGATTGCCGCAACGAATTCCTTGAACTCGACGGGCTTGACCACGTAGGCGTTGACCCCCAGTTCATAGGCTCGGAGCAGGTCCGGTTCTTCGCGCGACGAGGTCAGCATCACCGTCGGGATGCTGCGCAGCTCGGCGGTGGCGCGCACGTCCCTGAGCACCTCGAGGCCGTCGACCTTGGGCAGCTTGAGGTCGAGCAGGAGCACCGCCGGGTTGCCGCCGTCGCGGTCGGCATAGGCGTTGCGGCGCAACAGGTAATCGAGCGCCTCGGCGCCATCGCGCAAGACGATGACTTCGTTGGCCAGCTGGCTGCGCTCCAGCGCAAGGAGGGTCAACTCCAGGTCCCTAGGGTTGTCTTCTACCAAAAGGATTGGCTTGAGCATGATCGTACGGTTGCCTCAGGTATTGATGGGCTTGCTTGGAAGCGTGAAATGAAAGCTGGCGCCTTGGTCGATCTGGCCGTCAGCCCAGACCCGACCATCGTGCCGTTCAATGATCCGCCGCACAGTGGCCAGGCCAATGCCGGTGCCTTCGAACTCTTCCATGCGGTGCAGGCGTTGGAACACGCCAAACAGCTTGCCGGCGTAGGCCATGTCAAAGCCCACGCCGTTGTCGCTGATGAAAATCTCGGTCTCGTTTTCCAGTTGCCGCGCGCCGACGGTGATCCGTCCAGGCGAGCGGCCACGGGTGTACTTGATCGCGTTGGAAATCAGGTTGTGCAGGACCATGTTGATGAACGCCGGGTCGGCGATCACGGTCGGCAGCGGGGCGATCTCCCAGACGATTTCGCGGCCGGCCAGGTCTGGGGCCATCTCGCTGCGGATCGACGCCACCAAGGTGTTCAGGTCGACGTCTGACAAGCGCAGGGCGGAGCGGCCCATCTGCGAGAAATTGAGCAGGTTGTCCACCAGGGAGCCGGCAAAATGCGCAGATTCTTCGATGTGCTTGAGAAAACGTCGGCCGCGCTCGCTGAACCCGCCGCCCTCGATCTCGCCGAGCAGTTCGGTGTAGCCGGCAATATGCCGCAGCGGTGCGCGCAGGTCGTGTGACACGCTATAGGAGAAGGCTTCGAGCTCTTTGTTCGAACGGTGCAGTTCGCCGGCCAGCTGGGCCAGTTCTTCGGCTTTGCGCAGAACAATACCAAACACCGCACCGCGCAGTTCCTGCACGCCTTCGATGATCAGTGGATCCCAGGGCTTGCAGAAGCCGCTGAGCTGCTCTTGCCACTGTTCGAAACTGTTGCGCGGATCCAGCCAGCCCTGGGGGTTGATGTGTTTTTCCGGGCGCCCCGCCCAGTTGACGACGCGCGTCTGCTCGGGGCGGAACCAGATCAGGTAATGCGAGTGAATCTGCGAAATCGACACTGCCAGCAGCCCGCCGGCGTGCTCGGCAAGCTCCGGCAGTGCGTCGATGTCGCGGCGAATATTGTCGGTATGGAAGACCTCGCCGCGTCCTGCCAGCCAATCGACCAAGGCGTCGACTTGTGCCTGTGGCGGCGTGGTGCCGATCAGGTCGCATTGCTCGGCGGATATGACCGCCGCGCCACAGGCCCCGGCGAACTCCAGCAAGACCTTGGGCATCACCCGCAGACCTTGGCTGACGCTGTCGTGGTTGGCCATCGAGCCCAGCATCATCACACTGCGCTGGCGCATGTCGAGCAGTGTCTGGGTACTGGTATGCGCCTCGCGCGACTCGATCTGCAACGACAGCACGCTGCCCAGCAGTTCACAGGCAGTACGCGTGGGCAGGTCGACCCGGTGCGGTTGCTCATGGTGACAGGAAATCAGCCCCCACAATTGGCCATCGACCACGATCGACAACGACATCGACGCCAGGGTGCCCATGTTGCGCATGTACTGCAGGTGCACTGGCGATACCGCGCGCAGGGCCGCAAAGCTCATGTCCAGCGGCTTGCCGGTGCGCGGATTGCGGGTTGGCAGTAGCGGCGAGGCGACGTAGTTGGCGTCTTCGATCACGCGGATACGGTTGACCCGATACAACTCTCGCGCCTGACGCGGGATGTCCGAGGCCGGGAAGCACAGGCCCAGGTAGCTCGGGTAACCGGGGTCGGCGACTTCGGCGAGGACCTCGCCATTGCCCTCGGCATCGAAGCGATAGGCCTTGACCCGACCAAAGCCGGTGATGCGCTTGATCTGCAGCACGGACTGCTGGAGGAGGTCTTCAATGCAGTCGGCCTTGTGCACGCTGCTGACGAAGGCACGTACCAGCGGATAGTAGTCGCCCTGACCGGCCGGGCCGCTGGCGGCGCGCATGGGTTCGAATTCGGTGATCAGCACCTGGTCGTGGCGGTGCACCAGCACCCGCAGGCGAGGACCGCCGTGGCGCAACTGCACGTCGCCAATATGGAACGGGAAGACTTCTTCATCGGGCAGGTACTGCAGATGGGCGCGCAGGTCGAAGCCCTCGCTGACCAGCTCGGGGAAGGCACAGCCGAGCACTTCCTGGGCCGGCAGGCCGAGCCAGCGCTCAGCGTTTTCGCTGGCCTGGAGGATGCGCAGTTCCTGCTCGTCGAGCACCAGCAGGAAACCCTGCGGCTGAATGCTGCCCGGGACCTGGATCGGTTCCTGGGCACAGCGTTCGACCGCCTGGTCGAGCGCGTTCTGGGCAGTAGTCAAAGGGTTTTCTCCTGTTGGTTCCGTCCACGCATGGCGGAAGGCGCATGGCACAGGATGTTTCATAGCCACGATATCAGAATGTCTTTAGCGTTGCCGGCATATGGCCATTTGAGGGGCGAGAAGTTCAGGGGTTCGATTCAGCGATCAGAAAATTTTCCGGCTGGGGCTGTTGGGTGGCCAATCAGGGCCTCTTCGCGGGGCAAGCCCGCTCCTACAGGATTTGCACAGACCCTGTAGGAGCGGGCTTGCCCCGCGAAGAGGCCCTGATTGGCGCACCGCAAGGGTGCTAACCCCTTGTAACTAATGCCAAGGAAGGACCCCGAAGCCCTGCCACGAGTCCCCGCGACTGCTAACCTCAAACTCGTACCTACAAACAGGAATAACAAGGTGAAGGGATGCTTTGTGGCCATGTTGTCGGGCCTGTTGTTGAGCGCCAGCACCCAGGCGGCAGACTTTCTCGTAGAGGTGCGGGTGCAGGTGCAGCGGGGCTGCATGCTGGTCAACCAGCAACGTGACGCGGGTGCACAAACGCTGGGCCGGATCGACCTCGGCCAGGCCGCGCGCCTGGACGGCCCAGGTGCGCCGCTTACAGGTGTGCTCGTCAGTCAGCGCCCGCCGCGGCTGGAATGCAACCCCGATACGGCCTATCAGATTCGCGTCGATGGCGGCCAGCATGGCGGCGTCGGCGACCTGCGTTTTCTGGCCAGCGACGACCGCCAGGCCAAGCCCATCCCCTATCGCCTGTACCGTGATGCCGCCTGGCGCCAGCCGCTGAGCGTCGACACCGCGCAATCGGCGCGGGTCCCCGACAGCGGTTCGGTGGACCTGCCGCTGTATGCCCGGATCGACCGCTTGGCCTGGGTGCCGCGCCCAGGCCTGTATGGCGATCTGTTGAAAGTTACCGTCACCTGGTAAGGACACTGCCCATGGACAAGGACGTCGCACCATGAACCGCACTTCGATCCTCCTGCTCAGCCTCGGCCCCTTGCTGCTGCCCAGCAGCCTGGCGCATGGCACCAGCAGCGGTTTCATCGAGGCGCGCCTGGTGATCAGCGCGGCCTGCCAGATAAGCAGTGACCAGCAGCCCGCCACGCTCGGCAATCCGGGGCTGATGGATTTCGGTGCGCGAGGCCCGAGCTGGGACCAGCCGCTGCTTGGCCAGGTCGACGAAGCGGTCGGCGATGGCGGCCTGCAGATCAGTTGCACACCGTCGGTGCGGGCTTTCAGCGTGCGCATCAATGCTGGCCAGAACGGCAGCGACGGTGTGCGCCGGCTGAGCAATGGCCGCGAACTGATCCCCTATCAATTGGCGGTCGACCCCAATGGCAACAGCCGCTATGCGGTGGGCCAGGCGCGCAACTTCACCGTCAGCAGCACCCAGCAGATTCCCATCCCGATCTACGGCGTGGTCATCGCGCAGCCGCGCGCACTGCCCGCAGGTCTTTACGTCGACACCCTGAGCGTGACCCTGGACTGGTAGCACCCCAAGGAGATTCCCATGCGCACGAACGTCACTTGCTCCATCTTCGCCGGCCTCGGCCTTGTACTGGCCGTCCAGGCGCATGCCGAAACGGTCACCGGCTCGATCAATTCGACCTTGACCCTGACCGCGGCCTGTCAGGTCAATGGCAGCTCCGGTACCTCAGGGCTGGACTTCGGTACCCTCGATTTCGGGACCACCGATGCGTTGTTCGGCACTGCCAACGCCCAGGTCTTTGGCTCTGGCGGCGGCGCTTTGAGCGTAGTGTGCTCAAGCGGCACCACGCCCTCGATCCGCGTGCGGGCGGGGGCCAATGACGGCCAGTCGGCAGGGGGCACGCGCGCCTTGTCCGACGGCAACAACAATTATGTGCCGTACGATTTCTACACCGACGCCGGGCGTACCCAAGTGCTGGCAATCGACGGCACCATTAATTTGCCGATCAGTACCGGGGAGGCCCAGACGGTCGACCTGTATGGCCAGGCGCGCGGCAAGGCAGGGCTGCCTGCGGGCACCTACAGCGACACGGTTTCAGTCGAGCTGACGTTCTGAGTCGTGGCCGCTTGGGCGCGGTGTGGCGCGACCTGTCTGGGCATGCTGCTGGCACTGCCGCTAGGCGCTGCCACCACCAGCACGTTCCAGGTCAGCGCGCAGATCGTCGCGGGATGCCTCGTGGTGGGCGGGGTGAGCAACTACGGCACGTTGGACTTCGGCACACGGTCGGCGCTGTCCACGGCAACGCTCAGTACGTCGCTCGGAGGCACCACAGTGACCTTCCAGTGCACGCCTGGGGTAGCCCTGAGCATGGCGCTCAACGGTGGCCAGAACAGCGCCAGCGGTACCCGCAACCTCAAACGCAGCAATGGTAGCCAACTACTGGCCTACCAACTGTATCGCGACGCTGCCTTTTCGCAGGCCCTGGCTATCGGCCAGAGCGTTGCGCTCAGTTACACCGATCCGAACGCGATCAAATTGCCGGTGTACGCGCGCACTCAGTTGAGTGGGCGATTACCGGCCGGGACTTATACCGATGTGGTGCAAGTGACGGTGACCTGGTGAACAGCTCGTCGTTCATGACTAGAGCCAAAGGAGAGCGGCATGTGGGCACGCGCGAAGTGGGCGCAAGCAATGATCGGTTTACTGTGGCTGGCAAGCCTGCCAGCGGGGGCGGCAACGTCGGTGCTGATCTGGCCGATCGACCCGGTGCTTGAGGCCGACCAGAAGGCCGGCGCGCTGTGGCTGGAAAACCGTGGCTCGACGCCCGCCAACCTTCAGGTGCGGGTGTTTGCCTGGCGCCAGGGCGAGTTCGAAGAGCAGTTCCAGGCGCAACGGGAAATCATCGGCAGCCCGCCGGTTGCCAACATTGCCCCGGGGCAAAAGCAGCTGATCAGGCTAACCCGCACCGGCGTTGCGCCTGCCGGCCAAGAGCAGGCCTATCGCATCATCATCGACGAGATTCCCTCACCGATACCGGCCGACGCCGGCAGCCAGGCACCGATGGCAGCGATTCGCCTGCAGATGCGCTACTCGGTGCCGCTGTTTGTCTACGGCGAGGGCCTGTGGGGCAAGCCTGACCCGGCTGGCAAACGCAGTGCCGATGGAGTCGGCAAGCCGCAGCTGAGCTGGCGCCCGGTGACGGTGCAGGGCAAACCCTATGTCGAGCTGCGCAACACCGGCCCGGTCCATGCGCGCTTGACCGATGTGGTGCTGCAACAAGGTAGCCAGGAAAAACCCGTGGTGGAGGGCTTGCTCGGTTATGTCTTGCCGGGGGCAAGCATGCGCTGGCCGGCACCGACTGCGCTCAGTCCGGCCAGCGTACTCAAGGGCCGGGTCAACGGCCAGGACACTGCCCAGGCGATCAGCGCGGGGCGTTGAGACACCTCTGAATTGACGTCAGGGCCCATGGAGGACCCGACAATGGCTGGAAGCCGTGTGTGAAAGGACTGTTGCTGGCGACACGCCAGGTGTGGCTGGGCTTGCTGATGCTAGGGCCGGGCATGGCCGTGGCCGACAACCTGCCGCCGCCACCGGGCGAATCGGCAGCCATCGCCGATGCCACGCTGTACCTCGATCTGTTGGTGAACCAGATGCGCAAGGCTGAACTGGTCCCTGTGCAGCAGCGTGCCGGCCGGCTGTTCATTGACAGCGACGTCTTGCGCGCTGCCGGCATCAGCCTGCCGGGAGAGCCTCAGGGTGAGCTGGCCGTGGATGCCTTCCCGGCCATGCATGCCGATTACGACAGCCAGAACCAGCGCCTGTTATTGCAGGTGCCGGCAGCCTGGCTGCCCGGCCAGCAGGTGGGTGAGCGCACCCTGTACCCGGCCAGCGACGCGCAGAGCAGCTTTGGCGCGCTGTTCAACTACGACCTGTACCTGAACGACACCGACGAAGGCGGCAGTTATCTGGCCGCCTGGAACGAGCTGCGGCTGTTCGACAGCTGGGGCACTTTCACCACCACCGGGCAATGGCGGCAGTCGTTCAATAGCGCCCCCGACAGCGGTACCCGCGAGGGCTTCCTGCGTTACGACAGCACCTGGCGCTATACCGACGAACAGCGCCTGCTGACCTTTGAGGCGGGCGATGTGATCACCGACGCATTGCCCTGGAGCGGCTCGGTGCGCATTGGCGGGTTGCAACTGTCACGCGACTTTGGCGCGCGGCCTGACCTGGTCACCTATCCACTGCCGGCGTTCGCCGGCGAAGCGGCGGTGCCGACCTCGCTCGACCTGTTCATCAATGGCTACAAGAGCAGCACCACCGAACTGCAGCCAGGGCCTTACACCCTGACCAACGTGCCGTTCATCAACGGCGCCGGCGAGGCCGTGGTGGTCACCACCGATGCCTTGGGCCGACAGGTCTCGACCACCTTGCCGTTCTATGTCACCAGCAGCTTGCTGGCCGAGGGCCTGAGCGACTTTTCCGTGGCCGCCGGCAGCCTGCGCCGCGACTACGCCGTGCGCGACTTCAGCTACGGCCCGGGGGTTACCTCGGGCAGCCTGCGCTACGGTCTGAGCGACAGTTTCACCGTCGAGACCCACGCCGAAGCGGCCGAGGGCCTGATGCTGGGCGGCTTGGGCGGCAACCTGCGCCTGGGTACCTTTGGCGTGCTCAACGCCGCGGTGACGCAGAGCAGCTTTGACGGCGAGAAGGGCCAGCAGCTGGCGTTTGGTTATCAATACAACAGCCAGCGCCTGGGCTTCAGTTATCAACGCCTGCAACGCCATGGCGACTATGCCGACCTGTCTCGGGTAGACACCCCCGACATGCTCCTTTCCGAGCGCAGTGAGCAGGTCACCCTCAGCCTCAACCTGGACCGCTACGGCAGCCTGGGCGCCGGCTATTTCGACGTCAGCGCCGGCGATGGCTCGCGCACCCGGCTGCTCAACCTGAGCTGGAGCAAGCCTTTGTGGGGCGCCAGCAGCCTGTACCTGTCAGCCAATCGGGAGATCGGTGACAGCCAGTGGGCAATGCAGGCGCAACTGGTGATCCCTTTCGACCTGCTCGGCAGCCTGGCCTTGAGCATGGAGCGCAGCAAGAGTGGCGAGCGCCAGCAGCGGGTCAACTACAGCCGCTCGGCGCCGGTAGGCGGGGGTGTAGGGTTCAACCTGGGTTATGCCGATGGCGACCGCGAGGCGTATCGCCAGGCCGACGTTACCTGGCGCTTGCAGTCGGTGCAGTTGCAGGCTGGGGCTTATGGCAGCAGCGGTGCGATGACCCGTTGGGCAGATGCGACGGGGTCGCTGGTATGGATGGACGCCGGAGTATTTGCGGCCAACCGCATCGACGATGCGTTCGTCGTGGTCAGTACCGGCGGCTATGCCGATGTGCCGGTGCGCTACGAGAATCAGATCGTGGGCCGAACCGACAGCAACGGTCACTTGCTGGTGCCCTACAGCAGCGGCTACTACCGCGGCAAATACGAGATCGACCCGATGGAGCTGGCGGCCGACATTCTCGCGCCGCAAGTCGAACAACGGGTGGCGGTGCGCCGAGGCAGTGGTTACCTGCTCGAATTCCCCCTCAAGCAGGTGCTGGCGGCGAGTATTGTCCTGGTCGACGGCAATCAGCAGGTGCTCAAACTGGGCAGCCAGGTCACCCACGAAGAGAGCGGCAGCCAGGCCGTGGTGGGCTGGGACGGGTTGGTCTACCTGGAGAATCTCTCGGCGCACAACCGCCTGCGCGTGCAGGTCGCGGAGGGTGGCCAGTGCCAGGTCGAATTCGACCTGCCTGAAGGGCAGGGGCCGATCCCGCTGATCGGCCCGCTGGTGTGCCAATGAAGCGCCTTGGTCAGGGCTTGGCGCTGCTTGGTCTGCTAGTGGCTGGGCCGTCGTGGGGGCTGTGCAACATGGTCGATACCAGTCCGGTGAGCTTCGGCACGGTCAACTCGACCTTGGTCCGCAGCACAGTGCAGAGCGCCTCCAGCCTGAATGCGGGGTTGCAGTGCACCGGATCCTTGTTGAGCCTGCTGAGCGCCAACGATCACTTCTACGCCACCATCAGTTCGGCCACCGGTAGCAACGGCCTGGTTGGGCCCAGCGGCGATGTCATCCCGTACACGCTGTATGCCAATAACAGCACCAGCTTTCCGATTACCCGGGGGGTTGCCTTTGACTTCGCCCGCAATGGCATCCTGGACCTGCTCGGATTGCTCAACGGCACAACGCCCAAGACCGTGCCGATCTACCTGCGCACCAGCATCGGCGCAAATGTCGCCGCGGGCGTATACCAGGAGACACTGAACGTGGGCTGGGTGTGGAACTACTGCTCAGGGATCGGGATCGGCTCCATCTGCGTTGGTCGCGATCAAGGCTTTGGTAGCCGTACCCTGTTGGTCACCCTGACGGTGACCAACGACTGTCAGATCACCACACCCAACATCGTCTTCAACAGTGCGCCGGTGGTGAGTGGTTTTGGCACGGTGAGCCAGAGCATCAACATCTCCTGCACCAAGGGCAGTAACTACACGGTGGGGTTGGACGATGGGCAGAACGGCGCGGCGGGCAGGCGGCGGATGAAGTCGGCGGCCAACAACTACCTGGCCTATGACATTTTCAAGAGTGCCGGGGCGGTACGCTGGGGATCGCTCAGCAGTGCCAGGCGGGCGAGCAGCGATGCCAATGTGAACCCTGGGCCCGGGACGGGGACGGGCAGCCAGGTGTTCAACTATAACGCCAAGGTCTACACCGACCAGGCCACACCGCCAGCGGCGACGTATACCGATAGCGTAATCCTGGATGTGCAGTTCTAAGGATAGGTATATAGCTGTGCCGACCTCTTCGCAGGACCTGTAGGAGCGGGCTTGCCCCGCGAAGAGGCCGGAACTGTCAGCGCAAATCGCCAACCATTTTCGCCAAGGTTTCCAACACCGCCCCCGCCAACGCCTTCGAGCGCTCGCCAGACCAGCCGGTCAGCGCATTGGGCGCATCGTCATGGTCCTTGAACGGCATCTCCAGGGTCAGCGACAAGCAGTCATACGCCTGGCCCACGGCATTGCAAGCCAGGGTCATGTTGGCCTGCCCCGGCTGGTCGCGGGTATAGCCATGCACCGTTTGAAAGTCTGCGGTCACGCTGCACAACGTGCGGCGAAACTGCTCTTCGAGCTTCTCAATCCGCGGGCTGTAGCCCGGATTACCTTCACACGCCGCGGTGAATACATGCGGGATCTCTTCATCACCATGCACGTCGATGAACGCATCCACGCCGTACTGCTTCATCTGCGCCTGGGCGAAGAACACCTCGGGGCTGAATTCGACACTGGCGTCCTGCCAGGCGCGGTTGAGGTCCTTGCCCTTGAAGTTGGTGCGCAAATGGCCAAGAAAGGCGCCGTCGGGGTTCATGTTGGGGATCAGGTACAGATCGGCCTTGGCCAGCAGCGCCTGGACTGTCGCATCGTTGCCTTCGAGGCGATCGATCACGCCTTCCATGAACCATTGCGCCATGTGTTCGCCGGGGTGCTGCTGGGCGATCAGCCACAGCTTACGCTTGCCCGCAGCGCCATCGCCGGCGCGCAACAGCGGGATGTCACGGCCCTGCACACTGCGACCGCCGGCCAGCAGTTCAACCCCGGGCAACTGCCGGGCGCGTTCGATCAACTGGTTATGCCGCGCGCGCGGGTAGGGCTCGAAATAGGCGAACCACGCCTGCGGCTGCTCGGCGTTCAACTCGAACAGCAGCGCCTGGCCGTCGAACTGACTGGCGACGCGGAACCAGCGTTTCTGGTCGTAGGAGGCCACCGCCTGATAGCCGTGCCAGGCATTCTTGTAGGAAGACTGGCCAACATTGTCGAGGCTGAAGCGATGGGTCTGGCCGGTAGTCAGGCCGTCGACCTTGAAGTGGAACCACTGGAAGTGGTCACTGTGGCTATCCGGGCGGATGGCCAGGTGCACCCGGCGCGGGTCGCTGGCGTCCAGTACCTGGATATTGCCGGAATCGAAATCGCAGTCGATCTGCAGGGGGGACAGCGTCACGGTCATCGCCAGGCTCCTGTGGCTTTTGTTGTGACGTTACTCTACACCCCTGCGCCGGCGATGGGGCGCAGCAGGCGATATTGCCGCTGGCTCAGGCCCAGTAAGCCAAGGCGAGCAGGGCGGCGACGCCCAGGCTGACGGCTAGCGAACACCCTCCCAGCGACAACGCGGCCCGACCTTGCCGGTACCAGCCGTCATGGCCCAACTGGCGTGCCGGGGCAAGCAGGCTGCGCCAGCGCAGTTCGGTGTCGTGGAAGGCCTGCAGGTGCTCGGGCGCAGCATCCAGCCAGCGGCGAAAATCAATCCGCTCGCTGGCGGTTACCAACGGGCTCTGCAAGCGCACGTACCACTGGCCGGCCACGTTGGCCAGCGCATCACCACGCGGGCGGGCAGTTTGCAGCGCCTGGTTCATGTGGCGTTCGATGCTCAGCAGGGGCAGGTCGAGGCGCTCGGCCAGGCTGGCGAAATCCAGTTGATCGAGCCGGTTAAGCAAAAACACTTGCTGCACGCGCCGCGGCAGGCGCTTGAGGCTGTGCAGCAGGTCATGCTCGGTCGCGGACGATTCTGCGTGATGGGCGTGTTCAAGGGGCAGCAGCAGGCGGGTCATGTATTGCTCCTTGCTCAGGTGTAGGGGGGCATCTTCCCTGATGCGCAGCAAGCTTAATCGTAACGAGATTGATTCTCAAGTGCTGTTTGCGCAAAACGCTGTAACAACCATTCACCAAATGTCACACCTTTGCTATCATCGCGGCCATTCAAGCGGTAACCCTTCTTCATTAGCCTGAAGAGCCAAAAAAAAGACCCGGCAAAAAGCCGGGTCAAAAACCGTGATTAGCCTGATGAGGAGATAATCTGAGAGTCCGACCTAAGGTCTCCAGGTTATCCAGCGGGTCTCGCGACCTGCTGAGTGCAATAATAATCGTTATCATTTGACAGTCAAATGATATTTGTTCAATCCGGTAAAATTATTTACCGGTGCACCTCCTCTGTCCCGGCAATCGGGGCCATTGCCGTCAGTCGGCTAGCACGTACCTCCCTATACCTCCTGTGATTGAACTGCCCTCTTGTGCTCTAGCAGCGACCTGGCCATGTTGACCATGTGCATCAGCGCGAGCGTGACTTCGCGGGCCATGCCGTCTTGATGGCAGGCTGTTTCGTGCGCAGTGGCTGCAGCGCAGCGCAGTAACGCCAGCGCATGGTCGTGCGCCTCGCTGGCGGAGACGCCCGGTTGCAACGTCCAGACCTTGTTATCGAGGTTGGGCCGCGGTGGGGTGGGGTTGAGGTAATAGTCGAGCGCGCGGCGGGCGGCTTCACTGTCGAGATTTGTATCGTCGTTATTCTGCGAGTTCATCTGGTTACCTTCGATTCCCTTTCAAGGATAATGAATCCCGAGCATAGGTCAGTCTGTATTATTTCGCTCTGCCAAGATAATTCACAATGTGTATTGAACGGTTTAGTACAGTCCGTATTGTTCTGCGCATGGAAAACTGGAATGAGTTCCTCGCGCGCTACAAGCGCGAGCACAAGCTGAGTCAGATCAAGCTCGCCGAGCGCCTGCAGATGACCCAAGGTGGTGTTGGGCATTGGCTGCGGGGTACGCGCAAGCCCACCTTGAAGACCATCAACGAAAAGCTTGAAGCACTCGGGTTGGTGTACCTGAGTGCGCAGGTGATGGTGGTCGAGCGCGATGTGGTTCGCGAAAGCCAAGGCACCTATGGTGTAGGCCGGCCGCTATCGGCCGAAGCGCTGCGCTATGCCAGCTTTCGGTTTCCGCTGCTGCGCTGGGCGGATCTGCAAGGTGAGCTGCCGGCCAGCAGCGAACAGCAAGAGCAGACCGACTACTTGCCGGCGGGCAACGCCTTCTGGTTGCCGGTGGAAAACGACTCGATGAATGCGCCGAGCGGCAAGAGCGTACCCGAGGGGATGCTGGTGCTGGTCGACACGGGCCTTGAGGTTGAGCCTGGGAGGTTGGTGATTGCGCGTCAGCCGGGTAAATCAGCGGTGCTGCGCCAGCTGATCGAGGAGGGCGGGGAGCGGATGCTCAGGCCATTGAATACGCGTTATCCGACCGTGCTGTGTGAGGCCGGGTGTGAGTTTCTTGGCGTGGTGGTGCGGGTGCACGGGGTTTTCTAGGCTTGAGATTGCTGGGGCTGCTGCGCAGTCCCAGCGCGCTCAAGTCAGGCGCTATTCGACCTCAACCAGCACCGTCCCTTCACTGACCATGTCCCCCTCCTGACAGAACACCGCCTGTACTGTCCCGGCCTCGGGTGCGCGAATGCTGTGCTCCATCTTCATCGCTTCGAGCACCACCAGCGCAGTCCCGGCCTCGACCACCTGCCCAGGGGCCACCAGCACCCGCACGATACTGCCGTTCATGGGTGCACTCAGCCCGCCCTGATGGCCATGACTGGCCTGTGCCTGGCCAATGGCGTCGAATGCGCTCACCGCATGAGTGTCGCCGCCCCAACGCAGGTACAGCGTTTCGCCCCGGCGCACCGCCAGGTGCCGACGGCGCATGCCATCAAGGTCGACACACAGTTGTTCACCCTCAAGCCGCAGCGGTGACGGCGCACTGCGCTCAAGCGCCACCGCCTGATCGTGTCCGCCACTGTGCAGGTGCAGGCTGCTCCGCGCCGGCAGCCCCAGCCGCAAGCCTTCACGCGCCGCCCACGGCGAGCCCGGATCATCCTCACGTACCCGCGCCGGCTGGCTCTGCAACCAGGCCTCGGCGGCGGCCTGCCAGAAGTCGGCCGGCAACTCGCCAGGCACGGGCAGCAACTGCGCCTGATGCCGCGGAATAAACCCGGTATCGAGCTCGGCCGCAGCAAACGCCGGGTGCGCCAGGATCCGCCGGAGGAAGGCGATGTTGCTCTTCACGCCGCCAATGGCAAACTCATCGAGCATCGCCAGCAAGCGCAACCGGGCCTGCTCGCGATCCTCGCCCCAGGCGATCAGCTTGCCCAGCATCGGGTCGTAGAACGGCGACACGCTGTCGCCCTCGCTGACCCCGCTGTCGATCCGCCGGCCTTCGCCAGGCGTCGACTCGCGGTACAGCTCCAGGCGGCCGGTGGCCGGCAAGAACTCATTGGCCGGATCTTCGGCGTACAGCCGCACTTCAATGGCATGGCCCAGCAACGGCACCTGCGCCTGGTTGATCGGCAGCGGCTCGCCGCGCGCCACGCGAATCTGCCAGGCGACCAGGTCGAGGCCGGTGATCGCTTCGGTGACCGGGTGTTCTACTTGCAGGCGGGTATTCATCTCCATGAAGAAGAACTCGCCGCACGCATCCAGCAAAAACTCCACCGTGCCGGCACCGACATAGCCGATGGCCTGGGCCGCGCGCACTGCTGCCTCACCCATGGCCTGGCGCAGCTGCGGCGAGAGCCCTGGCGCCGGCGCTTCCTCGACCACCTTCTGGTGGCGGCGCTGGATCGAGCAATCGCGTTCATTGAGGTACAGGCAGTTGCCATGCTGGTCGGCAAACACCTGGATTTCCACATGGCGCGGCTTGAGTACGTACTTTTCCACCAGCATTCGCGCATCGCCAAACGACGACTGCGCTTCACGTTGCGCCGAGGCGAGGGCGTCGGCCAGTTGGCTCTCGTCCTCGACCACTTTCATGCCCTTGCCGCCGCCACCGGCACTGGCCTTGAGCAATACCGGGTAACCGATGCGCTCGGCGGCGGCGCGGAAGGTCTCCAGGTCCTGGGCGGCGCCGTGGTAGCCGGGCACCAGCGGCACGCCGGCGGTTTCCATCAGGGCCTTGGCCGCTGACTTGCTGCCCATGGCGTCGATGGCGCTGGCTGGCGGGCCGAGGAAGATCAGCCCGGCAGCTTCAATGGCACGGGCAAACCCGGCGTTCTCCGATAAAAAGCCATAGCCGGGATGGATGGCCTGGGCGCCGCTGGCCGTGGCCGCTGCCAGCAGCTTGGCGATGTCCAGATAGCTCTCGGCCGCCTTGCTGCCGCCCAGGTCGACGCGCACATCGGCCTCGCGTGCATGGCGGGCGTCGCGGTCGATGGCGCTGTGCACGGCGACCGTGGTCAGTCCCATGGCCTTGGCCGTACGCATGACCCGGCAGGCGATTTCACCGCGGTTGGCGACCAGCAAGGTGGTCAGCGGGGGAGTGCTCATGGGCGCGGTTCCTTATCAAAGTCTTGCCAGGCGGGGCGGCGCTTCTCGAGAAAGGCACGCAAGCCTTCCTGGCCTTCCGGGCTGACGCGGATGCGGGCGATGCTGTTTTCGCAGTAACGGCGCACGGCGGCGGTCAGCTCGCCATGGCCGACTTCGCGCAGCAGCTCCTTGCTGGCGCGCAGGGCTTGCGGGCTGTTGAGCAACAGGTTGTCGATCCAGGCCTCGACTTGTTGCTCGAGCTCGGCGGCCGGGTAGGCCTCGGCGAGCAGGCCCAACTCCCGCGCGCGCAGGCCGCTGAAGCGCTCGGCGGTCAGCGCATAGCGGCGGGCGGCGCGCTCGCCGATGGCTTTGACCACGAATGGGCTGATCACCGCCGGGGCCAGACCGATACGCACTTCCGACAGGCACAGCTGAGCGTCTTCGCTGCCAATGGCCATGTCGCAGCAACTGATCAGGCCCAGGGCGCCACCAAAGGCTGCGCCTTGCACCACCGCCAGGGTCGGCACCTTCAGACCGTGCAGGTTGTACATCAGCTCGCCCAGCTCGTGGGCGTCGTCCAGGTTGGTGTTGAAGTCCAGCTGCGCCGACTGCTGCATCCAGGCCAGGTCGGCGCCGGCGCTGAAGTGCCGGCCGCGGCCGCGCAGCAGGACAAAACGCAGGCTGGGGTCGGCCGCGAGCTGGTCGATGGCGACGATCAGCTCGCGAATCATTGCGGCGTTGAAGGCGTTGTTCTTGTCTGCGCGGTTCAGCCACAAGGTGGCGAAACCGCGAGGGTCCCTGATCAGTTCAAGGGTGCTGAAATCGTTCATGGGGTCACATCCGGAAGATGCCGAAGCGGCTCTGTTCGATCGGGGCGTTCAACGCGGCAGACAACGCCAGGCCGAGCACGTCGCGGGTTTGTGCCGGGTCGATGACGCCGTCGTCCCACAGCCTGGCGCTGGAGTAGTAGGGGTGACCCTGGCGCTCGTACTGATCAAGGATCGGCTGCTTGAGCCGGGCTTCGTCATCGCTGCTGAACACCTGGCCGCTGCGCTCGCTCTGCTCACGCTTGACCTGCGCCAGCACCCCGGCCGCCTGTTCGGCGCCCATCACGCCAATCCGCGCGTTGGGCCACATCCACAAGAAGCGCGGGTCGTAGGCGCGGCCGCACATGCCGTAGTTGCCAGCGCCGAAGCTGCCGCCGATGATCACGGTGAACTTTGGCACCTGGGCACAGGCGACCGCGGTGACCAGCTTGGCGCCGTGCTTGGCGATACCGCCTTCTTCGTACTTTTTGCCGACCATGAAGCCGGTGATGTTCTGCAGGAACAGCAACGGAATGCCGCGCTGGCAGGCCAGTTCGATAAAGTGCGCGCCTTTTTGCGCAGCCTCGGCGAAGAGGATGCCGTTGTTGCCCAGGATCGCCACCGGGTAACCGTGCAGGTGGGCGAAGCCGCACACCAGGGTGGTGCCGAACAGCGCCTTGAACTCATCGAACTGCGAGCCATCGACCAGGCGCGCGATCACCTCGCGCACGTCGAACGGCTGCTTGGCGTCGGCCGGTACCACGCCGTACAGCTCCTCGACGGGGTACAGCGGCATCGCCGCGGGCTGGCGTTGCAGGGTGCCGAGCTTGCGCCAGTTGAGGTTGGCCACGCTGCGCCGGGCCAGGGCCAGGGCATGCTCGTCGTTGTCGGCATAGTGGTCGGCGACGCCGCTGGTGCGGCAATGCACGTCGGCACCGCCGAGCTCCTCGGCGCTGACCACTTCACCGGTGGCGGCCTTCACCAGCGGCGGCCCGGCAAGAAAGATGGTCGCCTGCTGACGGACCATGATCGCTTCGTCGGCCATGGCCGGCACGTAGGCGCCGCCGGCGGTGCACGAGCCCATCACCACGGCGATCTGCGGGATACCCAAGGCGCTCATGTTGGCCTGGTTGAAGAAGATCCGGCCGAAGTGCTCGCGGTCGGGGAACACTTCATCCTGGCGCGGCAGGTTGGCGCCGCCGGAGTCCACCAGGTAGATGCACGGCAGCCGGTTCTGCAGGGCGATGGTCTGTGCACGCAGGTGTTTTTTCACTGTCAGCGGGTAGTAGGAGCCGCCTTTGACCGTGGCATCGTTGGCCACGATCATGCACTCGACGCCCTCGACCCGGCCGATACCGGCGATCACGCCTGCGGCGGGCACGTCTTCGCCATACACCTCATGGGCGGCCAGCTGGCCGATTTCAAGAAACGCCGAGCCTGGGTCGAGCAGGCGGTCGATGCGCTCGCGCGGCAGCAGCTTGCCGCGCGAGGTGTGCCGCTCCTGAGCCTTCGCGCCGCCGCCCTGGCTGACCTGGGCGAGCAGGCTGCGCAGGGCCTGGACTTGTTCGAGCATGGCCGCGTCATTGGCGGCGAACTCGGCCGAGCGTGGGTTGATCTGGGTATGCAGGATAGCCATTGGCGCCCGTTCCTTGTGCTCAGCGGGTTTCGTTGAACAGTTCGCGGCCGATCAGCATCCGGCGAATTTCGCTGGTACCGGCGCCGATCTCGTAGAGCTTGGCGTCGCGCAACAGGCGGCCCGCCGGGAACTCGTTGATGTAGCCGTTGCCGCCGAGAATCTGGATCGCCTCGAGGGCCATCTGGGTGGCGCGCTCGGCGCTGTAGAGAATTACCCCGGCGGCGTCCTTGCGCGTGGTCTCGCCACGGTCGCAGGCCTGCGCCACGGCATACAGATAGGCGCGGCTGGCATTGAGCTGGGTGTACATGTCGGCGATCTTGCCCTGGATCAGCTGGAACTCGCCGATGCTCTGGCCGAACTGCTTACGGTCGTGAATGTAGGGCACCACCAGGTCCATGCACGCTTGCATGATCCCGGTCGGGCCACCGGCGAGCACCACCCGCTCGTAGTCCAGCCCGCTCATCAGGACCCGCACGCCGCCATTGAGCTGGCCGAGAATGTTCTCTTCGGGCACTTCGACGTCATCGAAAAACAGCTCGCAGGTGTTCGAGCCGCGCATGCCCAGCTTGTCGAACTTGTTGCTGCGGCTGAAGCCCTTCCAGTCACGCTCGACGATGAACGCCGTGATGCCATGCGCGCCCTTGTCCAGGTCGGTCTTGGCGTAGATCACGTAGGTGTTGGCGTCGGGGCCGTTGGTGATCCAGGTCTTGCTGCCGTTGAGCACGTAGCGGTCGCCGCGTTTTTCCGCGCGCAGTTTCATCGACACCACGTCGGAACCGGCGTTGGGCTCGCTCATGGCGAGTGCGCCGATGTGCTCGCCGCTGATCAGCTTGGGCAGGTACTTGAGCTTCTGTTCATGGCTGCCATTGCGGTTGATCTGGTTCACGCACAGGTTGGAGTGCGCGCCGTAGGAGAGCGCGACCGAGGCCGAGCCACGGCTGATTTCTTCCATCGCCACCACATGCGCCAAGTAACCGAGGCCAGCGCCGCCGTATGCTTCGGCGACGGTAACGCCGAGCAGGCCCATGTCACCGAACTTGCGCCACATGTCGGCGGGGAACAGGTTGTCCTGGTCGATCTGCGCGGCGCGCGGGGCCAGTTCGGCAGCGACGAAGGTGCGCACCTGGTCGCGGAGCATGTCGATGGTTTCGCCCAAAGCGAAGTTCAGGGAGGGGTAATGCATGCGGGGGCACCTTGTTGTTCTTGAAATTGGACTACACCGTAGCTCATGGCAACACCGCCTTCCCTGTAAGAGCGGGCTTGCCCCGCGAAGGCGTCAGGTCAGACATTTCCGTCAGCCGTGCCTACGCCTTCGCGGGGCAAGCCCGCTCCTACAGGGGTAGTGGTGTGCCGTGAGCCGATGCGCTCATCACCTTTACGTTAACGTAAACCTGCCTCTGGGCACTGTCAATCCATGCATCACCTTTACGTTAACGTTAATCTGCGCCAGAGTATCCGTCGCGTATTGCAGTCATGCCCAGAACAATCACAAGAAGGGATACTCATGAGCCAACCCAGTTACACCCGAGGCCCCCAGGACAAGCCTTTGCTCGAGCAGACCATCGGCCAGGCCTTTGATGCCACGGTGGCCCGCTGCGCCGCCGGCGAGGCATTGGTCGTGCGTCACCAGGGCTTGCGCTACACCTGGCAACAACTGGCCGACGAGGTCGACCGGCATGCCCGCGCCCTGATGGCCTTGGGTATCGACACGGGTGACCGGGTCGGTATCTGGGCGCCCAATTGCGCCCAGTGGTGCATCCTGCAGTTGGCCAGCGCCAAGGTGGGCAGCATCCTCGTCAACCTCAACCCGGCCTACCGGGTCGCCGAGCTCGACTACGTGCTGCGCCAGTCGGGCTGCCGCTGGCTGGTCTGTGCCGATGCGTTCAAGACCTCCGACTACCACGCCATGCTGATCGAGCTGGTGCCCGCCTTGGCCGAGCAGGCGCCCGGCAGTTGGGCCAGCGCCACCTTGCCCGAGCTGCGCGGCGTAATCAGCTTGGCCGAGCAGCCGCCTGTCGGCTTCCTGGCGTGGCAGCAACTGGCCGAGCGGGCCGGGCAGACCGACCCGGCGGCTTACCTTGCGCGTCAGCGCAGCCTGCAGTTCGACCAGCCGGTGAACATCCAGTACACCTCCGGCACCACCGGTGCGCCCAAGGGCGCCACGCTCAGCCACTACAACATCCTCAACAACGGCTGGATGGTCGGCGAGAGCCTCGGCCTGACCGAGCGCGACCGCATGGTGATCCCGGTGCCGCTGTACCACTGCTTCGGCATGGTCATGGCCAACCTCGGCTGCATCACCCATGGCAGCACGATGGTCTACCCCAACGACGCCTTCGACCCCGAGCTGACCCTGCGTGCGGTGGCCGAGGAGCGCGCGAGCCTGCTGTATGGCGTGCCGACCATGTTCATCGCCATGCTCGACCACCCCGCACGCAACGGCCTCGACCTGTCGAGCCTGCGCAGCGGCATCATGGCCGGCGCGACCTGCCCGATCGAAGTCATGCGCCGGGTTATCGCCCAGTTGCACATGGCCCAGGTGCAGATTGCCTACGGCATGACCGAGACCAGCCCGGTGTCGCTGCAGACCGGGCCTGATGATGCGCTGGAACTGCGCGTGACCACGGTCGGTCGCACCCAGCCGCAGCTGGAAACCAAGCTGGTGGACGCGCAGGGCTGCATCGTCCCGCGGGGTGAGATCGGCGAGTTGTGCACGCGTGGTTACAGCGTGATGCTGGGTTACTGGGACAACCCGCAGGCGACGCTCGAGGCCATCGACCCGGCGCGCTGGATGCACAGCGGCGACCTGGCGGTGATGGACGAGCAGGGCTATGTGCGGATTGTCGGGCGGAACAAGGACATGATCATTCGCGGTGGTGAGAATATCTATCCGCGTGAGCTGGAGGAGTTTTTCTATACCCATCCGGCGGTGGCCGATGCGCAGGTGATCGGCATTCCGTGCAGCAGGTACGGCGAAGAGATTGTGGCCTGGATCAAACTGCACCCCGGGCACAGCGCCACGGTCGAGGAACTGCAGGGTTGGTGCAAGGCACGCATCGCACACTTCAAGGTGCCGCGGCATATCCGCTTCGTTGACGAATACCCTATGACGGTGACGGGCAAGGTGCAGAAGTTCCGCATGCGGGAGATCAGTAGCGAAGAGCTTGGTGGGAGGGGAGGGTGTTGACTGGTGTCATTTGGGGTGGGGGCTGATGGATGCTTTCGCCCTTACGGCCATGCCTTTCAAGGTCTTTGAGATATTCGTCTGGCTTGAGTAAGCCGGGGCTGCAAAGCAGCCCCAACATTCTCCAGCCATGTGCAATTCCAAAAGGCCGGCGATTCCTTGTCTATCCTTAGGCCTTCACCGGCGGCTCCTGACTAGGCGGGTCGCCCACGGTCGGCGGCATGGTCGGCTTGATCGGCAACTCGTCCGGGTCTTCTTCCGGCACGGGTGGCGGCAGGCTCGGGTCATCGATGTTCGGATCGGGTGTCTCCGGTGGAATGGGAATGTTCATGGCCTGACCTCGCTGGGGTGTTGAGAGGGTGGTAGTGGCTTTGATCAGGGTCCGCGCCATTCGCTCAATTTATTTGAACCCCTCGCGTCGCTCACGGCTCTGAACCCTTACCGCCACAAGCCAACAGGGAGCAGGTCCGATGTCTCGTAACGAGCCCTTCGAAAGCGTACCCATGGCCAATGACCACCCGGACCAGGTCGTCAGCCTGTCCCAGGCGCTGTTGGCGCCGCGCCTGGTGATCGAAGACACCATGCCGGTGCTCGACGGCGGCACCTTCGCCGCCAAGGCCGTCAGCGGCCAGCCGGTGCAGGTCACCAGCAAGGTCTACAGCGACGGCCACGACCAGTTGATGGTGGTCCTGCATTGGCGTCAGGCCCGCAGCCCGCACTGGCATGCGCTGCCCATGGTGGCCGAGGGCAATGACTTGTGGCGGGCTGAGTTCACCCCCGTCGAGCTGGGCCTGCACCTGTTCAGCATCGAAGCCTGGATCGACCCGTTCGCCACCTACTGCTACGACCTGGAGAAGAAGTTCAGCGCCGGCGTCGAGGTCAAGCTCGAGTTGGAGGAGGGGCGCCTGCTGCTGGGCAAAGGCGCAGAACGCAGCACAGGCCCGCTGCGTGAACAGATCCTGGCCCTTCAGGCGCGGCTGCCCGAGCTTGCCCAGGATGACCAGGTAGCCTTGCTGCTCGAGGCCGACACCGCGCGCCTGATGACCGAGGCCGAGCACCGCAGCTACCTCACCCGCAGCAACGAATTTCCCCTTGATGTCGACCGCCCGGCCGCGCAGTTTGCCAGCTGGTATGAGTTGTTCCCGCGCTCGATCACTGACGACCCCGCGCGCCACGGCACCTTCAATGACGTCCACCAGCGTCTGCCGATGATCCGCGACATGGGCTTTGATGTGCTGTACTTCCCGCCCATCCACCCGATCGGCAAGCAGCACCGCAAAGGCCGCAACAACGCCTTGCAGGCCGGCCCCGATGACCCGGGCAGCCCCTACGCCATCGGCAGCCATGAAGGCGGCCACGACGCGATCCATCCGCAACTGGGCAGCCGCGAGGATTTCCGTCGACTGGTAGCCGCAGCGGCCGAGCACGGCCTGGAGATCGCCCTCGACTTCGCCATCCAGTGCTCGCAAGACCATCCCTGGCTGGTCGAACACCCCGGCTGGTTCAGCTGGCGCCCCGACGGCAGTATCCGCTATGCCGAGAATCCGCCGAAAAAATACCAGGACATCGTCAACGTCGATTTCTATGCCGCCGACGCCGTGCCCTCGCTGTGGCTGGCGCTGCGTGACGTGGTGGTGGGCTGGGTCGAAGAGGGCGTGAACACCTTCCGCGTCGACAACCCGCACACCAAGCCGCTGCCGTTCTGGCAATGGCTGATCGCCAATGTGCGCAGCCAGCACCCGGAAGTGATCTTTCTTGCCGAGGCCTTCACCAAGCCGGCGATGATGGCCCGGCTGGGCAAGGTCGGCTATGCCCAGAGCTACACCTACTTCACCTGGCGCAACACCAAGCAGGAGCTGCGCGAGTACTTCGAAGAACTCAACCAGCCGCCGTGGAGCCAGTGCTACCGGCCCAACTTCTTCGTCAACACCCCAGACATCAACCCGTTTTTCCTGCAGCGCTCCGGGCGCGCCGGTTTTCTCATCCGCGCCGCGCTGGCGACCATGGGCTCGGGCCTGTGGGGCATGTATTCAGGCTTTGAACTGTGCGAAGGGGCGGCGATTCCGGGCAAGGAGGAGTATCTCGACTCGGAAAAGTACGAGATTCGCCCGCGCGATTTCACGGCCCCCGGCAACATCGTTGCCGAGATCGCCCAGCTCAACCGCATCCGCCGGCAGAACCGCGCCCTGCAGACCCACCTGGGCGTAGCGTTCTTCAACTGCTGGAACGACAACATCCTGTATTTCGCCAAGCGCACGCGTGAGCGCGACAACTACATCCTGGTCGCCATCAGCCTCGATCCGCACAACGTGCAGGAAGCGAGCTTTGAACTGCCGCTGTGGGAGCTGGGCCTGGATGACGATGCCGATACCCTCGGCGAAGACCTGATGAACGGCCATCGCTGGACCTGGCACGGCAAGACCCAGTGGATGCGCATCGACCCCGCTTACCAGCCGTTTGGCATCTGGCGCATCGAAAAAGCCCACTAAACCTCGTTGCGCCAACCCAGAAAACTTGAAAGGAGTCGCATATGGCCAAGCGTTCCCGCCCGGCAGCTTTCATCGATGACCCGCTGTGGTACAAGGACGCGGTGATCTATCAGTTGCACATCAAGTCCTTCTTCGATTCCAACAATGACGGCATCGGTGATTTCGCCGGCCTGATCAGCAAGCTCGACTACATTGCCGAGCTCGGCGTCAACACCCTCTGGCTGTTGCCGTTCTACCCCTCGCCACGCCGTGATGACGGCTACGACATCGCCGAATACAAAGCCGTGCACAGCGACTACGGCAGCATGGCCGACGCCAAGCGCTTCATCGCCGAGGCACACAAACGCGGCCTGCGGGTAATCACCGAACTGGTCATCAACCACACTTCCGACCAGCACCCGTGGTTCCAGCGTGCCCGCCATGCCAAGCGCGGCAGCAAGGCGCGGGACTTCTACGTCTGGTCGGATGACGATCAGAAATACGACGGTACGCGGATCATCTTCCTCGACACCGAGAAGTCCAACTGGACCTGGGACCCGGTCGCCGGCCAGTACTTCTGGCACCGCTTCTATTCGCACCAGCCCGACCTCAACTTCGACAACCCGCAGGTGCTCAAGGCGGTCATCGACGTCATGCGCTACTGGCTCGACATCGGTGTCGACGGCCTGCGCCTGGACGCGATCCCGTACCTGATCGAGCGCGACGGCACCAACAACGAAAACCTGCCCGAGACCCACGTGGTGCTCAAGGCGATCCGCGCCGAGATCGACGCCAACTACCCCGACCGCATGCTCCTGGCCGAAGCCAACCAATGGCCCGAAGACACCCGGCCGTATTTCGGCGAAGGCGAGGGCGACGAATGCCACATGGCCTTCCACTTCCCCCTGATGCCGCGCATGTACATGGCCCTGGCCATGGAAGACCGCTTCCCGATCACCGATATCCTGCGCCAGACCCCGGAGATCCCGGCCAACTGCCAATGGGCGATCTTCTTGCGCAACCACGATGAACTGACCCTGGAGATGGTCACCGACCGCGAGCGCGACTACCTCTGGAACTACTACGCCGAGGACCGCCGCGCGCGGATCAACCTCGGCATCCGTCGACGCCTCGCCCCCCTGTTGCAGCGCGACCGCCGCCGTATCGAGCTGCTGACCAGCCTGCTGCTGTCGATGCCGGGCACGCCAACCCTGTACTACGGCGATGAGCTGGGCATGGGCGACAACATCTACCTGGGCGACCGTGATGGCGTGCGCACGCCGATGCAGTGGTCGCCGGACCGCAACGGTGGTTTCTCCCGGGCCGACCCGCAGCGCCTGGTGCTGCCGCCGATCATGGACCCGCTGTACGGCTACCAGACGGTCAACGTCGAGGCGCAGTCGCACGACCCGCACTCGCTGCTCAACTGGAACCGCCGCTTGTTGGCGGTGCGCAACCAGCAAAAAGCGTTTGGTCGCGGCACCTTGAAAATGCTCACGCCGAGCAACCGGCGCATCCTCGCCTATATCCGCGAGTACACCGATGCCCAGGGCAATACCGAGATCATCCTCTGCGTGGCCAACGTGTCGCGTGCGGCCCAGGCTGCCGAGCTCGAGCTGTCGCAGTATGCCGACAAGGTGCCGGTAGAGATGCTCGGCGGCAGTGCATTCCCGCCCATCGGCCAGTTGCCGTTCCTGCTGACCTTGGCTCCGTACGGCTTCTACTGGTTCGTGCTGGCCGCGCGCGACCGCATGCCCAGTTGGCACATCGAGCCCAGCGAGAGCCTGCCGGAGCTGACCACGCTGGTGCTGCGCAAACGCATGGAAGAGCTGCTCGAGGCACCGGCGGTCGACACCCTGCAGGAGGCGATCCTGCCGCAATACCTGCCCAAGCGACGCTGGTTCGCCGGCAAGGAAGGGCCACTCGATCAGGTGCGCCTGCACTACGGCGTGCGCTTGGCCACGGCGACCACGCCGGTGTTGCTCAGCGAGCTGGAAGTCATCAGTGATGGTGTCGCCACGTATTACCAGTTGCCGTTCGGCTTCCTCCCCGAAGAGCAGATCAACAGCGCGCTGCCGCAGCAGTTGGCCCTGTCGCGGGTGCGCCGCGGCCGTCAGGTCGGGCTGATCACCGATGCCTTTGTGCTTGAGCCGTTCATTCGCGCGGTGCTGAGCAACTGCCAGGCTGGCACGCGCTTGCCCAGCAGCGCCGGTGAGCTGCGCTTTGAAAGCACCGAATTGCTCGCGCCGCTCGAGCTCAACGAAGACAGCGAGGTGCGCTACCTGGGCGCCGAGCAGTCCAACAGCTCGGTGGTGATCGCTGATCGGGTAGTGCTCAAACTGATTCGGCGGGTCAACCCGGGTGTCCATCCGGAGCTGGAAATGAGCGCGTTCCTGACTGCCGCCGGCTTCGCCAACATCTCGCCGTTGCTGGCCTGGGTCAGCCGCGTCGACAGCCAGGAACAGTCACACCTGCTGATGATCGCCCAGGGCTACCTGAGCAACCAGGGCGATGCCTGGGCCTGGACCCAGAACACCCTGGAGCGGGCGATCCGCGACGAAATGGAGCCCAACGGCCAGGACCTTGAAGCGCATACCGATGCGCTGGCCGAGCTCAATGGTTTTGCCGCGTTGCTCGGCCAGCGCCTGGGTGAAATGCACGTGCTGCTGGCTGCGCCGAGTGCCGACGAGTCGTTCACCCCGCGCACCAGTAACGCCGAGGACAGCCAGCGCTGGAGCCAGCAGATCAGCGCCGACCTGCACCGTGCTCTCGACCTGCTCGGCCAGCACCGCGACAGCCTCGACAGCGACAGCCAGGCCGTTATCGACGACCTCCAGCAACAACGTGACGGCCTCGCCAAACACATCGACAACCTCGCCCGGCAAGCCCAGGGTGGCCTGTTGATGCGGGTGCATGGCGACTTGCACCTGGGCCAGGTGCTGGTGGTCCAGGGCGATGCCTACCTGATCGATTTCGAAGGCGAGCCAGCGCGGCCGCTGGATGAACGGCGGGCCAAGCACAGCCCGTACAAGGATGTCAGCGGCGTGTTGCGATCCTTCGACTATGCTGCTGCGATGATCCTGCGCAGCGCCTCGGCGGTAGACCTCTCCGACGCGGCGCGCCAGGCTCGCCAGCGGGTTGCCCGGCAGTACCTGCACCAGTCGCGCCACGCCTTCGTCGAAGCCTATGGCCTGGCCACCGCCGCCATGCCCCATGCCTGGCAACAGGCCGAGGGCGAGCGCGCTGCATTGGAACTGTTCTGCCTGGAAAAAGCCGCCTACGAGATTACCTACGAAGCCGAGAACCGGCCGACGTGGCTGGCCGTGCCTTTGCATGGTTTGCATGGACTGATCAGTACCTGGGGAGAGTCATAAATGAACGCAACCACGCGTGATAACGGCGGACTTCGGCAACAGGACATCGACGCCCTGGCCCGCGCCGAGCACGCCGATCCATTTGCCGTGCTCGGCCCGCACCCGGATGGTGCGGGCGGGCTGTTCGTCCGGGCGTTTCTGCCCGGCGCGCTGAATGCCAGGCTGCTGGCACGGCATGACGGCAGCGTGCTCGTCGAAATGCAACAGGGCAGCCTGCCAGGCTTGTTCACTGCGCGGCTGGAGCGCGAGCAGGCCTATCAGCTGCAGATCAGTTGGGCGGGGGGCGAACAGGTCACCGAAGACCCCTACAGCTTTGGCCCGCAGCTCGGTGACATGGACATGTACCTGTTCGCCGAAGGCAACCACCGCGACCTGGCCGGGCGTTTTGGTGCGCAGCCGACTCAGGTTGACGGCATCGACGGCGTGCTGTTTTCGGTGTGGGCGCCGAATGCCCGGCGGGTCTCGGTGGTGGGCGGCTTCAACAATTGGGACGGCCGCCGCCACCCGATGCGCCTGCGCCATAACGCCGGGGTCTGGGAGCTGTTCGTCCCGCGCCTGGGAGTCGGTGAAGCGTACAAGTTCGAAGTGCTCGGCCGTGACGGCGTGTTGCCGCTCAAGGCCGACCCACTCGCCCGCGCCACCGAGTTGCCGCCCAGCACCGCGTCGAAGGTGGCCGGCCCACTCGAGCACCAGTGGCGCGATCAGCAGTGGATGGAGCAACGGGCCCAGCGTCACGCCTACAACGCGCCGCTGTCGATCTACGAGTTGCACATCGGCTCCTGGCGCTGCGAGCTGGATGATGGCGGTGAAGTCGCGCGCTTCTACAATTGGCGCGAGCTGGCCGAGCGCCTGGTGCCGTATGTGCAGGAGCTGGGCTTCACCCACATTGAAATGCTGCCGATCATGGAGCACCCGTTCGGCGGCTCGTGGGGCTACCAACCGTTGTCGCTGTTTGCGCCGACTTCTCGCTACGGCACGGCAGAAGACTTCGCCGCCTTCATCGATGCCTGCCACCAGGGTGGCATTGGCGTGATCCTCGACTGGGTGCCGGCGCATTTCCCTACCGATGAGCATGGCCTGGCGCGTTTCGACGGTACCGCCCTGTACGAGTACGAAAACCCCCTGGAAGGTTTCCACCAGGACTGGAACACGCTGATCTACAACCTCGGCCGCAACGAGGTGCGCGGCTTCATGCTGGCCTCGGCGCTGCACTGGCTCAAGCACTTCCACATCGATGGGCTGCGCGTCGATGCGGTGGCGTCGATGCTCTACCGTGACTATTCACGCAAGGCGGGCGAGTGGGTGCCCAACCGCCATGGCGGGCGCGAGAACCTCGAAGCGATCGACTTCCTCCGTCACCTCAATGGTGTCGTCGCCCATGAGGCGCCCGGTGCGCTGGTCATCGCCGAAGAGTCGACCGCCTGGCCCGGGGTCAGCCAGCCGACCCAGCAGGGCGGCCTGGGCTTTGACTACAAGTGGAACATGGGTTGGATGCACGACACCTTGCATTACATCCAGAGCGACCCGATTCACCGTACTCACCACCATAACGAGATGAGCTTCGGCCTGATCTATGCCTACTCCGAGCACTTCATCCTGCCGATCTCGCATGATGAGGTGGTGCACGGCAAACACTCGCTGATCGACAAGATGCCCGGTGATCGCTGGCAGAAGTTTGCCAACCTGCGTGCGTACCTGACGTTCATGTGGACTCACCCGGGCAAGAAGCTGCTGTTCATGGGCTGCGAGTTCGGCCAGTGGCGCGAGTGGAACCATGACCATCAGCTGGACTGGTACCTGTTGCAGTATTCCGAGCACCAGGGGGTGAAAACCCTGGTCAGTGATCTCAACCGGCTGTACCGCGAGCTGCCGGCACTGCATGAGCAGGATTGCCTGCCGCAGGGCTTCCAGTGGCTGATTGGCGATGACGCGCACAACAGCGTGTTTGCCTGGTTGCGCTGGAGCAGCGCTGGAGAGCCGTTGCTGGTGGTGGCCAACTTCACCCCGGTGCCGCGCCAGGGGTACCGGATTGGGGTGCCGTTTGGAGAGCGTTGGCAGGAATTGCTCAACAGTGATGCCGAGCTGTATGCCGGGTCGAATGTGGGTAACCTCGGCGCGGTAACCAGTGAGGCTATTCCTAGCCATGGGCAGCCGTTGTCGTTGGCCCTGAACCTGCCGCCGCTGGGCGTGTTGGTGATGAAACCGGCCTGATCGAGATTGGCCTGATGTGGGGCCGCAAAGCGGCCCCAGCTTCTTGACTCACCCAACAAGCTACCAGCGCATCTTCACACCCAAGCTGCCAATCAGCCCATTGAGGTCATTGCCATCCATATCACTGCTGTAGTCAGCACTGATAAACAGCGCCATGCTCGGCGTCACCCGTGCCACCAGCCCCAAACCCAATTCCACCGTGGTTGACTGGCGCGAGCTGGAAATCTTGTCGACCTGGTCCAGCTGTACGCCCTCGGAGTTCTTGAAGTCGTACCAGACGTTGGTCCGCACGTAGGGTTCGACCGGCATCCCCCGCACCTCATAGCGCCCGCTCAACTTGGCACCGACCCGTCCGCTCCAGCTCGGCTGGCTGTCGAACGCCTGCAGGGTGGTTTCCTGCACCTGGCTGCCCGGGAAGAACTGCTGGTTGATCAACTGCGCCTGCGGCTCGATCACCCAGCCACCGCCCAAGCCAATCGGGTAACCGCCTTCCAGCGAGAAGGTCATTGCATGGCCGCTGTCGTCCAGGCGCTGGCCGCTCTCGCTGCGCCCGCTGACGTCGATGCGCGTGCCCATGGCCACCGCATCCAGGTGCCAGCCCTGTTCATGGCTCATGCTCCAGTACACGCCCAGGCTTTCACCGCTGAGGTTGACTGCATTGCGCTGCTTGTCGCCGAGCAACGGCCGCATGCCGTTGAACGAGGTCTGCAGGTTGTTGTGGCCGACGAACACCCCGGCCCGGTGCACATTGCCCGCTGCCGATTCGCGCACAAACAGGTCTGGGCCGATCATCAGCTGTTGGCTGGGCGCTTCGAGCTGGTTGGGCGGCTGCGCGCCGGTGTGTGGCATGCCCGGGAAAAACTGCGCCCACTGGCTGGCGATCAGTTCCGGTGCCGGCTGCCCGTGGCGTCTGCTCATCTGCTCGGAAAACACGCTCAGCGTGTTCAGGCCCAAGCCGCTGGCGCTGACCGGTTCGAGGGTCAGCTGGGCCATCGCCGGCTGCCGCAGGAAGTTGGCGAACGGCTCTTCCTCCTGCAGTTCGAACGCAAAAGTTTCCACCGGGGTTGCCAAGAGCAGCGACGTGGAAACCGCGTAGAGAACATGATCGAGGCGCAAGGCGCGCGCAGTTCTTTTCATGGCGGTTCTCCTTTGTTTTTTGAGGTGCAGCCAAGGGACCTGGCCTGATGTCACGAGCTGTACGACAAAAACAGAGGGCGACCCAAACCAGCACGGAGAGCCTTTTCGAGCGCGCACGAAGACGCGAGCTAGAGGCCCTGCGCGAAAATTTTACTGCTGGTAGTCATCTCAGCTAAGGAGACCAGAGCGCCCGCGTCAAGAAACTGCGGGTGGTTGCCAAGAGCCTTGGCTTAGGCGCTAACTGGTTGAATTGACGGAGGAAAGCGCGGGGTATATCGAGGATCGTTATTTGCCATCAACTGGCTATGCCGAATCATTGCTAGAGCATGCTTCGATCCACAGCCAACGTGCTGCGACCGCCCCCAGTCTTAGGCCGATCATACTCTTTGAGATTTGGTCTGGCTTGAGTAAGCCGGGGCTGCTTTGCAGCCCTTTCGCGACACAAGGCCGCTCCCACAGGTACTGCGCAGTTGAGGCGTGCGCAGTACCTGTGGGAGCGGCCTTGTGTCGCGAAAGGGGCGCGCAGCGCCCCCGGTATTGCTGGCCTCCATGAGAAAATCTGGAGGTAACGCAAAGATCTTGAAGGGCTGGCTCTTATCCAGGCTCAGTCCTCTTCATGCTGCAACACCATCAACAGGAACGAGCGCCCGGTCACCTCGAACTGCGTGTCGAATTCCAGCCGCTGCGGTTTGCGCAATTGCGGTCGGTCGGTGTCGACCAGGCAGCTCCAGTATTCGCCTTCAGGCACCGCTGGCAGGTGGAACGGCACCACGTCGTGGTGGGCATTGACGATCAGCAGCACGGTTGCCTCGGCGCCTGGCCGAGCGATACCGCTGACCTGTGCGCGACCATCGATGAGCATGCCCAGGCAGCGGCCGTGCGGATCCTCCCACTGCTCGACATTCATTTCAGCGCCATCGGGCGCCAGCCAGGTAACGTCCTTGACCCCGATCGCCTCGTTGTAATCGCCGACTAGAAAGCGCGAGCGGCGCAGCACCGGGTACTTCAGGCGCAAGCGGTTCAGGCGCTTGACGAAGCCCAGCAGTTCCTTGCCGTCGTCGTCCAGCTCCCAGTTGATCCAGCCGATCTCGCTGTCCTGGCAGTAGGCGTTGTTGTTGCCGTGCTGAGTGCGGCTGAACTCGTCACCGGCAACAATCATCGGCGTGCCCTGGGCAAGCAGCAGGGTGGCGAAGAAGTTGCGCATCTGGCGCATGCGCAGGGCATTGATCTCAGGGTCTTCAGTGGGGCCTTCGGCGCCGCAGTTCCACGACAGGTTGTTGTCGGTGCCGTCCTGATTGTTCTCGTCGTTGTCTTCGTTGTGCTTGTCGTTGTACGAGACCAGGTCGCGCAGGGTGAAACCGTCGTGGGCGGTGATGAAGTTGACCGACGCATAGGGGCGCCGACCGCGGTTGTTGAACATGTCGCCCGAGGCGGTCATGCGCGCGGCAAAGTCGGCCAGCTGGCCTTCGTCGCCTTTCCAGAAGCTGCGCACGGTGTCGCGGAAACGGTCGTTCCATTCGGCCCAGCCCGGGGCGAAGTTGCCCACCTGGTAACCACCGGGGCCACAGTCCCACGGTTCGGCGATCAGCTTGACCTGGCTCAGCAGAGGGTCCTGGCGGCAGGCGACGAGGAAGCTGTGACGCTCGTCAAAGCCATCGTGGTAGCGCCCGAGAATGGTCGCCAGGTCGAAGCGGAAGCCGTCCACGCGCATCTCGCCGGCCCAGTAGCGCAGCGAGTCGGTAACCAGCTGGAGCACGCACGGATGGCTCAGGTCGAGGGTGTTGCCGGTGCCGGAATCGTTGATGTAGTAGCGTTTGTCATCGGGCATCAGCCGGTAGTACGAGGCGTTGTCGATGCCGCGCATGGACAGCGTCGGGCCTTGCTCGTTGCCCTCGGCGGTGTGGTTGTAGACCACGTCGAGAATCACCTCAAGGCCTGCGTCATGCAGGTGCGCGACCATCTCCTTGAACTCGGCGATCTTGCCGCTGGCGAGGTACTGCGGATGCGGCGCAAAGAACGCGATGCTGTTGTAGCCCCAATAATTGTTCAGGCCCTTCTGCAGCAGGTGCTGGTCGTTGACGAAGGCGTGGATCGGCAGCAGTTCGATCGAAGAGACGCCGAGGTCTTTGATGTGCTTGAGCAGTTCGTCATTGGCCAGGCCGGCGAAGGTGCCACGCAGTTTTTCCGGTACCGCCGGATGGCGCATGCTGATGCCACGGGTGTGCGCTTCATAGAGGATGGTGCGCTCCCAGGGCGTCTGCACGCGCTGGTCGCGGCCCCAGGTGAAGGCCGGGTCGATGACCTTGCATTTGGGCACGAACGGCGCGCTGTCGCGCTCATCGAACGACAGGTCGCCATCGGGGTGACCGATGGTGTAGCCGAACAACGCCTCCGACCATTGCAGGGTGCCTACCAACTGCTTGGCGTAGGGGTCGATCAGCAGCTTGTTGGGGTTGAAGCGGTGACCGTTTTCCGGCTCATAGGGGCCGTACACCCGGTAGCCGTAGACCAGCCCTGGGTGCGCGTCGGGGAGGTAGCCGTGGTAGATCTCGTCGGTGTATTCGGGGAGCTCGATGCGTTCGAGTTCGTGCTCGCCGGTGGAGTCGAACAGGCACAGCTCGACCTTGGTTGCGTTGGCCGAGAACAGGGCAAAGTTGACGCCCAGGCCGTCCCAGGTGGCGCCGAGGGGGAAGGGCATGCCTTCGCGAATGCGCGAGGGGGCGACGGAGCGGGTTTTCTTTGGGGTGCGGGGGCTCATGGCAGTCCTCGATGGCCAGGGGAAGGGGTGTTTGCGGGTTGAGCGGGTAATTCGGGGTGGCTGGTCCGGCCTCTTCGCGGGGCAAGTCGGATCGCCGCACAGCCGCTCCTACAGGGTCAGCGGCGTACACAGAACCTGTAGGAGCGGGCTTGCCCCGCGAAGAGGCCAGAACAGCCAACCAAAAATGCTCAGCCAGCAGCAGGCTTCTTGACCGCCCGAGGCTTCTTCGCCGGCGCCGGCTTATCAGCCGCCGCCGCAGCCTTTTTCGGTTGCGCCGCAGGCTTGGCCGGGGCATCAGCCTTGGGCTTGGCCGCGGCCTTCTTGCGCGGCGCTACCTTGGGCGCCAAAGCCTCGGCTTCGGCCAGCTTGCGGGCCATTGCCCAGTGGCGATCTTCCTGCCCCTCAGGTTTCCCTTCGGACTCCCAGATGTCATAGGCAAATTGGCGAATACGTTTTTCATCGACACTCATCATGACGCTCCTGATGCTCAAGATTGTTGTATCAACAGATTGACCGGAGACTCCGCCAGCACGGTGCTCAACAGCAGCTCTCTAGAAGGGCTGACCGCACGCCCGGCAAAAAGTCCAGTCCAGTTGGCAGACGACAAGGCAAACGGCACGATCAGCCGGGTATCGTCCCAGTTCTGTGCCGGGATCAAGGGTATCGAAGCGCTTCCCAGCAACGCGCTGGCCAGGCGTGGCACCACCACGATGGCGCGCTCGCCCTCGGCCGCGCGGGCAAAGGCCAGCACCTTGTCGGCATGCCGCCCCTGCACGTTCAGCGGCAGGTAGTCGCCACGCCGGAACAGGTCCGGGTAGGCCTGGCGGCAGTCCAGCACCTGGGCGATCAAGGCCTGCTTGATGCGCCCATCGCGCCAGTGTTCAAGCAAGGTTGCCAGCGGCGTGCTGTCGTCCAGGCTGGTCCGCCTCAGAGCGTAGTCCACCGGCCGCCGGTTGTCCGGATCGACCAGGCTGAAGTCCCAGTACTCGTTGCCCTGGTACAGGTCGGGTACGCCTGGCGAGGTCATCCGCAGCAGGCATTGCACCAGCCCGTTGAGCGCACCGGGGCAGGCCAGCTGGTGCGCGGCATCGGCCACGGACTTGCGCAGCTGCTGGTTCTCGGGATCCAGCAACAGACCATCGACATAGGCCGCTGCACGCTGTTCATAGGCCTCGTTGGGCGCGCTCCAGGCGCTGCGCAGCTTGGCTTCGCGCAGGGCCTTCTGCTGCCACTGGCGGATGCGTTCGGCGTACTGACGCAGCGCCGCCTGATCGTCCGGCTCTAGCGCCAACGGCCAGCTGCCAAGCAGCGTCTGCAACAGCATCAGTTCATCGCCGGGGCTCGGCGCCGGGCCGTCGTCGAGGGCCTCGCGCAGCGGTGCGGCAAGCTCGCGCCAGTGCTCGACGCGGCTGGCAAACCAGGGCCCGCGCTCACTCAGCACGGCCAAGCGGGCACGGCAATCTTCGCCGCGCTTGTGGTCGTGGGTGGCGGTGGCCAGGAGGTTGTCGGGGAAGTCGCGCAGGCGCCGCTGCGCCTCGTCATGAAACGCCTGCGGCGGGGCACTGAAGCGTTCGGCCTCAAAGCCGACGTCGTTGCGCGACAGCAGCCGGGCTGAGCGATAGAAGGCGGTGTCTTCGACGGCCTTGGCCGCGCTCGGTGCGGTCAGTTGCTGGAAGCGCACGCAGGCGTGGCGCAGGTGCTTGCGCGGCCGGCCGGGTGGCAACCGGCGCCAGGGCTCACCGCCAAGCCATTGCTCGAGCTGATCGAGCAGCGGCCAGTCGGCTTCGCTCAAGCTTGCCCGTGCGCCGAGCAGTGCCTGCTGGAAGAACCGTTCGTCTTCGGCCGGGCGGCCGAGGGCATTGATATAGGTGCGGTAAACCGGGTAGTGCTCGACGAGCGCCTGCAGCGCGCGGCGGATTGCGCCGAGGGTCAGGTCGCGGGTCATCAGGTCGTCGCGGGCCACCTGCAGCAGGGCCTGGGCCACCGATTCGCAGTCGCCGGCAAGGCTCGCGTTGAGCACCAGATGGCGCGCCTGACGGATCTCCTGCGCGTAATCAGGGCGTTCGCTGACGCTACTCCACAGTTCGCTAAGCGGCGCTTCGCCGGCCGGATCGTGCTGCAGCAGCGAGACCTGGTTCATGAACTCGTAACCGGTGGTGCCGTCAGTCAGCCAGTCCTGATGCAGGTGCTCATCGACGCCGAGAATCTTCTCCACGTAGATCGGGAAGTGCTCCACCGCAGCCTCCAGCGGCCGCCGGGCCTGCAGGCTGTCGACGCGCCGGCGCAACTTGCGGCAGTAGCCACGTGGGTCGGCCAGGCCGTCGATATGGTCGATGCGCAGGCCATCGACCAGGCCGCGTTCGATCAGCTCGAACAGCTTGGCGTGGGTCGCCTCGAACACCACCGCACGCTCGACGCGCAGGCCGCCCAGCTCGTTGATGTCGAAGAAGCGCCGCCAGTTGATGTCGTCGGCGGCCGTGCGCCAGCTGGCCAGTCGATAGGTCTGGCGTTCGAGCAGTTGATGCAGGCGCTCGAAGCCCGCCGCGCTGCGGCTGTCGAAGGCGGCCAGAGCGTCATCCAGGCTGGCTCCGGCATGAACCGTACGCGCCAGTTCGGCATGCAGGGGCAGGGCGTCGTTGAGCGGGTCGGCCGCTGCGTGCAGGCTGTTGAACTGCTGGGCCAGGGCGCGCAATTGCGGGTGCTGGCTGTGGCCGAGAATGCGCGGGTAGTCGAGCGGGCAGATCGGGAAGCGGTGCTCGTAGTGGGCGACTTCGAGCACCCCGGCTTCGCCATCGAACGTCAGCGGCAGCTCGCCGTTCTGCAAGGCTGCCCCGTAGTCGCTGCCCAGGAACGGCAGCAACAGTTGCCCGGCCAGCAACGGGTCGGCGGAGTGCCACTGGATGTCGAAAAACTCCGCATAAGGGCTGCGCCGCCCCCAGGCCAGCAGGCTCTGCCACCACGGATTATCGGCGCCGCCGACGGCCATGTGGTTGGACACGGTGTCGAGGATCAGCCCCATGCCGTGCTGGCGCAGGGCAGCTACCAGGCGCTCGAGTGCCGCTTCGCCGCCCAGCTCCGGGTTGACCCGGGTCGGGTCGACCACATCGTAGCCATGACGTGAGCCGGCGCGGGCCTTGAGCACCGGCGAAGCGTAGACGTGGCTGACGCCCAGCCGGGCAAAATAGGGCACCAGTGGCAGCGCATCATCAAGGGTGAAATCGCTGTGGAATTGCAGCCGCACGGTGGCGGTCAAGGGCTTCATCGGTCACGCTCCCAGGCTTGTTCGCGGGCCTGGGCGAGCAGCTCCAGGCGCCGTGCAGCATCGTCGTCGTCGAGCAGGTCGCGCACTGGCAAGGCAAAGCGCCGACGCCAGTTGGGATGGCCCTCGGTAGTACCGGGCAGGTTGGGCTGCTCGTCGAGGCCGAGCAGGTCTTCCAGCGGGATCAATACCAACGGTGCGCGAGTATGGCCGACGAAGCGGATCGCGGCGTCGATCACCTGCTCGTCATCGCTGAGGGTGCCGTAGCTGGACTCCAGTGTCCGCCGCAGGCCCTCGCGTTCCTTTTGCCGGTCTTGCCGCCACTGCAGCTCGGCAGGCGCATCGAGCAGGTGCAGGCGGTGGCTCCAGTCGATGTCGCGGCTCTCCAGCCAGCCGGCCAGCGGCGCCAGGTCGTGGGTGCCGGTGGTGGCCAGGGCGTGGTCCGGCCAGTCGAGGATGTGCTTGAAATGGCCGGTCGAATGCTGCTCGAAGGGCAGCACGCGCATGCCCAGCACGGCCTTGTCGGCGAGCACCTCGCGCAACCCTTCAGGCACCGTGCCGAGGTCTTCGCCGAGAATCACTGCCTGGTGGCGCACCGACTCCAGCGCCAACAGGCGCAGCAGGTCATCCAGCGGGTAGTACAGGTAGGCGCCCTCGCTGGGCTTGGCTCCGCGCGGGATCAGCCACAGCCGGCGCAGGCCCATCACATGGTCGATACGCAGGCCGCCGGCGTGCGCCAGGTTAGCCCGCAGCATCTCGATAAAGGCGCGGTAGCCGTTGCGCTTGAGGCCTTCGGGCGAAAACGCACTGATGCCCCAGTCTTGTCCGGAGCGGTTGAGAATATCGGGCGGGGCGCCCACCGTGAGCGTCGACAACAGCTCATCCTGGCGGCTCCAGGCCTGGCTGCCGGCGCCATCGGCACCCACTGCCAAGTCAGCGATCAGGCCCACCGCCATGCCGTTGCCGCGCGCCGCTTCCTGGGCGCGTTGCAGGCTGCGTTCGGTCAGCCATTGGCAGAAGGCGTGATATTCCACCCACGAGGGGTGCTCGACGGCAAAGGCTTCTACCTCGGGATGATAGGGGTCGTGCCAGGCTTCCGGCCAGTTGCGCCAGTCGGCACCGAGGCCGCGCTGCATGGCTTCGTACTGCAGCACCTCAAAGCGGCAGTGGTGCTCCAGGGCCTGGCCGCCGGCCATGCGGAAACTGTCGAAGTCATCGCGCAGCGGGTGGTTGCCCTGGCTGAAGTCTTTGTACAGGGCCTTGAGCAGACGTTGTCGGGCGTCGGCGGCGCGTGGCCAGTCGACCAGAGCTTGCTGCTCGAGCTCATCGAGGGTCGGTTGCAGTTCGCAGGTCTCGATCGCCAGACGCACTGCACGTTCACCAAGCACAGCGGCGGGGCTGGCATAGAGGCTGTTGAGCAGCAGACGGCTGGAGGGCGAGTAAGGGCTGTAGTGACGCTGGTCGGCGGCAGACAGGGCGTGGATCGGGCTGATCGCCAAGGCATCGGCGCCGCGTTCGGCGGCACTGCGCGCCAGTTGCTCGAGGGCCAGGCAGTCGCCATAGCCACCGTCGCCGGGTCGGCGCAGGCTGTACAGCTGCGCCGACAGGCCCCAGCAGCGCGCCGGTGGCTCCTCGACGGCATCTTCCAGGGCATGGCAGCGTAACGGGGCGACGGCAACGCAGAAGCTGCGCCCGTCGATGTCCAGTTGGTGGTAACCCAGCGGCAGCTTGCCAGGCAGGCACGCCTGGTCATCCAGGGTCAGTTCCAGCGGGTCGCCGTTTTCCAGCTCACAGCAGACCGGGCTGCCGGCAGCAAAGTAGCGTGCGAGGTCCAGCGGTTGCTCGATGTCGACGGTCAGCAGCGGTGGCAGGTGCTCGCTGTCTTCGACCTCCTCGAGCGCCTGCAGGCAGGCGCTGATGGCGGCGTCGTCGTCGGCCGGATGGCCAAGGCCGGCAAGCACGTTGCGCAGTACTTGATCACTGACCTGCTGCGGGCGATTGTTGGCGTCGATCCAGTCTCGGGCCAAGCCGGCACGGGCGGCCAGACGGTGCAGAGGCGTTTCGCTCATGTAGGCTCCTGGCCAGGGGGAAGCAGGCTGACCACGCAGGTGTGCGCGGCCAGGGTGGCGTCGGTATGGGCGTTGTCGCTGCTGTCGAACAGGCGGTAGGAGGCCGGTGGCAGTTTCACGGGCTGGGCATCGGCGCCGAGGTTGAGGTCGATGCGCAGCTCACTGCCATTGCCCAGTCGCCAGCGTGCGCTGAGGGCCTTGTCGCCCAGCACCTGCGCGCCGAGCGCACGGCTCCCCGGCAGGTGCGGCACGACATGCCGCCGGCGCAGTTCGAGCAGTTGCTGATAGAGGCCGTGCCAGCCGGCCAGTACCTCCTGGCGGCAGGGGCGCGAGGCATCGAAGGTTGCGGCAGCGTTGGGGTCGGGGATCTGTGCGCGCTGCTCGGGGTCGGCGAAGGCGGCGAAGTGGGCGAACTCGCCGCGCCGGCCTTCACGCACGGCGTCGGCCAACTCGTCATGGAAGTCGGTGAAAAACAGGAACGGCTTGCAGCTGCCGTCATCGTCACCCATGAACAGCAGCGGGATCATCGGCGACAGCAGCAACAGGCCGGTGGCGGCGCGCAACGCTTGCGGCGAGCAGAGTCGGCTGAGGCGCTCGCCGAGGGCGCGGTTGCCGATCTGGTCGTGGTTCTGCAAGAACAGCACGAAGGCACTTGGCGGCAGATGGCCGCTGGGTTCGCCGCGCGGCTGGCCGTGCCGGTCGGGTTCGCCCTGGAAGACGAAACCCTCGCCCAGGCAGCGTGCTAGTTGCTCGATCGGGCGGTCTTTGTAGTCTTGGTAATAGCCTTCGGTTTCACCGGTGAGCAGAACGTGCAGGGCGTTGTGGCCGTCGTCGTTCCACTGGGCATCGAAGCCCTGTTCAAGGAGGCTGGCCTGGTTGTGTTCGTTTTCCAGAACCAGCCAGATCTGCCGGTTGGACTCTTCGCGGGGCAAGCGCGGGCCCACAGTAACGGCTTTGCGCACCCTCTGCGCCAACTCCAGCAAAAAGTCAGGCTGGTCGATGGCGTGCACTGCATCCAGCCGCAGCCCATCGCAGCGGTAGTCGCACAGCCACATCAAGGCGTTCTGGATGAAGTACTCACGCACCTCGGGCCGGCGAAAATCAATCGCTGCCCCCCATGGGGTCTGGCGGTCTTCGCGGAAAAACGGGCTGGCATACTGATGGAGGAAATTGCCGTCAGGGCCGAAGTGGTTGTAGACCACGTCGACCATCACCATCAGCCCGTGGCCATGCGCCTGGTCGATCAATGCACACAGCTGCTGCGGGCTGCCATAGGTAAACTGCGGGGCAAACGGCAGCACGCCGTCATAGCCCCAGTTGCGTTCACCCGGAAACTGCCCGAGTGGCATCAGCTCGATGGCCGTGACGCCCAGTTCGGCCAGCCGCGCCAACTGCCCGGCAACGCCGGCATAGCCATCCAGTACACCGACATGCAGCTCCTGGATCACCGCCTCGTGCCAGGGCCTACCCTGCCATGGGTGCAGCCACGGATAACGCGACAGGTCGACCACCTGGCTGGGGCCGTGCACACCTTCAGGCTGGTAGCGCGAGGCCGGGTCGGCAACGCTGAATTCGTCATTGATACGGAAACGGTAGCGACTGCCCGCCTGACACGGGGCGACGGCGGTAAACCAGCCGTCGCCGTCAGGCAGCAGTTCGAGGTCGGGTAGGTGTTCCAATTGCAAGCTCACGCTGCGCGCATCCGGCGCCCAGAGGGCGAAGCGCGCCGACGTGGCGTCCAGCAAGTGTGCGCCATGCCTGTGCATCTTCAACTCCTCAATCAGTAGTGGCCGAGCTGAACCTGTTTGACCAAGTCCTCGTAGAGGTGGGCGTAGGGTTCCACCGCTTGGCACCAGTTGAAAGGTTGGGTCATGGACAGGCAGCGCATGGCGTGCAGCAGGTCCTTTTTGGCATAGACATAGAAGGCCCGACTGAGCGCTTCGCGGTAGCTCTCTACGCTGGATTCGTCGAACAGGAAGCCAGTCACGCCGTTCTCGATGGTGTCGGCCAGGCCGCCGGTATTACGCGCCACCGGCAGTGAGCCGAAGCGCTGTGCGTACATCTGGCTGAGGCCGCACGGCTCGTAGCGCGATGGCATGAGGAGGAAATCGCTGCCCGCGAACATGCGTCGGGCGTCGGTTTCGTTGAAGCCGATGCGCACGCCGATCCGGCCCGGGTGACGCAGGGCCAGCTCGCGCATGGCTTGCTCTTCTTCCGGCTCGCCGCGGCCGATGATCGCGATCTGGCCGCCTTGCTCGACGATGTAGTCGGCAACGCCCAGGGTCAGGTCGAGGCCCTTCTGGTAGACCAGCCGCGAGACCACGGCAAACAGCGGCCCGCTGGACGGCTCCAGCGCGAACAGCTCGCGCACTTGCTCGGTGTTGCGCGCCTTGCCGTCCCAGTCGTTGATGCTGAAGTTGTGGTGCAGGTGCTTGTCGGTGGCCGAGTCCCAGCTCTCGTCGATGCCATTCGGGATGCCGCCGAGCAGGCCTTGCTGGGCCTTGCTGGCGAGGAAACCATCCAGGCCACAGCCAAATTCCGAGGTAGTGATCTCCTTGGCGTAGGTGGCGCTCACGGTGGTGATGTGACTGGAGTAGGCCAACCCGGCCTTGAGGAACGACAGCTTGCCGTAGAACTCCATGCCTTCCTGCTGCATGGCGTGCGCGGGAATGGCCAGCTCCGGGCTGCAGGCGCGGCTATAGACGCCCTGGTAGGCGAGGTTGTGAATGGTGAACAGGGTCGGGGTGCTCAGGCCGCGCCAGTGCATGTAGGCCGGGGCCAGGCCCGCGGGCCAGTCATGGGCGTGGACCAGGTCGGGTTTCCAGTGCGCCATGCCTTCGCCTGCGGCGATCTCGGCTGCGGCCAGGCCCAGGCGGGCGAAGCGGATATGGTTGTCGGGCCAGTCGCGACCATTGTTGGCGCCATAGGGGGTGCCTTCGCGCTCATACAGTTCAGGGCAGATCAGCACGTAGATGACCAGGCCGTCTGCCAGGTCCATACGGCCCAGCTTGCACGGTGGCAGCGCTGCATGGCCGCCGAGTTCACCGACGATATGGATCGGGTTGTCGCTGTCGATCACCTGCGGGTAACCGGGGATCAGCACACGCACATCATGCAGGTGAGCCAGGGCACGGGGCAGGGCGGCCGACACATCGCCGAGGCCGCCGGTCTTGACCAGGTCGGCGATTTCCGACGTCACGAAGAGGACTTTGCGCTTGTTCGGGTTGTTCTGGCGCTGGGCGCCGGGTGCCTTGGCTGTCGTGGCGAAGTCCGGCTTGAGCGGCTCGCGGTTGTCCGGTTTGAATGACTCTACGTGTGGCTCGACAGCGGCACTGATCATACTTCTCTCCGTCCCTATTCTTAGCCGGGTGACTGGCACCCGCTGCAATGTTTCGTGTTGAGTCTCTCTTTATTCGGTACTGGTAACGCTATCCATGCCCAGGGTCGTGCGCGCACGCACTGCGCGGTCGGCATTCCTGCCGAAGGCGGGGTGACGGATTGGGGTAGGTGCCGTAGCTGGGAGATCCCGTTGCGCTGGCCTTACTTATTCCTGACCCGCCGCTGATTTGGAAAGTTCGACTTATTTTGCGTCGGTATTTTCCAGAGCAAATGGCGGGCCGAAACCTGAGTGTAGGAGACAAGCGGTCATAACGGTGACCCGTTGGTCACTTTCGTAATGCGGCGTAGTAGACGCAAACGTTGGCGTCTGCGCTGGCGCTGAAAAGGGGCCGAAGGGGTGATGATACGCGGGCACTTTTGCGGTGCGGTGGGGGGTGTTTGCTTGCCTCATTGGGAGGCGGACGGTGTTGGATGCACTGAAATGGTGCGTGTCAGTGCCGGCCTCTTCGCGGGGCAAGCCCGCTCCTACAGGATTGGCGCTAACCCTGTAGGAGCGGGCTTGCCCCGCGAAGAGGCCGGGAGGGTCGACTCAATAACGGCGGGTACTCATCAACTCATCCAGCACCCGCGCTGCCACGCGGAACGGCATCGACATGTGATCTTCCCCGGGTTCAACCTGGAAATCACTGCGTAGCCCATACTGCGACAGGCTTTCCAGGCGCCGCTGCAAGGCGCGCGCATCCTGGATTTCCTGCGGCATTTCCCGATCACCGATCAGCAAGGACAGGCTGCTGTGGGTCAGGTCCAGTTGCCCGGCCTGCGCACGGGTGAAGAACGTCCGCTCATGCGCCATCAGGTAGCGGTCACGCCACCACAGGCTTGGGCTGATCGCCACGACATGCTGGAACAAGGCCGGCCGGGTGAACAGCGTATACACCGCAAACATCCCGCCGAACGAATGCCCGACCAGGCTGCGCTGGTCCTGGTCAACCTTGAAGCGTGCATTGACCTTGGGCATCAGGCGCTGCTCGATGAAGTCGAGAAACAGATCCTGGCCTCCCTGCGGCGGCACATTGCGTTCGGCCGGCTGCGGCGGCGACATATCGAAGGCGCGCCGCTCGAAATCCAGCGGGGTATCACTGGGGTAACCGATGGCCACCACGATCGCCCCGCGCAAGCGCTCCTGGGCGCGCTTGGCGGCGTGCAACGCCGGGAAGTAGGCGTTGCCGTCGAGCAGGTAGATCACCGGGTAGCCGCCGGTCCAGGGCACATCACCCTCCGGCAGGCTGATCATGATGCGGTAGGAGCGGCCTTCGGCGCTTTGCATCATCCACTGCTCAGTGCCGTCGAGCCGCACCGGTTCAGCCTGGGCCAGCGACAGCCCGGCCAGCAGCCAGGCGCTCAGGCACAGCAACAATCTGCCAATCATGGGCATGCTCCTTACCAGCGGTAGCTGAGGCTGGTGATCAGGCTGCGCGCTTCGCCGCGGTAGCAGTAGCCTTGCTGGCAATTGATGTAGCGCTTGTCGAACAGGTTGCGCGCGTTGACGCCCAGGCGCACACCGTCCAGGCCGCCGCCGAAGTCGTAATGCACGCCGGCGTCGACCAGGGTGTAGCCTTCGTTTTTTACGGTGTTCAGCGCATCGCCATAGTTGCTGCCGGTGTAGCGCGCGCCAGCGGAGACGCCCAGGCCGAACGGCAGGCGGTAATCGAGCCACAGCGACGCCAGGTGGCGCGGAACGTTCATCGGTGCCTTGCCCTTGTTGCCGTCAAGGCTCTTGGTGACTTCGGCATCGTTGAAGCTGTAGCTGGCGGTCATCTTCAGACGCTCGCTGAGGTCGGACACCGCCTCCAGCTCAAGGCCGCGCGAGACCTGCTCGCCGGTGGCGATGCTGCGGGTCGCGTCGGCCAGGTCGCGGGTCAGCACGTTCTGCTGAGTGAGGTGGTAGAGCGATGCTGTGAGCAACGTCGAGCTGCCCGGCGGCTGGTACTTCACGCCGACTTCGTACTGTTCACCCTCGGTGGCTTTATACGGGCTGCCGTCGGGTTGCGCGCTGCTTTGCGGCAGGAACGAGGTGGCATAGCTGGCGTAGGGCGCCACGCCGTTGTCGAACAGGTACAGCGCACCCACTGAACCGGTGGTGGCCGAGTCGCTGTCCTTGCGGTTCTGGCTGGCGTCCAGATTGTCGCTGTGGCGCACATTCACCCAGTCTCGGCGCAGCCCGGCCGACAGGCGCCAGCGATCGATTTCGATCTGGTCCTGCAGGTACAGGCCGCTGCGGTGTTCCAAACCATCGCTATCGGCCAGTGCATCGCTGGGCCGTGGCACGAACTGGTGGTAGTCGGGATCGAAGCGGTCGATCGAGGGGCCGGGGCCCATGGCGTAGAGCAGCGAGGTGTCGATCACGGCGTAATCCCAGCCGGTCACCAGGGTGTGCTGCAGGGCGCCGGTGGCGAAGCGGCTGACCAGGCGGGTATCGCTCGACACCGACTCGAGGTTTTCGTAGAGGCCGACTGCAGTGCGGTCGAGGGTGTGACCGTCGCCGGCCTCCGAAGGCTCGAGGTACTGGTTGGTAGTGTCGACCTGGCCGTAGCGCAGGTTCTGCTGGAAGGTGAAGGTGTCGTTGAACACATGCTCGAACTCGTAGCCCAGGGTCCACTGGCGCTGCTCGAGCTTGTCGAAGTATTCGTCGCCTTGCCAGAAGTTGGTCAGGTGATCGCCGTCCTTGTAGAGCATCGGCGAGCCGGCGGTTTCCCGCTCCTGGTACTGGGCCAACACGGTCAGGCGGGTGTCGGGGTCGATCTGCCAGGTCAGCGACGGCGCGATCAGGCGCACGTCGTTGTTCAGCTGCTCGATATAGTTTTCCGCGTCGCGGTAGACGCCGACCACGCGAAACAGCAGGTCGCCCTGTTCATCCAGGCGTCCGCCAAGGTCGAACTGGCCTTGCTCGCGGTTGTAGTTGCCCGACTGGATCTGCACTTCATTCTGGGCCTGCAGGCTGGGCCGCTTGCTCACCCGGTTGACCATGCCGCCCGGGCTGATCTGCCCGTAGAGGACCGAGGCTGGGCCCTTGAGCACCTCGATGCGCTCCAGGTTGTAGGCCTCGGTCTGGTACAGCGACAGCCAGCCGCTGCCGGGTTGGCGCAGGCCGTCGAGAAAGTCGGCGGCGATGGTGGTCTCGAAGCCGCGCACGCTGATCATGTCGAAGCGCGGGTCCAGCCCGGAGCTACCTACGCGCACCCCGGCGGTATAAGCCACGGCGTCCTCGACCCGGTCGACCTTGCGGTCGGCGATCTGCTCGGCGGTGACCACGCTGATGCTCTGTGCGGTTTCCAGGATCGGCCGGTCAGTCTTGGTCGCGCTGCTGGCGTTGCTCGCGTAATAACCGCTGACGGGGCCGAAGGCGCTTTGTGTGGCGCTGGCGTCGATGTTGGTCGGTTCCAGTTGCAGGCCGGCGCCGCTTGGCGCGGGCAGCACGACGTAGCCGGAGGCGGTCTTGTGCACGGCCAGGCCGCTGCCGCTGAGCAGGTGGCTGAGGCCTTGCTCCAGTGAACCGCCGCCGGTCAGGCCTGGGCTGTTCAGGCCGCGGACCGCTTCAGGGGAGAACGACAGGGTGATCCCGGCGCGCTCGGCGAAGGTGCTCAAGGCCTGGTCGAGGGGCCCGGCAGGGATGCTCGGGGCTGACTGCGCTTCGGCCAGGGCGGTACCGGCGAACAGGCTCAGGGCCAGACACATGGCCAGTGGCAGGCTGCGGGCAGGGAAGGGCGCGAGGGGTTTGAACGGGCGGCGGTGAGGCAACATGAAAGGCGACCATTGAGGAAGAGATCATTCCTAACCGGATGAGGCTGGAAAGTCCGACAGTTTTTTTTCGGCGTCTGGCTTGAGCCCGCTGGGGGGCCCTTTCCGACCGCTAATGGCGCGGCCTGCGCTGGACCTGTGGGAGCAACTGTCTTGCACAGAACCTAAAGGCTGGCGCGATCACTGTGGGAGCGGCCTCGTGTCGCGAAAGGGGCGCGCAGCGCCCCCAGGATCGCCGGTTCCCTGCAGGCCTAGCAGGCGAATCGCTTTTTTAGACATGCACCACACGCACCCACCAGCGCGTCCGTTCAACAATGCGCACCGGCAGCAGGTGGGTAATATTGCGCAGCATCAATGCCGGCTCATCCAGGCGGAACACCCCCGACAAACGCAGCTCGGCCACCTCGCTGTCACAGCCCAGCCAGCCCTGCCGATAGCGACCGGCCTCAGCCAGGAACTCGCCCAGGCGAATATCGCTGACAATCAACAGGCCACGGCTCCAGGCAAATGGATCCAGTGCGCCGTGGCCAAGCTCGCGCATGCCGCTTGCGTCAATCGCCAGGCCGTGGCCAGCCTGCAACGTGCGGCTGCCACTGCTGGCGTTGACCAGCACCTCACCGCGCTCGACATGGACCTCGCTGTAGCCCTCATGCTCACGCAGCACTGCCCGTGCCTGCAGGCCCTCACACAACGCGAAGCGGCAGTGTGCTCGCCAGTTGGCGCCGTCCACCAACGCTTCACCCGCGCGCAAGAACAGCTCGCGGCCTTGAACGTCCAGTGCACTGTTGCTGTTCAGCGTCACCTGCGGGCCGCCGTCCAGATCGAGCTGGCGTCGCTCGCCGGTGGCAGTGGCAAAATCACTGCGCCACCCCGCAGGCGCCTGACTGACCAGCACACTGCTACTGCCCACGGCCAGGCCGACGCCGAGCAGCTTGAGCAGACGCCGACGGCTGACATCGGTTTCAGCCCGGCGTAACAAGGCGCTGGTATGGGCCGCATCGGGCAATTGGCTGGCCTGGAAGTGCCCGCTCAGTTGGCGCATGCGTTGCCAGGCCAGCTCGTGGCGGCCGTCGCGCTGACGCCAGGCCTGCAACTGCCGCTGCACATCGGGGTTGTCCGGGTATTCGCGCAGGCGCATCTGCCACTCGATGGCCTTGCACACGATCTCGTGAGGCAGGCGCTCGGCGCTGCTGGCGCTCACGGCAGGGGCTCGAAACACACGTGGTAGCAGTGCAGCAGGGCGCTGGCCACGTAGCGTTCGGCGGTGCGGCTGGAGATGTCCAACTGCTGCGCAACCTGGGCGTGAGTCAGGCCGCCCAGTTGATACAGCAGAAACGCTTCGCACACTGCGGGCTTGAGGCCGTCGAGCATCTGCGCGATTCGCTCCAGGCATTGCAGCGCCTCGTGGCGCACTTCAGGCGAGGGGCAACTGGCTTCAGGGAGCAGCGCCAGGGCGTCGAGGTAGGCGCGCTCCAGCGCATCGCGACGCCAGTGGTCGATCACCAGGCCACGAGCGATGCGCGCCAGCAAGGCTCGCGGTGCGCGGCCGCTGATGGGCTGGTCACGCACCAGCAGGCGGACGAAGGTGTCCTGGGCAAGATCCGCTGCCTGCTGCGAGCAGCCCACCGTGCGCCGCAGCCATGCATGCAGCCATCCGCGGTGGGTGCCGTACAAGACATCGAGTGGGATGATCGAATCCGTTTCATGCAGTGACATGGAACGCCCTGGGCTGACGTGAAGAAGGAGGATGAGAAGGCGCGCACCATAAACGCGAATCGTTCCCAATTCAATCTTTTTATCCAGCGCTGCAAGCGCAGGCTTGCTTTGCTGAGCCACGCACAATGGCCGCGTGGCGGCTCGGGCAAAAATAGATGGGGAGTTAATGTGAGAGCAATGTGGGAGCAAACTTAGCTCCCACCTCAGGAAAGGGATAAAATCAGGCGTTTACAGCTTTACCGTCGCTACGGCTCTGCTCCAGCAACAAGCTCAGTTGTGCCACTTGGCGCTGCAACTGGTCGCGCTCTTCCTGCAGACGACGCAGTTCATCACGGCGGACGGAGACATAAAGGGTCTGGACGGGAGTAGCTTGCATAAACGTACCCATTGCACACCTCGCAATTGGCTAGTGACTTTTTAAGCGTAGACGCTTCGCGCGGGCGCATTCTGAATTCTTTCTGCGGGCTTGGGAACTTTTTTGTTTATCGTTGTCTGCCCGTTCGTCGCTGAACCCTCGGGCGGCATGCTGGACTAATCTGGAAACCTGAACCGCCTTGTCATCCATATTCAAAGGGAGCATCGGCACATGCAATTGGGAATCGTCGGGCTGGGCCGCATGGGCGGCAATATCGCAAGACGGCTGATGCTTGCAGGGCATCGTACAGTGGTCCATGACCGCAACCGCGATGCAGTGACCACGCTGGAAAAAGAGGGCGCACAGGGTGCCCACGACCTCGGCGCCTTGATCCAGAAGCTCAAGGCACCGCGTGCGGTGTGGGTGATGCTGCCGGCCGGTGAACCGACCGAGCAGACCATCGCCCAGCTGGCTGACCTGCTCGAGCCGGGCGATGCGATCATCGACGGCGGCAATACCTTCTACAAGGACGACATGCGCCGCGCCAACACGCTGGCCAAGCGTGGTCTGCACTACCTCGACGTCGGCACCTCCGGCGGCGTGTGGGGCCTTGAGCGCGGCTACTGCATGATGATCGGCGGCGATAAAGACGTGTTTGAACGCCTCGAACCGCTGTTCAAGGCCTTGGCGCCTGGCGTCGGCGACATTCCCCGTACCCAGGGCCGCACGGGCGAGCACCAGCGCGCCGAGCACGGTTACATCCATGCCGGCCCAGCGGGTTCGGGGCACTATGTGAAGATGGTCCACAACGGCATCGAATACGGCCTGATGCAGGCCTATGCCGAGGGCTTTGACCTGCTGCGCAGCAAAGGCGGCAACGAACTGCCGGAAGATCAGCGCTTTGACCTCGACGTGGCCGAGATCGCCGAAGTCTGGCGCCGGGGCAGCGTGGTCACTTCGTGGTTGCTCGACCTTACCGCCGACGCGCTGGTCGCTGACCCGGCACTGGCCGAGTTCAGCGGCTCGGTGTCGGACAGTGGCGAAGGCCGCTGGACCATCGACGCCGCCGTCGAGCAGGCAGTGCCGGTGCCGGTGCTGTCCAGTGCGCTGTTTGCCCGCTTCCGCTCGCGTCAGCAGCAGGGCACCTTCGGCGATAAAGTGCTTTCGGCCATGCGCCTGGGCTTCGGTGGGCATGTCGAGAAGAAGCGCGAATGAGCCAACAGAAAATCCCCGCAGCACCGCCGTGCACGTTGTTCCTGTTTGGCGCCAATGGCGACCTGGTCAAGCGCCTGCTGACCCCGGCGCTGTACAACCTCAGCCGCGACGGCCTGCTCGACCGCAACCTGCGCATCGTCGGCGTCGACCATAACGCCGCCACTGCAGAGGAATTTGCCGAACGCTTGCACGCGTTCATGGCCGAGCGGGAACAAGGGGAGGGAATCCCCAAGTGCCTGGATGACAAGGTTTGGGCACGCCTGGCCAAGCGCCTCGACTACCAGACGGGCGACTTTCTCGACCCCGCCACGTACGAGGCCTTGGCCAAGCGCATCGACAAGACCAGCCATGGCAATGCGATTTTCTATCTCGCCACTTCGCCGCGCTTCTTCCCTGAAGTGGCGCAGCGCCTGGGTGATGCCGGCCTGCTCAACGAAGCTGCCGGCGGCTTTCGCCGGGTGGTGGTGGAAAAACCGTTCGGCACCGACCTGGCCAGCGCCGAAGCGCTCAATGCGCGCCTGCTCAAGGTGATGAGCGAGCGGCAGATTTACCGCATCGACCATTACCTGGGCAAGGAGACGGTGCAGAACATCCTCGTCAGCCGTTTTTCCAACGGCCTGTTCGAGTCGTTCTGGAACAACCATTACATCGACCATGTGCAGATCACCGCGGCCGAAACCGTCGGCGTGGAAACCCGCGGCGCGTTCTACGACAACACCGGTGCCTTGCGCGACATGGTGCCCAATCACCTGTTCCAGTTGTTGGCGATGGTGGCCATGGAGCCGCCGGCGGCCTTCGGTGCCGATGCTGTACGGGGTGAAAAGGCCAAGGTGATCGGTGCGATTCGCCCGTGGTCGGCAAAGATGGCCTTGAAGAACTCCGTGCGCGGCCAGTACAGCGCTGGCAAGCAAGGCCGCAAGCGCGTGCCCGGCTATCGCGAAGAGGGCAACGTGGCCAAGGACAGCCAGACCGAAACCTACGTCGCCCTCAAGGTGATGATCGACAACTGGCGCTGGGCCGGCGTGCCGTTCTACCTGCGCACCGGCAAGCGCATGAGCGTACGCGACACCGAGATCGCCATCTGCTTCAAGCCCGCGCCGTATGCGCAGTTTCGTGAGTCGGAGCTGGAGCGTCCCAAGCCCAACTACCTGAAGATCCAGATCCAGCCGAACGAGGGCATGTGGTTTGATCTGCAGGCCAAGCGGCCTGGGCCTGAGCTGGTGATGGAGAATGTCGAGCTGGGCTTTGCCTACAAGGACTTCTTCAAGATGACCCCGGCGACCGGTTACGAGACGCTGATCTACGACTGCCTGACCGGCGATCAGACCCTGTTCCAGCGTGCCGACAATATCGAGAATGGTTGGCGTGCGGTGCAGCCGTTTCTGGATGCCTGGGCCGCTGAGAGCGAAGTGCACACGTACCCGGCGGGCGAGGATGGCCCCGATGCCGGCAACGAACTGCTGACCCGTGACAAGCGCGAGTGGCATTCGCTGGGGTGAGGCCTTGGGGCCGCGCAGCGGCCCCAGCCATCGCCCATTAGTGCCGATCCAACACCCTGCAACAACAACACCGGAACTTTCACCCCAACCCAGGCAGACCAACTTAGAGACCCGCACACCCAGAAATACCTCAGCCCAAGGAGCTCCAATGCCAGCCCCGATCGAAGACTATGCCCTCTTGGGCAACTGCCGCAGCGCCGCCCTTGTCAGCCGCGACGGCTCTCTCGACTGGCTCTGCCTCCCACGTTTCGACGCCCCCGCCGTGTTCGCCGCGCTGCTCGGCAATGAAGAAAACGGCCGCTGGCGGCTGTCACCCTGCGACCCTGTCGAGCACACCCAGCGCCACTACCTGCAAGACACGCTGGTCCTGGAAACCACCTACACCACAGCCACCGGCCGCGCCCGCGTGCTTGACCTGATGCCGCTAGGCGAGACCAACTCGGTGATCCGCATCGTCGAAGGCCTGGCGGGCGAAACCAACTTCGAGATGGACCTGGTGATGCGCTTCGACTACGGCCGCAGCGTGCCTTGGGTAGAAAAACTCGACCCCTTGACCCTCAGCGCGGTGGCCGGTCCCGATCGGCTGATCCTGTGCAGCAGCGTCACCACCCACGCCCGCGACCACCACACGGTGTCGCGTTTTCGCGTCGCCGCTGGCGAGCGCCACACGTTCAGCCTGCGCCACCAGCCCTCGCACCTGCCGGTGCAGCCTGACTGCGACATCGACGACGCCCTCGAGCGCACCGTCAACGAGTGGCAAGCCTTCGCCGATCGCTGCCCCGACGTCGGCCGCTACAGCGCCCAGGTGCGCCGCTCGCTGCTGACCCTGAAGGCCATGACCTACGCACCCACCGGCGGCATCGTCGCTGCGGTGACCACCTCACTGCCCGAACGCGTCGGCGGTGAGCGCAACTGGGACTACCGCTACTGCTGGCTGCGCGACGCGACCATGACCTTGCTGGCCTTCATGAACCTTGGCTATTTCGACGAGGCCCAGGCCTGGCGCGAATGGCTGCTGCGCTCGGTGGCCGGTAACCCCGAGCAGATGCAGATCATGTACGGCCTGGCGGGCGAGCGTGATTTGCAGGAGTACGACTTGCCCTGGCTGGCCGGCTACGAGCATTCCCAGCCGGTGCGGGTCGGTAACGCAGCGGCCAGCCAGCATCAGCTGGATATCTACGGTGAACTTGCCGACGCCATGAGCCAGGCGATCAAGGGAGGCTTACCGCGCCACCCGCGCAGTGCGGCGATTGCGCGGTTGATCATGCCCTACCTGGAAGGCATCTGGCGCCAGCCAGATGAAGGCATTTGGGAGGTACGTGGCGGCACCCAGGATTTCGTCCATTCCAAGGTAATGGCCTGGGTCGCGTTTGATCGCGCGGCGGGGCTGGCGGATGCCACCGAAGAGGACCGTGAGCGTGGCCGGCACTATCGGCAGGTGGCTGACGAGATTCATCGCGAAGTGTGTGAGCGCGGCCTCGATCCGCAAGGTCGGTTTTTCGTCCAGGCTTACGGCTCGAGCGAAATGGACGCCAGTCTGTTGCAGATAGCTTTGACCGGATTCTTGCCGGCGCACGACCCACGTTTCTTGCGTACGCTTGAGCAGATCGAGCAGCGCCTGCTGAAAAAGGGCCTGTTGCTGCGTTACGACACCGACAGTTGTGGTGACGGCCTGTCACCGGGAGAGGGGACGTTTCTGGTGTGTTCGTTCTGGTTGGCCGATGTCTATGTGCTGCTCGGGCGCCATGCCGAGGCGCAGGCGTTGTACGAGCGCTTGCTCGGGCTGTGCAACGACGTGGGGTTGCTGGCCGAGCAATACGACCCGCTGGGGCAGCGCATGCTGGGTAACTTCCCGCAGGCGTTCAGCCACATCGGCATCGTCAATACCGCGTTGAATCTGCATCGGGCGCAGTGTCCGGTGCGTGATCGGGCGAGCTGTGGTTGAGTCTCGCCAGCAAAGCTGGGGGCGCTGCGCGCCCCTTTCGCGACACAAGGCCGCTCCCACAAATGACCGCGTCGCTGTCGAGACGTGTGTAGTCTCTGTGGGAGCTGTCTTGCACTGCACCTAAAGCTGGCGCGGTCCATCTCTGTGGGAGCGGCCTCGTGTCGCGAAAGGGCTGCAAAGCAGCCCCGGCGAGCTCAAGGCTAACGTCGATTCCGGATATCTTTCAATATCCCAACCCGCGTCCTACGTCACGGAATCAGATTTTCCCTATTCCGTGTAGTCCATTTCCGAATCATTCTTTTACCGCCTTTGCGCCATTGCGGTGGTTTCTTGAGCGCCCTAGTCTCGGTCCGTCGCTGCAAATTCAGCGGCCGGGTCTGCAAGCCTGGGTGTATTACGAGCCTACTGCTCACCAGTAGCCTTTGGCGTTTTTCCATGGGCTCAACTTAATGGTGGCTGTGTGTGGGTGGCCTTCGGCCAGCCGGGTTTTTGCCTCGTAATGCCCCGGTCTTGCAGACCCGCACATAGCTACCACCCATCACCTGCAAGTGATGACGTGGCGGCCAGACCAATGCATTGCGAGGTGTTTATGCGAAAGATCGTCCCCGATCCACCCCATTCCACTCTTCCCCCTCAATCCCTCGAAGACACCCTGGTCCAAGCCTCGGAGTACACCCTCTGCGCCCTGACGGTCGCCCATCAATCCATGCTGCTACTGGCCCGGTCGCCGGGCTCGATCATGTTGCTTTCAGTCATGCACGAACTTGATTCGATTCGTGCATTGGTGGAATCGGCGTTGGCGCAGGTGCAGCGGCGGGATCAGCCCGGGATGCATACGCTGCATTGACTGTTTTTTTAATCGAAGGGTGAGGTGTTTGTGAGGGCCCTGGGGGCTGCTGCGCAGCCCATCGCGGGACAAGCCCGCTCCTACAGGGATCGTGTATGGCGCTAGTTACACGGCAAACGCGGTCATTGTGGGAGCGGCCTTGTGTCGCGAAAGGGCCGCAACGCGGCCCCAGCTTTTGACTCACTCTAAGGAGTGACCAAGGTGTTCAGCCGGCGCTTCAAACGGGCTTTATTCTTTCAACCTATAACTATGTAGCTAATGCTTCTTGCAGGTGCGTCTCCATCCCTTGCTGCTTTTCCAGCTGGGCGCTTAGCTTGATCTAGGCTTGGGCGCGCCGCCGGGGTTGGCCCTCTATCGTCAAGCGACGACACCGCGTAGCCGCCGAACCCCGCCGCCCCAGCCTGGACCCTCCTATCACACACTGGCACGTCGACCGCCCGCAGGAGGGCGGCGGCGCGAAACAAAGGTGCACGTCATGAGCACTCCCTTGGATATGAACGCATTGAAGGCCCGCCAACAGGCTGCGTGGGCCAGCGGTGATTACGCGGTAATCGGTACCACCTTGCAGTTGGTGGGTGAACGCCTGGCCGAGGCCTGCGACCTGCGCTGGGACGAGCAGGTGCTGGATGTCGCGGCCGGTAACGGCAACGCCACCTTGGCGGCGGCGCGCCGCGGTTGTCGGGTGACGTCGACCGACTATGTGCCCGAGCTGTTGAAGCGCGGCGAAGAGCGCGCCCGTGCCGAACATCTGCAGGTGCAGTTTCAAACCGCCGATGTCGAAGCACTGCCGTTTGCCGATGGCGCCTTCGACGTGGTGGTGTCGACCTTCGGCGTGATGTTCGCGCCTGATCAGGCGCAAGCGGCCAAGGAGTTGGCGCGGGTCTGTCGACCGGGCGGCAGGATCGGTTTGGCCAACTGGACCCCGCAGGGCTTTGTAGGGCAGATGTTCAAGACCTTGGGCCGGCACGTACCGCCGCCGGCCGGCGCGCTCCCGCCGTCGCGCTGGGGCGATGAAGCGCAACTGCGCGAGCTGTTCGGCGAGGCCATTGGCGAGATCAAGGTCAACCGCGAGCAATTCAACTTCCGCTATCGCTCGGCGGCGCATTTCATTGATGTATTCAGGACCTGGTATGGCCCGGTGCACAAGGCGTTTGCGTCGTTGGAGAGTGGCCCTGCGGCAGCGCTGGAGCAGGATCTGAGCCAGTTGCTGAACGACGGCAATGTGGCGGGGGAGGCGTCGTTGGTGGTGCCGAGTGAGTACCTGGAAGTGGTCATCACCCGGCGCTGAGACGTTCATCGTTGGCGCAGGTACCGTGGGGGCCGCTGCGCGGCCCCGGCGGACCTATGCCGGCTACGGTAGAAGAGGTTCAAAAAGGCCCGGCCTCAAGCCGCGACCCCACGGCTGCTGCTGGCAGCCCGAGTATGGCGCAGGGTCGGTACCAGGAACGCAATCGCCAGCAGACAAGCTGCTATCAGCATCACGAATCCGCCGTCCCAGCCAAAGTGGTCCACGGTATACCCCATCGCCGCGCTCGCCGCGACCGAACCACCGAGGTAGCCGAATAATCCGGTAAAGCCGGCGGCGGTACCGGCGGCCTTTTTCGGTGCCAGTTCCAGTGCCTGCAAGCCAATCAGCATGACCGGCCCATAGATCAGGAAGCCGATGGCGAACAGCGCAGCCATGTCCACGCCAGGATTGCCCGGCGGGTTCAGCCAATAGACCAGGGTGGCCACCGTCACCAACGCCATGAACACGATCCCGGTCAGGCCGCGATTGCCACGGAAGATCTTGTCCGACATCCAGCCGCACAGCAGCGTGCCGGGTATGCCCGCCCATTCGTAGAAGAAATACGCCCACGAGGTAGTGTCGACGGAAAAGTGTTTGGCCTCCTTCAGGTAGGTGGGCGCCCAGTCCAGAACGCCATAGCGCAGCAGATAGACGAAGACGTTGGCTAGTGCGATGTACCACAGCAGTTTGTTGCACAGCACGTACTCGACGAAGATCTGCTTGGCGCTGAATTCCTTTTCGTGGCTCGCATCGTAGCCTTGCGGATAATCATTCTTGTATTGCTCCACCGGCGGCAGGCCTACCGATTGAGGGGTGTCACGCATCGCGGCAAAGGCGAATACAGCGACCAGCAGCGCCATGGTGGCGGGGACGTAGAACGCGGCGTGCCAGTCGTTGGTCCACGCCAGGCCAAGCAGGAACAGCGGCCCTATCAGACCACCGCCAACGTTGTGCGCCACGTTCCATACCGAAACCACGCCACCGCGTTCTTTTTGCGACCACCAGTGGACCATGGTTCGTCCACTCGGCGGCCAGCCCATGCCTTGGGCCCAGCCGTTGATGAACAGCAGGACGAACATGATCGTGACGCTGGAGGTGGCCCAAGGTGCGAAACCGAACACGAACATCACTGCCGCTGAGACCAGCAGTCCAAACGGCAGGAAATAGCGCGGGTTGGAACGGTCGGAGACCAGCCCCATGAGGAATTTGGACAATCCATAGGCGATGGCGACGGCCGAGATGGCGACGCCTAACTGTCCGCGCGTATAGCCCTGCTCTTCGATCAGGTAAGGCATGGCTAACGAGAAATTCTTGCGCAGCAGGTAGTAGCCGGCGTAGCCGATGAAGATACCGGCAAAGATCTGCCAGCGCAGGCGGCGGTAAGTGGTATCGACTTGGTCGTCAGGTAGCGGGGCCCGGTGTGAGGCAGGACGGAAGAAGGCAAACATGCAGACGCTCCGGATTTTTTATTAGTATGCGAAAGCGAATATTGCATTTTCGTTATGCAAATAATATGGGGTTATACCCAGTTCATATGTTGTTTTTCGAATAATGCCGACGGGTTCACATACCCGCTGCAGCTGAGTGCCGATAGCGTGCTGAGCATGACAGATGCAAATCTGCCGACCTCAACTCCAGCATTCCCTTGCCTATTGCAACGCCTGCCCGTGGTAGAAACAGCCCACCCCAACCCGCAGGGATCGCTGCAATGACGTTACCCGCCCAACCACGTTTCGGCCTGTTCTGTGTCGCCAGTTTTCTCCTTTCGATTGCCTACGGCGCAACCTTCCTGCTGTCACTGCTGGTCAGCGACTTCGGCGGCAGCGAGCGCGATGCTGGTCAGGTGTTTGCCGTGGCCATGGTCAGTACCTTGCTGGCGGTACTCGCCTCCGGGCATGTGATGCAGCGGCTGGGCGCAGCGCGCTGTATCGCCCTGGGCGCGGTGTGCCTGGTGTGCGCATCGCTGGGTTTTGCCCTGGCGCCTGGGCTCGGCCTGATGCTGCTGGGCTGCGGCCTGCTGCTCGGGGTTGGTTGGGGCATGTTCTATACGGTCGGACCGATCATGGTGGCGGCGATGGTCGAGCCAGCCCGACGCACACACTGCTTTGCACTGTTGTCCGGGAGCATGCTGGCCGGTATCGGCAGCGGGCCGTTGGCGGGCAGTTTGGCCGGGTATGCGGGCTGGCCGGTGCAGGCGGCGTTTGCCTGTGCGGCAGTCGCGGCAGCGCTTGGCGGGCTGTACTTCTGGCGGCTGGGGAGCGGCCTGCGGGGCGCAGTGCCGCAGCCGGTCGATCGGGTGCAGATCAGTTTTGCCGCGGCGGCCAGCGTGCTGCGTTCGCCCTCGGCGCTGTCGATTGTGATGGTCGGCCTGGGCGGGGCTATCTTCGGCGGCATGGGCAGCTTTCAGACCAGCTATGCGGCAAGCCTGGGGCTGGACTATGTGTTGTTCTTCGTGGGGTTCATGGGGGCGGCCATTGGCTGTCGTTTGCTGATTGCCGGTTGGGTGGTCAAACGTCATCCGTTGGCGACCTCTGCGGTGTTGACGACGCTGATGATGATCGCCGTACTGGGCTTTGGCGTGTGGGTGCACGATAGCGTCAGCTACCTGCTGACGGCGGCGCTGTTGGGTATCGGCTATGGCTTGAACTACTCGGTGATCAACGGCTTGGCGGCCAACGAAGCACCGCCGAAGCTTACCGCGCAGGCCTTGTTGCTGTTCAGCCTGGGGTACTTTGTCGGAGTGTTCGGCTTCCCCTTTATCGCAGGCAAGTTGATCAGTCAGGCAGGCGTGCAGGGCATGTTGACCAGCGTTGGCGTGATTGCCGGATTGGTCTGGGTGTTGAGCGTAGGACGCTGGTTGCGTTGGCGCTTGAGCAAGGCCGCGAGTGCGCCGAGTACCTTGTAAGAGCGGGCTTGCCCCGCGAACACCGGCGCAGCCGGTGCCAATTGTCAGCGGTGAATGGCCAGGCCTGTTCGCGGGTAAAGCTTTACCTGAGCTGCGCGCAAAACTGTTAGCCTTGAGCGGTTTCAGTCGTTTCGGACAGGCCATGGCCAATCACAAGATCGAGATCCGCCGACGCAACGTCGAGAAGATTCTGCAAGCTGCCGAGAAGGTGTTTGCCGAGAAAGGCTTCGGCGCCACCTCCATGGGCGACATCGCCGAACAGGCCGAACTGCCGCGCTCCAATCTGCACTATTACTTCAGCACCAAGGACGACCTGTACCGGGCGGTGCTGCAGGACCTGCTCGATGTGTGGAAACAGGACGCGCTGTGCTTCGAGCAGTTCGATGACCCGCGGGTGGTGCTGACCAGTTATATCCGGGCGAAAATGAGCCATTCGCGCTCGCGCTCGCTGGGCTCGAAGATCTGGGCCGAGGAGATGCTGCACGGCGCGCCGTTGCTCGGGGCGAGCCTGGACGACAACCTGGTGCCCTGGGCGCAGTTGAAGGAAGGCAAGATTCGTCGCTGGGTGGAAGAGGGGCGGATTCTGCCGGTCGAGCCTTCGGCGCTGTTGTACATGATCTGGGCGTCGACCCAGCACTATGCCGATTTTGGTTATCAGGTGGCGCTGCTCAATGGTGGCGAGGCGCTGTCGGACATGGCCTTTGAGCGGGCGGTGCAGACGGTGACCGGGGTGATCTTGCGCGGGATTGGTTTGGCGCCTTGAGGGTCAGCCCTTGCAAGGTCTTTGCGTTACCTGCGGATTTCATCATGGAGGCCGGCAATGCCGGGGGCGCTGCGCGCCCCTTTCGCGACACAAGGCCGCTCCCACAGTAGATGACGCAACGCGGTCCATTGTGGGAGCGGCCTTGTGTCGCGAAAGGGTTGCGCAGCAGCCCCAGCAATCTCCGGATATCAGCTGGCCTCACGGTAGGGGTTGCGCGGATCCTGGGTCCAGTTCAGGTATGGCTTGCCGGTCTCCTGCGGGACCATCTCGATGCAGTCTTCCACCGGGCAGGTGATCTGGCACAGGTTGCAGCCCACGCACTCCTCTTCGATCACGCTGTAGCCATGTGTACCGTCCGCTTGCAAGGTACTGCCGATGGCCTGGTGCGAGGTGTCCTCACAGGCGATATGACACCGCCCGCAGCCAATGCAGGCCTCCTGGTCGATCTTGGCAATGACCTTGTAGTTGATGTCCAGGTACTTCCAGTCCGTGGTATGCCCCACCGCCTGGCCACGAAACGCCTCCAGGCTCTGATGCCCATGCTGGTCCATCCAGCGCGACAGGCCATCCTGCATGTCTTCGACAATCCGGAAACCATGCAGCATCGCCGCCGTGCACACCTGTACCGCGCCGCAGCCCAAAGCAACGAACTCCGCCGCATCCCGCCAGTTGCCGATCCCGCCAATGCCGCAGATCGGCAGGCCGCGGGTGAGCGGGTCGCGGGCAATCTCGGCCACCATGTTCAACGCGATCGGCTTCACCGCCGAGCCGCAGTAACCGCCATGGGTGCTCTGGTCGCCGACGATCGGGTGGGCGACCATGCGCTCCAGGTCGACACTGGTGATCGAGTTGATGGTGTTGATCAGCGACACCGCATCGGCCCCGCCGCGATGGGCCGCACGTGCCGAAGTGCGGATGTCGGTGATGTTTGGCGTGAGCTTGACGATCACCGGCAGCGAGCAGTAGGTCTTGCACCAGCGGGTGACCATTTCGACGTACTCCGGCACCTGGCCGACTGCGGCGCCCATGCCGCGCTCAGGCATGCCGTGCGGGCAGCCGAAGTTGAGCTCGATGCCATCGGCGCCGGTGGCTTCGACCAGCGGCAGGATGAACTTCCACGATTGTTCTTCGCACGGCACCATCAGTGACACGATCAGCGCGCGGTCAGGCCAGTCCTTTTTGACCTGGGTGATCTCGCGCAGGTTGATCTCCAGTGAACGGTCGGTGATCAGCTCGATGTTGTTGATCCCTTGCACCTGGCGGTTGGGGCCGAAGTGCGCCGAGTAGCGCGACGAGACGTTGACCGCCGCCGGGTCTTCGCCGAGGGTCTTCCAGACCACGCCGCCCCAGCCAGCCTCGAAGGCGCGGACCACGTTGTAGGCCTTGTCGGTCGGCGGCGCGGAGGCCAGCCAGAACGGGTTGGGGGACTTGATGCCGGCGAACACGATAGACAAGTCGGCCATTTACGCAGCCTCCACATTGAGCATGAGTTGGGCATGGATGGCTTCGGCGGCCAGCTTGCCGTGTTGCACGGCCTGGACGGTGAGGTCCTGGCCCAGCGCGGTGCAGTCGCCGCCGGCGTACACGCCGGGCACGCTGGTGCACATGCTGGCGTCGACGCGGATGCGTTCGCCATCGCGCGCCAGTTGCGCGGCCAGCGGGTCGCTCAGGCTGTGCTCGTCAAAGCATTGGCCGATGGCCGTGAAGATGGCGTCGGCAGCCAGCTCGAAGTTCTCGCCAGTGTCGCTCAGGCGGCCTTCGACCAGGCCGGTGCGGGCGAAGCGCATGCCGCGCACGCGGCCATTGTCGTCGAGCAGCACGGCATCGGGGCGTGCCCAGGTGTGCAGGCGCACCTGGTTGGCCTTGGCGATGTCCTGCTCATGTTCGGTGGCGCCCATGTCGGCGTGACCCCGGCGGTACACCAGGTTGACGTCGCGGGCACCGAGGCGGCTCATCTGCACAGCCATGTCGATGGCGGTGTTGCCGGCGCCGATCACCAGGCAGCGGTCGGCCAGTGGCAGTTGGCTGAGGTCGTCGGTTTGGCGCAGCTCGCGGATGTAATCGGTCGCGGCGAGCAGGCCGGGCGCCTGTTCATCTGGCAGCCCGAGCTGGCGCACGGCATTCAGGCCGAGGCCGAGAAACACCGAGTCGTACTGCTGGTGCAGCTCGCTCAGGCTGAGGTTGTCGCCCAGGCGCTGGCCATGGCGAATCTCGATGCCGCCGATGCCGAGCAGAAACTCCACCTCACGCTGGGCGTAGTCATCCACCAGCTTGTAGCGGGCGATGCCGTATTCATTGAGGCCGCCGGATTTGTCCCGCGCCTCGAAGATCACCACATCGTGGCCATGCATCGCCAGGCGGTGCGCGCAGGACAACCCCGCCGGGCCGGCGCCGACCACGGCGATGCGCTTGCCGCTGGCCGGCGAACGTTTGAACGGGTGTTCGCTGAAACCGGCGTTGTCCAGCGCATAGCGCTGCAGTTGGCCGATCAGCACCGGTGCGCACTCCTGGGCGTTGTTACGCACGCAGGCCTGCTCGCAGAGGATTTCGGTGGGGCAGACGCGGGCGCAACTGCCGCCGAGGATGTTGGCCGACAGGATCCGCTCGGCGGCGCCTTGCAGGTTCTCGTCGCTGATGCGGTGGATGAACGAGGGGATATCGATGTCGCTCGGGCAGGCGTTGACGCACGGCGCATCGAAGCAGTACAGGCAGCGCGAGCTTTCAACGGCGGCCTGGCGGGCGGTGAGGGGCGGGGCGAGGTCGCCGAACTGCTCGGCCAACTGCTCGGCGCCACCCCGGGGGTGCGGCAAGTGGTTCAGGGCATCGATCACGGTTGTAGCCTCTCTCTGTTTTTATCTCGCACCAGGCGGCGGTTACCCGCCCGGTCCGTGCTGGGTGGATGGCAGTCAACAGCAATACGGCGCCGCCCGGCTTCTGCTGAGCCGGTGCGGCAGTGCGGGTGGTCAGCGGCTGACGGGGGTCGGTCGCTGGTGCTCGGCGCGGCGGCTGAGTACCTCGAACACCGAGGGGTAGGCCGGGCGCTCGATATAACGGCCGGCGCCGGGTTCGGCGCGCAGGTCGCCATCGGCCCAGACCACGCGGCCCTGGCTGATGGTGTGGCTGGGGATGCCGCGCACGGTGCGGCCCTCGAAGATGTTGAAGTCGACCCGCTGGTGATGGGTCTGCGCGGAGATCGTGCGCGTGCCCTGTGGGTCCCACAGCACCAGGTCAGCGTCGGCGCCGACACGGATGGCGCCTTTGCGCGGGAACAGGTTGAAGATTTTCGCGGTGTTGGTCGAGGTCAGTGCAACGAACTCATGCATCGACAAGCGCCCGCTGTTGACCCCGGCATCCCAGAGCACCGCCATGCGGTCCTCGATACCGGCGGTGCCGTTGGGAATGCGGCTGAAGTCATCGCGCCCCACGGCCTTCTGCTCGGCGCAGAAACAGCAGTGGTCGGTGGCGGTGGTGTGCAGGTTGCCCGACTGCAACCCGCGCCACAGCGCCTCCTGGTGCTCGCGTGGGCGGAATGGCGGGCTCATCACGTAGCCGGCGGCGGTCGACCAGTCGGGGTCACGGTAGACGCTGTCGTCGAGCAGCAGGTGGCCGGGCAGCACTTCGCCGTAGACCGGCTGGCCCTTGCCTCGGGCGTAGGCGATTTCGTCGAGCGCTTCGCGGGTCGACACATGGACCAGGTACAGCGGCGTGCCCAAGGTCTCGGCAATGCGAATCGCCCGGCTGGCGGCTTCACCTTCAACCTGCGGCGGACGCGACAGCGGGTGCGCCTCGGGCCCGGTCATGCCTTGGGCGAGCAGCTTCTGTTGCAGGTGGTAGACCAGCTCGCCGTTCTCCGCATGCACAGTCGGCACCGCGCCCAGTTGCAGGCAGCGCTCGAAGCTGGCCACCAGGGTGTCGTCGGCAGCCATGATCGCGTTCTTGTAGGCCATGAAGTGCTTGAAGCTGTTGACCCCGTGATGGGCGACCAGCTCGCCCATTTCTTCGGCGACCTGTTCGCTCCACCAAGTGATGGCAACGTGAAAACCATAATCGCTGGCAGATTTCTCTGCCCAGCCACGCCAGGTATGAAACGCCTCCAGCAGCGACTGCTGGGGATTGGGGATAACGAAGTCGATGATCGAGGTGGTCCCGCCGGCGAGGCCCGCGGCGGTGCCGCTGAAAAAGTCTTCGCTGGCCACGGTGCCCATGAACGGCAACTGCATGTGGGTATGCGGGTCGATACCGCCAGGCATCAGGTACTGGCCACTGCCGTCGAGGATCTCGCAGTCGGTGGGCGGGTCGAGGTTTTCGCCGATGGCGCGGATCAGGCCATCAACACACAGGACATCAGCGGGGTAGCTTTCTTCGTGGGTAACCACGGTGGCACCACGGATCAACAGGGACATGCCGTCTTCCTCGCAGGCTGACCGGTCTGAAGCCGGTTCTTGAAATTATTCGTCTGCCAGTGGCTGGAGGAAACTTGCAATCCTGTCAGACCTGACAAGAATGAAATCTAGATGCGGATCAACTATTGTTCAAGAAAATTATTTATAAGCTTATATCTTCAGTAAGTTGCTGAAATATAAGTAATTAATTTAATAATCACCAAAATGGTGAGGGGTCTCCCCAAATTGACGCACTTGACAAGAAGCCAAATTGGTCAAGATTTTCCATGCAAAATCAGCTGCTTGAATCCTGGTTTTTCAAGCGCGGGCCGCGTTGAAAAAAATCAGGCTGCACCAGATTGAAACCGGTCGCCGTGGGCCGGTGGGGTGCAAGCGGCGGGCGAGGGGCCGCTAGGGCTTTTCGTGGTTGTAGATGATTGCTTTGCAGAACAGCTAGTTACCTCCGGTCGGTGGCGGCCATTCGGGAAGGCGTTGGCCAACCCGGCACGCTTATTGAGTGGGCCCGCTGCCAGGCCGGGCCGGAGGAGCAGTACTGCTGGTGTGTGTACTCCGGCCATCGCGTTAGCCCGATGAGCGAACAACTAGAAAAAATCTGGAGAAGGCCCCATGCAACAGAGCAGATCCGAAGTGATCGAAAAGGATGGGTTGTGCGAGCTCAATGCTGGCAGTGACGTGCTCGACAGCCCCCGCTACAACCACGACATGGCCCCGACCAAGGTCCACCAACGCACCTGGAACAAGTGGCACATCACCGCCTTGTGGGTGGGCATGTCCATCTGCGTGCCTACCTACACCCTGGGCGGGGTGCTCACCGCGTACTTTGGCCTGAGCGTGGGCGAGGCGTTGCTGGCGATCCTGCTGGCCAACCTCATCGTGCTGATCCCGCTGACCCTCAACGCCTTCCCCGGCACCAAGTACGGCATTCCCTTCCCGGTGTTGCTGCGCTCATCGTTCGGCATCCTCGGCTCCAACGTGCCGTGCCTGATCCGGGCGGTGGTCGCCTGTGGCTGGTTCGGCATCCAGACGATGTTCGGCGGCCTGGCCATTCACCTGTTCCTGGGGTCGATGTTCGATGGCTGGAAAGCCCTGGAAGGGACCGGTGAGGTGATCGGCTTCATGATCTTCTGGGCGCTCAACCTGTGGGTAGTGCTGCGCGGTGCCGAGTCGATCAAGTGGCTGGAAACGCTGTCGGCGCCCCTGCTGGTGGCGGTCGGTTTCGGCCTGCTGTTCTGGGCCTTGCCGCACATGTCGATGAGCGAACTGCTGGCGCAACCGCCGAAACGCCCGGAGGGCGCCAGCGTGGTCAGTTACTTCTGTGCAGGGCTGACCGCCATGGTCGGTTTCTGGGCCACCTTGTCGTTGAACATTCCCGACTTCAGCCGCTACGCCAAGAGCCAGAAGGACCAGATCCTTGGGCAGATCTTCGGCCTGCCGCTGACCATGTTCCTGTTCGCTGCGCTGGGGGTGGTGATGACCGCTGCCTCGGCGTCGCTGGTCGGTGAAACGGTGTCTGACCCGGTCAGCCTCATCGGCCGTATCCAGAGCCCGGGCTGGGTCGCCTTGGCCATGGCCTTGATCATCATCGCCACGCTGTCGACCAACACTGCGGCAAACATCGTCTCGCCCACCAACGACTTCCAGAACATCGCCCCGCGCCTGATCGGGCGAACCAAGGCGGTGCTGCTTACCGGCGTGATCGGGCTGTTGTTGATGGGGCATGAGCTGCTGAAAAAGCTTGGCTGGATTGTTTCCGATATCAGTCTGGAGAGCGTGTATTCCAACTGGCTGCTGGGCTATTCGAGCCTGCTCGGGCCGATTGCCGGGATCATGGTGGTGGACTACTTCCTGATCCGTCGCCAGCGTCTGGATCTGGCCGGCTTGTACCGCGACGACGTCTACCCGGCCTGGAACTGGGCGGGCTTTGCTGCCTTCGCCTTGCCGGTGGCGCTGACCGTGATGTCCATCGGCAACAGCAGCTTCAGCTGGTTCTACGACTACGGCTGGTTCACCGGCTCGTTGCTTGGCGGGGGCTTGTATTACCTGCTCGGCGGCCTTGCAGGACGCAATCCGGCACGCCTGGCCAAGCCGTTGCCCTGATAGCGAGTTGGACGCTGACCCTGCAGGAGCGGGCTCGCCCCGCGAAGAGGCCGGTCCAGCCAGCGCATAACCTGATCAAAAAGAGACCCTGAGGAGACGACCGATGAAGCCTGCCAAGGATGTCCTGCAATCCACCGAGCGCCACGTCGACAGTGCGCGCCTGTGGGATTCACTGATGGAGCTCGCGCGCCTCGGCGCCACGCAAAAGGGCGGCGTCTGCCGCCTGGCGCTGACCGACCTCGACCGCCAGGCGCGCGACCTGTTCGTGCAGTGGTGCGAGGCTGCCGGCTGTAGTGTCAGCATCGATGCAGTCGGCAACATTTTTGCCCGCCGTCCCGGCCGTAATCCGGCGCTGCCGCCGGTGATGACCGGCAGCCATATCGACACCCAGCCCACCGGCGGCAAGTTCGATGGCTGCTACGGCGTGATGGCCGGGCTCGAGGTGATCCGTACCCTCAATGACCTCGGCGTTGAAACCGAAGCGCCGCTGGAAGTGGTGGTATGGACCAACGAAGAGGGCTCGCGCTTTGCCCCCTGCATGATGGGCTCGGGGGTGTTCGCGGGTAAATTCACCCTGGAAGAAACCCTGGCCAAGCCCGACGCGCAAGGGGTGACGGTCGGCGAAGCGTTGAACGCCATCGGCTATGCCGGCCCGCGCGCGGTACTGGGCCATCCGGTGGGTGCCTACTTCGAGGCGCATATCGAGCAGGGGCCGATTCTTGAGGACGAAGCGAAGACCATCGGCGTGGTCCTCGGGGCACTGGGCCAGAAGTGGTTCGACCTGACCCTGCGCGGTGTCGAAGCGCATGCCGGGCCGACCCCGATGCACCTGCGCAAAGATGCCCTGGTCGGCGCTGCTGCCGTGGTCGAAGCGGTCAACCGCACCGCGCTCGCTCATCAGCCGCATGCCTGTGGCACGGTCGGTTGCCTGCAGGCTTATCCTGGTTCGCGCAACGTCATCCCCGGCGAGGTGCGCATGACCTTGGATTTCCGTCATCTGCAGGCCGATCAGCTCGACGCGATGATTGCCGAAGTGCGCGGAGTGATCGAGGGCACCTGCGCCAAGCATGGCTTGAGTTTCGACCTGACGCCGACGGCGGACTTTCCGGCGCTGTATTTTGACCGCGGTTGCGTCGATGCGGTGCGTGACTCGGCGCAGACGCTGGGCCTGGCGCACATGGATATCGTCAGTGGGGCAGGGCACGATGCGATCTTCCTGGCCGAGCTGGGGCCGGCGGGGATGATCTTTGTGCCGTGCGAGAACGGCATCAGCCACAACGAGATCGAGAACGCCACGCCGGAGGATCTGGCTGCAGGCTGCGCGGTGCTGTTGCGGGCGATGTTGGCGGCTTCGGCGGCGATTGCCAGCGGGCGTCTGGCGGCCTAGCGCTATCGCGAAGGGAGTGGGGCCGCTGCGCGGCCCATTCCGACCGGCCCGGCGCCCCGGCAAGGCCGCCCCCAAACGCGCGGCCTCTGTGACAGCAACTGTCCTGCACAACACTCAAACGTTAGCGCGATCCCACACAGACCGCGCCAGCTTGAGGAAGGGAATACGTTGTTCCCACAGGGTCTTTTTCGCCAAACTCGATGCCACCACCCAGCGGGCGGTACAGGGTCTGATCGGTGACAGCGTCCTCGAAAAAGTTGACCAGGACCTTTCCGGGGTGGCTAAAAACACACAAGGCGAGTGGGCGGATATGGGCTTGCGATACGGCTGACTGCTCCCTATCAGTGGAGTGCATTATTCGAGCACAGGGCGCATGAAGCTGCGCTCGTAGCTCAAAATGAGGCGCTGCTCGGTGGCCAGCGCAAACGCTGCGACGCACTCCGGATCGGTTTCCGAATCCTTGCGGTACTGCTCGTAGGCCGCCAGGCTGGGGAAGCTGAACTGGCAGTAGGCGATGTTGTTGGCGCCTTCCGAGGGCAGGAAGTAACCGTGGTGGGTGCCGCCCATGCGGTTGACCAGGCGGATCCACAGGCGCGCGTAGGCTTCGAAGGCCGGGATCTGGTACGGGTCGATGACGTATTTGAGGTGACAGGTGATCATCTGCTGAGTCCTTGCTGCGATCTGGGGGCGCCTACATTACGGGCATTGAGGATCAACGTCGACGGGGGATACAGGTTGGTCATTGCGGGCCTCTTCGCGGGGCAAGCCCGCTCCTACAGGATTGGGGTCGTTCGCAGTGTGTGTTTCAACCCAATCCTGTAGGAGCGGGCTTGCCCCGCGAAGAGGCCCGCAATGACTCAATCCTGCCCACGCTGCGCCAACAACCCTCTGTATGGTGCGATTCAGAGCGATCTGTAGCTTATGCCTAATGCAACGCTGCTCTAGCATTGGCGCATTCTCACTTGAGTTTTACGCCATGGATATGCACGCACTGCTCGCCTACACCCTGGTCGCCGCGATTGCCATCGCCAGCCCCGGGCCTGCCTCCTTGATGGCGATCAACAACAGTATTCAATACGGCCCGCGCGCCACCATCTGGTCATCGCTGGGCAACGTCAGCGGGCTGTTCTGCCTGTCGGCCGCGGCCATGCTCGGCCTCGGAGCCTTGCTCGCCAGTTCCGAGTTGCTGTTCAACGCGGTGAAGATCATGGGCGCGTGCTACCTGTTTTACCTCGGTGGCAAACAACTGTTGAAAAAAAGCCCGATGCTCGCCGAACAGGGCGGAGTGGATGGCAAAGGCGGCCGGCCCACGCGCAGGAAACTCTACCAATCGGCGTTTCTGACGGCGGCGACCAACCCCAAGGCGACCATGTTCTTCACAGCGCTGTTCCCCCAGTTCATTGACCAGGGCGCCGCGCTGCTGCCGCAGTTCCTGCTGCTGACCTCGATCTTCATGGCATTGTCGCTGCTGTCACTGGCGCTTTACGCGACGTTGGCAGCGCGGGCCAAGGGTTTGCTCACTCGGCCGGCATTTTCCCGCTGGGTCGGGCGCGTGGTGGGGGTGACCTTCATCGGCTTTGGCACGGCGGTCCTGGCCATGCGTCGGCAGACCGCTTGACGACAGTCTGCCCGCGTGACTGATGCGCCCAGCCTTACAGCCAGTAGGTCACCGCCCACCAGCCCAGCCCACCCATCACCACCGTATACGGCAACGCCATCCACACCATGCGCCCGTACGACAGGCGAACCAGCGGGGCAATCGCCGAGGTCAGCAGAAACAGAAACGCCGCCTGCCCATTCGGGGTGGCCACGCTCGGCAGGTTGGTGCCGGTATTGATCGCCACCGCCAGCGTCTCGAAATGCTCGCGGCTCATGCTGCCATTGAGAAAGGCCTGCTTGACCTCGGTAATGTATATGGTGGCGACGAACACGTTGTCACTGATCGCCGACAGCAGGCCGTTGGCCAGGTACAACATGCCCGGCTGCTGCTCGGCCGGCAGCGCCAGCACGGCCGCGATCAGCGGGCTGAACAACTGCTGTTGATGGATCACCGCAACCACCGCGAAAAACACCACCAGCAGCGCGGTGAACGGCATGGCGTCCTGGAACGCGCGGCCCAGGCGGTGCTCGTCGGTGATGCCGGTAAACGCTGTGATCAGCACGATGACCATCAGCCCGATCAGGCCAACTTCGGCAATGTGCAGCCCCAGGCAGACGATCAGGATCAACGCTGCCAGGCCTTGCACCCACAGCGCCAGGCGTTGCGCCGGGGTGCGTGCGGCATCGTCCTCGGCGGCATGCGCGGCCAATACCTGGCGCACGCGTTCGGGCATCAAGCTGCCGTAACCGAACAGGCGCAGCTTTTCCAGCAGGACACAGGTCACCAGGCCCGCCGCCAATACCGGCAGCGACACCGGTGCCACCTTGAAGAAGAAGTCACTGAAGTGCCAACCCAGCTCATGGCCGATCAGCAGGTTCTGCGGCTCGCCCACCAGGGTGCACACGCCGCCCAACGCCGTGCCGACCGCACCGTGCATCAACAGGCTGCGCAGAAACGAGCGAAACTGCTCGAGGTCTTCGCGGTGCAGCTGGGCCACGTGCCGATCGCTGCCCAGTTCGGAGTCTTCCCGCGGGTTGGCCCCCGAGGCGACGCGGTGATACACCGCGTAGAAACCCACCGCTGCACTGATGATCACCGCGGTCACGGTCAAGGCATCGAGAAACGCCGAGAGAAACGCCGACAGCACGCAGAACAACAAGGCCAGGACAGCCTTGCTGCGCACGCCGAGCAGGATCCGCGAGAACAGGAACAGCAGCAGTTCCTTCATGAAGTGAATACCGGCCACCATGAACATCAGCAACAGGATCACCGGGAAGTTGTGCAGCAGCTCCTCGTACAGCGCCTGCGGTGTGGTCAGCTTCAGCAACAGCGCCTCGATCAGCAGCAGGCCGCCGGGCATCAGCGGGTAGCATTTGAGCGCCATGCCCAGGGTGAAGATGAACTCGATGACCAGTAGCCAGCCTGCGGCGACCGGGCCAACAGTGATCAAAACCAGCGGATTGAGCAGCAGGAACAGGCAGATGACGGCCTTGTACCAGAGCGGAGATTGCCCCAGAAATGAGTGGGCGAGGGTGCCGACGGGGGAGCGGGACATGGATTCGTATCCTTATAATTCTGCAGTCGCGCAAAGTGCCGCAAGCCGGCGCACGGTGCAAGGTCTGAGTCCCGCTTTTGGCACAAGTGCGGCCTCGGGGCTGCGCTATAGTCCGGCGCTGTGAACCTTTTTCCCCGAGGAGTGCCGCCCGTGACCGAGTACACCGCCTTCATGGTCGAAGTGACCGATAAAATCGCCCACGTCCAGATCAATCGCCCGGAAAAAATCAATGCAATGAACGCGGCCTTCTGGGAAGAGATTACCCAGATATTCCAGTGGATCGATGACAACGACAGCGTCCGCGCAGTGGTCATCAGCGGCGCCGGCAAGCACTTCTCGTCGGGCATCGACCTGATGATGCTGGCCTCGCTGGCCAATCAGCTGGGCAAGGATGTCGGCCGCAATGCGCGCTTGCTGCGCCGCACCATCCTCGGCATGCAGGCCTCGTTCAACGCCGTCGACAATTGCCGCAAGCCGGTCCTGGCGGCGATCCAGGGTTACTGCCTGGGCGGTGCCATCGACCTGGTCTCGGCGTGCGACCTGCGCTATTGCAGCAGCGATGCGCAGTTTTCGATCAAGGAAATCGACATGGGCATGGCCGCTGATGTCGGTACCTTGCAGCGCTTGCCGCGGATCATCGGCGATGGCGTGATGCGCGAAATGGCCTACACCGGGCGGCATGTCGAGGCCGAAGAGGCGCGCCAGATCGGCCTGGTCAATCGCGTTTATCCAGACTACGCGGCGCTGCTTGACGGAGTCTTTGCCATTGCCCGGGAAATTGCGGGAAAATCCCCCATTGCCGTGGCCGGCACCAAGCAGATGCTCAGCTATATGCGCGACCATCGCATCGACGATGGCCTGGAGTACATCGCTACCTGGAACGCCGCCATGTTGCAGTCCGAAGACCTGCGGGTCGCCGTTGCGGCCCACATGAGCAAACAGAAACCGACGTTCGCCGACTGACCAGGCCGGCGACGCGCTTCAAGGAAGCCGAACATGTCAGCACGCTGGACTAGCGCAGTACTCGACCCCAATAGCAGCGGAGGCTGGGCAGTCGCCCGCGGCCCAGAGGGTTTTCTGGTGGACGACAACGGTGCGTTGTTCCCCCGCGAGTGGCTCAAGCGGCAGGACCTGGACGTGCTCTGCGAGCATGGTATCGGTCACTTCGATGGTGAGCCGGTATTCCTCCTCGAACTGCGCAGTAGCGCCGAGCTGGCCGGTTGCGGCTGGCGCGGTCTGCGCCAGTTCATGCTCGAAGGCGATTTCGACACCTACAAGTTGCTGGGTTATGCCGCGCAGATCGGCACCTGGGCGCGCGAGCACCGTTTCTGCGGCAGTTGTGGCCAGGCCATGACCCAGATCCACTGGGAGCGGGCGATGCACTGCCAGCGCTGCGACCTGCGCAGCTACCCGCGGATCTCGCCGAGCATGATCGTGCTGGTCACTCGCGGTGACGAGATTCTCCTGGCGCGTTCACCGCGCTTCGTCACCGGGGTCTACAGCACTCTGGCCGGCTTTGCCGAGCCGGGCGAGTCGGCCGAGGACTGCCTGGTACGTGAAGTGCGCGAAGAAGTCGCGGTCGAGGTGAAGAACATCCAGTACGTCGGAAGCCAGTGCTGGCCGTTCCCGCATTCGATGATGCTCGGTTTTCATGCCGAGTACGCCGGCGGCGAGATCGTCATGCAAGCCGACGAGATCGAGGATGCGCAGTGGTTCAACGTGCACGCGCTGCCACCGCTGCCGGCCGGGCGTTCGATTGCCCGGCACCTGATCGACCTGTATGTGGCGCGTCGGTTAGGCCTGGCCGAACCAGTGCTGCCACGCTAGGCGCACGGTCAGCGCCAGTACCACGGTGATGAACACCGGGCGGATGAACTTGCTGCCGCCACTGATTGCCGTGCGTGCACCGAAAAATGCCCCGACCATCACCGAAAGGCCCATGGCCAGGCCGACGATGTAGTCGACCTGCCCGGAGAGAATGAACACCGTCAGCGCCGCGGCGTTGCTGACGAAGTTCATGCTGCGCGCCACGCCGCTGGCGCGGACCAGGTCGATCGGGTAGAGCAGCAGCGTGCTGACTGTCCAGAACGCGCCGGTGCCTGGCCCGGCGACGCCATCGTAGAAGCCCAGGGTGAAGCCCTGTGGTGCCTGCCAGGTCTTCTTGATTGGCGCATCGGCATCCAGTGGCGCCTTGGGTGTGCCGCCAAACAGCAGGTAGATGCCGCAGGCGAAGACGATCACCGGGAGCATCTTGTTCAGCCATTCGGCCGGCAGGTAGTGGGCGATCACGGCGCCGATCAATGAGCCGATCAGGGTTGCCAGCAGTGCCGGGCGCCATTGCGCGGGGTGGAACAGCTTGCGTCGGTAGTAGGCAAAGCTGGCGGTGGCCGAGCCGAAGGTCGAGCTGAGCTTGTTGGTGCCCAGCACCAGGTGCGGCGGCATGCCGGCAGTCAGCAACGCCGGGGTGGTCAGCAGGCCGCCGCCACCGGCAATGGCGTCGATGAAGCCGGCGACGAAGGCGACTGCGGCGAGGATCAGCAGGGTCAGGGGTTCTACGGACAATTCGAAAGGCATGGGGTATGGGCTTAAGCGGCAGCGCGCGGCAACAGGCCGCGCTAAAGCTTGCCATGGTAATCGTCGGGGAGAGGGGTTGCCAGTAGTGCGGCGGCTTGGGTCTGTGATCGGCGCGGATTGAGCTGGGGTCTGCTGTCATCTGTGTTGCCTGATCTGGCCTCTTCGCGGGGCAAGCCCGCTCCTACAGGTTTGGCGGTGACCATGTAGGAGCGGGCTTGCCCCGCGAAGAGGCCGGCACTGGCGAAACACCTCAGGGGGTGGACTTGCGCCGAGGCGCGCGGGGTTTGCCCTTTGCCGCCTTGGCCGGTGCTCCTGCCTTGGCCTTGCCAGCACTGCGGCGCTTTTTCTTCCAGGGTGCGGCGTTGCCCGCCAGCGGCGGCCCGCTGATGGTCATGCGCATGCCGCGGCAGCGTTCTACCAGCTTGCCCATCCAGGCCGACTGGCGGGCGACGAACTCTTCCAGGCTCATCTCGCCACTCTGCACCATGTCCAGCGCCTGTTCCCAGATCGCCGTGGTGCCGGGGTCGGCAATCGCTCGCGGTACCGCGTCGATCAGGCTGAAGGCGGCCGGGGTCGCGGCCAGAGCCTTGCCATTCTTGACCAGATAACCGCGGTCAAGCAGGCCCTGGATGATGCTGGCGCGGGTCGCTTCGGTGCCGATGCCGGTGGTTTCCTTGAGCTTCTGTTTGAGCTTGGGGTCATCCACCAGTTTGGCGACGTTTTTCATCGCCTTGATCAAGTCGCCTTCGGTAAAGGGTTTCGGCGGCTGGGTCCACAGGTCCTTGAGTTGCAGGCCATGCACGGTGCAGTCCTGGCCTTCGCGCAAGGCCGGCAAGACCTGCGCCGGAGCGGCTTCGCGGCCCTTGGCCGGGGTCAGTGCCTCGGGCAGGGCGCGACGCCAGCCGGGCTCGACGATCTGCTTGCCGACGGCGCGCAGGGCGTGCCCGGCGCAGTCGAACTCGGCCTGGGTCCGGTCGTATTCATGATTGGGCAGGAACTGCGCCAGGTAGCGAGCGCGGATCAGGGTATACACCGCCTTGTACTTGGGCGGCAGGCGCGCCGGATCGCTGGCGGCGGCGGTGGGTATGATGCCGTGGTGGGCACTGACCTTGGCGTCATTCCAGGCCCGTGAGCGGCGCTGCGGCTCGAGATAGGCCTGCAGCGGCGCCAGGCTGGCGTCGGCGCGTTGCAATGCGGCGAGGATCGCCTGCGCTTCGCCGTGCTGGCTCTGCGGCAGGTAGCCGCAGTCGCTGCGCGGGTAGGTGATCAGTTTGTGGGTTTCGTACAGGGCCTGGGCGATGTCGAGGGTTTCCTGGGCGCCCAGGCCGAACTTCTTCGAACAGACTTCCTGCAGGGTGCCGAGATCGAACGGCAGCGGCGCGGCTTCGCGCACGCGTTCGGTGGCGATCTTGCGCACCCGTGCCTGCCCGGCGCCAGCGATGGCGCTGGCCGCTTGCTGAGCCAGGCCTTGGTTGAGGCAGCGGCCCTGATCATCACAGGCGTCTTCCGGCGCACGCCACTGGGCACTGAATACGCTGCCGGCGTGTTCCAGTTGGACCTCGATGGCCCAGAACGGCACCGGCACGAAGTCGGCGATGCTGCGATCGCGGTCGACCACCAGGCGCAGCGTCGGTGTCTGTACCCGCCCGACCGGCAGCACGCCCTGGTAGCCGGACTGGCGACCGAGCAGGGTAAACAGCCGGCTCATGTTCATGCCGATCAGCCAGTCGGCGCGTGAGCGGCCTAGCGCCGAGTGGTACAGGCTGAAGGTTTCACTGCCCGGCAGCAGGCGCGCCAACGCCTTGCGGATCGAGGCATCGTCGAGTGCCGACAGCCACAGGCGCTGGATCGGCCCGCGGTAGCGGCAGTGCTCGACCAGTTCGCGGGCGATCATTTCCCCTTCGCGGTCGGCGTCGGTGGCGATGATCAGTTCGCGAGCCTCGCCCAGCAGGCGCTTGACTGCCTTGAACTGGCTGGCGGTCTTGGGCTTGACCAGCATCTTCCATTTTTCCGGGATGATCGGCAGGTCGTCCAGCGCCCAGCGCTTGTAGCGCTCGTCGTAGCTATCGGGCGGGGCGGTTTCGAGCAGGTGGCCGATGCACCAGGTCACGCAGACCTCAGTGCCTTGCCAGCAGCCATCGCCCCTGCGCGAGGCGCCGAGCACTTTGGCGATGTCTTTGGCCTGGGAGGGCTTTTCGCAGAGAAAGAGGCGCATGGCCGGGAACGCTTCATGGGCAGACGATGGGCGTTAGGATGCGCAAAGACGGAGGGTGACGCAAGGTTTATCTGTATGGATGTACAGGTCGGGTCGGTGGTTGGGGTGTCAATGAGGGCCCTGGGGGCGAAACACTAGCTCATTGAGTTAGCGAAATACCTGTAGGAGCGGGCTTGTCCCGCGAAACCGGCGAAGCCGGTGCCATACGCCACGGTGGCTGGAGCGGCCTCTTCGCGGGGCAAGCCCGCTCCTACAGGGTTTCGCTAAATCAATGAGTTAGCGTTAGCTCAGTGGGAGCGGCCCGGTGACTCAGGCGATGTCGCAGGACTCGCGGACCATGTCCACGTGCGGGATACCGGCCTCGAGAAACTCCTCGCTGACCACCCGGAAGCCCAGCCGCTCATAGAACGGCGTGGCGTGCACCTGGGCACTGAGGGTCTGCTGCTTGAGGTCGCGGTTCTGCGCCTCGACGATCACCGCATGCATCAGTGCGTCGCCAACTTTCAGCCCGCGCCAGTCTTTGAGGACCGAGACCCGGCCAATGGTGCCATCGGGCAGCAGGCGGGCGGTGCCGATCGGATAGTCGCCCTCCAGCGCCAGGAAGTGCGCAGCGCTCGAGTCGTCCGAGTCCCACTCAAGCTCTGGCGGCACGTGTTGCTCGGCGATGAACACCGCTTCACGGATGCGGCGGATATCGGCGTTGTCTTTGTGCCAGTCGGCGAGGCGAACGCTGATTTTATTCATTGGCGAATCCCAGGCTCCCTTGTTGGACCAGCTGACAGATCAGCGTGCGGCCCTCTTCGTCCTTGAGCCACTCTACAAGGTTTTCGATGTGCAGTGCATCGGCCGCGCAGATCAGCTTCAGCAGGTCGCGCAGGTGCCCCGAGAGCAGGCGGCTCTGGCCGCTGGCGAACAGCAGCAGGTTGTCATCGACTTCCGACCAGGCCAGGCGCGCGCTCGGGTTGCGGATGAGGATCGCGCCTTGCTCGAGGCTGTCGATCAGCTCTTCTTCGCTGAGCTCTTCGCCGGCGACCTGCTCGGGGTAGCGCGGCTCGGTCATGAACTGGCCGAACCAGGTCAGCAGCAGGCGCTCGTCACCCATGTGCTCGGCCAGCAGGGCCTTGAGGCGGTCGAGGGCGTCGTGCTGGATCTGGTGCGGGTCGCTGACCGGCTGGGCGTCGGCGTCGCTGTAGCGCTCTTCGTCAGGCAGGAACTGGCTGAGGAAGTCGGTGAAGTGAGTCAGCACTTCAGCGGCGCTCGGCGCGCGGAAACCGACCGAGTAGGTCAGGCAGTTGTCTTCGGCAACGCCGAAGTGGGCCAGGCGCGGCGGCAGGTAGAGCATGTCGCCGGGCTCCAGGCGCCACTCGTCGGTCTGCTCGAAGTCGGCGAGGATGCGCAGGTCGGCATGCTCGAGCAGCTTGCTGTCGCTGTTGCACTCCTGGCCGACTTTCCAGTTGCGGGTGCCGTGGCCTTGCAGCAGGAATACGTCGTAGTTGTCGAAGTGCGGGCCGACACTGCCGCCTGGGGCTGCGTAGCTGATCATCACATCATCGATGCGCCAGCTGGGCAGGAAGCGGAAGTTTTCCAGCAGTTCGGCGACTTCTGGGACGAACTGGTCGACTGCCTGGACCAGCAGGGTCCAGTCACGCTCCGGCAGGGTGGCGAAGTCGTCTTCGGTGAACGGCCCGCGGCGCAGTTCCCATGGGCGTTCGCCGTGTTCGAGGACCAGACGCGACTCGACTTCTTCTTCGAGGGCCAGGCCGGCCAGTTCGTCCGGGTCGATCGGGCTTTCGAAGTCGGTGAAGGCCTGGCGCACCAGCAGGGGCTTCTTCTGCCAGTAGTCGCGCAGGAATTCACGGGCAGTCAAACCGCCAAGCAGCTGCAGTGGAGTATCAGAATTCATGTTCAACCTATTGAAAAAACGTAGTTTTCGTCCGGGAATAAAAACGCCCGGCCAGGCCGGGCGTTGCACGCGGGCTCAGGCTTAGATGCGTTTGGCCTGGGCAGCGGCGTTACCGATGTAGGTAGCTGGGGTCAGCAGCTTGAGCTCGGCCTTGGCTTCGGCAGGCATGTCGAGGCCATCGATGAAGGTCAGCAGCGCTTCTGGCGTGATGCCCTTGCCACGGGTCAGCTCTTTGAGCTTCTCGTAGGGGTTCTCGATGTTGAAGCGGCGCATCACGGTCTGGATCGGCTCGGCGAGGACTTCCCAGCAGGCGTCCAGGTCGGCGGCGATGCGTGCGGTGTTGACTTCCAGCTTGCCGATACCCTTGAGGCTGGCTTCGTAGGCGATGACGCTGTGAGCAAAGCCCACGCCCAGGTTGCGCAGTACGGTGGAGTCGGTCAGGTCGCGCTGCCAGCGGGAGATCGGCAGCTTGCTGGCCAGGTGCTGGAACAGCGCGTTGGCGATACCCAGGTTGCCTTCGGAGTTTTCGAAGTCGATCGGGTTGACCTTGTGCGGCATGGTCGAGGAGCCGATTTCGCCAGCGACGGTCTTCTGCTTGAAGTAGCCCAGCGAGATGTAGCCCCAGACATCACGGTCGAAGTCGATCAGGATGGTGTTGAAGCGCGCGATCGCATCGAACAGCTCGGCGATGTAGTCGTGCGGTTCGATCTGGGTGGTGTAAGGGTTGAACTGCAGGCCCAGCTCGTCTTCGATGAAGGCGCGGGCGTTTTCTTCCCAGTCGATCTGCGAGTAGGCCGACAGGTGGGCATTGTAGTTGCCCACGGCACCGTTGATCTTGCCCAGCAGCGGCACTGCAGCAACCTGAGCGATCTGACGCTCCAGGCGGTAGACGACGTTGGCCATCTCTTTGCCCAGGGTCGTCGGCGAGGCCGGCTGACCGTGGGTGCGCGAGAGCATCGGCACGTCGGCGTGCTGGTGGGCGAGGGCGCGGATCGACTCGGCGATCTGGCGCATCAGCGGCAGCAGCACGTCGTCACGGCCAGCGCGCAGCATCAGGGCGTGGGACAGGTTGTTGATGTCCTCGCTGGTGCAGGCGAAGTGGATGAACTCGTTGACGTTGGCCAGCTCTGGCAGTTGGGCAGCCTGCTCCTTGAGCAGGTACTCGATCGCCTTGACGTCGTGGTTGGTGGTGCGCTCGATTTCCTTGACGCGCTCGGCGTGCTCCAGCTTGAAGTCGCTGGCCAGGGTGTCGAGGATGGCGTTGGCTTCGGCAGAAAACGCCGGCACTTCACCGATCTGTGGGTGAGCGGCCAGGCGCTGGAGCCAGCGCACTTCGACCAGGGCGCGGAAACGGATCAGGCCGTATTCGCTGAAAATGGGGCGCAAGGCCTGGGTTTTGCCGGCGTAGCGGCCGTCTACAGGGGAAACCGCAGTGAGCGAGGAGAGCTGCATGGGGTGTTCTCGGACAGTCAGGCTTTTGGAAGGGCGCATATCATACATGAAAAACGCGCCCGGGTCGGGTGGCTGACCAAAGGTCGGGCCGATTTAAAGCGTTCGGCGATCAGGTGCGCGTCATCCCGTACAGCTCATTGAGCAGCTTGCGCCGGCTGAACACCAGCTGCCAGCGATGCCCGCCGAGCTGGCGCCACAGGCGCGCGGCACGGATGCCGGCAAGCAGCAGGGCGCGGATCTTCGAGGCATTGCTGGCTTGCTGCAGGAAGCGCATGTCGCCATGCACCTGGATGCGCTGGCGCAGGGTGCTCAGGGTGTCCTGGTACAAGGCGCCACTGGATGCGATGACGTTTTCATGAACCAGGCCAAAATGATCGGCCTGGGACTGGATCTGTGGCAAACGGTTGCCGATGGTCTCGAGCAGGTCGCCGCGTTTGTTCAGTTGACGCTCAAGGCCGAGCATCGACAGGGCATAGCGCAGCGGCTCGCGCTGCAGGCTGCTGGGGTCGCGCTCGAGCGCGCCGATCAGCGCGCGGTAGCCGTCACGCAGGTTGAGGTCGTCGCCGCCGAACACCTCCAGGGTGTCCTTGGGGTCGAGCACCAGCAGGCTGCCGAGCATGCAGCCGAGGTCGGCTTCGGAGGCCTGCCCGGTACGGGCAATGCGGTCGACCAGGACCGCAGCCTGGAACACCCCACCAAGGGCAATCAATTGCTCCTGGAGGTTGCTCATGGGCGCGGGCTCCAGGGCTCGGTGGTCTCGATCACGCCGCCACCCAGGCACACCTCGCCGTCATAGAACACCACCGACTGGCCCGGGGTCACCGCGCGCTGCGGTTCGTCGAACACGGCGCGATAGCCGCTGGCCGTGCGCTCCAGGGTGCAGCCCTGGTCGCCCTGGCGGTAACGGACCTTGGCGGTCAGGCGGCGCGGCTCGCTGAGGTCGATCGGGTTGACCCAGTAGATCTCCGAGGCCAGCAGCGCACGGGAGAACAGCCATGGGTGTTCGTTGCCCTGGCCGACCACCAGCACATTGCGCGAGAGGTCTTTGACCAGCACGTACCAAGGATCGTCGCCGGCGTCCTTCAGGCCGCCAATGCCCAGACCTTGGCGCTGGCCGATGGTGTGGTACATCAGGCCGTGGTGCTGGCCGATGACTTCACCTTCAGTGGTTTCGATGTTGCCGGGCTGGGCGGGCAGGTACTGCTTGAGGAAGTCGCTGAAACGCCGCTCGCCAATGAAGCAGATGCCGGTGGAGTCCTTTTTCTTCGCCGTGGCCAGGCCATGCTTCTCGGCAATGGCACGCACTTCGGGCTTTTCCAGTTCGCCGACGGGGAACAGCGTGCGGGCGATTTCCTTGCCACCGACGGCGTGCAGGAAGTAGCTCTGGTCCTTGTTCGGGTCCAGGCCCTTGAGCAGCTCGGTCAGCTCGCCGCTGTCGCGACGGCGCACGTAGTGACCGGTGGCGATCAGGTCGGCGCCCAGCGACAGTGCGTAGTCGAGAAACGCCTTGAACTTGATTTCGCGGTTGCAGAGGATGTCCGGGTTTGGCGTGCGGCCGGCCTTGTATTCCTCGAGGAAGTGCTCGAACACGTGGTCCCAGTACTCGGCGGCGAAGTTGGCGGTGTGCAGCGTGATGCCGATGCGGTCGCACACAGCCTGGGCGTCGGCCAGGTCTTCGCGGGCGGTGCAGTATTCGGTGCCGTCGTCTTCTTCCCAGTTCTTCATGAACAGACCTTCGACCTGGTAGCCCTGCTCGATGAGCAGAAGGGCGGAGACGGAAGAGTCGACGCCGCCGGACATGCCGACGATGACGCGGGTCTTGGCGGGGTCTTTGAGTGCTGGGCTGGTCATGGCTACCGATGTGTATCAGGGAAAAAGGTCGATTCTATCAGGCCCGCTCGCGCGCGTCAGTCGCGCAGCAGGTCGAGGCTGTGCAGCGGGCCGGCGAGGTAGTCGTCGAGGCAGCGTGGTACCAGCTCGCTGCGCCAGCGTGCAGGCTCGGCCAGGAGCTGCTCGCGGGTCATCCAGACGGCGCGAACGATGTCGCTGTCCAGGCTGAGGTCGGCGTGGTGGCGCAGTGGGCGGGCGGCAAAGCAGATGCGCTGGTAGGTCACGCCGTTGCTGGGGGCGGTGTACAGGTAGATGCCGACCAAGCCGGTCAGCTCGACTTCCCAGGCGGTTTCTTCGAGTGTCTCGCGCAGTGCGGCCTGGGCCAGGGTTTCGTTGGGCTCGAGGTGGCCGGCGGGTTGGTTGAAGACGTGCTGGCCGGCTTTGAACTCTTCGACGAAGAGGAAGCGGCCGTTGTCTTCGACGATGGTGGCTACGGTGATGTGGGGTTGCCAGGTCATACGAGGGTGTCCTTTGAATCGTGGGGCCGCTGCGCGGCCCTTTCGCGACACAAGGCCGCTCCCACAGTGATCGCGCCAGCCTTCAGGTTCTGTGCAAGACAGTTGCTCTCACAGGGGCAGCGCTGAATTCGTGCGGTCTTGGTGGAGCGCCGGGCCGGTCGGAAAGGGCTGCGCAGCAGACCCCTTTGCCAGAAAGCACAAACCCCGGTGCGTGGCCGGGGTTTGTGGGATTACTTCAAGCGGACCTTACAGTGCGGCAATGGCGCTGTTGAGGGTCTGGCTTGGGCGCATCACCTTGGCGGTCAGCTCGGCATCCGGGGCGTAGTAGCCACCGATGTCGGCCGGCTTGCCCTGAACGGCGTTGAGCTCGGCGACGATGGTCGCTTCGTTCTCCGCCAGGGCCTTGGCCAGCGGTGCGAAGCGCGCTTGCAGCGCAGCGTCGTCCGACTGGGCTGCCAGGGCTTCTGCCCAGTACAGGGTCAGGTAGAAGTGGCTACCGCGGTTGTCGATACCGCCGACTTTGCGCGATGGCGACTTGTTGTTGTCGAGGAACTTGCCAGTGGCCTGGTCCAGGGTATTGGCCAGGACCTTGGCGCGTGGGTTGGCGTAGGTCTCGCCCAGGTGCTCCAGAGAAGCGGCCAGGGCCAGGAACTCACCCAGCGAATCCCAACGCAGGAAGTTTTCTTCAACCAGCTGCTGCACGTGCTTGGGTGCCGAACCGCCAGCGCCGGTTTCGAACAGGCCACCGCCGTTCATCAGCGGGACGATCGACAGCATCTTGGCGCTGGTGCCCAGTTCCATGATCGGGAACAGGTCGGTCAGGTAGTCGCGCAGGACGTTGCCGGTCACCGAAATGGTGTCCTTGCCTTCGCGGATGCGGGCCAGGGAGAACTTGATCGCCTCGACCGGTGGCAGGACGCGAATGTCCAGGCCAGTGGTGTCGTGGTCTTTCAGGTACTTCTGGACTTTCTCGATCATCACGCCGTCGTGGGCGCGGGCCGGGTCGAGCCAGAACACTGCCGGGGTGTTGCTCAGGCGGGCACGGTTGACGGCCAGCTTGACCCAGTCCTGGATCGGCGCGTCCTTGGTCTGGCACATGCGGAAGATGTCGCCCGCTTCGACGTTCTGCTCCAGGACAACCTTGCCCTTGCCGTCGACGACGCGCACGACGCCATCAGCCTTGACCTGGAAGGTCTTGTCGTGGGAGCCGTACTCTTCGGCTTTCTGCGCCATCAGGCCAACGTTCGGTACGCTGCCCATGGTGGTCGGGTCCAGCGCGCCGTTGACTTTGCAGTCTTCGATGGTGGCCTGGTAGATACCGGCGTAGCAACGGTCCGGAATGATCGCCTTGGCGTCTTGCAGCTCGCCGGCGGTGTTCCACATCTTGCCCGAGTCACGGATCATGGCCGGCATCGAGGCGTCGACGATGACGTCGCTCGGTACGTGCAGGTTGGTGATGCCTTTGTCGGAGTTGACCATGGCCAGGGCCGGACGCACGGCGTACAGGGCCTGGATGTCGGCTTCGATCTGGGCCTGCTGCTCGGCTGGCAGGTCCTTGATGCGGGCGTACAGGTCGCCGATACCGTTGTTGGCGTTGAAGCCGACGTCAGCCAGGGCGCTGGCGTGCTTGCTCAGCACTTCGCCGTAGAATGCTTCGACGATGACGCCGAACATGATCGGGTCGGAGACCTTCATCATGGTCGCCTTCAGGTGCACCGACAGCAGTACGCCGGAGGCCTTGGCATCAGCGATCTGCTCGGTGATGAAGGCTTTCAGGGCCTTGCGGCTCATGGTTGCGCAGTCGATGACTTCGGCGGCCTTGACCGCAGTTTTTTCTTTCAGAACGGTGGTGGTGCCGTTCTTGTCGACCAGCTCGATGCGCAGGCTGTCGTCAGCCTCGATCAGTGCGGCCTTTTCGCTGCCGTAGAAGTCGCCTTGGCTCATGTGAGCGACGTGCGACTTGGAGTCGGCGGCCCAGGCACCCATCTTGTGCGGGTGCTTGCGAGCGTAGTTCTTGACCGACAGCGGGGCGCGGCGGTCGGAGTTGCCTTCGCGCAGTACCGGGTTCACAGCGCTGCCCATGACGCGGTTGTAGCGCGCGCGGGAGTCTTTTTCGTCAGCGGTGGTCGGCTCGTCGGCGAAGTCAGGGATGTTGTAGCCCTTGCCTTGCAGCTCTTTGATCGCAGCCTTGAGCTGCGGCACCGAGGCCGAGATGTTCGGCAGCTTGATGATGTTGGCTTCAGGGGTGGTGGCCAGTTGGCCCAGCTCCGCCAGATGATCGGCTACCTGCTTGTCGGCGCCAAGTTGCTCCGGGAATGCCGAGAGGATACGGCCGGCCAGGGAGATGTCGCGCGTTTCGACGGCGATGTCAGCGCAAGCGGTGAACGCTTCGACGATCGGCAGCAGCGAATAGGTGGCGAGGGCGGGGGCTTCGTCGGTGAAGGTATAGATGATCTTGGAACGGGTGGGCATGCGGGTTAACTCTCTGTGTGCTGAGCGTACTCGAGTCTCGTGGTGCGCGGGTAGGCGCCTCGCTCGGGCGATGCCGTGAGCGGATAGTCGAGAGGCTGCGAGCGGTGATGGTGGATGCATCAGTCGAGCGTCAAGTGCTGAACTGCGGTAACAGCCCAGGCTTTTTGGCCATTCTTGGCCGAGGGCGAGCCGCGATTTTCCAGGGTTCGCCCCGATGACCCTGCGGTCAGGGCCGGAGTATATCAAACCCTTTGGGCTAATCAGCAAGGCCAAGTGGTATCAGGGCGTTTATAAGACCAAAGACTAAGCGGCAATGTGGCGAGATGCCGCAGGCTGGGCGGGGCGTTTTTCAGGCATTTACGCTGCCGCTGGCGATGCACAATCCTTGGCGCCAGTAACCTTGCAGGTCGGCGGATGTGGTTTAGGCTCAGTGGATCGCACGATGTCCAATCACCCGACAGCGGAGTAGTGCAAGCATGGCTTACCAGAAAATCAAGGTTCCGGCCGACGGCGCCAAGATCACCGTCAATGCCGACCATTCGCTCAACGTTCCCGACAATCCCATCATTCCTTATATCGAAGGCGATGGTATCGGCGTCGATGTTTCGCCGGTGATGATCAAGGTGGTCGATGCCGCGGTACACAAGGCCTACGGCGGCAAGCGCAAGATCGCCTGGATGGAAGTCTATGCCGGCGAGAAGGCCACTCAGGTCTATGACCAGGACACCTGGCTGCCGCAAGAAACCCTCGATGCGGTTAAAGAGTATGTGGTATCGATCAAAGGCCCGCTGACCACCCCGGTCGGTGGTGGCATTCGTTCGCTCAACGTGGCGTTGCGCCAGCAGCTCGACCTGTACGTCTGCCTGCGTCCTGTGGTGTGGTTCGAAGGCGTGCCGAGCCCGGTGAAAAAGCCTGGCGATGTCGACATGGTGATCTTCCGCGAGAACTCCGAGGACATCTATGCCGGCATCGAATGGAAAGCCGGCTCGCCTGAAGCAAACAAGGTGATCAAGTTTCTCAAGGAGGAAATGGGGGTTACCAAGATCCGCTTCGACCAGGATTGCGGCATCGGCGTCAAGCCCGTTTCCAGGCAGGGCACTCAGCGCCTGGTACGCAAGGCGCTGCAGTACGTGGTCGACAACGACCGCGAGTCGCTGACCCTGGTGCACAAGGGCAATATCATGAAGTTCACTGAAGGGGCCTTCAAGGATTGGGGTTACGAGGTGGCCAGGGACGAATTCGGCGCCGAGCTGCTCGATGGTGGCCCGTGGATGCGCTTCAAGAACCCCAGGACCGGCCGCGAAGTGGTGGTCAAGGACGCCATCGCCGATGCCATGCTCCAGCAGATTCTGCTGCGCCCGGCTGAGTATGACGTGATCGCCACCCTCAACCTGAACGGCGATTACCTCTCCGATGCGCTCGCGGCGGAAGTCGGGGGGATCGGCATTGCGCCGGGCGCCAACCTGTCCGACACCGTGGCCATGTTCGAGGCGACCCACGGCACCGCGCCCAAGTATGCCGGGCAGGACAAGGTCAACCCGGGTTCGGTGATTCTGTCTGCGGAGATGATGCTGCGGCACATGGGCTGGGTCGAGGCTGCGGACCTGATCATCAAGGGCACCAATGGCGCAATCGCAGCGAAGACGGTGACCTATGACTTCGAGCGCCTGATGGACGGCGCCACGCTGGTCGGTAGCTCAGGCTTTGGTGATGAGATGATCAAGCATATGTAAGGCAAACAAAACCGGTCGCCCTGGTAAAGAGGCGACCGGTTTTCTCGTATACCGGCAGACAGCAAGGTAAATCAGGCTTCGGCTGGGCTTCCCTCGGGTGCGGCAGTGACAGGCGCGGCTGCGCTGGCACCGGCGGCGCGGATGGCGACTGCGTGCAGCCCTTTGGGGCCTTGGATGATCTCGAAATCCACGGGTTGTCCGGCCTTGAGGGTCTTGTAACCGTCCATCTGAATCGCCGAATAATGGGCGAACAGGTCTTCGGTTTTGTCGTCTTCGTTGATGAATCCGTAGCCCTTGGCATTGTTGAACCACTTGACTTTACCGCTTGCCATCCCTATGTCCCTCTGCAAAGGACTCCATCACTGGAGTATCATCCACGTCATCCGCATACGAACCTTGCGAAAAAATCTGGTTGACTGCGCGGATCTTTATCGACCACGGTGGGTTCTTATTGGTTGTAACACCGTTTTGCCGATAGTCAAGGTCAGGCGGCGCCCGCGTCGACGGCGGCCTGAGCGGTCAACCCATTACCCTAACCTGTCGATGTGATGAAATTCTTTCCATGCATGCACACAGTCAGATTCGACTAATATTCAATCAGGATCGTCCTCAGTCCAACGAGGACGATGGCTCCGGTCTGGCGGTTCAGGAAGCCAAGCCGATCCTGCAGGCGCCACCGATGTACAAGGTGGTTTTATTCAATGATGACTACACGCCGATGGATTTCGTCGTCGAAGTGCTCGAGACGTTCTTCAGTCTGAACCGCGAGCTGGCGACCAAGATCATGCTGACCGTCCATACCGAGGGACGGGCAGTGTGCGGATTGTTTACCCGCGACATCGCCGAAACAAAGGCCATGCAGGTCAACCAATACGCCAGGGAAAGCCAGCATCCGCTACTCTGTGAAATCGAGAAGGACGGTTAATCGCCGACCACTTGGGTATGAGGTGAAGCTATGTTAAACCGCGAGCTCGAAGTCACCCTCAATCTGGCCTTCAAGGAGGCCCGTTCGAAACGTCATGAGTTCATGACCGTCGAACATCTGCTGTTGGCACTCCTTGACAATGAGGCGGCCGCAACCGTTCTACGCGCCTGTGGCGCAAACCTCGACAAACTCAAGCATGACCTGCAGGAGTTCATCGATTCCACCACGCCGCTGATCCCGGTGCACGACGAGGACCGTGAAACTCAGCCAACCCTGGGCTTCCAGCGCGTGCTGCAACGCGCCGTGTTCCATGTGCAAAGCTCGGGCAAGCGCGAAGTCACTGGCGCCAACGTCCTGGTCGCGATTTTCAGCGAACAGGAAAGCCAGGCCGTGTTCCTGCTCAAGCAGCAGAGCGTGGCGCGCATCGATGTGGTCAACTACATCGCCCACGGCATCTCCAAGGTGCCGGGACATGGGCCGAATACCGATAGCGAACAGGACATGCAGGACGAGGAGGGTGGCGAGACGTCGTCCTCCAGCAATCCCCTGGATGCCTACGCCAGCAACCTCAACGAGCTGGCCCGTCAGGGCCGTATCGATCCGCTGGTAGGGCGTGAGCAGGAAGTTGAGCGCGTTGCGCAGATCCTTGCCCGTCGGCGCAAGAACAACCCGTTGCTGGTCGGTGAGGCCGGTGTCGGCAAGACCGCCATCGCCGAGGGTCTGGCCAAGCGCATTGTTGACGGCCAAGTGCCCGACCTGCTCGCCCAGAGCGTGGTCTACTCGCTCGATCTGGGTGCGTTGCTGGCCGGTACCAAGTACCGCGGCGACTTCGAGAAGCGCTTCAAGGCGCTGCTCGGCGAGCTGCGCAAGCGCCCGCAGGCCATCCTGTTCATCGACGAGATCCACACCATCATCGGTGCCGGTGCGGCGTCGGGTGGGGTAATGGATGCTTCCAACCTGCTCAAGCCGCTGCTGTCGTCGGGTGATATCCGCTGCATCGGTTCGACCACGTTCCAGGAGTTTCGTGGCATCTTCGAGAAGGATCGGGCTCTGGCGCGACGCTTCCAGAAGGTCGATGTCTCCGAGCCGTCGGTGGAAGACACCGTGGGCATCCTGCGTGGCCTGAAGGGGCGTTTCGAGTCCCATCACCACATCGAGTACAGCGACGAAGCCTTGCGCGCCGCTGCCGAGCTGGCTGCCCGCTACATCAATGACCGGCACATGCCGGACAAAGCCATTGACGTGATCGACGAGGCGGGTGCCTACCAGCGCCTGCAGCCGGAAGAAAATCGCGTCAAGCGCATCGAAGTGGCGCAGGTCGAAGACATTGTCGCGAAGATCGCGCGTATTCCGCCTAAGCATGTCTCCAGTTCCGACAAAGAGCTGCTGCGCAACCTTGAGCGCGACCTGAAGCTGACTGTGTTTGGTCAGGATCCGGCGATCGACTCGCTGTCTACGGCGATCAAGTTGTCGCGTGCCGGCCTCAAGGCGCCAGACAAGCCTGTGGGTTCGTTCCTGTTCGCCGGCCCTACCGGTGTCGGCAAGACCGAGGCTGCGCGTCAGCTGGCCAAGGCGCTGGGCGTTGAATTGGTGCGCTTCGACATGTCTGAGTACATGGAGCGGCATACCGTTTCGCGGCTGATTGGTGCACCGCCGGGCTACGTTGGTTTCGATCAGGGCGGTTTACTGACCGAAGCGATTACCAAGCAACCGCACTGCGTATTGCTGCTTGACGAGATCGAGAAGGCGCACCCGGAAGTCTTCAACCTGCTGTTGCAGGTGATGGACCACGGCACCCTGACCGATAACAACGGGCGCAAGGCGGACTTCCGCAACGTGATCCTGATCATGACCACCAACGCCGGCGCCGAAACCGCTGCGCGGGCTTCGATCGGCTTTACTCACCAGGACCATGCGTCCGACGCGATGGAAGTGATTCGCAAGAGCTTCACGCCGGAGTTCCGCAACCGCCTGGATACCATTATCCAGTTCGGTCGCCTGAGCCACGAGACGATCAAGAGCATCGTCGACAAGTTCCTTATCGAGCTGCAGGCTCAGTTGGAAGACAAGCGTGTGCTGCTTGAGGTCAGTGACGAGGCGCGGGGCTGGTTGGCGGCCAGTGGCTATGATGTGCAGATGGGTGCACGGCCGATGGCGCGGCTTATCCAGGACAAGATCAAGCGGCCTTTGGCTGAAGAGATCCTGTTTGGTGAGCTGGCTGAGCATGGTGGTGTGGTGCACATTGAGCTGCGGGATGATGAGTTGGTGTTCGACTTTGAAACCACGGCTGAGGTGGCTTGATCGCTAGATCCGGGGCCGCTTGGCGGTCCCGGAACGGATTGGTGGGGTGGGGGTGGGTCTTGTGTGGTGGGGCTTATCCATTTGATGTGGTGTAGCTGCTGGCCCCTTCCGCCCTTACGGCGGGTCACTTGTTTTCTTGGAAAAAAGTAACCAAAAACCGCTTGCTCCTGCATCCGGCCCCTACGCTTCGCTTCGGGGTTCCCTCGCTCCGGTCTTGCTCCGGGAGGACCGCGCTGTACGGCCCATCCTGGGCCTCAGCGCTTTCCGGCCATCCATGGCCTCCACCTCCCTGCGCAAGACCTCCACTCGGCCTCCTGAAGTCGCTGGTAGATCAAGAGCCAGATCAAGAGCAAGATCAACAGCCAGGGCAACGGCAGGCGAATCGCTGCGCTCTCGCTTTGTTTATTTACCAGCGGATTTGTGGGGTGGCGGGGCAGGGCTGCGCCCTGCGATTTGCATTGGCAGTACCGGCCTCTTCGCGGGGCAAGCCCGCTCCTACAGGTATTGCGCAAATTTTGAATTCGGCGCAAATCCTGTAGGAGCGGGCTTGTCCCGCGAAGAGGCCCGAATATCCACCACCCATGCCACTATCGAAGACAACGCCAGCCCAGACACCACCCGTAACTTTGCGACTTCAGGAGGCCGGAGTGCAGGTCGCTGGTAGATCAATAGCAAGATCAAGATCAACAGCTAGGGCAGCGGCAGGCGAATCGCTGAGCGCTCGCTTTGTTTGTTTGCGAGAGGATTTGTGGTGTGGCTGGCAGGGCTGCGCCCTGCGATTTGCATTGGCAGTACCGGCCTCTTCGCGGGGCAAGCCCGCTCCTACAGGATTTACGCAAATTTTGAATTCGGCGCCATACCTGTAGGAGCGGGCTTGCCCCGCGAAGAGGCCCGAATATCCACCACCCATGGCACTATCGAAGACAACGCCAGCCCAGACACCACCCGTAACGTCGCGACTTCAGTAGGCCGAGTGCAGGTCGCTGGTAGATCAATAGCAAGATCAAGATCAACAGCCAGGGCAACGGCGGGCGAATCGCTGCGCTCTCGCTTTGTTTGTTTACGAGAGGATTTGTGGTGTGGCTGGCAGGGCTGCGCCCTGCGATTTGCATTGGCAGTACCGGCCTCTTCGCGGGGCAAGCCCGCTCCTACAGGATTTACGCAAATTTTGAATTCGGCGCCATACCTGTAGGAGCGGCGGTGCGGCGATCCGACTTGTCCCGCGAAGAGGCCAGAATGTCCACCCCAACTGCCACTATCAAAAACAACGCCAGCCCAGGCTCCGCCCGTAACTTCGCGACTTCAGGAGGCCGAGTGGAGGTCTTGCGTAGGGAGGTGGAGGCCAGGGATGGCCGGAAAGCGCTGAGGCCCAGGATGGGCCGTACAGCGCGGTCCTCCCGGAGCAAGACCGGAGCGAGGGGACCCGGAGCGCAGCGAAGGGCCGTATGATGGAGCAAGCGGTTTTTGGTTACTTTTTTCCAAGAAAAAAAGTGACCCGCCGTAAGGGCGGAAGGGGCCAGTGGTGCCACCACATCAAATGGATAAGCCCACGATGCCTAAGCCCGCCAGCCAGCCAGCCAAGCCAAGCCAACAGATCATATCCCTCAACACTCCGCGCAAAACCACAAAAAAGCCCGGCACATTGGCCGGGCTTTTTCATGGCTGGAGCTTAACGGGCGCGGTAGGTGATGCGGCCCTTGCTCAGGTCATAAGGCGTCAGCTCGACGCGGACCTTGTCGCCAGTGAGAATACGGATGTAGTTCTTGCGCATTTTCCCGGAGATATGCGCGGTTACGACGTGCCCATTTTCCAACTCCACGCGGAACATGGTGTTGGGCAGGGTGTCGACGACAGTGCCTTCCATTTCGAAGCTGTCTTCTTTCGACATGCAGTAAAGCCCTCGGTATCCAGTGTAGGCCCGACGCGCAACTGCACCGGGCAAAAAAGTGGCGTGGATTATGCCCGAAAAGAGTATTTCAAGCCAATGCTTTCAATTGAGGCTGACCCAACGTTGGTTGATCAGCAGTTCGATGGGGCGGTACTGGGTCTTGTAGTTCATCTTCTTGCAGTTCTTGATCCAGTAGCCAAGGTAGACCGCTTCGAGGTTTAGCCGCAGGGCTTCGGTGATCTGCCAGAGAATGGCGAAGCGCCCCAGGCTGCGGCGCTCTTCATCAGGCTCGTAGAAGGTGTAGACCGCAGAAAGCCCGTTGGGCAGCATGTCGCAGACGGCAATCGCCAGCAGACGACCCTCGAGGCGAAACTCGTAGAACCAGCAGAATGGCAGATCGCGCACCAAAAAGGTGGAAAACTGATCGCGACTGGGTGGATACATGTCGCCATCACTGTGGCGCTGCTCGATATAGCGCCGGTACAGGTCGAAATATTCTTCCTTGAACGCCGGGCGTGCGGCGGTCACGGTCAAGTCGCTGTTGCGCTTGAGAATTCGTCGTTGCTGGCGGTTGGGGATGAACCGCGCAGTGGGGATGCGTGCCGGTACACAGGCGTTGCAGTTCTGACAATGCGGGCGATAAAGGTGATCGCCGCTACGGCGAAAGCCCATCTCCGACAGGTCGGCATACACATGCACGTCCATCGGCTGGCTAGGGTCGAGGAACAGCGTAGTGGCCTGTTCGTCCGGCAGGTAGCTGCAGGAGTGGGGTTGAGTGGCATAAAACTTCAACCGCGCCAACTCTGTCATGATCAACCCCTCGGCAAGACTTTGCATTAAGTGTAAGCCAGCTCTGCAAACTCGCCTAGCGAACCCAGCTGGCGCTGCTGGGCTGATCGAGGTGGCGCGCCAGATGGTCGGCAAAACTGTCGCGGCTGATCGCTCGGGCGCCGAGGCTATGCAGGTGGTTGGTCGGCATCTGGCAGTCGATCAGGGCAAAACCGGCTTGGCGCAGGTGCTCGACCAGGGTCACGAAACCGACCTTGGAGGCATTGTCGGCACGGCTGAACATCGACTCACCGAAAAACAGCTGGCCCATCGCCAGGCCGTACAGGCCGCCCACCAGCTCACCGTCTAGGCGCACTTCAACCGAGTGGGCGATGCCGCGCCGGTGCAGCTCGCAGTAGGCGGCGCGCATGGTGTCGGTGATCCAGGTGCCGTCGGCGTAATCGCGTGGTGCGGCGCAGGCCGCGATGACTGCGGCGAAGTCCGTGTCGAAACTGACCTGGTAGCGGCCTTGGCGGATCAGCTTGGCCAGCGAACGCGACACGTGCAGCTCTTCGGGAAACAGCACGGTGCGTGGGTCGGGTGACCACCAGAGGATCGGCTGGCCGTCCTGGTACCAGGGGAAGCAGCCATGGCGGTAGGCCTGGATCAGGCGCTCAGGGGTCAGATCACCGCCGGCGGCGAGCAGGCCGTTGGGCTCCTGCAGGGCCTTTGCCAGCGGCGGGAAGGTCAGCGAGTCGCGGGTCAGCCAGGTGAGCATGGGCGTCCAATGCGGTGGGGGAGGGGAGGGAGGCCAGCATGGCGCGAGCGGGAATCGAGGTCAATCATGGCCATGGGGGGTAGATTTCCTACACATTAATCAGCTATCCGGCACCATCTGCACGCTTTGTTGTCACACCTGTGCAAAAACACAGCATAAGCCTTTGTCACAAAAGAAAATGCATGCTCAAATTGCACGCATAGAAGATTGCCTCCTCACGCCGTCTCTGGCGTGCCGCCCATGGCGGCTGGCGGGCAGTAATGTTAAAAGTAGTGGTTCATTGGCCGAACACCGGGTCGATCACTACTGGACGCGCAGCAAGCGCAGGAATAGACGCGTTTTGAAGAAATCCACCGCAACTCCGCCCCCTCTGCCTGTGCCCCTGTGGCGTCAGCAGCTGCACTACCGCCTCAAGGAAGGTGCGCTGATCGCCGTCGGTGCCCTGTGCCTGTACCTGTGGATGGCCCTGCTGACCTACGACACGGCCGACCCGGGCTTCACCCATACGAGCAATGTCGACCAGGTGCAGAACGCCGCCGGCCGCGCCGGTGCCTACTTCGCCGACATCCTGTTCATGGTGCTGGGCTATTTCGCCTATATCTTCCCGTTGCTGCTGGCAATCAAGACCTGGCAGATCTTCCGCGAACGGCACCAGCCGTGGCAGTGGAGCGGCTGGCTATTCTCCTGGCGGCTGATCGGGCTGGTGTTCCTGGTGCTGTCGGGCGCGGCGCTGGCGCATATCCATTTCCACCCGTCGGCGAGCCTGCCGTTCTCCGCCGGGGGCGCCCTGGGCGAAAGCCTTGGCGACCTGGCGCGCAACCTGCTGAACGTGCAGGGCAGCACGCTGATGTTCATTGCCTTGTTCCTGTTCGGCCTGACCGTGTTTACCGACCTGTCGTGGTTCAAGGTCATGGACCTTACCGGCAAGATCACCCTCGACCTGTTCGAGCTGGTGCAAGGCGCGGCCAATCGCTGGTGGGAGGCGCGCAACGAGCGCAAGCGCCTGGTAGCCCAGCTGCGCGAAGTGGATGAGCAGGTCAATGTCGTGGTCGCGCCGGTGGTTGCCGACAAGCGTGAGCAGGTCAAGGCCCGTGAGCGCATCATCGAGCGTGACGATGCCCTGACCAAGCACGTTGCCCAGCGCGAACAGCAGCCGGCACCGGTGATCATGCCGGCGCCGGTCAAGGCGCCCGAGCCGAGCAAGCGGGTGCAGAAAGAAAAACAGGCCCCGCTGTTTGTCGACAGCGCGGTCGAGGGCACCCTGCCGTCGATCTCCATCCTCGACCCGGCAGAAGAAAAGAAGATCGAATACTCGCCAGAATCGCTGGCCGGCGTCGGCCATCTGCTGGAAATCAAGCTCAAGGAGTTCGGCGTCGAAGTCTCGGTCGACTCGATTCATCCGGGCCCGGTGATTACCCGTTACGAGATCCAGCCGGCCGCAGGCGTCAAGGTCAGCCGCATCTCCAACCTGGCCAAGGACCTCGCCCGTTCGCTGGCGGTGACCAGCGTGCGGGTGGTCGAGGTGATCCCTGGCAAGACCACGGTCGGCATCGAGATCCCCAACGAGAACCGGCAGATGGTGCGTTTCTCCGAAGTGCTTTCGTCGTCGCAGTACGACGAGGCCAAGTCGCCCGTCGCCCTGGCCCTGGGCCACGACATCGGCGGCAAGCCGGTGATCACCGACCTGGCCAAGATGCCTCACTTGCTGGTGGCCGGTACCACCGGTTCGGGTAAGTCGGTGGGGGTCAACGCGATGATCCTGTCGATCCTGTTCAAGTCCGGCCCGGAAGACGCGCGACTGATCATGATCGACCCGAAGATGCTCGAATTGTCGATCTACGAAGGCATTCCGCACCTGCTCTGCCCGGTGGTCACCGACATGAAGGACGCCGCCAACGCGCTGCGCTGGAGCGTGGCCGAGATGGAGCGGCGCTACAAGCTGATGGCAGCGATGGGCGTGCGTAACCTGGCCGGCTTCAACCGCAAGATCAAGGACGCCCAGGAAGCTGGTGAAGTCATCCACGACCCGCTGTTCCGCCGCGAAAGCATGGATGACGAGCCACCTGCACTGAAGACCCTGCCGACCATCGTGGTGGTGGTCGACGAGTTCGCCGACATGATGATGATCGTCGGCAAGAAGGTCGAAGAGCTCATCGCTCGGATCGCGCAGAAGGCCCGTGCGGCCGGTATCCACCTGATCCTCGCCACCCAGCGGCCCTCGGTTGACGTCATCACCGGCCTGATCAAGGCCAACATTCCGACCCGCATGGCGTTCCAGGTGTCGAGCAAGATCGACTCGCGGACCATCATCGACCAGGGCGGCGCCGAGCAGTTGCTCGGCCACGGTGACATGCTCTACATGCCGCCGGGCACCAGCCTGCCAATCCGCGTCCACGGTGCGTTCGTCTCCGACGAAGAGGTCCACCGCGTGGTCGAGGCGTGGAAACTGCGTGGCGCGCCGGACTACAACGACGACATCCTCAGCGGCGTCGAAGAAGCCGGTAGCGGCTTTGACGGTGGCGGCGGTGGCGGCGACAGTGATGATGCCGAAACCGATGCCCTCTACGACGAGGCCGTGCAGTTCGTCCTGGAAAGCCGTCGCGCGTCGATTTCCGCGGTGCAGCGCAAGTTGAAGATCGGTTATAACCGCGCCGCGCGGATGATCGAGTCGATGGAGATGGCCGGCGTCGTCACCCCGATGAACACCAACGGCTCGCGCGAAGTGATTGCTCCGGGCGGCCCACGCGACTAATGATCACCTTGCCGGGCGCCAACGCTGGGGCCCGGCCCATTCACTGTTCTACGAGGATTCCCATGCGCGCGATTCGCATGCTGTTGGTTTCTGCCCTGACCTTGGGCACCCTGTCGGCTCAGGCCGGTGAGCAGGACGTGGCGCGTTTGACCCAGTTGCTCGAGAAGTCGCAGACCATCGAGGCCAACTTCTCCCAACTGACCCTGGATGCCGGCGGCACCAGCCTGCAGGAGACCACAGGCAAGATGACGGTCAAGCGTCCTGGCCTGTTCTACTGGCACACCGATGCTCCCCAGGAGCAGGTGGTGGTGTCGGATGGCAAGAACGTGACCCTGTGGGACCCGGATCTGGAGCAGGCCACCGTCAAGAAACTCGACGTGCGCCTGAACCAGACCCCGGCGCTGCTGCTGTCGGGCGATGTGTCGAAGATCAGCCAGAGCTTTGACATCGTCTCCAAGGAGCAGGGCGAGGTCATGGACTTCACCTTGAAGCCGAAAACCAAGGACACCCTGTTCGACTCGCTGCGCGTATCATTCCGCAAGGGCCTGATCAACGACATGCAACTGATCGACAGTGTCGGCCAGCGCACCAATATCCTGTTCAATGGGGTCAAGGCCAACCAGGCCGTCCCGGCGGACAAGTTCCAGTTCAAGATCCCGGCTGGCGCAGACGTCATCCAGGAGTAACGAGAGAGCGTCATGGACCTGTTTCGAAGCGAACCCGTCGCCCAGCCCCTGGCCGCCCGCCTGCGCCCGTCCAACCTGGACGAGTATGTCGGTCAGGAGCATCTGCTGGCCCGGGGCAAGCCGCTACGCGAAGCGCTGGAGCAGGGTGCGCTGCACTCGATGATCTTCTGGGGCCCGCCCGGGGTGGGCAAGACCACCCTGGCGCGGCTGCTGGCGCAGTTCTGTGATGCTCATTTCGAGACGGTTTCAGCGGTACTGGCCGGGGTCAAGGAAATCCGCCAGGCGGTCGAGGTGGCCAAGCAGCAAGCCGCCCAGTACGGCCGGCGGACCATCCTCTTCGTTGACGAAGTCCACCGCTTCAACAAGTCCCAGCAGGATGCCTTTCTGCCGTTCGTTGAAGACGGCACGCTGATCTTCATCGGCGCGACCACCGAGAACCCGTCCTTCGAACTGAACAACGCCTTGCTCTCGCGGGCCCGCGTCTATGTGCTCAAGAGCCTGGACGAGGCAGCCCTGCGCAAGCTGGTCGACCGCGCCCTGAGCGAGGAGCGCGGCTTGGGCAAGCGCCAGCTGACGGTTGGCGACGAGGCGTTCAAGATGCTCATGGCCGCCGCCGACGGCGATGGCCGGCGCATGCTCAACTTTCTCGAAAACGCCTCTGACCTTGCCGACGATGGCAGTGAGATCGACGTCGAGATGCTGCAAAGCCTGCTCGGCGACAGCCGGCGCCGGTTCGACAAGGGCGGTGAGGCGTTCTATGACCAGATTTCTGCGCTGCACAAGTCCGTGCGCGGCTCCAACCCCGACGGCGCCTTGTACTGGTATGCGCGCATGCTCGACGGCGGCTGTGACCCGTTGTATATCGCCCGCCGGGTCGTGCGCATGGCCAGTGAGGATATCGGCAACGCCGACCCTCGGGCCTTGAGCCTGTGCCTGGCGGCCTGGGATGTGCAGGAGCGCCTCGGCAGCCCCGAAGGCGAGCTGGCCGTAGCCCAGGCGATCACTTACATCGCTTGCGCGCCGAAGAGCAATGCGGTGTACGTCGGCTTCAAGACCGCCCTGCGCGAAGCGGCCGAGCACGGCTCGCTGGAGGTGCCACTGCACCTGCGCAATGCACCGACCAAACTGATGAAGCAGCTCGGCTATGGCGAAGAATACCGCTATGCCCATGACGAGCCGGATGCCTACGCCGCCGGTGAAGACTACTTCCCGGATGCGTTGGAGCCACGCGCCTATTACCAACCGGTACCGCGCGGTCTGGAACTGAAAATCGGTGAAAAGCTGCGCCACTTGGCCGAGCTCGACCGCAACAGCCCGCGGCAACGGAGAAAGCCGTGATTGCCCTGATTGCCGCTGTCAGCGCGGGCGGCGTAGCCGGCACGCTGTTGCGCTTCGCCACCAGCAACTGGGTCAGCGCCCACTGGCCACGGCACTTCTATCTCGGTACGCTGGCGGTCAATCTGGTTGGCTGCCTGCTGATCGGCCTGCTCTATGGCTTGTTCTTGCACAAGCCGATGGTGCCGGTCGAACTGCGCGCCGGGCTGATCGTCGGCTTTCTCGGCGGCCTGACCACCTTTTCTTCTTTTTCGCTGGATACCGTACGGCTCCTGGAAAACGGGCAGATACCGCTTGCCTTGGGCTATACCACTATCAGCGTCATCGGCGGGCTGCTCGCGACGTGGGCCGGCCTGTCTCTAACCAAATTCTGAACCACACACACATAACGAGAGAACGATATGCTCGATGCCAAACTGTTACGCGGCCAACTTCAGGAAGTGGCGAACCGCCTGGCCTCCCGTGGCTTCAGCCTGGATGTCGCGCGCATCGAATCACTGGAAGAACGCCGCAAGGCGGTGCAGACCCGCACCGAGCAACTGCAGGCCGAGCGTAATGCCCGTTCCAAGTCCATCGGTCAGGCCAAGGCCAAGGGTGAAGACATCGCCCCGTTGATGGCTGAGGTCGAGGGCATGGCCAATGAGCTGGCCGCCGGCAAGAACGAGCTGGACAGCATTCAGGCGGAACTGGACGGTATCGTCCTGACCATCCCCAACCTGCCGGACGAAAGCGTGCCGGTCGGCCCGGATGAAGACGCCAACGTCGAAGTGCGCCGCTGGGGCACGCCGCGCCAGTTCGACTTCGAGGTCAAGGACCACGTTGCGCTGGGTGAACTGACTGGCGGCCTGGACTTCGAGACCGCGGCCAAGCTGTCTGGCGCTCGTTTCGCCTTGCTGCGCGGCCCGATTGCCCGCCTGCACCGCGCACTGGCCCAGTTCATGATCAACCTGCACACCAGCGAGCACGGTTACGAGGAGGCCTACACCCCGTATCTGGTGCAAGCGCCAGCCCTGCAGGGCACTGGCCAGCTGCCGAAGTTCGAGGAAGACCTGTTCAAGATCACCCGCGAGGGCGAAGCGGACTTCTACCTGATCCCGACCGCCGAAGTGTCGCTGACCAACATCGTTGCCGGCGAGATCATCGACGCCAAGCAGATGCCGATCAAGTTTGTCGCCCACACGCCGTGCTTCCGCAGTGAAGCGGGTGCTTCGGGTCGCGATACCCGCGGGATGATCCGTCAGCACCAGTTCGACAAGGTCGAGATGGTTCAGATCGTCGAGCCGGCCAAGTCGATGGAAGCCCTCGAAGGCCTGACCGCCAACGCCGAGCGCGTGCTGCAGCTGCTTGAGCTGCCGTACCGGGTGCTGGCCCTGTGCACCGGCGACATGGGCTTCAGCGCAGTCAAGACCTACGATCTGGAAGTCTGGGTGCCAAGCCAGGACAAGTTCCGCGAGATCAGCTCCTGCTCGAACTGCGGTGACTTCCAGGCGCGCCGTATGCAGGCGCGCTGGCGTAACCCGGAAACCGGCAAGCCGGAGCTGGTGCACACCCTCAACGGTTCGGGCCTGGCGGTTGGCCGTACCCTGGTTGCGGTGCTCGAGAACTACCAGCAGGCCGACGGTTCGATCCGCGTCCCGGACGTGCTCAAGCCGTACATGGGTGGCGTTGAGGTCATCGGCTAAATGGATTACCTGCCGCTGTTCCACAAGCTGCAGGGCGGCCGGGTATTGGTCGTCGGCGGTGGTGAAATCGCTTTGCGCAAGGCGCGGTTGCTGGCTGACGCCGGCGCCGCGCTGCGCGTGGTGGCGCCAGACGTCGACGGTCAACTCGCAGCCATGGCCCGTGAGGGAGGTGGCGAGGTCCACGTACGTGGCTATCAAGTCGCCGACCTCGAGGGTTGCCGGTTGGTGATCGCCGCCACTGACGACCCTGCGCTCAACGCCCAGGTCTCAGCCGAGGCCCAGGCGCGCAGCCTGCCGGTCAACGTGGTAGATGCGCCGGCCCTGTGCACGGTGATCTTCCCGGCGATCGTCGACCGCTCACCGCTGGTGGTGGCCGTTTCCAGTGGCGGCGATGCGCCGGTGCTGGCGCGGTTGATCCGCGCCAAGCTGGAAACCTGGATCCCCTCCACGTATGGCGAACTGGCCGGTCTGGCGGCGCGTTTTCGGCACAAGGTGAAAACCCTGTACCCGGACGTCAACCAGCGGCGGGGCTTCTGGGAGACGGTCTTCCAAGGGCCGATTGCCGAGCGCCAGTTGGCCGGGCAGGGGGCTGAAGCAGAGCGTTTGTTGCAGGCGATGGTTGACGGTGCGCCGGTGCAGCAGGGCGGTGAGGTGTACCTGGTCGGTGCCGGACCGGGTGATCCGGACCTGCTGACCTTCCGTGCCTTGCGCCTGATGCAGCAGGCCGATGTGGTGCTCTATGACCGATTGGTGGCGCCGGCGATCATCGACATGTGTCGGCGTGATGCCGAGCGTATCTACGTCGGCAAGCGCCGTGCGGATCATTCCGTGCCGCAGGAGCAGATCAACCAGCTGTTGGTCGATCTGGCCAAGCAGGGCAAGCGGGTGTTGCGCTTGAAGGGTGGTGATCCGTTCATCTTCGGCCGAGGTGGCGAAGAGATCGAAGAACTGGCCGAGCATGGCATTCCGTTCCAGGTGGTGCCGGGCATTACTGCTGCCAGTGGCTGCTCTGCGTATGGCGGGATTCCGCTGACCCATCGTGACTATGCCCAGTCGGTGCGCTTCGTGACCGGTCATCTCAAGGACGGTACCAGCAATCTGCCCTGGAATGACCTGGTGGCGCCTGCGCAGACCTTGGTGTTCTACATGGGGTTGGTTGGCTTGCCGACCATCTGTGCCGAGCTGATCCGCCATGGCCGCGCGGCCAGCACGCCGGCTGCGCTGGTGCAGCAGGGCACTACCCGCAACCAGCGGGTGTTTACCGGGACCCTGGCGGATCTGCCAGACTTGGTTGCCCGGCATGAAGTACATGCGCCGACCTTGGTGATTGTCGGCGAAGTGGTGCAGTTGCGCGAGAAGCTGGCCTGGTTTGAAGGGTCTCAGGACTAGTGCAGTTGGGGCTGCTGTGCAGCCCTTCGCGGGGCAAGCCCGCTCCTACAGGATCTGCGTCTCTCACACCAACGCAGATCCTGTAGGAGCGGGCTTGCCCCGCGAAGGGCCGCACAGCGGCCCCAATTTCTTCAGCAGACGCCGTGTTTACCCGCGCTGCCAGATCCCACGCCCTACCAAGCGCTCCCGATCATGCGCCAAACCAAAGTCCTGCAACGGCCCCTTCGGCACAATGCCATTCGGGTTGATGGTCTTGTGGCTCAGGTAATAGTGCTTCTGAATGTGCTCCATATCCACCGTCCCTGCCACTCCCGGCCACTGGTACAGCTCGCGCAGCCAGTTGGACAGGTTCGGGTAGTCGCTCAGGCGGCGCAGGTTGCACTTGAAGTGGCCGTGGTACACCGCATCGAAGCGCACCAAGGTGGTGAACAGGCGCACATCGGCTTCGGTCAGGTGTTCGCCTGCCAGGTAGCGCTGGCGGCTGAGCAGGTCTTCCAGGTGGTCCAGTTCGTTGAACACTTCGTCGAAGGCAGCCTCGTAGGCATCCTGCGAGGTGGCGAAGCCTGCGCGGTACACGCCATTGTTAACTGTTGGGTAGATCCGCCCGTTCAAGTCGTCAATGGTGGTACGCAGCGCTTCAGGGTAGAGGTCCAGGCGGTTGCCGGTGAGCTCGTCGAAGGCGCTGTTGAAGATGCGGATGATCTCGGCCGACTCGTTGTTGACGATGCGCTGTTCCTGCTTGTCCCACAGCACCGGTACGGTAACCCGGCCGGTGTAGCTCGGGTCGTCCTGGGTATAGCGCTGGTGCAGGTAATCGAAGCCGTCGAGCTTGTCGCCGGTGGAGCCTTGCGCTTGGTCGAAGGTCCAGCCGTGTTCGCCCATCAGCCAGCTCACCACTGAAACGTCAATCAACGGCTCCAGACCTTTGATGGCGCGCAGGATCAGCGTGCGGTGAGCCCAGGGGCAGGCCAGCGAAACGAACAGGTGATAACGCCCAGCTTCAGGGGCAGGCAACTGATTGCGGCGTTGTGCGTTCTCGCGCTGGAACGCGCCGTCCTTGCTGGTCTGGTACCACTGGTCATGCCAGCGGCCGTCAATCAAAAGACCCATGGTGAGCTCCTCGGAACAAAGTGGTTTGTCGTTGGAGCCCAGTCTAGGGATTATCGTTCGAATAAATAGCGCAAAGACTGCACTGTTCCTATCGGTTTATTCGATGTCTTTGCGGGCAGCCCAATAGCGCTTGGCGGTTGCGAACGCCTGCTCGCGCTGCTCACCCAAGCCGCGCAGGGCGAGGGCAATGGTCGCCAGCACGGCTTTCTCGCCATAGCTGTCTTGCGCTTCGCCGCGCCATACCGCCAGCAGCTGCTCGGGTTCGAGGCTGGCAGGTTTGACATGGCGCTGGGCGCTCATCGCTGGCCATTCTTCATCCCAGTTGGCGCCACCGGAGGTGCCGTACAGGTGGCTGGCGACGTCCGGATTGATCTCGATCTCGCCACCATCACCCTTGATCACCAGCGCATGATCGCCGAGCAAGCGGCTGGCCTCGCGGTGCACTGCCTGGTAGCCAGGGTGGAAGATGCTCTGCAGGCCGCAGCGCGCGCCCAGCGGGTTGAGCACGCGCGCCAGCGAGTGGATCGGCGAGCGCAAGCCGAGAGTGTTGCGCAGGTCGATCATCCGTTGCAATTGCGGCGCCCAGTCCTGCAGCGGGAAAAACGCCAGGCCCTGTTCATCGAGGGTAGTGGCCAGCGCCTGCCAGTCGCGGCACAGCGGGATCTCCAGCAGGCTCAGCAATTGCTCGGTATACAGGCGACCCGCCGTGTGTGCGCCACCGCCGTGGAGCATGATGCGCACGCCGTTGCCGGCAAGACACTTGGCCGCCAGCAGGTACCACGGCAGGTGGCGCTTCTTGCCGGCATAGCTGGGCCAGTCGAGGTCGACGGCGATCTGTGGTGCCTGCAGGTGAGCGCGCAGGGCCTCGGTGAAGCCGGCCAGCTCTTCGGCACTCTCTTCCTTGTGCCGCAACAGCATCAGAAAGGCCCCGAGCTGGGTATCCTCGACCTTGCCTTCGAGCAGCAGGGTCATCGCAGCGCGGGCCTCTTCGCGGGTCAGGCCGCGGGCGCCGCGCTTGCCTTTGCCGAGGATGCGCACGAATTCGGCAAAGGGATGCTCTGCCGGGGTTTCCAGGGTCAGTGGGCGAAGTGCGGGGGGCGAGAGTTCGGTCATATGCAATTGGTCGGCTTGGGCAGGCCCGCCAGCTTGGCGGCAAGTTTGGCGGGAGTGCCGTTGAACAGGCGATTGAGGTGCGGGCTGTTGCCTTTTTCCGGGCCCAGCTTGAGCGCGGTGTATTTGATCAGCGGGCGAGTGGCCGGCGACAGTTCGAATTCCTGATAGAACTGGCGCAGGACCTCAAGGATTTCCCAGTGGTCAGCGCTCAGGACGATAGCTTCGCGTCTAGCCAGGGCCTCGGCGACCACCGGAGACCAGTCTTGCAGGTCGACCAGAAAGCCGTCCTTGTCCAGGGCGATCTGCCGATCGCCGACAGTCAGGGTATTCATAGCCAGCTGTTTACCTTGTCGTATTGCAGCGACAGCTCGACAAACGTGGGGTAGTCCACCGCCTTGGCCAGGGTGCTGTCGATGGCGCGGGCCTGCAGGTCCTCAGCGAGGACGTACAGGCGGTTTTCCAGCTGCGCCGCCTGCAACAGTTGCTGCGGCTGGGTACCGTCACGCAGGGCGTACGCCGCATCGCCGCAGAGCAGCAGGGCGTCGTGCGTGCCGATCAGGCGCAGGCAGCTGGCCAGTCGGCTGTCGCCGAAAGGCGAGTGGGCAATTACATGCAGGGTCGTCATCAGAGTGTTACCACCTGGTCATAACGGCCAATCAGCGCGGCCAGGGCCGTGTCGTCCAGCACCTCGACCGGCAGCGCCAGGCTGCCAGCATCCAGGCTGCGTTCGGCGAGGCTGTGACCGCAAGCGAACAACGCGTCGACGCCGAACATCGGCAGCGCCTGCAGGTTGGCGGCGAGGTTTTTCTGCTGCAGCGTGGCGGGTTGCTGGGCGTCGTCGAGCTGGAAGACGCCGTCATCGAGAAACAGCATGCCCAAGGGCAGGTCGAATGCACCACCGGCCAGGGCGATGTCGAGTGCCTCGCGGGCGGACGGGCCATTCCAGGGGGCCTGGCGACTGATGATCAACAAGGATTTGGCCATTTCAATCACCTCCGAAACAGACCAGGCGGTCGGCAAGCTGGGCCGCCTCGTGCAGTTGGCCCAGGCCAGACAGTTCCCAAGGCGCCGGCAGGTTCACGGCGGGGCGCTGGTAGCGGTTGGCTTCGGTTGCATCCAGTACGCCACGGCGCAGCGCCGCGGCAATACAGACCACCGCGTCAAGCTGGTGGGCATCGATAAAGGCGCGCCACTGCGCGGCCACGTCCAGTTCATCCTGGGGGGCGACGATATTGGCCGAAGCGCTGTGCACCCCGTCCTGATAGAAGAACAGCCGGGCAATCTCATGCCCGCCGGCCAGGGCCGCTTCGGCGAAGCGCAGCGCGCGGCGCGAGGAGGGCGCATGGGCCGGGGAAAAAACCGCGATGGCGAATTTCATGGGAGGCTCTTGCAACGTGATGGCGCCATGATAAAGCAAAAAAGCCCGCGTCTGTCGGCGCGGGCTCTTGCTGGATCAGCCGGGGTTTAGTGCTGGTCCTTGCTCTCCGGCAGGAACCAGTTCAGCACCAGAGCGCAGATCCCCCCAGTGGCGACACCTGACTCGAGCACGTTGCGCAGTGCCGACGGCATGTGCGCGAGGAACTCCGGTACTTGTGCCACGCCCAGGCCCAGCGCCAGGGACACAGCAATGATCAGCAGCGCGCGGCGATCCAGACGGGTGCTGGCGAGGATGTTGATCCCCGAAGCCGCCACCGCCCCGAACATGACCATCGCCGCGCCACCCAGTACCGGCTCCGGCACCGCCTGGATAACCCCGGCAACGCTTGGGAACAGGCCCAGCAGCACCAGCATGGCAGCAATCCAGATGCCGATATGGCGGCTGGCGATACCGGTCAGCTGAATCACGCCGTTATTCTGGGCGAAGATCGAGCTGGGAAAGGTGTTGAACACACCGGCCAGCAGCGAGTTGGCGCCGTTGACCAGCACACCGCCTTTGATCCGCTGCATCCATACCGGGCCTTCGACGGGCTCGCGCGACACTTTACTGGTGGCGGTGACGTCACCGATGGCTTCCAGCGAGGTCACCAGGTAGATCACCAGCATCGGGATGAACAGCGCCCAGGAGAAGCTCAGGCCAAAGTGCAGCGGCATCGGCACCTGGAACAGCGCCGCTTCGTGCATGCCGGTGAAGTCCAGGCGGCCCAGGTAACCGGCCAGTACGTAGCCCACGGCCAGGGCGATGACGATGGCGCAGCTGCGCATCCACACCACCGGGATCCGGTTGAGTACGACGATAATTGCCAGCACCACGCCTGACAGCAGCAGGTTCTCGCCATTGGCGAAGGTGCCATTGGCCATCGCGGTAAAGCCGCCGCCCATGCTGATCAGGCCGACCTTGATCAGGGTCAGGCCGATCATCAACACGACGATACCGGTGACCAGCGGGCTGATCAGGCGCTTGATGAACGGCAGGATGCGCGATACGCCCATCTCGATGAACGAGCCAGCGATGACCACACCGAATATCGCGGCCATCACGCCCTCGACCGGCGTGCCCTGTTTGACCATCAACGCGCCGCCGGCAATCAGCGGCCCAACGAAGTTGAAGCTGGTGCCCTGAACAATCAGCAGCCCTGCGCCAAAGGGGCCGAAACGCCGGCACTGGACGAAGGTGGCGATACCCGAGATGACCAGCGACATCGACACGATCAGGTTGGTATCACGCGCCGACACGCCCAACGCCTGACAGATCAACAGGCCCGGGGTAACGATCGGTACGATGATGGCCAGCAGGTGTTGCAGCGCAGCCAGCATGCCGATCAGCGGCCGCGGCTTGTCCTCTAGTCCAAGGACCAGTTCATTGGCAGGCGTTGCCGCGCCTGGCCCTTGTTCGATTGAACTCATGGGAGCTGCCCCGGAAGAAAAAAGGAGCGCATTCTACGGGGCGCTTGGCGATTGGGGTAGGCCTTGAGCGCATTTGTCGCGAGGACCGGCTCTTTCAAGGGCTTTGCATTACCTCCAGATTTCATCATGGAGGCCCGCACCTCTGTTTGAGCAACTGTCTTGAATAAAACCTGAGCGTTAGCGCGATCACTGTAGGAGCGGCCTTGTGTCGCGAATTGAGGGCGCAGCCCTCACCGGCATCACCTCCAGATACGATCCGTTCGCCCACTGAATCCGGTCACGACTGTCTTGGCTTCATCTCACCAATTGCGTCAAAGAAAACGTGCACGCCTGGTAAGGACAACCGGCGATTTCCCGCCTTGGGATTGTGTGTGGTTGTGAGTCAGTTGGTGAGGGCTTCGCCCTCATTTCGCGACACAAGGGGTGCGCAGCACCCCCGGCATTGCTGGCCTCCATGATGAAATCCAAAGCTAACGCAGAGACCTTGAAAGGGATGGCCGTAAGGGCGGAAGGGGCCAGTGCGGCCACCACATCAAATGGATAAGTCCACAATTCCAAAGCCAAGCCAACAGTTCATCACCCGCAACATTCCGTGAAGAACCCAAAAAAAAGCCCGCCGAAGCGGGCTTTCCCTGGCAGATCAACGATCAGTCATCACGACCCATGATGCCGAACAGCTGCAGCAGGCTGATGAACAGGTTGTAGATCGAAACATACAGGCTGACGGTTGCCATGATGTAGTTGCGCTCGCCGCCATGGATGATGGCGCTGGTCTGGAACAGGATGCAGACCGACGAGAACAGCACGAAGCCGGCGCTGATCGCCAGTTGCAGGCCGCTGATCTGGAAGAAGAAGCTGGCAACGACGGCGCCCAGCAGGACAAAGAAGCCTGCAGTGATGAAGCCGCTGAGGAAGCTCATGTCTTTGCGGCTGATCAGCACGTAGGCCGACAGACCACCAAACACCAGTGCGGTCATGGCGAACGCCGAGCTGACCACTTCAGCGCCACCGGCCATGCCGAGGTAGCGGTTGAGGATCGGGCCAAGGATGAAGCCCATGAAGCCGGTGAGGGCGAAGGTGGAGACCAGGCCCCAGACCGAATCACGCAGCTTGTTGGTCAGGAAGAACAGCCCGTAGAAGCCGATCAGTACAACGAAGATGTTCGGGTAGCCGACGCGCATCTGCTGCGCGACGAAGGCCATCACACCGCTGAAGGCGAGGGTTAGCGCCAGCAGGCTGTACGTGTTGCGCAGGACTTTGCTGACCTCGCGCTGCTCGACCTGCTGGCCGTGTTGTACGGCATAATCCTGTTCGCGCATGGCGACACTCCTGTGGGGTTGAAACCTATGGATGCTCAGAGCATACCAGAGCCGTTGAAGCCCGCGACACAGAGAGTTTGACAGCTTGTTTCATTACGGTATTATGGCGGCCGCAAAAAGCAGTTCCGGAAGCGTGGCCGAGTGGTTTAAGGCAACGGTCTTGAAAACCGTCGATGGGCAACTATCCTAGAGTTCGAATCTCTACGCTTCCGCCACATTCAGTACAAAAAGCCCTGACTCGTCAGGGTTTTTTGCGTTTTGGAGGCCTGAAAAAGCGATGCTCAGGCGCAGCAGGAGCCGGTCTCCAGACCGCCTCAAGGTCAGGATTGCCCAGGTATCTCAAGGAAGAGTGCAATGAACAAACTCAAGGCCCTAAACGCCGTCACCACGCGCTACCTCAGCCGCTTTTCCCGAAAGCAGTTCTTCTTCGCGTTCGCCGTGACCACGGCCATCAACTTCTGGCTGTCCTTCACCGTCGGCGAATACTCCTCGATCTACCTGTCCATCCTCGGCGGCTGGTTCTTTGGCATGATGTTCATCAAGCGCGAGTCCGTTAAGTGACAGGCATGTGCGTCATTCGTTAGTTTCCCCGCAGCCTTGGCGATCTCAGGTCACTGTTCTGCCTGAATTTTGTACAAACTCTCCTGCTTGTCATCCGGACACTGGCCAGTGGTCTGATTCCAGGTCATTTGCCGTTGTATGGCGTTGCGCAAATGCCGTGCCGGGCTAAGGTGGGATGACAATGTATAAGACTAAAGTCGTAGGAGGGGCGGCATGCGGATTCGAGGTGACGTGTACTGGAATTGGGCTGACCCGATGCTCCACCATCGGACCCACGAGCAGACGCTGGACGACGGTACTCACATCGATGTGCAAGTTAGGTTGTCACGCACGGGTAGCACGCAAATGTTCGTCGGTGTCTATGCTGCAAGCGGCATGGCACTGCATGAGGAGGCATTCGATTCGAGGCCTGGCGAATCAATGACCCGCGCCTTGGCCTGGGGGGTGGGGTTGGCAAGGCGGTACGCCACTCAAGGCCGTCAACCCAGTAGGCAGGGCCTGGCGTCAAGGAATTACGAGGCGTGAGGACTGCAAGTGGCTGGCGGCTGAAGCAGGCAAGCCAACCTCCTGTCGGATCCTGCCTCTGAAGAGCACTTGGCATTGCTTGAAATCAACTCACGCCTGCGCTGTCACACCTTCCTTCTGGTAACCTACTGCTCAATTGTTTTGCCATTCGAGCACTGGGTGCGGAACGCTCAGATTTGAACGCTCACATTAAGGGAAGGGAAATTCGCCATGACCGCCACAGACCGTCTCAGCCTGCTTCAGTTCGAGCATTTAAGCTTGGGCGGGGATGCTGCCGCCCAGTTCGCCATTTCGGTTAACGCGCTACGTGCGCTGAAACTGCTTGAGCGCTACGAACATCCCGCTGCCCTGTACCTGGGAGACATCGCTGATGCTGGCGATCGCGAGGAGCTGTTGGGCGCCAAGAGCCTGGGTCTTGGTTTCACGCAGGGGTTGCTCGCCGCCAAAGTGATCGTGAAGTCGGAAGGCGAGAGCCTTCGCCGGATTTTCCTCGAGGCCGCTGAGCGCGCGCTGGCAGGTCTTGAAGGCAAGTCCGAATAGGCGGTGCAGCGGAGCATGTGCCCCTGACCGACCGCCCATTTACGTTCAGCCTCCTTCCTCTTGCAGAATTTGACGTCGGTGACCCGCCGTGTTGCTTGTCAGTCATGCGGCGAGCATCAGCGCTTGATCTTTCATTTCCTTGATCTGTTTCAATCAGGTCATGTGGGCGGCAACGTGCCAGCCTTCTCACTGCAACGTCGTTGGCTTGAATTCACCTTTCAGGCTGGCGAGTGCAGCCTCTATGCAAGCAATGATCGGTGCAAGGTCTTCGGCGTCTTGATGATGCCCCGTGGCCCTGAACTGGTCGCGCTGCTGGCGCAGGTTGAGCAGGACTTTCTGCAGTGCGATAGCGGAGCTATTGAACGTTTCCATGTGTGTCTCTGAGTGCTGGCGTCCGTGCCGTTGTAGGAAAACACGGACCGTATCAGTTCAATTCAATGCGCGATAACTGCGTTTTCATACAGTCTGATGTAGGTCGTAGTATCTGTCCTACTTGAGCATCTGAAACTTCCTACAAGCTAACCAGAGTGCCCATTTCTATTTATGTGGAAGGGGCAAGCGCAAACCCTCTGGCTGTCGCGCTCCGGCTGTTTCGCACAGTTTTCTTGCTGACGTTGCTCAGGCAGGAGCGCCGCGGGCGTACCGCAGGGATGATGAAACGATATGTTGCAATTGGCCTGCTGGACGCACGGTCGGACCGATGCATCGGCGCGGCGTTGGTCGGCGGTGATCAACCCACAGCCATCAGTTGCGCTAGCATGTTGGCCTTCTTCACATCACGGACAGGTACATGAGCACTCCGACCTTTCGCCAGGCCACCTCGCACGATGTGGATCGCTGCTTCCAGATCGAAACCAGCGCCTATGAGGGCGACGAAGCCGCGACCCGCGAGAAGATCGCCACGCGCATCGCGCAATACCCCGAGGGCTTTTTGATACTCGAACTCGATGGGCAAGTGGTCGGTTTCATCAACAGCGGGTGTGCCGAGCAGGTGGTGATGTCCGATGAGGCCTTCAAGGAACTGGTTGGCCATGATCCACAGGCGGCTAACGTGGTGATCATGTCGGTGGTGGTCGACCCTGCCTTTCAGGGCCGAGGTTATGCCGGGTTGCTGATGGCGCGCTTTGTCGAGCAGATGCGCGATCGCGCCAAGGCCACCATCCACCTGATGTGCAAGGACCGGCATGTTGGCTTGTACGAGAAGTTCGGCTACCGCTATGTGCAGCCGTCGGCCTCTGATCATGGTGGCATGGCCTGGCACGAGATGGTCATGGTGCTCTGAGCGCACTGCGTCGGGTTATGTCGAATGGCCTGATAGGATCGGCAGTTTGCCGCAGCCAAGGAGAGGCTTGTGAAGTACGTCGTGATCAAAGGGCATCGCAGCGAGTATCCGCGTCCGATTCGTTTTGCCAAGGGCGAAATGCTGGCGATCGGTCAGCGTTATGAAGGTGAAGAGTCCTGGCAGGACTGGTACCTGTGCAGTTGCGCGGGGCAGGAGGCGGGCTGGGTCCCTGCACAGGTGATCGAGCGCCTGAGTGTCGCGCAGGGCAGGGCCCTCGAGCAGTACTCGGCGCATGAGCTTGATGTAGACCCAGGGCAGTTGGTCGAGGGCTTGCGTCTCTTGAATGGCTGGGTGTGGTGCCGTCGCCAGGTCAATGGTGAACTGGGCTGGTTGCCGGCTGAAAAGCTGCGGGCGCTGGGCTGATTGTGCCAGGTGCCAGGGCTGGCCTCTTCGGGGGGCGAGCCCGCTCCTCCAGCTACGGCGCTGGGGCGATAGCTCATCTGATCTGCTTTTTTTCTTCCAACCTGCATCTGTAACCGTATCAGCTCAATAACCGAAAATACTGCTCAGGCCCAACCTTCTCGTCATCTCACTGTAGAGGTTCCAATGAGCAAGCTCGCTCTGTTTCTGGGTGGTTTTCTGCTGCTGACAATCCTGATTGGTCTGCTCGGGACGATCCCGCCAAGCTGAACCACTTCGCCAATCCATCGGCCCGTCCCTTCAGCGGACGGGCCTGATCCGCTACGTTGATGCCCCTCTTTTCTACAGCGCAAACAGGCCAGCGCGGCGTTGCTGCGTGTGCGATAAGTCGTTCTTTGCCATGGGAATTCTGTCCACAGAAAACGTGGGTAGGTCTGTGGATAAATCGCTGTAAGTAAGGCCGTTGGCGGGCTCTGTTAAATTGAGCAGAAAATGAACAGTGGTTTCGCCGCAACGGCCTTCATGGATTCACGGCTGAGCCCGGCGCAGCGCCTGGAGCAGATCGCGGACCCGCGCGGGCAGATCACCGGAAGGGTACACCGCATGCATTTGCGGGTCTTGGCCGCTGCTCGAGGTCAGGCGGTAGGCGGGGCACACCCGCACCAGCTTGCCAGCCTTGACTTGCGGCTCGGCCAGCCAGTCGGCCAGGCGGGCGATGCCGGCACCGGCCAGCGCGCTGTGATACACCGCGCTGCCCGCGCTCAGGCGCAGGCTTGGGCGCGGCTGCAGGCGGGTGATGCGGCCCTCGCGACAGAAGTGCCAGGCTTTGAGAATGCGCGGCGCGGTGTGCAGGATCAGGCCATGCTCGCTCAGTGCCTCGGGCTCATGCGGGGTGCCTGCGCGGGCAAGGTAATCAGGGCTGGCATACAGGTGGCGGCGATACGTCCACAACGGGTAGCCGATCAGCTCACTGGATTGGGGAAAGGCGCCGCGCACGACAAAGTCCAGCTTGCCCTGCAGTGGGTCGAGGTTGAGATCGCTGAACTGCACATCGAGGGTGACGTGTGGATGGCGTTGGGTAAACGCTGCCATTACTCCAGGCAGTACCTGCTGCGCGAACAGTTCAGGCGCGGCGAAGCGGATCCAGCCCTGAGCCGTGCCGGTCAAGGCTGCCAGTTCGTCGGCGGCGTCGCGTTGCACATCCAGCAAGCGCTCAGCATGGGGCAGCAGTCGCTCGCCGGCCTCGGTCAGCGATACGGTGCTGGCGCTACGGTTGAGCAGCTTGCTTCCGGCATTGTCTTCCAGCGCCTGCACCGCACGCGTCACAGCGCTGGGTGAACGGCCCAGGGCACGGGCGGCGGCGACAAAGCTGCGCTTGTGCGCAACGCTGACGAAGGCCTGGATTTCACGCAGCATGTCCAATGCCATGCAGGGCTCCTTGTTGCAGTTTTCGCAATATGGCATTTCAACACAGTGGCACCGTTTTGATTAGCCTTGGCTGCTGATTTCACTGCCTGGAGCCCCGTCATGATGGATATCGTCCTGTTGTCATTGTTTGCCTTTGCCGCCGGCCTGATCGATGCCGCGGTAGGCGGCGGCGGGCTGATCCAGATTCCGGCACTGTTCAACGTGCTGCCCAGCGCGCAGCCGGCGGCCTTGCTCGGTACCAACAAGCTGGCGTCGGTGTGCGGTACGGCGTTTGCGGCGCGCTCGTTCATTCGCAAGGTCAGCCTGGACTGGGGGCTGATCGTGCCGGCCGCGGCAAGTGCCTTCGTCATGTCATTTGCGGGGGCTGCGACCGTGTCGCTGGTGCCGCCGAGCGTGATGCGCCCTGCGGTGCTGGTGATGATCGTGCTGATGGCGGTGTACACCTTCTGCAAGAAAGACTTCGGCACCCTGCACGCGCCAGCGCGGATTGGCCGCAAGGAGCAATGCCTGGCGGTGCTGATCGGCGGCGCCATCGGCTTCTACGATGGCCTGTTCGGGCCAGGCACCGGCAGCTTCCTGATCTTCCTGTTCATCCGCTTCTTCGCGCTGGATTTTCTCCATGCCTCGGCCTCGGCCAAGCTGGTCAACATTGCTACCAACCTGGCCGCGCTGGTGTTCTTCATCCCCTCGGGCAACGTGCTCTATGCCATTACCTTGCCGATGGCCGTGTGCAACGTGCTCGGCGCGCTGACAGGGACCTGGCTGGCGGTGCGCAAGGGTGCAGGGTTTGTCCGCGGGCTGTTCCTGATCCTGCTGTGCGTATTGATCGCCAAGCTGACATGGGACCTGCTGGTCGGCTGAGTCAGATCACCTCTAGCTGCGCTTCTGCCTGCTCGACACGGTTGCGCCCGTGCGCCTTGGCTCGGTACAGCGCCTTGTCGGCGCGGGCCAGGAGCACATCCAGGCTCGGTGCCGGGGTGTCGGCGGTGCACCCGTCCAGGCCGATGCTGACCGTGATCTGCAGGCGTGGGTCGGCGTGGGTCAGGTGCAGGTCCTGCACTGCGCGGCGCAGGCGCTCGGCGGTAAATTTGGCACGCTCGGGCGCGAGCCCGGGAATGATCACCACGAACTCTTCGCCGCCCAGCCGGGCAAACAGTTCGCCGTTTTGCAGTTGATCCTGCAGGGTGCGGGCGAACGTGCGCAGCACCTCATCACCGACGCCGTGGCCATGGCGGTCGTTGATCAACTTGAAGTGGTCGATATCGAGCATCATCAGGGTCAGCGGCAAGGCCTGCGCATGCTGCTGGCGGCTATCGAGCAAGGCCCTCGCGCGGCGGGTGAAAGCGCTGCGGGTCAAGGTGCCGGTCAGGTGGTCGATGGTCGCCTGGTGCTCGAGGCGCTTGAGCAGGCTGCGGTTGGCACTGCTGACGCAGGCGACCAGCAACGGGCCGAACACCAGCATGGCGATGCCGAGGCGCGCCGACATCAACGTGGATACCCCGAGTACGCTCTGCGGCACGCTGAAATGCATGAGGTTCTGCGCCACTGCGACGATCAGCGTACTGCCGGCGATGAGCGCCAGCAGCGAGAGCAGGAACGGCGAGTAGCTCCACGCGCACCACAGTAGCGCGGCGATCGGGAAGGCAATTGCCCCTGGCCCGCCAAACGCGATGCTGACCGCCAGCGAAGCCAGCAGGACCAGCAGCGGCGCCAGGCGAATGGCGTGGCCGCCGCCGCGTAGCAATGCGCGCCTGCTGGGCGCGGTCAGCAGCGCCGGGAGGATCAGCACGCTGGTGGAGAATTGCTCGCTGAACCAGGCCAGCCAGGTGGCGCGCATCGATTGCTGAAACCAGGGTGCAGCCATCAGGCAGGCCATGCTGGCGGCCACTACCGCGCCCGCAGCGCAGGCGCCGAACACGCACAGCACACCATGCGGGGTGCGCAGCCGCTGATGCATGCGCGGCAGGCGTGAGAGCAGCAGCCAGATGCTGACGATCACCCCCAGGTTGCACAGGTTGAACCACAGCGCTGGCAACCAGCGGCTGCCGCAGGCGAGGTCGGCGCTGACCATCGCCAGCCACACTACGCTGAAACCAATGGGGCCGGCCTGGCGGGGATAGCGCAGCAGCACTCCGGCCAGCACGGCGTTGACCGGCCAGAACAGCGAGAGCGATTCGATAGGGCGGGCGAGGATACCGCCCAGGGTCAAGGCCAGGGTCAGGCCAAACAGGGCAAGTTGCGGCATCAGACGGGCGTGCGCTGGAAAAACCATGAGCTCTACCGGCAAGCGGAGACAGAATCCAGGACAACGACTGCGGGCACCTGGGACATAGTGGCGTCAGTGTGTTTGCACAGCCTCGTTGATGTCAATTGGATGGTATGGCAACACGAGCATCGTCGACGATGCCTTTGTGCCGCAGACCCTGAGGGGGGCGTTCACAGCGGGAAAATCCACGGCACCATGATCACGGTGACCAGCATCACCAATAGGGTGAACGGCACACCGACTTTGATGAAGTCGGCAAAGCGGTACTGCCCTGGCCCCAGCACCAGGGTGTTGACCGGCGACGACACTGGCGTCATGAACGCCGCAGAGGCCGCCAGTGCCACGGTCATGGCGAAGGGATACGGTGACATGCCCAGTTGGCTGGCGGTGCTGATCGCCACCGGCGCCATCAGTACGGCGGTGGCGGTGTTGGAAATGAACAGACCGATTACCGCTGTTACCGCAAACAGGCAGGCGAGAATCGCGCTCGGCCCGGCGCCGCCGAGCACGCTGACCAATCCACCCACCGCGAGGTCGATGCCGCCGGTCTGCTGCAGGGCCAGGGCAAAGGGTAGCATGCCGACGATCAGCACCAGGCTCTGCCAGTGGATGGCGCGGTAGGCGCTGTTCATGTCGATGCAGCGCCCGGCGCCCATCAGCAGGCAGCCGATCAGCGCTGCAATGACATTGGGTACCGCGCCGCTGACCATCAGCCCGACCATCACCGCCAGGCTGATCAGCGCATACGGCGCGCGAGCGCGGGCCGGCGCCACCTGGTCGATCTCGGCAGGCAGGCTCAGCACGAGGAAATCTTTCGGCTGGCTTTGCAGTTGGCGCACGGCTTTCCATGGGCCGACCACCAGCAGGGTATCGCCCAGGCGCAGCTTCTCTTCGACCAGTTGCTCCTCGATCGCACTTTGCTCGCGGCGCAGGCCGACCACGTTGAGGTCGTAGCGGCTGCGGAAGGTGAGCTCGAGAATGCTCTTGCCGATCAGTTGCGAGCCGGGCGGCAGCGACACCTCGGCCATGCCCAGTTCCTGCGATTGGTCGATGAAGTAGGCGGCCTTGAAGTGCAGCGGCTCGAGCAGCATGCTCTGGCACAGGCTGCGCAGGTCATCGCGGTTGGCGAACAGATCGAGCAGCAGTACGTCGCCCTGGTGCAGTACGGTGCTCGAGTCGGCGCTGATCACCCGGGTGGTGAATTTGTGTTGACGCTCGATGCCGATCACGTTGGCACCATGCCGGGTACGCAATTCCAGCTCGCCCAGGCTATGGCCGATCAGCGGCGAATGGGGGCGGATGCGCAGGCGCCGCTCACGGCCGTTGAGCTTGTAGTCGAGGACCAGGTCGAGCAGGGTGCGCCGGGATTCCACGCGCCCGTCCTTGCGCACTTCGCCATTGAGCCAGCGCCGTGTCAGCAGCATGTAAGCCACACCCAGTACCAGTACCACCAGGCCGAACGGGGTAAAGCTGAAGAAGCTGAAGCCTTGTTCGCCATGGCGCACCAGTTCGCTGTGCACCACCACGTTGGGCGGTGTCGCCACCAAGCTGAGCATGCCGCTGATCAGGCCGGCAAAGCTCAGCGGCATCATCAGCCGGCTTGGCGACAGTTGCAGGCGTGCAGCAATGCTCAACACGACCGGAATGAAGATCGCGACCACCCCGGTAGAACTCATCACCGAGCCCAGGCCCGCCACCGACACCATCAGCAGGACCAGCAGGCGCGCCTCGCTGTTGCCGGCGCGGGCGCTCATCCATTCGCCGATGCGGTAGGCGATGCCGGTGCGCACCAACCCTTCGCCAATCACGAACAGCGCGGCAATCAGCACCACGTTGGGGTCGCTGAAACCGGCCAGGGCTTGTTCGATGGTGAGGATGCCGGTCAACGGCAGGAGGACGATCACCAACAGCGCGACCACGTCCATGCGCGGGCGATTGAGGATGAACAGGATGACGACGACGGCCAGCAGGCCAAGGACCGTGAGCAGCTCAGGGTTCATGGGGAGGGGGTGATCCTTCACTCAAGGGGGCACGTTAAAGACAGTAGCAGTCAGTGTGCCATTGCAGAGTGAAGCAGGTGTTGATGTGTTGCAGTGTTTGCAGCGGTGTTTTGTGTCAGTGCGGGCCTGTTTGCATGGCACGCACTGACACAGCAATCATCAGTGACGATGACGGCGCTTGTGTTTCTTGCTCTTGCCGCCGTCGCCCAGGTGGTTGCCGATGGCACCGCCGGCTGCACCGCCAAGGCCAGCGCCGACGGTGGAACCGGTCGAACCGCCGAGCTTGCCGCCCAGCAACGAGCCGCCGGCCGAACCCAGGCCGCCACCCAGTGCCGCCTCGGTGCGGTTGCCCTTGCGTGCACCGACCGCACTGCCTGCAGCGCCACCCAGGCCAGCGCCTATCGCGGCACCGGTGCTGCCGCCCATCTGCTGGCCGACAACGTTGCCCAGCGCACCACCCAGGCCGCCGCCAATGGCGGCAGTGCCGTCACCGGCAAAAGCGCCTTGGCACAGCAGCAGGCCCAGAGCAAGGGAAGGCAGAGTCAGACGCATGATCATGAACCTCGAAGGAATCATCAAAGTAGAGGGAGGCCGCAGGAGGCGCGGCACATCAGGGTTGGGAAGACGCTTTAGCGGTAGCTGCGGTCACGGTCGCGGCGATCATCGTTGTCGCGGTCGCCACGGTGGTGATGGCCGTGACCTCGGTCGCGGTCGCGGTAGCCACCATCATCGTCATGGTAGTGGTGGCTGTGGCAGCCGGCCGCGAGCAGCATGGCGGCAATCAAAGGGAGGCTTGCAAGGCGAATGAACACGATATAGGTCCTTGATCCGCAAAGGTTTACTGGGTAACTGATCAGACCGGGTTCGATCCATTTGGTTTCTCCAGCGGTAGAATTTTTTTCATCCCGGGCGAGCCTTTGGCGCCTGGCGGCTGCTGGTCTGGCTCGCTCGGTCATGGCCGGGCTGCGCGCCGAGGCCTAGACTTGTCGCCAGGCCGCAGCAAAGATGGCCAACTGCCACACGGTGACACTGATGATTGCCCATACGCCTACGCTGTTCGCCGCCGTTGCGCTGGTCGCGACCATCCTTGCCTTTTGCCTGCTGCTGGTAGGTCGACTCAACCGTCATGACAATTTGCTCCTGACCGGGTGCGGATTGCTCGCACATGCCTTGGCCTATGTCAGTTACACGCTTTACGCGCAAGCGCCGCTGTGGCTCAGTTATGGCGTGGGCAACAGCCTGCTGTCACTGGCCTTGGCGTTCTATTCGGCAAGCTTGTTTCGCGTGCGTGAGCAGCGTGTGCCGTGGCACTCCCTGTTCATCGTGCCGGTGTGCCTGCTGGTAGGGCTGATGCTGCTGCTCGACACCCTCGAGCCACGCATGTTGCTGGCCACCCTGGTGTTGATGTTGCAGTGTTCGCTGTTGCTGGGCTGGGCCTGGCGCCCCGTCGAGCGGCCAGGGCGGGCGCACCTGCTGCTGGTGATCGGTTCGCTGATCAGCCTGGTCGGCCTGGGCATGCGCGCAGTCGCGGTGGTGATGGGTGATGCAAGTGACATGCGCTATGACACCAGCAATCTGAAACAGACGGTCTCGGTCGCGATTGGTACGGCGACGGTGATGATGTACTTCATGGGGCTGGTGCTGATGGCCAAGGAGCGCAGCGAGTCGCGCTTGCAGCACTTGGCCCTGCGCGATGTGCTGACTGGCACCTACAACCGTCGGGCGATACTCGAACGCTTCGCAGCAGAGCTGCAGCGCGGGCGAAGCGAGCAAAGCAGCCTGGCGGTAGCGATGATCGATATCGACCACTTCAAGCGGATCAATGACCTGCATGGCCACTTGGCCGGTGACGAGGTCTTGTGCCACTGCGTGCGGCAGTTGCAGCAGCGCTTGCGATCAGGAGACAGCCTCGGGCGTTATGGCGGCGAAGAGTTTCTCTTGCTGTTGCCGCAAACGGATCGCGACGGCGCCATGAGTGCGCTGCAGGGCTTGCGAGAGGCTATTGCGCAAAGCCCGGCGCGGTTCGCCGGCGATGTGATCGAGCTGCGCTTCAGTGTGGGCTTGTGGTGCGGCGTGCCGAGCCTGGAAGACAGCGCCGCAAGCCTCCTTGGCCAGGCGGATGCGGCGCTTTACCAGGCCAAGGCGGGTGGGCGCAATGCCGTGCACATGGCGCCCGAGCCTCTGGCCTGTTAGATCAGGAGCCGGAATGGATCGCCAGGACCACGCCGTTGGTGGTCTGCACCAATACGTAGTGATCGCCCATTTTTACCCAATGGCTTTCTTTTTCCGGGGCGGGCAGGCCTTTGGCTTTCCAGTCGCTTATTGCCGCATCATCACGCTTGTATTGGTCGGGGGCTTTGTCGCCAACCTGGAGTTCGCGGTTGTGGGTTTCCGGGGCGGTGATGCTCTCCTCGGTGCTTTGCGCCGCGTTGGCTACCAGCGGCAGGCAGGGCAGGGTGGCGGTGAACAACAGGGCAGACAGCAGTGGACGCAGTTTCATGCGCGATCTCCTAATGGCAATGCTTACCTATCTGCGACAACAGGCAGCGTCCGACAATTCACTCGCGATGGCGAGCAGTGCTAGAGTCGCGTTCTTTTTTGCCCCGAGGATCGAACATGCGAGCAATTCTGCCGGTGGCCGCAGCGCTGATGCTGATCGGCTGTGCGTCATCGACCATGGACGCCGCACGCAGCGGCGCGCCGACCGCGCAGCTGGCGTCGCACAAGGCTCCTCAGCGGGTTGCCGAATGCATCCAGTTCAGCTGGCAGGAAGAAGCAGTGTTCGGCGACGACGCCAGTGGTTACCTGCAGCCGCGCGCGCAGGGTGGTTTTACCGTGTACACCCGCGAGGCCGAGTCTTTCGCCGACATCTATCCTGATGCCGGCGGGACTCGCGTCGACTACTACGCGCAAAAAGCCGACACTCCGGCCCTGCGCCGGCGGGCGGCCGCGGCGACCTGCTTGTAACGCTAGGCTTTCAGCAGCGCTGGGGCGCTGCACGCCCCTTTCGCGACATAAGGCCTCTCTCATGGAACTAACGCTAAATCATTGAGTTAGCAGGATCCTGTGGGAGCGGCCTTGTGTCGCGAAAGGGCTGCAAAGCAGCCCCAAAAGTCTCAAATCATGCGCAATTCCAAGCCCCTTATCAGGACAGGAAACCGCCGTCGACGTTGAGCGCCGTGCCGGTGGTGTAGCTGGACGCCTCACTGGCCAGGTACAGCACTGCGCCGGCCATCTCGCTCGGCGCGGCGACACGCTTGAGCGGGATCTGCTGCAGGGCTGCAGTAAGGATGCTGTCGTTCTTCACCAGTGCCGAAGCGAACTTGGTGTCGGTCAACCCCGGCAGCAAGGCGTTGCAGCGGATACCGAACTGGGCGCATTCCTTGGCAAACACCTTGGTCATGTTGATCACGGCCGCCTTGGTCATCGAGTAGACCCCCTGGAACAGCCCAGGCGACACGCCATTGATCGACGCCACGTTGATGATGCTGCCCGCGCCGTTCTCGCGCATCAGCTTGCCGGCCTCGACCGACATGAAGAAGTAGCCGCGGATATTGACGTCGACGGTCTTCTGGAAAGCACCAGGATCGGTGTCCAGCACGTTGCAGAACTGCGGGTTGGTGGCGGCGTTGTTGACCAGGATGTCGAGCCGGCCGAACTGTTCGCGGATGTCGGCGAATACCTGCTGGATCTGCTCCAGCTCGCCAATGTGACACGCCATTGCCGTGGCCTTGCCGCCGGCGGCGATGATCGCATCGGCCACGTGCTGGCAGCCTTCGAGCTTGCGGCTGGAGACGATCACGTGCGCACCTTGCTGGGCCAGCAGGTGGGCAATGGCTTCGCCAATACCGCGGCTGGCGCCGGAGACGAAGGCGATCTTGCCGTCGAGGTCGAACAGTTGCGTCTTGGACATGCTGTTTTCCTTGTTGTCTGTCGTCAGAGTGCGGACTTGCCGATCACCTGCAGGGCCATCTGTTCCAGCAGCCGGTTCATCTGAATGAACTGCGCGAAGCGTTTGTCCTGGGTCTGGCCGTGGTGGAAACGGTAGTAGATCTGCTGCACGATCCCGGCCAGGCGGAACAGGCCGTAGCAATAGTAGAAGTCGAAGTTGTCGATGACGATGCCAGCGCGTTCTGCATAGTAGTCAACGAACGCCCGCCGGCTGAGCATGCCCGGGGCATTGCTGGGTTGGCGGCGCATCAGTTGCATGGGCGCCGGGTCGCCGGCTTCGATCCAGTAGGCCAGGCTGTTGCCCAGGTCCATCAGGGGGTCACCAATCGTGGTCATTTCCCAATCCAGCACGCCGATGATGCGCATCGGGTTGGCGGCGTCGAGGATGACGTTGTCGAAACGATAGTCGTTGTGCACGATGGCCGGGCGCGGGTGGTCGGCGGGCATCTTCTCGTGCAGCCAAGCGATCACCTGCTGCCAGCGCGGCGCGTCGTCGGTCAGGGCTTTTTCATAACGGCTGGTCCAGCCTTCGATCTGGCGCTGCACGTAGCCCTGTGGCTTGCCCAGGTCGGCCAGGCCGCAGGCGTCGTAATCGACCTGGTGCAACTCGACCAAGCGGTCGATGAAGCTCTTGCACAAGGCCTCGGTGCGAGCAGCGTCAAGGCCTAGCTCGGGCGGCAGGTCCGAGCGCAGGATGATCCCCTTGACCCGGTCCATCACATAGAACTCGCCGCCGATCAGCGACGCGTCGGTGCAGTGCACGTAGGCCTTGGGGCAGTAGGGGAAGCCGTCGTTGAGCTGGTTGAGGATGCGAAACTCACGGCCCATGTCGTGCGCAGACTTGGCTTTGTCACCGAACGGCGGGCGCCGCAGGACGAACTCGCGGTTTGCATAACCGACCAGGTAGGTGAGGTTGGAGGCGCCGCCCGGAAATTGACTGATGGCCGGTGTCCCTTCAAGCCCTGTTATGTGGGCCTTTAGGTAGCGATCGATGACGGCCGCATCAAGTTCTTCGCCGGGGCGTACCTGGGTGGACTGGTCGGTGAGCGTCATGCGTTATCCTTATTCTCGACTTCGAGGATTATTGGCTAATCTAATTGGCCTTCCGTAGTGGTACAAGCGTGCCAAGCTTGATATAGGTGCGCGTGTTGCAGGCTGATCACCGCGCCTGATGGCGCGGCCTGAAGCCGGTAAATCCGGTGCAGGCGCTGCGGGCAAAAAAAAAACCGAAGCCCCTAGAGGCTTCGGTTTTTTTGTCACTGGCGGTTGCCGAACCTTAGCCCGGGAACAGCTCGCTGAGCTTCATCGACAGCATCATGTCGCCTTCGACGCGCAGCTTGCCGCCCATGAACGCCTGCATGCCGTCGGTTTCGCCGGTGACGATGCCTTTGAGGGTCTCGCTGTCGAGCACCAGGGTGCAGTTGGCGTCTGGGTTCTCGCCTTCTTGCAGCTCGCAGGTGCCGTCCTTGACGATCAGGGCAAAATGTTTGTCTTCGTCAGTGATGTTGAAGCCGAACACCAGGTCCAGGCCGGCGGCGGCGGCGGGATCGAACTTTGCTTTCATCGCTTCGACGGCTTTAGCTACATCGCTCATGGCGTATTCCTTGTTAAGTAAGATTCGCGTCCGCAGGGACACAACAAGCCGGGCTCATCTATAGGTGATGAGCTCCGGCGCCTTCAACAGCTGCACGTGGGCTTGGCAGTTGAAGGAAGCCAGTGCCACGTCGTTGCCGCGAAACTTCAGCTGGCTGAGCGACGTGTTGATAATCTGCCAGTTAAGCGTGAACGCTTGGCTGGGGGTAATCCGTGTTACCAGGTGGAGCAGGGCAGCGATACCGCCGCCGGAGGTAAAAATGGCGATATTGTCGCCGCTTGCAGCACCCGCAAGGATGCGCTGCAGGCCACTTGCTATACGCGACGTGAAGGCCACCCAGCTCTCCAGGCCATCGTCCGGGTGCTGGCCGTCGTACCAGCGTTGCACCATCAAGGCGAACAGGCGCTGGAACTCACTGCGATGTTGTGCAGCATTGCGCAGGATGTGCAGCGCCTCCGGTTCATCCGGCAGTAGGCTCGGCAACAGCGTGCGAATTACCCCGTCAGCATCGAACTCGTTGAACGCCGGGTCGGTCTCGACGGCGGGCACCGGGCAGCCGTTGGCGCTCATCGCCGCCAGGGCCAGCCTTGCGGTGTCTTGCTGGCGGCGCAGATCGCCAGCTACGCAGCGATCAAGACGCAGGCCGAGGCGGGCCAGGTGATCACCCAGTGCCTGGCTCTGGCGTACCCCCACCGGTGAGAGCACGTCATAGTCGTCGGCACCAAATGAGGCTTGGCCATGTCGGATCAGGTAGATGCTGCCCACGTGGTTGTCCGGCCTGCTGGAAGTTGCTGGGAGGTTAGGATGCGCCAGAGAGGCTGTCAACGAAAAAACATACAAGCGTTTGAAAAGCTTGTTTGAACTGTGTTGCCAGCGTTTTCCCCGGCTGGCAGCACCCCGAGCGCACCGGTATGCTTGCATCAATTACGCGCCGCACAGGCGCTGGTCTATCAAGGAGTCAACGTGGAGTTTCTTGCTGAATACGCAAGCTTTCTCGCTAAAACCGCCACCCTGGTTATTGCTATCCTGGTGGTGCTTTCGGCTATTGCCGGCTTGCGTGGCAAAGGTCGGCGCAAGCCTGGCGGGCAGTTGCAGGTCACCCGCCTCAACGATGCCTACAAAGAATTGCGCGAGCGCCTGGAAGCCGGCTTGCTCGACAAGGCCCAGCTCAAGGCCCTGCGCAAGCAGCAGGCCAAGGCAGACAAGCAACTGAAGAAGAGCAAGGCCGAGGAGAAGGGCCGGGTCTTCGTGCTGGATTTCGATGGTGATATCAAGGCGTCGGCCACCGAGAGCCTGCGTCACGAAATCACTGCGTTGCTGACCCTTGCCACCCCGCGCGATGAAGTCGTGCTGCGCCTGGAGAGTGGTGGTGGTCTGGTACACAGCTACGGCCTGGCTGCGTCGCAGCTGGCGCGCATCCGCCAGGCGGGCATTCCGCTGACGGTGTGCATCGACAAGGTCGCCGCCAGCGGCGGCTACATGATGGCGTGCATTGGCGAGAAGATCGTCAGTGCGCCGTTTGCCGTGCTCGGCTCGATCGGCGTGGTGGCGCAATTGCCGAATATCAACCGGCTGCTGAAAAAGCACGACATCGACTTCGAAGTGCTCACTGCCGGCGAATACAAGCGGACCCTTACCGTGTTTGGCGAAAATACCGAGAAGGGCAGGGAGAAGTTCCAGGAAGACCTCGACATCACCCATCAGCTGTTCAAGGACTTTGTCGGCCGCTATCGCCCGCAACTGCACATTGATGAAGTGGCGACCGGAGAGGTCTGGCTGGGTGTCGCTGCCCTGAACCGCAACCTGGTCGATGAACTGGGCACCAGTGACGAGTACCTCAGCACCCGCGCTCGCGAAGCCAACCTGTTCCATCTGCATTTTGCCGAGCGCAAGAGCCTGCAGCAGCGTATTGGCATGGCTGCCAGCGGCGCGGTCGAGAACACCCTGGTGGGTTTGTGGAGTAAACTCGGCCGCTTGCGCTAACACCTTGAACCCCTTGAAGATTTTTTCTGATCAGGGGGTTGCAAGGTTAATCGAATGCAGACATAATGGCGTCCATTGAAGCGCAGCAAGCTTGAAAAAGCCCTGAAGTTTCAAGGAGATAGCTTAGCGAAAGCGGCTAGATCCAACCTTGAGGCCGAGTAGCAAAGTGGTTATGCTCCGGATTGCAAATCCGTCTACGCCGGTTCGATTCCGACCTCGGCCTCCATATTCGAAAGCCCCGCAGATTAACGTCTGCGGGGTTTTTCTTTGTGGGTCGGAAAAAGCAGGAGTTGCGAAGCTTCAGTCTTTCCAGGGCTTTGCTATCGCGGCGAGTCGGCGGTAAATCCTCTCATTTCGTTGTTCTAAGACAGGCGCATTACCCTGAAATGCGCTATTGCTGAAAACTGGGTAGTCGATTGAGTAGGAGGTTCCATGAAGCAAATGCTATGGGGTGCCGTGCTGGTGTCGGTCGCAGGTTTTGCCAATGCGGGGATCCCGCTGGTCAATGCCACCTGTCCAGGGGGCATCGAGGTTCACGCCGATGAAGGCGGGCCGGTCTATATCAATGGCAAGGAGGCCAAGCTGAAGAAATTCAGCGACACCTACTTCGAGGCCAAGGGCGGTGGTGTCACTGTCTCGCTCATGGTTAACCCTGACGGTGATGCGAGCGTGTCCTATACCGGTAAGGCCGGGGCAAACGGGGTGTGCGAGTTGACCGAGCAGGATTGATACGAGGGCGCTGCAGCGCAACTTCATCGTGCGCCATTTTGCTGAGATCTGCCGAAAATGTGGGTCGATCAGGCTTTATTTGCCTTTTAAACCTGCGATTGCACTCAACGGTGTATAGTGTCGGGCGAGTCCTCTGTCTGGGTGGCTCATCAGTGAGGTGTCAGCATGTCCCATTCTGCGGCCAATCAGGCTCAACAGCGTTTGAATGAGCAAGTCGAGCAGTTCCTCTCCAAGGGTGGCACGATCAAGGAGGTTGCCAGAGGTGTCAGTGGCTTCAATCCTGCGGCTCCCAAGGTGCACTGGACCAAAGCCCAAGCCGCGAAAGCGTGATTGGCGTGTGCCTGTCCTGATGCCTTCTGGCGCGCCACGCAAGGTGGCTTAGCGCTGGGGGGCTGTTTTTTTAAGGCGTTGCGGTTTGACGCCTGAGGAGCAGCCATGGAAAGCGAGCCAACCAACAGTGAACTGGCCTTGCATATCGGCATCGATGAGGCGGAGGTTGAGCGCTACCGCGGTGATACTTTCCGTCTGGGTGACGGCTCCTGGCTGATCCATTTTGCCTTTGTCATGCCCAAGGAGCTTCGTCAGCGGTTTACGGGCAGCTTCACCGTGCGCGTTGACAGGACCGTTGCGGATCCACGGCGGGTCGATTACCTCTAGGTTTATATCTTTAGTATTAACGCTTGATGAATATCAAGAGCGTTGCCATGCCTGTGATGTGGCAAAATGATGCCGTAGTATCATCACGGCACGAGGCAGCCAAGGTAATGAAGGTCAAGGTGGTAAATGTTGTAGTGGGGGCGCTGGTGCTGTGGGTGGGGGGGCTGTGTTTGTTGGTGGCAGTCATCTGGGATGTAGACGTGCCTGATTTTTCGATAGTGAGCAGCAATGTGTGGGTGCAGCGTGCGGGGTTGTTACTGGCGCTGACGACTGCTTTCATGATTGGTCGTGGCAGGCGCAGCAGGGTGTAGCACCTGGCAGCGGTGTTCGCCTGCCGGATAAAAGAAAACCCGCCAGCTAGGGCGGGTTTAAAGAACGTACGAAGCAGATTCAGTGTGCCTATCGGGTTGTCAGAAATTCGTGAAGAACATGTCGGCGGTCTGTCGATGAGGACTGTTCTTTGCGCTGAGGCCACTTCGTGTTCTTGCCAATTCCTGTGAGCTAGAAAAGATCTTCGCGGATTATTCGGGGGGCTTTGGTTTGGCTTGGGGGTTGAATTGTGGGCTTATCCATTTGGTGTGCTGGCGCTGCTGGCCCCTTTCGCCCTTACGGCGGGTCACTTTTTCTTGGAAAAAAGTAACCAAAAACTGCTTGCTCCTGCATCCGGCCCTTCGCTGCGCTGCGGGTCCCCTCGCTCCGGTCTTGCTCCGGGAGGACCGCGCTGTACGGCCCATCCTGGGCCTCAGCGCTTTCCGGCCATCCATGGCCTCCACCTCCCTGCGCAAGACCTCCACTCGGCCTCCTGAAGTCGCTGGTAGATCAAGATCAAGATCAACAGCCAGGGCAACGGCAGGCGAATCGCTGCGCTCTCGCGTTGTTTATTTACCAGCGGATTTGTGGGGTGGCTGGCAGGGCTGCGCCCTGCGATTTGCATTGGCAGTCCCGGCCTCTTCGCGGGGCAAGCCCGCTCCTACAGGGATTGCGCCGAGTTCAAAATTTGCGCAATCCCTGTAGGAGCGGGCTTGCCCCGCGAAGAGGCCCGAATATCCACCACCCATGCCACTATCGAAGATAACGCCAACCCAGGCGCCGCCCGCAACCGGGGGAGCCAGGGCAACGGCTGGCGAATCGCTGCGCTCTCGCTTTGTTTATTTACCAGCGGATTTGTGGGGTGGCTGGCAGGGCTGCGCCCTGCGATTTGCATTGGCAGTACTGGCCTCTTCGCGGGGCAAGCCCGCCTACAGGTACTGCGCAGAATTCAAATCTGCGCCAATCCTGTAGGAGCGGGCTTGTCCCGCGAAGAGGCCCGAACATCCACCCCACCTGCCACTATCGAAGACAACGCCAGCTCAGGCGACGCCCGTAACTTGGCGACCTCAGAAGGCCGAGTGGAGGTCTTGCGCAGGGAGGTGGAGGCCATGGATGGCCGGAAAGCGCTGAGGCCCAGGAGGGGCCGTACAGCGCGGTCCTCCCGGAGCAAGACCGGAGCGAGGGGACCCGGAGCGCAGCGGAGGGCCGGATGCAGGAGCAGGCGGTTTTTGGTTACTTTTTTCCAAGAAAAAAAGTGACCCGCCGTAAGGGCGGAAGGGGCCAGTGGCGCCACCACATCAAATGGATAAGCCCACACCCCACACCCCACACCCCTAAAACCCAGCTGCCCTAAAATCCGCGAAAAACCAAAAAAGCCCGCCATGATGGCGGGCAATAACGCTTGAAGGGAGAAGCCTCATCCTGGTCCGCACAGGTTAAGCCAGCGTTAACTCCCCCAGCGATTGACCGCGGCCAATGATCAGCCTATATAGGCGTCCACATTTCAGGAGCCCGGCATGCACAACGAAGACGACCTTCCCGAACCGGAACACGATCATCTGCTCGATCACGAATTTCTCTATGAAGACCACGATCCCGAGGCAGACGCCCAAGGCGCCGAGGATGACATCGAGATCGAGGAAGATGAAGACACCCTCGATGACTGCGACGACGACAATCATCCCGCCTGGCACGACGACGTCGACGACTAGGTACCGCTGCGGGCACGCCAATCATGCCCGCAACCTCGGCAGGGGCTAGCGGCGATCCAGCGAGAACCGCCCGGCACCCGTCACGGCCAGTAACAGCAGCCCACCGATGATGCTCAGGTTTTTGAAGAACTGAGTCATGTTGGCGCTGCGTTCAGGGTCGACCATGTTCCAGTACGGGTGGCCAATCAGCGCTGTGCCCAACACGAACAGGGCGAACAGGAACGCCAGCGGACGGGTGTAGAAGCCCAGGATCAGCACGATGGCGACGAAGAACTCCATGATCACGGCAATCGCCGCCGCCAGTGTCGGCGCAGGCGCGCCCAGTGAGCCAAGGTAGGCCACAGTGCCTTCAAAGCCGGTCAATTTGCTCCAGCCAGAGATGACGAACAAGAGCATCAGCAGAATGCGCGCAAGCAGGATGATCGCATCACGTTGGCCGTCGAACAGGGAGTAGCGCATGGCAGCGTTCCAGTGGACCGAGACATGTTCCACTCTAGCAGTTGGTGTGCAAATTGCCGTCGGACACGAAAAAGGCGCCACATGGGCGCCTTTTCAGAGAAGATTGGTGCGAGTGGCGGGACTCGAACCCGCAAGGCTCACGCCGACAGATTTTAAGTCTGCTGTGTATACCAATTCCACCACACTCGCACGCTTGAAAGGGCCCGTAAGACCGGCACGCTTCTACAGGAAGGGCCTTGCAATCAAGCGCGTTTTATAACCCATCGTTATAGCCGCGTCAACCAAGCGCCTGATATCAAAGCATATTTGACTGCGGATGTAGGTGACTTGGGTCGCACCGGGGAAGAGCGTGTCTACCAAACGCCGCTGAAGACACTTCGCTTCGCCGCCCAAGGGCGAGTAGACTCGAGTAGACTCAAGACAACGCTAATCTGTCCTTCCTTTGCGGTGCCCGTGGAGCTTGCATGGTTTCAAACGACCGCCTGGACCAGTCCGAAATGCCGCCGAACCGTTATGAACAACTCGTTCAATCGGTGGTGGATTACGCTATTTACATGCTTGACCCTACTGGTCGCGTGGTCTCGTGGAATGCCGGTGCCGAGCGCATCAAGGGCTATCGGGCCGAAGAAGTGATTGGCCGTCATTTCTCTTTGTTCTTCACCGCCGGGGACTGCGCCGATGGGCGTCCTGAGCTATTGCTGCGCCAGGCACTCGATCAGGGCGTGGCCCAGGACGAGGGCTGGCGAGTGCGCAAGGACGGCACACAGTTCTGGGCCTTGGCAGCGCTGGATGTGATCCGCGACGAGCAGGGGCAAGTGCTTGGCCTGGCCAAGGTTACCCGTGACATCACCGATCGGCGGGAGTCAGCCCTGCAGCTGGATGCAGTGCGCGCCCAACTGTTTCAGGCGCAGAAGCTCGAGGCGCTGGGGCAGCTTACCGGCGGCCTCGCCCACGACTTCAACAACCTCCTGACCATTATCCTCAGCTCTGCTCGCCTGGCCATTGGCAGCCAGGATCCTGCGCGGATCCAGCGTTTGCTCGAGCACATTCTCGACGCCGGCCAGCGCGGCACCGAGCTTACCCAGCAGCTCTTGAGTTTTGCCCGCCACCGTCAATTGAGCGTCACCCGCATAACCCCAGCAGAGTTGGTCGATTCGACGCTAGGCCTGTTGGCCCATGCGTTGCCCAGCGAAATAACGCTGGAGGAGCACCAGCAGGTGGGAATGCCCAAGGTCGACGCCGATGCCGGGCAACTGCAGATGGTCTTGCTCAACCTGTTGTTCAATGCCCGAGACGCCATTGAGGGTGAGGGTTGCATCCGCCTCGAGGTGGACTGTGTCGAGCTGGCAGGTGAGATAGACGGCTTGCACGGTCGCTTCGTGCGTTTCAACGTGCATGACAGCGGGCCGGGGATTGATCCGCAGGTGCTGCCGCGGATTTTCGAACCGTTTTTCACCACCAAGGCTTTCGGCAAGGGTACTGGTCTTGGTCTGAGCCAGGTGTATGGCTTTGCCAAGCAGAGCAATGGCGCCATCTGCGTGGCCACTCGGTTGGGCGAGGGCACGTGCATGAGCCTTTACCTGCCGGCCGCTAAGGATGCCCTGTAACGCGACATCCAACAGGTATGCAGCATGGTAGAAGCACTCAAGCGACTGACCACGGCAATCGAGGGGCTGGATGTCTTGCTCCAGGGCGGGCTGGTATCCGGGTCCTCTTACATCATTCAGGGCCCGCCGGGCGCGGGCAAGACGATCCTCGCCAACCAGCTTGCCTGGGGCCATGTGCGGGACGGCGGTCGCGTGTTGGTGGCGACCCTGCTCAGCGAATCCCACGAGCGCTTGTTCCAGTACCTGTCGACCCTGGAGTTTTTCGATCAGCACCTGGTCGGTGACCAGATCCAGTTCGTCAGCGCCTTTGATACCTTGCAGCAGGAAGGCCTGGATGCGGTGGTTCGCCTGCTGCGTCAGGAGATCGTTCGCCAGCAGGCGACGCTGCTGATTGTCGATGGCCTGCTCAATGCGCGGGTGCGCGCTGAAACCACGCTGGATACCAAGAAGTTTGTCTCTGAGCTACAGGGGCATGCGGCCTTTGCCGGTTGCACGGTCTTGCTGCTGACCAGCTCACGCCTGCAGGAGGGCAGCCCTGAACACACCATGGTCGATGGCGTCATCGAACTGGGCGAGACGCTGGTGGGCAGCCGTGCCGTGCGCCATGTCCAGCTGCGCAAGACCCGCGGTAGCGCCGCGTTGTCGGGGTTGCACGAATGCTTGATCGATAGCACAGGGCTGAAGGTCTACCCGCGCCTGGAGGCCTTGTACAGCCACCCCAGCCATCCCGGTTCGGCTGCGCTCAGCCGGACTACCACAGGCTTGCCGGCTCTGGACGAAATCCTCGGTGGTGGCCTTGCGCTCGGCTCCACCAGCCTGGTGATGGGCCCCTCGGGGATCGGCAAGACGTCCCTGGGGCTGGCGTTTTTGTCGGCCTCGACCGTGCAGGCGCCTGGTTTGCATTTCGGTTTTTATGAATCACCTGAACGTCTGCGCCTGAAGGCGACGGCGCTCGGCTATGACTTCGCAGCGCTGGAGCAATCGGGCGCGTTGCAGTTGAGCTGGCAGCCGACTACCGAAGGCCTGCTCGATCAGGTCGGCGCGCGCTTGTTGGCGCAGGTCGAAGCCACGGGGGCCAAGCGCGTGGTGATCGACAGCCTCGGTGCATTCAGCCGACTTGCTGTCGACACCGGGCGGCTCAATGGCTTTTTCCGCGCCTTGATGGGCGAGTTGCGGGCGCGTGATGTAAGCATTCTGATGACCTGGGAGATGCGCGACCTGTTCGGCGCGCAGATCAATGCGCCCGCGCCAGACCTGTCGAGCATCGTCGACAACCTGATGCTGACCCGCTTTGTCGAAATGGACGCGCATCTGCGGCGTATGCTGTCGGTCCTCAAGGTGCGCGACAGCGACCATGACCCAGCACTTCACGAGCTGTGCATGGGCGCTGCGGGCATTACCCTGCACAAGGCGTTCGAGGGCGCCAGCGGGGTGCTCTCCGGTACGCCCGTGCCGCAGGAGGATGGGTGATGGAAGCCCGATGAATACCATTCTGATCGTCGATGACGAATACCTGATCGTCGAAATCCTCGCGTATGCGCTGGAGGATGAGGGCTATCAGGTGGAAAAGGCGGGTGATGGGCTCAAGGCGCTCGAGGCCTTGAAGGAGAAACGGGTTGACCTGGTGATCACCGACTTCATGATGCCCAGGAAAAATGGCGAGGAGTTGGCCAGGGCGATCCGCAGCGAGCTGCTGCTGGAAGACCTGCCGGTCATTCTCATGAGTGGCGCGCAAGCCAGCCAGGCGAGCCCCGAACTGTTCGTGGCAGTGTTTGAAAAACCCTTCAATCCACTAGAATTGATCGCCAAGGTGCGGGAACTGCTGGGCGGCTGAAGGCCAGGAGAAGTCCCGCATCGGCGGGCCGATCGGTCAAGCGCATCCGTGCGGCCTCGAGCGATGCAGATCAATATTGATCGTCGTGTTTTTCTGGCGCTGGGTTGCCAGCCTGGATACGTTTGAAAATCTCTTCACGGTGCACCTGAACGTCCTTTGGTGCATCGATGCCGATCCTCACTTGCATCCCTTTGACGCCCAGAATGGTGACTTTGATGTCATCGTTGATGACGATGCTTTCGCCAACCTTGCGGGTGAGTATCAGCATGTAGTTCTCCTTGGTAATGATGAAAACCGTGCAGTCAGTTACCGCACCGGCGGGAGCGTGTCCCTCTTCCTTCTTATTAAAGACGCTTTCGGCGGATAGTAATTCCCCCGCAGACAAAATCTGTTACTTGTCTCTAGTTGCAGGTGCCGATTCAAACCGCTTTGGCATGATCGGCGGAGGTGCTCGGTGGCAAGAATAGGGGGCTTACGCCCAGATGGGAAATTTCTCTGCTTGATAGTCAGGATAGTCACGCTCAATCGACGCTTTGCAGGTCTTGCAGAAAGCGCAGCAAGGCCACTTCTTCCTGCTCCAGGCCTTTGCGCACGCGGGCGCGTGGCAAGCCTGCCAGCCGGCCAAGATGAAAGTGCTCAAGCACCGCCGGGTGAATGTAGCAGCGCCGACACACCGCCGGCGTGTTGCCCAGGCGCGAGGCGACCTGCCGGACGATTTCGGCCACCTGGCGCTTGGCTTCGCTGTCCGGCTCCCAGGCCAGCGGCCGCAGCAGGCTCAGTGCCAGGCTGCTGCCTGCCCAGGTGCGGTAGTCCTTGGCGGTAAAGTCGGCGCCGGTCAGTTGCTGGAGGAACAGGTTGATCTCGCTGGAACCGATGCTGTGGCGCTGCCCCTCGGCGTCGAGGTATTGGAACAACGCCTGCCCAGGCAGCTCCATGCAGCGCTTGACCAGCGTGGCCAGGCGTCGGTCGCGCAGGGTGACGCTGTGCTCGACGCCGCGCTTGCCGCGAAACTCGAAGCGAATGGTGCTGCCTTCGACCTTGACGTGGCGGGTACTGAGCGTGGTCAGCCCATACGACTTGTTGTCGCGCAGGTACTGGCGGTTGCCGATGCGGATCAGCGTGCTGTCGAGCAGGCTGACCACCAGCGCCATGACCTTCTCCCGATCCAGGCCCGGTCGCGCCAAGTGGCCGTCGAGCTGCTTGCGCAGCTTGGGCAGGACTTGGGCAAAAGCCAGCATCCGGCCATATTTGTGTTCATCGCGCAGCGTGCGCCATTCGGCGTGATAGCGGTACTGCTTGCGACCGCGCGCATCGCGGCCAGTGGCCTGCAGATGGCCCTGCGGGTCGGCGCAGATCCACACGTCGGTATAGGCCGGGGGGATCACCAGCGCCGCGATGCGCGCCAGGGTTTCGCTGTCGGCAATGCGCTTGCCGTCGGCATCCAGGTAGATGAAGCGGTCACGCCAGCGCCGCCGGCTCAGGCCGGGCTGGCTGTCGTCGACATAGTGCAGGCTGCGGGGCAGGGGGCAGTCGGACATAAGGCGGCATCCATCGCTCAGGTACCTGCTCAATGGACAACGGCCAAGCCGCTGATGCTCAGAGTAAAAGTGCGACTGACTTGATCTGCGCCCAGAGCATCTGCCCCGGCCGCAGGCCGAGCTGATCCGCCGAGTAGCGGGTGATACGTGCCAACAGTGCAGCTCCGGCGGCGTCCAGGCTGACCAGCACATGCGCGGGGTTATCGGCCTCGCGGTACTCGCGAACCCTGACCGGCAGGCGATTGAGGATACTTGAGGCGGTGTCCGCGCCCAGCGCCAGGCTGACGTCGCGCGCCTGCACCTTGAGTCGGTGAGTGCTACCCACCGTCAGCGACGGATGGGCGATGCGCAGCAGTTGCCCGTCACTGCCTGGCAGGCGCAGGTCGAACAGTTGGTAGTGCGGATCATGGCCGACGACCACGCCTTCGAGCACCACCCCGGCGTCATCGCCTTGGGCCAGTGACAGGTCGAGGCGGGCCAGGGTCTCGCCGATCGGGCCGCTGGCCATGGCCTTGCCTTGCTCGAGCAGGACCAGGTGGTCGGCCAGGCGCGCTACTTCATCCTGGGCGTGGCTGACATAGACCACGGGGATCTCCAGCTCATCATGCAGTCGCTCCAGGTAGGGCAGGATCTCCCGCTTGCGTGGGCCGTCGAGGGCGGCCAGCGGTTCGTCCATCAGCAGCAGGCGCGGGCTGCTGAGCAGGGCACGGGCGATGCCTACTCGTTGCGCTTCGCCACCTGACAGGGTCGCGGGGCGGCGTGCGAGCAAGTGACCGATGCCCAGCAGGGTGCAGGCCTGCTCAAGGCTTACCTTGCGCTCGCTGGCCGCAATCCGCCGCCAGCCGAACTCCAGGTTGCCGCGCACCGACAGGTGCGGGAACAGGCTGGCCTCCTGGAACACGTAGCCCACCGGTCGCTGGTGCGGGGCCATGAAATAGCCGCGGATACTGTCTTCCCATACCTCACCATTGACTTCGATATAGGCGCTGGCGGCCCGCTCCAGCCCGGCCAGGCAGCGCAGGCAGGAGGTCTTGCCAGAACCGGAGTGGCCAAACAGCGCGCTGATCCCGCGCCCTGGCAGCTGCAGGTCGACATCCAGGGTGAAATCGTCGCGCCCAAGGCGCAGCCGCGCCAGTATTGATGAACTCATCTCAGCTCCAGCCCGCCTTGCCGCGGCGGCCTGCATAGAGCAGGAGCAACACCAGGAAGGAAAACACCAGCATCGATCCGGCCAGCCAGTGTGCTTGCGAATAGGCCATGGCCTCGACGTGATCGAAGATCTGCACCGAGACCACGCGGGTCTTGTCGGGAATATTGCCACCGATCATCAGCACCACGCCGAACTCGCCCACGGTGTGGGCAAAGCCGAGGATGCTGGCGGTGATGAAGCCCGGCCGGGCCAGCGGCAGTACCACATGCACAAAGGTATCCCAAGGGCTGGCGCGCAGGGTTGCCGCCACTTCCAGGGGCCGTTGGCCGATAGCGCTGAAGGCATTTTGCAGCGGCTGCACCACGAATGGCATGGAATACACCACCGAGCCGATTACCAGCCCGGTAAAGCTGAACACCACCGTGCCCAGGCCCAGCGCCTGGGTTGCCTGGCCGAGCCAGCCGTGCGGGCCGAGGGCGATCAGCAGGTAGAAGCCGATCACCGTCGGCGGCAGGACCAGTGGCAGCGCCACTACTGCGCCGAGCGGTCCCCGCAGCCACGACCGCGTGCGCGCCAGCCACCAGGCGATGGGCGTGCCCACCACGAGCAGGATCAAGGTGGTCAGGCTGGCCAGTTTGACGGTCAGCCAGATCGCCCCGAAGTCACTGGCGTCGAGCGGCATCAGATTTCATAGCCGTAGGATTTGATCACGGCAGCGGCTTTCGGGCCTTTGAGGTATTCGACCAGTGCTTGGGCGGCCGGGTTGTCCTTGCCCTTGTTGAGGATCACGGCGTCCTGCTTGATCGGGTCGTGCAGGTCGGCGGGTACGATCCAGGCCGAACCGTTGTCGATCTTGCCGTCCTTGTAGATCTGCGACAGGGCGACGAAGCCCAGCTCGGCGTTGCCGGTGGATACGAACTGGAACGCCTGGGTAATGTTCTGCCCCTCGACGATCTTGGCTTTGGTGGCCTCGGTGAGCTTGAGCTTGTCCAGCACCTGGGTGGCGGCCAGACCGTAAGGCGCGGCTTTCGGGTTGGCAATGGACAGGTGCTGGAACTCATTTTTTTTCAATACAGCGCCTTGGGCGTCGACGTAGCCAGGTTTGGCCGACCACAGTGCCAGGGTGCCGATGGCATAGGTAAAGCGTGAGCCCTTGACGCTGTCGCCTTCGCTTTCGAGCTTGGCCGGGGTGCTGTCGTCGGCGGCGAGGAACACTTCGAACGGCGCGCCGTTCTTGATCTGCGCATAGAACTGGCCGGTGGAACCAAAGGCTGCGACCAGTTTGTGCCCGGTATCTTTCTCGAAGTCCTTGGCGAGGGCCTGGATCGGCGCGGTGAAGTTGGCGGCGACCGCGACCTGGACTTCGTCGGCCCAGGCAGTGTTGCAGGAGATCAGCGTGGCCAGGGCGGTGGCGGCCAGGTGGGGCAAGCGTAGACGCATGGAAGCAGCTCCTGAGGGGCAGGTTATCGTTATGTGGCTGACTATATAGCGATAACCTGTTGGTCGGGAAGGGTTGAGCGCTGTGCCGGGGACATGTATTGATTCAGCGGGCCTCTCGCGATTCAAGACCACAGGGGCTTTACAGGGGTTTTTGGATGGCGTCTGGCTGGAGAATGCCGGGGCTGCTTTGCAGCCCTTTCGCGACACAAGGCCGCTCCCACAGGGACAGCGCCGTCATCAAGGCATGCGCAGAACCTGTGGCAGCGGCCTTGTGTCGCGAAAGGGGCGCGCAGCGCCCCCAGCATTTCAAAGGTATCCCTCAGCGCCCGACCCGCGCCAACGCCTGCCCGGCAATCTGCCGGGTCAACTCGCCGGCCGGCATGCGCCGCCCCAGGCGCAATGCCTGCCCCGACCACAGATTGCTGAACTCACTGCTGCCCTGCGCTTCACTGATGGCCCGCAGCGGCATCAACGCGCCTCCCGCCAGCGGAAAACGCGGCGCCAGGTCGCTCATCGGCCCCAGTTCGCGCATGATCCGGTTGTTGATCCCGCGTGCAGGGCGCCCGGTAAACAGGTTGGTCAACGCGGTATCACTGGCGGAGGCCGTTTCCAGGGCCTGGCGATGCGCCGCGGAAACCTTCGCCTCCGGGCAGAACAGATACGCCGTGCCGATCTGCACCGCCGAAGCGCCCAGCGCCAGTGCCGCGACCAGGCCGCGGTGATCGGCGATGCCGCCTGCGGCAATCACCGGCACCTGCACGGCATCGACAATCTGCGGCACCAGGGCAAAGGTGCCGATCTGGCTGGTGATGTCCTCGCTCAAGAACATCCCGCGATGCCCGCCGGCTTCAAAGCCCATGGCAATGATCGCGTCACAACCACGGGCTTGCAGCCACAGCGCTTCCTCGACCGTGGTTGCACTCGACAGCACCTTGGCGCCAGTCGCCTTGACCCGTTGCAGCAGGTCGGCGGGCGGCAGGCCGAAGTGGAAACTGACCACCTCTGGACGCAACTGCTCGATCAGCTGGCAGCTCTGCTCATCGAACGGTGCACGGTTGGACACCGGCGTAGGCGCATCGTAGTCGGCACCGATTTCTTCATAGTAGGGCTTGAGCGCCTGCTTCCAGCGCGCCGCATGCGCAGCGTCTGGCGCGGGCGGCTGGTGGCAGAAGAAGTTGAGATTGAGCGGCCCCGCGCAATCGCTACGAAATGCCAGGACCTCGCTGCGCACCTGGTCATGGCTGAGCATCGCGCAGGGCAGGGCAGCGAGCCCGCCCGCATTGCCCACGGCAATGGCCATGGCTGAGCCGGTGGCACCCGCCATGGGCGCCTGCAGAATGGGCAACTCGATGCCCAGCAGATCGAGGATGCGGCGGTCTGGCCAGGTACTCATGCGGACTCCTTGGGCGGCGGGGCTAGCTCACTACAGGGCTTTGCTGACCTTGATGTCGCTGATCTTCTCGGCGTCGTCGCCATGGATCTTGTGCAGTGCTGCCTTTGCCTGTTCTTCGGAATTGTCCGACATCAGGGCGAAATCCCAACGGCGTTCGCCGTCGAGTTTGTAGTTGATTACGTACTTGATGGTCTCGGTCATGACGGCTTATCTCAATTGCGACGAAGAGCGACGAATGATCTTGATCTTGTGGGTGAAGGTTGGCTTGCGCGTCACCGAAATCGGCCGCGGGGTCACCGTATCGAGGGTGATGTTCCAGAAGCCGGTGCTCGGCACGGTGATCTTGGCCGGGAACTGATCGAAGGCGCCGCCATGATAGGTGTGACGGCCGCCATTCTTGAAACTGCGGAAGTTGGCGTCGTTCATCAGGCGGATGTTGCAGCGCTGGGAACACTCGATAACGACGATGTCGTCCTCATTGAGGTGCTCGCGCTGGTGTACGAATTTCATGTGATGCTCCGCAAGGTTTGATTCTGCAAATGCGAAAGATATCACGATGTAAGGGTACACTCCCGCCCCGCATGGCCGGGCTGGGATAAATCCGCCAAAGCAGGGAGCAAACCTGCCCCGCCGTTGTCATACAGATTCTTTCAAGGCAGAGGTATACCGAATGAAGTGGGTGGTGGCGGCGATCAGCTTGACCCTGGGCGGCTGCGTGAGTGTCTCGGAACTGGAGCAGTCGCGAGAAACCATGGATGTGATGTCTGGCAAGACACCACGTGAGTATGCCGATTGCATCAAGGCCGAACTGGCCTCAAGCCGTGACGCGCTGGTGGAAGAGCAGCGTGGTGATGGCCTGCGCCTGATCGTCCCGCAGAAGCTGACGGCAGGTGCCGGCCCGGCGGCGTTGCTGGACATCGACAAGCGTGGCAGCGGCAGCAGCATCAAGCTGCACGAGCGCTTGAACAACTTCCCCCTGCGCCTGGGCGACGTGCGTACCGCCACGACCAAGTGCATCTCAGGATCTTGATCCAGCTCAGCTAATCATCGATTAAAAGGCAAATTGCCATCTTCTTGTCCGGTAGGCGTTGTTCGCCGCCGGGGGATAAGCCTAGTATTTTCTGGCTTATACCTTTTAAGCCTAAGCTTATAACAAGGAAATGGAGTGTCCCTGATGATACCGTTGAGGCGCGTCGCGATCGGCACCTTGCTGATCCTGGCCTGGCCTGCGGCGCATGCCGCCGATGGCCAGAAAATCTTCACTCAAGGCGGGCAGAACCCCGCGGCCCTGGCCTGCCTGGGCTGCCACGGCGCGGATGGCAAAGGCATCGCCGCCGCAGGCTTCCCGCGTTTGGCCGGCCTTCCGGCCGGTTACCTGAACAAGCAACTGAATGACTTTCGCAGCGGCAGTCGCAAGCAGGCGGTGATGGAGCCGCTGGCCAAGGCGTTGACCGCCGAGGAGGCCACGGCTGTCAGTGCCTACCTGGCCGATTTGCCCAGCGATGCTGCGCCTGACCTGCGCCGGCAACAGATTGCCACTGACCCGGTGTCGCGGCTGGCGCTGTATGGCGACTGGAGTCGGCAGATCCCTGGATGTGTGCAGTGTCATGGGCCAGGTGGCAGTGGCGTTGGTGAGCACTTCCCGCCGTTGGCCGGCCAGCCCCAGGGCTACCTGGTGGCGCAGCTCAATGCCTGGCGCGAGGGTAGCCGTCGCAACGACCCCAACCAACTGATGGTCGGCGTGGCCAAGGCCATGACCGATGCCGAAATCACCGCAATCGCGGCATTTTTCGCCCATCCGCTGAGTCAGGAGGTCAAGCCATGAAACCCATAATTGCAGCCGTGTTGCTGGTGGCCGTGGGCAGCTCACAGGCCGCTCCGATCGCCATGGAAGATCAGTCTCAGCTCAAGGTCGGCCAAGCGCAGGCAACGGCTCAGTTCAGTCCGCCCGCAGAAGACCAGTTGCCTGATAACGCCTTTGGCCAGATGGTACGCGAGGGCCATGCGCTGTTTGTCGATACCCGGCGGTTGATGCCCGAAGCGGTGGGTAACGGTATGAACTGCAGCAACTGTCACCTCGACCAGGGGCGCATGGCGTTTTCTGCGCCGCTGTGGGGTGCGTATCCGATGTATCCGGCGTATCGCAAGAAGAACGACAAGGTGAATACCTTCGCCGAACGCATCCAGGGGTGTTTCCAGTTCAGCATGAACGGCAAGCCGCCGGCGGCCGACAGCCAGCAGATGACCGCATTGAGTGTCTATTCCTACTGGCTGTCGACCCAGGCGCCGACAGGGGTCGAGATCGCTGGCCGTGGCTATCCGGAGGTAGCCCAACCCAAGGCTGGCTACGACTTCAAGCGCGGCCAGCAGGTGTATCAGGCGCAATGCGCCATCTGTCATGGCGACAAGGGTGAGGGCCAGCAGGTTGCAGGCGAATACGTGATGCCGCCGCTGTGGGGCAAGGATTCCTACAACTGGGGCGCCGGGATGCACCGGATCAATACCGCGGCGTCGTTCATCAAGTACAACATGCCGCTGGGCCGGCCGGGCAGCTTGAGCGATCAGCAGGCGTGGGACGTTGCTGCGTGGATCAACCGCCACGAAAGGCCGCAGGATCCGCGCCTGGTCGAGGGTTCGGTGGAGAAGACCCGGGTGAAGTTCCATGCCAATGACGGCGTCAATCTGTATGGGCAGAAGGTTGATGGCGTGGTGATCGGGCAGGGGATGTAATGGCCGCGGGATGGCCCTGCGATAGCCTCGGCACAGGCCATATGATGCTAGAACGTGGCTGCCGGCCGGTGCTGTTCGGCGGGGCAATATTTACGATTCATCGGAACTAACTACACTGGGTTATCTCTATCATGGCATCGGTCGCCACAGGCGGGGCATTGTAAGGTGCGTGCCGCCTGATTAGACTGCGCCAAATTCGTACGCTAAGCCCTTGTTAAGGACGTATATGATCAAGAAATGCTTGTTCCCGGCAGCCGGTTACGGCACCCGCTTCCTGCCCGCTACCAAAGCCATGCCCAAGGAAATGCTGCCGGTGGTGAACAAGCCACTGATCCAGTATGGCGTTGAAGAGGCACTGGAGGCTGGCCTGAGCGAGATCTCCATCGTTACCGGCCGCGGCAAGCGTGCTCTGGAAGACCATTTCGACATCAGCTACGAGCTGGAAAACCAGATCAAGGGCACCGACAAGGAAAAATACCTGGTCGGTATCCGTCGCCTGCTGGACGAGTGCTCGTTCTCCTACACGCGCCAGACTGAAATGAAAGGCTTGGGCCACGCGATCCTCACCGGTCGCCCACTGATCGGCGACGAGCCGTTCGCGGTCGTGCTGGCCGATGACCTGTGCGTCAACCTCGACGGTGACGGCGTGCTGCAGCAGATGGTCAAGCTGTACAACCAGTTCCGTTGCTCGATCGTGGCCATCCAGGAAGTCGATCCGCAGGAAACCAACAAGTACGGGGTTATTTCCGGCGAAATGATCCGCGACGATATCTACCGCGTGAACAGCATGGTCGAGAAGCCTGCACCAGAAGATGCACCGTCCAACCTGGCGATCATCGGCCGCTACATCCTGACCCCGGACATCTTCAAGCTGATCGAAGAAACCGAGCCAGGCAAAGGCGGTGAGATCCAGATCACCGATGCGCTGATGAAGCAGGCGCAGAACGGCTGCGTGATTGCCTACAAGTTCAAGGGCAAGCGCTTTGACTGCGGTGGTGCCGAAGGCTACATCGAAGCAACCAACTTCTGCTTCGAGAACTTCTACAAGACCGGCAAGGCTTACTGAGCCGCCCGCTGACACCAGCATTCACGCTGCCTGTTGCAGCGTGAAGCTTGCAGCCAAGTAGAAAAACGGCCACCCTCGGGTGGCTTTTTTTGTGGAGTCTGGATTGTGGCCTACGATTTTGATCTGTTCGTGATTGGTGCCGGTTCCGGCGGTGTGCGTGCCGCGCGTTTCGCGGCGGGTTTCGGCGCGAAGGTTGCCGTGGCTGAAAGCCGCTACCTGGGCGGTACCTGCGTCAACGTCGGCTGCGTGCCGAAAAAACTGCTGGTGTACGGCGCGCACGTCGCCGATGAGCTGGAGCAGGCCGCAGGTTTCGGCTGGACCCTCGAAGAAGGGCATTTCGACTGGGGCACGCTGATCGCCAACAAGAACCGCGAGATCGAACGCCTCAATGGCATCTATCGCAACTTGCTGGTCAATAGTGGCGTGACCTTGCTCCAAGGCCATGCGCGCATCACCGCCGCGAATGAGGTCGAGGTCGAAGGCCAGCGCTACAGCGCCAAGCATATTCTGATCGCCACCGGTGGCTGGCCACAGGTGCCGGATATCCCCGGCAAGGAACTGGCCATCACCTCCAACGAGGCGTTCTACCTCAAGGAATTGCCGCGGCGCATCCTGGTGGTGGGCGGCGGCTACATCGCCGTCGAGTTTGCCGGCATCTTCCAGGGGCTGGGCAGCGCGACCAGTTTGCTCTACCGCGGTGACCTGTTCCTGCGCGGTTTCGATGGCTCGGTGCGTACCCACCTCAAGGAAGAGCTGGACAAGCGCGGCCTCGACCTGCAGTTCAACAGCGATATCCAGCGCATCGATCAACTCGAGGATGGCAGCCTCAAGGCCAACCTCAAGGACGGTCGCGAGCTGATCACCGACTGCGTGTTCTATGCCACTGGGCGCCGGCCGATGCTGGACAACCTGGGCCTGGAGAACACCGGCGTCGAGCTCGACCCGCGCGGCTATGTGCGGGTTGACGAGCAGTACCAGACCACCGAGCCGTCGATCCTGGCGATCGGCGATGTCATCGGCCGGGTTCAGCTGACTCCGGTAGCGCTTGCCGAAGGCATGGCCGTGGCGCGCCGTCTGTTCAAGCCCGAGCAGTACCGGGCGGTGGACTACCAGAACATCCCCACCGCGGTGTTCAGCCAGCCGCCGATTGGCACGGTTGGCCTGACCGAGGAGCAGGCGCTGGAAGCCGGGCACAAGGTGCAGATCTTCGAAAGCCGCTTCCGGGCGATGAAGCTGACCCTGACCGATATCCAGGAAAAGACCCTGATGAAGCTGGTGGTGGACGCCGAGACCGACAAGGTTCTGGGTTGCCACATGGTCGGCCCGGACGCTGGCGAGATCATCCAGGGGTTGGGTATCGCGTTGAAGGCCGGCGCGACCAAGCAGCAGTTCGACGAGACCATCGGCGTGCACCCGACGGCGGCTGAAGAGTTCGTCACCATGCGGACCGTTACCCGCTGATACCGCGCCGCTTGACTTGATGCTGTTCACTCAAGAATGCCGGGGCCGCGTTGCGGCCCTTTCGCGACACAAGGCCGCTCCCACAATGTCCGCGCTTGCCCAGCCCTTGAATGCGGCGCATACCCTGTAGGAGCGGGCTTGCCCCGCGAAGAGGCCCTCACTGCCACCGCACAATACCTGCGCAATGCTTTGCTCAGCTCAATCCCTTCTATTAATAAACCCCGGTTATAGCCAAAACCAATCGTCAGCATGAGCTTTGCCAATGAGCCTTCCCCGGGATCATTCGTTAGGATTCTCTCCGTCAACGAATTCAAACCCCATGAAGGAACACATCTCATGCCTATCATCAACAGCCAAGTCAAACCGTTCAACGCAACTGCCTTCCACAACGGCGAATTCGTTCAGGTGAGCGAAGCCGATCTGCAAGGCAAGTGGTCTGTCGTGTTCTTCTACCCAGCCGACTTCACCTTCGTCTGCCCAACCGAACTGGGCGACCTGGCCGACAACTACGCTGAGTTCCAGAAGCTGGGCGTCGAGATCTACGGCGTGTCGACCGACACCCACTTCACCCACAAAGCCTGGCACGATACTTCGGAAACCATCGGCAAGATCAAGTACCCGCTGATCGGTGACCCGACCCACGTCATCTCGCGCAACTTCGACGTGCTGATCGAAGAAGCCGGCCTGGCCGATCGCGGTACCTTCGTGATCAACCCGGAAGGCCAGATCAAGATCGTTGAAATCAACGACGGCGGTGTAGGCCGTGACGCCAGCGAGCTGCTGCGCAAGGTCAAGGCTGCCCAGTACGTTGCCGCCCACCCAGGCGAAGTCTGCCCGGCCAAGTGGAAAGAAGGCGAAGCCACCCTGGCCCCTTCGCTGGACCTGGTTGGCAAGATCTAAGATCGTGCGCCAATCGCGGGCGGTGAGCAGCCGCCAAAGCTGAAGTACTCCCCGCCCCGCCAAACGCCCGGGCACTGTTGCCTGGGCGTTTTTGTATCTGCAGATTGAACAAGGAATCGCCCGTATGTTGGACGCCACGCTTAAATCGCAACTGAAAACCTACCTGGAGCGGGTCACCCAGCCGATCGAGATCGTTGCCTCCCTCGACGACGGCGCGAAGTCCCGCGAATTGCACGACCTGCTGGTGGAAATCGCCGGCCTGTCCAACCTGATTACCTTGCGCAAGGACGGCAGTGACGCCCGTCGCCCATCGTTCTCGCTCAACCGCCCGGGTGCTGATATCGGCCTGCGCTTTGCCGGCATCCCCATGGGCCATGAGTTCACCTCGCTGGTGCTGGCGCTGCTGCAAGTTGGCGGCCACCCGTCCAAGGCCAGCGCCGAAGTGATCGAGCAGATCCAGGCGCTGCAAGGTGAGTTCACCTTTGAAACCTACTTCTCGCTGTCGTGCCAGAACTGCCCGGACGTGGTCCAGGCGCTGAACCTGATGGCGGTGCTCAACCCCAACGTGCGCCATGTGGCCATCGACGGCGCGCTGTTCCAGGACGAGGTCGAGACCCGCAAGGTCATGGCCGTGCCAAGCATCTACCTCAACGGTGAGGTGTTCGGTCAGGGCCGCATGGGCCTGGAAGAAATCCTCGGCAAGATCGACACCAGCGCTGGCAGCCGTCAGGCGGAGAAGATCAACGCCAAGCAGGCCTTCGACGTGCTGGTGGTCGGCGGTGGCCCAGCCGGCGCCGCAGCAGCTATCTATGCCGCGCGCAAAGGCATTCGTACTGGCGTTGCTGCCGAGCGTTTTGGCGGCCAGGTGCTCGACACCATGGCCATCGAGAACTTTATTTCAGTGCAAGAGACCGAAGGCCCGAAACTCGCCTCGGCGCTGGAAGAGCACGTCAAGCAGTACGACGTCGACATCATGAACCTGCAGCGTGGCGAAGCGCTGATCCCGGCCGTTGCTGGCGGTCTGCACGAAGTGCGCCTGGCCAGCGGAGCCTCGCTCAAGGCCAAGACGGTGATCCTCGCCACCGGTGCCCGCTGGCGCGAAATGAACGTGCCGGGTGAGCAGCAGTACCGCGCCCGTGGCGTTGCCTACTGCCCGCACTGCGACGGGCCGTTGTTCAAGGGCAAGCGTGTGGCGGTGATCGGCGGCGGCAACTCCGGTGTCGAAGCGGCCATCGACCTCGCGGGTATCGTGGCTCAGGTGACCTTGATCGAGTTCGACAGCCAACTGCGCGCCGATGCCGTGCTGCAGCGCAAACTGCACAGCCTGGCCAACGTCAAGGTGATCACCAGCGCGCTCACCACTGAAGTGCTGGGTGATGGCGAGAAGGTCAACGGCCTGCGCTACAAGGACCGCAGCAGCGATGAGCTGCATGACCTGGCACTGGAAGGGATCTTCGTGCAGATCGGCCTGCTGCCCAATACCGATTGGCTCAAAGGTACGGTCGAGCTGTCGCCACGCGGCGAGATCATCGTCGATGCCAAGGGCCAGACCAATATTCCTGGGGTGTTTGCCGCGGGTGATGTGACCACTGTGCCGTATAAGCAGATCGTGATTGCGGTGGGTGAGGGGGCCAAGGCTTCGTTGTCGGCCTTTGATCACCTGATCCGAAGCTCCGCGCCGGCGTGAGTCGGGTAGCTGGGTGAGCAAACGCCGCCTGTATGGGCGGCGTTTTTTTGTCTGGGTTTTGCGGTGGCAGTAGCGGCCTCTTCGCGGGGCAAGCCCGCTCCTACAGGTATTGCGCAAATTCTGAATTCGGCGCAATCCCTGTAGGAGCGGGCTTGCCCCGCGAAGAGGCCGCTACTGCCAGCTATAGTGAGACAGACTAAGTCCGGAGCCGACCGATGACCCTGATCAGCCGCGAACCCTGGTGGCTAGTACCACCCCAACCCGGGCAACAGGAGCAGGACCTGCACTGGGGCTACCTGGAAATCTACGCCGACGGCCGTACCGTATTCGTCGACCAGCGCCCCAGCGACAAGGAGCTGGCCGAGCGCAAAAGCTGTCGCAATTTCCCCAAAGCCGACAGCGCCTGAATCAACCCTCGAGCTGGGCCAGTCGCTCTTCCAGCGCAGCGATGCGCGCCTCGAGCGCTTCAATGCGCTCTTCCGCCACGCTGCCAGCGCTGCTGCGCTCAGTGGCGCCTTGCTGGCGTGCCGCGAGAATCGCTTCGATCTCCGCCGGATCACCCAAGGCGTGCGTGTAGCGGTCTTCACGCTGACCGGCCTGGCGTGGCAGGTGGACGGCCTGGCCCCGCGAAATCAGGCGCTCCAGTTGATGCTGGACCTGATCGCCATCTTCGAACTCATGCAGGCGATTGCTGCGCGTCAACAGCTCATTGATGGTTTGCGGCCCGCGCAAGAACATCAACCCCATCAGGATCAACTGCGCCGGTACCAGCTCCAGAGCCTTGTCCACCCTTTGTTCCCAACGATCGGCACGGCTGCCCATCTGCAGGCGGGTCAGGCCTTGCCCTTCGAGCGCGCGCAGGGCTTGGCCGACCTGACCGGGAGAGAGGTTCATGACTGGCTCGCGGCTGGTCTTCTGGTTGCAGGCCAGGACCAGGGCATTGAGGGTCAGGGGGTAGCTTTCAGGGCTGGTGGCCTGCTTTTCGATCAGCGCGCCGAGAATACGGATCTCGGTGCTGTTGAAGCGGCCTTCACTGGCGGTTTGGTGTTCTGACATGGCCCTGTCTCGATGCGAGGAAAGGCCTCTAGCCTAGGTAAAGCTGCGCACTTAAGCAATTGCCACAACACGGCCGCTGTGAGAGCGGCCGTGTATAGCGTGAGAGGCGCAAAACGCCCCAGGCAATCTCAGGCGTTGCGCCGTTCCTGCGCCTTGCACGCAGCCGCGGTAAAGATCACATCGGTCGAAGAATTGAGCGCCGTTTCGGCCGAATCCTGCAGCACGCCAATGATGAAGCCGACCGCCACCACTTGCATGGCGACTTCGCTGGGAATACCAAACAGGCTGCACGCCAGCGGAATCAGCAACAACGAGCCGCCCGCCACCCCTGACGCGCCGCACGCGCAGACCGCAGCTACCACGCTGAGCAGCACGGCGGTTGGCATATCGACGGTGATACCCAGGGTATGTACCGCTGCCAGGGTCAGGACGGTGATGGTAATGGCCGCGCCGGCCATGTTGATGGTTGCGCCGAGCGGGATCGACACCGAATAGGTGTCCTCATGCAGGCCGAGTTTTTCCGCCAGTGCCATGTTGACCGGAATGTTGGCTGCTGAGCTGCGGGTGAAGAACGCTGTGATACCGCTCTCGCGCAGGCACATGAGCACCAGCGGGTAGGGGTTGCGGCGAATCTTCCAGAACACGATCAGCGGGTTCATCACCAGCGCGACGAACAGCATGCAGCCAATCAATACCGCGAGCAGGTGCAGGTAGCCGAGCAGGGCGTCCAGGCCGGACTGGGCGAGGGTCGAGGCGACCAGACCGAAAATACCCAGCGGTGCAAAGCGGATAACCACGCGCACGATCAGGGTGACGCCTTTGGACAGGTCGTCGACCACCGTACGGGTGGCGTCGCTGGCATGGCGCAGGGCGATGCCCAGGCCGATCGCCCAGGTCAGCACACCGATGAAGTTGGCGTTGAGCAGTGCTGCTACCGGGTTGTCGACGGCGCTCAACAGCAGATTCTGCAGCACCTCAGTGATCCCGCCGGGCGCGCTGAGGGCGGTTTCGCTGCTAGTGAGTACCAGGTTGGAAGGGAACGCCATGCTGGCGACCACGGCGACGACCGCTGCGGCAAAGGTGCCCAGCAAGTACAGCCAGAGGATCGGCCGGATATGGGTCTCCTGGCCGTGGCGGTGGTTGGCGATCGACGCCATGACCAGGATGAACACCAGGATCGGTGCCACCGCCTTCAGGGCGCTGACGAACACTTTGCCAAGAAACCCGACATCGCCGGCCACGGTAGGGGCGAGCAGGGCCAGGGCGATGCCGGCGACCAGGCCGATGACGATCTGGGTGACCAGGCTGGTGCGGTTGAGCAGACGAAGGACAGGGGACATGTGCAGCGCAATCTCAGGGAATTGGACGGGCGCGACTTTAACATAGACCTTTATCGGGCTGTTCTCTCCCACAGGTGTGGCGTCGCTTGTGAGGCAGGCGCGCTGTCTGTGGGAGCGGCCTTGTGTCGCGAAAGGGGCGCGAAGCGGCCCCAACTACAGCCACCGCTAAATCACCAGTGAAACAACTCCCGCCGCGCCCCCTCGGTAATCGCCACAATCCCCGGATGCTTGACCTTGCGCTCCACCGAAATCGCATAAAACGATTCGTTCACCGCCTCGGTCTGCCCGATCAGCACCACCCTATACTGCCGGCACACCTCTTCGGCAATCACGCTCGGCGCCACAAAGATGCCGCTGCCCGACTGCCCAAACGCCTGCATCAGCGCGCTGTCATCGAACTCACCAATGATCCGCGGCTGCACCTGCTGCTCCGACAACCAGCGCAGCAGGCGGCTGCGCACCACGGTCTCCTGGCCCGGAATCAACAGTGGCGCGTCATCCAGGCAAGCCGGAAACGGCTGGCCGTAGCGCTCGGCGAGGGCAGGGGTGGCAAAGAAGCTCAGGCCGCACTCGCCCAGCTTCTGGCTATAACCCTTGATGTCCAGGTGGCTGGGCATCGGGCTGTCGGAAATCACCAGGTCCAGACGCTGGATGGCCAGGTCAGCCAGCAGGCGTTCCAGTTTGTCTTCCCGGCAATTGATGCGCAGTACACCATCAAGCTCCATGGTTGGCGCCAGCAGGCGATAGACGATGGATTTGGGCACCACATCGGCCACGCCCACACGAAACAGGATCTGCTCCTGAGGGCCGGCGCGGAGCATGGCCTCCAGCTCGCTGCCGATCTGGAACATCTGCTCGGCATACACCAGGGTTTGCCGACCCGTCTCGGTCAGTTCCAGTTGACGCCCAACCCGTTGAAACAATTCCAGGCCGTAGGTCTGCTCGAACAGGCTGATCTGCCCGCTGATGGTCTGCGGGGTGAGGTTCAATTGTTCGCTGGCGCGCACGATGCTGCCGCTCCTGGCGACCACCCAGAAGTAATGCAGCTGGCGGTAATTGAGCATGTGGCGTTTTTCCGGATTCGTTAAAACCGAAGTATAACCGCTAAAAAAACGAATTTTCCGGATGTTTCCGCTTCACTAGAATGCGTGCCATAAGGCGCCGCGTGCGCCTAACGGACAAGACAAGTGAGGAACCCATGCTACAACTGAAATCCATCGGCACCCCGTTGGTGCTGGCCCTGGCCCTGTTTACCCTGGCAGGATGCGATCAGGCGGAAAAATCTGCCCAGCAAATGCTCGACCAGGCGGCCGAAACCGCCAAGCAGGCGATCGACAAGACCAACGATGCAGCCCAGCAGGCTTTGAACGAGGCCATTGGCGGCGAGGGCGAGAAGTCGGCCAAGCCTGGCAATGACCAGGACAAGACCCAGGACATCTGACCCCAAGACTTGAAACAGGATTGATTCATGGAATATTTGCTGGAACTCGCCGCAAGCCCGACCGCCTGGGTTGCCTTGGCCACCCTGGTGGCGATGGAAGTCGTACTGGGTATCGACAACCTGATCTTCATCTCGATCCTGACCAACAAGCTGCCGATGGAATACCGCTCCAAGGCCCGTCGGATCGGTATCAGCATGGCCCTGATCATGCGCCTGGCGCTGCTCAGCACCGTGGCCTGGATCGTGCAGCTGACCGATCCGGTTGTCGAGGTGTTTGGTAATGCCTTCTCCTGGAAGGACATGATCCTGATCGCCGGTGGCTTGTTCCTGTTGTGGAAAGCGACCAAGGAGATCCACGAGAGTGTCGACCCGCACGGTGCCAAGGAAGAGGCCAAGGTCTCCAACACGGTTACCCTGGGCTTTGCCGCGGCGATCTTCCAGATCCTGCTGCTGGACATCGTCTTCTCGGTCGACAGCATCATTACCGCCGTAGGCATGACCGAGCACCTGCCGATCATGATCATCGCCGTAGTGGTTGCCGTGATCGTGATGATGGTGGCGGCCGACCCGCTGGCCAACTTCATCAACGACAACCCGACCGTGGTGATGCTGGCGCTGGGCTTCCTGATCATGATCGGCATGACGCTGATCGCCGAAGGCTTCGGCGCGCATGTGCCTAAAGGCTATGTATACGCAGCAATGGCCTTCTCGACCGCGATCGAGATGCTCAACATCTTTGCTCGCCGGGCACGTATGAAGCGTGAAGCCGCAGAAGGTTGATGCAACAGCTGGGGCGCTTTGCGCCCCTTTCGCTACACAAGACCGCTCCCACAGAGACCGCGTACGCCACTTGAGCTACGCGGTCCATCCCTGTGGGAGCGGCCTTGTGTCGCGAAAGGGCAGCGCAGCTGCCCCAAATTCTCAGTTCAATGCGCAGTAGCCCGGCGTACTGGCGCATGTTTAGGCCGAACCTGCGGCGGCAGGTGATGTTGCGAATGCCTGCGCACAATGCGCAGAACCCCCCAGAGCATGGCGGCTGCGACGCTGATCCACATGCCCACCAGCATTAGAATTGCCATTGTCAGGCTCATGTGTGCCTCCCTCTCTCCGGCCAGCCCCAGGCTCGCCTTCCAGACACTGCTTTAGTCTAGCTCGACGACTGTGACGTTCCATTGATCTTAGGTCTAAGGCTTGGTCCGATTCGCTACAAGGCTTTGTCGGACTATACCCATGGCCGCGTCCGACCTATGATCAGTGTCCATCGCCGGGCGCTGTCTGCCGGGCTTCGAAACAAGCGAGTGCCCATGCTGCAAGCTCCGTTCAAGTCGTTGCTCAACCACCCGCGTCGAGTCATCGCGGCCTGCCTGGTGGCCGTTGGCCTGGCGGGGTGCGCCAGCGGCCCGCCCCCTGTGGCCAAGGGCCTGCCTCAGCGGGTCGAGATCAGCAGCGTGCCGTTCTTTCGTGGTAACGCCAATCACAGTGGCGCAATGGCCTTGGCCGGTATCCTCTCGCAACAAGGGGTGCGCATCACCCCAGGCTTGCTCGATAAACCGTTGAAGTTGCCAGAAGGCGCCGATGCCCTGGAAACCTCGATGCCGGCAGTCGCACGCGATTACGGCATGGTCGTGTATCCGCTGGACAAGCGCCTGGACGCCTTGCTCGCGCAGGTAGCGGCGGGCAATCCGGTGCTGTTGCGCTATCAGGAAGGTTCGGCCTGGTGGAGTGAGCCGCGCTATGCGGTCCTGGTCGGCTACGACAGCTACAAGCAGCGCGTGCTGCTGCGTTCAGGCATGCATCGCCGGCAACTGATGGCGTTCGATGATTTTCAGGAGGCGTGGCAGGCGCAGGGGAGTTGGGCGGTGCTGGTCCAGCAACCGCGGCAACTGCCGGCCCAGGTGGACCGCCAGCGCTGGTTGAAAGCTGCCGATGAACTGGCCCGGGCAGGCCAGGAGATGGCAGCCAGGCAGGCTGTCAGCAGCCTCGGGCAGTAACTGCATGTACCGGCCTTGTCGCAGGGAAGCCCGCGACAAGGTCGGTAATGCATCAGAAGCCCAGGCGATCGCGCAGGCTGTAGTACCAGGCGCCCATTGCACTGAACGGCACACGCAGCATTTGCCCACCCGGGAACGGGTAGTGCGGCAGCCCGGCAAAGGCATCGAAGCGTTCAGCCTGGCCACGCAGGGCCTCGGCCAACACCTTGCCGGCCAGGTGGGTGTAGGTCACGCCGTGGCCCGAGCAGCCCTGCGAGTAATAGATGTTGTCGCCGATACGGCCGACCTGCGGCAGGCGCGACAGGGTCAGCAGGAAGTTGCCGGTCCAGGCGTAGTCGATCTTGACGTCTTTCAGTTGCGGGAAGGCCTTGAGCATCTTCGGCCGAATGATCGCCTCGATGTTGGCCGGGTCGCGCGCACCGTAGACCACGCCACCGCCGAAGATCAGGCGCTTGTCGCCGGTCAGGCGATAGTAGTCGAGCAGGTAGTTGCAGTCTTCGACGCAGTAGTCCTGCGGCAGCAGCGTGCGGGCCAGCTCGTCGCTCAGCGGCTCGGTGGTGATCACCTGGGTACCGCACGGCATCGACTTCGAGGCCAGTTCCGGCACCAGGTTGCCCAGGTAGGCATTACCGGCAACGATGATGTACTTGGCGCGGACCTTACCCTGCGGAGTATGCACGACCGGGTTGGCGCCGCGTTCGATGCGAATGGCCGGGGTCTGCTCGTAGATCACGCCACCGAGCGATTCGACTGCAGCCGCTTCGCCCAAGGCCAGGTTGAGCGGGTGAATGTGACCGCCGCTCATGTCCAGCATGCCGCCTAAGTAGCTGTCGCAGGCGACCACTTCACGGATGCGCTTCTGGTCCATCAGCTCCAGTTGGGTGTGGCCGTAGCGTTCCCATAGACGCTTCTGCGATTCCAGGTGACCCATCTGTTTAGGCGTCAGGGCGGCGAACACGCCCCCGTCTTTGAGGTCGCACTGGATGTTGTACTTGGCGACGCGCTCGCGAATGATCCGGCCGCCTTCGAAGGCCATCTCGCCCAGCAGCTGTGCCTGGCGTGGACCCACGGTGCGCTCGATGACGTCGATGTCGCGGCTATAACTGTTGACGATCTGCCCGCCGTTGCGGCCCGATGCGCCGAAGCCGACCTTGGCAGCTTCTACCACGGTCACCTTGAAGCCGTTTTCAAGCAGGAACAGTGCGCTGGACAGGCCGGTGTAGCCCGCGCCGATCACGCAGATGTCGGTTTCCACCTCACCCTGCAGCGCCGGACGCGGCGGCACCGGGTTAGCCGAGGCGGCGTAGTAGGACTGGGGGTAGGGGGTATTGGCCATGCTCGAGAAACCTCGTGTTTTATATTTTTAACGAATGTACCGATGCTATCAATAATAATAAACACCCGCTAGTCGTATGGTGAAAATCCTTTACGAGGTGCCGCGCCTGAGCATTGCGTAAATATTTTTAAGATTCAGTGGCTTAGCGTGAAAAAAACAGTTGACACCCATTATGGATTGGGTAGAATGCGCCCCACACGACAGGCACATAGCTCAGTTGGTTAGAGCACCACCTTGACATGGTGGGGGTCGTTGGTTCGAGTCCAATTGTGCCTACCAAACCTAAGAAGGGCGATCCGCAAGGATCGCCCTTTTTGCATTCTGGCGATGGGATTCCCGGCCGGCTGCTCTATAGAGTGGGTTGTGCAAAGTTTTTGATTTTTCTGAAAAAAACGCTTTACAGCATCTCGTTTCACTCGTAATATGCGCCCCACACGACAGGCACATAGCTCAGTTGGTTAGAGCACCACCTTGACATGGTGGGGGTCGTTGGTTCGAGTCCAATTGTGCCTACCAAACTTAAGAAGGGCGATCCGAAAGGATCGCCCTTTTTGCATTTGCCGTTTCGGCGCTGAAACACCCTGCGGCAGCCTGGTCGTCGGCGTCGGCTAGTCGCCATGTTAGACTGCGCCCCTTCGAATCTGGAGATACACGCGTGCGTAATCTGGCGGTGGTAATGGCGGTGCTGGCCCTGGCGGGATGTAACAACGAGGTCGACGGCGTGCATAAAAAGGTGGCCGAGCACCTGAGCAATCCCAAGACCGCCAAGTTCGCCAACGTGCGTTTCGATAATCAGGGCTCCATCTGTGGCCAGTTCCGCGGCAAGGACGACGCCGGCGTGTTCGAGGCCTACCGCAGCTATGTGGCGATCAAGCGCGATGGCCAATACGAAATCATCATCGACGATACCGGCAACAACCTGCGTATTCGTGAGGTGTGTGGTGGTGCCGACCTGCAGCGTCGTGCAGAAGCCGTGGCGGATCAGCCGGCGCCGCAGGGCTGGGATGTCGAAGTGGTGCAGGGGCCGAACATGGGTGCCTTGAGCGACATGACCGCACGCTTGATCGAGAAGGGCATCCCGTCGTCGGTGGAGTACCGCGACGGCAAGCCAGTGGTGCTGATGGGGCCGTTTGCGACCAAGGCCGAGGCTGAGGCGCGCAAGGCGGATGTCATGGCCCGCCAAGGTACTGACTCGGTGGTGATCCAGCACGGCGTGCAGCGCTGATCGCTGTGGCCAGTGCTTGCCGGGTTATCAGGCCGGCACTGGCACACTGAACCCAGGCTGTTCCATAACGTCCGTCCCGGCTATGCTTGGTCTGGGACAGCGCTGAGCAGGGAGGGGCCTCATGTCTACACTGGAGCGGGCCATCGTAGTGGCCGCCAGAGCGCATGAAGGGCAATACGATAAGGGTGGGTCGGCGTATATCCTCCATCCATTGCGGGTAATGATGCGGGTCTCGACACCAGAGCAGCGAATCGTCGCCGTGCTCCATGATGTGCTGGAAGACACTCCGTTGACCGTGTCCGATCTGGCGCGTGAAGGCTTCCCACTGAAGATCCTTGCCGCGTTACTGTCCTTGAGCCGCCGTCAAGGCGAAAGCTACGAAGCGTTCGTGGTGCGTCTGGGTGATGATCCGTTGGCGCGCGAGGTCAAGCTGGCCGATCTGGCTGATAATAGCGACCTTAGCCGTATTCCCAGTCCTGGCCCTGCGGATCTGGCCCGGTTGACCCGTTACCAGGAGGCCAGTGCCTATTTGCAGGCACTGGTGTGAGTTTCTTCCGGGAGTAAGCGCAAAAACGCTAACTCATTGATTTATAGAAACTTGCCCCGCCCTTCAGGCTGCGCTGTCGCTTAGAGAATAAAGTCCGTAAATGCGGCGCATACCCTGTAGGAGCGGGCTTGTCCCGCGAAGAGGCCAGCCCGGCCACGGTGGTGTATGGCACCGGCTTTGCCGGTTTCGCGGGACAAGCCCGCTCCTACAGGGTTTGTATAAATCAATGAGTTAGCGTTTGATCTGTGGGAGATTGCCCCGCCCATCAGGCTGCGCCGTCGCGTAGAGAATAAAGTCCGTAAATGCGGCGCGTACCCTGTAGGAGCGGGCTTGTCCCGCGAAGAGGCCAGCCCGGCCAAAGTGGTGTATGGCACCGGCTTTGCCGGTTTCGCGGGACAAGCCCGCTCCTACAGGGTTTGTATAAATCAAGGAGTTAGCGTTTGATCTGTGGGAGATTGCCCCGCCCATCAGGCTGCGCCGTCGCGTAGAGAATAAAGTCCGTAAATGCGGCGCGTACCCTGTAGGAGCGGGCTTGTCCCGCGAAGAGGCCAGCCCGGCCACGGTGGTGTATGGCACCGGCTTTGCCGGTTTCGCGGGACAAGCCCGCTCCTACAGGGTTTGTATAAATCAATGAGTTAGCGTTTGTTCTGCGGGAGATTGCCCCGCCCATCAGGCTGCGCCGTCGCGTAGAGAATAAAGTCCGTAAATGCGGCGCGTACCCTGTAGGAGCGGGCTTGTCCCGCGAAGAGGCCAGCCCGGCCAAAGTGGTGTATGGCACCGGCTTTGCCGGTTTCGCGGGACAAGCCCGCTCCTACAGGATTCGAATAATCCCCCGGAAAAGCATGGCTTTATCGACAGTTGCCAGCCTTACGATATCCCGCCGCCTGCGCTTGTGATTCAGACGCGAACGAAACACGATTTTTTGCAGCCACCTGGCTGTAGCCAGGGCACCCGCTCGGCAGGTGATAGAGGTGGCTGTTCTGGTTACCAACAATCGCCCCACCGGTGCTCCCGGCGCTACTCGCCAGCGACGGCTGCGCCGCCGGACGTGCCGCTTTGGCCGGTACTGCGCTCACTACACCGTCACCCACCGGCTTGTAGCCCGGCGTCCAGCTGCGCTCGCCGGTCACAAACGGATTGGAGTGGCCCATCACCGCGGCGATGCGCCGGTCACGTTCCTTCTCCCACTTGCTCACCGGGTGTTGTTTGTCCCAGGCCATCAGCAACTGCTGCTGTTGACGAGACATGCTCAACTGATAACGGTCGAACATATAAAAGGTAGTGCGGGCCACCAAGCCTTTAACTTCATCGCGCGGTTCAGCTGCGCGCTGGTTGAAGTCCACGCGGGTTTTGCACTGGCCATATTGCGGGCTGACACCAGACGCCATCCCATAGTTGAAGTTGCTGCGGTCGCCATTCACTTCGCCCACCGCCGGGTACAGGTTGAACAAGTCGGCTTCCATGGCCTTGAATACCGGATCGTCATCGGCGCAATGTTCACGCCCGCCGTTCTGCCAGCACTGGCGCTGGTGGCCGAACGTCCAGGCCGGGACGATGTGTTCCCACTCGGTCCGTTCGGCGCGGCTCTGCTGTTTGCGCGTTTCGTAGCCACACGAGGCGGGATCGATACGCCCCCCCGACTTGCCCACCCAGGTCCACTTGCAGCCACAATAAAGATCGCCCATGGCGCTGTTCGCCTGGTCGAGATAGATCTTTTGTTTGGCGACAACCTTGGCTTCGGTAAAGGTGGCGGGCGGGTTGGCAAAGGCGGGGCTGATAAATGAGAAGGCGAGCGCTACTACAGACAACAATGTTTTCATGAGGTAAGCATTTTCAAGAGCGAGAGGAGGTATACAAGCGCTGGCCAAAGCGGTGCAGTTAGCAATGACCGCGCTGTGGGACAGGCACTTTCAAACTAAGTTCTGAAGTGCCTGCAGATGAACAAGCAGCTAAGTGCAGTCAGTCTTCTTTCGGTACTGTCCAGAAGATCTGCACGCCACCGTCATCGCGGTAGGCGAGGGTGACGTTATCGTTTTCAGCGATCTCTTCGAGCAGGGTCGCCCAGTCGTCAGGCGCTTCGTGCTCCAGGCGGAAGATCAACGCAGCGCGGCTGCGCTGGGCGAGGGGGTTGTTGATGATTTTCTGAATGCGCTCGCCGAGTTGCTGGTAAGAAGTCGGAGCGGCTTGAGAGGTAGCGGCCATGGGGGGGCTTATCCTTGTTGTTTTGCTGTATGCGCATACAGTATTTCACTGTAGGTTTTTTCGCAACAGGCTGTCAGGCGAAATGCCAACAAGGTTAGGGCGGGGCGGGGAGTGTATGTGCAACTGTCTTGCACTAAACCTCAAACTGGCGCGGTCTTTGTGGGAGCGGCCTTGTGTCGCGAAATGAGGGCGAGGTTCTCACCTGCTGACTCACAACCAAACACAATCCCACTGTGTGATCCCGGTGAGGGCTGCGCCCTCATTTCGCGACACAAGGCCCATCCCACAGAGACCGCGCATGCCTCAAGGCTGGCGCTGCGTTTGTGGGAGAGACCTAGTGACGCGGCCTAGCGAGAATCAATATTCCCAGAAGATCCGCTGCAGCTCTTTGCTGTCCTGCGTCTTGGTCATTGCGACCATGGCCAGGATGCGCGCTTTCTGTGGGTTCAGGTCGTGCGCCACGACCCAGTCGTTCTTGTCGTCAGGCTGCTCGGCATTGCGCAGTACGAAACCACCCTGGTTGACGTGCGACGAGCGAATGATCTGCACGCCGTTCTTGCGCAGCTCCTGCAGGGCAGGGACTACCCGCGAAGACACCGAGCCATTGCCAGTGCCCGCATGGATCAGCGCCTTGGCGCCGTTCTGTGCCAGCGCCTTGTAGGCCGTGTCGGTCACGTTGCCATAACCGTAGGCGATGTCGACTTGCGGCAGGGTAGTGATCTGCTTGATGTCGAACTCCGAGTTCAGGGTGTGGCGCTTGGCTGGCAGGCGGAACCAGTACGACTTGCCTTCCACGACCATGCCCATCGGGCCCCAGGCGCTCTTGAACGCTTCGGTCTTGATGTTGACCGACTTGCTCACATCACGACCCGACTGGATCTCGTCGTTCATGGTGACCAGTACGCCCTTGCCACGCGACTCCTTGTTGCTGGCCACGGCCACGGCGTTGTACAGGTTGAGCATGCCGTCAGCCGACATTGCCGTGCCTGGGCGCATGGAGCCGACCACCACGATCGGCTTGTCGGTCTTCTCGACCAGGTTGAGGAAGAAGGCGGTTTCTTCCAGGGTGTCGGTGCCATGGGTGATGACAATGCCATCAACGTCGGCGCTGTCGGCCAGTTCGGCGACGCGCTTGCCCAGTTTCAACAGGTCGTCGTTGGAAATGCTCTCGGAAGCAATCTGCATCACCTGCTCACCGCGCACATTGGCGATGTCGGCAAGCTCAGGCACGCCCGCGATCAGCTTGTCGATGCCGAGCTTGGCGGCCTGGTAGGTGGCGCTGTTGGCAGCGCTGGCGCCTGCGCCGGCAATGGTGCCGCCGGTGGCGAGGATGACCACGTTGGCCAGTTTCTGCTGCTGTTCGGCTTCCTTGGCGCTAACGAAGGTAGGCAGGGCCAGCAGAAGGGCGAGGGCGCAGGGGGCGAAGGATTTCAGTGCGGAGTTCATCATTATTGTTGTCTCGATCATCCTGGTGAGATTTTTTAGTCGCGCAACTGCATAGGCAGGTTTCGTACCAAGCGCGGGTTTTAGCCCCGTTGCTGCGGAAGATGCGGCGCCTGTGGGGCGGGCTGGTAAGCGAATGGAGGCGTAGCAGGCGCGATTCATTCGGTTGCCCGAACAAGCCTAGGTAAAGATGTTCGGTTTTCCGGAAATTTATCCGGATAATCCCTTGGCGCATGGCTGGGCGATTTTCTCCTGGGAAGAGATTTGACAAAGCCAAGCCTTGTTTCCATAGTAGGTCAACGCAAACGTTTGCGATCCGATAAAAAACACAAGATTCGGAGTCATATCAATGAAACTGCCGTTCCCCGGTCGTCTGCTGACCCTCGCTGTCGCCTCCACGCTTTGTTTTGCTCTGCCCCTCGCTGCCCACGCCGAAGAAAAACCCAAGGTCGCCCTGGTGATGAAATCCCTCGCCAATGAATTCTTCCGCACCATGGAAGACGGCGCCAAGGACTACCAGAAGCAGCACGCCGCCGACTTCGACCTGGTGGCCAACGGCATCAAGGACGAGTCCGACACCAGCAACCAGATCAAGATCGTCGAGCAGATGATCGCCACCGGCGCCAACGCCCTGGTCATCGCCCCAGCCGACTCCAAGGCGCTGGTGCCGGTGATCAAGAAGGCCATGGACGCCGGCATCACCGTGGTCAACATCGACAACCGCCTCGACCCCGACGTGCTCAAGAGCAAGAACCTCAGCGTGCCCTTCGTCGGCCCTGACAACCGCAAGGGCGCACGCCTGGTCGGCGACTACCTGGCCAAGGAAAAGCTCAAGGCCGGTGATCAGGTCGGCATTATCGAAGGCGTGCCGACCACGACCAACGCCCAGCAACGCACCGCCGGCTTCAAGGACGCGATGGACGCTGCGCAGATGAAGGTCGTCTCGGTGCAGTCAGGCAACTGGGAAATCGACAAAGGCAATGCCGTGGCCGCCGCCATGCTCAACGAATACCCCGAGCTCAAGGCGCTGCTGGCCGGCAACGACAGCATGGCCCTCGGTGCGGTATCGGCCGTGCGCGCCGCCGGCAAGACCGGCCAGGTACAGGTAGTGGGCTACGACAACATCAATGCCATCAAACCGATGCTCAAGGATGGCCGGGTGCTCGCCAGCCTCGACCAGGACGCCAAGAAGCAGGCGGTGTATGGCATTCAGGCGGCGCTGCAGATGATCAAGGGCGAAAAGACCGACGTCGATGCCGACAACGTCATCCAGACCCCGGTCGAATTGATCACCAAGCCTTAAGCCTGCGCAGGAGAACCGGCCATGTCCGCATCGGCCAATACCACCGTGCTCGCCGTCAGCGGGCTGGGCAAGACCTACGCCCAGCCGGTGCTGGGCGATGTCAGCCTGAGCCTGCACGCCGGTGAAGTGCTGGCCCTGACCGGCGAGAACGGTGCTGGCAAAAGCACCTTGTCCAAGCTGATCAGCGGCCTCGAGATTGCCACCACCGGTCATATGACCTACCTCGGTCAGGCCTACGCCCCGGGCAATCGCAGCGAGGCCGAGCGGCTCGGCGTGCGCATGGTCATGCAGGAGCTGAACCTGCTGCCGACCCTGACCGTCGCCGAGAACCTGTTCCTCGACAACCTGCCCAGCCGCTTTGGCTGGATCAACCACAAGCGCCTGCGCCAGTTGGCAATGGCAGCGATGGCGCAGGTCGGCCTCGACGCGATCGACCCGGATACGCCGGTCGGCGAACTCGGTATCGGCCATCAGCAGATGGTCGAAATCGCCCGCAACCTGATCGGCGACTGCCGGGTGCTGATCTTCGATGAGCCCACGGCAATGCTCACCGCCCGTGAGGTGGAGCTGCTGTTTACCCAGATCGAGCGGCTGCGCCAGCGTGGCGTGGCCATTGTCTACATCTCCCATCGTCTCGAAGAGCTGCAGCGTGTTGCCCAACGCATCGCCGTATTGCGCGATGGCAAGCTGGTCTGCGCCGAGCCCATTCAGCGCTACAACAGCGCGCAACTGGTCAACCTCATGGTCGGCCGGGAGCTGGGTGAGCATATCGACCTGGGGCGCCGCGAAATCGGCGGACCACTGCTCAAGGTCGACAAGCTCAGCCGCGGCGACAAGGTTCGCGAGATTTCGTTTGAAGTGAGGGCAGGGGAGATCTTTGGTATCTCCGGCCTGATCGGTGCTGGCCGTACCGAGCTACTGCGCCTGATCTACGGCGCCGACCGTGCCGACAGCGGCAGCATTGCCCTCGGCCAGCCGCCAGTGGCGGTGACCATCGACTCGCCCAAGGCCGCCGTGCGTGCTGGCATCGCCCTGATCACCGAGGACCGCAAGGGCGAAGGCCTGCTGCTGACGCAATCGATCAGTGCCAATATCGCCCTGGGCAATCTGGCCGCCGTGTCCCGGGTCGGCGTGCTCGACGCCGCCGCCGAAAAAGCCCTCGCCGAGCGCCAGATCAACGCCATGCGCATCCGCAGCGCGAGCCCCGCCCAAGCGGTCGGCGAGCTGTCCGGCGGTAACCAGCAGAAAGTAGTGATCGGCCGCTGGCTCGAGCGCGACTGCCAGGTGCTGCTGTTCGACGAGCCCACCCGCGGCATCGACGTTGGCGCCAAGTTCGACATCTATGGCCTGCTCGCCGAGCTGGCGCGCCAGGGCAAGGCGTTGGTGGTGGTGTCGAGCGACCTGCGCGAGTTGATGCTGATCTGCGACCGCATCGCCGTGCTCTCTGCTGGTCGCCTGATCGACACCTTCGAGCGAGACGCCTGGAGCCAGGACCAATTGCTCGCCGCTGCCTTCGCCGGCTACCAGAAACGTGACGCATTGCTGCACGACGCAGCTCCCAGGACGGATGCATGAAGACCACCCCTCTCGAAACACCCGTGCGCCGCGGCGGCAGCTACCTTGGCCTGGGTACCTACCTCGGCCTGGCCGGCGCCTTGCTGGCGATGATCGTGCTGTTCTCGTTGCTCAGCAGCCACTTTCTCTCCTACGCGACCTTCAGCACCCTGGCCAACCAGATCCCCGACCTGATGGTGCTGGCGGTGGGCATGACCTTTATCCTGATCATCGGTGGCATCGACCTATCGGTCGGCTCGGTGCTGGCCCTGGCCGCGTCGGCGGTCAGCGTGGCCATTCTCGGCTGGGGCTGGAGCGTACTGCCGGCAGCCTTGCTGGGCATGGCCGTAGCAGCCTTGGCAGGGAGTATCACCGGCAGCATCACCGTCGCCTGGCGCATTCCATCGTTCATCGTCTCGCTCGGCGTGCTGGAGATGGCGCGCGGCCTGGCCTACCAGTTCACCGACTCGCGTACCGCCTACATCGGCGATGCCTACGCCTGGTTCTCCAACCCGATTGCCTACGGCATTTCACCGGCGTTCATCATTGCCTTGCTGGTGATCATCGTTGCGCAACTGGTGCTGACCCGCACCGTGTTCGGCCGCTACCTGATCGGCATCGGCACCAATGAAGAAGCCGTGCGCCTGGCCGGTATCGACCCGCGTCCGTACAAGATCCTGGTGTTCACCCTGATGGGCCTGCTCGCCGGGCTGGCCGCGTTGTTCCAGATCTCGCGCCTGGAGGCGGCCGACCCCAATGCGGGCTCCGGCCTCGAGCTGCAGGTGATCGCCGCCGTGGTGATCGGCGGCACCAGCCTGATGGGCGGGCGCGGTTCGGTCATCAGTACCTTCTTTGGCGTGCTGATCATCTCTGTGCTCGCTGCCGGCCTGGCGCAGATTGGCGCTTCGGAACCGACCAAACGCATCATCACCGGGGCGGTCATCGTCGTCGCCGTGGTGCTCGACACTTATCGCAGCCGGCGCGCGAGCCGGCGGAACTGAAACCATGGCAACCATCAAAGATGTCGCGGCATTGGCGGGTATTTCCTACACCACCGTGTCGCATGTACTGAACAAGACCCGCCCGGTCAGCGAGCAGGTACGGCTCAAGGTCGAGGCTGCCATCATCGAGCTCGACTACGTGCCCAGCGCCGTGGCCCGCTCGCTCAAGGCGCGCAGCACGGCGACCATCGGCTTGCTGGTGCCCAACAGCGTCAACCCGTACTTTGCCGAGCTGGCCCGTGGCATCGAGGACGGTTGCGAGCGCAACGGCTACTGCGTGATCCTGTGCAACTCCGATGACAACCCGCAAAAGCAGCGCAGCTACCTGCGGGTGCTGCTGGAAAAGCGCATCGACGGCCTGGTGGTCGCCTCGGTGGGCGAAGACAGCGACCTGCTGCAAAGCCTGGCCTGCGTACGGACGCCGATGGTCATCGTCGACCGCGCCCTTGAGGGGGTTAACGCCGATATCGTGCGCATTGACCACGAACAGGGCGCCTACCTCGCCACCCAGCACTTGCTGGAGTTGGGCCATCGCGACATCGCCTACATCGGCGGCCCGGCCGACACCGGCGTTACGCAACTGCGCCTCACCGGCTATCGCCGAGCGATGGCCGAAGCGGGCGCCACCATCGTCGACAACCGCGTGCTGCACTGTGACTTCACCAGCCCCGGTGGCCATGCTGCCGCAGCACAGCTGCTCGACGGCTCGCGCCCCACGGCGATTTTTGCCGGCAACGACATGATCGGCTTCGGCGTATTGCGCGCCGCCGCCGAGCGCAATATCAGCGTGCCTGGCGAGCTGTCGGTGATCGGTTTTGACGATATCGAGCTGAGCCGTTACGTCTACCCGCCACTGACCACCGTCGGCCAGTCGATCCGCGAGCTGGGCGAAAGCGCCGCTGAGCTGCTGCTGTCGCGCATCGCCCAGCCCCGGCAGGAGGCGGTCGCGGCCGAGCAGCGCATCGTCGCCCCGCGCATTGTCATGCGCGAATCCACCGGGCCGCGCCCAGACTTGTTCAATGATTACCGCTAAGGAATTCCCATGCATGCCAAGGTCGTAGTGGTCGGCAGCCTCAACATGGACCTCGTCGCCCGCGCGCAGCGCTTGCCGCGGGGTGGTGAGACGCTCGCCGGCGACAGCTTTTTCACCGTGCCGGGGGGCAAGGGTGCCAACCAGGCAGTGGCGGTGGCGCGCTTGGGCGCAAGCGTGGCGATGATCGGTAACGTCGGTGATGATGCTTATGGCCAGCAGTTGCGCCAGGCGTTGCAGGTCGAGGGAGTCGATTGCCAGGCGGTCAGCGTGTGCGAAGGCGTGTCCAGCGGTGTCGCCCTGATTGTGGTGGATGCAGCGAGCCAGAACGCCATCGTGATTATCCCTGGTGGCAATGGATTGCTGACGGCGCAGTCGGTCGAGCGCTTCGATGCGTTATTGCAGGCCGCAGACATCGTCATCTGCCAGCTGGAAGTGCCGCTGCCTACCGTCGCCTGGACCCTGGCCCGCGCCCGCGAGCTGGGCAAGACCGTGATTCTCAACCCGGCACCGGCCACCGGCCCGTTGCCCGCTGAGTGGTTTGCCCATATCGACTACCTGACTCCCAATGAAAGTGAAGCGGAAGCCCTGACCGGCCTTCCGGTGACTGATCAGGCCAGTGCGCTGCGTGCGGCTGAGCAGTTGCTTGCCTTTGGTGTGAGCAAGGTGATCGTCACCTTGGGGGCGCAAGGGGCGTTGTTTGTCAGTGCGCAGGGCAGTCAGCACTTCCTCGCGCCGCAGGTCAAACCGCTGGACACCACCGCGGCCGGTGACACCTTTATTGGCGGCTTTGCCGCAGCGCTGTCGCGTGGGTTGGGCGAGGCTGAGGCGATTGCTTTTGGTCAGCGAGCTGCCGCGCTGTCGGTGACGCGTGCTGGCGCGCAGCCTTCGATTCCTTATCTGGCGGAGTTGCAGTCGTGAAGAAGACAGCGTTGTTGAATATCGCTCTGTCGCGCACGATTGCCGGGCTGGGTCACGGCGATATCCTGCTGATCGGCGATGCCGGGCTGCCCGTGCCGGCGGGGGTTGAGCTGATAGACCTGGCAGTGACGCCAGGCTTGCCGGATTTCGCCAGCGTGTTGCGGGTGGTGGTCAGCGAGATGCAGGTTGAGCGGCATGTGTTGGCTGAAGAAATATTCCAGGTAGTACCGCCAGGGCTGGCCGAGGTCGAAGCGTTGTTTGACCAGAGCCTGCTCGGTACCCGCGAGCGGCTGCCGCACAGCGAGTTCAAGGTATTAAGCCGACAGGCAAAAGTCATCGTACGCACCGGAGAGTGCCAGCCCTACAGCAATATCGCGCTGATCGCTGGCGTCACCTTCTGACCCCGTCCAGCATCCCCGCAACCCTGTAGGAGCGGGCTTGTCCCGCGAACACCGGCGAAGCCGGTGCCATCCACCATCATTCATCATTGCCTGGGCCGGCCTCTTCGCGGGGCAAGCCCGCTCCTACAGGGACGGAGGAGGGCTTGATTCTACTTTTCTAACAAGGCACAGGAGTGCCCCCATGCTCAAACGTCTGCTTCAAGGAGTCATCCTCATGTCCGCCATCGCCACTAGCGCCCTGCAGGCCGCCCCGCGCGACCTGATCATCGACACCGACCCCGGCGCCGATGACCTGGTGGCGCTGTTCCTGGCCATGGCCTCACCCAACGAACTGAACATCCGCGCCATCACTACAGTCGCCGGCAACGTGCGCCTTGAAAAGACCTCGCGCAACGCCCGCCTGGCGCGCGAATGGGCTGGCCGCGAAGATATCCCGGTGTACGCCGGCGCCGGCCGGCCGCTGGTGCGCGCACCGATCTACGCCGCCGAGGTGCACGGTGAAGAAGGCCTCACCGGCGTCGCCGTCCACGAACCGAAGCAACCGCTGGCTCAAGGCAATGCAGTCCAGTACCTGATCGACACCCTGGCCACTGCTGAACCCCACAGCATCACCATCGCCATGCTCGGCCCACAGACCAACCTGGCGCTGGCGCTGATCCAGCAGCCGGGCATCAGCCAAGGCATCAAGGAAGTGGTGGTCATGGGCGGCGCCCACTTCAACGGCGGCAATATCACCCCGGCCGCCGAGTTCAACCTGTACGCCGACCCACACGCCGCCGAAGTGGTCCTGGCCAGCGGTGTAAAACTCACCTATCTACCGCTCGACGTTACCCACAAGCTGCTGACCAGCGACGCTCGCTTGCAGCAGCTGGCCGCCGTCAACAACCGCGCCAGCAAGCAAGTGGTGGATATTCTCAACGCTTACATCAAGCACGACATGGACCTGTACGGCATGCCTGGAGGCCCGGTGCACGACGCCAGCGTCATCGCCTACCTGCTCAAGCCTGAGCTGTTCAGCGGCCGCCAGGTGCACATCAGCATCGACAGCCGCGAAGGCCCAAGCTTTGGCCAGACCCTCGCCGACTGGTACGGCGTGCTCAAGCAGCCGGCCAATGTGCTGTGGATCAATGAGGGTAATGCCCAGGGCTTGTTCGACCTGCTCAGCGAGCGCTTGGCTCGATTGCAATAGCCGCCTGCGGCGCGTAGCGCTCGAGCACCTGCTCGATAAAGCTGCGCGTCGCCTCGCTGCCGCGGTCGCGCACCAGCAGGTCGACCGCAATCAGCAGCAACTCCTCTGGTGTGCCAGGGCTGTACGCGCTCTGGCCTTCGGCCCATTTGACCTTGATATCGGCATCGATGGTGTGGCTGCTCATGGAGAATTCTCGTTACGGCTCGGGCTTGTGAGGCGAACACCTGACCCTGGTATTCGTAGGGAGGCATAGTGCGCTCCACTTATTGCAGTAAATCATGCCTGCGCGTCAAGAGCCCTGCGACTTAGGCATAACAGGCCCGTCACGGCAAACTATCGGTGCGATGCAAAATCCGGTCACGATTGCCGATTCGCTTCAAGTGGTTGATTCAGGCAGACTCGGACGGTTTTGCAACGAATATTGCGTGGAACTGTCGCATTAAGCAGTTCCCATGATGATTAGGAGGATTCATGTTCCGTACCCGTGCTTCCCTGGCAACCCTGCTGGTGGCTGTAGTCCTGACAGGTTGCAGCACTGGCGGTTCTTCGGGCGGTGGCAGCAGTGCCCCGGCTGCGTCGGCTGATAATGATGGCCGTTGCCAGGCCAGCGGTGCTGATTTTGCGGTGGGCAAGCCGGGCACTCCGGCGCTGCTCGAGCAGGCGCGCACAGCCAGTGGGTCGCAGATGGCGCGCATCCTTACCCCGCATGATGTGGTGACCCTGGAGTATCGCTCCGAGCGTTTGAACCTGAATGTTGACGAACAGGGCAAGGTGGTTCGCGTCAACTGCGGTTGAGCAGTTGATTGGGGAGGGTGGGTGTCAGGGCCGGCCTCTTCGCGGGGCAAGCCCGCTCCTACAGGATCACCGCAATTCCTGCAGATCAACGCAATCCCTGCAGGATCACCGCAATCCCTGCGGGATTACCGCAATACCTGCAGGATCACCGCAATCCCTACGGGGTTACGCAACCCCTGTAGGAGCGGGCTTGCCCCGCGAAGAGGCCCTCCCAGTCACCACAAAAGCCAAATCCCAGGCATAAAAAAACCCGCCACAAGGGCGGGTTTTTTTAGACTATCCGAATTACTCCGGACGAACCTGTGCAGCCTGCATACCCTTCTGGCCGCGCTCGGCGACGAAGGAAACAGTCTGACCTTCTTTCAGGCTCTTGAAGCCGTCGGATTCGATGGCTTTGAAGTGTACGAACAGGTCGTCGCCGCCGCCTTGAGGAGTGATGAAGCCGAAGCCTTTTTCATCGTTGAACCACTTGACGGTACCGGTTTGGCGATTGGACATGGGGTGAATCTCCAGAAACATGATTTTTTATCGGTGCTGATGCGGCCGAAGCTACGAGCGCCTGGTACATCATAGTCTAATTCTGCGGATGTCGCGCCTTTTACATTCGGTTTCTGCTGATCCAACGCAAATAAAAATGCCGCAGCCCGCAAAATCGCCGGTTTACTTGGCCTTGCAGGCCGTCTGAACCACGCTTTGCGCCTTCTGCATCAGCTTGGCGTCGACCCCATCCTTGCTATCGAGGTCCTTGATTTCCTCGTCAGTGAAATTTTTCTTGATGGCCGTTGCACCGCAGGTGCAGTGATTTTTCGCCGTGGCGGCGTCTACGCCCTGGCCGGTAGCCACCTGCTGGCATTGAGTCATATAGGCAGCTTCCTTGCCGGCCGGGAAATCGCCAGCGGTCGCGGCCAGGGGCAGCAGCAGGGCGCCAGCGGCAGTCAGGGCCAGAAGAGACGGAAATCGCATAACCAGACACTCCTTGGGTTAGGTGTCATAAAGAGTAGGATGCCTCAGAAAGTCTGATAGGCATTTTTCCGCACAAGTTCACCCGCAAAACGCACAGGCCAAATATTTCTGCCTGGGGTGCAACCCGCGTGCTAGCATGCTCGGCTTGCGATTGGCCGTGTACGGCCCGCATCCGCTTTTTATTTCCAGCACTTTTATTTCCAGTCACTCTGGTTCGTCCCTGGCAAGCCGAAAGGCTTCTGCCACTGTGAGGCAGGCTTCTCCCGCGGGAAGGCAGGTCGGATCTTGTACTGGCTCATCCCAACCCACGTGACCTTTGGTAGGGGTCACCACTAGGAGAGGAGGCGCCATGCCCACCATTACTCTTCCCGATGGCAGTCAACGTTCGTTCGATCACGCCGTATCCGTAGCCGAAGTCGCTGCTTCTATTGGCGCAGGCCTGGCCAAAGCCACCCTGGCCGGTAAAGTCGACGGCAAACTGGTCGATGCGTGTGATCTGATCACCCACGATGCCACCCTGCAGATCATCACCCCTAAAGATGAAGAGGGACTGGAGATCATCCGTCACTCGTGCGCCCACCTGATCGGCCACGCGGTGAAGCAGCTGTATCCGACCGCCAAGATGGTCATCGGCCCGGTGATCGACGAAGGCTTCTATTACGACATCGCCTACGAGCGTCCCTTCACCCCGGACGACCTCGCCGCCATCGAAAAGCGCATGCAGCAGCTGATCGAGAAGGACTACGACGTCGTCAAGAAGATGACCCCGCGCGCCGAAGTCATCGACGTGTTCCAGAACCGTGGCGAAGACTACAAGCTGCGCCTGGTCGAAGACATGCCGGATGAACAGGCCATGGGCCTGTACTACCACGAAGAATACGTCGACATGTGCCGCGGCCCGCACGTGCCGAACACCCGCTTCCTCAAGGCATTCAAGCTGACCAAGCTGTCCGGCGCCTACTGGCGCGGCGATGCCAAGAACGAGCAGCTGCAACGTGTGTACGGCACCGCCTGGGCTGACAAGAAGCAGCTGGCGGCCTACATCCAGCGCATCGAAGAAGCCGAAAAACGCGACCACCGCAAGATCGGCAAGCAGCTCGACCTGTTCCACCTTCAGGAAGAAGCGCCAGGCATGGTCTTCTGGCACCCGAACGGCTGGACGGTCTACCAGGTGCTCGAGCAGTACATGCGCACCATTCAGCGCATCAACGGCTACCTCGAGATCAAGACCCCGCAAGTCGTCGACCGCATCCTCTGGGAGCGCTCCGGCCACTGGTCGAACTACGCCGAAAACATGTTCACCACCTCGTCGGAAAGCCGTGACTACGCGGTCAAGCCGATGAACTGCCCGTGCCACGTGCAGGTGTTCAACCAGGGCCTGAAGTCGTACCGCGACCTGCCACTGCGCCTTGCCGAGTTCGGTGCCTGCCACCGTAACGAGCCGTCCGGCGCCTTGCACGGCATCATGCGCGTGCGTGGCTTCGTCCAGGACGACGCGCACATCTTCTGCACCGAAGATCAGGTCAAGAAAGAAGCCGCCGACTTCATCAAGCTGACCCTCGACGTCTATAAAGACTTCGGTTTCACTGATGTCGCCATGAAGCTGTCGACCCGTCCGGCCAAGCGCGTAGGCTCCGAAGAGCTGTGGGACCGCGCCGAAACCGCCCTGGCCGACGCCCTCAACGAGTCGGGCCTGGAGTGGGAATACCAGCCGGGCGAGGGCGCCTTCTACGGTCCGAAGATCGAATTCACCCTGCGTGACTGCCTCGGCCGTAACTGGCAGTGTGGTACCCTGCAGTACGATCCGAACCTGCCTGAGCGTCTGGACGCCAGCTACATTGCCGAAGACAACGCCCGCAAGCGTCCGGTAATGCTGCACCGCGCCATCCTCGGTTCGTTCGAACGTTTCATCGGCATGCTCATCGAGCACTACGCCGGTGTGTTCCCAGCTTGGCTGGCGCCAACCCAGGCGGTGATCATGAATATCACCGACAAACAGGCCGATTTTGCCCTCGAGGTGGAAAAAAACCTGACCAATAGCGGTTTCCGTGCCAAGTCCGACTTGAGAAATGAGAAGATCGGCTTTAAAATCCGCGAGCATACTTTGCTCAAGGTCCCGTTCCTTTTGGTTATAGGGGACCGTGAAGTCGAAACGCAAACCGTCGCTGTGCGTACTCGCGAAGGCGCAGACCTGGGCTCCATGCCCGTCGCCCAATTTGCTGAGCTCCTCGCGCATGCGGTTTCCCGGCGTGGTCGCCAAGAATCGGAGTAATGACTATTAAGCGTGATATGAGAAACGATAAACGAGCTGCACCGAAGGCCCCGATCAACGAGAATATCTCGGCACGCGAGGTTCGGTTAATTGGTGCTGACGGTGAGCAGCTGGGCATCGTCTCGATCGAAGAAGCGCTTCGTATCGCTGAAGAAGCGAAGCTGGATCTGGTAGAGATTTCTGCTGACGCTGTACCCCCTGTCTGCAAGGTCTTGGACTACGGCAAAAGCCTGTTCGAGAAGAAAAAGCAGCAGGCTGCGGCGAAGAAGAACCAGAAGATCATCCAGATCAAAGAAATCAAGTTTCGTCCAGGGACGGAGGATGGGGATTATCAGGTAAAACTACGCAACCTGATACGTTTCCTTAGTGATGGGGACAAGGCCAAGATCTCTCTGAGATTCCGTGGTCGTGAGATGGCCCACCAGGAGCTGGGCATGGAGCTGTTGAAGCGGGTTGAAGCTGACCTGATTGAATACGGCACCGTTGAACAGCATCCGAAGATGGAAGGACGCCAGCTTATGATGGTCATCGCCCCCAAGAAGAAGAAATAACTACCAGGGCACGGCAGGCCTTGCAGTTATGTTTATCCACCCAATGCGGAGTTCCGAACATGCCAAAAATGAAAACCAAGAGCGGTGCAGCGAAGCGTTTCCTGAAAACTGCTTCCGGCTTCAAGCACAAGCACGCTTTCAAGAGCCACATCCTGACCAAAATGTCGACTAAGCGTAAGCGTCAACTGCGTGGTAGCAGCCTGCTGCACCCGTCTGACGTGGCAAAAGTCGCGCGCATGCTGCGCGTTCGTTAATTCTGGTCTAGATAGAGGAAATTACTCATGGCTCGTGTAAAGCGCGGCGTAATCGCTCGTAAGCGTCACAAGAAAATTCTGAAACTGGCCAAAGGCTACTACGGTGCACGTTCGCGCGTATTCCGTGTTGCCAAGCAGGCTGTCATCAAGGCTGGTCAATACGCCTACCGTGACCGTCGCCAGAAAAAACGTCAGTTCCGCGCTCTGTGGATCGCTCGTATCAACGCTGGTGCTCGCGTCAACGGTCTGTCGTACAGCCGCCTGATCGCTGGCCTGAAAAAAGCGTCGATCGAAATCGACCGCAAAGTTCTGGCTGACCTGGCAGTGAACGAAAAAGCGGCGTTTGCTGCGATTGTCGAGAAAGCTAAAGCCGTTCTGGCTTAAGTACCCACGACAATCATCCGGCGGCGCTCGCGCCGCTGGGTGTTGAACGTCATCGATAGGGGAAGAGCCTTCAAAGCTCTTCCCCTATTTTCGTATCTGGAGTCTGTACATGGAAAACCTGGATGCGCTGGTCTCCCAAGCCCTGGAAGCCGTGGAGCGCGCTGAAGACATCAATGCCCTGGAACAGATCCGGGTTCAATTTCTCGGCAAGAAGGGCGAGCTGACCCAGGTGATGAAGACCCTGGGCAACCTGCCAGCCGAAGAGCGCCCCAAGGTCGGTGCGCTGATCAACGACGCCAAGGAACGCGTCACCGTAGTGCTCAACGCACGCAAGGCAGCCTTTGAAGAGGCCGAGCTCAGCGCTCGCCTGGCCGCCGAATGCATTGATGTGACCCTCCCAGGTCGTGGCCAGACCACCGGTGGCCTGCACCCGATCACCCGTACTCTCGAGCGCATCGAGCAGTTCTTCACCCACATCGGCTACGGCATCGCCGAAGGCCCTGAGGTCGAAGACGACTACCACAACTTCGAAGCGCTCAACATCCCCGGCCACCACCCGGCCCGGGCGATGCACGACACCTTCTACTTCAATGCCAACATGCTGCTGCGTACCCACACCTCGCCGGTACAGGTACGGACCATGGAGTCGACCCAGCCGCCGATCCGCATTGTCTGCCCGGGCCGCGTCTACCGCTGCGACTCGGATATCACCCACTCGCCGATGTTCCACCAGGTCGAAGGCCTGCTGATCGATCGCGATATCAACTTTGCCGACCTCAAGGGCACCATCGAAGAATTCCTGCGGGTGTTCTTCGAGAAGCAACTGGACGTGCGTTTCCGTCCATCGTTCTTCCCCTTCACCGAGCCGTCCGCTGAAGTCGATATCCAGTGCGTGATGTGTTCCGGCAAGGGCTGTCGCGTCTGCAAGCAGACCGGCTGGCTCGAAGTCATGGGCTGCGGCATGGTCCACCCGAACGTGCTGCGCATGTCCGGCATCGACCCTGAAGAGTTCCAAGGCTTCGCCTTCGGCATGGGCGCCGAGCGCCTGGCCATGCTGCGCTACGGCGTCAACGATTTGCGTCTGTTCTTCGACAACGACCTGCGGTTCCTGGCGCAATTCCGCTAGGCCACACCTCGACGCAATTTTCAGGAGAACAGCATGAAATTCAGTGAACAGTGGCTGCGCGGTTGGGTCAACCCGCAAGTCTCCCGTGACGAGCTGGTCGCTCGTCTGTCCATGGCCGGCCTCGAAGTCGACAGCGTCACCCCGGCGGCTGGCCAGTTCAGCGGCATCGTCGTTGGCGAAGTCCTGAGCACCGAGCAGCACCCCGACGCCGACAAGCTGCGCGTCTGCCAGGTCAGCAACGGCCAGGAGACCTTCCAGGTCGTCTGCGGCGCCCCCAATGCGCGCCCGGGCATCAAGATCCCGTTCGCCATGATCGGCGCCGAACTGCCCGGCGACTTCAAGATCAAGAAGGCCAAGCTGCGCGGCGTCGAGTCGTTCGGCATGCTCTGCTCGGCGGCTGAACTGCAGATCAGCGAAGAAAACGACGGCCTGCTCGAACTGGCTGCCGACGCCCCGGTAGGCGAAGACATTCGCCAGTACCTCAATCTCGACGACGCCAGCATCGAGATCGGCCTGACCCCGAACCGCGGCGATTGCCTGTCGCTGGCCGGCCTGGCCCGCGATGTCAGCGCCCTGTACGACGTCCCGGTCACTCGCCCGGTCGTACCGGCCGTGCCGGCTGCGCATGACGAAGTGCGCTCGGTCGAAGTCTCCGCTCCGGCCGCGTGCCCACGCTACCTCGGCCGCGTGATCCGCAACGTCGACCTGTCCAAGCCAAGCCCGCTATGGCTGGTCGAGCGCCTGCGCCGCTCCGACGTGCGCAGCATCGACGCCGCCGTCGACATCACCAACTACGTGATGCTCGAGCTCGGCCAGCCGATGCACGCCTTCGACCTCGCCGAAATCAACGGCGGCATCCGCGTGCGGATGGCCGAAGAGGGCGAGAAGATCGTCCTGCTCGACGGTCAGGAAGTCGCCCTGCGTGACGACACCCTGGTCATCGCCGACCACACCCGCGCCCTGGCCATCGCCGGCGTGATGGGTGGCGAGCACAGCGGCGTCAACACCGAGAAGACCCGCGACCTGTTCCTTGAGAGCGCCTTCTTCGAGCCGATTTCTGTCGCTGGCAAGGCCCGTTCCTACGGCCTGCACACCGACGCCTCGCACCGCTACGAGCGCGGCGTCGACGCCCACCTGGCCCGCGAAGCCATGGAGCGCGCAACCGCCCTGGTGCTGGAGATTGTCGGCGGCGAAGCTGGCCCGATCATCGAGAGCGTCAGCGAGCAGCACCTGCCGAAGATCGAACCGATCACCCTGCGCGCCGAACGCATCACCCAGATGCTCGGCATGGAGATGGACCCAGCCCAGGTCGAGCAACTGCTCAACGCCCTCGAGCTGACCACCACCCGCAGTGGTGAAGGGCAGTGGACCGTCACCGTCCCAAGCCACCGCTTCGACATCAGCCTCGAAGTCGACCTGATCGAAGAGCTGGCCCGCCTGTACGGCTACAACCACCTGCCGGTTCGCTACCCGCAAGCCCGCCTGGCGCCGAAAGCCGCCCCGGAAGCCCGCGGCGAGCTGCCGACCCTGCGCCGCCTGCTGGTGGCCCGTGGTTACCAGGAAGCCATCACCTACAGCTTCATCGACCCGAAACTGTTCGAGCTGTTCAGCCCTGGCGTCGAGCCGCTGCTGCTGGCCAACCCGATCTCCAGCGACATGGCCGCCATGCGCGCCTCGCTGTGGCCGGGCCTGGTCAAAGCCCTGCAGCACAACCTCAACCGCCAGCAGGACCGCGTCCGCCTGTTCGAGAGCGGCCAGCGCTTCGTCGGCCAACTCGGCAACCTCAAGCAGCAGCCGATGATCGCCGGCGTCGTCACCGGCACCCGCCTGCCGGAAGGCTGGGCCAACGCCCGTGATGGCATCGACTTCTTCGACGTCAAGGCAGATGTGGAAGCACTGCTTGGCTACTCCGGCGCCCTCAACGAATTCACCTTCGTTGCCGGCAAGCACCCAGCCCTGCACCCCGGCCAGACCGCCCGCATCGAGCGCAACGGTAAGGAAGTCGGCTACCTCGGCGCCCTCCACCCAGAGCTCGCCAAGACCCTCGACCTGGACCGCCCGGTATTCGTGTTCGAGTTGGTACTCGAAGACGTCGTCGAAGGCAGCCTGCCGAAGTTCAGCGAACTGTCCAAGTTCCCCGAAACGCGACGTGACCTGGCGTTGATCGCAGGCCGTGATGTCGCGTCGAGTGCGGTGCTTGAATTAATTCGTGACAATGCAGGCGAATGGCTCACAGACCTCAGGCTGTTTGATGTCTACCAGGGTAAAGGCATTGATCCTGATAGAAAAAGCCTGGCGGTCGGCTTGACCTGGCAGCATCCATCGCGCACTCTTAATGACGATGAGGTGAATGCCACCCTGCAATTGATCCTCACCTCGCTCGAACAAAGGTTGAACACCACGTTAAGGAAATAACGGCATGGGTGCTCTGACGAAAGCTGAGATGGCCGAAAGGCTGTACGAGGAGCTGGGGCTCAACAAGCGAGAGGCGAAGGAACTCGTCGAGTTGTTTTTCGAAGAGATCCGCCACGCGCTTGAAGACAACGAGCAGGTCAAGTTGTCCGGTTTCGGCAACTTCGACCTTCGCGACAAACGCCAGCGGCCGGGCCGCAACCCCAAGACAGGGGAAGAGATCCCGATCACCGCACGCCGCGTCGTCACCTTTCGTCCAGGGCAGAAGCTGAAAGCCCGGGTAGAGGCCTATGCTGGAACCAAGCCATAACGACGAGCTGCCCCCCATACCGGGCAAACGCTACTTCACCATTGGTGAAGTCAGCGAGCTTTGTGCAGTAAAACCGCACGTGTTGCGGTATTGGGAGCAAGAGTTTCCTCAGCTCAACCCGGTCAAGCGGCGGGGCAATCGGCGGTATTATCAGCGGCAAGACGTGCTGATGATCCGCCAGATTCGTGCGCTGCTGTATGACCAGGGGTTCACCATTGGCGGGGCGCGGTTGCGGCTCTCCAGTGATGAGGTGAAGGATGAGTCAAGCCAGTACAAGCAGATGATTCGGCAGATGATTGTCGAGTTGGAGGATGTGCTGGTGGTGTTGAAGAAGTGAGCTGATCCGACGAGTGGAAAGTTTTTTGAAAAAAAGCTTTCATTAATCAAAAGGTTAGGGTAAATTCTTCAACGTTCTCGGCAAGATTGAGAACATGCTTCAAAGCCCAGTCGGGGCGTAGCGCAGCCCGGTAGCGCACTTGCATGGGGTGCAAGGGGTCGAGTGTTCGAATCACTCCGTCCCGACCATTATTTGAACGACTAAGCCACCTTCGGGTGGTTTTGTTGTTTCTGGGGTTTGAGGTTTTAGGAATAACTCGAGTTTCTGCACTTGTGGATGAGATAAGAAAGCCCGAGAGGGCTAAATCTCTGAAATCCCTACTAGCTGATCAATCTGACGCCCATCAAGAGCCTGGCGGGTCTAGGGTGTTAGTTGCGCGCGTGTCTCTAGGATGGAATGCTTAACTGGCCTGGATGTGTGCTTTTACTTTTGGAATCCATCACGTGCCGGGGTAATTTGAATCCGCTTAGTATGTTGATTCATAAGATTAATATCGATTTTTATTTTTGGTTGGAATACCAATTGGAATACTGCGCTCCACTTGGCCCCCCATTCAATCTGCCCAGCACGCTTCGTTACCCTGATTGGCAGTGAACTGCCCTCTGCGCTTAGCTAAAACGTGCTACCCCCACTAAATCTCAGAAATGGGTTAAGTTTTTCTTCTGTCACTGCTGTGGTCCAGCTGCAATGCGGTCATCGCCGCTCTAGGTTTTGTACGAAAAGTATTACAGCATACGACGTAGGCTACAGGCCAGCGTGATCATGGCTGCAAAGCTCCTGGCCAGCTTGTCGTAGCGAGTCGCTATTCTGCGGTTCTCTTTTTTGCCAGCCAAATATCCGCTCAATGATGTTCCGCTGCCGATACTTAGGACGATCAAAGAGTCGGGGCAAGCCTGGCCGGGGGTTGCCTGGCATGGCGCGTAGCGGAATCACCGGCTGCATTCGGTAACGATCACAGTAGTGGCGCAGGTGTTCTGCGTCATAGCCTTTGTCTGCCAGTAACCTAAGACTGCGTTTGCGTGGTCGCCCCGGCTTGCCGGGAATTCGTACCTGATCCAGTAACGGCTGGGCGTGGGTGATATCGCTGGCTTGTCCGGGTGACAGGATGAAGCGTAAGGGAACGCCATTGGCGTCGCAGACCATGTGAATCTTGGTTGTCAGGCGGCCTCGACTGCGACCTAGGGCATGGTCTAGCGGTTCTTCAGGCCGCCCTTTTTACCGGCGCCTGAAGAGGCTCGGGTTGCACGTACCGCCGTGGAATCGATCATCCAGGTGTCCAGATCGATCAGCCCTTCCTGGTTCAGCCGAATGTGTAAGCGATCAAGCATTTGGCTGAACGTGCCGTCGTCGCGCCAGTCACGAAAAACGCTGATACACCGTTGACCAAGGCCCAAAGCGTTCCGGCAGGTCACGCCATGCAGCGCCCGAGCACAGAGTCCACAGGATTCCATGCAGTACCAGACGATCATCACTGTGTGGGCGACCCATTTCTGTTCTGGAGAAGCAAGATCTTTGATCAATCCCCACGATGCGTCGGAGAGTTCGTAACGCTTTGTCATGCGGGCCTCCAGCCAATCATGGCGGCAATTCTACCCGCACCGACAAACCTAGTAGTTCCGCTGTCACCATACGCGATACGATCTTGTTCGAGGCTATCGGGTTATCATGTGTCAGGCCGTGGCCGGCACGAAGGTTGAAGCACTCAAGTGGCCTAGTCATCATCCGCAAAATCAACGGCTTAATTCGCCGTACTCGTTCATACGCGATCTGGACAGTGGTAAATCATGAATGCAGTAGAAATTGAGTCCGCTATTTCGGACCTGGCCCTTGAGCCCTTTGACGCGGTGGAATTTCCGTTTGTCTTCCTGGCCGCTTTTGGCAATAAGGAAACAGCCCTCAAACGCTTGCGTGCCGGCAACAACAACGCTTCCGACGTGCCTGGCGGCGTGCTACTGCGCAACAACATTCATATCGCCGCATGCGAATCTGGTAGCGTGGGCGAAACGCTCAAGGCATTGCGCGCCAGCCCGGCTACCACAAAGGGCAAAGCAAAGTTCATCCTTGCCACAGACGGGCAAACGCTGGAGTCCGAAGAGCTCATTACGGGTGAAACCATCGCCTGCGACTACCCGGACTTTCCCAACCATTTCGGCTTCCTGTTGCCCTTGGCCGGTATCTCCACCATTAAGGAGATCAAGGACAACCCCATCGACGTGCGCGCTACCAGCCGCCTGAATAAGCTATACGTCGAGTTGCTGAACGAGAACCCTTACTGGGCTAAAGACGAACGCCGTGCCGACATGAACCATTTTATGGCGCGGCTGGTGTTCTGCTTTTTTGCTGAAGATACCGACATTTTTAACGGCGATGGCCTGTTTACCAAAACGGTTGAGCAGTACAGCGAGCGCGATGGCTCCAATACCCATCAGGTGCTGTCTGAAATTTTCCGCGCTATGAATATCAAGCTGGCCGAGCGAGCCACTGTTCAGCCTCGCTTGCCCAACTGGGCCAACAGCTTCCCCTACGTGAATGGCGGCCTGTTTTCAGGCAGTACCGAGGCACCGCGTTTCACACGCATGGCACGCACTTACTTGTTTCACGCCGGCAAACTGAACTGGAAAAAAATCAACCCAGACATATTCGGCAGCATGATCCAAGCCGTAGCCGACGATGAGGAGCGCGGCTCACTGGGCATGCACTACACCAGCGTACCCAACATCCTCAAGGTGCTGAATCCGCTGTTCCTTGATGACTTGCGTGCTCAGCTCGATGTGGCAGGAGACAACAAAGTCAAGCTGCTCAACCTCCGCAAACGTATGGCGCGTATCCGCGTATTTGACCCAGCCTGCGGCTCCGGGAACTTCTTAGTCATCGCCTATAAGCAGATGCGCGAGATCGAGGCAGAGATCAATCGCCGCCGAGGGGAGGCCAACAACAGGTCTGAAATTCCGTTGACCAACTTTCGGGGTATTGAGTTGCGCGACTTTCCGGCAGAGATTGCCCGCTTGGCGCTGATCATCGCCGAGTTCCAATGTGATGTGCTTTATCGCGGCCAGCAGGATGCTCTGGCGGAGTTTTTACCGCTGAATGCGCAGAACTGGATTGTTTGTGGCAACGCGCTGCGAATGGATTGGTTGAGTGTATGTCGGCCTACAGGTACGGCGGTCAAGATAATTGCGGATGACTTATTTGGCACGCCACTAAATCAGGCGGAAATCGATTTCGAGAACGAAGGTGGCGAGACCTACATATGTGGTAATCCGCCTTATCTTGGTTCAACTTGGCAGACTGATGAGCAGAAGGCAGATTTGGAAGCCATCTTTGCCTCCCGCACAAAAAACTGGAAATCGCTAGACTATGTGGCGGGCTGGTTTATGAAAGCTGCCGACTATGGTGTCAAAACCAAGGCAAAAGCTGCTTTTGTATCTACCAACTCCATTTGTCAGGGTCAGCAAGTACCGATTCTCTGGCCGTTAATTTTTGCAAAAAACTACCAGATCGTATTTTCATACACCTCATTTAAGTGGGAAAATCTTGCAAGTCACAATGCAGGTGTGACCGTTGTGATTGTCTGTATTTCAAACGACCCTGAGAGGAGTCGGCGGATATATTCGACCAATAGCAATGGAGAGGTGGCGGTTAAAGAAGTCGATAGAATCAATGCTTATTTGGTATCCGGCGCAGACATCATAGTCGAAAAACAAACGTACCCCGCCGATGAAAGAAGCCAGATGGATGCCGGTGGTAAGCCGGTCGAAGGTGGGAATTTGCTTTTCGCAGAGGAGGAAAAGCAAAGGCTAGTAGAAGGTAATGTGGATGTGGTTAAATTTCTTAAGCGCGTATATGGTGCAAGTGAGTATATTCGAGGTGAAGTTCGTTTCTGCTTGTGGATTTCTGACAGCCAAGAGCAAGAAGCTAAGTCTAATCGTGACATCAGTTGCAAACTAAATGCGGTTGCTGCTTTTCGATCAAAAAGCCCAAAGGCTGCTACTAAGAAAGGTGCCGCATGGCCTCACAAGTTTGAAGAGGTTAAACAAGTAGGCAATGAAGTCGTAACGATTGTTCCGAAGGTTTCGTCGGAGTCCCGTGAATATCTTCCCGTTGGATTACTTCCCAGAGGGTCAATCGTCACAGACTTAGCCTTTGCTCTTTACGATGCTCCTATTTGGAATATGGCCCTTATCGCTTCCCGTTTGCACCTGGTTTGGATCGGTACTGTTTGTGGCAAAATGAAAACAGACTTTCGCTACTCCAACACCCTCGGTTGGAATACCTTCCCGATCCCCCCGCTCACAGAGCAAAACAAGGCCGACTTAACCGCCTGCGCTGAAAACATCCTGTTGGCCCGAGAGGCGCACTTCCCCGCCACCATTGCCGATCTGTACAACCCCGACAGCATGCCGGACAACCTACGCCGTGCCCACGAGCGCAACGATGAAGTGCTGGAGCGCATCTATATTGGTCGTCGCTTCAAGAACGACACCGAGCGGCTGGAAAAGCTGTTTGACCTCTACACCAAGATGGCGGAAAACGCAGCGAAGGCCGCGCCGAAAAAGCCACGAGGGATAAAGGCATGAGCGACACCCCTGTTAGCCTGAGCATGCCACCCGAAGGCTACGGCGACTGGCTGGCCGACCTTAAAGGCCGCATCCATAATGCTCAGCAGCGCGCCACGCTGGCGGTGAACCGCGAACTGGTGCTGCTCTACTGGCAGATCGGTCACGATATTTTGACCCGTCAAGCACAACAGGGCTGGGGTGCCAAGGTAATCGAGCGCTTGGCGCAGGATTTGCACGCAGCCTTTCCCGATATGAAAGGGTTTTCGCCACGCAACCTCAAGTACATGCGCGCCTTTGCCGAGGCGTGGCCGGATGCGGAATTTGTGCAGCAGGCTGCTGCACAATTGCCTTGGGGTCACAATCTGGTGCTGCTAGACAAACTGCCTGGCCCCGAAACCCGCCGCTGGTATGCCGCCAAGGCCATCGAGCACAACTGGTCGCGCAACATTCTGGTAATGCAGATCGAGACTCGTCTGCTGGAGCGCAGTGGCAAGGCAGTCAGTAACTTCGAGAACCACCTGCCCAAACCGCAGTCCGACCTGGCCCGCGAGTCGCTGAAGGATCCTTACCGCTTCGACTTCCTCGGCCTGACCTTTGATGCGCAGGAGCGTGAGATCGAAAACGCTCTGGTCAAGCATGTCACCGAGTTCCTGCTGGAACTGGGCGCAGGTTTTGCCTTCGTTGGCCAGCAAGTGTTGCTGGATGTGGGCGGTGACGAGTTCTTCATCGACCTACTGTTCTATCACCTCAAGCTGCGCTGCTATGTGGTGATCGAACTCAAGGCCGGCAAGTTCAAGCCCGAGCACCTGGGCCAGTTAAGTTTTTACCTCACCGCAGTGGATGCCCAGCTCAAGCACCCACAGGACGGTCCCACCATCGGCCTGCTGCTGTGCAAGAGTAAGAACAAGGTAGTGGCCGAATACGCCCTGCGTGATAACGCCCGCCCCATCGGTGTGGCCGAATACCAATTGGTGGAGTCCCTGCCGGCAGAGCTGCAAACCAGCCTGCCCAGCATCGAACAGATCGAGCGCGAGCTGGCAAGTGATGACGCATCCATGGACGACGACTCGCAATGACCGAACAGAACCACAACCCAACCAACACTTACACGGTGCCATCGGTATCCATCACCACGGCGCACACCGGGGCTTCCAGCAAAGCCAATGAGCTGGGCATGCGTACCATGCAGGAGCGCGCCTATACCAAGCGCGGCGAACAGTACCTGCTGATCAAGTCGCCCCCTGCATCAGGTAAGTCCCGCGCCCTGATGTTTATCGCGCTGGACAAGCTGCATAACCAGGGCTTGCAACAGGTAATTGTCGTGGTGCCGGAGCGCTCCATTGGCGGCAGCTTCGCCGATGAGCCGCTGAGCAAGTTTGGTTTTTACTGGGACTGGCAAGTGGCTCCGCAGTGGAACCTATGTAATGCTCCTGGCATCGATGAGCCGCGCGTGGCCAAATCTAAGGTGGAAGCCGTACGCGCTTTCCTGAAAAGCACCGACAAGACACTGGTATGCACCCATGCCACCTTCCGTTTCGCCGTAGAAGAGCTAGGTATCGAAGCTTTCGACAACCGCCTAATCGCCATCGACGAATTCCACCACGTTTCCGCCAACCCGGACAACAAGTTGGGCGGCCAACTGAGTGCGTTTATCGGCCGCGATAAGGTGCATTTGGTGGCCATGACCGGCTCTTATTTCCGTGGCGACAGCGAGGCCGTGCTGGCCCCGGCGGAAGAAGCCAAGTTTGAGACGGTGACTTACACCTACTACGAGCAGCTCAACGGCTACCGCTGGCTCAAGTCGCTGGACATCGGGTACTTCTTCTATACCGGCAAGTATGTGGATGCCGTCGCCAAGGTGCTGGACCCAGCACTGAAAACCATCATCCATATCCCCAATGTGAATGCCCGCGAAAGCCTCAAAGACAAGGAGCGCGAGGTCAACGAAATCATGAGTGCGCTGGGCGATTGGCAGGGTGTCGACCCGGCCACCGGCTTCCACCTCATCAAAGCCAAGGACGGTCGCACGCTGAAAGTGGCAGACCTGGTGGATGACAGCGACACGTCCAGGCGCTCCAAAGTGCTCAGTGCACTGAAAGACCCTGCGCAGAAGAACAACCGCGACAACGTGGATGTGATCATCGCACTGGGCATGGCGAAGGAAGGCTTCGACTGGATCTGGTGCGAGCATGCGCTGACCATCGGCTACCGTTCGAGCCTGACCGAAATTGTACAAATCATTGGCCGCGCAACGCGTGATGCCGAGGGCAAGGAGCGCTCGCGCTTCACCAACCTGATCGCTGAGCCTATGGCCGACCAAGTGGCTGTAGCCGAGGCAGTGAACGATATGCTTAAGGCCATTTCCGCCAGTCTGCTGATGGAACAGGTGCTCGCCCCGCGCTATGAGTTCAGTCCGAAAGATACCGGGCCGAAAGACGGTTTCATTTACAACGGTGGCGAGGGCTATCAATCAGGTGGCACCAATCTGGGCGTGAATGAAGCCACAGGCCAGTACCATGTCGAAATCAACGGTCTGACCACGCCGCAAAGCACAGAAGCCTCGCGCATCTGCAAAGAAGATTTGAACGAAGTGGTAACCAGCTTCCTGCAGGACAAAACCGTGCTGGAACGCGGCCTATTCGACAAGGAAAACACCCTACCCGAAGAGCTGACCCAAATGCGCATGGGCAAGATCGTGCGCGAGCGTTACCCCGACTTGAGCGACGTCGACCAGGAAGCAATCCGTCAGCATGCCATCGCAGCCATGAACATTACCCAACAGGCCAAATTGATGTTGGCTCAGGCCGATGCCAGCGAAAGTGACAGCTCACAAGGCAGTACGGCCCTGCTGGAAGGCGTGCGCAAATTCGTTAACGTGCGCGAGCTAGACATTGATCTGATCGACCGCATTAACCCCTTTGATGCCGCCTATGCGGTGCTGGCGAAGGCGATGGATGAAAAGTCCCTGCGCCAGGTGCAGGCCAGTATTGCAGCCAAGAAGGTGAGCATTCCTGAAAACGAAGCACGAGACCTGGCAATGCGCGCCCTGCAGTTCAAAAGCGAGCGCGGCCGGCTGCCAGACATCAACTCCGCCGATGCCTGGGAGAAACGAATGGCTGAAGGCGTGGTTGCGTTCGCACGTTACCGCGCCCAAGCTAAAGCGGCGCAGGGAGAATCCGCCAATGGCTGAAATGAATGATGATGACCTGCTAAATGCGCTAGGGGTAGAAGTACCCTCGCTTAAAACAGCCACTCGAACCCCTCGCGAAGAACGCATCATCGCTGGCTTCGAGGACATTCAGCGCTTCTATCAGACCCATGGCCGCGCCCCACTACATGGCGAAGACGGCGATATCTTCGAGCGTTTGTACGCCGTGCGCCTGGATCAGCTTCGCAAGTTACCGGAAATACAAGCCCTACTGGCAGGCTTGGAGAGTCACGACTTACTGTCAGGTGCTGCGGTAGCCATGGTAAATGTGGATGACCTGGATGAGGACGCCTTGCTCGCCGAGCTGGGCATCGGCAGTGAGTCCGTCGACCAGGACGACATCACCGTGCTGCGGCATGTGCGTTCCAGTGCGGCAATAAAGGCGGCAGAAGAAATTGCCGCCCGGAACCCATGTAAAGACTTCGAGAGATTTAAGCCACTGTTTGATGAGGTGCAAGCAGGCCTCAAACAAAAACTATGGGTAACCAAGCCCTTTGGCAAGAACGCCAGCATCGAAGTCGGGGACTTCTTCATTCTGAGCGGACTCATTGCCTATGTCGCCGAGGTGGGAGACACCTACAAGACGCCGAATGCGGAGACGAATGGGCGTTTGCGCGTCATCTACTCCAATGAGACAGAAAGCGATCTGCTATTACGATCCTTGCAGCGGGCGCTCTACAAAGACAGTGACGGGCATGCAGGGTCTCGGATCATCAAGGTGGATTCCGGCCCACTGTTCAGCGACATAACCGAACCGGATGACATCGAGACTGGCACCATTTATGTGTTACGCAGCCTGTCCAACCATCCCTACGTAGCCGAGCACCGCGAGCTGATCCACAAGATCGGCGTAACCGGCGGCCGAGTGGAAACTCGCATCGCGGCCGCGGCGAAAGATGCCACCTACCTGCTGGCCGATGTGGAAGTGGTCGCAACTTACAGACTTCACAACCTGAACCGCACCCGGCTGGAAAACATCTTCCATCGCCTGTTCGGCGCAGCGCAGCTGGACTTGACCATCGAAGACCGCTTCGGCCATCCAGTCAAACCTAGGGAGTGGTTCCTGGTGCCGCTGCATGTGATCGATGAAGCGGTTGAGCGCATTCGGGATGGGTCGATTACCGATGTGGTTTACGATCCCCACTCGGCTCGCCTGGTCAGCTAAAGACACTGATGAGGTAAACGATGACTAGGTCGTTGTCTCGCGCTTGCACGCGACATCGATCTAGTCTGATCCCGAAACTCCTCTGGGCGTCCGCTAAATTGTTCTGCTTACTGCAAGTGGCGCTACTGCCGATGTCAGTATGGTATGCACGATATCTACAGATCCCGGCTTTCATGCTGCCGCTCGTTCTGCTTTACGTTTTCTCTTCCTGAGCTTTTGCCTACGACGTTACGTAAGCGTCCGGCGAACTCACCTTCCGAACTCCAGCTTTAAGGGCGATGGTGTCCGCGTATTTTTAAGCGGACGCGATCGCCCTTATCGCCAGGATTTCCATGCGCCAACGAAGCTCTTATCCGAAACCATTTAAAGCCCAAGTCGTTCGGGAATCCCTGCAACCTGGCGCAACGGTGTCCAGTGTCGCCATCAGCCACGGCATCAATGCCAACGTCATCCGCAAATGGATGCCGCTCTATCGAGACCAATCCGCAGCAACCTCGCTACCGGCATTTGTTCCGTTAAAGGCCGCACCTAAAACGGCCAGCCGAAGCGTCAGTGATCATTGAGGTGCCCGTGGCCGGGCAATTGATAACGGTGAAATGGCCAGCCTCGGATCCTGAGGTCTGCGCACAATTCATTCGGGCTGTCGCTCAATGATCCGCATCGATGCGATCTGGCTGGCCACCGAGCCGATGGACATGCGCGCCGGCACCGAAACGGAATTGGCCCGAGTGATCACGGTGTTCGGTGCGGCGAAGCCGCACTGCGCTTATCTGTTCGCCAATCGCCGGGCTAATCGAATGAAAGTGCTGGTGCATGACGGCGTGGGCGTCTGGCTTGCAGCGCGGCGCCTGAATCAAGGCAAGTTTCACTGGCCCGGCATTCGCCATGGCTGTGAAGTCGAACTCGAAAGCGAACAACTTCAGGCGTTGGTATTGGGCCTGCCGTGGCAGCGGGTCGGCTCTGGCGGTGTGATCAGGGTGCTCTAACCACCGGCCATTTGGCCGGTCTGCTTGTCGTCGTTTCGTGCCTGCTCTGGCACAATCGGCGGCATGACTTTTTCGCCCAACCTCGACCAGATGACTCCGGAACAGCTTCGTGCCTTGGCGGCACAGGCGTTGCAGTTGCAGTCCCAAGTCGAGGCGATGAGCCGGAAGATCCAGAACGACGAAATCCTCATCGAACAGTTCAAGTTCGAAATCGCCCTGCTCAAACGCCACAAGTTTGCCAAGCGCAGCGAGCAAATCAGCCCGGCGCAAGGCAGCTTGCTGGATGACCTGCTCGATACAGACCTTGAAGCTATCGAGGCCGAGCTGAAACAGCTTCTTCCCGCTTCGTCACAGGCCGAGCCACGGCAATCGCCGAAACGTACCTCATTGCCGCCGCAGTTTCCACGCACTGTGATTCGTCACAAACCAGAAAACACCCAGTGCGCTTGTGGCTGCCAGCTTCAGCGCATCGGTGAAGACGTCAGCGAAAAGCTGGATTACACGCCAGGCGTGTTCACGGTCGAACAACATGTGTGTGGCAAATGGGCCTGCCGTCAGTGCGAAACACTGATCCAGGCGCCGGTGCCGGAGCAGATTATCGACAAAGGTATCCCGACCGCAGGCTTGCTGGCCCACGTCATGGTGGCCAAATTTGCCGATCACTTGCCGCTGTACCGGCAGGAGAAGATCTTTGGCCGCGCCGGATTGGAAATTGCTCGCTCGACCTTGGCCCAGTGGGTAGGACAAACCGGCGTGCGGCTCCAGCCGCTGGTCGACGCTCTGCGTGAAGCTGTGCTGAAGCAGGGCGTGATTCATGCTGATGAAACGCCCGTGCAGATGCTTGCGCCGGGCGAGAAGAAAACTCACCGGGCCTACGTCTGGGCCTACAGCAGCACGCCGTTCTCGGCACTGAAAGCAGTTGTGTATGACTTCAGCCCAAGCCGTGCCGGCGAACACGCGCGTAACTTCTTGGGCAAGTGGAATGGCAAGTTGGTCTGCGACGACTTCGCTGGCTACAAAGCTGGTTTTGAGCAAGGCATTACAGAAATCGGCTGCATGGCCCACGCCCGTCACAAGTTTTTCGATCTGCATGTCGCGAACAAAAGCCAGTTGGTCGAACAGGCGCTGCACTCGATTGGCGGTTTATATGAGATCGAACGCAAAGCGCGGGACATGACCGATGAAGATCGGTGGCGAATACGTCAGGAGTTAGCGGTACCGATCAGCAAAACACTGCATGAGTGGATGTTGGCCCAGCGCGACCTAGTGCCCAACGGATCAGCCGCGGCCAAAGCCCTCGACTACAGCCTGAAACGCTGGGTAGCGCTGACGCGCTACCTGGACGATGGAGCTGTGCCTATCGACAACAATCAAGTCGAAAACCAGATACGGCCATGGGCGCTCGGACGCTCGAACTGGTTGTTTGCCGGGTCGCTGCGCAGCGGTAAGCGGGCGGCGGCCATCATGAGTTTGATCCAATCGGCACGCATGAATGGGCATGATCCGTATGCCTATCTCAAAGATGTGCTGACGCGGCTGCCGACACAGCGGGCCAGTGAGATTGGGCAATTGCTGCCGCATCAGTGGGTACAGGCTTAGCTTCAACGGGGTGATCTTCCAAGTGGACAATAGCTCGACAATCCAAGCCATTATTTCGGATGACCACATTCGGCGAAGAATGCTCGAAATAGTGCGTTCCTTGAACTTGCCCGACTGCTGGATAGGAGCAGGTTTCGTCCGGAACGCGGTTTGGGATCATCTGCACGGTCGCAGCTCAACAACGGTCACAACAGACGTTGATATCATCTGGTTTGATGCAACACGTTGCACACCCGAGCAAGATGAAGCGCTGGAGGCAGTCCTCAGAGACCTAGACCCGAACGTACTGTGGTCTGTGAAAAACCAAGCGAGAATGCATATTCAGAACGGCGACGAGCCCTATCAGTCGGCGACCGATGCAATGCGTTACTGGCCAGAAACTGCCACAGCGCTAGCGATAAGACTGCGGGAGGACGGCACATATGAAATCGCTGCACCGTTGGGCTTTGATGATCTTTTCGACTTGATAATCCGGCCAGCAGGAAGGTTCGCTACGGATAAAAATGCTATCTATCAAGACCGCGTCACGTCCAAAAACTGGTTGAAGGTCTGGCCAATGCTTACGCTCTCGGAGCTACCTCCCAGCCCTTGCGTCAAGGTGACTTAACCGGACGCTTACGGGACGTTACGGCCCGACTGACTGATAGGAAGGGGCGTTATTCACTAGATGTCGAAATAGTGGCACTGAATCGCTTTTTAGCGAATGATAGGGATATGAAGGCGATGCTGCGTGTCTGTGGCAGAAAGTCCAGCTCGTAAGCGAGGGATGGTCCGCAAGCAAGGAGGCTCAGATGTGGGCTGATGTCGATACAAAAAACGATTTTCTGAATTACTCAGAAGTGGCGGATCTGGTTGTGGACGTCATCCGTGATCCGTCCATGCGTCCGGTTACAGTAGGCGTGTTCGGTTCCTGGGGTACTGGGAAGTCCACGCTGCTCAACCTGATCGAGCATGGACTGAAGCCCCCTCAGGGAGCATCTGAATTCGTCGTCGTTCGTTTTGACGCCTGGTTGTATCAGGGCTTCGACGACTCCCGCGCCGCGCTGATGGAGGTCATCGCCTCCACCCTTATCGACGCTGCCGAAGAAACCAGCTTTCTACCTGAGGCGAAGAAGCTTTTTGCGCGGGCTAACAAGATGCGAATGCTTGGTCTCATGGTCGAAGGCGGAGCGCTTGCTTTTGGTATGCCTGCTTTCGGTTTTGGGGCGAAAGGGGTGGAAGCTCTGGGGAAGCTCTTTTCCGGTGAAGCGGATAATGACTCGTTAGGAATTCTCAAAGATGAAGGAGGTAAGGCGAAGGACAGCTTTACTGGGCTGCTTGGCCCAGAAAAGCAGCAAACTCCCCCCAAACAGATTGAGGCGTTCCGGAAGGAGTTTTCAGATGTCCTCATCGGTCTCGACAAAACGTTGGTCGTTTTTGTCGACAACTTAGATCGCTGTTTGCCCAAGCAGACGATCCATACCTTGGAGGCTCTGCGTCTATTCCTCTTCATGAACCATACGGCTTTTGTCGTGGCGGCAGATGAGGAAATGGTTCGCCATTCGGTCAGTGAACACTTCAAAGATCCTGGTGATCGTCATGTCACTGATTACTTGGACAAGCTTATTCAAGTTCCTGTTCGTGTGCCAAGGTTGGGCGTTCAGGAGGTTCGGGCTTACCTATTCATGCTTTTTGCCTCGGCCGGTAACAAGGTACCTGGCGAGCGCATCGAGGCCTTGAGAGTCGGACTTGAAGATAACTTGCGCAAGGCATGGAGAGACGAGCCCATCAGCACAGAGAGGGCCTTGGAGCTGCTGGGCTCTAGTGTGCCAGTGGAAGTTGCCGAAGCTTTGCCGATTGCTGATCGAATTGCACCAATGCTCGCAAGCTCCAGCTCCGTGTTGGGTAACCCCAGAATTGTGAAGCGTATGCTCAACGTCGTCCGAATGAGGGTACGGGTAGCAGCACTGCGTGAAATGCCTGTAAACGAGGCCCTAATCGCCAAGGTAGCTCTTTTTGAGCGTTGCATGGAGGAGAAAGCGGTCGCCCATCTTTACTCTATGATAAATGGTGCTGCCGGCGGTAAACCTGAAGTGTTGGCCGAACTGGAGGTACTACTAGAAGACCCCGAGAAATTTGCGCAGGCTTGTCCGGATTTATGGACCAAAGTAGACTTCGTGCGAGACTGGATCAGGCTCGAACCGCAGCTTTCGACTGTAGACCTTCGTCCGGTCGTTTATCTGAGTAGGGAAACCACTCCCTTACGGGTATTGCGCGCAGGTCTTTCTGCTGATGCGGCTGAAGCGCTTGCTGTGCTCAAACGGACGTCCAACACTTCGTCACCTTCTGCAAAAGCTGCTCTACAAACCATATCCGGTGGTGAGCACGCGGCCGTCATGACCCAGTTAATTGAATCGATGCGGTCGCATTCTGAGTGGACAAGCAAGCCTATTGGCTTCGACGGTGCGCAGCTGCTTGCCGAAAAATCGCCAGAAGCCGGTGCACTGCTGTCGGACTTCATTCACACCGTTATGCCGGACAAAATTCGGCCTTGGCTCAGCAGCAAGCTCAAGGGCGCGAGCTGGTACAAGGAGCGGGAGAAGAAATAATGGGAACCTCTACGTCAAGCAAAGGGCCTGGGGGCAATTCTCCGTTTGTGCCAGGATGGGTGGACACCGAGGGGCAGCAGGCACCGGAAGCTCCTCCGCAGCGATTTAAAGACTTCCGTACAAATCTGGGGAGATTCGTCTCAACAGGCGACGGTGATTACCTTCGGTCTGCGATAAGCAGCTATGCAGGCGGTGCAACCGGCGGCAGTGCCATTGGTCCTGCCCGGTTTGGCTCCATGGCCGGAGCTGGTGGAGCCTTATTTGGTGCGATGGCCACACTGAGGGAAGGGCAATCCCCGCCGGGGCTGGATCTCGCTGCGTTGAACGGCCAGGACACGGACATTGCTATCGACATGCTCGTGCAGGTGCTTGCCACCGAGGACGGCGATTCTGATCGCGTTCGGGTTGCGATGAACGAGGCGCTCTCTCAATGCCTAGAGGGTTACCAAGAGTTTGATTTCGCGAGCATCACTGACGAGATGCTTGTACAGATGATGCTGGTGTACGTCACCAAATGCGTGTTTGGGCAAGTGGTGCTCGATTCGAACGATGCGTTCGCAAAAGCTGAATCACCTGGCCAAGTCGAGCAGGCCGAAAAGGAGCTGTACTCCCTCGTTGAGTCGGTGACTGACAAGCACATGCGTCCCTTGTTTGGAGGCAGTCTGAAAGCCCTCTCCAGCACTCAAATTGAAAAAATCCAGATGGCCGCCATCCGCGAAGTGTGGAGAGAATGGGAGGCGTACCAAGAGTGACAGACCTCTTTTTCCATCACGAAGCGGATCAGCTTCGCTCGCTAACGGCTAATGGAATTCCCGTATTGATGTACGGCAGTCGCCCACCGGCGCGGGGCACTTGCTCTATCGGGGGGCCGGTTCGCGCTGCGGTGAGGCGTTTGGGTGCTCCGGTCAGTAGAACCGGATTCGACCTGTTGACCATAGCCATGGCTGTAACAGCCGCAGATACCTTTGTCGATAAAGCAGAGGCTGATGATGGTTGGGCACGGAACCTTCGTTTATTCATCCCTATCGCTGATCCGCAACTTTGGAAAACCGCGATACCGCTTTTACAGAAGGCTCTGCATTTCTTAAGCGGCGATCTTTGGGAGATCATCCTATTGCCTGACGGACCCAGGCAGCTCACGTCTCAGAACCGTGGGCGCATCACCGTCATGGCTGGCCACGATTGCGTCAGTTTGTTCTCGGGTGGTATGGATAGCGGCATTGGAGCGTTGAATTTATTAGCAGGGGGCAGGCGCCCATTGCTGATAAGTCATGCATATCGAGGTGACTCGGAAAAGCAAATCATGGTTCGGGATCATCTTCCGGTGGAGGTCTCAAGATTCGCGGCGGTGGCAAATCCGGTGTCCTTGACTGGGAGAAAAACCGATGTGCAGATGCGGACTCGAAGCTTCAATTTCCTCGCATATGGTGCATTGGTTGGGGCCACACTGGCGCAGCTACGAGTCACTGGCACACCAGTAGAACTCTTCGTTCCCGAGAACGGGCTCATTGCGCTGAATCCTCCAATGACTGCTCGCCGCATTGGCGCGTTGAGTACCAGGACGACTCACCCACATTTTTTGGGTCTATTCCAGCAAATCCTGGATACGGTCGGCCTGCCTGTACGAGTCGAGAATCCGTACGCGCTTCAAACTAAGGGAGAGATGCTTTCAGGGTGCTTAGATCAAGAGAACTTGAGAATCCTGGCATCGGAAACGGTATCGTGTGGTAAGTGGAAGCGGACACACCAGCAGTGTGGTAAGTGCGTGCCGTGCATCATCCGACGCGCCTCGTTCCACGCTGCTGGGATGGCGGACGGCACCGCGTACCATGCCAAAGGAGCGGATCTGACTTCAGTAATTCGGGATGCGAATGCCAGAGATGACCTGATGGCCATGATCCTGGCAGCCCGCAGATTGCCCGCAGAGGATGTCGCGAAATGGGTGCGTCAATCAGGCCCGTTACCACTCCACCGACATTCCCGTGATTATTTGATAGGTGTGGCCAGCAGAGGTATGGGAGAGGTAAGAAGCTATCTATGTTCTCTCGGTCTACTCTGAAGGGGATGCCATATCATCTCGGGCTGCCAGATCAGAATTTCTCGGCCATTCCCTGATCGCCCCCGCAACAATCGGGCGGAAAGCCAATAGTTGATGCCGGGTCTCTCGGAATAGTCTTTAAGTAACGGGTGGGAAGTCAACGCACGTGCTTCATCTGGCTCAGGGGCAGCGTCACATCGAAGATCTTACTCATGCTCTGCCCCCAATGTACGCCGAAGCTACATCGATCCGATTATGCCCAAGCCCAAGGTTGATCTGTCGGCGCGCATATTGATCGAGGTCGCGGTCTGCGAAAAGGGGGCACCATAGACTGGTGCGGCGTGGCCCGTGATTTGCTGATAACGCTTGCGAACGTAAACTCTGGTGGTTCACAGAACTTTTTCAACCCGAGTTCGTGCAGTGTTTCGCGGGCGGGAAGTACGATCTGTTGCGGGAATACGGCATAGCTTTCATCACGGGCCAGCAAGTTGCGGCTACGGGTCGACGACGCATGACGAGCTAACTGCAGCGCGATCTTCACCTCTTCACTGGCAATGATCCAACGCGGCGGTGATACCCCTGAGCGTCTACCTATTGTACCGTCCTGAACACACCGGCAATGCGCCCTACGGCAGGACCGATAGAGCGCCGAGCTCCGACCGGGTAGGGGAGGGGAGTACTCTGCTATTCCAACAATGGATGTGGCGGTCCTTGAACTTCGCGCAGTTGTATAGCCGTTCTCCAAAAATTACCGATCTTCCCCTCACTTGATCCCGCCAAGATTCAAAGCCCCTGCGATCTTTGAGAATGTCCACTGAAGCGGGACTGGCGGTTAATCACGAACGGGAGCGAGGGCATCTCATGAGTTGGTCTCATTAGCACTGTTGGCGGTGGCGGCTGAACTGGCTGACGAGACCAGCGCTTCGAGATCCTTAGCCAGGTGAACGCTGCGATTGGATGACCGGGGCACGCCTGATTTTCGACCAGGTACAGAGCATTTCCTCATCTGCGGCACCATCACCACCACTGCTGGTGACATCGGCGTTTGTCACCCATTGTCACGAAGGGAGGTGCCGCAAAGCCTTGCCAATTGGGGTCGCAGCAGCATTGGGGGCGCTTGTCTCTTTTCTGGAAAAGGAAAGGGGCGCAGGTTGGCCTAAGGCTCGGCTGAGCGATTAGGTTGCTGCAGGGCTGCACAGTACGGTGTAGCTGGTGTAATAGGGGCATGAGGTTAGAGAGCCCTCGTCACCATCGAGCGGCGACACTTTGAAGATTAGGGTCTCTTGGGAGCTGCTAACGGCGGCGCTTCGAGGCTTCTTTCTAAGGCCGGTTTGAGGGGCGGCTCAACCGAAGTTCGTACCCCTCGTTGAGACAAATATCGATGGTGGAAAGTGGTGGCCCCTTGGTGGTAGCGAATGGAGGGCATGCCGTTTATCGCCTCTCTAATGCGAGTCTCCGAGCATAGTTACCCCATTACGGATGAGCGCGTGCCTACGACCTGAAATTAGCGATAAAAGGTGGGGGCTTGGCTTTACCGATACCCTCCCAGGGGATAAGGTGACTGGCATTGCAAAATGATGGCACTTCGGGGTGTTCCAGGGATGATGCTCCAAAGCCCCGGCGCGTTAAATGCTGCTTCATGCCCTTTCTGGATTTGCCTCGATTGTTTGACACTCGTTTTAGCATTGGATGGCCCACCCGGCAGTGAGCAGCGTTGGGAGAGCTACGAGTGAGTGAGGTGGTCCATCCTAGCTGGCTGCAGCGAAGGAAGATGGCTGTCAGCGTGTTGCCACGGTTTAAGTTACTTGATCCGATAGGGGTAGTTAAGGTGTTCCGCAAAGATCCAGCGTTCGACATTGGAGTAATTGAATGATTGGGAGTTTTCTCGAGAGCGTGCTGACTTCTGCCTCGGCAAGCGCTGTGACTGAGATCTTTATCTGGCTAATGCTCGGCATTGTTGCGATGGCAGTGCGCCAAGGAAAGAGCGGCAGGCGAGGGCTGTTTCTGGAGCACGCACCGGCAGTGCTTGTCTCACTGGGCATTCTGGGGACTTTTGTCGGCATCGTGATCGGTTTGCTGGGCTTTGATGCCCATGACATTAAGGGCAGTATTGAGGGTTTGCTGGATGGACTGCGCACGGCCTTCATCACGAGTCTTGTTGGTATGACCCTTTCCATCGTCCTCAAGGCACTGGATGCCTATTGGTTTGCTCCGGCTCGGAGCCGCTCTGAGCTGCCGGATAGTATCACTCCAGAGCATATCCACGGCGTGCTGATCCAGCAGGTCAAGCTGCTGGAAGGACTTAACCATTCGCTTGCTGGTAATGAGGAAGGTTCGGTGGCGGGCCAACTTAAGCTGATGCGTAGCGACGTTAGCGATTTTCGCAGCGCCCTAGATCGCACCCATCGCGAGTTTCAGGACAAGCTTTTCGTACAGCTCAATCAGTTTGGCGAGATGCTGGCCAAGTCAGCCACAGAGACGGTGATCGAAGCACTTCGTCAGGTGATTCAGGATTTCAACAAACACTTGGTGGAGCAGTTTGGCGATAACTTCAAGGCGCTGAATGAGTCAGTCGTTAAGATGAATGAGTGGCAGGAGCTCTACAAACAGCACGTTGAATCGCTGGAGGCGCGCATCGAGCTTGCGATCAACGAGCTGGAGCGGACCGCAACAGCCAATGAAGCCATTAGTCGTTCTCTATCCACTTCGGAGCAGTCTATCGGCACCATTGAGGGTCATTGCCAGAGCATTCCTATGGCCATCGGCCAATTGGAGCCAGTATTGCAAGCCAACCAAAGACAGGTTGGAGTGCTTGAGGAGCATCTCGGTACATTTGTCACGATGCGCGACCAGGCCATTAGCGCGGTACCGCAGTTGCAACAGCACATGGAAACTCTCTCCGGCCAGCTTGCTGAGGGCGTGAAGAGCGTTATGACTACCATGCATGAGGGCGCACAGGAATTCGGCCGTTCGGTTGATCTCACTAATGCCGCATTGACGGAGTCTGCCCATGTTGTGAGTAGCAAATCTGAGCAGATCGCCGAGAACATGCAGGATGCCGCTCAGGAATTCGGCTCAACGGTGCGTGGCACAATGGACAGTATGCTGGACACTTCCAAAACGCTGGAGCAACAGATGGGGCTAGTAGTCGAGAAAGCGGCTAGCTCCATGGCAGAAGCGTTCCGCCAGGCAACCGGCAAGATTCAGGAGGGGCTGACCGGATCGGTAGAGGCCACCATGAATACTTTGCGTTCTAGTGTAGAAGGCAGTCTAAGCCACACGGAGGCGCAGATTCAGGGCTCGGCCAATCGCACCATGGGCGCCGTAGAAGCGCAAGTGCGTGAAGCCACTGAGCGAGCCAGTGCCTCGCTGCAAATCCAACTCAACGCTATGGATCAGGCTATCGGTCGCGAGTTGGAGAAAGTCTTTAAAGAAATGGGCTCGGCACTGGCCACCATCTCACGACGAATTGCCGATGATCATGCTGAGTTCACGCAACGAGAACGTGCCTGATGGGGAGTCTGGATAACCTTTTTCGCAGCAGTGGCTCGAAGAATGATGATGCCGAGCACTGGATTGGCATTTCTGACTTGATGTCCGGATTGATGATGATGTTCCTGTTCATTGCCGTGGCCTATATGTACTACGTGCAGGTCGAGAGAAACAACATCAAGGAGATCGCAGTTACTTACAAGGATACTCAGGTCGCGATCTACAACGACCTGGTCAGCGAGTTCGCATCGGATCTGTCTCGTTGGAATGCAGCCATTGAGCGTGACACCCTAGAAGTCACCTTCAATAATCCAGAGGTACTGTTCCGTTCCGGGTCGCCCGATCTTAACCCGCAGTTCAAGATGATCCTGGCCGACTTTTTTCCGCGTTATGTGACGGTGTTGTCTCGTTACCGCACGGCCATTGAAGAGATTCGTATCGAAGGTCATACCAGCAGCGACTGGGGAAACCTTCACGGTGAGCAGGCATACTTCCCCAACATGGCGCTTTCTCAGGACCGTACGCGGTCTGTGCTGCAGCATGTATTGTCGCTGCTGACGGCAGGTTCTGATAGGGAGTGGGTACGTTCTAGCTTTGCTGCGGTGGGCTACTCCTCGTCTCGGCGCATTGTTGATAGCGATACCCAGCAAGAGAGCAGCGCCCGGTCGAGGCGTGTGAATTTTCGAGTGATCACCAATTCTGAACTGCAGATTCGTAAGATAATTGAGAGGCTCGATGGAAATCAGGGCTGATTTTTCCGAGCTGTGGAAGCAAGTGAAGCGGCTTAGCGCTGCCCCAGTTGAGTTCGACTGGGTCGCAGCGGCGCAGCTTGATCCCATCGATATTGAGCTGCTGGGAGGACGTGAAGTTCGCCTTGAAGATCTGGATGTCATCAATGGGTTGCTGAGCGTCGATGGTCGACAGGTACTGCTCTATATTCCTGACCAGTTTTCTCCGGTTGATGTGGTGCAAGCTTCTCCCGATAAAGGAAAAAGGTTCCATGTGGCGGACTGCAAGACTCTAGCGGACATGCGTGCAAAAGGGCGATTCGAGAGGTATGTGGTAACCAATAACCTGACGGGTATCTTTCCGATCAGCGGCAAGAGTAGTCGCGGAATTTCGGAAGAATTGGACTCGCGCTTGATGGTCTGCAAGAACTGCCTAGAAAAACTCAATTATCAGAATTATTGCCATGACCCCACGCGCTCACATATTTGGCAAAGCTTTGAAATCGCGCGCTTCTTTGAAACCTACAGCACTAGCTTCACCTATCGGCCTCGTAATATTACGCAACGCGCCATTGGCAATGATTACACTGAGGATTGGGCCGAGATGTCGACCAATGTGCGGCGGCGCTGTGGTTTTAAGTGCGATGGCTGTGGTTTGAGTCTGGATGAACACCGGCATCTGTTGCATGTACACCATGTCAATGGGCTGAAACAGGACAACAGTAGTGTCAATCTCCGACCATTGTGTGCGGATTGCCATCGCAAGCAGCCGTTACATGATCATATGTTCATATCTATAACCGATATGCAGTTGCTGACACGCCTGCGTCGTGAGCAATGCATCCTCACAGGTGATTGGACGCTAGTGCTCGAGCTCGCGGACCTTTCTGTACTTGGAGCCTTAATGCATGCGAAGCACAGAGGTTTTGAGGCTCCGGAAGTCGGCTACGGGCTGGTGAGCCAGGACCGGGTCACTACTTTTGAAGTGGAGGTGGCCTGGAAGAAAAGGCGTGTCGCCATCAGTGTTACTGATGCTCCTGTAATGGAAGATTGGACTATTGTTAGTCCAGCTGATTTTATACGGAGTTATTCTTGAAAATTAGACCTGCTGGCTCGCGTCGTAGTCAGAGAGAAAGCGATTTTGTGAATTCATTTTGAGAAATTATCGCGCGTCTTATGGGCGAGAAAGGTACTAATTTCGTATCGGTTGGTGCTGTAGGGTGTAGGCATAGCTATAAGGCCTTAATATTGCTCAATGACGCTCGTCGGTGGTTGTTCGTAGAGGTCCAGTGCGAGCGACCGCCAAATGTCCTCGGAGTAGGCAGGGGTGACAGCGTCTTTCGAGCTCGAACTAGGTGGTGGCCACGTTCTCGAAGGGTAAGCGTCCGGCGAACTCACCTTCCGAACTCCAGCTTTAAGGGCGATGGTGTCCGCGTATTTTTAAGCGGACGCGATCGCCCTTATCGCCAGGATTTCCATGCGCCAACGAAGCTCTTATCCGAAACCGTTCAAAGCCCAAGTCGTTCAGGAATGCCTGCAACCTGGGGCGACTGTCTCAAGTGTCGCCATCAGCCACGGCATCAATGCCAACGTCATCCGAAAATGGATGCCGCTCTATCGAGACCAGCCCGCAGCGACTTCACTACCGGCATTCGTCCCGCTAAAAGCCGTACCTAAACGGCCAGCCGAAGCGTCAGTGATCATCGAGTTGCCCATGGCCGGCCAAGTGATCACAGTGAAATGGCCAACCTCAGATCCCGAGGGCTGCGCGCAATTTATCCGGGCTGTCGCTCAATGATCCGCATCGATGCAATCTGGCTGGCCACCGAGCCGATGGATATGCGCGCCGGCACCGAAACCGCATTAGCCCGGGTGATCGCAGTGTTCGGTGCGGCGAAGCCGCACTGCGCTTATCTGTTCGCCAATCGTCGGGCTAACTGGATGAAAGTACTGGTGCACGATGGCGTGGGCGTCTGGCTTGCGGCGCGGCGACTGAACCAAGGCAAGTTTCACTGGCCCGGAATTCGCCACGGCTGCGAGGTCGAACTCGACAGCGAACAACTCCAGGCGTTGGTACTGGGTTTGCCGTGGCAGCGAGTCGGTACGGGTGGCGTGATCAGCATGCTGTAATCGCCGGCCATTTGACCGGTCTGCTTGTCGTCGTTTCGGGCCTGCTCTGGCACAATCGGCGGCATGACTTTCTCGCCCAACCTCGACCAGATGACCCCGAAACAGCTCCGTGCCTTGGCGGCACAGGCGCTGCAGTTGCAGTCCCAAGTCGAGGCGATGAGCAGGAAGATCCAGAACGATGAAATCCTCATCGAACAGTTCAAGTTCGAAATCGCCCTGCTCAAGCGCCACAAGTTTGCTAAGCGCAGCGAGCAAATCAGCCCGGCGCAAGGCAGCTTGCTGGATGACCTGCTCGACACAGACCTTGAAGCTATCGAAGCAGAACTGAAACAGCTCCTTCCAGCTTCGCCACAAGCCGAGCCACGGCAATCTCCGAAACGTGCGCCATTGCCGCCGCAGTTTCCACGCACAGTGATTCGTCACGAACCCGAAGAGACTCAGTGCGCCTGTGGCTGCCAACTTCAGCGCATCGGCGAAGACGTCAGCGAGAAGCTGGATTACACGCCGGGCGTGTTCACTGTCGAGCAACATGTGCGTGGCAAATGGGCCTGCCGTCAGTGCGAGATACTGATGCAGGCGCCGGTGCCGGCGCAGGTTATCGACACAGGCTTGTTGGCCCACGTGATGATGGCGAAGTTTGCCGACCACTTGCCGCTGTACCGGCAGGAGAAAATCTTTGGCCGCGCGGGGCTGGCAATCGCTCGTTCGACCCTTGCCCAGTGGGTCGGACAAACCGGTGTGCGGCTCCAGCCGCTGGTCGATGCACTGCGTGAAGCCGTTCTGAACCAGGGCGTGATTCACGCTGATGAAACGCCGGTGCAAATGCTTGCGCCGGGCGAGAAGAAAACCCACCGAGCCTATGTCTGGGCCTACAGCACGACGCCGTTTTCGGCGCTCAAGGCGGTGGTCTACGACTTCAGCCCAAGCCGTGCTGGCGAACACGCGCGTAACTTCCTGGGCGACTGGAACGGCAAGCTCGTTTGCGATGACTTCGCTGGCTATAAAGCTGGTTTTGAGCAAGGCATCACTGAGATCGGCTGCATGGCCCACGCCCGTCGCAAGTTTTTCGATCTGCATGTGGCGAACAAAAGTCAGCTAGCCGAACAGGCGTTGCACTCGATCAGCGGCCTGTACGAGGTGGAACGCCAGGCGCGGGACATGAGTGATGAAGATCGCTGGCGAATACGTCAGGAAATGGCGGTACCGATCAGTAAAAAATTGCATGACTGGATGTTGGCCCAGCGCGACCTGGTGCCCAACGGATCAGCCACGGCCAAAGCCCTCGACTACAGCCTGAAACGCTGGGTAGCGCTGACGCGCTACCTGGACGATGGTGCTGTGCCCATCGACAACAACCAAGTTGAAAACCAGATACGGCCATGGGCACTCGGGCGCTCGAACTGGTTATTTGCCGGGTCGTTGCGCAGCGGCAAACGAGCAGCTGCAATCATGAGCCTGATCCAATCGGCGCGCATGAATGGGCATGATCCGTATGCCTATCTCAAAGATGTACTGACGCGGTTGCCGACGCAACGGGCCAGTGAGATCGGGCAACTGTTACCGCATCAGTGGGTGTCTGCCTAACATACGCAAGGTGAGTTGGGCGGACGCTTACAGCGTAAGTGCCTTGTATTCGAGTCAGGAAGCAGTAAGAATTTCAGGGTTGAACCTGATGATTTGGCACCGCATTATTTACCAGGAGCGCTTACTCAAATTAACTGTATTGAAGAGGTCTCCGCGCGGTCGATCCGAGTCATTGCGACGATGATAGGCGTTCGGGCCAAGTGTCCAGGCGTGATCGATATGCTCAAGATAAGTCTTGAACAACGGGCGCAGTTCTTCCTGAAGGTCGAAGAGGTAATCCTCTTCAAGCATTATCTCTACTTTGAACTGATCGCCCGTAATGACCTCATCGCTGACGCGCTGCCATAAACGGGACTGGCGTTTCCTTTCAGCCTTGTCGAAGTCGTTATTGGTGATCACTGCTACGTGACCCTTGTGCTCAGCGAGATAGAGGATTCCAGGTGCAAGCAGGCCTTTGAAATAGGCAGCTTCCAGTAAAGTGATGACACGCTCATCGTGGTCTTGATCCCAAATTACGGCCAGGCGCTGCAGCTCTACAGGGCTATCGGGCTTGGAGATCAAGGGGAGGCGGAGAATGGAGTAGTGGGCGCCGAGGGCACCAACATTCTGTTGCTGGTCGTACTCAGTGCGGAAGAATTCGGAATATTGCGGAAGAGCAACGCGAGAGCTAAAGCGCATCATAGGGCACCAATTTTAGTAAGGGTCAGTTACAACGCCGCTCCTTTCGAGAGCGGCGCAATCGAGGTGAATTAAAATTCTTTTTCTTCAACCTTGAATAGTCTTTTTACAGCGCCTGGAAAATCGGCTTCATCCCACCGCAGGTTTACGCACGGAGAGAAATACGAGCGTTGGGCTTACCCCTCAAGATTTTGTCCAGCCCGGCTTTGGCTTCCTTGATGATACCGTCGATAACGTCGTGAGCCAGGGGGTGTAGTTTCCACGATGACCAGGCTCTGACGAGCCCGAAGAGCAGCTTCAAAGTCTCTCCGATCCATGCTTCACTACCGCCCAACATAGCGCTCAAGGAATGCTCCGTGCCCATCAAAACCGACGTTTGGACCGTTGGCTCTGCACCAAAAAAGCTGTACCAAAGCCAATTGCCAAGTGAGCAGCTTTTAGAGGAAATGATCGTCAACTCGCCGAGCATTCTGTCTGAAGAATGGATGCTCATAGGACGGCAGGAGCCTACAGATGCGGGTGGGCGCATTGACCTGCTCGCTGTCGCCCCTGACGGCAGCCTTGTCCTGATTGAGCTCAAACGAGACCGTACGCCTCGCGAGGTGGTTGCTCAAACACTCGATTACGCTGCCTGGGTAGATGGCCTGACGGAAAGCGATATCGCTGCGATTTATCAACGTTTCCGTCCAGGGCAAAGCCTCTCTGTTGACTTCCAAACACGTTTCGGCCGTGTGCTGGATGACGATGAGCTGAATGCCAGCCATCAGTTGATAATCGTCGCCACAGAGTTGGATGCGAGTAGCGAGCGGATCGTGCAATACCTCAGCAAGCGCGACATTCCGATCAACGTGCTCTGCTTCCAGGTCTTTCAGGCAGGCGAGCAACAATTGCTGAGTAGGTCCTGGTTGCTCGATCCAGTGCAGACCCAAGTGAATGCCGCGTCTGCCAGCCAAGGGCTGAGTGAGCCTTGGAATGGCGAGTTTTACTGCTCATTTGGAGACTCGAATTCACGCTCATGGGCCGATGCTGTGGAGTTCGGGTTCATATCCGGCGGTGGAGGTCCCTGGTACAGCAAGACGCTCCAGCTGTTGGCCGCAGAGGATCGTGTGTGGATCAATATTCCCCAGCAAGGTTATGTGGGGGTTGGTCGCGTGCTCGGCCGTGCTGTCGCAGCAAATGAATTCAGGGTGATGAAGGATGGCGAGGAGCGGCCGGTAATGGAAGTCGCGGTCCGCGCCAGCTATCACGCCGAATTCATTGATGACCCTGAGCACTGCGAATATTTCGTCCCGATCCAGTGGCTACAAACAGTTCCGATTAGCTTGGCGGTTCGTGAGATTGGAATGTTCGGGAATCAGAATACGGTTTGCCGGCCCAAGACGCCGAAATGGAGAGCAACTATCGAGCGATTGAAGGAGCGCTTTCCTCATTTCGATGATATGGACGCTAGTGAGGTTATGTAGTGGGGGGTATGCTTTGGGCTCGACTCGAGCTCAGCGCATCACCCCCAGCTCCGTATCATCCAGCAGCTTTACCCAGCGCGCATAGATATTGCTAGCCCAGTTAAACGCTGGCTTACCCTCAATCAAACCATCTGTGGTCAAGTCTCGAGCGTAATCCATCAGCTCTGAAGCCTGTTCCCGATCCCGCTCGCAGGGGATGCCGAATTCAATACGCAACAGTGGTTGAGTTCGGTTTTCACCATGATAGAGCACGGTTTCACCGACCGTGCATGATGTCTTCATTGGGCATCGATCAATCACCCCTGGTTGAAAGGCTTGAGGAGATTTTTGGCCACAAGCTGACGCCCTTTACGACCACGTCAGCGTCATGGCCAAACCCTCCCACCAGCATGCCCCAGGAAATCGAGTATAACCGGCGACTCCGGAGCACTTTGTCACTGTCCGTGGGGCTGCAGCTGCGGTCGTCCCTGACTCATCTAATGGCGACTAGGCGGAGTGTTCAGCGCCACCAGGCGGTAGCGATCCTAATTCAAACGCTGGTAATAACACGAACATCCGAGCCGGACACGCTCTTGATGTACGCGTAACTGGTACCCAGCACGGCTAACTGATCAGCGGAGACCTTACCTGCCGAAATAGCGGGTTGGACGATCACAAAGCGGAATACCATCTCGTGGTCGTGGCACTTATTACGCAGCAGCTCCAAATCCATGGGCTCACCCTTTAGAATCCTGTCAAAGCCTTTGGGCAGCGATTGCTGGTAGCGCTGCAATAAGCGGTTGAAGAACTTTTCTTCCGTGTGCAACCACTTCACCGAGCGTGATGCCTGGCCGCAGACCTCGTAGACATCGGAAACGCGCGCGCCCGGTCGCGCTTCGCCACCTTGTTGAGGGCAATATTTGCAGTGGTACAGGTCGACAAAGATAGCGTCCTTGCTTTCCTTGATCGCCACTAGGTCGGCGATTTCACCGGCACCATCATCGTTGAAAATAAACGTGTAATCGTTCTCGATTCGACTATAGGTGAACCCCTGAACGGTGTCCGGATTGCGGTCCGCCCGCATCGACTCACTGTGGATCTTAGTCGTGCCCCAATCCCAGGCTTCGATCAGGGTGACCGGCAGCCTCAGGCCCAAACTGTTGGGGGAGAAGTAGCGGTAATTGCCTTCGACAATCGAACCGTCGACGGCAAGCAGCACCAGTGGGTTAGTATCCAGGTACTGCTCGAACGAGCTCTCTTCAGCGAAGACGATCTTGACCCCCGGGCAGGAAAATTTATAAGCGTCATCCAACAGCCGGATCGTGATATCAGGCAGGTGGCGCTCCGTGCCATCGATTGCCGTTGTGCTGACGGGCACCTCCAGAGTCAGTGCATCGATCCTTCTGGGTTTGCCCAATTCAACATCCAGCAGGTTGAACACCTCAGCCAGGTACGCCAACGAGATCTTCTGTTCATTTTCGATCAGGATCGACGTCGGCCAATCGGCATAGAACAGTCCCTCGGGCCACTCCCGCTCGATCTTTTCTGAGCGAATCACATCTTTTAGCACTTCAGAGGGGTTGATCGTCGCGTCGTTGAGCTTCTGCGAGGCGCGCTTGCACCACTCGATCCAGTCATTGATGCTCGACGCGTTCATTTCCCAGATCTTGCCCTTGTGCGAGCAACCAACGGTGGTGCGCCGGCCATCTTCGTAGCCGGTTGCGAAGATGTTGGACTTCCTCGCCGTACCGTTCTCGATTTCACTGATGACGGTATTGATGTCGCGCCCAACATGCATGGTGAAGCGCAGATCCTTGCGCATGCGCGACAGGCCCACGTTCTGCAGCTTCATGAGTTTGATGCCGTGCAGGGGGCGGAAGGTCGGCTCGCCGCTGATGCGCCGGGCATCCTTGGCGATCAGGCTCAGGAATCGGTTGGTTTGCGATTCATCCCCGGAAGAGTGAACGAACAGCGTCTTGTCGGGCGCATGGTAGTACGCCAAATAGAGGATCCAGTTGGTGTCCAGGATCGACGACGTCTGCGCCCAGCCTACGGGCGTTTCGCGCCGCGTTACCATTATGATGGTGTCGGCTTCGTCGTTGATGGACAGTAGCTGCAGCGGCTCCCTCTTCTGCGAGAAGTGCTTGGCCTTCTCGGGTCTCCAGTCGTTGCGCTCTACATGATAGGCGATCGCACTGGTCTTGGGGTTGGGGTTCAAGCCGAAAATGTCCTCAGCATCGGCATCCTCCGGAAACTGTTCGGTGAACGTCTCCTTCTCGATCTCGCGGGCGATCTTGTTCTGGCTGACATCGCGGATCACCGCACTCCAGTCGGCACTTTCCTTGTACAACACCGCCATCTGGTAATCGACTTTCTGGTTGGCGATGTTCGAGACGAACTTGGCGTCACCGAGCGAATCATCGACTCGCGTCAGGCGACCGATAAACTGCAGGGTGACGGCGGGACTGCGGTGCTGGTCGTGGATAGCCGCAATCTTCAGCTCCGGCAAATCGAAACCTTCCCCCAGCATGTCCACGCAGACGATGATCTTGTATTTCTTCTCGACGATTTCACGCAGTAGCTTGGCTCGATTCGGCACCTTGCTGTGGATGAGGATGGGCGAAAGATCCTCATGCTGTTTATATAATTCAAAAAGTGCGGCGGCACGCTTCTGCGACCTTGCACGTACCATCAGCAGGTGGTTGAACCCTTGCGCGCGGTCGTTTCGCAACAGCTCGACTGCCTTGTCAGCCACCACCTGGTCCGCCAGTTCCAGGTTGTACTCGCGCACGGGATGGAACTCGATCGCCTTGAAGTAGCCATCGATCTGGGCATCCTTCAGCGGGTAGTTGTAAATGATCTTGCCATCAAGCGGCTGGTTGTCCTCACGGAACGGCGTGGCCGTGAACTGCAGGCAGGGCTTATCCTTGAACGCGTTTTTGACCCGGTCCCAGGTCAAGGCTGCCACATGGTGCGCCTCATCAATTATCAAGTGGCTGCACAACGCGGCCATAGTCTCCAAGGCTGGCTGGTCAAAGCGTTGCAGCGCTTGCGGCGTGGCAACGATGACGTTGGCCTCGGCTAGCTGTTGGACCCCGTCAGCCGAAAGGCCTGAACCGATCGCCTGCACGGTTCAGTGCGGTGGTCGAAACGGCACCGATCTCCCGTAGCTTCTTCAGTTCAAGGCATTTCTCGACCAGTTGCGAACGCAACGGATCGGATGGCACTAGCACCAGGGTCCTGGGCAATCGACCTGCGACCAGTAGCCCGAGCATAGTGTCGGTTTTCCCGGTGCCGGTCGGCATCACGATAGTGGCAGTCGTGGCGGGTGCCATCACCATGTGCCCTAGCGCGGCATACAGCGCGGCCAGTTGCGGCTTGCGCAAACCCGGCGTCTGGGTATCCCGGACGGCCAGATTGAAATTGAACAGATGCTGCTGCCAGCTGCGATAGACGTCTGTGTACTTCCCTGCTTCAACGGCCATTACGGGTACCAGGTGGAGGATGAGGATTAGCCTACCTAGCTAATGGCCACATGCTACCAGCGAAGCGCTGGAAGGGTGTAGCCCTGCCAGGCGCGCCCTCCCGACCTGGGTAACCTATCATGCAAGCATCTCCCCCTGTAAGCCGAGAAGGTCGTACACATACACTTTCGCTATAGAGTTGAGTCGTTAGTTCGATCCCTAGAAGTAAGACTCATTGCCATCACGAAATTTGGTCGTGAGGGCCGGGTGTACTGAACGTCCTCTGCGGGCCGAGAACTGTCCTCCGCTATGGGCAGCTAAGGAGTGAGAGCACGCCCTCGCAAAACGCAGCTTTTGATTCAAGGCGGACTGTAGCCACGCGGTTTCTATCAACTCACTGCGACTATGCCGCGGAAGGTTCGGGAGTCTCCGGGTCCGTTACCTCCAAGCCAGAAAAGTTAGGAGCACAGTCCAAGGTTTCCAGGACATCAATCAATTCATGCTTAGCAGTCTCAGCTGTTAGCAACACCGAATCACTTAACTCAGCATCAACGTTGTGCACAATGATATCTCGGGACAGCTGGAGCTTTACCAGCTCTTGAGCAAGTTCTACTGTAATCACAGATTGATTGACAAGCTTGTCGATTATCATGCGTGTAGAAGTTTTTTTCTTGATGAGATCGCGTGCTTGCACATGATCCAGCGCGTTCATCGCTATTTCAATGAGTAGTTGCTGTATTGAAATCCAGATGCCAATCAATTCGGCGTGTGTGCTGTTCACTGTTGTAGCAATGTTTTCTGCAACTTCCTCTTTCTGCTCAGCAGACATATGAATGTTGTCGAGTTTGCTCAGTGCTTCGCTCAGTTTCTCTTTAACTTCTCCTGATATTTTGAGGATATTATCAAAATCCTCATGGCCGATAAAGTTGTTATGGGCCACTAGGCAACGCAGGTCATACAGCCTTGCCCATCGAGTTTGTAGGTATTCACTCTTACAGCTCACGATGGGCTGAAAATATCTTTCCCAGTTTGAGGTGGGTACCAGCTCCTTGAGCTCTTCTATATTGACGTCACTGGCTGAAAGCGCTGAGCGAAGTTTGTCCAAGAGCTTCGAAGAATTTGCTGTTGAATACGGTCTGAACAGAAAGTCTGAAAGCTGGATGAAGTCGGTCTCGAACAGATAATTATTCCCAGCCGAACTCTTCTTTGTTCGAATCGATTCGGAAACTTCCTTCGGCACCGCCTCTTTGGTCCAGCCCAAACCAATTTTTGTGAGCATAAACTTGGTAATAAGCTTACGCATCATGTTCTCAATTTCATGAATCACTGGATAAGCTGCGTACGACAAGCTGCTGCTTACATCGTCCCACAATACTTCAACCGGCTTTTCGGAAACTTTGGCCAAAATCGTCCGAATCGACTTCAGCAAAGACAGGAAAATGGAGACATCTCTGTCGCTAGGGCAGCCAAGGCGTACGTGATAAAAAAGATGGCTGTTATTCTGGATTTCTCCTCGCTGTACGTCATAATCGAACCTTATGCCGTCAAAAATAATGTACTTATTCTTTATATCAACGCTGCCATAGGATTGAATGAGGTTGTTAAAAGAGGGGGTGGTGTTGCAAAAGCCCTCTTTAGAATTGATTATTGCGAGGTATTCAACTTTTAGGTTTTCCATGACCGAGTATTCCGATTTCTATTGGCGTCATGATATCATTTTGAAGTTGACGTGTCAGTCCTCGCTTTTTAGCTATTCAAGTTCTCGCGTTTTCCCTAGCCTCGAGACATCGTGCCCTCGAACCCGTTAAGGACTACTACTGTTACAAGTCCCTGGCGTCAAGACGCCAGCCAAGAACATTTCCATATCGAATGGCTTACTCATATACGCCCTCCGATTTAAGCCGCGATCACGTCGATTCGACCATGCCCCAGTTCATAGCAGATTTGCTTCGGCCCTCACAATCAAGGTACCAATCTACCCAGCAACATTGGCCGCCGTCGATAGGCGCAGAGTGCTGGATGATTTGTTCATAGCGTTCACATGCGTAGGCAGCTCGTAGCTCATGGTAGCTTGTGTCCATGCAGGATGTCTCGCGCAGGACGGATGATTTTATGCAGAAGATGTAGGTAGCTTTCGTGTGGCGCAATCAGGTTGTGGGTCGTGGCTACCCGCAGGTGACAATTTCTGTGCAAACCTAAGTGCATCACGAACATGGTCATCCACCGTAATCCAACGTGAGGCACCGGCGCGGCCGCCTTTGATGACGTCCTGGATGTTGATCATGCCTAGATCGTTAGCCTCACGGCTTAGCCGTGGCAGGTCAGCCAAGATAGCCTCACGCAAGCGTATTCCGGTGGCTCGCGCAACAGAGCATTCGCGCTTTGCAGCTGATGACAGCTGCAAAGCGCATCGACGATCTGTTTAACCTGTTCGCGGTCTTGGCCCTGTGATACAGACTGTCGAACCCCGGTGCGCCGCATACCTAAAGCCTTGCTCGGACTGGGCAACTTCACGTAGTGATCACCGTGTAGCGCTGCCATTGTCCTGTTAACGCTGAATAGCCGATTTTGTGCGGTGCTGACGGCGAGGTCACCGCGCCCAACCCCGAGCAATCTGCCGCGCATCATTAATACCGGCCCCCTGTTCGGATCGGCACCATTTCACGAATACCTTCCAACGATCACAGTGCGCTTTGACCGAGACATAGTGGCCACTGCCGAACATGTCCTTCAGCGCCTGTGGCCCTGCGTAGTGCAATTGCGTGCCCTAGCCGAAATTACGACCATAGCGTCTACCCACCAATGCCATGTAGGTCATCTCATCGTCTGCTCTCCGATCATCGCCCCACATCATCCCGCCAAGAATGCTGAGTGTTATCAGGGATCAAGGCTCCTGCGACCTGTGGGAGTGTCCCTACGCGGGACTGGCGGCTTCTTACGATCGGGAGGAAGGGCATTTCATTATCTGGCCACCTAAGCGCCGTCACCGGTGGGCGGGTGTAGGCAGCGCTGGCTGACGAAACCCGTACCTGAATATCCTGAGCCGGATGAATATAGCAATGCGATGACCGGGGCCATGCCTGACTGTCAGTCAGGTGCAGTTCATTCCGTGGTGACTTAGACATTTGTCACGCCGATTGTCACGAGGGGAGTTGCCGCAAAGCCAACTGCCATGAGGGATGCCGCAGTGCTAGAAGCGCCCGCCTCTTTCCCGAAGAAAGAGACGGGCGTAGGTTGGCGCAAGTTTCGGCCGAGCGGTATTAAACGCTGCCCCCTTGGCAGGAGTATCGGCGGGGAGCTCTAACGTAGCCCCTGTATGCCTTAGGGATGGAATGGTGCGGTGTCCGCAAGGCTGTCCCACATGCTCGCGCCCTTCGAAGCGGTCAGTCCTCAAACGCTCCGTGCATCAACAGGCGGCATTCATTTTTTACACTGTCCGTAGGAAATTTCCTTTTCTCTGGTAGGCTTTCGCCGAGTCTCCCGAGAGGAAAATGAAATGCCCGTCGTCATCGTCGAGAACGACACATCGCAGTGGGAGGACGAAACAGGCGCTGTCTATCACTTCCCTAAGCGCTACCAAACCTGGCTCGCCCAGGGCACCGAGGTGATCTATTACAAAGGACGCATCAAGGACAAATCTTTTGCCTCCGCCCGCCTCAGCGACAACCCGCATTATTTTGGTAAAGCCCGCATCGGTAAGGTCTACGCAGACTCGAACAGTGATAAGGGTGACCTTTACGCACTGATCGAAAACTTCATGCCGTTTGAAAGCGCTGTCCCTGCGAAAATTGGCGGGATGTACCTTGAGACTATCCCCGCCAACCGCGTGAAGAACTATTGGCGTGACGGGGTTCGGCCTATTTCTCAAGCTGATTTCGACTCCATTTTAAGTCATGCAAAGCTTCAGCCTCCGAAACCTGAAACAGAGGCGTTAGATATGGAAGGCGACCCATTTGTCTTTGAGTCAGCCAATGAAGGCAGCAAGTCAAGCTACTTTGGAACTCGCTATGAGCGCCGCAAAGATCTGAGGACGAAGGCCATCGCCATCCACGGTCTTGACTGCAAGGGATGTGGGTTTGGTTTCGAACAGGCTTACGGTGAACACGCCAAGGGCTTCATTCACGTACATCACGTGGTGCCGATCTCGGCGTTCGGTGGCGAGAAAACGGTGAACCCTGAGACTGACCTCGTCACGTTATGCGCCAACTGTCACGCAGTGGTCCATCGGAAGCGGGATATGACTCTCAGCGTCGATGAACTGAAAGGGATACTACGCGGGCGATGGGTATTCGACTCCTGAGAGCACATTCATTTTCGGCCGTGGTTGCTAGGTGATTAGATTCAGGCACCGTTGGCTTGCGTGGTGAGTATGCAGCGCCCCCCCAGCTTGCTTATGACCGTTCAACACGGCTTCAAGACTGAGGGCGTTCGTCCTCAAGCTGATCCACTAGCACCCGAACCATCGCATTGAGGTGGTGGGACGCTACGACCATTCGGTGATCACCCAGCATCACGCCCGTGTGATTGAGATAGCGGGCGCACTCAATCAGTTTCGAGGCTTGTTCTTTGGCTTGAGCGGTGGGTATCCCGGGGATGCTGGTGAACAACCGTCGCGACGGGCCGTAGCGATGGTCTGGATTGCATTCACTACCGCCGGTTACGATTTCGTCTTTTGGCATTAGTGGGTTCTCCTGGCAGTCTGCGGTGATGCTTGGATTGCTGGGGCCGCTATGCGGCCCTTTCGCGACACAAGGCCGCTCCCACAAAGGGGGGCGGCGTGGGACTGCTTAAGGGGAAGTGTTCAAGGGGTTTTCATCATGCCCAGTTCTGCATCATCGAGCAGGGCCTTGGCCAGGGCGCAGAGGTAGTGCGAGGCCCAGAGCAGTTGGGGTTTCTCTTCTATCAAGCCGTCGATGGTCAGGTCGCGCGCATAGCCCATCAGTTCCGAGGCTTGTTCGCGGGCGATTTGGCAGGGGATGCCGGGTTCGATGCGAAACAGTGGATGGGTTTGGTTTTCACCTTGGTAGAAGGTGGTTCTGCCGACAGTGAAACTGGTTTCTTCGGTGGCCATTGTTTGATCTCCCTGAAGCTGTAGATGCCTGGGCTGGCCTTATCACCGGCTAGCCGAACTCCCACAGGTTTCACCGAGCCCCCAAGAATCGTCTACAACCTCGGGGGGCGGTGCCGTGTGAGGGGGCTAGCTCTGTGAAAGAGCCAAGCCAGGCTTGTCATGATGCGACTCAGTGTCGAGTTCTTGGCTCACTCGGCATTTGCACTTGCGCCAACGCGACCTCGAGCAATTTGCGCAAGGTTTTTAGCTCGTGAATGGAGGTCATGATCAACAAGGAGGAGGGCGACTTGGGTTGCATCAACATCGCCTGCTGCGCGACGGCCTCGGCGCAGAGTGCGTAGTCGGCAGCCATCATCAGCGTGTCTTCGAGGGAGTGAAGGTTGTGGGGTGGATCGGGGACTATCTTCAACATGATTGCTTCCATTTCAGGGCTGTCACCTTCTGCTGTCAAACAGAGGGTGGCAGCTGTACGCGGGTTGACAGACCGGCGGAAACAACAAGTTCCGGCGCACGCAAGCGTGCCCACACGTACAGCCACCATTATGGTGAACCGTGTTGTTGTTTGCCGTCGCGACCTGTCAAAGTCATGTCGTTGAAAGTAACGACGGACCGAGACTAGAGCGCTTGCCAGATAGGCCGCAACGAAAAACAGGCGCCGGCAGTATCTTTGGGAAACGCCCTACAAGGAAGGGGCTAAATCTGATCTTTTTCGCAGTCAGGCGTAACAGCATGTATCGTGTGAGCCTCGGCAATACCGGTCCGAAGCCGTGCCGCGATGTTGAATAGCGCAGCGTCAACGCGGCCTTAGAGACGGTGGATGCGCAGCCACTCATCTGCAACGTCGCCCATGGTGGAAGGAACGCCGCTCTTGATCCAGGCCATGAAGGCACGGTCGAACTTGAAACCCTCCCCGCACTCAGTCACGAGAAACTGCCGCACCTTCTGCGTGTTCCGGTAGCCATTGTCTATCGGGGTAGCGCGGGTAATCGGTCCAGCATGCCAGTCAAAGCTCATTTCCATTTCCTTATCGAGCGTCCTGTCGTGACGCAGCACGATAGCAGTGTCAGACCATCGCCGGGTTTCATTTGTAGCTTGGGGACGACAGCACCCAATTGCAGCTGCGAAGTTTTTTTTGCTATAACGTTCGGCTCTCTCAATGGACTGAGCCAGCTTATGCTTCGCAAAACTCTGCTTCTGATTGCCACCGCCACGCTGCTGGCGGCCTGCGGCAACGACTCTGCCAACTACACAGTGACCGACGAGCACTGCCAGCCCCAGCACTGGAAGACACTGCCTGACGATGCCGACCGGGAAGCCCTGGTCGAGAAGTGCATGTCTCGATAGTCGCCAGTCGGTAAGCCTTGCTACCCCTGAAGAACATGGAAGCGCCCCTGTGCGTGGGGTCTTTTAACTAATGGACGTTTCAAACAGAGGTCTTTATGTACGCCAAGAAAATGCTGTTCGCAGGTTTGATCGCTACCCTGGCCGGTTGCGGCACGATCGGTAATAACATCGTTTCGGATGAAGAACTGGCTACCAAGGCAGCCTTTGCCCTGGATACGACTGCTGACAAGGTCACCATTTCCAATCGCTCTGGTGAGGTTTCTGGGGCTATCAACTTCGTTGCCGCTACTGGGGGACGTAAGCACCAGTGCTATATCACCACTGTGATGGGGGCGGTCAGCTCTAGCGCTATCTGCTCGGGAGCTAATTCGGTGAATAGCGATGGGGCGGGGGGCAAATCTGTTTCCAACAACTGCAATGCGCTGCTGAGTGCTGCGGGGCAGTGCCGTTGAGCTGAGGCTTTAGGGTTGGTGCCGTAGCGGGGAATTTTCTGTTACGGAGCTGGTTGGGAAAGCGCATTGATCTGAACAGCAATTGCATGATTTGCACACAGCAGGCGGAGCCGCTGCTCAAGCTGTTTGCGCAGCGTATTCTGCCGCTGGGTTCGCCACCCCATCGGCGCTTCTGCATGAGCGGGCAGGACATGCTTGAGTGCTCTGCCGCGCTCAATCTGATTGTGTACCAAACCACCGACGGTAAGCGTCGCGGCCTGACATGGCTGCAAGCGGGTGCACATCATGCTTCGGTCACTGGCTGGCATGACGGGCTTCGATGCAGTGCATACCCTGGCACCCCAGTACATACCCGCAGGCACCGATGTACCAGCAGAAGTCATACACCGACTCGAACAAGATGAGCGTTGGCGGCAATGGGGGTGGAGCAGTATCAACGCTCTCCAGCCTGAGCCATTTCCACCCAAGAGCATTTGGCTTCCGCGCCCATAACGCAGAGAGGCCAGCCCCTGGATACCCACCTTTGAGCAGCTGAGGGTTTCCCCACACGCATCTCTAGGTAGCCAGCACCTTGTCGGAGTGGCGCATGGCCGGTACATTGCGCAGCCATTGGCCACGCATGCTCTCGCGAGGCTCGTGTCAAAGGAATGAAATGCAAGACGAACCCCAAGGATCGGGCGTTTCGCCTGAGGTCGACACAGGACTTGCCTGTCTGGTCATGCTGGCGCGTTTTCATAACGTAGCCGCCTCCCTCGAACAACTCGCTCACGAATTCGCCGAAGATGGCCGCCGCTTCGGCCGTGCCGAACTCCTCCTCGCCGCCAAGAAGCTGGGCCTCAAGGCCAAGTCCGCGCGCAGCTCGCTTAGCCGCCTGGATACCACCCCGCTGCCCGCCATCGCTGCCGGCCGTGACGGCCGCTACTTCATCATTGCCCGGATCGACGATGGCAAGGCGTTGATCCACGATCCGCGTGCGCAACGTCCCGAAGTGCTGAGCTTCGAGCAACTGGAGCAACGCTGGACCGGCGAGCTGTTGCTGATCCGGCGCGGTGCTAGATTTTTATTTACTACGCTAGCCGTTCTTGTATTGATCTTTATTGGCTACATTGCCAGTGGCTGGGTTGAGCCAGGTAAATTTTTGCTTTCTGAAGGTGGCTGCAGGTCTTGCGCTACCGAAGATATCACTGGGGTGCTCGGCGGGATGAAAGTCAAGATCCCACGCTATTGCGCTGAGCTTGTGGAGTACGACGGTGATCCAGGTTTTGGAGAAAGACCGAGCGATGCCGCATCAAATAGAAATACGCGGAATATTCGTAGTTTGGGAATGGATGTGCGGCTGCCGGAGATGTCCTGCAAAAGCAGTAAAGAACTTAATGACGATTATCGATCAAATTTCCTGAATAAGCATAGCCTCTGGCTGAGCATTGGGGTCAATTCTGGAGAGATATACCCAGGCCCCCAGGCTGCTCAGCGCCAATTGGACGCTGTTTTAAGAAGCATAAAATCTCCGAATGAGTTTTGGCTTAATAATTACGAACGCACCCCTGAAATGATATATGGTCTAGATGCTTTTGTGGTTTCAGGGGCTGATCCACAACTGGGGGGTGCTGCAAAAGATAACGAAAGAGCAAACGATAAATTTTTTGGTCATAACGAATCTGACGCAGCTGACTTATATATCTCCTGTGACAAAACCTATGTGCCGAAAGGTGTCGCGACCTGCGTCATGAAATTCAGCATGGAGCCTAGTGCTAAGGCTATGCTCTCTGTTCGATTTTCTAGAGAACATCTATCGCAGTGGCGTGAAATTAGAAGTGCAGTAGTGGGTTTTGTTAGCGGACTTAAAACTGAAAATTGACCCTCGGCGAAGACGTAAAAAGTAATCGCCAGAGCCTGGTTGTGGGTGGGCATTTTTAGACCCTTTTGTTGTGCGGAACAGGTGCCGGGAGGGGGTTGCTTTATGAAGCCATGGCTTGGGCTGGGGGGCCGCTTTGCGGCCCTTTCGCGACACAAGGCCGCTCCCACAGAACAAACGCTAACTCATTGATTTAGCGGGGCCTGTAGGAGCGGGCTTGTCCCGCGAAGAGGCCGGTCCAGCCACCGTGGTGAATGGCACCGGCTTCGCCGGTTTCGCGGGGCAAGCCCGCTCCTACAGGGTGTGCGGTGTATTTACGGGCTTGTTCTCTGCGCGATTGCGCGGCTCGAAGGGCTGGGCAATTTCCCACAGTGCGGGCGCAGACATGAGGTTTTCTCGGTTTCTGTGGGGATCGCTTGCCCCGCGAAGGGGGCTGTCCGGCAATCGTGGTGGATGGCACCGGCTTTGCCGGTTTCGCGGGACAAGCCCGCTCCTACAGGGGGGCGTTGAATCAATGGGTTAGCGTTTGTTCTGTGGGAGCGGCGTTGTGTCGCGGAAGTAGGGTAAAGCTGCAGGCTGCGGTGCTGACGTGTCTACTTGGGCGTGGTCCTTGCAGACAGCCGGGCTGTGGACAGTGCGGTCAGATCCAGACGTCGTTCGTAGCTGTTCGCTCTCCACCTTCATGGCCGGTATTCAGAACGCCTCGCGGCTCGATCATCATCAGTTTTGCTTCTCCCTGCGCCGCTGTTCTGTGCTCCACGCCACGGGGCACCACATACAACTCGCCGGGGTTCACATATACGCAGCCCTCGGGTAAATCGATGCGCAAGGTGCCTTCGAGCACCAGAAACGCTTCGTCGGTCTCCGGGTGCGAGTGCCAGATGAATTCACCTTCGATTCGCACGACCTTGAACTGGTAGTCGTTCATTTCAGCGACCACCCTCGGGCTCCACTGTTGATCGATCAGCGAAGCTTTGTGGGCCAGGTTCACAGGGCATGCGGCGTGTTGCGGGCGGGAGTCGGACATGACGGATCCTCTTGGGTTGAAGGAGGCAGACTATCCAACCGGCATACGCCGTTCTTGTACGATCCTGCACGTCAGCGGGCAGGGCGCAAGCGCTCCAGCCAGCGCAACGGCGACACGCCATAGCTGCGGGTGAAGTGCCGGGTCATGTGGCTCTGATCATGAAAGCCTGCGGCCAGGGCTGCATCAACCAAGGTGAAGCCATCAAGCATCAGCCGGCGCACAGCGTCCAGGCGCCGCAGGGTGACAAAGCGGTAGGGGCTGGTGCCGTAGAGGGCGCGAAAGTCGCGGGACAGGCTCCATTGTTCGCGTCCGCTGGCCTGTTCGAGCATCTCCAGGGTAATGCCCAGGTGAATGTGCTCCATGATAAATGCCCTGGCGCGCTCGGCCGCGCGGTAATCCAGAAGTTTGCGGCCGCGTGGCTTACCGCCCACTGCTCGCAAGGCTATGGCCAGGTCATACACGGCGTCCTGTTCTTCCAATGTTTCCAGCGGGTGATCCAGGGCCTGTACGAAGGCTTCACTGGCGCGGTACAGGCGCGGGTCGCTGGATAGCCCGCCAGCAATGAAGGGCAACGGCTCACCGCCGAGCACGTTCTGGATCAGTGCCGGGTCGATGTAAGCCATGCGGTAGCGAAAGCCCGCATCCGTGCCGGCCATGCCGTCATGCACTTCGTCAGGGTGCAGGACCAGTGTATTACCCGGTACGCCATGGCACAGCGCCCCTTTGTAGTGAAAGCTTTGCACGCCGGCGAGGGTGCGGCCGATCGAGTACGTGTCGTGACGATGAGGGTCGTAGCCATGGCTGCCGAACCACGCTTCGATCCGCTCCACATTGCCAGGGTGGGCGCTACGTATGACCCAGTCGGGGGTGGCTGTGTGGGTTGTTTTTCGTGCCATGAGTGGTTTGCTTGCGATTCGCTCAGAGTGATTGATTATTGCCTGAATGCGAGATTTCAGGGGGGTGATGGTATGTGGAGTACATATGTACTCCTTCTGGCTATCGTTGCCGGTGGCCAGCTTGAAGCGGCCATGCATTCATGCGCTCTTGCACAGCTGCGGCCTCTTCAGGTCAAGCGTCTAGTTATATACGGCTACAAATGCCCGCTGCATCTTGTAGGAAATCGGCATTTTCGTCTGATGATCGTGTAGTCCATTTCCCAATGGGCACCTTTCCCCCTGTACCCCCGTTGTGGCGTTTTGGAGGCCGCTCTAGTCTCGGCTCGCCTGTCGTTTTTCACCGCTGTGGTTGGCCAGGTTACGGGCAGCGATCTGCGTAGGGTTGCGCGGGTCGGCGTGGCGGGCCGCGGCGGTGTTGAGCGACAGGCTCCTTTTTACAATCGGGCGTGGGTAGGGTTGTCGCTCGCGGCAGACTTTTCCGCGCCGTAAGACAGCGGGGTAGGAGCATGGAAAAGGACAATCAGCCCAAGCAGGCGGGAGGGCTCAAGGTGGTGAGCGTGGTTGGGCGTGCACGCAAAGGCGCACATCGCGATTGGGTCAAGGGTGACGGCGAACTGCCCATCAAGGAAGTGCTGGAAGAAACCCTCTTGATCCTCGAGTGCATTACCGGGCTTAGCCAGAAGGCACTCGAAAAGCCCAGTGAAGCCAAGGCATTGATGCGCGCCACTTACTATTTGAGCGGAATGGCCAAGGCAATGGTCGATGCGCAACTGCCGGGGCTTATTCGGCAGATGGTGGCGGAGGGGAAAGCACGCCGGGAGGAGGCTGAGACCGAAACAGAGTGATAGGGGTTAATCAAGCCGCTTTGAACCACCCGCCTCAATGGCGGGTTTTTTATGCTTGCCATCCGGGCCTACCTGGAAAAGCACTATGGATGCAGTGATCCACGCCTTCAAATCAACCATCGAAGCCGCTGATCGGTCGATCACGGCTCGCCGAGTGGGGGAGCGTATGGAACTGGGCTGGTTGATGGAGGTGTCGCTGAGAGTGCAGGGCCCGCTGATTCAGGCCGCAGACCGCCGCCAGTGCAATCTTTGCCTGACGCCACTGAACACCAGCAGCAAAGGCACGTTCAACAAGATCCAGCCACCGAGGAAGCCTGCGGCGAGGCTCAAGCCCTTCACGTAAATGTACGCGACGACGACGCAGACAATTACCGACAGCAGCGGCTTGGCTTTGGGCTTGGACTGCACGTGGGCGAGGCAAAAACCGGCCCCGGCAAGCACCAATGCAACTGCCAGGCTCCAGCACGAGACGAGATAGCCGCTCTGATATGGTTCCGTGCTTATCCAGCTCATCCGCGCTGCATGGATCAACGCCACCTCAGTGAAGATGGATGAAACTGCCACCCAGGCGAAAACATAATGAAGCGCGTGCAGAATCTTTGAGAACACCGGTGCTTCGAGCTGCTCATCCTCTTCCCGTGTACGGGTGGAGGTCGCCACTGCGGTCAGCAGACCCGCACCAAAGCCGCCAAGCGTCATGGCGGCAAAGTTGGTCATGACGCCGGCAAGGTCGATCTTGATTTCCTGCTGTTGTGCGTCGTCTTCAAGCGTGAAACGTTGCTGATTGAGGTCCTGGCGCTGTTCGGCGGTAAGTCGCGGGGCACTGACCTGGATTTTGATCTCGGCAATACGCTCCTGGAGGTTTGCCAGCTCGCGTTTGGCCACCAGAGCGCCGGAGGCCGAGGACAGGCAGATGACCACCGCACCAATCGTCGCGATTGCGAACCCTAGCAACTGTGCACGGGTGCTCTTCACCAGGAGCGGGATACCGGCAGCGAAAATGGCAAAGGTCGCCCAGACAGCCAATGCGGCGAAGTAGGGCATTTGCTGCAGTGCGGCAAACGGGACAGGGGGGTTGCTGTATTCGAGGGTGATTGCAGCAACCAGTGAAGCAAAGGCTGTCGTAGCCACGTGCAGGATCCTTTCAAAAATTCAGTCGGTGAAAATCAAAGGGCGCATCTTGCCGTATGCGGCGATTGGGCATCAATGCCGGTCAGCAGGGGCGGATGGAGGTGGTTGAAGGAGGGGATACGGCCTTGGTGATCATAGAGACCTCGCTGTCGGTCACCGATGCCTCTGGACCGCGTGAGTCGTTCACGCGGCGGGCGACTTATGTATTCCGCCAGGTGGGGGAGCGCTGGTTGTGCGTGGTGGAAAATTCGAATGGCACCGGGTTGCTTGATGCGGTCGTCAACTAGGGGGTTGGCATTGAGAATGCTGGGGCTGCTGCGCAGCCCTTTCGCGACACAAGGCCGCTCCCACAGAGACCGCGCCAACCACACTAAACTTGGGGGTCGGCCAATGCCCTTATCTATGGCAGGCCGCTGCTGTGTAAATGCCACGTGGCTACGGCAGAAGATCACTCTTCCTGTTCCCGCATTACTGTCCATTCTGGTGTTAAACACCACCCTGCATCCCCCTATTAACTAGCGACGCAGGGCAGGCTCGTGTTGTTTTACTTGAGCGTTCATGCATTGACCTGTACATTCTGGAGTAACTTAACTTAGACGCAAGGAAGCAAGGGTTAGTAGATGCTTGAATTTTTCAAATCTCAGATGGACAGTGGAATCGGTACCGCAGTCGCAGTGATTGGCTTGATTGCATTAGCCGCTAAAAGCGCATTCAATATATTTGCGCTCTACGATGAGCACTGGTCGCGGCGATATTATAAAAAATTGAAGGAGTTGCACGCAGCTGAATCGAGTGACGGCCCGCTCAGAAAATATCTTGATGATGCGTTGTATCTTGAGGCTTTTCGTATTGCGAGCGGGCTCAGCACCAATAAGATAACGGTAGACTATTTAAAAAGGGTGGCTAAGGGTGGTCGTTGGAATCGTCACCAGATTAAGCAGATCTCAAAGTTTTTGGCAATAAGGTCTGGCGCGCCAACCCCCACTTTTGTAATCACTGGATGGCAAACTGCAGGAGCCAGGTTCTCACTCTTAATCACCGCATTTTTCATAGGATTGGGTTTGTTCTTCGGGGTTGGGGTCGCGATCAGTGGAGCAGTGACTCTTTCTGGAGTTCTCGCTGGATTTAGCGTTGAGATAGCGTTCATAGTTGCTGCCGCGTGGATTGGTATTCCCTACAGTGACTACAAGGTCGCCCGCGCGTTCGAGGCCTACCTAGAGAAGCACCCTGAGATTCTTGCGGAGAGTGAGGAGCAAAGTTCAAACACCCTCGCTAGCGCTCCGGCCGGACAAGCAGCTGCCCCTCGTCTCCCTACAGCAGTGGTCCAGTGAGTGTTGAGTAATGAACAACGCGTTGTAGCAATAGTGTCGAGGTGCGCATCGGGTGATGCGCTATAAAGCAGGCCAAGCCATTGCTGCAACTGGCATCCAGGCTGCCATCGGGGCCAACTCCCGCGATCAATCCATTTGCAGGTAATTGAGGCTGATCGCCACCACTTCCGCACACGCATGCAGCAGCACCGGCACCAGCAGCCCGCCGCTGGCTACGCGGGCGATGCCGAGAATGAGGCCGACCAGCAGCAGGGTCACCAGGGTGATGTAGTTATCGTACTGACTGTGCAAACCAACAAATACCAGTGTGCTGACCACGATCGCAGTCCATTGCCAGAACCGGCCCTTGTGCAGCGGGAACACGCGCATCAGGTAGTGGCGGAACAGCAGCTCTTCGGCAACCGGTGGGAACAGCACCAGGGTGACGCTGAGCAGGGCAATCTGGGTTGGGCCGAGGCCGTCGTAGAAATGCACCATGAAGCTTTCACGGGGGATCTCGAACAGGTACATCAGCACGCCACCGAGGGCGTAGGTGGCGACCATGGCAACCAGTCCGTACAGCAACGGCCGGCGCAGGTGCGTGCCGAGGGTAACCTCAGCGAGGCCTTGTTTGCGGTGCTGCAAGTACAACAGCACCAGCAGGCCGATGCCGGCATAACCCATCGTGTTGATCAGTCGCTGGCTGGTGAGGGGGGCGGACGGGTCGGGGAGGACGACAATCAGGCTTGCCGCAACATAAATGACGATAGCCAGCGCCAGCATGCCGAGGCGCTTGAAGACGTTGTAGTTCGAAGGCATGGGGGCTGCGGGAGAGGGGAATACGGGTGCAGAGGTTTGCACGGGACGGTCCTTGTGTGGGCAATTCGCCGGGCATCTTGCCGGTGTGGTCGCCGCGTGATCAATGGCCTGGCAAACAAATAGATTATTAACCTGCGCTGCTTGCCAGCACCGTAGTTGTATTGCCGCTCAACCTGCGGCAAAGTCGACCCATGACGATCCCATCCGTTTTCCGCGCCCCGCTGATTATTACCGCCATCATCACCCCGGCGGGCTAGCGCGTACCACGCACACACCACCCGCCTCGATGGCGGGTTTTTCATGCCCGCCATCCGGGGCCTACCTGGAGAACCACCATGGATGCAGTGACCCACGCCTTGAAATCAACCATCGAAGCCGCTGATCGTGCGATCACGGCTGAGGACTTCGATGCGCTGATGGACTTCTACGCTGATGAAGCCACATTGGTGGTCAAGCCGGGGCTGAAGGTGAGTGGCAAACCGGCTATTCGCCGGGCGTTCGTCGCTATCGCCGAGCATTTCAACCACAGCCTGCAGGTCGGGCAGGGGCGGATGGAAGTGGTCGAGGGCGGGGATACGGCTCTGGTGATCATGGAAACGTCACTGTCGGTAGCCGATGCTTCTGGGTCGCGTGAGTCGTTCACGCGGCGGGCGACTTATGTGTTCCGCCGGGTGGGGGAGCACTGGTTGTGTGTGGTGGACAATTCGTATGGCACTGGGCTGCTTGATGGAATTGACGGCTGAGCGTGCACGGCGCGCGGGTGCATGCCGCAGAACGCTTGCACTCCAACTGTGGCCTGATACCACTGAACAGCAGCAAAGGCAGGCTCAACATCATCAGCCACGCCGGTCAGTTCTGGATCTCAGTTTGTGGCCCTAGCATCGCGTTGATCTGAGCGCGGGTCTTCTTCAGTGGAGGGCATTCGACCGGCTCGAAGCGATAGCCGAGCGTCTCGTCAGGGATGGCCACGGCGCTGGTGTCGCCTTGCAGCGGTGCGATCAGGGCGCCGCTGTCATCGGCCAGGCCGCAGTAGGACGCCGGCAGGTTGAATGCGGCGAAGGCGATTGCCTCGCGGGCCGGCCTTTCGTAGGTGCCTTTACCCGATAGGTCTGCAACGGCGTTGAGCGAAATCAGGGCGCTTAGGTAGGTCGCTGCAACGGCAGCGAGGTCTGGCAACACGTCATATTTTTGCTTTTTGCGCAGACTGACGTAGTCGCGAATCATCGCGCGCAGCATCAGCCCGAGGGACACGAAGGCGAAGCAGCCCTGGGCGATGGCCACGGCGACGCACCAGAGCAGCACGGTCATGCACACTCCCAGCAGCAATTGTGCGCCGAGCAGCTCGCGCGGGGGCAGGCGGGTCAGGTCGGCGATGACCTGATCTGACAGGATCTTCGACAGCGTGGCCACTGTGATTGCCAGCAGGGCGCCAAGGGTTTTCCAGGGCAAACGGGTGCGCAGTGAGCTGATTTCGAAGTAGCAGTAGAGGTATGCCATTGCGCTGAGCCAGGTGAGGCTGATCAGCGTCCACCCGAGCATGGGTGCGAGCGGTATGCCGAGCATTTTCAGCGCGCCGGTTGTGTAGAGCAGGGCGGTGAACAGGGCAAAAGCCAGCATGGCGTGGCGTAGCTGTGGCCAGTCTTTGATGATGAGGAAGTTACGGTAATACCAGACGCGCTTTGCGGGGGAGGCGTAGACATTGGCGCGGTAGCCGAGCAGGGCAGGGGCGATCACGAATAGCAGGAGTAGAGCGGGTAACGCGGACATTGGCTTTCCTTAATCTAACGGGCAGCACTGAACCTGTAGGAGCGGGCTTGCCCCGCGAAGAGGCCAGCCCAGCCACCGCGGCGGATGGCACCGGCTCTGCCGGTTTCGCGGGGCAAGCCCGCTCCTACAGGGTTTGGGCGTGCTTGCGGGGTAGAAGTCACACCCCGGAAACAAGCTTGTTCACGCTGGTAATCCGCTGATTCCAGACCATCTCGTAATGGCTGGACTGCACCACCGACGTCACCACCCGAGGTGTCATCAGCGCCCAGCATGTATTGCCCGGCGACCTCACCGAGTGATAGCGCAAACCCACAGCCTGTGCCTTCCTGATATCACGGCCAAGCCCTTGGGAAGCGCTGTAGCTATCCGGCGCGTAAATGGCATCCGAGAGCGGCAGGGTCGTGGCGTTCAACACCCCGGCCTCATTGAAATGACACACCAGTCCGCGGAACACGAACCGCTCATAGCTCAGCCCTTCAACCTTGCTCCAGTAAGCCTGCTGATGATGCCGAACCTCGGCAACTGCGGTCTCCAGGGTGTCTGCCAGGTACAGCACGCCAAAGCTGCCATCGCCAAAGCGCGAGCCCTCTGGATTGACATGGGTAAACGGCGCAGTTGCATACGAGCAACCGGTGATGCCGAACGGAATCTCGCTGCGGGCGATCAGCTTGAGCGCGCCAAGCTCATTTTGCAGGCGCGGATTGGTCAGGGCCTGGATCTGATAAAGGATGTCGAATTCATCCGCGCTGGCCACGTCGTCGAACAGCGCAATGGGTGGGTATTTGGAATTCACCAATCGGTAGGATCTGATCTCCTCGCCGCCCTCTATGGCCTGCAGATCAGCGGCGCTTACCACTGCGCACCTCGCAGCACATCAATGCGGCGGAAGGTTTCATAGAGTTGGATGAACGAGCCCTGCGCCATCACCTCAAGGGGCGACTGGCCGTCGAAGAAGTCGTTGTTGTTTTTCATCGAGACAAAGCCGTAGACATTGTCCGGATTGTCAAAAACGGTACGCAGCGCCGCGTGCATGTTCAGCACCAGGCTGATGCGGGCCATCTGGTCGCTGTCGAGGCTGACCGCGCGCTGATGATCTTTTGCGCGAGCATAGGTGCTGCGAGAAATGCGCAGGACGTTCTCGATCTGCTTCGAGTTGGCCTGCCACTTTTCCATGATATTGATAGCCGTACGCAAGGCGACCGCGCCCACATCCTTGGTCGACGATGCTGGGACTGCAGTAGCGTGGCTCATGGATACTCCGCTCTATTTATCTGTAGATTCAATAGTAGGTAATTTGCGTCTAGAGATCAAATTACGGCTGCATAATGACTCATCGCTCTGCTTTTCCGTATGAATGCTGCGGTCATTATGCTGATATGGCGCATGACCGAAGCTCAAGGCAAGGAGTAGTCCCATGAACATCATCAATGCACGCTTGCGCGGCAAGGCCGGGCTGTTCCGCATCGAACTGAACGGCGACCGCATTGCTGCTATCCAGCCGCAGGCGGATGTGGCGGCGCCAGGCCATGCAGATGACCTGGATGCCCAGCAGAACCTGGTGATACCGCCGTTCATCGAGCCGCACATACACCTCGATGCCACGCTGACCGCCGGCGAGCCAAACTGGAACATGAGTGGCACGCTGTTCGAGGGCATCGAGCGCTGGGCCGAGCGCAAGGAGCTCAACACCCACGCAGACACCAAGACCCGCGCCACCAAGACCATCGGCATGCTGGTCGACCACGGCATCCAGCACGTGCGCACCCATGTCGATGTGACCGACCCCAAGCTGACCGCGCTCAAGGCGATGGTCGAAGTGCGCGAAGAGGTCCGCCACCTGATTGATCTGCAGATTGTCGCGTTCCCGCAGGAGGGGATCGAGTCGTACGCCAATGGCCGCGCGTTGATGACCGAGGCGGTGGCGATGGGCGCGGACGTGGTGGGCGGTATTCCGCATTTCGAGAACACCCGCGACCAGGGTGTGTCGTCGGTGAAGTTTCTGATGGACCTGGCCGAGCGCACCGGCTGCCTGGTGGATGTGCACTGTGACGAGACCGATGATCCGCAGTCGCGCTTTCTCGAGGTGCTGGCCGAGGAGGCGAGGGTGCGCGGCATGGGCGCGCGGGTGACGGCCAGCCATACCACGGCGATGGGCTCGTACGACAATGCCTACTGCTCGAAACTGTTTCGGCTGTTGAAGATGTCCGGGATCAACTTTGTGTCGTGCCCGACCGAGAGCATTCACTTGCAGGGGCGCTTTGATACTTATCCCAAGCGCCGTGGCCTGACCCGGGTGGCGGAAATCGACCGGGCGGGGATGAACGTGTGCTTCGGCCAGGACTCGATTGTTGACCCGTGGTACCCGCTGGGCAATGGCAACATCTTGCGTATTCTCGAGGCGGGGCTGCATATCTGCCACATGCTCGGCTATGAAGACTTGCAGCGCTCGCTCGACCTGATTACCGATAACAGCGCGCGTACGCTCAACCTGGGTGAGCGCTATGGTATCGAGGTGGGGCGGCCAGCGAACCTGCTGGTGCTGTCGGCACCGGATGATTACGAGATGGTGCGCAGCCAGGGGCATGCGTTGCTGTCGGTGCGCAATGGCAAAGTCCTGATGCGCCGCACACCGGCGCACATCGAGCGATTGGGCTGAGTGCCGATCTGGGGCCGCTTTTTCAAGGTCTTTGCATTTTGCCGGAGTTGGTTTTTGACTTGAGCTCGCTGGGGCCGCTGCGCGCCCCTTTCGCGACGCAAGGCCGCTCCCACAGGGATGCCTGTGTTGCCCATTTGTTGGTTTAATACACCCATTACTGCACGGCGCCGTCCATGTGGGAGCGGCCTTGTGTCGCGAAAGGGCTGCGCAGCGGCCCGGGGCGAGCTCGCCGCTGGCATCGATCCCGGTATCCCTGGCGCGTTGAGTGCAATTCGCAATTGCCCCTCAGGCGGATCGGTGGCACGCTTTGCCGGCGATTTTGCATAGCGCTTCACGCGATAGAAGGAACCGCCAAGGTGAGTTGGGAAAAAGTCGGGAAGTCCCTCGTGGGCCTGCTGGTCGTCGGCGCCTGCGCTGCCGGGCTGTACACGACGTTCAAGGAGGAACCCGCCCTCGAGGCGCGGCTTACTTACGCCTATCTCACCTACCCGAGCCAGTTCAGCGAACGTATCAGCCAGGCCAATGACCTGCTCAGGTACGAACGCCTGCACGAGCGCATGAGTGCGATCAGTGACGGCCAGCTCAGCCACCAGCAGGTCGACAAATTGGTCGACCTGGCCCAAGAACCCTACGCCGAGCTGTTTGCCAAGCCGTTTGAAGCCGGCCTGGTGGACCATCGCACCGGCCTGTTGATCGAGCTACAGAACACCCGCGAGGCGCCGCTCAAGGACGTCCAGATTCGCCTGCCGGCCAAGGGGCTGGTGCAGATTCGTGACGATGCCGGCAACGACATCATTCCCCAAGAGGCTACCAGCGTGATCGACATCGCCACGCTTGGCGGCCGTGAAGACTGCAAGGTCTGGGTGTATTTCGACTCGGATTATTCGCAGATCCGCCAGGGCGGGCTGAGCATCCGCCATGCCGATGGCGTCGCCCAGGTGCGGGCCTACCGCGAGTTCATCGGCTTCCCGGCGACGGTGGCCAAGTACAGCCAGGTGCTGGTAGCGGCGCTGGTTGCACTGGGCCTGGCCGTGCTCGGCCTAGGCTACGCGTACCTGCGCCGCACCGCCGCTCCTACAAAATTTAGCTAGATCAATGAGTTAGCGTGCATTCATCAGAGCTCCCAGCCGCTTTTGCCTCGTGCAGCGCCAAGCTCTGACGTAGCTGCATGAGCATGGCCTCGCGCAGCCCTTCCGGCGCCTGTAGCCGAATCGATCCTGCATGCGACAGCAGCCAACCCATCAAGGCGCGATTGTCGTCGACCGTGGCCTCCAGCCTAGCGCCGCCTTCGGCCAGAGACTCCAGGCGCATGTCATCCGAAAGCGGCTGCTCTGCCAGATGCAGCGCCAGCCCCTGATCAACCCAGGCCTGCAGCGCGATCGGTTGCGCGCTGGCAAAATCGCCCGGCAGCAGCCGGTACGCTTCGCCCAGGCTCAGCCCCGGCTGCCAGTACCAGCCATAGGGCACCCCCTTGCTGTTGCACTGCAACGGGAACAGCACCACCAGCTCATTCAGATCACGCTCCACCGTGCGCTTGCTGGCCTTGTGGCCGGCTTCGCTCAGGGCGAATTGCAACTGCGAGGTGCTCAGGCCTGGGTGGCGATGGGGTAGCAGTTTCAGCAGCTGCCACTGGCGGGCAATGGTCTGGCGGGTGGGGTTACTGGGCAAAACGGAGATCCTTGGCAATCGACAGAAAACTGATTGCTTCAATGGTGGCAATTGGCTATTGCGCTAAGGATAACCTGACCCGTTGCAGGATCCAAGGTGAGGAAGGGGATGAGCGAGTTGTTGATGTCGGTTTCACTCGGTAAGCGCGAGCACCCAGTCCTCAGTGCAGTGATGAAATGACAACCCTCTGCCCCTCCTGTATACCTATCCGTCACCAAGGGGAGCCCCGGCAACGGGCTGAGAAACCGCTGGCACTAGCTGCAGCGCGGTGACCCTTCGAACCTGATCCGGATCATGCCGGCGAAGGGATGGGACTGCCGACCTGCCTTTCAGCCGGCCTCACTGCGAGGCCGCTCCATGCCACACTGCCACGGTCTCGCTGTCACCTTTCAGAGGACAGCACCATGAGCGAACGCTTTACCGAATCCCTGCGCCGTCAGAGCGAGCCGACCTGGTCGGCCGCCGTTGGCCACCGTTTCGTCACCCAACTGTGCGACGGTACAGTGGCCGACCCGGTGATGGTCCGCTACCTGGTTCAGGATCACCGCTTTCTCGACAGCTTCCTGACCCTGCTCGGCGCCGCGATCGCCACTGCCGACACCTTCGAGGCGCGGCTGCGCCTGGGGCGTTTCGCCGGGATGATCTCGAGCGATGAAAACACCTATTTCCTGCGTGCCTTTGAAGCCCTAGACGTCAGCCCGGCACAGCGCGACGAGCCGGCTGACACGGCACCGACCGCAGGCTTCAAGGCGATCATGCGCGAAGCTGCCGCGACCCGTTCGTACGCTGCGGCGTTGGCGGTGCTCAACGTTGCTGAAGGGCTGTATCTGGACTGGGCGATCAAGGCGCCGCAGCCGTTGCCGGCGAACTTCGTCCATGCCGAATGGATCACTCTGCACGACAACCCGTTCTTCCAGGACTTCGTCGCCTTCCTGCAGGCAGAGCTCGACCGGGTCGGGCCGCAGGATGCTGAGTTGAGCCGCGACTTCTACCTGCGCACGGTGGACCTGGAACTGGCCTTTTTCGACGCGGTGTATGAGGGTGAGGCATGAGCATGGACATCTTTGATCGGCTCAAGGCCGCCGCCGCGCCGCAGTGGTCCAGTTATGTCGACCACGATTTCGTCCGGCAGATGGGTGAGGGCACGCTGAGCGAGGAAGCGTTTCGTACCTACCTGGTCCAGGATTACCTGTTCCTGATCCAGTTCGCCCGCGCCTGGGCGCTGGCGGCCTACAAGAGCCGCCTGCCGAGCGACATTCGCGCGGCCCAGGCGGGGCTGGCGGCGATCCTCGACGAGACTGAATTGCACCTGCGCCTGTGCGCGCGCTGGGGGCTGTCGCAGGCCGATATCGAGGCCGCGCCGGAGCATCAGGCTACCGTGGCCTATACCCGTTATGTGCTTGATTGCGGCGCGGCGGGTGATCTGCTCGAGCTGCATGTGGCGCTGGCGCCGTGCGTGATTGGCTATGCCGAGATTGGCCGCAGGTTGTCTGAGAATATTGCCGATATGGCCAGTCATCCTTACCGCGAATGGATTGCCGAGTATGCCGGAGAGGCGTATCAGGGCGTGGCAGCGGCGGCGCGCAAGCACCTGGATGAGCTGGCGGCGCGGAGCATGACCGAGCAGCGCTTTGTCGAGCTGGCGGGGATCTTTGGCCAGGCGTCGAAGCTGGAGGCGGACTTCTGGCAGATGGGGCTGGATGGGGCTTCCAGTTGATTTAGTGGTGCCTGGGCTGGCCTCTTCGCGGGACAAGCCCGCTCCTACAGGATTTGCGTCGAATTACAGCTTCCGGCCTCCACGCAAATTACCTCTTCGCGGGACAAGCCCGCTCCTACAGGATTTGCGTCGAATGCACCTCCCGGCATCCACGCAAATCCTGTAGGAGCGGGCTTGTCCCGCGAAGAGGCCGGCCCAGCGAACGTGGTGTATTGGTGTATGGCACCGGCTTCGCCGGTTTCGCAGGCCCCTGCTGAATCAATGAGTTAGCATTAGTTCTATCACGGATGTTCCAGGCACTCCTGCAGCAGCCCGATAAACACCGACTCCGCCCGACTCAACCGCTGATCCCGATTCCAGAGCAAATGAATATCCACATCGGCGATCCCCTCCTGCGGCGATAACCGCCACAACAACCCAGCCTCCACATCCGGCGCCACCACATGCTCGGGCAAACAGCCGATGCCAAACCCGGCAATCACCAGCCGCCGCACTTCCTCCAAGCTCGGCGATGACGCGACGATACGCCCACTGAAGCCCTGCTGATCACGAAAAATAGTCAGCGGCGAGAGCATCCCGCCAATCTGGTCGCTGGTGAAACTGACGAAGTTCTCCCGCTGCAGATCGCCTTCGTATTCACCGAACAACGCATGATGCTTGCCGCAGAAAAACGCATAGCGCTGGCGCAAGAACAGCCGCTGCTCAAGGCGCGGCTGGGGCCGGCGGTTCAGGCTCAGGCCAGCTGTGGCGGTCTTTTCCTGCAGGGCAGCGACGATGTCCGAGCTGCGCATCACATCGATCTCCAGGTCGATCCGCGGATGCTGCCGGTGGAAGCCGGCGAGAAACTCATCGAAGCGCTCCGAGCAGATGCGGCTGATCATCAGCAGGCGCACCTTGCCCTCCAGTTCATCAGTGGGTTGTTCCAGCAGCCCGCCGATCTGCGACATTTGCCCATACACCTCGCCCGCCAATTGGAACAGCTGCTCACCCATTTCGGTCAGCACGAAGCGTGGCCCGCGCCGGGCGATCAGTTGGCGCCCGAGTTGCTCCTCGAGGCGCTTGAGCGCCTGGCTGACCGCCGGCTGAGTCAGGTGCAGGCGGGCGGCGGCGCGGCTGATCGAGAGTTCCTGGCCAATCACCCGGAAGGTGCGCAGGAGGTTCCAGTCGAGGCGATCATTGAGCAGGCGTTCTTGCATGGCGGGCTCTGGATAATAAATGTTCGTTATAGTTGGAATGATAAATAGAAAAGTGACTAATCATAGCCTTGGGCCAAGGAAGCGGCTACCACCTGGAAAGCCTGGAAGACAACGCCCGGGCGTTCTTTGCCGACAAACACGACTGGCGATAACCCCTTGGATCCTGGGGCTGCGCAGCAGCCCCGGCATTCTCAAACCTTCCACCGTTGTCACACTTTGTCCCATCTCCGCCAATGCAGCTGATTAGGATTCGCTTTTACAACGAATCCACAAGGTCATCCGCATGCCCGCAACACGCCGCCTCCTCAGCCGTTCATCCACCCTGGCCGTGCTTCTGGCCAGCGCCGCCCAGGCGCAGAGCAACGAGCCAGTGCCGCTGGTTCTGGAAGACATGGTCGTCACCGCCGCCGGCTTCGAGCAACGCGTCGAAGACGCACCCGCTTCGATCACCGTGATCGAAGGTGAAGACCTGCGCCGTAAATCGTACCGTGACCTCGGTGATGCTGTGCGCGATGTGGAAGGGGTAACGGTCAATGGCGGCGCCAACGAAACCGATATCTCGATCCGCGGCATGCCCGCCGACTACACCCTGATCATGGTCGACGGCAAACGCCAGAGCGCGCGCGAATCGCGGGTCAACGGCAACTCCGGCTACGAACAGAGCTTCGTCCCGCCGGCTGCGGCCATCGAGCGTATCGAAGTGGTGCGTGGGCCAATGTCTTCGCTGTACGGCTCGGATGCCATCGGCGGGGTGATCAACGTTATCACCCGCAAGGTGGCGCCGGAGTGGGGCGGTTCGATCGGCTACGACTATTCGGCGCGTCAGCACAGTGCCGAGGGCAATGCCGGGCAGACCTCGTTCTACCTGAGCGGACCGTTGAAAGAAGACCTGCTCGGCTTGCAGGCCTGGGGCCGCTACCTCGACCGCCAGGCCGACGATGACCTGGAGCAAACCAACGGCCACAGCAAGGCCGACCACCGCGACCTGACCACGCGCCTGTCATTCACCCCGACCATCGACCACGACATCCTGCTTGAGGCCGGCGTCACTCGCCTGAAGAACGGCGATGGCCTGAGCGCCAACTGGGCTACCCGCGAGCAGGAGAACAACCGCGATCACTGGTCGCTGTCGCACCAGGGCCGCTGGGGTTGGGCGACCTCTGACGTGGCGCTGTATCAGGAAACCACTAGCCGCGAAGGCAAGGCCACCCCGGACCAGACCGACATCTACGGCCGCAAGCCAGAAATCCGCAACCGCGTGCTGGATGCCAAACTGGTGGTGCCGACCGCACACAACGTCAGCACGGTGGGCTTGCAGTGGCAGGAAAACCAGGTCACCGACTGGAACCAGGGCCTGGGCGACCGGGTCAATCGCGAGTTCAAGGTCACCCAGCGCGCGCTGTTTGCCGAGAACGAGTGGTCGGTCACGGATAACTTCGCGCTGACCACCGGGCTGCGCCTGGATGACCACGAAGAGTACGGCAACCACTTCAGCCCGCGGGTCTATGGGGTTTGGCGTGCGCACCCGCAATGGACCCTCAAGGGCGGTATCGCCCGTGGCTTCAAGGCACCTGAGCTGCGTGCTGTGGTCGCCGATTACGCCTACCTGCGGCGCAACCGCTTCGTCATGTTCGGCAACCCTGACCTCAAGCCCGAGACCAGCACCAACTACGAGGTCTCGGCGCTGTGGTCCAACCGGGCCGACCTGTCTGCCGGGGTTACCCTGTTCTACAACGACTTCCAGGACAAGCTGTCTACGGTGACCACCGACCAGCTGTGGAACGGCTACATCATCATGGACCGGGTCAACGTCGACAAGGCAGTGATCCGTGGTGTCGAGCTGACCGGGCAGTGGGATATCAACGATGCGTTCCTGGTCAAGGGTAACTACACCTACACCGACTCCGAGCAGAAGTCCGGTGCCAACGCCGGTGCACCGCTGGCCCTGACCCCAGAGCGCAAGGCCAACCTGCGCGGTGAGTGGCGGGTCAACGACCGTGCTCAGGCCTGGGCTGCGGTCAGCTACTACGGCGAGGAGACGGGCAATACGATCACCGCCGAAAGTGCGCCGGGTTACACCACGGCAGACATTGGTGGATCGTTTGATGTGACCCATGCGCTGACGTTGAACGCGTCGTTGAACAACCTCACCGACAAGCGTTTGGACGATGAGACCTATGGCACGGTCAACTATGGCCGCACCCTTTGGATGGGCGCCACTTACAACTTCTGAAAAACGAGCCTGACGCAGTCTTATTGAGTTAGCAGGGACCTGTAGGAGCGGGCTTGCCCCGCGAACACCGGCGAAGCCGGTGCCATCCATCTTCATTGCCAGGGCTGGCCTCTTCGCGGGTCAAGCCCGCTCCTACAGGATTGCGTCGGTCTCACTGGCCCACCGGCAACCGCACCATCGCACACAGCCCCTGCGGCGGCCGGTTCTCCAGCAGCAACTCACCGCCGTGCGCCTGAATACACGCCCGCGCTATCGCCAACCCTAGCCCAAGCCCGCCACCACTGCGCGCATCCGCGCCACCACGGCCCAACTGCACAAACGGCTCGAACACCTTCTCCAGCCACGCCTCAGGCAACCCCGGCCCCTGATCGATGATTGCCAGGTACACCTGCCCGCCGCGCAAGCTCAGCTCCATATGGGTGGCACCGCCATGCTTGAGCCCGTTGTCGATCAGATTGGTCAGCGCCCGCTTCAGTGCCAACGGCCGGCAACTCACCCACAGCTCATCGCCACCGCCCCAGCTCAAGGGCTCACCCATCAAACGGTAGCGGCGGGCCAGATCGTCCAGCAGGTCGTTCAAGCACAGCCGGCAGGTCTGCTCCTGCACCGCATCGCCGCGGACGAACTCCAGCGTTTCGCGCACCATCGCGGTCAGCTCGGCGAGGCTTTCCAGCAGGTCATCGCGGGTTGGCCCGGGCTCGAGCAATTCCACCTGCAGCCGCAGCTCGGTCAGCGGTGTGTTGAGGTCGTGGCTGATCGCCGCGAGCAGGCGTGTGCGGCCCTCGACATGCCGGGCCAGGCTGGCCTGCATGGTGTTGAACGCGCAGGTCAGCTCACGGGCTTCCTGCGGCCCGCTCAAGGCCAAGGGCGCGATCCACTCGCCGCGGCTGACGCGCTCGGTGGCCTTGGCCAGGGTCTTGATTGGCCGCACTACACGGCGCAGGCACAGCATCATCACCAGCAATACCGGCAGAGTGGTCATCGGCACGCTGTAGGCCAGCACCGTACTCCATTGATAAGCGCCACTGGGGTGTTGCACGGCGTTCAGGTACAGCCCATCGCCCAGCGCCAGGCTGCTGCGCAAGCGCAGCGCGGCCCAGCCGCCGGGGCTGAACGGATAGGCGCGGGCGTCGGCGCCATTGACCCGCTCCAGTTGCAAGGTGATGGCGTGCTCGGCGGGTAATTGCAGGCGCTGGCGCAAGTCGTTGGCCAGCCGTCGCTCCTCGGCGCGCGGCGGGAATGGGCCAACTTCGGCAGTGCTGGCAATCCAGAAGCGCGTCTCCGGATTGCCCATCTGCGCCAGCAAGCGTTCTGCCTGTGGCCGTGACAGGTCGTGCGCCGCATGAAAGGCCGTCGACAAGCGCTCCAGGCTGGCATTGCGCGACAACGGGTGGAGCAGGCTGCCGTGGCGGTGCAGCAAGAGGATGCCGATCAGGTGCGAGGTCAGCAACGCCAGGCACAGCAGCAGCAACAGTTGATGCAGCAAGCGCTGCGGCCAGAGCCTGCGCAGGCTATTCAAGGTCGACATCGGCGGCCAGCAGGTAGCCGCTGCCCCACAGCGTGCGCAGCAACTCTGCCGTTTGCCCGGGGCACTCGAGCTTGCGCCGCAGGCGGCTGACCTGGCGGTCGATGGCGCGCTCGCTGATGTCGCTGTCGTGGGCTGCGGTCAGGTCGACCAGGCGCTGGCGGCTCAGGCTGGCATGCGGATGCGCCAGGAACACCTGCAACAATTTGCCCTCGGCGGTGCTCAGGCGCACCGGCTCGACGCCTGCACGGCTGAGGGTGGCGGTACTGGCACAGTATTGCCATCCAGCGAAGCGATAGCGGCGTGGGCTCGGCGCGGCGTCTACCGGCGCTGCCTGCGCGCGTGCCTGGGTCGCCTGGTGACGGCGCAGCACGCTGTTCAGCCGTGCGACCAGCTCCCGCGGTTCGAAAGGTTTGGTCAGGTAGTCGTCAGCACCCAGATCGAGCCCGCGCACCCGGTCTGCCGTGGTGTCGCGGGCGGTCAGCAGGATCACCGGCAGGTTGCAGCGCCGGTGCAACTGCTGGCACAGCTCGAAGCCATCGCCATCGGGTAGCATCACATCGAGCACCGCCACGTCGAAATCCTGTTGCTTGAGCAACTGCCACAGCCCGGCGGCGTCCGCAGCGGTACGTACCTCGAAACCGTGTCGGCGCAGGTAGGTCGCCAGCGGGTCGCGGATCTTGCGGTGGTCGTCGACGACCAGTACCCGGGGGGCGGGCAGGGGCTGGGTGGGGAGCATGGGTCATCGGGAGTGGGTGAGGGTGGGGCGGGATATTACTACGAGTCATTATCATTTGTGACATGGGAATGGTGGCAGGTTGTCACAGGTAGTATCCAAAGGCCGAGCACGATTGGTCGTCTTCATCGTAGGGCAAGCCCAACCCACGCATTGCAGGACATGAGAACGGCTTGCCAGTTGATGAAATGAGAATTGCATCGTATTGGAGCGGATCTACTCAGTTTTGAACCCTGGCTTGTCATTTCTCAAGCGCCAAGCCTTGACCTCCGCCACAATAAGCTCCGGACTGTCTTTTCCTGGTTCAGGGTAGAAGAATAAATCTGAACCGGCGGGGTGCTGGGAAATGCGCTCAAAATGATGAACCGCGCTGCGGTGGTCTTCATCCGTATCGTAGTCGACAGTACATATTTTTCTTACAAACAGTAAAAACTCAGATTCAGTTATTTCGCTGATAGATTTTTTCATTATTGTTTCCCTCTGTGGAGTTCTATGTGCAGTCGGGGCATCGTGAGGAAAATATTTTCCAAATTATATACCTCGCCACCTTGGGAGATTAAATTTTTGTGGTGAAGTTCAAGGACGTCACGCTTGCCGGCGCGTTCGCTTTTTGGTACGAAGGGAGCAAATCCTTTTTTCATCCTTTCGATATTCCCGATGCTGAATTGTTTGGAGAGGTAGTCATCATTGGCCACGGCCATCCAGAGTGACTCTCTCATGGCTTTCCAGTTTGCGAAACCTTTGCCCCTCAATAAATCTGCAATCTGCTTCGGTACGGGCGATCCGTCACCATTGGCGGCACCCCTGGCCCACGACGCATCTACTTCAGGTCCAGATCCTATTGCTCTTCCCGGATCCTCCCGCCGGTCCCAAAACATTGTATAGATCGGCGGCAGTCCTGAGTCTGCAGGAAACACAATGATGTAGTCATCGAAACTGGCGTCGGCCACGCCTGGGTAGCTGTCAATTTTTACTTCTATTGGGGTGAGCACCGCTGCCGGAATATATTGCCGGCTCGGATGGTTCCTCTGGCAACATCGTTGAAGAGTCACCGGGGGTAACGGCGGGTGTCCAGGTCAAGGTTCGCGCAGGCACGTCCCAGGATCATCATCAATCTTTCCGTAGCGCTGTTCGTAAGCGTGTAGGGTGGCAGCAGTAGATTTCCAAAGAGGATGGTGGCCTAGAAGTTTATTTACGTTGGCTTCGTGAATTTCGAAAGCGTCCAGTTTCTTTATGGCCAGCGACTCTAATATTTGTGTTCTGTGGTCAGGGTTATCCCTATTTAACCCTGCCTCCGCGATTGCCGATTCAATCTCGACATCCACCGCAGCGGATAACGTTTGAAGGTCCAAAGATGTCTTAGCATCTTCGTGGATCGCTTCAAGTGTTTGCGCAGGCGTTGGCTTTGTCGGAGATGTTGGGGGTAGTGCCGGAACTAAAAGCCCGCCAGCGGGGTAGGGCCAGCGGGGAAGACCGAATGGATAAAGGGGTGGGAGTATGACAGGAATGGAAGGCCTGCCGATGACATGCGAATCGGGCAGGAAAACTGTGCCTTGCATTGGAACCTCCATGCTTCACAGCAGCAGGGTGCTGCTTGAACCACGCAGGATCTCTGTTAAGCCGCTACCAATGCAGAGTGAGCATATTCCCGTAATGGAGCAGTTTCATGGGTTACTTGCCCGTCGCACATGCTTCACCAGCACCTTCTCCAACAACTCCCACATCGCCGGATCAGTACTGAACGCCACGTTGAACCGCATCCACCCGGTAGCCTGCGCATCGACCATGAACAACTGCCCAGGCCCGAGCATGATGCCTTTCTCCAGCGCGTCATCGAGCAACGCCGCGCTGTCCGGGATAGCCGGGTGGCGGGTCCACACGTACATGCCTTCGTCCGACTCGATGAACAACTCGAAGCCCAACCGGTGCAGATGCCGGCCGACCTCCTGATGCGCCTCGGCCAAACGCTGGCGCAGGCGCTTGAGGTGCTTGCGCCAGCGGCCATCGATGACCGCGGCGTAGACCACGCGCTCCATCACCTGCGAAGTGGTCAGGCCTGAGCGCATCTTGAGGCTGAGCAATTGCTGCATCAGATCGGGGTTGGCCAGCAGGTAGCCGACCCGCACGTTGGGCGAGATGCTCTTGGAATAGCTACCGACGTACACCACCTGCTGCAAGTGATCGAGGCTGGCCAGGCACGGCTGCGGCTCGGCGACCATGTCGGCGTACAGGTTGTTTTCGATCAGCCGGAAGCCGTGCTGGCTGGCCAGTTGCAACAGGCGGTGCAGCTGCGGCAGCGGAGTGCGCGAGCAGGTTGGGCTGTGCAGGTGCGGCTGGGTAAAGAAGGCCGTCGGCCGGTGCTGGGCGAGCAGTTGCTCCAGCTGATTGAGGTCGTAGCCGGCTGGTGTGCGTGGCACGCCGATCAGGGTAGCGCCCTGAAAACGCAGGATGCTCATCAGGTTGGGATAGCCAGGATCGTCCACCAGTACCACGTCGCCGGGGCGCACCAACGTCCGCACCGCCAGGTCCAGGGCCTGGCTGGCGCCGTGGGTGAGCATCAGTTGCGCCGGGTTGGCGACGATCGACAGCTCCTGCTGCAGGTTCTGCGCGGTCAGCGTGCGTAGCTCGGGCAGGCCCATCGGGTCGCCGTAGCCGGACAGCTCCAGCGGGCTCCCGGCTACCTGGCGCATGCCGCGGCGCAGGCCGTCTTCGTACATCCAGTCATTGGGCAGCCAGCCGCAGCCGGGTTTGAACGGCAACTGGCGGGTCTCGAAGATCTGTTGCAGGTACCACTCGGAATTGAACGACGGACGGCTCGGGTCGGCTTCCTGGCTCTGCTGCTCGAGCAATTCGCCCGCCGCCCGATTGACAAAGAACCCGGCGTTGCCACGGCTGACCAGCAAGCCCTGGGCTACCAGGCGGTCATACGCCTCGACCACGGTAAAGGTGCTCACCGAGTAGGTCGCGGCAAACGCGCGAATCGAGGGGACCTTGGCGCCGGGCTTGAGGGTCTGGTTGTCAATCAGCGCGCGTAAACCGTCGATGATCTGGTTGACCAGCGGGGTCGGAGCGTCTGGATGTAGTTCGAACATGGGCTGCCTTCAGGTGCGCGGAACGCTCGGCGCCCGCGGGGTGTTGCCGGTGTATTGCATCGAGGGCCTGTACAGTGCAGTGCGACTTTCATGCCACTGTGCATGGCTCTCTGTGTCGGACATTTTTACATTAGGTGTCTGAGATCGCCAGACACCTTTTGTTTCAGTTCGTTCGAGGGGCCCTCGGACGCGAAAGACAGGCCGCCACGGAAGGCCTGCGTGTGCCTCGTGCACACCTCCTGCGCGCATTAGCACTGATGTACAGGTGAAACCGCTAGCCATCGGGGTTTCACGCATTTCCTTGGATAAAAAGAAGCACGGGGTACACAACTGATGGACGCAACATCCACATCCACCGCATCCGCCAAAGGGGCGCCGGAGAGCAAGCTCAATGCTTCGCTCAAGCCGCGCCACCTGACGATGATGTCGATCGCCGGGGTTATCGGCGGCGCACTGTTCGTCGGTTCCGGCAGCGTGATCCACAGCGCTGGCCCGGCCGCGGTACTGGCCTACCTGGCCGGCGGCATCCTGGTGGTGCTGATCATGCGCATGCTTGGCGAAATGGCCACGTCGTCGCCAGACACCGGCTCGTTTTCGACCTACGCCGACCGCGCCATTGGCCGCTGGGCCGGTTTCACCATCGGCTGGCTGTACTGGTGGTACTGGGTCATCCTGATGGCCTGGGAAGCCTACGTGGCGGGCAAGATCCTGCACGGCTTCTTCCCGAGCGTGAGCGTCAACGTCTTCGTCCTGGCGACGACCCTGGTGCTGATCACGGTCAACTTCTTCAACGTCAAGCACTACGGAGAGTTCGAGTTCTGGTTCGCCTTGATCAAGGTGATCGCGATCGTCTGCTTCCTGATCGTCTGCGGCGCGGCGGTGCTGAACATCTGGCAATTCGGTGAAGTGCGCGGCATTACCCACCTGACCGCCGAAGGCTTCATGCCCAATGGCATCACCACGGTGATCGGGGCGTTGCTGGGTGTGATGTTTGCGTTCCTCGGTGCCGAGATCGTCACCATCGCTGCTTCCGAGTCCAAGGACCCGGCCGGGCAGATCGTCAAGGCCACCAACTCGGTGGTGTGGCGTGTGTGCCTGTTCTACGTCGGCTCGATCTTCCTGATCGTCTGCCTGGTGCCGTGGAACGACCCGCACCTGGGTGAGTCGGGCTATGGCGCCTACCGCCGGACCCTGGAGCTGCTGGGCGTGCCGTACGCCGAGCTGCTGATGAACTTCGTCGTGCTGACCTCGGTGAGCAGTTGCCTGATCTCCGGCCATTACACGGCGTCGCGCATGCTGTTCTCGCTGGCCCAGCGTGGCGACGCGCCGTCGTTCTTCAAGATCACCCGCGCCGGTACCGGCGTGCCAGTGTTCGCCATCGTCGGCTCGTGCGCCGTGGCAGTGGTTTGCGCGCTGATCAACTTCAGCGAGACCCTGCGTCCAAAAGACGTTCTGGACACGCTGATGAACACCACCGGCATGATCGCCTTGCTGGTGTACCTGGTGATTGCCTTCTCGCAGCTGCGCATGCGTCGCAAGCTGGTCGCCGAGGGCAAGGAAATCCGCCTGCAGATGTGGCTGTTCCCCTGGCTGACCTACCTGGTGATCGCGTTCATCGTGGCCGCCCTGGTGACCATGGCGTTCATGCCTGACTACCAGATCCTGGTGATCTCCACCGGTATCGCCGCGGGTATCGTGGTGGCGATGGGTGTGGTCCATCAGATGCGCAGCGCCAAGAAACACTAAGCGCTGAAGCGGGTATGAAGCGGCCGGGACCTGATGGGGTTCCGGCCGTTTTTGTTTGTGATTGGCTTATGCTAGAGGGACTGTCCGCCAAAGGAGGCCACCATGGCTTGGTCCGCCAATCAGTATTCCCTGTTCGAAGACGAACGCACCCGCGCTGTGCGCGACCTGCTTGCCGCCGTGCCGCCACGCTCGGTGCGCCATGCCACTGACCTGGGCTGCGGCCCGGGCAACTCCACCGAGGTCCTGTTGCAGCGTCACCCCGATGCTCAGGTCACGGCGCTCGACAGCGACCCCGACATGATCGCCAAGGCCCGCGAGCGACGCCGGCTGTGCGTGCCACGGGTGCGCTGCGAAATTGCTGATATCGCCAGCTGGAAGGCGCCCGAGCCGCAGGACTTGATCCTTGCTAATGCATCTCTGCAGTGGGTGGCCGACCACGCTTCGCTGTACCCGCACCTGCTGCGCCAGCTCAGTGAGGGCGGCAGCCTGGCGGTGCAAACCCCGGACAACCTCGATGAGCCGGCCCATCGCCAGTTGCGCGAGATCGCCAGCCGCGGGCCGTGGGCCGCCAAGTTCGCCGATTTTGCGCTGCCGCCGCGACACACGGCGGCCTTCTACTACGATCTGCTCAGCCCGCTGTGCAGCCGGGTGGATGTCTGGCGCACGACCTATCACCACCCGTTGATGGGCGGCGCCGAGGCGGTGGTGGAGTGGTTCAAGGGCTCGGCGCTGCGCCCCTACCTGGCGCGGCTTGAGGAAGGGGAGCAGGCGGATTTTCTTCAGGTGTATCTGCAAGCCATGCAGCGGGACTATCCGGCGGCGACCGATGGCAAGGTCTTGCTGCCGTTCCCGCGTTTGTTCGTGGTCGCCACCCGCTAGCGACGCCATCGCCAGAGCACGTAGCCGTACACGGCGAGGTTGAGCAGCAGCACGATCAGGCCTAGCTGGAGCTGAATCTGCGCGGTCAGCCCGGCCGGGTAGATCAGCGGCCAGACGTAGTGCTCGATGAACCCGCCCGGGTAGCCGGCATCGCCGGCGGCGGCGCGCATGCGGTTTTCCCAGGCGGTCAGCGGGCAGTCGAGGTGCAGCCATTCAACGGCAATGCCCCAGGCCACGGCGGGTAGATGGACGAGCAGGGCGGGGCGCCATTTGAGCACCAGCAGGCCGCCGAACAGCACCAGCAGGATGAAGGCCAGGTGCAGCAGGACCAGGGCGTCGGCGGTCAGGCGGTAGAGCATGAGGAGGTATAGGTAGTGGATTTGAGCCTTAGCATAGGCTGATTTTTGCTGGGCCTGTACTGGCCCTTTCGCGGGGCAAACCCGCGCCTACAGGATCGGCGAGGCGCCGTGGCGAGGGGCTGTACCGCGATCACAGCGCTTCCTGAACCATCTGCAAAAATGTCGCGACCACCCGCCGTGTGCGTTGCTCGCTCAGGCACACCAGGGTCTCGGTCAGGTGCCGCTGGCAATCGACGATGGGCAACGCACACACCCGCGCATCTGCGCCAAACTCCGCCGCCGATACCACCCCCACACCAATTCCCACCACCACCGCCTCCCGCGCGGCTTCGCGGCCTTCAACCTGAATTGCCGGGCGGATACGCAGGCCGGCGCGCTGCATCTCCTCTTCCAGCGTCTGCCGCGTCACCGAGCCGGGTTCACGCAGCACCAGCGGCGTGTCGTCGAGGTCGGCCAGGCTGATCGAGCCACGGCTTGCCCAGGGGTGCTGATGGGCAACAAACGCCACCATCGGGTCGCGCCGCATGGGCACGCAGTACAGCCGCTCATCATCGACGTCACGCCCGAGCAGGGCGAGATCCGCCTGATAGCTGAACAGCCGCGCCAGCGACGCGTCAGTGTTGCCCGTCTCGATCTTCACCTGAATGCCGGGGTAGCGCTGGCAAAAGCGGGCAATCTGCGGCAGCACATGCACCGGTGCATCCACCGCCAGCACCAGGCTGCCCGAAAGCAGCGCGCGCGAGTCCTGCAACAGTTCAAGCGCCTCGGCCTCGCAGGCGAATAGCCGCTGGGTGACGCCCAGCAGGCGTTCACCGAGGTCAGTCAGTTGCACCGAGCGCTTGTTGCGATGAAACAGCAACACGCCAAAACGCTCCTCCAGTTTGCGCACCTGATCAGACACCGCCGGCTGGGTCAGAAACAGCTTGGCCGCCGCGCGGGTAAAGCTGCCGTGTTCAGCAACGGCATGAAAGGCCTTGAGTTGAGCCTGGGAAACCGACATGACGCCTCCAGTAACAAGCTGAGCTTATGTGTGAAATACGATAAATCGATTTTCGTTATCAGTCAGCTCCTGCTTTGATGATTGCCAGACCCGACGACGACCAGCGTCATGCAGTGCATCACAACAACAACAAGACAGGCGTTTCTTCACATTCTGCCGGCACACTTGAGCAAGAGGTCAGACACCCACATGAACCCTTCACTAGCCACAATCAAACGCTGGCGCATGCAGATTTTCGCCATTACCTGGCTGGCTTATGCCGGCTTCTATTTCACCCGCAAGGCCTTTTCAGTGGCCAAGCTGGGTATCGCCGAAGACCCCAACTTCATGCTCGACAAGGCCGCCATGGCCAACCTCGATGCGATCTACCTGGCGGCCTACGCGGTCGGCCAGTTCACCTGGGGCATGCTCGCCGATCGCTTTGGCCCGCGCGTGGTAGTACTCGGCGGCTTGCTGATTTCTGCGGCGGCGGCGGTGGTGATGGGCAGCTACGCGACCTTCCCGATCTTCGCGACCTGCATGCTCATTCAGGGCCTGGCACAGTCCACCGGCTGGGCGGGGTTATGCAAGAACATCGGCAGCTTCTTCCCGTCTGCCCAGCGCGGACGGGTGCTCGGGCTGTGGAGTTCGTGCTATGCCTTCGGCGGCCTGGTCGCCTCGCCGTTCGCCGGCTGGTGGGCCTACACCCTGGTCGGCAGCTGGCACGCGGCGTTCTTCTCCAGCGCCGCCGTGGTGGCCGGTGTGGCGCTGCTGTTCTTCATCTTTCAACGCAACAAACCCGAAGACGTCGGCCTGCCGGCGGTCGAGCCGCAGCCGCAGAGCATGGTGCCGGGGTCGAACCTGTGCAGTGTCTGGGCGCCGCTGCGCGAGATCCTGCGCAATCGCACGGTGCTCACCCTGGGGCTGGCGTACTTTCTGCTCAAGCCTGCCCGCTACGCGATTCTGCTGTGGGGGCCGGTGATCGTCTTCGAGCAGATGCCGACGGTGGGCAAGGTGGGTGCGGCGATCATCCCCACGGCATTCGAACTGGCCGGGTTGCTCGGGCCGATCATCATCGGCCTGGCCTCGGACAAACTGTTTGGCGCCCGGCGCATGCCGGCCTGCGTGATCAGCCTGCTGCTGTTGACGGTGACCTTGGCGCTGTTCATGGCGGCAATGAACAGCGGCAGCGTGGCGCTGGTGGTGGCCCTGCTGTTTTTCATGGGCCTGACCTTGTACGGGCCCGACTCGATGATCAGCGGCGCTGCCGCGATCGACTTCGGCAGCGCCAAGGCGGGTGCCACCGCAGCGGGCTTCGTCAATGGCTGCGGCTCGGTCGGTGCGGTGCTCGGCGGGCTGCTACCCGGTTACTTCGACACCCTCACGGTGTTCATCGTGTTTGCCGCTTGCGCGCTGTTTTCGGCCCTGGTGCTGCTGCCGCACTGGAACAGCCGCCCGGCAAGTGCCGAGCACGCCAGCGATGTCGCGCCCAATACCAGCATGGCGATCAAGCCACTGCGAACCTAAAGGAACCGAGTAGATGAGACCCTTCTGGCTGCAACAGGCCCTGGACCAGGATAACGACGCCGTGTGCCTGCCGCTGGCCGGCGATGAGCGATGTGACGTGTGTATTGTCGGCGGCGGCTACACCGGGCTGTGGACGGCACTGATGCTCAAGGAGCAGGCGCCCCAGCTCGATGTGCTGTTGATTGAAGCGGATATCTGCGGCGCCGGCGCCAGTGGCCGTAATGGCGGCTGTGCGCTGTCGTGGTCGGCCAAGTACTTTACCCTCGAACGCCTGTTTGGTGCCGTCGAAGCCGTGCGCCTGGTGCAGGAGTCCGAGCGCAGCATCGCCGCCATCGGCGAGTATTGCGCGGCCAACGGCATCGACTGCGATTACCGCATGGACGGCACCCTGTATACCGCCAGCAACCCGGCGCAGCTAGGCGCCACCGATGCAGTGATTGGCGCCTTGGCGAACAAGGGCATCAACTCGTTCGAGCGCCTGCCGCTGGAGCAGGTGCAACGCCTGGCGGGCTCGGCGCGGCATCTGGAGGGCTGGTTCTCACCGGCGGCCGCGACGGTGCAGCCGGGCCGTTTGGTACGTGGGCTGCGCCGGCTCGCCCTGCAGCGCGGCGTGCGCATTCACGAAGGCACGGCGATGACCGGGTTGGAACACGGCGCGCCGGTGCAGGTACGCACCCGCAACGGCACGGTCCGGGCTGACCGCGTGGTGCTGGGGATGAACGCCTGGATGGCGCGGGCATTTCCCCAGTTCGAGCGCAGCGTGGCGATCGTCTCCAGCGACATGGTGATCACCGAACCGTGCCCTGAACTGCTGGGCGAGATCGGTCTGGACAGCGGCATCAGCGTGCTCGATTCGCGGATCTTCGTGCACTACTACCACAACACCAGCGATGGCCGGCTGATGCTGGGCAAAGGTGGCAATACCTTTGCCTATGGTGGGCGCATGCTGCCGGTGTTCGATCAGCCGTCGCCGTATCAGCCGTTGCTGCGCGACACCCTCAGCGAGTTTTTCCCGGCACTGGCCCAGGTGCCGGTGGCGGCCAGCTGGAATGGTCCATCGGACCGCTCGGTGACCGGGCTGCCGTTCTTTGGCCGGCTGGATGGCCAGGGCAATGTGTTTTATGGCTTTGGCTACTCGGGCAGTGGCGTCGGGCCGTGTCACATGGGTGGGCAGATCCTCGCTTCGTTGGCGCTGGGGCTGGACAACGCCTGGACGCGCTCGGGGCTGGTCAAGGGCCCGCTGGGGCAGTTTCCGCCGGAGCCGATTCGCTACCTGGGGTCGCTGCTGGTACGCAACGCGATCCGGCGCAAGGAACGCGCGGAGGACCGTGGCGTGCGCCCGCGCCAGCTGGATGTACGCCTGGCACGCTTTGCCGCCGCCGCAGGCAAGGCCGATAAAGGCTGATGGCCATAGGGGCTGCTGCGCAGCCCTTTCCGACCGGCCCGGCGCTTCGGCAAGGCCGCTCCCGCAGGGATCGCGCTGACGTTTAGGTTTTGTGCAAGGCAGTTGCCACAGAGGTCGCGCATGCCTCAAGACTGGCGCTGTGTTTGTGGCAGCGGCCTTGCCGGAGCGCAGGACCGGTCGGAAAGGGGCCCCATACCGATCAACGGCAGCAAGCAAGATTTCTTGTCGATCCACCGCGCGAGGGCGTATAAACTGCACCCACTTTGGCCGGTCGCTTCCTGAACCGGCCCGCTGAAACAAAGAGAGTCGACATGGGCGCACAGTGGAAAGCCAAACATCGAGAAGTCGCTGCCAATGCCAAAGGCAAGGTCATGGGCAAGCTGGCCAAGGAAATTCAGATCGCTGCAAAGTCCGGCGCTGACCCTGATTCCAACTCACGCCTGCGCCTGGCAATCGAACAGGCGAAAAAAGCCTCGATGACCCGCGAGACCCTGGAGCGAGCGATTCGCAAAGGCGCTGGCCTGGATGGCGATGCGGTGCAGTACACCGCAGTCACCTATGAAGGCTTTGCCCCGCACCAGGTGCCGCTGATCGTCGAGTGCCTGACCGACAACGTCAACCGCACCGTGGCCCAGATCCGCGTGCTGTTCCGCAAAGGCCAATTGGGTGCCAGCGGTTCGGTAGCGTGGGACTTCAACCACGTCGGCCTGATCGAAGCCACCCCGGCCAACCCTGATGCGGACCCGGAAATGGCCGCCATCGAAGCCGGCGCGCAGGATTTTGCTGAAGGCGAAGAAGAGGGCGCGACCCTGTTCATCACCGACACCACCGATGTCGATGCCGTGCAGAAAGCCCTGCCTGGCCAAGGCTTCACCGTGATCTCGGCAAAAATCGGCTATACCCCGAAAAACCCGGTCAGCGCTGACGGCCTGAGCGCCGAGGCACTGGAAGAGGTCGAAGCCTTCCTGGCGGCGATCGACGACAACGACGACGTGCAGAACGTCTATGTCGGCCTGACTGACTGATCAGCGTATGAGGGCCGCGCTGCGGCCCTTTTCGCGGCGCCAGGCCGCGCCTCCAGGGATGTTCTTGTCCCTTCAATCGCTGCCCGCCATGAACCCTGCCTTCGCCTCCCTCAGCCTTGCCCACCTGCGCACCCTCGACTGCCTGCTGCAGTTGAAAAACCTCAGCCACGCCGCCGAACGCCTGGGCTGCAGTCAATCGGCGTTGAGCCGTCAGCTGTCGCACCTGCGTGAAGCGTTCGATGATCCGCTGCTGGTCCGTCAGGGCCGTGGCTATGTACTCAGTGAATACGCCGAAGCGCTGCTGGAACCGTTGCGCCAGGTCCTCGAAGAGCTGCACGCGCTGCGTCAGCCGGCGGTGTTCGACCCGGCGCGGTGTGAACGGCGCTTTTGCCTGGCCGCCTCCGACTATGTCGCCGAACACATGCTGCCGATCCTGGTGGCGGCGCTGGAGCGCGAGGCCCCCGGTGTGTCGCTGGAGTACCGCACCTGGCAGGCCGGGCAGTACGCGTTGTTGGCCAGTGGCGAGATTGACCTGGCGACAACCTTGTTCGACGAGTCCCCGGCCAACCTGCACGGGCGCCTGCTGGGTGAGGATCGGGCGGTGTGCCTGATGCGCCAGGACCATCCGTTGACTGTGCAGGCCGTGCTCAGCCAGGACGACTACCTGGCTTTCAAGCATGTGCGGATTTCCGGGGGTGGCGACAAGGACAGTTTCATTGACCGTCATCTGCGGGCGCAGGGCTTGCAACGACGGATCAGCCTCGAGGTGCCGTTCTTCTCCGCCACGGTGCAGGTGATCGGCAACGGCCAGGCGCTGGCCACGGTGCCCGAGCATATCGCCCGGCAGCTGTGCCGCTTGCATGACCTGACCTGGCGACCACTGGGCTTTGTTGAGCACACCCAGCGCTATTGGGTGGTCTGGCACCAGCGTCTGCAGGCCTCGGCTGAACACCGCTGGCTGCGCAATCGAGTCTTCGAGCTGTGGCGTGCCTCGCAGTTCGGCGTGCAGGGTGGGCATGCGCGTTTGCCATAGGAGGTATGCGCGAAGCGGGGTTCTTCGACCAGGCAGCGGCACCTAGACTGGCCTCACTGACACCCCGCCCAGGAGACCGCGCGTGACCCCAGAACAATTTCGCCAGTATGGCCACCAACTGATCGACCTCATCGCCGATTACCGCCAGACCATCGCCGAACGCCCGGTCATGGCCCAGGTCGAACCCGGCTACCTCAAAGCCGCCTTGCCAACCACGGCACCGCAGCAAGGCGAACCTTTCGAGGCGATCCTCGACGACGTCAACCAGTTACTCATGCCCGGCCTGTCGCACTGGCAGCACCCCGACTTCTACGGCTACTTCCCGTCCAATGGCACGCTGTCGTCGGTGCTTGGCGACTTCCTCAGTACCGGCCTCGGAGTGCTCGGCCTGTCCTGGCAATCGAGCCCGGCCCTGAGCGAACTGGAAGAAACCACCCTCGACTGGCTGCGCCAGTTGCTTGGCCTGTCATCGCAATGGAGCGGGGTGATCCAGGACACCGCTTCGACCAGCACCCTGGTGGCGCTGATCTGCGCCCGCGAGCGCGCCAGCGATTTTGCCCTGACCCGCGGCGGCCTGCAGGCCCAGCCCAAGCCTCTGATCATCTACGTCAGCGCGCATGCCCACAGTTCGGTGGACAAGGCCGCGCTGTTGGCAGGTTTTGGTCGCGAGAATATCCGCCTGATTCCTACTGACGAGCAGTTCGCCATGCTCCCGGCGGCGCTGCAGGCGGCGATCGACGCAGACCTGGCAGCGGGCAACCAGCCGTGCGCAGTGGTCGCCACCACCGGCACCACCACGACCACAGCGCTCGACCCGCTGCGCCCGATCGGCGCCATCAGCCAGGCGTACGGGCTTTGGCTGCACGTGGATTCGGCCATGGCCGGGTCGGCGATGATCCTCCCCGAGTGCCGCTGGATGTGGGATGGCATCGAGCAGGCGGACTCGGTGGTAGTCAACGCGCACAAGTGGTTGGGCGTGGCCTTCGATTGCTCGATCTACTACGTGCGTGATCCGCAGCATCTGATCCGGGTGATGAGCACCAACCCCAGCTACCTGCAGTCGGCGGTCGATGGCGAGGTGAAGAACCTGCGTGACTGGGGGATTCCGCTGGGGCGGCGTTTCCGCGCCCTGAAGCTGTGGTTCATGTTGCGCAGCGAAGGCGTCGAGGCGTTGCAGCAGCGTCTGCGCCGTGACCTGGACAACGCCCGCTGGCTGGCCGAGCAGGTTGAGGCGGCCGCAGGCTGGCAGGTGTTGGCGCCGGTGCAACTGCAAACGCTGTGTATTCGGCATTGCCCGGACGGGCTGGCGGGGGAGGCGCTGGATGCGCATACGCGAGGGTGGGCAGAGCGGCTCAATGCCTCGGGTGACGCCTATGTGACGCCGGCGACGCTGGAAGGGCAGTGGATGGTGCGGGTTTCGGTGGGGGCGTTGCCGACAGAGCGTGAGCATGTCGAGCGGTTGTGGGCGAGGTTGCAAGAGGTGGTCAAGGTCTGAGATCGCTGGGGCCGCTGCGCGGCCTATCCGACCGGTCCCGCGCTCCGGCAAGGCCGCTCCCACAGGTTACTGCGCGTCCTGTGGGAGATTGCGCAGAGAACAAAGCCCGTAAATGCGGCGCATACCCTGTAGGAGCGGGCTTGTCCCGCGAAACCGGCGAAGCCGGTGCCATACAACACGGCGGCTGGACCGGCCTCTTCGCGGAGCAAGTCGGATCGCCGCACCGGTCGGAAAGGGCCGCGTAGCGGCCCCCCGCGGTCTTAATGTGTAGCGGCGCTGCTCAGGCTACCTTTACGGCTAGCCTCGTACGCTTCCTTCTCCATCGGCTTGGCATCTGGATTACCCAGGTCTTCCATCGCCAGGCGATGCGTCTCTGGTGCCACATAGGCAGCCAGGGCGCAGATGCAGGTGATGAAGAACGCCGAACCGCCAACCACCAGCCAGATGTTCTCCGAGCCCGGTGGTGCAATCGCGGCGAACAGTGCAGGCAGCATGGCAGTGAGCATGGTGCCGACGTTCTGGGCGATGGCCATGGCCGAGACGCGGTAGCGGGTGTTGAACAGCTCTGGGTAGAAGCTTGGGAATACCGCGTTGTAACCCTGGTAGACCATACCCCACATCACGATCGAGGCAGCGAAGGCCAGCGGAACGTTCTGGATGCTGATGGCGTACAGGTAAACAAAGGCCAGCAGACCCGAGCCCAGGCAGCCCGCGATCATCGTCGGGCGACGGCCGATCTTGTCAGACAGGTTGCCCACAAATGGAATCACCAGCACCGCAACGATGTTGCCGACCACCGGAATCCACAGGTACACGCTCTTGTCGAAGCCGATGCCATACGCCGGCTGTACCGCGTAGGCCGCACCGAAGACGGTGGCGACCACCGGGATCACGTTCATCAAGGCCATGAACATGACCAGCACCATGTGCTTCCAGCTGTATTGGAAGGCTTCACGGATAGGCGACTTGGCAATCTTGGCCTGTTTCTCTTCCTTGACGAAGGCAGGCGTCTCGTGGACTTCCTTACGGATGATGAAGCCGGCCACCAGAACAAATGCACTCAGCAGGAACGGAATCCGCCAGCCCCAGTCGTTGAAGGCTTCAGTCGGCATGAAGTAGGCCAGTGGCAGGAACACCGCCGCAGCCATTACCTGACCCGCCTGCACACCTTGCAAGGTGAAGCTGGCGTAGTAGCCTCGCCGGCCGAATGGCGCATGCTCCATGATCATCGAGCTGGCTCCGGAGATCTCCCCGGCGACCGCAAAGCCCTGGATCAGGCGCAGTACCACCAGAATGATCGGGGCGAGAATGCCGATGTCATGGTAGGTCGGCAGCAGGCCGACGGCCATGGTCGAGATCCCCATGAGGAACATGCACAGCAGCAGGACATTCTTGCGGCCGCGGGTATCACCCCAGTGGCCAAGGACAAAAGCACCCACCGGACGGGCCAGGTAACCGACACCGTAGGTCGCCAGCGAGGCGATGATGGCCATTTTCGGGTCCATCGACGGGAAGAAGATTTGCGGGAAAATCAGGGCTGCGGCTTGGGCGTAGATGAAGAAGTCGTAGTACTCGAGAGCCGAGCCTATCCACCCACTGGCGGTCGCTTTCTTGGCTTGAGAGCTGGAGTGAGCCATCGTTGTCTCCGTTGTTCTTGTTATTGAACTTATTATGTCGTGACGCTGGGCTTGGCGGTACAGGATCCGTCGAACGTTCGCAGGGCAGTGAGGGGCGTTCGGCTAGCCTGTAACTGAGGGTCATGGTTGATCAGGGTCAAGCACTGAATCAATTCGCTAAACCCGCTTTTGTTCGGTAATCGCACAAAAACTAACCGTTCCGTACAAAACACATTGCTGGGCAGACTTTACCTGCGAATAATTGATCGTGCCAGAAACCCGCAAGGGTTTTCGGCTTCGTCGTTTCTGCGCAGCTTCATCGCTGCGCTCCAATAACAAGGAACTCCCGCATGCAGCGTTCGATAGCCACCGTGTCCTTGAGCGGCACTCTGCCGGAAAAGCTCGAAGCCATCGCCGCCGCCGGCTTTGACGGCGTTGAAATCTTCGAGAACGATCTCCTTTATTACGCCGGCAGCCCGCGCGAGATCCGCCAGATGTGCGCCGATCTCGGCATCGCCATCACCCTGTTCCAGCCGTTTCGCGACTTTGAAGGCTGCCGCCGCGACCGGCTGCAGAAAAACCTCGACCGCGCCGAGCGCAAGTTCGACCTGATGCAGGAGCTGGGTACCGACCTGGTGTTGGTCTGCAGTAACGTCCAGGCCGATGCCCTCGGTGATGAACAACTGCTGGTAGACGACCTGCGCCTGCTCGCCGAACACGCCGGCGCCCGCGGTCTGCGCATTGGCTACGAAGCCTTGGCCTGGGGCCGCCACGTCAATACCTACCAGCAGGTGTGGAACCTGGTGCGCCAGGCCGATCACGCCGCGTTGGGGGTGATCCTCGACAGCTTCCACACCCTGTCGCTCAAGGGCGACCCCAGTGCGATCCGCGAGATCCCGGGCGACAAGATCTTCTTCGTGCAGATGGCCGACGCGCCGATCCTGGCCATGGATGTGCTGGAGTGGAGCCGGCATTTCCGTTGCTTCCCAGGCCAGGGCGAAATGGACCTGCCAGGCTTCCTCGCGCCGATCCTGGCCACGGGTTACCGTGGCCCGCTGTCGCTGGAGATCTTCAACGACGGCTTCCGCGCCGCGCCGACCCGGCAAAATGCCGCCGATGGCCTGCGCTCGTTGCTCTATCTGGAAGAGAAAACCCGCCTGCAACTGGAACGCGAAGCGCGCCCGGTAGAACCTGGCGTGCTGTTTGCCCCGCCTGCGGCCAGTGCCTACGACGGCGTCGAGTTTCTCGAGTTTGCCGTCGACGAGGCCGTTGGCGCCCGTCTGGGTGGTTGGCTCAAGCGCCTGGGCTTCGCTGAGGCCGGCGCGCACCGCAGCAAAGGCGTACGGCTGCTGCGCCAGGGCGATATCAATATCGTGCTGAACGCCGAACCCTATTCGTTTGCGCACAACTTCTTCGAGGCCCATGGCCCTTCGCTGTGCGCTACCGCCTTGCGGGTCAAGGATGGCCAGGCTGCGCTGCAGCGCGCCACCGACTACCGTGGCCAGCCGTTCCGTGGCCTGGTTGGGCCCAACGAGCGCGAGATCCCCGCGGTGCGTGCCCCCGACGGCAGCCTGATCTACCTGGTCGAGCAGGCCGGTGCGGGTGAGACCATCTATGACAGCGACTTCCGCCTCGGTGCGGGCGAGCAGGCCACCGGTGGCCTGCAGCGGATCGACCACATGGCCCTGGCCTTGCCGGCCGACTCGCTGGATAACTGGGTGCTGTTCTACAAGACCTTGTTCGACTTCGCTGCCGACGACGAGGTCGTGCTGCCCGACCCTTATGGCCTGGTCAAGAGCCGTGCCCTGCGCAGCCAATGTGGCAGCCTGCGCCTGCCGTTGAATATTTCCGAGAATCGCAATACCGCGATCGCCCATGCGCTGTCGAGCTATCGTGGCTCGGGGGTGCACCATATCGCCTTCGATTGTGCAGACATCTTCCGTGAAGTTGCGCGAGCCAAGGAAGCGGGCGTGCCTTTGCTGGAGATCCCGCTCAATTACTATGATGACCTCGCCGCGCGCTTTGACTTCGACGACGAGTTCCTCAGCGAGCTGGCCTACTACAACGTGCTGTACGACCGCGACGCGCAGGGCGGCGAGCTGTTCCATGTGTACACCGAAGCGTTCGAGGATCGTTTCTTCTTCGAAATCATCCAGCGCAAGGGCGGCTATGCCGGTTATGGCGCGGCCAACGTAGCGGTGCGTCTGGCAGCCATGGCCAAAGCACGTAGCGGCGCGGCACGCAAGCCGGTGCTGTAGGGCCCGCTAGCCAGTGTGGTGTCAGTACTTGCCCCGTTTGGAGGCCTGCACTGACACCCCACAAACCTGACCAGTCGACCAACAGCGCGCTTCCCTGCACCGCGCTGCTCACGGATAATCCCCCTTTATTCCAATAATTAGCCTGTGAGTGGGTATGAGTGATTCCGTAGTCAGCCTCGGCGAGCCTGCCATCGAAGGCGGGCGCAAGGCACGCAAGAACAATCCTGAGAAGACCCGTGAGGATATCCTCCAGGCCGCTATCAGCGAGTTCGTCCAGCAGGGCCTGGCCGGTGCCAGGGTCGATGCCATCGCCGAGCGCACCGCCACCTCCAAACGCATGATCTACTACTACTTCGGCAGTAAAGAGCAGCTCTACGTCGAGTGCCTGGTCAAGCTCTACGGAGACATCCGCAAGACCGAGCGAGGCCTGGACCTCGATGCGCTGCCTGCCGAGCAAGCCGTGCGCCGGCTGGTCGAGTTCACCTTCGACCACCACGACCACAACGTCGACTTCGTGCGCATCGTCTCTACCGAGAACATCCACTACGGCGAGTACGTCAAGCAATCGCCGGTGATCCGCGAGATGAGCAGCGTGGTCATGGAGACCCTCGGCAAGACCCTCGAACGGGGCGTCAAGGAAGGGGTGTTCCGCGCGGGCATCGAAGTCATCGACGTGCACATGCTGATGAGCTCGTTCTGCTTCTATCGCGTCTCCAACCGACACACCTTCAGCGAGATCTTCCAGATCGACCTCGCCGATGACCAGATCAAGAAGCGCCACAAGCAGATGATCGGCGATGCCGTAATGAGCTTTATCCGCGCCTGACCGTTGTCATTCGCCCAGCCGTTGCTCGCGTGACGGCGGGTAGCCGAAGTAGGCCGCATAGCACTTGCTGAAGTGCGACACCGAGACAAAGCCGCAGGCCACCGCCACGTCCATCACCGACAGGTCGGAGTACTGCAACAGGCGGCGGCTCTTGGTGATGCGCAGTTCCATGTAGTAGCGCCGCGGTGAAGTGCCCAGTTGAGCCTGGAACAAACGGTCGATCTGGCGCCGCGAGCGGCCGCTGTAGGCGGCCAACTGGTCAAGGCTGAGGGTTTCTTCAAGGTTGTTTTCCATCAGCTCGACGATGGTCCGCAGGTGCAGGCTCATCGACTTCTTCGCCCCCGGGCCTACCTGGCGGTAGCGCGCGCCGGAGAACGACAGGATCTCCTCGACCCCTTCTGCCAGCCCATCGCCATACAAGCGCCGCACCAGGCCGAGCATCAGCTCCATGGCGCCGTTGGGGCTGGCGGCGGTCAGGCGGTCGCGGTCAAGGGTGAAACTGGCCGGGGTAATACGCGTCTGTGGGCTGCGCTCGGCAAGGCTCGCACGTTGCTCGGGGTGGATGCTGCAACCATAGTCGGCCAGTACCCCGGCGCGGCCGAGAAACCAGGCGCCATTCCACAAGCCGCCCATGGCCATGCCATGGGCGCTGCAGTCGGCCAGCAAGCGGTCGAGCTCCGGGTATTTCAGCGGGGTGCGCAGGCCGCCACACACCACCAGCAAATCCAGCCCCTTCAGCGCGCCAGGCTCAAGGTCGCTGGCAATCAACTCCAGCCCCAGGTCACTGACGACCCGCTCACCGTCCAGCGATAGCGGGGTAAAGCTGAAACTGTCGGCACGCAGCAGATTGGCCGTGACCAGGACGTCCATGGCCACGGTGAAGCTGGCCATCGAAAAGTGCTCGAGCAAGATGAAGTCGACCCGGTAAGGCGTTTGCACGTCACCGGCTGCGGACTTGAGCCGGAGCATGTTGGTGGTGCCGGTCTTCTTGCTGAAATGACGTGGTGTGGGCACTGCGGACTCCGCTTCCTGGCTGGCGCAGAGGAGTGTGCTCGTGGCACCGGAGAAAGACAACCGATCGGGTGCTGAGGTGGTATTGGATGTCGTATGCAGGCAAGTGCGTGAGGTCTGGCAGTGGTGGCCGCTTCCCAGGGCAAGGCGCAAGTGCGCCAGATCACGCTGCACCGCCTGCACAGCACCTGCGAGCGAGCTAGAGTGGATACAGGTAGCTGATTATCAGAATGAACGCTTCGCGCTGCTTGTAACCCAATGCAGTACCTGTACACCGGAGGAACGCTTATGGAAATCGGTACGATCTGGATCATCGTCGCCGCCTTTGTGATCTTGTTGGAGATCGCTGCCATCTGGCAGATCATTGGCAGTGAACGACGCGCTGAACGCAAGATGTTGTGGATCGTCTTCGTGGTCTATGCGCCGATTCCCGGCTTGCTCTTCTGGCTGTGGCGCGGGCCGCGCGCGGTCAAGGGGCGCGCGGTGCTCGAAGAAAAATAGAACGGGCTTGACCTCGACCTTGCTCGAGGTTTGATACTCGGTCGCTCTTTCACTCGATGGAGCGACCTCATGCCAACTGCTTTCCAGCTGTCCAATCCCGAAGGCTTGTATGACCCCAGTGGCAACGCCTATTCGCACGTCGCCGACGTCCGCGCCGGTAGCCGTTTGCTCTACGTTGCCGGGCAGGGCGGCGAAGATGCCGAGGGCCGCCTTTCGCCATTATTTGCCGAGCAGGCGCGCCGCCGCCAGATTGTGTGACGCAGTTCACAAAATTGCCCGAGTCGCGGCATAATGCCATTACTTAATCCTCTACCCCGGTCCATTCGGCCGGGGCGTCATCGCATGTGCCGCAGGTTCAGGGAAATTCCATGTCGCTAGTCGCAAGTCCCGACGTCATGTACCGACTGTTGATTCAGAGCGTGGTGGACTATGCCATCTACATGCTCACGCCCGAAGGCGTGGTCGCCAACTGGAATCCCGGAGCGCAGCGGGCCAAAGGCTACAGCGCCGAAGAAATTGTCGGCAAGCATTACTCGCTGTTCTACGAAGCCGATGAGCGCGATGCCGGCGTGCCCGAGCACAACCTTCAGCAGGCGCTGCTGACGGGTCGCTTCGAGGAGCAGGGCTGGCGGGTGCGCAAGGACGGCAGTGCCTTTCGCGCCCATGTGGTGATCGATGCCGTGCGTGACGACCAGGGACAGTTGGTGGGATTTGCCAAGGTCACCCGCGATATCTCCGAGCGCCACCGCTATGAGCTGGAACTGCTGGAGGCGAAAGTGCTGGCCGAGCAGTACAGCCAGGAAATGGCCAACCTGTCGCGCTTTCTCGATTCGGTAATCGCCAACATCCCGGCCAGCGTCATCGTTCAGGACCTGCACTCGCAGCGTATTCTGCTTGCCAATCAGCAGGCTGAGCGGCTGTTTGGCAGTCAGGGTGCGAGCATGATCGGCCAGTTGCCAAGCGACTGCCTGATACCGCCGGCCGTCGACTACCTGGAGCAGCAGCTCGCGCGTGGCGCGCGCAGCAGCAAGGGTTACTCTGCCGAGACCCGCGTCGACACCGCCTGCGGCTCGCGCACCCTGCGCAGCCGTGCGCTGCTTAGCCAGCACCGCGACGGTCAGGCCGACTATGTCTTGTTCGTCGCCGAAGACGCGACCGAAGAGCTGGCCGCGCATGCGCAGATCCACCACATGGCGCACCACGACGCACTGACCGGCCTGCCCAACCGCACCCTGTTCCATGAACGGCTCAAGCAGGCACTGCTGCGCAGCGAAGACAGCGGCAAGCTGACCGCCGCGCTGTGCCTGGACCTGGACAATTTCAAGAACATCAACGACTCGCTTGGCCACGCCTTCGGTGACAAGCTGCTGCGGGCCCTGGGCAAGCGCCTGCGGCGCGAGCTGCGCGAGCATGACACCCTGGCCCGCTTGGGCGGTGACGAGTTCGCCGTGGTCCTGACCAGCCTGGACAGCGCAGAAGCCGCCAGCGTTACCGCACGTCGGCTGATCGAAGCGATTGCCCCGCCATTCCAGATCGAAGGGCATCAGTTTAGCGTTGGGGTAAGCATCGGCATCGCCTTGTCTCCGGATGACCATCACCAGGCCGAGCAGTTGCTCGGCTATGCCGACATGGCGTTGTACGAGGCCAAGCGCAACGGTCGCAACCGCTATGAATGCTTCCATCTTGAGCTGGATGTCGCCGCCCGCCAGCGCCGCCTGGTCGAGACCGACCTGCGCACCGCGCTGCACCTGGGCCAATTGCAGCTGCATTACCAGCCCGTGGTCGATCAGCAAAGTCAGGACGTCACCGGCTACGAAGCGCTTCTGCGCTGGGAGCATCCGGCGCGCGGCATGATCATGCCGATGGACTTCATCCCGATTGCCGAAGAGACCGGGCTGATCCACGAGATTGGTGCCCGCGCACTCAACCTGGCGTGCCAGGAGGCGGCGAGTTGGGGAACAGAGCAGATCATCTCGGTGAACCTGTCACCGGTGCAGTTCAAGAACGCCAACCTGGTGCATATCGTCACCTTGGCGCTGGCTGACTCCGGGCTGTCGCCGTTGCGCCTGGAGCTGGAGATTACCGAGTCGGTGCTGCTTGGCAACAGCGAAGAGAACGTGCGCACGCTGCGTGCGCTGAAAGACCTCGGCGTGTCGATTTCGCTGGATGACTTTGGTACCGGCTATTCGTCGCTGGGGTATCTGCGTTCGTTCCCGTTTGATCGAATCAAGATCGACAAGTCTTTCGTGCATGACATGTGCGATAGCCGAGAGGCGATGTCGATCATCCGTGCGATTACCGAGCTGTCGAATAGCCTGATGATCAAGACCACGGCCGAGGGGGTTGAGTCGGCGGAGCAGATGGAGCGCCTGCGCGCGGAGGGCTGTTCGCATTTCCAGGGGTATCTGTACGGGCGGCCGGTGCCAGCCAGTGAGCGCGTGACCCATATTGGCAAGATCGGCGTTGACTGAACCAGGGGTCGCTACGATGATCGCTATGCAGCGCATACCCTGTAGGAGCGGGCTTGTCCCGCGAAACCGGCGAAGCCGGTGCCATACGCATACACCACGTTGGCTGGACCGGCCTCTTCGCGGGACAAGCCCGCTCCTACAGGGTCGCGCTGCGCAGCAGCCTCAGCGATCCAGCCGCCAGCCTAGAGCGCGTCAGGCGCGCCCAGAATCGCCACCACCTTGTCCCGCAACTGGTCAATGCTGAACGGCTTGCCGATCAGGTGCATGCCCTCAGGCACGTTGAAACTGTCGGCATAACCACTGGCAAACAGCACCGGCAGCAGCGGGCGGATTTCCCGTGCCTTGGCCGCCAGCTCTTCGCCGCGCATGTCCGGCAAGCCGACATCAGTCATCAGCAGGTCCAGCGGTTGATCGGCGCTCTCGAGAATGCGCAGGGCGGCCGTGGCGGTGTCCGCCTCGATGGCCGTGTAGCCCAGCTCGTCGAGCACTTCGACCATCAGCATACGAACGATGTCGTCGTCTTCGACTACCAGAAGGTGCATTGATAGGGGTCCTGTGCAAAAGAAGTGTCTCTACTCTGTGCCCAGAGCAATGGTAGAAGTTCCCCAGCATAACGTTCGCTGCAATTCGATGGAACGATTGGCGCATGCCGTTCTCAAATACTGGCTAAATGCCCCTGCCAGAAGCGGCAAAGCTGGTTAGAATTTGCCTTTGAACCAGCAAACGGCAACAGCGGGCGCCATCACCTCAGGCGCAATCCGCCATCGGTATTCAACGGACTTTTTTCGCTCGGGCGTTATCAGATGATTCAAGCAGCCTCGATGGACCAGCAAAGCTTTCGCAAGCTGTTGAGCCGCAACATCGGCTTGCCTCTTGGGGTGGGCCTGTTAGGCGCCGTGGCTTTTGTCGCGGTGATCAACTACCTGCTCTCGGCCATGCAGTGGGTCGAGCACACCGATCGGGTGATCGGCAATGCCAATGAAACGGTCAAGCTGTCGATCGACATGGAAACCGGCATGCGCGGGTTCCTGATCACCGGCGATGAGCGCTTCCTCGACCCCTACGAGGTGGCCAAGCCGCGGATCTTCAGCAGCCTCGACAGCCTGCGCGAACTGGTCGCGGACAACCCGGCGCAGGTCGACCGGGTCAATCGTCTGATCGCCCTGCAGCACGCGTGGAACGACTTCGGCCAAGAGATGATCAACCTGCGCCGTGAGCAGGCTGGCTATCAGACGGCGATTGGCAATGGCCGAGGCAAGCGCATCACCGACGAAGTCCGCAAGGAATTCGACGGTTTTATTGCGACCGAGCAGCAACTGCGTCAAGCACGCAATGAAACCGTCAGCTCCGTCACGCTGACCGCGATGACTGCCTTCGTGCTGTTTATAGTCGCCCTCAGTGGTTTGCTGGCCTACCTCGGCCGCCGTGACCTGCTGGCGCTGTCGGACAGCTACGTAGGCAACCTGCACGCCCAGCAGCGCGCTACCGAGCGCCTTGAGCACAACGCGTGGCTGCGCAACGGCCAGACGCAGCTGGCCGAGCAAGTGCTGGGCCAACTGACCTTGCCCATGCTCGGCGACAATATCCTGCGCTTCTTCGCGACCTACCTGGGCAGCGTCGTTGGTGCGGTGTATGTGCGCGATGAGCACGGCGGCCTGGTCCGCGTTGCCAGCTATGGCCTGAGTGCCGATGAACAAGCGCGCACGCAGGCGCTTGCCGCCCATGACGGCTTGCTGGCCGAGGCCGTCCGCCAGGCGCGGTTGGTGCGCCTGGATCAGCTGCCTGAAGATTACTTCCGCCTGAGCTCGGGGCTTGGCAGCGGCCTGCCGCGCAGCGCGATGCTGATGCCGACCCGCGACGATGGCCAGGTCAACGGCGTACTTGAGCTGGGTTTCCTGCGGCCACTGAGTGAGCGTGACCAGGAGATACTCGAGCGAGTCGCGGAAAACCTCGGCATGTCGATCGAAAGCGCCCGCTACCGCCAGCGCCTGCAAGAAGTGCTGGCTGAAACCCAGCAGCTCAACGAAGAGCTGCAGGTACAGCAGGAAGAGCTCAAGACCGCCAACGAAGAGCTGGAAGAACAGTCACGCGTGCTCAAGGAGTCGCAGGCGCACCTGGAGACCCAGCAAGCAGAACTGGAACAGACCAACGAGCAGTTGTCCGAGCGTACCGATGCGCTTGATCGCAAGAACAGCGAACTGAACCAGGCCCAGCAAGAGCTGCAGGCCCGCGCCGAAGACCTGCAGCGCTCGAGCACGTACAAGTCCGAGTTTCTCGCCAACATGTCGCACGAGCTGCGCACGCCGCTCAACAGTTCGCTGATCCTGGCCAAGCTGCTCGCGGAAAACGCCGACGGCAACCTCAGCAAAGAACAGGTGAAGTTTGCCGACTCGATCTATTCGGCCGGTAACGATCTGCTCAACCTGATCAACGACATTCTCGATATTGCCAAGGTCGAGGCCGGCAAGCTTGAGGTCCGTCCCGAGACGACCCAGGTCGAGCGTCTGGTCGAGGGGCTGCGCGGGATGTTCCAGCCACTGGCCGCGGACAAGGGCCTGACCTTCCAGGTGCAACTGGAGCGACCGCTGCCGGCAACCCTGTTCACCGACCGCCAGCGCCTGGAGCAGATCCTCAAGAACCTGTTGTCCAACGCCATCAAGTTTACCGAGCACGGCCAAGTCAGCATGACCATCAGCCAACAGGCCGGGCTGGGCATCGTGTTTGCGGTGCGCGACAGCGGCATCGGCATTGCTGCAGACCAGCAGCAAGCTATTTTCGGTGCCTTCCACCAGGTCGATGGCACCAGCAACCGCCGCTACGGCGGTACCGGCCTCGGCTTGTCGATCTCGCGTGACCTGGCGCATCTGCTCGGCGGCCAGATCAGTGTCGACAGCAGCCCTGGCCAGGGCAGTGTGTTCAGCCTGATCCTGCCGGAGCGCTATGAGTCGGACGAGGAGCCGGTCGAGGTGCACACGTTGCGTCCTGCCGTCGATCAGATGCCACCGGTGCCGCAGATTGCCGCTCCTGCGCCGCTACCACGGCATCCGTTTGCCGATGACCGTGACCTGGCGCCGTTCAGCAACCGCTGCATTCTGGTGATCGAAGACGAGCCGAACTTTGCCCGGATCCTCTTCGACCTGGCCCACGAGCTGGGCTACAGCTGCCTGGCCGCGCAGGGCGCTGACGAGGGCTTCCAGCTCGCCGCGCAGTACCTGCCCGATGCGATCCTGTTGGACATGCGCCTGCCCGACCACTCCGGCCTGACCGTGTTGCAACGTCTCAAGGAGCAAGCCAGCACTCGCCATATCCCGGTGCACATCATCTCGGTCGAGGACCGCGTCGAGGCCGCCATGCACATGGGCGCTGTCGGCTATGCGGTCAAGCCGACCAGCCGCGACGAGCTCAAGGAAGTCTTCGCCCGCCTGGAAGCCAAGCTCACGCAGAAGCTCAAGCACATCTTGCTGGTAGAGGACGACGATCTGCAGCGCGAGAGCATCGCCCGCCTGATCGGTGACGACGACATCGAGATCACCGCCGTGGCCATGGCCCAGGACGCCCTCGAACTGTTGCGCGAGAACATCTACGACTGCATGATCATCGACCTCAAGCTGCCGGACATGCTCGGTAACGAGCTGCTCAAACGGATGACCGCCGAGGATATCCGCGCGTTCCCGCCAGTGATCGTCTACACCGGGCGCAACCTGACCCGCGAAGAAGAGACCGACCTGCTCAAGTACTCGCGCTCGATCATCATCAAGGGCGCCCGTTCGCCGGAGCGCCTGCTGGACGAAGTAACGCTGTTCCTGCACAAGGTCGAGTCGCAGTTGTCCAACGAACGCCAGCGCATGCTCAAGACCGCGCGCAGCCGCGACAAAGTCTTCGAGGGACGCAAGATTCTCCTGGTGGACGATGATGTGCGTAATATCTTCGCCCTGACCAGCGCCCTCGAGCACAAGGGGGCCATCGTCGAGATCGGCCGCAACGGCCGCGAGGCGCTCGAGCAGCTTGAGCAGCATGACGACATCGACCTGGTGCTGATGGACGTGATGATGCCGGAAATGGATGGCTACGAAGCCACCCGGTTGATCCGCAAGCAGCCGCGCTGGCGCAAATTGCCGATCATCGCCGTGACCGCCAAGGCGATGAAGGATGACCAGCAGCGATGCCTGCAGGCTGGCGCCAATGACTACCTGGCCAAACCGATCGACCTGGACCGACTGTTCTCGTTGATCCGCGTCTGGCTGCCGCAACTGGAGCGAATTTGACTAGCGAGCGCAACACCGACATCGAGATCCGGCTACTGATCGAGGCGATCTACCTCAAGTACAGCTACGATTTTCGCAATTACTCCGGCGCTTCGATCAAGCGGCGGATCCTCCATGCCGTGGGCCAGTTCGAATGCCGCACGGTATCGGCGCTGCAGGAGCGGGTGCTGCACGACCCGGGCATGTTCATGCAGTTGCTGCAGTTTCTGACCATTCCGGTCAGCGAGATGTTTCGCGACCCTGGGCACTTCCTCGCATTGCGCGAGGAGGTGGTGCCGCTGCTGCGCACCTGGCCCTCGATCAAGATCTGGATCGCCGGCTGCAGTACCGGCGAGGAGGTCTATTCCATGGCTATCCTGTTGCGTGAGGAGGGGCTGCTGGAACGCACCATTCTGTATGCCACCGACATCAACCCGCGCTCGCTGGAAAAGGCCAAGCAAGGCATCTATTCGATGCAGAACATGCACGCTTATGCCGAGAACTACCGCAAGGCCGGTGGCCGCCGGGACTTCAGTGAGTACTACACGGCCGCCTATGGCAACGCCATCATGGACAGCAGCCTGCGTGACAACGTGACCTTCGCCGACCACAGCCTGGCCACTGACAGCGTGTTTTCCGAGACCCAACTGGTGTCGTGCCGCAATGTGCTGATCTATTTCAACAAAGACTTGCAAGACCGCGCCCTCGGGCTGTTCCACGAGTCGCTTTGCCATCGGGGTTTCCTGGTGCTGGGCAGCAAGGAGTCGGTAGACTTCTCGGCTTACAGCGAGCGCTTCGAGCCGCTGGTCAAGCCCGAACGGATCTACCGCAAATCATGAACGGCGTCGAGGCGGTGGTCATCGGCGCCTCAGCGGGCGGCGTCGCGGCGCTGTTCACGGTGCTTGGCAGCTTGCCGCAGCATTTTGCCATCCCGGTGCTGTGCGTGCTGCACTTGCCCGATGATCGCCGCAGCCAGCTGGCCGAAGTGCTCCAGCGCAAGATCGGCCGGCCGGTGCGCGAGGCCGCTGACAAGGCCATGATCGAGCCCGGGCTGATCTATGTGGCGGGTCCCGGCTATCACCTGTCGGTTGAGCATGACTTCAGGCTCTCCCTGAGCCAGGAAGCGCCGTTGCATTTTTCCCGGCCGGCGATAGATTTCCTGTTTACCTCTGCGGCCGACGCCTATCGCGTGGGCTTGCTTGGCGTGCTGCTGACCGGTGCCAACGAAGACGGCGCCCAAGGCCTTGCCTACATAAAACAATGCGGAGGCCGGACCGTGGTCCAGGACCCCCAAGACGCACAGGTCGCGCTGATGCCAGAGGCCGCACTGGCCTTGCACAGCCCTGACCACATACTTTCTCTGAGCGGTATCGGGCACTTGCTCGCAACCCTGGAACCCAGCGCATGCTAAGCCAAATCATCGCCAAACTGCTGATCGTCGACGATCTGCCGGAGAATCTGCTGGCCCTCGATGCCCTGATTCACGGCGAAGACCGCGAAGTACACCAGGCACAATCTGCCGAGCAGGCGTTGTCACTGCTGCTCGAGCACGAGTTCGCCCTGGCCATTCTCGATGTGCAGATGCCCGGCATGAATGGCTTCGAGCTGGCCGAACTGATGCGCGGCACGGAAAAGACCAAGCACATTCCCATCGTCTTCGTCAGCGCCGCCGGGCGCGAGATGAACTACGCGTTCAAAGGGTATGAGAGCGGTGCGGTGGACTTTCTGCACAAGCCGCTGGACACCCTCGCGGTGAAGAGCAAGGTCTCGGTGTTCGTCGATCTCTACCGCCAGCGCAAGGTTCTCGACCGCCAACTGCAGGCGCTGGAGCGCAGCCGCCAGGAGCAGGAACTGCTGCTCGGCCAGTTGCAGGTGGCGCGTGGCGAGCTGGAGCGGGCGGTGCGCATGCGTGACGACTTCATGTCGATCGTTTCCCATGAAGTGCGCACCCCGCTCAATGGCCTGATCCTGGAAACCCAGTTGCGCAAGATGCACCTGGCCCGAGGCAACCTGGAGGCGTTCAGTGCCGACAAGCTGCAGGCCATGGTCGAGCGCGACGAACGCCAGATCAACAGCCTGATCCGTCTGATCGAGGACATGCTCGACGTATCCCGTATCCGCACCGGCAAGTTGTCACTGCGGCCCAAGCGCTTCGACCTGGCTCAACTGGTGCGCGGCCTGGTGGAAAACTTCGTCGCGCAAGCCACGGCGCTGGAAACGTATATCGAGCTGGAGCGCTGCGAGTCGCTGGCTGGCGAATGGGATGAATTTCGGATTGAACAGGTGGTGGCCAACCTGTTGTCCAATGCGTTGCGATACGGTGAGCGACGACCGGTGCGGGTGAGGGTATTTGCCGACGGCGACATGGCCTGCGTGCAAGTCCAGGACCAGGGTATTGGCGTCAGCGCAGCCAACCAACAGCGGATTTTCCAGCAGTTCGAGCGGGTCGCTGCGCACCAGGCCAGTGGTGGCCTGGGCCTGGGGCTGTATATCTCCGAGGAGATCGTGCACGCCCACGGCGGGCGTATTCAGCTCGACAGCGAGGAGGGCAGGGGCGCTACGTTCAGCGTGTTGCTACCGCTCGAGACATTGTCAGCACAAACCGACCAGGCGAGGGCAACCTCTGCGTAAGCCTGGGGTCAGATGGCCAACCTGTTGAATTTCAAGGCGTTGTCATGAGCGAAGATGCACAAGATGTGGTACTGATCGTCGAGGATGAACCGGCGATTCGAATGATCCTGCGGGATTATCTTTCGGGCGAGGGTTACCACGTGCTGGTGGCCGAAGACGGTGAGCAGGCGTTCGAGATCCTGGCGAGCAAGCCGCACCTGGATCTGATCGTCACTGACTACCGCTTGCCAGGCGGCATTTCCGGGGTGCAGATTGCCGAGCCTGCGGTGAAGTTGCGACCGGACCTGAAGGTGATCTTCATCAGTGGTTATCCGGCGGAAATTCTCGAGTCGGGCAGCCCGATTGCGCTCAAGGCGCCGATCCTGGCCAAGCCGTTTGACCTGGATACACTGCATGAGCAGATCCAGCTGCTGTTGCGCTGAAGCGGTCGCCCCCTTCGCGGGGCAAGCCCGCTCCTACAGGGTCTGCGTCGATCACAGGATTGGCGGCTGACTCAAAACCTGTAGGAGCGGGCTTGCCCCGCGAAGAGGCCGGACCGGCCACCCGCGATTCGCCAGAGGCTATGCTAGGTCCATGACCAGCACCGAACGCCAGCGCCAACCGTGCCCTCCCGGCGCCTGCAATTGCGGGCGCGAACACCTGCACGCATCACCTGCGGCTGCCCAGCGCATCCTGCGCCTGACCCGTCAGGAAGAAAAACGCCTGCTCGAGCGGCTGGAAAACCTCAGCGGCCTGGAAGACCTCGAGCGTCTGCAGCAGCTGATGTACGAGCAACTCGGCATCCGTGTGCAGATCACCCCCAGCTTCAACGAAGTGCGTACCATGCGCGGTATCCTCATCGAACTGGCCGAACAGCCCGGCCTCTGTCGCAAGACCCGCCAGGCGATCCCCGCGGCCATTCGCCGGGGCCTTGAGCGCAACCCGCACGTAGCCTTCCGCCTGCTCGACGCCCACGACTTGCTGCGCGACGCCTGAGCCTCAGCGCATCGCCGCCAGCTTGATCCCGAAGCCGACCAGGCACGCCCCGGCCAACCGCTCCAGCAGGTTGGACATCTTCGGGCTGGCGCGCATCCGCTCAGCCAGGAGATGGGTCATCACCACCGCCACCAGGCCATAGAGCAAGGTCAGCGCAGCTATCGTCACCGCCATGAAGCCGAAGGTCAGCATGCCCTGATGGCGTACCGGGTCGACGAACAACGGGAAGAAGGCCATGTAGAACATGATTGCCTTGGGGTTGAGCAGGGTGATCATCATGGTCTGGCGCAGGTACTGGCCATTGTCCATGCGGCCTGCCTGCGGCGCCTTGCCCGGCTTGCTCAGTACCATGCGCAAGCCCAGCCAGGCCAGATAGGCCGCGCCGGCCCACTGCACCACGTGAAACGCTGCCGGATAAGCTGCGAGCAGCGTGGCGACGCCGGCCACCGCCAGCCACATCAATACCTGATCACCGAGGATCACCCCGCAGGTCGCCGCCAGGCCGCCCTTGATACCGCCCTTGCCGGTGGCAGTGATCAGGGCAAAGTTGCCCGGGCCGGGGATCGCCAGCAGGATCAGGAAGGCAATCACGAAAGCGCCGTAGTCGGTCACGCCAAGCATCGGTCAATCTCCAGTCAGGGCATTGGATGGGGTGAGTCGATATATGCCAGCTTCTGCTGCGCTTGCAAAGCAGTGCTTGAAGCTCTTGGCCGATTAATTTTTTTGCAGCTTCCTACGTTTAAGGAGAGCAGCCCTGCGCATCGCGCGTATCTGCCTTCATCATTCAAGGAGACAGGCAATGACTTCCGTTTTCGACCGCGACGACATCGTGTTCCAGGTAGTGGTCAACCACGAAGAGCAGTATTCCATCTGGCCCGACTATAAGGCGATCCCCAACGGTTGGCGCGCGGTGGGCAAGAGCGGCCTGAAAAAGGACTGCCTCGCCTACATCGACGAGGTCTGGACCGACATGCGCCCACTCAGCCTGCGCCAGAAGATGGCAGAAGCCGTGGCCCAGTGAGGCATCGCCGGTGAGTGCAGTGAACCTGTTGTGCCTGCCGTACTCCGGTGCCAGTGCCATGGTCTACAGCCGCTGGCGGCGCAAGCTGCCAGCCTGGCTGCAGGTGCGCCCCGTCGAATTGCCCGGGCGCGGTGCGCGCCTGGGTGAAACGCTGCACACCGATATGCAGGCCCTGGCCCGCCAGCTCGCCAGCGAGCAGCGCTTGGCCGCCAGCGCGCCCTACGTGCTGCTCGGGCATAGCCTGGGCGCGTTGCTGGCGTTCGAGTTGGCCCATGAGCTGCAGGCGCTGGGCTGCCCGCCGCCGCTGGCATTGATTGCCTGCGGTACCGCGGCGCCGACCCGACGCGAAGACTACGACGGCAACAACTGGCGCGAGCCGAAAAGTGATGCCGAGTTGATCGACGAGCTGCGTAACCTGCAAGGGACGCCGGAAGAGGTGCTGGCCAATGATGAACTGATGAGCCTGACCTTGCCGATCCTGCGCGCCGATTTCCTCCTGTGCGGTCGCTACGCCTATCGCCAGCGTGCGCCGTTGGCTTGCCCGCTGCACGTGCTGGGAGGCGAGGATGACCGCGCCAGCGAAGATCAACTGCTGGCCTGGGGCAAGCAAACCCTGGGTGAGTTTTCCCTGAAGATGTTCCCTGGCGGGCACTTCTTCATCCATGAGCACGAGGACCGTGTGCTGGGGGTGCTGATCAATGCCCTTGAGCCGCATCGACTGTCCGCCTGATTGACGTCCTCCCTTGCTTGCGAGAGGCTTGAGCTTTGCCCACGCAAGGGATGAACAATGCTCATCGAGCCCCACAAGGCCGCCTCACCTGTGTTCCGCTCTATCAGCAAGATCTACCTGGTCGGTGGCCAGCCCTGAACGTGCGGCTGGCCACCACCGGGCTGCTGCTGTTGGCCTTGCTGCAGGGCTGCGCCGGGCGCCGCGAGGAGGCGCCGGAGGCTGACCCGGCCAAGGTCCGTGCGCAGTTGCTGCGCCTGCTGCCTGCGCAGGCCAAGGACCGCCAGGGCTGGGCCGAGGATATCCAGGTCGCGTTCGAGGCCCAGGGTATTGCCCCGAGCAAGAGCAACCTGTGTGCGGTGCTGGCGGTGACCGAGCAGGAGTCGACCTTCACTGCCGACCCGCAAGTAGCCAACCTGGGGCGCATAGCCAGAGCAGAAATCGACCGCCGCGCGGCGCGCTTGCACATCCCCAAGCTGCTGGTGGACGGTGCCCTGAAAACGCCCTCGGGCAACGGCAAGACTTACCAGCAGCGCTTGCTGGCGGTGCGCAGTGAGAAACAGCTGAGTGGCCTGTTCGATGACTTTATTGCCGGGCTGCCCCTTGGCAAGACCTTGCTCGGTGGGTTGAACCCGGTGCACACAGGCGGGCCGATGCAGGTCAGCATTGACTTTGCCGAGCGGCATGCCAAGGATTATCCCTACGTGTATCAGGGGACGATTCGCCAGGAGGTGTTCAGCCGGCGCGGTGGTATGTACTTCGGCATTGCCCACCTGCTGGGCTACCCGACCCACTACGAGCGGCAGCTGTATCGCTTTGCCGACTTCAATGCCGGCTGGTACGCCAGCCGCAATGCTGCCTTCCAGGCAGCCTTGAGCCGGGCGACGGGGGTCAGCCTGGCGCTGGATGGCGACCTGGTTGCACTGGGGGCGATCATGCCCGGCACCACTGAACAGGCGGCGCGCAAATTGGGGGTGAAGCTGGGGCTGCGTAATACCCAGATCCGTAGCCAGCTGGACAAAGGCGACAGCCTCGAATTCGAGGATACCGAGCTGTACAGCGGGGTGTTTGCCTTGGCGGATGCGAAAGCCGGCAAGGCGCTGGCGCGTGCGGTGTTACCGGGGATCGAGCTGAAGAGCCCGAAGATTACCCGCAAGCTGACCACCGCATGGTTTGCCGGGCGGGTGGATGAGCGTTATCAGCGCTGCATGAAGCGCTGATCGGGCGGGCCTCTTCGCGGGGCAAGCCCGCTCCTACAGGATTTCCACCGAACCTGTAGGAGCGGGCTTGCCCCGCGAAGAGGCCATCACCAACAACACAGGCCTCAACCCTGCTGCAACGCCCCGATCACCTGCTCGACACTGGCCTTCAGCCCAGCGACGGTATCTTCCGCATCACTGTCGACCACCAGCAACCTGGCCCCGGATGCCTTGATCACCGCCGCCACCTCCGGCGTCGGCTCGCGGTGGTGCACCACCAGCGCCACATCCTGCGCCTTGAGGTTGTCACCCAGGGCCTTGAGCGCTGCGCTATCCCACTTGTCATCGGCCGGCAGCGGCTGATCCACCACATCCAGGTTCAGGCCACTGGCCAGATACCCCAGGCGCTCCGACAGGCTCACCACACTCAGGTTGTCGACCTCGGCCAGGCGCGTCTGGCTGCTGGAAATCAGCTCCAGCATCTGCCGCTTGAGCCCGGCCAGGTTGGCCTGGATCTTGTCCTTGTCGGCCGGCGACAGGCGTTCCAGGTCATTGGCCATGACATCGGCCATGCGCCCCAAATTGGTTGGGTTGAGCCATGGATAACCGGCAAAGGCCTCATCGCCCTGCACCGCGATCCCCGGCAGCGCACCGTCTACCGGCCGTGCAGCGTCGATCTCGACGATGCGGATATTGCTGCGCCGCGCCATCGGGTAGAGCGGGTCATCCCGCCAGATCGAGCGCAAGCCGATCACCGCGTCGGCCTGAACCGCCGCTTTCTCCAGGCTGGCGCCCCCACGACCACTGAAATACGACGGTTGGCGGCTGGCCGGCAGGTTGGCCGGCGCAGCCCGCTTGAGCTGCACCGAGGTGCCTTCGAGCAGGGCCACGGCCAAGCTGTGGGTGACTGGCAAGGTGGTCAGCACAGCCGTCGCATCGGCCTGCGGCGTGCGTGCGCTGCTCGGGGCTGCCACGAGCATGGCGGGCAGGCCGGCCAAGGCCACGGCCAGGGTCAGGTGCTTGAGGTTCAGAGTCATGCCGGGTTTCCTTGCAGGCGAGGGACGAGGGCGCGGGCCAGGGCGGCGAGGGCGAAGCAGATACCGGCAACCAGGATGATTGCGGCGCCGGATGGCACCGGCAGGTCGAAGACGATCGGCAGCAGGATCCCGCACAAGGTGCTCAGGGTGGCGATCAGCACCGACACGAAGAAGAACCCTTTCAGGGACTGGCTGACCAGGCGCGCGGCAGCAGCCGGAATCACCAGCAGCGCACCGACCAGAATCGCCCCGATGACCTTGACCGACGCCACGGTGACCAACGTCACCAGGACCACGAACAGGTAATCCAGGGTTTTTACCGCCACGCCGCGTACCGCTGCCAGTTGCGGGTTGAAGCTGGCCAGGATGATCCGGTTGTACAGCGGCAGGGCCAAGGCCAGCACCAGCACCGCGACGATGCCCAGCACTACCAGATCCTGGGCACTGACCGTCAGCACCGAGCCGAACAGCACGTTCTCGAGGATGTGCACGTTGATCTTGCCGGCCAGCATCAGCAGCAGGCTCGCCCCCAGCGCCAGCGACACCGAGAGAAATACCCCGATCAGGGTGTCTGGCGACAGCCCGGTGCGGTTACGCAGGAAGTTCAGCAAAATGCCGAACAGCAGGCAGTAGCCAAACAGGCTGCCATACGGCCCGGTGTAGGGCTCGCCGAGCAGGATGCCGATGGCCACCCCGGTCAGCGCGGCGTGGCCGACGGCCTCGGAGAAGAAGGCAAAGCGTTTGACCACCACCAAGGTGCCGAGGCCGCCGAGCACCGGGCCGATCATCAGACCGGCAATCAGCGCGTTGATCACGAAGCCATAGGCCAGGGCCTCCGGCAGGTAGCCAGCGCTGGCCCATTCCTGGACCAGTTGGCGGAATGCTTCAAAGCTCATCAGGCGAGGCTCTCGCTGCGGGGATGGACGGAGAACAGCCCAAGCAGGCGCTCCGGGGTCAGGGCTTGCGCCGGCGGGGCATCGAACAGCACCTTGCGGCTCAGTCCGGTGACGCGGTCGGCCATGCGCAGCACCGCTTCCAGGTCGTGCTCGATCCACAGCACGGTGGTACCGGCCTGGCGCCAGCCATGCAGCAGTTGCTCGAACACCCGAATGCCCGCTTCGTCGAGGGCCGACATCGGTTCGTCGAGCACCAGCAGTTGCGGTTCAGGGATCAGCCCTTGGGCGAGGAGCACGCGCTGGCGCTCGCCGCCGGACAGTGCGCCCATCCGCCGCTTGCGCTTGTCGAGCATGCCGACCCGTGCCAGGGCTGCGTCGATGGCGGGCTGTACGCGCCGCGACAGGCCGAGAAACGCTGGCCGGCGCTGGCACATGGCAGCCATGAAATCGTCCACGGTCATTGGCAGGCCGCGGTCGAACTCCAGCGCCTGCGGCACATAGCCGATCACTTCGCGCTCGCTTGGCCAGTGCAGGGTCAATTGGCCCTGATGCGGCATCTGCCCGAGCAGGGTCTTGATCAGCGAACTCTTGCCGCCGCCATTCGGGCCGACGATGGCGTGCACGCTGCCGGGCGCGACACTGAACGCGACCTGCTCAAGGATCCGCGTGCGGCCCAGGGTCAGGTCGATGCCGGCGAACTCGATCCGCGGGCCGTGCGCCGTGATGAGGTTGGCCGCCGCAGTCATGCACGGTTCTCCTGAATCGCCTTGACCACCGTGTCGAGGTTGCGCTTCATCTCCACCTCGTACTTCTCCGTGGTGTATTCGCCGTAGGAGATGTGCGTCAGCGGATAGATGTGCACGCCGGACTCACGCTGGATGGTTTCGACATAGGCCGAAGGGAAGTCCATCTCGGAGAAGATCACCTTGACGTCCAGCGCCTTCAGCTGGTCGATGGTTTTCTTCAGCTGCGCCGGGCTCGGTTCGATACCGTGGGCCGGCTCGACCACCGCAGTGACTTCCAGGCCGAAGTCGCGCACCAGGTAGTCGTAGGCGGCGTGAATGGTCGCCACGCGAAACTCGGCATTGGGTGCCTCGGTGACCTTGGCCAGGGCATCGGCGCGCAGCTTGCGCAGGCGCTTGGCGTAAGCGCGGGCGTTCTGCGTATAGAACTTGGCGTTGTCCGGGTCGAGCTTGCCCAGTTCGCGGGCAATGTTGTTGACCTGGGCAATGGTGGCGCTGATCGACAGGAAGGTGTGCGGGTTGACCACCTTGCCGGCGCCACGCGCGGCGATGCCGGTGGCGGCCAGCAGCGGAACGTTGGCGTTGGCCTCGATGGTCTTGATGTCGGGCTTTTCGCTGGCGACGATCATCCGGTCGGCGAAATCGTCGTGGCCGACGCCATTGAGCACGATCACATCCAGGCTGCCGATGCGCTTGATGTCCTCGGCGCGTGGCTCGTACGCGTGCGGGTTGAAGCCGGCCGGAATCAGTGGCACCACTTCGGCCTTGTCGCCAACGATGTTGCTCACGTAGCTGTAGTAGGGGTGCAGGGTGATGCCGATGCGCAGAGGCTTGCCGTTTTCGGCCTGGGCAAGGGCCGGCAGGGCGCAGGCCATGAGCAGAGCGAGAACGCGGCGGACGAAGGCGGAGCGAAGCATTGGGCAGTCCTTGGGTTCAGTGACGGTGTTGGCGGGTGACGCCGGCGTCGTAGTGGCTGACGATCTGCTGCCAACCGGCGGCGACGAGTGCCTGCTGATCGAGCGCGTCTGGCGTTACTGCTGCGCTGTCGCGGCGCAGCCAGACGTCAGCAGCGCCGTCAGCCTGCTCTGGCAGGATCAGCAGGAAACTGCCGGCCACCTGCGCGTCCTGGCTGCGGCCCAGGTAGGCACCAGCCTCCAGCCATTGCCATTGGTGGCGGCCACGGCTGGCGCTGGCCGCATCACTGACGAAAGGCGGCAGGCCTTCCTCGGCGAGGGTGGCGACCGCGGGTGTCACGCTGTCTTCTGCGCGGAGCATCTGGATCTCGTCAAAGGCCACCCACAGGTCAGTGAACACGCCTTGCTCGGCGGCATTGAGATCGCGGCGGGCATCGATCTGGTGACTGGCGATGCTGACTTCATCCTCGCGCTCACCGCGCAGCATTACCACGCTGGCAGCGACGGCGAGGATCAGCAGGGCGACCAGCAGCACATAGAGGGTTTCGTGCCCGGCACCGGCCGGGCGTATCACGTGGGCGCGGCTCATGGCTCGCCTATATCGGCATGGTCAATTTCGACCACATGGCCTGGGCCGGCATCGAACAGCACATAGAACTCACCGTCGGGGCGCTTGAAGGTCAGGGTCGAGTCCTCGCCGAGCTTGCTTTCGACCAGCTTTTGTTCGTCATAGCCGATCACATCGAGGATTACCCCCGGTGCACCGCTGCCATCGGAAAAACCGCCAGTGCATTTGATCTGGTCGCCGCCCAGCGGTTCGCACTCGCACATCGGGTTGTGTGCCAGGGCCGGGCCGGCAGCCAGGGTCAGCAGGGGCAGGGCAAGCCTGCGCAGCAGATATTTCATTTCTTGCCTCCTTGTTTCTCGAGCCAGGCTGCGGTGGCCGGCGATGCCTGGGCCAGGGCTACCGAGGCCTGGTGCATGCTGCCGTCCCAGCCTTCGATGGTGATCCAGATCTGGGCGTCGGGTTTGGTTTTTGGCGAGACCGGCAGCGAGGTGATCATGCGGTACGGCGCGCCAAAGAAGATCGTGCCCGCCGCACGCAGGCTGCGCGGTTTGCCGATGCGCAGGTACACCGCCTTGACTTCCTGGGTGCAGGTCTTGCACAGCGCGGCGTTGAACAACTTGAAGTGGCCTGCCGGACCATCGGCCTTGGGCGCTTCTTCGCGCAACTCGGCCAGGTCCAGCGTGTACGGCCCGACATGGATGTCGCTGACCTGATTGAAGCCCAGGCCGCTGTCGCCGCGGAACATCGCGGCGTCGGCAAAGTACTTGGGCATGAAGCCGAGCGGAATCAGGATCAGCAGGATATTCAGGTGAAAGCGCCACTTCAGCCAGAACTGCTTCAATGGGCTGGCGGGCAGGGCTCGGGCCTGGCTCATGGCTGAATCTCCACGGGGGTTTCACTGCGGGCCTTGCTGGTGCGGGGCGCGCGTTCGCTGCGTTTGAGGGCGGCAGCAGTGGCCTGGGCGGTACGTTTGGTCCAGATCAGCAAGCCGCTGAGTACCATCAGGGTGAGCACCAGGCCGAAGAAGAACCAGATCAACTTGATCGCCAGCCCGCCGAAGTCGCCGGTGTGCAGTGGGCGCATGGACTCGGTGACGAACTCCAGCGCAGAGCGGTCCTCGAGGAGGAACTTACTGTCGACATTGCTGGTGTAGGGGTTGACCGAGGCGGTCTGGAACATCAGTGGATACCAGCCGCGGCCACCCATGTCGACATGGCTGTAGGCGGTACTGGGCAGGCTGACGAAGGAGATGTCCAGGCCTGGTATGGCTGCGGTGGCAATGCGCGCCGCTTCATCCAGATTGATGCGTGGCGCAGGGCTGCCATCGACGGTCTGCGGGACCTCTTCGCGGGAGATCACCGGCACCACCGGCTCGGTGGAAATGGTGATGTGGTTGTCGCCAAGGATTGCCTGGATCAGGAACCAGGTCCCGGTAATGGAAATGACCACGATGAACCAGATCGACCAGACTCCGGCCAGGCGATGCAGGTCACCCCAGAAGATGCGTGAGCCGTGGCCGGTGCGCACTGGCTTGAAGAAGCCTTTCCAGAACTTCTTGTAGACCACCAGTCCGGTTATCACCGAGGCCAGCATCGGCAGCCCGAGCAACGACACCAGGTACCAGCCCCAGCTGTAGCCGTTGGTAAACGGCACCAACCACCAGCCATGCAGGGCGCGGGTAAACGCTTCGAAGTTGAAGTCTGGCATCTTGCCCTGGATGACCCCCGTGTAAGGGTTCACGTACAGGGTCGGAGAGGTGCCATCCGGGTAGGTGACGCCGGCGGTCACGGCAAAGTGCGAACCGTCTGGCTGCGACAGGCTGCGCACCACCAGGTCCGGCTCGGCCTTGTTCATGGCGTCCAGAATCTGCTGGAAACTCAAGCGCTCGGCGCCCGTGTCTGGTTGCTGGGCGCGCACGTCCGAGTTGGCCAGCCAGACGATCTCCTGGCTGACCACGGCGAGCATGCCGGTGAAACAGACGATCAGGACAAAGAACCAGATCGGCAGGGCGAGCCAGCTGTGTACCAGAAACCACAGCTTGGACTTGGACTTCTTCGTTGTTTGGGCCATCGGTCATCTTCTGAAAATGAGGGTCGAGCGCAAGCTCAACCTGGTAAGGCTGCATTATTAAGGACGAATGAGAATGAAAATCCTGCCTTTTTATATGCAAGCAAATGTTTCAGAAAACACAAACCGGCAGGCGTCTACAGGCGCCGTACCGGTTCCGGGCCCAGCGCCAGAGGGTTCAGGCGCGGCTGAGGGCAGCCAGTGCGGGCTGGCTGGCGTGTTGCCGAGCGAGGTCGTTGTACAGCGCTTGGCCGATTTCTGCGGCACGCGCCGGCAGCACCGAGAGCAAGGTATCGCTCAGGCCGTGAGTGGTTTCGCAGAAACCTTGCAGGTAGACCGACGCCTGCAGGTCGGGGCTGGCCAGTACCCGATAGTTGCGGTCGGCGCTGAAGTCATCCAGGTAGCCCTGCAAGGGTGCCAGCAGATCACGGTGGGAACGGCGCTCATAGCCGGTGGCGAGAATCACCGCATCGTAGCGATGGGTCTGCTGCTGGCCGGTGGCGAGATCGCGCAGGGTCAGCTCGAGGCCATCGCGGGTCGCCACCACCGCTTCTACATCGCGTCGGCACAGCACATTGTGGCGGAACTGATGGGCAACCTTCTGCCGATAGAGGATGCCGTAGATGCGATCGATCAGGTCCAGGTCGACCACCGAGTAGTTGGTGTTGTGGTATTCACCGATCAGCTTGCTGCGTTGCTCGGCCGGTTCGTTGAACACCAGGTCGGTGAAGTCCGGTGCAAAAATTTCGTTGACGAACGGGCTGTCGTCGGCCGGTTTCAGGGCGGTGGCGCGCAGGATCATGTCGACCTTGACCGACGGGAAGCTGTCGTTGAGGTCGATGAAGGCTTCGGCGGCGCTTTGCCCCGAACCGATCACCGCGATGCGCATCGGCTTGCCCTCGGTGCAGGGCAGTTTGGCCAGGCCGCTGAGGTATCTGGAGTGGTGGAATACCCGCGGGTCGTTCTTGAAGGCGGTGAACTTCTCAGGAATTTTCGGTGTGCCGCCGCTGCCGATCACGACCGAGCGGGTGCGTCGGCTGTGTTCCCGGCCTTGGGCGTCACGGGAGATCAGGCGCAGGTGCTCGACGCGGCCGCTGTGCACTTCGGGTTCGATCCGCAGCACCTCTTCGCCATACACGGCCTGGGTGGCGAAATGCTCGGCGGCCCAGCGCAGGTAGTCGTTGTATTCCAGACGGCAGGGGTAGAACGTACCCAGGTTGATGAAGTCGGCCAGGCGCTGCTTCTGGTGCAGGTAGTTGACGAAGCTGTAGGGGCTGGTGGGGTTGCGCAGGGACACCAGGTCCTTGAGGAAGGAGATCTGCAGCTCACTCTGGGTCGCCAGGGTATCGCCGTGCCAGCGGTAATCCTGTTGCTTGTCGATGAACAACGCATCGAGCGCATGGCCTTTGCTTTGGGCAAGCTCTTCCAAGGCAATGGCCAAGGCCAGGTTGGAGGGGCCGAAGCCCACGCCGATCAGATCTTTGATTGTTTCCGGGTTCTGGCTCATGGCTGCGCTTCCCTTAAGTTCGAATGTGGACGCCCGCCGGGGCTCCGGCTCCTGCGCCTTTACACAGTTGGGAACGAGTCAGCTTTGAGGGAATTTAGCGCGCTAGCCGCAACGGCGCGCGCCGGAGCGCTAAAGCGTTGCGCCAGTCGGCCGATAACCCGGTCAACGCAAGGACCACCTCACAGCAGGTAGACAACATGGTTGGGATTTCAGGCATTACCATCAACAGCGCAGTGCCGCTCGATACAGCAAGCGCGGCGCAAGTTACCCAGGAGCAGGCGGCCGAGAAGTCCGAACAGACCGGCTCGACTCATCAGGTCGATATGTCGAAAGCGACAGGTGGCGGCCAGGCGGCTTCGGCTAGCAGCGAGAGCAGTGAGACTGCGGCCATCACGCAATTGCGCGAGATGATCAAGCAGTTGCAGAAGCAATTGGCGGAGGAGCAAAAGCAACTGGCGCAGATGATGGCGGATAAATCCGACGATCAGGCCAAGTTGTCGGCGATTACCGCCAAACAGGCGAGTATTGCCACGCTCAACGGTGAGATTCTCTCGGCGACTTCGCAATTGCTCGAGGCATTGACCCAGTCGGGCGGCAGCAGCGCCGGTGGCATGGTCAATACCCAGGCCTGATTGTTGGATGCTGGCCATCGCCGGCAGGGCGGCGATGGCCAGTGCTGGTCTCTGCTGTCAGTCAGTGACCACACGCGTGCGACGCTCGGCCTTGTACTGCATGGCTACCGCCGGTGCCGGTTTGGCCGCGCCGGTTTCCAGCCACTGGCGCATGCGGCTGGCGTCGGCGAAGTGGGTGTATTTGCCGAACGCGTCGAGGATCACCATGGCCACCGGGCGGTTATCCATCTTGGTCAGCAAGACCAGGCAATGCCCGGCTTCGTTGGTAAAGCCGGTCTTGGTCAGCTTGATGTCCCAGTTGCTTTTGTTGACCAGGTGGTCGGTGTTGCGAAAGCCCAGGGTGTAGTTGGGCTTGCGGAAGGCCACGGTTTTCTCGCGGGTGGTCGACAGATCGCTGAGCAACGGGTATTTGCGCGAAGCCATCAGTAGTTTGGCCAGGTCGCGCGCGGTGGATACGTTCAAGGTCGACAGGCCGGTTGGCTCGACGTAGCGGGTGTGCGCCATGCCCAGGCTGCGCGCCTTGGCGTTCATCGCCTTGATGAACGCGCCATAACCGCCGGGGTAATGGTTGGCCAGGCTATTGGCGGCGCGGTTTTCCGACGACATCAGGGTGATCAGCAGCGTTTCCTTGCGATCCAGCTGGCTGCCCAGGCGCACCCGCGAATACACGCCTTTCATCTCTGGATTGTTGGCGATGGTCATGGTGAGCATTTCGTTCATGGGTAGCTTGGCGTCCAGCACCACCATCGCCGTCATCAGTTTGGTGACCGACGCGATGGGCACCACGCGATCGGCGTGGCTTGAGTACAGCTCCTGGTTGGTGTTCAGGTCGATCAGCAGGGCGCTGCCGGAGGCCAGGTGTAGCTTGGACGGGTCGCGTTGAGCCTGGGCCGGGGGTTGTGCAGCAGCGGTCGACGGGAGGGTCGCGGTTCCTGTGAGCAACAGCAGCAGGCTGAGGATGGACAGGGAAGTTTTCACGTTGAGGCTCACTAAAAGTTGGTATGTCGTTGGCTGTGCAAGGGTTTTCCCCAAAAAACCGCTGCATTGTGGAGTATGGCCGAAAGTGTGTCGAATGCCTTATGACTAAAGGGCGCAAGGTGAACGGAATTTAATCCTGTACATGCCAATAAACTTCTCCACTGATTATTGTGGGGATGGTCTTTGGGTTGGTTGGCGTTTGGATTGTGGGCTTATCCATTTGATGTGGTGGCTGTAATGGCCCCTTCCGCCCTTACGGCGGGAGGACCTCCACTCGGCCTCCTGAAGTCGCGAAGTTACGGGTGGCGTCTGGGCTGGCGTTGATTTTTATAGTGGTATGGGTGGTGGATATTCGGGCCTCTTCGCGGGGCAAGTCGGATCGCCGCACCGCCGCCCCTACAGGGATTGCGCCGAATTCACAATCGGTGCAATCCCTGTAGGAGCGGGCTTGCCCCGCGAAGAGGCCGGTACTGCCAATACAAATCGCAGGGCGCAGCCCTGCCAGCCACCCCACAAATCCGCTCGTAAACAAACAAAGCGAGAGCGCAGCGATTCGCCTGCCGTTGCCCTGGCTGTTGATCTTGATCTGGCTCTTGATCTACCAGCGACTTCAGGAGGTCGAGCGCAGGTCTTGCGCAGGGAGGTGGAGGGCATGGATGGCCGGAAAGCGCTGAGGCCTAGGATGGGCCCTGGGCTGGCATTGTTTTCGATAGTGACATGGGTGATGGATATTCGGGCCTCTTCGCGGGACAAGCCCGCTCCTACAGGTATCGCGCAAATTTTGAATTCGGCGCCAATCCTGTAGGAGCGGGCTTGCCCCGCGAAGAGGCCGGTACTGCCAATGCAAATCGCAGGGCGCAGCCCTGCCAGCCACCCCACAAATCCGCTGGTAAATAAACAAAGCGAGAGCTCAGCGATTCGCCTGCCGTTGCCCTGGCTGTTGATCTTGATCTGGCTCTTGATCTACCAGCGACTTCAGGAGGTCGAGCGCAGGTCTTGCGCAGGGAGGTGGAGGGCATGGATGGCCGGAAAGCGCTGAGGCCTAGGATGGGCCCTGGGCTGGCATTGTTTTCGATAGTGACATGGGTGGTGGATATTCGGGCCTCTTCGCGGGACAAGCCCGCTCCTACAGGTATCGCGCAAATTTTGAATTCGGCGCCTATCCTGTAGGAGCGGGCTTGCCCCGCGAAGAGGCCGGTACTGCCAATACAAATCGCAGGGCGCAGCCCTGCCAGCCACCCCACAAATCCGCTCGTAAACAAACAAAGCGAGAGCGCAGCGATTCGCCTGCCGTTGCCCTGGCTGTTGATCTCGATCTTGCTCTTGATCTACCAGCGACTTCAGGAGGCCGAGCGCAGGTCTTGCGCAGGGAGGTGGAGGCCATGGATGGCCGAAAAGCGCTGAGGCCCAGGATGGGCCGTACAGCGCGGTCCTCCCGGAGCAAGACCGGAGCGAGGGAACCCCGCAGCGCAGCGGAGGGGCCGGATGCAGGAGCAAGCGGTTTTTGGTTACTTTTTTCCAAGAAAAAAAGTGACCCGCCGTAAGGGCGGAAGGGGCCCGAAAGGTCACCACATCTAATGGATAAGCCCCCCAACCAATCCATGACCCAAAAAAAACCCGCCAAAAAGGCGGGCAACAAGGGCGCAAGGAGCAACACACAACAGAATTCGGTCAGGCCATCAAGCTAGCCCCCTGCATACGCTCAGCCAGCGCATGGGCAGAAGCCTTGGACGGCATCGGTCCACTCACCGCTTCGCCATTACGCATCAAGTACCAGCATGCCAGCAAACCCTGCTCACGTAAGGAAAGGGGAACGGCGCTACCGACAACGGACATGATATGGATAGTGGCCATGTGGACCTCCTGTAAGACATGGCGCTACCTTACCCAGCCCCCGCCGCGCTTTGAAATCAACTTCCTCGATAGTGCTCATCAGCTTTATCAACGGTACCGCTTGCCGGCGTGGTCGGGCTGGGCACACCCGCGCCCACTACCGTCTGTTACGCTGCACAAACGATTCAGTTCAAACGCAGGAGCAAGCAATGGCGACTACCCCCAGCAGAGACACCGTGCTGTGCATTTCCTTGGCCGGACGCCCCGGCACGTTCGGCGTGCGCTTCCATAATCACCTCTACCAGCAGTTGGGCCTGGACTATTACTACAAAGCCATGACCACCCAGGACCTGCCGGCCGCAGTGGCTGGCATTCGCGCGCTGGGTATTCGTGGCTGCGGGGTATCAATGCCGTTCAAAGAGGCATGCATGGCCCTGGTAGACGAGATCGACCCGTCTGCGGCGGCTATCGAATCAGTCAACACCTTGGTCAATACCCAAGGCCACTTGAAGGCTTACAACACCGACTATATGGCGGTGCGCCAGTTGCTCGAGAAGCATCAGGTCGACCCCGGCACAGCCTTTGCCCTGCGCGGCAGCGGCGGCATGGCCAAGGCGGTAGCCAGCGCGTTGCGTGATGCAGGCTTCGAGCAAGGCATCATTGTTGCCCGTAACGAGCAGGCAGGGCGCCAGTTGGCAGATGTCTGCGGCTATCGCTGGCAGGCCGAGCTGGGCGATCTGGCGCCGCCGATGCTGATAAATGTCACGCCGATCGGCATGGCCGGCGGGCCTGAAGCAGACCAACTGGCATTTGCCGAAACGGCAATCGCCGCGGCGGAGTGGGTCTTCGATGTGGTTGCGCTGCCTGCGTGGACGCCACTGATTGAACGGGCGCAGGCGCTGGGCAAGCCAGTCATTACCGGGCTTGAGGTAATTGCCTTGCAGGCACTGGAGCAATTTGTGCTGTACACCGGAGTGCGGCCCAGTGCCGAGCAAGTGGACGCCGCAATTGCATACGCCCGCGCCTGAAGATGCCTGTTGGAGCGGGCAAGCCCGCTCTCGGATAGCTACAGGCCCGAATCGGCTTCAGCCCGCCTGCTTGCGAGCGTCCAGCTTCTGGTCCACCAGCCACTTGCCGTGGGCCAGAGAAGCATGCTGGGCGTTTTCCAGATCAGCCAGCAGGGCCATTTTCACCGGCAATGACAAGCGTCGACTGGTTTGCCCTTGAGGGTCAGTGATCAGGCAGCCAGCCGCATAAGGCAGGGGCGACCCAGGGTGGGCCATGACGCTGGCAGTGATGGTGTGGTCGCGGTATTCACAGTGAAGGGTTTGCATCGTCCGTACCTCGCTGTGGTGGGAAAGCGCTTACTTTCATATACCACAGCGAAGGGCGGCGAGTTCCCGGGCCGACGAGCGTGCCCGGGTGAACGGTGGTGTCAGAGCGCGGTGGGCTGGATGATCTCGACCCAGTAGCCGTCCGGGTCCTTGATGAACGCCAGGTGATTCATGCGGCCGTCGGCAAGACGCTTCTGGAACGGCACTTGCAGCGCTTCAAAACGTTCGCAGGCGCTCACTACGTCAGGTACCGAGATGCAGATATGGCCGAAACCACGCGGGTCGCTGTTGCCGTTGTGATAAGCGAACTCGGCGTCGTTTTCGCTGCCGTGGTTGTGGGTCAGCTCAAGTACGCCAGGGATCGACTTCATCCACTGGTGGCGCGCTGCGTCATCGGCAGGAATCTGCGCCGGGTCGACCAGGGCGAGGAAGTACAGGCTGAATGCCGCTTCAGCAAAGTCACGCTTGTCGACCAGGTGGAAACCCAGTACGCGGGTGTAGAAGTCCAGCGACTTCTCGATGTCCTTGACCCGCAGCATGGTGTGGTTGAAGACGAATTGGGCAGTGGCGGCATCCGGCTTCGCGGTCACGCCAGGCAGGGTGTTCAGATCATTCAGGCTCATCGGGCCTCCATAGGCGAGGCTGGGCTTGAAAGCGCCAGCGGTAAAGACAGGCCGGCCATGATACGGCAGTGCGGCGGGGAGACAAAATGAAAGCGCCCTGCACGAGGGCAGGGCGCTTGAATTTAGAGGCCCGCGTGTGCGGGCGCAGATGGGGTCGCTAATCCTTTAGCTGGTTCGATAATGCTGCAGGCGCTGTGAAAAAAGTGTGAAGCCCACGTTCATGTTTCATGAGCGCAACCAGCTTTCAACCGTCGTCGCGCCATGCTCTTGTTTCCAGGCCTTGAGGCCGCGGTGATTACCGCCTTTGGTCTCGATCAGCTCGCCGGTGTGCGGGTTCTCGTAAACCTTCACCACCCGCGGCCGACGTTGTTGTTTCGGCGCGGCAGTGGCGGCTCGTGTACCCACTTTGGTCGCAACTTTTGGGTCGAGGATGGCAATGATGTCACGCAGGCCTTTGTCATAGCTCTTCATCAGGCCAAGTAGTTTCTGCTCGAATTCGATTTCGCGTTTTAGGCCGGTATCCTTCTTCAGCGCTTCCAGTTGTGCGATCTGTTCCTGAAGCGCTTTTTCGGCAGCACGAAACTCTGCAAGTCTGGACACTGTATTCACTCCTGTCATTCGGCTGTGGCGAGGCGTGACGCACATTCAATCCGCAATAAACGCCGGCCACGCAGGTGGGTAACCGCTGTTGCTGATGTCGAGTGTAGTAGTCACTGGCGAGTGGGTAAACCGCAAACTTTTAAATACAGTAGTGGAACTTTATTATTTTTTTGAACTGCAGTTCGGCCGCGCTCAATTGAAAGTTGACGGTTGCGTAGAGCAGCCTCCAACAGTCCATGGCAGAACACTTGGGCGATGTGTAACGGGGCTGTTCTTGCTGTGTGTCCGGTTACTTTTGCCAACGGACCGCGACGGGGGTGACAATGACCGCCAACTCGCGGACGGGGCAGGTGATGAAACAACTTCTCTTGATCGGCATCGGCCCTGGTGACCCACGCCAGATTACCTTCGAGGCGGTGGATGCACTCAAGCGGGCGACGGTGTTCTTCGTCCTCGACAAGGGTGCGGACAGCGACGAACTGCTGCGCCTGCGCAAAGCGATCCTCGAACGCTACCTGGCGCCGGGTGGCTACCGTCTGGTGCAGGTCGAGGACCCGCAACGAGACGGGCAAGCGGCCGACTATGTGGGCGCCGTGCATGACTGGCATTTACAGCGTGCGGCGCTTTATGCGCAGTTGATCGACAGCGAACTGGGGCCGGCTGATGTGGGCGCATTCCTGCTCTGGGGCGAGCCAGGGCTGTATGACAGCACGTTGCGCATTCTCGATCGGGTGCGGGAACGGGGTGTGGCCTTGCACCTGGAGGTGGTCCCCGGGATCAGCAGCGTGCAGGCCTTGGCCGCTCGGCACCGGGTCCCTCTCAATCGGATTGGCGAGCCGCTGACGATCCTGCCGGGGCGGCGCCTGGCCGAGCAGGGGCGGATCGAAAACGTGGTGGTGATGCTGGATGGGCAGTGCGCGTTTGCCGATCTGGACGACCGTGATCTTTACATCTATTGGGGGGCGTACCTGGGCACGGCTGACGAGTTGCTGATTGCCGGGCCGCTGCTTGAGGTCAAGGCCAGAATCCTCGAAGTGCGCGAGCAGGCTCGGCGACGCAAGGGCTGGATCATGGATACCTATCTGTTGCGCCGGTCACAGTGAGGGGATGGCTGTGCGGGCCTCTTTGCGGGGCATGCCCCGCGAAGAGGCCGATACTTACCTGTCAGCTATTCCAGTCAGGCGCAAAGTCAGGGCTGACCACCCGCTGGTCTTTCGGCAGTCCGGCAATCAACGCACGGTCCTGGTCATCCAGCGGGACATCCAGGGCGGCCAGGTTGCTCAACTGGTTCTCGCGGCTGCTGGCCTTGGGAATCACCGCCACGCCCTGCTGATCGAGCAACCACTTGAGCGCCACCTGGCTGGGGAGCACCCCATGCTTGGCGGCGATATCGCGAATCACCTGCTGCTCCGCCGCGCGGCCTCGGGCCAGCGGGGTATACGCGGTGAGCGCCAGGTCATGCTGGCGGGCATAGTCGAGCAAGGGCTGCTGACCCAGCAGCACGTGGTATTCCACCTGGATCGCCGACAGCGGCGCGCCCAGTTCCTCGACCACCTGACGCAGCAGGCCCAGCGGGAAGTTGGCGACGCCGATGCTGCGCGCCTTGCCCTCGTCGCGCAGGGCCACCAGGGTGTCGATGCTGCGGGCCAGGTCCCAGTCCTGGCCGGGCCAGTGGATATGGAACAGGTCAACATGATCAGTGCCCAGTACCCGCAGGCTGTCTTCCAGCGACTGGCGCATGGCCGCCGGGGACAGTCGGTCCCACCAGACCTTGGTGGTCAGGTGGATCTGCTCGCGCGGCACTTGCGCCTCACGCAGGGCCTGGCCTACGGCATCTTCGTTGTTGTAGGCAGTTGCCGTATCGATGTGGCGGTATCCCAGCTCCAGAGCCTGGCGTACGGCGCTGGTGCACTGCTCGCCGGTCATCGGCCAAGTGCCCAGACCAATGGCGGGCATGTCCAGACCGTGGCGGGTGGTGAGCCTATGCATGAAAACTCCTTGTTCAGTTACAGGGGACTGCCAGCATGTTCTTCGATTGGCACAGAGCGGGCCATGCGGCTGCGGTAAAAAGTGGTCGATCAGCGAACGCAAATCAGCCGGCGCAGGCACGCATTGGCATCGCAGCTATCGCAACCTCGCGGATCTCTTCTAGAATCCGCCCAATACATCCGTGCGGCCGGTAGGGCAACGCAGGTCCCTGGGCGCGATTTTGCCAGCGCCATCTTTGAGAACGCCATGAGTTCGAGTACACCGCTGTCCGGAGTCAACCAGCCACTGCGAGGGATCGCCCTGGTGGTGGTGGCCACGTTCCTGTTTGCCAGTCACGATGCCCTGTCGAAGTTTCTCGGTGGTTTGTACCCGATCATCATGGTGGTCTGGGTGCGCTACCTGGTGCATACCTTGCTGATGGCCGGGATTTTCCTGCCCAAGTCCGGTCTGGCGGTCCTGCGCACGCGGCGGCCGCTGCTACAGACCCTGCGCGCCTTGAGCCTGCTCAGTACCAGCCTGCTGTTTACCGCAGGCTTGCAGTACCTGCCGCTGGCGGAGGCGACCTCGGTCAACTTCCTCGCGCCAGTGCTGGTTACGGCGCTGTCGGTCCCGCTGCTCAAAGAGCGGGTGACCATCGGCCAGTGGGCGGCGGTGGTGATGGGCTTCATCGGCGTGCTGGTGGTGGTGCACCCTGGCGGCGCGATGTTCACCCCGGCGATCCTGTTCCCCTTCGGCTCGGCGCTGGGCTTCTGCTTCTATCAGTTGTTGACGCGCAAGGTGGCGGCCTACGACAGCCCGACCACCAGTAATTTCTACGCAGGCCTGTGCAACACCTTGGTCATGACCCTGCTGGTGCCGTTCTTCTGGCAACTGCCGCGCTGGGACCACGCCCTGCTGATGCTCGCATTGGGTGGCTTCGGCATGTCCGCGCACCTGCTGCTGACCCAGGCGTTTCGCCTGGCGGCGCCGGCCATGCTGGCACCGTTCAGCTACTGCCAGATCGTATTTGCCGGCTTGCTTGGTTTCGTCGTGTTCAGCCAAGTGCCAGACAGCACCAGCCTGGTGGGAATCGCCATCATCTGCCTGAGCGGCTTGGGCGCCGCGTGGATGCAGCGCGGCAAGTAACCAGCTTGCTGGCTACTGGTCGCGCGCCATGAACTGCAGGATCCGTTCGCGCAACCAGCGCTCGGCCGGATCGTTGTCATGGGCGCTGCTCCAGGCCATCGACAACTCCGCTTCACTGATGTCGAAGGGAGCCGGGTCGGCACGCAGGCTGGCGTCATCGGCCAGGGCGCAAGCCGCATAGTCCGGCACGGTGGCGATCAGCTCGGTGTTGCGCAGCAGGGCCCGCAGGCTGCCGAATTGCGGTACCGCCAACACCACTTTGCGGCAGCGGCCGATACGCGCCAGATCAAGGTCGATGTTGCCGCTCATGTCGCCCGAGAACGACACCATCACGTGCGGCCGGGCGCAGTATTCGTCGAGTGTCAGTGGGCCTGGGCGGTTGTCCGCACGCAGCACCCGCACGCCGATGTTGCGCAGCTTGCGACGCTTGGCGTTGGCCGGCAGGTCAGTGGTATAGCTGACCCCCACCGAGATCTCCCCAGAGGCGAGCAGGCCAGGCATCAGCAGGAAGTTGGCCCGGCGCACCACCACGCTGATCTGCGGCGCTTCCTCGCGCAGCGCCTGCAGCAGGTCGGGGAACAGGCCGAACTCGGCATCGTCCGACAGCCCCAGGCGGAACACGTTGCAACTGCTCGCCGGCTCGAACGCCTTGGCCCGGCTGATCGCCGCGGAAATCACATCCATCGCCGGCGCCAGTTCAGAGAAGATCTGCATCGCCCGCGGGGTGGGTTCCATGGCCCGGCCGTTGCGGATCAGCAGCGGATCGTCGAACAGGTCGCGCAGGCGGGCGAGGGCGGCGCTGACGGTGGGCTGGGTAATAAACAGTTTTTCGCCGACACGGGTCAGGTTGCGCTCGATCATCAGGGCTTCGAACACCACCAGCAGGTTCATGTCGACGCGGCGCAGGTCGTTGCGGTTCATGGGGCAGGGGCTCTTGGGCGGCAGTCGTGGCGTCATATTCAAGCACGTGGCGGGCCAACTGGCTTGTACCGATGTGCGCTGACAGAGCCAGGCTATCGCCGCTCAATAGTGGATCTATTAGAAGTCTGCCGCAGCTCGGCTAGTCTTGACTCTGGCCTTGCTCAAAGTCGGCGTGAGCGGTTGATCAGCACTTGCGTGCAAGACCGTCGATGCCGCGTGGTGTCAGTTTCGCAAGCCCGTGTCGGCACAGACCGACAGACCTGATGAGGGGTAGGCATGAGCATACGTGCTCGGCTGAGCAAACTGGCTTAGACCGCAAATCTGGATAGAACCCGACCCAAAGGTACCCACAGATGTCGAACGAATCGAAATGCCCGTTCCATCAAACCGCAGGTGGCGGCACCACCAACCGTGACTGGTGGCCTGACCAGCTCAACCTGAAGATTCTTCACCAGCATTCAGACAAGTCCGATCCGATGGACGCGGACTTCGACTACGCCAAGGCGTTCAAGAGCCTCGATTTCCAGGCCCTGAAGCAAGACCTTACCGCCCTGATGACCGATTCGCAGGACTGGTGGCCGGCCGACTTCGGCCACTACGGCCCGTTGTTCATTCGCATGGCCTGGCACAGCGCCGGCACCTATCGGATCGGCGATGGCCGCGGCGGCGCCGGCGCCGGTCAGCAGCGCTTCGCCCCGCTCAACAGCTGGCCAGACAACGTCAGCCTGGACAAGGCCCGGCGCCTGCTGTGGCCGATCAAGCAGAAGTACGGCAACAAGATCTCCTGGGCCGACCTGATCGTGCTCACCGGTAACGTCGCCCTCGAGTCAATGGGCTTCAAGACCTTCGGTTTCTCGGGCGGCCGCGCCGATGTCTGGGAGCCGGACGAAGACGTCTACTGGGGTTCGGAAAAGGTCTGGCTGGGCGGTGACACTCGCTATGGCAAGGCCCAGGCACCCGGCCAGGGTGACCTGGTGGCAGAACCCGCCAAGCATGGCGAGGAGCAAAGCCGTACCGACGGCGGGCGCAACCTGGAAAACCCGCTGGCGGCGGTGCAGATGGGCCTGATCTACGTCAACCCGGAAGGCCCCGAAGGCAACCCCGACCCGATCGCGTCGGGCAAGGACATCCGCGAGACCTTCGGCCGCATGGCCATGAATGATGAAGAAACCGTGGCCCTGATCGCCGGCGGCCATGCCTTCGGCAAGACCCACGGTGCCGGCCCGGCCGACAACGTCGGCGCCGAGCCGGAAGCCGCCGGGCTTGAGCAGCAAGGCTTTGGCTGGCACAACACGTTCGGCACCGGCAAGGGCGGCGATACCATCACCAGCGGCCTTGAAGTGACCTGGACGTCGACCCCGACCCGTTGGAGCAACGAGTACCTGGAAAACCTCTTCCGCTTCGACTGGGAGCTGACCAAGAGCCCCGCAGGCGCCCATCAGTGGCAGCCAAAGAATGGCGACGGTGCCGGGCAGATCCCCGATGCCCATGACCCGAGCAAACGCCACGCACCCTCCATGCTCACCTCTGACCTGGCGCTGCGTTTCGACCCGATCTACGAGCCAATCGCACGCCGCTTCAAGGACAACCCCGAGCAGTTGGCCGACGCTTTCGCCCGTGCCTGGTACAAGCTGATCCACCGCGATATGGGCCCGCTGGCACGTTACCTGGGGCCGGAAATGCCTCAAGAAGAACTGCTCTGGCAAGATCCGCTGCCCAAGGCTGATCAGCCTGCGCTGGGCGAGCAGGACATTGCCGACCTCAAAGCCAAGCTCCTTGCCTCGGGCCTGAGTGTTGCCGAACTGGTATCCACGGCCTGGGCGTCAGCCTCGACCTTCCGCGGTTCCGACAAACGCGGTGGCGCCAACGGCGGCCGGCTGCGCCTGGCACCGCAGAAGTTCTGGGCGGCCAACCAGCCTGAGCAACTGGACAAGGTACTGGCAGCGCTGGAGAAGGTTCGCAGTGAGTTCGCTGCGGGCGGCAAACAGGTGTCGTTGGCCGACCTGATCGTGCTCGGTGGGACTGCCGCAGTAGAAAAAGCCGCCAAGGACGCAGGGCACACGCTCAGCGTGCCGTTCCGTGGCGGGCGGGTGGATGCCTCGCAGGAGCAGACCGACGTCGAGTCGTTTGGCGTGCTGGAGCCGCTGGCCGATGGTTTCCGCAATTTCTCCAAGGGTGCTTACAGCGTCAAGGCAGAGCGGCTGTTGCTGGACAAGGCGCAACTGCTGACCCTGACCGCACCGGAGCTGACCGTGCTGATCGGCGGCCTGCGTGTGCTTGGCGCCAACCATGGCGGCAGCCAGCATGGGGTGTTCACCGACAAGCCGGGGCAACTGAGCAACGACTTCTTCCGCAATCTGCTGGATATGGGCGTGGAGTGGAAGCCGACCTCGGGCGACAACGAAACCTTCGAGGGGCGTGATCGCAAGACCGGTCAGGGCAAGTGGACGGCCACCCGGGTTGATCTGGTATTCGGCTCGCATGCCCAGTTGCGGGCATTGAGCGAGGTGTATGGCAGCAGCGATGGCAACGAAAAGTTCGTCAAGGACTTCATTGCTGCTTGGGTCAAGGTGATGGAGCTCGACCGCTTCGACCTGGATCGCCGGGTGTAGTCCGGGCGTCGCGTTTGGCTTGAGACTGCTGGGGCTGCTGTGCAGCCCTTTCGCGACACGAGGCCGCTCCTACAGGGATCGTGCAGACCCGGATCTGGGCTGCACCGCCTGACTCTGTAGGAGCGGGCTTGTCCCGCGAACACGGGCAAAGCCCGGGCCATTCAACGTGGTCGAAATTACCATTTCGCCAATTCCAGGTCGGATAGATACAAAAGATCGCAGCATCGTTCTGTTGCAATGCATCTCAGGCGGCCGGCCTGAACAGCGTGCTCACAACGATAAGGAACAGCGATCATGCAAATGCCCCAGACCTTGAAGATCCGCAATGGCGAGAAGGCCAAACCGACGTTTTCCACCCAGGAATACGCAGCCCGCCATGCCCGGCTGCGTGCCTACATGGCCGAGCAGGACATCGAGGCCGCAGTCTTCACCTCCTACCACAACGTCAACTACTACAGCGACTTTCTTTACTGCTCGTTCGGCCGCCCCTACGCCCTTGTGGTAACCCACGACAAGGTTGTCTCGATCAGCGCCAACATCGACGGCGGCCAGCCCTGGCGGCGCACGGTGGGCACCGACAACATCGTCTACACCGACTGGCAGCGCGACAACTATTTCGTCGCCATCCAACAGGCGCTACCGGGCGCATCGCGCGTCGGCGTCGAGTTCGACCACCTCAACCTGCAGAACCACGCCAAGCTCGCCGCCTGCTACCCCAAGGCCGAACTGGTCGACATCGGCGCCCCGTGCATGCGTATGCGCATGATCAAGTCGGCCGAAGAGCAAGCCTTGATCCGCCATGGTGCGCGGGTCGCCGACATCGGTGGGGCGGCGGTGGTCGAGGCTCTGCGCGAGCAGGTCCCGGAGTACGAGGTGGCGCTGCATGCGACCCAGGCGATGGTGCGCGAAATCGCCCGCAGCTTCCCCGACGGCGAGCTGATGGATACCTGGACCTGGTTCCAGTCCGGGATCAACACCGACGGTGCACACAACCCGGTGACCAGCCGCAAGGTCAATGCCGGCGAGATCCTCAGCCTCAACTGCTTCCCGATGATCGCCGGCTACTACACGGCGCTGGAACGCACGCTGTTCCTTGGGCATTGCCCGGACGATCATCTACGCCTGTGGCAGGCCAACGTCGAGGTCCACGAAGCCGGACTCAAGCTGGTCAAGCCGGGCATGCGCTGCTGCGACATCGCCCGCGAGCTGAACGAGATCTTCTTGCGCCATGACCTGTTGCAGTACCGCACCTTTGGCTACGGCCACTCATTCGGCACCCTCAGCCATTATTACGGCCGCGAGGCTGGCCTGGAGCTGCGCGAGGACATCGACACGGTGTTGGAGCCCGGCATGGTGGTGTCGATCGAGCCGATGATCATGCTGCCCGAAGGGCGTCCGGGTGCCGGCGGCTATCGCGAGCACGACATCCTCATCGTCAATGACCAGGGCGCCGAGAACATCACCCATTTCCCTTACGGCCCGGAGCACAACATCATCCGCAAGTAGCTCCTGCACCTGCAGCACCTTGGCACTTTCGCGGGGTTGCCCCGCGAAAGCGCCGTACCTCATAACAAGATCGCCCCCGAATGACCGTTCAACCCTGCCATCAATTACAAGAACAGAGGGTACCCGTCATGTCCCACGCTGCAGATTCCGCAGTGCCGCTCAATCTTTCCCAACCCACCCCCGACCTCAGCGGCGCCCACAGCGAACGCCAAGCCCTGCGCAAGGCCGCCAGGGCGAGCTTCATGGGCAACTTCGTCGAGTGGTTCGACTACGCCGCCTATGGCTACCTGGCGACCATCATCGCCGCGACCTTCTTTCCCGACGCCGACAAGACCACCGGCCTGTTGGCGACGTTCGCCGTGTTTGCCCTGTCGTTCATCGTCCGCCCGCTGGGTGGGGTGGTCTGGGGACATTTCGGCGACCGTCATGGCCGGCGCAATGCGCTGTCGTGGTCGATCCTGATCATGTCGGTGTCGACGTTCTGCATCGGCATCCTCCCGGGGCATGCGCAGATCGGCCTGTGGGCCCCGGCGCTGTTGCTGCTGATCCGCCTGGTGCAGGGCTTCTCGGCGTCGGGCGAGTACGCCGGCGCCGCGGCGTTTCTGGCCGAATACGCGCCCGCCGGGCGGCGCGGGCTGTACACCAGTATCGTGCCGGCCAGCACCGCCGCGGGGCTGCTGTTTGGCGCGGCGTTCGTCGCCACCTTGCATGAGCTGCTCAGCAGCCAGCAGCTTCATGACTGGGGCTGGCGCTTGCCGTTCCTGCTGGCGGCGCCGTTCGGCCTGGTCGGGCGCTATATCCGCATGAGCCTGCAGGACACGCCCAAGTTCCTCGAAATGGAGCAGCGTCTGGAACACAAGGGCGGCGCCATCCCGGCACCGATTCGCGAGCTGCTCACCTCGCACCGGCGCAGCCTGTTGATCGGCATCGGCGTGACCTGCCTGAACGCCGTGGCGTTCTACCTGCTGCTCAGCTACATGCCGACCTACCTGTCGACTGAAATGGGCATGAGCGAGCGTGACTCGTTCATTGCCTCGACCGTGTCGCTGGCCACCTACATCGGGCTGATCTTCCTGATGGGGCGGCTGTCCGACCACTTTGGTCGCAAGGCCATGCTGATCATCGCCTCACTGCTGTTCCTGGGGCTGACCGTGCCGCTGTTCAGCCTGCTTGACCAGCAGCCGCTGCTGGTGATCCTGGCCATCCAGATCCTGTTCGGGGCGATGCTGGCAATGAACGACGGCACCTTGCCCTGCCTGCTGGCGGAGATCTTTCCGACCCGGGTGCGCTTCAGCGGTTTTGCCTTGAGCTTCAACATCGCCAATGCGCTGTTTGGCGGCACCGCGCCGTTCATCGCCACCTGGCTGATCCAGGTCACCGGCAGCAAGCTGGCGCCGGCGGGTTACCTCCTGGCGGCGGCTGTGGTGGCCCTGGTGGCGATGCTGGCATGCCGCGAGACAGCGCATCGGCCACTGCGCGATTAGCCGTTTGAGGGGTGTGGCTCAGTGCAAGGACGCCTGCCGGCGCTCGCCCAGCGGCGAGAGGCCAAAGAAGCGGCTGTAGCTCTTGGAAAAATGCGCCGGCGAGGTGAAGCCGCAGGCCAGGGCGATCTCCCTGACCTGCGCGTCACTGCGCAACAACAGCTCGCGCGCCCGTGACAGGCGCAGCTCCAGGTAATACTGGCTGGGCGTGCGCCCCAGGTACTTGTGGAACAGCCGCTCGAGCTGGCGCACGGTCACTTCGTTGAATGCAGCCAGCTCCTCCAGACCCAATGGTTCCTCCAGATTCGCCTCCATGATCGCCACCACCTGGCTGAGCTTCGGCTGACCGCTGCCGAGCCGGGTGCGCAGCGGCACCCGCTGGCGTTCGCGCTCGCCGCGCACGCGGTCGCACAGCAGCAGTTCAGCCGCCTTTGCGGCGATCTCGGCGCCATCGGGCTGACGCGCCACCAGTTGCAGCATCATGTCCATGGCCGCCACGCCGCCGGAGCAGGTGTAGCGATCGCGGTCCAGTTCGAACAGCTGGTTGGAAATGACGATGCCGGGGAAACGCGCCTTCAGCGCCTCGATGTCTTCCCAGTGAATCGTGCAGCGGTAACCCTTGAGCAGGTCGGCCCGGGCCAGCAGGTGGCTGCCGGTGCAGATACCGCCCAGCGCCACCTGGTGCCGGGCGAGTTGGCGCAACCAGTCGATCAGGGTGCGGCTGCTGCGGTCGCTGACGATCGGGTTGGCGCCGACCACGAACAGCGCATCGAGCGCCGGCGCGTCGGCGATGCTGTGGTCAGGCAGGATGCGCATGCCGTTGCTGGCGGTCACCGGCTCGCTGCTGACGGCGATCAGCACGCTGCGGTAGAGGGTGCGGCAGGCGGCCAGGTTGGCCATGCGCAGGGTTTCCACCGCCGAGGCGAGGCCGATGGTGGTGAAGTTGGGCATCACCAGGAAGCCGAATGTCCTGGGCGGTTGAGCGGAGGTCTGGACCATGTGCGATCTTCCTGGGCACGCTGAGCTGGGTTCATCAGGGGCAGTGAGAACGTCGAGCCTGCTGCTGTTCTTGTTATGATGGGTCGTGGCCGAGCCTGATACTACACCCTGCGTGCACCGCCCGGAACGCAGGGTGCATGCCGGCAAACACACGAAACAGGAGGTGAACCGTTTGATTCGCACATCCATGGCAGTCCCCCATAAGGGCTTTGCCCTCGCGCCGCATGCCATCGAGGTGCTTCCCGATGCCGCCGCGTACCGCACCTGCCTGCTCGAGCGCATCGCCACGGCGACCCGGCGCATCGTCATCGTCGCCCTTTACTTGCAGGAGGACGAAGCAGGGCAGGAAGTGCTGGACGCGCTGTACCGGGCCAAGGCGGCGCGGCCGTCACTGCACATCGTCATCGTCGTCGACTGGTTCCGCGCACGCCGCGGTCTGCTCGGTGCTGGTCGGCAGCCGGGCAATGCTGCCTGGTACCAGGCGCAGCGTGAGCTCCACGGACTCGACGTGGTGATCCATGGCGTACCGGTCCAGACCCGCGAGCTGTTCGGCGTGCTGCACCTGAAGGGCAGCGTCATCGATGACTGCGTGATCTACACCGGTGCCAGCTTGAACAACGTTTATCTGCACCGTTTCGACCGCTATCGGCTCGACCGCTACCACCTGTTTGACTGCCCGGCACTGGCCGACGCCATGGTCGAACTGGTCCGCGACGTGCTGGCCAGCACTGCCACGCCGCGTCTGGACCTGCCTGCGCCACCCACCACACGCAGCCTGCGCAGTGATATCCGGCGTCTGCGCACCCGCCTGCGGCGGATGACCTACCCGCTGCCAGACAGCCCCGCCAGCGAAGGCTTGCGGGTTATTCCGCTGTTGGGCATCGGCCGTGGCAACCCGCTCAATCGCGCGGTCTGTTCACTGCTGGCAGCAGCGCGGACGCAGATTGTCATCAGTACCCCATACTTCAACCCGCCACGGGTGGTGATGGGCGAGATCGATCGGGCATTGGCGCGTGGCGTGGGTGTCGAGTTCATCGTCGGCCACCGCACTGCCAACGACTTCTACGTCGAGCCGGGTCAGCCGTTCAGCGCCAGCGCCGTGCTGCCTTACCTGTACGAAGACAACCTGCGGGCGTTCGTCCGTCGCCGTCAGGCGGCGATCGACAGCGGCCAGCTGGTGCTGCGGATCTGGAACGATCCGGGGCACACGTTCCACGCCAAAGGGCTGTGGATCGACCAGCGCTACAGCCTGCTCACCGGCAACAACCTCAACCCGCGCGGGTTCAACCTTGACCTTGAGAATGGCCTGTTGATCGATGACCCGCACGGGCAATGGCTGCAGCCGCGCGAGACCGAACTGCAGGGTATTCGGCGCCATGCGCCGGTGCTGCGTTCAGCCGCGGAACTGGGCGAGGCGGGCGACCATCCGCAGCAGGTGCGCAAGTTCCTCAAGCGCCTGCGCTACAGCCGCCTCGAACCTCTGATCAAGCGGGTGCTATGACCCGCACCGGGCTGGCCTGATTGAGCTCAGCCATGGTGCTCAGGCAAAGCTGGCGAAATGCGCCTGCATCCGCTCGGCATCCGCCGGTTGGCCACTGAACAGTTCAAACGCCTTGACCGCCTGGAACACCGCCATGTTACCGCCATCCAGCGTGCGGCAGCCCAGCGCCCGGGCATGGCGCAACAAGGCGGTCTCGAGCGGGAAGTAGATGATCTCTGCGACCCACAGGCGGGCATGCAGGAGCTCCACCGGCAACGGCGTACCGGGCAGTTTGGCCATGCCCACCGGCGTGGTGTTGACCAGGCCATCGGCCTCGGCCAAGGCACTGGCCAGATCGCTGCCCAGCACGGCGCGTACAGTGCCGAAATGCGCGTTGAGGTTGTCGACCAGGGCTTGTCCGCGCACGGCATCGACTTCGAACAACACCAGCCGCTCGACGCCTTCACCAAGCAGGGCATGCGCCACTGCGGCACCGGCACCGCCTGCACCCATCTGCACCACCTGACGGCGGGCGACATCGCCTAGCCCGCGGCGGAAACCTTCGGCAAAGCCCAGGCAATCAGTATTGTGACCAACCCGCTTGCCGTCCTTGAGCACCACAGTGTTTACCGCGCCAATGCCACGGGCCTCATCGGACAGTTCATCGAGCAGGGGCAGGATCGACTGCTTGAACGGATAGGTGATGTTCAGGCCGGTGAAACCGGTGCGCTGGGCGGCGTCGAGCAGGCCGGGCAGGGCGCTGTCGTCCAGGCCCAACTGATCGGCGTCGATCAGCCGGTAGAGATAGCGCAGCGACTGCGCATCGCCTTCGCGTTCGTGCATGGCCGGGGTGCGCGAGGCCTGGATGCCGCGGCCGATCAGGCCCGCGAGAATACTGTGCTGGCTCATGCCGCCTGCTCCTTGAGCAGTTGTCCGAAGTGGGCCAATGCCAAGCGGTAGCCGTGGCTGCCCAGGCCGCAGATCACACCAACGGCGATCGACGAGACGAACGAGATATGACGGAACGGTTCACGTTTGTGAACGTTGGACAAGTGCACTTCGATCACGGGCAGTTCGCACGCCACCAGTGCGTCGCGGATGGCCACCGAGGTGTGGGTCCAAGCGCCGGGGTTGATGAGGATGCCGGCGCAGCGGCCGCGCGCAGCGTGAATCCAGTCGATCAGCTCGCCTTCGTGGTTGGTCTGGCGGAATTCGAGTTCCAGGCCCAGGTCTCGGGCGGTTTCAGCGCAGCCGTTGGCAACATCGGCGAGGGTTTCACGGCCGTATTGTTCAGGTTCGCGGGTGCCGAGCATGTTCAGATTAGGGCCGTTGAGCACGAGAATTCGGGGCGTCATGGCAAAGGTCGCTTTGTTGTTGTTGAATACGCCGATCTTTGTACCATCCGGTTAATTCGTCAATTGCCTAGAGATTTTCCTGGCTAAAACGGGGCGATTATCGAACGTCGCGTGGTGGCTGGTCTGGCCTCTTCGCGGGGCAAGCCCGCTCCTACAGGATTCGGGGCTGTCCAGGTAGCGGGCACGGCCGCAAATCCTGTAGGAGCGGGCTTGCCCCGCGAAGAGGCCAGACCAGCCCCTGCAAAACCCACATTACAAAAATGTAATCCCACCGCCACCCCCCCGATACCAACGCCTTTCTAGAGTCCCTCGCCAACGCCCGCCGACGAGGACCTGTAACGTGCCGTGCCATCGTGCCATCCCCCGCAAGAGCGCCGTGCTCTGTCTATTGCTGAGCGTACTCGCCGCACCCGGCCTGCAAGCGCAGAGCCTGAGCCTGGCGCAGGCGCTCGACGCCGCTTTCGCGCAAAGCCCCGAACTTGCGGCGGTCGGCCGCGAGATCGGCATTGCCGAGGGTGAGCGGCGCCAGGCTGGGCTGATTCCCAACCCGGAGCTGTCCTGGGAAGTCGAAGACACCCGCCGGTCCACCAGCACCACCACCGTTACCCTGAGCCAGGCGCTGGAACTGGGTGGCAAGCGTGGCGCGCGGATTGCGGTGGCCGGCGCCGGGCAAAACCTGGCCCAGCTGGCGCTGGAGCGCCAGCGCAATGAACTGCGCGCGGACGTCGTCCAGGCCTACCACGCCGCCCTGCGGGCACAGACCGCGCAGGCATTGGCGGAGCAATCGCAGACCCTCACCGAACGCGGCCTGCGGGTAGTCGACGGGCGGGTCAAGGCGGGCCAGTCCTCGCCTGTCGAAGCCACCCGTGCCCGCGTTCAGCTGGCGCAGGCCCAGGCGCAGGTTCGGCGCGCCGTGTCCGCCCGGCTGGTAGCCAACCAGGCCCTGGCCCGCTTGACCGGCAGTGCACACGCCGGGTTCGACCGGCTCGATGCCGCGAGCCTCTCGCCGGGCCCGGCGCCACAGGCCGAAGCTCTTCTTGGCAAGCTTGAACAGACCGCGGACTGGCGCCTGGCGCAGGCGCAGATCAGCCGTAGCGAGGCCTCGCTCGGCTCGGAGCAGGCCCAACGCATCCCCAACCTCACCGTCAGCGTCGGTAGCCAGTACAGCCGCGAGGACCGCGAGCGAGTCAACGTGGTCGGGCTATCGATGCCACTGCCGTTGTTCGACCGCAACCAAGGCAACGTGATGGCCGCTGCCCGCCGTGCCGATCAGGCCCGTGACCTGCGCAACGGCGTCGAGCTGCGCCTGCGCAGTGACACCCGCAGTGCCCTCAGCCAGTGGGCCACGGCCATGCAGGAGGTCGAGGCGTATGACCAAGCGATCCTGCCTTCGGCCCAGCAGGCGGTTGATACCGCGACGCGCGGTTTTGAGATGGGCAAGTTCGCCTTTCTCGACGTGCTCGATGCCCAGCGCACCCTGATTGATGCGCGGGGTTTGTACCTCGAGGCATTGGCATCGGCAACCGACGCGCGGGCGCAGGTCGAGCGGATTTATGGCGAGCTGCTGCAGCCGCAGCCGTGAAGTGCTGGGGCCGCCTGGTGGCCGCCTGAAGCGTTGCAATGATTTCCTGGGAGTACCAATGAACAACTCACGCAAGATCGCAATTGTGCTCGCCACCGTCGTGGTACTGGGCGTCGGTGGCCTGGCCTGGACCGGCAACTTGAGCAGCGCCGCTTCCGGCCATGCCGAACACGATGACCACGGCGAAGAAAATCACGCTCACGGCGAACAAGCCGACGAGCACGAGGAGGAAGGCCAACTGCACCTGTCGGGCGCGCAGATCACCGCCGCCGGCATTCAGCTGGCCGATGCCGGCCCGCGCGCACTCGGCACATCGATCAGCTTTCCCGGCGAAGTGCGCTTCGACGAGGACCGCACTGCCCATGTGGTGCCGCGGGTGCCTGGCGTGGTCGAGTCGGTCCACGCCAATCTGGGCCAGGCGGTCAAGCGCGGGCAGGTCCTGGCGGTGATCGCCAGCCAGCAGATCTCCGAACTTCGCAGTGAGCAACAGGCCGCCGAGCGCCGCCTCGAACTGGCCAGGCTGACCTTCAAGCGCGAGCAGCAGCTATGGCAAGAGCGGATCAGCGCCGAGCAAGACTACCTGCAAGCGCGCCAGGCCCTGCAAGAGGCCGAGATCGCCTTGAACAATGCTCGGCAGAAAGTCGCCGCCGTTGCCCCGGCGGGCAGCGGTAATCGCTACGAACTGCGCGCGCCCTTCGATGCCGTGGTGGTGGAGAAGCACCTGAGCCTGGGCGAAGTCGTCGATGAGAGCAGCAACGCCTTTACTTTGTCCGACCTTAGCCGGGTCTGGGCGACTTTCGCCGTGGCACCGCGCGACCTGGCCAAGGTCACCCAAGGGCGCAAGGTTACCGTGACTGCGCCAGACCTCGGCGCGCAGGTCGAGGGCGAGGTCAACTACGTCGGCAGTCTGCTCGGCGAGCAGAACCGCGCAGCGACCGTCCGCGTCACCCTGGCCAATCCCAACGGCGCCTGGCGGCCGGGGTTGTTTGTCAATGTGGCGGTGAGTGTCGAACGCTTCGACGCTGCCGTGGTGGTGCCAGACACCGCCCTGCAGACCTGGGAAGAGCAGACCGTGGTGTTCGCCCGCACCGAGCAGGGCTTTCAGGTTCATCCGGTCAAGACCGGCCGCCGCGACGCCGGCCAGGTGGAAATTACCGACGGCCTGAGCGCCGGCAGCCAAGTGGCCGCCGTGGGCAGCTTCGTCCTCAAGTCCGAGCTCGGCAAGGGTTCTGCCGAGCACAGCCACTGATCAGGGGACGCCTGCATGTTTGAACGCATCATTCAATTTGCCATCGAGCAACGCCTGGTGGTGATGCTCGCGGTGCTGCTGATGGCTGCCGTCGGGGTTCACAGCTACCAGCAGCTACCGATCGACGCCGTGCCTGACATTACCAACGTCCAGGTGCAGATCAACACCGCGGCGCCCGGGTATTCACCGTTGGAAACCGAGCAGCGGGTCACCTTCGCCATCGAGACGGCCATGGCCGGCCTGCCTGGCCTCAAGCAGACCCGCTCGCTGTCGCGTTCGGGCTTGTCGCAGGTGACGGTGATCTTTGCCGATGGCACCGACCTGTTCTTCGCCCGGCAACTGGTCAACGAGCGCCTGCAGGTTGCCCGCAGCCAGTTGCCCGAGGGCATCGACGCGGCCATGGGGCCGATTTCCACCGGCCTGGGCGAGATCTTCCTGTGGACGGTCGAGGCCGAGCAGGGCGCGCTCAAGGACGACGGCACGCCGTATACGCCCACCGACCTGCGGGTGATCCAGGACTGGATCATCAAGCCGCAGTTGCGCAATGTGCCGGGCGTGGCCGAGGTCAACAGCATCGGCGGCCATGCCAAGCAGTACTTGATCGCACCGGATCTCAAGCGCCTGGCCGCCTACAAGCTGACCCTCAATGACCTGGTCGGCGCCCTCGAGCGCAACAACGCCAACGTCGGCGCGGGCTACATCGAGCGCAACGGCGAGCAGTTGCTGATCCGCGCGCCGGGCCAGGTAGCCTCGATCAATGACATCGCCAATGTGGTGATCGCCAGTGCCGAGGGCGCGCCGATCCGCATCAGCCATGTCGCAGAAGTCGGCCTGGGTCAGGAGCTGCGCTCAGGCGCCGCCACCGAAAACGGCCGTGAAGTGGTGCTCGGCACGGTGTTCATGCTGATCGGCGAGAACAGCCGGACGGTCTCTCAGGCCGTCGCCGCCAAGCTGGTCGAAATCAACCGCAGCCTGCCCAAGGGCGTGCATGCGGTGACGGTCTACGACCGCACCAACCTGGTCGAAAAAGCCATCGCCACGGTCAAGAAGAACCTTGTCGAAGGGGCGATTCTGGTGATTGCCGTGCTGTTCCTGTTCCTTGGCAATATTCGTGCGGCGCTGATCACGGCCATGGTCATTCCGCTGTCGATGTTGTTCACCTTCACTGGCATGTTCAGCAACAAGGTCAGCGCCAACCTGATGAGCCTCGGCGCCCTGGACTTCGGCATCATCGTCGATGGCGCAGTGGTGATCGTCGAGAACGCCATCCGCCGCCTGGCCCACGCCCAGCAGCGCCATGGTCGCATGCTCAGCCGCAGCGAACGCTTCCATGAGGTATTCGCTGCCGCTCGCGAGGCGCGCCGGCCGCTGATCTACGGTCAGTTGATCATCATGGTGGTGTACCTGCCGATCTTTGCCCTGACCGGGGTCGAGGGCAAGATGTTCCACCCGATGGCCTTCACTGTCGTGCTGGCACTGCTCGGTGCGATGATCCTCTCGGTCACCTTCGTCCCGGCAGCGCTGGCCTTGTTCGTCACCGGCAAGGTCAAGGAAGAAGAGGGCCTGCTGATGCGCACTGCCCGCCAGCGCTATGCGCCGGTGCTCGGCTGGGTGCTGGGCAAGCGCAACCTGGCCTTTGCCGGCGCCGCTAGCCTGGTGCTGCTGTCGGGGCTGATGGCCAGCCGTATGGGCAGTGAGTTCATCCCCAGCCTCAGTGAAGGTGATTTCGCCCTGCAAGCGTTGCGCGTGCCCGGCACCAGCCTGAGCGAGTCGGTGCAGATGCAGCAGCGCCTTGAGCAGGCGATCATTGCCCAGGTGCCCGAGGTCGAGCGGGTGTTCGCCCGTACCGGCACCGCTGAAATCGCCTCCGACCCGATGCCGCCGAACATCTCCGATGCCTACGTCATGCTCAAGCCTCGCGAGCAATGGGCTGACCCAGGCAAGCCGCGCGAAACCCTGATTGGCGAAGTGCAGCGTGCCGCCGCCGGGGTGCCGGGGAGCAACTATGAGATGTCGCAGCCGATTCAGTTGCGCTTCAACGAGCTGATCTCTGGGGTGCGCAGCGATGTTGCCGTGAAAGTCTTCGGTGATGACATGGACACGCTCAACCGCACCGCCGCGCAGATCGCCGCCACCCTGCAGCAGGTGCCAGGCGCATCCGAGGTAAAAACCGAGCAGACCAGCGGCCTGCCGGTGCTGACGATTGAGATCGACCGTGACAAGGCGGCCCGTTATGGCCTGAACGTCGGCGATGTACAGGACGCCATCGCTGTTGCCGTGGGCGGGCGCACGGCCGGCACCCTGTACGAAGGCGACCGCCGCTTCGACATGGTGGTACGTTTGCCCGAAGCGGTGCGCACGGATCTTGAAGGGTTGCACAGCCTGCTGATTCCGGTGCCGGCAAGTGCCTCTGCCAGCGCGGCGCAGATCGGTTTCATTCCGCTGGCACAGGTGGCGAGCCTGAACGTGCAGCTGGGGCCGAACCAGGTCAGCCGCGAGGACGGCAAGCGCGTGGTAGTGGTCAGCGCCAACGTGCGCGGGCGTGACCTGGGCTCGTTCGTCGAGCAGGCCCAACAAACCCTGATCGACCAGGTGCAGATCCCGCCGGGCTACTGGACCCGCTGGGGCGGGCAGTTCGAGCAACTGCAGTCGGCGGCGCAGCGGTTGCAGATCGTGGTGCCGGTTGCACTGTTGCTGGTCATGGCGCTGTTGCTGATGATGTTCAACAACCTCAAGGACGGCTTGCTGGTGTTCACCGGGATTCCGTTTGCCCTGACCGGAGGGGTGCTGGCGCTGTGGCTGCGGGATATCCCGCTGTCGATTTCCGCCGGGGTCGGTTTTATCGCCCTGTCCGGGGTGGCGGTGCTCAATGGTTTGGTGATGATTGCCTTTATCCGCACCTTGCGTGAGCAGGGGCGACCATTGCAGTCAGCGATCGAAGAGGGCGCCCTGACGCGCCTGCGACCGGTACTGATGACAGCGTTGGTGGCGTCCTTGGGCTTTATTCCAATGGCGCTGGCCACGGGCACCGGGGCCGAGGTACAGCGGCCGCTGGCGACGGTGGTGATCGGCGGGATTCTGTCATCGACGGTGCTCACTTTGCTGGTATTGCCAGCGCTGTATCAGTGGGCACATCGGCGCGAGGCATAAACCCCGGGCCTGCTGCGAGTCGGATCGCCGCTCCTACAGAACTAACGCTATCTCATAGATTTAGCAGAACCCTGTAGGAGCGGGCTTGTCCCGCGAAGAGGCCGGCACTGCAACGCAAGCCTCAATTTCCTCAAGCGTGCAACTAGACCACCGCGCCAGCTTGCCCTTGCGGCACCTCGTCATGCAGCGAAATCCGCGACGTCTCCGGCAACGCCAACCCACCGATCAACGCCACCAAGGCAATCACCACCAGGTAGAACGCCGGGGCCAGGCTGCTGCCGGTCTGCCCGATCAGCCAGGTCGCGACCAACGGCGCGGTACCGCCGAACAACGTGTAGGCCACGTTGTAGGTAATCGCCGAAGCGGTGTAACGGGTTCGGGTAGGGAAACTCTCCGACAGCAATGCTGCCGTCACGACCCCGCTGGACAACGCCCCAACCGCGAGCAAAATCACCCCCAGCAACGCCCCCGACATCGACCCGGAGCTGGCCAGCCAGTACGCCGGGAACACCGCCAGCATCACCCACAGGCAGGTAAAGCCGATGGTCCTGCGGCGCCCGATCCGGTCGGACAAGGCCCCGGCCAGCGGGCATCCAGCCGCGGCAAACAGCAACGCCACGGTGGTTACCAGCAGCGACTGGGCGCGGGTCAGGTTGCCGACCAACTGCAGGTAGGTGGCGAAATACGTGGTGAACATATAGAACGACAACGCCGTGAGCGAGATGAACGCGCCCAGGTTGCGGATCGCCCGGCCATGGTTGCGCAGCGTCGCCTTGAGCGGCGAGTGAACGTGCTCCTTGCCCTCGGCCAAGGCGGCGCGGAACGCCGGGGTTTCTTCCATGCGCCAGCGCAGGTACAAGCCGACCAGGCCCAGTGGCGCGGCGATCAGGAACGGCACCCGCCAGCCCCAACTGTTCATTGCTTCCGCGCTCAGGCTGGCTTCCAGGCCGTAGGCGATCACCGCTGCACAGGCGAATGCGGAGAAGGTCGACACCGGCACGAAACTGCCATAGAACGCACGTTTGTCGCTGGGCGCGTGCTCCATCAGGTAAGCGCAGGCACCGGCGTACTCACCGCCGGCGGAGAAGCCTTGCAGGCAGCGCGCCAGGGTCAGCAGGATCGGCGCCGCCAGGCCAATGCTGGCATAGGTTGGCAACAGCCCGATCAGGGTGGTGGAGCCCGCCATCAGCAGGATGGTCATCGACAGGATGCGCTTGCGCCCGAGCCGGTCACCCAGCGCGCCGAAGACAATCCCACCCAGCGGGCGCAGGGCGAAGGCCACGGCGAACACGGCAAAGGTCTTCAGCAGACCGGCGCTGGGGTCGGAGCTGGCGAAGAACTGGCTGGCGATCAGCGTGGCCAGGAAACCGTAGACGGCGAAGTCGAACCATTCGACGAAGTTGCCGATGGCCGAGGCGGCGATTACCCGGCGCAGTGTAGCGGGGGATACCTCATGGGGTGTGGACATGCGCAGACGCTCCGTTTTCCATTGGCAGTCTGGTTGGAAGTGCCGCGGTCGGGCCGCGTCATCGTTGTTATGGTTTCCAGTAGACCGACAGGTGATACGGCGCGCATCTTCGTGGGCGACATTGGGATATCTGTTTCAACCATCGTGGCCTCTTCGCGGGGCAAGCCCGCTCCTACAGGCTTTGTGAAAGAGGCCGGTTCAGGCAATACCCTTTCAAACGGAAAACACCACCCCCGTACGCGACGCGGCATTGCGTATATGCTCCTGCATCGCCCGCTGCGCCCCCAACTGCGAGCGGCGGGTCAAAGCCCGCAGGATCCGGGTGTGCTCCTGCCACGTTTCCATCGCCCGCTCCGGGCGAATGAACGGCAGCTTCTGGCTCTCGAGAAAGATGTCCTGGCTGGCCGTGATCACATGCAGCATCGCCCGGTTGCCACCGGCTTGCAGCAAGGCCTGGTGAAAGGCGAAATCGAGCCGCGCCGCCGCCTCGAAATTACCGACACGCAACTCCTGGCGCATGGCATCGACGTTCGCTGCAAGCCGATCCAGATCATCGGCGGTGAGGTTCAGCGCCGCCTGCCCGGCCGCAAAACCCTCCAGGGCGTAACGCAACTGAAAGGTGTCCGCCGCGGACACCTGTTCGGCATACGGCCAACTGAAGCCTACCGCGGCCTGCGCCTGCGGCGCCTGGACAAACACGCCCTTGCCCGGTTGCACACTGACCAGTCCCAGCGCACTCAACGATGACAACGCCTCGCGCAGGGAAGCCCGACTGACGCCAAGCTGGTCGGCCAGGTCGCGCTGCGAGGGCAGCGCATCACCGGGCAGGTAGCCGCCGTTCTCGATCAGTTTGCGGATCGCCTGCAGGGCGATTTCCGGGACGGCGCGGGGCAGGGTGTCGAGCATGCAGTTCAGACCGGTCAGAGGGCGATAGTCGACCCTTTTACGGGCTATCAGCCGAGCTGGCAAGCCTTGCCCCGCGCTGGCGCAGACGCACCAGCAGATGCACGAATGCGGGGCGCTGCCGGCCCGGGCCGAGCCCTGCCGGGGGCAACTGTTCAGACCAGTAAGACCTTGCCGCAGAGGGCCTGCAGGTGCGTTTCAGCCACTCTGGCATGGCCCGTGCACTGGCCATTCGCACTGATCTCTCCACACCCCCACGAGGCTTGTGCATGACTATGTTCCGCTCCCTGTTCCTGGCCACCCTGTTCTGCGGCACGACCCTGGCGCTGCCTCAGGTTCACGCGGACGCCCTCGCCGACATCACCGCCCGTGGCGTGCTGAAAGTGGCCGTGCCGCAAGACTTCCCGCCGTTCGGTTCAGTCGGCCCCGACCTCAAGCCCCGTGGTCTGGATATCGACACCGCGCAGCTGCTGGCCGACAAGCTTGGCGTCAAGCTGGCCCTGACCCCGGTCAACAGCACCAACCGCATTCCGTTTCTCACCACCGGCAAGGTCGACCTGGTGATCTCCAGCCTGGGCAAGAACCCCGAGCGCGCCGCGGTAATCGACTTCTCGCGGCCGTATGCCCCGTTCTACCTGGCCGTGTTCGGCCCCGCCGAGGCGCAGGTCGACAGCATCGAAGCCATCGCCGGCAAGACCATCAGCGTCACCCGTGGCTCGATCGAAGACATGGAACTCTCGGCCGTGGCCCCCAAGGGCGCGACCATCAAGCGCTTTGAAGACAACAACTCGACCATCGCCGCCTACCTCGCCGGCCAGGTCGAGCTGATCGCCAGCGGCAGCGTGGTGATGTCGGCAATTGCCGAAAAGAACCCGGCCAAGGTGCCGGTGATGAAGGTCAAGCTCAAGGATTCGCCGGTCTACGTTGGCCTGGCCAAGCAGGAGCAGGCGCTGCTCGACAAGGTCAACGCCACCCTGGATGCCGCCAAGGCTGATGGCAGCCTCAACCGCAATGCCGAGAAATGGCTCAAGCAGCCACTCCCGGCTGACCTTTGACCGGCCTCTGGAGTCGCTGATCAATGGCCTATCAATTTGAATTCGCCCCGGTCCTGGCGCACGCTGACCTGTTGCTCAAAGGCGCACTGTTCACCTTGCAACTGACCGTGGTCGGCACTGTGCTCGGGCTGGCCATCGGCGTGCTCGGCGCGGTGGTACGTGCCTGGCGGCTGCGGCCGTTCGATGCACTGTTCGGCGTGTACGTGGAGCTGATCCGCAACACGCCGTTCATTGTCCAGTTGTTCTTCATCTTCTTCGGCCTGCCGGCGCTGGGTGTGCGCCTCAGCGAGTGGCAGGCAGCCGTGCTGGCCATGGTGATCAACCTCGGCGCCTACTCAACCGAAATCATCCGCGCCGGCATCATGGCGATCCCCAAGGGCCAGCTGGAAGCCGCCGCAGCGTTGGCCATGACGCGCCTCGAAGCGTTCCGCCATGTGGTGCTGCAACCGGCGTTGGCCAAGGTCTGGCCAGCGCTGACCAGCCAGATCGTGATCGTCATGCTCGGCTCGGCGGTATGTTCGCAGATTGCCACCGAAGAGCTGTCGTTTGCCGCCAACTTCATCCAGTCGCGCAACTTTCGCGCCTTCGAGACTTACCTGCTGACCACTGCCTTGTACCTGCTCATGGCAATTGCCGTGCGCCAGTTGCTGATCTGGCTCGGCCAGCGCTTTCTGATGGGGCGACGCTGATGGACTTCACCTTGTGGGATATCGTGCGCAACCTGCTGATCGGGCTGCAATGGACCTTGCTGCTGTCGCTGGTGGCGTTTGTCTGCGGGGGCATCGCCGGTTTGCTGCTATTGATCGCGCGCATTGGCGAAAACCGCTACCTGCGGGGACTGGCCCGCGGCTACATCGAGCTTTTTCAGGGCACGCCACTGCTGATGCAGTTGTTCATGGTGTTTTTCGGCATCGCCCTGTTCGGCATCGACGTCTCGGCCTGGATGGCGGCGGCGATTGCCCTGACGCTGTTCACCAGTGCATTTCTCGCCGAGATCTGGCGCGGTTGTGTCGAGTCGATCCCTGACGGGCAATGGGAAGCCTCCGGCAGTTTGGCGATGACTCGCCTGGAGCAGTTGCGCCACGTGATCCTGCCGCAGGCCATGCGCATTGCCATTGCGCCGACGGTGGGCTTTTCGGTGCAGGTGGTCAAGGGCACCGCAGTCACCTCGATCATCGGCTTTACCGAACTGACCAAGACCGGCGGCATGCTCGCCAACGCCACCTTCGAACCCTTCCTGACCTACGGCCTGGTGGCTGTCGGTTACTTCATCCTCTGCTATCCGCTCTCGCTGAGCGCCCGTTACCTGGAAAGGAGGCTGCATGCCCCTGCTTAGAGTGTCCGCGTTGCACAAGTATTACGGCGACAACCATGTGCTCAAGGGCGTCGACCTGAGTATCGAAGAAGGCGAAGTGGTCGCCATCATTGGCCGCAGTGGTTCGGGCAAGAGCACCTTCCTGCGCACCCTCAATGGGCTGGAGTCGATCAGCGATGGGGTGATTGAAGTCGATGGCGAGTACATCGACGCCGCGCGTGCCGACTTGCGCAGCTTGCGCCAGAAGGTCGGCATGGTGTTCCAGCAGTTCAACCTGTTCCCGCACCTGACGGTCGGCGAGAACGTCATGTTGGCGCCGCAGGTGGTGAAAAGCACGAGCAAGGCCGAGGCGCGCGCCTTGGCTGAGCAGATGCTTGAGCGCGTTGGCCTGGGTGAGAAGTTCGATGCCTACCCTGACCGCCTCTCCGGTGGTCAGCAGCAGCGCGTGGCGATTGCCCGCGCATTGGCGATGTCGCCCAAGGTGCTGTTGTGCGACGAGATCACCTCGGCGCTCGATCCCGAGCTGGTCAACGAAGTACTGGGCGTGGTGCGCCAACTGGCCAAGGAAGGCATGACCCTGATCATGGTCACCCACGAGATGCGCTTCGCCCGCGAAGTGGGTGACAAGCTGGTGTTCATGCATCAAGGCAAGGTGCACGAGATGGGCAACCCGCGCGAAGTATTCGCCGCGCCGCAGACGGCGGAACTGGCCAATTTCATTGGAGCAGTGGCTGCGGCGTCCTGACACGCACCACTTGCCAGATCAAGGCCGGCCGACTTTCCAAGGCGCGTATTCGACCAGCGAAAAGCCTTCTATTTTGCCCTGCGGGTCCAAGGCAAACCCGGGCATGCGCTGCAGGTTCAACGCCATGCACGCGCTGCTCAGGCGCGCCTGCAGGCCGCCGTCCATACGAAAGGCATCGGCCCGCACTGCGCTAGGGCGCAGCTCGACCATGCAGCCCTGGACCTTGCCCAGCGCATCGGCCTGATAGCGGATGACCGCGACCCCGATGCTGTCTACTGGCTGTTCGCGAAGCAACTGCTGCCAGAAGAACTCGCGCTGCTCCTGACGCACCGACCAGGCACTGTTCACCGACTGCTGCGGGTTGGACGCAGGCATCAGGATCAGCGGCGCGACGATTTCCACGGTACCGTCCTTCTCCCGCGCTGCGGCAGGTGCGGCTGGGTAAATGGTTTTCCAGCACTGCGCCTCGACCGCCGTGGCCAGGCGCTTGAAGTCGGAGCGTTGAGCGCTGGCGGGTAGCAGATTGGCCAGCTTCGGCCCCGGCACCTTGGCCGCGCAGGCCACCGGCTCGTTAGCTTGGTTCAGGCTGATGTGCAGTTGCACTGCGCCGACCAGCGTGCCGCGCACGGCATTGGCGATGTTCGATTGCAGGGTTTGCTGCATGTCGGTCATGAACTGCTGCATGACCTGCGGATCAACCGGCTCAGGGGTTTCTGTGCTGGTCGAAGAAGGGCTTTGGCAACCTGCCAGGGCTAGCAGGGACAGCAACGCAAAGGAGTGTTTTTTCAACACGACGACTTCCTTGAATGAACAGGCTGGGACGTTCATGTCCCAACCTCAGGTTAACAGCCAGGCCATTTAAGGTCTTTGAGATTTAGTCTGGATTGAGTAAGCCGGGGCTGCTTTGCAGCCCTTTCGCGACACAAGGCCGCTCCCACAAGGGCGAAGCGCACCCCCAGCATTGCTCCAATTTTAACACTCAGAAGCGCAGATCCAGCGCTACCTCAAACGTGCGCGGTGCACCCATGTAGTACTGCATGCCATACGCCTGCTTGGCATACACCTCGTCGGTCAGGTTGCGCACCCGCGCAGTTACCGCCGTGTGCGCGTCCAGCCGGTAGCGGGCGAAGGCGCCAAACAAGGTATACGCCGGTGCTTTCAGGGAATTGGCGTTGTCGGCGTACACCGAGCCGACATAGCGCCCATCCACTCCCACCGCCCAGGCCGAGGTAAAGCTGTAGGTCAGCCACATATTGGCGACGTTGGCCGGCACGTTGACCGGAGCGTTGCCCTTGCGCGATACCGACACGCCGTTGACCGCCTCGTTGAAGGCATCGTACTGCGCATCGACATAGGCGTAGTTGGCCTCGGCCAACAGCTTGGAGGTGACCTGCAAACGCCCCGACACTTCGACCCCGCGCGACGTCTGCTGGCCTGCCTGTACCGTCAGGTTGGGATCGTTGGCGTCGCGCACGGCAAAGTCCTTGCGCACGATCTGATACAGCGCCACGGTCGCCGCACCGCGTCCGTCGAGAAAGTCGAATTTGCTGCCGACTTCCCATTGTTCACCCTTGGACAAATCGAACAGGCCGACGTTGGAGTAAGTGGCTGCCGCCAACGAGCCGGCCGGGAGGTCGGCAGCGGTGCTGTATTGCAGGTACAGGCTGGCACTGGGCGTCAGTTCGTAGGTCAGGCCGATACGGCCGCTGAGCGGCTCCCAGCGCCGCTCGAAATAGGCCGGGCTGGTGGGCGACACGGCGCCGTAGTTGTCGACCTGCATGTCCAGGTAGTCGTAGCGCAGTCCGCTGAGCAAGGCCAGGCGATCGGTCAGCTGCAGGCGGTTTTCGGCAAACACGGCGCGATTGGTCACCTGGTGATGACGCTGCTTGGTCAGGCCCGCGTTCACCCCGGGAATGTCGTCAAAACTGCCCGGGTTGAAATGCTCCGGGTCGACCACGTCGCTCCAGCTGCCGGAGGTCGGGTACAGGTCCTGGCGCATGCGCGAGTAATCCAGGCCGAGCGCCCATTGGCTGGCCAGGCCGAACAGGCTGTTGTCATGGCGCAGCTCGATGCGATCGCCCAGGATGTTCTGCTCGTGGCGTTGCAGGTACGGGCCGGCCCGCAGGACATTACCAGCGCTGTTGTAGCTGTAGCGTTCGACGTTGCGGTAGTCGCGTTGGGCGTCGTAGTGATAGAGGGTGTTCTGCACGCGGGTACTGTCGTTGATCTGATAATCGAGAATCGAGCGCAGCCAGCGCACGCGCTGCTCATAGCGGCCATCGGCAACGTTGTAGTTTTCGAAACGGCGGCTGTTGTCGATCTTCATGGTGCTGCGCCCCGGCAGGATCGGCGCGCCCCAGTAGGGGCTGACTTCCTTGTCTTCCTGGTACTCCACGGCGAGGGTATGGGTGAGGTTGTCGCTGAGGTCGCTGAGCAGCGACAAGGCCAGGCTGCTGGTGTCACGCTGATTGCGGTCGATATAGCCATTGCTGTGGCCACGGCTGAAATCCAGGCGCACGAAGTGGCGCGCATCGGCGGGGTTGCTGGCCAGTGCCTGGTTGATGCCGAAGGCCACTTCCGAGTCATCGAAACTGCCATAGCGCAGGCGCCCATCGAGCAGTTGTTGATCGCGACTGGCCAGCTTGCTGATGTAGTTGATCGAACCGCCCACGGCGCCTGCGCCATGTAGAAACGAAGACGGCCCGCCGAGCAGTTCGACGCGGTCGATGGTCCAGGCCTCCACCGGCCGGGTGGCGCTGCTGTAGCCCAGGTTGATGCCGTTGTAGAGCTGGGTGATCTGGTTCTGGGTAAAGCCGCGGTAGGCGACGAAGCCGCCGTAGCCGGGGTTGGCCGAAGCGTTCACGCCGGTCATGGCGTTGATCACGTCCTGAGTGTCCTTGGCGCCGCGTTGTTCGATGACACGGCGGTCGGCGATGCTCACCGAGGCCGGGGTCTGGCGCGCGGTCAGACCGAGTTTCGAGCCTGTGCTGATCGGCTCATCCAGTTGCACGCCCGTGGGCATGGCGCGTTCTGCATCGATGGCGGTGGCGCTGAGTTCTACCGGCGCGACATCCGCCCAGGCAAAGGTGCAGGTGCTTGCCAGAAGCACCAGGGAGCTGTTGCGAATCATTTTGTTGTCACTTCCACGCAAAGGTCATGGCTGACCACGCACGCACGGGCAAGCGTGCCCGGACGGGTCAGACGAAGGAGGCTGCTGTGGGGAGCGTGACGGGGGAGGCGCGAGGGTTGAGGGCGGGGCGCACATAGCGCGGCGGCGGTTGCGCCCAACTGCGTACGACGATGGGCGAGGGCGCATTGCCTTGCAGACGGTTGAACGACCAGCCTGCGCTGGTCATTGCCAGCGCCAGGGCAAACGAGGAGCACACCGGGCAGTCGAGCTGCACCATGTGCTGGTCGCCACCGGCCCCCTCGAGGTCGATCGCGGGGCCATGCTCGCTGCTGATCGAGCAGAAACCCGCATCCAGCCCGGCCAGGCGCAGGCCGCTCATCTGGCCATGGTGCAGACCGCAGACCAATAGGCTGAAGAGGACACTGGCATAGAGCGTCCAGGCAGTCAGCGAGCGCGTCTGGCGGGTGGTTTTCATGGCGCAGAATCTACCATTGGGATGGATTCTGCGGGCGCGGCAAAGGGTGTGGTCGATTGTCGCAGGGCGGGGCTGTGCGGGTCAGGCCGCCCGCTCCAGTACGTCGAGCAGATCGACGAACTCGCGGGACAATTTGTGCCCTGGCGCCAGGTGCACCAACGGCACTGAAACCTGATGCGACTCGCGCATCTTGATCGAGGTGCTCAGGTACACCGGCAGTACCGGCAGCCCTTCTGCGCGCAACTGATCGACCAGAGTCCGGTGCAGCGCCGTGCGCCCGGCAAACTGATTGACCACGATGCCTTCGACCTGCAGCGCCGCGTTGTGATCGTGGCGCAGTTCCTCGACTTCGGCCATGACGCTGAGCAGTGCCTGGCGCGAGAAGCTGTCGCAGTCGAACGGGATCAACAGGCGCTCGGCTGCGAGCAAGGCGCTGAAGGTGTAGAAGTTCAAGGCGGGCGGCGTGTCGATATAGATCCGCTCGTAGTCTTCGCCCAGCGCCACCAGCAGTTTGCGCAGCTTGTTGATCTTGAACTTGCTTTCCAGCTTGGTCTGCAGGTCGGCCAGGTCAGGGCTGGCAGTGATCAGGTGCAGGTTCTGGTAGCGCGTCTCGGTGATCGCCACCCGGTTCTTGCGTCCTTCTGGTGTGGCGGACAGGGTCTGGCGGAAGAAGTCGGCGATACCGGGGGGAATGTCGTCGTTGGCCAGGCCAGTGAGGTAATAGGTGGCGTTGGCTTGCGGGTCGAGGTCGACCAGTAGCGTTCGGTAGCCTTCGGCTGCGCTGGCGGCGGCCAGGTTACAGGCGATGCTTGACTTGCCGACGCCACCTTTCTGATTGAATACGACACGACGCATGGTGCGGTTCATCCCTGAAGTGGGCCCGTGCAGGGCGCTCGATGAAAATGGCAGTGCAGGGACAATCCTATGAAGGAAACATGACAGTATTAAGACAAGGCTTGTTACAAACCACCCTGATGTTTATCAGGGCATATGGACTGTGCTGTTTCAAAGGCCAGCACAGATCCCGTGGGAGATCGCCCAGCCCTATACGGCGCGTACCCTGTAGGAGCGGGCTTGTCCCGCGAAGAGGCCAGCCGAGCCAGCGTGGTGAATGGCACCGGCTTCGCCGGTTTCGCGGGACAAGCCCGCTCCTACAGGGGTTTGCTAAATCAATGAGTTAGCGTTAGTTCAATGAGCGCGGCCTTGTTTCGCGCCCCCTGCATTGCTGAATCTCAAACCACATATCGCTCATAGAACGGTTCGGGCGGCTGCGAGTAGTGCGTAGAGAACAAAGTCCGTAAATACGGCGCGTACCCTGTAGGAGCGGGCTTGTCCCGCGAAGAGGCCAGCCAAGCCAGCGTGGTGAATGGCACCGGCTTCGCCGGTTTCGCGGGACAAGCCCGCTCCTACAGGTGTTTGCTAAATCAATGAGTTAGCGTTAGTTCAATGAGCGCGGCCTTGGTTCGCGCCCCCTGCATTGCTGAATCTCAAACCACATATCGCTCATAGAACGGTTCGGGCGGCTGCGAGTAGTGCGTAGAGAACAAAGTCCGTAAATACGGCGCGTACCCTGTAGGAGCGGGCTTGTCCCGCGAAGAGGCCAGCCGAGCCAGCGTGGTAAATGGCACCGGCTTCGCCGGTTTCGCGGGACGAGCCCGCTCCTACAGGGGTTTGCTAAATCAATGAGTTAGCGTTAGTTCAATGAGCGCGGCCTTGTTTCGGGCCCCCTGCATTGCTGAACCTCAAACCACATACCGCTCATAGAACTCCAGCGTCGCCAGGTTCTTGTCCTTGGCCTCGAACATGATGTCGAAGCGATCCATGAAGCCCAGCGCATAGCGGTTGGTCCAGTCGTTCCACATCCGTTCGCTGTGCTGATACAGGTCGCGCTTGTTGACCTGCGCCATCAACGCCGGAATCTCCAGCTTGGCCTCAGCCGCGAAGCCCAGCGCCTGCAACCGTTCGGGCGGCTGCGAGTAGTGCATCACCGGCCGCACCCCACGCCAGCTGTCAATGATCCTCGCCAGGCGCGGATCATCCTGGGCGATGTAGTCGTTCTCATGGATCCAGCAGTGATGAATGTCGAGCACCACCGGGGCCAGATCGGCCAATGCCAGGCAGTCATCCACACCGTAGGTCTTCTCGTCGTTCTCCAGTGTGATGACATTGCGCGCCACCTCGGACAACCGCGGCCATACCGCTCTGACCCCTGCGCCACCCAGGCGCCCGGCGATGTGCACGTTGCACTTGAAGTCCTGGAAGCGCTGGCCGTAGCCCATCATGCGGATCATGTCGGCGTGGTACTCGAACTCCGCCAGGCTGTTCTCGACCACTTCGGGCCGGTCCGAGCCGAGCACGCAGTACTGGCCTGGGTGAAATGACAGGCGAATGTCCGCGCCACGGGCATATTCGCCAATGGCGGCGAAGCGCACTTGCAGATGGGCCTGGATCGCAGGGTCGCGATAGAACGGGGCGATTTGCGCGTGGCTATACAGGGGCAGCAAATCACTGCTCAGGCGCACCATGCGCAAGGTCGGCGGCAGTTCGGCGGCGTAGGCGAGCAGGCGCAACTGGGCGTCGAGGTTGTGTTCGACCAATTCGAGCAACTTGGCCCGGGCCGCTTCGGCACTGGCCGCAGACAACCAGCGCAGTGTCGTGGTGCGCGGGTTGAAGGTCTTCTCGATCGCCTCAAGGGCCTTGATAGACAGGCTCCGATGCGGGTGGCGGTACATACAGGCAAAGCCCAGGCGGGGCATGGTGATCTCCGGCGAAGATGAACTCATCGTTGGACAGCGAGCGCGTCTCGATCGCTCAGTGGTTTTCAGTGTTCAGCAGTAGCGTCCGCCTGGCTGACCTGAACCTGATTACGCCCGGCGCGCTTGGCGGCGTACATCGCCAGATCAGCCTTGCCAAGCGTCTGAGTCGGTTGTTCATCGCTCTGCGGCGTCCAGCGCGCTACACCCAGCGAGACGGTCACTGCACCGACGGGTGGCAGAGGATTATCCTGCACCGACAAACGCAACCGCTGGGCCACCGCGGTGGCGCTATCCAGAGGCGCGCCGGGCAGCAGCATTACAAATTCCTCGCCGCCCATGCGACACAGCACGTCGCCTTCCCGGCAGCAGCGGCGCATCAGCTGGGCAAGCTGGCGCAGCACCTGGTCACCGACATCATGGCCGTGGGTGTCATTGATCCGTTTGAAATGATCGATATCCAGCACGATGGCGCAGAAATCGCGTCTCTCGGCCTCCAGCAGCGACAGGCTGAATGACAGTTGGCGCCGGTTGCCCAGCCCGGTCAGCGGGTCGGTCTGGGCGTCCTGGTTGAGCCGGCCGATGCGTTCCTGCAGCAGGTTGAGGCCGAACAGCAGGGCACGCTTGAGCTCGGCTGCCTCGAAATACCAGGCCCGCACCGCATGCAGGCGTTCTGCACTGCCGGTGTGGTCGAGTGCGCGCGCACCGGCCGCCAGTTGCCACAGCGGACGGGCGATGGTCAGCGCCATCCCCCACAGCAGCAGGCAGCCGAGCAGTACCAGCGGCGCGGAAATGGCGATCATGTTCAGCGTCAGTTGTCGCAACGGCGCTACCGTCTGGGCCAACGGCTGCTGCGCCACTATCCCCCAACCGGTACTCGGCACCGTGGCAAAGCCCGCGAGCATTTCCACCCCGGTACTGTTGGTCAGCTGTCGAGTGCCCTCATCCAGGCCGGCCAGCTGATCGATCAGGCTGTTGCCGCTGACCACGGTACCGACCCGCTGCGTATCCGGGTGATAGAGCAGGCGTCGATTGCGGTCGACCACGTACAGGTAGGACCCGTCCTTGTAGTAGTGTTCGCCGAGCAGGCTGTTGAGAAAATTGTGCTCGCGCAGGTACAGGCTGCCGCCGACATAGCCCAGGTACTGGCCGTCAGCATCGAAGATCGGTTGCGACAGCGCCACCACCAGGTTGTTGGCCGATGACAAGAACGGGGTCGAGACCAGCGCCCGCCGCTCGCGCAGGGCTTCCTGTGCGCCTGGGGTATTTACCTGGCTGCCGAGCAGATGACGCAGGGGGGCTGGGGAAACCGAGCGCAGGATGCCTTGGGCATCGACCACGAAGGTTGAGTTGAAGGCAATGCTCTGAGCCAAGACCCGGTCGGTTTCCGCCAGCAGCGCAGCGGTGTCGTTCATCTGCCTGCTCTGCACGCCGGCGCTGAAGGCCAATTGCAGCAGGGCGTTGCCGAGAAACAGCTCGGTGATTGCCGCCAGCTTGGCGGCATACACCCGGTTGGCTTCCAGAGAGTGGTCGATCAGCAACTGACGCTGTACCCGGTAGCTGGCGAAGTAGCTGGTGAGCAGCATGAGCACGGCGGTAAATGCCGAGAGCACGAGGATCAGCGTACGCAGATCCAGGTGCAGTCCTTTCTTGGCGTGTGGCAATCCTGACCTCACTGGCGGTTATCCGGGAGGATAACCTGACTCGTTGTATGCGATTGCAGCTACGCACCGTGCGTAGCTGATGCAGGCGCTATCATCCCACAGCGACACTGCGATCATTGCTGGGCGTTGAGTTCGTCCTCGACCTGCTGCATGCGCTCCTCGGCAAGCGCCTGGACGTTTTTGTCACGGGCGGTTTCGCGCATCAGCGCGGTGAGCTTTTCGCTGAGCCGCTGGCCTTCTGCGGTGTCACCCAGAGCCTTGGCCTTGGCGGGGTCCTGGGTAACTTGCACGATGGTCTCGAACTCGGCGTCGGTGAAGTTTTTCTCGCTGTAGAGCTTGAACAGGTCGTTGCGCTGGTCCTCGACGGTCAGGTGCTTGCGCAGTACCTGTTTGATGGTGTCTTCGGGCACCTGCGGGTGACTCATCGCCAGCAGCGCTGCCATGCGCCCGATGTTGTGCTCATAGGCTTCCTGCAACGGCAGGTTGGCGAGGATCTGTTGTTCGCGGGTGGGCTTCTGGTCGCAGCCGGCGAGGGCGCCGAGCAGGAGCAGGGGCAGCAACAATGTTGGCAAGCGGATCATCGACGGGAAGGCCTTGAGCACAGTAGTGCGGCAATTCTACCGGGTTGTGATTTGCACCGGGAGGGGCGATGGGGTAGAACGCTGCTTCTGTTTCGTACATAGCCGTCAGCCCCATGACCCACTGGACCATCACAGCTGTACCCGCCGAGGCAATCGACGAAGTGGTGTCGTTCGTCAACACCTCTCGCCGCGAGCTGTTCCCGATGCTCGCGGACGCGCCCTTGCCCAAGGACCTGGCCTGTTTCCATGAAACCTACCTGCAAGGTGCCGGTCGTTTTCTGATTGCGCGTGACAACGGTCGGCTGATTGCCGCGATCGGTTATGTGCCTTATGACCATCGCTTTGCTCAGCTCGACTACCGCGGTGTCCATGTGGTGGAAGTGGTGCGGCTGTTCGTGCTACCGGCGTATCGGCGTTGTGGGCTGGCGGCGGCGTTGGTATCAGCGTTGCGCGACGAGGCGCAGAAGGCGGGTGTTGAGCGTCTTTACCTGCACACCCATCCGTTTTTGCCGGGGGCGATCAGGTTCTGGCAGCGGCAGGGGTTTGAGATCACGGATGTGGAAGATGATCCGGTGTGGCAGACGACGCATATGGAGCTGGCGCTGGGCTGAGCGCGGCTTGGGTTTTGTGGTGTCAGTGCTAGCCCGCGCTGGCGGCTTGGGGCTTCTGAAATTGCATCAGGCTTGAGCTCGCCGGGGCCGCTGCGCGACCCTTTCGCGACACAAGGCCGCTCCCACACACGGACCGCGCAGTTTCCAAGGCATGCGCGGTCTCTGTGGGAGCGGCCTTGTGTCGCGAAAGGGTCGCGCAGCGGCCCCGGCACTCTCAAGCCAGACTCAATGCAACTGACTCCGGGCAACCTCAATGTCATCCATGATCGCCTTGGCAAACGCACTCAGGTAATCGGCAGCACCAAGAAACTTGTGGTCATCCTCCATATCCCCCTCGCGCACCAGGTGCTTGATATACCCCAGCAGCACCGACACCTGCTCATAGGCATATTCAAACGGCACCCCCGGCATCACCCGGAAAATATGGCTGGAATTCTCGCCCACCTCGAAAAAGGTCTCGACGCCAACAGTAACGTCGGATTTAGGTTCGTCGCTCATCACTCACCTCCCTGGCGCCATTGCAGCATGTCGAACACGTGCTCGACCAACGCGCGTGTGGTTTCGGTGCAGTGGCCGGCATTGGCCAGCCTATCCAGGCCAGGCGATCCGGCATTGGCATGGCAGTGCGCATCGATCGTGGTGGAGACACTACGCAGCAGTTCGAGGGCGTGGGCCAGTGCGTCAGGCGGGTACAGGTTGGGGTGGATGGAGGCGTAGAACGGGTCTTGGGGCGTAGGCGGGTCGGGTACGATCTTTTTCATGGCTAGGCTCCCTGATTCCTTAAGAAGGAGGCTGCCCTTTTGACCTTCTCACAGATCATGGGTGACAGCCGTGCGCGGAGTGAGAAACCGAGGGAATCAAGGAAAACTCGGCCAGACCGAAGTCTGCCCGCGCACGGCCGCCATAACAGCTTGCCGATTGATTCATAATCGGGTTCTCACACCCGGTCACCATGAAAATGGCGACCCGAGGAAGTTATCCCCGAGGCATGTCCCCGACAATACGGACGCTTCGGCAAGGCGCGTAGGATAGTTCCGAAGCACAGCCAACCTGAAGCATTTGGTTGCAGGTTAGGAAATGTCCTACAAAGTTCCCGCCTAGGAATCATCCTACATATACCCTCGCCAAAGGGTCACACTGTTCATTTCATCATCCCTGGCTATTGGGTATGTTCCTGGATGTAACTATCAACCAAGGAAGCATCCACCATGCCCGAACTGGCCCAATACAAAGTCAAACTGCTGAACGAATTCGAACTGCGCGAAGACCAATGGACCTTCGGCGACTTCGAACAACGCCTCACGCAAACCCGCCCCGCCAGCAACTACCAGGATGCCAAGGGCATCATCAATTCAGCTCACCAGGCAGGCAACTGGCCGAACACCGTAAAGCGCTATCTGCTGACCAACTTCAAAGCGTTCGGCAATGTCAGTTCGGAGTTCAACGAAACGTTCGCCCAAGTGGTGGCCGGCATGACCCCACAGGAAAGGGCATCTTGGGGCCTTGCCTAATCGGGGCCAAGATCAGAACCCACCCGTCAACGGATACTCCACCGCCAGGCGAATCTGGTCGCCATCCAGCTCCGCCTGCGCGGTATTGCCGCGATGCACGTTATGCCGCAGTGAGAACGTGGTGCCCTTGGCCTTGCCGCTCTGTACCACATAGCGCGCTTCAAGGTCGCGCTCCCAGTGCTTGCCGCCCTTGCCGTAACCCAGGTAGGCATAGCCGCCATTGGGGTCGACATGGCTGCCGTCGATGTCGAAGCCGCGCACATACAGCGCCGTCAGGTTCAACCCGGGTACGCCATAACCGCCCATGTTCAAGTCATAGCGCGCCTGCCACGATTTCTCGTTGGGGGCATTGAAGTCAGACATCTGCACCGCGTTGGCAATGAAGATCGCACCGCGGGTGACGTAGTCGAACGGGGTATTGCCATCGACCTGCTGCCAACCGAGGCTGAAGCCATGCGGGCCCTGGTTGTAGCGCGAGACCAGGCTCCAGGTGGTGTTGTCGATCCGCCCGGAGAGGGCCTTGCCAGTGTCGGTGGTGCGGTACAGGTTGAGGTCGAGGCTGACGCTGCGCTGGTCATCCAGGGCGTGACTGAGGGTACTGCCCAGATAATGCTGGTTCCAGCTGTCTTCATAGCGCGAGGTGTACAGGCTGGCGCTGACGGCGCTGCTCGGGTTCCACACCGCGCCAGCGAGGTCGAAACTGTTGCCCTGGCGGCCGTTGGAGTAATTCACCACAAAGCCTTGATTGTGGCTGGAGGCATTGCGGTCGGTGCTTTCGTTGAAGTGGCCGGCAACCAGCTTGAGCGTGTCGATCTCGCTGCTGGTGAGGAAAAACCCGGTCGCGGTTTCAGGCAGCAGGCGGCTGTCGGAGGAGCTGAACACCGGGGTCTTGACCCGCTGCTCACCATACGACAGCACGGTGTTGGACAGGCGCAGCTTGAGCGCGGCGCCGGCGCGGCTGTATTCGTTTTTCGGATGGCCGTCGTTGTCGACCCCGAGTAAGCGCGCCTTGCCGGCACGGCCGCCGCCGCTGTCGAGCTGTACGCCGAGATAAGCGTGGGCATCCACGCCGACGCCGATCAGGCCCTGGGTGAAACCTGACTGCAACGTGCCCATCAAGCCGTAGGCCCATTCCTCGGCCTTGCCATTACGTTCGCTGCGCGGTTTGTAGGCGTTGCGCCCGGCGCTGTTGCTGCCACCGTGGCGGTAGTCGCGCTGGTCGAACACGCTGCGGTTGAGCAGGCTCCAGCTGCTGTCTTCGACAAAGCCGTTGGACTTGGATTGGGCCGATTCAGCCAGGGCCAGCGGAGCCACGGCCAGCAACGGCAGGATCAGCACGACGCGTTGCAAGCGGCTCATTGATTGGCCTCCAGCTTCTCCAGTTGGGCGTCGAAGCGCGCCTTGGCGCGGGCGGGAAGGGTGCCCGGCACGGCCGCGGGGGCTGCTTGCGACTCGCCAACCTGGATCAACATGACCATGCCCATGGCCAAGTGCGGGATGCACTGGATGCCATACAGCCCAGGCACGCTGAAGGTCTGTTCGAACGGCTGGTTGAGCTTGCTCTTGAACGCTTGGGCACCCTCCGGCAGCAGCGCCGGGACGCTGGCGGCGTTGTGTCCATTCTGGGTCGGCAGGAAGCGCACGCTGTCGCCAGGGGCGATGCGCAGGTGGTCGGGCTCGTAGACCATGGCGCCGTCTGCGCCGCGGTTGAGCATCTTCACTTCATGAACTTCGGCCAGCACCGAAGGGGCCAATAGGGCGCAGGACAGCAACAGGGCAAGAGGTCGCAACAGCATGTCGAGAACTTCCAGGTTCAGGGGGCGCGAAAACGCAGAATGCGCGCGCCATCGTAGGGGTCGGTAAAGTAGTGGGCATGCACGCCGAAGGTGCTCAGCAGGCGTTCCGGGGTGAGCACCTCAAGCGGTTTGCCCAGCGCCACCAGGTGGCCTTTATCGAGCACTGCCAGGCGGTCGCAGGTCAGGGCCTGGTTGAGGTCGTGCAGGGCCACCAGGGTGGTCACCGGCAGGGCCTGGACTTGCTGCAGCAGGCTCAGCTGGTGCTGGATGTCGAGGTGATTGGTCGGCTCGTCGAGCAGCAGCAGCTGCGGGCTCTGGGCCAGCGCGCGGGCGATGTGCACGCGTTGTCGTTCGCCGCCGGAGAGGCTATGCCAGAGGCGATCACGCAGGTGCAGGGCATCGAGGTTGGTCAGCGCCTGCTCGACGATGGCTCGGTCTTGCCTGGCGAACGGCGCCAGTGCCGACAGCCAGGGCGTACGGCCCAGGGCGACGGCGTCGTAGACGCTGATGGCATCGCTGGTGTCGGCCTGTTGCTCGACCAGCGCCAAGGCTTGCGCAACGCGCCTTCGCGGCATCTGCAGCAGCGCTTCGCCCTGCAACTGCACAGCGCCACTGCTGGGTTTGAGCAGGCCGGCGAGCAGCTTGAGCAGGGTCGACTTGCCCGAGCCATTGGGGCCGACCACGCCCAGGGTTTCACCGGCGATCACGGCAAGATCGATGTCGTGCAACACGGCCGTACCGCCCAGGCGCAGGCCCAGTCCCTGGCAGGCCAGCGGAGCTGCCTGCAGTGCACTCATGATGGTCATGGGCGCCCCCTGCGGCTGATCAGGATCAGCGCGAACACCGGTGCGCCGATCAACGCAGTGACCACCCCGACCGGGATCACCTGGCCCGGGATCAGCGTGCGCGAAAGAATGTCGGCACTGATCAAGAACAGCGCGCCACCCAGTGCACTGGCCGGCAGTAGGCGGCTATGGCCAGGGCCGAGCAGCAGGCGCAGGGCATGCGGGATAACCAGGCCGACGAAGCCGATCGCGCCGACGATCGACACCATCACTGCGGTGACCAACGCCGCGCAGCTGATCAACAGCAACTGCGTGCGGCGCACCGGGATCCCCAGCGAGGCTGCCGAGTCGGCGCCGAAGGTGAACGCGTCCAGCGCCCGTCGGTGCCACAGGCACACCGCCAGGCCCACCAGCGCGACCGGCAGGGCCAGCCACACCGACGGCCAGCGCACGCCGCTGAGGTTGCCCAGCAGCCAGAACAGAATGCCCCGGGCCTGTTCGGCGGTCGCCGACTTGGTGATCAAGAAGGCGGTGAGCGCGCTGAACAGTTGCGAGCCGGCAATACCGGCGAGGATCACCTGGGCATTGCCGCCACTCGGGCCGCTGGCGCGCGACAGCAGCAAGACCAGGCCGAAGGCAGCCAACGCGCCGATAAAGGCGCCGCCAGACATCGTCAGCGCAACCCCGCCCAGCCCCAGCAAGCCCACCGCTACGGCGCCGGTCGAAGCGCCGGCCGACAAACCGAGCAGGTACGGCTCGGCCAGCGGGTTGCGCAGCAACGCCTGGAGGATTACCCCACAGGTCGCCAGGCCCGCGCCGCACGCCGCCGCCACCAGGGTACGGGTCAGGCGGTAGTTCCAGACGATGCCGGCGTCGATCGGGTCGACCGCGTAGCCGGCATTCCACAGGTGGTTGGCCAGGACCTGGAAGACCACGCTGGGCGACAGTGGCGTTTCGCCGATGGCGATGCCGGCCAGCATGGCTACGCACAGGGCGACGAGGGCGAGGACGCTGTAGGGCAACAGGCGGATCATGGTTGTGCGGCTTTACCGGTGGCGAAGGCGGAAGACAAGGTTTCAAGGCCACGGAACAGGCGGATGCCGGCCTGCATGGCATCGGCGTCGAGAACGATGATGCGGCCGTGCTTGACCGCGTCCATGTTCTTCGTCACCGGGTCGCTGCGGAGGAATTCCAGTTTTTTCTGGTAATCGTCGGCCGGGAAGCGGCGGCGGTCCATGCGGGCGATGATCAGCCAGGTCGGGTTGGCCTTGGCCAGGGTTTCCCAGCCCACGGTCGGCCATTCTTCGTTGGAGGTGACCACGTTGCGCACGCCCAGGGTCTGCAGCATGAAGTCGGCGACACCTTGGCGACCAGCCACGTACGGGTCGATATCGAGGTCGGCACTGGAGAACCAGAACAGCGCCGAGGTGTTCGACAGGTCCTTGCCGGCCAACTGCTGCTTGGCGTTTGCCAGGCGGCCCTGCAACTCGGTATTGAGCGCCGCACCGCGGTCCTGCACATCGAAAATTTCCGCCAGCTGGCTGACACTCTTGTAGATGCTGTCGATCTTGAACGGCTGCAGGCGGGTGCCGTCGGCGCCGACCAGGTTGTCCTTGCCTTCGCAGTCGGAGGGCAGCAGGTAGGTGGGGATGTTCAGCTCGCTGAACTGCTCGCGGGTGCCGACCACGCCTTGCGCGCCAACCATCCACTCGAACTGTACCGCCACCAGCTGCGGCCGCTTGCCGACCACGGCCTCGAAGCTTGGGTCGTTGTCGGCCAGGCGCTCGACCTGGTCATTTTGTGCCTTGAACTCGGGCAAGACATTGTTGAACCACAGCGAGGTGCCGGCCAGTTTGTCGCCCAGGCCCAGTGCATAGAGCATTTCGGTGCCGGCCTGGCCAATAGTCACTGCGCGCTCGGGGGCCTGGGCAAAGGTCTGCGGTGCGCCGCAGTTATCGACGGTCAGCGGGTAGTGGGTAGCGGCGGCGTGGGCCAGGCCAGTCAGGCTCAAGCCCGCAAACAGGGCAGCAAAACGGAGCAGCATGGTGGGACGATCTCCTATCGAACGGTTCACGGAATGAACGCACGGACAGGCATCGCCAAGCCCGTTGCGCCAGGCAACGGGCAGCACCCTGGAAAGGGTGGAGATGGCCATCCCGGACACCCCGCCGGTTGGTAAATGTTTGCCGGCAGGTCTCCTGACTGGTGCGTCATGGCCCGGCTCCAGCCTTCCCGGATCACGTGATCCAGTGGCATTGATGGAGCAGGCTCGGCACCTACAGTTGCGGGGGCAGTTCCAGTTAGCCTGCGGCTAGGCAGGCCTGGGATTCCCTATTAATTCCGTGGTGGAAACCGGCGGGCGGCATGGTAGACCATCGCGCCGCCGGGTGAAACGCTTTTTACAGGTACTTGAGCCAGGCGATGTCGCGACGGCGGGCCTTGAGCTGGGCGAACCAGCGCACGGGCAGGTACAGCGACGTTGCCAGCAGTACGGCACCCAGCCATACCGCGCCGATGCTGTCGAAGCCGAAGTAGTCGCCGTGATTGAGGCCGAACAGGGCGACGCTGGCCAGGTACAGCAGCTTGAGCACATACAGGTGCAGCAGGTAGAAGAACATTGGCGCTGCGCCGAACACTGCCAGTGCGCTGATCCAGCGGGCCTGGCCGGCGCGCTCGAAGCCGCGCAGCAGGAGCAGGCCGACGCCCAGGGTCAGGGCCAGGAACAACAGCGATGGCGGATATTTGGTGATGTTGAAGAAGCTCATCAGCGTCTGCATCAGGCTCGGGTAGGCGCTCCACGGCGCTTCACCGTAGCCGTTGAGCATGCGCACCACGAGAAAACCGAGCAGGGCCAGGGCGCCGGCCAGCAGCAGCCGGTACTGGCGCTCGCCGGCATCGCTACCGCGCGCAAACCACGGGCCCAAGGCATAGCCGAGTGCGATCACGCCGATCCACGGCAGCACCGGGTAGGAGGTACGCAGGCGCAGGCTGTCGGAGAACTCCAGCCAGCCGCGGTCATGCAGGATGGCCCACGGCACGTGCATGAACGAGCCGGGTTCGAAGTGCACGCCGTCGAGCAGGTTATGCCCGCCGATGATCAGCACACCCAGTGCAATCAGTGCCGGACGCGGCAGCCAGACCAGCACTGACAGGGCGATCATGCTGACGCCAATGGCCCAGATCACCTGCATGTAGATCACGCTCGGTGGCAGCTGGAAGGTCCAGGCGAAATTGACCAGGGTGAACTCCAGCACCACCAGGAACAACCCGCGCTTGAACAGGAATGCCGACGTGGCGCCGCGGCCCTGGTATTTCTCGCCGTAGAGCCAGGCCGAGAGGCCGGTCAGCAGGACGAACACTGGCGCGCACAGGTGGGCGAGGGTACGGCTGAAGAACAGCGACGGTTCGGTAACGTCGACGTTCATCGGGTCACCGACCTGGCGATGCAGGAAGAAGGTCTCGCGGACGTGGTCCAGCAGCATGAACAGGATCACCAGGCCGCGCAGAGCGTCGATGCTCTGCAGGCGCTGGGTAAGCAGGGTGGGGGTGGCGGAGGCGCTTGTCATGGGGGTTCGCAGGCAGGAGTGTGTGTCAAATGAAATGTTATCTTATATCTTTTTCGCGATAAGGGAGCAACTTTTTTGCACGGCGAACGGAGCGTATCTGGAGGTGATGCCGGTGAGGGCTGCGCCCACATTTCGCGACACAAGGCCGCTCCCACAGAGACGGCGCAGGCCTCAAGACTTGCGCTGTGGTTGTGGGAGATTCTGTCTTGCACCAAACCTCAAGCTGGCGCGATCTCTGTGGGAGCGGCCTTGTGTCGCGATAGGGCTGCGAAGCAGCCCCGGCGGGTTCAAGCCAGGCGCCATGCGCGCTGGCTGTCCTCAAAAGCGGTAATCAACCGTAGCCAGATAAGACCGCGGCGCCCCCAGCAACCACTGCTCGCCGCTGTACGCCGCAACCACATAATCCCTGTTCAGCAGGTTGTACACCTGCAACCCCAACCGCACATCAGGCAGCACCTGCCAGCCAAGATCAGCGTCCACCACGGTATACCCAGGGATCTTCTGGCTGTTGGCCGTATCAGCAAATCGCGCATCCACGTAACGCAGGCCAACCCCGGCGTCCAGCGTTTGCCCAAAGCCCTTGCTCAGCCACAGGTTGGCACTGCGCCGCGGTACGTTGTCCGGTCGCTTGCCGCTGCGATCAGTCGCTACGCCGCCCACCCTTTCATCAAAATCGTCATACCGGGCACGTACCAGCGACGCATTCGCCGACACCTGCCACTGATTGGCCAAGGCCAGTTCCACGCTGGCCTCCAGGCCATCGGAGCGCTGCTGGCCGGCTTGCTGCTTCTCGTGAGTAATCGGGTCGTCGACCAGCAGCTTCTTCTTGACGATGTGATACGCCGCCAGCGTCCATTCGCCCTGGCCGTCCCAGAAGCGCTGTTTGAGCCCCAGCTCAGTCTGCTTCGACTCGGTCAGGTCGTAATCCATCTGCGTTGGGCTGAGGCTGATCAGGTTGCTCACGCCATCCTCGCTGGTCGAGTACTGGCCATACAGCGAAAGGTCTTCGCTCAGCGCGAACACCAGCCCCGCCCGCCAGTTGCCGCCATTGATGCTGCGGTCACTGCGCGTGCCGTCGAGCAGGTTGTCGCGGTCGATATGGTTCTGGTCGCGGCGCACCCCGGTTACCAGTGACAGGCGATCAGTCAGTTGGGTGCGGTTCTCGGCGAACACGGCCAGGGTATGCGTGCTGCTGAAGGTGCGCGGTCGTAACGCACTGGCGCTGTCGAACTCGCCAGGGGCCGGCTGCCACGGGTCGATGTAGTCGCCGCCGATGTCGTTGTAGGGCGAGTTGTTGGTCAGCTTGAAGCGGATTTTGTTGTACTCGGCGCCGACCACGGTCTTGCTGTTGAGGCCGAACAGCGCATGGTCGAAGGTGAAACTCTGGCGGTCGCCGATCTGCTCCTGGTCGTGCTTGATCTGCAGGAAGCCATTGCGCAGCAGTTGGCCGCGGTCAGCGTCCCAATTGTAGTTCTCGGCGTTGCGCCAGTGCCGGCGGGCCTTGATGTAGTACAGCTGGTTGCTCGCGCTGATGCTGTCAGTGAGGGTCCAGTCGGTATTCAGCCGGGTCCATTCGTCGTGGTAGCGCAGCTTGGCGTTGCCCACGTTGTAGTTCTTGTCGCGCACGCTGTCGCGGTAATGGCCATCGATCAGCGGCGTGCCGAAGTAGTTCATCGGCTCGGCATCACCGCGTTCGTGGGCCAGGGTAAAGCTCAGGTCGTCGCTGGCGTCGAAGCGCAGCGCCGCGCTCATGGCCAGGTTGCGCGAGTCGCCGCGATCAACGTAGCCATTGTCTTGCTGCTGATTGACCGTCAGCCGGTAGCTCAGGCGTTCGCTCAGGCTGCCGCCGCTGTCCAGGCCGAGCTGCTGGCGGTCCCACGAGCCATAGCCCAGGCGCAAGTGGTTGCGAACCTCGCCGGCAAAAGGCTTTTTCGGGATGACGTTGACCACCGCCCCGGTTGCGCCTTCGCCGTAGAGCACCGACGCGGGACCGCGCAGTACGTCGATGCGCTCGACCAGCCACGGGTCGACCGGAAAGGTCTGGGTGCCGGCGCCGGTGTACAGGCGCGCGCCGTCGAACAGGGTCATCACCGAGCCGTGCCCGGTGAAGCCGCGCGCAGACAACCCAGTGCCGCCGTCACCCGGGGTGCCGATGAAGGTGATGCCTGGCGAGCGGGTGACCGCGTCCTGCACGGTGAGGTTACTGCGCTGCTGGATCTGCTCGGCGCTGATGCTGGTGGTGCTGGCCGGGGTCTCCAAGGCGCTCAGGCCCAGCCGTGAGCCGGCTTGGGTCGGCGTGGCGAGGTCGATGGCTGCGCTGTCGCGGGTATCGGTGATGGCCGTGGAGGGCAGGGCCAGCACTGGGTCGCGGGGTTCATCGGCCAGGGCCGGCAGAGAGACGGCCAGGCAGGCCGCCAGGGTGTGAAGCGTGTTGATACGGGACATGTCGTTCCACTGTCGCAGGAAGAATGGATCCCGGTGGAAACAACGCAAAGACGAGCAGGCACGTACGCAGGCGCGCACGCGCAAACCGGCCTGCGCCCGCCCACCGCGGGTTTGCCAACTGAAGTCGCAGGCCGGTCTCCGGGCTTGCGAGGATCATGAAACCTTCACCTTCCCATGCTGGCGCACAGTGGTATGTCGAAGGGTTCGCTCGCTTACCGTTGCGGGGGCAGCGCCGGACTTGTCGTGACAACGACGCACCGGCTTCCCGTTTAACCCTGCGCACGGCGGCGCAGGACACCTGAAACTGGCGCGCATCTGACCATCGAACGGATGGTCAGTCAATTGTGCGGCTGAGGTGGATTTTTCAGATGAGGCGCAGGGTTACGGGTTTTTACTGTTTTTTTTTCGAACTTTTTTTTCCGCGCTGGTCTCGAACCGCACGATTGTCATCAACATTCCGTCATGGAGACTGCCACGAATGTCCACCCGTAACCTGCTGCGCCACTCCTGCCTGTTCGCCCTGCTCGGTGCGCCTCTGGCTGCCACTGCTGCGCCAAGCACCGACCCCCTGTTCACCTTTGGCTTGCTGGGCAGCTACGACACCTTCAAGTACGAGGGCGGCTCGGAGTCTGAGAAGGATCACCTGGGGCAGGGCGGCTTGTTCGCCAACTTTGGCAACAAGATGACTGCCGAATCTGGTTTGATCTATCAGCTCGGCGCCGATGCCAAGTACGCTGAAAAAAAGGATAACAAGCTCAAGGAAGCCAACATTGACCTGGATGTCGGCTGGCGTGCGGCGCTGGATGCGCGCAATTTCGTCGATGTCACCGTGGGGGGTGGCTACAACTGGTCGCGCTTCGAGCCGGAACTGAACGACCTCGACACCGAGCTGACCTACAAATCGCCCTTTGCCAAGGCCGCAGTGGGCTACAACCATCAGTTCGATGCCGCGACCCTGCGCGTCGAAGTCGGTGCCCGGCACACCCTCGACGGCCGCGCCAAGCTCAAGGTGGATGACTTTGGCAGCGACAGCGTGGACATGAAGGACCGCACCAACCCGTATGCCGAGATCAGCCTGCTGATGAACCAGCAGGGCGGCATGCCGATCTACGCCGGGGTCTACTACACCCGCACCGAGTACAAGCTCGATGAAGATTCGCCGGTCGCTGATAACACCAAGCTCAAGCGTGATGAGTATGGGTTCAAGGTAGGTCTGGCCTTCTAAGCGACAAGCTTCGAGCTGCAAGCTGCAAGAAAAAGCCGTTTCTTGTAGCTTGAAGCTTAAAGCGCGCAGCGGCTGTCAACGTCCGCGTCTACGCGACACCCGCGCTTCAATGTTCTTGCGCCCGATCAGCAGCGCTGGCTTCTCGACCACGGGCTCATCCGCCAGCCACTTGTACATCACCAGGCAATCCACCAGCCCCAGCCGGGCATGCCGGTAGGCCTTGGGCAAGCGCCCGACCGTCTCGAACCCCAGCTTGTGCCAGAGCGCGACGGCTACTTCGTTGCTGACCACCACCGAATTGAACTGCAGGGCGAGAAACCCTTCCTGGCGCGCCAGTTTCTGCGAGTGCTCGCACATCAGCCTGGCCACACCACGCCCACGGGCTGTCGGGCAGACCATATAGCCGCAGTTGCCGACATGCGCGCCGGGGCCGGCGGCGTTGGCCTTCAGGTAATAGGACCCGAGCAGTTCACCGTCCTGTTCCGCGACCAAGGTATGCAGGGGCAACTCCAGCCACAGATGGCGCGCCTGGTCGATGCTCAGTTGCGGGTCAAAGGCGTAGGTCTCACGGGCCTGGACGATAGACTCGAAGGTGGGCCAGAAGCGCTGAAAGTCTTCTGCGGTCATGGCGCGGATCTGGATCATGGTGGTTCCTGCATGGGCTTGGCCGCCAAGTCTGGTGGGCGCGGCGCCGTCGCGCAAGAGAAGGGTACTGGGGGGAGTCTGGGCCGGCCTCTTCGCGGGGCAAGCCCGCTCCTGCAGGAACGGTGAATATCCTGTAGGAGCGGGCTTGCCCCGCGAAGAGGCCGGCCCTGCAGCGCACACTCAGATGTAGATAAACACCAGCACCAGCGCCGCTACCACCAGCCACTTTTCCAGGTAATAGCGCATGCGGTTGCGCTTTTTCAGGGCTTTGCCGCGTTCGCGAATCTTGTAGATGCGGGTGAACAGGCGGTTGATGCCGCCGGTCTTGTCATTGGCATTGTTGGGCGCGGCGGCGGCAGCCATGACCTTGCTGCTGAACCAGCGATTGAAGGCGCTTGCCCAGCGGTACTTGAGCGGTCGCTCCACATCGCAGAACAGGATGATCCGGTTGTGCTCGGTGGTATTGGCGGCGTAGTGAATGTACGTCTCGTCGAAGATCACCGCTTCGCCATCACGCCAGGAATACTTCTCGCCATCGACGTCGATGTAGCAACCATCGTCGTTGGGCGTATCCAGGCCAAGGTGATAGCGATAGGAACCCGCGTACGGATCACGGTGGCGCACCAGCTTGGCGCCCGGTGGCAGGGTGGCGAACATCGCCGCCTTGACCGTGCCGATACCCTGCAGCAGTTCAGTGGTGCGCGGGCACAGGCTCATCGCCGACGGGTGGCTCTCGCCGTACCACTTCAGGTAGAAGCGCTTCCAGCCGGTCTTGAAGAACGAGTTGAAACCGACATCGTCGTAGTTGTCGGATTTCTTGATCTCGCCCACGTGCAACAGCTGCTGCGCCTCGGCGCGGATCTCTTGCCAATGGTCCTTGAGCGGCTGCAGTTCGGGGAACGCGTCCACCGGCAGGTAGGGCTTGGCCGGATGCCTGGAAAACAGGTAGAGGAAGCTGTTGATCGGGGCCAGGAAGCTGGAGTGATCGCTCAGCTGGCGGGTCAGCTTGTGACGCACCCGACCGCGCAGGTGCACATAGGCGATCGAGATGACGAAGAGGAGTACGAGTGCAATTTTCATGAACGGATACTTGTCGAAAATGGCCATGCGCCATGGCGTAAGCCCGCCAGCATAAACAATCGTGATACGACTTTGTACTTCTTGTTACTTCGAATCCGGTGGACTTTGGTGTAATGGGCTACAGCTTGCGCAAACGTTTCAACTGGCTTTTTGGCCCTTGAACGGGTAGGCAAACGGTACACTCAGGCAGTCATTTCAATCTTCGAGGAGCGCCCATGGCCAAGGAAGCCCGCCCCAGCGGCACCCTTTTCAAGCGACTGTTCTTCGCTTTGCCAGTCAGTGATGCCCAGCGCCGTGACATCGGCCAATGGCGGCGCGACCTGGCGCTGCGCAGCGGCAAGCCGGTGCCGGCGGATAATTTCCACCTGACCCTGCTGTTTCTTGGCAATGTCGACGTCGCACAGGTGCCCGCGTTGTGCGCCGCAGTCGACGCTATCAAGCGACCCGCGGCGCCCTTGCGCGTTGTCCTCGATCAACTGCAAGTGTGGCCGCGGCCTGGGATCCTGGTGCTGGAAGCGCAACAGACACCGCCGGCGTTGCGCCAGCTGGTGTATGCCCTTGAGCAGGCCGCACTGGCGCTGGGCATTGCCCAGGAAAAGCGCGAGTACCGCCCGCACCTGACCCTGTCCCGGGATTTTCCCGGGCAGGTACCTGAGGCCGCGACTGCAGCCGACTTCTACCTGACGGCCCGCCACTTCACCCTCTACGAGTCGCGCAAGGGCCGCTACTGGCCGCTGGCGCAGTGGCCCCTGGCGGACTGATCAGGCTCAGAACTGCGGCGTGTACTTGACCGTCAGCATGAAGTTGCGCGGCTCGCCATAGTTGTTGCTGCCGTTGAGCTGGTTGAAGCCGGCCACCCAGTACTTCTTGTCGAACAGGTTGTTGGCGTTCACGGCGAGGTTCACCTCAGGCGTCAGCTGGTACGCCACGCGCCCACTCCAGACCGTGTAGCCCGGCACCTCGTAGGTGCGCTCGTAACCGAGGGTGTGGCTCTGGGTGGTAAAGCCCAGGCCGGTGCTCCAGCGCTGGCCGTCCACCGGCAGGGTGTAGTCGGCCCAGGCGCGCAGCATGTGCTTGGGCGTCCACTGGCTGAAGGTGCGGCCTTCGTTGTCCGGGTCGTCGATGAACTTGGTGGTGTTGTAGGTGTAACCGGCGAACAGCTGCAGGCCGCTCACCACCTCACCGCTGATCTCGGCTTCGACACCTTGGCTGCGCACCTTGCCCGAGGCCATCGAGCAGTACCAGCCGTCGCACTCCTGGCCGGAGGCGAGGTCGGTGACAGCACGGTTTTCCTGGTCGTAGCGGAACACCGCGATCGAGGCATTGACTCGCCCATCGAGCAGCTCGCCCTTGAGGCCGGTCTCGTAGTTGCTGCCCACGATCGGCTTGAGCGGCGCATTGCCCAGTGCGCGTTCGGTTTGCGGGACGAACACGTCGGTGTAGCTGGCGTACCAGGACCACTCGCGGGTCAGGTCGTAGACAAAGCCGGCGTACGGGGTGACTTCGCCCGACTCGGTCATGCGGCTGGTGGGGTAGCGGGTACCGGGGTCGGTCGGGTTGTTGAAGTCGATCGAATCCCAGCTGTAGTCAAACCAGCTGACGCGGGTGCCTAGCACCAGGGTCAGGTCTTCGGTTGGCTTGACCCGCCAGGCGCCGTACAGGCCCTTTTGCCGAATGTCGTAGCTGGCCTCGTTGTGGCGACCGATCGGCCCCTGCAACAAGCTGTCGCGGCTCGGTTCCGGGCGGTTGTGGTCGATGTCGAAGATGTTGCCGCTGCCGGCAAAGAATTTGCGCCAGTAGGCGTCATCGGAGGTCAGCTTGGCGTAGTTGCCACCCAGGGTCACTTCGTGGGCCACAGAGCCGGTATCGAAATGGCCGACCACGTTCATGTCCAGGCCCAGCTTGGTATTGTGGAAGTCGGTAATCCAGTCGGCATAGCTCACGCCGTCACCGTTAGGCTCCAGGCCCTCGTCGGCGGTCTGCACGCGCTGATGGGTAGAGGTATTGGTCTCGTCCATGCGCACGGCAGCAGCCTTGAAGGCCCAGTCGTCGTTGAAGCGATGTTCCAGGTCCAGGTAATAGGTGGTGACGTCGGTCTCGGCGCGGCTCCAGCGGGCACCGGTGTACGTCGAGCGTGGCAGGTCGACCGGCTTGCCGGTGGCGTAGCGCGGGATGCCGCGCAGCATCGGCCGCGACTCTTCACGGCTGTAGCTGATGCCGCCGCCAATCGTCGTCGAATCGTTCAGGTCGATGTCCAGCGCACCATACAGCGAGTGGGTCTTGCCCCACTGGTAATCGATGAAGCTGTCGCTCTGGTCTTCGTCGAGGACCATCCGCCCACGCACGTTGCCGCTGCTGGTCAGCGGCCCGCCGGCGTCCAGTTGCAGGCCGTAATGGTCCCACGAGCCAGCTTTACCGGTGATGGCCACGGTCGGCGTGGCCTGGCCGCGCTTGCGCACCAGGTTGATTGCGCCACCAGGGCTGCCGGTGCCCTGCAGCAGGCCGGAGGCTCCCCGCAGGATCTCGACGCGATCAAAAAACACCAGGTCCTGGGTCGCCCAGTTGCCCAGTGAATAGTTGTTGCGCTGGATCGGCACGCCGTCGTATTGCCAGTCGTCGATCTGGAAGCCGCGCGAGGTGATGACCATGCCTGGGCCGATGCCTTGGGCACCGACCAGGCCGGTGGTGTGGTTGATCGCGTCCTTGAGGTCGGTAATGCCCTGGTCGTCGAGCTGTTTGCGGGTGATCACCGTCACCGACTGGGGAATTTCCTTGAGGGTGTGGGTACCCTTGCCGAGGGTCACTGCCCGCGCCGCATAGGAGCCGCTGCCTTCGCTGGTGGCATTCAGGTAGTTGTCGGTGACGCTGGTGGCGCCCAGCTCCATGACATCGCCGCCGACGCTGGCCGGGGCCACGCTGAAGTGGCCGCTGCTGGTGACCCGCAGTTGCAGGCCGCTGCCGGCCAGGGCTGCTTGCATGGCCTCTTCGGCGCTCATCTGGCCGATCACTGCAGGCGCTTGCTTGCCGCGTACCAGATCCGGCTCCAGGGCGATGATGTGGCCGCTCTGGCTGGCAATGCGGTTGAGCGTGCTGGCCAGGCTTGCCGCCGGCAGGTTGAACGACAGGGTCTGCGCCTGGACGAGGGCACTGAGGCTGCTCAGGGCGACGACGAGGGGCAGGGCGCGGGGCCAGTTGTTGTGCACGGTGTTCTCCCGATTTGATATTGGCTGTCAGGAGATAGGTGGGACGAGAAACAAAAACCGGACACCGTTGTGAATGATTTGCAGAAATATTTTCATTTTGCCGATTTGGCGCCAATCAAGGTCAGCCACGGACCGTACCTATTGACGTGGATCGGCAGGGTTTCAGCCAGTGCGGCCAAGGCCTGCTGCGGCTGGCCAAGGGGAAACACGCCCTGCACGCGCAGGTCGCGCAAGCCTGGCGCCAGGCGAATGTAGCCGCGTTGGTACGGGCGCAAAGCGTCGATCACAACGTGCAGCGGCTCATCGAGCACTTCCAGCCTGCCCTCGATCCAGGCGGTACGTTGCCCTTGCTCGCTGTCCAGCCGTTCAATGCCCGCTGGCCGCAGCAGGGCGGCCTGGCCCTGTTGCAAGTCTTGGTAACGGCCATCGGCCAAGCTGGCCCGCACACTGTGTTCCAGCACCACCACACGTGTTGCGGCTGCTTCCTGGCTGACTAGAAAACGTGTGCCCAGCGCTTGTACCTGGCCTTGCGCGGTACGCACGCGCAAGGGCCGGCGTGGGTCGCGGGCCACCTGGATCAGCAACTCGCCGTGGCGCAGGACCAGCAGCCGTTGCTCGCCATCGAACTGCAGGTCGACGGCAGTGGCGCTGTTCAGGCTCAGTTGGCTGCCGTCAGCGAGAACGAACGTGCGCCGTTGGCCGGCCGCGGTGTGCAGGTCGGCCAGCCAGTCCTGGGTGGCGTCACTGCGCCAGCCGGCCCACAAGCCGCCTCCGAGCAGGCCGAGGCCGGCCAGGCCGCGCAGCACCTCGCGGCGCGAACGGGTCGGTTGCAGCAATAACCGACGGGCTTCGCCAGCCTGGCCAGGGGCGCGCTGATCAAGCGCGCGCAGCGCCGCGCACGGACGGCCAAGGCGCTGTTGCAGGCGGTCCCAGGCTTGCTGGTGACGTGGGTCTTGGCCCAGCCACTGCTCCAGGCGGCGCAGCAGTGCGCCGTCGGGCGTGCGGGCGTTGAGCTCGACCATCCAGTCGATGGCCTGCTCGGTGACGCTGTCCAGCGGGCGCGTACTCATGGCTGCAGCTCACTCAGGTAGCACTGGCGCAGGGCCTGCTTCATGTAGCGGCTGACGGTGCGTTCAGACAGCTGCAGTTTGCCAGCGATCTCGACGTAGCTCATGCCGTCGAGCTGGCTGTAGAGAAAGGCGGTCTTGACGATGGCGGGCAGGCCGTCGAGCACCTGGTCGATGCTGATCAGCGCCTCGATCAGCAGCAATTGCTCCTCGGCCGAGGGCGCGACCTGCTCGGGCAGATGGGCCAGACGCTCGAGGTAGGCCAGTTCCAGTTGGCGGCGGCGGTGGCGGTCGAAGATCAGCCGGCGGGCGATGGTCGAAAGATAGGCGCGCGGTTGCTCGATGGTGTCAGGGTCAACCCGCGCACCGAGCATCTGGCAGAACGCTTCGGCCGCTGTGTCCTCGGCATCGGCACGGTTGCGCAGGCGTTTATGGACGTGTTGCAGCAGCCAGCGATGATGGTCGCTGAAGAAGAAGCCCAGCTTGCGGGTCGAGGTGCTGTCCAACGCCTGGTATCCGGTTGTGAGTGTGAATCGTTCTCAATGGTAGCCGGGTCGTTTGTCCTCTCGCAATGGGCGCGATCATTTGCTTGAAAAAGGGGCAGCACTCAATAGCCGCGGCCAAGTAAGAGACTCGCGGCTCACACCGGCAGGCTCTGATAAGGCTGTTCATCCCCCGGGCTATGCGCGAACTGGCGTTTGTACTCGCGGCTGAACTGCGAGGTGCTCTGGTAGCCCACCCGGTGCGCCGTCTGCGCTACCCCGAGGCCTTCACCGATCAGCATTTGCTGGGCCTTGAGCAAACGCAGGCGCTTGAGGTACTGCATCGGTGCCATGTCGGTGCAGCGCTTGAAGTGCTCATGGAAGGTCGACACGCTCATGTTGGCGCAACTGGCCAGCGCCTCGACGCTCAGTGGCTCGGCGTAATGCTCGCGCAGGTAGGCCAGCGCCGCAGCGATACGGGCGAAATGCCCCTGTTGTTCGACCAACGCCCGCAACACCCCGGCCTGGGGCCCGCGCAGTGCGGTGTAGAGCACTTCGCGCACCCGCGCCGGGCCGAGCACCTTGGCATCCAGCGGATCCTGCAGGCACTGCAGCAGGCGCTCGACGCTCTCGCGCATCGGCGCATCGAGGGCCGCCGAGGTCATCGATTGCGGGGTCTGCGCCTGTACCGCCGCATCCGGCGCCAGTGCCATGTGCTGCACCAGTTCGCCGAGCACCGCGCGATCGATATCGACGGCTACCCCCAACAGCGGCGCATCGGCGGTGGCGAAGGTCTCGCACATGAACGGCACCGACAGCGCCTGCACCAGGTAGTGCCCCGCGCCGTACTCCAGCGTGCGCGGGCCCAGACGTGCCAGTTTGCTGCCTTGAGCGAGGATCATCAGGCTCGGCTCATAGATCTGCGGGCTGCTGGCCACGTAATGGTCCCAACTCAGGACCTGCACCTGGGGCAAGTGCGTGGGGACAAAGCCGGGGCGGCTGGCCAGGCTGCGGATCAGCGAGCAGAGCGGGGCATTGGCGTCGACGTGGCGAGTGAGCTGCATGAGAGACCAGAGTAGAGAATCAGACACTGGCATTGTCGCAGATTGATGGTGTGGCGCCAGGTGGTGATAGGCAGGATCGGAGAATCAGGCACGCATACCGGAGGATCGGCTGTGGCCCTGCAGGTGCAGGATCTGGAAAATATGCTGCCTGAATCGTTTCACTTTATTGAGAGGTCCCGCATGTATACCGCGATCGGTTACGCCGCCCAAACCCCGACCAGCCCGCTGGCTCCCATGACCTTCGAGCGCCGTAGCCCGCGTGCTGATGACGTCGCCATCGAGATCCTCTACTGCGGTGTGTGCCACTCCGATATCCACCAGGCGCGCAATGAGTGGGGCATCGCCGTGTACCCGTTGATGCCGGGCCACGAGATCGTTGGCCGGGTCACCGCTGTTGGCGCCAAGGTCAGCCAGCACAAGGTGGGTGATCTGGTCGGTGTGGGCTGCATGGTCGACTCTTGCCGCCACTGTGAAGCCTGCGCCAAGGATCTGGAGCAGTACTGCCTGGAAGGTCCGACCATGACCTACGCCACCCCCGACCGCGTCGACGGCAGCAACACCATGGGTGGCTACTCCAACAGCATCGTTGTCAGCGAGCACTTCGTCCTGCGCATTCCTCAGGGGCTGGACCTGGCCAGCGCGGCGCCGATCCTCTGCGCCGGCATCACCACCTACTCGCCGCTCAAGCACCATGGCGTGGGTCCGGGGCACAAGGTCGGTATTCTCGGCATGGGTGGCCTGGGCCACATGGGCATCAAGTTCGCCAAGGCGCTGGGCGCCGAAGTGACGCTGTTCACCCGGTCTGCGGCCAAGGCTGAAGAAGCCCGTCGTCAGGGCGCCGATCACGTCATCGTGTCTACCGATGCCGAGCAGATGCAGGCGGCGGCGGGGCGCTTCGACTTCCTCCTCGACACCATCCCGGTGCAACACGACCTCAACCCCTACCTGGAAACCCTCACCTTTGACGGTGTGCACATCCTGGTCGGGCTGATCGAGCCGGTCGAGCCACCGGTGCATGCGGCCAACCTGGTGATGAAGCGTCGGGTGCTGGCGGGTTCGCTGATTGGCGGTATTGCCGAAACCCAGGAAGTGCTGAATTTCTGTGCCGAGCACGGAATTACCTGCGATATCGAGATGCTGGATATCCGCAACATCAACCAGGCGTATGAGCGGATGATCGTTGGTGATGTGAAGTATCGGTTTGTGATCGATATGGCCACGTTGAAGGGTTGAAGCCAATCAGTTAAGGAGCCGGGGCTGCTGCGCAGCCCATCGCGACACAAGGCCGCCCCCACGCCGATCGTGTATGCCTCGATTACATGGCAAGCGCGATCACTGTGGGAGCGGCCTTGTGTCGCGATGGGCGGCAAAGCGGCCCCGGCATTTTTAAGTGAAAAGCATTAGCGCAAGCCCGGCGAAGTGCTGAGCTGCCTACCAGGCCAAAGGCTTGTCCAGCCCCTTCCAGAACAACCAGCGGCGCACTTCACCGTGCTCTGCAGTACCGATCTGCCACTCCGGTCGACTGCTGTCCAGGGCAATCACCGAGATGAACCCGGCATGGCTGGCCGCTACCAGGGTTTGTCCATTGGCACTGATGTCCATCGCGCTGATGGTCGAGCCAAGGTAGTGCTGCCAGTGCTCGCTGCCGTCTTCAGTGAACGCGCGCAGGTAACCGTGGGCGTCGCCCACGATGTACTCGCCTTCGCGCCACACCCCGGCATAGACCCGCGCACCATCCTGCACCAGCGGTGTACGCGGGTCGTCGCTGTAGTATTCGGTGTCCAGCCCAGGCAGGTCGGCGGTCTTCACCCCGAGCGTGCCACCGTTGTAGAAGTGGCAGGCGTTGACGATCAGATGATCGCCACGCGCGTTGAACAGGGCAAAGTGCGGGTACTCGCCACCGGGGCCGATGTCGGCAAGCGGCTGCAGATGCTCGTCCAGCACCAGATGCCGGCTGCATTGCTCGCCGATGGCGATCAGCCGGCCATCGGCGCTGATCGCTCCATGTTCCATGCTCAGGCCGAGGCCGATGTCATCCGGATCGGTACCTTCGACGAGCTCCTCGAGGATCGACTGTTCGTCACGCAACAGGCGGGTGGCGCCATCAGCGGCCAGTACGAAGATCCCCTCGCTGCTGACCAGCAATACCCGCTGGCCATCCGGAAACGGCGTCAGGCTGGTGGGCGTCGGCGGCAGGTCGAGCGGTTCGAACGGATAGCCCGGCGGCAGCCCCTCGAGGCCATTCGGCCAGGCCAGGCGGGCGACTTGAGGGCCGCCCCAGCCGTCGGTAATGCGCACGCACTCGGCATTGGCCAAGGCAAAGTAACGCCGTTGCGGGCAGCGGCCGAAATGCTCGACGCCAATCACCGGGGTGACGCTGCGGCCATCGATGCGCACCACTTGGCCTTTTTCATAGGCCATGCCGATGCGCGCCAGCAAGCTGCCGTCATCGAGCAGCAGAACGCTGGCGATGCCTTGCCCGTGCGCGTCGAGCAACGGCAGCAGGGGCTGATGCGCCGGCGGCCAGGCCTGCCGAAAGGCGAGGCGTTGCGCCTCGTCGATGTGCGGCTGGTTGACCGCTTGCAAGGCGGCTTGCCAGGCTGGCAGCAGATGCTCGGTGGCAGGCGCTGCAGGTTCTTCGAGGTCGTCCCAGCCGTGCGTGCGGCCCTCCGCGACATAGCGGTTGATGGCCTGGGCATAGGCGGTGACGGCCTGTTGCCACTGTTGCTGGGCGTGCTGCGTGTCCATGGGCAGAAGGGGCTCCCTGTTAAATGTGCCGCGGTCGGTCGGGGTAAACGCGCATGGTACTCCGCTTGCGTCGCGGTTGTGAGGCCCGGACGGTGCGCGTACCATGCCGGGCATCCATCCAATAATAGTTATCCGCACCCGCCAGAGAGTCATCTCGCTGGCTGGCGCGGGCGTCTTCGTCTTGTTTTCTGGAGTTGTATCCCTCGTCCATGAATGGTCCGATCCCGACATCAATGCCCGCCCCGGTGGGCGGCGGTAGCTGGCTTAGCGTCATCGCGCTGGCGCTGGCTGCGTTCATCTTCAATACCACCGAGTTCGTCCCGGTGGCGCTGCTCAGCGACATCGGCCGCAGTTTCGACATGACCACAGCACAGGTCGGCCTGATGCTGACCATCTATGCCTGGGTAGTGGCACTGGCCTCGTTGCCGATGATGCTGCTGACGCGCAACGTCGAGCGGCGACGCTTGCTGATGTTCGTGTTTATCGTGTTCGTCGTCAGCCACCTGTTGTCGTGGCTGGCGCAGAGCTTCGCCATGCTGCTGGTCAGCCGCATCGGCATTGCCTTGTCGCATGCGGTGTTCTGGTCGATCACCGCGTCACTGGCCGTGCGCGTGGCGCCGCCGGGGCAGCAGTCCAAGGCGCTGGGGTTGCTCGCCACCGGTACCACCCTGGCAATGGTGCTGGGCATCCCGCTGGGGCGTGTGGTCGGGGAAGCGCTGGGCTGGCGGGTGACCTTTCTCAGCATCGGCGCGGTGGCACTGGCGACCATGCTCTGCCTGATGAAATCGCTACCGCTGCTGCCGAGCCAGAACTCCGGTTCGCTGCGCAGCCTGCCGGTATTGTTCAAGCGACCGGCGCTGGTCATCACTTACTTGCTGGTCACCCTGGTGATCACCGCCCAGTTCACCGCGTACAGCTACATCGAACCGTTCGCGCTGCATGTGGCACAGATCGGCGGTGACCGCACGACCCTGCTGCTGTTGCTGTTCGGCGGTGCCGGGCTGTTCGGCTCGGTGTTGTTCAGCCGCTACAGCGATCGCTATCCGCATGGCTTTCTGGTCGGTTCGATCGGCTGCCTGGCGGCGTGCCTGCTGCTGATGCTGCCACTGTCGGGCAGCTTCAGCGTGTTCGCCGTGCTGAGCATGTTGTGGGGGGTGGCGATCCTCAGCTTCAGCCTGGCCCTGCAATCGAAGACCCTCAAGCTGGCGTCGGATGCCACCGATGTGGCCATGGCGCTGTTCTCCGGCATCTACAACATCGGCATCGGCGGTGGTGCATTGCTGGGCAGCATCGTCAGCAGCCAGCTGGGCGTGGCCAATATCGGCCTGGTGGGCGGCAGTGTCGCGCTGTTGGGGTTGCTGATTGCCGTGGCCAGCACTCGGCGCTTGCGTGAGGCAACGGCGCCCGCGCCGCGTTCGATTTGAGTGGTGGCGGTGCGGCTGCTACCGATTCAGGCCAGCAGCGCCGACCAGGCTGAAACGATCAGCAACCCTGCCAACAGCTGATTGAACCGCCGCAGGCGCTGCGGCGACTGCAGCCAGCGCGCGCTGCTGACGCCAAGCAACGCCCAGGCGGTCGTGCAAGGCAGGGCGATCAGCAGGAAGATCAACGCCAGCTGCCACACGGGCTGGTCTGGTGCGGCAAACACGCCAATCACCGCCATGGCCATCAGCCAGACCTTGGGGTTGATGATCTGCAACGAGGCTGCGCTCAGCGGCCCGAAGCTCTGCTGCGCCGAGGCCTGCAACGGGTCCCCCGCGCTGCGCAGCAACTGCCAGCCCAGCCAGCTCAGCCATAGCACGCCCAGCCAACTCATCAGTTGTTGTGCTTGCGGGTGGTTCAGCAGCACTTCGGCCAGCCCGAGCCCCACCACCCAGACCATTGCCGCCGCTGCCAGGCACGCGGCGAGGATCGGCGCGACGCTGGCGCGTAGGCCGCAGCGTGCGCCGTGGGCGAGGATCAGCAGGTTGGTTGGCCCAGGGCTGATGCTGGCAACCAGGGCGAACAGGACAAACGGCAACAGCGACTGCAGCATGACAAACAACTCCATATGATCGGAGCGCCATGCTCGCCGTTGGCGGCGGTTCAGTCTGGAAGCTTTGTGCAGCGGCGACGGTAATCGGCGGGGGTCAGCTGATAGGCGCGGCGGAACCAGCGGCCAAGGTGGCTCTGGTCGGCAAAGCCCAGCGCGGTGGCCACTTCGGCCGGGCTCTGCCCGCGCGCCAGCAATTGCCGCGCGCGGACCACGCGCAGTTGCACGAGATAGGCATGCGGTGCCATGCCGAACGCTGCCTTGAAGGCGCGGGTCAGGCGGAAGCGGTCGACGCCGCAGGCCAGGGCCAGTTCGTTCAGGCCGATGTCCTGATCCAGGTGGGCATGCAGATAATCACGCGCCACTTGCGCGGATAACGGCAGGCGCGGGTCTGGATTGAGCCGTTTGCGCCAGTGCAAGTGCTGGGTAAGGCAGGCCAGCAAGTCGTCCATGGCTGTTTGGCGAATGATCCGCATCTCCTCGCCGTGCAAGGCCTGGAAAGCGCGAAAGGTGGCGCCGGCCAGGCGCGCGTCGCGGCACAAGGTATCGGCAAACCCGGGCAGGCCATTGGCGGGTGCCTGCTCGAACAGCGCGCGCACCTCGGCCTCCAGCCAGTTCGGGTCGAGGTACAGCGTCGAGTAGGTAAAACCGTCTGCGGTCGGTGCGTGGCCGTCGTGAATCTCACCAGGCTCAAGCAGGAATACCTGGCCAGGGGTACTGAAGTGGCGGGCGCGGCGGCAGTGAAACTGCTGCACGCCTTGCTCGGTGAGGCCCACCAGGAAGCTGTCGTGCCAGTGTGGGTCGTAGGCATGCCCGGTGAAATGCGCGCGCACCGACTCGATGCCGGTATCGGCGTCCTGGGCGAGGTCGATCCAATTGCTCATGGCGGCGGCTGCAGTGTCGAGGGGGGGCTTACTGTAGCGCAGCAGCGAGTGCCAGGTTTAGAACGAATGTGCATCTGCGCTGCTCCTGATTTTCGCCGTGTGCGCGGTCCCTGTGAGAACAACTGTCTTGCACCAAACTTCAAGCTGGCGCGGTCTCTCTGTGGGAGCGGCCTTGTGTCGCGAAATGAGGGCGCAGCCCTCACCAGCTGACTCACAACCACACACGATCCCAATGCGGATAATCGCCGGTTTTGCTTACCAGGCCTGCACGTTTCTTCGGCGCACTTGGTGGGATGAACCCAGGTAATGGTGACCGGATTGCAGTGGGCGAACGGATCGTATCTGGAGGTGACGCAGGTGAGGGCTGCGCCCTCATTTCGCGACACAAGGCCGCTCCCACAGTGATCGCGTTAACGTTTAGGTTTGTGCAAGACAACTGCCCCCCGCAGAGTCCGCGCATGCCTCAAGACTGGCGCTGTGTCTGTGGGAGCAGCCCCGGCGCATGCGCCTGCCTGCCGGTCAGCGCTGCTGTGTCGGGTCGAGCAGCGGCGTCAGGCGCTCGCTCAACGCCTCGACCAGGGCGCTGACCTTGGGCAGGTGGCCGCGGTTGCGCCGCCAGGCCAGGTGGATCGGCAGGCCTTCGCTGGCAAAGCCGGGCAGCACTTCGACCAGCGTGCCCTCGTCGAGCTGGCGCTGCACCAGCCAGGTCGGTAGCTGGGCAATGCCATGCCCGGCCATGATCGCCATGAGCTGGCCTTCACCGTCGCCAATCGCCAAGCCTCCCGGCATGGCCTTCATCTCATCGACCCCGTGCCGGCTGCTGGCAAAGTGCAGGTCGAGGGTGCTGCCGTCGACGCAGGCATACAGCACGCAGCCGAGTGCACGCAGTTGCTCCTCGTCGGCGGGCGTGCCGTGCTCGGCGAGGTAGGCGGGCGAGGCACACAGCACCAGGCGCTGGCTGCCCAGGTAACGATGCTCGATGCCCGCGGGCCAGCGCTGTGGCCCGCCGATGCGTACAACGATATCGACCGGGTCTTCACTCAGGTCGACAAACCGGTCGGAGAGGGTGATGTGCGGTTGTAGCCGCGGATGGGAGCGGGCAAAAGCCAGCACGGCTGGCAGGGCGTGCAGGCGGCCAAAGCTTGCCGGCAGATCGATGCGCAGTTTGCCGCACGGTTCCTGCTGTTCATCGTGCAGGGCCAGCTCGGCCTCTTCGATTTCGGCCAGTACCCGCGTGCAGGTGCGGTAATAGTCAGCCCCGGCATCACTGAGCAGCAGGCGTCGGGTGGTGCGCTCGAACAAACGCACCTGCAGGCGTTTCTCCAAACGTGCAACACCTTTGCTCACCGCAGAGCTGGTCAGGTGCATGCGTTCGGCGGCGGCGATGAAGCTGCCCGCGTTGGCCACGTTGACGAAGAATTCGATGTCTTTCAAGCGCTCGGTCCCCGGCATGCTGTACCCATGATTACTGAATCAGATTCATCTAATTGCGGAATAACTACCCGTAATGAGAACACGATTCCCGAGTAAGCTGGCAGGCTTTTCACCCTATGAGCCTGACACCGATGCAAACGAGTTCCATGACCGCCCCCGCGGTTGCCGTACCAGCACCGCGCACGGGCCTGGCGATTCTGTTGTTCGCCGTAGGCGGCTTTGCCTTGCTGACCACCGAATTCATCATTCTCGGTTTGCTGCCGGGGCTGGCCCGTGATCTGGGCCTGTCGATTGCTGCCGCCGGCCAGCTGGTCACCCTGTTTGCCGTGACCGTAATGCTCTGCGGGCCGTTTCTGACCGCCTGGCTGTCGTCGTTCGAGCGCAAGCCGCTGTTCATCGCCATCGTGCTGGTGTTCGCTGCCTCCAACGCATTGGCCGCCATCGCGCCCAACGTCTGGGTACTGGCGCTGGCGCGCTTTGTCGCGGCGTTGGCGCTGCCGGTGTACTGGGGCACCGCCAGTGAAAGCGCTGGGCAGTTGGCCGGACCAGGGCGTGAAGGTTGGGCCGTGGCCAAAGTCTACCTGGGTATCACCGCTGCGTTCGTCTTTGGTATTCCGTTGGGTACCTTGGCCGCTGGCTTGGTGGGCTGGCGCGGCAGTTTCTGGCTGCTGGCCGGGCTGTGTCTGCTGGTGGCGCTGCTGATGTGGGTGTTCTTGCCGAAATTGCCGGCCGTGCCTGCCCGTGCGGATGGCGTGCGGCAAACGGTGATCCTCAAGGACCGTCGCTTCATCGCCCATGTACTGCTGTCGGCGCTGGTGTTCACCGCGATGTTCACCGCCTACACCTATCTGGCCGAGATGCTTGAACAGGTCGCCAACGTGCCCTCTGCCGATGTTGGCTGGTGGCTGATGGGCTTTGGCGTGGTCGGCATGCTGGGCAACAGCCTGGCCGGGCGTATCGTCGACCGCAGCCCGCTGGCAGCGACGGTGCTCCTGCTGGTCATTCTCGCCTTGGGCATGGGCGTGGTGACGCCGGCGGTCTCCAGCCCAGCGTTGCTGGTGTGCGCGCTGGCCCTGTGGGGCGTGGCCTACACCGCCTTGTTCCCGGTGTGCCAGGTGCGTGTGATGCAGGCGGGTGCCAAGGCTCAGGCCTTGGCCGGGACCTTGAACGTGTCTGCGGCCAATGCCGGTATCGCGCTCGGCGCGGCCTTGGGCGGGCTGGTCATTCAGGTGTTGGGCACGGCCGCGTTGGGCTATGTCGCCAGCGCGGTTGCGGGTTTGGCAGTGATCGCCACGCTGGCGTTGCTGGCAGCCAGCAAGGCTCGCACCTGACTACGCCCGTTGATCGGTCTGCCTAGCCCGCGTGAGTTACCACAGTGCCACGGCTGCCGCGCCCAGCACTCGCGCGAACAGCGCAATCGCGGTGTCGACGTCTGCCTCGCTTGTATAGCGTCCAAGGCTGATACGCACGCTGCTGCGCGCCTGCTGCTCGCTCAACCCAAGGGCCAGCAGTACATGCGAAGCGGCATTGCTGGCGGAGTTGCACGCCGAGGTGGTCGACAAGGCCAGCTCGCCGGCCAGCGCCGCGCTGTTGAAGCCGTTGGCCTCGATGCGCAGGTTGAGCGTGTTGGGGATGCGCTGCACCGGGCAGCCGTTCAGCGTCACGCCTGGTAGCGCCAGCAAGCCTTGGCGCAAGCGCTCGGCAAGCTGATGGATCCGTTGCTGTTCGCCTTCGCCGGGTTTGCCGGCAAGCGCGAACGCGCTGCCCATGCCGACGATCTGATGGGTGGCCAGGGTGCCGGAACGCAGGCCGCCTTCATGGCCGCCGCCGTGCATCTGCGCGTGCAACTGCGCGCGGGCGCGCGGCCCTACATAAAGCGCGCCGATGCCTTTGGGGCCATAAACCTTGTGCGCAGAAAAAGACATTAGGTCGACCGCTTGCCGGCCCAGGTCAATCGCGACTTTGCCCACCGCCTGGGCGGCGTCCACATGCAGCAGAGCGCCATGCTCGCGCACCACCTCACCGATTGCAGCGAAGTCAGTCACAGTGCCCAGTTCATTGTTCACGGCCATCAGCGAAACCAGCCGGGTGTCTTCGCGCAGGGCCTGGCGCACGGCTTGCGCGCTGATCAGGCCGGCGGCATCCGGCATCAGCCGCGTCACGGCCCAGCCTTGGCGCTCCAGTTCGGCCGCGGTGTCCAGTACCGCCTTGTGTTCCAGTTGGCTGGTGAGCAGGTGCCCAGGTTGGCCAGCGCCCTGGGCAATGCCTTTGAGTGCCAGGTTGTTCGATTCAGTGGCGCCTGAGGTCCAGACCAGGTCCTGCGGCTGTGCGCCGATCTGCTCTGCTACCTGGCGCCGGGCCTGCTCCACCAACTGGCGGGCAGTCTGGCCATAGGCGTGGCCGCTTGAGGCCGGATTCCCAAAGTGGGCATCGCGGCCAAGGCAGGCGAGCATGGCCTCGATCACCCGGTCATCGACCGGGGTGGTGGCGGCGTAATCGAAGTAGAGCGGGGCGCTGGGCATGATAGGGCGAGTCCGTGCATGTCGCCTTGGGTCGGCGATCGTTGCAGTCATGCTACCCGGCGCGCTGCGAAATACTTTCCTAACTACTTGGGCTGTTTGAAAGATCAGAGAAAAATTTTCTTACCCTGAGGCTTTTTCTAGAACATTACCGTCAAGCATGCCCGTTCGAGGCTTGCAGTCTTCCCGAAATCGCCCTATGTACACGCCATCAGGCAATCTCGAGCTTCTTTTCTTCTTCTGCCAGCACTCGTTCGCTCAACTCGATGATCTGCTCGCGCATCCAGCGATTGGCCGGGTCCTGATCGGTGCTTTCGTGCCAATACAGGTGGGTTTCCAACGCCGGGACTTCTACCGGCAACGGCAAGTGGCGCAGTTGGTGGCGACGGGCAAAGCGCTCCGGCACGGTCATGACCATGTCGGTCTGCTGCAGAACCTGCGAAGCCATCAGGTAGTGCTGCGAGCGCAGGGCGATCTTGCGTTGCACGCCCATCTTGCCCAGGGCCAGATCGACGTAACCCAGGCCGTTGCGTCGGCTGGAAATGTGGATATGGGTCATGCCCAGGTAGCTGTCGAGGGTCAGCTTGCTCTCTGCCAACGGGTGACCCTGGCGCAGGGCGCACACGTAACGGTCCTGCATGAGCTTGACGTGCCGCACCTGCGGATCGGTATTGAGCGGTGCATCGACGGCGAAGTCCAGGCGCCCGGCGGCCAGCTCCTTGGTTGTCTCGCGACGCTTGCACAAGAAACTCTCGATCATCACCGCCGGCGCCAGGCGGCGCAGGCGCTGGAACAGCGGCGGCAGGATCACCGCTTCGGTGAGGTCGGTCATGCTGATGCGAAAGGTCTTGTTGGCCTGTTGCGGATTGAAGATACGGCTCTCTTGCACGGACACACGCAGCAGCGACAGCGCATTGCGCACCGGGCCGATGATGTTCTGCGCCATCGGCGTCGGCACCATGCCTTGCGCAGTGCGTACGAACAGCGGGTCGTTGAAGGTCTCGCGCAGGCGCGACAAGGCGTTGGACACAGCCGGTTGGGTAATACCGACGATCTGCCCGGCGCGGGTCAGGTTGGCTTCGGTATAGATCGCGTCGAAGACGATGAACAGATTGAGGTCAACCTTGCTGAGGTTCATGAGCGCCGCTCGTTGTTGGAATTATGGCGCGATCATATATCGGTTATGAATGTTTATACACGCCGAAAATAGACTAGGTGGATCGGCGAGGCGTGCTCTAGTCTCTGCCCCATGTTCTTCAGCCCGTGAAGGTAGCCCCAATGGATTTCGCCTATTCGCCCAAGGTCCAGGCACTGCGTGAGCGCGTCAGTGCGTTCATGGACAGCCATGTCTATCCGGCAGAGCCGGTGTTCGAACGCCAGGTGGCCGAGGGCGATCGCTGGCAACCCACGGCGATCATGGAGGAGCTCAAGGCCAAGGCGCGTGCCGAGGGGCTGTGGAACCTGTTCCTGCCCGAGTCGGAGTATGGCGCGGGCCTGAGCAACCTGGAGTACGCACCCTTGGCCGAAATCATGGGCCGTTCGCTGCTTGGCCCGGAGCCGTTCAATTGCTCGGCGCCTGATACCGGCAACATGGAAGTGCTGGTGCGCTATGGCAGCGAGGCGCAAAAGCGTCAGTGGCTCGAGCCGCTGCTACGCGGCGAGATCCGCTCGGCGTTTGCCATGACCGAGCCCGACGTGGCGTCGTCCGACGCGACCAATATGGCCGCCACCGCTGTGCGACAGGGGGACGAATGGGTGATCAATGGCCGCAAATGGTGGACCTCCGGCGCCTGCGACCCACGCTGCAAGGTGATGATCTTCATGGGCCTGTCCGACCCAGAGGGGCCGCGTCATCAGCAGCATTCCATGGTGCTGGTGCCGACCGATACACCGGGGGTGAAAATCGTCCGGCCGTTGCCGGTGTTCGGTTACGACGATGCGCCGCACGGTCATGCCGAAGTGCTGTTCGAGAACGTTCGGGTGCCTTATGAAAACGTACTGTTGGGCGAAGGGCGCGGTTTCGAGATTGCCCAGGGGCGCTTGGGGCCAGGGCGTATTCACCACTGCATGCGCTCGGTCGGCATGGCTGAGCGTGCCTTGGAATTGATGTGCAAGCGTTCGGTGGAGCGCACTGCCTTTGGCCGGCCATTGGCACGTCTTGGGGGCAACGTCGACAAGATCGCCGACTCGCGGATGGAAATCGACATGGCACGGCTGCTGACCCTCAAGGCGGCCTACATGATGGATACCGTCGGCAATAAAGTGGCGCGCAGCGAGATCGCCCAGATCAAGGTGGTCGCGCCCAATGTTGCGCTGCGGGTGATTGACCGGGCGATTCAGATGCATGGCGGGGCGGGCGTCAGCGGTGATTTCCCGTTGGCCTACATGTACGCCATGCAACGCACCTTGCGCCTGGCCGACGGGCCGGACGAGGTACACCGGGCGGCGGTCGGCAAGTACGAGATTGGCAAGTATGTGCCCAAGGAACTGATGAATGTCGGGCATTGATGGCGCAGTTGGGCTACAGTCGAGCACATGATCCATACAGCCCGTTTGCCGATGATGTGCACCTGCATGACCGCCTCTGGCGGGCCATGAGGTTACGGCTGCGCAGCAACCCCGTTTAAAACCTGAAGGCCCCGCCAGCGATGGACGGGGCTTTTTGTTGCCCTGTCCACGCACAGCCATGGAGACAGAGCATGTTCGAAATTCGCCGCGCCACCCGTAACGATGCCCAGATTGCCCTCGATATTCGCCGGCTGGCCATCCGTGCACAATGCATCGGGCCCTACAGCCAAGCCGACATGTTTGTCTGGACCGAGGTCTCGCTCAGCGAGTGGTTCAGTGACCTGGTGGCGGCGCATTTCCACCTGGTGTACGTGCAGGGCCGGGTGGTCGCTACTGGCATGCTCGACAGGGAGCAGCGAGAAATCGGCGCGATCTTTGTTCACCCCGAGTACATGGGGCGAGGCATTGGTCGATGCTTGCTCCTTCACCTTGAAGGACTTGCGCTAAAGGCGCAGTTACCGGAGATCAAGCTCGATGCGACGCTCAATGCCGTGGCGTTTTACCGCTCGTGCGGATTTGTTGGAGAAACGACCTCTGTCTACCACTCGCCTTCAGGGTTGCAACTGGCCTGTGTGCCCATGGTGAAAGTGCTTGGGCCGGCTAACGCGTAGTCGTAATGGTCGCTCCTGAACTACTCAAACATGCCCCTCAGACCCGCAAACGCGGGTCTTTCTTTTCTTCATTACTCGGCTTCTGAATCGGCTGAGCTGATTTGCCAGACGCACTATCATCAGCTACCACAACATCCTCACGAGGCCCGGCAGCCTGAGCGCCCCGCGTCTTGAACAACGACAACAGCACGCCACCCAGCAACAACCCGAACGTTACCCCCAACGACAGCAGTGCCGGCACGCTACCTACCAACCCGTGGTAGAAGATCTTGCAGCCGATAAATATCAGCACCAGCGCCAATGCGTATTTGAGATAGACGAACCGATGCATCAATGCGGCCAGTGCGAAGTACAGCGAGCGCAGGCCGAGGATGGCGAAGATGTTCGAGGTGTAGACGATGAACGGGTCCTGGGTGATGGCAAAGATCGCTGGCACGCTGTCGACGGCAAATACCAGGTCGGCCAGTTCGATCAGCACCAATGCCAGGAATAATGGGGTGGCGTAGCGCAGTGCCTTGCTCTGGCCAGGCGGGGTGAGGCGCACGAAGAAGTGCGCGCCATGAATCTCGTCGGTGACGCGCATGTGCCGGCGCACGAAACGCAGCACCGGGTTATTGGCCAGGTCCGGATGGCTGTCCTCCTTGGACAGGGCCATTTTTATCCCGGTGATCAGCAGGAAGGCGCCGAACAGGTAGAGCACCCAGGCGAAGTTCTGCACCAGTGCCGCGCCCACGCCAATCATGATTGCGCGCAGGACCACCACCCCGAGAATGCCCCAGAACAGCACACGGTGTTGATAGCGGCGGGGGATGGCAAAGAAGCTGAAGATCATCGCCATGACGAACACGTTGTCCATCGACAGCGACTGCTCGACCAGGAAACCGGTATAGAACTCCAGTGCCGACTGCGCGCCCAGTTCGAACCACACCCAGACACCGAACAAGACACCAACGCTGAAGTAGCCCGAATACAGCAGCAGGCTTTCGCGCATTTCGATTTCGCGGTCCTTGCGGTGCAGCACGCCGAGGTCGAGGACCAGCAGACCGACCACGATGGCAACGAAGACCAGCCACAACCAAGTGCTGGTGCCAAGAAATGGAGTAGTGAGATAGGTGTATAGAGCCGTCATGAGCCCCTCCTTGATTGTCGACGTTGCATGGCAACAGTGATCCGACATGGCGGCGTGGCAGCCGTCAGAGGGGCCCGGTATCACATGGGCTAAAGCCTAGACCGGATGGCGGAGGCTGCCGAATGGCAGGGTGTTACATTTCTTTGCCTGGATCTCAGTACACCCAGACTTCGACCCGGCGGTTACGCAGACGGCCTTGCTCCACGTCGTTGTCCGCCACCGGCAGTTCATCGCCCATGCCTGTCACTTCCCTGACCTCCACGCCATCACGGGCCAGTTCGCGGCGCACCGCCATGGCCCTGAGCCGCGACAAAAGGGCGGCTCGCCCTGGGGTTTCCTTGGGGTCGCCAAAGCCGACCAACACCGCTTTGTTGTGCAACTTGCCCGCCTGACGCAGATAGTCGGTCACCCGACGTACATCGCGCAGTGCCTTGTTATCGAGGCTGGCACTGCCTTGCTGAAAGCGGAAGTTCACCGTCAGGCGCTGCGCCTCATCGACCAGGCTACGGTAGCGCGGCGGCATGTCGGCCTGCTGGGGGACAGCCAGCGCCTTGACCTGCTGGGAGACGAAGCCCTGCTCGGCGACGATCACCTGGCCCGCCGGGCTCTGGGCGAAGTCGGCCAGCGCGCGTGCCAACGCAGTGGGGTGGTCTGGCAGGTAGAAATACAGCCGGCGGGTCAGCGGATAGTCCTCGCTCGCCACCAGCGCTCGGCTCGGTGGCAGTGCCGGTGCATCACCTTCGGCGATGGCCAGGACCTTGGCCCCATGCACTGCAGCCAGGCTGCTGAAACCGATGGCCTGGCGATCAGCCTTGACCCGCTCGGCCAGCAGTTCGCTGGATTCGAAGCGCAGTGCGCTGGCAGCCAGTTTGCGCTGATGAACATCCAGCACCAGTGCCTTGAATGTCTCGAAGGTGCCGGAACGATTGTCCCTGGTGTACAGCCGGATGGCCCCGCCCGGCACGCCCAGTTGTTCCCAGCGCGAAATCTGACCGGAGAACACCTGTGCCAGTTGCTCGGTGGTGAGTTTGGTCAGCGGGTTGTCGGGGTGGACGATGAGGGCCACCCCGTCCAGACCGATTATCTGTTCGCTGCTCGCACTGCGCAGGTCGCCCAGTGCGCTCAGACGGTCGGCCTCGCTATCGCTGATGGGCCGCGAAGACGCGGCCAGGTCAGCGTCGCCGCTGCCGAGTGCGGCGAATCCGGTGCTTGAGCCGTGGGCCGCGATGCTGATACTGATCGGCAGGCGGTTGCGGTCGTGCGCGCTGATCCGGGTTTCATTGGCGACCGCGCCAGGCTTGCGCTCGAGGGTGCTGGCGCCCTGCGCCTGAAGCATGCCTTGGACCAACGCTGGGCCCAACGAGGCACCGATGGTATTCGAGCCTTGCAGGCGCAACTGGGCCGGCTCGGCCACGGCCAGCAGGGGAAGCAGCAGCAACAGCAAGGGCAGGAGGCGGGGCATGCCGAAGACCTGTGGCACAGAGATTCGGCGCAGATTACGACAGTTGAATGACGGGTAGATGACAGTGAGTGGCGTGGCCCGACACTAGAACGTGGGCGGCGTGATCACCCAGATCACCACGGCATCGACCTCTCCTGGGTTACCGTAGCGATGCGGTTCCTGGCTGGAGTAACTGAAGCTGTCCCCTTCATTGAGCTGAAAGTGACGGTCGCCGACCCACAGCTCAAAACACCCCGACAGCACGTAGCCGGCTTCTTCCCCGTCGTGGCTGTAGCTCTGCTGGCTGTAGGTCCCCGGCGGAAACCGTGAATGCAGCATCTCCAGCTCGCGGTTGGGTTGCGGTGTGAGCAACTGGTCGACGATGCCATCCTCGTAATGCACGCTCAGCCGGCTGTTGCGGCGCACCACATACCCTTGGTCTTCCGGTGCGGTACTGGCCTCGCTGGCGAAGAACCACTGAATGGTCACGCCCAGGCTGCGGGCGATATTGAACAGCGCCGGGATCGACGGGTACGACAGGTTGCGCTCCAACTGGCTGATGTAGCCTGCGGTCAGTTCGCTCTGTTGCGCCAGGTCTGCCAGGGTCATGCCGCGGCGCTTGCGCAAGCCGCGGATGCGGGTGCCGAGAAACTGCGGGGCGGCTTCTGCGGTAAGCGGCGGCGTCTGTGATTGCTGGCTCATGGCACGTCGGTCCATCGGGAAAGCGCCAGTATGACCAGCCTCAGAGCGACCAGGCAACCGTCAGCCCATCGTGGATCGCCTCCTCGGCCGTGCGTGGGGCCAGGCAGTCGCCGATCCGGCGGACCTCCACCAGGCCGGCCAGCTCATCGGCCAGGGTGTCCAGCGGCTGGTGGCCGAGGCACAGTACCAAGGTGTCGATGCACTCGAAGATCATCGGTTCGCCGCTCGCCGTGTGTAGCAAGTACACCGTATTGTCGTCGCAGCCATAGAGGCGAGCGTACGGCGTGATAGGGATGCCGAGCCGATGCAGCTCGCCGGCCAGGTGATCGCGGACATACAGCGGCAGGCTCTCACCGCAATGGGTGCCATTGACCGCGAGATGCACCTGATGGCCCTCGCGCACCAGGCGCTCAGCGATGCCGGGGCCGATCCAGTCACTGCGCCAGTCCACCACCAGCACTGAGCGACCGACTGTGACCTGATTGCGCAGGACCTGCCAGGCATCAACCACTTGCAGCTCGCCGCTACGTTCGAACTCTGGCCAGTAGGGCGTGGCGCCAGTGGCCGCAATGACCAGGTCAGGGCGCTCGCGCTCGACCAGTGCGCGGTCGACACGTGTATTACGTACTACGCGTACATCCGCCAATTGCATCTCCCGTTGCAGGTTGGTGCTGGCCCCGCCGAACTCGCTGCGCCGCGGCAGCAACTGCGCCAGCAATACCTGGCCACCGAGCTGTGCGGCGGCTTCGTAGAGTGTTACCTCATGGCCTCGGGCAGCCGCCACTGCGGCCGCTTTCATACCCGCGGGGCCACCGCCAGCGACCATGATGCGCTTGCGCACGGTGGCCGGCTGGGATGTGCCGTACTGCAGCTCGCGGCCGGTCTCCGGGTGCTGTATGCAGGAGATCGGCAGGCCGCGGTGGAAGTGGCCGATACAGGCCTGATTGCAGGCGATACAGGCACGCACATCTTCGACCTGACCGTGTTCGGTCTTGTGCGGCATCAATGGATCGCAGATCAGTGCTCGAGTCATTCCGCAAACATCGGCCTGGCCGCGGGCAAGGATCAGTTCGGCTTCTTGCGGTTGGTTGATGCGTCCGGTGACGAACAGCGGAATCTGCAGGTGCTGCTTGAAGGTCCCTGCCTCGCGGGCCAGGTAGGCCGCTTCGATGGCCATGGGCGGCACGATGTGCACCGCGCCGCCCAGGCTCGCTGATGTGCCGGCAACAATGTGCAGATAGTCGAGCTGGTCTTGCACTGCTTCGGCCGCCGCCAGTGACTGCGCTTCGTCGAGGCCATCGAGATCGCGCTCATCGGCACTGATGCGCAAGCCGACGATGAATTGCTCATCGGTGGCCGCGCGTATCGCTGCCAGCACTTCGCGCAGAAACCGCAGGCGCTGCTCCAGCCCGCCGTTATAGCCATCGTTGCGGCGGTTGACCCGTGGGTTGAGAAACTGCGCCGGCAGGTAGCCGTGGCTGGCGACCACCTCTACGCCGTCAAGCCCGGCCTGGTGCAGGCGCCTGGCTGCGCTGGCGTAACCCTGGACGATTTCGTCGATCATCGCTTGGTCGAGTGCACGCGGCATCACCCGAAAACGCTCGTTGGGGACTGCCGACGCCGAGTAGGCCACCGCCAGCAGGCCATCGGCCGACTCCATGATCTCGCGCCCCGGGTGAAACAGTTGCGAGAGCACCAGTGTGCCGTGCGCATGGCAAGCCTCGGCCAGCTGTCGGTAACCGTCGATGCAGCTGTCATCGGTCGCCATCAACACATGCGAGGTATAGCGGGCGCTGTCATGAACGCCAGCCACCTGCAGCACGATCAGGCCGACGCCGCCCTCGGCCCGTGCCCGCTGATAGGCGATGAGGCGCTCGTTGACCAGGTTATCTGTGGGCAGGCAGGTGTCATGCCCGCTGGACATGATGCGGTTCTTCAGCTGTTTGCCGCGGATCTGCAGGGGTTCGAACAGGTGAGCAAAGGCGGTCGGCATGGGTGCAGGCTCCGGAGCGATGTCATTATTGTTTTACTCATCAAAGTGTAGCCTCAGTAAAAAATCAACTTGTTTTTTTACTGACTGCCGACTAGCGTTGCCCACACCCCTGGCCCAAAGGGGCACCCTCACAACAACAAGAAAACGGGCCTGCGCCGTCCCTGCGCAGGCACCGGCAGGAGGAACCACCCATGCAAGCATTCCCCCGCAGATCAGCCCTGTGTGCAGCGCTCTTGACGCTTGCACTCGGCAGCGCACAGGCGGCGCCGCAGATGGTCGTGGTCGGCTACGGCGGCGCAGGTCAGAAGGCCCAGGATGTGGCGATCTTCCAGCCGTTCAGTGCGCAGGAGGGCAGCAAGCTGATCCAGAGCGAATACAACGGCGAAATGGCCCGCATCCAAGTGATGGCCGACACCGGTAATGTCGACTGGGACGTCGTACAGATCGAAGGCCCGGACCTTATGCGCGGCTGCGAGGAGGGCATCTATGAGCCGCTGGACTGGCAGAAGCTTGGTCACGCCTCCGAGCTGATTGCCGATGCTGCCCAGGAGTGCGGTTCGGCGGTGTTGGTGTGGAGCGTGGCGATAGCCTACGACAAAGCCCGGCTAGCCCAGGCGCCGACGTCCTGGGCGGACTTCTGGGATGTACAGAAGTACCCCGGCAAGCGCGGCCTGCGTAAACGTGCGGTGTACAACCTGGAGTTCGCGCTGCTCGCCGACGGCGTCAAGGTAGAAGATGTCTACCAGGTACTGTCGACGCCAGCCGGGGTCGACCGCGCCTTCGCCAAACTGAGCGGGCTCAAGCCCTATATCCAGTGGTGGGATGCCGGCGCCCAACCAGCGCAGTGGCTGATGGCCGGGGACGTGGTCATGACCTCCACCTACAGCGGCCGGATCGCGGTCGCCGCCCAGCAAGGCAGCCCGCTGGCGGTGGTCTGGCCGGGCAGCCTGTATGGCATGGACTACTGGGCGATCATCAAGGGTTCCAAGCATACCGATCAGGCCCGGCGCTTCATCAGCTACGCCAACCAGCCGGATACGCAGGTACGCTACGTCGAGCAGATTCCATACGGGCCGACCAATACCAAGGCGGCTGCCAAACTGGATGCAACGCTGGCCAACTGGGTACCTACGTCGCCGCAGAACCTGCAAGGGGCGCTGGCAATGAACGTAGCGTTCTGGGTCGACCATGGCGAGGAGCTGGAGCAGCGCTTCACCGCTTGGGCGACCAAGTGAGGTAGATTCTGTCGGGGCCGCTACGCGGCCTCACACCCTTGAGAACAATAACCATGACAATGACCTCCACCGAGAAGACCCTGCGTGAAGAGCTGGCGGCCTGTTACCGACTGATCGCTCACTTTCGCATGACCGACTTGATCTTCACTCACATCTCATTGCGTATACCAGGGCCTGAGCACCATTTTCTGATCAATCCCTACGGGCTCATGTTCGACGAAATCAGCGCCTCCAGACTGGTCAAGATCGACCTCGACGGCAACCCTGTCGAGCCTTCGCCATACCCGGTCAACCCGGCCGGTTTCGTCATCCACAGTGCCATCCACGCGGCCCGTGACGATGCCCAGTGCGTGCTGCATACCCACACCCGGGCGGGCTGCGCCGTCGCCGCGCTGGAGTGCGGGCTGCTGCCGGTCAACCAGATTTCCATGGAGTTCTATGGCCGGGTCGCCTATCACGGGTACGAAGGGGTGGCGCTGGACCTTGATGAGCAACAGCGGCTGGTAGCCGACCTGGGCCAGCAGCCGGTGATGATTCTGCGTAACCATGGTTTGCTGACGGTCGGGCGCAGTGTCGCCGAGGCGTTCTTGCGCATGTACTACCTGGAGAAAGCCTGCGAGATCCAGCTGGCCGCGCAAGCTGCCGGGCAGCTTGTGCTACCGGCGCATGAGGTGTGCGCGCATACCGAGCGGCAATTTAACGCCCCGACGCTACCGGCCAAGCAGGGGCAGCTGACCGACCCCGACGCGCTGCAGTTGGCCTGGGCTGCGCTGTTGCGCTTGCTCGACAAGGTTGCGCCCGATTATCGAGATTGATGCCAGCACAGTGATCGGTTCACCAGCATCTGCAAACTGTTGCGTAACCCTGTCCTGCAACTGTGCCGGTCCCCGCGCCGCGATTGCCCTTATGCTGTTACGAAATATGTCTATAACAGCTTGAATAAGGAAGTCGCCATGCCCGTCAAGGACCTGCTGATCGCCCTGGTGGTGATCATCGTCTGGGGAGTCAACTTCGTGGTGATCAAGGTCGGCCTTGATGGCTTGCCGCCAATGTTGCTCGGTGCTTTGCGCTTTCTGTTGGTGGCGTTCCCCGCGGTGTTTCTGGTCAAGCGTCCGAACCTGCCCTGGCGGTGGCTGATCGCCTATGGCGCGACGATCTCCCTCGGCCAGTTTGCCTTCCTCTTCCAGGCCATGCATAGCGGCATGCCGCCGGGGCTGGCGTCATTGATCCTGCAGTCACAGGCGTTTTTCACGCTGGGTTTTGCCGCGCTGTTTCTCGGCGAGCGGTTGCGCCCGGCCAGCCTGGTCGGCTTGCTGGTCGCGGGTGGCGGGCTGGCCCTGATCGGCAGCGAAAACAGCAGCCACGTGCCGTTGATTGCGCTGCTCCTGACCCTGTGTGGCGGCGCGATGTGGGGTATGGGCAATATCATCACGCGGCGCTTTGGTTCGGTGAACCTGGTGGCGCTGGTGGTGTGGGGCGGGCTGATACCGCCGCTGCCGTTTCTCGCCTTGTCGTGGATGCTTGAGGGGCCAGAGCGCATTGCTCATGCGCTGAGCCATCTCGGCTGGAGCTCGGTCCTGGCGCTGCTGTTCCTTGCGTACGCCGCAACCATGCTCGGTTACACGCTGTGGAGCACGCTGCTCTCGCGCCACCCGGCAGGCAAGGTGGCGCCGTTCTCGTTGCTGGTGCCGGTGGTCGGCCTGAGTTCTTCGGCGTGGTTGCTCGACGAGCGCCTCACTGCGCTGCAGGGCTGGGGCGCGTTGCTGGTGATGCTGGGGTTGCTGATCAATGTCTTCGGCCCGCGTCTGGGCCAGCGATTGCGCGCGGCGATTTGCTAAGATCGCGCTCTTTGCCCCGGCCATCAGGACCGGGGCCGCACGAGGAGCGCTAGCATGATCATTTCCACCACCAGCCAGCTCGAAGGTCGTCCGATTGCTGACTACCTGGGCGTGGTCAGCGCCGAATCGGTGCAAGGGATCAACTTTGTGCGCGATTTCTTCGCGCGTTTTCGCGACTTCTTCGGCGGCCGCTCGCAGACCCTGGAGGGCGCTCTGAAGCTGGCCCGTGAGCAGGCCACCGAAGAACTGATCGCCCGGGCACGCCAGTTGCACGCGGATGCGGTGGTCGGTGTCGACTTCGAGATCAGCATGCCGTCGGTACAGGGCGGCATGGTCGTGGTATTCGCCACCGGCACGGCGGTACGGCTCAAGTAAGGCCAAGTGCCACTGGTCGGGCATGGGCGTTTTGTCCGGGCGGTCCGAGAATGACCGGCTAGTCTCAGTTCAGCAAACCGTGGTTTACCGAGCAAGCGCGCTGCTTGCCGACACGGTCAATCTGGGGAGACAGGGCATGAGCGAATCCTTTTTCGAAGACTTGAATGATGCATTTCCGATCAACAGTCAGGTGCGTTGCGGCCAGGCCGCGTTCCGCCTGGGCTTTGCCAACATGACACTGGATGAATCGGAACAACTGCAGCCTGCCGCCTTGCAGCGCAGCAAAAAGGGTCGCTTTACCCCGCGGGTGCCGACCAAGAAGTAAGCCAGCACAACACCGCCCCGCTTAACGGCGGGGTTTTTTTTGCGTTTGTTGATCCTGCTCATGGCATTGGTGTGTAGCGCTCGCGTGCGTCTCGATGCTGTGGTCTTCTTGCGCGGTATTTCGGAAATGGAGGATTGATTGCGATGCGAATCAGGGAAGAGACCTATTGGCAGTGGGCCGATACGCAGTTGCATAGCCGCAGCCACGATGAAGCGCTCAGCGACGGCACCAGTATCGATGTGCAGGTACGCCTGTCGCGGTTGGGCGCCACGCAATTGTTCATCGGCTTGTATGCCAGGAATGGCAAGGCGTTGCTGGAGGAGTATTACCCGACGCGGCCAGGTGAAACCATGACCCGGGCGTTGGTCTGGGGTGTGGAGCGGGGGCGGGCCCTGGCGACTGGGGCTTTGGCTTTACCGCAGAGGGTGGCGCAGCGGCTTCAGGCGTGACGTCTGCGCATATCCTGTAGGAGCGGGCTTGTCCCGCGAAGAGGTCGGTACAGTCACCGTGGTGTATGGCACCGGCTTTGCCGGTGTTCGCGGGGCAAGCCCGCTCCTACAGGGTTTACCTGACCCTTTGGACTGCACATATCCTGTTGGAGCGGGCTTGTTCCGCGAAGAGGCCGGTACTGCCGCCGTGGTGTATGGCACCGGCTTCGCCGGTGTTCGCGGGGCAAGCCCGCTCCTACAGGGTTTACCTAACCCTTTGGACTGCACATATCCTGTTGGAGCGGGCTCGTTCCACTAAGAGGCCGGTACAGTCACCGTGGTGTATGGCACCGGCTTCGCCGGTGTTCGCGGGGCAAGCCCGCTCCTACAGGGTTTACCTGACCCTTTGGACTGCACATATCCTGTTGGAGCGGGCTCGTTCCGCGAAGAGGCCGGTACTGCCGCCGTGGTGTATGGCACCGGCTTTGCCGGTGTTCGCGGGGCAAGCCCGCTCCTACAGGGTTTACCTGACCCTTTGGACTGCACATATCCTGTTGGAGCGGGCTGGTTCCGCGAAGAGGCCGGTACTGCCGCCGTGGTGTATGGCACCGGCTTCGCCGGTGTTCGCGGGGCAAGCCCGCTCCTACAGGGTTTACCTGACCCTTTGGACTGCGCATATCCTGTAGGAGCGGGCTCGTCCCGCGAACACCGGCAAAGCCGGTGCCATACACCGCGGTCCCTGGTAAGGGCGCTAACCCACAATCAAAAAAGCCCGGCCTTGCGGGCCGGGCTTCAATTAACGCTGTAAAGCTCAATTGAGTGGGTCGATCACCTTCACAGCCTGCCGCTCACGGGCAGCGGGCCACTCTTGTTGCAGTGTCTCTAGCACACGGCCAACGAACTCGGTGTCGGCGGCGGCCTTCTTGCCAACAAAGCCTTGGCCGCGGCGGTAGACCTTGAACCGTGCACGCATGCTCGGCAGGTGCGTTTCGAATTCATCTTCAACGCTGTTTGGCGGCAGGCGGTCGAGGCGTACCTCGCCAGTCTGGCTGAGCCACAGCAAATGGTCGTCGAGGCTGTCCTTGCGTGCAGCGAACAGCTGGGCCAATTGGTCGATAGTCGGTTTGTCGTTCAAGTTCATCATAAAGCCCCCATTACCCGTCGATTAGTGAGTTCACACTGGGCGCTACACCATGTAGCGCACTTTCAAGGCTGCTACAGCAGCATTGCAACAGGGGCTTTCTCACGCTGCCTTTTGGACAGTTCCCTCTCCACGGACGGCCTGCGTTACCGCGCAGGCCGTCTGGAACACCCTTGCCACCGCTCCCGATCAGGGAGACAGCCTCATCATGCCCAAGCGCGATAAACGGCGTCAACCGTTTTGTAGTGAATATTTTTTGTCACTACATCTTGTCGGGCAATCCATTTCCTACAGCCCGGAAAGGATCCGATATGCCGCCTCAACCCGGGCCTCGTTGGGGTAGTTGCGGTTGGCAAGCAGGGCGATGCCGACGCCTTTGGACGGGATAAACGCGACGTAGGCGCCAAAGCCTGCGGTGGCGCCGGTCTTGTTGTACCAGGCGGCAGGTTGTGGCGGGCTGGCCGGGGTCAAACGGGTGGTTACCTGAGGCTCGTGGACCATACTGGCGCCGTTGCCCTTGAGCAGAGTGTCGAGCGCCACCGGATACGCGTAGCGCTCCCAGCCAAGACTCTGGGTCATGTCACCGACCTTGAAATACCCGGTATGGGTGAGGGCGATAGCGCGCTGCTGGACGGGCGTCAGGGTCTCAGGTTGCAGTTGCAGGCGCACATAGTGCAGGGCATCGACGATGTTGGTCTTGATGCCGTAGGCCTCGTCGGCGAACACGCCTGGGTTGACCCGCACCGGGCGATCCTCGGCGTCGTAGCCTTGAGCGTACAGGCTCTGCGCCTCGGCGGGCACTTGCAGGTAGGTGTGCTTGAGGCCCAGTTGCGGTAGCACAGACTGGCTCATCAGCTGGGCGAACGGTTGTTGCTGGGCGCGTGCCGCCAGGTCGCCAAACAGCCCCAGGCTCGGGTTGGAATAGCAGCGTCGGGTGCCGTGCTCAGTGCGTGGCTGCCATGCCTGATAGAAGGCCAGGGCCTGGGCGTCGGTGGTGACCTCGTCGGGAAACTGCAGCGGCAGGCAGTCAGCGCTGTAGGCGCCGAACTCGAGCACGCTGGCCCGGCCAAGCGGGGCGTTGGCCAAGGCCGGCTGGTAGCGACTGGCAGGTGCGTCTAGATCGAGTTTGCCTTCGGCGCTGGCCAGGGCGGCGAGGGTAGCGGTGTAGGTCTTGCTCAGCGAGCCGACTTCGAACACGGTCTCGCGGCTGACCGGTTGCCGTTCGGCCTTGTTGGCAACGCCATAGGTGAAGTAGTGCGGCTGGCCGTTGGCGAAGACTGCCACGGCCATGCCGGGCACGGCGTGTTCGCGCATCAGCGGTTCGATGATGGCATCGACCTGGCGTTGCAGGTCATCGGCCAGGCTTTGGCTGCTGGCAAACGAGCAGGCCAGGCCGAGCACGGCGAGGCAAATACGGGAGTGGCGCATGAGGTTACCTGTTCTTGTGCTGGAGACAGTGTCCGTTGGGCGACACTGGCGGGAGTTCCAGCGTTAGCAAGGACGGGCGGCAGACCTTATCGTCGTGCTCTGCACGCTGACAACATGGAAACTGTTATGAAGTATTTGCGCATGCTGTTCGACAACTTCACCTTGGCCCTGCTCGGGGTGGTACTGATAGCTACCTTCCTGCCCTGTTCGGGCGAGGGCGCGGTGCTGTTTGGTTGGCTGACCAACCTGGCCATCGGCCTGCTGTTTTTCCTGCACGGCGCCAAACTGTCGCGCGAAGCGATCATCGCCGGCGCCGGCCATTGGCGCCTGCACCTACTGGTGTTCTCTTGCACCTTTGTCATGTTCCCGCTGCTCGGCATGGCCTTCAAGCCCTTGTTCGTGCCGATGGTGGGCAACGAGCTGTACCTGGGCGTGCTGTATCTGTGCGCTCTGCCGGCCACGGTGCAGTCGGCCATCGCCTTCACCTCGCTGGCCCGCGGCAACGTACCTGCGGCGATCTGCAGTGCTGCGGCATCCAGTCTGCTGGGTATCTTTTTGACGCCGTTGCTGGTGATGCTTCTGCTGGGCGCTGCGGGTGATACCGGTTCGGGGCTGGATGCCGTGCTGAAGATCACCCTGCAACTGCTGGTGCCGTTCGTCGCAGGGCAGATCGCGCGGCGCTGGATTGGTGACTGGGTCAAGCGCAATGCGCGCTGGCTGAAAGTGGTCGACCAGGGTTCGATCCTGCTGGTGGTCTACACCGCCTTCAGTGAGGCGGTGGTGACCGGCTTGTGGCACACCGTTTCGCCTCAGCACCTGGCCGGGCTGTTCGCGGTCTGCGGGATTCTTCTGGCGGTGGTGCTGCTGGGCACGCGGGTGCTTGGCCGGGCGCTGGGCTTCAGTGTGGAGGACCGCATCACCATCCTCTTCGCTGGCTCGAAGAAGAGCCTGGCCACCGGCGTGCCGATGGCGCAGGTGTTGTTCGTGGGCAGTGGCATCGGCGCGATGATCTTGCCGTTGATGCTGTTCCACCAGATCCAGCTGATGGTCTGTGCGGTGTTGGCGCAGCGCTATGCCAGTCGCAAGGAGGATGTGCAGGTTGGCGAGCAGCAGGCAGTCAAGTAGCAAATTGCGCGGTTCTTCGCGGGGCAAGCCCCGATGTCAGTCAGTTAAGAAGCTGGGGCCGCTTTGCGGCCCATCGCGACACAAGGCCGCTCCCACAAGTATCGTGCATGCCGCTGTCTAGAGGGCAGGCGCGGATATTGTGGGAGCGGCCTTGTGTCGCGAAAGGGCTGCAAGGCAGCCCCAGATCCGTCGAGCAAGTCTCAACTGACTGGCATTGGCGCAAGCCCCGCGAAGAGCTCCTCGAATTCAGAAGGTGTAGGTCGCCCGGCCGAAGTAGTAACCGCCGGTAAACCCATACGGCGAATACACCCCGTAGCCCTTGACCATGGTCTTGCTGCTGGGCGCCTGCCGCTCGGGGTAGACATCGAACAGGTTGCGCGCGCCAATCGCCAGTTCCAGATCCTTGGTCAGCTGATAACCCACGTCCAGGTCAGTGATCCAGCGTGCCTTGTACTCGCGATCCAGCGAGCGGTCGCTGGCCGCATTGACCTCCTTCCAGGAGCCGTAGCGGGTCAGGCCGAGGTTTACCCGGTACTTGTCCAGTCGCCAGTTGGCCCCGAGGATCAGCTTGGTGTGCGGCTGCACCTCGGTGAGCAGGTTGCGCGCCTCGCGGTTCATCAGCTCATACGGCGCGCCGAGAATGTTGACGTTCTGCTTGTAGTCGAGAATCTCGGTGTCGTTCCAGTTGAACGCCGCAGTCCATTTCAGCGCGCCGGCGCCGCCGAGGTCCTGGTCATAGCTGCTGACCAGGTCGAGGCCCTTGGTGCGGGTGTTGGCACCGTTGGTGAAGTAGCTGCCGCCCGAAGTCGAGTCGATGCCGTTGTCGAGCAAGGTCTGGGTCACTTCTGGCCCGAGCAGGGTGCCGGTGAGGGTGATCCGGTCGCGCACGTTGACCACATAGGCATCGGCGCTAAAGGCCAGGCGATCACTCGGCTGCCAGGTCAGGCCGAGGCTGTAGCTGGTGGATTTCTCCGGCTTCAGCGACTCGGCACCGAGCGCCTGCGCGGCAGCGGAGTCTACCGGCAGCACGCCATAGTTGATCGACTGGTAGACGCCGTTGACTACCCCGTAGGTGGTCGAGCGGGCGCTGAACAGGCTGTTGGCCAGGGACGGTGCGCGGAAACCGTTGCTCACCGTGGCGCGCAGCGCCAGTTGCGGGGTGAACGCGTAGCGGGTGGTCAGCTTGCCGCTGCGTGTGGCGCCGATGCCGCGGTCGTAGTGCTCGTAGCGCAGCGCCGCACCCCAATACCACTGAGGCAGCGGATTGAAACCGACATCGACGTAGCTGGCGTAGCTGTTGCGGCTGGCGCTGGTGGCTTCGGCGGGAGAAATGCCGTTGGTGACCTGGGCGCCAGAGGCTGCGCAATTGTCAGGGCTTATGCAGTAGCCACCGTCTGCCCAGCTGGCCCAGTCCCCCGCTTTTACCTGGTAGCTGTCGCGCCGCTGCTCAAGGCCCCAGGACACGTCCAGCGGTTTTTCCAGGCCGATGTCGTAGCTGCGGCGCAGGTCGAGGTTGCTGGTCAATTGCGATGCGATCCAGGTCCCGGACTCGAAGTCATTCGGCGTGGCCTCACCCAGCGATGCGTTCTGGTTGTTCCAGGTGCCTTGCTCGGCCTCGTTGCGCCCATAGGTGCTGGACAGGTCCCAGTCCCATTCACCGACCAAACCCTTTGCGCCGAACGCGGCCTGGAAGTCGTGCTCTTCGATGTACCAGGTCGGGGTGTAGCCAGAGGGATAACCGTTGGGGCCGGTGGTGATCGTGTTGACGATGGTCGGCAGGCGGAAATTCTGGCCCTGCTCGGCCTTGCGATATGACCAGGTGGTGAAGGAGTACAGGCTGAGGTCGTCGTTTACCGGCAGTTCGGCATTGTAGCCCAGGGTCAGCAGGTTGATCTTTGGCGTGCCGTAACCGCCATAGGTCGACTTGCCGGCCTTGTCCAGCGCTTCGGCGGTGCTGTAGCCGTTGGCGCTGGCCTTGTTGTCGTCGTTCTGGCTGCGGGCGTCCAGGGCGAGCTGGAGGATGCCGTCGCGACCGATCTCGAAGCCCTTGTTGAGGCTCTGCTGCACGGTCTGTTTCTTGCCGTCGTAGCCTTGCCCGGCAGTGGTCACGGCGGTGCCGCTGGTGTCGGCCTTGAGGATCACGTTGATCACCCCGGCAATGGCGTCGGAGCCATACTGGGCGGCGGCGCCGTCGCGCAGGACTTCAACGTGGTCGATGGCGCTGATCGGGATCAGGTCGAGGTCGGCCGGGGCGGCGCCGGCATTGATCCCGCTGATGTTCAGGGTGGCGCTGGTGTGGCGGCGCTTGCCGTTGACCAGCACCAGCACCTGGGCGGCATTGAGCCCGCGCAAGTTGGGCGCGCGGGCCATGCCGCTGGCGTCCCAGCCGGTTTTTTCCGGCAGGGTCAGCGACGGCACGCTGGCGCTGAGTGCTTCCATCAGGCCGGGCTTGCCGGTTTCTTGCAGTTGCTTGGCACTGATCACGTCGATCGGTACCGGGCTGGTGGTCACGGTGCGTTTTTCACCGCCGCGGTTGCCGGTGACGATTACCGTGCCCAGGGAAGAGGCGGCGGCCTCGGCGGCCTGCAGAGCCTGGCCGTGCAGGCAGCTGGCGAGGGCGACGGGGAGCAGTACGGGGAGACGCGCGGCAGTGGTCAAAGGGTGCTTCATACAGATCATTCCTTGTCTGGCAGCGTGACGCACTCAGGGCGCCTTGGCTGCGATCGCTTCGATTTCGACCAGGGCGCCGGGCAATGGCAGGGCCACTACCTGGAGGGCGGTGCGGGTGGGCTTGCGTGGCTGTTCGGCGGTGGCGAAGAACTCGGTGTAGGCCGCTTGCAGGCCGGCGAAGTCGAGCTGGTTGGCTTTGTCGGGATCACCGACCAGGAACACCCGCAACTGAACGATATCGCCCAGATCAAGGCCTTCGCTGCGCAGGGCGTTACGCAGTTTGTTGAGCACCGAACGGGTCTGGGTTTCGGTGTTGCCGTAGGCGGCGATGCTGCCTTTGGCAGCCTTGGGGTCGGCCACATCGGGCAGGGTGCCGCTGACAAAGGTCAGTTGGCTGCCGGTGGGCACCGTTACCAGTTGCGAGATGGGAAAGTTCGAGCCCGGTGGGTCGATGCGGCGAATGCCGTCGGCGTGGGCAGTCAGGGTCAGGCTCATGAGAACTCCGGCGAGCAGGGACAGGCGTGGCATGGTCAGGCTTCCTTGACGATCAGGCGGCGGCGCCGCGGGTTGACTGGGCGGCGTGTTGAGCGATCTGGCCGACTACCCGGCGGGCGGACTCGGCAGCGCTGTTCTGCCAGATGCCGACCCCGCCATGGGCGAGCGCGTCACTGGCCAGCCAGGTGCGTCCCTGAGGCCGGTTGAGAATGTCGTAGGCCGGCTGGGCGACCTCGTCGTGGACGATCCACGGGCTCTCGCTGAAAGGGATCTTCGACCAGTTGATCGCCAGCGGCCGGCCGAGCTTGTGGCTGTGCCCGGGGTGCAGCGATTCGACGGCCTGGCGCGAGGAGGCGATCTGCGCGCTGAGCGCCTTGGCGGCGAACTGTTCGGCGACCGCGCCGGTGTTGTAGGTGGCCACCAGCACGCCTTGGGCGCTGTTCAGCCGGTCGCTCGGGTACCACAGGGTGCGGGCTTCGTGATTGATGTAGGAGAGGCCGCCATAGATCTGGAAGTCGCTCTCCCAGAAACGCGGTGACTGCCAGGCGACTTTGTTGGCTTTGTCGCCTTCGGCCTGGCCCAGCGCCTTGCGCACCTCGGCGCTGAAGTTACTGTCGAGGCGGGCCAGCAGGGGCAAGGGCAGGGTGACGATGGCGTAGTCGGCCTGTTCGACCTGGATACGCCCGGTACGCCGGTCGCGCCAGGTGATCTGGCTGCCATTATCGCCGGTGCGCACACTGGTCACTTCGGCGCCCAGCTGCACGCTGTCCTTGACCTGGCGGTAGAACGCCTTGGGGATCTGGTCCATGCCGCCGACCGGCTGGAACATGGTCGACGAGAATTCGGGGATTTCGTCGAACACCAGTGGCAGCAACAGGTTGTTGTCCAGCAGTTGCTCGAGCGGTACCGGTTGGCGCTGGATCGGTGTCTGGTCACCGGCCCCGGCGAAGCGGGTGTAGCCCGAGCGCACCGAGCCACGGTATTGCTGCTCGGCATCGAGGTCACCGTACACCTTGAGAAACTCCAGCAGCGCTTTGCGCTGTGGCGCACTGAGCTCTTTGTCGAGGCTGTTGCGGTTGACGCTGCGCGCCAGCAGTTCGCTGAAGTGGCCGCGGGTATCATTGACCGCCTGGCGCAGCAGCAGGGGTGGCCGGCTGAGGTCGGGTTGGGCGAGGGCGTTGCGGCTGCTGTTGACCAGCACCTGCAGCTCGACACCCAGTTCGCGGCAGTAGCCGAGGATGGTCAGGTGGTGGCTGGGCAAGCGGGCGGCACCGGCGTTGAAGAACAATCCCTGGTCGAATTCGACGGTCTGGCTGCTGCCATCGTTATGTTCGATGCGATCGCCGCCGCGCAGCGTCCAGACTCGGCCGCCGACGCGCTCGCGGGCTTCCAGGACCTTGACCGAGAAGCCGGCCTTGCGCAGTTCGTAGGCCGATACCAGGCCACTGATGCCGGCGCCGACGATGACTACACGCTTCCCGTTGCCGCCGTTGGCGGCCAGTTGCAGGGGTTCGAAGGTAGCGGCGAAGGCATTTTGCCCAAGTGCGCCCATTGCTGCCGAGTAGCCACCGAGGGCGGCAAGGCGGGCGATTAAATCTCTGCGGGACAATCCCATGTCACGAGCTCCGAAAAAGTGTGAATCGGATTCGCGCAACGGGTCGGGAAGGGTCGAGGTAGACGGCAAAAGCCCGACGGCGGTTGGCGGAAATCCATTTGCCTCCGCCAGGTTGGGGGTCGGTTTACAGAACTTAATGCGATTTCAACTTTATGTGAAAGGCTTTTTAGTTCTAAGTTAATTATGCTTTTTTTGAATATTATCTTTTAATAAAATCTGAAATACTGATTTTAAGTGTGCCAAGCCGGTTGCGGGCTTGCCCCAGTGCCAGTCGGGTAAGAAGCTGGGGCCGCTTTGCGGCCCTTTCGCGACACAAGGCCGCTCCCACGCCGGTCGCGCATGCCCTTATTTACAGAGCAAACGCGGACAGTGCGGGAGCGGCCTCGTGTCGCGAAAGGGCTGCAAAGCAGCCCCAGATCAGGCGGCCAAGTCTTACCTGACTTGCCCCGCGATAGCATTCAGTAAGGCAATCAACTCAAGCGCGGCGAACGCTGCGCTCAGCCTCCCGCTGCTCGACCAACCCACGAATCCGCGGCAGCAACTGCTGCCCATATTCGACCGCATCGCGCAGCTGATCAAAGCCACGGAACAGGAAGGTGGTGACGCCAAGGTCGTAGTAAGCCAATGCCGCCTCGGCGACCTGGTCGGGCGTACCTACCAGCGCAGTCGAATTCCCCGCCGCCCCGGTCAACCCGGCAATCTCCGTCCACAACCGGGTGTCATGCACCTTGCGCTGGCTGGCCAGCTCGACCAACCGCTCGGAGCCGGCATTGCTGGTGCCGAAATGCTTGTCGCGACGCTTGCCCTGGCGCTGGCCAATGTTCACCCGGGCATCCTCGAGAATACGCTCGGCGCGGTCCCAGGCCTGCTCTTCGCTGGCGCCGAGAATCGGCCGCAATGACAGGCTGAAACGGATCTTATCCTCGCGCCCATAACGTGCCGCGGCTTTACGCACCTTGGCGATACGCTCGCGAACTTGCTCCAGCGGCTCGCCCCACATCATGTACACGTCAGCATGCTTGGCGGCGACTTCCACCGCCGCGTCGGAAGCGCCGGAGAAGTAGATCGGCAGGTGCTCGACCGGTTTCACCAGGGTCAGGTTGTCTTCCACCCGGTAATGCTCGCCGTGGTGATCGAACGGCTCGCTGCCGGTCCAGGTCTGGCGCAGCACCTGCAGGTATTCGTCGGTGCGGGCATAACGGGCGTCCTTGTCCAGGTAGTCGCCATCGCGTTGCAGGTCGCCACTGTCGCCACCGGTGATGACGTTGATCGAGGCGCGGCCGCGGCTTAGCTGATCAAGCGTGGCAAATTGGCGGGCGGCAAAGGTTGGCGCCTGGAAGCCCGGTCGGTGGGCCACCAGCAGGCCGATGCGCTCGGTCAGCGCGGCGACGTAGCTGGCGAGGATCATCGAGTCGGGGGCGCTGGTGTTGACTGCCAGCAGGGCCTTGTCAAAGCCGCCATATTCCTGGGCCTGGGCGAAAGCCTTGATGAAATCCAGGTCAACCAGGGGGCCGCGTGGCGCCTGTGATTCGCTGCCTTCCTGAGGGCCGATAAGGCCGATGAATTCGAGACTCATGGGTAAACGGTTCCTTGTCTGGAGCGTGGCTCAGGCCACGGCGTCTTGGCTGCGCTTGAGGGTGTTGCGGTTGGCCGGCACGGCCAGGCCGAAGTTGTCGCGCAGGGTGTTGCCCTGGTATTCCTCGCGCACCAGGCCGCGCGCCTGCAGCAGCGGCACCACCAGCTCGGTGAAGTACTGCAGGCCATCCGGCAGCAGCGAATTGATGATGAAGCCGTCGGCGGCGCGGTCTTCGAACCAGTCCTGGACCGCGTTGGCGACCTGCTCGGGGGTGCCGACGAAATCGCGGCGGGGGCGCGAGAAGCGCAGAGCGACTTCGCGCAAGGTCAGGCCGTGCTCGCGGGCCTGCTGCTTGATCTGGTCGGAGGTACCCTTGTGGCTGTTGCTGCCCAGCTCACCGAGGTCGGGGAAGGGCGCATCCAGTGCATGGCTGCTGAAGTCGTAGTCGTTGAATGGCCGGCCCAGAGCGACGATGGCGTCCTCGATGCTGACCAGCTCGACCGCCTGCTGGTAGCGCTGCTCGACTTCCTCGGCATCGCGGCCAATGATCGGCCGAATGCCGGGCAGGATGAACAGCTCGTCGGGGTTGCGGCCATGGCGCGCGGCGCGTTGCTTGAGGTCCTGGTAGTAGTTGCGCGCCTCGCTGAACGACTCGGGGCTGACGAAGATCGCGTCGGCGTTCTGCGCGGCGAAATTGCGCCCGTCCTCGGACACGCCGGCCTGGAAGATCAGCGGTTGGCCCTGGCGCGAGCGCTGGATGTTCAGCGGACCTTTGACCTTGAAGAATTCGCCCTGGTGATTGAGCGCGTGGAGCTTGTCCGGGGCGAAGAATTCACCGCTCTGTTTGTCGCGGGTAAAGGCGTCGTCTTCCCACGAATCCCACAGCCCTTTGACGACCTCGACGTGTTCGCGAGCGATCCGGTAGCGCACCGCATGCGGTGGGTGCTCGGCCTTGCCGAAGTTGTCGGCGGTGCCCGACAGCCACGAGGTGACCACGTTCCAGCCGGCCCGGCCACCACTGATGTGATCCAGCGAAGCGAACTGGCGGGCAACCTGGAACGGCTCGGTGTAGCTGACGGTGACCGTGGCCACCAGGCCGATGTGTTCGGTGACTGCGGCGAGGGCCGAGAGGATGGTCAGCGGCTCGAAACGGTTGAGGTAGTGTGGGCTGGATTTGGCGTGAATGTGCAGGCTGTCGGCGATGAAGGCGAAGTCGAACTTGGCGCCTTCGGCCAGTTGCGCCTGCTGTTTGTAGAAAGCGAAATTGACGCTGGCATCGGCCAGTGCCTCGGGATGGCGCCACTCGCCCCAGCCGTGGCCTACGCCATGGATCATGGCGCCGAGTTTGATCTGTCGTTTGCTCATTGGAGGACTCCGCGATTCAGTGCATGTGTGAGAGGCCTCCGCCGTGTAGGGGGTCGGACATGTGCTGAACATAGCGGGTGGGGCAGGGGGTTGTGAAAGGCTTTGTGGTTCTAAGCTAATTATGCAAATTGCTGATGTATTCTATTTGTAAATATGCGTTCTTTGTTTTTTTGAGATGGGGCCGCAAAGCAGCCCCAGGATTTCCAGCGCACCTCTGGCTCAGGCCGCCACCGCCCGCCGCCCCGGAATCGCCGCAATCAGTTCACGGGTGTAGTCACTCTCTGGCCGATCAAACACCTGCGCAACCGGCCCCTGTTCCACCACCCGCCCCTGGCGCAGCACCAGCACGTGGTCAGCCATGCTCGCCACCACTGCGAGGTCATGCGAGACCAGCACATAGGCGATTCCCAGTTCACGCTGCAGCTCATCCAACAGCTCGAGAATCTGCGCCTGCACCGACACATCCAGCGCACTCACCGGCTCATCAAGCAACAACAATTCAGGCTGCAAGGCCAGTGCCCGAGCGATCGCCACGCGCTGGCGCTGGCCGCCGGACAGCTCTCGCGGCAAGCGGTCCAGGTAGCTCAGCGGCAGGTGCACCCGGCTGATCAACTCGCGCGCCGCCTGCTCCAGCGCCGCGCCCTTGAGCAGGCCGAACGAGACCAGCGGCTCGACGATGCTGTCAAACACCGTAAAGCGTGGATCAAGTGCTGCGAAGGGGTTTTGCTGAACCAGCTGCATGCGCCTGCGCAGCGGCCGGAACGCGCGCCAGCCCAGCCCGGTCACGTCGTCACCGGCAAAGCGCACGCGGCCTGCACTGGGCGACTCCAGGCCCAGCGCAATGCGCAGCGCGGTGCTCTTGCCCGAGCCGGATTCGCCGACGATCGCCAGCGTCTGGCCGGGGTAGGCCTGCAGGTTGAGCCCTTCAAGGGCGGTAAAGTGCGTTGCCTGGCCGTTGACCCGAGGCAGCTCGAAGCGCTTGCCCACCTGCTCCAGGCTTAGGATGGGCGGACCCTGCAGCGCGGGTGTCGGGCGCGTTGGCCGCGGGTTGCCGAAGGCCGGCGCGGCGGCGAGCAAGGCGCGGGTGTAGGGATGTTGAGGGGCAGCGACGATCTGCCTGGGCGGCCCTTGCTCGACCAGTTCACCCTGCTTCATTACCAGTAAGCGGTCGGCCCGGTCGGTGGCAACGCCCAGGTCATGGGTGATGATCAGCAGCGAGATGCCGCGCTCGGCCACCAACTGTTGCAGGTGGTCGAGGATCTTGCGCTGCACCGTCACATCAAGTGCGCTGGTCGGCTCGTCGGCGATGATCAGCCGCGGATTGCCGGCCAAGGCAATGGCGATCAACACCCGCTGACGCATGCCGCCAGAGAGCTCGTGCGGGTACTGGCGAGCACGCAGCAGCGGGTTGTCCAGGCCGACCTGGCCCAGCAGCTCAAGGACATCGGCATCGACGGCGGGGTAACGCCGGCCCTGGGCCAGGATCAGCGCTTCGGCAATCTGCTGGCCGATGCGCAAGGTCGGGTTGAGGCTGACCATCGGGTCTTGCGGTACCAGGCCGATGGTGCGCCCGCGCAGTTGGCGTTTTTGCTGTTCGTTGGCGTGGGTCAGGTCTTGGCCGTCGACACGCAGCTGGCCGCCGTCGATCTGCGCATTGCTGGGCAGCAGGCCGAGCAGGGCGTTGGCCAGGGTCGACTTGCCCGAGCCGGACTCGCCGACGATGGCCACCGTCTCGCCTTGGCTGAGACTGAATGACAACTGCCGTACGGCCTGCGTGATCTGGCCGGCAAAGCGATAGCTGACAGCGAGGTCGCGGACCTCGATCAAAGCCGGGGTGCTCATCGTTGTTGCTCCTCGAAGGTTCGCGCCAGGTGATTGAGGCTGAACACCACCGCCACCACGAACAGCCCAGGCAGCAGTGATACCCACGGCGCGGTGATCAGAAAGTGCCGGCCATTGGCGATCAGCGTGCCCCACTCGGCAGCCGGTGGGGCCGCGCCAAAGCCGAGAAAACTCAGGCCGGCGGTGGCCAGGATTGCCGCGCCGAAGTCCAGCGTCGCCAGCACCGCGACCGGGCCCCAGGCGTTGGGCAGGATGTGCCGCAGCAAGGTCCGCGCCCAGCTCGCGCCACCCAGGCGGGCGGCCTCGACGTAGGGCAGGGTCTTCACTCGCAGTACTTCGGCGCGGGTCGTGCGGGCAAAGCCCGGAATGATGCCGACGCCGACCGCAATGGCCACCGGCACCGTGCCAAAGCCGATCGCGGTGACGATCGCCAAGGCCAGCAGCAGGCCGGGCAGGGCCAGCAAGACATCGACGATACGCATGATCACGGCATCGATGCGCCCGCCGGCAAAGCCCGACAGCACGCCCAGGCCCAGGCCGCCGAGCAGGGCGATGCCCACCGCCAGCAGTGCGGCCTGCACCGACAGACTTGCGCCGTAGACCACCCGGGTGTACAGATCGCGGCCCAGTTCGTCGGTACCGAACCAGTGCAGCGCACTTGGCCCGCTGAGTTTTTCAAGCGGCGAGGTGGCGTACGGGTCGAAGCTGGTCAGCCAGTGCGGGACCAGCGCTGAAGCCAGGGCGAACAGCACGATCAGCAGCGCCAGGCTGAAGCCTGGACGGCGCAGCAGCGGCGCCAGGGTTTGGCTGACACGTTGCAGGCGCGTGCGCCGGCGCCAACTGGGCGCACTGGCAGCGACCTGCCCGGAGGCATATGGACGGGTATCGGTGGTCATGGCTTACGACACCTTTGGCGAGTGAGTGATGCGCGGGTCGAGGTATGGATAGAGCAAGTCGACGATCAGGTTGACCAGCACAAAGGCCGCTGCGGAAACGGCAACGATGGCCAGCACCACGGGAATGTCCTGGCGCAGCACCGCCTCCTGGGCCAGACGGCCGACGCCGTTACGCGAGAAAATCGTCTCGACCAGCACCGCGCCCGACACCGTGTTGCCCACCTGCAAGCCGACCAGGGTGAGAATCGGCAGCGCCGCGTTACGCAAACCGTGGCGTGCCTGCACCTGGGCACGGCTCAGGCCCTTGGCGAACGCGGTGACGATGTATGGCTCCTGCCACACGCCTTGGAAACCACGCATCAGCACCTGGGCATACACCGCGGCACTGGGGATGGCCAGGGTCACGGCAGGCAGCACCAGGCTGTCGAAACCGCGGCTGCCGGTGGCCGGGAACCAGCCCAGGCCAAAGGCGAAGACCTGGATCAACAACAGGCCCATCCAGAACACCGGCACCGAGAAGCCCAGTGAGGGCAGCCGGCTCAGGGCAACCTTCAACGGTTGCCATTGCAGGTAGGCCGCGAGGTAGGCCAGGCCAACCCCACCCAGCAGCGACAGGACAATCGCCAGCCCTGCCAGTGACAAGGTCTGCGGCAAGCGTTCGGCAAGTAGCGCGCTGACCGGGCGGTTGAGCGACAACGACTGGCCGAGGTCGCCATGCAGGGCGCGCCAGAGCAGGTCGAAGTACTGCTCGAACAGGCCCTTGTCCAGGCCATAGTAGGCCTTGGCCTGGGCCAGGTCGGCAGGCGACAGGCCATCGGCTTCCATGCCCGAGGCACTGAGCATGATCGCCAGGGTATCGCCCGGTAGCAGGTAGAGGATGAAGTAGGTGATGGTATAGGCGCCCCACAGCACCAGCAGCGCCTGGCCGATGCGTCCGATCAGGTAGCGGCTCATGGCTGGCCGACCTCGATGTCACTGAGGAAGGCGAAGCCTTCGGCGGTCCAGCGGAAGTCCTTGACCCGTGCCGAGGTGGCGGCCTGCCAGACCCGTTCGTAGAGTGGGAAGGCCGAGCCCTCGTCGATCAGCAGGTCCTGCAATTGGCCGTAGGCCTGGGCGCGTTGCGCGTCTTCGGTGGCGGTGATGCCGTGGTCGAACAGCGCCTGCGCCTTGGCCAGCACCGGCGCTTCGTAGGTGTTGGTGGCCAAGGTGGCGCTGTTGGCCGCGCGCGGGTCGAGGATGGTCTGCAGGATGATCGGGTCGGCGCGGGTCATGTAGGTGGAGGTCAGGTCATAGTTGCCCGAGGCGTTGCCGGCTACCCACTCGGCGCGGGTCAGCACGTTCAGCTTGAGGTCGATGCCGACCTTGCGCAGTTGATCCTGGACCAGCACGTCGCCGGCACTTTCCGCCGGGGTGAGGTTGTAGCTCAGGGTCAGGCGCTTGCCGTCCTTGTGCCGGTAGCCGTCGTCGCCCTTGCTCCAGCCCGCGGCGTCGAGCAAGCGTTCGGCGCCCTGCGGGTCGTAGGCAAGCTTGTCGGCCTGGGCCTTGAAGTACGGCGTGGTGACGTCGTACACGCCACTGACCACCGGAAATTCGGCGTTGTACACGGTGTGGGCGTAGCTGGTGCGGTCGATGGCCTTCTGCAGCGCCAGGCGCACCTGACGATCGGCCAGCAGGCGCTCGCCGCGGGTGTTGGGGTAGAGGTTGAGGGCCGGGCCTGGCAGCGAACGGCTCTGGATGGTGGCGCCCTTGGACTGGAACAGTTTCAGGTCGACTTCGGAGAACGGGTTGCGCGGCCACAGCACGTCGGCCTTGCCCTGCAGGAACAGGCCGTTGCGCACGCTTTCTTCGGCGATGTAGCTGATCTCGACCGCATCCAGGTGGGCGGCGCCCTGGTTTTTCACGTTGGCCGAGGCCCAGGCGTAGTCTGCGCGTTTGACCAGGCGAGCGCCGACTTCCGGGGTGTAGTGTTCGAGCACGAATGGCCCGGTGCCGATGATCTTGCCCAGCGAGCGCTCCTGGGCGGTGAGCTGGTAGGAGGCTGGGGCGAGAATTGCCAGGTTGGTGGTGGAGGTCGCTTGCAGGAAGCCTGCGTTGGGGCGCGACAGCACCAGGCGCACGGTGAAGTCATCGACCACTTCGGCGTGGTCGTAGCCGGCCAGGTAGGTGGCGCCGAAGGTGGCAGGCAACTGCTTGGCGAAGGCGTTGTTGCTGTCGAAGGCAGCCTTGACGGCCTTGGCGTCGAAGCGTTCACCGTTGCTGAAGGTGACGTCGTTGCGCAGGTGGAAGGTGTAGCTGAGGGCGTCGTCGCTGATCTCCCAGCTTTTCGCCAGCCAGGGGATGATCTTGCCGCTGGCAGGGTCTTGGTCGGTCAGCGATTCGGCGACGTTGCGCAGCAGTACGCGGTGTTCGAGCCAGTAGACCTGGAACGGGTCGACGCTGACCAGGGTGGTGTTGTCGCCCCAGAAGGCGATGTTCAGGGTCTTGGCGGTGGCGTCGTCACTGGACGGTGAGCAGGCGGCAAGGCCGAGCGTCAGGGCGCATGCGGCCAGGACGCCTTTGGCGAGGCGGTGTGGGGTCATGGGGTTGTTCCTTCAAGTCCGGGGCGGGTTACCAAGCAGGCGTTGTGCTGGTTGGGCCGGCCTCTTCGCGGGGCAAGCCCGCTCCTACAGGATTGATGCTGTTACGAAAACCCTGTAGGAGCGGGCTTGCCCCGCGAAGAGGCCGGCTCTGACGACAAAAATCACTCCTGGTAATCACGCCCCTCACGGTCCAGCTGACGAATCAGCGCATCCCAATGCCGCTGGATGCCTTCCCCCAGCCCGTCGGAAAACCGCTTGGACTGTTCATGCACCTTGGCAATTGCCGCCGGCGACGCATGCAGCAGTTCGGCATTGCCGCCGGCCTGCGCCGCCACCTGGATATTGCAGGCGCGTTCCAGCCCGTGCAGCTCGCGGAACGCATGCTCGACACTGACCCCACCCGTAAGCAGGCCATGGTTGCGCAGGATCAGGATATTGCTCTCGCCCAGGTTGGCCACCAGCCGCTCCTGCTCGTCGAGGTCGAGCGCCACGCCCTCGTAGTTGTGGTACGCCACGCGGCTGTAATAGGCCAAGGCGTGCTGCGAGAGCGGCAACAGGCCGTCGCGTTGCGCCGACACCGCCGCGCCGTCGCGGGTGTGGGTATGCAGCACCGCTTTGAGGTCGTGGCGGGCACGGTGAATCGCGCTGTGGATGACATAGCCGGCCTGGTTGATGCCCAGGCCCAGCGGGTCGTCGATGATGGTCCCGTCGACATCCACCTTGACCAGGTTGGAGGCGGTGATCTCGTCGAACAGCAGGCCGAAGGCATTGATCAAAAAGTGCTCTTCCGGGCCCGGCACCCGCGCCGAGAAGTGCGTGTAGATATGGTCGGTCCAGCGGAACAGTGCGGCCAGCCGATAGGCGGCGGCGAGCTTGACCCGCACTTCCCACTCTTCAGGGCTGACCCGTTGGCGTACGGACTGGGTGGCGTGGCTGACGACAGAAAGTGAACTCATGGCAATCTCCGAGAAAGGGGGCAGGGTCAGTAGCCGCGCTGGGCGTCGACCAGGTTGTGCAAGGGTTGTTGTTCGCGGTACCGGCTGAAGTTTTCCAGGAAGCGCTCGAGGAACACCGGGTAGCCGTCCTCGGAGATCGCCGAGGTGTGCGGCGAGAGGAATACCCGCGGGTGGTGATACAGCGGGTGGCCGGCGGGCAGCGGTTCCGGCTCGGTGACGTCGAGGCTGGCGCGGCCGATCAGGCCGCTGTCGAGCGCTTCGAGCAGGGCCTGCTGGTCGAGCAGGCCACCGCGGGCGATGTTGATCAGGTGCAGGCCGGGGCGGGCGCTGGCGAGTACCTTGCGATCGACCAGGCCGCGGGTGGCGGCGGTCAGCGGCGCGGCAATGACCAGGTGGTCGGAGCCGGCGAACAGTTGCTGCAGGTCTTCGGCGCGCTGCACCCCGGGCACCTCGGCAATTGGCTGGCCCGGCCGGCTCAGGGCCAGCACGTGCATGCCCAGCGCGTTGGCCTTGCGTGCCAGGCTTTGGCCGATGCTGCCGAAACCGAGGATGCCCAGCGTGCGCCCCCGCACTTGCGCCAGCGGCGTCAGGCGCCAGTCGGCGTCCTTCACCCACAGCCCTGGCAGTTGCTTGGCGGCGGCGAATACCAGGGCCAGGGCAAACTCGGCCACCTGTTCGGCATTGGCGCCCTTGCCGCTGGTTACCGGCGGCCCCTGGAACACCCAGTCGGGGTAGAAGTCGATGCCTGACGACACCAACTGGACCCAGCGCAGCGACCACGGCCAGCCTGGCGGCGGGGTGTCGACGCGGTTACCGCGCACGTTGATCGGACGCACGATGAACACATCGGCGGGCACCTCGAGGGTGAGCTGATCAGGTGCGATGTCGATCACCTCATGGTCGGCCAGCTGCTCGCGCAGTAGCTGGTTAACCTGTGGGTCGAGCTGGCTGGCGATGATGGAATGGCTCATGGGTGCACCTCTGCGAGCGCGGCGCGGCCGACCTGGCCGAGCACCACGTCGTCCTGTGGGGTATGGATACGGCTGCACAGCACGTCGCGGTAATGCCGTTCAAGCGGGTTGTGGCGCGACAGGCCGGGGTTGCCGGCGGCCTCGATGGCCAGCTCGACGGCCTTGATGGCGTTGCTGCTGACCAGGTGCTTGAGTTGCCCGGCGTGGGCTGCGTCGACCAGCCCGGCCACCGCCGAATCGAGCAGGCTGCGGTTGGCGAACAGCAGGGTGTCGATGCGCCCGACCACGTCCTGGAAGCGCGGCAGGCTGGCCAGCGGCGCGCCGAGGTTGCTCGGTGTACGGCTGTTGAGAAACTGCACCAGCCAGTCACGTGCGGCCTGGGCCACGCCGTCGTACAGCGCCGGCAGCAGTACCGACATCCACAGCAGGCCTTCGCCGTCGAGCTCTGGGCGCGGCGCGCTGGCCGGGCTGACGCTGACCGCGTGGTCCAGCGGGATCAGCACGTCGTCGAAGCGCACTTCATGGCTGCAGGTGGCGCGCATGCCGAGGTGGTCCCAGTCATCGACGATGGTGATGCCCGGGGTGTCCTTGTGCACCAGGAAGCCGCCGACCAGCGGGTCGCTGTCATCACTGCGCGCCCATACCAGGTACCAGCTCAGGCCGTGGCTGCCGGTGGAGTAAATCTTGCGTCCGGACAACCGCCAGCCCTCGCCGGTGCGGCGTGCCAGGGTCGCCGGCAGGCCGCCGCGGGCCGGGGTGCCGAGTTCTGGCTCGACCCGGAAGGCATTGATCAGTGCGCCGTTGTCGACCGCGTCGCGCGCTACCCGCAGGCGCAGCTGTTCCGGCCAGCGGCCTTGTTCCTGCAGGCGGAAGTGCTGCAGGTACTGCATGACCAAAATCAACGCGGTAGACGGGTCGCCCTTGCCGACGGCGGCGATTACCCGGCGTGCGGTCGCGAGGTCGGCGCCGCCGCCACCCAGGGCTTGCGGCACGGTCAGTCCGAGCAGGCCGTATTGGTGCAGCAGGCTGAAGTTGTCGTGGGGAAACTGACCGCTGCGGTCGTAGCGTTCGGCGTTGGCGGCCAGGGCTTGGGTCAGCTCGGCCAGGGCGCGATCGGATGGGGGGTGACTCATGGGCATTCATCCCTGGAACACGGTAGATTTGTTAGAACCGTATTCGTCTTGATGAAGGCTGTAAAAGTCTTTTTGGTTATATGCTAATTATTTGTTTGTGGTATTTAGTGATCTTGTTGTTATGCATTTTGTTTATTTGATGTTGGCGGCAGGGGGGCCGCTTCGCGCCCCCAGCGATGTCAGCCGCGCAAACGCGCCCCGGCGATCTCGCCGAACAGCTCCACCGGCTCCTGCAGGTTACCCAGGTAACGCGGATGGAACAGCCACAGGTCTACCTGCGGCTTGAAGTCACTGACGTTGACCACGTCCAGCTGATCCCGGTGCCGGCTGGCCAGCAGCAATGGCTCAGGCACCAGCCCCAGGCCCTGGCCGCTGGCAACCAGGCCCAACTGCAGGTCGGTGCCAAAGGTCTCCAGGTTGATCGACAACGACAGCCCTTGCTCACTCAGGGCGCGCTGCAAGCCTGCGCGAAAGCCGCAGCCGTCGGGGTTGAGGACCCAGCCGCGGGTGTAGCAGTCCTTGAGTTTGTAGCTGCGCTTGCTGGCGCTGCCCTTGGCCGCGACTACGCGCAGAGCCATGCGTCCGATCGACTGGTTGGCAATCCCTTCGGGGAAGATCTTGCCCGGTGGGAACAGCGCCGCCGCAGCGTCCAGCTCACCGTTCTCCATCCGCGCGATCAGGCTGCTGCCCCAGCCGCTGGTGACCTGGGTGCGCAGGTCGGGATAGGTATCCCGGATCTGCGCCAGGGCATCCAGCAGTACCACATCGCCGAGGGTTTGCGGCACGCCCAGGCGCAGGGTGCCGGATGGCGCGCCATCGTTGGCGACCAGCTCGCGCAGGGCATCGATTTCGCGCAGGATCGCCTTGCACTGGTCATACACGCGCAGACCCATCGGGGTCGGCTTGAGCGGTTTGGTGTTGCGGTCGAGGAGGGTGGCGCCCAGGTCTTCCTCGAAGTTCTGCAGGCGCCGCGTGATGGCCGGCTGGGTCAGCTGCAGGGCTTCGGCGGCAAGGTTGGTCGACTGGCAACGGATGACCGCCACGAAGGCGTCCATGTCATCGATTTTCATATTCGGCGCTCACATATTGAGACGGGGGAACATACCTCCCAAGAATAATCCTCGAATGCAGTCGCCACAACCGAGTTGCTCAAAATGGGGTGCCAGGCGAGCCAGCCTAGCGAATGAAGTGCACCTTGCCGGTGTCGTCATTGCCCATGTAGATCCCGTAGACCCCGGCTTGGCGCTCGAGGATATAACGCTCGAGGATCTGCCGGATCGCCGGGTAGTAGATCTCATCCCAGGGAATGTCCTCGGGCTCGAAGAACTTGTAGGCAAGGGTCTCCGGCCCGAACTGGCCGGTCTCTTCGGTGGCGATGGCGCGGAAGATGATGTACACCTCGCTGATCTTCGCCACGCTGAAGATCGAATAGGGCGAGACCACTTCGGCGTGCACGCCGGTTTCTTCCCAGACTTCGCGCAGGGCCGCCTGCTCGGTGGTCTCGCCCGCCTCCATGAAGCCAGCGGGGAGGGTCCAGGTGCCGGGGCGCGGGGGAATGGCGCGTTGGCACAGCAGGTACTTGCCCTCGCGCTCGATGATGCAGCCGGCGATGATCTTCGGATTGATGTAGTGGATGTAGCCACAGCCCGTGCAATGCAGGCGTTCGTGGGTATCGCCGGTGGGAACGCCCCGGGCAAGCTCTGTGGTGCAGTGCGGGCAGTAGCGCGGGGCGTTGGGCATGGTCAGCGGCCTATGCGAGGTTCCTTCAGGGCCAGGGGCTCGACGATGTCGCGCACCTTGGTGTTGTCATTCTGCTTCTGGCGCAGGTATTCCAGGGCGACGTTGGCGGCGGCACGTACATGGTCGACCGAGGCCTGGTGGGCGGCCTGCGGATCACCGCTCTTGATCGCCGCAACGATTTTTTCCATTTCCTTGTTGCTGGCGCCGCGACGGTTCTCTTGCGACACCGAGGTGGCCCGCAGGTAGCTGATGCGCGCCTGCAGTTGGCGCAGCTGGGTGGCGGCGACATGGTTGCCGGAGCCTTCCAGGAGCACATCGTAGAAGCCTTGCACCGAGTCGATCACCTGCTGCAGCTCACCTTCTTCGAGCGCCTCGCGGTTGACCTCGAGGGCGCGCTCCAGGGCGCGGATGTCCTTGGCCTTGGCATTGAGGGTAAACAGCTGGACGATCAGGCCTTCGAGCACGCAACGCAGCTCATAGATGTCGCGGGCATCTTCCAGGGTGATGATCGCCACGCGCGGCCCCTTGGCATCGGCGAACTCGACCAGACCTTCGGATTCCAGATGGCGCAGGGCTTCGCGGACCGAGGTCCGGCTGACCCCGAGACGGTCGCACAGATCACGCTCGACCAGGCGATCGCCCGGCAGCAGGTGGAAGTTCATGATCGCGCTGCGCAGTTTGTCGAGCACGATTTCGCGCAGGGTTACGGGGTTGCGGTTGACCTTGAAGCTGTCGTCGAGTGGCTGGCGTTTCATCAGGTGCGCTCTTTATGAGGCTGTTTGCGCCAACATCGCCGGAGCGCCACGAACCCGGGACGCTCCTTGCAGTGGGTCGAACAGCCTGCGGTTAACGGGTTGACTCCGCATCGGCTTCGGCGAACGCTTCGCGGGCCAGGCGAAAGCTGTCCACCGCCGCGGGTACGCCGCAATAAATGCCGACCTGGAGCAGGATCTCGCGAATCTGTTCACGGCTCAGGCCATTACGCAATGCGCCGCGAATGTGCAGCTTGAGTTCGTGGGGCCGGTTGAGCGCGGAAATCATGGCCAAGTTTATCATGCTGCGCTCTTTGAGCGATAAGCCATCGCGGCCCCAGACGTGCCCCCAGCAGTACTCGGTAACCAGCTCCTGGAGCGGTTTTGTGAACTCGTCGGCGTTCTGGATCGAACGGTTGACGTAGTCCTCGCCGAGCACCTGGGTGCGGATCTCGAGGCCTTTCTGGTATTTCTCGTTGCTCATGTGCCGGTACTCCGGAATTAAAACAGGGGCCGCGAACAAGGGTGAGGTTCGCCGCGGCCCCTAAAAAAGGTGGGGCTAGTGATTGCGCGGGCTGGCGCTGCCCCTGTAGGAGCGGGCTTGTCCCGCGAACACGGGCGGAGCCCGTGCCAGACACCCGCGTTCACCGGGCTGGCCTCTTCGCGGGGCAAGCCCGCTCCTGCAAGGTATCCGTCAGGTCCCGGGACGCTCAGCCCAACGGCGGCAGGGCGCCGAGCTTGCCTTTGTGATAGAGCATCGGTGTCACCGGCTCGGCCGGCAGCACCAGGTTCTTCACCGCGCCAACGATGATCGCGTGGTCACCGCCGTCGTATTCGCGCCACAGCTCGCACTCGATGATCGCCGTGGCCTTGGGCAGCAGCGGGTTGCCCAGCTCGCTCAGGTGCCAGTCGATGCCCTTGGCCTTGTCCTTGCCCTTGCCGGCAAAGGCATAGGCTTCGGCAGTCTGGTCGGCCGACAGCAAATGAATCGCGAACTGCTTGCTGTCACGCAGGATCGGGTAGGTGTCCGAAGCGTAGTTAGGGCAGAACAGCACCAGTGCCGGCTCGATCGACAGCGCGCTGAAGGCGCTGGCGGTGATACCGACGATGCCGCCGTCGGGGTCAAGGGTGGTCACCACCGTGACGCCGGACGGGAACGAGCCCATCACGTCTTTGTAGATGCCAGGTTCGATCATCTTGGCAGTACCTCTTAGCGCATCACGAAGGGGTCGGGCATCGGCGCGGTGGACAGGTTGATCCACACGGTCTTCAGCTCGGTATAGGCGAGCACCGAATCGATGCCGCTCTCGCGGCCATAGCCGCTGTTCTTGAAGCCGCCGATCGGCGCCATGGCCGAAACTGCGCGGTAAGTATTGACCCAGATGATCCCGGAGCGCACGTCCCGCGCCAGGCGGTGGGCACGGCCCAGGTCGCGGGTCCAGATGCCAGCGGCGAGGCCGAACTGCGAGTCGTTGGCGATGGCCAGGGCGTCTTCTTCGGTCTTGAAGCGGATCACTGCTGCAACGGGGCCGAACACTTCTTCCTGCATGATCTTCATCGAGTTGCTGTCGCACTCGAACAAGGTCGGCTCATAGAACCAGCCGTCACCCTCGACCTTGGCACGCTTGCCGCCCATGCGCAGTTTGGCGCCTTCGGCATTGGCCGCAGCTACCAGGCCTTCGACCACAGCCAGTTGCTGGGCGGTGGCCATCGGGCCCATTTCGCTCTGCTCGTCCTGCGGGTTGCCGATGCGGATGCGTTTGGCCCGTTCGATCAGGCGCTCGACGAATTCGTCGAAGATCTCGTCCTGCACCAGCAGGCGCGAGCCGGCTACGCAGCTTTGCCCGGAGGCGGCATAGATGCCGGCCACGGCGCCGTTGATGGCGCTGTCCAGGTCGGCGTCGGCGAAGATGATGTTCGGCGACTTGCCGCCCAGCTCCAGCGACAGCTTGGCGAAGTTTTCGGCGCTGCTGCGGACCACGTGACGGGCGGTGGCGGCGCCGCCGGTGAAGGCGATCTTGCGGATCAGCGGATGGCGGGTGAGCGCCGCGCCGGTGCTCGGGCCGTAGCCGGTGACGACGTTGACCACGCCCGGCGGGAAGCCGGCTTCAAGGGCCAGGCGGGCCAGCTCGAGGATGGTCGCCGAGGCGTGCTCGGAAGGCTTGAGAACGATGGTGTTGCCTGCGGCGAGTGCCGGCGCCAGTTTGATCGCGGTCAGGTACAGCGGGCTGTTCCAGGGGATGATCCCGGCCACTACGCCCATCGGCTCATGCACGGTGTAGGCAAACAGGTCTGGCTTGTCCAGGGGCAGGGTGCCGCCTTCGAGCTTGTCGGCCAGGCCTGCGGTGTAGTGGAAAAACTCTGGCAGGTAGCCGACCTGGCCGCGGGTCTCGCGGATCAGCTTGCCGTTGTCGCGGCTTTCCAGCTGGGCCAGGTGTTCCTTGTTTTCGGCGATCAGGTCACCGAGGCGACGCAACAGCTTGCCCCGCGCCGTGGCGGTGAGCCCGCGCCAGGCCTTGCCGTCGAACGCACGTTGAGCCGACTGCACGGCCAACTCGACGTCGGCTTCATCGGCATCGGGCAGTTGCGCCCAGACCTGGGCGGTGGCCGGGTCGAGGCTGTCGAAAGTCTTGCCACTTTGCGCATCCAGCCACTGGCCGTCGATGCACATCTGGAAACGAGCGAGGGTCATGCAACTATCCCCTTGGCGGATTCGGTGAGGGTGCGGGCGTGGCTGAGGAAGTCCAGCAGCATCTTGTTGACTTCGCGAGGCGCTTCCACCGGCATCATATGCCGTTGTTCGGCGAGGACCACACTCTGCGCGCCGGGAATGCGTGCGGCGAGCTGGCGGGTCATGGCCGGGGTCGAGCCCTGGTCGAGTTCACCGGTGGCGATCAGCGTCGGCACCTGGATGCTGCCCAGGTCGCCTTCGCGATACATGTCCTGGGTGGCGAACAACGAATAGGTGGTGTGATAGCCCTGCGGATCGTTGCTGGCCAGGATCTGGCGAATGGCAGCGACTTGAGCGGGGTTGGCGGCTTTGTATTCGCGGCTGAACCAGCGGTCGAGGGCGGCATCGACGTTGGCGTCCGGGCCCTGCTCGGCGGCCTGGGCGGCGCGGGCGATAACCCCGGCGCTCTGTTCCGGGCTGCGGTTGAACACGCTGTTGAGTACCACCAGTGCACTCAGCCGTTGCGGGTGATTGAGGGCGAAGGCGCGTGCGACCAGGCCACCCATGGAGAAACCGATCACGGTTGCCTGGGGAATCTGCAGGTGGTCGAGCAGCTCGGCCAACTGGTCGGCGTAGCCTTCCAGCGGGGTGTTGGCGGCAGGCAGGTGGCTCTGGCCATGGCCAAGCATGTCGTAGGCGATGACGCGGTAGTCGTTGGCCAGGCCGACGGTCTGCCCGCCCCACATTTCCTTGTTCAGGCCAACGCCGTGGATCAGCACTACCGGCTGGCCTTGGCCGGTCACCAGGTAGCTGGTGCCGGCGGGTGTGCGTTCAGCAACAGGCTGAATCATGAAGGGCGCTCCTTGAGCGTCGGGCGTGCACATGGCAATGGCACGCCCAGGCCCATGTATTAATTGTTATTGAGCTTTTTCGGCTGCCAGTTCTTCGAGATCGATGTAGCGGTTGCCGATACGCGGGTGCAGGCGGCCGCCGTCGGCCGCGCCGAGGACCACGACGATCTCGTCGGCGCGTGGTGCGTCTTCGATCTGCATCTCGAGGGTGATGTAGTGCGAGCGCAGGCCTTCGTCGTCCTTCTGCATCATCGGGATCTGGATCGAGGTGCCGGGGCCGCCGCGCTTGTTGGTGAAGCTCAGGTAGCTCTTGGCCTGGACGGCTTCGCGGTAGTGGTTGCCGAAGCGCAGGGTGTGGATCACGGCCGAGGCGTGTTCGATCTCACCGTCGGCGCCGACCACGGCGGCTTTGCCATAGGCTTCGATCTTGTCGGCACCGCCGATGGCGGCGATCAGGCGCTCGACCATCAGTGCGCCGAGCTCGGAGCAGTTGGCGCGGATTTCTGGCTTGAGGTCATCTACGAAACCGCGGCCGGCCCATGGGTTCTTGATCACCACGGCCAGGCCGACCATGGTCACCGGCTTGTCGGTGGCCTTGCCGCCTTCGATGCGGGTCTCTTCGGAGTAGGTGACGATCTTGCGGATTTCGAAACTCATGAGCGGCTCCTGTGGAGGGTTATCTGATCTTGTTGTCTGATGGTATACCATAATATTTGTTGTGCAAGAGGCCGCTTGAAATTTATCGGCTGGGGGGACGAAAGGTGATTTGTTGGGGGGGGGGCTGGTCGCGGGTTTACTTGCTGTCGGAGGATTGGCGGTTCTGTGGTTTTGTGGCTTGTGGGTTGGGGGCTTATCCATTTGATGTGGTCCTGGGCCTCAGCGCTTTCCGGCCATCCATGGCCTCCACCTCCCTACGCAAGACCTGCGCTCGGCCTCTTGAAGTCGCTGGTAGATCAAGAGCCAGATCAAGATCAAGATCAACAGCCAGGGCAACGGCAGGCGAATCGCTGCGCTCTCGCTTTGTTTATTTACCAGCGGATTTGTGGGGTGGCTGGCAGGGCTGCGCCCTGCGATTTGCATTGGCAGTGCCGGCCTCTTCGCGGGGCAAGCCCGCTCCTACAGGTACTGCGCCGAATTCAAAATCTGCGCCAACCCTGTAGGAGCGGGCTTGTCCCGCGAAGAGGCCCGAATATCCACCACACCTGCCACTATCGAAGACAACGCCAGCCCAGACGCCACCCGTAACTTCGCGACGTCAGGAGGCCGAGTGGAGGTCTTGCGCAGGGAGGTGGAGGCCATGGATGGCCGGAAAGCGCTGAGGCCCAGGATGGGCCGTACAGCGCGGTCCTCCCGGAGCAAGACCGGAGCGAGGGAACCCGTAGCGCAGCGGAGGGCCGGATGCAGGAGCAAGCGGTTTTTGGTTACTTTTTTCCAAGAAAAAAAGTGACCCGCCGTAAGGGCGGAAGGGGCCCGAAAAGCCACCACATCAAATGGATAAGCCCACAATTCCTAAGCCAGTAAGCCAAGCCAAGCCAAGCCAAGCCAAGCCAAACCAAACCAAACCAAACCAGCAGATCATCTCCCCGAACAATCCGCGAACAACCAAAAAAATGCCCGCTCCCGCACAGGCGGGAGCGGGCTGTTCCCGCAATCAATCAGGCAAAGGGAATTCAGTTGAACGCCGGCACCACTTCCTTGATGAACAGCTCAAGCGACTTCTTCTTCTCGGCATGCGGCAAGCTGTTGTCACACCAGAAACTGAACTCGTCGACACCCAGCTCCTGGTAGTACTTGATGCGCGCAATGATCTCTTCTGGCGTGCCGATCATGGTGTTCTTGCGGATGTTATCCAGCGCAAACGCCGGCACTTCAGCAAACTTCGATTCTGGACTCGGCTCGAGAAAGCCATTGACCGGCGTCTGCTTGTTGCCAAACCACGCATCAAAGGTGCGGTAGAAGCGCGAAATGGCCTGGGCACCGATCTTCCAGCCTTCCGGCTCGTCGGCACTGTGCACGTGGGTATGGCGCAGCACCATCAGTTGCGGGCGCGGCACGTCTGGATTGTTGTCGAGAGCGGCCTGGAACTTGTTTTTCAGGTCCAGCACTTCCTCGTCGCCCTTCATCAACGGCGTGACCATCACGTTGCAGCCGTTCTTCACCGCAAAGTTGTGCGAGTCAGGGTCGCGGGCAGCAATCCACATGGGCGGCATGCCATTCTGGACCGGCTTGGGCACGCTGGTGGACAACGGGAACTTGTACACCTCACCTTCAAAGGCATAGTCACCTTTCCACAGCTCGCGCACCGCCGGGACCATCTCGCGCAGGGCCTTGCCGCCGTCGGTGGCGGGCATGCCGTTGGCCATGCGGTCGAACTCGAACTGGTAGGCGCCGCGGGCCAGGCCGACTTCCATGCGACCGTTGCTGATCACGTCGAGCAAGGCGCATTCGCCGGCAACCCGGATCGGATTCCAGAACGGCGCAATGATGGTGCCAGCACCCAGGCGGATTTTCTCGGTGCGCGCGGCAAGGTAGGCCAGCAGCGGCATCGGGCTCGGCGAGATGGTGTATTCCATGGCGTGGTGTTCGCCGATCCACACGGTGCTGAAACCGCCGTCTTCGGCCATCAGGGTCAGTTCGGTGAGGTCTTCGAACAGCTGGCGGTGGCTGACCTGATCATCCCAACGTTCCATGTGCACGAACAACGAAAATTTCATGGGGCTTTCCTCGAAACTTGAAGGTCACGCCGGCCGGGGCCGACGTCAGGAATCTCGACGGGCACGCCCGGTACCCGTCAACAGAATAGGTAGCTTCAGGCGAAGGCGGGCAGGCTGGCCATCTTGCCGCGGCAGTAGATCATCGGCAGTGGCGCTTGCTCGGGGACGATCAGGTTCTGCACCTTGCCGACCATGATGGCGTGATCGCCACCTTCGTACTCGCGCCACAGTTCGCATTCGATGATGGCCGTGGCGTTGGCCAGCAGCGGGTTGCCCAGCGCGCTCAGGGTCCACTCGATGCCGGCGGCCTTGTCCTTGCCTTTTTTCGCGAAGGCATAGGCTTCAGCTTGCTGGTCACCGGAGAGCAGGTGAATGGCGAAGCGCTTTTTCGCGATCAGCACAGGGTAGGAGTCGGAGCTGTAGTTGGGGCAGAACAGCACCAGCGGCGGGTCCATCGACAGCGAGGAGAAGGCGCTGGCGGTCAAGCCCACGATCTGGCCGTCATCGTCCAGGGTGGTGATGACGGTAACGCCGGAAGGGAAGGAGCCCAGGACGTTCTTGTAGACGGTTGCGTCGATCATGACGTGTTCCTCGGATGGGGCAGCGGTGATCCGCTTTTTATCGTTGATGTGTCTGATGGTATACCGTAATACTCGATTTGCAAGCGGAATTTTGCTGCTGCAAAAAATCACGATGAATGGCGCAAGCCCACAGAATCCGTGGCCTTGCTGTTAAAGCGCGAAGATTGATGGAGTTGCTGAACCGGATCAGTTACTGATTTTTCAAGCGGAGCAGTGTTGTCAAAAGTTTGGAATACCATAATATGGTCCGCAGCTGAGAGGCCGCCCAGAGCGGTTTCCTACAACGATAAAAAACGACCCTTTCGAGCTGAAAACCTATGTCCCAGTCGTCTTCGCAACACCAGTTTGTCGAAAATCACACGGTCGATTACGTTCCACCTGCCGAGCGCCATGGGAAGGCGCGCGACCTGTTCACTCTCTGGTTCAGCACCAATATCGCGCCACTGCCAATCGTCACCGGTGCCATGGTCATCCAGGTGTTTCACCTGAACCTGGTGTGGGGGCTGCTGGCGATTGTCATCGGCCATTTGCTGGGCGGCGTAGTCATCGCCCTGGCGTCTGCGCAGGGCCCGCAACTGGGCATCCCGCAGATGGTCCAGAGCCGTGGTCAGTTTGGCCGCTACGGCGCCTTGCTGATCGTGTTCTTCACCGCGCTGATCTATGTCGGCTTCTTTATTTCCAACATCGTCCTGGCGGGCAAGTCGATCCATGGCATCGTGCCGAGCGTGCCGATGCCCAGCGCGATCGTTATCGGCGCATTGAGCGCGACGGCGATTGGGGTGATCGGCTACCGCTTCATCCACGCCCTGAACCGCATCGGTACCTGGGTGATGGGCACGGCCTTGCTCGCCGGCTTCATCATGATGTTCGTCCAGGACCTGCCGGCCGACTTCTATAGCCGTGGCAGCTTCAACCTCTCGGGCTTCATCGCCACGGTGTCGCTGGGGACCATCTGGCAGATCAGCTTCTCGCCCTACACCTCCGACTACTCGCGCTACCTGCCGCGTGAGGTGGGCATCGCCAAGCCGTTCTGGGCCACCTATTTTGGCGCGACCCTGGGCACCATCCTGTGCTTCAGCTTTGGCGCCATCGCCGTGCTCTGCGTGCCGGAAGGCACCGATGCCATGGTTGCAGTCGAGCAGGCTACAGGTTGGTTGGGGCCGATCCTGATGGTGTTGTTCCTGCTCAACATCATCAGCCACAACGCGCTCAACCTGTACGGCGCGGTGCTGTCGATCGTTACCGCGATCCAGACCTTCTTCGCCCAGTGGACGCCGAGTATCAAGGTGCGGGTGATCCTTGCTGCGGTGATCCTGGCGGGCTGTGGGCTGGTGGCCTTGAATGCGTCGGCTGACTTCATCGGCCAGTTCATCGGCCTGATCCTGGCGCTGCTGCTGGTGCTGGTGCCGTGGGCATCGATCAACCTGATCGACTTCTACCTGATCAAGAAAGGCGTGTATGACATCGCCTCGATCTTCCGCGCCGACGGCGGTATCTATGGGCGCTTCAACCATCACGCGATCATTGCCTATGCGTGCGGGATCCTCGTGCAACTGCCGTTTGCCAACACCGCATTGTATGTCGGGCCGTATTCGAACCTGGTGGAAGGGGCGGACCTGTCGTGGTTGTTCGGGCTGCTGGTGACCTGCCCGCTGTATTACTGCCTGGCGACTCGGGGCAAGACCGAGAAGGCGGGGCGGGCGGTTGGCGTTAACGACTGACTCGGCGTAGTGGGGCTGCCTTGCAGCCCTTCGCGGGCCCGCGAAGGGCCGCAAGGCGGCCCTCGCTATTTCAGGGCACGATCAAACCTTGAACTGCGCGACCATCCCATTGAGGTCTACCGCCAGCCGCGACAGATCCTGCGCCGCCGCGCTGGTCTGGTTGGCCCCAGCCGAAGTCTGCATGGCCAGGTCGCGGATGTTCACCAGGTTGCGATCCACCTCGCGCGCCACCTGCGCCTGCTGCTCGGAGGCACTGGCGATGACCAGGTTGCGTTGGTTGATCGAGGCAATCGCCTCGGCAATCACTTCCAACGCCTGACCCGCCCCTTGCGCTACTTCCAGGGTGCCATTGGCGCGCCCGCGGCTGCTGTGCATGGCACTGACTGCGCGTTCGGTACCGATCTGGATACCGGCAATCATCTGCTCGATTTCTGCCGTGGACTGTTGCGTGCGGTGGGCGAGGGCGCGCACCTCATCGGCAACCACGGCAAAGCCGCGGCCTGCTTCACCGGCCCGTGCAGCCTCGATCGCAGCATTGAGCGCGAGCAGGTTGGTCTGCCCGGCAATCGAACCGATTACATCGAGCACACGGCTGATGTCGCTGGCGTTGCTGGCCAGTTGCTCGATCTCGGCGGACGTACCGCTGACATCGTCGACCAGGTGCTGGATCGAGGCCAAGGCCTGGTTGACCTGGTCGCGGCCGTCACGGGTGGTCTGATCGGCTCCCCTGGAGGCATCGGCGGTGCTCACCGCGTTGTTCGCCACCTCTTCGACGGCAGCGGTCATCTGGTTGACTGCCGTGGCAGCCTGGTCGATTTCGGCGCTCTGTTGGTGCAGGCCGCGGCTGGTGTCTTCGGTCACGGTGTGCAGCTCTTCGGAGGCCGACGCCAACTGGTCGGAAGAGGCGGCAATCTGGCGCAGGGTGTCGCGCAGGCTGTCCTGCATGCGGCTCAGCGCACCCAGCAGCAGGGCTGGTTCGTCACGGCCGCGCACTTGAATCTGACGGGTCAGATCGCCAGTGGCCACCCGTTCTGCGACGGCCACGGCTTCTGCCAGCGGGACGACGATGCTGCGGGTCAGCAAGGTGGCGATGGCGACCAAGGCAAGAATGATCACCAGCAGTGACCCGACAATGACCGAGAACGCTTCATCGGCCACGTCGCTGCTACGTTGCGAGGCGCTTTCGGCGCCATTGCCGTTGTAGCTGATCAGTGCGGCCATGGCTTGCATCATGGCGTCTGCGGCCTGGGTCAGCGCGCCGCTGATCTGCGCCCGGGCCTGGCTGGTATTACCCATCGCGAGGCTTGCCAGCACCTGCTTCTGCACCTCGCTGTAGTGCTGGTATGCAGTCGTGAAGGCGTTGAACAGCGCGCGGTCATCGGCGGCGATGATCGTGTCCTGGTATTCCTTGATGCTGGTGTGCAACCGCTGGTTGATGCCGTCGAGCATGGCCACGGTGCGTTGGCGGTCACTGGCATCCTCATCCAGTGCGGCGCGCAGGGTTACCGCGCGGGCGCGGCCGAGGTTGCTGCTGATGTCGTTGAGTGCGACAACGGCGGGCATCCAGGTTACCCGGATCTCGTCGGTGGCACTGTCCATCTGACGGGTTTCGTACAGCGATACCAGGCCCATGGCCAAAACCATGACACCCAGTAGCGCGAACACGCTGGCTGCCCGATTGCCGATCTTCATATTCCGGAACTGCATTGGAATGCTCCTTGACGGTGGCGTGCAGGCGTCAAGAGCATGGTCGGCGAAGCCGGGTCACCGTGGGGTGGCCAGGCTCTCGAGGCGCTGCAAAAAGTGTGGTTGGTCCTCACCCTTCGTTAATCGTTTTATTTTCGATGATGCCATAGCGCCATTATTATTGACCAGTCATTCAATGTAACAACACGTATGGACAGGTAAGTCATAATCTGGCTGATCGGACAGGATATTTGCCGTCAGACGATAGCTATCGCGGGGTCTGCCGCCGCCAGTGCAGTGGCTCGATCCGCAGCGGGCGGGTAGATCCACACCGAGTTGATCTGGCCCGCCGCTTTGGGCATAAGGCGTCGGCCGAGTTTGGCCAGAAAGACAATGACCGGTGGGTAAGCGGCGTGAGGACAAGGGTGGGAGGGGAGATACCACTGACCCAGGTGTGAGTGTGTGCCTGGACTGGCCCCTTCGCGGGGCAAGCCCGCTCCTACAGGGGCAGCACATGCCTCAAAACGTCGCCATCCCAGATCCTGCAGGGACAGCATCTGCCTAAAAACGTTGCCATCCCCAAATCCTGCAGGGGTGGCACATGTCTCAAAACGTCGCCATCCCCGGATCCTGTAGGAGCGGGCTTGCCCCGCGAACACCGGCGAAGCCGGTGCCAGACACCGCAGTCCCTGCTTCGCGAGCCAATTCGGTCCCTCCAGCCTGCCTAATGCACCAGTCGCCGCTGCCGCACGCACGCTTGCGCCTGCAACCCCAGCTGATCCAGGCGCTCATCGCGCAGGCGCTCTGCCTCGATCATCGCCTCTTCACCCTGCTGCTTGAGCAGGTACGCGTGGATCTGCCGCACCTCGACGGTCTGGTAGATCGGCGCGATATCGAGCCTGCCGACCAGCGCACCACTGGCCTGGCCGGTACTGCTCATCAGCACCTGCGGGCCCCTGGCTGCGACCACCTGCATGCCTCGCTCCTCGAACCACGGCACCTGCGCCGCGAAGGCATTGAGTTCGACGCACTCATAGCGGCTTTGCACGTCGCCCAGCAAACCGCAGCCAACGCCTTGGCGGCGATGGCTGGCGCCCACGGCCATGAACGCCAGGACACAGGCCTGAGGGTTATCCTGCGCCGGCAAGGCCAGGGCAAAACCGAGCAGTTGGTCGGGCGCCTCGGCATCCAGTGCCAGCAGCAGTTCGACGGCCAGGCCGCGGGTGCCATCCATGGCCTGCAGGTACTGGTGGACCTCCAGGCCAACGCCGTATTGATACAGCGGGTACAGTGCATTGTCGGCGCTGATGGCGACGCTGCTCAGTTCGCCAACATGGTCTATCACCAGTTGGCGGATCTGGTTCTGGAAGGATTCGGGCGGCACGCTGTCGAGGCGGCGGAGGATGTACATCGCAGGCTAAGCTCCGGCTGGGCAGAAACACCCCGCGCCGGTCGTGGCGCGGGGCTGACCAGTCTACCCGGTTTTACCCGGCAAGCATCAGGTCGAGGTTTTGCACGGCTGCACCCGAGGCGCCCTTGCCGAGATTGTCGAACACCGCCGTGAGTACCACCTGGCCGTGTTCGGCATTGGCAAACAACGCCAGGCGCAGGTCGTTGCTGTCGTTCAGCGCCTCCGGGTCCAGCGCCGCTGCCGGCCCATGCTGGTGCAGGGGCATTACCTGCACATGACGGGCGCCCTGGTAGTGCTGCTCCAGGCACGCCTGAAGGTGCTCGGCGTTCACCCCGGCAGGCAGCAGGCGCAGTTGCAACGGGATGCTCAGGACGATGCCCTGGCGATAGTCGCCATAGCCTGGGAGGAACACCGGCCGCGCGCTGAGACCGGCATGCTGCTGGATCTCCGGGACATGCTTGTGGGCCAGGTCCAATCCATACAGTTGCAGGGTCGGCAAGCTGCCTTGGCGAGGCTGCTCATGCCGTTCGACCGCCGCGCGGCCGCCCCCAGAGTAGCCCGATATGGCGTGTACGCTGAGGGGGTAGTCCGCGGGAACCAGCCCGGCGCTGATCAGCGGGCGCAGCAGGGCGATGGCGCCGGTCGGGTAGCAACCCGGGTTGGTCACCCGTGTGGCCTGGGCGATGCGCTCGGCTTGATGGGCATCCAGTTCGGGCAAGCCGTAGACCCAGTCGGGGCTGGTGCGGTGCGCAGAGCTGGCGTCGATCACCCGCACGGCGGGGTTGTGAATGGCCGCCACTGCATCGATCGCGGCGGCGTCGGGCAGGCACAGCAGGGCGATGTCGGCGCTGTTGATCGCTTCAGCCCGGCGCTGCGGGTCTTTGCGTTCGGCCTCGGCCAGGGTCAGCAGGCGCAGGTCGTCGCGGCCGTGCAGGCGTGCATGGATCTGCAAGCCGGTGGTGCCTTGGTCGCCGTCGATGAAGACAAGAGGTGTAGCCATGGTCGATGTCCGTGTGAAGAAGTGATGGCCTATGCTCGCTTGCTGCTGGACGAAAGAAAATTTGAATATCATGATGCTGATCTTCATAAAAACTGAATCTCGGCCATGCGTGAAATCAGCCTCGACCGTTTGCGTACCCTGGTCGTCATCGCCGACCTCGGCTCCTTTGCCGAAGCTGCCCGCCAGCTCAACCTAGCACCGCCGACCATCAGCCTGCACATCGCCGAGCTGGAGGCACGGGTCGGCGCCGCGCTGCTCACCCGCACGCGTGGCCAGGTACGCCCGACGACGCTGGGTGAGACGTTGCTGGTCCGTGCCAGGCGGCTGCTGGCCGATGCCGATATGGCCCTGGAGGAAGTGCGGCGTCAGGTCGAAGGCTTGACCGGGCGCGTGCGTCTGGGCGCTTCGACGGGGGCCATCGCCCATTTGCTGCCGCGTGCGCTGGAGGTATTGCGGGTTGAGCATCCGGGGATCGACGTGCAGGTTCAGGTGCTGACATCACAGGCTTCCCTGGCCCGGCTGCGCGAGGGCAGCCTGGACATCGGCCTGGTGGCCTTGCCCCAGGTCGCAGGCAAAGGCGTGCGGATCACGCCGTGGCGGCGCGACCCGATCATGGCCTACGTGCCCAGCGACTGGCGTCCGCCGGCCAAGGTCACCCCGGCATGGCTGGCGCAACGCGCGTTGATCCTCAATGACAGCGGCACCCAGTTGTCGCGGGTCACTTCGGAGTGGTTTGCGGCGGTGGGGTTGTACCCGCAGGCGAGGATCGAGCTGAACTTCAACGATGCGATCAAGAGCCTGGTGGCGGCGGGGTACGGGGCTACCTTGCTGCCACAGGAAGGCGAGGCGGTCGAGCTGGACCCGCGTGTGGCGCGACGGCCACTGCGGCCGGGGTTGTGGCGGCAGTTGGGCATTGCCTGTCGGCAGGGCGAGGTGGAGCGGGGGGTCGGTTATGTGCTTGAGGCATTGGAGCGGTTGCGCCAGTGAGTATTGTGCGGTGTCAGGGGCGGCCTCTTCGCGGGTGTACGACCGGAGACATCCTTTACATCTTAAACCGGGGACATGGTTTACACATTTGAGGCTTGAACGCGGTTTTCACCCCGTTCCAGCCTCCCCAGGAGATGGTCACACAGAAACACATCCCAAATATCATCCTCCACCTCTTTCAGGCCAATCCTCTCGCCAGACAAGGCCTCGCTGATGAACAGCAGCTTGCCTTTCCACTTGATCGAGCCATTTTGCCTGACACTGCGGACAGCCATTTCGGCGGGATACTCCACGACAGGCAGACATCCGGGGTAAGGCCGATTGGATGGTACATACAGCTCAAATGGACGCTTCATCCCCAGTGCTTCGTGGGGACGGACATAGTTGAATTCGTGGCGGAAATGCTCAAGCAACAATTGTTGATGGATCAGATTGTGACCCAGAGGCAGTTCAAGCTTCATGCTGCGATGCATCCGCTCGTGACGACCATTCTGATCTGGGCGCGCGGGAGCGGTCCGTTCGGGAAAAATCCCGAGGCGGATCAACCAAACAGCGATAGTGGACATCCTTGCCAGCCCGACTGAAGCAAATGGGCTGCCGTTGTCAGAGCGGATTACCTCTGGCATTCCATGCTCCTGAAAAAGCCACTCAAGCGTCTGTATGACCGGCTGCGTCATGATGTTCTTGTGGGCTTTGCAGGCCAAGAGGAGGCGCGAGGCGTGGTCCGTGACTGTTAGCGGGTAGCACCACTGGCCGTTGAGCATTTTGAACTGGCCCTTGTAGTCGATGCACCAGGTCTTGTTCGGCTCGTTGGCCTCTCTCATCTTTGTGGGGCTTTTCCCGTATCGCCGCTTTGGCCCACGTTTGTGAACCATGCCCAGTCGGTCTAGCCACTGCCCTGCGGTGCTCGGGGACGGCCAGTCAACGGATGGATCTTCAAGGCGCAACAGCTCAATGAGCTTCTTGGGGCCCCATTTGTCGTGCGCTTCTTTCATCGCAACAATGCGGGCCAACAGCTCATCACTTGTCTTGTTAGGACTGTTGTCGGGACGCCGTGAGGCATCGGACAGCGCTTCAACGCCGCCCGCAGAATATCGCGATATCCATTTGTCGATCGTGGGGCGGCTGACGTTGTACCGGCGAGCAAGCTGACTCTTGGTGTAATCACCGGAAAGCCATTCGCCAATCAATCTGACTCGTTGATCCATGGGGGACTCTTGGTTCCAGGGCATGATCAAATACCTCCTGATCATGCGTATTAGCCTGTAAACCATGTCCCCGGTTTGAAATGTAAACGATGTCTCCGGTTTGTACCGGGACAAGCCCGCTCCTACAGGGGTAGCGAAACGCTGCGGGGGCGTTGTGGGGTGTCAGTGCCGGCCTCTTCGCGGGACAAGCCCGCTCCTACAGGGTTTCGCTACCCCTGTAGGAGCGGGCTTGTCCCGCGAAGAGGCCGGCACTGGCAACCCGCAGAAATGAGTTTGCCATCGATACCGGCTTTAACTTAACATTGGAAATAGTTCTCAATTACAAAAAATATCGCCCCATGAGCGAAGCCCTGCCTCCCTCCGATAGCCGCCTACGCAACGTCGCAGCCCTCTACAGCGGCCATCAAGGCTGGTTGTACGCGCGCCTGTACCGCAAGCTGGGCAATGCCCTCGACGCGGCCGACCTGGTCCAGGATACCTTCACCCGTATCCTCGCCTCCAAGGTCTCGGTGTTCAACGAACCGCGTGCTTACCTCAATTGCGTGGCAGGCGGCATTCTCGCCAACTGGTGCCAGCGCAAGGCGTTGGAGCGTGCTTATCTGGCGGCCCTGGAGCAAGTTGCGCCCGCCGAGGCGCCTTCGCCTGAGTCGCGCTACCTGATCCTGGAAACCCTGCATGAAATCGACGCCATGCTCGATACCTTGCCGCCCATGGTCAGGCGCGCGTTTCTGCTGTCGCAACTGGCCGGCATGAAGTACGAAGCCATCGCCGAGCAGCTCGACGTGTCGCTGATCACCGTCAAGCGCTACATGAAGCAGGCGTTCCTGCAGTGCTTGAGTGTGGTCGAGTAAATGGCCGCCAATCAGCCTGACCCGATCGACCCGCAAGCCCTCGAGGAGGCTGCCGAGTGGTTGATGAGCATGAATGCCGGTGAGGCTTGCGAGGCACAACAGGCGGCCTGGATGATCTGGCGCAACAGCAGCGTCGAACGCGAGCGTGCCTGGCAGCGCGCCGAGCTGCTGATGGGCAAGCTGGCCGGTTTGCCGCCGGCTGTTTCACTGTCGGCGCTGGAGCGTCCGGCCGATCAGGGCAGGCGCGTGCTGATCAGTCGCCTGGCGTTGTTGCTTGCCGTTGGCCCTGCCGGCTGGATGGCTTGGAACCTGGCAGAACGGCAAGCATGGGCAGCCGATTATCGCTCAGCGATTGGCGAGTGCCGCGAGCTGGTCCTGGCCGACGGCAGCCAAGTCTTTCTCAACACCGATTCTGCAGTCGACGTGCGCTTCGACACCCACCAGCGGCTCATCCACCTGCGGCGTGGCGAGATTCTGGTGCAGACCGCCGTGGATACCCTGGTGCCGGCGCGGCCGCTATGGGTTGCTACCGCTGAAGGGCGGATGCAGGCGCTGGGCACCCGCTTTGTGGTTCGCGAAGCCGCCGGCCGTACCTACCTGGCGGTGATCGAGGGCGCGGTCCGGGTGCAGCCGAGCAATACGCAGCACGCCGGATCACGGGTGGTCATGGCCGGTGAACGCACCGACTTCGATGGCTCCGCCCTACGCCCCGTGCAACCTGCCGACAAGAGCGTGGGGGCGTGGATCCAGGGCATGCTCCTGGCGGACAAGATGCGTCTGCAGGAGCTGGTCAGCGAACTGGCGCGCTATCGTCGAGGGTTCATCCGTTGCGACCCGCTGATTGCCGATCTGCCGGTCTCGGGGGCTTTCCCGGTCAGCGACTGGCGGCGCACCGTGAACATGCTGGTGGCAACCTATCCAGTCGCGGTGAGCGAGCACATGAATGGCTACTGGACTCTGCTCTCAGCCCGCTGAGCCTGGGTCCTGAAAAAAATTCCAGCGTGGCTGATACTTTTTTCCTTTTCGACTGGCAACAAGAGTGACAACCACTTTTTACCCAGAAGGATCCATCCGCCATGCCTGTTGCAAGTCGTCCTCGTGCTGAACGCGCCTTAGCCCTTGCCGTGCGTAGCGCTGTGTTGGGCATCGCCTTGGCTGCGGCCGGTGCCAGTTGCTGGGCGGCCGCGCCTGCCCAACTGGATGCCGTCGAAGTAAAACGCTATGAGATCCCCGCGGGTGCCTTGGGCCGTGCGCTGTCCAGTTTTGCCATGCAATCGGGCATCGCCTTGTCGTTCGAACCGGCCTTGACTGAAGGACTGCAGAGCCCGGGCCTGGCGGGCAATTTTTCGCCGCGTGAAGGCATTGCGCAACTGTTGGCTGGCAGCGGCCTCGAGCTTGCGGCGCTGGGCGATGGGACGTTCATGCTGGTGCGCCAACCTGAGGTCAGCGCTGATGGCCTGACCCTGGCCGCGACCAACATCGATGCGAGCAGCCTGCGCACGGGGGGCTTGCCCGATGCCTATGCCGGCGGCCAGGTGGCGCGCGGTGGGCGCGTGGGCATGCTGGGCAACAAGGATGTGCTGGACACACCCTTCAGTGTCACCAGCTACACCGCCAAGACCTTGGCCGACCTGCAGACGGTGACCGTCGCCGATGCCCTCGAGCGCGACCCTTCGGTGCGCTCCACAGGGCAGGCCGGCGGCATCGTCGACTCGTTTTTCATCCGCGGCTTTCCGGTCGGCGAGGGTAACCTGGGCGAGCTGGCGTTCGACGGCGTGTATGGCGTGGCGCCCAACTACCGGGTGTTCACCGAGTACGCTGAACGTGTCGAAGTGCTCAAGGGGCCTGGCGCGCTGATGTACGGCATCTCGCCGAACAGTGGCGTCGGCGGGGTGATCAATATCGTGCCCAAGCGCGCTCTGGCCGAAGACCTGACACGCCTCACGGCGAGCTATGCCTCCGACACCCAGGTGGGCGGTCATGTCGATATCAGCCGCCGTTTTGGTGCCGAAAGGCAGTGGGGCGTGCGCTTCAACGGCAGCCTCGCACAAGGCGACACTGCCATCGACAATCAGCAGCGGGCGCTGGACATCGGCGCGATTGCTCTGGATTACCAGGGTGAGCGGCTGCGCTTGAACCTGGATTTCATCAGCCAGAAAGAACAGTGGGACGCCGCGTCGCGACCGTTTACCGTTGCGGCGGGCACCGAGGTGCCCTCGGCACCAAACGGGCGCAGCAACCTGCCACAGGATTGGGGCTGGTCGGAGACTCGCGAGCAGTCGGCGTTGCTCGGTGGCGAGTATGACCTCAACGATTCGCTGACGCTGTTTGCCCATGCCGGTGGGGGCAGGGCGGACGTCGCGCGGATGTCCGACCAGGTGCCACGCATTCTCAATGCCGCGGGGGACACCAGCAATACCCCGGGCTACTACAAATTCAACGTCGATCGCTCGACGGCGGATATCGGTCTGCGCGGCCTGTTTGAAAGCGGCCCGGTCAACCATACCGTGACCTTGATGGCCACCCGTTACCAGGATGAGCTGTCTCGGGGCATCACCAACGGCACGGAGGTCTTCTCCAATATCTACCATCCGCTCGACAGGTCGAAGCAGTACCTTCTGGCCCCGAAGGTGCTGCGGGTATCCGAGACCGAGCTGTCGGGCGTCGCTCTGACCGATACCCTGGCAGTGCTCGATGACCGTGTGCAACTGACGCTGGGCCTGCGCCGCCAGGCGATCGAGTCGCGCAACTACAGTGCTGCCGGCGTGGTCACCTCGCGCTATGACGACAGCGCCACGACACCGGTGGTGGGGCTGGTGGTCAAACCGTGGGACAACGTATCGTTCTACTACAACTACGTCGAGGGCCTGAGCAAAGGCGATGTGGCCCCGGCCACTGCGGGCAATGGCGGTGAGGCCTTTGCGCCCTACGAGACCAAGCAGCACGAGCTGGGGGTGAAGTACGAGCACGCGACGTTCATGACCACTTTGGCGCTGTTCCAGATCGAGAAGCCCAGTGGTGAGGTGGGCGCCGACAATCTGTTTTCAGTCCAGGCCGAGCAGCGGAATCGCGGGGTCGAGCTGAGTATGTTCGGTGAGATCGCGCCCGGCACGCGCCTGCTGGGTGGAGTGACATTGCTTGATGGCGAGCTGACCGATTCGGCGACTGCCGCTAATCGGGGCAATGAACCGGTGGGAGTGCCAAATGTTCAGGCCAACCTGTGGGCAGAGTGGGACACGCCGTGGGTTGAAGGCGTAACCCTCACGGGCGGAGCGATCTACACCGCCAGCCAGTACATCAACCAAGCCAATACCCAAGCGCTCGATGCCTGGACGCGGTTTGACCTCGGCGCGCGCTACGTCACGCGTATCGACGGTCGGCCGACCACGTTCCGGGCCACGGTGCAGAACGTGTTTGATCGTGAGTACTGGTCGGGGGTTGCTTCGTATGGGGCTATTTCGCCGGGTTATCCGCGGGCGTTGCAGCTGTCGGCCACGGTCGATTTCTGACGGCATATCGGCAGTGCGCCGGTCTCGGGTAAGCTGGGCTATTGAATAGCGTTGTCGGCTCGATAAAGGAACACCCCATGGCCTATGAAGTAGATGACCGCCTGGTGATCGGCGTGGCGTCGAGTGCGGTATTCGACCTGAGCGACTCCGATGCTGTGTTTCGCCGCGAAGGCGAGGCGCAGTACCGCAAGTACCAGCAGCAGCACCTGCACGTGCCATTGGCGCGCGGCATGGCCTATCCGTTCATCAAGCGCCTGCTGGCGCTCAATGACCTGTGCGACAACCCCGAAGACCCGCTGGTCGAAGTCGTGCTGTTGTCGCAGAACGACCCCGACACCGGTCTGCGGGTGATGAAAACCATCGAACACTACGGGCTGAACATGACCCGGGCGATCTTCATGCAGGGCCGGTCACCCTACGAGTACATCCCGGCGCTGAACATCGCCTTGTTCCTGTCCGCGGACAAGCAGCACGTCGATGCCGCGATCAAGGCCGGCTACCCGGCCGGCCAGGTGCTCGACTCGCAATTCGATGATGACGAGCGCGACGATGGCCTGCGCATCGCCTTCGACTTCGATGGCGTGCTCGCCGGCGATGAATCGGAAGCAGTGATGCAGCGTGACGGCCTGGTCGGCTTTCACGCCCATGAAGTGACCAACGTCACCCAGCCGCACAACCCCGGGCCGCTGAAGGAGTTCTTCGTGCGTATTGCGCGGATCCAGGCGGCTGAGGAACAGTACAAGCTTGCCCATCCCGGCTACGAGAACCGCCTGCGGGTGTCGATCGTCACCGCGCGCAATGCGCCTTCGCACGAGCGCGCCCTGAATACCCTGAAGAGCTGGGGAGTGATGGCCAACGATGCGTTCTTTCTCGGCGGCATCGAGAAGCGCCGGGTGTTGCAGGTGCTCAAGCCGCACATCTTCTTCGATGACCAGTCGGGGCATCTGTCCAGTGCGCGCACCGTGGTGCCCTCGGTGCACGTACCTTTTGGCGTCACCAACCAGCCGGTCTGAGCCTCAGAACCAGCGGTCGTTGCGCTTGCGCCCGCGCGTCAGCGCCGGCAGGATCAGGCCAAGCAGCAGGCCCGCGCCGGCAATGCTGCCGCCGTAGACCATGTAGCGCATCATCACCTGCTTGTTCTCGTCACCCAGGCGCGCCTGGGTGTCGCGCAAGGACGACTGCGCTTGGTCGAGCTGTTCATTCAGGTCTTTATTGCGGGTTTGCAGTTCGTCGATCAGCGCCTTGCGTGAGTCTAGGGTCTCCTGCATGCCCTGGACACGGGTCTTCCAGCTGTCATCGATGGTCTTCAATTGCTCGGACACCTGTGCCGCTTCGCTTTCGAGCTGAGGCAGGCGCTCGGCTTGGCCAGGCACGGCTTGCAGGTCGCTGGTGAGGATCCACACCAGGTCGCCGCTCTGCCCGCGGACTTGGCTGTAGTCGCCCTGGCTGGTGACCAGCGTGACTTTTTGCCCAGACTTGATGCTGCCGACAATGCGGTGGCCGTTGGTCGGGCCACTGCGTACATAGGTGCTGAGGCTGTCGCTGACCCAGCGGGCGTCGCTGCTCGGCTCTTCGGCATGGACCGGGGCGGCGAGGGCGATCAGGGCGGCGATCAGGCTGCCACGCAGGGCAGTCAGGGCGAATGGGGTCGGGCGGGAGTCGGGCATGATGGTCTTCGCTGAAACTGGACAAAAGTAGGCCCGGTGGCTGGGCCGATGAACCGGTCGGTGATTTGACCGTCAGCGAAAGACCGTTTTTTTGTAGGCAGGTTCACTGCCCAGTGCGGGAAATGTCAGCAGAGTGTTGCTGAATTGTTCAAAACAAAGGGGCCGCACTGCGGCCCCTCGGGTGATCAGGTCACAACCTGATAACACGGCACGTACTCTGCACCACCCGGCAATTTCATCCGGTGCTGATCGACAAATGCCTGCAGCAGCCGACCCAAAGGATCGAGCACCGCGCTGTCCCCACGAATCTGATAGGGCCCGTGCTCTTCGATCAGGCGGATGCCATTGTCCTTGACGTTACCGGCAACAATGCCCGAAAACGCCCGACGCAAATTGGCCGCCAGTTCATGCGGTGGCAGCTCGCGACGCAAGGCGAGGTTGGCCATGTTCTCGTGGGTGGGGTCGAACGGGCGCTGGAAACCTTCCTCGATCTTCAGCAGCCAGTTGAAGTGGAAGGCGTCATTGCGCTCGCGGCGGAACTGCTTGACCGCCTTGAGGCCCTCGACCATCTGCCGGGCCACCTCGGCCGGATCATCGATGATGATCTGGTAATGGCGCTGGGCCTCTTCGCCCAACGTCGCGCCAACAAATGCACTCAACTGTTGCAGGTAGGCCTCAGCGCTGCGCGGCCCGGTCAGTACCACCGGGAACGGCAGGTCCTGGTTGTCCGGGTGCATGAGAATACCCAGCAGGTACAGGAACTCTTCGGCCGTACCGGCGCCACCGGGGAAGATGATGATGCCGTGGCCAACCCGCACGAAGGCTTCGAGGCGCTTCTCGATATCGGGCAGGATCACCAGCTCGTTGACGATCGGGTTTGGCGCCTCGGCGGCGATGATCCCCGGTTCGGTCAGGCCCAGGTAGCGGCTGCCGTGCATGCGCTGCTTGGCATGGGCAATGGTGGCGCCTTTCATCGGCCCCTTCATCACGCCCGGGCCACAGCCGGTGCAGACATCCAGCTTGCGCAGGCCCAGCTCGTGGCCGACCTTCTTGGTGTACTGGTATTCCTCGGTGCTGATCGAGTGACCGCCCCAGCACACGACCATTTTCGGCTCTACGCCGGGGCGCAGGGTGCGCGCGTTGCGCAGCAGGTGGAAGACGTAGTCGGTGATGCCCTGGGAGCTTTCCAGGTCGATGCGCTGGCTGGCCAGTTCGCTTTCGGTGTAGACGATGTCGCGCAGGGCGCTGAACAGCATTTCGCGGGTGCTGGCGATCATTTCGCCATCGACGAAGGCATCGGCGGGCGCGTTCAGCAGCTCAAGGCGCACACCGCGGTCTTGTTGGTGGATACGCACTTCGAAGTCTTTGTAGGCTTCGAGGATGGTCTTGGCGTTATCGACGTGGGCGCCGGTGTTGAGAATCGCCAGGGCGCATTGACGGAACAGGGTGTAGAGGCTGCCGGTACCGACCTCACTCAGTTGCTGGACTTCACGTTGCGACAGCGTTTCAAGGCTGCCTTTGGGGCTGACGGATGCATTGATTACATTGCGTTGGGGCATCTAAGTCTTTCCTGTGCATGTAAAATTCCTACTTGGTTACCACCATACCGAGAAATGCGCGTCGCAACGAGAGGGGCACACAAAAAGGTGCGTGGTGCCTGAGGGCAATGTCCGCCACTGGCTGATTGTCAGGCCGGCCTTACGCCCATCCCTTTCAGGGTCTTTGCGATACCTCCAGATTTCATCATGGAGGCCAGCAGTGCTGGGGGCGCTACGCACCCCTTTCGCGACACAAGGCCGCTCCCACAAGGGCAAACCGCGCCGCTCTTGAGGCATGCGCTATCCCTGTGGGAGCGGCCTCGTGTCGCGAAAGGGCTGCAAAGCAGCCCCGGCTCACTCAAGCCAGACCAAATTTCAAAGACCTTGAAAGGGATGGGCCTTACGCCGACCCAAGGATCTTGCCCAGCATCCGGCACAGCTGCTCCGCCGAGTATGGCTTGGCCAGAAAATCGAAGCCCTGATGGCCACCTTCGGCCATGGCCTCGCTGTAACCCGAGGTCAGCAGCACCGGCAATTGCGGGTAGTCCAGGCGCAGTTGCCCGGCCAGCGCGAGGCCGCCCATGCCAGGCATCACCACATCCGAAAACACCACGTCAAACTGCGCCGACGGCTCGCTTAACAGGCTCAGCGCGGCTTCGGCCGAGACAGCCCAACTGACGGCATAGCCGTGGTCGGTAAGCACCTGCGCAGTAAAGCTGCCGACATCAGGGTTGTCCTCGACCAGCAGGACCCGCTGCCCGCCACTGTCACCTGGCAGCCCCGCAGCGCAGCTCTCGTCAGGCTGGTGCAGCTGCCCCGCAAGCTGCTCCTGGGGCAGGTATAAGGTGAACGTGGTGCCTTGGCCCGGTACGCTACTGACCTGCACATCGCCACCCGATTGCTTGGCGAAGCCAAATACCTGCGACAGGCCAAGGCCGGTGCCTTCGCCTGCTGCTTTGGTGGTGAAGAACGGATCGAAGATCCGCTCCAACAGCTCCGGGGCGATGCCGGTACCGCTGTCGCTCACCGAAATGGCCGCGAACTGGCCGGCGGCTGCCGGCTGGCCTGGCATCGGCTGATCGGCGCGCAGGCGCAGCAGCAGGCTGCCTTCGCCGGCCATGGCATCGCGGGCGTTGATCATCAGATTGATCACTGCCGTTTCCAGCTGGCCGAGGTCTGCGCGAATATGGCAGGGCGCGTCAGGCAGCTCCAGGCTCACCTGGATGCGCGCACCGGTAGTGGTATCGAGCATTTCAGCGATGGCCTCGAGCCTCGGCCCCGCGTCGAACACCTGCGGGCTGAGGGCCTGGCGGCGGGCAAAAGCAAGCAGTTGGCCGGTCAGCTTGGCGCCGCGGTCGACCGTGTCGGACATGGTCTTGAGGTAGCGCTGGCGCCGGTCGTCGTCCAGGCCCGGCCGCTGCAGGAAGTGCAGCGACGAGCGAATGATGGTCAGCAGGTTGTTGAAGTCGTGGGCCACGCCCCCGGTCAGTTGGCCAATCGCTTCGAGCTTCTGCGTCTGGCGCAACACCGCCTCGGTGTGCTGCAACTGTTGCGTGCGCTGTTCTACACGCTGTTCCAGGGTGGCGTTGAGCGCCTCCAGGGCCGCGGCCGTTTCGCGCACCTGGGCATACGCCTGGACCCGCTGGATGTGCGCCCAGCAGCGCTCGGTAACTTCGCTGATCAGCACCTGTTCGTGGTTGGTCCAGGCGCGCGGGTGGCGGTCATGGATCGCCATCAGAGCGGTCAGGCGACCGTCCTTGATCAACGGCATGCAGATGGTCGCGGTGATGCCGATGGCCTGAAAGGTCGCCGCTTCCTGTGGCGCCAGCTCGCTGACGTTGTCGTTGATCACCAGGGGCAGGCCGGCGCGCAACTGCTGCACTGCCAGTTGGCCAAAGTCGGCGAGGCGGTACTGGCCGATCAGGCGCGGTGAACCGGGAGCTACCGAGTCGCCACAAATGGTGAAGCCGTCCTGGTCGGCGTCCATCACTGCATAGGCGCTACTGGACAACTGCAAGTGCTCTACCAGCATGCGCGTGGTGGTGGCCATGATCCACGCCGGATCGGTGGCGTTGCTCAGCGCGCGGCCCAGCTGGTCGAGAAAGTTCAGGCGCTGGTTGGCGACCACGTTGGAAGTGGTTTCCGTGACGGTGTCGAGCATGCCGACGATGTGGCCGTTCTGGTCGCGAATAGGGCTGTAGCAGAAGGTGAAATAAGCCCGCTCAGGGCCGCTGTGTCTTTCGATGATCAGCGGAAAGTTCTCGATGAACACCGCATCGCCGGCCAGTGCCTGATTCGCCATGGCGCGGATGTTGTCCCAGGCTTCCTGCCAAACGTCTTGAAACGGGCGGCCCAGGGCGGACGGCTTGTCGCCGAGGATCTCCAGGAAGGCATCGTTGTGCAGCGTGATCAGCGCATCGCCCCAAAGTACAGCCTGGGGAAAGTGCGAGCCCAGGCACAGCGCGACTGTGGTCCTGAGTGTATCGGGCCAGGCCTCGAGCGGCCCCAGCGGTGTGGATGCCCAGTCGTGCTCGCGAATGCGCTCGACCATCAAGCCGCTGCCTGCCAACCATTTTGCCATGTGCGTTGCCGATCAATTCTTTGAGAAACCCAAGGGTGCACTGAGACGCAGGGGATTGGCGAGTGATTTGTACTGGCACCTCGCTTCAGGCGCTTTCTCGGGCCACCAGCTCGCAGTGCAGCAGGTTCAGCCGTTGTACCTCACCAGTGGGTTCGATTGCACCCAAGTGCATGTCGGCAAAAGCGTAGTCGCCAATTGTCCAAGCCGGTAGAAATTGCCGGGGCGTTCTGGCAGCGCGACGGTGTGGTCTGTAGTCCAATTCCAGCAGGCCTGCTCTCAGGCCTTTACCGGCTTCTTCAGACCATCCAAGGCCAGCACCGCCGCCCCGACCATGATGGCAATGTCGGCAATATTGAACACGCCGGTGTGTAATGGGCCGAGATTGATCACCAGGTAGTCCACCACATGCCCCTCGCGTACCACCCGGTCGATCAGGTTGGACAGCCCGCCGAGGGCAATGAAATAGGCCGCCGCGGCTTTCGCCGGGGTGCGCGTCCAGCGTGACAGGGCCCAACCGATCGCCCAGCAGCAGACCACGCCGACCGCGAGGACGAAGATCAGTTGCTTGAGGCCGGGCGCCAAGTTGGCGCCAAGGCTGAGAAAAGCGCCAGGGTTGAGGCTCAGGGCAACGTCCAGCCAGGCCAGGCTGTTGCCGAAGGTAAAGCTCTGCGCCTGAAGGCCTGCGAGGGCGAGCAGCTTGACCCATTGATCGAGAAAGACGAAGGCTAAACCGATAAGCACCGCGATGTAGCGGCTTTGCAAAACCTGTGGCATTGACGACAGTCCTGTTCGTGCGCCTGTGTGGCCGGGATTGGCAGGCGGGTGCGCAGCGCCGGGAAGATAGCGCAGGCCAGCCAGTGCGTCTATCTGGCAGCAGCACGGTGCAGGCGCAGCCGGTTAGCCCTGCACAATGCAGAAGGGGCGCCATGATGGCGCCCCTTCGGCTTGTTGCTTAGGCTTCAGCGTCCCAAGGACGATCGCCGTTTTCATCCTTGATGCGGGTCGGCAGACCCATCACGTCCAGCGCCTTGAGGAACGGCTCTGCTGGCAGCTCCTCGACGTTGGCCATGCGCTGCACGTCCCACTGACCGCGCGCGACCAACAGCGCAGCGGCTACCGGAGGGACGCCTGCGGTATAGGAAATACCCTGGCTGTCGGTCTCGGCGTAGGCCTCTTCGTGGTCAGCTACGTTGTAGATGAACACTTCGCGCGGCTGGCCGTTCTTGGTGCCCTTGACCAGGTCACCAATGCAGGTTTTGCCGGTGTAGCCCGGCGCCAGCGAGGACGGGTCAGGCAGCACGGCCTTGACCACTTTCAGTGGCACCACTTCCAGGCCTTCGGCGGTCTTCACCGGTTGCTCGGAGAGCAGGCCGAGGTTTTTCAGCACGGTGAACACATTGATGTAGTGCTCACCGAAGCTCATCCAGAAACGCACGTTCGGCACGCCAAGGTTCTTCGACAGCGAATGCACTTCGTCGTGACCGGTCAGGTACAGGTTCTGCGAACCTACCACCGGCAGGTCGTCGGTGCGCTTCACCTCGAACATGGTGTTGCTGGTCCATTGGCTGTTCTGCCAGCTCCAGACCTGACCGGTAAACTCACGGAAGTTGATTTCCGGGTCGAAGTTGGTGGCGAAGTACTTGCCATGCGAACCGGCATTGACGTCGAGAATGTCGATCGAGTCAATCTGGTCGAAATACTGCTGCTGTGCCAAGGCGGCATAGCTGTTGACCACACCCGGGTCGAAACCGACGCCGAGAATGGCTGTGATGTTCTTTTCCTGGCACTCGTTGAGGTGTTTCCACTCGTAGTTGCCATACCACGGCGGGGTCTCGCAGATCTTGCCCGGTTCTTCGTGGATTGCGGTGTCCAGGTAGGCGACACCGGTATCGATGCAGGCGCGCAGCACCGACATGTTGAGGAAGGCGGAGCCAACGTTGATCACGATCTGCGATTCGGTCTCGCGGATCAGCGTCTTGGTTGCTTCGACATCGAGGGCATTGAGCGAGAAGGCCTGGATGTCGGCGGGTACCTTGAGGCTACCCTTGGCCTTGACGCTGTCGATGATGGCCTGGCATTTGGAGATGTTCCGCGACGCAATGGCAATACGACCGAGTTCGTCGTTATGCTGCGCGCACTTGTGGGCCACCACCTTGGCGACACCTCCTGCACCAATGATAAGAACGTTCTTCTTCAATTTATCCCTTGCTCCTTACTAAAGGCCGGTCTTACGACAGGCTGGAAACGTAGTCTTCGAAACCGAACTCGCGCACCACTTCGACGCTGCCGTCGAGCTGCTTGACCGCGATGGAGGGCATCTTCAGACCGTTGAACCAGTTTTTCTTGACCATGGTGTAACCCGCCGCGTCGACGAACGACAGGCGATCACCGATGGCCAGCGGGCGCTCGAATTGATACTCGCCGAAGATGTCACCGGCCAGGCACGATTTGCCGCAGACCATGTAGGTGTGCTCGCCATCGTTGGGGGCCATCTTGGCGTCGAGGCGGTAGATCAGCAGGTCGAGCATGTGTGCTTCGATCGAGCTGTCGACCACGGCGAGGTTCTTGCCGTTGAACAGGGTGTCGAGCACGGTCACTTCGAGCGAGGCGCTCTGGGTGATCGCCGCTTCGCCCGGCTCGAGGTAGACCTGCACGCTGTACTTCTCGGAGAAGCCCTTGAGGCGCGCGCAGAAGGCGTCCAGTGCGTAGCCTTCACCGGTGAAATGAATGCCGCCACCGAGGCTGACCCACTCGACCTTGTGCAGCAGGTGGCCGAAGCGTTCTTCGATGTGCGAGAGCATCTGGTCGAACAGGCTGAAGTCGCCGTTCTCGCAGTTGTTGTGGAACATGAAGCCGGAGATCTGCCCGATGACTTTCTCGATCTTCTCCGGGTCCCACTCGCCGAGGCGGCTGAACGGGCGCGCAGGGTCGGCCAACAGGTAGTCGGAGCTGCTCACTTGCGGGTTGACGCGCAAGCCGCGGACCTTGCCCCCGGACTGTTCGCTGAAGCGCTGCAACTGGCCGATCGAGTTGAAGATGATCTTGTCGCAGTTCTCCAGCATTTCTGCGATTTCGTCGTCGGCCCAGGCCACGCTGTAGGCGTGGGTTTCGCCTTCGAATTTTTGCCGACCGAGTTTGAGCTCGTACAGCGAGGACGAGGTGGTGCCGTCCATGTACTGCTGCATCAGGTCGAACACCGACCAGGTGGCGAAGCACTTGAGTGCCAGCAGGGCCTTGGCCCCGGAGTTTTCGCGCACGTAGGCGATCTTCTCGAGGTTGCCCAGCAGCTTTTGTTTGTCGATGAGGTAGTACGGCGTCTTGATCATTTAAGGCCCCCGGCCAGGCCGGCCAAAAAAAGGACACGCATTGTGCCTTCCCTTGCCGCATATCGAAAGGGTCGAAGACGCATTTCGTCTGAGTTCTGTGTCTCGTTGCTACTGGATAGCCAGCAGGCGCAGTTGAACATGCCAATGTGACCATCGTAAGCGCTGGCGCCAGGCGTTCCGCGATAATCGGATGAGCGCGAGAAAGCGACTGAACAAATGCTGTGAGCGGCCGGTCGGAAGTCATACCTTCACGCAAAAGGACGTTCACGATGAAAGCATTGACTCGAATGTTTACCGGTCTGGCCCTGGTGGGTGCGCTTGGCGCCAGTGCGGCTTGGGCTGATCAGCCTGGGGCCGACTGGAAGATCAGCAAGGATCAGGCGGAGGCCAGCCTCAAGGCTAAGGGCTACACCCAGATCACCAAGATCGAAGCGGATGATGGGCACTGGGAAGGCGAGGGCATGAAGGCCGATGGCATGAAGTACGAATTCCATGTTGATCCGCACAGCGGGCAGGTTACCAAGGATGAAATGGATCACTAAGGTTCTGTGGTGGTAGTGCTCTTGCCCGTGCTGGTCATGGGCTTTTTTTTGGGTTCTTCACGGATTGTTCGGGGGGGCTGCTGGCTTGGTTTGGCTTGCTTAGGGCCCTTCGCTGCGCTACGGGTCCCCTCGCTCCGGTCTTGCTTCGGGAGGACCGCGCTGTACGGCCCATCCTGGGCCTCAGCGCTTTCCGGCCATCCATGGCCTCCACCTCCCTGCGCAAGACCTCCGCTCGGCCTCCTGAAGTCGCGAAGTTACGGGTGGTGTCTGGGCTGGCGTTGTTTTCGATAGTGGCATTGGTGGTGGATATTCGGGCCTCTTCGCGGGACAAGCCCGCTCCTACAGGGTCGGCGCAAATTTTGAATTCGGCGCAATCCCTGTAGGAGCGGGCTTGTCCCGCGAAGAGGCCGGTACTGCCAATACAAATCGCAGGGCACAGCCCTGCCATGCCACCCCACAAATCCGCTGGTAAATAAACAAAGCGAGAGCGCAGCGATTCGCCAGCCGTTGCCCTGGCTGTTGATCTTGATCTTGCTCTTGATCTACAGCGACTTCAGGAGCAAGACCGGAGCGAGGGGACCCGTAGCGCAGCGAAGGGCCGGATGATGGAGCAAGCGGTTTTTGGTTACTTTTTTCCAAGAAAAAAAGTGACCCGCCGTAAGGGCGGAAGGGGCCCGAAAAGCCACTACATCGAATGGATAAGCCCCCAATCTACAAGCCCGAGTCGCCACGCCTGTCAGTCTTGCCCAATCGCCCCCAGCCAAGCCTGGATCTGCTCCAACGTCGCAGTAGCCCCGCCGCACACCACCACCAGCACCTGCTTGTAATCGCTCAACGCCCCAACCTGATAAGCCAACGCCAAGGCTGCCCCGCAAGCCGGCTCCACCAGCAGCCGATGATCAAGCAAGAACCGCTCGCAGGCCTCCAGCGCTTGCCGATCACTGACCCGGTGGCACTGCACAGGGTGAGTGCGCAGGCACTCCATCGCCTGTTCGGCCACACGTTTGGCGCCCAGCGAGGTCGCCACCGAAGCCAGCTGCTCCAGCTCTACCGTATGGCCCGCCTGGGCAGCGGCATGCAAAGAGGCCGCCCCGTCGGTTTCCACCGCCAGCACCGGCACATCCCCCCAGCCATTGCGCTTGAGCCCTTCGACCACACCACTGAGCAGGCCACCGCCACCTACCGAGAGCACCACCGCATCCGGCTTCAAACCCGCCTCGGCCACCTCGTCGATCATGCTGGCGTGGCCAGCCCACAACAGTGGGTCGTCGAACGGATGGATAAAGGCGTCATGCGGCCCGACCAGGGTCTGCGCCAGTTCATTGGCTTCCTGCCACGAGCCACCGTGCACGACCACCTTGACGTCTTCCAGGCGCAGCAACTGCTTGGCCCGCTCGGTGGTGGTCTGCGGCACGACCACGGTCACCGGCACGCCAAGGCGGCGCCCGGCATAGGCTACTGCCAGCCCGGCGTTGCCGCCCGATGACGAAACGAAATGACGTGCGCCGCGGGCGTGATGAATTTCACAGGCGTGACCCACCCCGCGCAACTTGAACGAGCCGCAAGGCTGCAGGGCCTCGAGCTTGAGCCAGATCGAGCGCCCGCCAGCCATGGAGAGTGGTCGCGATTCGATCAGTGGCGTATGGATGTGCAAGGGCATGGTGATCTCCGTGAAGTCAGTCGTCACGAGCCGCTGCGGTGGGCTCGCCACGCAGTTGCTCAAGGTAGTTGTAAACGGTGTAACGGGTAACGCCGAGGGCCGCAGCGGCCTTTTCCACGCCACCCTTGACGATGAACAGGCCACGCTCCTGCATGACCCGCACGGCTTCGACCTTGGCCTGTTTGTTCATTCGGCCATGGCCCGCGCTGTTGAGGGCGTTGTCGATGATCTCGGCCATCAGCACGGTCATGTCGGCAGGCTCGTCTGGCACGCTCGAAATCTGGCTGACCCCCACTGGCTGCAACTGCTGCAGGAACTCCAGCGCAGCATCCAGGCCGCTGTTGTCGACGTTCACGCACAGGCTGGCGAAAGGTTGCCCTTCGCTGTCGCGCAAGATCGCCGTGGCACTGCGCAAGGTGCGCCCTTTGAGGGTGGTGGGATAGTCGGGCAAGACCACCGGCTCGCAGCCGTGCTTCTGCCCAGCGCGCATCAGCGCCTTGAAGCCTTGATCCTGTTCGGGTGCGGCAAGGATCGGGCTGCCGACGACGCGGCCGGAAAGATGCCCGTTGACGATGGCGACCACCGATTGCTCAGGTTGCTCGAGATCGTGCAGCAAGATCTCCATGTTGCGTCCGGCGACGCTGCCAATGGCAGCAATGGCGGCTTTCAAGGTGGCGAGCACGAGTTCGCGTTCGCGCAGAAGGTGAGGCGCAGGCATATAATGTTCAACAGAATGTCAATTTCTAACATTCTGTTGAATTTGGCTCGGCGCGTCAATGCAATACATCGCCGCTGGATCGGCGCACACCCAGTGGAAATCGCCCCGATACCCTGTAGGAGCGGGCTTGCACCCGCGAAACCGGCAGAGCCGGTGCCCATGAACCACGGCGGCCGGACTGGCCTCTTCGCGGGGCAAGCCCGCTCCTACAGGAATTCGGTTGCTTTACAAAGCGCTATCAGTCCAGGACGGGAGTACGCGGCGGAACCACGCGGCGCGAGCCGGTCGACTCGAAGGCGGCTGCAAAGCCAAGCAGGGCCGAGTCATCATAGGCGCGGCCAGCAAAAGTCAGCCCCACCGGCATGCCGATATCGGCCATCACGCCCATGGGCACGGTCACCGTTGGCACACCCAAGTGGCGGATCGCCAGGTTGCCATTGGCTACCCAGATTCCGTTGCTCCAGGCGATGTCCGCCGAGGCCGGATTGACGTCGGCGTCGGCCGGGCCGACGTCGGCTACGGTCGGGAACAGCACCGCATCCAGGCCGAGCGCGTCCATCCAGTCTTCAAGGTCGAGCTTGCGGGTTTTCTCCAGACCGCGCAGGCCGTCCGGGACGGTCGCGATCTGATCCCAGCTCTTGAGGCCACGCTTGGCCATGTTGACGTACTCGTCCATGCCCGCCGCGAGGTCATCTTCACGGTTGGGCAGGGTGCCAGGGTCATGCGGGAAGATCTGTGGCCCGTCGACATCGGCCAGGCGGTTGAGGTTGGGGTCGTCGTTGGCCCCCAGGAAGTCATCGAACGCCCAGCCCGAGAGTTCCCACAGTTCGTCGTGGAGAAATTCCTTGGAGACGATGCCGCGGTTGTACACGGTAGGTGCGCCGGGGCGGTCGCCCTCGCAGTTGGATACCAGCGGGAAGTCCACCTCGACCACCTCGGCACCGGCAGCCTCCAGGGCTTGGCGTGCCTGATGCCAGAGGTCGATGACGCTGGCACGGGTGTTGATGCGCTGGCCGGTCGGGCCGCCGATACCCGGTTTTTCCGAGGTGCCGGCTTCGTCGTCGGCATTGATGTACATGCGTGGCACGCCGAAGCGCTTGCCCTGCAGCGAACTGGCAGCGAGGGCGAGGTCGAGGTAGGACGCCGGGCGCACGGCCGACGCTGCCGGGATCGGTACCCACGGCTGCAGGCGCCACAGGTCGCCACGGCTGTCCGGGTCGTCGGCGACCACCACATCGAGGATCTCCAGCAGGTCGTGCATGGTCCGTGCATACGGCACCACCACGTCCATGGTCGGCGTCAGTGGCCAGTTGCCGCGCACCGAGATCACCCCGCGCGACGGCGTGTAGGCGCACAGGCCGTTATTGGACGCCGGGCCACGGCCGCTGGACCAGGTCTCTTCGGCCAGGCCAAAGGCGGCGAAGCTGGCGGCGGTGGCGGTACCGGCGCCGTTGGATGAGCCGGAGGCGAAGGGGGCCGTCAGGTACGCGGCGTTGTAGGGGCTTTCGGCGCGGCCATAGACGCCGCGCTGCATGCCGCCGTTGGCCATCGGCGGCATGTTGGTCTTGCCCAGGCAGACTGCTCCGGCAGCACGCAGGCGCTCGATGGTGAAGGCATCGCGCTGGGCCACCAGCTTGGCGAAGGCCGGGCTGCCCGATGCCGCGGTCAGGCCCTTGACCAGGTAGCTGTCCTTGGCGGTATAGGGAATGCCGTCCAGCGGACCCAGGCATTCTCCACGGGCGCGGCGGGCGTCGGAAGCCTCGGCTTCCTTGATGGCTTCAGGATTGCGTACCACCACGGCGTTCAGGGCCGTGGCGGTGGCTGCGCCGTCATAGGCGTCGATGCGGGCCAGGTAGGCCTTGACCAGCTCGACCGCCGTTGTGCGGCCGCTCTCGAGCGCAGCGCGCAACTCGGCAATGGAAACCTCGGTTACCTCGATCATGCTGTCACCAACTGTGCAGGTGGAAAATCATGGCCGCGAGTGTAGCAAGAAGCCTATCCCAGGGCAGGCTTGCAGCGCTGAAATGGTTTGTTGCATTACGGCACGGTGGCGAGGGAACACGCGGCCTGTCGCGCAGGTCGCAGTCTGTTACCTGGCCAGAAAACTGGCCGTCCCCGCCTGACGGGGCCGATCCACGCATGACGCCGATCCGGAGCTTGCAACGCATGTCCAATTCGCAACGACCCGAAACACCCTCATCCATCAACCCCCCGGTCTTCTGGATCTCCGCCATCCTCCTGCTCGTGCTGGTGATATACGCAAGCGTGTTCCAATCGAACGCGCAAAACCTGTTTGCCGTGGTTCAAGGCTGGATCATCACCAATGTCAGCTGGTTCTATATCCTGGCGGTGGCGATCATTCTTGGCACCGTGGTATTCCTTGGCATCAGCCGCTATGGCGACATCAAGCTGGGCCCGGACCACAGCACGCCCGACTACAGCAGCACCACCTGGTTCGCCATGCTGTTTTCCGCCGGCATGGGTATTGGCCTGATGTTCTTCGGCGTGGCCGAACCGGTGATGCACTTTCTCAAACCACCGGTGGGGGATGCAGGCACGGTGATGGCGGCGGGCGAGGCGATGCGCATCACCTTCTTCCATTGGGGGCTGCATGCCTGGGCGATCTACGCCATCGTCGCGCTGATCCTGGCCTACTTCAGTTACCGCCACGGCCTGCCGCTGACCTTGCGCTCTGCGTTGTACCCGCTGATTGGCGAGCGTATCTATGGGCCTATCGGTCATGCCGTGGACATCTTCGCGATTATCGGCACGGTACTGGGCGTGGCCACGTCGCTGGGCTTTGGCGTGGCGCAGATCAACACCGGCCTGAACGCGCTGTTCGGCGTGCCGGTGTCGATACCGGTGCAGATCGCCTTGATCATCGGCACCACCTTCCTCGCGACGCTGTCGGTGGTTTCCGGCCTGGACAAGGGCATTCGCCGGCTCTCTGAGCTCAATCTTGGCCTGGCCGTGCTGTTGTTGCTGATGGTGGTGTTGCTTGGGCCGACCGTGCTGATCCTGCAGACGTTCGTGCAGAACACCGGCGGCTACCTCAGTGAGATCGTCAGCCGCACGCTCAACCTGTACGCCTACCAGCCGAGCGACTGGATCGGAGGCTGGACCCTGTTCTACTGGGGCTGGTGGCTAGCCTGGTCGCCCTTTGTCGGCCTGTTCATCGCGCGGATTTCCCGCGGCCGGACCATTCGCGAGTTCGTCACTGGCGTGCTGTTGGTGCCGACCGCGTTCACCTTGCTGTGGATGACCGTGTTCGGTAATACCGCGATCCACATGATTCTCGACCAGGGCTTTCAGGACTTGGCCCAGGCGGTCGAACAGGACACCTCGTTGGCGTTGTTCGCGTTCCTCGAGCACTTCCCGTTTACCGCCGCCATCAGCACCTTGGCGGTAGTGATGGTGGTGGTGTTCTTCGTCACATCGGCTGACTCCGGCGCCATGGTGGTCGACATGCTGGCCTCCGGCGGGCAGGAGCAGACGCCGGTCCGCCAGCGTATCTTCTGGGCGTCGAGCATGGGCCTGGTGGCCATCGCCCTGTTGCTGGCCGACGGCCTCAAGGCCTTGCAGACCGCAACCATCGCCAGTGCGCTGCCGTTTACCATTGCCTTGCTGTGTAGCATGCGCGGGCTGCTCAAGGCGCTGAAACTGGATGCCACCAAGCGCAGCCTGCGCCATCAGGCGCTGGCCATTTCGCCAACAGCGTCGCGTGGCGCCAGTAACTGGCAGCGGCGCCTGCGCACCCTGGCGATGTTCCCGCGCCGGGCGCATGTGCAGCGCTTCATCAGCGAAGTGGGCCTGCCGGCTTGTCAGTCGGTGGCGCAGGAGTGGCGCGGGCAGGGGTACGAATGCAGCGTCGAGGAGGGCGAAGAGGGCAGTATCATGCTCAAGGTCGGCCCCAGCGATGACCCGTTCATCTATCAAATCAAGCCGCAGGCTTATGCCATGCCGAGTTTCGTCATGAGCGATACGCCGGGCGAGGAGCGCAAGTACTTCCGCGCTGAAGTGCATTTGCGCGAAGGTGGCCAGGATCATGATGTGATGGGGTGGTCGAAGGACGAGGTAATCGGGGACATCCTCGATCACTTTGAGCGGCACCTGCATTATCTGCATTTGGTGGGGTAGGAAGTTTGCAGGGATTCTTGGGGTTGTCAGTTGTCGGCTGATTCATTCGCTGTGCTGTGACTGGTGGCCCCTTGCGTCCTTGATCGTGATTCGTCGTGCAAGCCTGCATTGCCGGGGGCTGCTCTGCAGCCCCGGTATTCCGAGTGACGCCACAAATCAGTCGAGGTCGGCCGCGCTATGGCGTTCAGCCACCTGCGAAGCTTCATCTCCCCACGTGCGATTGACCCGGGTGCCGCGCTGCACCGCCGGCCGTTGTGCGATCGCCTCGGCCCAGCGTTGCACATTGCGGTACTCATCGACCGCAAGAAACTCCGCAGCGTCATACAGCTTGCCGCGCACCAGTTGGCCATACCAGGGCCACACGGCGATGTCGGCGATGCTGTATTCATCGCCCGCCAGGTAACGGCTCTCGGCCAGGCGCCGATCGAGCACATCCAGTTGACGCTTGGCTTCCATGGTGAAGCGGTTGATGGCGTACTCAATCTTCTCTGGTGCATACGCATAGAAGTGGCCGAAACCGCCACCCAGGTAGGGCGCCGCGCCCATCTGCCAGAACAGCCAGTTCAGCGTCTCGGTACGTGCGGCCGGTTCCGTTGGCAGGAACGCGCCGAATTTTTCCGCCAGGTAAACCAGGATCGAGCCCGACTCGAACACCCGGATCGGGGGTTCGACACTGCGGTCGAGCAGGGCAGGGATCTTTGAATTGGGATTGACCGCGACAAAGCCACTGGAGAATTGCTCGCCCTCGCCGATGCGAATCAGCCAAGCGTCGTACTCGGCTCCGGCGTGGCCGAGGGCGAGCAGCTCTTCGAGCAGGATAGTGGCCTTGACGCCATTGGGTGTGGCCAGTGAATACAGCTGCAGAGGTTGTTTGCCAACGGGCAACTGTTTGTCATGGGTCGGCCCGGCGATCGGGCGGTTGATGTTGGCGAACTGGCCACCGGAGGCGGCGTCGTTGCTCCAGACCTTGGGCGGGACGTAGGCAGGCTTGCTCATGCACGGGTTCTCCTGAAGGGGCGCGAAGCGGTCACGCAAGGACGTTGACCCGCATCTATGCCACGGGTTCGCGCTACAGGGCAAATGGATTGCGCCTATTGCCCGCCCAGCCGCGGATCTTGGCCTAGAGTTAGCTGCACGGCGCAGCGCCACTGCAAATATTTCCCTGTCAGCAAAACTGTTTTCACCGGCAGATGTCGATCTTTGCGGGTCGCAAAATTACCGGTACCCCGGCAAGCATTTTTCAGGAGAGCAAGGCACATGGCAGCACTGCAGAACAGCACCTTGGAAGCGATCATCGGCAATCAGGCACAATTGCTCGGGGACTGGATTGCCGGGCTGGAGGCCAACGGCGCTACACGCAATATCAAGGACCACGACTTGCGTCAGGAAACCCGCGAATTTCTCCAACTGATGATCGATGGCCTACGCCATGAAAGCGGCGGCAATATCGCCGCCGCAGGCTGGGAAGAAACCCGCCGATTCCTCGACAAGCTCTCCACCAGTCGCGCCCAGATCGGCCAGGAATCGCACCAGACGGCGTACTTCATCTTCGCCCTGAAGGGCCCGCTGTTCACCTTGCTGCAAAGCCATTACCGCGAGCAGCCGGCGCTGTTGGCCGAGCAGCTGTGGGAAATCTCGCAACTGCTCGACGCCTTCGGTCTGCAGACCATCCGCACCTATCAGAAGACCCGTGAAGGGGTGATCAAGCGCCAGCAAGAGGAATTGCTCGAGCTGTCGACGCCGGTGGTCAAGCTGTGGGATGGCGTGCTCGCCTTGCCGCTGATCGGCACCCTGGATTCGGCGCGCAGCCAGACCGTCATGGAGTCGTTGCTGCAGCGCATTGTCGACACCGGTTCGGAGATTGCTATCATCGACATCACCGGGGTGCCCACCGTCGATACCCTGGTGGCCCAGCACCTGCTAAAAACGGTCACCGCTATTCGCTTGATGGGCGCCGATTGCATTGTCAGTGGCGTGCGTCCGCAGATCGCCCAGACCATCGTTCACCTGGGCCTGGACCTGGGTACGCTGACCACCAAGTCGAACCTCGCCGATGCCCTGAAACTGGCCCTGACTCGCCTGGGCACCAGCCTCGGCGAGCGAGGCTGAGCGGATGGAGCGTATCCCGATCCTGCAGATGGGCGAGTTTCTCCTGGTGACGATCCAGGTCGACATGCATGACCAACTGGCCCTGCGCCTGCAGGACGACCTTACCGAGCGTATCGACAAGACCAGTGCCCGCGGGGTGTTGATCGATATCTCGGCGCTGGACATGGTCGACTCCTTCATCGGCCGGATGATCGCGAGCATTTCCGGGCTGTCGCGGATCATGGATGCGCAGACCGTGCTGGTCGGCATGCAGCCTGCGGTGGCGATCACCCTGGTCGAGCTCGGCCTGACCTTGCCGGGGGTGAGCACGGCGCTCAACGTCGACCGCGGCATGACCCTGCTACGCCAACGGGTAGGCCGGCCATGACCGTTCGCGACAGTGGCAGCCAAGCAGTGTGCCTGGAGCAGGATGTGGTCCTGGCTCGCCAACTCGCACGCAAACTCGCCAGCGACTGCGGCATGCGCCTTGTCGACCTGACCAAGCTGGTCACGGCCGTCAGCGAGCTGGCGCGCAATACCGTGGTATATGGCGGGGGTGGCGACATGGATTGGGCGGTGCTCGAGGAACTCGGGCGAGTTGGCCTGCGCCTGACCTTTCGCGACCAGGGCCCTGGCATCGCCGACATCAAGCAGGCGCTGACTGACGGCTGGACTTCCGGCGGCGGCCTGGGCCTGGGCCTGACCGGTGCGCGGCGGCTGGTAGACGAATTCGAGCTGGACACCGCGCCCGGACAAGGCACTCGGGTAACGATCACCAAATGGACATGAACCTTGCCGCGAGCCTGACCCAGGTGTTGGCGCTCGATGATATCAGCCAGGTCGGCTATGCCCGCCGGCTCGTGCAAAAACTGGCCGAAACTCACGGTTTCAACCCCGCAGACGCCGGCCGTGCCGCCATCGTCGCCACCGAACTGGCCAGCAACGTCCTCAAGCACGCCAAGCGCGGCGAACTGCACCTGCGGGTCTGGCCGCACGGCGCGGGCCACGCTATCGAGCTGCTCACGGTCGATCGCGGTCCGGGGTTCGACCTGCACGCGTGTCTCGCTGATGGCTTTTCGACCGGAGGTACCCAGGGTATCGGCCTGGGCGCGGTCAGCCGGCTGGCGCAGGTGTTTGACGTGTATGCCGACGAACGCGGCGCGGTGGTGCTGGCCCGGCTCTGGCGCCAGGACGCTGCTGGCGCAGACCTGCGCATCGGCGTCAGCCAGCACTCACTGCACGATGACCCGGCCTGTGGCGATACCTGGTACGTAGCGCTCGCGGAGCAACGGCTGAGCGCGCTGGTGATCGATGGCCTGGGCCATGGCGTGGAGGCCGATCGCGCCGCCAAGGCAGGTGAGCTGGAGTTCGCCCGCACGCCCTTCAGCGAGCCAGCGGGCCTGCTTGGCGAGCTGCACCACGCCATGTCCGGTACCCGAGGCGGGGCAGCAGCCATTGCCCAGTACGATGCTCACAGCGACCGTCTGGCGTTTATCGGCATCGGTAACATAGGCGCCACCCTGATCGGCGGCGAGCGGCCGCGCGGCCTGGCCTCGCATCCGGGCATCGTCGGCGGGCAATACCGCAAGGGCCAGGTGTTCGACTACGCTCACCTCAAGGGAAATCTGTTGATCATGTTCAGCGACGGCCTGCAATCGCGTTGGAACCTTCAAGCCTACCCCGGGCTGGCCTTGCGCCACCCGGCCGTGATCGCCACGCTACTGCACCGCGATTTCTGTCGCGGTCGTGACGATGTGACGGTACTGGTCATCGACCTGGAGAGCGTGCATGCCTGAGCCAATGCCAAGCAGTGCCGCCGAGCAGGCCGCGCTCATCACGCGGCTGCAGGCAGAAAACCAGTCCCTGCGCGGCGAGCTCGAAGAGACCAACCAGGGCGTGCTGGCGTTGTACGCCGAGCTGGACATCCAGGCCGAGCAGTTGCGCCAGGCCTCGGACCTCAAGAGCCGCTTCCTGTCGTACATGAGTCATGAATTCCGCACGCCGCTAGGCTCGATCCTGAGTATTACCAGCCTGCTCGCCGATGAGGTCGACGGGCCGCTGAGCAAGGAGCAGCAACTGCAAGTGGCATTCGTCAGTACCGCCACCCGCGAGCTCAGCGACATGGTCGATGACTTGCTCGACCTGGCCAAGATCGAAGCCGGGCGCATCACCATTTCCCCGGCCTGGTTCGATATGCTCGACCTGTTTTCCGCCTTGCGCGGGATGTTCCGGCCAATCGTCGACACCGGTGCCGTTGACCTGATCTTCGAAGAACCACATGGCCTGCCGCAGCTCTACACCGACGACAAGAAGCTGATGCAGATCTTGCGCAACTTCATCTCCAATGCGTTGAAGTTCACCCTGCGCGGCGAGGTGCGGGTCTCGGCGCAACTACTCGGTAGTGCGCAGATCCGCTTTGCCGTCACCGATACCGGCATCGGTATCGCGCCCGAGCTGCTCGGGGCGCTGTTCGAGGATTTTGCCCAGGTCGATTCGCCACTGCAGAAGCGCTTGCGTGGCACCGGCCTGGGGTTGTCGCTGTGCAAGCGCTTTGCCGCCCTGCTGGGCGGGGAGGTCGGCGTCGACAGCGTGCCAGGGGTTGGCTCGTCGTTCTTTGTCATCATTCCGCTGGCCATCGCGCAGGAGAACGCTGATGAACCCTGACATCCGCGTGCTGATCGTCGATGACAACGCGGCCACGCGTTACGCACTGCGCCGGCGCCTGGCGCTGCACGATTATCAGGTGCTGGAAGCCGGTACCGGCGGCGACGGCCTGGCAATGATCCGCGACGAGCAGATCGATGCGTTGATCCTCGACGTCAACCTGCCGGACATGAGCGGCTTCGATATCGTCCGCCTGCTGCGCGCCGACCCTGCGACGGCACTGTTGCCGGTGATCCATGTGTCCGCGGCATCGATCCAGACCGGCGACATCATTACCGGGCTGGATGCTGGCGCGGATGCCTACCTGGTGCATCCGATCGACCCCGACGTGCTCCTGGCGACCCTGCGCACTTTGCTCCGGGTGCGCGACACCGAGCGCGAGTTGCGTGAAAGCGAGGCGCGTTTTCGCGAGATCTTCAGCAATGTGTCGGCGCCGATCGCGGTGCTCGATGCACAGCTCAAGGTGCATGAATGCAACCAGGCCTTCGCCCAGCTGATCCAGGACAACCGTGACCCTGAGGCGTTGCTCGAATGCTTTGCCGAAGGCCAACTGCCGGCCCTGGCCGGATTACGCCAGCACCTGGCCGACGGCGAGCGCTGGCGCGGTACCTTGGCCATGACCGTGCAAGGCCAGCCACGCGATACCGAATGGCAGCTTTCGCCCTATCGGGCTCCAGGGCTGTGCCTGGTGTTCGTCGAGGACGTCACCGAGCATCGCCACCGGGAACGCTCGCACCTGGCACGTCTGGACGATGCCACCAGCCAGCTGGCCCGCGAAGTTGCCCAGCGTGCGAGCACCGAGGCGCAACTGTTGCAACTGCAGAAGATGGATGCCCTCGGCAGCCTCACTGGCGGCATTGCCCATGACTTCAACAACCTGCTGACCGGGATCATCACCAGCCTGGAGCTGATCCGTAAGCGGGTCGCGGAAAACCGCCTGGAAAAAGTTACCAGCTACGCCGACGCGGCGTTGAGTTCGGCCATGAGCGCGGCCTCGCTGACCCACCGCTTGTTGGCGTTTGCCCGCCAGCAGCCGCTGGATACCTGCCCGGTGGACATCAATGAGCGAGTGCGCTCGCTGGAAGACCTGATCACCCGCACCATCGGTGAGCGGATCGCCCTCAAACTGCAGCTCTCGAGCCGGCCTGCGGTGGCCATGGTTGACCCGATCCAGCTGGAAAGCGCGGTGCTCAACCTGGTGATCAATGCCCGCGACGCATTGGCCAAGGGCGGGCATATCTGGGTCAACACCGCAGCGACCTGGTCGTACGGCGACCCCAATCTGCAGAACGGCCCTTATGTGGCGGTGACGGTACGTGATGACGGCTGCGGCATCCCGCCCGAATTGCTGGAGAAGGTCTTCGATCCGTTCTTCACCACCAAGCCGGTAGGCCAGGGCACGGGCCTGGGCTTGTCGACCATCTATGGCTTTGCCCGTCAGTCGGGCGGCCATGTGGCGCTCAACAGCGTGCCGGGGCAGGGCACCGCAGTCACCCTGATGTTGCCGGCCAGTACCCGCGCGGCAACCAACGAGCTGCGTACCCCGCAGTTGGAACAGAAGGGCGCGGGCGAGCATGTGCTGGTAGTCGAGGACATGGCCTCGGTACGCCTGTCGGTGGCCGAGGCGTTGGCCGACGCGGGCTACCGTTGCACCCTGGCCGAGACCATCGAGCAGGCGCTGGACCATTTGCGTGAAGATGGCGGGATTGAACTGTTGCTGACTGACGTCGGTTTACCCGGGATCAGTGGCCGTGAGCTGGCTGACATGGCCCGGATCTACCGGCCGGGTTTGCCGGTGCTGTTCATGACCGGTTATGCCGAGACCGCGCTGGATCGCCAGGCGTTTCTCGGCAGTGGCATGGACATGCTGATCAAGCCGTTCCAGATTGGCGAGTTGCTGGACAAGGTGCGGCGCACGCTTGGGCAGAAAGTTTGAGGGCGTGGCAATGCCGGCCTCTTCGCGGGGCAAGCCCGCTCCTGCGGAATTCGTGTACGGCGCTAACCCTGTAGGAGCGGGCTTGCCCCGCGAAGAGGCCGGCATTGCCACCCGCTATCTGCGTCTCAGCCCTCCAGCAACGCCGCAATCGCCTTGCCCACCTCCTGGGTCGACCGGCTCCCCCCAAGATCGCGCGTCGTCTCGCCACGGGCGATCACCGTCTCGATAGCCCGCAAGATGTCATCATGCGCCGCTTGATAACGCGCATCCTCACGCCCCTGGCCCAGGAATTCGAGCATCATCGCTCCCGACCAGATCATCGCTATCGGGTTGGCGATGTTCTGCCCGAAGATGTCCGGCGCTGAGCCATGCACCGGCTCGAACAACGACGGGAACCGGCGCAGCGGATCAAGGTTGGCCGACGGCGCGATACCAATGGTCCCCGCACACGCTGGCCCCAGGTCAGAGAGGATATCGCCGAACAGGTTGGACGCCACCACCACGTCAAAGCGCTCCGGCTGCAGCACGAAGCGCGCGCAGAGGATATCGATGTGCTGTTTGTCCCAGCTGATCTCCGGGTAGTTAGCGGCCATGGCGGCAGTGCGCTCGTCCCAGTAGGGCATGCTCACGGCCATGCCGTTGGACTTGGTCGCTGACGTCACGTGCTTGCGCTCGCGGGTCTGCGCCACTTCGAAAGCGTACTTGAGGATGCGGTCAACGCCGCGCCGGGTGAATACCGACTCCTGCAGGACAAACTCGTTGTCGGTGCCCTCGAACATGCGCCCGCCCAATGACGAATACTCGCCCTCGGTGTTTTCGCGGATGACCACGAAGTCGATATCGCCCGGCTTTTTGTTGGCCAACGGGCAGGGCACACCGGGGAACAGCCGCACCGGGCGGATGTTGACGTACTGGTCGAAGTCGCGGCGGAACTTGAGCAGCGAACCCCACAGGGAGACGTGGTCGGGAACCTTGTCTGGCCAGCCGACCGCACCGAAGAACAGCGCATCGAAGCCCTTGAGCTGGTCGAACCAGTCGTCCGGCATCATCTTGCCGTGGGCCAGGTAATAGTCGCAGCTGGCCCATTCGAAGAACTCGAACTCGATCGCCAGACCGTGCTTGCGCGCGGCGGCCTCGAGCACACGCATACCTTCAGGGAGGACTTCAGTGCCGATGCCGTCGCCGGGGATGGCGGCGATTCTGAATGGCGTGGTCATGGTGCGCACCTCATGGCTTGGGAACAGATGCTGGCCATGCTATAAGGACTTGAAGCGGAGATAATCTGCCTGACTATTTATTCTAAGTGCACGAATCGTGAATAATCTGCCCAACCTTGACGACCTTGACATCTTCCTGCAGGTCGCCCGCCGCGCCAGCTTTGCCGCAGTTGCCGAAGAGCGTGGCATGTCTGCTGCATTTGTCAGCAAACGCATTCGCATGCTTGAAGCGAACCTGGGCGTGCGCCTGCTGCACCGCACCACGCGGCGGGTGTCGGTGAGCGAGGAGGGCGAGCGGGTCTATCAATGGGCACTGCAGATTTTCGAGGCCTTGCAGCGTATGGGGGACGACCTCAGTGCCGGCCAGCGCGAGCCGGCCGGCCAGCTGCGGATCGCCAGCAGCCTGGGCCTGGGCCGACGCTTCGTCGCGCCGGCGCTGTCGGAGCTGGCGGCGCGCTATCCGCAATTGGACATCCGCCTGGACGTGCACGACCGCCTGTTCGACCTGGTCGCCGAGGGTGTCGACCTGGATATCCGGGTGGGCAATGTCATCGCCCCGCACCTGATCGCCAAGCGGCTGGCGCGCAATCGGCGGGTGCTGTGCGCTGCCCCGGCCTACCTGCAGCGACGGGGGGCGCCCAAGAGCCTGGCGGATCTCGCCAGCCATGACTGCCTGGCGATCAAGGAGCGCGATCATCCCTTTGGTCTGTGGCATCTGCAGGGGCCGGATGGCGAGGAAAGCGTGCGCGTGACCGGCTCGTTGTCGAGCAACCATGGCGAGGTGGTGCACCAGTGGTGTCTGGATGGGCGCGGGGTCTTGCTGCGTTCGTGGTGGGATGTGCAGGACAGCATTGCCGACGGGCGTTTGCTACAGGTGCTGGAGGAATATCAGCAACCAGCGGATATCTGGGCGGTGTACACCGCGCCCCTGGCCGGGTCGGCCAAGGTGCGGGTGGCGGTGGAGTTTTTCAGGGAGTATTTTGCCGAACGTTATCAGTTGCCTGGTTGAACGCTTTCGCCGGGCAAGCCCGCTCCTACAGGGGGAGCGGTGAACCTGTAAGAGCGGGCTTGCCCCGCGAAGAGGCCGCTATGGCCTCAGTGAGCCCCAGCCGCCTTGCTCAGGTCACTCTCGGCCCACTCGGTATAGATACAGGCATCCGCTACTGCCCAGCGTACCTTCACGGTCTCCCCAGGTTGCATCGGCATCCCCGCGGCGGACAGCGCCTTGACGGTCATTTCCGTCCCGCCCGCAGTGACCACATGGCAGGTCTGGCTCTCACCGAGGAACAGCACTTCGGTGACCTTGGCACTGACTTCGTTCCAGCCCGCCGGCAGCGGCTCGCGCGCCGCCTGTTCGGCGCTCAGCGCCAGGGCCTTCTCCGGACGCACCATGATCAACGCATCCTGCTCGGCCACCAGCCCAGGCGTCAGGCGAATCGCCAGCGACTGCCCCTCGAAGCTTCCGGCCCCATTGCTGCTGGCCTTGATCTGAAGGAAGTTGGAGTTGCCCAGGAACGAAGCGACAAAGGCATTCGGTGGGTTCTGGTAAAGGTCGTAACCGCTGCCCAGGCCGACGATCTTGCCGTGGCTGAAGATCGCAATGCGCTGCGACAGGCGCATGGCTTCTTCCTGGTCGTGGGTCACGTAGACGATGGTGATGCCCAGGCGGCGGTGCAACTGACGCAGTTCGTCCTGCAGGTCTTCGCGCAGTTTCTTGTCCAGCGCCCCCAGCGGTTCGTCCATCAGCAGGATGCGCGGCTCGTAGACCAGCGCCCGGGCAATTGCCACGCGCTGTTGCTGGCCGCCTGACAGCTGCGCCGGGCGGCGATGGGCAAACTGCTCGAGTTGGACCAGCTTGAGCATCGCGTCGACCCGCTTGGCGATTTCGGCGCTGCTGAGCTTGCGAATGGCCAGCGGGAAGGCAATGTTGTCGCGCACTGACAAGTGCGGGAACAGCGAGTAGCGCTGGAACACCATGCCGATGTCACGCTTGTGCGGTGGCACGTGCACCAGCGACTGCTCGTCGACCAGAATCTCACCGCTGCTGGGGGTCTCGAAGCCGGCCAGCATCGACAAGGTGGTGGACTTGCCCGAACCGCTGGAACCAAGGAAGGTGAGGAACTCGCCGTCCTCGATCTCCAGGTTGATATTGTCGACCGCGGCGAAGTCACCGTAGTGCTTGTTGAGGTTGCGCAGGCTGACCAGGGTCTTGTTGGGCGCGTTGTCTTTCATCACTGCACTCATGGTTGTTGTCTCCGGGCGCTCAGGCGCTGACTGGGTTGCGCCGGCGCAGGGCGGCGGCGATGAGCATGACGAGCACCGACAGGCCGATCAGCAGCGTCGAAGCGACGGCGATCACCGGGGTCAGGTCCTGGCGCAGGGTGGTCCACATCTTCACTGGCAGGGTTTGCAGGTTGGGGCTGGCCATCATTACGCTGAGCACCACCTCGTCCCACGAGACCAGGAAGGCGAACAGGCCGCCGGCGATCATGCCTGGGCGAATCGCCGGGAAGGTCACCTTGAAGATCGCCTGCAGCCGCGACGCACCGCAGATCACCGCGGCATCCTCGATCGACTGGTCGAACAGCTTCAGCGAGTTGATGATCGAGATGATGGTGAACGGCAGCGCGACGATCACGTGGCTGACCACGAAGGCGAACAGCGTGCCGGTATAGCCGAGCTTGAGAAACAACGCGTAGACCGCCACGGCGATGATCACCAGCGGCACGATCATCGGCAGGGTGAACAGGCCGTAGAGCATCTCCCGGCCCGGGAAGCGCCCGCGCACCAGGGCAAACGCGGTTGGCAGGCCCAGCGCCACGGCACAGAGGGTGGTCAGCACAGCGACCTTCAGGCTGGCCAGGGCAGCGTCCATCCACTCCGGGTTGGAGAAGAACTGCCCGTACCACTTGAAGGTCCAGCCTGGCGGTGGAAACACCAGCCACTGCGAAGAGCCGAATGACAGCAGAACGATGAACAGGATCGGCAGCAGCAGGAAGGCTGCGATGGCCCCGGTGGTCAGGTACAGGCCAACCCGCAGCGGGCGGCCCATGGCATTAGGCGTCAGGAGCATGGCGGCTTACCTCGCGTTGCCGACCGGGGATTCCGGTTGCAGCTTCAGGTACAAGTAGAAGAGCACCAGGGTGATCAGCACCAGCAATGCGGCGGCGGCGCTGGCCAGGCCCCAATTGAGGAACGACTGCACCTGCTGGACGATGAATTCGGGCAGCATCATGTTCTGCGCACCGCCGAGCAGGGCCGGGGTGACGTAGTAGCCGAGCGACATGACGAACACCATCAAGGCCCCGGAGAACAGCCCCGAGCGGCACAGCGGCAGAAACACCTTCCAGAAGTTGGTCCACGGGCTGGCACCACAGATCGAGCCGGCCTGCAGCACCATCGGGTCGATGGCGTGCATGGTTGCCTGCAACGGCAGGACGATGAACGGGATCATGATGTAGCTCATGCCGATCACCACACCGGTGAGGTTATGCACCATCTCCAGCGGCGCATCGATGATGCCCATGGCCATCAACGCCTTGTTGATCACGCCCGAGGCTTGCAGCAGCACCAGCCACGAGTAGGTCCGGGCGAGCAGGCTGGTCCACATCGACAGCAGCACGATGTTCAGCAACCAGCGGCCCCAGCCCTTGGGCACCAAGGTGATCGCCCAGGCCAGCGGGAAGCCCAGCAGCACGCTGATCAGGGTCACCAGGCCGGCCACCGAGAAGGTGTTGAACAGCACCCGCGCATAGGCCGAGTTGGCGAACAGTTGTTCGTAGTTGCCCAGCCCCGGCACCGGCTCGAGCACACCGCGCAGCAACAGGCTGATCAGCGGCGCAAAGAAGAACAGGCCGAGGAACAGCAGGGCCGGCAGCAGATTGCGGCTGCCGCGCCAGCGTTGGCTCAAGCTCGGCGGTGGCATGGCCGCTCTTGGTGCGCCGGTGCCACTGGGGGCACCTTGCGCGTTTTGCAGGGCGTTGATGGCGACTTTCATTTGACCAGCCACTCATTCCAGCGGGCAGCGATGGCCTGGCCGTTTTTCGCCCAGTAGGCGAAGTCCAGCGTCACCTGATCTTGCGCGTAGGCGGTCGGCAGGTTGGGCGCGAGCTCAGGCTTGAGCAGGCTGACGCTGTCGAGGTTGACCGGGGCGTAGGCGGTGAGGTTGGCGAACTCGGCCTGGCCTTGGGCACTGGCGGCATTGGCCAGGAACTTCATTGCCGCGTCCTTGTTCTTGGCGCCTTTGGGAATGACCAGGAAGTCGGCCATGACCAGGTTCTGCTTCCAGCTCACGCCCACCGGTGCACCGTCTTGCTGCAGCGCATAGATCCGGCCGTTCCAGAACTGCCCCAGGGATGCTTCGCCAGACGCCAGCAGTTGCTGCGACTGGGCGCCGCCGCCCCACCAGACGATGTTCTGCTTGATCGTGTCGAGCTTCTTGAAGGCGCGGTCGAGGTCCAGCGGGTAGAGCTTGTCGGCGGGCACGCCGTCGGCCAGCAGGGCCAGTTCAAGCACACCTGGGCTTGGCCATTTGTACAAGGCGCGCTTGCCGGGGAAGGTCTTGGTATCGAACAGCGCCGTCCAGTCGACCGGCTTGTTGGCACCGAGCTTGCCTTCGTTGTAGCCGAGTACAAAGGAGAAGAAGAACGAACCGACGCCGTGGTCGGAGACAAAGCGCGGGTCGATCCGGTCGCGCTTGATAGTGTTGAAGTCGAGTGGTTCGAGCAGGCCTTCGGCGGCGGCGCGCAAGGCGAAGTCGGCTTCGACGTCGACCACGTCCCACTGCACGTTACCGCTCTCGACCATGGCCTTGAGCTTGCCATAGTCGGTCGGGCCGTCCTGCACGACCTTGATGTTGCTCTGCTTCGAGAAAGGCTCGGCCCACGCCTGTTTCTGGGCGTCCTGGGTGGTACCACCCCAGCTGACGAAATTGAGGCTGTCGGCGGCTTGGGTAGCCTGACATGCCAGGGTCAGCAGGCTGGCGGACAGCACTGCGGTTACACGTTTGCTCAACAGCATGGTTACGCCCTCGTTGCTTTTGTTATTCGAGGCGGGTTCTGTCACCCGCCATGTGTTCGGGGAGCAGCTTTTGCAAAATGTCGTGTGGCCGTTGTGATTGTAGGTGCCGGCCTGCAAATTAAGGTCTACGGGATATCATATTATGGTATTCCAAACTTTTGGCAAGAGGGGACCACCTACCGGTGGTCAGCGCCTGCCATCAGTTTGCCGCTGGAGGCTCGAACGGAATGCTCTGCACCACTTCCAACTCATAGCCAGCGAGCCCCGCGTACTTCAATGGCGGGCCCAGGTGGCGCAGCTTGCCCACGCCCAGGTCCTGCAGAATCTGCGCGCCGGTGCCGACCTCGGAGTACACCTTGACCTGGCCACGCTGGTACGGCCGCAGCGGCTGGGTGAGGTGCGGCACGCGCTCGAGCAGGGCCTGCGACGACTCATGGTTGGCCAGCACCACCACCACGCCTGCGCCTTCCTCGGCGACCCGCTGCAGGGCGGCCCACAGGGTCCAGTTGGCCGGCCCGGCGTATTCGGCGCCGACCAGGTCGCGCAACGGGTCGATCACATGCACGCGTACCAAGGTCGGCTGCTCGCGGCGGATATCGCCCATCACCATGGCCATGTGCACGCCACCTTCGATGCGGTCTTCATAGGTGACCAGACGGAAGGTGCCGTGCACGGTCGGCAACTCGCGCTCGCCGATGCGCTTGATGGTCTGCTCGGTGCTCAGACGGTAGTGGATCAGGTCGGCGATGGTGCCGATCTTGATGCCGTGCTGGGCGGCGAATACTTCCAGGTCCGGCCGGCGGGCCATGGTGCCGTCGTCATTGAGCACCTCGACGATCACCGAGGCGGCGCTGAAACCGGCCAGACGAGCCAGGTCGCAACCGGCCTCGGTGTGGCCGGCGCGGGTCAGCACGCCGCCTTCGCGGGCGCGCAGGGGGAAGATGTGGCCCGGCTGGACCAGGTCGTCGGGGCGGGCGTTGGCGGCCATCGCCGCTGCCACGGTGCGCGCCCGGTCAGCGGCGGAAATACCGGTGGTGACGCCCGTGGCAGCCTCGATGGACACGGTAAAGGCAGTGCTGAACGCGCTGCCGTTGCTTGGCACCATCTGCTCCAGGCCAAGCCGCTGGCAGTGCTCGTCGGTTAGCGTCAGGCAGATCAGACCGCGCGCTTCGCGGGCCATGAAATTGATCGCCGAGGCGTCGCAGCGTTCGGCGGCAATCAGCAGATCACCTTCGTTTTCGCGGTCTTCGTCGTCCACCAGCAGGACCATCTTGCCTTGCCGGTAGTCCTCGAGAAGTTCTTCGATGCTGTTGAAAGGCATGCTGCACGCTCGCTGTGGTCGGGTGATTATTATGGTATACCATCATACACAAGAATCCCGAAAACAGGAGAACAGCTGATGAAGGCTTACTGGATCGCCCATGTTCATGTGACCGACCCCGAGCAGTACCAGCAGTACACCCAGCGTGCGCCAGCGGCGTTCAAGCTCTACGGAGGGCGCTTCCTGGCCCGGGGCGGCCGCAGTGAGGCGATGGAGGGACGGCCGACGCCGCAGCGCAGCGTGGTGATCGAGTTCGAATCCTATGAGCAGGCGCTGGCCTGCTACCGCTCGGCGGAGTATCAGGAGGCCTGCAGCCATCGCCAAGGGGTGGCGAAGGCTGAGGTAATCATCGTCGAAGGATTTGAGCCCTGAGGCGTTGCTGATGGCCTCTTCGCGGGGCAAGCCCGCGCCTACAGGGTTTGCACAATTCTGTAGGAGCGGGCTTGCCCCGCAAACACCGGCAACGCCGGTGCCATCCACCGCGGCACACTGCCAATCACGGCATCCCAGGCAACTCATGCGGCCGCAGGTCAAACACCAGCACCTCCGCATCCTTGCCATTGGCCAGGCTCAGCACCTGCTCATGGCGCAAGCGCACGCCGTCACCTTCACCGAGCACCTGCCCATTGAGCTCGACACTGCCGCGCGCCACGTGGACATAGGCATGGCGGTTATCCGGCAAATTCAGCGTGGCTGATTCCTCGCCATCGAACAGCCCGGCATAGACCTTGGCGTTCTGCCGCACCTGCAACGACCCCTGGGCGCCATCCGGCGAGATGATCAGGCGCAGCCGACCGCGCTTGTCCTCAGGGCTGAAGTGGCGCTGCTGGTAGCGCGGCTCAGCGCCGTTGACGTTGGGCACGATCCAGATCTGCAGGAAGTGCACCGGGTCCTGCTGGCTATGGTTGTACTCGCTGTGGGCGACGCCGCGCCCGGCGCTCATCAGTTGCACGTCACCTGGGCGAATCACCGAGCCGGTGCCCAGCGTGTCTTTGTGTTCCAGCGCGCCTTCCAGCACGTAGGAGAAAATCTCCATGTCGCGGTGCGGATGCTGGCCGAAGCCCTTGCCGGGGATGACCCGGTCGTCGTTGATCACCAGCAGGTCAGAAAAACCCTGCTCGTCGGGGTTGCGATAACCGCCGAAGGAGAAGGTGTGGAACGATTTCAGCCAACCATGGAAGGCCAGGCCGCGGTCTTTTGCATTGCGTACGGTAAGCATGACGGATCTCCTCGACGGGGCAGGGCGTGTGGCCCTGCCGCATCATTGATTGACGTTATTGAAGGTGGACTTTCAGTTCGCCTGCCGCCTGGCGCAGCGAAGCCTGAACGGCGGGCACCTGGTGCAACGGGTTGAGCAGGCCGAAGTCGTGGATCATGCCGTTGTAACGCACCGCAGTAACGGTCACCCCGGCGGCATTCAGGTGCCGTGCATAGGCCTCACCCTCATCGCGCAACACATCGAATTCGGCTGTTTGTACCAGTGCGGGTGGCAGGCCCTTGAGCTGCTCGCTACTGGCGCGCAGTGGCGAGGCGTAAATCTGCGCCCGTGCGGCGGTGTCGGTTGTGTAGCTGTCCCAGAACCACTTCATCATGCCGCTGGTAAGGAAGTGCCCCTCGGCAAACTGCTTGTACGATGCGCTCTCGAAGCTGGCATCGGTCACCGGCCACAGCAGCAGCTGGAAGCGCAGTTTCGGTGTGCCGGCCTCCTTGGCCTTCAGCGCGACCACCGCCGCCATGTTGCCGCCGACGCTGTTACCGGCTACCGCCAGGCGGCTGCTATCGACGTGAATCTGTTTGCCATGCTCGGCAACCCAGCGGGTGGCGGCGTAAGCCTGGTTGATCGCGGTGGGGTAGTGGGCCTCGGGCGATGGCGTGTAGTCGACATACACCGCGACAGCGCCGGAGCCGACCACCAGGTCGCGGATCAGCCGCTGGTGGGTCGGGTAGTCGCCGAGCACCCAGCCGCCGCCATGGAAGTACATGAACACCGGCAGCTCACCCTTGGTCTTGGCTGGGCGGACGATGGTCAGCTTGATAGGTTGGCCATCGGCCTGGATCGTCCGTTGACTGACTTCGATACCTGAAAGATCAACCTTCACCGACGCCTGGGCGCCGGTCAGCACTGCGCGGGCATCCTTGGGGCTGAGTTGCTCGAGCGGCTTGCCACCGCCTTGCGCGAGTGCCTCGAGGAAGGCCTGGGTATGCTGTTCGACGCCTTCACTGCCAGCGGCGAAGGCCTGGCTGACGGATACGGCGAGGAGGCTGGCGGTGAGCGCCTGGCGGACAATGTTCATGCTGAATCCTTTTCTTTGCGAGTGCGTTGAGTTGGCTGCTTGCCTGGCCTTGAGGCCATCGCTGCAAGATGTGCGTAGATTAAGCAGGTGCCGTGATGGGAAAAAGCCGGTATAAGGCGTTTGACTGTCAACCGGAACGCGACAATGAACCCCTACGAAGACATGCGTATCTTTGCCCAGGTTATGGAAGCTGGCAGCTTCACGGCGGCGGCCGAGCGCCTGGGGCTGTCCAAGCAGTTCGTCAGCCGCCGCCTGATGCAGCTCGAAGAGCGCCTCGGCGTGCGCTTGCTCAACCGCTCGACCCGGCGTCTGGACGCCACGCCGCTGGGGCAGCAGTACTACGAATCAGCGTTGCGCCTGCTCGGCGAGGTGCAGCAGGTCGAGCAGGACATCAGTGGGCAGACGCCTTCGTTGCGCGGCACCTTGCGGCTGAGCGCGCCGCTGTCGTTTGCCATGAGTCATCTGGGCTGTCTGCTCACCGAATTTCTCCAGTTGCATCCGCAGCTCATTGTCGAAATTGATTTGAGTGATCGGGCCGTGGACCTGATCGGCGAGGGCTATGACCTGGCGCTGCGGATTGGCTCGCTGGAGGATTCCAGCCTGGTGGCGCGGCGCATTGCCAGTGTCGAGCGGCTGTATTGCGCCAGCCCTGACTATTTGGCGGCGCGCGGCACACCACTGGCACCGGAAGACCTGCGCGGGCATGACTGCCTGCCGTATGGTCATTCGCGGCAGGTGCAATGGCAGTTCACCGGGCCGGCAAAGGGGACGGCGATTGCCGTCAGTGGGCGCATGCGCGCCAACAATGGTGAGCTGCTCAGGGATGCGGCGATTGCCGGGATGGGGGTGACCTACCTGCCGGCGTTCATCGTCGAGCAGGCGTTGGCCGAGGGTCGGCTGGTGCCGTTGCTGGAGGCGTTCACACCACCGGCCTTGCAGCTGTCGGCGGTGTACCCGCAGCACCGCCAGGTGGCGCGGCCGGTGCAGGGGTTTGTGGAGTTCTTGCGCGAGCGTTTGTAGTGACCATTGCGTGGGGTGTTCCGGCCATGGGGCCGCGCAGCGGTCCTTTCGCGACACAAGGCCGCTGCCACAGGTGCTATGTCTGCTTCGAGAGCGGCGGGGCCTGTGGGAGCGGCCCCGGTGGGCTCAAGCCAGGTGCAACGCATCAACCTCCACCATCCGCCCGCCGAACTCGTCCATGGCATCCAGCACCGCTGCGTTGAAGTACTCCCGCGAAGCCCGGTCAAACAGGATCCACAACACCGGCAGGTCTTCATCACCGACGTTGACCACAATCACATTGATCCGCGCCGCCGACGTCTGTGCAACGGCACCCAGCGCAAACGCCTGCGCGCGCAGGTCAACCCCGCACAACTTGGCCATCACCGCGCTGCAGTCATTTCCCGACAACTGCAGCCAGGCATGGCTGTCCTGGCGCGGCAGCAGATAGTTGCGCTGAGCATTCTGTACCCAGCGCGCTTCCTCACTGGCGATACGCGCGCCGCCCTCGGCACCTCCCGCCAACAGCAGGTACTCGGTCTGCGACAGGCGCGCCACCCAGCTGCCGTCAGCCTGGCGCACCGCCTGGTTGGGGTGCTCCGGCAAGCGATAACCGAGCGCCCGCAGGTACTCGGCGCTGTCCGCCCCCCTGAAACCCACGCGCGGCAATTCGCTGAGGTCGGTCAACAGGCACGGCTGAAGCTGCGCCGGGCTCGGTTCGAGATAACGTTCGGCTTTCAGGCTGGTCATGGCTCAGAGCTCCTGGCGCTGGGATTGTGGGTCGTAGAAGGGCAGCGACACTACTTCGGCGTGGACGATCTCACCGCCCTCGACGCGAATCGGAATCTGCATGCCCAGGCTCGCCTGATGGGCGCCGGCGTAAGCCAGGCCGATGATCCGGCCAAGGGTCTGCGAATACTCGCAGGAGGTGACGTTGCCGCTGATGTCCGCGCCGTCCAGCACCAGGTGGCCTTCCAGCGGCTGACGGCTGCCCTGGGGCAGGGTGAAGCCGACCAGCTTGCGCTTGAGCGGCTGCGCTTCGAGGATGCGGATCGAGCGCTGGCCGACGAAAAACGGTTTCTTGCGGCCAAGTGCCCATTGCATGTCGATCTCGGCCGGATGGGTCATGCCATCGGTGTCCTGGCTGATGATCACGTGGCCCTTCTCCAGGCGCAGCAAGCGTTGGGTTTCAACGCCAAAAGGGCGAATACCCAGCGGCGCGCCGGCCGCCATCAGCACATCCCAAAGGCGTTCGGCATGACGCGCGGGCACGTGGATCTCATACCCCAGCTCACCGACAAACCCGACCCGTAGAATCCGCGCGGGGATCCCGGCCACCGTGCCCTGGCGCACGCCGAGGTAGGGGAAGGCCTCGGCGCTCAGGTCGACATCCTCGCAGACCCTGGCCAGCACCTGGCGTGACAAGGGTCCGGCCAGGTTGACTGCGGCCAGCGCTGCGGTGACGTTGGTGATGTCGACGTCCAGGCGCCACTGGGCATTCCACTTGAGCATCTGCTGGTAGATCCGATCAACGCCGCTGGTCGTGGCGCTGACATAGAAGTGCCATTCGCCGAGGCGTGCGCAGACGCCGTCATCGATCACCACGCCGTGCTCGTTGGTCATCAGCGCGTAGCGCGTGCGACCGACCGCCAGCTTGGCGAAGCCGAAGGTGTACAGCCGTTCGAGCAGTTCGGCGGCATCCGGGCCGCGCACATCCAGGCCACCGAGGGTAGACACATCGATCAGGCCGACCTGCTCGCGCACATGCCGTGCTTCTTCCTGCATGCAGCGTTCACGCTCTTCGGGCTTGCCGTAATAGGCCGGGCGCTGCCAGCTGCCGGCCGGCATCATCTTGGCGCCGGCCTGCACGTGGCGGCGATGCATCGGCGTCTGCCGGTAGGGGTCGAAGGCACGGCCGGCGACATGGGCGAGTTTCTCTGCCTGGAACGGCGGGCGTGCGGTGGTGACGCCGGTCTCGCTGATGCTGCGGCCAGTCGCATGGGCGACCAGGCGCGCCGTCGGCAAGGCCGAATGACGGCCTTGGGAAGGGCCCATGCCGACCGTGGAAAAGCGTTTGACCAATTGCACATCGCGGTAGCCGCTGCGGGTGGCGTTGACGATGTCACGCACCTGCAAATCTTCGTCGAAGTCGACGAAATCCTTGCCTTTGGGGTGGGCGAAGATCGGCCACGGATGGTTGACCTTGGCTTCGGCAACCAAGTGCGGCACGTGCGGCACGGCCAGGCCAAGGCCGGCCAGGGCTTCGCCGGCCGCGCGGCTGGCGTCGGCGAGGACGTTGGCCAGCACGTGGCGGCCGTTCACCGAACCGGCGATACCCAGCCCGGCGGGCAGGTTGCTGATGGCGAATTCGTCGCGTGCCGGCTCATAGGCGAGCTTGCCGCCCGCCTGGCACAGCAATTGGTACACCGGCATGTAGCCGGCCGACATGCACAGCAGGTCGCAGGCCAGGGTGGTGCCGCGCGCGGCCACCTTGCCCTGGCCGGTGATCGGCCGGATGTCGACGCCGCTGACGTGGCGCATGCCGGCTTCGTGCAGCGCCTCGTAGACCGTGCTGCCCAAGTGCAGGGGGATACCCCGGCGCTTGAGCTCGGCGGCCAGTGCAGGGTCGGCCGGCGCTGCGCGCAGATCGACCACAGCGGCCACGACGACCCCTTGCTCCTGCAGGTCGAGCGCGGCCAGGTAGCCGTCGTCATGGCCGCTGAGGAGCACTGCGCGGTGGCCGGGCTTGACCGCGTAGAGCTTCATCAGGCGTTGCGCGGCGCTGGTCAGCATCACCCCGGGCAAGTCGTTGTTGCGAAATACTACCGGCTGGTCGAATGAGCCCGCGGCCACCACGCAGCGGCTGGCGCGGACCTTGTACATCCGCCGGTGCTGGATCACCGGCAGGTAGTTGTCGGTGAACCAGCCGTTGCAGGTCGCCTCAAGCAGGACCTGGATGTTCGGATGGCCCTCGACCGCAGCGAGCAGTTCAGTGCGCAGGGCGCTGGCGCGGCTGCCGGCGATATCGAAGCGGGCGTAATTGAGCGAGCCGCCGAGCAGCGGCTGTTGCTCGATCAGCAGCACCTTGGCCCCGGCATTGCCGGCGTCCAGTGCGGCGCGCAGGCCCGCCGGGCCTGCGCCGATGATGGCGATATCGACGAACAGATAGGCCTTGTCGTGGTACTGCGGCTGGAAGCCCAGGTCGAGCACGCCGAGCCCGGCCTTCTTGCGAATCAGCGGCTCCCAGACCTTCCACATGCCCTTGGGCTTGTAGAACGAGCGGTAGTAGAAACCCACCGGCATGAACCGGGAGAACTTGCCCAGATAGGCGTCGCGGTCGTGGTCCAGGCTGCCAGAGAAGTTCTGCCCGGCGACTACCAGGCCGTCACTGACGGTGTGCATGTCGGCCAGTACGTTGGGCTCGTCGGGCAATTGCACGAGGGTGTTGGCGTCCTGTCCGGCGAGGCTCAGCGGGCCGCGTGGGCGGTGGTACTTGAACGAGCGCGACAGCAGCCAGCGGCCGTTGCCGAGCAAGGCGCTGGCGATGCTGTCACCGCTGAAGCCCTGATAATCCTGGCCGTCGAAACTGAAACGTACAGGGCGCTCACGGTCGATCAGCAGGCCCATCGGTGCAGGGAGGCGAGTAGGGCTGTTCATCCGGCGATCTCCGCAGGGGTGGTGGCGGCGAAGTCGATGCGCCGATGAAAAAGCTCTTTGGGGTCGAAGGTGCGCAGCACCTGGTCACTGACGGTGTGACGCTCGGCCAGGAACCAGTAGCTGGAGGCGTTGTGCAACCACCACTCAAGGACCACCCCGGCAAGGTTGTCGCTGTTGAATACGTAGTCGGCCCACTCGACGTCGCTGCACTGGGCAGGGTCCGGCATCGGCTTGAACTCGCCGCCATAGCTGAACTCGCTGATGTTGCGCGGGCCGTTCAGAGGACAGGTGAGAATCTTCATTGCGCGTTCCTCTTAGTGGCTGGCCGCCGTGGCGCCCATTTCGTTGACCTGCTGGAAGCGGCTGAAACGCTCCAGGGCGAATGGCGCGATCAGCGCGGGCACCTTGCCGCCGCTGGCAACCAGCTCGGCCATGGTCTTGCCGCAGATCGGCGTGGCCTTGAAGCCCCAGGTGCCCCAACCGGCGTCGAGGTAGTAATTGTCGACCGGCGACAGGCCCATGATCGGGCTGTAGTCCGGGGTCATGTCGGTCATCCCGGCCCACTGGCGCATCAGCTTGGCATTGGCCATGAACGGGAACATCTCAATGGCATGGGCGAGCAGACTTTCCTTGAGGTCCAGGGTCGAGCGGGTGTTGTACAGCGGGTAAGGGTCGGAACCACCGCCAAAGACGATCTCGCCGCGGCTGGTCTGCTGCACGTAGCAGTGCAGTGCCGAGGAACTGACCAGCGGATCGAGGAATGGCTTGAACGGCTGGGTCACCATCGCTTGCAGCGGGTAGGTGTGGATCGGTGCGCGGATGCCGGCCTTGGCCATCAACAGTGAACTGGCGCCGGCCACGGCCTGCACCACGCAGCCGCACTGCACGGTGCCGCGGTTGGTCTTGACCGCTTCGATGCGCCCGCTGCGGATCACCAGGTCTTGCACTTCGGTCAGCTGGTGAATTTCCACACCGCGCTTGGCCGCCTGCTTGGCGTAACCCCAGGCCACGGCATCGTGGCGCGCGGTGGCGCCGTCGATATGCCACAGCCCGGCAATGACCGGCAAATGACCGGGGTCGAGGTTCAGGCTGGGCACCAGCTCACGGATCTGCTGGCGGTCGATCATCTCGGTGCGCCCGCCGAAGTGCTTGTTGACCTCGGCGCGCTGACGGAAGGCACGCACGGTGGCGTCGGTGTGGGCCAAGGTCAGCTGGCCCCGCTCGGAATACATGATGTTGAAGTCGAATTCGTTGGACAGGTTCTGGAACATCCGCACCGATTCGGCATAGAAACGCACGCCTTCACTGGTGAGGTAGTTGGAGCGGATCACGGCGGTGTTGCGCGCGGTATTGCCACCGCCCAGGTAGGCTTTTTCCAGCACTGCGACGTTGGTAATGCCGTGGTACTTGGCCAGGTAATAGGCGATGGCCACGCCGTGGCCGCCGCCGCCGATGATCACCACGTCGTAGCGCGGCTTGAGTTCGCAGGGCGGTGGCAGGTCGACCTCTACCGGGTAGTCGGCGCTCAGGCCATGTTTCAGCAGGGCGAATGGCATGCGGTGCGCTCCCGTTGGGCGGCCTGCTGCTGCAGGTCGAGGGCCAGCAAAGTGTTTTTCATCAGGTAGGCGATGGTCATCGGCCCGACACCACCCGGCACCGGCGTGATGGCCGCGGCCAGGGGCAGGGCGGCAGTGAAATCGACATCGCCGACCAGCCGGCTGCGGCCATCTTCCTCGATGCGGTTGATGCCCACGTCGATCACCACCACACCGGGCTTGAGCCAGTCGGCACCGATCAGGCGCGGCTTGCCCACCGCGCTGACGAGGATGTCGGCCTGGCGGCACAGGGCCGGCAGGTCGTGGCTGCGCGAGTGCACCACGGTCACCGTGCAGTCGGCCTGCAACAGCAGCGCCGCCATCGGTTTACCGACGATGTTCGAGCGTCCTATGACCACCGCGTGCTTGCCGCGCAGCTCGCCACAGGCATCGCGCAGCAGGCGCATGCAGCCGCTCGGGGTGCACGGGGTGAGCACGTCGCGGCCTTGGGCCAGGCCGCCGACGTTGGCACTGTGAAAGCCGTCGACGTCCTTCAGCGGGCTGATGGCCTGCAGCACCTGGTGCTCGTCGATGTGCCCCGGCAGTGGCAGCTGCACGAGGATGCCGTTGATGGCCGGGTCGCGGTTGAGCTGTTCGATCACGCCGAGCAGGTCGGCTTGCTCGGTGTCGCTGGGCAGGCGCTGTTCGAGTGAGCGGATGCCGACCTCTTCGGCGCGCAGCACCTTGTTGCGCACGTACACTTGGCTGGCCGCATCCTGGCCCACCAGCACCACGGCCAGGGCCGGCTGCATGCCGCCGCGGCGCAGGCTGTCGACCTGTTCCCGGACCTCGGCCAGCACCCGCGCCGCGGTGGCCTTGCCGTCGATCAGTTTGAGGCTGGGGAAGGCGTTCATTTGAAGATCACCGTGCGGTCGTGGTTGAGGAACACCCGGTGTTCGAGGTGGTATTTGACGGCGCGAGAGAGGGCGATGGTCTCGGTATCACGGCCGATCGCCACGAGGTCTTCGGGGTTGTAGGCGTGGTCGACACGCTGCACTTCCTGCTCGATGATCGGCCCTTCGTCGAGGTCACTGGTGACGTAGTGCGCGGTGGCGCCGATCAGTTTGACCCCGCGCTGGTAGGCCTGATGGTAGGGCTTGGCGCCTTTGAAACCGGGCAGGAACGAGTGGTGGATGTTGATGGCTCGGCCCGACAGCTGCCTGCACAGGTCATCAGAGAGGATCTGCATGTAGCGCGCCAGCACGACCAGCTCGGTGGCGCTGTCTTCGACGATGCGCATCAGCGCGGCTTCCTGCTCGGCCTTGGTCTCTTTGCTCACTGGCAGGTAGATGAAGCGGATGCCTTGGCGCTCGGCCATGCCCCGCAGGTCGAGGTGGTTGGAGACGATCGCGGTGATCTGCATGTCCAGCTCGCCTTTTGCATGGCGGTAGAGCAAGTCGGCCAGGCAGTGGTCGAACTTGCTCACCATCAGCAGGACCCGCAGCGGCCGTGCGCTGCTGTGCAGGCTCCAGTCCATGGCGAAGCGTTGCGCTACATCGTCAAAGCCGGCTTCGAGCTGGGGGGTGTCGCCGCTGATGCCGACGTTGTAGCGGAACACGGCGCGCATGAAGAAGCGGCCGTTGTCTTCGTCGTCGAACTGCGCCATTTCGCTGATGTAGCAACCTTGCTCGGCCAGGTAGGTGGTCACTGCCGCAACGATGCCGGACACGGCCGGGCAACTGATGCGCAGGATGAAATGGTCGGGAGCGGGGTGCATGGTCGGGTCCTCGTGGTGGAATGGGGCAGGTCGGGCACAAGGGCGAAAGGGCGATATCGGAATCAGTTTTATTTCTTGGTAGGAATATAAATTTCCTTTTGCGGATTTATAGGCGAAGTGGAGGGCAAGGTCTATACCTTGTGGGAAATTTTTTATCTTGGTAGGAAATTTTTCGGTGGGAGCAGTTTTCGGTTATGACGGGCTTGAGTGCGCCGGAACTGCTCTGCAGCCCTTTCGGGACACAAGGACGCTTCTACAATTTTTGCGGAGGAAAATGGCCTGCAATCCAGACATTTGTGTTGGTAATGGCTGCCTCTTCGCGGGGCAAGCCCGCTCCTACAGGGTCCGAGGCGTTGAAGAAAACTGTAGGAGCGGGCTTGTCCCGCGACGAGGCCGGCACGGCTTGCAGGGCAATCTCAATCGTTACCGTAGTTCATGATCGACAGCAACCGGATCGGTACCTGCACCAGCTCTTCAGGCCCATGCGGCGTATCGCCGTCAAAGGTCAGGCTGTCGCCGGCCTGCATCCGGTACAGCTGATTGCCGTGCCGGTACACCAGCTCACCCTCGAGCAAGTGCAAGAACTCCGTCCCCGGATGAGAGAAGGTCGGAAACTCCTCGCTGGCGTCGTCCATGCTCACCATGTACGCCTCGAAGTGCTTCTTCGGCCCCCGGGCATGATTGAGCAAATGATAGGTGTGGCCCTTCTCGGTCCCGCGCCTGACCACTTCAAGCCCGTCGCCCGCCTTGACCAACAAGGCGTTGCCATCCGGCTGGTCATACTGGGCGAACAGCTTGGACATCGGCATCCCCAGCACATCACACAGCCGACTCAGGGTATCCAGGCTGGTCGACACCTGCGCGTTCTCGATCTTGCTCAGCATGCCCTGGCTGATCCCGGCGATACGCGCCACATCTGCCAGCTTCAAGGCCTGGGCCTGACGCTGGCGCTTGATCTGCAAGCCCAGGTACTGCTCCAGGCGAAGACGCGGTTCGGTTTCGGTCGACATCAAAGCTCCTGCACGGTTTCAGTTCAAGAATAAATATTTCGCACTGAGAAAGTGCGTAGGCGACTTCGCTGGCCGCTTACTTTCCTCACGTGAAAGCAAGTTTCCCATATATACAGAAGTAAACGCCATTTTCAGCGCTTGAGCAGTCCGTGGGCAAAGTTGGCAAGGCAGTTGCATTCCTGTGATGAAAGTAAGTTTCCCGTGTGGAATTACTTGCAGGTTCAACCATGCCAGGCCCCTTTACCAGGAGTGATCATCCATGTTGCCAGCAGAAACCCAGCGCCTTCTCGACCAGCACGGCATCAAGTACGTGCTGGCGCAGTTTGTCGATATCCATGGGGCAGCGAAAACCAAGTCGGTGCCGGTCACCGGCCTCAAGGCGGTGGCCGAGGAGGGTGCCGGTTTCGCCGGCTTCGCCATCTGCGGCATGGGCATGGAGCCGCATGGCCCAGACTTCATGGCCCGTGGTGATCTGTCGACGCTGATCCCGGTGCCGTGGCAGCCGGGCTATGGCCGGGTAGTTTGCGTGGGCCATGTCAACGGCCAACCCTGGGCCTACGACAGCCGCCATGTGCTGCAGCAACAAGTGCAGCGCCTGGCCGACAAGGGCTGGACCCTGAACACTGGCCTTGAGCCCGAGTTCAGCCTGTTTCGCCGAGATGAAGGCGGCAAGCTGCAATTGGTCGATGCCTCCGACAACCTCGACAAGCCCTGCTACGACTACAAGGGCCTGTCGCGCTCGCGGCTGTTCCTCGAGCGGCTGACCGAGGCGCTGCAGCCGGTGGGCTTTGATATCTATCAGATCGATCACGAGGACGCCAACGGCCAGTTCGAGATCAACTACACCTACAGCGACGCACTCGAGTCGGCTGACCGCTTTACCTTCTTCCGCATGGCCGCCGGCGAGATCGCCAACGACCTGGGGATGATCTGTTCGTTCATGCCCAAGCCTGACCCCAAGCGCGCCGGCAACGGCATGCACTTTCACCTGTCGCTGGCCAGTGCAACCAACAAGAACCTCTTTCACGACGCCAGCGATAGCAGCGGCATGGGCCTGTCGAAGCTGGCCTATCACTTTGCCGCCGGCTTGCTCGCCCACGGCCCGGCGCTGTGTGCGCTGGCCGCGCCGACGGTCAACTCCTACAAGCGGCTGGTGGTCGGCCGCTCGCTGTCCGGCTCGACCTGGGCACCGGCCTTTGTCGCCTGGGGCGCCAACAATCGCTCGGCGATGGTGCGCATTCCCTATGGACGCCTGGAGTTCCGCCTGCCGGACGCGGGCTGCAATCCCTACCTGGTGACGGCCGCGATCATTGCCGCCGGCCTCGATGGCATCGACCGCCAGCTCGACCCGGGCCCGATGTGCAACGAGAACCTCTACAACCTGAGCCTGGAAGACATCGCCGCCCGTGGCATCGCCACCTTGCCGCAGTCGCTCAAAGAGGCTGCCGATGCCCTTGAGGCCGACCCGCTGTTCCGCGAGGTACTCGGCGCCGAGATCGTCGATGAGTTCATCAAGCTCAAGCGCATGGAGTGGGTGGAGTACAGCCGCCACGTCTCCGACTGGGAGATCCAGCGCTACACCGAATTCTTTTAAGCCACGCGTTTTCAAGCTGCAAGCCGCAAGACCAGGCAGTTCGCGGCGCACAGCCATTCCCCGTTCACCCCGGACAACTTGCAGCTTGTCGCTTGGCGTCAGCTGCCGAATGAAGTGAGGTTCTTTTTATGTGTGGAATCGTAGGCCTGTACCTGAAAAACCCGGCGCTGGAAGCTCAGCTCGGCAAACTCTTCGAACCCATGCTGCACGCCATGACCGACCGTGGCCCGGACAGCGCCGGTTTTGCCATTTACGGCGATGAAGTGGCCGACGGCTGGGTCAAGCTGACCCTGCAAGCCAGCGACACCGGCTATGCCTGGGCCGAGCTGATGAGTGCCCTCGAAGGCCAACTGAGCTGCTCGCTGGACTGGTTCCAGAACGCCAGCGCCGCGGTGGTCAAGCTGCACACCAGCGAAGCCGCTGCTCGCGCAGCGTTGGCCGAGCTGGCGCCAGGCCTGCGCATCATGAGCGCCGGCCAGAGCATCGAGATTCTCAAGGGCATGGGCTTGCCGCAGGACATTTCCAGCCGCTTCGGCCTGGCCGGAATGCAAGGCAGCCACATCATCGGCCATACCCGCATGGCCACCGAAAGTGCGGTGACCATGGAAGGCAGCCACCCGTTCTCCACCGGCGCCGACCTCTGCCTGGTGCACAACGGCTCGCTGTCCAACCACTTCCGCCTGCGCCAGGAACTCAAGCGCGAGGGCATCACCTTCGAAACCGACAACGACACCGAAGTGGCCGCAGGCTACCTGACCTGGCGCCTGCAGCAGGGCGACAGCCTGGCCCAGGCGCTGGATGGCGCCCTGCAAGACCTCGACGGTTTCTTCACCTTCGCCATCGGCACCCGCAATGGCTTTGCGGTGATCCGCGACCCGATCGCCTGCAAACCGGCGGTGCTTGCCGAAACCGACGACTACGTCGCGATGGCCTCGGAGTACCAGGCGCTGGCCAGCCTGCCGGGCATCGACAAGGCCAAGGTCTGGGAACCTGCGCCAGCCACCCTCTACGTCTGGGAGCGCGAAAGCGCCTGATCACCGAAGCCAATTACGGGAGACCTGCATGAAGACCATCGACCTTTCCAGCGCCTCGGTGCGCGTACTCAACCAATCCCTGCATGGCGAGGTGCAAGACCGCGAATGGCGGGTGACCCGCCCTGACGGCAAGCACAACCTTGCCGTGGGCATCAACACGGCAGTGTCCGTGGATATCGAAGGGCACGCCGGCTACTACTGCGCCGGCATGAACCAGAAGGCCAGTGTCACCGTGCACGGCAACGTCGGCGTCGGCGTCGCCGAGAACATGATGTCTGGCTCGGTGCGGGTCAAGGGCAGCGCTTCCCAGGCTGCGGGCGCCACCGCCCATGGCGGCCTGCTGGTGATCGAAGGCGACGCCGGTGCCCGCTGCGGAATATCCATGAAGGGCGTCGACATCGTGGTCGGCGGTAGCATCGGCCACATGAGCTGCTTCATGGGCCAGGCCGGGCGGCTGGTGGTGTGCGGCGATGCCGGTGATGCCTTGGGCGATTCGCTCTACGAGGTGCGCATCTACGTCAAGGGCAGCGTCAGCTCGCTGGGCTCGGACTGCATCGAGAAGGCCATGCGCGCCGAGCACCTCGAAGAGCTCAAGGAGCTGCTCAACCGCGCCGGCTTTGACGAAGACCCAAGCGCCTTCAAGCGCTATGGCTCGGCGCGCCAGCTGTACAACTTCAAAGTCGACAACGCCTCCGCGTACTGATCCAGGAGCATTCCCATGAGCGATAAATCCCAACCGGTACTGCGTGAGTCGGCCACCTTCGATCGCCTGACCATCCAGGAAATCCAGCGCGCCGCCGAAACCGGCATCTATGACATCCGCGGCGGTGGCACCAAGCGCCGCGTACCGCACTTCGACGACCTGCTGCTGCTTGGCGCCAGCGTTTCGCGCTACCCGCTCGAAGGCTACCGGGAAAAGTGCGGCACCGACGTGGTGCTGGGCAGCCGCTTTGCCAAGAAGCCGATCCACCTGCAGATCCCGGTGACCATCGCCGGCATGAGCTTCGGTGCGTTGTCGGCCAACGCCAAGGAGGCCCTCGGCCGTGGCGCGACCATCGCCGGCACCAGTACCACCACCGGCGACGGCGGCATGACCCCGGAAGAGCGCGGCCAGTCGCAGCACCTGGTCTATCAGTACCTGCCGTCACGCTACGGGATGAACCCGGATGACCTGCGCAAGGCCGATGCCATCGAAATCGTTCTGGGGCAGGGCGCCAAACCGGGCGGTGGCGGCATGCTGCTGGGGATGAAAGTCACCGAGCGGGTCGCCGGCATGCGCACTCTGCCGATCGGCGTCGACCAGCGCAGCGCTTGCCGTCACCCGGACTGGACTGGCCCGGATGACTTGGCGATCAAGATTGCCGAAATCCGCGAGATCACCGACTGGGAAAAACCCATTTACGTGAAAATCGGCGCCAGCCGCCCGTATTACGACGTCAAGCTGGCGGTCAAGGCTGGCGCCGATGTGATCGTCCTCGATGGCATGCAGGGCGGCACGGCGGCGACCCAGGAAGTGTTCATCGAGCACGTCGGCATCCCCATTCTGCCGGCCATCCCCCAGGCCGTTCAGGCCCTGCAGGAGATGGGCATGCACCGCAAGGTGCAGCTGATTGTCTCTGGCGGCATCCGCAATGGCGCCGACGTGGCCAAGGCCATGGCGCTGGGGGCCGACGCGGTGGCCATCGGCACGGCGGCGTTGATCGCCCTGGGTGACAACCACCCGCGGCTGGACGATGAGTTGCGCCAGATCGGTTCAGCCGCCGGCTTCTACGACGACTGGCAAAACGGCCGCGACCCGGCCGGCATCACCACCCAGGACCCAGAACTGGCCAAGCGTCTTGACCCGGAGGAGGCCGGCCGGCGCCTGGCCAACTACCTGCGCGTGCTGGTGCTGGAGGCGCAGACCATGGCTCGCGCCTGCGGCAAATCGCACCTGCACAACCTCGACCCGGAGGACCTGGTGGCGCTCACCGTCGAGGCCGCCGCCATGGCTCGGGTACCGTTGGCCGGCACCCACTGGGTACCGGGGCAAGCCCAGTACTGACCTTTCGGATACCGCCGGCCTTGTGCCGGCGGTTTGCATTTGCACAGGAGTGAAACCATGAAGCACCTGACCGTTGCTCTTTCGCTGTCGCTGCTGGCGCCGCTGGCCAATGCCGCACAGCCGACCCTGGATACCGGCAATACCGCCTGGATGATCTGCGCGGCGATGTTCGTGCTGTTGATGTGTATTCCGGGGCTTGCCTTGTTCTACGGCGGCATGGTGCGGGCCAAAAATCTCTTGTCGGTGTTTACCCAGCTGTTCGCCGTGGCGGGTGTGATCGGAATGCTCTGGGTGCTGTATGGCTACAGCCTGGTGGTCGACACCACAGGCATGGTCGAGGGCGAACTGACGGTGAACAGCTTCGTGGGTGGCCTGGGCAAGGCGCTGATGCTCGATATCGGCCATGACAGCCTGGTCGGGACCATTCCGGAAGGGGTGTTCGCGGTGTTCCAGCTGACCTTCGCCATCATCACCCCGGCGCTGATTGCCGGCGGCTTCGCCGAGCGGATGAAGTTCAATGCGTCGCTGTTGTTCATGGCGGCCTGGTTCACCCTGGTGTATGCGCCGATCGCGCACATGGTCTGGGGCGGACCGGGGGCGTTGATGGTCAATTGGGGCGTGCTCGATTTTGCCGGCGGGACTGCGGTACACATCAACTCCGGGGTGGCGGCCCTGGCTGCGGCGATCATGCTCGGCAAACGCAAGGGCTACCCGCACGTGGCGATGCCGCCGCACAACATGGGGTTTACCCTTATCGGCGCGGGACTGTTGTGGGTGGGTTGGTTCGGCTTCAACGTGGGTTCGGGGCTGGCGGCCAATGAAGGCGCCGGGGTGGTGATGCTTGCGACGATGATCGCCGCCTGTGCGGGGATTGTCGGCTGGCTGCTGACCGAGAAGCTCACTCATGGCCGGCCGACCGCGTTGGGTGCGGCCTCCGGGGCGCTGGCGGGGTTGGTCGGGATTACCCCTGCGTGTGCCTATGTCGGGCCGTTGGGGGCGTTGGTGATTGGCCTGGTGACCGGGGCGGTGTGCTTCTTTGCCGTGACCCGGCTGAAGCAGGCGCTGGGTTACGACGACAGCCTGGATGTGTTCGGGCTGCATGGGGTTGGCGGGATGGTCGGGGCGTTACTTACCGGCGTGTTTGCCGCGCCGTCGCTGGGCGGTTATGTGGAAGGGGTGACGCCGCTGGCGCAACTGCTGGTGCAGCTCAAGGGCGTGGCGTTTACCTTCGTCTACTGCTTTGTGGTCAGCTGGGCAATCCTCGGCGCAATCAAGCTGGCAATCGGCTTGCGCGCGACCCGTGAGGAGGAAGAGCAGGGCCTTGACCTGGCCGAGCACAATGAGCGTGCGTACAACCTTTGATCCGAACGCAGTGATTTGCGCACATCCTGTAGGAGCGGGCTTGCCCCGCGAACACCGGCCAAGCCGGTGCCATACCCCAGGGGCAACCGGGCTGGCCTCTTCGCGGGACCAGCCCGCTCCTACAGAGCAGGTGGCGTTACCTGGAGCCTGTGCTCAGCGCGGCGCCATCAAACAGCAGTCGCCAACCTGGCACTGGTTTGCCGACGACGATAGGCACTGTCACGGCTCGCCAGCCACCAGTACAGCGGCGAAGTGATCACCAGCCCGACCAGCCACGACAGGTCCGCACCGTTGATATGCTCGGACACCGGCCCGACATACAGCGGCGTGTTCATGAACGGGATCTGCACGATGATGCCCACCGCATAGGCCAGCAGCGCCTGCGGGTTGTAGCGGCCGTAGATACCGCCATCGACCTTGAAGATCGAGTCGATGTCGTAGTCACCTTTGTGGATCACGTAGAAGTCGATCAGGTTGATCGCTGTCCACGGCACCAGCACCACCAGCAGCACCAGGACCATGTCGACGAAGTGGCCGATGAAATCCGCCGAAGCGAAGATCGCCACCACACAGCACGCCGCCAGGACGATCAGCGACAGCACCGCACGGCTCTTCGCGGTCGGGATCCAGCGGTAGGCGAAGGTCTGGATCAGGGTAATGATCGACAAAACCGCGCCATACAAGTTGAGCGCGTTGTGGCTGATCACGCTGAGCAGGAACAGCACCAGCATCAGTGGGCCGATTGCGCCGGTGGCGAGTTTGACCGCGTCCATGGTGTCCATCCCGGCCGGGATTGCCAGCACCGCCACCGCGCCAAACACGAACGACAGGCTCGAGCCCAGCGCCGAACCGAGGTAGGTGGTCCAGAAGGTCGAGGACACCTTGACGTCCGCCGGCAGGTAGCGCGAGTAATCCGACACGTAAGGGGCAAAGGCGATCTGCCACAGCGCCGCGAGCGATACGGTGGCCAGCCAGCCGGCGAGGTTGAAGCCGCCGCGGGTGAGGAAGTCGTCACTCTGCACGTGGGTGAAGATATAGCCGAAGCCGACCACGATGCCGATGCCCAGCACCCAAGTGCCAATGCGGTTGAGCACATGGATGAAGCGGTAGCCGATGATACCGATGATGCCCGAACCCAGCGCGCCGACGACGATGCCCACCGGCACCGGAATTGACTCGGCCACCCCGTGCAGTGACTTGCCCGCGAGGACGATGTTGGAGGCGAAGAAGCCGATGTACATCACCCCGGCGATCACCACCACCAGTAGCGCACCGAGCGAGCCGAACTGGGCGCGGCTCTGGATCATCTGCGGGATGCCCATCTGCGGGCCTTGTGCCGAGTGCAGCGCCATCAGCACGCCGCCGACCAGGTGGCCGACGAGGATGGCGACGATGCCCCAGACCAGATTCAGGTGAAACAACTGCACGCCCAAGGCGCCGGTGACGATTGGCAGCGGCGCGATGTTGCCGCCGAACCACAGCGTGAACAGATCCCTTACCTTTCCATGGCGGTCCTGCGGGGGCACGTATCCGATCGTGTGTTTTTCTATGAGAGGTGCCGAATTGGCTGCACTGGTCATGACTGACTCCAAGGCAAGGAGGGGCATCGGGAAGGGCCCGGGTACGTGCCGGCAAGGGGCGACGTGTTCTTGTTGGAGGGATGATGCGGGCTGCGCGGGGATCGAGAAATTAGTAAATATGTGCTCATGAACCTTAAAAAACCTAAGGCTGACAAAAGGTTAAGAGGCGAGTGGTAGCAAAGAGCGGGCCAGCGCAGCGCAGCCCGCGCGGCTGCGGGCCTGGCGCTGTGTCCCGCGCGGAGGGGGGAGCCGAAAGGGTGCATGGGCGGACCCCATGCACCCTGATATTGCCTGGCGGCGGATCAGCCCAGCAGCCGCTGCACGGCGTAGGTGATCGCCAGGCCGCCGAACACCAGCCACAGGTTGAGAACCGCACCGGTGGCCAACGCCCGAGGCCCGGCCTGGCGGATCTGGCTCAAGCGGGTTTCCATGCCCAGCGCCGTCATTGCCATGGTCAAGGCAAAGGTGTCGAGCTGGTTGGCGCTGTGGACCACAGTGGTCGGCAGTACCTGCAACGAGTTGACCAGCACCAGTGCGATAAAGCCAAAGGCGAACCACGGCACGGCGACCTTGCCCTTGCCTTGCGCCAGGCCTGGCTGGCGCGAGCGGCTGATCCACACGCCGACCACCAGCAGTACCGGCACCAGCAGCATCACCCGGGTCATCTTGACGATGGTCGCGACATGCGTGGCCTCGGCGCTGACGTTGCTCGCCGCACCCACCACCTGGGCCACTTCATGCAGGGTGCCGCCGAAAAACAAACCGACGCCCAGCGTATCGAGCGGGATCCAGCCGCTATTGACCAGCAGCGGGTAAAGCAGCATCGACAGCGTGCCGAACAGCACCACGCTGCCCACCGCCATCGCGCTCTTGTGCGGCTGCGAGCGCAGCGCCGATTCGAACGCCAGCACCGCGGCGGCGCCGCAGATGGCACTGCCGGCGGCGGTCAGCAGGGCCGTATCGCGGTCCAGCTTGAACAGCCGCATGCCAACCCAGAGTCCGATCAGCAGGGTACTGCCGACGATCAGCAGCGACACCGTCAACCCCGACCAGCCGACCTGGGCGATTTCCTGCAGGCTGACCCGCAGGCCGAAGCCTGCCACCGCGATGCGCAGCAGGCCGCGTGCGCAGAAGTTGATGCCCGTGGCCCAGCTGTCGGGCACACCCTGGCGTAGGGCATTGGTGTACAGCATACCTGCCAGGATGCCGACGATCAGCGGGCTGATGCCCAGATTGGCCAAGGCGGGCAGGGCGGCCAGCTGGCTGACGGCCAAGGCGAACAAGGTTACAAAGAGGATGCCGTTGAGCCGCCCGCGGGTATCGCGGGTAGGCCCAAGGCTGGGGGTTGCTGGGACCGTGGCCATGTGTGTCCTCCGATCAAGGTAGGTGTGTATGGCCTTACGTTAATTCAGTTATAAGCTTATAAAAAATCGTCATTTGATATGCAAAATATCCGCTCAGCTGATACTTTGAATTCATGACCCCGGAACAACTGATAACATTCGCCACCGTTGCCGAGCACGGCAATATCAGCCACGCGGCCGTTGCCCTGCACCTGTCGCAACCGGCTGTGTCCGGTCAGCTCAAGCTGCTGCAGGAAGAATTCGGCGAACCGCTGTACCAGCGCGCCGGCCGCGGTGTGCGCCTGACGGCGGCCGGGCAGCAGCTGCTGGCCCACGCCGAGCGCTTGCGCGAGACCTTTCGCCAAGCCCACGCCTTGCGCGACGCACTGCGTGGACTCGAGCGCGGCACCTTGCGTATTGGTGCCAGCACCACCCCCGCCAGCTATCTGTTGCCGTACCTGATCGCCGATTTTCGTCAGCGTTACCCGGACGTGGTGGTGACCACTACCAACGGCAACAGCGCCGAGATCGTCGCCGCGCTGGATACGCTGGACATCGCCCTGATCGAAGGCCCGCCTGGCCAGGAATTGCCGTTGGGCACCGGCATAACGCCGTGGCGCGAGGATGAGATCGTGGCCATCGTGCCCGCTGCGCACCCGCTTGCCGATGTTGACGGCGCGCAGACGCTGGAAGCGCTCGGGGCCTATCCGCTGGTGCTGCGCGAGAGTGGTTCAGGGGTGCGTCAATTGGTCGAGCGTGCGTTTGCCCGCAGTGGCGTGGCGATGCGGGTCGGTCTCGAGATCGCCGGGGTGGAAGGGGTCAAGGAAGCGGTGCGGGCGGGGATGGGGGTGGGGTTCGTCTCGGCCATGTCCATTCGCCATGAAGATGGCATGCTGCGCCGGTTGCGCATTGCGCCTGAGCCGTTGACGCGGCGCTTTTCGATCTTGATGCCGCATGCGGCTACACCGTCACGGGTGGCGGCGCGGTTTCTCCAGCTGTGCGTGGACGTCTGAGCCGCAGGCGATGATCGGTGGGGCCGGTAAATGGCCTCGCTAGCGGTTGCGTGGAGTGTCCAAGGCCGGAGACCAGACGCCATGACCGCAGCGCTCGCAGGTGAGCGAGTCATGCGCCTGGTGATAGGCAGGAAAACCACAGCCCACGCAGCAATAGAGGCCGGCACCCGGCGGCGAGGTGTACTCCGGGCGATGCTCGAGGGGCAGTACCGACAGACCCGGCCGGGTGTCCTCTGGCCTGTAGAAATACAGACTGAGCTCTCCGTCGGTTTCCAACAGGCCCAGACGTACTTGGCCCAAGTGCTCCACACCTTGCTGACGCAACTCCATGAACAGCTCATTTGCGGAAATATTCATGTTGCGCAGCGAGTGGATCTCATACATCCCGTCCTTCGCTACCGTTATCGGCAGCCCGTCTATCCAGGCTTCGCAGGCTTTGTTGCGCTTCATGAGAAAGACAGTGCCGCGATACAGGAGCAGCAGCGTAACGAAGACCAGAGCCACCGGCAGCATTGGCACATCTTCGTAGAAGGTCACGTCGCCTGCGGCGGAGCCAAGCGTCAGGATCACCACCAGCTCGAAGCGGGATAGCTGCTTGATGCCGCGCCGGCCACTGAACTTGAGAAAGAAGAACACGGCCAGAAATGCCGCCAGAACGCGCAGTGCGACCTCCCAGAGAAAGGTCAAGGGCAACTCGCCCAACAACATCCGTTGCAGATCGAATGACGCCATTCGCTTACCCATTCCCTGTCATCCATTGGGTGGAGGGCTGGCGGTTCTGGTCAAGAGTCATCAGCCCATCCATGACTAAGACAACAGTGAACAGGGCTCGTCTCACTGTGAGGCGATCATTGTTGCAGGTCATCAGTCATAATCGGCCATCCGCCAAAGACAGGAATGTTATGAATCCTTACCTACAAGAAGTCATTGACCTGCACGTAATGATCGAGGCGCTCTTCGCTAAAGGGGACGGCCAGGTTGAAGCCATGCTCGAGCGGTTTCACCCCGACTTTTCCATGATCACCCCGACCGGTGTCCAGGTGAGCCTGCAGGAGGTTGCAACCCTGTTCACTCAACGTTCCGGCAGCCAGCCTGGACTGATCGTTGCGGTGACCGAGATGGAAACATTGGCACAGTGGCAGGAGGGCGCCGTCATCCGCTATCGGGAGACACACTACCTGCCTGCCCAGGATGCGAAGACGCGGATCTCGACTGCACTGCTAAGCCATCAAGGCGAGCGCGTTCTGTGGCGTCATCTCCACGAAACCTGGGCGGCTAATCCTGCATAGCAGTTACCGACTGACTGCTATCTCACATAACGGACTCTCAACAAGCGCCTGTGCAGTCCAGACCGAATCTGCGTCGACGAGCGCGAGGGCAGGGCGTCAATAAGGATTCAGTCGCTCTCCGGCAACGCCAGCTCAGTGAGTACCGGGTTTTCCGTCTGCCAGGCGGTCATGGCGAATCGCCTTGTGGGGGCTATCGTTGCTGGTCTGGGCGACGACTACCGACTGAGGGCGGTGCCATGAATACTAGTGACTTACTCGAGCAGTTACTCCGGGCCGGGCAACGCTCGCAAGCACAACCCGGGAGCGGCGGCAGGTCAGCGCAAGATGGCCTGGGCGGTTTGGGCGGTTTGTTGGGCGGTCTGCTTGGCGGCGGCGGTGCAGCGAGTGGCCGTGGTGGCCTGGGTGGTTTACTCGGTGGTCTGTTGGGTGGCGGCAGCAGCAGCGCTGGCAGCCCTACCCAGGGCCGCACTACCAGTGGCACCAACTACGCGGCCCTGGCGTCGTTGGGCATGATGGCGTTCAAGGCCTATCAAAGCTGGCAGCGCAATCAGGCGGCAGCCCCGCAACAGGCCCTGCGCACCGTCGATCAATTGTCCGGCTCCGAAGCCGAGGGTCACAGCCATGCCATCCTGCGTGCACTGATTGCGGCAGCCAAGGCTGACGGTCGCATCGACCCGCAGGAAGAACAGTTGATCCACGCTGAAATCAAACGTCACACCGGCGACCCGCAACTGCAGCAATGGCTGGGTCAGGAAGTCAGCAAGCCACTTGACGCTGCCGAGGTGGCACAGTCGGCTAATGACCCGGCCATGGCCGCGGAAATGTATCTGGCCAGCGTGATGCTGGTGGATGACCAGCAGGCTGCAGAGCGGGCCTACCTTGATGAGCTGGCCAGCGCACTGCACATCGATCCGGCATTGCAGGTGCACCTGGAACAGCAGGCCAAGGGAACCGTCTGACCGGGCGCAGATGCCTGCGTTCATCTGCGCCAACACGAGCAAGGCCCACGAGAAACCGGGAGGCCAGGTCAGCCCATACATCGCGGGGCGACGCCAGTCCTGGAATGAGAATGACGTCGGTCCTTTTGTTCCGAATTGGCAGTACCGTTTCCCTCTAACCTCGCCTGAGCCCGTGATGGACTCAGGCGCGGCGTAGAAGATTATTTCAGCTGGGCGACCAGTGCCTTGGCCACACCTTCGGAACTTGCCGGGTTCTGCCCGGTGACCAGCTTGCCGTCTTCGACGATGAATGGCGCCCAATCGGGGCCCTTCTGATAAAGCCCGCCCAAATGTTGAAATTCATCCTCGATAAGGAAGGGCACCACGTTGGTCAGCTCAACGGCGGCTTCTTCGCCATTGGTGAAACCGGTCACCCGACGGCCTTTGATCAACGGGGTGCCATCAGCCGCTTGCACATGGCGAAGCGCGCCAGGGGCGTGGCAGACGAAACCAATGGGCTTGCCAGCCCGCTCGAACGCCTCGATCAGACTGATCGAGGTTTTCGACTCAGCGAGATCCCACAAAGGACCATGCCCACCTGGGTAAAACACCGTGTCGAAATCTTTCTCGCTGACCGTATCGAGCCTGACGGTGTTTGCCAGCGCCTGTTGCGCAGCCGCGTCGTTGTTGAAGCGGTGCGTCATGTCGGTCTGGAAGTCGGGCAGCTCACTCTTTGGGTCAAGCGGAGGTTGGCCACCCGCAGGCGACGCCAGCACAACCTCGGCACCCGCGTCTTTGAACACATAGTAGGGAGCGGCGAACTCTTCGAGCCAAAAACCGGTCTTCAGGCCGGTGTCGCCCAGTTGGTCGTGCGATGTCAGTACCATCAGAACTTTCATTGAATTTTCCTCAAACGCTGCGGGTTGGTCTTCGGTATCGAGGTCGCGGGAAGCATAGCGTGCCATTGCTCCCCGCCGACCGCCTCAGAAGTCCTGGGAGGTGGGGCGAAGGACGATTTCATTGATGTCGACATCCGCCGGCTGCTCGATCGCAAAGGCAATGGCGCGGGCAACGGACTCCGCCGGGATGGCGTGCTTGTAGAATTCAGCGACAGCCTGTGCGCTTGCTTCATGACCGCTACCCAGTTTCAGCTCGGAATCAACCGCGCCCGGTTCGATGGTGGTGGTACGAATGCTTCTGCCCACCTCATGCCGCAAGCCATCCGAAATCGCGCGCACGGCATACTTGGTACCGCTGTACACCGAGCCGCCGGGGCTGAACACCTTGATACCGGCAACCGATGAAATGTTGATGAAATGCCCCGCGCCTTGCTGCTCGAACAGCGGCAGCGCCGCGGCAATGCCATACAGCACGCCTTTGATGTTGATGTCGATCATCCGATCCCATTCATCAACCCGCAGTTCAGAAATAGGCGCGATGGCCATCAGGCCGGCGTTGTTGATCATCACGTCCACACGACCAAAGATGTCCACCGCGTGCTGGACGAGGGCGACCAGGTCTTCACGGCGGGTCACGTCCACCTGATGCGCCGTGGCTTGCCCACCTGCGGCTGTGATGTCTTTGACGATCTCATCCAGACGGTCTTCGCGACGCGCCGCCAGTACGACTGATGCCCCTAGGCTAGCCAGGTGGCGAGCGGTAGACTCACCCAGACCGCTGCTGGCGCCAGTGATTACGACTACCTTGCCTTCGATACCCTTGCCCATTTCAGTAACCTCAGTGAGTGGAGATGGATCGATTATGAGTTGTCATTTAGTCACATTGAATGGAATATTTAGGATTTGAAAATTCCAAAATATGGATTTATACGATGCTGAACCGGCTAGAGATGGTCAGAGTCTTTCTGGTAGTCGCTGACTGTTCGTCCTTTCGCGAGGCCGCGAACCAGTTGGGAACCTCTGCGCAGAAGGTCACCCGGGCGGTGCAGGAGCTCGAGCGGCTGATGGGCGAGCCTCTGTTCCACCGGAGCACGCGACAGATGAGGATTACCGATTTCGGCAGAAGCCTGGCCCAGGAGGCCCGCGCTGCTGTGGACGGCTTCGATCAGTTGTTCGTGAGAGCGAACGACGATGGCGACGAAGCGATCATTGGACGGGTGGGGCTGACTGCCCCCCATGCGATCGGCAAGCTCTACCTGACGCGGTTTCTCGCTGAGTTGCGCAGACAGCATCCAAGGCTGAGCATCGACCTTTCGCTGGATGATGAGTTGACGGACTCGGTGGTATCGAAGATCGACATCGGGATCCGCGTGGGCACTGTCCGGGATCGCCGATTCGTTGCCCGAACGGTTGCGAGTGTTCCGTTGAAGGTCGTTGCCACACCGCAGTTGATTGCCAGTGCAGGCATGCCCTCGGACCTTGATCAGCTGAAAGCGCTGCCCTTGTCCTTGCTTCTGGATCGCAGGTCCGGGCGGGGTTGGCCGTGGATGTTCTCGAACGAAGCGAGCTTCGTGCCCGAACAACCTGGCTTCACCTGCGATGACCCGGAGACGGAGTTGGAGATGGTCCTTCAGGGTGGCGTGTTTGCCCAGATGCCGCTGTACCTCGCCCAGCCGCATTTGTCCCAAGGCACCCTTGTTGAGGTGCTGCCGGACTACGCGCCGCAGCCACTCGAGCTGGTGCTCTATCGGACACGTCCCGGGCAGGTGCCGCGGAGGATAAGGCTGGTGTATGACTTCTTGCTGGAGAAGCTCAGTGACCAGCGCTTGTTTCCAGGCGGCGTACCAACGTTTGGCAGTACGCGTTAGGGCCTGGCGTTGGCTACCGCTAAGGGGCGGCCGTCCTTGAGCTGGGCAAGCTGCAGGTCCAGCGCGGCTTCATCGGCGCAGAGGATAACCCCTGTGCGCGACAGCTCGGTGCACGCCGCCTCAGCGCCCTCAGCAGTCAACGCGCGGCAGGCCGGTAGGTATAACAACACGGTAAAGCCTGCCTCGTGCAGTTGCCGGGCAGTGGTCCGTACGCAGTAATCCAGGGCCAGGCCGCCAACAATCACCACGCTGACCTCATGCACCTTGAGGTATTCGATGACGCCGGTGGAGCGGCGTTCAGCGAGGTCGTGGTAGCACGCGCCGTAAGGGTGCAGATCAGGCTCGATGCCTTTCCAGACGAAGTAGTCATAGTCGATTGGCGCGGGCAGCCCTGCGAGCAATTCGAAACCCGGCGTGCCGGGCACGCAGTGACTGACCCAGGTGAGGTCGGCATTGGCCAGTGTCAGGGGTTGCAGCATCTGGCTGGCTTCGGCAACCACCCAGACGGCGTTGGCCGGGTGGGCGTCCTTGCTGCCCAGGCGCACGCTGGCGCGGCGGGCCATGGTGTTGAGTGCCGGGACGATCTGGTTGCCGCCGGGCACCGGCAGCTCCAGTGGCGCGTTGGCGGTGAAGCCATTCTGTGCGTCGACGTCGAAACTGGCGATGTTCATCATCAGGCTCCTTGGCTGGGTTGGCCCTATATTTTATCTGGCCGAAGTTGGGGCGACCTCAGCAGCTTTTACGGCATACGCCGCGTGAGTGGTGATGGATCTACGCCGAGAGGTAATCGTCCGCAGATTTGACGGTGGCATAGCCGAACTCGAAGGCAGCCATCATCGCCGCATGGGTCTGAGCCGCAGGCACACTCACACCGCCAAAGGTGAGGTCCAAGGTGGCACAGGCATCATGCAGCACAGTGACCGGATAACCCATGTCCGCCGCAGCGCGGACTACGGCGTCGATACACATGTGGCTCATGGCGCCGATGACTACCACTTCCTCTACATTGGCGGCATCCAACTGCTGCTTGAGGTCAGTTCCTCTGAACGCATTGATGTGGTTTTTTACAATCACTGGCTCATCACCGACAGGCGCGACCGCTGCCTGAATCTGCGCGCCGGCAGACCCTTTGGCAAAGATTGGAGCCGCCTCGGTTTCGGATTCATGGCGGATGTGAAAAACGGGAATACCGGCATCGCGCGCGTGGCTGATCACCCGGATAGCATTCGCGACAGCCCCTTCGATGCCGGTCAAAGGCAAATTACCGGTGGGCAGATATTCATTTTGCAAATCAACTACTACAAGTCCGCGTGTCATGAGCGATCTCCAGGCAAATTATCAACGTGATGGTGTCGTGGGGGCTGAAGCTGCTTGTGGGTAAATAAGGCCGCGTCCGCTGCGGCTAATCAGGCCTTGATCAGAATCTCATTCAGGTGCGGTCTTCCGGAACATCTATACGATAGCTGGGCATCGGCTTCTGCTGAGGAAGCGTTTTGATATTCAGGGGGAATAGTGTAGTGCGAGACGAGTTTGCCCGACGTTTTCCTGAGGTTCGTTTCAGGCCCGAAGTGCTCTATGTCAGCGCCGGCAACATAATCACCTCTGCCGGCACCGTGGCGGCAATCGATTGTTCTCGCGGATGAACCCAATGCGCAAGGCGAGTGGCGATGCGCATGCGGCTGATTCCCCGGTCAGTTCATTCCGAACTTTGCTAGCGTTGCTTGAAGCCCCAATAGCTCAATTGTGCTCACGCCGGATTCAATGCCGTGCCGAATGCCTTCTTCCTTGTCCTCTCGTGCGTGACTGAGTTGAATCACTTCCTCGACCCGGTGCTGCTCCACGACCACCAGGCCGTCACGGTCACCTACCAAAATGTCGCCCGGATTGATCAGAACGTTGCCTATCACCACGGGTACGTTGACTTTGCCAGGTTGGCATTTGTTAGTGCCTTTAATGCTCAAGCCGCGCGCAAAGGTCGGGAAACCCATTTCGATGATGGAATCGGCATCACGCACGGCACCGTTGATGACCAGGCCGACGATCCCCAGGCGTTGTGCGGCAAGCGTCAACAGGTCGCCCCAGGGGCCGGCTTCGGTGAAGCCCTTCGCATCTACTACCAACACGTCGCCGGGCTTGGCTTTGGTCAGTGCGTAATGGATCGCCAGGTTGTCATCAGGACGGCAGTCGACAGTGAGCGCCGGGCCGCAGAGCCTTAGGGAAGGGTTGATCGAGTGAATACAGCTGTCGAGGGCGCCTGATTGGCCTTGCGCCTCGTGAATGGTGGCCGAGCCGAGCTTTTTCAGTGCATCGATTTGTTCTTGTTGAATAGGCATGGCGATATCCATTTGTTCTGATCTGTTACACGACAAGACCATGGCTTGAGCAGTGGGCCGCCATGCTTGCGTGATGGGGGGACAAGCCAGTCACGGCTGCTGCTGAATACAATAAAAGTACAATGCCTGCCTTGCAAACAATTTCCGTACAATCGATCGATGTGCTGGCGATAATACGCGTCAGGGGGCGTGCCAAAGGCAGGCTCAGGCAGTTGAGATGATTGCTTTTGAGCGGTCGGACAGGGGGAAAGCAGAGGCATGGCTACTGAGCGAATTTATGAAACGCTGCGCAACCGCATCATTGCCGGGCAGTACGAGCCCGGCACTCAGCTCAAAGAAGAGCCGCTGAGTCGCGAATTCGGCCTGAGCCGAACGCCGGTGAGGGCCTCGCTCAAGCGTCTCGTGGAAGACGGCCTGGCCGTGGTTGAAGCTAACCGTGGGGTTTTCATTGCTGGGTGGACAGGGTGGGATGTGGAGGAAATGTTCAGCCTTCGCGAGCTACTGGAGCCGCATGCCGCCATGCTTGCAGCGCAGCGAGCAACACCGGATGACGTTCAGCAACTGCATCGGATCAATGAGGATATGGCACGAGCCATCAGCCAGGGAGGGGAGAGCATCCAGGTGCGAGTGCAGGCTGCGAACAAGGAATTTCACCATCAGTTGCTGGACGCTGCTCGCTCCCAACGGCTGAAGTCGATGCTGTTCACGCTCATCGATATGCCGGTGATCACCCGTTCCTTCTTCCTCTACGACACCGCTGATTTCGCCCGCAGCCTGCAGCAGCACCTGGACATTACCTACGCGGTGCAGATAGGTGATGGAGAGCTTGCGAGTCAGGCAATGAAGACTCACATCCGGATGGCTTACCGGCGCTTCATGGCGCATCGGGCGGAAAGCACAGTCGAAAAATAAAAATACAATCCAAGAACAATCCGGGTTATATTGGCTCCATAACAACAATGTTGGAGGAGCCATGCGCCCATTTCCCTTCAGTAAGGCCTTGAAGCTGCCCGCCTCGCGGCGCCTTGGCCTGTGCTACGCCTCTCTCACATGCCTGTCGCTTCCTCGGGCTGGAGCAGACAGCGATCATTTGTGTTCGTTTGGCTTCTGCCACCCTCAGGAGCAGGGCCAACGTTTTCGCTTATCACCCCATCCCCCTTCGTGATCTTCAGTCGGCGCAGCCACTGATGCGCGCCCGATTCTGAGAGATCCAAAAACCACTTAGCGCGCGGGAATACGCCCGGGGGCGAAGTGTTGCTGCACTAAACTGAAAGTTAAAGTTAGAAACCCGCAACCTTTAATAATAAGAGCAGGTGTAGGTATGAAAACCGGTATTGATATATCTGAAAAGCCGTCTCGGTTCCGCTGGGTAGTCGCGGGCTTGTTCTTCTTGGTTTACACCGTGGCGTCTGCCGATCGCGCAAACTTGGGCGTTGCACTTCCGTTCATTCGTGAAGAATATCCTATGACCAATGCCGAGGCTGGAGCGCTGTTGAGCGTATTCCTGCTGGCGTATGCATTGGCACAAATCCCATCGGGTTTCGCCTCCAGCAAATGGGGTGTAAGAAAGATCTTCTCGTTTTCGATGATTGCAACTTCGATCTTGACCGGCTTGATGGGCACCGTCAGCTCTGTGATCGGACTCAAGGTATGCCGTTTCTTGCTCGGTATCGCGGAAGGTCCCTTGCCGATCGGGATTGCTGCGACCATCAACAACTGGTTTCCGGCGAAGGAGAAGGGCACTGCAACCGGTATCTTCCTCGCTGCTGTGAAATTCGGCCCGGTGCTGGTACCGCCGCTGTGTGTCGCAATCGTTGCAATGTGGGGGTGGCGAGAAATCTTCTACTTCTTCGCCATTCCCGGTATTGTGCTGGCGGTCATGTGGTATTTCATGGTTGCCAATCAGCCTGTAGAAAGCAAGTTTGTGAATGCCAAAGAGCTGGAGTACATCACCGACGAAGCTAACAACTCCATCACCCAGCAAAACACCACGGTGGCTCGTGACTTCAAGAAACTGGATAAATTCATCCGCGTTTCTCCCGTCACCCCAATCAACACCAGCAAAGAACTGTTTCGCTCTTGGAATATTATTGGTTGCTCGTTGGGCTACAGTTTTCAGGTGGGTATCTCCATGATTCTACTTTCATGGATTCCTACTTATCTGGTCAGCGTTAAAAACTTCTCGATGATGAACATGGGGTTTGTGGCGGCTGCACCTTGGGTGGGTGCGATTTTCGGCAATCTGCTGGGTGGCATTCTTTCCGATCGCGTACTGGGCAAACGTCGCAAGCCAGGCATGATGCTCTCGGCATTGGCAACCGCCGGCATGATGTATGCCTTGATCAATTCACCAAATGACCCGCTGCTGTATGCCGGCTTGATGTTCTTGACCGGCACGCTGATCAGCGTTGGATATTCCTCGTACATGGTCTATCCGATGGGCCTGGCATCCAAGAAGGTCTTCCCGGTCGCGAGCTCAATCGTCAATACGGGCGGTCAGCTTGGTGGTGCCGCAGCACCTTTCCTGGTCGGTTTGTTGCTGGACAGCTATGGCTGGTCGCAAGTCTTCCTGTGCATGGCAATCGCTTCGTTTGTCAGTTTCCTGATTTTGCTGACCATCAAAGAGCCGGTGCCCGCGGCCTCCCCGGTGAAGGACACTTCTGATGAACCTGTGCAGCAAGCGCAAATGAAACCGTCCAATAGCTAATCGCCAACTCGGCGCTATTCAAGCTGTAGCTCAAGCGTGTGAAGTTTTTAAGAGGAACTTGAAATGACTGGATCGTTCAAGGCGCATGTGTGTCGCCTGGATCTTTGGATCAACCCTGTTTTCGATGAAACGCTGGCGCGCAATCCGGACGTTGTTGTTGAAGTGGCGTCGAGTGATCCGTCGTGCGCAGCCACCGAGAAAACCCTTGCTGACGCCCATGTTTATCACGTGTGTGCGGCGAAGGATGATCTGCCAAAACGCTGGTGGGTAAATTCGGATCTGATCGAGGCAAGCCCCAATCTGCTATGCGTTTCAGCCGGTGGTGCCGGGTATGACACAGTCGATGTCGAGGCCTGTACCAAAGCGGGTATCCCGGTGGTCAACCAAGCGGGAGCAAACGCTCATTCGGTGGCCGAACACACGTTCGCGCTGCTTCTTGCTGTTATCAAGCGGGTAGTCGAGTCCGATCGGATGCTGAGGACAGCGTCTGGCTTCAAGCGTGAAGACCTGATGGGGGACGAGATCCACGGTTGTACCATCGGCCTCGTCGGTATTGGCGAAATCGGAACTCGCACTGCCAGGATTGCTGCCGGTTTTGGCCTAAAGGTTCTGGCCTACGACCCCTATGTTGCCGAGGAGGACGTTCGCGCTCGGGGCGCTGAGCCGGTCAGCCTCGAAACGCTGTTGAAGCACAGTGATTTTGTTTCGCTGCACTGCCCTCTCACCGCGCAAACCCGGCACATGATCGGTGCTGAACAATTTGCAGTGATGAAGCCAGGGTCGGTCTTTATCTCTACGGCCCGCGGCGGTATTCATGATGAGATTGCGCTCTACAAGGCACTCAGCTCCGGACGCCTGCGCGGTGCTGGCCTTGACGTGTGGGAGGTGGAACCACCTCCCCACGAAGCGCCGCTGTTGAGCCTGGCAAACGTGGTTGCCACTTTCCACACTGCCGGGGTCAGCCACGGCGGGCGTCGAAACGTGGCGCGTTCATCCGCTGAGCAAATCCTGATGATGTTGGAAGGGGTGCGCCCCCCACACCTACTCAATCCTGAGGTCTGGGAGCGTTTCATGAAACGACGCGAACAAATCCTCGGTCACGCGAGCAAGCTTGAGTCGGTTTGAGCCAGGGTAGGGACTGGTGCGAATAGCCCTGCCTACCTCATGGCGCAATCCGTCAGAGATGGTTTTGCGGACAAAAGAAAGCCCGCTGCTAGGCGGGCAAGGTCTATCACACGTAGGGATAGCTAAAGACTGCCGAAACGGGCGTGAAAATTGAGTGAAAGAAAAGTCTTCACAGTGTGATGGCGGGTTAAAGCAACCACGCCGTTCAGAGGTGTGTACAGGCTTGCCGAAGGGCTAGGTGAATTAGCTTGCTGTAACCATCGTCGTTCATCGGCATGAAACCTGGACGGACAAGAAATTGCGTGTTGTTCTATGGGTGAGCGGCGGAGGCTGTGATAATGGGTGCAATCACAAGGGCCATGTCATGCTGACCATCTCCAATAACGTGCATCTGCCGGATGCCGACATCGAACTGACATACATCCGCGCGCAAGGCTCGGGTGGGCAGAATGTCAACAAGGTGTCCAGCGCCGTGCACCTGCGCTTCGACATTCCAGCCTCGTCGCTACCCGAGTTTTACAAGGAGCGGCTGCTGGCGCTGCGTGACAGCCGCATCACCGGCGACGGCGTGTTGATCATCAAGGCCCAGCAGTATCGCACCCAGGAGCAGAACCGCGCTGACGCACTGGCGCGTCTTGCCGAGTTGATCATCGCTGCCGGCAAGACCGAGAAGAAACGCCGCCCCACCAAGCCCACCCTCGGCTCGAAGACCCGCCGCCTCGAAGGCAAGGCCAGGCGGAGCAATGTCAAGGCGGGTCGGGGCAAGGTGGAGTTCTAGTGTTGGTGGTGGAACGTTGCTGGCAAGTCTCAGTTCTGGGAATGCCACTACCGCCTGAGTGAGATCATTAGGATGCGCATCGCCAGATGGCTCATCAGCAACTGCTCATGAATCCCTCGCAGAGAAAACGCCCAGGCGCGAAGGTAAGCCCAAGTGCTGAGGCCCGCCATGGCGAGCCTCTACCGTTAGGCTTGTGGATTGAATTTTCCCTAGCCTCATCAGCTCATAGGAAAGTAAGAACAAGGAGGGGGCCTCAATTGATGTTGGGGGATTCCCGGTAGATGCTGAAGGTGCAAAACGTTTTGAATCTGGCCCAGTTGATTGGAGGTTTCGCCATGCAACCGAAGACCGAAGGTACTGAAGAGAAGGGGCCAAGCGACGTCCCCTTCATCAACGACCCGGAAAAGCCCACCTCGCCACCGTTGAATGACGCTGACGCCACGGATGCTGCCGAGGCAGAAGAAGACATTCAGGACGACGGCGAATCAATTTAGCCAGGGGCCGATCAATAGCCCTACAACCTAGCCTCAAACCTTCAGCCATCAGATTGTTCTTCAGGCGGCACCTGACCTTCGGGCCAATCTGGAGCTTCAGTCTCCGGCTCTGGTACCGGTTCACCGGGATTGTGCGGGATTGGGTCTACGTAAGGATCGAGTGGTCGGGGGATATTGTCTTGCTTTGGATCGGCCATGGCGTTTACACCTCGTGGCATGAATGACTGTTCAAGACGTTAGGCTGCTGTCGGGAGCCCCCGTTCATTTTCATCAATCCAGTGGCGTTGGTCGAGATGAGTGGGAATGACTGGGGCATGCGCGGGGAGATGATGAGTCAGAGCTTCACGACGAGGGTCGATCAGCTCTGGACAGTGCCGTGCAAGTAAAGTCAGAGTTTAGCGGTATGCCGGGTCGCACCTTGGTTGATGATAATTTCCTACTGAACCGAGCGGCTGTTCGTGTTCATTGGAGCTTGGGTGGCGGGACGGTGCAGGTGCGACCCGGTAGGATCGTTGATCTGAATGATGTTGCCGCGCTGCCAGCCATCCGCGTCGGGATCAGTTGCCGGGATGGCGATATCTGCCCGTTGAGCTTTGGTTTTTATCGCATCTACATCCAGACGCCGATTTCGCTGTTCGACCATCGTCGCATCAGCCTGGCCATCTGCAGTGAACCCCATCATCAACTGCGGAACACCCACAGGCAGAGCTTTGTCCTGATCTGTGTGCCAGGTATGCCACGTCTTGCCATAAGTGTGCGCGAGCCGTTGCATTAGGGCATGTTCAGCTGGGGCAGGTATTCCGGGGGCGATCAGTTGCCCAGAGGAAACCTCATACCCATGGCTGTGCCACATGGCCTTTTCCTTGGTTGGCAGCTCAGCAAATAGTTTCTCGTCGATAATGTATTCGACGCCCATGATCTTCGCATCCTTCCTGTTGCCATCGAAGATAACGCACTGGATAACGTCCTCATTCAGGATCGAGCAGTAGTGGTGCGCCTCCATCTGCACGTCGGGATGGCCGTTGTAAAAGTGGAAGCCATCCAGGTAGGCATTGATGGCCTCAATGGGCGGTTTGGACTGCAGCGTCGCAGCACCGGCTTCCAGTAGCTTGGTCGTCGCTGACTCGGGCCTGCCCGGTGTATCCACCGGAGATCTTGTCTCTGGAGCGGCGCAGGCCCACAGAAGGCTGCAGGCGATAGGGAGAGATAGAGATTGCAGATGCTGTCGCATGAGAAAGGCTCTGGCTGATTTCAGTAGAGGACACTCTGGTTCTCTCGTTAGGACAGTCCAGCAGACGAATGGCTTATGCCAGTACAAGTTTGCGGGCAAAAGAAAGGTTCTTCACGGATTGGCAGGGACTATGGGGCTGGGTCTTGTGGGGTGGGGGCTTATCCATTTGATGTGGTGACTTTTCGGGCCCCTTCCGCCCTTACGGCGGGTCACTTTTTTTCTTGGAAAAAAGTAACCAAAAACCGCTCGCTCCGTCATCCGGCCCTCCGCTGCGCTGCGGGTCCCCTCGCTTCGGTCTTGCTCCGGGAGGACCGCGCTGTACGGCCCCTCCTGGGCCTCAGCGCTTTCCGGCCATCCATGGCCTCCACCTCCCTGCGCAAGACCTGCGCTCGGCCTCCTGAAGTCGCTGGTAGATCAAGAGCCAGATCAAGATCAAGATCAACAGCCAGGGCAACGGCTGGCGAATCGCTGCGCTCTCGCTTTGTTTATTTACCAGCGGTTTTGTGGGGTGGCTGGCAGGGCTGCGCCCTGCGATTTGAGTTGCCAATACCGGCCTCTTCGCGGGGCAAGCCCGCTCCTACAGGGATTGCGCCTTATTCACAATCTGCGCAATCCCTGTAGGAGCGGGCTTGCCCCGCGAAGAGGCCCGAATATTCACCACCCATGCCACTATAAAAAACAGCGCCAGCCCAGACGCCGCCCGTAACTTGGCGACTTCAGGAGGCCGAGTGGAGGTCTTGCGCAGGGAGGTGGAGGCCATGGATGGCCGGAAAGCGCTGAGGCCCAGGAGGGGCCGTACAGCGCGGTCCTCCCGGAGCAAGACCGGAGCGAGGGGATCCGTAGCGCAGCGCAGGGCCGGATGCAGGAGCAGGCGGTTTTTGGTTACTTTTTCCCAAGAAATCGGCATAGGGGGCAGCCCTCTAGCCGCGCCCCTGCCACACCACCCGGCATGCGGGTCCGCACCGGGCGGTTCGAGAACTCCAGATCAGATCAGGCGGGGTAACCCCATCCGGTCAAACCAGGCAACCGTCAGTACGCCATGAATCAGGCCGGCACTGTTATGCCATACCCTATGGCTCTGCGCCGCAGTCTGTGCAGCCAACTTGGGGCTGGCGCCCATCTTGCGCACTTCACGATAGATCGTTCTGCCGGTTCTCCATTGCTTGAGCTGGATCGCCCTGAGCCTTCGTCGTATCCACCCGTCCAAACGCCTCCACATCGCGGTGGTTTGCGACAAGCCGAAGTACGCTTTCCAGCCCAGTAGGTAAGGTCTCAACCCCTCAATCACCTGCTCCAGACTTCGACCACCATTACGTTTGGTCAACCCCCGGATCCGTTGTTTGAAGGTCTGTAACGCCTTGGTTGTTGCCCAGCGTCTGATCTTGCCTTGCGCTGACAGCCAGAAGCCGTACCCCAGAAACTTTCGACCAAACGCACTGCCAACCGCGCTTTTGCCTTCGTTCACCCGCAGCCCAAGACGACCGTAAAGGCGTCGGAGCAGTGCCATCACCCGCAAGCCGGCTTTGGGGCTTCGAACGTAAACGTTGGCATCATCCGCATACCTGACGAAGCGATGACCCCGTCGCTCCAGCTCCTTGTCCACCTCATCCAGCACCACGTTCGCCAACAGGGGTGAAAGCGGACCGCCTTGCGGCGTCCCCTGTCGGTCCACCACTATGTCCTGGCCGATCAGCGTCCCGCAGTTCAGGTAGGCACGGATCAGGCGCAGTACGCCACGATCAGTCACCGTCCTGCTCAGCCGGGCGATCAGCAAGTCATGCTGGACGCAGTCGAAAAACTGCTCAAGGTCCACGTCCACCACGATTCCACACCCCGAATGGATGTGTTGCTGCGCGGCCAAAACAGCTTGGTGCGCGTTGCGACCGGGGCGAAAACCATAGCTGTGCTCACTGAAACCAGGATCCAGCAAAGGCTGGAGGACCTGCAGCAGCGCCTGCTGGATGACCCTGTCCGTGACCGTCGGTATACCGAGCTTACGCTCGCCACCGCCCGGCTTTGGGATCAATACCCTACGCACCGGCGCTGGCCGGTATTCACCCGCCAGCAGTTGCCGACGGATCAGCGGCCACGCCGTTTTCAGGTGCTCTACGGTTTCGTCGATCGTGAGACCGTCTACACCTGCAACACCTTTGTTCGAACGCACCCGCTTGAGTGCAAGCAATAGATTTTCTCTGGTCAGGGCTGCTTGCAGCAGCCCTCCATCTGTGGGGTTTGGATCATGTCGCGGACAGCCAGCTTCAACGCTGGAGCCGCGCGCCAGGGATTCACCCCTCTTCGTCGACTCCCGCCCCGAGTTACCAGGCATCTGTTGCACGGCCGGCTGTATCTTCATGTCAAACCACTTTCCTTCTCGTTCGGCCCTTCGCTGTTAAACAGCTACTACGACCTCTGCTGACTTCTCGCTCCGGCTCACACCGTCGTCCTTTCGGACACAAGGCGAGATCTCCCCGGGTAAGAACGCCATCCTTCACCTCACAACCGCCGCATTTACGTATCCGGCCTTTAGGCCACAAGAGCTTCGCAGGCACTTGGCTGCTCGCCCTGACCGAATACGCCTCAGATGCGATTCGTGTACCTCGGCTCAAGGTTTATGCTCCACGCTTCCTCCCCACAGTCGGTCGCCCTTCTGCAGTTGCGCTTCGCTTCGCTCGCTGTGGCCAGCTCGCGGGAGGACTTGCACCTCCAGGATGGCGCCCATGCCGGGCGCACAAGTGACCCGCCGTAAGGGCGGAAGGGGCCCGCAAAGTCACCACATCAAACGGACAAGCCCACAATTCCTAGGCCCGTCAGCCAGCCAAGCCAATCCCGCAAAAATTTTTAAGAACCAAAAGAAAGCCCGCTGCTAGGCGGGCAAGGTCTATCACGTAGGGATAGCTTTAGTGTCCCGTAGACGCCGTGAAAATTGGGTGAAAGAAAAGTCTCTGTATTGTGATCATCGCGACATGCCTCCCGTAATGCTTATAGCGCTTCGGTTCCAGCGTAAGATACGTCTGAGACAAGCCTGACTCCGGGTGCTGGAAAGCAGATCTCAGATTGCAAATACTGCGGGGTTTGGGAGTTTTCAGATTTGTGAGGCCAGCGGCATGTATCCACGAACCCCAGATGGTCGCTATTTTGTAGTCAAAGGCAAGCTATGGCGCTGTAGCGATCCCGCGCTGTCCGATGCAGAGCGTCAGCGTTTGGTGGACGATCTCATGAAGGCACGGCGATCCGTGAAGCAAGCGAAAGCTTCGGATGATGCCAAGCAGCTTCGTGCCGCACGCTCGCAGGTAGACGCGGTTAAGATAGCGTTAGGAGAGAGGGGCTCTGTGTGGTGGAACGATGGCAGCCCAGATTTCAATCGTTGCCAGGCAATCAACACGCCCTACGCTGAATGGTACCGCTCCTTAGATACTCAACTATGCGCCAAGAAAACGCCCGGGTGCCAAGGTAAGCCCAAGTGCTGAGGCCCGCCGTGGCGAGCCTCGTAATATCATTCAAAGGATGGGCTTGCCGCCGGTCACGGCGTAGCGCGAACCGGAGATGTAACTGGCCTCATCAGACCCCAACAAAACGTAGATCGGGGCGACTTCAACCGGCTGCCCTGGCCGTCCCATCGGGTAGCCTGAACCAAAGTTCCTGACCGCCTCATCAGGCATGGTGGCCGGGATCAGCGGTGTCCAGATCGGGCCAGGCGCCACACTGTTGACCCGAATGCCCTGCTTGGCCAGCAACTGCGCGAGGCCGGCACTGAAGTTGGCGATGGCGCCCTTGGTAGCGGCATACGCCAACAGGCTGGGGGAGGGGTCATCGGAGTTGACCGAGCTGGTGTTGATGATCGAACCGCCCTTTGGCATCGAGGGCAATGCCCGCTGGCAAATGCGGAAGATGGCGGTGATGTTGGTATCGAAGGTCTTCAGCCACTCATCATCGTTGATTTCATCCAGGGTCTCATGAGCCATCTGGAACGCAGCGTTATTGACCAGAATGTCGATGCGGCCAAACTGTTCTACCGTCTTGTCGACGATGTCATAGCAGTGCTGTTTCTGTGCCAGGTCGCCGGGTAGCAGGAGGCATTGGCGGCCGGCAGCTTCGACCCAACGCGCGGTTTCCTGGGCATCTTCGTGCTCATCCAGATAGGCAATGGCAACGTCAGCGCCTTCACGCGCATAGGCAATCGCGACCGCGCGCCCGATGCCGCTATCGGCACCGGTGATCAAGGCGATTTTGCCTTCGAGCCGATTGTTGCCGATATAGCTCTGCTCACCGCAGTCTGGATACGGCTCCATCTTGCGTTGCGAACCTGGAACGCTTTGCGCTTGGGAAGGAAATGGTGGAGTAGGGTAGTCGCTCATAGTGGGAAGCTCCTGCTGTAGGCACGGCAAATGGGGCAGTACGGACGAGGCTAATTCAGCCTGCCAACGCCTTGATCAAGTGCTCATTGAAGGCGGGAATATCATCCGGCTGGCGGCTGGTAATCAGATTGCCATCCACCACCACCTGCTCATCCACCCACGTGCCGCCCGCGTTACGAATATCGTCCTGCAATGTCTTGTAGCTGGTCATCCTTTTGCCTTTGACCAGGCCGCAGGACACCAACAGCCAACCACCATGGCAGATGACTGCCAGCGGCTTGCCAGCCGAGTCATGGCTTTTCACCAGCTTCTGCGCGCCGGGGATCAGCCGAATCGTGTCGGAATTCTGCACGCCGCCAGGCAGGACCAGCGCATCGTAGAGGTCGAGCTGGGCATTATCGAAGGTTGCATCCACGGCGAACTCGTCGGCGGGCTTGTCATGATTCCAGCCGCGTACCGTGCCGTCTTTGTCACCCAGAATATCGACAACCGCACCGCTGTTTTCCAAGGCTTCACGGGGACCGGTCAGCTCTACTTGTTCAAAGCCATCGGTGACCAGAAAGGCCACACGCTTACCGTTCAGTTGGGCATTCATCATTTCATCTCCTACTTGCGATAAACCTCAAATAGGGGCCTATAGCGAGCACGGAAAGTTCCTGCGCAACGCTCAGTGGTGCCTCTTAGTGCGGCTACATTGACCTTTCGCATAACTGCAGCTCATCAAGTCGTCCTCGGAAATGTCGCTGTATGCAAGGCGAATGGGCCCGTAACCTTTTCCCTGGAGCTGGATACACCAGCTACGAACAATAAGAGGCTATTCAATGTCTGCATTCGCGTTTTCCGGTGTCAATTTGGCCATTACCACTCCGTTCGATGCGCACGGCAAGATTGACTACGCGCGTTTCGAGCAGTTGCTCGAACGTTATATCGCGGCAGGTGTGCATGGGGTTGTGCTGAGCTCCGGAACCGGTATGCATGTGTATCTGAGCAAGGATGAATCCAAACAACTGGTGGCCTTCGGCGCCAAGGTCATCAACGGTCGTGCGCGGGTGATCGCCCAGACGTCTGCGCTGCTGGTTGAGGAAGTAGTCGAGCGCACCCGCCATGCCAAGGATCAGGGTGCTGACGGTGTGATGGTGCTGCCACCGTTTTTCGAGGGGCCGACTGATGACCAGGGCATCGTCGATTTCTACTCCAGCGTGTCCGAAGCCGGCCTGCCAATCATCGGCTACAACGTGCCTCAAGCAGTTGGCGTTGAAGTGACGCCGTCGCTGTTCAAGAAACTGAGCGAGATTCCCAACTTCGTATCGGTGAAGGACAGTAGCGGCGACTTGGCAGCTCAAGCTTCGTTGGTACGCACTGGCCTGCCAACCATGAACGGTGCTGACCCCCTGGCACCCTACGCGTTGTTCGCAGGTGCAGCCGGGCTTATCTGGGGCGGTGCAAACATGGCGCCGAAGACTTGTGTTGCATTGGTCAATGCCGCCCACGAGCACAACTGGGAAGAGGTGCAGCAGATCTGGAAATCCCTGGCGCCGGTGATGTCGCTGATCTGGCAAGGTGACTACGTTCAGTCTGTTTACGCGGGTGCTGAGATCATGGGTTATGGCGCAGGTCATCCACGCCGTCCCTTGGCACGCCTGCCTGAAGAGAAAATTGCGATGCTGCGTGAGGCCTTGGACCCTCTTATGGAGCGCGAATTGGTGATGGCTTTGTAGGCCTCCCGTCCCAGCCTGCACCACCACTGGGCCAGTGCGTGAATGGGGATCAGGGCAGGCGCAAGGCTCGCTCGATCCCACCCAATAACAGGCTCTCCATTAACTCAAGCCCTTGAGTGTCCGGCAAGCCGCGCCCCTGCAACCACCCCGGCAGTTGATTGAGCAAAGTCGCCAGCACGTGCCCAGTCGCCGCCAGCGCTTCCCCCGACAACCGCGTCTGTGGTGCGATCAAGTGCAGCAAGCCGGCCTCATAACGCTTGCGCAATAGCGCCAGGCTGGTCTGCTGATGTTCGTCCAGGCAACACAGGTCGCGCTCGGCCAGGCGAAACTGCAATGGCCGCTCGGCATGCAAGTGCCAGTGCGCAGCAATCAGGCAGGTCAGCACCGGCTGGCCGCGCAACAGCGCCCGCCGGCCTTGCTCAAGGGTTGCCTGCTGCTCTTCGTACAACTCTTCGATCAGGTCGAAGAGCAGATCCTGCTTGCTCGCAAAGTGGTGATACAGCGAGCCGGGAGTCAGACCGACATGCGCCGCCAGCTCGCGCATGCTGACCTGGCCAAAGCCCTTTTCGGCGAACAGCGCCATGGCCTTGTCGCGCCGCTCTTCGAAGTTGGCACAGCGTAGGGCGGCGTTGACGGACATGGCGCGTACTCCTCAGTAGGTGAAGAAGCCGCGGCCGCTCTTGCGCCCAAGGTAGCCGGCGGCAACCATTTCCTTGAGCAGCGGCGCAGGGCGGTACTTGCTGTCGTTGAAGCCCTCGTGGAAGGCCTCCATGATCGCCAGCAGGGTGTCCAGGCCAATCAGGTCGGCCAACGCCAGTGGGCCAATCGGCTGATTGCAGCCCAGGCGCATGCCGGTGTCGATGTCTTCGGCGCTGGCCAAGCCTTCCTGGCGAACGAAGATCGCTTCGTTGATCATCGGCACCAGGATGCGGTTGACCACGAAGCCTGGGCGGTTGCCTGCGGTGATCGGTGTCTTGCCCAGCTTCTCGGTCACCAGCAGGGCTTGGGCGTAGGTGCTGTCGCTGGTCTGCAGGCCGCGGATGATCTCGACCAAGGCCATCATCGGCACCGGGTTGAAGAAGTGCACGCCGATGAACCGCTCGGGCTGCTCGATGCTGGCGGCCAGCTGGGTGACCGACAGCGACGAGGTGTTGGTGGCAATCAGGCAGTCGGCAGTGACATTGGCCGCCACCTGCTTGAGGATGCGCAGCTTGAGCTCGAGGTTTTCCGTGGCGGCTTCGATCACCAGTTGTGCGCTGCTCAGTGCCGAATACTCGGTGCTGGTGCGAATGCGCGCCCTGGCGGCTTCGGCCTTGGCGGCGTCCAGCGTGCCTTTGCTGACCTGGCGCTCGAGGTTCTTGGCCAGGGTCGCCACGCCGCGTTCCAGTGCGGCGTCGGAGACGTCGATCAGCAGCACTTGGTAACCGGCCACCGCACACACCTGGGCGATCCCGTTACCCATGGTGCCGGCGCCGATCACGGCAATGTGTTCAATGCTCACGTTGACTCGCTCCTCAAACGCGTTCGAAGACAACGGCGATGCCTTGGCCGCCGCCGATGCACATGGTGGCCAGCGCGTAGCGGCCCTGGATGCGCTGCAGTTCATGGATCGCCTTGGTGGCGATGATCGTCCCGGTAGCGCCCACCGGATGGCCGAGCGAGATGCCCGAACCGTTCGGGTTGACCTTCTCCGGGTCGAAGTCCAGTGCCCGGGCAACCGCGCAGGCCTGGGCGGCAAAGGCCTCGTTGGACTCGATCACGTCGAGGTCGCTGATGCTTAAGCCCGCTTTTTCCAGGACCTTCTGCGTGGCAGGAATCGGGCCCAGGCCCATCAGCGCAGGCTCGACCCCGGCGTGTGCGTAGGCCACCAGGCGTGCCAACGGCTTGAGGCCAAGACGGCGAACCGCGTCGCCGGTCGCCAGCACCAGACCGGCGGCGCCATCGTTGATCCCGCTGGCGTTGCCGGCGGTGACGCTGCCGTCTTTCTTGAACACCGGCTTCATCGCCGCCAGCTGTTCAGCGGTGACATCGCCGCGCACATGCTCATCGACCGAGAACTGCACGCTGCCCTTGCGGGTCTTCACCTCCAGCGGGACGATCTGGCTGGCGAAGCGGCCTTCGGCGATAGCGCGGGCGGCGCGCTGCTGGCTGCTCAGGGCCAGCTCATCCTGCATCTGGCGGGTGATGCCATGCTTGGCCGCGACGTTTTCGGCCGTGATGCCCATGTGGAAGTGTTCAAATGGATCGTGGAGCACGCCAACGGTGTAGTCGATGCCCTGCAGGTCGCCCATGCGCGCACCCCAGCGGGCCTGCTGCAGCAGGTAGGGGCCGCGGCTCATCGATTCGGCGCCGGCGGCCAGGGCCACGTCGGTGTCGCCCAGAAGCAGGCTTTGCGTGGCCGATACAATCGCTTGCAGGCCCGAGCCGCACAGGCGGTTGACGTTGAAGGCGGGGGTTTCCTTGGGGATCCCGGCGTTCATCGCCGCCACCCGGCTGAGGTAGGCGTCGCGTGGCTCGGTGGGAATCACGGTACCCATCACCACATGGCCGATCTGCTCGGCAGCCAGGCCCGAGCGCTCGATCGCAGCGCGGCTTACCGCCGTGGCCAGGTCAGCCAGTGGCAGGTCTTTGAGGGCGCCGCCGAAGCCACCAATGGCGGAACGGACGGCACTGACGACGTAGATTTCTGGGCTGCTCATGTGGGGCTCCGATTGCGAAAACATGGCGGGATGAGGCCTGGCTCTGCGAGAATGGCGGCCGTCTCCGATTGACACGAGTCTAGGCAAAGCCTGCGGCCCGGCCTATGTCGGATCTGCTCATTGAACCTGGCATTTTTTGCCACTCAACCCAGACAGCGAACCCCTGCCATGCGCGATAGCGATTCGGTCGCGGTGTACTTTCTCAACGCCATGTTGCACGCCCTGCGCGAACGGCCGCAGCTGCGCGATGAGCATTTACGTGCCGTCGGCATTGACCCGGCTGTGCTCGAGCAGGCCGAGGCGCGCGTGCCGGCCAAGGCCTTTGCGCAGCTTTGGCTGGTGCTGATCCATGCGCTCGACGATGAGTTCTTTTGCCTCGACCGACATGGCATGCCGCTGGGCAGCTTTGCCCTGATTTGCCGAGGGCTGATCCAGGAGCCAAATCTGGAAAAGGCCTTGCGGCAGTGCCTGGGCAACTTCGGCCTGTTTTTGCGCGATTTGCGCGGCAGCGTGAGCGTGCGCGGTGGGCGTGCGGTGATCAGCGTGCAGTCCTCGATCGAAGACCCATTGACTCGGGCCTATGCCGAGGAAACTTACTTGGTGCTGGTTGTCGGCTTGCTGTGCTGGCTGGCCGGTCGGCGCATCGTCATCGACCGCACCGAACTGGCCGTGCCGCGCCCGGCTCAGGAAGATGACACGCTGTTGTGGGGCGCGGACCTGCGCGTGGGCAGCGGGCGTACCGAAGTAGAGTTCGACAGCGCCTACCTGCGCCTGCCGGTGGTGCAGGACTTGCCCGCACTGAAGAGTTTCTTGCGTACCGCACCGCAAGGCCTGGTGATCCGTTTTCGCAACCAGAATGGCTTGGTGGCCGAGGTCTATCGGCACTTGCGCACGCGCCGCTACGGGCAGTGGCCGACGTTGACTGCCTTGGCGGTGTTGTTGGGCCGCAGTGCCAGTAGTTTCCGTCGCCAGTTGGAGCGCGAAGGGCGCTCGTATCAGCAGATCAAGGACGAGGTGCGCCGGGCCATGGCCTTCGAGCGCCTGCGTGAAGGCAGTTTGAGTATTGCCGAAATTGCCGAGCAGACTGGCTTTCAGGAGCCCAGCGCGTTTCACCGCGCGTTCAAGAAGTGGACGGGGCAGAGCCCGGGGAGTTACCGCTCGCACCTGATTAGCCGCGAGCGGTAAGCTTGACTCAGTCTTGCAGTGTCGCCGCCAGAGCCTTGACCCTTTGCAGGTCTGCGTTGGCGACCTTGGCCACGCCCGCGCCATAGTCGGCATCGGCCTTGTACAGGAACGACAGGATGATGTGCTTGCTGTCATCATCGGCCGCTGTCAGCGACTGGCCGAAGCTGTTGATCAGGTCGCGGCGGTCTTTGCTCGAGTACGCGCGGTACAACTCGCCCGCCTGTTTGAAGTTCTGGCTACGGGCGATGGCGTGTTGCTGGGTGCTGCCGGTCAGAGGCAAGGTGCTGGATCGCGATTCAGGCGAGGTGCTCAGGGGATGCAAACGGCTTGGCTGATAGTTGACCATTCCTTGGGTACGGCCAGAATTGGCCGCGCCATCCTGCAAGCCATTGTTGACGGCTGCCCGCGGCTGATTAATCGGCAAGCTCGCGCCGTTGGCCCCTACGCGGTACATCTGGGTGTCGGCATAGGAGAACAAGCGACCCTGCAGCAGGCGATCTTCCGACGGCTCGATCCCTGCTATCAGGTTCGACGGCGCCAGGGCGACCTGCTCGGTCTCTTGGAAGAAGTTGCCGACGTTGCGGTTGAGGGTCATCTGGCCAATCCGACGTTCGGGGACATCAGGCCAGATCTTGGTCGGGTCTAGCGGGTCGAAGTCGAAATCGCCAAGCTGCTCGGGACGTAGGGTCTGGATATACAGGTCCCACTTCGGATGTTCGCCACGGTCGATGGCGCTGACCAGGTCCGCAGTCATGTGGTTGAAGTCCTTGGCCTGGATTTTCTCGACCGCCTTAGGGTCGAGGTTCTCGCGGCCTTGCAGGGTCTTCCAGCGAAACTTCACATAAGTTGCCTCATCCTGGGCGTTGACGAATTTGTAGGCGTGCACACTATTGCCGTCCATATGTCGGTAGCTTTTCGGTGTGCCTTCGTTGGAGTACAGCAGGGTCAGGGTGCGGGTAGCCTCGGGCATGTGCGAGAACAGGTCGAAACGGCGTGCGTCATTGCCAAGATTGTTGCGTGGATCGGGCTTGAAGGCATGGACCATGTCGGGGAACTTGATTGCATCGCGAATGAAGAAGGTCGGGAAGTTGTTGCCCACCAAGTCCCAATTACCCGTGCTGGTATAGAAACGGGTGGCGAAACCGCGCGGGTCGCGCAGGGTTTCTGGCGAGTGCAGACCGTGTACTACCGAGGAAAAACGCACAAACACCGGGGTGCGCTCACCTGGGGTAAATAGCGGCGCGCGGGTCAGTGCAGAAAGGTCTTCAAAGGCGATGAATTCGCCATGGGCGCCGGTACCACGGGCGTGCACCACTCGCTCGGGAATACGCTCGCGGTCAAACCGCTGCAGCTTCTGGATCAGGTGCACGTCCTGCAACATTACCGGGCCGTTGGCACCGGCGGTTTGGGCGTTCTGGTCATCGCCGACCGGCGCGCCATTGGCGCGGGTCAGCGACGCGGCCTGCAGGCTGTTGCTGGCGAGCAAGACGGCGCAGAGTAGGGTGGCCAGGTGCAGGGGGCGTAACGTTGGCATTGGGGTAGACCCTTGTTGGATGGGGCTGCAATGCTAAGTATGATTTTTCACCCCTACCGCCCGTGTGCTCAGCGCGTGCTGTGCGATTTTTCGCCGCTGCGTGTCAGGCCGACACCATTGGCCTCCTGCCAATTCCGCGCATTGCCAGGAGACCAATGGTGCCATTCAGGCGGCCACTGCACGGCATCCAATCTCTTCATTTCAGCTCGGGCGCCGTAGCCGGGATAATGCGGTTTCAGCATCAGGAGTACCGATCAATGTCCAACGAACAGTTCATGCGCGAAGCCCTCGACCTGGCCCGCGCCAATATCCACGCCGGCGGCCGGCCGTTTGGCGCCGTACTGGTGTACCAGGGGCAGGTCCTGGCGCGCGCCGTCAACGAGATCCACAGCACCCAGGACCCGACCAGCCACGCTGAAATGCAGGCCATCCGCAAGGCCGCGCAAGCGCTCGGTCAGGCACGCCTGGACGGTGCTGAAATCTTCGCCAGCGGCCATCCGTGCCCGATGTGCCTGGCTGCAATGCACCTGTGCGGCATCAAGCGAGCGTGGTTTGCCTACGACAACAGCGAAGGCGAGCCCTTTGGCCTGTCGACTGCCGAAGTGTATGCGCAGATGGCTCGGCCGCCCCAGCAGCAGAGCCTGCCGCTGCGCTCGCTGAAACCCGCCGGCGAGGCGCATCTTTACCAAGAGTGGCAGCAGGCGACGAAGTCCTAACTGACAGGCATTGGGTCAGCGGCCGGTCCTGCCGGTATCAATCCCAGGCCGGCGAGGGAAGGGGATCAGTATGGCGGGCGGGGGCTAAGGTGATACAGCCCCGTTGACGCATGTGTGCTTTGACTGAAAAGCAAAAGTCAGCGTTCCAGGCGATCCCCTGGTGGACCCCTCAGAGCCTTACCGTACTCACGGTGATGTAACCCTTGTCGGGCACCGCGATGCGAATCACCGTCTCGTCATCCGGCACCTTGCGCTTGATCTTGATCTGCACGCCATCCACCGCTGCGGCACGCATATGATTGCGAATGGCCCGGCCAGTGGAGTCGAAGAAGGCTTCGCTGGCCAGCAGTTCGATGCGTTCGATCAGCTGGCGTGTGTGTTCGTCGGTGGCGCAGAAGAACAGCACCCCGGACAGGTGCGGGTCGTCGTCGGGGTTGCATATATCGTGGGCCAGCAGTTGGCGCAAGGTGTGGCGCAGCTCGGTGGTGCATTGATACTGGGAAAACATGGCGATGCCTCCTCTGCAACAGGTAGCTGCCAGACCACAGCGGGCTGGCGGCCGAAATGTCATCCAGTGGCGATCATGTTTTCGCAGGGTGGCAGGAGCAAGTAGGGCGATTCTGTTACCGCTGTGGGAATTTTCTTAATGAGTTCACCGGTAGGGGCAATCACACAGGCTGTGGGCGACGCAAAGGCTTTGGCGCAGGCCTGCCCGGCAACACCGCCGCTTGCAGATCCTTGCCTACCTGATGCTCGAACACCAACCCCTCATCGACCACCCGGTCCTCGACGATCTTGCCTGCGTCCAACACCACCACACGCTGGCAAAAATAACTCACCAGGCTCAGGTCATGGCTGATCAGCACAAACGCGGTACCGCTCTCTCGGCGTAACGCATCCAGCCGTTGCAACAGCTGCAACTGCAGCACCCGATCCAGATTGGACAAAGCTTCGTCGAGCACCACCAACTGCGGCGAGATCGCTAGCGCCCGAGCAATATTGGCGCGTTGCAACTGGCCGCCACTCAGCTGTTGCGGCAGACGCTCGGCGTGCTCGGCGCGCAAACCCATCTGTTCGAGCAATTGCAGCACCCGATCACGGCGCGCCGCCGGGTTCATGTCGCTCAGGTGACGCAGCGGCTCGGCGATGCTCCAGCCGATCGTGCGCTGCGGGTTGAACGCGCTGGGCGCATCCTGGAACACCAGCTGCACGGCACGCTGAAAGTCCCGCGCCGGCTCGCCGCGTAACTGGCTGACATCCTTGCCGGCAAAGCACACCTGACCCCGGGTCGGTCGCTCCAGGCCAAGCAGCAGCCTGGCGAGGGTGCTCTTGCCGCTGCCGCTGCTGCCCAGCAGGCCGATTGACTCGCCCGCCATCAGTTGCAGGTCGATGCCATCAAGCACTGGTAGCCAGCCGCGCCTGCGCAGGAGGCCACCGGTGCGATAGCCGTGGTCGAGATGGTGCACCTGAAGCAGGCTCATGGGTGACTCCCGGTCAGTATTCGATGGGCTTCGAGCAAGGTCTGCGCGCTGCTGCTCAGGGGATTGTCGAACAGCGCCTCGGCGCGCTGGCGTTCGACAATACAACCGGCCTCCATTACTACTACCTGCTCGGCGCAACGGGCCACCACGCCCATGTCGTGGGTGACCAACAGCACGCCCAGCCCATGCCGGTCGACCAATGTCATCAGCAGGTCGAGAAAACGCGCTTGGCTCAGGGCGTCGAGGTCACTGGTCGGTTCATCCGCCAGCAGAAACGGGCTCTCGGCCATCAGGGCCAGGGCAATCATCATGCGCTGCAGCATGCCGCCACTGAGCTGGAAGGCGAACGATTCGAGCACCCGCTGGCGGTCGCCGAGGCCGACCGCGTCCAGGCAGTCTTCCATCCGCTGGCGAGCGGCGGCGCCGCTGATGCCGCGCAGTTTCAACGTCTCCAGGCCATGGCTGGCCATGCTGCGCACTGGGTTGAAGGCGCTGCGCGGGTTCTGCAGGACCAGACTGGCCAGGCCACCGCGAACCTGCGCCGGGTCGATCAACTGGCCATCCAGGGTCAGTTCACCGGCCGTGCGCAGCAGCCCCTGCGGCAGCAGATCAAGCATGCCCAGGCAACTGAGCGACTTGCCTGAGCCGCTGCTGCCGACCAATGCGCAGACTTCGCCACGGCGTAGTTGCAGGTCTACCCCACGCACCAACGGGCCTGCTCGCCCGTTGATCTGCAGGCCGCGGATTTCCAAGCATGAAGCAGCCACTTAGCGCGTCTCCTGGGTCGGGTCGAGGCGGTCGCGCAAGGCGTCGCCAAGCAAGTTGAAGGCCATCACCGAGAAAAAGATCATCAGCCCCGGCAGCAGCAATAGCTGCGGATGGGTCCAGATGAACTCCTTGGCATCGTTGATCATTACCCCCCATTCGGCGGTCGGCGGAGTCACCCCAAGGCCCAGGAACGACAGCCCGGAGACGTGCAGCATCATGTGGCCGATGTCCATGGTGGCCAACACCAGCAACGGCCCGGCGATGTTCGGCAGTACATGCTGGCGCAGGCGGCTCCAGCGCGAGGCGCCGGCCAGGCGCGAGGCCAGCAGGTACTCGCGGCCGCGCTGGGCGATGACCAGACCACGCACCATGCGCGCGTACCAGGCCCAGTGGGAGAGGGCGATGGCCAGTATCACATTGCTCAGGCCAGTGCCCAGCAGGGTGACGAAGAAAAACGCCAGGACCAGGGTCGGGAAGGTCATGAACATGTCGCACAGACGCATCAGCAGCAGGTCGAGCTTGCCGCCGACGAAGCCCGCCACCCCCCCGATGAGCAGCCCCAGGGCCAGCACCAGGGCCAGCGTCAGCATCACGCTGCCCAGCGACAGCCGGGTCCCGACGATCAGCCGCGAGAGCAGATCACGGCCCAGGTGATCGGTGCCCAGCCAATGGCTGGCGTTGGGCGCGAGGAGGCGCTGGCCGAGATCGACCAGGTCCGGATCGTGCGGGGCCAGCCACTGGCCGAATAGCGCCAGGAGCACCAGCAGGCCGACCAGGACGCTGCCCAGCAGCAGGCTGTAGTTGCCTTTCAGTGGGGTCTGGCGAAGGAGGGCTACCACACTCATGCACTGACCCCCTGCAGACGGCTGCGTGGGTCGAGCCAGGCATAGCAAACGTCCACCACCAGGTTGCACAGCATGAGCAAGCCGGTCAGCAGCAAGGTGAAGCACTGCATTACCGGGAAGTCACGATTGAGAACCGCCGACACTGCAAAACGGCCGACACCCGGCCAGGCAAAGATGGTCTCGATCACCAGCGCGCCGCCGATCAGCTCGCCAATGTGCATGCCGGTAGCGGTTACCAGCGGCAGCCAGGCATTGCGCAGGATATGCCCGCGCCAGACGCGCCGCTCCGGCAGGCCACGGGCCCGGGCGTAGGTGACATGGCGCTGGCCGCTGGCTTCGAGCAGGCTGGCACGCAGCAGCCGGGCATTGATCGACATCGACATCAGGGCGATCGCCAGCACTGGCATGACCAGGTGCCCGGCGCTGCCACGGCCAAGCGGAGGCAGCCAGCCGAGCCACAGCGAGAACAGCGCGATCAGCACAAATGCCAGCCAGAAATTGGGCATGGATACGCCAAGAAACGTCACTGCGCGCACCGCATGATCGGGCCAGCGGCCCTGCCAGCGGGCGGCGATCAGCCCCAGCGGAATTGACAGCAACAGGGTGCAGGCGAGGGCCAGGCCACCCAGTTGCAGGGTCGCGGGCAGGTAGTACAGCAGGTCGTCGAGCACCGGCCGACCGGTCAGGTAAGAGATACCAAAATCCAGCTGCAGGGCATTGCACAGCCAGCTCCAGTACTGCACGTACAGCGGGCGATCGAGGCCCAGCGCCTGGCGGACTTCGGCGATGGCAGTGTCTGTCGGCGGGATATGCGACAGGCGCAGGTAGTCCAGTGCCGGGTCGGTGCTGCCCAGGTGCAGCAGCACGAATACCAGCAGCGACACCGCCAGCATCACCGGCACCAGTAACAGCAGGCGCAGAAGGATATAGCGCAGCATCGGTCAGTGCTCCCGGGTCGGTGTCATGGTTTCGAACGGCACGTCGAACAAGGTGCTGCCGAACTTCACGTTGCCCACGGTATTGCGGCGCACGCTGATCGCCGTGAGGTACGAAATCGGCAGGTAGACAGCTTGTTCGTGCAAGGTTGTGAGGATGAAGCGGTACTGCGCGGCACGTTGTTGTTCGTCGGTACTGGCCAATACCTGGGCGATGCGCTGGTCCAGCTCGTCCTTGATGGCCAGGCCGCGTTGCGCCATGTAGTCGGCGTGGCCGGCATAGCGCATGGAGCTGACGAACGAGTGCGGGTCGTAGGGCGCGCCCCAGGTGTCGGCGAAGATCATGCCGAAGTCACCGTCGCGCTGGCGTCGCACCAGCGCGCCATCCTCGACGGCGCGTAGCTCGATCTTGATACCGAGCTTGGCCAGCTCGCCTTGGAACACTTCGGCGAGGCTCTTCTGCAAGGCGCTGGTGCCGAGGAACACCAGTTCGATCGACAGCGGCTCGCTGTTTTTGCTGCGCACCGAAGCGCCCGCGGCGAGCGTCCAGCCAGCGCGGTCCAGTTCGTCGGCGGCGAGGGCAGGGTCGTAGGCGTAGGGCTTCAGGCCGAGGTCGGCGTAGGGCATGTTGGGCGCGAACAGGGTGTCGGCACGGGGCTCCAGGCCGTAGAGGATCTTGTCGATGATCGCCTGTTTATCCAGCGCGTGGTTGATGGCCTGGCGTACCGCCAGCTCGCGGGTCGGGCCACGGCCGGTGTTCATTGCCAGGGTGCGGGTGGCCAGCGGGGCAGACAGCGCAGTGGCGAAACCGTGCTCGCGCAGGCGCACGAAGGTGCCAGCGGTGATCTCGCCAGCGGCGCCCTGGATCAGCTCCAGTTCGCCAGCTTGCAGGGCTAGCGCGCGGCTGTTGGGGTCGGGGATGACCTTGACCAGGACTTCGCCGTAGGCGGGTTTCGGCCCCCAATAGTCAGGGTTGCGGGCGAAGCGATCAAACTCGCCGAGGCGGCTCTCGACGCGCATCCACGGGCCGGTGCCGGCGGGTTGTCCGGGTTTTGCCAGGGGCGAGGCAAAGCGCAACGGGCGGACCTGGGCCAGCTCCATCAACGTCGGGTAATACGGATGCTTGAGCACCAGGCGCAGGGTCAGCCGGTCGGGCGCTTCAACGTGGTCGAGGGTGGTCACCAGCTCCATCCAGCGGTGGCGCTGGCTGTTGGCCAGGACTGCATCGAGGTTGGCCTTGGCGGCCAGCGCGTCGAACGGCGTGCCATCGCTGAAGCGCACGCCATCGCGCAGGGTGAAGGTGTAGCTCTTGCCATCGTCGGAGATCTGCCACGCGGTGGCCAGCCAAGGCTGCAGTGATCCGTCTGCGCTGTAGCGCACCAGCGGTTCATAGACCATGGCCTGGGCGTACATCTGGTTCGGCGCATAGCCGCGTGGGTCGAGCGGGCCGGCGTTGACCGGCCACGAATAGACCAGCGTCGGGCTTGGCCCGGTCTCGCTGGCGGCGTGCGTGCACAAGCTGGCGGCCAGCAGGCATAGGCCCCAGAGGGCGGGCTTTCGTTTGTCTGGCTGCTGCTTCACACTGCGTCCCCCACTTCACGGAGGCCGTAGCCTAGAGAGGGGTGGGTATGATGTCTAGGCAGAAACTTCTTACTGGAAGTAACAAAATGCAACGGATTACCGTCACGCTGGATGAGGAACTGCTCGACGTTATTGATCGGCGGGTGGCAGAGCATGGTTACCAGGGGCGTTCGGAGGCGATTCGTGATCTGCTGCGCAATGGCCTGCAGGCATGCGAGCCCTTGGCCGAGACGGCGCCATGCGTGGCGGTGTTGAGCTATTTGTATGATCACGAGACCCGCGAGTTGCCCAAGCGCCTCAACCAGACCTTCCATGCCCACCACGACCTGACCCGCTCGACCTTGCATGTGCACTTGGATGCCGGGCATTGCCTTGAAGTATCGGTGCTGCAGGGGGCCAGTGGCGAGGTGGTCGAGTTGTCGCGGCAGTTGATGTCGGAGCGTGGGGTGGAGCATGGCCATGTGCAGGTCATGCCAGCGCCGGTCAAGGGTTAGCGGCTGGGCTGTTGCTGAGCAGTCCTTTTGCCACCGATGTTGCGCTAGGCAACCCATCGAGAAACGCTGATATCTGCTTGTTGCCCCGCAGGTGCACCACTGGAATCTGCGGCCCGATGGCCAAGCGATTCGCCTCGATGCCGGGCCGATAACCGCGATCAAAGGTCCAGACAAACTGCAGGAACGCCCGGTCCAGTTTTTCGCTGCAGCCCACCGGCAGATCAGCCCGTGGCCGGTTCAGCACACTGCGCAGAATGACCCGCCTGAGGCAGGTGACACGCGGTGTGCCGAGCCAGATGACCAGGTCCGCCCGCGGCAGCCTCAGGTCGAACGTGCGCCGCGAATAATTGCCCTCGCAGACCCAGGCCTCTGCCGCCACGGCGCTGCGCACCCGGGTGCGGAATGTCTCGGCATCGGGCTCCACCCAGCCCGGCTCCCAGAACAGCCGGTCCAGATGGATTACCGGCAGATCGAGGCGTTCGCCGATGGCGCGGGCCAGGGTCGACTTGCCGCTGCCGGCGTTGCCGAGAATCACGATGCGTTGCATGAGCGCGTCCTTGCTGCAAAACCGGCAATGGTAAAGGGGCGGGCTGGAAGTGAGAAGCTTTGGCTCTTGGCTGTAGAGCCGCGGCCGGCATAGGGCGCGCAGATGCATCGTTTTTTGTCTTATTAGCCATCGGTCCTACGGGTATGGATCAGATTTTCCCTATACCTTGTAGTCCATTTCCGAATCATCCTTTTACCGCGGTTATGCCATTGCAAGTGCTCTTGAGTGCGTCCTAGTCTCTGCCGGTCGTTGCCTTCAACGACCGGCTTTGACAGGCCGTCCAATCTCTAGAACACGTGCACGTCTATGGCGGTGGTACGTGGGGCACCTCGCGTGCGCCGAGTTTTCTAGAGTCCTCGGTCTGTCAACCCACGTATCACTGCCACCCACCTGTTTGACGGCAGGCTGATGGCGGTCCACTGACTCTAGAGGTGTACATGTTGAAGATCGTCCCCGATCCACCCCATTCCAATCCTCTTCCTCAATCCCTTGAAGACACGCTGGTCCAGGCCTCGGAGTTCGTGCTCTGTGCCTATGCCGTCGCCCATCAATCGATGTTGTTACTGGCCAAATCGCCGGGCTCGATCATGCTGCTGACCGTCATGCACGAACTGCAGTCGGTTCGCGCGCTGGTGGAGTCGGCGTTGGCGCAGGTGCAACTGCGAGATCAGGCGCAGATGCATACGCTGCATTGACTGGTTTCTTACCTTAACGAAGAGGTGTTAGTGAGGACCCTGGGGGCTGCTGCGCAGCCCATCGCAGGACAAGCCAGCTCCTACAGGATTTGTGCCGATTTCAAGCACGGCGCCGAACCTGTAGGAGCCAGCCCAGACACCAAAAAAACCAAGAGGATTGAACATGCACAATGAACCGCCAGTAGTCATTGGCAGACTGGGCTGGACCGTAGGCGCAGCAACCTGCCTGGACGGAGTCGTCGAAGGCAAACGACTGTTCCGGGTCGAAGCCGGCAACTGTTGCGATCACGCCCTGGAGCAAGCCTCCGTGCTGCTCGACAGCGCCCGTCGCGCCTCATTCATCGGCGTCATGGAGAACGACGCCGTATTGGTATGGGCTTCGCACTTCCTCAGCGAAATGGCCAAGGCGCTGATGGATGATGCGCATATGGGATTGAACAAGAACGTCTAGCGTGTCGCTCTCGACAGGCACTCCCTCACTTGGCCAGTGCCTGTCACGCCAACTCACTAGGCGCCGAACTAAACTTCAAACACCTTACTGCGCCGCTTGAGCACCAGGCTCAGGGCACGCCCACGGACTCACCCGAGCCGCGTGGTTGATCTGCCTGGCCAGCTCCTTGATGTTGCCCTGATGCGCACTGACCACGTCATCGATCGCGGCACCGGCAGGGGTCTGCAGCACAGTGCGGCAATTCAGCGTTGCGCCGCCGCCGCGCAGGCGCCACTTGGCATCGATCAGGGCGTACTGGCCAGGCACCGAGTCGAAACGCTGGACGATGATACGCACCGACGTCCTGCGCGCCGTATCGGCGCTATACAGCTGCTCGGCCAGCGCACTGCGCAGTTCGTCAGCCAGGCTCGCGCCCCACCACTGGGTTTCGAGAATAGCCAGGCCGCTGGCGCCCTGGCGAATGACGATCTGCGCCCGGTCGACTTGCGGCGGTACGCTGACGCTTTCGATGTCGATCTCGCTACCCACAGCATGCCGCGCGACGTCGGTGGGGGTGAGGGTATGAAATGCGATCGGATCACTACGGCACGCACTCAGTATCGACAGGGTCATCAGCGCGATGAATTTCAGGCGGCATGTCATGCTGTTCGCTCCTGCGCTCAGTTGCGGGGCGGGCCTTGCAGGTCGATCGGCGCCGCGTTGTTGGGTCGGCCGCGGATCAGCGACTCCGGGTTGCGTCCAAGATAATCGGAGAGTTCTCGCAACGAGCGCGACATGCGTCCAAGCTCGTCGAGGGTCTCGCTGAGTTTCTCCCGTTGCGGCGAGTCTTCGGCCAACGTAGAGCTGGCCGCTTGCAGGGTCTTGCTGACGTCCGCCAGGGTGGTCTGCACACTGGGCAGGGTGCGGCTGTTGAACTGGGTCAGGCCCTTGCGCAACTCAAGCAGGTTGCCGTCAAGGTTGCTGGCAATGCGCTCCACCGGCAGTTTGTTGATTTTTTCGACCATTGCCTGCAACTGCTCCTGGAGCATTTCCAGGCTGCCCGGCAAGGTGGGAATGGCGATGGGCCTGGCATTGAGGTCGAAGTCCACTTTGGGCGCTTTCGGGAAGAAGTCCAGGGCAATGTACAGCTGGCCGGTGAGCAGGTTGCCGTTGCGCGCCTGGGCGCGCAGGCCGTTGTCGACGAAGGTGCTGAAAATGTGCGCAGTGGCGGCGATGTCGTCGGGGTTGTGGTTGAGCGCCTTGAGCAGTTTTTTGTGCGCCTGGCCGAGACGTTGCGGATAGACCACGATGCCAACGTTGATCGGAAAACTGCGCTTGACCTCGTCGAAGTCGAGATTGACTGAGACCACCTTGCCAATCTCCACGCCGAGAAACTCGACCGGCGCATCGACCTTCAGTCCGCGCATGGCCTGGTCGAAGCGCAGGGTCAGGTATTGCGCGCGGCCGTTGGGTGGGGCCAGTGCACCTTGCTGGTCGGCGAACAGCTCGAAGGTCTTGTCTTCCGCGGCTACGGTGTCGTTGGGGCTGTAGTCCGGTGCCCGGAAGGCGATGCCGCCGACCAGCAGTGTGGTCAGCGATTCGGTCTTTACCGCAAAGCCGTTGGCGCCCACGTTGACGTCGATACCGCTGGCGTTCCAGAAGCGGGTGTTGTCAGTAACGTAGGCATCGTTCGGGGCGTGAATGAACACTTCGATGTTGACCCCTTTGCCATCGGCATCCAGTGCATACGCCACCACCTGGCCGACCGGGATCTTGCGGTAGTACACCGGCGAGCCGATATCCAGCGAGCCGAGGTCCTGGGTGTGCAAGGTGAAGCGCTTGCCGGGCTCGCCATAGGTGATCGGTGGCGGGTTTTCCAGGCCCTTGAAGTGCTTGGCACGGCTGTTCGATTGGCCGATGTCGGCGCCGATGTAGTCGCCGGAGAGCAGTGTGTCGATGCCCGAGACGCCACCTGCGCCAATGCGCGGGCGCACCACCCAGAACTGCGAGTCTTCGCGAGTGAAGCCTTCGGCCTGTTTGTCCAGTTTCACTGTGGCGTTGACGCTGCGTTGGTCATCGCTCAGTTCGACATGGGACACGTGGCCGATCACCACGCTGCGGTATTTGACTTCGGTCTTGTTCGCGGTGAGGCCGCTGCCAGTCTTGAAGTTGAGGGTAATGGTCGGGCCTTCCTGCAGCGTGTTGTGAATCACCAGCGAGATGCCCACCAGCACCGCAACAATTGGCACGATCCATACCAGCGAAACGCTGAAACGGCGCGTCTTGATCTCCGGACGGGCAGGTTCGCGGGGTGTATCAGGGCTGGCTGACATCGTCCGTGGACTCCTCCGAGGATGGTGCTGGCCAGATCAGCCGAGGGTCAAAGCTCATGGCTGCGAGCATCGTCAACACCACCACCATGCCAAAAAACAGAATGCCCGGGCGCGGTTCGATATCGCCCAAGGCCTGGAACTTCACCAGCGCTGCGACCAGGGCCACCACCAGCACATCGAGCATAGACCAGTAGCCGATCAGCTCGACGAAGCGGTACAGCTTCGAGCGCTCCTTGCACGCCCAGGCACTGCCGCGCTGGACTGTCACCAGCAGCAGCGAGAGGGCGACGAACTTGACCCCCGGCACGGCGATACTGGCGACGAAGATGATCAGGGCAATGTCCCATGCCCCATGCTCCCAAAATTCCAGCACGCCGCTCATGATGGTGCTGTCGGCGGCGTTGCCGAGCATGGTCGTATTCATCACCGGCAGCAGGTTGGCCGGCACGTAGAAGGCCAGCGCGGCCAGCAGGTAAGCCCAGCTGCGGGTCAGTGAATTGACCTTGCGCCTGTGCAGCGGGGCGTCGCAGCGCGGGCAATGCTGCGGCTGCTGGCGCATGTCGCAGGCCAGCCCGCAACTGTGGCACAGGCACAGGTCGAGCTCGCTGGCGGTTGGCGGGCGGCTCACAGGATCTCCCACAGGTCGCGGATGTCGCGCCCGGCGATGCGGATCAACAACAGGCTGAGCACCGCCAGGGCGAACAGGCCCAGGCCGGGTAGCACGTCGAGCATCCCGGCCAGTTTGAACACCGCGACCATGGCCCCGAGCAGGCACACTTCAAGCATGCTCCAGGGCCGCAACGTCTCCAGCCAGCGCATGCAAAGCTTGAAGCCTGGGGCGCGGCGGTCGGCCAAGGCAAAGCTCAGGACCCAGATGAGCAGGGTCAACTGGAAAGCGGGGGCGATGATGATCGAGATTGCCGCGACCATGGCCATGAAGGTTATCGGCCCTTGGCTCAGTGCCAAGACCGAGTCCCACAGCGTGGCGCTGTTTTTCAGGCCCTGCAGGCTGATGCTCATGACGGGATAGAAGTTGGCGAACAGCCACAGCACTGCCGCCGTGAGGCTCAACGCCAGGCGCTGGTCTACCGCCAGGCCGTTGTAGCGCTGGAGCACGCCTGCGCAACGCACACACAGGGCTTTCTGATGCTTGGCGAGCGGGGCTTTCTGGTACACACAGTCGCAGTGCTCGCAGATGATCAACTGGGCGGTGCTGGCCATGGTCGCCCTCGACGCAGGCGTGGGTGGGCTGGGTTCAGTGAATATAGAAGTGGTGGCTCAATCGGCAACTTTTCAGTGGGCTTTTATCGCGGGGAGTGCGTCCCTATTGCGTGGGTTGCTCAAGGCTTGGGGGTGCTTTGCGCCCCTTTTCGACTGGTCCGGCGCCCCGACTTGCCCCGCGAAGAGGCCAGTCCAGCCACCGTGGTGGATGGCACCGGCTTCGCCGGTTTCGCGGGGCAAGCCCGCTCCTACAGGATTTCGCTATATCAATGAGTTAGCGTCAGTTCTACTAGTGATGCGGTGAAGAACAACGTCGGCAACCCCGCCGCATACCCTGTAGGAGCGGGCTTGTCCCGCGAAGCGGCCAGTCCAGCCACCGTGGTGGATGGCACCGGCTTCGCCGGTTTCGCGGGGCAAGCCCGCTCCTACAGGATTTCGCTATATCAATGAGTTAGCGTCAGTTCTATTAGTGATGCGGTGAAGAAAACGTCGGCAAACCCGTCGCATACCCTGTAGGAGCGGGCTTGTCCCGCGAAGAGGCCAGGCCTGCCACCGTGATGTATGACACCGGCGCTGCCGGTTTCGCGGGGCAAGCCCGCTCCTACAGGTTTGTGCTAAATCAATGAGTTAGCGTGAGTTGGGAGAGGGCTGCCGCCATCAGTTCAGCGCGCTCTGCAAAAACGGCGCCGTGCGGCTCTGGCCAGACTTCGCTACATCCTCGGGCACACCGCTGACCACCACCTTACCGCCGGCAGTCCCTGCCCCCGGCCCGATATCGATCACCCAATCACTCTGCGCCACCACCCGCATGTCATGTTCAACCACCACCACGCTATGTCCGCCATCGACCAGGCGGTTGAGCTGTAGCAGCAGCCGATCGACATCCTGCGGGTGCAGGCCATTGGTCGGCTCGTCCAGTACATACAGCGTCGCGCCGCGGGCACTGCGTTGCAGTTCAGTCGCCAGCTTGATCCGCTGCGCTTCACCGCCCGATAACTCGGTAGCCGGCTGGCCGAGGCGCAGGTAGCCGAGGCCGATGTCCTGCAGCACCTGCAAACTGCGGCGGGTCGCAGGCTGTTCGGCAAATGCCTGCAGGGCCTGGTCGACGGTCATACCCAGCACATCGGCGATGGTCATCCCTTGCCAGGTCACGGCCAGGGTTTCGGGGTTGTAGCGGGCGCCGTGGCAGGTGGGGCAGGGTGCATACACACTGGGCATGAACAACAGTTCGACGCTGACAAATCCCTCGCCCTCGCAGGTTTCGCAGCGGCCCTTGGCGACGTTGAACGAGAAACGCCCGGCATCGAAGCCCTGCGCCTTGGCCTGGTCGGTGGCGGCGAACAGTTTGCGCACGTGATCGAACAGCCCGGTGTAGGTGGCCAGGTTGGAGCGCGGCGTGCGCCCGATGGGCTTCTGGTCGACCTTGACCAGGCGTTTGAGCGAGGCCAGCCCGGCGACGATCTGGCCGCTGCTGGTTGCTTGCGGTTGGTCTTCCAGGCTCTGCTCTTCCGGTTCGGCAGTCTGCTCGGGCTGGCCGAGGTGGGCGCCGACCAGTTCCAGCAGGGCCTGGCTGACCAGGCTGGACTTGCCAGAGCCGGAAATACCGGTCACGGCGGTGAAGCAGCCCAGCGGAAACTGCGCGTCGAGGTTATCCAGGTTATTGCGGGTGATGCCTTCCAGGCGCAGCCAGTCCTGCGCGGCTCTGGGCTGGCGTGGGGCAGATGCCTGGTCATTGAACAGGTAGGCGCGGGTGCGCGACTGCTCGATCTGTGCGAGGCCAGCAGGCGGGCCGCTGTACAACACCTGCCCGCCATGCTCGCCGGCGGCGGGGCCCACGTCGACCAGCCAGTCGGCGCGGCGCATGGTGTCCAGATCATGCTCGACGACGAACACCGAATTGCCGCTTTGCTTGAGCCGCTGCAGGGCGGCATACAGCGCTTCGCTGTCGGCGGGATGCAGGCCGGCCGAGGGCTCATCGAGTACATAGATGACGCCGAACAGCTGTGAATTGAGCTGGGTGGCCAGGCGCAGGCGCTGCAACTCGCCCGAAGACAGGGTCGGTGTGCTGCGCTCCAGCGCCAGGTAACCCAGGCCGAGATCGATCAGGGTATTGATGCGCTCCAACAGTTCAGCGGCGATACGCTGGGCGGCCAGGCGCTTTTCCAGCGACAGGTTGGGCGTGTGGCGCACATCCGGGCCGCCGCTGTGGGCCGGCTTGCCCTTGGCCGCGCGTTGCTGGCGCGCCTCGCGGGTCTGTTGATGGGTGAGCGTCGCACCGCTTTCGTCTGGGTGCTGCAGGTACGCCGGTGCGGCGACGGCGCGCAGGACTTCGGCCAGGTCCTGCAAGGGCAACTGCGACAGTTCGGCGATGTCCAGCTCGGCAAAGGTCACGCTCAACGCTTCGCGTTTCAGGCGTTTGCCGGCACACAGCGGGCAGGGGCTGGGGCGCATGTACTGGGCGACGCGCTTGCGCATCTGCGCGCTCTGCGAGTGCATGAACGTGTGCAGCACGTAACGTCGCGCGCCACTGAACGTGCCTTGGTAGCTGGGTTCGAGCTTGCGTTTGAGCGCAGTGCGGGTCTGTGCCGGGGTGAGGCCGGCGTACACCGGCACTGTCGGGGTTTCTTCGGTGTAGAGAATCCAGTCGCGCTGTTTTTGTGGCAGGTCGCGCCAAGGGATGTCGACGTCATAGCCGAGGGTCACGAGGATGTCGCGCAGGTTTTGCCCCTGCCAGGCCATCGGCCAGGCCGCCACTGCGCGCTCGCGAATGGTCAGCGACGGGTCGGGGACCATGGTGGCCTCGGTCACTTCATAGACCCGTCCCAGGCCCTGGCACTCCGGGCAAGCGCCCTGCGGAGTATTGGCCGAGAAGTCTTCGGCATACAGCATCGGCTGGCCGGCCGGGTAACTGCCGGCGCGCGAATAGAGCATGCGGATCGAACTCGACAGGGTGGTGACGCTGCCGACCGAAGAGCGTGCGCTGGGCGTGCCGCGTTGCTGCTGCAAGGCCACGGCCGGCGGCAGACCTTCGATGGCGTCCACGTCCGGTACGCCGACCTGGTCGATCAGGCGCCTGGCGTAGGGCGCAACCGATTCGAAATAGCGGCGCTGGGCTTCGGCGTAGATCGTGGAAAAGGCTAGCGAGGATTTGCCGGAGCCGGAAACACCGGTGAACACCACCAGCGCGTCGCGCGGGATATCGACATCGACGTTCTGCAGATTGTGCTCACGGGCGCCACGCACCCTGACGAAGCCGGATTGCTGCGGCTGGCTGGGGAAGGGCTTGGCGCGGGAGGGCATGACGTTGTCCTTGAGGGGAAAGGTTCTACCTTAGCGCGTTCTTAAGTGAACAGCATTAGGGCTTGCCCGGCGAAGAGGCCGGTCCGGCCACGGTGGTGGATGGCACCGCCTTTCGAAGGTGCGCTGCGGGCGGAGCAGACGCAACTCGTCAGCCGACCGTCAACGCTGTTGAACCTCGCCCACAGCATCTGACTCCACCACTGGCAAGTCCCTGTTTAAACCGGTACTGATGAGGTGCTGAATGAACGCTATCGAACTGCTGGTCAATGACCACAAGACCGTCAAGAAGCTTCTTGAAGAACTGTCCGCGACGACCGAACGCGCCCTGAAGAAGCGCGCCGAGCTACTGGCGCGCCTGGAACATGAGCTGCAGGTGCATACCGCCATCGAGGAAGACATCCTCTACCCGGCGTTGAAGCAGGCCGGCGACAAGGAAGACGCCAAGATGTATTACGAAGCCAAGGAAGAACACCGCACCGTCGACGCCTTGGTGCTACCTGACCTGCTGCACACTCAACCCGATACCCTGGAGTTTTCCGGGCGGGTGAAGGTGCTCAAGGAACTGCTCGAGCATCACATTGAGGAAGAGGAGAGTGAGCTGTTTCCGCGGGCCAAGGAGTTGTTCGACAAAGCGATGCTGGACAAGCTCGGGCAGGCGATGCAGGCCCAGAAGAAGCTGCTCAAAGGCGATCGGCGGGCTGCCTGAGTAGGCGTATCGAGGTCGCTGGAGGATTCCAGCGCTGCGCGTCCTTGCGCAGGCGGGCAGGGTGTAGGAATCAGAAGCTGTATTTGGCGGTCAGCATCATGTTGCGCGGGTTGCCATAGGTATCGCCGCCGTACTGCCACGAATTGGAGATGGACGAGTAGTACTTCCGATCAAAGATATTGTTGGCGTTGAGCTGCAGGTCCAGGTGCTGGTTTACGCGGTAGCCGGCCATGAGGTCGGTGACCGCGTAGGCGCCCTGTTCAAGCCGGTAGTTGCTGCCGTCCGCCACCTCGAAATCGTTGTACATGCGGCTCTGCCAGTACACGTTACCGCCAATGCGCAGCTTCTCCAGCGGGCCTTGGAAGTGGTAAGTGGTGGACAACTTGAACAGGTGCTCAGGCGTATCCGAGTCGTACTTCTGGTTGACCTTCTCCGGGTTGGCGGCATCCTTGATCGTGTGCAGGCGGGCGTAGGTATAGCCGGCGCCAATCTGCCAGTTGTCGGTCAGGGCGCCCTGCAATTCGAGGTCGATACCCTGGCTGCGGATTTCACCCGAGGCCTCGTAGCAGGAAAGCTGCGGGCAGTTCTCTACGAATATCTGCGTTGCACGGTTTTCCTGGTCTACTCGGAACACGGCCATGCTGGCGTTCAGGGCGCCGTCGAAGTACTCGCCTTTGATACCGATCTCGTAGTTCTTGCCCACGATCGGCTTGAGCGGTGAGCCCGAGGTGTCCTTGGAGGTTTGCGGGGTGAAGATGTCGCTGTAGCTCAGGTAGACCGAGTGATGTTCATCCAGTTCGTAGACCAGGCCGGCGTACTTGGTCACGTTGCGGGTGACTTTGTAGTCCGAAGCGTCATCGCCGCCATGCAGGTCATAGTCGTACCAATCGAGACGGCCACCCAGGATCAACTTCAGCGGGTCGGCCAGGCTCAGACGGGTCGTCATGTACACGCCATCCTGGGTGATGACATCGCGGATGTCGTCTGTGCGAACGAAGTCTGGCTTACCGCCATTGAGTGGCCAGTTGGTGTCATACGGGCTGTAGTCGTGCTCGGTCATATCGACCATGCGTCGACTCGCCCCGACCACCAGTTCATGGGTGCGTCCGAACGCTTGAAACGGGCCACTGGCAAAGGCGTCCACGCCTGCCTGTTTCTGATCGTAGGAGGCTTGGTAGACGGTCCGGCCCAGTGATTGATCCTGCGCCCAACGCGACTGATAGGAGCCCGAGAACAGGGCATCCTGCTCGGTGTAGTTGGCGTTGACCTGCAGCTTCCAGTCGTTGGCCAGACGCTGGCGAACTTCGGCGAACACGGTGTTGTTTTCCTGGTCTTTGTTCTCCCAGTCAGTGCCTGGGTTGTACGACCGCGGCAGGTCGAGGTGATGGCCGTCAAGGCCGACCATCGAGGCACCCCAGAAGTAATTGGTCTTGTCCTTTTGATTGGAGAAGCCAAAGGTCAGGGTCGTGTCCTCGCCCAGGTCTGCCTCGGTGACTGCGTAGAACAGGCCGTGATTTTCTTCGACGTTGTCGATGAAACTGTTGCTGTCGTTGTAGGACGCCACCACTCGCCCGCGCAGGGTGCCGCTGTCGTTGAGCGGGCTGGAGGCGTCGATCTCGCCGCGGTAGTTGTCCCAGCTGCCAGCGGCGCCGGTGAGGGTGACTTTCTGCTCGGCCAGCGGACGCTTGCGAACAAAGTTGATAGCCGCCGACGGGTTGCCGGAACCTGTCACCAGGCCGGTCGCCCCGCGCACCACTTCAACCCGATCGAACATCGCCAGGTTGGGCTGCGCCCCGATTACCCAGCCGGTATAGCCCGTGGGGATGCCGTCGTACATCAGGTTGTCGATGTCGAAGCCCCGCGCTGAGTAGGCTTGCCGGCCAGGGCCGCTGGATACATCAAGAAACAGCCCGGGGGTCGCCTTGACCACATCGTTGACGCTGGTCATTGCCTGGTCATCCATGCGCTGGCGGGTGATCACGGTTACCGCTTGCGGCGTCTCGCGCATGCTCATGGGCAGTTTGGTCGCGGTCGACATGGAGCCCGTGGTGTACGAGCGGGTGCCCTCAGTGGTGCTGCCCAGCGCGTCGGAACTGACCTCGATGGCACCGAGTTCCATGACTGCTGGGTTCGCTTGCGCCGCTTCCTTGGGCTTTGCGGCATCGTCAGCCATTGCCGGGGCCATCGTGGCCATGCAGATAGCAGCTGCCAGTAAATTGCGTGAGGGGCTGAAGCGGCGTTGCGAAGAGGGGCGCGACATGAGCAGCGGTTCCTGACCAATTGATAGCAAATAATTCTGCGTCTGAGAATGATTAGCAATTAGTGTGTCAGGATTTGTCGCAGCAAAAAAGACCAGCGCGCCAATTTTTTTGATGAATTTTTCACATTTGTGATGCAAATGGATGGTTTTTAGAGCTGGCTGGACGCCTGTGAGTGGCGATTTTGGCATTTTCGCGGGCAAAAGCAGCACCGCCCTCTGTGGCAAATTCTGTCCTGCACCAAACCTAAAAGTGAGCGCGATCGCTGTGGGAGCGGGCTTGTGTCGCGAAATGAGGGCGAAGCCCTCACCAGCTGACTCACAACCAAAAAAATTCCCAATGCGGGTAATCGCCAGTTGTCCTTACCAGACCTGCACGGTTGTTTGGCGCAATTGGAGAGATGAACCCAAGGTAGCCGTGACCGGATTGCAGTGGGCGAACGGATCGTATCTGGAGGTGATGCCGGTGAGGGCTGCGCCCTCATTTCGCGACACAAGGCCGCTCCCACAGTGAACGCGCCAACTTTCAGGTTTAGGCGCTAAGCGCCCCCACGTTCAAATCAACCCTGAGACCGATCAGCCGGACCAACGCTTGCACTGATCCGTTTGCCTACCTGTTGCGCCACTTCCGCCGCCTGCCCATCGCGCTGCTTGCCCTGGCGCGCCAAGCCCATCAACTGCGGAATCAGCATGCCTTCAGGCAAATGCCGCCAGAACCGCCCAGGCATGTGCAGGCGCAATGCGTCGGGGTTGAGCCGCGCCGGATTGAAGGTATGCCGGTAATAGGTACGCCACAGGTCCGCCCCCGGATCATCGGCATGCCGCGCCCACTGCCGCCACTGCTCAGGACAGAGCCGATGGTAGTCCAAGGCCTGGCCATCGAAGCGCACCGCATCACGGTCGGTGGCGATCAACCAGCGCTGCCGCCCCAGGCGATCGGCAAAGTGGCCGCTGGCGCTTTCGAGGATGTCATGCGCCGGCTCGTGGTAGGCCACCAGGTCCAGCTGCAATTGCGCCGCCAGCGCTTCGGGCAAGGGCACGAAGCGGACGAAGGCATGCAGATGATGCGCTTCGCGGCTGACCTGTTTGATCCGCCGGTGCAGTTCGCTGCCCAGGCGATCACCGGCGAGCATGGCCGTACGATCGCCATGGGCGACGCGCCAGAGCACTTCATAGAGCAGGTTCCAGCGCTGCTCGCCGCGATAGCGCGCGGCCTGTTCAAGCAGGGTCAGCAAGGCTGCGGGTACCTTCGCCCGAAACGGTCCGGGGCCCTCGGGCAAGGGCGTCGGCACTGCCAGCAAGTCATCCATGGGGCCTTGCGCCCAGCTCACCTGGGCAGGGTCGATGCCATGCCCGAGCAGGCGCCGCGCCTGTTCGCGCCAGGTGCTGAAATGCCCGTCGCAGTCGAGCGCAATCATCCCCACAGCCCCATCTGCACCGGCGCTTGTGGTTCACGCAGGCGCTCGCGCAGCAAACCGCTGCGCAGTTCAGACTGGGCAGGGCGGTAATCGCTGGTGACGATGAATGGCCGCGCCTTGTCCAGCACGCAGCGCAGCTGGATCAGGTCGTCGTAGCGGATGCGCCGTTCGCGACGTAGCGCCACCAGGCGCTCGACGCTACGCAGGCCAATACCCGGGATGCGCGCCAGCAGGGCCGGCTCGGCACGGTTCACGTCCAGCGGGAAAACCTCGCGATTGGCCAGTGCCCAGGCAAGCTTGGGATCGATGTCCAAGGCCAGGTTGGCGGCCTGGCTGAACAGCTCGCCAGCCTTGTAGCCATAGCCGCGCATGAGGAAGTCGGCCTGGTACAGGCGGTGCTCGCGCAGCAGCGGTGGTGCGGCCAGGGGGACGCTGTCGGGGCTGTCCGGGATCGGGCTGAACGCTGAGTAGTAGACGCGCTTGAGGCCATAGCCTTGATACAGGGATTCGGCATTACCCAGCAGGGTGCGGTCATCGGTGTCGTCGGCGCCCACGATCACCTGGGTACTTTGCCCGGCCGGGGTGAAGCGTGGCGCGCGTGGTTCGCCAGCAACGGCCAGCTGACCGCGGTGGATAGTGCCCATTGCCTGGCGAATGGTGTGCGCGTGTTTTTCCGGCGCCAGGCGCTTGAGGCTGGCATCGGTCGGCAGTTCGACGTTGACGCTCAGGCGGTCGGCCAGACGGCCAGCCTCTTCGATCAACAGCGGATCGGCATCGGGAATGGTCTTGAGGTGGATATAACCGCGAAACTCGTGTTCTTCACGAAGCAGCCGTGCAACCTGAATCAGCTGCTCCATGGTGTAGTCGGCCGAACGGATGATGCCCGAGCTGAGAAACAACCCACTGATGCAGTTGCGCCGGTAGAAATCCAGGGTCAAGCGCACCACTTCCTCGGGGGTGAAACGCGCGCGTGGCACGTTGCTCGAGCGGCGGTTGACGCAGTATTGGCAGTCGTACAGGCAGAAGTTGGTGAGCAGCACTTTAAGCAGCGAGACGCAGCGACCATCGGGCGTATAGCTGTGGCAGATGCCCATGCCGTCGGTGGCGCCCAGCCCGTCGCGACCGCGCGAGCTGCGCTTGGGTGCGCCGCTGCTGGCGCACGATGCGTCGTACTTGGCGGCATCGGCGAGGATGCCGAGTTTGGCGATGAGCTGCATGTGGGCTACTCGAAATACTGAATATTCATACAGTATTTGCAGATGGTGTTTGTTGCAAGTGCCTGTGGTCGTCTGGGTGAGCCTTTCGCGGGGAGGCGCCGTTCCTGGCAATGCCCGAGCGAATTGCTCAGCTAAGCTTGAACCCAGGTTAAATCTGACGGAGCACGGCATGGAGCCCCACGCAGAGCAGATCGAGGCCCGCAGCGCCTCGCAGGAGAAGACATGAACATCACGATCAAATCAAAACTGGCACTGGCCGGCATGACCCTGACTTTGGGTATGCTCAACGCCCAGGCGGCGGACACCAAGCGGGTCGATGTGCTGTTGGTGGGCGGTGGCATCATGAGCTCGACCCTGGCCATCTGGCTCAATGAACTCGAGCCGGGCTGGTCGATGCAGATGGTCGAGCGCCTGGACAAGGTGGCCGAAGAAAGCTCCAACGGCTGGAACAACGCCGGTACCGGCCACTCGGCATTGGCCGAACTGAACTACACGCCCGAGAAAGACGGCAAGATCGACATCAGCAAGGCGATAGAGATCAACGAGTCGTTCCAGATCACTCGGCAGTTTCTCGCCTGGCAGGTCAAGAGCGGAGTCCTGAAGAACCCACGCTCGTTCATCAATGCCACGCCGCACATGAGTTTTGTCTGGGGCGATGACAACATCCGCTTCCTGAAAAAACGCTATGAGGCGCTGCAGGCAAGCCCGTTGTTCCGCCCCATGCAATATTCCGAAGACCCAGGGCAGATCAAGCAATGGGTGCCGCTGATGATGGAAGGCCGCGACCCCAATCAGAAGCTTGCCGTGACCTGGACGCCGATCGGCACCGACGTCAACTTCGGTGAGATCACTCGCCAGTACGTGGGCTACCTGCAAACCCGGCCGAATTTCGACTTGAAGCTGTCGAGCGAGGTCGAGGACATCAGCCGCAACGACGATGGCTCCTGGCACGTCGAATACAAAAACCTCAAGGACGGCAGCAAAGCCGCCACTGACACCAAGTTCCTGTTCATCGGCGCAGGCGGCGCGGCGCTGCCACTGCTGCAAAAGGCCGGTATCGACGAAGCGAAGGACTACGCTGGCTTCCCGGTCGGTGGCTCGTTCCTTGTGACCGACAACCCAACGATTGCCAAGCGGCACATGGCCAAGGCGTATGGCATCGCCTCGACCGGTGCGCCGCCGATGTCGGTGCCGCACCTGGATACGCGAGTGCTCGATGGCAAGCAGGTGATCCTGTTTGGCCCGTTTGCCACGTTCTCCACCAAGTTCCTCAAAGAGGGCTCGTTGCTCGATCTGTTCGCCAGCATGTCTACCCACAATGTCTGGCCGATGATGCGCGTGGGCGTGCGTGAGTTTGATCTGGTGCAGTACCTGGTCGGCCAGGTGTTGCAATCGGACGATGATCGCTTTGACGCGCTGAAGACCTATTTCCCCAATGCCAAGCAGGAGGACTGGCGGCTGTGGCAGGCTGGCCAGCGGGTGCAGATCATCAAGAAGGACAAGGACCTGGGCGGGGTGCTGAAGCTGGGTACCGAAGTGGTCGCCTCCAAGGATGGCAGCATTGCCGGCTTGCTCGGTGCTTCGCCGGGCGCTTCGACGGCGCCTCCGATCATGCTCGACCTGATGCAGAAGGTGTTCAAGGACAAGATGGCCTCGGCGCCGTGGCAGGCCAAACTGCACGAAATCATTCCATCCTACGGGATGCGCCTGAATGATCATCCGGACGAGGTCGAGAAAGCGTGGGCGTACACCAATGAGGTGCTGCAACTGGCGGTACCGGTGAACGCTGCGACGCCTGTGGCAACGCCGTGAGGTACAGTTTCGGTACAGTAATGTGTATCTGAATAATTTCAGGTAACTGTATGGGTAGGGGTGGGGTGCCGCTCAGCTACTGTGCTTGCACCTCTTACCCCGATACAGCGAACTTCGCCATGCTTGCCTCATTCGACCTGCTGACAGCCTTTGTGCTCTTCGCTTTCGTTTCCTCGATCACCCCGGGGCCGAATAACACCATGCTGCTGGCGTCAGGGGTGAACTTCGGTGTGCGCCGTTCGATCCCGCATGCCATGGGGATCAGTATCGGCTTCATGGTTCTGGTACTGGCAGTCGGTTTTGGCCTGGGCGAGGTGTTCAAGGCATGGCCGCCGCTGTACACCATCCTGCGCTATACCGGCGCCACCTACCTGCTGTACCTGGCCTACAAGATCGCCACCTCCGGGCCGATTTCCGCCAGTGACCGTGGCACCGCCAAGCCGATGAGCTTCTTGGGTGCAGCGGCGTTTCAGTGGGTCAACCCGAAAGCCTGGGTCATGGCAATCGGCGCCATCACCACCTACACCCCGGCCCAAGGCTATGTGCTCAATGTGATCGTGATCGCGGCCGTGTTCGCCCTGGTCAACCTGCCTAGCGTGGGCGTTTGGGTGATGTTTGGCAGTGCTTTGCGCAATCTGTTGCAGAATCCGCGCTGGCTGATGCTGTTCAATGTCCTGATGGCCCTGCTGCTGGTGATTTCCCTGTACCCGCTGCTCTTTGTAGAATCGGCGTTTTCCTGAACCGATAAGTGCAGCTGACTGATGCAATTGATTCCCTGGTCCTACGAGTGCGCCGAAGGCTTCACCCTGCGCGGCTGGCGCTCGCCCGCCAGTGGTCGGCCGTTGCTGCACTTCTTGCATGGCAACGGTTTTTGCAGCCTGGTTTATCAACCGTTGCTGATGCGCCTGGGGGAGCACTTCGACCTCTGGCTGAGTGATGCCCAGGGGCACGGCGACAGTGATCACGGTGGCCCCTTCCTTGGCTGGAACCGTACGGCGGCGTTGGCGCTGGAGGCCTTCGAGGCAGGCCGCGGCGAGTACGCTGATGTGCCCCGGTATGCACTGGGGCACAGTTTTGGCGGCGTGCTCACGGGCTTGATCCTGGCCACTGAAGGCCAGCCGTTCCAGCGCGCGGTGCTGCTCGATCCGGTGTTGTTCAGTCGGCGCATGATTGGCGTAATGGGCGCGGCGACGATGTTTGGCTTGCACCGACGGCACGGCTTGGCGCGCAAGGCGGCAAGCCGCCGCAGCCACTGGCCTGACCGTGACAGCGCATTGGTCTCGTTGCAAGGCCGGGGCATTTTCAAGGGCTGGACCGATGAGGCGCTGCTGGCCTACGTCGAGCATGCCATTGGCGATCACGGCGAAGGCGTGGTGCTCAAGTGCCGGCCCAGCCGTGAAGTGGAAATCTTCAGTTCGTTTCCGCAGCGGATGTGGTCAAGCCTGGCCGCGATCAGCACACCGACCTGCATTCTGTATGGCGAGCAGACCTATCCCTTCGTGCCGCGTTCGGTGCAGCGACTGGCCGCGATCAATCCGGCGGTGAGCGCGCAGCAGGTGCCGGGTGGGCACTGTTTCATGCAGGAACACCCCGCAGCGACCGCGGAGCAAGTGCTAAGCGCACTGCGCAGCTGACGGCTACCTGGGAAACGCCGCTGTTCCTGTGGGAGCGGCCTTGTGTCGCGAAAGGGCTGCAGAGCAGCCCCGGCAATCTCAAAGCAGACGCAACGTGTGGAGTACCTACGCCGGATCGCCCTGCTAAAAAAGCTCACCATAGTTGGCAAAAATGTCCATTTCGCGACGACAGCTCTCATATTCTCGCGCGAACGACACGCTCGGATTACATACCCTGACGCTCCCCCCAGCAAGGAGCCCAGGCAATGAATCAGGCGGTAACCCCAGATCCGCAAATCGCCGTCGAAAATGCCGCGCGCAGCCGTCGCCAACGCTGGCTGCGCTACTCCCTGGCCGGCTGCGCAGGCCTGTTGGTCCTGGGCTACGCCACCTATTGGTGGCGGGATGGACGCTTCCTCGAGCAGACCGACGACGCCTACGTGCGCGCCGACTGGGCGCCGATCAGCGCGCGGGTCAGTGGCTACGTGGCCGAGGTTCAGGTGACCGAGAATGCCCGGGTCAAAGCCGGCGACGTGCTGGTGGTGCTGGATGCGCGCGATTTTCGTGAGCGCCTGCACAGTGCCCAGGCCCACCTGGCGGTCAGCGAGGCGGCGGTGCAGGTGCAGCGCATGCGCCTGCGCGGCTTGGCGGCCGAGCAGCGCGAGCAGCTCCAGGCCATTGCCCACGCCGAGGCCCAGCGCGGTGGCAGCCGCGGCGAAAGCCAGCGCGCCGAGGCAGACTGGCAGCGTTATCAGCGCCTGGCCGAGTGGCAGGCTGTCAGCGTTCAGCGCATGGAACAGGCCAAGGCCACCCGGATCCAGGCCCACGCCTTGCAACGTGGCGCCGACGCCGAGCTGGCCCGGCAACACGCGCGCAAGCAAGTGCTGGATGAGCAGGGGCTGCAGTTGCAGGCCGAGCTCGAGCAGCGTCAGGCCGACCTTGAGCAGGCCCGCTCCGCGCTTGAACTGGCTCGCAGCGCGTTGGCCGACACCGAGATTCGTGCGCCCTTCGACGGCGTGGTCGGCCAGCGCAAGGTGCGTCAGCAGCAGTACGTGACCCCGGGTCTGCCGTTGCTGGCGGTGGTGCCGGTCGAGCAGGCCTATGTCGTCGCCAACTTCAAGGAAACCCAGCTTGAGCATCTGCGCCCAGGGCAGCCGGTACAGCTCGCCGTCGATACCTTTGGCCAGCACTGGCACGGCAAGGTGGACAGCGTGTCACCAGGCTCCGGCGCTGTGTTTGCGTTGCTCCCGCCCGACAACGCTACCGGCAACTTTACCAAGATCGTCCAGCGCTTTCCGGTGCGTATCCAGCTTGATCCGACTGCGGGCGAGCGCCCTCCGTTACTGCCGGGGATGTCGGTAACCGCCACCGTCGACACCCGTGAGGCGGACAATGAGCGCTGAGGACAAGGTTTCCACCCGCGCCTGGGTGGCGGTGATCGGTGGTCTGTTCGGCTGCTTCATGGCGGGCATGAACGTCCATGTCACGAGTGCTGCGCTGCCGGAAATCGAGGGCGCGCTGGGCGCCAGTTTCGAGGAGGGCTCGTGGATTTCCACCGCCTACCTGGTGGCGGAAATCAGCATGATTCCGCTGACCGCCTGGCTGGTGCAGGTGTTTTCCCTGCGCCGGGTGATGCTGGTCGGCTCGGCGGTGTTTCTGGTCAGTTCGGTCAGTTGCGCCCTGGCGCCGAGCCTGCAGGCGATGATCACCCTGCGCGTGATCCAGGGGGCCTCGGGGGCAGTCCTGATTCCGTTGTCGATGCAACTGATCATCACCGAATTGCCGGCCAGCCGGATTGCCTTGGGCATGGCCTTGTTCAGCCTGTCCAACAGCGTCGCTCAAGCTGCCGGGCCGTCCATAGGCGGCTGGCTGACCGACATGTACTCATGGCGCTGGATCTTTCTTCTGCAGCTACCGCCCGGGGTGGCCTTGCTGGCGGCGGTGGCCTGGTCGATCAGGGGCGAGGCGGGTGACCGCAGCGCCCTGTGCAAGGCGGACTGGCTGGGCATCACGGCCATGGCCCTGGGGCTTGGCGCCTTGCAGATCGTGCTGGAGGAGGGTGGGCGCAAGGACTGGTTCGACTCGCCCTTCATCGTCGGCTTCAGCGTGCTGGCGGTGGTCGCCCTGGCACTGTTCATCCAGCGTCAGCTATGGGGCGAACGGCCGTTCATCAACCTGCGCCTGTTGGCCAGCTATAACTTCGGCGTGGCGAGCCTGGCCATGGCGATATTTGGCGCGGCCACCTTCGGCCTGGTGTTTCTGGTGCCCAACTACCTGTCGCAAGTGCAGGGCTACAGCGCCAGCGAGATTGGCAAGAGCCTGATCGCCTATGGCATGGTGCAGTTGCTCTTGGCGCCGCTATTGCCACGGCTGATGCGCTGGCTCAACGCCAAGCTGCTGGTGGCAAGCGGGTTCGCCATCATGGCCCTGGGCTGTTGGCTGGGGGCGCACCTGACCGCAGACGCCGGGCGCAATGTCATCATCCCCTCCACGGTGGTGCGGGGAATCGGCCAGCCGCTGATCATGGTCGCGTTGTCGGTGCTGGCGGTGAAGGGGCTGGACAAGGCTCAGGCCGGCTCGGCGTCGGCGCTGATCTCGATGCTGCGCAACCTCGGGGGTGCGCTGGGTACGGCGTTGCTCACGCAACTGGTGTCGCAACGCGAGCGCTTTCATTCAGTGCGGGTGGGCGAGAGCCTGACGCTGTTCGACAGCGCCTTGCAGCAGCGCTTGCCGGGCGGCATGCTCGACCCGCAGTCGCCGCAAGTGATGCAGACCTTGGCCCTGATCGACCAAAGCGTGCGCGAACAGGCGTACCTGATGGCCTATTCCGATGCGTTTTACCTGGCCTGCATGGCGTTGCTTGGCTGCGCCTTGGCGGCATTGTTGCTGCGCAGTCGCTAGGGCTATCGACCTGTTGCGCAGGCTCGGTCACTATCCACGGCTCACCGCTCACCGCTCAGAGGACCCATGATGAAGCGTCCCGCCATTGTGCCGCTCGCCGAAAACTACCGACACGGAGAGCGGATCGCTGCCCACTGCCATGACCGGGCGCAACTGATCCATGCGCTCAGCGGGGTGATCACGGTCAACTCACGCCAAGGCAGTTGGGTGGTGCCGCCGGGGCGTGGGGTGTGGGTTCCGGCGGCGGTGGAGCATGACCTGAAGATGGCCGGGGCGGTGCAGATGCGCACCTTGTTCGTAGATCAGTCAGCGCGGCCCGAGTTGCCGTTCGCGTGTCAGGTAATCGAGATTTCGCCGCTGTTGCGCGAGCTGATCATCTGCGCGATGGACATTGCTCCCGATCATCTCCCAGAGGGGCGTGATGCGCGGATCATGCAGTTGATTCTCGACGAGATCCGCGTGTTGCCGGTGTTGGCACTGCATGTGCCGAGCCCGGCCGATCGACGCTTGCTGGCGCTGTGCGATGCCTTGCGCGAGGTGCCGGGAGAGGACTGGAACCTGGCGCGGGCGGCGGCGCACAGCGGGCTCAATCCGCGCACGCTGACGCGGAGTTTTCAGCGCGAGACGGGTTTGAGTTTCGTGCAGTGGCTGCGCCGGGTGCGCTTGTTGGCCAGCCTGGATGCGTTGGCGGCGGGGCGCTCGGTGCTGGAGGTGGCGCTGGACTTGGGCTATGACAGCCCGAGCGCATTCAGTGCAATGTTTCGGCGCACGCTGGGTGTGTCGCCGTCGGGGTATTTCGGGCGCGATGGCGGCTAGGGCTTAGCCTGTGGTCATGAATGATCTTTTCTGGAGGTGATGCCGGTGAGGGCTGCGCCCTCATTTCGCGACACAAGGCCGCTCCCACAGGGACCCCTACAGACTGCGCATCATCATCGCGCCAGCCCCGAGCGCCGCTCGCGCAGCGCCTTGGCCACCTCGGCCTCGATCTCGTAGGCCGGACCTTCCAGCTCGTCGTAGTTGCGGGTATAGCGCCGGGCGAATTCAACTACCCCGAGCGCTTGATATTGCTGCACATGCTTGAGCTCATGCGCCCATAACGCAACGTTGTCTTCGGCATCACTGGCATGGCGGAAGATGATCGTGTCGATCAGCGTCACGGCATTCACATCGGGATTCTGCAGCATCGCATTGGCGGCGCTGACCTGCTGCGCGTCACCTACCCGAAAGCGTGCCGTGTCGAGCACGGCGAAGTCGTACCAGGCTTCCAGTTGGGCGCGGATATGCAGGGGGACCGGCTCGGTGCCCTTGGCTGCAGCCTCGTCGCGGGCCTGCTGGAGGGCGAAGGCAAGGCTCGAGGACGCCATGCGCTCGACATCCTTGAGGATCTGCCCGGTCTGGCCAGGGTCGATCGGGGCGCAGAAACACCCCAACAGGCAAACTTGGTACTGCCCGGGCGGGCAGGCGTTATCGGCCAGGGCGGGCAGTGCCAGTACCAGGCCCAGCAGCAGGCTAGCGCGTTTCATCCGCTACCCTGTCATGGAGGTTGCGACTTGCCTTTGGCACCTGGTCTCGAACCTCTTCGCTGGCCTGAATGCGGCAGGCGATCATACCATGGGGTTCGGATGCTCAATGATTGCTCAGCAATGGAGGTACCCGTGGCAGAACAACAGAAAGTGGTCCTGGTGATCGGCGCCGGTGATGCCACCGGCGGCGAGATTGCCAAGCGCTTCGCCCGTGAGGGGTATATCGCCTGTGTGACCCGTCGACAGGCAGACAAGCTGCAGCCGTTGCTGGATGAGATACGCGCAGGCGGCGGCCAGGCCCATGGTTTTGGCTCCGATGCGCGCAACGAGGAGGACGTGGCCACCCTGGTCGAGACCATCGAGCGTGACATTGGCCCGATCGAGGCGTTTGTGTTCAATATCGGCGCCAATGTGCCGTGTGGGATCCTCGACGAGACCCCGCGCAAGTTCTTCAAGGTGTGGGAGATGGCCTGCTTTGCCGGTTTTCTCACCGCTCAGGCGGTAGCCAGGCGCATGGTGACCCGCGAGCGCGGCAGCATCCTGTTCACCGGGGCCACCGCCGGCACCCGCGGTGCGGCCGGTTTTGCCGCGTTCGCCACGGCCAAGCATGGCTTGCGGGCGCTGGCCCAGAGCATGGCGCGTGAGCTGGGGCCGCGCAATATTCACGTGGCGCACGTGGTGGTGGACGGCGCGATCGACACCGCCTTCATCCGCGACAACTTCCCCGAGCGCTATGCCCTCAAGGACCAGGACGGCATTCTCGATCCGGCGCATATCGCCGACAGCTATTGGTTTTTGCATGCCCAGCCGCGCGATGCCTGGACCTTCGAGCTGGACCTGCGCCCGTGGAACGAGCGCTGGTAACTCCCTCAGTTTCACAAGGATCGAACCATGACCAAGTGTGTTGAATTCTTTTTTGATCTGGGCAGCCCAGCGAGCTATCTGGCCTGGACGCAACTGCCAGGCCTCTGCGCGCGGCGTGGCGCGCGTCTGGACTATCGACCGATGCTGCTCGGCGGCGTGTTCCAGGCGACGGGCAACGCATCGCCGGTAATGGTCCCGGCCAAAGGTAAATACATGCTGCTTGACCTGCAGCGTTTTGCCCAGCGCTATGGTGTGCCGTTGGGGCTACCGCCGGGTTTCCCCATCAATACGCTGGGGCTGATGCGCGGGTTGATTGGCACTCAGTTGCAGGCGCCGGAGCGCTTTGAGGTATTGCTGGAGGTGCTGTTCAAGGCGCTTTGGGTTGAACAGCGCGATCTGGCCGAGGCGGCGGTGCTGGATGAAACGTTGGATCGGGCTGGCTTTGATCCGGCTTGGTTCAGGGCGCTGGCCGGTGATGCTGCCGTCAAGGAGGCGCTCAAGCAGGTGACCGAGGAGGCGGTGACGCGCGGGGTATTCGGCGCGCCAACCTGTTTTGTCGAGGGGCAGATGTTCTTTGGCCAGGATCGGCTGGATTTTGTCGAGCAGGCGTTGCTTTAGCAGGCCAGGCCTCTTCGCGGGGCAAGCCCGCTCCTACAGGATTTGTGAGCACCTTGCCCCTGTAGGAGCGGGCTTGCCCCGCGAAGAGGCCGGCCCTGCCGATCAGCTGCGCCAGACCGGCTGCAGCGCCTCATCAAGCGCCCAATGCGCCTGACCCGGCTGCAGCCGCACGCCGCCGACCCAGCGCTCTTGGCCAATCAGTTCCAGGCCATACGCATGCCCGGCCAACACGCGCTCGCCCTCTGCGGTCAGGCTGATCGTTCGCTGCGGCCATTCACGCTGACTGGCGTCCTCGGCAATGAGCGGGCGCGCTGCATCGATCAGGGGCCGCAGCAGGGCATGGAACATCAGGTCACCCAGATAAGGCAGCGGCTCGCGCTCCATCATCAACACATCGAAGGCCTTGCCCATCGGCAGCGGCCCCCTGTCACGCAGGATCTGCAGGGTCAGGCGTTCGGTGAGGGACAGGCCATCGACACTGCCGGGCAGCTCTTGCAGTTGCCGTAGCAACGCCGGGCCGAGCAACGGCAGGGCGTCGTGGCGGGCATGAGCCAGCGCCGCGAAGGCCTGGGGAGAGGGTGCGCGATAGGCCGCCCACGCGTCACGCGCCAGCCTCAGCATTGCCGCCGTCACCGGCTTGCGCTGGGGCCACAGCCAGGCCAGCAGCTCCGGCGCCAACTGGCCGATGCCAAGAAAGCGCTGTACCCCGGGCACTTGGTCAATCTCGATCAGGCTGAGGTTGGCCGGGACCTCTTTGAGCTCAGCCAGCACGCGGATCAGAAACAGCTGGTCATAAGCATCGGCTTCGCACCAGAGTACCCCAGGCAGTTGCTGGCCGAGCCTGGCCAGGGCGGCATACTCATCATCCTGGCGCTGGCGCACCTGCCCGGCGTCGAGGTTGAACACCTGGCTGATGTAGCTGGTGCGCACTGCGCTATAGCTGGGTTCGTCCAGCAGCGGCACCGGCCCCATGCACAGCGGATCGGCGTACATGCGCAACTGCCCCTTGAACCCGGCCAGTTGCAGGCTGTGCTGGATATCGTTGCCGCAGCGCCAATGGCAGGTGTCGGGGGTGTCACTGGCGACAAAATCGGGATGGGCGAGGGCGAACGCGAGGGTGTCGCAGTGCGCCTTGAGCTTGGGCCAACTGGCAAAGCCCAGGTCGCGGGCGATCAGGTATTGCGCATCGGCCAGCTGGGCCGGGCGCTCAGGCGCAACGTTGGGCAGACGCGGGTCGCCCTCACCATTGCGCAGGCGGCGCAACAGCGCCTTGGCACGTTTACGTTGCTGTTCGAGATTGACCCGGCCGTTATCGGGCAGGTTTTTAGCTGGCATACGAACTCCTTGGCGAGCCTTGTCCGCTGTCAGGCTGGAGTCGTCATGAGCGATGTACCAAGCAGGTTCCTGGGCGCAGCCCTTTCCGCGGACGGGAGGCGTTGGAGCACGCCGTCGCAGACTATAAGGGCCTGTCGGCGATGATTCAAGCCAGGGCCAGCAGTCGCTCGAGCTGAGTGCGCTCCCAGATGCTCAACAGCTCTACCGGGTTGGTGCCGTAGCGCTGCCAGGCGCCGACGTTGCCGTCGACGCCCTGCGGGCTGCGACACGCGAGGCAGTGCGCCAGGCCCTCGCTGTCGAAGCACAAGGTCAGTTGCCAGCCAGCGCTGCGCACCTCGACCTGGCCATCGCCATGGCGGGCACAGACCAGCAGCGGATGCACGCCAAGCGCTGCATCGCGCAGGCACTGGTAGACCTCGCGGCTGGTCGGCACGGGCATGGCGTCGGTCAGAAGTTGGCCGGGGTATTGGCGCTGATGATTTCGGCCTCGTCCTGGCCGATGTTCTTGAAGCTGTGGGCGAGGGTGGTGGGGATGTAGTAGCCATCGCCGGAGTTGAGCACGCTCACCTGGCCATCGACCCACAGCTCGATGGTGCCACGGGTGACCAGGCCACACTCTTCGCCTTCGGCATGCACAATTGGCTCGCCGGAGTCTGCGCCCGGGGCGTACAGCTCACGGAGCATGCGCATCTGCCGGCCTTCGACACTGGCGCCGACCAGCAGCATGCGCAGGCCATTGCGGCCGAGGTCAGGCTGGTCGCCGCCACGAAAGACGAAACGCTCTTCACGCACCGGCTCGTCGAAGCTGAAGAATTCCGCCAGGGACATCGGAATCCCTTCGAGCAGTTTTTTCAAGGAGCTGACCGAAGGGCTGACGCGGTTCTGTTCGATCTGCGAGATGGTCGAATTGGTCAGGCCACTGCGGCGGGCCAGTTCCCGTTGGGAAAGGTTGTTGCGTTCACGCACCAGTTTGAGTCGTGTCCCCGTGTCCATAGCCGCCTTTTTAGGTGAAAGTCTTCAGAGGTGTAAAAAATAATTAGCGACGCATTAAAACACACTCTAGACGGCAGCGCGCTGTGCCTGTCAGCGCCGTGCTGCAGCGGGCATCGGCCATAGGCCGACCAGCAGCAACAGCAGTGCCACCGCCAGAAATGGCAAGCGCGGGTCAAGAGCGTAAACCAGAGTGCCAGCCAGCGGCCCGATCACTGCGCCCATGCCTTGGGCGGCGCCGATCGAGCCGGCGGTGGCGCCTTGCTCGGAGGCGTGCATGGCGTTGGCAGCCAGGGCGGAGAAGGCCGGGAAGACAAAGCCCATGCCAGCGGCGGCGATGAAGAAAGCCGCCCACAGCCATTCGGCGCTGGCCGCGAGCGAGGCCGCCGCGAAGCCCAAGGCTGAGATGCTGGCGCCGACGCGGATCATCTTCAGGGCTGGCCACTCAAGCCGACGCAGGAGAATTTGCGACAGCATCAAGGCCACGCCGACCGTGGTCAGCGCGATGCCTGCGACCTGGGCCGCTTCTGTAGAAGGCAGCCCCAAGCGGTCAAGTGCGAAAAAGCCGACCGTGATCTGCGATACGGTCACGCTGAGCATTGCACTGAACGCCACCAGTAATGGCCGGCGCAGGCGCGGGTCGCCGAGGCGAACCGGATTGGGCGCATGGTTGTGAGCCAGCGGTTGTGGCTTGAGCTTGAACAGCAACACCAGGAAAGCCGTTGCGGGCAAGATCGACATGATCCAGAACGGCATGCTCAGGCTGTGGCGGGCCAGCAGTGCCGCGACTGCCGGGCCGAGGACCAGGCCGACGGCATTGGCCGCGCCCAGTGATGCCATGGCGCGGGCGCGTTGCTGTGGTTCAACGTGATCAGCCACCAGGGCGTTGGCGGCCACCGGCAAGGCGGCATAAAAGGCACCGATCATGCCCCGTGCCAGCATCAGGCCGAGAAACGCCAGGGATGCGCCCGGCAGCCAGTGCAGGGCGCCGTCGATGAACAGGCACAGCAGCCAGTAGGCCAGGGTGAAGCCGGCGCTGCCCAGCAGCAATACCCGGCGTCGGCCGTAGCGGTCGGCGGCGCGTCCCCAGGGACGCGCCAGCAGCACCCAGACCACCCCGGCCACGGTCACTGCCGCGCCGGCTTGCCAGGTGGCCAGGCCCAGCAGGCGGGCGATCGGGCCAATGAGGGCAACGAAGGCCATCATCGACATGGTGCAGGCCATGTTCACCAGCAGCAACGGACGCAAGTCCAGGGTGCTGGCGGGTTTCAGGGAAGCAGGATCCTTTGCGGCAGTCATGGGCAGTCCAGGGCAGTACGACGAAATGAGCGCCGATCTTAGTAATAATTATTTACATCTGTCGACCCCGCCAGTGCTCATTCACCGCGACGCAGAGGCCCTGGCCACATGCTACGCAAGACGCCATCGCGCCGCACCAGTGCGTGCATCAGTGCCGCGCCGAGGTGCACTAGCACCGTGGCGAACAGCAGGTAGCCAGCCCAGCCGTGGGCCGTCCGCAGCACTGCATAGAGCTGCAGGTCATGGGGAACGATTGCCGGCAGCTGCAGGGGGCGCGGATAGCCGCCAGCCGAAAGCATCGCCCAGCCCAGCAGAGGCATGCCTAGCATCAAGGCATACAGCAGCACATGCGAGGCCCCGGCAGCCAGGCGCTGGAGGGCGGGCAGGTCAGCGGGCAGGGGCGGATGTGGCAGGGCCAGGCGCAGGCCGATGCGCAGCACCACCAGCACCAGCAATGCCAGGCCGGTAGCCTTGTGCAGTTCGACCAGCAGCGGATGGCGCAGTGACAGGTCGCCGACCATGCTCACGCCGATGAACAGCATGGCCAGGATGAGCACGGCCATCAGCCAATGCAGCAAGCGGGCGAGGGGGTGGAAAACAGTGGGTTTCATGGGCGGGTTCCTGTGCTCAGCGATTCACGGCTGCGGCGGTTGAATGACTCTGAGTAGGCCGCCGAGCGGGCTGCCAGGATCGGATCGTCAGAGGGCTCGATCCCGCTCGGCAGGATCAGCGGATCGAAGTTCAGGTCACGGCAGGCGCCTTGCTCGGGCGCATCGACGCTTTCGATGACCAGGGTGCCGGCATCGATGCTGCGCCGCTCTGCCGGCCAGGGATGGGCGGGGTCGTCGATCGGGTCACCGGGTTCGGCCAGGACCAGTCGCAAGGTCCAGCGCAGTGGGCCTTGCTCCAGGCGGCGTTGCAGGTCGTGCTGCAGATAGCGGTTGTCGTCGACCTGGGCGGGCAGGGCGGCGAATGGCGTCTGCGCTTCGACTTGCCAGCGCACCGGATGCGCGTTGCCGTTGGCGTCGATCAGGCGGAAGGCATTGATGCTGTGGTAGTTGGTGCTGGCGAAGCTGTCGCTGGGTTTATAGGACGCTGCCCACTGGCGAAACGCCGCGCTCTCCGGGTGAGCGGCGAAGAACGCTTGCATCCGCGCAGGGTCGGCCTTGCCGGTAGCCGGGTCGGGGGTCATCGCCAGGACCTGTTGGTAAAACGCCTGGGGCGTGCTGATCGCCAGAACCGGCGGGTTGTTCATGCCGGTGCGCCAGATCTGGCCATCGTCGCTGGCAAACTGCAGGGCCAGGCTGCGTACTGGCACGCCGGTGTCAGGCGTGGAGGGGTTGGCCCCGCCGATGGCGAAGCGGCCGATAACCGCCACCCGCGGCTGCTGAAACACCCGCGCGCTCGAGACTGAGGCCGCCAGCCCGCTGCTCTGGAAGTAACCCGCGACACACACGCCCTTGGCGTGGTTCTTGCGGTATCCCGGATGGTGGCCGGCCTGCGCTTCGAAGGTATCGATGATGCGTTGCGGGGTCAGCTCCGGGCTGCCGATCCAGCCGGCGGCATAGGCGAAACCGGCGCCCAGGGCGAGCAGGCCGGCACCGATCGCGGCCAGGCGCAATGCTTTGGCAGGGCCGTGCAGGGGAGTGGTCATGGTTCAGGTCCGGGTCAGTGAATGTGCGGGTACGACGCACCAGTGAGAAACTTATTCCACGCCAGTGGGAATAGATTTCGTGACCGCGCGTCTGCCCCTTACACTGACTGCCCACGGGGCCGGAACCTGACCATGCACGATCTGGACGAACACCAGTGGCGCGAGCTGCTGCAGCGCCTGCGCCGCTTTGCCTTGTGGCTGACGCGCGAGCCGGGCAGTGCCGACGACCTGGTTCAGGGGACTGTCGAGCGCGCGCTCAGCCGCGGCGACCAACAACGCGAGGCAGATGCCCTGCGCGCTTGGCTGTTCACCATCCTCTACCGATTGTTTCTCGACGGTAAGCGCCGCGAGCGTCTGCATCGGCGCTGGCTGGCCTGGTTCGGTGGGGCGCACGACAGCGGCGAACCGGTCGGCGACAACACCGAGAACATCATCCTCGCCCAGGCTGACCTGCAAGCATTTGCCCGGTTGTCGGCGGAGCAGCGCGCCTTGCTGTTGCTGGTCAGCGTCGAGGGCTTGAGTTACAAGGAGGCCGCCCTGGCCTTGAGCATTCCCATCGGTACGGTGATGTCGCGGCTGTCGCGGGCCCGTGCCGCGTTGCGTGAACTGACCGAGGGCAGCCCTAAGCCCCCGGCCTTGCGGAGACTGAAATGACACGCTTGATCCCTACCGAGGACGAGTTGCACGCTTACGTCGACGAGCGCCTGCAGCCTGCGCGCCGCGCTGAAGTACAGACGTGGCTGGCGGCCAACCCGACCGAGGCGGCGCGTATCGAAGCCTGGCGCGACGATACCCGGCGTTTGCGCGCGGCGCTGGCAGGCCTGGGCGATCTGGCGCCTGCGCCGCAGCTGGAACTCGGTCAGTTGCGCCGACGCTTGCGGCAACGGCGGCTACGGCGCCTGGGCACGGCCGCAGTGCTGTTGTTGACATTGGGTGTCGGCGGCCTGGGGGGGTGGCAGGCGCGGCAGGTGACAATGGTCGCCAACGATCTGCCGATGGCCGATGCGGTGCAGGCGCACCGGATGTTCGTGACCTCCACTGCGCTCGACATCCAGGCCAGCGACCCGGCCACGTTGCAGGCCTGGCTGGGCAATCACTTCAAGCGTGTCGGCCAGTTGCCTGACCTCGCCGGTTACGGTTTCCAGCCGGTCGGTGCGCGCCTGCTCAGCAATGAACAGGGACCGGCGGCGCTGCTGGTGTTCCAGGATGGTCAGGGCGAGCGGATCAGCCTGTTCATGCGCTTGCCCGGTGAGCGCTTCGAGAAGATGCCCAGCGGCCAGCGCACCGACGGTCAGCTAGAGGCGCGTTACTGGTCGCACGGCGCCTATAACTTCGCCCTGGTCAGTGCGGCGGATGACAGCCGCAGTGACTCGGTGCGCCAGATGCTTGGGGTCAGCCTCTAGCGATCAGGCGTGGGTGGGATGAACCCAAGGTGGTCGTGACCGGATTGCAGTGGGTGAACGGATCGTATCTAGAGGTGATGCCGGTGAGGGCTGCGCCCTCATTTCGCGACACAAGGCCGCTCCCACAAAGGCCGCTGTCTTGCACAAAACCTAAAAGCTGGCGCGATCATTGTGGGAGCGGCCTTGTGTCGCGAAAGGGTCGCGCAGCGGCCCCAGAATGCTCAGCCTTGCATTGCTTCAATCAATGCCCACAGACGAGGGTCATTGAAGTCGTCGATCACCAGCTGCGCGCCAGCCTCGTGCAAGCGCTGCGGTGATTGCGTAGTAGCAATGCCGACGGTAAAGATCCCGGCGCCACTGGCCGCCTTGACCCCAGGCAGCGAGTCCTCGAACGCCAACGACTGTGCGGCGTCGGCACCCAGGCGCTCCAAGCCGGTCAGGTAGGGCAGCGGATCCGGCTTGGGCCGGGCCAGCTCATCGGACACCAACACATGCTCGAAACGCTGCTCCAGGCCCATGGCCGCGAGCATGTGTTCGGCATTCAAGCGCGGTGCGTTGGTCACCACGCACACGCCGATCCCGTGCGCCTGGGCATGATCGAGCAGACGCAGCAGGCCAGGCATCGGCTGCAGATCGGGTGCCATTTCCCGGAACAACGCCTCTTTGCGCTCGGCCAGCGCCTGGCATTGCTCGCGGCTCGCCGCCGGAAACAGCTCGGCAAACAACTCACCATTGGAGCGACCGCTGACCTGGGCATCGAACTGCGCCTGGCTGAGCTGGCGGCCGTCATGCTCGTGCAGCAATTGGCGGAAAGCCTGCAGGTGCAGGGTATCGGTATCAGTGAGGGTTCCGTCGAGATCAAACAGCAGGGCAGTCAGCATCGGGTATCCAAAAGACAAAACGGCAATCCTCGGCATGATAGCCAAACCTGACGACGAAGGGGGCTGTTCAGTGCGCGCCAAAAAGAGTACAAATGTGCTCCATGGATAATATGACTCCCAAACGCCGTGCCATCCTCGCCTTTATTCGCGAGCGCATCAGCGAACACGCCCAGCCTCCGAGCCTTGCCGACATCGCCGAGCGTTTCGGCTTTGCCTCGCGCAGCGTGGCACGCAAGCACATTACCGCCCTGTGCCAGGGTGGCTACATCGAAGTCACGCCCAACCAGGCGCGGGGGATCCGCCTGGCCGAGCCACTGCGCCGGCCAGAAATTCTCGAGCTGCCGGTTCTGGGGCAAGTGGCCGCCGGTGCCCCGATCGGCCCTGACCTGGATATCCACGAGCAATTGCTGCTCGACCCGAGCCTGTTCCGCCGCACCCCTGACTACCTGTTGAAAGTACGCGGCGAGTCGATGGTCGACGATGGCATCTTCGATGGCGACCTGGTCGGCATCCGCCAGCAAGGCGATGCCCGTGATGGCCAGATCGTGGTCGCGCGGCTGGACGGAGAGGTGACCATCAAACGCCTGCAACGCACGGCTGCAGGGTTTCGACTGCTGCCGCGCAACCCCGCCTACGCGCCGATCGAGGTAGGTCCAGAGCGAGAGTTCTTCATCGAAGGGGTGTTCTGCGGCCTCCTGAGGCGTGACTGATGGGCGCGGTGGTCGATCTCGACGGCCTGCTCGACCAGCGCCGGATCTGGCGTGGCCGGCAAACCCAGTTACGGCCGCTGGGCCTGCAGCCGACCGGGCATGCCCACCTTGACCATCGCCTGGCCGAAGGCGGCTGGCCCGCCGCGGCACTCAGCGAGCTGCTTCTGGCCAACCCTGGCTGCGGTGAGTTGCAGTTGCTCTGGCCGAGCTTGGCGCGTCTCACCGCTGAAGGCGGGCGGGTCGTGCTGGTCGCACCGCCGTTCATCCCTTTTGCGCCCGCCTGGCAGGCGGCGGGCGTCGACCTGCGCTGGTTGGTCCAGGTCGAGGCCGACGCCAATGACGCTCTGTGGGCTGCCGAGCAGTGCCTGCGCTCTGGCAGTTGCGCGGCGGTCCTGTGCTGGCCCGAGCGCGCCGACGACCGTGCCTTGCGTCGCTTGCAGGTCGCTGCCGAAACCGGCCAGGCCCTGGCCTTTGCCTGTCGGCCGCAGCAGGCTGCGCACAACCCTTCACCGGCCGCCTTGCGTATCGCCATCGACAGCCGGCCAGCACAGTGGCGGGTGCTCAAGTGCCGCGGCGGCATGCCGCCTGCTGCGCCCATTGCCTGCCCGGCTTGGGGGTAGCGTGCCATGCTCTGGGCCTGCATTCTGTTCCCGCAGCTGGCGCTGGACAGCGTCCTGCGTGAACGCGACGATCCCGACACAGCGCTGGTGCTGATTGGCGGCCCGACCCAGCGTCGGGTGCTGCAATCGGTCAATCCAGCCGCGGCCGACCTGGGGCTGAGGGCGGGGCAAACGCTTACCGCCGCCCGGGCCCTGGCCGACGGCTTCACCTGCATCGAGGCCGACCCGGCGCGGGTCGCCCAGATCGAGCAACTGTTGGCAGCGTGGGCCTATCGCTTCAGTGCCCAGGTCAGCCTGCAGTATCCACGCGCCTTGCTGCTTGAAGTCGGTTCCAGTTTGCAACTGTTTGGCCCCTGGCCACTGTTCGAAGCGCGTTTGCGTGACGAACTGGATGCCTTGGGCCTGCGCCAGCGGATTGTCGTCGCCAGCAATCCGGTGGCGGCACGCATGCTCGCCAACGCGCATGATGGCCTGGCCGTGACCAGCGCTGATGAAACCGTTGCTGCACTGCGCAATTTGCCCATTGGCAAGATCGGACTGCCCAGGGATGCCGCCGAAGCCTTTGCCCGGATGGGCCTGCGCCGACTTGGCGAGCTGTTGGCCTTGCCGCGCGATGCGCTGGCCCGGCGGTTCGCCGCCGAGGTGCAACTGCACCTGGATCAATTGCTCGGTCTGCGCACGCTTGGCCTTGAGTATTACGTGCCGCCGGATCGCTTCGAGGCGCGGCTGGAGCTGAACTTCGATGTCGAGTCGCATCAGGCCTTGTTGTTCCCCCTGCGCCGGATGATTACTGACCTGGCGGCATTTCTGGGCGGGCGTGACTGTGGGGTGCAGCGCTTTGAGCTGCATCTTGAGCATATTGAAGGCCCGGACACGCTGCTCAAGGTCGGCCTGCTGGCGGCCGAGCGCGATGCGGCGATGCTCTTCGAGCTGGCTCGCGGCCGGCTGGAGCCACTGCGCCTTCGCGCACCGGTGCGAAGCCTTCGCCTGTTGGCCGAGGACCTGCCTGCGTTCGTTCCGCAGCACCAAGCCCTGTTTGATCCGCGGGCCAAGCAAGCGCAGCCATGGCAGCAACTGCGCGAACGCTTGCGTGCGCGCTTGGGCGATGATGCGGTGCAGGGCCTCTGCGCCGAGGCCGATCACCGCCCCGAGTGCGCCTGGCAACTGGGCGAGCAGGGTGCGTGCGGGCCGTTGCAGGTCTCCCCCGGCAGCCGTCCTGGCTGGCTGCTGGCCGCGCCGCAGCGGCTACCGGAGGGTTTCGTGCAGCGCCTGAGCCATGCCGAACGGATCGAGTCGGGCTGGTGGGACGGTGCTGATGTGCGCCGAGACTACTACCGCATAGAGACCCACGATGGCCTGCGTGGGTGGGCCTACCAGGACCTCGCCGATCCTGGACCGTTATGGCTGCAAGGCTGGTTTGCATGAGCAGCGTGGGCTATGCCGAGCTGCACTGCCTGTCGAACTTCAGCTTCCAGCGCGGAGCTTCGAGCGCTGACGAACTGTTTCGTCGCGCCCGTGAGCAGGGCTATGAGGCCTTGGCGATCACCGACGAATGCACCCTGGCAGGCATCGTGCGCGCCTGGCAGGCGGCCAAGGAGCAGCAATTGCGGCTGATCGTCGGCAGTGAGCTGCGGGTGCAGGACGGCCCTAAACTGGTGTTGCTGGCAGAAAACCTCAGTGGCTACCAGAGCCTGTGCGCGCTGATCACCCGTGCTCGGCGACGGGCGCAAAAGGGCAGCTACCAGGTGCTGGCCGAAGACCTGCAAGCCCACCGCCACGGCTTGCTGACGCTGTGGGTCCCTGATGACCTGGCCGACCCGCTGCCCGGGCAGTGGCTGCATGCGCTGTTCGGCGAGCGGCTGTGGTTGGCCGCGCACCTGCACCGTGGCAGTAACGATGCACTGCGTGTCGAGCAGCTGCGGGCACTGGCCGACCAGTTGCAGATCCGCGCCGTGGCCTGCGGCGATGTGCACATGCACAGCCGCGGCCGACGCGCCTTGCAGGACTGCATGACCGCCGTCCGACAGCACTGTAGCGTCGCCGATGCTGGCCGTTACCTGTACCCCAATGGCGAGCGCCACCTGCGCAGCTTGAGCCAGCTCGCCGAGCTTTATCCGTCGCAGTGGCTGGCCGAGAGCCTGCTGATTGCCGAGCGCTGCCGTTTCGACCTGAGTGAACTCAAGTATCAGTACCCCCGCGAGCTGGTCCCGCAGGGGCAGACGCCTGCCAGTTGGCTGCGCCACCTGTGCCAGCAGGGTTTGCCCAAGCGCTGGCCGGCAGGCGCCAGTGCCGAGGTGCAGGTGGTGCTCGACAAGGAACTCGCGCTGATCGAAGCGCTGGGCTACGAAAGCTATTTTCTTACCGTGCACGACATCGTCGACTTTGCCCGCAAGCAGGCCATCCTCTGCCAAGGGCGGGGTTCGGCGGCCAACTCGGTGGTGTGTTTCGTGCTGGGTATCACCGAACTCGACCCCATGGAGCACCACCTGTTGTTCGAGCGCTTTCTGTCGCGCGAGCGCAATGAGCCGCCAGATATCGACGTCGACTTCGAGCATGACCGGCGTGAGGAGGTGATCCAGTATGTGTTCCGCCGCTATGGCCGCCACCGCGCCGCGCTGACCGCGGTGGTCAGCACCTATCATGCCGCCGGTGCGGTGCGCGACGTCGCCCGGGTGCTGGGCCTGCCGGCCGACCAGGTCGACGCCTTGGCCAAATGCTGTGGTCGCTGGAGCGACCGCATCCCCGACGCCGAGCGCCTGGCCGAAGCCGGCTTCGAGGCGCAGAGCCCATCGCTGCGGCGGATCCTGGTCTTGGCCGGAGAGCTGATCGGTTTCCCTCGGCACTTGTCGCAACATCCCGGTGGCTTTGTCATCAGTGAGCAACCGCTGGACCAGTTGGTGCCGGTGGAAAACGCCTCGATGGCGGAGCGCACGGTGATCCAGTGGGACAAAGATGACCTCGACCTGATGGGCCTGCTCAAGGTCGATGTGCTCGCCTTAGGGATGCTCAGCGCCTTGCGCCGCTGTTTCGACCTGATTGCCCAGCATCGTGGCCGTCGTCTGACCCTGGCGAGCATTCCTGGGGAAGATCCTGCGACCTACGCCATGATCAGCCGCGCCGAGACCATGGGCGTGTTCCAGATCGAGTCACGGGCGCAGATGGCCATGCTGCCGCGGCTGAAACCGAAAACGTTTTATGACCTGGTGATCGAGGTGGCGATTGTCCGGCCTGGGCCGATCCAGGGCGACATGGTCCATCCGTACTTGCGCCGACGCCTCGACCTTGAGCCGGTGACCTATCCCTCGCCAGCGTTGAAAGCGGTGTTTGAACGTACCTTGGGCGTGCCGTTGTTCCAGGAGCAGGTGATGGAGCTGGCTATGGTCGCCGCCGACTATACGCCCGGTGAAGCTGACCAGTTACGCCGCAGCATGGCTGCCTGGAAGCGCCATGGCGGGCTCGAGCCGCACCGTCAGCGGTTGCTCACGGGCATGCTGCGCAATGGTTACGAACTGGCCTTTGCCGAGCGTATCTTCGAGCAGATCAAGGGCTTTGGCAGTTATGGCTTTCCTGAATCGCACGCTGCCAGCTTCGCCTTGCTGTGTTACGCCAGCAGTTGGCTTAAGTGCCACGAACCGGCGATCTTCACCTGCGCCTTGGTCAACAGTTGGCCGATGGGCTTCTACAGCCCGGACCAGCTGCTGCAGGAGGCCAGGCGTCAGCGCATCGAGGTGCGTCCGGTGGATGTGATGCACAGTGAGTGGGACTGCACGCTGGAGCCGCTGGAGCAGGGCGAGCTGGCCATCCGCTTGGGCTTGAGACAGATCCGCGGCTTTGCCGAGGTGGATGCGCGGCGGCTGGCGCAGGCCAGAGCGCAGCGTCCTTGGCGCGATGTCGAGGACCTGTGCCTGCGTGCCGGGCTCGACAGCCGCGCGCGTGCGCGGCTGGCTGATGCCGGCGCCTTGCGCGGCTTGGCCCGCGACCGGCATCAGGCGCGCTGGCAAGTGGCGGCAGTGCAGGCGCAATTGCCGTTGTTTGCGGATGTGCTGAGCTTGCCTGAACAGGCCGTGGCGCTCCCAGCGCCGACGGTAGGCGAAGACCTGGTGGCGGACTACGCCACGCTGGGTACTACCCTTGGGCCGCATCCGCTGAGCCTGCTGCGATCCCGGCTGCGGGCGCTAGGTTGTCGCAGTTCGGGCGAGTTGGCGGGCGTCGAGCATGGCGACAGCATTGCCGTGGCCGGTCTAGTGGTGGGCAGGCAACGGCCGCAGACCGCCAGCGGCGTGACTTTCGTCACCCTGGAGGACGAGGCGGGCATGGTCAACGTGGTGGTCTGGCGCGAATTGGCTGAGCGCCAGCGCCGGGCGCTGGTGGGCTCGCAGTTGCTCAAGGTTAGCGGACGGCTGGAGCAGGAGAATGGCGTCATGCACCTGATTGCCCGGCGCCTGGAGGACGTCAGCGGGCTGCTGCAGGGGCTGGATGTGCGCAGCCGGGATTTTCATTAGCGCTAACAGTGCTGGCCTCTTCGCGGGGCAAGCCCGCTCCTACAGGTTCTGCGTACTCTGTAGGAGCGGGCTTGCCCCGCGAAGAGGCCGGCACTGGCTCAGACCATCGCCAGCCGTTGCTTGCGCGTCGGCGGCGCAAACGCCTGGTCAATCGCCCGCAGGTCTTCTTCATTCAGTTTTAGCCCAGCCGCGGCCGCATTCAACTCAACATGCCGCGGATCGACCGCCTTGGGAATGGCGATCACGCCGTCATGCCGTGTCACCCAGGCCAGGCTGACCTGAGCCGGGGTTACCCCATGCCGCTCAGCGATTTCTGCCATCAGCGGATGCTTGAGCAAACGCCCTGCCTGGGCCAGCGGGCAATAGGCCATGATCGGCAGAGCCTGAGCCTGGCTCCAGGGCAGCAAGTCGAACTCGATGCCACGCTCGCTCGGGTTGTACAACACCTGGTTGGTCGCGCAGGCGGGATTGTCCAACTCACGCAGATCATCGACATCAAAATTGGACACGCCCCAATGACGGATCTTGCCTTGGTCGCGCAACCGCTCGAAGGCTTCGACGGTTTCCGCCAGGGGGTACTGGCCACGCCAGTGCAGCAGGTAGAGGTCGATGCAGTCAGTCCGCAGGCGCTTCAGGCTGCGCTCGCAAGCCAGGGGCACGCCGCGTTTGCTGGCGTTGTGCGGATAAATCTTGCTGACCACAAAGACCTGATCGCGGCGCCCGGCGATCGCCTCGCCGACCACTGCTTCAGCGCCGCCCTCGGCATACATCTCGGCCGTATCGATCAGGTTCAGGCCGAGCTCGATCCCTTGCTGCAGGGCTGCAACTTCGGCGGCCCTGCGCGTTGGGTCTTCGCCCATGTACCAAGTGCCCTGGCCGATGGTCGCAACGCTTGAACCTGCAAGTTTTACGGTACGCATGTCACCTCCTGTGGGGGGTATGGGTAAGCACGACGTCGAGCAGCGCCACGGCGGCGGCTGAGAGTTTGTGGTCATCCACGGCGATCACGCCAATGCGCCGCTCCACGCACGGTTCGACCAGGGCCACACAGCGCGCGCCCAGCTCCTGCATCTGCTCGATGCACAGCGCAGGCACCGCACTCACGCCCAGGCCGTTGGCAACCATGCGCCCGACCGTCGACAACTGATGGCTCTCGAACGCCACCGTCAGCTTGCCGTGCCCAGAGGCCACGTGCTGCTCAAGCAACAGGCGCACAGCAGATGGCCGCTGCAGGGCGATGAAGTCTTCGGCGAGCAACGCCTTCCAGCTGACCTGGGCTTGCCCGGCCAGTGGGGAGTCGGCCGGTACCACGGCGACAAAGCGATCCAAATACAGCGGATGAAAGCGCAGGCCGTCGAGGTTGTCCGGTTCGAAGCCGATGCCCAGTTCGACGCGCCGATGCCGGACCAGTTCCAGTACCTGCTCGTTGATCACGTCATGCACCGTGACGTTGACCCGTGGATAGCGCTGGCGAAATACCTTCAGTGACTGCGGCAGGAGGTTGCCGGCAAACGAAGGCATGGCCGCCACCGAGACCCTGCCTAACTGCAGGGTGAAGCGTTGGCGAAGCATCTCTTCGGTGTCGTCCCAGTCGGCCAGCAGCCGCCGGGCCAAGGGCAGCAGCACCTCGCCTTCGGGCGTCAGGCTGACGCTGCGGGTGGTACGGGTGAGCAGGGCGCCGCCGAGGTTTTCTTCGAGGGCCTTGATGGTCAGGCTCAGGGCCGGTTGCGATACATGCAAGTGCTCACTGGCTTGGGCAAAGCTTTGGTACTTGGCCACGCTGACAAAAGCGCGAAGCTGTTTGACGTTCATGCGACGCTGGACCTTTGTTTTGGAAAAGTAATCAATCAATGATTAAAACAAAATTAACAAATCAGTGGCCAGCGGTGAAGATGGCCGCACGCACCAACAACGATAAAGGCGGATCAGCATGGCCGGACTGGACAAGCGCGTTGCAACCTACCAACAGGCCCTCGAAGGCCTGACCGACAACATGACAGTACTGGCTGGCGGCTTCGGCCTGTGCGGCATCCCGGAAAACCTCATCGCCGAGATCAAGCGCCGCGGCGTGAAGGGCCTGACTGTGGTTTCGAACAACTGCGGCGTCGATGGCTTTGGCCTGGGCGTTCTGCTCGAAGACCGCCAGATCTACAAGATGATCGCGTCGTATGTCGGTGAAAACGCCGAGTTCGAGCGCCAGCTGCTCAGTGGTGAGCTTGAGGTCGAGTTGACCCCGCAAGGCACCCTGGCCGAGAAGATGCGTGCTGGAGGTGCTGGCATTCCGGCGTTCTACACCGCCACCGGCTACGGCACCCCGGTTGCCGAAGGCAAGGAAGTGCGCGAGTTCAACGGCCGCAAGTACATCCTTGAAGAGGCCATCACCGGCGACTTTGCCATCGTCAAAGGCTGGAAGGCCGACCACTACGGCAACGTGGTCTACCGCAACACCGCGCAGAACTTCAACCCGCTGGCTGCCACCGCCGGCAAGATCACCGTGGTCGAAGTCGAAGAAATCGTCGAGCCCGGGGTGCTGCTGCCCAGCGAGATCCACACCCCAGGGATCTTTGTCGACCGAGTCATCGTCGGCACCTTCGAAAAGCGTATCGAAAAGCGCACCGTCAAGGCCTGAGCGCCGTCCACAGAACAACAAAGAGATCCTGACCATGGCACTGACCCGCGAACAGATGGCTCAACGCGTCGCCCGTGAACTGAAGGACGGCTACTACGTCAACCTCGGCATCGGCATCCCGACCCTGGTCGCCAACTACGTCCCTGCCGACATGGACGTGATGCTGCAATCGGAAAACGGCCTGCTCGGCATGGGCGAGTTTCCTACCGAGGGCACCCTTGATGCCGACATGATCAACGCTGGCAAACAGACCGTCACCGCCCGCCGCGGCGCCTCGATCTTCGACTCGGCGCAGTCGTTCGCGATGATTCGTGGCGGCCATGTCGACCTGACCGTGTTGGGCGCCTTCGAGGTGGATGTCCAAGGCAATATTGCCTCGTGGATGATCCCCGGCAAGCTGGTCAAGGGCATGGGCGGTGCCATGGACCTGGTCGCGGGCGCCGAGAACATAATCGTCACCATGACCCACGCCTCCAAGGACGGCGAATCGAAATTACTCTCGCGCTGCAGCCTGCCGCTGACCGGCGCCGGTTGCATTCGCAAGGTGCTGACTGACCTTGCTTATCTGGAGATCGACAACGGCGCCTTCATTCTGCGCGAGACGGCGCCGGGGGTAAGTGTCGAGGAGATTATCGAGAAGACCGCCGGCAAGTTGATCGTGGCGGATGACGTGAAAGAAATGACCTTCTGATTTCATCTTGAAGGTCAGTAATGCTGGGGGCGCTGCGCGCCCCTTTCGCGACACAAGGCCGCTCCCACAAAGGCGAACCGCACCGTTCTTAAGACATGCGCTATCCCTGTGGGAGCGGCCTTGTGTCGCGAAAGGGGTGCGCAGCGCCCCCAGCAGTGCTGGCTTACATGATGAAATCCAAAGGTGACGCAAAGACCTTGAAAGGGATGGTGCTAAGACCTTGTTCAGTTATTGATTGTTAAATCGATAATTATTCTCAAAGGAGAATCGTTTTCGTATGAATGCCGGCCTTTCGGCAGCACAGGACAATCATCAAATCGAACAAGGAGTAAGGCAGCGATGTTCGCGCCACTAAGCCGTTCCATGACCCTCACCCTGGGTCTGTGCGCTACCGTCATCAGTGCGTCCAGCCAGGCCGAAGAGACCGAAGCGAGGTCTCAGGACGGGGTGCTGGAGCTAGGTTCCACCGAAGTCCTCGCCCAAGGCTTGGGCAGCACCACTGAAAACAGCGGCTCCTACACCACCGGCAGCATGAGCGCAGCCACGCGCCTGAACCTGTCGATCAAGGAAACCCCACAGTCAGTCTCGGTGCTCACCCGCCAGCAGCTCGACGACTTCCAGCTCGATACCCTGTCCGAGGCGATGGCCCGCGTCACCGGGGTGACCGTGCAACGCAACGACTCGGAGCGCCCGAGCTACTACTCGCGCGGCTATGCCATCAATAATTTCCAGATTGATGGGATGCTCAACACCTTCTCCGGGCTCAAGTCGGACTCCGACACGATCATCTATGACCGGATCGAGGTGGTACGCGGTGCCACCGGCCTGACTACCGGCGCGGGCGATCCGTCCGGCACGATTGCCATGGTGCGCAAGCGGCCGACTCATCAGCTGGCGGTCAAGACCGGGGTGAGTGCCGGCAGCTATGACAACTATCACAGCTATCTGGATGTCGGCGGCCCGCTCGGCTGGGACGGGCGCCTGCGAGGGCGGACGGTGCTGGCTTACCGGGACAGCAAGTCCTACATGAACAAGTACGCCAGCCAGCGTGAAGTGGCGTACGGCATCCTTGAAGCGGACCTGACCGACACTACCGTGCTGGCGGTGGGGTATGACTATCAGAACAAGCATGTCCAGGGCGCCACCTGGGGCACCGTGCCGTACTGGAACGCCGACGGCGGTAAGGCAAATCTGCCGCGCTCGACCAGCCTTACGGCGCCTTGGTCATCCTGGCCCCTGAAAGACCAGACCGCTTTCATCACCCTCGACCAGCAGTTGCTCAACGACTGGAAGCTCAAGGTTGCCTACACCCATCGGCAAAGTGACACCGATGGCAAGATGTATTACGGCGGCAACGGTTTCCCGGCGGCAGACGGCAGTGGCATGACAGCGTGGTCCACGCACTTTGCCGGTGAAGAGAAGATGGACGCACTCGACTTCAACGTGGCCGGGCCGTATCAACTGCTTGGCCGCAGTCACGATTTCATGATGGGCTATGGCATTGCCGAACGGCGCAATCGCTCACCCTTGTTCGCCGGCAACAACGCCCCCGCGGGCTACCTGCAGATCCCCGACTGGCAGCACCTAGGCGGCGTACCCAAGTTCAGCGACTACGACAGTGGTACCGACTCTTCGCGCAGCAGCACCAAACAGAAAGCCGGCTACATCGCCACTCGGCTCAACCCCACCGACCGCTTGCATTTCGTCCTCGGCAGTCGCTATGGCAGTTGGGAGAGCGAGAGCAAGTCCTGGCGTTACGACACCTCGATGAATGTGGTTGCGGGTACGCCGAGCAAGCAGACCCAGAATGACCAATGGACGCCTTACGCGGGCGTGCTGTATGACCTCACCGACCAGTACACCGTGTATCTCAGCTACACCGACATCTTCAACCCGCAGACGGCCAAGGATGTCAGCGACCAGTACTTGGAACCGATCGTGGGCAAGGTCTATGAGCTTGGCCTCAAAGGCAGCCTGTTCGATAACCGCGCCAACCTGACCACAGCAGTGTTTCGCAGCAAGCAGGACAACGTGCCGGAACTGGACGACTCGGTGCCGCTTGGCCCTAATGGCGAGCAGTACTACAAGTCCGGCGGTAAAGGGGTTGTGGTCGAAGGGTTCGAGGCGGAGATTGCCGGCGAGTTGCTGCCTGACTGGCAACTGAGCCTGGGCTATAGCTATACCCATGCGGCCACGGCGACCAAGCAGCGCAAGAATACCGAGCAGCCGTTGAACCTGGTGCGTTTCTCCAGCACGTACAAAGTCTTACCGCAATTGACCGTGGGCGGCAGTCTTGACTGGCAGAGCGCCACCTACGGCAGCGGCAATCGCCCGGTTGGGCGAAATGCTGACGGTGCAATCATTACAGCCAAGGACCGGATCAACCAGCAGGCCTTCGCTTTGGTCGGGCTGATGGCGCGCTATCAGGTCGACGAGCACCTGACGGCGTCATTGAACGTGAAGAACCTGTTCGACAAGCATTACTTCAACAACGTGGGTTTCTATAACGGCGTGTATCAGGGCGAACCACGCACGATGCTGCTGAGCCTGGACTGGACCTTGTAGCCGCGCGGGAATACCAGCGCTCATGTTGACTGCGCCCTGGCACTTAACGTCCAGGGCGCGGTCACAGCCCGGTATCTATTCAATCAGGAGCTGTAATGAAGAAGATTTCACTGTGTGTCGGCGCCGCCTTGCTTACCAGCCTGGTGGGTTGCGCCGCCAACGAAACCCTCGATACCAGCCGCCTGACCAAGGTCGACGAGAACCACGCCAACCTTGAAGCCAATGGCACGCGCTATACGCTTGACAGCTACATCATCCCATTCAACCAGCCGTACTTCATCAGCGTGCAGCGTGACGACGGCAAGCCGCTGAGCATTGCCGAGGCGGCGGCGGTTGCCCAGCCTTACATCGAGCCGCGTGGCTGTACGCAACCGCTGGCACGTCGTCCGGATCTGGACAAGAGCAACGCCAGCAAGACGCAGTGGATTGTTGGCGTTGAGTGCTGAGTTGCGGCCCTTTCAATGTCTTTGAACGTTCCGGCGCCCCGGCAAGGCCGTTCCCGCAAAGCCAAACCGTGCTGCTCATGAGCCGTGCGCTGTCCCCGTGGGAGCGGCCTTGTGTCGCGAAAGGGCTGCAGAGCAGCCCCGCTTTGTATTTAAATGCGCAGACGCCCCAGCGCCTGCGTTCGGTTGGTCCGCAGCAGGCACAGTTGCTGGTAGTGGTGCAGGGCGGCGAATGGGGGCAGGGTGATGATCGAAGTGTCGCGGTTCTGGCGTGATCCGGCGTTGCCCTTTGTCGAGGCTCGGCGGGTGGGTGATGGGCGCCAGGTGTGTTATGCCGCGCACTCGCATGAGAGCTTTTCTCTTGGGGTGATCACAGGCGGGCGCAGTACCTACGTCAGTGGCGCTAGCCATCGGGAAGTGGCCGCTGGTGCCACGGTGCTGATAAGACCAGGGGTAGTGCACAGCTGCAATCCGATCGAGGGTGAACCATGGTCTTACCTCATGCTGTTTGTCGACCTGCCATGGTTGCAGGGGCACGGTTTCGCGGTGCCTGAGGCAACGCTGAGTACATCGCCGACGCTCTACAGCAGATTGCTGCAGGTGTTCGGCAGTTTGTTCGATGCGCAGATGCCAGACCGTGAGGCTGCGCTGGCAGCATTCTTCCAGGCCCTGCCGGAGTATCTGGATGGCGCCGCAGTGCCAGGCATTGACGACCATCCGCGACTTGACGCCGCTGCTGCGTTTATCCGCAGCCACCGCCTTGATCCATTGACACTTGAAGACATCTGCGCTGCTGCCGGGCTGTCACGCGCTTACCTGATCAGAGCCTTCCGCCAACGCTTTGGCCTGACACCCCATAGCTACCTGATTGATCAGCGGGTCCAGCATGCGCGAGGCCAGTTGCGCCTGGGCCGAGCGATTGCCGATGTGGCGCTGGAGGCGGGGTTTGCCGATCAGGCGCATTTGCAGCGGGCATTCAAGCAGCACCTGGCCGCGACGCCTGGGCATTATCGTAAAGCTGATTGATTTAGTGGAACCCTGTAGGAGCGGGCTTGCCCCGCGAAGAGGCCGTAACAGCCAGCCGATCCCCTCAAACCAGCACCAGAAACAGCGCACTGGCAACCAACAGCCCAGCCAGCGTTCGATTGAACCAGCGCATATGCCGCGGGTTGCCCAGATACTGGCGAATCACGCTGCCGGCCCACGCCCAGCTCGCAATCGATACAAAGCAGATCGGCCCGTAGATCCAGGTGAACAACCAGAGCAATTGCTGCTCTCCACCGGTATAGGCACCCACGCCAGCTACTGCGGCCAGCCAGGCCTTGGGGTTGAGCCACTGCATGGCTGCGCCATGCCAGGCCGTAGGCGCGGGCCGCTGTCGCTCGCTGCCTAGCTCACCGTCGTCAGCGGCCAGTCGCCACGCCATGTACAGCAGAAACAGCACGCCACCCCAGTGCAACAGCCGACCGATCAGCGGCCAGCGCAAGAGCAGTTCGTGCAGGCCCAAGCCAACGATCACCAGCAGCAGGCAGAAGCCCAGGGTCGCGCCCGCGGCATGCTTGAGGCTGGCCCGCAAGCCATGCCGGGCACCGCTGCCCAGCGCAACCATATTGACCGGTCCGGGTGAAATAGAAGCCGCCAGGGCAAAGGCGGCCATGGACAATGAAAGGCTCATGGCGAGTGTCTCGTGTTGTCGAAGGTTGCCTATGTTGCTGCGCCAACGGAGCAGGGTATTGAAGAAAAATAGTTCTCCACGGATTGTGGGGGAGGTGATCTGCTGGCTGGCTTAGGAATTGTGGGCTTATCCATTTGATGTTGTGGCGCCACTGGCCTCTTCCGCCCTTACGGCCATCCCTTTCAAGGTCTTTGAAATTTGGTCTGGCTTGAGTGAGCCGGGGGCGCTGCGCACCCCTTTCGCGACACAAGGCCGCTCCCACAGGGATAGCGCATGTCTCAAGAACGGTGCGGTTCGCCCTTGTGGGAGCGGCCTTGTGTCGCGAAAGGGGTGCGTAGCGCCCCCGGCATTGCTGGCCTACATGATGAAATCCGACGTTAACGCAAAGATCTTGAAAGGGATGACCCTTACGGCGGGTCACTTTTTTTCTTGGAAAAAAGTAACCAAATCCGCCTGCTCCTGCATCCGGCCTCCTGAAGTCGCGAAGTTACGGGCGGCGTTTAGGCTGGCGTTGTTTTTGATAGTGGCATGGGTGGTGGATATTCCGGCCTCTTCGCGGGGCAAGCCCGCTCCTACAGGATTTGCGACGAATTCAAAATTTGCGCAATACCTGTAGGGGCGGCGGTGCGGCGATCCGACTTGTCCCGCGAAGAGGCCGGTACTGCCAATGCAAATCGCAGGGCGCAGCCCTGCCAGCCACACCACAAATCCGCTGGTAAATAAACAAAGCGAGAGCGCAGCGATTCGCCAGCCGTTGCCCTGGCTGTTGATCTTGATCTTGATCTTGATCTTGATCTTGATCTTGATCTTGATCTTGATCTTGATCTTGATCTTGATCTTGATCTTGATCTTGATCTTGATCTTGATCTTGATCTTGATCTTGATCTTGATCTTGATCTTGATCTTGATCTTGATCTTGATCTTGATCTTGCTCTTGATCTACAGCGACTTCAGGAGGCCGAGCGCAGGTCTTGCGTAGGGAGGTGGAGGCCATGGATGGCCGGAAAGCGCTGAGGCCCAGGATGGGCCGTACAGCGCGGTCCTCCCGGAGCAAGACCGGAGCGAGGGAACCCGTAGCGCAGCGGAGGGCCGTATGATGGAGCCGAGACCTTTTTGGTTACTTTTTGGGGCGTTTGCCAAAAAGTGACCCGCCGTAAGGGCGGAAGGGGCCAGTGGCGCCACCCCATCAAATGGATAAACACCCAATCCCCAGCCCCAGCCCCAGCCCCATCCTCCCCGCCAATCCGTGAAGAACCATAAATCCCCCCGGCTTTGCAGGCATGGCACATTGCTTACAGGTTTTGTAATAGTTTCCCGCTGTCAGAAAAACCTGCTTCGCTTGTAGGATCTGAGTCCGTAATTTCATTCAAGGTATGTATGAGCACCTTCTCGGAGCCCCCCAGTTCCTGGCCGTCCCGGCCATCCTTCCGCCGTCCCCGTGACGCCTCTGCCGTGAGTACCCGCTAATGGAATGGCTAGCCGACCCCACGGCCTGGCTGGGCCTGCTGACGCTTATCGTCCTCGAGCTGGTACTGGGCATTGATAACCTGGTGTTCATCGCCATTCTTGCCGACAAGCTGCCACCGCATCAGCGTGACCGTGCGCGGGTGATTGGTTTGAGCCTGGCGCTGATCATGCGCCTGGGCTTGCTGGCAAGCATCTCGTGGATGGTGACCCTGACCGAGCCGCTGGTCGATATCCTCGGCAAGAGCTTCTCCGGCCGCGACCTGATCATGCTGTTCGGTGGTGTGTTCCTGCTGTTCAAGGCCACGATGGAGCTGCATGAACGCCTTGAAGGGCATGTTGCGCAGACCTCCGGCACTTTGCGCCATGCTGCGTTCTGGCCCATCGTGGCGCAGATCGTCGTGCTTGATGCGGTGTTCTCCCTGGATGCGGTGATCACTGCCGTAGGCATGGTCGAGCACTTGTCGATCATGATGATCGCGGTGATCTTCTCGATTGGCATCATGATTGTTGCAAGCAAGCCGCTGACCCGGTTCGTCAATGCCCACCCGACAGTGATCATGCTGTGCCTGGGCTTCTTGATGATGATCGGCTTCAGCCTGACCGCCGAAGGCCTGGGTTTCCATATCCCCAAAGGTTATCTGTACGCGGCGATCGGCTTCTCGATTCTCATCGAATTGTTCAACCAGTTGGCCCGTGCCCGCCGCAAGCGCAGCCTGCAGGAGCATCGTCCGCTGCGTGAGCGCACCGCGCATGCGGTACTGCGCCTGCTCGGCGGGCGTCGGGTAGAAGCCGACGAGGTGGGTGAGGAGATTGCCGACATGGTCGAGGGCGGTGAGCAGCACGTGCTGTTCGACCGTCGCGAGCGGGTGATGATCAGCGGCGTATTGCACTTGGCCGAGCGGCCGATCCGCACGGTGATGACGGTGCGTACCGAGGTGGATGCGCTCGACCTGGCGCTGCCAGCCGAAAGCATTACCCAGGCGCTGGCCAACTCGCCTTACTCGCGTCTGCCGTTGATTCGTGATGGTCGCATCGAAGAACCGTTAGGCTTCGTGCACAAGAAGGAGCTGCTCAAGGAGCTGTTGGGCGGTCACCAGCCCGACCTCGAGCGCCTGGCGCACGCGCCGCTGAACCTGCTGGAAAGCTTCAGTATCCTCAACGCGCTGGAGCAGATGCGCAGCCAGTCGACGCACATCGCGTTCGTGGTCAATGAGTTCGGTGAGTTCACCGGCTTACTGACCATGACGGACATTCTCGAGTCGATTGCCGGTGAGTTACCCGACGCCAGCGAGGTCGAGGGGCCGGCGATCATCGAAGAGCACGATGGCTTTGTCGTCAATGGCGCCTTGAATCTCAGTCAGGTCCAGGCGCGGACCGGCTTCAGCGCCCGCGCCACCGAGGACTACCAGACCCTGGCAGGCCTGGTGATGAGCCTGCTCGATCGCCTGCCGGTAGTCGGCGACTGTTTGGCCTGGAACGGCTGGACCATGACCGTGATCGCCGTGGAGGAGCGTCGGGTGCGTCAGGTGCGTCTTACACCGAGTTGCGACGCTGGCGCAGCAGGTGCTTGAAGCCTTCAAGCACCAGCACCAGCACGGCCGCCCAGATCGGCAGGTAGGTCAGCCACTGGTCGGGGCCGATGGTCTCGCCCAGCAGCAGGGCGACGCCGACCAGCAGCACCGGTTCGACGTAGCTGAGCAGGCCGAACAGGCTGAACGGTAACAGCCGGCTGGCGAGTACATAGGCGATCAGGGCGCAGGCACTGATCGCCCCGAGCAGCGGAATCAAACCGTACAGCCCGGGATGCGCAGCCAGATCGGCACCTGACAGCGGGCCCTGGATCACGAAGTACAAGGCCCACGGCAGCAACAGGCACATGTCGCACCAGAGCCCACCCAGGTGATCGGTGCGGCAACGCCGGCGCAGGATGAAGTAGATCGGGTAGCCGGTCATCACCAGCAGGGTTTCCCAGGCGAAACTGCCGTTCTGCAACAGCTCGTGACCAACCCCCAGTGCTGCACAGCTGACTGCGACCTTCTGCAGTCGCGACAGGCGCTCGCCATAGACCAGCCGCCCGGTCATGACCATGGTCAGTGGCAGCAGGAAGTAGCCCATCGACACCTCCAGGCTGCGCCCGTGCAACGGCGCCCACAGGAATAGCCACAGTTGCACGCCCAGCAACCACGACGTACCGACCATGCCCAACAGCAGCAGTGGCGTCTGGCGGATCCTGGCGAACAATTCGCCGACGTGCTTCCAGTCTTTGCTCACCAGCATGAACAGGGTCAGGCAGGGCAGGGTCAGCAGGGTGCGCCAGCCAAAGATTTCCTCGCCATCGAGCGGCGTCAGGAGCGAGGTATAGAAGTACATCACGGCGAACAGACACGACGCCATGACCGATGAAACAATGCCTTTTGACACGAATGCCTCGGTTACTTGAGATGAGCGGTTGGATCAGCCGCGCATGATCTCAGGGCTCGCCTCCTGCGGCAACCGGGGTTTCCCGGCAAGGGCTTGCAGGAAGTCGTCCAGCGGCATCGGCCGGGCGAACAGATAGCCTTGCTGGAAGTCGACCTGGTGGCGCGCCAGGTAATCACGCTGGGTTTCGCTTTCCACCCCCTCGGCAACGATTCCCAGGCCGAGCTTGGCCGACAGCTCGATGATGCTGTCGAGAATGTGCTGGGACAACGCATCGCCGCCGATCATGGCCACGAAGCTCTGGTCGATCTTCAGGTAGTCGACCTTGAACTGGCGCAGGTAGTTGAGGCTCGATTGACCGGTGCCGAAATCGTCCAGGGCAATCATCACCCCCATTTCATGCAGTTTGTCGAACAACTCCAGGGCCGTCGGCGTGGCTTCGATCAGCTTGCGTTCGGTCAGTTCCAGGGTCAGCACCACCCGGCCCGGTGGGAAATGCTGGAGGAACATCCGGCAGTCATCGAGCAGGCGCAGGTCTCGGCAGTGATCCGCAGTGATGTTGACACTGATGTGAAAGCCGTCTTCGAGCAGGCTGGCGTAAGGCGCCAGGCCTTGTGCCGTACGCAGCATCAGGGCGCGGGTCATGGCGACGATCTGCCCGCTGTGCTCGGCGTAGGGGATGAACAGGTCGGGGCGTACCAGACCTTCGCGGGGGTGATTCCAGCGCATCAGCACCTCGGCACCGGCCCAGCGGTAGTCGCCCTTGCGTACCACCGGTTGGAAGTACGGCAGGAATTCATCTGCCTCCAGCGCGCGCTCGAGCTCAGCGCGCGACGACGAGGCGCGGCGGATCTGCCAGCGACTCACACCGCCCGCCAGGACGCCCAGCACGAGCAACAGGCTGAGCAGGGCAGGGTAGTGCGTACGCATCAGCTCTGCGTGTTTGCCTGGGCCATAACCGCCGGACACGCTGAACGGGTAGCGAAGCGACGCTTGTAGCACCGCTGCGCTGGCTGGCGGAAGGGGGATTCCCTGGTGGACGACGCCATCCTTGCCCATCCAGTGATCGCCGACCCTCAGTTGCAGTTGCTCATCCGGGCCGATCAGGCGCAGGGCGGTGAGCAGGTGATCACCGTCCACTGTGGTGATCGCGCTGTTCCCCCCGGCGCTGGCGCGGTAGACCAACAGGGGATGACCGGGCGTCACCGAGTTGCCATCCATCAGCCATAGACGGCCGTCGGTATAGTCAGCAGCGTTTACCGGCTCTTGGTAGTCGCCGAACAGCGAGTTGCAATAAAGGGTGTCGCGCTCGACCAGATTGGTCGAGCGCACGAAGGCATTACGGGTGACTTCACTGCGCAATGCCACCTGGATCTCTGCGCAAGGCCTCCCGGCAAGGGGCAGCAACGCTTGCGCAGCTGCAGACAGGCTGTCGAGGATCCGCTCGACGTGTTCGACCACCTGGCGCGCGGTGGCCTGACTGTTAGCCTGCAGCTCCCGGTCGATTTGCCAGTGCATGATCAGCAAACCGCACAGCATCGGCAACACGCCGATGACCCAGGGCAGCCAGGTGCGCCAGCTCCAGTGGGCGGGACGTTTAACCGAAAGCGGCATGCTGGCCTAGTCTTGTCAGAGAGAATGTCGCTGATGATAGCCGCTCGTCGGCTCAGCGCTAGAACTAATGCGCGACAAACCTATTTACGCCATATAGAATCCAGTTACGAATACAACAATAAGGTCTTCTTCGCTGGAAGATCAAACCGCCGAAAATGGATCCCTATGACATACCATGGGTTCAAGCTGATCATTGGTGCCTTCCTCGCCCGCAGCGTGCGCGGTATCCCCTGTTCGCCTCCTCGCTCGTCCGACATCCGATAGCAACTGACCACCTGTTATTACGCTGCAGATGAGGACACGAACATGGCTGATATCTTCGAAAACCCGATGGGCCTGATGGGCTTTGAGTTCATTGAGCTCGCCTCGCCGACCCCGGGTGTGCTGGAACCTGTATTGCAGATTCTCGGCTTTACCCATGTCGCTACGCACCGCTCCAAAGACGTGCACCTGTACCGTCAGGGTGACATCAACCTGATTCTCAATAACGAACCCAAGAGTATCGCCTCGTACTTTGCCGCCGAGCATGGTCCGTCGGTGTGTGGCATGGCATTCCGGGTACGTAATGCGCACGAAGCCTACGCGCGTGCCCTTGAGCTGGGCGCTCAGCCGGTGGAAATCGAAACCGGACCGATGGAACTGCGCCTGCCGGCGATCAAGGGTATTGGTGGGGCGCCGCTGTACCTGATCGACCGCCATGAAGAGGGCAGCTCGATCTATGACATCGACTTCACGTTCATCGAAGGGGTCGAGCGTCATCCGGTCGGTGCCGGCCTGAAAATCATCGATCACCTGACCCACAACGTCTACCGCGGACGTATGGCCTATTGGGCCGGCTTCTACGAGAAGCTGTTCAACTTCCGTGAGATCCGTTATTTCGACATCAAGGGTGAGTACACCGGCCTGACCTCCAAGGCCATGACCGCTCCGGACGGCATGATCCGCATCCCGCTCAACGAGGAATCGTCGAAGGGGGCGGGGCAGATCGAAGAGTTCCTCATGCAGTTCAATGGCGAGGGCATTCAGCACGTGGCGTTCCTTACCGATGACCTGCTCAAGACGTGGGACGCTCTCAAAGGGCTGGGCATGCCTTTCATGACCCCGCCGCCGCAGACCTACTATGAAATGCTCGAAGAGCGGCTGCCTGGTCATGGCGAGCCGGTCGATCAGCTGCAATCGCGTGGCATCCTCCTTGATGGCGCCTCGGACTCCGGTGACAAACGCCTGCTGCTGCAGATTTTTTCAGGAACCCTGCTTGGCCCGGTGTTCTTCGAGTTCATCCAGCGCAAGGGCGATGATGGATTCGGTGAAGGCAACTTCAAGGCATTGTTCGAGTCCATCGAGCGTGACCAGGTGCGTCGCGGCGTGCTCAGCACCGATTGAACCTCGGGCGCACCCCGCGCGCTGTCTAGGCGGCGGGGTGCCGCTGCTTGCTGCGGCCTCTAAAGATACCCCAGTAAGTAATCGCCGCAGTGAGCAGGCCTACCAAGGCTAGCGACGGCAACACCTGCAGGATCGATTGACGGGCTTCCCTGGCGGTATGTCCGTCTGCGTAGCCGACCTTGACGCTGTAGTCGTGACGGCTTGACTGCACTTCCTGGAAGAATTCCGTCTGCGAGGGTCGCTGCGCGTCGCGGCTGTCGCCCAGCGTCCAGATGAACTTGTCATCGAACTCTAGTAACAAGATCAGCTTGTCCTGAAACCCATGCAGTTCGTTGCGCAACTCGATGCCATAGCTGGTGGCAATAACGCCTGGATCGGTATTGGCGAGGCGGTATTCGACTACCACTCCATTGGGGGTCGAGGGCGAGTCGAAATTCAAGCGCAGGTTGCGGCCCGGGGCAAACTCGACGGGGTAGGGCGCAAGCATCGGCAATGTGCCGCAATATACCTGGTCACCTTCAGTCAACATCAATGAGCGGATACGTGGATCTCTAGCGGCCTGGTCGATCAGGTCGCCGCGGACCTTGTCGCATGCCGAGCCGCTGAAGCGGACGGCCTCGCTGGCGGCCGAGTGCAGGTTATCCAGGACCCGATCGATGACGAAGAGGGCTTCGTGCGCCGATACCCGAGCGTTTTCTTCAAGCTTTTTTTCCAGCTGATACATCATCACTGTCAACCCTGAAGCTACCGGTACCAGCCCGATGGCCAGAATCAGCAGCAGCTCGAGCAAGCTACGTCCCGCATGCATGAATTTCGACATCGGCTTTCAGCCCTCCGCTCCAGTACTGTCCATGGCCGGACAGCTTGCATCTGAGAGTAAGGAGAACCGAGTCTGCAGGCTGTAGGCTGTTTGCCGGTCAGAGAGGGAAAAAGTGGCCGCTGGCTGTCGAAGTCAAGCCGCCCGCTGCAAGGTTTCCAGCACCTTCTTGGCGACCAGTGCGCTGGATGCCGGGTTTTGTCCGGTGATCAAGCGGCCATCGCAGACAACGAACTCGGCCCAGGGATCGTCGTGCTTGCGGTACGTGCCGCCTTTGGCGGCCAGTTCGTTTTCGGTGAGGTAGGGCACCACCTTGTCCAGTTCCACCAGCTTTTCTTCGGTATTGGAGAAGCCAGTCACTTCACGCTCCCTGACCAACAGGGTGTTGTCGCTGAGCTTGATGTTCAGCAAGCCCACCGCTCCGTGGCAGACCGAGGCAATGACACCGCCCTTTTCATAGATGCGGCGCGCCAGGTCCTGCAGCGGCACATTGTTGGGGAAGTCCCATATCACGCCATGGCCGCCGGTGTAGTAAATGGCGCAATAGTCGTCGGCCTTGGCCTGGCCAGGACTGAGTGTGCTGCCCAGGCGGTTGAGGAACGCCTTGTCGTCATACCATTGCCAGTCCAGGTCAGGCGCCATCTCCAGGCTCTTGGGGTCGATGGGAACATAGCCGCCGTTTGGGCTGACAAAGTCGACGGTGTAGCCCTGGCCCTCTACCTCGGCGACAAAATGCACCGCTTCGCCCAACCACAGGCCCGTCGCGCGGTTGATCGTCGGGTACTTGGCGGTGTTGGTCAGCACTACCAGGATTTTCTTGCTCATGACCACGCTCCCATTGACAGCGAAGGGCCCGGGTAGCGCCGGGCGCAGAGAAAACCTCATCAGCATAGCTGTCGCGTGGGCTTACGCCATGCACAGGTAGCCAACACGTGCAGCCCTGCACAGCCTTGCTGGCTATCATTGCAGAAAGTCGTCTACAGGCAGATGATGCCTGCTGGGGCAGCAAGCCAGCTTTCTCAAGGATTGAAGTCCGTGGTCGATAAGGGTAATGAATTCGGCGCTCTCGCGCAGGTGGTCCATCTGGCGTCAGGTGAGTCCTGCGACGCCGTCAATGAGTCGATAAGTCGTTACGACTGGAGCAAGACGCAACTGGGCGCGCTCCCTCACTGGCCACCAGCGTTGCGCATCGCCGTCGACATGATGCTGCTCTCGCCATTCCCCTCTGCGCTGGTGTGGGGCACAGACCTCACGGTGATCCACAATGACGCCTACCTGAGCGTGCTGACGGGCCCTGATCCGGTCTTGGGCCGCGCATTCGACACGCTATGGAGCGATCACTGGCCGGCCATCGGGCCTTGGGTGTTCAAGGCGTTGGCGGGCAAGGCCGGCTTTGTCGACGACGCGCCGGTCAGCATCTGTTTGCCGTACGGCAGCGGCCATGCCTGGTATGCCTTCAGCTACACCCCGGTCAGGGATGACCAGGGGCAGGTGGCGGGTTTTCTGCACACTGTGATCGATACCACGGAAAGCGTTGAAACCATTGACGCCTGGAGAAAACGGGCGCTGGCCTTCGAAGAGCAGATCGCCCGCTCCCTGGCTGATCGTGATCACATCTGGCAGCTGTCGCACGATGCAATGATCGTGGTCAGCCCTGAGTTGCGTCTGCAGGCGGCCAACCCTGCCTGGTGCCGGATGCTCGGCTGGCACGAGGGGCAAACCACCGGCATGGCGATCATCGACCTGGTGCATCCAGCCGACCGGCTCGAAGTGTCCTCGGCGGCGCTGGATGTGCTGCAAGGGCGCGGCGCCGATCAGGTCGAAACGCGCTTGCGCCATCGCGATGGGCATTACCGCTGGTTCCGCTGGAGCGCGCGGCGGGAGGGCGATATGCTCACAGCCGTGGGCCGCGACATCAGCCAGGAGCGCGAGGACGCCCTGCGCCAGACCGAGACGTTGCTGCGCAACAGCCAGCGCATGGGCGCGGTGGGCCAACTGGCGGGCGGCATGGCCCACGAAATGAACAACCTGCTGTCGGGCATCGGTGGCAGCCTGGAGTTGCTGCAGTGGCGGTTAGTTCAGGGGCGTCTGGAGCGGATCGACAACTATGTGCAATTGGCGCGCGATTCGGTGCAGCGGGCCATGACCCTCACGCATCGCTTGCTGGCCTTTTCCAAGAATCAGCCACTGTCGCCCAAACCGCTGGAAATCAACCACCAATTGCTCGCTCTGGAGCCACTGTTGCTGCAGACGCTGGGCCCGGAGATGCACTTGCAATGGCAACTGGACGTTGCGCCTTGGCGAGTGCGTCTGGACCCTTGCCAGCTGGAGAATGCCCTGATCAATCTGTGCGCCAACGCCCGCGATGCCTGCGTGCCGTCGGGCACCCTGATCATTCGCAGTACCAACCAGCGCCTTACGGCTGGCGGTCCTGCCGACAAAGGCCTGCCGGCGGGCGACTACGTGACCCTGCAGTTTGATGATGACGGCCAGGGCATGACTACAGAAGATGTCGCACGGGCGTTCGAGCCGTTTTTCACCACCAAGCCCGTTGGCAGAGGTGCAGGGCTAGGGCTGTCGATGGTGTATGGCTTCGTGCACCAATCACAGGGGCATGTCTGGATCGAGTCAACCTTGGAGCAGGGCACTCGTGTCACCCTGATGTTTCCCCGCTGCCTGGAGGAGCCCGAGCAAATACCACTGGCCGAGCCTGTGCAGGCACTTGCTGCTGGGCGCGGTGGGCGGTTGTTGCTGATCGATGACGAAACCAATCTGCGCCATTTGATGAAAGAAGCGCTGGTCGACCATGGCTTTGAGGTCTGCGATGTAGCTGACGCCAACGCGGCGATGGCGCAGTTCCGGCATGGCGGTGAGTTCGACGTGGTGATCACTGATATTGGCCTGCCCGGCGGCTTTAGTGGGCGCCAGCTCGCCAAGGCCATGCGCATGCTCCAGCCGCAACAGAAGATCCTGTTCATCACCGGTTTTACCGACCAGCCTGTTGAGCAGCATCTTCTCAACGAGCCTGGTACGGCATTGATGCTCAAGCCGTTTTCCCTGAAGGTGCTGGTGGGCCAAGTGCAACAGCTGCTCACGGTGGAGTGAGAGGGTGTTCTAGCGCTTGCCGAGGATGCGCGCTACGCGTTCCTGCAGATGAGCGAGCTCGAAGGGTTTGCAAATCAGCTGCATGCCGGGTTCGAGAAAATCCTCGCGAGCCATGGCGGTTTCGGCATAGCCGGTAATGAAGAGCACGGGCAAGTCTGGCCTGAGTTTGCGGGCGATCTCCGCCAATTGCCGGCCGTTCATGCCAGGCAGGCCGACATCGCTGATCATCAAGGCGATCGGCTGCGGTGACTGCAACACCTGCAGCGCTTCGTTGGCATTGCTGGCCGTGCGACAAGACAGACCATCCTCAAGCAGCGCCTCGGACAGCAACTGACGAACGTGCCGGTCGTCTTCGACCAGCAGCACTTCGTGGCTGGCGCCGACGGCAGGCGTGGGCGCCGCAACAGCGGGCTTGGCTGGGGTGTTTTTGGGCTGGTGACGCGGCAAGTACAAATCAACCTGAGTGCCGTGCCCGCTCTCGCTGTGGAGGGTGACATGACCACGTGATTGCTTGCTGAATCCATAGACCATCGACAGCCCCAGGCCGATACCCTGGCCAACGGGCTTGGTGCTGAAAAACGGTTCGAGCGCGCGTTCCAAGGTGCTTTGCGACATGCCATGGCCAGTGTCGCTGATGCGCAGCCGCAAGTAGTCCCCGGTGTGTAGCTGCACGCCACTGACAGAGCTGCTATCAATGTGCTGATTGCTGGCCACGATGGTCAGTTTGCCACCGCTGGGCATGGCTTCGCAGGCATTGAGCAGGAGGTTGTCCAGCGCCTCCTGTAGTTGGCCACGGTCTGCTTCTACCGGCCACAAGTCCGAAGGCACGTGCAACTGCAACACCACTGAGGGACTCAAACTGGCGCGCAAGTTTTTCGGGTCGAGCATTTTGCGCAGGTTGACGCTGCGGCTCTCCAACGATTGTCTGGACGAAAACGCCAGCAGCCGATGAGTGAGTCGGGCGGCGCGGGCAACGGCTTCCTGGCCCATGTTCAATACCGTGGGGAGTTTTTCCATGCGGTCATTGCGCACGTGCCGTTCTATCAGCTCCAGGCTGCCGCCAATGCTGGTCAGCAAATTGTTGAAGTCGTGTGCGACACCGCCGGCCAGTTGCCCAATCGCTTCCATCTTGCGTGCCTGGTGCAACGCCTGGACCTCGTCGTGGCGTTGCTGAGCGTGTGTTTCCAGCTGCTGGTGCAGTTCAAGCAATTGGTCGCGGGCAACATATTGACGTCGACGCGCACGCAGCGCTGATTGGCTCAGGTTGAGCAGTTGGCTGTCGTTGAAGGGTACGTGCAGTAGTATCAGGTTGCCCAAGCGCTCTCGCGGCGGCCCGGTGGCGGCAACGTGACTGCCGCCGATGAGCACAATGGGCAGATCAGACCACTCTGGCTGGCCATCGATAAATGCCTGCAACGGTGATTGCTGGTCGTCCGACAAACTCTCCTCAGCGACGATTGCAACGCCCACACCCTCTGCCAGCCAGCCCCCCAAACACGCGATATCGCTGGTGCGCCGGCAACCAATTCCGGCGGCCGCAAGCATCTTGCTGGCGTCCTCGCCCATCCGTGCGGGGGCCAGAATCAACGCACGTTCGTCGAGGGGCAACGAAGCGGCCAAGGGGATTCTCCTGAAACAGTGGCAACAATGGGCATGGCGGGAATTACTCTGCCGTCTAACCACTGGACCGCGACCGCTCAGGCAGGGTTCAAAACTGTTTGTGGCAATTCGTCAGAGGCCTTGCTGGAGCAGCGGGTCATCCGGGTTTTGCCGTTCCAGCTCGGCCAGGAGTACCTGGACATTCTGTAACTGGCCAGTCTCTTTCCAGTAGCTGATCAGTAGCACCCGGGCTTTGCGATTTGCCGGCTGCCGAGCCAGCAACGTTTCCAACTGTTTTTGCGCTGCTTCGACCTGCTCCAGTTTATGCAGCGTCTCGGCCAGCGCGTAACGGTAGGTGTCGTTGTCGGGCTCAAGTTCGACAGCGCGGGAGAACGCCAGCAGGGCATATTCGGGTTGTTCGTGGCGGATCAGCCAAAGGCCTAGCTGGTGCTGGAGAAAGGCCGAGTCCGGGCGCAGTGCCAAGGCCTTGGCCAGTACCTGGCGAGAGGCATCGTGCTGGCCCTGGCGTTCCAGTAGGCGAACCTGGGTGGCCAAGGCGTCGAGGTTGTCCGGTTCTTGCGCCAGGCTTCTTTGCAGCGCTGCCTGTGCTTGGGTGTATTCGCTTTCGTGCAAGTAGAGTCTGGCCAGGTGGACCTGCGCTGCGGCGTCGTCGGGTTGGGTATGCAGGGTTTGCTGGTACTGTTCGAGCGCCTGCTGCAGTGGACCGAAGTACAGGCCGATGGCGTCGGGGTCAAGGCCGAGCAGGGCATCCACGGCGGCAAAGCGCACGCTCTGGTCGTCATCTTCCAGCAGTGGGCCGAGGACCAGGCTGCGTTGGGCGGCGGGCAGTAGCCGGCGGATGCTGGTGATGGCCGCGCGGCGCACCAGCGGATCGCCGTGTTGAAGGTCGTGCTTGGCCAGTTCGAGTGCTTTTGGCGAAGGGTAGTTGGGCAGTTCGGCATACAAGGCTGCCCGCCGAATGGGGGCCAGGTCGTCGCGCTGCAGCTGTTGGTAGAGCACTCGTGCAGCGCCGGGTTGGCCATTGTGGGCTTGGCGCAAGGCTTTGGCGTAGCTGTGCGGTGGCAGGTTTGGCGCGCTGCTGGGGGCGTCACTGCGCGACAGGTAGCCGATTACGGCCGATACCAGGATCAGGAGCAGGAGGGCGATCAGGTAGCGGCGGTGTCTGGGCATCGGGTGGTCCGGTGAGGCAGGAGGGGATGAGCTTGGGGCAGCTTGGAGGCAATTGCAATGTTGGTTGGAGTGGATGGCGCCGGGCTTTGGGGTTGTGGGGTTATTCATTTGATGGGCGATCGAGCAAGACTGGGCTGGCGTTGTTTCGACAGTGGCATGGGTGGTGGATATTCGGGCCTCTTCGCGGGACAAGTCGGATCGCCGCACCGCCGCTCCTACAGGATTTGCGCCGAGTTCAAAATCTGCGCCAATCCTGTTGGTGCGGCGGTGCGGCGATCCGACATGCCCCGCGAAAAGGCCGGTACTGCGCCGAATTCAAAATCTGCGCAAACCCTGTAGGAGCGGGCTTGTCCCGCGAAGAGGCCGGTACTGGCGATGCAAATCGCAGGGCGCAGCCCTGCCAGCCACCCCACAAATCTGCTGGTAGATAAACAAAGCGAGAGCGCAGCGATTCGCCTGCCGTTGCTGTGGCTGTTGATCTTGCTCTTGATCTACCAGCGACTTCAGGAGGCCGAGTGGAGGTCTTGCGCAGGGAGGTGGAGGCCATGGATGGCCGGAAAGCGCTGAGGCCCAGGATGGGCCGTACAGCGCGGTCCTCCCGGAGCAAGACCGGAGCGAGGGAACCCGTAGCGCAGCGGAGGGCCGGATGCAGGAGCAAGCGGTTTTTGGTTACTTTTTTCCAAGAAAAAAAGTGACCCGCCGTAAGGGCGGAAGGGGCCATTACAGCCACTACATCAAATGGATAAGCCCCCAATGCCAAAGCAAGCCCAGCCCAGCCGACAGATCCCCCCAACAGTCAGTAAAAACCCCAAAAAAAAGCCCCGCAGGCCAACGCCAGCGGGGCAAACGGTTGGGGGAGGAGCCAACCAAAGGAGTCGTTGAAACCGTCGCGCCGAATTACCTCGCGCTAGCAACCGTCTCAGGCTGCCAGCCGCCACCCAGAGCCTTGTAGATCGCAACAATGCCGCGATACAACTCCACCTCGCCTTGCGCCTGGGCATCCTCGGCACTCAGCCGCTCGCGCTCGGCATCGAGCAACACCAGATAATCCACCGTCCCTTCGCGATAGCGAACCGAGGCCAACTCAGCAGCCCTGCGACTGGCATCGCTCTGGCGCATCAGGGCCAGCAAACGCTGCTGGCGCTTGCCGTAATCACTGAAGGCATTCGACGATTCTTCCAGCGCCAGCAGCACTTGCTGCTCATAGCTCGCCAAGGCCCCTTCGGCATCCGCCTTGGCCCCGCGCAAGCGGGCGCGCACGCTACCCAGGTCGAACGCCGCCCAGGTGATGCTCGGGCCAAGCGCCCAGGCATTGGCGGCGGACGAACCGAGCTGCGAGCCGCGCGCTGCAGTAAAGCCGAGGAAGCCGCTCAGGCTGACCCGCGGGAACAGGTCAGCCGTCGCTACGCCGACATTGGCTGTGGCCGCCGCCAACTGCCGTTCAGCACTGCGCACGTCTGGGCGACGGCGCAACAGCTCACCTGGATCACCCACCGGCAGCGCCTTGACAATCGCAGGCAACTGCTTGGGCGACAGGTCGACGCTGAGCGCGTCGGGACGTTGCCCAAGCAAGGTGGCGATGCGGTTGCGGGCGCGTACCTGTTCAGCCTGCAACTGCGGCACTGTCGCTTCCACCGCCGCCAGGCGGGCATCGGCGCGGACCACGTCGAGCTCGTTGCCCACGCCCGCATCGCGCAGGGTCTCGGTGATGCTGCGCGAGTCTTGCTGGGTCTTGAGGTTGGCCAAGGCGATCTTCTCGCGCAGTTGTGCACCGCGCAGTTGGCCATAGGCATCCACCAACTCGGCAATCAGGCTGACCTGCAGCTGTTGCAGGTCGGCTTGGGCCGCGGCCTCTTGCGCCTCGCTCGCCTCGATCTGGCGCTGGATACGGCCGAACAGGTCGAGCTCCCAGGCCATGTCCAGGCCCAGGTCATAACGCTCGCTGTTGACCCGGCGTTCGGTCTGGCCAGGGATCTGGCCCTTGCCGAGGTCACTGCTGGCGCGGCTGCTGACCACTGGCAAGGTGTCGTTCTCGGCATCCTCGCGGATCGAACGGGCCGCCTTGAGCCGGGCAAACGCCACGCGCAGGTCACGGTTGCCTTCAAGCGAGGCCTGCACCAGCTGGTTCAGCGCAGGGTCGTCGAACTGCTTCCACCACACGCTTTCAAAGCGGCTGCGGTCGAACGCATTGGCCTGCTGCTCGTTGTCCAGGTGGGCCGGCGCAGTGGCCGGTGCCTGGTAGTCCGGGCCCACCGCGCAGGCCGCCAGGGCCAGCGCGAGCAGGCTCGGCGTCAAGGGTTTGAGCAGGTTCATGCGTGGTTCTCCAGCGGCTTGGCGTGCGCGGCCTTGCGGGCCTGGCGACGTTCGACGAAACGGCGGATCAGGAAGAAGAACACCGGGGTCAGGAACAGGCCGAACACGGTCACGCCGATCATCCCGGAGAACACCGCGACACCCATGGCATGGCGCATCTCGCTACCGGCACCGGACGAGAACACCAGCGGTACCACACCCATGATGAAGGCGATCGAGGTCATCAGGATCGGCCGCAGGCGCAGGCGGCAGGCTTCCAGTACTGCGGCCAGCGGATCGAGGCCCTCGGTCTGTTTGTCCTTGGCGAACTCGACGATCAGGATGGCGTTCTTGCACGCCAGGCCCACCAGGACGATCAAGCCGATCTGGGTGAAGATGTTGTTGTCGCTCCCCGACAGGATCACCCCGGTAATGGCTGAGAGCAGGGTCATCGGCACGATCAGGATCACCGCCAATGGCAAGCTCCAGCTCTCGTACTGCGCTGCCAGCACCAGGAACGCCAGCAGTACGCAGAGCGGGAACACCAGCAGCGCGGTGTTGCCGGAGAGGATCTGCTGGTAGGTCAGGTCGGTCCACTCGTAGGTCATGCCGTTAGGCAGTTCAGCCTCGAGCAGCTTCTCGATGGCAGCCTCGGCCTGTCCGGAGCTGTAGCCGGGTGCTGCGGCACCATTGATTTCGGCCGTGATGAAGCCGTTGTAGTGCATGACCCGGTCCGGCCCCGAGGTGTCGCTGACCTTGAGGAAGGTCGCCAGCGGGATCATTTCGCCAAGGTTGTTGCGCACCTTCAGCTGGCCAATCTGTTCGGCGTCGAGGCGGAACTGCTGTTCAGCCTGGACGTTGACCTGGTAGGTCCGGCCAAAGCGATTGAAGTCGTTGGTGTACAACGAGCCCAGGTAGATCTGCAGGGTATCGAAGATATCGTTGATGGCCACGCCATGGGTCTTGGCTTTTTCCCGGTCGATGGCGGCATCGACCTGCGGCACGTTGACCTGATAGCTGGTGAACAGGCCGGCCAGTTCAGGCACGTTGTGGCTCTTGGCGATGATGTTCTGGGTTTCCTGGTACAGCGCCTCGTAGCCCAGGTTGCCGCGGTCTTCGATCTGCAGGCGGAAGCCGCCGATGGTGCCCAGGCCTTGTACCGGTGGCGGTGGGAAGATCGCGATGTAGGCGTCCTGGATATCAGCGAACTTGGCGTTCAGCGCGGCGGCGATGGCCGCTGCTGACTGGCTTGGGTCCTTGCGCTCATCGAACGGCTTGAGGGTAGTGAACACAATGCCGCTGTTGGGGCTGTTGGTGAAGCCGTTGATCGACAGGCCCGGGAAGGCGATCGAGTCGGCAACGCCAGGCTGCTCCTTGGCAAACTCGCCCATGCGTTTGATGACCGCTTCGGTACGGTCCAGGCTGGCCGCATCCGGCAGTTGGGCAAAGGCCACCAGGTACTGTTTATCCTGCGGTGGGACGAACCCGGTGGGCGTCGACGAGAAGCCGAGGTAGGTGAGCACCATCAACCCGGCATAGACGAACAAGGCGATGCCGCTGGAACGGATAACCCGGCTTACCCCGCCGACATAGCTATTGCTGGCGCGCTCGAAGAAGCGGTTGAAGGGCGCGAACAACCAGCTGCCGAGCAAGCGTTCGAGCAGGCGCGAGAAGCGGTCCTTGGGCGCGTGGTGTTCCTTGAGCAGAACGGCGGCCAGCGCGGGCGACAGGGTCAGCGAGTTGAACGCCGAGATTACCGTCGAGATGGCGATGGTCAGGGCGAACTGCTTGTAGAACTGACCGGTAAGGCCAGAGATGAACGCCGCCGGGACGAATACGGCACACAGCACCAACGCAGTAGCGATGATCGGCCCGGTCACTTCGCTCATGGCCTTCTGGGTCGCCTCGAGCGGCTTCAGGCCCAGGCCGATGTTACGTTCGACGTTCTCCACCACGACAATGGCGTCATCAACCACGATACCGATTGCCAGGACCAGGCCAAACAGTGACAGCGCGTTGAGTGAGAAGCCGAACAGGTGCATCACGGCAAAGGTGCCGATCAGCGAAACGGGGACCGCCAGCAGCGGAATGATCGACGCGCGCCAGGTCTGCAGGAACAGGATGACAACCAATACGACCAGGATCAGCGCTTCGAACAGGGTGTGCACCACGGCCTCGATCGAGCCACGGACGAACACCGTAGGGTCGTAGGCAATGCTGAAGTCCATGCCTTCCGGGAAGCTCTTCTTCAGCTCGGTCATTTTCGCCCGGACGTCATCGGAGATCTGGATGGCATTCGAGCCGGGGCGTTGGAAGATCGGCAGGGCCACTGCCGGCTGGTTGTTGAGCAGCGAGCGCAGCGCGTATTGGCTGGAACCGAGCTCGATTCGGGCAACGTCCTTCAGGCGGGTAATCTCGCCATCGGCGCCTGCGCGGATGATGATGTTCTCGAACTCTTCTTCATTGACCAGCCGCCCCTGGGTGTTGATCGACAGCTGGAAGCTGGTCGAGCCGGGGGCGGGCGGTGCGCCCAGTTGCCCTGCAGCCACCTGGCGGTTCTGCTCACGAATGGCGGTGACCACGTCCGTGGCGGTCAGGTTGCGCGAAGCGGTCTTGTTCGGGTCGATCCAGACCCGCAGCGAATAGTCGCCCATGCCGAACAGCTGTACGTCGCCAACGCCGTTCAGTCGCGCCAGTTCATCCTTGATATTGAGGATGGCGTAGTTGGACAGGTAAAGCATGTCGTAGCGTTGGTCTGGCGAGGTCAGGTGCACGACCATAGTCAGGTCGGGCGAGGCCTTGTCAACGGTGATACCGATACGCGTGACTTCTTCCGGCAGTTTGGGCTGGGTGCGGGTCACGCGGTTCTGTACCTGCACCTGCGCGTTGTCCAGGTCAGTGCCCAGGGCGAAGGTAATGGTCAGCGTCACCTTACCGTCGGCGGTGGATTGCGAGGACATGTACAGCATGTTCTCGACACCGGTAATGGCCTGCTCCAGCGGCGCGGCAACCGTTTCACCGATGACCTTGGGGTTGGCGCCGGGGAAGTTGGCGCGCACCACCACGGTTGGCGGGACCACTTCCGGGTACTCACTGATCGGCAGCTGGAACAGCGAGATGGAGCCGGCAATCAGCAGAATCAGCGAGAGCACGGCGGCAAAGATCGGCCGTGTGATGAAGAATTTCGAGAAGTTCATCGGTGTTTTCCCTTAACCGCGCGGTGCCTGGGCACTGGCGACTTTGACACTGGTGCCGGCCACGCTCGGCGCCGGGTTGCTGGCCTCGAGGGCCTGGCGCTGACGGTCGAGGGTGGCGAGGGTCTGCTCGCTGGCCATGGCCGTTTCTTCAGGCGTTACCGGCGAGCCAGGGCGCACCCGTTGCAGGCCCTTGACCACGATGCGGTCTTCCTTGGCCAGGCCGCTACGGACGATGCGCAGGCCTTCGAGTTTTGGCCCCAGCTCGACGGCGCGGTAGGCAGCCTTGTTGTCCTTGTCCATGACCAGCACGAACTTCTTGCCAAGGTCGGTGCCGACCGCTTCGTCGTTGATCAGCACGGCGTCGTAGGTGGCGCTGCCGACCAGCTTGAGGCGGGCATACAGGCCGGGGGTGAACTGGCCATCGCGGTTGTCGAACACGGCGCGGCCGCGGATGGTACCGGTGCGCGGGTTGACCTGGTTGTCGACGAAATTCATCTGGCCCAGGTGCGGGTTGCCGGTTTCGTTGCTCAGGCCCAGGTACACCGGGGTGCTCTGGCCGCGTTGGCCGTCGCGAGCCAGTTGGCTGTACTTGAGGTAGACCCGCTCGTCGGCATCGAAATAGGCGTAGACCTTGTCGGTGGAGACCACCGAGGTCAGCGGCGTGACGTCGGCGGTGACGATGTTGCCTGCGGTGAACTCGGCACGGCTGACGCGGCCGCTGATCGGCGCGGTGACGCGGGTGAAGCTCAGGTTGAGACGGGCGAGGTCCAGTTGCGCCTGGATCGCCGCGACTCCCGCGCGGGCTTCGGTGGCGGCGCTGCTGCGCGACTCGGCCAGCTCGGCGGATATAGCATTGCTGTCGCGTAGGCGCTCACCGCGGCGAGCTTCGTTTTCGCTGCGCACGGCGGTGGCGCGGGCTTGTTGCACTTGTGCTTCGAGGCGGCGGACCTCAGCCTGGAACGGGCGTGGATCGATCTGGAACAACAGGTCGCCCTTGTTCACCTTGGCGCCTTCGGTGAAGCCGACCAGGTCGATCTGGCCGGAGACGCGCGGCCGCACCTCGACGGTTTCTGGGGCTTCAAGGCGACCGGTGAACTCGTCCCATTCGTTGATCGGTTGCTCGATCACTTTGGCTACGGTCACCTTGGGCGCGGCGGGCGCCTGTGCGACATCGGGGGTTTTACCGCAGGCAGCGATCACCAGCACTGCCAAGGCAGCGAGGGGATAGCGCAAGGGTTTGAGTGATTGTTCCATGGAGAAATCCGCCAATGTATGGATAGTGGGCGGATTCTGCTCGGCGCGCGCGCAAGGAACGAATCGAATGAGGCGAAGGTTATTATCACGCAGAATGATAGGTGGGGATTGCTCATCGATAATGGGCATGATTGGCAGCGGCTGCGAAGAGGCTTCTGTAGTGCGCGGGCTGACTTAATTGCATGCAGCGCACTTGCGGGGTTTGTTCTCTGCGCGACAGCTACTTTCAACGCGATAAGGTTGTCCTGTGAATACTGATGTTCGACACCCCGCAGCCCTGGCCATTGTCGGCCTGGGCGTGCTGCAGATCCTGGTCTGGGGCGGTTCTTTCTTCATCCTGGCGGTCATGGCCGAGCCGATCATGCGCGAGACCGGCTGGGCCAGTCAGTGGGTCTATGGCGCGCTGTCGCTAAGCTTGATGGTCTCGGCTTTGCTGGCGCCGTTGTCCAGCCGACTGGTGGCCCGTTACGGCGGTCGGCCGCAGCTGGCCGGTAGTGGTGCGGTAGTGGCGCTGGGGCTGCTGATCATGGCTACCAGCCATGGCCTGCCGCTGTTCCTGCTGGCTTGGGGGGTGATCGGCGTTGGCATGGCAATGGGTTTGTACGAGGCGCTGTTTTCTACCCTGGGTGCGCTTTACGCCGAGGGTGCAGGCCGGGCAATCACCGGTATCATACTGATCTCGGGCTTTGCCTCGACCCTGTCGTGGCCGGCAGTGGCCCTGGCTATCGAGCACTTCGGCTGGCGTCAGGCCTGCGTTGCGTATGCCTGCGTGTTGCTGGTAGTGGTAGCACCGCTGTACCTGAAAGTGCTGCCCAAGGGCGGCCAGCGCGAGCCAGCAAAGCGTGCCGCCAGCCATCAGGACGGCACGGTGGACCGACGGCTGTATCTGCTGTTGACGGCCATTTTCGCCCTCGGCGCGATCATCATGACTGCGGTGGCGGTGCAATTGGTGGCGGTGCTTCAGGGCCTCGGCCACTCGCTACCTGCCGCAATCGGCCTGGCGGCGATGCTTGGGCCGAGCCAGGTGGCGTCGCGTGTTCTGCAGATCATCGCCGGCAAGCGTCATCCGATCTGGACCGCGCTGATCTCGGTGAGCCTGGTCGCACTAGGGTTGTTGCTGGTGGCCTTCGCACCTGGCGTCACTGCTATCGGGTTGCTGATCTTTGGTTGCGGCAATGGCCTGCGGGCGATCGTGCGTGGCTTGCTACCGCTGGCCCTGATGCCGCCGGCCCAGTACGTATTGCTGATGGGGCGCATGTCGCGGCCATCGCTGATCGGCCAGGCCCTGACGCCACTGGTGGGTGGCTATCTGTTCGAGCATTTTGGCGCGATGGGCGTGCTCGCGACCTTGTGCGTGCTGGCGCTGGCCAACGTCGTGCTGGTACTGGTGGTGCTGCGTCAGGTGCGTAGCCGGTCAGCCTAGGCAAACTATCATCAGGACATAGGCAAATCCTTTTCCGCCCAGCCGCCGGCCAGGCTGGGGCTAAGGTAAGGTGGCAGGAATAATTCGAGCGCGCCGTGAACGGCGCCAGAGAGGTGCCTGTGGCTTCCTATACCCTGCGTCAACTGAAGTACTTCGTCACCACGGTGGAGGCCGGTAGTGTCGCTGAGGCTTCGCGTCAGCTGTACATTGCCCAGCCGTCGATCTCGACCGCGATCAAGAGCCTGGAAGAGAGCTTCGGCGTGCAACTGTTCATCCGCCACCACGCCCAGGGTGTCTCGCTGACGCCCAGCGGCAAGCGCTTTTACGCCAAGACCAAGTCGCTGTTGCAGATGGCGCACGAGTTCGAGCAGAACGCCCTGGCCGACAACGACACGGTGGCCGGGCAGATCGATATCGGCTGCTTCGAGACAGTGGCGCCGCTCTATCTGCCGCGCTTGATCGCGGGCTTTCGCGAGCGTTACCCGGGGGTTGATATCCGCTTGCGCGATGGCGAGCAGCAGGAGTTGATCCAGGGGCTGACGGCGGGCACGTTTGATCTGGCGTTTCTTTACGATCACGACCTGGACGGCACGATTGAGGCCGAACCGTTGATGCCACCGCAGAAGCCTTATGTGCTGTTGCCGGAGAAACACCGCTTTGCCGGGCAGGCGCAGGTGTCGTTGCGCGACCTGTGTCCGGAGCCGATGATCCTGCTCGACGTGGCGCCTAGCCGAACTTACTTTGTCAGCTTGTTCAATGAGCTGGGGCTGACGCCGAACATCGTCTTCAGTTCGCCGTCGATCGAGATGGTGCGGGGGATGGTGGGGCAGGGCTTTGGTTTTTCCCTGCTGGTGACCCGGCCGCATTCGGAATGCACCTATGACGGGCAGCGGCTGGTGATGGTGGATATTGCCGAGCCGGTGACTCTGTCGGGGCTGGCGGCGGCGCGCTTGAAGCGGGTTCAGTTGACCAAGCCGGCGCAGCTGTTCGTCGAGTTTTGCCGTGAGGAGTTGGCCAGGCTTTAGGGGGTGGTGGGGTGGAGTGTGCACCCAGGATATGGTTTTGCGTCACCTTCGGATTTCATCATGTAAGCCAGCAATGCCGGGGGCGCTGCGCACCCCTTTCGCGACACAAGGCCTGCGCAGCGGCCCCGGCGAGCTCAAGCCAAAGAAAAATTCAGAAAAATGCAGAGACCTTGAAAGGGATGGCCGTAAGGGCGGAAGGGGCCATAAGCGTCACCACATCAAATGGATAAGCCCCCCCCCGCTAGCGTCACCACATCAAATGGATAACCCCACAATTCACACCTGATCCGGCACCACTGCTATTACGTCAATCTCCATCAACCACTCCGCCTGGGCCAACCCCGCCACCACCAGCCCGGTAGAGATCGGGAACACCCCCTTGAGCCACTTGCCGACTTCCTGGTACACCGGCTCGCGGAAGCGCGGGTCGGTGATATAGGTGGTGGTCTTGACGATGTGCGACATGTCCGAGCCCGCTTCTTCAAGCAGTTGCTTGACGTTTTTCATCGCCTGCTCGGCTTGCGCGCGCGGGTCTCCCAGGCCGACCAGGCGGCCCTCGAAATCGGTCCCGACCTGGCCCCGCACATACACTGTGTTGCCAGCGCGTACTGCCTGGCAGAGGTCGTTGTCCAGCGACTGGTTGGGGTAGGTCACCTTGGTGTTGAACATGCGAACGCGAGTATGGGTAGGCATCAGTGGGCTCCGAGGGTGCTGACGTTACTGATCGAGGATTGAATGTCCTGGTCCTGCGCAGCGCGCTGATCGCGGTCGCGGTAGGCCAGATAGGTGCGTTGTGTGGCGATGTGCCCGGCGACATGCTTGGCGTCGTGCCACACGCCCCAGATGAACGACGAACCACGGCGCGACAACCACGGCAGGCCGAGGAAGTACACGCCTGGCTCTCTGGATACGCCGCGCTGATGCACCGGCTTGCCGTTGGCGTCGAAGGTATCGACCTGCAGCCAGCTGAAGTCGACGCCATAGCCGGTCGCCCAGATGATGCTGGTCACGCCGGCCTGGGTCAGGTCCAGTTCGAGGATCGGCTGGCTGATGCAGGCAGGATCGGCCAGGCGCGTGCGCGCCTCGGGCTCCTCAGGCAGATCGAGGCCGTTGCGCTCGATGTAGGCATCGGCAGCATCCAGCAAGGCCAGGTAGTTTTCATCGCCGCGGCGAATGTTGTCGGCCAGGTTGTCCTGGAAACGCACCTTGCCGTCTTCGAACGACTGGGTCAGGCCGACCAGGGTCATGCCTTGATGGGCGAGGGCGCGGAAGTCCACGGTATGGCCGCCGCGGGCGCCACTGACGGCGATGGTCACGTGCTCGCGGCCAGGCTTGGCAATTTCTGCATCCCATTCACCCAGCACGCCCAGCCACCAGCAGAAGTCGCGGTTGCGGTAGGCGCGCGGTGGGCGGTCGTGGGCGCCCACCGAGAGGTAGACCTGGCGACCTGCGCGCATCAGTTCTTCGGCGATCTGCACGCCGGAGGAGCCCGCGCCGACTACCAGCACCGCGCCCTCAGGCAACTGCTCGGGGTTGAAGTAGGCCGCCGAGTGGATCTGATGCAGGCCTTCATCCTTGGGCGCGATGGCCGGGATCACCGGGCGCTGGAAGGGGCCGGTAGCCGCGACCACGCGATTGGCGCGGATTGTCCCTTGGTTGGTCTCAATCGTGAAGCCTGGGCGGTCGGCGTTGCGGACCACCTTTTTTACCTCGACCCCGGTGCGCACTGGCAGGTTGTAGGTGCGCACATAACGTTCGAAGTAGTCGGCGACCTGTTCCTTGCCGGCGAAGGCGTCGGCGTCGAGGTCGAATTCCAGTCCTGGGAAGCGGTCGTGCCACACCGGGCCGTTGGCAACCAACGAGTCCCAGCGGCCAGTGCGCCAGGCTTCGGCGATGCGGTTACGCTCCAGCACCAGGTGCGGGACGCCGAGTTTGCTCAGGTGTTCGCTCATGGCAACCCCGGCCTGGCCTGCGCCGACCACCAGTGTGTCGATTTCGATCGTATTGAATGTCATGTCTGAGCCCTTCTTGGAAGGCGGTTGTATTCAGGTCGGTGGGTGAACCGCCTTTGCCTGGAGCCAGACTAGGGACGCGCTTCGAATGGCGAAAATACTATTTAGTTAAGGATTGCCGATAGTTTGGCGAAGGCCTTGTCGGGCGTGGGCTGCAGGGATGCTCTTGTGCTATTTCCACGCGTGGATTTGCGGCGTGGTGTGCTGTGCGGCAGGTTTTTGAATGTGTGCCGACAGGACCGGCCTCTTCGCGGGGCAAGCCCGCTCCTACAGGATTTGTGTCGAGCACAAAGACGGGATATTCCCGAATCCTGTAGGCGCGGGCTTGCCCCGCGAAGAGGCCGGTCCTGTCGACAAAACCCCAAATCGGCCGCCTGCATGCTGGCTACGCGCGGGCATAGTTTTTTCCTCTTCAAGGGCGAGGAAAAAGGTGGTTTCGTGGCCCCGCGGGTTCTGTTCAGAATGCCTGCAACTGCCCGCGAAAGTTGTCTTTCGCAGCGCTAAGCACACAACAGGAGCTGCACATGACCTTCTCTATCATTGGCCGTTGCCAGGAAACCGGCCAGGTCGGTATCGCCATCAGTTCGTCGAGCATTGCCGTGGGTGCGCGGTGCCCGTGGGTGAGAGCCGGTGTGGGCGCTGTCGCTACGCAGAACATTACCTTGCCGGCGCTGGGGCCGCAGATCCTCGATGCCCTCGAGCAGGGCCAACTACTGCCGGCCGCAGCGCTGGAGCGGGTGCTCAGCGCCAATGGCTGGAGTGAATATCGCCAGGTGACGGTGATCGACAGCCAGGGCCAGGTCGCGTTGTTCACCGGCAAGGAAGCCTTGGGCGTGCACAACGCGGTTGCCGGCGAGCAGTGCGCGGCAGCGGGCAATCTGTTGTCTTCGCATGAGGTGATCGAAGCGATGGTCGCGGCATTCGAGCAGGCGGGCGGGCATCTGGCTGATCGCCTGCTGGCGGCGATGCATGCGGCGGTCAAGGCTGGTGGCGAGGCCGGGCCCATCCATTCGGCGGCGCTGAAGATCGCCGGTGAGCTGACCTGGCCGCTGGTTGACCTGCGGGTCGACTGGGCCGAGCAGGACCCTATTGGTCAACTCGACGGCCTGTGGCAGGCCTACCGCCCGCAGATGCAGGATTACGTTACCCGCGCACTGAACCCCACCAGTGCGCCGAGCTATGGGGTGCCGGGCGATGAGTGAGCTGACCAGTCGCGAGTTGCTGGCACGCCTGATCGGTTTTGCCACCGTCAGCCGTGACTCCAACCTGCAGTTGATCACCTTCATTCGCGACTATCTGGCCGGGCTGGGGGTGCCCAGCGAACTGTTTCATAACCGCGAAGGCACCAAGGCCAACCTGTTCGCGACTATCGGGCCACTGGACCGTGGCGGCGTGGTGCTCTCCGGGCACACCGACGTGGTGCCGGTCGACGGCCAGGCGTGGACGCTCGATCCGTTCAGCCTGAGCGAACGCGACGGGCGCCTGTACGGCCGTGGCGCGGCTGACATGAAAGGCTTTATTGCGTCGGTGCTGGCGGCAGTCCCGGCGTTTCTTGCCCAGCCGTTGCAGACACCGCTCCACCTGGCGTTTTCCTACGACGAAGAAGTAGGTTGCCTGGGTGTGCGCTCGATGCTTGAAGCCCTCCAGCAGCGGCCACACAAGCCACGGCTGTGCCTGATCGGCGAGCCTACCGAACTCAAACCGGTACTGGGCCACAAGGGCAAGTTGGCCATGCGTTGCCAGGTACAAGGGGCTGCCTGCCACTCGGCGTATGCGCCGTATGGGGTTAATGCCATCGAGTACGCGGCGCGCTTGATCGGCAAACTTGGCGAGATTGGCGATGCCTTGGCCGAACAGCAGGATGCACGTTTTGATCCGCCGTTCTCCACCGTGCAGACGGGTGTGATCAAGGGCGGCAGGGCGTTGAACATCGTGCCCGAGGAATGCGAGTTCGACTTCGAAGTGCGCGCCTTGCCGGGCTTTGAGGCACAGGGTGTGGCCGATCAGTTGCAGACTTATGCCGAGGCTGAGCTGCTGCCGCGCATGCGCGCGGTGAATGCCGCCAGCGAAGTTCGGCTGCTGCCGCTGAGCGCCTATCCCGGTTTAGCCACGCCACAGGACAGCGAAGCGGCTCGACTGGTCGCGTTGCTCAGTGGTTCAAGTGAGTTTGGCACCGTTGCGTTCGGTACCGAGGGGGGGCTGTTCGATCAGGCCGGGATACCGACTGTGGTCTGTGGGCCTGGGAGCATGGAGCAAGGGCACAAGCCGGACGAGTTCGTCAGTATCGAGCAGTTGCAAGGCTGTGATGCGATGTTGCTACGCCTGCTGGAGTATCTCAAGAGCGGTTGATAAGGGGCGTCAGTACCGGCCTCGCAAAGAGGCCGACACTAGCGCTACATCAACTCAGGTCAGAAGCTCGCCTTGACCTGCAAACCCACCACCAGCGCGTTATCGATGTTGGTTCCGGAGAACGCCCCCGGCTCGATGATGTATTGCACATCCGGGCGCAGGTTCAGCCATGGCGTGGCCTGATAGCCGTAGCTCAACTCGATCAACTGCTCGGCACTGTCGATATCCGGGAAGCCCTGGCCGCTGGCCAAGGCAGCGTCTTCCAGCACATCGCGGCTACGCGGATTGGGCACCGCACGGCCATAGCCCAACGCCACGGTGTCCCGTGGACGCCCTTCGAACGGCTTGTACAACACCACGCCCGCGCCATACCACTTGGTGAACGGCGAGGCAGCCTTGCTCGATGCCGAGTACTGACCAAATGCATGCAGGCTGCGTCCCGGCGAGCTTGGGTCGTTCCACACGGCCTGGTCGATCAGCAGGTAATGACCGCCGCGGCCAGCCACTTCGTCGCTGCTGCCAATGCGTTTGACGTTGGAGCTGTCGTAGTAGTAACCCAGCTTGTACTCACCCGGCAGCTCGCCCTGCAGCTTGTACACGAGCTCCACCGGCACCACGGTACCTGTGGTGTGCTTGGGGCCCAGATGCCAGGCGCGGCTGGAGTTGCCGTTGCTCTCGGGGTCGACGTTGAACGCCGCAACCCGCAACTGCCAGGCCGAAGACAGGTCGTACTTGACCCGCGCACCGAGGTGGGCGTTGGGGTAGTTGGTCCAGCCACTGCCACCGGACATGTTCAGCGGGTGACCGCAGAAGCCGGCGTTCATGAAGTTGCAGAGAATGCCGCTGTCCAGCCCGCCGAGGTCGTTGCCCATGGCCATGTAGCCGAGCTTGACGTTCAACGCCGGGGTGAAGTTGCGCTCATAGCTCAGTTCGGTCAGGCGGGTGTACAGGCCACCGTAGTTTTCCTGGATGGGCAGACGGTTGCCGACCAGGTCTTCGGAGGCGCTGTTGCCACGCCGGTCGTTGATGCTCAACTGAACCTTGCCGCCGTTTTCCAGGCCGTACAGCTTGGACAGGTCGAACTGCACGCCGAGCTTGACGTTCTGCGAGTAACGCGCCGAGCGGTGCAGGCCGCCGTGGGCGTTGTAGGCGGTTTCACCACTGTAGTCAGCGGTGAACTTGACGCCGTCTTCTTCGAGCTGGTGACGCAGGCCGCCCCAGTCACCGGTGAGGGTGCTGCGGTTCATCAGGTCGGCTTCTGCCAGGGCGCTGGTGCTGGCCAAGGCCATCAGCAGGCCAGCGGTGAGACGGGTAGGGGTGAAGTGCAAAGCGGAGGACATTGCGCGGCTTTCCTGGGAATTGCAGGGTGTCATTGAGGGCCTCTTCGCGGGGCAAGCCCGCGAAGAGGTCAAGCGTGGTTTACGGCAGGGCGTAGGAAATCACGTAGTCGCCGCGGTCGGTCGACTGACGTGCGCCACCAGCGGTGATCACCACGTACTGTTTGCCAGTCTTGGGCGAGACATAGGTCATCGGGCCACCCTGACTGCCAACCGGCAGACGGGCTTTCCAGACTTCTTCACCATTGGCGCTGTTGTAGGCGCGCAGGTAGAAGTCCTGGGTACCGGCGATGAACACCAGGCCGCCTTGGGTGGACAGGGTGCCGCCCAGGGTTGGCAGGCCGACCTTGATCGGCAGGTGCATGCGGATGCCGAGCGGACCGGTGTCTTCAACCGTGCCGACCGGAACCTGCCAGGCAACCTGACGGGTCTTCATGTCGATGGCGGTGAGCGTACCGAACGGCGGCGCCTGGCACGGAATACCGGCGATCGACAGGAAGCGGTTCTTGTTCACCGCATACGGCGTGCCTTTGAGCGGTACCGCGCCCATGCCGGTGTTCAGCGCTTCGCCACCACCAGCGGCCTGGCCTTGGTTCTGCGACGGAATCATCTGGATCCACAGGCCCAGGCGCATGTCGTTGACGAAGATGAAGCCGTGCACCGGGTCTGTCGAGATGCTGCCCCAGTTCATGCCGCCCAGCGAACCCGGGAAGCTCAGCGACAGGTCGGTACCCGGCGCGGTGTACAGGCCGTCGTAGCGCATCTTCTTGAAGTCGAGACGGCACAGCAGCTGGTCATACGGGGTAGCGCCCCACATGTCCGACTCGGTCAGGGTCTGCGCGCCGATCTGCGGCATGCCGACAGACTTGGGCTGGGTTGGCGAGTACGGCTCGTTAGGAATGTTGCTCGGCTTGACCGGCACTTCGTCGACCTGGGTCAGCGGCTTGCCGGTGGCGCGGTCGAGGACGTAGATCTGCCCGGCCTTGGTGCCGATGACTACCGCAGGTACGGTCTGGCCGTCGTCCTTGGTGAAGTCGATCAGGCTCGGCTGCATCGGCAGGTCGAAGTCCCACAGGTCGTTGTGAACGGTCTGGTAGACCCACTTCTCGTTACCGGTGGTGGCGTCCAGGGCCAGTACCGAGGCACCGTAGGTGTGGTCCAGCTTGCTGCGCTCGACGCCGTAGATGTCGGTGGACGACGAGCCCATCGGCAGGAACACGGTGTTCATCGCCGGGTCGTAGGACATCGGCGCCCAGCTGTTCGGCGTGCTGCGCACATAGGTGCTGCCGTCGGCGGGTGCGTTGCGGTCTTCCGGGTTGCCCGGATCGAACGCCCAGCGCATTTGCCCGGTGATCACGTCAAAACCACGGATCACGCCACCCGGCATGTCGGTCTGGACGTTGTCGGCGATACGACCGCCTACCACCACGGTGGTGCCGGCCATCAGTGGCGCCGACGACAGCTGGTAGTAAGAGTCCGGCACGTTGCCCAGGCCGGCCATCAGGTTGACCTGGCCGTTGTCGCCAAAGCCCTGGCAGAACTCGCCAGTGTCGGCGTCGACTGCAATCAGGCGACCGTCGATGGTGTTGGTCAGCAGGCGGCGCTGGCAGTTGGCACCGGCGGCGACGCTGGCCACGGTGATCGGCGAGCTGTTGGGTTGGGTCGGCTGGGCCAGCGGCGCGCTAGCGTCGAAGTAGGCCATGCCGCGGCAACGCTGCCAGACCTTGGACTGGGCGTTGATAGCGTTCTTCCACAGCTCTTTGCCGGTGTCGGCATCGAGTGCGATCAGGTTGTTGTGCGGGGTGCAGATGAACACCTTGTTGCCGACCTGCAAGGGGGTCAGCTGGTCTTCCGCGCCGTTGCCGTCGCTCTCGGCCACGTCGCCGGTGTGGTAGGTCCAGGCGACCTTGAGCTTGTCGACGTTGTCGCGGTTGATCTGGTCCAGCGCGGCAAAGCGGCTGCCACCTTCGGTATTGCCGTAGTGCGCCCAGTCTTTCTGCGCTTTTTCAGGCTCGACCGGGGTCATGCCTGGGCCTTTGCCAGTAGGCGCAACGCTTGGGTGAGCGACGAACATGTTGCCTGCGGCGATCACTACCGCCACGCCCAGCACCGCGGCTACGCCATAGGCGCCACGACCGCTGTTGCCGCCATTGGCGCGCACCAGCATCGGGTAGACCAGGGCCACCACCACGCCAATCGCGGAGAACATGAACAGCCGCGAGAACAGTGGCCAGAACACCAGGCCAGTATCGGCCACGGCCCAGATCGCGGTGCCGAGCAGGAATACAGCAAACAGCCAGGCACCCGCGGTCTTGCGGCGGGCGATGAGGATACCGGCGATGGCCATGGCCAGGCCGCCGATCAGGAAGTACCAGGAACCGCCCAGGCCGGCCAGCTTGATGCCGCCAGCAGCCAGGAGGAGGCCGAGCAGGGCGATGACAACGCCCAGGCCGACCAGTATGAATCTCGAGGCACCAGAGGTGCGCGGTGTGTCGTTCATGCCAAGGATCTCGCAGGTGGAATGAGCACAGTTTAAGCCCTTAGCAAGCTAATTAACAAGTTGGTACATTATCCGATAGGGCTGATTGTCGCAGGGTTCAGCGTGCCAATATGCTCGTAAAAGCCTAGATCAAGCAGAGAATTTGTCAGTAAAAAGCCTGGTTCTCGATTTGTGAAAATTTCGCGAATACGACGTTGGTCTAGCTTCTGTAACCCGCCATTCAGCGAGCGAGGGACGGGTTCGGCTTGTAGAACAGAAACAACCTGGTCTCGGCCGTCTTGCGGTAGGCCTTGGCCCAGTCGGGCCGAACGGAGCGGTCGTGGAAGTACAGCGCACCGTGGGTGGGGTCCTTCAGTTGCTGGTTGAGCGCCTTGCGCGCGATCTCCTTGGCAACGTCGTAACGGTCCTTTTCCTCGACCTGGTCGGGGCGCCCGTCGCACCACCAGGAAAACTGGCAGCTCTTGCTCTCGACACCTTGCTTGACCACCCCACAGATGGTGTCGGGGAAGCCGTCATGCCCAAGCCGGTTGAGCACCACGCTGGCCACTGCGCTCATGTCCCGGGCGTCGGCTTGCTTGGCCTCCCAATAGATGGTGCGGGCCAGGCAGGTGATGCTGTCATCCATCGGGGCTTGGCCACGGGGGTCGACCGCCTTGACCTCGCCTGGAGAGAGGGTCTCGCTCTTTTTCGGCGGCGGCGCCTCTTCGACGACTTTTTCCTCGAGCGCTTGCGCCTTGTCTTCAGCCATGGCGGCCTGGGCGCTGTCGGCGGCGTGGAGCGGGCCTGCAAGCAGGGTCAGGGCCAGGCCGAACAGCATCCACGAGAGGCGCATGATTGTGCTTCCGAAGGGTGAACTGAGTCTCAGTCTAGCTGGAGGAAATCAACTCAGGGTCAAGCTCAGCATCAATGGCAGGGTCAGCGCGGCGACGACGGTCTGCAAGGCGATGATGGTCGCCATCAGGGGCGCGTTGCCGCCCATCTGCCGGGCCATGACGTAAGAAGAGGACGCCGTCGGCAGGGCCTGGAACAGCACCGCCACCACGGCGGCCTGGCCGCCCAAACCGAGCAGCCGGCACAGGCCCCAGGTGGTCAGCGGCAACACCAGGAACTTGAACAGCGACGCCGCCAGCAAGGGTCGCACCTGCTGGCCCAGGCGGGCGCCGCCCAAGGCTGCGCCGACGCACAGCAGACCGAGTGGCAACGCGGCCTGGCCGAGCGCCTTGACCGTGGGCTCGAGCCCCGGCGGCAGGCCGACGTTGCTGACCCGCAACAGCATCCCGCCCGCGCAACCGATGATCAGCGGGTTGGCAAAGATCGCCTTGAGGATCGTCGCCGGCGAACTGTGGCGGGCGCTGAAACGGGCGAACACCAGCACGCAGAGGAGGTTGACCAGTGGCACGATGGCGGCATTGGCCACCGCCGCCAGGGCAATCCCGGCGCTGCCATAGAGGCCGGCGGCCAAGGTCGCGCCAATGTAGTTGTTGAAACGCACGCCGCCCTGAAACACCGAGGTGAAATCTGCGCCGTCGTGGTTTACCGCGCCTTGGTAGAGCACCAGCAGGGCAGCGCCGAGCACGGTCGAGAGCATCAGCACGCCGACCATGCCCAGTATCGGCACGCCATCCAGGTTGGCCGTAGCCAGGCCGTGAAGAAACAGCGAGGGCAATAGTACGTAATAGCTCAAGCGCTCTGCGCCGGGCCAGAAACCCTCGGCGAGAAAACCGCGCACCCTTAACCAGGTACCCAGGGCAATCAGCGCGATGATCGGAGCCAGGGTGGTCAGCAGCAGGTCTAGCATGGGCGGGATTCCGTGGTCGGGTATCGGTAGTGACCACGCGGGCGAGGTCCCAGAGGGTAGGCCCCTAGTGTCGAGTTTTGCGCTGCGAGCAGCAAGCCTCTGGGCGTAGCAGGGCGCTGGAACCTGCGCTCAGCGCTGGCCAGGAACGCCTTCTGGCTGGGATCTACCACGGGCTGCCGGGATGCTGTGGGGTGCCTGTACGCAAGGCGTGCAGCGATACCACCAGGAGAGAGCCCCGATGCCCATTGACGTGAGTTTTATCTATTTCAGGAATTTCCGCTTCGACGGCAAGTTTCACATCCGATGTACCGGCAATGACCTGCATAAAGTCAGGAGTATTCGTTATGAGTTGAAAAGAACGGGGCCCGACGGGCTGCAACAGCTGGATGCTGTCAGGGCCAAGTCACATGCCCGCACAGGCTCTCTGGCTGATTATGGCTGCCCGGCAACCTTGAGCTGTGACGAGCAACCCGGTACCTACAGTATCCATCCGGTGATCAGGCTTACGGACAAGGAAATCATTGCACTGGACCTTCCCAGTGACGTCGATGGACTGATCCGCCCACCCGCGTTGACCCTTGAAATCGGGCCGGAAGAATCGAACAGGAGCGTGTTGGACAAGGTGCCGCTATATGGTGCCACCGGGCGACGCAAGCGTGCTGTGCAGCGCGCTAGCGACGAGGCATTTCCACTCGTAGGAGAGGGTGAGCGATATCCGCCTCTGGTGCTCAAGTTCACCACGGATGGCTACCAGCGCTTGCGGGAAGAGCTTGAGCCTGGGTCCAATTCATTGCTAGTGCGCCGCTGGCCCAAACTCAACCAGGTTCTTCAGCTGCAGCCTTTTCTCGACCCGCAGGAGCGCGGCAACGCAGCCTTGAGCGCGCTGAGTGACTACTACTGCCTCATCCAGCCCGACAGCATGCTCAATGACACCTTTATAGCCTTGCTCCAGACGCTGTCCGCCCTTGATTACATTGAATCCATCGAGTTCGCCACACCGCCAGTGGACACGCCGAACCCGCTGTTGATTGGCGCAGCCATACTTGCGACGTTGCTCACCGGCGCGATTGTCAAGGCGGGTAACAATGCCAATGAAAATGCCCGTCCAACGCCTGACTTCGAGGCCTTGCAGGCCTACCTGGATGAGCCGGGCAGGCGCTACAGGGGGATGAATATTCGTAAGGTTTGGCAGCAGCAGGCAACGGGCAAGGGCGCTCGGGTGCATTTTTCCGATGCAGGCCTGTATCCCGAACATGAAGAGCTGCGCAGTCACCCCAACCTTAAGATCGTCGGGCTCGAGCCCAATACCGATCCCGAGCACGGAACGGCGTCGTTGGGCATCTTGATGGCCAAGGCAAACGGGTTCGGAGTGACGGGCATCTGCCATGAAGCGGAGGTGTATTTCTACAACAGTGAGGCCCACGACTCGCATGGATACCCGCAGACGTTGAAAAACATGCTTGCGAATGTGAAAGCCGGCGACATCGTCGCAATCAATCGGCAGACCGCCAACATCAATGTGCTTGGCACCTTTCTGCCTACGGTGCATCAGCAGGCGTGGTGGGATGCGATTCAGGCCCTTACTCAACGCGGCGCGGTGGTGGTTGCAGCAGCCTGCAACGGCACTGGCGTAAGTGACCCCAAGGTGGGTACCCACAGAGGCTATGGTGTCGATCTTTCCCATTGCAGCTTCTTCGAAGACCACGGCGATGCCGGCGCTATCCTGATCGGCGCTTGCCAGTCATGGGATGGCAAACCTCATCAATACTCCAACCATTCCTATCGATACCGCATGCTCAACGCTTGGGGCGATAGCGTGGTTACCCTGGGCTACGGTGCTCTGCAGCATAAGCCCGATCACGTCAGAGACTACACCGACAACTATGCCGGTACCTCCAGTGCTACACCACTGGTTGCCGGGGCTTTGAGTCTGATCCAGTCGTATGCGATGGAGCAGCATCATGTGTATCTGAACGCCAATCAGCTGCACTTGCTGGTGATGCAGTCGGGTTACCAGGATGCGACCTTGCCCGATACCCAGGTGCTGCCAATGGGCAACCGGCCAAACGTGCACGCCGCGATGGTTCTGCTCGACCAGATCCTGGGGGGCGGCAGGTTCCATCCAAGGCGCGACGAACTCTGACCCGTAGCCGTGCCCCGCACAGTGCCGCCTGGCACGGCGCGGGCCAAGGCTCACACGCGGAACTGATCCATCAGCCCCTGCTGCTGATTGGCCAGGCTGTTGAGCGACTGGCTGACCCGCGCCGACTCATTGGCCTGGCCAGACAGCGACTCGGTCACGTCACGAATGGTCGCGACATTGCTGTTGATCTCTTCGGCGACCGCGCTCTGCTCTTCGGCGGCCGAGGCGATCTGCAGGTTCATGTCGCTGATTACCGTGACCGCCTGGCCGATGCGTTGCAGCGCGGTCACGGCCTGGCCGACCTGCTCGACACCGCCTTGGGCCTGGCGGTGGCTGCTGTCCATGGCGCCGACCACTTCACGGGTGCCGGCCTGCAATGCTTCAATCACCTGGCGCGTTTCTTCAACCGACTCCTGAGTGCGCCGGGCCAGGTTGCGCACTTCATCGGCGACCACCGCAAAGCCGCGTCCGGCCTCGCCGGCACGGGCCGCCTCGATGGCAGCGTTGAGCGCGAGCAGGTTGGTCTGCTCGGCAATCGAACGGATCACCTCAAGCACCGAGCCGATCTTCTCGCTGTTTTGCGCCAACCCTTCGACCTGGGCCATGGCGCCGCTCATGTCGGCGGCCAGGGCATCGATGCTGTCGGTGGTACGGCCAATCACTGCCAGGCCTTCGCGGGTGGCCTGATCTGCTTCGCGCGCGGCCTGCGCCGCCTGGGCAGCACTGCGGGCGACGTCCTGGGCGGTGGCGCTCATCTCATGCGACGCGGTCGCCACCTGGTCGACCTGGCGGTATTGCTGCTCCATGCCGGCGCTGGTCTGGCTGGCGATGGCGGCAGACTGGTCGGCGGTGCCGCGTGCGGCCTGTACCGAGCGTTTGACCTCGGCGATGGTCGGCTGCAGCTTGTCCAGGAAGCGGTTGAACCAGCCGGCCAACTCGCCCAGTTCGTCGTGCTTGTCGTACTGCAAACGGCGGGTCAGGTCGCCTTCACCACTGGCAATGTCCTTGAGCATGGCGGCCACACCGAGGATCGGCCGGGTCACGCCGCGGGCCATCAGCCAGACAAGCAGCAGGCCGGCAATCGCCGCCGCCAGGCCTAACCCCAATTCAAGCAAGGTGCCACTGGTGTTGAGCGTGTCGAGTTCTTGTTTCAGCGCTTCGGCCGGGCCGGTCAGGGCGTTTACCGGCACGTCGAGCAAGACCCCCCACGGCTTGGCGTCCGGAATCGGCGGGAATGCCGCAAGCACCTTCAGGCGTTGCTGGGCATGCACCACCTGCAGCCTGCCGTCGGCCAGCTTGCCTACCAGCGCCGCGCCCTGAGCCGGGTCGACCTGCTCCAGGCGATGAGCCAGCTTGCTCGCGTTGGCACTGTAGCCTGCGAGCAGCCCTGCCGGGCTGATGATGCCGACGGTAGTACGGCCCTCATAGAGGTTGCGGCTGGCTTCCTGGCTGAGCGCCTGCAGGCTGTTGAGATTGATGTCGATGGACAGGGTGGCGATCACCTTGCCCTTGACCGACAGCGGGAAGACGATGCTGGTCATCATCACCTGCTGGCCGTCGATGGCATAGAAGTACGGCTCGACCACGCAGACCTTGCCCGTGCTGCGCGGGCAGACCCACCAGGTATTAGCGGGCTGGCCACTGGGGCCGACCTCGGTGTTGGCCATGTCGTGCTCGGGGAGGGCCATTGAGGTCAACTGACCGGCGCGCGGCTGCGACCAGTACAGGGCAAACCGTCCGCTTTCGTTGCTGCCCAGCGCTTCCTGGCCGGCGAACAGGCTGTCCTTGCCATCCAGGGCACCCGGCTCGAATACCAGCGACAGGCCGAGCAGGTCAGGGTTGGCCTGCAACGCACTGCGCACCTGCTGGGTCATGTCTTCGCGCAGGTCGAAGGCATCGAGGTAGCGCTTTTCTGCCTGCTCGCGCAGGAACAGCACCTGGCGAGCGAAGCCGGCACCATACTGGTAGGCATCCATGAACTGTCGGCGGATGTTCAAGGCCTGGACCTCGCCTTGCGACTCGATACGCGCCTGGGCCGATTCAGAGAGCATCTTCATGCTGCTCGCCTTGACCAGGTCGGAGCTGTGGTCCATGCGGTACAGCGATAGGCCGACCAGCAAGGTGACGATGCTGGCCAGGCACAGGCCGGCGAGCAGGGTGATCTTCCACTGGATAGACAGTTGTCGCGAAGGCATTTGGGGAGAGTCCCTTGTAATAGGTCTGCAGACTATGTCGGCGCTGCTGGATTTTTCTTTATTCAAACGATCAACATAAATTTCCCGGCGCCGGTCGCGGTTTTTCTCGCCGCGCGCAAAGGCGCCGATTTGACATCTGCCGACCCGGCCCTCAGAGTGTGCGCCCTTCAGAACATCACCCCCTTGGTCCGGCCGCTGCCAGCGTGCAGCCTGTCGCCGGAACCGTCGCTTTTTGTCTGTCGTAACGAGGTAAACCACACCATGAATGCAGTCATTGCCGCGGTCGGCATCATGCTGATATTGAGCCTGTCCCGCGTGCATGTGGTCATCGCCCTGATCATTGGCGCGCTGACTGGCGGCCTGGTCGGTGGGCTGGGCATTGAAGGTACGTTGAAGGCGTTCAACGGCGGCCTCGGTGGCGGTGCCACCGTGGCGTTGTCGTATGCGCTGCTTGGTGCCTTCGCCGTGGCGATTGCCAAATCCGGCCTGGCCCACGCCCTGGCCGATCGCGCCCTGGCGATGATCGACCGCCAAGGCCACAGCAACGGCGGCAAGCTCAAGTGGCTGCTGATTGGCCTGATGTTGGTGGTGGCGGTGTCATCGCAGAACATTCTGCCGATCCACATCGCCTTTATTCCGCTGCTGGTGCCACCGCTGCTGTATGTGCTGACCCGGTTGCGCATCGACCGGCGGCTGATCGCCTGTGTGATCACCTTTGGCCTGATCACGCCGTACATCTTCTTGCCGGTCGGTTTCGGCAACATTTTCCTTAATGAGGTCCTGCTGGCCAATGTAGGACGGGCCGGTGTCGATGTCAGCTCAGTCAATGTCACCCACGCAATGGCCCTGCCGGCGGCTGGTATGCTTGCCGGTCTGCTGGTGGCGGTGTTGTTCAGCTATCGCAAGAAGCGTGACTACGATCTGACGCGGATCGAGCAGGTCGAGCAGGTAGGCGTCAGCTACAACCCGCTGAGCCTGCTGGTGGCGGGACTGGCGATCGGCGCGGCGTTCATCGTTCAATTGTGGCTGGATTCGATGATTATCGGGGCCATGGTTGGCTTTCTGATCTTCTCGCTGTCGGGCATCGTACGTTGGAAAGACTCCGACGACCTGTTCACTGAAGGCATGAAGATGATGGCCATGATCGGCTTCATCATGATCGCCGCGTCTGGCTTTGCCGAGGTCATGAAGGCCACTGGCGAGGTCAAGAGCCTGGTTGAAACGTCGGCGCAGTGGATCAACCACAGCAAGGGGATCGGCGCCTTGCTGATGCTGCTGGTCGGCCTGCTGGTGACCATGGGCATTGGTTCGTCGTTCTCTACGGTGCCGATCCTGGCGGCGATCTTCGTGCCGTTGTGCGTGCAGTTGGGCTTCGATCCTCTGGCAACCGTGTGCATCGTGGGCACTGCCGGGGCCTTGGGTGACGCCGGTTCACCGGCATCGGATTCGACCCTGGGGCCAACCTCGGGGCTCAACGTGGATGGCCAGCACCACCATATCTGGGACACCGTGGTACCCACCTTCATCCACTACAACCTGCCATTGCTGGCGTTTGGCTGGGTGGCGGCGATGATGCTCTGAGGCGCGCTGTCAGCCTTTGTGGGTGAGGGGCGTGATGCGGTTGAGGACGGTACTGCCGTCCTTGCTGCGGGTCAGGTAGATCGGCAGCACCTTGGGCAGGTTGTCGACCATGCGCTTGACTTCGCGGGTGTTGTACACGCCGCTGACGCGGATTGCACCAGTGCTCTCGTCAGCCAGCAGCAGCGGCTTGTCGAGGTAGCGGTTGATCACCGGCAGCGCCTGGGTCAGGCTCAGGTTATCCAGCACCAGTTTGCCGCTGCGCCAGGCGAGGCTGTTGTCGACATCGTCGCTTTGCGCCAGGGCTGGCTCGAAATCACCCCTGTGGTAGCTGGCCTGCATGCCGGGGCCGAGGCGGTAGCCACCGTCGGCGCCATGGCTGCTGACCAGCACCGAGCCTTCGATCAGGGTCACCTTGACCAGGTCGTCGTACTTCCAGACATTGAACTGGGTGCCGGTGACGCGGGTCTGGCCCAGCCCTGCGTGGACGATGAACGGGTGCGCGCTGTCGTGGGTGACTTTGAAAAAGGCCTCGCCTTTGCTCAGGGTAACCTGGCGTCGGTCCTTGTAGTTCAGGTAGCGCAGTTCGCTGTGCAGATTGAGTTCGACGACGCTGCCATCGCTCAGTTGCACCGTGCGCACCTGGTCAGCGGTGTCGAAGTGCTGATAATCATTGGGCAACCAGCCTTGATCCCAGCCAATCCAGCCTGCCAAGGGCAGGACGAGGAGGGCGATCGCTGCGGCTGAGGCCAGCGGACGCCAGTTGCGTGCAGCTGGCTGGCGGCGCTGTTGCGGGTTCAGCGTAATCACGTCTGCCTGGCGTGGCAGCAGGTCGGCGGTCTGCCAGATCTCCTGCATAGCCCGATACTCATCGAAATGCCGTGGGTCGGCCGCCAGCCACAGGTCGAAGGCCTCGCGCTCGCCCGCCGTGCAATCATCGGCGTGCAGACGCATGCACCAGTGCGCAGCGGCATCGGTGATGGCATCGTCTTCGTTGGGGATGAAGCGGTCGTGGTTCATTGCGGCTCCCGGTTTTGCGCATTCTACTCCTGCCAGGAGCTCGCGAGAACCGAGATAATGGCGAATGACTATCAGATGCGAGATATTTCGTCTGCTTTTCGCCGTAATCGGGCAGGGTGCCGGCGCCGTCTCCGGCAGCCCTGCGTCTTGGCTCATAGCCATCAAGCTGACGTTAGCTCAGCTCCAGCCAGATCGGCGCATGGTCGGACGGTTTTTCCATCGCGCGCAATTCATAGTCCACACCAGCAGCCTTCACCTGTGGCAGCAGGCCTGCGGAGGCCATGATCAGGTCGATGCGCAGGCCGCGCTTGGGCTCGTCCTCGAAGCCACGGCTGCGGTAGTCGAACCAGCTGAAACGGTCGGACACTTCTGGGTGCAGATGACGGAAGCTGTCGACAAGGCCCCAGCCCTTGAGGCGCTCCATCCACTCGCGCTCCTCCGGCAGGAAGCTGCACTTGCCGGTCTTCAGCCAGCGCTTGGCGTTGTCTGGGCCGATGCCGATATCGCAATCCTGGGGTGAGATGTTGACGTCGCCCATGACTACCAACGGCTGTTGATTGTCGAACTGGTTTTCGAGCAAGGCCTGCAGGTCGTTATAGAAGCGCTGCTTGGCGGGAAACTTGGTGGGGTGGTCGCGGCTTTCCCCCTGCGGGAAGTAGCCGTTCATGATGGTGATGGGGGTGCCATTGGCGTCGGCGAAGATGCCCCAGATGAACCGCCGCTGGGCGTCTTCTTCGTCGCTGGCAAAACCTTTGACCAGCGACAGCGGTGCCTGGCGCGAGAGCAGGGCAACACCGTAGTGGCCTTTCTGGCCGTGGTAATGCACGTGGTAACCCAGCGCCTGGACATCCGCCAGCGGAAATTGCTCGTCGCTGACCTTGGTTTCCTGCAGGCCGATCACGTCTGGCTGATGCTTCTCGATCAGTGCCGCCAGCTGGTGCGGGCGGGCGCGCAGGCCGTTGATGTTGAACGAGACGATCTTCATGGCAAGCCAATCCTGATAAAACCGGGGATGCTAGCGGACATCGGCCGCCACCACCAGCGTGGCGCCCTTCGGCCTGCGCTGCTAACGTGCGCGAAGAGGTGAACGAACTGCGCTGCGCCACCTCCAAGGCACTGTATGCCCATTCCATGGAGGATTGCCCGCAATGCCCGAAAACTCCCCCGCAGCGGCCACCACCTGTCTGCTCGACGCAGGCTACCGCCGTGAAGTGCGCTCGTTGCTCTATCAAGCGTATCGCCACGAGCCGACCTTTGCCTATTTGTTCGAAGCCCAGCGCCCAGGCTACGAGCGGCGTTTGCGGGTGATGGTGCGCGAATGGGTGCGCCAGCATTTCGCGTTGCAACTGCCTGCAATCGGGGTGATGGTCGACGACCGTCTGGTCGGGGTGGCGCTGATCGTGCCGCCCCTGCGCAGGCTGGGCGTGGCCGACAGCTGGCTGTGGCGCTTGCGGATGATCCTCGGCACCGGCTTGCGGTGCACGCGGCGCTATCTGGACTATCAGGCGGCGTTGGCCGGCTGCCTGCCATCGGACCAGGTGCATGTGCTGCCGCTGCTGGGGGTACACCCGCAGTACCAAGGGCAGCAGTACGGCGAGCAATTGTTACAGGCTGTGCACGACTGGTGCGCCGATGATCCTGGCACCCAAGGCGTGGTGCTGGATACCGGTGATGCCCATTATCTGGCGTTCTATGAGCGTCAGGGATACCAGGAAATCGGCGAAATTGCGCTGGGGCCGATTCGCGAGCGGGTGTTTTTTCATCCCAACCCTTTATCTTCCAAGCCAGTAATCGCGTGACCTGCGTGGTAGAGCGCTGCCATGAGCGGCGAGCTCTGGTAGCATGCCCCGCATGACGTATTCAGGAAGATTGACCTGGGGCCTGATCATCCTGGCCGCCAGTAGTACCGTATGGGCCCAGAGCGAATTGCTGGTGCGGGTGAAACCCGCCAACAAGGCGCTCAAGGCGAATGTCGAAGGTTATATCGGTAGCCTGGGCGACCGTGACGAAGAAGCCTTGCTTCGCTTCAGTCGCGGTGCCGAGGAGCAGGCGCGCAAAGCTGTCCAGGCCCTGGGTTACTACCAGGCGCAGATCGACACCGAGGTCAAGCCGCCTGCCGACAAGGACAAATCAGCGCAACTGATCATCCGCATCGACCCCGGTGAGCCGGTGCGCCTGCGCAACGTGACCGTACGCATCGAAGGCCCGGCCAGTGAGCTCAAGGCATTTCGCGTGCCGGACAGCAAAGCGTTACGTGCGGGCGAGCGGCTCGACCATGGCATCTATGAGGACGCCAAGCGGCTGATCCAGAATCAGGCGTCGCGCTACGGCTACTTCAGCGGGCGCTTCAGTCGTCAGCGCCTGGCGGTTGATCCCCAGGCCGGCGTCGCCGACATCGAACTGGTCTACCAGAGCGGCCCGCGCTATCACCTGGGCGCGGTGAAATTCGGCGGCGATACGCCGCTGGACGAAGACTTGCTGCAGCGCATGGTCTCGTTCAAGCCGGGTACCCCATACGACTCCGAACTGATCGCCGAACTCAACAACGACCTGCAATCGAGCGGTTACTTCGAAGGCGTGCGGGTTGATGCTGCGCCCACCGCGGCGGTGGCTGAAGAGATTCCGGTAGAGGTCCGCCTGGAAACCCGCAAGCCGCGGACCATGGGCTTGGGCCTGGGCTTCTCGACGGACGTCGGGCCGCGCGGCAAGGCCAACTGGACGCGTCACTGGGTCAACCCGCAAGGCCACAGTTATGGCTGGGAAGCCGAGTTGTCAGCGCCACGGCAAAACGTCGGCCTGTGGTACGACGTGCCGCTCGACCCACCGCTCACCGACAAGTTGCGCTTCGCCGGCGGTTACCAGAATGAAGAGATTGCCGGCACCGACACCGTCAGCAAGCTGCTCACCGTCGGTCCGGAGTGGCACAGCAAGCTGCCCAGTGGTTGGCAGCGGGTGATCTCGCTGAAGTATCAGCGCGAAGAATACAAGCTGGGTGATGACTCGGGCTTGAGCAACCTGTTGATGCCGGGCGTGAGTTTCTCCTATGTGCGCAGTGACAATCGGCTCGATCCGCATAACGGCTACCGTTTGCAGTTCGACCTGCAGGCGGCCAAGGAGGGGTTGGTCTCCGACACCAACCTGCTGCACGGCAATGTCCTGCTCAAGGGCCTGACCACCCTCGGCCAGAACCACCGTTTCTTGGGTCGGGTGCAGTTTGGCGGCAGCGCCACCAATGGCTACCAGAAAAATATCCCGCCCTCGCTGCGCTTCTTTGCGGGCGGTGACCAGAGTGTGCGTGGCTACGATTATCAGACCCTGTCGCCCAAGAACAGCGATGGCGACCGCATTGGTGGCCGCTACATGGTCGCCGGTAGCGCCGAGTACCAGTACTCGGTAACCGAAAAATGGCGTGTGGCGACGTTCATTGACCAGGGCAACGCCTTCAATACCCTGGAGCTGCCCAGCCTCAAGACCGGTGTAGGCATTGGTGTGCGCTGGGTGTCACCGGTTGGGCCGCTGCGGCTGGACCTGGCCAAGGCGCTGGACGACGATGGCGGTATTCGCCTGCACTTCTCGATGGGGCCTGAGCTGTGATGCGTGTGTTCAAATACGGTGTACTGGGCCTGCTCGGGCTGATTGTGCTGATCGCCTTGAGTCTGGCGTTGCTGCTCGGCACTCAGGCGGGCAGCCGCTGGGCGTTGGGGCTGGTACCGGGGCTGGAAGTGGAAAACTTCCAGGGACGCCTGGGCGGGACCTGGCAGGCCAGTCGTGTGAGCTGGCTCGACGGCGCCAGCCGAGTCGAGGTGCAGGCCGCGCAACTGGCGTGGTCACCGCTGTGCCTGTTGCGTGCGACCTTGTGTATCGAGCGCCTGCAGGCCGAGCGGGTCGACATGGCCTTTGCCCCTGGCGAAGCGGCGGCCGACAGCGGCCCGTTGCAGCTGCCGGCGCTGAACCTGCCGTTGGCGATCGAGCTCGGCGAGGTCAAGCTTGGCCAACTGCGCCTGGATGGCAGCGACCTGTTGGGCGACCTGCAACTGGCCGCCCACTGGACGGTCGAGGGCTTACGGATCGACCATCTGCAGCTGCAGCGCGACGACCTGCACCTGAACCTGCAAGGCAATCTGCAGCCGCAGGGCGATTGGCCGCTACAGCTTGACGGCACCGTGCAATTGCCTGCTGTGCAAGGCCAGGCCTGGCAACTGGCGCTGACCGCCAAGGGTGAACTGCAGAAGACCCTCAACCTCGAGGCCACCAGTAGCGGCTATCTCGACGCCCAGCTCAGCGGCCAGTTGCAAGCCCTGGCCGAGCAGCTGCCGGCCAAGCTCAGTATCCGTTCCGACGCATTCAAGCCCGCCGCTACGCTGCCCGATACCTTGCAACTGAATCAACTGCGGCTCGAAGCCGAAGGCGACCTGCTCAAGGGCTATCAACTGGCCGGTACGGCCAGCCTGCCCGCCGAGCAGGGGCCGATCGCCCTGAACCTGGCCGGTCGGGTCGATGCCAAGGGCGCTCAACTCGCTGCGCTTGACCTGAACGCCAGCGACGCGCAGCGGGTCAAGTTGCAAGCCAATGCCGACTGGCAGCAGGGCCTGGTGGCCGACGCGCAGATCGACTGGCAAGATTTCCCCTGGCTGCGTCTGTACCCGCTGGAGGAGGCGCCACAAGTCACCCTCAAGCGTTTCAATGCGCAGGTGGCCTACCGTGACGGCAACTATAAAGGCGCGTTCAACGGTGACCTCGATGGGCCTGCCGGCGCCTTCAACCTGACCAGCCCATTCGAGGGCGATCTGCGCCAGGTCCGCTTGCCCCAGCTGGCATTGACCGCAGGGCAGGGCAAGGCCGCTGGAAGCCTGGCCCTGCGCTTTGCCGACACCTTGGCGTGGGATGTCGACTTGCAGTTGTCGGCGCTCGACCCGGCCTATTGGCTGGCCGAGCTGCCCGGCACGCTCGCCGGCCCGCTGCGCAGCAAGGGTGAATTGAAAGACCAGCGCCTGCAACTGCAGGCACAACTTGACCTCAAAGGCCGTCTGCGTGGCCAGCCTGCGCTGCTCAAGGCCGAAGCCGAAGGCGCCGGTGACAAGTGGACCCTGGGCGCCCTGGCGGTGCAGTTGGGCGATAACCGCATCAATGGCAGTGGCAGCCTGCAACAGCGCCTGGCAGGCCGTATCGACCTGGATCTGCCGCGGCTCGGCCAGCTCTGGCCACGCCTGCAGGGGCAGGTAAAGGGACGGCTGGACCTGGCCGGGACCCTGGCAGCACCGCAAGGCACCCTGAACCTGCAAGGGCAGCAACTGGCCCAGGCCGAAAATCGCCTGCAGCGACTCGACCTGGATGCGCGCCTGGACAACGCCCAGCGCGCTCAGATCACGCTCAAGGCGGCCAATATCCGTCTGGGTGAGACCGCCCTGGGCAATCTTGACGTTACGGGCAAAGGCGACATCCGCCAACAGGCCATGACCTTGGCCCTAGCAGGGCCGCAGCTCAAGCTTGACCTCGCCCTCGACGGACAACTGGCCAAGGGCGACTGGCGCGGTCGTCTGGCCACTGGACGCATCCAGGCCGGCGGCCAGGATTGGCAATTGCAGGCGCCGGCACGGCTGCAGCGCCTGGCCAGCGGTCAGCTGGACTTCGGCGCCCATTGCTGGCGCTCGGGCCAGGCCAGCCTGTGTGGCGAAGACCAGCGCCTGGCGCCGGAGCCGCGCCTGCGCTATCACCTCAAGCAGTTCCCGATCGACAGCCTGGCCCAATGGCTGCCGAAAGACTTCGCCTGGCAGGGCATGCTCAATGCCGACGTCAACCTGGACATCCCGGCCAGTGGCCCCAAGGGCACGATTCGCGTCGATGCCAGTGGTGGCACGCTGCGGGTACGTGACGCCGAGCGCTGGGTCGACTTCCCCTACCAGGTACTGCGCCTGGACAGCACACTGGGCCCACGGCGGGTGGACACCACGCTCAACTTCCGTGGTGAGCGGCTCGGTGAGCTGATGCTGTCGACGCGCCTGGACCCGCTGGGCAAGAACAAACCGCTGTCGGGCGACTTCCGCCTGTCTGGCCTGGAACTGTCGGTAGCCCGGCCATTCCTGCCGATGGTCGAGCGTCTGGCCGGACAGCTCAACGGTAGCGGGCGCCTGTCCGGCTCGCTGTTGGCGCCGCAGGTCAATGGCAATCTTGCCCTCACCGGCGGCGAAGTCAGTGGTGCAGAGCTACCGGTCAGCCTCGAGGGGCTGTCCTTGCAAGCGCTGATCGCTGGCGAGCAGGTACAGCTGCAGGGTGACTGGCGCAGTGGTGCAGCTGGCCGAGGACAATTGAGCGGTAACCTGACCTGGGGCCAGGCGCTGGCGATGAACCTGCGTCTGCAGGGGCAACAACTGCCGGTCACGGTAGAGCCCTATGCCACGCTGGATGTCGCCCCCGACCTGAACATCAGCCTGGCCGGTGACAAGCTTGCGGTGACCGGCAAGGTGCTGGTGCCCAAGGGCGAGATTACCGTGCGCGAGCTGCCACCTTCGACCGTCAAGGTCTCGGAGGATACCGTCATCATTGGTCACCAGACCGAAGAGGGTGCGCCACCGATGGCCGTGGCCATGGATATCGATGTCGAGGTTGGCCAGGACAAGCTGTCGTTCAGCGGCTTTGGCCTGACCGCCAACCTGCGCGGCCATGTGCACATCGGCGATAACCTGGATACCCGTGGCGAACTCAGCCTGGCCGACGGCCGCTACCGCGCCTATGGCCAGCGCCTGACCATCCGCCGGGCCAGGCTGTTGTTTGCAGGCCCTCTCGACCAGCCTTACCTGGACATCGAAGCGATCCGCCAGGTCGATGACGTGATCGCCGGTATTCGCTTGAGCGGCAGCGCCGAACAGCCGAACACCACCGTCTTCTCCGAGCCGGCCATGAGCCAGGAGCAGGCCCTGTCCTACCTGGTGCTCGGGCGTCCGCTGGGGACTTCCGGAGAAGACAACAACATGCTTGCCGAAGCGGCGCTGGGCCTGGGCCTGGCGGGCAGTGCCGGGCTTACCGGCAGCCTCGCCTCGAACCTCGGTATCGACGACTTCCAGCTCGATACCGAAGGCTCGGGCAACAGCACCAGCGTGGTCGCCAGCGGCAACCTCACCGAAAAACTCAGCCTGCGCTACGGGGTGGGGGTATTCGAACCGGCCAACACCATCGCCCTGCGTTACAAGCTGAGCAAGATGGTCTACCTGGAGGCGGCCAGCGGGCTGGCCAGTTCGCTGGATATCTTCTACAAGCGGGACTTCTGATCGGCGCTGGGTGAGGCCTCAGCGCTGCTTGACGGCAGGCGTCGCGGTGAGCTGCCGCGGTGCCCGCACTGCTTACGAGCGCTAATGGCTTGCAGCTCATACGGGCGCTGCGGGTGATATTTCAGTAGGTGGCTAGAAAGGGATTGGTATTCTGTACCGAGTGTTCAATTGTCTCGCAACTCCACAGCTGTATGAATGGCTGGCTCGTAGAGGGCGGTCCAACCCAATGACTAATGGAGTGACACACCTGCTCAAGGCATAGCTGATAGTCGCCAGCCTCGGGGGTGCGTCCTAGTTTCAAAGGTTGCACGGGCGGCAGAGTGCGCTGGAAGTGCCAACTGCCATTTTCCAGTCGAGCATCATCGGGTATCTCCATGCCCGCTCCATTACCTCGAATCCTGGCTTCTTCCAACACCAAGCCTTCGCGGGTGAGGCGGTAGTCTTCCTCCCAGCGTATTTTCTCGATGCTGTGATTCCACGCTAGCGTGAAATGGGACATCGGCAGTTGCGCCCAAACGCCGTCATCCAACCCCAGGCACAAGCCGATCATGCATTCGCCGTCCTTGCGTGCCTGGACCTCCAGACATGCTGCAGTAATACCAAAAGCCCAAGCACGAAACCGATCTCGTCGGTCAGCGGCAGCGCCACGATCAACAAGGCCCCCGCGCCCAGACTCAACAAGCGCTCCCAGATTGCCATTTTCTGTTGCAGGTAACCGGTGGATGCAACTCCCCAGAGGCCTACTGCCAAAATGGTCTTGATCACCATGTAGGCCGTCATCCACAGATTATCACTCTGCAGCATCAGTGCCGGGTTATAGACCGCCATGAACGGGATGACGAAACCTGCCAGTGCAATGCGTACCGCCCACAGGCTGATCTTGAATCCACTTTCTTTGGCGATGGGGGCTGCGGCGAAACAGGCGAGAGCGACCGGTGGGGTCAGATCGGCGAGGATACCGAAATAGAACACAAACATGTGCGACACAATCAGCGGCACGCCCAGCTCCAAGAGCGCAGGGGCTGCGATTGAGCTGGTGATGATGTAGTTGGGAATGGTTGGAATACCCATGCCCAACACCAAGCAGGTGATCATCGTCAGTATCAAGGACAACAGCAGGTTGTCCCGGCCAATCGCTAATATGTAACCGGCAAAGGTTGAGGCAACGCCCGTGAGCGAAACGATGCCGATGATTACCCCCACCAGCGCGCAGGCGATCCCCACCGGAACCGCATGCCGTGCACCTTCGACCAACGCGTGCAGGCAGATGGTCAGGGTTTCGCGGCCGCCCTTGATAAACCAGCAGAACAACATCAGCGCCGCAACGACCGCAAAAATCACGCCGATACCGAGTTGAAAAAAGCCTGTGCATAGAATGCCCAGCGCAATCCAGAACGCACAGCGTAAGCCGAAGCTTTGCACCCTGAGAATGATCGCGGAGCCTAGAATGACAATGGCGGTCAAGGCTAACCCGACCATACCGGAGAACAGTGGGGTGCGCCCGGAAAACAGCAGGTAAACCAGCACCACTAGAGGAATCAGCAGGTACCAGCTTTCCTTTACCGCGCCGAATGCGCTGGGGCATTGGTCTTTGGGCAAGCCTTTGAGGTTGGAACGCTTGGCCTCCAGGTGGACCATCCAGAACACCGAGCCGAAATACAGCATGGCGGGTACCAATGCCGCTTTGGCAATATCCACGAACGGCACATTGATGGTTTCGGCCATTATGAAGGCAACCGCGCCCATTACTGGCGGCATTATCTGGCTGCCCATGCTGGAGGTAGCTTCCACGCCGCCGGCAAATGCAGCCCGATAACCAAAGCGCTTCATCAGCGGGATGGTGAATTGCCCCGTGGTCACGACGTTGGCAATTCCTGAGCCAGTAATGGTCCCCATCAACGCGGACGAAGCGACGGCAACCTTGGCCGGCCCTCCCAGCTTGTGGCCGAACAAACCCATGGCGAAGTCGGTGAACAGCTTGATCATGCCTGCTTGCTCCAGGAAAGCGCCGAACAGGATGAACAAGAAGATATAAGTAGCCGAAACGTAGGTTGGTGTTCCGTATAGCCCTTCAGTGCCGAAGGACAGTTGATTGATGATCTGGTCGAAACCATAGCCCCGATGGGCCAGTTCGCCGGGCAAGTATTCACCAAACAAGCCGTAGGCCAGGAATAACCCACAGATAATTGGCAGTGCAATGCCCATCACCCGCCGGGCGGCTTCGAAGATCAGAGCGATCAGCAGCACGCCGATCACCATGTCGGCTGGCGTCAGGTCGCCGGAGCGCTGGATGAGATCTGCCTCGAACACCCATTGATACATGGCGGTGACGATGCCAGCCACGCCGAGCAGCCAGGCCAGCGGTTGGAAGGGACGGGCCTTGCCATAGGCCGGATAGCTGAGGAATACCACCCAGAGCAGGAAACCGACGTGCACCGCGCGCAGCACTTGGCTTGAGATGGGGGAGAAGGCTGCGGTGACGATCTGGAAAATCGAAAACAGCAACGCTACGTAAAACAAGGTTTTTGGCCAGTCTCGCGGGTTCGCGGAAATACCCTGATGCTCACTCATTGATTGCCTGCCTCATGGCCACACTGGAAGGAATCGACGGCGCAGTGGCAATACAACCCACTGCGCTGGTGCAGCTACAGCGCGCCCTTTTCCTTGTAGTAGCGTTCGGCGCCTGGATGCAGTGCAATTGGCAGATTCTTGGCTGCGCTGTCCAGTTTGATGTCCTTGGCTGCCGAATGTGAGTTACCCAGCCGTGGCAGGTTTTCAAACAAGAGCTTGGTCATCTCGTAGACAACGTCGTCGGACATGTCTGCGCGGGTAACCAGTATGTTGGTGATTGCAACCGTCGGCACCGCATCGGTTTGTCCGTCATATGTATTGGCCGGAATCATTTCGCTCTGATAGGCCGCGTTGCCAATCTTCGTGACCACCTCAGGCGGGATCGCGACGTAGTTGAGGGGCATGACAGAGGCCAGGTCGCGAATGGCCGCCATGCCCAGCCCTGACGATTGCAGAGTCGCATCCAGTTGCCTGTTCTTGATCAGTTCGACGGACTCGGCAAACGGTAGGTACTGCACTTTACCCATGTCCTGATAAGTAAGGCCCGCAGCTTTGAAGATCGCACGGGCGTTCAGCTCAGTACCAGACTTGGGTGCTCCGACCGAGATCGTCTTGCCTTTGAGATCAGCCAGCGACTTGATCCCTGATTCCTTGCTGGCAACAATTTGAATGTAGTTGGGGTAGGCCCCGCCAAGGGCCCGCAATTTGGTCAGCGGTGTCTTGAAACCTGCCTCCTCCACGCCATTCTTGGCATCGGCAACCGAATCGCCCAGTGCCAATGCTAGCTCGCCTCGACCAGCCTGCAGCAGGTTCAGGTTCTCCACCGAGGCCTTGGTGGCTTGGACCGAGGTCTTGGCGCCGGCAATGCCATCGCTGTAGATCTGCGACAAGCCGACCCCGATCGGGTAGTAAACCCCGCTGGTTCCGCCGGTGAGAATGTTGATGAACACTGGCGCGGCCTGAGCTGTGGTGCTGACTACCAATGTGGTGGCGACCAGCAGGGCGAAGCGTGTCTTTACTCGCATGGGGGACTTCTCCGTCTTGTTATGTTTTTATGCAGAGTGATTGCACTGTAGTTGATGCAAGCGCCGAAGGTTGCGGGCAGTCGAGATCAACTCATACCCAGCCAGGCCGGCAGGACCAGTGAAATCCAAGGTACATAGGTAACCAGCACCAGAAACAGCAGCAGAATCATCAACCATGGCATCGCCGCTTTTATGGTCGCGGGTAATGACATCCCGGTCACTGCCGAGGTGACAAACAGGTTCAGTCCCACCGGCGGTGTGATCAGACCGATTTCAAGGTTGACGACCATGATGATGCCGAGGTGTATCGGGTCGATGCCCAGTTTCATGGCAATGGGGAAGAGAATCGGCGCCAAGATCAGTATTATCGCCGACGGCTCCATGAACGCACCGGCAATCAGCAGTACGATGTTGACCACCAGCAGAAAGGTCACGGGAGTCAGGCCCGCGTCGATCACCCAAGCGGTAATCTGTTGTGGAAGCTGTTCGGTGGTCAGTACATGGGCGAAAAGCATGGCGTTGGCGATGATGAACATCAGCATGATGCTTAGCTTGGCGGACTCCAACAAGACTTTGGGCGTTTCACGAAACGTCAGGTCCTTGTAGACGAACAAGGCAATAAACGCAGAGTAAACCGCCGCAACAGCCGCAGCCTCGGTTGGCGTGAACATCCCTGAATAGATGCCACCCAGAATGATGACCATCAGCAACAAGCCCCAGATGGCCTGGCGCGCCGTACCCAGCAGCTCGCGCAATGTTGCGCGCGGCAAGGCGGGCAGGTTTTTCTTAACGGCGACGATATAGATCGCCACCATCAGCGCTGCTCCCAGAAGCAGGCCTGGCACTACACCAGCGATGAAGAGCTTGCCGACGGATGTCTCAGTGGCAGCGGCATAGACTACCATTACGATCGAAGGCGGAATCAGGATGCCAAGCGTACCGGCGTTGCAGATGATGCCTGCACCGAACGCTTGCGGATAACCTGAACGGACCATCCCGGCAATAGCGATTGATCCCACTGCAGCCACGGTCGCCGGGCTGGAGCCGGAAAGGGCGGCGAATAACATGCAAGCCAGTACTGCGGCGATGGCCAGTCCGCCGCGAATATGCCCGACACAGGCATTGGCGAAGTCGATCAAGCGGCGGGCAACACCTCCGGTGGTCATGAAGGCGCCGGCGAGCAGGAAGAACGGAATGGCCAGCAGGGTATAGTGCTCCGAGGTTTCGAACAGCTTGATCGCCAGCGAACGTACCGAGTCGGGGCTGAAGAAAATGATTGTCATGGAGCCTGCAAGGCCGAGTGAGATAGCGATGGGCACACCGATGAACATCAGGACGAACAGGGCTACGAACAAGAAAGCAATGGTCATGGCTTGTCATCCTCGTGCTCGGCGAGCTTTAGCGCGTCAGCTGCTTCATCGGCCAGGCCAAGGCCAGTCTGGTAGTTGCGCAAGATGCGCACAAGGATTTCGGCGAAACGGATAAAAACCAGGGCAAACCCCAAGGGCACAATCAGCCCGATATGCCACTGCATGACGCCAAAGTGGCCCAGATCCTCGGCGCCGATACTTGCAATCATCAACGTCTGAATCCATTCAAAGCTGGCGACACTGAGCAATCCTGCATAGGTCAGGCAGCACAAGCAGGCCACGGTACCGATGAACTTCTGAACCGGCCGGCTGGTGAGCTTGACGAGTGCATCCACCCCGATATGCCCAGCTGTGCGCACGCCATAGGCCAGCCCGAAAAAGATCAGCCAGCCAAACAGCGCCTTGGTCAGCGCGGTGCTCCAGGTCATGGCTTGAGCCATTGCCATTATTTCGTCGCCGATGGCGAACAACGGGTCGCTTGCGCTGGGCCAGTGCTCGGCAAGCCAATAGAAAAGGCTGTAAAAATTGTTGATGATCACGTAAATGAACGTGACCAGCGTCATGGCGGCCAGAAGGAAGACGATAAAGGCTTCCTCGAGGTGCTCCCAGATTCGCCGAAGCGCTTTCATCGATGGCATCTCACGTCGAGTGGCGACTGGCAGACACCGCCCCAGCGGCATCTGCCTTGCGATCATTGAGCCTTGTTGGCGGCTTCGGCGGCCTGGATCAGTTCAGGGCCGATATCGCCTTCGAACTTTTTCCAGACCGGTTTCATCGCGTCTCGCCATTGTTCGCGTTGCTCTGGGGTCAGGACGATGATTTCAGTGGTTTTCGCCGTGAGGATGCGTTGCTTGTCACTGTCGTTGAGTTGCTCTGCTTCTTTGTTCACCTGAGCAGTGACTTCTACGACGATCTTGTCCAGTTCGCTGCGCACTTCCGCCGGTAACCCGTTCCAGAATCGGGTGTTGGTGATCAGCATGTAGTCCAGCACACCGTGGTTGGACTCAGTGATGTACTTCTGCACCTCATGCATTTTCTGGCTGTAGATATTTGAGTAGGGGTTCTCCGCCCCATTCACCACGCCGGTCTGCAACCCTTGATACACCTCGGCAAAACTCATCTTGCGCGGGTTGGCGCGGACAGCCTTGAACTGCTCTTCGAGTACAGCGGAGGCCTGCACCCGGAACTTCAGGCCACGGGCATCGGCGGGTACCTGCAGTGGCTTGTTTGCGGACAGCTGCTTCATCCCGTTGTGCCAATAGGCCAGGCCGGTAATATTCTTGCTTTCCATCGACTTCAGCAGCCCTTGTCCCTGTGGGCTCAACTGAAAGCGGTTAACCGCAGCGATGTCATTGAAAAGGAAGGGCAGGTCGAAGAGTTGCAGGGATTTGGTGTACTGCTCGAACTTGGCCAGGGAAGGCGCGATCATCTGCACGTCGCCAAGCAATAGTGCTTCCATCTCCTTGCCGTCGCCAAATAACGAGGAGTTCGGATAGACCTCGACCTTGACCTTGCCGGTCAAGCGTTCCTCTACCAGTTTCTTGAACAGCAGGGCGCCTTGTCCCTTGGGCGTCTGGTCCGCGACCACGTGCGAGAATTTGATGATTACCGGATCTGCCGCATAGGCAGGGCTCAGGGTTCCTAGCGCTAACGCGCAGGTGAAAACGATGGATAGAGATTTGAGCATCTAGAGAATCCTCTCATTTTTATTTTTCCCTCGGTGCTACGCCGTGCGCACATTGGCGTATCAGAACAACAGTCAGTTTAGGCAGAAAACCGTAAGTTGCAGGGTAATGACCAGCGCCCGATGAGTATCCGGTGTTCACATCGCCCAAGGTGATTCTGTAAACTGCGCATGGGTGCTAGCCGCGTAGGGTGGTGAGGCAGGTTAAAAGTAACGCCGGTCGGGCCGCCGCGCGCGAGTGACCTTGCCTATGCAAACAGTAGAATTGTCCCGTGCTCAGCAACTGGCCCAGCGAGCGTTTGCCAATCTAGAGCGCTTCCTCCATATCGAAGCGGTCAGCGGCGTCGTGCTTTTAATCACCGCCATAGCGGCGTTGGTCTGGGCCAACTCTCCGGCCGCTGGCAGCTACGAAGCCTTATGGCACACCGCCGTGTCATTCGGCATTGGGTCGCACGTTGTCTCGCAGTCCCTGCATTTTTGGATCAATGACGGCTTGATGACCATTTTCTTCCTGGTTGTGGGCATGGAAATCCGCCGCGAGATCCATGAAGGCGCCTTGTCCAGCCTGCGCCAGGCGACATTGCCTATGGCTGCGGCAATGGGTGGCGTAGCAGTCCCTGCGCTGCTCTACTTGGCATTCAATCATCAAGCACCGCAACAAAACGGCTGGGCAGTGCCCACCGCCACCGACATTGCGTTTGCGGTGGGCGTGTTGGCACTGCTGGGCAAGTCGATCCCGTCGAATATCCGTGTGTTCCTGCTGGCCCTTGCCATCATCGACGACATCATTGCCGTCCTGATCATCGCCTTCTTCTACTCGGGCGGATTGGATTACTCAGGATTCGCAGTGGCTGGAGTAGGGCTCGCAATGGTCATCGGCCTGCAGAAAATCGGAGTCGGGTCAGCCTATGCCTACATTCTTCCAGGCCTCGTGACCTGGGGCGGAATTTTGATGACGGGTGCCCACCCTACGCTGGCCGGTGTGATTCTCGGGATGATGACCCCCGTCGTCGCAATGCCGATGCGCGAGCGGCCACTGGACGCGATCGGACGATTTACCGGTGAGCTGATGGGTAGCGCAAAGGCACCGGAGCAGGGCGTCAACGAATTAATCGATCCACTCAAACGACTGCGCTTGGCTCAGCGCGAGCTTTTACCGCCGGTAGTTCGGATTCAAAGTGCACTACACCCTTGGGTGGCGTACGCGATCATGCCGCTGTTTGCGCTGGCCAATGCGGGGGTCAACCTGCAGGGCATTGACTTGTCCAGCGATGCGCCACATTGGGTGATGCTGGGTATCGGTATTGCACTCGTGGCGGGTAAACCGCTCGGGGTGCTGGGCGTGAGCTGGCTGATGGTCCGGCTGGGCTGGTGCACATTGCCAGCGGGTGTTACCTGGACCGGGGTCATCCTTATCGGCTTGCTAGCCGGCATCGGCTTCACCATGTCGATCTTCATCGCCACCCTGGCGTTCGCCGATGCCAACTTGCTCGGCGCGGCTAAGGTAGGCGTGCTTTGCGGATCGGTAATTTCTGCTGTTGTGGGTATCGCTTGGGGAATTATCAGAGTTCGCCGAAATCATTCAGACTGCGCCAAGACAATCTAACGTTGTACGCTGCTACAAATCTTTTGTGACTCTGGAGCTGCGGTGTAACAGGAGATGACAGATCGCTGCAATCTCCCGTTATGCTAAACGGCCGTTTGAGGAAACCATGAACTATGTCTGCCGACGAATATTGCCGATCTGGCGCAGGCTCAAGCCATATTTGTCGGCCAACAAACTGCGCGACAAGCCATCGGCGCTTTCTTGCTGGATCTGCTGATTGCGCAACTGGCGCATGAAGTGGTCGGGTTTGGGAATCTCCAGGGCGACACCGGCGAAACGTTTGATCAACGCATCCAGTGCAGCGGCCGGGAGGACGTCGGCAAGCTTGGTGCGTTCACGGTGCTTGGGGATGTACTTGGGTCGGCCGCCATAGACGCTGGTCAGCAGATAAGCGTTGTCGATGCCAATGCAGTCAATCAAGGACTGCAGCGAATGAGGCAATTGGGTAATGTCGATGCGCGCAAGGTCTGGCAGTTCCATGTGAGTCTCCCTCAGGGATGATGGCCTGGCGCTGCGTGGGCATCCATGGCTGGCCCAGGCAGCGGCCACCTGGCTCGGCAGGTGGCGGGGTTGATTGTCGAATAGCCGCAAACAGCCTAGCTAGGCGCCAAGCGGGCCGGCCCTTGTAGCTCCCGTGAGCACGCCGTGCAGGCAACGATGGCCGCTGTTGTAGGAAGAAGCCTCAGCGCCAGCTCGCAAGCCGCGATTTCTGGCCAGGCAGTCGCATAGTGGCGTCCATGGGTAGCATGACCCTCGATTGCGCGTGCAGTGGCTATGCAAGTGAGGTGGGGGGGGAAGGCTGCGTTTGCCAGGAAATGCTCGCCTGAGGCAGATAGCGATGTATCATTGCGCCGGCTCGTTGCGAGCCAAATGCCTCTGATGTTGCAAGGAACTATCGATGACACACGTGCAGCGCCTGAAATACTCGATCCTGATCATTGTCGTGGTACTGGGCATGATGCTCGGCCTGTCCTATCTGCAGAAGCAGGGGACGATCAGCGAGCAGACCTTCCAGTACGCGGCTATCGCCATTGCGGTGGTGGTCGTGGTGATCAATGGCCTCCTGCGGCGCAAGGTCAAGCCCTGAGGGAGGCGGCCGGCCCATCCTGGCCGGCCATGTGCTCAGCGTGCGAACGGTTGCTCAAGCACGGCCCGCGCCTGCGGGTTGAGGCTGTAGCACTTGTCGCTACCCAGGTTGATCACGCCTTCGGCACACAGTCGTTTGAGCACCTCGCGCACGCTCAGGAACGACAGCGGGATATCGAGCTGCTCGAGTTGTGCGTGAATACCACGTACGCCGATGCTGCGGCCGTTGCGGTCTGCCGCATGCAGCGCGTCGATCACCTTCAGGCGGATCAGGCTGGTGCGCAGGCCATAGGTGCGCAGCAGTTCGCGAATCAGTTCATTGCCCAGGCGCTCTTCGCCCTCGGCGATGCTGCGGCCGCTAGTGTTGCCGCCCGTGCTGCGAACGACCGCGAGTGACGGTTGTGGCTGGTACATGTGAATGCTCCTTTTCGTGGACTGTCCCGAATTCATGGTTGCCTCACTTATAAAGACGAATGAGATTGAAAAAACTGCAGCATCGGGCAAAAAAAAATCCCCTGGTGCTGTTGAAGACGTTGCAAGGCGCTGTTCGGCGTAAAATTTTCATCAAGCCATTCGTCTGAAGCGGGATGACTCCAGAAAACGAGGATTGCCCGTGAACACTCTTTCGCGCCCCAAAACCGGCCTGTGCCTGGCTGCCGTCCTGGTCGCCAGCAGCCTGGCTGCCCAAGCCCGCGATGCCGCCGGTGTAGCTACCGCCGAGATCCGTCGGACCAGCTTTGGCGTGCCGCACATCCTGGCCAAGGACGAGCGCGGGCTGGGCTATGGCGTCGGCTATGCGTACGCTCAGGACAACCTCTGCCTGCTGGCCAACGAGGTGCTCACGGTCAATGGCGAACGCTCGCGTTACCTGGGCCCAGAGGGCAAGACCGTTGAACAGCGCAACAACCTCGACAGCGACCTGTTCTTTACTTGGTTGAATACCCCGACCGCAGTGAGTGGTTTCCTGCAGGCCCAGCCACCCCGTGTGCGTGAGTTGCTCGAGGGCTATGCCAGTGGTTTCAATCGGGCCTTGGTCGAGCGCAAGGCCCAGGGCCTGCCGGCAGAATGCGGGGCAGGCGACTGGGTGCGACCGCTGACCAGCCTTGATCTGGTCAAACTGACCCGGCGCTTGCTGGCCGAGGGTGGTGCCGGTCAGTTTGTCGAAGCCTTGGTCGGTGCGGCGCCGCCCAAGCTGGCGGCGCAGCGCCCCGCGGCGGACTTCAGCGTGGCCCTTGAGCGCCAGGCCAAGTTCGCCATGGAGCGAGGCAGCAATGCCGTGGCGGTCGGCGCGCAACGCTCGGCCAATGGTCGCGGGCTGTTGCTGGCCAATCCGCATTTCCCCTGGGTCGGCGGCATGCGCTTCTATCAGATGCAACTGACCATCCCTGGCCAGTTGGATGTGATGGGCGCCGCGTTGCCTGGCCTGCCGGTGGTAAATATCGGCTTCAATCGCCACCTGGCCTGGACCCACACCGTGGATACCTCCAAGCACTTCACCTTGTATCGCCTGGAACTCGATCCGAAGGACCCGACCCGCTACCTGCTCGATGGCAAGTCGCTGCCACTGGCTCGGCAAACCTTGACCGTTGCGGTCAAGGGCACGGACGGCAAACTCAGCCAGGTCGAGCGTCAAGTCTATGCGTCCAGTTTCGGCCCGGTGGTGCAGTGGCCGGGCAAACTCGACTGGGATAACCGCCACGCCTACAGCCTGCGTGATGCCAACCTGGACAACACGCGGGTGCTGCAGCAGTGGGACCAGATCAACCGCGCCGAGAGCCTGGATGGCCTGCAGGCGTCGGTAGCGCAGTTGCAAGGCATTCCGTGGGTCAACACCCTGGCGGTGGACGCCGCTGGCCAGACGTTGTACCTGAACCAGTCGGTGGTGCCCTATGTGGACCAAGACCTGTTGAGCCAGTGCAGTGATCCGGCAGCGGGCTCGCGACTGGTGGTGCTGGACGGTTCACGCAGTGCCTGCCAGTGGAAGGTCGACCCGCAAGCGGCCCAGCCGGGGATCTTCCCCGCGCACATGCTGCCAAGCCTTGAGCGCCGCGATTTCGTGCAGAATTCCAACGACCCGGCGCGCATGGCCAATCCGGCGCAGCCTCTGACCGGCTTCTCGCCGTTGATCAGCCGTGACGATCAGCCGTTGGGCATGCGTGGCCGCTTCGCCCTCGAGCGCTTGCAGGGGAATGGCAAGCTCGACGTCGCGCAGTTGCAGCAGATGGTGCTGGATGATGAGGTTTACCTGGCCCGTCTGGTGCTGCCGGATTTGCTCAACTGGTGCAAGTCGGCTGCTGCTGATGTGGCGCCGGTGTGCACCAGCCTGAGCGCCTGGAATGGCAAGGCCGACCTCGACAGCGGAGTCGGCCTGGTGCATTTTGAGCACATCATGACGGCGCTGTCTGAGCATCCACAAAGCTGGCGGGTAGCGTTTGACCCGGCGGATCCGCAGCACACCCCACGCGGGCTCGCCGTGGAGCAGGCAGCGGTGGCCAAGCGGGTGCATGAGGCGGCGCTGGCTTCGCTGCAGCAAGTCGCCAATGCCGGGCTACAGGCTGACAGCCGGTGGGGACAGATCCAGCAGTCTGCCGATGGCACGCCGGTGCCGGGTGGGCCGCAGGCGCTTGGTGTATACAACGCCATGTACAGCGTGCCGGTGGGGCAGGGCAAGCGCTTGGTGGTCAGCGGTACCAGCTACCTGCAACTGGTCAGCTTTACCGATCAAGGGCCGCAGGCCCAGGGTTTGCTGGCGTTTTCCCAATCCAGCGAGGCGGCATCGGTGCATGCGGCGGACCAGACGCGGGCGTTTTCTGCCAAGCAGCTGGCGCCAATTCCGTTTACCGAAGCGCAGATCAAGGCAGATCCGCAGTATCGGCAGTATGTGATCAGCGAGCGGGACAAGGCAGCAGTGGCCAGCAGCCGTTGATGGGCTGAGCCAGTACCGGCCTCTTTGCGGGGCAAGCCCGCTCCTACAGGGTCAACGCAGGCCCTGTAGGAGCGGGCTTGCCCCGCGAAGAGGCCGGTATTGACCAACCCTGAACTGCCGCCTCAAGAAAACTCGAACGGAGCCAGCTGAAAGCCCTGTTCATCCACCTGCAACGCCCAGCCCCGCCGATCCCAGTCGCCCAGAACGATCCGTCGTGCCGGCGCGCCATCCACCATCAGCTTGTGAATCGCCGGCCGGTGGGTATGCCCATGAACCAGCGTACGCACGCCATGCGCCGCCATCACCTGCGGTACCTGCTCAGGTGTGACGTCGACAATCTCGGTGTTCTTCATGCGCGTCTGCGACTGGCTTTCGCTGCGCAGTTTGCGGGCAAGCTTGCGTCGCGTGCTCAGCGGCAGGTGCCGCAGGATCCACAAGGTGAGTGGATTGCGCAGGTAGCGGCGCAGCTTCATGTAGCCCACATCGCGGGTGCACAAGGTGTCGCCGTGCATCAACAAGACCGCCTCGCCGCCCAGCTCGACCACGCTCGGGTCGTCGAGCAGGGTGCAGCCCGCCGCCTTGCAGAAGTCCTGACCAATCAGGAAGTCACGGTTGCCATGCATCAGGTAGATCGCCGTACCGCTGTCGCTCAGCCGGCGCAAGGCCTGGCAGATCGACTGCTGGAAGGGCGTCATGGCGTCATCGCCAATCCACGCTTCGAAGAAGTCGCCAAGGATGTACAACGCCTTGGCATGCCGCGCGCGGCCGTCGAGCAGATCAAGAAACGCCCGGGAAATATCCGGGCGTTCTTCTTGCAGGTGCAGATCAGAGATCAGCAGAATCACTCAGATGATCTCTGCTTTCTCGATGATCACGTCGTCTTTCGGCACGTCTTGGTGGCCGGATTTGGAGCCGGTGGCAACGCCTTCGATCTTGTCGACGACGTCGGTACCTTCGGTCACTTTACCGAACACTGCGTAGCCCCAACCCTGCACGTTCTTGCCGCTGTGGTTGAGGAAATCGTTGTTCGAGGCATTGATGAAGAACTGCGCGGAAGCCGAATGCGGCTCCATGGTACGGGCCATGGCGATGGTGTACTTGTCGTTCTTCAGGCCGTTGTCGGCTTCGTTCTGGATGCTGGCACGCTTGTCACGCTTCTCGTTCATGCCTGGCTCGAAACCGCCGCCCTGGATCATGAAACCCTTGATCACACGGTGGAACACGGTGTTCGTGTAGTGACCAGCGTTGACGTACTCGATGAAGTTAGCCACGGTGATCGGGGCTTTATCGGCATCCAGTTCGATGACGATGTCGCCGTGGTTGGTGCTCAGTTTGACTTTGGACATGCTGAAACTCACTCTTTCAAGGCATTCGGAAAAAGGCTGCACAGGTGCGCGCTTAGACACCTGACGCTGGATCGGGCGGCCGCGGCACACGTGCGCGGCGGCCATTTTGCCGCAATCGCGACAATTAGCAGCGATAAATCGCGCCACTTTGTCGGCGCCCGGCTGTCAGCAGCTTGACTGCTTCGGCTATGATAGGCCCTTTGATTCAATCGGCCTACCCAGGCCGAACACGTGCATTCAAGGATCCTATGAGCAAGCCCACTGCCGACAACGCGCCCAACGCCGCTGCCAAAGGCGCTCCCGCCGTCCCTGCGAACTTCCTCCGGCCGATCGTCCAGGCCGACCTGGACTCGGGCAAGCACAGCCAGATAGTCACCCGCTTCCCGCCGGAGCCTAATGGTTACCTGCACATCGGCCACGCCAAGTCGATCTGCGTCAACTTCGGCCTGGCCAAGGAATTCGGGGGCGCCTGCCACCTGCGTTTCGACGACACCAATCCGGCCAAGGAAGACCAGGAGTACATCGACGCCATCCAGAGCGATGTCAAGTGGCTGGGCTTTGAGTGGACCGGCCCGGTGCGCTATGCCTCGCAGTACTTCGACCAGTTGCACGACTGGGCAGTGGCGCTGATCAAGTCGGGCAACGCCTACGTCTGCGACCTGACCCCCGAGCAGGCCAAGGAATACCGCGGCAACCTGACCGAGCCGGGCAAGAACAGTCCGTTCCGCGAACGTAGCGTCGAAGAAAACCTCGACCTGTTCGCGCGCATGAAGGCGGGCGAGTTCCAGGACGGCGAGCGTGTACTGCGTGCCAAGATCGACATGGCTTCGCCGAACATGAACCTGCGTGACCCGATCCTGTACCGGATCCGCCATGCCCATCACCATCAGACCGGTGACAAGTGGTGCATCTACCCCAACTATGACTTCACCCACGGCCAGTCCGACGCGATCGAGGGCATTACCCACTCGATCTGCACCCTGGAGTTCGAAGGTCATCGTCCGCTGTACGACTGGTTCCTCGACAACCTGCCGGTGCCGGCGCATCCGCGCCAGTACGAGTTCAGCCGCCTCAACCTGAACTACACGATCACCTCCAAACGCAAGCTCAAGCAGTTGGTCGAAGAGCAGCACGTGCACGGCTGGGACGACCCACGCATGTCGACCCTGTCCGGCTTCCGCCGCCGTGGCTACACCCCAGCGTCGATTCGCAACTTCTGCGAGATGATCGGCACCAACCGTTCCGACGGTGTGGTCGACATGAACATGCTCGAATTCAGCATTCGTGACGACCTCGACCGCACCGCGCCTCGCGCCATGTGCGTGCTGCGTCCGCTCAAGGTAGTGATCACCAATTACCCTGAAGGCCAAATCGAGAACCTCGAGCTGCCCCGCCATCCGAAAGAAGACATGGGTGTACGTGTGCTGCCGTTCGAGCGCGAGCTGTACATCGACCGCGACGACTTCATGGAAGAGCCGCCTAAAGGCTACAAGCGCCTGGAGCCTAACGGTGAAGTGCGCCTGCGCGGCAGCTACGTGATCCGCGCCGACGAGGCGATCAAGGACGCCGACGGCAATATCGTCGAGCTGCGCTGCTCGTACGACCCGGACACCCTCGGCAAGAACCCTGAAGGGCGCAAGGTCAAGGGCGTGATCCACTGGGTCCCGGCGGCCACCAGCGTCGAATGCGAAGTGCGCCTGTACGATCGCCTGTTCCGCTCGGCCAATCCGGAAAAGACCGAGGAGGGCGGCAGCTTCCTGGACAACATCAATCCTGATTCGCTGCAGGTGCTGAGCGGTTGTCGTGCGGAACCTTCCCTGGGCAATGCCCAGCCTGAAGACCGTTTCCAGTTCGAGCGCGAAGGCTACTTCTGCGCCGACCTGAAAGACACCCAGCCGGGCCGCCCGGTGTTCAACCGCACCGTCACCCTGCGTGACTCCTGGGGTAGCTAAGGAATCGCCGTGCTTAACATCTACAACACGCTGAGCAAGACCAAGGAAGCCTTCAAGCCGCTGGATGGCAACAAGGTGCGCATGTATGTCTGCGGCATGACCGTGTACGACTACTGCCACCTGGGCCACGGCCGCAGTATGGTCGCCTTCGATCTGGTCACGCGCTGGCTGCGCAAGAGCGGCTACGAACTGACCTACGTGCGCAACATTACCGACATCGACGACAAGATCATCAACCGCGCCAACGAGAACGGTGAGTCGTTCGAAGCGTTGACCGCGCGCATGATCGACGCGATGCACGAAGACGAGCGTCGTCTGAGCATCCTGCCGCCCGATCTCGAGCCGCGTGCCACCGACCATATTCCTGGCATGCACGCGATGATCCAGACCCTGATCGACAAGGGTTACGCCTACGCACCGGGTAACGGCGACGTTTACTACCGGGTGGGCAAGTTCGTCGGTTACGGCAAGCTGTCACGCAAGAAGATCGAAGACCTGCGCATTGGTGCGCGGATCGAGGTTGACGAAGCCAAGCAAGACCCGCTCGACTTCGTCCTGTGGAAGGGCGTCAAGCCGGGCGAGCCGAGCTGGGAGTCGCCATGGGGCCCGGGCCGTCCGGGCTGGCACATCGAGTGCTCGGTGATGTCCACCTGCTGCCTGGGCGAAAGCTTCGACATTCATGGTGGCGGTAGCGACCTGGAGTTCCCGCACCACGAGAACGAGATCGCCCAGAGCGAAGCGGCCACGGGCAAGCAGTACGCCAATGCCTGGATGCACTGCGGCATGATCCGCATCAATGGCGAGAAGATGTCCAAGTCGTTGAACAACTTCTTCACCATTCGCGACGTGCTCGAGAAGTATCACCCGGAAGTGGTGCGTTACCTGCTGGTGGCCAGCCACTACCGCAGCGCCATCAACTATTCCGAAGACAGCTTGCGCGACGCCAAGGGTGCGTTGGAGCGCTTCTACCATGCACTGCGCGGCTTGCCGCGGGTGGCTGCGGTAGGTGGCGAGGAGTTTGTCGAGCGCTTCAGCGTGGCGATGAACGACGACTTCGGTACACCGGAAGCCTGCGCTGTGCTGTTTGATCTGGTGCGTGAGATCAACCGCCTGCGCGACACTGATGTCCAGGCTGCCGCTGGCTTGGCCGCACGCCTGCGCGAGCTGGGTGAGGTGCTTGGGGTGCTGCAACTGGAGGCCGATGACTTCTTGCGCGCAGGCGCTGAAGGCAAGGTCGATGCGGCTGAAGTGGAGGCGCTGATCCAGGCGCGTCTGCAGGCACGTGCCGACAAGAACTGGGCGGAGTCTGACCGCATCCGTGACCAGATCACCGCGATGGGGGTGGTGTTGGAAGACGGTAAGGGTGGTACTACCTGGCGTCTGGCTGACTGATCCTGCCAGTGGGGCTGCTTTGCAGCCCATTCGCGACACAAGGCCGCTCCCACAGGGATCTCGCAACGCTCAGGCCTGCGCTACCCTCTGTGGGAGCGGCCTTGTGTCGCGAAAGGGCCGCAAAGCGGCCCCACTGTTTTACACGGCCAGCGGACAGTGCAGAACAAGCTTCGCCCCGCCTAACTCACTCTCGCCGATCTCCAGCCCAAACCCATGCAGGTCGACGATCGCCGCAACGATCGACAGCCCCAGCCCGAACCCGGGGTGGCGGTGGCCTTCGTCACTGCGGTAGAAGCGCTTCAACACTGCCGTACGCTCCTGTTCGGGAATCCCCGGCCCGCTGTCTTCTATGGCAATGTGCACGCCGCTGGCGTCCTGACTCGCCAGGATCCTCACTTGGCCATGCTCAGGCGTGAACTTGATCGCATTGCCCACCAGATTGGCCAGCGCTTCGAACAGCAGTTCTCGGTCACCGTGCAAGGCGGCCAGTTGTGCCGGCTGCTCCAGCACCAGGCGGATCGCCTCATCCTCTGCCAGCGGCAGATAGAAATCATGTAGCTCCACCAGCAGCGCATGCGGGTCTAGCTGGACAAACCCGGCGCGACGCTGGCGGTCTTCCAGCTCACTGATGCGCAGCAGGCCACGAAAGCGTGCCATCAGGGTGTCGGTCTCACCGATTGCCTGGTCGAGGGCCTCGGCCTGGGCAGAATCGTCACCGCTTTGCTGGCGGATCCGGTATAGCTGGGCGCGCAAGCGGGTCAGCGGCGTGCGCAGGTCATGGGCAATGTTGTCACAGACCCCCTTGACCTCATGCATCAGCCGCTCGATGCGGTCGAGCATGGCGTTGACGATGGCGGCGAGCATGTCCAGTTCATCGCGGCGGGCCGACAGCGGCAGGCGGTGGGTGAGGTCGCCAGCAACGATCAGCTCGGCGCTGGCCTGAACTGCACGGATACGCTTGAGCGGGCGGCGGCGCAGCAGGTACCAGCCGGCGAACCCCGGGATCAGGGTCAGGGAAATGCCCCACAGCAGCGCATCGAGAATGATCCGCGTGACCACGAACAGTGAGCCGTTGTCGCGCAACAGCACCAACCAGCGCCCGTCCTGGACCTTGATGGCGACAGCATCGCAGCTGTCGCTGATCATGCGCGGGTCTTCGCTGTCGAGGCAGTGCTTGAGTTCATGCACCTTGCCATCCAGACCCAGCTCTGGCGGGAGGCTGCGGATACGGCCGCCAATCGGCTTGAGCTCGGCGTCGAACAGGCCGTAGGCATCGAAGCTGCGCTCTTCAAAGGCCTGGCTGGCGATCAGTGCATCGTCCAGCTGCTTGCCGCTCATGTGGGCGAACAGATGCTGGCGTTGCAGCATGGAGTGACGGGTGAGCTTGTTCAGGTAGCTGGACACCTCGAAGTACAGCACGCCCATGAGGATGCTGCTCCAGGCTACGAAGAGAAAGCTGTACAGCGCCAGCAGGCGGCTGGTGGACGAGCTCCAGCCCTTAGACGGGTTCAGCAATGGCATAGCCCGAGCCCCGTACGGTACGGATCAGCGGCGACTGGCCGGGGGAGTCGATCTTCTTGCGCAGGCGGCCGATGTGCACATCGATCAGGTTGGTGCCAGGGTCGAAGTGGTAACCCCAGACTTCCTCGAAAATCATCATCCGGGTGATCACCTGGCCGGCATGGCGCATCAGGTATTCGAGCAGTTTGTATTCAGTGGGCAGCAGGTTCAGGGTCTGCTCGCCGCGCCGGGCCTCATGGCTGATCAGATCCAGTTCGAGGTCGGCGACCTGCAGGCGGGTCTGGGTCATCGGCACGCTGTTGCGCCGCAGCAATACCTCGACCCGCGCGGCCATCTCGTCGGAGGCAAATGGCTTGGTCAGGTAATCGTCTCCGCCAGCGCGCAGGCCGCGGACCCGTTCATCGACATCGGACAGGGCGCTGATCATCAGGATCGGCGTGGCGATCTTGAGATTGCGCAGGGTGGTGACGATGGTCAGGCCATCGACCTCGGGCAGCATGCGGTCCAGGGTGATCAGGTCATAACCACCGGCGATGGCCTTGGACAGGCCCTCACGGCCGTTGTCGGCCCACTCCACTTCAAGACCGTGGCTGGACAGTTCGGCGACGATTTCCTGGGCGGTGACGGCGTCGTCTTCGATGGTCAGTACGCGGGTCATGCTGGTTCCTGGGCGGCGAAGGGAGATTGGATTGTGCCAAAGAATAGACAACCGGCGATTTAAGAAAAATTCATCTGCGCGCAAACGCAGCGCGGGGCAAGCCCGATCTCCGCACAACCTGCTGTGGCAGGGGAGAGAACCGGCTTGCCCCGCGCTTTAAGCGCAAGCGCGATCAGGCGACTTTGACGATCCAGCCCGCTGGCGCTTCGACGTCACCGCTCTGGATGCCGGTCAGCTCGGCGTAGAGCTTCTGGGTCACCGGACCGACTTCGGTTTCGCTGTGGAATACATGCAGCTTGCCGTTGTACTGGATGCCGCCGATCGGGGTGATGACCGCCGCCGTACCGCACGCGCCCGCTTCAACGAAACGCGCGAGGTTGTCGATCTCGACGTCGCCTTCGATAACCTTCAGGCCCAGGCGTGACTCGGCCAGTTCCATCAGCGACAGGCGGGTGATACCCGGCAGCACCGAGGCCGATTTCGGCGTGACGAACTCGTTGTTGGCGGTGATACCGAAGAAGTTGGCCGAACCGACTTCCTCGATTTTCTTGTGGGTCAGCGGATCGAGGTAGATACAGTCGGCAAAGCCGGCTTTCTTGGCTTCGTAACCCGGTTGCAGGCTGGCCGCGTAGTTACCACCGACCTTGGCTGCGCCAGTGCCCTGCGGGGCGGCGCGGTCGTAGTCGGAGATGAGGAACTTGTGCGGGGTCATGCCGCCTTTGAAGTAGGAGCCGACCGGGATGGCGAAGACCGAGAAGATAAATTCTGGTGCGGTGCGCACGCCGATGTTGTCACCGACGCCAATCACGAACGGGCGCAGGTACAGCGCACCCTTGCCGTGCGGCGGGACAAAGCGCTCGTTGGCCTTGACCACCTGCTTGCAGGCTTCGATGAACTGTTCGGTTGGTACGCGCGGCATCAGCAGGCGGTCGCAGCTGCGCTGCATGCGCAGGGCATTCTGGTCTGGACGGAACAGATTGATGGTGCCGTCCTTGCAGCGGTAGGCCTTCATGCCTTCGAAGCATTGCTGACCATAGTGCAGGGCAGTCGAGCCCTCGCTGATGTGCAATACGTTGTCTTCGGTCAGGGTGCCGTTGTCCCACGCGCCATCGCGAAACACGGACAGATAGCGCTTGTCAGTCTTGATGTAGTCGAAGCCAAGCTTGTCCCAGTTAATCTCGTTACTCATGACACCCTCTTTGTCTTGCAGATGCCTGATCGCTCAGGCTGCTGTTATTTGCGCACCTCGCCACGATAATACATCCGTGGCGGATCGGAAACGCCCAGTCATAGATTCCGCCTCTTGGTCTAGCGCGAAGCAGGCGCCGCGGTGTATGGCACCGGCTGCGCCGGTGTTCGCGGGGCAAGCCCGCTCCTACAGGGTAAGCGCCATATTTACGGGCATTTACCGCGCCGCGCTGTCAGCCCCGCAGAAATCCTGTAGGAGCGGGCTTGACCCGCGAAGGGGCCCGCACAGACATGACAAAGGCCGACGCTCTAACCCAGCTGCAGATAACCGTTGAGCTGCAACCGATGAAGAAACACCAGATCATGGGAAACCACCACCAGCCCCCCGCGAAACGCCCCCAGCATGAACTCCAAAGCCTCGAGGGACGGTAAGTCCAGATGATTGCTGGGCTCATCCAGCAACAGCAGGTCCACTGCCCGCTCGCCATACAGCACGGCTGCCAGCGCCGCCTTGAGCCGTTCTCCACCGCTGAGCAGGGCGCTGGGCAAATCAATGCGGCTGGCGTCCAGGCCTAGCTGGGCAAGGCGGGTACGCAGCTCAGCCTGATCGAGCCCCGGGTTGGCCCGGCGCAGATGATCAAGCGTGCTGTGGTCGGCGGCGAGCACACTGCAATGCTGGTCGAGCAACACGCTTTCGCCGGTCAGGCGCACGCTGCCTGACGCCGGCTGCAGCGTGCCGTGCAGGACCTGCAGCAGGGTGGACTTGCCTGAACCATTGGCGCCGGTCACGGCCACCCTCTCGCCGCTGCACAGGCGCAGGTTGAGTGGGCCTGACTGGCCTCTGGGTAACTGCAGGTCGTGCACCGCCAATACTTCCCGGCCCGGATGCCGGTGTGCCGTGGGCACCTGCAGAATGATCGGCTGGTCGCGCCCGACTTGCCTGGCAGCCAGGCGCAGTTGCTCGCTCAAGTGTGCTTGAGCTACCCGCTGATCATGGCGCTGTTTGCCTGCGGTCGCCTCGCTGCGTTGCTGCTGGCGGTCAAGCAGGACCTTTGCCTGGTTAGCCTGCTTGGCATGGCGCCCGGCCCGGGCTTGATGGCGCTCCAGGCTTTCGCGCTGGCGTTGCAGGTCTCGGGCTTGCAGCTGACGCTGGTGCTTCAAGCGAGCTACTTCCTGTTGCGCACAGCGCTGTTGCTCAGCCTTGTGCGCTGCATAAAAAGCATGGTTGCCGCCATAGCTGCGCAAACCTTGCGGGCTCAACTCGACAATCCGCTGCATTTGTTCGAGTAGCGCGCGATCATGGCTGATCACCAGCAGGCCTTTGTGCCACCCCTCGAGCATCGCCAGCAGTTGCCGCCTGGCCTGGTGGTCGAGATGGTTGCTGGGCTCGTCGAGAACCAGGTAGTCGGCTTGGCTGATCAGTGCCCCGGCCAGCGCCACGCGCATCGCCTGGCCACCGCTGAGGCAGGCGGCCTCGCGTTGCAGGTCGATTGCTGCCAGGCCGCAGCGGGCAAATTGTGCGTGTAGTTGCTCGCGGATATCCCACCGCTCGCCCACCGTTTCGAAGTCCGCGGGATCGACACTGCCCGCTTCGATGCGCTGCAGCGCTGCCAACACACCGCCCACCTGAGCCAGGTCGGCCACACGGATGCCGGGCGTGATCAGTTGCTGCTGCAGGTGGTGCACCCGGCCATGGCGCAGGCAACGCCCGCTGCTCGGCTCGCGCATGCCGGCGAGGATCTGCCCGAGCAAGCTCTTGCCCACGCCATTGCGCCCGACCAGGCCGGTACGGCGCTGGTCGAAGGATTCATTGAGATCGGTAAACAGGGGGCGGCCATTGGGCAAGACCAGGGTGACGCTGTCCAGCGTCAGGATCGACGTATTCGTCATGCATAACTCCACTCATGCCGCGACATCCCCAGGCTGAAGCAGGGGGCTGAAGGCTGGCCGTCGAGGTGACGGCGGCATTAATGGCGCATTGGACGAATACCTCGTGAAGGGGAAGTGGCAGGGTAGTGGATGCCGGCGCGCGGGTAAAGCACCGCTCGGCTCAGCGCCGTAGCAGGCGTTTGCCCCAATCGCCAGCGTGGCTGCGGTTGCAGGCCTCTTCACTGTCGAAGCGCACATGCCAAGCGACATGGTCCAGGCGTATGCCGGCCTGATCGAGCGCCTGTGCCGTGAGGTCGAGCATGCGTGCCTTGGCGCTGGCGGCCAGTGCAGCGTTCTTGTCCGCCTCGCCTTGAAACACCCAGGTGATCCTCAGGCTGGCGGGGAAGTCGTCAGGCTCAAGCCGGTGGGTCAACCAGACGAAACCGCTGATTTCGCCCTTGGCGGTTTCGCAGGCGTCGGTCAGGCACACCACCAATTCACGCTCCAGGCGGGCGATGTCGCGCTTGCTCAAGGTGGCGGGGGCGAGTGGCATGAGGCTTCCTTACACAGATAAATGAACGTAGCCGCACTTTAACGCATTTGTCCTCAGCGTTCTGGATTGCCCAACAAGCACTGAAACGGGGCCGATAGCCGCCCCTCGATTGTGCGTCGCGCACGCCTGTGCCCCTTGCCAGAGCGGTTTCATCTTCATTCACCTGTCCAGTTGGCCCGCAACCTGCAATATCCAATCAGCAAATATTGATCAAGTGGTCAGGCCTCCCGCACGCACTGCCGGCGGCCGCTCCACCAGGCGGCCGTAAGGCCACGGATTTCAGGGGCTTCAGGATGTCTTTGGCGCAACAGCTGCACTATCAGGACGACGACGCGGGGTGGAGCGCTCACCTGCAACTGCGCTTCGTCCAGCGTGATGGCGTGACCCGCCTTGGTGCGCGCCGGCATTTTGGACCTCTTTTGGTGCAGCGACCGTTTTATCCGGAAGGAGCGCCATGCCATGTCTACGTCCTGCATCCTCCCGGTGGCATCGTCGCGGGCGACCGACTGGAACTGGACATTCATCTGGAGCCGGGCAGTCACGCCTTGCTGACCATGCCGGGCGCCAGCAAGTTCTACCGCAGCATCGGCCCGACTGCGCGCCTGCAGCAACGTTTTCACCTCCAGGCCGGCAGCACGCTGGAATGGCTGCCGCAGGACAGCATCGTCTTCTCCGGCGCGCGGGCCAGCCTGGATAGCCGTTTCAGCCTTGAGCCAGGGGCGCGCCTGCTGGCCTGGGAGACGCTGTGCCTGGGCCGCCCGGTGATGAACGAGCGCTTCAGCCAAGGTGCCCTCGACAGCCGCCTGCGAATCGAGCTGCCAGGCGACCCCGGCCTGCACGAGCGCCTGCGTATCGAGGGCGGTCAGCTGGCGAAACTGGGCGGCCATCCCTTGGTGGCGACATTTTGCGCCGCGCCGGCCGACCAAGCCCTGCTCGAACAGGTGCGGGGCCTGCTGGACGAATTGGGCAACCCTGCTGGGGCCACTTTGCTAGGCCAACTGCTGGTGATCCGCCTGCTCGATCATGACAACCAACATCTGCAACATACCCTGCAGCGCCTCTGGCATGTGCTGCGTCCGGCCGTTCTCGGCCTGACGCCATGCCCGCCGCGCATCTGGGCCACCTGAGAGAGACGCCGTGGAGCTGACCCCGAGAGAGAAAGACAAACTGCTGCTGTTCACTGCCGCGCTGCTGGCCGAGCGCCGCCTGGGCCGTGGCCTCAAGCTCAATTACCCGGAAGCGGTGGCGTTGATCAGCGCTGCAGTGATGGAGGGCGCCCGCGACGGTCGCAGCGTGGCCGAGCTGATGAGCCTGGGCCGCGAAATGCTCAGCCGCGAGCAGGTGATGGCGGGCGTCCCCGAGATGATTCATGACATCCAGGTCGAAGCGACCTTTCCCGATGGCACCAAGTTGGTGACCGTCCATGACCCTATCGTCTGAGGAGATGCGCATGATTCCCGGAGAAATCCAGGTCGCCGCCGGCGATATCGAGCTCAATGTGGGCCGCGCCACCGTCAGCGTCAGCGTGGCTAATCATGGCGACCGGCCGGTGCAGGTCGGGTCGCACTATCACTTCTACGAAGTCAATGACGCCTTGGTGTTCGACCGCCAGCCGACCCTCGGCTTTCGCCTGGACATCCCCGCCGGCACCGCCGTGCGTTTCGAGCCGGGCCAGGCGCGCACCGTGCACTTGGTGGCGTATGCCGGCAAACGCGAGGTCTATGGCTTCCAGGGCAAGGTGATGGGACCGCTGGAGGCGATGCTATGAGCCGTATTTCCCGCCGGGCCTACGCCGACATGTTTGGCCCGACCGTTGGCGACCGTGTCCGACTGGCCGACACCGCGCTGTGGGTAGAGGTGGAAAAGGACTTCACCATTTACGGTGAAGAGGTCAAGTTTGGCGGCGGCAAGGTGATCCGCGATGGCATGGGCCAAGGCCAGATGCTCTCGGCCGAGGCCATGGACCTGGTCCTGACCAACGCCTTGATCATTGACCACTGGGGTATCGTCAAGGCCGACATCGGCGTCAAGCATGGTCGTATTGCCGCGATTGGCAAGGCCGGCAACCCCGATGTCCAGCCAGGCGTGACCGTGCCGGTCGGGCCGGGCACTGAGGTGATCGCCGCCGAAGGCAAGATCGTCACCGCCGGTGGCATCGACTCGCACATCCACTTCATCTGCCCGCAGCAGGTCGAAGAGGCCCTCACCAGCGGCGTCACTACCTTCATCGGTGGCGGCACCGGGCCGGCCACCGGCACCAATGCCACTACCTGCACACCAGGCCCGTGGTACCTGGCGCGAATGCTCCAGGCCGCCGACAGCCTGCCGATCAACATCGGCCTGCTGGGCAAGGGCAATGCCTCACGCCCTGAAGCGCTGCGCGAGCAGATCGCTGCGGGCGCCGTCGGCCTCAAGCTGCACGAGGATTGGGGCTCGACCCCGGCGGCGATCGACTGCTGCCTGGGGGTGGCCGAAGAAATGGACATCCAGGTGGCCATCCATACCGACACCCTCAACGAGTCGGGCTGCATCGAGGACACCCTGGCGGCGATTGGTGATCGCACCATCCATACCTTCCACACCGAAGGTGCCGGTGGCGGCCATGCGCCGGACATCATTCGCGCGGCGGGACAGGCCAACGTGTTGCCGTCTTCGACCAACCCGACCCTGCCGTACACCATCAACACCGTCGACGAGCACCTCGACATGCTGATGGTCTGCCACCACCTCGACCCGAGCATTGCCGAGGACGTCGCCTTTGCCGAATCGCGCATTCGCCGCGAGACGATTGCCGCCGAGGACATTCTTCACGACATGGGCGCGTTCGCCATGACCTCTTCCGACTCGCAAGCCATGGGCCGGGTCGGTGAAGTGGTGCTGCGCACCTGGCAGGTGGCGCATCAGATGAAGCTGCGCCGCGGCCCGCTGTCGCCCGACAGCGATTACAGCGACAACTTCCGGGTCAAGCGCTACATCGCCAAGTACACCCTCAACCCGGCGCTGACCCACGGCATCGCCCACGAAGTGGGGTCGATCGAAGTCGGCAAACTGGCTGACCTGGTGCTCTGGGCGCCGGCGTTCTTTGCCGTCAAGCCGGCACTGGTGATCAAGGGCGGGATGATCGTCACCGCACCCATGGGCGATATCAATGGTTCGATCCCAACGCCCCAGCCTGTGCACTACCGGCCAATGTTCGGCGCGCTCGGTGCAGCCCGGCATGCCACGCGCATGACCTTCCTCTCACAGGCCGCAATGGACCGTGGCCTGGCCGAGGAGCTCAACCTGCGCAGCCTGATCGGCGTCGCTCATGGCTGTCGTCGGGTACGCAAGGCCGACATGGTCCACAACTCCCTGCAGCCGCAGATCGAAGTCGACGCGCAAACCTATCAGGTGCGCGCCGACGGCGAGTTGCTGGTGTGCGAACCGGCCAGCGAACTGCCATTGGCCCAGCGTTATTTCCTGTTCTGAAGGAGCAAGCATGATTGTCCTGACCCGCCGCATCAGCGAAGCCGACAGCGTCAATGGCGCTGTTACCGGTACTGTCACCCTGAATGTCGACAGCCGCATCAAGAGCCGCCTGCGGGTGACCCTCGACGATGGCCGCGATGCCGGCTTGATGCTCGAACGTGGTCACCTGTTGCGTGGCGGCGAACTGCTCGCGGACGCCCAGGGCACGCAGTTGATACGCGTGCTGGCCGCGCCTGAGGCAGTGTCCACCGTGCGTTGCGCCGACCCGTTACTGCTGGCCCGGGCGGCCTACCACCTGGGCAACCGCCATGTGCCGCTGCAAATCGAGACGGGCCTGCTGCGCTACCAGCACGACTACGTGCTGGACGACATGCTACGCGGCCTTGGCCTGAGTGTGGACGCCGAGCAGGCGCCGTTCGAACCGGAGGCGGGCGCCTACCAGAGCGCGCCGCATAGCCACAGCCATAGCCATGGCAACGATCATCCGTTCGTACGTTTGCCCGCCCATTCCTGAGGAAGCATTGATGAAAAAGACCCTTGCCCTGGCGCTGTTGCTGGTCGCGCTGCCGGCCTTCGCTCACCCCGGCCACGATGCCAACCCGCTGCACGACGGCCTCCTGCACCCACTGACCGGCCTCGATCACCTGCTGATGCTGCTCGGTACCGGCGTGCTGGCAGCCCTGACCGGACGCAGCCTGGCCTTGCCGTTGGCAACCTTGGCGGCGATGTTCGGCGGCGCTGTGCTTGGCCATCTGCTGGGGGGAGTAATCGGCATGGAGACAATGATCATCGCCTCTCTGCTGGTGGCCGCAGGCGCGTTGCTGGTGCCTGGCCGTCAGGCACTGCTGGCGCTGGCCATGCCGCTGTTTGCCCTGTTCCATGGTTGGGCCCACGGCGTAGAAGCCACGCCGAGTGCGTTCTGGCTGTTCAGCGCCGGCTTTGTCACCGTCAGCGCTGTGCTGCTGGCGGCCGGCTTTGCCATGGGCTGCCTGCTGCGTCGCCACAGTGGCCTGCAAAAAGCCTTCGGTGGCGGCCTGCTGGCCGGCGCTGCTGTCGTGCTGGCCGGTTGATGAACAGCGACCTGGCGCTGCTGCGCCTGCTGCAACTGGCAAGCCCGGGCTTGCCGGTCGGTGGCTTTACCTATTCGCAAGGCCTGGAGTGGGCGGTCGAAGCGGGCTGGGTGACCACCACCGCGAGCTTCTGTGACTGGCAGCGCGAACAACTGCACGACACCCTTGGTTATCTCGACTGGCCGGTACTGGCGCGCTTGTACCGCGCCTGCCAGGCCAACGACGCCGAGGCATTCAAGCACTGGAGCGAGTTTCTCCTGGCCAACCGTGAAACCGCCGAGTTGCGCCTTGAAGAGCGCCAGCGCGGATATGCCCTGGCGCGCCTGCTCGACGGCTGGCAACTGGGGCAGGACCCAGCCTGGCGGCCAACGCTTGAACTCAGCCAACTGGGCGGCATGGCCTGGCTTGGCGCGCACTGGTCGATCCCGTTGCGCCAGCTTGCCCTGGGCCTTGGCTTTGCCTGGCTGGAGGGCGCGGTGATGGCTGGGGTCAAGCTGGTGCCGTTCGGCCAGCAGGCGGCGCAGACAGTGCTGCGCGACCTCGGCGAGGCGCTGCCAGCGGTACTTGATCACGCCTTGAATCTGCACGACGAGCAACTGGGTGGCGGCCTGCCGCTGCTGGCGATTGCCTCGTCGCGTCACGAAACCCAATACACCCGATTGTTCCGTTCTTGAGGACTGCCAACATGCAAAGTTATCAGCAACCCCTGCGCGTCGGTGTCGGCGGCCCGGTCGGCTCCGGCAAGACCGCGCTGCTCGAAGCGCTGTGCAAGGCCATGCGTGATCACTACCAGATCGCCGTGGTCACCAACGACATCTATACCAAGGAAGACCAGCGCATCCTGACCGAGGCGGGCGCCCTAGAGCCGGATCGTATCGTCGGCGTCGAAACCGGCGGTTGCCCGCACACGGCGATCCGCGAGGACGCCTCGATGAACCTGGCGGCGGTCGAAGGCCTGGCGCGCAAGTTTGGCAACCTCGAAGTGATTTTCGTCGAGAGCGGCGGCGACAACCTCAGCGCAACGTTCAGCCCGGAACTGGCCGACTTGACCATCTACGTGATCGACGTCGCCGAGGGCGAGAAGATCCCGCGCAAGGGTGGCCCGGGCATTACCAAGTCGGACTTCCTGGTCATCAACAAGACCGACCTGGCGCCCTACGTTGGCGCGTCGCTGGAGGTGATGGAGCGTGATACCCAGCGTATGCGGCCGGAGCGGCCGTGGACCTTCAGCAACCTGAAGAAGGGCGATGGCCTGCAGGCGGTGATCGACTTTATTGTCGAGCGCGGAATGCTCGGGGTGCGTGGCTGAAATCTGATAGCCGGGCTGCTTTGCCGCCCATTCTAACCGGTGCGGTGATCCGACTTGCCCCGCGAAGAGTTCGGTCCAGCCACCGTGGTGTATGGCACCGGCTCTGCCGGTTTCGCGGGGCAAGCCCGCTCCTACAGGGGCCCGCTAATCAATGAGTTAGCGTGCATTCTGTGAGAGCGGTCTTGTCGAGGCGAACCGGTCGGAGAAGCGCGCGCAGCATTCCCGGCATTCTGAAAATCGCCAGCTATTGGCGCTGGCGCAAGAAGCAATTAGAATCACTCGCATTCAAGTAGCCAAGCCCCAGCGTGCCCTCGAATGCCTGACTCCGCCGCGGCACCTCAAACCTCTATCAGTTCACTCTACCGTGACCATCGCAGCTGGCTGGAAAGCTGGCTGCAGCGGCGCCTGGGCGACCGCTGGGCGGCGGCCGACCTGGCCCAGGACACTTTCGTCCGGGTGCTCGCTGCGCAGCAGGCGCACGCCTTGCCGAGCCTGCGCGAACCGCGCGCTTACCTACTGACGGTAGGCAAACGCCTGCTGGTCAATCACTACAAGCGGCGCAGCCTCGAGCGCGCCTACCTGGAGGCCCTGGCCAACCTGCCAGAAACGGTGATGCCATCACCTGAGCAGCGCTGGTTGCTGCTGGAAACCCTGCATGCGTTGGATGAACTGCTCGACGGCCTGCCGCGGCCGGTGCGCCAGGCGTTTCTCTGGTCGCAGCTGGAGGGTATTGACTACGCCACCATCGGCACGCGCCTGGCCGTTTGCGAGCGCACGGTCAAACGCTACATGGCCAAGGCCTACGAACATTGCCTGCTGGTGGAACTGTGAGCGCCCAGATCGATGCCCAGGCGCGTCAGCTCGCGCGTGAGGCTGCACAGTGGCTGGCCTTGCAGGATGCTGGTGAGCTGGACGCCGAGCGCGCCGCGGGGCTAGCTAATTGGCGTGCTCGCAGCAGCGCGCACGAAGCACTCTGGCAGAAGGCCGAAGCACTGCGCCAGCGCTTCAGCGCCATCCCCGCGCCACTCGCCGTGGCCTGCCTGGACCGGCCTGATCCGCAGCGGCGCAAGCTGCTCGGGCAAGCCTTGGCGCTCGGCGCACTGGCACCGTTGGCCTGGGTTGGCTATCAGCAGTTGCCAATCCAGCGCTGGAGCGCCGACCTGGCTACCGCCACTGGCGAGCGCCGTACTGTGCAGTTGGCGGATGGCAGTCGGCTGCAGCTCAATACCGCCAGTGCGGTAGACCTCGCGGTAGCCGACGGTCGCCAGCAGGTCCAACTGCTGCGCGGGGAGATCGCAGTCGACAGCAGCGGCCCGCTGCTGGTGAATGTTCCCCAAGGCCGGGTGCTGGCGCTGGGGGCAAGTTTCTGTGTTCGCCTGCAAGCGCAGGGGTGTCTGGTCTCGGTAACGGCAGGTGAGGTCAGCCTGCAACCTGTGCGCGGTGCCCACCTGCGCCTGCAGGCAGGCCAGCAAGTGATGCTCTCGGGCACTGGCGCCGGTGCGCTGCACGCTTTCGACGCGCAGCAGCCGGGCTGGCGCCAAGGCCTGCTGATCGTCGACAACCAACCGCTCGGCGACTTCCTGCGCGAGCTTGACCGTTATCGGCCGGGTTTGCTGCGCTGGGACCCCATGCTGGAACGGCTGGCAGTGACCGGCACCTTCCAGCTTGACGACAGCGAGCGGATCCTCGCGTTGCTGGCCGCCAGCCTGCCCGTAGAGGTGCATTACCGGACACGCTACTGGGTCACGCTGGCGCCGCGAAAAAAACTTGCCTGAGGGCTGTCCCCTTTATCAGCCTCGCTTGTCATCAGATGCATTCCTACCCAAAACAAGAGTGCTTCGGATGTCGCCCAACCCCTTGCTTCGCCCCCTCACTGTGCAACTGCTGCGCGCGGGTCTCGTGCTGGCCTTGGGGCTGCCCGGCGCAGCCTGGGCTGAAGAGACGTCGCGGCGCAGTTATCAGGTCCCGGCTGGGAGCCTGAGCTCAGCCCTGACCCGTTTTGCCGGTGAGGCAGGCGTCAGCCTCTCGGTGGACCCGCAACTGGTGGCCGGGCGCAGCAGTGCCGGACTGAGCGGCGAGTTTGCCGTGGAGGAGGGTTTCAACACGCTGCTGCGAGGTTCTGGGCTGGTGCTGCTGCCTGCCGGCAACGCAAGCTATACCCTGGTGCGCCAGGCACCAGCGGATGACGCGGCGCAGCTGCTGCCGACTACCACCATCAATGGCCAAGGGGTGACCACGGGCACTGATGCGTATGCCGGCGGCCAGGTCTCGCGGCGGGGCAAGTTGGGCATGCTCGGCGAGCGCGACTACATGGAAACACCGTTCAACATGACCTCCTACACCAGCGAAGTGTTGCAGGAGCAGCAGGCCAGGACATTGGCCGATGCGGTCGCCAACGACCCCTCGGTGCGCAGCACCAACCCCGCTGGCGGGCGCTTCGAGCAGTTCTCGGTACGCGGCTTGAGCCTGTACAACAGCGATGTCGCCTACGGTGGTTTGTATGGCGTGCTGCCCACCTATTCGATTGATATGGAGATGGTCGAACGGGTGGACATTCTCAAGGGCCCCGGCGCCTTGCTGGGCGGCCTGGCACCCAACGGCAGCGTCGGCGGCGGGGTGAACATCGAGCCCAAGCGCGCTGGCGACACGCCGATCACCGAGTTCACCGCGCTGTATGCCTCGGCCGGGCAGGGCGGCGGCCATGTCGACATCGGCCGGCGGTTTGGGGCCGAGCAGCGCTTTGGCCTGCGCTTCAATGGCGTGCGCCAGTCCGGCGATACCGAGTGGGACCACCAGAGCGTCGAGCGCGAGGCCGCGGTGCTTGGCCTGGACCTGCGTGGCGAGCGCACGCGGCTGTCGCTGGACGTCGGCCATCAGACGCGGGATGTCGATGCGCCGATGGAGCGGGTCGGCCTGGCTGCCGGGGTAGAAGTGCCAAACGCCAAGGATGTGCATGAGAATTTCGCCCAGCCCTGGACCTACTCCCGGGCCAAGGACACCTTCGGCGCCCTGCGTGGCGAGTACGACCTGAGCGATAACTGGATGGTCTATGGCGCTGTCGGCGCGCGCAAGGGCGACTATGACTTCCTCCGGCATGCCGTGGTGGTGGCCAACGACAGCGGACGCTTCACTGTCAGCCCACGCGCGTTTCAGCGTGAAGAAGAGGTGCGGACCGCTACTGTCGGTGCGCGCAGTTGGTTCAACACCGGCGCCGTCGGGCATACCCTCAATGTCAGCCTCAACCGCTTCGACATGACCTTCGACAACAGTGGCGCCCGCTACGCCAGCGGCATCAGCAACCTCTACGACCCGGTTACCCTGGCGCAACCTGCCGCCGCTGGCCAACCCGACAACCCGACCCACACCGAGAGTGTGCTTTCCAGCCTGGCCGTGGCCGACACGTTGAGTTTTGCCGATGACAGCGTGTTGCTGACACTGGGCGCCCGTCTGCAGCGGGTCGAAGTCGACAGTTCGGCGCCGGGCGAAGCAGATCAGGTCTATGACGAGCGTGCCACTTCGCCGGCGCTGGGCCTGGTCTGGCGGACCAGCGAGCAGCTGTCGTTGTATCTCAATTACATGGAAGGCCTGACCCAGGGCCAGGTGGCGCCGGAAACCGCCGCCAACGCCAACAAGGTGTTCGCGCCGTATCGCAGCAAGCAGCTGGAGTTGGGTGCCAAATACGACCTGGGCACCTTCAGCGCAACGCTGAGCGTGTTCCGCATCAACAAGCCGTCGTACTACACCGACGCGCAGAACAACTTGCGCGCCGACGGCGAGCAGCGCAACCAGGGCGTGGAGCTGAACCTGTTTGGCGAGCCGCTCGAAGGGGTGCGGGTACTGGGTGGGGCGATGCTGCTCGACGCCGAGCAGACCCGGACCGCCGATGGTCGCTTTGACGGTAACCGGGCGATTGGCGCACCGATCGTCAATGCCAACCTTGGCATGGAGTGGGACCTGCCTGCGGTGGCCGGCCTTACCCTCAGTGCTCGGGTCATTCATACCGGTAGCCAGTACCTGGATGCAGCCAACCAGCAAAAAGCTGATGCCTGGCAGCGCTACGACCTGGGCGCGCGCTACGCGCTAAAGCTGGCCGGCAAGGACGTCACCTTGCGCGCCAGCGTCGAGAACGTGTTGGACAAGGCGTATTGGGCATCGGCGAATGTGCCTGAGGGCACAGCGACTGGCTTGACCCTGTCCACCCCTAGAACGTGGCTGGTGTCGGCGACCGTGGGCTTCTGAGGCAAATGTCCTACTTGTAACGCGAATGTTTCTGACTGTGGCTGGATGGAATCGCTGGCAACCTTGGCAGTCCTATCTGTAGTGCCAGTTGTTCCAGGCGAATGGCTGTGCAACGGCATGACACCAAACTTCCCCCGAAGGAGATGACACATGAAAGCACTGCTACTGACGGCCCTGATGGCCAGCGCTGGCCTTGCCCAGGCGGCCCAGACGGTGGAGTTGACCTTGGCGGGGCCGGATGGCCCAGGCAAGTCCATCGGCACGGTGAGCATCGAGCAGAACAAGTACGGCACGTTGCTGACGCCTGATCTCAAGGACTTGCCGGCAGGCGTGCATGGCTTCCACCTGCACCAGAACCCGTCTTGCGCTCCCGCAACGGAAAACGGCAAGGCGGTACCGGCAGGTGCTGCCGGCGGCCATTGGGACCCGGACAAGACCAATGCCCACAAGGGTCCGTATGACGACAGTGGGCACCGGGGCGACTTGCCGGCGCTGTACGTCGGTGCTGACGGCAAAGCGACCTACCCGGTGCTGGCCCCCCGGCTGAAGGCGTCTGATTTCAAGGGCCATGCGCTGATGGTGCATGCCGGTGGCGATAACCATAGCGACCACCCCGAGAAACTGGGCGGTGGTGGCGCGCGGGTAGCGTGTGGTGTCGTGCAGTGATTTAAATGATTACTTCCGGGGGCGCGTTGCGGCCCTTTTCGACCGGTCCGGCGCCCCGCAAGGCCGCTCCCACAGAACGAACGCTAACTGATTGATTTAGCAGAACCCTGTAGGAGCGGGCTTGTCCCGCGAAGAGGCCAGTCCAGCCACCATGGTGAATGGCACCGGCTTTGCCGGTTTCGCGGGACAAGCCCGCTCCTACAGGGGGCCAATAAATCAATCAATAGTGTTAGTTCCGTGAGAGCGGCCTTGCCGGGGCGCCGGACTGGTCGGAAAGGGCTGCAAAGCAGCTCCAGAAGCCATCAGTTGGTTTAGCCTTGCAGCACCCGGAATCCATGGGTGCCATCGCGCTCCAACTGGGCAACCAGGCCAAACTCCCAATCCAGATACCCCTGCATTGCCTCACGCGGATTGTCGGTACCCTCATAAGGCCGACGATAACGATCGCTGCGCGGCACGGCCAGATGGCTTTCGCCACTTCCCAGCGGCAGGTCGGCAGCAATCCAGCGCGCGGTACCGCCCTCGAGCAGATACACCGGCGTGTGCGTCAGCGCCTGCAGGTCGACCGCGGCAAAGCGCGCCAGCAGGCTGCTACCGCAGGTCAGCACATACCGCTCGGCCACCGGCAGATGCTCCAGCGCGGCCGGTAACTGGGCGCGAATAGCCCAATGCGCACCGGGGATGTGCCGCTTCACGTAGTTGGCACTGGCGGTGAAGTCCAGTACCACCGTGCCAGGCTCCTTGAGCCAGGTCTGCAGCTGCTGAACGCTGATCTCAGTGACTTGCGCCAGGGCGGGCAGCGGTGCCTGCCACTCGCCAGTCTCGCTGAAATCTGCCGCCGATACGCCCTCCAGCACCGCCACCTGCCAGCCCAGCTGAGCCAGCCAGGATGCGCTCATATTGGCGCGCACGCCGTCATCATCGACCAGCACGATCCGCGCACCGCGCACACTGGCAACGTGATCCGTCTCCTGTACCAGTTGCCCTCCGGGGACCGAACGGCTGCCCGGCAGATGCCCTTCGAGGTATTCCTCAGGGGTACGTACATCGAACAGGTAGGTGGTACGCGCGGTTTCTGCCTGCCAGGCACTCAGGCCCTGGCGATCAAGGCGCAGCACACCGGCCTGGTCAGCTACCTTGCGCGCCTGCTGTGCGGCATTGCTCCGGGTGCTCTCGGATACCTCGGCAAAGCGCTGTTGTTGACCGTGCGCCAGTTGCTGACCGGCCAGGGTCCAGCCGATGGTGCCGTTGCGCAGGGCGGCTACCGGGTTGGCGATGCCAGCGTTGAGCAGCGATTGAGTGCCGATGATGCTGCGCGTGCGGCCGGCGCAATTGACGATCACCTGAGTGCATGGGTTGGGCGCCAGTTCTGCCACGCGCAGCACCAGCTCTGCTCCCGGTACACTGATCCCGCCGGGAATGCTCATGGTCTGGTATTCATCGAAGCGCCGCGCATCGAGCACCACCACATCGGCCTTGGCTTCAAGCAATGCCTGGACCTCTTCGGCAGCCAGGGAGGGGGTATGGCGTACGCTTTCGACCAGCTCGCCGAACGCCTTGCTCGGCACATTGACGTCGCGGAACAGTTCACCGCCGGCCTCGCGCCACCCCGCCAGGCCACCTTCAAGCAGGGCCACATCGCTGTAGCCCAGCGCCAGCAAGCGCTCTGCGGCGACGCTGGCCAAGCCTTCGCCATCATCGTAGACAATGATGCGGGTGTCGCGCCGCGGTACCCGGGCAAAGATTTCCAGTTCGAGCTTCGACAACGGGATGTTCGCGGCAAACAGCGGATGCTCCTGGGCGAACGGGTCTTCCTCGCGCACATCGATCAGGGCCAGTTCTTCCTGGGCGAGCAGGGCACTGCGGATAGCGTGAAAACTGCGAAGGGTGGCTGTGCTCATTGGGCAGGGTTCTCTTTGGACAGGTCCCAGATATTGGGCAGAAGGGTATTGGAATAGCCGGAAATAAACGCCTTTTCGCTGCCGTCCACCGCATACACGGCGCGATGTACCGCACCGATATTGGCGCCATAGACGTGAATGCTGATCGACACTTGATCGTCGAAGGCGTTATGCACCTGATGAACATCGCCAATGCGTGGCGACACCGCTTCGACATGGCCAGGGTCAAGGCGCACCGGCGCCCCGGCAGGCAGCAGGCCGTCCTGTTCACTGCGGGCGAACCCCTGGGAGTATTCGGCGCCGCGCAACATGCCGATCAGGCCCCAGACCCGATGGTCGTGGATGGGCGTGCGCTGACCAGGGCCCCAGACAAAACTGACCACCGAAAAACGTTGCCGAGAATCGCAATGCAGCAGGTATTGCTGATAGCGATCCGGGCTTGGCTGGGCGAGCGCTTCGGGCAACCAGTCATCTACCGCGACCAGGCTGGCCAGCAGGCCTTGGCCGCGGTCGAGCAGGGTGGCCTCGTCGGGGTTCTGCTCGATCAGGTCGGAAAGGGCGCCGATGAAGTGGCGCAGGCGCTCCAGGCGTAAAGGTTGGCTCATGGTTCAGGCTCGGCTGACGGTTTGCGACCACCCTAACAACTGGCTGAATATTCTCAAAATGCAAAATATTCATAAGCTAATATGCAAACAAAGCATTTACAGGTACGTATTTTTGTTTTGAAATCTACGCATGTCAAAGGCATGAGGTTATGCCTAAAACGAATTTCACAGGGCATCATTAACCAAGTTAGATTATAAAAAGTCGATTATTTAGATTCAAAAGGCATAGCCAAGCTATCCGAATCAAGCCCCCAAGTGACGAGACCGCACGCGCGGATCGGCCTGATATGCCCCAAGTGGCATCTGGAGACGAACGTGCGTTATCTGAAAAAATTGGCCGCCGGCGTGTTGGCCAGCTCGCTGAGTTTTGCCGCCGCCGCGCAAACCCTGGTGGTCGGCGACCAGAGCTTCAACACCCGTGCCGTGATGGAAGCCGCCGGCGTGCTCGAAGGCCTGCCTTATACCCTCGAGTGGAAGCAGTTCACCGCAGGCTCCCCGGTTGCCGAAGCGCTCAATGTCGGCAGCCTCGACATCGGCCTGCTCGGCGATGCGCCGCCGTTGTTTCTCGGCGCCCTGGGGGCGCCGATCAAGGTGATTGCGGTGACACGGCAGAACCTCGGCGGCGTGGCCATCCTGGCGCGCAAGGATTCCGACATCCATAGCCTGCAAGACCTGCGCGGCAAGCGCGCGGCGATCTGGAAGGGCTCCTGGAGCCAGCAGCTGCTGTTCGCTGCCCTGGATAAAGCCGGCGTCCCGCGTGACTCCCTGGACCTGCGCTATCTCAGTGCGCTGGACGCCTCGCATGCGCTGGATGGCGGTTCGGTCGACGTGATCGCCACCTGGGAACCCTATGTCACCCAACAGGAGCGCCAGGGTGCGCGCGTGTTGGCCACGGCAGAGGGGCTGATCCCGGCACAGAGCTTCGTGGTCGCCAACGCCAAGTCGGTGGACGACAAGCGCGCGCAGATCAGCGACTTCCTCCAACGCTTGAAGAAAGCCCGGGACTGGACCTTGAGCGATCCGGCCAACACCCAGGCTTATGCTGACGCCTGGGCCAAGCGCACCCGCGCCGACAGCGAGATTGCCCGGGTCTGGTTTGCCCGGGCGCGCACCGACGTCGCCGCACTCGACCCGCAGGTGATCACCAATGCACAGAAGACCGTGGACTTTTTCGCGGGGCTCGGCTTGATCAAGTCATACCCAGCCGCCAGCCTGTTCGACACCTCGTTCGCGGCGGCCCTGCTGCCTGCTGCTGCCCAGGCGCAACAGGCTGAGGTGATTCGTACCGCCCAGGCCCATACCGAATAATCCGCAGGAGCCGCACATGAGCAAGAGACAGATCAAGCTGGGCGCGCTGACCATGGGCTGCGGTGGCCCGGGCCGGCACAACCTGTGGCTTGACCCGCAGTTACCCGCCGATGCCAGCGTCAATATCGACTGGTACATCGACATCGCCCGGCAGGCCGAGGCAGCGCTGTTCGACCTGATGTTCATTGTCGACAGCCAGTTCATTACCCCGGGTTCGCCGTCGCACTACCTCAACCGGCTGGAACCACTGACCCTGCTCTCGGCGCTGGCCGTGAGCACGCGACACATCGGCCTGGTCGGTACCCTGACCACCTCGTACAACGAGCCCTACAACGTAGCCCGCCGTCTGGCCTCGCTGGACCTGATCAGCAAAGGGCGCGCGGGCTGGAACGTAGTCACCAGTGGTGACGCCGGCACCGCCGGCAACTACGGGCGTGACGAACACTACGACTACGACACCCGCTACGCCCGCGCCCAGGAGCATGTGCAAGTAGTGCAGGGTTTGTGGCACTCCTATGAAACGGACGCGTTCCCCCGCGACCGTGCCAGCGGGCGCTTTCTCGATCCATCCAAGCTGCATGCACTGAAGCACAAGGGTGAGCACTTCTCGGTGGTGGGGCCGCTGAACATCCAGCGCTCGCCGCAGGGCCAGCCGGTGATATTCCAGGCGGGTGATTCCGAGCAGGGCCGCGCGTTGGGCGCAGCCACCGCCGACGTGATCTTTACCCACGCCGCGAGCATCGAGCAGGGGCAGGCGTTCTATCGCGACGTCAAAGCCCGCGCCGAGCGCCTTGGCCGTGACCCGGAGCAACTGCTGGTGCTGCCCGGTGCCGAGATCTACGTGGGTGACACCGATGAGCAGGCACGCGAGATCGAGCGCCACTATCATCAGCTCGATCACAGCTTCGAGCTGGCACTCAAGGAGTTCGGGCGCAACTTTGGCTGGCATGACTTCAGCCAGTACGAACTGGACGCGCCGTTCCCGCAGAAGAGTCTGGAGGCTGCGCGCAGCAGCTTCTTCACCAATGCCAAGCGGATTGCCGATCAGGCCCGAGAACAAGGCTTCAGCCTGCGCCAAGCTGTCGAGTTCGGCCGCCAACTGCGCCCAGGGGCATTTGTCGGCTCGGCCGAAACCGTCGCGGCGAAGATGACCGAGTGGTTCGAGGCGCGCGCGCTCGATGGGTTCAACATCTATCTTGGCCACCCCGAGCAGTTCAAGCGCTTCACCGCAGAGGTGGTGCCATTGCTGCAGGCGCGTGGGGTGTACCGGACTGCCTATGAAGGGACCACCTTGCGGGAAAGTCTTGGCCTTGAGATTGAGCAATTCGCTTCAGTTTGAGACGCTTTTGTCGTTCTATTGATGGGACGATCAATGCCATTTCCTCCATCTACCGCAGTATTGCATTCATAGGTAAGGTTATCCCCAGTCAAGAGAGGAGACTTCTCATGAAAAAAATCCTGGGTATTCAGCAGAACCCGAATGCTCACTGGGTAGGCGATGGCTTCCCGGTGCGCAGCCTGTTCACCTACGACGACCTGGCCAAGCACATCAGTCCATTTCTGCTGCTGGACTACGCCGGGCCTCATCAATTTACCCCGACCGACGCTCGCCGCGGCGTCGGCCAGCACCCGCACCGTGGCTTCGAAACCGTGACCATCGTCTATCAGGGTGAACTGGAGCACCGCGACTCGACCGGCGCCGGAGGCCTCATCGGCCCTGGTGACGTGCAGTGGATGACCGCTGCCAACGGCATCATCCATGAAGAGTTTCACTCGCCGGCCTTCGCCCGCAGCGGTGGCGCACTGGAGATGGTCCAGCTCTGGGTCAACCTGCCGGCCCGCGACAAGCGCGCCGCAGCGGGTTACCAGACCCTCCTCGCCAGCGACATCCCGCTGCTGGCACTGGCAAACGATGCCGGTAGCCTGCGGGTGATCGCCGGCAGCTACCTGGGCCACGCCGGCCCGGCGCGGACCTTCACCGCGATGGACGTCTGGGACCTGCAGCTCAAGGCAGGGGGGCAGTTGCAACTGCCGATCGCCGACGGTCGTAACGCCGCGCTGGTGGTATTGCGTGGCAATGTCCGGATCAACGCTGAACGGGATGCCGGGCCTGCCAGCCTGGTGCTGCTGGAGCGCGCGGGTGAGCATGTTCAGCTCGAGGCACTCGACGATGCCGTCGTGCTGTTGCTCAGCGGCGAGCCAATTGACGAGCCTATTGTCGGCTATGGTCCGTTCGTGATGAACAGCCAGGCAGAGATCGCTGAGTCGTTTGATGACTTCCATGCCGGCCGCTTTGGGCAGATGGCAGGTCACGAAGACGCCGCCCGGCATTGACCTTCGACCGCCCGTCGTTTGCTCCAGCCAGTCGAACGAACGGTCGCCGGCCATCGGACATCTTCCACTAAGGTGCTAGAGGATTGCTGGTGCACAGATTGTCCTGGCGAATGGACCTGCGACAGGACATGCGCACTATCAATTGGCGTCTAGCCCCCAAACGGCGTAATTACACACAACAGGCCATCCTGGAAAGAGAGGGTCGTACCATGTCGTTGATTGGTGTTTCGATGCTGGAAATGCGGCAAATCATCGAACAGGCCTGCCTGCCTGATCGGTGTGAAGTGATTTGCCCTGACGGGACCAACCTGACCATTCGGCTGGGTGAGGGGCAGAGCCTCAAGGATTGCGTGACCCTCAAGGATGTCCCACTCGCTAGCCTCAACAGCTGCCGTGATCTGGCAGGGCTGGTTGCGCAACTGCGCGCCGAACAGCGCCTGGCCCATCACGTGAGCGCTGCCAAGGCAAGCGCCTGATCACCTCCCGGTGCCTCGGTCAGCCAAGGCTGGCCGGGCGCATCTGTTGTTCAGCGCAGCTCGAGTATCAGGTTTAATCCGCCATCACCGCATTTACTGTGGTCACCTACCACGCCACGGTAACTTCGCCCTTCCCAGGTAAAGGCCACACTGTGGGCGCAATCAAGTTTTGCCGGGATCGGTGGCGACACGTGCAGCCGCAGGGCAGGGCAACCGCGCAGGGTCATGGTGGCGACTTGTACCTGGCATTGAGCGCGGTGCGCCACCGGGCCGAGAAAGGTATCCCGAACGTAGTCCAGTTCCAGATTAGCGCTGAGCGCGCGGTAGCGAGTATTCATGGCTCATGATGCTTTTGGACGAACATGGGCAGCTCCTTGCGAAAAGGTGCGGACATGAAGGTTTTGAGAGTTTTAGCGGATAGTTGTTCAACTTGATTACAGGCAGTCCAAGGTTGAATCGCCCAGCCTGCAGCGCCCGGCATAGAACAAAGCCCGCAACACGCCGCATCACAAAGAGGCAGTTCGGGCGCTCGCTGCGCACCTTGAACACGATAGCGGTAGAAACGCAAAGCCCGCCATCAAGGCGGGCTTGCAGCTAGCAGCCTGGGCTCAACGGTTGGGGTTGAGGGTCAGGTGCACGTGGCGGTTGACGTCTTTGTACAGCAGGTAGCTGAACGGGCCTGGGCCGCCGGAGTAGCAGGCTTGCGGGCAGAATGCGCGCAGCCACATGAAATCACCGGCCTCGACCTCGACCCAGTCCTGGTTGAGGCGGTAGACCGCCTTGCCTTCCAGGACATACAGGCCATGTTCCATGACGTGGGTTTCCGCGAACGGAATTACGCCGCCCGGCTGGAAGGTCACGATGTTGACGTGCATGTCGTGGCGCATGTCGGCCATGTCGACGAAGCGGGTGGTTTTCCAGGCGCCGTCGGTGCCCGGCATTTCGATGACCTGGGCCTTGTCGCGGTGGGTGACGAAGGAGGCCGGCAGGTCCAGGCCTTCAACCCGCTGGTAGTGCTTGCGCAGCCAGTGGAAGGTGACGTTGGACTTGCTGTGGTTGCGCAGGCTCCAGACGGCGCCGGGGGCGATAAAGGCATAGCCGCCTGGGGTCAGGGTGTGGTTGGTGCCTTCCAGGGTGATGTCGAGTTCACCCTCGACGATGAACAGCACTGCTTCGGCATTGGTGTCCAGCTCAGGACGCTCGCTGCCACCCTCGGGCGCCACTTCAACGATGTACTGCGAGAAGGTCTCGGCAAAGCCAGTCAGCGGGCGGGCGATGACCCACATGCGCATCTTGTCCCAGAACGGCAGGTGGCTGGTGACGATGTCACGCATCACGCCCTTGGGGATCACGGCGTAGGCTTCGGTGAACATGGCACGGTCAGTCAGCAGCTCGGTCTGAGCCGGGTGCCCACCGTGGGGGGCGAAGTAGGAATGATTCGACATGGACAGTCTCGACTTGTTGTTCTCTCCCCGTGCCGGAAACCGCACCGGCCGGTGCGCCGCAGGGGATGCACGGACAGGATAGGGTCCGTGCATGGCCATCCACAAATTAAATGTTGAAATACCCGCTATTTGATTACTGAATGTGAACCTGGCGCCCGGCATGCTGTTCAGGCAGGTGATCACCCTGGCCGAACAGCTTGTGCCGTAGCGTGCCGTCCTGGTAGCCCTGGCGATAGCGGCCACGGCGTTGCAACTCGGGGATCAACAAGTCGACGACGTTGCGCAGGTCGTCTGGTTGTACGGCATAGGTCAGGTTGAAACCGTCGATGCCGGTCTGGTCCAGCCAGGTCTCCAGTTGGTCGGCAATGTCACTGGCCGATCCCACCAGTACCGGGCCACGACCACCGAGGCCGATGAATTCGGCGGCCTCGCGAACCGTCCAGCGGCGCGTCGGGTCAGCGGCGGTGAACGCTGCCAGCGCGGCGCGTCCGGCATCGTTTTCGACGTATTCGATCAGCGCATCCGGATCGAGCCCGGCGAAGTCGATGCCGGTCCAGCCAGACAGCAGGGCCAGCGCGGCATCGAGGTCGACATAGCGTCGGTACTCGGCGAACCGCGCTTCGGCTTCCTCGCGGGTGGTGCCGACGATCAACAGGGCCTGGGCATAGATCAGCACTTCGTCACGGCCGCGCCCGGCCGCCTCGCTGGCCTGACGCACGCCGTCAGCATAGCGGCGCAGTACCGTCGGCGATGGCCCACTGATGAATACGCACTCGGCATGTTGCGCGGCAAACGCCTGGCCGCGCGCCGAAGCGCCCGCCTGGAACAGCACCGGGGTGCGCTGCGGTGACGGTTGGCAGAGGTGCATGCCGGGCACCTGGAAGTGTTCACCGGCGTGGCGAATCGGGTGTACCCGCGAAGGCTCGATGTAGCGACCGCTATCGCGTTCGAGCACCACCGCATCGTCTTCCCAGCTTTTTTCCCACAATTTGTACAGCACTTGCAGGTATTCATCGGCCAGGTCGTAGCGTTGGTCGTGGCCGAGCTGACGGGGCAGGCCGAGGTTGCGGGCGGCGCTGTCCAGGTAGCCCGTGACGATGTTCCAGCCGACTCGGCCGTTAGTCAGGTGGTCGAGGGTCGACATGCGTCGGGCGAACGGGTAGGGGTGCTCATAGGTCAGTGAAAAGGTCACGCCAAAGCCCAGGTGCTCGGTCACCCCGGCCATGGCCGGGACCAGCAACAGCGGGTCATTTACCGGCACTTGCACGCCGCCGCGCAGGGCGGCGTGCGGCCCGCCCTGGTAGACGTCATAGATGCCCAGCACGTCGGCGATGAACAGTGCATCGAACAGGCCGCGCTCGAGCAGGCGGGCGAGGTCGGTCCAGTAATCCAGGCGATTGAACGCCACGCTGGTATTGCGCGGGTGGCGCCAGAGACCGGGGGACTGGTGGCTGGCGGCGTTCATGCTGAAGGCGTTGAAGCGGATCGGGCGCGACATGCGAGGCATCCTTTGGCGCGGGGCGTAAGTCAGGGCAGCACGGCGGTTGGGTAGACCGCGTCAGCCACGCTGAGCTTGTGCGGGATCAGCCCCAGGCCCTGGAAGGTATCGGCCAGTTTCTGTTGCTCGGCGACGATCTGCGAGGTAATCGCCACCGCGTTGTAGTTGCGGCGTTCGCTGGCCACTTCGAGGATATTGGCGTTGATCCCCAGTTGCGGCGCGAGCAGGCTGGCGACCTCGGCTGGCTTGGCGTTGGCCCACTGGCTGACTTTCGACAGTTCGCTGAAGAAGGTCTTGAGCAGCTCGCGGTGCTGGTCGGCGAAGCTGGCGGTAGACAAGTAGAAGGTGCGGTTGTTGGTCAGGCCACTGCCATCGCGCAGGTTCTTCAGGCCTGGCTGGGCTTCGGCGGCGGCGAGGAACGGGTCCCACAGGGTCGAGGCCTGGACGCTGCCCGACTGCAGGGCGGCGACGGCATCGGCAGCGTTGTTGACGTAGGCGGGGGTGATGTCCTGGTAGGTCAGGCCGGCTTGCTGCAGGGCCACGGCCAGCAGGTACTGGGCATTCCAGCCGCGTCCGGTGGCGACCCGCTTGCCTTTGAGGTCCTGGATGCTGGTGATGTGATCCTGCTCGCGCACAACCAGGCCGATGCCGCGTGGGTAGGGTTGCTCGGCGGCCAGGTAGACCACCGGCTTGCCGGCAGCTTGGGCGAACACCGAGGGCGCGTCTGCCGCATGGCCGAGGTCGATGGCGCCCGTGCTGAGGGCTTCGAGCAGTTGCGGCCCGGCGGCGAACTCGTGCCAGCTGACTTTTACCCCTTGTGGTGCCAGGGCTTTCTCAAGGGCGCCACTGCCCTTGAGGATGTTGACGCTGTTGAACTTCTGGTAGCCGATGCGCAAGGTCTTGGCGTCATCGGCGATGGCGTTGGACCACGGCAGGAGGGCACTGGCAACGCTGGCCAGCAGGCCGCCGAGCAGCAGGCGGCGAAGGGGGGAGAAGGCACGGTTGGACACGGGAATCGCTCCTGGGCGGGGGGCTGGGAATGTGTGATCCAGCGTAAGGAGATGGCCCGTTGCTTTCAATTTTTTAATTCCATTTGGTTAGATTGTTTTGTTCTTTTTATATCCTTTTGTGTTGGTAAGGGCGGCCTTATCTAAACGACTAACGTCAGCTCATTGATTCAGCGCTCCTACAGGGCACCTGCCGCATTCACCACTGTGTTCTCTGCGCGACGGCGCAGCCCAAAGGGGGTTAGCGGTGCTCTCCGGGGACTTGCCCAGCGAAGGCGCTCGACATTTTTTTCACATCCCCTTGCTAGGATCGCCACCATTCAGAGGAGTCAGTGGATGGTGCAGGTTTTGCGCATGCGTGGTGTACGCATACTGTTGGGCACGACTGCCGCGGTCGTGGTCAGCGCGCTGGGTTTTTTCGCCTGGCAGGGTTTCTATCCGGTCCAGGCCGGCGAGGGCTGGCAGGTCAAGGTCCTGCATACTTCTGTTGCCAAGGCCGCTTCGCTGCTACCGCTGGCTGACGGCAGCCTGCTGGTCAGTCGCGAACTGGACGACGGCCGCGGCAGCATTATCAAGATCACCGCGCAAGACGATCGGGTCGTGCTGGTCGAGGGGCTGTCCAAGCCCGATGGCATGGTGGCCGCCGAGGGTGGTTGGGTGTTCAGCCAGGAGGGCGGCCGGGCACCGGTCAGCCTGCAGCGAGACGGCCAGATCACGCCGTTGTTCGAGGGCGAAAGCGTGCAAGGCCTGTGGAACGACGGTGAGCACCTCTACGCGATCGAAGACCGTCGCGGCAATGGCCGGCTGATGCGCTATGACTGGCGCAGCGGCCAGCTCGACGTACTGCGCTCGGGCTTGAGCGAAACCGAAGGCCTGACTCGCTGCGACGATGGGCGACTGCTCTATACCGAAAAAGCGGCGGGCAAGATCCGCGCGCTCAGCGATGACGGCCAAGACCCGGTGGTGGTCGACAACCTGCGTAATCCAACCTTCCTGATGTGTGACCAGCGCGGCTTGTGGATCAGCGAGGACTCGACCCACCGCGCGCGGCTGTTGCGCATCGACGGCGACGGCCAGCGGCACACCATGTTGACCTTCCTCAAGGCGCCGCAGGCCATCGTCGCCGATGGCAGGGGTGGCTACCTGCTGGCCGAGGGCGGTCGTAATCGCGTCCTGCAGCTGACCCCGCCGGTCACCGCAGACACTGCCCAGATTACTTCCGGACAGCCGGCCAGGGTGCGTTGAGTGATTCTTCGGCGATCAGCAACAAGGACTGCGGTACCGGGCTCTGCGGATGCTGTGGCTCCTGCAGGCTGCTCAGGTTCAAGCCAGCCATGTCCAGCGCAGTGAGCCAGCTGGACAGGGTCCGGAAGTACCAAGGCATCGGCTGCCACTGGCCGCTATAACCGGCGAAGGTTTCTTCCCGCCAGCCGTCCTGGTAGTCGCCGTTGGCAACGCTCCAGGGGTGCAGGGTCTGAATCACCAGCGCACCGCCAGGCCCGAGCAGCCCGCGCAATGCCGCCAGTAGCGGGATGATGTCCTGGTGGAGCAGGGCGAAATTGGCGCTGATCAGATCGTAGCCCTTGCCAATATCCATGTCGCCATCGACCACCTGCGCGTAACTGGCCAGGTGCACCGGGTCCGCCCCTGCTGCCTGGGCGGCCGCTACCAGGGTGGCATCGCCATCCACGCCGACAGTTTCGATACCGCGGTCTGCCAGTGCCCGCAATAGCCAGCCCTCGCCGCATCCCAGGTCCAGTACCCGATCAGGTTGACGGCCGAGTATGGCCAGCAGGATCGCCTGGTCAGTGACCTGGCGGCGGCTCTCGATCGCGCCGCTGCGGATGGCAGTGATCCAAGCGTTGGCGTTGTGTTGCCAGCTTTGCTGAAGAGTGGTTTCCGGGGCGGGCATGGGGGATCCGGCGTCGAGGTGATGTGTGCCAGCTTAGACCCGATGCTGGCCGGTGACGATGCTCGCGACAAGCGCTGTCTGCCCCTCAGCGCTATACTCGCCGCCCGTTTCACAGATATCCGAGTATTCCGATGGGCCTTTGCACAACCGCCACACCCGAACCGCGCCGCCTGGGCGCGCCACTTATCGCCCTGGCCCTGCTGCTGGCCGGTGCTTGGTTTCTCAATCTCAACGCTGGCTTCAAGCAGGTACTGCTGCTGATCGTCGGCGCGGCGCTGGGCCTTACCCTCTATCACGCCGCCTTCGGCTTCACTTCGGCCTGGCGGGTGTTCATCACTGAACGGCGCGGCGCGGGCCTGCGTGCACAGATGGTCATGCTGGCCCTGGCCGTGTTGCTGTTCTTCCCGGCACTGTCGGCGGGCAGCCTGTTCGGCAACCCGGTGACCGGTCTGGTGGCACCCGCCGGGGTGTCAGTGGTGTTCGGGGCGTTCATCTTCGGTATCGGCATGCAATTGGGTGGCGGTTGTGCGTCTGGCACGCTGTTCACTGTGGGCGGCGGCAATGCGCGGATGCTGGTGACCCTACTGTTCTTCATCATCGGTTCGGTGACGGCCACGCATCACGCCGACTGGTGGTTCGCGTTGCCATCGTTCCCGGCAACCTCGATCGTCCAGGCCTGGGGCGTGGCGCCGGCCCTGCTGGTGAGCGTGGCAGTGTTCGGCCTGATCGCCTGGCTGACGGTGGTGCTGGAAAAGCGCCGATACGGCCAGCTCGAAGTGCCCGTGGCCAGTGAAAATCAAGGCCTGCGGCGCTTCCTGCGTGGGCCTTGGCCGCTGGTCTGGGGGGCGATTGCCCTGGCACTGCTGAACTACGCGACCTTGGCTCTGGCAGGGCGTCCGTGGGGGATCACCTCGGCGTTTGCCCTGTGGGGGGCGAAAACCCTCAGCGGGCTGGGCGTGGACGTCGGCAGCTGGGTGTTCTGGCAGGCACCGGCCAATGCCAAGGCCCTGGCCGCGCCACTGTGGCAGGACATCACCACGGTCATGGACATCGGCATCGTCCTCGGCGCGCTGCTCGCCGCAGGCCTGGCGGGGCGCTTTGCGCCGAGCCTGAAAATACCGTTGCCTTCGCTGGTCGCCGCCGTCATCGGTGGGCTGCTGCTGGGCTATGGCTCGCGGTTGGCCTACGGCTGCAACATCGGCGCCTACTTCAGCGGGATCGCCTCAGGGAGCGTGCACGGTTGGCTGTGGTTGGTTGCGGCGTATGCTGGCAACCTGATCGGTGTGCGCCTGCGGCCGTGGTTCTTTGCCGGTGAGCGCCGGGCACCGGCGTTGAGTGGCTGCTGATTCGCGCTAGTCCGACGGGGAGCATAATTGCTGCGCCTGGTGCAGAAATGATCTGCAGTAGCCCTAATTGCTCAATGCCTATGCACTGATTAGCCTGAATACATCGTTTATTCCTTCAGGAGATCAGGCATGACCACGCGAATCTTGCTGACCGACACCGGTAGCGCTGAGGTGATGCGGCTGGAGTCCCTGCAGCCGCAAGCGCCTGGCCCAGGCCAGGTCTGGCTCGAGCAGAGTGCAATAGGGGTAAACCCGCTGGACGTCCTGCAGCGCAAGAGTGGCGCAGGCTTGAGCCTGCCAAGCGGCCTTGGCCTGGAGGGTGCCGGGCGGATTACCGCCGTGGGTGAGGGCGTCGAGAACCTGCAGGTCGGAGATCGGGTTGCTTATGCCACTGGCCCCTTGGGTGGATACTCCAGCGGTCGCTTGTATCCTGCCGAGCGGCTGGTCAAGCTGCCGCCGTCGATCAGTGACGAGCAGGCGGCAGCTGTACTGTTCAAAGGGATCACCGCCCAGTATCTGTTGAAGACCACATACCCCGTAGGCCCAGGTAGCCAGGTGCTGATCTATGGTGCTGGCGGCGCCCTCGGCCAGTTGATGGTGCCGTGGGCCCGGCACCTCGGGGCGAGGGTGATCGGCGTGGTGTCCAAGCCCGACAGCGTCGAGCGCGCTGCGGCGGCGGGCTGCGAGCACGTGCTGGTGTTCGATGCCGAGCGGCTCGCTTCGCAGGTCCGGGCCCTGACTGACGGAAAAGGTGTGGACGTGGTGTATGACGGCGTAGGCAAGGTGTCATTCAACGCTTCGCTGGACGCCTTGCGCCCGCGCGGCCTGCTGGTGTCGTTCGGGGCCACCTCGGGTGCACCAGACCCCATCGAGGTGGCCACACTCAATACCAAGGGTTCGCTGTACTTGACGCGGCCATCGCTCGCGGCACACACGCACACTGTTCAGGCGTATCAACAACGTGCGACAGATGTGCTAGAGGCGGTCGTCAGCGGTATCATCCAGCCGCGCATCTGGCGGCGCTATCCGCTGGCCGACGTGGCCACGGCCCATGCCGACCTTGAGCAAGGGCGATCGCAGGGTGCGCTGATCCTGATCCCTTGATCGCCGCCAACGAGCCTTGCCATGGATTCTTTCGACAGTCGCCGAGCCGACGAACTTGCCACCCTGCTGGCGCTGCACGAGCACGGCTCGTTTGCGGCGGCCGGTCGCCAGCTGGAGCGTCACCCTTCGGTGCTGTCGCGCCGGCTTGGCGCGTTGGAGCAGCGCTTGGGCATCCGCCTGGTCGAGCGTACTACCCGTCAGTTACGCTTCACCGATGAAGGCGAGCGCCTGGTGTCACGTTTGCGCCAGGCTAGCCGGCTGATCGAGGAGGCTGAACAGGAGGCCGCCCAAAGCGCCGCCACGGTGCGCGGGCGCCTGCGCCTGGCGCTACCGGCAGCGATGGGCCGACGCTGGTTGAGCGGGCTGTTGGCCGATTTTGTCCTGGCTCATCCGCAGGTCATGCTAGAGGTTGAATATTCGGATCGTTTTGTCGATCTGGTGGGTGAGGGATTCGATGCCGCCATTCGCATAGGCGAGCTGGCCGACAACCGTCTGGTGGCAAACAAGCTCTGTGATCACCTGCGCATCCTCTGTGCGGCGCCAGCGTACCTGGCGAACCATCAAGCGCCGCAATGTCCAGCTGATCTGGAGACGCACAATTGTCTGGGGTTCAGTGGCTTGCGTTCATTTCCGGAGTGGCGCTTGACGGCGGGCGGACGGCAGCAAAGCGTCAAGGTCAGTGGTTCATTACGCGGCAACGACAATGAAGCGTTGCTGGAAGCGGCGCGCCGGGGTGTAGGGATTATTGCCGGGGGCGACTGGCTCATGGTCGAGGACCTGGCGACGGGCAGGCTTGTTCGGGTTTTGCCGCAGTGGCAGCTGGATGTGGCGGCGGGGATCTACTTCGTGCGGCCGTCAGCGCGGTTGAATACAGCGGCGCTGGGGGTATTCAAGGAGTGGCTGGAGCGACATTTCCAGGCGGGAGCGCCTTGGCGAATGATAGAGGAATGCTAGAAACTAGGTCAGATAAGATCTTTAACCTACTGATAAATATCGTTAACTTCCTTCGCTCCCTTTCCGGCCGGTCCGCACCCCGGCAAGGCCACTCCTACGGCATATCGCGCAGTCTTTGAGGCATGCACCGTCCCTGTGGGAGCGGCCTTGTGTCGCGAAAGGGCTGCGGAGCAGCCCCAGCACCCTCAAGACAGCCCAAGATGGCTGTGCATGCCCGCGAAGCCCTGAATATCCAATCTAACTAATTGATAAATAAAGGTTAACGCTTCGCCACAGCATGCTGCACACACTGCTCATAATACGTCTGCTTGATCGCAGCAGGCTTCAACCGCGAGCGACTGTTGTACGTCTGCTCGGTAATACCGAAGGCGGTCATGCGCATCCAAGGCTTGGCAAACTTGCGCGCCTGCAGCCGTTTGCGCGTCGCATACAGATTGACCCCGTTGAGCTTGGCCTGCTGCGCCTCTGCGGCAATCTGCGCGCCCCAGCCACAAACATGACGATCGTTCTTGCTCAACGCCCGGGCCTGGGCGCCAAAGGCGAGCGTGGCCAGCAGGCAGCCGGCCATGGTTGCTAGAAAAACCCGCATGCTGCTGTCCTAAGCTTATGAAGGAAAACGAAGTTTGCCTTCAGTTGATTCACTTGGGGGCCAGCAATTTGCCGTCAAATGAAGTGCACGTACAGCAGCACTTTAGCGGTCGGGTATTTCGCCGGGGCTACAGATAAAAACCGCAACGCATGTATGTGATCGTACAACTGCATGCGCTATCATGACGCTTGTCTTTCAAGGTGAAACACAAGGCAATGACAGAGCAGCAGGTACAGGCAAAGACCCGGCGCAAGCCGCGCAGTCTGGCCCAGGAACTGGTCACAGTGCTGACCGAACGAATTCGCAGTGGTCAGCTCAAGCGCGGCGACAAGCTGCCGACCGAGTCGCAGATCATGGCCGAAGAGGGCGTCAGCCGCACCGTGGTGCGTGAGGCGATCTCTCGGCTGCAGGCTGCAGGCCAGGTGGAAACCCGCCATGGCATCGGCACATTCGTTCTGGATGCGCCGGCGGGAGGCGGTTTTCGCATCGACCCGGCCACCGTGGTCACCTTGCGCGAGGTGTTGGCGGTGCTGGAGTTGCGTATCGCCCTGGAGATCGAGTCGGCCGGACTTGCCGCGCAGCGGCGTGACGATGAGCAACTGGCCGGCATGCGCGCAGCCCTTGATGAGCTCAACGAGGGTGTCGCGCATGCGTCCGATGCGGTGTCGGCGGACTTCCAGTTCCACCTGCGCATCGCCCATGCCAGTGGCAACCATTACTTCGCTGACATCATCAACCACCTGGGCACCAGCATCATTCCGCGCACGCGGTTGAACTCGGCGCGCCTCGCGCATGACGACCAGGCGCATTACATGAGCCGACTGAGCCACGAGCATGAGGCGATCTATGAAGCGATTGCCCGGCGCGACAGCGAAGGGGCGAAGATGGCGATGAGGATGCACCTGGCCAACAGCCGCGAGCGTTTGCGCCAGGCGCATGAGGCGGCTGAAGCGCAAGGGGCCTGAGGCTTGCCGGTACAGCCCATACGTCTTCAGCATCGACATGAAAAAGCCCCGCGCATGGCGGGGCTTTTTTATGGTTCTTCATGGATTGTTGGGGGCGATGATCTGTTGGGCATGGCTGGCTTTGGAATTGTGGGCTTAGCCATTTGATGTGGTGGCTTTTCGGGCCCCTTCCGCCCTTACGGCGGGTCACTTTTTTTCTTGGAAAAAAGTAACCAAAAACCGCTTGCTCCATCATACGGCCCTTCGCTGCGCTACGGGTTCCCTCGCTCCGGTCTTGCTCCGGGAGGACCGCGCTGTACGGCCCATCCTGGGCCTCAGCGCTTTCCGGCCATCCATGGCCTCCACCTCCCTGCGCAAGACCTCCACTCGGCCTCCTGAAGTCGCTGGTAGATCAAGAGCCAGATCAAGATCAAGATCAAGATCAACAGCCAGGGCAACGGCTGGCGAATCGCTGCGCTCTCGCTTTGTTTGTTTACGAGCGGATTTGTGGGGTGGCTGGCAGGGCTGCGCCCTGCGATTTGCATTGGCAGTACCGGCGTCTTCGCGGGACAAGCCCGCTCCTACAGGGATTGCGCCAAATTCAAAATCGGCGCTGTTCCTGTAGGAGCGGGCTTGTCCCGCGAAGAGGCCCGAATATCCACCCCAACTGCCACTTTCAAAAACAACGCCAGACCAGACGCCGCCCGTAAATTCGCGACTTCAGGAAACCGGAGCGACGCAGTGAAGGGCCGTATGATGGAGCAAGCGGTTTTTGGTTACTTTTTTCCAAGAGAACAAGTGACCCGCCGTAAAGGCGGAAGGGGCCAGAAAACCCCGCAATATCTTCAGCATCGACATGAAAAAGCCCCGCACATGGCGGGGCTTTTTCATTACTCAACGCTTACAGCGAAGCGTCGCTCCACTGGCCATTGACCAAGCGGCGCAGACCCAGCGGGTTGCCATCCTTGAGCGCCTCAGGCAGCAGCGCCTGTGGGTAGTTCTGGTAGCACACCGGGCGCAGGAAACGATCGATGGCCAAGGTGCCGACCGACGTGCCGCGTGCATCCGAAGTGGCCGGATACGGCCCGCCGTGGACCATGGCATCGCACACTTCAACGCCGGTCGGGTAACCGTTGACCAGGATCCGACCGACTTTCTCCTCCAGCAGCGGCACCAGCCAGGCAAACGCTTCGAAGTCCTCCGGCTCGCCGATCAGGGTTGCGGTCAGCTGGCCACGCAGGCCCAGCAGGGCAGCGCGCAGTTGCTCGTTGTCCTTGACTTCGACCGCCACAGTGGTTGGGCCGAACACTTCTTCCTGCAGCAGCGGGTCGGCATCGACCAGCAGGCGCGCATCAGCCTTGAACAGCTGGGCACGGGCTTGGCTGCCTTGTTGTGGCTGGCCTGCCAGATGCTCGATACCCGCGTGGGCCTGCAGGTGCTCAAGGCCGCTGACGTAGCTACGCAGGCCGCCGGCATTGAGCAGGGTCTGGCCCGCCTGAGCGTCCAGGGCTTGGCCGACACTGGCCAGCAGGGTGTTGAACTCAGGCGATTGCAGGCCGATCACCAGGCCAGGGTTGGTGCAGAACTGGCCTGCGCCGAGGCACACCGAACCGGCCAGCTCGCGGGCGATGGTTTCGCCACGTTTGGCCAGCGCACCCGGCAGGATGATCACTGGGTTGATGCTGGACATTTCGGCGAACACTGGGATCGGCTGCGCGCGCTCGGCAGCCATACGGCACAGGGCGTCGCCACCCTTGAGCGAGCCGGTAAAGCCGACGGCCTGGATTGCCGGGTGCTTGACCAGCCATTCGCCGACACCACCACCAAAGACCATGTTGAACACGCCTTTGGGCATGCCGGTACGTTCAGCCGCGCGGCTGATGGCACAGCCGACCAGGTCAGCGGTGGCCATGTGGCCGCTGTGCGCCTTGAACACTACGGGGCAACCCGCGGCCAGGGCCGCTGCGGTATCGCCACCGGCGGTGGAGAAGGCCAGTGGGAAGTTGCTCGCACCAAACACCGCGACCGGGCCGACACCAATACGCATCTGGCGCAGGTCGACGCGTGGCAGCGGCTGGCGATCAGGCAAGGCCTGGTCGATGCGCGCACCGAGGAAATCGCCACGGCGCAGAACCTGGGCGAACAGGCGCATCTGGCCGCTGGTACGGCCGCGCTCACCCTGGATGCGGGCGGCAGGCAGTGCGGTCTCGCGGCAGACGATGGCGACAAAAGCGTCATCCAGTTCGTCCAGCTCTGCAGCGATGGCGTCAAGGAACTCGGCGCGGCGCGCTGGCGACAGCTGGCGGAACTCGACGAAGGCCGCAGCGGCGGCACGTGCGGCCTGGTCTACTTCACATTCGGTGGCTTGGGCAAAGCTGAAGGGCAGGGCCTCGCCGCTGGTGGCATCGAGGCTCTGCAGGCGCTGTGGGCCGGCGGCGCTGCGCTGACCGGCGATGAAGTTGTGGCCAAGAATCTCAGGCATTGGGTGCTCCTGTGGAAAGGTAAGTGAACAGGCGTCGATACTTTTCATTCAGGTAAATCAGGTAATCGGCGCCGGGTTGAACAGGGTGATGTCGTTGTGCAGCTTGTGCTGCTCGGCCCAGGTCTGCTTGCGTCCGCTGGCCACGTCCAGGTAATAGTGGAACAGCTCCCAGCCGAGCTCTTCGATAGTGGCGCGGCCGGTGGCAATGCGCCCGGCGTCGATGTCGATCAGGTCGGGCCAGCGCTGCGCCAGCTCGGTGCGGGTGCAGACCTTGACCACCGGCGCCATGGCCAGCCCATAGGGCGTACCGCGGCCCGTGGTGAACACGTGCAGGTTCATTCCGGCCGCCAGTTGCAGCGTGCCGCAGACAAAGTCGCTGGCCGGTGTGGCACAGAAGATCAGGCCCTTGCGCTCGATCCGCTCGCCAGGGCCAACCACGCCCTGAATGGCGCCGCTGCCAGACTTGACGATAGAGCCGAGGGACTTCTCGACAATGTTCGACAGACCGCCTTTCTTGTTGCCTGGCGTGGTATTGGCGCTGCGATCAGCTGCGCCTTGTTGCAGGTAGCGGTCGTACCAGTCCATTTCGCGGATCAGGGCGTCGGCGACTTGCGGGGTTTCGGCACGGGAGGTGAGCATGTAGATGGCGTCACGCACTTCGGTGACTTCCGAGAACAGCACGGTGGCGCCGGCGCGCACCAGCAGGTCGGCGGCATAGCCCAAGGCCGGGTTGGCCGTGATCCCAGAGAAGGCGTCGCTGCCGCCACACTGCATGCCGAGGATCAGTTCGCTGGCCGGGACCGTCTCGCGGCGGCGCTGGTCGAGCTTGATCAGGCGCGCTTCGGCCAGCTCCATGATCTGCTCGATCATTTCGACAAAGCCCAGGCTGGCGTCTTGCAGGCGGTACAACCACGGTTCGCTGAGGTCGACCGAGGGATCGTCTTCATGCATGACCTGGCCGGCCTGCAGCTTCTCGCAGCCGAGGCTGATCACCAGCGCTTCGCCGCCAAGGTTTGGGTTACGGGCCAGGTTGCGGACGGTGCGGATCGGGATATAGGCGTCGCGGGCGTTGATCGCCACGCCGCAGCCGTAGCTGTGGGTCAGGGCGACCACGTCGTCGACGTTGGGGTATTTGGGCAGCAGCTCGTCACGAATGCGCTTGACCGCGTGGTTGAGCACGCCGGTCACGCACTGCACGGTGGTGGTGATGCCGAGAATATTGCGAGTGCCGACGGTGCCGTCAGCGTTGCGGTAACCCTCGAAACTGAAGCCATCCAGGGGCGCAAGTGGCGCTGGCACGGCATCACAGCGCGGCAGGCTGTCCAGCTCAGGGGCGGCGGGCATGGCCAGTTGGCTTTCCTGGACCCAACTGCCTTTACGCAGGTCTTCCAGCGCATAGCCGATGATCTGCCCGTAGCGACGCACGGGCTCGCCTTGCTTGATCTCGCCGGTGGCGACCTTGTGGCTCTGCGGGACGCCCTCGACCAAGGTGAGGCCATCGGCAAAGCGGGCGCCTTCGCCCAAACCACCATCATTGACCACCACGACCACGTTGTCGTCATCGTGCAGGCGGACGTAGCGGGGCGAGTCGGAATGTTCGATCAACTGCATGATTAGGCCCTTCTTATCGTTCTATCAGGCTTTGTACAAACGCCCGCACCTCGGTCAGCAGGTGCAGGCGTGTTCACTCAGTGGCGTGCGCTTGCCAGTTCGTTGCTGGCAGGCGGCGTCGGAGCGGGTTCATCGTTGGGCACGTCGCGTAGCTCGATCCGTTTGATCGGACCGACGATCACCAGGTAGCTGAACACCGCCACCAGAGCATTGGCGCCGACATACACCAGGGCCCATTTGAACGAGCCGGTGGCGCTGATGATGTAGCCGATGACGATTGGCGTGGTGATCGAGGCGATGTTGCCGAAGGTGTTGAACAGCCCACCCGAAAGGCCAGCGATCTGCTTGGGCGAGGTGTCCGCAACCACGGCCCAGCCCAGTGCGCCGATGCCTTTGCCGAAGAATGCCAGGGTCATGAAGCCGACCACCATCCATTCCGCGTCGACGTAGTTGCAGAAGACCATGGTGGTCGACAGCATCAGACCGCAGACAATCGGCAGCTTGCGCGAGAAGGTCAGCGAGTGGCCACGGCGCAGCAGCCAGTCCGACAGGACCCCGCCGAGCACGCCGCCAATGAAGCCGCAGATTGCCGGCAACGAGGCGATGATGCCTGCCTTGAGGATGGTCATCCCACGTTCCTGCACCAGGTACACGGGGAACCAGGTCAGGAAGAAGTAGGTGATGGCGTTGATGCAGTACTGGCCCAGGTACACGCCCAGGAGCATGCGGCTGGTCAGCAGTTGCTTGACGTAGCCCCATTTCGGGCCATCGTTGCCACGCTTCTGGTCCATGTCGACCAGGCCGCCATTCTGCTCGATGTGCTCAAGCTCGGCCGGGCTGATTCGAGGGTGCTGACGCGGGTTGTAGATGGTCTTCAACCAGACCATGGAGAACACGATGCCGAGCACGCCCATCACGACGAAGACGTGCTCCCAGCCGAAGCTGAACACGATCCAGCCCATGATCGGGGCGAACAGCGCGGTGGCGAAATATTGCGCCGAGTTGAAGATCGCCGAGGCCGTACCGCGTTCCGCTGTCGGGAACCAGGCCGCGACGATGCGGGCATTGCCCGGGAACGAAGGTGCTTCGGCGAAACCGACCAGGAAGCGCAGGGTGAACAGGGTAACCACTGCCCAGGCTACAGGCATGCCACCGACAAAACCTTGCAACAGGGTGAACAGTGACCAGGTGAAAATACTGAACGCGTAGACGTTCTTGGAACCGAATCGGTCGAGCAGCCAGCCGCCAGGGATCTGACCTGCCACATAAGCCCATCCAAAGGCAGAGAAGATATAACCGAGGGTTACGGCGTCAATGCCTAGGTCTTTCTGCAGGCTGGAGCCTGCGATGGCGATGGTGGCGCGGTCTGCATAGTTGATCGTGGTCACCAGGAACAGCATGAACAGGATCAGGTAGCGTACATGCGTTTTTTTAGTCGCTTGCATGCTGGGTACTCCCACTAATTATTTTTGTGCGGGCTAACGAGTTGTGACCGGAGCCAGGGTATCCCCGGCTCCGGTTCGCGGCTTTGGCAGGCCGCAGGGTCGCTTATTGCGGGCCCATCTTGTCCATCAGGGCGGCGAGCATTTCGTACTCTTCGCCGGTCAGGTCGGTCAGCGGCGTGCGCACTGGGCCTGCGTCGTAACCGGCGATCTTGGCGCCAGCCTTGACGATGCTCACGGCGTAGCCGGATTTGCGGTTACGGATGTCCAGGTACGGCAGGAAGAAATCGTCGATCAGCTTGTTGACGGTGGCGTGATCTTCACGGGCGATGGCGTGGTAGAAGTCCATCGCAGTCTTCGGCACGAAGTTGAACACCGCCGAGGAGTAGACCGGCACACCCAGGGCTTTGTAAGCAGCAGCATACACTTCGGCGGTTGGCAGGCCACCCAGGTAGCTGAAGCGATCGCCCAGGCGGCGACGGATCGACACCATCAGTTCGATGTCACCCAGGCCATCTTTGTAACCGATCAGGTTCGGGCAGCGTTCGGCCAGACGCTCGAGCAACGGAGCGGTCAGGCGGCAGACGTTACGGTTGTAGACCACAACGCCGATCTTGACCGATTTGCACACGGCTTCAACGTGGGCGGCAACGCCGTCCTGGCTGGCTTCGGTCAGGTAGTGCGGCAGCAGCAGCAGGCCTTTGGCACCCAGACGCTCGGCTTCCTGAGCGTATTCGATGGCCTGGCGGGTAGAACCACCGACGCCAGCGAGGATTGGCACCGAATGCTCGCAGGTGTCGACTGCGGTCTTGATCACTTGGCTGTATTCGCTGGCAGCCAGGGAGAAGAATTCACCGGTACCGCCGGCAGCGAACAGGGCAGTGGCGCCATAGGGTGCGAGCCATTCCAGACGCTTGATGTAGCCGGCCTGGTTGAAGTCGCCCTGGGCATTGAAGTCGGTCACTGGGAACGACAGCAGGCCGTGGGAGAGGATGGATTGCAGTTCAAGTGGATTCATTGTTATTGGCATCCTATGGCGCTTTTTGGGTGGAGAATCAATGTGAGAGGTAAGTTATCGTACAACTTGTACGATGACTAGCCCCCTGGTGCATTTTTTTTATTGGATTGGGGCTGAAGGGGGTGTTGGGTGGGCTGACGTCTTCGCGGGGCAAGCCCGCTCCTACAGGGGTGGCGGCGTTCTTAAGGCCCCTGTAGGGGCGGGCTTGCCCCGCGCAGAGGCCGGTTTCGCCAGCGTGAAACTGATGGTAATAGGGGGGGCGACGACTGGAGGGAGTCAGTCGTCGTATGTCTTGGTGGGAGGGGTAAAAAAGATCGCAGGGACAGGCACAAGCTCGCCACCCGTTGCTACGGGAAGTGTTCTGGGACCAGCAGAGGGTGACCGCAGAAGCGAGGGCGGCCTTGCGCCGCCCCGCGATCAAAACTAACGAAGCGTAGTGTCAGGCCGCCTGATGGCGTTTGCTGACCTGGGCCTTGCGGACCTGGGCGCGGCAGGCGTCGCCAAAGGCCTTGAACATCTTGATCGAATCCGGGTTTTGCGCCGCTTGCCATTCGGGGTGCCATTGCACGGCAAACAGGAAGGGCGAGATACTCGGCCCGTGGATTGCCTCGACCAGGCCGTCTTCGGCCACGGCGATCGGCTCGAGGCCTTCACCGAGGTTGCGCAGGCCCTGGCCATGCAACGAGTTGACGCGAATCTGGTCGGTACCCAACGCGTCACGCAGCCAGCTGCCCGGCTTGATCGTCACGTTATGGACCTGAGCGTATTGCACGTCGACCGGGTCTTCCGGGTTTTCCCGGTGATCGTTGAAGCCCGGCTCGGCGTAGACCTTCTGGTAGATGTCGCCACCCAGCGCCACGTTGATCTCTTGCATGCCGCGGCAAATACCGAAAATCGGCAGGCCGCGGGCGAGGGCCAGTTGCACCAGAGGGATATCGAACAGGTCGCGCTGTTTGTCCTGGGCCTTGCCAGGGGTCTCGTTGTCCTGGCCGTAGAGGGCCGGGTCGATGTTGCTGCCCGCGCCGGTCAGGTAGACGCCGTCAGCCAGGTCGAGGTAGCGCTCGAGGTCTTCGGTGCCACAGCAGGTGGGCACCAGGACTGGCATGCAGTCTGCGAAGTCGACCAGGGGGGTGATGTATTTGTGGGTCATGACCTGATAGTCATGGCCTTTGCGCTCTTGACTGCCCATGGTCATCAGGACGACGGGTTTGCGCAGGGAAGGTTGCTTGTTGCCAATGTTGCTGTTGGACATATGTCACCTTGGGACAGGTGCTTCCTGTCGTTGTTGTGCAGGCGCACGGCCTTGGCCTTGTATGCGACCTGGGGCTCCGAGCACTGCCGGCTCGCAGGGGAGACGATGCCGGTCGGGGCTTACTCATAGCTTGCCAGAGCCGTTTAATATGTCAAACGAGTGGCACACGGTTAAATGCCTGTTTTGGGGCGGTGTAGGGCGGCGGGGCCTTGGCTGGCAAGGGTTTGGCAGGGGATTTGGTAAATATATTTAACGATGCAGTTGGATCATTGCAGCGGCGCAATGATCCGGGCGTTTTTAGACAGTAAGGGCCTGTTCACCGGGCAAGATGCTCACAAATCCTTTAGGAGCGGGCTTGCCCCGCGAAGAGGCCAGCACTGTCTGCATCAATGCAGGATCTGCTTCAGGAAGGCCTGCGCCCGAGCCGTCTGCGGTTGGCCAAAGAACACCTGCGGTGGGCTGTCCTCGATGATCTGCCCACCTTCAAGAAACAGCACACGCTCCGCGACCTGCCGGGCAAAGCCCATTTCATGGGTCACGCAGAGCATGGTCATGCCGGTATCTGCCAGCTTCACCAGGACATCCAGCACTTCGGCGACCATTTCCGGATCCAGCGCCGAGGTGGGCTCGTCGAACAGCATGATCCGCGGCTTCATGCACAGTGCCCGGGCGATAGCCACGCGCTGCTGTTGGCCGCCGGAGAGTTGGCTGGGGTATTTGAGCGCCTGGCTCTCGATGCCGACCTTGCTCAGGTACATCCGCGCCCGCTCCTCGGCATCCTTGCGCGACAGCCCGCGCACGCTGGTGGGCGCGAGCAGGCAGTTGTCGAGCACGCTCATGTGCGGGAACAGGTTGAAGTGCTGGAATACCATGCCGATCTCACTGCGGATCTGCGCCGCTTGGCGCTGATTGCTGGCCAAGTCGACCCCAGCCACCTTGACCGTACCCTGTTCGGCGACTTCCAGACGATTGATGCAGCGGATCAAGGTCGACTTGCCCGACCCGGAGGGGCCGCAGAGCACGATCCGTTCACCTTCGCGCACCTGCAGGTCGATATCGCGCAATACATGGAAGGCACCGTAGTGCTTGTTCAGGCCCTCGATGCGGATCAGCACCGGGCGCGGGTCGGGTTCAGGGATGATGCTGGCGAGGCTGAGCGTGGCGGTCATAGTGTTGTTCTCCCGCTGGGATGGTTTAGTCGAAGCGTGCAGCGCTGTAGGGTGCCGGGTCGGTGAACGGTGCTTCGCCGGTGACCAGTTCGGCCAGCAAGCGGCCGCAGACCGGGCCAAGGGTCAGGCCGTGATGGGCGTGACCAAAGTTGAACCACAGGCCCTTGTGGCGGGAGGCTGGGCCGATCACCGGGCGCATGTCCGGCATGCACGGGCGGCGGCCGAGCCAGGGGGTGTCATCCAGGCGTTCGCCCAGGGCCGGGAACAGCTGTCGGGCCAGGGTTTCGCAGCGGTTGAGCTGGATCTCGTTGCCCGGCGCATCGCTGGCGGCGAACTCGATCCCGGTGGTCAGGCGCACGCCGCGCGCCATCGGCGCCAGTACGTAGCCGCCCTGGGTATCGCAGATCGAATGCTGCAACTGGGCGTCATCAAGGGTCGCGTAGTGCATGTGGTAGCCGCGCTTGATCCCCAGCGGGAAACGGTAGCCAAGGGGCGCATACAGCTCGGCGGACTGCGGCCCGAGGCAGGCCACCACTTCGTCAGCGCTGATTGGCCCGCGTTGGCTGTCGACCTGCCAGTGGCCGTCGACCTGACGCAGGCTGCGCGCATCGCCCTGGATAAACTGCCCGCCACGCTTGACGAAGAGTGCGGCGTAACCGCGGGTGAGGCCGCCAGGGTTGCTGACGGTCTTCGGGTCGAGCCAGTGGATACCGCCGATCACGTCGTTGCCCAGGCGCTGCTCGCGGGCCTGCAGTTGTTCGCGTTCGAGGATCTCATAGCGCAGGCCATAGCGGGCGAGGCCCTTGACCTCAGCCTTGGCCTGGGCGAACAGGGCCGGATCGCGATACACCTCGATCCAGCCCTTGGCCTGGACCACTGCAGTCAGCCCTGCGGCTTCGATCAGCGCATCGTGCTCTTCGACGCAGCGCTGCACCAGCGGCAGCATGTCGGCCGCCGCAGCGGCCAGTCGGCTGGGCGCCGACTGGCGCCAGTAGCGCAGCAGCCACGGCGCCGCCTTGGGCAAGTGCAGCAGGCTGTAACGCACGTCGGGCTGGCGGTTCAGGCCATAGCGCAGCAATGCGCCGACACTGCGCGGAAAAGCGTAGGGGATGACGCTGGAGCGCTCGATCAGCCCGGCATTGCCATGGCTGGTGCCGCTACCCGGCGTGTCGCGGTCGATCAGGATCACCTGGCGGCCGCGCGCTTGCAGGTGCAACGCGGTGCTGACGCCGACGATACCGGCGCCCAATACGATGGTCTGGCAATACATGGAGCGTATCCTTCGGTCAGTTCAGGTGGCGGCCCAGGCGGGCTTCCAGGTGTTTCAGGGTGCGCCGGACGATTTCCACGATCAGCAGGTAGAGCACGGCTGCCCACAGGTAGATCTGAAAGTCGAAGCTGCGTGAAAAGGCCAGCTTGGTCACGCCCATGAGGTCGTAGATCGTCACCAGCGAGGCAATCGCGCTGGCCTTGATCATCAGGATCAGTTCATTGCCCAAGGGGCCGATGGCCACCAGCAACGACTGCGGCATGATCACCTTGAAAAAAGTGGTCGAGCGTTTCAGGTTCAGTGCCCGAGCGGCTTCGTATTGCCCTGGGGCGATTGCCAGCAGACTGCCGCGGAAGATCTCTGCCTGGTAAGCCGCGGTGTTCAGGGTGAAGGCGAGCAGGGCGCAGTACCAGGCGTCGCGGAAGAACCACCACATGCCCAGGTCCTGCCAGAAGCTCTTCAGCGAGCCGAGGCCGTAATACAGCAGAAACAGTTGCGCCAGCAGCGGCGAGCCGCGGAAGAAGTAGATGTAGCCGGCAGCCAGGCGGTTTACCAGTGGCTGCCTGGACATTCGCGCCAACGCCAGCAGCAGGCCAAGTACCGCACCGAGCGTGAAGGAAATCGCCACCAGCTTGGCGGTTACCAGCAGGCCATCGATAAAGCGTGGCCCATAGCGCTCGAGCAGCTGCGGGTCGAGCACCATGCCCATCAGTTGTTCCAGGCTCATGCACGTGCTCCTTGCAGGTGGCGGCTGCAGCGCCGTTCAATGAAGGCGAAGACCCGCCCCGAGAGCGCCGAGAACAGCAGGTAGCCCAGGCAGGCGACGCCATAGAAGAACATCGGCTCCTTGGTGACGCTGACGGCCAGGTTGGTCTGGCGCATCAGGTCGACAAGGGAGATGGTCGATACCAGCGAGGTGTCCTTGAGCAGCGACAGCCAGTTATTGGACAAGCCAGGCAGAGCGATGCGGGTCAGTTGCGGCAGGACTACCTTGAAGAACCCGGTGCGCTTGCTCAGGCCCAGCGCAGCGCAGGCCTCCAGCTGACCCTTGGGCAGGGTCTTGAAGGCCGCCAGCCAGATTTCGCTGGAGAATGCGGCGAACACCAGGCTGAAGGCGATCATTGCGGCAAGAAAGGTATTGATCAGTACCTCGCCTTCATAGCCCATCGCGGCCAGCAGGTTTTGCGCGGCAATCTGGCAGCCGTAATAGATGATGAGCAGGGTGAGCAGTTCGGGCAGGCCGCGGAATACGGTGGAAAAGGTGGTTGCCCAGGCCCGTGGCAGGCGCTTGCGTGAACGCGCCGCCATGGCGACAACCAGACCCAGCGGCAAGCCGATCGGCAGACAGGCGAGGGCAAGCGACACGGTGACCAAGGCGCCGGCGAGCAGCGCCTGGCCCCAGCCACCGCTGGCAAAGGACAGCAAGGACAGTTGATCGAGCATGGGTGAATCCCCACTGAAAGAATGGGCCGACCCCGCCAACAGGCCAGCCCTGACAGGCAGCGTCAGTGACAAAGCGTGTGCACAGCGCCAGTCGGCAAAGGCTCAGTTATAGATGTCGAATTCAAAGTACTTGCTGGCGATCTTCTGATACGTGCCGTTGGCAACGATTTCGCCCAAGGCCTTGTTCAGACGCTCGCGCAGCGCCTGGTCATCCTTGCGCACGGCAATTGCCGCATCGGCCTTGGTCTGGTTGACGTCACCAAGGATCCTGCAGCAGTCCTGGCCGTTCTTCTTGTGCCAGTCGAGCAGTGGAAACTTGTCGGCGATCACCCCGTCCAGGCGCCCGGCAGCCAGGTCGGCGTTGGCCTCGTCCATGGTCGGGTAAAGTTTCACGTCGGCGCCGGCCTTGGCGTACACGTCTTCGGCATAGATGGCTTGGGTCGATGACGACTGGGCGCCAACGGTGTAGCCCTTGAAGTCCGTCTGGGCGTCGCTGATCGGGCTGTCCTTGGCGACGGCGACGGTCAGTGGAGTGCGGTAGTAGTGGTCGGTGAAGGCAATCTTCTTGCGCCGTTCTTCGGTATCGATCATTGAGGCGACGACGGCATCGTATTTGCGCGCCATCAGTGCCGGAATGATCCCTTCCCAGTCTTGCGCGACCAGCGTGCACTCGACTTTCATCTGCTCGCACAAGGCATGGGTGATATCGATATCGAAGCCATGCAGGGTGTTATCGGCATCGACATAGTTGAAGGGCGGGTAGGCGCCCTCGGTGGCGAACCGCAGGGTCTCGGCGCTCGCAGCGCCCGCCAGCAACAGGGCACACGCGCCCACCACAGTCATGGTCTTGTTCATCTCGCACCTCTAGGGTTGCACGCTTGCTATTGTTGTTTGTCCGCTGGCCACGAGGTGTAGCCGACGAATTCGTTATGTAGAGCGGCAGTTGCTTCCAGGCGTTTTTCAACATCAGGCCCGAGTTTCTTGCAGACCTCGTTGACCATCAGGTGGACCCACGACAGCATTGCCGAGGTGGATTCCCAGAACAGATTGAACTCGGTGGGGATGCGAAACACCTCGTCGGCGTTGGCCTCGGCCCATTCACAGAAGGTGTCGGTCACCAGTGTGACCGGGATGCCGGCCTGGCGTGCCTTCTGGCACAGCAGCAGGGCGTGGCGGGAATAGCGGCGCGCCTCGAACACCACCAGGGCGCTGTTGTCGGGGTTGCCCAGCAGCACTTCGCCGAAGTGGCCGGCACTGCCATCAACGGCCTGCACACCGTCGCGCAGGTAGTGCAGCAGATGGGTCATGCACTGGGCGACGCCGCGCTCGGTCTGAAAACCGGCGATAAATACCCGTGGCCGCTGCGCCAGACGTTCGGCGACCTGATGCCAGGCCTCGCTGCGGCTGTACTCATGCACGCGCACCAGGGCGGCGATTTCCAGTTCGAGGCTGCCAGCGCTTGCGCTGTCATCGTGGGTCTGGCGATATTCCTGCAGGCGGTCACCCACCAGCCACGGACCATCACCGAGATCGCTCTGCAGGTCCTGCTTGAGCGCCTTGAGGTGGGCATAGCCAAGCGAGCGGCAGAAGCGACCGACGCTGGATTCACTGACACCGAGCTTCTCAGCGATGCTGGCCGAGGTCTGGAATGGCAGTTCGTGGAGGTTGGCGAGCATGTAGCTGGCGATCGTCCGGCCAGAGGCGGCTGCGCTGTGCAGGCTGCTCTCGAGGCGTTGCTTGATCGACTGGCTCATGGCGTACTCCGGGGTGGGTGAGGCGTGCAATAGAAAATGGATCTTTTCTGTCACCAAGTCAACATTTGACAGATACCTGTCACATCCGTGAAAGTTTTTGTCATTGCCAACGCTGCGCTTCCAATAAAGTCAACAAAGGAGCTTCAGATGTCCGCACCTACCACCAGCCCCCTCGTGCGAATGCCCTTCGCCGAATTGCAGGGGCTGCTGCAAGCTATCTTCCAGCGCCATGGCTGCAGCCCATCGGTAGCAGAGGCGCTCGCCGACAACTGCGCCAGTGCGCAACGTGATGGCGCCCATAGCCATGGGGTATTCCGGATTCCGGGGTATGTCTCGACCCTGGCCAGTGGCTGGGTCAATGGCCAGGCCGAGCCGCAGGTGAGTGACGTCGCCTCCGGCTATGTGCGGGTCGACGCCGGCGGTGGCTTCGCCCAGCCGGCGCTGGCGGCGGCCAGGCCACTGCTGGTAGAGAAAGCACGCAGCGCTGGCATTGCGGTGCTGGCGATCCATAATTCGCACCATTTCGCCGCACTCTGGCCGGATGTCGAACCCTTTGCCGATGAAGGGCTGGTGGCCTTGAGCGTGGTCAACAGCATGACCTGCGTGGTACCGCATGGTGCGCGCAAGCCGTTGTTCGGCACCAACCCGATTGCTTTTGCCGCGCCGTGTGCCGACAGCGACCCGATTGTGTTCGACATGGCCACCAGCGCCATGGCTCATGGCGACGTGCAGATTGCCGCGCGCGAGGGGCAGCAGTTGCCGCCGGGCATCGGCGTCGACGCGCAGGGCCAGCCCAGCTGTGATCCCAAGGCGATTCTCGAAGGCGGTGCGTTGCTACCGTTTGGCGGCCATAAGGGCTCGGCGCTTTCTATGATGGTGGAGCTGTTGGCGGCGGCACTGACTGGCGGCAACTTCTCCTGGGAGTTCGACTGGGCAAGCCACCCAGGGGCGAAGACGCCGTGGACCGGGCAACTGCTCATCGTCATCGATCCAAGCAAGGCCGAGGGCGATCGTTTTGCCCAGCGCAGTCGCGAGCTGGTCGAGCAGATGCAGGCGGTCGGGCTGTCGCGGCTGCCGGGCGAGCGGCGTTATCGCGAGCGTGAGGTGGCGGCGCGCGAAGGGGTAGCGGTGACCGAGCAGGAGCTGCACGCGCTCAGGGCATTGCTCGCCTGAGCGAGCGTTGAGGCGGGGTCGTGCGCGTCTGCACAGACCCTCTTGCACTTAGGTGATGTTCCTTGAGGCCGACTCCGGGTATCCTCGCTGAAGCCTTTTTTGAACTGTTCTGATTCAAGGAGCTGTGCGCTGTGTTCAAACATGTCGATGCCTATGCTGGTGATCCGATTCTTTCGCTGATGGATACCTTCAAGGCCGATCCGCGTGCCGACAAGGTCAACCTGAGTATCGGCCTTTACTACGATGAAGCCGGCGTCGTGCCGCAGCTGGCGGCGGTGGCCGAGGTGGAAAAGCGCCTGGCCGGGCAGCCTCACGAGGCGTCGTTGTACCTGCCGATGGAAGGTCTGGCCAGCTACCGCCAGGCGATCCAGGCGCTGCTGTTCGGTGCTGACCACCCGGCCGTGACCGGCGGGCGTGTGGCTACCGTGCAGACGGTTGGCGGCTCGGGTGCGCTGAAGGTCGGTGCAGACTTCCTCAAGCGCTACTTCCCGCAGGCCGAAGTCTGGGTCAGCAATCCGACCTGGGACAACCACCGGGCGATCTTCGAAGGGGCAGGCTTCAAGGTTCACACCTACCCGTACTTCGACTCGGCTACCCGTGGCGTGGATTTCGCCGGCATGCTGGCAACCCTGCAAGGCCTGCCGGAAAACAGCGTGGTGCTGCTCCACCCGTGCTGCCACAACCCGACCGGCGTCGACCTCGATCAGAGCCAGTGGCAACAAGTGGTTGAAGTGGTCAAGGCGCGTCAGCTGATCCCGTTCCTCGATATCGCCTACCAGGGCTTTGGCGAAGGCTTGGTGGAAGACGCCTACGCCATTCGTGAAATGGCCCGGGCCGGCGTGCCGTGCCTGGTGAGCAACTCGTTCTCGAAGATCTTCTCGCTGTACGGCGAGCGGGTAGGGGGCCTGTCGGTGGTCTGCGACGATCAGGGCACTGCCCAGAGCGTGCTCGGCCAGCTCAAGGCGACCGTGCGCCGCAACTACTCCAGCCCGCCCAATTTCGGCGCGCAGCTGGTGGCTGGCGTGCTGGGCGATGCTGAACTGAATGCGCAATGGGTGGCGGAAGTCGAAGTGATGCGCAAGCGTATCCTCGAAATGCGCCAAGGTCTGGTTGATCTGCTCGGCGAACTGCTGCCGGGCCAGGACTTCCAGTTCTTCCTGCGTCAGCGCGGCATGTTCAGCTACACCGGTTTCAGCGTCGAGCAAGTGCGCCGCCTGCGCGACGAGTTCGGCGTGTACCTGATCGACAGCGGCCGGGTGTGCATGTCGGGCCTGCGTCCGGCCAACCTGCGCCGTGTGGCCGAGGCGTTCGCCGCAGTCCAGCGCTAACCGCCTTCGCAGCCCGCTCCACGTCCTGTAGGAGCGGGCTGGCCCCGCGAAGCGGCCAGCCCGATCACCGCGAATGCATGGCACCGGCTTTGCCGGTGTTAGCGTGCCAAGCCAGCGCCTGCACGCCTGGCACGGCTGCTTTGGCCCTATTTCACACCTCGCTTGTCATGACAAGTGCAACCGTCCCTCGGACGGGGCTTCGCAAGTGCCACCTTTCAGTGCACAATCGCGCCCCTCTTTTTCGGTTGAGGTGTGCGATACGTCTGTTTCGCCACTCTCAGCCTGTTGCAGTCTTGCGAGTGGAGTTGCACCCGGATGAACGAGCAGGCCCCTAGCGTTGAACAGCGCTTCGAAGAAACAACCACTGCCACCCTCGGCAGTTGGTCGCGTCACGATACAACCTGGATGCTGGGCCTGTTTGGCACGGCCATCGGTGCAGGCACGCTGTTCCTGCCGATCAACGCCGGCCTCGGCGGCTTCTGGCCATTGCTGATCCTGGCGATCCTGGCCTTCCCGATGACCTATTACGCACACCGCGGGCTGACCCGCTTTGTCCTGTCCGGGCGCGGTGGCGACATCACTGAGGTGGTTGAAGAGCACTTTGGGCTGAAGGCCGGTGCACTGATCACCGTGCTGTATTTCTTCGCCATCTTCCCGATTCTGCTTATCTATAGCGTGGCGCTGACCAATACCGTCATCAGCTTCATGGAGCACCAGCTGCACATGACGCCGCCACCGCGGATGCTGCTGTCGTTCGTGTTGATCCTCGGCCTGCTGGCGATCGTGCGCTGCGGCGAGCAGGCCACGGTCAAGGTCATGAGCCTGCTGGTCTATCCGTTCATCGTCGCCCTGGCGCTGCTGGCGCTGTACCTGGTGCCGCACTGGAGCGGCGGTATTCTCGACACCGCGATGCAGGTGCCGACCGGTTCGGCCTTCCTGCACACCGTGTGGCTGGCGATTCCGGTCATGGTGTTCTCGTTCAACCATTCGCCGATCATCTCGGCCTTCGCCGTCGACCAGAAGCGTCGCTATGGCGAGCATGCTGATGAGCGCAGCGGGCAGATCCTGTCGCGCGCTCACCTGTTGATGGTGGCCATGGTGCTGTTCTTTGTCTTCAGCTGCGTGCTGACCCTCGACAGCAGCCAGCTGGCTGAGGCCAAGGCGCAGAATCTGTCGATCCTGTCGTATCTGGCCAACCACTTCAACAACCCGGCCATCGCCTTTGCCGCACCGCTGATTGCCTTTATCGCTATCGCCAAGTCGTTCCTCGGCCACTACATCGGTGCCAGCGAAGGCCTCAAGGGCATCATCGCCAAGACCGGCTTGCGTCCGGGCGCGAAAGCGCTGGACCGTGTGGTCGCTGCGCTGATGCTGGTGGTGTGCTGGATCGTTGCCACGCTCAACCCGAGCATCCTTGGCATGATCGAGTCGTTCGGTGGGCCAGTGATCGCGGCGATCCTGTTCCTGATGCCGATGTATGCGATTCGCAAGGTGCCGTCGATGCGCAAGTACAGTGGGGCGATGTCCAACCTGTTCGTGGTGTTCGTTGGTCTGGTGGCGATTACTTCGGTGATCTATTCGCTGTGGGGCAGTCTGTTTGCCTGATGGCTGAGACTGGCTGAACAAGGTGCCTGGGTCGCTTGGAGCGGTCTGGGCATTTTTTTTGGCGGGGACGATGGGCTGGGGTTGGGGCTTTTAGGATGGGGGGCTTATCCATTTGATGGGGTGGCTTTTCTGGCCCCTTCCGCCCTTACGGCGGGTCTTTTTTTTCTTGGAAAAAAGTAACCAAAAACCGCTTGCTCCATCATACGGCCCTTCGCTGCGCTACGGGTTCCCTCGCTCCGGTCTTGCTCCGGGAGGACCGCGCTGTACGGCCCCTCCTGGGCCTCAGCGCTTTCCGGCCATCCATGGCCTCCACCTCCCTACGCAAGACCTCCACTCGGCCTCCTGAAGTCGCTGGTAGATCAAGAGCAAGATCAAGATCAACAGCCAGGGCAACGCCTGGCGAATCGCTGCGCTCTCGCTTTGTTTATTTACCAGCGGATTTGTGTGGTGGCTGGCAGGGCTGCGCCCTGCGATTTGCATTGGCAGTACCGGCCTCTTCGCGGGGCAAGCCCGCTCCTACAGGGATTGCGCAAATTTTGAATTCGGCGCGATACCTGTAGGAGCGGGCTTGCCCCGCGAAGAGGCCCGAATATCCACCACCCATGCCACTATCGAAGATAACGCCAACCCAGGCGCCGCCCGCAACCGGGGGAGCCAGGGCAACGGCAGGCGAATCGCTGCGCTCTCGCTTTGTTTATTTACCAGCGGATTTGTGGTGTGGCTGGCAGGGCTGCACCCTGCGCTTTGCATTGGCAGTACCGGCCTCTTCGCGGGGCAAGCCCGCTCCTACAGGTACAGCGCCGAATTCAAAATTGGCGCAATACCTGTAGGAGCGGGCTTGCCCCGCGAAGAGGCCCGAATATCCACCACACCTGCCACTATCCAAGACAACGCCAGCCCAGACGCCACCCGTAACTTGGCGACTTCAGGAGGCCGAGTGGAGGTCTTGCGCAGGGAGGTGGAGGCCATGGATGGCCGGAAAGCGCTGAGGCCCAGGATGGGCCGTACAGCGCGGTCCTCCCGGAGCAAGACCGGAGCGAGGGAACCCGGAGCGCAGCGGAGGGCCGGATGCAGGAGCAGGCGGTTTTTGGTTACTTTTTTCCAAGAAAAAAAGTGACCCGCCGTAAGGGCGGAAGGGGCCAGTGGCGCCACCACAGCAAATGGATAAGCCCACAATCCTTAAGCCAGCCAGCCAGCCAGCCAGCCAACCATCTCCGTCAACAATCCATCAATAACCATTGTTTTGAGACCCGAACCGTTCAATTGTCCACAAAAACTGTCGGGCAATAGAACAATTTCCATCGTACCCATAGGCTTGCGGGCCTCTTCATGCTTAACTCAGTGTCCTTTTCAAACACCCGCATAAGGATTCCGCTCATGGCTCAAGTGACCCTCAAAGGCAACCCGGTACAAGTCAACGGCAACCTGCCCCAGGCTGGCGCCCAGGCCCCGGCCTTTTCGCTGGTCGGTGATGGCCTGGCCGACAAGTCGCTGAAGGACTACGCCGGCAAGCGCAAGGTGCTGAACATCTTCCCAAGCGTCGACACCCCGACCTGCGCCACCTCGGTGCGCAAGTTCAACGCCCAGGCCAACGAGCTGGCCAACACCGTCGTGCTGTGCGTTTCGGCTGACCTGCCGTTCGCCCAATCGCGTTTCTGCGGCGCTGAAGGCTTGGAAAACGTCCAGAACCTGTCGACCCTGCGCGGTCGCGAGTTCCTCGAAAACTACGGCGTGGCTATTGCTGACGGCCCGCTGGCCGGTCTGGCCGCCCGCGCGGTAGTGGTGCTGGACGAGAACGATAAAGTGCTGCACAGCGAGCTGGTCGGCGAAATCGCCGAAGAGCCGAACTACGAGGCCGTCCTGGCTGTCTTGAAGTAAGACGACCCAAGGGGCGCTTTGCGCCTCTTTCCGGCCGCTTCGGCGCCCCGGCAAGGCCGCTTCCACAGGTTGGCGCAGCTCATCAGACTTGCGCAGTAACTGTGGGAGCGGCCTTGTGTCGCGATGGGCTGCGCAGCAGCCGCGACGGCCTCTGAGCAACACCCTGTAATGGCCTGGACACTGTTCCAGGCCGTTTTCATTTAAAGTTCATCGTTTTAGCAACGTCAGCCAAGGTAAATGCCGGGTAAAGCCACTTTGCTAAATCGATACCAGTGATTATCGTTCACCCTCCCAAAGTCGTCGTTTCCGAACAAGGTCTGTTCAACCCATGCAAGCTTCCGTCTCCCGCTCCCCTCGTCGCTGGCTCATCGGCCTGCTGATCCTGCTCCTGGTGGCCTTGTTGGCCTGGTGGCTGTGGCCCGCCGCATCGAGCCAAAAGGAACAGGCCGAGCGCACGGGCAAGAATGGTCGTCCAGGTTTCGGCGGCTCCACCGAAGCGGTGCCGGTTCGTGTCGAGCCTGTGCGCGTCGGTGACTTCCCGCTGTACTACAAGGCGCTGGGCACGGTGACGGCTAACAACACCGTCAATGTCCGCAGCCGCGTGGCCGGTGAGCTGGTCAAGATCCACTTCAAGGAAGGCCAGCAGGTCAAGGCTGGCGATCTGCTTGCCGAAATCGACCCGCGCACCTATCGGATCGCCTTGCAGCAGGCCGAAGGCACCCTGGCGCAGAACCAGGCGCAGTTGAAAAACGCCCAGGTCGACGTGGCCCGCTACAAAGGCTTGTATGCCGAAGACAGCATCGCCAAGCAGACCCTCGATACCGCCGAAGCCCAGGTAGCGCAGTTCCAGGGGCTGGTAAAAACCAATCAGGCGGCTGTCAGCGATGCGCGCCTGAACCTCGAATTCACCCAGATCCGCGCGCCGATCAACGGCCGCGTGGGCCTGCGCCAACTCGACCTGGGCAACCTGGTGGCAGCCAACGACACTACCGCGCTGGTGGTGATCACCCAGACCGAGCCGATCAGCGTTGCCTTCACGTTGCCGGAGACCGAGCTGACCACCGTCCTCGAACGCTACCGCGGTGGCGCTGCATTGCCGGTCGAAGCCTGGGACCGCAGCGACAGCAAGCTGCAGTCCACCGGCGTACTCGGCAGCCCCGACAATCAGATCGACACCACCACCGGCACGCTCAAGTTCAAGGCCCGCTTCGATAACAAGGATCAGGCTCTGTTCCCCAATCAGTTCGTCAACGTGCGCCTGCTCGCCGACACCCTCAAGCAGGTGGTGATGGCCCCAGCAGCGGCCATCCAGTTCGGCAACGACGGCACCTTTGCCTACGTGGTCAACGCCGACAACAAGGTCAATGTGCGCAAGCTCAAGGTAGGCGCCAGCGATGGTGAGCAGAGCGTGATCCTCGAAGGCCTGGCCGCCGGTGATCGCCTGGTGCTGGAAGGCACCGACCGCCTGCGTGAAGGCAGTGTGGTAGAAGTGGTCGAAGACAGCTCGCAAGTACCGACCACCCCCGGCCAGCACCTGCAAGGCCAAGACGCCAATGGCGCGATCGAAGCAAGCAAGCCGGGCAAGGCGGGCGCATGAACCTCTCGCGCCTGTTCATTCTCCGCCCGGTCGCCACCACGCTGAGCATGCTGGCCATCGTCCTGGCCGGCCTCATCGCCTACAAGCTGCTACCGGTTTCGGCGTTGCCGCAGGTCGACTATCCGACCATCCGGGTCATGACTCTCTACCCCGGGGCCAGTCCGCAGGTGATGACCAGCGCGGTCACCGCGCCCCTGGAGCGCCAGTTCGGCCAGATGCCCGGCCTGACCCAGATGGCCTCGACCAGTTCGGGCGGTGCGTCGGTACTGACCCTGCGCTTCAGCCTGGACATCAACATGGACGTTGCCGAGCAACAGGTGCAGGCCGCGATCAACGCCGCCAGCAACCTGCTGCCCAGCGACCTGCCGGCGCCACCGGTGTACAACAAGGTCAACCCGGCCGACACCCCGGTGCTGACCCTGGCGATTTCTTCCAAGACCATGCCGCTGCCCAAGCTCAACGACCTGGTCGACACCCGCGTGGCGCAGAAGCTTGCCCAGATCAGCGGCGTCGGCATGGTCAGCATCGCCGGCGGCCAACGTCAGGCGGTGCGGATCAAGGTCAACGTCGATGCCCTGGCCGCCAATGGCCTGAACCTGGAAGATGTGCGCACCCTGATCGGTGCCTCCAACGTCAACCAGCCCAAAGGCAACTTCGACGGCCCGACCCGGGTGTCGATGCTCGATGCCAACGACCAGCTGCGCTCTCCCGAGGAATACGCCAACCTCATCCTCGCCTACAACAATGGTGCGCCGCTGCGCCTGAAGGACGTTGCCGAGATCGTCGATGGCGCCGAGAACGAGCGCCTCGCGGCCTGGGCCAATGAGAACCAGGCGGTGCTGCTGAATATCCAGCGCCAGCCCGGTGCCAACGTCATCGAAGTGGTCGACCGGATCAAGCAACTGCTGCCGTCGATCACCGACAACCTGCCGGCCGGCCTCGACGTGATGGTCCTCACCGACCGTACCCAGACCATCCGCGCCGCGGTTACCGATGTCCAGCACGAACTGCTGATCGCCATCGTGCTGGTGGTGATGGTCACGTTCTTGTTCCTGCGCCGGGTCAGTGCCACGATCATTCCGTCGATCGCAGTGCCGCTGTCGCTGATCGGCACCTTCGGCGTGATGTACCTGGCCGGGTTCTCCATCAACAACCTGACCCTGATGGCCCTGACCATCGCCACAGGCTTTGTGGTGGACGACGCCATCGTCATGCTGGAGAACATTTCCCGGCATATCGAGGAGGGCGAGACGCCCATGCAAGCGGCGCTCAAGGGCGCGCGGCAGATTGGCTTCACCTTGATCTCGCTGACCTTCTCGCTGATTGCCGTGTTGATCCCGCTGCTGTTCATGGCCGACGTGGTCGGCCGGTTGTTCCGCGAGTTCGCCATCACCCTGGCGGTGGCCATCCTGATCTCGCTGGTGGTCTCGCTGACGCTGACGCCGATGATGTGCGCGCGCCTGCTCAAGCGTGAGCCCAAGGAAGAAGAGCAGGGCCGTTTCTACCGCGCCAGCGGCGCCTGGATCGACTGGCTGATCAAGCACTATGGGCGTGGCCTGCAGTGGGTGCTGCGTCATCAGCCGCTGACCCTGCTGGTGGCGGTCGGTAGCCTGGTGTTGACCGTGGTGCTGTACATGGCGGTGCCCAAGGGCTTCTTCCCGGTGCAGGACACTGGTGTTATCCAGGGTATCTCCGAGGCTCCGCAATCCACCTCGTTCGCCGCCATGAGTGAACGGCAGCAGGCGTTGAGCAAGGTCATCCTGCAGGATCCGGCCGTGCAGAGCCTGTCCTCCTACATCGGCGTGGATGGCGACAACGCCACCCTTAACAGTGGTCGCCTGCTGATCAACCTCAAGGCCCACGGCGATCGTGATGTGACCGCCACCGACGTGATCAACCGCCTGCAGCCGCAGGTCGACAAACTGGTCGGCATCCGCCTGTTCATGCAGCCGGTGCAGGACCTGAGCATCGAAGACCGCGTCAGCCGCACCCAGTACCAGTTCAGCCTGTCGTCGCCGGACGCCGACATGCTCTCCGAGTGGAGCGGCAAGCTAGTCCAGGCCCTGCAGCAGCGCCCGGAGCTGAGGGACGTCGCCAGCGACCTGCAGGACAAAGGCTTGCAGGTGTACCTGGTGATCGACCGCGACATGGCCAGCCGCCTGGGGATCAACGTTTCGCAGATCACCAACGCCCTGTATGACGCGTTCGGCCAGCGGCAGATCTCGACCATCTACACCCAGGCCAGCCAGTACCGGGTGGTCCTGCAATCGCAGACTGCGGCCAGTATTGGCCCGGCGGCGCTCGAGTCGATCCACGTCAAGGCCAGCGATGGCGGCCAGGTGCGTCTGTCGGCGCTGGCGCGCATCGAGCAGCGCCAGGCGCAGTTGGCGATCTCGCATATCGGGCAGTTCCCGGCCGTGATGATGTCGTTCAACCTGGCCCACGGCGTCGCCCTGGGTGAGGCGGTCCAGGCCATCGAGCAGGTGCAGCAGGAGATCGGCATGCCGATTGGCGTGCAGACCCGCTTCCAGGGCGCTGCCGAAGCGTTCCAGGCCTCGCTGTCGAGCACCTTGCTGCTGATCCTGGCGGCCGTGGTGACCATGTACATCGTGCTGGGCGTGCTCTACGAGAGCTACATCCACCCGGTGACGATTCTTTCCACGTTGCCCTCGGCGGCGGTCGGCGCCTTGCTGGCGCTGATCCTCAGTGGCAATGACCTGGGCATGATCGCGATCATCGGCATCATCCTGCTGATCGGCATCGTCAAGAAGAATGCGATCATGATGATCGACTTCGCCCTCGAAGCCGAGCGCAACCAGGGCATGACCCCGCACGATGCGATCTACCAGGCGGCACTGTTGCGCTTCCGGCCGATCCTGATGACTACCCTGGCCGCGCTGTTCGGTGCGGTACCGTTGATGCTCGCCACCGGTTCTGGCGCCGAGCTGCGCCAGCCGCTGGGCCTGGTCATGGTCGGGGGGCTGCTGGTCAGCCAGGTGCTGACGCTGTTCACCACGCCGGTCATCTACCTGTACTTCGATCGCCTGGCACGCCGCTGGCGCCCGGCCACTGACACGAAGCAGGCAGAGGCATGAACCTTTCCGGTCCATTCATCCGCCGGCCAGTAGCGACCATGCTGCTGAGCCTGGCGATCATGCTGCTGGGCGGTGTCAGCTTTGGTCTGCTGCCGGTGGCGCCGCTGCCGCAGATTGACTTCCCGGTGATCGTGGTGTCGGCCAACCTGTCCGGTGCCAGCCCCGAGGTCATGGCGTCTACCGTGGCCACGCCGTTGGAGCGCAAGCTTGGCGCCATTGCCGGGGTTACTACCCTGACCAGTAGTTCCAACCAGGGCTCTACCCGCGTGATCATCGGCTTCGAGCAGGGGCGCGACATTGATGGCGCAGCGCGCGAGGTGCAGGCGGCGATCAACGCCACCCGCAACCTGTTGCCGAGCGGCATGCGCAGCATGCCCACCTACAAGAAGATCAACCCGTCCCAAGCGCCGATCATGGTCTTGTCGCTGACTTCGGATGTGCTGCAGAAAGGCCAACTGTATGACCTGGCTGACACCATCCTGTCGCAGAGCCTGGCCCAGGTCAGCGGGGTAGGGGAGGTGCAGATCGGCGGCAGTTCGTTGCCGGCAGTGCGCATCTCGCTGGAGCCGCAATTGCTCAACCAGTACGCGCTGTCGCTGGACGAAGTGCGCACTGCGGTGGCCAATGCCAACCAGCGCCGACCGATGGGCTTTGTCGAGGATGCCGAGCGTAACTGGCAGGTCCGCGCCAATGACCAGCTGGAAAAGGCCAAGGACTACGAGCCGCTGGTGATTCGCCAGACTGACGGCTCGATCCTGCGCCTGGCCGATGTGGCTACGGTCACCGACAGCGTCGAGAATCGCTACAACAGCGGTTTTTTCAATGACGAGAGCGCGGTGCTGTTGGTCGTCAACCGGCAGAACAACGCCAACATCATCGAAACCGTCGAACAGATCAAGGCGCAACTGCCGGCCTTGCAGTCGTTGCTGCCGGCCAGCGTCAAGCTGAACATCGCCATGGACCGCTCGCCGGTGATCAAGGCCACCCTCAAGGAGGCCGAGCACACCCTGCTGATCGCCGTAGTTCTGGTGATCCTGGTGGTCTACCTGTTCCTCGGCAACTTGCGCGCCTCGCTGATCCCCAGCCTCGCGGTACCGGTGTCGCTGGTGGGTACCTTTGCCGTGATGTACCTGTGCGGCTTTTCCCTGAACAACCTGTCGCTGATGGCCCTGATTCTCGCCACCGGCCTGGTGGTGGACGATGCCATCGTGGTGCTGGAAAACATCTCCCGGCATATCGAAAAGGGCGAACCGCCCATGCGCGCAGCGTTTATCGGCGCCAAGGAGGTCGGTTTCACGCTGCTTTCGATGAACGTCTCGCTGGTCGCGGTGTTCGTCTCGATCCTGTTCATGGGCGGCATTGTGCGGGGCCTGTTCCAGGAGTTTTCGATCACCCTCGCGGCGGCGATCATCGTCTCGCTGGTGGTCTCCCTGACCCTTACGCCAATGCTCTGCGCACGCTGGCTCAAGCCTCACCAGCAGGAGCAGAACCGCCTGCAGCGCTGGAGCGACAGGGTTCACCAGCGCATGGTCAGCGGTTATGACCGCAGCCTCGGCTGGGTGCTGCGCCATCGGCGCCTGACCCTGATCAGCCTGCTGGTGACGATCGGTGTCAACATCGCCCTGTACGTGGTGGTGCCCAAGACCCTCATGCCGCAGCAGGACACCGGCCAGTTGATGGGCTTTATCCGTGGCGATGACGGCCTGTCGTTCACGGTGATGCAGCCCAAGATGGAAATCTACCGCCGCGCATTGCTTGCCGACCCCGCCGTGCAGAGCGTCGCCGGTTTCATCGGCGGCAACAGCGGCACCAACAACGCCATGGTCCTGGTGCGTCTCAAGCCGATCGCGGAACGCAAGATCGATGCCCAGAAGGTGATTGAACGCCTGCGCAAGGAGCTGCCCAAGGTTCCCGGCGGCCGCCTGTTCCTGATGGCCGACCAAGACCTGCAACTGGGTGGTGGTGGCCGCGACCAGAGCAGCTCGCAGTATCTCTACACCTTGCAGAGCGGTGACCTGGCCGCGTTGCGCGAGTGGTTCCCGAAAGTCACCGCTGCCTTGCGCGCCTTGCCCGAGCTGACCGCCATCGACGCCCGTGATGGTGCCGGTACCCAGCAAGTGACCCTGGTGGTCGACCGTGACCAGGCCAAGCGCCTCGGGATCGACATGGACATGGTCACTTCGGTACTCAACAACGCCTACAGCCAGCGGCAGATCTCGACCATCTACGACAGCCTCAACCAGTACCAGGTCGTGTTGGAGATCAACCCCAAGTACGCCTGGGACCCAAGCACCCTGGAGCAGGTCCAGGTCATTACTGCAGACGGCGCCCGTGTGCCGCTGTCGGCCTTCGCCCGTTACGAGAACAGCCTGGCCAACGACCGCGTCAGCCACGAAGGCCAGTTCGCCTCCGAAGACATCGCCTTCGACGTTGCCGAAGGCTATAGCCCCGACCAGGCCATGGCTGCGGTCGAGCGCTCGGTGGCCAAGCTCGGCTTGCCTGAAGACGTTATCGCCAAGCTCGGCGGGACCGCAGATGCCTTCGCCAAGACCCAGGAGGGCCAACCGCTGATGATCCTCGGCGCGCTGGTGCTGGTGTACCTGGTGCTGGGGATTCTCTACGAGAGCTACATCCACCCGCTGACCATTCTCTCGACCTTGCCGTCGGCGGGTGTCGGCGCCTTGCTGGCGATGTACGTCACCGGCGGTGAGTTCAGCCTGATCTCGTTGCTGGGGTTGTTCTTGCTGATTGGCGTGGTGAAGAAAAACGCCATTCTGATGATCGACCTCGCCCTGCAGTTGGAGCGCAACGAAGGCCTCAGCCCCGAAGAGTCGATCCGTCGCGCCTGCCTGCTGCGCTTGCGGCCGATCCTGATGACCACCATCGCCGCCATCCTGGGTGCCTTGCCGCTGCTGCTGAGCAATGCCGAGGGTGCGGAGATGCGCCAGCCACTGGGCTTGACCATCATTGGCGGCCTGGTCTTCAGTCAGGTCCTGACCCTTTACACGACGCCTGTGGTCTACCTCTACCTCGACCACCTGCGTCATCGATTCAACCGTTGGCGCGGTGTGCGCACCGACGCTGCACTGGATACCCCGCTATGAATTTTGCCCAGACTCCACTTCATCGTGCCCTGCAGCAGCTGGGCCGCGGGCGCGGCTCGCGCCTGATCGGCGCCAGCCTGTGCGCATTGCTGCTCAGCGCCTGTAGCTTGAGCCCGGACTATCAGCGCCCGGAGCTGAGCACTCCGGCGCAGTTCAAGCAGGCCGAAGGCTGGACCCAGGCCAAGCCGTCCGACGCCATTGCCCGTGGTGCCTGGTGGGAGCTGTACGGTGACGCCGGTCTCAATACCCTGGTCGAAGAACTCAACCGCAGCAACCAGACGGTCGCTCAGTATGAGGCGCAATACCGTCAGGCCAGCGCACTGATTCGCAGCAGTCGCGCCTCGTTGTTCCCCAGCCTCGACCTGTCGGCCGGCAAGACCCGCTCCGCGCAGGGCACCGGCAGCAGCAGTTCGAGCCTGTCGAACAACAGCAGCGGGATCCGCAACACCTACAATGCGCAGCTTGGTGTCAGCTGGGAAATCGACCTGTGGGGCAAGCTGCGCGAGACGCTCAATGCCGACGAAGCCAGCGCCGAGGCAAGCTTTGCCGATCTTGCGGCGATGCGCTTGAGCCTGCAGTCGGAGTTGGTGCAGAACTACCTGCAGTTGCGCGTGATCGACGAACAGAAACGTTTGCTTGAAGCCACCGTGGCAGCTTATGAGCGTTCGTTGAAAATGACCGAGAACCAGTACCGTGCCGGTGTTTCCGGGCCGGATGCGGTGGCCCAGGCACGCACCCAGTTGAAGAGCACCCAGGCCGACCTGATCGACCTGATCTGGCAGCGTGCGCAGTACGAAAACGCCATTGCCGTGCTGATGGGCAAGGCACCGGCCGATTTTGCCCTGGCCGACAGCAAGTCGATCCCGGCCTTGCCACAGATTCCCGTGGCACTGCCCTCGCAGCTGCTTGAGCGCCGTCCCGACATCGCCTCGGCCGAGCGTAACGTGATGGCGGCCAACTCCACTATCGGTGTGGCCCGTGCGGCGTACTTCCCGGACCTGAGCTTGAGCATGAGTGGCGGCTATTCCAGCAGCAGCTTCAGTAACTGGATCCAGCTACCCAACCGCTTCTGGTCGGTGGGGCCGCAATTGGCGATGACCTTGTTCGACGCCGGCAAGCGCAGCGCCGAGGTCGACCGCACTGTCGCGGTCTACGACCAGACCGTGGCGCAATACCGCCAGACCGTGCTCGACGGGTTCAAGGAAGTGGAAAACTACATGGTGCAGCTCAAGGTCTACGGCGATGAGGCCGGGGTGCGCCAGGAGGCTCTGGATGCCGCGCGCGAGTCGCTGCGCTTGACCGAGAACCAGTACCGCGCTGGGTTGATTGGTTACCTGGATGTAGTCAACGTGCAGGCCACCGCCTTGAGCAACGAGCGCAGTGTACTCAACCTGCTGCAAGGGCGGCTGGTTGCCAGCGTGCAGTTGATTGCGGCCCTCGGCGGCGGTTGGGATACCCAGCAGGCGTTTGCCGAACAAGAGTGATTATGCCTCCGGGGCCGCAACGCGGCCCCAGGATCTCTGCTAAAAAGTCAGTTCAGCAACGCCGGCTTTAGCGGGACCATGGTGTGCACTGTTCCGGGATATTGGATCCATTATGATTCGCTAAAACCCCGTGCGTTTCGGCAAAGCTTGAGTACAATCATCGGCTTTTGCCCGGGGCTTTGCCTCCCGCCGCTGGAACTCGACATGCTGATCGGTACCTACTCCTCCTCGCTGGTGTTGATCTCGCTGTGCGTGGCGATTTTGGCGTCCTACACCGCCCTCGACCTGACCGGGCGTATCGCTACGGCCAAAGGCCGGGCGGTGCACCTGTGGATGGGTGGAGGTGCACTGGCCATGGGGGTCGGCGTCTGGTCGATGCACTTCATTGGCATGCTCGCTTTCAGCCTGCCGATCAGTCTCGGCTATGACCTGGCTCTGACGGCGCTGTCGCTGCTGATCGCGGTGCTTTCTTCAGGCTTTGCCCTGTGGTTGATCAGCCAGCCAACGCTGCCCTGGCTGCAATTGGGCTTTGGCGCGCTGATCATGGGGGCCGGCATCAGCAGCATGCACTACATGGGCATGGCGGCCCTGCAGATGCAGCCGGGTATCGACTACGACCCGACGTTGTTCAGTGCCTCGCTGGCCATAGCGGTGGGCGCATCGGCGGCGGCCCTGTGGATCGCCTTCCGCCTGCGCAAACACACGCCCTATGTGCGGCAGATCCGCGGTGCGGCCGCCGTGCTGATGGGGATTGCCATCGTCGGCATGCACTACACCGGCATGGCCGCCGCGAACTTCCCGGAGGGAAGCTTCTGTGGCGCGCTCGATGGCGGGCTGAGCGGCTCCGGTCTGGATTATGTGGTGCTGATCACCACCCTTGCGGTGCTGGCCATGGCGTTGCTGACCTCGGTGCTCGACGCACGCATGGAAGCGCGTACCGCCGAACTGGCGCGCTCGCTGACGCTGGCCAACCAGGAACTGACGCAACTGGCGCTGCACGATACCCTCACCGGATTGCCCAACCGTACCTTGTTGGCGGACCGTATCGACCAGGCCATCGGTAAAGTAGCGGAGCAGGGTGGTTGCTTTGCGCTGATGTTCATTGATCTGGACGGTTTCAAACCGGTCAACGACGCCTTTGGTCACCACGTTGGCGACCAGTTGCTCAAAGCGGTTGCCACACGCCTGCGCGGCCACCTGCACAGTCAGGACACCCTGGCGAGGATCGGCGGCGACGAGTTCGTCCTGTTGGTCGAACTGCAGGAGCTGGAGGACGCCATGGACGTGGCGGTCAAGCAGGTCAACCTGGTATCGCGCCCGTTCCGCATTGCCGAACATGACCTGCAACTCACCGCCAGCTTGGGTATCGTGCTCTACCCCGGTAACGGTCTCGACCAGTTGGAACTGCTGCGCAACGCCGACGCGGCGATGTACCACGCCAAAAACGCCGGCAAGAACGGCTACAGCTTTTTCGACGTATCGATGAACAGCAACGCCCGTCAGCAGTTGCAACTGCTGCAGGACATGCGCGCAGCCGTGGAGCTGGGCCAGTTTCGCCTGCATTACCAGCCCAAGTACGACGCCGCCCTGCGCCAGCCCATTGGTGCTGAGGCACTGCTGCGCTGGGAGCATCCGCAACAGGGCTTGCTGCTGCCTGACCGCTTCATTGGTTTGGCGGAGAAGACGGGTTTGATCATCCCCATCGGCGAGTGGGTGCTGGATGAAGCGTGCCGGCAGATGCGCCAATGGATGCAGCAGGGGCACGAGGAGTGGCGCATTGCAGTCAACCTCTCGGCTATCCAGTTCTGTCATGCAGGCCTGGTCGACAGCGTTGCCCGGGCCCTGCAGAGTAATCAGCTGCCGGCTAATCGGTTGACCCTGGAAATCACCGAAACCACTGCCATGCGCGATGCCGATGCCAGTTTGACAGTGCTGCAGAAGCTCTCCGACATGGGCGTGGACATCTCCATCGACGACTTTGGCACCGGCTATTCCAGCCTGATGTACCTCAAGCGCCTGCCGGCCAACGAATTGAAGATCGATCGCGGCTTCGTCCGTGACCTGGAGCACGACAGCGATGACGCCGCGATCGTCTCGGCGATCGTCGCCCTCGGCCAAGCGCTGGGCTTGCGCATCGTTGCCGAAGGTGTGGAAACCGACCGCCAGCAAGAGTTCCTGACGCGTTTGGGCTGCGACTCTTTGCAGGGTTACCTGATGGGCAAGCCGGTGCCGGCGGAGCAATTCATGGCAGGGCTGATGGAAGTGCGAGAAAAGGAAGTCAAACCGGTTTAACCAGCATCACGCAAGGTAAACAACGGCACAAACGCCGCCATTTCATCCTCAACCGCCTCAATGATGCGTTCGACGTCAGCAGCCGCCATGATCGCGGAGCAGGGGATGCCGGCGATGGCCAGGACGGTTTCACCCGTGCTGCGATCGAACAGCCGGGCGATCATGCTACGCGGCGCGTCCATGTTGGCCTCGAAACCGAGCGGGTGGAAGTGCCAGCGCATCACTTGGCAGGCGTTGGGGAACGTCATCTTGTTCATTGCCAGCCTCCTTGTTCCAGTTATCGAACAGAGTGATCGCGAGGCGCCGCATCGGGCCGTCGGACTGTAACGATAGCATCTGCCAAGGCAGTGTCTCGCAGAAAACATGACAAATGTACGAATGCTTGACCTCGGTCACAGCCAGCCCTGGCAGGGGTGGCAATGGGGGGTTGCCTGGCAAACGTTTTCGTCTGGCGGCAGTAGTGGTCTGCCGTCGGCGACGATTTGCGTCATCGGCCTGCACGCTAGCGGCTTTCGGACCAACGGTCAGGCGTTGGGATCAGCCGAGCAAGCCAGCGGCGATGTTGATAGTGATGCCGAGGATCGCCGTGTTGAACACGAAACCCACCAGTGAGTGGGCCAGGACCACCCGGCGCATTGCGCGGTCGGCGACGCCGACATCCGACGTCTGCACCGCGACGCTGAGGGTGAATGAGAAGTAGTGGAAGTCCCAATAGTCTGGGTTGCGTTCGCCTTCGGCAAAGCGCAGCGGCGGTTCGGCTTGCTTGCTGGTGTAGAACAGGCGCGCATAGTGCAAGCTGAAGATACAGCCAATCAATAGCCATGAGCCGGCCACTGTCAGCACGGTATAGAGGTAATGCAGGGCCAGGGCAGTCCCCTCCAGGCTGCGACTGACGCCCAGTTGCAACACCACAGCAGCGAGGCTGGCGATCGCTGCGATGCACACGGTGAACAGTACCAGCCCCGCATTTTCGTCCTCGATCTGAGCGACATTGCGCACCTGGGCCAGGCTGGCCGTGCAGGTCAGCCAGCCAACCAGCAGCAGATAAAGCCAGACGCCCAGGTTCCAGCCGGCGAGCAGGTGCTGGATAAGATCCTCGGCAGGAATCAGCCAGCCGCCAATGATCCCCGCCACAGTGGCGATGCTCAGGCGGGGGTGGGTGCGGGTCAGGCGGTGCAGAGCCATGAGGCCTCGTTGGCAGCGTATTGTGAACTCCACTCTAGACCACCGTTGCGCGCTGTTCGTTGGATATGGTCTTTGTGGGTACAGCCTTGCGGCGCGCCGGAGCGGTTGCGATGGGCTGCGCAGCAGTCCCAGGATGTTTCGGGTACCATTAACCTCCTTGCCATCCATAAAATTCTTGAATATCAAGATGATGGCAGTGCATCGGGTCATATTGACCTATTGTTTCTGTTGTCCGGCCGACTTCGTCGAGTCGGCTGGACGCGCTTTACGCTCCCGTCCACCGCTGGAGCTCCGTTACAGGATTCACGTTTTGTCCGACTTCCTGCACAACCCTCTGCTGCAGTACCTGGCCCGGCTGGCACCGTCCAGCCAGTTGACCATGCGCTACATCCTTCAGGATGCCGCTGACCGGCTGGGCTTTGTCGATTGCGATATCGCTGATGTGCCATGGCACCGGCTCGAACCAGGCCATGTGATTGCCCTGGTAGCGGCGCTGCGCAGCGATGATTACGCGCCCAATACCTCGTCGCTTTACGTCAACGCGGTGCGCGGGGTGATGAACGAGGCCTGGCGCCAGGGCTTGATCGATCATGAGCAGTTGCTACGCATCCGTGAGGTCAAGCCTGCAACGGGCAGCCGGCTGCCGCCGGGGCGTAACCTGCGCCGCAGCCTGATTCGTGAACTGATGGACGTGTGTGCTGCCGACCCTCGGCCCCAAGGCGTGCGTGATGCAGCGATCATTGCCCTGTTGTACGGCACCGGCATGCGTAAATCGGAGTCGGTCGACATCGACATTGTCCAGGTGGATTTCGCCGGTCGCAGCCTGCAGGTGGTAGGCAAGGGTAATCGCCAGCTGGTCAAGTACGCCCCGGCCTGGGCATTCGAGAAACTGCAGGCGTGGCTGGATCTGCGCCGGGCGCAACTGGCCGAAGGTGAGGCAGACGACAGTTTTCTGTTCAATCGCATCCGCCGTGGCAATCACATCACCCGAGCACGGATCACCAAGCACGCCATTTATTACATCGCTCGGCAACGAGGCGCGCAGGTCGGTGCGAAGATCATGCCGCATGATTTTCGCCGGGCGTTCATTACCCGTGTAATCGAAGAGCATGACCTGTCGATTGCGCAGAAGCTGGCGCACCACGCCAATATCCAGACCACGGCGGCCTATGATCGGCGCGATGACAATGAGCGGCGGCGGGCGGTGGACCGGTTCGATTATTGATCGGTATGGGCAGTGCTGGCCTCTTCGCGAGGCCAGCACAGGTATCACATCACGCGACGTCTACGAGCACGATCTCGCTGTCCTCGATCGCCGTTACCGTCAATACCGCTTCCTGCTCAATGGCCAAACCGTCGCGGGCATTGACCCGCACCCCATTGACCTCGATTGCACCCTTGGCCGGAACCAGGTAGCCGCGGCGGCCCGCCTCGAAGCGGTATTCGGCGCTGTCCCCAGCCCGCAGGGTGGCGGCTACCAGGCGAGCGTCGGCACGAATGCGCAGGCTCTCTTCGTCGCCATCCCGGCCGCTGGCCAGCGTGACGAAGCCCTCACCACGCTCCCCTTTAGGAAAAGGTCGGGTACCCCAGGACGGTGCATCACCGACACGCTCCGGGACGATCCAGATCTGGAAGATCCGCGTATCGACGTTCTCCAGGTTGTACTCGCTGTGGACGATACCGCTGCCTGCGCTCATCACCTGCACGTCACCGACTTCGGTCCGGCCCTTGTTGCCCAGGCTGTCTTCGTGGGTAATGGCACCTTCACGCACATAGGTAATGATTTCCATGTCGCGGTGCGGGTGGGGTGGGAAGCCGCTGCCAGCCGCGATCAGGTCGTCGTTCCAGACCCGCAGGTTGCCCCAATGCATCCGCGCCGGGTCGTAGTATTCCGCGAACGAGAAATGGTGATGAGCATCAAGCCAACCATGATTCGCATGGCCAAGGCTGTTGAAGGGTCGCAGTTGCAGCATGATCGTGCTCCATGAGTGGTTGGAATGGGCCAATGATGCATGCAATAAAGATCGAAAATAAGCGTAAATATCGGTTAAAAATGATCGTATTGATAGATATGTTGGCGTGTTGTGCTTTATGCGATTCATCGCCTAATGGTCTGATCTGCAAGCATTAGCTGGCGATTTCTCGCAGATGCGGCGAACATTAGCCGCTGATTCAATTTTCAACGGAGTGACCGTGTCGCACCAGCCCCCAGCCCCCGTCCAATTGACCCCGCCCGCCCAGTTGCCCTGGTTTCGCCGCCTGGCTGCACGTTTGCTGGGCCGCGGCCTGACCCGGCTGCAAGCACAACACCGAGACTCCTGGTTTCTCGGCCAGGCCAGCGGCCTGCGTACGGGACATGCCGATGGTGTGCGCGAGGGTTTCGAACAGGGGCGAGTCGAAGGCTTTGACGCGGGCCGCCAGGTGCTGGTGATCCGCGACATCCGCCCGGAGCACGCCAGCGTGCCTGGTGAGGACGACAAGCTGTTCGAGGACTGGCGCCTGCCGCTGACGGCAGAGCTGAAAAAGCGCTTCAAGGCCGATGTCGCCCAGCGTCTTCCGGCCGAGGCGCAACCCAGCGCCGCGCAGTGGAAGCTGATCTTCAGCGATACCCCGTCGACCTGCGTCGTGGCCGGTGCCGGTGCCGGCAAGTCGACTTCGTTGGTACTGCGCATCCTGCTGCTGCGCCACTACTTGGGCTACGAACTCGATGCCATGACGGTGGTGACGTTCACCCGCGAGTCGCGCAAGGACTTCATCAAGCGCCTGCTGCAGGTGTTTGCCCTGTGGCAGGCCAATCTGCCCGCCGCCAATGCTCGCGAACTGGTGCGCACCTTTCATTCGCGGATCCTGCCGCTGGTGCGCAGCCTGCCAGGCTTCGGTCAACTGCGTGCATTCGAGACCCTTGGCAATGAGTTGCCAGCCGGTGGCGAGGCCGATGCCGACAGCAATCCGTTCGACCTGCGTCTGAACGACGCCCAGCGTCAGCAGCTGAACCTGTGCTACCGCGATGTGCTGGCCGCCAGCCCGCGTTTCGCTGAGCTGATCGCTAGCCTGCGCCGTGAAGCCCTGCAACTGAAACCGCTGGACCCGGACCATCCCGACGTACAGAAGCGCGTCCAGGTGACTCAGCTGGCCGCACAGCGCGATGAGGAATTGTGTGATGTGATCGAAGACCTGTGGTTCGCCGCAGGCGCCTGGCCAATCAAAGGTATCGAGCCGTGTCGCGAGACGGTGGAGATCCGCGGTAGCCGCTTTCATGTGCAAGGTCGGCTGGAAGGCTCGGATGCTTGGGTGGTGTTGGGCTTCGACCCCTCGGAGAGCGCCCAGTACCAGCGACCTGGCGCCAAGCTCGCGGTGCGTGCCGAATGGGCCGTAAAACGGACACTGTTTCAAGCTTTCTGCGATAAGCCACTGATTTGGCTGGATAACTACGCAGCAGCAAAACGCCTTGCGGCCTCGTTGGCTGGGGATGCAGTGGCAGGCCCTGGCTTCGAGTACAAGGTCAAGGGCGAACTGGCAGCGACGCCGTTACTGGACGCCTTTGTCAGTGCTGCAGGCTTTATCGAGAACCTGGGCTTGGATGTCGGGCGCGCGGTGTCCGCCATGAGCTTCCCACCGGGCGACAGCGACGCGCTGTTTTTCGAAGCACTGGCGATGTACTGGAAAGCCCTTGAAACGCACCTGATGGCACAGTCGCCACCGGTGATGACTTACAACCGGATGTTTGCCCTGTTCGGCGAGAACAACCCGGAAAACCTGCAACTGCTGCCCGACCCGCTCCTGCGACCGCTGGCGCACCTGATGATCGACGAGTTCCAGGATGTTTCGCCACAGATCGTCAGCTGGCTGCGCGCCAGTCTGGCCGAGATCCGCCGGCGCGGGCCTGCCATGCACGTGGGGCGCACCGCCCAGCATGCCTCGCTGCTTTGCGTGGGTGATGACTGGCAGTCGATTTATGGCTGGCGGGGCAGTTCGCCCAAGTACTTCATGGAGTTCACCAAGGCATTCCCATCGCCCGCCAACACCCGGGTGATGCTGGTGGAGAACTACCGCAGCCAGCAGCAAGTGATCGATGCCGCCGAGCATCTGGTCAAGGGCGCGCCCGCCATTACCGGCAAGAAGGCCAAGGCCAGTGGCTTGGCTGCAGAGCTGCCGGTGTCGCCGGTAAAAGTGTTTGATCGCGACGAAGCCGCGCTGGGGCAGACCTTGATCGAGCACTATCAGCGCGGCGAATCGGTGATGATGTTGTTTCGAAAAAGCATCGATAAGCTATTGATTTCAGAGCATATAAAGTCTGTAGTTAATGTGGATTCTAGCTTGCCTGTCGAGCAGCGCAGGCTGCGGCAACTGACTTATCACAGTGCCAAAGGATTGCAGGCTGACGCGGTGTTCATGCTCGGTGACTGCCAGTACCTGACCAGTTCGCCTTACAAGAATCAGGTCTACCGCCTGGCGGGACTGGGCCGTGCCGGGGATGCCCAGGCATTTGACACGGCGCAGAAAGAAGAGGTGCAACGCCTGGCCTACGTGGCAGTAACCCGTGCGGTCAGGCATTGCTATTGGCATGTTGAACCGGTCAGCGGCGAAGCAGCCAAGCTGCCCCGTGCGTCCAGTCAAGTGGATGGCCGGCAGGCCTTCTTCGAAGACCTGCGTGGCCTCTAGCACTCAAGGCAAGGTGGTCTGCAGGCCGCGGGTAAGGCTGTCGAGAAGTCCCTGTTCGACCACTTTCTGCTCGGCCAGCAAGGCGTCCAACGCCAACTGATACTGGGCTGAGTTGAGCTCGACCCGCTGCAGTGCACCTTGGCTATCGCGCAGCGACAGACCCAGTACATCCTGCAGGGTCTTGACCAGCGAAGACGAGAGCGAGGTGACGGGCTCGGCGTCCTTGTCGAGGCAATAGTCCAGGTAGTCGAGCCCGTCCCGCCAATAGTCGGTAACCGCCTCGAACTGCGGTGCATACTGCTGGCGAAGGGTGCGCTGCCAGCTCGGTTGCTCGATCATCCATGCGCGGCGAGCATCCCGGTCGAGGTCCAGGCGACGAATCTCTGCCGTAACGTTGCGGAGGATCTGGGGTGTGAGCTGTGCGGTCTGTTCATACAGCATGCCTGCGCTGGGCTCCGGGTAGTCCAATGCTGAGGCCAGCCGTTGGCGCAAGGCCAGGCGAATTTCTATGTCGTCCACCAGCGCATCGATCAGGTCGCCGTCTGGCACTGCCTGAACGTCGTCGAGCGGGTCAAGGGCTGGCAGATTACTTTCGTTGCCAGTGACCTGGGCTTCCTGCAGCGCGGCCTTGCGGATCGTGCGGCGCAAGGCGATCCGCTCGGCCAGGGTGTCTACCTGAGCACGTCGATACAGTTTGCCGTACAGCGCCAGCTGACTTGCGACCGGGCTGTCACTGATGCTGGCGTGGTAGGTCAGCAGGCGGATCTCCAGGGCGCTGAATGCATCGGCCCCGGCATCGCCGCAGGTCGGTGGAAAGGCCTGGGCCAGGTCATTGAGGTCTTGGCGCAGGGTGTCATCCTGTGCAGCCTGCTCTAGCAGGTTCCACACCCGACCGTTCAACGCTTCAGGCTGTCGCTGTGCTTCGGCGGAGTGGCTCAGGCGCTCCAGAACCCCGGCCAGGTCGCTGTTCTCGCTCTGTTCGAAGAGTGACGCCCAGAGCTGCTCTCGGGCGGTAGACGCGCCTGTGCGCCACAGGGTCTGCCAGTCTGGCATTTCAGCTTGGTGCTCGAAGACATTCACCCCTGTGGCGAGCAAGCGTGACCGGGTTTGCTCAATCATGTCGTTGTAGCTGAAGCGCCAGCGGCGGCCCGGCAGGTGCGCCGCGAGGTCTCTGGCAAAGGGGGTCCTGAGCACGCTGGCCAGGTCAGGCAGGGTGTGGATGCGATTGAACGACAACTCAAGGGTCCGCAACTGATACTGCGGCTGGCTCATCAAGGTGGTCAGGCCGTCGGGCCAGGCCTGCAGGTCACAATGGCTCATCGACAATTCGCTGAGACGGGCCATGTAACGTAGATCAGGTGCCGTCTGCAGTGGGTTGAAGTCAAGATTGAGTGCACGCAGGTGGATCATGTCCTGAAACCGTTGCGCTAGCGTCTGATCAAGCGCGATGCGGTTGTTGGAAAGGACCAGTTGCTCAAGCTGCAGGCTCCCCAGCAGGGTGATGTCGGCCTCACTGAGCTGGATGCTGTTTCGGCGCAGGTCGAGTCGGCGCAGCCGGGGCATCATGCGCAGGACATGCCGTGCCTCGTTCGACAGGGTCGTCAGCGTGGTTTGAGTGATCGACAGTTCAGTCAGCTTGGGCGTTGCTAGCAGCGCCTGGATCAATGCGTTGGCATCCAGCCGGGGGTTGCCGGTGACGTGCAATCTTTCAAGGTTCGGGAAGCAAGCGAGAAACTGTCCTTCAACCCGTTCAAGTACCTGCGCTTCAATGTTGAGTGAGCGAATGTGGGGAAAGCGCGCTGTCAGTGGCGGCAGTTCTGCGAGGCGCATGCGCTCCAGGGTCAGGCTGTCGCGAGTGTTACCGCCCTCGCGACGCCAGGCGTGCCGGAGCACTTCGGCGCACTGCTGGCGTTCTTCCCGCTCGAGGATGTCCGCCGCTGCATCCACCCAGCGTCTGAGGCCCTGCTCAAGCACGCTGCGCTCAGTCTCCAGCTGGCGGATGGCGTTGGCGATATCGTTTGTCTGGGCAAGCTCAACCTGCAGCTCACTGAGCTGATGGCTATCCAGCTCTGGATACAACATTTGCAGGCGTCGAGCTGGGGCGGTGCCGGTGCGCCTTGGCACCCCGCGACCGCTCAGTGGATAGCCCAGACGCCCATGGCTCAGGCGCAACGGCGAGCGGTAGCCGGGTTGAATGGGTTGCTGACCGATCAGCCGCGCCGCCTGCGCCCGGTCATTGGCGGCGGCCTCGAACAGCAACTCGCCACTCAGCCCTGGGTTGTCGGCTTGCAACCCCTCGATCAACAGGTCGCTGTCGGCAGTGGCCAGTGCTGGCTGGTACAGCCCAAGGATCGCCCGATCAAGACGCAGCTGCGCCTGCAAGCGACGTGCTTCCTCCAGGACGCGCAAGGGAATGCGTGCAGATGCAGACGCTATTTGCTGGCGCTCAAGCACAGACGCATGACTGACCACTTCTTCGATGATCAGCGACGGCAGGCCTGGGAACTGTCCGCTCAGTCGTGTTCCGGCAGCTGTCGGTGCGGGTTGCTGGCGCTGATAGAGGCTCTGGGTTATACCCTGACGTCGTTGCTCGAGGTGGTCTGCCAACCGATTCTGTAGCGCCTGGCTTCGCGCGTTGGGCGCTAGTGACGTGTCGCTGAAAACGGCCGGATCCTGCAGCTGAGCGAGGACAGCCTCTGCCAGCTCGCCGTTGTCCAGTTCGGTGCGACTGATCTGCACGAATACATCGCCCGACTGTGCAGGTAGCCGGCCATAGCGCGTGGCTTCCCCCCAGCGCTCGGGGCCATGGAATACTTCGATGACATGGTTTTCAGGCCAGCCTGGCAGTTCAACCAGTGCGGGTACGGCAAAGTTCTTGTAGGCGGCCAGCGGGCGGGCATGGCGTACATGCTCGATCATCAGGCGCGCCTGGCGTTCAGCCTTGAGCCGCGCCAGTGCATCTTCGAATGCGGCGGGCAGCTTCGTCCCGGACAGATACAGCCGTTGCAGCACACCGTCGTCGAACGGGCCGCTGCGCCAGGCATGCTCCAGTGCTTGCTGGCTGAGATCGTCATCAAGCCGGCCCAGGCGGCGCAGCAATGTTTGCCGATCCCACTCCAGCGGCGAGTCGTCGGCCAGTCGCCAGGCACCGGCGCCGTTATCGGCCAGCGGCGGGGCGTAGGCCAGCGGCGCCTGCGGGTGGCGAACTCGCCAGGTACCGTCGTGGTCTTGGAACTGCTCGCAAAGCGTGCCGTCGATCCGCGCGTAAGTGCGCCCGTCGATGTGGTACTGGCCGCGCGCATCCGGACTTTGCAGGGCGGGAATTTCAATCGGGCTTGCATAGCCCTGTAGCGTGGGATGCCACAACCGTTCGCGGTTACCGATACGAATACTGCGCATGGCATCGACGAAGCCCGATGCCTTGAGTGCCGCCCCCCCGCCGCCCACGGCGCCAACGACTGCCAGGTTCAGCAGCACTGATTGCAACTGCGCCAGCGCCTCGGCGTTGTCGCCTTCTTCCCAGGCCTCGATGCCATGGAACACGCTGCCCATGATCTGCGCTGCACCGATGGTCAGCATCAGTGGGTTGAGCACAGGCACGCACATGGCGGCAACGTTCAGCAGCGTCAGGCCGACCTCCAGCCAGTGCTCGAGGCGCTCGAGGCGTACCCTGGCATCAACATCGGCAGTGGGCACTGCGATTGTCCGGGCATCGGCCTTGATCCGCTCGACATGGCTGCGTTCCAGGTGCTGCCATGGCTGGCTGGGTAGCAGCTCGTCTGAGCTTTGCAGGTGGATGTGGGTTCGAGATATCAGTTCCTCGCCGCTTGAGTTGTCGGCGTTTGTGAACAACGCGCGCTTCAGGCGGGTCATCAGCTCGGGCTGGACGGCCCGTGGGGCGAGGGCTACGAAGTACTTGCGAAAAGCCTCATCAAGCAGCTTGCCGCGCATGTGCTGGAACACTTGCCCCAAAGAAATGAACTCCCTGAGCGGATCGTCAGCGCCTGGCAAGTAAAGGATGACCGGATCATCCTTGCCGTTTTCGGCCGGTGCTATCAGTAGCATTTCGTGGATGGGGATGCCGAACAGCGTGATTTGCCAGGTGCGCAAGGGACGTCGCGCGTAGTCGGGCGCTGGTGCATTACCGCAGAGCGCATGCAGGGCGGCCGAAGCAGGCAAGGAAATCAACTCCTTGAGCCTGGCGATGCGGGTTTGCACGCGGAATTCATCGCGGCGAGCCCGAATGGCCAGCGCCTGGATCTGCTCGGCGGCGGTACCGTGGTAAATACTGGCCAGGTGGTCTTGATAGCGCTGGCCCAAATCCAGATCCCGACACTGCTCGATGAAGTCAGTCAGGTTCAGCCCGGGCAGCGCGCTGAAGTCGGTGCGGCTGACTTGCAGGCCACTCAGGCGTGTGGTGTCGCTCAGGCCTTCGAAGTTGTGGAGCGCAGCTTCTAGCAAGCTGCGCAGTTGCGCTTGGCCGCGGGGGATGATCGGCAGTTGTTCGCTCGGCACGTTAGGGCCCGAGGGCAGGCCGCCTGGCTGCTGTACCTGGGTCGGTTGAAAACGGTACTGCGCCTGAGTTACCGGTACGTCAATCGCCAACCGCTGCTGCAGTAAAGGCGTGCAGAACGCACTGATGCCCTGAAGGTCGGCTAATAGCGCCTGCAGATCCCGGAGCGTTGCGTCGCGCTGGGCAATGGCCCGGCGCAGCGCTTGCTGGTCAAGCTCTGCAGCCGTGGTGAACCAGTGGTAGGGGTTGCCGTCCTTGTCCAGGTAGTCCTTTTGCAGACGTTGCACGAACTGGCCGATCTGGTCTTTGGGCAGTTGCTTGCTCCACGCAGGCAAACTCCTGGTGATCTGGGCGAGGTGGTAGGGAAGGGTGTGGGGCATGGTCGAGCTCCTGGTCTATGTGGTGGTCATGGAGCCAGACCGTCGCCGGGTTGGTGCGATACATAGGTAGCGCCGTGCAGGCGTCGCTGACGTGCAAGTCACCGTCGGTCAGGGGCCAGCAGGCGGGTGCTGCCTGAGCCATGGTAAATCGCCGGCCTGACTCGCAGGCGCCAGGCAACAGCCAGGGAGAGAGCCCATGCGTTCGCAGTTCAGTCCCAAGGACCACCTGCTCGATCTCGACGGTATCGAGATCGCCGTGCGCAGCTGGGGGCCGGAAGACGGTATTCCGGTCCTGGCCTTGCACGGCTGGTTGGACAACGCGGCCTCGTTCGAGCGTCTTGCTCCGTTGCTCGATGGTTGCTTCGTGGTCGCCCCGGACCTGGTCGGCCATGGTCGGTCGGACCACCGACGGCACGACAGCGGCTATTACCTGTGGGAGCACGCCGAAGACATGTTGGCGGTGGTCGACAGCCTCGGCTTCAGCCAGTTTCACGTACTTGCCCATGGCATGGGCAGCGGCATCGCGACACTGCTGGCCGCATTGACCAGCGGCATCGCCAGCATGATCCTGCTCGACGGCATGGGCGCGCCGTTTACCGTCGCCGAGGATCAGCGGGTGCAGCACCTGGCCAAGGCCTATCGGCTCAAGCGCCTGGTGCGGCGTAGCCGGCTGCAAGGCTTCAGCGAGCCGGACGGCAGTCAGTTCGACAACCTTGAGGCGGCGCTGCTGCAACGGCGCAGTCGCCTCGATGGGAGCTTGTCGGACGACGCTGCACGGCTATTGGCAATGCGTGATCTGCTGCAGGTCGGCGACGGCTATTGCTGGCGTCATGATCCGCGCCTGGTGCTCCCCGAGCCCATGCCCCTGACCGAACGTGAGGCGTGCGAGCTGCTCGGCCAGGTCAATTGCCCGCTGTACCTGATGCTTGGCCGCCAAGGGGTGTTTGCCGGCGACGGTTTCGCCCGGCGTGAAGCAGCCTTGCCGCGACAGGCGAAAGTCTCCTGGCATCCGGGCGGGCATCATTTGCACCTGGAGGCGCCCGATCGGGCGTTGGTCGATCAGATTCTGCGGGTCTTGGCCCGCCACGAACAGGGTTCACTGCAGCGCTTGGTCAACGAGTAAAACTGTCCTGCCGGCTGGCGAGTGGATATCCCCGCAAAGCCGATTATGCTTGAGCTTACCTTGCTGCGATCCGAGGCGGTTCGCTTCGTCGTGCTTCGCGCATCCGTGATCCAAACAAGCCCAAGGGCCAGGGTGCGGTGTTTTATCTATGAGGTACTCCGGCCTACAAGAACAAGACGGAGGCAACCCATGGCGGTAATCGACAGCACATCGGCGGGCAATACGCCCAAACGCGGCATCACCCGGGAGGAGCGTAAGGTCATCTTCGCTTCTTCCTTGGGCACCGTGTTCGAATGGTACGACTTCTATCTCTACGGCTCACTGGCAGCGATCATCGCCAAGCATTTCTTCGCCGGCGTCAACGAGACCACTTCCTTCATCTTCGCCTTGCTGGCATTTGCCGCAGGCTTTGCCGTGCGACCGTTTGGCGCGATCGTGTTCGGCCGCTTGGGCGACATGATCGGGCGCAAGCATACCTTTCTCATCACCATCGTCATCATGGGCTTGTCGACCGCCGTGGTCGGCTTATTGCCCAGCTACGCCACCATTGGCGTAGCGGCGCCGGTCATCCTGATCACCTTGCGCCTGCTGCAAGGGCTGGCGTTGGGCGGTGAGTATGGCGGTGCGGCTACCTACGTGGCGGAGCACGCGCCCAAGGGCAAGCGCGGGTTCTTCACGGCCTGGATCCAGACCACCGCGACCCTCGGCCTGTTCCTGTCGTTGCTGGTGATCCTTGCCTGCCGTACGGCGATGGGCACCGAGGCCTTCGAGGCATGGGGCTGGCGGATTCCGTTCCTGCTGTCGATCCTGCTGCTGGCGATCTCGGTGTACATCCGCCTGCAACTGAATGAGTCTCCGGTGTTTCTCAAAATGAAGGCGGAGGGCACATCCTCGAAAGCGCCGCTGACCGAATCCTTTGCCCGCTGGGACAACCTCAAGGTAGTGATCATGTCGCTGCTGGGCGGCACCGCCGGGCAGGCGGTGGTGTGGTACACCGGGCAGTTCTACGCGCTGTTCTTTTTGCTGCAGACGCTCAAGATCGATCCGCAAACCGCCAACCTGCTGATCGCCGGCTCACTGCTGATCGGCACGCCGTTCTTCATCGTGTTTGGCAGCTTGTCCGATCGTATCGGGCGCAAGAAGATCGTCATGGCTGGCTGTATCATTGCCGCTTTGACCTACTTCCCGATCTTCAAGGCGCTGACCGAGTACGGCAACCCGGACGTGTTCGTCGCCCAGGAGCAGAATCCGGTGGTAGTGGTCGCTGACCCGGACCAGTGTTCGTTCCAGTTCGACCCGGTGGGCAAGGCCAAATTCACCAGCTCTTGTGACCTGGCGAAAACCCTCCTGGCCAAACGCGCGATCCCTTATCAAAACGAACGGGCCGAGCCCGGCAGCGTGGCCCAGATCCGGATCGGCGAGCGGGTCATCCCCAGCTTCGATGGCAGCAGCCTGGCGGCGGCCGACTTCAAGGTCCGTAACGATGCGTTTACTGCCACCCTCGGCGGCGCGCTCAAGGAAGCGGGTTACCCCGAAAAGGCCGATCCGGACAAGATCCACTACCCGATGGTGCTGCTCCTGCTGACCATTCTGGTGATCTACGTGACCATGGTGTATGGCCCGATCGCCGCATGGCTGGTGGAGTTGTTCCCGGCGCGCATCCGCTACACCTCGATGTCACTGCCGTATCACATCGGTAACGGCTGGTTCGGTGGTTTCCTGCCGACCGTGGCCTTTGCCATGGTGGCCGCCACCGGGGACATCTACTACGGGCTGTGGTATCCGATTGTGATCGCAGTGATGACAGCGATCCTTGGCATCCTGTTCCTGCCCGAGACCAAGGACCGCGATATCACCTGACGTACCGGGGGGGGGGCAGTAACGACGCCTTCGCGGGGCAAGCCCGCTCCTACAGGATCACCTAAATCCTGTAGGAGCGGGCTTGACCCGCGAAGGCGTCAGTGATCAGCCCAAGTCGCCGCGCAGCGTAAAGGCATAGCCGGTGTCGACAGCCGAGGCATCGCCCCGGCTCCAGGTCTTTTTCAGTACGAACTCGAAGGTAGGTTCGTAAAGCCCGTCGCGCTGGACCGCACCGGCCAGCACTTCGACGTTGTACCAGCCATTGTCCAGCTCGATGATCGGTCGATTGGGTGCCTGATAACGCGCCAGCAGATCACCCAGGGTCTTGTTGGTGAAGTGCTGGAGAATGCGCCAGGTGAACAGCATCACTGCGCGGTTCTCCACCCTCAGCACGTAGCCGCCTCGGCGGTGCTGCAGGCGGCTGCCTGGCTCGAGCAGGGCGGGCGTCTCTTCGTCGACGCTGAAGATGATCGTGTAGGGCAGGTTTTCAATGCCAGCCAAGGGCAGCACGACACCTTCGAGCACCGCTCGATCGCCACTGTCGGTGTGGGTGAACTCGTAAGCGAGATCGTCGGGCAGGTCGTTTTCCTGTTTGAAGCGCGCCAGCAACTGGATGTCACCCAGCAGAAAATAGTCAATCAGGTCGTTGAGCACTTCGCTGAATTCGTAGCGCATGGTGGTTTCCTTGTTGTGGCTGCGCTGAGGGGCGTTGGGGCTGTAGCGGAACGCTCGGTGGGTGGCGTTGATCACTGGCGTCGCCCTGGCCGGCGATCAGGCACTCGCCAGCCAGCACGACAAATGACTCAATGACGCTGGGCGATCTGGATCAGGTTGCCGCAGGTATCGTCAAATACCGCGACGATGACCGGGCCGAGGTCGGTGGGTGCTTGACGGAACTCGACGCCGGCCTTGCACAGGCGGGCGTACTCGGCGTGGATGTCGCGCACGGCAAAAGAGGTGGCGGGTATGCCGTCCTGTTTGATCGCAGTCTTGAAGGCCTTGGCGGCCGGATGCGCGTCGGGTTCGAGCAGCAGTTCGACGCCATGGGGGTCGTTGGGTGAGGTGAGGGTAAGCCAGCGGTGCCTGCCCATGGGCACATCGTGTTTGGGTTCGAATCCGAGAACGTAGTGGTAGAAAGCCAAGGCCTTGGCCTGATCGTCGACAAGAATGCTGGTGACCACAATCTTCATGGGGCACGTCCCTCTGTGACGGGTATTATTTTTCTTAGAGTAAAGACGCTCTGGCGCAGTTCACCAACAATTACCCGCTAGCGGCCCCATCGCGGCGATCACCACGACGGGGCCGGGCCCCTCAGCCGGAGTGCGCGATATGCCCATCCTGCAGCTCATCAACCGGGTCTTCATCGCCCGGCATCGCGGTAATCACGCTGAAATCGCTGACTTCAACTTCGCCACCGCCGTAGCCCAGCAAGTGGAAAGAAAACGCCTTGCGCAGTGACGGGTTGTCAAAGCTGAACTCCAGCTCCATGGGTTCGCCGGCAGTGACTGCAATCTCATCGGGCAAGCCCAGCGGCACGTCTTGCTCGAACTCTTTGGCCTTGAGCTTGATGTAGGCTGTGTGTTGCGGATCCAGCGCGCGCACCTTGACCCGCACCCGGGTATGCGAGCCTTCGGGCATTTCCAGGTATTGCGCACCGATCAGGTTGTCCGCCCAGTCGTCGCGAATGCTTGGCTGCAGGGCAATCGCCGAGGGGCCGCCGAACTGGTAGCGCAGGTTGAGCGGCGTCTGAAGCAGCGATTGGTCGAGGCTGGCTGCCAGGTCACTGATCTGCTGGCCGATCATGCCTTGACCACGGCCCAGGTACTCGGCCTTGTCAGCGATGAATCCCTGACTGGCATAGCGCCGGCAGCGCTGCTGGAAATCGCACTCGGTCAGCACGCCCTGGCCATCGTGGTAGCGCAGCATGCCGTTGGTAAAGGCGATCATCTCGCGGCCTGTGTCGTAGTCGCGCAGCAGTGAGCGGCCGCCCAGTGCAGCCGGGATTGGCAAGGCGAAGTAGTCGAGCAGCGAGGTGGTGAGGTCGATGTGGCCGTAGGTGCCCTTGTTCAGGCGCGGTAATTGCGCCTGCTCTGGCGCGAGGATCAGGTTGAAACCCCAGGACGAGGCCAGGCGCACGCCGTCGATACCGTGCGATTCGTCGGAGGTAATCACTACCAGGGTGTCTTTCAGTACACCTTGGCGTTCGAGATTGTCGAGAAAGTTACCCAGTGCGTCGTCCAGGTAGGCCACCGCCGCCTGTTTGGGCGTGTCGTAACGCTGCAAATAATCGTCCGGGGCCGAGTAGGGCTGGTGGGTGCCGACGGTCAGCAGAGTGAGCATCCACGGTTGCTTGGCCTTGCGGAGCTGGCTGACATAGTCTTGCGCGCCTTCGAAGAACGCCCGGTCATCCTTGCCCCACGGGAACTCCAGGTAATTGTCGTTGCTGAACCACTCCAGCCCGTGCACCGACTCGAAGCCGATGTGCGGCATGATCCGGTCCTTGGCCATGAAACGCAGGCCAGCACCCTGCAGGTAGTGGGTGGCAAAGCCGGCCTGGCGCAGCTGCGCCGGCAGGCAGGCCTGGTTGCGCGCCTCCTGGGTCAGCAGCTCGACGCCCTTGGGGGTGCCGTTGGCCAGTTTGTCGTAGTCGCCGCAGAGCATGGCGTACAGGCCGCGGATGGTCTGGTGGGTGTGCAGAACATAGTCGGGCGTGTTCATGCCGCGCTCGGCCCAGCGGCTGAGGTTGGGCATCAACTCCTGGTCGAAGCGGCTGTGCAGCGCTTCTCGATTGGCCCGGATGTAGGCGCCGGGGATTCCCTCCAGGGTAATCACCAGCAGGTTGCGGGCACTGCCGGGCGCGTCGATCAGCTTCTGCCCATTGAGGTCGGACTGGGTCAGGCCGTTGCTGGACAGCGGCGGTACCGGCAGGTCATCACCGATCCAGCCGCTGGCCTTGCGTTGCAGATCGCCGACAGCGGCAGAGAGCAACTGGTGCGGCAAGTTGTACTGGCGCCATTGATCGGCGTCCGACGGCAGCAGGTGCTGACTGGCCCAGTGCGCACCGAGCAGCAGCACAGGCACTGCCCAGGCCGTGCGCGGCAATGCTGCGGCATTCTGGCGACGGGCGTGGTTGCGGGTCAGCAGCCAGGTCAGCAAACCGGCAGCAAGGGTCCACGGCAACCAGGGGTGGGCGAGGGCGCCACCGGTGGAGTTCTCCATGAACTGCGGATCGACCAGGTAGCCCAGGTCGGCCGCGGTAGGCAGCCGGCCGACGGCGCTGACCAGCTCGGCTGAAGCGATCAGGAGCACGCCCCAGGCCAGCAGGACGGGCAACGCCAACCACCAGGCACGGCGCTGTAACAGCAGGACCAGCAGGCTGCCGATCGCCAGGTCGGAAAGGTATCCGAGCGGATTGGACCAGCCCAGCAAGGCGCGTACGCCGAGGGGTATAAACAGCACCAGTGCTGCCAGGCTGATGAGCCGGGCGCGGGGGTGGCCGAACATGTTCTTCACAAAAGCGTCCTTCTTGCCATGAAACCGTCACACAAATCTGCTGAATGATAACAGGGACGGGGCGAGAAGGCCGGGCAGACAAGCCAGGTAACCAAAAACGCCGGCCCGAGTCGGGCCGGCGCTGGCCAAAGGGTCAGAAGTAGTAGGGGAATTTCAGGCTGAAGGTAAAGTCTGGCGCGTCGTCGGTAAGGCCGATCGACAGGTTGGGCACGATGGTCAGGTTGTCGGTCGCGGCCAGGGTCAGACCGACATTGAAGTTGGCCGCGTTGTAGTCGCTGCTGGAGATTGACTGCCAGTCGCCGCCATCGGGCCTGATCTTGCTCTTGCGGGCAAACTGGTCGGTGACCGAGAACGACATGCTCATCTTCTCGTTCAGGGCAAAGGCAATACCGGCGCCAATCTGCCAGGAGTCGCCGAGCTTCACATCACCGGGGACTTTACTGCCCTCCTGGGCACTGATGTCGCTGAACGAGTCCTGCATGTTGTAGGTGTAGGAGAGGCTGCCGAAGAGCACCGCCGGGTCGAAGGTCTTGACCAGCGAGATACCCGGTGTGATCGCCCAGACACCGTTACCGGTCGGCAGGCTCTCAGGCACTGACAAGTTGTCGTTGGTGGGGTCGCTGACCAGCTTGATGCCGTAAGGGTCATCGCCGGTCGGCGCCTTGACCCGCAGCGTAACCACCGCGTCAGGCAGACTCTCCGACTCATCGAGAAACTTGTAGGCCACGCCGAAGTTGATGTCGCCGATGGTGGGGTCGCGGGTGACGGTAGCATCGGAAGTCACCGGGCCGGCTCCACCTGCGCCGCCAGAAGAATACGTCGATTCGCGGTAGACAACCGGCACGTTTATGTCGAACTGCCAACGTTGATCGAGGTTGTAGCGCGCAGTCAGGTCAAGGGTCCAGTTGTCGGCCTTGATCCGGTCGAGGTTGATCTGGCCGAGAAAGATCGAGTCAAGCGCCAGGAACCCGTTGAGGGTCAACGCCCGCGTATCGTAGTGGGTGTAGGTAATGCCGGTTTCGACACTGAACTTGCCGCCACCAAAGAAGCCGCTGGCTTCGTCGTACAGGTTGGACACGCTCTGAGCGGGCTCGGAGTCGTCCTTGAGCGATTGGCCATAACCACTGCCAGAGGTTCCAGGCGCCCCGGAGGCCACCGTCTGGGCGCCCTTGACGCCTTCGGCGGGGGACTTGGTCAGGCGTTTGGGAGCAGGGGCTGCGGGGGCTTCTTCAACTTGCCGAACGCGTTGTTCGAGGACCATCAACGCATTCTGTTGAGCTTCGTAACGCTGTTTCAACGCCATGAGTTCTTGTTTTAGTGCTTCGACCTGAGGGTCCGGTGCTGCGTAAAGCAATGTAGCCGGGGTCAGGCTACTCAAACATACGATAGCTCTGATCGTTAACGATGAATGCATGGGGTTAGCCGTCCCTTCTGACTACATATGATGAGACTGAGCGTAGATCAATATCCTAGAGCGCGAAGACCTTTGAGCTGATCAAGGTTGCCGTTCATGGAGGCCGCAGTCGGCACGTTTTCCCGCATTACCACATTCAGTGAAGTGACGTTGCTGACCTGGTTGCCACCTCCCAACAACGTGGTGTTCTGCATCAGCCCACCCTGGGCCAGGCGCTGCACAGTGCTGCCCTGATTATTGTTGGCGACGATATCAAGCTGCACGCCGTTACCGGTCGAGGACACGCTCAATGAGCCCGCGCCATTGGCGCCGGTCAAGGTCGAACCTGCGGTCAGGATTTGCCCTTGGGCTGGGCTGGCGGGCGCTTCATTGCCCTTGCTGACATTGATGTCGACATTGTTGTAGGCGGTGTTGTTATCGCCGGCAGCGCGCACCACCTGGGTAACGCCTTCGGTCGTGTTGAGGCCACTGCCACCGGTGACAATGCCGGTGCCCGGATTCGCGCTAGCGTTTTGCGAGATCGCCGAGCCGGTTGCTTTGTCATCGATCATCGACACATAGAACTCGGGCTTGATCGTTGATTGCTGAATCTGCATCGAGGAGGTTGCGCCGATGACATCGCCCTGGGCATTTTGCCAAGTGCTGGTCATGACCACGCCGAAACTGACGATGCGCCCCGGCATCACGTAGCGGCCACGCAGGTTGGCCAACTCCTGGTCTTTCAATTCGATCGGCTTGAGTGTCTGGGCCTGGGTCGGCAGGCTGGTGGCCAGGCAAAGCACGGCTACCCAGATGGAGGTTTTCATTGGAGGCTCCCGGAGCGTCGTGCTCCTTATGATTAGAAGAAGTCGCTTTGGATGAATCCGAAATCCATCAACTCTGCGTCTTGCACCGGGCGGAAGTTGTCGATGCGGTTTTTCGCGGTCAGTGGTAGCGGTGGGTCGATCAAGACATTGTTCTTGTCGTACCCCTGGCCGATGACGGCGAAGATGATGCCGTTCCAGCCTTTGACAAACTCTTCAACCTTGAACCGTTTATGGCCGAGTACCGGATCACCGATATAGGCCCAGCCTTTGTCGACTTTTTGCAGGACGACAAAGTGTTTGTAGCCGCGGATGTCCATCAGGACCACCACGGGAATACGGATATCGTTCAAGCTTTCGGGCGTCACCTTGTAACCCCGTGCGCGCATGCCCAGGCTCTCTACGTAGCGCTTCATGTCGAGCATCGAGAAGCCTTGGGTGCGGACCAGGTCCTGATCGGCGTGGGCCAGCATGCCTTCGATGATCTGGTGCTCGTCCACGTCCAGCCAATAGGCCTGGCGCAGGATGGTTCCCAGTGCAGCGGCGCCGCAACTGAAGTCGGTTTTCTGTTGCACCAGGTCGGCAAACTTGCGTTCACGGATACTCTGGATGGGCTTGAACACCACGGCCCCTCCCGGCATCACCGAAAGTGGCATTTGAGCGGCTTCGCTCAGGCTGGCCATGCAAAGCAAACATGCCAAGGCGATAATACGCATGATCGAAAGCCTTCAGGTTCGGTTGAAAAAAGGCCCCCCGAAGGGGGCCTCCAGGCCAGGCCAATCAGAACGATTGGTTGGAAATGGCCAGCGAGTTGCTTTGCTGGTTGCCTACACCCGACGCCACGTTGACGCCGACGTTGCCGTTGCTGCCATTCACCGAACCGCTCAGGGTTGCGGTGTTGGTCACAGGGTTAGCCCAGCCGGTAGGAGTCAACACTTGGAAGGAGATCGTGTTGCTCAGGTCGTACGAGTTGGCCTCGCTGTAGCTTTTCGAGATGGCATCCGACGACTCGGAAGCCTTCTCGATGGCTTTTTCGAACGAAGAAGCGGCCGATTTTGCGTAGGCAGACTCATGCGCCTTGTCGTAGGAAGAATCCTGCGACTTGGTGTACGAAGCGTCAGTCGACTTGGCGTACGAGGAGTCATACGATTTCTCGAACGAAGCGTCGAATGCGTTCTCACGAGCGGCATCATACGAAGCGTCGAGGTCTGCACTCACCGAACCGCTGGACTCCGAGCTGCGAGTGCGGTCGCCACGGCCAAAGTTGACGGTGTTCGACCGGGCGGCTTCGTAAGAAGCATCCAGCGAGGCGGTCAGAGAACCGCTGCTGCTGGCGCTCGAGCTGCCGCTGACAGCGCCGCTGGCATCTGCGCTATTGGAGCCGCTGGCATCGAAGCTGTGTGAGCCACTGGCATCGGAGCTGTTGGACCCGCTGGCGCTCCAGCTGTTGGAACCGCTGGCATCGTAGCTATTGGAACCGCTTACGTTGAGGCTCGAAGACGAGCTTCTGTCCACGCTTGCATCGAAGGTGCCTTCACGAGAGGACGAGCCACTGGTGGAGGTAGTGAGGGTAATGGTGTCGAGACGGTAGGTCCGGTCGGCGTTGTTGGTCACGGTCAGACCAGGGCCATCCTGATCAGCTCGGGCAGTGGCGGTCGAGCTACCCACGCCGGCTGCGGCGTTGGCAATCGCCATAGTGTTTTTCTGTTGGTTCAGGTCGCCGCCGGCAATGTTGATGCCCAGGTTACCGTTGCCGCCATTGGCAGACCCGCTCATGACCGCGGAGTTTTGCGTCGACCAGTTGTTGACGGTGTTGCGGTTGCTGGTTTGCGTCACGGTGGCGGTGGCTGAGGCATCGCCGAAGACGAAGCTGTTATCCAGGCTCGCCTCGGAGGCTGCGTTGGCGATAGCCGCCGCGTTATCTTGCTGGTTGCCGCTACCTGCCGCGACGTTGACGCCGACGTTGCCGTTCGCGCCGTCACCAGAACTGCTCATTTCAGCAGAGTTCTCGGTGCCGTAGTTGGTGATGGAGTTGCCGACGCTGCGCTGCGAGTCTATCGCCCGGGCAGTTGCGCTGACTTCCAGCATCCGTACGCGAGGGTCATTGTTGTTATTGTTGTTGCCGTGGTTTCCACGACGATCGTTGTCAGCTTGTACAGCAACAGCCATGACCGCAGCAATTGCGAAAACCAGAGGCTTGAGTGCCATCGAGGGTTTCATGGTGATTCTCCGTACTGTGTTTTAGGTTAAGTGTTGTTATTACCTGCGTGGGTCAATCCGCGACCCGGACGCTCAGGGTGTTACCCATTCGGTTACCCACCCCTGCGCTCTGATTCAACTGAATCACCCCGCGGCTACCGGTGAATGCCTGGTCACTGGTAGTGACCTGGCGATAGCCAGGTGTAGAGTCAGTTGCGTCGGAGTTGTTGAGCAGCGCCACGTTCTGTTGCAGCAGGACGCTGTCGTCGATTGATTGCGGCTGGGCACTGACGCTGATGCGTAGTGCGTTGGCTTGCTGGTTGCTGGCGCCTGAACTCTGGTTGACGCCCAGGGCGCCGTTACCTCTGCTGAAGGCGTCACCCTGGATGCTCGACGTAGCCTCCATGTTGGGGTCGACGACTGTGTGCAGGCGCTGACGGATCTGGGTGCTGGCGCTGGCGTCCTGGCCAATGGCGATCGCCCTTGCGTTGGCCTGTTGCTGCAGGTCACCGGCGGCCTGGTTGACCGAGAGGTTGCCTTGGTACTGCTTGCCAGAGCTGTCGATGGTCGCGGTATTGATCACGGGAGGTTGGGCGAGGGCCGGTGCACTGCACAGCGTGGCCAGAATCAGCAGCGTATGCCTCATCTCATTGGCCTCCCTTGAGGATGTCGAGGGTGCCAAGGCCTTTTTGCAGGCTTGAATTGACCATGTTGGAGATGCCGTTGCCGGAGCCTGAGCCGCGCCCACCCGCCAGGTTGGGCAGTTGGGTCTGGTTGCCGATATTGCCGCCCAGGTTGTTGGTCTGTTGGGTAATCATCGAACTGATGCCCGCACCGCTGCTGATGCTGGCGAAGTCGCCGTCAGTCAGCTCGTTGGTCTGCTGAATGATCTGCGCGGACGGGTTGGCGTTGACGGTGACCGGGTTGGGATCGGGAATGAGCGGGGCGCGCACGGCGTTGCGTGTCTGCACGTCGCGGATGATCAAGATCCGGCCGTCTTGTTCGGCCTGAACAGGCAAGCTCAAGCTTGATCCCAGTGCACAGCCGACCAGCAGGAGGCGATAGATGCCTTTGTCCAGTTTCCCCACGATGGCAATTCCTTCTTCAGTGCGCTGTGCCTAGTCAGCGTTGCGAAGAAGAGAGCAGGAGCTGTGCCGCTTTTTGTTATTGCTTGGCAATCAACGCGTTACAGCTTCTTACGGGGATGCGGAGGGCTTTTGCTGTATCACTGATGAGACAGGTTTTCAGTGCTCAAGCGCCTGAACCGGCACTGCACTTGCTTGAAGGGCTTTTTGCGCAGGGTGTTTCACAGGCTTAACACTGCCCCCGAAACTGCGCGTTGCTGCGCAATTGCGGGGACTATGGCCCATGCACCTGTGTCGCTGGCTTAACACTCGGTGGGGCAAGCGGGGGATTTTTCCCCCAGCAAGCGCTGTACAGCGTTCAGTACAGCAGCGCTGCGCTGGGGCCAATCGCCGCCGATGACCTGTACAGGTTGCTGGTGGCGTTGCAACCAGGCAAGGCTGTCATTGAAAAACGCCTGGCGGTGACTCAGGTCGGGCTGGCAACGCTGGCCATCGGCGACCCAGCTGACGCCCGCAGGATCAAGCAACAAGTGCAAATGGTAGGTGCGATCGAGCAACGCCTGCTCGATCCAGGCCGGACAATCGTCAAACAGTGCCCGACTCCAGAGCAGGTTGCTCAGCAGGTGGGTATCGAGGATCAGCAGTTCAGGCTGATGGGCGCGGGCGGCGTCTTCCCAGGCCAACTGGCCTCGGGCGATCGCCGGGATGTCCGCATAGCAGGTGTCTCTGCCTTGTTCGTCGATAAAATGACGCACATATTCACCGACCAGTTCACCGCCGAAGTGCGCCTGGATCTCACCGCTGAGCCAGCTCTTGCCGCTGGACTCCGGGCCGCACAGCACCAGGACCTTCATGCCTTCACCAACGCCGGGTCACGACGCCATTCCAGCCAGCCGCGCACGGCAATCAGGGTGAGCACGGCGAACAAGCCAGCAGTGAAGTACAACTGCTGGTGCAGGTATTGGCCGATATAGACGACATCGACCACCATCCACAGCGGCCAGCATTGCAGGCGTTTTTGCGCCATCCACAGCTGCGCGACCAGGCTGAAGCCGGTGAGGGTGGCGTCGAGCCAGGGCAGGGCGGCGTCGGTCCAGTGAGCCATGGCGGCCCCCAGGGCGAGGCTAAGCAGCACGCCGACAGCCAAGCCAGCGAACACCGCCGGGCGCTCCAGCCGTGATACCTGGCGGGCATCTTCGACCCGCCCTGGGCGCTTCCATTGCCACCATCCGTACAGCTGCAGCACGGCATAGGCCAGTTGCAGCAGCGCGCCGGAATACAGCTTCACCGCGTAGAACAGCCAGGCATAGATCACTACCACCACCAGGCCGATCGGCCAGCACCAGGCGTTCTGTTTGACGGTGAGCCAGACGGCGATCACGCCGAGTACGGCGGCGATGAGTTCAAGGCCGGACATCGGCGATCCTTGGGCAGGGAAAGGGCGCGATTGTAGCGTGTGGGGTAGGGCGGTGTAAGGGGCATCCCTTCAAGGTCTTTGAGATTGAGTCCCACAGGTCTAGGGCATGCTTCAAGAGCGGCGCGGTTCGCCCTTGTGGGAGCGGCCTTGTGTCGCGAAAGGGGCGCGCAGCGCCCCCAGTATTGATGAGACCTCTAGACCCTGAATTGGCGTAGCAACTGTTCAAGCTCACTGCTCAATTGCGCCAAGGCGACCCCGGCATCGCTCGAATGCCGCGCCGCTTCTGCAGTTTCCAGGGATAGCCCGGCTGTATCGGTAACATTGCGGTTGATCTCTTCAACCACATGCGACTGCTGCAAGGTGGCGCTGGCGATGGAGGCATTGAGCGCGGTGAGGTTGTGCAGAACCTGGCTGATCGCATCCAGGCTTGAGCCAGCCTCGCGCGCCTGCTCGACCGTCTGGCGCGAGGCTTCGCTGCTGGTGTCGATGGCCCTGACCGCCGCCTCGGACTGGCCCTGCAGGTGCTCGATCATGGTCTGGATCTCGGCGGTTGACTGCGCCGTACGCTGCGCCAGCAAGCGTACCTCGTCGGCGACCACGGCAAAGCCCCGGCCCTGCTCGCCAGCCCGGGCGGCTTCGATGGCTGCGTTCAAGGCCAGCAGATTGGTCTGTTCGGCGATCGAACGGATCACCTCCAGCACGCCGCCGATCTTGTTGCTGTGCCCGGCCAGCTCACGAATCACCTGGACCGCCTGCTCAATGGTGGCAGACAGCCGATCGATCTGCTGCAGGCTGCCATGAATGGCCTGTTGACCATGGCTGACCTGATCCTGGGCAGCGCGCATCTCGCCTGCCGCCTGCTCGGCGTTCTTGGCCACGTCCTGCACGGCATAGGTGACTTCGTTGACCGCCGTCGCTACCTGGTCCATCTGCAGCGACTGCTGGGCACTGCGCTGTTGCGCCTGGGCCGCGTTGTTACCTACATGACCGGCAGACTGGCCGAGGGCATGGGCCGCGCCCTGCAACTGGCCGATCACCCCCTGCAGCTTGCCGTTGAAACGGTTGAAGTGTTCACCGAGAAAGGTGATTTCGTCGCGGCCGTGGGTATCCAGGCGGCGGGTCAGGTCGCTTTCGCCACTGGCGATGTTGCCCATCGCCTGCACTGCCTGCTGCAGCGGGCGGGCAATGCTGCGGGCGATGAGCATCACCAGCAGGGCCATCAACATGGCAATGCCCAGGCCCAGCAGACAGGCGTCGCGGACTTGGCGGGCGAACTCGGCCTGGACATCGTCGATGTATACCCCAGAGCCGATGATCCAGCCCCAAGGCTTGAACAATTGAATGTAGGAGGTCTTGGCCACGGGCTCGCTGGCCCCCGGTTTAGGCCAACGATAATCGACCGGGCCGGCGCCCTGGCTGCGCGCCAGGCTGACCATCTCGTTGAATACGGCAAAGCCATCCGGGTCGCGAATCGCCGACAGGTCCTGGCCATCGAGTTTGGGGTTGGCCGGGTGCATGATCATCCGCGGCGCCAGGTCGTTGATCCAGAAGTAGTCGTTGTGGTCGTAGCGCAGCTCGCGTACCACCTGCAAGGCCTGCTGTTGCGCAGCCTCTCGGCTCAGCGTGCCGGCGGCTTCCAGACCTTGGTAGTAGCTCAGGATGCCGGCGGCGGTTTCTACCACATGCTGGGTCTTTTCTGCCTTGGCCCGGTACAGGTCACCGTGAATCTGGCGCAGCATCAGCAACCCCAGCACCACAAGCATCGCCACGGCTACCAGCAGGATCAGCCACAGGCGCCGACTGATCGACATCGACCTCAAACTCTTCATCAACAGGCCACTCCGCAATTGTTGTTTTTATTGAGGTGCATCCAAGCACGCTTTGCCGCAGCCCTACACTCGACCAACGGCTAAGTGTCTGCCGCGACATTCCATGATGTTTGTGCGCATGCCTTAGTCAGGTCTCTCTGATAGCATCTCGGCCGCGCAAGATGAAACCTTTAGCCATTGCGAACTTTTCGACTGGCAATGCGACCAACAGACGCTGTAAAACAGCCGGGCCGTGTGCGGCACTACTCGTAAATAAAGAACAAGGGGCCTGCCCAGAGCAGCGCTCCATCGGGGGAATGATGGATTTTTGGAGTGCCTTTCAGGCAATCATCTTAGGCGTCGTCGAAGGGCTGACCGAATTCTTGCCGATCTCCAGTACCGGCCACCAGATTATCGTGGCGGACCTGATCGGCTTTGGCGGCGAGCGCGCCATGGCGTTCAACATCATCATCCAGCTGGGCGCGATCCTGGCCGTGGTGTGGGAATTCCGCCGCAAGATCCTCGACGTGGTGATGGGCCTGTCCAGCCAACCGCCGGCACGGCGCTTCACGGCCAACCTGCTGGTGGCATTCATGCCGGCGGTGGTACTCGGCGTGCTGTTCGCCGACTTCATCCACCATCACCTGTTCAACCCGATCACCGTCGCCGCAGCGCTGGTGGTGGGCGGGGTGATCATGCTCTGGGCCGAGCGCCGCGAACACCGCATCGAGGTCGATCACGTCGATGACATGCGCTGGACCCACGCCCTGAAGATCGGCCTGGTGCAGTGCCTGGCGATGATCCCGGGTACTTCGCGCTCCGGCTCGACCATTATTGGCGGCCTGCTGTTCGGCCTGTCGCGCAAGGCCGCTACCGAGTTTTCGTTTTTCCTGGCCATGCCGACCATGGTCGGCGCCGCGGTGTACTCGGGCTACAAGTACCGAGACCTGTTCCAGCCAGCCGATCTGCCGGTGTTTGCCATCGGCTTCGTGGTGTCGTTCATCTTTGCCATGATCGCCGTGCGCGCGTTGCTCAAGTTCATTGCCAACCACAGCTACGCGGTGTTTGCCTGGTACCGCATTGTCTTTGGCCTGCTGATCCTGGCGACCTGGCAGTTCGGCTGGGTCGACTGGTCGACGGCGCAGGGCTGACATGGCCAGAACGCAGGTGAAGTCGCAGGGTGACAGGAGCCGGGTGCAGGGCATACGTCATGTGCGCTTGAAGCTGTTGGCCCTGCTGGTGCTGTGCCTGCTGCCAGGCTTGGGCGCCGCGCAGATGGCCTGGAGCGGGCAATCGTGGCTGGCGTTGGCGGCGTATCCGTTGCTTAGCCTGATCAGCCTGCTGCTGTATTGGCAGGATAAACAGCAGGCGCGTACCCAGGCCAGACGGACCCCGGAGAAGGTGCTGCATGCCAGCGAGCTGCTGGGCGGCTGGCCAGGGGCGTTGCTGGCGCAGCAACTGTTTCGGCACAAGACGCGCAAGCTGTCATTTCAGCTGACGTTCTGGGGCATCGTCGCGCTGCACCAGATGGGCTGGTTCTATCATCTGTTCTGGGCCGGGCGCTGATAAATACAGTGCCCAGCCCATCCCTCACATTAATAGTCCCACCTGCAGCCGCTTGGGCAAGCGCCCGACCACCAGCTGATGTGAGCGCTTCAACAGCTCACACAGCTCCCCCCGCCCCATGGCATAAGGCGGTGCCACGCTGATCCAGCGCGCGCGTGCCAGATAAGGCGCCGGGCGCACCCCTGGGCGGTCGACGTAACCCAGAAACAACGCATCATCCACCTTGAACGACAACCCCGCTCCAGCCAGGTCGAGCACGGCGAACATCTTGTTGCCCGCCACCGAAAACACGCGGATCCCGCCCCACTTGTAATCTTCCCGCGCGCCCGGCAGCTCCAGGCAGAACGCCGCCACCTGTTCCGCGGTCATCTTCCGCTCAGACATAACGCTCTCCACACGCTTCAAACGAAGCCGCCAAATGATCAATCCACACCCGCACCGCCGGCAGCACGCCGCGTCGATGTGGGTACACCGCTTGCAGCCAGCCCCCAGGCAGCGACCATTGCGGCAACAGCCGGACCAGTTCGCCGCGCTCCAGCTCTTCTTCGCAGTACATGCTCGGCAGGGCAGTAAAGCCCAGCCCCGCCAATACGGCGGCCTTGCGTACGACAAAGTCATCAATCGCCAGACGCGGCTCGAGGGCCAGCTCCTGCTGGCGTCCGCCAGGGCCGATCAGGCGCAGGTGCACCAGGCGATCGGCTTCGGCGGCGCCAAGTACTGGCAGGCCAGACAGCTGCGATGGATCGTTCAGGCCTGCGGCAAACCCCGGCGCCGCCACCAGGTGCATCTGCGCCTGGCGCAGGCGCCGGGTGACCAGGGCCGGGTCTTCATCGCCCAGGTCGCGCACACGCAGTGCGACGTCGATGCCTTCGGAGATCAGGTCAACGCGGCGATTGAGCAAGACCATGTCCAGTTGCACCAGGGGGTGAAGCTCCAGAAAACGGCTGATCACCTGCGGCAGAAACGCGTGGGCAAGGGCAACCGGGCACGACACCCGCAGGCGCCCGCGCGGCTCGCTGGTCATGCTGGCCACCGCCTCATCGGCCATTTCCGCCTCCAGCAGCATCGCCTGGCAGTGGTGCAGGTAGCGCTCGCCGACGGCGGTCAGCTTCAACTGGCGAGTGGTGCGCTGCAGCAAGCGCGTGCCCAGACGCTCTTCCAGCTCGGCAATGCGCCGCGACAGGCGCGACTTGGGGATGCCCAAGAGACGGCCAGCGGCGGCGAACCCGCCGGCTTCGACTACCCGGGCGAAGTAAAACAGGTCATTGAGGTCTTGCATGTGACGGTCTCATTGTTCCATCTGTAGGACAAACTAATGCATTTTTGCTGACTTATCAGCTATTCGATTGTTCTATAGGATTCTCTCCATCGTGATCGCCCACTGCTGCGGTCTTCATTACAGGAGAGTCCCATGAAACTGTTGCACATCGATTCGAGCATCCTCGGCGACAATTCCGCCTCCCGCCAGCTCAGCCGCGAAGTGGTCGAGGCCTGGAAGGCTGCTGATTCCAGCATCGAAGTGGTTTACCGTGACCTGGCAGGCGATGCCATCAGCCACTTTTCTGCCGCCACCCTGGTAGCCGCAGGTACTCCAGAAGAAATGCGCGATGCCGCGCAAGCGTTCGAGGCCAAGCTGAGCCAGGAAACCCTGGACGAATTCCTCGCTGCCGACGCCGTAGTGATCGGTGCGCCGATGTACAACTTCACCGTACCGACTCAGCTCAAGGCCTGGATCGACCGCGTCGCTGTCGCCGGCAAGACCTTCCGTTACACCGAAGCCGGCCCAGAAGGCCTGTGCGGTAACAAGAAAGTGATTCTCGTGTCCACCGCAGGTGGCCTGCACGTTGGTCAGCCAACGGGCGCCGGCCATGAAGACTTCCTCAAGGTGTTCCTCGGTTTCATCGGCGTCACCGACCTGGAAATCGTCCGTGCCCATGGCCTGGCCTACGGCCCTGAGCACCGCAGCAAAGCTATCGACGCAGCCCAGGCGCAGATCGCAGGCGAGCTGTTCGCCGCTGCCTGATTGCCATACCTCTAAAAAAGCCGGCTGAAGCTTCACGCGTCAGCCGGCTTTTTTCATCCAGTTTTCATCTGCTACCGCACACCCTGGCTCTATGCTGGCGCTATCCTTCCGCCTCGCGGGGAGACGCCGCCGATGAACCGTACCTGCATGCTCTTGGTCTTGCTCCTGGTCGGCGTTCTGCCGCGAGCCGAGGCCGCTGGGTGGGTCGCGGGGCTGCATCGGCTGCAATTGGCCGACCCGCTCGACGCCCGACCCATGCAGGCACTGGCGTTCTATCCGACCCGCGCGGCAACCCACAGCGTCCGTATCGAAGGCTACCCGTTACGCGTCGCCGAAGAAGCGCCAGTGGCGTTGGGGTCGTTCCCGTTGCTAGTCGTGTCGCATGGCAACAGCGGCAGCCCGCTGGCCTTGCATGATCTGGCCACGGCACTGGCACGGCAGGGCTTTGTAGTGATCGCGCTGACCCACCCTGGCGATAACCCCCGCGACCCGAGTCGCCTGGGTACGCTGAGCAACCTCTATGGACGGCCGCTGCAGGTCAGTGCGGCAATCAGCGCTGCCCGCTCCGACGGGTTGCTTGGCCCGTATTTGAATGACGGCAAAGTTGGCGTGATTGGCTATTCCGCTGGGGGCGAAACCGCATTGATCCTGGCGGGTGCCCAGCCGGACCTCGATCGCCTGCAACGTTACTGTCAGGAGCGGCCCAGCGATGCCGACGCCTGCAAGACTCACGGGGTATTGATCGCCGATCGTAGCGAGCTCACTGCGCATGCCGACCCGCGCGTGGGCGCGGTCATGCTGATGGCACCGCTGAGCCTGATGTTTGGCCGCCATGCGCTGAGTGGCGTACACGTCCCTGCGTTGATCTACAGCGGCGACAACGATCAACTGCTGACGTTGCAGCACAACGCCGACGCCTTGGCGCGCAAGCTGCCGGTGACCCCGGATTACCGCCTGCTGGCCGGTGCCGGGCACTTCGTGTTCATGGCGCCTTGCGATGCCGAGCAACACGCGCGCATGCCGGCGCTGTGCAAGGATGCCGAGGGTGTCGATCGGCGCCAGATCCATCGCTCGTTGCAGCGCGAAAGCGCTGATTTCTTTACGCAGGCGTTGGGCGCGCCAGCGTCTGCTGAACGCTCAGCCGCGGCGGCGACTGCGAGCGAGCAGAAGCACCAGGCCAACCCCTGAGAGCGCGAGCAGGGCGGCGACGGCGAAGATCGAGGCATAGCCCAGGTACACGGCCGCCGCGCCCATCACCGGCCCGGCGATAGCCAGGGCCAGGTCGAAGAACACCGCGTAGGCACCCAGCCCGGCGCCGCGGCTGCTGGTGGGTACCTGTTTGATCGCTTCGACGCCCAAGGCCGGATATACCAGTGACAGGCCAACTCCGGTCAAGCCCGCGCCAATCAATGCAACTGCCGGCACTGGGGCCAGCCAAAGCAGGACAAGGCCGACCACTTCGGTTGCCATGCAGCTCACCGCCACCGCGTAGCCGCCAAAACGGTTGACTGCATTGACGAACAGCAGCCGCGAAATAATGAAGCAGATGCCGAATGCGCTCAGGCACAAGGCTGCCCCGGTCCAGCCACGTTCGAGGTAATAGAGGGTGACGAAGGTGGTCAAGGTACCGTAGCCAATCGACGCCAGCATCAAGCCCAGCCCGCACGGCGCCACCCGGACAAAGGCCGACCAGAACGGCAGGCGCTCGCCGCGCACCACGATCACGTCGGGCCGCGTGCGCAGGGCGAGCCAGCCGAGGCCGGCCAGCACTGCCAGCAGTGGTCCGAGTACGCTGAAGTCCAGGCCATCGACCAACAGCACGCCGACAGGAGCGCCAATGGCGATGGCACCGTACGAAGCGATGCCGTTCCAGGAAATCACCCGCGCGGTGTGCTCGGTACCCACTTGATTGATGCCCCAACTCAAGGTCGCGACGCCAATCAGCCCCTGGGCAATACCCAGCAGCAGGCGGCCCCCGAGCAGTAGCGCCAGGCTCACCCAGGGCAGGCTGGTGGTCCAGGCCGACAGCAGGGTCAGCAGGCCACAGCCGACGATGCCGCACAGCCCGTAACCGATCGCCCGCTTGCCTCCCAGGCTGTCCGCCACCCGTCCGGCAAAAGGCCGACTGAGCAGGGTGGACAGGTACTGCAGGCCGATGGTGACGCCGGCGATTATCGCGCCGAAGCCCAGTTGGTCGTGCACATAGCTGGGCAGCACCGCGATCGGCAAGCCGATGCAGAGAAATGCGATGAAGGTATACAACACGATCGAAAGGATCTGTCGGGTGATGCCGGTGGTATTGCTGGGGGAGGGTGCTTGCGCGGTCATGGGCTCTTTCGCTGGAAGGCGGTTGGGCGTGAAACCATGATGGCCGTTGTGCGGGAGAAATGAAAGCAGGCTAACTAATTAATCCTGAACGCGGCGCTTTCGACGCATGCGCTGTCGCAACTGTTTTGCACTAGGCCTCAACCTGGCGCGATCACTGTGGGAGCGGCCTTGTGTCGCGAAAGGGCCGCACAGCGGCCCCCAGGCAATCAGCCTTAAACCACGACGCCCTGACTGCGCAGGTAATCGTCGTAGGTCCCGCTGAAGTCGACCACACCTTCAGGCGTCAGCTCGATGATACGGGTAGCCAGCGACGACACGAACTCACGGTCATGGCTGACGAACAGCAGGGTGCCCGGATAGTTCTCCAGCGCCAGGTTCAGCGCCTCGATCGATTCCATGTCCAGGTGGTTGGTCGGTTCGTCCATTACCAGCACGTTGGGCTTTTGCAGGATCAGCTTGCCGAACAGCATGCGACCTTGCTCACCACCGGAGATGACCTTGACCGACTTGAGGATCTCGTCGTTGGAGAACAGCATCCGGCCCAAGGTACCGCGAATCATCTGCTCGCCCTGGGTCCACTGGCCCATCCACTCGAACAGGCTGACATCGTCTTCGAAGTCGTGGGCATGGTCCTGCGCGTAGTAACCGACTTCAGCGCTGTCGGTCCACTTGACCGCACCGGCATCCGGTTGCATCTCGCCGACCATGGTCCGCAGCAGGGTGGTCTTGCCGATACCGTTGGGGCCGATGATCGCTACGCGCTCGCCGGCTTCGACGGTGAAGCTGAAGTCCTTGAACAGGATCTTCTCGTCGAAGGCCTTGGCCATTCTCTCGATGGTCACCGCCTGACGGTGCAGCTTCTTGTTCTGCTCGAAGCGGATGAACGGGCTGACCCGGCTCGAAGGCTTGACCTCGGCCAGCTGGATCTTGTCGATCTGCTTGGCCCGCGAAGTGGCCTGCTTGGCTTTGGAAGCGTTGGCCGAGAAGCGGCTGACGAAGGTCTGCAGCTCGGCGATCTGCGCCTTTTTCTTGGCGTTGTCGGACAGCAACTGCTCGCGCGACTGGGTCGCAGCGGTCATGTACTCGTCATAGTTGCCCGGGAACAGGCGCAGCTCGCCGTAGTCCAGGTCAGCCATGTGGGTGCAGACGCTGTTGAGGAAGTGCCGGTCGTGGGAAATGATGATCATGGTGCTGTTACGCGCCGTGAGAATGCTTTCCAGCCAGCGAATGGTGTTGATGTCCAGGTGGTTGGTCGGTTCGTCGAGCAGCAGCACGTCCGGATCCGAGAACAGCGACTGGGCCAGCAGCACACGCAGTTTCCAACCCGGAGCGACTTCGCTCATCGGGCCGTAGTGTTGTTCCAGGGGGATACCCAGGCCCAGCAGCAGCTCACCGGCGCGCGAGTCGGCGGTGTAGCCGTCCATTTCGGCGAACTCGGTTTCCAGTTCGGCCACGGCCATGCCGTCTTCTTCGCTCATTTCTGGCAGCGAATAGATGCGATCACGCTCGGCCTTGACCTTGAACAGTTGCTCGTGGCCCATGATCACCGTATCGATCACGGTGAATTCCTCGTAGGCGAACTGGTCCTGGCGCAACTTACCCAGGCGGGTGTTCGGCTCCAGCATCACCTGGCCGCCGGACGGCTCCAGGTCGCCGCCGAGGATCTTCATGAAGGTCGACTTGCCGCAGCCGTTGGCGCCGATCAGGCCGTAGCGGTTGCCGTTGTTGAATTTGACCGAGACGTTTTCGAACAGCGGCTTGGCGCCGAATTGCATGGTGATGTTAGCGGTAGAAATCAAGTGCTTGTCCTGCGGGGGTTCCAGAGGTGTATTTAGGCCCTCGAGTCAGTTTTGGGCCAATTTTGGGCCAATTCGATTCGGGGCGGCAGCTTCTCCAGCTCCCTCCAGTCCGAGGAGGAGCTGATCCATTTCGCGTAGGTAGAGAGCAACATCTCGACGCTGTGGCCGAGCTGGTTTGCGATGAACGCGGGGTTCATCCCAGCCATAAGGCACATGGTTGCGTAGGTGTGGCGGGTGTCGTACTGCCGACGTTCACGGATGTCCAGCGCCTTGAGCGCTGCTTTGAAGTGGCGGATTGTAACACTTGGCTCGTTGATCCACAGCCCACCTTTGCTCGGTTGGAATACGAAAGGGCTATCAGGGTGCGCAGACTTAGACGCCATCCGGCGCAGTTGGGCCATTCTTCTCGCCTGCGCGAGTGCATTGAGAGCGCGCTCATCCAGAAGAATCACCCTCTGGTGCTTGGTTTTAGTCCGGTCTTCAGGTTTCGCTTGACGATGATGCGACGACTCGGCGTCGACGAAAGCCATCCCGCCGCCGTAGCAGCCGATGTCTTCACGCCGAGCACCGCAGTCGGTGTCGATCGTCACCGGGAAGCTTTGAGGCATATGCTCAGGGATGAGTAGAATGCGGGATGCTAAATTGGAGCGCTTCTCATGGAATGGCCAAGCTGCGTGCAAAACGCAGAGAAAGTAGTCAAAGCGCTAGGCTTCTGGCCAGGATTTCACGATGCAGAAATTATTTCGGTATCAGCGTCCAGAAGCGGGGTTGGGTCCCCGACTTCATCGTCCGCCCGATTGTGCGTCAACGTTCGCTACTACAAGGGAATTAACCAAGGGACAGAAAACTACGAAGCAGTTTGCTTCCAAAGTCTCTTGATCGAGTTGTTGTTCTACGATTTGCATTCCTTTTCTGTTGAAGACTTCAACCACCAGAATGTCATTGACTCAATTGAATTTGCGCGAACGGACGACCACGCGATTGAAGTCAGTATCAGCTCCATCTTCGGCTTTGGCGGAGTAATCAGATGCGCGCGGGTTGAGGTAGGGGATGTTACGACCCTGATTTGAACGCTATCTAGCCCTTGGCCAGCGCCTCAGCCTTCAGCGAGGAATACGCTACGCCATCCAGCGCGCTGTCCTCGTGGAACTTGTCGGGATTCTGCCACTGGTGAACATCAACGGCAGTACGGCGCACCCAAGTTCACCCAGGAAGGTCTCCCCAAGCTGCGCGGACACGCTCACGGCTTTCTCCATGCATGCGCCGCCCTCCGTGGTCGGATGCGGCATGGTGGTACGTGAACTTTTTTGTATAGCGTCGTCTACATTGGAGGGGAGATCCCCTTTCTGAGAGTACGGACATGCTCAAATCGAAAACATTGATCTCGGTGCTTACAAGCCTTGTTTTAATCACAGGCTCGGTCGGCGTATTCGCTGACCCCGGTAATGGAAAAGGGCAAGGAAACGGAAAGGGAAACGCTCAAAATTCTCAAGGCCACGGCAACCAAGGTAGCGGGGCGAAGGGAAAGAGTTCAGGACACAATGACTGGGATCACGGCCCGAGTATTGATCGCGGTGGCGTCCTGAACGTACTGAACAGCTACCACAATTATTGGAGTCCAGGCCCAGCATTACCGCCTGGCATCCAGAAGAACTTGGCACGAGGAAAACCGCTCCCCCCTGGCATTGCCAAAAAGCTCGACGGCAGACTTCTTGGCCATCTACCGCGCTACGATGGCTATGAGTGGCAACAAGCTGGAACAGACTTAATTCTCGTTGCCATTGCCACAGGCATAATCTACGAAGTGATAAATGGGGCGCTGAATTAGGCTTGGCGACCAATAGCCTCATCCCCCGGGTCCTGCTGAATCATCATCATGCGCTTCCGGTCGAACACCAGGGCCAGGCGTTGGTCAAGCGTCGAACTGAACGCCTGACAGGTCAACGAGGTGGCGATTGCGCGCAGCCTGCATCTCCGTCACGATGCGGGCGCCGAATGATCAGCTCAAGGATTGAGACCTATGAAAAGGACTTTGAAAGCAGGCCTTCTAGGAGCATTTCTGGCAGCCAGTGCCGCGTATGCTGATGTTGGACGAGAAGAAGCCCTAGATGAGGCGGTCCGTCAGTTTGCGGTGAAGGTAGAGGCCGAGTGGCATCAGTGTCTGAAGAATCCGAACACTCGCACGACGCACGACAGTGATCTATGCCTGTTAACGATGGTGCGCGTGAGTAACGAGAGGGTCGAACAGAAGTATCAGGAAAAAATGGTAAAAGCTCAGCATATGGCTGAGCATCCTGACAGACTTGCAACCTATGAGACGGTCCCGTCCATGCTGAAAGATTCTCAGACGCTGTGGAAGCAATATGTCAAAGCTGACTGCGACGGAATTTACGCAGAAAGTGCAGCTGGAACTGCTCGCTCAGGGTATGCCCTGTTTTGCCAATATAAACATGCGATCCAGCGTCTTCATGCACTGGATGAGTGGTTCTGACCACTCCCTTTGGGTTCGCCCTTTAACCATCAGCCGTTAATGGCGTTCTTTGCGGAGCAGGCATGAGCAATGTAACTCCAATTCACGGTACCTGATGCGAATCTCGGGCGACAGCATGGAGGGCGCTCAGGAGAAGGGGGCTGCTGGCACGGGCTACGCCCGTGTTCGCGGGGCAAGCCCGCTCCTACAGGATACGCGCTGCATTTACGGGGGTTGTTCTCCTGGTGTGGCAGCATTTTATGGGGCCGTGCCTGATCCCAACCCCTGGATTATCGATCTCCTTTGGAGCCCGACCTATGTGCCGGCTTTTTATGAGCCGCCCGTCGAGCCCAAGGCACTTCATGCCAAGCCAATTTTCCCAATCGTATGCGCAGATATCCTGCGCCTGATACGGGAGAACTGTCATGGCAATCGACCACAATGGCCCCGACGCTGCGTACCCTGGACCAGCCGAGGGAAGTCCAGATACAGGGCAATCTCACGGGTCTGGATTGGAAAAAACCGCATCCGAGCCTAAGCAGGGCGTCGGCGAGGCTTGGTCAGAGAAGCGGCCTGCGGACTGGAATCCTCCCCCGGGCAACCCGGGCTCTGATCAAGACGCACAAGTTCCGCGTGATAACGGCACTGCGCGTACTGAGGAGGCCAAAGCGCCGGACCCGACTGAGACCGGTGGTGAGGTCCCGCTGTCATCGGACGACGCTGCCCCCATCGAGGAAGAGATGAAAGATGTGGACACCAACAACTCAGTGTCCAGTGAGCATCCACAAAATCGATGAGCTCGTCATATGTCTCGTCAGGTCCTGATGAGGGACTGCATCCGAACGAGGTACGCAGCAATGACCAGTAATATGCAAGCCCAAGCCAGCACCAATCCAGACATGCCCACTTCACCAGATCCAGAGGTGGACCCCGACCGGCCAACCGTTCCTGATCCTGATGATGATCCGCTCATGAACGAGGAAAAGGGCGGTGACCGTCCTTTGGACGATGAAAACCCTGCCTTGGATGAGGATCTGCCCAAGGAATAAGTCACGCTGCATAGGCGTCAATATCAGCATAGGGATTGTGCACAATCGCATCTGGCGCGAAAAGGCGACGCGTTCATCGTGGGAGCCACTGTGCAGGTGGTTTGTGTTCATCTGTCTGAACTGCCTGCCAGGAGGACTGCCCAATGAATATCACTCAGAGGGTACCGCCATGACAGAGCAGAAAAACGACCAGAAAGACAGCCAGGTACCGGCCCACTCCACAGAAGAGGAGAGAGCACGGTTAAAGGATAAGAACAAAGACCAAATCCCGCCTGGCGCGGAATGACGACCGATCAGCGTCAGTCGTGGTGGGGCTGTAGAGCAGCCCCAGCGTACTCAAGCAAGACGCAATTGCAAAAGGCCTTGCCTGAATGCAGGCGCCCCCGACGATCGGTGAAGACTCTAATTTTTCGGGTAGACGCTGATCAGAGCAGAAATAATCGTACTGTCCTGATCATCCAGAGTGACCCGTGGATTTTGAGAAGAGCGGCTGATCTGGAACGCACCCTCAGCGGTTTTGAAGGCGCGCTCAATTGCCTGATTGCCTGCGCCGCTGTAGAGCACCACCTGGGTGCCGGAGATGTCTTTTAACAGCGCTAGTTGCTTGATCTGCACTTGAACGCCCGCCTTGGTCAAGGCCACCGCGATTTGTTTGGCGTACTGCAATGCTTCGGCATCGTTCTTGACAATGGTGAGCAGCACAGCCGGCTTTATTTTTTGCTCAGCCAGCTCGGATGCGAGGGTCTTGAATGCGGTTTGTGTCTGCTCAGTCAATTTTCGAGGTTGCAGGCTGGCTACAACCCGTAGCCGTTCCTCTTTTTCAGCTTCCAGCCGTGCTGCCATTTCAACCGTCTGCTGCCTGAGCGCTTCGCTCTCCAGCCTTGAGAGGGCCGCAGTATCATGGGCCTCGGCAATGGCCTGGCTGGCTTGCGCAGTGGATTTTTCAGCATGGCGGCTTTGAACTTCAGAAGCCATATGCGCCACGATGACTGCGCTGGCCGAAATTAACGCCGCGATGATTGCGGTCACCGAAGCAATGGTGTGTATAAGGCTGGCGGTATGGGGTGAAATGTCTGGCATGCGTCAATTCTTGATGGTGATTGATTTCAATGCTTCATCATCTTTTTTCGCTTTTTTGTAATGCGCAGTTTGGATAACGACAAGACGGAGTCTGTGGTGTGCGCTGTCAGAAGATAAAAGGCGAAGAAACATGACCCTCCATGGCAGAGTGCCATATTTCTTCGCGGCTAGCGATACGTCGGATTGAATTCGACAAATAGCCATAGCCTGCAAAGGTCGTCACCCGTCCTCTTTTATGGGCATTACAGACTCCAGGAGACGGGCTATTTCACTGCCCGCAATCGCTGATCCGTCGATCGACAGGTGTGTATTGTCGGAGTAGATCAGCTTTCCGTCGAGGGTCGGACCACAGATGCCCTGTGGGCAAAGTGATGTAGCAGGGTCGACGAAGTGGGTGGCGTCCATGCCTGCAACGGCTTGCTTGATGGCCTTATTGGTACGGAACGTTTCGCTGGTGCGTGGAGGGTAGGTAATAAAGTCATTGCAAGGTTGATGGAGATACGCAGGCCTGAGCAGGCATTCGGCAACGGACTTGTCTGCGGACAGGAATGGCTGGCTGCCGACGATTATCAAGGGCCTGGAACCCGCATCTGCACGCAGCGACTGCACGGCTTCAAAGATGAGCTTTTCGAATTCAGTGTCATTGTCAAAAGTGACTTTTTCGCCCGATTCCTTCACCAGAATGTCTTTGTATCCGGTCCAGTGCAGTGCGAAGATCATCGGCTTATTGTCGTTGGCCATCATGGTCATTGCCTGCCGATAACGTGTAAAGCAGTCGCGGCGTGGCTGATTATTCTCGAGTCGGGTGTACTGCCCCGAGAGAAAACAGCCATGGGTAAACAGCCCGAGCAGAGCGATCCCTTTTGGCTTCAGCTCCGTGTCGAGTCCGCTGGCATATTGAAGGGAAAAACTGTCTCCTAGGATGTACGCATCAAGACCATCCTGCTTGCCCAGCAGTCCATCAAGCGGGTAGCCATAACCGCCATAGCGCTCAGTACGATAGGTGGCCGGGTCGCTCTCGGCTACAACGTAGTTTTGGTTGATTCGTTGCGGCATACCATTGGTTGTCACGACATACCAAGAGGCGGTATACATGACGACCGCCAGTGCCACAGATGTCGCATACCGAGCCCTATTGGACGCTACTCGAGCAGGCATGAATCGGGTTTCAACCAACGTATACATCGCCCAGCCCGCAAGGATGGATGCCGCGCACAGTGAAACGCTTTCGACCAGCGAAATGTCACGGAAAATAAAATACTTATAAAAGACTGCAATCGGCCAATGTACCAAATAGACAGAGTAGGAAATCAACCCTATCCATACCACCGGTTTTGCGCGTAGCACGGCTCCCGCCTGTGCTCGACCGCAGTGGATGCACAGTGCTGCCCCAATGCACGGCGCGAGTGCATTCCACCCTGGGAACGCAGAAGTCGCGTCGAGCAGCAGCGCTGACCCTACTATCAATGCCAGCCCCAGCCATAGAAGACCGGACTCGGTGAGCGGACGTGCGCGGTACTTGCCGGCAAACACCATGAACCCGCCAATGGCAAGTTCAAACATGCGAAACGGTACCAGGAAATACGCAGCCGTTGCGTCCACGGTCAGCATGTACTGAGAGGCGAGCAGGGAGGCAGCGGTCAAGGCAACCAGCAGCCACACCAGAAATCGTTCTGAGACTTTCAATGACGCCCATACCACCACGGGCCAGACAAGATAAAACTGCCATTCTGCCGCGAGGGACCACGTATGCAGCAGTGGCTGCGTGTGCGCCGAGGCATCGAAGTAGCCCGAGTTGTTCCAGAAGAAAAAGTTTGAGGCGGAAAATACGGCATATCCTGCGGACGCCGCGAGTGAGGCGAAGGATGCCGGGTCCATCAGGATGCCGCCAGCGATGAGGCAGCATGCAACGGTGGCGATAAGTGCGGGATGCAAGCGGGTGAGTCGGCGTGCATAAAAATCGACAAACGAGAATCTACCCGAAGCGCAGCCCCCTTTGATAACTTCTGTAATGAGGTATCCGGATATAACAAAGAAGACGTCTACTCCGACAAATCCACCAGAAACACCAAGGTCGAAATGGAACAGTAAAACCAGCATTACAGCGAGTGCCCTGAGGCCATCAATGTCAGGCCGGTAGGCTATTTTTGTTTTTAGCGTGTTCATGGATATCCCTATCGGTGCTACGTTATGCGGGCGATAAAGGCGCAAGTTCCTGGGCGCCGGAAGCAGCGTGTTTTAAACGGTGTTTGCAAATAACGGTAATCAACGTGGTTGTAGGCGAGCAGTGTAGCTCGAAGTTTAAATCCTTGCGCGCGTTGCTGCCCGGCGATACTAGTGCTAGCCTCGCGCTCTTTTGGCGAGGGATCGCAATGACCAACACGCTGCTGACCGCCGCGCTTGCGGCTCTCTGCCTCCTGACCTGCTCATCGGCATCAGCCTGGTCCAAACAAGGCGAAAAGCTGATCTTCGAGGGTGGAGAGGTCAGTCACTGTTCAGCGTTAGCCATGGATGCAACCTCGATCATGCTTGGCAGGCAATCGAATGAGCCGCCTGTCTACCCGCATGATGAATATGAGGGACCCTCGGCGGCGACATTGACTTCGCGAGACATGTTATCCCGCATGGTGCTTACCTATCCGACACGTGATAACGAAGTCGAGAAGCACAAGGACCTCGAACACTTCGTCAACACAGTCAGGGGTATGTGCGTGAAGGCATACATTGAATCCGTGCCTCAGACCCCTGCCAATTAATCGTTCGTGGTTCGCGCCCATCCCCGTCGGACCTTTTGACTTTGCGCCAATAGGCGCTACTTGGCAGAGTCGTCGCCGCGGGTCTGCACCACTCGGAGAGCCAGGCAGGGCGACGAGGTGTTTTGGCGGCAGGCTGGAACGATTAGCCTCTTCGCCACTCTAGATAGACCGTCCCCCAGCAAGGGGCATGTAAGCGCTGGCTATAGCCATTCCAAGGAGCGGAAAACGATGAGTGTCACTTTACGCTGTCTCAACTGTGACAGTGAGCGGTTGGTCAAACCGGCCAGGCTGCACAAAAAGTCGATCATCAGTTGTCGCGACTGCGGCGAGATTGGTCATTACGGGGTGCTGGTGGAGGCGGCGGGCATGCGCCTGTTGGCCGATATCCAGCACAAGCTCGCTGTGCTAAAGGCCGGGTAAGCCATGCTCAGGTTCAGCAAATCGCCATTTTACCTGGTGAGCGTTCCGCTCATTGCCATGGGCGCCGCGTTCGCGGCTGTAGGCGTATCGGGTCAATCAGCCTTCGGTTGGACGGCGGCAGGGCTGCTGATGCCCGGCGCTGTCTTGCTGATCTGTGGCGCCCTGCGCCACCGTAGGCAGCAGCAGTCGCGCCACTAGAATGAGCCTTGCCGTCTAACGCACCTCACACGTCCACTTGTGATTGCAGCGATAGGGCGTGCGCGTAAACCTGACCTGTACCAGGCGAGTCAGGCCGCGCTTGGCCAGAACTTCAGTGAGTTTGGTGAGTGTCTCTGCTTCGATAGTCATCGCTGTTACCTCTTCAGATTCCCGTACTCATAGTTGTCGACTTGACGGGCGCTCGCAGAATTCAATCCGATTCATCCACGCTGGAAGACAAGGCGGCCACAAAGCGCATGCATGGGCCCGGCTGAATGGGTACAGTGCCAACCGAACCCGCCACCAGGAACGCCCCATGTCCAACGCCTTCACCCTCATGCAATCACCCGTCGGCACCCTGACCCTGGTCGCCCGTGGTGAGCGGTTGGCGGCAGTGCTGTGGGAGCACGAGCGGGCAAACCGGGTGCGTCTGGGCGAGCTCCACCGCGACGACACGCACGCGGTGCTGCAACAAACCGCGCGTCAACTGGGAGAGTATTTTGCTGGCCAACGGCAGCGCTTCGAGTTGGACCTGGACTTCGCCGGTACTGACTTTCAGCGTCAGGTGTGGGCGGCGCTGCTGACTATTCCGTTCGGCGAAACCCGCAGCTACAGCGACATCGCCCGACAGATTGGCAACCCCACCGCAGTGCGCGCGGTGGGCGCTGCCAATGGGCGTAACCCGATTTCGATCATCGCGCCGTGCCATCGGGTGATCGGCGCTTCTGGCAGCCTGACGGGTTTTGCCGGTGGGCTGCAGGCCAAACAGTATCTGCTGGCCCTGGAGGGCCGCGAGAGCCTTGCCTTGGGCCTGTGATGGCGCGCTCAGCTAAGCCACAGCGCCACCAGGCACAGCCCCAACGCCACGCAGCTCCCCGCCAACAGCGTGTAATGGTGGTGAGCACGCCGCGCCTGTTGCGTCACCTCGCGCAAGTACTGACCCGCTGGCGGGGCATCGGGGCGATGCCGCAGCCCTTCGACGAGGTCTGCCAGTCGGCCACGGATCAGCAGGCCGACCACGTACCAGGTGCAGGCATAACCGGTCATGGCCAACAGCAGGTATCTCATGCCGGCACTCCATCGAGCAGCACCACCTCAGCGCTCATACTGGCGGTGTCGAGCACTACCAGCCCTTCGCTATGCTCATCCAGGCATGCCAGCAGCTGTCCGTGCTCGTCCCAGCAGGCAGAGCTGCCCGCACCGACGAAGGTGTCCGCAGGGCCGACGCAATTGGCCATCAGCACGGGAATGCCCAGCCGCTTGGCCACCTGCGGGTAGTGCTCGAAGCCTTCCCGGATGCCTTTGGTGGTTTTTGCCACGCTGACCAGATAGACATCAGCGCCGAGCTGCCGGGCTTGTTCGGCATGTTCGAGAAACATTGACTCGTAGCAGATCGCCGGCGCGATCCGCCGTTGCGCGGCGGCGAATACCAGCGGTTGGTTGCCGGCCACAAAAAACGGCAATTCGTCCGCGTGCAGACGCTGCTTGGCGTACGCCAGCCGAGGCGCGCCCGGTCGCAACACCGACATGCCGATCTGCACGCCATCGGCTGCGGACACGGGCAGCCCTAGCGCTACACTGATGCCGTGGCGGTCGCACAGCGCCTGCACCGGATCGAGCAGCGATGAGTCGGCGGGCTGCGCCAGTTCGCGGGCAAGGGTCGGTTCGTAGCCGCTCAGGGACAGTTCGGGAAACACCACCAGGCGTGCGCCCAACTGCGCCGCGTGCTCGATGCATTCCAGGTGACGGCGCAGGTTGCCCGTCAGGTTGCCTTTGTCGGAGGCCATTTGCACGGCGCAGAGTTTCATCGTGGATCCTTCCTTGGCGGCGGTGAAGGGGGGAGGATACTATCGGCCAGATCGCTTGCACCAGTGCGATCTGGCCGCATTCAGCGTGCGCCAACTGCCTGACTGAACATGCTCAGGACGTCGGTTTCGCCGCAAAACGCTGGCGGAGTCAGTCGTCCAGCATGGCCTTTTCCGCATACCGGCGATCGCTGCTGCTGACCTGATGACCTGCACGGTCTAGGTAGCTTGTGCCATGCTGTTAGATGCCAGCACCACCAGTGCGGCACAGGCGAGGGCAGTACGCATGATGCAGCTGCGGGTGATGACTGCTTATTGCTCCATTCTACGTCTGGGCCTGGCGCAGTAGCAGAGGGCCGTTGCAATGAACCGTTTTCAGCGTGTAGCCGTCAACCGCACAGGCCGCGACTTGGCCGTGGGGGATATCCATGGACATTTCCAGCGTTTGCAGGCGTGCCTGGAGCAGATTGAGTTTGATCCGCAGGTCGACCGCTTGTTCAGTGTCGGCGACCTGGTTGATCGCGGCCCTTACAGCGAGCAGGCGCTGGAGTGGCTGGGCCAGCCCTGGTTTCATGCTGTACAGGGCAATCACGAGGCGCTTGCCGTGACCTACCTGCACGGTGGCCGGCTTGATCTGGATATGTACCGTGCGGCTGGTGGCGGCTGGTTTCTGGATCTGGCCAGCGCCGAGCAACTGCGCTTTGTCGAGATTTTTTCAACCCTGCCAGTCGGCATGGAGGTCGCCACGGCCAACGGTTTGGTCGGTCTGTTGCATGCCGACAGCCCGTTCGCGGACTGGTCGACCCTGCGCGCAAGCCTTGAGGACGATGACGATGACGAAGTGCGCGAAATTTGCCAATGGTCGCGACGGCGCTTGCGTGAGGGTGACACGCATGCGGTAGCCGGGCTGCATGCGCTGCTGGTCGGTCATACGCCGGTGCTGCAGGTAAAGCAGTTGGGCAATGTCTGGCACCTGGACACCGGCGGCTGGAGCAGCGGCCATTTCAGCCTGCTCGATATCAATCGCCTGGCCGTGATCAGCCCATTGCCAGATGAACGAGCACCGCACTGGCGAGCAGGATCAACATGACACCCGAAGCGCGTTCCAGCCAGGGCAGGGCGCGGGTAAACCGGCGCAACACGCGGCGGTTGCCAATGGCGGCGGCGACCAGCAGGTCCCAGAGCAGCACGATCGCGAACATCCAGCTGGCGTAGGCCAGTTTCCAGGCGCTGCTGCTGGCGGCGAGCATGCTGGCCAGGCTGGCATAGAACAGCGCGTTCTTGGGGTTGAGGATGCCCGAAGCGAAGCCCATGCCCAGGCTGGCCAGCCAGCCTTGGGTCGAGTCGGCGTTGCCCGCGTCAATCGTGCCCAGGCCACTGCGCCCGGCGTGGCGCAGAAACAACCCGCCGATGTACAGCAGATAGGCGCAGCCGGCCAATTGCAGGGCGATGAACAGTGCGCTGCCATCCTTGAGGATCGACACCCCGGCGAACGCTGCGCCAATGAACACGCCGTTGGCCAACGCGATACCCAGGCAGGCCCCGCTGGCGACCCGCCAACCTGCTTTGACCGAGGTGCGGGCGACCAGGAAGAAGTCTGGGCCAGGTGATAACAGCGCGAGAAAATGGGCGGTGGCGACGATCAGGAACTGCTCCATGGGCTGTGGCTACTCCGAAGTGGGAGGCCGCAGTCTGGTGCTTTGAGGCGTGGGGGTATTGAAGATTATTGCGTGGTTTTGTGGCTGCCTGAGAGGGCCTCTTCGCGGGTCAAGCCCGCTCCTACAGGGGGCAGGAGTCGATGGCTACCGACGCCCGCGATACTGCCCAGGGGTAACCCCGGCATGCGCCTTGAACACCCGCTGAAAATGGCTCTGGTCGGCAAACCCTAGCCGGTAGGCCACCTCGGCCAGCTCAAGGCCCTCACGCAGCAGTTCGCGCGACTGGTTGATCCGTGCGTTGAGCAGATACGCATGGGGCGTCAGCCCGGTGGCAACGCGAAACGCACGGATCAGTTGATAGCGCCCCATGCCTGCGGTGCGGGCAAGGCTGTCGAGGCTCAGTTCAGCCAGTTCGGCGCGCTCGATATCGGCGACAAGTTCGCGCAGTGCCGCGCCACTCAACCCGGGAGCAGGCGCGGCATCTGCCGTCGAACAAGCAGAAAAGTCATGGTCGCCGATGAACTCCACCAACGCCGCCTCCTTTTCTACCGCGCTGGCAGCGGAGAACAACAGCGCATTCAGTGCGCAGAACTGTCGGTACAGCGCGGCCGACCGACTGATACGCGCCGGTTCACCGCTGGCCCCCGCCACACTGCCCGACTCCAGGCGCAACCGCTGCAACCACTGCGCATCGATATGCACCATCTGGTAGCTCCAGGCCTGCCCCGGCTCCGGGTTGCAGGCATGGACACGTTGCGCCGGTACCAGCACCAGAGTGCCGGGTGTGAGCCGTTGCTCGCCCTTGCCCGCGCCGCTGAAGCGGCTGTAGCCGGCGTCGACGGCACCAATGGAAAAGGTCGGATGGCTGTGCGCCTTGTAGCAGGCACGGCTGTGACAGGCACGGCGGCTTTCAACGAAGGGCAGGGCCGGATCGTGCCAGATTTCACTGTGGATGGAATGCATGGATCGCCTGCCTGGCCTTGAGTACGCAAGCTGCAGTCTAACCGCCCAGCCACTGTTCCGGCCATTTGTCCCGTCACTGTGCTTGACGTCATGCGCCAGCAGCAGCGAGGCTGCGCCGGTCCTGAAGGAGAATAACAATGGACCTGTCGAGCCTGCTGCTGTTTATCCCCGCCTGCTTCGCCCTGAACATGGCGCCGGGCCCCAACAACCTGCTGTCGCTGCACAACGCCAGCCGTTACGGCCTGCGCACCGCCTGCGTAGCGGGTGGCGGGCGGATCATCGCCTTCAGTGGCATGATCGCCCTGGCCGCGGCCGGCCTGGCGGTGGTGCTGCATACCAGCGAATACCTGTTCCTGACGATCAAGCTGGTCGGTGCCGCGTATCTGTTCTACATCGCCTGGCAGCTGTGGCGGGCGCCAGTGGGCGAGGCGATGGTCGCCGCTGATCAGCCACGCGGCGCCTGGCGCCTGGCCCGCCAGGAGTTCTGGGTGGCAGCAGGCAACCCCAAGGCGATCTTGCTGTTCACTGCCTTCCTGCCGCAATTCGTTTCGATGGACAGCGCCACGCCCGTCAGCGAACAGTTCCTCTGGCTGGGCCTGCTGTTCCTGTTGCTGGAGTGGGCGGCGATCGCTATCTATGCCGGGCTAGGCGCGTACCTGCAACGCTGGTTCAACCAGCCTGGGCCGCGCCGCATATTCAATCGGGTGAGCGCGTCACTGCTCGGTTGTGCCGGCCTGGGCCTGTTGGCGGCACGTCGCTAGAACTGCCAACGAACGCCCAGATTGACGCCGCTGCTTTCCTGCTGGCGGCTGTCGAGGTTCGTGCTGTACTGAACCCCTGCGTGCAGGCTCAGGGCTTGGCTGACCTGGGCCACCACGCCGCTTTCTAGCTGCAGTGAGGTGTAACGGTAGTCGGTCTTGATCTGGTCGACGTCATCGAAGATCAGACTGTCGCGGCCGCCATCGCCGTGCCACAGGTTGATTTGCGCGTAGGGCTGCAGCAGACGATTGCCGGAGGTGCTGAAATCGCCTTGCAGGCGTGCGCCAACCCGGGCGGTCAGCTCCACCTGAGCCTCATGGGTGACCCGGGAAATGCCATCACTGGCGCTGTTCAGCGCGACTTTTTGCGCGATCAGTTGCGCCTGCGGCTCCAGGCTCCAATGCTCGGACAGGGTGAACGGCTGACCACCCTCCAGTGAGGCCGTCCAGACGTGACCATCAAGCGTGAGCGATTGGCCTCGACTGGAGCGTGCGCGGCCATCGAGATCGGTATATTGCAGCACCGCATCAAGGTAGCCACCTTGCCCGCCGACCAGTGTCCAGTAAGCACCGACACTGTCACCATCCAGTTTCAGGTCGCCCACGCTGCGGTCTTGCTGAGCCAAAGCGAAGCCTTTGACATCGGCCTCGAGCCGGCTATGGCTGACGTACAGGCCAACGTGCTGGCGCAAGCCGCTGTCACTGACATGCACGAACAGGTCCTGGCCCACTTTGAACCCATACAGGTCGCCATCCAGGCTCGGGCTGACGGTGCCCGTCCATTGCTGGCGCAAGGTGCCGCCGTAGGCTTGGCCCCAACTGCCGGAGAGGCCCCCCTGGCCGCCGAGCAGTCGTTGGTCGCCCTGGCGCTGATGGAAGGTGCCCAGGGCTTGCCGGGCGATGATTGCCGCGCCACGTGGCGCAACGGCGTAGACAGGAACCTCCGGACGGTACAACGCCAGGCTCTCGCCCGCTACGGGGGTTGGCAGGTCGGGCTGGCCGGGCGCAGGCGCGGCGATGGGCGGGGATACTGCGGGCTCGACCGGTTGCTCGGGTTGCTCGGGCTGTCCGGGTTGCTCAGGTTGCTCAGGTTGCTCAGGTTGAACCGGGTCCACTACGGCGGGGGGAGGCGCTGCCACCAGGGTCGAGCGCAGGTACCAGCTGTTTTCACTGCCAGCCGTGACGCCGCCCTTGAACAGCCGATAGTCAAACGCACCGGCAGAAAGAACCTGGGTCTGGACGAAGGCACTGGCGCTGCTGGTTGCCCCGTCCCGCGCTTCAACTACCTGGATACCGTCTGCGCCGGTCGCCGCGCCAGCGCCGCCCAGGTTGTTCACCAACAATGCGGTGCTGCCGTCGATGCTGCCCTGGCTGACAACCAGCCGATCGGACGCTGCACCATCACCTGCCAATACACTGTTCAGGCGTAATGTACCGTTGTCGCCGTGATAATTGCCCACGATCAACAAGCGGCCTTGAGCATCGTTACCCCGGCTCAAGTCGATCGTCCCTGCATTGTTCACTGTTGTCGCCTGACCCGCCAGGAAGGGCGCAACGCTACCCTGACGTGAAACCAGCGTGCTGCTGCCGTCAATCTGCAGCACGCCCGTGCCTGAGACTGAGTCGCCTAGCGTCAAGCTGTCATCCAGTGTGAGCTGGCTGGCGTTTATCAGCGAAATCTGTTCGAACAGGCTATACAGCGCGCCGCGCTCAGGTTGGCTTGCGTCGAAGGTCAAGCTGTCGATGCCTTCACCGCCGTCGATGGGCGTGGTCAGGGTCGCGGCCTGCAGCCCTCGGACCAGCGCAATGTCATCACCGCCGCCCAGATCGACCCTGCCGGCGATGCTGCCGCCGTCCCAGGTAAATTGGTCGTTGCCCACGCTGAGGAGGATATCGCCACCGATCTGACCACCGTGCACCAGCACCCGGTCATCGCCACCACTGACAGAAATATTGCCGCCGATGGTGCCGGCGAAAATCTCCACGTAGTCCCTGTCGAAGGCCGTGATGAGGTTCCGGTCGATACTGCCGCCGCGCATGATGAAGGTGTTCTGGTCCAGGCGCATGTTGACGTTGCCGATACGCCCGGCGTCCATTTCGGCGTAGTCACCGCTGTCAAAGGTGCCCACGATCCAACCGCCGTTCATGTAGAACGTGTCCAGGCCATCACCTTGATTGACACCGCCCTGAATGACGCCGCCACTCATCCTGAAGTCATCGATGCCCGCGCCCTGCTGGACATTGCCGCCAATCAGACCGGACGCCATGTCGATGCTGTCGCGTCCGCCACCGAAGGTCACGTTGCCACTGATCTCGCCGCTACCACCGGGGGGCAGTTGCAAGCTGTTATCGCCCTCAGTGTCTGTAAGCGATCCGGCCGAGCCGCTGTCGCAGACATGGCTGTCGTTGCCAGGTCCTGGGCTGAAGCTGCAGGCTGCCTGCGCGCCCGGTGTCGCCAGGCTCAGGAGAGGAAGGCTGGCGAAAGCGAGAAGAGTACGGACATTACCCATGGTGACCCCCAGTGCGCTCGGTTTTGGCCGAGTTGTATAGAGGTTAGTAGGCGGCTGGCAACTGACAAAACTGATGGGTGGCTATGTGCCACCCAGCTTTAGTCGCGGTAGAACACCTGTACCAGGTGATAGCCAAACTTGGATTTGATCGGGCCGTGGATTTCGCGCAGGGCCTTCTTGAAGATCACCTGGTCGATCGAACCGACCATCTGCCCCGGGCGCACTTCGCCGAGGTCGCCGCCGCGCTTGCCGGAAGGGCAGGTGGAGAACTTCTTGGCCAGCACATCAAAGGCCTCGCCCTTGGCGATACGTTGCTTGAGCTGTTCGGCTTCGGCAGCGGTCTTGACCAGGATGTGGCGGGCTTGAGCTTTCATGGGACACCTGTGTATCGGGCAAAAAAGGGGGGCATTATGCCTGATCGCGCAGCTCCGCGCGGTCGCGGAATTGCTCCAGTGCTTGCGGATTGGCCAGGGCATCGGTGTTCTTTACCGGCTGGCCATGGATAACATTGCGGATCGCCAGTTCGACCAGCTTGCCGCTGATGGTTCGCGGGATGTCCGTGACCTGGGCAATCACCGCCGGCACATGCCGAGGCGTGGTGTACTGGCGAATGACCTGGCGAATGTGTTGGCGCAGGGCGTCATCCAGTTGCAGTCCTTCGCGCAGGCGGACGAACAGCACCACGCGCACATCGTCCTGCCATTGCTGGCCAACGGCGACGCTTTCCAGTACTTCTTCGACCTTTTCCACCTGGCGGTAGATCTCCGCCGTACCGATGCGTACCCCACCGGGGTTGAGCACCGCGTCGGAGCGGCCGTGGATCACCAAGCCGCCGCTGGCGCTCTGCTCGGCATAGTCGCCTTGTGCCCAGACGCCGGCAAACTGGCTGAAGTAGGCGGCGTGATAACGGCTGCCATCGGCGTCGCCCCAGAAGCCCAAAGGCATGCTGGGGAAGTTGCGCGTGCAGACCAGCTCGCCTTTCTCGCCGGTCACCGGCTGGCCTTGCTCGTTCCACACCTCGACAGCCATGCCCAGGCCCTTGCACTGGATCTCGCCGCGACGCACCGCCAGCAGCGGGTTGCCCAGGACGAAACAGGAGACGATGTCGGTGCCGCCCGACATCGACGCCAGGCACAGGTCGGCCTTGATCTTGCGGTAGACGTAATCGTAGCTGTGCGGTGACAGCGGCGAGCCGGTCGAGAGGATCAGCCGCAGACGCTCGAGGCGATGGCTGACTGCCGGATGCACGCCGGCCTGCTCCAGCGCGGCCAGGTACTTGGCGCTGGTGCCAAAGGCACTGATCGCCTCGGCGTCTATCAGGTCGAGCAGGCGCTCGGGGCCAGGATGGAACGGTGAGCCATCAAACAACACCAGGGTGGCGCCCACTGCCAGGCCGCTGACCAGCCAATTCCACATCATCCAGCCGCAGGTGGTGTAGTAGAACAGCACGTCGTCAGCTTTCAGGTCATTGTGCAGGCCGTGTTCCTTCAGGTGTTGCAAGAGCACCCCGCCGGCGCGGTGGACGATGCACTTGGGCACACCCGTAGTGCCGCTGGAGTACAGGATGTACAGCGGGTGATCGAACGGTAGCGGGGTGAAATGCGGCTCGCCGCCGGGCTGGTAGAAGTCGTCCCAGACGCTGACGCGCGCTGCCGTGAACTGTTCGGGAGCGATCTGGCCGTGGGTATAGGGCACGATCAGCAAGTGCTCAAGGCCGGGCAGCTCGCTGACTACCTGGTTGATCTTGTCGGTCTGGTCGATGGCCTTGCCGGCGTATTGGTAGCCTGCGCAGGCGATCAGCAGCTTGGGCTCGATCTGGCCAAAGCGGTCGATGATGCCGTGTACGCCGAAATCAGGTGAGGAGCTGGACCAGACTGCGCCAATGCTGGCGCAGGCGAGCATGGCCACCAGGGTTTGCCAAGTGTTGGGCATCACTGCGGCGACGCGGTCGCCGGGTTGGATGCCGCAGGCTTGCAACGCACGCTGAAACCCCGCCACATGCGCTGCCAGCTGGGTATGGGTGAATGTCTCACGCATGCCGTCTTCGCGAATGGCGACCAGCGCGGGGCGGTCGTCGCGACGCGACAGCAGGTGTTCGGCGTAGTTGAGGGTTGCGCCGCTGAACCAGCGCGCCTCGGGCATGTGCGGGCCTTCTTCGAGCACCTGGCTGGCAGGGGTGTGCCAGCGCACGTGGAAGTACTCGGCCAGGGTCTGCCAGAAGGCCGCGCGGTGCTCGATGCTCCAGCGGTGCAGGGCGGCATAGTCGTTGAGCTGGAGATTGAAGCGCAGGTTGACCCGCCGGCGGAAGGCATCCATCCGGCTGGCTTCGATCCGCGCCGTCGTCGGGCGCCAGAGCACATCGTTCATGCGTTTATCTCCGGGCTTTGTGGGGGCATGGTCGGGCCTCTTCGCGGGGCAAGCCCGCTCCTACAGAATCGGCGCAAAACCTGTAGGAGCGGGCTTGCCCCGCGAAGAGGCCCGCCCTGATTCACTCTACTTTAGCCTTTTGTACGTCCTTGGACGCCGACCACACGCGATAGCGCACTTCGACCCCTTCCGGCACATACACCACCACCGGCAGCTTGCTGTTGTAGCGCAGCATGAAACCTTCGCCAACCACCGGCACGAAGGCTTCGGTCTTGTTCCCGTCCGGGCAGGCCATCAGCGTCGTTGCTGGGCCGCCGACCTTGTTCAGGCGGTAGTAGCTATAGCCCCAGCCATCCAGGGTCTGTTCTTCCAGGCTACCGGCCAGGCGCTGTCGATTGCAGTCGACCTGCAGCGTTTTGCCCGCCAGGATTTCCAGCTTGAAGGCCGATTCATCAGACTCCTCGGGCAGGTGGATCACCTGCCGGCTAAAGCCTTTTTCAGCCTCGGGGTAGGGCGCGACGTCCTTGAGTGTGGCGGCCTGCGCGCACGTGGCGGTGGCCATGGCCAAGGACAGCAACGCGGTTAATGGGAATGGGCGCATACGGCCTCCTTGCGAGTGTGAGAATTGCGCGAGCGTGCCAGGCCTGAGGCCCACGTTCACTGGGCCAGCCAGCCGCCATCGACGTTCCAGGCGGCGCCGCGGACCTGGCTGCCAGCCTCGCTGCAGAGAAACAATACCAGTTCGCCAAGGTGCTGGGGCGTGACGAAGGCGCGCGAGGGCTGCTTCTCAGCCAGCAGATCCTCCTGCGCCTGCAGCGGATCGACACCTGCAGCGGCACGAGCGTCGATCTGCTCCTGCACCAGCGGGGTCAGTACCCAGCCTGGGCAGATCGCGTTGCAGGTGACGTTGCTGGTGGCGGTCTCCAGGCCCACCACCTTGGTCAGGCCGATCACGCCGTGCTTGGCGGCCACATAGGCGGCCTTGCCGGTCGAGCCGACCAGGCCGTGGACCGAGGCAATATTGATGATCCGCCCCCAGTTGCGCGCGCGCATCCCGGGCAGGGCCAGGCGCGAACCGTGGAATACCGCCGACAGATTGAGCGCGATGATCTTGTCCCAAGCCTCGACAGGAAACGCCTCGACCGGCGCTACATGCTGGATGCCGGCATTGTTGACGAGGATATCGACGCTGCCGAACTCGCGCAGCGCGAAAGCGAACAAGTCTTCGATCTGCGCCACGTTGGAGAGGTCCGCCGGGTGATGAGCCACCTTGACCCCCTGCCGAGCGATCTCGGCCAGGGCTGGCTGCGCATCGCCGAAGCCGTTGAGGATGATGTTCGCACCGGCTGCCGCCAGCACCTGGGCAATACCCAGGCCGATGCCGCTGGTGGAACCGGTAACCAATGCAGTCTTGCCGTTCAGAGTCATGCAACGCTCCTTGGAATACCTAGGATTAACAACTGACGTTTCTCAAGCCCGTGGATCGAACGCCTCGCGCAACGCATCGCCAATGAACACCAGCAGCGACAGGATCAAGGCCAAGGCAAAAAATGCCGTAAAGCCCAGCCAAGGCGCCTCCAGATGCTGTTTGCCCTGGGTGACCAGTTCGCCCAATGAGGCGCTGCCGGCAGGCATGCCGAAGCCGAGGAAGTCCAGCGCGGTCAGGGTCGTGATAGCGCCAGTGAGCATGAACGGGATGTAAGTCAGCGTGGCGTTCATGGCATTCGGCAGGATGTGTCGCCACATCACCTGGCTGTCCGCCAGGCCCAGCGCGCGCGCGGCCTTGACGTATTCCAGGTTGCGCCCGCGAAGAAACTCGGCGCGCACCACGTCGACCAGCGTCAGCCACGAGAACAGCGCCATGATGCCCAGCAGCCACCAGAAATCCGGTTCGACAAAGCCGCTGAGGATGATCAGCAGGTACAGCACCGGCAGCCCCGACCAGACCTCCAGCAAACGCTGCCCGAGCAGGTCGACCCAACCGCCGTGATAGCCCTGCAAGGCCCCCGCGAGCACACCGATCAGCACGCTCACCACGGTCAGGGTAAAGGCGAACAGTAGCGATACCCGCGTGCCATAGAGCACCCGCGCGAGTACGTCGCGCCCCTGGTCGTCGGTGCCCAGCCAGTTGCTGGCGCTCGGCGGGCTAGGCGTCGGTACCTGCAGATCGTAGTTAGGCGTGTCGGCGCTGAACGGGATGGGCGCGAACAGCATCCAGCCGCCCTGGTCGGCGATCAGTTGGCGCACGTACTGGCTGCGGTAGTCCGGCTGAAACGGCAGTTGGCCGCCGAACTGTTGCTCGCTGTAGCGTTTGAGCGCCGGCACGTACAGCTCGCCCTTGTACGACAGCAGCAGCGGTTTGTCATTGGCCACCAGTTCGGCACCCAGGGTCAGCAGCAACAGCCCGGCGAACAGCCAAAGGGAAACCCAGCCGCGTCGGTTGCCGCGAAAGCGTTGCAGGCGGCGACGCGATACCGGCGAGAGCATCAGTGCGCCCTCGCGTCGAAGTCGATGCGCGGGTCGAGCGCGGTGTAGCAGAGGTCGCCGATCAGGCGGATCAGCAGCCCGGCGAGGGTGAAGATGAACAACGTGCCGAACACTACCGGGTAATCCCGCGAAACCGCCGCTTCATAGCTCATGCGGCCCAGGCCGTCGAGCGAGAAGATCACCTCGATCAGCAGGGAGCCGGCAAAGAACACGGTGATCAGCGCCTGAGGTATCCCCGCCACGACCAGCAGCATGGCATTGCGCAGCACATGCCCGTACAACACCCGCCGCTCGCTGAGGCCCTTGGCCCGGGCGGTGACCACGTATTGCCGGGAGATCTCCTCGAGAAAGGCGTTCTTGGTCAGCAGGGTCAAGGTGGCGAAGCCGCCGATTACCAGGGCGCCGACCGGCAGTACCAGGTGCCAGAAGTAGTCGGCAACCTTGCCCAGCAGGCTCAGTTGATCGAAGTTGTCCGAGATCAGCCCGCGCACCGGGAACCAGTTCAATGAGGTGCCGCCGGCGAACAGCACGATCAGCAGCAGCGCAAACAGGAACGAGGGCAGGGCATAACCAATCACGATCAAGGCGCTGCTCCAGGCATCGAAGCGGCTGCCGTGACGCACTGCCTTGCGGATGCCCAACGGGATCGACACCAGGTAAGTGATCAAGGTCGCCCAGAATCCCAGCGACAAGGTCACCGGGAGTTTTTCCAGGATCAGGTCGGTCACCTTGGCACCGCGGAAGAAACTGCTGCCAAAGTCGAAGCGGGCGTATTGCCCAAGCATCAGCCATAGCCGCTCGGGCGCGGTCTTGTCGAAACCGTATTGGCGTTTGATCTCGTCGATCAGCTTCGGGTCGAGGCCGCGGGTGGCCCGGGATTCGCTGTGCAGGGTCTCGGCCTTGGCACCTGGGGCGCCGCCGCCGAGCCCCTGCAGGCGCGCCACCGCTTGTTCAACCGGGCCGCCAGGCGCGGCTTGGACAATGGCAAAGTTGACCAGCAGGATCGCCAGCAGTGTCGGAATGATCAGCAGCAGGCGACGCAGGATATACGCGGTCATGGCGAGGTCTTCCGGCGTTCGGCCATCTGCTCGTTGGTCAAGGCGGTAGGGCTGAGCTCCCACCAGGTGTCCAGGCCTTCGTCATAGGCGGCTTGCACCTTGGGCAGGCCGAAGCGGTTCCACCATACGGTCGAGCTGCCCGGTGGATAGTAGTTGGGGATCCAGTAGTAGTTCCACTGCAGGACCCGGTCCAGCGCGTGGGCATGGCGGAGCATGTCGGCCTGGCTGCTGGCACGGACCAAGCCGTCGAGCAGCGTGTCCACGGCCGGGTCCTTGAGCACCATGAGGTTGTTCGAGCCTGGATCGTTGGCGGCCGCCGAGCCGAAATAGTTGTACTGCTCGGAGCCGGGCGAAAGTGTCACCGGGTAGCCGGTGACGATCATGTCGTAATCGCGCGCCATCAGCCGGTTGACGTACTGCGAGGCGTCGACGTTGCGGATGTTCAGGGTGATGCCGATCTGTGCAAGGTTGCGCTTCCAGGGCAGCAGCAGACGCTCCAGCCCCGACTGGCCATTGAGGAAGGTAAATTCGAGCGGTTCGCCCTGGGCGTTCACCAAACGGTCGCCGTCGGCTCGCCAGCCGGCGGCCTTGAGCAGTTCCAGGGCCTGCAATTGTTGCGGGCGAATGATTCCCGAAGCGTCGGTCACTGGCGCAGTGAAGACCTTGCTGAAGACTTCATCGGGTACTTGCCCACGCAGTGGCTCGAGCAGCTTGAGCTCTTCGGCGTCGGGCAGTTCACGCGCGGCCAAGGGCGTATTGGAGAACACACTTTGCTGGCGGATATACAGGTTGCGCATCATCTGCCGGTTGCTCCACTCGAAGTCCCAGAGCATGCCCAGCGCCTGGCGCGTGCGGCGGTCGGCGAACATCGGCTTGGCCAGGTTGAAGACGAAACCCTGAGCCACTTGCGGTTTGCCCGGGCCTAGATGCGCGCGTTGCAGGCGGCCATCGTCCAGCGGCGCGCCGTTGTAGCCGATGGTGAAGGCGGTGGCGGAGAACTCGCGGTTGTAGTCGAAGCCGCCCCCACGCAGCACTTGCCGCGCGACCTCGGTGTCACCGAAGAACTCGAGGCGGATGCGTTCGAAGTTGTAGCGACCGCGGCTGACCGGCAGCTCCCGCGCCCACCAATCAGGGTCGCGCTCGAAGGTGATGCTGCGGCCATTGTCGATCCGGCCAATGCGGTACGGGCCGCTGCCGACCGGCTTGCTGAAGCCGGCGCCGCTGGCGAAGTCGCGCGCTTGCCAATCGTGCTCGGGCAGCACTGGCAGGCTGGCGAGGTCCAGTGGCAAGGTCCGGCCATGTGGCTGCTTGAAGTCAAAGCGCACCCGCTGCGGGCTTTCTACGGTGACCTTGGCGACCTCGGCGAACTGCGTGCGAAACTTCAGGCTGCCCTTGCTCATCAGCAGCTCGAAGGTGAAGCGCACATCCTCGGCGCGCACCGGTTTGCCGTCAGCAAAGGTCGCGCGCGGGTCGATCTCGAAGCGCAGCCAGGCGTCTTCAGGGCCACGCTCCATGCGCCGGGCGATCAGGCCATAGACCGTGTAGGGCTCGTCAAACGAACGCACGGCCAGCGGCGCGTACAGCCAGCCGTCGACTTCAGCGACGCCGACGCCCTTGTCGATATAGGGGAGGATATGGTCGAACTGGCCAATTTCGAGTGCCGAGCGGCGCAGGCTGCCGCCTTTGGGCGCGTCCGGGTTGACGTAGTCGAAATGGCGAAAGGATTCGGCGTAGCGGGGTGCTTCGCCGTACACCGTCAGGGCATGGGATGGGGCTGCGCTGGCCGCACATGCATGGACCAGCAAGAGCGCGCCGAGCGCGCCCATGCCCCAACCCTGCAGCAGACGCAAGAAGGAATCAGTCCTGGCGGCTGGTCACTTCAAGCAGGTGGTAGCCGAACTGGGTCTTGACCGGGCCTTGCACGACATTGATTGGCGCGCTGAAGACCACGGTGTCGAATTCCTTGACCATCTGGCCTGGGCCGAACGAGCCCAGATCACCGCCCTGGCGGCTGGACGGGCAGGTGGAGTTGGCCTTGGCGACTTCAGCGAAGTCCGCGCCAGCTTCGATTTGGGTCTTGAGCTCGTTGCACTTGTCTTCGCTGCTGACCAGGATGTGGCGGGCGGTGGCTTTAGCCATGGGAAACTACTCCTTGAGTGAAAAACGCAAGCCTAGCGCACTTGCCGCTCGATTGTCTCGCTTGCCGCGTGCGCCAGACGCTCTGCGGCCTGGCGCAGCATGGCCTCGGTGGCGCTCCAGCCCAGGCAGCCGTCGGTAATCGACACGCCGTACTTCAAGGCACCCTTGCCCAGTGCCTGGCAGCCGTCGAACAAGTGGCCCTCGAGCATCACCCCTACCAGCGAGGTGTCGCCGGCCAGCCGCTGCTCGAGCACGTTTTCGAACACGGCCGGCTGGCGGCCTGGGTCCTTGCCGCTGTTGGCGTGGCTGCAGTCGACCATGATCCGCGCCGCCAGGCCGACCTTGGCCAGGCCCAGGCGCGCCTGGGCGACGCTGTCGGCATCGTAGTTCGGGCCCTTGTGGCCGCCACGCAGGACCAAATGGGTATCCGGGTTGCCCAGGGTCTCGATGACTGCCGGGAAGCCCTGTGCGTCCATACCGAAATGACGGTGCGGGTGTGCGGCACTGCGCATCGCGTCGCAGGCAATGCCGATACCGCCGTCCGTGCCATTCTTGAAGCCTACCGGCAGCTCCAGGCCACTGACCATCTCACGGTGGATCTGCGACTCGGTGGTGCGCGCGCCAATGGCAGCCCAGCCGAGCAGATCGTCGAAGTAACCCGCGGCCATCGGTTGCAGCAGTTCGGTGGCGATCGGCAGGCCACGCTCAAGCATGCTCAGCATCAAGCCCCGCGATAGGGCGATACCGGCGTGCATGTCGTCGCTGCCATCGAGGTGCGGGTCGTAGGCGAGGCCTTTCCAGCCGACCGTGGTACGTGGTTTTTCCACGTAGGCACGCATGACCAGCAGCAGTTGCCCATCGACCTCGCGGCTGAGCGCGGCCAGCCGATCGGCGTACTCCAGGGCTGAGCGTGGGTCATGGAGCGAGCACGGGCCGACCACCACCAGCAGACGTGAGTCGCGGCCTTCGAGGATGTTGCGGATGGCTTGGCGGTGCTGCAGGACTTGCTGGGCGAGTTCGCTGCTCAGCTGCATGCTGTGCTTGAGCTGGTGCGGGCTGGGCAAACGCTGGCTGACGGCGGTGTTGGCGGCGAGCGGTTGGGTCAGGGGCAGGGCGAGAGTGGAGGCTTGCATGGCGTGTATTCCCTGGGCGGACAGCGGGTTCAGGCCCGCGTGGTCGGCCCTATCGAGGTGTTCGACAGATCGTCAAATTGGGTTCTTGTGCGGCATTGCCACCGGAAATCGACCGAACGGAGGCGGCAGGCTGGCCCGAACGGGATTGGCTAAATCGCCAGGCAACGGTGTTTGCGTAGTAATAAGTGGCGTAGTTCATGGATGTGTCCTCAGTCTGAATCGGTAAAAGTGTGAAGGCCTGGAAACGCAAAACCCCCGGTCGGGGAGCCGACCGGGGGTTGAGTATTCTCGTATTCGGCGGCCCCTCGAAGAGTGGGCGCCGTTGGGGTATCAGCGGCGCCTAGTGGCTAAACCAATACCCAAAATAAAAGCCTGGAGCGGATGTGCAACCGACAGCGGCCAGCACGCAGCGCGCGGTGCGTGCGGTGTGGTGGGCGGTGTTGAGGATGCTGTGGGGCATGTTGCTCTCCAGTGAATGAGCCCGAGCTTACTGCACCTGCAACAGGTTGTTCAATGGGTAAATGCTATTGCATCAATCATTTCTACCGCAGCGAATGCTTCGCGGGACAAGCCCGCGAAAAGCTCCGCTGCTTCACGCCACTACAACGGGTAGTGCTTGAGCTCGCGGGCAATCAGCATGCGCTGGATCTCGCTGGAGCCTTCGTAAATCTGGGTGATCCGCGCATCGCGGTAATAACGCTCTACCGGATAGTCTTCCAGGTAGCCATAGCCGCCATGCACCTGAATGGCCATCGAGCACACCCGCTCAGCCATCTCCGAGGCGAACAGTTTGGCCTGCGAAGCCTCAGACAGGCACGGCTTGCCGGCACTGCGCAAGCGTGCCGCATGCAGGATCAGCAGCCGCGTGGCATTGACCTGCACCTGCATGTCGGCCAGCAGGTTGGCGATGCTCTGGTGCTCGTTGATCGGCTTGCCAAACTGGATGCGCTCGCGTGAGTAGACCAGCGCGGCCTCGAAAGCAGCGCGGGCGATCCCCAAGGCTTGCGCAGCGATGCCGATGCGCCCGCCTTCAAGGTTGGACAAGGCAATTGCCAGGCCCTTGCCGCGCTCGCCGAGGATATTGGCGGCAGGGATGCGGCAGTTGTCCAGGCTCACTGCGCAGGTATCAGAGGCGCGGATGCCCATCTTGTGCTCGCTGCGGTCGACCTTGAACCCCGGGTTGTCGGTCGGCACCAGAAACGCCGAGAGGCCTTTTTTGCCAAGCTCCGGGTCAGTCACTGCGAAGATGATCGCCAAGCCTGCGCGGCGGGCGTTGCTGACGAACTGCTTGGCGCCGTTGAGCACCCACTCACCGTCAACCAGCTCGGCCCGGGTCCGCAGGTTATGCGCCTCGGATCCGGCCTGCGGTTCGGTCAGGCAGAAGCAGCCAATGACTTCGCCGCTGGCCAGGCGCGGTAGCCAGGCCTGTTGCTGCTCGGGCGTGCCGTAGGCCAACAGGGGGCCGCAACCGACCGAATTATGGATGCTCATCAGGGCACCGGTAGCACCGTCCCCGGCGGCGATCTCCTCGACCGCCAAGGCGTAGGCGACGTAATCGGTGTAGCTGCCGCCGAATTCTTCCGGTACGACCATGCCCAGCAGGCCCAACTCGCCCATCTTGCGCACCACGCCATCATCGATCCAGGCGGCCTTTTCCCAGGCCTGTGCATGCGGCGCGATTTCGCCACGGGCAAAGTCCCGGGCCATGTCGCGGATCATGATCTGCTCTTCGCTCAGTTCCAGGTCTTGCATCTGTGTACTCCCAGGCTCACAGCCCTTCGAAGAATTGTTCGACCCGTGACCGCTGCAGGGCAGCGAGGCTCGGCGGATTCCAGCGTGGCTGCTTGTCTTTGTCGATGATCAGGGCGCGTACGCCTTCGATGATGTCGCCATGCTCGAACCACTGGCGGTCCAGTTTCAGCTCCATCGCGAAACAGTCTTCAAGGCTCAGATGGCGACCGCGGCGCAGCATCTCCAGGGTAACCGCCATGGCCAGCGGCGAGCGGCTTTCCAGCTGGTCGGCGGTGGCCATGGCCCAGGCGTGGCTGTCGCCAATGGTCACCGCGCGCAGTTGCTCGATGATGCTGGCCAGATCGGGCAGGGCAAAGAAGTGGTCGATCACCGGCCGTAGTCTGGCCAGGGGCGCGTCGTCGAGTACCTGGGTACCCAGCTTGGCGAGCAGGCCCTGGAGGTCCTTGAGCGGATGCTCGCCAAGGTTGATGCGCTCCAGGCCTGCATCGAGGTCGGCCAGTTTGTCGCTGGCCAGGTACCAGTCGGCGAGGCCACAGTACAGCGCATCGGCGGCCTGAATCTGGCTGCCGCTGACGCCCAGGTAGGTGCCCAGTTCACCGGGAATGCGCGACAGGAAATAGCTGCCGCCGACGTCCGGGAAGTAACCGATCGCCGTCTCGGGCATGCCCAGGCGACTGCGTTCGGTCACGATGCGCAGGTCGGCGCCTTGCGCCAGGCCCATGCCGCCGCCGAGGGTAAAACCGTCCATCAGCACCAGCACCGGCTTGCGGTAATGGTGGATGCACAGGTCGAGGGCATACTCTTCGACGAAGAACGTTTCATGCAGCGTGCTGCCGGCCTTGTAGCTGTCATACAGCGAGCGGATATCGCCGCCGGCGCAGAAGCCCTTGGGGCCTTCGCCGCGCAATACCACGGCCTGCACCTGCGGATCATCCGCCCAGGCATCGAGGCTGCGTCGCAAGCTGCGCACCATGTCCAGGGTCAGCGCATTGAGCCCGGCAGGGCGATTCAGGGTGAGGTGGCCAATCTGATTACGGACATCGGCCTGCACGTGTTCCGTGGCCGAGGTGTGAGCGTGCGCGGTCATCGCGTTCTCCCTGCTTTGTTATTGATTTTCCAAGTGAAGTTGGGCGGGCGCTGAAGGGTAATACGATCCTGTCATGCGAATATGCCCTGCACAATCGACAAATCTGCAGCGTCTGCGTGCATTTTTGCCATAAAGATGCGCCTTGCGGATAGGCTTTTGCCACCTGCTAGTGCGTCGTTTGCGGTATGCACGCTTCCCGCCGTAAGGGGCAGGTCTTTCAAGGTCTTTGAGACTTCGGCCTGAGTAAGCCGGGGCTGCTTTGCAGCCCTTTCCGACCGGTCCGGTGCCCCGGCAAGGCCGCCCCCACAAGGGCGAACCGCGCCGCTCTTGAGGCATGCGCTATACGTGTGGGAGCGGCCTTGTGTCGCGAAATGAGGGCGAAGCCCTCACCGGCATCACATCCAGATACGATCCGTTCGCTTACTCTAATCCGGTCACGACGGCCTTGGGCTCTAGATGTCGTTCACCTGCATCGCCACCTTCGGCTCAAAACCCGCTTGAACGCTTCGCCGCCAGCACACTCCATTACAGACAACTGCTGTATCTTCGAACAGACCTGCCCCCGGAAGCCCCGCCATGCTCATCAGCCTGCTGATCTTCCTGTTCACCCTCGCCGCCATGGAAGGGGTGGCCTATCTCGCCCATAAATACATCATGCACGGCTTTGGCTGGGGCTGGCATCGCTCACACCATGAGCCGCGCCAGGGATGGTTCGAGAAAAACGACCTGTACGCCGTGGTGTTCGCAGGCTTGGCGATCGTGCTGATCGCACTGGGTAATGCCGGTTGGTATCCGCTGCAATGGATCGGCGCCGGGATGACCGCCTACGGCGCGCTGTATTTCATCGCCCACGACGGCCTGGTGCATCACCGCTGGCCGCTGCGCCTGGTACCGCGAAGGGGTTATCTCAAGCGTCTGTACCAGGCTCACCTGATGCACCATGCGGTGCAGGGCCGGGAGGGCTGTGTGTCGTTCGGGTTTCTCTATGCGCCCTCGGTGGAGCGCCTGCGGGCGCAGCTGCGCGCGCGGCATGGCGGGCCATTGCGTCCTGCGCGCGAGGACGCTGCCACAGCCCCGGGTCACGCGGCGGGTAGCGATGCCGGTGGCGAGTAACGGCTCGCCACAAGCCGCAAGCCACGGCGGCGAGCTTCTCCAGCTTTGAGGTCGACAGGCGCCCATCCCAAGCGCGTGCACCCGCACGGCGAAGCTTGACCCCGATCTGCCGATAGACCAGCGCCGCCGTCGCCACTGCCCAGGCCGAGCGCCAGGGCAGGGCGTGCAGGCCGGCCTGGCCGCTGGCGTAGTACGGCTCGGCGTGCTCGACCAAGCGGTGCGCCAGTTGCGCCAGGGCAGGCCGATGGGCGGGATCGGTCAGGGCGTTGGCGGGGATGCCGGCTGCCTGCAGCCAGTCTTCGGGCAGGTAGCAACGGCCGACGTTGGCGTCATCGATGATGTCCCGGGCAATGTTGGTCAACTGCATCGCCAAGCCCAGGTCGCAGGCGCGATCCAGCACCCGCGGATCGCTTGCGCCCATGACCCGCGCCATCATCAGGCCGACCACGCCGGCCACGTGGTAGCAGTAGCCGAGGGTCTCTTGCAGGCTGAAGTAGCGCTGAGCGGTGACGTCCTGGGCAAAACCCTCCAGCAGCTCGAAGGCTTCCTGGCGAGGAATGGCGTGCTGCCGGGCGACCTCACGCAAGGCGGCGAAGGCCGCCTGATTGACCTCGGCGCCGCGACAGGCCGCGTCGGTCTGTTGCTGTAGCTCGTGCAAGCGCTGGCGGGCCTGGTCCGGCGCAAGGGCTACGGCGCCGTGGCCGGCCTGCTGACCGTCGATCACATCGTCGCAGTGTCGGCACCAGGCATACAGCAGCATCGCGCTACGGCGGGTCGCTGGCTCGAACAGGCGCGCCGCTGCGGCAAAGCTTTTCGAGCCCACGGCGATGCTGCGTTCGGCGTGGGCCAGCAAGGGGTCTTGCGCTGTGTTGCTCATGGGTGCAGGTCCTCCAGCATCAGGCCGGCCGTGGCCTTGGCCGAGGCAATCACCCCAGGCACCCCGGCGCCGGGATGGGTGCCAGCACCCACCAGATACAAGTTGGGCAACTGCGCGTCACGGTTGTGCGGGCGGAACCAGGCACTTTGGGTCAGCGTCGGCTCAAGGGAAAACGCCGAGCCCAGGTGCGCATTGAGCTGCTCGCGAAAATCCAGAGGGCTGAATGTGCGGCAGGTCACCAGGTCGTTGCGCAGGCCCGGGATGTAATAGCGCTCCAGGTAGGCCAGGATGCGGTCACGGTACAGCGGCGCCTGCACCGTCCAGTCGACGGGCGCATTACCCAGGTGCGGTACCGGTGCCAGCACGTAATGACTGGAGCAGCCCGCTGGAGCAAGGCTGGGGTCGGTAGCGCAAGGGGCATGCAGGTACAGTGAGAAATCCTCGGGCAGTGCCGGACCGTTGAAGATCTCCGAGATCAGATCTCGGTAGCGCGCCCCGAAGCACACGGTGTGGTGGCGCAGTTGCGGTTGCGCGCGGCTCAGGCCGAAATGCACCACGAACAGCGAATTGCTGAAGCGCTTGCCCTTGAGCCGCTGCCCTTCCTGCCGGCCGCGTGGGTGCTGGCCGAGCAGCTCGGCGTAGGTATGCACCACATCGGCGTTGGAGGCGACTGCATCGGCCTGCCACTGCCGGCCGTCATGGCTACGGGCACCGGTCAGGCGCCCGGCGTTGGTGTCGAACGTGGCCACGTCGGCGTTCAGTTCGAGCGTGCCGCCCAGATCCTGAAACAACCTGGCCAAACCCTGGACCAGGGCGCCGGTACCGCCCCGGGCAAACCATACGCCCCACTCGCGCTCCAAGGCGTGGATCAGGCTGTAGATCGAGGACGTGGCGAAGGGGTTGCCACCCACCAGCAAGGCATGAAAGGAAAACGCCTGGCGTAGCCGTTCATGGCGGATGAACCGCGACACCACTGCGTAGACGCTACGCCAGGCCTGCAACCGGGCCAGCTGCGGGCCGGCCTGGAGCATGTCGCGAAACGACAGGAAGGGCACTGCGCCGAGCTTCAGGTAACCCTCGTCGAGCACTGCTCGTGAATAGGCGAGAAAGCGCCGGTAGCCGTCGACATCGGCCGGTTCCAAGGCATGTATCTGGCGCTCCAGATGGTCTTGGTCATTGCCATATTCAAAGTAACTGCCGTCTTCCCAACACAGCCGGTAGAACGGGCTGACCGGCAGCAGCTCGACATAGTCCGCCATCGGTTTGCCGGCGAGGTCGAACAGCGCCTGGATCGCGGTCGGGTCGGTGATCACCGTGGGGCCGGCATCGAAGGTGAAGCCCTGGTCGTGATAGACGTAGGCGCGACCTCCCGGCTGGTCGCGTTTTTCCAGCAGCGTGGTGCGCACGCCGCCCGCTTGCAGGCGGATGGCCAGGGCCAGCCCGCCGAGGCCGGCGCCGATGACCAGCGCGGATTTGCCTTGGCTCATGAAGGGGTCTCGTCAGGGGTAGGGAAATGTCGTGGCGAATGCCGCAGCGCCGCCCGCAGGGCTTGGTCGACCGGCACCGGGGGTTTGCCACTGAGAATGCGCAAGCGGTCACGCCAGTGGCTTTGCCCTGCATAGAAGCGCGCGATCAGCGGCTCAGGCAGCCGATAGAAGCGTTGCATGACCTGCCAGCGCTGTTGCGGGCGCCCGGCCAGGAACAACATGCGGTTGAGCAGGCGGTAAAATCCTTGCTGCTGCCAGCGTTGCTTGAGGTAGTGCTGCAGGTCGCGGGACAACTGCGGCGCATCGTCCAGCGGTTGGCGCGCCAGCCAGTCAGCCAGGCGTACGGCCTCCGGCAGCGAATAGCCGGTGGTGCAATGAAACAAGCCCGCACGCAGCCCTGACAACGGCTGCCCGGCATGTTGCGCAGCCCAAGCGTCGAAGTCGCCGGCCAGGGTAATCGGCAGTACGCCTTGTTCTTCACGCAGCAGCTGTTCGCTGGCCCAGCCGCGTACGGTGAGGTAATCGCTGATGTTGGCGCGCATCTGCGCCGGTGTCGGTGCATCGCGCTCGACGTAGTGCGTGTCTTCGATCAAGACGGTATCGGCCGTGAACGGCAACACATAGACAAACCGATAGCCAGCACCTTGGGCCACACGGGCATCCATCAGGATCGGCGCGACCAGGCCATGCGGCTCGCGCAGGCGCAACAGCTGGCCGAGAAACGCCTGTTGGCCCAGTACCCGATGAGGACTGGCTTGCGCGCCGCGCCCGTCGATCACCAGCTTTGCCTGTAGCTGCTCGCCGTCGGTCAGGGTGACCTGGCCTGGGCCCAGCGACTGCACGGTGCACCCGGTGCGCAGGGCTGGCCCCAGCAGCGGCGTGATGACCTCGGCAAAGCGCTCACTGGTAATGCTCGCGTAACCACTGTCGAGCCTGCGCGACAAGTCTGGGAAGTGCACGTGATAGGCCGGCCAGCGCTTGACCACCAGCGGCTCCAGCCAATGTTGCTGGAGCGGGTCGAGGTCTTGCTGATGGAACGACCAGGTATGGTTGCCGCCCAGGCTGGTGTGCTGCTCCAGGCACAGCACATCCAGCTCGGGGCGCAGCTGCTGCAGCCGCCATGCGATCAGGCCATTGGCCAAGCCACCACCGGCGAGGATCAGGTCATGCGCCATGGTGATCCTCCGCCAGCACCGGCTGGCGGGTGCGCAGTGCGGTCTCGATGATATCGGCCGCTTTTTCAACGCCGCCGGCCGTGGCCAGTTCGGGTTCCAGCAGGGCCAGGCCCGGCATTGGCTCGTCGAGCAGACGGGTCAGCGCGGTGGCAATCGCGGCGACGCTGCTATGGCGCGAGAGTGCCAGGCCAAGCCGGTGATAGACCACGCGGGCGGCGACGCCTGGCTGGTCAAAGGCGATTGGCAGTACCAGCAGCGGCGTTGCTGCGGCGATGGCGTCCATCACGGTGTTCAGGCCGCCGTGGCTGACGACCACATCGGCGCGCCGCACAGCCCACTGCTGCGGCGCAAAATCGGTGACGACCGTGGCGCCCAGTTGCATCAAGCGTGCTTGCTGAGAGGTTTCCAGACCGCCGCAATGGGCCAGCAGCAGCTGCACGTCGAGCAGGCGACAGGCCTTGGCAATACGCGCGAACAGGCCGAAGCGGTGCCCCTGCAGAGTCCCCAGGCTGGCGAACACCAGCGGTTTGCGTGCATCGAACGACCAAGCGCCTTCGGCCTGCTCGGCGGCACTGCGCAGAGGCCCGACGGCATGGAAATGCGCTGGCAGCGCGTGCCGGGGAAAGTCAAAGCCGGCAAGGGTCTGGCTAATCTGGGCCAACGGCGAAAGGCAGTCGTGCAGCCCGCCCCGGGGTGGCAATCCCAAGCGCAGTGCGGCGGCTTGCAGCGCCTGGGTCAAGGGTCTCATCAGCCAGTCATGGACCTGGCAGCTGCCTTGGTAGAGCTTGAGGGCATGCGCGTCGCGGGCGAACTTGAACGGCATTACCGGCAGCGGCACGCCCTCTTCACGATTGACCGGCAAGGCGCAGGCGATCGAAATGAACGGCAGCTCGAGGGCTTCTGCGGCCAGTGCGCCGGCTGGCTCCATCTGGTCACACAACACCGCGTCCACGGTGTACGCGGTCAAGGCGTCCGGCAGCTGTGCGCTGAGCATGGCGCTGGTCTTGGCCAACTGGCGAATCAGCCGGCGCAAGCGCCATGGCCCGGCGGGGTTGGCCGCCAGCCGTAGCGTCTGCTCAAGGCTGCCCGGTGGGTGGCTATCCAGACCCAGCGGCTCGAAGCCGATGCGCGGGTCGTTGAGCCAGCGCTGGCTGTCGGCCTGCTGCATGAAGGTCACTTGATGGCCACGCTCCAGCAGCGTCGCGCCCAAGGCCTGCAATGCCTGGAAGTGGCTGGGGTAGGGCGGCGCGACTACGGCAAAATGGCTCATGCCGGGTCCAGGCGGTTGGCCTGCAGGCGCGCGCGGCGCAGCTCGGCCAGGTTGCGCGAGCCGGTACAAAAACAGACGATACGCAGTTGCCGCAGGATGACCTCGAAGTGCGCCAGCACCGCCTCGGTAGATTCGGTTGCCGCCTGCAATACCCCAGCGGCCTGGCCTACCAGGTCAGCCCCGAGCCGGATTGCCTTGGCCGCATCGATACCGTCGCTGATCCCCCCTGAAGCAATCAACGGCACGTTCGGCAACGCCCGACGCAAGGCCAGCAAGCACTGCGCGCTGGGGATGCCCCAGTCGGCAAAGGCCATCGCCACTGCGCGGTCGGCGTCGGTGTTGGCGCGCTGCGCTTCCACCGCCGCCCAACTGGTGCCACCGGCGCCCGCCACGTCGATCATATGCACTCCGGCCTCGACCAACGCTCGGGCGACTGTGGGCGAAATACCCGCGCCGACTTCCTTGACGATTACCGGCACCGGCAGCTCGGCGGTGAGTGCCGCGATACGCCCCAGCACGCCGCGCCAGTCCCGGTCCCCCTCCGGCTGGACAGCCTCCTGCAGCGGATTGAGGTGAATGATCAGCGCGTTGGCCTGCAGGCTATCGACCGCGCGCCGGGCCAGATCCAGCCCATCCGCCTCCCGCAGTTGGGCGGCGCCGAGGTTGGCCAGCAACGGAATGTCGGGCGCCAGGCGGCGTAGCTCACCGGTCAGCCCCTGATCGTTGCCGGTGCGCAAGCTGACCCGCTGCGAGCCTACGCCCATGGCAATGCCCAGCGTCTGGGCGGCTTCGGCCAGATGCTGATTGATCCGGCTGGCACGCTCGGCGCCGCCGGTCATCGAGCTGATCAGCAGTGGCGCGCGCAGATCCATGCCCAGCAATGACGCACCTAAGTCGATCTGCTCCAGCGCCAGTTCCGGCAGGGCGCAGTGCTCGAAGCGAATCGCCGACCAGCCTGGGTCCTGGCGCGGCCCCGCTGGCGTGGGCGCCAAGACGATATCCAGGTGGTCGTCCTTGCGTTGACTCAGGAAGCTTTTCTTCATGCCGGCTCCAGTGCCAGGGAATCATCGAGTGGCAAGCGGGGTCAGTGCTGGTATACGAGTTGTACAACGTAACTGTTTTGTACAGCTAAGCTCAAAACCAGTACCTCGTCAGGCAACGACCCACTGTCAGTCGTTCCCTCAACCTGCGGCCTGTGCGCCGCGCCGCTCAGCAGAGGCAAGGATGACGACTATCGCGCAACCGCTCCCGGCCGCCGACACAGGCCTCACTGAACATATCGCTCATTTGCAACACACCCTGGAAGCCCGTCTGGACGCGCTGTTGCCGCTCGGCCAGGAGCGTGACCTGCTTGCCGCGGCCATGCGTGACAGCACTCTGGCACCGGGCAAGCGCTTGCGTCCGTTAATGCTGATGTTGACCGCCGAAGGGCTTGGTGCGTGCCCGCGGGCAGCGCTGGAGCTGGGTTGTGCGGTGGAGATGGTACATGCCGCCTCGCTGGTGCTCGATGACCTGCCGTGCATGGACGATGCCGCCTTACGGCGAGGTCGCGCCACCTTGCACCGGGCATTTGGCGAAGACGTGGCGATTCTGGCGGCGATCGCCTTGCTCTCGCGCGCGTTCGGCTTGCTCGCGGCTATCGAGACTGTTGCGCCGGCGACGCGCAGCCGGCTGGTGGCGATCCTTGCCGAGGCCATTGGTGCCCAGGGGCTGGTCAAAGGGCAGTTGCAGGACTTGCGCGAGGGCAGCCAGGCGCGCAGCGCCGAACAGATCGCCGAGACCAACCGGCTGAAGACCGCGGTGTTGTTCGGGGCGATCATGGACATGGCCTGCCAGCTGGCCGGTTCACCGGTGGGGGTGCGCGAAGCATTGCTGAACTTTGCGGGTGAACTGGGCCAGGCATTCCAGCTATATGACGATTTGCGCGACCTTGATCCAGCGACGGGCAAGGACCCAGGCAAGGATGCCGGCAAGTCGACGCTGGTCGCGGTGTGCGGCGAGAGCCGTACCCGGGAGCAGTTGCTGGGCCACTTGAACACTGCCGAGCACTACCTGGAGCAGGCGTTCATGGGCGAGCAGGCATTGGCGAGCCTGTTGCGCAAGGTGTTTGGCCGTGTCGAGGCTGGCCGTTGTTGAGCGACTTCCCATGCCCTGCGGGGGCGGGCTTGGCCTCACCCCAAAGGGTGATGGTCGCCGCGCCCACTAACTGAAACAATCCCCACCATCCCCTCTGGCAGCGACCAAGACCGATGAGCAAAGACCGCCTGAAGTCGCCCGACTGGCATGCGCGCATGGCCCTGGCCATCGATGCCATCGGCACGCCTGGCTTCGTCGACGCGCTGTTCGCTGCGCTGACCTGCCTGGCCCCGTCACAGGCCATCACGGTGTTTCTCTATCCCCACAAAGGCCTGCCCTCGGCGCTGTTCGAAAAAGACGCAGAGGGCCCCTGGCTGCCCGAAGGCAATGTGCAGAAATACCTCGAAGGCTACTACCTGCTGTGTCCGTTTTACCGTGCCTGCATGGAAGGCATCACCCCTGGCTGCTATCGGCTGAGTGATGTCGCGCCGGACCACTTCAAGCGCAGCGAGTACTACCTCTCGTTTTATCAACACGCGCATCTGGAGGACGAGCTCAACTACCTCATTCCTCTCGATGCACACCTGACCATCGCAGTCGCCTTGGCCAGCACGCGGCGCCTGGCCAACCAGCAGGTGGCGGACCTCAAGTGCGTGGCGCCGTGGGTGCAGGCAGTGGTGCGTCGGCAGTGGGCGTATCTGAATGCCGAGGCGCTTGGCGGGCGTTTCGAGAGTGCCCTGGGGCGGCAGATCAACGCGGCGCTGAACAACTTCGGTTCGTCGTTGCTTACCGAGCGTGAATGCCGCATCGCCCAGTATCTGCTACGCGGGCATTCGACGCGGTCGCTGGCTGAGCGTTTGGGCATCAGCGAAGACACGGTCAAGAGCCACCGCAAGAACCTCTACAGCAAGCTCGACATTGCCAAGCAAGCCGAGCTGTTTTCGCTGTTCATCGATTCGCTGGCGCAGGCGCAGGAAGGGTTGAGCAAGGATCCGCTGGAGAGTTATCTGCGTAGGCGGTGAGGTTTGGGGCGAGCTTTCAAGGGCTTCGCGTGAACGCATGATTGCGTTGTCACGCGAGCAATGCCGGGGCCGCTGCGCAGCCCAATCGCGACACAAGGCCGCTCCCACAGGTACACCTCCAATCAGGAGGCATGCGCGGGACTTGTGGGAGCGGCCTTGTGTCGCGAAAGGGCCGCGTTGCAGCCCCAGCATTGGTGGCCTCAATACCGATAGCAGAGCCTTAGAACGTGTAGGCAATCCCGGCCTGCACCGTACGCGGCGCGCCCGGGTAGGCGTACGTGTTGAACGCGCCTTCGTCATAGCCCTTGTTGAAGACGTTCTTCACGTCCAAGTTCAGCCGCACATGCTCGTTGAGCTGGTAGAAACTGAGCAGGTCGACCACGGTGTACTGTTCCATGGTGTAGGTGACGGCGGCGGTCTGGCCCTCGCGGTCATCCACGTGCTTGATGCCCACGCCCAGGCCGAGACCCTTGGCCAGGCCATCCTGGAACTCGTAGGTGTTGAGCAGGCTGAAGCTGTTACGCGGGATGTTCGCCAGACGGGTGCCTTTGGCCAGGGTGTTGTCCTCGGTCACCTCGGCGTCGACGTAGGCGTAGCCACCGATCACCCGCCATTCAGGGGTAATGTTGCCGGCGATGTTGATGTCCAGGCCGCGGCTGCGTACTTCGCCGGCAGCGATGCTGTAGGTGCCGGTAGGATCTGCCGGATCGCGGGTCAGGACGTTTTCCTTGACGATGTGGTAAATCGCGGCATCCACGCTGAGCTGGCGGTCCAACGCTTCCCACTTGACGCCCAGTTCGTACGACTTGCCTTTTTCCGGGTCGAAGCCGCCACCTTGAAGGCTGGCACCACTGTTGGGCTTGAACGAACGCGCGGTGTTGGCGTACACCGCGACGGTGTCGGTCAAGTCATAGATCAGGCCGAAGCGAGGCGTCACGGCATTTTCGGCCTTGCTGAAGTCTCGAGTCGTGCTCAGGAAGTCGTCATAGTCATGTTCGAACCGCTCAAAGCGAACACCGGCCAAGGCCTTGAGGCGCTCGGTCAGGGCAACCTGATCCTGGACGAAGGCAGCCCAGGTCTTGAGGTTTTCTTTGTCATACGTCGTAGGGGTGGCGTTCAGGGCAGGGCGCGGCTGGCCCAGCACGGGGTTATAGATATCGATTAGGTAGGGGGCCGACGAACGCTGGATGATCGACTTGTAGTCGTAATCCTCGTACTCGATGCCGGTCAGCAACGTATGCGCAAATCCTGCGGTATCGAAGTGGCCAGTGAGGTTGAGCTGGTAGTCGCGGTCGGTCCATTCCAGCTTGCGGTAGTTGAAGTTGCGTTGCAGGGTGCGGCCGTCAGCGGGGGCGCCGTTGGCCTCGACCGCGTTGCCCTTGAGCGTGCCGTCCAGCCATTGCATACCACCGGCCAGGGTCCAGTTGTCGTTGAGCAGGTGCTCGAAGCGCAACTGGGCCATGTTGTTGTCGTTGTGCAGCAGGTTGTCGCTGCCTTTTTCCCAGATATTGGTGTCACGCGAGGCGCTGCCGCTTTGCGTCGTGTAGCGGGTCAAGCCACGGTCGAGTGGGTGGTTGTTGCGCATGAAATCGCCCTCGAAGACGATCCGCGTGCTGTCGGTGGCCTGCCAGCTAAGCACCGGGGCGACGTCATAACGCTCGCTCTCGACGTCATCACGGAAGCTCTCGCCGCCTTCACCCAGTACGTTCAGGCGGTAGGCCAGGCGCCCGTCTTCGCTGAGCGGGCCGGTGGCATCCAGAGTTGCGCGGTGCATGCCCTGGTCATCGAACTGGCTGCCCACGGTAACCTTGGGTTCGGCCAGCGGTTGCTTGCTGACAACGTTGAAGGTGCCGCCGGGATCGCCACGCCCGTAGAGGCTTGTGGCAGGGCCGCGGATCACTTCGAGGCGTTCGACGGTGTTGGCGTCCGGGGCATTGGGATAGCCGCGGTTGATCGGGAAGCCGTTGCGGTAGTACTCACCGGTGGTAAAACCACGCACGGTGACGGTGGTCAGGCCCTGGCCGCCGAAGTTGTTCGCCCTGCCCACGCCCCCGGCGTAGTCCAGCGCATCCTGCAAGCGGGTGGCGCCGGTGTCTTCGATGACATCCTTGGGTACCACACTGATCGACTGCGGGGTTTCATGCAGCGCGGTGTCGGTGCGTGTCGCACTTGCCGAACGTGTTGCCTTGTAGCCGACCACCGGGCCGTCGGCGCGTTCGCGCTCGCTGATGGCATCGATGTTGACGGCTTGCAGCTCCAGCGGCTCTCGGGTTTGCGAGTCAGCTAGCACGGACGGGGAGATTGCGTTTAGGAGGAAGAAAGAAACGAACGCACGGCGCATGGACGGTACGATCCTTGGAAGGGTGGGAAAGAGCGCGGATCATATCTGGTAAGGATTATCATTTACAGCTGTATTTGGTGTACCAGCGTACCAGTGTGCGAGCCAGGATTTTCGCGAAAGAGAGTACCGCGAAGGTGGAGGTCGCCGAGCACACTCGCTCAAGGGGAACACCACCTTCGCGGTCGATACAGAACTTGTAGGAGCGGGCTTGTCCCGCGAAAGCGCCCGTATGCCAACGCAAATCAAGACTGACTGCGCAACTTAGCCAAGTGTCATTGGCATCTCCCAATGCGGAATACGAAATGTCCTGAGCCCCCATCCATATAAACACTGCGTTTGCGTTATCTAATTATATTCGGAAACTTCCTACTTTCTCTTCGGAGCTGTCTGGCGGGTAACTTTTCTCCGCTCATGTAACTATCGCACTTGTTCCTTCAACTTCCAGATGTCTCGGCTTCAGCGCCTTCTAACGGGGGGATTCCATGTTTGCATCAACTAATTACGCGAGCAAGCCACGCAAGAAGGTCGGTCATGAGTAGCGTGAACTCGGCCAACTATCTGCTGATTGATGGCGTGTTGCGCCCCGATGCCTTGTCGACGTTGTATCAGCGCACCGAAGCCCTTGAAATCGAGCCGTTGTACCTGAAAACGCGCTGGGCTGCAGTGCACGACCTGGGGCCCATCCTGGTCTCGATTCAGGGCGCGACAAGTCTCATCGACGAAACACTCGACACTGCCGCCGGCCGACCTGATGCGAGCCTGCTGCACAGTGACGCATCGATCGGCAGCCTCGCAGACCACCTGCGATGCTTCATCGCCCCGCCTGATGTTCTAGGTGGTAACGGCTTGCTGCGGTTTGCCGACCCACTGGTGACACGCCATTGGCTCGACAGCTATCAGGGCGCCCACCTGGATGCGGTGCTTGGGCCGATAAGTACGTGGCACGTACCGGAAACAGTCCATGCCTGGGAGCGTTCTGAGCGGCCTGTGTGGCGAAGTTTTTCTCGTCAGGCAACTCACCCGGTGACGCTTGATAGCCTCGGCATGCTGGGTGAAAGCCAACTGAGCGCGCTTGATCAGGCCGCCCGCTGGACGCTCATCGAGCAACTGTACCGAAGCCTTTCAGAGAACTATCCACGACATTTGGCGCGCATTGATAAAGATCAGCTGAGCCACTGGTTCAACGAGCGGTTGGATCAAGCGCAAGCCTGGGGCCTTGGCAGCGAGCGCAGTGTTGCGATCTGGGTGGAATGCAGTCTGTGCTGGGGTGATGACTTCACCTCCAGCCCTGATGGTCCCTATCGGCAATGGCTGGCGCGCACGCCTGACGCTCACAGGATCGCCCCAGAACTGCGTATCCAGCAAATGGATATCTATTGCCAGTCGCTCGAACTTAACAAGGACGCGTGATGCACAAGACAGCTACAGAAGCCCAGTTAAAACAGGCTCGGCGTAATCAGCAATTTACCAACGTCCCTATCGGAAGCGGGCAGTGCCCCTGGAAGCACGCGGAGGTGGCGATCTTCCCGGTCCGTTATGCCCTGGACGAATCCCCCCTGGAAAAAGACAGCAACCAAGGCCCGCACGCGCTTCCCCGCGACTGGCCGCGCCCATCACCGGCCTTGCAAACCCGCAGCTACACCCTGCGCCAACTGCGCGACGGCTGGGTTTACGTCTGGAACGAGGTCGAGCAGACCTTCCATGAGTACCAGGTCAGCGGCTGGTATTTCACCCGGCACATCTGGACTGACGCCCAGTTGAATCAGGACGTGCGGCACAACCCGGGCGAAACCCATCAGTATCTGCTCTATTCACGCCGCAGCCGTCTGCGGATCGCCTATTCGCCTGTGCAGTGGACCTGGCGGATGTGCGAGTTGATGCGCAGCAGCGCGCCAGGGCAGCGCCCATGGATGCGCGAAGTCGATCTGCCGACGTTTTGCGTGAACGGCCAGGTTGCTCACGGCGACATGATCACCGCGCTGGGCAAGAGCGTCGCCGACATCCTCGTCACCGGCGAAACACCCCCTGACTTCACCAGCACGCTGTTGCCGACCATTGCTACAGAGCCAGACGCCCCTTTCAAGGCGGCGTTTGAAGAGGCCCTGGTGCGCGGCTGGGTACCCGAACAGGACACCGCCCTGTTTGTCGCCCTGGATGATCCGTTGGCGATCGTCGATGACCTGACCATGAACCTGACTGGGCGGCTGCTGGAGCAAAGCCAGTTTGAAAGCCAGCACCAAGATCAGCTGCAAAGCGCCATTACAGTACAGCGGCTGTGTGGTTTCGATACCGATGCGTTCACGCCCGAGACGATCACCGATCCATTTGAACGCCAGGCCTATGCCGATGACCTCTACACCCTGCTGTATGCCTACGATGCCCTAGAGAACACCAAGAATCTGGTGGATGCTGACTATGAATGGGTGGTGGAGGCTAGAGATAGGGGGACCGTCGAATCCGCACACGCTTTCAAGCGCACATGGGGGCATTTACCGGATCAAGCCAAATGGGGGGAGGCCCTCGAAGAGTGGAACGCCAAGCGCCTGTGGCGCGAAGACGTCCGTTTTGAAGAGATGCAAAAATACCTGACGCGGACCACCGCCGAGGCGCAACGCCTGAGTACTCATTGCCAGCGTAGTGAGCAGGATCTGCTGGCGTGGCTGAATCGGTTGCAGCCTTTTGCCGAAGTTATCTACTACGACACCTGCAACGAAGCGCAAGCCAGCCAACTGCTGAACATGGCGCATGCCCTCTACACCGTATTGGGCAATGGCGAGGCTGGCCAAGCGTGGTTGTGCAAGCAGGCTACCCGCCCCAGCACGTTGTTTGGCACGGCCCTGTTCAACTTCAATCCAGAACTCGCGACATTGTTCCGCACCGTGTCGCACAACTTCAGCACTACCGGCGCACTTGACGACCAAGGCCGCCAGGGCGATGGCAGCTCGCCGGCCCTTACGCTCACTTCACCAGGCGATGTCACCAGCGTCGCCACGCGCGCCAATGAACTCAAAGCGGTGCTGGATCTACAAGCCGTTCGCGACAGCAAGCTCTACAACGACATGAGCAGTGCCGCCAAACAGGCCATGAGCACCCTGATCCAGGTTGCCAACCATCAGGCCAGGGAGGCCTGGCACGGCCTGAGCGGCCTGTTGTTGCCGGCGATGAAGCACGAAGCCGCGCTGACCCTCGCGCTCCCTCAAGTGCTGATCTCCACCGAGATTTCCAGTAGCACCCGGCTGGCCTTCAACCCCACCTTCCAGCGTGACTACCAAGCCTGGTTAATGGAGGTCGTCACCATTGAAAGGAGGATACAAGGCGCCAAACGGGTCTTGCAGCGCCCGGGTAAAGTTCATGATCAGCGCGCCGCACGCCTTGCGTTGCCGGCACATGAAGAACAACTGAGACACCTGTTCATGAGACGTCCCAATCAGCTGGTCGCAACAGCGGCGGGGAAAACGCGTGTGCCGGTGAGCTTGGCGCAGCTCAACAGTTGGCTTGGCGACCTCGGCCAGGCCGAGGTACGCACGCAACACAAACTGATGGGCACCGAGGATTACCAGAGGCGCACCAGAGCCTGGATGGACCAGAACCTGGGCAATGCCCTGCCAGCCTTGTTGGTTGGGTTGAACGCCTGGAATCTCTACAGTAGCGCGCAGAAGGCGCAAAACGATGGGCGATTTACCGCCGATGAGTGGCGCACGGTGGCGGCCAATGCGGCTTACACGGGCAATGCGTTGGCAGCGCTGTGGGTGGGGCCTGCGTGGAGTCGGGCGGGGAAAATGTCTGCTGAAGTTGGACACAAGACTCGAAGTTTGGCTCAGGCAGCCTATAAAAACTGGCTTTCGCTAGTTGAAGAGGCGATCACAAAAGGCGAGGCGGCAAAGGCAGCAACCGCCAGTGAGTTTGCAGCGTTCTCCAAGCGCCTAATTTGGCGCACGATCACGTGGGCAACATTGGGAGCTGTCGCGACTGGGCTTGAGGCTTGGCAGGTTTACAAAGATGCCGATGCTGCTACCAGTGCAACAGAGAAGTCGCTGCTTGAATGGAAGTCTAAAATCCTCGTTGTAATGTCGCTTACCTCAGCAGGCCAACTTATTGGGGCAGGACTAGGTTATTGGTTACGCTATGCATGGGTAATGTCGACACCCGTAACAATCGCTTTACTGCTCCTCGGTATCGCCTATCTGTTGGTCACCATGGCCGCCAATCGCTACAAGCGCGAGGGTTTGCGGCTGTGGTTGTACCGGTGCAGTTGGGGGCGCGGGGCAAAGCCTGAATGGTTGGGAGAGGCCGGCCATTCCCAGCAGATGATCGCTTTATTGGAAATACTGCAGCGCCCCACCTTAACGGGAAAAGTGCTGTGCTACAATACCGAGCGGATGCCAACAAGATGGCTTGGCTTCTGGATTCAGATACAGGTGCCTAATGCACTGGCGGGTAAAGTGCTGACTTTAAAACCGGAGCTGGTTTATAAACGTTACTTTTCAAAGAATGATGACCTGCACATCCTGCAAGACAGCTTTTGCGGTCAAATGCTCAACGGCAACTGGGTCGATCCGAAGCAGCTAGGCAAACTGCCTAGCGTCCGCGCAAGCAACATCACTCCCGCTGACTTCAGCTACAGCACAAGCGATCAGCATCGTCTTTGGCAGGTCTGGATTAACGTGCCAATCGCCCACCCGACTATTGAAATGGAAATCAAATATCCAGCCGGGACATATCAGCGCGGTGATAGGCGCGGCTATATGTTCCGCTTGGCGCTAGGAGCGAGCACTAGCGAAGCCGATCGGCTTAATGATGCCTTTAGTGAAGAGCTCACGGAGGAAAGCGGCATTGTGCTGATCAATAATGACATCCAATCATTGCAGCTGATCGTCCCTAACGCAATTAATAGCGAGCCCAACGATGTTTAACCTTGTAAAGGCTCCGCAGTTGCCGCCACAGCTGAAGTGGAAATATGCAGGCGAGCCAGAGCTACTGATGTGGACGATACGCGCACGAAATTACAATACGTTCGTGGCTAACTGCATGTTTGCGTTCATGCAGGTGCTGATAGCAGGCGGAGCATACTTTGTGTTTTCTATTAACGCCTCTAGCGACTCTTTAATTGATCGGGTGATGTCCGGTCTAGGGGTTCATGTTTTTACATCCCTGATTATTCTTAGTATGACCCACCAGCGTATGAATTTTGCCTATCGCATCACTCAGTCAGGGGTAGAGTACTGTGAATGGAAGGATTTTCCAAAGTGGGCGCTGAAGACGATTAAATGGACGGCCGGTATAACAGCGGTCATTCTTATTTTTATGGCGACGATTGATCCGAGTTTTCTGCTTGGCGCACTGATCGGTCCAGGAGGGATGGGGCTGACGTACCTGGCCATGGCAAATTCAAAAAGCTATCAGGCCATGCACACTGAATACCATCACCACTTTCTCCACTGGTCGGAGCTGACGAAACTAACAATTGCAATAAATCGAGTGATGGCAGAGGTGCGCTACAGTGTACCGAAGGTAGGTTCCCCTTATATGACCACTGGTAGCCTTTACGTCTTTTTCAAACGACAAGAAAAAGACCAGGTCGTAACGACTTTAAAAAAGCATCTCCTCCCTAGTACCCCATCAGTCACGGGTAAGGTGGACGTCTTGAACTAGTGAATAGCGATCTGCGCATAGGTTTCGCAAAGCACCCGGCGGAGGCGGCTGAGGTGCTTTGTGATTTCGGAGGCAAGACAAAACCGGCAGACGTTAGCCAAGGCTCCCAAACGCAGAATGACGTTGGCAGGTCTGGATTAACGTGCCGATCGCCCACCCAATCATTGAAATGGAAATCAAATATCCAGCCTGGATATATCAGCGCGGTAATAAACGAGGCTATATGTTCCGCTTGGCGCTAGGGGCCAGTACTAGCGAAGCCGATCGGCTTAATGATGTCTTTAGTGAAGAGTTCACGGAGGGAAGCGGCATTGTGCTGGTCAATAACGACATCCAACCATTGCAGATGATCGTCCCTAACGCAATTGATAGAGAGCACTACGATGTTTAAATTTATGAAGGCTCCTGAGTTGCCTCCGCAGCTTCAGTGGAAGCATGCAAGCGAGCCCGAAGTGCTCGCGTGGAAAATTCGAGCACGAAATTACAATACTTTTATCGCCAATACGATGTTTGTATTCTGCTTTTCTATAATAGTGGCGGTGTCAATATATCAATATCTCGACATGAGGGATGATCCTGTTTTTGCCGGCGTGATGGCATTGATGTTATTCATTGTGGTGACTGTGGCATTGTTTTCAATGACCCATCAGCGCATGAATTATGCTTACCGTATTACACGGTTAGGTGTGGAGTATTGCAAGTGGAAAGATTTTCCGAAATGGGCGCAGATGACTGTGAAATGGATAACTGGAATTTCAGCGATTCTTTTCATCTTCATGGCCACCATTGATCCAACTTTTTTAATTGGCGCCTTGATCGGGCCTGGCGGTATGGGGCTGACATATATGGTAATGGCTAATTCTAAAAGTTATCGGGATTTACATACTTCATATCACAATAATTTCTACAAGTGGTCGGAGCTCACCAAAGCAACCATTGCAACCAATAGGGACATGGTAGAGGTGGCTTACAGTGTACCGAGGGCGGGCTCTGTCTTTATGATCACAGGAAGTCTCTACGTGTTTTTCAAGCGAAAAAATAAACAGCACGTGGTTGAAGTGTTCAAAGAGTATTTGCCGTCCGATGTGCTTACTGTAGTTCGTAAGGTAGATGTTCTACATTATTAGTAAAGTGGGGCTAGTTTGGTTGAGTGTATGGCTAGAGACTTGATCCGATCACTGCAGCTGATTGTCCCTGACGCAATTGATAGCGAGCATAACGATGTTTAATCTTGTAAAAGCTCCGAAATTGCCACCGCAGCTGAAGTGGAAATATGCAGGCGAGCCAGAGCTACTGATGTGGGCGATACGCGCACGGAACTACAATACATTCGTGGCTAACAGTATGTTCGCATTTATGCAGCTGGTGATAACAGGGGTCGCGTTCATTATTTTTTCAAATCACTCGTCAAACGATAGCTTTACTGTTCGGTTTTTAATCGCTTTAGGGTTTCATATATTTCTATCATTGACTGTTCTCGGTATGACCCACCAACGAATGAATTTTGCCTATCGACTGACCCGGTCAGGGGTAGAGTATTGTAAATGGAAGGATTTCCCAAAGTGGGCACTGGTGACACTAAAGTGGATGACTGGCATCGTAGCGATTATTTTTATCTTCATGGCGACGATTGATCCGAGTTTTCTGCTTGGTGCACTGGTTGGTCCAGGAGGAATGACGCTGACGTACCTGTCCATGGCAAATTCAAAAAGCTACCAGGCCTCGCAAACAGAATACCATCATCATTTTCTCCGATGGTCGCATCTGACTAAACTAACCATTGCCACCAATCGCGATATGGTGGAAGTCGATTACAGCATACCTAGACCAGGCAATCGTAGGACTACCTGGAGCCTTTACGTTTTTTTCAAGCGACAAGAAAAAGACCGGATTGTAACGACTTTCAAAAAGCATCTCCTCCCTAGTGCCCCTTCAGTCACTGGTAAGGTTGACGTGTTGAATTAATGAAAAAGGTAGCGAAGGGTTTACAGAGTAAAGCGGCATTGTGCTGAATAATAACGACATCCACTCATTGGGTTGATCGTCCCTAATTCAATTGACAGCGAGCGCCACGATGATTGCCCTCATGAAGGTTCCTGAGTTGCCTCCGCAGCTCCAGTGGAAGCGTGCAAATGAACTCGCGCTGTTGGAGTGGACCCTACGGGCACGGAATTACAATACATTCGTGGCTAACTGCATGTTTGCATTCCTGCAAATACTGATAGTGGGTGGTGCCTATATTGTGTATTCCAATTTCACGCCAGGCGAAGGGTTTATAGCTCGAGTTCTAGTCAGTCTAGGGTTCTATTTATTTATTTTCCTGACTGTACTCGGCATGACCCACCAGCGCATGAATTTCGCCTATCGTATCACTCAGTCAGGAGTGGAGTACTGTGAATGGAAGGACTTTCCAAAATGGGCGCTGACGACGCTGAAGTGGATGACTGGCATCACAGCGATTATAAAGTCATCTTCCACCTGATATTTCCGTTAACCTGTGTAAGGTAGATGTTTTGCATTGCTAACATTTTGGGCACTCAATCGGCTTGGCGCATGGGGCGCGCGCGCCACCCAACAGACACCGCCACAAAAAAGCCTGATTGCGCCCAGCTAAGGTGCAATCAGGCCGTTACTACCCGCCAGCCAATCAATGCGGCGCGCGATGAATCGTCTTCAGCAGATCCTCCGGGCTGATATGCCCAACCACCTGCGCCACGCCACTCCCCGGCGTCGGCAAATCAATGATGTGCGATTTCATCTTGCCCACCACATGCATCTCGCACGGCTTGCAGTCAAACTTCAGGGTCAGTACTTCATCTCCCTGAATCAACTGCATCGGCGCCACCTTGGTGCGTACCCCGGTAACTCCTTTGGCCTGCTTCGGGCACAGGTTGAAGGAGAAGCGCAAACAGTGCTTGGTGATCATCACCGGCACCTCGCCATGCTCCTCATGCGCCTCGTAGGCCGCATCGATCAACTGCACACCATGGCGATGATAGAAATCACGCGCCTTTTGGTTGTACACGTTGGCCAGGAACGACAGATGCGACTCAGGATAAACCGGCGGCGGGCTGGTCTCAGCCTTGCGCCCGCCACGTGGATGAGCCTTGACCCGTGCTTCGGTCAGCGCCTCGATCGCTTCGCGGCGCAGGGCCTTGAGCTGCGAGTTGGGGATGAAGAACGCCTGCGGCGCATCCAGCTCGATGGCACTGGCGTGGTACTGGGTGGTGCCCAATTGGCCGAGCAGGTCGTGCAACTGATCAAGCGCTTGCTGGGGCTTGTTGGCCTCGCCAAACGGTCCATCAAGGCCGACGCTGACCGACACGCCTTCCTCACTGGTTGCCGTCAGCTGCAGGCCTTGCTCGCGCAGCACGGCCTGCCAGGCAACCGCCACGCGCCGCTCGGCGGAGGTGCGCTGCAAGGCCTGCTGCCAGTTGTGGTCGAGGTTGCGCGACAGCGGGTGATTCGGCCGCAGGCGGTACATGCCGTCGGGCATCTCGTTGGGCTCGACGCGGTAGCGATAGCGCGCCTGGCCGTCTTCCTCGAACTCGCCCTTGAGCTCGGCGATGTTGGCCCGGAAGCCCACCACGTCGCGCTTGACCAGCACGTTGAGGCCGTCACCGTTGCTCAGTGGCACCTCGGTGACCACCTGCAGGTCGCGCTTGCCGACTTTCTCCACCACGCCCACGTGCAGTCCGGTGAAGGTGGGCGAGTCGAACGCGCCGATGTCGATCTTGCGGTCGCTGACGAAATAGTCGGTGCTGCCGCGGTGGAAGGTCTTGTCCGGGTCCGGCACGAAGAAGTGCTCGGTGCGCCCGCTCGAGGCGCGCGCCTTGGCCGGGCGGTCTTCGAGGATCGCGTCGAGCTCTTTGCGGTAATGGGCCGTGATGTTTTTCACATAGCCCATGTCCTTGTAGCGGCCCTCGATCTTGAACGAGCGCACGCCAGCGTCGACCAGGTCACGCAGGTTGGCGGTCTGGTTGTTGTCCTTCATCGACAACAGGTGCTTCTCGAAGGCGACCACGCGGCCCTGATCATCCTTGAGGGTGTACGGCAGGCGGCACGCCTGCGAGCAGTCGCCGCGGTTGGCGCTGCGCCCGGTCTGTGCATGAGAGATATTGCACTGGCCGGAGAAGGCCACGCACAGCGCGCCATGGATGAAGAACTCGATGGCAGCATCGGTCTCGCTGGCGATCGCGCGGATCTCTTGCAGGTTCAGCTCGCGGGCCAGTACCAGTTGGGAGAAGCCGGCCTGATCGAGGAACTTGGCTCGAGCCAGGGTGCGGATGTCGGTCTGGGTGCTGGCATGCAGCTCGATCGGCGGAATGTCCAGCTCCATCACCCCGAGGTCCTGCACGATCAGCGCGTCGACGCCGGCGTCGTACAGCTGGTGGATGAGCTTGCGTGCCGGCTCCAGCTCGTTGTCGTGGAGGATGGTGTTGATGGTGGTGAAGACCCGCGCATGGTAGCGCCGGGCGAACTCCACCAGTTCGGCGATTTCGCCGACTTCGTTACAGGCATTGTGCCGCGCGCCGAAGCTCGGGCCGCCGATATAAATGGCATCAGCGCCGTGCAGGATGGCTTCGCGGGCAATCGCCACGTCGCGGGCAGGGCTGAGCAGTTCCAGGTGATTCTTTGGAAGGGACATGTCGTTATTTTTTCGGGCTGTCACGGTTAGGCGCGCATTGTAGCGGTGAATTGGGCTGGCGGCACCTTTGGCCTGCCCGATGGAGCTCGGCACCGCTCGCGGTATTGCTTTGAACGCCCGCCCAAGCCCCCCGGTCGTACCTGAAAAACAGAACCCGACTGACCGTGAGGCCTGACCATGAGCGACACTCCACCGGACTACCCGGGCCAGGCAATTCGCCTGACCCTCAACGGCGCACCCAGACAATTGCAGGTGCAGCCCTGGTTGACCTTGCTCGACCTGCTGCGCGACCAGCTCGACCTGATCGGTACCAAGAAGGGATGTGATCACGGCCAATGCGGCGCCTGTACCGTGTTACGCAACGGCCGCAGGGTCAACGCCTGTCTGACCCTGGCGATCATGTGCGACGGCGATGAGCTGACTACCATCGAAGGTGTCGCGCAGGGCGAGACCCTGCATCCGCTGCAACAGGCCTTCATCCGCCACGACGCCTTCCAGTGCGGCTACTGCACGCCAGGGCAGATCTGCTCGGCGCTGGGCATGGCCGCTGAAGGACGCGCGCACAGCCGCGCCGAGATCAAGGAAGCCATGAGCGGCAACCTGTGTCGCTGCGGCGCCTACGGCAACATTCTCGATGCCGTGGAAGAAGCCTTGCCCCTGATGCAGACGCAGGGAGGGCCGCGCTCATGACCCCGTTCAACTACAGCAAGCCCGCCACTGTCGACGAGGCGCTTGGCCTGGCGGGGCCGCAGGCGCGGTTCATTGCTGGCGGCACCAACCTGCTCGACTTGATGAAAGAAAACCTCGTGCACCCCCAGCACCTGATCGACATCACCGGCCTGCCGCTCGACCAGGTCAGCGAGACCGAGGATGGAGGCCTGCTGATTGGTGCTCTCGTAAGCAATGCAGACCTCGCCTGGCACCCGTTGATCGAACAGCGCTACCCGTTGTTGGCCCAGGCCATCCTGGCGGGGGCGTCGCCGCAGCTGCGCAACATGGCCAGCACCGGCGGCAACCTGCTGCAGCGCACGCGCTGCTATTACTTCTACGACGCCAGTACGCCGTGCAACAAGCGTGAACCGGGCAGTGGCTGCCCGGCGCGGCATGGCCTCAACCGAATACACGCGATCCTCGGTGCCAGCGAGGCTTGTGTCGCCGTGCACCCCTCCGACTTGTGCGTGGCGCTGGCGGCGCTTGAGGCGGTGGTGCATGTACGGGGCAAGGCGGGCGGGCGGCAGATTGCCTTCGCCGACTTTCACCGGCTACCCGGCGATACGCCAGAGCGCGACAGCCAATTGGCCGATGACGAGCTGATTACCGCCATCGAGCTGCCCCCACCGCGTTTTACCCGCCACTGCCACTACCTCAAGGTCCGCGACCGGGCCTCGTACGCCTTCGCCCTGGTTTCGGTGGCTGCCGCTCTCGAGTTGGACGGCGAGCGTATTGTTGACCTGCGCCTCGCGCTGGGCGGCGTCGCGCACAAGCCATGGCGCGATCTTCAAGTGGAGCAGGCTCTGCGCGGCCTTCCGGCAAACCACGAGAGTTATGCCCGTGCCGCGACCATGCTGCTGGCCGGCGCCCAGCCATTGGCGCACAACGGCTTCAAGCTGCACTTGGCCCATCAGGCGATCATCCGCGCCCTCGCTACAGCCGCTGCCACGCCGGGAGTTGTCTCATGAAAACCTCAGAACGCGCCTGTGGGCGCGCCATGGACCGCGTCGACGGCCCCGCCAAAGTTACCGGCCAGGCCCGCTACGCCGCTGAATACCCGCAGCCGGGACTGCTGCAGGGCAGCGTGGTCTGCAGCAACGTGGCCAGCGGACGCATCCGCGACATCGATTGCCAGGCTGCGCTCGCCTTGCCGGGGGTGGTGGCGGTCTTGCACCACCTGAACCGACCACCTCTGCCGTGTGACGACGACCAGTACAGCGATGCCGATGCTGCTGACGGTTCGCCGTTCCGCCCATTGTTCAATGATCGCGTGTTGTACAGCGGCCAGCCCGTCGCCCTAGTGGTCGCCGAAAGCCTTGAGCTGGCGCGTCATGCGGGTTCATTGCTGCGCATCGAGATCGAAGCCAGCCCACATCAGACCGACCTGCTGGCAGCGCTGCCGCAAGCGCACACGGCCCCCGCTGACCTGCCCAAACCACGTGGCGATTTCCAGCAGGCGTTTGCCGCCGCTGCCATCAAGGTCGACGCCCGCTACTCGACGCCTGTCGAGCACCACAACCCGATGGAACCGCATGCCTCGACCGTGGTTTATCGCGAGGACGGCAGCCTGGAGATCCACGACAAGACCCAGGGCACGCAGAACTGCCGTGACTATCTGCACAAGGTGTTTGGCCTGCCGAAGAAAAACATTCGTGTGTTCGCCGCCTATGTCGGTGGCGCCTTTGGCTCGGGCCTGCGCCCGCAATACCAATTACCGCTGGCGGTGATGGCGGCCTTGCACGTGCAGCGTTCGGTACGGGTCAGCCTGACCCGACAGCAGATGTTCACCTTCGGTTATCGCCCGCGCACCTTGCAGCGACTCGAACTGGGAGCGGACCGCGAAGGTCGGCTGCAGGCCATCCGGCATCAGGCGACCGGGCAGACCTCGCGTTTCGAGGACTTCACCGAGCATGTGGTGGAGTGGAGCGGGATGCTTTATCGCTGTGACAATGTGGCCATGGACTATCAACTGGTGCCACTGGATGTCTACACGCCCCTGGACATGCGCGCGCCCGGGGCTGCACTGGGTTTGATCGGCCTGGAGTGCGCCATGGATGAGCTGGCCGTGCAACTGGCGCTTGACCCCGTCGAGCTGCGCCGGCGCAACTTTGCTGACAGCAATGGCAACGAAGGTAAACCTTACTCGAGCAAGGCCCTGCTGGATTGCTATCAGCAGGGCGCCGAGCGCTTTGGCTGGAGCAGCCGCGACCCACGCCCACGCAGCCGCCAGGAAGGACCTGATCTGATTGGCTGGGGCATGGCCGGCGGCGTCTGGGAAGCGCTGCAGATGAAGGCCAGTGCTCGCGCACGCTTGGATGGGCGTGGCCATTTGACTGTGAGCAGTGCGACTACTGATATCGGTACCGGCACCTATACCGTGATGACCCAGATTGCCGCTGACGCGATGGGTGTGGCGCCTGCCGATGTGACCTTCTTACTGGGTGATTCGGACCTGCCCACAGCACCGTTGCAGGGTGGCTCGTTCACGGTCTCGTCGGTTGGTTCGGCGGTACGCCAGGCCTGTGAAGTGCTACGGGCCAAGCTATGGATGGCGGCATGCGGGTGTTATCCCGAGCTGGCCCGCGACAAGGCTGAGCACATGGTCATTGTCGATGACCATCTGCAGGTCGGTCGGCGCCGTTATCTGCTGAGCGATGTATTGGCCTCGCTGCCTGGGGGGTGCCTTGAAGCCAAGATCGACGCCGAACCGGATTCCAGGCGTGAAGCCTTTGCCACGGCCACGCATTCGGCGGTGTTTGTCGAGGTGCGGGTGGATGAGGCGCTGGGTACTGTCCGGGTGAGCCGCGTGGTCAGTGCGGTGGCGGCAGGCAGGGTGATCAACCCCAAGACTGCGCGCAGTCAGATTCTTGGGGGCGTGGTCTGGGGGCTGGGCATGGCCCTGCATGAAGAGACGCTGAGCGATCACCCGCTTGGGCGGTTCATGAACCACAGCCTGGCGGAGTATCACATCCCCGTGAACGCTGATGTCGGCGAAGTGGAGGTGATCTTTGTCGATGAGCCGGATGACATCGTCAATGCGCTGGGCTCGAAGGGGGTGGGGGAGATTGGTCTGGTGGGCGTGGCGGCGGCGGTGGCCAATGCGGTTTACCATGCCACGGGCAAGCGTTTGCGGGATTTCCCGTTGACGGTGGAGAAGGTGCTCGGCTGAGCATCGCCTGGGGCTGCTTTGCAGCCCATCGCGGGGCAAGCCCGCTCCTACGGGTTTTGCGGTGCACGCACAAAGCGTGAACGACACCCCATCCTGTAGGAGCGGGCTTGCCCCGCGAAGAGGCCAGTCAATCCACACCCTCTAGAACTGATACTCCAGGCCCGCACCGGCATACCACGACCGACCTGGCGCCGCTTCGTAGAAGCGTCTATTCGTTATGTCACCGATGATTACGGATCCGACGTATTGGCGGTCTAGCAGGTTGTCTAGACGCACCAACTGGTGAAACGTCCAAGGTCCGTAGTGCTGTTCAAATCGCGTTCGCCAATTGAACACGACGTAGCTGGGCGCAGCCTTAAAATCGTTGCTGTCTTCGACATAGACCTGGCTTCGGTACTGACCTTCCAAGCCCATACTGATGCCAGCGCGAGGTTTCCAGATCAACTCGCCAAACAAGCTGCTGCGTGGCACACCGGGCAGGTAGTTGCCCTTTTCGATGAGGGTTCCGTTCTGTCTGAAGTCCTCGTCGTAGGTTGCATGAAGCAGGGTATAAGCGAGGTTCGCCTGCCACTGCTCGTTCAACTCTCGCTGCACACTGAGCTCCAGCCCACGACGCAGAGTCTTCCCCGCATTGTCATAGCTGGTACGACCATTATTGGACCCAGAGATTACGATCTCGTCCTGAGTCCTGATCTCGAACACCGCAGCATTGATCCGCGTACGCTCGTCGGGCTTGGCCTTGATACCCACTTCGTACTGGGTGCTGGTAGAAGGCTTGAGGCCAAAGTTGAAGCCCTCAACGGCACCCGGCGCATAGGCCATCTCAGCCTGAGTCGGTGTCTCGAACGCCTTGCCGGCACTGACGTAGCCGTGCAGTTGCGGAGTAAACGCATACATCACCGACAGGGTCGGGGTGGTGCGCTGGTACTTTTTCGAGCCGCTGGCGTCGCCATTGCTCAAGTAGTGGTCATTGACCTCCATCTCCATGCTGCTGTGACGCACTCCGGCGTCCACCGTCCAGCGGTCCAGCTCCCAGTGGGCCTGCAGATACGGGTCAAGGCTGGTGGCAGTGTCCTTCTCGTCACGGCGCAGTTCGCCCTTGACGCCCAAGGTGTCGCCGCTGAAATTCTGGTAACCACGCCGGTCATCGCGGCTACGGTCGTAGTCGGCGCCGGCGGTCAGGGTCAGCGCGCCGAAGGCGACATCGACCGGCTGAATCCAGCGCAAGGTGCCGCCGTGAAACTCGCGGTCGAAGTCGACTACACCACCGCCGCGCTCGTTCGGCGGGGTGCCTCTGGGAATCGACAGGTACTGAATCACACTGCGCTTGCCGGCGTACAGGTTGAACTGCAAGGTCGCATCGCCGAAGTTGCGCTCATAGTTCATCCCCACCTGTTGATGGTGGATGCTCTTGCGCGTGTTGTACTCCTCGGCCCGCGTGCTCACCGAGCGCGGATCGTCCTTGTAGCCTTCCCAGGTCTGGCCCAGCGGATCCTGCGTGCCATTCTGCTCCAGGCTGCTGAAGATCAGCGCAAGGCGGCTGTCATCATCAGGGCGGACATGTACCTTGGCAAAGGTCTGGTCACGGCGGGCAGCGCTGTGATCACGGTAGCCGTCGGTGTCCAGCCGCGACGCATCGAGGACAAACCCGGCCTGGTCGTTGCCACCTTCGCCATACACATGGTTCTTGTTGAAGCCATCGCTGCCGAAGGTGGTCTCAACGCCAACCTTGGGTGGCCCGGCGCCGTCGCGGGTGAACATCTGGATCACGCCGCCGGCGTTGCTGCCATAAATCGCCGAGGCAGGTCCGCGCAGGACTTCGATGCGGTCGGCGACGTCGAGGTTGAGCGAGGCTGCCTGACCCTGGCCGTCCGGGGTGCTGGCCGGAATGCCGTCGCTGAGCAGCTTGATCCCGCGGATACCGAACGCCGAGCGGGCGCCGTAGCCGCGCGACGAGATCTGCAAGTCCTGGGCGTAGTTCTGGCGGTTCTGCACCACCAGGCCAGGAATACGGTTAAGCGCCTCGGACAGGTTGACGCCCAGCTGGCCGTCGCTGATCTGCTCACGCTCGACGGTGTCGATGGAGTAGGGCAGGTCGAAGCTGGCGTTGGGCGCGTAGGTGCCGGTCACCACCATCGGTTCGAGGAGGGTGAAGGGTGGGGCCGTCTCGGCATGGGCGAGGGAGCACAGGCCGAGGGTTGGGAGTAAGACGCAAAGGTGACGCATTGAGGGCTTCCTGCTGTGTAACTTTGGAGATATCAGCCCTTGGCCGCCATTGCGGTCACTTCAACACGCATGCCTTCCACCGCCAGTGCAGCCACGCCAACCGCGGCCCGGACCGGCCATGGCTGGCTGAAGAAGCGCTGGTACACCTCGTTGAACGCCGGACGGTCGGCCATGTCGGTGAGGTAGATGGTCAGGTGCAGGACACGGTCCATCGAGCTGCCCGCGCGCTCCAACGCCACCTTCAGCGCCTGCAGGGTGCATTCGCTCTGTTCGACGATGCCGCCCAGTTCCAGACTGCCGTCGGCGCGGGTGGGGATCTGGGTGCTCACCAGCAGGCCGCCAAAGCCGGTCACGTCCGACGAAATCGACTCTGGATCCGGGTCCGGAATGTAGGTGATGTCTGCATTTGCCATGGGAATGTTTGCCTTGCAACGGAAGGAAAGCTGCAAGCGTACTTGAGCCGGCAGAGCCGGTCGAGCCGCCAGAGCACGCCCGCTCAGCCAGGAGAATTGAAATAGCCGCCATTGACGGTCAGAATCGCGCCCCATTTGGCCGAGCGCGCTGTGCCGGTCGTAGAGAAGGAACAACGGTTGAACGAACAGACTTTGTCGATGCGCCTCGAGCGGGTGGCGGCCCACGTGCCGGCCGGCGCGCGGCTGGCCGATATCGGCTCCGACCATGGCTACCTGCCCGTGGCATTGATGCTGCGCGGGCTGATCGAATACGCAGTGGCGGGCGAGGTGGCGCAGACGCCGTTTCATTCCGCTCAGCGCAACGTGCGCAAGAACGGCCTTGATGAACAAGTGACGGTGCGTCTGGCCGACGGCCTGGCGGCCATTGCGCCTGCCGACCGGATCAACGCGATCAGCCTCTGCGGCATGGGCGGCGAGACCATGTGCGAGATCTTCCAGCGTGGCAAGCAGCACCTCAATGGGCAGGAGCGGCTGATCCTGCAACCCAATGGCGGTGAGCGTGAACTACGCACGTGGCTGATGGAAAACGGCTACCAGATCGTGCATGAGGAGTTGTTGCGGGAAAACCGTTTCGACTACGAAATCATCGTCGCCGTGCCTGGGGTGGCAACGCACTATACGGTTCAGCAACTGTTTTTCGGGCCACGTCTGCTAGAAGAACGCAGCGAGCCGTTTCTGGCCAAGTGGCGGCGCGTGCTGCGCCAGCGCCAGCAGACCTTGGCGCACTTCGCCCATGCCCAGGAGGTTCCTCAGGACAAGGCGCGTGAGTTTGCCCGGCAGGTCGAATGGATCAACGCGGTGCTTGGCTGAGGGCGATGGTCGCCACGCCAGGCGCCTCACATCTGCGAGCAGTTGCCCATTTCGCGGAAGTTGACGTCGTGGCGCTGGCCTTGGTGGTCGACGTAGACCATGTGCGCCGTGCCCACCTGGCAATCGGCGATGTCGCTGGCCGGGGTGATCGAGATAACTTTGGCAACGTCCAGCGGCATGCCGTATTCGTAGGTTTGCGAAGCGTCTGACGGTGCTTGATCAGCGTACGCACCTACCGATGCAACGGATGCGAACAGTGCAAAAAGGGCGATTGAGGCTTTCATGTCTGGCTCCTTGTGAGGTATTACCAATGATGTATTCATTGGTGATCCACAATAAAGGGGCTATCCCGTGATAGATTCCTGCCCGGGACGTACGAATAAGACTGAAAGGAGCGGACCCTGAATGGACATGCTGCATGCCATGCGAACGTTCTCCCGCGTAGTGGAGTGCGGCAGTTTTGCGGCCGCCGCCAATGCCCTGGATATTTCCGCGGCGCAGGTATCACGGATTGTTGCCGAGCTTGAGAACCAGTTGCAAACCCGCCTGCTGCACCGCACCACGCGGCGTTTACGCATGAGCGAGGCTGGCGAGCGGTTTCTCGAGCGCTGCCGGCAGATCATGCTGCTCACCGAAGAGGCCATGGACGAAGCCCGTGGCGCCCACCTGACGCCGCGCGGTCGCCTGCGTTTTCACTCTACCCATGGCCTGGGCATGCTGATGATGCCGTTGGTGGCTGCTTACAAGGCAGCCTGCCCTGAAGTGGTGATGGAGCTGACCCTGTCGCAGCGCAATCCGGACCCGCTTGATGAGGGGCATGACGTGGTGATTACCGTCGGCCGCGGCTTGCCTGATTCGCAGCTGATCGCGATTCCGTTGGGGAGCATCTACAGCATCCTCTGTGCTTCACCGGAGTACCTCGCCCAACATGGCGTGCCGCAGCGCCCCGAAGACCTGCACGAGCATGTCTGCCTGCGCATGGGCGACCCGTTGTTCGAGGAGGACTGGGCGTTCGAGCAGTCAGCGGACAAGTGCGTGATCCTGCCTCAGGACACGTTCCTGACCAATGTGGCTGACGCCATGTTGCAGGCCACCGAACTGGGCATGGGCATTGGCTTGATCCCCTATTACTCGGCGAGCAAGGCGATTGCCGAGGGGCGGCTGTGTCGCTTGCTGGCGCCACACCGGCTGCGTCAGCGGGAGATTTATGCGATCTACCCGTCGCGGCATTATCTGGATGCCAAGGTGCGAACGTGGCTGGATCTGCTCAAGGAGCAGTTACCGCTGATGTTCAAGGCCCATGAAACCGTGGTGGATGATCCGCGTTATTCGCGTTGAGTGGAGTGTACCCCTCGAAACCTGTAGGAGCGGGCTTGCCCCGCGAAGAGGCCCACTGCCCCTCCCATCGATCAATGCCCATAGCGCCCGACAATGCTCTGCCCGCCCAGAGCATGATTCTGCAACGCATCCAGCAACCCCTGCCGATCCAACCCCTCCGGCAAACTGCCAGGCGCCAGGTCAGTAGCAATCAGCGTCAGCGCATAGTGATGCGGGTTGTCTCCCGCCGGCGGACAGGGGCCACGGTAGGTCAACATCCCGCGTGAATTACGCCCCACCGTCACCGCTTTGGTGGTCTGTCCGGCGCTGCCTTCTTCCAGGTTGCCGTGCTCCGCGTCGATGTTGTAGGCAACCCAATGCACGACCCCGAGGCCCTTGCCGCCATCAGGGTCAAACATCACCAGCGCGACTGACCGCGTCCCGGCCGGCAGGTTGCTCCAGCTCACCTGCGGCGTGCGCTCTTCACCACTGCCGCACGAAGTGTCTGGACCGACCTGTTTTAGCGCAATCACGCCGCCATCGGTGAACGAAGCCGACTCCAACGTCAGTGCACCGCTGTCAGCCTGTGCCGTCAGGGCGACAAGACTGAGCGCGGCAGCCAGCAAGCTACCTGGAAACGTCATGTAAGGGCCTCCAGCAACGAATTAGCGGCTGTCGCTGTCTTCAGCGGTGCCGCCCGAGCTGCCTGCGCCAGTTCCGGTAGCCTCACCGGTATTGTTCGAGCCACCGGTGGTACCGTCTGCGGCATCCGAGTCAGCACCGGTATCGCTGCTGTCGTTGTCCTTGCCACCTGGGCTGTTGACGCTGCTGCCGTCGCCTGCGGTTTCGCCTTTGGGGTGCTCGCCGTTGGCGTGCTCTGCGCTGGGCTTGGTGTTGTTCATGTCAGTGGCTGCGATGCTGGCGGTGGAGGCGATGCCCAAGCACATAGCAAGCAACAGGGGAAGCGGACGAATGCGGACCATGGTGAATCTCCTGTAAGGATGATCTTCATGCATTCGGCCGTTCGGGGCGGGGCAGGGTGCCCGTCAGGCGACGAGCGGTCGTCCGCGTGCTCCGCGAAGCGTCAGGCGCGTTCGGTCGAGGGCGTCGCTGCCTGGGTTTCTGCCATCGACGGATGCTCCTGCACCGCATGCATCAACTCCTCGGTCACGCGCAGCTCGGCGCCGCTGTTTGAGAATGTCGCCGACGGCGCAAAGGGCGCCGGATGCTCGGGCGCCGGACGCTTGCCGCGCCGCCAGAGGAAGAAGCTCACCATCGCCAGGTTGATCACGGCAAAGGCCCAGAATAGACCGACTTCGCCGTAGGAGGTCATCACCGGCGAGATGGCCAGCGGGGCCATCGCCGAGCCCAACGAGTTGATCAACAGCAAACCCTGGATCATCGGCACCAGCGCATCGGCGGGCGCGCGGTCGGCGGCGCTGCTGACCGCCACTGGATACAGGGCGAATACGCCACCGCCGAGCAGGAACAACATGGCCGGCAGCACCACCGAGTCGGAGGGCAGGAAGGCGATCACCACCGACAGCACCGTACACAGCGCGGCCAGCGCGATCAGCACATCCTGGCGGTCCTTGCGGTCTGACCAACGCCCGACCGGGTACTGCAGGAGCATGGCGCCGAGGATCACCCAGGCCATCATCGTGCCGACTTCGCCGACGTCCAGGCCGATCCGTTGCAGGTACAGGGGCAACAGCGCGTAGATCCCGGCAATGGCGACACCCGAGCCGAAGCAGCCGACCAACCCGGTCGGCGCGATGCCGAGCAATTGACGCGGTTTGAGCGGCTCGGCCTGGTCAAGCCGCGGCGACACCTGCGGCAGGATCACCACGGGCAGTACCGACAAGGTGGCGAGGATCCCGGCGACCATGAACGGAGAGGTACCGCCCCAGCCACTGATCTCGCCCAGCGCCGCCTGAGCCAGAACGCCGGCACCATAGAAGGCAATCATGTACAGGGCCAGCAGGCGGCCACGGATTTTCGCGTCGCCGGCCATCAGCAGCCAGCTCTCGATCACCAGGAACACCCCGACCGCTGCCCAGCCATTGATCAAGCGCAGAATCGACCACCAGGTAGTGTCGTAGAACAAGCCTTGCAGAAGGATGGTCGCGGCAATAAGCGAGGCGAAGCTGGTGTAGGCGCGGATATGGCCGATGCGCAGGATCAGCCGGTCGTTGAACATCGCGCCCAGGGTCAGGCCGATGAAATAGGCCGAGGAGACCAAGCCGATCATCGTCGCCGATTCGCCGGCGGTGCCCAGTTGCAGGGTGGTCAAAGAAGACATGAAACCATTGCCCAGGGCAATGATGAACAGCCCGAGCAGGGGTGCTAGCGCCTGGGCCAGCAAACGCGGAGACATACGTACCTCAAGGTAAGATCAGCGGAATGTGCGCCTTTTCTGACGCGCACGCGTACCCCGGCCATGCTGGGCCGGGGGCTACACGAGGTACCTGGGCAAGAATTGCTGCTGGCCAATGGAGGTCGTTGGCGGTCTTCAGGGGCAGTTCCGGTGCGGGAACTGCCTTATACGACCTCATTGACGGCATCGGGGGCAGGCCACCTTGCGAGGTGACTGGCGAAAAGGAGGCGCGATTCTAAGCCTTGCGCAGAATTTGCCAAGGGGGCTACCCCTGCGACCAGAGGCCGCAGGGTGGATTTCAGACGAACGTGGCCTGAACTCCACTGCCTTTGCAGATGTGCCGGCCTCTTTGCGGGCTAACCCGGCAGGGCCGCTCCCACGCCGATCGTGTATGCCCCTATCTGCAGGGCAAGCGCGGACATTGTGGGAGCGGCCTTGCCGGGGCGCCGGACCGGTCGGAAAGGGCCGCAAAGCGGCCCCGGCATTCTTAAAGTCAACAATATTAGGGCTAGCCAGCGCAGAGCCCGGCACTGGCATAATCGCTCTTTTCAGCCGATCAGTTGCTGATCGCCAAGGAGGGCACGTTACATGCTGGCTTCGTTGTTTGCCGTTCTGGCACCCGTGTTCATCGTCGCAGGCATCGGCTACGCCTGGGCGCGCAGCGGGATCGAATACCCCACCGAGTTCATCGCCAGATTAGTCATGACCGTCGGCACCCCGGCGTTGGTGCTGTCGACCCTGAGCCGGACCCAACTCGACCAGACCGCCTTCACCAGCATGGCCCTGGCCTGCATGCTGTGCATGGTCGGCATGGCGCTGGCCGGGCTTATCGTCAGCCGCCTCAGCGGGCTGCACTGGCGAGTGCTGCTGCCAGCCTTCATGTATCCGAATACCGGCAACATGGGCTTGCCGATCAGCCTGTATGCCTTCGGCGAGCACGGCCTGGCGCTGGCCGTGGCGTTTTTCCTGACCCTGTCGATCTTCCAGTTCACCATTGGTATCGCCATCTCGGGCAGCGCCACGTCGCTCAAGGCATTGCTGCGCAACCCCATCGTGATCAGCCTGGCCGGCGCCATGCCGATCATCTTCCTGCAGTGGGAACTGCCCACATGGCTGGCGAATACCGCCGACCTGCTCGGCGGCATGACCATCCCGCTGATGCTGCTGACCCTCGGCGTTTCGCTGGCGAGCATTCGCTTGCAGCATGTCGGCAGCGGGCTGCTGCTCGGCGGCCTGCGTATTGTCCTGGGCGGTGCGGTGGGTTGGGGCGTGGGTCAGGTGCTCGGCCTGGAAACCCTGGAAAAAGCCGTACTGGTGCTGCAATCGTCAATGCCGGTAGCGGTGTTCAACTACCTGCTCGCAGTCCGGGCCAATCGCTCGCCGGAGCAAGTGGCGAATCTGGTCATGTGCTCGACGGTACTGTCGTTTCTCTGGCTGCCGTTGGTGCTGGCGTGGTGGCTATGAGGGCACAGGTGCATAGCCCTCACGCTCAGCGGGTATCGATATTGACTACCACCGACATGCCCGGCCGCAACCGATGCGCCTCGACCTGGTCGGCATCAACGGTGACCCGCACCGGAATACGCTGAGCGATCTTGACGAAGTTGCCGGTGGCGTTGTCCGCCTGCAACAGGGCGAACTCCGAGCCGGTCGCCGGCGAGATCTGCTGTACGTGCCCACGCAGTTCGAGGTGGTCCAGCGCATCGACGGTAAAGGTTACCGGCTGGCCGATACGGACCTTGGCCATCTGGGTTTCCTTCATGTTGGCGATCACCCAGAGGGTGTCGGGGACCAGCGCCATCAGTTGCGCCCCTGAGTTGACATAGGCGCCCAGGCGCGTGCCGATCTGCCCCAGCTGGCCGTCGCGTGGCGCGATCACTCGGGTGTTGTCGAGGTCGATGCGGGCCAGCTCTACGGCGGCCTTGGCGTTTTCCACCGCCGCTTCCAGCGCGGCGCGGTTGACGATCACCGTTTCCAGATCCTGGCGGGCGATCTCCAGCGCGGCCTTGGCCTGGGCCAGGCTGGCGACTTTTGCAGCGTGGCTGGCGCGGCTGACGTCGAACTCGCGGCGCGATACCGAACCGTCGCTGACCAACGCCTGGTTACGGCGCAGGTCGGCCTGGCTCTGCTCGGCCTGCGCCGCAGCATCGGCAATGGCCGCCTGGCGCTGGGCAATGGTCGCTTGGGCGCTTTTGCGCTGCTGCAAGTTGTTGGCCAGTGCCGCTTGTTGCTGCTGGAGCTGGGCGATCGATTGGGCCAGGCGCTGGGTGTAGATGCGGTCATCGAGACGCACCAGCAGGTCACCGGCCTTGACGAATTGGAAGTCGTGCACCGGCACCTCGACGATGTAGCCGGCCAACTGCGGGCCGATGATCGTCACCTGGCCTCGCACCAGGGCGTTCTCGGTACTTTCGATGGCGCTGCTGAACGGCGGCAACCGCCAGGCGTAGAGCACCAGCAGGATCCCTGCCAGCGCCACACTGGCGAAGATCATCGACGACAGCACGCGGACCCGCCGCGTGCGGGTCGGGCTATTGGGTTCGCTCGGCGGCGTGACGCCTTCCGGGGTTTCGGCGATGGCAGTGGTGGAGGTGGTCGGTGTCTCTTGGGTCATCTGCTCGGAGCGCCGCTGGTGGGAGAGGAAGGGTTTGCCTGTCGGGACGTGTACCAGACCCACAGGCTACGGACAAAGATCCAGATCATGGTCAGCACCGCGATGCCGCCGATCAGCATGAACACATCGTTATAGGCCAGCACGTTGGCTTCACGGGTGGCAGCAGACGAGAGCAAGCGGGTACCGACCTCGCTGCGCAGGCTGGGGTCGGCGATCAGGCCGGCATAGCCGCTGCCGCCGCTTTGGATGCGCGCGGTGACCAAGGGTTCCAGGCGGCTCAATTGCTCGGCCAGGTGACTCGAATGGTATTTCTCGCGCACGGTCTGGAAGGTGCCGAGCAAGGCCGCACCGATCAGGCCACCGAGGTTGTTGCAGATACCGAACATCACCGAGAAACTCACCAGGTTGCGCGGGTTGGCCCGCACATGGCTGATGCCCAGCGTCATCGATGGGCCGAGGAAGAACGTGCTGCCGAAAGCCAGCATGAACTGGCTGAGGTACATCTGTGCGGGCCGGGTTAGATTGCTCGAGCTGCTGTCCATGAAGGCGCCGGTGGCCATCAGCGCCAGTGAGATGAACAGCGGCAATACCAGGTGCTTCGGGTTGATGGTCAAGGCACTGGTGGCCAGGCCGGCGACGGCGCCCAGCAGCATGATCCAGTACAGCTGGCGCAATTGCTCGGTGCCCATGTTCAGCGTTTGCAGAAAGCCCACCGCGCCGGTGGACTGCTCTGAGGTGACCATGCGGATCAAGATCACGCACAAGGCCAGGCGGATGACTGCAGCGCTGCCCAGCCAGCGAGTCATCAGCAGCGGGTTGCTGCGGTTGTGTTCTATCGCCAGACCGGCACAGATCAGCCCGATCGCCGCCGCCAGGGCAACGCCTATCCACGGCGCATCCAGCCACCAGTCGATACGCCCCAGCGACAGTGCGGCGCAGAGCAGGGCAGTGCCGCTGGCCATCAGCGAGAAGGTCAGGAAATCGAGCGGCTCAAAGGTCTTGAAGCGGTCTCCCGGTGGCAACTTGAGCAGCAGTACACAGCCGAGCGCGGTCAGCGCAAGGCCCAGTTCGAACATGTACAGCCCACGCCACTCGGCAATCTGCAGCAGGTCTTCGGAGAACACCCGGGCCAGCGGCACCGCCAGTTGCGACGCGCCGAGCCCGAGCACCATGGCCTTCAAGCGCCATTGCGCCGGGAAGGCCTGAATCATGTAGTACAGCCCCAAAGAGCTCAGGGCGGCGCCGACCATGCCGTGGGCGGCGCGCACGGCGACGGCCGAGTTGAGGTCGTTGACAAACAGGTGGGCGAAGGTGACCAGCGCGTAGAGCACCAGGAACACCTCGGTGAAGGCGCGCAGGCCGAACTCCTGGCGAAACTTCACCAGCAGCAGGTTCATCGACACGTTGGTCATGACAAATGCCGCGGGCAGCCAGGCCATTTCGGCGGTGGTTGCGCCCAGTGCGCCTTGCAGGAAGGTCAGGTTGGCAGTGACCAGCGCGTTGCCCAGGCCGCCGGTGATGGCCACCAACAAGCCGACCGCACCGTAGGCCAGGCGCGTGCCGGGCGCATGCAGGGGCGTCGATGGGGAGCCGGGCAGGGTGGGTTTTTCGTGAGGGAGCCACTGATGTGGGGTGTACTTGTCCATGACTGGTGCTGGGCCCGTCGTTCGTGTCGGGAAACTTTACGCGACATACAGAGGGAAGGAAATTTTTCAGACAGCGCCGGCCTCTTCGCAGGGCAGGCCCGCTTCGCATGGTGCCCACAAATCCTGTAGGAGCGGGCTTGCCCCGCGAAGAGGCCCGCCTATTCACCGCCCCCGGTTCAGCGGATTACGGGCCACGGCATGACCAACACAGCTATCTTTACCGCCAGCGGCCAGCTCGCCAACCAAGGCCGCGCTCACCTCCCATGACCCTGGAGACGCTACCATGACTGCCCCTGACGCACCCCGTCCGCCCTTGCCACCCTTCACCCGCGAGTCGGCGATCCAGAAAGTGCGCATGGCCGAGGATGGCTGGAACAGCCGTGATCCGAAGAAAGTCGCCACGGCCTACACCGTCGATACTCAATGGCGTAATCGTACCGAGTTCATCCATGGCCGGGACGAGGTGGAAGCCTTTCTTACGCGCAAATGGAACAAGGAACTCGACTACCGGCTGATCAAGGAATTGTGGGCCTTTAGCGACCATCGCATTGCCGTGCGCTACGCCTACGAATGGCACGATGACTCGGGTAACTGGTTCCGGTCGTATGGCAATGAGAACTGGGAGTTCGCCGATGATGGGCTGATGGCGCTGCGTTTTGCCTGCATCAACGATCTGCCCATTCACCCTTCCGAACGTAAATACCTGTGGCCGCTGGGGCGTCGGCCGGATGACCACCCGGGGTTGTCTGAACTGGGGCTTTGAGGGCTTGAGCTGCTGGCTTGTATCGGCATCCTAAGCGGACAGGCTTGAATGCAGTCAAGTGCGGGTAGAGGGGGCTTCATGGATTGACGGGGACGGTGGGGTTGGGGCTTGTAGGTTGGGGGCTTATCCATTTGATGTGGTGGGTTTTCGGGCCCCTTCCGCCCTTACGGCGGGTCACTTTTTGGCAAACGCCCCAAAAAGTAACCAAAAAGGTCTTGGCTCCGTCATCCGGCCCTTCGCTGCGCTACGGGTTCCCTCGCTCCGGTCTTGCTCCGGGAGGACCGCGCTGTACGGCCCATCCTGGGCCTCAGCGCTTTCCGGCCATCCATGGCCTCCACCTCCCTGCGCAAGACCTGCGCTCGGCCTCCTGAAGTCGCTGGTAGATCAAGAGCAAGATCAAGATCAACAGCCAGGGCAACGGCAGGCGAATCGCTGCGCTCTCGCTTTGTTTATTTACGAGCGGATTTGTGGGGTGGCTGGCAGGGCTGCGCCCTGCGATTTGCATTGTCAGTCCCGGCCTCTTCGCGGGGCAAGCCCGCTCCTACAGGTACAGCGCCGCATTCAAAATTCGCGCAATACCTGTAGGGGCGGCGGTGCGGCGATCCGACTTGTCCCGCGAAGAGGCCCGAATATCCACCACCCATGCCACTATCAAAAACAACGCCAGCCCAGACGCCACCCGTAACTTCGCGACGTCAGGAGGCCGGATGCAGGAGCAGGCGGTTTTTGGTCACTTTTTTCCAAGAAAAAAAGTGACCCGCCGTAAGGGCGGAAGGGGCCAGCAGCGCCAGCGCGCTCAAAGGGATAAGCCCGCAATTCCAAAGCCAGCCGGCCAAGCCAACGCAATCCAACACGCCATCTCTCCCAACAACCCAAGAAGAACTTGATGAAGGGCCAGGGGCACCGCAGAATCACGGTCATACCAGAACGGGAACGATCCTTGCTGATTGCTAGCAATATCCATGAAGGAGCTAGCAATGAACCACTCCCTGACAGCCCAAGCCCGTGGTGGCGTCCTCTGCACCCCACATCCCCGCGCCAGCGCGGCAGGCCTGGAGGTCCTTGATGGCGGTGGCACGGCCATCGACGCCATGTTGGCCGCCAGCGCGGTACTGGCCGCGGTCTATCCCCACATGACCGGCCTGGGCGGCGATGCACTGTGGTTGGTGCATGATGAGCAGATACGCACCATCATCGGGATCGGCCAGGCCGGCACGCGCTTGCCGGAGCAGGGCGCGATCAGCCTGCGCGGGCCCGCTTCCGTGGCGACCACGGCCGGTGCCATGGCCAGTTGGGCTCAGGCCAAGGCACTCAGCGAGCGCTGGGGATCAAACATGGGCTGGGCCGACCTGCTCACTGGCGCGGCCGAACTGGCCCGCGTCGGTGTCGAGGTGTCGGCCTCGCAGTTATTCTGGCAGGCACAACGCAGCAGCCTGATCGAGACTCTGCCCAGCCTCCATCCACTGTGCAAAAGCAACGGACACTGGTTGCAAGCCGGTGATCGCCTACGCCAACCCGCACTTGCCAACAGCCTGGAACAGCTGGCTCGGCGCGGGCCAGAAGATTTTTACCACGGTGAACTCGCACAAGCCTTGGTCGCAGCCTTTGCCGACTTGGGATGCGGGTTGACCGCCTCCGACCTGGCCGCCACCCGTGCCTACGCGCAAGCGCCAATCTCCATCCGCTACCGCAACGGCCGTCTGTACAACGTGGCACCGCCGACCCAGGGCCTGTACACCTTGCGCGCCATGGCCGCGCTGGATGCCCTCGATCTGGGGGAGAGCGGTACCCCGCGTTACTACCACTTGCTGGTCGAGGCGATCAAACAGGGCCTGTTGCAGCGCAACCAGCAACTGCATGACCCGCTCGTCAGCGCCTGGGATTTTCAGCAGAGCCTGGCCGAACCTGCAGCCATGCTCGACGAGCGGCGCGCGTCGCCGTGGGGCGAACCGGGCCAACCCGCCGATACCGTGTGGATGGCCGCCAGCGACAGCGCTGGGCGCAGTGCTTGCCTGATCCAGAGCCTGTTTCACGACTTCGGCTCTGGCTGCATCCTGGGTGATACCGGCATTCTCTGGCACAACCGTGCGGCGGGCTTCAACCCGGACCCTGCCCATGCCAATGCCTGGGCGCCTGGCAAACGCCCGGCACACACCCTCAACCCTTCGGCGTACCTGGCCGACGATGGCCGGCGGTGGTTTTTCGGCACGCAAGGCGGCGATGGCCAGCCGCAGACGCAGATGGTCCTGGCGACCCAACTGATCGATTTCCAGCAACCCCCGCACGCGGCGCTGCGTACGCCACGCTTCTTGCTCGGGCGCAGCTTCTTCGACAGCGCTGATAACCTCAAGCTCGAGGCCGATATTGGCGAGGCGGTACTGCATGGGCTGGCTGCCAAGGGCCACGCGATCGAGACCACGCCGGTGCTCAGCCCGCTGATGGGCCTGGCCGGGGTGATTGCGATTGACTCTGATGGCGCCAAGTGCGCCGCCTACGACCCGCGCAGCCAGGGCAGCGCCCTCGGACAGGCGGATTGACACGCCGTATTTGCCGCCGTCGCGGGCCGAGCGGATAATGCCGGCCCAACGCGTGTGAGGGTTTCGAGGTCTCGATGAAAGGCAAGACGGTCAGCAGCAAGCAACAGGAAGTCCAGCGCATCGCCGAGATGATCGCCAAGGCCATTGCCCAGCATCGGTTGCGCCCCGGCGCACGGTTGGTGGAGGCGCAGATCGTCGACACCTTGCAGGCCAACCGTAACCACGTGCAGGCGGCGCTGCAACGCCTGGCCATGCAGCGCATCGTCGACATCGAGCCGAACCGCGGCGCCACCGTGGCCCAGCCGAGCGCCCGCGAGGCCCGGGAGATCTTTGCTGCCCGGCGCGCGGTGGAGCGGGCGATTGTCGAGGCGATCAGCCCGGCACATATCGACCAGCACCGGGCGCGCATCGAGCAGCACATGCGCAATGAGCGCGAAGCCACGGCCAGCACCGACCGCCAGGCGATCGTCCGTGAACTCAGCGAGTTCCACCTGATGCTGGGCGAGGTCAGCGGTAATCAGGTGCTGGCCGACATTCTCGGCAACCTGATGGTGCGCAGTTCACTGATCGTTGCCCTGTACCAGCGAGGCGACAGCCCGCCGTGTGCCTCCGACGAACACCAGGCGGTGATCGAGGCGCTGCGTCTGGGTGATACTGAAACTGCCGTGCGCGAGATGATCGAGCATCTGGATGAGCTCGAGGGCCAGTTGGCCCTGGAGGAGTCTGCAGCGCCAGAAGTGAATTTGCGGCAGGCGCTGGCGGGACTGTGACAGGCGGTCTTGTTCAGTGTCTTCGGATTCATCGTTGAATCCAGCAACGCTGGGGGCGCTTCGCGCCCCATTCGCGACACAAGGCCGCTCCCACAGTGATCGCGCCAGCGTTTAGGTTCAAGGAGGATCGCGGAACCTGTGGGAGCGGCCTTGTGTCGCGATAGGGCCGCGCAGCGGCCCCAGCGGGCTCACGCCAGACGCAGGTTGTCAGGCGCAGCGATCATGGCCGGCCGAACCAGCTCCGCCGCCGGTCGGACGAAGGTCTGCCGGCCATGCTTGAAGCCCATCAGCGGCACAGCGATGCGGCCGACCACCTCGGCCGGCGACGGCGCGTCGAACACCACCAGGTCGGCCCGGCAGCCCGGCTCCAGCCCGTAACGATCCAGCCGCAGCAGGCGCGCCGACTCTCGTGAGATCCAGCCCAGGCACAACAGCAACTCCTCTGGCGTACCCAGCTGGGCAACGTTGGCGAACAGGTTGGCTTGGCGCACCAACGACGCGTCGCCGTAGGGGGTGAACGGGTTGCCAATGTTGTTGCTCGACAATGAACAGGTCACCCCGCACTGGTGCAACTGGGCCAACGGCGCCAGCCCACGGGGTTTGTTCTCGAACCGATCACGGCCGGTCAGAAACAGATCGGTCGAGGGCAGGCAGGTCACCTGCACGCCAGCCTCGGCCAGTGCCTCGCCAATGCTCAGCAGTTGCGCCCGAGGTAGCGCCGAGAGTTTGGTCGCATGGCCGACGGTGACCCGGCCGTGCCAAGCGTGCTGCCGAGTGCAGCGGATCACCTCAGGCAAGGTCATCCCGGCCAGCGCCAGGTCGAAGTCCAGGTGCAGGTCCAGGTCGCGGTCATAGGCTACGGCCAGTTCGAACAGCCGGCGAATCTGTGCGTGCGGATCAGCGTCGGTATACGGGCAACCCCCCAGCACTTCGGCGCCTTGCTCCAAGGCCTGGCAGAGCAGGGCCTCGGTACCAGGATTGTCGAGCATGCCCTCCTGCGGGAACACACAGATCTGCAGGCTCAGCGCCCAGGCGTAGTCAGCCTGCAAGCGGCGGATCGCGCGCAGGCCGGTCAGGCCGATGCCCGGGTCGATCTCGACATGGGTACGCATGTGCGTGGTGCCCTGGACAATGGCTTGTTCCAGCACCGCCGCGCCACGGGCATAGACGTCGGCCTCGGTGAAGTTCGCCTTGGCCAGGCGAGTCTGGGCAATGGCTTCGGCCAGGGTGCCTTCGCGCAATTGACAGCGCGACAGGATGCACGCCTTGTCGAGGTGGATGTGGGTTTCGACCAGGCCGGGCAATACCAGCCGCCCCGCGATGTCGATTACTTCTGCCGGACCACGCAAGCGCGAGACGAAGTGGCCGTCTTCGATCAGCAGCCGGGTCAGTGCCGGGCCTTCACCCAGACGCACATTGATCAGTTCCAGAGCACTCATGCTGCCGCTCCTGCGCCCAGATAGGCCGCTTCCAGTTCGGGGTCGCCGCGCAGCGTTTCAGCGCTGCCCTGCTTGACGATGCGGCCGGTCTCCAGCACGTAGGCGCGGTCGGCCACTTGCAGTGCCAGGTTGGCCATCTGATCCACCAACAGCAGCGTTACCCCTTCATCGCGCAGCGCCGCGAGTGCGTCGTACAGCTCGCCGATCATGGCCGGCGAAAGGCCCAGCGAGGGCTCGTCGAGCAGCAGGATGCGCGGCTTGGCCATCAGCCCACGGCCGATCGCGACCATTTGCTGCTCGCCACCGGAAAGCAGCCCAGCAGGGCTGTCGATGCGTTCGCGCAGGCGCGGGAAGCGGGTCAGGATCGCCTCGATTTCGCCCTCTGCATCGACCTTGTCCTGACGTACATTGGCACCCAGCAAGAGGTTCTCGCGCACGCTGAGCTGGCCGAACAACTGTCGGCCCTCAGGCACCAGGGCCAGGCCAAGACGGGCGATCTGGCTGGCATCACAGCTTTCGATACTGCGGTTATCCAGCACGATGCTGCCCGCGCACGGGCGGTGCAGGCCGGCCAGGCACTGCAGGATGCTCGACTTGCCGGCGCCATTAGCGCCGAGAATGGCGATCAGCTCGCCAGGGTTGACCACCAGGTCGACGCCCTCGACCACCGGCGCGGCGCCATAGTCGATCGCCAGGTTGCGCACATGCAGGACGGCATCGCGCGAGCCGGCCCAGGCTTGTTGCCGAGGTCGGGCCTGGTACTGGGTGCCGCCCAGGTAGGCAGCGATCACCTTTGGGTTGCTGCGCACCTGTTCGGGCGTACCCCAGGCAATCGGCTTGCCGGCGTCGAGCACCAACAGCCGCTCGGAGACCGCCATCACCAGCGGCATGTCATGCTCGACCAGGATCACGGCCAGGTTGAACTCGGCCAAGCGCTGCAGCAGCGTGGCCAGGCGATCGGTGTCCTGCCGGCCGAGCCCGGCGGCGGGCTCGTCGAGCAGCAGCACTTGGGGCTGGCTGGCCAGCGCACGGGCAATTTCCACCAGGCGGCGGTCGACATGTGGCAGGTCGTCGGCAGCAACGTGCAGGTTGCCGCGGTAGCCGACCAACGCCAACAGCTGCACTGCGATGGCCTTGCGGCTGGCCTGTTGCCGTGGCCACGGGCATTCGATGGCGCCGTGCTGCAAGGCCACCAGCAGGTTTTCCAGCACGCTCAGCTCAGCAAACAGCTGGGTGGTCTGGTAGGTACGGGCGATGCCGGCCCGGGCGATGCGCCAGGCGGGCTGGCCGGCGAGTTCGCTCGCCAGGGCAATCGAGCCGCTGTCGGGCGTGTAGAAGCCGCTGATCATGTTCAGCACCGTCGACTTGCCGGCGCCGTTCGGGCCGATCAGGCTGGTGATGCTGCCGGGCAGGGCGCGCAGGCTGACCTGCTGCGCCGCCTGCACGCCGCCGAAACGGATGCCGATGCCCTCGACCGTCAGGCCCTGCGGCGTAGCGGTATTGAAGAAAGCCTGCAACGCAGCATGATCGACCGCCGCGGTGACCGGCTCCTGCGCCGGCCGCCAGAAGCGTCGCGACAGGCTACCGAGCACGCCGCGCGGCGCCGCCCACAGCACCGCCAGCAGCAACACGGCAAACGCCAGCAACCGGTACTCGGCAAAGTCTGCCAGCAGCTCTGGCAGCAAGACGATCACCAGCGCCCCCAGTACCGGCCCGAACAGCGTCCCCGCACCGCCAACGATCACCGCCAGCACGAACAGGATCGACTGCGAAAACGGAAACGCCGCCGGGTTGATGAACATCAGCACCGGCGCGACCAACGCGCCCGCCGCACCGGCCAGGCCAGCCGACAAGGCAAAGGCCAGGGTGCGCGTCTGCACCGGATTGATCCCCAGCGAGCGCGCGGCAATTTCCGAAGCCTTCACCGCGCGCATGGCCAGGCCCCAGCCACTGCGCTGCAAGCTCCAGTAGAACACCAGCGCCACCAGCATCAGGGCGACCGCTGCGAGCGCGAGCAGCAGGCTCGGGTCGAGCGTGCCGAGCGCCGGCAGGGGAATGCCCATCAAACCGTTGGCGCCGCCGGTGACGCTGCGCCACTCGATCAGGCCGTTGTGCACGACCAGGGCGAAGGCAATGGTGATCATCGCCAGATACGGCCCACTGACCCGCAGTGCCGGGATCGCCAACACCCCGCCCGCCAACGCGCAACCCAGGCTTGCCAGCGGCAGGGCAAGCGTCAACGGCATGCCGGCGAGGGTCAGCAGCGCCGACAGGTAAGCGCCAATGGCATAGAACGCGATATGACCGAAGGACATCTGCCCAGACAGCCCGATCAGGATATTCAGGCCTACCCCGACCGTCACTGCCAGGGCGTACAAGGTCAGGATCAACAGCCAATAGCTGTCCAGGCCCAGCGCCAGGCCAACGCCGGCGACGCCGAGCAGGCCCAGCCCGAGGGGGACGAGAAGCGTGCGCATGGTCATACCTTCACCCACAGTTTGCGGCCGAACAGGCCATCGGGACGTACCGCCAGCGCGACGATCACCAGGGCAAAGCACAGCAACTGGGTAAACGCCGACCCGAAGTACAGCGTGACCAGGGCTTCCACCAGGCCGAACAGCAAACCCGCGGCGAACACCCCGCTGGCACTGGCAATACCGCCGAGGATGGCCACGGCGAACGCCTTCAGGCCAAACAGCGTGCCCATGTCCGCATGTACGCTGTACAGCGGGGCGATCAACAGGCCGGCGAGGGCGGCGAACACCGTCGACAGGGCAAACGCCGCTGCCACCACCCGGTTGACTTCAATGCCCATCAGCCGTGCGGCCCGCGGGTTCTGCACGCAGGCTTCCAGGCGCAGGCCCAAGCGGGTCCGCCGACGCACCCAATACAGCGCTGCCGCGACCGTTGCGCCAGCCAGCGGGATCGCCAGCTGGACGACGCTGAGGCTGCTGTCGCCCAGCTCCAGGCGCAGGCTGGCCAGGGCGCTGCCAAACTGCCGCGGCTCCTTGCCAAAGGTGAACAGCGCCAGGTTATCGAGCAGCAGCCCGCCGGCGACCGTTGCCATCAGCCAGGCGTCCGAGCCGCGGGCGTGAAACGGCCGCACCAGAAAGCGTTCGATGGCAAGCCCGAGTACCGCGCACAGCACCAGGGTGGTCGGCAGCGCCAGCCACAGCGGCCAGCCCCAGGTGACTGCCAGGCTGTAGCCGAGCACCGCGCCGACCATCATTGCGCTGCCCTGGGCGAAGTTGACCGTGCGCGACACGGCGTAGGTAAGGTGAAAGCCAAGCGCCAGCAGCGCATACATGCTGCCGAGGCCCAGGCCGCTGACCAGTGCGGTGGTGATCATGATCAAGCTCTCCAGTCAGGGCGCCACGGGCACGATGGTGTCACCGTCGAAGCGGCTGAACACGTAGTCGTCCGGGCCCAGGGCGTCGTGGCGGTCAGTGGTGAACGGCTGGTGATAGGTCTTGATCAGCCCGGCGTAGTCGCTGATGGCATAGAAACCGTCGCGTACCTGCACGCCATGGGTAGCCTGGGCCTTGTCGATGGCCAGGCCGACCAGGTGCATGGCGTCGTAGGCGTTGGCGATGCCCACTGCCGGGGTGACATCGGCGAGGCTCTTGACCTGCGGGTAGCGTTGCTTGAGTGCGCCGAGCAGGGCATCGCCGCGGGCACTGTTGTGCTCGCCAAAGACGAACGTCTGGATGAAGTGCACACGCCCGGCGTCAGGCCCGGCGAGCTCGCCGAAACGTCCGCCGGCTGGCCCCCAGTGGGAGACCACGGGGACCTTCCAGCCCATCTGGTCGAGTGACTTGACCACCTGCGCCGAAGGGCCGACGTTGCCCACCAGCAACAGGGTATCGACGCCGGCGTTTTTCAACCGGGTGAGTTGCGGGACCATGTCCAGGTCGCTGTCTTCGAAGCGCTCTGCCGGCGCCTGCGGCAGGTTGCGCCGGGCGAGGGCGGCGTGCAGCCCGGCCAGGTTCGACTCGCCCCACGGGTTGTTGGCCAGGATCAGCCCAGGCTGCTTCATGCCCTGGCGCAGGCCGTAGGCGACCAGCGCCTCGTCGACCTGCTCGTCGACCGCCGAGACGCGGAACACGTAATTATCCTTGGCGCCGTTTTCGGTGATCTTGGTGCCAGCCGCCCAGATGCCCATGAACGGTGTTTTCAGTTGGTTGGCCAGCGGCACGATGGCCAGCGACACCGGCGTATCCAGGCCGCCGAACAGCACGCTGACTTTTTCTCGCTGGATCAGCTCGCGTGCCGCCAGCATGCCTTTGGCCGGGTTGCTTTCATCATCGCGGCGGACCAGCTCCACAGGGCGGCCGAGTAGCCCGCCCTTGGCGTTGATTTCATCGATGGCCAGGGTCAGGCCTCGGGTCAAGGCCTCGCCCGACTTGGCCGACTGCCCGGACAACGCAGCAACCAGACCGACCTTGATCGGCTCGGCGGCCTGGACGCTGCCTGCACAGCAGGCGAGGGAGAAGGCTGCACAAGGCAGCCAGCGGCGCAGCAGGGACCGGGTAAGCATGTGTGGAACTCCTGATTGCTAGCAATTCGTAAAAATGTGCTAGCAAAACAGGTGCCACTTGGAAAATACTCATGACGCCCCCCGTGTTCTGGGGCTATCGCCGGATGACTCAGTGCCGTCACGTGCACTGGATCAAGGCAAAGGTTGGGGTCAACGCCCCGTTCTGGACAACCTCGGAGACACTCCATGACCGATAGCAACGCCGCTGTACAGATCATCCGCGACTTCCTTGCCGCTTCGATGGCGCCCGACCCGGTGCGGGCCGCCACTTACATGAGTGATGACGTGCGTATCACGTTTACTGGCGGTCGGCCGATGCCGACGCCGACCGACATCACTGCATTCAATGGTGCCCGCTATACCTGGGTAAAAAAGGAGCTGGGCCAGTTCGACTGGTGTGAACGCGAAGACCACACCGTGGTGTATTCCAACGGCACGCTGTACGGGCAGTGGCCGGACGGGCGGAGTTTTTCCGGTAACCGTTACCTGGATCGATTCGAGGTCAAAGCCGGCAAGATCGTGCGCATGGACGTCTGGAATGACAGCGCCGAATGGATCCTGGCGCCGGAGATTGGCAAGGCATGAGCCGCCTGTCCTGACCCCGGGGGCGCTCCGGCAAGGCCGCTTCCACAGCGCAGCGTTAGTCTTGAGGCATGCGCGGCCTCTGTGCGGGCAACTGTCTTGCACAAAACCTAAAGGTTAGCGCGTTCCCTGTGGGAGCGGCCTTGTGTCGCGAAATGAGGGCGCAGCCCTGACCGGCATCACCTGAACGTACGGCAGGCCCAGCTTCACTACGCGGTGTGTCTTTGCTCCAAGCGCTGGGCAAACTGACCCATCACCTCGACCACCCGCTGGGCGCCGTGATGGATGTCCTGAATCACCGCCCCAGCCTGGTTCGCCAGCTCAACCCCATGCTCGGTCTTGAGCGTGCTCGACTGCATGCTGGCCACCGCTTGCTTGGCCAGCTCGCGGTTCTGGGCGACCACTTCGCTGATCGCCACAGTGGCCTGGCTGGTGCGCTGGGCGAGGTTACGCACTTCATCTGCCACCACGGCAAAACCACGCCCTTGCTCACCGGCACGCGCGGCTTCAATGGCAGCATTGAGGGCGAGCAGGTTGGTCTGGTCGGCAATGCTGCGGATGGCGTCGACAATCGTGCCGATCTGTTCGGACTGCTCACTGAGCGCGCCGATCGCCTTGGCCATCAGCTCGAGTTCGTCGGCAATGCTCTGCACCACGCTCACTGTCCGCTGGACCACCGCAGAGCCTTGCTGGGTATGCACGTCAGTTTCCTGCGAGGTCGCGAAAGCCAGCAATGCGGCCTGTGATTCGGCAGCGCGCTGGTCAACTTCGCGGGTGATGTCGGTGGCGTACTTGACGATGCCATACAGCTTGCCCTGTTCGTCATACAGCGGGTTGTAGCTGGCTTGCAGCCAGACGGTGACGCCGCGGCTATCGATTCGCTGGAACACCCCAGCCTTGAACTCGCCACGGTTCAGCGCCGCCCAGAAGCTCCGGTAGGCTTCGCTGCCGCTCTGCGCGGGTAGGCAGAACAGGCGGTGATGCTGGCCCCGCATCTGCTCCAGGCGATAACCCATGACCTTGAGAAAATTACCGTTGGCGTTGATGACATGGCCGTCGAGGCTGAACTCGATCACTGCCATCGAGCGGTCCATGGCGTTGCGATAGCTGGCCTCACGCTGGGCGCGTTGCTTGAGCTGGTCGCGCTCGGTCTCGAGCAACGCCATCGACTCGCGCACGGCTGCCAGCTCGGCTTCGAGCGCGGCTTGGCGTGCCTCAGATTTTCGCAAGGCGTGTTGATGAGTGCGGGCGCGCATGAACATTCGAGGGGATCCGTCGGGCAGGGGCGGGCATTAAGCCACTACGCCTCGTAAAGTTGTACAGAAATTTATGCCTGTACAGGTTTTATCTGCCGGACGGTGGTTCAACAGCTATTTCCAGCCCATCAGCCATCGATTCTCATCGCGTAGAACCTGCCAGTCGAGTAGCTCGGTTCGACCGCTGTAAACGGCTTGCAGTTCGATTTGCAGCGGCGTGCCTTGCTCGTCACACAGCAGTTTGGTGACGATGAAGTGCTTTTCGCGGTTGATGGGGGCGCTCGCGGTCCATTTGGAGAGGGTGAGTTTGCGTGGATTGAACTTGTTCATGGTGGGTCCGGGCAGCCAAGCAGAGGGTCATGTACAGAATATTGTACTTGTACAGGCCGGTCTCTTCGCGGGTCAAGCCCGCTCCTACAGGGGATGCGGCGTGCTTGTGAGCGTTGTTCGCTGCATGAATCAGCCGCTGAACGGTGGCTGCGATTGCGCGGTGTCAGCCACCACTTCAGCGTTGGCCGAGCGCAAGACCGACGTGCGACGACGCTCGTACTCTTCATGCGTCAACCCTTGACGGGCCAGCGCCTCAAGCTGCAACTGGCGAGTCTCCTCGACCGTGTAGGGACGTAACTCGGGATGATTGGCACAGCCGCTCAGCAGGGTAATGCCGCTAGCGATCAGGGCAGTGAGTAACAGGCGGGCTGTGCTGTTCATCGGGAGGTCTCCTTGAGTCCAGTGGATTCGCGTGTGTCGAATCGATGGAGCAAGGTTAAGCGTCGGCCTTTGTCAGCAGAAATTGCCTGTATCAATAGTCACTATCGGCCTCGCCTGTGGGTTACTGGTCCGATAAATACGGAATCGAAGACAGCCCGGGTTTCCCCACTGACCAGAACGCGGTGAGCGCGCTGCTCAAGGTCCATTTCTAGCCGACGGGAAGTGTTCGATTATCGGGCACTAAACGTCTGGCGGCGCTAAACCTTCCCGCGCCGGGGCCGAACGTAATGGCGAGTACATTCCACCTGCCACCTGGATGTTTTGCCATGTCTTTGCGCCACCTCAACATTGCCACCCGTTCGTACCTGAGTTTCAGCCTGATCGCCGCCCTGGTGGTGATCCTCGGTCTGTTTTCCATCGACAAGATCGCCAGCATGCGCGAAGCGGTGGTGTACACCGAACAGGTGACCAACGTCGGTACCCGCAACCTGGGCGAGGTGCGCAGCCACATGCTTGGCCTGCGCATCATCACCCTGCGCATGGCCATCGCCCGCGAGCCAGCCCAGCTGGCGCCGACCCTGGCACGTCTGGAAGTGCTCAAAGGTCTGCTCGACGCTGGGATGCAAGGCTATGGCGCGGTGGTGCCGGCGGCAGGCAAGCCGGTGTTTGCCGAAATGCGCCAGTTGATCGACCAGTACCGGGTATTGCTCGACCAGTACAAAGGCCTCTCGGAGCAGAACCGCTTGCCGCAGATGCAGGCCATGCTCAGTGGCAACATGCAGGACATCTCCAACCGAATCGGCGAGCTCTACGACAGTCTGGTCAAGTTCAGCAGCGCGGCCGCCGCCGAGCATACCGCCCAGGTCCGCAGCGATTATGAGCGTGCACGCTACCTGACCTTCAGCGTGGTCGGCCTGGTGCTGGTGCTGACCATCGGCCTGGCCTGGTTGCTGACCCGCAGCATTGTCAGCCCACTGCGCGAAGCCATCCGGGTTGCGCAGAACATCGCCGAGGGCGATCTGTCGCATTCGGTGCAGGCCAGCGGTGGCGATGAGGCGACCCAGTTGATGCATGCCCTGGCCGCAATGCAGGCCAGCCTGCGCGATGCCCTGCGACTGATCGGCGACTCGTCGCAGCAACTGGCCGCGGCCAGCGAGCAGATGTCTGCAATAACCCGGCAGACCTCCAGCGACCTCGGCCGACAGAGCGATGAGATCCAGCAGGCGGCGACCGCAGTCACCGAGATGAGTGTGGCGGTGGAGGAGGTGGCGCGTAATACCGTGAGCACCTCGCAGATCTCCAGCCAGTCTGAAGATGCCGCGCGCCGCGGGCGTGAGCGGGTGGCCGAAGCGATCGGCTCGATCAACAAGATGAGCAACGATGTGCATGAGGCCTCGCGGCAGATCGAGGCGTTGTCGCTGCAGTCGCAGCAGGTCGGCAAGGTGCTCGATGTGATTGGTGCGATTGCCGGTCAGACCAACTTGCTGGCGCTCAACGCGGCGATCGAAGCGGCCCGGGCGGGTGAAGCCGGGCGTGGTTTTGCCGTGGTGGCGGATGAAGTGCGGGCGCTGGCGGGGCGTACCCAGAGCTCGACCTTGGAAATCGAAGAAATGGTCAATGCCATTCGCAACGGCACGGCGCGGGTGGTGGACGCGATGCAGAGCAACAGCCAGCAGGTCGGGCATACCTTGCAGGTGGCTGAGCTGGCCGGCCAGGCGCTGGATGAGATCAGCAGCGGGGCGACCACCATTCATGAGCGCAATCTGGTTGTTGCCAGTGCCACTGAGGAGCAGGCGCAAGTGGCCCGTGAGGTAGATCGCAACCTGCTGAACATCAGGGACCTGGCGCTGCAGACTTCCGAAGGGGCGGATCAGATCAGCGTGGCCAGCCAGGAACTGGCCAGTTTGTCGATCGGCTTGAACGAGATGATGAAGCGCTTCCGGCTGTGATTGGCAGTGACAGTTTCGGCCTCTTCGCGGAGTACGCCACGATGCTGTTCACTTAAGAATGCCGGGGCCGCCTTGCGGCCCATCGCGACACAAGGCCGCTCCCACGCCGATCGTGCAAGCCCCTATTTACAGGGGGAGCGCGGACATTGTGGGAGCGGCCTTGTGTCGCGATGGGCTGCTCAGCAGCCCCAGCACTCTTAAGTCAGCATCAGGGCAAGCCCCACGAAGAGGCCGGCATACCCCTACATTCCCCAGCTTTTCAACCCCCACAACACCGCCATGCCCACGCCCAGGGTCAACAACGTACTGCGGGTTCGCCAAGCCACCAGCCCCGCAACAATCGCTGCGGGGAGTTGCGGATTGCTCCAGTCCCATTGCGCCAGCCGGTCCTGGTAGACCACCGCTGGCAACACCAGCGCCGCCAGGACGCTGGCAGGCACATACGCCAGCGCCCGCCTGAACAGCGGCGGGATGCGCAGGGCGCCGTAGAATTCGATGAAAGACAGCCGCAGGGCAAACGTGCCCAGCCCGATCAGCAAAAAGGTGATCCATGGCGACAGCTCGCTCATGACGCCTCCTGTTCAGGGTCAACCGCTTGCGTGGTACCCGCGCGCAGTTGCTCGATGGTCACCCCGCTGATGACGCCACCCAGCGAAGCGACCAGCAAGCCCAGGTTGTAGGGCAGATCGACCGCCAGCACCGCCAGCACGCCACCCACTGTCGCGGCGCCGAGCGTGGCCGGGCTACGCAGGTTGGGGATCAACAACGCCAGGAATGACAATGGAATGGCGAAGCCCAATGACCAGGAATCAGGGATGCCAGCTCCCAGCCAAATGCCTGCGATCACCGCGAGATTCCAGCCAAACCACATGGTCACGGCAGTGCCGGCATAGTAGGGAAAGGCGAACCGGCCCAGTTCACCCGAGGCGAACTTCAGGCTGCACAGCGCAAAGCTCTGATCCGACAGCAGGTACGACAGTGGCCAGCTGTGGCGGCGAGGCAAGTGGCTGAGGTGCGGCGCCAGCGCCGCGCTGTACATCAAAAAGCGCAGATTGATCACCAGAGCCGTCACCACCATGGTGATCGGCAAAGCGCCGTTCTGCATCAATTGCATGACCACCATCTGGGCTGAGCCCGAATAGAACAGCAAGGTCATGCCGATGGCATCGAGCGGTGTCATGCCCATGCCGATTGCGGTGACGCCGGTGATCAGCCCGAACGGGACGATCCCGGTGGTTAACGGGAGGACACTCTGTGCGCCACGCACGAACGCTTGCCTCCCACTGAGATAGTGCATTTTGGTTCCTTGACGAAATACGGGCGCCAGTACCCGGCTGTTGTTGAAAATAATCTGCGTGGCAGCAGGTCACAACGTCAGATTTGTGGAATATTAGGCCTAAAAAAAATGAGCCTGAAACAATGCCTCTTGATTCCCCCCTACGCCATTCACTTCAGCTCAATGCCTTGCGCGCCTTTGAAGCCTCCGCCCGTCTGGGTGGTTTCGCCCGTGCCGCCAAGGAGCTCAAGCTGACACCTGGCGCCATTGCTGCGCTGGTCAAGGCGCTCGAGCGTGAATACGGCGCGGCGCTGTTTGAGCGTTATGCCAAGGGTGTCCGTCTCACGCCACTGGGCGAGACCCTCAAGGCGCAGTTCACCGAGGCCTTCGACGCGGTGGAGGAGGCGGCCCGCACCCTGCGCCGCCTGGCCGCTCCGCAGCGGGTGCACATCGTCACCTCGCCGGCGTTGGCGCAGCTCTGGCTCGGGCCGCGCCTGCCGCGTCTTACCGAGTTGCTGGCGCCCATCGAAATATCGGTGACCGCTGTTGATGAGCCGCCCAACCTCAAACGCAGCCCGTTCGATCTCTGCCTGTTCTACACCCCGGCGCTAGAGCGCGGCCAGCGCCGGCTCGCCGACGAAGCGCTGATCCCGGTCTGCGCGCCCGCGCTGGCGAGCCAGCTCAAGGCCCCGGAAGACCTGCTCGGGGTTCGCTGCATCGCGGACGTGGTCTGGAACGACTGGGAGGTGTGGACGGGGGCGGTGATGCCCGAGCGGCCGTTCATCGCCGGCGGCCCTGGCTTCTCGCTGTATTCGATTGCCGTGCAGCAAGCTTTGCTCGCGGCTGGCGTGCTGATCGGGCGGCGCAGCCTTGTTCAGCGCTACCTGGACAGCGGCGAACTGGTTGCGCCTATAGACTGTTCGGTGCCATTGGGCATGAGTATCGCCGCGTGGACGCTTCCGGTGGCCAGGGGCAATCGGGTGGTGGCGGCCGTGGAGGATGCGTTGGCGCAGTTGGCTTGATGGCGGTTCAGCGCTCAATACTGGTATCGTGCGCGGCAGTTTCCCGCCGAGGTCCCGATGTTCTATCTGCCACTCACCAGCGAACAGGCCGAGCGCCTCGCCAGCGAATCCGCCCGCGACGTCCTCAGCCGCGTCAGCCTGCTGGAATCAGCCACTGTGCTGTTCATCCAGAACCTGCCGCGCCAGCAAGGCACGCCGTCGGTCGAGACGCAGGAGCGACGCTTTGCCGAAATGCTGCGTATCGCTGATGAAGTCGAGGCCAGCGCGCCCAGCCAGTTCCAGCAGCAGGTGGCCAAGCGGTTCGATGCCGAGGCTTTTGCCATGGGCCTGGGCATGCTGGGGGAGAACGGCATTGGCCTGCTGAGCGACGAAATCCCGGTTGATCCGGCGGACATGCGCGACAGTGAAGGTGGCTGGAACTTCCGCTTTGCCGACAGCTATCGCCAAAGGGTCACGCCCTTGCAGCCGGTGAGCTTGCCCTCGTTGTCGAGCGATCTGCGCTTGAGCGACCAGCAAAATCGGCTGCTGCGCGAGTTTCTCTCGGGCGTGGACGAGTCGGTGGCCGTGCAAGGTTTTGCCGGTACCGGCAAAACCTTTCTGATCCATCAGTTCGCGCGCCTGCTCGACCCTCAGCGCACCTTGCTGCTGGCCATGACCGAAGGCCAGTTGCGCGCGCTGCAGGCACGGGTCAAGGATGCGTCGGCGTTCACCGCGCTGACCTTCGGCCAATTGGCCGACGACATCCTCAATCGCGACCTGACCAGTAACGGCTGGCGCTTGCGTGACCCTTACCGGAGCAAGCTGTCGTGGCGCCCGCAAGAAGCGCAGGTGGTGCAGTGGCTGGGCATCCCCGACATCGGCCCGCTGGCCGCGCGTGACGTGGTCGCCCTGTGCATCAAGGCGGTGCGCAGCTTCTGCCGCAGCGGCGACGCCACGCTGCAATTGCAGCACCTGCCGTGGATGGGGCCGGGCTTTTCGCCATTGGACCAGGAAGTGCTGCTGGAGAAGGCCCGCCTGTACTGGCAGCAACTGATCCGTCCGGCAGCACGGGAAATCCAGCTACCGGTGCGTGACTACCATCGGGTCAAGCTGCTGTCGTTGACGCTTGAAGTCATCGACAGCCAGTTCAGCCATGTCATCGTCGACGAGGCCCATGAACTGTCGGCGCCGATGCTCGCGGTGCTTGACCGCAGCCCGCAGGCGATCATCACCCTGGGTGACGACCTGCAGAACCTCAATGGCCTGAGTCCACACCATGGCAACTTCATCCGCCAACGCGTCATCGACCATTCACTGCGCGCCGGGCCAGCGATGGAAGGGGTGTTGAACCCCTTGATCCTGGCCCACCCGTCGCACATACAGGCTGCCTTCAGTGGAAGCGCCGAGCACTACACCCGGGTCAGTTTCTTCGACACGGTGACCGTCCCTGAGCAGCCTACGGCGCTGATTGTCGACGATGAATGGGGTTTGTTTGGCTGGTTCCAGCGCCTGACCCACCAGGGCGTGCCTTTCGTCCTGCTGCAGGGCGCGCGCAAGGAGTTCGAGCTGTTTGTCGAAGACTGCATCGAGTTGTATCGGCATGGCACTCGGCCACGGCACAACATGCTGTTCCGCTACGCCAGCTGGCAGGCGCTGGAGCAGGACAAAGGCGACGACAAAGCATTCGCTGCGGTGGCCACTATGTTGCGCAAGGGCTATTCACCGGAGCACTTTGCCAAGGCCAAGAGCCGTTACCGTTGGGACAAGGCGCCCAAGTTGTTCCTGGGCCGCGTGCGGGACGTGAAGAACATGGAGTTCGCCCGGGTGATGGTGTCGCCAGAGCTGATGGTGGCGCCGACGCCTGGCAACAACCGCAACGAGCGCGCGCGCATGCTGGCTGGGCTGTATACCGCGTGTTCGCGGGCTCGGCATGAGCTGATCGTGCCGGGGGGGATGCTGGATTGGGTCAAGGATCAGGTCAGGGATTGAGTGTTTTGGGGCTGCTGCGCAGCCCTTTCGCGACACAAGGCCGCTCCCACAATGGACCGCGTTGTGCCGGCAACTGTGGGAGCGGCCTTGTGTCGCGAAAGGGCCGCAATGCGGCCCCAAAATCTCAGGCTTGAATCAATTACGGTCCAGCCACACCGTTTGCACGTTGGTAAATTCACGCACGCCAAAGTGCGACAGCTCCCGGCCGAACCCGCTCTTCTTCACCCCGCCAAACGCCACGCGTGGATCCGAAGCGCAGTAACCATTGATGAACACACCCCCAGTATCCAGCGCTGCCGTCATCCGCTCGGCCAACGCTACATCAGCGGTATAGATGGTCGCCGCCAGGCCGAACTCGCTGTCGTTGGCCAGTTCCACCGCATGCTCGGCATCGCGAGCGCTGATGATCGCCGCCACCGGACCGAACAGCTCCTGCTTGAACGCAGTCATCGCTGGGGTAACCCCGGCAAACACGGTCGGCTCGTAGAAGTTGCCCACGCCGTCGGCCTTCTTCCCACCCAGTAGCAGGGTCGCGCCTTCGGCCAGGGTTGCCTGGACCTGGCCGTCGAGTTCGTCGCGCAGGTCATAGCGTGCCATCGGGCCAATGTAGGTGTCGTCTTCGAGCGGGTTGCCGACTTTCAGTTGGCGCGTCGCTTCGACGAACTTGCGCGTGAATGCTTCGGCGATGCTCTCTTCGACGATCAGCCGCTTCGCTGCGGCGCAGACCTGGCCGGTGTTCTGGTAGCGACCGATGACCGCGGCCTTGACCGCAGCATCGAGGTCGGCGTCAGCCAACACGATGAACGGGTCGGAGCCGCCCAGTTCCAGTACGCACTTCTTCAGCGCCGCGCCAGCCTGGGCACCGATTGCCATACCGGCACGTACGCTACCGGTCAGGGTCACGGCTGCGATGCGTGGATCGTTGATTGCCCGGGTGACGCCATCCGGGGTGACGTTGAGCACTTCGAAGATACCTTCTGGCAAGCCAGCCTGCTTGATCATCTCCAGCAGCAGATAGGCGCTGCCCATCACGTTTGGTGCGTGCTTGAGCACGTAGGTGTTGCCGGCCAGCAGGGCCGGCACCGCGCCACGCAGCACCTGCCACAGCGGGAAGTTCCACGGCATCACTGCCAGGATTGGCCCCAAGGGACGGTATTCGATACGGGCTTTGTCGATCTGGGTCGGCTCCGGTGCAAGCATCGCCGGGCCGTGCTCGGCGTACCACTGGCACAGGCCGACGCATTTGCTCACTTCGCCTCGGGCCTGGCTGATCGGCTTGCCAATTTCGCGGCTGATCATCACCGCCAGTGCTTCATGGTTGGCCTGCAGGGCATCCGCCAGGGCTACCAGGTACTCGCTGCGCTGCCCCAGCGACACCTTGCGCCACAGGTTGAAGCCAACCTTGGCGCGTTGCAGCGCCGCTTCCAGTGCGGCGTCGGTGTCGAATGGGTAGTGGCCGATCTGTTCGCCGCTGTGCGGGTCGACCGAGATGGCGTGGGTCAGGCTGCTGATCTGGCTCATGGCGGAGTACCTCGTTGTTGTCAGTTGGTGACGCTCAGACTAGTGGCGTGCATCCTTATTGAAAACTGAATAATAATGAGCGAAACATTCACGTTTGGAGAATGACCGTGGACCTGGTGCAACTGGAAATCTTCAAGGCCGTGGCCGAGCACGGCAGTATCAGCGCTGCCGCCCAACAGATTCATCGGGTGCCGTCGAACCTGACCACGCGCATCAAGCAGCTTGAAGAAGACCTCGGCGTCAAGCTGTTCATCCGGGAGAAGAGCCGCTTGCGCCTGTCACCGGCCGGCTGGAATTTTCTCGAGTACACCCGGCGGATTCTTGACCTGGTGCACGAAGCGCGGCTGACCGTGGCCGGTGAAGACCCGCAAGGGACGTTTGCCCTGGGCTCGCTGGAAAGCACCGCGGCAGTGCGCATTCCGGCCTTGCTCGCGGCCTATAACCAGCGCTTCCCCAAGGTCGACCTGGACCTTTCCACCGGGCCGTCCGGGACCATGCTCGAGGGGGTGTTGTCGGGGCGGTTGGTGGCGGCGTTCGTTGACGGTCCGGTGCTGCACCCGACCCTGGAAGGTATGGCGGTGTTCGAGGAGGAGATGGTGGTGATCGCGCCGCTCAACCACGCCCCGATCAGCCGCGCCCAGGAGGTCAACGGCGAAAGCATCTACGCTTTTCGCGCCAACTGCTCGTACCGCCATCATTTTGAGAACTGGTTCGTCCAGGATCAGGCCGTGCCGGGCAAGATCCACGAGATGGAGTCGTATCACGGCATGCTCGCCTGCGTCAGCGCCGGTGCTGGCCTGGCGCTGATGCCGCGGAGCATGCTCGACAGCATGCCAGGGCTGAGCACCGTCAGCGTCTGGCCGCTGTCGCCAGACTTCCGTTACCTGCAGACCTGGCTGGTGTGGCGACGCGGGACGGTGTCGCGCAGCTTGAGCATGTTCATCAAGCTGCTGGAGGAGCGTCGTGCGGGGGCGCCAGCGGGGTAGTGCATAGGGTGACCATCACTTATGGCGCGTGACTTGGTTACAGGCTGACTTGCGATTTGCATTCGCTGTACTGGCCTCTTCGCGGGGCAAGCCCGCTCCTACAGGTTTTATGCCGATCTCCTGGCCGGCGTAGAGGCCAGTACAGCGAATGCAAATCGCAAATCTCCTGGCCGGCACAGAACCTGTAGGAGCGGGCTTGTCCCGCGAAGGGGCCGGTACAGTCAGCCGCCAGCCTTGATCGCCAGCACATTGCACAGCGGATGCTCCACCACATGCGCCGTAGTCCCGCCGAGAAAGGTCTGCATGGCATCGTGGCGGTGGCTGCCCATGACAATCACATCCACCCGACTATGGCTGATGTACTGAGCAATCGCCCTGATCGCCGGCCCCTCGACAAAATGCCGCCGTTCCAGATCGATCTGATGATGATCACCCAGCCGATTGAACGCCGCACGCTGCGCTACCCGTATGCTGCCATCAAAGCCAGGCATGGTCACCGTACCCGCGCCAAAATCGGCAAGGTGGGTTCGCGAGGCGTCACAGACGTGCAGCAGGTGCAGCTCGGCGTTGCACTGCAAGGCCAGAGCGCGTGCGGCGTGGATGACCTGCTCGTCGAGGTGCTCGCCGGCGCCATGGTGATTGAGGTCGACTGCGGCAGCAATCAGTCGGGGCAGCGGCAAACGGATATCACTGACCAGGTGCACGGCGACCGGGCTGTCCTTGAGCAGTTGCCAGTCGAGCGGCGTCACCAGCAAGCGTTTGAGTACCGGCTCGTGCTGCACGTCCTTGATCAGCAGGTCACAGCCCAGTCGCTCAACCTGCTCCAATACGCTGGACAGCGGGTCGCGGGTGAGCAGCAGATCGGTGGACACATCCAGCCCGCCGTTACGCAGTTGCTCGGCCTCGTCGGCCAGCCACAGGCGATTGTGCGTCAGCAAACGCTCACGTTCGCTGCCATCGCTGAGCAGGCCGAAGGTGTCGACATCGTCGACCATGACATTGATATCCAACAAGGCGCCGCTGGATTCGGCCAACGCCGCCGCCCGCTGCAGGGCGGGCGTGTGGCGCATCTGTGGGCCGAGCACGACCAACATTCGCTTGAACTGGCTCATCTCACACCTCTACGTGTGGCAGCCCCCCGTTCATGCCGGTGCCGGTTCACCGGGCCACGCGGCCCGGTAATCCCTTGTTCAGTCTAGACGGTGTCTGCGCCTGGCAGGTCGCTGGGGCGATCGATGTCGCGCAGCACACCCGGATCATCTACCGCGATGGTGTGCACCGCCGAACGATTCGCCTGCACCACGACGCGCGCGCCCTGGTCGCCTTGCAGCTGGGCCAGTTCGGCCCAGAAGGCACGGCCAAACACCACCGGATGACCGGGTGTGCCGTGATAGGCCGGCCGGCAAATGCGCTGGCTTTGCGCATCGGCGAGCAGGGCGGCGAGGGTGGCTGGCTGGATGAACGGCATGTCGCCAAGCAGCAGCACCAGCGCCTGGGCGTCACTGGCTTGGCTGATGCGGGCGACGCTGGCGGCGATGCTATGGCCCAGGCCAAGGCGGCTGCTGCTGGACTGCAGAATGCGCACTTGGCGCGGTAACTCGGGGGGGATGGGATCGTCTTCACGCAGGGCCAGCCAGACCTCGTCGAGCTGCGTGCAGGGCAGGGTCAGGCTGGTTTGCAGCAAGGTCTGGCCGTTGCCCAGCGGATGATGGCGTTTATCGCCACCGAAGCGCTGGCTGCGGCCGGCGGCGAGGACGAGTGCGACTGCCGTGCAGGCCATGGTTGGGTCTCTGTGCAGTGGGGTTGTGTCATAACGGGCCTCTTCGCGGGGCAAGCCCGCTCCTACAGGGTTCGGTTGCGTTTGTCATGCTATCACCTGGTGCTCGGCTCAGCGCGCAGCAGCCTGCGGCACCTCGCGCCAACCGCCGCCCAACGCCGCATACAGGTTGACTTCCGCCACCAATTGCGCCAGTCGATCATTGATCAACCCTTGCTGGGCACTGAACAGCGAGCGCTGGGCGTCGAGAAAGGTCAGGCTGCTATCAACCCCACTGCGGTAGCGATTGTTAGCCAGGTCGTAGTACCGCTGGGTCGATGCCAGCAGGTCGCGCTGCGCCTGCACCTGGCGTTGATAGGTAGCGCGCGCGGCGAGCCCATCGGCAACCTCCTGAAAAGCGGCCTGTACGGCCTTCTCGTATTGCGCAACTTGGATGTCTTTTTGCAGACGCGCGTAGTCGAGACTTGCCCGCAGGCTACCGGCGTTGAAGATCGGCAGGTTGATCTGCGGCTGGAACAGCCATGTGCCGGAGCCTGCCTTGAACAGCCCGGACAGCTCGGGGCTGGTCGTACCGGCATTGGCGGTCAGGTTGATACTGGGGAAAAACGCCGCGCGCGCCGCGCCGATGCTGGCATTGGCAGCCAGCAGGTCGTATTCCGCCTGGAGGACGTCTGGCCGACGCTGCAGCAGTGCCGAAGGCAGGCCGGCGGGCAACTGCGCGATCTGATCGCTGGCCAGCGGTATGGCGTGCAGATCATCCGGCAAGCGTGCACCTAGCAGCAGGCTCAAGCTGTTGCGGTCCTGGGCGACCTGACGGCGGTAGCGCGCTACGGCGGCGCGGGTACTGTCGACGCTGGTGCGCGCCTGGATCTGGTCCAGTGCCGAAACGCTGCCCACCCGGCGCTGGCCAATGGTCAGGCGCAAGCTCTGCTGGTCAGCTTGCAGGGTACGCAAGGCCACCTCCAGCAGCTCCTGATCGGCGCGCCAGGTCAGGTAGGCGTTGGCGACGCTGGCCACCAGGCTGAGCTGCACGCTGCGTCGGGCCTGGTCACTGGACAGATAGGTCATCAGCGCCTGGTCGCTGAGGCTGCGCACCCGGCCAAAGACATCCAGCTCATAGGCGCTGATGCCCAGGGTCGTGGCATAGCTCGAGCTGATCACCCCCTCACCGTTACCGGTGGTGTTACGCGGCACATACTGGCGCTCGCCGGAGCCATCCAGGCCAACCTTGGGCAGTAATTCGGCGCGCTGGATACGGTATTGCGCGCGATAGGCCTCGACGTTCAGCGCCGCTACCCGCAGGTCGCGGTTATTGCTCAGGGCGGTATCGATCAGTTGCCGCAAGGCAGGGTCGCTGAACACCTCGCGCCAATCGTCGGGGACTGCGCCGCGCGTCGATTGGGCGTTGTAGGCCGGGCCTTGCGGGTAGTTGTCAGCGACCGGCGCGACAGGGCGCTGGTAGTCCGGCGTGAGGCTGCAGCCGCTCAGGCACACGGCGAGCACGACCTGGGTACATCTGCGCATCAGCGTTTCCCTTGCAGATTCAGGCGCCGGCCATCCATTTGGCCAGGCCATGGCGGCCACTCACGCCGAGCTTGGCGGTGGCACGTTTGAGGTAGGTTTCTACCGAGCTGTTCTTGACGTTCAGCTGCTGCGCCAGTTGCGGCACTGTGCCGCCCGTGAGCAAGCCCAGGCACACCTCCTGCTCCCGCGCCGACAGGCTGATGGCCTCCAGTACCAGGCGCTTGCCGAAGGCGTGGCGCAAGGAGCTGCTTTCCAGCACTGGCAGATCATCTCCCGCGTCTGCGACAACGCTGTGCCCAAGAATCTGACCATGGTGTTCTACCAGCGGCAGCAAGGTATCGGACAAGCTCTTGAGCAGCGACAGTTCGCTCAGGGAAAACGCCCGTTGGTTGGGCAAGCGGTGGAAGCAGATAACCCAGCGCCGATCACGGCTGCGCGATACCAGATGACACTGGTGGGCGCTCTGGCGGGCGTGCTCGGGATCAACGGGGGCCTTGAACTGGATCAGCAGCGGGTCCTTCATCTGCATGATGCTTTGCAATAGAGGAAGGCGCAGCGTATTGGCGGTCGGCGCCTCCGGGGCCAGGCCGGCCCTGCCCAGCAGCTTGATGCGGCTGACGCTGGCCTGGCGCGGGTCGAGGGTCCATTCGCTGAGGTCAAGCCGGTGGATCGGCACTTGGGCATCGACCAGGCGCAGCATCTGTTCGGCAAAGCGCTCATCGCCGGTACTGGCAATCAGTTCGCCCAATTGCAGATAGAGGTGTGGGTCGTGGCGGTGTGCGAGGCTGTCGTTCAGCTTCATCGGGGTCATCATCCTTGATTCTGGGCGTTACGGTGGGCGGTCTCGCGGTCGAGTCTCCTGGGAATGGGGTAGCGCCATTCAAGCTCGGCGCCTGGTCCGACGTCTGTAATGGAAATCGGGGACAGAAAATGCCAGTAATCAGGTGCGATGGGGTACGCAGAAAAGTAGGGCGCACGGCTTCGCGACAGCGGGTTGCCAGCCAATTGACGTCAGAAAGGCGAACGTTCACAGCCGTTCAGCGCCGATCCTGCCCCGCGTAAGCCACGCCCGCTGCTGGCCTATGGCAGATCGCTTACACGTTTTTAAGTGCTCGTTGATTGAGCCGTGAACTGTCCGGGTTTCGGGGGCCATACAGGCTCCGGTGAGGGTGCTTGAATCCGCGGATGATCAATCTGAAGGACCTGCCAAGCCATGCCTGTTGCCGAAACATTTGCCCTGACCACAGCCCAGCGTGACATCTGGCTGGACCAGATCAGCCACGGCGACTCGCCGCTGTACAACATCGGCGCCTATGTCGAGCTGGACGGCGGCGTGGAGGTAGCACGGCTGCGACAGGCGCTGGAGCATCTGCAGAGCCAGCACGACGCCCTGCGCACCGTGCTGGTCGCGGCCATCGAGGAGAGCGGGCTGCCCCGCCAGTATTTTGCAACGGCAATGGCGGTCGAGCTGCCTGAATGGGATGTGCGGGATAACCCCGATCCGCGCGCCGCCGCGCAGGCATTGCTGAACACGCAGATGCAACGGCGCTATGACCTGGACAACAGTGCCCTGGATTGCAGCCCTTTATGGCGGGCGATGCTGATCCGTGTTGCCGACTCGGCTTACCTGTTCGCCGTTCAGGCCCACCATCTGATACTCGACGGTTGGGGCGTCGATCAGTTGTTCAAACAGGTCGCCGACTATTACCGCCTGCTCGAACAGGGCCTGCCGTTGCCCGACGAGGCGCCGTCCTACCGTGCGTTTATCGACGACGACAACGCGTACCAACGCTCATCGCGCCAGGCCCGTGACCGCGATTACTGGCTGGCCAAGTACCAGCAGTTGCCCGATGCCTTGCTGCGCCCGCGCGAACGCGACACGGCCCTGGCCGGTGCACCCAGTGGCGCGCTGGAGCAGCCATTCGACAGCGCGCTGTTGGCACGCATGCAGCAATTGGCCGGCGAGCTGCAGTCCTCTGCCTTTCATGTGCTGCTGGCTGCCTTGCATGTGTGTTGCGCACGGACTTGGCAGCGTGATGAATGGATCGTCGGCCTGCCGGTGCGCAACCGTAGCAACGCGCGCTTCAAGGCGACCCTGGGACTGTTTACCCAGGTCAGTGCCCTGCGCATGGACTTTGGCCGTAGCCAGTCGTTTGCCGAACTGGTGCGCGGCATTCGCGACGCGCTCAAGCAGGACTTTCGCCACCAGCGTTTCGCCCTGAGCGAACTCAACCGCAGCCTAGGGGCATTGCGCGAAGAGCGTGCGCAACTGTTCGAGGTGGTGGTCTCTTACGAAGAAGATGGTAACGACTTGCGCTTTGGCGACATCCCCGCGCAGACCGTGATGGTCTGCAACAGCCATGAGCCAACCCCACTGACCGTGCACCTGCGCAGCAACAGCCAGAGCGCCAAGGCCTGCCTGCACCTGGTGTACAACCGCGCCTGGTTCAGCCAGCCCGAGGTCGAGGCGCTGGCGGCGCGCCTGCTGCATGTGCTGGAGCAGGGCTTGCGCCAGCCCGCGCTGGGCATCGGCGAGTTCGACGTGCTGACGGCTGGCGAGCACGCGCTGTTGCAGCGCTGGAACGACACCGCCGTGCCCGGTGGGGCAGAACAACTGATTCATCGGCGCATCGAAGCCCAGGCCAAGGTTCGGCCGCAGGCGCTGGCATTGGTGCAGGAGGGGCGCAGCCTGAGTTACGGCGAGCTCAACCGCCGCGCTGATGTGCTCGCCCAGCGCCTTGCCGCCGCGGGCGTGAGCGCTGATCAGCGGGTGGCAGTAGTCGCCCGCCGAGGCCTGGATACCGTGGTCGGCTTGCTCGCGGTACTCAAGGCCGGTGGCGCCTATGTGCCGATCGACCCGGCGCACCCGCGCGAGCGCCTCGCCTACCTGCTGGAGGACAGCGCGCCACGGGTGGTGCTGGTCCAGTCTGACCTGGTTGCACGTTTGCCGGCCCACGACCTGCCGCAGATCGAGCTGGACCTGTTCGACTGGACAACGCCTGCCGCGCGGCCGGTGGCCAGCCAGCGTTCGCCACACAACCTGGCCTACGTCATCTACACCTCCGGTTCCACCGGTCAACCGAAAGGCGTCATGGTCGAGCACCGGACCCTGGCCAACCTGATCGACTGGCACTGCGATACCTTCGATCTGCGCCCAGGCCGCCAGCAATCGTGCCTCGCCGGGGTGGGCTTCGATGCCATGGCCTGGGAACTCTGGCCTGCCCTGAGCAGTGGCGCCACCCTGCACCTGGCGCCGGCGCGCGAGGGCGCCGAAGACATCGACGGCCTGCTCCGGTGGTGGCGGGCACAGCCGCTCGACGTCAGCTTCCTGCCGACCCCGGTGGCCGAGCACGCCTTTGCCCAAGGCACGCCGCATCCCACCCTGCAAACCCTGCTGGTCGGCGGCGACCGTCTGCGGCGGCTGGCCCGTGAGCGCAGTTACCGGGTGATCAACAACTACGGCCCGACCGAAGCAACCGTGGTGGCCAGCTCCGGCGCAGTCGAGGCGGGCGGCCCGTTGCATATCGGCCGGCCGGTGGCCAATACCCGCCTGTACGTGCTCGACGAGCAGCAGCAGCTGCTGCCTGTCGGCGCCACGGGCGAGCTCTACGTCGGCGGTGCCGGTGTGGCGCGCGGCTACCTGAACCGGGCGCAGATGACCGCCGAGCGTTTTCTCTACGACCCGTTCAACCCGGCAGCCGGGGCGCGCATGTACCGCAGCGGTGACCTGGTGCGCTGGCTGGCCGACGGTACCCTGGAGTACCTCGGGCGCAATGACGATCAGGTGAAAATTCGCGGTGTGCGCGTCGAGCTGGCCGAAATCGAGGCGGCGCTGGCCAGCCATCCGGCGCTGCGCGAGTGCGTGGTGTTGCTGCGCGAAGGCCAGTTGCAGGCGTGGTTCATCGGCGAGCCTGCAGTGACGCCGTTGCAATTGCATGAGCACTTGCGCAGCCGCTTGCCAGCGGCATTGCTGCCGGTGGCGTATGTCCGCCTGAGCGCCTGGCCGCTCACGGCCAACGGCAAGCTTGACCGCCGCGCCTTGCCGGCCGCCGGCAGCGAGGCATTGGTGCAGCGCGTTCATGAGGCGCCCGAGGGCGATATCGAACAGCGCTTGGCGGCGCTGTGGGCCGAGCTGCTGCAGGTGGAACGGGTAGGGCGCCAGGACCACTTCTTCGAACTCGGCGGCCATTCGCTGCTGGCTGTGCAACTGATCGCACGCATGCGCGAGCAGGGCCTGCAGGCCGACGCACAGGTGCTGTTCGGCCAGCCGACCCTGGCCAGCCTTGCCGCTGCCGTGGTGTCAGCTCAGGCGCCGGGCGTGCCGGCCAATCGCATTCCCCCCGGCTGCCAGCGCATCACGCCGCAGATGCTGGTATTGACCGACCTGGATCAAGCAGCCATCGAACGTATCGTTGCCAGCGTGCCCGGCGGGGCGGCCAATGTGCAGGAGATCTACCCCCTGGCGCCGTTGCAGCAAGGCCTGCTGTACCACCATGTCACTGACCTGCGCGATACCTATCAACAGCAGGCGCTGTTTGCCTTTGCCAGCCACGAGCAGTTGCTGGCCTTTGCCGATGCCTTGCAACGGGTGATCGAGCGGCATGACATCCTGCGCACCAGCCTGGCCTGGGAAGATCTCGAGCAGCCCCAGCAGGTGGTCTGGCGCGAGGCCCGCATGGATGTGCAGACACTGCACTGCGAGCCGGCTGTGACTGACGTTGCGGCGCAGTTGCGCAGCCACTTCGACCCCGCCCAGACGCCGCTCGACCTGCGTCATGCGCCGATGATGGCGCTGGCCTGCAGCGAAGATCCCGGCGAAGGGCGCTGGCTGGGCTTGCTGCGTTTCCATCATTTGATCAACGATGCGGTGTCGATCCAGGTGCTGCTCGGCGAGCTTGAGGCGTTCATGCACGGGCGCAGCGAGCAGTTGCCCGTGTCGGTGCCTTACCGCGAGTACGTTGCACTGAGCACGGCGGCCGATCGCCAGGCACGGCACGATGCTTACTTCCGTGATCAGCTTGCCGCTGTCGAGGCGCCTGCGCCGATCCCTGGCCTGGGCGGCGTGCGGGTCGACGACGGCGACCTGCAGACCCTCAGCCACAGCCTGGCGGCGCCGCTCACCGAGCAACTGCGCGAGCACGTCCGGCAGCAGGGCGTCAGCCTCGCCAGCCTGTTCCATCTGGCCTGGGCGCAGGTGCTGGGTGCCTTGTGCGGGCGTGACGAGGTGACCCTGGGCACGGTGCTGCTGGGGCGGGCGATGGCTGGCCGGGGTGCAGAGCGCGCCCTGGGCATGTTCATCAACAGCCTGCCGTTGCGGGTAAAGCTGGCCCGGCGCAGTGTGGCTCAGGGGTTACGCGAGACCCATACAAGCTTGGCCGGGCTGCTCGCCCACGAGGACGCGCCGTTGCTGCTGGCCCAGCGTTGCAGTGGTTTGCCGACAGGGACACCGCTGTTCCACAGCCTGATCAACTTCCGCTCCTGCGCCTTGCTTGAAACCGAGGTGCTGCCAGGGGTGCAACTTGTCGAAGCCAGTGAAGTCCTCAGCCACGCGCTGGTGCTGACGGTTGATGATCACCAGCACGGCATCCAGGTGGCTGTTCGAGCCCCGCGTGCGATTGGCGCAGAACGGGTAATGGACTACCTGAGTACAGCGTTGAGCCAGCTGAACGATGCGCTCAGCCAAGGCGGCGGCAAGCCGCTGGAGGCGCTGTGCAGCGTACCGGCCAACGAACTGCAGCGCCTTTTGGGCGACTTCAACCCCGATGCAGACCGGCAAAGCCCGCTGGAGCAGACTCTGCCAGCGCTGTTCGAGGCCCAGGTACGGCGTACCCCCGAGGCGATCGCCCTGCAGACCGACATTACCGGTGTCGATTACCAGACCCTCAACGCCCAGGCCAACCGCCTTGCCCATCACCTCATCGCCCAGGGTGTCGAAGCCGATACCCGGGTCGCCGTGTGCGTTGAACGGGGCGTGTCGTTGATCGTCGCGCTGCTCGGTATCCTCAAGGCGGGTGGCGCCTATGTGCCGCTGGACCCAAGCTATCCGAGCGATCGTCTGCGCTTCATGCTCGAGGACAGCGCGCCTCGGCTGGTGCTGGTGCATGGCGCCACCCGCGGCCTGTTTGATCACCCTGCGGCGGCGCTGCTCGATCTTGACCACGACACCTGTGACGGCTATTCCGAGAACAACCCGCGTGTGCCTGGCCTCGGCCCAGGGCATTTGGCCTACGTGATGTACACCTCCGGCTCCACGGGCACCCCCAAAGGCGTGATGATCGAGCATCGAGGCTTGTGCAACCTCATGCACTGGGGCTCGATCATCTGCCCGCCGCAGCCCGGTGATGCCTTGCTGCAACGGGCGCCGTTCACCTTCGATGGTTCGGTCTGGGAGTTGTTCTGGCCGCTGGTCGCGGGCATGCGGCTAGTGTTGGCGCGCCCTGATGGCCATCGCGATCCGGGCTACCTGGTGCAGCTGATCCAGGCCCGCCAGGTGAGCACGGTGAAGTTCGTGCCGGCCTTGCTCCATCAGTTTCTACAAGAGCCGGGCGTCGAACGCTGCACCAGCCTGAAGGATATTTTCTGCGGTGGCGGCGAGCTGACCCTGGCGCTGGTGCGCAGCCTGCGTGAGCGTTTACCTGGCGTGCGTCTGCACAACGTGTATGGGCCGACCGAGGCGACGGTGGACAGCACCGCGTGGACCCTGCATGCGCATGAGCCGCTGCCTGATCTGCCGCCACCGATCGGCCGGCCGATCAGCAATACCCGCCTGTATGTGCTCGATGCCCACGACCGACCGGTGCCGTTGGGGGCCATCGGCCAGTTGCACATTGGCGGTGTTGGCGTGGCGCGGGGCTATCTTGGCTTGCCGGTGTTGCAGGCCGAGCGTTTCATCGCCAGCCCGTTTGTTCCCGGCGATCGGCTGTATCGCACCGGCGACCTGGTGCGCTATCGCCTGGACGGTGAACTGGAATTTGTCGGCCGTAACGACTTCCAGGTCAAGCTGCGAGGGTTGCGGGTCGAGCTGGGCGAGATCGAAGCGCTGCTGGCCGAGCATGCCGCCATCGGCCAGAGCGTGGTGGTGATGCGTGAAGAGCGGCTGGTGGCCTATTTCACCTGCCGTGACCGCGCTGCAGCGCCGGCCCTTGAAGTGCTGCGCAGCCATTTGTTGGCGCGCTTGCCCGAGTACATGGTGCCGCAGGCGTTTGTCGCCCTGGCTGAGCTGCCCTTGAGCGCGAATGGCAAGGTCGATCGCCAGGCCTTGCCGGCACCCGGTGCCGAGTCGGTGATCAGCCGCGAGTATCAGGCGCCGCGTGGCCCGCTGGAAACAGCGTTGGCCGAGATCTGGACGCAGGTGCTGAAGATCGAGCAGGTCGGGCGCGATGACAATTTCTTCGAGCTGGGTGGGCATTCGTTGTTGGCGGTGGGCTTGGTGGCGCGCATGCGCCAGGCGGGGTTGCATGTCGATGCACGCACGCTGTTCAGCCAGCCGACCCTGGCGGGGCTGGCCGCCAATACCCGGCTGGAGCAGGTTCAGGTAGTGATCCCGCAGACCACCATCCCCACCCTCGGCACCCGGCGGCGAATCTGAGCGGGTTGGGGCTGCCTTGCGGCCCTTTCGCGACACAGTTGGCCAGCACAACGCGGTCCACTGTGGGAGCGGCCTTGTGTCGCGAAAGGGCCGCAACGCGGCCCCAGCACTCTTGCACCCACCACCATCCTCCTTGTCCCCAGTTCCCATGTCAGCCCATCCGGTCTCGATCCTTTAGCTTCACGCCACTTCCGATTGGCAAAGCAGGATGCTTACCCGATGCATTTCAGCGAATTGATGGCTGCACTCTCCACCCGTCCGATCCGTCTTCAGCGTGAACAGCAGGACCTGATCGTCCTGGGCGACGACGAGTCGCTGGACGACACCTTGTGGGAGGCGCTGTCCAGGCACAAGCCTGCGTTGCTGGAGATGCTCGCAACGCGCGATGACGACTGGCTCAGCCCGGCGTTCCAGATCACTCCGGACATGCTGCCGCTGGTCCAGCTCGAGCAGGCAGCCATCGACCGCATCGTCGCCAGCGTGCCGGGCGGTGCCGCCAACGTCCAGGACATCTACCCCCTGGCGCCGCTGCAACGGGGCATGCTCTTTGAACACCTGTCGGCCAATGCGGGCGACCCGTACTTGTCGCAGGTCCAGCTGCGCTTCGCCAGCCAGGCGCGCCTGGAGGCGTTCGCCGAAGCGCTGCAGTGGGTCATCCAGCGCCATGACATCCTGCGCACCGCGCTGCACTGGGAGTACCTCGACGAACCGGTGCAAGTGGTCTGGCGCGAAGCGGCGCTGGTTCGCGAGGCCGTGCCGGTGGCCGGCGCCAATGCCCTGAACGAACTGCGTACGCGCTTCGATGCCCGTCACTACCGGCTGGACCTCAGCCAGGCGCCGCTGATGCAACTGATGCACGCGCGCGGCGAAGGCGAGCAGTGGGTCGCCTTGCTGCTGTTCCACCACACGGTAATGGACCACACCGCACTGGACATCGTCCGGCGCGAGATCCAGGCCTGCCTGGCCGGTGAACACCAGCAGCTCAGCGCGCCGATGCCGTTTCGCAACGTCCTCGCCGCGGCACGCCTGGCCCATGATGAAGCCGCCCATGAGCGGTTTTTCCGCGAGATGCTGGCGGACATCGACGCGCCGACCCTGGCGTTCGGCTTGGCCCATATCGGCGAGCGCCAGGTAGAAGAAGCCCGACACATGCTCGAACCGGCGCTCAGCCAGCGCCTGCGCGCCCAGGCCCGCCAGCTCGGGGTGAGCCCGGCGAGCGTCCTGCACCTGGGCTTTGCCCGCCTGATCGGGCAACTCAGCGGCCGTCAGTCGGTGGTGTTCGGCAGCGTCCTGTTGGGGCGCATGACCACCGGCGAAGGCGGCGAGCAGGCGTTGGGCATGTTCATCAACACCTTGCCGCTGCGTATCGACCTCGGCCCGCATGGCGTGCGTGATGCGCTGCTGGCCACCCACCTGCGCCTGAGCGCCCTGCTGGGCCACGAGCAGGCACCGCTGGCCTTGGCCCAGCGCTGCAGCGGTGTGGCCGCGCCGGCGCCGTTGTTCAACGCGATGCTCAACTACCGTCACAGTGATGTCGGCGATGCCGCCGAGGTCATTGCGGTGGCCGCGGGGATCGATATCGTCGGAGCCGAAGAGCGCACCGACTACCCGCTGACGGTCAGCGTCGATGATTTGGGCGACGATCTGCGCCTGACCATCCAGACCCTGCCAGAGTGGGGCGCGACGCGTCTGGGCAGGCAACTGCAGCAGGTCCTTGCCCGTCTGGTGGAGGCGCTGGAGGCGAACCCGGCAGCGTCGCTGCAAGGGCTGGCGGTGCTCCCGGATGACGAACGCGAGCAGCTGCTAGCGCGCTTCAACGCCACGCATGCCGCCTATCCGCAAGGGCAGACCGTGCATGCGCTGGTCGAAGCGCGGGCGCAGCATGCTGGGCAATCCGTGGCGCTGGTGCAGGCCGGCGAGGTGCTGACCTATGGCGAGCTGAACCTGCGCGCCAACCGCCTGGCGCATCAACTGATCGCGCGCGGCGTGCAGTTGGGTGATCGGGTCGCCTTGTGCCTGCCGCGCGAGGCTGAACGGGTCGTGGCGCTGCTGGCAGTGCTCAAGGCCGGTGCCGCCTATGTGCCGGTCGACCCGGCTTATCCAGCGGAGCGCATTGCCTACCTGCTGGCCGACAGTGCGCCGGCGCTGGTGCTGGCTATCTCGACTGTGGAGGGTTTGCCTGACGGTGCGCCACGGCTGGATCTGGACCTGCCCGGCGCTTACGCCGCTGCCGAGGGCAACCCGCAAGTCGTCGGGCTGGATGCTCGCCAGTTGGCCTACGTTGTTTACACTTCGGGCTCTACCGGCCAGCCGAAGGGGGTGATGGTCGAGCACCACACCCTGGCCAACCTGGTGCATTGGCACTGCCAGGCGTTCGACCTCGATGAACAGGCGCGCACCTCCAGCGTTGCCGGCTTCGGCTTCGACGCCATGGCCTGGGAAGTCTGGCCAGCGTTGTGCGCGGGGGCTGAGTTGCACCTGCCGCCAGCGCATATCAATAACGAACACGTCGACGAACTGCTCGACTGGTGGCTGGAGCAGCCGCTCAAGGTCAGCTTCCTGCCGACGCCGGTAGCCGAACAGGCCCTGCGCCGCGAGCGCCAACACCCGACCTTGCGCACACTGCTGGTGGGCGGTGATCGCCTGCGTCAGTTCGACCGTGATCCCGGCTTCGCCCTGGTCAACAACTATGGCCCGACCGAGACCACCGTGGTCGCGACTTCCGGGCAACTGGTCCCGGGTGGCTCGCTGCACATCGGCAAACCCATCGCCAATACCCGCGTGTATGTGCTGGATGAGGGCCGCCAACCCGTGCCGGTCGGTGTGACCGGTGAGCTGTACATCGGTGGCGCACAGGTCGCTCGTGGCTACTTCAATCGCCCGGAACTGACCGAACAACGCTTCCTCGCCGATCCCTTCAGCAGCGAACCACATGCGCGCATGTACCGCAGCGGCGACCTGGTGCGCTGGAACCCGGACGGTACCCTGGACTACCTCGGCCGCAATGACGACCAGGTGAAGATCCGTGGCGTACGCGTCGAGCTGGGTGAAATCGAGGCGGTACTGGCTGCCCAGCCCGGCATCCGCGACGCGGTGGTGCTGGTCCGTGGTGAGCGTCTGTTGGCCTGGTTCACCGAATCCGCGGCAGTAGACCTCGACACCCTGCGCCAGGCTGTGCAAGCCAGCCTGCCTGCGCACATGGTGCCGCTGGCCTTCGTTCGCCTCGACCAACTGCCACTGACCGCGCACGGCAAGCTCGACCGCAAGGCGCTGCCCGAGCCCGATCCGGCCATGTTGCTTGGTCAGGCCTATGCCGCGCCGCTGGGCGAGACCGAGCAGGCGCTGGCGGCGATCTGGGCTGATGTGCTTGGCGTCGAACGGGTAGGGCGCCACGACAACTTCTTCGAGCTCGGTGGCCACTCGCTGTTGGCGGTGACCCTGGTCGAGCGCATGCGCAAGGCCGGCCTGACTGCTGATGTCCGCGTGCTGTTTGCCCAGCCGACCCTGCTGGCACTCGCCGCTGCGGTAGGCAGCGGCCGTGAAGTGAGCGTGCCGGCCAACCGCGTGCCACCGGATGCCCAACGGATCATCCCCGAGCAGCTCAGCCTGATCGATCTGGACCAGCCGAGCATCGACCTGATCGTCGCCAGCGTGCCGGGTGGTGCCGCCAACGTGCAGGAAATCTACCCGCTGGCGCCGTTGCAGGAAGGCATCCTCTATCACCACCTCAGCGCCGAGCAGGGCGACCCCTACCTGTTGCAGACCCGCCTCGCCTTCGACAGCGTCGAGCGTCTGCTGGCCTGGGCGGGTGCCCTGCAGCAGGTGATCGACCGCCATGACATCCTGCGTACGTCGGTACGCTGGCAAGGGCTGGCGCAGCCAATGCAGGTGGTCTGGCGTGCGGCTGAACTGGCGCTGATCGAAGTTGACGACCTCCAGGATGACGCGCAGGCCTCGCGTATTGATCAGTTGCAGGCGCGCTTCGATGCCCGCCATCACCGTATGGACCTGTCTCAGGCGCCGCTGACGCGCCTGGTCTACAGCCTTGATCCGGCCAACCAGCAGGTGGTCGCGATCCTCCTGTTCCATCACCTTATCCTCGACCACACCGCGCTGGACGTGGTGGCTCGCGAAATGCGCGCACTGCTCTTCGGCGAGGGCCAGACGCTGCCGCCACAGGTGCCTTATCGTAACTACGTGGCTCAGGCCCGGCGGGATGATCAGGCCGCGCACGAGGCGTTCTTCCGCGCAATGCTTGCCGATGTCGAAGAGCCGACCTTGCCGCTGGGCTTTGCCAACGTGCAGGGTGACGGGCGCGGGATCGAGCAGGCGCAACAAATACTGCCCGGGAGCCTGGCAGGGCGTCTGCGCGAACAAGCGCGTCAGCGCGGGGTCAGCGCCGCCAGCTTGATGCACCTGGCCTGGGCGCGAGTGCTCGCGGTGCTGGCCAACCGCCAGGACGTGGTCTTCGGCACCGTGCTGATGGGCCGCCTGCAGGGGGGCGAGGGCGCCGATCGGGCGCTGGGCATGTTCATCAATACCTTGCCCCTGCGGATCGATACCGCAGCTACGGCCGCTGCGGCCGTGCGTGCCACCCACCAGCAGCTGTCGGCACTGCTCGGCCATGAGCATGCGCCGCTGGCCCTGGCCCAGCGCTGCAGCGGTGTGCTGGCGTCGGCGCCGCTGTTCAGCGCCTTGCTCAACTATCGCCACAGTGGCGGTGATGCAGCGCGTGAGGGTGAAGGCATCTGGGAAGGAGTACGCCTGCTTGGCGGCGAAGAGCGTAGCAACTACCCGCTGACCCTCAGCGTCAACGACCTGGGCGATGGCTTCAGCTTCAGCGTGCTGGCACTGGCCGACATCGGCGCGGCGCGCGTGGCCGCATGGATGACCACGGCCGTGGCGCACTTGGTGCAGGCCCTGGAACGCGCGGATGACACCCCGGTCGACTGCCTGCCGATTGTCGACGCCGATGCGCGCCGGCAACTGCTGGAGGACTTCAATTGCCATGCCCAGGCCTACCCGCAAGGGCAGACCGTGCATGCCTTGGTCGAAGCCCAGGCGGCGCGCGTGCCGGGCGTAGTGGCGCTGGTGCAGGCAGGACAGGTGCTGACCTATGGCGAGCTGAACCTGCGCGCCAACCGCCTGGCGCATCAATTGATCGCGCGCGGCGTGCAGCTGGGTGATCGGGTCGCCTTGTGCCTGCCGCGCGAGGCCGAGCGGGTGGTGGCGCTGCTGGCAGTGCTCAAGGCCGGTGCCGCCTATGTGCCGGTCGACCCGGCTTATCCAGCGGAGCGCATTGCCTACCTGCTGGCCGACAGTGCGCCTGCGCTGGTCCTGGCTATCTCGACTGTGGAGGGTTTGCCTGACGGTGCGCCACGGTTGGATCTGGACCTGCCCGGCGCTTACGCCGCTGGCGAGGGCAACCCGCAAGTCGTCGGGCTGGATGATCGCCAGTTGGCCTACGTGGTCTACACCTCGGGCTCTACCGGCCAGCCGAAGGGGGTGATGGTCGAGCACCATACCCTGGCCAACCTGGTGCATTGGCACTGCCAGGCGTTCGACCTCGATGAACAGGCGCGCACCTCCAGCGTTGCCGGCTTCGGCTTCGACGCCATGGCCTGGGAAGTCTGGCCAGCGCTGTGCGCGGGGGCTGAGTTGCACCTGCCGCCTGCGCACATCAGCAACGAACACGTCGACGAACTGCTCGACTGGTGGCTGGAGCAACCGCTCAAGGTCAGCTTCCTGCCGACGCCGGTGGCCGAACAGGCCCTGCGCCGCGAGCGTCAGCACCCGACCTTGCGCACACTGCTGGTGGGCGGTGATCGCCTGCGTCAGTTCGAGCGGGATCCCGGCTTCGCCCTGGTCAACAACTATGGCCCGACCGAGACCACCGTGGTCGCGACTTCCGGTCAACTCGTCCCGGGTGGCTCGCTGCACATCGGCAAACCCATCGCCAATACCCGCGTGTATGTGCTGGATGAGGGCTGCCAACCCGTGCCGGTCGGTGTGACCGGCGAGCTGTACATCGGTGGCGCACAGGTCGCCCGCGGCTACTTCAATCGCCCGGAACTGACCGAACAACGCTTCCTCGCAGATCCCTTCAGCAGCGAACCACATGCGCGCATGTACCGCAGCGGTGACCTGGTGCGCTGGAACCCGGACGGTACCCTGGACTACCTCGGCCGCAACGACGACCAGGTGAAAATCCGCGGTGTACGCGTCGAACTGGGTGAAATCGAGGCGGTACTGGCTGCCCAGCCCGGCATCCGCGATGCGGTGGTACTGGTGCGTGGCGAGCGGCTGCTGGCCTGGTTCAGCGAGTCTGCCGCCGTCGACCTCGACACCCTGCGCCAGGCTGTGCAAGCCAGCCTGCCTGCGCACATGGTGCCGCTGGCCTTCGTTCGTCTCGACGAACTGCCACTGACCGCGCACGGCAAGCTCGACCGCAAGGCGCTGCCCGAGCCCGACCCGGCCACGCTGCTGGGCCAGGCCTATGCCGCGCCGCTGGGCGAGGCCGAGCAGGCGCTGGCGGCAATCTGGGCTGATGTGCTTGGCGTCGAACGAGTAGGGCGCCACGACAACTTCTTCGAGCTCGGTGGCCACTCGCTGCTGGCGGTGACTCTCGTCGAGCGCATGCGCAAGGCCGGGCTGTCGGCTGATGTCCGCGTGCTGTTCAGCCAACCTAGCGTTGTCGCCCTGGCCGCGACGCTAGGCCAGGGCCGTCAGGTAGTGGTGCCGGACAACCGCATCCCGCCCGGCTGCATGCATATCACGCCTGACATGCTCAGCCTGGTCGCGCTTGACCAGGCCGCGCTCGAGCGCATTGTCGCCAGGGTGCCGGGCGGCGCTGCCAACGTGCAGGACATCTATCCGCTGGCGCCCTTGCAGGAGGGCATTCTCTACCACCACCTGAGCGCCGTCGGTAACGACCCGTACCTGCTGCAATGGCACCTGGCCTTCGACAGCCTGGCCCGCCTGCAGGCCTTCGCTGCTGCCCTGCAACAGGTCATCGCCCGCCATGACATCCTGCGCACTGCGGTGCTCTGGGAGGGCCTCGCGCAGCCGCTGCAAGTGGTCTGGCGCAGTGCCGAGCTGGCGGTTCAGGCCCTGGCGCTGGATACGCCCTGCGCAGAGACCCTCGAGCTGAGTCAGGCGCCGCTGTTGCGCTTGTGCTACCGCCAGGCAGCGGACACCGCGCGTATCGAAGCGACCTTGCAGTTCCACCACATCGCCATCGACCACACCGCGATCAAACAGGTGCTGGCAGAAATGCGCGATCACCTGCGCGGCCATGGCCAACCGCGCCAGGCCGCCGTGCCCTACAGCAACTATGTGGCCCAGGCCCGCCTGGGCATCAGCGAAGCCGAACATGAGGCGTTCTTCTGCGCGCAACTGGCCGACATCGACGAGCCGACCTTGCCCTACGGCCTGGCCGACATCGGCGCACCGGCTGCCAGCATCGAGCAGGCCACCGTTGCGCTGGATGACGCGCTGTACCAACGCTTGCGCAGCCAGGCGCAACAACTGGGTGTCAGCGCTGCCAGCCTGCTGCACCTGGCCTGGGCGCAACTGCTGGCGGTGGCCAGCGGCAAGCGCAGTGTGGTGTTCGGCACGGTGCTGCTTGGTCGCCTGCAAGGCGGCGCCGGTGCCGACCGCGCGCTGGGCATGTTCATCAACACCCTGCCACTGCGCCTGGACCTCGACGGCCTGGGCGTGCGCGACGGCGTACGGCTTACCCACCAGCGCCTGAGCGCGCTGCTCGCCCATGAGCACGCTTCGCTGGGCCTGGCCCAGCGCTGCAGCGGCGTGCTGGCGCCGATGCCGCTGTTCAGTGCCATCCTCAACTACCGTCACGGGGCCAGTGCCGACGAGCAGCAGGCCCAGCGCGAAGTGCTCGAGGGCGTCGAGATCCTGCCTGGCGGAGAGCACGGCCACTATCCGTTGAGCGTCAACGTTGATGACCTGGGCGACGGCATGCGCCTGACTGCGCAGGTCACAGCAGCGGTGGGCGCCAAGCGTATCTGCGCGCAATTGCAGCAGGTGCTTGGCAGCTTGCTGGAGGCTCTTCAGAGCCAGCCCGAACTGCCTGTGTGCCAGTTGCCGGTGCTGGCCGAGCAGGAACGCCAAGCGCTATTGCTCGGCAATAATCAGACTGCCGTGGCGCATGACCTGCAACAGCCCGTGCACGCCCTGTTCGAAGCCCAGTGCCAGCGCACGCCCGACGCGTTGGCGGTGGTGGCTGACGACGGCAGCCTGAGCTATCGCCAGCTTGATGAGCAGGCCAACCGCCTGGCCCATCATTTGATCAGCCTTGGGGTGAAACCCGACGATCGGGTGGCGATCTGTGTCGAACGCGGGCTGTCGATGGTGGTCGGCTTGCTGGCGATTCTCAAGGCTGGCGGTGCCTATGTGCCCGTCGATCCGAGCTACCCCGCCGAGCGCATCCGCCACATGCTGGCCGACAGCGCACCGCTGGCGGTGCTGGTCCAGGCTGCTACGCGGGCGCTGGTTGATGCTGCGCAGATACCGCGGGTTGATCTTGATCAACCCACCTGGAACAGCCTGTCGACTGACCGGCCAATCGTCGCCGACTTGACCCCGGCACACCTGGCCTACGTCATCTATACCTCCGGCTCCACCGGCGTGCCCAAGGGCGTCATGGTCGAGCACCGCAGCGTGGTCAATCTGGTCAACTGGAGTGCCAGCCTCTGCCCGCAAGCCGGCGAAGGTGCGCTGTTGCACAAGACCCCGATCAGCTTCGATGCCTCGGTCTGGGAGTTGTTCTGGCCGCTGTGCAGCGGCGTGCGGCTGGTGCTGGCGCGGCCGGATGGCCAGCGCGATCCAGAGTACCTGGCGCAGTTGATCGAAGCCCGCCAGGTCAGCGTGGTGCAGTTCGTGCCGGTGCTCCTGCAGCAGTTCCTCGCACAGCCCGCCAGCGCTGGATGCACCAGCCTCACCGATATCGTTTGCGGCGGCGGTGAGCTGACCGAGGCGCTCGCCGCCCAGGTGCGCAGGCAGTTGCCGGGCGTGCGCCTGCATAACGTCTACGGCCCCACCGAGGCCACGGTCGACTGCAGTGTGTGGACCTTGCCGACTGCAGCACCGCTGCCGCGCGGCAGCTTGCCGATCGGCAGGCCGATCGACAACACCCAGCTGTACGTGCTCGATACCCACGATCAGCCCGTCCCGTGGGGGGTAATTGGTCATCTGCATATTGGCGGCGTCGGTCTGGCCCGGGGCTACCTGGGCTTGCCCGAGCAGCAGGCCGAGCGTTTCATCGCCAGCCCGTTCGTGGCCGGCGAGCGTCTCTACCGCAGCGGCGACCTGGTGCGCCAGAGCGAAGACGGCAACCTCGTGTTCATCGGCCGTAACGACCAGCAGATCAAGATCCGTGGCTTGCGCATCGAGCCTGGCGAGATCGAAGCCAGCCTGGCGCGCCTTGACGGCGTCAGTGAGGCGGTGGTGCTGGTGCATGACGACCCGCTCGGCGGGCCACGCCTGGTGGCCTACCACAGCGGCGCGGTGCAGGCGCCTGAGGCCCTGCGTGAGGGGTTGTTGGCGCAGTTGCCGGACTACATGGTGCCGACGCTGTTCATTCACCTCGACAGCCTGCCACTGACCCCCAACGGCAAACTCGATCGCAAGGCGCTGCCGGCGCCGGATGTCGCGCTGGTGCAGCGTCGCCCCTATGAGCCTGCGCAGGGCGAGACTGAAACCTTGCTGGCACGCTTGTGGGCCGAATTGCTCGGCGTGGACAACGTCGGCCGGCATGACAACTTCTTCGAATTGGGCGGCCATTCACTGCTGGCGGTCAGTCTGACTGCGCGTTTGCGCCTGGAAGGCCTGCAAGTCGATGTACGCACCCTGTTTGGCCAGCCCAGCGTGGCGGCGCTGGCGGCGACCCTGGGCCACGATCAGCAGGTCGAGGTGCCGGCCAACCGCATCCCGGCCGATTGCACACGGATTACCCCGGCGATGCTCAGCCTGGTCGAACTCGATCAGGTGGCCATCGAACGCATCGTTGCCACGGTGCCGGGTGGTGCCGCCAACGTGCAGGACATCTACCCGCTGGCGCCGCTGCAGGAGGGCATTCTCTACCACCACCTGAGCGCCCCCGAGCACGACCCCTATGTGCTGCAATCACGGCTGAGCTTCGACAGCCTGGCGCGCGTGCAAGGCTTTGCTGGCGCACTGCAACACGTCATCGACCGGCATGACATCCTGCGCACCGCGGTGCTCTGGGACGGCCTTGCGCAGCCGGTGCAGGTGGTCTGGCGCAAGGCCGCCATGGCCCTGCTGGCAGTGCCTGAGGCAACCGCCTTGAGCGAGGCAGGTTGCGTCGCCGGGCTCGACCTGAGCCAGGCCCCGCTGATCCGCCTGCTGTATTGCCAGGACCCGGCCAGTGCACGTATCGAGGCCAGCCTGCAATTCCACCATATCGTGCTCGACCACACTGCCCTTGAGGTGGTCGCCGAAGAACTGGCCGGCCATCTGCAAGGCGCGCCGGCACCCGATCAGCCGTCAGTGCCGTACCGCAACTATGTGGCCCAGGCCCGTCTTGGCGTGAGCCAGGCCGAGCACGAAGCGTTCTTCCGTGAGCAACTGGGCGACATCGACGAGCCGACCCTGCCGTTTGGCCTGAGTGATGTGCAGGGCGATGGCCGTGACATGCAGGAGGTCAAGCAGGCGCTGCCCGAGCAGTTGGCACTGCGTCTGCGGCACCAGGCGCGGCAACTGGGCATCAGCGTTGCCAGCCTGTTCCACCTGGCCTGGGCACGCTTGCTCGGCGCTGCCAGCGGCAAGTCCAGCGTGGTCTTCGGCACTGTGCTGCTGGGCCGCCTGCAAGGTGGCGAGGGCGCAGAACGGGCCCTGGGCATGTTCATCAACACCTTGCCGCTGCGCGTCGACCTCGACGGAGTGAGCCTGCGCGAAGCCGTACAGGCGGTGCACCAGGGGCTCAGCGCGCTGCTCGCCCATGAGCACGCCTCGCTGGCCCTGGCCCAGCGCTGCAGCGGGGTGGCCGCGCCGCTGCCGCTGTTCAGCGCCATGCTCAACTACCGCCACGGTGGTGAAGCGACTGCCGAGCAGCGCCAGGCCTGGCAGGGCATCGAGGTGATCGAGGGCAAGGAGCGCACCAACTACCCGTTGAGCCTCAACGTCGATGACCTCGGCGAGGGCTTCCGCTTGGTGGCGATGACACCCGCGCAGGTTGGCGCCGCGCGCATCTGCGGGCAGATGTGCCAAGTGCTGGCGGCGCTGGTCGAGGCCCTGGAGCAGCAGCCGGACTTGCCGTTGCGACAACTGCCGGTGCTGCAGGCCGAGGAGCGTCAGCAGGTACTGCAGCGCTTCAACGATACCGACGTCGCTTACGATCTCGCACAGACCTTGCACGGGATGATCGAGGCTCAGGTCGAGCGCAGCCCTGAAGCGGTGGCGGTGCGGGCCGAGGAGGGTGAGTTGAGCTATCGCCAGCTCAACCACCAGGCCAACCAGTTGGCTCACCACCTGATCGGGCTTGGGGTAAAACCGGACGATCGGGTAGCGATTTGCGTCGAACGTGGTTTGTCGATGGTGGTTGGTCTGCTGGCCATCCTCAAAGCCGGCGGTGCGTATGTGCCGGTCGATCCGGACTATCCGGCTGAGCGGATTCGGCACATGTTGAGCGACAGTGCTCCGGTGGCGGTGTTGGTGCATGCGGCCACGCGCCATGTGCCTGACGCCGCGCTGGTGGTCGATCTGGATCAGCCGACCTGGCAGACGCAGTCGACTGCCAATCCTGATGTGATGGGTTTGACGCCGCGTCACCTGGCCTATGTGATCTACACCTCGGGCTCAACCGGGCTGCCCAAAGGTGTGATGAACGAACACGCCGCGGTGGTCAACCGTCTGCTATGGATGCAAGACGCCTATGGCCTCGATGCGCAGGACGTGGTGCTGCAGAAAACCCCGTTCAGCTTTGACGTGTCGGTGTGGGAATTCCTCTGGCCGCTGCAAACAGGCGCCAGGCTGGTAATGGCGCGCCCTGGCGGCCACCGTGACCCGGATTACCTGCGTCAGGTAATCCGTGCCGAGGCTGTCAGTACGCTGCACTTCGTGCCGTCGATGCTGGATGTGTACCTGGCCCACGGTGAAGCCTCGGCCGACCGCCTCAAGCGTGTGTTGTGCAGTGGTGAAGCGTTGCCCGGCAGCTTGGTCCGTCGCTTCCATCAGCAATTGCCGACTATCGAACTGCACAACCTGTACGGTCCGACCGAGGCGGCTGTCGACGTCAGTGCCTGGCACTGCATAACCGCGCCGGACAACACGCCAATCGGCAAACCGATAGCCAATACCACGCTGTATGTGCTCGACGAGCAAGGCCAACCGGTGCCGCAAGGTGTGGCCGGTGAGCTGTACATCGGCGGCGTCCAGGTCGCCCGGGGTTACCTGAACCGCGCCGAGCTGACCGCTGAACGCTTCATCGACGACCCGTTCAGCACCCGCCCGGATGCTCGCCTGTACCGCACCGGCGATCTGGCCCGACACCTGGCCGATGGCAACCTGGAGTACCTCGGCCGCAACGATGATCAGGTCAAGATCCGCGGCCTGCGCATCGAGCTGGGCGAGATCCAGGCCGGTCTGACCCGCATCACCGGGGTCAAGGAAGCCGTGGTCGTGGCCCACGAACAACGGCTGGTCGCGTACTACACCGGCACCCAACAACCAGTGGAGACCCTGCGCACGGCACTGCTCACGCACCTGCCGGAATTCATGGTGCCGGCGCTGTTCATGCACCTCGACACCTTGCCACTGAGCCCCAACGGCAAGCTCGACCGCAAGGCCCTGCCAGTACCAGGCGCCGACGCCTTGCAAGCACGTACCTACGAAGCCCCTGAAGGCGCCACCGAAATCCTCCTGGCCCAACTGTGGAGCGAAATCCTCGGCGTCGAACGAGTAGGGCGGCAGGACAACTTCTTCGAACTGGGCGGTCACTCGCTACTGGCCGTAAGCCTGACCTCGCGCCTGCGCCAGGCCGGTCTGGAGGCTGACGTGCGGGTGTTGTTCGGCCAGCCGACCCTGGCTGCGCTGGCCGCCGCCGTGGGCGGCGAGACATCGATCGTGGTGCCGGTCAATTGCATCGCTGCGGGCTGCACGCGCATCACCCCGGATCTACTGCCACTGGCCGAACTGACCCAGGGCGCTATCGACGGCCTGGTTGCAGCGCTGCCTGGCGGCGTTGCCAATGTGCAGGACATCTACGGCCTGGCGCCGCTGCAGCAGGGCATCCTTTATCATCACCTGGCCAGCGAAGGCGCCGACCCGTATGTGCTGCAGGCACGTTTCGCCTTCGCCGGGCAGGCCGAGCTGGACGCGTTCATCGCCGCGCTCAATCAGGTCATTGCCCACCACGACATCCTGCGCACCAGTATTCACTGGCAAGGGCTGGAGGAGCCGGTGCAACTGGTCCGGCGCGAAGCGCGGCTGCAACTCAGCCCGCCCGCCCGCGACAACCGGATCGACCTGACCCAGGCGCCGTTGCTGCACCTGAGCAGCAGTGTCGAGGATGGCCGCCTGCACGCGACCCTGCTGCTGCACCACATCCTGCTCGACCATACCGCCGTCGAGCAATTGGTCGCCGAGCTCGGTGCTGCACTGCAAGGCCAGCCGCCGCAACAGGCCAGCGTGCCGTACCGCAATTACGTGGCCCAGGCGCGGCTGGGCGCCGACAGCCAGGCCGACGAGGCGATGTTCAGCGAATTGCTGGGCGATATCGACGCGCCCACCGAGGCGTTCGGCCTGCGCGATGCACAGTGCGATGGGCGCGAGGTACATGACACACGCCTGGTGCTGGACGCCGGTCTGGCCAGCGGCCTGCGGGAACAGGCGCGGCAACTCGGCATCAGTGTCGCCAGCCTGGTCCATCAGGCCTGGGGGCAGGTACTGGCGCAGATGTCCGGCCGCGAAGACGTGGTGTTCGGCACCGTGCTGCTCGGCCGCCTGCGCGGTGGCGAAGGCGCCGAACGCGCGCTGGGCATGTTCATCAACACCTTGCCATTGCGGGTCACCCGCGGCGCCAGCGGCGTCGCCGACGGTGTCCGCCTGACCCACCAGCGTCTGGCGCGGCTGCTCGCCCATGAACAGGCCTCGCTGGCCCTGGCCCAGCGCTGCAGTGCGGTACCGGCGTCGCAGGCGCTGTTCTCCAGCCTGCTCAACTACCGGCACAGCGTGCCCGTCGCCAGCGAGCAAAGCGCGGCCTGGCAAGGTATCGAGCTGTTGGCCGCGCATGAACGCAGCAACTACCCGCTGGTGGTCAACGTCGACGACCTCGGCAGCGGCTTTGCGCTGACCGTACAGGCGGTGCCGCAAGTGGATGGCAGCCGCGTCTGCCAGCTGCTGCAGGCTGCCCTGACGCAATTGCTCCAGGCCCTGCAACAAGACCCGACTACGCCGCTGTACCAAGTCGGTTGCCTGTTGCCTGAGGAGCGCGAACAGGTTCTGCACCAGTTCAACGCGACCCAGCGCGACTACCCGCGCGAGCACGCCGTGCACAGCCTGTTCGAGGCGCATGCACAGACGGCCCCCGAAGCCGTGGCCGTGGTTCATGGCGACCGCCAATGGAGCTATCGACAGCTCGACGCCTACGCCAACCGTCTGGCGCATTACCTGCTGGAACTCGGCGTAGCGCCGGGGCAACGGGTGGCGATCCTGCTGCCACGTTCGCCTGAGCTGCTGGCGGCGCAGTTGGCCGTGAGCAAATGCGCGGCGGTATTCGTGCCACTGGACGCCAATGCTCCGGGTGAGCGCCAGGCGTTCATGCTCGACGACAGCCAGGCGGTGCTGCTGCTGACCCGCAGCGACGAGCCTGCGTTCGCCACGCTGCGCCGGGCAGAACTCGACCGGCTCGACCTGGCCGGCTACCCGGCTGATGCGCCAGGCGTTGCGCTGGATGCCGGCAGCGCGGCCTACATCATGTACACCTCCGGTTCGACCGGTACGCCGAAGGGCGTGCAGGTGCCCCACCGGGCGATCGTACGCCTGGTGATCAACAACGGCTTTGCCGAGTTCACTGCGCAGGACAGGGTCGCCTTTGCCTCCAACCCGGCCTTCGACGCCAGCACCCTGGAAGTCTGGGCGGCGCTGCTCAACGGCGGTGCCGTGGTGGTGGTCGATCAGGAACAGGTGCTCTCGCGCCAGGGCCTGCGCGAGGTGCTGCTGGAGCAGGGCGTCAGCGTACTGTGGCTGACCGCCGGGCTGTTCCAGCAGTATGCCGACGATCTGCTGCCGGCCTTGCGTACCTTGCGTTACCTGATGGTCGGTGGTGATGTGCTGGACCCGGCGGTGATCGCCCGGGTGCTGCGCGACGGCGCGCCTGCGCACCTGCTCAACGGCTACGGCCCGACCGAAGCCACCACCTTTACCACCACTCATGCCATCCGCGCTGAGGACCTTGGCAGCATTCCGATCGGTCGCCCCATCGGCAATGCCCGCTGCTATGTAGTTGACCGCTACCAGCAACCGTTGCCGGTGGATGCCGTGGGTGAGCTGTATATCGCCGGCGACGGCCTTGCCCTGGGCTACCTGGGCCAGCCACAGCTGACGGCCGAGCGCTTTGTGGATGATCCGTTCAGCCGTGAACCCGGCGCGCGCCTGTACCGCAGTGGCGACCTTGTCGCCTGGCAAGCGGATGGCAGCCTGCGCTACCTGGGGCGCGCCGATCAGCAGATCAAACTGCGGGGCTTTCGCATTGAACTTGGCGAGATCGAAGCGCGCCTGGGCCAGTGCCCAGGGGTGCGTGACGCGGTTGTGCTGCTGCGTGAAGACCAGCCGGGGGACAAGCGTCTGGTTGCCTACTTCACGCCAAGCGAGCCGGTCCCGGCCATTGCCGAGCTGCATGCGCAATTGCAAGGCCAGTTGCCGGATTACATGCTGCCGGCCGCTTACGTCTGCCTGGCGGCGCTGCCACTGACCGCCAACGGCAAGCTCGACCGCCGTGCCTTGCCACAGCCTGATCAGGAGGCGCTGCTCAGCCGTGCCTTCGCCGCGCCACAGGGCGAGGTCGAAACGGCCCTGGCGGCAATCTGGGCAGACCTGCTCAAGGTCGAGCAGGTCGGTCGCGACGATAATTTCTTCGAGCTGGGCGGCCATTCGCTGCTGGCCGTCAGCCTGGTCGAGCGCATGCGCAAGGCGGGGCTGTCGGCCGACGTACGGGTGCTGTTCGCCCAGCCGACCCTGGCCGCGCTGGCCGCTGCCGTGGGCACCGGGCGCGAAGTGCAGGTACCGGCCAACCGCGTGCCGGCCGATGCACAACGGATCACTCCGGACATGCTCAGCCTGATCGAACTGGATCAGGCGGCGCTCGACGTCATCGTCGCGACGGTGCCCGGCGGCGCTGCCAATGTGCAGGAAATCTATCCGTTGGCACCGCTGCAGGAGGGCATTCTCTACCATCACCTGAGTGCCGAGCAGGGCGACCCGTACCTGCTGCAGTCGCGCCTGGCCTTTGCCAGCGTGGCGCGCCTGCACAGCTGGTGCGATGCCCTGCAGCACGTCATCGACCGCCACGACATTCTGCGTACCGCGGTGGTCTGCGAAGGTCTGCTGCAGCCGGTGCAGGTGGTCTGGCGCCACGCGCAACTGGCGCTGACGCCGATCGGCGGGCTGGGCGACGGCGCGGTCATCGATGGGCTGCAAGCGCGCTTTGATGCGCGTCACCAGCGCATCGACCTGGCGCGCGCTCCGCTGATGCGCCTGATGTACGCCGAAGACCCGGCCAACCAGCGCGTGGTGGCGATCCTGCAGTTCCACCACCTGGCCCTAGACCACACCGCCATGGAGGTGATCGCTGGCGAAATGCAGGCCGTGCTCAGCGGGCGTGGCTCGCAACTGGCGGCACCCGTGCCGTATCGCACCTATGTCGCCCAGGCGCGGCTGGGCGCCGATGATGCCGGGCATGAAGCGTTCTTCCGCGACATGCTGGGCGATCTCGATGAGCCGACGCTGCCGTTTGGCCTGGCCGATGTGCAGGGTGACGGGCGCGGCGTCGAGGAGGTCCGTGAGCTACTTGATCCGGGCCTTGCCCAGCGCCTGCGCGAGCAAGCCCGCCAGCGCGGCGTCAGTGCCGCGAGCCTGGCTCACCTGGCCTGGGCGCGGGTGCTCGGCGTGCTGGCCAACCGCAGTGATGTGGTCTTCGGCACGGTGCTGATGGGCCGCCTGCAAGGCGGCGAGGGCGCTGATCGGGCGTTGGGCGTGTTCATCAACACCCTGCCGCTGCGTATCGATACCTCGGCCCCGGTTGCTCAGGCGCTGCGTGCCACGCATGCCCGCCTGTCGGCGTTGCTCGGCCATGAACATGCGTCGTTGGCCCTGGCGCAACGGTGCAGCGGCATCGCGGCGTCGGCGCCATTGTTCAGCGCCTTGTTCAACTATCGCCACAGCGCACCTGCGACGCCGCTGCCAGGTGATGACAGCCTGCAAGGCATGCACCTGCTCGGCGGCGAAGAACGCAGCAACTATCCGCTGACCTTGAGCGTCGACGACCTGGGGACTGGCTTTGCCCTCAGTGTGCTGGCCCAGGAGGGGATTGGCGCTGGACGCGTCGCGCAGTGGATGGCACAGGCCCTGGCGCAACTGGTGCTCGCCCTGGAACAGGCGCCGGAGACGCCCGTCGCGGCGCTGCCGATTGTCGACGCGGCCACCCGTCAGCACGTGCTCGAGGCATTCAACCGCACCACTCAGGCCTATCCGCAAGGGCAGACCGTGCATGCGCTGGTTGAAGCGCGGGCCGCTTGCGCGCCTGAGGCAGCGGCCCTGATCCAGGCGGATCAGGTGCTCAGCTATGGCGAGCTCAACCGCCGTGCCAACCGCCTGGCGCATCACCTGATCGGTCGTGGAGTCAAGCTCGGCGACCGGGTTGCCCTGTGCCTGTCGCGCAGCACCCAGCGCCTGGTCGGCCTGCTCGCCGTGCTCAAGGCGGGCGCAGCCTACGTACCGGTAGACCCGGCCTATCCGGCCGAGCGCATCGCCTACCTGCTCGCCGACAGTGCGCCGGTACTGGTGCTGGCGGAAGTCGACACCCTGGCACTGCTCGGCGACACGCCGCGGGTCGAACTGGATCGCGCCGCCTGGCACGACGAGCCAGGCCGCAATCCACAGGTCGCAGGCCTTGATCCGCAGCAGTTGGCCTATGTGATCTATACCTCGGGCTCCACCGGCCAACCGAAGGGAGTGATGGTCGAGCACCACAGCCTGGCCAATCTGGTGCACTGGCATTGCCAGGCCTTCGACCTGGACGGCCAGGCCCAGACCTCCAGCGTTGCCGGCTTTGGCTTCGACGCCATGGCCTGGGAAGTCTGGCCGACGTTGTGCGCGGGGGCTGTGCTACACCTGCCGCCAGTGCACATCGGCAGCGAACATGTCGACGAGTTGCTCGACTGGTGGCTGGAGCAGCCGCTCACGGTCAGCTTCCTGCCGACGCCGGTGGCCGAACAGGCCCTGCATCGCGAGCGTCAGCACCCGACCTTGCGCACGCTGCTGGTCGGCGGTGATCGCCTGCGTCAGTTCGACCGCGACCCCGGTTTTGCCCTGGTCAACAACTATGGCCCGACCGAAACCACGGTGGTCGCGACTTGCGGGCAACTGGTCCCGGGTGGCTCGCTGCATATCGGCAAGCCCATCGCCAATACCCGCATCTATGTCCTGGACGAAGGCGGCCAGCCGGTGCCGGTCGGTGTGTCCGGTGAGCTGTACATCGGTGGTGCACAGGTCGCCCGCGGCTATTTCAACCGCCCCGAACTGAGCGAACAACGCTTCCTCGCTGATCCGTTCAGCAGCGCGCCGAATGCGCGCATGTACCGCAGCGGCGACCTGGTGCGCTGGAACCCGGATGGCACCCTGGATTACCTCGGCCGCAACGACGACCAGGTGAAGATCCGCGGTGTACGCGTCGAACTGGGTGAAATCGAAGCGGTACTGGCCGCCCAACCAGGCATCCGCGACGCGGTGGTGCTGGTCCGTGGTGAGCGTCTGTTGGCCTGGTTCACCGAATCCGCGGCAGTAGACCTCGACACCTTGCGCCATGCCCTGCAGGCCAACCTGCCTGCGCACCTGCTGCCGCAAGCCTTTACCCGCCTGCACGCGTTGCCGTTGACCAGCCATGGCAAGCTTGACCGCAAGGCCTTGCCAGAACCCGACCTGGCCGCGCTCGCCGGCCAGGCTTATGTCGCCCCGCAAGGCGAGGTGGAACGCGCACTGGCAGCCGTTTGGGCGCAGATTCTCGGGGTCGAGCGGGTAGGCCGGCACGATAACTTCTTCGAGCTCGGTGGCCATTCGCTGTTGGCCGTAACCCTCACCGCGCGGCTGCGCCAGGAGGGCCTGCGTGTCGATGTACGCACCCTGTTCGGCCAGCCTACGGTGGCCGCCCTGGCGGCGACCCTTGGCCAGGACCGCCAGGTGCAGGTGCCGGCCAACCGTATCCCGGCCGATTGCACGCGGATCACTCCGGACCTGCTCAGCCTGATCGAACTGGATCAGGTTGGCATCGACCAGATCGTCGCCACGGTGCCCGGCGGCGCTGCCAACGTCCAGGATATCTACCCGCTGGCACCGCTGCAGGAGGGCATCCTCTACCACCACCTGAGCGCGCCCGAGCATGACCCCTATGTGCTGCAGACGGGCATTGCGTTTGCCAGCCGCGAGCGCCTGCTAGCCTTTGCCGACGCCTTGGCCAAGGGCATTGCCCGCCATGACGTGTTGCGCACCGCGATCCTCTGGGAAGGCTTGCCGCAACCTGTGCAGGTGGTCTGGCGTCACGCCGCACCGCGGCTGATCGAAGTCGCTGGCCCGCAGGCAGTGGCCCATCGCCTGCCGCTGGAGCAGGCACCGCTGATCGAGCTGGTGTACTGGCAGGACCAGCAAGGCCCGGGCCTGCTCGCCAGCTTGCGCTTCCACCATATCGTCCTCGACCAGACCGCACTGGAAGTGCTCAGCCAAGAGCTGGTCGGCGACTTGCAGGGGGCCCCGGCGCCCACGCAAGCGCCGGTGCCGTATCGCAACTACGTGGCCCAGGCGCGCCTGGGGGTCAGCCAGGGCGAGCATGAGGCATTCTTCCACGGGCAATTGGCCGATATCGACGAGCCAACCTTGCCGTTTGGCCTGAGCGATGTCCGCGGCGATGCCCGTGCGCTGGAAGAGGCCCAGCTGCGCCTGCAACCGGAGCTGGCGGCGCGCCTGCGGCGCACTGCGCGGCAGGCGGGCATCAGCGTCGCCAGCCTGTTCCACCTGGCCTGGGCACGCCTGCTGGGCGCGGCCAGCGGCAAGCACAGCGTGGTCTTCGGCACCGTCCTGCTCGGCCGTCTGCAAGGCGGCGAGGGCGCTGAACGGGCGCTGGGCATGTTCATCAACACCTTGCCGCTGCGCGTGGATCTGGCCGATGTCACCCTGCGCCAGGCAGTGCAGGCGACGCACCAGCGGCTCAGTGCGCTGCTTGAGCATGAACACGCCTCGTTGGCGCTGGCCCAGCGCTGCAGCGGCGTGGCCGCACCGGCACCGCTGTTCAGCGCCATGCTCAACTACCGCCATGGCGCCGAGGTCACCGAAGCGCAGCGTGAGGCCCTGATGGGGATCGACACGGGCGAAGGCTGGGGGCGCACCAACTATCCACTGAGCCTGAACGTCGACGACCTGGGGGAGGGCTTCCAGTTGGTGGCGCAAACTTATGGGGCAGTCGGCGCAGCGCGGATCTGTGCTCAGCTCCATCAGGTTCTGCAGGCCATGGCCGAAGCCTTGGAGCAGCAGCCGGACTTGCCGTTGCTACAACTGCCGGTGCTGCAGGCCGAGGAGCGTCAGCAGGTACTGCAGCGCTTCAACGACACTGACGTCGCTTACGATCTCGCGCAGACCTTGCACGGGATGATCGAGGCGCAGGTCGAGCGCAGCCCTGAAGCGGTGGCGGTGCGGGCCGAAGAGGGTGAGCTGAGCTATCGCCAGCTCAACCACCAGGCTAACCAGTTGGCTCACCATTTGATCGGTCTTGGGGTAAAACCTGATGATCGGGTAGCGATTTGCGTCGAGCGTGGCCTATCGATGGTGGTTGGCTTGCTGGCCATCCTCAAAGCCGGCGGTGCGTATGTGCCGGTCGATCCGGACTATCCGGCTGAGCGAATTCGGCACATGTTGAGCGACAGTGCTCCGGTGGCGGTGTTGGTGCATGCGGCCACGCGCCATGTGCCTGACGCCGGGCTGGTAGTCGATCTGGATCAGCCGACCTGGCAGACGCAGTCGACTGCCAATCCTGATGTGATGGGTTTGACGCCGCGTCACCTGGCCTATGTGATCTACACCTCGGGCTCAACCGGCCTGCCTAAAGGTGTGATGAACGAACACGCCGCGGTGGTCAACCGCCTGCTGTGGATGCAAGACGCCTATGGTCTCGATGCGCAGGACGTGGTGCTGCAGAAAACCCCGTTCAGCTTCGACGTGTCGGTGTGGGAATTCCTCTGGCCGCTGCAAACCGGCGCCAGGCTGGTAATGGCGCGCCCTGGCGGACATCGCGATCCTGAGTACCTGCGTGAGGTGATTCGTGCCGAAGGCGTGAGCACCCTGCACTTCGTGCCGTCGATGCTGGATGTGTTCCTGGCCCACGGCGAAGCCGCGGCTGACCTTCTGAAGCGTGTGTTGTGCAGTGGCGAAGCGTTGCCCGGCAGCCTGGTCCGTCGTTTCCATCAGCAATTGCCGACTGTCGAGCTGCACAACCTGTACGGTCCGACCGAGGCGGCTGTCGACGTCAGTGCCTGGCACTGCATAACCGCGCCGGACAACACCCCAATCGGCAAACCGATCGCCAATACCACGCTGTATGTGCTCGACGACCAAGGCCAACCGGTGCCGCAAGGCGTGTCCGGTGAGCTGTACATTGGCGGCGTCCAGGTCGCCCGTGGTTACCTGAACCGCGCCGAGCTGACCGCTGAACGCTTCATCGACGACCCGTTCAGCACCCGCCCGGATGCGCGTCTGTACCGCACCGGCGATCTGGCGCGACACCTGGCCGATGGCAACCTGGAGTACCTCGGCCGCAACGATGATCAGGTCAAGATCCGCGGCCTGCGCATCGAGCTCGGCGAGATCCAGGCTGGCCTGACCCGCCTCACCGGGGTCAAGGAAGCCGTGGTCGTGGCCCACGAACAACGGCTGGTCGCGTACTACACCGGCAGCCCACAGCCAGTGGACACGCTACGCACGGCACTGCTCACGCACCTGCCGGAATTCATGGTGCCTGCGCTGTTCATGCACCTCGACGCTTTGCCACTGAGCCCAAACGGCAAGCTTGACCGCAAAAACCTGCCAGCACCGGGCCTCGACGCCTTGCAAGCACGTGTCTACGAAGCGCCCGAGGGCGATACCGAAATCCTCCTGGCACAGCTGTGGGCGGAGTTGCTGGGGGTGGAACGGGTCGGCCGGCAGGACAACTTCTTTGAACTGGGCGGCCACTCGCTGCTGGCCGTAAGCCTGACCTCGCGACTGCGTCAGGAGGGCCTGGAGGCCGACGTCCGCGCGCTGTTCGAACAACCGACTTTGGCGAGCTATGCAGCCATCACAGACAGAATGGAGATCGTCCTGTGAGTATCAATCAACTACTGGAAACCCTCGCGGCCAATAACGTCCAACTGGCGCTCAAGGATGGCCAACTGGTGGTCCAGGGCAACCGTCAGGCCTTGACCGATGCCACGCTGGTGGCGCGGCTGCGCGAACACAAGCCGACCTTGCTGGCGATGATCGAAAGCGGTGAGTACGTTGCCGTCAAACCCGGTGTGGTGCAGGCGCCGGCCAATGGTATTGCGCCGGGCTGCAGCCACATCACCCCGGCCATGCTCAACCTGGTCGAGCTCGACCAGGCCAGCATCGACCAGATCGTCGCCGGTGTGCCCGGTGGCGCGGCCAACGTGCAGGACATCTACCCATTGGCGCCGCTGCAGCAGGGCATTCTCTTCCACCATGCCAGCGCAACCGGGCACGACCCCTACGTGATGGAGGTGCGCTTCGTGTTCGCCGACGAATCACGCCTGGCGGCCTTTGCCGAGGCCTTGCGCGGGGTGATCGCACGTCACGATATCCTGCGCACTTCGGTGCACTGGCAGGGGTTGGAGACGCCGGTGCAGGTGGTCTGGCGCAGCGCCGAGCTGCAGCTGTTCGCTTCGGCCGAGCAGGCCGGCGCGCTCGAGCTGATACAGGCGCCGCTGCTGCGCCTGGTACGTGAGGCGGCGCAAGCGGACGGCCGCCTGACCGCCTTGTTGCAGTTCCACCACATCGCCATGGACCACAGTGCCCTGGAAGTGGTACGCCATGAGCTGAGCGCGTTGCTGGCCGACGAAGGCCAGGGCCTGGGCGCACCGGTGCCGTTTCGCAACTACGTGGCCCAGGCCGTGCTGGGCGTCAGCGAGGCGCAGCACCAGGCGTTCTTCCGCGACATGCTCGGCGCCATCGAGGAACCGGCGCTGGCCTACGGCCTGCGCGATGTGCAGGGCGGCGCAGCGTTGCACCAGGAGCATGTGCTCGACTTGCCGCTGGCACTGTGCAAGGGCTTGCGCAGCCAGGCGCGGGCTTTGGGCGTCAGCGTCGCCAGCCTGTTTCACCTGGGCTGGGCGCGGGTGCTGGGTGGCTTGACCGGGCACCGCCAGGTCGTCTTCGGTACCGTACTCATGGGCCGTCTGCTTGGCGCCGAAGCGACCGAGCGAGCGCTGGGCATCTTCATCAATACTTTGCCGCTGCGGGTCGACCTTGACGGCACCGACCTGCCTGGCGCGGTCAAGACCACCCATCAGCGCTTGTCGGCATTGATGCGCCATGAGCACGCGCCGCTGGTGCTGGCCCAGCGCTGCAGTGGGGTGGCGCCGCCGACGCCGCTGTTCAATGCGTTGCTCAACTACCGTCATGGCGCCGTGGCCAGCCAGGACCCGCGTCGCGCTGCCTGGGCCGGTATCGAGATGGTGCACGCCGCCGAAGCCACCAATTACCCGCTGACGTTGAGCGTCGACGACCTCGGCGAAGCCTTCCGGCTGACCTTGCTGAGCAGCGCCGAGGTGCCCGGGCAGCGCGTCTGCAGCTATCTGCAAGAGACCTTGCAGAGCCTGCTGCAGGCTTTGCCCGAGGCACCGACGAAGCCCCTCATGGCGCTCGACATGCTGCCCGCCAGCGAGCGACGCGAACTGCTCGAAGCGTTCAACGACTACCCGGGAGGCCAGCCGACGGAGCTGGCCCTGCATCAGCGTATCGAGCACCAGGCCCTGCTGCGCCCTGAGCAAACCGCCGCGCGTTTTGCCGGATCGAGCCTGAGCTATGGTGAGCTGAACCGACGCGCCAATGCGCTGGCCCATCAACTGATCAGCCTTGGCGTACGCGCCGATGATCGGGTGGCGGTAGTGGCCCAGCGCAGCCTGGAGACCCTGGTCGGGCTGTTGGCGGTACTCAAGGCCGGTGCGGCCTACGTGCCCATCGATCCGGCGCATCCGGACGAGCGCGTGCGCTATCTGCTTGATGACAGTGCACCACGGGCAGTGCTCACCCAACAGGCCCTGCTTGGGCGCCTGAATGCGGTTGATGTGCCGCTGCTGGTCCTCGACCAGGCGGACTGGCCGCAGCACGAAAGCAACCCGCTGTTGGCTGGACTGAGCGAGCGCAACCTTGCCTATGTCATCTACACCTCCGGCTCCACTGGCCAGCCCAAAGGGGTGATGGTCGAACACCGCACCCTGAACAACCTGGTCGACTGGCATTGCCGCGCCTTCGACCTGTGCCACGGGCGGCACACCTCGAGCCTTGCCGGGTTTGGTTTCGATGCCATGGCCTGGGAGGTCTGGCCTGCATTGTGCGTTGGTGCCACCCTGCACCTGGCGCCGGTGGCCGAAGGCACTGAAGACCTCGATGCCTTGCTCGGCTGGTGGCGCGCGCAGCCGCTGGATGTCAGCTTCCTGCCGACGCCGGTGGCCGAATACGCCTTCAGCCACCAGCTTGAACACCCGACCCTGCGCACCCTGTTGATCGGCGGCGATCGCCTGCGCCAGTTCAACCGCAATCAGCGCTTTACGGTGGTCAACAACTATGGCCCCACAGAGGCTACCGTGGTCGCCAGCTCCGGGACCGTCGAAGCCGGCAGCGCGCTGCACATCGGTCGGCCGGTGGACAATGCCCGCCTGTACGTGCTCGACGCCGACCGTCAACCGGTCGCGCTTGGCGTTGCCGGAGAGCTGTATATCGGTGGCGGCGGGGTTGCCCGGGGCTACCTGAACCGGCCTGAGCTGACTGCCGAGCGTTTTCTCGCTGACCCGTTCGTCGCAGCGCCCGACGCGCGCATGTACCGCAGCGGCGACCTGGTGCGCTGGCTCGCCGACGGCACCCTCGAGTACCTCGGGCGCAACGACGACCAGGTGAAGATCCGCGGCGTACGCATCGAACTGGGTGAAATCGAAAGCCGCCTGAACGCCTTGCCGGGCATCACCGAAGCGGTGGTCGTGGCGCGTGAAGACCAGCCCGGACAGCCACGCCTGGTGGCGTACTTCACGTCCCAGACTGACATTGATCCGCATACCCCGGAGCGCCTGCGCAGCCTGCTGCAGGCGCACCTGCCGGCATACATGGTGCCGGTGGCCTTCGTTGAACTGCAGGCCATGCCGCTGACCGCCAATGGCAAACTCGACCGCCGCGCGCTGCCCAAGCCCGAGCGTTCAGCGCTATTCGAGCATCACTACCAGGCGCCGCAGGGCGCGCTGGAAATCGCCCTGGCGCAGATCTGGGGCGAGCTGTTGCACGTCGAGCGGGTCGGCCGCCACGACCACTTCTTCAACCTTGGCGGCCATTCGCTGCTGGCCATGCGCATGGTCTCCCAGGTGCGGGTGCGGCTGGGCGTGGAACTGACGCTGGCCGAGCTGTTCGCCAACCCCGAACTGGCTGCCGTGGCCGCGGTGCTGGCGCAGGCCGGGCGTAGCGTATTGCCGGCGATCGTGCCGGGGCCACGCGGTGAGCCGCTGCCGATGTCATTTGCCCAGCAACGGCTGTGGTTTTTGGCGCAGATGGAGGGCGGCAACCAGGCCTACAACGTGCCGATGGCCCTCGGCCTGAGGGGCGAGCTGGATGCAGACGCGCTGGAGCAGGCCTTGCTGCACATCGTCGAGCGGCACGAGACCTTGCGCAGCCGCTTCGTGCCGCGTGGAGACAGCGCCGAGGTGGTGATCGCCAACACGCCGGGGGCGGGCTGGTTCACCCGTGAGACGCTCGCCGCCGAGGCATTGTCGGCGCGCCTGCGTGAAGAAGCCAATGGGCCATTCGATCTGGCCCACGGCCCGCTGCTGCGGGCCCGCCTGATTTGCCTGGGCGCGCAGCACCACGTGCTGCTCCTGACGTTGCACCACATCGTCGCCGACGGCTGGTCGCTGGGGGTGTTGATCCGCGAGCTGACGGCGCTGTATCCGGCCCTGCGCGACGGGCGCCAAGCAGCGTTGCCAGCCTTGCCGGTGCAGTATGCGGATTACGCCGTCTGGCAACGGCGGTGGTTGGCCGGCGAGCAGTTGCAGCGCCAGGCCGAGTACTGGCGCAGCGCCTTGGAGGGTGCCCCGGCCTTGCTGGCACTGCCCAGCGACCGACCGCGTCCCGCGCGGCAGGACTTCGCCGGTGCGAGCCTGGCGATTCGCCTCGACGCGCGGCTGGGCGCGGGCCTGCGGGCGCTGGCCCAGCGTCATGGCGCCACCCTCTACATGACCTTGCTCAGTGCCTGGGCGGCGTTGCTGGCACGCCTGTCGGGTCAGCCTGAGGTGGTCATCGGCTGCCCGGTGGCCGGCCGTGGCAGTGCCGAGCTCGAGCCGTTGCTGGGGCTGTTCGTCAATACCCTGGCGGTGCGTATCGATACCGCGACTGCGCCCAGCACCGAGGCGTTGTTGACCCAGGCCCGGGCGCGCTTGCTGGAGGCCCAGGCGCACCAGGACCTGCCGTTCGAGCAGGTGGTCGAGATCATCCGCCCGGCACGCAGCCTGGGCCATACGCCGTTGTTCCAGACCACCCTCAACTGGCTAGCCGCCGATGGCGCGGCGCTCAGCCTGGGTGACTTGCAGCTCGAAACCGTGGGGCAGGCCGCGCAGGTGGCCAAGTTTGATCTGTCGCTGAACCTTGGCGAGCACGGCGAGGGCCTGATCGGTAGCCTGGAGTACGCGACCGCGCTGTTCGACGAAAGCACCGCGCGGCGTTTCTTCGGCTACTTCGAAACGCTGCTGCGGGCGATGGTTGGCAACGACCAGGCGCCACTTGCACAGGTCGAACTGGTGGCCAGCGAAGAGCGGCTGAGCCTGCTCCAGCGTAGCGCTGGCACGCTGCGTGCGTTCCCCCGCGGGCAGACCGTGCATGGCCTGATCGAGGCCCAGGTGGCGCGCACGCCAGACGCCCTGGCCGCCGCAGCGGGTGACCAGCACTTGACCTACGCCGCGCTCAACCAGCAGGCCAACGCCCTTGCGCAGCACCTGATCGGTCTGGGCGTCAGGTGCGAAGACCGGGTCGCCGTGGTCGCCCAGCGTGGCCTGGAAACCCTGGTCGGCCTATTGGCCGTGCTCAAGGCCGGCGCGGCGTATGTGCCGGTCGATCCGGCGCATCCCGATGAGCGTTTGCGCTACCTGATCGACGACAGTGCGCCACGGGTGGTGCTCAGTCAGCACGCCCTGTGCGAGCGTCTCAAGGGCCTTGCCCAGCCTGTGCTGCTGCTCGACCGGCCGGCCTGGCCGGCGCATGCAGCCAACCCTGTGGTAGCAGGGCTGGGCGCTGACAACCTGGCCTACGTTATCTACACCTCCGGCTCCTCCGGCCAGCCCAAGGGCGTCATGGTCGAACACCATGCCCTGGCCAACCTGGTGCATTGGCACTGCGAAGCCTTCGCGCTGACGGCGGGTGATCATACCGCGAGCATCGCCGGCTTCGGCTTCGACGCAATGGCCTGGGAGGTCTGGCCGGCATTGTCTGCCGGTGCGGTGCTGCACCTGCCGCCGGCCGCGCTTGGCAACCAGCAGCTCGACGCGTTGCTCGACTGGTGGCGCGGGCAGCCGCTGCAGGTGGCGTTCTTGCCAACACCGGTGGCCGAGCAGGTGTTCAGCCGCGGCCTCGCTCACCCGACGCTGCGTACCCTGCTGATCGGTGGTGATCGCCTGCGCCAGTTGCATAGCGACCCAGGTTTTGTCGTGGTCAACAACTATGGTCCCACCGAGACCACGGTGGTGGCGACTTCGGGCCGGGTCCTGCCCGGTGCGGCCGTGGACATCGGCCGGCCGATCGCCAATAGCTGCGCGTACCTGCTGGATGAGCAGGGACAACTGGTGCCGACCGGTGTCGCCGGCGAGTTGTACCTGGGCGGCGCAGGCGTCGCCCGGGGTTACCTGAACCGCTCTGAACTGAGCGCCGAGCGTTTCCTCGATGACCCGTTCAGCGCGCTGCCCGGCGCACGCATGTACCGCAGTGGCGACCTGGCACGCTGGAACGCCGATGGCACCCTGGAGTACCTGGGGCGTAACGATGACCAGGTGAAGATCCGTGGTGTGCGAATCGAGCTTGGCGAGATCGAAGCTCAGCTTGGCCTTCTAGAGGCTATCGACGAAGCGCTGGTGCTGGTCCGCGAAGACGTCCCGGGCCAGCCGCGCCTGGTTGCCTATTACACGCCCAAGGACCTGCCGGTCGGAGCAGTCGAACTACGTGCTGCGCTGCAACGCACGCTGCCGGGCTACATGCTTCCAGCGGCATTCGTCGCGCTGGCTGCCTGGCCGCTGACTGCCAATGGCAAGGTCGATCGCCGCGCGCTGCCGCAGCCCGAACGCGAGGCGCTGGCCAGCGCCGCCTTCGCCGCGCCGCAGGGTGAGCTGGAAGTCACCCTGGCCGCGCTCTGGTGCGAAATGCTCGAGGTCGAGCGGGTAGGGCGCCAGGACCGCTTCTTCGACCTTGGCGGCCACTCGCTGCTGGCCATGCGCATGGTCTCCCAGGTGCGTCAGCGTCTGGGCCTGGAGCTGGCCGTGGCGGACCTGTTCGCCGACGACAGCCTGGCAGCCATCGCCAGCCTGCTGGCCAGCGCCGAGGGCCCGCTGCTGCCGCCTATCGAAGTTGCCGCGCGAACTGCCTGCATGCCGCTGTCGTTCGCCCAGCAGCGCCTGTGGTTCCTGGCGCAGATGGCGCAGGCCAGCGCCGCCTATCACATCCCCCTCGCGCTGCGCCTGCACGGCGCGCTCGACCCTGGCGCGCTGGAGCGGGCGCTGCGCTGCCTGGTCGAGCGCCATGAAAGCCTGCGCAGCCGCTTTGTCACCGAGCAAGACCAGCCCTGCGTGGCACTGGCCGCAACCGCTACCGATTTCAGCCTGGCCCGCGACGAGGTGGGTGGCATCCAGCAGACCGGGCTTGACGCGCTGCTGCGCGAGGAAGCCCGGCGGCCCTTCGCCCTGGCGCAGGATCTGCCGATTCGCGGGCGTTTGTTGCAGTTGGACGAGCACCAGCACGTGCTGTTGCTGACCTTGCACCACATCGTCGCCGACGGCTGGTCGATGGGCGTGCTGCTGCGCGAACTGGGCGCTGTGTACCAAGCGTTCAGCGCGGGCCGTGGCGACCCTCTGCCAGCACTGACAGTGCAGTATCTCGACTACGCCGTGTGGCAGCGCCGCTGGCTCAGCGGCGACGTGCTGCAGCGCCAGGCCGATTACTGGACGCAGGCCTTGGCTGGGGCGCCGGCACTGATCAGCCTGCCGTACGACCGGGCACGCCCGGAGCATCAGGACTACAGTGGCGACAGTGTCGAGGTGAGCATCGAGCCAGGCCTTAGCGCTGAACTCAAGGCGCTCTGCCGACGCCACGCGGTGACGCCGTTCATGCTGTTCGTCGGGGCATGGGCGGTGCTGTTGACGCGCTTGTCTGGGCAGAGCGAGGTGGTCATCGGCGCGCCGGTGGCCAACCGCAGGCAGGCGGCGCTGGAAGGGATGATCGGCATGTTCGTCAACTCCCTCGCGCTGCGCCTGGACACCGCGGGTGCGCCGGATGTGGCCACCTTGCTGGCCCAGGTCAAGGCCGTTGTGTCGAGCGCGCAGGCGCATCAGGACCTGCCATTCGAGCAGGTGGTCGAACTACTGCGCCCGCAACGCAGCCTTGCCTACACGCCGCTTTACCAGGTGTCGTTGGACTGGGCCGCCCACTCCGAACGGCAGGCGTTGGCGCTTGGCGATCTCAAGGTGGAGTTGTTGGGCGGACAGGCAAGCATTGCCAAGTTCGACCTGAACCTGAGCATGGGTGAAGGGCCGGACGGGTTCGTCGGGGCCATCGTGTTTGCCACGGCCTTGTTTGATCGGGGGACGGTCGAGCGCTATGCGGGCTACCTGCAGCAGGTGCTGCGGACCTTCGTTGAAAGCGATCAGGCAATCCCGCAGCACACCTGCCTGACGGGTGCGCTTGAGCGGCAGCGCCTGTTGTCGGATTTTAACGACACCGAGCACCCTTATAACCTCGCGCAGACCTTGCACGGGATGATCGAGGCGCAGGTCGAGCGCAGCCCTGAAACGGTGGCGGTGCGGGCCGAGGAGGGTGAGCTGAGCTATCGCCAGCTCAACCACCAGGCCAACCAATTGGCTCACCACCTGATCGGTCTTGGGGTAAAACCTGATGATCGGGTAGCGATTTGCGTCGAACGTGGCCTATCGATGGTGGTTGGCTTGCTGGCCATCCTCAAAGCCGGCGGTGCGTATGTGCCGGTCGATCCGGACTATCCGGCTGAGCGGATTCGCCACATGTTGAGCGACAGCGCTCCGGTGGCGGTGTTGGTGCATGCAGCCACGCGCCATGTGCCTGGCGCCGCGCTGGTGGTCGATCTCGATCAGCCGACTTGGCAGACGCAGTCGACTGCCAATCCTGATGTGATGGGTTTGACGCCGCGTCACCTGGCCTATGTGATTTACACCTCCGGCTCTACCGGCCTGCCCAAGGGCGTGATGAATGAACACGCCGCGGTGGTCAACCGTCTGCTATGGATGCAAGACGCCTACAACCTCGATGCGCAGGACGTGGTGTTGCAGAAAACCCCGTTCAGCTTCGACGTGTCGGTGTGGGAATTCCTCTGGCCGCTGCAAACCGGCGCCAGGCTGGTAATGGCGCGCCCTGGCGGCCATCGTGACCCGGAGTACCTGCGTCAGGTAATCCGTGCCGAGGATGTCAGTACGCTGCACTTCGTGCCGTCGATGCTGGATGTGTTCCTGGCCCACGGCGAAGCCTCGGCTGACCGCCTCAAGCGTGTGTTGTGCAGTGGTGAAGCCTTGCCCGGCAGCCTGGTCCGTCGTTTCCATCAGCAATTGCCGACTGTCGAGCTGCACAACCTGTACGGTCCGACCGAGGCGGCTGTCGACGTCAGTGCCTGGCACTGCATAACCGCGCCGGACAACACACCAATCGGCAAACCGATTGCCAACACCACGCTGTATGTGCTCGACGAGCAAGGCCAGCCGGTGCCGCAAGGCGTGGCCGGTGAGCTGTACATTGGCGGCGTCCAGGTCGCCCGTGGTTACCTGAACCGCGCCGAGCTGACCGGTGAACGCTTCATCGACGACCCGTTCAGCACCCGCTCGGATGCTCGCCTGTACCGTACCGGCGATCTGGCCCGACACCTGGCCGACGGCAACCTGGAGTACCTCGGCCGCAACGATGATCAGGTCAAGATCCGCGGCCTGCGCATCGAGCTCGGCGAGATCCAGGCTGGCCTGACCCGCCTCACCGGGGTCAAGGAAGCCGTGGTCGTGGCCCACGAACAACGCTTGATTGCCTACTACACCGGCAGCCCACAGCCAGTGGACACGCTACGCACGGCACTGCTCACGCACCTGCCGGAGTTCATGGTCCCAGCGCTGTTCATGCACCTCGACACCTTGCCACTGAGCCCCAACGGCAAGCTCGACCGCAAGGCCCTGCCAACGCCCGGCGCCGAGGCCATGCAGCAACGCAGCTACCAAGCCCCCGAGGGCCCGATGGAAGTACTCCTGGCGCGGCTGTGGGCTGACCTGCTCGGCGTTGAACGGGTCGGCCGGCACGATAACTTCTTCGAACTGGGCGGCCATTCGCTGCTGGCGGTAACCCTGGTGGCGCGCCTGCGCGGTGAAGGCCTGGAGGCTGACGTCCGCGTGCTGTTCGCCGAGCCAACCCTGGCGGCACTGGCGGCCACGCTTGGCCAAGGTGCCTGCCTGGCCATCCCGGACAACCGGATCGGCCCCGACTGCCATCGGATAACGCCCGACCTGCTGGCCTTGGTGAGCCTTGATCAGGTGGCCATCGATCGCATCGTTGCCAGCGTCCCCGGCGGCGCGGCAAACGTGCAGGATATCTACCCGCTGGGGCCGCTGCAGGCAGGCATTCTCTACCATCACCTGGCCACCGACGGCGATGACGTCTATGTCCAGCAGGCCCGCTTCGCCGTGGCCGACCGGCAGCGCCTGGCTGCCTTGCAGCAGGCGCTCGACCGCGTGATCGAACGCAACGACACGCTGCGTACCTCATTGTTCTGGGACGGCCTGGCGCAGCCGGTGCAGGTGGTGTGGCGCCAGGCACGGTTGCAGGTCGTCGAGGGTCATGAGCAAGGTCCGCGACGCCTCGATCTGGGCCAGGCGCCGTTGCTGCGCCTGGTCCATGGACATGACCCGCTGACCGGGCGCATCACGGCCACGCTGTTGTTCCACCACCTGGTGATGGACCACATCGCCCTGGACGTGCTGCGCGCTGAACTGCAGGCGTTCCTGCTGGGTGAGCAACACCGGCTGCCGACGCCGGTGCCGTACCGCAATTACATCGCCCAGGTCGTGCAGGGTGCGAGCGACCAGCAGCACGAGGCTTTCTTCCGCCAGCAGTTGGGCGATATCGATGAGCCTACCGTGCCCTATGGCCCACATGCGGCGCCCCATGCCGAAGCACAGGCGCAGGCGCAGTGCTGGCTGGACGCTGATCTCTCGCGACAGGTACGCGAGCAGGCCCGCCAGGCCGGCGTCAGCGCCGCCAGTGTGCTGCACCTGGCCTGGGCGCAGGTCTTGGGGCAGTTGTCCGGGCGCGATAGCGTGGTGTTCGGCACCGTGCTGCTGGGGCGCCTGCAGGGCAGCGCAGGCGTGGAAAGGGCTCTGGGGGTTTTCATCAACACCTTGCCGCTACGCATCGACCTGGGCCGCCTGAGCGTGCGCGAGGCGCTGCTCGACACCCACCGCAGGCTTGCCGGCCTGCTCCTGCACGAGCACGCGCAACTGGCCCTGGCCCAGCGCTGCAGTGCCTTGCCCGCGGGGGCTGCACTGTTCAGCAGCCTGCTCAACTACCGCCACAGTGCGGCGCCGGTCGCCGATGATGGCAGCGCCAGCCAAGCCTGGCAGGGGATCGAACTGATCCACGCCGAAGAGCACAGCAACTACCCGCTGGCCGTGAGCATCGATGACCTGGGCGAAACCTTCGGTTTGAGTGCGCAGTGCGCACCGGGCATCGACGCGCGGCGTATCTGCGACTACCTGCTGGAGGCCGTCGCCAGCCTGGTTGCTGCCTTGGCCCAGACACCCGGGCAGGGCTTGCATACGCTGTCCGTGCTTCCGGGCAGCGAACGCCAGCGGCTACTGTTCGACTTCAATGCCACCCGCCGCGACTATCCGCGCGAGCAGACGTTGCAGCGCCTGTTCGAACAACAGGTGGCACGCCATCCACTGGCGCTGGCGGGACGGCATGGCGAACAGCGCCTGAGCTATGCCGAGCTCAATGCCCAGGCCAATCGCCTCGCCCATCATCTGCTCGGTGAAGGGGTGCAGGCTGGTGACGCCGTGGCAATCCTGCTGCCGCGTTCGGTGCAGTTGCTGGTTGCGCAACTGGCCGTGCTCAAGTGTGCAGCGGCGTATGTACCGCTGGATATCAACGCCCCGGCCGAGCGCCAGGCGTTCATGGTCGAAGACTGCGCTGCGGTGGCTCTGCTGACGCTGGCAGCCAGCCAGGTCGACTACCCGGCGCATCGCATCGACCTCGACCGCCTGCGCCTTGATGCACAGGCAGAGCACAACCCCAACCTGGCGCAGGATGCCGGTACAACTGCGTGTGTGCTGTACACCTCGGGCTCCACTGGCACGCCAAAAGGCGTGTGCGTGCCGCATCGGGGCGTCGCCCGGCTGGTGCTGAACAATGGCTATGCCACGTTCAGCGGGCAAGACCGCTTTGCCTTTGCCGCCAACCCGGCCTTCGACGCCAGTACCTTCGAGGTCTGGGGGGCATTGCTCAATGGCGGCCAGCTGGAGGTGATCGATCACCACACCCTGATCGACCCACCGCGCTTTGCTGCCGCCCTGCGCGCGGCTGAGGTCAACGTTTTGTTCCTGACCACGGCGTTGTTCAACCACTACGTGCAGGTGATCCCCGAGGCACTGGCCAGGATGCGCCTGCTCGCCAGTGGCGGCGAACGCGCCGATCCAGCGGCATTCCGGGCCATGCGTGAGCATGCGCCGGGGCAACAGCTGATCAACGCCTACGGCCCGACTGAAACCACGACTCTGGCCACCACCTGCGCGGTTCAGGATGTGCCTGAAGCGGCCAGCAATGTGTCCATTGGTCGCCCCATCGGCAACACCCAGGTGTACCTGCTCGATGCGCATCAGCGGCCGGTACCGCTGGGCGTGGTGGGCGAGCTGTACATCGGTGGCGATGGCGTCGCGCTGGGCTACCTGAACCGCCCGCAGCTGACTGCCGAGCGCTTCCTTGATGATCCATTCAGCGAGCGCAGTGGGGCGCGCCTGTACCGCACCGGTGACCTGGCGCGCTGGCATGAGGATGGCCAGCTCGAATGCCTCGGGCGCAATGACGAACAGGTGAAGATTCGCGGTTTCCGCATAGAACTGGGCGAAATCGAGCAGCAGTTGTTGCTGTGCCCGGGTATTGGCGAAGTGGCAGTCATGGCAGTGCCCTCGGAGCAGGGTTCACTGCGCCTGGTGGCGTGGTTCAGCCGTCTGGATCCTGCCTTGGACAGCGACGCATTGCGTGGTTGGCTGCGCGGCCGTCTACCGGAATACATGCTGCCGATGGCGTATATCGAACTGGCGCGACTGCCGCTGACCAATAACGGCAAACTTGATCGCAAGGCCTTGCCGTTACCGGCCGCCCAGGACCTCGCGCTGGCCGCCTACGAGGCCCCGGTGGGCGCGCTCGAACAGCGTTTGGCGGCGTGCTGGGCGCAGGTGCTGGAGGTCGAGCGGATCGGCCGCCACGACAGCTTCTTCGAGCTCGGCGGCCACTCGCTGTCGGCGATTCGTCTGGTCGGCGAGATGGCCAAGGACGGTCTGCAGGCGTCGCTGGCCGAGTTGTTCCAGCATGCCAGCGTCGCCCAACTGGCGGCATTGCTCGAACAACGCGAGGCGTCCGGCGATGACCATGGCCTGGTGATCGTGAGGGCACAGGGCAGCCAGCCAGCACTGTTCCTGGTGCATGAATTCAGCGGGCTGGACGTCTACTTCCCTGCGCTTGGCAGGCACATCGAGGGGGACTTCCCCATCTATGGCCTGGCCAGTGTCGGCCTCGGCGAGCCGCAATTGCGCACCATGGAGTGCCTGGCGGCGCGCCTGGTGCAACGAATCCGCGCGGTGCAGCCGCACGGCCCCTATCGCCTGGCCGGCTGGTCGTTCGGTGGGGTGTTGGCGTTTGAAGTCGCCGCGCAGTTGCTCGGTGCTGACCAGGCAGTGACGTTCGTCGGCCTGATCGACACCTTCACGTCGCGCCTGAGCGACCAGGGCAAGGCGCGCTGGCAAGGCCGCCATCTGCTTGAACGCGAACTGTTGCTGCACTGCAGCAGCTACTGGCAGTCACAGGGCGAGGAGGGCCGCGAGCAGTTGGCCCGGGTCGAAGTGCTGCGGCCCGAAGTGCAGGACTTTGCCGCACTGCTGGCCGACTGTCGGCAGCATCAGTTGCTCGGCGGTCTGGCCGAGGCCAGCGACGAGCAACTGCGGCACTACTTCGAGCGGCAATTGGCCCATGGTCATGCGCTGGCCCATTACCGTGTGGCGCCGCTGGGCATGCCGGTGCAGTTGTTCTGCGCCGAACAGCGCAATCCCCACATCACCGATGGCGGCGCGAGCTTGGGCTGGGCTGATGTGCTGGCGCCTGCGCAGCTGCGCTGTACGCCGGTACCGGGTGATCACAAGAGCATGCTGCAGTCGCCCAACGTCGAGGTGCTCGGCCGGGCTATCGCCCAGGCCCTGACCGAGCCGACGCCGCCGGCAACGGGCGTGGCGCCGAGCCAGGCGCTGGCCGTACAGAGTGGCCAGGCGGGGCATGCGCCACTGTTCTGCGTGCCGGGTGCGGGCGACAGCGTTACCAGCTTCATCGGCCTGGCCGAAGCCTTGGGGGCCAACTGGCCGTTGTATGGCCTGCAAGCGCGTGGGCTGGACGGCATCGGCGTGCCGCACAGCTCGGTGGAGGCCGCGGCGGAGTGCCATGTGCAGGCGATCGAAGCCCTGTACCCCACGGGCCCGCTGAACCTGGTCGGCCATTCGTTCGGTGGCTGGGTGGCACATGCCATGGCGGCGCGCTTCGAGGCCAAGGGTCGGGCGGTACGCTCCCTGACCTTGATCGACAGTGAAGCGCCTGGTGGCGGTAGCTGTGGCAAGCCATACACCCTCACCGAAGCGCTGGAACGGTTGATCGAGGCCTTGCAGCTGTCCACCGGCAAGGCCTTGGGCATCGAGCCGCTGGCCTTTGCCGACGCCAGCGACGCGCAGCAGCTGAGCCAGTTGCATGCGGCCATGGTACGGATAGGGTTGCTGCCACCACGTTCGACACCTCGGGCGCTGGACGGCGTGGTCCGCACCTTCGCCAGCGCCCTGCGTACGGCCTACCGGCCAACGTTGAGCTACAGCGGGCCGGCGAGCCTGGTATTGGTGGCCGATCCGACCCTGGATGCGGCGGGTAATCAACGCGAACAGGCCGACATGCAGGCCGGCTGGCACCGGCTGCTGCCGCAGTTGGCGGTGTGGCAGGGGCCAGGCAATCACTTCAGCATCCTCAAGGTGCCGGATGTGTTCAGCCTGGCCGCCTGGTGGCATGACGGCCAGGCACTGGTTCACGGCAACGTGGTGCAATGACCTTGTGCGCACAGCGGCGATCGGCCGCTGTGCGCACAAGGCTCGCGGTTCTCAAGGAATCAAGGTGGTTATGGACAAGAGCACATTTCGCAGGATTGGTTTCGGCATCGCTGCGGCCCTCGTCGCTGGGGTGACCCTGTACGCCGTGCAGGCACCGGCCAAGGCGCCGCAATACATCACCGCCACGGTCGAACGTGGCGACATCGAAAACGCGGTGCTGGCCACCGGCACCCTGGAGGGGATTCGCCAGGTAGATGTCGGTGCCCAGGTGTCCGGCCAGTTGAAGACGCTCAAGGTCAAGCTCGGCGACAAGGTGAGCGAGGGCGAGTGGCTGGCCGAGATCGACCCGCTGGTGCTGCGCAACACCCTGCGTCAGGCCGAAGTCGATGAGGAAAAACTGCAGGCCGAGCGCCGTTCGGCGATGGCCAGGCTCAAGCAGGCCAGGCGAGTTTACGAGCGCTACCGCGAGCTGCAGGCCGACGAGTCGATTTCGCGTCAGGACTTCGAGAGCGCCGAATCCGACTTCGAGGTGCAGCAGGCCAATGTGCGCTCGCTCGACGCACAGATCCAGAGCGCCAGAGTCGAGATCGACACGGCCAAGGTCAACCTGGGCTACACCCGCATCAGCGCGCCAATCAACGGCCATGTGGTGGGCATCGTCACCCAGGAAGGCCAGACGGTGATTGCCAACCAGCTGGCTCCGGTTCTGCTCAAACTGGCCGACCTCGACACCATGACGGTCAAGGCCCAGGTGTCCGAGGCCGACGTGATTCACATCACCCCGGGGCAACAGGTGTACTTCACCATCCTTGGCGAAGACAAGCGCTACTACGCCAAGCTGCGCGGCACTGAGCCTGCACCGCAGAACTACACCGAAAGCACCGACAAGAGCGGTGCGGGCGGGGCCAAGCAGAGCACGGCGGTGTTCTACAACGCCCTGTTTGAAGTGCCCAACCCCGAGCACCGCTTGCGCATCGCCATGACGGCCCAGGTGCGCATCGTGCTCGACACCGCGCAAGGCGTGCTGACCGTGCCAGTGGCGGCGCTCGGTTCGCGTGGCGCCGATGGCAGCTACGCGGTGCGGGTGCTGGACGCCAAGGGCTTCGCTCAGGTGCGTAACGTTCAGGCCGGGATCAACAACAACGTCAAGGTACAGATCAAGGACGGTCTGGCCGAAGGTGACCGGGTAGTGATCGGTGAGCCGGTGTCGGGCGAGGCGGGGGCGTGAGCATGAACATGACGGTCGAGCTCGACCCGCAACTGGCGGTGCCTGCCGGCAGCGGCCAACCGCTGCTGCGTTTGCAAGGCGTCAGGCGCAGTTTTGTTGCCGGCGACCGGGAGTTTCTGGCGCTCAAGGACATCGATCTGCAGATCGACCGCGGTGAACTGGTGGCGATCATCGGCGCTTCGGGGTCAGGCAAGTCGACGCTGATGAATATCCTTGGTTGCCTGGATCATGCCAGCGCCGGCAGCTATCAGGTCAGCGGGCAGGAAACCCGCGACCTCGACGACGACGCCTTGGCCGCGCTGCGCCGTGATCACTTTGGCTTCATCTTCCAGCGCTACCACCTGTTGCCCCACCTGGACGCCGTGCGCAACGTCGAGATCCCCGCAGTCTATGCCGGGACGCTGCAGGCCCAGCGTGACCAGCGCGCCCGTGACCTGCTCGGGCGGCTGGGTCTGGCCGGGCATCTGTCGCACCGGCCCAACCAGCTCTCGGGTGGTCAGCAGCAACGGGTGAGTATCTGCCGGGCCTTGATGAATGGCGGTGAAGTGATCCTTGCCGACGAGCCCACCGGTGCCCTCGACACCGCCAGTGGCAAGGAGGTGATGAACATTCTCCTCGAGTTGCATGGCGCCGGGCACACGGTGATTCTCGTTACCCACGACCCCAAGGTCGCCGCCAATGCCCAGCGGATCATCGAGGTCAGCGACGGCCAGATCATCGCCGACCGGCGCAATGTGCCGGAGGTTGCCCGCGCGCCTGCTCGCGAAACGGCGCCGCCAGCGCCCGCCAAGCGTCGGCTGGTGGCCAGCCTCGGCCTGTTCCGCGAGGCATTCAAGATGGCCTGGATCGCGCTGGTGTCGCACCGTATGCGCACTTTGCTGACCATGCTTGGGATCATCATCGGGATTACCTCGGTGGTGTCCATCTCGGCCATCGGTGAAGGCGCCAAGGGCTATGTGCTGAAGGACATCGAAGCGATCGGCAGCAACACCATCGACATCTTTTCGGGGAGCAATTTTGGCGACAGCCGGGCCAAGTCCATCGAAACCCTGGTGCCGGCCGACGTCGCCGCGCTGAACCAGCTGTACTACGTCGACAGCGCCACGCCGGTGATTGGCCGCAGCTTGCTGGTGCGCTACCGCAACCTGGATGTCGATGTGCAGCTCAACGGCGTCAGCGAACGTTACTTCCAGGTGCGCAACCTGCCGTTGTCGGCCGGGATCGTGTTCAGCGCCGACGATGCCCGCCGCCAGGCCCAGGTGGTGGTGATCGACCACAATACCCGCAAGCGCCTGTTCGGCAGCGCCGATCCGCTGGGGCAGGTGATCCTGGTCGGCAACCTGCCGTGCACGGTGATCGGCGTAACCGCCGAGAACAAGAACCTGTTCGTTGCCAGCAGCACCCTGAATGTCTGGGTACCGTACGAGACTGCCGCCGGGCGTGTGCTCGGCCAGCGTCACCTGGACAGCATCAGTGTGCGCATCAAGGACGGCATGCCGAGCAAACGGGTTGAAGAAGAGGTCAACAAGTTGATGCTGCAGCGGCATGGCAGCAAGGACTTCTTCACCAACAACCTCGACAGCATCATGCAGACCGTGCAAAAGACCAGCCGCTCGCTGACCCTGTTGCTGTCGCTGATTGCGGTGATCTCGCTGGTCGTGGGCGGTATCGGCGTGATGAACATCATGCTGGTGTCGGTCACCGAGCGGACCCGCGAGATTGGTATCCGCATGGCGGTGGGGGCGCGCCAGTCGGATATCCGCCAGCAGTTTCTGGTCGAGGCGGTAATGGTCTGCCTGATCGGTGGCGTGATCGGGATCGGCTTGTCGTACGGGATCGGTTATCTGTTTGCGGTGTTCGTCAAACAGTGGGAGATGGTCTTTTCGCCAGGATCGATCGTGATGGCGTTTGCCTGTTCGACGTTGATTGGCGTGCTGTTCGGCTTTGTACCGGCGAGGAATGCGGCGCGCCTGGACCCGATCGAGGCGTTGGCGCGGGATTGAGGCTTCAAATGGGGTCTGGCTTGAGTTTGCCGGGGCTGCTCTGCAGCCCTTTCCGACCGGTCCGGCGCCCCGGCAAGGCCGCTCCTACAAGGTTTCAGCCTTCGCCGTACATCCAGCGCATCAAAGAATGCCGGCCACTGATGCCCAGCTTGATCGCCGCCCGGCGCAAATAGCTCTCCACCGTGTTGGCCTTGAGCGCCAGGCGCTGCGACAGCTCCGGCGCAGTGTGGCCGGCCAGCAGCCCCAGGCAGACCTCACGTTCCCGCTGAGAGAGGCTCAGCCCCAATTGGGCCAGGCGCTCGACAAAGCGTTGCTCCAGGCTCTGCGGCGCTTGTTGCTCAGGGCTAATGGGTTGCAGGGCATTGATGTGCTTCTCGAGCATGGGCAGCAACAAGGGCGAGATATCTTCCAGGCGGCTGCGCTCCAGCGCCGAAAAGCCGTACGCCGAATCAGCACGCAGCACATGAATCGCGTAGCGGGAGTTGTCTTTGCGGCGGATCAGATGCTGCCGGGAGGGGTCGCGAAAATCCTCGTCGGCCCGCTCTTGCGAAGAGAACACCGTCTCGCTGAGCAAGCTCGACGTGGCATCGCAGGTCGTGGGCTCATCGTGCAGTTGGCGAATCTGTAGAGCGTCGATGTTCAGGTGAGCATGGATCAGCTCGTGTAGCATGCGTGGGAACTGGCGGCTGCCAGTGCTGGCAATGACTTTGCCGATTTGCGGGTAGAGCAAGTGTGAATTCATCGTGTCGTCCATGAGGCAGAAGTGCTGATATCCCGCCAGGGTGCAGGTCGCGATCCTGGACTGCAGCAAACGCGGCGGGAGTGCTTGGTATCCTAGTACAACGATTGGATGACGGTTAAATGAAGTCCTGATAGTGGCATTATAGTGGCCTTTGCGCGAAGGGTGTTCTCGACGCCATCCACTGATGCGCTCGGGTATGATGCCTGCCCCATCACTCCAAGAGGCCTGCTGCCATGTCCCTGAGCGCTGAACAGATCAGCGAATTCCGTGTATTCGCTGAACAATTGGCCGATGCCGCCGCGGTGGCGATCAAACCGTATTTTCGCGCCAGCCTGGATGTCGAGGACAAGGGTGGCCGGCTCTACGACCCGGTGACCGTGGCCGACAAGGCCGCAGAAGACGCCATGCGTGGGTTGATCGAAGCGCGCTACCCCGAGCACGGTATTCTCGGTGAGGAACAGGGCGTGGCCATTGGCAGCAGCCCGCTGACCTGGGTGCTTGATCCGATTGACGGCACCCGCGCGTTCATTACCGGGCTGCCCCTGTGGGGCACCTTGATCGCCCTCAATGACGGTCAGCGGCCGGTCGTTGGGGTGATGAACCAGCCGTTTACCGGCGAGCGTTTCGTCGGCACGCCGCAAGGCGCCTGGTTGGGTGACGCGCCATTGAAGACCCGCGCGTGCGCCGACCTGGCCTCGGCGACCTTGATGTGCACCACGCCGGACATGTTCGACACGGCCGAACGCAAGGCTGCGTTCGAAACGGTGGCCGGCGAAGCCCGACTGATGCGTTATGGCGGCGACTGCTATGCCTATTGCATGCTGGCGTCCGGCTTTGTCGATGTGATCGTCGAGGCGAGCCTGCAGCCCTATGACGTGCAGGCGTTGATGCCGATCATTGAGGGCGCGGGTGGGGTGATCACTGCCTGGGATGGTAGCTCGGCGCAACAGGGTGGCTGTGTGGTGGCGTGCGGTGATCCGGCGTTGCATGCGCAGATGGTGGAGCGGCTGCGTCACGCCATGTAAGGCCGATTGGGCGTCGGCATCGCACTTTTTCCGATTCCGGCGCTCTATGTCTGGTCAGGCTGGGTCGATTGGCGCCCCGGTCGTTGATCTCAGACCCGGTGCCAATGCTTGCCCCAGCCTTACGACCTTGCTCCCGCCTGCTTCTGGCAGGCGCCCTGATCGCCCTGTGCGCATGCACCCAGCAGCAGGGCCGCGATATCGTCAATCAGTTTGGTGAGGGCAAGCCCAGCGAACTGTTCCAGACCAGCGTCGACCGCATGGCCAGCCTGGCGATGCGTGACAACCTGCAGAGCCTGTACCGCTTGATGAACAAGTTGTACCTGCGCAATCCCAATCAGTGGAAACAGTCCGGCTACCTGGATGCAGCCACGGCCGAGCGGCAGATCCGCCTGGCCATCGAGCAGCGTCAACCGTTGGCCCAGCTCAGCGACCGGCGCGATCTGGCGGCCTTGAGTTATGCCTTGAGCCCTGAGTTTCGTGGGGATCGCGTCGGGGCCTTCATCTATGCCATCGGCAGCATGATGATCACCGCCCATGGCGGGCGCACCGAGTTCTACATGACCGATGCGATCGACCCGCTGTTCGTCAACAACGCTGCGCGCAATATCGAGAAAGCCACCTGGATGCTCAGCCAGCGCCAGGATGCCAACGGTGTGTTGCTGCTGTTTTCCAACGAAATCTCGGAGGAGGGCAGTAACCTGAGTTTTGCCGTGGAGTTCGGCAAGATCGTGGCGCGGCTGGACCTGCTGGCGCAGATGCTTGATGAGCGATACCGGCGTATTGGCCTGAATTACGCGCAGAGCTTGTTGTTTATCAATTTTTTACCGGTTCAGTGATATCCCCAGGGCCGCTGCGCCGCATTTACGGGCATTGTTTTCTGCGCGACAGCGTAGCGCCCCTTGGCGCTCAGAGCAGCGCCTGAATCGCCTGGCGGTAACGCTGCCCGGCCAAGCGCATGCTGTTGTTATGGGTTGCCCCAGGCACCAGCAGCAAGGTTTTCGGCTCTTGCGCCGCCTCGAACAGCTGCTGGCTGAAACGCGACGGGACATAGCGGTCGTCCTGGCCATGCACGAGCAGCACAGGCATGCCGACGTCCTTGATCTTGTCGATCGAATCGAATTTCTGTGACAGCAGCCAGCGCACCGGCAGGGCAGTATCGGCCACCACCGCGGCGACATCGCCCAGCGAGGTAAAGGTCGACTCCAGGATCAGCCCGCGGGCGGCGGCAGGTGCGCCGACCTGCTGGCCTTGGCGGGCCAGTTCGGCAGCCAGGTCGACCGCCACCGCACCGCCCAGTGAGTGGCCGAAGATCAGCCGTTTGGCGGGGTCTGGCTGCAACTGGGCGAACCGCTCCCAGGCAATCCGCGCGTCTTCGTAGACGGTTGCCTCCGACGGCAGTTCGCCGCGGCTCTGGCCGAACCCGCGGTAGTCCACGGCCAGCACCGAATAGCCCATGGCGTGCAGTTGCTCAATGCGAAACAGCTGCCCGGTCAGGTTCCAGCGTACTCCATGCAGATACAGGATGGCCGGAGCGTCAGCACGTTTTGCCGGCCACCACCAGGCGTGCAGGCTCTGGTTGTCGGTAAAGCTGCGCGGGCGCAGGTCGAGCTCCTGCACCCCAGCCGGCAGGCCGTGGAACCAGCTGGCATTGCCGGGCTCGATGCGGAACACCAGTTCGCGCTCTTTGTGCTGCAGCACGCTGCAGCCGGTGGGCAGGCCGATCAGCAGCACGGTCATGCACAGCCAGGTGAGCCAGCGGCGCTTGAGGTGAATCAGGACAGGAATTGGCATAGGTGGCGTTTTAGCAGAAGCAACGATGGCATTGTCAGAAAAATTCCGAATGGCGGGCCAGGATGATTACAAGCTGTGTCTGTGTCGTAGCGTTTCAGGTCAACCCCTACAGTTTCAGTGAAGTAAGGGCTGAAACCCATGATCTGCCGTTATGTGCTGCCACTGGCGACCGCCTCAACGGGTGGCGGCCGGCTCGTCGATCGATAACCCTGAGTAATGCTTTGCGCCGCACAAATGTCGTTGGACCCTGCACCCGCTGAGGCCTAACGTTGATGCAACGGCCCGGCATTGAGACATCGATGTCGAATAATTTTTAGAGCAGGTTTTTCTGCGCGCCGGGTTGACTCCACGTTCGGATTTGAACGACTGCCAAGCGTACTCGCACTGTCCTCATCGCCATCAAGGCGGGCCGGTGCGAAGTTTGAAATTGGTTATAAAGATAATAAAGAGGGTCGTATGAGCCACGCCGATGAAATTCTCTCGGTAAAAAACATCTTCAAGGTATTTGGTCCCAATCCGGACCTGGCCATGGAGATGCTCCGCAAGGGCGCCGACAAGAATGAGATCTTCAGCAAGACCGGCCACGTCGTGGGCGTGTTCGATGCCAGCTTTTCCGTCAAACGCGGCGAGATCTTCGTCATCATGGGCCTCTCCGGGTCGGGCAAGTCGACCATGGTGCGCTTGTTCAACCGGCTGATCGAGCCCACCTCAGGCAGCATCCACCTCAACGGCCGCGAAATCACCGGCCTGTCCGACAAAGAACTGCTCGACGTGCGCCGCAAGGAAATGGGCATGGTGTTCCAGTCGTTCGCCCTGATGCCGCACATGAGCGTGCTGCAGAACACCGCATTCGGCCTGGAGATCGCCGGGGTTGCCGAGCAGGAGCGCAACCGCAGGGCGTGTGAAGCCCTCAGCCAGGTTGGCCTCGCCGGCCATGAACACAGCTATCCTCACCAGCTTTCTGGCGGCATGCAGCAACGGGTCGGCCTGGCCCGGGCGCTGGCCAACGACCCGACCATCCTGTTGATGGACGAAGCGTTTTCCGCCCTCGACCCGCTGATTCGCAGCGAAATGCAGGGCGAGTTGATCCGCCTGCAGGCCGAGCAGCAACGCACCATCATCTTTATTTCCCACGATATCGAAGAAGCCATTCGCATCGGCCATCGCATCGCGATCATGGAAGGTGGCCGCGTGGTGCAGATCGGCACCCCGCAAGAGCTGATCAACCAGCCGGCCAACGACTACGTGCGCACGTTCTTCAAGGCGTTCGACAGCTCGCGGGTACTCAAGGCCGGCGATGTGGCGCAGTTCGATCCGCACGTGGTTTGCCGGGTCAACGGCAAGGCACCCAGCTTCAGCGCCGGTGTGCCATTTGGCTACCTGGTCGACGAGCGCGGGCAACTGCTTGGCGTGGTCGACACCGATGCCGACGGCGTCGCTGCACCTGAGCGCTACAGCCTGCATGAACGCCAGCCGGTGTATGTCGACACTCCTTTGCACGACGTGCTGGACATCGCCGCCACGCTGCCGTACCCGGTGCCGGTGCTCGACCGTGACGGTGCATTCAAGGGCACCGTGTCGAAGAACCAGCTGCTGCAGACCCTGAGCCGCCACTAAGCGTCCGCGCGCCCCTTGCCGAGGTAAGCCACGATGTCCGAATTCAGTCTTCTCGACCCGTTCCAGTCCGCCACCATTCCGCTGGGTGAGTGGGTGGAAGCCACCCTCAATTTTCTGGTGCATAACTTCCGTGATGTGTTCCGCGCCATTCGCTGGCCGATCGACCAGGTGCTCAATGGCATCGAGTTCATTCTGCAGAGCATCCCGCCGAGCATTGGCATCATCTTGTCGTCGTTGCTGGGCTGGCAGCTGGCTGGCAAACGCATGGCGGTCCTGTGCTTCGTCACCCTGACCCTGCTCGGCCTGATCGGCGTCTGGTCAGAGTCGATGACTACCCTGGCCCTGGTACTGACCTCGGTGTTCTTCTGCGCGGTGATCGGCATACCGCTGGGAATCGCCTGCGCCCGCAGCAATCGCCTTGAGCAGGTGGTGCGGCCGGTACTCGACGCCATGCAGACCCTGCCGGCCTTCGTCTACCTGGTGCCGGTGGTAATGCTGTTCGGCATCGGTAACGTGCCCGGCGTTTTGGTAACCATCGTCTTCGCCTTGCCGCCCCTGGTGCGCCTGACCAACTTGGGTATCCGTCAGGTGCCGGAAGACAAGATCGAAGCCGCACGGGCCTTTGGTTGCACCCCAGGGCAGATGCTTACCCGCGTGCAGTTGCCGCTGGCCACCTCGACCATCATGGCCGGCCTCAACCAGACCCTGATGCTGTCGCTGTCGATGGTGGTCATCGCCTCAATGATCTCGGTGGGCGGCCTCGGCCAGATGGTCCTGCGTGGCATTGGTCGGCTGGACATGGGCTTGGCCACGGTTGGCGGCATGGGCCTGGTGTTGCTGGCGATCTTCCTCGACCGCCTGACCCAGGCCATGGGCGCGCGGACCAACGCTGATCCGAGCGTGCGCTGGTATCACACCGGCCCGGTTGGCGGGATTCTGCGCCTGTTCGGCGCAGGGCAAGCAGGGCGGCGCAAGACTGCCTGAACCTGACACATTGAAACTGCCGCACTTGAACATAAAAACCAGAAGAAGGTACGCGACGATGTCCGAATTCCCGTTCTCCCGCAGCATCCTGCACTGTGCCACCGCGCTGACCCTGGTCGCCGCCGCGATGTGCGCCAACGCGTCCGCCGACAAGCCCGGCGAGGGCGTCAAGGTGACGCCGATCTTCCCGTCCATCGCCGAGGAACGCTTCCGCGGTGAAGTCGCCATGGAGGGCCTGAGCGAGCTGGGCTACAAGGTCCAGGAGCCGAAAGAGACCGAGTACGGGGTGATGATGGTGGCCCTGGCCAACGGCGACGCCGACTTCACCGTGCATTTGTGGGACAAGCTGCACGACAAGTTCTACCAGCAAGCGGGCGGTGATGATGTGATGGTCAAGGCCGGCGACATCATGCCCGGCGTGCTGCAGGGCTACCTGATCGACAAGAAGACCGCCGAAGCCCACAACATCAAGTACATCACCGACCTGCAAAAGCCCGAGATCGCCAAGCTGTTCGACACCGACGGCGACGGCAAGGCCAACCTGACCGGATGCAACCCCGGCTGGGGCTGCGAGCTGGTCATCGCCCACCACATCAAAGCCTATGACCTGGACAAGACCGTGCACGTTGACCAGGGCTCGTACTTTGCGCTGATGGCCGACACCATCACCCGTTACAAGGAAGGCAAGCCGATCTTGTACTTCACCTGGGTACCGCAGTGGATCTCCACGGTACTGGTCGAAGACAAGGATGTGGTCTGGCTGGAAGTACCCAAGACCGACCTGCCTGACGGCAACGATAACGTCGACACGATGTACAAGGGCAAGAACCTCGGCTTTGCCGTGGACAAGGTCGAGGCGGTGCTGAACAAAGAGTTCGCCGAGGAAAACCCGGCGGCCACCAAGTTCCTCTCGCTGATGCAGATCACCACGGCCGACGAGAGCGCGCAGAACCTCAAGATGCAACAAGGTGAGAAGAAGCCTGCCGATATCAAGCGGCACGCCAAGGAATGGGTTGCTGCGCATCGCCAGCAGTTCGACGAGTGGCTGAAGGCGTCCCGCGCCGCTGCGACGCAAGCGAGCAAGTAAGCCTTTCTCTCCTACCCGCCCCGGCGCTGCCGGGGCTCTGGCTGCCGGTGAGTTGAGCCAATGAGTCATTTTCAAAGCGTGCTGAAGAACACCAACCTGGCCCACCTCGACCCCAAAGGACGCACCCCGCTGGCGATGCCCTGTCGGCGGGTGGCGTTTGTTTTGCGCGAGCACTTTTCCATGATGGCCTTCACCGCCGCCATGGACACCTTGGTGACGGCCAACCTGATGAGTGCGACGCCGCTGTTCCAGATTCAGGTGGTGGGCGAGGGCGCCCAGGTGATGAGCGACCTGGGCATCGCCTTGCCGGTCAATACCCCGCTCGCCGAGCTGGAGGGGCAAGGGCTGGATGTACTGCTGGTGTGCGGCGGATTTCGCGTGCGCCTGGACAGCAGCCCGCTGTTGCGCGCCAGGCTACGTCACGCCGACCAACACGGGGCGTTGCTCGGCGGCCTGTGGAACGGCGCCTACTTCCTGGCCGAGGCCGGCTTGCTCAATGACCATGAGTGCGCGTTTCACCCCGATGGCCGGGCCATGATGACCGAGCTGTTTGCGCAGGTGCGGGTCAGCCGCCAGGCGTACGTACTGGACCGTCGGCGGATGACCTGCGCAGGGGCCAGCAGCGCCCTGGACATGATGCTTGGCCTACTCGAGCACAGTGGTGGCGAAGGCTTGCGCCGCGCTGTCGAGCAGATGCTGGCCTGCGACCGCTCGCGGGTCTTGAGTGGTCTGCCGGTGGCCGCGCCGGACATCGATCCGAGCTTGCCGCGCGCGGTACGCCTGGCGCTGGAACTGATGCACGCCAATATCGAAGATCCGATTGGTATCGATGAGATTGCCGTGCATGCCGGCTTGTCGCGGCGTCATCTGGAACGCCTGTTCCGTCGCCATGTGCAGGCAACGCCACCGCGGTATTACCTGGAGCTGCGCCTGACTCATGCGCGGCAGTTGCTGCAGCACACCAGCAAGTCGCTGACAGAGGTGGCGGTAGCCAGCGGGTTTGTCAGTTTTCCCCATTTCTACCGGCGTTTTCGCGAGTTGTTTGCCGTCGCGCCGCGGCAGTTCCGCGCACGCAGCCAGGGCTGGGCGGCGCGTCAGGAGCTGGCAATGCACTGAGCGCCAGGGCGGCAGAGACCTGCCGGGGCGCATTTCCTAAAGGGGGTGTTCGTTAATCGCACAACCGCCACGCTGCTGATGTCCGCTATCCGCCCGCGCTTTACTTAGGTCTGATTGCTCAACCCCCGCCTTTTGCTTAGTGTGTAGCCAACCCACCGGTTGTCACCTGCCCCTGTATTGGCCAACCGGCCGCCTTAGAATGACCGTGAACGACCGCAACCACGGGCCTAGTGCTCAGTAGGAAGCGGCGCCCAGAACAATAACAAGCCGAGTGTGTTGCCTATGGAAAGCCGCCTGTTGAGCGAGCGCAGCAGCATTTTTCACCATGCTGATCCTTATGCCGTCTCTGAGTACGTCAATCGGCATGTCGGCCAGCACTGCATCGGTCTGTCGCGCACCACCCATCCCCAGGCCAGCCTCAGCCACCGCAAGTTTGCCGAACTGGACCTGTGCCGGATCAGCTACGGCGGGAGCGTGCGCGTCACTTCGCCGGCGCTGGAGAGCATCTACCACCTGCAAGTCCTGCTCAATGGCAACTGCCTGTGGCGCGGGCCGCAGCGCGAGCACCATCTGGTGCCGGGCGAGTTGCTGCTGATCAACCCGGATGATCCGGTCGACCTGACCTACTCGCAAGACTGCGAAAAATTCATTCTCAAGGTGCCGACACTGCTGCTCGATTCCATCTGCGATGAGCAGCGTTGGTACCGCCCCAGTGGCGGTGTGCGCTTTTTGCGCAACCATTACCGGCTGGAGGAGCTCGATGGCTTCGTCAACCTGCTGGCGATGGTCTGCCATGAAGCAGAGGTGAGTGATTCGTTACCCCGCGTACAGGGGCATTACAGCCAGATCGTTGCGAGCAAGCTGTTGACCCTGATGAGCACCAATGTCCGTCGTGAGAGCCTCGGCGCCCCCGGGGCCAGCCTTGAGCGGATCCTCGACTATATCGAGCGCAACCTGAAGCTGGAGCTGCCGGCCGAGACGCTGGCAGAGCAGGCTTGCATGAGTGTGCGCTCGTTCTATGCCTTGTTTGATCGGCAACTGGGCACCACGCCCAAGCAGTACGTGCGCCAGCGCAAGCTGGAGCGGGTGCATGCGTGTTTGCTGGATCCGAGTTGTTCGGTACGCAGCGTGACCGAGCTGGCCATGGATTATGGCTTCATGCACCTGGGGCGGTTTGCCGACAGCTATCGCCAACAGTTTGGTGAGTTGCCTTCCGAGACGTTCAAGCGCCGTCATTGACTGGATTGCCTGTGCCGGCCTCTTCGCGGGGCAAGCCCGCTCCTACAGCGGGGGCGAAAACCCTGTAGGAGCGGGCTTGCCCCGCGAACACCGGCGCAGCCGGTGCCATGCATCACCCTCAGCCATGTGCGCGCCCTGCACAAAACGGATAGCACTCTGCACGATCCGGATATCCCGTCACACCCCCGCCACATAACCTGACCTGGCCTGAACAATAACAATTGGAGACCCTGGCCATGTCCCTGGGATTCGACTACCTCAATGCCATGCTCGAGGACGACCGGGAATCCGGCGTCTACCGCTGCAAGCGGGAAATGTTCACTGACCCGCGCCTGTTCGACCTCGAAATGAAACACATCTTCGAAGGCAACTGGATCTACCTGGCCCACGAAAGCCAGATTCCCGAAAACAACGACTTCCTGTCGCTGACCATGGGCCGTCAGCCGGTCTTCATTGCACGCAACAAGGACGGCCAGCTCAACGCCTTCCTCAATGCCTGCAGCCATCGCGGGGCGATGCTCTGCCGGCACAAGCGCGGCAACCGTTCCAGCTACACCTGCCCGTTCCACGGCTGGACCTTCAACAACAGCGGCAAGCTGCTCAAGGTCAAAGACCCGAGCAACGCCGGCTACCCCGACAGCTTCAACTGCGATGGCTCGCATGACCTGACCAAGGTCGCGCGTTTCGAGTCCTACCGCGGCTTCCTCTTCGGTAGCCTCAACGCCGACGTCAAACCGCTGGTCGAGCACCTCGGCGAGTCGGCGAAGATCATCGACATGATCGTCGACCAGTCGCCGCAAGGCCTGGAAGTGCTGCGCGGCTCCAGCTCCTACATCTACGAAGGCAACTGGAAACTCACCGCCGAGAACGGCGCCGACGGCTATCACGTCAGCTCCGTGCACTGGAATTACGCCGCCACCCAGAACCAGCGCAAGCAGCGGGAAAGTGGCGACGAGATCAAGACCATGAGCGCTGGCGCGTGGGCCAAGCAGGGCGGTGGTTTCTATTCGTTCGATCATGGTCACCTGCTGCTCTGGACCCGCTGGGCCAACCCTGAAGATCGGCCTGCCTACGAGCGCCGCGAGCAGCTGGCCGCCGATTTCGGCCAGGCCCGCGCCGACTGGATGATCGAGAACTCGCGCAACCTGTGCCTGTACCCGAACGTCTACCTGATGGACCAGTTCAGTTCGCAGATCCGTATCGCCCGGCCGATCTCGGTGAACAAGACCGAAATCACCATCTACTGCATCGCGCCCAAGGGCGAGAGCAGCGATGCCCGCGCCAAGCGCATTCGCCAGTACGAAGACTTCTTCAATGTCAGCGGCATGGCCACCCCGGACGACCTCGAGGAGTTCCGCTCGTGCCAGACCGGCTACGGCGGCGGCACCGGCTGGAACGACATGTCGCGCGGTGCCCAGCACTGGGTCGAGGGTGCCGACGAGGCGGCCCGGGAAATCCAGCTGGAGCCGCTCTTGTCTGGTGTGCGCACCGAAGACGAAGGGCTGTTCGTCCTGCAGCACAAGTACTGGCAGGAAACCATGCTCAAGGCGCTGGCCGATGAGCCGCAGTTGATCCCTGTGGAGGCCGTGCGATGAGCGATCTCTATGCCACCGTACGCGACTTCCTCTACCGCGAGGCACGCTACCTGGACGACGCTGAATGGGATCAGTGGCTGGAACTGTACGCCGCCGATGCCACGTTCTGGATGCCGTCCTGGGACGACAATGACCAGCTTACCGAAGACCCGCAGAGCGAGATCTCGCTGATTTGGTACGGCAACCGCGGTGGGCTGGAAGACCGTGTGTTCCGGATCAAGACCGAGCGCTCCAGCGCCACCGTGCCAGACACCCGTACCTCCCACAACATCAGCAATATCGAGATCGTCGAACAAGGCGATGGCCACTGCCTGGTGCGCTTCAACTGGCACACCCTGAGCTTTCGCTACAAGACCACCGACAGTTACTTCGGCAGCAGTTTCTACACCCTCGATTTGCGCGGCGAGCAGCCGCTGATCAGGGCCAAGAAAGTGGTGCTGAAGAACGATTACGTTCGCCAGGTCATCGACATCTACCACATCTGACCACAGGTCACGGCGAGCGCCGTTCGGTGTGCCCCCAGGCGCGCCGCGGCCGGGCTCGCCTGCGAGGTGCAACATGAGCTTCCAGATCGCACTCAATTTCGAAGACGGGGTGACCCGCTTCATCCAGGCCGATGGCCACGAAACCGTTGCCGACGCCGCCTACCGGCAGGGTATCAATATCCCGCTGGACTGCCGTGACGGCGCCTGCGGCACCTGCAAATGCAAGGCCGAGGCCGGGCGTTACGACCTGGGCGACAACTTCATCGAGGATGCCTTGAGCGAAGAGGAAATCGCCCAGGGTTACGTGCTGACCTGCCAGATGCGCGCCGAGTCCGACTGCGTGGTACGCATCCCGGCCTCGTCACAATTGTGCAAGACCGAACAGGCCAGCTTCGAGGCGGCCATCAGCGATGTTCGGCAACTGTCTGAAAGCACCATCGCCCTGTCGATCAAGGGCGAATCGTTGAGCAGTTTGGCGTTTTTGCCGGGCCAGTACGTCAACCTCAAGGTGCCCGGCAGCGAACAGACGCGCGCCTATTCGTTCAGCTCGCTGGCCAAGGATGGCGAGGTCAGCTTCCTGATCCGCAACGTGCCGGGCGGGCTGATGAGCAGCTTTTTGACCAGCCTGGCCAAAGCCGGCGACAGCATGAGCCTGGCCGGTCCGCTGGGCAGCTTTTACCTGCGGCCGATCCAGCGGCCATTGCTGCTGCTGGCTGGGGGTACCGGGTTGGCGCCGTTCACGGCAATGCTGGAGAAGATCGCCGATGCCGGTAGCGAGCACCCGCTGCACCTGATCTACGGGGTCACCAACGACTTCGACCTGGTCGAGTTGGACCGCCTGCAGGCACTGGCGGCGCGTATTCCCCACTTCACCTACAGCGCCTGCGTGGCCAACCCGGACAGCCAGTACCCGCAGAAGGGCTACGTGACCCAGCACATCGAACCGCGCCACCTCAACCACGGTGACGTCGACGTGTACCTGTGCGGGCCGCCGCCGATGGTCGAGGCGGTCAGCCTGTACATCCGCGAGCAGGGGATCACCCCGGCCAACTTCTACTACGAGAAGTTCGCAGCTGCGGCCTGAGTTTTCTCTGGGGCTGCCCGCATCGTGCGGGTGGGGGTGGCCTCTTTTTACTTTCGAATGCTGTGGCTTGGTCATCGCAGGACCTTGTAGGAGCGGGCTTGACCCGCGAATGCGTCAGCAGGGATCAGCCGCGTTGTCAGGGCCATCGCTTTCGCGGGGCAAGCCCGCTCCTACAGGGGCGGTGGGCTATCGGAGAGATGAGTATGAGCAACAGATTCCAAGGCAAGGTCGCCCTGGTCACCGGCGCCGCGCAAGGCATCGGCCGTGGCGTGTGCTTCCGGCTCAAGGCCGAGGGCGCGATGGTGGTGGCGGTGGACCGCTCCGAGCTGGTCCATGAACTGGCCGGGGAGGGCGTGCTGACCCTCATCGCCGACCTCGAACAACACAGCGAATGCGCACGGGTCATGGCCAGTGCGGTAGAGACGTTCGGTCGCCTCGACATCCTCGTCAACAACGTCGGCGGCACCATCTGGGCCAAGCCCTTCGAGCACTACCAGGTCGAGCAGATCGAAGCCGAAGTACGCCGTTCGCTGTTCCCGACCCTGTGGTGCTGCCACGCCGCGCTGCCGTACATGCTCGAGCGCGGTGCCGGCGCCATCGTCAACGTTTCTTCAATCGCCACGCGTGGGGTCAACCGCGTGCCGTACGGCGCCGCCAAGGGTGGAGTCAACGCGCTCACCGCGTGCCTTGCCTTCGAAACCGCAGGGCGCGGTATCCGGGTCAACGCCACCGCTCCAGGCGGCACCGAAGCGCCACCGCGGCGTATCGCGCGTAACCAGGATGAACAGAGCCCAGTAGAAAAAGCCTGGTACCAGCAGATCGTCGACCAGACCCTCGACAGCAGCCTGATGAAACGCTACGGCAGCATTGACGAACAAGTGGCCGCGATCCTCTTCCTGGCCTCCGACGAGGCCTCTTACATCACCGGCGTAACCCTGCCAGTAGGCGGCGGCGACCTCGGCTGAAGGCTGCCCCGGCAAGCGTTACCTCTCACAACAAAAACAACAGAGACAGATGCCATGCGAACCCTCGACGTTCACCCGATCATCGATAACGCCCGATTCTCATCGTTCCACTGGATGGTCATGGCCTGGTGTGGCCTGCTGCTGGTGTTCGACGGCTACGACCTGTTCATCTACGGCGTGGTCTTGCCGGTGATCATGAAGGAATGGGGCCTGACGCCCCTGCAAGCCGGCGCGCTGGGCAGCTATGCGCTGTTCGGCATGATGTTCGGCGCCCTGGTGTTCGGCAGTCTGGCCGACCGCATCGGGCGCAAGAAGGGCATCGCCATCTGTTTCGCACTGTTTTCCGGCGCAACCATTCTCAATGGCTTCGCCAGCACGCCGAGTGAGTTCGGTATCTATCGGTTCATTGCCGGGCTCGGCTGCGGTGGGCTGATGCCCAATGCCGTGGCATTGATGAACGAGTACGCACCCAAGCGCCTGCGTAGCACGCTGGTAGCGATCATGTTCAGCGGTTACTCGCTGGGCGGCATGCTCTCGGCCGGGGTGGGTATCTTCCTGCTGCCGCGCTTCGGCTGGGAGTCGATGTTCTTTGCCGCCGCACTGCCGCTGCTGCTGTTGCCGGTGATCCTCTATTACCTGCCTGAATCGATCGGCTTCCTGGTGCGCCAGGGGCGTACCGAGGAAGCGCGCACGTTGCTCAAGCGCCTGGACCCAACGTGCGATGTGCAGGCGGATGACGTGCTCCAGGCGAGTGATCGCAAAGGCAAAGGCGCCTCGGTGCTGGAGCTGTTCCGCGATGGCCTGGCGGTCCGCACGCTGGCGCTGTGGCTGGCGTTTTTCTGCTGCTTGTTGATGGTCTACGCGCTGAGCTCGTGGCTGCCAAAACTGATGGCCAACGCCGGCTACAGCCTGGGTTCGAGCCTGTCGTTCCTGTTGGCGCTGAATTTTGGCGGCATGGCCGGGGCAATTCTCGGCGGCTGGCTGGGTGATCGTTACAACCTGGTCAAGGTCAAGGTCGCCTTTTTCATCGCCGCGGCGGTGTCGATCAGCCTGCTCGGGGTGAACAGTCCGATGCCGGTGTTGTACCTGCTGATTTTCATTGCCGGGGCCACCACCATCGGCACGCAGATCCTGCTCTATGCCGGCGCAGCCCAGCTGTACGGCCTGTCGGTGCGCTCCACCGGCCTCGGCTGGGCCTCGGGGATTGGCCGCAATGGCGCCATCGTCGGCCCGTTGCTGGGCGGTGCGCTGATGGGCATCAACCTGCCGCTGCAACTCAATTTCATCGCCTTTGCCATCCCCGGCGCCGTTGCTGCGCTGGCCATGGCCGTGCACCTGCTGAGCAGCCGGCGGCACGGTCTGACCACGGCGGCACAGGCCTGACTCTTTCGACTGACGCAACTGGAGCCCTTGCATGACAAGCCCACTTATCGAACGGTTGGAGGCGATCATCGTCGACCTGCCGACCATCCGCCCGCACAAGCTGGCGATGCACACGATGCAACAGCAGACCCTGGTGGTGCTGCGCTTGCGCTGCAGCGACGGCGTCGAGGGCATCGGCGAGGCCACCACCATCGGTGGCCTGGCGTACGGCTACGAGAGCCCGGAAGGGATCAAGGCCAACATCGATGCGCACCTGGCGCCGGCGCTGATCGGCATGGCGGCCGACAACATCAACGCTGCCATGCTCAAGCTGGACAAACTGGCCAAGGGCAACACCTTTGCCAAGTCCGGCATCGAGAGCGCACTGCTCGACGCCCAGGGCAAGCGCCTGGGCCTGGCGGTCAGCGAACTGCTCGGCGGCCGGGTGCGCGACAGCCTCGACGTCGCCTGGACCCTGGCCAGCGGCGACACCGCACGCGATATCGCCGAGGCCGAGCACATGCTGGAAATCCGTCGTCATCGGCTGTTCAAGCTGAAAATCGGCGCCAATCCGCTGGAGCAGGACCTCACGCACGTAATAGCCATCAAGCGTGAGCTGGGCGACCGCGCCAGCGTGCGCGTCGACGTCAACCAGTATTGGGACGAGTCGCAGGCCCTGCGTGCCTGCCAGGTGCTGGGCGACAACGGCATCGACCTGATCGAGCAGCCGATCTCGCGGATCAACCGCAGCGGGCAAGTGCGCCTCAACCAACGCAGCCCGGCGCCGATCATGGCCGATGAGTCGATCGAGAGCGTCGAGGATGCCTTCAGCCTGGCCGCCGACGGCGCCGCCAGCATCTTTGCCCTGAAGATCGCCAAGAACGGCGGCCCGCGTGCCGTGCTGCGCACCGCGCAAATCGCCGAAGCCGCCGGCATCGCCCTGTACGGCGGAACCATGCTCGAAGGCGCGATCGGCACCCTGGCTTCGGCCCATGCGTTCTTGACCCTGCGCCAACTGACCTGGGGCACCGAGCTGTTCGGCCCGCTGCTGCTGACCGAGGAGATCGTCACCGAGGCCCCGCGTTACCACGACTTCCAGCTGCATGTGCCGCGCACTCCGGGGCTGGGCCTGACCCTCGACGAGACGCGCCTGGCGCGTTTCGCCCGCCGCTGAAACCGACTCAACGCACAGGAGAGACACCATGCTGTTCCACGTGAAGATGACCGTGAAACTGCCGGCCGACATGGACCCGGCCAAGGCCACCCAGCTCAAGGCCGACGAGAAGGAACTGGCCCAGCGCCTGCAACGCGACGGCACTTGGCGGCACCTGTGGCGCATCGCCGGGCACTACGCCAACTACAGCGTGTTCGACGTGCCCAGTGTCGAGGCGCTGCACGACACCCTGATGCAACTGCCGCTGTTCCCCTACATGGACATCGAAGTGGCCGGCCTGTGCCGCCATCCCTCGTCGGTGCATAGCGACGACCGCTGATCACCATCGACTCGCACAAGAACAATAGAGGTACGCAATCATGACCGTGAAGATTTCCCAGACTGCCGACATTCAAGCGTTCTTCGAACAAGCCGCAGGGTTCGGCAATGACGAGGGCAGTCCGCGCCTCAAACGCATCGTCCAGCGCGTGCTGCAAGATACCGCCAAGCTGATCGAAGACCTGGACATCAGCGAAGACGAGTTCTGGCATGCCGTCGACTACCTCAACCGCCTGGGCGGACGCGGTGAGGCCGGGTTGCTGGTGGCGGGGCTGGGTATCGAGCATTTCCTCGACCTGCTGCAGGACGCCAAGGACGCCGAAGTCGGCCTGACTGGCGGTACCCCAAGGACCATCGAAGGCCCGCTTTACGTGGCCGGGGCGCCGCTTGCTGAGGGTCAGGTGCGGATGGATGACGCCAGCGAGGAGGGCGTCGCGACGGTGATGTTCCTTGAGGGGCAGGTGCGCGGGCCCGACGGCAAGCCGTTGGCCGGGGCGACGGTTGACCTGTGGCATGCCAATACCCGTGGCACCTACTCGTTCTTTGACCAGAGCCAGTCCGAGTACAACCTGCGTCGGCGCATCGTTACCGATGCCGAGGGTTTCTACCGCGCACGTTCGATCGTGCCCTCGGGCTACGGCTGCGACCCGCAGGGACCGACCCAGGAATGCCTGGACCTGCTCGGCCGGCATGGCCAGCGCCCGGCGCATGTGCACTTCTTCATCTCCGCGCCGGGGCATCGGCACCTGACTACGCAGATCAACCTGTCTGGCGACAAGTACCTGTGGGATGACTTTGCCTACGCCACGCGTGACGGGCTGGTGGGCGAGGTGGTGTTCCGCGAAGACGGTGCACGCGGGGTGGCGGGGCGTTATGCCGAGCTGAAGTTCGACTTCCAGTTGCAGCAGGCACCAGACACCGAGGCAGAGCAGCGCAGTGCACGGCCGCGGGCGTTGCAGGAGGCTTGAACCGGCTGGGGCCGCTTTGCGGCCCTTTCGCGACACGAGCTCCCATAAGCCCCGCGCAGACCTGAGGCATGCGCGGTCTCTGTGGGAGCGGCCTTGTGTCGCGAATCGAGGGCAAAGCCCTCGCCCGCTACAACACAACTACCCGCGCCGGACACCAAGCCCGGCCCGATGTCTTGCGAGAGGTCCCATGAAAGACCTGTTCAAGGATTGCTCTCTGTCCGCCATTGTCGCCGGCCTGATCGCGACGATGATTTCCTACGCCGGCCCGCTGGTGATCATTTTTCATGCCGCCGAAGCCGCGCAACTTTCTCATGGCCAATTGTCGTCGTGGGTCTGGGCGGTCTCCATGGGCAGCGCCGTGCTGGGCGCAGCCCTGACCCTGCGTTACCGGGTGCCGGTCGTGATCGCCTGGTCGATCCCAGGTTCGGCCTTGCTGGTCACCGCACTGCCGCAAATCGGCCTGGAACAGGCGGTCGGCGCCTACCTGGTGGCTAACCTGGTGCTGCTGCTGATCGGCATCAGCGGTGCCTTCGATCACCTGATTGCACGCCTGCCAGGCTCGATCGCCGCTGGCATGCAGGCGGGGATCCTGTTCAGCTTTGGCACCGAAGTGTTCCGCGCCTTGCCGGTACAGCCGCTTCTGGTACTGGCAATGTTCGTCACGTATGTCCTGATGCGCCGCGTGCAGCCGCGCTACGCCGTGGCCGCAGTGCTTTGTGTGGGCGCCGCGATCACCGTGCTCAGCGGGCAATTGCGCAGCGAAGCGCTGGTGCTCGAGCTGGCCTCGCCACAGTGGATCGCACCGCAGTTCAGCCTGGCCGCGATGTTCAGCCTGGCCCTGCCGATGGTGCTGGTGGCCCTGACCGGGCAGTTCATGCCGGGCATGGCGGTGCTGCGCAGCGCCGGCTACACGACGCCTGCCAGCCCGTTGATCAGTGCCAGTGCAGTGGGCGGCGCCTTGCTCGCGCCGTTCGGTTGCCACGGGCTCAACCTGGCAGCGGTCACCGCCAGCCTGTGCACTGGCCGTGAGGCCCATGAAGACCCACGCCGGCGTTACATCGCGGCGCTGTCGGGCAGCGCCCTGTACCTGCTGCTGGGCATCGCCGGGGCAACCCTGATGTCACTGTTCGCGGCGTTTCCGGCCGCACTGATCGCCGCGTTGGCCGGCCTTGCCCTGTACGGGGCGATCAGTGAGGCACTGGCGCGCAGCCTGGCCGAGCCGCAGGAGCGTGATGCCGGCCTGTTCACCTTTCTGGTGACCGCTTCGGGGGTGTCTTTTCTCGGCCTGTCGGCGGCGTTCTGGGGCCTGTTGTTCGGCCTTGGCGCCCATGCACTGTTGCGCCTGCGTCGTCCACAACCACGCACGGCCCTGCGCCGCGCACCCTGAATCGGCTTAGCCGCCATTCAGGTTGTCTTGCCAACGCTTTACCCATAAAAACAAGATCAAGAGAGCTTCGTCATGAATCACACCCCTTGTGTCGCCCTGGGCATTACCTTGCTCAGCCAACCGCTGCTGGCCGCCGAAAGCGGATTCTTCGAGGACGCCAAGGCCAGCCTGAGCGCCCGCAACTACTACTTCAGCCGTGACTTCTCGGACATTGTCGGCGCCAATCAGCAATCCAAGGCAGAGGAGTGGGCCCAGGGATTCATCCTCGACTTCAAGTCTGGTTACACCCCGGGCACCGTTGGCTTTGGCGTGGATGCGCTGGGGCTGCTGGGCATACGTCTGGACAGCAGCCCGGATCGGGTCAACAGCGGTCTGCTGCCGGTACACAGTGATGGCCGCGCTGCGGGCGAATACAGCCGCCTGGCACCCACGTTCAAAGCCCGTGTGTCGAAGACCGAGCTGCGTATTGGCGAGCTGCAGCCCAACCTGCCAGTGCTGACGTTCAGTGATATCCGCCTGCTGCCGCCAACCTACCAGGGGGCCAGCATCAGCTCGGCCGAGTTCAACGGCCTGACACTGCAAGCGGGCCATCTGTCGTCGACCCATCTGCGTAACGAAGGTGGCGATGACAAGCTCAATGCAATGCTGGGTCATGTACCGATGCGCCAAGCCGCGAGCGATGCGTTCAACTTTGTCGGCGGCGATTATGCCTTCAATGCCAACCAGAGCAGTGCCAGCCTGTGGTACGGGCAGCTGGAAGATATCTACGAGCAAGGCTTTATCGGCCTCAAGCACAGCAAACCGGTGGGGGACTGGGTGCTCAGCGCCAACCTTGGCTATTTCACGGCGCGCGAGGACGGGGATGCATTGCTCGGCAGGATCGACAACCAGGCATTTTTCTCGCTGCTGACGGCAAGGCAGGGCGGCCACAGCTTTCATGTGGGGTATCAGGGGATTTATGGCGACAGCCCATTCCCGCGGGTATTTGCCAACATCACGCCATTGGGCAACGAGGTGCCGACCTACGAGTTTGCCTACACCGACGAGCGCTCCTATCAAGTGCGCTACGACTACAATTTCGCGGCCATGGGCGTTCCAGGGTTGACTGCGACTGTGCGCTACATAACCGGTAACAATGTCGACACCGGGCTTGGCTACGAAGGCAAGGACCGCGAGCGGGATCTGGATATTGGTTATGCGGTGCAGGGCGGGGTGTTCAAGGGGCTGGGAATTCGCGTGCGCAACGCCATGGCGCGCTCGAACTATCGCAGCGATATCGACGAGAATCGGCTGATTCTGGTGTACACCTGGCAGTTGTTCTGACGCTGCGGGGCTCGTCGGGGGGGCAATACGCCAACCCCTGATTTGCACTGCAACGGCTGATAAGGGTAGCGTGCCCAGACTCACTCTCTGGAACCCTCTCCCTTGGACTCAATCACCCAAGCCGTCCTCGGTGCTGCCCTTCAGGGCACCGTGCTGGGGCGCATCCAGGGCCGCCGTTCATTGCTTTACGGCGCCGCCCTCGGCACCCTGCCTGACCTCGACGTGATCATCCGCTACGCCGATCCGGTGTCGTCGATGACCTACCACCGCGGCTTCTCTCACTCCATCTTCGTCCTTACCGGCGTGGCCTTGCTGCTCGCCTGGCTGGTGGCCTGGCTCGGGCAGAGGCGCTGGCCGGACAAGGGCTACACCTGGCCGAGGCTGTTTCTGGCTTTCTGGCTGGTGCTGATCACCCATCCCGTGCTCGATGCCTTCACGGTCTACGGCACGCAGTTGTTCTGGCCACTGCCCTTGACTCCAGAAAGCTGGGCAGCGGTGTTCATCATCGACCCGGTCTACACCCTGCCATTACTGGCTTCGGTGATCTTTGCGCTGATCAAGGGCATGACCGGCAGGGCAATACCGCTGATGAGCGCAGCCCTGCTGTTCAGCACCGCCTACCTGGGGTTCGGCCTGGGTAGCCGGATGGTGGCGGAGGATCGCTTGCAAGCCGCACTGGACCAGCAGGGTATCGCCGTCAGTGAAGTTCGCGCCGTGCCCATTGCCTTCAATAGCCTGGTCTGGCGGGTGATGGCAAAAACCGCCGACGGCTATTACTACGAGGGCGTCAGCAGTCTGTTTGATCATCAGCCGCCAGAAATGCTCCGCCAGTCGCTCAACCTCGAGCTGGCGAAACCGCTGGCGAGCGCTGCGTTGCATGAGCGCCTGCGCTGGTTTACCGGAGACTGGCTGCGCTATGACGTGGTCGGCGATGCGCTGGTGGTGACTGATCTGCGCATGGGCATCCCCGGCAACTATACCTTCCGTTTCCAGATGGCCAGCCGCGACGGGCAAGGGCAGTGGATTGTCGGTACTCCCAGCGCCTGGTCCGGTACTGCAGCCAACTCGATGTTCAATATGCATGACCTGGGCTTGATCTGGCAGCGCATCCTTGACCAACAGCCGCCGCTACCGCTGGCCGAGTGGACCGCAAAGTACTTGCACCAGCGCTCAGCCGAGACCCGGCACTGAGCATGCGCTCGGCCGGTCAGGACCTGGTCAAGTGGCTGGCGATCGTGACCATGGTCGCCGACCACTTGCGGTTTCTGTGGCCGAGCGCGGACGGTCTGTTCATTGTCGGTCGCCTGGCCTTTCCGCTGTTTTGTCTGGCGCTTGCCTTGAACGTACGGCGTAGCGCCCCCGACGTGTGGCCCGGGCCCGGCAGTGGCCGTTACCTGGGCTGGCTGGTGGTGTTCTCGCTACTTTCCGAAGGGCCGTATCGCTGGCTCGATAACGGCTCGCAGACGCTCAACGTGATCCCGACCCTGGTCCTCGGCCTGCTGGTCGCCTGGGGCGTGCATCACCGCCAACGGCCAGCGCGCGCGCTCGCGGTGGCGGCGGGCGTGGCTGCAGCGCTGTTCGCTGATCATTTGATGTATGGCCTGCCGGGGGTGCTGCTGCCGGCGGCGATCGTGTTGGCTCTGCATCGTGGTCGTGGGGCCTGGTTGCTGCCATGCCTGCTGGCGGTGGCGGGTAACCTGACTAACAGTTGGTTGCGTGAGCACCCGCTGCAGCCGTTCGCCCTGATGGTCCTGCTTACCGCTGCGATGGCCATTCCCCTGGGGCTGCAGGTGGCGCGTCAGCAGCACCGGTGGGTGCCGCGTGCAGGACGCTGGGGCTATGCGTTCTATCCGTTGCACCTGCTGGTGATCAAGGGCTTGCAAGGGCTGAACTAAAGGGCCCTGTAGCAGCGAGCCAAGGCTGACTCAGCGTGCGATGCGCCCGGTGACGAAATGCCCTACATCATTGAACCCGGGCGTCGACGCATGCCCCGGCGTCACCAGTGAATCAATGTACGCTTCGTCCTCAGCGCTGACCTTCACCTGCAGGGCTCCCGCATAGGTATCCCACTGCGCCTCGGTCCGCGGTCCGACGATGGCCGAACTGACCAGCCGGTTGTTCAGCACCCAGGCAATGGCAAACTCGACGATGCCCACGCCTTTGGCCTCGGTGTACGCCTGAATCTTGCGGGCAATGGCCAGCGACTCTTGGCGCCACTCCACCTCCAGGATGCGCTTGTCCTGACGCCCGGCCCGGCTGCCAGCATCCGGCTCGGCACCCGGCGCGTACTTGCCGCTCAACACGCCGCGGGCCAACGGGCTGAATGGCACCACGCCCAGGCCGTGGTAAGCCGCGGCGGTCAGTTGCTCGGGTTCCGCCTGGCGGTTGACGATGTTGTACAGCGGCTGGCTTACCACCGGCTTGGGCACGCCAAGGCGTTCGGCCACGTTGCAGATCTCGGCGATGCGCCAGCCACGGAAGTTGGACACCCCCCAGTAACGGATCTTGCCCTGTTGGAGCAGGTCGCCGATCGCCCGCACGGTCTCGTCCAGAGGTGTCTTGTGGTCCTCGCGGTGCAGGTAGTAGATGTCCAGGTAGTCGGTTCCCATGCGCGACAGGGTTGCCTCGATGGCATTGAACAGGTGTTTGCGCGACAGCCCACTGCGGTTCGGCAGGCCGTCCGCCGGACCAAAGCCGCCCTTGGAGGCGACGATCCAGTCTTGCCGATGGCGGGCCACCGCCTCACCGACAACCTCCTCCGAACGCCCGCTGTTGTAAACGTCGGCGGTGTCGACGAAATTGATGCCCTGGTCCCAGGCCTTGTCGATGATGCGCAGCGAATCTTCGGTGCTGGTCTGCTCACCGAACATCATGCTGCCGAGGGTGAGGGCGGATACCTGAAGGCCGCTTTGGCCGAGGGGGCGGTAGAGCATGCGGAAGGTCCTTTGCGTGCTGGAGGGGATTGGACTTTTGTACACAGGTCGCTCGGGATTTGAAAGTGGCTGGCCGATTACCCGCGTCAAGGCAGCTAGTTGCATGCTGGTTGATCTGTTTGCTGCCTTGAGATCGAGCGCCAGCCGTGCGGAGCATCGCGGATAAATAGTATCGACGCACCGCAGCCCCTAAATTTGTTGCACCGCGTCGTCCTTGAAAGACCGATTTTTTAGTACGGCGACGATCGCAGTCTACCTCTTAAGCCCCCTCCGAACTGTCGCTGTGTGAAGAGGTTGGTAACATCTCTTTCACACGCCATTGAACGTGCCACAAATGTAGTAGTGGCGGTGCGGCGATAGTGCTCTCTCGCGATGTGGCGTGCGGGCAGAACTCGAAAGTCGCCAAAAAAATCAAGGGTATGCAAGTGGTCGCCTTTTAGAGCGGAGGCGCAACTGGATAGCTTAAATAGCCGGCGTTAAACACACTGTTTATCTTTTGCCCTAAGCATGGATTTTTCCTTCTTGTATGTGGGAAGTTTCTTACCCTGTATTTGCTTGTGGTGTCACCTCCGCTGGACAATACTGGAGGTGTCGCAATTCAGCGGCATTCGAGGAGAATAGAAATGAAAGAAGTTAAACTTGAATCCACCATGATCGCCAATCTCGCTCACCTTGTGAAGCGTACTTAACTCACTGCACTAACCGCTGAGGCGCAGAGCCGGCCTGCGCCTTAGTCAAACGCAGAGTGTGCATTATGATAAATAATAATTTCTTTATTTTGATCGGTGAGAGCGGCCTGATTGTTTGGGATTACGATGCTCATCGACAGTATGAGTTGAGCGAGAAATATGCGACTCGGTTGATTGAGATTCTGTACGGAAACAAGGGTGTGGACCTGCAGAATTCCATTGATCGCGATTATGTAGGATTAAAAGTTTTCAGTTTATCAAAGCGTTCAGTTACTCCGGGCTGGGGGTGGGATATTCTTTCTCGAATATTTCACCAAGGTACTCGTAATATTCCTTCGGATAACACGCCCGACAGCGAGCAAGCTTGGGCGGAGTGCTATATAGCCCATTGCGATGAAGTCTGGCGTCGGCCCTCGCCGTACGAGAACCACACTCGGTACAAGGGCAAGGGAATTTCCTTGAAATCCATTCAAGCTGTGACAGGGTTAGAGGAAGTCTTGGAGCGCCGTCAGACAGTCAGAAATTTTCTCGATCAAGCTGTCGATCTTGAAGTGGTCACTAAGCTACTTCACTACACACTGGGTTTTTTAGCGTCACGCCGGGCCTGCGAGAATAGTGGACTGCCAGCGAATCTGAGTTATCGGCGCGCGAGTCCGTCCGGTGGAGGACTTAATGCGACGGAGGGCTACCTCTATGCCAATAACATCACCGGCCTTGAACGGGGTATTTATTACTACGATCCATATCATCACACTTTACATCTGCATGAGGGGGCGCTGCCTGAACTGGGGAGTTTGCTATCAGGGCAACATTTTGCCAATGATTTACCCATGGGGATATTTCTCTGCTCCCGGTTTGATAAGCTCTGGTGGAAATATCCACATTCCCGCGCTTATCGCATGGCATTTATAGAGGTCGGGCATGTCGCGCAGACCTTTCAGCTTGCGGCTACCGACCAAGGATTGCAGACATGGCTAACGGGTGCAATCAATGAAGACAGGGTCGATCCTCTATTAAGAGTTGCATCCTCACCGGAAAGTGTTCTTTTTTTTGTGGGTGCAGGGCACAGTTGCGGGTCTATCACCCCAGCTTCGCTAGTCAATATTTTGATTGAGCCGCGGACCTGAGAGGGGTATCTCACGATGGAGAGGAAACTTAACCGAGGCGAACAGCTATTTCGTAATTGGCACACCACCAGTGCTGTTCGCTCTCGCCCCGACGATTATCACTTGACGACTGAAGACCTTGCTGACCCTGTTCCCGATCGCTGGTTCCCACCCGCATTAAATGCTGCCTTAGCGCTTGAAGAAATTCAGCGGCAACCTTCGGCGAGACGCTTGATTATTCATGTGAGTCATCTGGTTCACTTTCTTGACTACACAACTGAGCTTGAGCTCACTGTCGTCAACAACGCTATAGCTTTGATGACGCATGGCGGGATCTCACAAAATTTTACACGCTCTGATCACAGAGCCGCATTGATGCTCTATACCGATGAAGGTTATCACGCTTTGTTTTCAAGGCAAATCGCCGATCAGGTTGCCGAGCATTACTGTCTTGAACGTACTCAGCCGATGCGAGCTGCGCGCCTGCACCAATATATTGCTCAAGCTCCAGTGAACTTTCGCGAAATCACTGAGTTCTTGATCGCCTTCGTGTCAGAAACCATTATTACTAAGGAGCTTTCAATGCTGACCCGAGAGCAGTTGGTTAGCCCCATATTCAACATGCTGCGTGATCACTTGAACGATGAAGGTCGTCACTCAATTTTTTTTGCAGGCTGCTTTGCCAGAATCATACCTAAGCTAAATGCAACCGAAAAATTGTACGTTGCCCAAGCCCTATGCGAAATCATTCCCATTTTCTGCCGACCTGATGCCCTGTTTTTACAAAACGTCCTTAGTGATGAGCCTGAACTCTGCAAGGATATTTTGGCAGCACTCGAATGTACTGCTTCTGCACGAGGTCCGTCCGTTGCGTCCTTTACCTTACACGCAATACAGCGAACTGATCTTCTCGCGAATGCACACCACCGGCGCTTATTCAGGGAAGTAGGACTGATCCCTTGATCATTTCTTCTATACGAAGCTTCCAACGCCTGATTATCACACTGCTCTTGCTGATGAGCCTCTTGGGCGTCTTTCCTCTCGACGTCATCCTCCCGTCATTCCCGGCACTCTCTGCCGAGTTTGCAGTGCAGAGCGCCGACATCGCTTGGTCGGTCAGCTTGTTCGCGGTCGGTGTTGCGGTATCGCAGTGCCTGATTGGACCGGTATCGGATCGTGTAGGTCGCAAGCGTCTGTTACTGCTGGGTTTGATTACGGCGGCGGCAGGCGCGGTAGGCTGCGCGCTTGCCGAGACTTACGCTTCATTCATTTACTTCCGGCTGCTGCAGGCGGCGGGTTGTGGTTGCTTCGTGCTCAGCCAAGCGCTGGTTCAAGACCTTTTTCGCAACCAACAACGCACGGCCGTGCGGATTCTCCTGACCACTGCCAGCGGACTGTTCATCTCACTTTCGCCGCTGGCAGGGAGCGTGTTGCAGGCGCTGTTGGGCTGGCAGGGGAGTTTTCAGTTGTTCATTGGCTTGGCGGCAGGGGTATTTTTGCTGTCGGTGATGCTACTCAACGAAGCGCCGCTGCCGCAGCACCCCAGCAACCCACTGCGGAGTTACTGGGCACTGTTGAATGACTCCGCGTTCATGACTTATTCGCTGCTTTCGGCGTTGGCCTTCGCCTGCCACTTCTCATTCATCGTCATCTCACCCTTGCTGTTCATGGACCGCTTGGGCCTGTCCACTTACGCTTTTTCAATGGTCTTTATCGGCTACGGTATGGCTTACCTGCTGGGTGGCGTGCTTGCCAGCGCCTTGAATGGCAAGCTCGCGAGCCATGCCCAAATCAGCCTCGGGCTGATGTTGATCGGCTGCGCTGGGCTGGTGATGCTGGGGTGGGTTCACTTCAGCGGGCTGACGGTGGCCGGGGTGATGTTGCCGATGGTGATCTGCACTGCGGGAACCACCATCACCCGCGCAGTCGCCACTACCTGTGCGATGGATTTGCACTCGCAGCGTGCGGGCGCAGCAGCGGCGCTCAACAACACCCTATTGTTCGCGTTGGGCGGGTTGCTCAGCGGTCTTCTGGCGGTGGTCGAGGCCTCGCTGCCAAGCTCGCTGGCGGTTGGCTTTATCGCGACGTCTATTGGTGGGTGTTGGGCGTTCAAGCGTGTCGTGCGGCGTAGATATGGTCGTGCTGGCTGACGATCTGGGGCCGCGCTGCGGCCCTTTCCGACCGGTCCGGCGCCCCGGCAAGGTCGCTCCCACGAGCTGGGCATGCTCACTCTGGAGTTTCCTCAGCGCTGGCACTGACACACCTGTGTCATTCCTGCGCCAACTGTCCTGTTGCTGCATCAGGCGCAGCTGCGGCGGGACACCCCCTCTTTACCGTAAAGCCCTCTAGCACGCCGTTTTAGCCAGGCATACAGCCGTTGGCACAAGCGTTGCTCTCTCCGTTACAGGCACACCCATAACAATAACGGAGATCCGCCGATGACCCACTCAGGCCCGCACCGCCGGCCCCTGCCGACCGCCCTGATGAGAACCGCAGGCTGCGCCATCCTGGCCTTGGCCTGCCTGACCCCGATCCATGCCGCCGAAGTCGATGGCAAGCGCATCATCGAAGCCGACAAGGAACCGGGCAACTGGATGAGCCACGGGCGTACCTACGATGAGCAACGCTACAGCCCGCTCAAGACCATCACCGACGCCAACGTCAATCAGCTGGGCTTGGCCTGGAGCTACAAACTCGATCTGGATCGCGGCGTCGAAGCCACGCCGATCGTGGTCGACGGGGTGATGTACACCACCGGGCCGTTCTCGGTGGTCTACGCGCTGGATGCGCGCAACGGCAAGCTGCTGTGGAAGTATGACCCGCAATCAGACCGCCACCGCGCCGGCGAGGCCTGCTGTGATGCGGTCAACCGTGGTGTGGCGGTGTGGCAGGGCAAGGTCTATGTGGGGGTGCTGGACGGCCGCCTGGAAGCGATCGATGCCAAGACCGGCAAACGCGTGTGGTCGGTGGACACACGCAGCGATGACACACGCAGCTACACCATCACCGGTGCGCCGCGGGTGGTCAACGGCAAGGTGGTGATCGGCAACGGCGGCGCCGAGTTCGGCGTACGTGGCTATGTCACCGCCTATGACGCCGAAACCGGCAAGCAAGCCTGGCGCTTCTTCACCGTGCCCGGCGACCCCAAGCTGCCACCTGAAGACAAGGCCATGGAGATCGCCAGCAAGACCTGGCACGGCGACGCCTTTGTCGAGCAAGGCGGGGGCGGCACGGCGTGGGATTCGTTTGCCTACGACCCGGAGCTCAACCTGCTGTACATCGGTGTCGGCAACGGCTCGACCTGGGACCCGAAATGGCGCAGCCAGGCCAAGGGCGACAACCTGTTCCTGTCGTCCATCGTCGCGATCAACGCCGACACCGGCGAATACGCCTGGCACTACCAGACCACGCCCGGCGATGCCTGGGACTTCACCGCGACCCAGCACATGATCCTGGCCGAGCTGCCGATCAACGGCAAGCAGCGCAAGGTGCTGATGCAGGCGCCGAAAAACGGCTTCTTCTATGTGCTGGACCGGGCCACCGGTGAGCTGTTGTCGGCGAAGAACATCGTCCCGGTCAATTGGGCCAAGGGCATCGACATGAAGACCGGCCGGCCGATCTTTGATGACGAGGCGGCCGCTTACTGGAAAGACGGCAAGCGCAAGCTGGTAACGCCGGCCTTCTGGGGCGCGCATGACTGGCACCCGATGTCATACAACCCCAACACCGGGCTGGTGTATATCCCGGCGCACATCATGTCGGCCTACTACGAGCATATTCCCGAGGCGCCCAAGCGCAATCCGTTCAAGAGCGTGTACCAGCTGGGCCTGCGCACCGGGATGATGCCGGAAGGGCCGGATGGCCTGTTCGACATGGCCAAGACCTGGTCGGGCAAGCTGATTGCCTGGGACCCGGTCAAGCAGGCGCCGGCCTGGGAAGTGCCGTATATCACCATCTTCAACGGCGGCACGCTGAGCACGGCGGGTAACCTGGTATTCGAAGGCAGCGCCGATGGCCGGGTGATCGCCTACGCCGCCGACACCGGCAAGAAGCTCTGGGAATCGCCGGCAGCCAGCGGTGTGATGGCGGCGCCGATCACCTACTCGGTCGACGGTGAGCAGTACGTGACGTTCATGGCGGGCTGGGGCGGGGCGTTCTCAACCTTTGCCGGGGCCTTGTCGCTGCGTGCCGGAGTGCAGCCGTTCTCGCAGGTGCTGACCTACAAGATCGGCGGCAACGCCACCCTGCGCGAGCCGCCACCGCCGGCGGATGCACCCAAGCCACCGGCACTGACCGCCGATGCGCAAACCGTGGCCGCTGGTGCTGCCCTGTATGACGGTAACTGCGCGCAGTGCCACGGCATCCATGCCGTCAGCGGCGGCGTCCTGCCCGACCTGCGCAAGCTGACTTCGGACAAGCACCAGATGTTCCTCGGCATCCTTTATGGCGGCCGGGTGCCTGATGGCATGCCGTCGTTCGCTGATGCGCTCAAACCGGAGCAGGTCGAGCAGGTGCACCAGTACCTGATCAAGCGCGCCCACGACCTGCAGAGCGAAGGCAATGCCTGGCAGCGCTTCAGCGCCAAGCCCGCTGCCGTTTCGCCACTCGCCGACAACACCCCCAAGGAGTGACACGACCATGCATGACGCCATTTACCAGAACTACATCGACAACCGTTTTGTGGCCAGTGAGCAACTGATCGACGTGTTCAACCCGGCCAATGCCGAATTGCTCGGCAGGGTGCCCGAATCGCCCGCCGACCAGGTCGAACAGGCGATTGCTGCGGCACGCAAGGCGCAGAAGGGCTGGGCCGCCAAGCCGGCCATCGAGCGTGCGGGCTATTTGCGCCAGATCGCCAACAAAGTGCGGGCCAACGCTGATCGGCTGGCACGGATCATTACCCAGGAGCAGGGCAAGGTTGCCGGGCTGGCCCAGGTCGAGGTGAACTTCACGGCCGATTACCTGGACTACATGGCCGAGTGGGCGCGGCGCCTGGAGGGCGAGGTGCTGACCAGCGACCGCGCCAACGAGCATATCTTTCTGATGCGCAAGCCCTTGGGCGTGGTGGCGGGGATTCTGCCGTGGAACTTCCCGTTCTTCTTGATCGCGCGCAAGATGGCCCCGGCGTTGATCACGGGCAACACCATCGTCATCAAGCCCAGCGAAGAGACGCCGATCAACTGCTATGAATTCGCCAAGCTGGTGGCCGAGACCGACCTGCCAGCAGGTGTGTTCAACGTGGTCGGTGGTAGCGGCGCAAGTGTCGGCCACGGGCTGTCGAGCCATGCCGGCATCGACCTGGTCAGCTTCACCGGCAGCGTCGCCACCGGTGCGCGGATCATGGCTGCCGCGGCGCCGAACATTACCAAGCTCAACCTGGAACTGGGCGGCAAGGCGCCGGCGATTGTCCTTGCCGACGCCGATCTGGACCTCGCCGTGCGCGCCATCGTTGCCTCGCGGGTGATCAACACTGGCCAGGTGTGCAACTGTGCCGAGCGGGTCTACGTCGAGCGCAAAGTAGCTGACGCGTTCATCGACAAGGTCGCCCAGGCCATGGCCGCGACGCGTTTTGGTGATCCTTCCAGGCAAGCGGATCTGGACATGGGGCCGCTGATCAACCGCGCGGGCCTGGACAAGGTTGCGCAGATGGTGCGCACGGCGGTTGGGCAGGGCGCCCAAGTGGTAACGGGCGGGCAGGTGGCTGACCTCGGGGCCGGGTTCCATTACCAACCGACGGTGCTCGCCGGTTGCTCGGCGGACATGGAGATCATGCGCAAGGAGATCTTCGGGCCTGTGTTGCCGATTCAGGTGATCGATGACCTGGATGAAGGGATCGCGCTGGCCAACGACAGTGAGTATGGCCTGACCTCGTCGATCTATACCGGCAACCTGAATGCGGCGTTCAAGGCTTGCCGTGAGATCGATTTTGGCGAGACGTATATCAACCGGGAAAACTTCGAGGCCATGCAGGGCTTCCATTCCGGCGCGCGCAAGTCAGGGATCGGCGGGGCGGATGGCAAGCATGGGTTGTATGAGTACACCCGCACGCAGGTGGTGTATATCCAGGGCTAGGTAGCGGCAGTCGCGGGGCATGCCCTAAGGTTGTTCACTTGAGAGTGCCCGGGCCGCTTTGCGGCCCATCGCGACACAAGGCCGCTCCCACAAAGTCCGCGCATGCCTCAAGGCTGGCGCTGTGGGAGCGGCCTTGCCGGGGCGCCGGACCGGTCGGAAAGGGCTGCGCAGCAGCCCCAATAGCATGGGTCAATCGGTCAGGTTCGGCTGCACGATCCCGTGCCGCTTCATCTTGCGGTACAGGGTCGAGCGCGAGATGCCTGCCGACTCGGCCGCTGCACTGATGTTCCAGTGCTCTCGACGCAGCACGCTGAGCAGATGCCGCGCTTCGGCATCATCGACCTGATCGTCCAGCCGCAACGGTTGGCCAAGCAGGCGCTTGCCTTGGCTGGCAACCAGCTCCTCAGGCAGGCAATCGCTATCAATCAGCCCATCCTCAGCCAATGCCACCGCATAGCGCAGGCTGCTGAGCAACTGGCGGACATTGCCTGGCCACGGATGCTGCTCCAGGCAGCGCCGCGCACCCTCACTCAAGCGCAGCGACGCCGCCTGCGGTATGCCAGCAAGCAGTCGCTCGATGAGTTGACTGCGGTCGGACCGCTCGCGCAGCGCCGGCAAATGCAGGCGCATACCGCACAGGCGGTAGTACAGGTCCTCGCGAAAGCGCTTGTCGGCGATCATCGACGCCAGGTCCTGGTGCGTCGCTGACACCACCTGGATATCAACTGCCACCGGCGTTTCGGCACCCAGCGGCTGCAACTCGCGCTCGGCCAGCACGCGCAGCAGGCGGGTCTGCAGGTGGGCGGGCATGTCGCCGATCTCGTCGAGAAACAACGTGCCGCCGTTGGCCAGTTCCAGCTTGCCCTTCATGCCTTTGCGGTTGGCACCGGTGAAGCTGCCGCTGCGATAGCCGAACAGCTCGCTTTCGATCAGCGACTCGGGAATCGCCGCGCAGTTGAGCGCGACGAAGGGGCCGGCATGGCGCCGGCTGGCCTGGTGTACGGCGCGGGCGAAAGCCTCCTTGCCCGTGCCTGTTTCGCCGGTGATCAGGATACAGATGTCCTTGTCGAGCACCTTGCGCAGGCGCCGCACGCTTTGTTGCAGTTGCGCATCGCTACCGGCCAACTGATCCAAACCGGGGTGGATCGGCGCGCAGGGCGCCGGGGCGGGTGGCGGACGCAGGCCGTAGCCGGCCGGCACCCGCAGGCCCACCTCGATGATGTGCTCGCTGGCAAGCGCCCGCAGTTGTGTTCCGCGCGCGCCACCGCGAGTCAGGTCAAGCAGTTCGTCGATCGATGCCGGCAGCAGTTGCTCGATGCGCTGGCCCAGCAGACCGCCTGCGCAGGTCAAAAACGCCGCGCGGTTGGCGCCGATCACCCGGCCGCTTTCGTCGAGTGCGAGCAGTTGTTCGTTGGCCAGGTCAGTGATGTCGTCACGCGGCTTCAGGGCCAGCGTCAGGCGGTCACGGTAGCGCTGGCGGAAGTGGGTGTTCTCGATCAGCCGGGCGTACAGGGTGACCAGGTGCAGGGTCAGGTGCTGGGCCTGTTTGGGGCCTTCGTTGTGCAGGCAGGTGGCGTTCAGGCAGCCGAGCAACTGGTTCTGGGCGTCGAAGATGGGCGACACCGAGCAGCTCAGGCGGGCATTGGCGGCGAGGAAGTGCTCCTGGCGGTGGATGGTCAGCGCTTGCGCCGAAGCCAGGGCAGTGCCGATGCCGTTGGTACCGGCGATCGACTCATCCCAGCGGGCGCCGACGATCAGCCCGGCCCGCGAGTAACGCTCATGATCGGCGGGCAGGCGCGCGTCCAGGGTGATGCCGTCGGCGTCACTGAGCAGCACCGCGAAGCCGGCATCGACCACCCGCCGGGCGAGGCCGTTGACGCCTTGCCCGGCAATGCTCAGGTAGGCCTCGTGCTGGGCCTGGTGCTGGCGGATCTCGGCGGCGCTGAGGACGTTGTCGACATGGCGCAGGCTGGGGTCAAGGTGGTGTTGGTTGATGCTGCGATACCACGACTCGGCGATTACCGTCTCGGGCGCAAGGCCACGTTCGGCGAAGTGGCAGTCGATGAAGGCGGCCAGTTCTCTGGCGCGGGTATCGGCGGTGTGCGCAGACATGGGCGCTCCCCGTATTATTGTTGTCTGGGGCCGGTGCGAATGCCGGGCTAGAGGGAAACCATAGCTGGTTGCGGCGGGGGATGCACTGACCTCTTCGCGGGACAAGCCCGCTCCTACAGGATATGCGCCGCATTCTGGCCGGAAAGGGCCGCAACGCGGCCCTGGCGGTGTAGCGGGTAAAACGTCTCTTTCAGCCAGCTCGTGCCGCAGTCAGCGCCCCGGCGCGGGTCGCGCGCAGTGCCACCAGGCTGCCCAACACGATCAGACCGGCCAGCGAGTACAGCGCGGCATCGGTCGAGCCGGTCTGGTCCTTGATAAAGCCCACCAGGTACGGGCTGAGGAAGCCAGCCATCTGCCCGACCGAGTTGATTACCGCCAGGCCCGCCACAGCAGTACCGACACTGAGCAGCGCAGTTGGCATGGGCCAGAACATCGGCAGACCGGTCAGCGCACCCATGGTCGCAATCGACAGGCCGAGGATCGCGATGACGGGGTTGCCGGCGAAGTTCACCGCGATCAGCAAGCCGAGCGCGCCCATCAGCATCGGCACCACCAAGTGCCAGCGGCGTTCATTGCGCAGGTCAGCCGAGCGGCCAACGACAATCATGAACACCCCGGCCAGCAGGTACGGAATAGCGCTCAGCCAGCCGATCAGCAGTGGGTTGTCAAAGCCCATGCCCTTGATGATCGAGGGTAGCCAGAAGTTGATCGCGTAAACACCGCTCTGGATGCAGAAGTAGACAAATCCAAAGGTCCAGATCAGCGGGTTGGTCAGCACCGGCAGCACGCCGTCGCTGCGCGTGGCCGGCTTGCTCGCCGCATCGGCTTCAAGGTCGGTGGCGATGATCTGGCGTTCGGCCGGGCTCAGCCAGGGGGCCTTCTGGTAACCGTCGCTGAGCAGTTTCATCGCGAGGAAACCGAGTGCCACGGTCGGCAGACCCTGAATCAGGAACATCCACTGCCAACCTGCCAGGCCGTGCTGGCCGGCGGCGAAGTGCTGCAGGATCCAGCCGGAGAACGGCCCACCGAGCAGGCCGGAGACGGGGATCGCAGACATGAACAGGGCCATGATCCGGCCGCGGCGATCAGCCGGGAACCAGCGCGAGAGGTACAGCACCACGCCAGGGAAGAAACCGGCCTCGGCGGCGCCGGTGAGCAGGCGCAGGGCGTAGAACTCGGTTGGTGTAGTGACGAACAGCAGGCAGGTCGAGAGGCTACCCCAGGCGATCATCATCAGCGCAATCCAGCGCCGAGGGCCAAAGCGGTTGAGCGCCAGGTTGCTGGGCAGGCCACACAGGACGTAGCCGATGAAGAAGATCCCGGCGCCGAGGCCGTAGACGGTTTCGCTGAATTTCAGCGCGTCGAGCATCTGCAGCTTGGCAAAGCCGACGTTGACGCGGTCCAGGTAGTTGAACAGGTAGCAGATGAAAATGAACGGGATCAGCCGCAGCGTGATCCGCCGATACAGCGCATTGCGAGTGACTTCGTGGCCTTGGTCAGGGGCAGGGGTGTGTGCCATGATCGTGATCTCTGTTGTTATGATTGTCGCCGCTTCGCCTGTGTCGGCGCTTGCCCTGACGAGTCTCGGGGAGCACGGCGCGGCTGTCTTTGTGCTTTTGCACAGCGCAGGCCGCAGGTCGCTGTGCCACGGCCCAAATCCTACCACCGCAAGGATTCTTGAATGTTCGAACTGGACCATGACCTGGCACAGGACATCGTCGATCGGGCGATGGCCATCCTGCCGTGCAACGTCAATGTCATGGACAGCCAGGGCCTTATTCTCGGCAGTGGCGAGCCGGAGCGGATCAACACCCGCCACGAAGGCGCGCAACTGGTGCTGGCCAACGGGCGCATCGTCGAACTGGACGTCGACGCCGCGAAGTGCCTGAAGGGCGTGCAACCGGGCGTCAACCTGCCGCTGATGCTTGATGGGCGCTTGATCGGCGTGCTCGGGCTGACCGGCGACCCGCAACAGCTGCGCACCTTTGGCGAGCTGGTGCGGATGACGGCCGAGATGCTCCTCGCCCGGCGTCATTTGCAGGTTGAACAGCAGTGGCGGCGTCAGCGCTGTGATGACCTGCTGGCGTTGCTGCTGGGGAGCAGTGGCGACTCCACACGGTTGCTCGATGAAGCCCAGCAACTGGGGCTCAAGCCGCAATTGGCGCGGGTACCGTACCTGTTCGAGCTGGAGTCGGGGCCGCCCGCTGAAGCATTGTCGGCGTGGCTGATGAGCCGCTATCCCGACAGTTGGTGTGTCAGCCCTGCGCGGCAGTCGCTGCTGTGGTGTCGACCGGCCGGGGTGGTGCTGGATGACCAGCGTTTGCTCGAGCGCCTGCAGCGCCACGGCTGGCAGGTGCAGCGGGTCGCCCTGGGGCAGGCGGCGCAGAGCCTGGAGCAGTTGCGCCGCGGCTACCGGCGGGTGCGTGACCTGCTTGCTTATGGCCGCGAGGTGCTGCCGAGCGAGCGCTTGTTGAGCCTGGCCCGCTATCGGTTGCCGGCGTTGCTCTGGCGTCATCGCAACGATGATGCGCTGGACGAATTACTGGAGCCGCTGCAACGGATTCGGGCCAAGGACGCCAGTGGCCAGTTGCTTGCCACCCTGCGCGCGTGGTGCGCGCATGACGGGCAGAGCCAGGCCTGCGCCGATGCGCTGGGTATCCATCGCAACAGTTTGCGTTATCGGTTGGAGCGGATTGCCGAGTTGGGCGAGGTGGACCCACAGCGGCTGGAGGGGATGTTGAGCCTGTACCTGGGGTTGCAGTTGTTGCCGGTGGAGTGAGTCGGTGGCGTGGGTATCAGTGGCGGCCTCTTCGCGGGGCAAGCCCGCTCCTACAGGGTTGAGGGGCTCGCCAAAGGCATTTGCCCAATCAAGCTGGTCGCGATTTTGTGCATCCGACTGAGGCCCAAGGCCTGCGAGGCTGTCAGCATGCACCTATCTGGATCAGGAGAATCCCCATGAAAATCGTTATCGCCCCCGATTCGTTCAAGGACAGCCTCGATGCCGCCGGTGTCGCCAGGGCGATTGCCAGTGGCCTGGCCGAGGTGTGGCCAGATGCCGAGTACGTCGAATGCCCGATGGCCGATGGCGGCGAGGGCACCATGGAGACGATCCTTGCCGCGAGCCAGGGTGAGTTGCGCCGGCAAACGGTCCGTGGCCCGCTGGGCAGCCGCGCCGAAGCAGGCTGGGGCTGGCTCGCCGAGAGCCGCACGGCGATCATCGAAATGGCCCAGGCCAGTGGCTTGCAACTGGTGCCGACCGGCCAGCGCGATGCCTGCCGCAGCAGTACCTGGGGTACTGGCGAGCTGATTGCCAGCGCGCTGGCCGCCGGCGCACAGCGGATCGTCCTGGCCATCGGTGGCAGTGCCACCAACGATGGCGGTAGCGGCATGCTCCGCGCCTTGGGCCTGCGTCTGCTCGACGCTGATGGCCAAGCCTTGGAGGAAGGCGGCCTGGCCCTGGCCCGACTGGCCCGTATTGACGCCAGTGACCTTGACCCACGGTTGGCGGAAGTGCAGGTCGAAGTGGCGGCCGATGTCGATAACCCGCTGTGCGGTGCGAACGGCGCTTCGGCGATTTTCGGCCCGCAGAAAGGTGCCAGTGCGCAACAGGTGCAGGCCCTCGACCAGGCCCTCGGCCACTTTGCCGACCACTGCGCGCAGTTGCTCGGTGAGGATGTGCGGGACTTTCCCGGTTGTGGCGCTGCCGGCGGCATGGGTTTCGCTGCCAAGGCGTTCATGGGCGCGCGCTTCCGCCCTGGGGTGGAAGTGGTGGCAGAGCTGGCCGGCCTCGATGCGCTGGTGCAGGGCGCCGACCTGGTGATCACTGGCGAAGGCCGTTTCGACGCGCAGACCCTGCGTGGCAAGACTCCCATGGGTGTGGCGCGGGTCGCCAAGCGGCACGCGGTGCCGGTGGTGGTGCTCGCCGGGACCTTGGGAGAAGGCTATCAGCAGCTCTACGCCCACGGCATCGATGCTGCGTTCGCCCTGGCCAGCGGGCCGATGACCCTGGAGCAGGCCTGTACCGATGCACCGGCCTTGCTCCACGCCCGGGCGAGTGACATTGCCCGGCTCTGGCACTGCGCCCGGCAGGGTTGAGGCTCAATTTTGCTGTTCGGGCTCGGCATCCAGGCTGGGGGCCGGCTCGGTTTGCCCGGCCAGCACCAGCATGGCCAGCAACGCCGCGCCGACGCCTGCCAGCGGTAGGTAGGCCAAGCCCACCCGCTCGATCAACCAGCCACCCAGTCCCCCACCCAGCGCGGTGCCCAGATTGAAGGCGGCAATGCTCAGCCCGGACGCCACGCCAGTGGCCTCTGGTGCGAGCGCCTTGGCCAGGTTGAGCAGGCGCAAGGTCGACAGGGTAACGATGGCAAAAAACACCGCCCCCAACACCCCCAGCAGCACCAGTACTGACCCTGCAGACTGTTGCATGACATACAGCAGGGCCAGCGTCGCGGTCAGCAGGGCCAAGGCGATCATCAGGCTGCGGCCGGGCTCGAAGCGATCCGCTGCGTAGCCGCCAAGCAGGTTGCCAAGGATGGTGCAGCCGCCAAACATCAGCATGCCCAGGCCAAGCAAGCGCAGCCCACCCTGGGTGATCTCAAGCAGAAACGGCGACACATAGGTAAAGAACGAGAACACCGCGACGCTGACCAGCATGGCCACTGCGGCCGCCATCAGCAGTGGCCGCTGGCCAACAGCCCTCAACCCCGCCAAACGGCCGCCATCCGCAACCCGCAGCGGCTGCGCCGCCCGCGGCATCAGCCACATCAACCCGAGCAGGCTGAAAATCCCCAGCACACCGAGTACGACGAAGATTGCCCGCCAGGTCCAGAAGCTGCCCAACACCGTGCCCAGCGGCACCCCCAGTGCCAGCGCCAGGGTCAGCCCGAGCCACACCAGCGAAAGCGCTCGCCCGGCCCGCGCCGGGTCTACCAGCTTTACCGCAACGTTGGACGCCACCGCCATGAACACCCCATGCGCCAGGCCGATAACGAAGCGCAACAAGTGCACCAGCAGTAACTGATCAAGGCTGGCCAGCAGCAGGCTACCGAGGCTCAGTACGGCGAGCGTCAACAGCAGCACCGAGCGGTCACGCCAGCTCACCAGCAAGGCGGTCAGGATCGGCGCGCCAATGGCCGCGCCCAGGGCATAGGCAGCAATTGCAGAGCCCACCGAGGTCAACGAGCTGCCGAGGTCGTCGGCCATCGCCGAGACCAGCCCGGCGACGATGAATTCGGACAAGCCGAAGGTGAAGGTACACAGCGAAAACACGTAGATGACAATAGGCATTGCGGTATCCGACTCATCCATGAGTGACGTAACAGGTTAATCGGCGCCTGGAACCGCTGCTGCACGGTGTTTGCACCAGGCGTGCTCGTCCTGCCAAGTGCTGCAGGTGGCGCCGATAGTGGGCAGTGGGGCCGTGCTTGGGAAATACAATAAATGTCTTTATGTGATACCCAGTGTTAACCCCTGTGGCGACGGGGGATGCTCCTTGCGGTTGCCCCACAGCTACTGTAAATCCTTGAATTTCAAAGCCAACTAATACTTTTCGACTATCACCGTGGGGTCGAAAATAATATTTTACTCAGCGCAGGCTCTCGCCAATTCTCGTCGCGACTTATACGAGAGGGGCGGGTCGATGTTGGTTCACACGGATAATGACTACGCTGCCGTCAAGGACGCCGAGGGCGAACTTCGACAGCAGTTCGGGCAACTGCCTGATCAGACTTTTTACACCGGCAAGTTGCAGGCGGCCTGGGAGCGCGCCCGCGGCGGCGCCTACTATGCCGACCTCGGCCCATTCAGCCTGGCCGCTTTCGAGCAGCTGCCACCCACGCCCAAGGCCAGCCTCAAGGCTCGGCCACTGGACTTCTGCACGGTCAGCCTGGGCCAGGCGGCCAAGTACTACGCCACCACCGGCACCACCGGCGAGCCGACGCCGACGCCACGTTTGAAGCAGGACATCATCTGGAACGCCATCAGCGTCGCCAGCCACTGGCAATCAGTGTTGCAACGTGGCGCGCGGGTGGCCAACCTGATGCCTTCGGACATCGTCCCGGTCGGCGACCTGATCGCCAATGTGTGCGAATACCTGGATGTCTCTCACGTGCGGCTGTATCCGTTCACCACGGGTATCACCGACTGGGAGCGGGTGTGCACCACCTTCGCCACCTATCAGCCCACCGTGCTGTTTATCGCCCCAGGCGTATTGGTGCAGCTGACCCGGTATCTCAAGCAGCGCGAGATGCTCGATGGCTTTGCCCAGTCGGTGCGTTCGATCATGCTGCTCGGCGAGGTCAATACCCTGCCGTTTCGTGAGCGCTTGGCGCGCTGGTGGCAGTGTGAGGTGTTCGACGCCAGCTACGGCAGTACCGAGACCGGCACCCTGGCCGCAGTCGGCGAAGACCGGGTCATGCGCCTGGCCACCGCCACCAACTACTTCGAACTGCTGCTGGCGGACGGTCGTCTGGTGCCCCCCGCACGCGCCCTGACCGGCCGTCTGGTAGTGACGCCGCTGAACCTCTATGCGCGGCCACTGTTGCGCCTGGATACCGGTGACAGCGTCACGATCACCAGCGAATGCACCCCCGGATTGCTCAGCCCGACCCTGCTGGTCAACGGTCGCGACCATGACAGCATCGTCGTCAGCGGCGTGCCCTTGGAAATCCGTGCCGTGGAGGAGGTGGTCTACGGCAATTGCGATGCCACTGGCTACATGATCGAAGTCGACCGTGACAACGACACGGCCGCGTTGATTCTGGAACGCGACGTGGTCTGGGACAGCAGCCAGGAAGCCGCCCTGCAAGCGCGCCTGCAAGCGCATTCCGAAGCACACATGCGCCTGCGCTGGAGCCGCATCCTGTTCGTCAACAACCTCTCGGCGCTGAACAAGAGCGGCGCCTCGCAGAAGAGCTGGAAGAAGACCAACCTGCGCTTCGTCGGGGGCCAGCCATGAGCGAGCCTGTGCTGCAACCGCCACGCTTTCCCCAAGGCCAGGGCCAGGGCAACCATCAGCCCGATCTCTGGTGCACCTACGCGGCCGTCCGCAGCCTGGCCTGGATCGAGCGCCTCGACAGCGCCGATGTGCCGCAACTGCAAGGCTACATTCAGTCGCGGCGCAACCGCGATGGCGGCTACGCCTGGAGCAAGGGCATGCCCTCGGATGCCTGGGCGACGTTCTATTGCAGTGAGACCCTGAAGGATCTCGGCCTCGCCATAGACCGCCGTGAGGCCACTGCCGAGTGGCTCCACACCCTGTTTGACGGCGACGCCTACGCCATGTGCCCAGGGCAGACTGCCGATGCCTGGGCCACCCACTATGCGCTGCGCACCTTGCTCGAGGTCTGCCAAGGCCAGGTGCAGCATGCCGAGGCGCTGTATAGCTGGCTGGAAGGCTTGCAATGCGCCAACGGCGGCCTGAGCTGGTCGGCTGATTTCGCCCAACGCGATGTAGCCGATAGCCGGGCCTGCTTCTATGGGGTGATGGCCGCGCGCGCCCTGCAGCGGGCCGGTCTGCGTGCGCCGGCCTGGGACCGGGCGCGGTTGATCGCCTGGTTGCAGGCGCAACAGACGGCGGAAGGTGGCTTTCGTTTCAGTGAGTCGGCAGATTCTCCGTGCCTGTGGGCGACCTACCGCGCCACCGCGAGCCTGGCCGAACTCGGCGCGCAACCCCTGGACAGACCGCGCTGCGTCAGCTGGATCGAAGGGCTGCGTGGCCCTGCGGGCGGCTTCGTACGTTGGCACGGTTATGACTGCGAGGATGTCTGGGCGGTGTTCTGCGCCGTCGGTTCGCTCAAGGCACTGGCCGAGCCGGTCGAGTACCTGGCTGGCCCGGTCGCGGCGTTCATCGCCACCTTGAGCCTGCCGCAAGGTGGTTATACCTACCGCGAGCTGGGCGGCGCCGCTGATGTCTTGAGCACCGCTTCGAGCATCCTCGGCGAGGCCCTGACAGGCACCGATCGCGCCGCTGCAGTGCGCTGGATCGAAGGCTGCCAGATGCCCAACGAAGCCGGGATCATGTACATGCCCGGGCGCGGCGCCGAGGTGCGCTGCACCGCTTGGGGCCTGGCTGCCGGGGCATTTGCCGAGCAGCCGCGGGCACGCCAGGCCATAGGCCGCTGGTTGGCCTCGTTGCAGAACCCGGACGGCGGTTTCGGTTTTTGGGAAGGGCGCGGCTCGGACATGGTCTCCACCGCTTCGGCGGTAGCGATCCTGCAACGCCTGGACGACAACGCCGGGGTGGACCTGGACAGCCTGCAGCGTTTCATTGCCCGTTGTCGCCGCGACGAGGGTGGACAAGTGGTCCATGCCGGCTACCCACGCGGTCAGTCGTCATTGCGTGCAGGCCTGCAGGCCTTGAGCTGCCTCGCCTACCTGGGTCACCAGGTTAAGCATGAGGCCGCGACGCTATTGGCTGCACACAAGGTACGCCAGGGCGGATTTGCCAATCAGGGCCAACGCATCCCGGACCTGCTCAGCACCTACCAGGCCGTGGCCTTGTCACTCGCGCTGGAACTGCCGGTGGATACCGCGCACTTGCGCTTCTTCCTCGACAAGGTGGCTACCGAGCAGGGTTATGCCTGGTCGCCGCTGTACCTCGAAGGCCAGAACGCCATGTCGGCATGCCTCGGCCGGCTGCTGCTGGCGTGGGTCAATGGCAGCCGCCAGCAGCTACCCAACCTTCACCTGTCGTAAGGAACGGCACATGCCAACCATCACCGTCGCTTGTGCGCCCCTGGCGCTGATCGAGCGCAAGCGTATCGCCCTTGGTTTTACCCGCGTGCTGAAAGGCCTGGGCGCTGACCCTGCGCATTGCATGGTGTTTTTTGCACCGTTGCCGCTGGACTGCGTGTTCAGCGCAGGCATGCCCTTGCCGAGCGTCGACCGCCACGGCAAACCGGCGCAGTTTCATGTGCGCATCACGCTCTCGGAAGAACGCGACGGCGCCGCCCAACAAGCGCTTGCAGACGGCTTGTACAGCGCGCTGCGGGGCAGCTACAGCGATGCATTCATCTACCTGCAATTCGACCCGATCGCGCCTGAACAGGTGTTCTACAGCGCGGGTACCTCACTGATCAACGCAGGCTCTCAACAAGGAAGCACAGGCTCGTGAATACCCTTTCCATTGAACAGCGCATTCGCCACACCCTTGAGCAACTGCTCGGTCCGGACGTCAACAGCATCGACCGCCAGGCGAGTTTTCGCGACTTTATCGGTGAGCGCTTCGACAGCCTGATGGCTGTTGAGGTGATTACCGCAATCGAGGACTGCTTCGCCATTGAAGTGGACTACCTCAGTGACGACGTTCGCTTCTGGTTCGAGACCCTGGACAAGATGGAGCGTTTCGTCGCGCAAAAAGTCGAGGATCAACTCACCCTGCAGGCGCGCGCGTGAACAACCACCTGGTGTTTCACACCTCAGGCTCGACCGGGACGCCGCGCCAATGGCTGCGCAGCCGGGAGCAGATGGAGGACGAGGCGCGGCTGATCTACCAACGCTGGGCGCCTGGCGTCAGCGAGATCATCGCGTTCGCCCCAGCCAGCCACAGCTATGGGCAGATTCTTGGCGAGACCGGCGCACGGGTGATGGGCGTGCCGGTGCAGTTCTGTTCGCTCGAGCAGCAGCGCTTGCCGCAACTGGAGGGCAACGGGCACTGCGTGATCCTGGCCATCGCCAGCACCTGGCGGCTGTTGCCGGGCTTGCTGGCGAGGCTGGCCGGCCGCCAGGTGCTGGTGCTGCACAGCGCGTCGCTGCTGCCACCTGATGCACTGTCGACGGTGCACCAGCATGCGGGGCCGCAGGTGCGTTTCGTCGAGCTGCTTGGCGCTACCGAAACCGGCGCCATGGCCTTTCGCGAATGGCAGGCGAGCAGTAGCGCTGATCAGCCGTGGAGCTTGCTCGACGATGTCGAATTGCTCACGCCGGTTGGCCAGGCGGCGCCGCTCGAAATCGCCAGCCCGCGCATCGCCCTTGAGCAGGGCCAGGACCACGCGGCGAGCAGTCACCGCTGCGACGACGTGGTCCAGGTGCTGGACGCGCGCCGCTTCCAGTGGCTGGGGCGGGCCAGCAGCCTGATCAAGGTCAATGGCCTGCGGGTCGACTTGGCCAGGCTCGGCAGTGAACTGGGCATGCGCCTTGGCTGCCCGTCGCTGGCCTGTGTGCCCGTGCGCGATCCGCTGCGCGCCGAGGCGTATCACGTGCTGTTCAGTTCGCCGTCATTGACCGAAAGCGCGGTATTGGACGCCTTCAGGTCGCTGCCGCCGGGTACGCCAAGGCCGGTCGCGGTGCGCCGGGTCGAGCAACTGCCCCTGTCTGCCACTGGTAAGCCGCAACCCTGGGCGGCTTCATTTACTGTCAAGGAATACACCAATGTCCCCTGTTAAAACCGAAGATGCCATCAACACCTACCTGGCCGATTGCGGCGCCGACCCCTCGCTTGGCCAGGCGCAGCCAGACTACCTCGCGCTAAGCCTGCGTGAACGTCACGCGCGGCTTGAAACCCAGCCGGCCCTCGCTATCGAATGGGCGGCGCAATACGAGCAGTGGTACAAGCATGCCGACAACGACTACCGCTGCCTGGTCAGCACACGTGCAATAGAGGCGCCATGGTACCGCCTGGGCGTCAAGGACACGGTCGATGTTGCCGGCTTGCCGACCCGCCTGGGCCTGCGCAGCTACCGGCATTACCCGGCCCGCAGCGCCGAAGCGTTGACCAGGCTCGACCCGCGGGTCGGCCTGACCTGCAAGGTCACCACTACCGAGTTGAACATTGCCTTTGGTGGCGGCTGTCGTAACCCGCGCTTCCCCAGCATCGACGCCTCAGGCTCGAGCACCGGATCGGCGGTGTCGGTCGCGGCAGGGCTGTGCGATATCTCGCTGGGTACCGATGTACTCGGGTCGGTGCGCTGGCCGGCTTCGCATTGCGGCATGGTCGGGCTGCGCATGACGCACAAGGCGCAGAGCCTGGCTGGCGTGTTTCCGCTGTCACCACGCATGGATGCCCTTGGCTGGGTGGCGCGCAGCGCCGACGACCTCGATTTCATCTTGCCGCTGTTGGGCATCGAAGGGCTGCTCGGCGAGCAGCAGCCACTCAAGCAACAGTATCGAGTCGGCTTCCTCAGCCATGTGCATGAACCAGGCCTGACCAGCGCGCAGATGCTCGCCATGCTCGACCAGGTCCGCACGGCCGTGGCTGACCTGGACATGCCTCAGTGCGAGGTCGCGATGCCTGAATTGTGGGCCAGCCGTGGCGATGCCTGGCAGTTGTGTGCCCGTGATGCCTGGCTGGCCTCGGCGGCCTGGCAGCAGACCTTCGATTGTGAACTGCACTGGTCGACGCGCAGTGCGTTGGCGGTCGGCGCTGGCGTCAGTGACAGCGAATACCAGCAGATCCACCAGCGCATGGATCAGGTCCGGGACGGTATCGATGCCTGGTTCGATGCAGCCCAGGTCGACTTCGTGGTGTTCCCGATGGACCCGAACCGGCCGTTTGACCGGCGTGACCCGCAGCCCGGTGATTCGACCATTCCGTCACCGGCAGACAGCGACTATTCGCAGAAGATCAGCTTCACCCCGCTGGCCAGCTTCAGTGGCCTGCCGGCGATCACTGTACCGATCACCCAGAGCACTGACGGCAAGGCCGCACTGGCCGTACAGATCATGGGCCGGCGCGACAGCGAGCGGCAGTTGCTGGATATCGCCAAGCGCCTGCAGGCGCTGGTTGGCGAGGTGCCGGCCGACCGGCAGGGCGCATAGGAGAAGCGATCATGTGTGGAATTACCGGTTGGGTGGACTTCACCCGCGACCTTTCGCAAGACTTCAGCACCCTCGGTGCCATGACCGATACCCTCGCGCTGCGTGGCCCGGATGCCAGCGGTAGCTGGCGCCACCGGCATGCGCTGCTGGGCCATCGGCGACTGGCGATCATCGACCTCGCTGGCGGCGTGCAGCCGATGACTTACCGCTTCGCCAGCGGTGAAGAAGTTGCCCTGGTGTACACCGGCGAGGTCTATAACCACGATGCCTTGCGCGAGCGCCTGCGCCTGGCGGGCCACCAGTTCCAGACCCGCAGCGACACCGAGGTGGTGCTGCACGCCTACCTGGAGTGGGGCGAGGACTGCTGCGACTACCTGTCGGGCATGTTTGCCTTCGCCGTGTTCGACGCCCGCGACGGGCACTTCATGCTGGTGCGCGACCGCCTTGGGGTGAAACCGCTGTATTACGCCCGACAGGGCCAGGGCGTGCTGTTCGGCTCGGAGATCAAGGCGATTCTGGCCCATCCAGGCTTCACCAGAGCACTGGATGTGGTCGGCCTGGTGGATGCTTTGAGCCTGTCGCGGGCCACCGCGCGTACGGCGTTTCGCGGTATCAGTGAGTTGCCGCCGGGGCATTGCTTGTCGTGGCGGCCGCAGGGGCAGGTGAAGCTCAGGCGCTATTGGCAGCTACAGCGGCGCGAGCACCAGGACAGCGTCGCGGCGACCGTCGAGCGCACCCGCGAACTGCTCGGCAATGCGTTGGGCGAGCAACTCTACGCGGATGTGCCGGTGTGTTCGCTGCTTTCCGGCGGGCTCGATTCGACCATCCTCACCGCCATGGCTCAGCGCAAGCTGCACGCTGAGCAGGGTGCCACGGTCAATTCGTTCTCGGTCGACTTCGTCGGCCAGGCCGAGCAGTTTCAGGCAGATGCCTTTCGCCCGGAACGCGACGAGCCGTATGCGCTGGCGGCCGCCGAGTTCATCGGCAGCCGGCACCAGACGATCCTCATCGACAACCGCGAACTGGTTGCCGACCCGGCCCGTGAAGCGGTGTACCGGGCCAACGATTCGGCGGCCACCTTCGGCGACGTCGATACCTCCTTGTACCTGCTGTTCAAGGCCATCCGCCGGCACTCCACGGTGGCGATTTCCGGCGAAGCGGCCGACGAGGTCTTCGGCGGCTACGCCTGGTTCCGCGACCCGCAGGCGATTGCCGCTGCGCGCATGCCGTGGCTTTCGCGCATGCAATTGCTGCAGGCCGACCTGATCAATCCGGACTTCAACCGCCAATGTGATTTTGCCGCCTACCAGGACAGTGCCTACCATCAGGCGTTGGACCGCGTCGAACACCTGCCCGGCGATAGCCCGCAGGAGCGGCGCATGCGCGAGATCAGCCACCTGCACTTGCATCACTGGTTGCCGATCCTGCTCGATCGCAAGGACCGCCTGAGCATGGCCGCCAGCCTGGAAGTGCGCGTGCCGTATACCGACCATGAACTGGTGGAGTACGTGCATAACGTGCCCTGGTCGATCAAGGGCAAGGATGGCGAGGAGAAATGGCTGCTCAAACAGGCCTGCGCCGAATTGCTGCCGCCGTCGGTGCTGCAGCGCAAGAAGAGCCCGTATCCAACGTCGGCCAACCTGGCCTATGAACGCTACCTGCGGGCGCGGACCCAGCAGCTGCTGAGCACGGCGGACAGCCCGGTGTTTGCGGTCATCGACCGCGGTCGGCTGGCCGCGCAGCTGAACCAGGCGCAGGGGTACTTCAACTCGCAGCTGCGTCGCAACAACCTGGAAACCGCACTGGCGTTGGACGCCTGGCTGCGGCTCTATGGGTTAACGGTGTAGTTCGCGGTTGACGATGCTCTCCTGGGTGGCCAGGTCCAGGAGGGTGTCGCTGAAACGCTTGGGCGCGCCGAAGTCGAGCATCGAGATGAAGCTGCCCAGGGCAGGGGAGGCGTTCTGGCTGTTCCAGTTCATGTACAGGCCCATGCTCGGGTTGGCCTGTTCATTGACCGGACGGATCGGACGGAACAGCACCCGGTCACGCAGGGTCGAGTGGGCGATGGATTCGGGCACCAGCGCAACGCCAAAACCGCAGGCGACCAGGCCGATCAGGGTGTGAATCTGCGAGGCTTCCTGGACCACCCTGGGGTAGAACCCGGCCGCTTCGCACAACGCCATCAGCTGGCTGAAGTAGCCATTGCCCAGCGCTTGCGGGGTAAAGACGAAATCCTCTTCGGCAAAGTCGCGCAGGTCGACCATCGACTGCCGGGCACGCTCATGATGGGCGGGCAGGGCCATGACGATCTGCTCGTTGAGGATCAGCCGCGACTCGATGATATCCGGCGGCATCGGCAGCTTGCGCATGAAGGCAATATCCGCCTCGCCCGCCATCAACGCCGCGGCCTGAGAGGCAGATGGCATCTCGCGGATGGTCAGCTTGACGTTCGGATAAGTGTCGCGAAAACGCCGCAGGGAGTTGAGCAGCGATTCGTAGTAAGCGATGGAAATCGCCGTGATGGTCAGTTTGCCGCATACCCCTTCGGACACGTTGCGCGCGTACTCGATGCCCTGTTCGAGCTCCTTGAGGGTGCGGTAGGCGGTTTCCAGGAAAGCCATGCCGGCCGCTGTGAGCTTGACCCCGCGCTTGTTGCGCAGGAACAGGCTGAAGCCAAGCTTTTCCTCAAGGCGGTTGATCGCTTGGCTCAGGGGGGGTTGTGCCATGTGCAGGCGAATCGCTGCCTTGTGAAAGTGCAGCTCCTCGGCCACGGCGATAAATTGCCTGAGCAAACGTGTCTCGATCATTCTCGCTTCCTCAACATCGAGTCGAACTGGTGCAGGGTGTACAGCAGGCGCCGGTGATGCCTGCAAGCGCGCCATCATAGAGTGTGGCTCGACCGTGCAGAAGCCTCTAGGACGGGGCTTTGCCTATCTGAATGGGCAGCTCCTGAAGCCTCGGTCACGCGAATGGTGACCTCCGGTGATATCCAGGAGATATCAAGGTTGCATGCTTTTAGTATTAAGTCATTGATTTTTTTATTGTTATCGTTTGTGAATAAGAATTCGGGGGATTCGACGATGTCATTCACAAACAAAGTCGCCATTATCACCGGCGGCGGCCAGGGCCTGGGACTGGATTACGCCAAGGCGCTACTGGCCCGCGGCGCACGCGTGGTGATCAGCGACCTGGGGACTGACCGCGCTGGCGAGGGCGAGGATCAGGCACTGGTCACTGAGGTGGTGCGCAGTCTGCAAGCCGAAGGCGGCGAGGTGATTGCGCACATCGGCCGGCTGGATGACGAAGTCGGCTGCCAGCAACTGGTCGAGCTGGCGATTGCCCACTTCGGCGCGCTCGACATCCTCATTCACAATGCCGGTTGGGTCGGCTACCAGGACATCGAGGACCAGCAAGAGGCTTTTCTTGAGCGCGCCTTGGGCATCAGCGTGCATGCGCCGGTGTGGCTGGCCAAGCATGCCTGGAAGCACCTCAAGCGCTCTAGCGCTGCGCGTATCGTTCTGACCACTTCCGACCGCGCCATGTACCAGCGCTACGCGCAGCCTGGGCTGGTGGCGTATGCCGCCGGCAAGATGGCTCAGGTCGGCATCATGAACGCACTGAGCATGGAAGGCCTGGAGCATGGCATCCTGGTCAATGCGATTTCACCCGTGGCCAAGACCCGCATGTGGGGCGTAAGCCAGCCGCCTGAAGACCTCAAGCCCGAGTGGGTTACCCCAGGTATGCTCTATCTGGCCAGCGACATGTGCCGCGATACCGGCTATATCCTGCGGGCCAGCAATGGCCAGTTCACGGCCACCCGTTTTTGCGAGAACAGCGGCGTGACCTATCCGCGCGACTTGGCCCGGGTGCAGGCCGACAGCCTCGACGAAGTAGCGGCACGCTGGAGCCGGATCAAGGAATGCCACTACCAGCCGACCAAGGTCGCCCGCACCCGCGCCGACCTCGGTGAGAGCCCGGTGTGGGATGCGCGTAATGGCGTGTTGTACTTTGTCGACATCTCCGGTGGCCGTATCAACCGGCTAAACCGTGAGGGCGATGTCGATCAGGTCTACGCGTCTGCCGCACGCATCGGTGCGTTGGCGCTGACCGACCAGGGCAACCTGATGTTTACCGAAGACGCCAGTGTGGCCCTGCTCGACGTCGCCGAGAGCAAGGTCCGCCAGTACTCGCCGCCGGTGCATCATCGTTCCAGCTACCGCTTCAACGACGGTGCCTGCGATCCGCAAGGCAATTTCGTTACCGGCTTGATGGACGAGGGGCCGAGTGGCAAGACCGGCGCGCTGTACCGCTTCGATCACGAACTGCACCCTCAGGTGATCCAGCGCAACCTGTCCTTGCCCAATGGCCTGGCCTGGTCCGAGGATGGGCAGACGCTGTTCTTCGTCGACTCCGTGGCACGCTCCATTTACCGCGCGGCCTATTCGGCGGACGGCAAGCTGGGCGAGGTCACCTTGTTTGCCGAAACGCCGGCCGAGCTTGGCCGTCCGGACGGCATTGCGCTGGACCGCGAAGGTGGCCTGTGGGTGTGCCAGTTCAATGGCAGTTGCCTGTTGCGCTATGACCGCAACGGTTACCTGAGCGACCAGGTGCTGATGCCCGTGCCACGGCCGACCAGCTGCTGTTTTGGTGGGGAAGGCCTGGATACCCTGTACATCACCACCGCACGGTTTGGCATGACGCCGGCGCAACTGGTCGACTATCCCGATGCCGGTGACCTGTACATGATTCGCCCGGAAGTGCCCGGCATTCGCCGCCATCTGTTCAAGGAATGAGCGTGCGCGCTTGGTTGGCCGGCAACATCGCCAGGTCGCCGAAACGCTGCGCGGCATCGATGTAGCGCAGCGCTGACTTGGCGTCTTTCCAGCCGATATAACTCATCAGTGACTTCAACTCCCAGCCGTTGGCCGTGGCCCAGGTGGCGAAGCCGCGGCGCAGGGAGTGGCCGCTGTACAGCGCCGCCGGCACCCCGGCGCGCTCGAGCATGCCGCGCAGCAGCGCCACCAGGCTATTGCTGTTGAGCGGCGCATCGCCCAGGTTGCCCCAGCGGTCGAGCTTGCGAAACACTGGCCCGTGGGCGATACCGGCGACTTGCAGCCACTGCAGGTAGGCGCTGACCGGGCACAGCGCCTTCAGCGCCGGGGTACGGTGCTGTACGCCCAGCGCCTCGCGGTCGCCCTTGCTGCGTGGCAGGAAGAGGGTCAGGCCGACGCCGGCTTCAGCCTGGATATGCTCGATGCGCAGGCGCGCCAGTTCATCTCCGCGCAGGCCTCGCCAAAACCCCAGCAACAGCAGTGCCGCATCGCGCCGGGCGCGCAGCAGGGTGGGCAGGTCGTGGTTCTGCTCGGCCAGGCTGGCGTCTTCTTCAAAGCGGGCAACGGCAGTTTGCAGGTGCTGCAGCAGCAACGGTGCGGCCTGCTTGGGCGGCGCCGGGTGCAGGGTGCGGATACCGCGCAGTACCTGGCGCACCAGCGGGGCCTTGGTCGGGTCGGGAAAGCCTTGGCTGACGTGCCATTGGCTGAGTGCGGCCAGGCGTTGGCGCAGGGTGCTCACGGCATGCTGTTCGGCGTGCTCGACGAGGTAGCGGGCGATGCTGTCGGCGGTGGCCGGCAGAAAACCGCCCCAGCGCACTTCGAAGTGCTCGATGGCGGCCTGGTAGCTGCGCCGGGTATTGTCGCGAGTGGCGGCGCGGACGTAGCGCTCGATATCGGTCATGGCGGCGACGCAGCTGTGGTATGAGCTGACACGATAAACCAGCGGGGGCTTCAGAGAAACCTGTAGGCGCCGCAATTACAGGCTTTGTTCTCTATACGAAAGTGCATTCCTGCGTATTCGCGCTTTTGAACGGCGGGTAGTCGTGAAGCTGAGCAACCGACAACGGCCGGCTGAAGTGGTAGCCCTGGGCGATGTCGCAGCCTGCCAGCTTCAGGCATACCACCTGGTCACGGGTCTCAACGCCCTCGGCGACCACCTCCAGCCCCAGGCGCTTGGCGAGAATGATGGTCGATGACACGATCGGGCTGTCGTCATAGCTGTTACACAGTGGGGCGATCAACGCGCGATCGATCTTCAGCTTGCTCAGGGGCAGCGATTGCAGGTGAGCGAAACCGGCATAGCCGCGGCCGAAGTCATCCAGACTGACGCCAATACCGGCGTCACGAAGATCCTGCAGGTGGCCCAGTGCGGTGCCCTCGGGATCGAGGACGGTGGTTTCGGTGATTTCCAGCTCCAGGCGCTGTGGATCGATGCCGAGGCGGCGCAGATCGGCAAGCAGGCGCTCGCTGAAATCGCCCTGGCGCAGTTGCAGGGCTGAGACATTGACCGCCAGGCGTGCATCGATACCGCGCACGCGCCAGTTCACCAGCTCTTCACAGGCCAGGCGCAACACTTCCCAGCCCAGCTCGACGATGAACCCGCTGCGCTCGGCAACGTCAATGAAACGGTCCGGATACAGCAAGCCGAACTCGGGATGATCCCAGCGCACCAAGGCCTCGTAGCCAAGGACCTGAAGGGTGTCGAGGCGAATCTGCGGTTGGTAGTGAAGGACGAACTGGCGCTCCGCCAGCGCAGTGCCAAACGCCTGTTCGAGGGTAAAGGCGTGGATGTCGGTGACATTCAGCGACGGGTCGAAAAAGCGGTACTGAGCGCGGCCGGCCTGTTTCGCCGAATACATCGCGGCGTCCGCGCAACGGATCAGCGCATCGATGTCCTGGCCGTCCCGCGGACAAATGCTGACACCGACGCTGGGGCTGGTATTGACCTCCTGGCCGTCGAGTGAATAGGTGGCAGAGAGCTTTGCGACCAGGCTACGTACCCAACTGTCGATCTGCTCTTCGCTGCGCTCGCCGGCCAGCAGCACAACGAACTCGTCGCCGCCGAAGCGCGAGGCTTCGTCACCGTCTTCCAGCAGACGCTGGATGCGCCCGGCCACCGCTTGCAGGAGCAGGTCGCCGATCCGGTGGCCGAGCGAGTCGTTGATCGACTTGAAACGGTCCATGTCGATGAACAGCATCGCCAGCAGCCGGCGTTTGCCGCGTTGCCGGGCGAGGGTCTGGGCCGCCACTTCGACGAACTGGCGGCGATTGAGCAGACCGCTCAAGTGATCGGTGGCCGCAGCATGACTGCTGCGCCGGTGTTCGTCCTCGAGACGGCCGATCAGCTCCTGGTTGACCTGCTGGGCCTGCTCGAGCGCGCTGAATGCCTCTTGGCGCTTGCCCAGCAGGCGCAGGCTCCAGGCCAGGCTGGCGAGGATCATCAGGGTCATGCTCAGGTTGAGCCAGAACTGGCGGGTATAGGTCAGTGCCGAGGGACTGAGAATTTCATCGTGGCGCTGGCTGACCACCACGCTGAAGCCGCGGTCGGCGAACCGTCGATACAGGCTCTGGTAAGGGCCGTCGAACGCGTACTGGGTCAAGACACCTGCCTCTTGAGGGGTGTCCGGCAGTGTAGGAACGAGCGTATCCGCTGCCACCACCACACCGCTGCTGTCGATGCGCAGGCGCTCCTGGCCATCGTCCTGAAGCAGTCGTACCAATCCGCTGCGGCCAAGATCGATATGCTGGAACAACACTGCCAGGTAACCGATATCCAGCTGCACGACCAGGATGCCGTCGATCTCGCGCCCCGGCAGGTTGGTCAATGGCAGCAGAAAGGGCAGGCGCCAGTCGGGCAGTGCTGAAGGGTTGCTGTTGGGCGCGATGCGCGGCAAGAACGGCTTGAAACCGTAGCGCGAGACATGCGTCTTGAGTTGCTCCAGCCAGTCCTCGGGCAAACGCTGGGCTTCGTCGGCATGGCTGGCCGAGACCAGCTGGCCGCGTCGGTCATAGAGGCTCATGCGCTTGAATACCGGGTCTTCGGCGAGGATCCGCGCCAGGTTGAAGTTGCCTTGGCGCAGGGCCTTGATGTCATCCTGGGTGACGCGCCCGACCGCCTGTGCGCGGTCGACCAGTTGCCGCAGGCTTTCGCCAACGATACTGGCCAGATTGAGGTGTTCAGCGGCCTTGGCCGTTAGCGCGTCCTGGCGCGCAGCGTTTTTCTGGGTGGCGTGCAAACCCCAGAGAAACGCCAGGGTGACGGCGCAGAGCATCAAGATCAGAAGCGGCAGAAGGCCTGCGGAGGAGGGTGTGCGGCGGATCACTGCGGTTTTCCCGACCCTGGGTGGTGCTGGGAAAATACGACAGGTAGATGACAGCGGGATGACTAAGTGGCATTTAGCCTTCATCTGTTGATGACAGCGGGCCAGAGGGATGCAGCCCCTCTGGCCCTGTGGGCCTCATGCTTTCACGAATGCCAGCAAATCAGCGTTGATCACCTCGGCATGGGTAGTCGGCATGCCATGCGGATAGCCCTTGTAGGTCTTCAGGGTGCCGTTGGCGAGCAGCTCGGCTGAACGCGGTCCGGCGTTTTCGTAAGGTACGATCTGGTCGTCATCGCCATGCATCACCAGTACCGGGATCTTGATTCGTTTGAGGTCTTCGGTGAAGTCAGTCTGCGAGAAGGCAACAATCCCTTCATGGTGGGCCTTGGCCGAGCCCATCATGCCTTGGCGCCACCAATTGAGCACGACGCCCTCGGATGGCTTGGCGCCCGGCCGGTTGTAGCCATAGAACGGGCCCGCCGGCACATCATGGTAGAACTGCGCACGGTTGCTGGCGACCTGGGTCTGGAAGTCATCGAAGACCGACTTGGGCAGGCCTCCCGGGTTGCGCTCGGTCTTGACCATCAGCGGCGGTACTGCCGCAATCAACACCGCCTTGCTGACAGGGTCCTCGGGGTGGCGGGTGATGTAGCGCACCACTTCGCCGCCGCCGGTGGAGTGGCCGACATGCACGGCGCCGTGGATGCCCAGGTGCTTGACCACTGCAGCGACGTCGTCGGCGTAGTGATCCATGTCATGACCGTCCCAGACCTGGCTGGAGCGCCCGTGGCCGCGGCGATCGTGGGCCACGACCCGGAAGCCGTTGGCGAGGAAGTAGAGCAACTGGGCGTCCCAGTCGTCAGCACTCAGCGGCCAGCCGTGGTGAAAATGGATGACCGGGGCGTCACGCGGGCCCCAGTCCTTGTAGAAGATTTCGACGCCGTCTTTGCTTGTGACGAATCCCATGCTCGCTTCTCCTGTCTCAACGGGTTGCGTGCTGACCGGAGCGGCCGGCTGCTTTTCCAGCGTAGGTAAGGATGGCGGGTGTTCGACGGTATCGGATGAGTGGTGTGGGTCCTATTTGAAGCCTGTTACCGCATGCGGCACATAGGGGGCCTCCAGACGCGCCACCTCTTCATCAGACAATTCCAGCTCCAGCGCGGCAATGGCGTCATCCAGATGCCCTGGTCTGGATGCGCCGATGATCGGCGCTGACACCGGGCGCTGGCGCAGTACCCAGGCCAGCGCCACCTGCGCCATGGCAACCCCTCGCTCACCGGCGATCTGCTCGACCACGTCGATCACCCGTCCATCCTCGGCTTCAGTGCCTGCGTAGAAGGACTTGCCAGAGATGTCGGTGCGGGTGCGCTCGGTCTCTTGGCCGTTGGGTCGAGTCAGCCGCCCACGGGCCAGCGGGCTCCAGGGCAGGAGACCGACACCTTGATCGAGGCACAGCGGGATCATTTCCCGTTGTTCTTCCCGGTAGAGCAGGTTGAGGTAGTTCTGCATCGAGACAAACCGGCTCCAGCCATTGGCAGCTGCGACCTGCTGAGCTTTGGCAAACTGCCAGGCATACATCGAAGAGGCTCCGATGTAGCGGGCCTTGCCAGCCTTTACCACCTCGTGCAGGGCTTCCATGGTCTCTTCGATGGGGGTGTGATAGTCCCAGCGGTGGATCTGGTACAGGTCGACATGATCCGTGCCCAGCCGGGTCAGGCTCGCGTCGATGTTGGCAAGAATCGCCTTGCGTGAAAGGCCCTGCTCATTGGGTCTGGTTGAGCCTTCCCACATGTTCGCCGGGTAGAACACCTTGGTGGCGATGACCACCTCATCACGGCGGGTACATTCCTTGAGGAGCTTGCCCAGGATGATTTCCGAGGTGCCTGCCGAGTAGCTGTTGGCCGTGTCGAAGAAGTTGATGCCCTGGTCTACCGCGTGGCGGATGATCGGCCGGCTTTGCTCCAGGCCCAACGTCCACGGGTGGGTGCCGGCATCCGGCTCGCCGAAGGTCATGCCGCCCAAGCAAAGCCGAGAGATGTCGAGGCCGGTGTTTCCGAGTTTGACGTACTGCATCTGGGTGTCCTCTTGGTCATTGTTGCTCGGTGTCTGCCGAGCCATGGCGCAAGGTTAACGTCGACGGTCATCCGCGCAAATTCCCGCTATGTGCAGGCGATACCTGCAAAAATTCACAAGCGCAGCAGTGGCTTGACCTGTTCGATCAGAAAATCCGTCACCGCCTTGATGCGCGGCGTCCGGCGCACGTCTTCATGGACCGCCAGCCAGATCTCGATGCTCATCGAGTTGTCATCCTCGCCGGCAGGTTCCAGGCCGTGTTCGCGGGCCATGAACGCTGGCAGGCAGGCGATGCCGACACCACCGGCAGCCGCTTGGGCCTGGATGCGCAAGTCGTTGCTCTGCAGTGCGAACGGCCGACCGGCGGCCTGCTTGAGCAGCCAGAGCTGCTGCGGTGATTTTGCCTGGGACTCGTCATAGCCGATATACAGGCGCGGCTCAGGCCGGAGCAGGTAAGCGGCCGAGGCATACAGCCGGTAGTCGAGATGGCCGAGCAGACTGGCCACCAGCGTCGGTTCGGTCGGCCTGGCCAAGGCAATCGCGACATCCGCTTCACGCCGTGCCAGGGAGGCGCGCGACTTGCTGCCGACCAACTTGAGCTGCACATGCGGATAGCGCCGGTAAAGCTCGCCGAGCCTGCGCGCCACCATGCTGCCCAGCAGCGCGGGCGGGGCGGCAATCACCACTTCGCCTTCGACGGCCTGTTGGTCAGCACTGGCAAAATGCTCCAGCGCAAACGATGAAGCCAGCATCTGCTCGGCGAATTCGCCCACCCGGTGACCTTGTTCGGTGACGGCATAGGCCCTTGGCCGCCGGTCAACCAGCTTGAGTTGCAGCGAGGTTTCCAGCGAACTGATGCGCCGAGCGACGGTAGCGTGATCGACCCCCAGGTGTTTCGCGGCGGCCGACAGCGAACCGGCGGTGATGAAGGCAGAAAAGTGACGCAGGTCTTCCCAATCGAACATGACAGGCCTCTGGAGTGAGGCCTGATGATAACCGCATGTAAGACGATTGGGTTGGGAGTGGTCAGCCGGCAAGCTTAGGAATTGTGGGCTTATTCCCTGATGTGGTGGCTGCAATGGCCCCTTGCGCCCTTACGGCGGGTCCCTTCGCTCCGGTCTCCTGAAGTCGCGAAGGTACGGGCGGTGTCTGGGCTGGCGTTGTTTTTGATAGTGGCATGGGTGGTGGATATTCGGGCCTCTTCGCGGGGCAAGTCGGATCGCCGCACCGCCGCCCCTACAGGTACAGCGCCGAATTCAAAATTTGCGCAATCCCTGTAGGAGCGGGCTTGCCCCGCGAAGAGGCCGGTACTGCCAATGCAAATCGCAGGGCGCAGCCCTGCCAGCCACCCCACAAATCCGCTCGTAAACAAACAAAGCGAGAGCGCAGCGATTCGCCAGCCGTTGCCCTGGCTGTTGATCTTGATCTTGCTCTTGATCTACCAGCGACTTCAGGAGGCCGAGTGGAGGTCTTGCGCAGGGAGGTGGAGGCCATGGATGGCCGGAAAGCGCTGAGGCCCAGGATGGGCCGTACAGCGCGGTCCTCCCGGAGCAAGACCGGAGCGAGGGAACCCCGAAGCGCAGCGTAGGGGCCGGATGCAGGAGCAAGCGGTTTTTGGTTACTTTTTTCCAAGAAAAAAAGTGACCCGCCGTAAGGGCGGAAGGGGCCAGAAGCACCAGCACATCAAATGGATAAGCCCCCAACCTACAAGCCCCAGCCCCCAGCCCCCAGCCCCCGGCAATCCGTAAAGAACCTTGTATTTGATACCGACATCCTCGCCGCGACCGCTAATTCCACCCTAGAACGCGCATCACATGCGATAAGCCGTGATTATTGAATGTCAGAATCCCCTTGAAACCCTAGCTAAAAAACATCAAAATCAGTACGTAATTACATAGTACGTACCACATTACGAAATCGTAGGAGCAAGCATGGCCCGGGGCGGTATCAACAAGGCAGTAGTGCAGCAGGCGCGGCAAGCCCTGATCGCTCGCGGGGAAAACCCCAGCATTGATGCGATACGTATCGAAATGGGTAATACGGGCTCGAAAACCACCATCCACCGCTACCTCAAGGAGCTGGAAGCGCAGCAACCAGCTGCTCCATTGGCAGCCACCAGCCTCAATGAGCAGTTGGCGCGACTGGTCGCACAATTAGCCACACAGTTGAAACAAGACGGGGAGGCGCATATCGCCGAGGCCCAGGCGCAGTTCGACGAACAGTGCGAGCAGCTCCAGGCACAGCTGCAACTGGCGCAACAAGCACTGGCTGCCGCTCACCAACAGCAGCAGATCCAGGCCAGCGCGCTTGCGGCTGAATCAGAAAAACTCACGTCCACCTTGAGCACGTTGCAGGCCGAACAGTTACGCAGTGCCAGCCTTAACCAGGCGTTGGGCGAACTGCAGGTGCGCTTGACCGACAAGGACGAACAGATTCGCTCGCTGGAAGACAAGCACCGCCATGCCCGCGATGCCCTTGAGCACTACCGGGCCGCGAGTCGCGAGCAGCGTGAACAGGAACAACGCCGGCACGAGGCGCAGGTGCAGCAGTTGCAGGTTGAACAGCGCCAATTGCAGCAAGGGATGATCATCAAGCAAGAGGAGGCTACCCGCCTGCATCGGGATAACGAACGCCTGCTTGGCGAGAGCCGGCAGTTGGCCGCCGAGCGCGCGCTGGGCCACGAGCAACTGGAACAACGGGATGCCCAGGTGCAGGGGCTGCGTTCGATTCTGGCCCAGGCGCAGGGCGCCAGTGAGGAAATGCGCCGGCAACTGGACGTGCAAGCGCAGCAGCTGGAGCAGAAGCGAGAGATTTGTAACGAGCAGACCCAGCAATTGGCCTACCTGAAGAGCGAGCTGAAGAGCCGCGGCGCAGCGCTAGTGGCGTGTCAGGCGCGCCTTGCCAGCGAGATGCCGAAAGAGATCGATCCCAGATAAATCAAACTTTGCGACCTGGCTGGTTTCTTCCGTAGACATTAACCGGAGGCGATACCATGGCCACGCAAGCGCAACGCCCAAGCGGGCAGGACGATAAAGGTCCACATTCTTCAGAGCATTCGAGCAAAAACGATGAGCTGGGATTTGATCCTGATTCACCCGATGTGGATGATCCACAGGTAGATCCGCAGGGGCCGGCCAAGCCCCCGCGGGATGTCGAAAAGGAAGGTTGAACGGATGTCAGTGATGGCATCTTCACGGGCTTGCACCGTAAAGATGCCCTCATTGATTAAATGAAAATCAGCCCTCAGCCTGCTTGGCCGCTTCGACCCCTGAACTGGATAGCTTGATCGGATACTGAACGCTGATCTGGTGCTCAGTATCAACGGTGACGCTGCCATCGTGGATAAGGCCTTCATCCTGCAAGGTCTTGAGCATGCCAGCCACGACTTTTTCGCCGCGATAGTTATCCAGTACTTCCTTGCCCAGCCCCTGCGGATGCGCATGGAGCAAACGGGTGAGTACTTCCGAGCGGAGTGGATCGTTACTCATGGGTAGCTAGCCTCGCTGGTTCAGATTATTTACCGTGTTTGGCCTGGAGCTGCTTGGCATGTTCCAGGTGTTTTTGCAGCGTTGGCAGTGTGTCGCTGGCAAACGCCTTCAGGTCGGGCTTGTCGGAAGAGCTTGCCTCTTTGCTGAACAATTCCACGGCCTTTTCATGGGCATCGACCTGGTTATTGATGTACGACTTGTCGAACGACTCATCGCGCCATTCGAGTATCACTTTCTTGACCTTGTCGGTCAGTGCGGCTTCATCCGGCACGCTGATATCGTGTTTGCGGGCGATATCCCCGAGCTTCTGGTTAGCCTTGGTATGGTCGGTGACCATCTCTTGAGCGAAGGCCTTGATGTCGGCGTTCTGGCTTTTTTCCTGGGCCAGGTTACCCGTGACCACTTCGGCAATACCGGCTTCGGTTGCAGCATCGACGAAGTCGTCCGAGCTTGCGGCCAGCGCATGCGCCGAGGCCATGCCCATCGCAACGCACAGCCCGACGCGTTTGAGGAACAGGTTGTTCATGTCTATCTCCTTCTCGATGGCGCGACGTCAATGTCGCGTACGGTTGAGCGCAGCGCTTGGGCAAAGGTTTAATTTTTCTGCGCACGCAGCCCACTCAGGCAACGCGGCGGAACGTTGCCCGCAGTCTGTGCTCAGACATTCAAAGCTGACCTGGAGGAGCAGGGCATGAGCATTGATCGCAGTATTCCCGAGCTTGCCGCCTGGTATGCCCAGTACGACGATGAGAGCTACCGGCGCGAGTCACCCGATGCCTACCACCATGAGCTGATCCGCACTGCCGAGGCGCTGCGCGACGACGGCAACCTCGATTGGGACGATTGGCTGGCGCTCAAGGCGCTGGCTGACCAGGCCCATGTGCGCGCGTTGGAGGAGGCGGTGCAGGCCCATGTCGATGATCCCGACACATGAAGGCCTTGAAGATCGCCACCTTCAACATCAATGGTATCCGCAGTCGCTTGCCCGGCCTGCTGGCCTGGCTGGAACGCGAGCAGCCTGACATCGCCTGCTTGCAAGAACTCAAGGCGCCAGACAAGGACTTTCCCCGGGAAGCAATAGAGGCCGCGGGGTATGGCTGCCTGTTCCACGGTCAGCCGTCCTGGAACGGCGTGGCCATTCTGGCCCGTGGCAGCGAACCGCTCGAAGTGCGCCGGGGCTTGCCCGGTATGGAGCAGGACAGCCAGAGCCGCTACCTGGAGGCCGCAGTACACGGTGTACTGGTTGCGTGCCTTTACCTGCCTAATGGCAATCCGCAGCCGGGGCCGAAGTTCGATTACAAGCTCGACTGGTTCGAGTGCCTGATCGAGCATGCCCAGGGATTGTGCGCCAGCGCTCACCCTACGGTGCTGGCCGGCGATTTCAACGTGGTGCCGACCGACCAGGACATCTACAACCCTCGCTCCTGGCTCAAGGATGCCTTGCTTCAACCACAGTCGCGCGCCTGCTACCAGCGCTTGCTGGCGCAGGGCTGGACCGATGCCGTGCGCCACCTTCACCCTGACGCGCGGGTATACACTTTTTGGGATTATTTTCGTAAGCATTGGCAACGCAACGCCGGTCTGCGCATTGATCACCTGCTGCTCAACCCCGAGCTTGCCAAGTATCTGAAGGCTGCCGGGGTGGATGCCTGGGTGCGCAACGAACCCAAAGCCAGCGACCATGCGCCCACCTGGATCGAGCTGGGCTCACGCAAACGCCGCTAATACCTGCTGGCGATAGCTAAAGGTGCTGTTATCGTCAATCAGCCGACACCTCGCGTACCTGCCAACGCACCGCGCTGACACCTTTTTCCAGGCTGACCCGGCCAACCAGGCGTTCAAGCTGAACGGTTGCCTGCGGGTTGCCGAGTAGCTCGGCGCGTACTTCCAGACGCTGCGCGTCGGCCAGGTCTTCACTGTGCAGGGACTGCAGGCGCAAGCCAGGATCGCTGAGGGTGTGCAGCATCAGGCTGCGCACCTGGATCTCGTCCTCGCTGCGACAGACGATACGCACTTCAAAACGTTGCTCGACCTCGGTGGCCGGCAGTACTTCCTGCTGGTCGAGGCGTTGGGCGATATCTCTCAAGAGGATGTTCGCGCAGAGCACCACCAGGCTGCCCAATGTGGCCTCGAGCAGCAAACCCATGCTGCACAGCACGCCGACGGCGGCAGTACACCAGAGCGTGGCGGCAGTATTGAGCCCGCGCACATTGAAACCGTCACGCATGATCACTCCGCCACCGAGAAAGCCGATCCCGGAGACGACATATGCGGCAATCCGCGAGGCATCGGTTGGGGCCATTCCCGGGACCGCCTGAGTCATCAGCACAAACAGACAAGCGCCGGTGCTAACCAGCGCGTTGGTGCGCAGGCCGGTCAGGCGCTGACGCAGTTGACGCTCTGCGCCGATCAGGGCACCGAGCAGAAGGGCCACGCTGACGCGCAGCAGAAATACTTTCCAATCCATAGCAAACCTCTTCCACGGGCCACTGATGTGCCCGCTCAAGCGCCATCCAGCGACGGCGTGGAGAAAAACAGAGTGCGCAGGACCACCTGACCGTGCGCCTTGAAGGCGGTGGTTCAGAAAGGAAGGAGGGGAGAGATCGACCCATGCGGGCCGTGATCAACCACCGTCTACCGAGTGCGGCGAGACCGTGGCAGAAGGACTGCCGGACTAGCTCGCCGTGTGGACCTGTCGCAATCGACTGGGGCTACTGTCCAATGCAGGACTCCTGTGATGGGATGCATAATTGCGGGGCGCACGTTACGCCGCGCCCTGGGCGAGGTCAATGGCAGAAAGATGACAATCGCTTAATAGAGACGCTTCCTACATCTGCCTGGGCTGATACGGACTGCGGGCAGTGGTAATCTTGCGCCTTTCGTACCCACTGCGGATTTTCCCATGCTGTTCAATCTCGCCATCCTGTTCGGCACCCTGCTGGCCATGGAGGGCGTCGGCACGCTGGCACACAAGTACATCATGCATGGCTGGGGCTGGTGGCTGCACCGCTCACACCATGAGCCGCACCTGGGCGTGCTGGAGACCAACGACCTGTATCTGCTGGCGCTGGCGTTGATTGCCACCGCGCTGGTGGCCGTGGGCAAGGCCGGCTACGCGCCGTTGCAGTGGGTCGGCGGTGGTGTTGCAGGCTATGGCGTGCTTTATGTAGTGGCGCACGATGGCTTCTTCCACCGGCATTGGCCGAACAAGCCCCGGCCGCTCAATCGCTACCTGAAACGGCTGCACCGCGCGCATCGCCTGCACCATGCGGTGAAGGGGCGCCAGGGCAGTGTCTCGTTCGGATTCTTCTATGCGCCGCCGCTGCGCGTGCTTAAACGCCAGTTACGCGCGCGGCGCTGTGGCGCAGAGAAGACAGCCCGTCAGAACAGCGTTATTCAATAATCTGGCGTGGCGTCGCGCCTGGGCTGGCCTCGGCCTGCAGGCCGCGGCTGACCCACCAGCCAAACCCCGCCGCAGTAAAGAACATGATCAGGCTATAGATTGCCGCAGGCACCGCCATGGTTGCGTTGTTCAGCAACGACGGGCTCAAGGCCAGGGCAATCGCCAAGGTGCCATTGTGGATGCCAATTTCCATGCCGATCGCGATCGCCTGGCGCTTGGGGATCTTCAGCACGCGCGGCACCCAGTAGCCGAGAGCCAGGCTCAACAGATTGAACAGCAGCGCAGCGCCACCCACCAGCGGTGCGTAGTCGACTACGGTCTGCCAATCCTTGGCCAACGCCAGGACGATGGTGAACGCCAGAAACAGCGCCGCCACCAGCTTCATCGGTTTATCCATGCGGCCGGCAAAGCCAGGCGCCCAGCGCCGAATCATCATGCCCAGGGCCACCGGCAGCAGGACGATGGCGAACACTTGCATGACCTTGGCAAATTGCAGCGGGATCGCCTGGTCAGACTCCATGAACCAGATCAGCGAAAGATTGACCAGCAGCGGCATGGTCAGGATCGCAATCAACGAATTGACTGCAGTCAGGGTAATGTTCAAGGCCACGTCACCATGCGCCAAGTGGCTGAACAGGTTGGCCGTGGTGCCGCCCGGGGATGCTGCGAGCAGCATCAGGCCCACCGCCAGCGCCGACTCCAGGCCAAAGCCATTGGCAATCAGGAAACACACCAGCGGCAACAGCAGAAGCTGGCAGGCCAGGCCGATTACCACCGGTTTGGGGTATTTCACCACTCGGGCGAAATCGGCCAGGGTCAGCGACAGGCCAAGACCGAGCATGATGATGCCCAAGGCAATGGGCAGGACGGCGGTAAGCAGGGGGGAGGCGGTCATGGGCGCTGTCTCGAACGAAGGATTCCGAGCAGTGTAGGTGGCGGTCGAACGATAGCTAATCGCAATAGGCCATGTCTTGGTAAAGTTTTGTTATTGCGCTGGGCCGCAAAGCCGCGCAACAGCAGCTGCGAGTCGCGTTGCGATCAGGCGCGGTGCGCAGTAGGATTCGCGCTTTTGCCGAGGATTCGCCTGTCATGCCGTTCCAGCAAGGTCTGCTTGCCACCCCCGTGCCGGCTCACGCCCGTCACCTGTTTTTCACCCTGCATTCGCCCCAGGCACTGCCTGCGGTGCTCGATGCCTTGCAGTCGCAGGTCGTTGGCCAGCAGTTGATCGTTGGCGTTGGGGCTCCCTTGGCCAAGGCACTGGGCCGCGAGGTCGAGGGCCTGCGCGGATTTCCGCAACTGGACGCGGCGGTCGAAAACCCGAGCACGCAACACGCACTGTGGCTGTGGCTGCGGGGTGAAGAGCGCGGTGAGCTGTTTCTCCGTGCCCAGGCACTGGAGCAGATGCTAGCACCGGCCTTGAGCCTGGTAGACAGTGTCGATGGCTTCTTGCACCGTGGCGGGCATGATCTGACGGGCTATGAAGATGGCACGGAAAACCCGGTGGATGCCGACGCGATTGAAGCGGCCATCGTCGCTGGCGAGCAGCCGGGCCTGAGCGGCTCCAGCTTTGCCGCCTTCCAGCTGTGGAAGCACGACCTGCAGTACTTCAAGTCACTGCCCCAGGGCGAGCAAGACAACATCATTGGCCGCCGCCTGAGCGACAACGAAGAGCTGGAAGACGCGCCCGAGTCGGCCCACGTCAAGCGCACTGCGCAAGAAAGCTTTGACCCTGAGGCGTTCATGGTCCGCCGTTCGGTGGCTTGGACCGATGCACGCGGCGCCGGCCTGGCCTTTATCGCCCTCGGCCACAGCTTTGACGCCTTCGAGGTGCAATTGCGCCGTATGAGCGGCTTGGAAGATGGCGTGATAGATGGCTTGTACCGGTTCAGTCGGCCACTCACCGGCGGCTACTACTGGTGCCCGCCCCAGGTTGAGGGCATGCTCGACCTGAGCCTGCTGCTGGGCTGACGCCTAACATTCAGATACAGAATCACCTGCCAGGGTGGGTATGAGCGACTAGCCTTGAAAGTTTCCGATTCATGACGGGAGCTTTTCCATGTACGGTCGTCGTGATGTCCTACGCACGGGAGCGGCCTTGGGCCTGATGGCCGCCAGCCCGTGGCTGTATGCCGAATCCGCCCCTGGCCTGCTTACGCGCAAGATCCCCGCCAGTGGCGAAGCGCTGCCGGTGATCGGCGCGGGCACCTCCGGCAGCTTTGAGGTCGAGCCCGGCTCTGCGCAATACCAGCAACTCCAGCAGGTGCTCAAGGCGTTTTTCGAGGGCGGTGGCAAGGTCATCGATACCTCGCCGAACTACGGCGGGGCCGACGCGATCCTGGGTCAGTTGCTGGAGGAGGGTCGCTGGCATCGCCAGTGTTTCATTGCCACCAAGATCGCCGCCGACAGCGCGGCCGCCGCCCAGGAGCAGTGGGCCGGCACGTTGAAGAGCCTGCGTACGGACAAAGTCGATCTGCTGCAGATTCACAACCTGCGTGACTGGCAGCGGCAATTGCCCTATGCCCGCGAGCTCAAGGCGCAAGGCAAGACCCGCTACGTCGGCATCACTCATTACCTGGCCAGCGGTCAGGATGATGTGACCGAGATCGTTCGCAAAGAACCGCTCGACTTCATTCAGATCAACTATTCAGTGAATGCCCCCGACGCGGCCAAGACGCTGCTGCCGCTGTGTCACGACAAAGGCGTGGCGGTCCTGATCAATCGCACCTTCGATGACGGCCGGCTGTTCGCCAAGGTCAAGGATCAGCCCCTGCCTGGCTGGGCTGCAGAAGCTGGAATCAGCAGCTGGGCACAGATGTTCCTCAAGTTCGCCATCAGCCATCCGGCGGTCACCACGGTGATTCCGGCGACTGGCCGACCGGACCGTCAACTCGACCAGCTCAAGGCCGGCCTTGCGCCCTTGTTAAGCGAAGCGCAGCAGCAAGCGCTGATCCGCCAGTTCGCGTGACGTCATGAGGCAATGGCGGCGGCGCCTGGCGCTGGGGTTGAACCTGCAGCCCGGTGAGGCTGCACCGGTTGTCGCCGGCCTTGCGCTGTTCTACCTGTTGTTCACCGGCTATTTCATGCTGCGTCCAGTACGCGAAACCATGGGAATAGCCGGGGGTGTCGACAACCTGCAATGGCTGTTCAGCGGGACGTTCATCGCCACCTTGGTGTGTTTGCCACTGTTCGGCTGGCTGGCCTCCAAGGTTAAGCGCCGGCGCATTCTGCCATGGACCTATGCGGTGTTCGCCAGCAACCTGTTGCTGTTTGCCCTGCTGTTCGCCCGCGACCCTGACGATATCTGGCAGGCGCGGGCTTTTTACATCTGGCTGTCGGTGTTCAACCTGCTGGCGATTTCCTTGGCCTGGAGCGTGCTTGCCGATTTGTTCTCCAGCGAACAGGGCAAGCGCCTGTTTGGCCTGTTGGCGGCCGGTGCCAGCCTGGGCGGGCTGAGCGGACCGTTGCTGGGTGCGCTGCTGGTGGCGCCATTGGGCCATGCCGGATTGCTCATACTGGCGTGCCTGTTCTTGCTCGGCAGCATCGCCGCGGCGGTGTACCTGCAGCGCTGGCGTGACCGCAACCCGTTGCCCGCCATGAGTGAACATCCTGCGTCCAAGCCGCTGGGTGGCAACCCTTTCGCCGGGGCCAGCGCAGTCATGCGCTCGCCCTATCTGCTCGGCATTGCGCTGTTCGTGATACTGCTGGCCAGTGTCAGTACCTTCCTGTACTTCGAGCAGGCACGCATTGTCAGCGAAACCTTTACCGACCGTACCCGCCAGACCCAGGTGTTCGGCTTGATCGACACCGTGGTCCAGGGGCTGGCGATCCTCACCCAGGTGTTCATCACCGGCCGGTTAGCCCGGCGTATGGGGGTTGGGGTGCTGTTGCTGGCGGTGCCCTTGATCATGGCGGCAGGGTTCATCTGGCTGGCGTTGGCGCCAGTGTTCGCGGTGTTCGTTATCGTCATGGTGGTACGTCGGGCCGGTGAATATGCCTTGGTGCGACCTGGGCGGGAGATGCTCTTCACCGTGTTGCCGGCTGAAGACAAGTACAAGGCGAAAAATTTCATCGACACGGTGGTCTATCGCGGCGGTGACGCGTTGAGTGGCTGGGTCAAACGTGGACTGGATGTTATGGGCGAGCATCCGCAGTTGGCCATGCTTTTCGGCGCGCTGCTGGCGCTTGGCTGGGGCATCACCGGCGCCTGGCTTGGCCGTCGCCAGCGCGAATTGGAGTAGGGCGCCCTGCCAATCCGTCACGCGCCTGATCCTTATCCATTTGCGCACCAAATACACGCCAAGCCCATATTTAACGCCACCGGTCCGATGCCTTCGGAAATAAAGCGAATCAGCGCTTATCGCCGTACTCCCATCCTATGTACGGCACCTTGCTGTGCATTTCCGAATCCGCAGCCACATTGAGGTTCACGACCATGGCCAACAAAGAAAGCAACAAGACTGGCAGTCAGGGCGGTTCCAAGAACCCTGGCAACTTTGCCAACGACAAGGCAAAAGCTTCCGAGGCAGGCCGCAAAGGCGGGCAGTCTTCTGGTACCACCACTGACCGCAGCGAGTCTGGCCGCAAAGGTGGCCGCTCGTAATTCGTAAGCAACCACACGCAGTGCCGGCCTCCGGCGCTGCGTTTTTTTGACGCTGGAGGACGACCCATGCGTACAGCGCCCATGATCTGCCTGTTGAGCAGCCTGGTTCTGCTTGGCGGTTGTTTTGATCGCGACACTGACCACCCGGCCAAAGACGCCGACCCTAGCAAGCCATCGCTACAAATGCAGAAACCTGATGATCTGCCAGCTCCGCAACCTGCTCCTGGCCCTGAGCCGATGCCGCAGGACAGCAAAACCCCGTAATCGCGCAAGGAGTCAGGCATGACTGTCATGACCCGCAACCTCGCCCCAATGATCTCCACGCCCTCTGAACAGTGCCTCGCGCAGCGCTACCGGTCATTGCTGCAAGGCGATGCTGAAGGCACCGATGTGTGGCTGTCTGAACAACTGCACCAGGCAGGCGCCCTGAACGACGATTTGCCTGACTCCCCAGATCAACTCATGCACTGGAGCGCTCTGCGTGCGACGCAGGTAGCGGGCGACTATGCCACCTACCTCGAGCAACGGCGCGGCGGTGCGCTCAGGCGCTACTTCGCCAACCGCGCTCATGCCTTGTGGTACCTGCAACAGGTCGCGCCGACCAAGGCCGTCGATGGCGCGTGGTTGCACGGCACGCTCAAGCACTGGCACGACCCGCGCTACCACGGCCTGATCAGGACCTATCTCGAAGAACTTGGCGACGGTGACGCGCGCTGCAACCATGTGCTGATCTACCAGCGCTTGCTCAGCCGTGTGGGTTGCCTGGAATCAATGCCCCTGGACGACACGCGGTACCTGCAAGGCGCCGTGCAGCTGGCGCTTGGACAATATGCCGAACAATTCCTGGCCGAAGTCATCGGGTACAACCTCGGCTACGAGCAACCGCCGCTGCACTTGCTGATCACTACCTACGAGTTGGCGGAGCTGGGCATTGATGGCCATTATTTCCAGCTTCACGTGACCATCGACAACGCGGCCAGCGGCCATGCCCATCGCTCGATCCAGGCCTTGCTGCAGTTGTGCCCGCCGCAGGACCAAGAAGCGTTCTATGAACGGGTACGCCACGGGTATCGGCTAAACGACCTGGGCACGCCTGCCACTGAACTGATTGCCAGTTTCGATCTTGAGGCCGAGCTGATGGCGGCACTCGAGCGCAAGCGCGAGTTTGGCCAGTTCATGCATTCGGACCATTGCAAGCTCCAAGGCCGTACCATCAACCAATGGCTGGCCGACCCCCAGGCAATTGGCGGATTTGTAAAGGCGTTACAGGTGCAAGGCTGGATCCAGCGCAATCGCGACCCCGCGCAGAGTCGCTTCTGGAAACTGATCGAGGGGCCGTCAGCGGCGATGTTCGGCGTGTTCAGCGCGTACGAGAAGCAGCTCTGGCACGACTGGATTGCCGGTGATTGGCAAGGGCCGAAAGTGCGCAGGGTGTTCCCCGGTAGCTGGCAGGCTGAGCTGGCGGCCGGCGAAACGGTACGTCTGCAGCCAACGCACGAGCCCATCGAAGCCTTGCTCGAGCGCATGGCAGGCAACCGCCACGCCTTGCCTGATGGCCTGGCGGCTACGCGTGCCTATATCGCTGCCACCGGCCTGGCCGAAGAGGGGGTTCACTGATGCAACCGACCCCGCAACAAGCACAGGCTGACCAGGCGTTGTTTCAGTTGGGACAGCGCCTGAGGGCGGACGGCTATAGCTTCACCTGTGTGACCCCGGCCACCCATGCCCGTAACAATGCTCGTCCAGGGGCGGAGCTGGCGCACACCTTGCGCGACGTGTTCGGTTGGAGTCGGCCGTTTGCTCAAGCACTGCTTTCAGCAGATGAACTGGCCCAGTTGAAGGCTGCGGATGTGCTCCAGGCAGACGGTGAGCGACTGCGCAGCACGGTACGTTGGTCTACCTTGGACGACCTGCTGCTGGTGCATTCGGCCTATCCCACCGACGCTAGCGATGCGGTGTTCTTTGGCCCGGACAGCTACCGTTTCGCTCAGGTCATCCTCGACCATTTGCAGCGCAGCCCGGAGCCTGTGCGCCATGCGGTGGACATCGGCTGTGGCAGTGGCATCGGTGCGCTGCTCATAGCCCGTGCCGCGCCGCACGCGCAAGTCAGCGCCGTCGATATCAATCCGCTGGCGTTGCGCTACACCGCTATCAATGCTGCCCTGGCCGGCTTGACCAATGTGTCGGTCGAACCCAGTGACCTTCTTGCCGGCCTCAGTGCCAGCTTTGACCTGATCGTCGCCAATCCGCCGTACATGCTCGACACCCAGCAGCGCCAATACCGCCACGGCGGTGGAGAGCTGGGCGCGGCGTTGTCGGTGCGCATTCTCGAGCAGGCCTGCCAGCGTCTGAACGTCGGCGGCACACTGCTGTTGTATACCGGGGTGGCGGTAGTCGACGGCACAGACGCCCTGCTTGAGGCCGCCCGCCTGCGTCTGGCCGGGCCCAAGTGGAGCTGGGTGTACCGCGAACTCGACCCGGACGTGTTTGGCGAGCAGCTGCTTGAAGCGGGGTATCAGCAGGTAGAGCGTATTGCGGCTGTTGCCCTCAGCGTCAGCCGAATTGGCTGATCATGTACCGCCCTTGCACATTCGGCATCGAGGAAGAGTACCTGTTGGTTGACCTTGGCAGCGGTCGGGTGCTGGCCTCACCGACGGCTACGGTGGTCAGGCGCTGCCGTGAAGTGCTGGGCGAGTATTTTGCCGATGAGATGTTTAACAGCCAGATAGAAGTCGCATCGCCCGTCTTCGCTAACGTGTATGAGGCGCGCAGCTTTCTCGGTGAAAGCCGCCAGCGCCTGATCGCGGCATTGGCCGAGGAGGGGGTCGGCCTGTATTGCGCGGCCAGTCACCCCAGTGCCGACGCCCTGCGCCAGCAGCCGCGTCGATTGACCCACTACCGGCAGATCTTCGACGACTATCAGCATGTGGCCCGAAGTAGTTTGTTGTCTGGCTTGCATGTGCACGTCGGGGTGCCGCCTGGCTGCGATCGGATGCAGTTGATTAACCGGGTGCTGTATTGGGCGCCATTGCTGCTCGTGCTGAGCACGTCATCGCCGCTGTGGGTCGGCCATGATACGGGCTACATGAGCTATCGCCGGGTGATCTGCGCGCAATTGGTCGGCTTATGAGCGTTATCGCGCTTTGCTTCAGCGTAGCGGCGCATTGGCCAAGGACGGTGCGCTCTGGTGGGCGCTGCGCCCGTCACATCGTTTTGCCACGGTGGAATTGCGTATCTGCGACGGCTGCCCACGGCTTGAAGTTGCGCTGTGCATCGCCGCGCTGTTCCGCCACCTGGTCGAGTGCTGCGCAGTAGCCCATTACGCGGCGACGCCGGTGAACCGCGAGCTGCACTGGATCACCCAGGAGAACTACTGGCGGGCCATGCGCTATGGGCGTCATGGGCAATTCATTGGCGTACATGAGCAAGCGCAAGTCACGGCGCAGGGTTGGCTGGCGCAGTTGGGCACGCAACATCCACCGCAGACTGCGGATGCCGAACGGGCACTGATGCTGGCGCAGCGGGTCCTGCAGGACGGAACCAGTGCTGATCGGCAGTTGCTCTGTTTGCGCGAGGCGCGGGCAGCGGGGCTGGATGTTCGCCAGGGGTTGCGGGCGGTGGTGGATCAGGTGTTGGAAGAAGGGGCAGGCAAGGTGTGATCCCTTGGCCGCGGGTGAAAGGCAGTCGATGCCGCAGGGCAGGCCAACTAAACCTTAACGGCGCCACGCAGTCAGTCCCAGTAAGTGCCCGCGAAACTACCGGGACAAGGAGGTGGCTGATGAAACTCTTCTGCCTGCTGCGCGGCTGCCAATGGCGCGCTGTGCTCTGTGGCGAGGCCGCTGGCTTGCAATGCCAGTGCTGCGAACGTTGTGGTGCGTTGCGCTATTGCCAATCTGACCAACCTGTGAAGCCTAGTAGGAGCTGACCGTCATGGCCCGAGCTATCTGGAAAGGCGCGATCAGCTTCGGCCTCGTGCACATTCCCGTTTCACTCAATACCGCTGTGCGTACCGAGCGGGTCGACTTCGATTGGCTCGACAAACGCAGCATGGACCCGGTTGGCTACAAGCGGGTGAACAAGACCACCGGCAAGGACATCGACAAGGACAACGTGGTCAAGGGCGTGGAGTACGAAAAAGGCCGCTATGTGATCATCAGCGAGGAAGAAATCCGCAACGCGCGGCCGGAAGCCACTCAGACCATCGACATCTTTTCGTTTGTCGAGGCTACCGACATTCCTCTGCAGCACTTCGACACGCCTTACTACCTGAGCCCTGACCGGCGCGGCGGCAAGGTTTATGCCTTGCTCAGGGAAACCCTGGAGAGTACCGGCAAGGTGGCCTTGGCCACGGTCGTATTGCATACCCGCCAGCACCTGGCCCTGTTGCGCCCGCTGGAAGACGCCTTGGTGATGATAACGCTGCGCTGGCCAGAGGAGGTGCGCGGTATCGACACGCTGGAGCTGGACAAGAGCGTGACCGAAACCAAGGTCGACAAACGTGAGCTGGACATGGCCAAGCGCCTGGTACAGGACATGAGTGGGCCGTGGAGCCCTGATGACTACCATGATGCGTTTCGGCAGACGATCATGGACCTGGTGGAAGAGAAGGCCAGCAAGGGCAAGATCAGCGTGGTAGAGAAGGGCGATGGCGAGGCGGCGCACAAGGGAGCCGATATTCTCGACCTGACCGAGCTGCTCAAGCGCAGCCTGGGTGGCAAAGGGGCGACTGCGGCACCGAAGAAGAAGGCTGCTGTCAAGGAAGAGCCAGAGAAGAAGCCGGCCAAGCGTACGCGCAAGGCGTCATGAGTGGGACTGGTGGTGCAGCCCTTTAGCAGGTACTAAGGGGCTGCCTCCAATCCCGCCAGATAATCCCCAAAACCTTCCCGTGCGCGGCTGTCCCGCCGGCTGCTGGTGGCCACGCTGTGCTTGGCCGTCCACACGATCTGCGCCCCATTGGCCTCCAGCGCCCGTACCAACTGCACATCCTCATGCGCCGGCAATGGCGCAAAACCGCCGACCTGTTCATAGGCGCGGGCACATACGCCGAGGTTTGCGCCGTGAATATGCCGGTGCCCTTCACAGGCATCATATCGGCTCCGATACAACTGGCGCAGCGCGGCCTTCTGCCAGGGCTGCCAATGCTCGATGTGCACCGTTCCACAAACCACATCGGCAGCACAGGCCAGTTGCCACAGCAGCCAGTGGCTGGGTACGCGACTGTCGGCGTCGGTACACGCCAGCCAAGACGCCCCGCGCTCCAGCATCAGCGCTGCGCCTGCCCGCCGGGCGCCGCCGACGTTGCCCGCCGCCACAGCCAACGTAGCCACGCCATGCCGACGGGCCACGGCCTCACTGCCGTCGCTGCAGCGGTCCAGCACCACCAACACCTCGACCCGGTGGCCGGCTTGCTCCGCTTGCGAGGCAGCCGCCATCACCGATTTCAAGCAACGCCCGAGCCGCCTGGCTTCGTTATGTGCGGGGATGATCACTGCAATCATGCGCACCTCTCATCCAGGTCGACCACGCTGGGCTGGCACGACCAGTACTCCAGCAAAAAATCTGCCTCTTCATGACGGAACACCCGATACAGGGGCAGATGCTTGGCCAGCAGGTCGTGCACTGCTCGGCCATCTTGCGGGCAGCCAGCGATCGGATGGCGCCAGTGGCAGGCCAACAGACCGCCATCGTCGTCAAGACTGGCCACCGACTGCTCGATCACTTGCAGCCAATCGGTAGGATTCAGGTAATAGCCGACCTCGCTCAGGACAATCAGGTCGAAGCTCTGCCCCGGCCAGTCGGCGGGCAGGCGGCCAAGTTCGACGCTGGCATGGCTGACCGCGCTGAGCCGCTCGCGGGCAAGGTTCACCGCGGTTGGGTCGAGGTCCTGACAGAGCAGGCTGGCGCAGCGGTCGGCCAGCAACACGCTCAGTTCGCCATTGGCGCAGGCGGGCTCGAACACCCTTTCATAATACTGGCGCGGCAGGCTGGCCATCACCAGTTCGCGCTTGCGCCGTTCGTACCAGCGTGTGCGAAACGCCCATGGATCATCGTTGTCGGCGTATAACTCGGCAAAATACTGCGCATCAAGGCTCATAGGAACACCAGTTCGAACGGTTGCAGAAGGCACTCCAGCAAGTGCTGTGGCAGGACCGGGGGGCGGCCTTCATCGGACTCCATCTGGCTTGCATGGGCGCTGATGGCCTGGCGTTTGCGTGCCAGGTTGACCTCATCAAGCTGGATGCGGTGTGCCCGTGCCCAAGGCAAGCGTGGGTCATCGGGAGTTGCCCAGTGCCAGGCCCACACCGGCACTTCGCCCAGTTGTGCCTTGCGCGCCAGGGCTGCCTGCGCAGCTGCGCGGCCAACTGCCTCGTGATCGCAGTGGCCATCGCCACGCCAGGTGGTGAGCAGCAGGTCATCGGGCTTGAGCAACTGGTTCAGGTGATTGACCAGAAACGCCTCATCCCTGGGCAGTGCGCCGTCCTTGAGGTTGAGCCGCCGCCAGTCGAGGGCATTGAGGTCGAGATCCAGCTGCTGCAAAGCGTGGCGGCTTTCCAGTGGGCGCTGACGGCGCAGGCGATGCTCTGTCCAGTGGGCCGAGTGCGGATGGCTGCCTTCACCGTCGGTGGCCGAGATCAGCACCAGGTCTTGCTCGCGGCCCCGAAACCCGGCCAGCAGGCCGCCGGCCATGAGGATCTCATCATCCGGATGCGGAGCCACCAGTACTAACCGGCGCCCCGGTGGGCACAGCTGGCGCGGGTCGAGCCAAGTCGCTCGGGACAAGTGCGCGGATTGCTGCCAGTCGGCCCACGGCGTGCCCGTACTGGCCTGAATCAGGTTTTCAGTCATAGTTGCCAGGCTCCCGCCGGCCTCTGTGCCAGCGCTTGTCCAAGGTTGGCCAGGTCACGCTCGGCATGGCTCTGACGCAGGTAAACCGGAAGGTCGGCGCTAAGCCGGGCGAAATGGCTGTTGCGACAGAACGGCGTAGCCCCCAAGGCCCGGCCGACATGCGCGATCACCGTGTCGACCGCCTGCTCGACCTGGGCGCGCACGCGCTGCACTTCAAAGCTGGCATCGGCCTGCGGTTGCCGGTCGATCCACGCCGCGCATTCGCGCAAGGCGGCGCGGGCGCCATAGAGCGCGGCATCGACACTGCCCAGGTGGGCGTCGGCATGTGGGTCAGGGCGCGACGTGCGGCGGTGTTCGAACAGGTACCCGGCCAACGCTTCGGCGCCGCCATACCAGCAGGCAGCGATACCGCCACCGCCATGCCAGAAGCCAGGCCGGGCCAGGTATTGGCCGGGCTGGCCAACGGCTATGCCCGGTGCGTCCTCGAACTCGATGTCGGCACTGGCGGTGGTCGCCATGCCCACCGCGTGCCAATGATCGGCAATGATGCGCTGGCCGGGTTGCGACAGGTCGATGGCGACCAGTTGCGGGCGCTCGTCATCGGCCCACGCAGTGATCAAGCCGCGATCAACCTGCAGCGCGCCCGAACACCAGGCCTTGCGCCCGCTCAAGCGTACTTTCTCGCCGTCGCGCGCCGTGATGTGGACACGGGCGTCGGGCGGTTCGGCGGCCCAGACACCCCAGATGCCAGTACCCGCGAGGTGTGACGCGCTGCATTCTGCAAGGATGGCCAGCGCGTCGGTGTGGCCCTCGTAGAGCTTGGCCAGCGCCAAGTCACAGCCGGCAACCCGGGCCAATATCTGCCAGCGTTGCAGGGTATGACCGTGGCCTGGTAGCGGTAGCTGGTCGAGTTGATTGGCCTGCAAGGCGTGCATCAGCAGGGGAAGCTGCTCGTCGAGCCTCAGGGGCTGTTGCCGTACGCTGAACGCCTGCAACAACTGTTCGAGCTGCGTGTTATCGAGTTGTTCAACAATGCCCATTTTCAAGCGAGCCCCATTTGCTTGCGCATCCGCGCAGTGATCGATTGACGCGTCTTGGCCAGGTCTGCCCAGGGATCATCAATCTCGGCCAGGCGCTCGCTGATCGTAGAAATCGTCCATTGGTTGGCACCTTTAAGGTCCGTCAGCTCTTCGCGCCAGATGGGCACCGACACCGGCAGGCCTTCGCGCGCCCGCAACGTGTAAGCACAGGCCGTGGTTGCGCCTTTGCCGTTACGCAGGTAATCGATGAAGATGCGCCCGACCCGGTTTTTGGGACCGGACACCGCGCTGAGGCGATCAGGGAAAAGCTTGGCCAGGTAGTCGACGATGGCGTGGCTGAAGTCCTTGACCTCGTCCCAGCCTGCACGCCGGGTCAACGGCACGACCAGATGCATCCCTTTGCCGCCGCTGGTCTTGAGGAACACCTTGAGGCCAAGCTCGTCAAGCAGGGTCAGGGTCAGCTGGGTAGCCTCGATCATCGCTTTCCAGGGCAGCGCCGGGTCGGGGTCGAGGTCAAGCACGAAACGGTCGGGCTTGTCGAAGTCCTTGTCGGTAGCGTTCCAGGTGTGCAGCTCGAGCATGTTCATCTGCACGGCGCCGAGCAACGTTTGCGGGCGATTGATGACCATCGCCGCCTGGCCGGCCTGGGCTTTGTCATAGCTGACGACATCGGGAATGTGCAACTGGCCGGCATTCTTCTGAAAGAACAGCTCTCCTGCGAGGCCTTCGGGTGCCCGCACCAAGGCTACTGGACGGTCCTTGAGCTGGGGCATGATCCACGGCGCGACTGCAGCGTAGTACTCGGCCACTTCGCGCTTGGTGACGCCGCTACTGGCGTCGATTACCCGCTCTGGGTGAGTCAAATGCAGGTCGCTCAAGGTGTTCTGCTCCTTTTTCGCCGAGGCCGCGGGCGCGGCGCGCTCTAGGTCGATGGCCTTGGCCGGCTTGTCGTCGCGCAGGCCGTGGAACACCGAGTGACGCACAAGGCCTTCGCGGGTCATTTGGGCGTAGCCGACCTCGGCCAACAGAGTCGGCTTGAGCCAGTGCACACCGCGCGCCTCGGCGCCGGTGGGCGGATCAGCCAGGCTTGGCTTGGCGATCTCGAGTGGCTTGAGACGGGCATGGATGCTTGCCAGCGTGGTGACGGTAAACCCTGTGCCAACCTTGCCCGCGTAGCGCAATTTGCCGCTGTCGCTGTCATGCAAGGCCAGCAACAACGCGCCGAACCCGCTGCGGCTGCCCTTCGGATCGGTGTAGCCGACGATCACGAACTCTTGGCGCTGCTTGCACTTGAGCTTGATCCAGTCGCTGCTGCGCCGGCCGCTGTAGGGGCTGTCGACGCGCTTGCCAATCAGGCCTTCGAGTTCCAGGCGACAGGCGCTATCGAGCAACGACTCCACGGGCTCATCGAAATCTGCAGAAAACTTGAGTACCTCGCCGCGATCTTTCGCCAACAACGTGGCGAGCTGTTCGCGGCGCTCCAGCAGGGGCGCCTGGCGCAGGTCGCGACCATTGAAGTACGGCAGGTCGAACAGGTAATAGGTGATCTGCTGGTCTTGCTCGGTATCGAAGGCGTTTTGCAGCGCCTGAAAGTCGGCCACGCCGTTGTCACCCGCCACTACCATCTCGCCATCTAGCCAGGCCGACTCGAGCTTGAGCTTGCGCAGTGCCGCGACCTGATGCGGCATCTTCGCGCTCCAGTCGTGGCCGTTGCGGGTAAACAGCCGTATGTCATCACCGTCAATCCGGGCGAGGATACGGTAGCCATCGAACTTGACCTCATAGCGCCAGTCACCGCCAGGTGCTGAGTCCACCAGGGTGGCCAGCTGGGGCTGGATGCGATCGGGCAGATCGGCCTTGGCGGCAGTTGTGCGACGGCGGCTGGCGGTGGGTTGCTTAGCCGGCTGTTCGGCCGGTTTGGCGCGCCGCGAGACCAGTGTGCGATCACTGAGGACGCTGTCGGGCTGGGCGTCGACGATGCTGTATTGCGCCTCGCTGCGGGCCTCGCCGTCGTGCGACTTGACCAGCATCCACTGCTCTTTCTTGCCTGCCAGGTGAGTGCGAAACAGGTTCCATACACCGGACAATTTTTCCCCTTGCAGACGAAAACGCAGCTTGCCTTTGGCATAGCTGGTGTGCGGATCACCTTCGGGCTCCCACACACCGCGATCCCAGACGATGACGTCGCCGGCGCCGTAGTGGCCCTCGGGGATGGTGCCTTCGAAATCGGCGTAATCGAGCGGGTGGTCTTCAACATGCACGGCCAGCCGGCGCACCTTGGGGTCCAGCGAGGGGCCTTTGGGGATTGCCCAGCTTTTCAGTGTGCCGTCGAGTTCCAGGCGAAAGTCGTAGTGCAGGTGGCTGGCATCGTGTTTCTGGATGCAATACTGCAAGGCATGCTCCTGCTTGCCGTGCTGGCGCTTGCCTGCCGGTTCCGGGGTTACATTGAAGTCACGCTTGCGCTGGTACTCCTGCAGGGGTTTGGCCATGACGGGCTCCGGGACGATTCGCGGGTCTCTAGAGGTGGGAGAGGGCGGTGCTGGGCAGAGTTCAATCTGTTACGGAGGCTGCCTTTGGGCAAAAACTCTGAATCATTGGCGGGGCTTGGCAGTCGACCGAATGAACCCACTTGCCGGAGAACCGAAATGGCTCAGCCAGACGATCCGAAACACCGTCCTCAGGTTGAAATCGACGACACCGAGGACCGCATGGGCAGCGTTCATGAGCTGGATTTCAGCGACCGTAACGATGAGCGCCAAGGGCGCGTCGGTGATGAGCGCTCTGCTCGCGAAGTCAATGAAGAGTTCCCGCCACGGCGGGTCGCCGAGAGCGGCATGAGCGGCGGCGAGGCGCTCAGCGACAGCCTGCATGAGGACAACGTGACCATGGACGACCTGAGCCCTGACACCTTGTATGACGAGAGCGGCGCACGTGATCCGCATGAGCCGGGCGGCGAGGGTGGGCCGGCCGATCAGGAGCTGCGTCGGGTCGATGCGAGTGAGATTGGCGGTGGGTTTGGCCTGGATGAAGCGGAACTGGCGCGTTCAGCGCCTTTGGATGGCGAGCCTTGGGCTGACCGGGTGTCGCCAGTGGAAGGGGATGACGAAGACGAGAGGAATTGATCATGACAGAGCAAACCTGCGCCTGCCCGACGTGCAACTGCCGGGTCGATGCCAATGCGGTGCAGCAGGGCGGCAAGGCCTATTGCTGCGAAGCCTGTGCGCGCGGACACCGCGACGGTGAGCCGTGTCGCATGGGTGATTGCGAGTGCGGCAAGGCCGATAAGGCCGAATTTACATAAGCTTGCGGTGTTAGGGCTGGCCTCTTCGCGGGGCAAGCCCGCTCCTACAGGTTTCGGGGCGTTCTTGAAATCTGTAGGCGCGGGTTTGAACCGCAAACACCGGCAACGCCGGTGCCATGCTTACGTCGTCAATGGGTCTGCCAAATGCCATTGTTACGCTCACAATCGGAACGCGCCTGGCCCAGGCTGGGCGTATCGTAATAGTAGGTGACCACCCGCGCATCCTTGGGCAGCGCAGGCTTGGTCGATGGCTCATCGCGTCCCGCTGAATCGGGGTTGGCCAGCGACTCTTGGGTCACCGGCGCAATACAGCTACCAACGCTACCATCGGCACACCGGTCAACCTTGCGTTTCTCAGTATTGAGCATCTCCTTGCTTTCGTTGCTGCACGACCAGTTGATGGTATCAGCCGGCAAATTGCTGAAGCTGTAGCAGGTATGTCCCTGTACCGGCTTGACCGCCTCACTGGACGAGCGGGTCGTTACATCACAGGCCTCGGCCAGCACCTGGGTGCTGGCGCAACTTGCCAGCAACAGCAGCAGAACAGGGACACGCATGGCATACCTCCCGGGCCTGAGGCCCTTGTTCAGGTCTTGCGCAATGTCGCTTCACCTTGCTGACGCATGGCCTTGGCGCGCTTTTCCAGGACCAGGTAGGCAATCAACGCCAGCAGCAGGGGGATCAGGTAGTACAAGGTGCGATAGCCCAGCAGCGCCGCCACCAGCGTGCCTTGGCCGATCTGGCCGTGGAGCAGGGCAAGGAAGACGGTCTCCAGTACGCCCAGTCCTGCCGGGATGTGCGCGACAACACCGGCGATACAGCTGATGAGCAGAATGCCCAATACCGAGGGATAGAACAGGTCATGCGGCAGCAACCAATAGATCAACGCCGCCATCAATGCCCAGTTGCTTGCGCCAAGCGCCACCTGGCACAGCGCCAGGCGTAGCGATGGCAAGGTGATCTCGTGGTCGCGAAATTGCCAGGTGCGTCGCTTGGCGAAGCCGCAGGCAAGCACATAACCCGCGACGATCAGCAGCAACAGAACGCCAATCAATTGTAGCCCGCTGACGCCCACTGCCCAGGTCTCCGGTAACTTGACCTGGCGTGAGGCGAACACCGCGCCAGCCAGCAGCATGTAGCCCATCCAGTTGGTCAGCAGGCCGAGGGTAAGGATCTTGGTGATGGTCGCGGTATCCAGGCCCAAGCGGCCATACAGGCGATAACGCAAGGCCACACCACCGACCCAGGTGGTGAAGTTCAGATTGAACGCATAGCAGACAAAGGCTACCGGCAAGACCTGGCGTATCGGCAGCGTATGACCGGTATAGGCGCGGGCCAGCAAATCGTAGCTGGCGAATACCAGGTAACTGCACAAGGCCAACACCAAACCAATCACCAATGTGCTCGGCTTGTAGGCAAGCAATGACTGACGCACCTCGTTCCAGTCCAGGTTGCGTGCCAGCGTGTATAGCAGCAGCGGGATGAGGATGAGGAACGCGACCGTGAACAGCCGTTTAGCCCAGGTATGCCATCGCTTGGTCTGCATCAGGTCTTGCCCTCGTGAAGGTCAACGTGCGTTTCGGCTTCCGGTTGCAATGATTGCAGGTGGGGCCGATGGGCCGGGAACCAGCCGGCAACCCGCGGGAAGAAACGCGTAAGGTGGAAGCCCATGAAGATCAACGGCGCGCGCCACCAGTAGCCACGAATCATGCGCTCCAGCGTGACCGCCTTGCATTGCTCCAGGGCCAACCCGTTGAGGTGCTCGTAAAGCAACTGGTTGAATGCGCGATCACGAATCAACAGATTCGCTTCCAGGTTGAGCGACAGGCTGAGCGGATCAAGGTTGCTCGAACCGACCGTCGACCACTCGTCATCCACCAGTGCCACCTTGCCGTGCAGGGGCCGCTGGCAGTACTCATGAATGCGCACGTTGTCGCGGAGCAGGTAGTTGTAGAGCAGCCGTGACAAGGCTCGCACCCAGCGCATGTCTGGCTGACCCTGAAGGATCAGGGTGACCTCGACGCCACGCCGGGCGGCATTGCGCAATTCGCGCAGCAAACGGTAGCCGGGGAAGAAGTAGGCATTGGCGACAACGATGCGTTGCTTGGCCTTGCGGAACTCAATCAGGTACTGCTGTTCGATGTCGGTGCGGTGCTGGGTATTGTCGCGCTCCACCAGTACCGCGCTGGCCTGGCCGGCGGGTGTTGTCACCGGCTGCACCTGGCTTGACGGTTCCAGCACTGGCGCCATCAGGCGCCGACTGGAAGCGTGGACCTGCGCCACTACCGGCCCGACCACCTCTACCGCATAGTCCTGTTTGGCCATCGGGCCGAACTCGCCCAAGTGATCGAGGCAGTAGTTGATCCCGCCAATAAACGCCCGCGCACCATCGATGACGACGATCTTGCGGTGCAAACGGCGGAACAGGTTGGTACGCATGCCCACCAACCGCGGTTGCGGGTCGAATGCATGAAAGCGCACGCCCGCTTCGGTCATGGCCGATATGTACTGCGGGGTCAGGTCTGCCGTGCCGTAGCCATCGACGGCGACCTCGACACGCACGCCACGCCCGGCGGCCTCGATCAGCACCTGCTGAAGCTGCTTGCCGACCTTGTCTTCATAGATGATGAAGGTTTCCAGGAGTATCTCTTCCCGTGCCTGGGCCATGGCCTCGAACACGCGCGGGTAATATTGCTCGCCATTGATCAGCAGCTCTACGCTGTTACCGTCTGTCCAGGGTGTTTTCAAAGGCTTATCTCCGCGGCCAAGGGAGCATGGTCTGAAAGGTGCGACCATGGATATTTACTCAACACCTGCGCGCTGCAAGGCATTGCATTGCGCAGATAGATGCGGTCCAGGCGCAGCAGCGGCATCCGCGCCGGGAAGCTGCGCGCCGGCGTACCGAAGCGCTCGCCAAAGGCCTCTACCAGACGCTGGGAGAGCACTGCGTCGGCTTTGAGCCGCCAATCATTGAAATCGCCCGCAATAATCACCGGCGCCTGCGCCGGCAGGCTGTCGAGCAGTTCAAGCAGCAATTGCACCTGGCGCTGACGATGTGCCTCGCGCAGGCCCAGGTGCACACATACCGCATGGACCTCGCGATGGCCGGCTACCTCGAGGCGGCAATGCAGAAGGCCCCGCTGTTCGTTGCCATCGATTGACACATCCAGATTGCGGTACTCAGTAATCGGATACTTGGACAGCAGGGCATTGCCATGATCACCGTGCGGGTACACCGCATTGCGGCCGTAGGCAAACTGCGGCCACATGCTATCGGCCAGAAATTCGTATTGCGGCGTCTGGGGCCAGCCGGGGTGACGTTCAGCATGTTGTTGGTGGCTACCGTGCACTTCCTGGAGAAACACCAGGTCGGCGCCGGTGGCCCGCACCGCCTCGCGCAGTTCAGGCAGGATGAACCGCCGATTGAAGAAGGTGAAGCCTTTGTGCACGTTGATCGTCAGCACATTCAGGCGATGCACCGCAGTGCTCGAGTGGATGATCTGCCCAGGGGCGGGGAAGGTCGAATTCACAGGTGAACCTCCGGTTCCACGCCGGGCTCGGTGACCAGCTCCCCGTCCAGCTTGAGCTTGGACAGCATGCGCCGCGCATCGAACGGCGCATGCACCTTCTGATCGTTGTCAAAGTAGCAATACACATCGCGGGAGCGACGTTTGCGCGGCCCCTGTTCAACCACTAAATGGGCATCGTCCGGTTGTTCGCCACGGCTCCAGGCCTCGATACGCATGCGCCAACGACGCAGGGCGCGGGCGGTGTAGCCACTGCTGTAGAGCTCGACGTCGCCGTGCAGACGCATGTAGATGAAATCCGCCGTGACATCCTCTATATACGGCCATTTGCCAGCACTGTCGGCAACAACCAGCGCGACGTTGTGGGCACGCAAGAGTTTGATGAACGACTCACACAAGAAGCTCTCGTTGCGAATCTCGACGGCGTACCGCAGCCGCGCATCGCCGGTGATGTCCGTACCTCCATTGCCTTGCAGGCGTTCTGCGCATTGCCCGGCCAGACGCCGAGCTGCCTTGCGATCAGTGGGCAGCAGCCCGAGAAAATCGGCAAAGCGTGCTTCGTCGTAGGTCATGTTCGGGGGAAACTGCCAGAGGATCGGCCCCAGCTTGTCGCCCAGCAGCAGCGGGCCAGAGGCAAAAAAGTTGGCCAGCGGTTCATCAATGTCCTTGAGCCTTCGCACATGGCTGATGTAACGCGGACCTTTGATCGAAAACACGAAGTCGTCGGGCGTTTGTTCGGCCCAGTGGCGGTAGCGATCGGGCGTCTGCAGGCTGTAGAACGAGCCATTGATCTCGATGCTGTTGACCGCCCGCGAGGCAAATGCGAGTTCGCTGTCCTGGCGCAAGCCTTCGGGGTAGAAGTCCTTGCGCCAAGGGGCGTAACGCCAGCCTGAAATACCGATACGGATCTCGCTCACACTACCTCCTTCAATCCAGGGAACGGGAATCAGGCGATCCATGAATTGCGACTGTCGCGAGCGCTCAAGGGTTCATCAGGATTTGACCAGCGGCCCGGCACCAGAGGGGCGCATGGGTTGAACTTTGCCGCCACGCACGCTTCCACCGCAGGGAGGGAATGCACGTTGCCTGCGCAACTTGCGTGGAGAACACCCCGATTTCAACGACACGGGGCAGCGGGTGATCAATACTTCAACGACCATCATCACGTTTCTGAGGTGTTTCTGATCCCGAACACGCAGAACCGCGACAGCGACGACCTGCACGTCAAGCGGAGGCAAGCATGACCAGGCATATCATCCACTTCACCGGCCCGATCAATTCGTCTACCTGCGGCAATCTGATCAACAGTTGCTCGAAGATCCTTCAGCAGAAGCCCGATGTCATTCAGTTGAATGTCGCCACCATGGGCGGGGAATGCAGCTATGGCTTCACCCTGTACAACTTCCTGCGGTCCTTGCCGGTGCCGGTGCATACGCACAACCTGGGGACGGTGGAGTCGATGGGCAACATCATCTTCCTGGCAGGCGCCCATCGCACGGCGTGTGCATTGAGCAAGTTTCTCTTTCACCCGTTCCACTGGACATTACACGGGTCGGTGGACCATGCGCGGATGGCTGAGTACGCGATGAGCCTGGACTATGACCTGCGCCTGTATGCCGAGATTGTCGCGCAGCGTACGCAGGGGGCCAGCGAAGTCCTGGACGTTGACAAGTACCTGATGGCTTATCCACGAATTTTGGGCCCGGAGGAGGCGCTGGAGAGCGGGATGATCCATGCTATCGATGAGCGGCCGATCGATTCGCAAGATATTCAGTGGAGTGTTCACGCCTGAGGCTTGCGTGGTGGGAGCAGCCCCGAGAAGTTGCCACAGTAGGCTTGTACCGTTCGTCAGCTCGATGCGATCCACAGTGAGTCCTGACCGAAATGAACCGCTCGTAGCGAGTGGAAAAAAACAATTCATGCCAAGGAGATCCGAGCATGCGCGCATTGACCTATCACGGTTCCGGGGATGTACGTGTCGACACCGTACCCGACCCGGCGATCCAGGAGAATGACGACATAGTGCTACGGGTGACCGCCACGGCCATCTGCGGCTCAGACCTGCACCTGTACCGTGGCAAGATTCCCGCCGTTGAGGCGGGCGATATCCTTGGGCATGAATTCATGGGGGTCGTCGAGGAAGTCGGCAGCGAGGTGACCTCCGTCAAACCGGGTGATCGGGTGGTGATCCCCTTTGTGATCGCCTGCGGCAACTGTTTTTTCTGCCAGCACGATCTGTTCGCCGCCTGCGAAACCACCAACACCGGCCGCGGTGCGATCCTCAACAAGAAGGCCATCCCGCCGGGCGCGGCGCTGTTCGGTTATAGCCACCTGTATGGAGGCATCCCCGGCGGGCAGGCCGACTATGTGCGTGTGCCCAAGGCCAACGCAGGGCCATTCAAGGTCCCCGGGCACCTTGCAGATGAGAAGGTGCTATTCCTCTCGGATATCCTGCCCACCGCCTGGCAAGCAGTGCTCAATGCCGAAGTCGGCCAGGGCTCGTCACTGGCGATCTTTGGCGCAGGCCCAGTGGGGCTGCTGTCGGCAGCCTGCGCGCAGATGCTTGGGGTCGAGCAGATCTTCATGGTCGATGAGTGCGGTTATCGCCTGGACTACGCACGCGCCGCTTACGGCGTAATCCCCATCGACTTTTCTCACGACGACGACCCTGCCGACACCATCATTCGCCAGACCAAAGGCATGCGCGGCGTGGATGCCGTGATCGATGCGGTCGGCTTCGAGGCCAAAGGCAGCACCGCCGAGTCGGTACTCACTGCGCTCAAGCTCGAAGGCAGCAGCGGCAAGGCTTTGCGCCAGAGCATGGCGGCCGTGCGCCGCGGCGGCGTGGTCAGTGTGCCAGGGGTATACGCAGGCTTTATTCACGGTTTCCTGTTTGGCGATGCGTTCGACAAGGGCCTGACCTTCCGCATGGGCCAGACCCACGTACACCGTTATCTGCCAGATCTGCTCGAGCATATCGAAGCCGGCCGTTTGCGTCCTGAAGCCATCATCACCCATCGGCTGGCGCTGGAAGACGCGGTGCGCGGCTACGAAATTTTTGATGAGCAACAGGAGCGCTGCCGCAAGGTGATCATGGTCCCCGGCGAGGCAGCCGATGCCGTGCTCAGTCCCCATCCTTAAGAGAACCCTATGTCGGAACGCATCATCACCTCAGTCAACAGCGAAGACCTGCACCCCCCGGAGCAGGGACCGCTGTTTGAAACGCCACGGGAGCGCCTGGAGTTCTACCGCCGTGAGATCCAGTACGAAACCACCATTCTGGCCAACCGTACGGATGCCTTCCTGGCGGCCCAGTCGTTTCTGGTGATCGCGTTCATTTCCTGCATGGGCAATCTCAACCCGAAGTGGGGAGGGCAGTTTACCTTGATCGTGCCACCGTTTCTGGCGCTACTGGGTGTAGTCAGCTCTCTCAACGCATGGCCTGGCATCAGAGCGGCTTACGGCATCATTGACCACTGGCACTTCAAGCAGAGTCAGCTGCTGCACAGCGAGCCGAGTATCGGTAGGGCGTATGACGATTGGCCGTTGTTCAGCGAAACGGAGTCCAGCCACCGCGGCTATCGCAAGTCGCTGATGTTCTCGATTCGAGCACCGTGGTTGTTCCTGGTGTTCTGGTTCGTTCTGGGCGGTTATTGCCTGTTCCTGCAGCTCGATCCGGCCGGTAGCTAGGAGCAGGCTATTGGCCACCTGACCACTCGTTCAGCGTGTTGCAAAAGTTTTGAATTTTCACGCCAAGCCCTGATCCATTGCTTGTCATCCATGGAGAAGAGGAGGCCCCTGAGATGCCAGCACCACAGCTTTACATCATCGATTATCGGCTGCATGACCAGCAGCGCAGCTTTATCATTCGGCTGGAAAGGATGGATAACGCTGAGGCTTGGCACTGGGCCAGTTGCGATGCCGGTATCGGTATTATTCCCAAGTTTGGCCGGGAAAAAATTCGCAAGGTGAGTAGGCCCATGGCCGAGCGATACGGGATCAGCGACGTGAGTTGGCGGTTGTCGGGGACTCGGCCGGCGGCGCCACCGGTCACTGAGGATGATACCCAGACTACCCGACCTACCGTATAAACGTGGGGCCGCTACGCGGCCCCGACGCACGTCTATGCATCAAGCTCCAGACTCAGGGTCACTCGCCGGTACCCCTGGCCGATTCTGGTCTTCATCGGTGAGATTGGGGTCGGCATCCGGATCGTCGACCTGGTCATTGCGTCGATCCGGCTCCAGCTCCGGCCAATCATCTTCGACGTTGCCGCCACCTGCCTTGAGTGTATTGCGCATATCACCTTCCTCCGGTTCATTGATCACTCTCATCTATTGAGAACAAACGCTAGCGCAGATTGATCCAACGCTGGCCTCAACCCCCGACCAGCGGGCATCAGGTTGAATGGTCGCGCGCGCCATTAACGTCGCCGGCTGACGGATAAACGAAGCGTTTGGCGAGGAAGCCGTAGAGCAGATAGCCAAAGGCGAGCACCAACAAGCCACCGAACAAGGCCTCCATACCGCAGGCATACAAGGCATACAGCGAATAGCCGACGGCAATCAGCAGAACGAGCAGGTTGCGCGAGTACACCGCTGGTGACACTTGCGCCTTGTACATGATCACCAGCAGCCCGGTCAGCGCCGTGACGTAGGGGATCAAGTTGGTCACTGCGGCAAGATTCACCAGCTTGCTGAACTGCGCACTGGCATTGGGTGAAACGGTCGACACGGCCATTACTGTCTGAAGCAGGCCGCACACGATCATGCCAATGACCGGTGCGCCCAGCCTGTTGACCTTGCTGAACAGCTTGAGGAAAAGATTTTGGTCAGCGGTCATCTTGGCGGTCTGGGCCAGGGTGAACTGCCAGCCCAGCAGCGAACCGATACAGGCCATGACCGCCAACGCCATGACGATATCGCCCACCAACGGGCTGAACATCTTGGCGTAGACCAGGGCGAAAGGCGCTGAGGAGTTGGCTAGCTCCGGATTGGGGATGATGCCTTGAATGACCGTGGTCGAGAGTATGTACACCACAGCCGCGCCCAGGGTGCCGAACAGGCACGCCAGCGGCACATCGCGCTTGGGGTTCTCGACCGCGTCAGACGCTTGCGCGGCCGACTCCATGCCAAGAAATGCCCACAGGGTCAGCGGTATGGCCTTGCCAATGGCATCCGATAGCGGCAATTCATTTGGGTTCCAGGCAGCCTGGAGCAGTTCAGGCTTGAACCAGAACCAGCCGATGATGCTCAACCCCGCCACCGGGATGATCACCCCCCAGACGGTGATTGCGCCGATCTTGCCGGTGATGTTGGGGCCGCCGAAGTTGGCCACGATGGTCAGCCAGATCAACCCCACCGTGCCGAAGAACAGTGGCATGGCGCCGGTGCCCAGCCAAGGCACGAACGCCGTCATATAGCCCACCGCCGATATCGCCACCGCGACGTTGGCGATTGCCAGCGAGAGAAAGTACAGGTAGGAACAGAGGAAGAAGCCTGACTTCGCGTGGGCTTGTTCGGTGTAGGCCGACAAGCCTCCCGAGCGCGGGCCGAAGATCCCGCACTGGGCGAAACAGTAGGCAATCGCCATCGAGCCGATCGCGGTGAAGATCCATGACAGCAGTGACACCGCGCCCAACTGCGCCATGTTGGTCGGCAGCATGATGATGCCAGAGCCCATCATGTTGACCGTCACCAGCGTCGTCAGCCCCATCAGGCTCATCTTCTTGCTTGAATCAGTCATTGCCAATGCCTGCTCAAAGCTGCGGCCCGAGGTTGGGCTGCTTCCAGCATAGCCGGGTTTCCAACGTGCTCAGTATTGCCTGGAAGGTCATGAGTGAAACTGAATGGCAGACCTTAAAGTTAACAGTGGTAGACCTTATTGAGGATAAGGTTAAATTTCGTGAGCTTTAACGCAATCGTACAAAATCATAATGCATGGTATGGTTAACCTTATTCAGCTTAACGTTAATTGTGGTTAACCTTATGGATGATTTTTTCCCTGTCGCCTGCGCCGATACGCTCGGTAAAATCGGGCTTTTGGTCAAAGCCAGACGCCTTTCATTGGGTCTACGCCAGGCAGACCTCAAAGCGGCTATCGGCATCTCTGCCCACACGTTGCGCAAGATCGAGGGCGGCTCAGAGTTGGTTGACCTTCGCTCGTTCATGCTGGTGCTGTGGCGACTGGGCCTCACGGAACAGGTTTTCGCATCGATGCAGGGCATCGAAAACACCTCGGAAATCACCCGCTACGCCAATCATGACGGTGCACACCAAAGCCTTGCATCGAAGCGAGTACGCTTGGCGAAGGCCAAGCCGGAGGACTTCTGATGTCCCGTGCCTACATCTATATGGAACACCCCGACACGGGCGAACTGCTGACCCTGGGCAGGCTGACCCTCAAGGGCAAGCTCGGAGAATTCATCTATGCGCCTGACCACGTTGCGCGAGGCCGGTGGGTGCCCGACCCGATCAACTACCCATTACGCGCTGAAGCCTATACCGGCATCGCCAAGAACCGCGGCATACCGGGCTTTATCAATGACGCCATGCCCGATGGCTGGGGCGAGCGCGTGCTTCATCGCGCGTTCGGTCCAGAGCTCGCGCCTATCGACTATTTGCTCAAGTCGCCAAACAATGACCGCATCGGAAACCTCATGGCCGGGATCTCGCCGGTACCTGCACCGGGCTTGGGGGACGGCGCGATTCCAACGCTGAAAGGGCTGACCAAGTTTGTCGAGGCGTGTGAGGCGGTATACGACGGTCAGCTGGATGAGCAATCGATCAAGACCCTCAACATTCGCCAACAGCGATCATCCCTCGGCGGTGCACGACCCAAGCGAACCCTGCAAGATAACGGCATGCTGATTCTGGCCAAGCCGCGCGACCGCTTTGACCAGTACGATCTGCCGTCGATTGAATACGCCTGCATGACCTTCGCTGCTTCTAAAGGCATGAGCGTCGCCAAGACAGCCCTGCGCATTGAAGAGATCCCGACGTTGCTGGTCCAGCGCTTCGACCGTACCCCCCTTGCCGAGGGGGCACGGCGCATCCCTATGCTTAGCGCATTGACCTTGCTCGACTCGGAGTGGAACGATCAATACCACCGTGACTGGCGGTACGCCTCAGTCGCCGATGAAATGCGCCGTCGCGGCGTACCGGACACAGATCTGCACGAGCTTTTCAGGCGCATGTGCTACAACGCGCTGGTAGGCAACGGCGACGACCACCCGCGCAACCATGCTGTGCTTTGGCGGGGAGGCCAGTGGCGTCTTTCTCCGATGTTCGACGTGTTGCCGCTGCTTGATGAGGGGCCAGCGCAAACCTTGGCGATGGCGGTAGGCCGAGAGGGCACCCGGATCAGCCGGTCCAATCTTCTCAGCCATCACAAGCACTTCGCGCTGAGCCTGGACGCCGCCGAGCAGGTGCTGAATGACGTCGCGAGTTGGGATGAGGAGCTGAAGGTGTATTACGGTCAGTGGCTCAAGGGAGAAGAACTGCGTGTTGCGCGCGAAGCGGTGAGTTCAGAGCGACTGCGTAAATAGCAGCCCGGTTGCCCCGCGACAGACAAGGCTATCGGCAAACAGAAGGGAAGACAGACCATGCAAGGAAGGGTTGGCTTGGCCGTGATGAGCATCGCGCTCGTGACATCAGCTGCAGTGGCGGGCGAGCTTGCGCGCACCGAACAACTCAAGGCATTCAAGGCGGCGGGGTTCGGTACAGGAAGCTCGGAATGCGAACAAGAGGAGGCGGGCAGCTATACCCCCGCGACGATCGAGCTGGTGCGCGACATCAACGACGATGGGCGACCTGATGCGCTGATTACCGAGGGCAGCGTAGCGTGCTATGGGGTTGCCGGTAGCGGATTCTATCTGGTCAGTCAGCAGGCCGACGCAGACTGGAAATTGCTGGCCAGCGGGAGTGGTGTGATCGAGTTTCTACCTGAGAAAGGGGCTGACGGTTGGCCTGATATACAGATTGGAGGTCCCGGTACGTGTTTTGCGGTGCAGCGTTACGACGGAAAGGCCTATCAGTTTCATCATCGTGCGGGCTCGGGGTGTGATGAATAGTAAGCGGGCGCTCTAACATTCGAGCCGAGTGGATACTTAACTCAACTAAATAACCATTTAGTTGAGTTATTACTCTTTCTTATAACAAGGAGGAGGGCGACACTCTACGAAAAAGGGGCCGGCGTGGCAACTTCGTTGCTGGAAACGCCTCTCTCATGGTGCGATGGACCCATACCTCAGGTGTGATCTGGGACGAGATAATACCTCGCCAAACCGAGATTCCTCGCACATGGCACATATGTTAGATCAGGCCGATTCATGTGAATGCGTGCTCAACCTGGTCAACTCAGTCAAGCGCAAACCAGGGTTAAGCTTGGCGAGGCCTGGCCGTGAAACATCCGCAACCGGGCTCGGCGAACGCTCCGGGCCAAACCCAGGCAAAGTACCCAGAACAACGGATTTGCAGACACTACAGCGTGCACCAGGATGTTGTCCGGTATGCGCTGGTACCAGCCAAGGTTGACTCGGGTATCCCTGGTTTCAATGCCGCGTTGCGTGACTGAGGCCGGTTCGGTCAGTTTGCGCTCGGTGGCGGTCGGTTGCCTCGCGGCGAAGAGCAGCAGCAGCCAAGGGCCAAGATGAATATTAATTGTGATGCAACACGCCGGCATCTGGATGCGGACGGTGAACTGAAACGAACTGCACAGCGATCAGGTGCGTGCAGCAGTTGGAATGCGCTGGTACCAGGCAATGTTGACTCTGGGGATCTGTGGACAGACGATTGCGAGCAAGCCCAGCTGAGGATTTGCTCATGGTGAAATGGTAGAAGCCGAATTCGCGGTATGACGAACAGGTGGTGTTTGAGGGATACGGTTGCTGCGGCTTTTGGCCAAGAGCGATTGAAATGGGTGTGACGTGGCTTCGATTCTGGTGGGCAACCGGGGCCACGGCGCAATACGTCGTTACGCATAATGTATATTATGTTAAATAGTTAATGGCAGCATTGCACAGCCAGTGTTCATTTTCACGATCCTGTGAGCTTTCTTCCAAAAACCTGTGTTCCCTTCAGATTCATAGGCCTGCGGTGCACCTCTCTCGTCTGGTCTAGATCCACAAATCGCAAACCTGTGTGGGCTAAGGAGACGCGTCTTACCGGCTACAATCTCTAGTAACTGCACAATTTTACGATGCTGGTGCCCCGCATGGTGTCGCCGTTTGTCCCTTTTCCCATCTTCTGCCCCTACGACCAATGGCGTCCAATTGGGCTCAGTCAATTTCCTGAAAATACCGATGTGACGGCCAAGCTCGAGGGTGTGGTGTCATCAAGTCTCCCATTCATCAGCGTCTGGTACTGTCAGCGTTACCTTGCCTGGCTTGCACATAGCTGGAGACCAGAGCAAGCTACTGAGGCGTATTACTTCGAAACCATTCACCTTGAGCGCTTGTTGAACTGGTGCTTCTCTCAAGGGCTATCGCTGCTGGATCTGAAGCCCCTCGAGATCGAGCGTTATGTGGCATTTTTTTGCAATCCACCTGCTAGCTGGTGTTTGCCGAGTTCCAGTTTAAAGTTCGTGCCAAATCCACTGCTGAATTACGGAGCTTGGCCAGTAAACCAATACTGGCGCCCATTCTTATCAGCGTCTCGTGATGTTTCACGCCAACTGGGCTTCGCTCAGATCGTGATCAACCGGTTTTATAAATTCTACTATCAAGACGTTTCAGTTCTTGAATTTGAGCCTGCGCTTGCAGGCTTGTTTGCTAAGCATAAGCCGAATTTCAAAAAAATGACTGAGTTTGAAATGGATTGGTATATGAATAGCCTCGCGCATCTCCCATATGGTGAAAAATACAAGCTCATCACTATGGTGTATTTCGCACTTGCTAGGTATTCACGAAATTCAAGAAGGCGCTTAATGGGAAGCACTAGAAGCCCTGGGCTACTGAACCAATTTTATAGAAATTCCGCAGGCGAATGGATCGAGACACTGCCTGGCGGCTCATCTCGAGCTTTAGGAGGTCAATTTAAGCTAATTTTTGAGCAGTATCTCATGCATTTGGAGCTGGATCCCGAAAAACCCTTACCTCCTGCCAGGCTTTTCGCCACCTCTCCAGAAGGGAAATTTGCAAGAAAATGCCGCGTAAATTTGGTAGAGCTTGCTATGGAAACTGTCGACCCAAGGGTTAGAAAAGCAGTCGAAAAATACCAGAGTCTTTCTTTTTCGACTTTGCGTAAGTCGTCAGTAACAACTCCAATAGGTGACCCCAGAGGGTGGTTATTCTGAATAGCGCCAGACGAGCTCTGCGCTTTTCATATTCAACAGGCACAAAGAGGAAGGCGTGCGCCCTCCTCTTTGCTAAGGTCGTGAGCCTTCAGCTCTTTTTGAAGAGCTGCTTGAACTCTTCAGTCGACATTATTTCCTCATCCGGAATAGGTTTCAGGGCGTGTAGGCTTGGCTGCTTCATGATCATTGACTTCGAGATCTTGTGAAGAATAGCTTCTGTTGTTCCGCCCATTTGCTTAGGGCGATTGGAGCGGTGAATGATCTCAATCCCCGCCTCTAGGGCCATTTGCTTAAGCCGTGCAGACGTAAAGGCGTGATCCACATCAAGCTGGAAGATGTGGTAACCGTTGGTTTGATTTGCTCCATCATTATCACCATGCACAGCCGAATCGAGCGCGTCGGTCAAAGCGTCGACCTCTGCATCTTCTGGATTATCAGCGAATGAAACAGCGCTTCCAAGGACGGCACCAGAGGTGGTACGGACAACAACAGCTACCCAAGGACGCCCAATTGAACCGTCATCCCTTCGAACCAGCTGATCCACTTGCGTACTGTCAAGAACTGCAGTGATGTCCTCGACCGGATTGACTCCCTTCAAGACCAATCCAGAGCGGCCAGCTTTCGCATGAGTGAGCAGCACATTGATTTTCTGAAGCTCAGCATCAGATGCATTGCTCTGCAATGCGACTTCGGCATGAACCTGCCATGAACGACGCGCTTCCCAAATTGGCTCATGAAATGAAAAACGTTGGTCAGGGCTCAGCTTGTACCTCGAGCTCCAATCTGGCCCAAGGTACAATCTCTGTGGCGGATTGCTTGTCAAAGCTGCGATTACCGCGTTCACTCCATGACGCTCCAGGTACGCGTCCACGCTTGGGAGAATCTGAGCTGGCAGGCATTCCTCTAGCGCCGCTATGCACTTGGGCAACACCTCGCCTGGGAGCTCGAACAGCTCAGCAGCACGGCATTGGCCAAGCTCTTGGTCAAGAACGATGAACTCTGCATCGGACAGATGCTGCTCAAGCTCTTGATCATCCTCTTCGAGTTTGAGTGCCCTGTAGGTGTGGTAGCCAAGGAGCGCAGCCATGACTTCTTGGAGTTTCGCGTGCCCTACTTCAATGCCTACAGCGAGCAGTTCAGCTTTAGCGTGTCGAGCAGCATGGGTGAGTATGTTGGCCATCTCATGATCCTCTGGCGCTGTCTTTGCTGCTGGTCGCTTTATCTGTCGCAAGACAGCTGAGTCACAAGATGGGAAGTGATGGGTGAAGAACCTCTTTGAGTCGACCAGAGCTGAGGTGAGGCAACCTCACTTGACTGTAGCTCAGTTGCGGTAAGTGGAGCATCCAACTCGATGTGTGGCTAGGTACGGATGAGAAGTTAGCAATTTGCTAACGCCGATGTTTCACCATTTGCTAATTAGTTGGTGAGTATCAACACCATCATTTATAATTCGGCTCCCTCACCGATTCAGGTTTCATGGGTGCGCAATGAAATTGCTATTCCGCCTTTGGGATTTCTGCTTTCCAGATCGAAGGTCAGAAGCCGAGATAGCGCGTGAGCGTCAGTTCATCGAGGCGGTGAACAGCCTCAAGACGCTCAGGGTGACTGACCGCGGCATGATGTCGATCGATCCAGAGGAGATTCGCGACCAGATACTAGAGAGTCGCGAAGCCTTGAAGCATCTGGTTGATCCAGTGCATAGAAAGGCCCCCGGGGCTCCAACTAAAAGCTGATTGTGTAGGTCTTGGCGTGCCCCGCTGGGGACGGCTGTCGTAAACAGCGCCACCGGCTGGCACCGGCGTCCCTGCCCGCTGGGCTTCCATCCTCACGCCTCCGGCCGGAGGCCTGCGCGCTCCGCTTGCCATCGAGCCACCCTAGCCCGCCATCTGACCGTTGATTCGAGCGCCGGCCTGAGGAGAGACTTCAGCCCCGGATTTTATGTCCTTGACGTCCGACAACTTCAAAAAGGCATTCTCGCGGGTAGACCTCCAACTGCTGTCCACTGGCTTCGAGTAGCTTCTCTTTCAGCCAGGCTGCATCGTCTTTCGAGAACGAGTACCCCATCCATTCGAGCTCCATCTCGAAGCCACCAGGTTTGAGGGTGCGGATCGTTACCAAGATATTCCCGCTTTGGACGCCCGTAAGCTCGGGGCTTGCATCGGTATAGGGCACTTCACCCGTGGCGCTCAGATGCCAGTCCGAAATCAGTCGGAATTTTCGCTGCAGAACGGTATCGTCTTCTCGAACGGCTGCCGTGGTGGTTTCTGGTTCAGTCTGATCATCGAAAGCGATGGCCTCGGACAGAGAGAAAGCCAGCTCGTATGCGACTTCGGCGCTGAAATTCAGGCCGTAAGAGTCGAATTCGATCCGAACTGCGCCCTCACCTGCAGTTTTGATGGTGCAGGCGTAGTGCTCACCAAGCTCTCTGTCGCGCCAGCAGAGCATTTCACGTTTGAATACTTGATCTTTTGGTGCGGTGGTGTTTCTCAAGTTCATTAAACTCTCAGTAAAGACTTTGTCTATATAGTTATAAACGGTTCGATTTATCAGAACTTGAGGTGGAACAGAGAATATTTTGAAATTTTTTTAGCGTGCCCCTTTCGGGGTGGGCTGTTGTGAACCAAGCCACCCGTCGCGCGGGCGTCTTGGCCCTTCGGGCTGCCATCCGCACGCCTACGGCCATTGGTCTGCGCGCTCCGCTTGCATGAGCGCGCAGCTTTCTCAATCATTCTCGGGCATCTTCTGAATCACCAAGGCCGGGGTCGCGACTTTTCTGAGTATCATCGCCAGGAGTGGCGTAATCATCTCGAATCAAAACATCGAGTTTATGGCGGTCACATTCGAACCTATGATCTTCCGAATCGAAGGATTTAGCCTTTTGACCAGGCTTGTCCTTATACTCTAGCATCATCAGTGATTTGTTGTGGTATATACCCACTCCGACAATCAACCCGATCACCCTGTCAGATATTACGACTGCGCGTGGCTTGGAATGCCCAACCTTATATTCGACTCCCCTGTATTTCATAGCGCCCTCCTCTCATGGCGGCAACATCTGCGATTGCGGTATCAGCGTAGCTTTGAGTTACGCACGCACATGATTTTCCAGACGAGCGGAACTCAGGTGAAGGGGCACTTAGGTGGAGGAAGGCTTGGTTGCTGACCAACATTTAGCAATTTGCTATTTGATAGAAATTAAGCAATTGGTAAATGTTCGGTTTCAAAACGGGCCCTGCTCTTTCTTCGCATTGCTCAACGCATCTGATATGTTATCTTTGCGACATCGTCGAAGACCCCAAAATAATTTCAGTAGAAATGCCCAGGTGGTCTGGATATCCCCTTTCAGTAAAAGACAGTCAATGCTCACATCAAACGCAGTATTCCAACGGCTCAGCGGCGCTGATGAATCCGGCAGTGTTCGAATGCCTCAAAAGCAGCTCGACGCGACCCTGTATATGTTCCAGGTCGACATGCTTGCAGTAAACCTCGAAGCATACTCAGCAGATCCCGCCCGGGCTCGCGCCAAGTACCCATGGGCAACCCGGTTTGCCATGGGTCATCCCCTCGCCCCCTGGCAGCGGTCTGCAGTTTGGACAGAGGAGCAGCAGGTACGGTTTATCACATCGATCTGGATGGGTTCAGACCTTGGGTCGTACTTGGTGAACGGATGGTATGAGTTCGCCGAAGGCGGTGCTTACGAGCTGAACAGCGAGGGTTTGCTCGATGGCCAGCAGCGGCTCACAGCTCTGGAAGGTTACCTACTTGGGACATTTGGTGTACCCGATGCGGATGGGTGTGTGCGGTATTGGGCGGAGGTCGGAGACAAGGAGCGTAAGCGTTTCTTGGCGATGCCTTTCGCTCAAGCCCGGGTGCATTCTGGTGATGAGGCTGCGCTACGTAAGGTTTACGATCTTCGAGCCTTCGGTGGAACACCACATACTGAAGATCAGCGCGCTTCAATGTAGCCCGTTTATGAATGGTGGCGCCGATATGGCCGCCACCCTTTGCATTTGTCTCTTGAAGTAGTCAAGGCTCCCAGACTGGCAGCGTCGACTTGCCCGGCTTATCTATTACGATTGCCAGGCTCTGTTTTGCACGCGTTGCTGCTACGTAGAACGCGGCCGCAGACATAGCTTCAAGGCACGCTTCCTTCTGGATGAAAGCTGCGATGGGCCCTGTAGGCACGACTAGCACACGCTCGAACGTAGCGCCTTTAGAGACCTTGAAATTCATGAAGTCGAGGGTGAACTCCCTCCCCGATGCCACTGTGGCACGAAGGCATTGCGGCCGGTACCGCTCTACGTATTGGTCAACGTGCTTCGAGTGCACTAGGAACACACCGTCATGGTCAGAGACCTCGTGGTTCTCCGAGGTTGTGCCAGGAAAACCCCAAGACTCATCAAAAATGGTGTCAGAGAACGTTGCGATCTCCGTCCGACACCGATAGGTGACCGTCGCGTAGTTGATACTCAACAGTCCACCGTGCTCTCGCTCCTGAAACCATTCGAGAGCGCCGGCATAGCCATACTGCTTATTCTTCTGTCCCCTCGGGTTGGTCGACAGCACGGCCTGGCGAACATCACCGACCATGCGAACGTCGATTCGGGACTGCAGCAGATCATGGATGATCTCCCAGTCGTACCCACTCAGATCCTGAACCTCGTCGATCAGAATTTCGTCGTAGAGATGCTCTAGGCGACGAAGCAACGCAGGTGTTTCTGCCATTAGCTCGCGCGCCAGGCGGCCGAGCTCGCAGCCGTAGACCTGGTTGCTTTCATCCATGAACCTTTGCTTGCCCTTGGCGAACCTGTAAGGGCGCCCTTCGAAATTGAAGCCCCCTACCCGTTCACCGGGGAATTTCACCGGCAGGAACGGCTTCGCAAAGTGGCGAAGCAAAAACGTGTACCAACCCAGCACCTCGATGTTGTGGAGATCACCAGCCTGTGCTCGTAGACGTTGGGAAAGCTCTTGCTGATTTGTCTGGGTAAACGTGGCGACAAGGACGCGGCGATCACTGGGCAGTCCTTTGCAGTGATCTACGAGGCCCTGGGTTTTTCTCCCGCCGGCGACCGCGAGTGTCAGATGGTTAGGCATCGTGAATAAACTCCGCCGCGGCCTTCATATAGGGAGGTGGGCTGAGGGCTTCGTCAGACTCGGCGATTCGAATCGCTCCCTCCGTTTTCTCACGTTTCATCCACGTTGCCAGGTCGGCTGCATCGGTGATGCCGAGAGTTTTGCGCAGCTGAGGTTCGCCATTGGCAGTAATGAGTTGAGGCTCAAGAGTCGCGCCGTCGGCTACCGCCCCAATGAAGAGATCTCTGCGCTTTGTTTCCAGCCACTGCTCAACAGGCTTACGGAGCTCAGTCGGGTCAATGCCATCATTGTCGCGCATGACGGCGACTGGCTTGTTGATCGCAGCGCAGAGCTCAAGGCATCGTGCCAGTGCAAGTCCACGCATGCTGATGACATCAATGCCATGGGCCATTGGTCGAGCGCCAAAACAGTCTTCGTAGACACGTTCAAAAATGATCTCGTCAGATGGCCCCTCTACCAGGACGACCTTTTTCGCTAGCACGAGGCGGAGGGTGTCGTAGCCTGGAAGCTTTTGAAAGTAGCTCACCGTTGTCGGATCGAGCTCCGTGATTTTGGCCGCGCTGCTGCGGTGGAGTAGTAGCAACGCGTTAAGGCCGAGTCGATTCAACACGTAGGTGCTATGAGTTGGAATGAAAAGCTGCTGCTCCTCCGTGGCCAGGTCTTCGATACGGTTGAGAAGTGTCGTTAGGCTGGTGTGTGAGAGGTGGTTTTCCGGCTCCTCGATCATCACGATTTTCACGCTTGAAGAGTGCCGCTTCATCGCGAGGGAGATCTTGATTGCGGCTTGCTGCCCTTGGCCAGCCATCGCGAATGGAAGGCCATCGACGTGAGGAGTGACCACGCTATCCCAGGATGTCCTGGACGTTTGATCCATTGCCAGCGCCATAGGCTCAGACTGCAGCGCAGCGCCAAGCCCCTCGAGCCGCTTGTTCACCGGCGCCAGCGCTCCTTCAGTCATGGATGCTTTCACGCCTCGATAGTCCAGCGAGATTTGCGCTTTCTCGGCTGACTCCAGGTGATCGCTCAGGATTTGTCGAAGGTGGTAGTCAACCCCAGCAGCGGACTTGACCGTCAGAGAATCGATCGTGGCCACCGACAGCGCCCGCGGGCGCCGAGTGAGCTCGTTGTCAGCAAACGACCGCCATTCATAGGTGTAATACTCAACGGGCAGCAGGAGTGAAGGATCCTTGAGCCACTGATCCAGCTCGTCCTGGTATTCCTCGTTCGGGAAAATGGAGAGGAATACCCCTGGGCACACGTTGGTCGGCACGTCCGCATTCACCGCACCGAGTAGTACCTGCAGATCAGCTATGTCCTGCAGGTAAAGCTCGATCAGAATCTCTGGGAGCTTGGGCGTCTTCCCTGCATTCCGGAGTGCCAGAAATTCAGCCACCATTTGAGTGTTGAACCAGTGCGGGTTCAATTCTTCGAGGATGCCCCGTCCACCTATACGGCCGTTCAGCGCCAGCGAAATGGCTTCCATCAATGTGGACTTCCCAGCGTCATTGTCACCGACCAGGATGTTTACGCCCGGGTTGGGCTTGAGCTCGAAATCTTTGTAGATGCGGTACCCACGGATACGGATTTTTGTGATCACAGTCGACGTTCCTTGGCGAAGTGCGGTTGCATGGCGCTTTGATGGCCACGCGTCCTGATGCTATAAGCGAAGCGCTAACGTTGTCGACTCCGTCACGTTCTGTACGTCCCTCGCCACCCCTTCCGGCACTCCACGCCCAGGATCTGTGTATGACCACTCCGTACTATCCAAGCCATCGAGTCCAAGGGCGCGACGTGTAAAAATTGGACTTGGAGCTGGTCGTTTGTAAATCACCAGGAGCGCAAGATCATTTTTGGCGCATGGGATATCCACATAAGTGGCGGTCGTTCACTCATCCTCAGCGAGGATTGGGAAATCGAGAATGGGCGTCGTAACCATGGTTATCCGCAGAGCGTGGAGCATCTCAGGCTGGTTGGCGAGGAAGGATACGAACTCTATACGTTCAAGATTACACACTCAGATGAGCGCCAGGATGAGGACGGTGCGGGCCCTGCAAAGATCAAAGATTTTGAGCGCTCCATCATTCGTAAGTGGCTACTGAAGCAGGATGGCGAGTGGTTTGCGTGCGACGAGCCACCGATTCCAGCACTCCCTGAAGAGGTCAGTCAGCCCGAGTTGTACCTTGAGGGCGCCGTCCGAGAGGTCAAGGTTAATGCCTATGAGCGTAGCGCTCAGGCTAGGGCCGCATGCATTGATCACCACAATGCGGTTTGCGCTGCGTGCGAATTCGACTTCGGACTGGTTTATGGCGAGGTTGCCGAGGGGCTCATCCATGTCCACCACATCGTTCCTCTGAGTACGATCGGCGCCGAGTACAAGCTTGATCCGATAAAGGATCTGATCCCGCTGTGCCCGAACTGCCATGCGGTGGTGCATCGTGGATCCGAGGTCATGAGCATTGAAAAGCTCAAAGAGCACCTAGCCGAAGCAAAGCGGCGCTCTGCCCTAACGGCCCGACCTCAGGCTTGTAACGCGGTTTTTAGAATGTAACGTGACCGATGTTACATTCCAGAAACTACGTTACAACCCCCTAGCCTCCGGCTTCAGCACGAGAATCAGCCCCCCCCTCAGCTTGGCAAGCTTATTGGTCAGCCATCGCCGCGACATATCCGGCGATCTGGAGATTCTCGATCAGCCATAGCGCCTCTTCTATGCTCATGGGAAAGGCTCTGTTGTCGATGCTGATACATGGAAGGCCTACGTCTTCATCAAGTGCGATGAGTACGCGGTGATAGAGAGAGGCGCTTGCAGATGGTGCATTGCTCTGAAAGTACGCAGAAGCGATGAACTCGTAACCTCTCTTGTTGCCGGTATAAATGTCCATGGGCTTTGCGCCAGCGCACCCTGCCCGTTCGTGGATAAATTTATGCCATTCTAGTGAGGCTGCAAGCAGCGCTAGAGTCGCTTCATCAAAGTGCTGAAACCCTAGCTCATAGTTGGTCGCTAGCAGTATGGTGAGATTTTTGGCGATTTCAGCACAGTTTTGTGCTGAAAGATGATGATGTGAGCCATCCATGTCCAGTATCACATGTTTTTTTGAATTTTTAACAGCTACAGGGAACTTGCCGCTTAACCCATATCCGTGCCATTCAAATTTGCGGAGGTTTTTGAAGGCCTCGCCGCCAACCGACTGCTCATGAAAATTAAAACTTGGGCGGCAAGAATTTTCGACCACGGCGGAAGGGTCGGAAACGTTATGTCCGACAGCCGCTTCTACCTGGGCTTTGAGGTATCCAGCAATCCAGAGTTGTTCCACCAACCTAGAGGTCTGAGCTATATCCAGTTGAACGATTTTGCTGTCATAAGAAATCACTGTTCGATTCGAGTCGATACCTGCGGCTATTTGTACCGCGTGATAATTCTGAGTGCCGGGGGGCGAGTGAAGGCCACGGAAATAGCCAGCAAAAAAATATTCATGCTCTGTCCGCCAGTACACGTGGCTTCTCAGCATGTCCTCTTCCTCGGAGGTCGTTCGTATCTCTATCAGTCCATACCATAACTTATAGTTTTTAAAGATCAGCGCTGCTTGCCGGCACGCTTCAGTATCGGATGTTCCAGCTAAAACTTTGACTGTTTCTGCAAGAATGCAAACCAGCATCCCACATTGTTGGGCGGTTAGATCATGCGCGAGGCCATCCATAAGAAGGCGGGCATGGTCGTCTTCGAAATCTATCGATACTACAGCACAGTTAGAGGGTGTGTTTTCATCAATTTTCGTCTCGGAATGATGTTCAGGGGTACCGCTGGCCCAGGCTTGCTTTTGCATAAGTATCTCAATAAGCTCATTTATTATAATTACGGCTCAAACCTCCTAAACCTTTAGCCGGAAATCAAAAATAGTTAAATTAAGCTGTCTTGTATGAGCAAAAGAGACATTGCGACTACGAAACATTAGGCACGTAAGCTCAGTCGGAACTGGCCGCATCCCGATGTGCCTGAAGATGAGTCATCTCCCTCCCCCATTCCTCGACGAATTTCTCCAAATCATCTAAGTATGGGCCCGCGGCAACTCGGGTAGACCCAACGCTGGCTTGGGCAAATCGCTCCCGCCAGGGCATCGGGATCGTGTGCTCGTCAACGACCAAGCGGCCTGAAGATCGAGGAGAGGTAGTGACCAGGTCGAGGAGATGTTTGCAGGACAAGGCCACGTCGCAAAGGTCGCGCTCGATCAGATCCAGCTCCTGGAGGACAGCTGCCGCTTTAGGGTCGCCAGGGCGGAGATCGGATAGAGCCCAAAGCAGCCGCCGCAGTTGACGCTCGCCTACTGTGGAATCGGCCATGGTTTTACTCCTCTTCGCTCAAGCTGGCTTTCGCCTGGTTGGCGTTGATGGCTTTGGCTGCCGCCTTCCCTCCTCGCTTGGTAAGGTCAATTCCGACGACCTTGATGTCAGCAACACCGGGATACTTAGGAGCCAGGGACTTCCATTCATCTTGCAGAGCGATGACGAGATCGTCAAAAGCTAGTCGGCCCTTCGAGGTCACCCAGAGCTCTCTGCTTCCTTGATTCACCACAAGGAAAATCCCACACGTAGACCGTGTGTCACGCAGGTAATCACCACCCAGTTGGTTCTCCAGCCGTTCGAACAACCGCGAGCCAGGCCATTTGTCCGCAAGCTTGAGTTCAATGGGCACAGGCCCATCAAATCGGGTGCTATGCAGTCTGAAATCCGGACGTTTGTCGTCTGCGAGCTGCTCCTCTTGTGATATGACGTAGCGGCCTGCTGCACGCTCTCTACACCAGTTTCCGATGTGTTTTCTAAGCGTATTCTCTTGACTAGCTGGCAGCAGGAGTTCTGCAATGCTTGAGTCACCATTCTCAAGGTCGTGCTTCAAATCTTGAAGGCGGTCAATTGCAAGGCTCCACAGCTCGCGGTGGCTAGCCGGTATCTTTTCAAGCCGGTTCTGGAAGTCGACAACATCCGCTGGCTCCCAGGGCGTGGATTTCGAATCAGCTGTAGCCCTTTGCTCTGTGTAAAACGCGCTCCATGCTCGAAGGCGTGGTACAGGATGCTCTCGGGCAATCTTCTCAAGCGCGAGGAAAGCTTCGTGGCCAGTGGTGTCCCGAATGATGTTTAGGAGTCCATTTCTTGCGTCCTGAGCGTCATCGCGCAGGCCAGGTGAGTAAACGCCCTTTCCTAAGCGATTGATGTCGTCTTCAACCCTAATCTGCTTGCTCGCTAGTAGATACAACTCCGCAGCGTGGTGAGGGGCTTTGTACTGTTGGCGGCAGCGGCTTCCGTTGCGGTTACCTGCGATAACCGTCAAGCAGAGCATCACGAGCCTCGTCTTGTCCTCGTCGAATGTCATTGCTTCAAGGTGTTGCGCTAGAGCTGGGATTGCAACGATTGGCTGCGTCCCGATCCAAGCAGCAAACCAGGTTGCCGCTATCTCGGGCTCGCTACAAGGGAGGGGCATTACACTGGCCAGCCTCGAGATCGCGTCATCAGCAATGGACGAATCGTTCAAGATGCTCAGCGCCAGCTGCAGGCCCGTGACGCTTCCGACTGGGTTCTCCAACCGCGAGATCAATGACGGGGCGATATGGTCGAACATCCAGTCACCACCCCTTCGTACCTTTTCCAGTATGCAGTGGTGGCGCGAATCACTTGGAGCAGCACTCAGTTCGCTTTCAATTTCCTGGAGAGCGAGTGTCGCAACGACATCAGAATGGTAGGAGAACAGACTCGATAGCCAGGTCGGAAAGCTGTAGAGATCGAGCAAGCCAAAACGCGCTGCGACATCAGCCTCAGCGACTGTCATCTGAGAAAAGAGAGTTGGGAGCTCTTTGGCCTCTATCGCGAGCCCAGTTAGGCCGAGCGACACAGTCGCTGATGGTACAAGGGCGTGCCCTCCTTCGCTTGGCAATTTCTGAGGCGCAGTCCTCCAGAATTTGATGGCTCCTTCCCGGAATGCCTTGGCGATCGGCTCTCCAAACTCTGGAATGAGGGACGCCCAATCACCCTGTGACTTCTTGCCCGTACCTGTGACCAGTGAGCGCATATGAAGGTCAAGGGTATGTTGGGCATTGGTGATAGCGCCTGGTGTGGCGGAGCCAAGTAAGCTTATAAGATTTCTGGCCAAATGCTCCTTCCAGGCCTCCCACTCCTCTTGCTCCTTGGCTGCTTGACGTTCCTGCTTCTCCTTCAGCTCCGCTTGACGACGCTCAAACCTGGTCATCTCGCTGGACTGAGGTTTGCTGATGAACTCCAGTTTTGAACAGAGCTCTAGACGGCCATCGCACGCGGTTTCGAGTTGCTCGTGCCAGGAGCCTGGACGACCGGCTTCCTGGTAGATGTGAAACGCCAGACTCAATGCCATGAGTTGGTCATCGAGTTCTGTTTTCTGGGTAATGTCAGCGCATGCACGCTCGAAATTCTGGGTGTTGTATGTCCAAATATGCTGGAAACCGCCGAGATCCCAAGTGTCGGCAATAGCCTTCTCCGCGCTTTTACGCGTTTCGATGACATCATGCCAGAACAGCTGATGATCCATCTCCGGCCACGTTGGTACGACTTCCCTCACCTCAGTGATCGCACTCCTGTCTGCAAGGTCGTTGTAGCTGTCTAAGCGAGAAAGCTTTCGCAGCACAGAAAGCACGCGCGGTGCCATAGCCCTCGCATCGTTGGCTTTCAGGAGGCGCAGCGCGGCCTGAGCTGCAGGTTCTGCCAGCCAGGAGAAACGTTTAGAGATCTCGCAGTAGCCGCGATCAATTGCGGGAGCCTTGTCAAAAAGCTCATCGACGCCCTCAAGGAATAGGTGGAGGAACTCTGTTGGGCATGCGTCTATGATCTCGGAGATCGCGAAAGCGAGCTCATCGCTGCTGCTGTAGGTTGGCTTACGTGCAGAGCGTGCCAGAGAGTCCAAAAGCCACTGAGTCCACACCTCGTCCATCGGCAGGTCTTCTATCAGCTCTGCCAAGCAGTCACGCCCGAATTTGGAGGTTCGCGCCAGCATCTCTATTCGCAGGCTAGCGACGTCATCTGCAGAACCTGCCTCTTTGACTGCGCGGATCGCAGCCACCTTTACGCGGGCGTCCCTGGTGTTGAGGGCGTACTCCCTGGCTTCAGGAGCTAGGACATCCATCTTGGCCTGGGCAACCATCTCAAGCAGGAATGAAACGATGTGGCTGTGCTCGCAGTATTCGGCAAGAAGCTCTTTTATGACGTCCGCGAGATCAGTGTGCGCGAACAACTGCACGGCCGTGTGCTCAGTGACTGTCCAATCATGTGCAGGTCGGGCCAGCGCCTTACACACCTGCTGAAGAATTACGCGCCTAGAGTCTCTCGGGAGATGTTTGGGATCACCGTCCTCAAAGAAAATCTCTGGAGCGACACGGATGGCCCGCTCTCGGATGCGCTCATCAAGCAAGGCGAGCCACGGCAACACAGGTCGCATCGTTGGTTCTATGACCTCACGGCCATACTGGGTCTTGAAAAATAGGCCTTCGATTTTGACGCGAGAAGCTTCGTTCAGGAGTTGATGGTGTAGCCACTCCGCAGTGAGGTACTCCCGGACGGAGCGATGGTGAAAGCGCGTAGTGCCATAGATGCCTTCATCGAAGATAGGCCGGCTGAGCAGCGCCTCGCATTCAGTCTCAGTCCAATCGCCGAGAATCCCATCTAACGGCATCCCTCGGGTGTTTCGGTTTCCATCAGGAATTCGAATAGCGGATGTTTGGGCCAACGTAGTAGCCAAGGCGACCAGTCTGGCACCGCGGCGGAGCTTGTTTGGAGCTATTGGCTTCGCATGCGATCTATTCGGGTCGTGCTCTAGGAGCCGCCTTTCAATGCTGCTGAGCATCAGCTCGTAGCGAGATCCAATCTTAACGTTAGATTTCCAGAAGATGACGAGCTCCAGGAAGTCCAACGGACGCGTTGTGAGTGCGTTTGCTTCGGTTCGCTCAATAGCAGTTCTGAAGCTGTCAACATCCTCGACGCCTGTAGCTCTCAAAAAAGTATCAATCTGCTCGCCCTGGATGTCATCTAGGGTGACAAGCATGAATGGGCTTGCGGTGTCTGTACCTTCAGCTGCGTCACCGGAGCTGGGTGCGAACGGAAACTCTCTTTGGCAGAGCGCAAGATCAGTTTTAGGGCGCCAGGCGGATAGCCTGCTGGTGATAACGATGTGAGCGTTCTCACCAGCCTTCTTTGCGTACAAGCCAATCTTTCGTATGGCTAGCTCGAAATCGAGTGGGCTTCGCAGCTTCGCCTCATCAACTGAATCCAGAAGGATCCATCCCTCCGCTCCTGAGATGCACCAGCTAATGAATTCATCATGGGTGCCCTCTTCGAAAGCGCCCTCGAAGAAGTCTTTGACGTGCTCTATCCGCAGAAAGAATGCCGGCTTTCCTTCGCTCCGGAGCTGGCGAGCGACATTCTTAATCTCCTCGGTCTTACCTGAGCCTGCCTCGGATAGCAGAATCACACGGTGATGAGTTAAAAGGTCAGGCCAAAGGAGATTTCCTGCTCTGCTGTGCCTGGCATTCAGGTCTGCGTCGTCGCTGACGTCTGCATCCAGAACAATTTTCGAGAAGGTACGATTGAGTTGAGTGAAGGCGTCCGAGTGCCCGTTCATAGGTGGATCTCAAGCAGGTCAGGTGCAGTCCCGAACTGGGCTGCAGAGGCTCTGCCATCCTACCTGAATTGGCGCCAGCATCGGTGCCCTCCGCAGTTGTGCAACCAAGTTCCGTGAGCGCCAGCTTGGTCGACTCAACTACACCTGCGATGGGGGCTACGCGCTTTCCTTGGTACCGCAGCGTACGCTAATGGCGAGTCGGAGACAGGCCCCCGAGCGCTTCGAGTTGGTAATCGGTGACTGTCTGAAATGCGTGCTCAGCCTCGATACGAAGACGCTCCACCTCAGCCTCAGGCTTCCCATCCGCTTTCGCTTGATCGTATCGCTTCATGGCCTCTATGGCCTGCTGATAGAGAGGGTCATCAGGGAGGGCTGGTTGCTGATTTTTTCGCTGCATATTCTTAATCTCATATTGCTTCTGCGCTGCGAACGGAAGGTGCGGTGTTGCCTCTAGATGCGAGTGACCATTTTCCAGCCATGATAGGCTACAGGCAGGATACGTAGCCCCCTATCAAAATGGCCAAAAACGCAGAGAACGAAGCATGACGCTCAAAGCCTCCTTCGCCAACGTGCTTCGTGCACTGCGCAGCAAGCGTAATATCACACAGCGGGACTTTGCTGACACGACCAGCCGCACCTACCTATCAAAGCTTGAATTAGGGAAATCAAGCATCACTCTGGACAAGCTTGAACAGATCAGCAGTCGGCTCGAGCTGAGCCCGTTGACGCTTCTCACGCTGACACTAAGCGAGGACACTGGAAGGTCAGCATCGGACTTGATGTCAAAAATGCGAGCCGAGCTTGATGAGCTTCAGCATGATGGTGGCTTGCCTGGACTGAGCATCAAGCTGGAAGATTCAAGCACAATTCAATTGCCTGGTCGCCGCCAGTCCCGCGCAGTTAAACCCGGGGAGCAGACTTCAGTGCAGACCGAGTTGGCCTTCACGTACTAACAGGCTCAGACAACGTGAATGCTAGCGTTGGGGTGTTTGCTGTTACCAAGCAGGCCGTAGTCAGCATGACGTATCAACCAGCGTGACCAAAGACTTGGCCGACCTTCACCGCTGACGCTAGTGCACCTGCCGGCGTAAAGTGCCGGCTTTGTGCAGCTGGAAGTCGATCACGGTCTGATACAGATGATCAGCTTCAAGGCGAAGGCGCTCAATTTCTGCTGCAGGCCGCGCTTGAGCCTGTGCTTCGTTGTAGGCCCGAATTGCTTCCAGCGCTTCCCTTAGCAATGGTTCGCCTGCTTCCGCCATTCCCAGAAGTGTTCTCTTCATTTTTGGAAGCTCAAGGTCACTATCACCACCACTATTGCAAACGCTGTCGCGGGGAAATCCTAGACGATGGGCAACAGTTGGCTGACGATCAGCACTGATAACGGTCGCGGATCACCCGATCATAATAAGCTCCCACAGATCCGGCGCTCATTAACCCTCGATGAACCTCCGGAGGTACACCGCAGAAGTCATAGGTACGACCTTGCTTGAACGCGATCTTCATTCTACGAGTGTCTGCGTCGTAGCCAACGGCTGTGATGGCTGAAGATCGAACAGGTACCATTTGCATGACTTCCTCTCTCCCATGTGTGGCCATCTCTAATGACGTTGATACTAGCCGAGTACATACTCTCACAGCCATCGCGATCTGCTCGCAGACCACCCTTGAAAATTTCGCCTTCGTATGCACTAGCAGTCCCTAAGCAAGGCATTGCCGATGAGCTGGGTAGCTCCATGGTTCGCAACAAGGAGCCGGCCTTCCAAATCTTTGGCGTAGACGACTCCAGGCACTGCAGCAGTAAAAGTCCTGAGTAACGCTGACATCCTGTCGCGCTCCGCTTCGGCAGAGCGGCGTGACTCGATGTCCATGAGGATCCCAGGGAAGCGTACAGCTTGGCCTTCAGAGTTGAGCTCGGCGCGGCCATTGGCCTCAATCCACCGATAGCTGCCATCCTTTTGCCGCACTCTGTACTCACACCGGTATGCTCCACCACGATTCATCGCTTCCTGGATGTCAGCGGAGACAAGATCACGGTCATCAGGGTGAATTGAGGAGAATGCCTCTTCGATCGGAATGCCGACCATGCACCTGTCCGCCGGCAGCCCGAATGATCGGGAAAAACGCTCACCGGCGGTTACTCGGTTTTCGGGAATGTCCCACACCCATGTTCCGATGATGGCGCCAGCATCGAGTGCCAGCTGCAGGCGCTCAGAAGCGGTCGTTGGAAACGCTTGTTCATGATTGGGTGATGCCGGAGCATCAAAGGTACCTGAAGTCCCAGGGCCTTCGCGATCCATAAATTACCCCTTCTCTTACGCGCATGAGCGACGAGCCACTGGATACGGTATTAGAGCGTGATGATTGAGCCTGGGCGAGTCAGACTCTCATTGCTTCCGCTCTGTTAATGAATGAGTTCCTCGGCAATCACCGCCAGCTGGCTCCCGACCTTGTCCTTGAGAACCTCAATGAACCGGGTGATCTTAGCGTCAGTGAACTGCCGTGATGTGTACACCGCGTACACGTTCCGCTCTTCAGTAAAGTAATCGGGAAGCACACGGATCAGTTTTCCCGCCCGCAGATCGTCGATAGCTGCAAAACCCGCCAGCAAGCCGATACCCGCACCGCTTCTGACAGCGACAGACATGGCCTCCATGTCATTCACACTGAAGCCTGGCCCGCTGGGGATGAACTTTGCATCGCCCATTCGCCTCTTGAGCTGCCACTCATCTCGCGCGTAGTCCACGGTGCCCAGCAAGAGACATTGATGATCAACCAGGTCTGCAGGTGCTTCGGGCGCTCCATGGTTCGCCAGGTAATCGGGCGAGGCCACCAATACGCAGTGGCTGACTCCTATTTTCTGGCTCACATAGCTTGAGTCTGGCAGCACCCTAGCGATCTGAATCGATACGTCCAACTGGTCTTCCAGTAGATTCGGCATGCGCTGCGAGAGCATCAAGTCGACCGTTACGTCACCAAACGCCTTGCGGTACTCCAGTGCGGCCTCAGTAACAAGGTGTCGACCTAGGCCAGGCACACAATGGACGCGGAGAGTGCCTCTTGGTTGGAGCAATGCGTTGCTCGCCTCTGCTTCAGCGTTTTCGAGGTCGGCCAGGATAACGGTACAGCGCTCGTAGAATCGTCTTCCCGCATCGGTGACCGACAAGCGCCGAGTGGAGCGCTGGAGCAGGCGTGTATCGAGCATCTGCTCGAGCGCCGACACCGCCCTCGACACATTCCCCACCGTCGAGTCCAGGTGATTGGCCACTGCAGTGAAGCTACCCATCTCAACGACCTTCACGAACACCGACATATTAGAAAACTTGTCCATCGCCCTCTTCCCTTAGGCCGGCTCATTCAGCTTTCACTGTGTGCAAATCGGTGCGCTTTTTAAAGCTATTTTACCTTTCTGCACAACAATCATTCCCTTCAGCTGGGCTAAATCCTTCTCGGCGACCTCCATAGACTCAATTCCACGGGCCGGCGCCAGCCACCGTCTACCAAGTCCTGCGTAGCTTCGCAGTGCAGGTCAACCAGAGAACCCTATGAAGGTCACAGCCATGAATACACCCTACGACTCGCTCTACCTTTTCATCGGCGGCGAATGGATCGACACAGAAGGCCGTAAAACGGCGACTGTCAGAAATCCAGCCACTGAAGAAGTCATCGGTCAGGTGCCGCTGGCTACTGCTGACGAGCTTGATCTGGCCCTCGAGACGGCGAAGCTCGCGTTTGAACAATGGCGCAACACGGTTCCAGCTGAGCGTGCCCGGGTTCTCAAACGCGCTGCCGACCTGATCCTGGAACGTGCGACACACATTGCTGCGCAGATGACGCTGGAGGAAGGCAAGCCTCTTGGCGAGGCCATGGACGAAGTTACCCGGGCAGCGGAGTATTTCGAGTGGTTCGCCGAAAGCGCCCGGCGCATCGATGGCCGTGTGGTACCGGCCAACCGCCCCGGTGTGCTGCAACTGGTCAAGCGCCAGCCAATAGGGCCCGTGGCTGCTTTCACGCCCTGGAACTTCCCGGCAATTACGCCGGCGCGCAAATTGTCTGCCGCGCTTGCCGCCGGTTGCAGTGTCATTCTCAAACCTGGAGAGGAAAGCCCCTCCACTGCCCTCGCCCTTGCTCGTGCCTTGGATGATGCCGGGCTGCCGAAAGGTGTGCTGCAGGTCGTGTTTGGCGTGCCTGATGAGGTATCGAGTCAGTTGATCGCTTCGCCCATTATTCGTAAGGTGACCTTCACGGGCTCTGTGCCCATCGGTCGTCTGTTATCGAGTCGCGCAGCCGAAGGCGTAAAGCCGATCACGCTCGAGCTGGGTGGTCATGGCCCAGTGCTGGTGTTCGACGATGCCGACGTGGAGCGAGCCGCAGTGGAGGGCGTCGCCAACCGGTTCCGCGGTACCGGCCAGGTCTGCATCTCTTCAACCCGTTTCCTGGTTCAGCGGAGTGTCTACCCGCAATTCGTCGATCAATTCGTGTCCGCGACCAAAGCACTGCGGGTCGGCAACGGTATGCACCCTCATACGCAAGTCGGGCCGCTCGCCAACCTGCGGCAGTTGAACAAGATGGAGGAACTGGTGGCTGATGCTGTCGCCAAGGGAGCCCAAGTGTTGGCCGGTGGCGAAGCCTTGCCTGGGCCAGGTTTCTTCTTTGCACCCACCGTGTTGGCCGACGTGCCGATGGATGCCCGCATCATGCACGAGGAACCATTCGGCCCGATCGCAATCTTGATGCCATTCGAAGGGCTGGCGGATGGATTGGCTGAGGCGAATCGCTTGCCCTATGGCCTGTCCGCGTATGCGTTCACCACCAATGCACGGACGGCCATCGATGTTGCCGATGGTTTGGAGGCCGGCATGATCGGGATCAATCAATACCGCATCGTCGCCACAGAGCTTCCCTTCGGCGGCATCAAAGAGAGCGGTCACGGCTCGGAAGGCGGCATCGAAGGTATCGAGCACTACCTCACCAACAAATTCATCAGCCAGGTTTGAGGAGCCGCCTCCATGACAGGTCTCAACTTTACAAGCCCTCGTGAGGCGGCCAGGGCTTTCACGCCAAAACTGTCGGAATTCATTGACTCGACCCTTTACCCGCAAATTTGGGGTGACGCCTCTTTGTCGCCACGCGACCGAAGCCTCATCACCATCGCGGCACTGATTGCTGGTGGTCACTCCGATGAGTTGCCGGCCCATCTGCGGCGCGCCATTGCCAACGGTATTACGCGTGAGGAGCTTGCTGGAGCCATTACCCACCTCTCCTTCTATGCAGGATTTCCTGCAGCGATCACTGCATCCGCCGTAGCCCAATCCACCCTCGTTGACTCGGAGCCTTTGAAGCCATGAAAGCGATCACCTTTGAAACCTTTGGCGGCCCTGAAGTCCTCCAGGTGAGTGATGTGCCCGTGCCGGAAGTCCGACCCGCCGACCTACTTGTACGCGTGCACGCTGCCGGCGTTAACCGAGCTGATTTAACCCATCGCACCGGTGGCTATGGACGCCCCAATTTCGGCGACTCGTTGATCATCGGCTTGGAGATCTCCGGTGAGGTGATTGAGGTCGGAACTGAGGTGTCAGGCTATCAAGTCGGCGATCGCGTGATGGGGGTTGTGGGTGGCGGCGCCTATGCTGAAATCGCGCGTATTGATTACCGCATGGCGATGCCGATTCCTGCTGAGCTCGACTACGTGCATGCGGCAGCCATACCGGAAGTTTTTGTGACCGCTCACGAAGCGATGATCCACCTGGCTAAGCTGAAACAGGGCGAGTCGGTACTCATCCATGCCGCTGCTGGTGGCGTTGGTTCAGCAGCTGTGCAGCTTGCTTACGCCACAGGCGCCAAGGTCTTCGCCACCGCCGAGGTTGGAAAGCTATCCCGAGTCGAGAATCTGGGCGCCGATTTCACCATCGATTACAAAACGCAGGACTTTGCCCAGGTCGTCGCGCAGCACACGGACGGGCAAGGTGTGGATGTCATCATCGATTTTGTAGGTGAGCCCTACTTCAAGAGGAACATCAAGTCGCTCGCCAAAGGTGGCCGCCTGGTACAGGTCGGTATTCTGGGCGGCGGGGGTGATGTCGGCCTCAGGCTGGAGGACATTCTGTATCGCCACCTTCAGATCATTGGCACGGTGATGAAGTCACGCACACAGTCTGAAAAGCATGCGATGGTAAGACGCTTCCGAGAATACTGGCTCGATCGGTTCGAGGGGGGAGGTAGTCTCGAGCCCGTGGTCGATAGCACCTTCCCATTGGCGCGAGCCGCGGATGCTCACCGAAAAATAGAGGCTTCACTCAATGTCGGAAAGATCATCCTGACAATGCCTGTCACCTGATTCGGTTCCTTCACTCAGTTTTCACGGAGGATGGGAGGCAGTGAAGCCATCCCTACGTGTGATAGACCTTGCCCGCCTAACCGCGGGCTTTCTTTTACCTATGGCCGCGCTTGGCTGGTGAGGCAGGAGCCTCTCGGAGCATCGACAAGCAGTTGGAGCAGTTGCTCAATCCACCCTCGCGCATCCTGTTCGTACCCTTCACGCCACCGGCTCGACCAGTCTTGAGGAGATCCGTCCTCCTCCCATTCGGCCAATGCGAGGCCATTGACGATCTCCATCTCAAACCAGAGTGACTGCCACCCTTCAGCGTCTGATACCAGGGCGGGGACTTTCCATACAAATTCCGTCCGAGCCACGAAGCTCGACCAGCGCATCAGATCTTGAGGTGCTTCCTGGGCCAATGCGATTAGCGCCGAGACTGTCAGCACGGGGTTACTCCAAGGACAACGAAGAGACTGCTCGACATTCTGCCAGAGATAGCTCTGCATGCACCTCGAACTCGGAGGGGCAGTGTCTTAGATGAACTGACCTCGCTTAGCAAAGTCGAAAGCGTCACGCTCAGAATGGACGGAGCCTCGACTGTGTTGATTAGATTGACCACCCTTTCGTTGGTGATACTGCTGGCTGCCTGTACGCAATACCGCTACATCAACCCAGAGAAACCGGACGGTCTGGATTGCCTGAAGAAACTGGATGCCAAGGTGATTGCGTGCGAAACCGATGTCAAAAATCAGCAGGACAATTTTGATTCGCTGTACGAGACACAGGCACGCTCCACGCAGCAGTGCGAGCACTTCAACACTCTCAATATGCCCAATGCATGCTCCCCGCCCCCAAGTCCCACCAAGGTAGCCAATTACTGCCGCTCTGGTTATCGCGAGAAATTTGTGGAGTGCGGCGGTAGGGTCGAAGAGGTCAAGTAGAGGCGCCTGAAGATCGGCCCATGGGCGTGCCCCTTCGGTGGACGGCTGTCGTAAACCGCACCCTGCCGTTGGCAGGTTACGGCCCTGCCGGGCTTCCATCCTCACGCCTTTGCCCATCCATGGGCTGCGCGCTCCGCTTGCGGTGTCACATCGCAAAGATGTTCATTGCGCGATGCTACCCGCTGGCTGATGCAGGCTAGTAACGTCTTTTACCCTAGTGTGGCGGCAAATTCTTCGGGCGTTGGGCTCTCTCCCCATTGTGGGACAGTACCCGGCAGCACCAACCATGGCTGCTTCCGACGTGTCCAAATATGTGCAACCGGTTCGAAACGCTCCGAGCCCTCCAAAACGCCGGCTCGCACCACGCGGATACCGGGCGCTGCCGAGGTCTCGTTGAACAGCCGGGTATGACATACGCCGCAAGCATGCTGGGTGGACGTTTGCCGCTGGTGTTCATGCTCAAAGATCGCCGCTTCTCCCGCCACCTCAACAGCTGAAGCCGCGCACAGCACGTGCAGACCAAAAGCGCTGCCGCTCCAGCGCTGGCAGTTCAAACAGTGGCAGGCATAAAGTGGCGGCAGTTGCTGCGCTGCGATTTCAATGCTGACTTGCCCACAGCGGCACTGGCCGGTGATTCTCATGCGTTAACTCCTTAGAATGGCGCCTGGAAATGTTCAGGGTGCATGATCCCTGTTCACAGGCTCGGCTAGAAGAGCAAATAAGGAGCAACTGTTGGCTAGGAATGTATGAGCGGTCTTGAATGGGAAAGCCAGCGTGTATTTCTCGCCGTGTTGCGCTCTGGCAGCCTGAGCGGCGCGGCGAAATTGTTGGGTATCGCCCAGGCCACTGCTCGCCGACGCCTCGACCATCTTGAACACGTTCTCGGTGTGAGTCTGTTCACCCGCACACCTCAAGGTCTGACTCCTACTGCCGGAGCGCAGCGCCTGATCGAACATGTGGAGGCTATGGATCTGGCCGCGCAAACCCTCAACCGCATGGCCAGCGCTGAAACGTCCGTGGATCACGGCACGATTCGGCTGGCCTGTGGCGAGTTGCTTGGCGTCGAGGTGCTGCCCGGGCTGCTGCGCCCTTTCCATTACGAACACCCCGGGCTCAAACTTGAGTTAAGCATAAGCGACGCCCTCGAAGATATCGCCAGGCTGCAATCGGATATCGCGGTGCGGCTGTTGCGGCCTAATGAAGCAGATATCTCCGTGCGGCGTGTTGGCAGTTTGCGGATTGGCATTCATGCCAGTGCCGAGTGCCTGGAGCGCTACGGTAACCCAGCCTCCCTGCTTTCGCTGCGCCAGCAGCCGCTGATCGGGCCGGACAGACGCTCAGCGGATTTGCGTCGGTTTGTCGACGCCGGTCTGTGCGATGCCGACCAACATTTCGCCATCGCCTCTGATCATCATCTTTCTCAACTTGCTGCTCTGAAAGCGGGCTTGGGCTTCGATCTTTGCCCGACGCAGATAGCAACATCCCACGGCCTAGTACACGTGCTGCCACACGAATTTAGCTTCGAGGTCGACGTGTGGATCGCAATGCACAACGACTTGCGCAAAATTAACAGAATCGTGCAGGCATTCGATTTTCTAGGTGAACAGTTGCGTCAGTATCTAGGGGTGGTAGCTCAGTGAGCTGGGTAAGTGGTGGCATCCACTGCTAGGGTTCGCCGGCGGCGTAGGTCTGCAACATTCATTCGCGAACGACCGCTTTCGACATAGCGTTTTCGTCTCAGCGCCAGCTCAGCGCTCTCCATAGTGATCCCGTTTGGGGACATTAACCCATAAAAACGCTCGTAATGATCCCATTTGGGATCATTACGAGAGGCGCTGCTGAAGAGGCCGCTTTCCTCGACGTATGCGCTCGATAAGCGGAAAATAGGTGGGTTATCGACACGCCGGAAACGGCACCGGAGACGTGCCCTACCCCATGAATTCCAAGGTTCTTCAGCTCCCGAAAAATCTCCACGGCCGAGATTTTGTTGTGGGAGACATCCACTTCAAAACCACAGATCTCCACCGCGGTCTGCACGCGTTCGGCTTCGATAAAACCAAGGATCGGCTGATCGCTGTAGGGGATGTCATCGACCGCGGGCCTGGTGTGTTGGATGGGCTAAAGCTGCTCGGCGAGCCCTGGTTCTTCAGTGTCCAGGGTAACCACGAGCGAATGCTAATCGACGCATATGAAGCCAATCCCGAGGCTCGCTATTCTGCGCATGGCGCGGGCTGGTGGATGACGATCGCTGATGAGTCAAAAGCGATGATCATCGAGAAGCTTCGGAGTCTTCCGGTCGTGATCGAGGTTGCGTCGAATCGGGGCGTCGTCGGCGTTGTGCACGCAGATGTGCCGGCGGGCATGGCCTGGCCGACCTTCCTGGAGCAAATCGACAATCCCGCGATGGAGGAGATCGCCCTATGGGGGCGAGATCGGATCGTTAAGCACCATCGTGAAGGCGTCCCGGGAGTGTGGCGAGTCTGTACCGGGCATACGTGGATTCCGCGGCCTCTGAGGTTAGGCAACGTGCTGGCGCTAGATGTCACGGGTGGGGCCGACGGTTCGCTGGCCATCTACAGCATCCAGGAAGACAAGATCTTCATTGATGGTGTTGCCACGTCGATCGACCAGGCTGAGTGCTTGAGCGAGCAGCTCCAGGAGCTTGAGCAGCGTGCTGTAGCTCTCAAGACGACAGTGAACAGCAACAAGCTCATCGAGACACAGGTTCTGGCTGCGGAGCTGGAGTCCGTGGTGAAGCTGGTCAATTCAATGTGGCTACACGTTCGTGAAGGCGTTGAGGAGCAGCAACGGCTCGTTAACGCGCTGCATGGGCTGAGCCTTGCGACTGGCGAGCGTCGGGGCGCCAAGCTCGACGAGCTAAGTGCCAGGTATGAGAACACGCAGATTGAAGGGCTTCTTCGGCGATTGTTAGGTTAAGAAGGTTTTATGGAATACGTGATGAGCATCAGCCAGGCGCGTCGACGTTTTCGTCGAGTGCTCAAGCTCGCAGAGAAAGGTCATACGTTCATTTTGACCCGGTGTGGTAAGCCGGTATGTCGGTTGGAGCTCGACGAGTAGGCATACAGAGCTTTCCAGGGCGTGCCCGTTGGGTCGGCTCTCGTGAACCAAGCCGCCCGCTTCGCATTCGTCTTGGCCCTTCGGGCTTCGATCCTCACGCCTTGCGCGCTCCGCTTGCCGGAGGACTGACTGCCTAAATTTCAGATGAGTGATTTGGGCAGCAATTCTCCGACGACGTTGTCCATTATGGACTGAGTTTCTGCCTGCGAAAGCCAGTGTGCATTGGTACCGATCATATCCTGTAGTTCTGTCATCTGATCGCTGCAGGAGATGAAGTATCTCATCGAGCAACGGGCTATCTGCTCCGACAAGTCATAGCTCAGATCCGCTCCGGCGCCCGTCGCAACACCTAGTAGATATTGACTCGATGACAACGGAAGCACGACGTGTAACACCTCGTCTCCCTTATCGAGGAATGACTTGAAGGCCCTTTCCCCTTTGACGTGGAAAAGCACGATCGAATCGCCTAGGGGGAGATTGCATGCTTCAAAGGCTTTGACTGAATACTTCAAGCACGCCAAACGGGCTGCTCGCACGGACGGTGAAACCGCATCCGTCAAAATTTTCACGTGGCTTTGCTTCACAATCTCCGTGATCTGGGGGAGGAATGCTGGCAGCGCATTGCTGATCTTGGCAGCAAAAGCTTCAACTAGAGGCCGAAGCACATCCTGGAGTCTTGTTTGATTGAGACGAAGGATGAGCTGCAGCTGTTCGTACGTAATTCCTTGCTCCGCCAGCGCCCTGTCCAGCATTTCTGACCCAGGGGTAAGGTGCTTTTCGAGAAGCAAGGCCAAGGTGTGAGGATCCGCAAGTTGCAACATGATTTGGCTGGTGCAGTCTTTGAATAGCCCACCCATGTTCTCTCTGACATGCCTACTACGCACTTCGAAATGCGCCAGCATTTCCGCTATGAGGCTGGCATCACCTGCATCTACAAATCCTTCCCGAAGCCTCTCAACGAGAGGCGCGTAGACATGCTGTTCAGCCTCACTGATTTTGTCATCGAGCTCGGTCTCGGCCTCGACGGCATAGAAGTAGCGCTCTAGTCCTACATCAGCGATGTTCGCCGGACGTGGTGGCCGACCATGCTCATACACCCAGGAACGGACAATCTTGCCGTTCGAGGGGATGCGAAATCCTTTTTGCAGAAACCGCGGTATGAAATGTTGTCGGACTCCGGACACTGCTCACCCCTGCTAGAAATTGTGCAAACCAACCATAGCGGGCTGTCGCTACGGCCGCAAACCTTGCCATTGAGCTAACCCTAGGCCACTGCCTTGCGTTACTGTCCGCCATGCAGCGCGGATCGCCGAGAACGCGCTTGCATGGCCACTCAATTTCAACCAAGGGCGCTCCATGCTTCACAAGATCAAAGCTGCAAGGCACCAGGCAAAGTTCTCTCGCAACGCATGCGCATGGTTGCTTATCGACGACATTGGCATTGAGAAGTGGCTCGCTGAGCACTTGGCGGATGAACAGGTGTCATTTCTGGGCCTTTCGCTCATCTGGTTAATTAATGACGCGGAAGAGGCGTTGGCAAAGCGACGATTCACGCCCGGAGAAGACGGGTCATCAACTGTCGTGCCGCTTCTTGTATGCAGTGATGATATGGATTTCGGCTGTACGGTGCTCGTAGCCGAACAGGTCGTCCAAGGAGGCAGCCTCACTTGGATTCGCTTCGGATGGAGCCTTTCAGAGGGACTGGAAGTGGGCGCACAAACGCGCTGGATCAGTGGCAGTCAGCCCGTAGAGTTTGCTCTTGGAGACTTCCAGTGTGCGCTGGAAGATTTCGCAAGAATCCTGTCAGACCATCCTTAGCCAACTACCCAGAGTCAGGCGCAGCGTGAGCTGCATTTCACCGACCTTGGTGCGTACGGAATATTGGTCGAGCGATACTCAAAGCTTTGAGTACCCAGCCTAACCTGGACTTGAGCCGTTGAAAGATGCTGATTCGCTCAGAGCGACGCACGGCCTCTAGTCGCTCAATTTTAGAGATCATCCTCGCGATGCTTTCCCTAGCACGCTGCCGACTTCCTGTCCTTTTCATTGGTGCCTCGGAGATGGTGTGGATGGTCTCGCGAGCTTCACCCTAGCATTTTGGGAAACGGCGCGCCTACCCCCCATGGGACACAATGATTAGTCCTAGCGCGGAAAATCTGTATATGCATACAGCATTCTTTTCCCTCCTGGGAAATTTGATACTCACAGCCCGCTGCCGTCTCATATCTGCCCAGAAAAGGCAGATAAATTAGCCTGCAAGGCCCGTGGTTTGGGGCTTACGATAAATTATGGGGCTTTGACGGCAAGTCCGGTTCCGTGCCGTTCTACCAGCGCCCGCGATGCAAAATCTGCTCAATCGGTGTGCGTTTCTCCGTAATTGATAGATATACTGTATATACATACAGTTTTTTTTTGATGTGAACCGCTCCTACACGGTCTGACCTACTTCTTAGCGCCAGCTTGGTTTTCTGGACACTTATACGACTTACGCAAACACTGCTGCTCGATCCCTCAGCATCGCACAATGACCAAACAGGTAGGCTCGGGTAACCTCAAGGGAACGAATTTCCAGGACATCTCAATGCCGCTCACTACCATCGCTAAGCTGTTGCAGGAGGCAAGGCACGTTGTCGTTTTCACCGGCGCCGGCGTGTCCGCCGAGAGTGGGATCCCAACATTCAGAGATGCATTGACCGGTCTCTGGTCTCGATTCGACCCTGCTCAATTAGCGACCGCCGAAGCGTTCCGTGCGGATCCTGGTCTGTGCTGGGGTTGGTATGAGTGGCGGTAAGCGTCCGGCGAACTCACCTTCCGCACTCCAGCATTAAGGGCGATGGTGTCCGCGTATTTTTAAGCGGACGTGATCGCCCTTATCGCTAGGATTTCCATGCGCCAACGAAGCTCTTATCCGAAACCGTTCAAAGCCCAGGTCGTTCAGGAATGCCTGCAACCTGGCGCATCCAATTCCAGTGTTGCCATCAGCCACGGCATCAATGCCAACCTCATCCGCAAATGGATGCCGCTCTATCGAGATCAGCCCTCAGCGGCTTCACTACCGGCATTCGTCCCACTAAAAGCCGCCCCTAAACGGCCGGCCGAGGCGTCAGTGATCATCGAGTTGCCCATGGCCGGCCAAGTGATCACAGTGAAATGGCCAATCTCAGATCCCGAGGGCTGTGCGCAATTTATCCGGGCTGTCGCTCAATGATCCGCATCGATGCGATTTGGCTCTCCACCGAGCCGATGGACATGCGCGCCGGCACCGAAACGGCATTGGCCCGGGTGATTGCGGTGTTCGGTGCGGCAAAGCCGCACTGCGCTTATCTGTTCGCCAATCGCCGGGCTAACCGGATGAAAGTGCTGGTGCACGATGGCGTCGGCGTCTGGCTTGCCGCGCGGCGACTGAATCAAGGCAAGTTTCACTGGCCCGGCATTCGCCATGGCAGCGAGATCGAACTCGACAGCGAACAACTCCAGGCCTTGGTTCTGGGCCTGCCGTGGCAGCGTGTCGGTGCAGGCGGTGTGATCAGCATGCTGTAACCGCCGAGCATTTGGCCGGTCTACTTGTCGTCGCATCGCGCCTGCTCTGGCACAATCGGCGGCATGACTTTCTCGCCCAACCTCGACCAGATGACCCCGGAACAGCTTCGTGCCTTGGCGGCACAGGCGTTGCAGTTGCAGTCTCAGGTCGAGGCGATGAGCAGGAAGATCCAGAACGATGAAATCCTCATCAAACAGTTCAAGTTCGAAATTGCCCTGCTCAAACGCCACAAGTTTGCCAAGCGCAGCGAGCAAATCAGCCCGGCACAAGGCAGCTTGCTGGATGACCTGCTCGACACAGACCTTGAAGCTATCGAGGCCGAGCTAAAACAGCTTCTTCCCGCGTCGTCACAGGCCGAACCACGGCAATCCCCGAAACGTGCGCCCTTGCCGCCGCAGTTTCCACGCACGGTGATTCGTCACGAACCAGAGAACACGCTGTGCGCCTGTGGGTGCCAACTTCAACGCATCGGCGAAGACGTCAGCGAGAAACTGGATTACACGCCGGGCGTGTTTACCGTCGAGCAACATGTGCGTGGCAAAATGGGCCTGCCGTCAGTGCGAAACACTGATTCAGGCACCGGTGCCCGCGCAGGTTATCGATAAAGGTATCCCGACCGCTGGCCTGCTGGCCCACGTGATGGTGGCCAAGTTTGCCGATCACTTGCCGCTCTACCGGCAGGAGAAAATCTTTGGCCGCGCCGGGCTGGCCATTGCTCGCTCGACCTTGGCCCAGTGGGTCGGGCAAACCGGCGTGCGGCTCCAGCCGTTGATCGATGCACTGCGTGAAGCGGTGCTGAACCAGGGTGTGATTCACGCTGACGAAACACCGGTTCAAATGCTTGCGCCAGGCGAGAAGAAAACCCACCGGGCCTATGTCTGGGCCTACAGCACGACGTCGTTTTCGGCGCTCAAAGTCGTGGTGTACGACTTCAGCCCAAGCCGTGCTGGCGAACATGCACGCAACTTCCTAGGCGACTGGAACGGTAAGCTGGTTTGCGATGACTTCGCTGGCTACAAAGCTGGTTTTGAACAAGGCATCACTGAAATCGGCTGCATGGCTCACGCCCGTCGCAAGTTTTTCGATCTGCACACGGCGAACAAAAGTCAGCTGGCCGAACAAGCACTGCACTCGATCAGCGGCTTGTACGAGGTCGAGCGCCAAGCGCGGGACATGAATGATGAAGATCGGTGGCGAATACGTCAGGAGTTGGCGGTACCGATCAGCAAAACACTGCATGAGTGGATGCTGGCCCAGCGCGATCTGGTACCCAACGGATCGGCCACGGCCAAAGCCCTCGATTACAGCCTGAAACGCTGGGTAGCGCTGACGCGCTACCTGGACGATGGGGCTGTGCCCATCGACACCAACCAGGTGGAGAACCAGATCCGGCCTTGGGCGCTGGGCCGCTCGAACTGGTTGTTTGCCGGGTCGCTGCGCAGCGGTAAGCGGGCGGCTGCAATCATGAGCCTGATCCAGTCAGCGCGCATGAATGGGCACGATCCGTACGCCTATCTCAAAGACGTTCTGATGCGGCTGCCGACCCAGCGGGCCAGTGAAATCGGGCACTTGCTACCGCATCAGTGGGAGCCTGCCGCCGTTTCATAGGCAGAGCTGTGCGACCACATCATCTGATGACATGACTTGGGCATATTCGGTGCCCAGTATGGCCAAGGTCAGTTCATAGACGGTTGAGGCGTCCCAACACGTTCCTTGCGGCCCGATTACGGGTACAGCAGTCGTGGCATCCGCAGGAAGAATAATTTCGTACCCAAGCGCTTTCCCGGCTCGGATAGTGGCATCCATGCTGTTATGAACCACAACTCCGGTCAAAACAATGCCTTTTACTTGCATGCTTTTGAGAATGGCATCCAATTGGGTTCCTATGAATGCGCAGTTCTCACGCTTGATGATGACAATCTCGCCCTCTACCGGAGCCACTTCTTTCTTGATCCCATTCCAGGGGCCATGAACGTGATAGCTGGAGGTGGGATTCTCTTCATCATGCTTCACATGAAGGACAGGCCAGCCATTTGATCGCCAGTGCCGCAGAAGGCGCTGGATTACGGACAAATAGCCAGGGTGGCTTTTACCATTCCAAACAGGCTGATCGATAGCATCCTGAACATCGAGGATAATCAGGGGGATGCTAGGCGTGTCCTTCATGTGGGGTCGTCTCCTTACGATGGACGCTTAGTGTGCTGCAGCGTATTCCCGTCAACAAGCAGCGCAGTCTCGCTAGGGTACCGGTGCTGACAAAGAGGCCACTAAGGAGGGGCTGCTACCCCGTCAGTGGACTCCGGCCCAGCTCACGCAAGGTGAATTGGGCGGACGCTTACGAGTGGCGTAGGTTGAAAGTGCTCCAAGCGCAGCCGAATGCAGCTCATCTCGCGATAGCAGAACTCGCTAAGCACGTTCCTAAGCTGACAGTCGTAACCCAGAATGTGGATGACCTGCATGAACGGGCTGGGAGCCAGGACGTGATTCATCTCCACGGTAGCCTTCATTCACCTAGGTGCATTGACTGCGGCAATGCCCACATGGCGCCCCTTTCTTCTGATGACTTACCCGTGGATGGTTGCCGTCTTGAGCCACCGCGGTGCGATGCATGTAACGGATACATCAGGCCCGGAGTCGTATGGTTCGGAGAAATGCTTCCGCACGCAGCCTGGAGCGCGGGTTTTGCTGCCTCAGGTGCTTGTGATTTGTTCTTCTCGATCGGTACGTCCGGTGTCGTGTATCCAGCCGCGGAGTTGCCCCTACGCGCGTTAGGAGCAGGCGCGAAAGTCATACACGTCAATCCTGCTCGTGTAGAGGTCTGCAATCAGGAGCTTTGGCTCCAAGGTTCTGCCGCAGACATGATGAAAGCACTCCTAGAGCAAGCTTTTGGGTGATACGTGGTCGACGTTTATCCTCCGGCCCGCGGCAAAGGGTAAGTCTACAGAGACTCTAAGGCTTCAGATGCCCAGGTCATCATCAATTCGCCTCCCCACCAGTTCACGAGGGAGGACGTCAGCGGGCACTAGCAGCAAGAGGCGGTCTGCGAGGTAATCGCTGTAGCACGCCAGAATCGTAACTCTATTGGGCAGATCGTCTGGGCCTGGCGCTTCGATGCCCGCCTCCACCTGAGCGCTCTTAACTATCCTGAGAATGTCCTCGCCTAGCCATTGCCGTTCGAGATACTCCTTTTGGCTGCGGGCGGGTCTCGGCCCGAAGGAACGCAGCAGATCAACCACGGTTTCGAGAAGTCTTTGGGGGCCCAGGTGTTCCAACGCAGCTTTCCAGAGCACTCCTTCTTGGGCCATTGTGAATCGATTACGAAGCATTAGTGGTACAGGATCCTTCTGATGAGAATTTTTCTAGATTGCGAATTCACGCAGCTCAATGCCACAGCAAAGCTGATTTCGCTGGCGCTGGTAGCAGAGGACGGCAGGGAATTTTATGTCGAATTGCTCGACACATGGCACCTCGATGACTGCAGTGATTTCGTAAAGGAGATCGTTCTCCCTCAGCTGTGGGGTGGTGACCATAGCTGTCCTATTCTCGATGCCCGCGACAGGCTAATAGCGTTTCTGCGCTCATTCGACTGCATGATCACGGTAGTGACTGATGCCCCAGAGTACGACTGGGAGCTGTTCTGCGAACTCGCTTACAACGAAGGTAAGTGGCCGCAAAACGTGTATCCGGCGCCCACAAACGCGCTCACCCTCGAGCCCCTGAACGACGGATCAGAACTCCCTCATCATGCTTTGCTAGATGCTCGGATCATCGCAGGCATGTTTGTCGCGTAGGCCCTGAGTGGGCGCCAGCAATGTCTCGTCATCCAAAGCCGTTGGTATGCCGCTGCCAATTTTGATCAGGTCGCCAGCATGCTCTCGAGCAATGGCATCAAGCATTTCTTGATTCAGAAAAGCTGGGCGCTCACGAGCCATTTTGAGTTCATAAGCATCGAGTGGTGGGCCCTGCTCTGTCGCAGACTTTTCACGTGTCATTCAGGGTGCCAATGGCTGAAACGAATCGGCGCTACCGGGGCGGTAGCCTCTGAGCGACGGAACTATACCCTATGGCAGAAGCCAAGCAATCCACCCTGGTGAGAGCACAAATAACCTTTTAGAAATTAAGGTTATTTACATGTTGTTTGGGGGCAAAAATGAAGCCGGGGCCTTACAGGCCCCAAAAAAACGACCAGCATTGCTCGGGGGGCGGAGCGACCTGGTCTCTGACTTTACTGGAGAAAATCAGCTCAAAGCATTGGCTTCGCCCAACAGCGAAAATCGAAAAAGCAAAATCGAGAACCTGTTAGCTGGTGTGGCGCATGCCAGGTGCGCGGTGGCTGGGGCACCGCTGCTTTGCTTTTGACTTCAAACTATAAAGCTCCGGTTCTAAAAAATAATTTCAAGGGGGGGTACGAAAAAAATTCAAAACCTTCGGTTTGTGGGCTTCTCACCCCTACTGAAATGGTCGCATCTGTCACGTCAGACGCTTAATCACAGGAGAATGGCAGAGCGCTCCACCTCGGATTTGAGGTGGTCAGGCATGTTGTTCGCCACGTTCATATCAACCGGTATCCCCAGCATTTCCTCCAGCTTCGATTCAAGAGCCAAGATGTCGAAGAGAGAGATCTTCCCTGCCCGCTCAGCCGGTATGGTTACAAGGAGGTCGAGGTCGCTGCCCTCTCTGTCTTCACCGCGGCAAACGGAGCCGAATATCCGGACGTCCACGAAACCGTAGGACTCGACAGCTTGCTTGATCTCATTGGTTTTCCCCCGGATAGCATCGGACGGCCTCACGCTGGGCGACCTCTCGTGCTCCATGTACTCGAATCGGCGCGCAGTACGTCGATGAGTTCACGTAGTCCTGGAGGCATTTGTCGCCGACCTGGATAGTACAGGTAGTAAGGTGCCCCAAGCGGCGACCAGTCAGGTAACACTACCTGCAGGCGCCCAGCGTCCAGGTGCGCTCGAATCCGCTCTTCGGGACAGTAGGTGATACCCCGATCGGCGAGCGCCATCTGAATTCCGAACTCGGTTTCATTGACGCACAGCTGACCTGGCACATCGATCACTCGTCGATCGCCAATCTTGTCGAAATCCCATCTATAGATCACACCCTGTCCTGTTCGGATCTGGATGCACTTATGGTTGAGCAGGTCATCCGGGGTTTCCAGCCGAGGCGCCCGGTTAATGTACCGTGGGGACGCTGCGGCTACCCATCGGATATGGTCACTGATAGGCACTGCGATGAAGTCTTCAGGGATGGTCTCTCCGTAACGCACACCCGCGTCGAATCCCGCCGCAAGGATGTCCACCATACGGTCGTCGATTGCGATCTCTACAGATACATCCGGGTAAGCGTCGAGGAAGGCAGGTAGAGACTTGGTGAACAGCAACTTGGCGCCGTCACTTAGCACGTTTATCCGCAGACGTCCGGAGGGTCGATCACGATGCTGATCGACCTCAGCCAGCGCGCCCCCAATCTCCTGGAAGCCCACTGCGAGCCGTTTTGCCAGGGTGCTACCCGCTGCCGTCGGAGACACGGTTCGGTTAGTGCGGTTCAGCAGGCGCACCCCTAGCCGCGCTTCTAGATTGCGAATTGAGTGGCTCAGTGCAGAGGTCGTCACGCCCAACTCAATTGCCGCTTTCGTGAAGCTGCGATGCCCCTCCACTACCAGAAATGAGTTCAAGTCGGCCAGGTCGGATCGGGAGAGCTTGGCTGTGGGAAGTACAGGCATAAAGTCATCCAGTGATGAGCAGGATTCAACACAGCATTGATAAGGCCTAAACCTAATGCTGCCTTTGAAAAGCTAACATAAATCCAGCTCAACACTGATAATGAATGAAGGTATCTGCTGTGTTTCACGTATACACCCTTGCCGGAGCTCTCTACTTGATATGGCGCTTTGTGCTGCCACTCCCTATCGCCAAAACCTGGTGCGTAATCGGGGCGATGGTGCTTCTCGGCGTATCTCAGTACCACGCACTCCAGATCCTCACGTTCGGTACGATGTTCTCCCCAGAAATGCCGCGCATCTTGGTCATCCTGCTTGGTTGGGCGTTCTGTACGTTTGTGCTGCTCGCTGTCTTCACGTTGTTGCTGGACGTGTGCAACCTGGTGATCAAGGCAATTCGTAGCGCTCGTAGCCTCGCCACAGCACGCAACAGACTTGGCGCAGCGGCGTTCGCAGTGCTGTTGTCCGGATACGGTGTTCACCAAGCCATTCAGGTACCACCCATCAAACGCGTCAGCGTCGAGATCCCAAACCTGCCAAGGGGGCTTGATGGCATGCGCATCGTGCAACTGTCGGATCTGCATATCAGTCGGTTGTTCGACGCACCGTGGACGGAGGACGTGGTTGCCAAGACCAATGCGCTCAATGCCGATCTGGTTGTGATCACCGGCGACCTGATCGATGGGACACCTGAGGCCAGGCAACGCGACGTGAAAGCTTTGGGCGGCCTGCGTGCCGAGTTGGGCGTGATCGCAATCCCTGGCAATCACGAATACTACTTTCAAGAAGGTCGTTGGCGGCAGATCTTCGAACAGCTAGGCATGAAGGTGCTGGTCAACGAGCACGCGATTGTCGCCCGAAATCAAACGCAGTTGGCAGTTGCCGGCGTCACTGATGAGGTCGCATCCAATTACAGGGGTGCGGCTCCTGACCTCGGTCAGGCCATTACAGGCATTCCAGAACGTACACCTATTGTTCTGCTGAAACACCGCCCGCAAAGCGCCCGGGAGTCGGCGGAAGCTGGGGTGTCACTTCAATTATCCGGCCACACGCATGGCGGCATGATCCTGGGCCTGAATCATATCGCTCGTTATGCGAACGACGGGTACATATCGGGCATGTACCAGGTCGGGAGCATGACCCTATACGTCAGCAATGGCACAGCGCTGTGGAACGGCTTCCCTATCAGGCTCGGTATCCCGCCTGAAATCACCGAGCTGACTTTGCATTCCTCTCAACAACCTTGAAGGTGCCCAATGAATCATCCAGCCATTCGTAGCGGCAGTGTTGCCGTGATTACAGGTGCTGCAGCAGGTATCGGTTTCGCGATCGCGCGTCGACTTTGCGATGAAGGTATGAAGGTCGTGTTGTTCGACAAAGACCAGGCAGCCCTTGATGGCGCTGTCAGTAAGCTGTGTAACGTTAACCCACCTGCGAAGCTACTCTCTGTAACGGGTGACGTCGCTTCCGCGGAGTCGTTGCAGCAGCTGTACGATCACGCAACACTATTCGGTGATGTCTCGTTGGTCGTGAACAATGCTGCCATCGCCAACCGTGCTGGGCCGTGGCACGACATCAATCAGTGGCGGCAAACCATGGAAGTCAACTTTTGGAGTGTGTTGACCATCCAGCAACTCTTTACTGAGTATCTCCTCAGCAAAGACACCCCAGCCGCTATCGTGAACGTGGGTTCCAAGGAGGGCATCACTACACCTCCAGGCAATGCGGCTTACAACGTCTCCAAGGCCGCTGCGAAGGTACTGACAGAGCAGCTGGCTCACGAGCTTTACGAGCGCACCCGGAATCGCGTAACTGCCCATTTGCTGATTCCCGGCTACACCTACACGCCGATGAACTTCCCTGGCATGGCTGAGGGCTCTACAAAGCCAGAGGCTCCATGGACTGCCGACCAGGTCGCTGAGCGTATGCTCGAAAGCATGGCTCGAGGGGAGTTCTACCTGTTCTGCGAAGACAATGAAGTGACGCGCGAACTCGATCAGCGCCGCATGCAATGGTCGGCAGACGACATGATTCAGAACCGCCCTGCTCTTTCTCGTTGGCATCCAGCTTTCGCCGAGCAGTTCAAAGCCTACATCGCCGACCTGAAGTAACAGCTACCTCTCACTCATCGAGATGCCGACTCGTTCTGGTCACCTGGGACGGGTGCAGACCATCTCACGCTCAAAAAAAGGCAATTCCATGAATACTCAAGTCGCGCCCCCTGCCCGCGATGCTAGAAAAATTCACACGCCTCACGGGGTTGCCGCAGCAATTCTGGCTCTAGGCACTGGCGGTCTATTTATCGGTACCGGCGAATTCGTCTCCATGAGCCTGCTGCCCGATATCGCCAAGTCCAACGCCGTCTCGATCCCCACCGCAGGTAGCTACATCACCGCCTACGCGCTGGGCGTTGTGGCAGGAGCCCCACTCATCGCGATTCTTGCCGCGCGCTGGTCAAGGAAGTTGCTCCTCATCGTGCTTTTGGCCCTCTTCGCCTTGGGCTATGCCGCGAGTGCATTAGCTTGGAGTCACGCGTCGCTGCTAGTTGCGCGCTTCATTGGAGGACTACCGCACGGGGCCTACTACGGTGTGGCGTGCCTTGTAGCTACGGCTCTGGTCGGTGAGGATAAGAAGGCGCAAGCAGCAGGCTATGTCATGGCAGGCCTGGCAGCCGCGAATGTCATTGGAGTGCCGGTGGCAACCTGGATCGGTCAGAATATGGGATGGCGAGCGACCTTTGGCGCGTTGGCAGTGGCCGGCGTCATTTCCATGGCTTTGTTCTGGTACTTTATTCCGACCATTCCCAAGGACGAGCAAACCAGTCCCGCAGCAGAAATGGCTGGTCTAAAACACCTGCAAATATGGTTGACGCTAGCCACAGCCTCGATCGGCTTTGGCGGTATGTTCGCCGTCTACAGTTACATCACCCCCACGTTGACTGAAGTCTCGGGCTTTAGCATTAACCAAGTGCCCATGGTGCTTGCTTTGTGGGGGCTTGGAATGATCGCCGGCAACTTGATCGGCGGGCGCCTAGCTGATCGTGCTTTGATACCAGCGATTTTCTACATCATGGTGTGGAATGTGCTGTTCCTGGCGCTCTTCTCAATCTTTGCATCTTCATCGGTCGCGACCTTAGTCACCCTATTCATGGTTGGTTGCGGTTTTGCTCTCGTGCCGGCGCTTCAGGTGCGCTTGATGAATGTAGCGGGACGAGCACAGACATTGGCGGCAGCGCTGAACCACAGTGCATTCAACATTTCGAATGCCGTTGGCGCCAGCCTGGGAGGATGGGCGATCGCCGCGGGTTGGGGGTGGGCATCGACCGGCTGGGTTGCGAGCTTACTGGCACTCATAGGCGTGCTGCTCATGGCGTTGTCTGTAGTGCTTGAACGTGCTCGATTGAATTAACCCCTCCAAATCGCCCTCGTCTCTTATGGCTCGGACAGACACTGCTTCTGCCCGGGCCTTGATCGGTCTAGAGCTCTACAACGATCTTGCCTACCTGGCTGTTCGATTCCATGTAGCGGTGCGCTTCCACGATCTCATCGAACTTGAACACCCTGCCGACAATCGGACGCAAGCTGCCATTCTCCAGGCCCTCGGTGATGAACGCCTTGGCCTGGTTCAGCCTCGCCTCATCCTGGGTAACCTCGAAAAGCTGGTAACCGCGGATGGTTAAGTCTTTGCCGAGCAGCTCCATCACTGGCACGCTGATGTCAGACGTTTCTAGTGCACCGTACTGGAAGAAAATCCCGAGGAAAGACAGCGACCGCAGTATGTTTCCCACCTCAGGGCCACCCACGGGGTCAAAGGCCATGCGTGCACCCTTCCCGTCTGTAATGCGAGCCACGGCGGCGACCAGATCCTCTTCAGCGGTGGCAATCACGTGCACTGCCCCTGCGTCCACAAGCGCTTGGCGCTTCTCCGAGGTGCGGGTCAGAGCTACCGGAATAGCGCCGAGTGAATTGGAGATCTGAATAGCTGCCAGCCCCACACTGCTCGATGCAGCCCTGATCAGCACAACATCACCTTTCTGTAGCTGGCCGATATCCACCAACGCGCCATAAGCGGTGACGTACTTCATCCAGGTAGCAGCAGCTTCTACTGAAGACAGCCCTGCTGGCTGCTTCACCAAGGCATGCGCCGGCGCGACAACGGTTTCGCCGTACATACCGTAATCCGCAAATGAGAAGGCTGGGATCACATTCACTTCATCACCGACGGCAAACTCGCTCACGCCCTCTCCGACCGATTCAATCGTACCTGCTGCCTCATAGCCCAGGGCCGCGGGCATGTCTGGAGTAAAGGTGTACTGGCCGGAGCGGTACATCGCTTCCGCGCGATTGAGTCCAAGCGCCTTGACCTTGATCTTCACCTCACCTGGGCCTGGAGCCCTAACATCAAGCTCATCAATCTGAAGAACCTCAGGGCCACCAAGACGGTGGAATCGAACAACCTTTGACATGTCTTTGTTCCTTTTGCGAATGCTCAAAGGGCAAATTTACGGAGCTGCAAGCCGGAGAAAAAGACACGCACGAGTTACAGACTGGTATCCCTGAAATTACCAATCAAGGCTGGGTCAAGCCCTTTTCAGCCATTAGCGACCGCAGCCACGCTACGAAGGCCTTGACCGCTGGAGGCATCAGCTCGCGGTGGGGGTACAGGATCGAGACACGCTTTGAAGGTACTGGACAGTGCTGCATCACCCGCACCAGCGCGCCGGAATCAAGATGAGCCTGAACATTGAGCGCGGGGCCCTGGATCAGGCCGAAACCCGCCAGGGCTGATGCGACGAAGCCTTGAGTGTCATTCACATTGATTGCTGATTTGACCCGAACGGTCTGGATTTCTTCGCCGTCAACGAACAACCATTCCAAAGTGCGAGGATTGCTGCCGGAGAAGTAGTTGACCGCAAGGTGTTTGCTCAGATCACCTATCTGCTCGGGTAAACCATGTCGCGCGAGATACGCTGGAGATGCGCACGTCACCATGGGTAGATAGCCAATACCGCTGGCAATTAGGCTGGAATCTTCCAAGGCGCCAAGCCTCACGACGCAATCAACGCCTTCGCTGATGAGGTCGATTGGCTTATCACTGGTACCCAGCGTCAACTCGATCCCAGGATAGCGTTGCTGGAAATCCATCAGTGACGGAATGATGAGCAGGTGGCCCACCGACACAGGCAAGTCGACCCGCAGCTTCCCGATCAATCGCTCTGGACGATCGCTCAGTGAAGACATCGCCTGGCCGACATTGTCGAGGATGGCCTTGCACCGATGGTAAAACGCCTCTCCTTCTGGGGTCATGCTGAGACTGCGTGTAGACCTGTTGAGCAGTCGTCCATCAAGTCGCTGCTCAAGGAGCTGGATTGACTTTGACACCGCCGGCCGGTGCATGTGAAGCGACTGTGCAGCGTTGGTAAAACTACCCGTCTCCACAACACTCACGAACACTTGCATCGCGTTCAGTACATCCATTCATGGCTCCAGGTAAATGGTTCGAACGCCGCAGCTTACCGATGCTGTTCAGATAGGCAATCCAATCACAGTGCTAAGCGTGAAATGCCGCTGGCGCCTGTTCCGAGGATGCGAATGGTCACCTGGTTGGGGGCATCGACCTTCTGGGTTGCGCGCTTCCTGGCACACTTGGGCGTATTACTCATGAGGGTTCTGTCGTGATCGAGCGTGTGCTGTTGGACTAACAGCTTTCTAGCGTTCCCACCAATCGTCCTCATCTTTCGCAATTCTGTATCCAGTGAAATAGCTTTCAATCTGACAGTCGAGAGAAATGGTAACGGGCGATGTTGATGGGTCTAAGAGCGCGGCTTGCTGGCGCGCCCATTCCGCCCATGCTTCGACCTGGTCAGCTTCTGCCTGGCAGTCTCTGACCACCGCGTCGACAAAAGACCGCAGCCTTTTGGCTTTTTCCCAGTGCTCGAGGTTGTGCACCAAGCGCTTACGCAGGCGCCGTTGTTGCTCCGACTTGATCGAGTCAGCCTTGCGGATGAGCTCCTCCTCCTCGTCGCGGCGCCTTTTCTCCTCCCATTCTTCGCGAGATACCTTGATTCTCTGGGTGAGAGCCTCTAAGCCCGGGATGAATAGGTGGATTTTGTCCTCAATTCTTCCTGTTCTCGCGTCGGAAAATGTTTTCTGCGGCCCGTAGTCTGGGCTTTCCCTGAGAATCAAGGTCAGCTCTCCAGTAGAGAGAAACTCATACCTAGGCATCCCCATTCGTGAGAGGTCTAGAGTCCAGACTTTTTTCGGCTTTGGGTCTGGTGGCGGCGGTGGCAGCTCTTGCTTCAGCAACCTTTCTCGCAGTGTGACGTAGACCGTTTCTCCGTCGAAGGTCACCGTCGTCTGCTGTTTGGATACGGCCCACCTACAGCCATTGGTCTCGGTGTGCTTGATCAGCGTGTCCAGGAGGATTGCGGCGCGATCGATGAGTGCTGGTGAGATCCTGGTGTTAAGCACGTTGTCTTGCTGGAGCGCCAGCCTTCCTTCAATCGCTTTGGCTTTCTGTGCCGTCTTCCGCCAGCGGTTTACGAGTGGATGTGGATCGACAAGACTGTCAGGGATCGTGACTTTGGGTGGCGGAGGTATTTCGTCGGTTACGGACGCCAGTTTTTCAGGTAACAAGGTGCGGTCTAGCACACGAAATGACACCAGCTCGTTAGAGGTTGGTGGAGCAGGCTTTTTCGGTCGTTTCGTTACTGGTTTTGCCCAATGGCCGCGGCGAGGGACAGCGATACCCGCCCTTCTGCAGGCTTTACCCAGCGCAACGTCTGAGACACCAATTTCTCGTGCGAGCGTCAGGACAGGTGTCGACCAAACCTTCTCAAACAGCTCTAGGGCCGGGAACGAGACCATCTTGTACATATGACCGCCTGCCGCCAATGCTTGCGAATTCTCAGCGTAGGTCATTCACGCGGTGTGAGCTCACGACAACGCTGCTGAAGAAAGCCATCGGATGATGTCTTTTGGCCATTGCGCTGCTTGTGCGCCGCACTATGATGGCTCTCAGCCCACTGCAGTGGCGCTTGAACTCGACTGGCATCGCAATGGAGTACGACATGCCCTTAGCCCCCTCTTTGATTGGCGACCTCTGGAGCTTCCGTACCGCGCGTACGATGTTGCCCATTCTGGTTTGGTGCGCTAAGCACCGACGCACCATTTCCTACAGTCATCTAGATGCGGAAATCGTCCGTCGCGGCTTGGGTGCTCATACACACGCCGCTGCCTATGGCCGCGCCGCTGGCCTGGTAGGTGATGCGCTTTACGAGCTTGAAGAGGAACTTGGGCTTGAACTCCCGCCGCTGAATGCGCTGGTGGTCAACAAATACTCCCGCAGGCCCGGTAGCGGGTGTAACGCGTACTTGGATCAGTTTGTTCCCAGCCGCACCTTCGCGCAGCTCAATGATGACGACCAATGGGCTGTCCTTGAGCAGGCTTGGGACAAAATCTACAACTGCAGAAACTGGGACGCTCTCCTCGATTATCTCGAAATGGAAGCACTTGCTGGCGCGGTGCCCTCCGAGTACGAGGATGACCACGAGCAAGTGATCATCCCCGAAACGGGTGGCTTTTCGGGCGGTGAATCGGAACATCATCGGCGGCTCAAGGAGTATGTCCTACGTCACCCAGATCTTGTAATTGAGTCGGATGCGCACGATTGGGAGGGAGCCGTTGAAGTCATGCTCCCGTCCGGCGATTGCGCTGATGTGATGTTCCACAATGGGCCATCGATGCTTGCTGTGGAGGGTCAAATCTTTCATCTCCTCGGCCGCTGACCTGTCCCGCGGCATTTTCCAATGCGTCAAATACCGGGCTGTTGGAATCGCATGGCAACGTGCATTGCTGGAGGTTCCTAATGCGAGCGCTGTTCGAGTTGTTCAGCAAGATCTGCCTCTCCAACCCGCGATACTGGCAGAGCGATTGGATGTAAGGGTTGTAGTGGTGCCGACTGACCTAACCGCAGCGATGGATGACGAGTCATTGGTTCTTCTGTCCGCGTAGCTGCACAAGCGACGGTTAGCTTACTCAAGGGCCAAGGGGCACTGAGGCGTCTATCAGAAAATGGAGTGCTCTATGGAGCGTAAGGACTTGGTCGTTCCCGAACAACAGATGGTGATAAGCAGGAAGGATGGCCTACTCCCGCATCTTGAAGGAAAGGTCTTCCATGTCACTACGTCCCAAGGGTACGAGAAGATCTTGGAAACTGGCGCACTGCTGCCGAACACAGGAGAGCATCGCTCTCCATTCGGAAATAGCAGCAATGGGTATTTCCGTCTCAAGGGCTGCGTATCATTTTTTGACTATCGCAGATCGGGCTCCCCCGAATGGCTCGAGCACTACGATAAGTGCCTGCCCACCATGCCGCTGACCGCAGCATCACCCATAGTCGTCCTGTATCTCAATGACGACGAGCATGGCCTTCTAAAGACGTGGGAGGGCTGGAAAACTGATCAGCTGTGGTCGCAACGGGTCGTCCCGCATATAGAAGTGGGCTATCCGGGCCCTGTAGAGCTGCGCAGAACACATGGCCATCTGCTCGTAACGCTGAGCGCGGCGGGAAATGAGGATCCTCTTACTGAGATAGCAGCTGCTTACCTGTTGGACAGTTCTCGTTGAGTGATCACAGATTGGATTGAGCGTCTGTCCAGGCGGTGGCTTCACTGCGGATGTGCCTTGCTAAACATGCTCGCGCTTTGGTAATTTCATCTGCAGGGTTGCCGTGAACCTCCCTGCTGCGTGGGAAATCTCGGTTCTTCGCTTCCCACATAACTCCCTGTGGCCGGCTCAGCAAGCAGCATGTTCAGCGAAGTGCGTATGCGCTATCAAGGCCATGACAGTGGAGTCATGCGACTATGTTTACCACCGAATCTATCCTGAGCGCCTTCAAATCAATGGAGGTTGCCGATGTGCCGCAGAATCTTACTCACGCTCAAACCCTAGATTTTAAAGCGAAGCTATTCGGGTTCGCCCATTACTATCATCTCAAAACAGATCTCGAAAAAGCGCCAGCAGACAGGGCCGCTCACATCCATGACGCGCTCATGCGAAAGATTTGTGCTGCTCGGCTTCCAAATCCGCAGGCTAGCCATGTCCGAATGGTCGCGCATGATGATGAGGATGTAGGTTTCGATTCTTACTGGATCGGATGGGATAAGCGAGGCGATGAAGTCCGTGAGGCGAGGGCTGGGTTTGGTAGGTCTCGGATAGAAGCGTTTCGTGCGCGCAACCCTGAACCGCTCTACCTTCTCGGCGATGCCCAGGAACTGATCGCATGGCTTAAGGGTTGGCACTCAAACGCAGCAGTGCCAGTTGAATTGGCCAAAGAATTTTTTCCGGACATTTTTGATCAGAAGCACCTCGTGGCAGAAAACCCTCCCTACGAGCTGATCGACGAAAAGGTCAAAGCTGACATGCTGCGCCGCGGACTGAAACGCTAAGCTCGAGATTGAGTGCGGCAAGGAAGGGGGGCGATCCCCCTTCCTCTCGCAGATCATCAGCGTCAAATCTTTGCCTGCCCCCCGTCTACGAACAGTTCAGCTCCGTTTACGAAGCTTGAGTCATCGCTTGCGAGGAACACTGCGGCGTTGGCAATCTCGATGGGCTCTCCGACTCGCCCCAATGGTACCTGCGAAGCTAAGTAGTCGAGCAGGCCTTGCTGTTGTTCTGCATCTGGGCCAGCCAGGTCGACCAGGCCGGGAGTGCGAGTCGCGCCCGGACTGAGGGTGTTGACCCTTACTGCGCGATCCTTGAGATCCAGAATCCAACTACGAGTAAAGGCGCGGACAGCGGCCTTCGATGCTGAGTACACGCTGAACGCTGCGGTACCCGAGCTGCCAGCGGTAGAACCCGTAAGAATGATCGATGCGTTATGCGCCAGCAGCGGCAGCGCTTTCTGAACAGTGAACAGCACGCCTTTCACGTTACGGTCAAAGGTATCGTCGTAGTGGGCCTCGGTAATCTCGCCCAAAGGCAGCATGGAACCACCGCCGGCGTTGGCAAACAACACGTCGAGCCGCCCATGGTTCTGATTGATGCGGGCGTACAGAGCATCGAGCTGATCGAGCTTCGTGGAGTCGACGGCAATACCGGTCGCATTGCCCACCAGCTCCACCGCTTTGTCCAATTCAGCCTGGCGGCGTCCGGTGATGTAAACGTGGGCGCCCTCTTCAGCAAAGCGTTTAGCAGTGGCCAGACCGATGCCGGTAGTGCCGCCAGTGACCAGTGCGATTTTGCCTTCAAGTTTTTTGCTCATGATGTTTCTCCCGTTGAGGTTGTGATCTGGTGTGGGAGAAGCGTATCGACCGCAGGCTATTTTCAAAATAGAATCATTTGAAAGTCATCATTGCAGATTTGAAATGGCAAGGATTCCGGATTTTGAAGGACTGGCTATGTTCGCCAAAGTGGCTGAAGAGGGCTCTTACGCGGCGGCCGCCAGGGCCATGGGTGTGTCGGTACCTACGGTGTCCCGGGCCGTTGCACGCTTAGAGGAGCGCCTTGGCGCTCGTCTGTTTAACCGGACATCACGCCAACTCTCTATAACCGAGTTTGGCCAGCGCATGGTTGATCAAGCGAGTGCGTTGTATCGCCAGGCTGAGGAAATGGAAAGCGAAGCTCAGGAGCTATCTGTGCAGCCGCGGGGATTGGTGCGTTTAGCCGTACCAATGTCGTTCGGCTTGCGTTGGGTCGCGCCGTTGCTTCCCGAGTTACTGGAGCGTTACCCAGGACTTGAGCTGGATCTACACCTATCGGATTCAACAGTCGACCTGGTAGCTGATGGTTTCGATGCCGCATTGCGGATCGCTGCCCTCCCCGATTCCTCACTGGTTGCCCGGCGGATTTGCTCAGTAACCCAGTACCTGGTAGCAGCACCGTCGTACCTGGATCGGCATGGCCATCCAAGTCATCCTCGTGATCTCGTAGATCATGCGTGCATGAGCTACGCCTATCGAGCGCGAAGTCAGGTATGGCGCTTCACCCATGAGGATGGCAGCGAGCATGATGTATCACCTCGTGGCCCGCTACGCGTTACCAGCGCGGATGCATTGGTCGCGCCCTTGCTGACAGGCGTGGCGATAGCTGAACTTCCGGAATTCATCGCCGCCGAATTCCTAGCCGATGGACGTCTACAGCACATTCTGCCCCAGTGGCACATGACGAAGGGTGGTCTGTATTTCGTAACCCCGTCTGCGCGAACGCGGCCCAGAAAGATTCAGGCTCTTTCCGATTTCTTCGCTGAGCATCTTTCGAAGCCTGCCTGGCAGCAGTAACTGCCGACCTGGCGATCGGTTTTTTGATAGAGGATTCGGTAGGAGTACGTTTGTTCTCCTACGCCAGAAGCTCAACCGCTGCAGTTTTCTGCCCTATTCCGTCGGGCTATCCGTATCGCTTGAAGCCCGCAGTTCCTCGATCTCAGCTTCTGCGCTTGCGAGCTTCTGAACCAATTCCCTTTCCCTCTGCTGTCCCTCGATGGTTTCAGAGCGTGCTTCGCTTGCCTCTCTGGTCTTGATTTCGAGTTGGTGAGCCAGCAGCTCTTTGGCTCCTTCCGCGCGAGCAGTCGCTGCATTCGCGATGCCCAGGTCGCCTCTCAGATGTTCGATAGCATCACGATGCTGGTTCGCTTCCTTGGCGTGCTGGCGGTTCTCAGCGATCAAGCGTTCGTTGTCGCGGATCATTCGGGTGGCATCTTCCTGCTTAACCATCAGTGTTTGCTGGAGGACGGCCACCTCTTGCTGCATCTGGTAAATCTGAGATTCGTGACGGCTCAGATCTTGATCACGTTGCTCCTTCACCGCTACACGGTAGTGCTCAAGCGCTTCCCTGGCATGCGTGTGCTTCTCCTCCAGAGATTGGATTTGGGCGTCCTTCTCTTGGAGGCGAACCTCAAGGTCGCTGCAGCTCTGGCTGATGCGGGCGTTGCGGGTAATCTCGGTTTGAAGGCTGGATTGAATGGTTTTGAGCTCTTCATCCTGGGTTTGTAGTGCTGACTGGAGCTTGGTGACCTCCAGTTGCGCTTGTTCCAACTGGCTTTGAAGTGTACTGCTCTCAACCTTCATGGCCTTGCGTTCCTGTGCGAATGCAGCTCGCTCATGCGCTAAAGCTTCATTCCCCTCCTCTAGTAAGCGCTCGAGCATCTTGCCCACCAGCTCCGTGAGTTCATCACTTAGGCGCGAAGGGGAAGCTGAAGGTCGAGGGTCATGCGACTCGATTTCCTTCAAATATCGCTGAATTGTGGTCTTTGAGCCGGTATTTCCTAGCTCAATGCGGATTGCGTCAATGCTAGGGTTTTGCCCTCTGGACAACAGGGCCTCCCGAGCTTTCCGCACGAGTACCAGGTTAATGCCGCCTCTAGCCATTTCTGCTCCTACGATTTCGTACTGTTTTACGTTTCATGTAATTACATGGCACTTTACCATAAAAACCGCTAACAAATTTGAGCATTTCTAATAAGACATAATCGAGGTTTATGGCTTGTCAGACATAAGGTCAGGGGTAAAATGCCCTGAAAGCCGGTACAACTGGCAAAGCAGATCCACCGCAGGCTTGAAGCGGGGAAATAGCGTGGTTGAAGTGCGCAATAAAGCAGATAGGTATCTAGGAGCGAGCGTTCGTCAGAACACGTCGAAGAGCTATGCGGCCGCCCTCTCCCACTTCGAAGTGACCTGGGGTGGGTTCTTGCCCACGACCACCGAGTCAGTGGTGCGGTACATCGCCGAGTACGCTGACCAGCTAGCGTTCAGTACCCTCAAACAACGCCTGGCAGCACTCGCAAACTGGCATCAAAGCAACGGCTTCCCTGATCCCACTAAAGCCCCCAAGGTCAGGCAGTTGCTGAAAGGCATCCGGGCGCTACACCCCGTGCGACAGAGGCAAGCGGCCCCTCTAGCGTTGCTGCATCTTGAGAAGGCAGTGGCGCACCTCGAAGAAGAGGCTGCCCAAGCAAGAGCCGCCGGCAACATGGCTGCTGTGCTCAAGTCCACCCGTGATGTCGCCTTGCTCACAATCGGTTTCTGGAGAGGGTTCCGCGGGGACGAACTGGCTAGACTCACGGTCGAGAACACGCATGCCGAGCGTTACGTTGGGATCAGGTTCTATCTCGGGTCTTCCAAAGGAGATCGGCAGAACATAGGTCGGGAGTACAAGACCCCCTCGTTGAGCAAGCTGTGCCCGGTCGAGGCATATCTGAACTGGATCGAAGTAGCAGGTTTAACCCGCGGTGGTGTTTTCAGGGGTATCGATCGCTGGGGCAACATCAGCGATCGCCCTATCGCGGCTCACAGCTTGATTCCTCTCCTTCGCGACACCCTGAATAGGTGTGGCCTGCCGTCGGAGATCTACAGTGCACACTCAATGCGGCGTGGATTTGCTACTTGGGCAGCAAGCTCCGGCTGGGATATTAAGACGCTGATGGAGTACGTCGGCTGGAGCGACATGAAGTCAGCATTGCGATATGTGGAACCGGCTCAGCAATTTGGGGGGCTGATCAGGAAGCTGGAGGAGTAGGCAAAAGAAGCTCGACTTGAGAGCCAGCTCCCGTGCAAGCAATTAATGGTTCGGCATTAAAGTTACCAAATCACGCACCAGGTGATAACGATCATGTCAAGATAAGGTGGGCGTGCCCTCTCGGAGCCGGCTGTCGTGAACCAAACCCCCGGTGTGCGCCGTGGTCTCAGCCCTGCGGGCATCCATCCGTCACGCCTATGCGAAAGAATAGGTCAGTATTGGTTCCTGCTGCTGCAGGTTCTTTTCGTGGTGCTCTGGGCGATCGGCAAAAAGGATCCACCTCACTCTGAGCCCCCGGTGAAACAGGCGCCAGTGAGCACCCTGGAAACTGTCTCATCACCAACACCCCAACCACTTCAGGATTCTGCCCCAGGACACGTTAACGCGGACAAGCTGAAGACGAACAATCCAGACGGCCTGCCCTATAGGCTCGCTTGCACTCACCAGTCCATGTACACCATCACATGGACATTTTGCGCTCAAAGCGGAACATCACTTCGTCCAACCAATGACGGTACGCCGCCGGCGTGGCAGGGATCAACAGATTCCGCTCCTCCAGATTTTGCTGAGAGCGGTGCGGCATCGAGATGCTGTTGGTCGCAGTGGCAGGGGGCTCAGCGAAGAGCTTGTGGTCAACGCCATACAGGCCTATCTGGAACCAGCCGCCCTTCCCCTCGCTCAGCAAACTGAACGCAGCCTCGGCCCCTTTTCTGACCTGGGACGGTGAAAGGTAAAAGGAGTCCATGAAATTTCTTGAGGCGGACGCATTGGCGAGGGAAACAGAGATCGAGCAGAGCCCGCTTTCATGATGCCGCCACTTGATCTCTGAGGTATCGATCCCTGTCTGATCGGCAGTGTCGAAGTCCTTGTAGCCGCCTTTGAGCGAACCCAGGCCGGCCTGGCAAACCTTCAAGAAGAAAGCCTCGTGCTGTGCATGCGCGGAGCGGAGCGTGCCGGCAGTTTCAGGCTGCGGGAGGAAAACTACTTCCAGACGGGCCTCGTGATCATAGCCACCCCACCGACCATTGCCATTCCTTTGCTGCAGGCGCTGCACGAACTCTTGCTCAGAGATGGCCTTACGGTTCACGGACATTTGATTCAAGCCCTGAACAATGCCGTCCGAGAGCTGGTACTGATCGGTGAAGGTCACCCGGAACAGGCCATCAAGGTAGTCCGATACTTCCCAGGACAATGCCTTCTGGCGTTCTTCCATCTCCACGGTTTCGAGGAAGGCCAGGATCGGTTTGCCTGCAGCTTTTGCACGCCGAAACTCCTGCTGGGTCACAGACTCCCCTGTCTCCGTCTGATAGCCAAAGTTCGCGCCTAGGATCAGCAGGACGACATCAGCCTGGTCGACCTCAGTCATGCACGCATGCTGTGAGGAGTACGGGCGCGCCCCAAAGTCTTCGCACATGACTGGCGTGTGCCCCAGCAATGTTATGGCTTTCCTGGCTGCTGCTCGGTACTGCTCAAACCCACTGACGACGGAGCTTACAAACACCTTCATTGTGATCCCTCAGAGCTGACGACTTTGGCAGACCCTCTGTATGTTCTCACAGGCGTGACTCCCAAGTACCCTACCCAGCAATATGAGCACTCACTACACTGGGACGGCTTGTACTTTCTCACAACCGGCAGTGACTTCAACAGGCATAGCCGTGCTCAATCCGGGTCAGCACCTCGATCACCTGCTCCAAGTATTCCTCGTTTTTCACATAGTCGATTGCTGTCTGGCCACCGAATAATTGATTGGGCGTAGCCAACCACACCGCCGCTTTGGCTTTGTCACCGAACACCTCCTCAGCCTTCAGCCACACCACATCGACATCCTGCATTCGCCATCCCCCGCTTGTGATTTTTCCCGACGTACTAACCCGATCGCCCCCCCCGGCCTGGAGAGGCGGCCCAGAGTGCGCATCAGCAGCCCTCGCCCCACCAAGAGTAAAAGTTAAGCTGCGACGCGAAACACACCGCGATGAAGAGCAGGCGAATCGCACCGCGGACGCGAAAATCTTGGCGCAGGCGGTGAAAGATCTGAGGATACCTAGCGCCTTGACAGTTTCACGAGAGCTGCCGCACCATTCGGCCACAGGTACGCCTACAGGTGCCTGAGCCGCCCGCTGGCCAAGTGAGAACACTGTAAGCAAAAATCTGACGAATTCCCAAAAATCTAGGGCCTGAGCGGGCCAGTGCTCCGTATTGGATTATGGGATAGCCATGTCTAAATCACTAGCTTCCTTACAACCCCTCACCCCTGAGCTCCTGAAAAAAATCAAACGCGAAGCCAAGCTTCTTAAGCGCAAAAGCCAAAAGACTTTGCGGCATAGAGCATGCCTGGGCATCGTCGCGCAACGTTATGGTTTCGAGTCATGGAAGAGCTGCCAGGAATCATTCCAGGAAGCCTTTAAATCGTGGCGCGACCATGGAAGAGAGCTCTGTGCAGCAGCAGTGGCTGAAAAGAGCCGGTCTTACTACTTCGTTCAGATGCATGATGACTTTGAGCGCAGCTATTTTAGTCACTGGGTGGGATGGTCGGATGACGGGTATGAGCTTCGGGTGCCATCTAAGGTCAATCCCGCTTGGTTTATCCGCGTTTTCAGGGAATCGAGGGAAGAAACGCTTTACGTGATCGAGACAGAGGAAGACTACAACCGCTGGACGCTTTTCTGGCATGGGCCAGCACTGGTTGAGTGCGAGCTCATGCTATCGGAGGAACCTCGATTCTTGAGTCCTGAACCCTCGTATAGCCGTCCTCGCTTGACGTAAATCGCAACGAAGAGAAAGGCCCGAATCACTAAATTCGGGTCTTTCATCATAACAGTCAGACCAGGGCAACGGTTTAGGCAAGTTGTCTTCGATTACGACTCCTCAATGCGCCTCAACACCTGCCTATCAATGCGATGGCAATTGGGCAATCAGTCTGCGCACCAATGGCTGCGTCGGTGATGGCCTTTGGCTAGAATACAGTCCATCGAGGACAACGCTGGCGACTCCATGATTTTGGCAATCGCCCCCAGAACGCAAGGAAGATCCCATCAAAGGCGGGGAACGTGAATTTAAACTGCATAAAAGTCCTCGGGCACGCGCAAGCTCTCTGGTGAGAGGCACTATTCGATAAAGAATGACTTGATCCGAAGAGAGACATCGAAACAGTCAGCAGATTAAGAAAGCAGTGCTATATCAGCGAAAAAGCAAACCTTTCAACGTGAACGCCAAATGGCTCACGCCTCAGACAATAAGAACAAAGGTCTGCGATGGAAGGCTTAGCTTTATTAGTTAGTGCTCGGGAACACTGGTAATATGTGCGCGTATATCGTCACGCCCTACTTCATGGTAATGACACCAGTAGTCATTCCACAGAATAATCGCCCACAAAATGAATAACCTTATGAGCTTTATTCATCAATTGGCGCAGCCTGCGCGCTTGGATGCTTCTCGAGCGATCAGGGAAGACTGTGTCTCCATGAAATCAGACGGTGAGGTCTAGCAGCCACTTATTGACTGTCTCCATTGTGCGCCTCTCCTGCTCTCCTTCCATCACAAATCCTTCGACGATGCTGGCATCTGGGGCATGCTCCGCAAGCACCTGCAGGCTGTCTCCAAGTCCATAGCCCCCGTGAGTGACGAAGGGAACAACGGTCTTACCTGCAAGATCGTGAGCAGACAAAAACGAACGGATTACAGGTGGTGCGGTTTCGCCCCAGATGGGGAAGCCAAGAAACACGATCTCATATCTACCGATATCCGGCATTACTTGCTGGAGCTGAGGCTTGAAGCCATCAGCCGTTTCGTCCCGAGCTTGGGCGACAGTTTCCAGGTAGTCAGCTGGGTAGGGCTGAACTGGGTTTATCTCAAAAATATCGGCTTTTTGGGATCGCTGGATCAGGCCTGCTACCACCCTTGTGTTCCCTGAGCGGGAGAAATATGCGACGACGGCTTTCGCGCCAGTAGGGTTCGTGGCGCGTGAGCTGCTTACCTCCTGGCCTGCACCAGAAGCCATTAACGGGAGGCTCGCAATGGCCGCAATCACTTTGCGGCGAAGTGGATCAGATACAGTCATGGTTTTCCTCGCATCCAGAGAGATGTCACAGCTCCTACGAGTAGGACGGAACAGGTTTTCATTGATGTCCACGTCGCTCGGCTGGCTTATGGCAAAGCCACAGTTCGGGTAAAAGGCACAGGGGCGATAGCGTACTCTTCGTAAAAATTGGCGCACTCCGTTCACAAGGTCTAGCTCAGTGATGCTGCTCGGCGATTCGATATCCACCGCGCCCCGGCGAGATCACCGTTGCCCTAATGCCATGAGGTTTGACGCCTGCGTGAGCCCCTCTGAAATGATCAACACGGCACTTGGCACCTGTGATTACTACGACCTTTCCGGCAATATTCTCTCGACTCACCTGATCAACCCCTGCAGGGTCATAAGTCACTAAATTCTAGGTCGCTTGGTGTAGCTCAACAATCGGCAAATTACTTTAAGACCTCATGAGCATCGCTCACCAATTACCGGGGATCACTGCTTCAGAGAGCGACGGGGGTATGCTTTTCGTAAAGATTGATGAATCTCTCTCACAGGGGTACACAGAGTTCATCGGCTAATAAATGTACAGAATCTGACCTACAGTGATGTTCTAACTCTGAACTGGGAGAGGAACATGACAGATGTAACGGTTGTGATTGGCGCTGGCTCCATCGGCCAGGCAATTGCTCGAAGAGTGAGCGCAGGCAAGCATGTTGTACTGGCAGACCTACGCAAGGAAACCGCTGACGCAGCTGCCAAAGTGCTCAACGACGCCGGCTTTGAAGTCAGCACGGCAGTCGTTGATGTTTCCTCTCGTGAATCTGTAAAATCCTTGGTTGATACCGCCACGGTCATTGGCGATATCACTGGGGTGATCCATGCCGCTGGAGTCTCCCCCTCCCAGGCTCCACCAGCAACCATCCTTCGAGTGGATTTGTATGGCACTGCGCTGGTTCTGGAGCTCTTCGGTAACGTCATTGCCAAAGGTGGATCTGCCATCGTCATCGCTTCGCAGTCCGGTCATCGACTGCCGGCGCTGACACCTGAGCAAAATAAAGCCCTGGCCCTCACGCCCGTTGAAGAGCTACTGACGCTTCCGATGCTACAGCCCGAACAGGTGACCGACCCGCTGAACGCCTACCAGATCTCCAAACGCGGCAACTCCCTGCGCGTGGCCGCAGAAGCTGTTCGATGGGGTAAGCGTGGTGCTCGCGTCAACACAATCAGCCCAGGCATCATCTTCACCCCACTGGCTCGTGATGAATTGAATGGCCCACGCGGCGCTGGGTATCGAAGCATGATCGAATCCTGCGCGGCCAAACGCGGTGGCACCCCTGATGAGGTAGGCGCCGTTGCCGCTTTGCTGATGGGCCCCGAAGGGACGTTCATCACTGGCAGCGACTTCCTCATGGATGGTGGCGTAACTGCACAATACTGGTGGGGCGAAAACCAGTAAGCCAAGCAGTCAGCAGGAGGACTAACGTTTCTCCTGTTGGCGAGCCCACTCGCGTACAGCTTCAGCGAACATCCTCAAGGCCATTGGTGGATGACGATTAGCCGGGTAGTAAAGACAGGCTCCGCCGTAGTAAGGCCCCCACTCCGGCAGCAGATGTATCAACCTTCCAGTTTGCAGGTGCTCTTCCACCTGAAGCTCAGGCACCCAAGCAATGCCAATCCCGGCGAGCGCAGCCTCGATCATCAGGTTGATGTTGTCCATCGTCATCGGGCCGTCTACATCAATGCTGGCAGATCGACCCAGGTGATCGAGATCCCACCGGAATAACGTTCCGCTCGCAAACCGAAATCTGATGCATCGATGCACTTTGAGGTCGTGCGGGGCCTTCGGCGCAGGATGACGGGTGAGGTACTCGGGTGAGGCCACAGCTGCGAATCGAATGTCAGGCCCAAACCGCACAGCAATCATGTCTCGCGGTACGTCGTCATAGAGCCGTATGCCAGCATCGAATCCATCAGCAACGATATCCACCAATCGACTATCGGCGACGCACTCGATGTGTATCTGGGGATTGTCTTGCAAGAACTGAGGCATGACGTGGCGGATCAGCGGTTTGAAGGACGATTCCGACGCACTCAACCGGATAGAACCGGACGGTGTACTGCGCTCAGAGGTAACGTCATTCACTGCGCACTCCAAGTCTTTCAGGAGTGGCTGAACTCGAAGAAAGAGCTCCTCTCCCGCTTCAGTCAGGGCTACAGACCGCGTAGTTCGGTTGAACAGGCGGAGTTCAAGTCGGGCCTCCAAACCTCTCATAGAGTGGCTAAGGGCGGAAGGCGAAACCCCCAACGCTTTCGCCGCTCCGGTGAAACTCTTCTGCTCAGCTATCGCGACGAAAGCGGTCAGCTCAGGGACTCCAGCTCTGATCATTGATGAATTCCCCTCACCTACCCATGAAATGAAATGCTAATTGTTGAGCAAGCCACACGAGTTTAGAGTTTACATGTCATCTACATCTTTGCGAAGGAGACGAAACATGTTGAAACGTCAGCTCGGCAAAAGCGGATTGGAAGTGTCCGCCCTGGGGTTGGGATGCATGGGTATCAGCTATGCCTACGGCCCGGCCTTGGAGAAGAAAGCAGCTACCGCTTTGATCCGAGACGCCTTCGATAAAGGGGTGAATTTTTTCGACACAGCTGAAGCCTACGGGCCATTCACCAATGAAGAGTTGCTCGGGGAGGCCTTGGCTCCAGTTCGCGACCAAGTGGTAATCGCTACTAAATTTGGCTTCAAGAATGGCTTGCCGGCTGATGGGCTGGATAGCCGTCCAGAAAACATCAAAAAGGTGGTCGAGCAATCACTGCGGCTTTTGAAAACCGACCGTATCGAGCTTCTCTACCAGCACCGAGTCGATCCCCAGGTGCCAGTGGAAGATGTCGCCGGCACAGTCAAGGAATTGGTTGAAGCGGGTAAAGTCCTCCACTTCGGTATGTCAGAGGCCGGGGTAGACGCCATTCGCCGGGCGCATTCAGTGCTGCCCGTTGCAGCGCTCCAGAGCGAGTATTCCTTGTGGTGGCGCGAGCCAGAAAAGGACATTCTTCCCACCTTGGAAGAGCTCGGAATTGGCTTTGTACCGTTCAGTCCGCTTGGCAAGGGCTTCCTTACCGGGGCTATCGATACCAACACCAAATTCGCAGATGACGACTTCCGCAATGTGGTGCCGCGATTCACCGAGGAGAGCCGTGCAGCCAACGCGAAGCTGGTGGAAGTGCTCGGGGTCATTGCTGATAGCAAAGGCGCCACCCGTGCTCAGGTAGCGCTGGCCTGGCTGTTGGCTCAGAAACCTTGGATCGTCCCAATCCCAGGCACTACCAAACTGCATCGCCTCGAGGAAAACATTGCTGCAGCCACTCTCAGCCTGAGTAGCAGCGACCTGGCCTCCATTGCGACCGCTCTTGAGCACATCCAAATTGTTGGCGACCGCTACCCGGCGCACCTTCAAAAAAACGTCAACCGTTAAAAACTTCCGTAAGACGTGCCGCCGGCATCCCAGCGGGAAGCCGGCGGTGTCGTTTCTCGCACTTTTGCCGAGGGTCACACTCTCCATGTCACAGACTAAGCCCCTTTCGGCAGGCAATCAGCACTCGGACAAACAAAGCCTATGGATTCTCGCGATCCTCAGCGCATTGATGGCTTTCGCGTCTATCTCCACCGATCTGTACCTGCCTGCCATGCCAGCAATGGCCCAATCGCTACATGCCAGCGCTGCGCAACTGGAGCTCACTATCTCGGGCTACTTGGTCGGCTTCAGCCTAGGCCAACTGCTATGGGGCCCAATCGGCGACCGCTACGGTCGGCGCCTACCTATCGCCCTCGGCTTGCTTCTGTTCATCGCGGGCTCTATCGGTTGCGCATTGTCGACCGCAGCTCCCGTCATGATCATTTGCCGTGCCCTCCAGGCAATCGGGGCCTGTGCAAGCGTGGTTCTGGCACGAGCAATGATCCGTGACCTCTATGAGGGGCACCGTGCAGCACAAATGCTTTCTACGTTGATGACGGTGATGGCCATCGCGCCCTTGTTGGGCCCAACCGTTGGCGGAGCGCTTCTGAAATTTGGATCCTGGCATTTGATCTTCTGGACGCTGGCCGCATTCGGTATCGCTACTTTGGCCGCGCTGTACTCGCTGCCTGAGACGCTACCCATAGAGCGACGAAATTATGAGCCTCTGGGGGGGCATGGAGGCGTTACATCCAGCTGATGATGGATCGGCGAATCATCGGCTACGCCACAGTCGGCGGATTTTTCTACGGAGGTATGTATGCCTACATCGCGGGAACGCCTTTCGCATACATTGACTACTACCACATTTCACCACAGTCCTATGGCCTGCTGTTTGCTCTGGGTATTGCGGGAATCATGATGGCCAATCAGGTCAATGCCAGGCTCGTGAAGCGCGTGGGTGGTGACCAGCTTATGCGCTTAGGGGCGGTAATGGCGGCAGTGGCGGGAATCTGGTTGTTGGTTGACTCTTGGAGCGGCTTGGGAGGGCTAGCCGGGCTGGTAGCTCCTTTATTCGTCTTTTGCGCGGCGGCGGGCTTGATTATCGCGAACTCCATCGTCGGGGCACTCAATAGCTTCCCAACCGTTGCAGGTGCGGTTTCCGCACTAATCGGTGCGTTGCAGTATGGCACCGGCATTTTGGGGTCAGGATTAGTCGGAGCTTTAGCAGATGGTACACCTCGCCCAATGGCCTTGGTGATCGCTGCCTTTGGTGTCGCAAGTATGCTGTGTGCATTCTGGCTAGTTAGATCAACACCACAGGCGCAAAAAGAACCGGCCCAAATTTAGGGCCGGCTCGTTGGCTGGACTTGAAGCGTCCAATTATCAGACTTTTCGGCCTTCGACCGGGTAACCAGGATCGGTGAACCCGTGGGTCGAGGAATGGCCAGGTACTACAAGGGAATTGACCAGTTGCTCGTCATCCGAGCCCAGTTCCAACGTCAAAGCATCCATGTAGCTGTCCCAGTGAACTTCGGTTCGAGGGCCGGCGATAGCAGAACTGATCAATTCATTTCTCAGCACCCAGGCAATGGCGAAAGCGATGGGGGTTGTTCCGCGCGCCGCCGCGTGTTCTGCAACGGCTTGAGCAACCTGCAGAGATTCGGATCGCCATTCAGTCTGCTGGATCCGCTTGTCACCCCGACCAGCTCGAGTATCTGGTGCCGGAGCAGCATTCACTGAATATTTCCCGCTGAGCACTCCTCTGGCCAATGGGCTGTAGGGCACAACGCCAATGCCATAGTGGCCGGCGACCGGCAACTGCTCGACCTCGGCGACACGGTTCACGATGTTATACAGAGGTTGACTGACGGTTGGCCGCTGTATGCCAAGAGCGTCAGCAAGTCTTACCATTTCCGCGATCCGCCAACCGTGGAAGTTGGATACGCCGTAGTAGCGTATCTTGCCCTGACGAATCAGGTCGTCAATCGCTCGCATCCCCTCCTCCATCGGCGCGTCGGCCAGGGCGCGATGGAAGTACAAAATATCGATGAAGTCCGTACCCAGGCGCTTCAGACTGGCCTCGACATTCTGGATGATCCACTTACGCGACTGGCCCTGTTGGTTGGGGCCTGCGTCTGCAGACGATGGATATCCAAACTTGGTAGCCACAACCCAGTTATCGCGGGATGCGGCAATGGCTCGACCGGCCACCTCCTCAGAACGGCCAGCATGGTAAGCGTCAGCGGTATCGATGAAGTTAATGCCGGCAGCACCCGCTTTGTCGATGATGCGCTTGGAGGTTGCCTCATCGGTCTCGCCGCCAAACATCATTGCACCGAGGCACAGCGGAGATACCTTCAAGGCGCTACGACCCAGATATCGATAATTCATGACAGATCCTTGATAGCTTAGAAACCGTATCAACCCTAAGCCAAGCCGGACTGAAGATTAAGGTGCCAAAGAGGGAAACGGCCATGAATCCATTTCATGAGTCTCTATCAGAGAAGCGGAGTGCTTCCACCACTAAGCTCAACGCTCGAGACGATTGCCTTCGACTGGGGTAGTAAATGTGCAGTCCTGGGAATGTAGGAAACCAGTTCTCAAGCACCCAGACGAGTCGACCGGCAGCAACATGCTCGCGGACTAATTCCTCTGGCAGGTAGGCTATCCCGCAACCATCAATGGCAGCAGCAAGCATTGGATAAGTACCATTAAAGGTAAGCTGGCCGCTCACCCTTACCTGCACCTCGCTCTCACCATCGCTGAGTTCCCATGGATAGCAACCGCCATGGGTGGGCAGCCTAAGATTGATGCAGTTGTGCTCGCCTAGATCACTGGGCGAAGCCGGCATAGCCCGCCCTTTAAAGTAATCGGGCGAAGCTACCATCGCCATCCGCAAATCGGGCCCGATCCGGACAGCAATCATGTCCTGGGCGATCTGGTCGCCCAGACGAACTCCAATGTCATAGCGCTCCGCTACAATGTCCGTCAAACCATAGTCGGTTGTGATCTCGATCTTGATGTCCGGGTACTGGAGCAAGAGATCTTTCAAACGAGGCCACAACACAGCATTTGCGGCGTAATCAGTCGCGGAAATGCGCAGGTTGCCACGGGGAGCATCCCCCAATTCGATGACCTCCGCGATCTCGGCATCAACTTCCGCAAAGAGGGAGGAAAGCTTCTGGAACAGCTGCTCACCGGCTTCGGTAGGGGTAACGCTTCGGGTTGTCCGTGTGAGCAATCTCACCCCTAAGCGGGCCTCCAGCGTTCGTATGGTATGACTTAACGCAGATTGAGATACCCCGAGCTGAGCAGCTGCCCTGGTGAAGCTTCGCTCACGAGAGATCGCGAGAAACGCCTGAAAATCGCCGTAGCCTTCACGTGCCATTGATACTCGCCTGCTGAGGTAAACGTGAACAGGATACCGGCGCCGAGAGTTTCGGTCGCTCTAGAATTCATGAGCAAGGCTCATGAGCCCATGCAGCTTGTGCGTCTTAATCCATGGATCGAAGTTGTCTACCATTTGACCAGCGACTCATTTGTCCAATTTCGAGGTACGCAATGATTACCATCGGCTATGCAGCGCAATCCCCACAGAGCCCGCTGGCTCCTTGGACATTCAACCGCCGTGACCTGCGGCCCAACGACGTCGCCATGGAGGTGCTGTACTGTGGCGTCTGTCACTCTGACCTCCATACCGCTCGCAATGATTGGGGCTGGACGGTTTACCCCGCTCTACCGGGCCATGAGATTGTCGGGCGCGTGACCGCTGTAGGTAGCGATGTCAGCCGCTACAAGGTCGGAGACGCCGTTGCAGTCGGCTGCATGGTTGACGCCTGCATGACGTGTGACCAGTGCCGCAAGGGTGAAGAGCAACTCTGCCGTGAAGGCAATACCAATACCTACAACGGCAAGGATCGCGTCACCGGCGAGAACACGCTCGGCGGGTACTCGAAGCACCTGGTCGTGCGGGAAGATTTCGTTCTGCGCGTTCCTGAAAGCCTCGATCTATCCAAGGTGGCGCCGCTGTTGTGTGCAGGCATCACCACGTATTCGCCATTGCGCACCTGGGACGTGGTTCCTGGCAGCCGGGTCGGTGTAATCGGCCTTGGTGGCCTGGGTCATATGGCAGTCAAACTGGCAGCCGGCATGGGCGCCGAAGTCACCGTAATCAGCCGAAGCCGCGACAAAGAGGCTGATGCACTGGCCCTTGGCGCCAAGCGCCTATTGTCATCGAGCAACCCCCAAGAAATGGCCGCAGCTGCTTCCAGCTTCGATCTGATCATCGATACGGTTCCGGTCAAGCACGCGCTGGATGCCTACGTGGCCCTGCTGGATGTCGATGCGACCCTGGTGATGGTTGGCCAGATCGGGCCGATGGAAGAGCAGAACACTGTACCCATGATCCTGGGTCGCCGCCGCGTAGCGGGCTCGCCGATTGGTGGCATCCGCGAGACTCAGGAAATGCTCGACCTGTGCGCCGAGAAGAACATCCTGCCCGAGTGCGAAATGATCCGCATGGATCAGATCAACGAGGCGTTTGACCGAATGGAGCGCGCAGACGTGCGTTACCGCTTCGTCATCGACATGAGTTCGTTGCAAGCAGCGGAAGCGAACTGACGGTTACCGCATCACCAAGTTCGCAGGCCGGCATTGGGCGGCCTGTGGACGCTTCGACTCTCTACCTGGGAATGTCCGATGAAGCTGCTTACCGCAACCACTTTCGCAACCCTCCTTCTCTCAGCAGCAGTGGACGCTGACGAAGCTCAGCCACGCCGAGATCCCAGGCCCTCTCCTGACGTGCTCGAGGTCACTCCACAACTCTACAAGTACACGACCGACCTTCTCTTCGGCGAAGTTTGGAAGCGTGAAGAGTTGATTCCAAGAGACCGGAGTCTGATCACCCTTGCCGCCCTCATTGCAAGTGGTCAAATTCCGCAGCTCACTGGCCACATCCGGCTTGGTTTGGACAATGGTCTCAAACCCAGCGAGATCAGCGCCGAGATCACCCACTTGGCATTCTATTCGGGCTGGCCGAACGCCATGTCGGCTGCCAGCGTCGCCAAGCAGATTTTCAGCGAGCGGAAAATACCTGCGGAGCAAATCGTACCTCCCGCCGGAGAGCCATTAACTCTTGATCCAGAAAGCGAGGTGAAACGCAGGGCAGCGGTAGAGGCTGGAGTTGGTGGAGTTGCACCAGAACTGGGCCGGTATACGAATGACGTGTTGTTCGCAGACTTATGGCTGCAGAGCAACCTCAGCCCGCGAGATCGCAGCTTAGTTACGGTGGCGGCCTTGATTGCCCAGGGGCAAGCAGCACAGCTCCCCTTCCACCTCAACCGTGCCATGGACAACGGACTCACTCGCGCCCAGGCTGCCGAAGTCGTCACCCATCTTGCGTTCTATGTGGGCTGGCCAAAAGCGATGTCTGCAGTACCGGTGCTCAAGGAAGTTTTCACAACTCGTGAGCAAAACGGTTAACCCTCACAAGCTGCTTCGCTTCACACCATTCGAGACCCGGAGGATATCCGCGATGACTGCCATTGCGATTTCAGCCGGGGTCTTGCTTCCCAGGTTCAGGCCAATAGGCGCGTGAATCCTTCCCAAGCTTGCATCATCTAACCCACCAATCCGAGACAGTCGCTCGAATCGCTTCTCACTTGTCCGATGTGATCCCATGGCCCCGATGTAAAACGCTGGCGTGCGAACTGCCTCTAGCATGGTGAGATCATCCAGGCGCGGATCATGAGTGAGGGCGACAACTGCGGTCGCAGAGTGGCAGCCCCCATTGGCGATATAAACTGCCGGCATGATCTGGTACACCTCTACGCCGGGCATAGAGAAATTCTCCAGAATTTCCTCGCGTGGATCACAAAGGATCACCTCATAGCCGAGCGCCAATGCAAAGCTCGCGCAGAATTCTGCTACAGGTGAAAGACCCGCCAGTAGAAGTCGCTGAACCGCTCCGACGCGAATGCGAACATGCTCGACCCCGACGTCAACGCGCGGAGCATGCATGCATCCTTCGCTAACAGTTCGAACGCCTGTTTCTAGAAGCACCTCCCGAGTGATGAGATGACGACCTACAAGAGCGGATTCGATAGCTTGAAGATGGTCGTCTACATCAGTGCTGGGATCCAGGTACTCCACCAGCACATCCAGAACGCCGCCGCATGGCAGGGCCAAGGTGGGGGCTAGGCCCCCATCCCCATAACGAATGACTTGGCTCATTGGGCGAAAATAGTCATTGCCCACGCGCTCCAAGAAATCGTCCTCGACACAACCTCCAGAGAGAGACCCTCGGTGCTCACCAGTGCTCAAACATGCAAGTGTGGCCCCTGGGCCTCTTGGTGCAGAACCGTAGGTAGAAAGCACCGTGCAGAACCAGACCGGCTTCCCTTCTGCCAACCAGGCCCGAGCCTGCTGAACGACTTGGAGGTCTAACTGCTTCATGTACTGCCCCTCAAACCGTCATCAACTTTTCCTTGGTAATAGGTAAGCTGCGAATTCGTTTGCCGGTAGCATGGTAAACAGCGTTAGCCACTGCTGCCGCAAGGCCCGTCACACCGATCTCGCCGATTCCTCGTGCGCCAAACTCACTCAGGTTGTAGTCGGGATAGTCCAGCAGGGTCACGTCGATATCCGGCAAGTCGCCGTGGACAGGCACCACGTATTCTGCATAGTTGTTGTTGACCGGCAATCCACTGCGAGGATCGTTTTCAGATGCCTCGAACAACGCCATGCCCAGGCCCATGATGATTGCACCCTCCACCTGGTTCCGAGCGGCCAGGGGATTGACCACCTTGCCTACATCGATGGCACTGACGACCCGCGCTACCCGCAACCTGGAAATGCCCGGATCCCAACGCACCTCCACGAAGTGGACACCGAAAGAACGGTACGAATAGTCACCACCTTTGGCGCCGCTCTGGAAGTTACCCTCTGCACGACCTATACGCTGATGACGCAAGACCTGAGCAAAGCTGACGCGTTGATCGCCATGAACAAGGCTGCCCTCCTCAACCTTCAAGCTCTCGGCATCCGCGCCGGTCAAAAGTCCACCTTCCATCACTGCGTACTGGCGCAACTTGTCGAGTGCCGCTCGAGTGGCTCCAGCAATTGCGGGGAGGATACTGGCCGTAGCCCACGAGCCACCCGCCAATGCCCCTGGTGGAAAGGTCGAGCTACCCAACTCGACCTCGATGCGCTCGAACGGCAGACCGGTAAGCTGCGCAACAGTTTGTGCAACCACTGTGTACGTACCGGTACCAATGTCTTGCTGCCCGCATTGAACCAACGCACTGCCGTCTGAACGGACGATCACTCGAGCATCGGTAGGCACCTGGTAGGCCTCCCAGTTACAAGCCCCCATGCCATAGCCGATCAGCTCGTCCCCATTACGCATTGCACCGATAGCTGGGTTACGTGAGTGCCAGCCAAATCGCTCAGCAGCTACATCGATGGCTTCGAGCAGATGATTGCTCGACCATTCCAGGTTCAAGCTCTCATCGCGGGCGGCCAGGTTCATCTTGCGAAACGCCAACGGATCCACACCACGCATCAAGGCTAGTTCGTCGATGGCGGACTCAAGAGCGAACAGTCCTGGGGCTGCACCAGGCGCTCGCATCGATGTCGGCGTGCCGCGATTAAGCGGGCTGTTCTTGTGATTGACCAGCACGTTGGCGCAAGAATAGAGACTGCGAGTAACCCCGCCACAGGCCTCAGTGTAAGCGTCCGTGGTTGAGGTACTGTTGAAGGACTCGTGACGAATTGAGACGAGCTTTCCACTGCCATCGGTGGCCAATCGGACACGTTGAATCGTCTCCGGGCGGTGACCAGTAGTGGTGAACATCTGAGCTCGAGGCAACATCAACTGCACCGGGCGCTTAACAACTTGAGCAGCAGCGCAAGCCGCTATCGAATGCGGCCAAGGCCAGAGCTTGCTGCCAAAGCCTGAACCAATAAAAGGCGCATGCACTTCGACCCGGTCAGGGGGCAGATCAAAAACGTTGGCTAGCACATTGCGGTGATTCACCACCCCTTGGGTGCCCTCGTAAACATACAACTTCCCATCACGCCAGAAAGCCGTGGTGGCGTGCATTTCCATGGGACTATGAGTCTCCACAGGCGTGGTGTAGGTCTGGTCAAACCGTGTTACTGCCGTTTCCCATGCCGCATCCGGGTTTCCACGGCTGTGGCCGCGACCTCCTTCACGAGCTCCTTTCTGTTTGAGAGCATCCGATAGGCTTGTGATAGCCGGAGCCTGTACGTAGGTCACCTTAACCCTCAGCGCTGCCGCACGAGCCTGCTCGAAGGTGTTAGCCACTACCAAGGCAACGAACTGCCCAGGATAAGAGACTTTGTCATCCTCAAAAGGCAGCCGGCGCTCGTCGACCTTTGCAGCATTGAGGATGTCATTGAAAGTCATCGGAACATTGGGAGTACGGTGTAGCGTGGGGAAATTACCATGATGCAGCACGGCGACCACGCCGGGCATAGCCCGAGCTTGCTGATCGTCGATGGTCACGATGCGACCGCTCGCTATCGTACTGTACACACCATAGGCGTAGGCCAGATTTGGCAATGGGTGGTCAGCCGCATAACGGGCAGCGCCTGTAACCTTTTGCCGACCATCGATACGTTTAGAAGGCGTGCCGATAATGGATTGGCTCATAACGTCAGGCTCCTATGCAGTCAGATCACGAAGATTTCGAGTCACGACCTGTTGGCCGAGCGGAATCTTGAAAGCATTGTGTTCATAGGGTTTAGCCCCCTGCATCGCTCGCTCTCCAACACGGGTGAACAAGTCCATGTCTGCCCGTTGACCTATCAACGCCTGCTCAGCCTCAATAGCTCGCCAAGGCTTTGTCCCAACTCCACCGAGGGCAATCCGTGCGTCAGTGATGCGGCGTCCATCCATCACCACGACGACTGCACTTGATGCTAGAGCGAACTGGTAGGAATCACGGTCACGCAGCTTAAGGTAGGCGGAACGATTATCTTTGAGTGGCGCATTCAGGGTCACATGGGTAATGAGTTCATGAGGCTGCAGCGCATGCTCCAACCAGGGCGTGTTGCGAGGAAGCAGGTGGAAATCGGCGAACGGGATTTCTCGGACGCCGTTGGGCCCTTGCACTGTGACCTGCGCACCAATGGCGACCATAGCTACGCACATGTCGGAGGGGTGAGTGGCGATGCATTGATCGCTTGTACCAAGCACTGCATGAACGCTGCGGTTATGGCCACCGATAGCCGAACAACCTGAGCCTGGCTGACGTTTATTGCAGGGTGAAACCCCATCACGGAAATAATTGCATCGCACTCGCTGCATAACGTTACCTGCGGTCGTGGCCTTGTTTCGCAATTGGGTCGATGCACCCGCCAGGATGGCCTGAGAGAGTACAGCGTACTGTTCTCGAATTAGAGGATCACTTGCCAAGGCAGTATTGGTAACCAGGGCGCCGATACGAACGCGCCCATCAGCAAGCCTCTCAATCTGCTTGAGCGAAAGATGGTTGATATCAACCAAGCGCTCAGGCTGCATTACGTCCAGTTTGACCAGATCCAGGAGGGTGGTGCCGCCTGCCAGATAAAACGACTGCCCAGGGGCAGCATGGGTATTTACGGCTTGGGCAGTCGACTGGGTGCGGGAATAATCGAAAGTGCGCATTAGACTGTCCCTCCCATTTTTCCGCGAGCAGACTGAATCGCCGCCAAGATATTTTTGTAGGCGCCGCACCGACAAATATTGCCGCTCATGGCTTCCTTCACGCTGGCATCATCAGTACCGATAGTGGGATCCTTGAGAATCGCCACCGCACTCATAATTTGTCCCGATGTGCAGTAGCCACACTGGTACGCGTCATGCTCCCAGAAGGCTTCCTGTACGGGGTGAAGAACGTCTCCCTGGGCCAGTCCTTCAATGGTCGTGATCTTGTCGCTGTCATGCTGCAGCGCAATCGAGAGGCACGAGTTGATTGCCACTCCATTGACCATGACAGTGCATGCGCCGCACTGGCCATGGTCACAACCTTTCTTGGTACCGGTGAGCTGGAGACGATCACGTAGCACGTCCAGCAGGATCGCGTTCGCCGGGACGTTAAGCTTGTGGAGTTGACCGTTCACTGTCAGTTGAACACGTTTTTCACCGGCCTTGGGTGCGCCTTCGTCATCGACGGGGGCTAGCTGTGCTGCAATCACGCGCTCAGGTATCCAGGTCGATACTGTGGCGGCAGCGATGCCTGAGACGCCGAACTTTAGAAAATTACGCCGTGACGGAGCGACGCCTGCTACCACTTCTCTATCGGATTTATCTGAGCTTTTGGTATCGGTCATCAGGATTCACCTTTGAACGTGCGTCGATACGGTCATCACGACGCCAAGAGATTCATGGGGTTTTGGCATAGTCTTCGTTGGACACATGCTCCAGCCACTGAACAGCGCTGCCGTCTTGCAACTCGGCAATTGCGACGTGGCTCATGCCTGTCGTGGCTGTCGCCCCATGCCAGTGCTTGACGCGAGGTGGGATCCACACCGTATCGCCGGCACGTATAACCTGGATCGCATGACCCTGCTGTTGCACCAGGCCAACACCGCCAGTGACAATCAACGTCTGCCCCAATGGGTGGGTATGCCAAGCAGTACGGGCTCCCGGCTCAAATGTCACGGTTCCTCCACTGACCCGTGCGCCGCCAGTCCCTTGAAATCGGCCATCAATACGAGCGCTACCAGTGAAAAAATCGGGAGAGCCTGCTGTGGAGGGCTGTGCGCCTGCAGGGGAGACTGTAACAACCGGTAGCTCATCAGCACTGGCATTGATCGCAAGAAGCAGTAGTAATGCATGAGCCAACGGAAACCGAGTAGTGAATTTCAACCTGCTGGGTGTGTATGGATAGGTGTTGGAAATGGTTTCAAGCATAGGGGAGTCCTCAAGGGAGAAGGCCTATTGGATTGAATCACCATAGACAGACACTGAATGTAGCGGTAACCACTTCAAGTGATTAGTAGCTAGAATTCACATAACCTCATGAACTGGTCTCATCAATGCTCCGGGAAAATGCCAACGACCTGCTAGCCTTTTTAGCAGTTGCTTATGAGCGCAGCTTTACCAAAGCTGCTGCGAAACTTGGTGCTCACAATCTGCTCTAAGTCACACGATTCGTGGCCTGGAGGCTCGGTTAGGACTGCGCCTGCTGACTCGCACAACCCGCAGTGTTTCTCCTACGGAAGCAGGTGAACGCTTGATGGAGCGCGTTGGGCCGCGCTTCGATGAGATTGAGCATGAGCTCGCTCAGCTGAGTGATCTGCGCGACAAGCCGGCGGGAACAATTCGAATCAACGCCATGGATTTCTCACTAGAGCTGATTCTGCGACCGGCCTTGAAACGGTTTCTGCCAAACTACCCTGACATTTCCGTGGAGGTGTGCTGCGACTACAGCTTCGTAGATATTGCCGCCCATGGATTTGATGCTGGAGTACGTTTGGGCGAGGACGTGGCTGAGGGGATGATCGCTACACGTATCGGCCCAGACACCTGCATGTCGGTGGTGGGCTCACCGGCATACTTCACTGATCGTCCAATTCCTCAAACACCACGCGACTTGGTACACCACAAATGTAACAACTTGCGTCTACCAGTGAATGGCGGCCTATATGCCTGGGAATTCCAAAAAGGCCAGGAGTCGATGAATGTCCGGGTGTCGGGGCAGATCACCTATAACGGTGTCTACCAACTGGTAGGAGCAGCACTTGATGGATTTGGGTTGAGCTACGTCCCAGCCGAACTAGCTGCCCCTCACATTGCAGAAGGCCGGTTGATCCACGTGCTTGAAGACTGGAGCCCAAGCTACCCTGGTTTTCATCTGTATTACCCAAGCCGACGCCAGGCCTCCCCTGCCTTTGCATTGCTGGTAGAAGAGCTACGGTACCGAGTCTCGGGACTAATGAGCGACGCTCATAAGGCCTATCAAAGTCTTCGTACTAATCGTCTGTTGCGATACACCCTATGATCGACGATCCGAATTTGCGGGCTTATAGGAAGTGTTGCTCCTGACTGCTGCGTGTAGTCAGAGCAGCGCCAAGAATTAGTACGCGCCAGGATCTGCGAGTCCGGTGCAACTGAAGGTGAGTGTGCAGTGACTCAATCTAGCAACCAGGCTAACAACACCCGCTTCGCCTGCGTGGGATGCGGCGCTTGTTGCCGTGGTAGGTTTGTGCCTCTGACCCTAAGCGAGACGCTTGCATGGCTCCGCCGTGGGCATTCCGTTGCCGTGTTGCTGGAGGCGTTCGATGATTCAGCCTGGCCCTACGGGGCACCTGAATTCGGCTACCACAAATTGCGGTCAGCTTCTGTGCAATGTGGGGCAGGCGCACTGCAAGTCATAGCAATCTTCGCGGGCAACGTGATTCCTCAATGTCCCAACCTAGGGGCTGACGATCTATGCTCGATCTATTCCGAACGGCCTCTGGTCTGCCGCATCTACCCCATGGAGATCAATCCGTTCATTCCACTCTCACCGCTTTCAAAAGACTGCCCACCTGAGAGCTGGGATCAAGGAAATCTCCTGGGCTCTGACCGGGAACTGACAAATCAGATTTTGCAGTCACGCCAGGCGGATCGAGACGATGGCCAACGCAAGGTTGAGATATGCGAAGCACTGGGATTGACAGTGGCGGCTTGGAAAGGAAACGGCTTCACCATCTACATGCCCAAAGTTGAGACTATGTTGGCCGCCATCGAGAGCCTTGGTGAACAGGACTCAACAGAGCCATCATGGCGAATCAAAGCAGAGGATGTCGAGCTGCAAGAAGCGCTCGAGCATCGCTCATTTGCTTTGGAAAAGGCCGACAGCGCCGATTTCATATTCCATCAGCTATAAATGCCCTGCGCCTGTCTTACGCCTACAGGCCCAAAAGGTCGCGTAACTTCGCCTCAGAGGTGTTGGCACGGAATCCAGGCCCACCTCGCTGGAAGGCAACTGCTTGAGCCAAGCCCCCGACCACTACGGGTGCACACCCGGCATCGCGAACCAGCTGCGTGGCCACCTGCAGGGCGCTTGCGTCATCACCTGCAATAGGAACACCAAGCGTTGGCCCTCTCCCTTCAAATGAGGCCTCTACAGAACTTGCATCCACTGCACTGAAGGCGCGCACAACGTTCGCGCCGGGGAAATACTTCGCAGTGGTGACTGCCATGCCATTCGCCATCGCCTCTTGGGCAATTTCGCTCCGACTAGACGCGGATGGATTGCACGCATCCAGCAAAATCTTACCTTGTACTTGCCCATGCAGGCTTTTCGCCAAATCTGGTATGGCTTCGTAGGGTACAGCTAACAGCAGGATATCTCCGAACTCCGCTGCCTCCTTGGGCATGCCGAATGAGGCGTGGGCGCCCAGCGGTTTCACCCACGGTTGCAATTCTTCAGGATTGCGGGTGGAGAAAAACACTTCATGGCCTGCTTTGACCCAGCATCGGCCAACCGTACCACCCAGCCATCCTGCGCCGATCACTCCAATTCGCAACGGTCTCGAAATCCCCCCACCGCCGCCGCCACCAAACCCTAAGCTTGGGGCTGCCGCAAACACCGTCATAGCCATCAATGCTGCCCGCCTTGTCAGAGCCATAACTTTCCCCTCGTCGCAGAAAAAAGGATTTGAAGTGAGCTCCAGCCTGCATAGCTGGACTACACGGTTGCCAAATTACTTCTTGGCCTGAGAGTCCACCTGGGCTATGCGTACCTGGTCACCCGTGCTCAGGCCATCTGGAGGATTCGCAATTACTTGGTCAGCCAGACTAATCCCATCAGCAAACTCCAAGTAGGTACCGTGGTCGCGGTTCACCGAAACCTTCTTCAGCTGCACGACTCCATCTTCGTCGACTGTGGCTATCTGCATGCCGTTCTTACCTACGATCAAAGCGCTCGGTGGCAAGCTAACGGTAGAAGGTGCAAGGCTGCCTTCGAACTGAACGGTCGCGAAGGAACCCGGCAGCAAATGACCTTCAGAGTTGTTCACACTCAGCTGAACCAGCATAGCGCCTGTTTCTACATCAACCGCTCTGGATAAGGACTGCACAGTCGCATCAAATGTCTTTCCGGGTTGCTCAGGCACCCTAAGCTTGGCATGGGCTCCAGCTTGCACCCAGGCAAGCTGACGCTGAGGAACGCTCACGTAGACACGAAGCCGGCTGATGTCGGAAACCACGAACAGCTCGCTACCCGCTGTCATGCCAACGTTGATCAACGCCCCCACATCCGTATTGCGCGCAGTCACCACGCCATCGAACGGAGCGATGATCCGTGTATAGCCCTGGAGGGCCTGGAGCCGATCCACATTGGCCTGAGCTTCGTTGACTTGAGATCGCTTAGTTGCCAAATCACCAAGGCGCTCCTCGACCTCCTGGCGTGAAACTGCCTGGCTTTCGCTGAGCTCCTGCCAGCGTTTTGCGGTGGAGCTGGCCAAAGTCATTTCACTTCGAGCAGTTACGAGCTGGGCTCGAGCCTGACGCAGCTGCTGATCAAGATCAGGCGCATCAATCTCTCCCAAGAGCTCTCCCGCCTTGACGGGTGATCCAATGTCCTTGTTCCAGCGTTTCAGGTAGCCACTCACTCGTGCATAAAGCGGTGCACGTGACCAAGCCTCGATTCGCCCCGGAAGCTGAAGAGTGGCAGGCGTCACCACGCTAGGTGCGACAAGAGCAACAGTCGCAATCCGTTTACGCTCAGACTCTTGACCAAGCTGTTCGGCCTGGGAATGGCGACTCATGAGCCCGAATACGACGATAGCTCCGACAGTCGCGACCACACCCAAAATGAATAGGGTGCGGCCAAGTCCGCTGGTATTTGCAGGCGCTCTCACAGTCATATCAAATCGCTCCAGGAACAAGGTTCTGCTGGGGTGCAGTACGGAAATCGTGGCGGTGAACCAGGCTGAACAGCACAGGTACGAATAACAGGGTCGCAACAGTCGCAAACAACAACCCGCCGATCACTGCGCGACCAAGGGGGGCGTTTTGCTCACCGCCCTCGCCCATGCCCAGCGCCATGGGAAGCATGCCCAGGATCATTGCCAAAGCAGTCATCAGCACTGGCCGTAGTCGTGCTATGCCTGCTTCCAACGCGGCAACCGTTGCGTCTCTCAATTCCTCCAAACGCTCACGAGCAAAACTGATGACCAGCACACTGTTCGCCGTAGCAACGCCCATGCACATGATCGCGCCAGTGAGCGCTGGGACAGAAAGCGTGGTGCCTGTCGCGAAGAGCATCCAAACAATGCCTGCGAGTGCCGCAGACAATCCTGAAACGATCACCGCTGGATCGAGCCACGACTGGAAGTTGATAACGATCAGCAGATAAATGAGTACGACTGCGCCAAGCAGACCGAACAGCAGCCCGGAGAATGCTCGATCCATGGTCTGTACCTGACCCATCAAATTGACGGTGCTGCCGCGAGGCACTTCCCCAGACATCTCTGAAATGATCTTGCGAATGTCCTTGGCAACCGCTCCGAGGTCGCGATCCTGGGTAGCAGCGTGGATCTGCACCATGGGCTGCACGTTGTACTGGCTAACCATCCCGCTACCGGTTGTTCGCTCAAAGTCAGCCACAGCACCCAGGGTTGTGATATTCGCAGAGCTTCCATTTCCGACTGGCAGATTTGCAAGGGCAGACAACGAGTCCAATCTTGGCTGAGGGGTTTGAAGCACAATTGGATAGCTCACACCATTCGCTGGGTTCAACCAGTAGGTAGGTGCAACCTGGCTACTGCCGGCCAAGTTCACCACCAAGCTGTTCGTCACGTCACGGGTGGTCAGATCGAGCAATTGAGCTTGAGTACGATCCAGATCGACATTGAAGACAGGCGCCTTGTTGGACTGCAGGATTCTCGCATCAGCTAAACCGGGCACCGTCCGAATTTTCTTCAGCAATTGCTGGGCGTACTCGAAATTCGCATCCACATTGTTGCCCCGTATTTGGATGTCGATTGGCGCAGGGGCACCAAAGTTTAGGATCTGGCTGACGATGTCCGCTGGAGGAAACGAGAACGTGCTGTCCGGGAAGCGTTCAGGCAAAACCTCCCTCAGCTTTCTCACGTAGTCCTCAGTAGGCTGATGAGCAGGACGCAAAGCAATCTGGAAGTCGCCATCCTGAGAGCCCATAACACCCGTGTTGTTGTACGTCAGGTTGATGTTGCTGGGCGGCAGGCCAATGTTGTCCACCAAGGTAGTAATTTCTTCAGCTGGAATGACGCTGCGAATAGCCTCTTCGATCTCAGCGAAACGGGACGCGGTTTCCTCTACTCGGGTACCTACCGGCACCCTGACGTGCATCAGCACTTGGCCAGAGTCCACGGATGGAAAGAAGTTGCTGCCAATGAAGGGCACTAATCCGAACGACAACGTGACGATTGCCATGAAGCCCAAAAGGAATGCCTTACGTCGGCGCAGAGCAGCTTCAAGGACACTCTGATAGCGCTGGCGAAGCCGTTCAAACCGGACTTCGAAGCCCCTTTGGAATCGAACCAATGGATTGCGCGACGGGCTTTGAGGTTCACCGTGCGACTGGTGTGGTTTGAGTAGGTACTTGGCCATGGTCGGAACGAGCGTCCGAGACAGAATAAACGAGCAGATCATGGCGAAGATCACTGCCTCTGCCATCGGAACAAACAGGTACCGTGATACCCCCTCCAAGAAGAACATCGGGACAAAGGCAATACAGATACAAAGGAGTGAGACAAAGGCTGGAGTGACGATTTGACGAGCACCATCAAGGATCGAAGTCTCGACATCCTTACCCTGCTCGAGGTGCCAGTTCACGTTCTCGATGGTCACCGTTGCATCGTCCACCAGAATACCGATGGCCAACGCCAAGCCACCCAAGGTCATCAAATTGAGTGTCTCACCTAAAGCCGCGAGGATGGTGAGCGATCCCAGGATGGCTAGAGGAATCGATACCGCGATGATTACAGTGGAACGCCAGCTCCCGAGGAACAGCAGAATCATCACACTGGTGAGTGCTGCCGCAATAGCGCCTTCGAGGACTACCCCTTTGATTGCTGCGCGCACGAACAGGGATTGATCATTGATGGGCTGAACATTCAACGCCTCTGGCCAACCTGGCTTGAGGGTTTCAATCTGTTGGCGTATGCCGTCAACGATGGCCAAGGTCGAAGCCGAGCCATTCTTGAGCACCGACATCAGCACCGAACGACTGCCGTCGACATGCACGATGTTGGTTTGCGGTGCATTACCATCGTGCACATCAGCAACATCACGAAGGTAAATGGTACTGCCGTCGACGACCTTCACCGGCAACATACCGAGCTCATCGATGGCAGAGGGAGCACCGTTGAGCTGCATCGTGTATTCCAGCTCACCGATTTTCTGGGTACCGATAGGCACTAGGATATTGTGGGCAGCGAGTGCAGCAGAAACGTCCTGGGCTGATAACCCTCGCGCCTGGAGCGCTTCTGGGTTGACGTCGATCTGCACCTGGCGCTGTTTGCCACCGTATGGCAGGGGCATAACTACACCGGGCACTGTGATCAACGGGGTGCGGACGGTGTTCATGCCAAGATCGAAAAGCTGCTGCTCCGATAGGCCCTCACCTGAAAGTGCCAGTTGAAGGATCGGCACAGTAGCGGCGTTGTAGTTGAGGATTACTGGAGGCTGGATACCAGCCGGCATCTGCCGAAGCGCGACCTGCGATGCAGCAGTGATCTGAGCATTCGCTACCGCAATGTCGACGCCTGGTTGGAAGAAAATCTTAACAACGCCAACACCTGGATAGGTATTGGACTCAATGTGCTCGATATCGTTGACCGACGCCGTAAGTAAGCGCTGAAAGACTGTTGAGATACGCCCGGCCATTTGATCAGGGGGTAAACCAGTGTACTGCCACGCTACGGCAATTACAGGGATCCGAATCTCCGGAAAGATATCCGTTGGCGTTCGTGAAGCCGTTAGCGGGCCGATAATGAGTACCAGCAACGCCATCACGACAAAGGTATAGGGGCGACGCAAGGCCACCATCACGGTACGTATCAGCACTGACGGCTCCGATTTCTTATTGAGCTAAAGTTGAAGTCGTATCAGCTGCCTGGCTGACAATGTCCCAAGGCCCGTTGGATATGCCTGAACGCCGGGGTGAGCTCGTCCGCAATGGATCGGGCTCGCCTCGTGGGGATGAGAGTGTTGTGTTCTCGAACAAACAGCGGATCACTGAAGTAGATCCGCAGCTTCGCTAAGGTATTACTCACCGCTGGCTGAGTGATCTTAAGCCGTTCAGCTGCGCGGCTCACACTGTGCTCGTGATAAATCAACCAAAAAGCCAGGAGACTGTTGAGGTCTATGTCATGCAGCAAATCGGCATCAACGACCATGAGACTTGGCCATCTGGGGAATAAAGCTACCGAAACTAAGGCTCGCCCCTTTCTGTATAAGATCATCCAGCAGCGCCGCCATCGCCGCGCCTTCAAATGAACTTTCCATCAAGGCCTTGCTTTCCCAATAGCCGCTGAGCCACCAGCGAGACTCATCTTGAGAGCTTTGGACAAGCACGTAGTCGTGGCAACCAGAATATTTCTGGAGACGCAGTACATGAGCTTGAGCGAATTCCGCAAAAGCGTGAATACATCCTTCGGGCAACTGGATTTCGATGGTGTTGACGCATTCGATGGCCATAGCTCGACCCCGCTTTGTGAGATAGCGCGAATCTAGCCCTAGACTAGGGGAGCGACTACCACGCGGAAACGAAATATGCCTATGAGGCTGGTTCATCAATAGCGCAAAACCAGCGTTTTTCCTGGCCTGCAGCTACGTGAGCAGAGAGGGGCGATACAATTTGAAAAGATTGGCGGGTTTGAATGGGCACGTCAAGGGCCTCGCAAAGAAGCGATTGGCCTACGAAATGGACGCGCCTCCTAAGCTTGGTCACAACGCGGCACGCGGGCATCAAGCTATGCCCGCGTGCGGTCATGAGCAAGGAGTTATTTTTCAGACATCGACAACAGCCCATCGTCCAGCCGGGCACCTTGAATGTTGATGGACGCCAACTGCGTATCGATTTCACGCAGGTCGTCGTCGGTAAGCTCCAGGTCGACAGAAAGGATGTTCTCGTTCAGGTACTCAATCTTGTCCATACCTGGGATTGGCACAATCCAGGGTTTCTGGGCCAGCAGCCATGCCAATGCAATCTGTACCGGGCTGGTCTTCTTCCGTGCAGCAAGGACTCGAAGCATCTCAACCACGGGCATGTTCGCTCGAATGGCCTCTTGGGTGAAACGAGGGAAGCTTGCTCGAAGATCTGTGGAGCTATCAAACTTCGTGTCGGCAGTAATGGTGCCAGTCAAGAACCCAGTACCAAGGGGGCCCCATGGGACAAAGCCAATACCCAGTTCCTCACAAACGGGGATCACCTCCGCCTCCGGCTCGCGAGTCCAGATCGAATACTGATTCTGAACAGCCGCCACGGGATGAACTGCATGTGCCCTTCGGATAGTGGATGCACCCACCTCCGAAAGACCGTAGTGAAGCACCTTGCCCTCGCTGATGAGGTCTTTCAACGTCCCAACCACATCTTCGATTGGGACATTTGGGTCTACGCGGTGCTGGTAGAAAAGGTCTATGTAGTCGGTCTTCAAACTGATCAGCGAGGCCTCGGCCACAGCGCGAATGGTCTCCGGACGACTGTCCGTACCGACAATTCCACCGTTCTCAAGCTTGAATCCAAATTTGGTTGCGATGATTGCTTGCAGCCGCCGCCCTACGAGAGCTTCACCGAGAAGCCGCTCATTGGTGTAAGGCCCGTAGGCCTGGGCTGTGTCGAAGAAGTTGATCCCCCGATCCTGAGCAGCATGGATCACTCGGACGCCATCATCCTGGCTAACCGCTTTGCCCGTGCCGAAGCTCAGATTCATCACACCCATGCCCAGAGCAGAAACCTCCAGACCACTGTTACCCAATTTACGCATCTTCATGCCATCACCTCTATGGTCGGCGGTAAACTTCATGAGTTAAGTGTGGATCCAGAGGTGATATCGCTCTACCCGAGCCTTGCCCGAACTATCGTGATTTTGCTTTTATCTTTTGACAGCATTTCCTACCCGAGTGATGGTCATGAACACCGAACCCGTCCCTGAGATGACCTCGGCTAACCGCCTCGACAGCTATCCCGCAGGCACGAAAATCAGCTCGACTCAGGGCTTGGCGTGGCGGGACGTGCAGATGTCCACGTTTGCTCTGACCACGTTGTCGGAAACCTTCACCATGCCAGCTGTCATTGAGCCCCTGATCGTCTGGGTGACATCTGGGGTTGCAGATACCTGTGAACGAGCCGAGAACGGAGAATGGGCCAGCACTCGAATCAGCGAAGGGTCGCTGTTCATTACCGCTGGAGGCGCCCCCTACGAGTTCAACTGGACACGGTTTAGCGCCGAGCCTGTCGAGGTGGTGATGGTGCTTCTGGACTTGGCGCTTTTCGAAGAAATACTGCAGTCGGTGTTTGGCGATAGAGCCAACCAGGCGATGCTCCAGGATGTTTCCGGCGTGGCTGATGACGCTTTAGTATCCCTGCTGCAGGTACTACGAGCAGAATCAGAACGCTCAGACGCAAACCGACTGTTCACTCGAGGAGTCGCCCAGGCCATATGCGTCCACCTCGCTCGTCAGTATGTAGAAATAGATGCGGAGGCTCACAAATCAGCCCCTGCCCTCCCCCTGCACAAGCTACGTCGCATCACGGCCTGGATGACCGACAACCTAGCAGAACCTTTCAGCTTGAGGGCTTTGGCCCAGCAGGCAGGCATGAGCGAGTATCACTTCAATCGGCTCTTCAAACGAGCCATCGGTCTAGCCCCCTCGCAGTACCAAATAAAGCTACGCTTGGAGGAAGCAAAGCGAATGCTGAGAGAAACAGACAAAAGCATCGTGGCAATCTCTAACGAGATCGGCTACTCAAATCCTAGCCATTTTTCACATCTGTTCCGAAAAGATTCCGGACTCTCACCTAGCGACTACAGACGTCAGCGCTAGTGGCGATTGGTTCGGCGCTTCTCCCTACTATTCTTTCACGCCGATTCACTGCTGCATTTCTACAGTATTAACTGCTGTACGCTGGCTATGTCTGCCCAAGGATCATCGCCGGCAAGCTCATCCAGATGCTCTTGAAGATTGGTGATGTTCCACCGCGCTGCCGACTTCAGCTCCACCAGCTCTTCCAGGTAAATCGGGAGATACAGATAGTCTTTCACGAGCCCTGGCCGCATCCTGCGTCGAGATCATTCAGCCAGCCGATCTGGCTTGATTCGATGCTGAAATGAATAAGCCCGCCCCGGTCTCCGGCGCGGGCTTTTCATTTGCCAAGTCTTGGCGAGTGTCAGGCCGGCAAGTCAGTCCTCGTGAGGTGATGTCTGCGCCTGCAGGATCTTCTGACACAGCCCTAGATCCAACCACTTGCCGACTAAAAGGCGGTTTCCTTGATCACGCCGGCTTCAACGAAGCCAAGTCGCTCAGCCGACCTGTCCCACCTGATTGTCCGTGTGCGCTAGGTCGACGTCGAAAGATTGGATGATGGTTGTCACAGCAGACGGCTGAAAAAAGCCTGCCCCGGCTCGCCCAAAGCTGCGCGCAGTGGCCATGTCAGATGGGGATGGGGTTGGGCAGGATCGAATCGATGAGCTCGCTCAGTAAGCGCTTTGGATGAGGCATCAAAAGTCCACGCGGGATCGCCAGCTCCCCAGCTATGCGATCCCTCCTTTCACTTGCGGTGTTAGAAAATCGACACCGTGTAGGTTATGTAGATCCTGTTTTCATCCAGGTTGCGTTGCGAGGGGTAGGTGCTTCGAAGGGTTGCGTTGCGCCATGAAACGCCCAAGCCCCGCAGTGCTGGACTCTGGAAGGCATAGGAGACCGAGAAGTCTCGCTCCCACTCCTGCTTGTCACCGGTGGTTGTCTTGATCTGATCACCGCGCTGGTAGGCGAGCGACGTGGTCAGGCCAGGGATGCCATAGGCTGCAAAATCAAGATTGTACAAGGCAACCCACGAGCGCTCTCCTGCTTTCTGAAAGCGAGCGCCGGTCTGCCGATCGGTGATCAGGTAGGTAGAGGCCCCGTCTTGCTGGTTCACGAAGGGGAAGTCGCTGTCGCCACTCAGGTGCTGATAGCCCAACCCGATGGAGTGACCGGAAAGCGTATAGGTGAACAGTGCTGCCATTGCCCGGTTATCCACCTCACCTTCGTTGCGGTAGCCCGCACTGCGGTAGCCCTCGGCCCGCCCTGCCACGCTACCGTTTTTGCCCGAAGAACTGCTATCGAAGTACCTAAGGTCGGTTTTGAATGAACCAACTGGAAGTGGTGTGTTGTGAACCAAGCCTACGAAGTGCTGCCGGTAGAAGTCCTGGAGCTCGCCATAGTAGTACTGGAGCGTCAGCTCTTTGCTGAGGCTGTAGTCGACGCCAGCGAAATTGAACTCATTGCTGCGCTTGCCCGATGCGCCACCCGCGCCGGAAATCGCCATCCCCTCACCATTCGATGAGTTGCGACTTTTGACACGTTGAATCTGGCCGGCGGTGAACGTGAACTTGTCCAGGTCGCGGGAGGTTGCCTGGACGCCCTGGAAGGTCTCAGGCAGCAGGCGTCCATCGTTGAACACCAAGACAGGCATCTTGGGACGGAGCGTGCCGAGCTTCACCTCGGTCTTGGCGAATCGAAGCTTCCCGGTCAAGCCAAGCGAGCTGAATTCGTCCACCGCACGGCCATCACTGTCGGTCGGGAACAGCTGGCCTGCGCGGTTGGTGCTTTGCGGGTTGTAATGAGTACCCTTGCCAGAGTTCAGCTTCAGGCCCAACAGGCCCAGCGCGTCGATGCCGACACCCACAGGCCCCGTGGTATATCCGGACGTGAAGTCAAAGACGAATCCCTGCCCCCATTCTTCCAGCTTGGAGGGTTTGATAGTGCCATCTCGCAGGTCTTGATTAAAGTAGAGATTCCGCATGTCCAGTCGAGCATGAGAATCTTCAACAAATCCTTCCGCAAAGCTCGCAGACGGCAATCCCATCAAGGCAAACACACTAAAAACAATATGCTTAGGGCGCGACATGGATTTCTCCTAATTATTATATTTGTGGCGGAAATATTTTATTTGGCACGCAGCCAGCTCCCAGCCGACGCATCGCTGGCAATTGAGGAAGTAGTAATACCTATATGAAAACTAACTTAAATAAGTAGAGGCGCCTGGCAGAGACGCCCGTTGTCCGAGGCTGATGATATAAAGCGCAAAGATAACCGAGGCACCGATCAGGACTGGCAACGCCAACCACCAGAAGAATGTCGACGTATCTCCAGCTGCCGCGATGATCCAGGCGCCCATAGTTGATCCCGCAATCGAGCCGAGCCTGCCGCAGGCCATCGCCCAACTGACGCCGGTCGCCCGGGCGGTCGTCGGATAGATGTTTGCAGAGACAAGGTTCAGCCCGTTTTGCGCGCCGGCAACGCCGAAGCCGATCAGGAAGACCGCCCCTGCCAGCAGGTAGAGGTCATTGACCAAGTAACCAGTGGCCGCAATTACCAGCGCCGCCCCGAGGTAGGACGTCGCCAGTACACGGTAAGGGCCGAGTCGATCCATCAACAGCGCAAGAATAATCGCACCTACCGTCCCGCCGATGGGCACCATGGCCCCGATCCTGGATGCGTGAACGATGTCATAGCCGGCATCTTTGAGCAGCGATGGCAACCAGCTGGTGATGAGGTAGAACACGAAGAGCGAGCAGAAAAACGCGCTCCACAACAGCACCGTTTTGACGGCCCTACCCTCGATGAACAGCTGAGAGATCGAGGTTTGAGTACGAGCCGACGTTTCATCTGGAAGGATGACCCGGTCACGCCAGTCTTCACCTGTGATCCGCTCAACCACTTTACGCAGGGCGTTCTGCTGTTGTGGGCGCGATGCCATGAACCGCGCGGACTCAGGGAGGAAAATGGCCAGGAATGGAAGCATGGCCAATGGCACCACCCCACCGAGTATCAGCACGCCCCGCCACCCGAAGACTGGAATGATCTGGGCAGCAAGCAGACCACCCAACGCGAGGCCTGCAGTGAACCCGCTCCAGCTCAGGGTCACCATGATCATCCGCCGCCGGGCAGGGGAATATTCCGAGGTCAGCGTGATGCAGGTGGGCATGGCCCCGCCCAGACCGAGACCGGTGAGGAAGCGAAGCACTGTCAGAATCTCGACAGAGGGGGAGTAGGCTGAAATGAGCGTGCACATCCCGAACAGGAAGACAGACAAGAGCAGTATGCGCTTGCGCCCCAAGGCATCGGCTATCGGGCCGAAGAAGAGGCTACCGATCATCAACCCGAACAGTCCCGCACCGAACACCGGTGCAAGCTGTACAGGTGACAGCCCCCACTCTTCTCGCAGAGCTGGGGCAATGTAGCCAATGACGGCGGTATCGAAGCCATCCACCAAGACGATCATAAAGCACAGGGTCAGGATGATTACCTGATACACCGATATCTTGGCACCGTCGATAATATCGCCGATGCGAACGGAACTGCTCATGCTGTATTCCCCTATTATTAGGCTTGTTTAGGGTTTATCTAGAGAACAACTGCGGCGTTATTTTTTGCTTTTCAGAATGTCCAAAGCGACATCAACGATCATGTCTTCCTGACCGCCGACCATCTTGCGACGACCGAGTTCGACGAGTATGTCCACGGTGTTCAAGCCGTAGCGTTTAGCCGCGATCTCGGCGTGACGCAGGAAGCTGGAATACACCCCGGCATACCCCAGCGCCAACGTTTCACGGTCTACGCGAACGGGGCGATCCTGGAGTGGGCGCACGATGTCGTCAGCGGCATCCATTAAGGCGTAAAGATCAGTGCCATGATTCCAGCCAAGTCGCTCGGCAGCGGCGATGAACACTTCCAGAGGCGCGTTACCTGCACCCGCGCCCATGCCTGCTAGGCTCGCGTCGATGCGATCACAGCCCTCCTCCACCGCCGTGATGGAGTTGGCTACGCCCAGGCTGAGGTTGTGGTGCGCATGCATGCCCGTCTGCGTTTCCGGCTTGAGCACGTTCTTGAATGCACGCAAGCGATCCCGGATGTCCTGCATGTTCATTGCACCGCCGGAGTCGGCCATGTACACGCAAGTAGCGCCGAAGCTCTCCATGAGCTTGGCCTGAGCGGCCAAGTGCTCGGCAGGGATCATGTGGCTCATCATCAGGAAGCCAACGGTATCCATGCCCAGCTCCCGGGCATACTCGATGTGCTGTCGGGAGACATCTGCCTCGGTGCAGTGAGTCGCCACGCGCACTACGCGGGCACCGGCTGCATAAGCGGCCTTCAGGTCGTGAACGGTTCCAATCCCGGGCAGCAGCAGTGTGGCGATCTTGGCATGTTGCACCACGTCGGCCACTGCTTCGATGTACTCCAGGTCGGAGTGCCGGCCGAAACCATAATTGAAGCTGGATCCGCTGAGACCATCGCCATGGGCGACCTCAAGCGAGTCAACTTTCGCCTTGTCGAGCGCGCTGGCGATCGCCTGGGCGTTTTCGATTGTGTACTGGTGACGGATCGCATGGCTACCATCGCGCAGCGTCACGTCAGAAATGTACAGTTTCTTGTTGGTGCTCATAATCAGGCTTCCCCTTGGCGGGTTTGCGCAATGCGCTCGGCACATGCCATAGCGGCAGAGGTCATGATGTCGAGGTTGCCGGCATACGCCGGGAGGTAATGGGCAGCACCCTCCACCTCCAAGTACACCGAGACCTTCAGGCCGCTGCGTGGGCCCAAGCCTTGGACGTTCACCGGGGCGTAATCTGGGATGTCTTCGAACTGCACCTTCTGCTTCAGTCGATAGCCAGGGACGTAGCTCTGAACCACCTCCACCATGTCAGCGATGGAACGCTCGATGGCATCTTGATCGGCCCTTTCAGCCAGCACGAAAACGGTATCGCGCATGATCAACGGGGGCTCAGCAGGGTTCAGGACGATGATGGCCTTGCCTTTGTCCGCACCACCCAGCTTCTCGATTGCGCTGGAAGTGGTTTCCGTGAATTCATCGATATTGGCGCGGGTGCCAGGGCCTGCCGACTTGCTCGAAATAGACGCTACGATTTCGGCGTAGTGAACCTTGGTCACCCGGGAGACCGCCGCCACCATCGGGATCGTTGCCTGACCGCCGCAGGTGACCATGTTGATGTTGGAAGCGCTTAACTCGGCGTCCAGGTTGATCGCAGGAATCACATAGGGGCCGATCGCAGCCGGGGTGAGGTCGATGACGCGAACGCCACGCTCCTGCAGCAGCTTGTTATGGTGAGCATGCGCCCCTGCACTGGTGGCATCGAAGACGATCTTGATGTCTTGGAAACCTTCCAGGGCGATCAGGCCATCAATACCACCTGCGGTAGTGGCCACGCCCATCCGCTCAGCACGCGCCAGGCCATCAGATTTTGGATCGATGCCAACCATAGCACCCATTTCCAGATTCTGGCCGTTGCGCAGAATTTTGATCATCAGGTCAGTGCCGATATTGCCCGACCCGATGATGGCGACCTTTACTGGCTTACTCATTTCTGGTTCCTCTTTAAGCCCCCACACCTCGCGGTATGGCGTCGGAAATTCCCGTGGTCAGGCTTGGGAGCGCTTGCGTTCAGCCAGCGTTTTCCCGCCCGCTGCCCATTGGGTTTCGGGGATTTCCTGAATCAGCACCCGCACGCTTTCGATCGGCGCGTTCAAGCTCTTGGCAATGGCGTCCGTCACATTGACGAGCAACTGATGCTTGAGCTCTTCACTGCGGCCTTCAGCGATATGGATCATGGCAATAGGCATGACACGCCTCCTGAATCAGTGGGAGTTGGAACCAACGAAGCGCATCGAGACGCTGCCCAGGTGCTGATAACGCACGCTAATGTGGTCTCCCGCCTCGACTGCGATGGCTTCGGTCATGCCGCCGGTCATGATGAAGGTACCGGCAGGGATCTCCTGACCCTTGGCACCCAGCATGTTGGCAAGCATGGCCACGCTCTGCGCTGGATGGCCCAGTACCGCTGCGCCTGCCGCAGTGGCGATCACTTCGCCGTTCTTCTCAAGCACGACACCCAGGCACTTGAGGTCGATGCCGATTGGGCTGCACATCTGACCACCGGTGACGTAGCGGGCGGACGAGGTGTTGTCAGCAATCACACTTTTGAGGTCAAAGCGGAAGTTCTCGTAGCGAGAGTCGATGACCTCCACTGCCGGAAGAATGAAATCAGTTGCCGCCAGTACATCGCCGATGTGGCAGCCAGGCCCTTTTAGGGCGTGCTTGAGGACGAATGCAATCTCGGCCTCGACCTTGGGATGGATCAGTCCGCCCACATCGATAGCGGCGCCATCAAGGCATGAGCCGTAGTCGGTCAGAAAGCCATGAATAGGATCGCTGACGCCCATTTGCTTCATCTTGGCAAACGAGGTCAGGCCCATTTTCAGGCCCGCGATGCGAACACCACGCGCCTCTTTGCGACGGCGAATTGCGTCCTGAATTGCGTAAGCATCTTCCCAATCCATGTCGGGATGGGCATCGGTGATCTTGGATACGGCTTCGCGTTTCAGCTCGGCATTTTCCAAGTGTTCAGCCAGTTGTTCGATGGTGGCAGTAGAAAGGTTCATAGTGTTTTCCTTCAAACAAAGCGGACAGAAGCAGACCCGATACCACCGAGACTGATACGCAGCTGATCACCGGCCTGAACCGGCACCATCGCAGCAAGCGAGCCAGAGAGGATGACCTCCCCGGCCTTGAGGCCAATGCCCAACTTGCCCAGAGTGTTTGCCAGCCACGCCACGGCGTTGGCTGGATGGCCAAGAGCCGCTGCACCGGCGCCAGTGGCGACGATCTCACCGTTCTTTTCCAGGGTCATGCCCACGCATGCCAGATCCACATTGCGAGGATCGACAGCGCTGTCACCAAGCACGAATGCGGCAGCGGAAGCATTGTCCGCGACGGTGTCCTGAATCTGGATTTTCCAATCCCGAATCCTGGAGTCGACGATCTCGAAGCAAGGCATGACCGAAGCCGTCGCGCGCAGTACATCCGCGACCGTCACGCCGGGCCCCTGCAGGTCTTCTTTCAACAGGAAAGCGATCTCGCCTTCTGCCTTTGGGGCGATCATGGAGCTCGCCTCGATCGCACCGCCATCGCTGTACAACATGTCGGAGAGCAGGTGACCGAAGTCAGGCTGATTCACCTTGAGCATGTTCATGACGACCTTGCTGGTGACGCCAATTTTCTTGCCGATGACCTTTGCACCGGTGTCCAGACGCGGCTGGATCATCGCCAACTGGACGGCATACGCCTGTTCCAGCGTCATGTCCGGATGGCTGTCGGTCAACGGCGCCAGAGGCTCGCCCGATTGCAGTGCCTGGTGCAGCTGCTGGCCGATTTTTTGAATTTCAGGAGTGCTCATTACTCGATCCTCAGAGGCGCACGCAGACGTTGCGAAGTTCGGTGTAGAACTCAAGCGAGTGCACACCACCTTCGCGGCCGATGCCTGACTGTTTGGAGCCACCAAAGGCGGTGCGCAGGTCGCGCAGGAACCACGAGTTGATCCAGCAGATACCGACTTCAAGAGCGGCGCCCATGCGATGGGCAGTTTGAAGGTCGGACGTCCAGACGCTCGACGCCAGGCCATAAGGCGTGTTGTTGGCCAAGGCGACCGCTTCCTCCTCGGTGTCGAAGGGCGCGATGTGGCAGCACGGGCCGAAAATTTCCTCCTGAACGACCGAGGAAGTCTCTGGCAAGCCAGTCCAGATGGTGGGTTCAACCCAGGCGCCCTCGGCGAGGTGAGCTGGAACGTCCGGTACACCGCCGCCGTGAACAACGGTGGCGCCGTCTTTCTGCGCCTGGCGGTAGTACGAGAGCACCTTCTCACGGTGACCGAGCGAAATTACTGGCCCCATGGTGGTGCCCGATTCCTTGGGATCACCGACCGTGATGCCTTGGGCATGCACTTTTAAGGCCGCGACGAAGCGATCAAACAATGGGCGCTGCACGTAGATGCGTTCGGTGCCCAGGCAAACCTGACCACTGTTTTCAAACACAGCGCGACCCAAGCCCTTTACAGCCTTTTCGAGGTCAGCGTCAGCGAAGACGATGCCAGCGTTCTTGCCGCCCAATTCCAGAGAGACCGGGCGAATGCCATTTGCTGCCGCCTTCATGATGACCTCACCAGTACCGGTCTCGCCGGTGAAGGTGATGCCGTCAACGCCAGGGTGGCTGGTGAGGAATTCGCCCGCTGAGTCACCGCCAAAGCCATGCACTACGTTGTAGACACCTGGCGGGATACCCGCCTCGTTCATCACTTCCGCGAGCAGCGTCGCGGTGGCGGGTGTTTCTTCGGAGGGTTTTACGATGACGGTGTTACCGCAAGCCAGCGCGGGGCCCACCTTCCAGGTCATCAACAGCAGCGGCAGGTTCCAGGGGCATACCACGCCGATGACACCGCGCGGAGTGCGCACGGCGTAGTTCACCGCCTTGCCACCGTCAGGGGTGTCCATGACGAAGCTTTCCGCTGGAACGTTCTTGATCAGATCCGCGAAGACTTTGAAGTTCGCGGCACCGCGCGGGATGTCGAGGTGCCCAGCGAGGTGGTGAGGTTTACCGGTGTCGGCAACTTCAGCGGCTACGAACTCATCGTAGCGGCGTTCGATGCCGTCAGCGACCTTGTGCAGCAGAGCAGTACGCTGCGCGACGGTCAGCTGACTCCACGGGCCCCGCAGCGCGGCTTTGGCTGCCTTGACTGCCGCGTCGACGGTGGCTTTGTCAGCTTCATGGACACGACCAATCAGGCTGTTATCGGCAGGATTGCGGTTCTCAAAGGTGCGCACGCTGCTCACCCATTCGCCGTTGATGAAGTGGCGGAATTCACTTACAGGCATGTTGAATCCTCTTGTTATTAGGTGTTGAGTACGGTGGCTTCAGGATCACCAGCAGTGAGGTAGTCCCACATGCGTTCGTAGATCCGGCCCGAATTGGTTGCGCGTTCTGCGCAGGCTTCGGCACTGAGGGAAGGGGCGTCGACCAGGCCGGCGCTCCTGATGAGCAATTCGATCCTCGCGGCATCTTCGAGGTACCACGTCAGGGTCAGCGCCTCGACCAGGCTTGCCCCGGCGACAATGGCTCCATTGCCACGCATTACCAGCGCCTTGCCTTCGCCGAAGAGGTCAGCAAGGCGGGAGGCCTGTTCGTCGCTGCGCAGCAGCTGGACGTCATCCCAGAGCGGAATGCCTGGCTGGAAATAGGTGCCCATGCCATGGCGTGCGTGGGGTGTCAGCCTTGCGGCAGACAACGCCATGACTTGGGCAGGCATGCTGCGCATTACTGCGCGAATATCTGCTCGTCTGCGATAGATTTGCTGGTGGATACGAACCTCGCCCAGCACGCCTTCAGGAAGGTCACCGTTCACAGTAACAACAACTCCGTCTTCGCCGGATTGGATAAGCCCCATCGGCTTGGCCGCGCAAACAAGAAAGTGATCTGCATCGAGACGAACGCTGCAATGGCCGTAAGCATGTACCAGGCCGGCACGACCTAGAGCACGGGCAGCCATACGCAGCTCAACCTGATTCTGCTGGGTGGGTGCAGGTTGGGCGCTCATGATTTGAATTCCGGGATATCAGGTTTCGAGCCCCACATGCAGAACGACTTGGGGACAGCAGGAAACTTACGAGGGTGATGTGTGAGCGATGCCTCTGGTGTGATCGTGCTCACGCCGGTGGAGTACTCGTAGGTCATACCGTCGGGGCCCTGGAAGTAGAGGAACACAGCCCCCGACGTTGGATGCCTTCCTGGGCCGAACAGAATCTTGATGCCCCGGTCGAGCAGGAAGTAGTAGGCCCGCATCACGTCGTCCACACTTTCCACTTGGTGGTTGATGTGCTGCACGCCCGAGTACTTGGACGGGAACAACGCGATTTTGTGGTGCACATCATCGATGCGCAGCAGCGGCGCATCGCCGATCCAATCACTGACCTTGGCGTTGGCGATCTTAGTCCAGAACGCCTCATCCCGACGCGCATCAAGCGTACGCAGACCGATGTGGCTGAATCCAGTTACACCGGCGTCACGGCTGGGGAAATAGCGTGGGCCGCTAGCATGAGGCTTGAGTACGAGCTCGATGGTGTTACCGCTGGGGTCTTTGAAGCGGATGAAGTCATCGACGTAGCGCACTTCACAGTCGCTGCGAGAGGCATGCTCGACGTGGAATTCGTTCGCTTCCAGGAGCACGGCGGCGCTTTCCAGCTCATCCTTGGTACAGACTTCGAAAGCGGAGGTGGTTTCACGCGGATCGCCCTCGTAGTAGCACAGGGTGTGATCACGATTGTCGGACTTAAAGTAGACCGCGCCATTGGCTTCGCGCGCGACTTCCAGCCCAAGAATGTCAGTGGCGTAACGTCGAGCATCATTCAGGTTCGCAGTGCCCAAGCGCACGTAACGAATGTCGTGCAGATTGATCATGACTTTGACCTTTGATTTATTTTTGTCTGGACACATCCTCCCGTTAACGTATAAATAACAAAAGCAAATTCTATTTATTCAGTCTATTTGATTTGGTTATACAGATGCGCACTGACCTGAACCTGCTTCGCCTGCTGCTGGCCATCTATGAACACGGGAACGTAACGCTCGCAGCGAAACAGCTGGGTATCAGTCAACCGGCCGCCAGCGCCTCGCTCGCACGCCTGAGGCAATCCCTGGACGACCCGCTATTCATCCGATCCGGTGCAAACATGGAGGCCACGCCGCGTGCTCAAGCGATCATCGACCGCACGCGTGAGGTTATGGAGATCATCGATACCGAAATTTTGAGCAGCCCGACCTTTGATCCGAGTACCAGCGACCACGAATTCACGCTGTGCCTCAGCGCCGTGGGCGAAGTGGTGTTTCTACCGGCGCTGTTTGAGCGGGTCAGGCGTGAAGCGCCCCATACGCGAATCAAGACGATCAGCTTGGCACCAGATCAGCTTGCAGGCGCTTTGCGGGAGGGGACGGTTGATGCCGCGTTGGGCTACTTCCCTGATTTGACCGGGCCGAACATCTACCAGCAGCGCCTGTTCTCTCATGACCTGGTCTGCATGGTAAGAGCCGGACACCCAATCAAAGGCGAGCGCCTGAGCCTGGAGGCATTTTGCGAAGCAGACCATCTGCAGGTGCGCGATGGGAGCCGCAGCCAGGAGATGTTCGAAACCTACCTGAGCGAGCAGCATGTCCAACGTAAAATCGCACTTCAGATCTCGCACTACATGAGTGTCCCTTCAATTATCCAGAGCTCAGACCTGGTGGTAGTACTGCCCCGCACAGTAGCCCGCCTCTATGCCAACGAAGCGAAGGTCAGAACCCTTGAAGCCCCCTTGGAGCTGCCCACCTACGATTTAAAGCAGTATTGGCATGGCCGCCTGCATCACTCCCCGGTCAACGTATGGCTACGCCACCTGGTTGCGGATGTCTTCACGTCGGCCTAGGAAATTCAAATGACCCGCAGGTGCACGGACTTTTCGAAAGAAGTAGCCCAGCTTGCCAGAGCACTGGCCCTGGAATGTTGTGCCTACTAAATGAGATGGTCACCCGGCCCCCTGTGAAGCCTAAGCTTTCACAGGGTGTTTCATTCCGGAGGCCGTCATCATGAATACCGTAACCCTGATGGGTGTCGACATAGGCAAACATACATAAAACATTTCTCATAAGACTCGTGCGACTTTAGATTGGCATCCAGTTCCAATCACTCGCCGATGACGAAAAGATACCCTCTCGGCTCAAGCCATAAGCCTTATCCCAACACCTCTTACTGATTTTAGGCGAAGACGGCATTTTAACGCCGCAAGCACCTTCCTAAGGTAGCTCAACTGAACCTCTATTATCTTAGTGCCCGGGTCAAAGTCGTAACCCCACACACATTGCAGCAATTCTTTACGCGTTACGATGTCGCCAGCTCGCTGAGTCAACAAGGCCAAAACCCGGAATGCTGTGGCCTTGACTGATGCAGTTCTGATTCCAAAGATGGCTTCTTTCGATTTAGTATTCAATCGTAGTCCGCAATACTCTACACTTTCGCTAATACTATTTGGCTTCATCTCAACCTCAGCGTATAAGGCTCGCCCTATTCCTGGCCTCACTGAAGTCAACTTGCAGTCACGGCTTAGCCAAAAACGGGATGAATAGCAATAAGATCAATTCATAGCCAAAATATCATAAAACCAAACGCGTGCATTGTGAATGCCTAAAATGCATCATTCTGAGCCATTTCAGAACTCAGCAAGTGCAACTTGGCGACCTCCATATCACATTCGATAGTCAAACATAGCCATTGAATCAGTTCCGCCGGAAATTCAACTCCATCAAGACCAGCAGATCTTAAAAATTATTTGCCCACCCCCTAAGTAAATAAAAAGCCCTGAAAGACATCGTGTCTTTCAAGGCCCCTTAATGATCGCTTGAAGAATTAGTTTGGCGTGGGCATTGCGAATTCCGCACCCTTATCATTGCCAGTCCAGCGTTGCATGATGCTCTTCTGACGGGTGTAGAAGCGAACGCCTTCTTCACCATAAGCATTCATATCGCCGAACAAAGAACGCTTCCAGCCGCCGAAACCATGCCATGCCAGCGGCACAGGGATTGGAACGTTGATGCCAACCATACCAACCTCGATCCGACGACCGAACTCACGAGCCACGTTGCCATCACGAGTGAAGCAACTTACGCCGTTGGCAAATTCATGCTTGTTGATCAACTGAATTGCAGCTGCAGCGTCTGGCACTCGGACACAGGCCAAAACCGGGCCGAAAATTTCTTCCTTATAGATGCGCATTTCGGGGGTGACGTTATCGAACAACACACCGCCCAGCCAGTAGCCGTTCTCCTCGGCGGTGCCGGCTTTCTGAGCAGAAATGTTTCGACCATCCACCAGCAACTCGGCCCCTTCGTCGATGCCTGACTGAATGTAGCCGCTGATGCGGTCGAGCGCTTCTCGACTCACGATCGGGCCCATTTCAGACGTTGACTGCAGGCCATTGCCGATGTCCAGTTTACGGGTGCGCTCAGCAAGCACTGGCAGCAAACGGTCGGCCACATCACCTACCAGGACTGCGACCGAGATCGCCATGCAGCGTTCACCAGCCGAACCATAAGCAGCGCCGATCAGCGCATTCACAGCCTGATCGATGTCCGCGTCAGGCATCACCACCAAGTGGTTCTTCGCACCACCCAGTGCTTGAACTCGTTTGCCACGCGCTGCGCCAGTGGCATAGATGTGTTGCGCAATTGGCGTCGAACCAACAAAGGAAAGGGCTTTGACCTCATCGTTCTCCAGGAGCGCATCCACAGCTGGCTTCTCACCTTGAACGACGTTGAAAACGCCATCTGGCAAGCCTGCTTCTTGAAGCAGCTGAGCGAGAAGCAGCGAAGGCGTTGGGTCGATCGGGCTTGGCTTCAAGATGAAGCAGTTGCCAGTCGCCAAGGCCACCGGAAACATCCACATAGGCACCATCACTGGGAAGTTGAACGGCGTAACGCCGGCCACCACACCGAGTGGTTGACGAAGCACCCAGTTGTCCATCCCACGAGCAACCTGGTCGCTGAAACCGGTCTTCAGAAGCTGCGGAATACCACAGGCAAATTCAACGATGTCGATGCCACGGGCAACTTCGCCACGAGCATCATCCAGCACTTTGCCGTGCTCCAGGGTAATGGCCTTCGCCAGTTCGTCGCTGTGCTTATGGAGCAGTTCCAGGAAGCGGAACATGACACGCGCCCGGCGTGCAGGAGGAGTGTCTGCCCAAGCAGGGAACGCGGCACTCGCGGCAGCTACCGCTGCTGCCACTTCATTCTCGCCCCCCAGGATCACCTTGGCACCCACCTTGCCGGTGGCAGGGTTGAACACTTCACGTACAGAAGCGCCCTGGGGCTCAACCACTTTGCCATTAATCCAGTGGCCAATGACTGGGATGGAGTGCTGATCTTGACTCATGGTGACTGCCTCGTTGTCGGGTGTGTGGCCATAGTCTGTGCCTTGCATTGATCAGATAGAAGACCGATACGGCGACTTCACTTTTCAGTAAACTGAACAATCCACCATTAAAGGAGTGCGATTATGGCGTCCGACCAGTTGGGATCCGTACTGGGCGACATCCATCTGCTAACCGTATTGGCGCAGACAGGGAGCTTCACTAAAACCGCTCAACGACTCGGTGTGTCCAAAGCTTCCGTGAGCGCCAGGATCAGCAACCTTGAGAAAACGGTCGGCCTGCCATTGGTGCGAAGAACGACTCGACAAGTCAGTCTTACAGAGGTGGGGCACAATCTGGTGGCAGACACCACCCCCGCTTTTGAGCGGATCGGTGCAAGTGTTTGGGCAGCCAAAGATCTGGTGGGCGCGCCGAGGGGCACCATACGTGTCACGGCCCCAGTGGCCTTTGGAAGGCAACACGTAGCCCCGCTGATCCCTGCATTCCTCGCGCAGAACCCGGAAATCAAGATTGAACTGGAGTTGGTCGACCGCCTAGTGAACCTGCTTCATGAGGGGTTCGACGTGGCGATCCGTCACACAAGTAGCCCCCCTGAATCTTGCATCGCTTGGCCACTGTGCCGAACCCGCTCAGTGCTCGTTGCCAGCCAGGGTTACCTCGATACCCACGGTGAACCGCAACATCCCCGCGACCTGGCCGATCACAACTGCGTGCTCTATTCCGGGGAACGCGCCACCGGGGTCTGGACATTCGTCAAGGAACGGGTTCGACCAAAGCCAGCCCCTATTTCCGTACCAGTGGACGGAACCTTTCGAGCCAACAACAGCGAGGTCATGCGAACGGTTGTCGCTGGCGGACTGGGTATAGGCATGTTGCCGGACTTCAGCGCCAAAGGGCCTGAAGGTGAGGACTTGGTGGAGGTCTTAGGTCAATGGCGAGTGCAAGGCTACTTCGGCTCTCACCTCTTTGCGATACGCCCGTGGTCAGCACATGTTCCCCAAGCTGTTCAATGTTTCGTCGCGCACCTCCGTGATCACTTCAGCGCTACGGACACCGCCGATCTGCTCTGATCCATGCAACTCACCGACTGACCTCCCCCTTCCCACTCCCACTCCTGCTCCTGCTCCTGCTCCTGCTCCTGCCCACGCTCCAACCCTCATCCCCCGGCCCAAGCCATTGTTTACTGCAATGGCCGGCTCGCCGGAGCGCTGTTTCCAGGGCTGTTTACAAGTTTGACATGCAAATGCCTCAAATTGAGCGATTTTGTAAATATTAGTCAAAGCAACCCTCGATAGACCATGACGAAATAAATATATACATCAATTGGTTACGTAGGTTTAGCTCAAAATGAGGCTTTTTACTGCATTGACAGCAAATGACTACATTGATACTTATATTTGCATCGAGAGGGAGTTGCCATGGCCACAAAACAGATAAAAACCGTTGGCTCCAAGGTGCATCGAAACTTCGGAAAGGCTTGCCTGAAGTTCTGTACGTATTTGGGGAATCTCACAGCACTAGCAGGTCTTGCCTACAAGCCTGTAGTCGTTCAGGCCTGCCTGCCTGGCGACTTTGGCCACAGTGATAAGCCGCAACACCCGCAGTCGAGCACTGAAAGGGTCTCGGCTAATCACACCGATACTCGACCGGTCTTCGGCATCGTTACCCGTGGAGTTCGCCAGAGCCACTTCTACGGAAAAGCTATCGGCGCATTACAACGAATTCGCCTTGAGCACGTTGTGACTACGGACATGGGAGCTCTGATACTTCAGACCTCATATCACCGTTCCTGCCGCGAGATCACCCAATGACTGATGCCCGATACCAAGCTGCTCCTGTCGGAACAGTCGATGCGCATATGCACCTTTATGCTCCCGGCCTGCACAAGGGGTCGACCCCGTTTTCAGTCCCACATGCCGAGCTTCCCGCTTATCAGGCAGTAATGAAGCATGTCGGAATAGATCGCGTGGTATTTGTTCAGTCAATGCTCTACGGCGACGACAACTCAACCATGTTGAGCGGCCTTGAGGCGTTAGGTGATAGTGCTCGCGGCATTGCAGTTACTCAGGCTGACGCAACCGACACACTTTGGGATCAGTTGGCCTCTCACGGCGTTATCGGGCTGAGAGCATTCATGCTCAATGGCGGCTTCCTCTCGTGGGATGAACTTCCTCGACTCTCCGCGCGCCTAGCAGAAAGGAATTGGCAGCTTCACCTTCAACTCGACGGTCGCGAACTCGCTGACCGGGCAGCCCTGCTCTCCGACATTCAATGCCCATTGGTGATTGATCATGTGGGTAAGTTCCTGTCGCCAGTCGAGCCTGAGGCGCCTGCATTCAAAGCGCTTCTTAACCTGCTCGCTGCGGGAAAGACCTGGGTCAAGTTGTCCGGACTCTATGAGACTTCATTGACTGGTGGCCCAGGCTACGAAGATACCGCCCGCTTGGCCCGCATCGTGGCAAAGGAAGCACCGAACAGGGTTCTTTGGGCCTCCAATTGGCCCCATCCTAATCTCCAACCTGCACCGGATGACCGGGCATTGGTAGATCTCGTCCGTCGCATTGTGCCCGGCGAGGCAGAGCAGCAGCTGTTGTTTGTACAAAACGCAGCAGAGCTATTTGGTTTTAAAGGAGCGTCAGCATGAACTTCGAAGGTAAGTCCTTCATTATTACCGGAGGCGCAGGCGGCATTGGCCTGGCGTCGGCGCATTTCCTGGCAAGCCGGGGGGCCCGCCTTACCCTCGCAGGTCGTGGGCCAGCCCCACAGGGACTGCCTAAAGGCGCCATCTACGTATCTTGCGACGTTAGCTCGCGCTCCTCTGTTGAGTCGCTGGTAGCAGCTGCTGTTGAAGCTCACGGCGTACCGGACGGCGTGGTAACCAGCGCCGGGATCGATCGACATCATGATTTTCTTGAACTGCAGGACGAAGAGTTTTCGGAAATTCTGAACATCAACGTCCTGGGTTCATTCCGAGTAGTCCAGACCCTGGCTCGGCTGTGGGCCAAGTCTCCCCGCAAGGCACAAGAAAGCTATTCGGTAGTGCTGGTTTCGTCGATCAATGCCGTGATCGCCACCCCAACGCACACCGCATACGCGACCTCAAAAGGCGCGATCGCACAGATGACCCGAGTTATGGCAGTTGAGCTCGCGCCGTATGGGGTTCGCGTCAACGCCATGGCCCCCGGCACTGTTCGTACCGCAATGCTTGATGACTTGGTCAGGCAAAAACCCAATGCCCTGGACTCGATTTATGCGCGCACGCCAATGGGGCGAGTTGCTGAATCCGAAGAAGTGGCCTCCGGCATTGGATTCCTGCTCAGCGATCACTCCAGCTACATAACCGGACAGAGCCTTTACGCAGACGGTGGTCGGACGATTCAAAACCTCACGCTGTAAAGCCAAGCGCTTTCAGTGAGCACCTTTCAACGGAGAATAAAAAATGCATCAGCAAACTGTCCGGCTAACCATGGCCCAAGCGCTCGTGCGCTATCTCGTCAATCAATACATCGATGATGATGGTGTTGAGGTTCCTTTGTTCGCCGGTTGCTTCGCAATCTTCGGTCACGGCAACGTTACGTGCCTGGGCGAAGCACTGGAAGCTGCAGGCGACTCCCTGCCTACCTGGCGCGGCCAAAACGAGCAGTCCATGGCGATTGCCGGCATAGCCTACTCCAAAGCCAAGCGTCGTCGCCAGATCATGGTTGCAGCCTCCTCCATCGGGCCTGGCGCAACCAACATGATCACTGCAGCAGGCGCCGCTCACACCAATCGCCTTCCGCTGCTGTTGCTGGCAGGTGATGTATTTGCCGCTCGCCGCCCAGACCCGGTTCTGCAGCAAGTTGAACATTTCAACGACGCCACCCTCACCGTGAACGACGGTTTCAAGTCGGTATCGCGTTACTGGGATCGTATTACCCATCCAGGGCAGATCTTGAACTCCCTGCCACAAGCAATTTCGGTGATGCTGGATCCAGCGACCTGCGGCCCGGCATTCATTGGCCTGTGCCAAGACGTTCAGGAAATGGCATTCGACTATCCCTTGGCGTTCTTCAAGCGCACAGTCCATCGCATTCCACGCCCGCGTCCTGACCGGGCCTCCATCGCTGAAGCTGCGGCAGTGTTGTCCGCCGCGAAGCGCCCACTGCTGTTGGCAGGTGGTGGTGTCCGCTACTCGAAAGCGGATGCCGAAGTGCTGGCCTTCGCTCGTCGTCGAGGTATTCCGGTCGCCGAAACCATCGCGGGCAAAGGTACCGTGATCCACGGCGATCCTATCGGCTTGGACATGCTGGGCGTACTGGGTTCGACCTCTGCGAACGCGATGGCCGCACAGGCCGACGTGGTATTGGCCATCGGCACTCGTCTGCAAGACTTCATCACCGGTTCGTGGACTGTCTTCTCTCCTGAAGCTCAGATCGTGGCGATCAATACCGCGCGATTCGATGCCGTGAAGCACCAAAGCCTGGCAGTAGTTGGCGACGCCCTGGAATCCATCGCGGAACTGGACAGCGCCCTGGGGCAATGGAAGGTCGATGGCTCCTGGCTGGAAGAAGGTCAACGTCGCATGATCGAGTGGAATGCGATGGTCGACACCTACCAGGCACCTGACAACTCGCCAATCCCATCCTACGCACAGGTTGTAGGCGTGGTGAATCGCCTCTCCAAACCTGAAGACATGGTTCTGGCTTCTGCCGGTGGCATCGTGGGTGAGCTGACCAAAGGCTGGCGTTGCAAAGGCAACTACAAGTTCGACCTGGAGATGGGTTCCTCCACCATGGGTTACGAAATTGCTGGTGGTTGGGGCGCAGCTATGGCGTGCGCCGATGAGGGCGAAGTCTTCGTCATGCTCGGCGACGGTTCCTACATGATGATGAACTCCGACATCTACTCCGCCGTACTGGCTGGACACAAGATGACCATCATCGTCTGCGACAACGGCGGCTATGCCGTTATCAACCGCCTGCAGACTGGTAAAGGCAACAAGCCATTTAACAACCTGATCGCCGACTGCCGCGTGCAGGAGCCTTTCTCGGTCGACTTTGCCGCCCACGCTGCCTCAATGGGCGCAGCAGTTCGCCAGGTTGAAGCCTTAGATGGTCTTGAGGACGCATTGAACTGGGCTCGCCAGCAGACTAAGACCACCGTGATCTCCATCAACGTGGCCAATGACCGCTGGGTACCTGGCGACGCTTGGTGGGATGTCGGCGTACCTGAAGTCAGTGAGCGCGCCGAGATTCGTGCGGCCCGAGAGCAGCATGTCGAAGCACGTAAACGTCAGCGTAACGGAGTCTGATATGACCAGCCATGGCAACGCTTTCAAGCAAGGCTTGCGTGATGGCCGACAAATGGCTGGCTATTGGGTCAGCCTGTGTTCGCCAGCCTCAGCCGAAATCATGGCGCACTCAGGTGCGGACTGGCTGCTGATCGACATGGAGCACTCGCCAAACGAGATCGCCTCGATCGGTGATCAACTGCGCGCCGTGGGCAACACCGCATCGGTAGTGGTGCGCCCTCCAGAGTCGAATCAAACGGTCGCAAAGCGACTGCTCGATATCGGGGTGAAAACGATCATGTTCCCCATGATCGATACCCCAGAGCAGGCAGCTGAAGCTGTCTCCTGGACTCGCTATCCACCGCATGGCTGCCGGGGAATTTCGGCAGTGGTTCGGGCAACGGGTTATGGACGGCACGCCGAAGAATATGTCAACCGCCAGCTGGACGATATCTGCGTGATCGTCCAAGCGGAAACCCCGAAAGCACTCGCGAACATCGAAGCGATTGCGGCAGTTGAAGGGGTAGACGCGATCTTCATTGGCCCAGGCGACCTCGCGGCTTCTATGGGATACACCGGAAAAGCAGGCGCGCAGCCGGTTCAGGATGCCATCAAGGAAGGTCTGGCCCGCATCAAGTCGGTTGGATGCGGTGCCGGGGTTCTCAGTTACGGCGTTGAATCCGCAACTACCTCCTTCGGACAAGGAGCGGATTTTGTCGCCATCGGCGCTGATACCTGGCTACTGGTTCGCGAGAGCAGCGCCCTGCTCAAGCAAGTGAAAGCTGCACTTCCTTCGACAACATCACTGAACGAGATCGGTTGGCCTTGCTAGGCCCACCAGATAAGGAATCGACCATGCATAACAAAAATAGCTTCCTGCCACGTGGCGTAAAGCTGGGCATCAGCCCACTCAGCTGGAGTAACGAGGTGCTCTTAGACCTCGGTGCTGATATCTCTCTTGAAACCTGCCTCGCCGAAGCCTCCGCAGCCGGTTTCCAGGGCATTGAACTGGGTCGCAAGTTCCCTCGGCAACCTGAAGAGCTGCGCAAGGTTCTCGGCGCCCACGACCTGAACCTGATCTCCGGTTGGTACTCGGGTTTCCTAGCCGATCACGAGCGCACCGTTGCCGAAGAGAAGGTCGCCGTTGCCGAGCATGCCAAATTGCTCTCTGCGATGGGTACCAACGTCATGGTGTATGGCGAATGCGGCTCGATGGTTCCAGAGGCCCCACTCGACGTTCCTATGTCTGGCCGCATCCAGTTGGATGCTGATCAGATGCAGAAATACGCAGCCAAAATGGACGAGTTCAGTCGCTGGCTCGAAGGCGAGTACGGCCTGAAGCTCTCCTACCACCACCACCTGATGATGGTGGCCGAGACGTGGGATGAAGTCTCGCGCCTGTTCGACAACGCACCAGCAACAGGTCTTCTGCTGGACACGGGCCATGCCCATGCTGCCGGCTTCGATTACATGAAAATGGTAGAGCGCTTCGGCGATCGCATCAACCATCTTCACCTGAAAGATGTCCGTGCCAACATCCTCAATAAAGTTCGCACGGAAGACTTGGATTTCAACAAAGCTGTCCGCAGCGGCATGTTCACCATTCCAGGCGATGGAGCTGTCAACTTTAAGCCGCTGTTCCGGTTTGCTCAAGAAAGTGGTTATCAGGGATGGATGGTGGTCGAAGCAGAGCAAGATCCATCTGTAGCGATTCCTGGGCCAACGGTTACTCGTGCGTTCGAGCACATTAAAGATCAATTCGAAAAGCTAACTGCAGTCGCCTAACCAGCCGACATTAACCACCGTAAGACAAGAAAATTGGAGATATATTTATGGCCAAGAAAAGAATCGGCGTTGGGCTTATATCGGCTGGCTGAATGGGTCGACTGCACACTCGTGGTTATCGTGGGATCAAAGAATTCTTCCCAGAACTGGATGTTGAAATCGACCTGGTGATGGTTGCTGATCCAGTAGCATCCAGTGCTCAATATGCAGTTGATCGCCTGGGCTATCGCTCTGCTACCAGTGACTACAACGATATCCTCAACAACCCAGAGATCGATGTAGTCTCGATCTGCTCGCCCAACTTCCTGCATCGCGAAATCGCCGTTGCTGCAGCGAAAGCCGGCAAGCCTTTCTGGATTGAAAAGCCAATGGGGCGCTCCCTAGCCGAATCTACCGAGATTGCACAGGCTGCTGCCGATGCAGGGGTCGCCACTTCCGTAGGCTTCAACTATCGCCACGTCCCATCCATTCAGCACGCTCGTGAGCTCGTCAAATCGGGCGCACTTGGTCGCATCAACAGCGTGCGCGCAGCGTTCCTCGCAGACTATGCCTCCGATCCCGACACCGCACTCAGCTGGCGCTTCATTCGTGAACACTCTGGCCCGGGCGTTCTGGCCGATCTCATTTCTCATGCTGTGGATCTGGCTCAATACATAGTTGGCCCAGTGACCGAAGTCACCGCTCTGACTGAGACGTTCATCAAAGAGCGTCCTCTTCCGTCGCAAGACGGCGCCCAAGCCTTTGCCAAAGGTGGTTCGGGCCCGCGCGGTACCGTCGAAACCGATGACTATGCAGCGCTGCTTACCCGCTTCCGAGATGGTGCAGTGGGCACCATCGAGGCATCCCGCGCCCACGTAGGCCCGCATGCCGAGTACACCCTGGAGATCTACGGCACTGAAGGCTCGGTACGCTGGAACTTCCACGACATGAACGAACTGCAGATCGCGACCCGAAATGAGCTGGGATATCGCACGGCCCGTGCAGCTCCTGGTCACGGAGAGTTCGCTCGCTTCCAACCAGGCGTAGGCCTGTCGATGGGCTTCGACGACCTGAAAACTATTGAGGCATATCAATTTGTGCGCTCGGTTGTAGAAGGCGTGCAGTACGCACCATCTGCCGAGGAAGGGCGCCAGGCAATTGCCGTTGTAAAAGCAGCCGAAGACAGCATGGAGTCGGGTAGCTGGGTGAAAATTGCTGGCGTTGACACTCAGTAATTCCAAGTAAGAGGGCTCGCTCGCGTGCCCCCCCCCCTTGCGCAGTTCTTGCTGGCTCGCCTGTTAGCCAGCAAGTCTTATTTTACGACATAAAGCGCATGTCGACCGGTCGCACGCGGTGCGACTTGGTAGCTCATGAAAACGCTTTGGCAAGAACACATCAGGAGCGAAGAATGTCTGGTCTCAATGAGCGACATAAAGATTCAGTAGCGATTATCACTGGTGGCGCTCAAGGCGTCGGGCGTGCAATCGCCAACCAGCTGGTCAATGAAGGATGCCGTAAGCTGGTTATCGCGGGCTTAGATCGCGATAAGAACGCAACTACGTTTGCCGATTTTGAAGAACGCGGCTGCGAGGTCGTCTTCGTTGCCGCCGACCTGCAGAATGTCCAGTCCTGCTTGAACCTGGTTGAAGTGGCAGTCAATACCTTCGGTAACGTCAACGTTCTGGTGAACGCTGCAGGATCTGGTGCTCGCGGCTCCCTGGTGGAGACTACGGAGGAGACGTGGGAGCACCTCATGGGCGTTAACGCCCGCGCTCCATTCTTCATCATGCAGGCTTTCGTTAAACATCGCCTCGCGAAGGGTGGCGGCGGCTCGATCGTAAACATCGTTTCTCTTTGTGCACACTGCGGCCAGTCTTACTTGGCGGCCTATTCAGCATCCAAAGGTGCCTTGGCAACGCTTACTAAGAACGTCGCAAACGCATATCGCTTCGATCAGATTCGGTGCAATTCCATTTCGCCTGGCTGGATGGATACGCCGGGTGAAGATGCCACTCAACGCCGCTTCCATGGTGCCACAGACGGCTGGCTCGAGCGCGCGGAGGCAACTCAACCAATGAAGCAACTCTGCAAACCTCACCAGCTTGCTCACTTAGCGAGTTACATGCTCAGCAATGAAGCTGGTGTCATGACGGGGGCCATGATTGATTACGACCAAAATGTGAACGGCGCTTATCCGGAGTGAACCTGGACACACGCATCAAGCGGCTCTATCGCCTTATCAAAATCTCTAGTGCGCCATTAAATAGTAATTAATAACAATAGCAGGAGAAATCCAACATGGCCCATGTCAGCATACAACCGGCATCGTTATCCAATGTCCACCTCCCGCCCTTGCAAGATGGAGCTCACAACCGCCGACTGACGATGATCGCAGTAGTAGCCACTTTTGGTGGATTACTGTTTGGTTATGACACAGGCGTACTCAATGGCTCTCTGTCGTTCATCACCGATTACTTCGGCCTGACCACCTTCCAGCAAGGGAGCATTGCTTTCTCCTTGTTAACAGGCGCAACCCTGGGAGCGTTAATTGCCGGTTCAATTTCTGATCGAATTGGCCGCCGGAAGATGATCTTGGTGCTGGCCCTAATGTTCCTCGTGAGCACATTGGGCTGTGTGCTCTCTCCGTCCTACCACGCTCTGATTTTCTTCCGATTCATTTTGGGCCTGGCAGTAGGGGGAGCCTCGGTTACAGTTCCAGTCTATCTTTCAGAGGTCGCCCCTTTCGAGCGACGAGGTAGTACCATCGGATGTAACGATGTGATGATCGTGAGCGGACAGTTCCTCGCCTTTCTATTAAATGCAATCATCGGCAACCTGTGGGCAGACAACCCGGAAGTTTGGCGTCTGATGCTTTCGATTGCTTTGGCCCCCGCTGCAGTGCTGTTCTTGGGGATGTTGACCATGCCGGAGAGTCCACGCTGGCTTATCTCCAAAGGTAGGAATGATGAGGCTCTGGCTGTACTCAAGACAGTCCGATCGGCCGAGCGAGCTGAAGCTGAAATGGCCGAAGTGGATCGCCTTGCCAAGATGGAGGAACGCAAAGTGCGCGGCACTTGGTCGGACATTTTGAATGAACCCTGGCTGTTCAGACTGCTGCTGGTCGGTATCGGCTTGGCCGCTTTCCAGCAACTGACAGGCATGAACTCGGTGATGTACTACGGCACTCAGATCCTCGAGCAAGCCGGTTTCAGCCGCAACAGTGCGTTGGCATTCAACGTCCTGAACGGCCTGGCGGGTACTGGTGGCATGTTAATTGGCCTGAGCGTTGTGAACAAAGTCGATCGTCGAAAGATGCTCACCTACGGCTTCTTGGCAGTTGCTTTGCTGCACGCGCTGATCGGCACTATCGGCATCCTCGTTCCGTTTGAAAACCCACTGCGGCCGTACCTGCTCACGGTAGGTATCGTCGGTTTCGTCTTAGTCGTACAAGGCACATTAGCTCTGGTCTCCTGGGTCGTTCTTTCAGAGATCTTCCCACTGAACGTTCGTGGCCTGATGATCGGTTTGAGCGTGGCCGTGCTCTGGCTGACCAACTCCATCGTATCTCTCGTGTTCCCGTCGGTGGTGCACGCGATGGATTTCGGAACATTCTTCCTATTCACAGTGACCTGCTTATTCGGGGCACTGTTTATTCAGGTGTGCTTGCCTGAAACACGCGGGAAAAGCCTTGAAGCCATTGAAGAGGAGAACATGGCCAGACAGAAAAACCTTTAACTGACGGAACCAATCCAGGTTGCTCTTACGTTATGGGCATTTCGCGAGAGCAACCTCGGATCTTAACATCTCTGCCACACCAGGACTTAACCCAAAGAAAACCGAGAGTACATTTCGATGGGGAGGATATTTTGATCGGGAATTTTTTGACCCTCAACAATATCCTTGAGAATGTGCGCCATCATTCGCAGCATTTTCTGCCTATCTTTGGTCAGCGTGTAGTCAATAACACCAGACTTTATTAACGGTTCGGTAACTGAGTTTATCTCATGAGCAACAAATATTGTCTTGCCGTCTAGCCCATGCTTTTTCAACGCATCTGCCAGGCCTTTGTTACCCCCTGCAGCGTTGTAAATGCCGTCCAAGGCACCATGCTTCTGAATCAGCTTCATCGTCTCTGTGTATGTACCGTCATCGGTATCACCACCGCTGACAACTTCAAGGACATTGACCTTTGGAAACTGGTGCCGCATCAATGATCTGAAACCTATTTCGCAGTCTTCATGGTTCGAGTAGGAATAGTTAGCGACCACGACAGCGACATTCGGAGCGTCATAGGCTTCCAGGTGTCGACCAATCAAAAATGCTGCGCTCTGGCCTGCCGCTCTGTTGTTTATTCCTATATAGGCATGCCTTACGTCTGCATTCAGGTCGGTGACCAATGAAACAACAGACAGATCTTTGGCTATGCAGTCTCGAAGGACTTCATGAATTGATGAGCTATTTCTGCTGATGATGCCAATCCCATCGGCAGTTCTTGCTGCCTTGCGAATGGAGGCAGCAACTTGCTCATCGTCGAATCCGACACAAGCAACTACATCTATTTTTATTTTTGATCGCGCGAGCTCTGCCTCAAGGCTCCTGGCGCAATCAATAAGGGAGTCAGTGAACGCGCCCCCAGCCTGGGCGATGAGTTTGAAGCTGTAATGCCTCATTTTCGCCGCCTCAAGCTCCTTGATCGCTGCATCAACAGCTTTGATGGTTCGCGGATGAACGCCAGGACGGTTATTCAACGCTCGATCAATGGTTGCACGACTAAGATTCGTCAATTCCATCAATCGCTTAACGCTTGGTCTGCCTTTCATGTCAGCCCCCCACATCACGGTTTACAAGAGATTAGCCGAGCTTTTGGAAAATTGAAACGCCTCATAATGAGGCATCTTACAAATAGAAATGACTCATTTACACAGATACCATGAGGCAAAATGACGCACCATAATCATTTTGCATCAAGGACATCCCTAAGATGTCCGCATCACTAGGACGCATCACCAGAGGTTCACTACCAATGATAAGAAATCGGAATTGGATAACTGCCGTGCTCGGCAGTGTCTTTTTACTGCTCGGCATTGCCCTTGCCGCAGGCGGCGGCTATCTCATCTCCCTAGGAGGATCTTGGTTCTATCTGCTGGCCGGCCTGGCTTGGGCGGCAGCAGGTTATGCAGTCATCAAAAAACAGGCACTTGGACTGGTTATCGTCCTGACCCTGCTGCTGGTAAGCCTGATCTGGGCTTTCTGGGAAGTCGGCGCAGATTTCTGGCAGGTAGTGCCGCGCGTCATCGTGTTCCTGGTGGTGGCCATTGTCACCGCAGCCGTTTCCCCACTGCTTCTTCGTGGCGGTAACCGCCCAGCACTGCCCAATAAAGCAGCTGCCGGTTTAGCCATATCCCTGGCGGTAGCTCTCATGGGCGTGTTTGTAGGCATGTTCCGTCCGCACCCCGAGGTCGTCGCTCAAAGCGATGTTCCCGCCGAAGTGATCAACCCTACTGCTGGCGAAGCTGACGGCGATGATTGGGTCTCCTGGGCTCGCAACCAGAGCGGCCATCGCTATGCCCAGTTCACTCAGATCAACAAGAAGAACGTTACCGAACTCAAGGAAGCCTGGACTTACCGCACTGGCGACTTGGCGCTCAATGGCGCCGAGTACCAGGTCACTCCTTTGAAAGTTGACGACACACTGTATCTTTGCACGCCATTCAGCAAGGTCATCGCGCTCAATCCAGAATCCGGTAAAGAGCTCTGGAGATTCGACCCAAAGATGGCCACCGGCCAAGGTGAAGGTGACGGCGGCAAGGGCTGGCAGCGCTGCCGTGGTGTAGCCTACACAGAGACGCCGACAGCCAACCCGGAAGAAGCTTGCCAGGCACGTATCGTTCTTACGACCATCGATGCTCGCCTGTTTACCCTCGACTCGAAAACCGGCGAGGTCTGCCCGAACTTTGGCGAGAACGGCAGCGTAAACCTCTACAAGGGCTTGGGCCCACGCGCACCAGGCACTTACTTCCCAACTTCGGCGCCAACCGTTGCCGGCGACGTTGTAGTTGTCGGTGGTTTGATCGGTGACAACGACAACGTTGGCCAGCCCTCTGGCGTCGTCCGTGCGTACAACGTGCGCACGGGTGCAATCACCTGGGCATGGGATCCAGCCAACCCTAAACGCGGCACCCCGCTCCCAGAAGGCGAAGTCTATGCACCGGAGTCTCCGAACTTCTGGGGCACAGCTGCATATGACCCAGAACTCGGCCTGGTTTACATTCCCACCGGAAACCAAACCCCCGACTTCTTCAACGGTAATCGCCACGACTATTCGGATGAGTATAACGACTCGATCGTCGCGATCGACGTAAAGACTGGCGTGGACAAGTGGCATTTCCGCACCACTAACCGCGACATGTTCGACTATGACGTCTCGACTCAACCAATCTTGTACGACCTGCCGAAACCGGACGGTTCTGTCACCCCAGTAGTCATCCAGATGACCAAGCGTGGCGAGATCTTTGTTCTGGATCGCCGGGACGGTACTCCGGTCTTCCCGGTTGAACAGCGTCCAGTTCCAACCGACGCCATGCCGGGCATGAAGCCTGCTCCAACGCAGCCATTCTCTGCGCTGTCGATTGGCGCCGCTCCACTGAAAGAATCGGACATGTGGGGCGCGTCGATTTTCGACCAGCTGTACTGCCGGATCCAGTTCAAGAAAATGCGTTGGGAAGGCCCATTCACTCCGCTCTCTGACAAGCAGCGCACCTTGATCTGGCCAGGCTACTACGGCGGCATGAACTGGGGCGGCGGCGCCTTGGATCCATCCACTGGCACCTTGATCGTGAACGACATCCGCATGGCCATGTGGGCTCGCTTCATGAAACGCGAGGACGCTACCAAAGCGGGTCTGGTCTCCTCCGCAGAGGGCGAATACTCGCAACAACTGGGTACTCCGTGGGGCGTTGAGCGCTCGATGTTCCTGTCCCCACTCGGAACACCATGCTTCAAGCCGCCGTTCGGTTCGATGACCGCAATCGACCTGCGCACTGGCAAGACCAAATGGCAGGTACCAATGGGCACCTTGGAAGACGCACGTATCCGCAATAGCTTCCTGCCCAAAGACGGCGTCATCTCTGGCCTTCACATTCCAGTAGGCATGCCAACCCTGGGCGGCCCAACCGTCACCAAGGGCGGCCTGACCTTCTTCCACGGCTCGCTGGATTACTACATTCGCGCGCTGGACAACGATACCGGTGAAGAGCTGTGGCGCTCGCGCCTGCCAGTAGGCGGCCAGGGTGCCCCAATGACGTACATGGGCAAGGACGGTCGACAATACGTAGTAGTGGTAGCAGGTGGCGCCACCCGTACCGGTACAAACGCTGACCGTGGCGATTACGTAATCGCCTATGCACTGCCTGAAGCACCTTAAAACAAGTAAGTAAACCAACACTAATACAGGATGCCAAGCATCCTGTTTTAGCGTCGCGGGCGCATTTTATCTAATCGCTAATAAAACAAACTTCAAAGTTAACAATAAAACAACAAAGAGGAATTAGGGATGGGCCAACACAAACTCGTTGGATCACTGGGCTCTCTCACGCTCATCGCAATGGCAGTGACCACACAAACCCATGCGCATGATGCATTTTCTGCCACTTCGCCCTGGATGTCCGGCGACTGGGGAGGTACCCGTACCGACCTCATCGAGAAAGGGTACGACTTCACCATTGACTACGCGGGCGAAGCGGCCAGCAATATCCAGGGTGGCTACGACAAAAGCACTACGGCCCGCTACAGCGATCAATTTGCCTTCGGCATGCACCTCGATCTCGAAAAAATCCTGGGATGGTCGGATGCGGAATTCAAACTCACAGTGACCGAACGAAGTGGCCGCAGCCTTTCTGCTGACCGGATCGGCGACCCGCGCGCAGGCCAGCTGAGCGCAGTGCAAGAAGTCTATGGACGGGGCCAAACCTGGCGCCTCACCCAGATGTGGTTCAAGCAGCAATACTTCGATAAGTCGCTGAGCGTGAAGTTCGGTCGCTACGGGATCGGTGAAGACTTCGGCGTTGCGCCATGCGACTTCATGAACTTGGCACTTTGCGGCCCGCAGGTTGCCAACTGGGCTGGCGACGTATGGTTCAACTGGCCCGTCAGCCAGTGGGGTATGACCGTCAAATACAACTTCATGCCTGACCTTTTCCTCCAGGTTGGCGCATTCGAGCAGAATCCTTCGTACCTGGAAACGGGCAATGGATTCAAGCTGAGCGGTAGCGGCACTAAAGGCGCGATCATACCCGCCGAGCTAGTCTGGTCGCCGAAGGTGAATGGTCTACCTGGTGAATACCGGCTTGGCTATTTCTACAGCACCGCCAAGGCGAATGACATTTACGAGGATGTTAACGGGCAGTCCCAGGCCTTGACCGGCAACGACTTCAAGCGTCATTCCAGCAAGCACTCAGCCTGGCTCTCGTTCCAGCAGCAGCTCACCGCTGATAGCAGCGACGCAAGTCGAGGCTTGACGCTGTTCGCCAGCGCTACCATCCACGACAAAGCTGCAAGCTTGATCGACAACTCCCAGCAAATCGGCATTGTGTACAAAGGGCCTTTCGACGCTCGACCCAAAGATGATATTGGCTTGGGCATAAACAGGATTCACGTCAACGATGACGTAAGGAAGCGCGCAGAAGAGCTCAATGCGCTGAACGGCGTGAGTGACTATGACAACCCTGCGTTCAACCCTCTTCGTCGGACGGAGTACAACGCCGAGCTTTACTACGGGTACAAGGCTACCAATTGGCTGACGCTGCGACCGAACCTGCAGTACGTCAAGAGCCCTGGAGGCATCCATCAAGTGGATGATGCAGTGGTCGCCGGCCTGAAAATCCAGGCTTCTTTCTGACCTGATTCCTGCGGCGCTCTCCGGCGCCGCAATTCAGAATCCTAGGGCAGAGTGTGATGCCTCAATCTGCCCCAAACAGGCGCCGTATGCCTCCAGAGAGGTGTGCTTCCATGGCTCGTCGAGCCCGTTGCGGGTCACGTTCGCGAATGGCCGCCTCGATCTCCCGGTGCTCGTCAAGCACCTGGGATGTGCGAGCAACAGTTGGCTTGATAGACAGATCTCGAATCAGCCGGATGCTGAACCGCATTTGGCTGGCAACTGAATCCATCGTTTGAGCATAGAAGCGGTTGCCGCTCGCACGTGCGATGGCAATGTGGAATGCCAGGTCTTCCTCTATGCCAGAGAGCCGGTTCGCGAGTGCTTCACTCATTTTTTCATGAGCTAAGGAAATCTGAGCGATGGCCTCTTCATCGGTTGATTCAGCAGCGAGTGCTGCCGACTCGATCTCGATGTTCATTCGAAACTTCAGAAAGTCGCGAACGTCAGCGATGCTCGCTAATGCTCCGTAGACCGCCGCAGGCGCTGACTCCACTGATGGAGCACTCACGTAATGCCCTGAGCCCTTGCGCGAATAGATTTTCTCCTCGCTACGAAGCTTGTCCAAAGCCTGTCGTAAGACCGGCCTCGAGACTCCGATCTGTCGTGCGAGCTTCTCTTCGCTTGGAAGGCGTTCGGCGGGCGCAAACTCGCCATTGGTCAGCATCCCTAGCAGCCTTGTGTACGCCTGACTACTTAGGGAAGGAAGTTGTTCGTCCTGGTTCATACCTGTCATTCAAATAAGGATCCCGGTGTCAGAAAGGTGACATCCGAAGAGGATGTTACGGATTGAGACATCAAAAGACAGCTAGGTGCATCCAATGACAGCAATAACGGCCTTGGGAAACTGACCTTGGGGGCGCCCTGCCTTCATTCTGGCAGCTAGGCCGCCTTGACACCAGCTGCCAGAATAGATTATTACATGTTTTGACAGATTGCGAATAGCTGTCAATACTCGTTTAAAGCAGTTATCCAGATGCTTCCTGAGTCGATAACAGCGCAGTCAGAGGCGCAAACTGCCCCCCCACGCAGGCGGTGGGCTAGCAACTCAAGTCACTCATTCGGTGGGTAATCAGCGGCATCCCGAGAATCAGCCACAACAGGTTTACACAGATTCGACAGGTCGACACAGCCAGACGACTCCCCCTGACGTCCATACCACAACAAATCACACAGGCACGTCTATGTCCCAAATCACCGCAGTACGCACCCTACGAATCAAAGAGCACCCAAATCTGATCTGGGTCGAGATCGAAACAGCAGACGGCCTTGTCGGGCTGGGTGAGTCCTTCCGTGGAGCTGCAGCCGTTGAAGCTGTCCTTCACGACCAATACGCTCCTCTTCTCATTGGTAAGGACTCAGAGCAGATTGAGGCCATCTCCTACCAGTTGATGACGCCGTACCTGGGATACAACAGCAGCAGTGCTGAAGTTAGGGCTGCGAGCGCCGTAGACATTGCCCTGTGGGATCTGTCAGGACAGCGCCTGAACAAGCCAATTCACGCCCTGTTGGGTGGCCGTGTACGAGACAGCATCCCTGTCTACAACACCTGTGCCGGCTATCGCTTTAATACTGCCGGCAGCGTGCGCAGGGACATCGGCTCCGGCGACCTCAGCTCCGGCCCCTACGATGACCAGATCGCGTTTATGCGCGACGCCGGAGCTTTGGCGGAAAGCCTGGTGGAGGAAGGCTATCGAGCCATGAAAATTTGGCCATTCGATGTGTTTGCTCCAGCCAGCAATGGCCAGCTCTTGACTCTGGATCAACTCAAGCAGGGCCTTGAGCCTTTCCGTAAGATCCGCCAAGCGGTTGGCGACCGCATCGAAGTCATGTGCGAACTCCACAGTTTGTTCGGCACCCATGCAGCGACGCGCATCTGCCAAGCTCTGGAAGAGTACAACGTCTATTGGGTGGAAGATCCACTCAACAAAATGGACAACGCCCAAGCCCTGGCTGACCTTCGCCGTCGTACCAGGGTGCCAATTTGCGGCAGTGAAACCTTGGGGAGCGCCAAGCAATACAATGACCTGCTGGCCGCAGATGCGATCGACATCGTCATGCTTGACCTCGCTTGGTGTGGCGGCATCAGCGAAGGTCGCAAGATCGCCACGCTGGCTCAGATCCACGCCAAACCGCTCGCGCCTCACGACTGCACAGGGCCGGTTACATTGATGGCCGGGCTGCACCTGGCGGTGCACGCTCCTACAGCCATCTTCCAAGAGGTCGTTCGCGCAACCCTGGCAACGTGGTACCGCGACCTGGTCACTGAACTGCCGGTCATCCAGCACGGCGCAGCCCTAGCCCCGACCGCTGCCGGCCTCGGCACCAAGCTGACCTCAACCCTGAAACGCAGGGATGACCTGATCATCAAGGAAAGCGGCAAGCCACGGCAGATGGTGTACTAACCAACCCGGCCAGCAGGCGACAGCACATGCCGCCTGCTTGGATCAGCATGAACTGTGAGTAACTGATGCCTTTGCCCACCTGGCAACAGGCACCCCATTGCGTCGATTAGTGGATAAGAAAATAAATGACCGCCCAGGAAGCATTGCCGCTTGTGCCGACAAAAGGCGCCTTGATCAAACTGCAAGCGGCGTTGGCTGTAGGTAGCTTCGCGATTGGCACCGGCGAATTCACGATTATGGGGTTGATGCCAGAAATGGCTCAGAACCTCAGCTTGACCGAGCCAGAGGTTGGCCATGCGATCAGCTCCTACGCGCTCGGGGTGATGGTGGGAGCCCCTCTCCTGTCCATCTTGGGCTCAAAGCTCCTGCGCAAGCACATGCTTCTCCTCCTCATGGCTATGTACGCAATCGGCAATATGGCTACGGCCTTCGCTCCGTCTTACTTAGAGCTGGTGGCTTACCGATTTATTAGCGGCCTGCCCCATGGGGCGTTCTTCGGTATCGCGTCGGTCGTCGTATCCAACATGGTACCGATGAACCAACGGGCCAGCGCGGTCGCTCGGGTGTTTTCAGGCCTCACCCTGGCCATGCTTCTAGGCAACCCCATTGCAACCTACCTGGGGCAGTTCTACGGATGGCGATCAGCCTTCGTTATGGTGGGTTTGATCGCGCTATTCTGCATCGCTCTCGTCTGGTGGTACTTGCCACTCAAACGCGACGAGGCTCGTGGCAACCCTCGGAAAGAGCTTAAGGCGTTCACGCACCCTCAGGTCTGGATGGCGCTGCTCATCGCCGCTATCGGGTTCTCTGGGATGTTCTGTGTCTCCAGCTACCTGGCGCCGACAATGATCGAGGTCACCAGAACCTCGCCCGAATGGATTCCGGTTGGCTTGGCCGTGTTCGGCATCGGCGGAATTATCGGAAACACAGCCGGAGGAAAGCTATTCGACTCGATGGGTTTTCGCGCAGTTGGCTTTATCCTAGCGTGGTCGATCGTAGTGCTCGCGCTCTTCCCACTTCTGGTATCTACGCTTGCTGGCGTGGTGCTCAGCATAGGCCTGATCGGCACCATGATTGCCTTGGCAGCTCCGATACAGATTAGGCTGATGGATATCGCTCATGAGGCTCCAAGCTTGGCTGCGGCCTCCAGTCATGCCGCATTCAATCTGGCGAACGCGCTCGGCCCTTGGCTGGGAGGTATGGCGATTACAGCTGGGCTTGGATGGACTTCGACTGGTTTCATAGGCGCTCTTACAGGAGTTCTGGGGATTGGTTTGTTTTTCGCCGCAAGGCGAATGAAAGGCGGACAGTGAAATCAGAGTGACCTGCGTAGCCCACTTGACAGCCAGTACCAATACTACGCCCGCCAAGTGCAATGCGAAACTGTGAGCGCGACCTCGCGCACGGATTAATGAACACCTCTTCCCCTGCTACCAAAGCATATGCTTTGTTACACTCAAAGGCATTGTGCCACCACCCCTCTCAAGCTACGCTCGAAGGGCCAGACATGCATTCGGCCCAAACACAATTATGAGCATGAGTGAGATAGGGAAATGTCGATTCCAAAAATAACTAAACTGCTAATCAAGAATTTCGGGTGTATTGGCCCTGAGGGGATTGCAGTTGACATTGACAAAATTGTAGTTCTTGTCGGCGCTAACAATTCAGGAAAAAATACAATCCTCCGCGCGTTCGAGGTAGTTACAGAGGGTCAAAAGCTCACCCAAGATGACTTCTACAATCGCCAAATTATTCCGGGCGCTTTGCCTGAGATTGAACTGCACTCTGTAGTTATCGAAGATAACAAACCTGGAGTTGAGTGGTGTGCGGTTGCCCCAAATGATACGTGGGTAGTAAAAGAACGATGGACTTGGGCCGGGGCCAATATCGACCCCGTCCGTATTGGCTACAATGTCAATCTAGGTCGCTGGCCTGAAGCCGCCGACAAAGAAAAGATGCCATGGGGTATGAAGTCACTGTCGAACTCAAGAAGGCCAAAGCCTCATCGAGTCAATACATTCGATAACCCAGGAGCGCAGAGCAAGGCCATCACTTCTTTGCTCAAAAGCCTCCTTACATCACTAGGCAAAAGGACATCGAGAAGAAGCCAGTCTCTTACAACATAAAATGGTCGACCCTGGTTATTTGCCCATGCTGTTTCCACGATAAGCTCATCTGATTGGCCGTCCCCTTCCAATGGACGACCGTTTTCGGATAGAAGGTCTGCTACCAACGCTGATTCCACTTTCCCTACCTAATTCGTTTTTTGAGCTACATATTCAATCGCTTCATTTCGGTATGTGGGGCTCAGTGAAGGGCGCCCGTGAGCTCAGCACTACCACCGTCCGGCGACCAATCACACACTACATAAGTGCTACCGTTCACTGTATGAAATAGATAGTACGCACCATACTCGATATGCTCGCGTAACGGAGATGCTCGGATTGTTGACCCATCATGGAATCGCCCGCGACAATCGCGATAAACGATTCCAACCAGGCAATTGATTGCCACATCGTAAATCGCACAGCAGAGAAAGCCCGTTATAGCGGTGCCGAAACTCGTGGCCATCGCCCGCTCCACGTTGGCAGGCACAATCCCAGGTGGTGTTTCTGTTGGTGACTGCTGACTAGCTAAAAGTTCAAGGTTGCTGGACATCTCAGTGCACCTGGCGAAATGGATGGATAGTTCTATGAGCCAGCGGAGGGTGAGGTGGTGATCGTCGATGTCTGCAACAGCATCGCCCAAGACTCCTTTTTCGAAGCAGAAGGCAAGGAACCGTTGAAACCGGATCCGAAAGGTTTCCTCGCTCGGTTTTTGCCTGATGTGTATGTGGTGCCCGGCGAGTTCGCCAGCAGCTTTGACAACTGGGGCACTCAGAAGCTTATCGAAAGCGACGTGCTGAAAGCCCCAGTTCAGCTTCTTCATCGGCCCAGCCTAATGTGCATAGACTTCGCCAAGACCGCGAGCGACGATGGGTTCGATGTGACCAGCGAGATGTTCTGCCCGTTCTTCATTCCGCAGTCGGTTTCGACGAGCTCTCCCTTGCCCCGCGACTTCATGAGCGAATGGCAGAGCCTCGACCAGAAGCACCACCATTACCGGCTTTGTGAGCACCTGGTTACGTTGATGGGTGGAGAGATCTTTGAAAGCTATGACATGGAGCAGGAAGTGAAAAAGGCTGGGCTGGAGGAGCTGCTGGACTGGGCAGGGGCCGCCTAGGTACTTGAATGACGAGGAGTCGAATCGAGATTCCCAAAAGCTCAGCTGGCCATCAAGTTGGAAGCCCATAGGTCTTGAATTCTTCGGGGTAACGCTGACGACTCCTGGCACCTTCTACTTGGGCCTCACTATGAGGCTTGGAGGTGTCTACGAAACCAGGGGCGATCCACACCATCAAAATCACAGTCATCTATTTTGGCAAGTACCGATTAAACTTCCGCACCTATCATTTGTCTAATCACCGCGAACAAGGTGATATCCATGCAAAATTTATTATTGCTCGAAGCTGCCGTTGATTCACTCTAAGCAGCTAATTAAACTGCCCCATTAGATATCAACAAGATGATAGAGCATTAACGCCATTTTGATTTTACGCAAAGGATCATCAGGATGAATAAACTCGTAATCTATCCACGTTTCAGTGGGCTGATTCAGTTTTGAATTGAAACATTTATGTGCCTGCATGGCCTCATCGGCCTTTTGGATGACAGCGGTGAAATCTTTGTTCCTGACAAAGATTATCAAAGCTGTGCTGGTGTCTCTCCACGACAAATACGAAAGAAGTTAATTGATCGCACTTTCAAAACCGGACGGGCCTGTCCAGAATTTACACTCCCCAACGAAACAAGTATTTCCTTCATTCCTTACAAGAATGTCAGTTTTGCCGCGCTTATTGAAGGTTTCGCCAGTAACGACGCCATTAACCGCAGCCTCCAAACTCACGAGCATATGGTCTCGCAGCCCCTCCTCATCTTTCTCAGAGTAAGTCGACGGCAAGCGTTCAAACATCTTCCCAACGCCGTCGATGCATACAGTCGGCCCGGCTCAACGGGCATGATCCGTATGCTTACCTGAAGGACGTACTTACTCGCCTGCCAACGCACCGGGTGAACGGGATTGATCTACTTTTGCCCCATAACTGGACTCATCCTTCATTCCAGGAGCCCGTGTTGCCTGAGATCGCTCTCGTTGCCTGAAGGCATCAATCCAGAGGGTTGAACGAGCGGTTCATGGCTACAACCTCGCCATGACTGGCGTTGGCCCCGAGCTTTGCAAAGTGCTTGGGCAACTCATCTCGCTTCGCTGCTGCCTGCCCTTTAACAGCCATCGAAAGCGCTTTCCGCATAGTCGCCGCGTCATAGTCGCAGCAGTAACTTGGCGTGGATGGTTGTTGCCTCCAGGACTCCTCAAGTGAACCTCCATCGACCGGGTCGAAGCCAGCTTCACTCACCAGAGACATTACTGTTTCTTTCGCTTTGGGATCGTCACCTGCCACAGCTGCTGCCAAGCGTCCTGGACTACCCTTCGGAAGGCCTAGCTCTGCCAATGTATAAGCCAGCACGTTGTTGAAGCCCTTGATCACAGGCCGTCCAATCTGTTTGGCAACCCAGACGCTTTCAGTCATTCCGTCATCAAGTTCTGCAATGCGGGGGTCACGCAACACAGGATAGTAATTGCTGGTGTCCACCACTGGGACGCCGTCAGGTACGGAGCTGAACAGATCAGAAGGAAGGGCACTCAAAGCAGGCAGCGGTATGGACAGCACGACCAAATCGACGCCGTTAACCGCGCCCCTAACATCAACAGGTTCGGCGCCTATCTCTTCGGCAAATGCGCGCACGCCGTTGACGCCTTTCGAATTCGCGACGCGGATATCATGACCGGCAGCTTTAAGCTTACGAGCGATGGTGGCGCCGATGTTACCAGTCCCAATGATGCCAATTTTCATACCCAAAGCCTCATAATCTTGTGTCTTGAACCGATTCTAAAGCCCTGATGTAATAATGGTAAGTACCTACCAAAAGGTGGGTAACTCACCATTGAGAAAGAAATGGAACGAGACTGGAATTGCAGTGATCCGCAAAACCGCCGGAATTGGGCTGAGGCAACTACCGAGACCCTTCGCGTGTTGGAGGGGAAGTGGAAGATCATCATCCTGTGCCAGCTTTTCGCGGCGAAGGGGGCACTTCGGTTCTCGGATATAGAGAAGCTAATCGAAGGGATCAATCAGAAGATGCTGATTCAACAGCTCAAGCAGCTAGAAAGGGACGGCATCGTGTTGCGGACGGTGTACCCGCAGGTGCCTCCTAAAGTGGAGTACCAGCTCACGGATATCGGCCACGCACTCGGGCCCTCAATACAGGCATTGATAGAATGGGCGGAAATGAGGCGCGACCAAGCCTGAGCGCAACCGTGCTTCGAAGCACTCACACGCCTAAGCGTCCGGCGCCCCTCGACTCTCGAGATGGGATCGCCGGACGCTTACAGCCATCACATCGTGAGCACTTTTCTTTCACTCAATTTTCACGGTGCTTGAGAGAACCTGAAGCCATCCCTACGTGTGATAGACCTTGCCCGCCTAGCAGCGGGCTTTCTTTTGCCCGCAATTCCTCTTCGAAACCCGGCCATTCGTCCTGTGGGGTGTCCGCTTCTAAGACCTAGGTTGTCTTCTAGGAACAATACCTAGAGGTACGCTCATGCGACAGTTGATCCAATCGATGTCCCTTCCCCTCGCCTGCACCCTACTGTGGGCTTGTTCCGCTCACGAAACAAAGTCGCCTGTAGAGACACCCGGCAGACCTGTATCAGCCACAACCCAGCTGCTTGAAGCCGGTGCAGCGGCGCTACAGTCCAAGCCGCCCATTGAGGCCATCAATGCCTACCTAGATGGCTTTCATTTCTATAATGGGCATCCCGGTGTTCAGATGGAGGCGCATCACTTCTGCTCCATCATGAATGAGGATGTCATCCAGTGCGTCATCTTCGACGGCAACACAAAGGATGCGAAGATCATGGGCGTCGAGTACATCATCGACGAGAAGCTTTTTGCCGGGTTACCAGCCAAAGAGCAGGCCATGTGGCACAGCCATGGCTACGAGGTCTCTTCTGGGCAACTAATCGCCCCAGGTATTCCTGCACCAGCTGAACATGCTCTGATGAAGCGACTTGCGCATACATATGGAAAGACATGGCACACCTGGCACACCGATCAGGACAAAGCGCTGCCTGTGGGTGTGCCGCAGTTGATGATGGGCTTTACCGCAGATGGGCAGGCTGACCCGGCGATGGTCGAACAGCGCAATCGGCGCCTTGGTATGGATGCTGCGAAAACCAGAGCTGAGCGGGCTGACATTCGTATTCCTGAGGCTGATCCCCATGCGGATGGCTGGCAGCACGGTAACGTCATCCAAATCAGCGATCCAACTGGCGCCCATGTACATCGCCCTTCAACAGCTACACCAGCCACTATAAATAGCCGATCCAGCCAATAGCCGCCTGCAACAGCTTCCTGTGGAGGGGGCCTGGGCGTGCCTCCTCCGGGGGAGCGGCTGTCGTGTACCGTACCCTGGCGCTGCCAGGGTACGGCCCTACCGGTCTTCCATCCTCACGCCTCTGCCCACCCATGGGCTGCGCGCTCCGCCTGCGGTAGGAGAAGCAAGTGGCTGCTGATGCAGCAAGGGTTGGCTCGTCATGCAAAATAAGGCCTATAGCAGAGGCAGCGACTCTTGAGCGTCCGCAATGGGGCGTTAATGGTCAATCGTGAATTACGCTTTCGCCTCTAGCCATGTGGACGGCTGGTCAAATCGAACGCAAGTGGCTGGTTACGTCGAATGCAAACGGTTGAACAGCATCGATGAAAATCACTGGTCACGTGCAGGGCAACTTCCCACTCCTGGCATGCAGGGGATCGGCCGGATGTAGGCCATCTGTTAATGGCGTTTCACTGCGGGCCCACCAAGGGCGTGTAGCTGATAGTCGGTGACAGCCTGGAAATGATGTTCAGCCATCAACCGCAGGCGTTCCAGCTCTGCTCCAATAACCCCTTCAGCCTGGGCTTGGTGGTACAGCTTGAGTGCTTCCACAGCCTCGGTGTACATGGGGTGGTCGGGCATGAGCACCTTACTCAGATCTCTGTTCACGATTTCTCCCTTTCGCCACGGCTATCCCGACACTACGCCATGCCACCAAGGCGTGTGTTCAGCCTACCACTGGTGGTCAGCTTGGACAGAGTGGGCATACATCAATGCTTCGTCCGCGAGCTCCAACATATCGGCCAAAGATTCCTGAATCTACCGCATGCGTATCACGTAGTGCATATGCGTGATGTAAAAGTTCCCTATGATGTTTCTTCGGCGCGAGGAGCAGTGCTTGGGTGTCGTTAAGCAGCTGCCGCCACTCTAGGAGCGACATTACCGGCAGATTGGTGCCTGTCATGGCGGCATCTCCTTTTACTGTATGTGCATACAGTATTCTGAAAAAGCCCGGCTGCATAGGTAGTGTGGACGAAATGCGCCTGCGATGAGAACAGATCAGTCACTGGAACGAGGTACGTTTTCGCTGGGAGTGGCGATGCGTCGCCCAGATGGAGAGAGTGTTCGAGATGAGGCGACGCCACGCCGCAATGGGGAATGTAGCGCGGAGATTTGACACGCTTCGATGGCGCTCGATTTCGACGTGTTATGTTTGGGCTATCACCCAAGGAGCGGAAGCATGGATCAGATAACCCAACTCGACATCAGCATCGGGCGAGTGTCGCGTATCGCGGACGAGCTCGAGCAGCAGGTAGCACCGTGCCCCGCATCCCGATTGAGATTTGTAACCTGGGTCACCGACTTGGTAGGCAATCCGTCAAGGTTGGCCGAAATTGAGCAGGCCTTGCCGAGCATCCCACAATGCCTGGTTTCGGCTTACACAGCCTGGGTTCACGCAGCGGTATGCGATAGCCCTCGCCCGATACTATTCACGTCCTTGTCACATGCAGTGCCGGAACGTTAACTACCCCTACGTATGATAGAAGCTCCCTTGCCAGCCTAGCAGCGGGCTGTCTTTTGCCCGCAATTCCTAGTCTCCCCCTGTCTCTCAGCCTGCTATATAACGTCAGAGGTGGGCATCAATGAGTAAGCGTCTGCCGAACACACCTTCAGAATCCCCAGATTAAGGGCGATGGTGTCCACCTAAAAATACGTGGACACCATCGCCCTTAATTCAAGGAACACCATGCGTCAGCGCACCTCTTATCCCAAACCCTTCAAGGCCCAAGTTGTCCAGGAATGCCTGAGCCCCGATGTATCCATTGCCAGCGTGGCGCTGCGGCACGGCATCAACGCTAATCTGGTTCGCAAGTGGATACCTATCTATCGTGACCGGCAGGCTTCTGGCTTGCCTGCATTTGTACCGTTTAAGCTTGAGACCGCTGCGGCGACGCCTGCTCGGCAGGATCAGGATGTAGCCCGCATCGAGATTTCTTCGGGGCAGCGAACAGTCACTGTGAGCTGGCCGATCTTCGATCCGGACGGCTGCGCACGCTTCATCCGCAGCCTCTCCCAATGATCCGCATCGACGCCATCTGGCTCGCCACTGAGCCCATGGACATGCGCGCCGGTACGGACACAGCATTAGCCCGTGTGGTCGCGGTGTTCGGTGCGGCGAAGCCGCACTGCGCTTATCTGTTCGCCAATCGCCGCGCTAACCGCATGAAGGTGCTCGTACATGATGGCGTTGGCATCTGGCTGGCCGCGCGCCGCCTGAACCAAGGCAAATTCCACTGGCCTGGCACTCATCGAGGCCACGAAGTTGAACTCGACGCCGAACAACTTCAAGCGCTGGTGCTGGGCCTCCTGGCAGCGGGTGGGTGCTAACGGTGTAATTACGTTGCTCTGAATCGGCTCTTTTAGCTGTGGCAGGTGTGCTGCTTTGGTAAAATCCAAGGCATGACTTCCTCGCCCAATCTCGACCAAATGACGCCCGATCAACTGCGTGCACTCGCTGCGCAGTTGCTGTCGAAGGTCGACACCATGGGCCGAGAGAGCCGTCGCGACAAGACCGTCATCGAGCAGCTCTCTCACGAATTTGCCGTCCTCAAACGCCACAAGTTTGCCAAGCGCAGTGAGCAAATCAGCCCGGCGCAAGGCAGCTTGCTGGATGACTTGCTCAGCACCGATCTCGAAGCCATTGATGCCGAGTTGAAAGCACTTCGTCCCGCCCCTGCACCGGACGAACCACGCCAACAGCCTAAACGTGCGCCGCTGCCGCCGCAGTTCCCTCGTACCGTCATTCATCATGAGCCAGAGAACACTCAATGCTCCTGCGGCTGCCAACTTCAACGCATCGGCGAAGACGTCAGCGAGAAGCTGGACTACACCCCCGGCGTGTTCACGGTTGAGCAACATGTACGTGGCAAGTGGGCCTGCCGCCAATGCGAAACACTGACTCAAGCGCCGGTACCGGCACAGGTGATCGACAAGGGCATCCCCACTGCCGGCTTGTTGGCCCACGTGATGGTGGCCAAGTTCGCCGACCACCTTCCGTTGTACCGGCAGGAAAAGATCTTCGGCCGTGCCGGCCTGGCGATCCCGCGCTCGACGCTGGCTCAGTGGGTCGGCCAAACCGGTGTACAACTGCAACCGCTGGTAGATGCACTGCGCGAAGCCGTGTTGGCCCAGCGAGTCCTCCATGCCGATGAAACACCGGTGCAGATGCTGGCCCCGGGCGAAAAGAAAACGCACCGAGCGTATGTCTGGGCCTACTGCACGACACCGTTCTCGGTACTGAAAGCGGTGGTCTACGACTTCAGCCCCAGCCGTGCAGGCGAAAATGCGCGCAACTTCCTAGGCACTTGGAACGGTAAGCTGGTGTGCGATGACTTCGCAGGCTACAAGGCTGGCTTCGAGCAGGGCATCACCGAAATCGGCTGCATGGCCCATGCCCGGCGCAAGTTTTTCGACCTGCATGTGGCGAACAAAAGCCAGTTGGCCGAACAGGCGGTGCACTCCATCGGCGGCTTGTATGAGGTCGAACGGCAGGCCAAGGACATGAGCGATGAAGATCGCTGTCGATTACGCCGAGAAATGGCGGTGCCCGTCGCTGAAAAGTTGCATGAGTGGATGATCGCTCAACGCGCACTTGTGCCCGAGGGCTCAGCCACGGCCAAAGCTCTGGATTACAGCTTGAAACGCTGGGTAGCGCTGACGCGCTACCTTGATGATGGTGCTGTGCCCATCGATAACAACGCCTGCGAAAACACGATAAGGCCGTGGGCGCTTGGTAGGTCGAACTGGCTATTTGCTGGATCGCTGCGCAGCGGTAAGCGGGCAGCGGCGATCATGAGCCTGATCCAGTCGGCGCGCATGAATGGGCATGATCCGTATGCGTATCTCAAGGATGTACTAATGCGGCTGCCGACGCAGAAGGCTAGTGAGATCGAGCAGCTACTGCCACATCAGTGGATGACGGGCTGACTTGCGCAAGGCGTATTCCCCGTACGCTTACATCAATGAGCCGCTTTGTTTACCTGGAACTGATACCTCGCTTGGTTCAACTCTGCCTCAGCCAGCCTAAGCTCTTTCTTGATACCCGTCCCCATCAAAACCAGGGTGGCGATCTTCTCGCGGGAAGCCGTCAGTTCCGCCCCAGAAGGGCGAGTTCGCTCTCTAGCAAAAGGCACTGCTGTTCCAACAGCTCCTCCCGTGAGAAGAAAGCAAGCGATAGTCGGCGGTCTCGGGCTTCGTCCTAGCGCTCGTCATTGGACAGGGTACAAATTTTCTCTTGAAGATCTTGCCGCGATATACTGTATGCATCAACAGTACCTCGACCTGATGCGCTGCGCCACCATTTAGCACCGCCACCTTGGTTTGCGACGTGATTCTAAACGGCACAGGTCTACGCTTGATCAATGGCGATAAGCACAGATGCAGGAGCCGCACATGTCACTAAAGTCGTCATTCGCCACCGTGCTTCGGGCGCTGCGCAACAAGCGAAACATCTCGCAGCGGGATTTCGGCGATACGAGTCGGACGTTCCTCTCCAAGCTAGAGGGTGCTCGATCAAGCATCACGTTAGACAAGCTCGAGCAGGTGAGTCAGCGGCTGGAGCTGAGCCCTCTAACGCTAGTCACCCTCACTTTGAGCGAGCAAACAGGTAAACCCGCAGCCGACCTCATTGACGGCCTTCGTCGGGAAATAGAGTCCCTAGAACAAGATGGAGCCGTATTGGTCTCAAGAACTCAACCCGCGCTGGTGCCTCCACTTCTGGACACTCCTCACAGGTCGTAAGGGCGCTGCCAGCGGAGACCCGCTCCCTTCCCCTTAAGCTAGAAGCCGCACGTCGCTTACTTGGTGTAGGTTAATTTGAGAAGCTGATGGAGTGATCTGCCGGATTGCTGGTCTCGGCCAGCTACACCTATGCAGTCAGCAAAGACTCGGACGGCGACCGCCTGAACACCGAAGTGCCTAGCGATATCCTGAAACTCTTCACTAGCTATCGCCTGCAGTGCGTGCCGCAATTGAAGGTGGGCGGTGGTGTTCGTTGGCAGGGTACCGAATACTACAAAGGCGAAGGCTAGGTGATTTCCGAGGACTACGGCGACAACCAGCGAGCGTCCATAGGTGGTGCAGCGGTACGTGGCTGGTAATGTTCATGGCGGCTATAGCGATCGGAACCATGGACGTCTTCAACTAAGCCGCGCATGCGACTCCAGCCCTCACAAGAGTTGGGATGTTCTGATGGTCGTTTGAACATTTGGGTGAGCTACTCAGATCCACGACCGCCGAGCTTAAATAAATCTTGGATACGCCCCTCGGCACCTGCCGAAATTTACCTCAACATCAGCTACATCAAACCGTTGCTATAGCCCCCAGCAGCCATGGTCAATCAAAGCGAAGCTTCCGCGGAGCGACTCTTTTACCGAGAATTGTCTTCAATAGACGCTTGCTTTGGGTCGTTAGCGGCGGGTGGGTCAATGAGGCAAACCTTGGCTTTGATAGCCGCACGGTCGAGCCCTCGCCAGCGTTACGCATTACCAGCGACGTTTGCGTCGTTCAGATCTTGCGCCCTATTGCGGTACTCGCACTCATACTCCGCTTCAGCGCGCGTGGAGTAGTTAAAGCTCAATCGAATTTTCTCTTGAGTATCGTAGAGATCATAGCCGTCACTTAGTGCGGTTGGAAAACCGGTGCGCCTTGGAAAAAGCTCCTTTTCCCGTGGCACAGCAGGAACCACTACAAAGCGCGTCTGCATGATCATTCCCCCCTCCGTAAGTCATTAGTATTAGTAGGATTATGTGAAAGCATCAAGTGAGACCATCGCTTTTCTCACAGACACCGCCTGGCACTATTCAGCTAGCAGCACCGCCTCACGCGGGCTACGCTTTCCTGACGAATATTCTGAGGAGCAAGTCATGCGACAGCGGGGGGAAGTATTCTGGGCCTGGGCAGATCCGAACCTGCATCACAGGACGCATCAGGAACTGCTTGACGATGGAGCTTCTCTGGACGTCCAGGTTCGCCTGTCACGTACCGGCGACACCCAACTCTTTATAGGTATCTATGAGTCGACAGGCGCGATGAGATACGAGGAAGCATATGACAAGCGTCCTGGAGAAACGATGAGTCGAGCGATGGCATGGGCTGCAGGTCGAGGTAGAGTAGTTGCGAATGAGCAGAAACCTGCTCGCGAGGTGCGAAGCCCTTGAGGGGCTAACAACGTAATCCAGGGCAAAGCTGGGCGGTGAATGGAAAAAATTTCTCAGTTCGAGGACGACATCGACCGGCTAGGGCGCATTGCAAGCGAACTTGAGAGGCAGATGGCCCTTGTCCCGAATCCGGGCTGCGACTCAGTGCATGGCTTGCCGATTGGACATTAAAGTACCCCCCGGATTGGTTGAGATGGATCAGTAATTACCCCACCTTCCACAGGCGCTAGAAACCACCTACTCCAGCTGGATTAAAGCCGTGATAGCTAAGCTTTCAAAGCGCCGGCGCCTCAACAACCAGGGGGTGTTGGTTTAAACGACCGGGACACTCCTGCGCCAGTTTGGTGGCCATCAACCAATTATCGCCTTCGAATGCCCACACTTAGAGAATGGTGTAGTCTCCCGCCACTTTTGACCTCCCTCTTCCTCACAGCCGGTCATTTCTCTGGAGAGCAATACGTGAAATGCAACAATGGCGCTGCCGCAATTCAGGCATGGCGTAACCGTTTTCTAAGGGATGGCGCCCTCGCGGAGGACGAGTATGACTCCGCTTGTCGCAGTGCCGAGGAGCTGGAACGTTCTGGCATCATCAGCGATATAGAGTGGGTTCACCTGGTCAAGCAAGCCAATGCAGAACTTCTGACCTTTAACGACTGACTCACTGCGTAGGCATCTACGTAGACCCAATCCCGCACAACCCCGGTGAGCCGGTACCAGAGCCGGAGATGGAAGCTCCAGATTGGCTCGAAGGTCAGGTGCCGCCTGAAGAACAAACTGATGGCTGAAGGTTTGAGGCTAGGTTGTAGGACTGTTGATATCCACTTTTCCCTCGGGGCGGGGGTACAGCACCTTCAGCTCTTGAGGGCGCGCTGCCGGAGTGAGGGTAGCCTTGCTAGATTTGCCCTCCTCCATGATGTGAAACACAGGGATTCCTCGGATCAGTAAGTAATCGCTGACGATTCTCCGATGACAGCGCCACCATACTGCTTCAGCGCACATGATCACGCACTGGTGCGTTTTGCTTACGGTAATCAACTCTCCTAGCCCCTCAGCAAAAGCCGGGGAAAACGCGTAATCCGCATAGTTGTGAAAGCTGCGATTCTCCCAGTACGCATTTGCATTTTCTTCAATCGTTGTCGACTTCTTGCGCAACCCGCCTAGCTTGGGTAGTTGACGGTAGGTGATCCCACACCGGTTCAATGAGTCAGGAAGCAGATCGATGTTGTATTGAGGATTCGTTCGGGATTTCGGCACTGTACGTATATCAACCACACACTCGACCTTGATGCTGTCTAATAGCCTCACGAATTCGTCGAAGGATCGGTTTGAGTGACCAATCGTATAGATCACAGAACTGCTCATACTCCACAGCCTCCTATGAATGACGATCAAGAACATCATGTCGCCACAACCTTGTGTTCCATGCCAATGCTCACGTCATCGTGGGCACGTTGACCTATCGATGGGCATCCGCGCTTCGCATCAGATCTGATGATTCGATACTACTAGGGCCATGATTGTTCAGCACTTCTCACAGAAGCATTGCATGCCCCGCCGCCCGACATATTGCTCTGAACTTTGCTGCCCATAATGCCTTCACCTGCATACCCATTATTCATCCATGCGGCTGCAGGAGTTAATCCCGATGAGAGCACTGATCTACCACGGAGCCAACGATGTCAGAGTCGATACCGTCCCTGACCCAGTCATCCAGGAGGCGGATGACATCATCCTAAGGGTGACCGCCACCGCCATTTGCGGCTCGGATCTGCATTTGTATCGGGGCAAGATCCCGCAGACGGAAACCGGCGACATTTTCGGCCACGAGTTTATGGGCATTGTCGAGGACGTCGGCAAAGGCGTGACCAACCTGCAAATTGGTGACCGCGTGGTGATCCCCTTCGTGATCGCCTGTGGCAGTTGCTTCTTCTGCCAGCACGATCTATTCGCCGCCTGCGAAACCACCAACACCGGGCGCGGTTCGATCATCAACAAGAAAGTTATCCCACCGGGCGCCGCCCTGTTTGGCTATAGCCACTTGTATGGTGGCGTGCCGGGAGGCCAGGCCGATTACGTGCGGGTGCCCAAGGCCAATGTCGGGCCCTTCAAAGTACCCACCACCCTGGGCGACGACAAGGTGCTGTTTCTCTCCGACATCCTGCCGACCGCCTGGCAGGCGGTCATCAATGCCGAGATTGGCCAAGGTTCTTCCGTCGCCATTTACGGTGCTGGGCCGGTCGGCTTGCTCAGTGCCGCCTGCGCCCGAATGCTCGGTGCCCAGAAGATCTTCATGGTCGATGACAACGACTACCGCTTGGCCTACGCCCAGGATGCCTACGGCGTTATCCCGATCAACTTCGAGCAGGATGACGACCCCGCCGACAGCATCATTCGCCAGACGCCGGGCATGCGTGGCGTGGATGCGGTCATTGATGCAGTAGGTTTCGAGGCCAAGGGGAGCACCACCGAAACGGTAATGACCGCGCTGAAGATCGAAGGCAGCAGCGGTAAAGCCTTGCGTCAGAGCATTGCAGCAGTTCGACGCGGGGGGGTGATCAGCGTTCCGGGAGTCTATGCCGGCTTCATCCACGGCTTTCTGTTCGGTGACGCTTTCGACAAAGGGCTGACGTTCAAGATGGGCCAGACCCACGTACAGAAATACCTGCCTGAGCTGCTCGAACACATTGAGGCCGGGCGCCTGCAACCCGAACTGATCGTCACCCACCGTCTCGCTCTGGAAGAAGCGGCTCTGGGCTACAAGATGTTCGACCAGAAACAGGACAACTGCCGCAAGGTCATCCTCGTTCCCGGGGCTGCTGCCGGAACCTTGGGCCCTGATTACGTGTAAGGCACGGGAGACAATATGAACGATCTAGCCATGTACTTCTGGATCGCGGTCGCGGCGATTCTCCTGCTTGTTGACTTGTGGGCCATTGTCAGTGTGTTCAGAAGCGACAAGTCCGATGCAACCAAGGCGCTCTGGGCACTACTGATCGTGGTGTTTCCCCTTGTGGGGCTAGCTATCTGGGGGATCGCCGGCCCGCGCGGGATCAAGCGCGGCACAGGGCCGACATCCGATGAGCACAGCAAAGGTTGAGCACCCTGCATTCGACTGACCGAAGGAGTTCACAAAATGATTGATCAAGCGACAGGCATGAAAAACGGCGAACGCTATCGTGTGGAAAATGTCGAGCGTGCTCATCAATTCCCGGGCTTTTTTCTCGACGGCAAATATTACCTCTGCCCAGAGCTTTTGACCGCAATAGGTTGGCTAGAAGGTACTCGTTTCATTTACGACAGTCTGGATGCCAAGGGCGAGCCCGTATTCCCGAATCGGGCGGCGGGCACCATTGAGGGGCTGATCCTGACATTGGTCGATGGCACATCGCTCGAGCTTTGCAGAATCGAGGCCAGTGAAACCATCGCGCCCCTTGATGACGGCAAACAAAACCTGGAATCGGCAGATTCTACTAACGCCTATCCGATCAAAGGCCCCTTGCGAGGCAAAGTTGTGGTCATCACGGGCGCCTCCAGTGGGATAGGCCGGGCAGCTGCGCATGCGTTTGCCTGCAAAGGTGCTCGCCTGGTGCTGGCGGCGCGCGATGAGGAAGCGCTGTTCGACGTGTTGGACGAGTGCACCGATTGCGGCACGGACGCCGTGGCAATCACCACCGACGTGACCCGCAGTGACCAGGTACAAGCGCTGGCCGAGCAGGCCGCCGCATTTGGTCATGGAAGGATCGATATCTGGGTCAACAACGCCGGCGTTGGCGCGGTCGGCAATTTCGAGGACACGCCATTGGAGGCACATGAACAGGTCATTCAAACCGATCTGGTCGGTTACCTGCGCGGCGCCCATGTGGCCCTGCCCTACTTCAAGGCGCAGCGCAGCGGCACTCTGATAAACACCCTGTCACTGGGCAGCTGGGTTGCCCAGCCCTACGCAGCGGCGTACTCGGCAAGCAAGTTCGGCCTGCGTGGCCTGACCGACGCGCTGCGGGGAGAGTTGACGGAATTTCCCGACATCCATGTCTGCGACATCTACCCAGCGGTCATGGACACGCCGGGTTTCAGGGATGGCGGCAACTACACCGGCCACGCCCTCACCCCGCCTGGGCCGATCTATGATCCCGAATTGGTGGCAAAGGCCATGGTGGCATGCGCTATTTCCCCTCGTGCGCACACCACAGTCGGCGCCGCCGCCCGCGTCACCCATCTGGCCAGCTTCCTGGTTCCAGGACTACCGCTGCTTTCCGGATGGCTGACACGCTGGGGCTTAAACCGCAGTCCCAGTGCAGCGATTTCATCGGGCAACCTGTTCGAGCCACCCAGTGGGCGACGCAGCGTGGACGGCGGCTGGAGAAACCACAATAACAACAAGCCTTTGTTGGTGAGTGCGGCAGTCCTCGGCATCATTGCCGGGTTAGTAATTACCCGCACGCAACGGCGGCGCCGCTGATTCGAACCACTCAGCATCGCGCAGGAACTTTGCCTGCCGGTGCCGGCCCTTATATGAGTTCTATCGATACGAGGAGATGAACGATGAGTGCACAACTGAACGGCAAGCGCGTGGCCTTTCTGGTCACCGATGGCTTCGAGCAGGTAGAGCTGACGGGCCCGCGTGAGGCCTTGGAAAAAAGCGGTGCGGTGGTCGATATTCTAGGTGAAAAGGAAGGTGTGGTTCGTGGCTGGAACCATGATAAGCCCGCCGACGAATTCGCCGTTGATGCGACGTTCGACGGTGCCGACCTCGACCTCTACGACGCATTAGTGCTGCCAGGTGGCGTGCAGAATTCCGACACCATCCGCCTGATCCCCGGTGCGCAAAAGCTGGTGAAGAGCCATGACGCGGCTGGCAAGCCGCTGGCCGTCATCTGTCACGGTGCCTGGCTGCTGGTGTCCAGCGGTTTGGCCAAGGGCAAGCGGATGACCAGCTATAAGACATTGCAGGACGACATTCGCAATGCGGGTGGCAATTGGGTGGATGAGCAGGTGGTGGTGGACGGCAACCTGATCACCAGCCGCCAGCCGGACGATATTCCGGCGTTCAACGAACAATTGATCAAAGCGCTGGCTGGCTGAGCCCAGCGTTCTGCTTCGCGCCCTCCGGTGAGGCTTCAAGGCGTTTGGAGGGCGCGGGTCACGCCAGCTGGATGTAGACCGAATAGGTGCCCAGCAAGACCCAGAAGCCGAGAAAAATCCAAGGCGTGCGCAGGGAGAAGAGCAGCGACTTGCGGTGCCCCGCCTGCGAGGTTTCAGCTTCGCAGAACAGCGGCGACTCGTCATATGCCAACCCCATCATGGGCTCACTGCGCAGCAGGTGCTTTGCTTAAGCTGCCAGTGCTCGATGATCCGAAAGGCCGCGCGAATGCCTGGCCAGGCGTTTAGTGAGCTCAGCACGCCGAGCAGTGCGAGAAACGCCGGCACCATCAACGTGAACATCTCGCCCCAACCCTGGTTCAGATTGCCCATCGACGACACGAACGCGATGACCAGAAACGACTGTGCCGCAAGATAAGCATCGGTACGGTTGGCCAGGATGGTGGTCTCGTACTGGATCTCGCGCCGATAGAAATCCAGGCGCTCTTTGGGGGTACCGAACATCCTGGCCTGCTGCTGATCGATCTCATGTTCGGGGGTGGTGGGCGTGATAATTCGAGGCACTTGGACGCTCCAGATAGATATCAAGCCTTGCACGTAAAGCGCAAGACTGGTCAGCGGTAGAGTTATCCAACCCCTCGAGAATTCAATGGAGAGAGGGGGTGACCGCCCGTCGCGCAATCCCTGAACTTATCTCAACGCTGAGCTTTCGCACCTCTCGAACGGTTATGACCATTCTCAACTGCAGGAGCTTCCTCGATGAGCGACTACCCCACTCCGCCGTTCCCATCTCAACCGCAAAGTGTTCCCGGTTCTCAACGCAAGATGGAGCCCTATCCGGACTGTGGGGAGCAGACCTACACCGGCAACAATCGCCTGGAAGGCAAAATCGCCTTGATTACCGGCGCCGATAGCGGCATTGGGCGCGCAGTAGCTATTGCCTACGCTCGGGAGGGCGCTGACGTTGCCATTTCCTACCTGGATGAACACGAAGATGCGCAAGAAACCGCGCGCTGGGTTGAGGCTGCTGGCCGCCAATGCCTGTTGCTGCCAGGCGACCTAGCGCAGAAACAGCATTGCTACGACATCGTCGACAAGACCGTGGCGCAGTTTGGTCGTATCGATATTCTGGTCAACAACGCCGCGTTCCAGATGGCTCATGAGGGCCTGGACGAGATTGACGATGATGAATGGGTTAAGACCTTCGATACCAACATCACCGCCATTTTCCGGATTTGCCAGCGCGCGTTGCCCTCAATGCCCAAAGGCGGTTCGATCATCAACACCAGTTCGGTCAATTCCGACGACCCATCCCCCAGCCTGTTGGCGTATGCCGCCACGAAGGGGGCCATTGCCAATTTCACTGCAGGCCTGGCCCAATCACTTGGCAAGAAAGGCATTCGGGTTAACAGCGTGGCGCCCGGCCCGATCTGGACACCGCTGATACCTGCCACCATGCCCGATGAAGCCGTCACGAACTTCGGTTCGAGCTACCCGATGGGGCGGCCAGGGCAACCTGTGGAAGTAGCGCCAATCTACGTCTTGTTGGGCTCCGATGAAGCGAGTTACATCTCGGGCTCACGATATGGGGTAACCGGCGGCAAACCCATCCTCTGAAGGCATTGCTGAGGCCAGATATCACTGGCCTCAGTGCTTCTTCTCCCCTTCATGCCGCGCTGTTTTCTGCGCGGTCGAGTCATGATCAGTTCCTAACGAGCCATCCGGTCGATGCGCATCGTTGTCGCGTTCTTGTTCACCCTGAGTTTTTGAGGGGGCCTGCGGTCTATGCTCGGCGTCGGTGTGCTTTTTCATGCCCTGCCCTACCCTTATATCTATCATTCAAATAGCGGTTCGGAGCATGGCCCCGTGTTCCCTAAAGTGATGTCAGTACGAGCAATAAAGTTCAGGTCAAGAAACCAAGCGAACCTGCGCTAAACCGGTGAACCATTTGCCTGACTGATACGTCCACCGCAAAAGAACAACGAGTCGACACCAAGATGGCAAGTGACCCCGTACTGGCCGTGCTCGGCTATCTCAAAGACCACCACCTGGTACTCACCACTGCCGAGTCGTGTACAGCAGGCTGCATGGTCGCTTTGCTGGCGGCCTTCCCAGGTACGGGCGAGGTACTGGAAAGCGGCTATGTCGTGTATTCGCCCTCCGCCAAGAAGCGGCTGCTAGGTGTGAGTCCGGAAACCATCGAACGGTACGGGCTGACCAGCGAGCCAGTTGCCTGGGAAATGGCGCTAGGGGCACTGAAAGACAGCGATGCCAACGTCGTTATTGCAACGACGGGGGTAGCGGGGCCTAGCCCAGCATCAGGAGTTTTACCCGGCACGCTGTGCTTCGCGTGGGCGTTCGCCGGCGAGCCGATTGCCGTGTTTACCCGTACCCAGCGATTTTTTGGAGAGCGAGCGCAGGTCATGCACGACGGCGCCGTCTATGGGCTCACCCGCCTGATCCATTATCACGAGCGCTGGCTACGTGGGGAGCGCGCCTGAGGGGTATAACTGTGTCTGAGGATGAACTGGTGTCGAGACAGCACCCTGTCCAGGAAGACATGGCCATGCAACAGCGCGTTTGGCGCTTCGAACGTGTGGGTTGGTACGTGCTGGTGGTCATTGTCTTACTTGGGTTGGCCGGCGTCTTCGGCAACGGCCCGCTCAGCAATGCCCAGGTCACAAGCGCAGATGGCCGTTTGCATGTCGAGTATCAACGCCTCAGCCGTAGCGGCACGACTGACTCCCTGCGCATCACGGTTCGCGGTAGCGCCCGAGAACCCATCATGGTGCTACTCGATGGTTCACTACTGCGCGAAGCCAGTATCGAAACCCTGCAACCCCAACCACAAGCCTCATTCTCACAGGGCAAGGCCATTCTGCTGAAACTGGGTACCAGCGAGGATGGTATTGCCACGCTCTACCTCAACGTGCGCAGCGAGTATGTGGGCACTCTTGAAGGTATGGTGCGTGCAGGCCCATCCAGTGCAGTCCACTTCACCACCTTCCTATTTCCTTGAGGAGCGAGTGATGGATTCGATCCTCCGCGCAACCGGCATGTACGTCGCATTGATGCTGTTGTTTCGTATCGCTGGCAGACGCTCACTGGCCGATCTGACCACCTTTGACTTCGTCCTGTTACTGATCATCGGCGAAGCGACCCAACAAGCTTTGCTGGGCGATGACTTTTCCTTCACCAATGCCATGTTGGTCATTGCGACGCTGATAGTGCTGGATGTCGGACTGTCACTCGCAAAACTCAATTCCAAGCCCTTGGCGCGGCTGCTCGACGGCCACGCCACGCTGGTCGTCGAGAATGGACGTTTTCTCCACCATCGCATGCGTCGAGCTCGGCTCACGGAAGACGACATCCTCGAATCGGCCCGGGACAGTCAAGGGCTCGAAAAAGTTGAACAGATCAAATTTGCCATCGTCGAGCGCAATGGAAAGATCTCGATCATACCCGACGAGTGATGACGCCCTTCCGCCCGCGCTGATTAAGTGACGAGGATTGCATGATGAGGTTCGATAGAGGGGATGGACACACAACCGCGCCGAGTAGTGAGCCACTCTCGCATCCGGGGGGTGTCGAAGATTTGACCCTCTTCCATCATCACCAGAACGAGCGTTTGAGACATGCGATAGCTCCCGCACTGCGAGCAATGGCGCTCCTCCCAACCAGCAACACATTCAACGGACTCAGCATGTCCGGCGCAAATCAGACAAGTCATGAAGCCTCCTTTTGGTCTTGTTAGTAGGAGGGTTGAAGTCAGGCGACTGGCGCCTGTGACGCTATTGAGATTTCGATGGCCATTTGAAATTCCTTTTATTGTGAATCCGTGAAAAGCGCGCGAGCTGGAAACTGAGACGAACTCTGCATTCGACGGCTATGTCCGAACAGGACAACCTACCTCGGAGGCGTCGCGTGGAAATTACATCGGTCGATGGATGGCAACACGGGGAGCCTCAGCGGGATGAAGGCGGCTGGTTGTTGCTGGAGGAGTACGGAGCGCTCGGCGATGGGCGCTCTGTAGCCTTGATTGGCCTGGATGGATCCATCGACTGGTGGTGTGTCCCCCATATGGATTCGCCTCCGCTGTTCGACCGATTACTCGCGCCCCATTCAGGTGGGTTCTTTTCCATTACGCCTTGCGAAAACTACCGCGCAGAACGCCGTTACCTTCCAGACAGTAATGTACTGGAGACACTGTTCGTTACGCCCAATGGCCGTGCCCGACTCACCGAGTCACTCAACAGCGGGCCAGCGGGCCGTTTGCCATGGGCCGAACTCGCCAGACGCATTGAGGGTATCGAAGGGCAAGTCGATTTCAACATCGCCATCGACTTTGGCACCCAAGCCGACACCGTCAGCCCCTACCTTGCACCGAACGACAACGGCTGCGTTTTCCATGCCGGACACATACTCGGTATGTTCATCCACGACGCCCAGGTGCGTATTGATCGCAAGGACGATTTGGGCGTCAGGGCATTCGTCAGCGTTGGCCAAGGACAAAGAACCGTACTGGCTATCGTCGCGGGACGGAATGAGCCGTTGGTGCTTCCCCCGCTCGAACTCATCGACGAACGTATCGATGGCTCTCACCGTGAGTGGCAGCAATGGTCGAAAGGCATGATCTACGAAGGCCCGTTCAAATCGTTGGTTGTCCGCAATGCGCTGGCATTGAAGATTCTGCTGTCCTCACCGAGCGGCGCGATCATGGCGGCGGGCACCTCGTCGCTGCCTGAGCGGATAGGCGGGAACAAGAACTTCGATTACCGCTTCGCCTGGATCCGGGATGCCGGATATACCATCGAAGCCTTCCTCGCTATCGGCGCGCAGCCCGAGGCCAAGGCAGCCTTTACCTGGCTGTTGAATCGGCTAGGTGAACATGGCCCACGTGTATTTTATACACTCGACGGTGCCATCGGCGATTGCACCCGCCCGGTAGACCTGCCGGGTTACAAAAACTCGCCACCGGTGGTGGGCAACGACGCCCGCGACCAGCTCCAGCATGGAATATTCGGCGACATATTCGAGACCGCCCGTTGCTTTATCGACAGCGGAAATATCCTTGACGCGACAAGCGCGACGATCCTCTCAGGGCTGGCCGATCAATGCGCTGACAGCTGGAGACAGGCCGACGCCGGTATATGGGAGCTGCATGAAAAACGGCATTACACCTTGTCCAAGATCAGCTGCTGGCAGGCGCTGAGTCGGGCCATAGAGTTGGCAGATGGCGGCCACCTGCCGACCACCTGCCGTGAGCGGTGGCACCGTGAGCGTCAGCGTATCCAAACGTGGGTAGATGAGCATTGTTGGAACGAGAAACGCCAAACCTATGTGTTCTATGCGGGCAGCGACCGCCTGGACGCGTCCATCGCACTCGCAGTGCGTTTCGGCTACCCCTCAGGGCCACGCTTGCATAGCACACTCGAAGTCATACAGGCGGAACTGGGGACAGGGCCCTTTCACTACCGATTCAGTCAGGCCAGTGAAGAGGAAGGTTGCTTCCTCGCCTGTACTTTCTGGCTCATCGAAGCTTGGGCACTGATAGGTCAATGCGACCGCGCAGAAGACGCCTTCCACCGTGCGGTAAACGGCCTTGATCACGGCGTCGGCATTTATTCCGAAATGGTTGATCCATCCACCGGCCAGTTTCTTGGCAATCTGCCGCAGGGCTTGACCCATCTCGCGGCATTGCGCGCCGCACTGGCGATAGGGGGGCAAGGGCCAGAGCGCTAAAACAGATCGGCCTTACGCCAGTCATCATGATCGTTGAACCCTGCTGTTTTGGGCCACTCAACTCCTAGGAAGTCAATATTTATCCGCCCGTGACGAGGTGCCGCCATGAATGCTATTGATCTGCTGATTCAAGACCATAAGGTAGTCAAGAAACTGCTGGAAGAACTGTCATCGACCACTGAGCGGGCCGTAAAAAAACGCGCTGATTTGCTGCACCGCATCGAACAAGAGCTGCAAATCCACACCGCGTTGGAAGAGGACATTCTCTATCCAGCGATCAAGGAAGCCGGCGGTAAAGAGGAGGCCAAGATGTACTACGAGGCCAAGGAAGAACATCGGACAGTGGACTCACTGGTACTCCCTGACCTGCTCCATACCGAAACAGGAACGCTCGAATTCGCTGGTCGAGTGAAGGTGATGAAGGAGCTGCTTGAGCATCACATCGAGGAAGAGGAAGGCGAGCTCTTCCCCACCGCGAAGAAGCTTCTCGGTAAAGATCAATTGGAGGAGCTAGGACAAGCCATGGAGGCCCAGAAAAAGCTGCTGAAGGGCGAGCAGCGTGCCGCTTGAATCGCCGCTTGAATCAAAGGCGCTTTGCCGGATCAGCGATCTGGCAATGGCGTCATGAATTGACGATTGGAACAGGTGCCGATGGAGAACTGGATCGAATTGCTGGAATGGCCTGCCATGGCGGTCACGGTATTGGCAGCCTGGTGTATCGGTTCACACCGTCCTAGACGACGCATGGTGGGTTTCTGCTGCTTCATCGCGAGCAACGTACTATGGTCAGTGTGGGGCTGGCAGGCTGAAGCTTGGGCATTGATTGTGCTGCAAGTAGTGCTTTTCCTCATGAATCTGAGGGGGTGGAGGAAAAACAAAAACACCTCGAAGAAAGCTCAGAGGGCGACGGCTACCCCCCAGGCGAATTGACTCGATCAGCCACGAAGAAACCTATTTCTGACAGTGCCGGCGGCAGAATCATTGACTAGAAAAAACGTAAGGTGATCCTGCCTTCGATGACCTAGAAACGCCTCGGTAACGAAGCTCTCGATGATTGAGTCGAATGCTGTCCTTGCTTGGGGAGCGCCTGCTCTATCGCCACGGTCAGCTCGTCGAGAGACCAAGGTTTGAAAAGGTAAGTTACTGGGGGGGTGACTTGCGAAGCATCCAGTTGATAGCCCGAGGTGAGGATGGCTGGTAACCCAGGCCACTTCTCATGCGCCATCGAGATGAATTCCATTCCCTTAATACTGCCGGGGACTCCATGGTCTACGACCATCAATGAGCACTCACCTTTCAGGCCCATTAGATGTATCAAGGCATCTTCCGCATTGCCAAAAGCCTCGCAGGCTGCTCCCAGCTCCACAAGGATGTCCACCAAGAGCGTTCGCAAGGTTTCATCGTCCTCTACCACAACGACTGTCATCCCTGACAGTGACAAACCCTCTACATCGAGTTTCATCAGCCTCTCCTGTCCATAGCGGAAGAACTGAGTGTTCCACTCGTGGCTGCATACGTCGATGGCGGCATATGGCCATGCACCATTCAAACCTCATCGCCTACCCAAACATGGCTCTGGGTCTCTCGCAAAAAGATCTCCAGGGTCTTTGGGCCTATGCCTTCAAAGGACAAAATCCAAAGCTTGAAATCTTCATTGCTGAGGTCGCCAGCTTGCAGCGCCTTAAGTTGAGCCGCCCACTCTTCTTCCAATCTGCTGGCCAGTGCATGAAGACGCCGGGCGGTGGACTCATCGTAACGAGCATAACCCCCCTGGCCGAGCAGACGGACAAGGGTCGAATGCGAGCAGCGAGCAAGTTTGCCCGGTGTGTCGGCTCCGTGCTGATAGACCAGGACTCGATAGGTCTGAACAGCAACGCTTGAGCGTATGCGTTTTCCCATCAGGAAACTGGCGAGCAACCACCTGAACAAACCGTCGGCGCTCGTGACGTCAATGCCGAGATCACGAGCTGTGACAATGGTCACCCCTTGGTTCGACGCGGGTCAGCCGAACGAGGGTAAGTGCGCTCCTCTTCAATCGTGCCATCTGCTTTATGAATTTTCACAGAGGCTGTTTTGCCCTCAAAGAAATCTGGCAGCATGCTGACCACTTCCAGCTTCGTCGCAGCTCGTTTCGATGCCCGGTCAGCACCGACTTTCTTCAACTCCCATCCATTCGAGGTCGGGCTTACGTGATAGTTATCCATAGTCTTCTCCTCCTAGCTAAATTGACTGGCCGTCGTCCTGGACATCCTCTTCAGCTTCCGCTGCATCCGTGGCGTCAGCGTCATTCAAGGGTGGCGAAGTAGGCTTTTCTGGGTCATTGATGAAGGGGACATCGCTTGGCCCCTTCTCTTCGGTGCCCTCGGTCTTCGGTTGCATGGCTAAACCTCCAAGCTAATGGATCGGGTGTCCATCACTAAGCGCCCTCAGAAGGCCTCGAGAATTTCCCGACATCGATAGGCTGTGGAACGAATTCAGGGCCCTGACCAGCCACCCGCCATTTCACTTGGGCTATGCCGTATCGCTCGGCTACGGTGCGACCAATCAGCTTGATTTTCTGCTGACTGAATCTGGGGATGATGCCGACGCCTGCATCGCAACTGGCCCAATGCCAGGCGACGGCGTTGTCCATTTTTTCTAGGCGAATGATGAATGTCCGGTGATCGCCGTGCAGTTCATAGTCGACCACGAACAGTTGCTGTCCAACCATGAGAATCCCTCCCTGTAGTCATTCTCCTCAGAGAGGATGGAGGTAGGGAAAATTCATTTTGGAAGCCGGACGGTGGGCCAGAATAAGACAGCCCTACGACGAGTTGCGCGGCTGACCTAGTCAAAATGCCTCTTGCGTTTGCCACACACCTGAATGTCCGTTGAGGAATGGAACATTGAAACTCATGCATTCGGGATGTTGAGACTTGGACATCTGTTGCTACGGCTCACACGATTACCATGGTCGCTCGGATGTTGGTACATGCAAAAGTTGGAGCGATTGTGCTGTGGTCTGAACTGAGCCGAAAATGAACATTCGCAATGGCTACGAACGAGGCAGGCTCACTGGATAAGGCTCGTAAGGAAAGGAAGTGAAATGCTGCGAGTCAACAAGCTTAGAGATCACTTGAAATGGTGACCATGGAGCCTGCGAAACTCTGTCGGAGTCATGCCCTTCAGTGCCTTGAATTGCCGGTTGAAGAAGGCCACCGAGGTGTAGCCGACCTCTCCAGAAACCAGGGCAATCACTGAACCGCCTTCCATCAACAAAGCGCACGCGCGCCCTATCCTGAGCCTGGCGATGTAATCGAGAGCACTGCACCGGGTATGCCGCTTGAACATCCGATGGAATGCCGAAACGCTAACGCACGCCATGTCGGCGAGCTCCGGGATAGAAAGCTGTTGAGCGAAGTTCGCATGGATGTGATCCAACACTCGGTGAAGCCTTGAGTCGTCTGTAATCGGTGCTGTCAGGGAGTCATCATTGGCGACTATGCGCTGAGCACCATCATCCTGAGTCAGCCTGATCAGGACGTGGAGCAGCGCGACCAACCGCTCCGGATCGTTCTGATCCACCATATCTTCGATGATCGGGCGCAGTTCCCGAGCCGCCTTAGGGCTGAAAGTCATGGCGCACTGTGCAGCCGCGAGAAGATTGCCGATCTGGGCCATTTCAGGAAACAGCGCCACGAGTGAGGTAGCCCAGGCTTCGGAGAACCAGATTACTAGAGCGTGATGCGGCTTGCTGTCCTCGATCAGCTCAGCTGAGCACCAGCTATGGGGCACGTTAGGCCCCACCAGAGTGAGGTCGCAATCATCGTAGAGCTGCACATCACTGCCGATATAACGGTGACCACGGCTGTTTAGCGTGAGGGTGAGCTCGTATTCCGGATGGTGATGCCACTCGAAGGGAATCTCGTCCGGAAGACGACGGTTTAGCAGCGTCCAAGAGGCGGTGGGCGCGGTCGGAACCTTCTCATAGCAGGGCTTCATAGCGACTCGATCCGACCATGCAAGAGTGTCTAAACGCCATAATCGTATCATTCAACGCTTCTTGACGCACTCCCAGGCAGGGTGAAACGGGCGCATCCTGCATTCACTCGTTTCTAAAAATAAAAACCCATAGAGGACTTTGCGATGCTCACCAACTGCTCCCCTTCTCTCCCCTGGCGCTTAAGCGCCTTCTGTCGCCCCGTAGACTTTCAAGAAGCCTAGCTGCACCTAGCGCACTCTTTCTCAGATACACCCAAAGATCTTCGACAAGAAGTTCTGAGGAGTCGTATTACCTAAATTTCCTTTCCTACTACAAAAGATATAGGGAGTGGATGCCATGCAAGCTGTTTATCCCGCTGACGCCGGAACTATCGGAATTTCCAATAACAAAGTTCAACGATTGAGCTTTTTCGTTTTTACGCTGTTCTTCATTTTCGGCAGTATCACCAGTCTGAATGACGTGCTGATACCAAAACTCAAAAGTTTATTCAGTCTCAGCTACACCGAGGCGATGCTCGTTCAGTCGTCGTTTTTCATGGCCTACTTCATCGCTTCGATTCCGGCTGGGGTGTTGATTTCCCGTATCGGCTACATGCGTGCGGCGGTGGTCGGTTTGCTTACCATGGCAGCGGGCAGCTTGCTGTTCATCCCAGCTACTAACGCGGGCTTGTTCGCAGCGTTCCTCGGCGCGCTATTCATTCTGGCAACCGGCGTTACGGTTATTCAAGTTGTGACCAACCCTCTGATCAGCCTGCTAGGCCCAGCGCGTACAGCCCACAGTCGAGTCACCTTCGGTCATGGATGGAACGCCCTAGGCACCACTATCGCTCCCTTTCTAGGCGCGATTCTGATTCTTGGCAGTCTCAATGCCGTTGATCCTTCGACCCTCGCCCCTGAGGCGTTGAAAGCCTTCCTCGTGGAAGAGGCGGAAGTGATCAGTAACACCTACGCTGGCATCGCTGCAGCACTGTTCGTCGTTGCCGGCATCGTGTGGGTGCAGCGTAAACAGATCCCTGCCTGCTCCAATCCGAAGCCTTCGAATCCACTGGCTGCCCTGAACCTGCTCAAGCGCCCGCGCTTCGCGTTCGGTGCTGCCTGCCTGTTTTTCTATGTCGGAGCAGAAGTAGCCATCGGCAGCCTGCTCACCAACTTCCTGATGCTCGATAGTACCTTCGGTTTCGATGCCGAAATGGCCGGTAAGCACGTGGCTTATTACTGGGGGGGAGCCATGGTGGGTAGATTCATCGGGACGGTGCTTCTTCGTCGGTTCGCTCCTGGGCTCCTCCTCGCTGCCGCAGCAAGCGTGGTGATCCTCCTTATCGTCATCGCCGCCACTTTAACGGGTTTGATCGCAGGCCGGGCAATTCTGGCGGTAGGCCTGTTCAACTCCATCATGTTTCCAACCATTTTTGCACTGGCCTCGGAAGGCCTAGGAACGCGGGCTGCTGAAGGTTCCGGGCTGATTTGCTGCGCCATCGTTGGTGGAGCGGTTGTCCCCCCGCTGACTGGCTTTGCAGCTGACATGAGCACCCTCGCGTTCGCGCTCATGGTACCCGCTGCCTGCTACGCCGCTATCGCACTGTACGGGCTCTACACGCGCCGTTCAGAAGCATCCACTTCTCAGGTTCACCACTGATAAATACAAGAGGAAGACAAGTATGAAATGGGGATTGATTGGTGCCAGCAACATCGCAAAAACATGTGTGATCGGAGCGATTCGCGCAGTAGGTGACGAAGTCGTCTCGGTACTCAGCTCTGATGAAGGGCGAGTTCAGCAGTACGCTCAGGACAACGATATCAACCACTACACCAACGACATCGATCAATTGCTGTCGAACCCCACAGTGGAAGCTGTCTACATCTCGACCAAGAACAACTTGCACAAGGAGCAGGCGCTCCTGGCAATAGCGGCTGGCAAGCACGTCATGTGCGAAAAGCCACTGGCATTGACCGTCGAAGATGCTAAGCAGATGGTCGATGCCGCTGAGAAAGCCGGCGTGGTGTTTGCAACCAACCACCATCTACGCAATGCGGCCACCCACACTGCCCTGCGCCGAGCCATTCAAGCTGGTGAAATCGGCAAGCCGCTGGCAGCCCGGGTATTCCACGCCGTCTCTCTGCCGCCGCACTTGCAGGGCTGGCGAATCGAGCACGCCGCTGATGGAGGTGGCGTGATATTGGACATCACCGTCCACGACGCCGACACCTTGCGCTACGTACTGGGCGATGATCCTGTCGAGGTCACGGCTCTGACTCAGACCGGCGAGATGAGCAAAACCGGTGCACCAGATTCAGTCATGGGCGTGATTCGTTTCAAATCCGGCCTGCTTGCTCAGTTCCACGATTCCTTCACTGCCAAATACAGCCAAACCGGGCTGGAGATCATCGGAACCGAAGGGACTCTGGTTGCGCGTGACGTCATGACTCAACGACCGGTTGGCGAGATTGAGCTAATCAATGCCGAGGGCAGCCGGAAGTTGGCTCTGGAGCACCACAACCTCTATGAAACGGGTTTCCGGCAATTCAGCAAAGCAGTCGCTGATCATTCCCAGCCTGCCGCGACTGGCCTGGATGGCATTTGGTCACTGGCCACAGGCATCGCCGTGGTTGAAGCCGCTGCTACGGGTAAAACCGTACCTGTAAGCGTCTGAGGTTTGGAGGTAGATATGAACGAGTGCCCAGACATTCTGATCATTGGCTCGGGGATTGGGGGAGCTACCGTGGCCTCAGGTCTCGCTCCCACCGGGGCTCGCATCGTGATTCTCGAAGCGGGAGGCCATCTGACTCATCGACCTGAGCATTGCGATCAGCGTGCAATTTTCCAGAAGCAGTTCTTTCGTCCCAAAGAGCTGTGGTACGAGGAAAATGGCAGCAGTTTCAGTCCAGGCAACTACTACAACGTCGGTGGTAACTCGAAGTTCTATGGTGCCGTGCTCGCGCGGTATCGTAAGGAAGATTTCGCCGAGATGGTTCACCAAGAAGGCGTCTCCCCAGCCTGGCCGTTCACCTACGAAGAAATCGAGCCTTGGTACAGTCGGGCCGAGTCTCTATACAGAGTTCGGGGGGACGCACGCCAGAATCCTACGGAGCCAGCCCACTCTCGCCCCTACGACTATCCTCCAGTTCCAGACGAGCCAGCTATCGCCGAGGTTCGCAATCGGCTCAAAGCCAATGGCTTAAGACCTTACTCGCTGCCTTTGGGAGTGGACATTGATCGTTGGCTGAGCCATCGCGCAACACCTTGGGATGGCCACCCCCATTGTGATGAAGGTAAGTTCGACGCGGAGACTGCGGCGCTGAATGGTGCCCTAGAGTACGACAACGTCTGCCTCATCACTGGCGCTCGCGTGACCGCGTTGAAGGTAAACAAGAAGCATGGCCCGATTAGCGCCGTGGAGTTCATGAAAGATGGTGCTCTCCATCAAATCCGTGCGCGCACTGTCATTCTCAGCACAGGCGCAGTGCAGTCCGCCGCGTTACTGCTCCGCTCTGCCGATAAGAACCATCCGACTGGCCTGGCCAATAGCTCCGATCAGGTAGGCCGCAATTTCATGAACCACAACGCATCGGCGGTGATCGGCTTCAGTCCGACCTACGTTAACGACTCGGTCTACCAGAAGACGTTTGCTCTGGACGACTTCTACCTGTCAGACGGTAACGGCGGCTTCCCGCTGGGCAACATTCAACTGTTGGGCCGGGTATCTGGCCGCATTCTGAAGAGCAACATCCCGCACGTGCCCGAGTGGATCCTCAGCAAACTCAGCCGCCACTGCATTGATTTCTACGCTATGAGCGAAGACCTACCGTCTCCTGATAACCGGGTGACCGTGCAAGGGGATCGGATCGTTCTGAAATGGGAGCGGACGAACTGGGATGCTCACCTCGCGCTGGTAACGAAGTTCAAGAAGGTGCTGAAAGCAGCCGGCTTCCCTGTGGTGCTGACGCGCCCGTTTGACAAGCGCACGCCTTCCCATCAAGGCGGCACGGTGCGCATGGGCAATGACCCTGCCACTTCACCGCTGGACACCTACTGCCGGGCCTATGATCACCAGAATCTTTTTGTCGTCGACGCCAGCTTCATGCCCACATCAGCAGCGGTGAACCCTTCCCTAACCATCGCCGGCCAAGCCCTGCGAGTGGCCTACCACATAGCAAACGCCGACCTCAAGGCCACAGCTATGCTCGAGCCAGAATCGGTGCCCAGCTAAATCTTGCAAGTAAATAACCTTTGCTGCGCTCCGGAGCATATCCACTGTCTTGGAACTCACCTGTGATCTCCGGCCAGCTCCCGAAAACGCACAAGGAGTACACTTGTACTCCTTGTGCTGTTCACTCTTAAGACTTGAGCTTGACGGGCTCGGGCAGTTCTTTCAGCCAGTATGCGAAGGTGAAGGGCGACGTAAGGTGTGTCTGAATCATAGAGATGATTCTCAGGGCCCTACCTTTTCCGCCCGGGCTGAAAGCCAAAATTTGCGCCGGTGCATGGGTGTTAATAACTGGAGCGTCAGCTTCCGACAGAAACTGCTGAAGGATTGCATCCGCCAAGCTACATCTGGCAGGAGGGGTTGAGTCCTTCTGCCTTACGGGCGGTTTGAATTCGATCACTTTACCCATCATGGCTGGCTAATCTCACCTTCCGGGCCTTCGGGCGGACTGAATTTGATCAGCGTTGGCTATCAGCGCCTTGGTTACAGCTTGGCTGATGATTTCGTCAACGCCTCCCAGCGTCTTAATGCGTCCTTCTCTTGCAGCCCCTCCCGAGCTTATTTTGCCAGTACGAGGGTTCAGGTATGGTTTCGTGAATGGATCGGACATAGCAGCACTACCTCCACTGAAACAGTCCAACTCTACAAGCATAGGCTTGTGAAGCCGCCAGGGTTGTTTTGCCGCCGAATGGATCAGCGTCGTTGTCCTTGCTGATCAACCGCCTACACCGCTAGCGTAGAGCCAAGGCCTAAAAGCGGGATTTCGACATCATGAGCCTGCCAGGTGCTGATCAGCGGTGCTCCTGAAAACTGCCATCCACTACTCAGCCGGCATAAAACAACCGCCAAACGGCGGTTCTTCAAGGTCTTGCTCGGGGTCTCTGGCTCTCCTCGGCGGGATTTGAATTGCCAAAAAAGATGTCTTTTCCTGGATAAGGTTTTGTTGCCAGACACATACACAGCTAGGTTGTTTACGGGCTCAGTGGATGTCAACATTCGAACGAGCAATTCCGCCTTACGAGACCCAACAGCCGTTAGCTCGATACCTATGTGCCTAAACCAAAAGCCGCAAAAATTAGGCACTTTACCTACGGTAGCCCACTTAACATAGGGGCTTGGGGCCTTGTCAAATCTGCAAAAGCAGCATTTCAGGACATGTGGACACAGTGAATCTAATGCCCCTTGGATGTGTGCTCACGCTCAATCCCTGGCTTGGAGGTGGAGCATGACGAGCTGAACACATGGTCACCAAAAAAAATCCGCAGCAGCAGAGATTGGCTGAAGGCTCACCCTTGAAGGCAGGCCAACCTGCCTCCACCTACTTTGGATTACCGATCTACCTCACCCACAAGGAACCGTGATGACCATCGAGAGCTGCAAGCAAAACCTTCTAGAGGCCCTCAACGACCGTGAGAACAGCGTCATCGCGCTCTCTGGTAAATGGGGCACAGGTAAGACACACCTTTGGAGGCAGATCCGAAATGACTCTTCAGATGAAGCGGTCAAGAGCTCTGCTGCAGTATCGCTGTTCGGGGTAAAAACTATAGGTGATCTGAAGATAAAGGTAGCGCAGGCTCTCCTTCCGAAGCTGAAAGAAGATAGCCTATTGGCTGCACAGGTAAGCGCGGCAGTCTCTGGGGTAAAAAAGCTGGCTCAATCAATTCACCGCGGCTTCAGCGCCCTAGACGATCTACCTCTCCTGGCTCTGCCAACCCTTCTCAAAAACAAATTCCTGATCATCGATGATATTGAGCGCAAGCACCAAAAGCTCAGCATTGACGAGATTCTCGGGTTCATCGACGAATGCGTGCAAACCTATGGCTGCCGAATCCTTGTCGTATTGAACGATGACAAGCTCAAAGACAAGGAAATCTGGGAGCAATTCAGGGAGAAGGTAATCGACCAAGAACTTCGCTTGGACACCAGCCCAGCAGAAGCCTTCTCCATCGCTCAAAGGATTATCTACACCGACTGGGCTGATGACCTCCGACCTGCAACGGTAGCATGCGGTATTACTAACATTCGCATCCTTTGCCGGATCATACGCGTGGCAAACCGCTTGCTTGAAGGGCATAGCGAGCTTTCCCAAGACGTACTCACTCGGGTTATACCATCAATTGTTCTACTGAGCGCTATTTACTACAAAGGGCTGGTCAACGGCCCAACATTTGAATACGTGCTGAACCATAACGCTGCTGTCTCAGCAATGACCAAGGCAGTTCGTTGCCAGAGTGGTGATCAAGATGAAAGTGAAGATGACGCGCTTCAGGGCCAATGGGACTCCCTGCTCCGCGAGTTAAAGCTATACAACGGTGGTGAATTCGAGCAGCTGGTAGTCGATGTCCTCCAGACAGGGTTACTCGACACCAAGAAGGTTAGTGATCAGATTGAGCGCTATTTAGCAGATTGGAGAGTGCTGAACGCTCGAAACAAGGTTTCGACGTTCTTTCAAAATTACAATTGGCACCCCAGTAAGACTGAGCATCAGATTACTGACGAGCTTCACCATTTGCTTCCCGAAGTGGAATTCATCGAGGCACCAACCCTCAGCTACCTGATCGACATTGCTCAGGAGCTCACGGGCAAAACAGACCTCGGCCGACAGCTATTGAATGCGTGGTCTGCCGCTCTGAATAAGGCACATCCGAACGGCCTAGAGTGCTCTCCATGGGAGTTGACGAGACCACTGCGGCCCGAGGTAGAAGCTGTTCTCAACGCTGTCTACTCTCGCCACACGAATGCTACAACGCTTGTTGATGCATGCCACCTCATCCGTAAAAGCAGAGGGTGGAATACCGCTGAGGAACATCTGTTCAAAAATATAAGTCCAGCGGACTACGAAATCGGAATTCAAATGGCAAGCGGCAATGACCTTGAAGCGATTATGTATCAGAGTATGCAGTTCGTAATCCACAAAAACTCTTATGAACCGCATTTTGGTGATGTCGCAGATCGTTTTGTTATCGCCTGCAGGAACATTGTGGCCAAAGAGCCAAAATCCAGAATGACCGGCCTGATCCGGAGATTCTTCAAGAGCCGAGACAAGGAGACTCTGTTGTAGTCCCTTCGACTGCAACAGCTGGGTAGGCTCATCATAGCCCAATGCCCAGGCCGAACTTGGAGCAACTGGATTCGAGGTATGATAAAATTAAGAATATACGGCTAGTCCGCCACGCAGAAAGCGCCGCGAATGCCGGGCAGGCCACTCAAGATCACGCCAGCATCCCCCTTACACCTCGTGGGCTCAAGCAAGCAATAGAGGTCGCGAAGTCATTCTCCAAGGCCCCGCAACTCATCGTTGCCTCCCCTTTTGACAAAGCTCAGGCCACGGCGAAGATAACTGCCGCGGCGTTTTCCCAAGCCAAATTTGAGACGTGGCCTGTCCAGGAATTCACTTACCTTGAGCCTGCGCGCTGCGTTGACACCACCGTTACTCAGCGAAAGAGCTGGGTAGACGCATACTGGTTGAGGTCAGACCCAGCCTTCTGCGACGGCGTCGGCGCCGAGTCCTTTTCAGCTTTTGTTGCCCGAGCACAGTCCTTCCTGGTTTACATTGAGGCACACGAAACTCAGGACATCGTTGTGTTCAGCCATGGGCAGTTTATGAATGCTGTCGCGTGGTTGCTTGAGCGCAAGCTCAATGTTTTGGATGGCAGGGCGATGGTCGACTGGCGTAGGTATGAGATAGAAAACAACATTCAGAATTGCTGCGGATTCTCTCTATGCAGGAAGGCCAACGATGTGGTCTGGACTCTCGGGCAGCGGCTATCACTAGGGGACTTCCGATAACCTCCCACTCTCAAAGCTCACAGCCCCATATCGAGCTCAATACGAAGGGGTTTAGCGCCCTCTGATATTCGCTTCGGAGGTAGGGCCTGAAGTGACTTGTGGGCGAGATACCACCGGTAGCACTCAAGGACTGCCACATGCTTAGGAATCTCATCAAAGGCAGTCCAGCTCAAATCTGTGACTTTGAGGGCTCCTTGGAGAGCCTGCAGATCCTCCAAGCCGAGCCATTCGCGGCGGAGGTACCGCAACGAGTTTCAGCGTGGTCTTTTACCGTGGTCGCGGAGCAGATCAGCGACAACCTCCTGCAAGCCATCTCGCCCGAAGTGAGCATAGGCTGCCTGCCAGGTTAGCCCTGCATTGAGGCAGTCAACCTAGCGCCCATTTTTCATCCCCTATCCACCCTTCCGCTGGCTTCAGAGCCGACGAGATGGACGTTCGCGCTTCGAGGGCTTCATTGATGGTGCACTATCCTTGGATAGCCTCAAATGGTCTCGGGATGTGCGTGCTGATCTTATGCCAGCGAGTGGGCTTAATTTGGATGCCGGGTGCGTTAGCGAGCGAATTGGTGCCAATAAGTAGGGTGATAGGGGTGAGAATCTCTCCCCCCTATTCAAGGCTGAAGGGGGTTCAGTCGCCGAGCAATTTCTTTAAAATCCACGTTGCGTAAGGTACTGCCGCTAGTCCCAGCAGTTCAGTCTTAAATTCGCCCAATTGCTGCCAAGTGAAGGCCTGTACGGCGAGTCCTGAAATGATCACAATGGCTACGAATGCCGGCCATGCTTTGGCGAAGAGCCGAAGCAAGCCCATTTTTGAGAGCGAATCCATGATCAGAGGAAACTGACGGCGGTAGTCTTTGCCGATGTAGAAGATGTACAGGCTAGACACCGCACCGATACCCACCAGCACCGAGCTACTCACGTCGATTGTCGCCAATGCCCAACACAGCGCGAGTAGCTGACTACCCAGCCAACCGAGCTGCTTGATGTACTCATTGGCAGTTTTCATTTCTGGGATGGGAAGCTGAGGATCATATGACGAACCGAACATGTGTTTTCCTAACGTTCAGGCGAGCCCCATGCTCGCACTCAGTCCATCGTAATCGTGCAGGACTCGTTCACCTAACCAAAACATGGCGCCGGAATTTCACCGTTCAAGCACGGCTAACATAGAGCACTCTCTCTTTAGTCTGGCATGTATAGGCACGACCGATGCCTTAACCGCTAGTGAGTGGGCGCCTGCATCTCGGGTCAGATCGTCTCACGAATCTTCTTCACCTGAAACGCGGCCTCAGGCAGAGGTGGTTACGCTATCAGCCAGCACACAGATCACGTCAATTTTAAGGCTCAGAAAAGACGCCACCGCAGCCTCTCATATGTGAAAAGACAGCCTCAGATGATCTAACCCGTTCAATCCATCCGGGTGCATGGTTGCCTCTGGCCTGGATCGGATGCCGATGGAGCCCCATTGCCAACCACCATAACGCTATAATAAGTATCTTTTTTGGCACTCGAGGGAATATATGAACGCACCTGTATCGTCTCAGGGGTCGACGCAAGCGGAAGCTCTTGCCATTGTGAACCGTCTCGTGGCTACCCGAAATGATGTCGAGTTGCTTCAGCACCTGGAAGGGGTTGGCAAGGACGAATTCGCCCTTATGGGTGAGCTTGTCCAAGTGTATTGCTCAGCAGATGCCTTGTGCCGTGGCCTGATCGCGATACTGCGGAAGAAGCGGGAAGGCTCCGCAAGTGACTTTGCTTTCAAGCTAGTCGATGCTGATGTCTTGATCCACATGAGAAAGGAGGCTCAGCAGACCATCCTGAGCATCGATACTGTGGGTATCATTTCAGCGATTGAAATCCTTGAGATGCACCGGGACTTCAGGCACACCTTCTCCCACTGGGTCGTCAAAAAGTACAGAGCTGGTAACTACTTAGTGGCGTTCACTAAAAATAAAAAAGAGGGGGAAAATCGAGACGGTATCGCGCTGACGGGTGGGCAAGCCAAGCTGATGGTATTCCCAGTCGCAGAGCTTCTGATCGAGCTGGATAAACTCAAGGGACACTGCGAATTTTTGGCGGAGCTTCATCAGTACATGGAGTGAGCACCAATAAACCGGCTAGACCTTTCCCCACAGGGTAGCTGAACAGACATTAGGGCGTCTTCTAACGCCCTGATGACAAGCGAAGGTCTGGGGTCGTACCCTGCATGCTTCAGGCGCTCGAATAGCATTATTTCGCCGGGGCACTGGGCAGACTTGGTCGCGTTTGCAGAGCACAGTCGTTAAGAAACCGTGCGTCTGCGCACCCACTGGCATCAAAGGTCGCGTAGGCCGCCAACAAGTCTTCATGAGCTTTTTCGGCAAATTCGGCTGGCTTGCACGTATCGCCGATCCAGTGTCGCGCTTTTTAGCGCAGGAATACCCCTTCGATGTTCATCACCGCCATCCTCTCATCCTGATAATCGCCCTGCAGCCAAAGCGGCTCTGCAGCCTCATGAAGGGTTGCTGCTTGAGGACAGCCAAGCCTGCAAAGCTTTGTGCACCTGCTGCCTTGGGATGAACTCCTGTTCCAACCTGCCTTTTTGGCTTTTCACCAAATGGCAGAACAACTCGCTCTCAGATGCCGTGAGTCCGGGCGGCACGGTATCCTGCGCTCGGACGAGCTCCTTCACAGCCGAGCCTCGTTTGTGTTCATCAAAGAGAGCTTTAGACATCAACAGTGAAGTGACCTGGCCATGCTTGATCCGGGCCCGCGCGAGCATACGCAGTCCCCAGGTGTCCATGTCCCCCCAGTAGGCCACGTCCTTGTCCTGATGCCTGAATGAGTCGAGCCACGCTAAGTCGAGACCACATCCCAAGACCGCGACTGTTCCTGGCACATCAACTAGCTGGTGAAGGCATTTTTCATTCTCTACCACCAGAAGCCTGCAGCCAGGCAACGCCACCTGGGCAAGCTCTGAAGTTGTCACCCTCTGCCGCTTGAAGGGCAACAGGCCATCCTCCAAAGGCACCACCAGTACCCAGTGATTTGTCTCATCGTAGGCGTCCAGGAAGCCACACAAGCTTTGCTCTGAGGCCTCTCCTTCAAACAGGACATCCAGGAACTTCCTCAGGATCAGTTCATTCCGCTCGAAGAACTTGGTATCTACGCCATACCCAGAAAGCAGTCGCAAAGGCTGCCCCTTTGCACAGCCTGGAGTGAGTTGGGAAGCCAGCACTGCAGCCTGTACGACCTCCTCGCTGGGCTTACCCTTCCATAGGAGTCGTCGCTGAATGAGAAGGGAATGGAAGTGCTCCGGGACACGTTCGACCAGATATCCCAGGGCCTCAAACTCCTCCATCGTAGACCTGTCCTCTGTCGCGGCCACCCATTCTGAAGGTGTGCGCAGGCACCATTTACTCGGGACGAGAATAGTGTCAGCCCCATTTCTGTAGGAAACACTCGACCACTCAACTTTGCCCACCTTCACGGCACGCCAGGCCTCCACATGCCTCTGAACCTCAGCTATCCGAGCATTGAAACACCGAGATGGAGGTTTACCGATATTCAGCGCCCACGGCCAAGAGGCGGGATTGCGAAGCTGCTTGGAACGAATACCTGGCTTAAGCCATAGCTGTATCAGCCTCAGCCGCAGATCTTCAGGCGACTTCATACGTTTCACCCAGGCTCAGGCGTCACCGCCGGCATCGTCTTTGCTCCCCTTGGCTTTTTTGCTGCTGTAGTAGTTTTCAAGCTCCTCCCAACTCATAGACACCATTTTCGAAGCGCCGTCTTTTTTGTGAACGATGATGGCTGATCGGGTGTGAAGCCGGAGAAGCTGCAGCTCCTTGTTGGGGGTTACGAAAATCGGGTGAAGTCCGAACTCATTCAGGGCCGCAATTATCCTAGCGGCGACGCTCACAGAGGTTCTAGAAAAGGCTTCGTCGAGCACCACGGTGCTGAAAATCGGCTTGCTTTCACCGATAGGGCACAATGCATACCCGAGAGCAGCTGTGAGGATGTAGGACGCGATGATCTCCTTCTCTCCGCCGCTATCACCATACGAGCCCTTCCTACCTGCGGTGGCCTCTCGCGTGACGCTATCTACCACAGCGACGGAGAACTCCAGCCTGTACCTTGGATCAAGTATGGCCCGCGCGCCTGTGGTCTTTTTTCGCTCAGAGGCATTCCTGAGATTTTCAACCACATTCCTCAGCGCTCGGTAGTGGGTCTCGCCGACATCATCCTTGAAGCGAGCGGTATTAAGCCTCCGTTGCGCGGACTGCAGAGCAACCAGATCCTTGTGGACGACCTTGCTTGTAACGAGGCGAAGGTACTTTCCTGATTGGAATTCGACGCGGCGTAAGGTGTTGTTCAGCTCCTCGATCCGCTCCTCAATCATCACGACTTCTTGCTCAACAAAGCTCAAAAGCTGAGTGACGCCATCATCGGAGGAGCGGTTCAGGTAGGTGAGGAAGCGTTCGACTTTCTCGGGTAGGGCCTCTGTAGTAAGGATGGTCAAGCGATCAAGGTATGCAGGCACGTCAGCCACTTCGAGACCGACTTCAACCAAGGCACCGCTGTCCACAGACTTGGCGTCGGCCATTTTCCTGATCAATTCGTTCTCAAGCTTTTCGAGCTGATCACGAGAGTCTTCGATAACTCTTGAATGGTCGTGATAGCAGCTCAGCTCCATCTTACTGAGATCTGTAAGCTCTTCGGCGCTGACGGTAGGAAGGTACTTGGAAAGGATCTCATGCTGCTCAGGAGAAAGCCCCACTTCCGCTTGCTTCAGCGTTTCGTTGACCTTCTCTACAGCTATTCTGAGCCGGTCAAGCAACCTAGTATAAGCATCACGCGCCTCGAGAAACGACACCTCTAGGGTCTCAGCCCTTTGGTTACCCTCATCCAACTGTGATTTGGCAATAGAGATGTCTGTGCCGGGGCGAGTCAGGTATTCAAGCTGCCCCTGGAGATCGATAACCTGACTTTCGGCGCCATGGAGATCGATGAATTCAAACTCAACATCGTTGATCAATTGATAGGCAGTGCTCGCTTCCTCGAGCTCACCCAGACGATCCCTTGCAGCACAAAGCGCTTCATGGGCATGTTCCAGCTGGTCGTCAACCTTCACTATTTCCTGGCTCAGGTACGTCAGCCGATCCCGATTATCGAACCCTGTGAACCAGTCAGAACTCAACAGGCGCTGATCCCGCTTCTCGAAGAAAAGGGGCTGTTCTGACGTCATCCCTTCTTTGGTCATTGCTTGCGGAGTGGCCAGCAACGCGTCCGAGCTATCAACGCAATGGCGATCTAACTCGGCCAGCAGAACTTCTAAAGCTTTCTTGTACGGATGCCGCTTGAGAATGAGCTTTCGTGCGAAGCCGTCAGGCAAGATCTCGCCCCTAGGAGTATCGAGATCCACGTCAAGCACTCTTACATGCAGGTGGTTGTCGCGGCCGTTGATCCAACGCAGCGCTGCTTTAGCTTTGTCAGCCGGAACAAGCACGCGAAGCCTATGTCCACCGATCGCGCGCTCGATCGCCCCCCGCCATTCCTGCTCTTCAGCCTTCACCTGGATCAGCTCTGCGGCGAAGGGTAACAGTGCTTCATCCACCTCCAAGTATTCCGCTAGCTGAGCACGAAACTGATGGTACCCAGTAGGCAGGTTTGAACCTGGGCGCTGCTTGACCTCCTCAACCTCCTGCTGGAGGCCTTCGAGACGACCGCGAATATCCGACTCGTTTATCCCAATCTGAAATGCCTCGGAGCGTTGCTCTGTAATCTGCTGTGCCAAAGCCTCACAACGCTGATGAGCCAGCTCTTTGTTTTGCTTCAGCCCAGCTTCAGATAGTTCCTCGCTGAGGCCTAGCCTGCGCATCCGTGACCGATATTGGCCAGAAGTGGTTGCTCGGACACGCTTGGTAGCTATCCACTCCTCCACACGCCTTTGTAGTTGATCGATGCTAGCGCCTCCCTTCTGTAGGTAGGCTTGCAGGAAGACATCACATTGCTGCTTCAGCTCGTTGCGCTGATCACCGAGGCGGTGCGTTACGAAGAGAGCCTTCTCTGTTTCCTGTTCCAGCCCCCGCCTCTCTTCCGACCAGAGATGATGCGATTGCTCGGCGAACCATATTGGCGTTAGATCCCTGACAAGCCTCAGCTCTGCGAGCGATTTCTCTTGCTGCTGGTGGCGAGCCCACAGCTCAGCGATAGGTTTAAGCTTCTGCTGCTGAGCCCGAGCAAGCTCCAGCTCCTGGTGGATGATGTTGAGGTCGTCGAAGCTTTTCACCACTTCGTCTGCACGCTTGAAGGCAGCCCGGTCTTCCAGCACTAGGTCTCGAAATATCGCGTCGATGTCGGTGAGCTGCTTGATGCCGGCTGCTCGGTTCAACAACGAGAGAGCGTTGTCACTGACTTGGAACTGGGCCCGGACACGCGCCATGTAGTCCCTTCGAACAGAATGAACCCAAAAACCTTGGGTGTTCCTCTCAAGCAGCTCCAAGCCACGCCTTCCCTCGTCGTGAAAAGTCACGAGCCAAGACTCAAGGCTTTGTTCCGGGTTGGTGCAGAAAATCCAGTTTTTCTCTAGCTCAGCTGTTGCGGAACTGGTGCCTTCGAAGAAGAACACGGCACCAAGGCGCACCAGTTGCTCTCCTCGCGCGAAGGTGGCACAGATCCCTGACGTCGTTTGCCCGGGCCGGCTGCCCTTCTGCTTGAGATTTTGCCCGTCGCCCAGAGACGGCATCCCTCTCACATAAGAAACCAAGTCCCTATCACTATCATTGCCTCCTGTAGAGGCAGTGTTGTAACGCGGATTCAGGCAAATCAACGTCATAAACCCATCGATGATCGTTGTTTTCCCACTACCAGTTACACCAACTAATGATGTCCCACCGGGGTGAATGGGTGCTGGGTGCATACCGTTGAAGCTGCCCCAGTTGAATATTTTCAACTCCCTCAGAACATATCCAGTTGGGCTCCTCACTAGACTATTCATCGGTGTCCTCTCCTTCCTCACACGTTGGCGGGAGCTGATCGGCACTGAGGTCGTGAATTTCCAGCCACTGGAGCAATGCCGCCAAATTTTCGGGGTTTGCCACGTGGGCAATCAACGGACGGATGGTGAAATGATCGCTTTGCTCACTCATTGAAATGAGATGATGCTTTCTCAGGTGAGTAAGCAGCCTCACTGCCCTTTGACGATCTTTGAAGTCTGAACCAGGCTCCCCGAGATAGGCTCGCAACTGTGTGATGACGTCATCGACTGTCATTTGAGGGATAGCCGACCCAACCCCGCTTTCCATTTCGCACTCGATCAAGTGTTGTCGAAGAACAGCGATCAGCAGTGTCTGCTCTAGGTTGAAGGGGTACCGCCTGATGAGAGGATGCGTCCAAGCCTGCGCGATCTCACCTGACTCACGGCGCACCCTGACAAAGGCAAGGCCTCGAAATTCGTCATACTGAACATCAAGATCGAAGGGTTCGAAGATTTGCTCCACTTGCTCAGCATTCGCCAATGCCGCACGGTAGAGGCGCTTGTAATCGGACTCTTCAATAAATCCGTTTTTGAACAGTTCCTGAACCACCTCTCGAATGACCCGGGGTGTTCGCTGGTCGTCACCTTCCAGATCTGATTCATCGATCTCCAAGTCATCATCCGGCTCCGGTTCCTGATCCGAATCCTCATCGCGCTCTTCGCCCTCTTCCGGACTACCTGTCAATTCATCAAAAATGCTTGGCATGTCAGAGCTCCCATTTGATGTCGCGAAGCTTCTCGCTCTCAAGTTGGGTGAAGGGCAGATGGAAGCGCCACTGACGATCATCTTTGTCAGTCAGATCAAAAGGAGCGGTCTGATCCTCGTACACATCAATTCCAGCCTCCCGGGCCATGGTGATCCATATCGTGAAGCACTCAAGATCATGGGTCGGAGGAAGGAACGAGGCCAGCTCCGCAAGAGAGAGTGGGCGCTGCTGCTCGGCCAGTATTCTCAAGGTTTCTCTGATGAATGCATCTCGATCTAGCCCATCGAAGGACTGCCAGAACTCATCGTCAATCTCCTCCAGATCTGCTGGCCGCCGACTGAGATCAAGCTCTGGAGCAATTTCTCCGGAGATACCTTTGAAGCCCAATCGCTCAACCGCCGGCACTTTAACCAGGGCCATGCCCAACGGAGGTAGCGGAACTTGCAAGTGCCGCACTGATTGGCGACTCCAATCAATGTTCACGGCCATACTGAAGAACTCATTGAGCAGGTGCCCGACGCGGTGGTGTTCAGCAACGAGCCCTGTCTTCATGAAGCTTTTGACGTCTCGCTCGCTCCGTGCCCTGGCTTGTAGCACCAGCTCTGTTTCTCTGAGTAGCCTCGGCACCAACCGCAGCAACTCGACCTGCTGGGTTTTCGTCAGCGCTTTGGAAGCAGCTGGATGGCGCATGATGTTCTGCAGGCGATGCCGCATACGCTCAAGCTCGAGCGGAGCCCATAGCTGCTGCTGGAAACTGTCGAAGACTCTGCCTTCTGGCGTATTGAGCAAAGCCTCCTGGCCATCCAACAGGTTGTCAACGATCTCTCCCCGGTTAAACCTCTCACTGATGATCGATTGGCGCAGCCTTCGGTCGGCATCCCGCCAGGAATCCTCCACCCTTCGAAAATCCGCTAGCAAACTGATAGCGAGGGAGTAGACCTCAATGATGCCCTCAATGGCCTTCTCTTCATCAAGTACCGGGATGAGCCCTGCCTTGGCTCGCTCTAGCTCAGCCAACAGTTCCTTGATACGCCGCTTTAGTGCAAGCTTCCTGCTCTTCACATCCGAATTGAGGTGCGTCTCGAGATTCTCGATTTCACGCTGCACGACTGACAACCGGGAGGCGGTTGACGTCATGAAGCGATTTTCGAGAGATTCAGTGAACCGAAATGCGGATTCCAAGAAATCAGTTGCGTAGATTCGCCCGTTCCGCTCAACGATGAGCCGGCGCTTGATCCACTCCCTGAGCTCTCGGTTTGCTTGGTGAAGCTCAGCCCCACGCTCGATCTTGTAAAACTCAGGATCGGAGCAATTTGCGAAGGTATCAGCCAGAGATCTGAGTGCGTCGCTCATCTCAACGCCGTCACGGCCAGGCTCGAAGAGGATACGAAGGCTGGCCAGGAAAAAAGGAGCTCGCGGCGAGGCGAGAATCAACCACGCTGGATTGTGTGTGCGAAGCCCAACCAGATGCTCGGCACGCTGTTGTAGGTTCTCTTCCATGGGATAAGCACCCCACAGGCGAAACGCGGCGAAATGGTTGTGTCGCACGCGAAATAGGCCACCGCTGCACTATTTGCAGCCTGAAAGCTTAGCTGCTTCTTGAAATTGAGCAACGCTACGGCATCGCGCTGCCAGCCAGACGGTCTATCCGCTGATGAACGGAATGTAATCACCTTCCAGCGGGCAACAGCTAAGCTAAAGAAGCATGGCAAGACACCTGTAGCAGCACCAAGAGAGCCAAAGGGGTTAAGGTGAACTCTGTAGTGGCTCAATCGTCCTATGGCAGATTAGGAGGCGCCCAGTAGACAGCTGGTGCATATGAAGAAGATGAGCGACATGGTAGTATCACCGCGACATCATAGGGAAATGGCGTCTGCAACCCCGCCGGCCATGAGCAGCTTCCGGGGTTATCGAGCCCATGACAAGCACGGTCTGTCGTGTCCCTATGCCCATAGGAGATGTGAACGTGAATCTTGTCGAGCCTCTATGCCTGCATTGAACAACCCGATTCGGTGGCTTCCGATCAACAACCCAGACAATCCTAAAGAACCGCATGCTGTCGTAGTCAGCGTGGTTCCCATGACCTGGACGCTTGTCAAACGCTGGATCACTGATGTTCAACCCTTGGTCGAGGAGCACTACCACATCTGGGAGGGGGCTGAAAAAACCTCTACAACTCGAGCAGATATCGGCTGGAACTGGAGAAATATCTGGCTCGGCGCGCTGAGCTTTTCACTTGTTAGCCATTTGCCAAAGGTGAAATCCGGCCGGGTGAAGTCGATGTGCATCGTGGTTGAACAGAATGGTGCTCAATTTCCAATTGGCATGCTGACTGCAGTCCCTAAACTTCACTCACAAGTCGATGAGTGGGGTATACGTGGCTTCACTTGGTACTTAGCTGATGCCCCATCTGAGGTTTATGAAGAAGTCCTGAAGCGCCCCTACGTTTTTGGCGTAGCAAAGGCACTTCTGGATTGTGCCGTCCAAGCCACTTTCGATAATGACGGCAGTGGAGAGATGCTCCTCCATGCCGCCTCCCAAGGCGGTGAGAAGCTTATCGACTTCTATGGGAGTAAGTGCGGCATGACTAGGCTCGAAAAGTGCGACAAAGTCGTAACCAAGTTCAGAAATCATCCCCGCGACGAGTTCTTTCATTGGACAGCTGAGGATGCACTGCAGTTCTGCGTTAAAAATGACAGAAAGAGAGCTTCTTTGCCCACCGCAGCTTCTGCGTTAGTCTAGATCAATAGGCAGCTAAATCCATGACGCAATCAGAACAAACTCTGCAACTATCACATATAGCCGACGCGGTGGCGAGTGTGACTGGCGAACGTCTTGACATTGACGACGTTGAAGAAGTATTGCGCCTGCAAGAAATCGCTGTGGAACTGGCCACTTCTCCTAACGACGAGCGCAACAAAAAAATTCTAGCGGAACTTTCTAGAATGACGCTTGACGAGGATGAAGCCAGTGCGTGGCCGCATGGCGGCGCCCCTCTACAATACCGCGACGACATTCCCAGTGTTGGGCTAGATGACCCTATGCTTGACGATCTCAACGAAAGTTGGAACTCTATCGCTTCAGTTGGTACTGCTTTAACCCCAAGCCCTCAAACTCCATTAGCCACTCCAAAGCTTAGAGTAATCGAGGGAAATAAGAATAAACGCCCTGTTGTTGTTCACTCCTCTTCTCTTGGCAAGCTTATGCCATACGTAGCAATGAGGCCGCTAGAGTTTTCTCTTGACCATGTCGTTGTCGCGGCAAATTCATTTACACTCTTCGCGCCGGACACAATCGACTTGAAGTTTTCAAATGAAGAACTGGACACAAACCTAAATATAAGGGCGTGGTCTGCAGCGTTAGCAGCTGCAGAAAATCGATTGAATGATTTTAAAAAGCGTAGATTTTTTCATTTCCTACCACTTTTCAAATCATATAACCCTCGATATGAAATAAATACTTTCGGTGAAAACTCGAAAGAAATGATAGCTATTTCCGGCTCCCTAAGAACAAGCATGAGGTACGTGGTATCCGGAAATAATGTATTCATTAAGATACACAAATCCAGCCAATGCCACGATAGCTACAGCGTGAAAGAAAAAATCACTCTAAGAGACACTCCGCTTCTGGCCTCGTGGCTTGCTGAGCAGTTTGAAGATGACCCTGAAGTTGGCTCCGGGCTGGTTCATTCGCTGAACGAGCACCTGTCAGCCCAAAGCAGCTAAAAGCTCTGTCGAAGAAGCAGCGAGCTGGTCAATCCCCAACTGCATTGCAGAATCAGAAACGCCCGAACCCAACAGCCTGGCTTCGGGCGTTTTTGCAATCAGACGCTAAAAAACACTGTTTACACGTGCTTAAGGTCTCGCAGGATGGCATCCCCTGCCCGGAGAGACAGAGCAGCCATCGTGAGAGTCGAGTTCACGGTGCCCGCCGCCGCCATTGCAGCACCCGTCGCAAGGAACAGGTTCGCGTGGTCATGAGTCCGCAACCAGCCATCTACAACGGAGTCCTTGGGATCAAGCCCCATGATGGTTCCGCCAGTAATATGGTTGTTCGGGGTGAAGAACGATGTCATCTCGATCTCGGTACCGCCGAGCGCCTCAGCAATTCGTTTCAAATGCTCGCGAGACAGCTTCGCGGATTTGCGAACGTACTCACCCACGTCGTAGGTCACTTCAGGATGCGGGATGCCAAGCGCATCACGGTGAGTCTTCGACAGCACCAGACGGTTATCGGGATGAGCGAGCGTCTCATGGTTGACGTACATGTCGACACCGTGAGCAGTCCTGCGACGAATCTCTTCGTCCAGCTTACGACCTACCAGGCCCATCGACAGAGCCTTCATACCCGCGCGCGAGTTCTGAGCCGTGTTGTTGTACCCGATCTGGATGGCAGAGTAATCCGCGCGGAATGGGCCATCACGGTAGTTCGTGATGGAGCTCATCTGCACCGAACCACCGCCCGACCAAATCGGCTCCGCCGACTGGAAGCTCATGCCGATGCCAGGGTGATCCATCATGTTACGCCCAACCTGGTCAGACGAGTTGGCAATGCCGTTTGGATTGCGATCGTTTGCAGCGAGCAGGAGGAGCTTCGGCGTTTCGATACCGTTGCCCGAGATCACGAAGGTCTTGGCAGTAACACGGAACGAGCGCTTGTCCGGGTCGTAGTAGTTCATCGCCACAACCCGATTACTAGCATCGGTTTCGATCGAGTACACCACCGCGTTCGCGATGACCTTTGCCCCCAATGCTTCCGCTTTCCAGACGGAGTAAGCCCCGTGGTACATCGCACCGATCGGACAGATTGGCATGCAGTTATTGTTACCGCAGCATTGAGGTCGCCCGTCATACGGCCGGCTGTTGCGAGCCTGTGGAACCGGGGTATTGTCGTAGCCCAGCTTCTTGACGACCTCCGTGAATTTGCGATCGCCTGGGCCATATGGCATCGACGTCATCGGCCATGGATGTTGGCGTGGTGCGGAAGGAACAATTTCCTCACCGTTCGGCCCCATAACACCCATTTCAAGTTCGGCCTCGTAGTAGTAAGGCTCCAGCTCATCGTAAGTGATGGCGTAGTCCCGCCCTACCCCGTAGAGACTCTGCATACGGAAGTCGTTAGGCAGATAGCGCCAGCTCGATCCAGCCCAGTGCCAGGTAGTCCCGCCGACACCTTTGATGATCCCTTGTTTGTAGGCTGTAGTGCTGATGGATCATTTCGAGGACGAGCACGGTGTCGTCCTGCAACGTGATGATGTGATTAGCACTATGAGGAGTCACTATCTCCAGCATCTTGGAGAACACCTCCGCGAGGTAGCTGCGGTCACAGCGATTGCACGAAGGTTTAAAGGACGCCTTCCTATGGCAGTCGCCTCAGGCGGATCGAAGGAAATCGTTAAAGCATCACTTCAGGTGCTTGGGCTCACCCCTCTCTTCGACACCATTGTCACTTTCGACGATGTAGGTGAAGCCAAGCCCAAACCTGATCTGTTCCTCGAGGCAGCTAAGCGACTCAACATTCCCAACGAACTATGCCTTGTATTCGAGGACAGTGTGCAAGGTATCGAGGCGGCTTCCCGTGCCAACATGCCCTGCTGTGACATCCGAAAGCTATGAAACCCTGATACGCAAGCTCTTCCCTGAAGCACCTTGCGATGCACAACAGCAGATCCCATTGCGCGGTCGCTGTCGAGTATCACTCCGAGTCCAGGCCGAGGTGGGCCCGCTCTACCTTGGCAGATGGTCGGCTCAAAATTGCGGCTCCTAGCCGCACTTCCCTGCTGACCGGGCTGGCACTGTTCTGACGGAGTTCAGTGCCATGTGGCCATCACCCCCACGCGGGTGGTGGCCATTTTTTTCTTTGCTCAGCCTCGGAATCTGCTGTTTCGCAGTATCACGAAAAGCACATGATCAGGGGGGCTATCACGTCCGGATCGACCAGCTTCATAGCCTCGCCGACAACCCAAGTTCCTACCGGCCACGCCACCTGCAAAACCATCAGAATCGTGAAGGTCAGAAACGCCCGGAGCAGAAACTCATGGGTCATTTTGATGCCCGTCACTTTCCGGTTCACCTTGGGGTAGTTGTTAAGCACAGCGTGAGAGAGCTCCTTGGCCAACGCTGCCTTCGGTGATCCTTTTTTCCAGCTACGAGCTAGATCCGATGGGCTCACCACATCAAAGCCATCGACTTTAAGCGTTTTGAACGCCCAGCCTCCTGCCCTCAACAGATATGCAACCGCCCAGGCGAATACAAACAGACCAAGACAGCTCAGCCACTTGCTTGATTTGTCGTTCCACAAGCTAGGTATCAAAGACACCAAAACCGGTATCAGCGCCGTGATCGCAGCGAGGTAAATACCGGCTTTAGCATCAGCCCCTTTACGTCGATCGACCTCCGCATCAAACAGTCGACGGGCCTCTTCTAAAACCACATCACTGTCTCGAGACCAATCACCATCGCGCACGGACAACGCCATGCTACGGCGCCACTGATCGTCTCCCTGCTGCTCATCTAGCGACAGAGGAATGATGGTTGGCCAGAGCCACCGGAGTCGCTGCTTAAGCATGAACAACTGCTTTCCCCGTCAACTCATCAACGATTGCAGAAGCGATTGGATACCCCGTGAGGTTCTCAATCCAAGCCCACTGGCCGTTAGGATTTATCTCCAGGAACCAGAGCTTGCCGGAGCGATCACAGATCAAATCAATGGCCCCATAGCGCAGACCAAGGCGAGCCACTAGCTCGATGCACTGCCCTTGCACGTGTTCAGGGAGCACAATTTTTTCGTGCCGTAGATCAGGACGACTGCCTTGGCGCCAATCAGTTTCAGTTTCGGGATTTTCCTGAGACCAGATCGCCGTAGCAAAAACTCGCTTACCAACCACCGTAACCCGCACATCGTATTGCTTCAGGACTTCGGCCTGGACAATGAAGGGGGTCAACGCGATGGCTTCGGCCTGGTCGTCATCAATCTGCCCGAGTCGAGAGGTGAAGATGACACGCTCAGTTTCCCCAGTGAGCACAGCTTGGCGAAGCGGCTTGCCAATGGCCTGGCCTCCCTCAGTAATAACCCGGGCCGATGAAATGTCATTTGTAATCAAAGCTTGGGGGACATGGAAGCCAATTTCATGGGCCAGCAGCAACTGCATCGGCTTGTCTTCAGTCATGAATATCTTGGCGGGAGAATTCAGCCAGCGCCCCTCCAAACGCGAATACAAGCTTTTGAGAAAGCTGCTCCACTCTGCCTCGATATAGGCGCGCTCCCCTGCATCCTCTACCTGGTCAGATACTGATGGTGCGCCTGGCCGACGGAAATAGGCGGCTGAAATCTGAGAACCCCGGACAGTCTCCCCGCCCAGTGAAATTGACCAAGCATCACGCGGATGCCCCGCCATCGTACACAGCGCCTGCGGGAGCATCTCGGTGTTCAGTCGCATGTGTGGTTCACCGCGCCGGCGGAGCTCTGCCACGACATAGTCCATCGTGATGTCACGACGATTAGTAACCAGCAGCAACATGGTGCGTGTCCAGATCAGTCTGAGTAGTAGCGAGTGTCGAGCCCGAACGTTGGATCGCCATTGTCGTCACGCTCCAACTCGACATTGGTCTTGGTGATCAGCTCGAGAATATGATTGGCCTCGCACCGATCATCGCGCTCGGTGTTTGCATCTGTCTTGGTCACCAACTGCAGCAAGTGATTGCTTGAGTCAAAATCACGCAGTTCAACGGAGGACTGCCCGCGATAGGGAGAGGGATCGTCATCGTCGCTCTCGACCTTTTGGTAGGTTTTGGTCAGGAGCTCAACCTGCCAGCACGCCTCATCATCTTGTTCTGCGTTGACCTTGGTCTTGGTCATGAGCTCATTCAGAGCCCCATCGGCAATGATCGGCACTACTCCCGCCGGCGAGTCGACCGCCCACATGCGGAGCTCAGAGGAGTAGTAGCCGGGAATCGTATCTTCCCCTGTCCTTGGTGTGGCGAACCTCGAAAGAAATGGCGAGGTTCCAGGCACATTTGCTGATGCTCCCAAGCTGGCTTCTCCTATGCCGGCGAGTCGCGAAAGGCGACAACAGATCGACAGTACCATTTGGCCACCATGGCGGTAAATGAGACTGTCAATCCGATGGGAGAAATTGATGTCATGAGGCTGGTGGACGAAACAGGCGACGAGTCCCTGGCTAGAAATGAAGCTTGGGCTGACGCACATACAGCCTCCAAGCTGCGGCTGAACCTTATCGCTACTCTCATGCAGTGCATCGCATTAATCGAAAACAGAGGCGAGTATTGGTGGACGCCTAACTATTCCCTGAAGGGGCGAAGGCTTTCTTCGGTTTTAGCTGCACTCGCGTATAGCCTAGTTTTTTCAAAGCCAGCCGCTCTACATCCTTTGGTCTAAGCTCACGGAATTTGACAGAAACCTTCGATAGTTAACCCTGGATCAGCTTATCCAACTCGAAAACCAATTGCGAACAACCGGCGGTATTCGGCAAGGCGTGACATTGAGTGGATCCTATACGAGATAACTGACTTTAAAAGTACAGCGGCATCATCCCGCTAGCCAGTTAAACATTACCGTGAGCACCCGCGAGAAAGCACTCAATATGCAAGCCGGCACTCAAGCTGCCGGCTAAGCCCCTTCACATCTGTGCTCAGGCAATTAGTCCTCTCATGCCCCCTCAACTTCTGGCAGAGGGGTCATATCCTTAGCTAAAGGCGCTTCCACAACTCTATTTGCGATGCCAGCTTCGAAATCAATCTCGTAGTCGTAGGAAACCCGTTCAAGATTGCGACGCTGTTTCAACAGTTTGCGGAATTCAAGCTCAATTTTCTTGGTGTTTTTCGCCTTCAGAACATAGGTGGACAAGCGATTGAAAAATGCTGGAGCAGCAACAAGTGAAATTGCGCAAAAAATCTTCTGGATAGGGCCTTGCGCGATGAAGGGCGCGTAGTTAGCCCCGATAGCTACAATTACCCCCAGAGCCGTTAGCGAATAGACGAGCACTTTCGTTCTTTTCTGTACCGATTGTGTAGCTGTGCCCAAAAGATCTTCTAAATCATTTTTTTCGCGTTGAAGTGTTTCCTTGGCCTGGGCCTCCAATTGCTCTCGAATTGACGCCGCATCAGCTTGAGCTTGCCCAAGCGATCCTTCGAGCGCCGCGATTTGAGCATACTGATGGCGGCTAGTAGCTTCCGCATCACCAACAATCTGATCTTTGTCAGCTTTGGCTTCTGCCAGCAGACGCTCGTGATGCTCCTGATCTTGAGCCCTTTGAACCTCGTATCGTGTCTTGAGGCTCTCCTCAATCTCACTCTGAAAATCAACGAATGCTCGCTCAGCATCAGCCAAGTCACGGATAACAACACTATCGCTTAATAGATAGACGGCTTGGTGTTGAGAGGCGCGAGAGTTCGTCATCATTTCGATGAACGCATCCGCTCTGTCGCCTCCCACATCCTTCAAGAAGCCGGTAACACGGCTGAGTAGATCGTGGTTAGGCTCAAGCGCAGAGGCGCAATTCGCTAGCAGTTTTTCATGACTGACCTCAGCAGAGGATGTACCGCCATAGATCACCAACATGAGGCCTGCCAGGTAACGATCGGTAATCACAGGAGGCACGTAGCTTTGCCGATATTCGCAGTGCCTGATGACGAAATCCGTTGCTACGGTCGCCACAAATCTGTTTTCGGTAACGAAAATATGCCTGCAATCGTGGAAGAAGCTCCGGGAAGTTATCCTGCCCGCGCGCTGCCTCAGGATGCCACTTATAGCCCGAGCATCCCTGTATCGGGCTTGAGCGCCGTAGCTCCCAAGCCTACTGGTAAGCTGATTCACCAACTCATCGCTGAAGTAATTAACACCCTGCTCTGGATGGCGTACAACCATGATCCCTTTGCGCATGATGGCGCCGTCAACATCCGAGCAGATGGATTGAGCGTACGATCGGAAGGATGCCGAAGAGTAAATGCGGCGGTGCGTAACTCGAGGGCGTCCGCTGAGGTCTCCGCTGTGAACCGCTAGTGCAGCTCTCAGGTTATCTTGAATCTCATCGACATGCTCTCGAAAAATGCAGAGCTGGACGCCCTTCTCTTTCAACTTTTCGAGCAGCAAAGTGATGTGCTGACCAGCGATGACCTCGTCAAGATCAAGATAAGACATAACGAGAGGGCCATCGAGATAAAGCTTAAGGCCCGATAGCTGAATATTCTCACCGGGTTCTCTCAGGTTGAGAACAAATTCAGCGATGATGGCACCCGAGGCGATGTTCAGAAGCTTCTGATAGACGTCTGGGTTGTGGTGGTAAGCATGGAGCACATAAGCGGCGCCAATTATTTTGACCCGATTGACGTTTTGGGCCTCTTCAGAAAGCTCATGCTCTTGGGCCTCTGTCACGCTTTGCGTACGACCCGGTAAGGACAGAATTTTCGAATCGCTGGCAACCCTATGATTCGGGTTGATCAGCCTCACCTGGAAGTCAGAGGTCACTAGCTGATTCAAAAAAAGCTTCTGGATGTACTGATGTTCAAGCTCTAACCCGCTTTTGCCCATGATCGACTCGGCAAAACGAGCGACATCGTCCAAAATGTCTTGGATGTCGGACTCAGATACCCCATCCGCATGGACTTCTTGGGTTTCGGCGTAGTAATGGACGCATCGATTGCGTCCCATCTGGCGTTCCGTTGCCAGCTTGGCACGGACAAGCCGAGGCATCAGCTCCTCCATGGCCCAAGGATGGACATCAATACCGTAAAGCCTGGCGAGTTCGTCCCGTAAGTGATCTGGGTTGACGATTTGCCCCGATTTATCCTTTGCAATTGGCGCAATTAGCGGAATGAGACCGCCAAGAATGTCGTTCTGCGCACCCGACTGGGCTAGGTACGCATATGCCACCAACGGACGCTCAAAATCGAATCTCATTCTTCCGGCCTCACTCCGTCTATTACTTCCTTGCATAATCACCTTGGCGCACAAACAGCAGAAACGCTCAAACAGAGCGACACACCCAATTTTCTCGCACCTTGGTAAGGTGGGCTGAATAAAGGCTCATAGCCATCATACCATCATATTTCGCACCTTCGCTCGCTCTCAGGCCTGTCCAACCAGACGGCGCTAGCCTGCGTCAACAGCGCTTTCCAAGGGTTCCAGGGTTAGCAGGGATGAGTTGAAGTGCTGCAGATGGCCGCCCAAGCTCACGCCAGCTGCGCCGCTAACACGAAAACGCAGAACATGACTGCTTGTCCCCGAACTGCGTGTTCACTCGGGCTCTCAATTGACCGGCAATTCTAAGTCAATGAGCTAGTGGTCTCCAGTAGTCTTGAACCTAGAACGTTAGCCTAGATGGGTGTGTCGATTCAGATTCAATGCGGGGAATGTGGGAAGCCCGCCAGGGTTTACGGTAAAAATATCGACATGCACCCCGTGATTACCTCGACAGAAATGCCAACTACCCAACCAATGGTTTGCAGGCCATGGAGTCTAGTAGCAACGCGCTGAGGCCTAGCGAAGGGTTTCGATATCTGAGATACATGATTTTGCAGTACCATGCTTCTGAGAAGCCCATGATCGGTCAGGGAAATCCGAAAAAACACTATGTTTTTACGATGACTGATCTCAATCCTAACCATTGGAAATTAAGGCCTTCACCGCCGCTACAAATAGGAAAAAATCCGCAGAAACAACGAGCTCAGAGCTGGGATAGGTATGCAACCTAGTTCACTGCTTACAAGCATCAATGGCTCTTTCGGGACATTGCCTCCCCATTGCGCGCATAGGAACGCTTCAGGCAAGCGGAGCGCGCAGGCCGAACCGGCCGAAGGCGTGCGGGATGGAAGCCCGAAGGGCCGAGGCCCGTGAAATGCGGGGCTCGGTTCACGACAGCCTGGCCGCGCAGCGGCACGCCCAAGCTACCAATCTCAGGCAAGATCGCTTACTTATGGAGCTTACTGAAACGCTCAATCACGACACTAGGAGCAACGCTCGGCCAGGCTTCCAAATTCGCTGATTTGCGCCAAAAATCAATAGCGCACCACAGGAAGAACAAGCCTGGAATTGCCCCACCTATCATTGAATAGCAGTGCAGAACGGGCATGGCTCCTGACGTCGGATGCTCTGCGAGCACTGGCAGAAGTGCAAGAATAAATACAGCAACATAAGCCGCCGCAAACCAAATAGCCCCATGAACCATCATGTATACCGGCGTCGCCAAACGAAGCTTGGTCAAAGAACGGATCCGCCCACCGCCTTCTTTGAACGCATAGACCACGCCGGTACTTTTTAACTTGTTCCTGGATTTTTTGTAGACGCAATAAAAATCGTAGTGCTTACCCGACTCGATTTCTTCGTAGAGCTTAATCGGAATGTCAGTGTTCGGAATGAGAACACCATCGATCTTCATGATTACCCGAACGCTTCCTTCTTTACGCTCAAATACTCGAATGTCTTCAAGCGTTCCCGAGACTTTAATGTAATCAGCGATTGCCACGATATAACTCCTGTCAAGAAAACTCCCAGCACCCAGCAATAGGCAGAGGGAGACCGCAAGCAACTCCGACCTGAAGCCACTTTTTTGAAAACTTAGATTTAGTGGGCATCTCCGCGAAGCGGCGCGCCCAAAAACAATGTGCCAGCCTACACCACTGTTTTCGACCCACTTCCATCGTGTGCTGGACACAAGGTACGAACCCACCTACCAGGCACTTGCTTACCCGACGCTCCGCAATCCTCACAGGTTCGCAGAGACAGCTGAGCAGCAACACTCACCGCACCATGGCAGTAGTCATCGCCCCCGTCATAGAAAAAATGGAGCTCGCCGAATTTGGACTTGATCTGCCCAACCGTCACCGGCACCACACCTGGATGCCGATCAGAGCGTTCCTGCAGCGTGTCGCACAGCGCCAAGAGGATCCCTCTCCATCCTGGACTGCAGTAGATATCGTCCACTTCAGGATCAGAGAACAACCGCGGGTACCGGGCCCTGAATTCTTCGATCAAAATCTCTGGTAGCGCAGCTGGCAACGCCATAATTCTCACCTAGCTAGAAGAGTCTCAAGCCACAGCCATCTGCAGGAAATCCCGCAGAGAGTTCCGACCGCCCTCTCGACGAAAAGCAGCCATCACATAGCGGCTACCCTCCACAGTGGTCAGCACCCAAAACCGCCCTTCCTTCTCCAGCCGATTGACCTTTGCCGTCTGAACGACACGACCATCAGCATAACGGCCAGCAGGGTCGTCACCTTCAAATCCAAACACTACGCCTCCACCTGCCCGAGACATGATGAAAGCATCTGTTAGGTAGGCGGTTACAGGCTCAGCGAACCCTTGCTCCATCGCCCGGGCGATTCGCCGCAGATCGAAGTCAGAGTGCCGCTTGCCGTGAAATTGAAGCTTGAAGGATGTGGCCATTGGGTGTCCTTACAACCTGGATTCTTAGCATGCAGCTGAGGAGCGCTCCATACGCAGTGCTGCATGCTTAAAAGAAAGAGAAGATGGTTTTGAGGGTGGCTTTCTGACGACGACCCGGGCCTAGCAGCACGTAGACAGTGTTCCTCGTCGCCGCGAAAACCCCATCTACGAATGAGGCACACATCGTCGACCGAACCCAACCACCAGGCGGGAACCGACCCTCACTGTCGTCAACAACGCAGTGGGCAAATACGATCAGAGGCACCAGGCCTACTGCCTTTACCTTGGCCAACTCATCCTCGGTCAGGTCAGGCTCGAACAGCGTCCAGTCTTCGACGATGCAGTACGACCTACGTGGGAAGCGCTCGACAACCAGAGCACGAGCAGCTTCAAGAGAGAGCTCAAGGCCGGCAGCCGGGACATGGTTATCTGATAGGAGCTCGCTGTCGACAGAGCTTTCGAGCTTACCTTCGCTCATTGCAAGCTCCTTTTCGCGCTCAGGGCATCGTACAAAACCCGCATCTTGGTGAGCGACGCTACATCCAGATTCGTACGGTACGAATCGTGGTAAACAGAACCACCGTCAACCGTAACGACGCAGACGCTGTCACCATCCTGGTCATCTCCGATCGCCAGGCTCTTTACCTTCTCCATCCGCCATGCACCGCTACCGTTCATGTTCGCTGGGGTGACAACCTGGATCTCTTTGACGAAAACCTCCTCGTCCTGGGCCTGAAGGACTTGCTGCAATTTCAGCTCGTCATTGACCATGAGCTCAAACTCATGGCCCTTACCCTGCCCGACCATCACAACCGAGAGATGGAACCAGTGCTTTCGGAGCATTCGGGTCACGGCATGCCAGTGAGCGAGGCCATGGCCAAACATACCTGGTACGCCTGCCAAATCATTGTCGTCTGTTCTGAACATCGATCGTCTCGGTGAAGCCATCGCTTGGGCGACGCATTGAAAATTTCGGGTTATTGCCCTAACGCAGCTCTGCGTGGCGGCTCCGACTATTCCGTATCAGAGGTGGACGTGCAGGGGCACAAATGGCGCTGCTGCGAACCCGTGTACCCGAGAGGCTTAACCCTGGGCGATTCGGTGCATACAGGGCCGCATGAGCCTGTCGTAAAGGTTTTCCATAAATTGGCGGCTGGGCACTGAGCTCGAGATCAGACGTCCGCCCCGCCTCGCTCGACCAATCCGGCAAAACGTGCAGAACAGGGAATATATTCCATGGATTGAATTTAATCAATGTGGCTCTATCCTCAGCTTTGGGGAGCCGTCATGCCACTGAGAGAGTCATTAGCCGCAGTCCTCCGGCTCGTGAGGGCTTCGCGAGGCCTCAGCAAGGATGACTTCCAAGGGCTCGTCGATCCCAAGCACGTGTACAATCTCGAAACCGCTAAGAGCGGCGTAACCATTGATACGCTGGAAGCAATCGCTTCAGTGCTTCAGGTCGATGCCCTCACCCTCCTCACCGTCGCAGCAAGCCTTGAGCGTGGCCAATCGCACAAGGATTTGCTCGTGCACCTCGAAGACGATGGTCAGCAACTGGCTGAACTTGGTGTGTTAGCGAGATGGCTCGGGGAGTTTGAAGACGGATCGCTGGTCACCACCAAGCCTGGACGCAGGACACCTCCGGGGACGGTGGAGGCTATTTTGGAATGTCGCGAACAAGGACTGAGCCGAAAAGATACTGCAGATAAAGTGGGAGTATCTACTACCACCGTGGGGAGGATTTGGAATCGAAAAGCAGAGTAAATACTCTCGACATTAACAGACGTTGGTATCTTGCTGCTAAGTTTGCTCTTGACACCTTTAGGATCTTGAACTGTTAGCCTTTGTACTGGCGATAGCCTGCATTGCTTCTGCACGGCCTGGATCTATAAGCCGCACAATATCAATGGCCGTAAACTCGTATTGCTCGGAGAGAGAATCCAGTTCAGTTAAAAAAGAGACCGCTTTCGATACTTCCGGATCGCGCAGTAGAGGCAGTAAAGACTCATACTCCTTTGTAATCTGATTCGTGATAGAGAGTAGCTCTTCAATACGATCCATTTCTTTCACCCTTATAAATCAAGACTCAATGTGCTCGACAGCAGAACACATTGAATGCTGGTCGGATTTTGGCTTCAGCGTCGTATCACCCGAACCGCACTCTTCATCAGGTTGAGTGTAAATATCAACCAATTCCTTGACCGCCCTGGTATTGACTGCAGCAACACCACTCAAAAGCATGTCAATTGATCCTGCATATCGCCTCAAAAGCAGGTCAGCAACCTCGACGTAAGAATAGCCATATTTAACCCTAAGATCCTCCAGCTTTCTAAAAAACTCAATATCCTGGGCGTATTCAGGTTCCTTCCTTCGCTCCTCAAGTCCACGAAAGACCTTTTCAAATTCGTATTCTAACCGCCGGGCCTCGATGAGAGGATGGGAGCGTGCCATGATAAAACCTTTTCCGTTCGACTATACCTATGACCAGTGTAGCCCAAAAGCCATAGCTGATCAGAATCACTGGGGCGCCTGTCAAATAAAATTTACGTAAGATAAATTACCAAAAATCAACAAGTTAAGCAGAAAACTGAGCGTGTACCCAAGAAAGCTTGCTACCGCCAGTCCGATTTTATGAAGGTGCTACCACAGGTAATTCACTGGTGAAATCTACTCATGAAGCGATGAGACCGGTCTCGAATTTTTACCACATTCGTAACGATCAACCATCCAATGCCGTAGCTCATCTGCCGTTGCAGCTGTCAATAAATCGAAATTATTTGATGCATCGAAAGCGCTATGCTCAGCATGTCAATTTTCAATTAATATTTGAGATTCGCGAACACAGCATTTAAACGAGAGATTAATTTAGGTGTCTATTTAGCTGAGAAGGTTAAGATCGGGTAAAATCAGTAGAGAGGATTAGGGGGGGGGGGGCAGAATAAACTTACCCTTACTATCTCAACGCCCAAATCACCTGCTCCAATTCCTCTGCACCGAGAGTTCGATATGCCAATGCTATCATTTCCTCCCTCACTCGCCGAGCGTGTACACCAAGCCCTACCCTCCTAATCTCATTACGATCTACTGGAAACGGAAGAGAATACGGTCTGCATACGCCACGGATCGTCAGAGCTTCATCGAAAGAGATCACATTGAAAGCTACTCCGAGCATCCAGTAAGCAACAGCTATCTGACGTGGAGTCGCCCATGAGTAATGAGGAGGGGCATCAGCAAAGGACGTATCAGGAGTGAGGTTAGCGCTATTACCTTTACGCTGAGGAAAGAAGAAGGAACAGGCAAATCCCGGAGCCGTTCGCCAAGCAGGATCACAGAGCCAGACGCCAAGCAAAAACTCCAGAACTGCCTTGGTAGGCTTTTGAGTCTGGATGGGCTGGATATCTCCTAGCACCCAACTCTGAACCCTAGCAGTCATCCTCAACAGCATTTCATTATCCGCGATGGCCTGCTCGCCGTTGCTGATTAGAGGAAAGCTGACTAGCAACCGAGAACTTGGGCTACTTACATACTCAGTGTACGCACGCCATGCCTTGTCCAGCGGTGAATAATGAGGCGTAGAAAGGCTAAGCAACATCACTGGAGACTCATGATCGCAGCAGATACACATACCGAGTTGGCGCCAAGCAGACCGCCAAGCTGGCAGATCAAGCTTCCTAATATCCGCTTTCAGACACTCTGGGCAGTAGCTAGTGCTCTGACGATATGGGAGATAGCCATCTGTGGGCAATCTAAAGCTCTGAAAAACACCCTCATAACGATCGTTAAAGCAGCTCCGTATAGCCGGAAACTCATATAGTGAGTCCGGGTCTACCGACAGTTGAGCGCATTGGTGTGAGAAAACATCAAAAGCATTGAGCTCTGCGACGCTCATGTTCTCGACGGACATTCTTCCCATCCAGGAAGAAAACGACTCACCATTAATAGGGAATAGCTGCTCAGCCTCAAAATTATCAGCTTCATTAAAACGTAACGTACCAGCGTCTGCCAAAGACAAATGCACCAGCCTGGATGCATAACCAATAAGGCCCTTAGATTTGGAATGAATCGATTTTATCTCTTCTTCTGATATCTCCGCACCTTGATCAGAAGCTGCTAGTAATTTGCGACGAATATCGCGGATGAACATTTCAAAGTCGCGATCATTCTCCATCGGGGACAACTCAAATGAGCGCACCATCGTATTAGTCAGCGAAACGGCATGATCAATTTCCCGAGCAGCGCCTTGCTCCGCAAATACGACAATTGGAATGCATGGGCAGCGAGCAACAAGCTCCTGCATTGCCAATAAAGATTGAGATGAAGAAATAAGACTAGGCAAGACCCATTCGTGTGCGTCACGAATAATTATTAAATCGTAATTTCTTTCTAAAAGCAAATGCCAGTAGGCCTCATCAAGGGCTGACTTCCCTTTATGCTTTCTTATCTCTTCAGAAACCTCTGCAGGAAGTTTCAGTGAATATACAAGATCCGAAGAAAACAAGGTAACCGATTTCTGAGGGTGACGCTCAATTGATAAAACCCTTAGTTGCTGAGACTTAAAGTGGCGCTCTAGTTGATAAGAGAGCGCAGATAAACCTGAGCCCAGAGCCCCACTAATCAAGTATAAGTTAGTGCGGTCATTATCATTCCCCACTGCTGCACCATTGCAAATGGAGCCAACCAGTGCAGAGAGAACAATTTCGTTTCCCGACAAGTTAGACCATTGAGCTTCAGTAAACGCACCTAACCTATTCAGCATAATGAAACACCACACCATAAACCAGACTATTGAATCACAGTATAGCGATCCAAGTAGGACTGCGTATCCATTTGGTTTTTCAGGACGACATCGACCATGTACAGACTCTGAATATTTATGTACTCAAGGCCGGACTCGATTGCCATCCGCGATGCTTCCTTGAGAATGGTGACAACAGACCTCAACGGTGAATACTTCTCCTCAACACCATCCCTATATACTTTGAGAACTGATAATTCCAAAAGCTTTTTACAGAAGTCAAAATCAATGATCGACTTTTGCCGGAGTGGCATTTTCGCTACAAATCCTTTCACAAAAGCGATGAATGACTTATCACACTTCAATTCCGGAAGATGAGCTGAGCGCAAACTAAAACGACTAGCAATTGTATCATCTGCTTTTAGAAGTGTTTCGAGATTCTCCTTGTCCGCAAGCAAGCAGAAATTTAACGCCCAGTATGGGCCAGCAAATCCTTTGACCGCGGAAAGATTAAGCTCGCGACCTCGATCAGTAAACCCCTTAAGCAGTAGTTGCGCTTCATCCAGCACAACTCCGCCCACATTATTTTCCCGAATCAACCTCTGTCCTCTCGCAATATCATTGTAGCTCAGCGTGAGCGGTTTCTTGCGCTCGCCGAACTGAATCCCTATCTCCATTTGTAGCAACTTAGTCAAGTTCAAATTAGCAGTGTTGCGAACTAAATCTATATAAACAACCTTTCTTGCCCAGTCTGAGTTTGATGCACAGCTTTGTTGCGCCATTACTGCTCCAATCGTACTCTTACCTTGACCAGATTTAGCTGTTATAGACATACACGGATTATCAATTAGCCTGGGAAGAGCAACGAGCCTTTTATAGCTATCCATTGCGATCATAGCCTCCGGACGCATAATGAAAACATCCCGCATGCAGGAGATCATGCGTTCTTCTGCGGTTTGTTCCAGGAGGAGCTCATGATCAGCTTTCATAGATCAAACCCTTCTAGCGGTTCAACATCTGCTGCGTCGAAAATAGGCTCGGCCTTCGATTGCGTTTTTGACTTCTTGGGAGTAGCTTTGGCAAAAGGCCCGACCATCTCACTTTGTTTAGCGTTTGCTGCATTACGAGCTCCTTCCAGAGCTTCCTTATGTAGCGCTTTTTTGACGTCCTGTTGACTAAGGTGGATCCGCTCACCTGCCGGAGTTAATTCCCCAGCCTTAAGCTGTTTATATTGCTTTGCCTTCCATGCAAGCATTGATATGGGGCCAAATTTACCAGGCGGATCAACACTTTTGAAGGGCCTAAGGTAGTCCAAATCTGGCCCAAGGCGCTCAATGGGCATCCATCTATCATTATGTAGAACCCATGCGCGATCAATATCTGAGTTATCAACTTTAACCCTGACGTGTGCTCCGGAATGCCCGTAGTATGGCCCAGGGTGATAACGCAAGATTCCATGAATGATTATAGCATCCTTGCGAACTTTTACCCGGTGCTCATGGTACATACCAATAATAAAATCTAACGGATCTTCAAACCTCGGAGGTGTCAGAATTTCTCCGTTGTGTTCACCAAATCGACTGAGCCAGAGATCGTTAGAGGTCATCCCATCAGAGCCACCCTTCTCATGCCTTCGACAAATCTCAGTCACCACCATCATAAATATTTGGTCAAGGTAATAAATTGCGGTTTCTTCAATTTTTTTTCCACGCCGTTTTTTCCCAGAAGATGGCACAGCCCCTTCTAAGGTCTGTATAAAATGACGATTTATTATACCGAGCCCCCTCTCGATCGAGCCACCACTCTGCTTGCGTTTTCTTCTCATATGCTTGACGTTGTGGATCTCACAAGCAACTTTGACCGTTTTGGCATTGAGGTCTGGCCCTCCATCAACCATGAGGGCAGAAAAGCGACCATACTGGATCCATTTATAAATATTCTCATCGAGCCCTAAGGCTCGGATTAGATCTTCTTTGGGCTTTATCGCCATGTCTAAGGCTTGTGCTAACGTCCACCTACTGGGCGCCCCGAAATACAAAGCGAAACCGAGAAAAGATCGACTCCATTTGTCTTTTATAAGCATGAGATACGGTCGACCGAGCACCATTTCCGTTTGTCTGCACCTCGCATGCATATCCAGCGGACTACCGTCAGCCTCGACCACTTCAAGAGGCCCAGATACTTTCAGACCAAACGGGTAACTTCCAAATTTGTCTTGCGCCGCCTCTTCCCCTTCTTTAGCTTTGATTCGTTCACGCTCATCGAGAATTGTGCGCAAGCGCCTGCGCAAGGTGGCTCTTGACGGAGCATTTGCCTTTCCCAGCCCTGAGATAATAGAGTCAATAACCCGCTCTTCATTCGCCCCTGGGCCTGTGTAATCTGACTCGGCGGTGGATATTATATACTCCTCCACGTAAGGAGAAAATTTCGTGCTACCCTTCTTACGACCTGGTTTCCCTGGGACAAAGGCTGTCCAGTCACCGATAATAATGTACCTATCTCTCAACCTTCCAATCATGGTGGCTTCAATTTTAAGTTGCTTCTTGACATACTCTATACCTTGCCTTCCAGACATCCACTCATCAAATACTGCCTGACGCTCCAGCGCTAACGACTTTTCGTCTTCAGTATAGGGCGACTCAATAACCACGCTATCCTCAACAACCGGAGTAGCAGCTAAGGTTTCATCCCTAAGCTTACTCAAGGCCTCATCAGAGGCCGCCGCAATATTTCCTTCAGACGTCTCAACAGTTTCTCCCGTTGTTGAGTTTACGACGACCAGAAAATTCTTCATTGCATCAAAGCTTTTGACGATGAATATTCCCGGCCTATCTCGCAAGGCAACAAGGCTCTCAGGTCTATACTTCATCCTTGACATCTCCTGCGCCCGGGCTAGCAAAGGGCTCATTCCTAATACTTTGCAGCCGGCTCTTTACAAGAGAGTCTGATGGACTGTCCATGCCTAGCTGATAGCAAAACCAGCTCACATCCTGATAGAAAACGTTAAACGATCGCCCATAATCCCCGTTATCTTGCTCATTAAGCACGATAATCAAGAAATTTACGATCGCGTCGATAATATACTGAGAGTCACTTTTGACTGCGCGACTAACGTACTCAGTCAAATACTCAGCGAAATTCGAAAACATTGGCTCCGAGTCGGAGTCAGGAGACTTGTCTTGATTAATAACCTCTCGAACATGCTCTCGAAAACGATCTGCAGGACGCGCCTCAGCAATGACATGCTTTGATGGTAAGCAGCACGCTTTGCCGTCCAGTAGCCGGCAGATTCGCAGTTCGTCTTTTTGGGAGTCGGTTCTAAGGACGTAGCACAGATCCGCGCTACGGGTGGTGTGGACAAAGGAGCCGATGCTTAACATGACGCCTACCCTCGAGAGTCTCCATCCCTTAAGCCTAGGCATGATGCATGAGCCGACCAGCGCCACTTGTCTAAAAAAACACAGATTTGTAAACTATTGATTTTATTGAGATACATTTCAACAATCTGTGTTGTTTTGAGGCCAAAAAAACACAGAATTTTGTTTTCCCATAAAAAAAATGTATTTAATACAGATAGTTAGTGCTGGCTCACTGGTTAGTAAAAATGAACAGCCAGTTACTAACCCCGGTCGGTTTTGCACAAACCTCCGTTCGATGGAAAATCAGCTCGTCGCATCACTATCTTCAAATCCTCCCTTAGGTTGCACCGTCACGAATCTCCGTTTCTCCACCTGACGCTTTGAAAACTGGCTAACACCAAAGAGCGTTGCGCGTGGTCGGTCAAATGGACATCTCAGATGTAGAGCCCATCTTGGAAAACGTCGAAAACATGATCCGAGAGAAATGGGATTGGGCCCTTCCCCGCTCGCTCCTGATGAAGTCATTTGCCTCAAGCCATCTCGATCTCCAAGCAGCAGTCACCACAGCACGACTTCTCAGTCCGGGGACGTAAGTAGAGACGAATGCCAGTCACGATTCGTTTCCAGAGGATCAACATCGGTTATACTTCTTAATCATTTTTCACCCTTATCTTCGCTGACACACGAGATCGCATGAACACATCCCCTGCACTGCAAACGGGCGCCGACAGCAGCAAGGCCACTGCGCCGACAGACCTGAATGATCTGGTTGGCTACGCCTTGCGCCGCGTGCAGATGAAGGTATTCCAGCACCTCGTCGAGTGCCTGATCCCATACGACCTGCGACCTGCACAGTTTTCTGCGCTGGCAATCATCGCGCAGAACCCTGGCCCTACGCAGGCGGAGCTGGCCAAGGCATTGAACATCGAGCCACCGCAGGTGGTGCCGCTGCTTAACAAGCTTGAAAAAGCAGGCCTGGCCTTGCGCGTGCGCAGCAAGGCAGACAAGCGCTCCTATGGCCTGTACCTGAGCAAGGCGGGTGAAAAACTGCTGAAAACGTTGTATGGGGTAGCAGAAGAAAGCGACCGGGCCGCCACTGCCAATCTGGATGATGACGAGCGCCGGCAGTTGCTTGCACTGCTACGCAAGGCCGATTAGGCCGTGTACGAAGGCGCTAGGAGTACGTTGGGAAAATGCCCTGCAAGGAATGGGGTCAGATCTGATTTTCTCTCACAGGTCATTCACAAACGGCAGCGGTAGCTCGGTCTTTTGCAGGCATTGCAGTCGGTACTCAAAACGCAACCACAGGTGGTCAAAGAAGTACGCCGCCGTCTGACGTTTGCGCCGGTAGAACGGCTGGTCCGCCTGCATCAGCGCCAAGCGTGCCGCCCGGGCCCAGGCATGGCCGAGCAACACCATCGCTAACGCTTGGAGGAAGTCACCCGCGGCCCGGTAGACATATTCCCTGTCTTCGTGCTGCAGAAGCCCATGCACCCAAGCGCGCAATCCGTCGCTGGCGACGCGCAGCTGCTGCGCCCAACGCCTACCTTCGGCGTCAGTCGCCACGCCCGCGTCTTCCAGCACGTGGTCGAGCAGCGCTTCCAGCGCCTCACCCCGGTCGCCCAGCACCTTGCGCACGAGCAGGTCGTTGGCTTGGATCTGGTTGGTTCCCTCGTAGATCATCGCCACGCGGCTGTCGCGGAGAGTCTGCTCGATACCCGACTCGGTGACGTAGCCGTAACCGCCAAACACCTGCAATGCGTCACTGGCCAGCTGAAACCCTTGTTCGGTGAAAAAGGCTTTGACCACCGGCGTGAGCAAGCCGATGCGCGCCTCCAGGGTGTGGCGGGCTGCACCTTGCGACTGCTCGGCAAGGTCGAGCAGATGGGCGCTCCAGTAGCCGATGGCACGCATGCCTTCGGTCAGCGCCCGAGACTGCCACAACACCTGACGCACGCTCGGGTGGAAGATCACAGGATCCGCAGGGGCGGCCAGAACCCCTTCGGGGCGGGCCACGGCGCGCATTTGCACACGTGCCTGCGCATAGGCCAAGACACGCTGGCCGGCGCTTTCGGCGTGGGCCAAACCCTGCAGGCCGACGTAAGTACGGGCACTGTTCATCATCACGAATAACGCCGCCAGGCCGCAATGCGCTTCGCCGATAAGCCAGCCCTGGGCCTGATCGAAGCTGAGACTGCAGGTGGCGCTGGCGTGAATGCCCATCTTGTGTTCGATGCCCGTACAATGAACACCATTAGGCTCGCCTTGCTCAGTCAACTTGGGCACCAGGAACAACGAAAGCCCACGGCTGCCTGCTGGGGCATCGGGCAGACGTGCCAGCACCAGGTGCACAATGTTGTCCGTGAGGTCGTGATCACCTCCAGAAATGAACACTTTGTTGCCCGTCAGCCGATATCCCCCCGCTTCATCCGGCCATGCCTGCGCGCGCAGCAGGCCCACATCGCTACCCGCCTGGGGTTCGGTCAGGCACATGGTGGCCAGGCATTCACCGCTGACAATCTTGCCAAGCCAGGCCTGACGCAGCTCGGCAGAGCCAAATGTGCGCAGGCACGCGTAGGCACCGTGGGCGATGCCGCTGTACATGGCCCAGCCATGGTTACAGGCATAAATCACTTCGTGCAGCGCCGCGCCAAGCAGCAGCGGCAGGCCCTGGCCGCCGTGCTCGACTGTACAGGTCAGCCCTGGCCAACCGCCTCTGACGTAACGCTGGTAGGCCTCGCGAAAACCGCTTGGCGTAGTCACCTGGCCCGCATGGAAGCGGCAACCTTCACGGTCGCCGCTCATGTTCAAAGGCAGTAACTGCTGCTCTGCAAATCGTGCGCCCTCCTCCAGCAGCTGGTGGGCCAACGCGCTGTCGACGCCGGCGAAAGCCTCCGATTCAGCCCAGGCCGCCGGTGCTTGCAGCCAGTGATCGATCACGAAACGAATGTCTTGCAGCGGAGCGCGGTAGGTAGACACGTGAATCTCCTTTTCAGGTCTTGGCCAGTGGATTTTCCAGGAGCAAGGCCATGCCCTGGCCACCGCCGACGCAGGCCGATACCACGCCATAGCGCTGGCCACTGGCGCGCAGTTGCCGCGCAACGCTGATGGCCAGGCGCAGGCCAGTGGCGGCCAGCGGGTGGCCCAGGGCGATAGCGCCGCCACAAGCGTTCAGCCGTTCAGGCGCAATGCCCAGTGATTGCTGCACGGCTACTATCTGCGCGCCCTGGGCTTCGTTAATTTCGAAGCAGGCGATGGCGTCCAGCGCCAAGCCTGCCCGCCCCAGCAGCAAGCGGATGGCCGGCACCGGGCCCAGCCCCATCACCTCGGGCGCCACGCCCACCACGCTGCTGGCCCGCAACCAGGCCATCGGTGTGCGCCCAGCCAGCTGGTCAGCCGAACACATCAGCACCGCCGCTGCGCCATCCACCACCGCACAGCTATTGCCCGCCGTTTGCACCCCCTGCGGGTAAATCGGAGCCAGTTGCTGCAAACGATCGAACGCGGTCGCTCGCGGGTGGCTGTCCTCAGTGACGGCCTCAACGCCACGTGGCAGTCGGAGGCTACGTGGCAACAAGCCCGGTGCTTCGAACACTTCATTGCCAACGCTGACGCACTCGTCGGCAAACCACCCTCGCGCCCGCGCAGCCATGGCCCGTGCGAAACTCTGGGCCGCCCAGGCGTCTACTGCCGCCCGGGGGATGTGGTATTGCCGGGCGATGTTCTCGGCAGTCTGGATCATGCTGATGCCCACGGCGGGGTCGAACAGGGCTTCCCAGAGAAAGTCCTTGAAGCCGACTTCGCCGCCCAAGCGAAAACCCCCACGGTGGGTGTAGGCGACGATCGGATTGCGTGACATCGACTCGGCCGCCACGCACAGCACGGTGCCCGCCTCCCCCGCCTGGATTTGCTCACCTGCTTGGCGCAGCAGTTCAAAACCGGTTGCGCAGATGCGTTGCACCATCAGTGCTGGCACCGCCTGGTCGACGCCGCAATACAGCCCAATATGCCGCGGCAGCATGTAGGCGTCGAAGTCGGCCTGGGCCATGGAGCCGGCCAGTACGCTGTCGACGTCGCGCCCCTCCAGCCCGGCGCGCTGCAACACCGCGCGGCCGGCCTTGATGCCCAGGTCGGTAGGCGAAACCAACCCGAATGCGCCATTGAGGTCGACCCAGGGTGTGCGGATGCCATCGAGCAACGCGGTCGCAGCAAACGCGCGAAACTGCCCCCGGGCCGTCATGGCGCGTCTACGCGCGAGGGCCCTGGCCCGGCATACAGGCTGTCGATCAGGCCCTGGCGTAGTTGCAGGACCGCACGCTGGTTGATCGAGCCCTTGTCGGTGATCTCGCCGCGGTCGATGGACGGCGCTTCGTCGGCCAGGCCCGCGAACTGGATAAAGCTGGCGTTGCCCGTGGCGCCTCGGTTGAGGCTGGCCAACAGGCTGGACAGCCAGTCCCGCACGGCAGGCGATGCCAGGACCTGGGCGTCGCTGGCCTGGGCACCAAGCCCGGCCAGCTGCCGGCATTCGGGCAACCGCGGGAAGATCAGCAAGCCCAGGCATTCGCGGTCCGGTCCCAGCACTACGACGTCCAGCACGTACGGGGCACCCTGCAGGATCACCTGGGTGCGCATTGGCCCAACGCTGACGAAAACCCCGGAAGACAACTTGAAGTCTTCGGCAATACGCCCGTCGAACATCAGCCCCAACTGCGGATTGTCGGGGTCGCACAGGCGCACGGCATCGCCGCTGCGGTAGAACCCTTCATCGTCGAACGCCTCTTCGGTTTGTTGGGATGAGCGCCAGTACCCCGGCATCACGTGCGGCCCGCGAAACCTCGCTTCAAGCTTGCCGTCCACCGGCACCAGCTTGACCTCGCACCCCGGGGCCGGCAGGCCAATGTAGCCGGCGACCGACAGCGGCCCCGTGGTGAACGTGCACGAAGGCGAGGTCTCGGTCATGCCCAGCCCCGCCATCATGCGGATGCGTTCGCCACAATGGGCCACGGACACGGCGTCAAGCCGATCCCAGACGGCCTGGGACAACCCGGCACCGGCAAAGAAGAACAGCTTCATGCGCTGGAAAAAACGTTCGCACAGGCTGCTGTCCTGCTCCAGCGCCTTGACCAGCTCTTCCCAGCCCTTGGGCACGGTCAGGTAAGCCGTGGGGGAAATGTCCTTGAGATTGTGCAGGGTCTGGGCGAAGCCTTGCGGCGTCGGCTTGCCATCGTCGATATACAGCGTGCCGCCGTTGTACAGCACGATGCCGACATTGTGGCTGCCACCAAAGGTGTGGTTCCACGGTAGCCAGTCGACCAGCACCGGCGGCACTTCGGCGAATTCCGGGAAGGTTTGCAACAGCATCTGCTGGTTGGCGCAGAGCATGCCTTGGGTGGTGACCACGGCCTTGGGCAGCTTGGTGGAGCCGGACGTGAACAAAAACTTGGCCAGACTTTGTGGGCGCAACGCGGCAAACGCCTGGTCGGCGCAAGGGTGTGCGGCGGTGGCCAGCACATTGGCGAACGGTGTGCTCGCCCTGCCTGGCAGTTCGCCCTCGCCCAGCACCAGTTTCACCGAGGGCTCGAACACCGCATCGATGGCTCTGCCATAGGCAGCGTCGGCCGCGAAGACCAGGCCGGGTTGCAGGGTCTGGACGATATGGCGCAGTTTGCCAAAGTCCTGAGACAGCAGTGAATAGGCCGGCGATACCGGGCAATACGGGATCCCGGCATACAGTGCGGCCGAGGCCAATTGCACATGCTCGAGGTCGTTGCCCGAGAGGATCACCAGCGGGCGCTCGGCGCTCAGGCCTTGATCCAGCAACCAGGTGGCGATGCATCGAACCCGCTGCAACATGGCGGCGTAAGTGATGTGCTGCCACTCGCCATCAGCACCACGGCGGGCGACGAATGTTTGCTCGCCGCGCTGTTCGGCCCAATGCAGCAAGCGCTCCATCAGCCGTGCCGGGTAAGCGTCGAGTGTTTCCACAGGGTCCAGGTAGAGGATGTCGCCTTGCTGGCGCACCTGTACCTGAGGCTGCCCGATCTTGACGGCGCGCAATGGCGCACGCTGGGCAACGGAGAGGGTTTCGCAAACCATGAAGGCTACCTCTGCCTTAGTGCGCCCAAGGGCCGAGAGGCCCCCAGGTGCATTCGCTATTGTTGTTGTGAGTGCGTGGATTAGATCGGGTAGTGCCGGGCGCCTTGTTGCACGGTGACCCAGCGCAACTGGGTAAAGGCGTCGATGGCCGCCGTGCTGCCGAAGCTGCCGTAGCCACTGGCCTTGACCCCGCCGAAAGGCATCTGCGCTTCGTCATGCACGGTCGGGCCATTGATATGGCAGATGCCCGACTCCAGGCGCTGGGCAAGGGCAAGGGCGCGCTGAGTGTCCCGGCTGAAAATCGCCGCGCTCAGGCCGAACTCGGAGTCGTTGGCCAGGGTCAGCAGTGCTTCGTCACCACTGGCGCGCAGCACCACGGCAACGGGGCCGAACGACTCTTCGCGATACAGCTTCATGTCGGCGTTGACGTGGTCGAGCAGCACCGGCTGCATGACGCTGCCCGCACGCTCACCGCCGGCCACCAGGGTCGCGCCCTTGTTGATGGCGTCATCCACCAGTGCCTGTATGCGCTCACCGGCCCCGGCATCGATCAATGAACCCAGCGGCGCATCGCTTTGCTCAGGGTCCGCTGCGCGCAAGCGACGGACTTTTTCACCGAGCTTGGCGACAAACGCATCAGCCACGGCCTGGTCGACGATCAGCCGCTCGGTGGACATGCAGATCTGACCCTGGTTGAAGTAGGCGCCAAACGCTGCGGCATCGACCGCAGCATCCAGGTCGGCATCGGCCAGCACCAGGAACGGTGCCTTGCCGCCCAATTCGAGCACCGCAGGCTTCAAGTGACGCGCCGCCAGTTGCCCAACGATACGCCCGACATGAGTAGAGCCGGTGAAGTTCACTCGGCGCACCGCCGGATGCGCGATCAGCCGCTCGACCAGCGCCGGCGCATCGTGCGGGGCGTTGCTGATCACGTTGACCACGCCATCTCCCAAACCGGCCGCCTGCAACACCTGACCGATCAGGCCATGCACCGCCGGGCTGGCTTCGGAGGCCTTGAGTACCACGGTGTTGCCGCACGCCAAGGGCATGGCGATGGCGCGTGCGGCCAAAATCACCGGTGCATTCCACGGCGCGATGCCTAGCACCACGCCGCAGGGTTGGCGCAGGGCCATGGCAAAGCTGCCGGGCACGTCGGAAGGGATGACGCTGCCCTGGATCTGGGTGGTCATCGACGCCGCTTCGCGCAGGATGTTGGCCGCCAGCATTACGTTGAAACCGTACCAGTTGGCCTTGGCCCCTGTTTCCCCGGCCATGGCCAGGAATTCGTCACGCCGGGCGTCCAGCGCATCAGCCGCCTTCAGCAAGCGCGCGCGGCGCTCGCTTGGCCCCAGCGCTGCCCACGCGGGGAAAGCCGCCTGGGCCGCTTCGACCGCCGCATCGGCGTCGGCCAGGGTGGCCGCAGCCACCACCGACACCACGTTGCCGTTGACTGGATGGCGACGTTCGAACGTGCCGCCGTCGCTGGCCGCACGGGCCTTACCGCCAATTAACAATGGCACCTCGAACATCGGGCATTCCTCTTTTTCTGATTATTCGGGAATGAACGCCAAGATCACTCAGCGCTTGTAGGCTTGCAGGCCCGGCTTGATGCTTTTGTCGTCGAGGAACTGCTTCAAGCCCTGCGCGCGCCCGTGCTCCGGGTCACGCAGTTGCGCCTGGTCGAGCTTGGCGTAGAGGTAGTCCTCGTTCTGCTCCCAGGTCAACTCGCGGCAGCGCTTGAAGCCGTTTTTGGCAGCACGCAGCACCACCGGGTTCTTGTCCAGCAGGTCCTGAGCGAGCAGTACCACTTCGTCGCGCAGTTGCGCCAACGGCACGCTTTTGTTGACCAGGCCCATTTGCGCGGCTTTCTGCCCGTCGAAGGTCTTGCCGGTCATGATGTAGTACAGCGATTCACGGTGGCCCACGGTGTCGGCCATGGCCTTGCTGACCAGGTTGCCCGGTGGGATGCCCCAGTTGATTTCAGACAAGCCGAAGGTGGCCTCATCGGCGCAGATAGCCAGGTCGCAAGCGACCAGCGGGCTGAAACCGCCGCCGAAGCACCAGCCGTTGACCATGGCGATGGTCGGCTTGCTGTAGAAACGCAGCAGTTTCCACTGCCACTCCGAAGCATCGCGGCGGATGCGCTCCTGAAGAATCTCCGGGCCGGCGTCCACCTCGCGGAAGTACTCCTTGAGGTCCATGCCCGCGGTCCAGGCACTGCCTTCGCCGGTCAACACCAGCACACGGGCGTCGGCGTCCTGCTCGACGGTTTCCAGCACATCGCGCATTTCACGGTTGAGCGTAGGGCTCATGGCATTGCGCTTTTCCGGACGGTTGAAGCTGACCCAGGCGATGCCTTGCTCGACGGTGACTTTCACGGTCTGCCAGCGGTTCTCGTATTGGCTCATCACACACCTCTTGTACTGATTGTTCGTTGTGGTTGGCCGAACATTAGCCCGGCCATTTAGTTAAGTCAATTAACCATTAACAGAATTATCTATTTAACTTCGAAGGCGTCGTAGACGACGGCATTGCCCAAGCGCATGGCACTGCCGACGCCCACCGTGCGGTTGAGCCAGGCGTATTGCGGGGCCGAGGTTTCAAAGTGCATCGTGATACGGAACTGGTACAGGCTGGGGTCGACATCCTCGCCAGCGGCGACTTTTTTCATTACCTCTGGCGGGCCGAAGCGGTAGCCCTCGGTACGCAGGTAGATCAACGCGCCATCATCGGTTTGTAGCAGGTAACGGGTGTCGATAATGGCGACGCCCTCTGGGGTGACCACCTGCCAGTCCGCGCCATTGTTGAGGATGGTCCCCTTGAGCCGGGGCCCCTCGAAATGCCCGCCCGTGATAGGAATGATCCGCCGTTTGCCCTGGCCGCTGGTGCTGCCCAATTCCCAGATGGGTGCCACCAGGTCAACGCTGAAGCGCGCCAGCGGCTCGAACTTGAGCGGCGGCGGTTCATAGCTCGCGGCTTGGGCCAGTGCGGCGCAGCTGCTCAAGCACAGGGCGGCAAGCCCTTTACGCAGGCTCATGGCGCCACCCCTTGCGAAGCCGCTGCCTCGCTGTGCGGTGCACGCCGCCCCAGCAGCGCCATCGCCGCCACAGCCGCTACAACCAAGCCCGGCGAGGCTGCCAGCAACAAGCCCCCTACCCCGGCACCAGCGGCGAGGATCTGGCCGGCCGCCAAGGGCCCGGCCATCGACCCCAGCCGGCCCACGGCCACCGACGCCCCTACTCCCGTAGCGCGTACTTGTGTCGGGTATAGCGTGGGAGCCAGTGCATACAGCACCAACTGGCCGCCGATGGCGCAATAGCCGGCGGTAAATCCGGCCAGCAGGATCAAGCCAAAGGTTGTGGACAGGCCCAGGCCCGCCAGTGAGACGAGCATGCCGGCGTAGGCGATCAACACCGCACGCCCGGCGTGGCCACGGTCCATCATGCGTCCGGTCAGGAATGACCCCGCCGCGCCGCCCAGGTTGAACAGGATCTGCACCGCGCCGGCCTGCGGCCGCGAATAGCCCTGGCCGATCAGCAGCGAGGGCAGCCAGTTGAGCAACATGTACAGCACGGTCAGGGTAAAGAAGCATGCCAGCCACAGCAGCAACGTGCGGCTCGCCCGACCAGGCCCGAACAGTTGCGCTGCCAGCCCGTTCTGCGTGCCGCTGGTGGCGGCCTGGGCGCGAAACGCCTGGGACTCCGGCAGCCAGACCATCAGCACGAAGGCAATCGCAATGGGCGCGAAGCCGCCCACGTAGAACACCGTGCGCCAGCCCTCGTCCAGGCCCGCCATGCCAATCACCGAAGCGATGGCGCCACCCAGTGGCACGCCGCAGTAGGTCAGGCTGACCGCCGTGCTGCGCAGGCGCTCGTGGGCGGCTTCGCTGGCCATGGCGATGAGGATCGGCAGCGCCGCCCCCAGCCCCAGTCCGGTCATCAGCCGCGCTACCAGCAGCGATGGATAGTCCCAGGCATGCGCGGTGGCCAACGAGAACACCCCGAACAGCAACACGGCCATGATGAGGATGCGCTTGCGTCCCATGCGGTCCGCCAGCCAGCCACCGACGAAGGCGCCCGGCAACAGGCCGAGCAAGCCGGCACTGAACACCCAACCCAGCATGGCGGGGGTCAAGGCGAATTCCTTGGCCAAGTGTGGCGCGGCAACGCCGGTGGCTTGCAGGTCGAGCCCCTCGAGCAGCGCGACGAGAAAACACAAACCGATCGTCAGTACCGGCCGGTGCGAATGTGCGATTGAACCACTCATGTGCAGCCCTCTTGTTGTTATGCGATTAGGAGTCAGAGCCTGAAGGTCGCACGTACCGACACCAGCGAGGCGTCGTCGCCCCCGGCATCGCGGATGGCGGCGCCTATGTCGTAGTACTTCAGGTCGAGGTCGAGCGTCAGGTTAGGCGTCGCCAACCATCGGCTATTGACGCGGTAGATGGTGCCCACGTGTCGGCCGGTGCCGCGGGTATTGGCGAGGATGCTCATGCCAGGCATGTATACGCCGTCGTTGGTGTTCTGTTTCCACACCTCGAAGATACCGGGTTCGAAGCGCAGGGCGCGCCAGGGTGAAAAGCCAAAGGTCGGGCCAATGACGATAATGTTGCTCAACGTGGTCAGGCTGGCCTCGCCGTACACGCCGTTACGTGGGTACAACGGGTCGAAGGTGCCAACCTTGCCATCGCCCAGGTCGCTGTCGCCGCTGGCGGCGTCCAGGCGCATGGCCAGGCGTGGCGCCCACGGGTGGTTGAAGGTGTAGCCGGTGTCGCTGGACACCGCCCAGGCACGAATGGAAGCGTTGCCCAGGTGCCCGCTCTGGCCGGCCAGGTCCCAACTCCAGTCGAGAGCCTGGTAACGGCCGAACACGCGGGTGCCGAACGTGTAGCGTTGTTCATCACCCGTTTCACCCGCCAGGGCGCGGTCGTCGGTTTCGAGGCCGAAGGCGAACAGGTCGATGTTCCAGGCATGGGTCAATGGCAGGGTGCCGTACAGGCCATAGAACTTGACCCCATTGTTACTGCCGTCATCCCAGCTGTCCTCGCCGGTCGTCACCGGCCGTACCGCGAAGGCATCGAGCTTGCGCCCATCCTTGAGGTTGAGGCTGGCGCGCAACCCGTCGAAGGTCTGGCGGATGTTGGGGGAATCGCGGTACGTGACGAACACCTGGTTGCCGTACGCCATCTCCTGGCGGCCGACACGGGTCGTGAAGCGCCCGCCGTCAATGTCATGGTTCAGGTCGATAAACGCCTGGCGCACTTCATTGCGGCTTTCGTCGTTCGGCGAGTACAGGTCCTTGCCGAACGCGCGGGTGTTTTCGATTTGCACAAAGGCACGCAGCGCATCGTCGAACAGGTGCAGGTCGGCGTGGGCTTGCAGGCGTTGCATCAGGTAGGAATCGTCCTTGAAACCGCGCAGGCCGAAAAAGGGCTTGTCCAGTGAATCGGCGCGATAGCGCGCTTCCGCGCCCAGTTGCAGCCATGCGCTTTCCGACAGGCGATGGTAACGCAGGCCATCGAAGGGGTCGCTGGCTTTGCCTGGGTCATCCAGGAAGCGGTAATCCTCGACCCAGCGCGGCGCGCCAGGCCGCCCTGGGCGGCTGTCCTCCAAGGGGCTCGCCGCCTGTGAAAGCTGGGCGATTGATAACAGCGCCAGGGACAGACATGCCCCCGTCAGCGGCTTCGTCATCAGAATATCCTTTCTTGTTGTTGTGAAAATGGATAACTCTGTTAACGATTATTTTGTTTAACGATCATGCCGTCAATAGGCGTCAGCGCTTATCGCCTACGACGAGGTTCGATCACCGTTCGCTGATCGAACACTTTTTAAACCCCCTATCTAGGCGCATTGTCTGGAGTAGCCCGAACAGAAGCGTTTCAGCCGAGATCCTCGCCGGTTTCCAATTCTTGACAAGATAATTAAATGTAAAAATTATGTAGCGCATCCTTCCGACAATAATAAAGAGAAAACCCCATGCCCCCCTCCAAGCCCTTGCTCGCTTTCAGCCTGCTGCTGCTCGGCGCAAGCCAAGCATTCGCCGCCCCAACCGTTAAGCAACCCAACATTCTGCTCGTGGTCGCGGATGACCTGGGGTTTTCCGACCTGTCTGCGCTAGGCAGCGAGATCGCTACCCCGCACTTGGACAAGCTGCTTGCCGCCGGGCGCCTGATGCTCGACTTCCATGCCTCACCCAGCTGCTCGCCCACCCGCGCCATGCTGATGTCCGGCAACGATCCGCACCTCTCCGGGGTCGGCATGATGGCCGAATCGCGCGGGCGCCTGCCGGCGGGCAGCGAGGTGCAGCCGGGGTATGAAGGTGTACTGGGTGCCAATGTGGCCACGCTCGCCGAGCTGTTGCGCGACGCGGGTTATCGCACCTACATCGCGGGCAAGTGGCATTTGGGCATGACCTCTGCGCAGCAGCCGCAAAACCGCGGCTTCGACCAGGCGTATGTGCTGCTGGAAGGCGGCGCGGCGCACTTCAAGCAAACCAACATGGGCCTGTTGCCAAACTACAGCTGGAGCTTTCGCCACAACGGCGAACCCGTGGAGCTGCCCAACGACTTCTACTCGACCCGCTGGTTCACCGACCGCCTGATCGACGTCATCGACCAGGGCAAGGCAAGCCAAAAGCCTTTCTTCGCCTTCGCCGCCTACACCGCACCGCACTGGCCGCTGCAGGCGCCCGACGCATACCTGGCGCAGTACCGTGGCCGCTATGACCAAGGCTATGAACAGATCGCGCGCGAGCGGCTGCAGCGCCAGCGCAAGGCCGGGCTGGTGCCTGCCGACTTTCCGATGGAGCCACAACTCGAAGGCGTGCCCAGCTGGGCGTCGCTGAGCCCGGAGCAACGGCAGCAGTCGGCACGCACCATGGAGGTGTACGCCGCGATGGTGGCCGCGCTGGACGCCGAGGTGGGCCGCCTGGTGGACCACCTGCGTGAAACGGGCGAGCTGGACAACACCCTGGTGTTGTTCATGTCCGACAATGGCCCGGAAAACGCCAACCGCGTAGACCCGGAATGGGTCAAACACAATTTCGACAACCGCCTGGAAAACTACGGCCGGCCTGATTCGTTCCTGATGATCGGCTCGGCATGGGCCCAGGTCAGTGCCCTGCCCAGCCGCCGCTACAAAATGACCACTTACCAGGGCGGTATCCGCGTACCGGCCTTCGTCCACTACCCGGCAACGATAAAACCCGGGCGCAGCGAAGAACTGGCCAGCGTGCGCGACATCATGCCGACCTTGCTACAACTGGCCGGCGCTTCACTGCCAGGGATCAAGTACCGCGACCGCGATATCGTGCCACCGCAAGGCACGTCGGCCCTGGCTTACCTCGAAGGCCGGGACAAGCAGATCCACCCCCGCGACGAGGCCATGGGCTGGGAGATCAACGGCAACGCCTCACTGCGCAAGGGCAACCTCAAACTGCTGTTCGACACCACCGACGCAGCACCGGCGTGGCGCTTGTACGACTTGAGCAAAGACCCAGGCGAACACCATGACCTGGGTGCACAACAGCCCCAGCAGGTGACCGAACTATTGCGCGACTGGAAAAGCTATGCCCAGCGCAACAACATTGTCATCACGAGCGAGGGCCGGCCTGTTTCCCCTGCGCTGGTCAGCAAGCCATGACACCCCGGCTGCTCGGGGGCGCGGCACTTGCCCTCGGCGTGCTCGCCGCTGCCTATGCTGCATGGCCAGCAGCCCCTGCTCCTGCGCTGTTGTGCGGCAGTTACAGCGGTGTGCCCGCGCCCCGCGAGGGGCCGTGGCGCGATGGCATGGTGCGGGTACCCGGGGCAACCTTCAGCTTCGGCTCAAGCCGCTTCTACAGTGAAGAAGGCCCGCCGCACCCGGCCAAGGTCTCGGCCTTCTGGATCGACGTGCACCCGGTCACCAATGCCCAGTTCGCCCGCTTCGTGCAGGCGACCGGCTACGTCACCCAGGCCGAACAGGGCATCGATGTGCAAGCCGCCCCCGATCTGCCGGAGACACTGCGGGTGCCGGGGGCTATGGTGTTCAAACAGGGTGCCGAGGTATTACGGCCTGGCTGGCAGTTCGTTGCCGGGGCGAGCTGGCGCCACCCGTTGGGGCCCGACAGTCATTGGCGTGAGCGGGCAAACCACCCGGTCGTGCAAGTGACCCTGCGCGATGCGCAGGCCTACGCCCGCTGGGCCGGCCACGCACTGCCCAGCGAGGCGCAGCTGGAATACGCCATGCGCGGTGGCCTGCAGGATGCGGACTTCAGCTGGGGCGCTAGCGAGCACCCTTCGGGCAAACCCATGGCCAATACCTGGCAGGGCCAGTTCCCGTATCACAATCAAGCGCTCGATGGTTTCACCGGCACCTCCCCCGTGGGCTGCTTCGTGGCCAATGGCTTTGGCGTGTTCGACGCAGGGGGCAATGTCTGGGAGTTGACCCGTAGCGGATACCGCCCCGGGCATGATCAGGCCCGCGATGCCGGCCTCGATCCACCCGGCCCGGCATTGAGCGACAGCTACGACCCTGCGCAACCCGGTACGCCGGTGGCGGTGATCAAAGGTGGGTCACACCTGTGCTCGGCAGATGCCTGCATGCGCTATCGGCCTTCGGCCCGGCAACCGCAGACGCTATACCTGGCGACGTCCCATGTGGGGTTTAGGACGGTGCGGCAGGCGCAGGGCGACTGAAGCACATAACGTGCATCCGCTTTGGCTGCGACCACGAGCGCTCACCGCTCAACGCAGCCAAGCAATGGATCCATCGAATTGAAGACAGACAACCAGTTCGATAATCGAACGATTTTATCTTTCGAGGTTGTGTATATATATTATTGATCTATAGGGTTTTTATAGATGTAATCTGAATCCAGTCTTGAGTATCACTGGCTTTCTACCTAGTACCGCTATTGATTTCTGGATCCCCAAACAGTTTCTATCGCACCCAGGGATTCGGCAACACAGCCGCTTCCCACAAAAACAAGAAAGGTGCCTCCATGTCCGAACCGCGCAAAGCCGTCATCCTGCGGCTGCCTGCTGATACCTGTCCCCTTGTCCCTGCCCTCCTCACCACTTGCGAGACGCATCCATGAGCCAATGCCTGAAGGCGGTGGTCAACGATCAACCCATGCGTCCGTTCCAGTACCTGGCCGTAGGCGTGTGTATCGCGTTGAACATGATCGACGGTTTCGATGTGCTGGTGATGGCGTTCACCGCGTCCTCGGTTGCCAGCGAATGGGGCCTGAATGGTGCCCAGGTGGGCATGCTGCTCAGTGCCGGGCTGTTCGGCATGGCAGCAGGTTCGCTGTTCATCGCACCTTGGGCTGACCGCTTCGGGCGCCGGCCGTTGATCATGTTCTGCCTGGTACTGTCCGGTATCGGCATGCTGCTGTCTGCCCACAGCCAGACGCCGACACAACTGGCCCTGCTGCGCGCGCTGACCGGGCTAGGCATCGGCGGCATCCTGGCCAGTAGCAACGTGATTGCCAGCGAGTACGCCAACAAACGCTGGCGGGGCTTGGCGGTGAGCCTGCAGTCGACAGGCTACGCACTGGGGGCCACGTTTGGCGGGCTGCTTTCCGTGTGGCTGCTGACCCACTACGGCTGGCGTTCGGTGTTCACGGTCGGGGGCTGGGTCACCCTGGCCACCCTGCCGGTGGTGATGCTGTACCTGCCCGAGTCGCTGGACTTTCTGCTTGCCAAACGCCCGGCCAAGGGGGTGGCCAAGCTCGATCGCCTGGCCGTCCAGCTTGGCCAGCCGGCGCCCGGGGCGTTTCCAACGGCAACTCAGGACACCGAGCAGGCCCCGCGCAGTGCGCTGGTGCAACTGCTCAACGGCGTGTCGCGGCGCACTACCCTGTTACTGTGGGCGTTGTTCTTCCTGGTGATGTTCGGTTTCTACTTCATCATGAGCTGGACGCCGAAGCTGCTGGTGTCTGCCGGGTTATCGGCACAACAAGGCGTCAGTGGCGGCGTGTTGCTCAGTGTCGGCGGCATCGTCGGCGCGACGCTGATCGGCCTGCTGGCCTCGCGGTGGCGGCTGTCGACGGTGCTGAGCGTATTCATGCTGGTCACGGCCGGCCTGCTGGTGCTGTTCGCCTGCACCGCCACCTCGGTCACCGCGGCGCTGGCCCTGGGCTTGCTGATCGGCCTGGCCTCCAACGCCTGCGTCGCCGGGCTGTATGCCCTGTCGCCGATGCTCTATGGGGCATCGGTACGGGCTACGGGGGTGGGCTGGGGCATCGGCATCGGCCGCATCGGCGCCATCCTGTCGCCCACCGTGGCCGGGCTGCTGCTGGACGGCGGCTGGCAGCCACTGCACCTGTACGGGGTGTTTGCGGTGGTGTTCGTGATCGCGGCGGCGGCGCTGCTGCTGTTCCTGCCCAAGCACCAGGTGCAGCAACCCGGTGCCTTGACCCAGGCCTGAAGTTTCTTCAACCGCGACTTCAAAGACCCATGCGCCGCGCAGAGGTCACTCTGCACGGGCCGCTGCGCCAACTGCACAGCTGGCACCCAGTGCGTTAACATGGCGGCCTCTTTTTCGAGGTCGCCTGCAATGAGCAAACACGGCCAGACCATCCTGGTCGCACTGCGCAAGATGATCGCCTCCGGTGAACTAGCCGGGGGCGAGCGCTTGATGGAAGTGCCCACCGCCGAACGTTTCGGTGTTTCCCGCATGCCGGTGCGCATGGCCTTCAGAACACTGGAGCAGGAAGGCCTGCTGGTGCGCCATGGCGGCAAGGGCTTCCAGGTGCGCACGCTCACGGCCGAAGACCTTAGCGGGGCGGTCGAAGTGCGCGGTGTGCTCGAAGGCCTGGCCGCACGCCAATGCGCCGAACGCGGGCTTGAGCCGCAGGCCATGGCCACGCTCAAGCGCTGCCTGGATGAAGGCGATGTGATCTTCGACAAGGGTTACATCACCGAGCAGGACCTGGCAGCCTTCCACGACCTGAACGTGCGTTTCCACCAGGTGATCGTGGCCGGCAGCGGCAACCCGGCGATTGCCGAGGCACTGGCGCGCAACGACCACCGCCCCTTCGCCTCGGTGTCGGCCCTGGCCTTCGACCGCGACAACATGGCCCGCGAGTACCGCCGCTTCAACTTTGCCCACATGCAGCACCATTCGCTGGTCGATGCCCTGCGCAACCGCCAGGGTGCGCGCGCTGAAAGCATCATGCGCGAGCACGCCAATGCCACGCTGCGCTACGCCGAAGTGTTCGGCGCAGCGAGCGTGGCAAGTGGCGTGCAAGTGATTACCAAGGGCGACTAGCGCCCGTTACAGGTCCAGTACCAGTAACGGCGTCCGCGCCCGCGAGCAGCACGGCGTGAACTGGTCGTTGGCCGCTTGCTCGTCTTCGGTGAGGTACAGGTCGCGATGCTCCGGTACCCCTTCCAGCACGCGGGTCAGGCAGGTGCCGCACACACCTTGCTCGCAGGAGATGGCAATCGCCACCCCGTGGCTCTCCAGCACCTGCACCACGGTCTTGTCCGCCGGCACCTCGAACACCTGCCCAGTGCTGCTCACCTTCACCGAAAACGCCCCGTCATTGCTGGAGTCGACAGGCGCCGCCGCAAAGTACTCGCGGTGCAATTGCGCCTGCGGCCAACCCTGGCCACGGGCGCTGTCCAGCACATGCTCCATGAACCCACCAGGGCCGCACACGTACAGGTGGTCGTGCGCACCCGGCTGCGCCAGCACGCGGGCCGCGTCCAACCGGGTTTGCGGGTTTTCATCGAAGTGCAGGTGTACCCGGCTGGCGAACGGCGCAGCGGCCAGGCGCTCGATGAACGCCGCCCGCTCGCTCGAACGCGTGCAGTAATGCAGTTCGAAATCATCACCCTGCAACCACAATTGCTCTGCCATGCACAGGATCGGGGTAATGCCGATCCCGCCAGCGAACAACAGGCTGCGCGCCGCGTTGGGCGCCAATGCGAAGAGGTTGCGCGGCTCGCTGATCAGCAAGCGCTGCCCCGCCGCCACCTGTTCGTGCAAGCAACGCGATCCACCGCGTGAAGCGGCGTCGTTGAGCACGCCGATCAGGTAGCGATGACGCTCCTGGGGGTGATTGCACAGGGAATACTGACGTACCAGGCCACCGGGCAGGTGCACATCGATATGCGACCCCGCGCTGAACGCTGGCAAGGGTTGGCCTTGGGCGCAGGTCAATTCGTAGCTACAGATGCCTTCGGCTTCGGTGGTTCGGGATGTCACGACAACTTCAATCATGGCGCACCTTCCATTGACGTCCACCGGGGGTGGCCGTGCAACACATCGACAAGGGAGTTATTGGGCGGATGCAATCAGCGGTGCGGCCGCAGGGGCTTGTTCCTGGGCGATCAGGCGTTCCAGAATGCGCCGCGACTGCACGCCGCCTGCGTCGATGTTGAGCTTGAGCAGGCTGCGCTGCGGGTTGGCCAGCAGGTTCGCCTGCTGCTGCTCAAGCATCTCGAGGTCTTCGCTGAAGATCTTGCCCTGGCCTTCGCGAATGCTGGCAGTCAGCGCCTGATCCTGAGGGTTGAAGTTGCGGGCCATGCCCCAGAAGTACCAGATCGAGGTCTCGGTTTCGGGCGTGATGAAGTCAACCACGATGCTCGACGCCTTGTGCGCCGGGGCGGCGTGGTAGCCACCCTTGCCGGCGAGCGCTACCCCCACTTCGATCAGCACATGGCTGGGCGGGGTGAAGCGGCAGATCTGCCAGCGGTCCACAGGCTGATCGTCGGGCAGGTTGTTGCCGCGCAGGGCCATGCGCCAGAACGGCGGTGCCATGATGTTTTCCATGTGCCGCGCGGTGACCACTTCATCGCCATCAACCGTGGTCACCGGCGGCGCTTCGTCGATTTCCTTCTGGCCAATGCTGGAGGCATGCACGTAGGTTTCATGGGTCAGGTCCATCAGGTTGTCGATCATCAGTCGATAGTCGCAGTTGATGTGGAACAACCCACCGCCGTAGGCCCACTCTGCACTCTCGGCCCACTCCAGGTGGCAGAGCGCGGCAGGGTCGGCCTTGTCCTGTTCGCCGGGCCAGACCCACACGAAGCCGTAGCGCTCCAGGGTGGCGTAGGTCTTATTGCACGGGAAGCCGCGCACCCGCTGGCCGGGCATTTCGACGGTCTTGCCGTCGCAGCCCATCACCAGGCCATGGTAGCCACAAACCAGGTTGCCGTTCTCGACGTAACCCAGCGACAACGGCGCGCCCCGGTGCGGGCAGAAATCTTCCACGGCGCAGACGCGGTTCTCCTGGCCGCGGTAGAACACCATTTTTTCCCCACAGATCTGCCGGCCCAGCGGCTTGCCAGTGAGCTCATCGGGGGTGCAGGCGACATACCAGGCGTTTTTCGGGTACATGGAACTCTCCAGCTTTGTTTTTGTGGATCCATTAACGTGCAGTTATGACTGAAATGTCAATCATAAACCCGATATCAATGTATTTGTGGATCCACAAAAAGCAAGCTGGTGGTCAGATTTCCTGGGCACCACCAATGGCTCGCAAACGCGTGCTCGCTGTCATCAGAGCGCATAAAGTCCCACAATCACTCAAAGCGCGACTGCCACCTCCAAGAGCCGTAGGAAACATGGCCGCCCTGCTCTGCGAGGGGCTGAACTGGCTAGGCTCATGATCGACAATACCCATGCTGGGCGGTACGTCGGGAATCAGTTTCTACCGTAAGCTCGAGCAAAGGAAATCGGCAGTACAACGAGCGGGGGTACATGACACCTTCGAAAAAGCAATGAGCTTACCTGGTGCAGGCGGCCCCAAACCGCTCAGTTTTGAGGTTGAATTTGCGCGCACCATTGTCTCAAAAGCTCGGAAAAAACTGAGGCCGCCTCTGATAGTTGCCTATCTGTCGGGGATGTCAATCCGATCGGAGCACGTAGCAGCGTGCTGCGAAAAGGGAGCTGAACAATTAGCCCCATCCGAATATCCAGGTCGACAACGCCCCGCTGTACAAACCAGACACCGTCGTAATCCTGCACGTACACACGCGAGAAAGTCTCACTCAGTGATTCCTGTATCTGAAACCCCTCTACCCCGCCCTTTGATAGTAAAAAATTGTCTACGCTGATTCGCACCAGTGTTCCGTGCGGCGACACCACGAGCGTGTAGGGACGCAGATCATTAAGGTCAAGATGCCGATGCTGGGCAAGCGGATGGCCGCTGCGCACCACTAGCACCAGATTTTCTTCGTAGAGTGCCTCGAACACTACGCCCACCATGTCCCGTCCGATCAGGCGCCCAACGATCAAATCGAGCTCACGGGTGCGCAGCTTGCCTACCAGGTAATCGTAAATACCGGAAGCGACCTGCACCTGGATGTGCGGGTATCGCTGACGCATCTGCTCTACGACAGGTGCAAGCATGTAACCAGCTGCAGTTGGTAATGCACCAACCTTCAGAACCTGAGGTGCTTGGGGCGCATCTTTCACGTCCTCCATGGCCAGCCTGAAGCTGGCCATGGTCTGAGTGGCGTGCTTGCTGAACGCCTCCCCCGCTTGTGTCAGTTGTATGCCTTTTCGCCCGCGCACCAGCAACTGGGCATCCAGTTCCTGCTCCAGCTCCTTGACGCTTTTGGATACTGCCGACAGCGTGATGTGAAGAAGCTTTGAAGCCGTCACAAGACTGCCAGAGCTAACGACAGCGAGGAACACCTTGAAGTGACGGAGGCTGATGGGGGATGGCTTCATACAACAACTCCTTATTGATCAACCTGCAGGTTAATCAACGGTGGCTTTTATATCAATTTAATGAACCAGCCGTTTGATTTAGCATCGAGCCACCCCACCAACTCGGGGTGTGATTAAGGTGCCGATCAATGACACAACAAAAAACGTCGCGACTAGGCGTCTCTAGCGCTTCGCTACCCACCCTTTCCCCAGAACATCTCGTGGAGCACTTGGCGCGAGAAGGCTACCAAGGCGTGGAATGGCGGGTGGCGAGTATCGATGGCCTGGATAGCGGACGCCCATGGGATGCGCGAAGCAATAATCGCTGCACCGTGGCGCCTACGCCCCAGGCCGTCGATCGTATCTATCGGAACTGCCAGTCGCATGGTCTCGAGATCTTCGGGCTTAGTCCTTACCTGGAGGTCGGCGACATTGAAAATGCTCGGCTCCTGATCGACCTTGCAGCTCGAGCGGGTCAAGCACGGCTTCGACTCTGGGGGCCTGGCTACCAGAATCAGCGCTACGCCGTGGGCTACTCCAGAATGCGCCGCTTCCTCGATGACATCGTCCCGCTCGCCGAAGAATCGGGCATTCAGCTCGCCCTTGAAGTCCACCAGCGAACCATCTGCTCAAGCCCTTCGCTTGCGATGCGTGTCGCTGAGCACTATCCCACGCAGCAGCTAGGCATCATTTACGACCTTGGCAACCTCGCAATCGAGGGGCGTGAGGACGTGCAGTTATCCCTCGACCTGATGGGCGATCACCTCGCTCACGTACAGGTTAAAAATGTGGCGTACGTCCCCCAGGCTCCGGGCGAAGGCTGGAGCTGGGAATGGTGCGCGCCGGATGAGGGGGTGCTGCCGCTTCGATCCATGCTGCAAACGCTGCATAAAAACGGTTTCGACGATTGGATCTCGATTGAGGATTTTGACTCGAGCCATACCGACATAACGAAGCTGTCCCGGAACCGGGATCTCGTGCGTCGCTACATGAAAATGAACCCCGTCGATTCCGAAACAGGCCTTGAGGTACCGTGCCAATGATTACATCAAATGAAAATCGCCGTGTTGCACTCGTTACCGGCGCTGCTGGAGAGCTGGGGCGCGCAATCTGCGTTCGCTTAGCCAGAGATGGGTTGCACATTGCAGCAGTTGATATCGACCTGGAGTCAACTCAGGGCTTTCTGAAGGAGCTTCAACTGGCGCCCGGCCAAAGTGCAGTTGCAGTCCAGGCTGATCTCGGCATCCCCTCATCGATCAGTGAAATGGTCGACCAGGTGGGTCAGCAGTTCGGGCGCATCGACGTCGTGGTCAACAACGCTGCCGTCAACCATCGAGGCTCTATCTATGACTTCGACGTAGCGAAGTGGGATCACATGATGGCCGTCAACCTTCGCGCTCCAGCTCTGATCTGCCAGCACGTCGCACCTTACTGGCAGCGTCAAACCGGTGGTCGAGTAATCAATATGGTTTCGCGGTGCTGGGTCGCCGGCGGCCCTCCAGCTTATGTGGCATGCAAGGCTGGTTTGGTAGGTCTGACACGATCGATGGCTAGAGAATTGGCCCCACACAACGTCACGGTGAATGCCATCGCGCCAGGCCTTTTGCCCTCCGCATTCACACTGGATGGGCGTGATGCAGAGAGCTTTGAGCGTATGGCGCAGGGATCAATCAGCAATACACCGCTAAAGCGCTTGGCCAAGCCAGAAGACATCGCTGGAACAACTTCTTATCTGGCATCCGAGGACTCCGCATTCGTAACCGCCGAAGTCATCCATGTCTGCGGCGGCAGCCAGCTTGCGCCATTTGGCAGTCGCTGAGTTTTCCTGAAAAAGATAATTACAATAAAGGTCTCACCATGCATTCAGATGCCACGAACCACCGTCGCATGGCCCGCAGGGCTGCCTTTGGCAGCTTCTTGGGTAGCGTTGTAGAGTATTACGACTTCTTCATTTACGGCTCTGCCGCAGCCCTGGTTTTCAGCACCCTGTTCTTTCCCTCCAACGATCCTATGGCAGGAACGCTTGCTGCGCTTGCCACCTTCGGCGTTGGCTACATAGCGCGTCCAATCGGCGCATTGGTTTGCGGGCACCTGGGTGACAAATGGGGCCGTAAACAAGTGCTGATGATGACGCTGCTGTTGATGGGTGTAGCTACGTTCACCATTGGCCTTCTGCCTACCTATGCATCTGTCGGCGCGTGGGCACCCGCGCTATTGGTATGCTGTCGATTGCTTCAAGGGTTCTCTGCAGGTGGCGAGCAGGTGGGTGCAAGCTTGCTGACGATGGAGCATGCTCCGGGTAAGAGTAAGGGGTTCTATACAAGCTGGTTGATCAATGGCGCCTCCATGGGGTCTATCCTCGCTACCTCCGTGTTCATCCCACTGTCGATGTTGAGTGAACAGCAGCTACTGGACTGGGGGTGGCGCATTCCGTTCTTGCTCAGTGCAGTAATGGTCGTGATCACTTGGATCATCCGCCGGGGAGTGGAAGAAAGTCCCGAGTTCAAAGCAAGCAAACCAGCGAATGACCTTCCGCCTGTCGTTGAACTCATGCGCAACGAACGTCGCGCCTTCTTTACGGTATTTTGCTGCGCATTGATCTGTTCAGTTTCCTCCCTTGTGATGATATTCGGGCTGTCCTGGGCCACTAACAATCAAGGTATTGATCGCCCATCCATGCTTGCTGCGATTGCAGCGAGCCAGGCAGTGGCCTTGGTTTGTCAACCTTTGTTCGGTTTGCTGGGAGACCGAATCGGGCGCAAGACAATTTTCACGGTTGGCGCATTCGCTTGTAGTGGGGGGGTGTTCTTCTTCCTGTGGTCAATCACCACCGGGAACATCGGCCTGATCATCTTCAGCACTGTTGTACTCAAATCTGTGCTTTACAGCGCCCCCAATGCGCTGTGGCCATCGTTCTACGCAGAGATGTTCAGCATTCGTGTGCGCTATACCGGCGTCGGTCTTGCGACTCAGCTGAGCTTCATCGTTGCCGGCTTCTCGCCAAGTCTGTGCTACGCGCTGATGTCCAACGGCAGCGATTGGATTCCGGTCGCGTGCTTCATAGGGGGCCTCGCTTTGATAGCGGCAATCGCAGCCTTGTCGTCAAGGCCTGCCAGCCTTACCGCTTCAGCTCCTACTTGCAATCTGCACCCGCAATCGCAGCACTGACCTGGAAGTGCTGGGCTACCAGCACATTCCTTTTTCAAGAGAGAATCCTATGCAATTCGCAATTATCGCATTTGACTTTGAAGGCGCCCTGGAGCGCCGTATCCAGAGCCGAGATGAACACGTGAAAAGGCTAAAGACTTTGGCAGAGCAGGGCCAGTTGGTCAGCGGTGGCGCTTTGCTTGATAAGGATGGCAAGATGATTGGCTCTAATGTCCATTTGACCTTCGACACCCGCGCCAGCCTGGATCACTGGTTGGCATCTGAGCCATACATCGCACATCGTGTGTGGGAAACCGTTCAGGTGTCTGAAATCAAACTGTTGACCATTTAACAGCCGCATGGGTCTTGATCAGAGTTGTCACAGATTGTGAAACAGTAAAATGAGCTTTGTACCCACGTAATATCCATAGATATTATCCGGACTAGCTGAGCTTCCCGTATCACCCGATCACAGCTGCCGAAATTGAGTCATCGAGACGGGTTACATACGCCAAGAGCGACTTTCAAATAATTATCACGCCTGAAAGTTCAGTTTTTGCTATCCCTACGTCTGATAGACCCTGCCCGCCTAGCAGCGGGCTTTCTTTTTGGCTGCGATAGCCGCGGGGCGAGCCCCTAGCCAGCGCTAAGCATTACCAGCAACGTTTGCGCCGTTCAGATCTCCCGGTCGATTGCGGTATGCACACTCATACTCAGCTTCAGCACGCGTGGAGAAGTTAAAGCTCAATCGAATTTTCTCTTGAGTATCGTAAAGATCATAGCCGTCACTTAGTGCGGTTGGAAAACCGGTGCGCCTTGGAAAAAGCTCCTTTTCCCGTGGCACAGCAGGAACCACTACAAAGCGCGTCTGCATGATCATTCCCCCCTTCGTAAGTCATTAGTATTAGTAGGATTATGTGAAAGCATCAAGCCAGACCATGGCTTTTCCCAGGGGCACAGCCGGGCACTATTCAGCTAGCAGCACCGCTTCACGCGGGCTACGCTTTCTTGACGAAGATTATGAGGAGGCGGTCATGCGACAGCGGGGAGAAGTATTTTGGGCCTGGGCAGATCCGAACTTGCACCACAGGACACATCAGGAGCTGCTTGACGATGGAGCATTCCTGGACGTTCAGGTTCGCCTGTCCCGTACCGGTGACACTCAACTCTTTATCGGGATCTATGAGTCAACAGGCGCGATGAGATACGAGGAAGCATATGACAAGCGGCCTGGAGAAACGATGAGTCGAGCGATGGCATGGGCTGCAGGTCGAGGCAGGGTAGTTGCGAATGAGCAGAAACGTGCTGGCGAGGTGCGAAGCCCTTCAGGGGCTAACAACGTAATCCAGGGCAAAGCTGGGGGGTGAACGGATAAAATTTCTCAGTTCGAGGACGACATCGACTGGCTAGGGCGCATTGCAAGCGAACTTGAGAGGCAGATAGCCCTTGTCCCGAATCCGGGCTGCGACTCAGTGCCTAGCTTGGGCAGTTGACGGTAAGTGATCCCACACCGGCTCAATGAGTCAGGAATCAGATCGATGTAGTATTGAGGGTTCGTCCGGGATCTCGGCATCGTACGTATATCAACCACACACTCGACCTCGAAGCTGTCTTCCATGACTTTGGGTTCCATGCCAATGCTCATTTCATCGTGGGCGCGCTTACCTATCGTTGGGCATCCGCGCGCGCATCAGATCTGATCATCAGATCTTGCTCGGGCCATGATTGTTCAGCACTTCTCACTCAAGCATTGCATACCCCGCCGCCCGACACATTGCTCTGAACTTTGCTGCCCATAATGGCTTCACCTACATACCCATTATTATCCATGCGGCTGCAGGAGTTGATCCCGATGAGAGTACTGACCTACCACGGAGCCAACGATGTCCGAGTCGATACCGTCCCTGGCTCCGCCATCCAAGAGGCGGATGACATCATCCTCAGAGTTCCCGGGGCTGCTGCCAGAACCTTGGGCCCTGACTACGTCTAAGGCACGGGAGACAAGAATATGAACGATCTAGCCATGTACTTCTGGATCGCGGTCGCGGCGATTCTCCTGCTTGTTGACTTGTGGGCCATTGTCAGTGTGTTCAGAAGCGACAAGTCCGATGCAACCAAGGCGCTCTGGGCACTACTGATTGTCGTGTTTCCCCTTGTGGGGCTAGCTATCTGGGGGATCGCCGGCCCGCGCGGGATCAAGCGCGGCACAGGGCCGACATCCGATGAGCACAGCAAAGGTTGAGCATCCTGCATTCGACTGACCGAAGGAGTTCACAAAATGATTGATCAAGCGACAGGCATGAAAAACGGCGAACGCTATCGTGTGGAAAATGTCGAGCGTGCTCATCAATTCCCGGGCTTTTTTCTCGACGGCAAGTATTACCTCTGCCCAGAGCTTTTGACCGCAATAGGTTGGCTAGAAGGTACTCGTTTCATTTACGACAGTCTGGATGCCAAGGGCGAGCCCATCTTCCCGAATCGGGCGGCGGGCACCATTGAGGGGCTGATCCTGACATTGGTCGATGGCACATCGCTCGAGCTTTGCAGAATCGAGGCCAGTGAAACCATCGCGCCCCTTGATGAAGGCAAACAAAACCTGAAATCGGCAGATTCTATTAACGCCTATCCGATCAAAGGCCCCCTGCGAGGCAAAGTTGTGGTCATCACGGGCGCCTCCAGTGGCATAGGCCGGGCCGCTGCGCATGCGTTTGCCTGCAAAGGTGCTCGTCTGGTGCTTGCTGCACGCGATGAGGAAGCGTTGTTCGAGGTGCTGGATGAGTGCACAGATTGCGGTACTGACGCTGTGGCGATCACCACCGATGTCACAAAAAGCGATGAGGTCGAAGCACTCGCTGCACGCGCGGCCGAATTTGGCCATGGATGGATAGACATCTGGGTCAACAACGCCGGAGTGGGCGCAGTGGGCAATTTCGAAGATACCCCCCTCGAGGCCCATGAGCAGGTCATCCAAACCGACCTGATCGGATACCTGCGCGGCGCGTACGTGGCCCTTCCCTACTTCAAGGCACAGCGCAGCGGCATTTTAATCAACACGTTGTCACTGGGTAGTTGGATCGCACAGCCCTATGCGGCTGCCTACTCTGCAAGCAAGTTCGGCTTGCGTGGCCTTACCGATGCACTACGCGGCGAACTGGTAAAATTTCCCGCCATCCATGTTTGCGATATCTATCCCGCAGTCATGGACACACCGGGTTTCAGAGATGGGGGCAACTACACCGGCCACGCGCTCACACCGCCAGGGCCGATCTACGATCCGGAATTGGTGGCAAAGGCCATGGTTGCCTGCGCTATTTCCCCTCGTGCGCATATCACTGTGGGCGCCGCCGCCCGCTTCGCCCACCTGGTCAGCTTCCTCATACCGGGACTGCCACTGCTTTCAGGCCGGCTGACGCGATGGGGCCTAGATCGCAGCCCGAGTAGCGAGATATCGTCTGGGAACCTGTTCAATCCACCTAGTGGTCGGCGCAGTGTACAAGGTGGTTGGCGAACCCAGAAAGTCAAAACAACACTGTTGGTGGGCGCTGCCTTGCTGGGAATTATTGCTGGTTTTGCCGTCTCCCGTTCGCAACGCAAGCCTCGCTAGACCGCTTGTCGTTCAAAATCGGCATTCAGTTCAACAGTGGCTTCTCCAACCGTTCGAACTGAAGTGAGCGTTCTTAACTGCAGGAGCTTCCCACCATGAGCGACTACCCTACTCCTCCATTCCCATCCCAACCGCAAAGCGTGCCAGGTTCGCAGCGCAAGATGGAGCCGTATCCAGACTGTGGTGAACAGACCTATACCGGCAACAACCGGCTTGAGGGTAAAGTCGCGTTGATCACGGGTGCAGACAGCGGCATCGGTCGGGCCGTGGCCATTGCGTATGCCCGTGAAGGCGCAGACGTTGCTGTTTCCTATCTGGATGAGCACGAAGATGCGCAAGAGACTGCGCGCTGGGTTGAAGCTGCTGGCCGTCAGTGCCTGCTGCTCCCCGGCGATCTGGCGCAGAAACAACACTGCTACGACATTGTCGACAAGACCGTGACGCAGTTCGGTCGTATTGATATTCTGGTCAACAACGCCGCTTTCCAGATGGCACATGAGGGCCTGGACGAAATTGACGACGATGAGTGGGTGAAGACCTTCGATACCAACATTACCGCCATTTTCCGTATATGCCAGCGTGCGCTGCCCTCGATGCCAAAAGGCGGCTCGATCATCAATACCAGCTCGGTCAACTCTGACGACCCGTCACCCAGCCTGTTGGCATATGCCGCCACCAAAGGTGCGATTGCCAATTTCACCGCAGGCCTCTCCCAACTGCTGGGCAAGAAAGGCATTCGAGTCAACAGCGTGGCACCCGGCCCGATCTGGACACCGCTGATTCCTGCCACCATGCCAGATGAAGCCGTCAGGAACTTCGGCGCGAGCTACCCGATGGGTCGTCCTGGCCAACCGGTTGAAGTCGCACCGATCTACGTCTTGCTGGGATCGGATGAAGCCAGCTACATCTCCGGTTCGCGCTACGCTGTGACCGGAGGCAAACCAATCCTCTAAGCGTGCTGATGAGGCTTGCTATTGCGAGCCTCAATGCTTTCTCATTCCTTCATCTCGTGCTGACTGCTATGCGCTTATGCGCTCGATTGGTGATCAGTAATTGATGAAGAAATTGGGTCAATGCGCACCGTCGACGCGTTTCTCGTCAGCCTGAGGCTTCAAAAGTGACTACGTGAGACCCACCTTCTTTGAGCTTCGACTCGCCTTCGGTATCTATCTTTCTGCTGTGATGGTTTGAGAATGTGAGCTCGCTCGACCTTCGCCGTCAGTGAAGACATCACGGTTAGCCGATTTCAGATCAGATATCCGAGAAAAGACTGGCGATAACACGGTGAACCATTCGCACATCAAATGCGTCCACCGCAAAAGAACAACGAGTCTACACCAAGATGGCAAGTGACCTCGTACTGGCCGTGCTCGGCTATCTCAAAGACCACCACCTGGTACTCACCACTGCCGAGTCCTGTACAGCAGGCTGCATGGTCGCTTTGCTGGCGGCCTTCCCAGGTACGGGCGAGGTACTGGAAAGCGGCTATGTCGTGTATTCGCCCTCCGCCAAGAAGCGGCTGCTAGGTGTGAGTACGGAAACCATCGAGCGGTACGGGCTGAGCGAGCGCAGGTCATGCACGACGGTGCCGACTATGGGCTCACCCGCCTGATCCATTATCACAAGCGCTGGCTACGTGGGGAGCGCGCCTGAGGGCTAAAACTGTGACGGATGATGAACTGGTGTCCAGACAGCACCCTGTTCAGGAAGACATGGCCATGCAACAGCGCGTTTGGCGCTTCGAACGCGTGGGTTGGTACGTGCTGGTGGTCGTTGTCTTACTTGGGTTGGCCGGCGTCTTCGGCAATGGCCCGCTCAGCAATGCCCAGGTTACAAGCGCGGATGGCCGTTTGCATGTCGAGTATCAACGCCTCAGCCGTAGCGGCACGACTGATTCCTTGCGCATCACGGTTCGCGGTAGCGCCCGAGACCCCATCATGGTGCTACTCGATGGTTCACTACTGCGCGAAGCCAGTATCGAAACACTGCAACCCCAACCACAAGCCTCGCTCTCACAGGGCAAGGCCATTCTGCTGCAACTGGGTACTAGCGAGGATGGTAGTGCCACGCTCTACCTCACCGTGCGCAGCGAGTATGTGGGCACCCTTGAAGGTATGGTGCGTGCAGGCCCATCCAGTGCTGTCCACTTCACCACCTTCCTATTTCCTTGAGGAGCGATTGATGGATTCGATCCTCCGCGCAGCCGGCATGTACATCGCATTGATGCTGTTGTTTCGCGTCGCCGGCAGACGCTCACTGGCCGACCTGACCACCTTTGACTTCGTCCTGTTACTGATCATCGGCGAAGCGACCCAGCAGGCTTTGCTGGGCGATGACTTTTCCTTCACCAATGCCATGTTGGTCATTGCGACGCTGATAGTGCTGGATGTCGGACTGTCGCTCGCAAAACTTAATTCCAAGCCCTTGGCGCGGCTGCTGGACGGCCACGCAACGCTGGTCGTCGAGAATGGCCGTTTTCTCCACCATCGCATGCGTCGAGCTCGGCTAACGGAAGACGACATCCTCGAATCGGCGCGAGACAGTCAAGGTCTCGAAAAAGTAGAGCAGATCAAATTTGCCATCGTCGAGCGCAATGGAAAGATCTCGATCATTCCCGACGAGTGACGACGCTCTTATGCCTGTGCTGATTCAAGTGACGAGGATGGCATGATGAGGTTCGATAACGGGGACGGACACACTACCGCGCCGGGTAATGAGCCACTCTCGCATCCGGGGGGTATCGAAGATTTGCTCCTCTTCCATCATCACCAGAACGAGCGTTTGGGACATGCGATAGCTCCCGCACTGCGAGCAATGGCGCTCCACCCAACCGGTACCACATTCAACGGACTCAGCATGCCCGGCGCAAATCAGACAAGTCATGAAGCCTCCTTTTGCTCTTGTTAGTAGGAGGGTTGAAGTCAGGCGACTGGCGCCTGTGACGCTATTGAGATTTCGATGGCCATTTGAAATTCCCTTTATTGTGAATCCTTAAAAGCTCACGAGCTGGAAATTGAGACGAACTCTGTATTCGACGGCTATGTCCGAACAGGACAACCTATCTCGGAGGCGTCGCGTGGAAATTACATCGCTCGATGGATGGCAACACGGGGAGCCTCAGCGGGATGACGGCGGTTGGTTGTTGCTGGAGGAATACGGAGCGCTCGGCGATGGGCGCTCTGTAGCCTTGATTGGCCTGGATGGATCTATCGACTGGTGGTGTGTACCCCACATGGATTCCCCTCCGCTGTTCGACCGATTACTCGCGCCCCATTCAGGTGGGTTCTTTTCCATTACGCCATGCGAAAACTACCGCGCAGAACGCCGTTACCTTCCGGACAGTAATGTACTGGAGACACTGTTCGTCACGCCCAGTGGCCGGGCCCGGCTGACCGAGTCCCTCAACAGCGGGCCAGCGGGCCGTTTGCCATGGGCCGAACTCGCCAGACGTATAGAGGGTATCGAGGGGCAAGTCGACTTTGACATTGCCATCGACTTCGGCACCCAAGCCGACACCGTCAGTCCCTACCTTGCACCGAACGACAACGGCTGTGTCTTCCATGCCGGGCACATTCTCGGCATGTTCATCCACGACACCCAGGTGCGTATTGATCGCAAGGATGATATGGGCGTCAGGGCATTCATCAGCGTTGTCCAGGGACTGCGAACCGTACTGGCTATCGTCGCGGGCCGGGATGAGCCGTTGGTGCTTCCCCCGCTCGAACTTATCGACGAACGTATCGATGGCTCCCACCGTGAGTGGCGACAATGGTCGAAAGGCCTTATCTACGACGGCCCGTTCAAATCGCTGGTTGTCCGCAATGCGCTGGCATTGAAGCTTCTGCTGTCCTCACCAAGCGGCGCGATCATGGCGGCAGGCACCTCGTCCTTGCCTGAGCGGATAGGCGGCAACAAGAACTTCGATTACCGCTTCGCTTGGATCCGGGATGCCGGCTATACCGTCGAAGCCTTCCTCGCTATCGGCGCGCAGCCTGAGGCCAAGGCAGCCTTTACCTGGCTGTTGAATCGGCTAGGTGAACATGGCCCACGTGTGTTTTATGCACTCGACGGTGCCATCGGCGATTGCACCCGCCCGGTAGACCTGCCGGGTTACAAGAACTCGCCACCGGTGGTGGGCAACGACGCCTGCGACCAGCTCCAGCATGGGGTGTTCGGGGACATATTCGAGACCGCCCGCTGCTTTATCGACAGCGGCAATATCCTCGACGCAACCAGCGCGACGATCCTCTCTGAGCTGGCCGATCAATGCGCCGATTGCTGGAGGCAACCCGACGCCGGTATCTGGGAGCTGCACGAACAGCGTCATTACACGCTGTCCAAGATCAGTTGCTGGCAGGCGCTGAGCCGGGCCATCGAATTGGCCGATGGCGGCCACCTGCCGACTACATGCCGGGAGCGCTGGCAACGAGAGCGGCAGCGTATTACGGCATGGATCGAGGAACATTGCTGGAGTGAAAAGCGCCAGGCTTACGTATTCTACGCAGGCAGTGACCGTCTCGATGCGTCGATCGCACTTGCAGTGCGCTTTGGCTACCCCTCACGGCAGCGCCTGAGCAGCACACTCGAAGCCGTGGAGTCGGAGCTCGGTACTGGCCCTTTCCACTACCGCTATAGCCAAGCCAGTGAAGAAGAAGGCTGCTTCCTGGCCAGTACCTTCTGGCTCATCGAAGCCTGGGCGCTGCTGGGGCAATGCGAGCGCGCCCAGTCGGCGTTTCACGGTGCGGTGAACGGCCTGGATCATGGCATCGGCATCTACTCCGAAATGATTGATCCCGCTACCGGTCACTTTCTCGGCAACTTGCCACAGGGATTGACCCACCTTGCGGCGCTACGCGCTGCCCTGGCACTTGGCGGCGAAGGGCCAAAGGTGATTGGGGCGCGCACCAGCCATCACAAGCGTTGAACCCCATGGGTCAACTACGACTCAACTCACAAGAATTCACTATTTTCCCGACCGCGATGAGGTGAGCGTATGAATGCAATTGACCTGTTGATTCGAGATCACAAGGTGGTGAAGAAGCTACTGGAAGAGCTTTCATCAACCACGGAACGTGCCGTCAAGAAGCGCGCTGAATTGCTTCACCGGATTGAGCGGGAACTGCAAATCCATACTGCCTTAGAGGAAGAAATCCTCTATCCGGCGATAAAACAGGCCGGTGGCAAGGAGGAGGCGAAGATGTATTACGAAGCCAAGGAAGAGCACCGTACTGTCGACTCACTAGTGCTCCCAGATCTGCTTCATACGGAAACCGGCACACTCGAATTTGCCGGACGAGTGAAGGTGATGAAAGAGCTGCTTGAACATCATGTCGAGGAGGAGGAAGCCGAGCTGTTCCCTACTGCGAAGAAGCTTCTAGACAAAGACGAACTTGAACAGTTAGGCCTCACGATGGAGGCGCAGAGAAAATTGCTCAAGGGCGAGCAGCGGGCAGCTTGATTTCAGAGCGCTTCGCCGGACTCGGTTCAATCGGCCTGGCAAGCGCGTATTAGCTTAATGATTGGGACTGCCTCTGATGGAGAACTGGATCGAATTGCTGGAATGGCCTGCCATGGCGGTTACTGTGCTGGCAGCCTGGTGTATCGGATCGCGCCGTCCCGGACGGCGCAAGGTGGGGTTCTGTTGTTTCATTGCCAGCAACATACTGTGGTCAGTCTGGGGCTGGCACGCAGAAGCTTGGGCGTTAATCGTGCTGCAGGTAGTGCTGTGCCTCATGAACCTCAGGGGCTGGAGAAAGAACAAAAGCAATTCTGAGAAAGCACACCGCAGAGGTGATTCACGGCCAGGACACTGGAAGAACTCAGACGGGGAAAAGTCGTTGTTCTCAAATTCGCATGGGCAAATCAACCCCTAATTTTTGGTATTGAGTTCCATGCCTCCGGCCGCCTCCCCGCAACAGTTCCATGCCAGGTTGCGCCCCATAGCCAGACCCAGCATTTGAGGCTGTAGCCCCTTCATGATTTTCTAGCGTTGCTGAAGCATTCCAGCCACTTTTTCAACCAGCAGGCGGATGTCAAAAGGCTTCGTTATGATTGCAGTGGTCGGCGTGAGAAATCCACCCTTCAGCACAGATGCTTCAGCGAAACCGGTGACGTACAGAACACGCAAATCAGGAATCAATTCACGAGCAGCATCAGCCACCTGGCGACCATTCAGCGCGCCTGGCAGACCGACGTCGGTGACCAGCAAATCATAGATACGACCCGTCCGCAGGACGTTCAAGGCGCCGGTTCCGCTTTCGGTTTCTTCGACGTCGTATCCAGCATCTAGCAGCGCTTCAACCATGGACATTCGCACAATTGGCTCATCGTCAACGACCAGCACTCTGCCCCCACCCTCGCTTGGAGTCTCGCGGTTTCTTGAGTGGTCTCCCTCATCGACCTCCAACTGTCCCTCGAAGCGAGGAAGCATGAGGCGAATCGTGGTGCCCACACCTTCTTTGGAATGAACATCCACCTGCCCTCCAGATTGGCGCACGAATCCATGCACCATGGAAAGTCCGAGTCCGGTGCCCTGCCCTAATGGCTTCGTGGTGAAGAAAGGGTCGAAGATGCGCTTGATATCACTCTGAGATATGCCTGTTCCCGTGTCTGCCACCGCAATCACAATGTATTCACCAGCGGTAAGGTCAGCTCGGAGCGCTGCTTCGGCTTCGAGCTCTATGATTTCCGTGCTGATAGAAATTGCCCCGATACCATTGGGCATGGCATCCCGAGAATTTATCGCCAGGTTCAACAGCGAACTTTCCAACTGCGCCGGGTCAATCCGAGCCAATCCAATTTCAGGCTCTAGCTGTGTGATGACCGTAATCGCTGGCCCAACTGAGCGATTGATCAGATCCCTCAGGTCTTCGATCAAAACATTGATGTCTGTAGGACGGGGATCCAATGTTTGTCTTCTCGAAAACGCCAGCAGTCGCTGAGTGAGCGAGGCGGCGCGTTTGGCGCTGACCTGGATGCCATTGAGCAGTAGCTCGCTGGAATCCGAATTGCCTTGCCTCAATCGACGGGAAAGCAGATCCGCACTCCCTAGAATGGCAGCCAATATATTGTTGAAATCATGCGCAATGCCGCCGGTGAGTTGCCCGAGCGCCTCCATTTTCTGCGCTTGGCGCAACGCTTCGTTGGCCTGGGAAAGCTCTTCGGTGCGTTGGGCTACCCTATCTTCAAGTGTCGCCTTCGCCTGTTGCACCTGGCGGTACAGTTGAGCGTTGTCGATGGCTACCGCCGCCTGCGCCGCTAACGCTACCATCAGCTGTTCATGTCGCTCAGTAAAACGGCCTGGCTCGGGGTGGCCAAAGAACAACCCACCGAGTACATCCCCGCTTCTGGATACCACCGAGATAGCCAGATAGCTGCGCACAGGAAGATGCCCTTTGGGCATGCCGCGATGGGGTTCAAACTGGCCATAACGAGGGTCGGCCAGGATGTCCGCAGAACGAACAACGCCCTCGTTGCGAAAAGTAGGTGCAAACACGGGGGTGGCGCGGGGATGGCCCAATGTCTCAAATGCCGAGCGATCCGCGCCCGACAGTGTATAGAGCTTTAGATGAGCGCCGGTCGCATCAACTTCGTTGGCAAAGTAGGAACCGAATGCCGCACCAGTCAGGGCCATTCCGGAATCGGTCAGATTCTGGACGATGCGTTCGAGATTGAGATCACTAGCGAATACGGCGTTGATGTCCCGAAGGATGCCGAGCGTCCGGCTTTCCTCCCTCAAAGCCTGTTCAGTCTCGACTCGATTGGTAACGTCGAAGCCTTCACAGAAAATTCCGGTCACGCCCCCACTGTCGTCAAAGATAGGCTCGTAGACGAAATCAAGATAGCGTGTGGCTTTGCCTTCCGAGCTCCAGGAAAGCGAAATCGGCTGACCTGTTGCGACGAAACGTTCACCGGTTGAATAGACCGTGTCGAGCCAAGAGAAATATCCTTGACCCTGCAAATCAGGAAAGACTTCCCGTATCGAGTGATTCAGATAACCTCGGTCACCGAAACTTCGTCGAAAGGCTTCGTTGACAAACTCGAACACGTGCTCGGGGCCTCGGAGAATGGTAATGAAGCCCGGTGCCTGATCGAACATTCGTCGATCACGACCTAATGTGATATGCGATGGAACGGGCTATTGCCGAAGGGTGCACCTCCTGTCCTTGCACGAGGATTCCACTCACCTCCCCGGCTGCACCTCTCACAGGACTCAGGCTAAACGCCCAAGGTTTCTCGCGATCGAGCCTAACTGGAAATTCCGAATCGGATAGGAGCAGTAAGGCACCTTTTTCCACTACGGCATCAAGCTGCGACGCTACGCGCCCCCAAACCGCCGTCCACACCGCATGAGCGGGCTGGCCAAGCGCCTCAGGATGACGATGGCCCATGGCTGGAATCCACGCATCGTTATAGAGCACCGCACGATCAGGCGACCACAGAAGCGCTGATGGCAGATCTGAGGTAAGCAGAAATGCAAAAGCATGCTGCAGTGCATCCGACCACTGAGCTCTATCGCCAATGGCAGTTGAGCGCCAATCGATGAGGCCCCACGGTTCGGACAAATCACCTCGCGTTGCGAGGCTTGTGCTTATAGTTGATTGATGATCGCCGGCGCTCATGGTTGCCCAAACCTTCAGATGGAGTACTTAAATTTAAACCATGATCAGGCGTTGAGCCTGGCTGTCAGGCAGTTTGCGCTCCAAACACCTGGCGGCTGAAGAGAGGTGAAGAAGGCGGGATCCAGCCACCGTACGGGCAACAGCTACTGTCTATCCAAATTTCAGATGTGGCGCAGCTTGCACTACGCAAATGTAAAAAAAATTTCCCAGCGTCAGTGTGGTCAGAAAAATGTGACCCCTTTTGGACACCAATCATGAAATTCGCCCAGTTCTGCCAATGGCTTGCAAATCACTCTGGCAAGCCGATTACATTCCTGATCGCGGTGGTACTGATCGCCATGTGGGCGGCTTCAGGCCCCTGGTTTCATTACAACGATACCTGGCAATTGATCATCAATACGTCTACCACGATCATCACCTTTCTGATGGTTTTCCTAATCCAGAACACTCAAAACCGTGACAATGACATCATCCATGTAAAGCTGGATGAGCTCATCCGGGCCACGAAGTCAGCAGAGCGCTCAGTGCTTGATTTGGAGGCACTGGACAACCGGCAAATACACGAGCTCAGGAAGGAGTACCGTGCGATGGGAAGTGCATGCGAAAGCCGCCCTGCTGACCCTACCGAACCATCAACAGGAGAGGCCCTGGGCGACACCCTGCAGCGCTAGATACGTCTCAGTACCCGCCCTCCTGCTATTTGAATCGGTTGCTGTTTTCGGTGTGGAAGCGCTTGGTCTATCGCGACGATGAGTTCTTCAAGAGACCAGGGTTTGAAAAGATAGATAACGGGAGGTGTTACCTCTGAAGCATTCAGTTGATAGCCGGAGGTGAGGATGGCAGGCAACCCGGGCCATTTTTCATGGGCCATGGAGATGAACTCCATGCCTTTAATGCTGCCAGGAACCCCATGGTCTACAACCATCAAGGCGCACTCACCTTTCAAACGCATGAGGTGCATCAAGGCATCTTCGGCATTGCCAAAAGCGTCGCAGCCTGCTCCCAGCTCCACGAGGATATCCACCAAAAGTGTTCGTAAGGTTTCATCGTCCTCTACCACAACGACCGTCATCCCTGACAGCGACAGCCCCTCGACATCGAGTTTCATCAGCCTCTCCAGTCATAGCGGAAGAATTGAGTGTTCCACTCATGGTTGACTACGTCGATGGCGGCATATGGCCATGCAACATTCAAACCTCGCTGCCTACCGGCAACTGACCCTGGCCCTCTCTCATAAAGATCTCCAAGGTCTTTGGCCCTATCCCTTCGAATGACAGGAGCCAACGGCTAAAACCTTCATTGCTGAGGTCGCCAGCTTGCAGCGCCTCAAGCTGAGCTCCCCACTCGTTTTCCAATATGCTAGCTAGCACATGCAGACGCCGGGCAGTCGACTGATCGTAACGGGCGTAACCTCCCTGGCCGAGCAAACGGACGAGTGTCGAATGCGAGCAGCGAGCGAGCCTACCCGGTGTATCCGCAGCTTGTTGGTCGACCAGTACTCGATAAGTCTGCACTGCGACGCTTGAGCGAATCCGCTTTCCCATCAGGAAACTGGCGAGCAACCACCTGAACAACCCGTCGGCGCTTGTGACATCAATGCCGAGATCACGAGCTGTGACAGTGTTCACCCCTTGGTTCGACGTGGGTCAGCTGAGCGGGGGTAAGTGCGCTCCTCTTCAATCGTGCCATCTGCTTTGTGAATCTTGACAGAGGCCGTTTTACCATCCAAGAAATCCGACAGCATGCTTACCAGTTCTTGTTTCGTCGCAGCTCGTTTGGATGCACGGTCGGCACCGGCTTTCTTCAACTCCCATCCATCTGACGTCGGGCTGAGGTGGTAATTGTCCATAGTGTCATCCCTTTTTTATATCGATTGGCCATCGTCCTGAATGTCTTCTTCCGCTTCAACTGCGCCCGCCTCATTCAGAGGCGGCGAACTAGGCTTTTCCGGGTCATTGATGAAGGGGATGTCGCTTGGCCCCTTCTCTTCGGTTCCCTCGGTCTCAGTCTGCATAACTGATTCTCCAAAACTGATCCATTGCATAGCGCTACGTGCCACTAGCCCCTTCCGAGAACTTCTTGAAATCTATAGGCGGAGGAACGAATTCCCGCCCCTGACCCGCTAGCCTCCACCTGACCTCGGAAACGCCATAGCGCTCGGCCAAAGGACGGCTCACCAGCTTGATATTGTGCTGACCAAACCTTGGGATGATGCCGACACCGGCATCGCAGCTCGCCCAATGCCACGCGGCGGCGTTGTCCATCTTCTCCTGACGGATAATAAACGTGCGTCGCTCACCGTGGAGTTCGTATTCAATTACATACAATTGCTGTCCAGCCATGAGAATCCCTCCCTATACTCATTTTCCTATGAGCAAATGAGGATAGGGAAAATTCAGTTCGGACGCCGAGCGGTAAGCCATGCAAGCTAAGGGGGCATGGCCGTTGTGAAGGGGAACGGAAATATGCACTCCATCCCTCGGGCCGTTCGAGAAAAGCTGTGTTCCCCCTAATGATCAGAAACGCTGATCTTCCTGCCAGACCGGACGAATTGTTGCCACCGGAGCGGTGTTTCTGCTCTTGCTCGCCGTGTCGGAAACCTTGCATATGCAAACTGGCGCTCGATCTGACAACCCCGTATTCTGAGCCCGAAATTTCGGGAGGATGTAATGAATAAGCTGTTGTTACCCGTCGCCATTTTCCTAAGCGTCCTGCTGGTCGGAAAAGTTTGCGAACATTATGGTATGGATTCGACGTTGAAGATTGGCTTGCTGTGCCTGGTGGCTGCTGCGGTTCAGATGGGGCTCTCTCGCTACCAAAAGTCGCGGCAGAGCAAAATCTGAGCCTTGATCGACCCCAGCTAGTCAACATTCAAAGGATGGAACTTATCCAACGCGCCCACCCCCTAAGCCTTTGCGGTAAGCCTATCGCCACTGACTAGGAAGGTTTGATCAATCATGAAAAGCGAACAGCTCGAAGGTGTTGCAGAGAAAGTTGCTGGCAAGGCGCAGAGTGCAATAGGCCGGTTGATTGAAGATCCGGCCCTGGAAGCTGAGGGTGAAGGCCGTCAGGCCTCAGGCCAGCTCACCAAAACCTATGGTGATGCGGTGAACAATGTCTCCAACTTCGTCCGAGAAAAACCGATCACCGCGCTCGCTATTGGTGCTGTGCTGACCTTGGTCGTGAGCCGTCTGCTGCGTCGGTGACACTCAGACAGTCTGGGTCGAGGGTTGAGACATTCAGAACCCGCTGACCCAGACCATTTGCCCTGCACCCTCCTCCCTGAAAGCCCTCAAAGCAGTCGATAAATTTCAGCAACCACCTGCAGGGTTGCCTCTTCTATCGCACCCTCGTTACGGCACAACACCCATCCCTGATCCGCAATCGTTCGCTCGAACGCAGTGGTGCAGGCCACATGCTCTGCCATGTGATGAATGACCGTACTACCCAGTCCCCGCGTTCGGGCTGCGGCCCGCGCCCACGAAATTTCAGGGGCAGTGACAACCCCGACATGCAGGTCTGGCACCTGGACGTTTCGATCAAGGTTCAACTGCAGAATCTGTGAAAACGGTATGAGCCGGCGAAATGCGGCATCAGAGGGGTACCAGCGATCGATCAGGATGATGCTGCCGGCAGGCTGCTTGGGCAGCACGTGCTGGGTAATCCAGGCGCGACTGTCAGCGAAACGCTTGCAAACCTCCCATTCCAGTTCCTGGGTGGGATTTCTGACCAGTTCGTTGACCAGGGCCATTGTTGCACCACGGTAGGGGTCGCTTTTCTGCTCGCTGAGCCGGATGACCTTCTTGTTGTCAGCCCTCAGCACTTTGGTGATGGCCTCCAGCAGGGCGGTTTTACCGGCGCCCTTGGGGCCGTCCAGTGAGACAAACAACGAACGATTCATTTTTCACTCGGCAGAAGCAGCTGCAAGTCGGTGTGTTTTGCGGATATTGAAGAGGGTGACGGTACGCATTAATGCGGTGCAGGTCTATCAATGCAGGTTCAAGTCTCCGATGGTAGAGGTCGCAAGAGCACATTTGTACTCCATCGGGTTTTCTCGGACTAGGCCAGGCGCCCGCCCCCTTTTTGCGCCAGCCTCGGCTTATCTACCCACGCTGTCGAAACAGCCATCGTTTCAGGCCGAATGCGGGCTTGCTGAAAACGTCTTTCAATTGTGATGCGGTAATCAATTGCGCTGACGGCGCAAAAGTCAGTGCAGCCCTTAGCGCGGGCCAACAGTGTCTTGGAAGCTGTCCAGGTGCTCGCAGACCATGATCAAGTCGTTCATCGCGGGCCTGGGTTGAAGGTAAGCGCTTGAAGGGATGTTCACCGCAGGCCAACTCATAAATCACGCACGCCACGGCATACATATCGCTGCCAACAGTCAGCGCTCCGCCTTCCAGTACTTGCGGGGCAGCATATCCAGGTGTCCAGGCATTGAAGCGGCCGCGGTTCAACTGTGGCAAGCCAGGCAGAACGCCTTGCTCGGCCTGACTCAGGCCGAAGTCGAATAGCCGCACGCCCTCTTCACACACCATCACGTTGCTTGGCTTCAGGTCGCCGTGCAGCACACCCTTGGCGTGGCAGTACGCCAGCGTATCGAGTAGCGGCACCACGACCTTGCGCAGCTCTTGCCAAGTCAACCCGGTGGGGCGCTCACAGAGCAGTTTGTCCAGGGTCAAGCCACGCATCAGCTCCATGGTGATAAAAGCGCGTTGAAACTGCGTATCCACTTCAAAGCTGTGCAAGCGCACGATGTTTGGATGGCGCAAATGCCGAGCCATGGCGAACTCGCTGTAGAGCAGCGCGCTGGCGTCAGGCGCGTCTGAGAACTCATCGCGCAAGACTTTGAGGGCCAGGTAGGGATCAGGCTCGCCGAATTGCTCATGCAACAAGTCCCGCGCGCGGTAGACCAGCCCCATGCCGCCGGCCCCGAGCAGGCGCTCTATGCGATAGCGGCTGGCCAAAAGTTGCGGCAACTCGCCCGCTGGCGTTCGTGGCTCCGAGTGGGGACGACTCTTTGAACGTTTGCGGCGCTTGTCTACCACCTCAGGTGCCGCGCAAGGCGAGGCTACTTTGGCTTCAGCGAAGGCAGGACTGGACGGTTTGGCGGACGCTCCCTCGCTGCCCGGGCTGTTATCGAAAGCTGAGCGGTGTCTGGTCATTGGCGGATCACCACGGCCGTCAGGTTGTCCCTCGCCCTGCCCCGCAAGGCGCTGTCGAACAGGCGCTTGAGCGCCAGCTGTGGGGAAGCCAGACTCAAGGCGGTGCCCAGTGTGTCGCAGCCCAGCCCTTGATACAGGCCGTCGCTGCAGAGCAGGAAGGCATCGCCGGGGTAGACCCGCAACTCCAATATATCCAGCGTCAAGTGTTCGCAGCCGCCCACCGCTCGAGTCAGGGCAGTTGCTGCTGGATGTGCCTGGGCCTGTTCGGCGCTCATCTGCTGCTCGTCGATCAAACGTTGCTGCAGCGAATGGTCTTTGGAAAGCTGGTACAAGCGCTGGCCGCGCCAAAGATAACAGCGGCTGTCGCCCGCCCAGATACAGGCCGCACGATTACCTTCCAGCAGTAGTGCAACCACGGTGCTACCCATGATGCTGTCACCACGGTCGGCGGTAATGGTCAGTTCCTGGCCCAGGCGCCGGTTGAGCCAGTGCAGGCACTGACGCAGACCGGTGAGCCGCTCATCGAAACTGCCCTCGGTCGACATTTCGGCGAGGCTGGCAACAATCAGTTGACTGGCTATGTCGCCCCCCTTGTGCCCGCCCATACCGTCCGCAACCGCCCAAAGACCATGCTCTGGACAATTGAGGAAGGCGTCTTCGTTGCGCTGGCGAACCTTGCCTGGTTCGCTACGGGCAGCGCTAAGCCAAGGTCTGCTGGCCAGCCTCAAAGCTGCGCCGGCATGTGGAAGGTACGCAGGGTGCGCACGTCGAACGGGTTCGGTGCGCGCTGGCTCGCCAGCAGGTAGTTGGCACGCAGGCCGCCCACCTCGGCCTTGAGCACCAGTACGTCGCGGCCTGTAAGGGACTCGGTCTGCATCAAGTCAAGCAGACGGAACAGTGACCACGGACCGGTGTTTTTCTCGATGCCGATCGGCCGTCCGGCCATTTGTTCCAGTACCAGACTGGTCCGGCCGTTCTCGGTATCAGTTGGCCACTTGAACGACATGGGTACGATCGGGCCATGACGGTAGTCCAGGGTCTTGGCGCCAAACCGGAACTCCGAGCGACTGACGCCAGGATCCAGGGTGTACGGTTCGAGTTTGAACTGGACTTGCGGCTCCAACGGGTTTTCGTTGAAAAAGCTCTGCCGGATCACCCGGGCAGCAGCCACCTGGTCGAGGTAGACCCTGGACATGGGCAGGCTGACGCCATCGACGCTGCGTAAACGATAGTTGCCCTGATCACCGTCGACGAATGGCCGCATGTAGCTTTCAAAAAAGCGGTCGACGATGCCTTGGGTCTTGAAGAACTCCCGAAAGTCATTGATCGCGACATCGCTGGTGCTGTGGGCTTGAAACGGGTAGCGCTCACTGATGGCCTTGTCATAAAAGCCATACAGCTCGCTCTGATAACGCTGATTGAGGTACAGGTAAGAGTCGTTGAGCACCATGCCCCAGGTGTCTTGCGCGAGTATGTTGAACCACACATTCAGCGGACGTGGCAGGCGCGCGGAGGCGTTGCGCAGATTGCTCAGCGCATCGCGCTGGCCGTTCATGCGCGTCTTGGCCAATTCGAACGCCGCTTGTTCGGGCGCGCTGGCACGAGACAGCGCGGCTATCTGCAGTTGCAGCTCACTCAGCGCCTGCAGTAAAGGAGCCAGGTTCGCCGCAGGCCCACCGCTCTCATCCAGCAAGCGGTGCAGCGGCTCGAAGCGACGCTGCAGAGCCATCTTGGCTGTATCTGGCACATCCCTGGCCAGGGCTTGCTGAGCTTTGCCCGCAGCTACGGCAACGGTATCCAGCGCCCTATTCTTCGGGGTGACCTGATCCGCCTCGCCGCGTTGGTCATTGGCGCCGACGTCTACAGCCTGGAAGCGGGTGTGTTGACGCACCTCGACCAGCAATTGCACAACCGGCGAGTTGGCCGAGATGAGCCCTGCGAGCTGATCAGCGCCCTCCCCTGCATCGCTGAAGGGGTGCAGGCCAACCTGGCCGATGGCTTCGCTCCAGTAGTTCGCGTAATCACGGAAATACAGTTGCTCGAGCGCTACCATCAAGCGGCGCAGATCCACGGCACTGATCCCGCCGCCTTCGCCGAGCACCCAGTTGTCACGCAAGATATCGTTCACCAGAGCGGCACCGTGAACCGAAAAGTACTGCTGATATCCCTGCCGCGTGTAGAAGCCAGGGATGGCATGGTCAGTTCCGAATAACAGCTCGCCCTGCCCACCCAAGTGCTGGCTCAGGCGATACTCCGGGAGGCTGCGAGCCTGTTCCCGCAGCACCCGATACACCACGTTGGTCCGTGACTCACTGCGCAAGGCCTGACGAGCCTGCGCCACCAGCGAATCGTTGAGCGGGTAGCTGAACGGCAGTTTCAGCAGGCGTTGAAAGTGCGCGTCAAGGCCGCTCTGCACATCGGCGTTGCCGGGGTAGCTCACCGACCACCCCGTGGCTACCCAGTCCTTGAGCCAGGACGGGTCACGACGTTCCTGCATGTTCAGCATCAAGTAGGCACGCAGGCTGTTCAATAGGCGGTCGCGGTCACGCATGTTGGTGCGTACCTGCCCTTCCAGCATCTGCGCCACCCTGGGCAGCAGCTGCGCGTCCAACTCACGCTGATAGGCGCCGAGCACTACCGGGTTGCTAGCTTCACCCTGGTACAGGCCGAGACGTTCGCTTATCGGTACATCGACCTTGGCCGGAAACACCATGGTGGCTGCGTAGGAGGTATCGAGGGTCCTGAGTACAGCCATCGCATCGCTGCGGGCGTCAAGAGTGCTACGTTGCTCGTCCCCGCTACGGGCCAGCGTACGCAGATTTTCCAGGCGCTCGTAGTTGGCGGTAAAGCCACTGGCCCAGAGCAGGCCAACGACCGCGAGCGCCACCAGCGCAGTGCAATACCAGGCACGCTGGCCCCAATGAATGCGACTGCGCTCACGCGAATCCAAACCGGCCAGATCGGCCTCGGGGAAAATAACCCGACTCAGCAAATGGTGAATGAAGCGGGAGTTACCGCTGCGCAGCGTCGGCAAGGCACCGCTGGCCGTGTCCATTTTGGGATCGCTGCTGGCGGGATTGTCGACGCGTTTTTCCGTCAGGTGCGGCGCACTGGTCAAGTAGAAGCCACGCAACTGGCTGGGCCGCTGGTAGCGATTGCCTGTGAAGGCCATATCAACCAACAGGCAAAGGCGTTCACCAATGTTTGCCAACTGGTATGGAAAATCGAGAATGCGGCCACGGCGCTCGGTGTTGCGCTCTTGGTGCATGCGCGTGATCACCTGGCTGTTAAGGCGCAGCAATAGCTCCTCGAACGCCTGTCGCAATACCCCGGCGTCAGTGCCATTTTGTTCCTTGCGAAAGCTTGTACCGAGCACCTGATCACTGTCCTCACGGCTCAACTGATCGAAAAACTCATCAAAACCCGGCAGGCAGTCCGCCTTGCTCAGCACCAGGTAAACGGGGGCGTCCACATGCAATGTCTGGTGAATATCCTGCAATCGCGCCCGTACTTGGCGCGCCAAGGCTTCCAGATCCTGCTCAGTGCCACTCTGCAGCACGTCAACCGGGACGGTCACCAGCACGCCATTGAGCGGTCGCGCACGCCGGCGCTTGCGCAACAGATTGAGCAAGGTCCTCCAGCCACTGCTGTCGATTTCAGGTTCAAGCTGGGTCAGATAACGGCCGGCGGTGTCGATCAGCACGCCATGGTCGGCAAAGTACCACTCACAATATCGAGTGCCTTGGGTGTCGCGGGTCAGCTTGCGCTCAATCTTGTTGAGCGGGAAATCCAGCCCCGAAAAATCAAGAAGGCTGGTCTTGCCGCTATGCTCTGGCCCAATCAGCAGATACCAGGGCAGATCATTGCGCCAGCGTTCGCTACGCCCCCGATAGAGGCTCGAGATCTTCAAGGTGCGCATGGCATCCTTGAAACGGCTGCGCAGTTGTTTTTGCTCGTCGCCGATCCGCTCATCACGGCGCTGGCGCGCCTGGCCATCTTCGCTGTCCTGTAGCGCCTGGCGGTGGATCCCGGCGCGCCAACTGACGTAGACCATGCTCAGGCCCCAGCTCAACAGCAGCACACTGATGGTCAGCAGCCGCCCACTAGCGCTTGCCCAAAACCTGTGGTCATCGACTGCCAGCAACGGCCCGAAGGTCCACACCAACAGCGCCAGAGACAGCACCAGCAAAAGCGTCCAGACCCACGTCCTGCGCAGGAATACGCCGACTTTCTCGAAAAAGTTTTTCATCACACGTCCTTGCATCACTGGGGCTGGACCACGCTCGGGGCAAGCGGTTGATAAAACTGAAGAGCCGACTCGCGTTGTTTTCCTAGCACCCAGGCGAATCCGGAATACATGACCAGCAGGCTGACCACCGTGAACACCCCGATCATCCACAACGGTACAACGCGCACCAGCCGGCGGCGCGTGTCGTGCAACCCCTGCCAGTGCGGCGACAGCTCGCGCGACACATCGCCCCGCAGCTGACGGATCTGTCGGTACAGCGCGTCACGGATACCTTCGAGCTCAAGCATGCCGCGGGCCAGGATTCGGTACTTGCCCTCAAAGCCCAATGCCAAGCACAGATACATCAGCTCAAGCATTGATAAATGCTTGGCCGGGTTCTTCGACAGTCGTTCAAGCAACTGGAAGAACTTCTCGCCACCAAAGGTCTCATTGTGAAAAGTACTGAGCAGGCTCATCTGCGACCACTCGCTTTCATTGCCCCACGAGGTGCTGACCAAGGCCTCGTCGACAACGGTGCACAGGATGTAGCGGGCAGCCATGACATCGCTGCTTTCGGCGCCGTTATGCAAAGCGCGTGCTTCGAACAGCTTGAGACTTTCACTCAGTCGCTTGTTGAGTGCATTCAAGTCTTCGCGGGCATCGCTGTGTTTGAGGCGCACGACTTCAGAAAGCAGGTCAGAGGCCGCTGACACCAACGCGTTCAGGCTGATGCTGAAGGTCTGGGCCGGGCATAAGCGCGCGGCGTAGATCATCCGCTGCTCCAGCTGTTCAAAGCGCGGTGGCGCATTGAAGTCGGTCAGTGGGCATTGCGCAGGGTTATCGCCCTGGCGATCAAGCAGGATGGTTTTGTCGTCCTGATGGTATTGCGTATCCGTGGTCATGTCGGTCAGTTCCTGATAGCCCAGAATTTCAGTTCTAGCTCGGCGAATTCACCCGATACGTGGAAAGCGAAGCCGCCGGAATGCTCCAGCTGCACCAGGTCATCGGAACTGAGTTCGAGGATGAAATAGGTTTTGTTGGCGTGAAAGGCGATCTGGCGTGGCGCCACCGGTAACGGTTTGACCTTGATCCCCGGCAGGTGCAAGTTGACCAGCTGGCGAATACGCTCGACTGGGCCAATCTTGAGATGTGCGGGTAGCCGGTGACGCAACTCTTCAGAGTCACAATTGGCGCTGGCGGCCAGGACAAACGAGGCCGAGCCAAGCAGTTTGTGGTCATGCAGCGGCGATACGCTGATTCCGTACTGACGCGGTTGCAGCTCAAGCTCGATGGCGTGCTGTTCAAGCACCATCGACAACACCTGGCGAATCGCATCCATCAGGGTACGAAAGCTCGCACCCTGATCGCTGTGCTGGTAGCGGCTGTCCAGGCGTGGCCGTTTACTGTCACTGGCAAACGTCGCCAGATCGCCGAGCATGGTCAACAGCGTGCGATACAGCTGTTCCGGATGCACCTGCTCCATATTCAGGTAGTGCCGCAGGAGCAATTCTGTGCGGTTGATCAACTGCAGCATCATGAAGTCGCCGACTTCGGCACCGCCGATCTTGCCGTTGGAGCGAATCCGTTCCGCGATGGCGTCACCCCGGTTGCTGAGCATGCTGATCACTTCTTTCAAGCAGGACAGCAGGTAGCTCGAAGCATGGGTATGAACGAAGGTCGGCACGAAGTCCGCAGCGAGGCTGATTACCCCGTCTGGCGTGGTGTCCTGCACTTCGCAGAGTTTGAGCTTGATAAAGGCCTGATCGCTGCGCTGCTCGCCGAGCAGGAGACGGAAATCCGGCCGCGCGCAGCACACCTGGCGACTGGAATCATCCCCCGCATTGGAGTCGGCCACCTCTGTCTCATAGACCGTGTAGCGCGCCAGGACGTCGAGCTGCTCGGCCCGGCGCGACTCGATATGGTTACCGGTCACCAGGGGTAAAGCCAGGTAGACCGGGGTACTGCCTGTGTTCGGCGGCACATCCAGGACCAGTGGTTCGGCGTTGCTATCCAACTCGAACAGGCTGCCGTCGGGCAGGATGCCGGATGCCCGGCTGATCACCAGTTTGCCCATGTTGAGAAACTGCAGATCAATATCCAGCGTCAGAAAACCCCAGCTGTAGCCACCCAGCAACTGGGTTCGGGTTTTCATCTGGTAGTCGTAGTAGCGATCGTTATGCTGGAAGTGCTGCGGACGCAGCAACATGCCTTCCTGCCAAATGACTTTATGCACATTCATGACGGCTCATCCGTTCTGGCGAGCCGTGCATTGCTCGGGCGAATGCCGTCCTGGTCCAAGGTAAGATCGGCGTCGGTCTGCGCCTGCGGGCTGAGCTGAATGACATGGCGCCACTGGGTTTGCGCCAAGTCGCGGTAGGCCGCCAGGACACCGACATAGCGGCTACCTTGCTTGACGCTGAGCCTGAGTTCCACAGATTCACCCGGACGCAGTTCAAGTTCTTCACTGGCCACCATATCGGGCGCCAGAGACTCCTTGGCACGCTCGTAGAGGCTGAAGAAGTCGGCATTGTCGAAGGCCACCGGATGCTTGAGTTCGATCAGGCGCACCACTATCGGCGAAGGACGACCGTTGAGGTCGGGATTGAGCTGATCACCAGCACTCAGCTTGAGGTTCAGCTTGGTCATGCTCGAGTAAGGCGACAGCGACGAACAACCCGTCAGCAGTGCCAGACCGAACGATGCGACCAGCGCCTTGAGTAATAGGGTCGAGCGACGAGGCATGTTTGTCATCCTAGGTCTCCGGTTTGCAGAGTGGCGATCAGCCGAATCTGTTCTTCATAAGCCTGGGCGAAGTCACGGGCCAACAGCCGTTCGCTCCAGTCATCGTTCTGGCGCAGTGCCCGGTGGTAGCGCTTGTACGCTCGCCAATGGCTGCCTGAAGTGGTCAGCAGCGGCTTGTGGTCGCGCTCGAAGCGCAGGGTCAATTGCTCCGGCGAGACATGCTCCAGGGCGTTGCGCATTGCCGTACGGCTGGCGGCCAGAAGTGCCACCTGATGCGCTTGCAGATCACGGAATGCGCCTGATATCGCCTGCTCAGCAGGCAACTTCCCTGACTTGCTGCCCCGCAGCATCACGCCCAGCACTTCACCGGTGTCCATGGCTAACTTGAGTGGGTTGTTACTGCAGCCCTGAACGGTTGTCAGGGCCAGACGCAGTTCGTTTTTCAGCTCGTTGCGCGTACGCAGGCTCTGTTGCAGGCCACCGATGCACTGGCTAAGCAAATGGGCGGCATGGATTGCCAGGCCCTCGCGACCATGGCTATCAAGGCCATCGCAATCGACCCCCAGCGCCGCCCCAAAACGCTCCCAGAAGCCTTCGTTGGGGTCTTGGAGCAATGGCGCTACCGGCGCCGAGGCCTCGGGCTGCGCCACCAGTTCCGGTACCAGCAGGTTTTCCATGTCAATGCGCGCATAGTCCGCGCGTTGATGTGGCGCCTGTTGTGCAGCATCGAGCGCCGTCAGCTCGTCGAGGGGCGAGCACACGCGCTCTTGCTGATCCAGAGCGCAGAGCGGGTCAAGCGCAAGAAACGCATCATCCGGAATAGTGCTGCCGGCAGCCTGCGGACGACCTACCTCGACGTCCATATGAGCCGGGGTGCGCAACAGGCTCGCGCGAATCTTGAAATCCCCCAGTACATACACGCTACCGTGCTCGATACGCTGCGCTTCGCCCTTCCTCAAGCGGTCGCCGCTGTCGCCTTTGTGGATACCGTTGCTGCTGGTATCGGTCAGGAAGAACACGCCGTCGCGGTAGTTGATGAGTGCGTGCTGGCTGGACAAATGACGTTTGCGGTCAGTAATCACCCAGTCGCAATGCTCTGCGCGGCCGATGATTCCACCGGCCTCTGTGAAAGTCTTGCGGGTCAACGCCAATGGCAGGCATTGCCCGGTGTCGAGCATTTCGAAAAGCAGTTCCATGATGATGCTCCTTGCGGTCACTTGCCGCGATTCAACGCCTGCGGATCACCCAGTGGGCGATAGGTGTTGTCATTGAATTTGTAATTGCCGCTACAACCGCTCAGGCCACTGAGCACAACAAGCGACAGCAGGACGGCTAGGCAGTGACGTACAGGCATCAAAAGGTCTCCATGCAAGGGGAATACACAACGCGCCGACCGTTCTGGAGGGCGCCACGACAGGCGCGAAAAAACGCTTGGACCGGGCATCTCACGCTACCCCTGCAAACCGCCAGGATTGATGTTCAGCCGGCCTATTCGGTACAGAAGCGTACGTCGCGGCAAGCCCAGCTCGCGGGCAGCCAGGGTCTGGTTACCGTCGTGCCTGCGCAGGCAGTCGAGCAACAGTCGACGTTCGACTTTTTCCAAACGCTCGCGCAGGTTCAGTTCAGGCTCTGACGACAGGCCTTCTGGGTCCAAGGCAAAATGCTCGGGGAGCAGCTCGCCGTCTTCACACAACAACACGGCGCGCTCCACCACCCCCTTGAGCTCACGTACGTTGCCCGGGAAGGTGTAGCCCTGCAGGTGATTGAGGGCTGCGTGCGACCAGCTCACAGGGTCGCGCTGAAGGAAGGCACAGGCCTTCTGGGCAAAGTGCCGGGCCAGCGTGAGGATGTCGCCATCGCGCTGGCGCAACGCCGGCAGCTCGATAGGAAACTGCGCCAGGCGGTAGTACAGGTCTTCGCGGAACAACCCTTGACTGACCAGTACAGCCAGGTCGCGGTGAGTCGCGGCGATGATGCGCACGTCGATCTTGTGCGTTTCGTTGCAGCCCAACGGACGGATCTCGCCCTCCTGCAGTACACGCAGCATCTTGGCCTGGAGGGGTAACGGCATGTCGCCGATCTCGTCCAGCATCAGGGTTCCACCATGTGCCGCATCAAACAGTCCCAGGCGGTCGCGCTCAGCCCCCGTGAAGGCGCCCTTGCAGTAGCCGAACAGCTCACTTTCGAGCAGGTTCTCTGGCAACGACGCGCAGTTCTGCACGATGAATGCCTGTGAGCGGCGTGGACCGTAGTCATGAATGGCACGCGCGACGACTTCCTTACCGGTGCCGGTCTCGCCAAGGAGTAATACGGTATAGGGGCTGTGCAGGACCTTGCTGATCAGTCGGTAGGTCTGACGCATGGCAGTGCTGGTACCGATCAACCCGTAACCGCTGGCTACGATCGGCGTTTTGGCTACAACAGCTACCTCAGCCGCAGGGCGGCGCAGACGTTGCAGTAAGTGCACTTGTCCGAGCACGAACGCGCCCAATTGCCCCATGGAACCGGCAAAGCCCTGTAAGTCGACTGGGTCGTGGCTAGCGCATAGCAACAACCCGGCGACGACCTTTTGAGCGTTGATCAACGGCACGCATAACAACGACCGCCACGGCGTGCCCCGACTTGACAGAAAGCTGGTCTCGTACAGGCTTTCGTTCAGACTGGCCAAGCTGACCACGCGGTTCTGACACAGGACAAACTGCAGCAGTTGCTCGCCGTTATAGTCCGCCGGCAGGCTCGCCGCTTCCCGTGGCTGCAACACACCGCCCAGGCACTCTGCGCTCAGCCCCAGCCGTGTATGGGTGGCATCCAGCAGGTACAGTTGGCTCAGCTCGCAGCTACTGAGCGCGGCCACCGCGCACACGAAGTCGCCCAGCAGCGTGTCGCTATCGGCCGCCCGGGAGAGGCTGGCAAACTGCGTCAGTAACGCCTCGGCGTAACTCAGGGGTTGCGGTATATCCGTGAACATGACAGCCACCTCAGGCGAACTCGCAGGTCACGCCGCCGCCGCTGTCGAGCGTTGCATGTACCTGCGTGAGGTTGTCGCCGCATGCCATGGCATCCAGCAGGCGGTCCGCCACTCGCGGTAATACGTGCAGCTCAATCAAGTGGTCGATCAGGCGTGCACCGCCTTCGCTTTGAGTGCAGCGCGCGGCCAGATCATCGACGAGGGTCTGGCAGTAGCTGAAAGCCAATTGACGACGATTCAGGCGCGCTGCCAAACGATCCAGTTTGAGCTCGATAAGCTCGCGCAGTACCGGGCCGCCCACCGGGTAGTAAGGCACTACGCGCATGCGCGCCAGCAGTGCCGGCTTGAAGTGTTGGCTGAGTCGTGGGCGGATGGCCGCTTCAAGCATTTCGGCACTTGGCCGTGCGTCGTTCGCGCATAGCCCGGCGATGCAGTCACTGGCCAGGTTTGAGGTCATCAGAATCAGGGTATTTCGAAAATCGATCTGCCGCCCTTCCCCGTCATTGACCACGCCTTTGTCGAAGATCTGATAGAACAGGTTGAGCACATCCGGGTCGGCTTTCTCGACCTCATCGAGCAGCACCACCGAATACGGCTTCTGCCGCACCGCCTCGGTGAGCATGCCTCCCTCGCCATAACCGACGTAGCCTGGCGGCGCGCCGATCAAGCGAGACACGCTGTGCTTCTCTTGAAACTCGGACATATTGATGGTGGTGATGAAGCGATCACCGCCATACAGCAGGTCAGCCAATGCCAGGGCAGTTTCGGTCTTGCCGACCCCACTGGGGCCGACCAGCAGGAATACTCCAACCGGGGCATCCGGATTGTTCAGACCAGCCGCGCTGGCACGCATCGAACGGTCCAATGCCAGCACCGCCTGTTCCTGGCCGCGAATACGCGCGCGCAGCTCTGTGGTGAAGCTTGCCAGCTTGGCGTTGTGCTCGCGGGCCAGTTGTGCAATAGGGACCCCGGTCCAGGCACTGATCACTTCCGCGACCAGCCGCGGGCAGACTTCAAAGCTGACCAGACGCTCAAGCTGCTGGGCTTCACTGAGTGCGCTCTGGGTTTCGCTGAGTGCCGCATCCAGTGCCTCGACAGTCTCTACCTCTGGCTCATCGCCAAGCGGATGACCAGCATCACGAACCGTGGCCCGTTGTTGACGCAAGGCGAGCAGGCGTTCGGCCAAGGCACGCTGCTTGGCCCATTGGCCTTCAAGCACTTGCTGCTCGGTCTCAGCCTTGGCTAGACGGGCATCCAACTCGTCCAGGGTGTTTTGATCGATCGCCAAGCCGGCATCGCCATCGCGGCGTAACGCTTGCCGCTGACGAGCGTCTTCAGCCAGCTCGCCACGCAAGCGCTCCAGGCGCAGCGGTGGCGCCGCCAGGCTGATTCGCACACGGGCGCACGCGGTGTCGAGCACATCGACGGCCTTGTCCGGCAACTGGCGCCCGGTCAGGTAGCGAGCGGACAGCTCGGCGGCAGCCACCACCGCGTCGTCGCGCAGGTAGACGCCATGACTTTTTTCGTAGACATGAGCCAGACCGCGCAGGATGGTCAGCGCCTCGCTAACGGTCGGCTCATGCAGCTGTACCGGCTGGAAGCGCCTGGCCAGGGCCGGGTCTTTCTCGAAATACTTCTTGTATTCAGCCCAGGTGGTGGCGGCAATGGTGCGCAGCTCGCCACGGGCAAGTGCCGGCTTGAGCAAGTTTGCGGCGTCGTAGCCACCCGCGTTGCCACCGGCACCGATCAGCGTGTGTGCTTCGTCGATGAACAATATGATCGGTTTCGGCGATGCCTTGACCTCATCGATCAAGCACTTGAGACGACGCTCGAACTCGCCTTTTACGCTTGCACCGGCCTGTAACAAGCCCATGTCCAGCGACAGCAGCTCGACACCGATGAGTGCCTGCGGCACCTCTGCGGCGACAATGCGCGAGGCCAGGCCTTCAACCACGGCGGTTTTGCCAACGCCGGCCTCGCCGACCACGATCGGATTGTTCTTGCGCCGACGCGAGAGAATATCGACCATCTGGCGTATTGCCCCATCACGGCACAACACAGGGTCAAGCTTGCCCTCGCGTGCCTGCTGGGTCAGGTTATGGGTAAAGCGCTGCAACAATGATTCAGTGACTGTCGTCGGTGTGTCACCTGCCAGTTCGGATTTCTGCGCGAGGGCAAAACTCTTCAGGCGATCGATATTCAATCGGGCCAACAGGGCCTGGTAGCGAGTTCCGGCATAGCGCATCGGGTTGCACAGCAGCGCGAGCATCAGCGCGGCTTGGTCGACCCGGGTCTGGCCAAGTTCCAGATTGGCCACCAACAAGGCATCCTGCAACCACTGTATCAACTCCGGGGCAAAGACCGGATTGCGGGTTGCGCTGTGCTCTATTGGCGACTGCAGTACTGCACGCAGCTCGCCGGCATCCACTTCAGCGTCCTGCAATGCACGGACGATCAGCCCCTGCGGGCGCTCCAGCAGCCCCAGCAGCAGGTCCTCGACCAGGATCTTGCTGCCACGTCGGACAACGCAACGTTCGGCGGAGCTTTCCAGGTCACGGCGCGTTTCGGCGTCCAACGCCTGGATAAGTTGCTGCAGGTCTACATTGATCATGAACGTCTGTCCTTAATGAATTTTGCTGCCCAGAATCACTACACCGTCGGCATGCTCGGGGCCGAGCCAACTGGTCCACCCCAGGCGGCAAGCGTTCTGGTCACCAATGCACAGTTCGCGTATTTGTTCCTGGCGCAACACCAAGCGAATGTCGTAGTCCAGCGGGTCGCGCAGGGTGAATCGCACCAGTGCGCACAGTGGCTGGTAGCCAAAACCGATCGGCAGGAACTCGTGAAAGCGTTGCCAGTCCAGTTGGCGGATATGGATGCGGAACTTGCCGCTGCGATCGCGAACCTGCTCACCGAGCACCAGGTTTTCAGCCAACTGACTGTTGGCTCGGCCCAGGTGGTTACGTTGATCTGCGAGAATCTCCACGCGGCGCTCGAGGCACTGCTCAATCACCAATTCGGCATGTTTGAAGTAATACCGCAGCACGGCCTCGATCAATGCAGCGGAGTGGGCGCGCAGGCTGAGCAAGCCCAGGTAGGGCAGCAGGCGTTTCCAGTTCAGCTCCTTCGCTTGCCGAATCTCTTCGCCACCAAGGCCGATCAAGGCGAACAGCTGCGCCGAGAACGGATCGAGCGCACCACTGGTAAAGCTCGCGTGGTAGCGATACTTGCGCCAGATCGGCAACATCAGCCGCTGCAGTCGATGATGGAACAGGTCGAGGAAAGCGCGGGTCGGGTTACCCTCTTCGCTGTCGCCCAGTGCTTGCTCACCGTAAAACGCCGGCAGCGGCGAGCCGGAGCCAAACAGCCCGATCAGATTGAAGCGCAGGCGTGCACGCATCTGTCCGTGCTCTTGAAAAAACTCCACCCGATCGACATCGCTGCAGGGGAACCCCAAGCTCGGGTTGGCCTGAAACTCCAACTGCTCGAAGAGCTCTTCTTCACTCAAGCGCGGATGAAAAGCGCGCAGTTGCTCGATCACCAGCAGCACCGACTGAAAGAGCGAGTATTCACGAATCACTCGGGTCAGCCCGCTTAAAGCAGGGGCTGTAGTCCCATGCGGGGTGTCCATTGATACACCTCTCCTTGTGTACTTTTTACCCGTAGCTCGTGGTACGAGTTGAGGCTGGCGTAGAGCGCAAAAAACTCATTGAGTACCGAGGCGAAGACAAACAGATCGCCTTCGCCGATGTACCCTTGCGGATCGATGGTCAACTCGGTCAGCAAGCCGCGGAGCGGCAAACCCCGATGCAGCCGGTCGACATGCTCGTGGCGAATCGACTTCAGCCCGCCGAGCAGACTTCTGCTGACTTTCTCCAGGTGCTGGTCGTAATAACGCGGTAAGTCGTAGGTTGCGAGAATCACCTTGAGCGCATCGAGGTTGGCCAGCGACAGGTAGTTCAGCGACATGTTGCTGATCAGCTTCCACAGGAAGTCACGATTCAACGGTGGCGCGTAACTTGGAGTCACTGCAGTGATATTGCGGAAGCTGAGAAATTCCGGGGTTTGCTCGCAGGGCAGCTTGATGTCACCCAGATTGAGCCGACGAGGCAGATTCTGGTTGGTACACACCAGCTCGATGGAGAGGGTTTCAGAGAATTCGCTGTGACGAGTGCCGAAGCTCAGGTAAGTGTCGAGGCCGTCATGCATCAACGAGGCGCGCTGGCGAATGCTGTAGTGGGCATGTCTCACCGGGACATCAAAACTGGGGTCGTGCTCGAAAGACTCGAAAGGTACGTACTTCTGATAACCCAGCCCGCCTGGCGCCCAGCCAGTCACGCTCTCCACGGAAAATACCCCGCAGTGTTCTGGCGCAAACGTGGTCGGCAGCAGCATGTATTCGTCTTGTTTGCCGTCGAGCCTGATAGGCAACGCATCGTGCTTGAACAGATTGACGATCGGAGTGCAATACAGCTTTACGTTATCGACGGTCGGCCGCAGGCGCTGGATGCCGCTCTTGCGGATGTCGAAGCGCAGTTCCAGGCCGCGCACCTGTGTGAGGGTATCCGCTGCCAGCGACTGGATTCGGTCCAGCCCACTGAGGTCAACGAACAAGAACTTGTCCTGGAAGGCGAAGTACTCCTGCAGGTAGCGGTATCCGCGAAAGGTATTCAACGGGTACGGGATTAGCGCCTCTTCTTCGGCAAAACCTACCGGCTGCACGCTGTTGCCCGGCATCTTGAACGTCATGACGCTGCCACTGGCCTCGAGCAGCGGCTTGCCGTCCGCGTCCAACGGCACCAGTTCAATGCCTTCAAGGTTACGCAGCAAGCTCAGGTAGAGCATCTGGCTGATGTAGCGCTCGCCTGCCAGGTGAAGACGCAGGCGGCTCAGGTTCAGTTCGCCGAGATGACCATCGCAGCCCATTGTCAGGCGCAGGCTCAGTAGCGCGCCGTCGCCCTTTAACGAGTAGCTTAGCGACGTCAGGTCCAACGGCAGGACTTCGGTTGGGTAGCATGTTCTAAAGCGGCAGCGCACCCCATCGACGGGCAAGCTCTCCACCGGCGTATCGCGCTCTACACGCAAGGCTGCGCCGGACTGTTTCAGCGGATCGAACTGCAACATGCTGAACGCTGGTAACGGCCGCATATAGTTCGGCCACAGCAGGTGCATGAGCGAATGGCTCAGCTCCGGCAGTTCGTCATCAAGTTTCTGTCGCAAGCGCCCCGTCAGAAATGCAAAGCCTTCGAGTAAACGCTCAACATCAGGGTCGCGCCCAGCCTGACCCAGAAAGGGTGCCAAGGCTGGGCTACGCTCGGCAAAACGGCGACCTAACTGGCGCAGTGCGGTAAGCTCGCTTTGATAGTAGTGGTTGAAGGACACTGCCGGTTCCTGTTGTTCTTGTAAGCGAAGGTTGTGACGTGGGTAGCCGATGCTTCTGGCTAGCCTTGTCGTCGACTTAACTGACCGAGACCTGGCCACTGCCATCCAGGCACGCCTTGAAGCGGACCTGGCGTTTGCTGCCATCAATTTCCAGCAGGCCCTCAATGTTGAAGTTCAAGCGCAGTTGATCACCCTCACCCGGTGATGAGATGACGCGCACTTCGCTGAGCCGCGGCTCATACGCTTCTATGAAGGATTCAATGGCCAGACGCGCCTGACTCAAGGCGTCGTGCAGACTCAGGCGCATATCGTTGAGGTCAGGCAGCCCATAATCGGACAGCGTTTGCACGCTGCCCGCACGGGTACTGAGCATCTTGGCCAGATGGGCAGCCACCGATGCCATGGCGCAGCTTTCGCGGCTCCAGCCGAGACGTGTATCGGCTTCACCGCTGAGGCGTTCGAAAAGGCTGCCGTATCCGATCATGACTGAGCTCCTGGTTACTCTTTGTCCAGTTTGCCAACCAGCGACAGGGTGAAGTCGGCGCCCATGTACTTGAAGTGCGGTCGCACGTTCAGGCTGACGCGATACCAGCCGGGCTCGCCGTCGACGTCGCTGACGACGATCTGCGCAGCACGCAGCGGACGCCGGCCACGGACTTCAGCGCTGGGGTTTTCCTGGTCGGCGACGTACTGTCGAATCCACTTGTTGAGTTCAAGCTCAAGATCGGTACGCTCTTTCCATGACCCGAGTTGCTCGCGCTGCAGCACTTTCAAGTAATGAGCCAACCGGTTGACAATCATCATGTACGGCAGCTGAGTGCCAAGCTTGTAGTTCAGCTCCGCAGCCTTGCCTTGGGCAGTGATGCCAAAGAACTTCGGTTTCTGCACCGAGCTTGCGGAGAAGAACGCCGCGTTATCGCTGCCTTTGCGCATGGTCAGCGAGATGAATCCCTCCTCGGCCAGCTCATATTCGCGGCGATCGCTGACCAATACTTCAGTGGGGATCTTGGTCTCGATCTCGCCCATGCTTTCAAAGTGGTGCAGCGGCAGATCTTCAACCGCACCCCCGCTTTGCGGACCGATGATGTTCGGGCACCAGCGGTACTTGGCAAAGCTGTCAGTCAGCTTGCTGGCAAATGCATAGGCGGTGTTGCCCCACAGGTAGTGCTCGTGATGATTGGCAACGGTTTCCTTGTAGACAAAGGTCTTGACCGGATTTTCTTGCGGGTCGTAGGGGCTTCGCAGCAGGAATCGCGGCACAGTCAGACCGATGTAGCGGGCGTCTTCCGACTGACGAAAGCTCTGCCATTTGGCGAATTGCGGGCCCTCGAAGTGATCCTTCAGGTCTTTCAGATCCGGCAGGCCGGTGAAGCTTTCGAGGCCAAAGAACTTCGGCCCGGCGGCGGCAATAAAGGGCGCATGGGCCATGCAGGCCACGTTCGAAACGTACTGCATCAACTTCACATCCGGCGAGGCTGGCGACATGAAGTAATTGGCGATGATTGCGCCGACCGGATGCCCGCCAAACTGCCCGTATTCCGCGCTGTAGACATGTTTGTACAGGCCAGATTGCATCACTTCCGGCGAATCCTCGAAGTCCTCCAGGAGTTCTTGCTTGGACACACTGAGCATTTCAATCTTGATGTTTTCGCGGAAGTCGGTGCGATCAACCAGCAGTTGCAGCCCGCGCCAGGCTGACTCCAGGGATTGGAAATGCCCATGGTGGAGAATTTCGTCCATCTGCCGACTGAGCTTGGTATCGATCTCGGCAATCATGCGATCAACCAAGGCTTTCTTGACCGGCTCGGCGTTGTTCTGAGGCTTGAGCAGCTCTTCGATGAACGCCGACACTCCCCTTTTGGCGATAGCGTAGGCTTCGTCGTCGGGACTCAGGCGGGTTTCAGCGATGATGCTATCGAGAATGCTGTATTCGCGGCGCTCGTTGTCAGTCTGTTGTGCGGCACTATTGCTCATTTGGTGGTCTTCCTTGGCTGATGGGGTCAGGCTTGCGGCGCTGCGGCGTTCAGCCCGAGCTCTGTGAGCACGCGACCGCGCGACTGGTCATCGGCGAGCACGCTTTCGATGGCTTTACGAAATGCAGGGGCGTTGCCCAGCGGGCCCTTGAGGGCCACCAGCGCGTCGCGCAGCTCCATCAGTTTTTTCAGCTCCGGCACTTGCTCGACCAGGCTGGCCGGATTGAAGTCCTTCATCGAGTTGACGCGCAGCGTGACCGCCAGCTCTTCGCTGTCGCTTGCGTCCTGAAGCCGGTTAGGCACGCTCAACGTAAGACTCAGCTCCTGCTTGGCGAGCACTTCGTCGAAGGTCACCTTGTCGATACTGATCGGCTTACGGTCTTCTACCTTGCGCTCGTCCAGGCGCTGGGTGTAATCCCCGATTGCCAGCAGCTTCAGCGGTAGTTCAACCTCTTCCTGAACACCTCCGGTGGCGGGTTTGAAGGTGACATTGATGCGTTCCTTGGGGGCTACCGAGCCTTCTTTGGCCATGGCTTTTCTCCTTGCGGTTGTTGGCCCTTGGGCCTATTCGAGTACCACTTCAAGATCGAGGTGGCACAACCTGCGATAAATCTCTTCCTTGCGTTCTCGCACTGCATGGTTCTGCGGCAACAACTCACAACAGCTGTGCAGCAGGTGTAATACTTCCAGCACAAGATCCGGCTCCCAGGCAGGTATGCCGGAGCGCTGTAGCTCTTGATCCAGGGTTTCGAGCTGGGTCTTGACCAGTTCGAATTTCTTTGCGGCAAAACACAGACGTGCCAGGGCCAATTGCCAGAAAAAGCGCACTCGCCCGCCGTGAGCGTGTTGCAGGCCCTGCTTGAGCACTTGCACCGCTGCCTTCAGGCCATCCTTCCGGAGGATCGGCAGCACACTGTCGAGCGCTTCTTCCCAAGCGGGCTGCGTAACGATCGTTTCCGCCTTGCGTGGCGCGCTGGCGCTTTGCAGCTGGGGCATGACCTGGGCGCTGATCCAACTGCGGGTAGCCGGATCGGCGAATGGCGCACCATCGTGAAAGCGCAGCTCTACGACCCCGGGCAGGCGCTTGAGAAGGAGCGCGAAGTGCAGTTCCACTTCACGCATCGCCTGGTCGGCGTTCAACGCTTGCAAGCACTCCCAAGCCATGCGCTGGCCATCGAACCAGAACGGTGCCCGGGCCAGGCTGGCTTCGAGCTCGACCAGCAGATCGGCGTATTGGCCACTGGCGAACCGCTCTTGATAAAGTTTCAGCTTGTCGACCGGCAACCCGCGTAACGCAGTGATCTGCTCGGAATTTCGCTCGGGAACGGTATCAATGGGAAGCCACAGCAAGGTGCGATTCAAGCGCAGCGCGCGCACGTCGATGGCTTTCTGCTTGAGCCACCAAGCACAGAGTGGGCGGGCGTTTTCCTGCAGCGAGCGCAACAGCTTGTGGGCTTCCTTCTCATTGTCGACCGGAGTGCCGGGCGTGAGAATTTGGCTGGCGACCTGCTTGACCTGCGCTACCACCATGCCCACGGCCCCGGGCTCTGGCTGATTATCGGCGGCGCGCTGCACCATGCTCGACAGGCGTCGACAGACCGGCAGCAACAAAGGCACGTCATCACCCAGATGTTTGGTGAGAATGGCCTCGAGCCCTTCAAGGTGTTCGACCAAGCGGCGAAACAGCGGCAACTGCCCTTTGATCGCAACGTTTTCATCCAGTACCTGATCAAGACGAGGTACCAGCCAGCTGATGGCGGCAGCCCGGGTTCGCAATTTAACGGGGTGAACATGCTGCCACTGCTGCTCACACAGCGAGCGCAACAAACCGATGCCAGCCAGCAGCCCCGGAAATGACTCGCGCTGATACAGGGCCCAGGTCAACCAGGCTGCAACCCGCAAATCCTTGGATTGGGTAAGGAGCAAGGCCTCGCTGGAGGTCTGCACTTTGTGCCAGTCTGGCTGGCCGCTTTCGTGCAGGGATTGAGCCTTGCCCAACTCATTTTCCAGCGCCTCGAACTCACTCGAAAAGCGAACGTCCTCGCCTGCAAAACTGTCTTTGCAAATGGGCGACTGCGCGAGCTCGAGATAGTGAGCTGATAGCTTGCTTGAAAAGGTCATCGTACTTTCCACTAGCGCCGATTTCAGCGTCTGGATTTTATTGAAACGGGAATATCAACTGGCCGCCATTTCTTTCGATGAAACGGCAGGCTCATTCGTGCAAACCAACAGTTGGATAAGTTACATGGCGGGAAAAAATTTACCAGTCAGACGACTCTCTGCATTGAGTAGGAAACGTCTGAATATAAAAAAGGCAGATAAACAGAGGCTGTAAACATTTATTGCGCCGTAACATTTAGACTCACAGCAAGGTCAATCTGCAACATGCGCTTTATACGTTCAGCTTTATGTCTTGGCGCCGACTCGGATCAGCGCCGGTGACGCCGTTCATAGTGTGTGTCCTCGAAGAGGCAGCAATGGTTAGCCTTTTGAGTGGCTCACCACAATTTGAGAGTAGAGAGGGATGGAATTTAACTCCGTGGGATTTGAATTTATGATTAGCCCGCATACTCCCTCCCGCCTTGATTCATGGGCTCGACAGGGTTCCGCATTCCACATCAACTAGGCGCGTAGTAGGTCCATTGGCCTTAAAGCGCTCAGTTACTACACTCGGCCAGCGGTTACGTGAGCGGCGTTTAGCAACGCTGTAGGTGAATTCCTGGATTCGATCCTGAGGGTAGAGCATGGGTTCAATTATGAGTACTGCAGCATCTCCGGCGCTTAAATAGTTCTTACCGCCCGCCTCGTTTTTAGCCTGCCTTATCCGCGCCAAGGTATGCTTGAAGCTGTCGCTCATTTTGAATCGTACGGCCAACTGGCTTTTTACGAACTCATCCGACTCACTATGATTGCCGTACTCGTCAAAGTAAGGCCCGTTATTCATATAAGCACGTATGTACTCCCAAAAACCTTTTTGCATCGCCAGTGTTTTTCCAAAGGGTGCCCCGAGACTGATCATTACCGCTGTTTCTGGTTGACCAAATTTCCACACTCGGATTTCAAGCGAAGCGCTTTGCATAGCACCCATTGGCATACCTACTAACTGAAACTCAGTAGCTATGGCGATTATCCCATCCCAAGGGCTGTGATACAGTTCGCCATCGTGATTAAAGTACACTTCTTGGCTGCGGCGATTGAATAGAATTGGCAGCGGTAATGGCCGTAGCGTTTCCCATAAAAATGGCACCACAAACAAAGGCATACCTGTAGTAAATGTCAAATAGGTGATATCAAACTCGCCTCGCATAGCTGCTAAAACTCCAATCCCAAGCATTGCACAACCACCAATCCCACCTGATACTCCGGTCAGCAGACCACGGTCAAAATCACCACCTGCTTGTAAAGTTAAGTATTGATCAGTGTGCTCATCGACGATAAACAGCTCCATCGGCTGTTCCCCCGTCGATTTATTCGCCTCAAGAACCACTGTAGACGCAGAATCATTATGGTGCTGCCGTGACTTATTCATATTCATGCCCAGTGGAGTCTAAATGATTTCTTTCAAGTTGACTCTTTCGATTCACAAGCCGTATTACTCTTAGCACCTGCCTCTGCGGCCTCAAGCTCAAGATCAACTAGGCGCGTAGTAGGTCCATTGGCCTTCAAGCGCTCAATCACTAAACTTGGCCAGCGGTTACGGGAGCGTCGCTTTGCAACGCTGTAAGTGAACTCCTGAATTATCCCCAGCGGGTAGAACATAGGCTCGATTATTAGCAATGCAAAATCATCGGCACCCAGGTAATTCTTTCCTCCCGCCTCCTTTTTTTTCTGCCTTATCCGCGCCAGGGTATTCTTGAAGCACTCGCTCATTTTGAAGCGTACTGCCAACTGGCTTTTCACAAACTCATCTGACTCACTATGATTGCCGCACTCGTCAAAGTAAGGCCCATTATTCATATAAGCACGAATGTACTCCCAAAAACCTTTTTGCATCGCCAGTGTTTTTCCAAAGGGCGCACCAAGCTTGACCACCAACGCCGTTTCTGGCTGTTTAAATTTCCACACTCGAATTTCTAGCGAAGCGTTTTGCATAGCCCCTATTTGCGCACCCACTAGCTGAAACTCATTAGCTATGGCGACTATGCCATCCCAAGGACTGTGGAATAATTCACCATCGTGATCGAAGTACACTTCTCGGGTGCGGCGATTGAATAGGATTGGCAAGGGTAGCGGCCGTAGCGTCTCCCATAAAAATGGCACCACAAAGAAACAAAGGCCGAGACCAAGCATGATGGAATCGAAATCACCTTGCAGTCCCGACATGACAGCTAACCCTACTGAAGCGCAGCCAGTAACACCCCCTAACACCCCCGTCAGTAAGCCACGATCAAAATCACCGCCTGCTTGCAGAGTCAAATAAGACTCAGTGTGTTCATCGACGATAAACAGCTCCAGCGGCTGTTCCCCTGTCGAATTATGCGCCTCAAGTACTATCGTAGGCGAAGATTTATCACGGGATTGTATTGGCGTATTCATATCCATGCTCGCTCCACAACTTTCACTCCGGGTAACGTTAGTCCTTCTCGTGGCGAATAGATTAATTCACCTTCTATACGTCTCAAGTCTCTGACGCCGTCTTCATGGTAGACACGACGATAAACTGTATTACCGGCTGAGACCGAAATGCGTGTACCGCTGTGCCGTGAAAAGTCGTTACCTGTCCACTCGACCTTTTTGACTACATCGGCGTGGTAGCCGAGGGTGTCCCCCCAAATCTCCTGCCCCTTGAAATAAATCATGGCTTCGGTTAGCGTTACATTTTCCCCAGGAAGACTCAACATAAGGTACGTGGAGGTGATTTGCCCGTGATAAGGATGCATTTCTATAAGTGGGTACGCCTCTAAATTTATGGGAAATAGAACAGGGTAGAGCTCGTCCATGGTGAGAATGTAGCTGTTTGCCCAACGAATATCCGGACGAATCCCAAAGCAGGTGTTTTTCACCCATTTTTCCAACGGTGAGTCAGCCGTATACAGCCGGGCAAGAACGCCACTTACTATTAAAACAAAGAGACCTAGTAATTTGGCTCCTAAGTGGGGTACCACGTTGAGCCCCCTGGCAATAGTTGCGGTATCTCCAGCTATCACCGCAGCCCGGGCGGCTCGCAGTGCTCGGAAGGCCTGGACTTGAATCTTCATACTAGCTAACGAAGCACCGACTACTGTTAAGTTAGCAGTCACGGTGTCAAAATCGCCCGCATTGTAGGCCTCAAAGGCTTCCACCCCATAAAGCACGACATCAAATGCCAGAAAGACGCTTTGCATTAGAGTGGCAAAAGCGCCGAACCCCAAAGCCTTTGTTAAAAGCAGCTGAGATGAAGCTGTTGTGCCGCCGCTATGTCGGATGGTTAATATCCAATTAACTTCAACCACTCTCTGAGGTATCGCAGCAGCGGCCGCAGCTATACCAGCCACAGCGCCAGCGGTATTAAGCCTAGTTTTGAAGTTTTTGGTTCCGGAATACTGATCCGCCGACCACACAAAATTCACCCCCGCCACCAACGTCACCAAGCACTTAATCGGCGCCTTACTCAACGCACCTTTCAAATCAAACACACCGCTCAAATCAGCCCCCAACGCAAGGTTGACCGGCACCGGCGGCAGTTTGGTACTCACCGGCACCAAGTGCATAAACGGAATACTCTCGCTCACAGCACCCGCCAAGGGAGCCACGTTGAGCCTTGCAGGCAATGTATTGCGGGTACCAATAAGGTCGCTGTACCACTCCCCCATTTGCCGTGGTGTAACGCCCAATGTCTGAATGCGTTGACCACTGCGCGCCAACGCCGCAGCCATGTATATGCGCCCTGCCGTACTCGCGGCATTCTCCGCTTGGTGCAAATGCAGTGCGGCCGCAGGCGCCAGGGACAGAAACAGCACTTCCATACTGGACGCAGGCGCATGGTGACTGAGCTTCTCGGCTGTTTTATTGATCGCATCGGCATAAGCAAAGGCTTTCGCCAATTGAGTGACGCCGTCTTTCAACGCTGGACCATTGTCTCGGGCGATATCGCCGAGATCGACCAGATACTTTATTTCGCCAAGGCCAAGCCTTTTGGGTAACCCCAGCAACGCCCAAAGCAGCCAGGGCTTACCCAGCGCATTACCTTCAAGGCTTAACGTGATGGCTTTGGCACCCGTACTGGTGTTGGCCGGGCCCAGGCAGGCCGCAGCGAAATGAGCTTCCAATGCCTCGCGGCTGGCGGGCTGAGTAATGTCGAAGTGACCGCAGGCGGTATCCATACTGGCCGGACCCGTCACTTGCAACGTATCGAACCAATCGACCCAAAGCTGCGAAAGCCGACGCATGTCGACGGTATAGCTGTTCTCCTGGAAGTCCTGGTCTTTCCAGGCGCGGGTCAGTTCTGCGTAACGCGTGATCGAGGGCAGTTGCTCTCTTAATTGCGCGTCGCTATCACTCAACGACTTCAGAACACCGGCAATGGCCCATTCTTCGGCGTGATGCGCCTGGTAACTGTCAAACCCTGCTTTGCGGGCGCGCATCAATGCGGCGAGATCAAGCAGCACACCCCATGCGTCATCGATGACCGCGTAAGTGTGTTGCTCGCAACGCTTCATCTGTTTGAGCACTTTCAGCCAGTTGGATCCGCGTTCCGTTTCAGGCTCACTGCTCCAGCCGTAGCGCGCTGTATCGCGGTATTCGCCGATATGTTTCTTGATCGTGTCAATCTGGCCGCTGAACGGCGCCACGCCCGGGACAAAACTGCGCATGATGCGCTGGCGCACAGCGGCGTCATGTTTGGCAGCCTGATACTGCGGCTCACTCCATCGCACTGGCGACCACACCAGACCGGCAGGCTCGCCTGCCCTGAGCAGCAGGTGGGGTTGGGTCCGCGTATCAATCACCCGCCCTGCCCGTGGGGTTTGCGTAAGTTGGGCTGATTCGACCTGATACTCGACTAACTTGGCTGGCGTGCTTTCCCAGACGTAGAGCCAACCATCGCGCAGCAAGCGTGAGGTGTAATCAAGGTCTCGCCCGGCCATGTCGGGATGGCGGGGACCCAGTTCGGGAAACTGACCATTCACTGCTGGCAGGCCAAAGGCACTGACATCGATAGCTGCGGTGGGGCCCAGGGCATAGCGCAGCGGCAAGACAGCTGCAAAAAGTGGGCAGGTTCCGTAAGGCGCCTGATTGTCTGGGTTCATGAATGTGCTTCCGTGTTGGCTGGCAAGCTGAGTGCCTGCAAGAGCGCGTCAGGCAAGGTGATTTGTGCCGCTAAGCCGCTATCCGCCAGGGCACAATCACGCGTTGGCATTTCGTTGGTCCATGCACACACTGCGACACCGTCGCAGCGCAACCAGACGCTACCCACGCCAGACCAAAAACCGGCAGGCCATTGAGCACCTGCCAATCGTGCGCGATCGAGTACGGGACCATCGGCCAGGCGTAACCAGAATTCGCGTTGCTGTTCATCCAATATGCGCAAACGGCGTTGCAGGACCTGCAGCAAGTGCTGGGCGCATTCAGGCGAGGCCAGCCATACACCGCGCTGCAAGTCATGCCCGCCCCACCAGGCGGCATGCGAGGCACAGCCAAGCGAGGCATCGAGCAAGAATGGACCGGCACCGGCAATGGCTTCATAAGCTGTGCCCTTGAGCAGTGGCCGTGGATTGTCCGGGCCGTAGTGCTCGTTCAGCCAATCGAAGGCATCGTCATACTGGGCACCGTCCAGCAGCAGAAACCCGTTGTCAGGAGGCATCGATGTCATGCTTGCGTCTCCTCGGTTACCGCCTGTTCTGCGGCGGCATCGCACACGGGGCAAATGCCGGAGGTCGCTTCACGAAAAACGGCATTTTGTTTGAGCAGCGCTTCCATGGGGATGGTCTTCACGAGCTTTGACGGGGCTGCTTCAGAGACCACCGATAGCGCAGCGGGAGTACCCACTGTCGGCACGCCGCCGACGACGATTGGGACACTGCTGAAAACTCCGCCTGGCCCAATCACTATGTGCTGGCCACCGCCTTTCAAGGTGATGCTCACCCCAGCGTCGACTATCAGGTTCGCCCCCGCCTTCAGGTGCACCTGCTGGCCAGCCTCGACGGCCAGTAGTTGGCCGACACGGGTATGACTGCTTTCAGCTACCTGCAGATAGTCGTTGGCTTTGAGCTCGGTTTTGCGGTCAGCACCGACGCTGCGCTGATCTTCTGCCTCAAGCAGCGCAATGCTGTTGCCCTTGATGGTTTCGTGACGCTCGTTACCTACCTGCAGCCGACTGTCATGCTCGACCCGCTGCTCCATATCGCGCTGCGCGCGAAGGTAGATCAGTTCCTGCCCCGCCCGGTCTTCAATCGACAGTTCGTTGTAGCCACCGGTGTGCGGCGAACTGTGGCTGCGCAGCACGGTTCGGGTCTTGTGGTCCGGCAAGGGGTACGGCGCGGGCATCAGCGTGTTTCGCACGCAACCGGTAATCATCGGCTTGTCGGGATTGCCTTCGAGGAAGGTCACCAGAACTTCCATACCGACCCGCGGAATGGTGACCGCACCGTAACTCTGCCCTGCCCAACTCGATGCGACCCGCAGCCAACAACTGCTTTTGTCGCTGCCCAGCTCGGCGCGGTCCCAGTGGAATTCGACTTTTACCCGCCCGTATTCATCGCAGAAGATCTCTTCCCCCGCGGGGCCAGTCACCCTGGCTGTCTGGCTCACCAGCGGCGATTCACGGGTGACCAGCGGCGGACGGTAGAACACATCCCAGGGGGTGCCAGTGAAGGTGTTGCGATAGCCTTGGATAAACCCATCTGCCGAATCGCTGTCGCTGGTGACCGACTCTTCAAGCACCTGCGGCTGCTTGCCTTCATGCATCACGCTGAGCAACAGCCACAAGTCATTGCACGCCTTGCGCGGATGCTCGACCAGCTCAAGAAAGTGACCGCTGCGCAACGTCGGCTGATCGCTGTGGCCCTCGGCTAACTGATAGTCAGTGCGGTGTCGCTCCAGCGCGTGGCGGGCGAGTTGCTTGCCGCGCTGTTCATTGGTAAGCGCTGCCGGGTAGATATAGTCTTCGAGCGTCGGGCGGTACTCGGCGCTGAACTGGCTCTCCAGCAACAATCCCGGACGTTGGAAGTCGTAATCCCGGCGCACGGCTGCGCTGGTTCGCGTTCTGTAGCGCTGAGTGAATTGCTTGATCACCGGATGATCGGCCACCAGTCCACGCCCTTGCTGATAGGGCGTTGCGCCGAGTCTGGGAAAGAAGGTCTGATCATCGGTGAAAACCAGCTGATGGCCATCCGGGCAGTGCTGGTGATGCCAGGCAATGCCGTCTTCGCTGCACAGCCGCTGGAGGAAGGCAAAGTCGCTTTCTCCATATTGCGTGCAGTATTCGCGCTCCGGGCTGGTGCTGACATGGAAGCTGAAGGCATCGGCGTGGATCCCGTGGCCCTTGAGTACTTGAGCGACTATCTGCGGCACCGTCATCTGCTGGAAAATCCGCTGGTTGTAGCTGAACTGCAGGTAATGCAACGCAGGCACAAGGCTCAGGTGATAACGGGTCAAACGTTTACCAGCTTCCCCCACGAGCACGTTTTCAATGCGCCCATGCAGGCCTTCACCCTTGAGCCCGAAGCGCAGAAACGCCGGCTGAGCGAGTAGGCTTTCCAGATCGAAATCGGGGTACTCGCTGACCACTTCGATGTCGATTGCATACAGACTGCTGATTGCTTCGGTGCCGGCGAACCCCAGTACCTTGAAGTCATTGCGCACCGTGGGGATCAAAAGATCAAAATGTGCAGTATTGGCGGATACGAACATGTAGTTGTCCTCCTAAGATGGCGCAGGAGTCAGGAAGTGACCTCATTGCTGAAGGTGCGACAAACGTTTGAAGGCCCCTCACCCACATCCGCCCTCTTACGGGAAGCAGGTAATCAACAGGGCACCATTTCATCGCCAAGGGATAAACAAACAGGCTCGACAGTTACATGATCTGGAAGTGGGTACTTATCAGACCGCTCCGAAGCGAAAGTAGGAAGTTTCTGGAACTGGAGTCCTGGACCAGGATTTAGTCTTCGTGGCCTTCCTGTTTGCAGTAGGCGCCATCGACCATAGAGACGAGGAAAAGCAATGAAACGCGTCAGGCTGATACGCCATGGCGAGAGCGCAGCCAACGCAGGCGCAGCCTCTCACGACCACGCAACCACCCCCCTCACTGCCAAAGGTATGGAACAGCTATTGCACCCTCGTTACGGCATAACACCCATCCCTGATCCGCAATCGTCTGCTCGAACGCGGTGGTACAGGCCACATGCTCTGCCATGTGATGAATGACCGTACTACCCAGCCCCCGCGTTCGGGCTGCGGCCCGCGCCCAGGAAATTTCAGGGGCAGTGACAACCCAGACATGCAGGTCTGGCACCTGTACATTTCGATCAAGATTCAACTGCAGAATCTGTGCAAACGGGATGAGCCGGCGAAAGGCCGCATCAGATGGGTACCAGCGATCGATCAAGATGACACTGCCGGCAGGCTGCTTGGGCAGCACGTGCCGGGTAATCCAAGCGCGACTGTCAGCGAAGCGCTTACAGACCTCCCATTCCAGTTCCTGGGTGGGATTCCTGACCAGTCCTGACCAGTTCGTTGACCAGGGCCATTGTTGCACCCCGGTAGGGGTCGCTTTTCTGCTCGCTGAGCCGGATGACCTTCTTGTTGTCTGCCCTCAGCACTTTGGTGATGGCCTCCACCAAGGGCTGGTTTTACCGGCACCCTTGGGGCCATCTAGTGAAACAAACAGAGAACGATTCATTCTATAGCTGCAGGTCGGTGTGTTTTACGAGTTTTGAGCAGTGCGACGGTACCCAGTAATGGAAGGCGGGTCCATCAATTCCAGCTCTAAGCTGGTCAAGCCCGCAAGAGTACATTTGTACTCCTGCGCGTTTTCTGTGATAGGGCTAGACGCTCTACCCCCTTAATTCAGGGAAAGTGAGCACTTCTTTAACCAAGCTGTCGAAACAGTCAACGTTTCAGGCTGAATGCAGGCGTGCTGAAAGAGCCTTTCAATTGAGATACGGTGATCAACTGCGCTGACGGCGCAAAAATCAGCGCAACCCTTAGCGCGAGCCAGCAAGACCCCGGGAGCTGTCCAGGTTTTCACCTAAAGCCCCATTAAATGAAACTATTCTATCGGCTGTGGCCCTCCAGTCGGCAAGTCGATCATATGAATTTATAAACCAGCTTAAATTTCCACAAAGATTCCCAAAGGCCGAATTGATCTGCATCACTTCCCCAAACATAATCTCACCTGAGAAATATTTTGGTGCAGCCAGCAGACTACTAATAATCAGCGACATTCGGCTGTAGCTTTCCGTGAACAATGAAAGGCGCATCTTGACTCTTATTATTCGACGCATGTTTTCCAAGCTGACATCAAGTTTTTGACTAATCAAATTTCTCTTAGCTATGCGACATACACCATCCGCCTGATCGTAAGAGTCATTGCGGAAACTGATCAAGAGATAGCGTAAGTCAGCCTCCGAGCATTGCTTATTATTATTAAGCCCAACTAGCGTAAACCCGATCTTTTGACTGATGTAGGTTCCAGCTGATGCGTAGATAAATGCAATCCAGAACATGTAGGCTGGAACATTAACACCCAATAGCTCAGCATGCCCCGAAATACTAATCAGCACAATGGTAAAAGATACCACGCTCGATATGGTGTATAGTAACCCGCACGCCAAATCGACGGTGTCAAATGTGAATTTATTGATGTCTTCGGCTAGGCGCTGATCCGGATTATCAACATACCGCTCTATATCGTCAGGCCTAACTGATTCAACAACCCAGATTTCTAGATAATAGTTAGTCAGCCAGCGCCGCCATCTAAGCGCAAAAATATCCACCCAGCATGTAATTGCCACTGACCTCAACGCGGAGAATAGTATGAAAACCAAGAATAATACAACTAACTGATAGAAAGAACCCGCATCTAGACCATGAATGGCATTGTAGAAATGCTTATACCATTCGTTAATAGCCAGAGCCACTACTACTGCCATTAAAGATAATACAGTCAGAGCAACTAGCGAACACCATGCAAACAGCTTCTCTTCACTTTTCCAGTATAGCGAGATCACCCTGTAGGTGCCCCTATGGAAACTTTTGTCTAGAGTCGTCAATACGCCCTCCGATAAGCGTGACATTCATGAATACCCCGTCAGACTAGCTATAACAGTTAGACACTTGTCAAAAAACACGATCTTGGTAAAACCCCAGCGGGGTCATCAAAAGCAAAAGCAAAAGCAAAAGCAAAAGCAAAAGCAAAAGCAAAAGCAAAAGCAAAAGCAAAAGCAAAAGCAAAAGCAAAAGCAAAAGCAAAAGCAAAAGCAAAAGCAAAAGCATGAAACCCTACATTAGATTAAAAACAATAACAACTAACGCCTTAGACCAAATCAGCTTCAATTATAAAAATATGTAGGCTTCCATTGTCACGCCACCATTTAACATATTCAAAAGCCCCAGAACCCTGAGCAGACCAACAATTCAAAGCACCCAGAACCCAAGACACCCGAGGCTTGCTGCAAGGCGCAGACGTGCTATATGCCAACTATTTAGAGTACTTATATGCTGCTGCTCAGCAGCAGCATAAGCAGAAGATGCATTGAGTAGTTCAATCATACTGCCAACTCCTGAACGATAACGGCCTTTGACTACCTGCAGCGCAAGAGTTGCCTGTTGTACCCAGTCCGCGGTGCTGTTTAGCGCTTGTGTCTCGACGAGCAGAGACTGATAACTGCTCCACAGTTCCAGCGACACCTGCTGCTGGGTATTAGCTAAGTCTGCTTCGTAGGATTGCAATCTTGCCCGAGCGGCCTCGACCTGGTAAGCACTCTCGAACCCGTCGAACAGCGGAATGGTGAGTTGCAAACCCACGCTGTTATTACGGGCGTGGCTGTCACCGTAGTAGTCCATTGTCTGACGGGTCCGTACGTCAGACAGGGAGGCAGTGAACGACAGGCTGGGGCGTCCTGCTGCCTGCCGCTCTTTGACCGCCGCATGAGCCGCATCTCGCTTAGCATGTGCAGCAATTAGCGAGGGATGATCCGAACGAGCCTGTTCAAACAGTGCATCTAGACCTTTGACGAAAGTTGGGTCAGGACGCCGAGCTAGCTGACTTGCCAATGTCAGCGTGGTCTGCGGCGGTAATCCCATTCGCAGTGCAATCTGGCCCATGGCTTCCCGTAACGCCCCCTGCCCACGAACTTCACTCAGACGCGCCTGTGTGTACGCAGTGTTAGCCTGAAGGTAATCAGATAGTGCAGCAGCGCCAGCCTCGTACTTGGCGCTGGCATCCTTGAGATTCTCGGCCGCCAGCTTGGTGACTTCCTGCGCAGCACGCTGGCCGTCTTGGGCAGCCAGGGCGGCGTAGTAGAGCTGGGCCGCCTGCATGAGTGCTGCCTGCAAACTGCTTTCCTGGTTGGCATTGGCTGCGATTAATAGTTGCTGCGCGTTGCTTAGCCCCGCCTCTCGCCGGCCAAAGTCGAAGAGTACCCAGCTCAAATCTAGACGGCTTTCGATTTGACGCTTTCGCCCCTGATTCGAATGATCACTACTCCGGGTGTAATGAGTGTCGCTGTATGCACGGCTCAGTGTAGTGCTGGCATCAAGTCTCGGCAGATAAGCTGCTTTCGCAACTCCGATTTGTGCCGAGTGCGCCATCGCTTCGGCCCAAGTTTGACGTATTTGTGGATCGTGGCAGAGAACCCTGGCTATCATTGCTTCCAATGTCAGTTGGGACGGCAGCTGAGTTTGGCCGCAGCCCCATGTTTGGCTATCAGAGCCGCCACTAAGGGAAGCCAACTCACCGTCCTCCACTGCGAACAACTCCAGTCCGTCAGCCACTTGCGTCCAGCCGCAAAGCAAAAGGAGCAAGCTGAAAAGAGAGGCGCTTGTACTCATCCAGGCTGCCTCTCGAACAACCCCAACTGGTCACGTGAGCAATCGAAAACAATGCGCCCCGCTTCTAATTGAATCACTCGATCCGCAGATGCAATCGTCTCTGCTCGATGGGCAATGATGAGTCTGATTATCTCTAGTTTTTTTATCGCCGTGTTGACACGTTGCTCGCAAGCCACATCCAAATGGCTGGTTGCTTCGTCGAGGATAAGAATGTCCGGTCGTATATAAAGCGCCCTAGCTATTAGCACCCTCTGCTTCTGCCCGCCTGAGAGTACTGTGCCCATATCCCCGACCAATGTGTTGTACCCCATCGGCATAGCTAAAATTTCATTGTGGATATCTGCTTTTCGAGCACACTCCTTGGCCCACTCCACATCCGGGCTAGGCTCAAAAAATGAAATGTTTTCCATCAGTGAACCCGCAAAAAGGCAGTCGTCCTGCATCACGGTCCCAATTCGGCCACGCCATTCATTTAAGTCCAGATGGCGCAATTCGTTTCCTGCCATGCGGATCTCACCATGCGTGGGACACAACACACCTAACAGCAGATTGACCAAGGTAGTTTTACCGCATCCTGAAGCTCCGGTGATCGCTATGGATTCGCCCGGCGAAATGTTTAAGTCGATCCCGTTAAGCACCATAGGTTCATCTTCTGAGTAACGGTAGCTCAAGTTTTGCAGTTGAATATCCATTGGTTGCACCGCCCAGCTCGCGAGACTTACAGCAGTGGGGGGGTCTTCTGGTGGATGCATGACAATGTCGGCCAGTCGCTCTCCCTGTAACCGCACCATACGCAGCTCGAATAATTGATCGACCAGCCCACCTACGCGACTTACAAATTGACCCTTGTACGCAATAAACGCCATCAGCGCTCCGATAGTGAACTGATCATTCATGACCATCGAAGCACCCAAGCCGATGGCGAACAGATTCTCTAAACCGAATATCAGAGCATTGAGCTGCGTATAAAGCAGTTGGAGCTTATGTGTGCGCAGTCCAGCATTGATTTGCGCTACCAGCAGACCTAACCAAGTGGCCCGGCGCTCGCCCTGGCGTCGAAACAACTTGAGCGTCCTTATTCCACGCAGAGTTTCAAGAAAGTGGCTTTGCTGTCTAGCCACATGAATAATCTGCTCCTCACTGGCGCGACGCAGCGGGCGATACCACGCCAAACGCACCATGATATAAAAGGTCATCGCTAGTACTGCGAGCGATGCCAACAATGAGCTGTAGATGAACATCAGCACAAGTGTGGCCACGGTCATTAGGCCATCGAGTACTGCCGAGAAAAAAGCGGCAGTCAGAGTATGCTGGATCTGGTCGACAGCTCCGAAGCGCGAGGCGACATCGCCCAGGTGACGTTTTTCGAAGTACTGAATTGGCAGGCGTAGCAGGTGGCTGAACACGTTTGCCCGCCATTGGACACTCAACAGTGTACTCAAATGCATCATTACCCAAGCTCGAGTAGCGCTGACGAGCTGCTGCATTAGCAGCAAAAGACCAAAACCAATCATTAGCGTTGTCAACAGGTCTCGGTCTTGGGTAATCAGCACATTATCCAAGGTCCATTGCAGCAAAAATGGACTAATCAGAGAGAATACTTCCAAGGCCAGAGCTAGCAATAACACCTGTGCCAGTGAACGGTAAAGACCACTAATACGGCCGATCATCTTCATCAGAGCAATTTTTGGCCTGGCCTGCTGTTTTTCGAAGTCAGGCGCAGGCCATACTTCGAGGGCAATACCGGTAAAAGATTTGCTGACCTCAGCCAGATTCAGCTGAAGCGAACCCAGCGCTGGGTCATGCACGGTCACACGCTGACCATTGACAGCCTTGAGCACAACGAAATGATTGAGATTCCAATGCAGCACGCAAGGCAGCTTGAGATTGCCCAGATCCTTCAATTCGAGGCGTACTGCGCGGGTACCGAGCTTAAGGCGTTCGGCCGTCTGGATTAGCTGTTTTAGGGTAATACCCTTGAGCGAAACACTGAAATTTCTGCGCAGCTCCATCAGAGTTGAATGATGCCCGTGATATCCCGCGATCATTGCTAGGCAGGCTAGTCCGCATTCAGTAGCCTCTGTCTGCAAGATAAGCGGGAGGTGACGCCCTAGTCGTATGGAGAGAGTATCAAGATAGTTCATGCGCACGCTCCTACAATTTCCCAGTCAGACTGTAGAGCGGCTCTAGCATCCACTCATAGAGTTGACGGGTTTCCTGAAGAATGTCGCCCTCGACCAGCATGCCGATTTGCAATGGTTTCAACTCGCCATAGGCCATAACCGATTGGTTACTGATGTCAACGCGGATACGGTAGATCTGCTCGCCGTTGATGCCTAACCCAGGCACGCTTCCAGTCATGCTGGCAAGCTCCGTTGCCGAAACGGTGGCCTTGGACAACGAATGGATCCGGCCCTCATGCTGGCCAAACTTCTGGTATGGATAAGACTGATAACGAAGCAAAACAGGGTCACCCACTCGGATAAAACCAATCGCCTTACTGGGAGCATACAACTCCGCCTGCAAACTGTCGTTTTCACTAACAAGGCTCATCAGCGCTTGCGCACTGTCTACTGTCTGGCCCGGTTTAACCAAGATAGCGGTCGTCACACCTTGCTGCGGAGCAGTTATGAAAAGTGAGCGCATGGCTTCACTTTCAATTATTGCCTGTTTTACAGAAGACAAAGAGCGACGAATATTGGCCAACTGATTTTCATGGAGTGCTGGGAGCCCTGAAAGCTCGTGCTGACGCTCGATCAGTTGTTGTTTCAGGGTCGTGGCTTGACGTATGAGCCCTTGTAAAGACTGACGCTGCCCAATAAGCTCAGCCTGACGCTGCTGCAACTGGTCCATGGAAATGAAGCCTTTGTCCATCAGGCCCTGATATCGCTCCGCTCCATTGCTGGCCAGCTTTACAAGCCGCTCTTGGCTAGCTGTCTGCCGTGCAAGTATTGCTAGCTCAAGACGAAGACTGTGTAGCTTGCTTTGCAGACTTTTCCGCTGCTCAACCTGTAGGTATTTTTGCTTGGACAACTCGTCATCGAGGGAGTAATACTGCATCCAGAACTGCTCACTGAGCTTCGCGTGGATAGGCCCAGAATCGCCTGTGCGTTCACTGGAAACGCGAAAAAGCCTCTGACCTTGGACCACCTGCTGGCCTTCCTCTACAAAACTTTCCAACACCACTCCATACTGTGGAGAATATATTTTTTGTTGCCCAGAGGATGGTACAAGCTGTCCCGTCACCGTACTGCGCCTAGTGTAACTACCATAACAAAAAAATGTCACAACAATCGCCGCGAGCACTACTGCAAGCAGCGTCAACATCGTAAATGAAAGAGGACGAACTAGCACGACTTCACTTTGCCAACCTATCTGTCGCGTGCCTATAGCCTCATCACGAAAAAAAGTTATGTTATCTGTCACCCTACCATCCTTTAACCCGATGACTCTTTTCCATCTAATCCTGTCAGCCATACATGGTCGAGTAGCGCTGAGGCTTTCGTCGCCAACGCCTATCAAACACTAAGAATGAGTGACTCTATATACCTACCAGGCCTCCAGTCGAGCTTCTGGGTCGGTATCTCATAATTTTCTTTATAGAGTAATCTTGATTCCGGCGCACCCATGAAACCTTATGCAGTCCGACATTACTCAAAACGTATTTGACGCATGCAGCCGCCTCTTTTACTACGCCGTAAGGAAAACAGAAATCGATTATCCAGGTGCGCCCGCCCTCGTTCCATTCAGAAGGATGAAGAAAGAAATTTGGATCAGTGAGCAGCCGTTTCTCAGTATCATCCGCTAGATGAGCCCATATGAAGTACCCCCTAGGCTTACCAACCCTATCGAACAATATTGCAATTTGATCGTGCTCAATGGCTGGGGCGATCCAAAAACCAAATGTGCGAATTTGGAAGTTCACAGAGCGATTACAGCTTGTCATGATTGTACAAACATGCCCCAATGCTTCGGATCGCATCTTTATCGAAGTACTCGAACACGTTGATAAAAGATCATATCGTTCCTTCATTGAAATCAACCCCTATGCCGTCATAGAACGATAACGCCTGTACAAAATCACTGCACCTGTTATCAACCTCCCAAGCCTGCTCAAGTAAAGCTTGTGGATCACAGGAATTAAGTGCTTTGAATCTACTGCTTTTAGGGTCAAACCAGATACAAATCTGCGAACCAAACCAAAATGGAATCAATAACGTCCGCTCATTGGCCAAATTGATTTTTGCAGCGGCAATCGCTTCGCCTGCCAACTCATGACAAAGATCAGCCATATTTTCTGCAGTTTCTTTTTCCACCTCACCTAAGCGCGCACCAAGCTCTAGAAACAAGCTAGAAATACGGTTCAACCTAACTGCATTAATCTTTACAGCGAACAGAAAACCCCTATAGTTAATACCATTATTTTTGGCCTGCATTGCAATCAAATCAAATAAATAGCTGTAGGTGCTACATAAGTGCTCGATTAATTTGGGATCGCACCCGAGCCATGACAGATCATCACAAGAAGCCTGACCCACTTGAACTTTAATTAAGCACATATAAAGCCTGGCTGACCAGCGCTCATATCCGCGCCACTGACTTGAGGAATGGACTTGACTGATTGAAAAATCATCTAACTTCAGTACCTCATCAAGGACCTCTGCGAAGTCTACAAACTCTGATGCAGCCTGAACTACTAGAAGAAGCTGGAATGGTAACCCCGTTTGCGCAACCCGATAAAGATGAAGAGATCTTTCATAAGCAGTGAAAAAATTAGACTCGACGAGAACCAGAAGTCGCTTCGCATCCTCTCCACTCACAACATTATACTTGAACATATAGTAGCAAATATCGCGGAGAGCCTGCAGTACTGGCGCGTACTCGGCCTCATACTTATCAACATCTAACTTATCACGTATCGCATTGTCGGTAAAAATACGAGCACCGCTTAAGTCAAGCCAAGCACCATCCAGAGAAACATTAGAAGCGCTGACATTGGAATGAGCTAAATATTTGGCGCGCGCGGCAGAAAACTGCTCTGCATAACGAGTTGAAAGTTCAATAAATCCATGTTTTAGCTCATCAAATGAGCTGCAGCCAAGTTCTTCCTGAGACTCTCGAGGTAGAAATTCAACGATTTTCTTAATTACTGCTTGCACACGTAAGGCATCCTCACCCATAGGTAAATTTCTATCCTGTTTGAAATAGACCGATCTTATAAAATGAGCTGGCCGCACCGCAGGTTCACGCACTAACAAACCGCGCTTCACTTGCCCGCGCCAGCACTCATAGCTGAGACCGGTATCCATCACAGCCAGGGTTCTTACCGATCCAAATGGAAGCGCGATATTTATTATTTCGGACCATATAGTTTCATACAAGGCAGCGATTAGCGCTAAATTCCCGTCACCATGAGCAGCATTAGTATCATGACCTACTAGAAGGTTAGGGCCTAACCCCTTAAGCTGCCATTTACCATCGAACCCGCAGCGCCCACCTCCTCCGTTTGTAAGAATTCCATCACCGCCATATCTTTCTGCGAAGAATGTCTTGATACTAGACGCCCTTGGCGGGATAGTCTCACCTGAACTGACAAGATAACTATACCCTTCCTTAATTTCTTCCGGAGTTTCTGCCTCAGCCACCAACTCATTAAAGTAGATAATCTTGCATCCATCTACCTTGATCGCCTTAAAGGCTGCAAAAACTTCTGGCATATCAACAAGCTGATTTGACCTCATGACTCCACCCTGACGAATAAATGGTGATTCAGCCGAACCCCGCTTATGCAAGAGTATCGGATATCAACATAAAAACGATCCTACACCTGTAGGGGTTTCGGAAAAAAATATCTATGCAAAAATACTAGTCCAATCTATAAAGGAGTCATGTATGCGTGAAATAACCTTAGAAGAAGCAGCCTCGGTCAATGGCGCTCAGGGGATTCCGGGCGCTGTTGCCGGAGCCATTTCTGGCGGCGCCGGATATGTTGGGGGACTAACTGGAAATGGCCAATTCAATACTACTGATTTTGCTGCCTCCGTAGGTGCCGGCGCACTGCTTGGTGCCGTCACCGGAGCGAATGGCGTAAGTAAAGCGGCAACGCTAGGTGGGGCAGTTGCTGGATTTGGAGCAGGTGTTATTGTAGGTAATGCTTCTAGATTGGAAAGCGGCGGCGCATAGGAACTATTGTTATGAGGTCGTTAACGAAATTAGCGACCTCCTGACATATTATTGTCTACTTGACGTCTAAGCCCAATCGTTACCCAACATGTAATCCGACCACTTCAAAGGTAGAACATGCAGACAATCATCAGCTATCTCTTGACCGCACTAGCACTTGGACTCACGCTTAAATTCTTCAGAGCATATTTTCTAGCTAAATTTAACTTGCACATTGCTGACAAGTGGTGGGCAACGTTTATCTTGCCGTTCGCAATTGCAGCAGTAACCATACTTGCGCCGAAGCTAAAAATGCTGTTGGGATGTAGCTAATTATTACCGCACTTCAGTAAAGCCAAGGTGTACCCCTATGATAAATAGCAACGTGGCCATCACCGGTGGTAGAGGCATGATGACCCCGAAAAGATATCCGATTTGCAATTTATCTTACCAGGCTACAGCGCCAGCATCTCGACCTCAATGAACATCGCTTTAGATTGATCACTGAGCTTTGCCACATACCTTACAGGCACTTTCAAAACACATCAATACATCTGCATACTTACAATGACACCATTCACACCATACCTACATCTGCCCCAAGCATCATTTGCATCATGCATCCATTAGCTTTAACGCCAGCAAAGCCAATTCCACTCGACTGTGCAACTGGTACTTCGCGAGTATTTTTGAGACATGATCTCTTACGGTATAAGGACTAATACCCAATTGCTTCGCTATGCACTTGTTAGAGTTGCCATCCAAGAGCAAAATAACAACCTCTTTTTCTCGCCTAGTTAGCTTCATCCCACCACCATAGATAACTAATCATTTCATCAGGAGGCTAATCTAACATGCAACGCCATCAGTGTTAACGTAAACACCTATAGGAAGACTCTGACGCACCTGCGTGAAATTTCAACATGCATCGCGCTCAGCCATGTCGCGCTACAAAACCTTTAACCGTCTGACTCTGATAACCTGTGATCTACAGAGGTGAATAGTAACCGTTGAAACGCGATGCGAAGGGAAAAGCAATGAAACGCGTCAGGCTGATACGCCATGGCGAGAGCGCAGCCAACGCAGGCGCAGCCTCTCACGACCACGCAACTATCCCCCTCACTGCCAAAGGCATGGAACAGGCACGTCAGGTCGCACGTTCGGTTATCCGCGCACCCGAGCTGATCGTTGTCTCGCCGTTTTCCCGCGCTCAAGTGACGGCAAGCTTCACCGCCGCCGCGTTCCCTGCAGCCGCGCTGGAAACCTGGCCGATCGAAGAATTCACCTACCTCGCGCCAGCACGATGCGTGAACACGACCGTTGCCCAACGGCGTGGCTGGGTCGATCAATACTGGACCAAAGCAGACCCCTCTCATCACGATGGAGAAGGCGCTGAGTCGTTCCTGGACTTCGTTGATAGAGGCCGAACATTTCTGGATCGCCTTGCCGCCCATCCCGCGCAGGACATCGTCGCGTTTTCGCATGGGCAGTTTCTTAATGTTCTCGCCTGGCTGATCGAGCGCAGATCGGTGCTGATTGACGGCCGGGCCATGACCGATTGGCGTCACTACGAGATCACTCATCACGTGCCGAATGGCTGCGGATATCAGCTGTATGCCGAACAAGACGATGCAACCTGGCGCCTGAGTCATTCGATCAGCGTGGAGGGCGTGATCGAAGCGACCCAGCGCCAGCTTGAGGCTGAGCAAACGCCCGCCGAAGACGCCCGTTCGGCCAAAGCACAGGGATGTCCTGCCACATCAGCAGGCTAACGCTGCGCAGAGCGCGCCAGCCCGTTATGGTAAGTGTCGGTTCAATTGCCAAGGACGCGCTCATGACACTCTTCTGTCGCTTAAGCCTGCTGACCCTGGTGGCAGGCATGCTGCTCGGCGAAATCACTATTGCCAGCGTAGGCCTCGTTGCCCTGTGCACGGGCGCGGTGATTATCGACATCCGTAGCGACCGTCGGGCTAACGCATCGTCAGAGCCTGAATTTCTGGCTTAAGCGGCTTTTTGTTAAGGGGGTAACCGGGCTGGCCTCTTCGCAGGGCAAGCCCCACTGCCGGTCAGTCAGGACTTGGTCGCCTGGTTTGGGGCTGCTTTGCAGCCCTCTCGCGACACAAGGGCGCTCCCACACAGATGTGCATACCACTGTCTACAGTGGTAAGCACGAAAAGTGTGGGAGCGCCCTTGTGTCGCGAAAGGGCCGCAAAGCGGCCCCAGCTTCTTAACTGACTGACATTGGGGCGTCAGTAGACACTCCGGTAAATCGCCGCCACCTGTGCTTCGCTCATGTCCCGCGGGTTGCTATCAATCAACCGCTTCAACCCCGTCACCACATCCGCTGCCATCAGCGGGATCGCTGCCTCATCAATCCCCAGCCGGGACAACCGCGTTTCCAACCCGCTGTCGCGCACCAGCGCTTCAATGGCCTCGACAAACGCGTGCGCTGCCCTGCCCTCGTCGGCAAACACCACTCCAGGCAACAGGTGCCCGGCCAGCTCCGCATACTGGCGCTGCGCCGCCGGCAGGTTGAAGCGAATCATCGGCGCCATCACCAGCGCATTGGCGTGCCCATGCGGGATGTGAAAACGCGCGCCCAACGGATACGCCAGCCCGTGAATCGCCGCCACCGAGGCGTTGACGAAGGCCATGCCGGCCATCAACGATCCCTGCAGCATCGCCGAACGTGCAGCGACGTCACTGCCATCTGCCAAGACCTTGCGCAGGTTGCCCCCGAGCAAGCGCAGTGCGGTGGTGGCCAAACCGTCAGCAATGGGGTTCTTGCGCGTGCGGCTGGTGTAAGCCTCGATGGCATGCACTATCGCATCGAGGCCGGTGGCGGCCGTGATCGCAGCGGGCAGGCCAAGGGTCAGCTCAGGATCGAGCACGGCCACGTCCGGCATCAGTTGCGCCGAATACACCGCCTGCTTGCGTTGTTGTGCATCGGTGATCACCGACACCCAGGTCACTTCCGAGCCGGTTCCCGCCGTGGTCGGCATCAGCACCAGCGGCAGGCGCTGGCCGCGCGCCTTGTCGGTGCCATAAAGGTCCACCAGCGGCTGTTCGCTGTTGATTAGCAATGCCACCAGCTTGGCCGCATCCAGCGAGCTGCCACCGCCCAGGCCAAGCACGCCGTCGGCTTCAAACGCTCGTCCCTGGCTGACCGCCTGCTCGACCACTGCGGCCGGAGGGTCCGCCAGCACCTGATCGAACACGCTGACGCTGCAGCCCGCTGCCTGCAGCGCTGCGCAGGCCTTGTCGGCGAAGCCGAGCTTGACGATCCCCGGGTCGCACACCAACAGGACGCGGCGAGCGCTTAGCCCGGCGAAAACCTGACCAATGCTGTTCAAGGCGCCCGCCTCGCAAACAATACGCGGCACACTTCTGAATTCATGATTCATGACGTTCTCCTCATAGCACCGAGGCATAGATAGCGCGGGCGTCATCCCGGCTGACCGGGCGTGGGTTGTTGATTAGCAGGCGTTCGACTTTCATGGCGTCGTCACTCAGCCGGTCCAGGTCCGCTTCGCTCACACCCACCTCGCCAAGACGCTGGGCAAACGGCATGCGCTGGACCAGCGCAGTCATGAACGCAATAAACGCCTCGCAGGCCTGCGCCGGGTCGTCAAAGCGCTCGCCCGGCAGCACTGTCGGCGCCAACTCGGCGTACAACGCTTGCGCCACGCTGCGGTTGAAGTTGAGCACTGGCACCAGCACCAGCGCATTGCTCAAACCATGCGGCACATGGAAGTGCCCGCCCAGCGGATAGGCCAGCGCATGTACCGCTGCCACCGGCGCGTTGGCGAAGGCCATACCGGCCAGCATCGAGCCGAGCAACATGTTCGAGCGTGCTTGCAGATCGCCGGGTTCGGCCAGCACTCGATCAAGGTTGCCGCCCAACAGGCGCAAGGCCTGCAAGGCGAGGCCGTCGGACAACACATTCTTCTTGTGCTTGCTGGTATAAGCCTCGATGGCATGCACCATGGCGTCAACACCGGTCATGGCACTTACCGCCGCGGGCAGGCCGACGGTCAGCCGCGCATCGAGCAAGGCAATGTCCGGGTACAACAGCGGGCTGACCACGCCCTTCTTCTCGTGACTGGGGGTGGTGACGATGGCCACCGCGGTGACCTCCGAGCCGGTGCCCGCAGTGGTCGGTACCTGGATCAACGGCAAGCGCGGCCCCTTGGCCAGGTTGATGCCATAGATGTCGGCCAAGGCCTGTTCATGGCCACAGAGCAGTGCCACCAGCTTGGCCGTGTCCAGCGAGCTACCGCCGCCAAGGCCGATCACTGCCTGGGCACGGCACGCGCGCCCCGCCGCCACTGCGTCGAGCACCGACGCTTCGGGCGGGTCGGCCTGCACATCGCTGTACAGCGTTACTTCGACACCGGCATCACGCAGCGCCTGCATCGGCGCATCGAGCAGGCCAGCGCGCTGCAGGCCTGGGTCGCTGACCAGCAGCACGCGCTCGGCACCGAGTTCGCGACACAGGCTGCCGAGACGCAAGGCGCCATCGACTTCACAGATCACACGGGGGGTGGTTTCAAAGGTAAAGGTCGACATGGCGGCTTATCCTGCTCGCACGCTGCCGCGCTCGATGCGGTACAGCGCATCGACCAGGTCAGCGGAATGGGTGTCATCGGACTCGGAGATCAGCACGCACAGGCCTTCCTGTCCGAGCTGGGCGATCACTTCACTGAGGCGGCGCGACAGCACCGGCGCCACGCCCTCGAACGGCTCGTCGAGAATCAACAAGCGGTTGCCCGGCATCAGGGCGCGGGCCAGGGCCACCAGCTTCTGCTGGCCGCCAGACAACTGCATGGCCCGGCGATCACGAAACTGAGCGATTTCCGGGATCAGGCCATACACCCACTCGAGGCGCTCGGCACTGCCCGGCAACTTGTTGGCCCACACCGGCAAGAGGATGTTTTCTTCCACTGTCAGCGCCGGAATCAGCCGACGGTCTTCGGGCAGGTAACTGATGCCAGCCGCCGCGCGCTGGTGACCCGGCTGCGCGCAGAGGTCGTTGCCGGCAAAATGAATAGAACCGGAGGTGGCGTCGAGCAGGCCCATCAAGGTTCGGATCAGGGTGGTCTTGCCAGCACCGTTGTGGCCGATCAGACCGACCATCTGCCCCGCACCCACCTGTAGCGAGACGTTGTGCAGGATCGGTACCGACTCGATGGCCACATTGAGGTTGCGAATGTCCAGGCTCATGCGTTTGCCCCCTTGTGTGCCCGTTGACCGCCAGTGACCAGCTGCTGGACCCGGGCGTTGGCCAATACCGTTTGCGGCGGACCGTCGGCCAGCACTTCACCGCTGTAGAACGCGAGGATTCGCGACACGTAGCGGCGCACCACGTCCATGTCGTGTTCAACAAACAACACCGTCACCTGGTGACGCGACACCACCTGCATCACGGTATCCATCAGTTGGGTCTTCTCCTCGGCACTGACACCGCTGGTGGGCTCGTCGAGCAGGAGCATCTGCGGATCACCGATCAGCGCCATGGCGATGTCGATCAGCTTGCGTACGCCTTGCGGCACGGCGGTGACTTTGTTGTCGGCCCAGGCGAGGATGCTGAATTCACTGAGAATCGCCTCGGCACGGGCAATTCGTGCGCCATTGCGCAGCGGGCGCAACAACGACGGGAACGGCGACTCGGCGGCTGCCAGGGCAATCAACAGGTTGTCCAGTACAGTCAGCTCTGGGAACAGCTGCGCCACCTGGAACGAACGGGCCATGCCGGCGCGGGTAATCGCTCGCGGCGTGCGACCGATGATCGACTGGCCGTTGAAGAGGATTTCGCCGCGGCTGGGCTTGAGGTAACCGGTCACCATGTTGATGAAGGTGGTCTTGCCGGCGCCATTGGAGCCGATTACCCCGACCACTTCGCCCTTGCTGATGCTGACGTTGACGTCCTTGGCAGCGCTGACGGCGCCGAATTCCTTGCACAGCCCACGGGTTTCGAGAATAGCGCTCATGCCTTGGCCTCCACTGCCTTGGTCGCACGGGCCTGGCCACTGAACAGGCTCCACAGGCCCTTGGGCAAGAAGACGATGATCGCCAGCAAGGTGATGCCCAGAATCATCTGCCAGCTGTGCGGCACCAGCTCGATGGCGTAAGTGCGCACCACCGCAAACAGGACGGCGGCGATGATTGGTGCTGCGACGTGTGCCGTACCGCCAAGCAAGGCGATGAAGACGAACTCGCCGGAGGTGATCCAGTAGGCCATCTCCGGATCGATATGCCCGGCGGCCAAGGCCATGAAGCCGCCGCCCAGCGCCGATACCGCGGCTGCGGCGACGTAGTTCATGTACAGCACCCAGCGTGGCGACTGGCCGAGGTACTCGACCCGCACTTCGTTCTCGCGGATCGCCTCGCACATGGCGCCGGCGCTGCTCCGTCCATAGCGGTGCAGCAACACTGCGAGCACGGCAGACACCGCCACGATGATCACGAACAATGCCAGCGGCGCCTGGCCCGCGGCCGGGCTCCAGCCGAACAGGGTCCAGGCCTTGACGTTGAAGCCGTCGGTGCTGCCCAGGGCCGGGCTTTTCACCAGCATGCCGTAGAGAATCATCGAAAACGCCAGCGACAGCATGGCGAAAAAGATCTCCCGGTAGCGGGTCATCAGCAGGCCAAGAATCAGCGCCAGCGCCACCGCCGCGCCGATACCCATGAGCAGCAAGGTCGGCAGGTCGCTGAGCCCCAGAAAGTGCCCGCTCATGCCTACCGCGTAACCACCGATGCAGAAGTACAGGCCCTGGCCAAAGGTGACCAGGCCGGCGCGCATCTGCATCACCACGCCTTGCACCACCATCGCCTTGGCCAAGGCCATGGTCAGCAAGAACACCAACCATTGCGGGGCAATCACCCCAGCGCCGGCGAGCAGCACGGCGACGCCGAGCAGAATCAGTTCGGTTTTATCCAGGCGCATCAGATTTTCCTCGCAAGCACGCGACCGAACAGGCCCTGCGGACGTACCGCGAGGACCAGCGCCATCACGCCATAGATCACAAAGAGTTCGAATTGCGGCGCGTAGTGCACCGCCGCGGCTCGGCTCAAGCCGACCAGCAGCGCGCCAAGGGCGGCGCCTTCGATGCTGCCCATGCCGCCGATCACCACCACGGCGAACGCCAGCACGATGATCTCGACGCCGATGCCGGGAGCCACCGAAATCGCCGGCGCGGTCAATGCGCCCGCCAGGGTGCCGAGCACCGTGCCGAGAACAAACACCAGGGTGAACACCCGGCGCACGTTGACGCCCATGGCCAGCGCCACTTCGCGGTCGTGGATCACCGCGCGCAGCACCTTGCCTTGGTGGGTGCGCTCCAGCCACAGCCACAGGCTCAGGCCGAGCACCAGCGAGACGCCGACCAGCATCAGGTCATAGTTGGAGACTTTCAGTCCGGCCAGCACGCTGCGGCCCATTTCTGCGTAAGGCTGGTAAGCGAAGTACGGGTTGACGCCCCAGATCATCTTCATGGCGTCTTCGAGAATCAGCAGCAAGGCGTAGGTGATGATCACCATCAGCACTTCATCACGGCCGTACATGAAGCGCAGCAGGCCGCGCTCGATCAGCAGCCCGACCACCAGGCCCGCGGCCAACGCACAGCCGAGCATCATCAGGTAGCCGACCCACACCGGCCCGACCCCGTTGTTGAAATACCAGCCGACCAGCGAGGCGGCGGCATAGGCGCCGATGGCGTAGAAACTGCCATGGGCCATGTTCAGGATACGCATGACCCCATAGATGACGGTCAGCCCTGCCGCAACCAGGAACAGCCACGAGGCATAGATGGCGCCGTCGATCAGCACCGCGTAAAGACTCAGCATAAGGTTCTACCTTGGCAAGAGTGGCGACCGCCAGCGGCCGCCACGTTCAGTCAGGTGTGCAACGGGCTCAGTTGCACTGCGCGCCAGGGAAGCCGGCCTTGATCCAGTCATGCGCGCTGGTGCCGTCAGGCGGGGTCACGCACTCACCGGCAAAGGCAATCACGTTCTGTACGCTGCCCTTCTTGTTCGCCGCGTCGTAGTGGTATTCGCCGTAGGCGATACCCTGCATGGCCTGGTGGCCACCAGCGCGGGCCATCTGTACGGTGCCGGAGACCGATTCGAAGGTGGCACCCTTGAACGCCTTGGCGATTTCCACCGGCGCCGGTACTTTGCCGGCCTCGGCCTTGGCGTTTTCTGCGGCGAACTTCAGGCCGAGGATGGCCTGGGCCATCTTGCTCGCCGGGTAGGTCGGCGCCGCCTTGTAGGCCGCCTGATAGGCCGCGGTGAACCAGTTGTTCAGGGCGTTCTCGGGGGCGAACGCGCCGAACGGGCCGCGACCGCCAATGATCATGCCGTTGGGCGCCTGATCCTTGTAGCGCGCCAGGGCCGATTCACCACAGGTGAGCACGGCGGTGGCGTCTTCGAGCAGGCCGCGCGAGTTAGCCTGGAGCACCAGGGCCTCCATGTCGCCGCCCCAGAAGCTGGAGTGGATGATTTCTGGACGCTTGACCGACAGCGCCGAGATTTCCGCGCCGTACTGGCCCTGGAATACCTTGGGCATCTGCGATTCGACCACCTGGCTCTTGGGCATGACCTGCGCCATGGACAGGACAAAGTCGTTCCAGCTGTCCTGGCCCCAGGCGTAGTTCTGCTGGATGCCACCGACGCGCACGGCGTCCGGGCGGGTCTTGGCCAGGTAACGAGCGGCGCCGATGTTATCCACGGCCGCGTCGAGGCTGGTGCGGAAAACAAACTGTGGGGTCTTGTCTTCGCTGAACAACTGCGAGGTGCCGCAATCGTAGAACACGGTCATGGCGCCCAGCTCTTCGGCCACCGGCGCAATCGCCAGGCAGTCACCGGAGGAAATGTAGCCGACCACCGCATCGACCTTCTGCCGCTGCACCAGGTTGCGGAACTCTTCTACCTGCTTGGCAGCGCCACCGGCCTCATCGATGATCACCATCTCGATCTCGGCGCCATTGATGCCCAGTTTGTCGTACGGCGCGGGTAGCTTGCCCTGGTTGAGGCCGTCTACCAGAATCTTGGCGGCATTGGCCGACGGCTCGCCGAACGGGCCCGCTGCCGGGCCAGACAAGAAGGTCACCACACCGATGCGGAACTTGCCGTTGTCAGCGGCCGTTGCGCCGCCAGTGAATCCTGCGGTGAGCCCCGCCGTGGCGATCGCCAGGGCCAGAGGCAGTGCTTTGCGGTAATGCGGGACGCTTTTCTTATAGTTGTTCATGGTCACTTCCAGTGCAGGTTGCGGTAGCTAAGGGGCGGGCCCCTCGGGATTACGGATTTGCGAGCGTTGCCGACGCAGGCGGGTGGCCGGGTCGGGCAGCAGGTCCTGGGCCGAATACACCGACCACTCGCCCAGCATCAGCTTGGCCGGCGGGAAGTCGTCGTTGCGCAGCGGGGTGCCGATGGCCTGGGCCTGAAGGATCTGGTGGGTCAGCGGATCGATCCGCGAGACAAACCCCGGCGGGTCTTCCGGCAAGGCAATCTCCAGCCCTTCGAGGGCATCGACCAAGGATTCGGTGTCGGTGGCGCCACCGGCCTTCTGGCTGGCCTTGGCCAGGACCATGACGCCGGTATAAGCCCCTTGGGCGGCGTAGGTCGGGTAGCGCCCGGTGAGGGTGTGGAAGCGCTGCACGAACGAATCATTGCGCGGCGTCTGCGGCCAGTTGTTGTGGTGTCGTGCGGAGAGGATCAGGCCAGGCGGCGCCTGCTCGCCAAGCGCGACCAGGAAGTCGTAGTTGCCGCCGGTGTCGAAGTTGGCCAGGCGCGAGGTCTCGAACAGCCGGGTGCCGGCCGCCTGCTTGACGAACGCATGGAAGTCGCCGCCCCACAGGGCCGACACGATGATGTCCGGCTTGGCCTGTTCCAGCGCGGCGATGTAGGCCGAGTAGTCCGGCTCGTAGAGGCGTGGCCAGAGCTCGGTGACGTCCTCGAACTGGACGCCCAGTTGGCGCAGCGCTTCGTGCAGATCGTCACGCGAGACATGGCCGTATTCGTAGTCGGGGCCGATGAAGGCCAGCCGTTTCCAGCCTGTGGAAGCCTGCAGTGTCTTGAGGTAATGGGCGCCGGCAGCCATCGACGTCCAGGTGTCATTGGTCACCCGAAAATAGTAGCGATGGCCGTTTTCCAGGGTCATGCGCGAGGAGGCGTGGTCAGTGCCAATCATCAGCACCTTGTCTTGCTTGGCCAATTGGCTGACGGACATCGCCACCCCGCTGGAGACCATCCCGCACAGTACCTGTACTCCGTCCTTGCGAATGAACGCGCGGGCCAGGCTAGTGCCGTAGGAGGCCTTGGACTGGTCGTCGTCGATGATCACCCGCAGCCGTGGCAACTGCTCACCGGCGTCACGTTGCCCCTGCAGCTCGCTCAGGGCGACCTGGATGCCGGCGATGCTGTCCTGGCCATAGATCGCCGCCCGCTCGGTCATCGGGTACAGGCAGCCGAGGGTCAGGTCGGCTTGCCCGGCAGCGGCGCCAAGCTCGACGCGTCCGGCCTGCGCGGTACCGGCGTGGGCCAGCAGCAGGCCGCTCAAGGCGACGACGGCAGTCAGGTGAGAAAACGGCAGTTGCATAGAATCCCTTGGGGCGTTCGGGGACGCCTCTTGTTTGCTTAGCGAAATGGGCTATCGCAAAGGCTGTGCCAGCCTTTGTCGTACGCAGCATGAAATAACACGAAAGCGCTCTGCAACGGCGCTTTGCGTCTATCAGTCGGTGTGCTGGAGAACGCCGCAGCGGGTGCGGGAGCGGCGTCTTGAGCGGGGTGTTGAGCGGTTAGCGCTCAGCCTGCGCGCGCGGTTGAGCGGTTAGCGCTCATCGCCGCTGGCGAGGCCCAGGCGCTGCAGGCGGCGCTTGAGCGCATGCCGGGAAATCCCCAGCAGGTCGGCGGCCAGGCCCTTGTGGCCGGCGCTGCGACTGAGGGCATCGCTGACCAGTTCACGTTCGGCCCGTTCGAGGCGGTCGTCCAGCGCGGACAGAGCGCTTGGTGCGGGCTCAAGCGCCTGCATCTGCGCGGGTAACTGGGCGCTGCCAATGGCCTGGCCAGGCAGCAGGATGGTCAGGCGCTCGATGAGGTTTTTCAGCTCGCGGACATTGCCCGGCCAACGGTGTTGCACCAAGGCATTTGCGCTGTCAGGGAGAAACGTGATCGGGTCGACATGCTCTTCCTGCGCCTGGTGCACAGCAAAGTGCTGGGCCAGCTGCAGGATGTCCGCACCGCGCTCGCGCAGCGCCGGTATATCAAGGGTGATGACGTTGAGGCGGTAGAACAGGTCTTCGCGAAAGCGCCCTTGGCGGACATCCTCGGCTAGGTCGCGGTTGGTCGCGGCCACCACGCGCACGTCAGCCGTGCTGGCCTGGCTCGCGCCTACAGCGCGGTAGCTGCCGTTTTCCAGAAAGTGCAGCAGCTTGGCCTGCAAGGCCAACGGCAGTTCGCCGATCTCGTCGAGAAACAGCGTGCCCTGATGGGCCTGGGTCACCAGGCCGATGCGCTTTTGGTGGGCGCCGGTATAAGCGCCTTTTTCCGAGCCGAACAGCTCAGCTTCGATCAACTGCTCCGGCAGGGCCGCGCAGTTGACTTCGACAAACGGCTGCCCCGCGCGCGTGCTGTTGGCGTGCAACGCCTGGGCTACCAGCGTCTTGCCGGTACCGGACTCACCCAAGAGCAGGATCCGTGTGGCAGAGCTGCGCGCGATGCGTTGCACGGCTGCCTTCAAGTTGGCCATTGCCAGGCTCTGCCCGAGCAAGGCGCCCTGCTCTTCAACGGCGCTGACAATTGCCGTCGGCACCTCGAGGGTGGCGTGGATGGTGGCCAGCAAATCGTCCAGTTCAAACGGTTTGGTCAGGTAGTCAGTAGCCCCGCCTTTTACCGCTTGCACCGCGGCGCGGGTGTCGCCATGGGCAGAGATCATGATCACCGGCAAGTTCGGCCGGCATTTGCGCAGGCCCTCGAGGGTGGCGATGCCGTCCATGCCAGGCAGGCCAAGGTCGAGCAGGACGATATCGACCTCGACCGTGCTGTCAGCCAGCAGCGCCAGCGCCGCCTCGCCGCTGTATACCGCGCGAGGCGTCATGCCCTCGCTACGCAGGGCGTAGCTCAGCGAGCGCACCAGCGCCTGTTCATCGTCGACGATCAGTACATGTAATTCAGGCATCAGTCACTCACTTCAGATAAGTCGCTGCGGGCGCGGGAAAGTCCACGCTCACCACGGTGCCTACGCCCGGCGTACTGGCGAGCTCCATGCGCGAGGCATTGGCTTCCAGCAATTGCTGGCAGATGCTCAGGCCCAGCCCGGTGCCACGCGCCTTGAGGGTGAAAAACGGTTGGCGTACCTGCTGCAGGGCAGCCTCGGGAATGCCGCAGCCCTGATCGACCACCGTCACGCCGACGCGCTCGCCCCAGGCCAGGCCACTAATCACCACACACTGGCCTGGAGCGCTGGCCTCGACAGCATTGAGGCAGAGGTTGAGGAGAATCTGCTGGGCCTGATCCGGATCGACCCACAGTTGCACGCCTGCTTGGCAGGTAGCGGAAACATTGACACCCTTGGCTTCGGCTTCCGGCGCAAGCAACCGTGTGGTGCGCGCCAGCAGCCCGGGCAAGTCCACCACCTGGGCGATGGCCGGGTGTGGCCGGCCATATTCGAGCAGGTCGCTGGTGACATGAGACAAGCGGTCGATTTCCTGGCAGAGATCACTCAACAGCAGGCGCCGTTCCGCTTCCTGTTCGCGCCGCAGGAGGGCTTGCACGGTGGTCTTCATGGTCGCCAACGGGTTGCGCACCTCGTGGGCGACGCCGGTGGCGAACGTGCCGAGCACGGCAAGGTTCTCCGCGCGCACGGTGCGTTCCATGACATCCGCCAAGCGCCCGGCCATGACATTGAAGGCACGGGTGACCCGGCCGATTTCATCATTGTGCGGTTGTTCGGGCAGGCGATAACCGAGGTCACCCGACGACAGTTGATGCGCGCCCTCCACCAGCGAACCCACCCGCGAGCGCAACTGCCGTGACAGGGTGAAGAACACAATCAGGATAAAACCGATAAAGCCGACGGCAGCCAGGTACAGCCACCAGCGGGCGTCGTCCAGCGGTTTGAGCACCGCCCCAGGCTGGACACTGAACACCACCTGCCAGCCCGGCAGGATCATCGGCCCTTCGCGCACATCGCGGGGGGCCTCGACCTGACGCCCGGTGGCATCGATGAATGCCCCACCCGGCACCCGCAACAGTGGCGTGACGATGCCATTGAGGCCGGCGCTGACCAGCAGCTCGGTAATCGACGCCAAGCGCAGGTGCAGGCCGATACTGACGCGGTGATCAAGGCGGCCGCTACGGATAGTCTTGCGAATGAGCAGCCAACCCGAGCGCCCGGCCTGCGGCAGCGCCGGGCCGATCACCTCGACATCGCCAACCCGCTGACGCGCCAGGCCGTCGAGCGACCAGCCTTCGCGCCCCCAATACGGCGCGCCTGAGGCGGCTTGGCCGGGCATGACCTTGAGCAGGCGCTCGTGCTCGTCAAAAAACAGCACGCCGTAGAGAAACGGCAGTTCGCTTTCGAGCTTGAGCAATGCATCGACATCCCCGGCCGGGTGCGCCTGGTCAGCGATGAAATCCGGCATGCTGGGGTGATTGGACAGGGCTGATAGCTGATAGAAGCGGTCGTCGAGAAACGACGAAAGCCGGTTCGCTGTGGACACTGCCTGGGCATCGAGGCGTTCACCGGTCAGGCGATTGAGCAGGTCTTTGGCCAGTTGCTCATAGAGCACCGCCAGGGCGATCAAGGCCACGCTCATGACCACGATGGACAACAGGGTATAGCGTGCAACCAAGCTACGACGAGGTCGCGCCAGCCGTCGCCAGAACGTATTCGCGGAGAGTTCGATATCCATGGAAGTTGTAATTATTGTTCATGTGATGTCGAGGGAGCATAAGGACCTGAAGGGGTGATGTCTATGCTCTGTTGGGCGCGTCAAAAAGCGAAGGGCCGCAACGCGGCCCCTCTTGTTCAACTAAACAGCATGACGCCATTTATTTGTTCAACCAGCCCTCGACCTCATCACCGCCGTACTGCGCTTTCCATTCCTTCAACAGCTTGTGATTACCACCCTTGGTTTCGATCACTTCGCCGTTATGCGGATTCTTGTAGACCTTGACCTCGCGCGCCTTGCGCGTGGCTTTCTCGGGCGCCGCAGCCACTGGCGCGCGGCGCGCGGCTTGCGGATCGAGGATATTGATGATGTCTTTCAGGCTGAAGCCGTATTTCTCCAGCAGCGAGCGCAGTTTGGTTTCAAACTCGATCTCTTTTTGCAGCTCGGAACTGCCCTTCATGGCCTCGAGCTCGGCGAGCTGGGCGGCCAGGGTTTGTTCAAGCTTACGGAATTCTGCCAAACGCGACATAAAGTCTTATCCTTTAAGGGGGAGGTACAGGGCACAATGAAAACATTCTAAGGGATGAATGTCGCGGTTAAATGTAAAAACGAAACAATTAAATGTGCCACAGGTAGGTCGCTGGTCTTGTTTCAGTGTTTCGGCTACCCTGCCTTGGTTTTTACCGGAGCACCGCAATAGTGCTGCACTACCGCACCGAGCGTGGCGCTAGTTCAATGACAACGCCTGTCGCCACCTTCACACAGGGTTCGCTAAATCATCACGTACGGGTGATGGCGTTCACCAGTGGGTTAAGCCTGCTAGCGATTTTTCTGACCGACATCCTCACCCTTGCGTATGTGGCAATGCTGCATGACGAGCAACTGATTGCCGCGGTCGGGATCGCCAAGACCCTGGCATTCTTCAATTCGAGCCTGGTGGCGGGCATCGTGGTTGCTGCGGGTACGATGATCTCGCGCAGGGTGGGCCAGGGCCGCCGGGCATCTCTGCCCGCCCTGGTCACGCATATGCTGGTGCTGACCGGGCTGGTTTCAGCCATGGTGTCAGTGCTGCAATGGCATTACCTGGGCTTCTTTGCACGGCTGATCGGCATCAATGCGCCCTCCTCTGCAGTTGCCGGGCAGTTCATCGGCATGACCCTCGTTGCATCGGTGCTGATGGCGATCACCCAGGCCGCGGCGCAGGCGCTGCGGGCGCACGGCTACAGTGGCCGGGCGCTGGCGGTGGTGCTGAGCACGGCCGCCTGCCTGGCAATTGTCGATCCGATACTGATCTTCGGTCTCGACCTGAAGCTGCTTGGCGCCGGCGTGTCGTGCCTGGTGGCAGGCATCGCAGGCTGCCTGATGGGCATGTACCAGCTTGATACGCAGGTGGGCCTCAGCCTGCGACTGCGTTGGCGCCTGCTGCGACTGTATGGCGCGCGGATCGCGCGCATTGCCCTGCCGTTTACCTTTGCCAGCTTGGCAGCGCCCGTCGCACTGACTTTCACCATGGCCCAACTGGCGCTGTTCGGCATATCGGTGATGGCAGGGATGGCGGTGATGGACAGGGTCTTGCAGATCACCTACTGCCTGTATTTCGCGCTACCCAGCGCGTTGGTGCCGATCCTCGCGCAAAACCTCGGCGCGCAGCGCAATGCCCGGACCCGTGCGGCGCTGCACAGTGCAAGCCAACTGGTGATGGTGTATGGCCTGCTCGCCTGGGCGGTGCTGTTCTTCGCCGCGTCCTGGCTCGGGCATGCCTTCGAGTTGTCGGGGCCAGGGCAAATCCTGATCGGCAACCTGTGCCGCTTTGGCCCGGGGTTGTGGATCGTGATCGGCCTGGACTTCATTGCCATTTCAGTGTTCATCAGCCGCGGTCAGCTTGGCTGGATCGTCTTCTATGCCTGGCTTCGAGCATCCGTGGGCACGCTGCCGTTCGTTGCCTTCGGTGCAGCGCACTTTGGTGCGAGTGGGGTCATCCTGGGAATGTGGATCGGCAACGCGCTGGTTGCCCTGGCGTCGATCGCCACCGCCATCTGGATCAACCGACGCGGCTCATACTGGGCGCACGAACCCTAGATCTTTTGCAATAATCAGCCCCCTCGCCGTTTTTTCGAAGCGGCCCCCCTTACACAGACACGAAGTTGGTTTATGTCACAGGATCACGACAGCGAATCGTCCAGTACGCCTTCTACCAAGCGTCGCCGTGCGCCCAAGGGTGAGCTGCGCCGGGCGGCCCTGCTGGATGCGGCCACGGCCGTATTCGCCAAGGATGGTTATGCTGCTGCCTCGATGCGTGATGTCGCAGAGATCGCCGGGATTACCACGGTGGGGCTGCTGCATCACTTTCCCAACAAGGTATCGCTGCTACGGGCTTTGATTGATCGTCGCGATCAGCGAGTCACCGCGCAATTTGCCGAACTGGAGAGGTTGCCAACGCTGGATAACTTCCTCGCCTTCGTGCGCATGAGCATGAATTTCAGCGTGCAGAGCCTGCTTGAGTGTCAGGCATCGATGATGATCGGTGTAGAGAGCCTGTCGGACAAACATCCGGCCTGGCCCTGGTACCAGGAAAAGTTCGCCTTGACTCACGCGCATGCGCAGGCACATCTGGCGTCATTGCTTGAGCAGGGAGAAATACACGCGGATGTCGACGTGCAGCTGCTGGCGACCGAGATCTTTGCCGTCATGGACGGTTTGCAGATCCAGTGGCTGCGCGCGCCCGAGCAGATCGACGTCGAAGCGGCCTTCGACGCCTACCTGCAACGCCTCGCCAATGGCATCAGGGCATGACAAGCCTTCCGGGGTGGTTTGACATCCCGTCCGGCTTGGGCCGAAGAGGCTGCTGAGCAGCCCCCAACCTGATTGAAGGTTGACTACCGGTTTCAGTACGCCTGCGACTCGCTGACCTGTACGGCCGCACGCAGCGGTGCCGGCAGCGGGTTGCTGTCACGGGTGGTCAGGTGTTGTGGCATCAACGTGAGCAGTGTGCGCTGCAGCGTCAGGTTCTCCGAATCCGGGCCAACCCAGACCTTGAACTTGCCGGCATCGACATCCCAACTGTCGGTGTTCTGTACGAAGTAGGCCAGCGAACGCGAGTCGATCGGCAAGCTCACGGTCTTGCTCTGACCCGGCTCCAACCACACCTTGGTAAAGCCCTTGAGCTCTTTGTGCGGTCGCTCGACCTGCGCATCGATCGGCTGAATGTACAGCTGCGCAACCTCAAAGCCCGCTTTGTCACCGGTGTTGGTCAAGGTGAACTTGACGTCGATGGTGTTGCCCGGCGTCATGACATTGGACGACAGCTTCAGGTCCGAATAGCTGAAGGTGGTGTACGACAATCCAAAGCCGAACGGGTACAGCGGCTTGGCGTGCTTTTTGTCGTAACCGCGATACCCCAGGTAAAGGCCTTCGCTGTAGTTGATCTCGGTCAGCGCGTTGTCACCGCGGTAAGCGGCAGGGTCCGGATACGAGGCGTAGCTCGGGTTGTCCTCGATGCGCTTGTCGATGGTCACCGGCAGCTTGCCAGACGGGTTGACCTTGCCATACAGGATCTCAGCCAGGGCCTGACCGCCCTGTTGGCCGGGGAACCAGGCGTGCAACGCAGCGCCAACTTTCTTGGCCCATGGCTGCATGTCTGCCACGCCTCCGCCGTGCGTGACGACGATGGTATTCGGGTTGGCTTTGGTCACGAAGTTGATCAGCTCAGCCTGCTGGTCTGGCAATTGGTAACCATGGTCGGAGCCCTCGCCTTCGTTTTCGTAGTTGGTGCCTGCAGCAATCACCACGGCATCATAGTTGGCCAGGTCCTGCGGCGGGCGCAACGACGCCCAGCTCATCTGCACACCCGCCAGGCCGCCCAGCGCCGGCGTGAAGTTACCCTGCACACGGCGGTACTCGAGCTTCACGGTGTAGGACTTGCCTGCCACCAGCGCAGCGCTCGTGCCAGAGCTGGTCAGCGCGTTGACCACGTCGGAGGAGTACGGCACACCGTCGCTTTCCACCACCAACTTGTCATTCACCCAGAGCTTGTAAGGGCCGTCGGCACGCACCTTGAAGACATGGGCACCGGAAATGGTCGGCTTGATTGTGGCAGTAAAGCGCGCAGAGAACGCGCCAGCCGTCGGGCTGAAGCCAGACACGGCGGTGGTGCCGGCGCTGGTCTCATTGGTGCTGGTGGTCCAGTTGAGGTTGACGCCCGGCTCCACGCGGGTAACCAGCGGGTCGCCGCTGAGGCTGCTGTTGCTGAAGTATTCAGCTTTCACCCCGGCGTTGCTGACGCTGCTCTTGGTCGAAGTGGGCTGGTACCAGACTGATGACTTCGGGTTCAGGCTCAGGGCTGACAGGTAAGTGACGTTGGTGCTGCTTGACGCCAACTGCTGCAGACCGCTCAGTTCGCTGACATAGCTGTTGGGCGGCGAGTTGGCTGTACCAAAGGGCGACGCTGGCGCCTGGTTGGCCCAGTCACCGATCACGGCCACCTTGGCCGTAGGCGCCAACGGCAGCAACGGTTTGCCGGCCGCGGTAGTCGTGTTACGCAGCAGCACGATCCCTTCGCGTGCCGCGTTCAACGACGCGCGCTGGCCGTATTCGGTGTGCTCGAGGGTCTGCGCGGAGTTCTGGTGCTCCTGGAAGTCATAGCTGACCACCGCGCGCAGATTGCGCTTGACCTTGTCGTCGATGACATTCTGAGTCAGCTGGCCACTCCAGACATAAGGCAGCAGGTTGGCCTCAGTGAACTGCAGCCCCGAGGGCATGTCCAGGTCGGTGCCGGCCCACGCGCCCTTGAACGCATTGTGAATGGCGTTGAAGTCGCTGATCACGGTGCCCTGGTAGCCCCACTCGCCTTTGAGCACTTCAGTGATCAGGTGATGGTTCTCGCAGGCATAGTCGCCATTGACCTTGTTGAAGCCGCACATGATCGAGGCCACGTTGGCGTTCTTGACCATCGACTCAAAGCCCGGCAGATACATCTCGCGCAGCGTCCGCTCATCCGCCACAACATTGACCGCCTGACGGTTGGCTTCCTGCTCGTTGGCCAGGTAATGCTTGCCGCTGGCCTGGATACCTTGGGCCTGGATGCCGTTGACGATCGCAGGGGCCAGCACTGCACCCAGGAACGGGTCTTCCCCGCTAACGTACTCGGCCGAGCGGCCGTTGTATGGCGTGCGGTACAGATTCACCCCAGGCGAGAGCATCTGCTGACCGCCGGAAATACGCGTTTCGTACGCGATGGCCAGGCCGAACTCTTTGGCCCGGTTGATGCTCCAGGTCGCCGCCAATGCCGACTGCGACGGGTACTGCGCGCCAAAGGTGGCGTTATTGACGTGCACGCCCATCGACGAATCGTAGGCCACGGTGCCCTTGATCCCCCACTTGAGCAACGAGGGGATCATGTGGCCATCGTTGACCCGGGTGAAGTTGATCTTCTCGGATTGGTTCATGTTGTCGAGGATGGAGCTGACGCGGGCCTCCACTTCGTTGCCGACAGCAGGTGCAGCAGCAAAGACGCCCGAAGCCTGCATCACGCCAAGCGCTAGCAGGCTCAGGCCCAGGGTCTGTTTGAAATGCTTCACGGATCGAATCCTTAAGAACGGGGTGGGAGGCAAATATCCACCGGCCTCACGGCTGGTTGACCTGCGCCGGCGCGTCGCTGGTGTCTACCGCACTGTCGACGAAGGCATTGGCATCCGTCGTGGACTGGGCAATACGGCTCACCCCGGAGAGTTGTTCGCGTTGGGTATCCAGTTGCTCGCGTGCTTGTTGATAAGCGCTGGATTGCGTTGAGGCGTCTGCGGTTTCTGCAAAGGCAGACACGTGAGTTGCCAAGAGCGTCGAACAGGCGAGCGACAGCAATAATCTATTCATCGAATAGTTCTCGAGAGAGGAAAACAGGAGTAATCAGACCGGAAACAGAGTCAGGCCGGCGGGTAAGTCTGAGCAGTTGCGAGAAAAGTTCAAGCGCACTGAAAAAATCAGCTGAACATCACCAGAAAAAGCCTTGGAATTACTAATAAATAAAGAACAAACACACTAGTTACGCGCACCGCAAAAGCCTTCCTGAAGCGATAAGCGGACAGAACAAGCCTGGAAACTCATACTATGAGCAATTTTCATGCTTTTTTGTGTCGATATGAGCAATAAATAACTATGCACTAAACCTAGTTGCAATTAGGTTTAGAGGCCTGCTAAACTCTCGACGCCCCAGCAAATACCTGCATTAAACTCACTACAAACAGTCAGAAACATACACTGTTGCGCCTGGAAAAATAACGACGTATTCTCCCGGCCATCTTAAAACATAGTAAGTCGTAATGCGCCGCTATATAGCCAGCACTTGCACAAAGCCATCATTATGAATCTAAACATACCCTCTGCCGATACACTATGTGAGTGGCTGATCAATGCTGGCGCATTGCAACCGGCCGATAGGCACCGTGCGGCCCGACTGGGTGTAGCTCAGGGTATCGGCGAGGACGAAATACTCCGCACACTGTTACGTTTGGGCGCGGTTAAAGATCAACAGATGGCCACGGCCTACGCTCAATTGCTCGAAGCCCCCAGGCTCGCAGATCAGCCGGTCGAGACGGCGCCAATTGCCAGCGAGCGCTTCGCTCGCCAGTACGGCGTTGTCACCCTCAATAACAGCGGTAGTCAACTGCGTGTGGCGGCTGCCGTCCCACCTTCGGCCTACGCCCTCGCCGCGCTGGGCTACCAGGCAGGCAAGCCGGTCGAACTGGTGGTTGCCACCCACGATGAAATCACCGCCTTGGTCGAACAGGTCTACGGTACGGGGCGTTCGGCAATGGGTGCACTGATCCAGACCCTGGATGACGATCGCGTCGCCGAAGGCGACATCGAGCAACTCAAGGACATGGCCTCCGAGGCGCCGGTGATCCGCTTGGTCAACCTGATGCTGCAGCACGCCGTCGACCGCCGCGCCTCGGATATCCACGTCGAACCGTTCGAAAGCCAGCTGAAGGTGCGCTACCGGGTCGATGGCGTGTTGGTCGAGGGCGAAGCGCCGCCGAGCGGCTATGCCGCTGCAGTGATCTCGCGGTTGAAGATCATGGCCCGCCTGGACATTGCCGAGCGGCGCCTGCCCCAGGATGGCCGAATCATGCTGCGTATCCAGGGCCGCGAGCTGGACCTGCGCGTGTCGACCGTGCCCACCAGTTTCGGCGAGTCGGTGGTAATGCGCCTGCTGGACCGGCAAACCGTCAGCTTCGACTTCGCCAGCCTGGGTATCGACGGCCAGACCCTGCATACCATTGAACAATTGCTGGCCCGCCCGCATGGCATCTTCCTGGTGACCGGACCGACCGGCTCAGGCAAGACCACTACGCTGTACACCGCGCTGTCGGGCTTGAACACTGCCGAACGCAAGATCATCACCGTTGAAGACCCGGTTGAATACCAACTGACCGGTATCAACCAGATTCAGGTCAAGCCAGCGATCGGCCTCGGTTTTGCCACGGCCTTGCGCTCGATCGTGCGGCAAGATCCGGACGTGATCATGATCGGTGAAATGCGCGACCTGGAAACCTGCCGCATTGCTATCCAATCGTCCCTCACCGGCCACCTGGTACTGTCGACGCTGCACACCAACAGTGCAGCGGCGAGTATCACCCGCCTGTTGGACATGGGCGTCGAGGGCTATCTGCTGGCCTCAACGCTGCAAGGCATTCTTGCCCAGCGCCTGGTGCGCAGGCTCGACCCCGCCACGCGCATCGCCTTCGAGGCCCCGGCCGAGCTTATCGAACGGCATCAGTTGGCACGTTACACGCAACAGCGGCCGATTATCCTCTATCGCCCCGACGAGCAAGCGCCAGGCGGCGGCTACCATGGGCGCAGTGCGATCACCGAATTGCTGGTGATGGATGAAGACCTGCGCGGCCTGCTCATGCGCCAGACAGATGCTGCGACCCTCGAAGCCAGCGCCCGCCAGAAGGGTCTGGTGACCCTTTATGAAGAAGGCCTGCGCCAGGCGCTGGCCGGCATCACGTCGCTCGAAGAAGTGCTGCGTGTCACGGGGGGCGACTGACATGCCGGTGTTCTCCTACAGCGCACTGGACAGCGCAGGCCGCACGCTACAAGGCGAACTGGAGGCCGGCGACCATGACAGCGCCGTGCACCAGTTGCAACGCCGTGGCCTGTTGGTCCTGAAGCTCAAACAGGGCAACCAGCTGCTGCGTCCAGGCAAGGCGCGCAGCGTGTTCAAACCAATCGAGCTGATCACCATCACTCAACAGTTGACGACCTTGATCAGCGCCGGCCAACCGCTCGACAGAGCGCTGGGCACGGTGCTCAAGAACGTGCACAAGATCGCCGCGCAAGCTGTCCTGGAGCGGGTTCGCGACCAGGTCAAGGCCGGCGTGCCTTTGTCGCAGGCGCTCGAAGAACATCCAGGCAGCTTCTCGCCGTTCTACACCAGCCTGGTGCGTGCGGGCGAAGCCGGCGGTGTACTCGAAGTGACCCTGGCCCAGCTCAGCGGTTACCTGGAACAAAGCCACTCACTGCGCGGCGAAGTGATCAACGCGCTGATCTATCCGGCCTTCCTGGTGATCGGCGTGATCGGCTCGTTGGCGCTGTTGCTGGCCTACGTAGTGCCGCAGTTCGTGCCGATTTTTCAGGATTTGGGCGTGCCGATCCCACTGGTGACCCGGGCGGTGCTGGCCTTGGGCGAGTGGGTCAGTGCCTGGGGCATGGCCAGTCTGTTGACGATGGTCGGCGCCAGTTGGCTATGGCTGGCCGCCCGGCGCAATCCGCAGCGACGCATCGCGCAAGACCTGCGCCTGTGGCGCAACCGCGTGTTCGGCACGCTTGTGCAACGGCTGGAAACCGCGCGCCTGGCGCGCACCCTGGGCACCCTGCTGAGCAACAGCGTGAGCTTGCTCGGCGCGCTGGCGATCGGCCGTGAAGTCAGTGCCAACCATGCACTGCGGGCGCACGTCGGCGACACCACCGAACAGGTCAGGCAAGGCAGCAGCCTGGCCCAGGCGTTGGCGGCCGACGCACTGCTACCTGAGTTGGCCCTGCAGATGATCGACGTCGGCGAACAGTCGGGCACGCTCGGCGCCATGCTGCTGAAGGTCGCCGATGTCTACGACCTTGAGGCCAAACGCACTATCGACCGCCTGCTGGCGGCGCTGGTGCCCACACTGACCATCATCATGGCCGTCATGGTGGCGGCAATCATGCTCGCCATCATGCTCCCGCTGATGAGCCTGACCAGCAATATCTAGGAACCCTCTCATGCGCTCCAAGCCAACACCCAACGCCCGTCAAGCGGGCTTCACTCTGCTCGAAATGCTCGCTGTCATCGTCCTCTTGGGAATTGTCGCGACCATCGTTGTGCGCCAGGTCGGCGGCAACGTCGACAAGGGCAAGTACGGCGCCGGCAAGGCGCAGCTGGCCAGCCTGAGCATGAAAATCGAGAGCTTTGCCCTGGATGTCGGTGCGCCGCCGGCGAGTCTCGAACAACTGCTGCACAAGCCGACCCATGCCAGCCGCTGGGCCGGGCCCTATGCAAAACCGTCAGACCTGCTCGACCCGTTCGGACATCCCTTCGCTTATCACTACCCCGGCAGCCACGGCAGCTTTGACCTGATCTTCCTTGGCCAGGACGGCGCGGCCGGTGGCGAAGGCGACAAAGCCGACTTCGGCAACTGGGAGTAAGCATGACAGCTGGCCGGCCTCGCCAACGCGGTTTTACCCTGTTCGAGCTGCTCGTTGTCATCGTGCTGGTCGGCCTTGCCTCGTCGATCCTCGCGGTCGGCGTAGGCCGCGGCATGCTGCTAGCGAACGAGCGCAGCGCGCTCGCGCACATGGTTTCGGCCTTGCGCAGTGCACGCGTGCAGGCGATCGCCAGCGGGCAACCGGTGCGGGCCCACTTCGACTTGCGCGGGCGTCGCGTGCAGGCGCCCGGGCGCAAGCCAGAGGCCTGGCCAGAAGACTTCCGCGTACGCCTGCAGACTGCCCGCGGGCTGGGCACTGCGTTTGAGTTCTACCCTGACGGCGCGGCCAGTGGCGGCAATATCCTGATCAGCCGTGGCCTGGCGCGCTGGCGGATCGATGTCGGTTGGCTCACTGGCAGCGTGCAACTGCGGGAGCTGCCATGACCCGCCAGCGCGGCTTTACCCTGCTGGAGATGCTTGCCGCCATTGCCTTGCTGGTGGTCGCTTCGACAATCCTGCTGGGCGCCTTTGCCCAGAGCAGCCGGTCACTGTTGCAGGTCGAGGGCAGTGATCGCCACAACGCGGCCGCGCGCTCGCTGATGGACGATTTCGACCTCGCCGAACTTGCTCCGGGCCAGCAACGCGGCACCTGGCAGGGGATCGACTGGGTGCTGGAGGTTGCCCTCGAGCAGGCACAGCCGAGGCACTTCGACCTCTATCGGCTGGACCTGACCCTCAGCGACGACGCACGCACATCGCATTACAGCACCCTGCGTGCCCGCGCCGCTGGAGCTGTCCGTTGAAGCGCCAGGCAGGTTTCACCCTGGTGGAAATTCTTGTGGTGATCAGCCTGATAGGGTTGCTGCTCGGGCTGGTGGGCGGTGCACTGGTCGCGGCCAATCGCGCCGTGGCCAAGGCCGAACGCTACAGCGACAGGCTTGACGAGCTGCGCGCGACCCAGCGCTTCTTGCGCCAGTCGCTGGGGCAGGTACTGCCGTTGAGCGCATCTACCGGTCAGGGCGCGCACACCACGACATTTGAGGGTAACCGCAACAGCGTGGAGTTCTTTGCCCCCCTGCCCAGTTCCGTCGGCGGAGGGTTATACCGCCAGCGCCTGTTGCGCCGCGATGACCGGCTAGAGCTGCAATTGGCCAGGCTGGATGGCCGTCGCCTGCAGGCCTGGAGCGAACCGCAACGTTTGCTGAGCGGAGTCAAAAGCCTGCAGCTGAGTTACCGCGGCTACTCCCCGCTCGGCAAGCCGACCGGCTGGCTGACCCAGTGGCCTTGGCCTGAACGGCTGCCGCAGACGCTCCGGGTGGACGTGCAAATGAGCGACCGCAAAGCATGGCCGCTGCTGCAGGTCAATCTGCTGCTTGACCTCTCGGGCGACGGTGGTCGGCCGTGAATCGGCAACGCGGCGCGGCCCTGCTACTGGTGCTTTGGGTCGTCGGCCTGCTGAGCATAGTGCTCGCTGGCCTGGCGATTTCCGTCCAGCTCCAGCAGCGTCAAGCGCTATGGCAGGGCAACCAGACCCAAGCTGCCTTCGCCGCCCAGGCAGGGTTCAATCTGGCCGTGGCCAACTTGCTGCGCAACGACCCCACACGCTGGCTTGCCGACGGCCAGCAGCATCCCCTGCGCTTCGCCGACTGCATGCTGCGCGTCAGCGTCATGAGCGAGCGCGGCAAGCTCGATCTTAATGCGAGTCCCGCATCGAGCCTGGAAAAGCTGCTGCGTGCCAATGGCGCCAGCCGCGCGACCGCCAAATCCATCACTCAGGCCCTAGGGAAGAGGCGCAACGAGGTACCCCTGCGAATGCTCGAAGAATTCCGCGAACTGCCCGGCATGACCTACGCGGTGTACGCCCGTGCCCTGCCCTTAATTACCGTCTGGTCGGGCAATACCCACCCTGACCCGAGCCTGGCGGCGCCGGCACTGGCCAAGCTGCTCGGACTGCCTCGGTACAATGGCCCGGCGCTGGATCCCGGACAGATCCTCACCGTCAGCAGTGAAGCCAGCCTGCCGAGTGGATTTACCGCACATCTGAAGGCCACCTTCGTCCTGTTACCCGCGCATGCCGGTGGCAAGCCCTATCGCGTACTGAGGTGGCAGGATTGAACAGGCTCAGTCATTACGCGGCACTGCTGGTCAGCTACAAGCAGCTCGGCCAGGCACGCTGGCACACCAGCCAGCCCAGACGCTGGCTCAGAGCATGGCTGGCGGAGCTGGTCGGCATGCTCCCGGCCAAGCTGGCCAGGCGCATCGGTGCGGGCAATACGCCTCAACTGCTCGTCTGGCCGCTGCCAGCGCGGCATCAGCAAGGGCGGCCGGCCGTGCTGGTCCTGCAGGCATCACAGGTCATGGCACAACGTATAGGCCTACCCCTCGCCGCCACTCGCAACCTCAGGCAAGTGCTGGCTTATGAGATCGACAGGTACACGCCCTACAGCGCCGAGCAGGTGCACTTCGTCGCTCGCGTCGTGCACCGCCAACCCCCTTTGGCCCAAGTCGAACTGGTAGCGATTGCGCGTGATGCACTGGCACAGATGCTCGCCGCCTGCCGCCAACGCGACGTGCACCTGGTCGCCATCGATGCCCTCAGCCCCAGTGGCGAGCGCCTGTTCATCGACTTGCTGCCGGCCGGCAGCGGCAGCCCGCAGCTGCGCACAGGCCTTGATCGCTGGCTTTGGCTGGGCTGCGCAGCCTGCCTGGTGGTACTCGCTGCGGCCTGGCTCGATCGGCGTCAGCATACCGTCGACGCGATGCAGCAGGCAGTCACCGAACAACGCCAAGCCGTCCAGCACGTCCAGCAATTGCGCCAGACCCTCGATAGCACACTGGGCGCCTCCAGCTACCTGGCGACCCTGAAAGCCCAGCGCCCTACCCTTACCCGGCTGCTGGCCGACCTGAGCGCCTGCCTGGCTGACGACACCTGGGTCGAGCAACTGGAGGTTCGCGACGGCAATCAGGTGACCTTCTCTGGCCAAAGCGCACACGCCAGCGCCTTGCTCGGCCAGGTAAAAGCCTGCACTACGCTCGAACACGCCCAGTTCCAGGGGATCATCCAGGCCGACAAGGCCAGCGGCCGCGAACGTTTCGCCATCACCGCACAGCTCAGGCAGGAGGTGGCGCATGCGTCCGTTCACTAGCCGGGAGCGCAAGCTCGCCGCCCTTGGCCTGCTTGGCCTGCTGGCCTGGGTAGTGTGGTACGCCGTGCTCGAATGCCTGTTACTTGCGCCGCTGAGCAGCCTCGACGAGCAGGCTCAGACCTTGCGTGAGCAACAACGGCGCTATGCCGGCCTGCTCCTCCAACAGCCCCTGCTCCAGGCTCAGCTTGAGCACAGCCGGAATGACCCCGCCCAACGCAACAGCTTGTTGCCAGGTGAAGACCCCAATGCCGTTGCAGCCGATCTCATGCAGTACGCCGTCGAGCGGGTCAATGCCCAAGCACAGCGCGGCCCCGGCTGCGCTATCACTCAGCGCATGCCAATCGTCCCTGCCGAGCAGGATCAGGTCGAGCCTTATCGCCAGGTCAACGTGAGCCTTACCCTGGCCTGCGCCATCGAACCCTTGGCGGCCCTGCTGCATAGCGTGGAGTACGGCCAGCCGAGCCTGTTCATTGACCAATTAAGCATTCGTCGCACGGCGGCCGCGCCCGCCCAGGGCCCTGCCGGGCGCCTGGAGGTACACCTGCTGATTCGCGGTTATCTGCGCGCGGCAGTGCCGCAAGGTGGCGACTCATGAAGTTGCGCAGATCAAGCCTGCTGCTGCTTGCGGCCCACGTCGGCGCGCTCGCCGCAAGCGCCTGGTTGCTCGGCGCCGCCAACAGCCCCGAATGGCTGCCGGCCCACCCACCGGCGCAGACAGTGAATGCCGCGCCACCTGCGCCGTTGCCAGCGCTGGACGAGGCAGCACGCTCGCTGACCTGGACCCAGCCGATCTTCAGCCCCCAACGCCAGCCCGACCCCCACCCGCCAGGCCAGCAGACCCCGGCATTGGCCCACTTGAGCCTGACTGGCGTGGTGCTCGATGGCTCGTCGCGCTGGGCCTATCTGCGTGAGGGCAGCACGCCTGCCAGCAAGGTCGCCCTGGGCACCACGCTGGACAGCGGCTGGACCCTCAGCGAACTCACCGCACTGAGCGCGACGTTCACCCGTGCCGGGCAACGCCACACCCTGAGCATGCCACTGCTGCGCCTGCCGCCGCCGTCCAAGGCCTCCGCCATCACTCTTCCGCGTATCGAAACCCCATGACCAAGCAACTTGCCTCACGCCCCCCTCTCCTGACACTGCGCGCGCCATTACTCGGCCTGAGCGTTGCCCTCGCCCTGGCCGGATGCGCTAGCGTGCCTGGCAAGCTGCACAGCGATCCTGAGCTGCTGCAACAAGCGCTGCACGGCGCCGGCGACCCGCTGCCGCCTGCAACTGCGACCATGAACCCTGCCCCGAGCGCAGCTAACCCTGGCTCGACGGCGCCCAGTGCGGCGCCTGGCCGGCAGATCATCAAGGGTAACCAGCGGTTTATCCGTCCACCAGCGGCCACCGCGGCGAAGCGCGGGGCCGAGCAAGGCGATATCGTCTTCAACTTCACCGACCAGCCCATCGAGGCGGTGATCAACAGCGTGATGGGCGATCTGCTGCATGAAAACTACAGCATCAGCCAAGGGGTAAAAGGCAACGTCAGCTTCTCGACCTCCAAGCCGGTCAATCAGCAGCAGGCTTTGTCGATCCTGGAAACCCTCCTGTCGTGGACCGACAACGCCATGATCCGCCAGGGTGATCGCTATGTGATCCTGCCCGCCGACAAGGCCGTTGCCGGCAAGCTGGTGCCCGAGGTTGCAGTCGCCCAGCCGGCCACGGGGCTTGCCGCCAGGCTCTACCCGCTGCGCTACATCGGTGCCAGCGAAATGCAGAAGCTGCTCAAGCCCTTCGTGCGCGAAAATGCCTTCCTGTTGGTCGACCCGGCGCGCAACGTGATCAGCCTGGCCGGCACCCCGGACGAACTGGCCAACTACCAGGACACCATCGATACCTTTGATGTCGACTGGCTCAAAGGCATGTCAATCGGTGTCTACGGGCTGCAACGCGCCTCGGTAGCCGAGCTGATGCCGCAACTGCAGAAGCTGTTCGGCCCCGACAGCGGCATGCCGTTGTCCGACATGGTCAAGTTCATGCCCAACGAGCGCACCAACTCGATCGTCGCAATTTCCTCGCAACCGGAGTATCTGCAAGAGGTCGGCGACTGGATCAGGACCATCGACGAAGGCGGCGGCAACGAGCCACAGCTGTTCGTCTACGACGTGCGCAACATGAAAGCGGCCGACCTGGCGCGTTACCTGCGACAGATTTATGGCTCGGGGCAGATCGCCGACGACAAGGCGGCAAAGGTCGCCCCGGGGCTCAAGACCACCAGCCTGGGTTCACTTAACGGCAGCACTTCTGGCCAGGGCCTGTCTGGCTCTGCCATGCACACCCAGGCCAGCGCCGAGGACGACGCGTCCAGCGAGGGCTACGACGACTCGGTTGAACAGAGCGCCGACAGCTCGATGGCGGCCGGCGACAGCGACGCGGGCGAAGGCGCAGCCAAGAGCCTTGAGGAGTCGGTGCGGATCACCGCGCAAAAAAGCAGCAACCAGTTGCTCGTGCGCACCCGGCCCGCCCAGTGGAAGGAGATCGAATCGGCCATCAAGCGCCTGGACAGCCCGCCGCTGCAGGTGCAGATCGAAACGCGCATTCTCGAAGTCAAGCTCACCGGCGATCTTGACCTGGGCGTGCAATGGTACCTCGGCCGCCTGGCCGGCAACTCGTCGAGCAGTACAGTCGCCAACGAGAGCGGTAGCCAGGGTGCCTTGGGCGCAGGTGGTGTCGCCTTGGGCGGCAGCTCGATGTTCTATTCGTTTGTCAGCAGCAATCTGCAGGTGGCGTTGCGCGCATTGGAAACCCGTGGCCTGACCCAGGTGCTGTCCGCTCCCTCACTGGTGGTGCTGAACAACCAGCAAGCGCAGATCCAGGTCGGCGACAATATCCCGATCAGCCAGACCACGGTCAATACGAGCAACTCCGATACCACCCTGAGCAGCGTCGAGTACGTGCAGACCGGGGTCATTCTTGATGTGGTACCGCGAATCAATCCCGGTGGTCTGGTGTACATGGATATCCAGCAACAGGTCAGTGACGCTGACGACAGTGCCGTGACCACCACCCAACCCAACCCACGCATCTCCAGCCGCGCGGTGTCGACCCAGGTGGCGGTGCAAAGTGGCCAAACCGTCCTGCTCGGCGGCCTGATCAAGCAGGACAACGCCCAGGCCGACACCCGTGTCCCAGGGCTGTCGCGCATCCCGGGCCTGGGATGGCTGTTCGGCAATAGCTCGAAGAGCCGCGACCGGACCGAGCTGATCGTGCTGATTACGCCCAAGGTGGTGAACAACCCTGAGCAGGCCCGCCAGGTCACTGCCGACTATCGCCAGCAGATGCAGATGCTCAAGTTACAAGCACAAAGCGCCCAATAATTGCTCTAAGATACCGCCTCAAACGTTTCAGCGTATTTCAGTAAGGAATTGGATGTCTATTCACGAACCCTCTCCGCTAGCGCAGGCGAACACCTCGGTCGGCAAGATGGAGGCCGCCATGGCGCTGGGCAGTTTCGCCATCGGCACCGGCGAGTTCGCCATCATGGGGCTGATGCCGGATATCGCCAGCAACCTGCAGTTGAGCGAACCGCAGGTTGGCCATGCGATCAGTGCCTACGCCTTGGGCGTAGTGGTCGGCGCGCCGGCGTTGGCGATTCTGGGTGCCAAGTTACTGCGCAAGCACATGCTGTTGTTGTTGATGGCGCTGTATGCGCTGGGCAACCTGGCCACAGCGTTTGCCCCGTCGTTCTCCGGCCTGGTGGCCTTCCGCTTCATCAGCGGCCTGCCCCATGGCGCGTATTTTGGCATCGCGGCGGTGGTGGCCTCGAGCATGGTGCCGAGCAACCAGCGCGCAGGCGCCGTGGCACGGGTGATGATGGGCCTGACCTTGGCCATGTTACTGGGCAATCCGGTGGCGACGGTGCTGGGCCAGTTGTTCGGTTGGCGCTCGGCATTCGTGCTGGTGGGGTTGATCGCCCTGGCTACTATCGCGCTGGTCTGGCGCTTTGTCCCACAACGTGATGATGAAGCGCGCAGCGATCCACGCAAGGAGCTGCAGGCGTTTCGCCTGCCGCAGGTGTGGATGGCCCTGGCGATTGCCTCGATCGGCTTTGCCGGGATGTTCTGCGTGTTCAGTTACCTGGCACCGACCATGCTCGAGGTGACCAAGGTAACCCCGCAGTGGATTCCCTTTGGCCTGGCGGCATTCGGCGTGGGCGGTATCGTCGGTAACGTCGTGGGCGGCAAGCTGTTCGACCGGCTGGGGTTCCGCGCGGTCGGGCTGGTGTTGATGTGGTCGACGGTGGTGCTGGTGTTCTTCACGTTTGCAGCGAGCTCGCTGTGGACGATCCTGCTGGGCATTGGCCTGGTCGGGACCATGATCGCCTTGGCGGCGCCGTTGCAGATCCGCTTGATGGATATCGCCCATGAAGCACCGAGCCTTGCGGCAGCGTCCAACCATGCCGCCTTCAACCTCGCCAATGCGCTGGGGCCGTTGTTTGGCGGGATGGCGATCAGCGCCGGGCTGGGCTGGACCAGTACCGGTTATATCGGCGCTGCAGCTGCGCTGGTTGGCCTTGGGGTGTATCTGGTCGCCCGGCGGATGAAGGGTGGCGCCTGAAAGCTGAGCGCCAGCTTCAGGATGTGTTCGGGGAGCACCGGCTTTGCCGGTGTTCGCCAAGCAACCCCCGCTTACAGGGTATGCGTCGCTTTCACCGGCAAACGCCCACTGGCGCGCTTGAGCGTCTCGCTCGGCAACTCTTCGAACAACTGCCGATAGCTGTCGGAAAATCGCCCCAGGTGCCAGAACGACCAACGCATTGCCACTTCAGCCACAGTCAGTTCGCCCCCACGCAGCAGGTCGCGCCGCGCGCCATTGAGCCTGCGCAAGCGTAACCAGTGCGCTGGCGGCATGTTGGTGAAAGCCTTGAAGGTCTGCTGCAACTGACGCACCGACACCCCGGCAACCTGAGCCAACTCCACCAGGTTGAGCGTTTCATCAGGACAGTCAGCGGCCCAGTCACTGACCCGGCGCATGACCGCCCGCGCCTCCCCGCGTCGACCTAGCGCATCACCCTGCAGTCGCTGGCTGGCGTTATCCAGAATGAACAGGCAGTCCTCAAGCAGCTGCTCGGCCAGTGCCCTGCCCTGCAACGGGCAATCGGCCTGGCCCAGGCGCGTCAGGGTGGCGCTCAGCCAACTGCCGAACAGCGCGTTCTGGACGCTGTCCAACGGCACCATGAACAACCCTTCCAGGCGTGCCACGTCGAGCCCATGTCCCTGCACAAAGCCACGGTCAAAGACCACTGCCACCTCGTGGTAATTCTCCGGGGTAATCCAGATATTGCGGCTCTCTTCGTTGAGCAGGTAGAGGCTGTTTTCGCTGCGGTCAAAGCAGAACGTCAGCGACCCGCTCGGGGCACTGAAGAACTGCTCCACGCGGGTATTCAAGCGCTCTTCGTAAACCTCCACGCCGTCAAGGCCAAGGCAGCGCAACTGGCCATTGAAATGGCCCGGCGACATTTGCCGATACTGCTGCTGCCAACCGGGGGTGGCACGCACTTGCTCGGAGACGTCGCTGGTGTGGAAAGCCTGCACTTGCGAGGCGTTGGGCGTTGTCACGCGAAATCCTTTATGCACTCTTTTGGTGCATTTACCGGCGAAAGAAGTGGATAGATCAACCCTGCGGGCTGCCCCCAAGATAGCCCGCAGTACGTCGCCTGGGAAGATTCCCTGAGCACATGTGCCATAAAACCCAACCAAGAGGTCTGTATGAACGCCCCCTTCGATCAGCTTTCCACCTGGCTGAAAGAACACCGCATCACCGAAGTCGAATGCGTGATCAGCGACCTGACCGGCATTGCCCGGGGCAAGATCGCGCCCACGGCCAAGTTCCTCCACGAGCGCGGCATGCGCTTGCCAGAGAGCGTCCTGCTGCAGACCGTTACCGGCGACTACGTCGATGACGACATCTACTACGACCTGCTCGACCCTGCCGATATCGACATGATCTGCCGCCCCGACCCGGCCGCGGTGTACCAGATTCCGTGGGCAATCGAACCGACCGCAATCGTCATCCACGACACCTTCGACAAACAGGGCAAGCCGATCGAGCTGTCACCGCGCAACGTGCTGAAGAAGGTCCTCAAGCTCTATGCCGACAAGGGCTGGCAGCCGATCGTCGCGCCGGAGATGGAGTTCTACCTGACCAAGCGCTGCGAAGACCCGGACCTGCCCCTGCAGGTACCCATGGGCCGCTCGGGGCGGGCCGAGAGCGGCCGGCAGTCATTTTCCATCGACGCTGCCAACGAGTTCGATCCGCTGTTCGAAGATGTCTACGACTGGTGCGAGATCCAGGGCCTGGACCTCGACACGCTGATCCATGAAGACGGCCCAGCGCAGATGGAGATCAACTTCCGCCACGGCGATGCGCTGGACCTGGCCGACCAGATCACCGTGTTCAAGCGCACCATGCGCGAAGCCGCGCTCAAGCACAACGTTGCCGCAACGTTCATGGCCAAGCCGATTACCGACGAACCCGGCAGCGCCATGCACCTGCACCAGAGCGTGATCGATATTGCCACCGGCAAGCCGATCTTCGCCAACGATGACGGCAGCATGAGCGAGCTGTTCCTGCACCACATCGGCGGCTTGCAGAAGTACATCCCCAAAGTGCTGCCAATGTTCGCGCCGAACGTCAACTCGTTCCGCCGCTTCCTGCCCGATACCTCGGCACCGGTCAACGTCGAGTGGGGCGAAGAAAACCGCACCGCAGGCTTGCGCGTGCCGACCTCGAGCCCGGAAGCGATGCGGGTCGAGAACCGCCTGCCGGGCGCGGACGCCAACCCTTACCTGGCGATTGCGGCGAGCCTGCTGTGCGGCTACCTGGGGATGGTCGACCGGATCGACCCGAGTGCGCCGGTCCAGGGCCGGGCCTACGAGCGGCGTAACCTGCGCCTGCCGATCACCATCGAGGACGCCCTGCAGCACATGGAAGACTGCGAAATCATTCAGCGCTACCTGGGCAAGCAGTTCGTCCAGGGCTACGTGGCGGTCAAACGCGCCGAACATGAAAACTTCAAACGGGTGATCAGTTCCTGGGAGCGTGAGTTCCTGATGCTCAGCGTCTGACCCCAAGCACTCGCGACAAGACCCCAGAAAAAATCCAACGAGGTGTCGACATGCGTCATTTGCAAGCCCTGATCCCCGCCGCATTTACCCTGCTGTTCGGCGCGACCGCCCAGGCCCAGCCGAGCGTCAGCGTGTACAACTGGACCGATTACATTGGTGAGACCACCCTGGCCGATTTTCAGGCCAGCAGCGGGATCAAGGTGGTCTATGACGTGTTCGACTCCAACGAAACCCTGGAGGGCAAGTTGCTGGCCGGCCGCACGGGCTACGACGTGGTGGTGCCTTCCAACCATTTCCTGGCGCGCCAGGCCAAGGCCGGCGCCTTTCTGCCTCTGGACCGTGACAAGCTGCCCAACTTCAAGCACCTCGACCCCAAGCTGCTCAAGCAACTGGAGCAGAACGACCCCGGCAACCAGTACGCGGTGCCCTACCTGTGGGGCACCAACGGCATCGGCTACAACGTCGACAAGGTCAAGGCTGCACTGGGCATCGACAAGATCGACTCCTGGGCGGTGTTGTTCGAACCCGAAAACCTGAAAAAGCTGCAACAGTGTGGGGTGGCCTTCATGGACTCGCCCGATGAGCTGTTCCCGGCGATGCTCAACTACCTGGGCATGGACCCGCGCAGCGAAAAAGCGGACGACTACAAGAAGGCCGAGGCGCAACTCTTGAAGCTGCGCCCCTACATCACCTACTTCCACTCGTCCAAGTACGTCTCTGACCTGGCCAACGGCGATGTCTGCGTCGCCTTCGGCTACTCCGGCGATGTATTCCAGGCGGCCAACCGCGCCGTGGAGGCAAACAACGGCGTGAAAATCGCCTACAGCATTCCCAAGGAGGGCAGCAACCTGTGGTTCGACCTGCTGGCCATTCCCAAGGATGCGAGCAACCCCGAGCAGGCCCTGGCCTTCATCAACTACCTGCTCGACCCGCAAGTGATTGCCAAGGTCAGCGCCACGGTCGGCTATGCCAATGCCAACCTGCAAGCCAAGGAGCACATGGACCCGGCCCTGGTGAACAACCCTGAGATCTATCCGCCCCAGCAAGTGCTGGACAAACTGTATGTCTCCAGCACCCCGAGCCCGGCGATCATGCGGGTCATGACGCGGTCCTGGAGCAAGATCAAATCCAACCGCTGAGGCGAGCACCAGCCATGTCCCTTGATACTCGACACACCGCCTCCTATTACGCTGCCACCGCGCGCGCGGCGGTGCGCTACCCTGCGCTGGAAGGCGACCTGAGCGCCGATGTCTGCGTGGTCGGCGGCGGCCTGACCGGGGTCAATACCGCCCTGGAGCTGGCCGAGCGCGGGCTTTCGGTGATTCTCCTGGAGGCCCGGCGCATTGGCTGGGGCGCCAGCGGGCGCAATGGCGGCCAGCTGATTCGCGGTATCGGCCATGACGTCACAGGCTTTGCCCGCTACGTCGGCCATGACGGCGTGCGCTACCTCAAGCAAGCCGGCCTCGACTCGGTCGAGTTGGTGCGTGAGCGCATCGCCCGCTACGACATCCAGTGCGATTTACGCTGGGGCTTCTGCGAGCTGGCCAACACTGCGGCACAGTTCGAGGCATTCAAGGCCGAGCAAGACGAACTGGCCAGCCTCGGCTATCGCCATGAAACCCGCCTGGTCGGCGCCGAACAGCTCCATCAAGTGGTGGCCAGCGATCAGTATGCCGGGGGCCTGGTGGACATGGGCTCGGGCCACTTGCACCCGCTCGACCTGGTCCAGGGCGAGGCACAGGCCGCGGCCGATCTGGGCGTACGCATTTTCGAAGAGAGTGCGGTACTGCGCATCGAGCATGGCAGCACGGTGACCCTGCACGGTGCCCACGGCAAGGTCCGCGCCAAGAGCCTGGTACTGGGTTGCAACGCCCACCTGGATGAACTGGAGCCGCGCCTCACCGGCAAGGTGCTCCCCGCGGGCAGTTACGTAGTGGCCACCGAGCCGCTGCCCGAGCCGCTGGCCAAGGCCCTGATCCCGCAGAACATGGCCCTGTGCGACCAGAAAGTCGGCCTCGATTACTACCGCCTGACTGCCGACCGTCGGCTGCTGTTTGGCGGCGCCTGCCACTACTCCGGGCGCGACCCGAAGGACATCGGCGCGTACATGTTGCCCAAGCTGCACAAGGTGTTTCCACAACTGGCCGAGGTGCGCCTCGACTACCAGTGGGGCGGGATGATCGGCATCACCGCCAACCGGTTTCCGCAGGTCGGGCGCCTTAACCAGCATGCCAACGTGTATTACGCCCAGGGCTACTCCGGCCATGGCCTGAACGTCACCCACTGGACCGCCAAACTGCTCGCCGAGGCTATCGCGGTTGGTCACAGCCAAGGGCTGGATGTGTTCAGTGCGGTACCGCACCTGACCTTCCCCGGCGGCAAGGCCCTGCGCTCGCCGCTGTTGGCACTGGGCATGCTCTGGTACCGGCTGCGGGAAGCGTTGGGCTAAGCCACTATCAGCGCGTTACAGAATGGCCTGCAGCCCTTTGTCCGCTATGACGTTGAGAAGTTTCAAGGCAGGCCCCGCAGGCCGTGTTTCGCCCTGCTCCCATTTGCGTACCGTGGAAGCACTGGTGTGCAAATGCAGGGCGAACACCGGCTGACTGAAGTTCAGCGTCTCGCGCAACCGACGGATATCCAGCGCACTGAAATCGCGAACTGCAGCGGGACAGATCGCTTCAAAGTCACGCAGGGTTATCTTGCTGACAGCACCCGCCGCTTCGAGGGCGGCGAGGTCTTCGCGCAAGGACTCAATCAATTTGCTGGTCACAGCACACCTCCATCAATACACCTGCCCTCAGCGCCTTTTGCAAATCAACTGCAGACAGTTCAAGAAATACTTTGCCGGCAAACTGCAACGCTTTTTGCTCACTCAAGCTGATAGACGCTTTGTCACTTTTGGCAAAACCGTACAAGAACACATAGCGCTTCCCAGTACGGGCCGCCAGCAGGGTTCGGTATCCTCCCCGCTTTCCACCTGCATTGGCTGCTATACGCTTCTTGAACAGGAACCCGCCAAGACTCGCATCAACCAAACCATTACACATCTCTTCGACCGCGCTACACAGCAAGGCGTCAGTCAGCATGACGCTGGCTTGCCATCGCGCGAAATCCTTGCGCTTGTAGACATCCATGACTCAACCACCCAAACCATACCCTTAACGGGCATAGTTTTCCATTTTTTCGCTGCGGCTGAACAGTCGGCTCATGGAGCATTATCGGTAGGAATACTCGACACACTGGCCAAGCGCTCGACACCTGCTAGCGTTGTGGGGGCCGTCCCCACTATGGATGCCTTCATCATGAAACCACTGCCGCGCGCCACTCTGCTGTGTGCTGCCCTGCTGGCCCTGGCCGCCTGCTCCAGCAACCGTGTCGATCCGAGCCAGTATTCCGGGTTTCTCAAGGACTACAGTCGGCTCAAGCCCGCTGAAAGCGTCTCCGGCCAGCCGGTGATGCGCTGGGTAGACCCTGGCATCAAAGCCAGTGACTATTCCCAGGTGTTCATCGAACCGAGCCAGTTCTACCCCAAGCCGCAACCGACGGCGGTGATCTCCGCACAAACCCTGCAGGCGATCACGCGTTACTTCAATGACGCCATGCGCCGTGAACTGGGCAGTGTGATGACCCTGGCCAAAGCGCCAGGGCCCAATACCATCGTGGTCCGCCCTGCCATCACGGCGGTGTCAACCCACACTGAGGGCCTCAAGCCGTATGAGGTGATCCCGATCGCACTGGTCGCCGCCGCAGTGAATACCGCCGCGGGAGGCCGCGACCAAGCCGTGGACATCGCCGTGGAGGCGGCTTTCCTGGACGGTGGTAACCAGAAGGTACTCGCCCAGGTCGTGCGCAAAGGCAGCGGCAAACAGCTGGAAAACGATACCCAGCAGTTGACCCTGGAAGACGTCAAGCCGGTGCTTGATGGTTGGGCCAGCGACATGCGCAAAAGCTTTGTGGCGTTGAAAGACAAGGCGCGCTGAGGCCAGCGCCATGGCATGACTGCGACCTGCCAGCACCAACTATCGCGGGTTCAATAGCGATGGTTGGTGCTGTTTAACGCGAGGCCGTTGATAGCCGATCAGGCAAAGAAGCTGTAGAAGATTGCCGACAGGGTAATTAGCCCTACCAGCGTCACGAACACATTCGACAACGTGCCCGAGTACTTACGCAACGACGGCACTTTGCGCACCGCGTACATCGGCATCAGGAACAACAGGCAAGCAATCACCGGTCCGCCCATGCTCTCGATCAGGCGCAGGATGCTCGGGTTGAGTGTCGCCACGATCCAGCACGCTACCACCATGAATGATGCAGTAACCCGTTCCAGGCGTTTGCCCGGCCAGGCCTTGCCACGCCCACGCAGGCTCTTGACGATCAGGCCCTGGAAGCCTTCGCTGGCACCGATGTAGTGACCGAGGAACGACTTGGTAATCGCCACCAGCGCAATAAGTGGCGCCACGAAGGCTATCACCGGCGTCTGGAAGTGGTTGGCCAGGTACGACAGGACGGAAATGTTCTGCGCCTTGGCCGCAGCAAGGTCGGCCGGGCTCAGCGCCAGTACGCAACTGAAGCAGAAGAACATCACCGTGACAACCATCATCAAGTGGGCAACACTCAGGGTGCGGCCGCTCTTGCGGTCAGCATCTGCGCCGTAGCGGTGCTTCTGGTCGACAGCGAATGCCGAGATGATCGGCGAATGGTTGAACGAGAACACCATGACCGGAATCGCCAACCACAAGGTCAGCAGCAGCTTCGAGGCACTGATGCCTTCGTTGGCCTGGGCCAGGAAAGCACCATTCCAGTTGGGAATCAGGCTCACGGCCAGCAACAGTAGCGAAGCGACGAAGGGATAGACCAGCACGCTCATGGCCTTGACGATGATCTGCTGACCGCAACGCACGATGACCATCAGCCCGCAGATCAGCAGCAATGCCAGCAAGGCGCGCGGCGGTGCAGCCAGGTGCAGCTGGTTTTCGAGGAAGCTGGTGAGGGTATTGGTCAGGGCAACGCTGTACACCAGCAGAATCGGGAAGATGGCCAGGAAGTAGAGCAAGGTGATCAGCTTGCCCGCACCCGTGCCGAAATGCTCCTCGACCACTTCGGTGATGTCTTCATTGCCGCCTTTGCGGCCAGACAGAACGAAACGGGTCAACGCCCGGTGCGCGTAGAAGGTCATCGGAAACGCCAGCAAGGCCAGGATCAGCAGTGGCCAGAAGCCGCCTACCCCGGCGTTGATCGGCAGGAACAACGTCCCTGCGCCGATCGCCGTGCCATACAGGCCCAGGGCCCAAGTAGTGTCGTGGCGGTTCCAGGTGGTCGAGCCGGTCGGCAACGCCGCGGCAGCCGAATCCGCACGAACAGTCGTGGTGCTGTGTACATCGGTCATCAAATATCGCCTTTTTAGTTGTTTTTGTCGCTGGTACAGCGGGTACTGCGGGTGCTTGCGCAGGCGCGGGATTACCCGCACCTGAAGGGAATGCTTGCTCGGTAACTCAGCACTCGACAAACGCAACGGCAAGGCCGCCGCGCGAGGTTTCCTTGTAGTTGGCGTGCATGTCGGCGCCGGTATCTCGCATGGTGCGGATAACCCGGTCCAACGAGATGAAGTGTTCGCCGTCACCGCGCAGCGCCATCTGCACAGCGTTGATGGCCTTGACCGCCGCAATCGCGTTGCGCTCGATGCACGGCACCTGAACCAGCCCGCCAACCGGGTCGCAGGTCAGGCCGAGGTTATGTTCCAGGGCAATTTCTGCGGCATTTTCCAACTGCGGCGGGGTCGCCCCGAGTACTTCGGCAAGCCCGGCCGCCGCCATCGAGCAGGCCGAACCCACTTCACCCTGGCAGCCAACTTCCGCGCCGGAGATCGACGCGTTCTTCTTGCACAGGATGCCCACCGATGCGGCAGCCAGCAGGAACGCGACCACGTCGTCGTCGCAGGCCTCGGGGTTGAACTTCATGTAGTAATGCAGCACTGCGGGGATGATCCCCGCCGCCCCATTGGTCGGTGCGGTGACCATGCGCCCGCCAGCGGCATTTTCTTCGTTGACCGCCAGCGCAAACAGGTTGACCCACTCCATGGCGCTCAAGGTCGAACCGATCACGTTGGGCTTGCCCACCTCTTGCAGGCTGCGATGCAGGCGAGCGGCGCGGCGCTTGACCTTGAGCCCACCCGGCAGAATGCCTTCGTTGCGCAGACCGTTGTCGACGCATTCGCGCATCGCCGCCCAGATCTTCAGCAGGCCGTCACGAATCTCGGCCTCACTGCGCCAGGCGCGCTCGTTGGCCATCATCAACTGGCTGACGCTCAGCCCATACACCTTGCACAACTCAAGCAGTTCAGCAGCGCTGGAGAACTCGTACGGCAGGCTGGCCTGATCGCCGCCAGCCTGCGGCGCATCGATCTCGGCTTGTTCGACGATGAAGCCACCACCCACGGAATAGTAGGTCTGACTGAACAGGCTGCCCTGCCCGTCCAAGGCCTCGAGGGTCATGGCATTGGGGTGGTACGCCAGGTTCTCGTTCAGAAAGAGCATGTCGCGGGTGTAGTTGAAATCGATCGGCTGGCGGCCGTCGAGCATCAGGCACTGCTCCTGCATGAGCTGATCAATGCGTGGCTCGATGGTGTGCGGGTCGATGCGGTCTGGCCATTGCCCCATCAAGCCCAGCAAACAGGCGCGGTCTGTCGCATGGCCGATCCCGGTGGCAGACAGCGAGCCATACAGGCGGACCTCGACACGGGTTACCCGCGCCAGCAAGCCATCCTCACCCAGGGCCTGGGCGAATGTCGCAGCAGCACGCATCGGCCCCACGGTGTGGGAGCTTGACGGCCCGATGCCGATCTTGAAGAGGTCAAAAACACTGATAGCCATACTAATGCCTGGCCATGGCGCGCTGTCATGCCGCGACACGGCTCTCTGGGAAAATTGAACGGTACTGCAACTTTGCGAGATACTGCGCCGTACCCCCATCGTTGACCAACGAATTCTCCTAAGCAAGCCTTTAGCAGGACTAAACAATGAGAAAGCAGCTCACGGGCCAGATGTTTGTCTGGCTGCATGTGTTCTCCTGTGCGGCGCGGCATTTGTCGTTTACCCGCTGCGCCGAAGAGCTGCACATCACCCCAGGCGCGGTCAGTCAGCAAATGCGTCAACTGGAAGAGCGTCTGGGCTATCGCCTGTTCCAACGCAAGGCACGCGGTGTCGAGCTGTCTGCCGAGGGTCAGCGCCTGGCACAAACGGTAGCCGACGCCTACGGCAGCATCGAAGCGGAGCTGCTGCGGCTGGACGCCGGCGAAATCCGCGGCACCTTGCGGGTGCGCTCGATCCCCTCGTTTCTGGCCAAGTGGCTGACGCCGCGGTTACCGCGCTTCCAGCAACGCTATCCGGATATCGAGCTGCGCCTGGTGGCCGAAGACAGTAACCAGGCGCTGCACCCGGACGATTTCGACCTGGCCATCGACCTCAACGACGGTAGCTATCCCGGGATGCTGTCGACGCCGTTGCTGGACGAGCAGATCTTTCCGGTCTGCTCAGCGTCCCTGCTGCGCGGACGCCCGCCCCTGCATGGGCCGGCCGACCTGGTGCACTACCCGTTGCTGCACGACATCACCGCCTGGCGCGGTAGCTCGGAGTACGCTGAGTGGGAGTTCTACCTGGAAGGCATTGGTGCGGGGAATCTGGATGTGCGGCGCGGGCATACCTTCAACCGTAATCACCTGACCATCGAAGCGGCGATCGCCGGTGTGGGTGTGGCGATTGCCCGGCGCACGCTACTCAACGACGAACTGGAGCGCGGGGCCTTGATCGTGCCGTTCGGGGTGCCGATCGCCAACCATAAACGCTACGTGCTGCATTATCCGCCGGGCGGGCTGACCCAGCCGGGTGCGCGTGCGGTGCATGACTGGCTGGTAGAGGAGGCACAGGTATTTCGGGCGTTGCATCCATTTGGCAACGTTTGAGCCAAGGGTGCGCGGTGTGTCAGACATGGCCTCTTCGCAGGGCAAGCCCGCGCCTACAGGGTTTTACTAAATCAATGAGTCAGCGTTAGTTCGATAAGAGCGGCCCTGAACCGCGAAGAAGCCCAGGCTGCCAACGTCAATAGGCCTGCTTCCCGGTAAACGCATTCAACGTACGCACCAGAATCACGAAGTCCAGCCACAGCGACCAGTTGTTGATGTACTCGATATCCGAATCCACCCGCTGGATCATCTGCTCGATGCCCTTGGTTTCGCCCCTGAATCCGCGCACCTGGGCCAAGCCGGTCATGCCCGGCTTGATGTTGTGCCGTGCGAAGTAATCGACGATGTCCTGCGAGTACAAGGTATCGTGCTGCAGGGCGTGCGGACGGGGTCCCACCAAGGACATCTGCCCGGTCAGTACATTGAACAGTTGCGGCAACTCATCCAGGCTGGTTCGGCGGATAAAGGCACCGACCCGGGTCAACCTTGGATCATTCTTCTGCGCCTGCTTGACCACGCCGCCTTCTGGCTGATGCACATGCATGCTGCGGAACTTCCAGATCCGGAACGATTCGCCGGTCCAGCCCATGCGCTCCTGACGAAAGAAGATCGGCCCAGGGCTGTCGAGCTTGATGGCAATAGCTACCGCCAGCAGCACCGGCGAAGCACACAGCACGATGAGTGCGGCCAGTACCCTGTCCTCGAGATTTTTCAGGAACAGGCTCATCCCGGTCAGCGGCGTTTCCGACAAGGTCAGTACCGGAATACCGGCGATCTCCCGCACGCTGTGATTGATCAGGCGCAATGAGAATATGTCCGGCACCCAGTTCACCGCGATGCAGCGGTCGAGCAACTTCAGGTATACCTCTTTGATCACTTCGGAGCCGCCGAGCGGTGTCACCAGATACACCGTTCGAATCGCGTGTTGAGTCACCAATTCGTCCAGCTGCGAAATATGCCCCAGCACCGGCAGGCGCAACGTTGTCTCTGGATTAGCGTGTTCGTTGTCTTGCGCAGGCTCAATGAGCACGCAACCCACCACCCGCTCACCGAACCACGGGTTGTTGCTGATTTTCAGGTGGAGGAAATTGGCCAGGTCGCCCGCACCGATAATCAAGGCGTTCTCACGGCGATTGGCGTTCAGCAGGAAGCGCTGTTGCACTTCACGCACGGCATAGTGGAGAAACAGCTGGGCGAAATAGCCGATGACGAACAACTTGCCCACCAACAAGCGCGAATAGGTTTCGCTCTGCTTGGTCAGAAACGCCATGACCACCAGGAAGCAAAAGGTCGCAGACCATGCCTTGAACAGCCTGAAGGCCTTGATCGTGAGGCCGACGTTACTGCGATAAATGGCGTAATGGTCGTAGATCACGCCCAGTGCGCCGATCAACAACAACAGCATGATCACATAGTCAGAGGTGATGAAGCCGAACTGGTCGTAGATCAGGTACCAGGCAATACCAATCACGGCGATACCATCAAGGCCGGCCTGCACGGCGTTGCTGACGCCGCTCCTGCGCTGGAGTAATGAACGACTGCTTCTGGGCTCGAAAACCATTATCAAACCTCATCACTGTGAGCGTAACCAAGGCTTAGTCATCACATCAAAACGCTAAAACACGCACCCTCAACCCAGGCATGACGCTTGGGTGGTTATCTACCTGCCAGGTAAACGCCTTTGCGCACCTGTACACGGCGGTTCAAGGGCGCCATACAAGAATGAGCATGCAGTCTGCGTATGCGAGGGTTATCTGCCATATAGTCGATAGCGCATGAACCGGTAGTTCGAGATCGAAAACGGGGTACTGATGCTTGCATCCGCAAGACCCTCCCATGATCCTTCCAGCACTGTCGACGCTGTAGCCGACCCGGTGTAACGCGGGTGATCCACAAGCGATTGATATCACTGTAGCAGTACCCTGTAAGCAGTGCGGAGCGAATCCCCCCGCCCATCGTTTTTGGCGGTTTTGCCCGATTTACGGGCATCTCAACTACGCTGTGACGTATTTCTGGCGTCATCCGCTGATGCTTTTGCGTAGCGCAGCGTGCGTATCAGGAACAGCGGATTGCCGATGACATACCGCTTGAACAAGCGCTTGGGCTCGCGCAACAAGCGGTAGGCCCACTCCCCGCCCAAGCGGCGCAGCCACGGCGGCGCCCGGTTGACCTTGCCACCGAGAAAATCCAGGATCGCCCCGCCGCAGACGATCAGGCATGGCCTGCCGCTGGCCGCCAGCCTCGCCGCAACAACCTCCTGCTTGGGCATGCCCATGCCCAGCACGATCAAATCTGGTTGCAGCCTTTGGGCAAGGTCTAGGTAGGTGTCGACCTCGGCAAAACCATGCTGCAGCGACACTGTCTGCACGCCGAAGCGAGCCTCGCAGCAGCGCACCGCTTGGCTCAAGAACGGCTCTTGCGTCCCCCAGAACGCCACCCGCCGCCCCCTGAACGCCGCCAGCAGCTTGGGAATGAAGTCGGTGCCATTCATGTTCAGTCCGGGCTCCAGGCCTAGACGGCGGTACAGCAGCGCCATGCCGGAACCATCGCGCAGTAGTACGTCCGCCGCCGCCAGTGCCTTGCAGTAATCCGTATCGGCCACCACCAGGTTCAGCGCATGGGCATTGACGAAGCCAAGCACAGTCGGTGTGTCGGGCGTCGATAAGCTAGTGAGCAGGCGCTGCTCGGCTAGCGGGTCACTGACAACATGCAATCCTGTGATGAGTGTCTGCCAGCGTGTGTGCCACGTCCATTCGCTCATTGGCCGTCATCTCGCTTCGAGCGCACCCAGTCGACCTGGCGCTTGACCAGAAAACCCAGGTACAAGGGGATCTTCTTCGCCGCATAAAAGGGTGCGTAGAGCAACACTGAAAACGGGATCAGTTCACGCGAGAATCGCCCCCACGCCAGCAATACAGCGGCGATCAACAGCACCATCGCAGCCGTGGCGATCAGCGCCGGTGCCCACCAGCCGAACAGCAGGCACGCCAACCAGGTAACGCTGAATACGCCCATCAAGAGCAATGCCAGCAACGCCAGCGGCGGCACCAGCAGGTCCACGGCCATGGCCAGCAGCTGTCCATTGCGCCGGGCAAGCGACTCGACGATCAACTTCGGCCCCTCGGCGAGCAGCACCCCCAGGTGGCCGTGCTCCCAGCGAGTACGCTGACTGGTGAGGCCCTCTTCGTTGCTTGGAAACAGACTGGTGACCTGCGCACGCGGGTAGAACAGCGGCGGCTTGCCGTTGCGGCAGGCATCCAGGCCCAGCTTCAGGTCTTCAACCAGATGCCCCGTGGCGAGTTCGCTCGCGGCCAGATCGGCCCACCTGAAGGCCATGCCAGTGCCCATCAGCTGACACGGCAAACCGACCCGCGCCCAACCCCGCGGACGCACCAGATTTTTCACCCGCCAGGCAAATTCGGCCACCTGTACTTTCAGCCCCGCCCCGGCAGGCGCGAGCATCAGATTGAGCGCTTGCACCGGCCGTGCGACTTCTACGCAGCAGCGCGCCAAGGCGTCGATGGAGCCTGCGCTGACCTGGCAATCGGCATCGATGATGATCACCACCTGCGGGGGCGCGTCAGCCAGATGGCGCACACCGAAGTCCAGCGCATAGCCCTTGCCACGCAACTGCGCATGCGCGCGCTCGACCACCTGCGCGCCAGCCGCACGGGCCAGGGCTGCGGTCTGGTCGGTACAGTTGTCGGCCACCACCAGCATCTGGTCGCCATCCACCAGTTGCGGGCGAATGCTCTCCAGTGTCCTGCCGATAACCGAGGCCTCGTCATGCGCGGGCAGCAACACCGCCACCCGCGGACGCGGGCCCTTGGCCACCGGCAGCGCGCGTGCGGGCAGGCAGGCCAGCAGCACTTGGACGAACAGCACGAGTACCGGCAGCAGCGTCAACAGCGCCAGCGTACCCAGCAGCCAGCTCAGCAAGGTCATCATGCGCAGGCCTCGAAATAGGCGGCCAACTTGGCCGCTTCGGTGTCGATGTCATGGCGTTCCAGCACACGCTGGTACGCCGCGTCACCCATCTGCTGCAACACTTCAACCGGTTGCGCCAGGCAGTCGGCCATGGCGACGGCCAACTCATCCACCGCGCCAGCGGGGAACAACCAGCCGTTCTCACCCGGGCGCACCAGCTCCGGGATGCCGGCCACATAAGTGGTCAATACTGGGCGGCGCAAGGCCATGGCCTCCATGATCACTACCGGCAACCCCTCGGCAAAGCTCGGCAAGACCAAGGCGCGGGCGGCGAGGATTTCTTCGCGCACCTGCGCACTACTGATCCAGCCGGTAATGCGCACCTGCGCCTGCAAGCCATATTCGGCAATCAAGGCTTCGATCTGCCCGCGCATTTCGCCGTCACCGGCCAGCACCAACTCGAACGCCACTGACTGCGCCGCCAGTTTGCGTGCGGCTTCAAGCAACAGCAGCTGGCCTTTTTGCTCGCACAGGCGGCCAACGCAGACCAACCGCGGCGCCGCCGGCGGGGCAACCGCCGCGACGTCATGGAAGCTGCGTTCCAGCCCGCAGTGCACTACCTTGACCTTCGCCCAGTGCGCATGCGCCACCCAGCGATACAGCTGGCTACGCCCATAGGAACTGACCGCCGCAACAAACGCCGCGCGGCGGACTTTCTCGCCCATGTGCAGGAACTGCGGTTTGTCGAACTCCTCCGGCCCATGCACGGTAAAGCTGAAGCTGGGCCCACCCAGAACGTTGGCGAGCATGACCACCTCGGTCGAGTTGGTACCGAAATGAGCGTGTACATGATCGGCAGCAAATGCCTGCAACCACTGCACCACGCGGCAGGCCTCGGCCAGGTAGACCAGATGGTAAGGCAGCGTCCGGTCGGCGCGCAGGCCCATGCGCAGGGTCAGCCACAGGGCTGAAAAAAACCGCCGTGGCTGAGCGCGAAGTACCTGCAGCATGGGCACCAACAACCCTTTGACGCCGTCTTGCAGGACGTAACGGGTCTTGTCGCGCTCGGCAATGTCTTCGCTGTCCTGCAGCTCGCCATCCCAACCGCGCAAGGCGATACGCTGCACCTGCACGCCCTGGCGCTCCAAGGCGAGAATCTCGCGGCGAATGAAACTGTGGCTGACCTTGGGGTACTGATTGATGAAATAAGCTATGCGCATAGGAACCCGAATCAATGCCTGAGGAATGAATGAATCAGGCCCACCGCGGCGATCTGCAAGCCGTTACCGCAGGCTGTCGATCACTGACGGCTGGCTACCTGCCGTTGCACCTACGCTGAGTACGTCCTCATAGATCGCCTGGAGCTCAAGGGCTTGGTCGCTGAACAAGGTGATGCTGTCCTTGAAGGTGTTGCGATGCTGGGCAAACCGCGCCTGGTTCTGCAGTACGTCGGACAACGCCTGGCGCAGGTAACGCTCATCGGCACTCAACGGGATGATGGTGCCGTTGACGCCATCGACGATGTCTTCGACGGTGCCGCCCGCATGGGTGCTGATCACCCAGACATCCCGCACCAGCGCTTCACGCACTGCCAGGCCGAAGGTCTCTTTCCATTGAGTCGGGAACAACAGCACATCGATGCCGGAGAAGAACTCGTCCATGTTGGCCTGGGTGTAACCGGGGATGATGCTGACCGTGCCGGGAATCTTGATGCTGTGCCGGTTGAACGAGCGAAAGCCCATGTGCAGCAGGTTATCGACCACCTTGAGCTCATAATCGGTGCGGTCGAGCGTGGCAAACGCGCGGATGATCAGGTCGATTCCCTTGACGGCAGTATTGCCCCCGACAAAGCCGAACCTGAGGATCTTGCCGGGCTGTTTCTGGTAATTGGCGCCGGGTGCCATGATGCCGTTGCGGTTGACGCGGATCTTCGCTGCATCAAAACCATTGGCGATATACAGGTCCTTGGCGAAGCGGCTGGGGGCCAGCAGCAGGTTGGCCTTTTTCAGGGTGACGGCCATCAACTTCTGGCGGTAATCGTTGAGCGGCGCGTCGTCCACACATTTGGCGCACACATCGAGGCGGATCGTGGTTTGCCCACAGTAGCGGCCATGGTTGTTGATCATGAACTGGCGACCACAGATCCACCAGGCATCGTGCAGGGTCACCACGAACGGGATGCCCGCCTTGGCGCAGCAGTCGGCCAGCTGCGCGCCAAAGCCCTGGATGGAGTGCAGGTGGACGATGTCTGGGGCGACGCTCCTGAGCACCGCATCGAACACCGGCACGGTCGAGAGGTTCTCGAAGATCTCCCGGGTGGCGATGTTTTCCGACAGGCCCATGCCGAACACCGCCGCCCCATGGGCTTCGTACCGGTGCAGGGTATAGGGGGTCTGCTCGGTAGAGGGCAAGGCGGTAAAGATGAACTGCTGCCAGCGCGAGGTGGTACCGATCAGGCGTGTCATCTGCTCGGCAACCACCGTGGCGCCACCAAAGCTCCTCGGCGCGAAGAAGATGTTCGCCGACAGTATGCGCCGGGGGCGCCCGCTTGCCGGGGCCGGGAAGATCTCGGCGAGTTGCCCTGCATCGAGGCTGGGGGCATGCGCTGAGGCTTCCAGCAGGCTGACCTGACTGGCCCCGGCATCCTGCATGGCCATCGCCAGGGCGGGTGTCGCGGCAATTGCGCGATCACAGGCGAGCAGCGCCTGCCGGTAGAGGTCTACGGCAGCGACGACGCTGGGGATGGCTGCTTCGCTCACTGCCGCCAGGTCATCCCTGCGCAGGTACGCCTGGGGATCGAAGATCATTTCATCCGCGTCCCAGTAGGTGGTCACCTTGAGCCGCTTGGCCTCGTCGATCAGGCGCAGCACTCCAGGCACCGCTGGCAGACGATGGAAGATCACCGCCGAGCACGTCTGCAGCGCCGTCAGGGCAGCATCCGGCGTGCGCCAATCGACGGCCTGGCAACGGTAGCCAATGTCTTGCAGCAGGCGCTGAATCTGGCTGGGGCGGGCTTGCAGCTGCAGGTCAGCTTCGAGCTCGCTGATCAGCACCACGTCACGCGGGAACAGCAGGTTGGCGGCAACGTTGGGCGCCGGCAACGGCAGGCTCGCGCCCCTGCCATCCGGGCTTTGCCAGAACAGCCCCAGGCCTTGCCTGGTCAACTCGCGGCAGATCTTTCGCAAGGTCGGGACAACCCCGGCCTTGCGCACGTAGGCTCGCAAACGCTGATCAGCCCGAGGTTCGGTGGTCAGCAGGCGGATGATCACCGCCAGCTTGCTTGTCAGCGACCTGGCCGTGGCCGTGGGCTCGTCCTGCGGTAGGCGCAGCGCCGCGCCGAGGCGCTGGCGATGGCCCTGCAGCTGGCGTTGTTCATCGCTGCCGGGCAACGCAGCGGCGAGCCGGGCGAAGACATCATCCAGCAACTCATGCCGGCGACGGTACATCGCACGCTTTTTCGGCGCGATATCGTCGGCCGAGCGCCGTGCCGCGGCCAGCGGGATGCTGAAGAAGTCCTCACGCTCGGAAGGCGCGCCGCCATTCTCCAGCCAGATGACATCGTAGTTGCCGGCCAGCTCCTGGGCCTTTTCGGCACCGAAGTAGGCATGCCGATGATGCCGATAGGCATCGCCGACGGCATAGATGCGCGCAACGCCAATGCTTCTCGCCAGGCTCTTCAGCGCTTCGATCAAGAAGCTTCGCGGCCGCAGGCCTTCGAAGTCTTTGGTCAGGTCACGGTAGATCGCCAGCGAACGTTCGCTGTCGATGCCTTTGTGAATCCCCTGCACCGCGCCAATCACCAGGTACAGCTGGCCCTGGGTGCGGCACAGGGTAAACGCCAGGGAAGCCACGCGCACATCGTCCTGGAACAGGTTGAGGACCAATTCTCCTTCGCGCTGGAACCAGACCGGCCGGTCCAGCACCAGCCTGCACCCCGGCGAGTATTCCGACAGGTCACACAGCACCACGGCCTGCTCGCGGCCCAGCAGCAACAGCGACGGCAGGTAACGGGCCACCTCTTCGTAGTGGGCCGCAACCACGCCCAGGCGCAGTTCGGCATCCCAGGCCTTGCTGATGTAGGGCCACTGCACCACGCCGATACCGTCATGGCCCAGCTGAGCAAAGCGCTCCTGGCCCAGCGCGCTGTTCATGCGTTGCATGAACTGGCTCAGCTCCGGCCATTGCTTGAGCATCTGGGTCATCAACTTGCGCTTGTTGTTGAGCGCCCGCAGGGAATATCCCGGTTGCAATGTGAACACGCTTTTCGCGATTGATCCGAGCATCATTGGCATCTCACTTGTACTCGATCAGTACCGTTTTGCCGGCGACGAACCTGTTCAACAGAAACTTCACCTGGCCGAGCATCTCAGGGAATTTTCCAAGTACCAGAAACACCGCCTGTAGCCAGTTCTCACGCGCCGACCGACCACCAGAGCGGGCCAGTCGCATGGCTTGCAGCGGGTAGACCAACAACAACAACAACAGCCACTCCCCTCCCAGCAGGACACTCAACACGACAATCGCCAACGGAATGACCAAGCCCCACAGCCACGCCCGGCGTGATTCACGTTGCCAGTGCCGCTCGGGCGCCGCGCCGTGCATCGAGGCACCCTCGGCAAAGGCGTAACCGGTACGCAAGCTGCGCCGCCACCACTGGCTGAAACGGGTCATGGCAGCATCGTGCAGGGTCATTTCCTCAGCCAGGCGCCAGATCTTCCAGCCGCCTGCCCGCAGGCGCACGCACAACTCCGGCTCTTCGCCGGCAATCAGCCCCGGGTTGTAGCCGCGCATGGCCATGAAGGCGTCAACGCGCATCAGTGCATCGCCCCCGCAGGCCTTGGCTTCACCGACCGGCGTGTCCCACTCCAGGTCGCACAGCAAGTTGTAAACCGAATGTTGCGGGAAGCGTTCGCGGCGTCGACCACACACCACCGCGACCGCAGGGTGTTCTTCCAGAAAGGCCTGCGCCCTGCCCAGCCAGCCCGGCGCCACCTCGCAGTCACCGTCGACGAACTGCACATGACGCAGGCTCGGCATCAGCTGGAGCAAGCAGGCAAAGCCCTCGTTGCGCGCACGCGCTGCGGTGAACGGTGTGTTCAGGTCCAGTGCCAGCACCTCGACGCCATGCGCCCGTGCCCGTTTCACCGAGCCATCGGTGGAGCCTGAATCAACGTAGACCACCTGGTCAGCGTTGCCTGCCAGCGAGGCCAGGCAACGCTCGAGGCGAAGCCCTTCATTACGGCCGATAACTACCACTCCGATGCCTGTCACCATGCGCCTCACCCATTGTTGAACGCCATGACTCAGTTACTGCGACGCACCCTTGCCGGCTCGGCAACACTGCTGGGTTGTTCGGCCTTAGGGCGCTTGACCACCGCCGGTACGCCCACGGCCAGGCAGTTGTCGGGCACATCGATCAACACCACTGCGTTGGAGCCGATCACCACATTGTTGCCAATCCGAATATTGCCCAGCACCTTGGCCCCCGCGCCGATGTCGACGTTGTTGCCAAACACCGGAGCGATCGGCTCACTGACGTTCTTCAGGCCCACTACCACGCCGTTGCGAATCCGGCAGTCATCGCCGAATCGAGCATAGCCACTGATGACGATGCCGCCGAAATGGTCGATGACGAAGTTGCGGCCAACTACCACTTCGCAAGGCAGCTCGATGCCGGTCAGAATCTGCACCAGCTTGAACAGCACCTTGTAGACGAACGAAAACAGCTTGCGCAGCGGCGCCGGGCGCACGCCATAGCGCCAACGGCCAAAACGGTACACGAGCATGACCCAGAAGCCCTGGGCGCCCCAATCACCGTTGTATGCCCGCAAGTCTGCGCGGATATTCTCGAACATGGCGTCACCTACCGTGTGGGTTGGCTTGCAAATCGGGTGGCGAACAACAGCTTCCAGGTGGCAGCGTTGTGCTGCCAACAGGCGCGTATAGCCGCCCAGCCGCGTCCCTTCAACAGCGCCTTGAGGGCCAGAACCAGATCACCCAGGCACACTAGTAGCATATGCAAGATCAGCCCGGACACACCGTGGTGTTTGCGGAAATACAACAGTTCGCTTTCAATCTGGTAGGCAGAAATCTGTCGACTGGCCGCCTCCAGTTCGGCAACCGACTTGGAGCTTTCTCCGCCAATGTGCACCACCGTGGTGTGCGGGTAGAACACCACCTTCCAGCCGGCCTGCTTGACCCGTTTGCAATGGTCGACTTCTTCGAAATAAAGAAAGTAGCGCGGATCGAACAAGCCGACCTGATCGAGCACTTCGCGTCGGACCAGGTAAAAGCAACCGGGCAGCCAGTCACATTCGCGCACGGAGGCATGATCCCAGGACATTTCGTCGACCATCTTCAAACCCGGGAAAAACCGCCCGAGTCCGGTGCGCGAGACAAACACGTTCAACGGCGTCGGAAAGTATCGGCAACTGGGTTGCAGGTCGCCGTCACGGCCCACCAGGCGCACACCGAGGACGCCGCAGTCAGGGTGAGCATCCATATAGGCGATGGTTTTCTCCAGGCTGTCGGCAGCCACAAACGCATCGGTATTGAGCAGCAGCGCGTACTTGCCCTGCAGGTGTTCAAGCAATTGATTATTGGCCCGGCCAAAACCTACGTTTTTCTCGTTGCTCAGCAGCAGCGCCTCGGGGCAGACCTTGGCCAGGCACTCGATAGAGTTGTCGACAGAGGCATTGTCCACCACCAGGTAGCTGGCGAGTGCTTCACCGTCGGCCTTGCGCAACGCATCGAACATGGGTTGCAGCAAGCCTGCGGTGTTGAAATTGACCACCATCACATCGACCGGTTTTCTATCCATTTTTACTGTCCCTGAAGAAGAACTGCCCCCGCTCTGCGGCCAGGGTGGGTTCGAGCTCAGGGTCATAGGCGCCTTCTCGCTGTTTGACCAGGTCTATCCACGGATACGCTGCGCAGCGTTCTTCGACCCGCTTGACCAGCTCTTCAACGGTGCAGATGACCTTTGCCGGGTTGCCGCCGACTACGGTGCCGGGAGGCACGTCCTTGGTCACCACGGCGCCGGCAGCTACCACTGCATCCGGGCCGATGGTCACCCGCGGCATGACGATCGCGCCGTGGCCGACAAAGCAGTTGTCCTTGATATCGATAAAACCGACCGAATCGAGCTGTTTGCCGTAGCGCACCTCGATCAGGGCGACTACCGCGTCGTGGCCGATCAGGGTGCAGTCCGACAGCCCCACGTTGCTGCCCAAGCGCACCAGCGACGGGTCGGTGATATTGCACCCGCAATTGATATGCACGTTGCTGCCCACCGAGTGAAACTTGCCCCAGCGAGACAAGTAGGCGCCCCAGTCACGCGCGTTGGGGTGGAACAGCTTTTTATAGGCCGCGCCGCCTCGCCCGGTTGAGTTGACAAAGTAGGTCACTGAGCTCCGTAGCCATCCAAACATTTTGCTTGCCTCGCAAAAAAGCCATCCTGGACTGTGTTTGAGGCGGATTCGGTCTCGTTGTCATTGGTGCTGACCGTATCGCACTCAACCCGTAAATCAACTGCGCAACAGCATCTAACCGTGCCCTTCAGACCAGCGCTCCGCGCGCCGACTTCATCCTGTCGTTGAGGTGATCGGCCAGGCGCACGGCAAACTGCAGCAGTGGCATGGTCGGGTTGGAGGCGCCGCCGGTGGCAAAGATGCTGCTACCAGCCACGTACAGATTGTCGGTACCAAATACCTTGCAGTTGCTATCGACAACGCCGAACTCAGGCGAAGAGGCCATGCGCGTGGTGCCCATATGGTGCGCATGCGGTGTCATCTTCAAGGCCTGGGTGCCGTCGTAGACAAACTCGTTGAGCTTGACGAAGCCCACCCCGTGCTCGGCGAACTGCTTGGCCAACTCGCCACCGATGCACTTGATGGTGTGTCGGTCGTCATCGCTGACCACCCAGTTGACGTTGACCTTGGCCACACCGAGTGCGTCTTTTTCGTCGCGCAGGGTGATCCGGCTTTGGCGGTTGGGCAACTGCTCGATCATGGTGCTGATGACGCCGTCACCCGGGCAACTGAACTTGGCAATGAACTCGATTTTGCTGGCCACACCCATTTCACAGGCCAGGTTCTCCAGAAAATGCTTGACCTCGGCGGTCCTGCCGTAGGTCTGGACGTCCGCCAGCAATGACGTCGAGACGTTGCCTTTACCGGCGTGATACTCAGCCACAAAGGCATCGCTGGTGTAGTACTGGTGAGGCTCGGCGTCCTGCCCTTGGGCGAGGATGAAGGTGCCCATGTCGACATTCATGTGCTCCATGAAGCAACGCCCAACCATGCCGTCGGGTGTCACCACGCCGGCGCTGCGCAGCGATTCGCTATTGAGCAGTTGCCGGGCATTCTCGATCGCCCCGGTTGCCAGCACGAAGTGCCCCGCCACCAGGCGTTCACGCTGCAGGTTGTAGTCAGACACGAGCACTGCAGCCAAGCGGCCGGTACCCTGATCGAAGTCAAGATCGACGCAGTTGCAGTTGATGAATACATCCAGTCCCGGCGTTTCTTTGAGCGCTGCAGCGTATTTCTGGGCAAAGCGCGTCGGCGGGCTGAGCAGGAAGCGGTCAGCTTCGAAATCTTCGCCGCCCAGGCTTGCGTTCATCGCCTGGAAATCTGCGCCTTGCGGGAGGTCGACAATGTCCATGGCGGCCGGCAGATAGCGCTCGACCTCGGCATAGGGGATGGGCCAGCCAGGCATGTTGCCAGGCGGCGACACGGCGAAATCGGAAGCGACAAACGGTCGACAGCGCCCCGCCCAATGATTGGAGGTGCCACCCAGAAAGCGTAGGCGGGTTTCGTCGGGGTAAAGCTCAAGACCGGTCGAGGTGCACGCGTAGAACGCCTGCGACTGCACCGAGTACTCGTGCCCGCCGCCCTCCAGCAGCACCACGCGCCAGCCGGCACCTGCCAGGCGCAAGGCCAGGGTGATGCCGGCCGGGCCGGCACCGATGATGCAAAAATCATAATCGTCGCGCAGCGCTTTCTCTGCCTGATAGTCCTTGATCATGCGTGCCCGTCCTTGAAGTACTGGGCAGGCAACACCCAGCCGTTGATGACGACAAACCCCGACGCGGCGGCAGGCTTGCGTGCAACGTTCGCAGCGACCCCGAACACCGCCCCACCAACGCCCAACACGACGCAACTGCGCAGAAAGCCTCTACGACCCAGCAACGGACTACAGAACTGAAGCTTCCCCATGATCGCAAGACCTATGCCATATGAATTATTAGAGTCTCAGTTGTTGCCCCACTCCACTGTGTACAACTATTTGCAGCAGCAATGAGCGTGCCGAGAAGCCTTCAAAGCCAGTTGAAAAAGCGCGTGGCACCGGCGCCACAGAGTGCACCGACCGCCATCATCGGCAACACCAGCAACTCGCGCTTGAGGCTGAACATGTCCAGCTTGCAATTGACGTAGATGATCAGCACCAGCGTTGGCAACGTATGCAAAGCGACCCCCCAGATCGCATATTCGACCCCGCCAATGGCCAGCAACAGCGGCAACAACCCCCACAGGGAAACCAGCCGGATAATATTGTCGATTGCCTGGTACTTGGTCAGGCCGAGGGCGATCCACATCTGGTGCGAAACGGTGTAGCGCATCGTGAAGAACGACAACGACAGAATAGCCAGCATGGAGCCGGCGCCCGCATATCGCTCGTCATACATCCAGCCGATCAGCAGTGGGCTGGCGGTCAGCAGCACGCCGCAGGCAAACAGCATGATCAGGTCCACCACCAGCTTGAAACGGTAATACAGCGCCTTCAACCGCGCCGTGTCGCCCTCCCGGGCAGCTTCGCTGAATGCCGGCAATGCCACCGAACCGCTCAACCTGAGCAAACCGAGCTGCAGCGCCCCGAGGATCAGCACGGCAATCGAGTACACGCCCAGTTGCGCCGCAGTCATGCTTGCGCCGAACCAGATTCGGTCGCCATACATGGCCAGCACGCCGACCATCGACGACAGCAGGATCCAGCGGCCAAACACGGTCATCTCCTGCAGCACGGTACGGTCCCACTGCAGGCGACAGCGCGGCCCTTGCAATGCCACATGGCCAAGTACGGTGCTGGTCAGTGCCGAGACCAGTCCGGCGATCACCAATGACCAGATCGAGCGGGTCAAGTAGCCAATGACCAGCATCGTGATCAACCCCGTCAACTGCGACGCCAGCTCGATCAGTACCACCCGCTTTTGTTGGAAAGTTCGTACAGCGACATCTATCTTGGTCGATTGAAAGCCACCGATGATCGCCGACAAGGCCGTCACCGCCAGTACCCAGGGCAGGATCGGCGCAGCATAGGTGGAGTCGGCCGGCCACAGGTTGGCGAGCTGGGCCAACCAGGCGCCCAAGGCGAGCAGCAGGGTCAACCCGAAGAGGATGAAGCCGCGCACGATCTGCACGGTCCAGGCGGTATTGAGAAACAGCGGATCGTCGCCGCGCGAGCTCTGGATGATGTTCTGTCGCAGGCCGACATCGGAGAGCAGGTGCAATAGCACGGAAACAGTGCTGGCGATGATCATCACACCGAACATTTCCGGCAGCAGCAACCGGGCCATTATCAGGTTGCCACCCAGCCGCATCCCTTGCGAAGCCACCAGCGAGACTATGTTCCATGCGCCTGCCCAGATGGCACGGCTGCGCAAACTCACAGGAGTAGTCACATCAATCGACGGCATGACTTCAATCTCTGACTGAATGGCTAGAAGTCACTATAGTTTCAATTAGCCATGATGCGAGCCTTCGTCAACCAAGGGACAGGTGCCATAGCCAATGCCAGAACATTTTCGCGCACTGATCGTCATCCTCTTCCTGGCTGGCGTGGTTTTTGCCATTGCCCGGCAACCGGCACTCGACCTGATCCCTGAACGTGATTTCAAGCGGCGGCGCAACTTGTGGTTGCTGTTGACCCTGGTAGCGTTTTTTTCGCACAGCTTCTGGGTCTACGCGGCGGTGGCGGCAATCATCATGTTCATCGCCCAACGGCGAGAACGCAATGTGATGGCGTTGTACTTCATGCTGTTGTTCGTGATCCCTCCCGCGTCGGTGCAGATACCGGGCTTTGGCGTAGTCAATTACCTGATCGATATCAACCATATCCGCCTGTTGTCGCTGTGCGTTCTGCTGCCCGCAGCGCTGGCGCTGAGCAAACAGGAGGATACCCGGCCCTTCGGGCGCACCTGGCCCGACAAACTGCTGGCTGCCGGCGTGCTGCTGATGGGCCTGCTGTACCTGCGCGAGACCACCCTTACCGACACCTTGCGCCAGGCGCTGTACCTTTATCTGGATGTTTTCCTGCCGTATTACGTTGCCAGCCGCGCGCTCAAAGACCTCAACGACTTCAAGGACGCGCTGCTTGCCTTCGTCCTCGCCGCTTTCGTCCTGGCGCTTGTTGGCGTGGCGGAGTTCGTCCGTCATTGGCTGTTGTACAACGCTCTGCTCGACGCCATGGGCGTGCAGTGGAGCATGTCCAGCTACCTCAGCCGCGGCGGCTCGTTACGCGCCAGCGCGACGACCGGCCAAGCGATTGCGCTGGGGTACGTGATCAGCGTTGCCATTGGCCTGTATCTGTTCCTCCAGCACTACGTACGCAGCAGCCTGTATCGCTACCTGGGCGCCCTGCTCCTGGCAGCCGGGCTGATTGCACCGCTGTCGCGTGGCCCGTGGATCGGCGCTGCCGTGATCATCGCGGTGTTTGTCGCTTGCGGCCGGGGCGCGGTCAAGCGCCTGAGCATTCTGGCGCTGGCCGGGGTACTGGCCCTGCCGCTGCTCACCGTGGTGCCCGGTGGGCAGAAAGTACTCGACTTGCTGCCATTCATTGGCAACGTCGAAAACGAAAACATCACCTACCGCGAGCGCCTGCTGGATAACTCGTGGATCGTCATCCAGCGCAACCCCTTGTTCGGCTCGTTCGATTTTCGCAACACCCCTGAGATGCAATCGATGATTCAAGGTGAAGGGATCATCGACATCGTCAATACCTACGTCAGTTTGGCCCTGCGCATCGGCCTGGTCGGGCTGGCCTTGTTCGTGGGCTTTTTCGTCAGCGTGCTGCTGGGGATTCGCAGGGCCATGCGCGTGTTTCCTGACCACGACAGCGAGCATCGCCTGCTCGGACGGGCGCTGCTCGCCACCCTGCTGGGGATCATGCTGATTATCTTTACCGTCAGTAGCATCACGGTCATCCCGATCGTCTACTGGTCGGTAGGTGGGTTAGGCGTGGCCTATATCCAGATGGCGCGCAGGCTCAGGCTAACTCAGGCTGCCGAAATGCCTCCTTCCAGCCTCCAATCCAGGTAATGCCATGACTTCAACTTCCCTGCGCCCGTTGCTGCGGGCTTCGGCATTGTTAGGCCTGGTGCTAATACCGCTGACGGCCTGGACATCAGACTGGAGCGTCAGCGTCAATGAGGAAAACGGCCTGCCCAGCATGACCCGCGGCGGTGGGCTGGGAATGGCCTCAAGGTTTGACTTCTGGGGGGCAGACTGGCGTTGGACCGGCTTCTACACGCAGTTCAAGATCAATGCGCCCTACGACTACAGCCTCGTCGGCAAGAACAAGGACCTGGATTTCGACCTGAGCGCAGCCATCCACAAAAATCAGCCACAAACGCTCAGCTGGACCTTCGACCTGGACGCCCACAGCGCACAGCGCAACGTCATCGGCGGCGGCCTGGTATTCAACTTTGATCCTGGCTTGATCGCTGGAGAAATGGGCGCCCCGGTACTACTGCCCGACAACCGCGGTTGGTCCTGGGGCAGCAGCGCCAAGGGCCGGCGTCTCGAGATGCGCTTCGAGCCGCCCTTGGCACGGGTATTTTTTGAACGTGGGGATACCAGCGAGCTGCGCGCATTCTTCTACACAAACCCGATCCTGCCGGGCAGGCAGCAGGTCAAGGCTGTGCTCAATGTAACCGGTGATATCGCCCTCGCGCCGACGCCAAGTGAACGCTTCGGCTTGGCCGACCCCAGCCGCTGGCCTGACGACCAGCTCGACTGGCGCACCTCACCGGTCGACCTGTCGTTTCTCAATAACGACGAAAAACCGGCCGGCAAGCGCGGGTTCGTCAAGGCGGTTGGTGAACAGCTGATGTTTGCCGACAACACGCCCGCACGCTTCTGGGGCACCAACCTGTCGGCCTATGCGATCTTCAATACCAGCGACGATGCGATCAAGCAGCAGGCCAAGCGCTTGTCAGCGCTGGGTTTCAACCTGGTTCGCCTGCATCATCACGACTCGCCCTGGGTAAGCCCGAACATCTTTGGCGACGGCAACACGCTCGGTGACACCCAACAGCTCAGTGCCGAGTCGTTGCGCAAGATCGACTGGTGGATCAAGTGCCTCAAGGACGAGGGTATCTACGTCTGGCTCGACCTGCACGTAGAGCGCGCCCTGATGGCCAACGACAACATCTATGCCTTCGACGAGTTGGCAAAGGGTGAAGACCGCGCCGGCCTCAAGGGCTACGGCTACGTCAACGTCACCATTCAACAAGCAATGAAGCGCTTTGCCGAGCAGTACCTGACCCACGTCAACGCCTACACCGGGCTGACCTACAAGGATGATCCGGCGATTGCCGCCGTATTGCTGACCAACGAAAACGACATTACCCAGCACTTTGGCAACGTCTTGCTACCCGACAAGAATGTCCCCAGGCACAGCCAGCTGTACATGGACGCTGCCAAGGCCTTCGCTTTGCGACATGACCTGCCCGCAGAGCAGACCTGGCGTGCGTGGGAACAAGGCCCGTCGAAGCTGTTTCTCAACGATCTGGAGCGCAGTTTCAACGCAGACATGATCGAGTTTCTGCGCGGCCTGGGCCTCAAGGCGCCGATCGTGACTACCAGTACCTGGGGCCTCAACAGCCTGACGTCGCTACCGGCACTGACTGCCGGTGATCTGATCGATACGCACAGTTACGGTGGCAGCGGCCAGCTGGAGAGAAATCCCTTGACCAGCGATGGCCTGATCAACTGGTTGGGCGCCGCGCAGGTGGTCGGCAAGCCGATGACGGTGACCGAATGGAATGCACAACCCTTCCCCACCCCCGATCGCCACTCACTGCCCCTGTATATCGCCGGCACCGCCAGCTATCAGGGCTGGGATGCGATGATGCACTACGCCTACAGCCAGCAGGCCTTCAACAGCGCCTGGATAAGGGCGGACAACTGGCACGCCTACAACGACCCGGCGCTGATCGCCACCCTGCCTGCAGCCGCCCTGCTCTATCGCCGTGCCGATGTGCATGAGGCGCAGACCCGTTACGTATTCGCGCCGACAGCCGAAATGTTGTTCGGCCGTGCCATCACGCCGAACAACTCGGCGCTGCTGCGCACGGCGATGGAGAAAGGCAAACTGCAAATCGCCATGCCGGCGACCACGTCATTGCCCTGGTTGCAACCCAGCGTCATTGCTGAGGGCGCGCAGGTGCTGCACGACCCTGAGCAGTCCCTGCTCGACGCCAATGCCGACGAGTCGGTGTCTGATAGTGCAGAGATCAGGCGCAACTGGCAACAAGGGCTGTACACCATTGATACGCCGCTGACCCAGGCCGCCACCGGCTGGCTGGGTGGCCGCTCGATCAGCCTTGCGGACATCCAGCTGCAGGTGAAAACGGCGTACGCCAGTGTCGTGGTGCAGAGCCTGGATGCCAAGCCGTTCAGCCAGTCACGTGAGCTGTTGGTGTCACTCGGCACCCGCGCTGTTCCGCGGCCGGACGACATGACGCCGTTTTACGTCGAGCCCCTCGAAGGGACGTTGATCATCAAGGCGGCACCGGGCTTGAAGGTGTTCAGTCACAGCGCCCACGGGCCGGCGAAAGCGTTGCCCGCTACCTATCAGGATGGGCGATACACCATCACCCTGGACGGCAAGCACATGTCCAATTGGTTGTTCTTGAAGTAGCAGTACCTGTTGCCAGTACCGCCGCCTTGATAGGGGGCATTTCGCCATCTACCCTCTTATCAGATCCCTGTCCCCGCGTCCGTTCACCTACCCATCAGCTGGTCGTTTTCACCTGTCTTTCAAGGACAATGCGCAGGCTCGCATCGCTGCGACTGTACAACAACAGATTCCAGGAGAAGTGGATGAAGTTTCTAGTTGTCGGCGGCGCAGGCTACATAGGCTCACATATGGTCAAGCATCTGTTGAGCGCGGGTCACCAAGTGCTGGTTGCAGACACTGCAGCTACCCGCTCAGGTATCCAATGGGTCGACCTGGACATTGCCAACGGGCCCGCCCTGGATGCACTGTTTGCCGAGTATCACTTCGATGCGGTGTTTCATTTCGCCTCGTTCATCCAAGTGGGCGAGTCGGTGAGTGACCCCGGCAAGTACTACCAGAACAACGTCGCAGCGACCCTGACGTTGCTCCAGGCGATGATCCGCGCCGGGATTCGCACCTTGATCTTCTCCTCCACCGCCGCCGTCTACGGTGATCCGCTACAGGTGCCGATCGATGAAGAGCACCGCAAGTCGCCGATCAATCCCTATGGCCGCAGCAAATGGATGGTCGAGCAGATGCTGGAAGATTTCGACCGTGCCTATGGCCTGAAGTCCGTGTGCTTGCGCTACTTCAATGCCGCAGGCGCTGACCCTGACGGCATGCTGGGCGAATGCCATGAGCCAGAAACCCATCTGATCCCGCTGATCCTGCAGGCTGCCGCAGGCCGGCGTTCGACAGTGACGGTGTTCGGTCGTGACTACCCCACGCCCGACGGCACCTGCATTCGCGACTATGTGCACGTCGCCGACCTGGTCTCGGCGCATGCCTTGGCGGTCGACTATCTGCTGGCGGGCGGTGCCAGTACCGCGTGCAACCTTGGCAACGGCCAGGGCTTTTCGGTGCAGCAGGTGATTGATACTGCTCGCTTGGTAACCGGACGCGAGATCACCCTCAGTGAAGCGCCACGCCGCGCAGGTGACCCACCACGGCTGGTGGCCGATGCCAGCAAGGCCAAGGCGTTGCTTGGCTGGCAAGCGCAATTCGCTTCCCTCGAACAGATTGTCAGCCATGCCTGGAACTGGGAACAACAATACCCCTGGCAGTGACTGCCAAGGGTAGTGCAGATGCTTGACCAGCAGACGACCGCTCAGTAGTACGAGCGGTTTTTCTGCTCTGCTTTGTTCAATACAGCCCCGATCAGGTTGGCCGTTGCCAAGTGATAAAGGCAATCCTCGATTTCTTTCTTGCTGTTCACGCCGTTCGCCACCACTAACAGGACACAGTCGAACTTGGGCAATACGGTGATGGCGTCATCTGAGCTGAGCAAGGGCGGCAGATCGAAAATACAGATGCGCGAGTCATAACGTTCACGCAGGTCGCTGATCAGGTTGCTCACCTTGGGCGAGGACAGCATCTCGGTCGACAGCGGGATGGGCTCTCGGGTCGGCAGTACGACAAAGCGCGGCAGCGTCGGATTGACCAACACGTCTTCCAGCCCGGCTTCATTGCGCAACAGTTCGTTGAGCGCCTTGTCCATGGGCAAACCGAGGCTACTGCCGACCCGCGGCCGACGCAGGTCAAAGTCCACCAGCAAGGCCGTCTTGGTCGTGTGGTGAGCGATGCTCATGGCCAGGTTGATCGCCAGCACCGTCTTGCCCGCCTCAGGCGTTGGTGAAGTAATCGCCAAGGTACGCCAGCCGTTCTCCTCCATGGTCTGCAGGACCTGAGTGCGCAACAGGTCGAACGCCCAACTCATGTTCGAGTTCTTGTTGTAGGCCACGATTCGATGACGCTCGAGGTGCTCTGCGCGCAGGGGCACCACCTTGGTATTGATGTAATCGAACTGGCCCAACGCCTCCGTGTGCTCGAGCGAAGGCGCTGGGCCTGCGTCCGCCGCTGCGGAGGTAACGGGATGAATGTTCTTACCAATAGTCGGCGTACGTCTGTCCATCGCTGCGTTCCCTATTCAAACCGAGCCATAGCTTTAAATAGCAGAAGGTCCAACGGCATGTAGAACACGTGGACCATCACCAACAGGATAGCCACCAGGAGCAAACCGGCGATCACCATCAACACCCGCCAGCGTTTGCGCCGCGCCATCTCCGCCTGGGTCGAGATAAACGGTACGGCGACCAGCACACGGCGCCCCAGCACACTCTCCAGCGCGCCGACCCCGCGTACGCGCTGATTGAGCATCTCCAGCAGCATCACCAGCGCACCGCCACCGACCGGCGCCAGAACCAGGCCCAGTGCGGCAATTTTCTTGCGGTTGGGTTTGACTGGTTTCTCGGGCATCAATGGCGGTTCCAGCAGAACAAAGCGTTCGGCCTTGTTTTCCTGCTCGAGGGTCTCGGTAATTTTCGCGCCCATCTCCTTGGCGCGGATTTCCTCGTATTTCTTGCGGGCGTTGTCGTGGTCGCGCATCAGCGTGACGAGGCCACGCTCCACTTGCGGCGCGGCGAGGATCTCCGCCTCGTAGCCTTCCATCTTCTTCACCAGCTCGCGTTTTTGCTCCGCCAACGAAACGATGCGCGACTGTACTGCGCCAATCTTGGTTCGCACTCGGGCGACATCCAGGCTTTCGGACGAAGCGGCGACACGGCGACCGCCAGTGGCTTCGAGTGCGTCGATCTTGCGCTTGACCGCCACCACGTCCGGGTGCGCTGCTGTGTACTTGGTCATCAAGCGGGCGTATTCGGCTTTGAGGCTGGGCAGATCCATCGGTTTGTCGGCAGCGGCGACGCGCTGGCCGTCAGCCTTCAGGCCCAGGCCGGCATTGGCCGCCGACAGTTCAAGCTCCAGGTAGCGCAGTTCTTCCTGGGCGCTTTTGTAATCACGGTCGACTTCCCTGAACTCAAGCTCGGCGCGCGACAGCATGCTCATGCGCAACCCCTGGTTCTCCGGCAGGGCGTTGCCGTTCGACTGCTTGAAGTCGGCCAGCTGGTTTTCCAGGCTGGCCAGCTCGACGCCGAGTTTATTCGCCTCCTGGGTCAGAAACTCGGTGGTTTCACTGGCCCGCTCGGTGCGTTGCTTGACGTTCTCGTTGAGGAACAACGTCACCAGTTCACTGGCGACCTCCTTGGCCACTTCCGGGCGCCGGTGCTCGAACGACACGCTGAAGGCCACCGTGGTTTCGCCGCGGCCCTTGACGAAGGTACTGAGGGTATTGACGACGATCGCACTGCGCATCTGGTCGATTTTTTCCGACTCGCTGAACTGCCTGCCCTTGTCCGTGAAGAGGCTGTATTTGTCGATGATCCGCAGCAGGTTCTCGCGGGTCATGACGCGTTGGCGAATCACCTCGATACGCTCATCGGCAAAGCTGTTGTTGTTGGCCGAGACCAGCTCTGGAGAAATCTGCTGCGACTCTACCAGGATGGTCCCCGTCGACTGGTATAGCGCCGGGACGCTGACCGCAACCGCCACAGTCACTGCAAGAATGACCGCCATGGTCACCCCCAGCAGCACTGCCCGATCCTTGATGATGGCGATGTAATCGTTGAAGGACAGCTCGTATTCAGACTTCATAGAGGCCACCAATCCGAAGTTCAGAGGTCGGGAAATCTATAGGTCAGGGTCATGCCGACAATCGTACCGGTCGCATCCGGCAAGCCATCTCGCTGGCGCTCCCGGTACATCAACGATAGGCGCACATCGCAAACAGGCGACAAGTCTCGACGAGCCCAGACACTGTAGGTCTGCAGGGTATTCGGGGTCTGTCCTTTACTGTCTTGCCACGAAGCCTCGACGCCGACACGCGTGAGTTCGTTTACTGCATAACTCCAGGTACCACTCACCGCGTCAATTTCAACGAAGCCGCCCTCGGCGCTGGCCACCGTACTGCGTTCAGCGCTCAGCCGCGCATCGGCACGATCACCGGTGTACTCCAGCGACACCCCACCTTCACCGCGGCGCCCGCCCTGTGAGCCGGATACATGGTTGACGCCCAGGTTCGCGACCCCTTGGAGTCGCTCGGAGAACTGGTACTTCACCCCGACGGTGGGCGCGTAGCTGTTAAGCGAAGACAAGGTACTGTCGTCATCGGGCTCATAACGCCGGGCGGTGATGCCGGTGAACAGTTGGGTGCGCTCACTCCAGGCGTAGGTCAGGGTCACGACGCTTGCCAGTTCGTCATAGCCGGTCAGCGTGTCGATGTCATAGCGGGCGCGGTTGTAGCTGGTTTCATTGGCCAGGGTGGTGCGTTCAGTAAGCGCGCTGCTCCAGTTGCCTGCGAGCGTATAAAGCTTCTGCGTGCCGTCGGTAGTGACCACGCCGGTTTCCAGCACTTCGCCGGAGAGCGTCGAGCTTTCGACATACTTGGCCAGCAGACCATAACCACCGGTTTCGGTCTGGCGCTGCCAGCCCAGGCTCAGGTTGGGATCCTCACGATCGGAGACGATATTCGTGTCGGATGAACGCAGCACATGCAGGCCGAGACCAAAGCGTAACTCATCGCGACCGTAGGTCCCGACAAGGCTGTACTCGGGGGCGATGATGGTACGCACCACGCTCTTCTCGTCCGACGTCAACAGCAACGGGTTGCTGTCATACTCGACCGTGGTCGGCACCTCCACCGAAGACAGCCAGATGGCTGCCTGGGCCGCACCCGGGTACGGCAAGATCAGGATTGCCGTGGCAACACCGGTGTTTCGAAGAAGAGGCATGATCGGTCTGAAAACGTCAGGCGCGCTCAAGGTACGACCAGCGTATCGCCGGCCTGCAGTTGGATATTGGTAGACATGTCACGTCCTGACACCAAATCCTTGTAGCGCACTGGCAATATCCTTTGCGTGTCGCCGCTGCGCCGCACCACCTTGATGGCATTTTCATCGGCGAATTTGTCCAGGCCGCCAGACATGCTCAACGCCTGCAGCACCGCCGTGGGCCCTGCCATGAGTACCGGTCCCGGTTTGATCACTTTGCCCTGCACGTAGACCAGGTTGCCAGCAATGCTGGTGACAACCACGCTGACGTTAGGCTCAGACAGGTATTTTTCGAGTTTGCTGGCGATTTTTTGCGCAACAGCCGTGACATCGAGCCCGGCTACATCAATACGCCCTGCCAGCGGGAAGGTAATACTGCCATCGGGAAGTACGGTGGTTTCCTGACGCAGGCTTTCTTCCTGCCAGACTGAAACCATGACTACGTCACCTGGGCTGAGCACGTAGGCCGCACCCTTTTCATCCGCCGTGCTGGCAGTCGACCACATCACGAGCACGCAGACCACAGAACATATCAAACGCACCATGAGGGTCCCTCCGGCATCTAGCCGTGCTAAGAGCACTGAATGAGAACAGCAGACAACCTCTCGCTCCACTCGCTGCGGTACAACCGCTGCGATGGCCTCGACATTCCTGGAGGCCGGTAGCCAGTGGAATATAGCAACGCTTGGGGAATTAACAAGCTGCGGGCTGCGGGTAAGACATAGCATCAACTTCCTAGCGTCAATTTACCGTCAGAACCACAACTTTTATTACCTGTTAAACAACACCCCGCACACTCAAAACGTTAAAACAAAACGCTTATATTTTTCGTCTGTTGGCGACCGCAATAAAACCAATCACCGCAAATGCAAACAGCCAACCGGCCGTCGCCAGAGGAATAACACTCGCCTGGCTCATATACGAATCAGCCGCGCGCGCCGCACCACTCAATAGTACCAACAAGAAGATGGATTTTATAAACAAAGTCGTGCGCATGGATCCCTCCTGGAAAGAGGATAAACACGGTGGCTGGGGGGTGAATCATCGCTGTTGAAGTGAGCTTATGGGCACATTGATATTACGTCAACGATCCGACACCATAATATAAATCAATCGGCAGACAGTCTTTACGTCAAAATACCGACAGGTCGATTCTGCAGTGGTTTTCCTTAGCCAAAAATTAGGCTAAAACACTCAATTGTCTGCCTAAAGTCTATATTTCCGGCTAACGTGCAGCTCTGACTTGGATCCACCAAGGGCCGTCATCACTACGATTTTCAGTGAACTGCGGGACTGAAGTGTTTCACTGACGAGAAGCCTAATGCCAATGATTGGTCTTTGCGGGCTGTATTGACGCCTTTTGTATCGAGTCAATCGCAGGGCAGCCCACCCTCATGCAACCAACGCTATCGCGTTGACTTGACTCAACCCTGCAGGAGCGGGCTTGTCCCGCGAAGAGGACCGCACGGACGCCCATAGATAAGCCTAAAAACGACAGGCCTCGCGAAGAGGCCATAAATACGGTGGGTAGAAAGTGTTGATCGCTACGCTAACCGGGAAACATATCCAAGGTGCGCTCAACCTCATCGATGTCGATGGTAAAGCCGTCCCCGTCCGGTGTGCCCACAACAAAACCAAAGTTCTGCTGGTCACGATCGGTGAGATATTTGAAGTAACTGACAAAACGGTTAGGCGGCTGCAAGGTCAACAACGACCCGCCAGGCTGCAATACATTGACGCCATGCACCAACTGGCTGCCCTCGACGCCGATCACTACTTTCGCCCCGGCGCAGGCGGCGATGATACTGGGCACATCGGTCTTCAGCGGATTGACCACGCGAAAGCCACGGTGCGTGCGCAAGTGCTCGGCAACGGCCAGCTCATTGCGCAAGAAACGCAGGTCGCCATCGCCGCCACGCAGGATGAACACGCCAGGGTGCGTATCGTACTGGACGTGCGACAGCAATTTTTCACCCATGGCGCTGTAGCGCAAATGACGACTGCGGTTATTACTGAGGTCGTCGAACACCACCACCTCGCGAAAAAACGCTGTACGCATACGCAGCGGCTTCATCCCCAGCCAGTCTTCATAAGCGGGGGCTTGGGAAAACAGCGGGAACTTGGCTGACGGCGCGGTCGTAACCGGTACACCTTCATTGGCGGCCAATGCATAGGTGACGCAGTCTTCCATCAACCAGGTACCAAACCATGAATTGCCGTTTTGCGTGCAATACACCGCCGCCCGCTGAATTTCCTGGTCAACGATGATCCGCGGCAGGTTGGTTGACTTCAACGCCAACCAGAGGCTGGCATTGTCCTTGTACAGTACGCCGTCAATGAGCCAGACATCCTTGATCAGGTAGCCACGGGTAGGTCCGTGCTGCACCGTCAGCCCACCTTCCATGGTGCGCGCAGGATGCACGTAGGGAAAAAACCGCTTCGCCTCCCAACCGGTCACCCGCTCCAACTGGTTGGGCAAATAGAAAGCGGACGGCGAAACCGTCGTTTCCCCCGGAGCAATATCCCAGCTTTTCGTCGCCAGGCTTTTCAGATTGATCTCTGCCGTCAGCCCAAGGCGCTTCCTTGCCATGTACAGGTAAGCGGCAAGGGTCCACTTGGTTCGATTGGCGGCAGGTGCCGGGCTAAAGTTCGAGATGCTGCCCATCAAGCGTTCTCCCAGGGTGTCACGGTGGTTAATCGGGCGCACGGCGCCCCCTCCCTGCCTGCCTTGGCGAGTCCTTCAACTGGTCAATACCCGCTCCATCTTGGGAGGGGGCTGGAAATTGGCGTAGCGACTGCGCAGGGTTTCCAGGAAACCTTCGGCCGAATGCGTGGCGCCATACAAATAGATCTTGTGCAGCCCGCCAAACACCATTTCATGATAACGACTGGCAACTTCCTCATCGCTGGCGCCTTCAGGCACACCCAAATGAAGTGTCAACTTGTTGTCTTCCACGGCGAACAGGGGTGTTTCCCAAAGAAACGAAGCCGTGCCGGTCTTGGGCAACCGAACAAACATACAGGCGTGATTACCCATGACGTCGACATCGCCACCGCGTCTTCTTTTCCACTTCAGCAGGCCATCATCAGGCCGCGCCAGGCACAAGCCGATGTCGTAATAATCAAACCCCTGCTCCAGCGCCCATTCAAGTGCCATGAAGGTGGTAATCGAGTTAACTTCACGGAGCTTTTTCGCGTCTGAAAAAACCGCCTCGCAGTAGCCAAAGCGCAGTGTGCTCCAGTAGCGCTTGCCGGCCCGCGTCAACTCGCACCCCAGATGGCAGGCGACTACCTCGCCGTTCAGACTGATCAGGTCGAGCCGCCCGACCCCCTTGGCGATCCGGAACACTTCATCAGTCTCGATCTGCGCCGCGTGGATGCCCTGCCTGGCGGTCGCATAGGGCCGTAGAAACTGCGTGTCGGCCATGGCGATCTCTTCATCCGACAGGGTCTGGCGCATGCTGTAGAGCGGCCGATTCTTGCGAATACTGCGGCGTAACTCGCTGTCGTAGCGCGCCGTGATCTCATCAAGGGTGCGCCCCAGCGGCACCACGGCACTGAGGTAGTGCGGCACATTCAAGGCACCGGTAGTGGGCATTTCGCTGACCACCACCACATGGTTCGAGGTTGCAGGCTGCGCTGCCTGCTCGGCCTCCACGGCATTACCCTGCCCCTTGCCACCGATCAGTAGCTTGGCCATCTCCCGCTGCTGCTTGCGGCCGATGTAGAGAATTTCGTACGGGCTAGCCTTCTTGAGCCGAAACCGGGTGACTTCCCAGCGCCAGAAGCAGGCACGCCCAAGCAATTCGCGTAATTTGCTTGAAACAAGTCGCATCTCGTAACGCGCTGAGGGAGAGATGAATTTTCGAGCGACAACCGCCAACTTCTCTTTCATTTCTTCACCGACATCCTTTGAAATTGTCTATGGGGCAGATCAGAAAAAGATAATGGTGAGACCCTACAATTCGCGCTTAAACCCTTGATGTATATAACATCATGGCCAGCGCCTTCACCCTCACATTTGGTAACAATTAAAGATGCAAGGGCACGCCTTTGCAAGCGGCATTTTGACAGCATCGGATAGAGATTTTATGACGTCAAATTTCTCGCAAAACCGTTATTTGAATAATTACGGATTAATTGGACAGAGGTGCTCTGCGTTGCATCGTTAAGTGGCGTTTGCGCCTGGTGTAGTGCGATCACGCGACACCTATCTACCACCGGCAAGCGGCGGATATGGCATTTGCTCAGGGCCCCCTGAATGGAGCTTTGACAATGTCAAACATAGACCACGAAAACCCGCATCAACACCTGCTGCAACGCCTTTTGCCCAACTGGAGCCAGCACGCTTCGGTTGAACAGTGGCAGTCCTTGCACGCGGCCGTGCTTCCCGCTCAGCATCTGCCAACCACGCCAGCGGCGTGGTTCGCCAATGCCGCACCGCATCTGCGCGAAGCGGTCTACGCCAGCCAAGCGCGGCTGGACCGCTCGCAGCAAGCACTGGCGCGCTCGCTACGTGGCTTGCAAGGCATCGCCGAATTCGCCGAGCCACGCTTGGCGCAATGGCTGCTGGACGAGCATCAGCTGTCCGCCCCGCCCCGCAGCACTGAGCTGATCCACATCCACCCGGTGTACACCTGGGGTACCTACGTCAACCATCATGAGCGCCGCAGCCTGCTTGAAGCTGCCCTGCATAACTTCGACCCCGCCGTTGAATTCAGTCCAGACAGTGCGCTCGCGCTGGCCGGCGACGCGCACATCGAAAAGACGGTGGTCATCGGCAAGACCACCCTGGGAGACAGCGAAACGCTGGTGGACATCGCGCTCGACTCCGAGCACTACACAATCAAGCCTTTGCCACTCGCGCCTGCAGACTTCGCCCACAGTTGCCGGGTACTGAATATCGGTCAGCGTTATCAAGACCACCTCACCGCGCTGTTCGCACCGCCACCGGTGAAGCAACAGGCACAAGCGGTTCTGCAAGATCAACTGCGCCTCGCGGCAGACCTGGCCTTGCTCCGCCATCAGCTCGACGGCATCGCCGTGGACAAGGTACACGCCTTGATAACCGAACCGACAAGTCTGGCGTGCAGCCAATTGAGCCTGTTCGGCATCACCCTTCATGAAGCGCTCATACTCGACCTCGACGAGGCGGGCCTGCTCCTGTACCTGCCAGGTTTCGATTTATCGCTGCGCCAGTTCAGCGATCTGGCAGCGCTGCATGAGCAACTGTGCGACGACCTGCTGCAGCCCGCCCAGCGCAAGGCGTTCATGGCGTTTGTCACGCGTGACCAGCAGGGGCTATTTTTCAGCCGTTTACAACAGAACCTGGACAGCCAAGGTTCATCGGCTGCCGATCAAACTTGGCCACGACGCGCGGGTGCAGACCTTCACCTGGTGCAGGTGCCCATCGCCGACAACCTGTTCGACTTCCTCCACCAGGACTACCTGGCCAGGCTCAAAGGCGAAGCTCGCCAGCTCGCGGTGCCCACCGCCGACGCGGACGAACAGGCACGCAAGCGCCGGCTGGCCGCATGGGAAAATCTAGGCCTGAATACACTGATGCTGGCCGGGTTCTTCGTGCCGGGCGTTGGCACCTTGATGACCGCAGTGGTGGCCTACCAACTGCTCGACGAGGTGTATGAAGGCTACCAGGCGTGGAGCGTAGGTGACCGCCAGCTAGCGCTGCGCCACCTCGAAGCGGTTGGCCTGAACCTGGCACTGATCGGCGGGTTGCACGGGGCGGGCAAGCTGCTGCCAAGGCTGTTCAACAGTTCGCTCATGGAAAGCCTTGAGCCGATTCGCACCGCCGCTGGCGAACAGCGACTGTGGCACCCCGACCTTGCACCCTATGCCAGCGACGTCGTGCTGCCTGAAGGCCTGCAAGCCAACCTCACCGGGCAATTCGAACACCAGGGTCGCAGCTTCATCCGTATCGACGATCAGCTGTACCAGCTACGTCAGGATGCCACCCTGAACCGTTGGCGCATCGTCCATCCAACTGACCCCGAGGCCTACCAACCGCTACTGGAGCACAACGGCGAGGGTGCCTGGCGCGCGGAACACGAACAGCCCCAAGCCTGGACGCCGACCTATCAGGCGCGCCGCCTGCACCCCGACTTCGCAGCTTTGAGCGATGTCGACCTGCACCAGGCGCTGCAAGTCAGCGGCACGCCAGAGCAGGCCCTGGCTGCTGCTCACCTGGCCAGCCAGCCAAATCCGCTGCTGCTGATGGACAGTCTGTCGCGCTTGCACGCCCAGCGCCTGGCCAGGGTCGGCGTGGCCGAGGCAGGACAACCGGACCTGCAGACAGCGTTTCAGCGCATTTATCTGGAAAGCCAGGCAGCCGACCCGCTGGCAGATCGACTCGCTGCTGAGCATCCGCTACTAACGCCGCCTCTGGCAGCGCGCCTGACGCGCCGACTTGACCCCGCAGCACGCGCCGCACTGCTGGACGGTGCTCAGTGGCCAGCGTGGCTGCTCGATGACGTCAACCGGATCGTTGCAGAGCTGCCCCTCACTCAAGCACTGCAGGACGTTTGGCTGGGCAACTTGATGAGCCAGGACAGTGAGCGGCTCCTGCTAGCATGCCTTGAACGTCTGCCCGCCTGGCCAGCGACCCTGCGTCTGGAAATACGCGCAGGCGGCCCGCAAGGGCCAGTGCTGGAGGCCATCGGCGAGAGTCAGGCACAGGCGCCCGCGGTCATTATCAAATCGACGAACGGCTACGAAGTTTATCGGGGTGATCGCCCGGCACCCGGCCCTATCGATACAGACCTGTGTCAGGCCATCGTCGACGCCTTGCCCGATGCGCAACGGCAGGCCCTGGGGTGGCGCGCCGGGAGTGCTGAAGAGGTGCGTACACAGGTACTGGCGCTGGTTGCGCAAGATCGACAAGGCATGGCCCGCCAACTGTGGGACACGCCCCGCCCGCGCTGGGGCAAGGGCGGCCTGCGCGGCGGCGATCCGGCCCGCGGTTACGATCGGACATTTCTGCGCAGTTCGTTAGCCACGCGCTATCGGCGGCTGTTTCCGCGGACCTCGGAGCTGGAATATCAGCGGCTGCGCGCAGGCTGGCTCGGTCGACGGCTGTCGCCAGAGTTGGAAATAGAACGGCTGGAAAACCAGTTAGGCAGTTTGCGCCGCGAACTCAACGCCTGGGCTGGCACCCGTGCACAACGCCAACCCGTGTGCCAGCGAGTCGAGAACGCCTGGCGGCGCAACGAGATCGTGCCAGTTGGGGCGGGGCGCGCGATCATTGCCCTAGACCTCGGCGGGCTGGATCTGGCCAACGAAGACCTGGCCAGTCTGCCCCTGCCTGACGGCCTCGGCCACGTCAATGAACTGCGTCTGTCATCAAACCCCCGCGTCAGCCAGATCCCACCCAACCTGATCGCGCGCCTGCCCACACTCAATCGGCTGATGCTCTCCAGCAGCGGCTTTGAGCAGCTGCCGCTGCTGCAAGATCCCGCGGCACTGCAATGGCTGGACCTGGACGGCAACCCGCTGCGCTGGGATGCGGCGGCGCAGGCCACGTTCGACAGCTACGTGAACCTGCGGGTGCTGGATTTTTCCGGCTGCCCACTGGGACAAACCCCCAACCTGACCCGGCAGCCAGGGCTGAGCACGGTGTACATGACCGAGTGTGGGTTGAGTACCCTGCCACAGGGCCTGCAAGGCCTGGGTGATCCATTGGTGTTGGATTTCGCGCGCAATCCGCTCACGCACTTGCCTGCCGCCTCTACCCTGCCGGCCCGGGTCGGCAGAGCCCTGCACCTGGAAAGCAATAGCCTGAGTGCACAGGTGATGGCGCAAATCGAGGCGTACCACACGGCCAGCGGGATCGACCTGCTGGTTGCCGACATCGAGTATGAAGCGCTGCTCAATGAAGCAGGCGGCGATCGCCTGGCGGTGTGGCAACGCCTGCCCTTGGCGTACCGGCGAGATCTGCGCAGGTTGCTCAGGAGCCGGGTATTCACCCGTGGCCTGCCGCAGAGCGTTGATGAAACCTGGCGCCGGTTGACGCGTATGGACCAGGATATCCCTTACCGACAACGGGCCCTGGCGCAACCGGCTGTGAGGCTGCTCGACCTGCCGATTGCCTACACCTGATTCATTGCGCCCAATGCCGCTGACGGACCTCGCGGCCAGCCAGCCAGGCCTGCAAGGCTTGCGCTGGCATCGGCCGGGCCATCAAGTAACCCTGGCCCTGGTCGCAGCCGGCATTGCGCAAAAAGTCATATTGCGCCTGGGTTTCGATACCTTCGGCAGTGATGCGAAAGCCCAGCGCATGGCCCAGGTCGATAATTGCCCGGGCCACCGCCACCGCATCGTCATCTCCAGGCAAGTCCTTGATGAACGCGCGGTCGATCTTCAGGTGGTCAATGGGCAGCGCTCGCAAATACGCCAACGAGGAGTAGCCGGTACCGAAGTCATCCACAGCCGTCGCCACCCCCATGGCCTGCAACTGGGCCAGTACCGCAGAGGCCTGTTGCTGGCTTTCCATGAGCAGGCTCTCGGTAATTTCCACTTCCAGCAGATTCGGCGCCAGCGCATGACACTGCAGAGCCTGGGCCAGGCTGGTGACGTAATCGCTGCGTTCGATCTGCAGGGCTGCCACGTTGATTGCCATCGGCCCAGGCAGACAATCGGCGTCGCGCCACTCGGCCAATTGCGCGCAGGCCAATTCCAGCACGCGCTCGCCCAAGGGAATGATCAGCCCGGTGCGCTCGGCGAGGGGAATGAAGTCTGCAGGCGACACCAGGCCCTGTTGCGGATCGCGCCAGCGCAACAGCGCCTCGACGCCCTCCACGCGGCCACTGAACAAGTCCACCTTGGGCTGGTACCACAACTCGAATTCATTGTCCTCCAGGGCTCGGCGCAGGTTGCGCTGCATGTCCAGGCGCTGCTGCAGGCGTGCGGTCATCTCCGGAAGGTAGGGCCGCCAGGCGTTGCGCCCGGCCTCCTTGGCCGCGTACATGGCAGTGTCGGCATGGCGCAGCAGGCTGTCGACGCACTCGCCATGTTGCGGGCACCAGGCCAGGCCGAGGCTGCCGGTCACCAGCGCGGCGCTGCCATTGAGGTCGAACGGCCGCTGCAGGCAGCGCAACAGCGCCCGCACCTGATGGCTGACCTGGCCCTGACTGCCTTGCAGCATGAACACGAACTCATCACCGCCCAGCCGGCAGACGCGATCCTGGCTCTCCAGCGCCTGCAAAAATCGCGCGGTGGCCTGCTGCAAGAGCAGGTCGCCCATGGCATGCCCCAGGCTATCGTTGATCTGCTTGAAGCCGTCGATATCGAGCATCAGCACTGCCAGGCCATGGCCTTGGTCAATAGCACTGGCCAGTTGCCGCTGAAACAGCACCCGGTTGGGCAGGCCGGTAATCGTGTCGTAGTGGGCCAGGCGCTCAAGCTGGGCCTGTGACTGGCGCAACTCGCGATTGCGCTGCTGCAGCAGCCGGCGGCTGCGGTTGAGCTGGGTGACAAACAGGCTGAACAGGCCTGTGCAACTCAAGGCAAACAGGAACAGCGGCGAGGCAAACAGCCCCAGCGCCGGCCAGCCGTCACGCGGCGCGGCGACCAGTTGCCAGCGACCACCGGGTACGTCCACGGTCTGGCTCAGCAGTGGCGCTTCGAACAAGCGCGCATCGCCCCAGATCAACGTGTCTGCCGCGCCCCGCCCATCGGCACTGCGCACCGCGACGTCGATCTCAAGCTCCGGACCGAGGCCGGCAGCGCGCAGCAGGCGGTCGATATCAGCGACGGTGGAGACATTGCCCCAATAGAACTTCACCCCGCGCTTGCCGTTGACGAACACCGGCCGCCGATAGATCAGTGCCTCACCACCCTGGTGCAGACGCACGGGGCCGGCGAGCACCGGTTGCTGCTGTTCACGCGCAGACTGCAACGTTACAAACTGCTCTGGCAAGCGCCGGTAGTCCAGGCCGATGATCGTCAGGTTGCCCTTGAGTGGATACACATCACTGATGACATCGCCCGGCGCTAGTGACACATGGCGCATGTAGGGTACCGACGCCAGCGCTTCACGGGCCATGCCATGAAAATGCTCGGCGCTGATCGCGCCATCGGCGGCAATCAACTGGGCAATGCCTTCGGTCTCGCCAAAGGCGGCACGCAGCTGCGCTTCCAGCGCGCCGCGCACGCCGGCCAGATGGGCGGCGACGGTTGCGACCTGCTCGGTCTGTTTGCGCTGCACATCGAGCCGACCGAGGACCAGCGACAGACCGATGCCGACCACAGCGAAACCAACCGGCAGCAGGCGGTTGGCAGTCCGACGCAAAGCGCCCGCAGGCGGTCGCGGTTCATCAAAGGAAAAGGGGTCTGTTCTCATGGGCCCGCGTCGAAGGTCGATTGCCTGGTTATCGGCGCAGGTTTGGCAATATTGAGCCAGACTGGTGTTTTTCTCGCGGCGGGTGCATGCTCGCAAGCTGAAGCGTTTCACCTAGCCAAATACGTGAGGTGCAGTACCCATGGACCGTCTGCTCGATTCGCTGTTTCCGACCGCCGATGAAATCCCCGAGGCCTGGCGCCTGGGTCCGCCGCTGGAACAGCGCGACTACCTGGTGAATGGCCAGCTAAGGCAATGGCCCGGCCCCTTGGCCACGGTGCGCAGCCCGGTCTGGCTCAAGCACGGTGACCACGAGGAGCAAGTCATTCTCGGCAGTGCGCCGCTGCTTGACGCCGACACCGCCCTCACCGCGCTGGACGCGGCAGTCCAGGCCTACGACAAAGGCCGCGGCGCCTGGCCAACCATGCGCGTTGCCGAGCGGATCCAGCACGTCGAAGTGTTCCTGACGCGGATGCGCGAACAGCGCACGGCGGTAGTCAAATTGCTGATGTGGGAAATCGGCAAGAACCTCAAGGATTCGGAGAAAGAGTTCGACCGCACCTGCGACTACATTGTCGACACCATCAACGCACTCAAAGACCTCGATCGGCGCTCCAGCCGCTTTGAACTCGAACAAGGCACCCTCGGCCAGATCCGCCGCGCGCCGTTGGGTGTGGCGTTGTGCATGGGCCCCTACAACTACCCGCTGAACGAGACGTTCACCACCCTGATCCCGGCCCTGATCATGGGCAACACCGTGGTGTTCAAACCGGCCAAGTTCGGCGTACTGCTGATCCGGCCACTGCTGGAGGCCTTCCGTGACAGCTTCCCGGCAGGCGTCATAAACGTTATCTATGGCCGCGGCCGGGAAACCGTCAGTGCCTTGATGGCCAGCGGCAAGGTCGATGTATTCGCCTTCATCGGCACCCACAAGGCCGCCAGCGACCTGAAAAAACTCCACCCGCGCCCGCACCGTCTGCGCGCAGCGCTCGGCCTGGACGCGAAGAACCCAGGCATCGTGTTGCCCCAGGTCGACCTGGACAACGCCGTCGAGGAAGCGCTGACCGGTGCGCTGTCGTTCAATGGCCAACGTTGCACGGCACTGAAAACCCTCTTTGTCCACGAGGATGTGATCGATGCATTTCTCGACAAATTCCAGCGCAAGCTCGCCGCGCTCAAGCCGGGCATGCCTTGGACGCCCGGCGTGGCGCTGACGCCTCTGCCGGAACAGGGCAAGGTCGACTATCTCGATGGGCTGGTCGCCGATGCCACGGCCAAGGGCGCCCGGGTACTCAATGAAGGCGGCGGACAGAGCCGTGGCTCGTTCTTCTACCCTGCCCTGCTCTACCCAGTCAGTGCCGACATGCGTGTGTACCATGAGGAGCAGTTCGGCCCGCTGGTGCCGGTGGTGCCTTACCGTGACCTGGAGACGGTGATCGAGTACGTGCTCGACTCCGACTACGGCCAGCAGCTGAGCTTGTTTGGCAACGACCCTCAGACCATCGGCACGTTGGTCGACACCTTCGCCAACCAGGTCGGGCGGATCAACCTCAACGCCCAGTGCCAACGTGGGCCGGATACCTACCCGTTCAACGGTCGCAAGAACAGCGCCGAAGGCACCTTGTCGGTACATGATGCGCTGCGCGTGTTTTCCATTCGCACCCTGGTGGCGACCAAGTTCCAGGAAGCCAACAAGCAATTGATCAGCGAGATCATACGAAATCGTCAGTCAAGTTTCCTGACCACTGACTACATCTTCTAGGCGAGCGATTGCTTATCGGGAAATAGCATTGGCGAAAACCGCGAAGCTGTACAAACATACAGCTTCGTTGTCAAGTATCGGGCTCTGCCCGACTGTTGATCGCCCATGCAACTTCTCCAGGAGATGACAAACATGGCAGCCAAACCCATTCCCGAAGGGCAGCACAGCATCACGCCCTATCTCGGCATCAAGGATGCCGCCAAGGCCATCGAGTTCTACAAAGCGGCTTTTGGTGCCATCGAGATGTTCCGCCTGGACGGCCCCGATGGCCGCGTCGGGCACGCCGAACTGAAGATCGGCGACTCTTCGCTGATGTTGGCCGAACCCTGCGGGGAAAGCGGCGGCCTGACCGCCAGCCAGTCGCTCAACGGCGTTGCCGTGGGCCTGCACCTGTACGTCGAAGACTGCGACAAGGTCTACGCCCAGGCGATTGCCGCAGGTGCCAGCCAGGTGAGCCCGCTCAAGGATCAGTTTTATGGCGACCGCAGCGGCACGGTGAAAGACCCATTCGGCAACCTGTGGTTTGTCTCGACCCACAAGGAAGACCTCTCGCCCGACGAAATCCGCGCCCGTGCGGCGGAGATGTTCGGCGGCAACTGAGCCTCAGGCAGCACGCCACAAGCTTCAAGTTGAAAGCGCGGCGGCTTTGCTTGAAGCTTGAGGCTTGTAGCTTGGAGCTGCTTCATGCGAATCATCGAAAAAAACGCCACCCTGGTGCGCAGCCTGACGGCAGCGGAAGAAGAACTGCTGGCCGGTTTCGCCGCCGGCAGCCTGAGCGGCCCGGCTGTGCTGCAGGCCAACCAGATGTTGATGAAGGTGCGCAGCGCCAATCAGTGGCTGGCCTGCGATTGCCGCAAGGATGCCTTGCCGGTACTCAACATCGCCCTGAACGGCGACACCGGGCGGCTGGTCCTGCGCAATAACCCGGATACCCCCGAACACGCCTCCGGCTGCCCATTCACCAAGGATGAGCGCGAGGCCGACGAACGCCGTAACGAAAGCAGCCCGCCACCGGCATGGCTGGCGCCGGATACGCCGTTGCGCTTGATCGGCGACTTCCGTAAAGGCGCCGAGGCTGGCAGTGGCGGCGAAGTGGGTGATCGGCACGAACAGCAACACCTGCTGTCGTTGCTGTTGACCTGGATCGAGATCAGCGGCCTCAACGTCTACGCCACCCACCTGAAGAAGGACCTCACCGCGCAGTTCGCTGAATTGCGCAGTGTCGCCAGCCGCTATCCGCTACTGGAGCGGGTGCCAGCCAGCAACTACCTGGAAACCCGCCTGGACATGAAGCACATGATGATGCTCAAGTCCCGCCTGCGGGACGCCACGGTGTTTGGCAACCATCGTCGCCACGGCCTGTTGCTTGACTGCGTCGACCAGGTCAAGGGGCGCAAGCTGTTCAATGCGCGCAGCGAGGATGGCTTCGACTTTCAGGGGCACCACTTGTACTGGGGCGGCAGCCGCACCAGCGGGCCGTTACTGGCCCTGGCGCTGTACTCGCCGGCCACCGCCGGCAGCCACTTCTATGAGTTGATCCACATCGCCAGCGTGCCGGTGCTGTCACGGGCGCAGCTGTTCCCGGTGTATCGCGACGAAGAGCGCGAACCGCTGAAGGCACTGGTGTCGCTGATCGACTGGATGGCCAGTAAAGGCGTCAAGGTGCTGATGCGCCGGCCGGTAATTGGCGGTCAGGTCATGGATGAACTGGTACTGACGTCAGACCAGGATCGAGTGTTGTCGGTGTCGTTGCTCGAGCAACCGGTCGGACCGGAGCCTGAGACCGAGCATTTCAAACGCTATGCCGACTTCAAGAGCCTGGAGACGTTTCGCAAGTACGTGGCTGGGTTTTTCATGCGCGAGCGGTGACCGCCAACCGCCCGCCCTGAATCAGAACGCCGCGCGGAAGATCGCCTCGATCTCGACCTGGCTGGCCACCCGTGGGTTGGTCAGTCCGCACGCGTCCTTCAAGGCATTGCTCGCCAGCAGCGGCACATCCTGAACGCTGGCCCCCAACTCGGCCAGACCAGCAGGAATTCCAATCGCCGCAGCCAAGTGCTCGATGGCCGCAATGGCCGCACCTGCGCCTTGCTCTGCATCCAGCCCACACACCTTGATACCCATCGCCTTGGCCACATCGCGCAGGCGCGCAGCGCTGACCTTGGCGTTGAAGCGCTGCACATGGGGCAGCAGCACGGCATTGCACACGCCATGCGGCAGGTCATAGAAACCGCCCAACTGGTGCGCCATGGCATGCACGTAGCCAAGCGAGGCATTGTTGAAGGCCATGCCCGCGAGAAACTGCGCGTAGGCCATGTTCTCCCGGGCCTGCAGATCGCTGCCGTCGGTAACAGCCTGGCGCAGGTTATCGCTGATCAAGCTGATGGCCTTGAGCGCGCAGGCGTCGGTGATCGGCGTCGCGGCCGTGGACACGTAGGCTTCGATGGCGTGGGTCAAGGCGTCCATGCCGGTGGCCGCCGTCAGGCCCTTGGGCATCGCGGCCATCAGCGCTGGATCGTTGACCGATAGAATCGGCGTCACGTTGCGGTCGACGATCGCCATTTTCACGTGGCGCACCTCGTCAGTGATGATGCAGAAACGGGTCATTTCGCTGGCGGTGCCGGCCGTGGTGTTGATGGCGATCAGGGGCAACTGCGGCTTGCTTGAGCGATCGACACCCTCATAGTCGCTGATCTGCCCACCATTGGTGGCGCACAGGGCGATGCCTTTGGCGCAGTCGTGCGGCGAGCCGCCCCCGAGGGAAATGACACTGTCGCAGCGCTCGCGCTGCAGAATCGCCAGGCCGGCCTCGACATTGGCGATGGTTGGGTTCGGCTTGGCGCCGTCGAACACCACCGCATCAATATCGCGCACGGCCAGCAGGCCGGCGATATGTTCGGCAATACCCGCGCGGGCCAGGCCTTGGTCGGTGACGATCAACGCCTTGCGCAGGCCGTAACCGGCAATCGCGGCCATCGCCTCCTCCAGGCAACCGATGCCCATGATGTTGACGGCGGGAATGAAGAACGTGCTGCTCATGGGCTGATCCTCGTGGCATGTCTGTCTACCGCGAGGATCTGCCTGAATGCGGGAGCGGGTGTTGATCCACGGCAATAACGCAGTCAGTAATGGCTTCCTGCGCATTGGCGACGACCAGCGCTCACGCCTTCAGCCCAGGAACAGTCGATACGCCGGGTTATCCGTCTCATCCCAATAGCGATAACCCATCTCATCCAAAGCCCCCGGCAACCCGGCCAGCTCATCCCCCGGCACTTCCAGCGCGGCGAACACGCGCGCCTCGGCTGCACCGTGGTTGCGGTAATGGAACAAGCTGATATTCCAGCGCTTGCCCAACCGCTCAAGGAAGCCGAGCAAGGCGCCCGGCCGCTCGGGGAACTCGAAGCGCAGCACCCGCTCATCGCTACCCGCTGCAGCGTGCCCACCCACGGTATGGCGTACATGCAACTTGGCCAGCTCGTTGTCGGTCAGGTCGAGGACCTCGTAGCCCTGCCCGCGCAAGCTGGCGAGCAACTGTTCACGCGGGTCAGTCAGCGGATGCGTCTGTACCCCGACAAACAGCCGCGCTTCCTTGCCGGGGTAATAGCGGTAGTTGAACTCGGTGATCTGCCGTTTGCCCAGCGCCTGGCAGAAGGCGCGAAAGCTGCCTGGCTGCTCGGGGATGGTCACGGCGATGATCGCCTCGCGCTGCTCGCCCAACTCGGCCCGTTCGGCCACATGCCGCAAGCGGTCGAAATTGACATTGGCACCCGAATCGATTGCCACCAGCGTCTGCCCGTGTACGCCATCGCGGGCCACGTACTTCTTGATTCCGGCCACAGCCAGTGCGCCGGAGGGTTCAGTGATCGAGCGGGTATCGTCGTAGATGTCCTTGATCGCGGCGCACAGTTCATCACTGCTGACGGTGATCACTTCATCGACGAAGTGCCGGCACAATTCAAAGCAATGCGCGCCCACCTGGGCCACGGCCACGCCATCGGCAAAGGTCCCGACTTGCGGCAGGATTACCCGTTCGCCGGCAGCCAGGGCGGCTTGCAGGCAGTTGGAATCTTCCGGCTCGACGCCGATCACCTTGACCTCGGGGCGCAGGTATTTGACGTAGGCGGCGATGCCCGCCACCAGACCACCACCGCCGACCGGCACGAAGATCGCATCAAGGGCGCCAGGCTGTTGCCGGAGGATCTCCATGGCTACGGTACCTTGGCCGGCGATCACGTCGGGGTCGTCAAACGGCGGCACGAAGGTTGCGCCGTCGCTGTCGGCCAGTTGCAAGGCGTGGGCCAGGGCATGCGGGAAACTTTCGCCGTGCAGCACCACATGGCCACCGCGCGAGCGCACCCCTTCGATCTTCAGGGTCGGCGTGGTGGTCGGCATGACGATGGTCGCCCGCATGCCCAGGTGCGCCGCAGCCAGGGCCACGCCCTGCGCGTGGTTACCGGCCGATGCAGTGACCACACCGCGCTCGCGCTGGGCCTGGGTCAGCCGCGCCAGGCGGGTGTAGGCGCCGCGGATCTTGAACGAGAAGGTCGGCTGCAAGTCTTCTCGCTTGAGCAACACCTGGTTGCCAAGGCTGGCCGACAGCGCGGGGGCGGCGTGCAAGGGAGTTTCGATGGCCAGGTCATACACCGGCGCAGCAAGAATGCGCCGAACCTGCTCTGTCAGCAGTTGTTGCGGCGTGGTGGCGGTACGCGGGGTGACGCTGAGATTGGTCATCAATGACTCCTGGTTGTTGTACTTGCCCAGGAGTCAGAGAGAAAAAACCCGCCTCCAGGGCGGGTTAGGTGCACGTACGCGCTAGCCCGCCAATCCGATAATGGCGGTAATAATAATGCTCACGGCGTGACGTTGCGGGAAGGTATTCATGGGCAAGGAACTTATCCTGCCAGCACGTAGGAAGTCAACACTTGAGCTCTTGTGCCGAGAGCGGCACATCGAACACCTTGTCAAAGCCCCACTGGAAGACGAACGCATAGACGAAGAAAAACACGAACAGTGCCAAGTTGGTCAGCAGCGCAGCCCACAGGCTGATGTCCAGCCACCACGCCACCAGCGGCAGCAGAAGCACTACCAGCCCGCCTTCGAAGCCAAGCGCGTGCAGCACCCGGCGCAGGAGGGTACGGCTACGCTGCTGCTGGCGTGCCTCCCAGCGCTCGAAGGCCCAGTTGTAGCCCATGTTCCAGCTCATGGCGATGCCCGACATCAATACCGAAAGCGCGGTCGAGTGGGCCATGCCTGCGTCGAACATGAATGACAGCGCGGGGGCCACGCAGGCAACGGCGATGATCTCGTAACAGATGGCCTGGACGATCTTGCGGGCCTTGCCTTGCATGTACTGCTCCTCGGGAGATAGGCCAGGAACGGTACGCCGGTTGCCCTGGATCTTCAACTGACAGAGTGAAGGCCAGCAATGCCGGGGGCGCTGCGCGCCCCTTTCGCGACACAAGGCCGCTCCCACATTTACAGCGCCGCCTTTGAGGCATACGCGGAATCTGTGGGAGCGGCCTTGCGTCGCGAAAGGGCTGCGAAGCAGACCCAACGAACCCAAGCCAGACGCTACTTCATAACCGTGCAAACGCCGGTCCGCACAGTCAACTCATCAACCCGCAGGCAGACGAATCCTGAACTGCGCCCCACCCAGCGTGGACTGTGCCACGGTCAAGGTCCCACCCTGCCCTTCGATCGCCCGCCGGCTGATCGCCAGGCCCAGGCCAAAACCGCCAGTATTGCGATCACGGCTGCGGTCCAGTCGATAGAACGGCTGGAAGATCCGCTCGCGCTCTTCGAGCGGAATCCCAATCCCATCATCCTCGACGGTCAACAGGCAGGCACCGTCCTCCTCAAGCCGCAGGCGCAGCAGCAAGGCCACGTCGCAATAGCGCATGGCGTTGCGCACCAGGTTCTGCACCGCTCGAGCGGTCAGGCGCGGGTCGAGGACGAAGCGCGGCAGGTGGCTTTCGGCGCGAACCTCCCACTGGATACCGCGACCATCAAGCTCTTCAGCAAAACCACCGAGTACGCTGTCGACCAGCTCCAGCAACGACACCTCGACCCGTTCGCGGGCCTGCTCGACATTTTGCAAGCGGCTGTAGGACAGCAACTCGAGCACCAGATCATCCAGCTCGCGCACATGCCCGACCAGCTCCAGCAGGCGCTTGCGGCTGGCAGGTGGCACTTCGTCAAACAGCAGCACCAGGCCGAAGTCGAGCCGGGTCAACGGCGTACGCAACTCGTGCGACACCGCATTGAGCAGTTCGCGCTGAGCATTGACATGCCGCTCGAGGTCGCCGGCCATGGTGTCGAACACCCCGGCCAGCTCACCGATGTTCGAACGCGCAGAGATATGCGTTCGTTCGGCCATCTGCCCCTGGCCCAGGCGCCGTGCCGTTTCCTTGAGGCGCTCCAGATCACGCCAGTGCGGCCATACCCAGACCAGCATGCAGCCGAGCATGGCCGCGACGATCAGCACGGTTACGCCCCAGGACAAGACGTTGATATCAACCGGATCAGGCGGGTTATGAAAACTCACCAGCCACTCTTGATCGAGCGGCGCCAACGCGGTCCGGTAATAGCCCCACTCGCCGAGGCGCACTACCTTCAAGCCCTGCTCCAGGCGGGTCCGCTCTGCCACCGACAGCTCAGCCTCATCCCAGCGCAAACGCTTGACCTGCAATGGCGCAAAGGTCTCTGCCAGTTCGCTCTCGACCGCGGGCCACTGCTCGCGGGGCACCTGCTGGAACTGCCGCACGATCAACGACTGAACTCCCTTGGCCTGGTCCAGGTTGTAGGCCATGAAGCGATCATGGAAGGCGCCGACGATGGCGTCGGGGATCAGCAGCAAGGCCCCGGCATAGGCGACGATGATCAGCAGGTACAAGCGCACCAGAATTTTCAGCATGATCGGTTCAGAACTCCCACTCGATCCGGCTGAACAGGTAGCCCTTGCCCCAGACAGTCTTGATCTTGCGCGCCTCGCCTGCGCTGTCGTCGAACTTGCGGCGCAACTTGGAGATGGCCACGTCGACCGAACGGTCGGTACCGTTGAACTCGATACCGCGCAACTGCTGCAGAATGCGGTCGCGACTGAGCACTTCGCCGGCATTGCGCGCAAGCACCACCAGCAAGTTGTACTCGCCACTGGACAGCTCCACCTCGGCGCCGCGCCAGGTCACGCTGCGTTCAGCGAGGTCGATGCGCAGCCCGCCGACCACAATCAGGTCGCTCTCCAGGCGCGGCTCATTGATGCTGCTGCGGCGCAGCAAGGTGCGCACTCGCGCCAGCAACACCCGTGGCTCGCAGGGCTTGGTCACGTAGTCGTCGGCGCCCATCTCCAGGCCCAGCACCTGATCATGGCTGTCGTCGCGGGCCGTCAGCATGAGAATCGGCAAGCCCTGCGACTCTTGGCGTAGTAGCCGGCAAACCTGCAGGCCATCGAGGCCAGGCAGCATGAGGTCGAGCACCACCAGGTCGGGTTTCTGTTGGCGAAACGCGTCCAGCACCTGGTCGCCGCGTGCGATTACCCGGACAAGAAAATCATTGCGTTGCAGGTAACTGGCGATGAGTTCGGCCAGGGCGCTGTCGTCTTCGACCAGGAGAATGTTCGGCATAGGTGGCTTGACACAAGGAGGATGGCTGGCAGGATATAGAATCGTGCGCGTGGTCAGCGTCATTCCTTACACTTTTTCACACTCCTCCTACAGTGCTTCACACCCTTGGCGCACAAGACTGCTTTAGCATACGCCGGGTCATTCTCGGAAGCTCCGTATGTCTACCTACTTGCCCTCCCGCCTGCGCCATCTGGCGCCACTGGCGCTGCTGACCCTTTCACTGGCCGGCTGCAACGATGCCGCCGAGCAGGCACAAACGGCCCCTGCCCCACAGGTGCGGGTCGAAACCGTGCAGGCCCAGCCATTACAGATCAGTACCGAACTGAGCGGGCGCATCCTGGCGCCGCGCACCGCTGAAGTTCGCGCGCGGGTGGCCGGTGTGGTGCTCAAGCGGGTGTACCGCGAAGGCAGCGACGTCAAGCAGGGTGAGGTGTTGTTTCTGATCGATCCGGCACCGTTCAAGGCCGATTACGACAGCGCCCGCGCCGCCCTGGCCAAGGCCGAGGCATCGCGCTACCAGGCGCGCCTGCAGGAGCAGCGCTATCGCCAGCTGGTCGACGACAAGGCGGTCAGCCGCCAGGAATACGACAACGCGCGGGCCGCCTTTCTCCAGGCTGACGCCGAGGTCGCCGCCGGCAAGGCAGCGCTAGAGCGCAGCCGTCTGAACCTGGGCTATGCCACGGTTACCGCGCCGATCTCCGGGCGGATCGGTCGCGCGCTGGTTACCGAAGGGGCGCTGGTCGGCCAGAACGAAAGCACGCCGCTGGCGACTATCCAGCAACTGGACCCGATCCACGCCGACCTCACCCAGTCGACCCGCGAGCTCAACGCCCTGCGCCGGGCCTTGCGCGCCGGCGAGTTGAGTCAGGTCGGCGACGGCCAGGCCAAGGCTACCTTGGTCCAGGACGACGGCAGCACCTACCCGCTGCCGGGCAAGCTGCTGTTCTCCGATATCAGCGTCGACCCAAGCACCAACCAGATCACCCTGCGCAGCGAGTTCCCCAATCCCGACCTCGACCTGCTGCCGGGCAGCTACGTGCGTGTACGCCTTGAGCAGGCGGTACAGCCCGAGGGCATCAGCGTGCCGCAGCGGGCTATTTTGCGCGACAGCGCCGGCGTACCGAAGGTGCTGGTGGTCGACCGGCAAACGCGCATCAGCGAACGTCAGGTGGTGCTCGGCGGCGCGCAGGGCGACCGCTGGATCGTCAGCGAGGGCCTGAGCCCAGGCGAGCAGGTGGTGGTCGAGGGCTTGCAGCATGTCAAAGCCGGCGACCAGGTCCAGGTCGAGTCCGCCGCGCTTCCCATCGTCCAGCACAACGGCCAGTGAGGGCCTGATTCATGCCGCAGTTCTTCATTGACCGCCCGGTATTTGCCTGGGTGGTCGCGCTGTTCATCCTGCTCGCCGGTGCACTGGCGATTCCGCAGTTGCCGGTCGCGCAGTATCCCAACGTTGCCCCGCCCCAGGTCGAGATCTATGCCGTGTACCCGGGCGCCTCGGCGGCGACCATGGATGAGAGCGTGGTCAGCCTGATCGAGCAAGAGCTCAACGGCGCCGACAACCTGTTGTACTTCCAGTCGCAGAGCAGCCAGGGCAGCGCCACCATCACCGCGACCTTCCAGCCGGGCACCCAGCCCGACCTGGCCCAGGTCGATGTACAGAACCGCCTCAAGGTGGTCGAGTCGCGCCTGCCGCGGCCGGTGACCCAGCAAGGCCTGCAGGTGGAGAAGGTCTCTACTGGCTTCCTGCTGCTGGCCACGCTGACCTCCGAAGACGGCAGCCTCGACGAAACTGCCCTCAGCGACATTCTTGCGCGCAACGTGATGAACGAAATTCGTCGCCTGAAGGGCGTCGGCAAGGCGCAGTTGTATGGCTCGGAGCGGGCCATGCGCATCTGGATCGATCCGAGCAAACTGATCGGCTTCAAGCTCACGCCTGATGACGTCGCCCAAGCCATTGCCGGGCAGAACGCCCAGGTCGCGCCCGGCAGCATCGGCGACCTGCCCAGCCGAGCGACCCAGGAGATAACCGCCAACGTGGTGGTCAAGGGCCAGTTGAGCCTGCCTGAAGAGTTTGCTGCGATTGTCCTGCGCGCCAACCCCGATGGTTCCACGGTGACCATCGGTGATGTCGCCCGGGTCGAAATCGGCGCTCAGGAATACCAGTACGGTACGCGCCTTAACGGCAAGCCCTCGACCGCCTTTGCCGTGCAGCTGTCGCCCGGCGCCAACGCCATGGAGACCGCGACCCTGGTGCGGGAAAAAATGGCGCAGCTGGCACACCTGTTCCCGGCCGGGGTCAGGTACGACATCCCCTATGACACCTCGCCGTTCGTCAAGGTCTCGATCCAGCAGGTCATCACTACCCTGTTCGAGGCGATGCTGCTGGTGTTTGCGGTGATGTTCCTGTTCCTGCAGAACATCCGCTATACGCTGATCCCGACCCTGGTAGTGCCGGTGGCGCTGATGGGCACCTTTGCCGTGATGTTGGCACTGGGCTTCTCGATCAACGTGCTGACCTTGTTCGGCATGGTCCTGGCTATTGGTATCCTGGTCGACGATGCCATCGTGGTGGTGGAAAACGTCGAACGGATCATGGCCGAAGAAGGCCTGCCGCCCAAACAAGCCACGCGCAAGGCCATGACCCAGATCAGCGGGGCGATCGTCGGCATTACCCTGGTGCTGGTGGCAGTATTCCTGCCGATGGCCTTCATGCAGGGCTCGGTGGGGGTGATCTACCAGCAGTTCTCGGTGTCCATGGCCGTCTCGATCCTGTTCTCGGCGTTTCTCGCCCTGAGCCTGACCCCAGCGCTGTGCGCCACCCTGCTCAAGCCGCTGGGCAAGGGCCATCAGCCTGCGCGCAAGGGCTTTTTCGGCTGGTTCAATCGCCGTTTCGACGTCATGAGCAGCGGCTACGAGCGCTGGGTTGGCCACGCACTCAAGCGCAGCGGCCGTTACCTGCTGGTCTACGGGGTCCTGCTGGCGGCGTTGGGCTATGGCTTCAGCCAACTGCCAACGGCCTTCCTGCCGACCGAAGACCAGGGCTACACCATCACCGACATCCAGTTGCCACCCGGTGCCAGCCGAGCGCGCACGGAACAGGTCGCGGCACAGATCGAAGCGCACAATGCCGGTGAGCCGGGGGTGGGCAACACTACCTTGATTCTGGGCTTCAGTTTCTCTGGCAGCGGGCAGAACGCCGCTCTCGCCTTTACTACGCTCAAGGACTGGTCCGAACGCGGTGCCGACGACAGTGCCCAGTCGATTGCCAACCGTGCCAGCGCAGCGTTCAGCCAGTTGAAGGATGCCGTGGCCTATTCGGTGCTGCCACCGCCGATCGATGGCCTTGGCGAGTCGACCGGTATCGAGTTCCGCCTGCAGGACCGTGGCGGCCTCGGCCACGCGCAGCTGATGGCAGCGCGTGACGAGTTGCTGGCCAATGCCAACCAGAGCAAGGTGCTGGTCAACGTACGCGAGTCGTCGCTGGCGGAGAGTCCGCAAGTGCAGCTGCAGATCGATCGCCGCCAGGCCAATGCGCTGGGCGTGTCGTTCGCCGACATCGGCGCGGTGCTGAACACCGCGGTCGGCTCCAACTACGTCAACGACTTCCCCAACCAGGGCCGCATGCAACGGGTGGTGGTGCAGGCCGAGGGTGACCAGCGCAGCCAGGTCGAGGACCTTTTGAAGATTCATGTGCGCAACAGCAGCGGCAAGATGGTTCCGCTGGGCGCCTTTGTCCAGGCCCAGTGGGTCAGCGGCCCGGTGCAGCTGACGCGTTACAACGGCTACCCGGCGGTGTCGATTTCGGCTGAGCCGGCCGCGGGCTTCAGTTCGGGAGAGGCCATGGCCGAGGTACAGCGCCTGGTCGACCAACTGCCGACCGGCACCGCGCTGGAATGGACCGGGCTGTCGCTGCAGGAGCGCCTGTCCGGCAGCCAGGCACCGCTGTTGATGGCGCTGTCGCTGCTGGTGGTGTTCCTCTGCCTGGCCGCCCTCTATGAGAGCTGGTCGATCCCCACCGCGGTACTGCTCGTGGTGCCCCTGGGCATCCTTGGCGCAGTGCTCGCGGTGACCCTGCGCGGCATGCCCAACGACGTGTTCTTCAAGGTTGGCCTGATCACCCTGATTGGCCTGTCGGCGAAAAACGCCATCCTCATCATCGAGTTTGCCAAGGGCCTGGTCGACCAAGGCCACGACGCCTTCGATGCCGCGCTGCAGGCCGCGCGCCTGCGCCTGCGCCCGATCGTGATGACCTCGCTGGCGTTCATCCTCGGCGTAGTCCCCCTGGCCATCGCCAGCGGCGCCAGCTCCGCCAGTCAGCAAGCGATTGGCACCGGGGTAATCGGCGGGATGCTCAGCGCGACACTGGCGGTGGTATTCGTGCCGGTGTTCTTCGTGGTGGTGATGCGCTTGGCCGGGCGCAAGAAGGCCGAGCCGCCTGCTGAGACAGCCAGCGAAGTCTGACTGGACAAGCTATGGGCGACATGGGAGGGTTCCTGGATTGAATGCCAGGAGCCCTTTTTCATGTCTGCGACGCTGCCCCCCTGCTCCATCCTCATCCTCGCCGGTGGCCGGGGCCAGCGCATGGGCGGCCGGGACAAGGGCCTGCTGGCCTGGCAAGGCATGCCACTGGTCGCGCATGTGCAGCGGGTGGTGCGGCCGCTGAGCGACGATGTGGTGATCTCCTGCAACCGTAATGAGGAGGCCTATCGGGCCTATGCCGATCAGCTGGTGGGCGATGCCGAAGCGGACTATCCGGGACCGTTGGCTGGGGTGATTGCCGGCCTTCGGGTGGCACGGCACGCGTGGGTGGTGGTGCTGGCCTGTGATGCGCCGCGGATCGAGCGGGGGTTGATCGAGGACCTGCTCAGGCTGGCGGTAGCCCACGACAGCCCGGTGATGGTCCGCCAGAGCGGGTTCTGGCAGCCGCTGTTCAGTGTCTTGCCACGGCGAGTGCTGCCGATGCTGGAGCAGGCTTGGCAAGACGGTGAGCGGAGTTTGCAGAAGACGCTGCTACGCGAGCCGGTGCAGGGGTTGGCGTGTGCTGAAGACGATGCGCGCTTGAGTAACTTCAACACCCCTGAGTGGCTGGAAGATTGACCTTGAGGGTGAGGTGCATGACCCGCCAGAAAGTGGGTGACCAGCACCTGATAGCCATAACCCGTTTCCCCCAACACTGGGGCCCCCAGCCCACCCACACACTGCAAAAACCGCTCCGGTAAAAATCCTCGACCCCACGCCCCACAAGCCCTGCAGGCCAGAATAAGAAACCTGGCACGGGTGTTGCCGATACCCCCTCAGACGCCCCAACCCCTTGGGCCCGTTTGCAGGAGGGTTTGACTCATGCACCGACCGATACCCCACCCGCTGGCAGTGGCGATCTTCGCCGGCATGCTCCAGCTCCCGGCCCACGCTGCATTGTATGCAGTCGACCCCGGGCCCTATCTCCACGAAACCGGCGGGTTCGCCGCCTGGTACCAGGACAGCCATGGCCGCACCCTCGATCTGTGCCTGTCCAAGGCGGTCAGCTCCCGCGTGGCCGGCGCGCCTGGCGCACCGTCGTACATGTGTACGTTGCTGCCGGCACCCGGCGTGTTCGACGACACCCAGCCACTGGACTTCCCGACCAACTTCCCCGATGAAACCTTCTGGTTCACCGCCGATGCGGCCATCGTCGATGCTGCACGCGGGATCGACCTGAGCTACGGCACCGCGATCGAGGCGGCGTTCGGTGCCGAAGAGCCGGCTGAAGGTGACCAGGTCAGCTTCGCCCGGGTCCGCATCCGCGTCGATGTGCCGGTCGCCGGCACCTACGTGGTCACCCACCCCTACGGCGTTGACGTGTTCGACGTCCCCGCTGCCGGACGCCGCGCGATCAACATGACCCGCGACATTGGTATCGGCACGCCAGGCACCTACACCGGCGCGCTCAAGGGCGATGTCGGGCCGTTCCTGCGCAGCGTCAACGGCCCGTACACCGAAACCAACCCGCTGACCGCCGCCAGCGAACGCTTCATCGGCGACCCCAACCTGGAAGAGGCCGTCACCGGCAGCCCGTTCAACACCAACTTCGTGCGCATCGAAGGGCCCAACGGCATCGACCTGCGTACCGAGCTGTTCTCGATTTCGGGCAAACTCTCCACGGTTGAGCGTCCGACGCCATTGATCCCGCTGCGCAGCACCTACTCGCGGAGCACCGACAACGGCGACCTGCGCGCCCAGCAGGATGTGTTCGTCATGGCGCCGCCACCGCCCGCCACCGTCACCCTGACCAGCCAAAGCCCCAGCCTGAGCTTGACCGAGGCCAACGGCACCGGCAGTTGGTACGCGCAATCGGCCCTTAACCCGACCCTGCCCACCAGCCTGGTGATCAACGCCGACAACACCGCCGCCATCGCCAGCAGCACGCCAACCAACGCCACCCTGGCATTGACCGACCTTGTCGTGATCAGCCGTGCCGAGTACAGCCTGGCAAGCGGCCAACTGACCCTGGTTGCCAGCAGCAGCGATGAGACGTCACCCCCGGGCCTGAGCGCCACCACCGGCAACGGCGCCCTGATCGGGGCGCTGGCGGGCAATGGCGCAGTGAAAACCCTGACCACCGGCCTGTCGCCGATCCCCCCAGCGTCGGTCACCGTGACCAGCGCGCACGGCGGCAGCGACAGCGAAGACGTGGTGCTGGTGCCATGAACAGACAACGGCCCCACCTCCAAGGAGGCATCATGAACACATGGTCACGCCGAGCGCTGTGCGCTGCCGGGCTCTCCTTCACCCTCACCGGCGCGGCCTGGGCCGCGCTTACCGAAGTCGACCCGGGCCCCTACACCCTGGCCACCGGGCGCTATCCCATGTGGTACAAGGACGCCAACAGTCTGGCCCTGGAACTGTGTCAGTCGCGTGCCACCAGTTCGCGGGTACCTAGCGCTCCCGGCGCGCCGTCCTACATGTGCGTCCTGCTGCCCGAGCCGGGCATCTACGATGACAACTTGCCGCTGGTGTTCCCGGACAACTGGCCGCCAGAGATGTTCTGGTTCGCGGCCGAGACCGAGATTCCGCAGGTCGGCAACAGCGGCTACGAGCTGGAAGTCTACGTGGCGGCAATTGAAGCGGCGTTCGCCGCCGAGAACCCGGTGGATGGTGACCAGCAGAGCTTTGCCCGCATCCGCATCCGTGCCTCGGTACCCCGCGCCGGGACCTATACCATCACCCACCCCTATGGTGTCGAGACCGTCACGGTGGCCGCCGGCGGACGCCGTGCGATCAACCTCACCCGCGACATCGGCATCGGTGCACCGGGCGACTTCAGTGGCACGCTCAATGGCAATATCGGCCCGTTCCTGCGCCGCGCTGCCGGTCTGCTCACCGAGGTCAACCCTGATACCGGCGCCACCGAAACCTTTGTTGGCGACCCGAACCTCACCGAAACGGTCACCGGCAGCCCGTTCGACACCAACTTCGTGCGCATCGACGGCCCGCCCGGACGCATCGAAACCAACCTGTTCAGCGTGTCTGGCAAGGTTCTCGACCCGCGTGAGCAGACCCCGGTGGAACTGCAACGCGCCACCTATCAACGTAACGCTGCAGGAACGCGCGTCGAGGTCTTTGCCAAGGCACCGAACAGCGCCAGCCTGTGCCTGCGCAACAGCCTCGCGCTGGTTGGCTCGCCACCCTCGCCTTGCCAGTTCAGCATGCTGGCCGACAACAGCGGGCTGTTCTTCAACCATCAACTGACCCAGGCCGCGCCGCCACCGGTGGTGGTGGTCACCGCCAGCAGTGCTACCGGCACCACCCGCCCGACCGCCTTGTCGAGCAAGCTCAGCGATGTGGTCAAAGTGCGCACCGCTCGCTATGACTGGACCAACAAGCGCCTGCTGATCGAGGCCAGCTCCAGCGATGAAGTACAGGTTCCTGACCTGGTCGCCCAGGGCTACGGGCGGCTGTCCAAGTCCGGCACGCTGCAAACCCTGACCGTCAATGACCTGACCCAACCACCGGCAACCGTGACGGTCAAGTCGGCCCATGGCGGCAGTGATGTCGAGCCGGTGGTTGTGCTCGGTAGCGCCCCGGTCGAAGCCGCCAACCAGCCTCCGCTGGCCCAGGCCGACAGCGGCAGCACCAGTGTCGGCGTACCGCTGAGCCTGAACCTGCTGGCCAACGACAGTGATCCGGACGGCAACGTGCCGCTGGCCATCACCGAGCTGACCCAGCCGGGCACCGGCCTCGGTGCAGTCGTGCTCAACGGCACCACCGCCATCACCTACACCCCACCGCCTGGCGCTGCTTCGCCACTGGTGGCTACCTTCAGCTACCGCGCCCAGGACAGCAAAGGGCTGCAATCCACACCGGCCACGGTGACCATCAACGTCGCGCCCAACCAGGCACCGGTAGCCGTCGCCGAGACCGTCGCCACCCTGGGTGTACCGCTGACCATCAACGTACTGGCCAACGATACCGACACGGAAGCCAACGTACCGCTGACGGTTGCCAGTGTCAGCCAGCCTCCGGCGGGCCGCGGCGCGGTGACCACCAACGGCACGACGGTCACCTACACCCCACCCGCGACGGTCACCACGGCGTTCACCACGACCTTCAGCTACGTGGTGCGTGACGCAATCGGCGCGCTGTCGACCCCAGGCACGGTCACCGTCCAGGTATCCCCACGGCCGGCGGCGGAGAACTTCGCGGTTACTGCGGCCACTGTCGCGGCGCGTTCCAACAACCGCTTCAACTGGGATATCAGCGGTACCTCGTCGGTGACCACCGGCAACACCATCACCGTGCAAGTGACCAGCACCACCGGACTGGTGACCTTGGGCACGACCACGGTACCGGTGACCGGACGCTGGCGTCTGACAGTCAGCAACAGCACCACGGTGATCCCGACGACCACCCCGACGGCGACCATCCGCAGCAGCCAAGGCACCACCCGTACCGTGCCGGTAGTCGTGCAGTAAGCCAGGGAGAACGCCATGAACCGCTTGTACCCACTGCTGTTGTGCCTGGCCCTTGGCGGCCAGGCCGCCTGGGCCGAAGACCTGCTGGACAACGCCGACCTGGTGGCCGGCAACGACCTCGGTGAACCCCTGGTGATCCGCCTGCTGCCGGTGGGTGCCGGCCAGGTGGCAGTGATCGAGCAGCAAGGCACGGGCAACCGCGCCACCCTCGACCAGAACGGTCAGGCCCTACTGGGCCGGATCGTTCAGGCCGGCGGTGCGCAGGAGGCGTTCATCCTGCAGGAAGGTAATGACCTGATGGCCTCGATCAGCCAGCAGGGCAACGGCAACAGCGCGTCGATCCGCCAGAGCGGCAGTAGCAACAGCGCATCGATCGAGCAGATCGGCAACGCCAACAGCGCCAGCATCGAGCAGGCCGGCACGGGGCTCAACAGCGCCGTGACCCAGGCTGGCAATGGCCAACACGTTCAGATCACCCAATATCGATAGACCTGGAGGCACCACCATGTTCAAGCTCGCACCTTTAAGCGCCGCGATTGTGTTGGCTCTGGCCGGCCAGGTCATGGCCGATGACAGCACCTCGACGCAGAACCAGCAGGGCAACGAAAACATCGCCGAAGTGTCCCAGACGGCGGCATCGTTTGCCTCGGCAACCCAGAACCAGACTGGCCGCGGCCATAACCACCTGGCCGTGCAGGACACCAGCACCAGTCACATTCTGCAAAGCGCCACCGGCTCGTACAACGCAGGTTATGCCGAGCAGTTGTTCGAGAACGCCAGCCAGATCACCCAGCAGTCTGCTGGCACCTTGAACGACAGCCTGGCCAGCCAGTCGCTGGGCGAAGGCAACCAGTCGTTGCAGATTCAACAAGGCACTGCCAACAGATCGACGGTATTCCAGGACAGCCAACTCGGTAGCCAGGCGACCACCCAGCAACGCGGCCAGCGTAACGAAGCAGTCGTCGAACAGGGCGTTGCGGGCAGCAACAACCGTGCGCTGATCGATCAGGACGGCAGTGACAACTTTGCTGCAGCCGAGCACCTCAATCAGCTTGACGGCAATGTCCAGATCTACCAGGAAGGCAAGCAGAACTGGGCCTACGGCGATCAGCGCGACGGTATTGGCGGCAGCATCAACATCAACCAGCACGGCACCGGCAACTCCATGGAAGTCTGGCAGGACGGTCAGACCGACAGCCAGGCCAACATTTACCAGAGTGGCCAGCTCAACGAAGGCTACATCGATCAGAGCTTCGGTCAGGCCAACTCCGCCAGCCTCAACCAGACCGGCAAGGCCAACGCCAGCTGGTCTGATCAGTTCGAGACCAACCAGTCGGTCACCAGTATTTCCCAGAACGGTAACAACAACCTGCACTACACCTACCAGATGGGTGATAACCACAGCCTGAGCATTACCACCACCGGCAATGGCAACAAAATCACTGCCAGTAACTGGAAGGGTGACAAGCTCGGCGGTCAGTTCGGCACCGGCCAGCGCGCCGAGATCAACCAGACCGGCTCGCTCAACAGCGTCAACCTGACCCAGGACGGTGCCAACCAGCTCGCCCGTCTGAACCAGAAGGGCACTGGCAACCAGATGCAGACCAACCAGATCGACAGCAACAACGAGCTGTACTTCGAGCAGAACGGCAGCGACAACGTGCTGGTTGCCGATCAGCGCGGTACCGACAACTACGCCAGCGGCTTGTCTGCCGGCAGTGGTAACAGCATCAACCTGACGCAGTCTGGCACCAGCAACGAGAGCTACACCAACCAGCTGTATGGCAGTGGTAACGAGGCCACTATCAAGCAGGCCGACACCTTCAACGTCGCCTACGTGACCCAGGGTGGCAATGCCAACCAAGCGTTTGTCGACCAGAGTGGCGCCAATCAGAACGCCACCATCAACCAGTTCGGCAATGCCAACATGGCGACCGTTACTCAGCAGTAATCAGTTCCCCCTTTGGACCGCGGCGCTCACTCCCTGGCGTCGCGGTTCTTTTTTTTGGTGCTGTGCGGATTGTTGGGGGAGATGATCTGTTGGCTTGGCTTGGCTTGGCTTGGCTTGGCTTGGCTTGGGGATTGTGGGCTTATCCACTTGATGTGGGTGCGCCACTGGCCCCTTCCGCCCTTACGGCGGGTCACTTTTTTTCTTGGAAAAAAGTAACCAAAAACCGCCTGCTCCTGCATCCGGCCCTTCGCTGCGCTCCGGGTGGCGTCTGGGTTGGCGTTGTCATCGATGGTCGCATAGGTGGTGGATATTCGGGCCTCTTCGCGGGACAAGCCCGCTCCTACAGGAACAGCGCCGATTTTGAATTTGGCGCAATCCCTGTAGGAGCGGGCTTGTCCCGCGAAGACGCCGGTACTGCCAATGCAAATCGCAGGGCGCAGCCCTGCCAGCCACCCCACAAATCCGCTGGTAAATAAACAAAGCGAGAGCGCAGCGATTCGCCAGCCGTTGCCCTGGCTGTTGATCTTGATCTTGCTCTTGATCTGCCAGCGACTTCAGGAGGCCGAGTGGAGGTCTTGCGCAGGGAGGTGGAGGCCATGGATGGCCGGAAAGCGCTGAGGCCCAGGAGGGGCCGTACAGCGCGGTCCTCCCGGAGCAAGACCGGAGCGAGGGAACCCCGCAGCGCAGCGGAGGGGCCGGATGCAGGAGCAAGCGATTTTTTGGTTACTTTTTTCCAAGAAAAAAAGTGACCCGCCGTAAGGGCGGAAGGGGCCAGTAGCACCAGCACATCAAATGGATAAGCCCACAACCTACAAGCCCCAGCACCAGCCCTGCTCGCTTCAGAGGGCGTACAATGCCAGGCAAACAGCCCCCGGCACACCACCATGATCCAATCCGACCTCGACCTGTTCGGCCCCCAGCCACAACGCCTGGCCAGCCACACCGTGCTGTTGCCCGGCTTCGCCCTGGCCGAGGTCGAAACACTGCTCGACGCCCTGCGCCCGGTACTGCGCGCCGCGCCGTTTCGGCACATGCGCACACTGGGCGGCCTGCACATGGCGGTGGCCCTGACCAATTGCGGCAGCCTGGGTTGGGTAAGTGATGCAAGCGGTTATCGCTACAGCCCCACCGACCCGGTGAGCGGCCAACCCTGGCCCGCCCTGCCCCAAGTGCTGCTGCAAATCGCCGAACGTGCGGCGAGTGCCGCAGGCTTTGAAGGGTTCGTGCCGGATGCCTGCCTGGTCAACCACTACTTGCCGGGTACCCGCCTAAGCCTGCACCAGGACCGAGACGAGGCCGACTTCGGCCAGCCTATCGTGTCGATTTCGTTGGGGTTGCCAGCAGTGTTCCTGTTTGGCGGGCTGCAGCGCTCGGATCGTACCCAGCGAATCCCCCTGAACCACGGCGATGTGCTGGTCTGGGGTGGCGAGGACCGCCTGAGGTTTCACGGCGTGCTGCCGATCAAACCGGGTGCCCATCCGCGGATGGGCGAACGGCGAATCAATATCACCTTGCGCAAAGCCGGACACTCGCATCCAACCTGACTGCACGGCTGATATTGATCGCCATGGCAACTCGCCACGTTACTTATCAGGCAGCTGTTGCACGTTGAGGTTGTCCAGCACCAAGACACTGTCGTCTTCTTCGGTATCTACCGCGACGCTGATCACCTCAGGGCCATCAATTATCAGCTCCTTGGTGCCATAACGCATCTCGCCCGGGCCCTCCTCGGACAACTCTTCGCCCTCACCAGCGATCGCCGTCGATACACCGCAAAAGCTGTTGCAACCCCAGGTGAACGTCACCAATCGACGCCCCGCCCCCTCAAGAACGAACTTCACACTGGAGTCCATTTCGAGGTGTTTGCCGCTGATCAGGCCCTTACTTGCCTCGTGCGGCTTGTCGCTTACCCCGCGCTTGGTCCTGTCCAACTGAAACTCGACGCCCTGCGAGCTGACCTTGGCCTGCTGGCCGAGCGCAAGGTCTTCAAAGTCGATGGAAGGCGTGGGTGTCGGTTGACCCGCAGCTTGATCCTGCGGGCTGTAGGCAAATGCCAGCAGACCACTCTTGTCGGCGGGGAACGTCACCCGCACGATCGGTATCAGTTGTGTGTATTTCTGCTGATAGCGGATCTGGTCATACTGCGCCTTCGCCAGGGCTTCACGTTCGCCTTCAAGGTAAAAGAACGAATGTACCGCAAGCTCGCCACCCTGCCCCCTTTGCCAAACAGGCAGGAGCACTTCGTTATTGATCGGCCAGAGCGCCTCGGACATGCCCGCACGCGCCTGCAATGCTGTCTGAAACCGTTGGGCTGCCTCGCGTGGTTGGCCGCGCAAGTCCCAGCCGCACACCCGATAGTTATTGGCCTGAGGGTATTTTTCAAGCCACTGCTGGGCGGTATTCACACCCAGGGCCTGGCAGGTATTGGTAGTGTCCTCGAAGCCAGTGATAGGGCCGCAGCCTTGCAGGGTTGGGCGCTGATTGGTGTTGGCGTTGATGGGAAACGTACATAGCACATTCAGCGTGGAGATCTTGCCCTCAGGCACGGCCTGGGTAGGGTAAAGAATGAGGCCATTCTGGTTGCCGAAAGGTCTGCCGAAGTTATTGTCCCGGCGTACCCAGGAGAACGCGACGCTGCCCTTTTCGAGCTGGCTGTCAGTAGGCTCCCAAGGCAAAAATCCGATGCTGCTGGCGGTGGTACGCATCGTGATGCCGCTACACAAGTAGCCGGGTTTGTCAGGCCCGCCACAATCTTCGGTAACGCTGTCATACCAGCGCTTGAGCTCAACGGCCGCAACGTTGCCACGTGCGTTCAGTTCGGCAAGAGTAGACGCTGCCGCAGAAGTCGAAGTGGCCGATACTGCAGTCGAGCTTGCCAAACAACCCACGCTAACTGAAAAGAGCAGACAACAAACCTTCCACATGATGTAGCACCTTGTTTAGTCAGGAAGACACTACGGGTGATTAACCCGCGTCAACCGCACTCAGCGCTACTGGCAAAAATGATAGGAACAGCTGAAGTAGACGGCCGTTAGTTAAGTTGCACCGTGCATCCTCTTCTCTTTCATTGTTGCTGATACTGACTCAAGAACTTATCTACCGTTGCAGCATCGCCACTGCCCTGCACCTGCCACAAGCGCCGTTCGATGCCCTGCGCCAGCAGATGCCCCACCGCCGCCTCGATCGCCGACAGCACGCACAGTTGCGCTGGTTCATTGGTGGTGTAACCCACCTCCGCTTCCAGCAGCTTCTTGAACTCGATGAACTTGAACACCCCGGCACTGCGCCCGACCGAGTAGATGGTCTTGCTGGTCATGACGTTGGCCAACACCTGGCCGGTGCGTACGTCGACCGCGCGCAAGTTGACCGTGACTTGGTCGACCCGGTACTCGCGCGAGATATCGATGCCCAGGTAGCGCGCGCCTTCGCCGCCGCTGCGCACGTTGGTGTCGTAGGCGATGATGCCGCCTTCGAGCATCAGATTGGCCGCCTGCAGGGGCGGCAGTTCGCCCGAGATGTTCTCGGCAACATCAGGTTTTTTCTGCGATGCACGGATGATCTTGCGTTCGGTCAGCAGGTTCTGCAGGCCTTCGCGCTCCAGCACCACGAACCAGCCGCTGGCACTCAGGGCATCCATCAGCATGCTTGCCGCACCCTGGGTGACGCTGGTGGAGAACGAACTGGCCGGGGTCGGTTTGTACTGCCCGGTCTGGTCGCGAAAGCCATACACCACCGCCATCAGGCGGCCCTTGGGCCGGGGCATATTGATCAGGTCGTAGTAGGTCGAGGCGCGCGGGGTCAGGGTCGGCGACTCCGAATCCTGCTCGGCCGACATCGGATCGCGCAGGCTGCACCCTTGCAAGGTGGCGAGGATCAACAGTGTGCTCAGCAGACGTTTCATGGTGGTTCTCCCCTAGTGCTGGTCCCTTCCCTCTCAGGGGTTCAGGCCGCTGACCTCGATGAGCGAGACTTCGCCGGTGGCGCGGTCAGTGACGCGAATGCTCAAGGCACCCGAGTCGTCGATCACGTCGATGAGAAAGGCGTCGGTAGACATGCTGCCGGTGCTGCCATTGCTGATGTTGTCGAGCAATTGCGAGAGCATCCGCGACTCGAGCTGGTTGCTGAACCGCTCCAGGGCCGAGGTACCGGCGAACGAGCTGCGATCCTTCAGGTCCGGGTCGTCGTAGTCGTTCTGCGCCTGGGCGTTGTTCAGCAACCAGGCGCCGTTCAGTGGATTACCGCCAAAGGCCGGATTGACCGGGGTGTAGACCAGCTCGGTGGCCTGAGCCTGGCTGGCCAGGGCCGCTGCCAGCAGGCAGGCGCCAAGACTGCGTGGAAGGTGCTTGTTCATAGCTCGTCCCTCTCCAGATCGGTGGTGTCTTGCAGCAGGCGTTGCAACTTGCGCTCGATGATCTGCTGCTTGACCAGGTCGGCGGCCGCGACGGCCTCGTCGGTGAGTTGATTGGTATTGGGTGGCAGGAAGCGCCGGTACAGCACGTCGCTTTCAAACTCCACCGTTACCAGGCTGCCCCAGCGGGCATCCGGTCGTTCCCGCACTACCAGGTTGAAGTCCAGGCGGCTGGTGGCGCGCAGGCGGTCGCTGAAAGCGTTGTAAAAGTCATGGCCGATGTGCGAGATGGTGTTGTCGACGATAAAGCCCATCATCTCGTCCTCAGGGCCGGCATGGGCCGCGCCGTGATTGAGCAGCAGGCACAGGGCATAGGCGAAAATTCGCCGGTGATGGGTCATGGCGCTTCTCCCTTGCCGCTGCGTCGAGCGCTACCGGTGCCACCCTCGGCAAATGCCTGTTCGGCGACGAACTGCCAGTCGCTGTAGCGCTCCAGGCCCTCGAATGCTGCCCACTGCGCATCGAAACCACTGCGCTTGAGCGGGGCGTCGTCGGCGCGGCTGTAGACGCCGGTGATGCGCCCATCGATCGAGCGCAGCAGGCCCCAGGTTTGATCGATGGCGATCGGGTCGGGGTAAAGCCTGCGGATATGGCGCCTGGGCGAAGGGAAGCGGTTGTCTTCGAGCAGCTCTTCCAGCGCCTGTGGGTATTGGGCCAGGCCTGGCGAAGCGCGGTAGTAGCTGCGCAGCGCCTGGGCGTACTGGCCACCGACCCACAACAGTTGCCGCTCGCGTTCGCGCAGGGCGCTGGTCGACCACAGGTTTGCGCTCGCCGCCAGGGCCATGCTGCTGACTGCGATCAGCCACAGCACACCCAGGTAGGTGAAGCCGGCACAAGCCTTACCACTCTGCATAGAGGCTGCCATCACGCGCCTTCCCGGTTGCACCGCTCTTGATATCGGCGACGCCGCCCGCCACGCCCTCTGGCGGCGGCAGCAATTGCCAGGCGTCACTGCGTTCGGTAATCGGGTCGACCGGGGTGTTGCGCAGGTAGCGCTGCTCGACCAGTTGCTCGAGCGATTCTGGGTAGTGGCCGGTGTCGCCGTAGTAGTGATCGAGCGACTCGCGCAGCACCGCCAGGCTCTGGCGCAGGGTCGCTTCACGCGACGCATCGAGGCTGTTGAAGTAGCGCGGCATGGCGATGGTCATCAGGGTGGCAATGATTGCCATGACCACCAGCAACTCGATCAGGGTGAAACCTTTGCTGCGTTTCATCGCCGTCACCATTGCCCGTAGGGAATCTGGTTGAGGCCCTTGCCGCGAGCCTTGGAATACACGTCAAAGACATCCTCGCCTTCACGTGGGCTGTCGGCGCTGCTGTCGTAGGCGCGCAGGCCCCAGCCGCCCTGGTCGTCGTCCTTGACCTGCACCAGCGGGTCATGTGGGATCCGCCGCAGGAAGTAGAACTTGGCGCCTTTGGCACTGCGCACATCGCGCACGCCGTCGACCAGTACCTGCAGGTTCGGCGGGTAACCGCTGGCGTTCAGGCGCTTTTCGATGTAGCCCGCGTCGAATGCACGCTTGTAGGCATCGATGGCATCGCGCACCTGGTACAGCGACTCGCGCAGCTGCTGCTCCTTGCCACGGCGCACGACTGTTTCAGTCAGCGGGGCGGCCATGGTGGCGAGCAGGCCGAGCAATGCCAGGGTCAGCACCACCTCGATCAGGCTGAAACCACGCTGCTGGCGTTTCATGGCTGCGCGGTCCGGTTGATGGGCGCCTGGGTGGCCGGGACCACGGCCATCTGGCCGTTGACCAGCGGCGCGCTGCCAGGTGCATCACTTGGCACGTCGCTGGGCAAGGCACCGGCCGGCAGCGGCAGGGCCAATTGACGTACCTGCATGGCCGACTCGGTGCCGGTGGCAAACTCCATGTCCGACGGGCTCTGGTACGGCAGGTTGCGCACGATGCGCGGGGTAATCGCCAGGACCAGCTCGGACTTGGTCATGTCGTCCTTGTTGCTGCCGAACAGCCGCCCCAGGCCTGGGATATCACCCAGCCCGGGGATCTTGTTGCCACTGGCGTTATGGTCGTTGCGCACCAGGCCGGCCAGCACCTGGGTCTCACCGTCATGCAGGCGCAGGCTGGTCTGCGCGTTGCGCGTGTCGACCTGGACCGGGATGGTACCCTGGCGGGTGGCCTCCAGCGGGGTGGCGTTACTGACTTCGAGGGCAATTTTGATCGCCACTTCGTTGTTCAGGTGCACGGTCGGCTGGACCTCGAGCTTGAGACCGACATCCAGGTAGGTGATGCTTTCGGTGATGACCGGGCCCTGAGTCGACGGCACCGAGGTGGCGCTGATGATCGGTACCCGCTGGCCGATGTGGATGCGTGCCTGCTCACGGTTGCTGACACGAATCACCGGGCTCGCCAGGGTGTTGATGTCTTTGTCCTGGGCGTTGATCTTGGCCTGCGGAGCCGGAGAAATGCTGATACGGCTGGAGTTGATCCCGCGTAGCTGGTCGAGAATGCTGACCGACTGCCCTTCGTTGTTGAGTACGCCAAAGGTATTGGGCCATTGCAGGCCGAGGTCGAGGATCCGCGACCGGGCCACTTCCATCACCTCTACCTCCAGCACCACCTCAGGGTTGGACTGGTCTTGCGATTGCAGGAGCTTTTCGGCCATGCGCACAGCGTCGGGGGTGTCGCGCATGGTCAGGGTGTTGAGGCGCTCGTCGACAAACACGTCGCGGGTCTTGAGCATGGTCTTGACCATGTTCAAGGCGGTGTTGGCCTCGATGCTGGTCAGGTAGAACGTGCGCATGACCAGTTCTTGGTAGTCCTTGGTCTTTTGCGGCGAGTCGGGGTAGATCAGCAAGGTGTTGTCGTTGACGATCTTCTGGTGCAGCTGGTTCTGCTCCAGCAACAGGGCCACGGCGTCCTCGATGCGCACCTCACGGACGAAGATGGTCGCTTTCATGTCCGGACGCAGGTCTTTGTCGAAGATGAAGTTGATCCCGGCAACCTGCGCCAGCACTTCGAAGATGGTCTTCAGGTTGGCATCGCGAAACTCCAGGGTCACCGGCCGCTCGAGCTTGCTGCGCAGTTGCGGGAACGGCGTGGCCGTGCGCGCCTGGACGTTTTCGATGTCGCTGCGCAGGATGATGCCCTTCTGGTTTTGCGGATCGAGCCGGAGCACTTCGCGCATGTAGCGCTCGGCGCCAAACAGGTCGCCCTGGCGCAAGGCCGCCTGGCCGAGGGCGACGCGCTCGTCGAGGGTGCGGATCAGCTCGATCTGGCGGATGCCTTCCTGGGCCCTGCGGTTGTTCGGTTCCAGGGTCAGCACGCGGCCGTAGCCGATCCGCGCGCCAGCGAAGTCATGTCGGCTACGGTCGCTGTCAGCTTGGGTCAACAAGGCTTCGACCGAGGCCTGGCGGCCCTGCGCCAGGGCGATGTTCAGCTTGGTGTCACGCGGGTCATCGCGCAGGGCCTCTTCCAGGCGGCTGATACCGGCTTCGTATTGACCCTCCTTGATCAGCTCCTGGCTGTCTTTGCGCACGGCACTGGAGCCGCACCCAGCCATGGCCACGCACAGCGCGAGGAGCATGAACGGAGCAGGCTTGCACGACTTCGAAGGCTTCATGGTGCGCTCCCGACAGACAGGGTCTGTGGCTGGTGCAATGGCAGGTAGACCAGGCCCAGCTCGGTGGCCGAGACATGGTCGAGGCGGTAGGTGTCGTCAATCACGTCGCCTTGGCGCACGACGTAGAGCTTTTCCCCGCTTTGCAGAAAGATCTGCAGGTCGTCGCGATCGCCCATGCGCCCGATGAACTGGAATGGCAGCGTGGGCGCGGCCGGGGCGGCGGCCACCAGCGGGGCGCTGATGACAGGTTGTTCGGTGACCGTGGCCACGGCTTGCGGTTTGCTCCAGCGTTGCGCCGGGAACAGGTCGCGGGATGGGCCTGCGGCTTTATCGCGGGGCAAGCCCGCGCCCACGTTTGCATCACTGCCCGCACGGCTTGCGTGGGGGCGGGCTTGCCCCGCGATGGCCTCCACGCGCTCCTGTGACTGGCCAAACCAGTGCCCAGGCGCCCACGCCACGGCTGCGCTCAACCCGAGAAAACCGGTCCACAGCAGTGCACGCGAGCTGTTCATGACGACCTCGACAGGTAAAGGGTCATGCGCAAGCGACCGTTAAGTTCGCTGTCACCGATGCGCTTGCGCTGCAGTTCCAGGTCTTCCAGCACCAGGGTCGGCAGTTGCCCGAGCAAGGCCTGGAGAAAGCCGCGAATCTGCGGATAGCTGCCGCGCAGCGGCAAGACAATCTGGTAACGCGCCAACTGCGTCTTGGGATCGACGCCCAGGGCGTATTCGCCGCGGGCCAGGCTGATCCGCTCGGCGCTGGCCAGGCGGTACAGACGCTCGATCAATGCACTCGCCTCAGGCTGGCCCGGCAGTTGCTCGCGCAGGGTGTCCAGCGCCTGCTGCTCGGGCTTGACCGCGATCTTCAGTTCACCGCGCTGCAAGCGTTGCACCTGCACGCTGGCATCCGCTGCGCTGGCACGCAGTTCGCGCACCGCTTGCCATTGCGGCAGCACGCTGGCCAGGCCGAGGGTCAGCGCCAGACCGCTGACAAGCGCTGCGCCAAGACCGACGCGGCCCAGCCGGCGGACGTGTTCGTGCAGGATCAGGCTAGGGACGCGCATGGCCGATCTCCCAGGTAGCGGTGAGGTTGAAACGCACGGGATGCTCGGCCTGGCCCGCCACCACTTCGTGGTTGAGCAGCGACACATCGCGCAGTTCGCTACTGCGCTCCAGACGCTGGTGGTACTGCAGCATCGCTTCGAGATCACGCGCCTCGGCGGCGATGCGCAGCTGGCCCTTGCGCGCATCCGGGGTAATCGTGAGCAGGGCGACGTCTTCCTGGGGCATGGCCTCGAGCATGGTGAACAGCTGCTCCCAGGGCCGCTGCAGTTGTTGCGAGACACTGCGCATCTGCGCCAGCTGTTCAGCCTGTTCGCGGCTGGCGGTGCTGTTTTGTGGCGCGGCGCTGAGCGGACGCCGACCGAGCTTGAGTTCCAGGCTGTGTACGCGCGCCTCGAGCTCACCCTGTTCGCTTTGCAGCTGCTGCTGGAGCAGGAGCAGCACGGCCAGCACGGCACTGCCCAAGGCCAGCAGCGACCAGGCCAGCGCGCTGCTGCGCCGGGGTTGGAATTCCAGGTCGAGGCGGCGCATCTCAGGCCACCGCCTGCCACATGGCGCACAGCGGATCGCTGTCGCCTGCGGCTTGGCACAGTTGCACAGCCGCGAGTTGCGGCAGTTCGGTGCGACCCGAGGCATGCAGGTAGACCCGTGGCAGGTGTTCGCCATACAGCTCGCACGTGCGCTCGATCAAGGCCTGCAGGGCCTGGTCTGTGTCGGCGCAGCCCTGCGCCAGGACTTGCTGCCAGGCACCGCCGGCGGCCAGCAGCAGGACGCTGCGGCGAGGTTCGGCGAGCACGAAGAGAAAATCGCCCTGCTCCAGTTGGGCGCTGCAGCGGTTGAACGCGGCCATCAGGTACGGCTGGACCGAGTTCAGCCGCAGCCGATGCTGCCGGCCGAGCGTCTGCAAGCCTTGCAGCAGTACCTCTGGCAGTGCCGTGGCAATCCGCGCGGTAGCGGCCGGCTCAGGCGAGAGGACGATGCGCCAATCGGCCAGCGACTGCCCATAGAGGTTTTCAAAGCAGCCCTGGGCATACGCTTGCAGCTCGCGCGGATGGCCGATGGCATCACTCCACGGCACCAGGCAGAAGCGGCTGAAGCGGGCCGAGAGCAGCACCTGCAACTGGCCGCCGCGCAGCGCATGCTCGTCGAGCAGCACCGCCAGCGTCTCAAGAGCGGCCGCCCAGGCCGGCTGGGCCGCGTCGCTGGTGAAACCGCGACTGCCCAGCCATTGGTGTTGTTGTGCGTGCCAGCGACCCAGGCCGACACCCTCGGCGCCGAGCACGGCGCAATAGCGATCAGGCGATAAATGTGACACGGTTGATCTCCTCAAGCGTGGTACGGCCCTCGCGGACCAGGTCCAGGGCGCTGGCGCGCAGCAGGCGCAGGCCGCGCTGGCAAGCCAGGGTCTTGATCTGCGCCAATGGCCGGCGCTCGACGATCATCTGGCGCAGGTCATCGTCCAGGTGCAGCAGTTCGGCAATCGCATTGCGTCCGCGGAAGCCACTGCCACGGCACTGGCCGCAACCCTGGACACTGACGAACTGCCAGCCGGTGACCGCCTCACGGCTCAGGCCTGACGCCGCGAGCAGCTCGTCGTCCGGTTCGCTGGGCCGTGCACAGTGCGTGCAGGCCAGGCGAATCAGGCGTTGGGCGAGGACGGCGTTGAGCGCGGAAACAAAGCTGTAGGGGTCGACCTGCATCTGGCTGAAGCGGCCGATCACATCGAACACGTTGTTGGCGTGAATGGTGGTGAATACCAGGTGACCGGTGAGCGCTGACTGCACGGCGATCTGCGCGGTGTCCGGGTCGCGGATCTCGCCCACCAGGATCTTGTCCGGGTCATGGCGCAGGATCGAGCGCAGGCCGCGGGCAAAGGTCAGGCCCTTTTTCTCGTTGACCGGGATCTGCAGGACGCCGGGCAGCTGGTATTCGACCGGGTCTTCAATGGTGATGATCTTGTCCACGCCGTGGTTGATCTCGCTGATCATGGCGTAGAGGGTGGTGGTCTTGCCGCTGCCGGTCGGGCCGGTCACCAGGATCATCCCGTAGGGTTCGGCGGCCAGCCGGCGCAGGGCACGCAGGGTCTCCTCCTGAAAGCCCAGGGCCTGCAGCTGAACACCGCTGACCTTGTCTGACAGGTCTTGCTTGTCGAGCACTCGCAGCACGGCGTCTTCGCCAAAGATGCTAGGCATGATCGACACCCGGAAGTCGATCTGCCGCTCGCCTACGGCGACTTTGAAGCGCCCGTCCTGGGGCACGCGTTTTTCGCCGATGTCCAGCTCGGCCATGACCTTGATGCGCGAGATCACCTGCTCGGCAAATGCGCTGCCGCTGGCCTTGCCGGCGCCATTGAGCACGCCATCGATACGGTACTTGATGGTCAGGCCCTGGCCGGTCATGCCCAGGTGGATATCGCTGGCATGCTGCTTGAGGGCGTCGTACAGAGTCGAGTTGACCAGCTTGACCACACGGCTCTGGTCTTCGCTGATGCTGGTCAGCGACAGGCGCTGCAGTGGGTCGGTCTCGATGCCGGGCTCGCCGTCCTGATCGAGGGCGTCGACTGCGTGGAAGCTTTCTTCGTGACGGGCGAGAAACGCCGCCAGATCACCGGCATGGGCCAGGTACAGCGGTGCATCGTGCAGGTTGTCGTCGATCCAGGCCAGCCGCGCCGGGTCGAACGGGTCGGCAAATACGCCGATGATATCGGCGCCGCGCTGGACCAGGACGAACTCACGCTTGAGGCACTGGGCCAGGCTGACCTCCTCGAATATCGGGGTCGAGGCAAACAGGCTGGCGCTGTCGAGTGCGGGGTAATGAAGGGTGCTGGCCAAGCGTTGGGTGAAGACTGCCGGGGTGTCACAGGACAGGCGTTCCAGGCAGCTCAGCAGGCGTTCGTCGCTGGCTTCGAGGCGGGCCTTGGCCAGCAGGTCGCGGGGGTAGCCGGTAATCTGCGCCGAGACCTTCGCGGACAAGTCCGGCGCAACCGGCTCGGGGGTGTCGATGCTGCTGGTGGATTGATCCATGGCCTGCGACTCCGCTCAGGGGCGCGTCGCAGGTGGCTCGGTAGAGGCCGGGGTGGCTGCGGGCGCCGCTATTCCCCGGTGAGCAGTTGGTCGTCGTCGGATCCGGGCGGCCTGGCGCCATTACGGCGGCGATCGGCCAACACCCAGCTGCCATCGAACAACTGCATGGGGAACATATCGTTCCTGTTATGGCGTCGTTCGACGAACCCCTCGGCCGGGTTGTCAGTGGCCCTGCGCTGACGCTCGATGCCCGTCAGGTCGGATACCGCGCGGGCCAGTTCCACCAACGGGAACGGCTTGAACAGGACATGGGTCACGCCAAGTTCGGCGGCCCGCTCACGGACCTCGGCGGTCGGGTGGGCGGTAATCAGCACGAAATGGCACTGCCTGTTCTTGCGCACGGTCTCCAGGACCTGAAACCCCTCCATGTCGGGCAAGCGATAATCCAGCACGATCACGTCCGGTTGGATTTTCTCAGCCAGCTCAATGCCGCTGAAACCGTCGTGGGCAACACCAACTTCCAGCCCTTGTGCTTGCAGGTAGGCCTGCAGGTTCAGCGCGAGGGTCTGTTCGTCATCGACTACCAATACTCTGTTCACCAAGGTCGACTCCTGAGAACTGCCCGGTTTCCCGGTCTGCGAAGTGCGGCCTTGTAGAGGCTTGAGCAGGCTTCGTGCCAGGCATGAAAAGTCATGTTGCACCACTGTAGGTCATTGATTTTATTGGGCTCTTTGGGAGCCTCTGAAACAGGCATGCACCTGGTTCCCCATATCCGGGGAGCCTGATGGCAGTTTGCCTAGCCGGCAATCCCCACACTTGGGGACTCTACGCCACAGCGTATCAGTCTGATCGCTCGACTTGCGCAGACTCACGCAAACGTTGGCGTACCGACTGACGCGCCTTGGCCTGAAGTTGCTCGGCAAGCGCGACCCTGGCCAGTGCCAGGCCCTGTTCCGGTATGACAGAAGTGTTATCACTTTGGTTCTGCGCTCCTTGCAGTGTTTGTCGATTGGCCTGATAGAACGCCTCGACTTCAGCGGCGCTCGGCTCATCGACCGCGCTGAGTTGCGCGTAAGCGCGCTGTGCGGCCATTTCATGACGAGTGTAGTCGGCAAAGTCTGCCCGATTGAAGCCCGCCTCGGCCAGGCGCTGCTCGAACACCACGGGGCTGCCGAAGGCTTGCTCGAGTTGACCGATCTGCGCCGATACCGCCTCGTCACCGACGACAATGCCGCGGCGCTGGGCTTCCTGCCAGAGGAGCTCTTTGTCGATCAGTTCGTCCAGCGCCTGCTCGCGCAGGCGCTTGTACAGGTTCGGGTTGCGGATGCTGGTGACGGCCCGCCCCTGGTCCTGCAAGTATTCGGTGAAATAGCGCTCGAGGCGCATGACACTGATTTCCACGCCGTTGACCCGCGCCGCAGCCAGGTCGGCGCGGCTGAGCGGGACCACCGCCATCAACAGGCACAACAACAGGATACGCATGGCAACCTCCGTTCAAGGGCTGTCCGGCAGCGGCCGGTACGGGGCAACGTGGGCAAAGCGTGGCCCGGGCAGGCCCACTGCGACGACATGGGCGCCGGCCATGCCCTGGCGGCGGCCGGGGCCGAAGCCGAGCAGCGGGGTCAGCCCGGTATCGACGTCATGCAAGCCTTCGAGAGCGCTGACCAGGCGCTCGCGGCTGGCATCGCGACCGACCTGCTTGAGCGCCTCAGCGAGCAGGCGCAGGGCGCACAGGGTGTTGACCTGCAAGGCCGCCTGGCGGGCATCCAGGCCCTGGCGTTGCTGCAACGCAGCCAGGCTGGCGCGGCCGGCTTCGGTCCAGTCGCCAGGCACCACCGGATAAGCCAGAAACAGCCGTTGTGACCACTGCGGCGCAAGCTGCGGCAGGGCTCCGGCAACCTGCCCGGAGGCGGCCAACAGATAAGGCGTACGGCCAGCGCTGGCCAAGGCCTGAGTCAACGCGATCAAGGCTTGGCCGCGGCCAACGAAGACAATGCCCTGGGCGTCCGGCGCCTGGCCGGCGAAGGCCAGCGCGGGCGGCAGGTTCCAGCCGGCGCGCTGCAACCGTTGCCGCACGGCCTCGGCCAGCAAGGCCTGATCTTGCTCGGCGTACAACACGCGCAAGCTGTCGCTGGCCAGCCCGAGCGCATCACGGGCATGGGTAGCCACACTCAATAACTGCTCGCTCAAGCCTGGCATGGGGTCGAACATCTGTGGGCTGTCGCCACTGCGCGGGGAGCTGCCGATCAAGGGCACGCCCCGTCGCTCAAGCTCAGCGGCCAGCCGTGCATCAAGCAACGGCGCCAGCGGGCTGATCAGGGCGAAAATGCTCTCGTCGTCAAGCAACCGCTGCAGCGCCAGCCCGGCGCTTGCAGCGTCCTCGCCCGGGTCGAGCACTACCAGTTGCAGGCGTCGGCCATGAATCCCACCCTGCTGATTGAGTTGGGCCAGGCCGTCATCGAGCACCGCACGCACTACCCTGCCCGCCTCTGCCAGCGGGCCGGAAGCCGGTAACAGCGTGCCCAGACGCAGCACATTCGGCTCGACACCAGGGTCTCGCTCATCGCCCAGGCGCTTGAGGTAAGCGGTCAGGTTGCGCTGGTCAGCCAGGCTCATGTCGAAGCGCGGCATCGCCGGATCGAGGCGGTTGCCGGCGGGATCAAGCCCGTGCTGGATGGCCCGGGCCAGACTTGCATCGGTATACGCGGCATAGCTGCGGCCATTGGCCTGACGCAGCCCCTGGCCAACGCTCAGGCGCTGCCACTCCAGGCTGGATGGGCGTACACCGCCCTCGCTGCGGCCACGCCCATCGCGGCCATGACAGCCGGCACACGGCAGAACGCTGGCCGGTACGCTCATGTCACCGACGCCAACCCGCGCCACCACCTGGGCGTCGCCACTGGCCACGCCCTCGCGGTACAGGCGCTTGCCTGCCTGCTCCGCAGGGGTCAGGTCGAGGGCCAGTGCCGCACTGCACAACGACAGCCCCACGCACAGTGCCCATAGTCGGCCCATGGCGCTCACCGCCCTGCCAGCGGTTGGGTCAACAGCTGCATGCGCTGGGCAATCGCTGCCGGCGGCGCGTCAGGGCGGATCTTGCTCCAGCGTTTGCTGGCGACGTCGCCGACGATCAGTTGGGTCGAGTGTTGCTCAGGGCTGGGCAAGAACTGCCCCAGGCGCCCCAGCACCAGGTCGACGCTGGCCTTGTCGCCGGTCAGAAACAGCCAGTTCGGGCCATCCACGCCCTGCTTCTCGGCAAATGCCTTGAGCACCGCCGGGGTGTCGTTGAGCGGGTCGCTGCTGAGCGAAATGAACGTCACCTGGCTGGCCAGTTCCGGACCCATGGCTTCACGTACTTCGCGCAGCTTGCGGGTGATCAGCGGGCAGGCATCGTTGCAATGGGTGAAGATCACGTTGAGCATCACCACCTTGTCCTTGAGCACATCGCTGTAAAAGCGCAGCTCGCGGCCATTCTGGTCCTTGAGCAGCGTGTCGGTGAACCAGCTCTGCGCATCGCGCGTACCGCCGCCGCTGGTCATCGCCTGCGGCGCCGGTTGCGGTTGGGGTTGCGCGGCGCTCGGCGCATGGCCTTCATGGGCAAAGGCGACGTTGCACAGAATGCACAGGCAGCCGATAAGGGTCAGCCAGTCGAGACCGCGCATGCCGGTATTGCGGGTAGTGAGGCTGCTCATGGCTGGATCTCCTGCGCGGCGGGCTGTGACTGAGCGGGTGTGATCGCGATTGCGGTGCTTTTGGCATGCACACGGCGCGCACTGAGGCGGTTGATCTCGGCCACCAGCACGGCCGGATCGGTGAAACCGTAGAAACGCGTCCAGTGGCCACTGCGGCCATCGCCAACGATGATCAGTGGCGGGTGCTGGGTGAGGTCGGCACTGAAGCTGCCCAGGCCCTTCAAGGTTTCGCTGATGGCATACGGCGAGCCAGTCAGCCAGCTCCAGCCCGGCCCGTGCTGAAAGGCCTTGGCATAGTCGGCCAGGCGTTTGGCGTCGTCGCGTTGCGGGTCGACGCTGATCGACACCAGCTGGATCTCGTCGCCTACGCGACCGCCGAGCTGGGCCTGGACCTTGGCCATGATCGACGACACCACCGGGCACACCGTGGTGCAGCTGGTGTAGATGAAGCCCATCACCACCAGGTGTTCGCCGACCAGGTCTTGCTCGAGGCGCACCGGCATGCCCTCCTGGTTTTGCAAAGCGACGTCGGCAAAACGCACGCTGGCCTTCTCCTGATGCGCGGCCGGCGGTTGCGGGGCATGCCCGCTGTGGTCATGGCCGGCATGCGCCCAGGTCAGGTTGCTGGCGAGCAGCAGGCTCAGGGCAAGCAGTTTGCTTGGGCTGTTCATCGCACACTCCTGGCGTTCCCTTGGGAAGCGGTGGGCGCTGCGGCCGGGAGGACGCGCAGGCTGGTGTAGTTTTCTTCGGCAAACTTGCGCCCCAGCGACGGCGACTGCACATGCAGGTACCAGGCGCCGGGCTCGGTCAGCTGCAAGGAGGCCTGGTAGACGCCCTCACCCACCTCGATCAGTGGCAGGCTGCGCGGCAACGACGAGGGCGCCAGGAAGTAACGCAGGCTCAGGTCTTGCAGGCCCAGGCGTGGCTGGCCGTCGTCACCCAGAATGCGCACGCGGGCGACAAACGGGTTGTGCTGCAAGGCCGGCTGCTCGTTACCGATGAATTCGGCGTGAGCGCCCTTGTGCCGGCTCGCGCCCGGCACGGCGGCGATGTCGGTGCTGAAGCAGTGAATGATCTGTGGCTGGTTGAGCAGGAAGGCCACGTCGAACTTGCCGGCTGCCGGCATTTTCACCGTCGAGCCGTACACCCCCGGGGCCAGTTCGCGCAGGCTGCGGTCGATGACGATCGCCGCGCGAGCCTGATGGCCGCGGTTGTTGTAGCCCGACATCGGCGCGTTCATGCCCTCGGCATAGAAGTAGGTGGTGTTGTCCACCGGGTTGACCACGAATACCGAATTGTCGTCACGGGCTACAGACAGCCCTTGTGCCAGCGGCAGATCACCCGCCTGGCGCGGCGCGGCGGGGCCCGCCTCGAAGCCCTGGACGATCGGCTCGCGACCATCACCCAGGCTGCTCAGGTTGATCATGCTGACTTTCGGCGAAGCCAGGCCACGCACGTAGGCGTAGCCCTTGGTGAAGGTCAGCTGATAGGGCTCTGCCGCGACCGGGATGCGGTGGATCAGTTTGTCGGTGCTGGCGTCGATCACCAGCGCCTGGTTTTCCAGGGTGTTGAGCACCATGCCGTAGCGGCCATCGCTGCTGAAGCGCATCGGCCCCAGGCCCTGTTCGGCCTTGACGGTATGGCGCAACTGATGGCTGTGGGCGTCGATCACGCGCACCGTGCCTTCCTCGCCATCGGCGACGTAGACCGCCTGGGACAGTGCCGAATAGGCCACCGACAATGGGTGCGGGCCCACCTCGATGGTTTTCACCAGGCGCATCTCGGCGATATCGATGACGCTCAGGGTGCCGCCATCGCGGTTGCTGACAAAGGCGAACCGCGAGTCACTGCTGAAGGCGATCTCGTGGTGGCCGGAGCCGGTGGCGAAGGTTTTCAGGGTACTGCGGCTGGGCACGTCGATCACCGTTACCCCGCCCATGGCTGGATCATCGCTGTTGTTGCCGACCCACAGCCGGCGCTGGTCCGGCTGCAGGGCTACGCGCAGCGGCATCGCACCAGCCTCCAGGGTAGCCACGCGGCGGAAGGTCTCGGTATCGATCACCGCCACCTGGCCACGCTCGGGGATGGACACGAACACCTGCTTGTCATCGACGGTGGCGGCCCAGTCCATCGGTCGCCCGGGCAGGTCGATGCGGGCCAGGGTGCTGGTGACACCACCGACCGACACCGTCGGGTCGATCACGGTCAGGCTCGGATCCTTGTTCAGCACCAGCAGAAAGTAGCTGTTGAGGTCGAGCAGCGGCCGGGCACCGATGCTGCTCTTGAGAAACAGCGCCACGCGGGCCTTGCAACTGCTGTCGCGATCGCCGGCCGGCGCCGACTGGGCCGGGTCGAGCCAGGCCCCCGGCGCCATCCCGGACAGCGGCAAGCCGCTGTTCTGGTCGCTGACCTTGAAGCGCACGTTGGCAAAGCTGCCTTCACGCAGCTCGCCGCCGTCCATGGCCTTGGCCTCGAACTCGACAGTCACGCCGTCGCGGCTGAGCCGGTGCAGGCCCTGCGCGTCTGCCGCTTCCTGGAGCAGTTCGCGGGGGTCGCACCAGAGTTTCTCGTAGGCAACCCCCAGGCCGATCAGCGCCACTCCCAGCAGTACCCCCATGTAAGCAGGGCGAGTCTTTTTATTCATGCTCGCATCCCCTTCCGTTATTGCGCCGGGGCCGTTGCCGGCGGCGCTTCGTTGGTTACCCGCAGGATCCCCCACAGCCCCGAAACGTTGCCGTAGGCGGCATAGTCACGGAACAGGTAGTCGCCCGGCACACCGTTGGCGCCCCCCGCACTGGGCAGCATGAAGCTGAAATGCGCGGCCGGCAGTACGCTCTCCTGGGCACCGATGTAGATCGACATCGGGTTGTAACCGAAGCGCACCGAACCGATGCCCGGCAGGTTCATCGGGTAGCCATCCAGGTCGTTTTTCTCGGCCTGGTAGGCGTGCAGTGGCCACAGGTGGCCGTCCAGCTGGTAGGTGATGCCGCGGCTGCCGCCACTGGGCATCAGCACGTGGCTGCGCGCCGGTTGACCCGGTTTGGCCCAGAGCACCGGGGTCTGCGGATCGCCGCCGACCAGGGCGTTGCTGTAGGCCATGTGGGCATTGGGCACATCGGCGAAACCAAAGCCATCGGCATGTCCGAACGGTGCATCCGGGGCCAGGCCAAAGCGCAGCCACAGCGGTTCGGTCTTGTAGTTCATGGCCATGTTGCCGTTGTCTTTCGGATCGCCTGGTACGCCGTTGCCTTCGGTAGCGATGCCTTCCACCGGCCGACCATCAGCCCAGCGCATGTTCATCGAGCGCTGCCACATCGTGACGAAGTCGCGGTAGTCAGGCTGACCGCTGACCTTGACTGTGGCCTGGGCGCGACTGGCAGTGTCTTCGGTCCAGGTTGCAGCCTGCGGCAGGATGCTCATGCCACCGACCAGGCCTTTCTGCGGCTGCTTGATGACGTCCGACGGGGTCAGGTTGAGGCCGCCGAACTCGATTGCCGTGGTGTTGATGTTGTCCACCGTGCGGCCCAGTTGCAGCACTGGTTTGTTTTCCCGCTCCAGGTGGCCGGCGTAGTACTGGTACACCTTGGTCGGGTAGGCGCCACTGCTGCCATTGCGCGGCGGTACGGTCTGCACCGGGTTGAGGCCGACGTTGGCACCGTCCGACTTGGTGATGTCATAGCTGAGCAGTTGCGCGTGCAGGCCGACGTGGCTGGACGGACGCATCAGGTTGTTGTTGAACGCCGTGGAGCCTTCGCTGCCGTTGCGGTCACGCTTGACCACGTTCTGCATCACGGCGGTGCTGGGCAGGTCCGGCATCATCAGCGGCAGGCGGTTTTCCAGGGTGACGCTGATGCAGTCACCGGCGTTGGCCCGCAGTACCAGTGGCTCGACCGGAACACCTGCCTTGAGCTTGCCGGTGCTGGTGTCGAGGTCGGCCTTGCGCACGTAGAGCACGGCGGTCGGGTCATGCAGTGGCGCGCTGTGGCCGCCGACAGTAAAGGTGGTGCCATCCTCTTCGTCGACCACGGTGACCTGCGGGATGCTGGTCTTGCGGCTGTTGAAGACCAAGGTGCCGCCGTTGGCCTTGAGCGGGCCGCCGACATGCTGGCCGATACCGGCCGGGTCAGTGATGCTCACGCCATGGCGGTTCTCGAGGATGTCGTTGGCCAGGGCTGCGACGATCTCGTAGCTGCGCTTGACCGTGGTGCGGCTGCCGATGCCATTGGCGTTGGCAGTGGTTCTCGGGCAGATGCCGTCGAAGGCCACGGTGTTGCGCATGGCCACCGGTTGCGGGTTGTTCGGCAGCGGAAACAGGTCGGCACGCTGCGCGGTGTAGTTGCGCATGATGCCCCAGATGCCGTTCCAGTAGCCTTCCAGGGCGGCGTCGAGCGAGTACAGGTAGTCGCCGTTGGTGGCCGCCGAACTGGAGATCATCGACACCGGCGCCATGAAGCCAAGCTGCTCGGAAATACCGATCATCTGCGAGGCTTTCCAGCCCGAGTTGGAGCTCATGCCGAAGCCCGAGCCGTTCTGCAGCCACTTGACGCCGTGCAAGGTGACGTTGTGCTCCTCTTCGTGGCCGCCGGCATGCATCCGCAGCCGTACATTGTCACCCGAATAGGTGCGCAGCAACGGCGTGAACGGGTCGCCTGGCTCGGCGCCCTTGTTGATGTGCGGCGGGAACAGCGTGGTCCCGCCGGTAGGGCCGACTGCCGAGGTGATCGCCGAAGGCGCCAGGTTCATCGCCGGGATGGCCCGATCGGTACGGGTTTGCAGGGCATAGCTCAGGTCTCCGGCCAGGCCGTCGGCCTGCATGCCGCGCTTGCCGTCCGGGCCGACCTTGTTCGGGTCGAACACGCGCAGGGCCAGGGGTTCGTTGCGGTAGTTGACGACGAACATGCCAGGGTCATCCACCGAGATTGCCTGCGGGCAAGGACGGCTCGGACAGCCTGGGCTGAGCCCGCCACGCGACTCCACCACCGATTCGAGCAGGTTCGACGCCGCCTGCCGTACAGGCGGGTTGATGGCAAAGCGGAAGCTGTCGCCGGTCGCCGGATACGCCTGGCCGTTGGGCACGCCATCCGGGCCGGCGCCGACGTACACACCCGCTTCATAGGCGTGCTGGAAGTCGCTGTACTCGAGGAAGAACTCACGGTAGCTGTCGTTGCGGCCATCGCCATCATGGTCGCCGGTCTGGATCACCGCCTGCCATGAGGTCGGCCCGCCATCCTGGCGCGTGGCCGGGTTGTAGAGCTTCTCGCCGGTTTCGGCGTGGTACCAGGTGGAGCCGGCAGGTTCGGCCAGTACGGTGGCATACAGGCCCAGTTGCTGGTGGGTCGATGGGCCAAGGTGGTCGTGGGTAAAGATGGTACCCAGGCCGCGGTCGACGTTGTGCACGTTGACCAGCGGGTCGGCGAACCAGCGTTGCATGGCGGTACGCGCGCCGAGCCAGTCAGCCCGGCCAAAGCGGCCGAAGTACGGGTGCTGCTTGGCTTTCGGGCAGGCGGCAGTGCCGTCACGGGCATCGCCTTCAGAGCAGCCATTGAAGCTGCGGATGGCATGGATACGCTCGACCACGCTGCCGGGCGAGAGAATCCCGTCTTCGTAGTTCCAGCCGTTGGCCGAGCCGTCGGCGGCGGTCAGGTCCCACTTGGGCAGGTGGATGTGCTGGCCGATGACGTCGGTTGGCGTGCGCACCTGGTAGTCGTCCATCTCGTAGAACGACGGGATCAGGTTGGTGTGCTGGTACATGGTGCAGTCGAAGGTGTTCATGCGCATCACCAGCGGCTCTGGCGGACGCTGCTTGGTGATCACCGGCCAGGCGTCTTCCCAGAGGGTGAGGATACGGGCCTGCGGGAAGTGGTAGCCGACCTTGTTGTAGACCGCGTCGAACTGGATGTTGGCGCCTTTGTAGATGCGCGGGCGATCCGCGCTGAAGGTCGAGGCGCCGCGGAAGTTCAGGCCAGTGAGGCTTTCACCGCTGAAGAACTCGCCAGCACCGGAAGACTGGGTCAGGCGCTTGCCACGGTCATCCATGCAGGGCTCATAGAACGGCGCGCCGGCGGTAGGCAAGGCGCCGTTGGTGCGGAAGTTGCGCGCCACCGGCTGGCTGCCGGGGATCAGCGCATAACTGGCGTGCTCGGCCTTGGCGTGGAACTGCATGGCGGCCTGTTCGACCTCGGTGCCTTCTTCCGGCATGTAGATCGGCTTGGCCTTGTGCACGACCTTGGAGAAGTCCAGTTTGGTTGTGGTAGCAACCGCCTCGCCGCCGGCTGAAATGCCGTCCAGCGTATGCCGACCGAGGCCGCCGTCCCAGCCGTCGACCTGACCGGCATCGAGGTTGGCCCAGAGCGCGTTGCCACTGTTCTTCAGCTGCTGCGCAAGAACGGGATCGAGCATGTCCAGCGGTGGCGTTGGTGGACGTTGACCGACGCTGCTCTCCATGCCGCCGATCCAGAACGGATAGCCGGGGTTTTTCAGGCTGCCGTCGGCATTGCGGTTGGTTTCGCTGCGATCGACCAGGGCCAGCGAACCGATGGCGCGCGGCGCAGCGGCGTCATGGCCATGGTCGTCGTCGCCCTCCTCCTCGTTTTCTTCGTCATCGTCGTGCTCGGCAACCAGCTGTTCAGACAGCTTTGGCACCACGACGACCTTGCCTGGCATCGGCGCCATGGCCTTGCCGGGCAACGGGACGATGGCCGGGATCGGCGTACCGGCGATGATTTCGCCGTCGGGCAGCGCCCTTGCGCCAGCCGCCGGCTTGCCGTTGCGCAAGGCGAACGGCGTGCTGTGATAGCCGTTTTGCGCCTCGCCGCTGACTTCCAGACGGGTGCCCTCTTCGAACACGTCGTGCACCCGCCACATGGCCCACATGCCCTGGGCAAAGTGCGGGTAGAAGTGGCAGTGGTAGATGGCGTCACCGGCAACCCGGTTGCGGTTACCGGAACCGCCGTTGGCGATCTCGTAGGTGTAACCGATACCCGGGCCTATCCCCTGGGCGTCGATATAGTCGGAGTTGTCGTCATTGGGGTTGAACAGCCACTGGTGACCATGCAGGTGGAAGATGTGCTGCTCGTGGCCATTGTGGGTATTGCGGAACTTGGTGAAGTCGCCAATGTAGCTGTGATGGACGTTGGCCGGCTCCGAGGGGTACAAGGCCATGGTCGCCTTGACCCCGATGGCGTTGGCGGGCGGGGTCTCGCCTGGGCGAATGTGCTCGAGGCCTACGTTGGCCGGGATGTCCACCAGGGTGCCAACGTCGCCGACCGTGTGCGAGCTCAGGAAGAACTCTTCATACGCGCACGACAGGCAGTCGTGCATCGGGCCTACGCCAAGGCGGTTGGCCACCACCTCGGCACCCATGCCGCCGGAGCCGTAGTTGATCATGAACGAGTCGCGGGTCGGTTCCAGCACATGGCCCATGATCGGGTCTGCCCAGTAACCGGGGAAGGCCTGGGTGCCGGCGACTTCATCGGCGAACTGCGAGCCGAAGTCGCGGAACGCTTCCAGCCGATTGGGCAATGCCGGGTTGCGCTTGTTGACGCTTTCCAGCGGATAAGTGCTGCGCGGGAAGCTGCCATCCGGGTTGGGGCCCATGACCACCGCGTCGGTCTCGCTGCTGAGGATCTCGCTGCCATCGATCATGGCGATGATCGGCTTGCCGGCCTTGCCTTCGCTGATCCACGGCTCGACTTGCGGGTAACGTGCGTCGTAGTTGACGACGGGCTGGCCGGTAGGCGCGCGGCCGGTACTGGCCAGGCGCATTTCCTCTTCGGTGAGGGTGTTGCGGTAGGTACGGCCGCCCTTGGGTACCACCACCACCTGGCCGAACAGGCCGTTGGCGACGTTGCCTGCACCACCTTGGCCGCCAAAGGTAGCGCCCTGGCTGGTGGCGGCGAAGGCGCCCTCGCGCTCGGCGTAGAGGGTGTAGCTGCGGGTACCGCCGGGGGCGACCAGGAAGTTGCCGTTGCGCCCGGTGTTAGAGGCGATATCGCTGATGCCGTTGACCGCCTGCATACCGTTGACCTGGAAGCCGACGTGGCGGTCAGCGACCTGCTCGTCGGCTACAAAGTGCTCGCCGCCTTCGTTTTCGAATTCGGGGGCCTCGTTTTCGTTCTCTTCGCCTTCGTCTTCTTCAACCTCGACCACGTTTTCTTCGTGGTCGATGCCATGCTTGTTGGGGTTGGCCTGATAGGCCAGCAAGTTGGTCAGGTTGACCGTCAGGCAGTCACCGGCGGCAACGCGCAAGACGATCGGACGGGGCCGTTTGTCTGGGCGCAGGGTGACCTTGCCGGGAACGGCGGCGCCGCCTTTGCTGAGCGGGACATGGTTTTCGTCGACGACATCATGGCGCAGGGCGAACATCATGCCGTTGGCATTTTGCGCACCGAGGCGGTTGAACATCAGCGGTTGGTCCAGCGCGACGACGTTGGCCACCAGGTTGCGCTGGCATTGCACCGCCGCCTCGCTGGTCGCCTGCCAGCCGAACAGGGCTAGCACGAGTGATGTCAGGACAGGGCCTTTGAGCGGGGTCTTCATGCTGCACCTCCGGGGGACACAGGGACTCTGCGTGGAGGAGAGCAAGGCGCATGCCAGGTATTTTATTGTTTTATTTCAATGGGTTGGGAAGGTAAGCGAAACGGATTGGGGAGGATTCCCCGGTGGTATTCCCCAGAGTGGGGGATACAGGTGGCGGGGTGGGTGGATGGCACCGGCTTTGCCGGTGTTCGCGGGGCAAGCCCGCTCCTACAGGATTTGTGTACGCCTCGACCTGTAGGAGCGGGCTTGCCCCGCGAAGGGGCGGGTACTGCCAAGACAAATCCCCTCAGCGAATCTGATGCTTGTGCAGCAGCCGATAAAACGTAGGCCGCGACACCCCAAGCACCTTCGCCGCAGTGCTCAAGTTGTCCGAATGCCGATTCAGCACGTCACACAGGGCCTGCCGTTCAGCGCGGGCCTTGTAGTCTTCCAGGGTACCAAGCGGCTGCTTCTCCAGCTCGATCACCTGCAAGCCAAGATCCTGCGCCTCGATCTGCCGCCCCTCGGCCAAGACCAGCCCTCGCCGCACCCGGTTGGCCAACTCGCGGACATTGCCCGGCCACTCATGCCGGCCCATCGCCGACAGGGCGTTGTCACTGAACGAGCGTGGTCGTCGGCCTGTCTCCAGGCTGTAGAACTGGGAAAAGTGACTGGCCAGCATCGACAAGTCGCCATGCCGGTCACGCAACGGCGCAGTGACCACCTGCAGCACGTTCAGCCGGTAATACAGGTCCTCGCGAAACTTGCCACGCTCAATGGCCTGTTCCAGGTCCACGTGGGTTGCGGCCAGCACTCGCACATCCACCGGAATAGGCTGCTCGCCACCGACCCGTTCGATGTGCTTCTCCTGAAGAAAGCGCAACAGGTTGGCCTGCAGTTCCAGCGGCAGGTCACCGATCTCGTCAAGAAACAACGTGCCACCGTTGGCTGCTTCGATCCGCCCGACCTTGCGCTGGTGGGCACCGGTAAAGGCGCCCTTCTCGTGACCGAACAGCTCGGACTGGATCAGGTGCTCTGGAATCGCCCCGCAATTGATCGCAATGAACGGCCGCTCGCGGCGTTGCGACTGGCGGTGCAGAGTACGCGCCACCAGTTCTTTGCCGGTACCGCTCTCGCCCCGGATCAACACTGGCGATTCGGTGGGCGCCAACTTGCCGAGCAGCTTGCGCAGTTCACGAATCGGCCGGCTGTCGCCGAGCAGCTCATGCTCAGGCTGATCGACCCGCACCGTGCCTTTGCCGCGCAGGCGGGCCATGCCGAAGGCGCGGCCCAGGGTGACCTGCACCCGCGAGACATCGAACGGCAAGGTATGAAAGTCGAAAAACCACTCGCAGACAAAATCGCCGACGTTCTGCGTGCGCAGTTCCTCGGCACTGAGCACGGCAATCCATTCGGTATTGCTGCGCTTGATCATGTCCTTGACCGCATCGGGGTACTGCAGATGCGAGGCCTGTAGGCGCAACACACCGACATCACAGGGATGCTCCAGCGCCGCGCCAAGGTTGCAGCTGCGTACGTCCCACCCCGCGCTGCGCAGGCCAGGCAACAGGCGGTGACAGTCGTCGCACGGGTCGACGATCAACAGGCGGCGTTGCAATACGGGTTCGAGCATGACCGTTCCTTGGCGCCAATTATTGGTTTTTCAAATAGAAACAGTACGTTGCAGCGCCCGAATTAACAGTAGCAACGAACTTGACGGTGCCCACTACCGTTGGTCTGCCAGATCTGTGCGGGGTAAACGCTGGGGGGATAGTTATAAAGTTGTCGCCGTCATATCGCCTCGGCAAAGCTTAGAAACATTTGCCTGAAAAAAAATCAGCGGGTTTGTGACTTAACCCCAACCTTGGAGCATCAGTACAGATAACCCCGCCCTGCACACCTTTGAATCTTTACGCAGCGCGGAATTACTTTCGCTGTTTGGGACCATAGAGAGACCGAACCATGAATGCCCCGCTCCGTGTCAACGAAGCACTGCTGATCGCCGACCACGCCTTCGAACCTTTCCAGTGCGTAGCCTGGGATGCACCCAACGGTACTGGTGAGTTGAGCCTGGCAGTGATCGACCGGACCAGCACGCGTATCGGCAGCAAGCAAGTCTCCTCACGCATCTATTCCGACCCGGCGCAATGGGCCAGCCTGATCGAGGAAGTGCGCGCCGAACTGTGTGAAAAAGGTTACGACCTGCAACCCTGGTCGATGCCGAAGTAATCCGGTGCAGGATTGCCAAGTGTGTGCCCTGCCGCGCACTTGGCAACTTTCCTAATGCCAGTCTTGGCAACTTTGCAGTATTGCGACATTCAGTCGCAGCACTGACACTCCCTTCTTTTATATATATCAGCGCAGCAGCCTGAACTGCTCGATGTGCTGATACTCGGCCTGCAATTGCGCGGCGAGCAATTGCGCCCGCCCTAGCCGCACTGGCGCCAATTCCATGTCTACCAGCCAGGTTTCGCACGGCATCGGCTGCAGGGCCTGCCAACGCTGCAGGCGACCATCGGTAAATACCAGGCAGCGTTGAGCCTCTTGCGGGTGGCGTTTTTGCCTGGCCTGGAGCCAGTCACGGGCCTGCTCCAGGGCGGCGATCAGCGGCGTGCCACCGCCGGCGCCGAGCGCCTGCAGCCAAGGCTGCAGGGCTGCCGAGGCCTTGAGGCCATGGCGTTGCCATTGCGGACCAGCGCCGCTGGCGGTGAGCAGGGCCAGGCGTGCACGCTGCCGATAAGCCTGGTCGAACAACTCAGCCAACACCCCTTTGGTCTGGGCCAAGGCCTGGTGACGCCGGGTCGAGGCCGACGCATCGACGATTACCAGCCACAGCTCTGCAGGTCGCGCCTGGCGCTGCTGCCAGCGCAGGTCGTGACGCTGGCGCGGTTTGCCGTTGAGCAGCGTCGCCAGCCAGGCGACTCGCCCCTGCGCGGCAGCCTTGGCGCGCCCGCGAGGTGCGCCCGCCAGCTTGCCAAGACGGGGTCTGGCATCCGCCGCCATGCTGCTGCGCTGGCGGATGCTCAGGGCTTTTTTGCCCAGTTCGGTACCTCACGGCGTGGGCCGCTGCCGACGGCTTGCGGCGCCATTGCACCCCAGTCGCCCTGGCCACCCTCAGGCTTGGCATCGGCACCGCCTTCAGGGCGAGGCGCGCTCGGCTGCTGGCCCGGTGGCGACTCGCGGCGCCGATGGCGCAGGGCAAACTCGGCGACCGCCTGCACATCTTCTTCCTCGATCTGCTCGCAGCCACGCCAGGCGGCGTGTGCACGGGCAGCGCGCAGCCAGACCAGGTCGGCGCGCAGGCCGTCCACTCCGGCGGCGAAGCAACCCTCGGTGATCCAGGCCAAGGCCTGGTCATCCAGGGCAATCTGCTCCAGGCGCTGCCGCGCGGCCTGGCAGCGTTCGCGCAGTGCCTGCTGGGCGGCCGCCCACTGCACACAGAAGCCCTGCGGGTCGCTGTCAAAGGCCAGCCGGCGGCGAATGATCTGCTGCCTGGCCGTAGGCTCAGGCAGGCCATCGAGGCAGACATTGAGGCCGAAGCGGTCGAGCAGTTGCGGGCGCAGTTCGCCCTCCTCCGGGTTCATCGTGCCGATCAGGACAAACCGCGCATCGTGCCGGTGCGAGATGCCATCACGTTCGACCCGGTTGGTGCCACTGGCCGCGACATCCAGCAGCAGGTCTACCAGCGGATCGGGCAACAGGTTGACCTCGTCGACGTACAACACGCCGCCGTGCGCCTGAGCCAGCACGCCGGGCGAGAACTGCGCCTTGCCTTGGCCGAGTGCTGCATCCAGATCGAGGGTGCCGACCACGCGCTCTTCACTGGCACCCAGCGGCAGGGTAACGAACGGTGGACGCTGTTCGGTGCTACCGAGCAAATCGGCCAGGCCGCGCGCCAAGGTACTCTTGGCCATGCCGCGTGGCCCTTCGATCAACACACCGCCGATCTTCGGGTCGATGGCGGTCAGGCACAGCGCCAGCTTGAGCGCATCGGCGCCGACTACGGCCGCCAGGGGAAACTGCAGGGGTTCACTCATCAATGGTCTTCCTCGCCTTCGAGCAGTTGCTCCTCGAGGGCTTCGCGGTAGCTGCCCGGTGTTTGCCAGAGGCCGCGCTGCTGGGCCTCGAGCAGACGCTCGGTGAGGTCACGGAGGGCCTCGGGGTTGTGCTCGCGCATGAAATCACGGGTCGCCGGGTCGAGCACGTAGGCATCGGCCAGGGACTGGTAATGGTGGTCGTCGATCAGGTGAGTGGTGGCGTCGAAAGCAAACAGGTTGTCGACAGTCGCCGCCAGCTCGAACGCGCCTTTATAACCGTGACGCTTGGCGCCGTCGATCCACTTGGGGTTCAACGCGCGCGCGCGAATCACGCGGTTCAGTTCTTCCTTGAGGGTGCGGATACGCGGCCGATCGACCTGGCTGTGATCGCCGTGATAACTGGCCACCGCGTCACCGGCCAAGGTCTCGGCGGCAGCCAGCATGCCCCCCTGGAACTGGTAATAATCATTGGAATCGAGCAGGTCGTGCTCGTGGTTGTCCTGGTTCTGCAGCACCGCCTGGACCTGGCTCAGGCGCGTGGCAAACTGCGCCCGCGCGGGAGTGCCTTCGTCGCTGCCGCCGTAGGCATAACCACCGTAGTTGAGGTAGACCTCGGCGAGGTCTTCGCGGCCCTGCCACAGGCGTCCGTCGATCGCGTTCTGCACCCCGGCACCATAGGCCCCGGGCTTGGCGCCGAAGACCCGCCAACCGGCCTGGCGCGCCGCCTGTTCGGCGGGTACGCCCTGGGCGAGCAAGGCTTGCCGCTCGCCACGCACACGCGCCGCCAGCGGGTTGAGGTCGTCCGGCTCGTCCAGTGCAGCAACCGCTTGCACGGCGGCATCGAACAGGCGGATGAGGTTACCGAAGGCATCGCGGAAGAAGCCCGACACCCTCAGGGTCACGTCAACCCGCGGCCGGTCGAGCAGGCTCACCGGCAGGATCTCGAAGTCGTCGACCCGCTGGCTGCCGCTGGCCCACACTGGCCGTACGCCCATCAAGGCCAGGGCCTGGGCGATGTCGTCGCCGCCGGTGCGCATGGTCGCTGTGCCCCACACCGACAAACCGAGCTGACGCAGATGATCACCGTGATCTTGCAGGTGACGCTCAAGGATCAGGTTGGCCGAGGCAAAGCCCAGCCGCCAAGCCGTGGTGGTGGGCAGGTTACGCACATCCACGGTATAGAAGTTGCGCCCGGTAGGTAGCACGTCGAGGCGACCACGGCTGGGCGCACCGCTTGGGCCGGCCGGGACGAAACGCCCGGCCAGCGCCGCCAGCAGGCCGTCAAGCTCGGCCGCACCACAGGCGTCGAGATTGGGTGCCACCGACTCGACCAACTCCTCTAGCACTTCCAGCACCGGCTGCCAGTGGTGCTCTGCCGGGAGCTCTGCGCGCCCCAGCGGGGCCCGCTCGATCAGGCCCAGGGCGAACTGCTCAAGGCGCTCCCGGGTATCGCCAAAGGTGCGCCAGGCACTGTCACCCAGCGTCTGCAATAGCGCCGGACGTGGCCCCGGCCATGGCTGGCCGAGGTCGCAGTCGAGCGGGTCGAAGCCCAGTTCAAGTGCCTTGGCCAAGGCGCGGATCAGGCTGGCGTTGCCGCCCTTGCCATCGCCACGTTCAACCCGCAGCAACGCCAGCAGGGTGTCGACCCGCAAACGGCCTTGTGGTGATTGGCCGAACACGTGCAGGCCATCGCGAATCTGCGACTCCTTCAAGTCGCACAAATAAGTGTCGAGGCGCGGCAACCAGACGGCGGCATCGTCCAGCTGCCCTTCGAGCTGCAGCTCACGGTCGATATGGTTGGCCTTGAGCAGCACGAGGATGTCGCGTTGCAACTCGCGGGCGCGGCGCGGGTCGAGCAGTTGCGCCTCGTAGTATTCGTCGGCCAACTGCTCAAGGTCGCGTAGCGGGCCGTAGGTTTCGGCACGGGTCAGCGGCGGCATCAGGTGGTCGATGATGACCGCCTGGGTGCGGCGCTTGGCCTGGGCGCCCTCGCCTGGGTCGTTGACGATGAACGGATAGATGTTCGGCAGCGGCCCCAACAGCGCGTCCGGCCAGCACTCGGCAGACAAGCCGACACCCTTGCCCGGCAGCCATTCGAGATTGCCGTGCTTGCCGACGTGAATCAGCGCATCGGCAGCGTAGGCGTTGCGCAACCAGAAGTGGAAAGCCAGGTAGCCATGGGGCGGGACCAGGTCCGGGTCGTGGTACACCGCGCTGTGATCAACCTGATAGCCGCGCGCCGGCTGGATGCCGACAAAGGTCAGGCCAAAGCGCAAGCCGGCGACCATCAGGCGCCCGCCGCGGAACATCGGATCTTCCTCGGGCGAGCCCCAGCGCTGCAGCACCGCCTGTTGGTTGGCCTCGGGCAGCCGGGCGAAAGCGTGCTGATAATCGGCCAGGCTCAGGCTCTGCGCACAGGGGCGCTGGTCGAGGTGATCAAGGTCGTTGGTCACGCCACCGAGCAATTGCTGGATCAGGGCAGTGCCGCTCTCAGGCAGATCGCCCACGGGGTAGCCTTCGCTGCGCAGGGCCTGGAGGATATTCAGCGCAGCGCCTGGCGTGTCGAGGCCGACACCGTTGCCGATGCGACCGTCGCGGGTCGGGTAGTTGGCCAGCACCAGGGCCACGCGTTTCTGCCCGTTGGGCAGGCGCGCCAGCTCAACCCAGCGCCGCGCCAGCTCGGCGACGAAATCCATCCGCTCTGGATGCGCGCGGTAGCAGACCACATCAGCCTGGCTGCGCTCACTGCGCCAGGCCAGATCCTTGAAGCTGATCGGCCGGGTAATGATCCGCCCGTCCAGCTCGGGCAAGACGATGTGCATGGCCAGGTCACGGGCACCGAGGCCCTGCTCGCTGGCCTGCCAGCCCTGCTGGTTGTCCTGCGCGCAGATCGCCTGCAGTACCGGAATATCGCGGCGCAGTGGCCGCAAGTTGGGCCGGTCGGGGCTGGACATGGCGAAACCGGTGGTGTTGATCACCACCTCGGCGTCCACCTCGTCCATCCATGCCTCGACCTGATCGAGGCAGCCGGGCTCCTTCAGACTGGCCACGGCAATCGGCAGCGGGTTGATCCCGGCCGCTTGCAAGCGCTGGCAAAATACGTCGATGAAACCGGTGTTGGCCGCCTGCAGGTGCGAGCGGTAAAACAGGATCGGCGCCACCGGATGGGCCGGGTCCCACTGGCTGAACCAGTCCTGCAGCGAGGCGTCGGCCTTGCTTGGGTGATAGACCAGAGTGCGCGCCAGCGGCTGCGGCTCCTGCCAGGGGTAGTCGCGATCGAGGCACAGGCTGGCCAGGCAGTTGAACAGGTTCAACGCATTGGCCTTGCCGCCCTGACGCAGGTAGTGCCAGAGCCGCTCGGACTGCTCCGCGGGCAGCGTGCCCAGGCCGCTCAGCTCAGGGTCGGGGCGATCATCGCCAGGCACCAGGATCAGTTGGACGCCACGGCTGGCCAGCTCCACCAGTTGCTCGACGCCGTAGCGCCAGTAGCCCACGCCGCCGTGCAGCGACAGCAACACCACCTTGGCATGGCGCAGCACCTGATCGACGTAGAGGTCGACCGAGGCGTGGTTCTGCACCTGCATGGGGTTGGCCAGGCGCAGGCTGGGGTAGTCGTCCGGCAACTGCTCGGCAGTGTCTGCGAGCAGTGCCAGGTGGGAATCACCGCTGCAGAGAATGACCAGCTCGGCCGGTGTCTGGCCGAGATCGGCAATACTGTCGTTCGGCACGAAACCGCCGGGCTGGGTCCGCAGCAGGTGCATGGGTCAGGCGCCCAGCGCCTGACGCAGGCGCGCTTCGAGCTGGCTGGCGTCGAGGTCTTGGCCGATCAACACCAGGCGGGTAATGCGCGGCTCTTCGGCGCGCCAGGCGCGGTCGAAGTGTTTGTCAAAGCGCGTGCCTACCCCCTGGATCAACAGGCGCATCGGCTTGCCGGGAATAGCCGCGAAGCCTTTGGCACGCAGGATGCCGAATTCGGTCACCAGCTGGGTCAGGGCGTCGAGCAACAGGCTTTCATCGGCTTCAGGCAGGTCGATGGAGATCGAGTCGAAGGCGTCATGGTCGTGATCATCGTGATCGTCGCCATCATGGTGCGAGTCGTGGTGGGTACGACGGCCATCGATGTGCGCCTCGGACTCGGCGCCCACGCCCAACAGCACGTCCAGAGGCAGGCGACCGCTGCTGGCCTCGATCACCTTGACCGCCGCTGGCAGCTCTTCAGACACCTCGGCGCGAACCTTGGCCAGGCCATCGGCGTCGATCAGGTCGGCTTTGTTCAGCACCACCAGGTCGGCGCTGGCCAGTTGGTCGGCGAACAGTTCGTGCAGGGGCGATTCATGGTCCAGGTTGGGGTCGAGCTTACGCTGGGCATCGACCTGGTCCGGGTAGGCGGCAAAGGTCCCGGCGGCGACGGCTGGGCTGTCGACCACGGTAATCACCGCATCGACGGTGCAGGCGTTGCGGATTTCTGGCCACTGGAAGGCCTGGACCAATGGCTTGGGCAGGGCCAGGCCGCTGGTTTCGATAAGGATGTGGTCGAGGTCACCACGGCGGGCTACCAGTTCGCGCATTACCGGGAAGAACTCTTCCTGGACGGTGCAGCACAGGCAGCCGTTGGCCAACTCGTAGACGCGGCCGTTGGCTTCTTCCTCGGTGCAGCCGATGCTGCATTGCTTGAGGATTTCGCCGTCGATGCCCAGCTCGCCGAATTCGTTGACGATGACCGCGATGCGTCGGCCCTGGGCGTTGTCGAGCATGTGCCGGAGCAAGGTGGTCTTGCCCGAGCCGAGGAAGCCGGTAACGATGGTGACGGGAAGTTTGGCCAGTGTTTTCATGTCTCGGTGCCCTTGGCAGGATGGCGCGGGCATACCGGACGAAAGCCGCTGGCTATCAAAGCCCGGCTCGTTCGCCACCGGATCACCCCGCCCGGATTAAAGTCGAAATCGCTTCGAGGCAGGTCTCCTGGCTTGCACCGCACCGGCGCCGGGCCGGGTGGATGACGCCTTCCCGCGCGGTGCGCAGTGGCTGTGTCGATCCTGATCAGTGCCTACAGTTGCGGGGGCAGCCGCGGCGTGTACCGCGTTCCCGTCTTAGCTTCGGCCAACGCCGAAGAACCTCGAAGCGGCAAGGCTACGCAGTGCGGCTGTAAGCTGCAAGGGCCACGCTGCAAGTTGTGCCCGTGTGCGTTTTCAGGTCTGGCCTATTCGCGGGGCAAGCCCGCTTACAGGTTCTGCATTACCCGAGAGCACAGGGTCCTGTCGACACAACCAGCAAACATCTCACCTGTGATTGACTGGAAATCGCCCCCGTGATTTGCTAGCGCCTTGCGTTCAGGTGCCCCTTCACGGGGTGAAACGGGAAACCGGTGCGTCGCAGGCCTCTTGTCAAGGCCCGACAATGCCGGTGCTGCCCCCGCAACGGTAAGCGAGTGAAGCGTCTAAACCACTGTGCCGCGTCGTATGGCATGGGAAGGTGATGCTTGCCAAGGAGCGCGCTCCTCCTCGCCAGCCCGGAGACCGGCCTGCGTATCAACACCAATAACACCCCGCGGAGGGCGGGCGCTGTCGCATTGCCCTGGATGAATCACGTCCGGGGCTGCCGCGCTTGCCCGTTGCCTACAACAAGCAGAGGAAAAGCGTCATGCCCATCACCAGCGCCAAGCACAGCATCGCCACTCCAGCCAGCCTCAGTCAACGCGTGGTCATCGCCGCCGGCGCCAGCCTGCTCGGCCTGTGCCTGATCTACTTTGCCGGTTTCTCGCACGTCGAGGCCGTGCACAACGCCGCTCACGACACCCGCCACAGCGCCGCCTTCCCCTGCCACTGAGTACGCTCGCATGATCAAGCGCATTGCCCGTACCGCGGGCTTCAGCGGCCTGCTGGCCGCACTTTTGCTGACCCTGCTGCAAAGCTTCTGGGTCAGCCCGTTGATCCTCGAAGCGGAAACCTTTGAAAGCGCAGCCCCTGTCGAGCAGCACACGCACGGCAGCGAAGCGGTCGCCGCGCATGAGCACAGCGCCGAAGCCTGGGCACCGGAAGATGGCTGGCAGCGCGTGCTGTCGACCACCGGCGGCAACCTGGTGGTGGCAGTCGGCTTCGCGCTGATCCTGGCCGCGCTGTACAGCCTGCGTGAACCGAACCGTGTAGCCACTGGCGCGCTGTGGGGGCTGGCTGGCTTCGCGGTGTTCTGCCTGGCACCGACACTGGGCTTGCCGCCTGAGTTGCCAGGCACCGCTGCAGCCGATCTCGGCCAGCGCCAGACCTGGTGGATCGGCACCGCCGCAGCCACGGCAATCGGCCTCGCCCTGCTGGTATTCGCCCAGCACTGGCTGCTCAAAGTAGTCGGCGCGCTGCTGTTGGTCGTGCCCCATGTAATCGGCGCTCCGCAGCCAAGCGTCCACGAAAGCCTGGCACCCGAGGCACTGGAAACGCAATTCAAGTTGGCTTCCTGGCTGACCAACGCGGCATTCTGGGTCGCCCTGGGCCTGATCAGCGCGTGGCTGTTCCGTCGCGGCCGCCAGGCCTGATGCACTGCGCTCCTGCCCTGCCGGCGCTGTATGCCGGCTTTGGCTGCCGCCGGGGCTGCCCGGTCGATGTCCTGGAGACCCTGCTGCGGCAAAGCCTGGCGACCCTGCAGTTGCCGCTGAGCGCCCTGCGCGGCATTGCCAGTATCGATCTGAAAGCCGACGAGGCTGGCCTGCTCACCCTGGCCAGCCGCCTCGCCCAGCCTCTGGTGTTGTTCAGCGCCACTCAATTACTCACCTTTGAAGGGCAGCTGAGCCATCGTTCACTGGCCGCCTTCAACCACAGCGGCTGCTGGGGCGTGGCCGAGAGCACGGCGCTGGCCCTGGCGACCCAGGCGCACGGCGCAGCGCACTTGGTGCTGCCGCGCCAAACCTGCGCGCAGGCTACCCTCGCCCTGGCCTGTGGTCGATAATCGCTTCTACTTTACCTGCAAGGATTCCCCATGACGGTCTACTTCATCGGCGCCGGCCCCGGCGACCCGGAACTGATCACGGTCAAGGGCCAGCGCCTGATTCGCCAGTGCCCGGTGATCATCTACGCCGGCTCCCTGGTGCCCGCCGCGGTGCTCGAAGGGCATCGCGCCGAGACGCTGATCAACAGTGCCGAACTGCACCTGGAGCAGATCATCGCGGCCATTCGCAGCGCCCATGACAAGGGCCAGGACGTCGCCCGGGTGCACAGCGGCGACCCCAGCCTGTATGGTGCCATTGGCGAGCAGATTCGCCATTTGCGTGAACTCGGTATCGACTACCAGATCATTCCCGGGGTCACCGCCACCGCCGCCAGCGCAGCATTGCTCGGTTGTGAACTGACCCTGCCTGGCGTTGCCCAGACGGTCATCCTCACCCGCTACGGCGACAGCTCGCCGATGCCGGACGGGGAACAGCTGGCCGACCTCGCTCGGCATCGCAGCACCCTGGCGATCCATCTGGGCGTGAAAAACCTGCCGCGAATCGTCGCCGAGCTACTCCCGCACTACGGTGCCGACTGCCCGATCGCCGTGGTCCATCGCGCTACCTGGCCAGACCAGGACTGGGTCAAGGGAACGCTGCAGGACATCGTCACCCAAGTCGCAGCGAAGGACTTTCGCCGCACCGCGCTGATCCTCGTCGGCCATGTGCTTGGCGATGCGCCGTTCAGTGATTCGGCGCTATACCGCGCGGGCCACGCGCACCTGTATCGAGCTGGCGACTAGCTATTGCCAGCACACCTTGTGCAGAGCAGACTCCGCTGACCTTCTCGCGAATCGGAGTCATCCCCCATGCTGGAACTACGCCCCAATTGCGAATGCTGCGATACCGACTTGCCCGCTGACAGTCCGGACGCGCTGATCTGCTCGTTTGAATGCACCTTCTGCCGTCCCTGTGCCGAGCAGCGTCTGCAAGGGCATTGCCCAAACTGTGCAGGGCAATTGCAGCCACGACCAACGCGCGTGGGCAAGGCCTTGGCCAATAACCCCGCCGTCACCCAACGCACGTTGAAAGATCACCCCGCCTGCACCTGAGCCTGCTTCCCGGCAGGCCATTAGCGCCTGCCGCGTCCTACACCCCGGCCTCTAATTTTGTAAGGCTTTTCAACAGAACCTCCGTGTTAATTCAACACGTTTATACTCGCCATTACCAAGTGTCGTTAATCGACGTATCTTGCGCGCTGTCCGGCAAACCCTACAGACGAGTTCCAGGGTGATTCGGGAAACGGACCCTTTTTCCGACAGGAGTTACCAATGACAACCGTGCTCATGGTCGATGACCACCCTACCGTACGCATGGCGGTGCGCATGCTGCTGGAGCGCGAACGCTTCCAGGTGATCGGCGAAGCCAGCAACGGCATCGAGGCGGTGCAGATGGCCCGCACGCTGGCCCCCCAGGTAGTGATCCTCGACATAGGCCTGCCAGGCCTGGATGGCATGGAGGTGATCAAGCGCCTGCAACTGCTGGAGCCGGCACCGAAGATCATGGTCCTCACCGGCCAACCCGCCGACCTCTATGTACGCCGTTGCCTGGATGCCGGTATCGCTGCGTTCGTCAACAAGGACGAAGACCTCGATGCGGTCGTGTTCGCCCTCAAGGCGCTGGTCAAGGGGTACTCGACGTTTCCGCAGATGTCGGTCAACAGCAATTCGCTGGAAACCGAGAACGTGCGCCTGGGCAGCCTGTCCAACCGCGAAATGGAGGTACTGCGTCGGCTGACCCGCGGTGAAAACAACAAATCCATCGGCGAACGGATGAACCTCAGCGCCAAGACCATCAGCACCTATCGCGGGCGGATAATGGACAAGCTCAAGTCCGAGTCGTTGGTAGAGATGGTCGACCTGGCCAAGCGCAATAACGTCAACTGACGCCCGAGCCATGAAAGGCGTTCTTTCGACCCTGGTGCTGGTCTCACTGCTCGGCGCGGCTGCACCCACGCTCGCCGACAGCGAAGTCCGCCAGTTGCTCGCGCGCTCGACCAGCGCCGCCGCGCCGCTGCGCCTCGACCCCGAAGACCGCCGATGGCTGGATCAGCGCAAGGTGCTGATCCTGGGCAGCTCACGCCCCGATTACCCACCCTTCGAAATCAATATCAGCCAGGCCGACTACGAAGGCCTGAGCGCCGACTATGCCGGACTGATCGCCGAACAGTTGGGCCTGCCCGTGCAGGTGCAGCGTTTTGCCAGCCGCGAGGAGGCCATTGCCGCTTTGCATGCAGGCCAGATCGACCTGCTCGGCAGCTCTAATGCGTTCGAGGCTGCAGACGCTCAACTTACCCTCAGCCAGCCATACGCCGATGATCTACCGGTGATCGTCAGCGCCCAAGCGCGACCCCTGCGACAGATCGACGACCTGGCCGGGCTGCGTCTGGTCATGGTCGATCACTACCTGCCGGCCGAGATGGTCCGCGCGCAGTACCCGCAGGCACAACTGATTCTCCTGCGCTCGACCCTGGCGGCGCTATCCGCCGTGGCCCTGGGTGAAGCCGACGTGTACCTGGGCGATGCGATCAGTACCGACTACCTGATTGGCAAGAGCTATCAGGGACTGGTCAGGATCGACCACTTCTCGCCACTGGCCAGCGGCACCTTCGCCTTTGCCCTGACGCGTGACAATCCACAGCTGCTGCGCCTGATGAACAAGGCCCTGGCGAAAATTACCGACAGCGAACGGCTGAACATCCTGCGGCGCTGGAGCAGCGGCAATACCAGTCTGCTGCTGGAGCGCCGAGTGGCCGCGCTGACCCCGGCCGAGCAGCAGTGGATCGAGCACAACCCCAAGGTCCGGGTGCTGGTGACGCCCTCGCTCGCACCCTTGACCTTCAATGATGCCGAACAACGGCCGAGCGGCGTGACCTTCGACCTGCTCAAACAGATCAGCCTGCGCACCGGGCTTGATTTCCAGATCAACGAGGTTGACGCCGTGCACGCCATGGTCGATCAACTGGCCCGCGGCGAGGCGCAGATGATTGGCGCTATCGGCTATGGCCCTGAGCGTGCCGCACGGCTGCGCTACAGCCGCCCTTACCTGGTCAGCCCCCGGGTCATGGTGACCCGCAGCGACAGACCGGCAAGTACCGCGCGGACGCTGCTCGACAGCGGCCGCATCGCCGTGCTGCGCGACTCGCCACTGCGTGCCGAACTGCAACAGCAGCACCCGCGAGCGAAGCTTATCGATGTCGACTCGCCGCTGGGCATGATGGAAGCCGTGGTCAACGGCAAGGCCGATGTGGCCCTGAGCAGCCACATCAACGCCAGTTATTATCTCAACCACGTGTTCCCCAACACCTTGCAGATTGCCGGCCTGTTTGGCGAGGAGCCGGCGATGGCGGCCTTCGCCATCGCCCCTGACCAGCCCGAGCTGCATGCCATTCTCGACAAGGCGCTGCTGAGCATTCCCCCCGAGGAACTCGACCAATTGGTCAACCGCTGGCGCAGCAGCACCGTGGTCAGCGACAGCCCCTGGCGCAACTACCGCAACCTGGTCTTGCAGGTACTGGTGCTGGCCGGGATATTGCTCGCCGGTGTGGTGTTCTGGAACAGCTACCTGCGCACGCTGATCCAGCAGCGCACCGAGGCCCAGCGCGCTCTGCAGGCCCAGCTGCTATTGAGTCGCGGTCTGCTCGAGCAATTGCGCCAGGCCAAGGAAGACGCAGAACAGGCCAGCCAGGCCAAGAGCACCTTCCTGGCCACCATGAGCCATGAAATTCGAACGCCGATGAATGCAGTGATCGGTCTGCTCGAGCTGGCCCTGGCGGATGGCGGTAGCGGTCGCAGCGACCCACGCACCCTGCAAACTGCACATGACTCGGCAATCGGCCTGCTCGAGCTGATCGGTGACATTCTCGATATTTCGCGCATCGAATCGGGCCATATGACCCTGCAACCGGTGCCGACTGATCTGCTCGAGCTGGTACGCGCGACCCTCCGCGTCTTCCAGGGCAATGCCCGCAGCAAGGGCCTGCAACTGCGCGCCGAGCTGCCCGAGGGGACGGCGTGGACCCTGGCCGACCCCTTGCGGCTCAAGCAGGTGCTGTCAAACCTGTTGAGCAACGCGATCAAGTTCACCGAGCGCGGCGAGGTGGTTGTCAGCCTGGTAGTGACGCCACAGCCACAGGGTGACGGGCTTGAGGTCAGGTTACGCGTGCAGGACAGCGGCATTGGCATCAGCCCTGCCAATCAGGTGCAACTGTTCAATGCCTTTGCCCAGGTCGACGGCCCACGGGCACGCCAGGGCGCCGGGCTGGGCCTGGTGATCAGCCGCACCCTGGCCGAGCTGATGGGCGGTACGCTGCAACTGCACAGCGTCGAAGGCGTCGGTACCCAGGTGCAGGTCGACCTGCCCTTGATGTCATGCGCGGCGCCGGCGCAGATCGAACCCGAGCAGGCGGCCCAACCGCGCTCACGCGGCCCGTTGAACGTGCTTGCCGTCGACGACTACCCGGCCAACCTGCTGCTCCTGGAAAAGCAGCTGAACACCCTCGGCCACCGGGTTACCCTGGCCGCCAACGGCCAGATCGCCCTGACCCTGTGGCAAGCCGGCCAGTTTGATCTGCTGATCACCGACTGCAGCATGCCGGTGATGGACGGCCATGAACTCAGCCAACGGATTCGCGCCCTCGAGCAGGCCAACGGGCGGCCCGCCTGCCGGATCCTCGGGGTCACCGCCAATGCCCAGGCTGAAGAACGCGACCGCTGCCTGGCCAGCGGCATGGACGACTGCCTGTTCAAGCCGATCGGCTTGCGCATGCTGCAAGCGCACCTGCCGCTGGAGCCCCAGTTCAAGGCAGCCACCGAGGCCACGCCGAGCGGCTTCGACCTGAACGAACTGCGCCACCTGACCCAGGACGACGAAAAACTCATCAAGCGCCTGCTGGAGCAGTTGGCGCAGAGCGCGAGCGAAGACCTCAACGCTTTGCGCGCTCTCGGCCAGAGCCCCGAAGACAACGCCGTACGCGCCCTCACCCATCGCATCAAGGGCGGTGCCAAGATGCTCAAGGTCAGGGGCGTCGTACGTGACTGCGAGGCGGTTGAGCGGGCGGTGGCTGAACATCAGTCGAGCAGCGCCGCCCTACAGCGTCTGGAGGCGAGCCTGCAAACCCTGCTGCGCGAGCTGCACGACGGCCTCAGTGCAATTGCAGCGTCGAGCTGATCTGGCTGATCGCATCGACTACATGCCGCGAACCTTGCTGAATCTCCATGATCACCGTGCCGGCCTCATTTGCCAGCTCCACACCTCGGCCCGTGTGCGACAGGCTGGACTGCATGCTGGCCACGGCGTTCAGCGACAGGTCATGGTTCTGGCGCACCACATCGACGATTTCCAGGGTGGCCTTGCTGGTACGCGCAGCCAGGTTGCGCACTTCATCGGCCACCACCGCGAACCCTCGGCCGTGCTCGCCGGCGCGGGCGGCCTCGATCGCGGCATTGAGCGCGAGCAAGTTGGTCTGGTCGGCAATGCCGCGGATGGTCAGGACGATCTTGCCGATGATTTCCGACTGCTTGCTGACGGCGTCGATGTTGCGTGCCGCATCGTTAAGCTCCTGGGAGATCTGCTCGATGACCTGCACGGTCTGCTGCACCACTTGACTGCCTTTGCGCGCACAGGCGTCGGTCTGCACCGAGCTTGCGTGAGCCGCTTCAGCGGCACTCTGCTGGGTACTGACCTGGGCAGTGATATCGCTGGCGAACTTGACCACCTTGTACAGGCGGCCCTTGCTGTCGAAGATCGGGTTGTAGGAGGCCTCCAGATAAACCAGCTGCCCCTGCTTGTTGATCCGCTCGAAGCGGTGCGAATGGTATTCGCCACGGTTGAGTGACAACCAGAACTCGCGGTACTCGGCGGACTCGCGCTCATGCGCCTGGCAGAACAAGCCATGATGGCGGTCGACCACCTCCTCCAGGCGGTAGCCCATGGTAGCGAGGAAGTTCTGATTGGCCGTGATCACCCGTCCCTGAGGCGTGAATTCGATGACGGCCATGGAGCGACCAATAGCGTTAAGCAGGCTCTCGCTCTCGTGCTCGTGATTTATCCGCCGAGTGATATCGGAAGCGACCTTGATCACGCTGGTGACCTGCTGCTGGTCATTGAGCACCGGCATGTAGCTGGCCTCCAGCCAGACTTCACGGCCCGCCTTGTCGATCCGCTCGAACGTACCGCTGATCGCCTTGCCCTGACCCAGCTCGCGCCACAACTGCTGGTATTCGGCGCTCTTGACGTAATCCGGCTCACAAAACAGGCGGTGGTGCTTGCCGCGGATCTCGTCCGCGCTATAGCCCATGGCGCTGCAAAAGTTGTCGTTGGCACAGAGGATGGTGCCATCGTGGGAGAATTCGATCATCGCCATGGAGCGACTGATCGCCGCCAACTTCGCCTCCATTTCCGCCAATTCCTGGCGGCAGCGCTGAATCTCGACGAGGTCGGACTTGCGATGGTAATCGAACATGACGCCGGGCTCCTTTATGCACGGGATGCCCAGAGCATAGATCGCCGCTGGCGCCATGCAAGCGATCTGCCATCACTTTAGAGCTAGGCTATTTCGCCGCGGTTAGCGTCAAGGTCGCAGACGGTATCGCCAGGCTTCAGCTACTTTCCCGAACCACCAGCTCAAAGCCCAGGTCCTGCTGTTGCGCCGCCGCACGTTTGCCATCGAGCATTGCCAGCAAGGCCTGTGCCGCTGCGCGACCAACGGCAGCCCGCGGCGTGCGGATAGAGGTCAACGGCGGGACCATGTACGCTGACGCCGGCAAGTCATTGAAGCCGACCATCGCCACCTGCTGCGGTACCTCGATGCCTTGGCGCAAAGCCTGCAGCACTGCCCCTTGGGCGAGGTCATCATTGCAGAAGAAAATCCCGTCGACCTGCGGCGCCTGCGCCATCAAACGGCTGAACAGCTCGCCGCCCAAGCCGATCGAAGAAGGTTGCGAGGCGAGCTGTTCCAGCTCCGGCGCCTGCAGGCCGGCCTCAAGCAACGCCTGGCGAAAGCCCTGTGCCCGCTGCATGACCCGCGGATCGAGCTGTGCGGCAATGAACCCGAGGTGGCGCCGGCCACGCTCGATCAGGTGACGAGCGGCGGCATAACCGGCTTGTTGCTGGGAAAAGCCCACCGACACCGCCTCAGCATCACCGCCCAGTTCCATCATGTGCACGCAGGGTACGCGGCCTGCACTGAGCAACTGCCGCGAGGCGTCGGTGCGATCAAAACCTGTGAGCAACATTCCACAAGGTTGATACGCCAGGTAGTTGCGAATGAGGTTTTCTTCTTCGTCGACATCGTAGTGATAGTTGCCGATCAGCACTTCGAGGCCGCGTGGGCGCATGACTTCGTGGATGGCTTCAAGCGTGTCGATGAACAGTTGGTTGGATAGCGACGGGATCAACACCACCACCGAGTGGCTGCGTGCCGAGGCCAAGGCACGGGCTGCGGGGTTGGCGATGTAGCCCAGGCTGGCAGCGGCCGCGAGGACCTTCTCTACCAACTCAGGGGCAACCGTGGCTACCCCGCGCAAGGCGCGCGACGCGGTAATGGGGGATACGCCGGAGAGCCTGGAAACTTCTGCCAGGGTGGGACGACCAGTAGTGCGGGAGCCAGTGCGAGACATGAGTGTTGTAATTTTACTACTTGCCAAGAATGGGGAACGGCCACTAAGGTAGCGCTGTCCCAGGACACAGGCAATGTAATCTTTGTAGCAGCCCTGTGCCAAGCGGCCATACTGCGTGAGACAAGACTAATAACATCCGGGAGGATGGTGCCACGATCACTCTTTGCCAGAGTCGGGACAGCGCTATCTTACCCAGCAGGAGGTACTGATGAACTCTCCCCTATCCGCGATTGTGGTAATGGGTGTGGCGGGCTGCGGCAAGAGCAGCATCGGCGCAGCTATTGCCGCCAGAAGCGGCGGCCGTCTGATCGAAGGCGATGCTTTTCACCCTGCCGCCAACATCAAGAAGATGAGCGCTGGCGTTCCATTGGACGACGATGATCGTGCCGGCTGGTTGATTCTCCTTGGTGAGGAACTGCAGGCCACGCTCAAGTCGGGGGAACGCCCGATCCTGACCTGCTCGGCGCTCAAGCGTCGTTATCGCGATGCCCTGCGCCATGCGGTACCCGACCTTGGCTTCGTGTTTCTCGAGCTGACCCCAGCCGAAGCCGAAAAACGCGTACTCGCCCGCCCCGGCCACTTCATGCCGGCCAGCCTGATCGAAAGCCAGTTTGCCGCGCTTGAGCCGCCGCACGGCGAACCGCTGACCTTGCCGCTGGATGCCACCCGCCCCGTGGCTGCCTTGGCTGAAACCGTCAATGACTGGTTAAAGCCCTGCGGTGAGCGGACCCTGGCGCGGACCGCCTGAGCAGGCGGTTTTTCCGGCTCACCGAAGACAGCGCTACCTCGACGCCTGACGGCGTCTAAAGTTCACTAAAGCTACGCCTAAAAAAAAGACAAGACCGAGGCTCAAGACCCATGTTCGGACTGGCTACTGATACCTTCCTGCTACTCGATGCGCTGGTGACCATCATCGGCCTCATCCTGCTGATCACCCACTTCAAGGTCCATCCCTTCGTTGCCTTGACCCTGGCCGCCGGCTTTCTCGGGCTGACTTCGGGGATGCCCGTGGTCAAGGTCATGAAGTCGTTCCAGGATGGCTTTGGCGGGGTGCTCGGCTTTGTCGGCATCGTCCTTGCGCTGGGCACCATGCTCGGCAAGCTGATGGCCGACTCCGGCGGTGCCGACCAGATCGCCCAGACGCTGATCCGCGCCTTTGGTAAACAGAAGGTGCACTGGGCGATGATGTTTGCCGCGTTCCTGGTCGGCATCCCGCTGTTCTTCGAGATCGGCTTCGTGCTGCTGATCCCGCTGGTGTTCATCGTCGCCCGGCGCACCGGCGTGTCGCTGGTGAAGATCGGCATCCCGCTGCTGGCCGGGCTCTCCGTGGTACACGGCCTGGTGCCGCCGCATCCTGGCCCACTGCTGGCGATCGGGATCTTTCACGCCGACATCGGCAAGACCATCTTCTATGGCCTGCTGGTGGCGTTACCCACGGCGGTGATCGCCGGGCCGCTGTTCGGCAATTTCATCTCTCGCTATATCCCTGGCAACCCGTCGCAAGAGCTGATGGACCAGATTGCCCGCGAATCAGACCAGCGCAACCTGCCAAGCTTCAGCGTGACCCTGCTCACGGTGCTGCTGCCGGTGGCGCTGATGCTGCTGAAGACCTTCGCTGACGTGGTCCTGCCGGCAGAACACATCGTCCGTCAGTGGATGGACTTGATCGGCCACCCGATCACCGCCCTGCTCGCCGCCCTGCTGTTGGCGTTCTACACCTTCGGCTCGGCGCGTGGCTTCAACCGCCAGCAGATCATGAAGATGCTCGACCAGAGCCTGGCGCCCACCGCCGCGATCGTGCTGATTGTGGGTGCCGGTGGCGGCTTCAAGCAAATGCTCGTGGATACCGGTGTGGGCAATGTGATCGGGCAAATGGCGGTGCAGGCCGAGATCTCGCCGATCATGCTGGCCTGGCTGGTCGCGGCGGTGATCCGTATTGCCACCGGCTCGGCGACGGTGGCCACGATTACCGGCGCCGGCATCGTCGCACCGGTGATCGACATGGTGCCGGGAGTCAACCGTGAACTGCTGGTGCTGGCCACTGGTGCGGGATCGCTGATCCTGTCGCACGTCAACGATGCCGGTTTCTGGCTGGTCAAGCAGTACTTCAACATGACCGTGGCCGAGACGTTCAAGACCTGGAGCATGATGGAAACCATTCTTTCGGTGGTTGGCATCATCTTCATCATGCTATTGGCGCAGGTGGTGTGACCGTTGATCGGGGTGATGGCACCTTGATCAACGGCCAATGGCCCAAGTGAGGTAATGGCAGTAGTGCGCTATTGCGGGGCTTGCCCCGCGATGGCCACGGCCTACGATTATCTCTACGCAAAGGAGCCTGCCCATGAAACGAGTCCTCCTGCTTGCCGCCCTGCTCGCCTCGCCCTTGGCAATGGCCGTCGGTACCGGCACTACCCATCCAGACGACCCGCATAATCCGGCCCCTCAGCCGGGTGTCGACAGCACGCTGAACCCCATCGAATCGCCGGTGCCGCGCGACACCGACCCGCGTATCGAAGGCAATGACCCGGACAGCCCACCCGCCGAGCAGAACGACAACCGTGACCTGCCAGGCATGGACGGCACCGGCTCGGAAGGTACCGGCAGCCAGGGCAGCACCGGCAGCAAGCCTTGAACCTAGCTGGCCAGCCGACTCCGCCTTAGGGTTACCACTGTCGTTTGTCAGGCCGGCTCAGCCCAAGCTTCTCGATCTTGTAGCGCAACATGTCGCGCGACAGCCCCAGCATGCGCGCCGACTTGGTCACGTTCCAGTCGGTGCGGTCCAGGGTGCGGCAAACCAGGTCTCGTTCCATGTCCGGTAAACTGGTGCCGGCCTCTGGCTCGTGCCGTGGCGCTGGCACTTGCGCTTCATACAGGCTGCTGACGGGTTGTGCAGGTTGCGCCAAGGGCTCGTCGACCAGGCTCAGGCAGAGGTTGAGCTGGTGCGCGCCAATCACCTGTGAAGGCGCCAGCAACACCGTCTGCTCAAGCATGTTGCGCAGCTCGCGCACGTTGCCCGGCCAGCTGTAGCCAAGCATCAACGATTCGGCTTCGGCCGAGAAGCGCAGGTTAGGCTTGCCATAACGGCGTCCGTGGTGGGCAAGAAAATGCCGCGCCAGCAACAGGATGTCCTGACCGCGGGCATACAGCCGGGGCACCGTCAGGGCAATGATGCGTAGGCGAAAGAACAGGTCGCGGCGAAACTTGCCCTGCTGGACCATCTGCTCCAGGTTGCAGTTGGTGGCGCTGATCACCCGCAAGTCGACCTTGCGTTCCTTGACCGCGCCAATCCGGCGGATGCTGCGATCTTCCAGCAGCTTGAGCAGCTTGGCCTGCAGCACCAGGTCCATCTCGCCGATCTCATCAAGAAACAAGGTACCACCGTCAGCCGCCTCGACCAGGCCCACGCGGCGGTCCTTGGCATCGGTGAAGGCGCCCTTCTCATGGCCGAACAGCTCGGCCTCAAGCAGATTGGCGGGTATCGACGCACAGTTGAACTCGATGAATGGGCCCTTGCTGCGCAACCCGTCAAAGTGCAGGGCGCGGGCGACCAGCTCCTTGCCAGTGCCGGTCTCGCCTTCGACCAGCACCGGTGGCAAGTCATCGCTGGCCATGCGCCGTTCGGCATCGAGCAATTGGCGCAGGGTGTGCTTGAGGTTGTGCATCGCCGCCGATTCGCCAATCAACGCCTGCAGCCCGGACTTCTGCGCCTCGCGCTCCTGGTAGAACGACAAGGTGCGCTCCATTCGCTCGGTGGCCAGGGCCTTTTCCAGCATCAGCTTGAGCTCGGCGAGCACCACCGGTTTGGTCAGGTAGTGGAATGCTCCCTCTTTCATGGCCAGTACGGCGTCTTCGACGTTGCCGTAGCCAGTCATCATGATCACCTTGAGTTCCGGCGCCTGGACCACCAAGGCACGCAGCAGGTCGTGACCGCTCATGCCCGGCAACGAGTTGTCGGTCAGCACCGCATCCGGCTGGGCGCGGCCGATCTGCTCCAGCGCTTGCTCGGCGCTGTGGCACACCGTCACTTCAAAACCTTTCAGGTTGAGGTAGGTGCGGATATTGTCGGCGAGGATCTCGTCATCCTCGACTACCAGGATGCTGTGCTGCATGGTGTTCTCCCCTTGCAATATTGAAGATCAGGCTGACCTGGGTTCCTTCCTCTTCGCGACTGCTCAGGCTGACCGAGCCGCCAAACCGTTCCATGATGCGTTTGACCAGAACCAGGCCCACGCCCAGTCCGCCCTGCTTGGTTGTGAAAAATGGCTTGAAGACCATGCGTTCCTGTTGCTGGCTCATGCCTTTGCCGGTATCGCTGAGCAGCAGTTGCACCTGCTGCCCGTCCAGCTGGCTGACCTGCGCAACAAGCCGGCCGCCCTTGGGCATCGCTTCCACCGCATTGGCGAACAGGCTGTTGAGGATCTGCGTCAATTGCAGCGTCTGGCTCGCCACCCACAGCTGGTCCGGCCCTTGGTAGCTGAACTGCACCGCGTTGCGTTCGATCTGCTGGGCAAAGGCCAGGCGAGTGTCTTCGATCACGGCCACCAGTTCGACCGGCTCGGCCTCATCACTGGTCGGGCGCAACGACACCAGCAGCTCGCGCACCCAACGCGACATGCGATCGACCTGGCTGATGATGTCGCTGATGTTCTTGCGCGCCGGATTGCTGGCGATCTCCTCGGCCAGCTCGGCACTGGAGCGGATGTTGGCCAAAGGGTTACGCAGGCTGTGGGCGACCGCCGAGGACATCTCCCCCAGGGCCACGTAGGTCTCGCTGGCAACCAGGCGCTCCTGCTGGTGATGCAGAAGCCCTGCGGCGCGGCGGACGATCCAGAACAGGCCGAAGTAGATCAAGGCCCCGCCAACCAGGGTCGACGCCCAGATCAGCACATAGCCACGTTGAATACGCCGGATCAGGTCGACCGGCTCTTTGTAGATCTCGACCATCGACAGCACCTGGCCGCCGTGGCTGTCGAACATGGGAATGTAGTTCTCGATGAACAGGTGCTGCGGCGCACGCTGGAATTTCTGCTCGTCACGGCTCTCATCCGCCTTGTGGTAACTGGCGGAAACCGGCTGACGAGACAGAAACGCCTGATCCAGGCCGTCGTCTTCGGTGATGCGCTTGCCGATCAAGTCGGGGTTGGTCGACCAGACGATGGTCCGGTCATGGGCATAGACATTCGCCAGCAGGGTGTCGGGCAGGTGTTCAACGTGGTCGAGGAACTCTTCGCGGGTCGACTTGGCCAAGGCCGGGCTGACCTGCAAATGCACCGCATCCAGGCGCGGATCGAGCAGCTCGCCCATGGTCGTGCCCGGTGGCAGTTGCGAATGGCGGACTTCGGCCTGAGCCATGGCCTGGATGAACTGGGCGGTGAGCATCGCGTCACGCTCGACGCTGTCGCGCACCACGAAGCGGGTCGAGACATAGCCCAGACTACCCGCGACCGACGTGATGATCAGCAGGCTGATCAGGGAAAACCAGCGCAGTAGATTGAACTGGCGCAATGGTAGAGCCAGTTCGCTGCTGGGCGGCGGGGACTTGCCTGGGGCGGTATCGTCCAGCGTCTGCATAGCGTCGTTCTCGCCCGAAGGCCCGTGTGGAGAGAGTGCACACCGGTGATACGGACCGTAGCACGGCGATGTCATTTTGCCGCTACCGCCCTGGATGGACCTGCTGCCTAATTTCATCCAGCAAGAAGCCAGCCAACTCATCCAAAAACGGGTAATCCCATGTTTATCAACGCATTAGGATTCTTATATGAATCAGTTTCTAGCTTGGAATCCCCATTTATGGGTAATACCCCTGAAAAACATCAATATTGTTTAAATACATAGAGATAGGCTCTAAACATGAGCCATTTTCTTATTCATTGACTACCCGGAAATTAAGCGAGACCCGCGTGCCCTGGCCCGCATGACTGCTCAGCCGAACCGAACCACCAAAGCGTTCCATGATGCGCTTGACCAGCACCAGCCCGACCCCGAGCCCGCCCTGCTTGGTGGTGAAGAATGGCTGGAAGGCCATGCGCTGCTGTTGCTCGGTCATGCCCCGGCCGGTGTCCGAAAGCCGCAAGATCAGGCTGCGCCGATCACGCCGGACCACTTCGACCCGTAGCGCACCACCCTGCTCCATCGACTCCAGGGCATTGGCGATCAGGCTGTGGAAGATCTGCCCCAACAGTGCCGGCTGGCCCAGTACCCGCACCGCGGGCAGCGGCGTCAGCTCAAGATTGACCCCAGCGCGCAGCAGCGGCACCGCAAACGCCTGCAAGCTTTCCTGCAAGGCTTGCGCAAGGTCCACCGGCACCGCGTCATCATTGAGTGGGCGCAGCGACTGCAACAGCTGGCGGACCCAATGCGACATACGATCAACCTGGCCGATGATCTCGTTGATGTTCTTCTGCGCCGGTCCCTCCTCGAACACCAGGGCCAGCTCGGCGCTGGACCTGATGCTGGCCAGCGGATTGCGCAGGCTGTGGGCGACCGCCGAGGACATTTCGCCCAAGGCCACATAGGTCTCGTTGCTGATCAGGCGCTTCTGCTGCACGGCCATCACTTTCGAAGCCCGCCGCATGATCCAGTACAGGCCGCCATAGACCAGCCCGGCACCCACCGCAATCGCCAGCCAGATCAGCATCAGGCCATGTTCGATGCGCACGATCAGGTCGTGCGGTTCCTTGTAGATTTCGACCATCGCGGTTACCCGCTCGCCGTCGGAGTCGAACAGGGGTATGTAGTTCTCGATGAACAGCTGCTGGGGTGGCGTGACGAATTTGCGTTCGCTGCGGGCATTGTCAAAGTCGTGGTAACTGGCCGACACACGCATTTTGTATTCAAAGGCCCGCTCCAGATCGTCATCCGACTCGATCATCTTGCCGGTCAGGGCCGGGTTGCTCGACCAGATCACCGTACGGTCGGGCGCGTAGATATTGGCCAGCAACACGTCTGGCAGGTGGGCAATGTGATCAAGAAACTCACCGCGGGCCTTGCGCCGGGCCTGCGGGTCGACGTCAGGCATGGCCTGGTCCCGGCGCGGATCGAGCAACTCGCCCATGCTGCGCACGTTGGGGATGGACACATGGCGCACTTCGGCATCGGCAATGGACTGGATGAACTGCGCGGTCAGCAGCGCATCGCGCTCGACACTCTCGTCGATGATGAACCGGCTGGAGATCAGGCCTAGCCCTGCGGCGACCGAGACGATGATCGCCAGGCTGACCCAGGCATACCAGCGCAGCAGGTTGAAAGGCCGACGCACGGCGCTAGCGTCACCGACGGCGGGCACTGCAGGTGGGTCGGAACGGGGGGCGACGTCCATGGCGGACTCCACTGGGCACCTGTAGGTTATAGCCCAGAGTTGGGGAAACCAGGATGACACTCCCCAGATTTCACCCATCGATTGCCGGGGCCGCTGCGCGCCCCTTTCGCGACACAAGGCCGCTCCCACAGATGTCTTGCGCATGACCTGAGAACGGCGTGATCTCTGTGGGAGCGGCCTTGTGTCGCGAAAGGGGCGCGCAGCGGCCCCGGTGAGCCGACACCAGCCATCATTCCCAAATGTTTGCCCTACAACGGCGAATCGTCAGCCAACCCCTGCAGCTGTCGATAGTCGCGCAAAACAGTAGGCACATAGCGGCGGGTTTCGGCAAACGGCGGCACCACCCCACCACGGCTGCGCACGGCATCGGGGCCCGCATTGTAGGCCGCCACTGCCAACGTGATGTCGTTATCGAAGAGTTTCAGCATGCGCTTGAGGTAGCGCGCCCCGCCCTGCACATTGGCGGCAGGATCGAGCACGTTCTTCACGCCCATCTCCTTGGCCGTGTCCGGCATCAGTTGCATCAGGCCGACCGCACCTTTGGGCGAGCGGGCCTTGGGGTTGTAGCCAGACTCGGCCTTGATCAGCGCATGCAGCAACGCCGGTGGCACGTCATGCAGACGGGCGGCGGCGGCCACCTCGTCGGCGTACGGTCGACCGAGGATCAGTTGCGCATTGACAGGGCCCACCGCGACGGAAACTTCGCTGATCACCCGCTCATAGTGCCGACCCGGTCGGTGTACGTTGGATAACACATAGCCGCCCTTGGCATCGATGGAAATAAACACATCGGCCTGCGCCGTGCTTGCCATCAGTCCGATCAGTCCCAGGATGATTCCACGCATGTCGGCTGCCTCCCGTCGTGGCCCCCGATGTGGGGGAAATGCCCCGGAAAACCCGGGGTTTTGTTCCACGACGCAAGCACTGTGCCGCTTGCCATGGCGCATGGCGCAAGGCCCCGTGGCAGACGTGCACGGCTGTTGCATGGCAATTCTGCAGACCTGCTCACATGCACTGGAGGGCTTTATCATGCAGCGCAGATCCTTGACCCAACGTGGCTTCACCCTGCTCGAACTGCTGGTGGTGCTGGTAGTACTCGGCCTGCTGGCCGGCATCGTCGCGCCCAAGTACTTCAGCCAGCTCGGCCGCTCCGAAGCGAAGGTAGCCCGAGCGCAGATCGAGGGGCTTGGCAAGGCCCTTGACCTGTATCGGCTCGAGGTCGGCCATTACCCCAACAGCGAGCAAGGCTTGCAGGCACTGGTCGCAGCGCCCAGTGGCGAGCAGCGTTGGACCGGGCCGTACTTGCAGAAGGCCGTACCCCAAGACCCTTGGGGCCGGGCCTATATCTACCGCCAGCCCGGGGAAAACGGCGGCGAGTACGACCTGCTGTCGATGGGCAAGGACGGCCAACCCGGCGGCGATGGCGAAAATGCTGAAATCACCAGTTGGCAGTAGGGAGAACAGCCATGCGCTATAGCCTCAAGGTTCTCGGCCGGCAAGGCATCGTGCTGTTGCAGGTCGATGCCCACGACACCGATCAGGCTCGCCGCCAGGCCGAGGCGCAAGGTCTGCGAGTGGTCAGCATTCGCGCCCAGGCCGGCAGGCTGCCTGCGATGCCCTGGCGGCGCGCGCCGACGTTCGACCTGGTCCTGTTCAGCCAAGAACTGGGGACCCTGCTCAATGCCGGCCTGCCGCTGATCGATGCGCTCGAGAGCCTGGCGGAGAAGGCCCCCAGCGGCCCATCGCGCAAGGTCCTCGAACAGTTGGTCAGCCAGCTCTACGAGGGACGCTCGCTGTCCCAGGCGTTGGCCCAGCAACCGCGTGTGTTCCCGACCCTGTACGTGGCACTGGTACAGTCCAGCGAACGCACGGGCGCCCTCGGCGATGCCCTGGCACGCTACATCGGCTATCGCCAACGGCTGGACCTGGTTAGGCAAAAACTGGTCGGCGCGTCGGTTTATCCCCTGCTGCTGCTGCTGGTGGGCGGCGGTGTGGTGCTGTTTCTAATGGGTTATGTGGTGCCGCGGTTCAGCCTGGTATTCGAGGGCATGGGCACCGAGTTGCCTTGGCTGTCACGGGTATTGATGGAGATTGGCTTGTTCCTGCATGCGCAGCAGTTGCCGCTGGGCGTCGGCACGCTCGCGGCCATTACGGCCTTGGCGCTGCTGCGCAAGCATCCCGCGTTTCGCCGCTGGGTCGGCCGCCAGACGCAACGCTTGCCCGCGCTGCACCAGCGGTTGCTGATGTACGAACTGGCACGCTTCTATCGGTCGCTGGGGATTTTGCTGCAAGGGGGTATTCCGATCCTGACGGCGATGGGCATGGCGCGCGGCTTGCTCGGCAGCACGGCCGCCCAGGGCCTGGAACAGGCCAGCCGCCGAGTCGGCGAGGGACTGCCGTTGTCCGATGCGCTGGAGGCGGGAGCATTGGTCACGCCGGTGTCGCTGCGCTTGATCCGCGCGGGGGAACAATCCGGCAATCTTGGCGAAATGCTCGAGCGTTGTGCGGATTTTCATGATCAGGAAATCGGCCGCTGGGTCGAGTGGTTCGTACGCTTGTTCGAGCCGTTGCTGATGACGTTTATCGGCTTGCTGATCGGGCTGATCGTGATCTTGATGTACATGCCGATCTTCGAGTTGGCTTCCAGTATCCATTGAGGGCGTCGCGGTTCAAGGCCCTCACAAATCCTGTAGGAGCGGGCTTGCCCCGCGAAGAGGCCTGAACTGACACCCTAGGTGTTCAGGCACAACTCATATCTTAAATCGCATGCACCACCAGCAAATCAGTCAATACCTGCGCCAACGACTTCACCATCACATCCGCCGTCGGCCGGTGGACAATGACAATCTCGTAGCTGTCCACCTCCGGCAACCCCTGCAACGCGCCCAGCACGCGATGCTCGCCGGTCGCCGCCCGCGGTGGCAGCAGGCTGATGCCCATGCCATCGGCAACCGCCGCCTGGATGCCACTGATGCTCGAGCTGGTAAAACTGATCCGCCAGCGCCGGCCCATCCCCTCGATGGCGCTGATCATGTCCTCCCGATACAACCCACGCGGCGGAAACGTCACCAGCGGAATCGGATCAAGCTCGAACGCCGGTAACCGCGCACTGTCGATCCACTGCAAGCGCTCCGGCCAGCAGGCCACCCCTTCGCGGCTGTTACGCCGCTGCTTGAGCAAGACCAGATCGAGCTCACCATTGTCGTACGCCTGGCTGAGGTCGCGGCACAGCCCGCTGGTCACCTCGAGCTTGAGCTGCGGGTGACGCCGGCTGAAATCCGACAAGGCATTGGTGGTGCGGCCGCCAACAAAATCTTCCGGCACCCCAAGGCGCACGGTGGTGCCGACCAGGGCACCGGCCAGGGCTTCGAGCATCTGGTCATTGAGGGCCAGCATGTGCCGCGCGTAACCAAGCAAGGTCTGCCCGGCATCGGTCGGCAATACGTCGCGGTTACCGCGCACCAGCAGCCGGTGGCCGACCATGTCTTCCAGGCGGCGCACCTTCTGGCTGATGGTCGACTGGGTCGAATGCAGGCGCGCCGCCGCCGTGGTAAAGCTGCCGCAATCGGCCACCACGACAATGGCACGCAGCAGGTCGAGGTCGAACAGGGCCCTATTCGATTTAACGCTGATAGACATCTGACTATTCAACTTCCAAATAACAGGTGCCCACTTCTAGCATGACCTACCCTTCGCGGCCACCACTCGCGACTTATTCGACGGCCTCGAACGGTAAGCCGACGTAGTTCTCGGCAAGGGTCACCAGGCCTGCAGGCGAGTTGAGGAAGTACTCCCGGTCGGCTTCCTGCATCTTGCGGTCCCAATCATCCATGTGCTCGCCGAAGTCATGCAGCAGCTGGGTCATGAACCAGCTGAAGCGTTCGCCCTTCCAGACACGGCGCAGGGCCAGTGGTGAGTACTGCTCGAGCAGGTCGGTGCGCCCCTCGCGGTAGACCTTGAGCAGGATCCGGAACAGGTAATTGACGTCCGAAGCGGCCAGGTTGAGGCCTTTGGCGCCTGTTGGCGGGACGATATGGGCAGCGTCGCCGACCAGGAACAGCCGGCCATACTGCATCGGCTCGACCACCAAGCTACGCAGCGGTGCGATGCTCTTTTCCAGCGACGGCCCGGTGACCAGGCGCTGGGCGACCTCTTCAGGCAAGCGTGCCTTGAGTTCATCCCAGAAGCGCTGGTCGCTCCAGGCTTCGACACGGTCATCCAGCGGCACTTGCACGTAATAGCGACTGCGGGTTTCGGAGCGCTGGCTGCACAGGGCAAAACCTCGGGCATGGTTGGCGTAGATCAGCTCATGATTGACCGGCGGCGTGTCAGACAACACGCCGAGCCAGCCAAACGGATAGACCCGCTCATATTCTTTCAGCACGCCCTGCGGAATGCTCTGGCGCGAGACGCCGTGGAAACCGTCGCACCCGGCAATGTAGTCGCAGTCGATGCGCTGTTGCCGGCCGTCCTTTTCAAAGGTCAGGTAGGGGCGCTCGCCCTTGAGTTCGTGGGGCTGAACGTTGCTCGCCGAGTAGATGATCGGCGCGTCGCAGGCCTGTCGGGCCTGCATGAGGTCACGGGTCACCTCGGTCTGGCCGTAGACCATGACGGTCTTGCCGCCGGTCAGTGCCTTGAGGTCAAGCCGGTGCCGGCGACCACCGAACAACAGCTCTACGCCTTCATGAACCAGGCCTTCGCGGTCCATGCGTTCGGCCACCCCAGCCTCGCGCAGCAGGTCGACGGTGCCCTGCTCAAGTACCCCGGCGCGGATCCGCCCAAGTACGTAGTCAGGGGTCTGGCGTTCGACGATCACGGTGTCGATGCCAGCGTTGTGCAGCAACTGGCCGAGCAGCAGGCCAGACGGACCTGCGCCGATGATTGCAACCTGAGTGTTCATTGTTGTTATCTCGTTATGTCGATGCGGGCCGCCTCTGGCAGTGGCCGCGCATCTGCTGTTAGGGTTTGCCCTTGCATTTTTACTGGCAAAAACAGCAAATAAAATGTGATATCCCATCGATAAAATGCACTTTTACAAAATGCGTTCGATTAACGGACAGGTACTGAAGATGAAATCCACGCTGCCCGGCGTGCCGTTGTTCCAGCTCTATGGCGAAAACCAGGCATGGCCCGGTACCGACCTGCTGCACTGTGAGTCGATCGAGGCGCGCAGCCGCCTGCACCATTGGGAGATCAAGCCGCACCGACATGCCGACCTGTTCCAGTTGCTGTATGTGCAACGCGGTCAGGCGCAGGTCGAGATTGAAGGCACGCGCCGCGAGATCCGCGAGGCGGCCTTGCAGGTGGTGCCGCCGTTGACCGTGCATGGCTTTCGCTTCAGCGCTGATATCCAGGGCCACGTACTGACGTTCGGCCCGGCACTGGTGGCCGACCTTGAACAACGCCTGGGAGCGCCACTGGCGGTGCTGGCTTCAGCCGAGTGTTACCCGCTGGGCAAGGACCGTCAGCGTTTGCACGCACTGATTGATACCTTGCAGCAGGAGTACCAGGGTAACGCTCCGGCACGCGCGGCCATGCTCCAGGCGCTGGTGACGGCATTGATGGTGTGGATCAGCCGCCGCCAGCAATTGGGGCAGCCACCGCGCAACCGCGACGAGCGCGATCAGCAACTGCTGGGGCAGTACTTGCGGCTGGTGGAGGCGCATTATCGCGAGCATCTGTCAGTCGAAGACTTCGCCGCGCGCATTGGCATCAGCAGCGTGCAGCTCAATCAACTGTGCCGTGCCCTGGCCGGGCAGACGGCACTGCAGGTCATTCATCAGCGTTTGCTGCTTGAGGCCCGACGCAACCTGCTCTACACGCGCATGGGCATCAGCCAACTGTCCGATAGCCTGGGCTTTAGCGACCCGACCTACTTTGCGCGGTTTTTCAAGCGGCTTACCGGGCAGACCGCCAACAGTTATCGCAAGTCGGCGGAGAACACCTGAGCGCCCAGCACTGGGGCGCCCCAACAGACCGCTTGACGTATACGTCAAGCTGGCCGTAGGTTTACCGCTATCACTCACTCCGAGCCCGCGCATGAGCACCCAGACCTACAGCATCTCCGACTTGTCCCGCGAGCTGGACATCACCACCCGCGCCATCCGCTTCTATGAGGAGCAGGGCTTGCTCAGCCCTGAACGTCGCGGCCTCGAGCGCATCTACAGCGCGCGCGACAAGGTCACCCTCAAGCTCATCCTGCGCGGCAAACGCATCGGTTTTTCCTTGGCCGAGTGCCGCGAACTGATCGAGCTTTATGACCCCAGCGGCGGCAACTTCAAGCAGCTCAACAGCATGCTCGCGAAAATCGCCGAACGCCGCGCCCAACTCGAACAGCAGATGCTCGACATCCAGCAGATGCACCTGGAGCTGGACACCGCCCAAGAGCGCTGCGAGCACGCCCTGGCCGCTACCCTCAACCCGCACGACGCCACCCGTTGACCTGCCACAGGAACCGCGCCATGTCTTTACCTACTCACGTACGCCTGGTCGAAGTCGGCCCGCGCGATGGCCTGCAGAACGAGGCCCAGCCCATCACTGTCGCCGACAAGGTGCGCCTGGTCGACGACCTCAGCGAGGCTGGCCTGAGCTATATCGAGGTGGGCAGCTTCGTATCGCCCAAATGGGTACCGCAGATGGCCGGTTCCGCCGAAGTGTTCAGTGCCATCAAGCAACGTGCGGGCGTTACCTACGCCGCGCTGGCCCCCAACCTGCGCGGTCTCGAGGACGCCCTGGCGGCAGGCGTCAAGGAAGTTGCGGTGTTTGCCGCGGCGTCCGAGGGATTTTCCCAGCGCAACATCAATTGCTCGATCAGCGAGAGCCTCAAGCGTTTTGAGCCGATCATGGACGCCGCACAGGCGCATGGCATACGGGTGCGTGGCTATGTGTCCTGCGTGCTCGGCTGCCCCTATGAGGGCAAGGTCAACGCCGAACAGGTCGCGCCCGTCGCCAAGGCCCTGCATGACATGGGCTGCTATGAAGTGTCCCTGGGCGACACGATTGGCAGCGGCACCGCCGGTGACACCCGTCGTTTGTTCGAGGTGGTGGCGCAACAGGTACCCCGCGCGCAGTTGGCCGGGCACTTCCATGACACCTATGGCCAGGCACTGGCCAATGTCTACGCCAGCCTGCTCGAAGGCATCCACGTCTTCGACAGTTCGGTGGCAGGCCTGGGTGGTTGCCCCTACGCCAAGGGCGCGACCGGCAATATCGCCACTGAAGACGTGCTGTACCTGCTGCAAGGGCTGGGTATCGAGACCGGCATCGACCTCGACCGGCTGATCGCTGCCGGCCAGCGCATCAGCCAGGTGCTGGGTCGCGCCAACGGCTCGCGGGTAGCAAAGGCGCGTAGCGCACAATGAGTCACACTAATGTCATCAATGTGTGGGGCTGGGTGTTACCGCCCCACAGGTGCTAGCGATAAATCGGGTATCAGGGAAACATTTCGACAGATTTTCCGGTCGCGCATTTTTCCCTGAAATCTGCAATCCTTTGATTTTAAAGGGTTTTGCAAAGTTGGCACGGCATCTGCTTTATCTCTGGCATAACAAGAACAAAAACGTGATACCCAATAAAAACAACAGGTAACGGCTCTGATATAACAAGAACAACACGGCAGAGGCGTAGCAAGCAGATTTTTTTGGAGTAGACGTGCCTTCCAGGGGGAATAGCCCCCGCGGCCTGACAAAGAACAATAAAACTACCTTGAGGTAGCTACGGTCAGGATCGGATCAGCAATGATGAATGCAGGTCAGCGCTCAAAAAAATACGGTTGCTCTTGACCCCGAATGGGGGTCGCTCGCGGCACCGAGACAGGCTAACAAAAACAACAAAGGCCAAGTCTCGAATAATAAAAAAAGAGCAGTCAGCAACGATTTGAGGGGAGCTTCGGCTCCCCTCAGTGCTTCTCACTCCCCTCCTCCTGCTTTTTCTGATCATCCTCGCCCTCGACCTTGTCCACCAGCATCGGCATCGTGCTCAGCACCAGCAGCGCCATTACCGTGCTGATCAGCGCCGTGGCTTCGCGCCCCATGCCAGCTGCCGTACCGATCGCCGCAGTCATCCATAAGCCAGCTGCAGTGGTCAGCCCTTTGACGTGGCTGGGGTCTTTGCCATTGCCTTTGAGAATGGTGCCCGCACCGAGAAAACCGATACCGGCGACGATGCCTTGGATGACCCGGCTCAGCGCTTGTGCATCGGCACCGGCCATGCTCGGCGCCAGTACGAACAGGGCCGCGCCCAACGACACCAGCATGTGCGTGCGCACCCCGGCCGACTTGCCCTTGTGTTCGCGCTCAAAGCCCAGCACTGCGCCCAACAACGCCGCCATCAACAAGCGCAGGAGAATGCGGGTGACCTCCTGCTCGTTGGTCACATCGGCAAATTCGGCTTGAATGGTTTCCCAGACGGTCTCCCATACTGTTTCCATCACATCGTTCCTCGGCATCCTTCTAGGGTTGACCTCGGGCGAGGCCACGGAGTGCCGTTGCCGGGTGCATTTGCGTGTTGCCAGTGCCCCATCAATTCTGGGGGCGCTGCGCAGCCCCGGCTTACAGCCTAATGCAGCAACCCGGGTTACCGCGCGGTCATAACCCATGAAGCCACCCGGAGGCCAACCCCCATGCCTATTGAAATTGATGAAAGCAGCCGTTACTGCACCTTGATCGGCGACCACGTACGAATCCAGGGCACCGGCCCTGAAGTCGAGATCTTCACCGATGAGCAATTGCGCATGTCCGTGGCGGTGCTCGCGGGCGAACGGGTGCCTATCACCGAAGCCGAGGCTGATGCGTTGACGGTCATCGGCGCAGTGGATAGTCGCAAGCATCTGAAAGCCAGCGAGCCAGGCTCGGTCATCTAAGGGCTGGAGGGCGCTGCACGCCTATCTGATACGGTTTTTATCGCCACAGCTGAGTCTGTGCTGCAAACAGCTCCACGCCCATAGTGCGGGGGTCTGTTGGAGCCTGATGAGCATGCGACATGAGCGATAGAATGCCGTACCCGCTAATTGAAGTTGCCACGCCCGTCGCCCACCCGAGCACAGGCTACAAGGGCGGCGCTATCCACACCCGTAGTTTCAAGGGGCTTTACCGGACCCTGCGGATCAGCTTCGCCGGTGCGTTGTTCGTGCTGTTCTTCGGCACTGCCTGGCTGAACTGGAACGGTCGCCAGGCAGTGCTTTGGGACCTGTCGGAAAGCAAGTTTCATGTGTTCGCCAGCACATTCTGGCCACAAGATTTCATCCTGCTGTCAGCGCTGCTGATCATCTGCGCCTTTGGCCTGTTTGCCGTTACCGTGTTCGCCGGTCGGGTCTGGTGTGGGTACAGCTGCCCGCAGAGCACCTGGACCTGGCTGTACATGTGGTGCGAAAAGATCAGCGAAGGCGACCGCAACCAGCGCCTCAAGCTCGCCGCCAGCCCCTGGAGCCTGACCAAGCTGGCACGACGTACCGTCAAACACGCGCTGTGGCTGGCCATCGCCGTGCTGACCGGCCTGACCTTTGTCGGCTACTTCACGCCGATCCGACCACTCGCCGCAGAACTGCTCAGCTTTCAGCTCGGGGGCGTTGCACTGTTCTGGGTACTGTTCTTTACCGGCGCCACCTACCTCAATGCCGGCTTCCTGCGCGAGGCGGTGTGCATGCACATGTGCCCCTATGCACGTTTTCAGGCAGTGATGTTCGACAGCGATACGTTGGCTGTGGCCTATGATCCGCAACGTGGCGAACACCGTGGCCCACGCAAGAAAGGCAGCGACCCACGCGCACAGCAGTTGGGCGACTGCGTCGACTGCACCCTGTGCGTGCAGGTCTGCCCGACCGGCATCGATATCCGCGATGGCCTGCAGATGGCCTGCATCGGCTGCGCCGCCTGCGTCGATGCCTGTGACGGGGTGATGGACAAGATGGGCTATCCGCGCGGCCTGGTGGGTTATATGTCCGAGCACACCCTGCAAGGCGGTAGCCACCGCTGGCTGCGGCCGCGGCTGTTGGGCTACGCCACGGCGTTGCTGGTGATGGTTGGCGCGCTGGTGCTGGCCCTGCACTGGCGGCCGATGGTTTCACTCGACGTGATCAAGGACCGCGGTTTGTTCCGCGAAAACGCCTTGGGCCAGATCGAGAACATCTACCTGCTCAAGGTCATCAACAAGACTCCACAGCCGCAGCGCTACCACGTGCGCCTGGTGAACGGCGAAGGTTTTACCTTGCAGGGCAAACGCGAGTTGCTCATTCCGGCAGGCGAAATGAACGAGCTGCCGGTGTCGGTGGCGCTGCTCGCCGAGCGCCCCGTCAGTAACACTCGAGACCTGATCTTCGAAGTCCAGGACAGCGACGAACCATCAGTGCGCAGCAGCGCCCGCAGCCGTTTCGTCGCGCCGCTGAATCGCTGATCCCTTACACTGCCTCCTCACCTTGCCTGCCGAACGCCAATGAAACGCTACGAACGCTTCGCCGACGACATTGCCGAACTGATCCGCTCCGGGGTGCTTGGCCCTGGCCAGCGCGTGCCCTCGGTACGCTACGCCAGCCAGACCCACGGGGTCAGCCCGTCCACGGTGTTTCAGGCTTACTACTTGCTGGAACGGCGCGGTCTGATCCGTGCCAGGCCGCGCTCGGGGTATTTCGTCAACGCCCATGCACCGCACCAGTTCTGTGAGCCGCAGGCTCTGGAGCCGGTCAGCGAATCGACCGATGTCGATGTCAGCGGGCTGGTGTTTTCCATTCTCGATTCGATGAAGGACCCGCACACCATCCCGTTCGGCTCAGCCTTCCCCAGCCCCACGCTGTTCCCGCTACAGCGCCTGTCCCGCTCGCTGGCCAGTGCCAGCCGCGCCATGGACCCGCGCATGGTGGTCACAGACCTGTCACCGGGCAATCCACAGTTGCGTCGGCAGATCGCCCTGCGCTACATGGTCGGCGGCCTGATGTTACCGATGGAGGAGCTGCTGATTACCAACGGTGCGCTGGAAGCCCTGAACCTGTGCCTGCAGGCGGTCACCGAGCCGGGCGACCTGGTGGCGATCGAGGCCCCGGCGTTCTATGCCTGCCTGCAGGTGCTCGAGCGGCTCAAGCTCAAGGCTGTGGAGATCCCGGTGCATCCGCGCGAAGGCATGGACCTGGGGGTGCTCGCGCAGACCCTGGACAAGCACCCGGTCAAAGCGGTCTGGTGCATGACCAATTTTCAGAACCCGGTCGGGGCGAGCATGCCAGATGCCAAGAAGCAGGCGTTGGTCGAACTGTTGCGCCGCCACCAGGTGCCGCTGATCGAGGACGATGTCTATGCCGAGCTGTACTACGCCCAGCAGGCGCCCAAGCCGGCCAAGGCCTACGATACGCAAGGACTGGTGATGCACTGTGGTTCGTTCGCGAAAAGCCTCGCCCCTGGCTACCGTATCGGCTGGGTCGCCGCCGGACGCTTTGCGCAGAAGGTCGAACGCCTCAAACTGATGACCTCACTGTGTGCCTCGATGCCGGCCCAGGCGGCCATCGCCGATTACCTGCAACATGGCGGTTACGACCGGCACCTGCGCAAGCTGCGCTACGCACTGGAAGGCCAGCAGGCCAGCATGCTGGCCGCCATCGCACGCTACTTTCCGGCGCAGACGCGGGTCAGCCAGCCGTCTGGAGGGTACTTCCTGTGGCTGGAGCTGCCCGATCAGATGGACGCCCTCAAGCTGTTCAACATGGCCCTGGCGCAAGGCATCAGCATCGCCCCAGGGCCGATCTTTTCGCCAACCCAGCGCTTTGCCAACTGCATCCGCCTGAACTACGGCAGCCCCTGGGGCAACAGCTCGGAGCAAGCCATGGAAACCTTGGGGCGGATCGTCCGGTCGTTCTAGCTTACCTGGGTGCTGCAGGGTAGAGTTGCCGAGTCACGGCCTGCGCAGGATGCCCGCATGTCCACCCCGGAAACGCACGAACTGCGCCAGCAGCTTACGGCTCTGCAGCGACGCAATGAGCAACTCGAGGCGCAGTTGGCCGGCAGTCAGCTGGCCGACGCAGAGCTCTATCGGTTTGTCTTCGACAACATGGAACTCGGCTGTTGCATCATCGAACTCTTCGACGGCCCCCACGGCCCCTTGAGTGATTACCGCCACGTATTGACCAATGCTGCGTGCTTCACCCAAGCCGGCATCGATCCTTTGGGCTGTAGCGCTCGCAACCTGCTGACCACTGAGGCCGACCACTGGATCAGCCATTACCGGGAGGTTCTGCTTAGCGGTGAACGCATCGAGTTCGAACAGGAACTACGCACCACCGATCGCATACTGGCGCTCACCAGCTTTCGCATCGAACCTGCAGAGAAACGTCTGGTTGTGGCGATGTTCAAGGATATCACCGCGCAGCGGCGTGCCGAATCTGCCTTGCTGAGGCTCAACCAACAGCTCGAACAGCGCTCCACCACTGCTTTGGCTGAAGGCAGGCTGTTTGCTGAATTGATCGATCACACCATCGCCAATGTGCATGTGATCGACAGCAACTTCCGCTGGCTGGCGATCAACCGCCAAGCCCGGGTCGAGTTCGAAAACCTGTATGGCCACAGGGTGAAGGTCGGCGACTTCATGCCGGCTGCCATGAGCCACCACCCGCTCGACAGCGCGTTCATTTTGCCGCTGTGGCGGCGTGCACTCTCGGGGGAAACCTTTACCGAGGCCGGTCCGTTCGGGTTGAACCCGCCTCGCTACTTCGAGCTACGTTTTCACCCATTGCGTGACCAGAACGGTACTGTTCAGGGGGCGTATCTGTTCGCCTACGACATCAGCGAACGGGTAGCCGACCAGAAGCGTCTGCGGGAGGCCGAGCAAGCCCTGCGCCAGGCCCAGAAGATGGAAGCCGTCGGTCAGCTCAGCGGCGGCATCGCCCATGACTTCAACAACCTGCTGGGCGGCATTCTCGGCGCCCACGAGTTGATCGAGCAACGCCTTGCCCAAGGCCGTTACGAAGGCCTCTCGCGCCTGCTCGACACCGCCAACGGCTCCGCCCACCGCGCCTCTGCCCTGGTCCACCGCTTGCTGGCATTCTCCCGCAAGCAGACCTTGCAGCCGCAACCTACCCAGGTGGGCATACTGGTCGACGGCATGGAGCAGCTGATCCTGCGCAGTATCGGCCCAACCATCGAGTTGCGTAGCGAGTTTGCTGCGGGCATCTGGCCAACGTTCATTGATCCGCCGCAATTGGAAAGCGCCCTGCTCAACCTGTGCATCAACGCCCGCGATGCCTTGCCCATGGGCGGCACGATTATCATCCAGGGAGAAAACGTCGTGTTCGATACGGCCCAGGCCAGCGCACTGGACCTGCCGCCGGGCGAATACATGTGCCTGGCCGTCAGCGATAACGGCCATGGCATGTCGGCAGACGTCGCGCAGCGAGCGATCGACCCATTCTTTACCACCAAGCAGTTGGGTAAAGGCACCGGCCTTGGGCTTTCCATGGTGTACGGGTTTGTCCGCCAGTCGGGCGGCCAACTGCATATCGACAGCCAGCCAGATCAAGGTACCTGCGTGCGCCTGTACCTGCCGCGGCATCTACAGGCGATAGTACCGCGCCCATCGCCGATCGGCACCCAAGCGAGCCCTGTTGCGCACCGGGCGCAACGGCTGATCATGCTGGTCGAGGACCAACCCACCATGCAGATAGTGCTGCGCGAGGTGCTCGAAGAGCTAGGGCACCGGGTGCATGCGTTCGATAGTGGTGCTGCCGCCGTCGCCGCCCTGAGCGAGGGCGTGCGGCCCGACTTGCTGATCAGCGACATCGGCTTGCCGGGTGGCCTTAACGGCTATCAGGTGGCAAAGACTTGCCTGCAACTGAATCCGCAGGCGCTGATTCTCTACATCACCGGGTATGACCCCACCAGCCTGCAGACCGCCGGCGCGACTGGCGATGCCCAGTTCCTGGTCAAACCCTTTGAACTTGCCGTACTGGTCGAACGCGTCGACCAGTTGCTGCAGGCCTGAAGCGGTGTGTACTCAGCGTCCGCCACCGAGGTCGATAAAGCTGCCAGTGGAGTAAGAGGCCTTGTCGGACAGCAACCAGAGGATCGCCTCGGCGACCTCTTCGGGCTGACCGCCGCGGCCCATTGGCAGCCCCGGCTCTAGCTTGCTGACCCGCTTGTCCATCCATTTCCCCTTGGCAAATGATGGCACAAGGCTATCGCCTACCCACTTCCATTGACAACTAGTGGCCTGACGACGCCGGGCCGGCCTTGGCGGTAAATGGCGGCTTGGCGAACCACACCAGCAGTATCAAGCCGGCGAAAATCCAGGTCATCAGGGTGAAGTAGTCGACGGTCGACATCATGTATGCCTGGCCATTGAGGATTTGCTCCATCTGCGCATAACTCTGCGCATTGGCCCCACCGAGCTGCTCCAGCGTGTGCCGGGTGACCGGGTCGTACTGGCTGATGTGCTCGCTGAGCTGGGCATGGTGCTGGTCGGCGCGCCGGATCCAGATCCAGGTGGTCAGCGACGCGGCAAAACTGCCGCCGAGCGTGCGCAGGAAGGTCGCCAGCCCCGAACCATCGGCAATCTGATTCGGCGGCAGGTCCGAGAGCAGGATGCTCAAGGTCGGCATGAAGAACAGCGCCACGCCGATACCCATGAACAGCTGCACCAGGGCGATGTGCTGGAAGTCCACCTCACTGGTGAACCCGGCGCGCATATAGCAGCTGGTGCCGATCGCCAGAAACGCCAGGCCGGCCAGCACGCGCAGGTCGAAGCGGTGCGCGTATTTGCCGACAAAGGGCGACATCACCACGGGTAACAGACCGATCGGTGCCACTGCCAGGCCCGCCCAGGTAGCGGTATAGCCCATCTGCGTCTGCAGCCACTGCGGCAGGATCAGGTTGATGCCGAAGAAGCCCGCATAACCGCCCACCAGCACCAGGGTGCCAATGCGGAAGTTACGGTGGGCGAACAGCCGCAGGTTGACCACCGGATGACGGTCGGTCAGCTCCCAGATGATGAAGATCGCCAGGAATACCAGCGAAATCAGGCTACCGATGATGATGAAAGACGACTCGAACCAATCCAGGTCGTTGCCCTTGTCCAGCACCACCTGCAAGGCGCCGACACCGATGATCAGCGTGATCAGGCCGATATAGTCCATCGGTTGGCGGCTGGTGACCACCGGCCGGCTGCGCATCTGCTGGCGCACAACGGCTGCGGCGAACAGGCCGATCGGCACGTTGATGAAGAAGATCCACGGCCAACTGTAGCTGTCGGTGATCCAGCCGCCGAGAATCGGCCCGGCAATGGGCGCGACCACCGTGACCATGGCCAGCAAAGCCAAGGCCATCCCCCGTTTGGCCGGTGGATAAACTGCAATCAACAGGGTCTGGGTCATCGGGTACAGCGGGCCGGCGACCACGCCTTGCAACACGCGAAAGCCCACCAGCTCTGGCATCGACTGAGCAATACCACAGAGAAACGACGCCACCACGAACAGCAGCGTGGCCCAGATGAACAGCTTGACCTCACCAAAGCGCCGGCTCAACCAGCCAGTCAGCGGCAAGGCAATGGCGTTACTCACGGCGAACGAGGTGATGACCCAGGTGCCCTGCTCGTAGCTGACACCCAGGTTGCCGGAAATGGTCGGCAAGGCGACGTTGGCGATAGTGGTGTCGAGCACCTGCATGAAGGTCGCCAGCGACAGGCCGATGGTGGTCAGCAACAGGCTTGGCGGGGTGAACTGCGCGGGTGCGTTGTTGCTCATCGTACGGCCGTCTTGCCCGAGGCGCTGTTGGCGTGGATCAGTTTGGCGATCATCTGGTCGGCCTCGACCAGCTGGCGGTCATACACCTGGGTGGTGTAGCTGGCCTGCTGTGGCGGCTGCTGGGCCAGGGACGGGCCGCTCTGGTCATGCAGGTCGACTTCGACCACGGTCGACAGGCCGATGCGCAGGGGGTGGTCCTTGAGTTGCTCCGGGCTCAGGTGGATACGCACCGGCACGCGCTGAACGATCTTGATCCAGTTGCCGGTAGCGTTCTGCGCAGGCAGCAAGGCGAAGGCACTGCCGGTACCGGCGCCGAGGCTGTCGACAGTGCCGGTGTACTTGACGTCGCTGCCATACAGATCAGCGTTGATCTCGACCGGCTGGCCGATACGCATATTGCGCAGTTGGGTTTCCTTGAAGTTGGCGTCGATCCACACCTGATCAAGCGGGATCACCGCCATGGTCGCGGTACCCGGCTGCAGGCGCTGGCCGAGTTGCACCGTGCGCTTGGCGACATAGCCGGTTACCGGCGCCACCAAGGTGGTACGGGCGTGGTCGAGATAGGCCTGGCGCAGGTCGGCGGCGGCAGCCATGACCTCTGGGTGCGACGACACCACGGTGTCGTCGATCAGCGCCGTGCTGGTGTTGAGCTGCTGACGGGCGTTATCCAGAGCGCTCTGCGCCGAGCTCAGGTCATCACGGGCATGCGAGATTTCTTCAGCGGCAATTGCACCGCTGTCGGCGAGCACCTTGCGCCGGTTGTAGTTGTCACGCGCCTTTTTCAGTTCGGCAGTGCGGCTCTGCAACTGCGCTTTGAGTGCGTCGACGTTGCTGTACAGCCCGCGCACTTCACGCACGGTGCGCGCCAGCTTGGCTTCGGCAGCCTGCAAGGCGACCTCGCTGTCGGCAGGATCGAACTGCAGCAGGACCTGGCCGGCATGCACCAGGTCGCCATCGTCGGCGCCAATACTGGTGACGGTGCCGGTCACCAGCGGCGTGATTTCGACCACGTTGCCATTGACGTAGGCGTCGTCGGTGCTTTCGTGCCAGCGCCCGACCAGGCTGTACCAGGCCCAGGTGCAAGCGCCGCCAAGAATGACCAGCACCAGCAGGGCGAGCAGCCAGGTCTTGCGCTTGGCCGAGGCCTCGGGCACTGGCGTGGAGGGGGATGTGTCCGCAGGAGTAGCCATGACAGTACCTTGGATAAGTCGTAACAGGGATCAACGATCGCCGAAGCGGCGGATCGTCAGGGGGTCGCCAGCGCTCAGGAGCACCTTGGCCAGCAAACCTTCGAGGGTCTTCAGCTCCTCGGCTTGCAGCACGCCGACCAGTTCATTCATTGCCGCCGCGCCGATCACGGGCAATTGGTCTGCCAGGCGCTGGCCATCGGCAGTCAGTGCCAGACGCACTTGGCGCCGGTCGTCCGGGCAGCGGTTGCGCAGGATCAGCCCCTTGGTTTCGAGGCGATCGAGCATGCGCGTCATCGAACCACTGTCCAGGCCCAGGTAGCGGCACAGTTCGGCCGGGGTATCGACCTGGTATTGGGTGACGATGATCAGCACCTTGAATTGCGCGGCGGTAACGCCTTCGTTCTCCAGGTGCCAGTCGAGGATGCGGTCCTTGAGGATCGCAGCGCGGCCCAGCAGCATGCCGATGGCGCAGGTCTGGAAGTTTTCCGAGTTGAAATGAGACATCGGCAGCGGCTCAGGCAATTGTGTGTAAATATTACTGCCTAGGCAGTGAATGTCAAAGCCTTGATTAGCACGCTACGTAAAGAACTGCCTTGAGGGGAGAATGGCCTTTCGCTTGACCGATTGTTTTGGCAGGAACCAGTCCTGCAGGCGCGGGCTTGCCCCGCGAAACCGGCGAAGCCGGTGCCATACACCAAGGTGTCTGGACCGGCATCTTCGCGCAGCGATGGCTGGCTAAGCGTCAGGCGATCGCCGCATCCACCAGCACTTGAGCCTCTGCAACCAGACGCTGCAAATGCGCCTCGTCGATAAAGCTCTCGGCATAGATCTTGTAAATGTCTTCAGTGCCGGATGGCCGTGCAGCGAACCAGCCATTGGCCGTCATCACTTTCAGCCCGCCAATCGCCTGGCCGTTACCCGGCGCATGACTCAACACCTGCACGATCGGCTCGCCCGCCAACTCGGTGGAGGTGACCTGCTCCGGGGCCAGCTTGCTCAGCAAGGCCTTCTGGCGCACATCGGCCTTGGCCTCGACCCGCGTGGCGTATGGCTTGCCCAAGGCATCGGTGAGGTCAGCGTAGGCCTGGCTTGGATTGCGCCCGGTACGCGCGGTCATCTCGGCCGCCAGCAATGCCGGAATCAGGCCGTCCTTGTCGGTCGCCCAGACCGATCCGTCACGACGCAGGAACGAAGCACCCGCACTCTCCTCGCCACCAAAGCCCAGCGAACCGTCGAACAACCCTTGGGCGAAGTACTTGAAGCCGACCGGCACTTCGAACAAGGTGCGCCCCAGGCGCGCCGTGACCCGGTCGATCAGCCCGCTGCTGACCACGGTCTTGCCCACCGCGGCGTCGCTGCGCCATTGCGGACGGTTGCGGAACAGGTAATCGATGGTTACCGCCAGATAATTATTAGGCTGCAACAAGCCATCGGCGGTGACGATGCCGTGGCGGTCATGGTCCGGGTCGCAGGCAAAGGCCACGTCGAAACGCTCACGCAGGCCGATCAGGCCTTGCATCGCGTAGGGCGAGGATGGGTCCATGCGGATCTGGCCGTCCCAATCGACGGTCATGAAGCGGAACGTCGGATCAACCTCGGTGTTGACCACTTCCAGGTTCAACCGGTAGTGATCGGCGATCGCCTGCCAGTAGCGCACCCCTGCCCCGCCCAGTGGATCGACGCCCAGGCGCAGATTGGCGCTACGGATGACGTCGAAGTCGATGACGTTTTCCAGGTCGGCCACATAGCTGCCAATGTAGTCATGCCGATGGGTGGTCGGCGCCTGCAGTGCCTGGGCATGCTCCATGCGCTTGACGCCCGCCAGGCCGGCAGCCAGCAGTTCGTTGGCCTTGGCCTCGACCCACTTGGTCACGTCGCTGTCGGCCGGGCCACCATTGGGCGGGTTGTACTTGAAGCCGCCACTTTGCGGAGGATTGTGCGATGGCGTAATGACAATGCCGTCGGCCAGGCCGCTCTGGCGACCGCGGTTGTAACAGAGAATAGCGTGCGACACCGCCGGGGTCGGGGTGTACTCGTCGTCCTTGGACAACATCACCTGCACCCCGTTGGCAGCCAGCACTTGCAGCGCACTGGCCGCCGCCGGCGCAGACAGCGCGTGGGTGTCGGCGCCAATGAACACGGGGCCGTCGATGCCCTGCGCTGCACGGTAAAGGCAGATGGCCTGGGTAATGGCCAGGACGTGGTCTTCGTTAAAACTCAGCTCCAGGGAGGTCCCCCGGTGCCCCGACGTCCCAAAGGCCACCCGCTGGGCTGCCACCGACGCATCGGGACGGCCAGTGTAGTAAGCGGTCAGCAGGCGGGGGATATCGACTAACACGCTGGCTGGAGCCGGCTTGCCTGCCAAAGGACTGAGCGTCATGCAAAAACCTCGAGGTCAACGAATGTAGGGGGTTGGAACACTCAGTGTACTGGGAGTTGCAATGCCGTGCGATAAGACGTCCCGGGATTATTCGCAGGCCGTCTGCCACCAGCCAGGAAACATCTGCTGCACCCGCGGCTCGGCGAAGCGCTCATCGATCAGCAGCAGCACGCCGCGGTCCTGGTCACCGCGAATCACCCGCCCGGCAGCCTGGATCACCTTGCGCACGCCGGGGTACAGGTAGGCGTAGTCAAAGCCTGCGCCAAACTGCCGGCCGAGGCGCTGCTTGAACTGCTCATTGATCGGGTTGACCTGAGGCAGCCCAAGGGTGGCGACGAACGCACCGATCAGGCGCGTGCCAGGCAAGTCGACACCTTCGCCAAACGCGCCACCCAGCACGGCAAAACCAATGCCCTGGCCATCCGCCACGAAACGCGCCAGAAACGCCTCGCGGGCCGCCTCATCCATCCCGGCGGCCTGCTCCCAGCGTGGTAGCTCTGGGTAGCGTTCAGCCAGCAACCCGGCAACCTGTTGCAGGTATTCAAAGCTGCTGAAAAACGCCAGGTAATTGCCCGGCCGACTGCGGTATTGCTCGGCGATCAGTTCGACAATTGGCGCAAGCGAGGCATGGCGCTGCTGATACCGCGTCGATACCCGGGTGATGATGCGCACATCGAGCTGCTCGGCACGAAACGGCGCCGCCACGTCCAGCCAGGCGGTGTCGGCGGGCATTCCCAGCAGGTCGGTATAAAAGTGCCGTGGGCTCAAGGTGGCGGAGAACAAGGTGACACTGCGCGCGGCAGTCATCCGCGGGCCAAGCAGGCGCGCCGGAACCACGTTGCGCAGGCACAGGGTGGCCAGACGCCGCTTGCCCGAGCCATTGCGCACGCTGACATCGAACAGGAAGTGCTCGTCGAACAGCTCCGCTACCCGGCTGAACTGCAACGCCTGGTAAAAGAACTGCAAGATCTGTGGATCAAGGCCGACCGGCGCCTGATTGAGCCGCTCCTGGATCAACCCGATGCACTGCTGCAACGCACTGACAAAGGCATCCGGCAGGCGCTCACTGGCCTGGTACGGGGCGCGCTGCTCCTTGTACAGCGCGTTCCACTGGCGGTTGAGCCGGTCGAGTGCGCTACCCAAGCCCTCCGGCTTGCTTTGGCGCAATGCCAGCAGCTGGCCCTGGTCGAGGCTGGCGCTGTACATCCCGCGCCCCCGTTCAACCAGGTTGTGCGCCTCGTCCACCAGTACCGACACCCGCCATTGGTTGGCCTGGGCCAGGCCAAACAGCAGTGCGTGAGCATCGAAGTAGTAGTTGTAGTCGGCGACCACAACGTCGACCCAGCGGGCCATTTCCTGGCCCAGGTAGTACGGACAGACCTGATGAACCAGAGCCACCTCACGTAGCGCCTCGCGGTTGAGCACGGCTACCCGTGAAGCGGCTTCACGCGCTGCGGGCAGACGGTCGTAGAAGCCTCTGGCGAGGACACAGGATTCACCGTGGCAGGCGCTGCCCGGGTATTCACAGGCCTTGTCCCGCGCGATCAGTTCCAGGGTGCGCAAGGCCGGCTGCGCGCTGGCCTCGGTAATCTGTTCGAGGGCATCCAGGGCCAGCGCCCGGCCGGGCGTTTTCGCGGTGAGGAAGTACAGCTTGTCGAGCCGTTGCGGCACCATCGCCTTGAGCAACGGAAACAGCGTGCCCAGGGTCTTGCCAATGCCGGTGCTGGCTTGAGCCATCAGGCACCGGCCGGTACTGACGGCCTTGTACAGGGTCTCTGCCAGTTGGCGCTGGCCCTGACGGAACTGCGCATAGGGGAAGCCCAGCGCCAGCAGGCCGCGGTCGCGCTCGGCAAGCCGCTGCTCCTGGCTCTGTGCCCACGCCAGAAAGCACTGGCACTGTGCCTCGAAAAAGCCTTGCAGGTCGGCGGCGCTGTACTGTTCGCTGATCAACGTCTGCCGGTCGCTGTCGACGTCCAGGTAGACCAGCGCCACCTCGATGGTCGACAGCTGCCGCGCCTGGCACAACAGCCAGGCATACACCTTGGCCTGGGCCCAATGCAGTTGGCGGTGATTGGCCGGTTGCCGGGCAAGATCGCCGCGATGGGTCTTGATCTCTTCGAGGCGATTGCGCACAGGGTCATAGCCATCGGCGCGGCCGCGCACCTGCAGGCTTTGGTACTCGCCCTGCAACGCCACCTCGGACTCATAACCAGGATCGCGGCGAGCCACCACCCGGCGATGGCCGGCGATACCCTCCTGGGCCGTGGGCGAAGGCGTGAAGCGCAGGTCGAGGTCGCCGATCTTGGCGCTGAACTCGCACAACGCACGCACCGCCACCGAATAACTCATGCCGGCTGCTCGCGCCAACGCACATGGCAGACAGTGACCGGCAAACCGTGCTCGCGGCAGAACGCCAGCCAGCGCAACTGGTTATCCTGCAGACGATCACCCGGGCCCTTGACCTCGACCATGCGGTAGCTGCCCTGCTCCGGCCAAAACTGAATCAGGTCGGGCATGCCCGCACGGTTGTTGCGAATGTCTTGCAACAGGCGCAGGAAGCACTGTTTGAGGTGCATCGCCGGCAAGCAGGCCAAGGCCGCCTCCAGCAACTGCGGGGTCAGCATCGACCAGAATACGAAGGGCGACTGCAGGCCCTGCTTGGCTTCGAAGCAGGCGCGGATGGCCGGGCCATGTGTGCCTTGGTCGAGTCGGGCCAGGCAGGCATCGAACAGCGCCGCGCGGCGTTGACGAAAATCAGCGTCGTGGAGGTCCTGCGGTGCACCCTGGAAGGGGTGGAAGAACGCGCCTGGGATCGGCGCGAAAATCGGCTCCCAGCAGAGCAGACCGAACAGGCTGTTGAACAAGGTATTTTCGACGTAATGCACCTGCCCGCCGTCCTCGGCCAGGTGCAGGCGGACTGCTTCTTCAACCCCCAGTACGGCCATCTGCGCCGGCAGCTCCAGCTCAATCACGGTCACTTCGCTGGTGCGTCGACGCGGCGTCGGCGGCCCGCCCAACTTGCGCGCCAGGCGCGGCAACATGCGCTCCAGCGCCTGCACCTCGAGGGCATTGGCCGGTGCACTGGCGATCTGCTCGGCAAGCTGTTGAGCTCGTAGCCACTGCTCGCTGCGCTCCAGTACCCGCACCTGACGGATACGCGCTTCGGCATGGCTGCTCTGGTCATACACCGTCAGCGCCAGTTCCCAGTCAGCCAGGCGTTCGCAGCGCTGACCGATGCTGAACAACAGCCGGGAGCGACGCCTGGCCAGCCACGGGTTGTCGCTGTGCAGGCCCTCCAGAGCCGCCACCAGCACGCCCGGCGCCTCGCCCTGCTCCAGGCGCTCGGCACACTGATGCAAGGCCATTGCCAAATCGACCTCGGCACGCCGGCGCAGAGCACGCGAGTCATCGCTGAACGGGACTTTTTCAAAGCGCAGCACGCCCAGGTCGGCCAAGACGAACTCCGACCAGTCCTGGTAGAGGTTGCCAAAGAACAGCAGGCGCAGGCGATCGCACAGCGGCTGCAGACGCCAGTGCACAATCTGCAACGGGCGCTGGGCAAACCATTCAGCTAATGGCCTGGGAGGCAACTGCAGGGGCTGCAACTGCGCCAGCAGGTCGGCCTTGGCCGCACGCGGTCGGCTCAGCTGTGCGGCAAAGCAGTCGGCCAGTTCTTCCTTGCGCAAAAGACCAAACAGCTGCTCGAGCGAAAGTGGCGCACGATCACAGATCCAGCCAAGCGTCAGCAGCGGCTGCAAGGCGTCGAGCGGATCACCGATCTCGGCATAGTTGAGCTTGTCGCTGCGAAACAGCTCGCCCTTGCGCATGACCATGCGTACCAGCATGGCCTGGGCAGCCTGCGGCAAGCGCTGGAACTCAGCGAGAAAAGTCTGCTCAGAGGCATCGAGCAGGTCGGAATAACGGTGAGCGACCCAGGTCAGTACGTGACGAAAATTGTGCAGGTAGTAGAACGGGTCATCGACGGAGTGAGCGATCACGGTACGAGGTCAGGCGCAGGAGACAGGCACTGGTTATACATACAGATACCCACTACATGCAAGCGGTCCAGATCAATGGTCACGACCGTCGGGCACCATCAGCCGAAGCGCCAGATCACGGCGCGCCAGATTGACCAGCATGCGCCTGGCCGGCTGCCCGACCTGGCGCGCATAGATGGCTTTCAGCTGCTTCAGGCTCAGCCCACTGATTTCCATCAGCCACTGGGTTACCCCTGACGGGCTAGGGTTGCCTCGCAAGGCTCGGTGCAGATGCGGCACAGCGATGAGCATGCCGGGATGAAAGCATTCGATAAATTCCGCAAGTCCGCGGCCGTGATTGGCAAATGGCGCGCAGAGCAGGCAGATCAACTGATTGTGATTGAGGTCCAGGGCTTGCAGAAAGCGGGTCGAACCTCGCTCGAACGGCAGTACCGTAGCGACTTTGCCGCGCCGCCTCAGGCCCAGGCGAAAATCCCTGCCCTGTGCTTTGCGCAGCAGCATGCGGTCCCGTAACAGGCGCAATTGCGCCAAAGCATCCGCCTCGAAGTAGCCGGCTAAAGGCGCATCGCAGGCCGTTACGGAAAAGTGCAAGTCCAACATGCGCTCCAGCTGGTCATCCACGCCTTCAGGCTGGAGCAGTTCATCCACGGTAATCACGCGCAGCAGGTGCTGCCCGCCGGCTTGAGGCGGCACGCCGCAGGCTGCAGCCAGCGGCGCTGCCACCAGGTCATGCAGCCGCCGCAAGGGCTCGGCCCAGCTGGCCAGGTTCACCCCGCTGGCACTCAAGCCAGGCTCACCGGCAAGCCGCAGGCATCGGCGGCACCAGGCCAGATAACGCTGGCGCTGGCGCTGCGGGATGATCGTAACCAGCGCGGCCACCCCATCGTGACCCTCCAGGGTGCGGTCAAGGGCTTCTGCCAGTTGCAAGTGCAGCCGGCTGCCGAAGATGGCTTCTGGGCGGCCCTGATTGAGGTGACCAAACAGCAACAACGACTCGCGCGTTTGCGCCCACTCGGCAGCGCTGGTCACTGGCCGACTGCTGAACGGCACCAGCGCATGCCCTTGGATCATCAGCAGATCGATCCGTGGATCATCCTGCATGAACAACTGGCTAAAACACCGCTCATGGTGCTTGAGGCTGTCCGGGCCGCTAATCGGCAGTGACGTTACCAGCACACGCATCCGGAAGGTGGCCGGCGCACGCTGGGCGATGATCAACTGCGCGGCACGTAGGCAGGCCAGCAACAGCGCGCTTTTGCGGTCGGGACCGTGGACAACCACCAGTTGAAACTGTCCGACGTAGTCCACCCCACCTGCTGCCACCAGCAAGCGCTGAATCAGCAATTGCAACGAGGCACGCTGGGCCTGGGTCAGATGTTCCAACAATCTTTCCAGCACTTGCCGGTAGATGAAGTGCATAGCTTGATCATGGGTGTTACTCATGGGGCACTCCCTGTTTCTGAGTACTTTTCAATACTTAAGCGGGCGAAATATCAATAAGCGTTTCTATTTATAAGAAATTTCCCACAAACAATTGGGAAATGACGAATTGCCTCTGTCGCCACACCATTGAACGCCGCTGAAACCAGCGAGCCTGCCGCACCCCCCTCTCCCAACTGCCGCCATGCCTGCCTATGCTCATCCACTCGTTCCTTTGCTTAAACTCATTGGGCAGCGCCCATCTTATCGAACGGACAATAGCTACAGATAAGGTTAAATAAACCTTTCAGCAATGATTTAGCTGAGAAATTGCCGAGAGGCAAGCGCAAATGTAAAAGCGGAGAATTCGTTATTCAGACAGGAAATTTCGACGAGAGAGCGCTCTGTAAGAAAATTAACTTACTTGCGTAGGAAGGATCTGACTAATACCTATCAACTGACAATTATCACGTTCACTGAACGAACTGTGGCCGCTACGCTCTCGCAACACACAGCGCCTGTGGGCAACTGCCTTGCACTAAATCTCAAGCTGGCGCGATCTCTGTGGGAGCGGCCTTGTGTCGCGAAATGAGGGCGAAGCCCTCACCATCTGACGCACAACCACACACATTCCCAGTGGGTAATCGCCGGTTTCCTTACCAAGGATGAACCCAAAGTAGCCATGGCCGGATTGCAGTGAGCGAACGGATCGTATCTGGAGGCGATGCCGGTGAGGGCTGCGCCCTCATTTCGCGACGCAAGGCCGCTCCCACAGAGGCCGCGCATGCCTCAAGAGCGGCGCGGTTCACCTTTGTGGGCAACTGCCTTGCACCAAACCTCAAGCTGGCGCGATCTCTGTGGGAGCGGCCTTGTGTCGCGAAAGGGCCGCGCAGCGGCCCCAATGGACTCAAACCAAAATGTCAGATGACCGCAATGGTCAAGGCACCCGCACGCCTACTCAAGCCTGCCCCATATCCAGCACCACCCGTCCACCACAAGGGCATTCATCCATGTAGCGATGCGCCGCCACCACCTGATCGAACGGATACACCTTGATGATCTGCGGCGTCAGCAACTGGTCAGCCGTGAACTGGTTGATATCGCGCAGCGCTCGCTGCAAGGCGACCTGATCCTGGCTGATCCCCAACTCCGGCTTGCCGATGAAGTTACCGATGCAATGCACGTAGAACTGGATATTCTTCTGGAACGCCGCACACGCCGGAAACGGCGTCTGGTTGCCGCCCTGCAGGCCATACAGCACCAGGCTGCCACGTGGCGCCAGGACATCGCCGAGCAGCGACATCTGCGGCCCACCCAGGCCATCCAGGACCATGTCGACGCCACGCCCATCGGTGTACTTGCCAATCTGCATGAGCAGATCCTGCTCTTCGGTGACAATCACCTTGTCCGCGCCCAGGCTGAGCAGGTAGTCGCGCTGGTCAGCTTCCTTGGTTGCAGCGAACACCTTGAGCCCCAGTGCCTTGCCCAACTGTACGAAGGCCGGCCCCGCGCAATGGCTGGCATCGGTGACCAAGGCCGTCTGCCCGGCCTTGGCCCGAGCCAGGTCGACATAGGCGAAATAGGCGATCAGCAGCGGCGTGTAGTGCACGCTGGCCTCGATCGGCGTGAGGATCTCGGGGTAGCGGGTAATGGCGGTGCGCGGCAGTACGATGACATCGCCGTACACCGGGTGATCGTTGGCGCTGGAAGCCGGGAAGCTCGCCACCCGGTCGCCTACCGCAATGTCATCGACGCCTTCGCCAACCGCAGTTACCACCCCGGCCATCTCGTGACCGATGCCTGCCGGCAGGCGCGCCTTGGACGGTGCCAGGTTCTGCCGCCAGAGCACGTCATACCAACTGACGCCAATCGCTTCGACGCGAATCTGCAGCTCGCCGGCGGCAGGCGAACGGTCGCCTTGCTCCTCGCAGCGCAGCACATCGGCGGCGCCGAAGGTGTGGAATCGGATCATGCGGGACATCGCAAACCTCGCCAGTGTGAAACTTGTATTACCACGAACTTTATCCGGGCTTTTGTCGATTAACCATCAGTGGCCATTAATAGTCGACATGCCTGGCATTGATTGGGCTCCAGGCAAATTCATGCATTGGCTCCCACAAATCGGTGCAGGTTACCAGCCTTTGGCCTTAAGATTCACCCCTGCCCCACCTTTGGCGAATAGGCTAAACGCATCGATGAACCGTAACGACCTGCGTCGTGTAGACCTCAACCTGCTGATCGTGTTCGAAACCTTGATGCACGAGCGCAGCGTGACTCGCGCCGCCGAGAAGCTGTTCCTCGGCCAGCCAGCGATCAGCGCGGCGCTGTCGCGCCTGCGCAACCTGTTCGACGACCCGCTGTTCGTGCGTACCGGGCGCAGCATGGAGCCGTCGGCGCGGGCTCATGAAATTTTCGCCCTGCTCTCGCCCGCGCTCGATTCGATTTCCACCGCGGTCAGCCGCGCTGCCGAATTCGACCCGGCCACCAGCACCTCGGTGTTCCGCATCGGTCTGTCTGACGACGCCGAGTTCGCCCTGTTGCCGCAGCTGCTCAAACGCATCCGCGCCGAAGCGCCCGGTATCGTCCTGGTGGTACGCCGGGTCAACTACCTGCTGATGCCGACGCTGCTCGCCTCCGGCGAGATTTCGGTGGGCGTCAGTTACACCAGCGACCTGCCGGCCAACGCCAAGCGCAAGGTGCTGCGCCGCAGCAAGCCCAAATTGCTGCGCGCCGACAGCATGCCCGGCAGTATCAGCCTGGATGATTTCTGCGTCCGCCCGCATGCGTTGGTGTCGTTTGCCGGGGATCTGTCCGGTTTTATCGACGAAGCCCTCGACGAGATCGGCCGCAAACGTCACGTGGTGCTGGCAGTGCCGCAGTTCAATGGCCTGAGCAGCTTGCTCACAGGTACGGATATTGTCGCCACCGTGCCGGATTACACGGCTGAGGTATTGACTGCTGGAGGGGGTGTGCGTGCGGAGGATCTGCCCATCGAGGTGAACAGCTTCGAACTGCACATGGCCTGGCGGGGGGCGCAGGATAATGATCCGGCGGAGCGTTGGTTGCGGTCGCGGATTCAGATGTTTTTCGGGGATCCGGATAGTCTCTAACCGACGTCCACTGAGCTCCAAAAAATCTATTATAAACAAGTAGTTGTGTAGAAACTCAGTCCAATACCGTCTGTCCAATTCCATTGGAATCCGAAGCTCGCGGGGGCATAATTGGGGGCAAATCTCGCTTTGTTAAAAACGGTGCCCCCACCGATGCCCCCAGATGAAGCTCTCCTTTTTCGACGAAAACTCAGCGATGCCTTTATCCACTCGCTGTCCGAACCTGGCAAACACGCTGACGGAGAAATCCCTGGTCTTTACCTGGAGGTGAGGGCATCTAGCAAGGTCGGAAAACCGCCTTCCAAGGTCTGGCGCCTGAAGTATCGGCTGCACGGTAAAGAAAACCGATTCTCCATTGGCGCGTACCCGGACATCGGCTTAAGAGCACTCGACCCCTTGCACCCCATACATAACAAACCACGGTAATGACTTGATAACACAGGTCTTCCGGACCTGCTTTCGCTGCAACGAAGCTTCACGCGTACGGACGCATCCTGGCAAACGTCACTTCAAAAGTCATGGCCCTGGCCAGGCCTCCCCGGCACTCTGCCGACCGATTCCCTTCCTTTGTATAGCTATCCACAGAGAGGCGGCTCCCTGCACTGCCCCTTGATCACCTCGACACCCCATTCCGGCAGAGGATCGTGGTAGCCGCGCAGGCCGCAGGCGTACATGTCTTCGTGCTCGTTCAGGCCATAGAGCCGAGCCGCCTCGGTAAACTCGAGCATCTCGCACAGCTGGTCGGCGTCCACTTCCCCCCGCCGGTGGGCGGCCATGGCCATCTCAGCCAGGACGGCAGCTCGGTTATCTGGATCGGTGGTCAGGGCGAACTGGTCGTTGAGCTCGTCCAGCCAGGCCCGCGGTAGTCGGCTCATCATTCTGCCTTGCACCACCACGACTGCGCGTACACCACGCCGCCGATCTCCTCGATGCCGTTTATGTTCATGCCGAGTTGGGCCATGCCGTTGACCTTGGCATCGTGCAGCCGGGGTATCACGTCAGGCCCAGGGGTCGGGTTGAATACCCAGGCCTGAGTAGCGACCCGGCCCAGTGGCTCACTGTGATTGTCGCCGATGTGGATGTCTGCCCGGAGCGGCGTGATCTTCCTGAGCTGACTGGTGGGGATGGCCACGCCATTCACGCGGCGGCGACCGAGGAGGAAATACACAGGGTACCAACACTGTACAAAAATACAGCACCTTATAGGCGAAACCTGGTACGGGGAATTGCCGATCAGCAGGTCAGTGCAATGGTGGCAAATCCTTGCCACGAGCCTTGGCTATGACCCGGAACTGGTAGTCGGAGACCGCCTGGAACAGAGATTCAGCCAGCAGGCGGAGCCGTTCAACCTCCTCTGGTGGAGCGCTACAATCCTGAGCCTCGTGGTAGGCACGGAATGCGTCCACTGCCTGCTGGATCAGCGGCTCGCCGGCCTCACCATTCCTACGAAAGTGCGCTTGTCCATTACCATGCCCAGGCTAGTTTCCCTGCGAATATTAGCCTCTTTCGTGAAATTTGGCTGAGACACAACGCATCGCGAAGCCGTCTGTTTGGCTTCACCCCTTACTATGTTCTGGGGATGACGGTCCCGTCCCGCGCTTGATGCCACGCGGCCCCATGATGCCCCAGATAGCCAGGCCGACGATGGGCAGTGCCAGTAGTAACAGCGCCCACAGCGCTTTGGTCGCATCGGCTTTGTCACTGCGAAAGACACTGACAATGGCCCACAGATCGACAAGTAGAATGATCACCGCCACGGCGATCCAGAAATACGTCACAGGCTCGGTCATGACCGCCTCTCCTATTCCAAATGACAGGCCACGAAAACCATGGCCTCGTATAAAAGGGAAGCCTGCGTGCCGTTCAAAGTTCAGGCAGCTTTATCCCGCGTAGATGAATGGACGCCACGCACACTGAACCAACTTTGCCCGCCACACGTCCATCGCAAAACAGCATTCGGATGGCCCACTATGTCTAAAGATCCAGTATTCGAGGCGCTTGACTACCTAAGGACCCACAATTTTGTCCTGACCACTGCCGAATCATGCACAGCTGGCGCCATGGTCTATTGCTGGCGGCAGTACCGGGTACCGGCGAAGTACTTGAAAGCGGTTACGTCGTTTATTCGCCCAGCGCCAAAAGAAGGCTCCTAGTAGGCGTTAGCCAACAAACCATTGAACGCTACGGGCTCACCAGCGAGGCAGTGGCCTGAGAAATGGCATTGGGTGCGTTGAAGGAGAGCGACGCCACGGTTGCCATCGCCAGCACCGGTGTCGCAGGGCCAGAGCCGCAAGACGGCATTGCACCGGGCACTGTCTGCTTTGCCTGGGCATTCGCCGGCGAACCGCTTGCCGTTTTCACCCGGACGCAGCGTTTCTTTGGTGACCGCGCAGACACCATCCGCCAGGGAGCATTGTTCGGGTTGTCACACCTGGTGCACTACCACCAACGCTGGCTGCGCGGTGAGCGCGCCTGAGGGCTAAGGCCGTGCGCGAAGACGAGCTGATCTCAAGGCACCACCCGGTCGAGGAAGACATGCCCATGCAGCGCCGTGTATGGTGCTTCGAGCGGGTTGGATGGTACTCGCTGGTGCTGATCGTGTTGCTTGCCCTGGCCGGATTGTTTGGCAATGGTCAGCTCAGTGACGCCCAGGCCGTGAGTAGCGACGGCCGTGTACGGGTCGAGTATCAGCGGCTCAGCCGTACAGGCAGTACCGATAGCATGCGAATCACAGTTCGCGGCGCCCCCGGGAAGCCGGTCATACTGCTGCTGGGCGGAACCTTACTGCAGGAGGCCAGTATCGAGACCCTGCAGCCCGAGCCGAAGGTGTCGCGATCTCATGGCGAGTCACTGCTGCTGGAACTTGGCACCAGCGAAGCCGGTGTGGCCACCCTCTACCTGACGCTGCGCAGCGACTATGTCGGCACCTTTGAAGGCAGTGTCAGGGCAGCCCCGAGCAGCGCGGTACATTTCACTACCTTCCTGTACCCCTAGGAGCGTGACATGGACTCCATCCTTCGTGCAGCAGGCATGTACATTGTCCTGATGTTGCTGTTTCGTGTGGCTGGCAGGCGCTCGTTGGCCGACCTGACCACGTTCGACTTCGTGCTGTTGTTGATCATTGGCGAAGCGACTCAGCAGGCTTTGTTGGGTGAAGACTTTTCCTTTACCAACGCTGTTCTGGTGATTGCCACGCTGATAGTGCTGGATGTTGGTCTGTCGTTGGCCAAGTTGAATTCCAGACCTTTGGCACGTCTGCTCGACGGCCATGCAACGCTGGTGGTGGAACACGGACGCTTTCTTCACCAACGCATGCGCCGGGCACGGCTGACCGAGGACGATATCCTCGAATCTGCACGCGACAGCCAAGGCATCGAAACCGTCGAGCAAATCAAATTCGCCATCGTCGAGCGCAATGGCAAGATCTCGATCATACCTCAGGAATGATCTGCTCTGGTTGCAGCAGGTATTCCAGCAGGCTGCTTGCACAGGCGTTAATGCCTTCCTGCACCACCATCTCGAAACCATGGGTGTTTTCTGTGGGTATGGCGATGCAGCCGGCTCGGGCGTCCGTACCGGTACTGAGCACTGCGCTTGCATCGGACGCAAAATCAACCAGCAGTGCGACTTGGGGGGTGTAACCAGCCCGGTGCGTGGCCGCGATCAGGGCCTGTACCACTTGGCGGGAGTAATAGCCCTTCTGGTCACCCGTGTTGATGATCGGGTCGGCAGACAGCCTGGTTCCGTACTCCTCCAGCACCGGACCGACCTCGACGGCAATGGTGGTATCGCCCGGCAGCCTGGACGCCGCATACATAGCGCCCGCGTTGGATTCTTCCTCCAACGTCGTCAATACGAACCACACATCCTGGCGCAATTCGCTGCGCCTTAGCTGTAGCTGATGAGCACAATGGATCACCGCAGCCAAGGGCGCGCGATCGTCAAGAAAATGCGCCGCAATGCTGTCGTGGACCTTGAACGGTTGCCGCCAATGGCGGCTCAGCACCACCCGCGTACCTGGCCGTACGCCGACTGCCTCCAACGCCTTCTTGGGTTTGCGCGTGACCACATGGAGGTCAGACCACTGCACCGCTCCAGCCAACACGTCACGCCCGCTGGCGGTCTGCCCACTGCTGTGCATCGACCCGAAAGACAGGACGCCGGGAAGCATCTGTCGATCACCCAGGATGTCCACCGGGCAGACGCCAAAGCTGATTGGCTGCGCGCCGCCGAGTGCCAGCACTTCGAGCGTGCCGTCCGGCCTGACGTTCTTTACGATCATGGCAATTTCGTCCAGGTGAGCCATGACCTTGATCGACGCGTCGGGCTTGGCATCGCCAGCGGCGCGGATCACCCCGAGCAGGTTGCCGGCGTTGTCGGTATGCACATCGTCGCAGTACGCCCCAAGCGCATCGCGACATACCGCCCGCACTTCATCTTCTTGGCCGCCTGGGCCGCGGGCCAGTAACAAGGCTTCTAGCAGCGGCATGATTTCCATGGGGCTACCTCTGTCTTTTGAAATAGCCAGGGCGACGACCCTGGCCTTGCCTGCCAGCAAGCAACGCCTCAGGCGCTGCTTGTGCCGCTGTTGGAGAATTTCTTGACATCGATAGGCAGCGCGACAAATTCGGGCCCTTGCCCTGATGGCCGCCAACGTACATTGGCAATACCGTAACGCTCCGCCATGGGCCGGCTGACCTTCTTTATCTTGTGCTGACCAAACCTGGGAATGATACCTACCCCCGCATCGCAGCTCGCCCAGTGCCAGGCTTCAGCGTTGTCCATACACTGAAGCCGGATGATGAAGGTGCGGAATTCTCCATGTAGCTCATATTCGATTACATACAGTTGCGGTCCTGCCATGGGACTCTCCTCCATTGTTCAGGCTAATGGAGCGGGCGAAAGCAAAAAAAATTCAGAAATTTTGACTGACTGGTCATTACGCGTTTCGCATTGCGATCGCGAAGGCGCTATGCCTTCGCGAAGCTCGCCATGAAGCCGGGCTAGACACCCGGTCCCAGGTCGTGGCGATCAGGACTGTTTCTTTTCCTCGACCTCAGCCAGACGCTGTTTGATGTGCTGGGTCTGTTGCGCCTGCTCCTTGATCGAGGTAGGCGTTATTACTTTGTCCACCGCCTCGGTTTCCGGCTCCGGCTGTTTGAGCACCGGGCCTGGCACCTGTTCGCCGCGTTGCGCCTGTTCAGAAGCAAGCGGCTGAGGGACCTTGTCGCCTGTGTTGTCATCGGTGCGCTTCATTGGGATTTCCTCATACTGTTGAAGTCCATTTCAGAAGAACCCGAAGGCAGGCAAAAAGTTTGTTCCGTTTGCCTCAACGGCCAACTCGCCCGACGCGTCAGCGGGTTGGCCAACGCCGCACCGTGGAGCAACGCTGGAGCTTGGTAGCCCTGGTGTTTACGGTCGTGATCATCGTGCTGCTGGTGGGGCTCTCGCTGTGGATCATGTACTACGTGCATTACAACATGCTGGGTTTGTGAAATCCGATCGACCTGCGGCGCCTCATTGACGTCCAAGCACATGACCTGCTTATCACTCCAGGGCAACCAAGGAGGCTAACCGCCAATGAATGATCGACTCATCGCATTGTTCACCGACACCACCGTATTCGGTATCTCCATTCTCAATGTATTTGTAGCACTGTGCGTGGCACTGCTTACGTTTCTGGTAGCCCGCGCTGCCATCAGTTTTCTGTTGCGCCGGGTCCGGCACTGGTCCGAGCACGATGGCGCGTTGAGCCAGGTACTGGCCAAGGTGTTGTCAGGCACCAGCAACTTTTTGCTGTTCCTCGCCTCGTTGCTGGTGGGCCTGAGCATGCTCGACCTGCCGGAGCGCTGGCTGACTCGGGTCAGCAGCCTGTGGTTCGTGGTTGCCGCCTTGCAGATCGGCCTGTGGGCCAACCGCGCCATTGGCCTGGGGTTGAGCCGCTATTTCGCCCGCCACAATGCCACCGGCCTGAACCAAGGCAGTGCGTTGGCCACCCTTTCGGCCTGGGGCGCGCGGGTGCTGCTATGGTCCGTGGTGCTTCTGGCAATGCTGTCGAACCTGGGGGTGAACATCACCGCTTTTGTCGCCAGTCTGGGCGTGGGCGGGCATCGCGGTAGCCTTGGCCGTGCAAAACATCCTCGGCGATCTGTTCGCCTCGCTGTCGATTGCGGTGGACAAGCCCTTCGAGGTCGGGGACTTCATCGTCATCGGGCCGCTGGCTGGCACCGTCGAGCACGTTGGTCTCAAGACCACGCGCATCCGTAGCCTCGGTGGCGAGCAGATCGTGATGGCCAACGCCAGCATGATCAGCAGCACGATCCAGAACTACAAGCGCCTGCAAGAACGGCGGATCGTGTTTGAATTCGGCCTCTCTTATGACACGCCTACCGAGGCGGTGAAAAAAGCGCCGGCCATCGTCGAAGAAGCCATCAAAGACCAACAGCAGGTACGCTTCGACCGCGCACATCTGCGCGGCTTCGGCAAGGAAGCGCTGGAGTTCGAATGTGTCTATATCGTCAAGGACCCAGGCTACAACCTGTACATGGATATTCAGCAGGCCATCAATTTTCGGCTCCTGGAGCGCTTCTCCACAATAGGGGCCAAATTCGCCGTGCCGGTACGCGCAATCAAAGTCACCGCCTTGCCAGAGGAAGCCAACCGGCTGGGGCAGGGCCGTGAAGGGCGCGGCCTCAGTGGCGCTTGAAAGATGGTGTGAGGGGGTATCCGGCCCCCTCCCCGCCGGCCTGATTCAAACCGCGCCAGCATACAGATCCATCCTCAGATAAGAAGCAATGGCTCAGTGGCTGAAGGCCCCCCTGCCGGAAGGTTTTACGTTCAACCTGAGCGGGGCATTTCGGCGCTCGGCTGTCGAGCGAGCATGAGCCGTATCAGGGCGTCGTTGTCGACCGGTTTGCTGAGCAGAAAACCTTGCACTTCATGGCACTGATCATCGCTGAGCAGGGCCAGTTGCTCGGCGGTTTCAACGCCCTCGGCGGTTACCGTCATGCCCATGGCATTGCCCAGATTGATGATGGCCTGAACCACGCTGCGGTCACTCGCGCTCTTGCCTAAGGATTGAACGAAACGTTTGTCGATCTTGATACTGTCGAACGGGTAAGTTCGCAGATAGCCCAGCGAAGAGTAACCGGTGCCGAAGTCATCCATGTTCAACCGAACGCCCAGCTCCTTCAGTGCGTTCATGGTCTGCAAGGCGCCTTCGACGTCGTTGAGCATCACGTTTTCGGTGATCTCCAGTTCCAGGCGATGGGCAGGCAACCCTGTCTGGCGCAGCGCCTCGGCGACATCACGTACCACGTCGCTACGGCTGAACTGCGCGGGTGACATGTTGACCGAGACCATGATTGCCACTGGCCAGGCCTTGGCCTTGGTACATGCGTCGTGGATCACCCAGTTGCCCAACTGCACGATCAGGTCGGATTCCTCGGCCAACGCAATAAAGCGATCAGGGCGTAACAAACCTTGACGCGGATGCTGCCAACGTACCAGCGCTTCTACCGAGGCGACCGTTGTGCCATCGACCTTGTAGCGCGGCTGGAAATGCAGCACGAGCTCATCACGGCCGATGCCTTCGCGCAATTCGCGTTCAAGCACGCGCTTTTCCAGCAGCGCCTCGTTCATCTGCGCAGAGAAGTAACGCCAAGTGTGTTTGCCAGCAGACTTGGCGCTGTACAGCGCAATGTCTGCGTATCGGATCAGGTCACTGGAGGTGCCCGGGTACTCCGCTGACAGTGCCACACCCAGGCTGACCCCGACCTGCACCGAATGGCCCTCAGCCAATATGGGTTGTTGCAACGACTCCACGACGCGAGCACAAAAGCGGTCCATGTCGCCGCGCTGCCCGGGGCGCGAGAGCACGATGATGAATTCGTCTCCCCCCAAGCGTGCTACCAAGTCAGTGTCGCGCGTTATCTCACCCAGGCGTCTCGCCACCTCGATCAGCACAGCGTCACCGGCCGGGTGGCCCAAGCTGTCATTGATGGGCTTGAAATTGTCGAGGTCCAGCAAGATCAGCGCGATGGCTTGGGGCACAGCGCCTTGCCCCGCTTGTTCCAGGAATCGAAAGAGCTTGTTGCGGTTTGGCAACCCCGTAAGGGCGTCGTGAAGCGACAGGTGTTGTATCTGTGCATGGGCGGCAACCTCGTCGGTGATATCGCTGCTGGTGCCACGAAACCCTTTGCAGACACCACTATCGAAGCTTGCCCGTGCCGCAATGCGGCAAATACGCTGCTGGCCCAGGTGATCATGATACTGGCAGCGCAAGCTGCCCGTAGCGTGGCTGGCAGCCAGGCCGTGCAGCCAGTGTTCAAGCTGCGCGGTGTCGCAATCGAGCAGCTCGGTAATCGGTCGATGCCGCCAAGCGTCTGCCTTGTGCCCGGTGAGTTCAGCGAACCGCGCCGACAGATAGCTCAGGTGCAAGTCGGCATCGGTTTCCCAGATCCAGTCGGATGACGCTTCGGCCACAGCCCGAAACCGCTCCTCGCTGGTCTCGAGCGCCGCTTTGGACGCCGCGAGTTGTTCATGGCTGCGGTCCATGCCCGTGCTGGCGCGGATGGCATAACGGGCAAACAGCGTCATCAATAAGCCAATGAGCACTCCCGCCAAGGCCAGCGCAGGCACCACGGTGGACACCAGCTCACTGCCCGGGCGTTCGATGTTCCACGTCAGCGTATGATCACTGCCCTCAAGCGGCAGCGTACCCTTCGCCCCGTCCGCGGCCATGCGATCCGTGACGGCGAAGCCAGACAGGCCAGCAGCACGGCCCAAAGGCTCGAGCAGGCTGGTATCGAGACGCCGGACAAATACCAGTACCGCACGGGGCGCCGGTAGATGATGCGGCATTGAGGGCGGCTGGATTACCGCAGCCGTGTACAGTGCCGGCTGCCCACCAAACTGGAAATAGCCTGAAGTGGCTTGTTGCTTGGCAGCAACCTGCCGCGCCTCGCTGAGGATCAGGTCAGCCTGGGGGCTGTATTGGGCGAATGATGCATCGCTCAATTGGCCATCGACCATGGCGTAGCGGCTGCCGTCATCATCGAGTACGAACACGCCCACATAACCGTCAGCGGTAAACAGCGTGGGGCCAACGTTATCTTCATCAAAAGCCCACTGCACATCGACCCCGCGGCCTAGATGGTCAAATGCAGACTGCCAGATGGCGTGGGTAAGGATATAGCTGCGCTCATTTTTTTGTAGCTGGGCCATTGCAGACTCAGCATGAAAACGGCTTTGCGCCATTTCGCGTTGATCAAGCGACCCGGCAATCCGGTAGAGAGCCCCCAACCCGACAATCAGTACCACCATCAACAGGCCGGTAAACACGACGATCAGTTGCCGGACCACATGGCTGCGCGTCGACAGATCATTGTCAGAAATCGGGTCCATTCAGTCACCATCAGCAGGGATTCTTTCAATTGACTGCCCGATCTAGAAGAACGATCGGTAAAAATGACAACCGGTGGCCTGCGCATTGCACATGCCCACCGCGGATGCCGAACAATCAGATGGAACAGCCAGGGCATAACGGCTGCCTAATGGAAGGCAAATCTACTGCATAGGAGCCACCCCATGGCAGCCCCCCAACGAACACGTCCCGTATGTCGATGATGTCCCTCAGAACCCAGGTGAACCCGCGCCCAAGCCCGACCCTGGCCAACAGGCTCCCGATTCGCCTGACGATCAGGTGCCCCCCGAAGAGCAGTCCGATGGCTGATGCGCTTGGGCAATGCCCACGCCATAACCCATTGAAACCAGGCAGAGGTGTCAGCCATGATCGATAAAGCAACGGGTATGAAGCCAGGGGAACGCTATTGCGTCGAGAACGTTGAACGTGCGCATCAATTTGCAGGCTTTTTTCTGGACGGCAAGTATTATCTGGGGCCCGAGCTGCTGAGCGCCGTTGGCTGGCTCGACGGGCAGCAGTTCATCTATGACAGCCTGGATGCCGAGGGTGAACCGGTATTCCCCGATCGGCTTGCCGGTCGCATTGAAAACCTCACGTTGAAGCTGGTCGACGGGACGGCACTCGAACTGTCGAGAATCGAGGCTGATGTATCTGCTTCCAGTGTGGACGATGAAATGCCGGAGGCTGATCACCCCTTAAGCGAGCCAAACGGCAAAACGTTCACGGGACCACTGCGTGGAAAAGTGGTGGTTATCACCGGTGCATCCAGTGGCATTGGCCGCGCTGCAGCGCATGCGTTTGCCTGCAACGGGACACGCCTGGTCCTCGCTGCACGCGATGAAAACGCCCTGTTCGAAGTACTCGATGAATGCACCGAGTGCGCTACCGATGCCGTTGCGGTGACCACCGACGTTACCCGAAGCGCGGATATGCAGGCGTTGCCAGCGCGCGCCGCCGAATTCGGCAAAGGCCGCATCGATATATGGATCAACAATGCAGGTGTGGGTGCCGTGGGGCGCTTCGACCAAACACCCCTGAAGCCCATGAGCAAGTGATTCAGACCGATCTGATCGGCTACTTGCGCGGCGCCTATGTGGCCTTGCCTTACTTCAAGGCGCAGCGAAGCGGCATCTTGATCAATACCTTGTCGCTGGGAAGCTGGGTCGCTCAACCTTATGCCGCTGCTTATTCCGCCAGCAAGTTTGGCTTGCGTGGCCTGACCGAAGCACTGCGCGGCGAGTTCGCCGAGTTTGCAGATATTCATGTCTGCGATATCTACCCCGCCGTGATGGATACCCCAGGGTATCGTGACGGTGGCAACTACACCGGGCATGCACTCAAGCCGCCAGGGCCAATCTATGACCCCGAGCGCGTAGCCAAGGCGATGGTGAACTGTGCGATAACACCGAGGGCATCCACGACGGTGGGGAGCGCAGCCCGCATAGCACACCTGGCCAGCTACATCGTTCCAGGGCTTGGCCATATGGCAGGCTGGCAGGCCCGTCTCGGATTGAGCCGCAGCCCCGCCGCCAGTGTTTCATCGGGAAACCTGTTCGCCCCGCCAAGCGGCGAGCGCCAGGTACATGGCGGATGGCGTGAAGGCCAGCAAAAAGCCCCCGTCGGGTGTCGCCGTGCCGTTGCTGGTGGGCGCCTGCGCCTACGCGCTGCTGCGCAACCGCACTGAAAGATAACGCTCATTGTTCATCACGCGTCTCGCCCGGCGAGACGCGCACTACCCTGGAAAACGCCCCATGCACGCAATCCAAGCCTTCCGCGCTGTCTTTCCTGTTGCCTGCAGCCTGTTTGTCTGGGGCTGCGGCAGTGTTGTCACGCAGTCTCCCGTAGAGGCACCTGGAAGGCCCGAAACCGCAGGCACCCAGCTGCTTGAAGCAGGCGCTGCGGTGCTTCAGGCCAAGCCCCCGAGCGATGCCCTCAATGCCTACCTCAACGGGTTTCATTTCTATAATGGTCAGCCAGACGCACAAATGGAGGCCCATCATTACTGCGCTGTCCTCAACGAGGATGTCATTCAATGCGTGATCTACGATGGCACTACCAAAGACGCGAAGATCATGGGCGTCGAGTACATCATCGATGCCGGCCTGTTCGCCAAACTGCCTGCCGCTGAAAAGGCCATGTGGCACAGCCACGGTTATGAAGTGTCATCCGGGCAGTTGAGCGCACCCAACATCCCTGCAAGCGCCGAACACGCTTTGATTGAGCGGCTGGCCCATACGTATGGCAAAACCTGGCATACCTGGCATACCGATCAGGACAAGCGTCTGCCCTTGGGCGTGCCGCGATTGATGATGGGGTTCACGGCAGATGGGCAGGCCGACCCAGCCATGGTTCGGCAACGTAACCAGCGACTGCAGCTGGATACTCGCAGGAGCAAGGCCCAACGAGCGGATATACCGAATCCCCCTTGTCGACCCCGCAGCCAACGGCTGGGAGCATGGCACAATCATTCAGCTCACTGACCCGACCGGCCAGCATGTGCATAGCCCTGCCGCGTCCCCGACGCCAAACGATGCCAACAGCCGCTCAAGTCCTTGAGCCGTGTCAGGCGATCAGTGCCGGTAGCTCTCGTGCCAGCAGTGCGGCAGCAGCGGGCTTGAGCAGGGACGGTGCCAGTTTGTCGCGCTGCACCCACTTACACGCCACGATCTCGTTTTGCGGCACGGGGTGGTCTCGCTCATCGATCTGCATCGTGAAGATGTGATGAACAATATCGCCCGCACGAAGGGTACACAGCGGTACCAGGCGCTCTCGGCAAATGCCTGTTTCCTCTTGGAGTTCGCGAATGGCCGCATTCAGCGCGGCCTCGTGCGGCTTGACGCCGCCCCCTGGAAAATTCCATTTGCGCGATTTGCGGCGCACCAACAAGACCTTGGCCCCACGAAAGCACAGCACGGTTGCTCTTGACCTGAGCTTGCCTGGCTTGGACATGCCCGCCTCCTTTCACCATTCTCATATGACGATGGACTGGTTCCTCATCGCGCAGGTTCAACCAATAGCGTGTTGACGTTGCCTAATACATTGATGCCAAAGCATTTGAGCGCAACAGATTGCCGACTTTATCTTTGGTGCAACTCATCGGCAAATGTCCACATCACCCGAGACAATCGCACCGCGCCTACCGTCCGAGTTGAACACAGACTTTCCTGTGTGCTGACATGAGGTGAAAGATCATGGCTAACAATCAAAGTAACCGTGGCAATCAAGGCGGCACTGCTCAAAACAACCCAGGCAATTTTGCAAACGATAGGGAAAAGGCGTCCGAGGCCGGGCGCAAAGGGGGGAAAGCTTCAGGCGGCAACTTCGCCAATGACCGTGAACGTGCATCCGAAGCCGGCCGCGTTGGCGGCCAGCACAGCCACGGTGGTGGTCGCAAGAGTGAATGACCTCGCGTGACCGAGGCCAGGTCAGCATGCTGACCTGGCTTCACGCTGGCATGGCTGATCAGCTCGGGTCGTTGGCGTGGGCTGATCAGTGCCCTCTCTCATCGACGCGCTGGAGCCTTGTAATTAAATAGGCACGCTCTTCTTTCCTGCGCTGCTAGATCGCAAGCTGGCACGGGACGCTTGGACCGGGCAAATGGAAGGACCCGCGCAACAACCCGTTCAAGCAGGTAATTTACTGCATGCTTTCACCACGGTGAGCGAACGGCGCCCGTCATGCAAACTCCTTGCAGCACCCCATGCTGGCGATTCAGCCGTGTTTTTGCAGCGCCTCTATCAATTGCGCCTTGGACATGCTCGAGCGCCCCTTGATGTTTTTGCTGCGGGCTTCCTTCATCAGGCTTTCCTTGGTCTGGATTTGCAGTGAAGATCCCGAGGTGCGTGCGTGGCCCTCTCGGATTTTAGCTGCGCGCCTGGCCGAATCTGAGCGCGCGGTCTTCTTCTCGCTCGCCGGCGTGTGCTTGCCCGAACCGCCCTTTTTGTCTCCGCCACCGGACTGTTTGTTGACAGTGGCCCAAGCGCGGGACTCTGCTTCATCTTTGGAAACGCCTTTGTGCTCATAGCTTTCTTCGATGTGTTCAGCTTTGCGTTTTTGCTTCTCGGTGTATTTGTCTTTGTCTCCACGGGGCATGACCGTCACTCCTGAAAGGCTCTAGGTGAACGGTTGAACACCTGCCCTTCGGCAGAGTGCCGAAAACTGGACAAACGGCTGCACCAGATACCTTTCCCTAGGGGATCTGATTTGAGGAATATTCAGTCGCCTATTCGCTTCTGTTGCATGCCCAACCCGTATGCAACTGAGGGTTGAATAAATCGATGCGTTAAGCGCTCATACGTTTCAAATTTTCGAACACATTCCATAGCACCCACTGAGGCGCACCCAGTCACATGTTAAAGGGTATTATGTGGAGAGCGCCGCGATGCAGTCTGATGAAGCGAATGAACTGAAACGATGCCGAGCCCTTGCTCTTGAACAGAATCAACGGATGTTCGGCGAGGCGCATAGACGCATCCAGCAAGCGGAACAAATGTTGACTCACCCCCAATTGGATGCGGAGCAGTTCGAACGCTATAAAAGACTGAAAGCTTCAGCCCTGCAGTGCTACGCAGAAGCACTAGAACACCTCGCTATTATCGACGGGGACTTCCCTGAGCCCCCGGCCAGCAACGACGTTGCGCACACCCTGACGCCGGCACCGGCCGCCACGAACGACGAGCATTATCACGTGCGTACGCTCGCGTTCAACGATTGAACAAGGGCCGTCCTTACACGCCTGTTTTTTTGCGCGTCGGGCTGAACTAGACTGGCCGCTTTTGTCCTTCCGATGAGAATCCTGCTATGAGCGCTGACGACAACAAAACCGCATTACCGCAGCGCAAAGGCGTCGTGCCAAGCGAGCTGACATTTCCGGTGGTTGGCATCGGTGCGTCGGCGGGGGGCATCCAGGCGCTCAAGAAATTTCTCGAGAACATGCCAGCCGATAACGGTATGGCATTCGTGGTGGTGCTACATCTCTCCCCCGATCACGAAAGCGTCATTGACAGAATTCTCGCTTCGAGCACCAAAATGCCCGTTCAACAGGTGACCGGGCGTTGCGAGATCAAGCCTAATCACGTGTACGTGTTGTCGCCTGCCAGGCAATTGGCGATGAACGATGGCTACCTGCAGGCCAATGTTGCAACCAGGCCTCAGGGGACTCATGTCGCCATCGATTTGTTCTTTCGAGACCTGGCAGACGTTCACAAGCACCGCGCATTTTGTTTGGTACTATCGGGAACCGGTTCGGACGGCGCGGTGGGTTTGTCGCGAATCAAAGAGCAAGGCGGCGTGACGCTTGTGCAAAACCCGGAGGATGCGGAATTCGATGGCATGCCACGGGCCGCTATCGAAACGCAGTTGGTGGATGTCATATTGCCAGTTGCCGAAATGCCACAAAAACTGCTCGATCTGTGGCGCAACGCTCAAACGATTCGACTGCCCGCCTCCAATGCCGTCCAGCCTTGCGACGCCGTCGTGGTTTCCCCCGAATATGACGATGAACACCTGCTGGGGCAAATACTCGGTGTGCTGCGCAACCGCACCGGGCATGATTTCAAACACTACAAGCGCGCGACGGTGCTGAGGCGACTCGAGCGTCGCCTGCAGGTGACCACGCAAGCTGACCTGTCCGCCTACCTCAATTACATTGAAGCGCATGTCGAAGAAGCCAAAGCGCTACTAGGCGACATGTTGATTGGCGTCACCAATTTCTTTCGAGATCGCGAAGCGTTTGAAGCCTTGGAACGAAGCGTTCTCGGCGAAATTTTTGCACGAAAGCCTCAGAACCCTTCCCAGCGAGAAGAGATTCGCATCTGGTCGGCAGGTTGTTCGAGCGGTGAAGAAGCCTATAGCCTCGCGATCTTGGCAATGGAGCATCAGTCGCTGGAAAACAGCGAGCGCAAAATTCAGCTGTTCGCCACCGACGTGGATGAGCGCGCCATTGCCAAAGGCCGTGCGGGGCAGTTCTCCGAAGCCATTTTGACCGACGTCCCACCTACGCGTTTACGCCATTACTTCGTCAAGGAAGGATCGCACTACCGGATCAACAAGGAAGTGCGCGATGCCGTATTGTTTGCCAAGCACAACATCCTGGCGGATCCGCCGTTCTCGCAAATCGACTTGATTGTCTGCCGCAACTTGATGATTTACCTGGACCGCGAAGTTCAACGTGAAATCCTTCAAATGTTCCATTTCGCGCTTCGCACCGGTGGCTACCTGTTTCTGGGCTCATCCGAGTCCGCCGATGTGTGTCCTGAACTGTTTGTCGCCATTGATAAGCGCAATCGTATTTATCGCGCGAAGCTCAGCAGTACGGAACGGCGTTCGCCTACCATTCCACGTGCAGGCTATGTGCGCAGCGGCATCGATGAGTCAGTGCCAGTGGTGCCCAAGCGTGCCGGGAAAATTTCCTTCGCCGATATCCATCGGCGTGCACTGGAAAGCATCCAGCCGCCCAGCCTGGTGGTCGACGGCAATTTGGATATTCTGCACTTGGACAACGGGGTGGGGCGCTTTTTGCGTTATGTCGCCGGTGAAGTTACCCGTAATCTGGTCAATTTGATCGACCCTGCGCTGCGTCTGGAGTTGCGCACCACGCTTTACCAGGCCCAGCAAAGCGGTAAGCGCGTGAGCTCGCGTGTGGCGACACTCGGCGACGAACGTGTACGCGTGCTCATTGAGCCATACCGCGACGAAGCCACCGATCATGACGTGTTCCTGGTAGTCTTTCAGGTTGGCCCGCCGTCTTCGCCTGAGCGGCATGAGGCATCGTCGAGCGCGGACGACCCTGCCTTGGCCGTGCTGGAAAAGGAACTGCATCAAACCAAACTTCAGCTTCAGGAGACCATTGAACAGTCGGAAGTCTCGAGTGAGGAGCTCAAAGCCTCGAACGAGGAAGCCCAAGCCATCAACGAAGAGCTGCGCTCAGCCACGGAGGAATTGGAAACCAGCAAGGAAGAGCTGCAGTCGATCAATGAAGAACTCTTGACCGTCAACTACGAGCTGAAGACCAAAGTCGAAGAAACCGACAAAGTCAACGACTACCTTAGCAATTTGATAGCGTCCACCGACATCGCGACCATTTTTGTCGATAAAAGCATGCGCATTCGCTGGTTCACGCCCCGTACCACCGACATTTTCAACATGTTGGCCAGCGACACGGGCCGCTCCTTGCTCGACATTACCCACCGGCTGGATTATCCGCAGCTGACCGACGATGCGGCGGCTGTATTTGAAACGTTGAATATCATCGAACGCGAAGTCCCCAGCAACAACCAGCGCTGGTATATCGCCCGCTTGCTGCCGTACCGGTCAAACGAAAACCTGATCAATGGGACGGTCCTGACGTTCATCGACATTACCAAGCGCCGCGCCGCTGAAGAAAGCCTGCGACTGGGGCAGGAACGCATGCGCTTGGTAGCGGAAAGCACTCACGATTTCGCCATCATTGTCATGGACGAACACGGCATGATCAGCGACTGGAACACGGGCGCAGAGATGATTTTTGGTTATGTCAAAGAGGAAGTTATCGGCAAATACTTCGAGCTGATCTTCTCCGCCGAAGACCGCGCCAGCGGCGTACCGGCAGAGGAGCTGCGCAAGGCCCACCTGGAGGGCCGCTGCTTAGACGAGCGTTGGCATGTGCGTAAAGGGGGGGAACGCTTCTACTGCAGTGGCGAAGTCGCCACTTTGACAAGTGACTCACTCACCGGTTATGTAAAAATCGCCCGCGACCTCACTGGCCACAAGCGCATGCAAGAGCAGCAAAGCCGTATCCTTAAAGAAACCCAGACCAGCAGTCACATGAAAGACGAGTTTTTCGCCGTGATGTCTCATGAGCTGAAGCACCCGTTAAACTTGATACAGCTCAATGCTGAAATCTTGCGACGCGTACCCGCAGTTCGGGCAGCGGAGCGCGCCAGCAAGGCCGTGGATACCATCAGTGATGCGGTTGCCAGCCAAGCGCGAATCATTGACGACTTGCTGGACGTCGCCCGTATTCGCACAGGCAAACTGAAACTCAAAAAGCAGCCGGTTGAAATCACGGCCATCCTGGAAGATATCTTTGCCGTCGCCTCCAGCGAATGTCCTGAAGGCCGCCTCACGCTCGAGATCGAGTCTGAGGCCAGGGGTGACTGCTGGGTGAACGGCGATGTCACGCGCCTTGAACAAGTGATTTGGAATTTACTCAACAATGCCCTGAAATTCAGCGCAGCGCATCCCGTCATCCAAATTATTGTCAAGCAAGTGAACGACACGGTGAAACTGCAATTTGTCGATAACGGGGTCGGGCTGACGAAACAGGATCTGGATCGTGTATTCAACCTGTTCAGTCAAGCCACGCATCAGCATTCCACGCACAAGCGGGAAGGCCTTGGCATTGGCTTGTCTTTGGTTCGTCAGCTGGTTGAAGCCCATGGCGGAAGCGTTGCGGCCACTTCCGCAGGTATCGGCCTTGGATGCACCTTCACCGTCACTCTGCCGCTCTGTGCTCAGTCATCGGTCAATGGGCCTTCCCAGAGTCCGGTGCAAGCTGCGCGGTTGCATGGCATCAAGATTTTGCTCGTCGACGACTCGACCGAAATAGTGGACATCATGAGACAGTTACTTGAAATGGAAGAAGCTGTGGTAACAGCATTTCATGATCCCTTGCAAGTGGTCGAGCACGCCAAAGCTACCCACTACGATGTCATTATTTCGGACATTGGCATGCCGGGTATGGACGGGCATCAACTGGTTGGTGAACTGCGCAAGATCAACCATTTGCAGAAGACGCCTGCCATCGCTCTTTCGGGCTATGGTGACAAGGTATCCTCTACTCTATCCGGATTTGATCAGCACCTGACCAAGCCTGTGCAGTATGAGGTACTGATAGAAACTATCGAAGGATTACGCATTTCGTAAATTCATATGTTATTCCACTGAGGCTCAGCCGTGAGCACCGCCGAACCGCAACGTACTCTATCGCCAGGGCGGCCTACGGGTCGCGCCGTGGCCCCACTTCTACAGAAACAGCTACGTGCACCACGTCTACTGCCGTCCGTCCTGCGAGTTGAATCCGTGCATCTGCAATCAAACCGGCAATTTCACGGGCGGATTTAAGGACCTGTGAATCAACCGCCTGCAGCGCAACACTTTTTTTGGGCTCGCGATAGCTCGTAAGGCTCAAGCTCAGGAGGTCTCCAGCTAACGTGCACCTGCAGACATCTGGTAGAAACGCGCGCTCTATCAGCTGGAGAATTTCTAGATTAGATAGCCCATAAAGGTCCATGATCATTCCCTCAGGCGTTTTAATTTTGAGGTTAAACTCCTATGCCTGTTAAAAAATTCTGCCCTGCTGCGAGACCTTACCGGGAGCGTTTTTCTTCAATGACCATGTCCTTTATCCGTTCGGAGGCAGATGGTATCTGCACCTAAACTTAAGAAGCGGGCGAGGCTCAGGAGTGCCTGCAGCTAAACAAGTGGCGTACGAACTCGTCGAAGTCGGGCTTCAGTTGTACGCCTTTCATCAGAATGGGGCGTCTGTTCACCCGCTTCGGGAGGTAAGCGCTCTTGATCCTCCCAATCCATCGATCGCGATCGGCCTTACCCTGACCCGGCCTTTCTGCATCAGAACCGTAACCGTCCGGCGAACTCACCTTCCGAACTCCAGCTTTAAGGGCGATGGTGTCCGCGTATTTTTAAGCGGACGCGATCGCCCTTATCGCCAGGATTTCCATGCGCCAACGAAGCTCTTATCCGAAACCGTTCAAAGCCCAAGTCGTTCAGGAATGCCTGCAACCTGGGGCCACTGTCTCAAGTGTCGCCATCAGCCACGGCATCAATGCCAACGTCATCCGAAAATGGATGCCGCTCTATCGAGACCAGCCCGCAGCGACTTCACTACCGGCATTCGTCCCGCTAAAAGCCGTACCTAAACGGCCAGCCGAAGCGTCAGTGATCATCGAGTTGCCCATGGCCGGCCAAGTGATCACAGTGAAATGGCCAACCTCAGATCCCGAGGGCTGCGCGCAATTTATCCGGGCTGTCGCTCAATGATCCGCATCGATGCAATCTGGCTGGCCACCGAGCCGATGGATATGCGCGCCGGCACCGAAACCGCATTAGCCCGGGTGATCGCAGTGTTCGGTGCGGCGAAGCCGCACTGCGCCTATCTGTTCGCCAATCGTCGGGCTAACCGGATGAAAGTACTGGTGCACGATGGCGTGGGCGTCTGGCTTGCGGCGCGGCGACTGAACCAAGGCAAGTTTCACTGGCCCGGAATTCGCCACGGCTGCGAGGTCGAACTCGACAGCGAACAACTCCAGGCGTTGGTACTGGGTTTGCCGTGGCAGCGAGTCGGTACGGGTGGCGTGATCAGCATGCTGTAATCGCCGGCCATTTGACCGGTCTGCTTGTCGTCGTTTCGGGCCTGCTCTGGCACAATCGGCGGCATGACTTTCTCGCCCAACCTCGACCAGATGACCCCGGAACAGCTCCGTGCCTTAGCGGCACAGGCGCTGCAGTTGCAGTCCCAAGTCGAGGCGATGAGCAGGAAGATCCAGAACGATGAAATCCTCATCGAACAGTTCAAGTTCGAAATCGCCCTGCTCAAGCGCCACAAGTTTGCTAAGCGCAGCGAGCAAATCAGCCCGGCGCAAGGCAGCTTGCTGGACGACCTGCTCGACACAGACCTTGAAGCTATCGCAGCAGAACTGAAACAGCTCCTTCCAGCTTCGCCACAAGCCGAGCCACGGCAATCTCCGAAACGTGCGCCATTGCCGCCGCAGTTTCCACGCACAGTGATTCGTCACGAACCCGAAGACACTCAGTGCGCCTGTGGCTGCCAACTTCAGCGCATCGGCGAAGACGTCAGCGAGAAGCTGGATTACACGCCGGGCGTGTTCACTGTCGAGCAACATGTGTGTGGCAAATGGGCCTGCCGTCAGTGCGAGATACTGATGCAGGCGCCGGTGCCGGCGCAGGTTATCGACAAAGGTATCCCGACCGCAGGCTTGTTGGCCCACGTGATGGTGGCGAAGTTTGCCGACCACTTGCCGCTGTACCGGCAGGAGAAAATCTTTGGCCGCGCGGGGCTGGCAATCGCTCGTTCGACCCTGGCCCAGTGGGTCGGACAAACCGGTGTGCGGCTCCAGCCGCTGGTCGATGCACTGCGTGAAGCCGTTCTGAACCAGGGCGTGATTCACGCTGATGAAACGCCGGTGCAAATGCTTGCGCCGGGCGAGAAGAAAACCCACCGAGCCTATGTCTGGGCCTACAGCACGACGCCGTTTTCGGCGCTCAAGGCGGTGGTCTACGACTTCAGCCCAAGCCGTGCTGGCGAACACGCGCGTAACTTCCTGGGCGACTGGAACGGCAAGCTGGTTTGCGATGACTTCGCTGGTTATAAAGCTGGTTTTGAGCAAGGCATCACTGAGATCGGCTGCATGGCCCACGCCCGTCGCAAGTTTTTCGATCTGCATGTGGCGAACAAAAGTCAGCTAGCCGAACAGGCGTTGCACTCGATCAGCGGCCTGTACGAGGTGGAACGCCAGGCGCGGGACATGAGTGATGAAGATCGCTGGCGAATACGTCAGGAAATGGCGGTACCGATCAGTAAAAAATTGCATGACTGGATGTTGGCCCAGCGCGACCTGGTGCCCAACGGATCAGCCACGGCCAAAGCCCTCGACTACAGCCTGAAACGCTGGGTAGCGCTGACGCGCTACCTGGACGATGGTGCTGTGCCCATCGACAACAACCAAGTTGAAAACCAGATACGGCCATGGGCACTCGGGCGCTCGAACTGGTTATTTGCCGGGTCGTTGCGCAGCGGCAAACGAGCAGCTGCAATCATGAGCCTGATCCAATCGGCGCGCATGAATGGGCATGATCCGTATGCCTATCTCAAAGATGTACTGACGCGGTTGCCGACGCAACGGGCCAGTGAGATCGGGCAACTGTTACCGCATCAGTGGGTGTCTGCCTAACTTACGCAAGGTGAGTTGGGCGGACGCTTACCGTTCCTCTTCGATAGTGCCATCCGCTTTGTGGATCTTCACCGACGCTGTCTTGCCATCAAAGAAATCCGCAAGGGCGTTGACCAGCTCATGCTTCGTCGCCGCTCGTTTGGAAGCGCGTTCAGCACCGGCTTTCTTCAATTCCCATCCTTCTGATGTCGGGCTGAGGTGGTAATTGTCCATCGTGTGTTCCTCTTGGCTAACTGGATTCGCCGTCATCCTGAATGTCTTCCTCTGCCTCGGCTGCCTCCGTGGCATCAGCGTCATTCAAAGGTGGCGACGTAGGCTTTTCCGGATCGTTGATGAAAGGCACGTTACTAGGCCCCTTTTCTTCGGAGCCTTCAGTTTTCGGCTGCATAGCCACACCTCCAGGCAAGTGGAACGAATAGGGGCTTCAGCCACCTGTTTCGGCGCTCGCGAACTTCCCAGCATCGAAAGCTTGCGGAACGAACTCGGGGCCATCGCCAGCGAGACGCCACTTCACCATAGCGATGCCGTAGCGTTCGGCCATCGGTCGACTGACCAGCTTGATTTTCTGCTGACTAAATCTTGGAATATGCCCTCGTCCTACCCGACCTTCTGCATACCCATGTCCCTGGAAGTGGTGTCACACATCCCTGCGGCGCTATTGAGCATCCTCCCCGCCTATGCTTGATCAGCAGAAAACTAAGATTGACCATGTAAGGATTATTCCTTACCATTCAATATGTACATCCGGGAGAAAGCTCATGCCTGCCATCCACGAAATCGCGACGCTAACCTCGAAGGGGCAGGTCACACTGCCCAAATCCGTTCGCCAGCTTTTGGGCATAGACACTGGTGGCAAGATCGCATTCGACGTACGCGGGGGCGAAATCGTGGTCAGCCGCGTAGAAACCACCCACGAAGACCCTGCCATCGGTGCGTTCCTGGGTTTGCTGGAGGCTGATATCCGAAGCGGACGCAACTTCACCACCCTACCGGAAGACTTGGCGCAAACCATGCTCGCCAACGCAAACCACTCCGTAAACCTGGACGAAGATATCGATGGTGAGGTCGCGATCTGATGCTGCGACATGGCTGGACACTGTTGTTCCATGAAGGTGTGACTTTACAGCTACGCAAATTGCAAGAAGCCGCCGCCCGGGCCGAGCAGAACGATCCGCAAGGTTTTGAGAGCAACGCCAACGTCAAGCTGTTTCGGGCACTGAGCCATCTGATCATGGAGGCTGTGCCTGCCGATCCGGGCCGTGATGAGTTCCGCCAAGGCAATACGCTGGGCACCGCCTACCGACATTGGCGCCGTGCAAAAATCGGCAGGCGCTTTCGGCTGTTCTTTCGCTATGACTCAAGGTCCAGGGTCATCGTCTATGCATGGGTCAACGACGAAAACACTCTACGCTCCGCAGGCAGCAAATCCGATCCCTACGCCGTATTCGAGAAGATGCTGGGCCGCGGCAACCCTCCTGATGACTGGGATGCGCTGACGGCTGCGACGCGTAGCGATTGGGACGAGCCCAGAGCATAAATTGCGCAAGTGGGTGAGGGATTGCACGTTTGAAACCGATCCCTCCTCGTTGCGTCCACTGGAATCCACTCGTAACTGCTGTTGAAAGGGGTACATCTGCGGGTACAAATCCAATTTCTCATTCATAACCATTTGATTTATATGAATGTCCAAATGTTCTTTGGGGATCCTGACAGCCTGTAATGAGCCTCTGGTTTCGCTGAGGGTCCTGGTTGGGTGGAACGCAACGTGGCGCTGAGCAACACCGATAAGCTCAAGTTTCGCCATGTGATCACCAGTAGCCCGGCGATCAAGCGGCCGGCCGATTTGGGTGAGTTTCTGCTACGCCTGAGCAGAGCCCCAGCAGCATAAGCATCGCGATGCGCCTGTTAGTGATACTGCCGGGGCGGCAGGCGCTCAACCATTGTCTTCTCCTGAACCGCCATCAACTCACAAGAAACTCCCAGCTAACCCGTGCCGGCAGCACCTGACGCCCTCCGCAAGGCAACAGCTTGCTGCCTAGCGGCACAGCGTGAGACGACCTCGACACCAAGAGGTGCTCGATAAAAAAAATAGATATCTCATTAAAGAAATCCCGCAGGCGCTGCCTGGACCATGGGATTAGAGTCGCCATCACGCCGTAGTCCGGCGGGGTGATTTCTGCTGGGCGGTAGCGCTTTCGAAGCCTCACTGAAACCAGACGGATGTCACACCAATACAAGAACAAAGGTGACCACGCATGCTCAAGCCTCATGTCGATGCCCCTATCGATGTAAAAGACTGGATCGATAACCGCCCCATTACTGCCTACCAGTGGCTGATCCTGTCGCTGTGTTTCCTGATCGTGCTATTCGACGGCTTCGATGTCGCCGTCATGGGCTTTATCGCCCCTTCGCTGATGCAGGACTGGGGGCTGTCGCGCGCCGCCTTTGGCCCTGTGATGAGTGCCGGCATGGTCGGCCTGGCCATCGGTGCATTGACCGCCGGCCCGTACGCCGACCGGATGGGCCGCAAGAAAGTGCTGCTGATCGCGGTCAGCGGCTTTAGCCTGCTGAGCCTGGCCTGCGCCTTCGCCCGCAACCCCTATGAGCTGGCCGTATTACGGCTGCTGACCGGCATTGCCCTGGGTGCGGCTATGCCCAACTGCACCACCCTGCTCGCCGAATACCTGCCCACACGCAACCGCTCGCTGATGATCACCATCATGTTTACCGGTTTCAACATGGGCTCGGGGCTGGGCGGCTTTCTGTCCGCCTGGTTGATCCCTCATCACGGCTGGAAATCGGTACTGCTGGCCGGCGGCCTGCTGCCACTGGCCTTGCTGCCCTTGCTGTGGTGGCTGCTGCCAGAGTCCGCTCGCTTCCTTGCCGCACGCCAGGCGCCGGCCAGCCAGATTGCGTCAGCCTTGGCCAAGCTTGGCGGCCGCTTCGCTGCCGGCACCCGTTTTACCGTCAGTGAGCCGACCACACAGCACAAGGCACCGGCCCGGCAGCTGTTCAGCGAGCGCTACCGGTTTGGCACCCTGGCCCTGTGGCTGACGTATTTCATGGGCCTGCTGGTGATCTACCTGACCATGGGCTGGTTGCCGACCCTGCTGCGCGATGGCGGGCTGTCCATCGAGCGCGCCGCCACCATCACCGGGCTGTTCCAGATCGGCGGCGCAGTAGGCGCAATCGTGGTCGGCTGGATCATGGACCGGCGCAACCCCAACCGGGTCATCGCCATCGCCTACGCCCTGGGCGGCCTGTGCATCGTCTCGCTGGGCGCCCTGGGCCTGGAGTCGAGCCTGCTGGTGATGGGCGTGGCTGCGGCCGGGTTCTGCATGAGCGGCGCGCAGACCGGCCTCAACGCCTTCGCCCCTGGCTACTACCCGACAGAGTTCCGCGCCACCGGCGTAAGCTGGATGCTCGGTATCGGGCGCTTCGGAGCCATTTTCGGCTCCCTTATCGGTGGTGCCGTGCTCAGCCTGGGGCTGGGCCTGCCGCTGCTGTTCACCCTCCTCGGCCTGCCGGCATTCGCCGCTGCCCTGGCGATCCTGGCCAACGGCCACGCCCGGCTGCGCACGACCCCCGCAGTAACCGCGCCGTAACCTGTAACAGAGGACTTTCGCATGGCTCGTATCATTGGTGGCCTGGCCGTCTCCCACACCCCTACCATCGGCTTCGCAGTCGACCACGACAAACAGGAAGAAGCGGCCTGGGCGCCGATCTTCGAAAGCTTCGAGCCGATCCGCACGTGGCTGCAGCAGCGCCAGCCGGACGTACTGTTCTACATCTTCAACGACCATGTCACCTCGTTCTTCTTTGATCATTACAGTGCGTTCACCCTGGGCGTGGACGAGCAATACGGCGTGGCCGATGAAGGCGGTAACCCACGGGACCTGCCGCCAGTAGGCGGCCACGCGGCGCTGTCGCGACACATCGGCCAGAGCCTGATGGCCGATGAGTTCGACATGAGCTTTTTCCGCGACAAACCGCTGGACCACGGCTTCTTCTCGCCCATGTCGGCCCTGCTGCCCTGCGATGAAAGCTGGCCAGTACAGATCGTGCCGCTGCAGGTCGGCGTGCTGCAACTGCCGATCCCCACGGCGCGACGCTGCTACAAGCTGGGCCAGGCGTTGCGCCGCGCCATCGAAAGCTACCCCGAGGACCTCAAGGTGGCGATCGTCGCCACCGGCGGGGTGTCACACCAGGTGCATGGCGAGCGTTGCGGCTTCAACAACCCTGAGTGGGACGCGCAGTTCCTCGAGCTGCTGGTGAACGACCCGCAGCGCCTTACCGAGATGACGCTGGCCGAGTACGCCACGCTCGGCGGCATGGAAGGCGCCGAGGTGATCACCTGGCTGATCATGCGTGGCGCGTTGTCTGCCAATGTCGAGCGCAAGCACCAGAGCTATTACCTGCCGTCGATGACCGGCATCGCCACCCTGCTGCTGGAGAACCGCGACCAGGCGCTACCGGCGCCGGTCAACGAACGTCACCGTCAGCATATGCAGCATCAGCTGGCGGGAGCGGAACAGCTCGAAGGCACCTACCCCTACACCCTGGAACGCAGTGCCAAAGGCTACCGCCTGAACAAGTTCCTGCATCGCATGATCGAGCCGCAGTGGCGCCAGCGCTTCCTGAGCGAGCCCGAAGCGCTGTACCGCGAGGGGGGCCTGAGCGAAGAGGAAAGCGACCTGCTGCGCCGCCGCGACTGGCGCGGGCTGATCCATTACGGGGTGATCTTCTTCGTGCTGGAGAAGCTGGGCGCCGTGCTGGGTGTGTCCAACCTGGACATCTACGCCGCCATGCGTGGGCAGAGCATCGAAGACTTCATGAAGACCCGTAATCAGCAGGTTCGCTACTCGGTGGCTGGCAAAGCGTCCAGCTGACCGACACAGCCCGTTGAGCCCTCTCTAAGGCCCCAGTCCGGCTCAGGCATGCTCGATGATCACCTGACGGATACAGGCCATCAGCGCGGCCGCCGCCGGTGACTGCAGGCAGCCACTGCGCTGTATGAGGCCGATGGCGCGGGCAGTACCGGGCAGTGCCAGCGGCAGGCGTTGCAGCTCGCCGCTGGCAATCTCGTAAGCCAACTGGTGCGCGGACACCGCCGCCAGCATGTCTGAACGCACCAGCAGGCCCCGGATAACCGCCAGATCGGCGCTTTCCACCACCGGCCACGGCGCTGCCAGGCCCGCGGCGGCGAAGCAGTTATCAAGCAGCCCGCGCGCCGGCGAGCCGGCCCGCGGCAACACCCAGCGCGCCTGGTGCACACCCTTGAGCGTCAGGTGTGTGTGCAACAGCGGGTGCCCCCGGCGGGCCAGCAGCACCATTTCCTCGTTGATGAGCGGCTCGCCCACCAGGTCGCTGGCATAGTCGTGTGGCCGCAAGGCGCCCAGCACAAAATCCACATCGCCTACCCGCAGCTCGGTTGCCAGCAGGTCGAACGGGCTTTCGTTGGTCACCACCCGGACCAGTGGATGCTGGGCGGTAAAATGCAAAATGGCCTCCGGCAGAATGCGCGAGCGGCCCAAGGGCAACGCGCCGACATGCACCACCCCGCGCAAGGTGCCTTGCATCGCGCTCAGGTCACTGTCCATGTGGCGCAACTCGTTCAGCGCCCGGCGGATGGGGAAGAGGATGTCCCGGCTGGCCACAGTGGGCTGCAGGCCGCGCGACGTGCGCACGAACAAGGGCTGCCCGCACCCGCCTTCGAGCACCTTCAAAGCAGCACTGACGGCCGGCTGGCTAAGGCCGAAGTGCCGCGCCACGGTTTGCATGTGCCGTGTTTCACAGAGCTTCACGTACACCTGCAGGCGCCGCGCCTGAAACAGGTAGAGGGGCTCGCCTTGCGCGGTGCCCAGCACCCCCGGCACGCCGTCCAGTTCCGCCAGCACGCGCTGTGCACGCGGCAGCAGGCACTCGCCATAGTCGGTCAGGCGCATGCCATTGGCATGGCGCTCGAACAGCGGGACAGCGAACCGCGCCTCCAGCTCGGCGATGGCGCGGGTGACCACGGATTGAGCACGGAACAACACCTCCGTCGCCCGCGAAACGCTGCCCAACTCGGCTACCCGGATGAACGCGCGTACTTGCATCAGGTTAGGCAATTCGACGTCGTTCATAAGGCTTCCCCCGGCGCTCGGCATGTGACTGCGGCGACTATGCCTCTACCCCGCTTGCCAGGCAATAAATAAAACGCATAGCCGCTGCAAGTGAACGCATTAGTGCCTCGCCCAGGCCGATGACATCCTGCGTTAACCCCCACTGCAGGAGCCTACCAATAATGAATACCCCACAAAAAGCCGCCCTGGTGGTCAGCGCACATTCCGCCGACTTTGTCTGGCGTGCCGGTGGCGCCATTGCGCTACACGCTGAGCAAGGCTATGCCATGCACGTGGTTTGCCTGTCGTTCGGTGAGCGTGGCGAGTCTGCCAAGCTATGGCGCAAGGGTGAAATGACCGAAGCCAAGGTCAAGGATGCACGCCGTGAGGAAGCCATGGCGGCGGCCGAAATCCTCGGTGCCAGCGTGGAATTCTTCGACATAGGCGACTACCCGATGCGCGCCGACAAGGACACCCTGTTCCGCTTGGCCGATGTGTATCGCCGGGTACAACCGGAGTTCGTGCTCAGCCATTCGTTGAAAGACCCGTACAACTACGACCACCCACTGGCCATGCACCTGGCCCAGGAAGCCCGCATCATCGCCCAGGCCGAAGGCTACAAGCCTGGCGAGAAGATCGTTGGCGCACCACCGGTGTACGCCTTTGAACCGCACCAGCCCGAGCAGTGCGAATGGCGCCCGGATACCTTCCTGGACATCACCCCGGTGTGGGACAAAAAGTATGCCGCCATCCAGTGCATGGCCGGCCAGGAACACCTCTGGGAGTACTACACCCGCGTCGCCCTGCAGCGCGGCGTGCAGGCCAAGCGTAACGTGGGCATCACCAGCGCACGCAACATCGTCTACGCCGAAGGCCTGCAGAGCGTGTTCCCACGTGTGACGGAGAACCTGGCATGAGCGGGCTGATCGGCAAGACCGGCATCGTGGTGCGTAATATCCCGCGTGTTGAGCAGGAACTGATCGATGCCTTGGGCCGGCTGGGCGTGGCCACGGTGCATGAGGCCCAAGGTCGCAAGGGGCTGCTCAATACCGCCGTGCGCCCCATCCAGCAAAGCGTGGCAGTGGCTGGCAGCGCGGTAACCGTGCTGGTGGCCCCTGGCGACAACTGGATGTTCCATGTTGCCGTGGAGCAGTGCCGCCCGGGCGACGTACTGGTGGTGGCGCCCAGCTCACCCTGCAGCGATGGCTATTTCGGCGACCTGCTGGCGACCTCGCTACAGGCCCGCGGCGTGCGCGGCCTGGTGATCGACGCGGGCGTGCGCGACAGCCAGACACTGCGCGACATGGGCTTTGCCGTGTGGTCGCGCGCCATCAACGCTCAAGGCACGGTGAAGGAAGTGCTGGGTTCGGTGAACCTGCCGCTGCTGTGTGCCGGTCAGCTGATCAATGCCGGTGACATCGTGGTTGCCGATGACGACGGCGTCGTGGTGGTGCGCCATTGCGAAGCCCAGGCGGTACTCGAAGCCGCCACCCAGCGCGCCGACCTGGAAGAACGCAAACGCCTGCGCCTGGCCGCCGGCGAGCTTGGCCTGGACATTTACGAGATGCGTCCGCGCCTGTCGGCGAAGGGCCTGCGTTATGTCGAGCACCTCACTGACCTGGAAGGCTGAACATGGGCCAGACCCGCATACCCTGTCTGCTGATGCGTGGCGGCACCTCAAAGGGTGCCTATTTTCTGCATGACGACCTGCCCGCCCCTGGCCCGCTGCGTGACCGCGTGCTGCTGGCGGTGATGGGTTCGCCCGATGCCCGGCAGATTGATGGCATCGGCGGCGCCGACTCGCTCACCAGCAAAGTCGCCATCATCCGCGCCTCGCAGCGCGAGGACGCCGACGTCGACTACCTGTTCGCGCAGGTGGTGGTGGACGAAGCGCGGGTGGACTATGGGCAGAACTGCGGCAACATTCTGGCCGGCGTAGGGCCGTTCGCCATCGAGCGCGGCCTGGTGGCCGCCAGCCTCTCGAGCACACCGGTGCGCATCTTCATGGAAAACACCGGGCAGCTCGCCGTGGCCCAGGTGCCGACCATCGATGGCCAGGTGGAGTATGCCGGCGATACCCGTATTGATGGCGTGCCGGGCCGTGCGGCGGCGCTGGTGGTGACGTTTGCCGACGTGGCCGGCGCCAGCTGCGGAGCCCTGCTGCCCACCGGCAACAGCCGCGACCGGGTCGATGGGGTGGAAGTGACCTGCATCGACAACGGCATGCCGGTGGTGCTGCTGCGCGCCGAAGACCTTGGCGTGACCGGCTACGAGCCGTGCGAAACGCTGGAGGCCGACAGTGCCCTGAAAACGCGCCTGGAAGCCATCCGCCTGCAACTGGGCCCACGCATGAAACTGGGTGATGTCAGCCAGCGCAATGTGCCAAAGATGTGCCTGCTGTCGGCACCGCGCAACGGCGGCACGGTCAATACACGCTCGTTCATCCCGCACCGCTGCCATGCGTCGATTGGGGTGTTTGGCGCGGTGAGTGTCGCCACGGCCTGTTTGATTGAAGGGTCGCTCGCACAGGCCATTGCCAGCACGTCCGGCGGCGATCGTCAGCGTTTGGCGGTGGAGCACCCGAGTGGTGAATTTACGGTGGAAATCAACTTGAAACGCGGCGTGATCAAGGGGTGCGGGTTGGTGAGGACGGCGCGTTTGCTGTTTGATGGTTTCGTGTGCATTGAGCGCAATATCTGGTGTGGACGGGGCTGATTACCTCGCCCTGGCAGCAGCGTTCAGCGCCAGGCAATCTTGACAACAGCGTGAAAAATACCTGTCTGACCGGCTACTCTGTTCTCTGCACCTCAGCGGCAATACCTCAGGGAGCCGGCATTCTGTTCAAGCGTAGAACCTACATGATGGACATTACCGGCCAAATTCCTGTCAGGGCCTCAGGGGAGTAGTCGATATTTACCGTCACGCTGATCAACGCGCTAGTCAAACATGTAACGCAGGTTTTGGCTGGCGAATGCCATGGGCAGAAGGCACGCGGACACGCAGCGCTATCAGCAACGCGGCCAGCAGCATCAGCACGGCCGCTGCGGCGAATACGCCTGCGCTGCCACCGAGGCTGAACATCGCACCGCCAGCGGCGGCGCCTGTTGCGATGGCGGATTGCACAGATGCCACCACCATGCCGCCGGCGCTTTCCGCCTGGTCAGGTACCGCACTGGCAACCCAGTTCGACCACGCCACCGGCACACCGCCAAAGGCCAAGCCCCAGATCGCCAGGAGTACCGCCTGCCCCGGCAACGAGGCTGGCAACAGCACCAACGCCAGTGATGCAACACCGACCAGTGCGGGCATCAACACCAGGGTGGCCAGCGGGTGGCGCTCCAGCAGCTTCCCGGCCAACAGCGTGCCGGCGAAGTTCGCCACACCGAACCCCAGCAACATCAGTGACAGCCCTTGCGAGCCAATGCCGGTAGTCCCCTCAAGGAATGGCCGAACATAGGTGAACATCGCGAAGTGCCCGCTGTGCACCAGCACACAACCGAACATCCCCACGGCGATGCCTGGGCGCTGCAACACCTCCAAAACAGTGCGCAGCCTTGCCGGCCGGCGCGGCGCGAGGGGCGGCAGAGTGAACAACTGAAAAGCCAGGGTCACCATGCCTACCGCCGCTGCTGCGAAGAACGCGCTGCGCCAGCCATACAGCCCGCCCAGATAGCTGCCCAGCGGCACTGCAACGACCGTCCCGATGGCAATGCCGCTGAAAATGATCGATAGCGCCCGGGGCAATAGCGCACTCGGCACCAAGCGCATCGCTACCGCCGCCGCCATGCTCCAGAACCCGCCAAGGGCAATACCCAGCAAGATACGCATCAACAAAAGCACTGCGAAGCTGGAGGAAACGGCGACCAACAGATTGGAAGCGACCATCAACGTGGAAAACCCCAGCAATACCCAACGTCGGTCGATGCCACGGGTCAGGCCCGGCACCAACAATCCGGCGAACAGCGCTACCACTGCTGTCACCGTTACCGCCTGGCCGGCCAGCGCTTCGGACACTCCCAGGTCAGTAGCCATCAGCGTCAACAAACTGGCCGGAAGGTATTCAGCGGTCAGTAAGCCGAACACCCCCATTGCCAACGAGAAAACGGCCATCCACGCGGGGGTCGCAGGCTCAACATCCGAGCCGACGCCGGGATGGCGGTCGGGTACGGTCTTACATACACAGTCGGTCATTGCACAGATCTCCCAATCTTCATTGCGAGCCGAAGTCTAGGCGGCGAAACCCGGATGATCTATGATCGGAAATCTCCACTTTTTGACCAAAACACCTGAACTATGTCTGCTGACCCGTTTGCTCTCTCCTCCGACCTCATCAACGAGTTGTTGCGCGGCATGCGCCTACGTGGCGTCAACTACCGGCGTATCCAGGCCGGCCCGACCTTTGGTTTGGGTTTCGCGGAAAAACCTGGGCACGCCTGGTTCCACTTCATGGCCGTCGGCACTGCGGTGCTGCAAATGCAGGACGGCACCACCTACGCACTGTCTGCCGGCAACGCCGTGTTCATCTCCCATGGCGCGGCCCATCAACTGTTTTCCCACCCTGGCGTGCCTGTTCAGGACATCGACCGTCTGGACGGCGCCCCCCTCGGTGATACCGTCAGCGCGGTGGATACCGGAACCGATGCCGGCCCCACGCCGAGCACCATTTTGTTCAGTGGTTGTATGGAATTTGAACTGGGCAGTATCCATGGCCTTGGCCAACTGATGCCGGGCCTGATGCTGATTGATGCGGGCGGCCAGCGTTACCCAGGGCTGATGCCGATCCTGACGACCATGGAGCGCGAGGTAAGCGCCGCACGGGTCGGTTTCGCCGGTATCCTCGCGCGTTTGGCCGACGTGGTGGCTGCCATGGTCGTTCGCGGCTGGGTGGAGTGCGCCTGCGGGAATGCTTCTGGCTTGGTCGCCGCCTTGCGCGATCCACGCTTGGCCGGTGCACTGCTTGCACTCCATCAGCAACCGGGCCGCGACTGGACCGTTGCGCAGTTGGCAGAGCACTGCAATACCTCGCGCTCGGTCTTCGCGGACCGCTTCCAGATGACGATTGGCATGGCCCCGCTGCGCTATGTCACCGAACTGCGAATGCGGCTTGCAAGCCAGTGGCTGACACTCGAAAGGCTACCGATTGAAGAGGTAGCGCAGCGTTTGGGCTATACATCACAGGCCGCTTTCAGTCGTGCATTCAAGCGCATTACGGGTAGGACGCCTGGATTGAGTCGCAAGGTGAGGCAGACCGCTGTTACTTGAAACCGAGCGCAAGTAGTCGTCATCTACCCCCCATTTCGCCAGTCGACTCAAGCTTTGGACCGCAGCCGGCCCATTACCAAAAAACACCGTCGATCACACTCGAGCACAGTTCCAAGAGTCGTTATCACCTTCCAACTGTACGCCTCCTCAACCTAGCAACCATGAGCAAACTGTTGCCACCGCGTATCCTCTCAGGCATACCAGGTAAGCCCCTTGGGCGCGCTGGAAAAGCCGACCGCCCTTAGCGCGCTGCCAAGAGGGCTCCTGGAAGCGCTCTGTTCGTCCACCAGTTCCAACACGAACGATGCATGCCTTTCACGCTTCAGTGCCACGGCAAGCGCCGTCAAGCCTGCAGCAATCGGCTGGGCCATCCCCTCGGTATCTGGATCGCCATAGCAAAGCAGCCGACGGCCGCCTTGCACGAGGTAGAACATCAGACGCCCGTCAACCAGCACGACGATTGACCCGGCCCGGCGCGATGGACGCAGGCTTGATGGATGGGCTGGCCAGGCCAGGAAGGTGCCGAAGGGATTGGCGGGGTCTGCAGCCGATAGCGCCACCGCCATCGGCTCCACCGCCGACAGACTGGCAAGTTGCCGAAGCCGATCAATGCTCGCACGCTCGCCAAACTGCGCCGCCCCCAGTCCTTCAATGAAACGGCCGCGCAGCACCTTGCCAGCGTCCTCCATGCTACGAAACACCACGCTCAAGGCGGGGAAGCCGCCCGGTATGTTCTCGGTGACAGCCGCGCTGCGGGTTACCACGCCATACCGATCGACCAGCGCTTCGACCAGAGCAAACGCGCGCGCGGTGTCATTCAGGGGCTCGTGGTGCAGCATCGACCAGCGGCCAGCGAGCGTCGGATCGTTCAATGTCGAGACAGCTCCCAGCGCAGCCACAGCCAAGGACATGGACTCATCAGATCGCAAGCCGCTAAACCCCCTACGTCGCCGAGAGACCGCAACGGACCGGGGCCGGCGCGCCGGGCGTCCGCCGCAGTAGGCGCGCAGTGGCGACCACGTGTCGGTGGTGACATAACCCTGCCAGACGAGATCCCACAGCGCGGCATGGATATCCGCGGGTGCGTGCGCCTGTGCTGCACCTTGCTGCCCAGATGCTGTCAGCGCAGCGAACTGCCGCGCGAAGTAGGCCCCGCCACCGACCAGGCTGTCGAGGATTGCCTGTTGCAGCGGGGACAGCTTTGCCAGCGCCTCGGTGCCTGGCGACGGCAACAGTGTCTCGCCAGCGAACTCCTGCAGGTGCAGTGCCACCAGCCCGTCATCCTCGCCGAGCCGGCCATGCCCGGACCAGACTACCGTGCCCGAAGCAATCAGTTCATCGAGCATGCCCGGCGTGTAGTCCTGGACGCGTGCAGCAAGGATCTGGCTTTCCCACAGGGATGCCGGCAGTGGCAGGCCCGCCAGTTGCTCGATGACGCGAGTCACGCCGTCGATCCCTTTCAAACTGCCTCCGGCCGTTTGCGGGCAAGCAGCGGCTTTCCCGGTGGCCTCGGGCACCAGGTATTGGCGCTCCAGCAGCAAGCGCACATAGGCTTGCTGCGGGACCGCCAGGGTCGCCTCGCGCGCCGCCTCGAGCGAGCGTAGCCGCAGGCGTTTGAACACGTCCTCGCTGACCCACTCGTGTCGCGTCAACGCAGCGTCGACGGCGTTGAGCGGCTGCACTTCGATGCGGCGGTCTCCACCAAAGTTGCCCTTGAGCAGTTTGCCCTGCTCGCGCATGCGTTCTAACGCGTCAGCCGCAACGGCAACGCCAAGGCCAAATCGGCTTGCCACTTGTTCAGCGCTGAAAGGGACATGGCTACGCGCATACCGCGCGATCAAATCGCTCAGGGGTGTTGCCGTTCTCTCGAGAAAGACTCTGGGCAGATCGGCCGGCAGCGTGACGCCGAGTGCATCGCGCAGCCGGGCTGCATCTTCGACGGCGGCCCACTGCTCGCTTGCGGCGATCGTCACCCTGATCGCCCGCCCTTCCCGCTCCAGACCGGCGAGGTATGCCGCGGCCTGCTCGCCGTCGCCGAGACGCCTGGCGACGCCCTCTGCCGTCAGTGGCCCGAGCTGGCGCAGGAGGTCCGCCGCCCCCTCCAGGCCCTTGGCCTGATGGCTAGGTGTGAGCCGTTGCAGTTCACGCCCGACGCGATCGACGATGGCCGGATCGAGCAGTTCGCCCATATCGACCTGGCCGATCAAATCGCCAAGCAGTCCACTGTCCAGGGATAGAACCGATGTGCGCCGTTCGGCCAGCGGCGCATCCATTTCGTACATGAACTCCGCCACGTACCCAAACAGCAGGCTTGCTGCGAACGGCGACGGCACCTCTGTTGTGACCTGCGCGATCTGCACGTTGCCGTCTTGCAATCGCTGCATCAGCGCATCCAGTGCCGGGAGGTCATAGACATCTTGCAGGCATTCCCGCGCCGTTTCGATAAGGATGGGAAAGTCCGGGTGGCCTTGGGCGATCTGCAGCAGCTGGCCTGCGCGCAAGCGTTGCTGCCACAGCGGGGAGCGGCGTCCTGGCATCCGTCGCGGCAGCAACAGCGCACGTGCAGCGCACTCGCGAAATCTTGCAGCGAACAGCGCCGAACCGGCCACGGCATCGGTGACGATCTTGCGCAAGGCCTGCGGCTCGAAGATGAACAGTTCTACGCCCGGTACCCGCCCGGAAATATCGGGAATGCGGGCGATGATGCCGTCGTCGCTGGCGACAACCGAAGGATCGACCTTCCAGCGCTGGCGGATCCGTTCGGCAATGGCCAGCGCCCAGGGATCATGGACCCGCCGCCCATAAGGCGAATGCAGGATAACGCGCCAGTCCCCCGTTTCATCTCGGCAGCACTCGACGACCAAGGTGCGGTCCGTGGGCAGCACACCGGTCGCCTCACGTTGTTCGCCGACCAGGCTGAGCAGGTTGTTGATTGCGTTGCGGTCGAGGCCGGCCGCGTCAAGCCGCGACGCCAGCTCAGTGCCGAGGTGCTGGCCGTCATCGCCCTCGATGCTGCGCTCGAGCAAGGACAAAAACGCACCGATGGCGTGTCCCAGTTCGGCCGGGCGCCCCAGTCCATCGCCGCGCCAGAATGGAAGCCGGGCCGAACGCCCCGGGGCCGGTGTTACCACCACCTGATCGTTGGTGATCTGCAGGATGCGCCAGGCAGATGTGCCCAAGGTGATGACGTCGTTCACCCGTGATTCATAGACCATCTCCTCGTCGAGCTCGCCGACCCGCCGTGAGCCGGCACTTTCCTCGCCCTCCGGCAGGATGACGCTGAACATGCCCCGGTCCGCGATGGTGCCGCCACTGGTGACAGCCAGTTGCTTGGAGCCCGGGCGCGCGGTCAAAAGCCCTGTCTCGCGGTTCCATACCAGCCGCGGGCGGAACTCGGCGAAATCGTCGGAGGGATAGCGCCCGGCGAGCATGTCGACCACCGCGTCGAATGCGCCTCTGGGCAAGCTATGAAAGGGTGCCGCTCTGCGCACGGTGGCATACCAGTCATCAACCTGGACAGCCTCCATGGCCACCGCAGCCACCGTCTGTTGCGCTAGTACATCAAGTGGATTGCGTGGCGGCTCAATGGCTTCGATACGCCCGGCCAGCATGCTGTCGATTGTGACGGCGGCGTCGACCAAGTCGCGGCGGGTGCGCGGGTAGATCAACCCGGCGGAGGTCCCCCCAACTTGGTGCCCTGCACGGCCGACGCGCTGCAAGGCACTGGCCACCGAAGGCGGCGCGGCGACTTGGATTACCAGATCGACCAGGCCCATATCGATGCCCAGTTCCAGGCTGGAGGTTGCGACCACGCAACGCAGGTCGCCGGCCTTCAACGCCTGTTCGATCTCGCCGCGCTGTTCTTTGGAGACGGAGCCATGGTGAGATCGGGCGATGTAGGCCGCAGCCCCTGCAGAGCGTCCATCGGTGCCGCCAGCGGATGACGCATAGCTAGTAGTAGCTGAATTATCCGACGTTGCCCCCAGGATGGCGTCGTCAGCTAAACCCACGCGTTCTGCATATAACTCATTGAGACGCGCGGTCAGCTTCTCGGCGAGGCCTCGCGAATTGGTGAAAACGATGGTCGAACGCCGGCGCAGCACCTGTTCGAGGATGCTGGCTTCAACGTGGGGCCAGATGGATCCCTCCCGGTCTTGGCGATCACCACCCGCTGCAGCACCATTGCGAGCCGAGATATCGGTCATGTCCTCGACTGGCACGACGATTTGCAGGTCGAACTGACGGCTGCTCGATGGATTCACCACAGTGACCGGCTGCGACCCCGCCAAGAACTGTGCGACCCCTTGCACCGGACGCACAGTCGCCGACAGGCCGACACGCTGCGCCGGGGCCGGCAGCAATGCATCGAGACGCTCCAGACTCAGCGCCAGATGGGAGCCTCGCTTGCCCCCCGCGACCGCATGCACCTCGTCCACGATGACCGTGCGAACGCCACGCAGCGTCTCCCGCGCCTTGGATGTGAGCATCAGGTAGAGCGACTCGGGCGTCGTGATGAGAATGTCGGGCGGACGGCGCAGCAGGCTCGCGCGCTCTTTGGCCGGTGTGTCACCGGTGCGCATGCCGACGGTGAGTTCAACGAGCGGATCGTCACGCCGTTTGCGCTGGGCAGAGATGCCCTCGAGTGGGAGGCGCAGGTTGCGCTGCACGTCTGCGCCCAGTGCCTTGATTGGCGATATGTAGAGGATACGCGTCGCGTGTTTGGGCGATGCTGCCGCGCTTTCAATTGGCGTTTCGCGTTCCCGGATGAGCTGATCGATGGCTTGCATGAACGCGGCCAGCGTCTTGCCCGAACCGGTCGGGGCAATCACCAGTGCATGCTCACCAGCGCCGATAGCTGCCCAGGCAGCCGCCTGCACCGCCGTGGGCGCGGGGAACGTCTCGCTGAACCAGGCGCGCGTTGCTGGCGCAAAATGTTCAAGTGAATCGGCCTTGGCCGCTTCGGGTAGCACCACCGCCATCGATCAATTCCTTGCGTTGTTGAGCGCATGTTCCTCGTCTTCGCTCAGGTAACGCAAGGCATGCGAAACTGCGCCATAACCGTTGCCCCTGAGGCGAGCTGGCCTAGATAGCTTGGACCACCCTTGCTCATTGAGTACGCCTAGCAGCCAGCGGCCCACCCTACGAGGCTATTTCTGCTGTTTCATCGTTGCACGATGCATCTCGATAAACGGCGCCTCAGCCGAGTCGATCCGGTCCATACCCGCCGCAATCCGGTGCCAGTAGGGATACTGCGGTGCGATCCGGGTTACCTGTTCAATCTGTTCATGGTCTTGCGCCGTCAACCTCAGCTCCACAGCCTGCAAGTTGTCGTGCAACTGCTCGGCCGTGCGCCCCGCCGTGATGACACTGGTGATTCCAGGCCGGTCCTTGAGCCAAGCCAGGCACACCCGCGCCGGTGAACAGCCATGCCGCCGCCCTACTTCGATCAACGCCTCGATGATGTCGTACGCCCGCTCCCTGTCGTGCACATAGGGTTCGGGCCAGTCATTGCCTTGGCGCGTGCCGGCAGGCGTCTGCTGCCCCCGGCGCACCTTGCCGGTCAATAACCCCTCCCCCAGCGGCCCCCACACCAGCGTGGCGATGCCCTGATCAAGCGCCATCGGCAGCAGCTCATACTCCGCTTCACGGGCCTCAGGGGTGTAATAGATCTGCTGGGAAACTGGCTGTTGCCAGCCGTTGAGCTGGGCGCTGCCGAGGGTTTTCATCATCTGCCAGGCGGTGTAGTTGGAAGTGCCGAAATAACGCACCTTGCCGCTTTGCACCAGGTGCTCCAGCGCCGACAGCGTCTCCTCCACGGGCGTGATGCCGTCCCAGTTGTGAATCTGGTAAAGGTCGATATGGTCGGTGCCCAAGCGCTTGAGGCTGGCCTCGCAGGCGCGAATCAGGTGATAGCGTGAGGCGCCGCTGTCGTTGGGGTTATCGCCCATCGGGCTGCGCGCCTTGGTGGCGAGGATGATCGACTGGCGCCGCTCCCCCAGCGCTTGGCCGACGATTTCTTCGGCCAGGCCGTGCGAGTAGAGGTCGGCCGTGTCGACCAGGTTCACCCCGGCATCGAAGGCCATATCGAACATGCGCCGGGCCAGCGCCACATCCACGCTGCCGGTTTTCTCGAATGCGCCACGCCCGCCGAACGGGACCGTGCCGACCACCAGTTCCGAAACCAGCAGGCCAGTGTTGCCGAGTGCGCGGTACTTCATGGGTAGTGCCTCCAAATGCGAACGACTTGGAAATACCGACGGCAAGGGTTGCTGAAACGTTCAATCGGATTGGGTTTTACGCCCAGCCCTTTCCGAACGGTCCGGCAAGGCCGCCCCCTAAGCCTTGCACAAGACCCGTGAGAGCAACTGTCTAGCCCTAAACCTCAAGCCGGCGCGGTCCGCGCATGCCTAGAGACTTGCGCTGTGTTGGGAGCGGCCTTGCCGGCGCGCTGGGTAGTTCACGGCCGCATCAAAGGCTCGATACCGATCCATTTCTTCACTGGCTGATAGCAGAGCTTGATAGGTGGAATGGGCAGTTTCTGGCCCTGGACCTCCAGCGCGCCGAGGTGGATGGTCCACTTGGCATTTGCGTTGAACCTGTCCGTCTGGAAAATCACATAGGCGGAGCCGTAGCGCTTGTTGTTGGTGATCTTGGGGATGTTGCGGTGCACTTCATCGCTGTTGATGTCGTAAGGCGACGGCCGCGCTGAGGATGGGTACACGAGCGGAAAATCGTAGCTTTTGTCGATGCCCAGATACACCGCGGGGCGCGCCTGCAAGCGTGAGCCGTCCTCGAAGGTGATGTAGGCCTGGCGGCTGTCGAAGACGATCGGGATTGCTGGCTCGCCACCCTTGGCGCTGGTCGAGGGCAGTTGACGGTTTTTGTTGTAGGCGATGAGCTGTACATAGAACTCATGCTGCGCGTGTCCCTCGCCGGGGTAGTCAACGTACAGGCTTTGGGCGAATGGCCGGTCGCTCCACTGCGCGGCATGGTCGTAGAGGTATGCTTCCAGGTAGACGGTTTTCTCGCCTTGCGGACCGGGGACTTGGAACTGGAACTCGGATTGGCACAGGTCCGCATAAGCCGGGCGTTCCCGTTTCCAGGGCACGCAAGCAGCCAGTGTGGCTGCTGCTAGCAATAGCGTGAACGATCTGGCGCACTTCAAATTCGACATGACCTTCCTTGGTTGAGCTATCTGGACGTGAGGACTCAGGATCAGCGGCGCGAAGTTACGGCACTTCATATCTCAAGAAAAAAAATGCTTTGGTTGAAAATCTGAAGATTTTCGCATCCTCGTCGAGGAAATTTCGCAATAGTGAGGGGAACTGAAGAAAATATCCCAAGCATAAACGTAGCAAGTTGAGAGTCTGACCCCCTGTGCCGATATGGAAAATGAAGAAAAAATCGGCATAATCGCTGAATCTGAAGATTTTGTGAGCTCACTCAAAGAAAACACAACGCTCGCGACCAAACTGAAGGAAAGGTACATGCGGGAAGCGGGATATGCGCTATTACTCAATAGGCTTCAAATAGCTGCGGTTACACTCAACCGCCCTGCGATCGTACAACCGGTCACACGGATTGAGAAAATCGGCAACACGCTTGCCGTGCCCCAGCGGATGGCGCCCTCAGAGGATGACCTTCTTGGGAATGTGCTTTTTGCGCTGAAGCATGAGGGTATCAACCTCTCAATTCTCGCCCAGGCTCTGCCACAGATCCCCGCAGATCATTTTTCTCAAGCGCTGAAAGCATTGCCCAATGGCGTCTATATCCGTAAGGCGTGCTACCTCAGGGAAGCCTTCACTGGTGAAGAAATCGATCAGCCTTCACCTGTACGCGGCGCCTTCGTCCAGCTGTTCGATCCTGAGCAGTATATTACTCGCCCGGGTGACCGGAACTCGAAGTGGCGGCTGGAATTCAACGGGCTCGGAGATCTGACTTACTGCGCGACTGTGGAGCGCACCCCGGAGCTTACAGCGCTTCTTGAGCATGACATTCTCGGCAAGGCCAAGCATTTCATCGATTCGCTCCCACCGTTGATGATGGACCGAGCTATCAACTGGGCGTACTTGCACGAGACCCAGGACTCATTTGCAATAGAGAAAGAAGCCCCAACCGAAGACAAATCCCGCCGTTTCATCAAACTTCTGCGCCAAGCCCATGAGCGATACCCGCTGACCGAGGATTACTTGGTTACCTTGCAAAACGCCACTGTGGCAAACCCTCTGGATCTTGCAGTGGCATTTCGACATGAGCAGAACCACCTAAGCAATGGCATGCAGGGAGCAGCTGGGGTGACCTACGTCCCCCCGCCCCCGGACCTGTGCCGTGAATTGATGGAAAGTCTGATGCGCTTCGCCAATGAAGGCCCTACTCAAATCGACCCGCTTGTAGCCGCAAGCATCATTTCATTTGGGTTCGTGTTCCTCCACCCGTTCATGGACGGAAATGGACGCTTGTCACGCTTCTTGATCCACCAGGCTCTCTGCCATTCAGGCGCGCTTGAAAACGGCCTCCTGCTTCCTGTTTCAGTTGCCATGAAGCAGGAGGAGCGCCTGTACCTGGAGACGCTCCAGGGATTCTCCAGACCAGTACGAGAGTCCTGGCGAGTGCACTGGATCGATCACGAGCAGTTTACCTTCGAGTTCACGGGAGCGGACGCGATCTACCGATTCTGGGATGCGACGGCCTGCGTAGTATTCACCTGCTTGATGGCAAAGCGGGCGCTAGAAGTCGAATTACGCGATGAGACTGCCTTTCTGGAGAACTATGACGCCGTGTACAGGGCCGTGGATGAGCGATTCGATGTACGCGGCAGCGATCTCGCAAACTTGGTCATGATGTGCCTGAGCAATGGTGGAACCGTGTCCAACAATCGGCGTAAGCAATATCTGTACAGGGTACCCGAGGTGGTGTTCGACTTCATCGAGCTGACGGCGCAGCAGGTGCTTACCGCCCAGCGAGCAGCCCAGCGCACCCAAGCCGGCCCCGATTTCAAATGATCTCTTCTTGCGCCTTGGAACTGGCAATGGAGTATTCACTCGGCAGCCTGGCCCCATTCTTCGCGGCAAGGATCTCGGCCATGACGCTGACGGCGATCTCCGCCGGCGTCTTGCTGCCGATGTAGATGCCGATCGGCCCGTGCAAACGTTCGAGCGATGCTTGGGTTTCACCAAAATGCTCGATCAGGCGCTCGCGGCGCAGCTGGCTATTGCGCCGCGAGCCGATGGCGCCGATGTAAAACGCCGGGCTATGCAGGGCTTCGAGCAGGGCCAGATCGTCGAGCTTGGGATCATGGCTCAAGGCGACGACGCAGGTGCGCAGATCGACCGCGAAGGCTCGGACCACATCATCGGGCATACCCACGATGCGCTCCACGCCGTCTACCGCCCACGTCTCGATGTACTCCGGACGTGGATCGCAAACCGCAACCTTGAAGCCATTGAACAACGCCATGGTGGCCAGATACTCGGCCAGCGCGCCGGCACCGATCATCAGCATTCGGTACCCAGGCCCAAGGGTATTGAGCATTTGCTCGCCGTCGAAGCTGAATTGCTCCGGTGTCGCGGTGGGTTCGAGTGAGACCTGATTGGCGTGCAGAACCAGACGACGACGCACCAACTGGCCTGTGTCCAGCTGCGCCAGCAGTTCATCGAGCGACTGCCAAGAAGGACTGAACTCCAGAATCAGCTCAAGCGTACCGCCACATGGCAAGCCGAAGCGGTGGGCTTCGTCGGCGCTGACACCATAACGCACCACTTGCGGAGCGCTGTCTTTCAGCCCGCTGCCGCCATGGGCGGTGGTGTAGCGATGGATCAGGTCATCTTCGATGCAGCCTCCGGACACGCTGCCCACCACCCGACCGTCGTTACGCAAGGCCATCATCGACCCCACCGGACGCGGTGAAGAACCCCAGGTGCGCGCCACGGTGGCGAGCAGCACACGCTCTCCGGCGGCGAGCCAGTCCCGCGCGGTGCGCAGGACCAGCAAGTCGATACTCTCCATCAGCCTCTCCTCTAACGCATGTGCAGGATGATCGGGCTGCTGCTGGCCGGATCAGTGTGCTCACGCAGCTTGCTGACCGCCTGCGCCTGGACGGCACTGCCGTGATTACCCCAAGAGTCGCGCACGAATGTCAGCACCTCGGCGATCTGCTGATCGGACAACTGCTCACGGAAGGCGGGCATCCGGTAGGCGTCCGGCACACCGGCGGCGACGATCCGCTGCGAGCCGTTGAGGGTGATATTGATTGCCGAGGCGCTCTCGCTGGCCAATGCGGAAGTGGCACCTGCCAGCGGCGGCATCCAGTCGGGTTGGCCCTTGCCGTCCAGGCCGTGGCACGAGGCGCAGTGGGCCACGTAGGTGTGCGCCCCCGGCGTGTCCAGGCGGGTCGCAGCCGAAGCCTGTTGATACTGCCATGGCTCGCCATCGCGCTGGCGGTCGCCAGGCAACGACTTGAGATAACGGGCAATCGCTGCCAGATCATCATCGCTCATGAACTGCGTGGAGTTGTTGAATGCCTCGGTCATCGAGCCGTAGACCACTGCGTGGCTGTTACGGCCAGTCTTGAGGAACTGCACGATCTGCGGCTCGCTCCATCGGCCCAGCCCGGTGTTGTGATCATCACGCAGGCTCGGCGCGTACCAGCCATCGAGCAAGGCGCCGGCGAGAAACGGCTTGGCGGATTCATCCAGGGCCTTCTCGTTGAAGGCCAGGCCGCGCGGCGTGTGGCAACTGCCACAGTGACCGGGGCCCTGAACAAGATAAGCGCCGCGGTTCCACAGCTGGTCCTGGCTGGCCTTGGCCGCATAGGGACCTGCGTCGACAAATACGCCATTCCACAGTGCAATCGGCCAGCGCAGGTTCAGTGGCCAGGGAATTGAACTTTGGATATTGGCCTGTTTGACCGGCGCTACGCCTTTCATGAAGAACGCATACAGCGCGCGCACGTCGTCATCACTGAGCTTGGTGTACGAGGGATAGGGCATGGCCGGGTAGAGACGGCGACTGTCGGGTGCCACACCGTGGCGCACCGCGCGGTCGAAATCCGCCAGGCTGTAACGGCCAATACCGGTTTCAGGGTCAGGCGTGATGTTGGTGGCATGAATCGCCCCCAGCGGCGTGGCCATTTCCAGGCCGCCAGCAAACGGCGCACCGCCCGGCACGCTGTGACAGGCTACGCAGTCGCTGAGCCTGGCGACATATTCGCCACGGCCAACCAGCGCCGGGTCAATGTCGGCCACGCTGACCTGATCGTTTTCAAGACGCGAGACAGGCTCGCGAGTGACATACCAGGCCAGCAGGCCCGCCGCGACCAGGCACGGCACGGCCAGCCAGCCAGCGGCTCTTGCGAATCGGCTGTTGTTCATTGGCGCTCCGGTGCTGATCAATTGAAGGTATGTCGGCTCATGGGCAGGCTGCGAACCCGCTGACCGGTCAACGCTGCCACCGCATTGGCTACCGCAGGCGCAACCGCAGGCAGCGGCGGTTCGCCGATGCCACCCATTTTTTCCCCACTCTCAATGACCCGCACATGTACCCGCGCCATCCGCGCCGGCGGCAGAATCGGGTACAAGTCGTAGTTGCGCGCGCGCGGTTTACCCTCCAGCCACACCGCCTCCTCCACCAGGGTCTGCGACAGCCCCAGCGCCACTGCGCCGTTGACCTGAGCGTCGACGATCGCCGGGTTGACGATGCTGCCGGGATCGATTGCCTGCCAGATGTCGTGGACCTTGACCTGCCCGTTCTCGATCGATACCTCGGCGATCACGGCTGTTTCGGTCCCGAACGGCGAAGCCATCGCAACCCCACGCGCACGTTTTGTACCGTCTTCAGCGGTAAATGGTCCGCGTTTCCAGCCTCCCGACAAGTCACCCACCGCCTGCAGCAATGTGGTCAGGCGCTTGTTGTCACGCAGCATATGCAGGCGCAGCTCGAACGGATCCTTGCCGCCCTTGTCGGCCAGCTCATCCAGGAACGATTCGTAGAAGAAATCGTTGAGCGAATTGCCCACCGACCGCCAGTAACCCAGCATGGCCGGGCCTTTGACGTAGATCTGAGCGATCCGTTTGTGAGGGATGGCGTAGGACTTGCCGGTTAACCCTTCAAGCGCTGTGGGGTCGAGCTTTTCACCCTGCTTGCCGGCAATGGCCTCAGTAGGGCCTTCGGTGGCACTGATCGCCTCGATTGCCAGCGGCCAGCCGTCATTATCCAGCGCGCCGCGGAAATTGACCGCAGCGACAGGGCGCAGCACATCACGCAAAAACTCCTCTTCGCGACTCCAGATCAACTTGACCGGGCGTCCGACCGCCTTGGCCAAGGCGATCGCCTGCGGGTAGGGACTGGCCGAGTCGTAGAGGAAATGCCGCCCGAAGAACCCACCGAGCAGCGGCGAGTGCAGCATGATTTGCGAAAGCTCAAGCCCAGTACGTTTGGCAATATCGGCGCGAAACATGTCCGGTGCCTGATTGGGCAGCCAGACCTCAAGCGAGCCGTCCGGGTTGAAGCGCGCCAGCGCTGACGGCGGCTCAAGTTGAGCGTGGTTCAGGTACTGGTTGTGGTAGGTGGCGTCGACCCGGGTCTTGGCGTTGGCCAGGCTGGCGGCAACGTCGCCCTCATGTTCATCGTCACGGGCGGGGCCTTTTTCGGCTGCCAGTCGGGTGAAGTGCGCATCGCTGGAGAAGTCTGCGGGCATTGGCCGCACTTCGCTGTCGAGCGCAGGCTCGCGCCAGTCGACCTGAATCGCCTCTACCGCACGTTTCGCGTGCCACCAGCGCTCCGCGACCACTGCCACGGCGCCCGGCAGACGATGCACCGAGTGCACCCCTTTCATGGCCTTGACCTGGTCTTCGTTGCGCAGGTTACCTACCGTCATACCCAAGCGAGGGGCATGCTGAACGGCCGCGTGGAGCATGCCGTCGACCTTCAGATCAATGCAGTAGAGCGCCTTGCCGGTGGACTTGTCATAGGCATCGACGCGCTTTACCGGCTTGCCGATCCAGCGGAACTGGCTCGGATCACGCAGTTGCACGGTGGCCGGATCGGGCACCGGCAGGTCCAGCGCAAGTTCAGCCAGTTCACCGTAGGCCAATGAGCGGCCCGAGGCAGCATGCACCACCTTGCCAGGTTCGGTGGTCAATTCGCTCACCGCCACCCCCAGCCTCTCTGCGCCCGCCTGCAGCAGCATGGCACGGGCCAGTGCACCGAGGCGGCGCATGACCGGGTAGCTCATGCGCACCGACATGCTGCCACCGGTGATGCGCATGCCGTTGTCCATGACCACATAGGCCTCGCCAGGCGGCGCGGCTTCGACCACGAAGGTCGCCGGGTCGGCGTCCAGTTCTTCACCGACGATCTGCGCCATCGCGGTAAACGTGCCCTGCCCGCCTTCCATGAACGGGCACAACAGCCGGACGCTGTTGTCTGGACGGATTTCCAGAAACGCCGGAACCTGCGTGCCGCGTTCGGCAGTCGTTGCCGCCGCGGCCTGCACACGGGTCGCCCCCAGCGGCAGACCGAAACCGAGCACCAGTGCACCGACGGCGGTACCGGTGAGAAAACGGCGACGAGACAGGTTCACCGGGTCAGTCAACGCAAGCGATAAGGGCTGCAAGGCTGGATCGATACGTACGTTCATCAAGCTTCCCCTTTGCCGGCAGCAAGCTCATGCACGGCAGCGTGAATGGCGTTGTAAGTGCCGCAGCGACACAGGTTGACCATCGCGGCCTCGATCTGCGCATCACTCGGTTTGGGGTTGTGTTTGAGCAGCGCCGTGGCGGCCATGACCTGACCAGACTGGCAGTAGCCGCACTGGGCAACCTGCAGATCGACCCAGGCTGCGACCACCCGTTTGCCCACATCATCAGTCTCGATGGCTTCGATGGTGGTGATTTCCCTGCCGACCACACCGGCGACCGGGGTGACGCATGCGCGCACCACATTGCCGTCTACCAGCACCGAGCAGGCACCGCACTGCGCCAGTCCACAGCCGTACTTGGTGCCGGTCATGCCCAGATCATCGCGGATCACCCACAGCAAGGGCGTATCGGCATCGGCATCGACCTGATAGGTCTTCTGGTTGATTCGTAGTTCCATGGCTCACCCGCTAGATCATCGGTTGATGTGCATTGTTATGAACAGTGATACGCAGCGAGGGGCATCACCGGTAAAGCGTGTGTTCTGCTCAATTCAGAGCGTTGGCCAAGCCTTCGGCCTCGACTGGCTGGCCCCGCAGCAGGGCAATGTCCCGACGCGGCGCGGTACCGAACAGGCGGCCGTACTCGCGGCTGAACTGCGAGGGGCTTTCATAGCCGACCGCAAACGCTGCTCGCGAGACATCCAGGCGCTCGATCAACATTAGCCGACGGGCCTCGTTCAATCGAAGCCACTTCTGGTATTGCAGCGGGCTCATGCCGGTGAGCTGGCGAAAATGATGGTGAAAAGTCGGCGCGCTCATCTGCACCCGTGCCGCCAGTTCGTCGATACGCAGCGCAACCGTGTAGTTGACCTTGAGCCAGTCAATGGCTTTGGCGATCCGATAACCCTGGCCGTCTACCGCAGTGATCTGCCGCAGCCGGGCGCCTTGATCGGTATGGAGCAGCCGATAATGGACTTCGCGCAGCATCAGCGGTGCCAGCACCGGGATCGCCTCAGGTTCATCGAGCAATGCCAGCAGGCGATCGACCGCGCTTTCCAGGGCGGACGACAGCGTGCCAATACCAACACCGGTACCGGCCGCTTGATGACGCTTGGCAGGCAAGCCACTCTGGTTGATGAGCTCGGCGAGCATGCTCACATCCAGCTTCAGCACCAGCCCGACACAGGGCTGTTCGGGGCTGGCGAGCATTACTTCGGAGTTGGCTGGCAGATCCAGCGAGGTGAGCAGAAACCGCGACGGGTCATAGCTGTAGCCCTCGCCCCCCACCCACAAGCGTTTTTCACCACGCCCAACCAGAATCAGGCTCGGCTCGATCATGCATACGGCAGGGGGCGCCGGCTGGTCGCGACGGAACAACGACAGGCCGGGGATGGCGGTCGCGAAGTCCCCCGTCACGTGCACGCGCGGGTCGATGTTCAACGCCAAAGGCGAGTCATGGCGCAAGGGGGCATGGATCATGTCGGGTCGCTCCTGTTGACCGAACTCTAATCCGCTGGTGAAGCATTTCCTATCCACCCTCCTCCAACTTCATAGGATTAGGCAAGTATTCAAGCGGAATGCACTAGGGCTACGGCGAACTGACCGGGAGAATGTGTCGAACTGTTACAGGAGAGTGCTATGCAAATCTACGCTTATGGCGCCCATGCGGGCGATAAACCGTTAGAACCCCTGCGCATTTCTCGTCGTGATCCCGGCCAGGAAGATGTGCTGATCGACATTGCCTATTGCGGGATCTGCCACTCGGATCTGCACCAGGTGCGCGGCGAATGGGAGGGTACGCAATTTCCGTGTGTGCCCGGCCACGAGATTGTCGGCCGTGTCGCCGCTGTAGGCGCGAAGGTCACCGGCTTCGCGCCGGGTGACCTGGTCGGCGTGGGCTGCATCGTCGACAGCTGCAAGCACTGCGAAGAATGTGCTGAAGGCCTTGAGAACTACTGCGATGGCATGATCGGCACCTACAACTTCCCGACGCCGGATGCCCCCGGCTGGACCCTCGGTGGCTACTCGCAAGCAATCGTTGTGCATCAACGCTACGCCCTGCGTATTCGCCACCCTGAGGCACAGTTGGCTGCCGTTGCGCCCCTGCTGTGCGCGGGCATCACTACCTGGTCGCCGCTGCGTCACTGGAACGCGGGCCCTGGCAAGAAAGTCGGCGTGGTGGGCATCGGTGGCCTGGGTCACATGGGCATCAAACTGGCCCATGCGCTGGGCGCACATGTGGTGGCGTTCACCACTTCCGAATCCAAGCGTGAGGCCGCCAAAAGCCTTGGTGCTGATGAGGTAGTGGTCTCAACCGATCCGCAGCAAATGGCTGCGCACCTGAAAAGCTTCGACTTGATCCTCAACACTGTCGCCGCTCCCCATGATCTGGATGCCTTGTTGGTTCTGCTCAAGCGCGATGGCGCGATGACGCTGGTGGGCGCACCGGCCTCGCCGCATCCCTCGCCCAACGTGTTCAATCTGATCATGAAGCGACGCACCCTGGCCGGTTCGATGATCGGCGGCATCCCGCAGACCCAGGAGATGCTCGACTTCTGTGCCGAGCACGGCATCGTTTCGGACATCGAACTGATCCGTGCGGAACACATCAACCAAGCCTACGAGCGGATGCTCAAAGGTGACGTCAAGTACCGTTTCGTAATCGACAACGCCACGTTGGCAGAGTGAACCATGACACGTCCGGGCAAGCGCCCGGACGTGCACCGATGTCGGCGCCTCGCAGAAACCGAAACGATCGGCGCATGCCAGGTTTGTCGGCACGCAGCACCCCTACGCTTCTCGCCCCACAGGTAGTTCCAATGACTTCTCGCTCTACAGAAAAAAGCGGCTGGAGCGCCGTGCTGGCCATGTCGTTGGCCGCATTCGCTCTGGTCGCTTCAGAATTCATGCCCGTCAGTCTGCTGACCCCCATTGCGGCAGAACTGCACATCACTGAAGGCCAGGCAGGCCAGGGCATTTCCGTGTCCGGTGCATTCGCACTGCTCACCAGCCTGGTCATTGCGGCGATTGCATCCCGCGTTGAGCGCAAGAAACTGCTGCTGTGCCTGACCTTGCTGATGATCGTCTCGGGTACCGTTGTCGCCCTCGCGCCGGGTTACCCCTCGTTCATGATTGGACGTGCCTTGATTGGTATCGCTATTGGCGGTTTCTGGTCATTGTCGGCGGCAACCGCAATGCGTCTGGTGGCGCATGATCAGGTTCCGCGGGCGCTGGCCATCGTCAATGGCGGTAACGCGCTGGCGACGGTCATCGCCGCGCCAGCCGGCAGCTTCCTGGGCTCGCTGATAGGCTGGCGCGGCGCATTTTTCTGTGTCGTTCCTGTTGCAGCGATCGCGGCTGTGTGGCTGCTGATAAGCCTTCCGTCGTTCAAGGGCGAGCGCCAGGCAGGAAACGCTAGCCCCCTGCGGCTGATGAAGCAGTGGCCGGTAGCCTTGGGCATGGTAGCCGTCAGCGTATTTTTCATGGGGCAGTTCATGCTGTTCACCTACCTGCGGCCATTTCTTGAGGGCGTCACCGGCGTCAGCGTTTCAACATTGTCCTTGATGCTCCTGGGCCTGGGGCTTGCCGGTTTTCTCGGGACCTTTCTGATCGAGAAATTCATTGGCCAGGGCCTCTACCGCACGCTGACGGTCATCCCGCTGATCATGGCGGTCATTGCGCTGGCGCTAGTGAGCTTCGGCGCCTCGCCGTTGTTGACCGCAGTGCTGCTCGGTCTGTGGGGGCTTGTTGCTACTGCTGCTCCCGTTGGCTGGTGGACCTGGATGGCGCGAACGCTTCCCGATGATGCTGAAGCCGGTGGAGGCTTGCTCGTGGCCATCGTGCAACTGGCGATCGCCAGTGGGGCCATCATTGGCGGCCTGGCATTTGATCTGAGCGGTTACAAAGCCACATTCGAGTTAAGCGCAACGGTATTGGTCGCGGCGTCTGTACTCGCGTGGCTGGCCGGCCGCAGTGCGACTGAAGTTCACCTGCCCGAGTCGAACGCGACCGCCTGACCAGATCAACGAGCGCGGCCCCCTGTAGGAGCGGGCTTGCCCCGCGAACACCGGCAAAGCCGGTGCCCTACACCGCGGTGGCTGAGCCGGCCTCTTCGCGGGGCAAGCCCGCTCCTACAGGATTGGAGGCGTGCTCGTAGCCATCGTGCCACTGACAATCATTGGCGGCCTGGCATTTGATCTGAGCGGTTACAAAGCCACCTTCGAGCCTGACCAGATCAACAAGCGCGGCCCCCTGTAGGAGCGGGCTTGCCCCGCGAACACCGGCAAAGCCGGTGCCCTACACCACGGTGGCTGAGCCGGCCTCTTCGCGGGGTTCAAGCCCGCTCCTACAGGTTTGGAGGCCTGCTCGTGGCCATCGTGCCACTGACAATCATTGGCGGCCTGGCATTTGATCTGAGCGGTTACAAAGCCACCTTCGAGCCTGACCAGATCAACAAGCGCAGCCCCCTGTAGGAGCGGGTTTGCCCCGCGAACACCGGCAAAGCCGGTGCCCTACACCACGGTGGCTGAGCCGGCCTCTTCGCGGGGCAAGCCCGCTCATACAGGGGTGGTGGTGTGCTCGTGGTCATCGTGCAACTGGCGACCGCTGCTCCTGAACGAAAGCATCCCCCCGACCACCACCAATGCCGCACCCGCCACCAGTCCGACACTCAACGTTTCACCAAACACCATGACGCCGATAGCCGCAGCAAATACCAGCAAGGTGTAGTTGAAAGGCTGCAGCGTGACCGCAGGCGCAAATTTCAGCGCTTGGAGAAACAGAAGCTGGGCGCTGATCCCGGTAACACACAACACTGCGATCATTCCCCACTGGGCAGGCGAAGGCGTAATCCATTGCGACACGCCAATTACCGTTGAAGCAATCGCCCCCCACAAGCCCATAAACAGTGTGTTGGTCGCAAACGAGTCTTCCTGGCTGATCTTGCGAGTGATAATGCTGAACAAAGCGAACATCAACGCGCAGCCTAGCGGTATCAGCCCTGCAAGGCTGAAAACCCCTGCCCCTGGTCGCAAGATCAATAATGTTCCGATGAACCCTACCAGTGCCGCTAACGACTGTCTCAAGGTCAGGCGTTCTCGCAAGAACAGCCACGCCAGGCCAAGCGTCAGCAGTGGGAATATGGCGTAGATCGCATGGGTCTCCGCAAGCCCCAGGTATTTCAGCGCGTACCCGAACAACACGATCTCCAGCACAGCAAGCACTGAACGCCAACCTTGCAGCCAGGGATGGGCGCAGCGCAATGTGTTACGCAAGCCTCCGTTGCACGCGCAGTAGCACAAGGCGAAGAGCAGAAAGAACCAATAACGGATCATCACCAATTGCCCGACAGGTATGTCTTTCACTAACGTCTTCGTAATGCCGTCCTGAGCGGCAAAGATGAACATGGACAGTAGGCACAGGCCTATGCCGACCTGAACAGTATTGCGCGAACAACGATTGACGCGAAGATTTTGCTCCACACTACTCACAAGGTATCTCCACAGACACTGTAGGCTGGGGTGAGCCGCACTGGGCGCTCACTCACCCCAGACCTCTTTGAACACCCGCACCCAGTTTTCACCCATGACCTTGCGCACCACCCGCTCCGGGTGCCCGCGCTTGAGCAGCGTCTCGGTGAGGTTGGGGAACTCGCCTACCGTCCGAATACCCAGCGGGTTGATGATCTTGCCAAAGCGTGTGAGGCGTCGTGCATAGCCCTTGTCATGGGTCAGATACTCGAAAAAGCTCTGGTCATGACCTTGAGTGAAATCAGTACCGATGCCTATGGCATCTTCACCGACGATGTTCATGATGTATTCGATAGCTTCGGCAAAATCGTCGATGGTTGCGTCTATCCCCTTGGCCAAGAAGGGCGTAAACATGGTGACACCGACAAAACCGCCATGGTCAGCGATGAACTTCAGCTCCTGATCGGTCTTGTTGCGTGGATGCTCCTTTAGACCCATCGGCAGGCAATGCGAGTAAGTAACGGGCTTGCTTGATGTCAGGATCACCTCTTCACTGGTGCGCGACCCCACATGAGACAGATCGCACATCATGCCAACCCGGTTCATCTCGGCGACGACCTCGCGGCCGAACCCTGATAATCCGCCATCACGCTCATAGCTGCCGGTTCCGACCAGGTTCTGCGTGTTGTAGCAGAGCTGAACGATACCTACGCCCAGTTGCTTGAACAGCTCCACGTAGCCGATCTGGTCCTCGAAGGCGTGAGCGTTCTGGAAGCCAAGCAAGATACCGGTTTTGCCCAACGCCTTGGCCTTGTGAATATCCGCCGTGGTACGTACCTGCATGACCAGGTCACTGTTGTCGCGGATCAGCTTCTGGCTCGCGGCGATGGTGTCCATGGTCTTTTGAAAGCCTTCCCACACCGAGACCGTGCAATTGGCTGTGGTCAGGCCACCCTTGCGCATATCTTCGAACAGTTCACGGTTCCATTTGGCGATAATCAAGCCGTCGATAACGATACTGTCGTCGTGTACTTCACGCGCATTCATCTAGCAGCTCCTATCTGGAAAACGTGCGTGGAACCTTCCACGCACAGTTTGCTTACGTCAGACCGACTGCCTGACCCGTTTCAGACCTTGCGCAGGCTCAACTTCTGGTTCGCCATGCAGCGAAATCCGTGAGGTTTCCGGCAGCGCCAAGCCGCCCGCCAGGGCCAGCAGAGCAATGACGACCAAGTAGAAGGCAGGTGCCAGGCTGCTGCCGCTCTGGTTGATCAGCCAGGTGGCGACCAAAGGCGCGGTACCGCCGAACAAGGTGTAGGCAACGTTGTAGGTAATCGCCGAGGCGGTGTAACGGTTGCGTGTGGGGAACACCTCAGAGAGCAGCGCCGCCGTCACGACCCCGGACAGGACCGCGCCTACAGCGAGCAGGACAACACCCAGAATCGCCGCCGGCATTTGCCCGGAACTCGCCAGCCAGTATGCGGGGAATACCGTCAGAATCACCCAGAGGCAGGTCGTTGCGACAGTCTTGCGCCGACCAAATCGATCCGAGAAAGCCCCTGCGGCCGGGCAGGCCCCCGCCGCGAACAGCAACGCTATCGTCGACACTATCAACGACTGAGACCGGCTCAGGTGCCCGACCACCTGAAGGTATGTCGCAAAGTAGGTGGAGAACATGTAGAAGGACAGCGCGGTGAGCGAGATGAACGCGCCGAGCCGCAGGATCATGCCTTTCTGCTGCTGCAGGGTTTCGCGCAGGGGTGAGTGAGCATGCTGTTTGTCTTCGGCCATGGCCTGACGAAAGGCTGGAGTCTCCTCCATCTTCCAGCGCAGATACAAACCTACCAAGCCCAATGGCGCTGCGGCGAGAAAGGGTACCCGCCAGCCCCAGCTAGCCATGGCTTCGGCCGACAGGCTGGCCTCAAGCAGGTAGGCCATGACCGCAGCGCAGGCAAAGGCCGAAAAGGTCGATACCGGAATGAAACTGCCATACCAGGCACGCTTGTGATTCGGAGCGTGCTCCATCAGATAGGCGCATGCACCCGCATATTCTCCCCCCGCAGAAAAGCCCTGAACACAGCGGGTGAGTGTCAACAGCACCGGCGCCATCAGGCCAATGCTTGCGTAAGTAGGAAGCAAGCCGATCACCGTTGTGGCGCCCGCCATCATCAGTACGGTTGCCGAGAGAACACGTTTACGTCCAAGGCGATCGCCGAGCGCGCCGAAAAAAATGCCGCCCAGCGGCCGCAGGGCGAACGCCACCGCGAACACTGCGAAGGTTTGTAACAAGGCCGCGTTAGGGTCGGCGCTCGAGAAGAATTGCTTGGCAATGACCGTAGCGAGAAATCCATATACCGCAAAATCGAACCATTCAACAAAGTTACCTACTGCCGCAGCAGCGATAACCTTACGCAGTGTAGCCGGAGATACATTTATTGTTTCGCTCATCGTGTGTGCTCTCCTCGGTTATTGTAATTAAACAGGATGGGCAGCATAAATTTTGGACAAGTAATTATTTGAATTCGCTTATTGGAGCACGGCTGGACCAAGCCCTTCCGGCCTCTTCATTGGGCACTTGCGGTGGAAATCGGCTTGGTGTCATGATAGGTACACCGCGCCGCAGGCACCAGACTTCCTGATTACCTAGGTAATTGACGCCAGGCACTCATCAAGTAGCGGAGCATGCATGTTTGAACAAGACCGTTTGAATCCGGACTCTCTATTCAGCCACCTACCTGTCGCAGTGATCATCGCGCGCCATCGGGTAATTCTTAATTGCAATATTCGCGCGCTGAAGATGTTCCGCGCAGACGAAGCGCAGATAATCGGCGCCTCATTTGCAGTGCTGTACCCCGAGCAGAAAGACTTTGAAACCGCGGCGGAGCATTTCGGCCCCCTGCTCTCCAGGCATGCCGACTTCGAAGATGACCGCCTCATGCGCCGCCTTGACGGGACGCATTTCTGGGTCACGGTGCGCGGCTACGGATTCATTGAAGATAACCCATACGAGCTGGCGGCTTGGGTATTCACAGAGGCTGCCAACAAAGAGCAGGCGGTGTTCAGGGACAGGGTCAGCCTCACTGCCCGTGAACGAGACGTGGCCGCCCTGCTGGTTGATGGCCTGACGAGCAAGGAAGCTGCGAGAAACCTAGGTATCAGCCCCAGGACGGTCGACATTCACCGCGCAAGCCTGCTACGCAAATATTCAGTCAGTTCCACCCAGGAACTTATTCGGCGCATCGTCAACTAGGCATCCCCGGCGCAACCCGCTCTACCCGGAGGGGCCAGCCCCCGGGTGAGACGAACATCAGACGCACTCAGCGTGGATCATCCCGCCTGAGGTACTCAGTCTGTGCCAACAGCCACTCGCGCATGCACAGCATCTGCGGCTCCATTGCCGGGTCGCGGTTGTACACGAAGTAGTGCTTTCTATCGTGCGCGAGCAAACGGTCGGGAAGCGGCCGTACCAAAGCCCCGGTGTCGAGCTGGTGCTGTACCAGGTGGCGCCAGGCCAAGCCGACGCCTTGGCCTTGAAGGACCGCGTCGAGAAGCACTGAAAAATGACTGAAGCTCATCGACTGACGATTGACAGAGGCGACTACCCCCAACTGCTTGAACCAATAGCCCCAGTCCATAGGCGCCCATAAACGGGCGCCCCAGTGCTGTGCGTTGAGGTCAAGCAGAGGAACTTCGCTCAGCTCGCCAAGGCCATTTATGCCTGGATGCCGAGCGAGGAAGTCTGGCGTGCATACCGGGAAAATCTCTTCGGAGAACAGATAAGTCGCCGCATATTGGGGGTGTTCTTCCAACCCAAGCGTGATGGCAGCCTGGAAGCGCTCCCGGTAATCAGGGTTGGTCTCACTGCTGATCATATTCAGTTTCAGCTCAGGACAAGCCTGGCGCAGCGAGCTCAAACGCGGCATCAACCACAGCTGGGCAAATCCTCCGGTGGTGGACAACGACAGGTAATCCGTAGCGGTATTGTTGAGCAGTGCATAGGACGCCGTGCTGAGGCTCAAGAACGCAGACGATGCCGCGTCGTACAGCGCGCGGCCTTCAGGGGTCAATGCCACCTGGCGGTTCAGGCGTGCAAACAGCTTCAGTCCGTAGAACTCTTCAAGCACCTGGATCTGCCGGCTCACCGCCGCCTGGGTCACGAACAGCTCCTCAGCCGCTCGCTTGAAACTGTGGTGGCGCGCAGCGGCTTCGAACGTTTTCAATGCGTTCAGCGGTGGCAGATGCCTGGCGAAGTTCATGATGACTCACGGCGGGTGATGATCAGCTAGCTTACGCGCAGGCCATAGCCCGTCCTAGACCCAGCATGGCGAAAAAGCGAGAATCCATAACTATAAGTTAAGTGAATGAGGTGCAAATCTCGTTTGTCAGCCCAGCACCGCGCCCTGAGAATCACACACACGCTGCAAAGACGGGTGCGCCATGGAAAAGCAGTCCCCTGAAGCGATCTCGGTCGCATCAAGGCATGTTTGCAAGGGAGTTAATCATGTTGAACCGTCACGTTGACCCTGACACCCTGCTGCTGCGAATGCCGTCTTTGCGGGCGGTGAAGGCGTTTGTCGGGGCGGCCAAATACGGGAGTTTCACGCGTGCAGCCGAGGCCCTGTGTGTTACCCAGGCAGCGATCAGTCGGCAGATTCGTGAATTGGAGGAGTGCCTCGGGGCGCAACTGTTCGTGCGCAGTGGACGGACTGTCGAGCTGACGCCTGCGGGCGCGGTGTTTTTTGAAGCCGCTCAGCTGTCGTTCGTCAACATCGCCCAAGCGGCAGACCGGGTGCGCAATGCGCCAATGCAAAAGCATATTCTCACCATATGCTGCTCGCCGGCCTTCTCGGCCTTCTGGCTTTCGCAGCACCTGCCGGAGTTTCGCGTCAACCATCCTGATATCGAGCTCAACCTCATCACCACCCAGAACTTTGTCAACATGGAACCTGGGGTGGAACCGGACATCATCATTTCGAAACTTTCGTCACCCGGTGTCGGCTACAAAAGTTACCCGCTGTGCCATGACGTCATCTACCCGATCTGTTCGCCTGCTTATCTGCAACAGCACCCGGAAGTGGCAACGCTTGAAGGGTTGCGCAATGCTGATCTGCTCGACTTGAGCCCCTTTGGAAGATCGGGGGTAGCCGAACATGTTGATTGGGGCGTGTGGCTGGCGCTGCATAACGTAGATATTGACGAGCGACCTGCTGACAGTCCGCCGCTGTTTCATGCCAATGACTACAACCTGATCATCAACATGGTGCTCACCCATCAAGGCGTCGCGTTAGGCTGGAATCAACTGGTCAGTGCCATGGTAGATAAAGGCATGCTGGTGCGCCCAGTGGCCGAACAGACAACGCTGCGCAATAGCCTGCATTACCTCGCCTGCCGCGAAAGCACTGCCAGCGACGACGCGTGCGTAAGGGTGCGCGACTGGGTTTTGTCCAAGTTTGCGCGCTGGTGCATTTGACTGCGCTCACCGACTGTCAGTGCCAAGGGTTACCGTTTGATTCATAACGCCAAATCATCGAAGAGCGTTTAAAAAAGTCGTTTGCTGCACTGCCGGAGCTGGCGTAACTTTTAAATCACATAAGGTTATGCCATTTAACATACCCCGCGCGACCGGCATTGTGTACTTCGCCGGCCTAGCCCAAGAATACTAGCACCGCATATTCGTCGTGGGTCTAACAGACGGATGATGGGAGGATAATAATGAATAGCAAAGAATCCGTGATTGGCCTCATTCAAAAAAGAAAAGCGCGGCATTCGCTCCCGCGCGAACTCTATATAAATCCTGAAGTATATCGCCATGATCTGGAGCAGATCTGGCACAAGGATTGGGTATTCGCCGGGCACACCTTTGAGATCGAGAAACCTGGGCAGTACTTCACCTTGCAAATTGGTGACTACCCGGTTGCGGTGGTGATGGGCAAGGATGGTCAGGTTCGGGCTTTCCACAACGCCTGTCGACACCGTGGCGCCAAGGTGTGTGAGCATGCAAAGGGCAAGGTCGCCAAAATGGTCTGCCCTTACCATAAGTGGACCTTCGAGCTGGATGGCAACCTGCTGTTCGCCGGTAACATGGGCGCTGATTTTGACAAGTCGCAGTACAGCCTGAAGACGGTGCACTGTGAAATCGTCCATACCTATATTTATGTGTGCGTCGCAGAGGTTGCACCCGACTTCGAGGCTTTCCGTGCATCGGTCAGCCCCTTCATTGCCCCGCATTTCCTTGAAAACTGCAAAGTTGCGTTCGAGTCGAACCTTGTCGAGAAAGGCAACTGGAAGCTTGTTTTCGAAAACAACCGTGAGTGTTTCCACTGCGACGGTACCCACCCGGAATTGATGAACTCCTTCGTCGAAAACCTCTCCGTGGCCGGGGTGGGAGGCGACGATGATCCAGAGCTGACCGCCCACTGGAGCCGCTGCGAAAGCGCCGGCATGCCAAGCCGCCTGCTGATGGACCCCAATGGCCGCTTCCGCATGACGCGTATTCCGCTGTCGGCAGGTGCTGTCAGCTACACCATGGATGGCAAGCCTGCCGTGGCAGGACGACTCGACCAAAGCGGTGAAGAAGACATTGGCGCGTTGTTGTATTTCAATTACCCGTCAACCTGGAATCACTTTCTCGGCGACCACGCCTTGAGTTTCCGCGTGCTGCCAATCGGGCCAGGCGAAACCTTGGTAACCACCAAGTGGCTGGTGCCAAAGACAGCGGAGGAAGGCGTCGATTACGACCTCGACCGCCTCACCAAGGTATGGCTGGCCACCAATGATCAGGATCGCCAATTGGTGGAGGGAACGCACGCTGGCGTCAGCTCGCCATCCTATGAGCCCGGCCCCTTCTCTGAAAATGCCGAAAACGGCGTCTGCCAGTTTGACGACTGGTACTGCGAGACACTGCTGAACCGGCTGCAAGGGCCGATCCCTCTGCGCTCAGTTGGCTGAGGCAAGCAGGTCTTTCAAATCTAGTCTCGCTTGACTACACCGGGGCTGCTCTGCAGCCCTGACGCGCTCGCATTCACGCCCCTCGTAGCGCGTGCTGCATCAAAGGCGTGACGCGCGATCGCTGATCAGAACAATAACAAGATCACCGGAGCCGCTAATGACCTCACCGTTTTCCATCGCACCTGACAATCGCCGCATCGACCCGGCCAGGCGTTTCGCCGCCGCCCTGAAAGCCGATGGTTCACCTGATGACAATGACCGCGCGGAGATTGGCCCGACCCCGCTCGCATTCGCGGAATGGGCGGCGCTGGCGCTGCCACCACCCCATTTGCCGACCCTGCGTGAATATCGCCTGAAACGGATCCAGCAACAGCTGGTGGCGCGCGACCTGGCCGGCATTCTGCTATTCGATCCGTTGAACATTCGCTACGCCACCGACACCACCAACATGCAGCTGTGGACCACCCACAACCCCGCCCGTGCCTGCTTCGTCGCAGCCAGCGGACATGTCGTGCTGTGGGACTTTCATGGCTGCGACCACCTCAGTGCGCACCTGCCACTGGTGACTGAACTGCGCAGTGGCGCATCCTTTTTCTATTTCGAGACCGGTGACCGCACTGATGAACATGCGCGTCGCTTCGCGCTGCAGGTGGACGAGCTGCTGCGCCAGCATGGCGGCACAAACCGTCGATTGGCGGTGGACCGTATCGAGTTGTCAGGCGTGCGCGCGCTCGATGCACTTGGCGTGCAACTGCACAATGGCCAGGAAGTAACCGAGTTCGCGCGGGCGATCAAAGGCCCCGACGAAATCAAGGCCATGCGCTGCGCCGTTGCTTCCTGCGAGGCAGCGATAGGCGAAATGCATCAGGCAATGCGCGCAGGCGTGACGGAAAATGATGTCTGGGCTGCACTGCACGCAGGCAACATCCGCCGAGGCGGTGAGTGGATCGAAACACGCATCCTCAGCTCTGGCCCGCGCACCAACCCCTGGTTCCAGGAGTCTGGACCGCGGGTGCTGAGCGATGGTGATCTGCTGTCCTTCGACACCGACCTGATTGGTGTCTATGGCATGTGTGTCGACATGTCGCGCAGCTGGATCTGTGGCGGGCTTGAACCGACGGCCGAGCAGAAACGGCTGTACCGAATTGCCCACGAGCACATCAGCCATAACATAGCGTTGGTCAAACCCGGCGTAAGCTTCAGCGAGTTGACCGCCCTCGCCCACCGCCTTCCCGAGTCGTGCCGCGCTCAACGCTATGGCGTGCTGTTCCATGGCGTCGGGTTGTGCGATGAGTATCCGTGCATACGTTATCCGGAAGATCTTGAATCCTATGGATATGAAGGCGTGCTGGAGCCTGGCATGGCCCTCTGCGTCGAGGCCTACATCGGGGAAGTCGGCGGCCGCGATGGCATCAAGCTGGAGAACCAGCTACTGGTGACCGAGACCGGTTACGAGCTGCTGACCCATTACCCGTTTGATGAGAGTTTCTTGCGCGACTGAGCGCTTGCGGCTGCCGACAGCGCGTTGTCTTGGCCGGCGACGCGGCTGCTTGAATAACCATGGGTTATCAATCGTGCCGTGGAAATGTTGTTGGACGCTGCCGGCCATCAATAATAGATTTGACATCAAGCTTTTGAAACATCCCGTGCAGCACAACAATAATTATTGGGCAAAGATTCTGTATCAGGATCTTCAGCCGAGCCTTTTACGGCAGCGTGACGACTATGAAAAGTTTAGTGAAGGATTTCAGCCTCAAATTTGCTGACAGAAATTTGCGGTATACCACCTCGAACAATACGACCCGCAAGCCTTCAAAAATCGGCTTTCTACTGCTCGAGAATTTTTCACTTCCTTGCTTTACCCAGTCGTTGGATGTTCTGGTTACGGCTAATGTTATCCAGCCCGGTTCGGTCAGGGTGCATACCTTCAGCCAGAACAACGCTGAAGTCATGAGTGACCTGGCCATCCCGATCAGGCCCGATACCCCTTTGACAGATGTACGTCTGGCCGACCTTGACCTGATGATCATCTGCGGCGGGCTGCGTACCCCGCGCGCCGTGCCGCCTTGGCTGGTGACCTTGCTGCAGAAACTGGCGAGCCTGCCCATGACCCTCGGGGGTCTTTGGAATGGTGCCTGGTATCTGGGCAAAGCCGGCCTGCTGGATGGTTACCGCTGCGCGATACATCCCGAGCAACGCACCGCGCTTGCCGAGCGCTCACCCCATGCAAATGTTTCGTTGGACACGCTGGTGTTCGATCGCGATCGGTTGACGGCGGCGACACCGGCCGGTGCTTTTCAGATGATGCTCACATGGCTGACCAAGTGCGCCGGGAGCAACCTGGCCGATGCAGTGCTCGACATGCTCGACTATGACCAGTCACGTTATCGCAGCAGCGCCAATTCAAGCCGACAGCGCCTGACCTCGCCCCTGCGCGAGATCATCACGCTGATGGAATCGAACCTGGAAGAGCCGATTGAGCCGGAGCAACTTTCACAGTATGTAGGGCTGTCCCAGCGGCAGATTCAACGGCTGTTTCGTGACCAACTGGCAACAACGCCGCAAAAGTATTACCTGCAGTTCAGGATTACCGAGGCCCGTCGTTTGATACAGAACTCGAGCGCCTCGATCGTCGATGTCGGCCTTGCCTGCGGTTTTGTTTCCAGCAGCCATTTCAGCAAATGCTACAGCGCTTTATTTGGCTATCCGCCCTCTCGCGAGGCGCGTTACGAGCTGTAGTGCTGACGCGCTGTCAGCACGTCTGATCAACCGCTGATTATTGAGTATTCAGAACCAGGCTCTGTGCGAGCCGGCTGGGCTTGCTCGCCCGCCGACAGGCGAACTGATCGCTGCGGGTAAACAGATATTTCCCGAACTCTTCGCTACAGGCCTCATCAGGGCTGGACCGACTGCCACAGGACCTTGAGACATGACAAAAATATCCTCACTGCCTGCCGACGATACAACCTGTGGGTGGTATCACCTCAGCAAAGGTCGGCCAGTCAGCCCAGCGCATCGGGGTAATACCAGCGCCCGCTGGGTAATCGTCGGTGCCGGTTTCACCGGCTTGGCGACTGCGCGGCAGTTGGCTGAGCACTTCCCTGACGAGCAGATCGTGCTGATCGAAGCGCAGGAAGTGGGTTTCGGTACTTCCGGGCGTAACGCAGGTTTTGTTATCGACCTGCCGCATGACATCGGTGCGCCGGACTATATAGGCGATATCAATATCGCGAAAACCACGATGAAGCTGAACCTGACCGGTAAAAACTACTTGAAGGCGCTGGTCGAGCAGTTTGATATCGATTGCCAGCTGAAACACTGTGGCAAGTATCAGGCTGCCGTCGAGAACCGCGGTATCGCCGTCCTCGATGCCTACCGCAGCGGCCTCGACAAGCTCGACCAGCCCTACCAGATGATCGAAGGCAGTGAACTACCGGATCATATCGGTACGCACTTTTACCGTAAGGCGCTGTTCACCCCCGGGACGTCCCTTGTCCAGCCCTCGGCGTTGGTCAAGGGCTTGGCTGACACCCTGCCTAAGAATGTGACGCTGTATGAAAATACGCCCATTACCGAGGTGGAATACGGCCAAAAGACGCTGCTCAAGCATGCCCACGGTTCAATCATTGCCGACAAGCTGATCCTGGCCAACAACGCCTTCGGCATGAGCTTTGGTTTCCTCAAGGGGCGCATGCTGCCTGTCTTCACCTACGCCAGCCTGACCCACCCCATGAGCCAGGATGAACAGGCTCGTTTGGGCGGCAAAGCGTATTGGGGGGTCATCCCAGCGGACCCGTTCGGCACAACGGTGCGCCGCACACCGGATAACCGCTTGCTGATTCGCAACAGTTTCAGCTTCAACCCTGATGGACGAAGCAATCCCAAATACCTGGAGCGGTTCGTCAAACGCCACCGTGCCTCGTTCGAACGTCGTTTCCCGATGTTGCCGGGCCTGCAGTTCGCTTACACCTGGGGCGGCGCGCTGGCATTGTCGCGCAATCACGAAGGCTATTTTGGCGAGTTGCGCGCAAACGTCTATGGCGCCCTGGGCTGCAACGGGCTGGGGGTTACCCGCGGTACGGCCACCGGCAAGCTGATGGCCGATTGGCTGGCCGGCGAGCGCTCGGAGCTGATCGATTTTGTTCTGGGCGCCGCCGGCCCCTGCGCAAACCCACCGGCGCCGCTGGTCAACGTCGGCGTCAACCTCAACCTCAAATGGGGACAGTTCAGAGCCGGACAGGAAGGTTGAGTGTGCTCGCACGCTCGCCCGTAACACCCACATAACAATAACGACCACCGCCATCGCTCACTGAGTTTTTGAGTCGGCCTCTCGACCCCGGACGCTTGCACGTCATGTGGATTCGCTCTGCCCAAACCCAAAAAGGCAATATCAGGTACAAGAATGACAAGCCCTTATATTTCAGTTGAAGATGAACCGCTCAATCCGTTCCACAAGCTATTGACCCTGCGCTCCGGCGGGGGCTCTTTCGTCGATGGGTATGTACTGAGCATTATCGGCGTTGCCCTGGCGCACATTTCCGCCTCGCTGGCGCTCACCAGCTTCTGGGAGGGCCTGATCGCCTCATCGGCGTTGATCGGGATCTTTTTTGGCGGCTTTCTCGGCGGTTGGCTGACCGACCGCCTCGGCCGCAGGCGTCTGTTCTTTGTCGGCCCGGTGCTGTTTGTGGTCGCCTCTGTGGCTCAATTCTGGGCTGAAAGTGCGATTGCAATCTTTGTATTGCGGTTGATCATCGGGGTTGCCGTGGGTATCGAATACCCGGTTGCGACCTCGCTGCTGGTCGAGTTCATGCCCAAGAAGTATCGCGGACCTCGCCTGGCCATGCTGACGATTCTCTGGTTCGCCGGCGCAGCGAGCGCCTACATAGCGGGCGAAGTGATCCTGCGGGTTGGCGGCGACGAAGCCTGGCGTTGGGTGCTGGCCAGTTCGGCCATTATTGGCGCCGCGCTGCTGGTGATCCGTCTGGGCACGCCGGAGTCGCCTCGGTGGCTGCTGAGCAAGGGCCGAGCGGCCGAAGCCGAGGCCGTCATCAAGCAAGTCTACGGGCCGGAATTTTCGCTGAAAAACCTGCCAGAGCAGGACACCAAGTTCAAGGTCACCATCTGGAATCTGCTGTATTCGGGATACGGCAAGCGGATGCTGTTCGTCATTGTGTTCTGGACGTGCTGCATTATTCCCCTGTTCGCCGTCTATGCCTTCGCCCCGAAGGTATTGGCCGCACTGAACGTCAAGGGCGACAGCGCGTCGATCGGCTCAGTGCTGATCACGCTGTTCTTCGTTGTCGGCTGCATCATCGCCACGCGCATCATCAATCGCATCGGCCGGCGCAGCATGTTGATCTACAGCTTCCTGTTCTCGGGGCTGGCGTTGATGTGCCTGGGTGCGTTCCATGCCAGCGCCGGCATCTTCATTCTGCTCTTCTTCGCCGTTTACGCCTTGTTCATTGGCGGTGCGCAAGTGCTCACCCTGGTCTATCCGAATGAACTGTTCCCCACCGAAATCAGGGCGTTTGCAGTTGGGGTCGGCACCTCTTTCTCGCGTATCGGCGCTGCCATCGGCACTTACCTGGTCCCTATTTCGCTCGATGTGCTGGGCATTGCGCAAACCATGTATGCAGCGGCCGGGATCACATTGGTCGGGCTGGTGTTGTCGTGGGCTCTGGCTCCCGAAACACGCTCTCTCAATCTCCAGCAAGCAGCGTCCTTAGGCTGATATCACCTCAATGCGCCAAGCCAGGCTCGGCGCGGTTTCACTGGTAGTGACACTCATCAGGAGCGGTAAACATGAAATTCGAAGGCATTTATACCCCGGCAATCACCCCGCTGGCCGCAGACGGCTCCATCGACAAGGCGGCGTTCGCCGAGGTTCTGGAATACCTGGTTGAAGCGAAGATCCATGGCGTGATCATCGGCGGCTCCACCGGTGAATACTATGCCCACACCGCCCAGGAGCGCTTCGAGCTGGCCGCGCAGGCCAAAGACGTGCTCAACGGCCGCCTGCCGCTGATCGTCGGCACCGGTGGCATCCGCACTGAAGATGCAGTGGCGTTCGCCAAGCACGCCAAGGAAATCAAGGCTGAAGCGTTGCTGGTCGGCACCCCGCCCTACGCGCTGCCGACTCAGCAGGAAATCGCCATCCACGTCAAAGCCGTGGACCAGGCCGCCGGCCTGCCGATCATGCTCTATAACTACCCAGGCCGGATGAGCGTGAGCATGGGCGAGGAATTCTTCGACGCGGTCGCTGACGTCAAGAACATCGTCGCCATCAAGGAAAGCTCCGGTGACATGGCCCAGCTGCACCGTCTGGCCATTCACCGGCCAAACATCGCCGTGTCGTGCGGTTGGGACGACCAGGCCCTGGAATTCTTCGCCTGGGGCGCGCAAAGCTGGGTCTGTGCCGGCTCCAACTTCATCCCGCGTGAGCACGTAGCACTGTACGAGGCCTGTGTGATCGAAAAGGACTTTGCCAAAGGCCGGCGCATCATGGCTGAGCTGATGCCGCTGATGGACTTCCTCGAAGGGGGCAAGTTCGTCCAATCGATCAAGTACGGCAGCGAGCTGCAAGGCCTGCGCAGCGGCGGCGTACGCGCCCCGTTGCAAGGCTTGGACGACAGCGAGAAAGCAGCACTGAAAGACGTTGTCACCACCCTCAAGCGCAACATCGCCCAGATCACCGGAGGTGCCTGAAATGGCCGAATTGCTGAGCAAAGAACAGTACGCAGAGATCGCGGCCAAGCTGGAGCTGCGCACCCAGGCGTTCATCGATGGTGAGTTCCGCGATGCCCTCTCGGGCCGCACCTTCGTCACCACCAACCCGGCCACCGGCAAGCAACTGGCAGAGGTCGCTGCATGTGACGTGCAAGACGTCGACGTGGCCGTGGCCGCGGCCAAGCGCGTATTCGAAGACGGCGCCTGGTCCAAGCTGCAACCGGGCGAGCGCAAGCACATCCTGCTGAAGTTCGCCCAGTTGCTCGAAGACCATTCGCACGAGCTGGCCGTGCTGGAAGCGCTGGACAGCGGCAAGCCGGTCAGCGAGTGCCAGAACGTCGATGTACCGGAAACCATCCATACCATTCGCTGGCATGCCGAGCTGATCGACAAGATCTACGACAACACCGCCCCCACCGGCAATGCAGCGGTGACCATGGTCGTGCGCGAAGCGATCGGCGTGGTTGGCCTGGTGCTGCCGTGGAACTTCCCGCTGCTGATGCTGGCCTGGAAGATTGCGCCATCGCTGGCCGCTGGTTGCTCGATCGTGGTCAAGCCGGCCAAGGAAACCACCCTGAGCGCCCTGCGTGTAGTCGAACTGGCGCATCAGGCCGGGGTTCCAGCCGGGGTGTTCAACCTGGTACCTGGCGGTGGCCGTGAAGTGGGCGAGGCCATTGGCCGGCACATGGACATCCCGATGGTCAGCTTCACCGGTTCGACCGATACCGGCCGGCTGTTCCTCAAGTACGCCGCCGAGTCCAACCTCAAGCGCATCGTGCTCGAGCTGGGTGGCAAGAACCCGGCCGTGGTCATGAACGACTGCGAAGACCTCGACGAAGTGGCCCAGTTCGTTACCGCAGGTGCGTTCTGGAACATGGGCGAAAACTGCTCGGCGTCCTCCCGCCTGATCGTTCACAAGGACGTCAAGGACGAGCTGCTGAGCCTGATCGCCAAGCACCTCAAGGACTGGAAACTGGGTGACCCGCTCGACCCGGACAACCGCCTGGGTGCGCTGGTCAGCAAGTCGCATTTCGAGAAGGTCCGTGAGTACCTGGAGTATGCCGCTGAGCAAAAGCTCAACGTGGTGCAGGGCGGCGAGACCGAACAGGGCGCGTACGTGCAGCCGACCATTGTCGATGGGGTTAAGCCAGGCAGCCGTCTGTTTGTCGAAGAGATCTTCGGCCCAGTGCTGGCCGTGACCAGCTTCTCGACCATCGATGAAGCGATCGAATTGGCCAATGACACGGTCTATGGCCTGGCGGCCTCGGCCTATACCGGCAGCCTGCGCAATGCGCTGCGCCTGTCGCGTGAGATTCGTGCAGGGGTGGTGACGGTCAACTGCTTCGGCGAGGGTGATGCGTCGACGCCGTTTGGTGGTTACAAGGAGTCTGGCTTTGGTGGGCGTGACAAGTCGATCTGGGCCCATGACCAGTACACGGAGATCAAGACCATCTGGATCAACGCTTCGTGAGCTGAACGAGCAAGACCTGCGCTGTTCTGACGGAGTTCAGCGCAACCCGGCCCCCACCTCCACGCAGGTGGGGGCTTTTTTGCGTCTGGTACCGCTACGCATCGCACATAAGTTCGATAATCGCACAACATCCGCTTAGCTCTCTCTACTTGTGCCCGATATTGCGGCACGCTATTGCCCAGTCAGTAAACATTTCCCAGGCGCTGACTGGCCCTATCGCTTCGAAGCGCGCCGGCCAGGTCGACCATCCATACTCCAGGAAAACCAGGAGCTCGCTTTGATCAATAAAACGTTTGAGTCCATCGCCAGCGCGGTGGAAGGAATCACCGACGGTTCGACCATCATGGTCGGTGGCTTCGGTACTGCCGGCATGCCGTCCGAGCTGATCGATGCGCTGATCGCGACCGGTACCCGCGACCTGACCATCATCAGCAACAACGCCGGTAACGGTGACCTCGGTCTGGCCGCTCTGCTCAAGGCTGGCAGCGTGCGCAAGGTGGTCTGCTCCTTCCCGCGCCAGTCCGACTCCTACGTCTTTGACGAACTGTACCGGGCCGGCAAGATCGAGCTGGAAGTGGTACCGCAAGGCAACCTGGCCGAGCGTATCCGCGCTGCGGGTTCGGGCATTGGTGCCTTCTTCTCGCCGACCGGCTACGGCACCCTGCTGGCCGAAGGCAAGGAAACCCGTGTGATCGACGGCCGCCATTACGTTCTGGAAATGCCGCTGCACGCCGACTTCGCGCTGATCAAGGCCTACAAGGGTGACCGTTGGGGCAACCTGATCTACCGCAAGGCCGCGCGCAACTTCGGCCCGATCATGGCCATGGCCGCCAAGACCGCCATCGCCCAGGTTGATCAGATCGTCGAACTCGGTGAACTGGACCCGGAACACATCATCACCCCGGGTATCTTCGTGCAGCGCGTAGTCGCCGTTACCGGTGCTGCTGCTTCTTCGAACGCCAACGCTGTCTGAGGCCTGCCATGACTATCACCAAAAAGCTCTCCCGCACCGAAATGGCCCAGCGCGTCGCCGCAGATATCCAGGAAGGCGCATACGTAAACCTGGGCATCGGCGCACCGACCCTGGTGGCCAACTACCTGGGCGACAAGGAAGTATTCCTGCACAGCGAGAACGGCCTGCTGGGCATGGGCCCAAGCCCGGCTCCGGGTGAGGAAGACGACGACCTGATCAACGCGGGCAAGCAGCACGTGACCCTGCTCACCGGTGGTGCCTTCTTCCACCATGCCGACTCCTTCTCGATGATGCGTGGCGGCCACCTGGACATCGCTGTACTGGGCGCCTTCCAAGTGTCGGTCAAGGGCGACCTGGCCAACTGGCACACCGGCGCCGAAGGTTCGATCCCAGCCGTCGGCGGCGCGATGGACCTCGCCACGGGCGCCCGCCAGGTGTTCGTGATGATGGACCACCTGACCAAGACCGGCGAAAGCAAGATCGTGCCCGAGTGCACATACCCGCTGACCGGCATCGGTTGCGTCAGCCGCATCTACACCGACTTGGCCGTGCTGGAAGTGACCTCTGATGGGCTGAAGGTGCTGGAGATCTGCGCTGATATCGACTTCGACGAGCTGCAGAAGCTCAGTGGCGTGCCGCTGTTCCAGTAATCGGCTTTCTTCACGGATTGTCGGGGATTAGGCTGGTTCAGATTCTGGGGCTTGGGGTTGGGGGCTTATCCATTTGGTGGGGTGGAGCTGCTGGCCCCTTCCGCCCTTACGGCGGGTCACTTGTGCGCCCGGCATGGGCGCCATCCTGGAGGTGCAAGTCCTCCCGCGAGCTGGCCACAGCGAGCGAAGCGAAGCGCAACTGCAGAAGGGCGACCGACTGTGGGGAGGAAGCGTGGAGCATAAACCTTGAGCCGAGGTACACGAATCGCATCTGAGGCGTATTCGGTCAGGGCGAGCAGCCAAGTGCCTGCGAAGCTCTTGTGGCCTAAAGGCCGGATACGTAAATGCGGCGGTTGTGAGGTGAAGGATGGCGTTCTTACCCGGGGAGATCTCGCCTTGTGTCCGAAAGGACGACGGTGTGAGCCGGAGCGAGAAGTCAGCAGAGGTCGTAGTAGCTGTTTAACAGCGAAGGGCCGAACGAGAAGGAAAGTGGTTTGACATGAAGATACAGCCGGCCGTGCAACAGATGCCTGGTAACTCGGGGCGGGAGTCGACGAAGAGGGGTGAATCCCTGGCGCGCGGCTCCAGCGTTGAAGCTGGCTGTCCGCGACATGATCCAAACCCCACAGATGGAGGGCTGCTGCAAGCAGCCCTGACCAGAGAAAATCTATTGCTTGCACTCAAGCGGGTGCGTTCGAACAAAGGTGTTGCAGGTGTAGACGGTCTCACGATCGACGAAACCGTAGAGCACCTGAAAACGGCGTGGCCGCTGATCCGTCGGCAACTGCTGGCGGGTGAATACCGGCCAGCGCCGGTGCGTAGGGTATTGATCCCAAAGCCGGGCGGTGGCGAGCGTAAGCTCGGTATACCGACGGTCACGGACAGGGTCATCCAGCAGGCGCTGCTGCAGGTCCTCCAGCCTTTGCTGGATCCTGGTTTCAGTGAGCACAGCTATGGTTTTCGCCCCGGTCGCAACGCGCACCAAGCTGTTTTGGCCGCGCAGCAACACATCCATTCGGGGTGTGGAATCGTGGTGGACGTGGACCTTGAGCAGTTTTTCGACTGCGTCCAGCATGACTTGCTGATCGCCCGGCTGAGCAGGACGGTGACTGATCGTGGCGTACTGCGCCTGATCCGTGCCTACCTGAACTGCGGGACGCTGATCGGCCAGGACATAGTGGTGGACCGACAGGGGACGCCGCAAGGCGGTCCGCTTTCACCCCTGTTGGCGAACGTGGTGCTGGATGAGGTGGACAAGGAGCTGGAGCGACGGGGTCATCGCTTCGTCAGGTATGCGGATGATGCCAACGTTTACGTTCGAAGCCCCAAAGCCGGCTTGCGGGTGATGGCACTGCTCCGACGCCTTTACGGTCGTCTTGGGCTGCGGGTGAACGAAGGCAAAAGCGCGGTTGGCAGTGCGTTTGGTCGAAAGTTTCTGGGGTACGGCTTCTGGCTGTCAGCGCAAGGCAAGATCAGACGCTGGGCAACAACCAAGGCGTTACAGACCTTCAAACAACGGATCCGGGGGTTGACCAAACGTAATGGTGGTCGAAGTCTGGAGCAGGTGATTGAGGGGTTGAGACCTTACCTACTGGGCTGGAAAGCGTACTTCGGCTTGTCGCAAACCACCGCGATGTGGAGGCGTTTGGACGGGTGGATACGACGAAGGCTCAGGGCGATCCAGCTCAAGCAATGGAGAACCGGCAGAACGATCTATCGTGAAGTGCGCAAGATGGGCGCCAGCCCCAAGTTGGCTGCACAGACTGCGGCGCAGAGCCATAGGGTATGGCATAACAGTGCCGGCCTGATTCATGGCGTACTGACGGTTGCCTGGTTTGACCGGATGGGGTTACCCCGCCTGATCTGATCTGGAGTTCTCGAACCGCCCGGTGCGGACCCGCATGCCGGGTGGTGTGGCAGGGGCGCGGCTAGAGGGCTGCCCCCTATGCCGATTTTTTCTTGGAAAAAAGTAACCAAAAACCGCTTGCTCCTGCATCCGGCCCCTCCGCTGCGCTGCGGGGTCCCCTCGCTCCGGTCTCCTGAAGTCGCTGGTAGATCAAGAGCCAGATCAAGATCAACAGCCAGGGCAACGGCTGGCGAATCGCTGCGCTCTCGCTATGTCTATTTACCAGCGGATTTGTGGGGTGGCTGGCAGGGCTGCGCCCTGCGATTTGCATTGGCAGTACCGGCCTCTTCGCGGGGCAAGCCCGCTCCTACAGGATGGGCGCAGATTTTGGATTCGGCACTGTACCTGTAGGAGCGGGCTTGTCCCGCGAAGAGGCCCGAATATCCACCACCTATGCCACTGTCGAAGACAACGCCAGCCCAGACGCCGCCCGTAAGCCCACCTCCACACAGGCGAGGGCTCTTGCGCTTAGTTACCTTGCGTCCACTCGAGAATCCCCGGAAACCGCGCAACAAAGCAGGTACCTGCCTCAGACGTGGAGGTCACGGAGAGCGTCCCGTTGTGTCCCCCGACGATCTGGGACGCGATGTATAAGCCAAGCCCCAACCCCTCCCCTCGCCCGCGTTGCGACGAACGCGTGAACGGCTGGAAAAGCAGCGGCAACAGCGCGTCAGGGATGATTGGGCCCTGATTCACCACTGACAGCACAATTTGGCTGTCCTGCATGCTCGCGATCACTTCTATCGGGTGTTCACGCGAGCCATGGGTCACGGCATTGCCTAGAAGATTGGACAGCAACTGTTCCATTCGCCCGGCATCACAAAAAACCCCAGGTGCTATGACGACTTCATGATTGATTGTGACCTGGGGATGGCTCGCGGTGACTTCATTGATGACGGCAATGAAGATCTCACCCAGGTCGTCCAGCAAGGCGCGTTTGACTGGAATACCTCCGCCTAGCTTTGCGCGAGAAAAATCCAGCACATCCTCAATCAGGTTGCTCATTCGCTGCGAACTTTTTCGGATCGCGATGGCAAGCTTCTGTTCTTGACCAACGGGAAGCTTGGCCTCCAGCAGGTCGGCGCTCATGCGGATCGCGCTCAGTGGCGAACGCAGGTCATGGCCCAGAACAGCGATAAACTGATCCCGCAGGCTGCCCGCTTCTGTGGCACTCACCAGCGCGACGGCCTTGCTTTCCAGGTCTTCCTGGATGTCCAGCTGAGCTGCAATTAGCTGAGCAAACAAGGTCAAGGTTTTTGAAACCGCCTCTTCATCAAACTGTGCGGGTGCCGGGTCAATAGCACACAGCGTTCCGAAAAAGTCGCCGTTCGACCTGAGGATAGGAATGGAGACGTAGCTTTCCAGCCCATAGAGAGCAGGCGTGTGGTGAGCCGCGTATAGCGGATGCGCACTGGCATGCTTGAAGATGACCGGCTGACGGTGCTGGCGGATTTCGTGGCAAATGGTCGTTTCCAGCACCAGCTCACCACCGGCTACGAGACCGAAATCAATGGCGTCATCGACAGCGCAGGCCACCCATTTGGTGTCGGTGACGCGCGCCACGGCCGCAAAACGCATGCCGGTGACATGCTTCACCATATTGAGAATGAGTGGCACGGCATCAATTTTGGCGACCGTGCTGATGTCGTGGGAAAAGTCAGACGGGTAAGCCATCAAGATCGCCGATTGGAAGGTGGTAAAGGGTAATTAGAGCTCAAACCCATACTTGTTACCAATAAAAACGGATGTTCCGCTCGACAGCGTCTTTGCGTTGGCAGCTGCGCACGTTAAAAGTCCAAAGCGCCTCTGAGCAAGGCGTTGAGCATCTGCGCAACGTCAGCGCCCTGCGAATCCAGCAGACACAGCGCACTGCCCTGCAACGCTGTCTGTAAGTCGGCGAGGCCCTCACCGATCAGGGCCAGCGGACACGCAATGTCCATCTGCAATGATCGCAAGCGCTTGACCAGCGCGGTGCTGACGGGCGCCTGCACTGCAATCACCAACGCCGCAGGTTGGGTGGCGGCGCACAGCAGGGCGAGCTCTTCCAGTGGCTGGCCACAGCCGAGCACCTCGATGCGCTGCTGCTCACTGGTCAACAGCAGGCCGGTGCATAGCAGTTGCAATTCTGCGTGCCCCTCGGTGCCGGCCAGCAGCACGCGCGGCGCCTCAGCCTGGTTCATCTGCAGGCGCAGCAGCAGGCGGGTGCGCAGGAAAGTATCGAGAAATAGCCATTGGCTGCGCTCACCGAATGCACTGCCCACAGCCAGCTCGCGCCAAACGGGCATCAGCGCTTCACGCATGACCGTCGCTTTGGGAAAGAGTGTGAACAGCTGGCCATGAATGCCTTCCAACGCCTGCCCATCAAACGCCTTGGTGGCACGCAACACCGCCGCTCGCCAATCGTGAAAGGCATCGTCCTGCGCCGCGGGCACTTCGCGCTGGCCTGCGAGCATTTCTCCGACCTTGCTGATTGGCAAGCCATTGCCGGTCCAGCGCAGGATGTCGCGTATCCGCTGAACATCCTCGGTGGTGTACAGGCGATGACCACCGTCGGTGCGCTGCGGGCGGATCAGGCCATGGCGACGCTCCCAGGCACGCAAGGTCACCGGGTTTATGCCGGTCAGGCTGACCACATCACGCATGGGCAGGAGGTCGGGTGATGGGGCTTCGATCATTGCAGGGTTTCGTTGAGAGGGAATGATGCATTCTAAACCGATACACATCTTTTGCGGCGAGCATCCGTAGGTCATCATGTAGCGAACCGCGTCGGCGCTTGCTCCACAGCGTCTGCGCTACGCACACGGCATACGAGATTTCTGCGGGTGAGCTACATGATCAATGCAAAACTTCTGCAACTGATGGTCGAAAACTCCAACGATGGCATCGTCGTCGCCGAGCAGGAAGACACCGACAGCATCCTCATCTATGCCAACCCCGCGTTCGAGCGCCTGACCGGCTACAGCGCAGACGACATACTCTATCAGGACTGCCGCTTTCTCCAGGGGCAGGACCATGACCAACCGGGCGTTGCAGCCATCCGCGAGGCGATCCGCGAAGGCCGCCCCTGCTGCCAGGTACTGCGCAACTATCGCAAGGATGGCAGCCTGTTCTGGAACGAATTGTCCATCACGCCTGTGCGCAACGAAGCTGACCAGCTCACGTATTACATCGGCATCCAGCGCGACGTCACGGCACAAGTGTCCGCCGAGGAGAAGGTTCGCGAGCTGGAGGCGGAAATCGCCGAGTTGCGCCGCCAACTGGCAGCAGTCAACGCCTCTGGTTCTTGAGACTTGAACTGCCGCAGCCAGAAACGAAGGGGCTTTGACGCACACTCAAGCGTACCGGCAGCTAATGAGCCGCCGGATCGTACAATCATTGAGGTAGGGTGAAGAGGCAAATCCGACTGAGCGCGTTCAGTAGCCGAGAGCAAGCTCGCAGTCTTTGATGTTGGCAATCGGATTCAGGATGGACCCATCGAAGTCTGCCAGGGGTGTTTGGCTTTTCAGGCGGTTGGGCAGATCTGGATTGGCGAGGGCAGACTTGCCGATGGAAATGATATCCGCGCCACTGCGAACCACCTCAGCAGCATGCTCGGAAACATGCAGACCACCATTGGCAATGATCGTCGCGTTGGGAGCATATCGGTTAGCCAGTTCGACGAGCGTTTCACTGCATCCTTCGAACGCCGGCTTCCACGCTTCGTATTCAGTGACATGAATGAAGTCTATTCCGGCTTGATCGAGGCTGCCGAAAATAACTTCAGCAGCACCCTCACGCTCTGGCCACTTGTGCTCGAAGTCATTCACCTTGCCTTGGGAGATTCGCACACCAACAGGTGCTTTGCCTCCCACCGCAGCCTTGACGGCCTTGATCACCTCTAGCGTTAACCCTATTCGCGCACTTACATCTCCGCCCCATTTGTCCGTACGCTGATTTGAGTAGTCGGTCAGGAACTGGTCCAGCAAGTAGCCGTTGGCACCATGGATTTCCAGGCCATCGAACCCTGCCACGTTCAGCGCAAGCTCAGAAGCGCTAACGAAGCCGTTGATCGCATCAGCAATGCTTTCGTCAGACATCACTTGTGGGACCCGATACGGGCCGTGCCCGTAGTAGAACTTCATTTGACTACCTTTAGGACGAACATCCGAGGGTGCCAGTGCGGTGTCTACGAAGCGGTTGCCTTGACTAAGCGCTCCGGCATGCATGACCTGCGCAAAGATGACGCTGCGCTGTGCATGAATGCGCTCGATCACTGGACGCCAAGCTCCAGCCTGACGGACCTCACTAATGCCAGGTTGGAAGGGGTAACCCTGTGAATGTTTTTGGTCGGTATACAAACCCTCGGAGAAGATCAGGCCGAAGCCTCCCTTGGCGAAGCGCTCGTAGTACTGGGCCATCTCCGATGTAGCAAGGCCATCCACCGTTGCACTGACGCGCGTCATCGGGGCCACCGCGAGGCGGTTTTTGAGTTTCAGGTGTTTAATATCATAAGGAGTTAAAATCTGGTCTTGGTAGCTGGGCATTCCGTGAGTCCTCATCCAACACATTTTGCCGTTATGGCTTATTTGATTGACGATAGGTACTACGGCGCGCTTTTGGAACCCAGCTGGAATGATAAGGCTGCTTAACGAATGTGGTTACACTGATGTACATACCGGACGTCGAAGTATTCATCGCGATCGCTGAGGGGGGTAGCCTATCTGCGGTGGCGCGGCGCCTTGGGTTAACCCCTATGGCAGTCTCGAGACGCCTCGCATCCTTGGAGCGAGAGCTGGATGTGCGCTTGGTCCATCGAACAACACGCTCCGTTGCATTGACGCCTGAGGGTGAGGCATTTTTGCCCTATGCCTCCACACTGCTAGAGGCGAGCGAGTCGGCCAGAGTTACGCTGAAAAGCCGTGCAGGAACTGCCAGCGGGGTTCTCAAGGTCACTGCACCGACCGTGTTCGGTCAATCCGTGATCATGCCTTTGGTTCCCAGTCTGCTTGATGAGCATCCGGCCCTGAAGGTCGATATAACCCTCTCTGACAGTATCGTGGACATCGCGGGGCTCGGCATCGATGTCGCAATTCGCATTGCCACCCTGCGTGACTCTGCTCTTGTAGCAAGGTCGCTAGCGCCCAATCCGCGAGTACTGTGTGCAAGCTCTATTTATCTGCAAGAGAACGGACTGCCAGAGACGCTGAACGATCTTTCCAGACATCGCTGCATTGCCTTGCACAGCATGCCCTACTGGCCCTTTCTGCGGGGAGGTGAGCCTATTACCGTCCGCGCTGAAGGTAGCTTCTCCGCCAACAGTGTTGAGGCAGTGCGCTCGGCGAGTAAACAGGGCTTGGGGTTGTCAATGCTCACTTACTGGGACGTGCGCGATGACCTGGCTTCGGGTGATCTTCAATTGATAGAACTCAAAGACGCCTGCCCCGAGGAGCTTTACATCACTGCGCTGCTGCCCAGCAGACAGCATGTTCCTCATCGGGTGCGAATCTTCCTTGATCGCCTGGAAGCCTTCCTCAAACTTCATGCATAGCCACGATTGTTTCGTGCGTGATGATGGGGCTTTGCCAGGTTGCGGAGGTTTCGTGACGTATGAGCACAACGTTCTGGTGCATGCGACTCACGCCGAGTTGATCTCCACCTGTACAGCGTGGATCTGTGGGCCGCAGTTGAGCGTGACGCTGGAGACATCCTCGAGACCACCCTGCTCAAATAAATCTGTACAAGATCGTTGACTTGTACAGATATAGCCGTAGGCTTCAGCTATACCTATACAACAAATCACTGTTGTACAGGGTTGCCTGGAGCCGCGCATGTCAGCCTACCTGCAGCAATTCGCCGAGCGCTTTGCCAGCCTCGATGCAGCCAGTCTCGATACATTGGAAAAGCTGTACAGCGAAGATGTGAGCTTTCGCGATCCACTGCATCAGATTCAAGGGCTGCCTGCCCTGCAGGCCTACTTTGCCCAGTTGTACGCCAACGCCCACGATATTCAGTATGCCTTCACCGGTGCCGACGAGGTGCGCCCAGGCGAGGGCTACCTGCGCTGGACCCTGCATTTTCGCCATCCGCGCATGGCCCGCGGCCAACCGATCACTGTGCAAGGATGCAGCCACTTGCAGTGGCGCGAACGGGTCTATTTTCACCAGGACTATTTCGACGCGGGCGCGCTGCTGTATGAGCACATGCCGATCATGGGCAGCGCGATTCGCTGGCTCAAAGGCAGACTGGCATGAGCCGCTACTGGCTGACTGGCGCCAGTAGCGGTATCGGCGCGGCGCTCGCCCAATGTCTGCTGGAACAAGGCCATCAGGTCGCCTTGGGCGGTCGCCAAAGCGAGCGCCTTGTCCCCTTGGCCGAGCGGTTTCCAGAGCAGACGTTACTGGTGATTGGCAATGTCGATAACCCGGAGCAGGTCGCCAGGATGGCAGCGCAGATCCAGCTCGCCTGGGGTGCGCTCGACACGGTGATCCTTAACGCAGGCACCTGCGAGTACCTTGAGCCAGGGCAGTTCGATCCAGCCTTGGTCGAGCGTGTGTTGCGCACCAATGTGCTAGGGGTCAGCTATTGCCTGGCCGCAGCCTTACCGCTGCTTCGAGAGGGCCAGCGACCGCACTTGGTGGTTGTGGGCAGCTCGGTGAGCTGGTTGGCCTTGCCGCGTGCAGGTGCCTATGGCGCGTCCAAGGCCGCCGTGCGTTACCTGGTCGAATCGCAACGAATCGACCTGGTCAAGGAAGGCATTGATGTCACCTTGGTCAGCCCTGGTTTCGTCGATACGCCCTTGACCCGTCGCAACGACTTCCCCATGCCACAGCTGTGGACCGCGCAGCGCGCAGCCATGCATATCGCCAGCCGCCTGCCCCGCCGCCCCCTGGAAATCAACTTCCCCGGCCCGTTCATCCTGGTATTGCGACTGCTCGGGCTATTGCCAGCACGCGTGCGCCTGGCACTGGGTCGGCGACTGCAACGCAAAGAAAAGGAATGAGCTTCATGCGCATAGCGATCATCGGCAGTGGTATCGCAGGCTTGACCTGCGCCCACTTGCTGTCACGCAAACACGAGATCACGGTGTTCGAGGCCGCGGATTGGATCGGCGGCCACACGCATACCGTCGATATCGACTGGCGCGGCGAACGCCATGCGATAGACACCGGGTTCATCGTTTTCAACGACTGGACCTACCCGCACTTCATCCGTTTGCTTGACCAGCTCAAGGTTGCCTCACGGCCGACGCAGATGAGCTTCTCGGTGCATGACCCGCTCAGTGGCCTGGAATACAACGGGCACACCCTGAACACCCTGTTTGCGCAACGCAGCAACCTATTGTCAGCGGGGTTCTGGAACATGCTGCGGGAGATCCTGCGTTTCAACCGCCAGGCGCCTGCCGACCTGGACAACCAGCGTATCGATGCAGCCACCACCCTCGGCGCCTACCTGCAAGCGCAGGGTTATGGGCAGCGCTTCATCGAGCACTACATCGTCCCGATGGGCTCGGCGATCTGGTCGATGTCCCGCGCCGACATGCTCGGTTTTCCCCTGCAGTTCTTTGTGCGTTTTTGCCGCAACCACGGGTTGCTGTCGGTAAACCACCGTCCGCAATGGCGGGTCATCCAAGGTGGCTCGCGCAGCTATATAGAGCCGCTGTGCCGGCCGTTTGCCGAACGCATCCGGCTGAACTGCAAGGTGCACCGGGTCAGCCGCGACGAGGGCGGCGTATCGCTGGTCAGCACTGCCGGCAGCGAACGCTTCGACACGGTGGTGTTTGCCTGCCATAGCGACCAGGCCTTGGCCCTGCTGGAAGCCCCCAGCGTGCAGGAACGGTCCGTGTTAAGCGCCATTACCTACGCCAACAATGACGTGGTGCTGCACACCGACAGCCGCTTGCTGCCACGCCGCCGAAAGGCCTGGGCCAGCTGGAACTACCGCCTCGGTGGCGCCGAACAGGCCCCGGCGGCGCTGACCTACAACATGAACATCCTGCAAGGTATCGAGTCGTCGGCGACCTTCTGTGTCAGCCTCAACCAGACCCCGCTGGTGGACCCGGCGCAGATCCTCGCCCGCTTCCAGTACGCCCATCCGCAATACAGCCTTGCTGCAACCGCTGCCCAGGCGCGTCAGGCTGAGCTGCAGGGGCAACAGCACAGTTACTTCTGTGGCGCCTATTGGGGCAATGGTTTTCACGAAGATGGGGTGGTCAGTGCGCTGCAGGTGGCGCAGCACTTTGGCGAGCAACTGTGAACAGCAGCCTGTGCCTGGGCTGGATCAGCCACCGGCGCCTGACGCCGCGGCTGCATGCTTTCCGTTACCGGATCGGCATGTTCTACCTGGATCTGGACGAACAACCTTGGCTACTGCGTCTGTCGCGCTGGCTGCGGCGCGCGCGCCTGGCACCGCTGAGCTGGCGCGAAACCGACTACCTGCCGGCGCTGACCGGCAACGGCGAGACGCTGGCCCAAGCCGCGCGCTTGCTGGTTGGCCAGGCCACGGGGCACGTGCCCGAGGGCCCAGTGCACCTGCTCACGCAACTGCGCTGCTGGGGGCTGTCGTTCAACCCGGTGAGTTTCTATTTCTGCCATGACCGCGACGGCGAGCTGACGGCGATTCTGCTCGAGGTCCGCAACACGCCATGGCGTGAGCGTTTTCACTATGTACTGCCGGTGCAGGGCAGCCTGGCAGCACCGTTCGCCGTGGCCAAGGCCTTCCATGTGTCGCCGTTCATGCCACTGGACATGGAGTACCGCTTGCGATTCTGCCTGGACGCAAAGCAGATACACATCCACATGCAGAACTGGCAAGGCACGCACAAGGTATTTGAGGCCGACCTCGCGCTGCACCGCCAGCCGCTGGATAGAGCCGCGCTGCATCGCTACATCCTGGCCTTCCCCTGGATGAGCCTGCGAACGGTCTCGGCCATCTATTGGCAAGCCCTGCGCCTGCTGTTCAAGCGCACCCCCATCCATAACCACACTGTCAGCCAGGGCGACCTGGCGCTCGGCCAACCCAGCAAGGATCCTGATCATGTCCAATCCCACCCTGAGCGTTAGCAAATCGGCAGGCCTGGCGCCTCTGCTCGGCGGGTTGGCACGCAGCGCCGTGCTTGCCCAACTGGGCAAGCTGCGCCACGGCCATCTGCGGCTGCTGAGCAAGGGCCAGCAGTGGAGTTTCGGCGATAGCAGCAGCCCGTTGCAGGCCGAAGTGGCCATCCTCGATGACGCAACCTGGGGCCTGATCGCCGGCAGCGGCTCGATCGGCGCGGGTGAAGCGTATATCCATGGCTACTGGCACAGCCCGGATCTGGCCGCAGTGACTCGCCTGTTCGTCGCCAACCTCGATGTACTCGATGCCCTTGAGGGCGGCCTGGCGCGTCTGGCCCGCCCAGCATTGAAGCTGCTGCACCGGTTTAACCAGAACAGCAAAGACGGCGCTCGACGCAATATCCTCGCCCACTATGACCTGGGCAATGCGCTGTTCGAGCGGCTGCTCGACCCGACCATGATGTATTCGGCCGCGCAGTTCGAACACGCCGAGCAAACCCTGGAGCAGGCCCAGTTGAACAAGCTGGAGCGCATTTGCCAGAAGCTCGAACTGAGCCCTGCTGATCACCTGCTGGAGATTGGCTGCGGCTGGGGCAGCCTGGCCATCCACGCCGCCACGCGCCATGGTTGCCGGGTGACCACCACCACGCTGTCCGAAGCACAGTACACCCATACCCTGCAGCGCGTGCGCAGCTTGGGGCTGGAGCAGCGCGTGACAGTACTGCGCGAGGACTACCGCGACCTCAAGGGCACATTCGACAAGCTGGTGTCGATCGAGATGATCGAGGCGGTCGGCCACCGCTACCTGCCGGTGTACTTCCGCCAGTGTGCCTCACTGCTCAAACCCGATGGGCTCATGCTGATACAGGCGATTACCATCCGCGACCAGCGCTACAGCTACGCGCGGCGCTCGGTAGACTTCATCCAGCGTTACATCTTCCCAGGCGGCGCCCTGCCCTCGTTGAGCGTGCTGCTCGACACCGCCAGCCGCCAGACCCCGCTCAACCTCGTGCACCTGGAAGACTTCGGCCAGGACTACGCTCGCACCCTGCGCCATTGGCGCGACAATCTGCGCCAGGCACGCAGCGCACTGACGACGCTGGGCTACGACGATACCTTCCAACGCTTATGGGAGTTCTACCTGTGCTATTGCCAGGGCGGCTTCGAGGAACGGGCTATCGGCGTAGCACAACTGCTATTGGCAGCGCCCCAGGCACGGCGTGCGCCGTTGCCCGGGCAGTGAACCAACATGGGTCGCCGCTGGCTGATCGCCAATGCCCTCTGGTTACAGGCTGGCTGGTGGGTGTGCGTGCTAGGGGCACAAACACCCTGGCTGTTACTGTTGGTGCCGCCAGGCCTGGCGCTGCACCTGCGGCTATGCCCGGATGCCAGGAATGAAGCCATGGCGCTGCTGCGCGCTGCGCTGGCCGGTTGCGTGCTGGATAGCCTGCTGGGGATGCTCGGCGTGTTCAATTTCGCCACGTGGCCGCTGCCGCTGTGGCTGGCATTGCTGTGGCTGGTACTGGCCAGCGGTCTGCGTCACAGCCTGGCCTGGACCGGCAGCCCCATGTGGCGCGGCGCGTTGCTAGGGCCAATTGGCGGCCCATTGGCTTACCTGGGCGGTGCCAGGCTGGCAGATGTCAGCTTGCCTCTAGGGGACATGCAAACAGCGCTGCTATTGATGCCAGTCTGGGCGTTAGCCTTGCCCCTGCTCGTACGTCTGGCGGCGTGGCGCTAACCGCCTGCCCCAGCTACCACTGGACGGCCAGCGTCAGCGGTACCCGCAGTGGCGCAACAGGGCCGTCGCGCTGGCCGCACATCTCATCATGTACCACTTGCTGCACCAGCATGCACGGCAAAGGTGGCATATCAGCCAGCAGATCACGCAGCTCGGTTGTAGAGCGCAAACGAACGGCCTGGTTGTGATCATCGCTGAGGGTGACCGGCCCGGCAGCGGTGAGTGCCCGCAGGACGTAAAAGCCACCCTCAAGCGACAGCAGTTCAAGCTCTTTGACTTCGCCGGCCGCAGCCAGTTTGGTGAGGTTGTGCAGGTTCATGGTGTGACCTCCGGCAGGCGGCGAAAGAACAGGGTGATCTGACCGATCTCCACGCCCAGTTTGCGCATGCTCGTGCGGTTGATGAGAGTGTCTTCATCCATCAGGTACATCCAGTCGTCCATCTCCACCTGCCAATGGCGACCATCCACCGGCAGATCAAGCGTGTAACGCCAGTGCAAGGCGTTACCCGCCACTTGCCCCTGCGCTTCACCGATCACGTCCCCGGCGGTCCCTCGCCAGCGGCCAGGGCCGGCCGGGACGAGGGTCCAGGTACGTTGCTGAAGGGTGCCGTCGCTGTAGACAAAATGCTCGTTGAGAATCAGCCGCTCACCGTCTCGATGGCTGTCGATGCGAACATGGAAGCGCTTGACCACCTCACCTGAACGCTTCTGAAACATGCCCCAGGCCTCGACTGGCCGCGAAAAGAACGCCGCCAGGTCAAGATTTGGCTTTTCGCCGGCGTAGTGCTCGACGCCGACATTGCCACAACTGCCGAGTAACAGGCAGCAAACCAGCAATAGCGCTTTGTACATGTTCCAGCTCCTCAGTCATTGCCCGCCAGGCCGAGCAGGCGCTGGCGCAGTTGCGGGTCCCTGGCGTGCGGATCGAGCCAGATCGCGAAGAACATCCGGGCGAAGTCCGGGTCAGCAATTTCTCGCCTGAGTGTGCCGTCGACATAGAAACGGCTGCCCTGACCTGGCAGGTACAGCGCAGCGATGCGCGTCCCGGGGCGAACATCAACGAAGGCCTCGGCCATCGCCTCAGTCCATTCAGCAAGGCGCTGCGCGCTTACCGTGCCTGCGCTCAGACGACGCATCTCCTCGAGACTGGCCTGCACCAGGGTGTCCCGAGACAATTTTCGATGGTAGAGAAGCTCCAGGGCGAATGGCTGGTTCCAGTCCTGAGCCGGACCGGCAGTCCACAGCCTCGCGGTGTACAGGCGCATGCCGAGCCAGGTGAAGTCACCATCCCCTAGACGCTGTGCAGTGGGTAACGCCGCACGCCAATCGGCAGCGACTGCAGGCAGTACTGTCAGTAGTAGCAAGAGGCAAGTCCAACGAGCACAGTGCGCCATGACAAACCCAGGCAATGAACAAATCTTATACAAGATTAGTTTCTTGTACAGATAAATTCAAATAATGTATAGGTTTTAGTCTCATCAGAAGATTAGAAGACTTGTACGCCCAGTTTGAGCCTTGTGTCGCGAAAGGGGCTGCAGAACAGTACACGCCCACCATCGCCCCGCCCTTATTTGGTTCAACATCGATCGCCCCTGCGATCATGCACCGGTTTGAAGCACCGTGGCGCCTGGCCAGGAGGAGCCCGCCGCGCCTGACTTGAACGAATCAGTATCGAATCGCTTTAAATCACCCGCTTTTTGCTGCCAAAGCGCTTTTTAATTGCCATTTTTCATTGTCCCTGGCCTGCCCTGCCCGTTCCGGCATTGTCATTGCAACACGCCCTTCACGTGTGCAACAGAACTGCCGTCGAGTCGTGGCAAGGAGTGGGTATGTCCCGGGCTTTTTTCAATGAAATGTATGAGGCAAACGGAAGTTGCCGCCCCCACTATCAGGAATTCGCCCGCTGGCTGGCGAACACTCCACTGGAACTGTTGGAGCAACGTCGGCACGAAGCCGACCTGCTGTTTCACCGTGCCGGCATTACCTTCACCTTGTACGGTGACCAGCAAGACACCGAGCGGCTGATCCCCTTCGACATCATCCCGCGCAGTATCCGCGCCAGTGAATGGCGTATGGTCGAGCGCGGTTGTATCCAGCGCGTCCAGGCATTGAACCTGTTCCTGCAGGACATCTACCACGACCAGCGCATTCTCAAGGCCGGCATCATTCCGCCAGAACAGGTGCTGGCCAACGAGGGTTACCAGGTCGCGATGCAGGGCCTGCACCTGCACCGGGGGCTGTATGCCCACATCGCCGGGGTCGACCTGGTGCGTGACAGCGACGGCACCTACTACGTGCTGGAAGATAATTTGCGCACGCCCAGTGGCGTCAGCTACATGCTTGAAGACCGCAAGATGATGATGCGGTTGTTCCCCGAGCTGTTCGCCGCCCAACGCATCGCACCTATCGACCACTACCCCAACCTGCTGCTGGACACGCTCAAGAGCGCCAGCCCAATGGACAACCCCACCGCCGTGGTCCTTACCCCGGGCCGGTTCAACAGCGCCTACTTCGAGCATGCCTTCCTGGCGCGGGAGATGGGCATCGAACTGGTCGAAGGCGCAGACCTGTTCGTGCGTGATGACCACCTGTACATGCGCACCACCGCCGGCCCGCAGCAGGTCGATGTGATCTACCGCCGCCTGGACGACGAGTACCTCGACCCGCTGTCGTTCAGCCCTGACTCGATGCTGGGCGTGCCGGGGCTGATCTCCGTGTACCGCGCCGGCAACGTGGTCCTGGCCAATGCGGTGGGCACCGGCGTTGCCGACGACAAGTCGATCTACCCCTACGTTGACGAGATGATCCGTTTCTACCTGAGCGAGGAGCCAATCCTGAAGAACGTGCCCACCTGGCAATGCCGCAAGCCGCAGGACCTGTCTCACGTCCTGGCGCACCTGCCCGAGCTGGTGGTCAAGGAAACTCAGGGCTCCGGTGGCTATGGCATGCTGGTCGGGCCTGCCGCCACAGCCGCGCAAATCGAGGATTTTCGCGCCCGCATCAAGGCCCGTCCACACGCCTACATCGCCCAGCCCACGCTGTGCCTGTCCACTTGCCCGACCTTTGTCGACAGCGGCATCGCCCCGCGTCACATCGACCTGCGGCCATTCGTGTTGTCAGGCAGTGAAACCCGCCTGGTGCCCGGTGGCCTGACTCGCGTTGCGCTGCAGGAAGGCTCATTGGTGGTCAACTCGTCGCAAGGCGGCGGTACCAAGGACACCTGGGTGGTGGAGGACTGAACATGCTTTCGAGAACCGCTTCCGATCTGTACTGGATGTCGCGCTACCTGGAGCGTGCCGAAAACCTCGCACGCATGCTCGAGGTCAGCTACTCGCTGTCGCTGATGCCCCAGGCCGGGCGCTCGGATGGGCACGCCGAGCTGGCAATGTCGCTGCTGGCATCCGGGACGCTGGACAGCTACATCGACCGCCACACCGAGTTGGATACCGAGCGCATGCTGCACTTCTTCGCCCTCGATGCGACCAACCCGAGCAGTATCTACTGTTGCCTGCAGGCGGCCCGCACCAACGCCCACGCAGTGCGCGGACGGATCACCGCCGACATGTGGGAAAACATCAACGCCACCTGGATCGAGATGCGCAAAATCGCCAGTAACGGCCTTGGCCGCTATGGCATCAGCCAGTTCTGCGACTGGGTCAAGGAACGCTCGCACCTGTTCCGCGGCGCGACCTCCGGCACCATCATGCGCAACGACGCCTACAGTTTCATTCGCCTGGGAACCTTTCTCGAGCGGGCGGACAACACCCTGCGTCTGCTCGATGCCCGCTATGAAATGTTCGGCGAAACCTCCGAGGAGGTCAGCGACGATTCTGCCCGCGGCTATTACCAGTGGAGCGCCCTGTTGCGCGCGCTGACCTCTTACGAAGCGTTCAACGAGATCTACCGCAACGCCCCCAGCGCGCGCCCGGTGTCCGAGCTGTTGTTGCTGCGGGTCGACGTGCCGCGCTCGTTGCATGCCTGCATTGACGAGCTCGACCAGATCCTTGCCGGCCTGCCCGGCACTACCGGGCGCGCCGCGCAACGGATGGCCGCCGAGCTCAACGCGCGACTGCGCTACACCGCCATCGACGAGATTCTCGAAGCCGGGCTGCACCTGTGGCTGACCGACTTCATCGGCCGTATCCACCAACTGGGCCAGACCGTCCATAACTCCTATCTGGAGGTCGTATGAAACTGTCCATCCGCCACGACACCACCTACAGCTATGCCAGTGATGTCTGCAACAGCATCCAGTTACTGCGATTGACACCGCGCAGCAGCGAGCGCCAACGCATCCTCGAATGGCAACTGGACCTGCCCTGCCGAGTGAAGAGCCAGATCGACCCGTACGGCAACATCCTCCATGTCCTGACCCTGGACAAACCCCATGGCCACCTGGCCCTTACCGCCAGTGGCCAGGTGGAGATCGACCCGGATTGCGAACACGAAGCCGGCAGCAAGTCACCCCTGCCGTTTCTGCGCAGCAGCCATCTCACCCAGGCCAGCGACGCGCTCAAGGCCTTTGCCCTCCAGCACTGTGGCGAACACCGCGACCGCGACGCGCTCACCGCATTGATGCAAGGCCTAGCCGACCATATGCCGTACAGCCCTGGGGCGACCTCGGTGGGCACAACCGCCATCGAGGCGTTTGTCGGCGCTGCCGGTGTCTGTCAGGACCATACTCACGCGTTCCTGGCCTGCGCGCGCAGCCTGGGGATCCCCGCGCGCTACGTCTCCGGCTACCTGTGCACCGAAGACGAAAATCACCTGGCCAGTCACGCCTGGGCCGAAGCATGGATCGATGATGCCTGGTACAGCTTCGACGTCACCAACCGCCTCACCCGGCCCGAGCGGCACTTGAAACTGGCGGTCGGCCTGGACTACCTCGATGCCTGCCCGGTCAGGGGCGTACGCCGCGGGGGTGGGGTCGAATCCATGCAGGCAAGCGTCCACGTGCAGCGTCAGTAATTCACCGGGGCACCCGCCAAGCGGGCTTGCCGTGTCGTGCGCGGCGGGTCCATCCATTCAGAAAACAAGGTAGGCAGCATGACGTACTGCGTCGCTATGCATTTGGCGGACGGGCTGGTGTTCATCAGTGACTCACGCACCAATGCAGGCATCGACCAGATCTCCATCTTTCGCAAGATGTTCGTTTTCCGCGTGCCGGGCGATCGGCTGATCGTTCTGCAGACTGCCGGCAACCTCGCCACCTCGCAATCGGTGGTCAACCTGCTCGAGCAACGTACGCGGGGCCCTGGTACTCATCTGCTGAACGTCGGCACGCTGTACGATGCAACGGCACTGGTGGCTGAAACCCTGCGCGAAGTCATCACCCGCGACCGCAGCAGGCTGACCGCCCAGATCGACCTGAGCTGCTCGTTGATGGTGGGCGGGCAGATCGCGGGCGGGCCCATGGGTATCTACAACGTCTACGCACAGGGCAACTTCTTTCAGGCCACGCCAGACACGCCCTTTCTGCAACTGGGCGAAAGCAAGTACGGCAGGCCGATACTCGACCGTAATCTCACCTACCATACTGCCTTGGACGAGGCCCTGCGCTGCGGGCTGATCTCGTTCGACTCGACCATTCGCAGCAATCTTTCGGTGGGCATGCCGTTGGATCTGCTGGTGTATGGCAAAGACCGCTTGAACGCCAGGGCGCCGGTTCGTATTCATCATGACGACCCCTATTACAGCGAGATTCGCAGGCAGTGGGGTGATGGTTTGAAGAACCTCCTGAGTGAACTGACCCCGCCACCCAAGGACTTCATGGCGGGTTGAGTGCTCAACAACTACCGGATATAGCTACCGCCATTCACGTCCAGCGTCGCCCCGTTAAGCGAAGCTTGCGACGGCCGCAGCGTGAACGCCACCAACTCGGCGATCTCTGCCGCGCTTGCCATCCGCCCTAACGGAATGTCGGACACCGCCGCTGCCTCGCCGTGCTCGGCGATGAATTGCTCGGCCATATCGGTACGCACCCAACCCGGGGCAATGGCCACGGCAACAACACCCTCGCCCGCCACGCTACGTGCAAGCGATTTGGTCAGGTTGATCAAGGCGGCCTTGCTCGCCCCATAAGGCAAGGCATCAACCGCGTAGCCCCGTTGCGCCGCGCGGCTGGCCATGTTGATGATCCGCCCGCCACCGTAGGAGCGAAAATGCGCGACAGCTTCCCGGCACAGATCCGCCGCAGCGAAAAAATTAACCTGGAACTCTCTGCGCCATGCTGCACGCCATTCGGCAGACGGCACGTCCAGCGGGATCTCGCTACGGATGCCGGCATTGTTGATCAAGCCATGGATACGACCGCCGCTCAGTTCCAGTGCCGCTCGCCACAGCTGTTCGGGTCCGCTGTCCTCACACAGGTCGGCCTGCACGATCCAGCCGTTACCGCCGATGCGCTGCAGCACCTGCTGCGCTCCCTGCGCATCGCGACTGTAGTGAATCAGCGGACGGGCGCCTTCGGCCGCCAGCTGCTGCACGATCGCGGCGCCGATTCCACCAGAGCCGCCCGTTACCAGAACAGTCTGCCCATCCAGAGGGCGTTTCGAGTCATTCATCTGCGATCACCTTGGTTTCACATGGAGGGGATGCCGCCTGCCGACCCGCGGCGTGCGGCGGAGTTGCACGGGTTACTTGGCGGTGTTGGCCGCAAGCGACGCCTTGTCGACCAGTTGCTGGATCTCACCGGTGTCGCGACGCTGGCGCAGGTAGATATTCAGCACTTCCAGATCGGCTGCAGAAATGTCCCGGCGCACACCGAACGCCACGCCCTGTTTGGCCAAGGCCGGCTTGGGCAGGATCTCGCGGGTCCAGTCTGGGTTGGCCAAGGCGAACAGGTGATTGGTATCGCTGGCATCGACAAGGACATCAGCGCGCTTGGACATCACCGCCAGACGCGCCTCATCCATGCCTGGCAGGCGCATGATCTTGCCCTTGCGCACCACCGACGAAATAGCCTTGTCCTGGGCCGTGCCAGACATGACGGCGAAGGTCACCTCGGGCTTGTCGAGGGCGGCAATGTCGTCACTCACGTCGGCCATTTTCGGGTTGTTTCTGTTAACCAACAGCGACACCTGATAGTCGGTCGCAGGGACCGTGAATGCCACCGCCAATGCACGCTCCGGCGTCTGGTTGAGGGCCATGGCCAGGTCCCACTTGCTGCTCTGCAAGCCGGCCACCAGGTTGTCCCAGTTGGTATCGACGAACGACACCTTGACCTTCAGAACCTTCTCGCCGAAGTCGCGGCACAGGTCGACGAAATAGCCACTGTAATCGCCGGTCCTGGCATCACGCATCACGTACGGCGCTGCTACGGCTGCGCCGCAGCGCAGCTCTCCCGCCTGCTGCACCTCCTGCCATATCGAAGTCTCGGCTGCCTGAGCGGTGCAATGAGCAAACAGCGCGCCACACAGGCTTGCGCTGACAAAGAAACTTTTAAGGGAAAACGAGCACGGACGGGACATGGTTGACCTCACTGATAATCATTGTTTTTTGGCAGGAAGGTAAGCGGAAAATCTGCATGCTATCTTGTGTGCAATGCTGCACTCACAATAGAAATTAGCGCTGGGACTGTCAACAGGCTCAGTGGTGAAGTTGAGCGTACTGGCCTCTTCGCGGGGTAAGCCCGCTCCTACACGATCGGTTAAGGCTTCAGGTATTCCTGCAGGGGCGTGCGTGCCCCGCGAAGAGCCCGGCAACCCCACCACAGCAACTCTGCCCATTCCATGCCCGTTTAAAAAAATCCGCTGAGCGTGTTGACACTCTCCACAAATTAGCAATAACTTGAATGCATTGCTGCATACATCTCAGCATGCACAAAAATACCTAGATCTTTTTTGCGACCTCTTCTGCCTACAAGAACAATCACCGGAGAGATTCAAAATGGCACGGTTCCTGTCCCGCACCATCACTGGCGGCGTAGCTTGTCTCACCAACGCATTAGCGCTTCTGCTGCACCCCACGGCTCATGCCGAAACGCAAACCTGGCAAAGCGTGCAACAGGCTGGCGTACTACGTTGCGGTCAGGCCGTCGCGGCCCCCTCTTTGATCCACTTGCCCGGCTCGGACGAAAGCCGCATGGCCTTGATGTCTCGGCGCGCCGACGCGCTCGCTGACGCCAACGCCCAGTAACTCCTGCTGACTTGCCGAGGGCCCGGCCAGGGCCGCTCACGGAGACGACCGTCATGAACACTCCTCGTTTGGTGGCTGCCCAGCCACAGGATTCGCTCATCCCAGATTCAGGCCAAGGCGGCACCTTCATCCAGCTGCGCGGCGTGCGCAAAGCCTATTCCGAAGCGCTGGTGGTAATGGACGGGATGAACCTGTCGATGCGTGCCGATGATCGCCTGGTCATCATTGGCCCATCCGGCAGCGGCAAGAGTTCGCTGCTAAGGGTGCTGATGGGCCTGGAGGCTATCCAGGGCGGTAGCATCCAGTTTCAGGGCAAGCCGTACATTGACGGCGCGCGTAAACAGGGCAAGCCACTCGATGAAACGCTGCACAAACAGATTGGCATGGTCTTCCAGCACTACACGCTGTTCCCGCACTTGTCGGTGCTCGGCAACCTGATCCTGGCGCCGGTCAAGGTGCACGGCCTGAGCAAGGCCGAGGCCACCGAAAAAGCCCGCGCCTATCTCGCTCGCCTGGGCCTGGAGAGCAAGCTGCACGCTTACCCAAGCCAGCTGTCCGGCGGCCAGAAGCAACGCGTGGCGATCGCTCGCGCTCTGATGCTCGAGCCGCGCCTGATGCTGTTCGATGAGGTCACCTCGGCACTCGACCCTGAAATGGTCATCGAGGTGCAGAACGTAATGATGCAGTTGGCCGAGCAGAAGATGGCGATGATCATCGTCACCCACGACATGCATTTCGCCTGCCACATCGCCACTCGCGTGGTGTTCTGCGCTGAAGGCAAGGTCGTCGAGCAAGGCCACCCCGATCAGATCTTCACCCAGCCGCGAGAAACTCGCACCCGCGAGTTCCTGGAAAAGGTCGTGCACTTCGATTGAGGGCAGCAGCATGAACTACCAATTCGATTTCCATTTTCTCAGCGGCAGCCTGCCGGCACTGCTCGATGGCTTGAAAGTGACCCTCGAGCTTGCGCTGGTGGCCAACCTGATCGGCCTGACTTGTGGTTTCCTGCTGTGCCTGATGACCCTGAGCCGCTGGTTCTTCATCCGCTGGCCGGCGCAGTTGTTCATCGAGTTTTTCCGCTGCACCCCGGCACTGCTGCAGATCGTCTGGTTCTTCTATTGCGTGCCGATGCTGTTCGACGTATTCGTCGACCCGATCACCATGGGCTTCCTGGCCCTGGGCCTGAACCTCACGGCGTTCAACGCCGAGGCCTACCGGGCCGGGGTCCAGGCCGTCCCGCGCGAGCACCTCGATGCCTGCGTCGCGCTGGGCCTGCGCGCATGGCAGCGCACCGTCTATGTGATCTTGCCGCAGTCGCTGCGCAGCGCCCTGCCGGTGCTGATCACCAACGGCATCGGCACGCTGCAGCAGAGCGCCCTGGTGGCAATCGTTGCCGTCGCTGACCTGATGTACGTGGGCAAGAGCCTGGCCACCGAGACGTACCGCCCGTTGGAAACCTACACCCTGATCGCCCTCATCTACTTCGCCATGTCGCTGCCTGTAGGGCAGTTGGTGCAGTGGTTTGAACGGCGCCAGGAACTGGCCGCGCAGCGCTGAGGACAACAACATGCCACTCGACTTTTCCGTAGTCCTCGCCTATTGGCCGGTGCTGCTCAAGGGCTTGGCCCTGACGCTGGCCTTCACCGCCGCGTGCGCTTTGCTGGGTAGCCTGCTCGGCTTTGTGGTCAGCCTGCTGCGCCAGGTCAAGCTCAGGCTGGTGCGCCTGCCGCTGATGCTCTACGTGGAGTTTTTCCGCGGCACGCCGCTGCTGATCCAGCTGTTCTGGGTATTCTTCTGCTTCCCGGTGGTGTTCGGCCTGGACATCCCGCCGTACCTCTCGGTGCTGATCGCACTGACCTTGTACATGGGCGCGATCACCAGCGAGACCTTCCGCGGCGCGCTGAAGTCGATCGCCAGCGAGCAGCACGACGCCTGCACCGCGCTGGGCCTGACCTCGCGGATCAAAGTGCTGTACGTAGTGTTCCCCCAGGCCCTGCTGCGCGCTGTACCACCGTTGCTGTCGAACGTGGTCAGCCTGTTCAAGGAGAGCGCGCTGATCTCCTCGGTGGGGGTCGCCGACCTGATGTTCGTCGGCCAGAACATCTCCAACAGCACCGCTCGGCCGGTCGAGTTCCTCTCGGCGGTGGCGGTCATCTATTTCCTCGTGGCCTTCCCGCTGACCCGCCTGGTCGGCGTGGTCGAAGGCCGCTTGCTGCGCCGCTATGCCTACTGAATGTCACCTACCCTAGGAGAGAACAACATGAAACTGAATGGCATCCTGCCCGCCCTGGTTACACCGTTCAACGCCGCCGGCAACGTCGATCATGACACCCTGGCCTCGATCCTCGAGCATCAGCTAAAAGCGGGCGTCAGCGGCTTCGTGCCGTTGGGTTCGACCGGTGAGTACTACGCCCTGGCCAACGGTGAGCGCAGGCAGATCCTGGCAACCGTCAAGGAAGTGGTCGGCGACCGTGGCACCCTGATCGCCGGTGCCAACGGCTCGTGCACCCGTGAAGTGCTGGAGCAGATCAAGCAGACCGTAGACGCCGGTTACGGCAACCTGCTGATCGCCCCGCCTTACTACGCGCTGCCCTCGCAAGAGGAACTGCTGGCTCACTACACCACCATTCTCGAGACCTTCCCGGAGATCAACGTGGTGCTGTACAACTACCCGGTGCGTACCAACGTCGAAGTCGGCATGGGCGTCGTCGCGGCGCTCAACGACCACCCGCGTGTCATTGGCATCAAGGAAAGCAGCGGCAACCTGCTGCGTGCCATCGAGATCGGTGAACAGCACAAAGGCATCCAGCTATCGTGCGGCTCCGACGACCAGGCCCTGGACTTTTACCTGTGGGGCGCCGACAGCTGGATCTGCGGCCCCGCGAACATCTTCCCAGAGAAGGTCGTGGCCTTCCACAACGCCTTTACCGCTGGCGATATCCGCGGCGCGCAGGCCATCATGCGCAGCCTGTTCCCGGCCATGGCGAACCTGGAAAGCGGCAAGTTCGTGCAGAAGGTCAAGTACGGCGCCGAGTTGGCCGGTTTCAAGGTCGGCAATGCACGGGCCCCGCTGCTGCCGCTGACCGATGACGAAAAGGCCGAGTTCCGCAAGGTCTACGACGCTTCGCAGCGGTAATTGCAGCGAGCAAAGCCCGAACAGGCGACGCATGCCTTGTGGGAGCGGGTTTACCGCACCCACAAGGTCCTCCGGTCCGATGATAAGAGCCACACTCATGAACAACCCGCACCCCTCATCGCAACAGGCCGTGGTCATCGGCGGCGGCATCGTCGGCGTCTGCTGCGCGCTGTACCTGCAACGCGACGGCCATCGGGTAACCCTCATCGACCCTGCCGCGCCCGGCGACAGTACCGCCAAATGGAGTTGCGGGCAGATGGCGGTCAGCGAAGTGATCCCACTGTCCAAGCCCGGCATCCTGATGAAGATCCCCGGCTGGCTACTGGATCAGAAAGGCCCTCTTGCCCTGCGCCCCAGTGCGCTGCCGGGCATTCTGCCTTGGTTCATGCGTTTTCTGGCCTGTGCGCGGCCCGCCAAAATCAACGAGATTGCCCAGGATATGGCGCGCCTGACCCAGCATGTCTATGAAGACTATGCACCCCTGCTTGACGCCTGCCCGGACAAGACCCTGCTCGGCGACAGGCCGATCCTCGAGGTATTCGACTCCCCGGCCGGCCTGGCCCACGAGCGGCCCCACCTGGCACTACGCAAGCAACTGGGGTTCCGCTCAGAGGAGTTGGATGGCAGCGAAATAGGTGATCTGGAGCCGGCTCTGGCCGGCAAGTTCCAGCACGGTTTGCTGTTTCCGGACTGGCGCGCAGTAAACGACACCGAAGGCTTTATCGCGGCCTTGACCGAAAGTTTCATTGCCCAGGGCGGCACCCGTGTACGTCAGCGCGTGGTGAAGATCGACGATAATCAAGACCTGGCCACCGGCGTGACTCTGGAAGACGGCAGCCAGGTTCCTGCCAGCCTGCTGGTGGTTGCCGCCGGCACCGGCGCGCGGGCGTTTTTCGACACGCTCGGGGTGCACATCCCGCTCGCCGGCATTGCCGGCTACCAGGCAGTCCTGCCACATCCGGGCGTAGAGATCCGCCACTCGGTGATCTATGCCGACGGCGGTTTCTGTTTCGCGCCGATGACCCGCGGCCTGCAGATCGGAGGCACCATCGAATTCGCTGCGCCCAATGCCCAGCCCAACTTCAAACGTGCCGAAATCATCATGGAAAAGGCCCGCCGCGTACTCCCGCAACTGAACACTCAAGGCATGGAGTTCGGTGTCGGCTATCGCCCATTCCTGCCAGATACCAAACCGGTCATCGACCGCTCGCCACGGCTGAAAAACGCCATTCTGGCGTTCGGCCACGGCCAACTCGGGCTCACTCTTGGCGCCACCACCGGCCGTCTGGTGAGTGACCTCGCAGCACAGCGCACACCTGCCCAGAATCTCTCTGCTTTCAGCGCCCGGCGCTTTGCCGTCCTCGGAGGAAACGCATGAACCGCTACGACCAGTTCTACATCAATGGCCAATGGGTCAGCCCTGTCAAAGGTGGTAGTTTCGAGTCCTTCGACCCAAGTGACGAGAGCCTGATCGCCCGCGTGGCATCGGGTACCGCCGAAGACGTCGACATCGCCGTCAAGGCCGCCCGCGCCGCCTTCGACCAAGGCCCATGGCCGCGCCTTAGTGGTGCCGAGCGTGGCGCTTACCTGCGCAAGATCGCCGAGGGCATCCGTGCTCGCCAAGAACAACTGGCCACGATCGAAGTCCGCGACAACGGCAAGCCGTTCCCGGAAGCCATGTGGGACATCGGCGACACCGCCGGCTGCTTCGACTTCTACGCCACCCTGGCCGAAGAGCTGGATGCCAAGCGCGAACAATCCGTCACGCTGTCCGACGAACGCTTCAGCTCTGTGGCGCGCAAGGAGCCGATTGGCGTAGCCGGTGCCATCGTGCCGTGGAACTTCCCGATGCTGATGGCTTCGTGGAAGATCGCCCCCGCCCTGGCGGCCGGCTGCTGCATCATCCTCAAGCCTGCCGAGCAAACCTCGCTGACCGCACTCGAACTGGCGAGCATCGCCGACGAGGCTGGCGTGCCAGCCGGGGTCCTGAACATTGTCACTGGGCCTGGAACCACCGTCGGCGCCGCGCTTACCGCGCACCCGGGCGTGGACAAACTGGCTTTCACCGGCAGCGTCCCGGTCGGCAGCCGCATCATGCAAGCGGCCGCCCAGGACATCAAGAACGTCACCCTCGAGCTGGGCGGCAAGTCGCCGTTCGTGATTTTCGCCGACAGCGATATCGACCAGGCTGTCGAGTGGATCATGTTTGGTATCTTCTGGAACAAGGGCGAAGTCTGCTCCGCCACCTCGCGGGTTCTGGTCGAGCGTTCAGCGTACGAGCCGCTGCTGGCGCGCCTCGCCGAGGAAGCGCGCAAGATCAAGATCGGCAACGGCATGGAAGACGGCGTGCTGCTCGGCCCCCTGGTCAACCGCAGTCAGTACGACGGCACCCTGCGGGCGATCTCTCGAGGCCTGGAGGAAGGCGCCCGGCTGGTCACAGGTGGCGAGCGGCCGGCGCATCTGGACAAAGGCTTCTACCTGCAACCGACGGTGTTCGCCGACGTTCCGGAAGACAGCTGGATCTGGAACGAAGAGATTTTCGGCCCGGTGGTGTGCATCCGCCCGTTTGACAGCGAAGAAGAAGCGGTAAGATCTGCCAACAATTCACGCTTCGGCCTGGGTGCAGCAGTCATGTCGCAGGACCTCGCGCGCTGCGAGCGCGTGGCGCGTCAGTTCCGCGCCGGTATCGTCTGGATCAACTGCTCCCAGCCGACCTTCACTGAAGCCCCGTGGGGCGGTTACAAGCAGAGCGGAATTGGCCGCGAGCTGGGTGAATGGGGCCTGAACAACTACCTCGAGACCAAGCAGATCACCCGCTACGACAGCCAACAGCCTTGGGGCTGGTACATCAAGTGAGGTCACACCATGCGTTGGAAACAGACCCTTCAGCTCGCTGAAGTGCACTGCGAAGGCGAAATCGGCAAGGTCATCACCGGCGGCGTACTGGGCATACCCGGCGCGACCATGCTCGACAAGATGAACTACATCAACGAGGTCGACGATAGCCTGCGTCGCCTGGTGACGCTGGAGCCGCGTGGCTGCCTGCAGATGTCGGTCAACCTGCTGCTGCCGCCGACCCGCCCTGAGGCACACGCGGGCTTCATCGTGCTGCAGGCCGACAAGGCCCACCCGATGTCGGGCAGCAACTGCATCTGCGTAGTCACGGCACTACTGGAGCTGGGCATGGTACCGATGCAGGAACCGCAGACCACGGTGGTGCTCGACACACCGGCGGGCCTGGTTACCGCCCGCGCCCAGTGCGCTGACGGGCGTTGCCTGAGCGTCTCGCTGGACATGGTGCCGTCTTTCGTCGAGCACCTGGATCTGCTCGTTGAGACCGAAGCGTTCGGTACGCTCAAGATCGACGTAGCGTTTGGCGGTGTGTACTACGCACTGATCGATGTCGAGCAGACCGGTTTGTCGATTGCGCCGGAGCATGCCCGTGCGCTGGCCGATGCCGGTGTTGCCTTGAAGGAGGTGATCAATCGTCAGCTGAGTATTCAGCACCCGCTGTTGCCCACGGTCAACGAGGTGGCGTATGTGATGTTCCGCAATCGCCTCGACGATCGCACCTACCAGACGTGCACCACGTTGCCCCCCGGCCGTGTCGATCGTTCGCCGTGCGGTACCGGCAGCTCTGCCAACCTGGCCACCCTGGCGGCACGCGGTTTGGTCCAGGCCGGCGATCAACTGGTGTCGCGCTCGACCATTGGCGGGCAGTTTCAGGTGACCCTGCTGGGCCACACCGAGGTTGCCGGTCGCTCGGCGGTGCTGCCAAGGGTAACCGGGCGGGCCTGGCTCTATGGCCTGCAGCAGCTGGGCGTCGACCCGGACGATCCGCTGGCAGCGGGTTTCATGCTCAGCGATACCTGGGGTTCAGGCCAGGCGTGAGAGCTGTCCTTGCTGGCAGCGACTGATATAACAAAGGCTGGCCTGTATAGTAAGGGCCTGACCAACCGAGACCTGATGATGGCAAAAGACAAGGAAACCGAGGGCGGCCCACGTCGTCACAGCGGTCGTTATATTTATGAAGAGCTGCGCAAGCAGATTCTGACACTCAAGTTGAAACCGGGTGTTCAACTGGATGAAGTGTCGCTCGCCGCCCAATTCGGCTTGTCACGCTCGCCCGTTCGCGATGCATTGGCGCGGCTGATTACCGAAGGCCTGGTGGTTATTCTGCCTAACCGCACTACGTTGGTAACGCCGTTCGAGATTGAAGAGTTCCCCAACTACGTCTCCGCCCTCGACCTGATGCAACGCGCCGTGACCCGTCTGGCGGCGACGCAACACCGCGAAGAAGACCTCAACGCCATTCGCCAGGCTGACGCTGCTTATCTACAGGCTGTCACCCAAGGTGATTTCCAGGCCATGTCCGAGTTGAACAAGGCCTTCCACATGGCTATCGCCCACGCAGGGCGAAACCCCTATTTCATCAACTATTACGAGCGCTTGCTCGGCGAAGGGCAGCGTTTATTGCACCTGCACTTCGACCATATTCTCAGCTCGGCCAGTAGCCAACGCCTGGGCCGCGACCACGATGAGATCATCAATGCCATCGCCGCGCGCGATGCGGATGCGGCCGAAGCGGCTGCACATGAACATACCATGCTGTTCCAGCGGCGTTTTCTCGATTACATGCAACAGAATCTCACGGCGCGCATGTCCATTAACTAGTTGGGCTTTGGCCTAACGCGCCCTGCCCTTACCCATCCTGCCCATTCGCTGTCTGGCTCACCCCAGAGCGTTTGGCTGTGCGTGTCATTTGATCCATGCAGCAACTTTTACACGCAACTAAACAACGTGCGGCATTCACTGGAACCAGGAGTCGACGATGAACAGGTTTGAAAACAAGGTAGCGATCGTAACAGGTGCAGCGGGTGGGATTGGTTCTGCTGTCGCCGCCCGGCTCGCAAGCGAAGGGGCAACCGTGGTGGTCAGCGACGTCAATCAAGAGGCCGCACAAGCCGTGGCCGCAAGCATCTGCGCCAACGGCGATAAAGGCCTGGCCGTGGCTGCCGACATTGCCTCTGGCGATGACTGCAGAGGTCTGGTGCAGACCGTTGTGAACCAACTCGGCCGCATCGACATCCTGGTCAATAACGCCGGGATCAACCGGCGTGGCGCGCTGTTGGACCTGAGCGAGGACGATTGGCACAGCAGTTTTGCGGTCAATCTTGACTCGATGTATTACCTCTGCCGTGCGGTTCTGCCGATCATGATCGAGACTGGTGCCGGAGCAATCGTCAACACTGCCTCGCAGTGGGGCCTGTACCCGGCGCCAGGGCATATCGCCTACAACGTGACCAAGGCAGCGGTGGCCTCGTTCACACAGAACCTGGCCCGGGACTATGCACCGCAGAATATTCGGGTGAACGCCGTTTGCCCAGGCGAGATCCATACGCCCATGCTTGAAGCCGGTGTACTGCGCTCAGGCCGAACCATTGCCGATCTCGACCGCAAGGTGCCGCTGGGGCGTATTGGCAAGCCGGAGGAAGTCGCCGCACTGGTGGCGTTCCTGGCATCTGATGAGGCGGCCTTCATGTGCGGGTCGCTGGTGGAAATCACCGGGGCGCAGGCCGTCGCTTGACGACCGAGCATCGGGCGCTGTCCAACTGAGCCGCGCCTGAAGGTTTTTTAGGAGACCCGGCCAGTCGTGATCGCTCGACTGGCCGGCATCCTCCTCGCGCTCAAGCGCACAACGCTGGAAGTTCGCGCGCCAGCAGGGCTGCCGCCGCTGGTTTCAAGTCGGAATGAGCCAGTTTCCCGCGCATGATCCATTTGCACGCAACGATCTCGTTTTGCGGAACAGGCCGGTCGTGATCATCTATTTGCAGGGTAAAAATGTGATGAAGGATGCCTTCCACGTAGAGCGTACAGAGAGGCAGCAGGCGCTCACGACAGATGCCCGTTTCTTCTTCAAGTTCTCGGGTAGCCGCGTGGATAGGCAATTCATCGGGTTTGACGCCGCCACCGGGGAAGTTCCACTTTTGAGACTTTCTACGCACCAACAGCAGCTTGCCGTTGCGAAAACAAAGGACTGTCGCCCTTGATCTGAGCATGCCCTGATCAGCCATCTGCACCTCCTTTGATTCCAGCATAATCCGCCCCGGCAATGGCGCTCAGGTAACGTTGGTCTGCTTCGATGCGCAGGTCACGCCACTCTTGCCAGCTCACTATCCCCACCCGATCCATTTCGTCGGCCAGCCTGAGCAGTTGATCGTGGTATTCGTTTGGGCAGTCCATGCGCAACTGGCGGTTATCAAGCAGTTGAGACCAACGGGCGAGCGCGTTGAGCCGGGACTCGTCATGATGTGTAAGTGAAGCAGAGAAGACCTTCATTTGACTGACCTGCCCCAACGATTGGTCAACTGTGGAGTCGATGGGCATGGCAGAGGTTCAACCTGCCGGGTAGAGACCCGGCCTGCGGTGTAAAACATGGCACCCAGCTCATCGAGCGGCAATTCCTTGTACCAGTCACCGGGCCCAGCAACCGGGACAGCCGGTACCTCACGCCCCCGCCCCAGCAATGAGCAAAAAAGCAACCTTGTCGTACGTGTGCAGACCGCATTGACAGTGCGCAAATATTACCAAGGCGCCATTGACGGGCTGATGGGTAAAGCCACCCGTGGGGGGCTGATGGCGTTTCAAATGGACAGCGCGCTGACGGTGAATGGTCGGATGGATACGGCAACATTGAACGCGCTGGGGATTCGAATTCCTTGATTTGACTGCGCCGCTATGTGGACGTGCACCTCAATCGTGCTTTTTGGAGTCCGTCTGAGCGTGGCCGGCCGGAAGGCTACACGAGATCGTTTCGATTATTGCGATTTTCGTTTATTTCGGTTAATAATGCTGAGGGCCACCAAACGGCCTTTCGATCCCTGGTCGGTCAAATTTTTTGGAGACACCTATGACTACCGCCGATCTCGCTCGTACGTTCCTTCCAGATGAGAGGGCGATCGCTGCGGCTATCGAGTCAAGCCGGCAGATAGCCGCTTTCGTTTCGACGAAACAGGTGATTCAGCGTATTGAGCTGGTTGATGCTGCCGAACAGCGCCAGGTCGTTGAGCTGCCTACATTCGCGCTGCGTCTGTTGGGTGACATTCTGAGCGAGCTTGCCATTGGCAATACTGTAAAAGTCGTCCCTATACATGCAGAACTGACCACTCAGGAAGGCGCAGATATGCTTAATGTCTCCCGCCCCCATCTGGTCAAGCTGCTAGAGGAAGGACGTATTCCCCACACTAAGACCGGCAGCCATCGGCGCATCAAGTTCACTGACCTGATGGCTTACAAGACTCAGCGGGACCGTGAAAGTCTTGCGGCAATGGAAGATCTGGCTGCTCAGGCACAAGAACTCAATATGGGGTACTGATGCGGCATTCGTCTTTCACTGTCATTTACGACGCTTGCGTTCTCTACCCTGCCCCACTGCGGGATCTACTCATGCACCTCGCGCTGACTGGCGCATATCGCGCGCGCTGGTCCGATCAAATCCATGACGAGTGGACGCGCAACGTGCTACTTAACCGCCCCGATTTAACGTCTGAACAGCTGGCGCACACAGTCCGGTCCATGAATGACGCGATACCGGACTGCTTGGTGACAGACTATGAGCCTCTGATTGGCGGGCTGGATCTGCCAGACATTGATGATAGGCACGTGCTGGCTGCGGCGATTAAATGCAGCGCATCAGTAATTGTGACGTATAACTTGAAAGACTTTCCCAAGCACATTCTGTCCCGCTTCGAGGTCGAGGCGCTGCATCCTGATGTATTCCTTTCCGACATCTGGGACCTGGACCAAGCCGCTGTGCTTGAGGCCGTGCAGAAACAGCGGGCCCTGCTGAGGAATCCCGCCTACTCCCCCCGTCAGCTGCTTGACACGCTTCTACAGCAGAAGCTGCCAGAAACAGTGAAACACCTTTCGGGGTTTGAGCTTTTTATCTAGTACATCGAACACCCTTGAGTCAGTGAAAAGCTCTTCACTCGACAACGCTCGCGATTCGGATAGGCACGTAACGCAGCTGAATAATCAGATTTAACCCCTTTCTTGTAGTCCATTTCCCAAACATACTTCTACCGCCTTTTTTCCGTTGCGGTCATTTTGGTACCGCTCTAGTCTCGCTGTGTCGCTGAATCTCAGCGATCGGCTTTGACAGGCCGCGACGCGATACATTGGATTGCTATGCCATCTATGGTGGCTGTGCATGGGGCACGCTTGCGTGCGCCGGTTCTTGTATCCGCCGGTCTGTCAACCTATGCACAGCTGCCACCTATCTGTTTGACAGCAGGTCAGTAGCGGCCCGAAAAATGGATACTACGAGCATGCTAAAAATCGTCCCTGATCCACCCCACAATCGCCATTCCCTGGAAGACACCCTCATTCAAGCCACCGAGTACGCCCTGTGCGCACAGACTGTGGCGCATCAGGCCATTCTGCTGCAGCCCAAATCACCCGTCTCGATTCTGTTGATGACCTCGATGCATGAGCTCGAGGCGCTGCGCGTGCTGCTTGAATCGGCATTGATCCAGGCGCAGATGCCGGCGGATCGGCCCACGCTGCACTGATTGATGTCGGCAGTGCCGGCCTCTTCGCGGGGCAAGCCCGCTCCTACAGGATCTCCACCGTCCCTGTAGGAGCGGGCTTGCCCCGCGAAGAGGCCCGAACAGCCCCCGATGATTCCAGGGAGACACACCATGAGCACAGACGAAACCAAACCCAACACCACCGTCGGCAAAACCCGCTTCTACCAGGGTGAAGGCATGACCCAGCCGCTGTTCTGCATCGAACCCGGCATTCCATGCCAGCATGCCCGCGAACAGGCCTCGGAACTGATGGGGTGCGTCAGCGAACTGACCATTACCGGTGTGTTGGAGGACAACCCGCAACTGATCTGGGCATCGCACTACCTCAGCGCACTGGCCAAGGCGCTTTTGGATGATGCCGAGCTGGGTATGCTGCACTGAGGTTCGCAGCAAGCGATAGGTTGGAGAGTGAGTACGGCACCGGCTTTGCCGGTGTTCGCGGGTAAACCCACTCCCACAGAGACCGCGCCAGCTTGAGGTTTAGTGCAAGACAGAACCTCCCACCGGATCGCACTGGATACGCCTACCCAGCTCGATCACAGCTGTTTACTCAACACCCCCTCGTTGACCAGATTCGCCGGACGCTCCCCCGCCAACGCACTCAGCAGGTTCTCCACCGCACAACGCGCCATGGCGTTTCGCGTTTCATGGGTAGCCGAGCCGATATGCGGCGTGGCCACCACATTGTCCATCTGCAACAAGGGCGAGTCAGTTGCCAGCGGTTCCTGAGCAAACACATCCAGCCCTGCCCCGCGAATACGCTTGGCGTGCAAGGCGTCAATCAGCGCCAGTTCATCGACCACCCTCCCCCGCGCGATGTTCACAAGGATCCCTTCCGGCTTCATCAACGCCAACTCCCGACGGCCGATCAGACCTTCAGTGCTGGCATTCAACGGCACCGTCAAACAGACGAAATCAGCCTGCGCCAGCAAATCGTCAAGGCTGCGGTAGTGAGCACCATAGCGCGCCTCAACATCAGGCTTTGGCCGCGAGCTGTGATACAGCACACGCATGCCGAACCCAGCTGCGCCGCGCCTGGCCAAGGCTTCGCCGATACGCCCCATGCCAACGATGCCCAGGGTCTTGCCATGCACATCGCTACCAAAGTGCGCCGGCCCCAGGTTGGCCTGCCACTGACCGGCTCGCACCCACGTTGCCAGTTCGACTACGCGCCGAGCGCTGGCCAGAATCAGCGCGAATCCGGTGTCGGCAGTCGTCTCGGTCAATACATCCGGGGTATTGGTGAGCATTACTCCGCGCCGGGTGAGCTCAGCAATGTCGTAATTGTCCACCCCGACCGAGACGCTGGAGATCACCTCCAGCTGCGGGGCAAGGTCCAACAGCCCGCTGTCCAACCGCAGGCTCGCCCCCAGCAGCCCATGTGCACCCGGCAAGGCGCTGCGCAAGCGGGCCATGCCATCGGGCTGGGCGGTGTCCACCCAAGTCACCTCGACCTGCGCTTGCAGACGGCTCATCAGGTCGGCGGGCAGGCGTTTGTAAAGCACGATTCGTTTTTTCATGGTGAGATTTCCTATTGGCTCGCAGCCATGGAAGGCGCAGGGCCCTGGCTTCGAACAGGTGTCGGCGATGGCTTGAGAGCGACGGTGAGCGCAACCGCAACCAGCAGCGCACCGCTCATGAACAGGTAGGAGGCACTGGGGCTGCCAGTGGCGCCGTTGAGATAGCCCACCAGCCAGGAGCCGCCGAACGAGCCCAACGCGCCCATGCTGTTGATCAGCGCCATTGCCCCACCGGCAACGTTGCTGGGCAGTATTTCCGGCACGATGGCGAAGAACGGTCCATAAGGTGCGTACATGCAAGCACCGGCGATGACCAGCAACCCATACGACAGCCAGAAGTGCTCGGTGCCCAGCGCATAGGAGCCGTAGAAGGCCAGTGCCGCGATCAGCAAAGGCGGCCAGACGAAGCGTTTACGCTTCTGCAGCCGGTCGGATGCCCATGACACGCCGATCATGCCCAGCACCGCCGCCAGGTAGGGCACCGAAGACAGCCAGCCGGCCTGGACGATATCCATGTTGCCCGCCTGCTTGAGAATCGAGGGCAGCCAGAGGACGAAGCCGTACACGCCGATGCTCCAGCAGAAGTATTGCAGCGACAGCACGATCACCTGCGGCGAACGGAACGCTTCGCGGTAGTTTTTTACCGGTTTGATCCCCTGCTGCTCGGCGGCCAGCGCTTGTTCGAGCTGCGACTTTTCCTGCGCACTGAGCCATTTCACCTGCGCCGGCCGATCATCTACCAGACGCCACCAGATAAACGCCCAGAGCACGGCGGGCAAGCCTTCGATGATGAACATCCAGCGCCAGTCGAACTCGCGGATGAGGTAGCCGGAAGCCACCGACATCCACAGGATGGTCACCGGGTTGCCGAGGATCAGGAAGGTGTTGGCGCGCGAGCGCTCGGCGCGGGTGAACCAGTGGCACAGGTACACCAGCATCGCCGGCATCACCGCTGCCTCGACCACGCCGAGCAGAAAGCGGATGGCGATCAACAGGTAGACATTGCTGATCATCCCGGTGAGGGTCGCCAAGCCGCCCCAGAGGATCAGGCTGACGAAGATCAGTTTCTTGACGCTGCGTTTTTCTGCGTAGATCGCTCCGGGTACCTGAAAGAAGAAGTAACCCAGAAAGAACAGCGCGCCCAGCAGCGACGACAACGCCGGGGTGATTTTCAGGTCATCGGCCATGCCTGAGGCGGCGGCGAAACCGTAGTTGGCGCGGTCCAGGTACGCCAGGCTGTAGGTGATGAAAACAATCGGGATGATGTACCACCAACGACGTGGGGCGAGGCGAGTCGATTGCATGAATGCTTCTCCTGAGCTTGTTATTGTTGTCGCAACAGGTGCCAGCGCACTGGCGTAAAGGGTTCAGGCGCTTCTGCGCAGGGTGTGCTGCTCGAGTGCGTGACGCCGCGGCAAGCCTTCCATGTCGCCGCGCGATTGCACGGCGAGGCTGCCGCACCAGTTACCGCGCGCGACCGCTTCTGCCAGGTCCAGGCCTTCGAGCAACGCGCTGACCACGCCCACCGCAAAGGCATCACCGGCGCCAACCGTGTCGACCACCTGGGCGACGGGTACGGGGGCGACGCGCCCTTCGCCAGCGGCACTGCGGTAGTACGCTCCTTCGGCGCCGAGCTTGATCGCCACCTGCTCGACACCTCGGTCCAGGTAGTACGCCGCGATGTCCTCGGGCGCCTGCAGCCCGGTCAACACCTGGCCTTCTTCCAGGCCCGGCAGCAGCCAGTGGGCCTTGACCGCAAGTGCGTTGATTTCTCGGATCATGCTGGCGCGATCAGGCCACAGTGACGGGCGCAGGTTAGGGTCGAAGGAAATGCTCCGACCGGCCGCTCGCATTTGCTCGACCAATTCATGCGACAGCGCGCGGCAGCCAGGCGACAGCGCCAGGGGAATACCGGTGGCGTGCAGGTGGCGGGCATTGACCAGGTTTGCACTGATCAGCGCGGACGACATATGGCTCGCCGCAGAGTTGGCGCGAAAGTACTCCACCACCGGATCGCTGCCATCGTCGCAACGGGCCTTGAGCTGGAACCCTGTGGGGTGCTCGTTATCGGTTTCGACGCCGCTGCAATCGAGCCCTTCCTGGCGCAAGCTCTCCAGCACAAAGCGGCCCAACGAATCGTTGCCCACCCGGCTCAACCAGCGCACATTGAAGCCCAAGCGTGCCAGGCCGATGGCGACGTTGCTGTCGGCGCCGGCGATACGCTTGGCAAACTGGCCGACAGTCGCCAGGTCGCCGGTTTGCTCGGCGACGAACATGGTCATGGTCTCGCCGAAACACAGCACGTCATGCGTGGGCATGGCGCACCTCCTCACCCAGGCCCAGCCGGGCCAGGTTGTGCACTTGGGCACGGGTCACTGCCAGCAGGTCGTCGCCAGCCAGCGGATATTCCACGGCACGCACAACACCCGGCATGAACTCGCCGAGCAAGGCCTCCCATGCCATCAGATCGGCGGCCTGCGGCGGCACCGCCACCAGCCGACCGCTCGCCTCGCGCTGCACGGCCTTGCAGTGCACATAGCGCACCCAACGGCCCAACTGCTGCGCAGCCTGCGCCGCGGATTGCGCCTGCCATTGCCAATTACCGATGTCGAAGGTCATGCCCAGCGGCAGTGCCAGATCCTCGACCCGCTGGAAAAAGCTCAGCAGAGGTTCGATTCGACCGCCCTGTAGGGTCTGGTCGTTCTCCACCAGCAGCACAGGGTCGCCCACTCGCAACATGGCCTGCAAGGCCTGCAGGTCGCACTGCGCATTGAAATACCCCAGGGAAACCTTCAGCGCTACAGCGCCCAATGCACGCGCCAAGGCCAGCTTGGCAGGCAGGCGAGGATCGGGCAGGCCGTCAGCTGTCCACAGTTCAAGGGGTGAGGAATACAGGCATTCCAGCTGCAATGCGGCGATCGCTGCAGACAGCTGGGCGGCATCGGGCGCAGCGTCGAACAGCTCTTCACGCAGTTCGACACGGGCCACGCCCGCCGCAGCCAGGAGTTCGAGGAAGCTCTCCTGGCCACGCCGGCGGATCACACTGGCGCCGTAGCTGGAAAGGCTGATGGAAACGGGGTTCGAGTGCATTGTTATTGTCCCTATGAAACCGGTTTCATTTTTTGGCAGTGCAACAGACAACGTTGCGTCGTGCCGCTTATTCGCGGGGTTGAGTGGAACCTCGGATGATCATGTCAGCTTTGAAGTTGATGCGCCGTGCAGCCCCGCTCTCGCCGCGCAGGCGGTCGAGCAGGCAGTCAAAGGCTGCTGCGCCAATACGTTCGGTCGGCTGGGCCAGGGCAGTGATGCCAGTACCGACCAGGGGGTACCAGTCCAGCTCGTCGAGGGCGATCAGGCCAACGTCCTGGAACAGATTGCAACCACTGTCGTGGAGCACACGGGTGACCGCCAGCGTGGCCACACCGTTGAAGGTGAAAATGGCCTGGGGGCCGTGTCCCTTGCTGTCGATAAAGCTAGCGAGACGGTCCTGCAAGCCAGCGTCGGTTTCCACCAGTTGCTGACGCATGCCGTTGCGGCGGCTGATCGAGGTGGTGAAGGCATCCACCCGCTCCTGTCGAGAGCTGGTGCCATCGAGCGGCTCGGTAACCGCCAGAATGTCGCGATAGCCCCGCGCTTGCAGGTGGTCCAGGGCTTGCTCGATGGCATCGGGGTTGTCCAGCCCCACCAGATCGACGTTCAGTTCAGGCAGTTGCCGATCGACCAGAACCATGGGCAGTTCGCGCTGCAGATTGAGCAGTTCACCGGGATGATGGCCGAGGGTGTTCACGATCAACCCCTCAACGTTGTACGACTGTAACGCCTCCAGGTGATGGCGCTCCTGCTCGTCGTCGCGGTTGGTGTTACACACCACCAGGCTGTAGCCGTGCTGACGGCAGGCCGTTTCCACGGCATGCATCACCGCAACGGAATAGGGGTTGAGAATGTCTGCCACCAACATGCCGATCAACCGCGTCTGCCCGCGCTTGAGGCCACGTGCCATTTGATTGGGCCGATAGCCCAGGCGCTCGATCACCTCTTGCAGGCGGTCGGCGGTGGCCTTGGCCAGCAACTGACGGTCACCACCGATGTAGCGCGAAACGGTGGCCTTGGAGACGCCGGCCACTCTCGCGACTTCACTGATGGTCACACGTTCACGGGAACGTGCAGGCAAGTCGGTCATCTTCAGTCTCTTCTGATTATTGTCGGTGACGGTGAATGAAACCGGTTTCAATACATCAAAACCGGCGGATTTAGTCATCTACCGTTCGTCGGATCATAATCAGCAAGCGCGCTAATGGGGGCGCCAGGCGCCCCTGTTGTTCAGCGCAACGCTTTCACATCTCCCGCAGTTACCGCGCTGCCTTGGTTACCCCAGCTGGTCCGAATGAAGTTCACCACCTCTGCAACCTCCTGATCACTCAATCGCCAGCCGAAGCCAGGCATGGTCAGGTTCGACGGAGCCGTATGGGTGGCCGGTACGGTAGCGCCGGCCAGCACCACGTGGATCAACGACGTGGCGTCTTGGGTCTGCACCACCGGATTGCCAGCAAGGGCCGGGAACACCCGGGTATAACCCTGGCCATCGGTACGGTGACACGCCGCGCAGTTGTCGATGTACACCGACGCGCCTGGCTTGCTGTCATCGCCGTTCCACAGCGCGTCCGTTACCTGCTTGTCATAGACATGCGGGGTGTCGTCCGGGTTGCTCGGCGGCAAGGTCTTGAGGTAGCGCGCAATGGCCGTCAGGTCAGCGTCGGTCATGTGCTGCATGCTGTGCTCGACCACATCGCTCATGCCGCCGAACACCGCGCTGCGGTCACTGCGACCGGTCTTGAGAAACTGCACCAGTTGCGCTTCGCTCCAACTGCCCAGGCCATCTTTGTGATCGCCGCGCAGGCTCTTCGCGATCCAGCCTTCGAGCGGCGCACTGCCGGCCAGGAACTGCGCTCCGTCAGCCGGGCTGAGGGCTTTCTCCTGCATGGTCAGCGCGCGTGGCGTATGACAAGCGCCGCAGTGGCCCAAGCCCTCGACCAGATACGCCCCGCGGCTTACCACCGGGTCTTGCGCGGCGGGCGCTTGCGTAGCATGGACCTCAGGCGCGAACAGACCTCGCCAGATCGCCAGCGGCCAACGCATGCTCAATGGCCACGGGATGTCGGTGGCCTTGTTCGGCTGCTGAACCGGCGCCACTCCCTTCATGAAGTAGGCATACAAGGCGCGCATGTCATCGTCGTTGACCCGCGCATAGGACGGGTACGGCATGGCCGGATACAGCGTGCTGCCGTCCTTGCCGATACCCTTGCGCACCGCCAGGTCAAAGTCCTCGAAGCTGTAGTGGCCGATGCCGCTGCCGTCGGGTGTGATGTTGGTGGAGTACACGGTGCCGATGGGGGTTTCCATCGGCAGCCCGCCGGCAAACGGCTTGCCGTCCTTGGCCGTATGGCAGGCGACGCAATCGCCGGCACGGGCCAGGTACTCGCCTTTGCGCACCAGCGCATCGTTGGCTTCATCAGCCTGGGCTGCCAGGCTTGCGCCAGCCAGCAGTGTCGCGATCAACAGTGTCTTCATGTTCATCGCTCCTCAAGCCTGGACCAGCGGGCCGGGATTTTTCAGGTACTGCTCGCGGATCGCCCGGGCAGACCAGTAGGTCAGTGCAGCAACCAGACCGGTCGGGTTGTAGCCCAGCCCTTGTGGGAACGCCGAAGCGCCCGGGACAAACACGTTGTGCACATCCCAGCTCTGCAAGTAACGGTTGAGAGCGCTGGTCTTGGGGTCGGTACCCATGATCGCGCCGCCGTTGAGGTGAGTGGTCTGGTAATTGGCCGTATTGAAGTGCTCCTTGACCTTCTTGCCGAGCACGGCAATGGCCTTGGGGTTCATCGCCTGGGCGATCTTGCTCAGCTTGTCGACCATGAACTGGTTCATCTTGATGTCGTTTTCCTGCCAGTCGAAGGTCATGCGCAGCAAGGGCTGGCCGTAGGCATCCCGGTAGGTCGGGTCGAGGTCGAGGTAGTTGGCCCGGTACGATTGGTGTGCACCGTGGGCGTCCATCGACAGCTGGTGGGTGTAGTAGTCGGCCGTGGCCTTCTTCCAGGCGCTGCCCCAGGCGGGCGTGCCTGGCGGGTTGGCGACGCCGGCAATCGGCCGGCTGCCGGCCTGGTTCACCCACATCGGTGAACCGCCGACGAAGCCATGCGGGCCGTGGTCGAAGTTGTCCGCGTTGAAATCGTCGATGGCGATACCGTTGCCGCCGGCGCCGATGAAGTTGTTGGTGTAGGTGTTCTTGTCGAAGAACGCTTTCACCGTGCCCATGTTCTGGTAGGCGAAGTTGCGCCCGACCACACCTTCGTTGGTGATCGGGTCATACGGTTTGCCGATGCCGGACAGCAGCATCAGGCGCACATTGTTGAACTGGAAAGCGGCAAGAATGACGATGTCGGCCGGTTGCTCGACTTCACGCCCCTGGGCATCGATATAGGTCACACCGGTGGCCTTGCGCTTGCTGTCATCGAGGTTTACCCGCAGCACATGGGCGTTGGGCCGCAGCTCGAAGTTCGGCACCTGGCGCAGCGCCGGCAGGATGTTCACGTTAGGCGACGCCTTGGAGTACATGTAGCACACGTAGCCACTGCAGAAACCGCAGAAGTTGCACGGCCCCATCTGCGCGCCGTAAGGGTTGGTGTAAGGCCCGGAAGTGTTCGCCGAAGGCAGGTTGTACGGCTTGTAACCGAGACTGCGGGTGGCCTGCTCGAACAGTTTTGCCGACACCACGTTTTTCTGTGAAACCAGCGGGAACGGGTTTGAACGATCAGGCGCATACGGGTTGCCGCCCTTCCCTTCGCCCACCACCTGGCCGTTGACTGTCCACGCCTGGCCCGAGGTGCCAAAGACTTTTTCGGCGAAGTCGAAATGCGGTTCGAGCTCTTCGTAGCTGACGCCGAAGTCCTGGATGGTCATGCCTTCAGGGATGAAGCCCTTGCCATAGCGTTCTTCGTAGTGGCTGCGCATGCGCAGTTCGATCGGGTCGACCCGAAAGTGCACGCCAGACCAGTGCAGGCCCGCACCACCGACGCCCTTGCCAGGCAGGAAGGCGCCTAGCTGACGGTTGGGCAAGGCCACGTCGTTGACGTTGTGGCGAATGGTGACGGTCTCTTTCGAGACGTCGACGAAGAGCTTCTTGCGCACGCTGTAGGTCAGCTCATCGATCACTTGCGGGTAGCTGCCCTCAGGGTAGGTATCCTGCATCGGCCCGCGTTCCAGGGCGACCACCTGCAGCCCGGCCTCGGTGAGTTCCTTGGCCATGATCGCGCCCGCCCAGCCGAAACCGACGATCACTGCGTCGACCTTCTTCATTGCATTGGCCATGCCTTACGCCCTCTCGCCGCGAATCGATACTGCCGGGAACGGGTAAGGCTCGTTGCGCTCGACCCAGTCCATGAAATCTGCCCGGGCACCGGGGAAGCCGATCTGTGTCCAGCCGACCATGCCCTTGTTGCCACCGTGGATCGGGTCACAGAAGAACCCCTCCCGGGTGTTTTGCACCAACAGGCTGAAAAACACCTTGCCGGGCAATGCGTCGAAAACGATCTCTGCAGATTCGATCTTGCCAAGAACCTGGTCCCGGGTAGCGCTATCTTGCTCAGCAAAAGGTTTACCCAACTGAGCTTTGCACCAGGCGTCCGCAGCTTCGATGCCCAGGCGATAGATCTGCTGAGGGCTGAGCTGAAGTTGGTAGCCGAGTTCGGGGGCAGCATCGGCCTTGAACGGGCCTTGCATGTACCACTGGGCGCCGGTCGCGTAGGGGGTGTTCATCTGGCGATCGATAAACTCTGCGGCACCGGCCTCCAGCGCACCCGGGCCGAGCGCGTCGGCAGGGATGATCCGCGCCACCGCCGCTTGCACAAAGGCCCATTCTTCCTTGGTGAAGAAGGTCGGCTGGTAATCGCCAGCAGGTGGCGTGGCCGGGACCCGCGGTTCGTGCACCGGCTGCGCGAGCAGTTGGCTGCTGCCCAGGCCCAAGCCTGTGCTGGCCACGGTTACTACAGGTATCAAGGTCAAGGTCTTGCGCAGGAAGTCCCTGCGCGGGTTGTCTGGGGCTTGCTCAGGCATGTCGAATTCTCATCAGGGTCAGGGCGGCCTTGGCGTTGCGCCGTCTGGTTGTTTAATCGGGTGGTGCGCTCCAACAGCGAAGTGATGGAGGCCAGCCGACTAATTTAGCTGCTCCAGCAACATTTTGAAACCGGTTACATCTCTATTGGCCGGTGCAAATCAGCCTTGAGAGCTGGCGCATTCTCTCTGTGGGAGTGGCCTTGTGTCGCGAAATGATGAATGACACGAAGCCCTAGAAAGAGCTGATACTAAGCCTCTCTCAAACCCAAGGAACCACCATGCTTTACGTTGTCATGCTCGGCGGACGCCACCCTCGCGCCAGCATCGAGGTCCACGACGTGGTTTTCGCCCAAGCCGACTCTCTGGAGCAGGCCTATCCCCAATTGCGCAACGCCTGGTTCGGTAGCGCAAAGGGCCTGCACATCGACTCCTGGCTGGAAGTTCATGGCGTAGAGGGCTATCGCGTCGAGTTCAGCCAGGCGGCGCCACAGCCCGGTGCCATGCGCCTGTTCTTCCTCAACCTGGGTGGCTACGAGCGCCAGGTGTTTGGCGAGGCGCACCGCTATCTGCTGGTGGCTGCCACCGACAAGGCCACCGCCAAGCGGTTGGGCAAGCAGCGCATGGCGACAGGTTGGTTGCAGCCCCACACCGACGCGGTACTCGATGTCGACGACTGTCTGCCAATCGACCTGATTGCAGGGCGCTATGTGCAACTGGTCGAGGGCCCCCATCAAGGCATGCTGCAGCACAGCGACTACGTCCTGATCTGAGTGGCAGCCAGCAAATAAAAGGGGTCGCATACCATGGCATATTGCCCTTGCTCTGATTGCGCTGCACTATTCTGATTTTGGCCAACGCACGTTGGGCTGAGTGGAGTAGCGATGCATGGAAATACAGCGCCGGAATAATGTGAGAGTTCTTGGCCAAGGCCGTGCAACCTTGGTGTTCTCGCATGGTTTCGGCTGCGACCAGACCATGTGGCACTACTTGTTCCCGCACTTTACCAGCCGCTTTCGTGTGGTCCTGTATGACCTGCTTGGCGCAGGACGCTCGGCGTTGGCGGCCTATGACAGCAACCGGCACGGTGCCCTGTCAGGCTATGCCCAAGACCTGCTCGAAGTCATTGACCACTGCGCCGCGGGGCCGGTGATCACTGTGGGCCACTCGGTGAGCGCAATGGTCGGCGTGCTGGCCGATCGCCTGGCTCCCGGCAGGATTGCAGCACACGTAATGGTCAGCCCTTCTCCTTGCTACATCGATTGCGAGGGGTATGCAGGGGGCTTCACGCAGGCCGACATCCACTCGCTGCTGGACACCCTCGACGGCAATTATCTTGGCTGGTCGAGTGCGATGGCGCCGACCATCATGGGCGCGCCTGGCCAACCCCAACTGGGCGAAGAGCTCACCAACAGCTTCTGTTGCACAGAGCCAGAAATCGCCAAGCAATTTGCCCGGGTAACCTTCTTGTCCGACAACCGTGAAGACATCAAGGGCTTGCCTACGCCGACCCTCATCCTGCAATGCTCGGATGATCTGATTGCCCCCCAGCAAGTGGGGGAGTACATGCATGCACACCTGCCCAACAGCGTTCTTGAACTGATCACAAATATTGGTCATTGCCCACACATGAGTGCTCCGCAAGCGTGCGCTGCGGCAATGGACCGTTTTCTCCTGCCTTGGCAAGGTGAACATGGCGACTGATCAACCCCTGCTGCCCGACTCAGAGGCCCTGTTCGAAGGTGCTCCCTGTGGCCTCGTGGTGACCAGGGAAGACGGCACGATCCTGCGCAGCAATCAGCTTTTCAGCAGCTGGCTCGGTCTCAGTCAGTCCGCGCTGATCCAACGCCGTTTCCAGGACCTGCTCAGCATCGGCGGGCGAATCTTTCACCAAACCCACTGGGCGCCACTGATGCAGATGCAAGGCGCGGTAGGCGAGGTAAAACTCGACCTGACGACGGCCCACGGCCAGACCATCACCCTGCTGCTCAATGGCGTGAGGCGCGAGCATAGCGGCGGCGCGCTCCACGAGCTGGCGCTGTTCGCCACCACTGACCGGGACCGCTACGAACGCGAACTGCTTCAGGCCCGTCGCCGCGCAGAGGAACTGCTGCGGGAAAAAACCAGCGCAGAAGCGGCTCTGCGCCAGGCCAAGCTCGAGCTGGATGCTGCCTATGAAGTGGCCCAACGACGGGCGCATTTCGCCGAGCAAATGGTGGCCATTGCCAGCCATGACCTGAAGAACCCCCTGACCGCTATCAAAATGGCGACCGAACTGCTGGGCCGAGGCGAGCGCACCGCCAAGGAAAACCAGCTATTGGGTCACATCAGCCAGTCGTCTGAGCGTGCTCAGCGCATGATCGCCGACCTCCTGGATCTTGCCTTGGCCAGGGTGGGCCACGGCATCGGCATTTCATGCAAGCGCACTGACCTGCACGACCTCGCCGAGCGCAGCGTGAACGAGTTGCGCGTCACTTTTCCGCAGGCTGTGCTGGTGCATGAACACGCTGGCGTGGGCAGTGCCGAGCTGGACGCAGACAGGGTCCAGCAGGTCATCGGCAATCTGGTTGCGAACAGTGTGGCTTACGGCGACCTCGCCAGGCCGATAACCATCACCTCCACCGTTACCGCCAGCGTGGCAATGTTGACCGTGCACAACGACGGTGAGGCTATCCCTGAGGCTTCGCTCAGCAAGCTGTTCGAACCCATGACACGGCTCAGTCAGCTCGATGCCGACGTGAGAAGCGTAGGGCTTGGCCTGTTCATCGTCAGAGAGATCAGCCGGGCGCATGGCGGCGATGTGACAGTGAGTTCCACGGCTGAACAGGGCACGATGTTCTGCGTCAGCTTCCCGGTTAGCCAAAGCGCCAACTGAACACCCGTCCCACTTGCGCCGCTCTGGATTGCCGCTTGCGGGTTGCATCTCACGGCGGATACGTGCAAGGCTTAAAAAGGACTATCAATTACGACGAAGGAAGCACAGCACCTTATGCTCGGAATCACACGTATCCATCGCTTTTTCCGCTCACTGTCTGCAGATCACACTGCAGCCAGTGGGCGTGAAGTTAACCGCAAAGCTGGCAGCCGCGGTGCCGCAAAGCTTGCCAGCCTCCTCTGCACTCCCCGCTCCGTCCCGCCTTACCTCTGCGTCGCGCCTGCGCGCAACCCGCTAGATCGCTTGCCCCCGACCTGACTCCTTAGCGTTGCAGTGCATTCGCAGTTTTCGCTCGTCCAGGTTTTGGCAGCGAAAGAATCCGCAAGACTACAGGGGCATCACTTTATGATTTTTTTTCAGGGCAAACGAATTTTCAGCGCTATCTTCGACATGGACGGCACCATGTTCGATACCGAGCGCTTGCGCTTCAAGACATTGAAACAAGCTTCGATGGAAATTTTCGGCAAGGCATTGAGCGAAGAGACGTTGATCGGTTCGCTGGGCCTTAGCGCGAAAAGAGCCGAAGCCCTCGCCAAGGCTCACAACGGTGAAGACTTCCCCTACGCACAAATTCGCCAGCGCGCCGATGAGCTTGAGCTGGAATATGTGCGCAATCATGGCGTACCGATCAAGGCCGGTTTGCTGGAAGTTCTGGAACGGCTACGCAAGTCCGGCTTGACCATGGCGGTCGCCACCTCCAGTCGCCGTGCCATCGCCGAGGAGTACTTGATCAACGCCAATGTGCTCAAGTACTTCGACATCACCGTGTGCGGCGACGAAGTCAGCCAGGGCAAACCCCACCCGGAAATATTCCTCCGCGCCGCCAGCGCGCTCAATTGCGAGCCGAGCAACTGCTTCATGCTCGAAGACTCGGAAAACGGTCTGCTTTCGGCCATCCGCGCCGAAGGGCAAGCGATTCTGATCGAAGACATCAAGCCGCCAGCAGCCGAGGTCAAGGCCGGTGCGCTCAAGGCATACCGCAGCATGAACGCGTTTCTGGCCGACCTGAGTGAGTGCGTGCCCGACCTGGGCATGCCCGAGCTGGGTGAGCCGTTTCCTTCATCGCTGAACCAGTTTCGCGTAGGCATCCATGGTTTCGGCGCTATCGGCGGCGGCTATCTGACCCAGGTGTTCTCTCACTGGGACGGTTACACCCGGCCTTGTGAAATCATCGCCGCGACCCGCTCGCGCATGCTCAGGGAAACCGTCAGCGCCTTCGGCCGTTACAGCGTGCGCTACGGGGCCACCTCGTTCGACCAGACCATCGAAAACGTGCGCATGATCGACATGGACAATGACGATGCGGTCATCGACATGTACAACAGCGCCGAGATCATCGGCCTGAGCCTGCCCGAGCAAGCGATCCGCAAACAGGCCAAGGTCATTGCGCAAGGCTTGCTCCGACGTTTCGAGCGCCGTGGTCGCGAGCTGACCCTGTTGATCGTGCTGAACAAGATTGGCGGCGCCGCCTTCGTGCGTCTGCATGTCCAGGCGGAGCTGGAATTGCTGTGCTCGCCAGAGATCAGCAAGCAGGTCCTGCAAAAGACCCACTTCGCTGAAACGGTGGTCAGCCGCATCGTCTCCAAGATCAGCAATGACGCGCTGGTGCGACAACTGCGGATCAAGTCGCAGATGTTCCAGAACAGCCTGGACGACGAGCCCGCGGTGACCCGCAAGCCTTCCGCCCCGGTGCCTGAGTACGAACGCCTGATCGGCCGCTTCAGGCCCTTCGTGCAGTCGAGCAGCGCACTGAGCCAGTTGCATCTGATTCTGTTCAACAGCGAGCCGGACATGCCGCTGTATGTCGAGCGCGGCAGCGACCTGCTCGAACGCTTGCGCCAGGTGAAAACGGTCAGCGACATCGCCCAGATCCAGGTCATCAAGAACCGTTTGTGGAATGGCCCGCACGCCATCATCGCCTGGTACGCGAGCCTGCTGGGCTATTCGTGGGTAGGCCAAGGCATGGGCGATGCCCGCGTCAGTGCGCTGGCCGAACGCTTGATCAGGCAGGAAGTCGGGCCTGCGCTGATGGCTGAAAACCCGGAAATGTCAGACGCCGTCAGCGGTTTTGCAAAAACCTTTCTGGAGCGCTGCAAGACCTCGTTCAAAGACCCTTGCGCCCGTGTTGGCCGCGATCCCTTACGCAAGCTTCAGCGTCACGAGCGCATCCTCAGCAGTATCGAGCTGGCACGCAAGCACGGCATCGACACGCCGGGTTTGGCCTTCGGCGCAGCCCTCGCCGTGCACTATGCGCTGCGCTGCAACGATGGCAAGGACCTAGAAGCACAGAAGATCCAGCAACTGTACAAGGCCAACGATGGCAGTGTTGAAGCGGTGCTTAGCCATGACGGCGAGTACAACGGCAAACCTTATCCGGGGTTGGATCCGATCAAAGACGAGGAGCTGATCGACCTTATTGCAGATAACTTTCGGCACCTGCAGCGGCAGAATTCGAGCGACTGGGTAATGCCCTTCATGCTCGAGGACGGCTCCCCGCTTGATCTGCAAATGAACATGGAGCCCGCGGCGTCAGCGCAATCAGTCACTTTTGAACCGGCGCAAACCCTATAGGAGCGGCGGTGCGGCGCTCCTACAGGGTTTTTCCTGAATCAATGAGTTAGCGTTACGAGACGCCCACGGTCAACGCCTGGCCTTGTTTTCTACATCCGCCAGGCGCCGTTCAATTTGTCGCGCCTGCTCTTCCTGCTCCTTGATCGAAGTCGGTGTAATCACCTTGTCCACTGCCTCGGTATTGGGGTCTGGACGCTCGAGCACCGGATCGGGCGATGACTCACCTTGTTGCGCCTGCTCCGAAGAAATCGGCCGGGGGACCTTGTCTTGCTGTTTGCGGTCGCTGTGTTCCATGAAGCGCTCCTGAAATGAGTGTGTGTTTTCAGAAGAACCTGACGGCCCGTAAAAGTTTGATTCGGTTGCATCAGCCGTTGATGAGGGCCTGGATGGCCAGTGCATTGGCCAACGCTGCGCCCGACGCGGTGTTGTCAAAGATGCACCAGGTCTGCACTTTTGCAGCTTCACTGACATGGAGACGTTGTGCCAGGCGCTGCAGGTAGTCGTCCGAATACTCACTGTGGTAGAGCCGCGGCTGCCCATGTAGCCGCCAATACACCAACCCTGGCCATCCTCCAGGTAGCGCATCGCTGTCAAAACGCGGCGGGCTCGCGGCAACCTGGGCAATTTGCAGTGCTACCAGCATCGGCCGGGCGACCTGCCACGAAACGTGGCGCGGTTCGACAGCCACCCCACCGGCGTACCGCTCTCGCAAACGCTCGAAGAAGCGCTGGGCGGTATCAGCGTCATAGTCCAAAGAAGGCGGCAGTTGCACCAGGAGGCAACCGAGGCGATCGCCAAGCTGGCTGCACTGCTCGATAAATCCATCAAGCAATGTTTCACACGATTGCAGGCGCTGCACGTGGGTTATCGTCTTGGGTACCTTGACTGAAAAACGAAACTGTTCGGGCACCGAAGACGCCCACCGCGCATAGGTTGCGGGGCGATGCGGGCGGTAGAACGAGCTATTGATCTCTACCGCGTTCAACCGGGCGGCGTAGCGCTGCAAGTGACTACCGTCTCCCTTGAAGTGCCCAGCGTAGGGCCGTGACAGGCTCCAACCGGCGCAGCCAAGATGGATCATTGCAGCGCTCCTGTTGTCAAATCGGCGGCGAGAACGGCTTGTAGTTCGGATCTTTGTAACGGTCGTCGCCGTAGTAGGTCTTGCCGACAGCACTACCGTCCGGGTATGTGACATCGGGGTTGGGCTTCAGGTGCCAGCCACTGCCATTTTCATCACGCTCGACCAGCGTCGGCGACATCCTGCAGGTGCCGCTTGCACCCGACGACATCAGAAACTGATAGTACTGACCGGCCTTGGGGATGAACGTGGCCGAGACGAAACAGTGACGAGTCTCGCTGCCTTCCCAGAACATGTCCACATGGGTTTCAAGACCAGGCCGCAGGGGCGACTCGTAGAAGTCGAACGTCAGGTCCTGGCCCGCCTTGGGCATGCCTTTGTCCTGGGTGTTGACCAACGGCAGCGGCCCGCTCCGCACCGCCCCACCTGAGCGAACGCCGCCCTCGTACTGATAGATCTCGGCGTGCTGGGTGAAGTTGACGATGCGGATCCAGGCCGGGTTCGGCTCGTTTTCCGGCGGGGTGAAGTAATAGCTGCGCGGCAGATATTGGCAGCCGGCCAGCACCGACAGGCTAAGCAGGCAAAACAGACGGGGAATGCGCATGGTCGGTTCCTTGACAGAGATGCCAGAACTGACCGCGCAAACGCTGATGGATTCCGTACGCCCCTTACCCGGGCATGCCGTGTCTGCTGCGCCATGACCGGGGCACTGTACCGATTATTTTTGCGCCAGCAGGGCCTTGCGCATGGCCTTCTCGTGCTTCATCGCCGCGATTTCACGCTCGCACGCCTCGACATCGAACGCGTTGTCCCACTTGGCAATGGCAATGGTGCCAATGCTACCTCGCTTACACCCATGAGTCTGGACTGGGCCGGATCGTTGCACACCGACTGCGCGGCAAAGAAGACTACCTCCACCTCAAGCCGCTGTTCAGCAGCCACCTTGCTGCGGTCCTCATGTCCATGGCCCTGGAGAGCAAAGGCGTGGCATGGTTGCCCAAGAGCCTCACCGAGCAGGAAACCCTCGACGGACGCCTGGTCAGAGCACTCGACGAAAGCTGGGATATACCGCTCGAAATTCACCTCACTCGCCCAAAGGCACTTCTCAGCCAATCTGCCGAAGCGTTCTGGGCGAGTGTCGGCGGCAATTGATCAGGGTTTCCCCACCCCCGCCAAATGACTTGGCCGCTATCAGGACGGGAAGCCCAGACCTGACGAAAGATCCGTCTCGCTTGCTCGGTGAGTACCGCTAGGCGCGTCCTTTGCTGTGGTTTGCCTCACGGTCTCCGTTACCGCTTGCTTGGCTTGCTCGCCCTTGGCCTTCAAGGTGTCAGTCAAGCGATCACTGCTGGCACCCATCAGCTCATCTTCCTTGCGCGTACTTGGTAGCGCGGCGCCCAGCGCGGCCCCTAGCGCGATACCTAACGCGGCGAGCACCAATGGCTGCTCCTTGAGCAGGTGATCGAACTGGCCCTTCAGCGCTGTCGCCTGATCGCCGATCTGCTGCGCGGTGCCTCGCAGGCTATCAGCGGAGCCTGCCACCGACTCCCGCGCGCCCTGCCCTAACGCTCCGGCCCGGTCACCCAGGTCGTGGGCCTTGGTCCGCATGGTGTGGCTGGCATCGTGCAGCGCCTCGCCAGCATGGCTGAAGGCGCCCTTGACGCTGTCGACCGCCTCGCCCAGTTTTTCTCCCAGGCCCGGCCCGCTATGCGCGGGGCCGGGGTTGAACGGTCGGTTCTGATTGAGGCCCAGCCAGGCCAGGCCAAGTACCGTGAGGGTGGTCGGCACGGGATTGTTCTTCAAGGTTGTGCCCAGGTTATGGAAAAACTCGCCACCGTTGCCTTTGCCGTAGGCCAATACCTGGTCCATCAGTTGTCCCGGGCTCAGGCGCTGCTCCAAGGCATCGACCAGGTCGCTGATGTGCTCACGTTTGGCGTTGATTTCCTGCTCAAGCAAGTCAGGGTCTTTTTCGGTGTCATGTTCAAAGGAGGTTGTCATGGCAGTTTCCTCTTCAACGCGTCCTTGTCCTGCTGCATGGCATGCAGGGTGCGGTCCGGAGTGAGCTGTGATGGGTCGAACTGCTTCTTGCCCGCCTGCAGCATGATGAAGCCAATGATCACCGTCACCGCGCCGACGACCAGTGCAGCCATCCAGGGCTCGACCAGCGTGGCCAGGGCATAGACGGCGGCCAGCAGCAGGATGATGAAGCCGGCCAGGATCACGATCGCACCGGCCGCCACGGCGGCGGTGCCGGCTTTCAAGGTGTTGAGGTTGTGTTGCAGTTCCGCCTTGGCCAGGGCCAGCTCCTTGCTGAACAGGTCGGGCACCTCGCGCATCAATTGCCTGAGCAAGCCGCCGACACCGAGCGTATCTTCAGCCGGCGTATGCATTGCGGGCGTAGTCTGGAGAGGGTCGTTGTTCATCATTCACCTCCTTTGAGCGGATCACGCTCCAGTGGCCCGCCGCCAACCGGCGTGGCGCCGCCCATGCCGACGGGGTCGACCGGGGTATAGGGCTTGTGGGTGGAAACATCGCTGGAACGGTCCGGGGTGGGTGCAGAGCTGTGGTAAGGCTCGCGGGTGCCGTCGGCTGTCGGCGCCGTGGACGTGGACGTGGCGCCGGTATGGCTTGCGCTGGCACGCAGGAAGCGTGACAAGGCGAATCCGATCGCCACGCTGCCGGCGAGGAACATCGCAGGGTTGTCCCGCGCCAGCCGAGTGCCACGGTGCAACAGGTCTTCGGCACTTTCGTGACGGATTTGCTCGGCAAAGCTACCGATGCATTCGGCCGCCTGCCCCAGGTACTGGGAAAGCCCCAGGCTATCGTTGCCCTGCAGGGCAGAAGCGGCCGAGCGGGCGCCTTGTTGCAACGATTCGAGCTGGTCGGCGGCGGTATCGCGGTAGTGCTCGAACTGCTCGGCGCCTTGCGTCTTGGCCTCATTGAGCAGAGCGCCCGCTTCGTCGGTGATGGCATGCAGGTGGTCCTGGGTGCTGCCAGGCGACGATGCCTGGCCTTGATCGCGTTCCATGGATATCTCCCTCGCAAATGAAGCTCCGGCAGGTGCGCCGGAGCGTGTGTCTTCATGCGGGAGATACGGGCCCTGAGGACGGAGTTCAGTCAGAGTGATCGGTAACCACTACCCCCAGCGTCAAAGACTTGCGCGGGGCTAACTGGGGGGCAAAACACATGGGCGGCAGCGGACTGTCCAGAGCTTGGTTGGTTGGTTTAGAATTTGTGGGCTTATCCATTTGATGTGATGGCGGCACTGGCCCCTTCCGCCCTTACGGCGGGTCACTTTTTTTCTTGGAGAAAAGTAACCAAAAACCGCTTGCTCGTGCATCCGGCCCTTCGCTGCGCTACGGGTCCCCTCGCTCCGGTCTCCTGACGTCGCGAAGTTACGGGTGGCGTCTGGGCTGGCGTTGTTTTTGATAGTGGCATGGGTGGTGGATATTCGGGCCTCTTCGCGGGGCAAGTCGGATCGCCGCACCGCCGCCCCTGCAGGGTTGGCGCAGATTTTGAGTTCGACGCAATACCTGTAGGAGCGGGCTTGTCCCGCGAAGAGGCCGGTGCTGCCAATGCAAATCGCAGGGCGCAGCCCTGCCAGCCGCACAACAAATCCGCTGGTAAATAAACAAAGCGAGAGCGCAGCGATTCGCCTGCCGTTGCCCTGGCTGTTGATCTTGCTCTTGGTCTACCAGCGACTTCAGGAGCAACACCGGAGCGAGAGAACCCCGCAGCGAGGCGTAGGACCGCATGTAGGAGAAATGGCTTTTGGTTACTTTCTGTCGGCTTGGCTGGCTGGCCTAGGAACTGTGTGTTTATCCATTTGATGGGGTGGCGCCACCGGCCCCTTCCGCCCTTACGGCGGGTCACTTTTTTTCTTGGAAAAGAGTAACCAAAAACCGCTTGCTCCTGCATCCGGCCCTCCGCTGCGCTGCGGGTTCCCTCGCTCCGGTCTTGCTCCTGAAGTCGCTGTAGATCAAGAGCAAGATCAAGATCAACAGCCAAGGCAACGGCTGGCGAATCGCTGCGCTCTCGCTTTGTTTGTTTACGAGCGGATTTGTGGGGTGGCTGGCAGGGCTGCGCCCTGCGATTTGCATTGGCAGTACCGGCCTCTTCGCGGGACAAGCCCGCTCCTACAGGGATTGAGCAAATTTTGAATTCGGCGCCAACCCTGTAGGGGCGGCGGTGCGGCGATCCGACTTGCCCCGCGAAGAGGCCCGAATAACCACCACCCATGCCACTATCAAAAACAACGCCAGCCCAGACGCCGCCCCTAACTTCGCGACGTCAGGAGCAAGATCGGAGCGAGGGAACCCGCAGCGCAGCGGAGGGCCGTATGATGGAGCAAGCGGTTTTTGGTTACTTTTTTCCAAGAAAAAAAGTGACCCCCCGTAAGGGCGGAAGGGGCCCGAAAAGCCACCATATCAAATAGATAAGCCCCCACAACCTACAAGCCCCAGCCCCATCACGACAACCCTATTTTTTACCCGTACCCTCATCCCTGGCCGTTTTCTGCGCAGTAGAATCATGCGCCGTCCCAGACGACCCATCAGGCCGACGCGCATCATTGTCCCTCTCCGCTTCACCACCCACCGGTTGCTTGGGCTCAACCGGATGATCACTGTCTTTGCTCATGACGCCTCCCGACTCGTTGACCTGCCTCTACCTTTTTGGGAAGCCACCTGCCAAGGCAAAGTTCAGGCCCACCCTGCCAGTACGGACAAGCGGTACGCCCAAAGCCCGTGAACCAAACACCAGCTCCCACCGTCAACCGCGTATCTACAGAAGAGGCCTCGAAGATGTCCACAGATGCCGTCTTGGCCACCCTCGACTATCTCAAGCAACACGGGCTACTGCTAACCACCGCCGAGTCGTGTACGGCGGGTTTCATGGCCGCGCTGCTTGCCGAGGCTCCGGGCACCGGTGAAGTGCTCGAGAGCGGCTATGTGGTGTATTCACCCAGTGCCAAACAACGCCTGCTCGGCGTCAGCCCGCTGACCATCGAGCGCTATGGCCTGACCAGCGAAGCAGTCGCCTGGGAGATGGCGCTGGGTGCATTGAAAGACAGCAGCGCCACTGTCGCCATCGCAACCACCGGCGTAGCCGGACCCGGTCCCGAGGCAGGCATAGCACCGGGAACGTTCTGTTACGCCTGGGCATTCGCAGGCGAGCCGTTCACCGTGTTCACTCGCAGCCAACGCTTTACAGGTGAACGCGCCGATGTGATGCATCAAGGCGCAGTGTATGGACTGACACGCATTGCCCACTATCACCAACGCTGGTTGCGTGGTGAGCGATCTTGAGGGCACGCCAACGCAAAGCCCCTTGCTGGCATGAAGTCGCCTCCTGATTCTCCGGTCGATAACCAGATGATACAGACGCTGTTTGCCCGGTTCCTGTCAGTCGACCAATGCGCACACCGTTGAAACTTTCCCCAAAGGTACCCAGTCCAGACCCCTATCGACGACTGGCAAGGAAATGGAAATGACAGCGACAGTAGGAGATTTTCTGGTCGAGCGCTTGTATCAATGGGGCGTGCGACGCATCTATGGCTACCCGGGCGATGGTATCAATGGCGTGTTCGGCGCGCTGAGCCGGGCCAAGGGCAAGATCGAGTTCATCCAGGCCCGCCATGAAGAAATGGCGGCATTCATGGCCAGCGCTCACGCCAAATTCACCGGCGAACTGGGCGTGTGCATCGCAACCTCGGGCCCAGGCGCTTCACACCTCCTGACCGGCCTCTACGATGCCCGCATGGACCACATGCCGGTGCTGGCCATTGTCGGCCAGCAGGCCCGCGGCGCACTCGGCGGCCACTATCAACAAGAGCTGGACCTGCTATCGATGTTCAAGGATGTGGCCGGGGCGTTCGTCCAGCAAGCATCCACCCCCTCGCAAGTGCGCCATCTGCTCGATCGCGCAGTGCGTACGGCGGTCGGCGAACGAAAAGTGACCGCGCTGATTCTGCCCAACGACCTGCAAGACCTGCCGTACAGCGAGCCCGAGCGGGCTCACGGTACGGTGCATTCCGGGATCGGCTACAGCAAACCGAAAGTGGTCCCCTACAACGACGACTTGCAGCGCGCTGCCGAGGTGCTGAACGCCGGCCACAAAGTGGCCATCCTGGTAGGAGCAGGCGCGCTGCAAGCCTCGCAAGAGGTGATTGCGATCGCCGATAAACTGGGTGCAGGCGTGGCCAAGGCATTGCTGGGCAAGGCGGTAGTCCCCGACGACCTTATGTGGGTCACCGGCGCCATCGGCTTGCTCGGCACTGAACCCAGTTACCAGATGATGGAAGAGTGCGACACCCTGCTGATGATCGGCTCGGGCTTTCCTTATGCCGAGTTCCTGCCGAAGGAGGGTCAGGCCCGTGGTGTGCAGATCGACCTGCAACCGGACATGCTCAGTTTGCGCTATCCCATGGAGGTCAACCTGCAGGGCGACGCCGCCGAGACCCTGCGCGCACTGCTGCCACTACTCGAGCAGAAGAGCGATCACTGGCGCAACAAGGTCGAAAGCTGGCGGGCACGCTGGGACAAGACGCTGGAGAAGCGCGCATTGGCCAAAGCCGACCCAATCAATCCGCAGCGGGTGGTGTACGAGCTCTCCCCTCGCCTGCCTGATAATGCCCTGGTGACCAGCGATTCCGGCTCCTGCGCCAACTGGTACGCACGTGACCTGATGATTCGCCAAGGCATGCAATGTTCACTTTCCGGCGGCCTGGCCTGCATGGGCGCTGCCGTACCGTATGCGATCGCTGCCAAGTTCGCCCATCCGCAGCGCACGGTGGTCGCCCTGGTAGGGGATGGCGCCATGCAGATGAACAACATGGCCGAATTGATCACCGTGGCCAAGTACTGGCGGCAGTGGGACAACCCGAAATGGATCTGTGCAGTTTTCAATAACGAGGACCTCAATCAGGTCACCTGGGAACAGCGCGTCATGGAAGGCGATCCCAAGTTTGAAGCCTCGCAGTCGATTCCGGATGTGCCTTACCACCTGTTCGCCATCTCAATCGGCCTCAAGGGTATCTTCGTTGACCGTGAAGAAGACGTCGCCAGCGCATGGGAACAGGCGCTAGCCGCCGATTGCCCGGTGCTGATCGAGTTCAAGACAGACGCCAACGTACCGCCGTTACCGCCCCATATCACGCTCGAGCAGGCCAAGAAGTTTGCCGGCACCTTGCTGAAGGGCGACCCGGATGAGGCCGGGATTATCGTGCAAGCGGCCAAGCAGGTACTCAGTGCCGTGCTGCCGGGCCGCAAGGACTGACCGGTCGGCCGTTAGCTCGAGGTCGTGCTGACGGCCCTATCAGCTCCAGGCACTGCCGCGTGGTAGCCCAAGGCAAGCATGAACACGATGGCAAACACCACGACGATGGTCGGCGCCGGCGCACTGTCGAGAAAGAACGACAGATACACGCCCAGAAAGGCGCAGACCATCGCAACGAGCAACGCCACCCACAGCATGTACTTGAGCTGGCGCGTGAGCAGCGCGGCAATGGCGCCGGGAGCGATCAGCAGCGCAATGGCGAGGATCACCCCCGACGCCTTGAGCGCGCCCACCACCGCCAGTGAAATCAGGCACAGCAAACCATAGTGCAGCCACTTGCTGCGCAAGCCGACCGCGTGAGCCTGGACGGCGTCGAAGGTGTGCAACATGAAGTCCTTCCACTTGGTCGCAATGACCACGCAGGTCAACAAGGCAATACCGCCGCACATCCACAGGTCCTGGTTGTTGGCACCGAGGATGTCGCCGAACAGGATATGGTCCAGGTGCACATCCGACTCGATCTTCAGGTACAACACCAGGCCAAGGCCAAACATCCCCGAATAGACGATCCCCATCACCGTGTCTTGCTTGATGCGGCTGTTGTCCTTCAGAAAACCCGTGGCGATGGCGCAGAACATGCCGGCAACAAACGCGCCTATGGCGTAAGGAATGTGCAAGATGTAGGCAATCACCACCCCGGGAAACACCGCGTGGGCAATGGCATCGCCAAGCAGGGCCCAGCCCTTGAGCACCAGAAAACACGACAGCAGGGCCATGGGGATGGCAATGAGCAGGGCAATCGCCATGGCGCTGACCATGAAATCGAAGCCAAACGGCTCCAGCAGCACACCGAGCCAACTCATGGTTGCACCTGCAACGCTTGCCGCCGGCGCCGCCGTGCGGCGAGCAGGCCATGTTTGCGGGCGAACACGAACACCAGCAGGAAGATCACCGTTTGCAGGACAACAATGACCCCGCCGGTCGCGCCATCGAGGTAATAGCTCAGGTAGGTGCCAGCCAGGCTGGTAAAGGCGCCGATACCCACGGCAATTACCAGCAAGCGGGGAAAGCGGTCACTCAGCAGATAGGCCGTGGCACCGGGAGTGATGACCATGCAGATCACCAGGAATGCCCCCACCGTCTGCAGCGCCGCCACGGTCGAGGCCGACAGCAAGGCGAAAAACAACAGCTTCAGCCGGGTAGGATTGATACCGGTCGCACGGGCCTGGTTTTCATCGAAGAAGGTCAGCATCAGGTCGCGCCACTTGGCCAGCAGCACCACGAGCGACACCACACCGATAATCGCCAGTTGCAAGGTGTCGCTGGGCGTGATCGCGAGCATATTGCCGAGCACGATGGTCTGGATATTCACCGAGGTCGGCGACAGCGAGACCATGAACAGGCCCAGGCCAAAGAACGAGGTAAAGATCATGCCGATCACCACATCTTCCTTGAGCCGGGTGCGCCGCTGCAGAAACAGCAATGCGGCGGAGGCCAGCCCGCCGGCAAAGAAGGCGCCAAGCGAGAACGGCAAGCCGAGCATGTACGCGCCAGCCACGCCTGGCACAATCGAGTGCGACAGTGCATCGCCAATCAGCGACCAGCCCTTGAGCATCAGGTAGCAGGACAGAAACGCACACACCCCGCCCACCAGCGTGGACACCCACATGGCGTTGCGCATATAGCCATAGGCGAACGGTTCGAGCAGCAGTTCGATCATCAATCGGCCTCGCTGTCGCTGCCGCGCTCACGCCGCGCCGGCAAGCCATTGCGCAGAATCAACGGCCGTTCATCGTCACTGAAGACGCTCACCGGTGGTTGCAGCTGTTGATCGCCCTGGATGAGTGCGAAGTGGCGCAAGACGCCGCCAAAGGCACGCTCCAGGTTGTCTCGGGTATAGACCTCGTCGGTCGGCCCGTGGGCCAGCACCGTGCGCTTGATCAGTACCACACGGTCGCAGAATTCAGGCACCGAGCCCAGGTTGTGGGTCGACACCAGCATGATCCGGCCTTCGCCGCGCAGCTCACGCAGCAACTGGATGATCTGGTCTTCGGTCTTGACATCGACGCCGGTGAACGGCTCGTCGAGCAGGATGATCTTGCTGTCCTGCGCCAACGCCCGGGCAAGAAACACGCGTTTGCGCTGGCCGCCAGACAACTCGCCGATCTGCCGCTTGCGCAAGGCGCTCATGTCAACGCGCTCCAGCGCCGCGTCCACTGCCTGATAATCGGCGCGACGGGCGATACGCAGCGGGCCCATGTGGCCATAGCGGCCCATCATCACCACGTCCTCGACCAGCACCGGGAAGTCCCAGTCGACCTCCTCGGCTTGCGGCACGTAGGCGGTGAATTTCTGCCGCAGTGCGCGTTCGGCGGGCAAGCCGAGTACGCTGATCTGCCCCGAGGCCAGCCGCACCAGGCCCATGATCGCCTTGAACAGGGTCGACTTGCCCGAGCCGTTGATCCCCACCAGGGCAGTGATGGTGCCCATTGGCAGCGTGAAGCTGGCATCGTGCAGCGCGGTGTGGCCATTACGGTAGGTCACGGTCGCGCCCTGGACGACAATGCCCGCTTCGAGTGCTAAGGGGTCAGGAGCGACCGCTGGCGGCTGGCGAAAATGATTCATTGCCGTGGTACCTCGCTCAGCCCTTGGCTGATGGTGTCCGTGGTCACCCGCAGCAGATCGAGATAGGTCGGCACCGGCCCATCAAGGGTACTCAGCGAGTCGACATACAACACACCGCCATAACGCGCGCCGGTCTCGCGGGCGACCTGACGCGCGGGCTTATCGGAGACGGTGCTTTCACTGAAGACCGCGGCAATGGCATTTGCTCTCACGGCGTCGATGACTTTTTTCACCTGGTTGGGCGTGCCCTGCTGGTCGGCGTTGATCGGCCAGAGGTACAGCTCTTTCAGGTCGAAGTCGCGTGCCAGGTAGGAGAACGCCCCTTCGCTGCTGACCAACCAGCGCTTGGCCGGCGGGATCTGTGCGATACGCGCACGAAGCGGCGCGATCTGGGCTTCGATCCGCGCCTTGTACGCTTCGGCATTGCGCGTGTAGGCCTCGGCGTTGGCCGGGTCATGACGGACCAGCGCATCGCGGATATTGTCGACATAGATCAACGCATTGCGGGGCGACATCCATGCATGCGGGTTGGGTTTACCCGTGTAGGGGCCAGCGACGATGCCCAGCGGCTCGATGCCATCGGAGACGACCACCCCGGGCACCTGCTGCAGACGCTGGAAGAATTTCTCGAACCACAACTCAAGGTTCAGGCCGTTCCACAGGATCAGTTGCGCACCCTGGGCCCGGCGCAGGTCCCCTGGCGTTGGCGAGTAGTTGTGGATTTCGGCGCCGGGCTTGGTGATCGACTCCACCACGGCGGCGTCACCGGCGACGTTTCGGGCCATGTCGGCAATGATGGTGAAGGTGGTGACCACCTTGAATTTTTCCGCAGCGCCCGCCGGCCAGGCGAGCAAGAAGACACCGAGCAGCACGCCACCCAGGCGCGCTAACAGGGAACAGGGCTTGGCTGTATCGAACATCCGTCACTTCCACTTCACGTCAGAGGAAACGGCTAGGTTCACGGTGGGGCTGCCAACTTTTTCTGCAATTGGCTTGATGGCTTCGAGTATGGAGCGGTGCCGGGCAGATGGCAACGCCGGCCTCTTCGCGAGGCAAGACGGATCGCGAAGAGGCCGGCACTGGCAATGCCGATCCCGATTCACTCGGCCATCTGCAGCTCTGGCAGCTTCACCCGAAACGCCCGGGTCAGCCCGAGCAGGCACAGCAAACCTGCCCCCATCCAGCCCAGCCCGATCATGAACGACAGGCTCGACAGGCTGGTCCACAGCCAGATCGTGCTGAGAAAGCCCAACGCCGGAATACCGCCGTACAGCAGGTAATTGCGGGTGCCACGCAGCTTCTCGCCGACCAGGTAGTGCTTGACCACCGCCAGGTTCACCGCCGAGAAGGCAAACAGCGCGCCAAAACTGATCATGTGGGCGACGGTATCCAGGCTGATCACCAACGCAATCAACGACAGCACGCTGACCAGCATGATAGCGCTGGCCGGCACGCGCTTTTTCGACACCAACCGGCCAAACACGCGTGGCAGTGCGCCGTCCCGGCCCATGGCGAACAAGACCCGCGAAACGCTGGCCTGGGAGACCATCGCCGAGGCGAAACAACCGGCCACGTAGGTAGCGGTAAACGCTGTCACCAACAGCTCGCCGCCGACCCGTCGCATGACGTCGACCGACGCCGAGTCCGGGTCGGCAAAGGTGCTCCACTCCGGAAAGACCAACTGGGCGAAATACGACACCAGCAGAAACAGCAGACCGCCGACCAGTGACACCACCATGATCGCCAACGGGATCCGCGACTTCGGATCGGTGGTCTCCTCGGCCAGGGTCGAGACGGCGTCAAAACCCAGGAATGACAGGCACAGCACCGCTGCCCCAGCCATCACCAGCGGCACGCTGAAACCTTCATGATGGAACGGCTTGAACAGCGAGACCGGCTCCGCCTGGGCGTCCAGGTTGTGTATCGACAAGGCGACAAAAACGACGATGAACACCAACTGGACCACCACCAGGATCCAGTTGACCCGCGTCACCGACTCGATGCCGATCAGGTTGAGGAAGGTCACCAGGCCAATCGAGCCGAGCACCCACACCCAGGCAGGGATCGCCGGAAAGTATTCAGACATGTAGATGCCGATCAGCAGGTAACTGAGCAGCGGCAGGAAGATATAGTCGAGTAGCAGAGTCCAGCCCGCGATAAACCCGAAGTAGCTGCCAAAGGCCTTGCGGGTGTAGGAATACACGGACCCCGAATACGGGTGGGCCTGGACCATGCGCCCGTAGCTGTAAGCGGTCAGCAGCATGGCGGCGAGGGTCAGCAGGTAGGCGGTGGGCAAGTGTCCCCTGGTCATCTGGGTCACTAGGCCATAGGTGGTGAACACCGCCAGCGGCACCATGTAGGCCAGCCCGAACAGCACCAGCGCGGTGAGCCCCATGGACTTTCGAAAGCGGCCCGAACAGGCTGTTTGCGACGGCGAATGATGGGAGGGCGTATCGACTGTGGTTATTGTTGTGTGCATTGCCAACTCCTGAGAATTTGATACAGGACGCCTGCAGTGTCGAGCGAACTCGACACTGTTGAAGAACGCTTCACTGGGAAGGCTGGCGACACCCCGGGGCCGGGGAAGTCGCCGTTGACGTCAGCGCTTGCCGATCAGCCGTGCCGTGCGGTCGACGGCAATGCGGGTCTTCTCGACCAGTTCGTCGAGCTCGGCGCGTGTGGCCACCAGAGCGGGTGCCATGATCATGCGGCCGAGGGTCGAGCGGATGATCACGCCCTCTTCGAAGCCGAAGGTGCGGCATTGCCAGGCCAGGTCGTTTTCGTTGACGAAGCGCTTGCGTGTGGCCTTGTCTTCGGCAAACTGCAACGCGGCAACCAGGCCGGTGCCCTGGATTTCACCGATCAGCGGATGATCGCCGAACGCTTCATGCAGCAGTTGCTGCAAGTAAGGGCCGGTGTCGTCTTTCACCTGGCGCACAATGCCTTCATCGCGCAATGCCGTGAGGTTGGCCAAGGCGACCGCTGCGGCAACCGGGTGGCCGGAGTAGGTCAGGCCGTGGGCGAACACCCCGCCCCGCTCCACCAACGCATCGGCGATGCGCTTGCCCAGCACCAGGCCACCCATGGGCACGTAACCCGACGTCAGCCCCTTGGCGATAGACAGGGTGTCCGGCTCGAAACCGAAATGCTCGTGGGCAAACCACTCGCCGGTGCGGCCGAAACCACCAATCACTTCATCGGCGCACAGCAGTACATCGTACTGGCGGCAGATCCGCTGAATTTCCGGCCAGTAGCTCTCAGGCGGGAAGATCATGCCGCCCGCCCCCTGGAACGGCTCGGCAATGAACCCGGCGACGTTGTCGGCACCCAGTTCGAGGATCTTCTGTTCCAGTTGCAGGGCGCAGCGACGCCCGAACTCGGCCGGGGTCAACTCGCCGCCTTCGGCGTACCAGTAAGGTTCATCGATGTGGGCGACATCCGGGATCATCCCGCCCATCTCGTGCATGAACTTCATGCCGCCGAGCGCCGTGGCCGCCAGGGTCGAACCGTGGTACCCGTTCCAGCGGCCGATCATGATCTTCTTCTGCGGCTTGCCGACCACTTGCCAGTAGCGACGCACGGTGCGAATCAGTACTTCGTTGGCTTCGGAACCGGAGTTGGTGTAGATGACATGGCTGTAGTGGCCCGGCAGCAGGCTGAACAGCAGTTCGGAGAGTTCGATCACCGCCGGGTGGGTGGTGTGGAAAAACAGGTTGTAGTACGCCAGTTGATCCATCTGCGCGGCAGCCGCGGCAGTCAGGTCCTTGCGCCCGTAACCCAGCTGGGTGCACCACAGGCCGGACATGCCGTCGAGGTAGCGGTTGCCGTCGTTGTCCCACAGGTGCAGGCGCTCGCCACGGACCATCACCCGCGGGCCTTCGGCGTTGAGCGCCTTCTGGTCGAGGAAGGCATGGATATGGTGAGCGGCGTCGGCCTTCTGGTAGTCCTGGGTCTGGCGTTGCGGGGCGAAAGGAGCGTTCATGGTGGTGTTCTCTTTGTTGTGGGTCTTGCGCCGAAAGCAAGGTTCCAGGGAATGCTCCCACGCCGGCAGACGCCCCGAAATCACCCGTTGGGGTGAGTTGACCAGAGGCCTGTGGCGGGGGATTTACAGGCACGCAAAGCACCGCCGGAAGCGGCCTCCAGGCGGCAAGGGGACTGTCACGTTGCGGGCTGCTGCGCAGCCCTTTCGCGACACAAGGCCGCTCCCACAGAGCTACCGTGCAAGGCTTCAGAACGACGGCGACTGTTGTGGGAGCGGCCTTGTGTCGCGAAAGGGCCGCACTGCGGCCCCGGCAGGCGCAAGCCAAACGAAAACCAGAGCGCCGCTCGGCTAGCGCAACTGGAACCAGGTGGTTTTCAACTGGGTGTACTTGTCGAACGAGTGCAATGACAAATCCCGCCCAAACCCGGACTGCTTGCCGCCACCAAACGGCACGGCAACATCCAGCGCATCCACGCTATTCACCGAAACCGTCCCCACATTCAGCGCCTTTGCCACACGATGCGCACGGTTCAGATCATCACTCCACACCGAAGCGGCCAAACCATAGATGCTGTCATTGGCCTGCTGCACAGCCTCCTCTTCCGTATCAAACGCGCTGACCGCCAAGACAGGGCCAAATACCTCGTCGCGCGCCAGGCTATGCGCACTGTCAACGTCGCCAAAGATCGTCGGTTGAATGAAGTTCGACGAGCCATTGATCGTCATCTGCTCGCCCCCGCACAGCAGCTTCGCGCCCTGATTCCCGGCGTGCTCGATGGCGCGCATGATGCGCGCGGTCTGCTCACTGTCGACGATCGCACCGGCCGTGCTGGCTGGATTGAGCGGATCACCCGGCATCCACGCGCGCGCTTTGGCCAGCAATCGCTCGACAAACTCGTCATGAATCGAGCGCTGCACGTACAGCCGCGAGTTGGCCGAACACACTTCACCCTGATTGAAGAAGATCCCGAAAGCGGCCTTCTCTGCAGCCAGGTCCAGGTCCTGGCAGTCGGCAAACACCAGGTTCGGGCTCTTGCCGCCGCACTCCAGCCAGACCTGCTTGAGGTTGGACTGCGCGGCGTACTGCATGAAGTACTTGCCGACCTGGGTCGAGCCAGTGAACACCAGGCAATCGACATCCGGATGCAACCCCAGCGCCCTGCCGGCACTTTCGCCCAGGCCCGGCACAACGTTGAGCACACCCTCCGGGATACCGGCCTCCAGCGCGAGCTGGCCCAGCCGCAAAGCGGAGAACGGCGACTGCTCGGCAGGTTTCAACACCACACTGTTGCCCGCGGCCAGGGCCGGGGCCAGCTTCCAGGCGGCCATGTCCAAGGGGAAGTTCCACGGCACAACGGCAGCCACCACACCCAAGGCTTGCCGGGTGATGGTCGCCAGCGCATTGGCAGCGGTGGGCGCAACCTGGTCATACACCTTATCGAGCGCCTCGCCATACCAGGCGAACACGTGCGCAGCGCCAGGTACGTCGATGTTGTAGGCATCCATGACCGGCTTGCCCATGTTCAGCGAGTCGAGCAGGGCCAGCTCTTCGCGATGGGCCAGCAGCAGTTCGGCGAGCTTGAGCAGGATCTTCTTGCGCTCAGCCGGCGCCATGCGCTTCCAAGGGCCGTCAGTGAACGCCCGGCGAGCGCTGCGCACCGCCAGATCGACCTCGGCTTCGCCGCACGCCGCTACACGCGCAAGCAGCTGGTTGGTGGCTGGGTTGATTGCATCGAAGGTGGCCCCGGATGCGCTGTCTAACTGCTGGCCGCCAATCAGGGCCTTGTCGATGAACGTTTGCCGGGCAGCCCGCTGCTGCCAGTGGTTGAGGTCGAACACGCTGTACTCCCACATCGACCGTGAGCCGGTCAGTTGTTATTGATGTGGGAGATGGTGCGCCACTCTCGGCGGGAGGAAAACGAGTAAAAATATGCTCCAGACCTAACAAAAAACTGTCTAGCGGTCTGCGCCAGAGCGTCCTCAGTCCAGGCGGCTGCGGATCACCCAGCTGAGCATCCACCCAGCGAATACGTAGAACGCATCGAGGGCGAAAAGCCCGTAGTAGTTTGGCAACGATCCGCCTTGCACAAGCAGTTCAGGCATGTCGGGTGTCGGCGTAAACAGCAGGTAGACACCGTTGGGGATGATCGCCAAGGCCAGCAACGCCGCATACGTCGCGATGCGCAACAGACTTTCGCGATTGCCCGACTGTTCAGCCATCCTCAACCCGACAAAGGCAATGACGCCGGCAACCAGCAAGACCCAGACATGGGAAGGCAGGCTGAAAAAAATCTCGGCCTCCAGGCTACGTGTTTGCATGCGGCGTTACTCCTGTGAAAAAGCCGAGATTATTGCCAGCGTGGGCGACAAATGCAAAAAGTCGCGTGCTCAGAGCTTGAACTTGCCGACCAGGCTCTGCAGGTGTTGCCCGAGACGTGCCAGTTCGACACTCGAAGCGGCCGTCTGCTCGCTCGCCGCCGCCGTGTGCTCAGACACTTCGCGCACACTGAGGACGCTGCGATTGATCTCTTCGGCAACCGCACTCTGCTGCTCCGAGGCCGTGGCAATCTGCACGTTCATCGACTCGATCGTGGCTACCGAACGGCTGATACTCATCAGCGAAGTGCCCGCACGGCGGGTCAGTTCAACACTGTTGGTGGTCAGCTCGCGGCTTTTCTCCAGGCTGTCGGCCACCTCTTGCGTGCCGCGATGCAAGCCGCCGATCAGCGCCTCGATTTCTTCGGTAGAAACCTGCGTGCGCTGCGCCAGGCTGCGCACCTCATCGGCGACCACGGCAAAGCCACGACCGGCCTCACCGGCCCGCGCCGCCTCGATCGCCGCGTTCAAGGCGAGCAGGTTGGTCTGCTGGGCCACCGACTTGATCACATCCAGCACCGTACCGATCTTGTCGCTCTCACGCTTGAGCTCGGCCATCGCAGTGGTCGAGTGACCCACTTCAACATCAAGGTGGCTGATCTGGGCAATGGCCTGGGTGACCACGTTGTCGCTTTCACGCGCTTGCTGGGCAGCATCGACTGCTGCGTTGGAGGCCTGCTCGGCGTTGCGTGCAACGTCCTGGACGGTCGTTACCATCTCGTTCATGGCCGTGGCCACTTGATCGGTCTCAACTTTCTGGCTGTTGACCCCGGCACTGGTCTGCTCGGTTACTGCAGACAACTGCTCTGCGGCGCTGGCGATCTGGACCACACCGTCACGCAGCCCACCCATCAACTCGCGCAGGTTCAAGGTCATGCGCTGCATGCTCGACTGGAGCATCCCCAGCTCATCCCGGCGGGTGACCTGCAGGTCATGGCTAAGGTCGCCATCGGCAACCCGTTCAGCGCTTTCCAGCGCCTGCTTCAACGGCAGCACGATCAGCCGGGTAATCACCCAGGCAGCGCCGATACCGAGCAGCAGCGCCAGCAGCGTGGCAACGATCAGCCGCTCAACTGAGCCGGCGACTTCATGGTCTCGTTTGCGCGACTGGCTATCGGATAACTCCCCGCACATGGCAAACAGGCTTTTGATATCGACATCGAGTGCCGCCTGAGCCTGTTTCACTGCGGCTTCGTTGTTCGCTTGCACGGCGCGGATAAAATCCTGGAAATGCACAGCATAATTTTCCACGGCGGTATTGGCCTGGCTGATCGCACGCAGATCGCTGGGGGCGGTGAAGTCTTTAGCGAGCTTGTCGATGGTCCGCTTGATCTCATCCATCACCTTCACCACCGACTGTGCATGAACAGGATCCGGCGTCAGGGTGTAGCTCAGGCGGGCAATGCGCATGTCCCGCGCGAGCTCATTGATGGTGGCAATCGCACTGAGCTTGGCACTGCGCTCCCCCAGCGACCTGAGGGCATTCCAGCCGATCCCGGCAATCACCACCGTGAGCAATAGAACCAGCATGAAGCCCAAGGTCAGTTTGGCCCTGACACTCATGTCAGCCAACGCCTTAGCAATCGCATCGAACATTTGCACAATCCTTAGTGTGAACGTCTATTAACAGATACTGATCGAACAAACCCGCCCGCTGGGCATGTGGGCATGCACGCTATTGGCCCCTTCAACGCGGCAGACAAGGCATGGTTTGTAGGTTATCGATGAAGAATGAATACGCGTGCGCGTGCCCAGAGCCTGAATAGAACGCAGCACCCAGGTCCAGGCTCGAACAACGAAAGTGGGGATAACAACGACAAGTGGCACTAAGCCATCATTCGGCGCGCAATATACAGAGGGCCGACCACTTCTACAACGATGCGCAGAGGCTGGCCCTGCCGCGCTCGCTGCTCCAACCGCAGCCGCGTGAAGCGCAACGGCGAGCGACATGAACGAATCTTCATATTGGCCGTGAGCGCAGTGCTAGCGGGGCTGTCCTGCCGCTTGCCCGACAGCGCCGGGGTCACCTGCCTTGAGCGCTCAGGAGTGGTTGCGTAGCATCGCCGCCCCGGTTAACGCGCGCCCGCTCCCACGGGGAGTGGCGCTCCCCCTGAAGAGCCCGCATGCCCCAGCCCATCCCCCTCAAGGACCACGAAAAGGAAAAGCACCTGGTCAACCGCCGCCTGGCGGTGTGTGCCGCCCTGACTATCGGCCTGGTGGCAGTGCTGGTCGGTCGGCTGTATGTGTTGCAGGTAGTCCAGCACGACCAGCAGACCGCAGTGTCGGAAAACAACCGTGTGCACATACTGCCGATCGCACCCGAGCGCGGCCTGATCTACGACCGCAATGGCGTGGTGCTGGCCGACAACAAGCCCAGCTTCAACCTGACCATGACCCGCGAGCGGGCCGGCGACTCGGCCAAGGTGCTCGACAGCCTGGCGCAGATCCTCGGCCTGGCCGAGGACGACCGCCACCAGTTCGACAAGGACCTGCGCCGCGGCCGCAAGCCGTTCGAACCCGTCACGCTGATGGTCGGCCTGACGGAGGAGCAGATCGCCCTGATTGCGGTCAACCAGTTCCGCCTGCCCGGGCTCGACGTCGAAGCGCAGTTCATCCGCGAATACCCGCTGAACGAACACTTCGCCCACTCGGTCGGCTATGTCGGGCGCATCAACGAAAAAGAAGCCAAGAGCCTCGACAGCACCGAGTACCGTGGCACCCAGTCGATCGGCAAGACCGGCGTCGAGCGCTTCTACGAAAACCAGCTGCACGGCCACGTCGGCTACGAAGAGGTCGAGACCAACGCCCAAGGCCGGGTCATGCGCGTGCTGCGCCACCAGGACCCGACCCCCGGTCAGAACATCGTCCTGAGCCTGGATGCGCACCTGCAGCAGGCCGCGGAAAAGGCCCTGGGCGACCGCCGCGGCTCGGTGGTGGCGCTGGACCCGGCCACCGGCGACGTCTTGGCGATGGTCAGCAAGCCCAGCTTCGACCCCAATCTGTTCGTCAAAGGCATCAGCTTCAAGCAATACGCCGCGCTGCGGGACTCGATCGACCGGCCACTGTTCAACCGCGTGCTGCGCGGGCTGTACGCTCCGGGCTCGACGGTCAAGCCGGAGGTGGCCATTGCCGGCCTCGACAGCGGCGTCATCACCCCTGCCAGCCGGGTGTTCGATCCGGGCTACTACGAGTTGCCCAACTACGCGCACAAGTACCGCAACTGGAACCGCAGCGGCGATGGCTGGGTGGACATGTACAGCGCGATCATGCGCTCCAACGACACCTACTTCTATGACCTCGCGCACAAGCTCGGCATCGACCGCCTGCATGACTACATGGCTGAGTTCGGCCTCGGCCAGAAGGTTTCGCTGGACATGTTCGAGGAAGCCGCCGGGTTGATGCCGTCGGCGCAATGGAAGCGCGCCACCCGCCGCCAGGCCTGGTTCCCGGGCGAGACGTTGATCCTCGGCATTGGCCAGGGCTACATGCAGGTCACCCCCTTGCAACTGGCCCAGGCCACCAGCCTGCTGGCGAGCAAGGGCGTCTGGCACCGTCCGCACCTGGCCATGACCGTCGACGGCGAGCAGCCGGTCGACCCCAACCCGATGCCCGACATCGTCTTGCACGACAAGCGCGCCTGGGACCAGGTCAGCCAGGGCATGCAAATGGTCATGCACGACCCGCGCGGCATCGCCCGTGCTTCAGCGGCCGGGGCGCAGTACCGGATTGCCGGCAAGAGTGGTACGGCGCAGGTGGTGGCGATTCGACAGGGCGAGCGTTACAACCGCAACAAGACCCTCGAGCGGCACCGTGACAACGCCTTGTTCGTCGGCTTTGCGCCGGCCGATCATCCCTCGATCGTGGTCGCGGTAATGATCGAGAACGGTGAGGCCGGAGGCCGCGTGGCGGGGCCCGTGGTGCGTGAGGTGATGGATGCCTGGCTGCTGGATGAGCACGGTCATTTGAAGGCGCAGTATGCCGGTGGCGAGCATTCGTCTCCGCACAGCTGAGGTCCGCCCTGAGCACGCAAATATCGAATAACAATAGAATTTCTTATTCCTTTTTATCCTGTAACAAATCCTCTATAACTCCCCTTACTGCACAGCCGCCAACACCCGGCCAACTGTCTGCAACGCAACACCGGATCAACAACCCGGCCCACAAGGCAACACCGGCTAACCTTGCGCACTCGACGTGATCCGTTGATCAAAAGGGTAACTGCAAACCGGCACGACGATTGCTCAAGCAAAGTCCCCGCTCAAACTGAACTGGAGACTCACCATGAGCACCCCGCTGAACGTCGTCGCCCTGTCCGGTGGCACTGGCCGCTGTCCGCGGCTCACCACGCGTTGCGCAAAAGCGCCTGAGGCGCGGCCATGAATGCACCTGTGAAACCGGCCCAGCGCCCTGCCCTGACCATCGCCCGCGAACTGGCCAGCGAGTTCGCCCTGAGCGCCGTCGAGCGAGACGAACGCGGCGGCACGCCAAAGGCCGAACGCGATGCTCTGCGCAGCAGCGGTTTGTTGTCACTGGTCATCCCCACCGCCCACGGCGGCCAGGGCGCCAGCTGGCGCGACACCTTCGAGGTGGTGCGCGAGTTTGCCCGGGTCGACAGCTCGATGGCCCACGTGTTCGGCTTTCATCACCTGATGCTGGCGACCGTGCGGCTGTTCTCGCGCCCCGAGCAATGGCAGCCGTGGTTCGAGCAGACCGCACGCAAGCACTGGTTCTGGGGCAATGCCCTGAACCCGCTGGACACCCGTACGCAGGTCAAGCACTTCGACGGCTGGTGTGAGTTCTCCGGGCAAAAGAGTTTCTGTTCCGGTGCCAGCGATTCGGAGATGCTGATTGCTTCGGCGGTCGATGAACGCGCCGGCGGCAAGCTGCTGATCGCCGCGATCCCTAGCGGCCGCACCGGCATCACCTTGCACAACGACTGGAACAACATCGGCCAACGGCAGACCGACAGCGGCAGCGCCACCTTCGAGCGGGTCCGGGTCGAACATGATGAACTGCTGCTCGACCCAGGCCCGCTGAGCACGCCGTTTGCCGCCCTGCGCCCACTGATCGCCCAACTGCACTTTTCCAACCTGTTCCTTGGTATCGCCGAGGGCGCCTTCGCCGAGGCGCGCCAGTACAGCCTCAAGGAGAGCCGGCCGTGGTTCCGTTCAAGCGCCGCGCAGGTCAGCGAAGACCCCTACGTGCTGCGTCACTACGGCGAATTCTGGGTTGGCCTGGAAAGCGTGCGCCTGCTCATCGAGCGCGCCGCCGAGCAACTCGACGCGGCCTGGGCCAAGGAGCATGCACTGACCGCCGAGGAGCGCGGTGACCTGGCCCTGGCGATCGGCACGGCCAAAGTCGCCGCCACTCGCCACGGCCTGGATATCTGCAACCGGCTGTTTGAAGTCACCGGTGCCCGCGCGACCCATGCCTCGCTTCGCTTTGATCGCCACTGGCGCAACCTGAGGACGCAAACCCTGCACGACCCCGTGGACTATCGCATCCACGAGCTCGGCGAATGGGCCCTCAATGGCACGCGTCCCGTCCCGTCGTTCTATTCCTAAAAGGCACGCTCATGCAACTGCTGACCCTCCCCCCGTCTCCGTCATTGGCTACCTCGATCAGGGCGACCGCGCAGGTCTTCGAAGACCCCAGATCACAGGCGCTGCTCGCCCACCTGCAACAGGTCGCCCCCAGCGAGGCCAGCGTCCTGATCATTGGCGAGACGGGCACGGGCAAGGAGCTGGTCGCACGCCACATCCACAACCTCAGTGGCCGGCGCAACGGGCCGTTCGTGGCGGTCAACTGCGGGGCGTTTTCCGAGTCGCTGGTCGAGGCCGAACTGTTCGGCCATGAGAAAGGCGCCTTCACCGGCGCGCTTGCCGCCAAGGCCGGATGGTTCGAGGAGGCCAACGGCGGCACGCTGTTTCTCGACGAGATCGGTGACCTGCCGTTGCCCATCCAGGTCAAGCTGCTGCGCGTACTGCAAGAACGTGAGGTGGTCAGGCTCGGTTCGCGCAAGAGTATCCCGATCAATGTGCGGGTGCTGGCGGCGACCAATGTGCAATTGGAAAAAGCCATCAATGCCGGGCACTTCCGCGAAGACCTGTATTACCGGCTCAACGTCGTCACCTTGTCGCTGCACCCCTTGCGCGACCGTCCTGGCGATATCCTGCCGCTGGCCCGGCACTTCATCCGTACCTACAGCGAGCGCCTGAGTTACGGCCCGGTCGAGTTGAGCCTGCGCGCGCAGGCAAAGCTGGTCGAGTACAGCTGGCCGGGGAACATTCGCGAGCTGGAGAACGTCATCCATCACAGCCTGCTGACCTGTGGCGATGGCGAGATCCAGGCGCAGGATCTGCGCATGTCCAACCTGCGCCTGGAGCGCCAGGAAGAGGGCCCGGCGGGGGCCGGTGGCAGCGTGGAGGACTTGCTGCAGCAGGCGTTCAGCCGGCTTTATGAAGAGCAGCCGGGCGAGCTCTACGAGAAGGTCGAGAATGCCTTGTTGCGCTCGGCGTATCGCTTTTGCCATTACAACCAGGTGCACACGGCGCAGTTGCTCGGGCTGTCACGCAACGTCACCCGAACCCGGCTGATTGCGATTGGCGAGCTGGTGGTGAACAAGCGCCGTAGCCAGGAGCAGCCGCTGGATAACCGCGTGGTGCGGTTGTCGATCTAGGGATGTATCAGGGCCGGCCTCTTCGCGGGGCAAGCCCTGACACGACACCGACCGTTCAGTTGGCCAACCGCCGAAACACCCACCCCGACATCACGCACAGCAGTGCACATACCAGCATCACCGTGGCAATGTCCGCCACCGAGGTCTCGACCCGCCCGTCGCTCCCGGCCAACAGCCCGAGCATCACCCCCGCCAGGCTCACCGACATGGCCATGCTCAACTGCACCGACATCGCCGACAGCGAACTGGCCGCCGCCGAGCGCTCGCCTGGCACATCCTGGTAACTGGCCGCGCCCAAGGTGGAGAATTGCAACGAGCGCACTAGCCCCGCCGCAAACAGCACCACGGCCATCAGCCACACCGCCGTGTCGCGGTCGAACGTCGCGCATAGGGCGATGCCCAGCCCGCTCGCCACCGCGTTGCAACTGAGCACCCGCCGGTAGCCATAGCGGCGCACCAGCGGCACCGCCAGCAACTTCATCAACAAGGCCCCTACGCCGCCACTGACCACCAGCCAGCCGGCCGCCAGCGGGCTCATGCCCAGGCAATTCTGCAACAGCAGGATCAACAGAAACGGCTGCGCCGCCGACCCCAGGCGAAACAAACCACCGCCCGCCTGGGCCACGCCAAAACTGCGCAAGCGCAACAGCGACAGGTCGACCAGCGGGCTGGCATGCCGCCGCGCGTGCAGCAGGTAGCCCAGCGCACACACCACGCCGCCGCCAATCAAGCCCAGCGCCCAAGCCTGCGGCAGCTGGCCCAGCCCCAGAGACTCCAGGCCAAACACCAGCATGGCCAGCGCGCCCCCGCTCAACAGCAAGCCGCGGTAGTCCAGTGGCGGTACCTTGCGCGGGGCAAAGTCCGGCACGTGCCTGAGAATCAGCACGCAACCGACCAGGCAGATCGGCAGGTTGACCAGAAAGATCCAGTGCCACGACAACACCGTCACTAGAAAACCACCGAGCAACGGCCCCAGCAACGGCCCGACCAAGGCCGGCAAGGCCAGCCACGACATCGACTGCAGCAGTTGCTCGCGGCTCGACCAGCGCAAGATGATCACCTGCCCCACGGGGGTCATCAAAGCCCCCGCCGCGCCCTGCAGCATGCGCCCCAGGCACAGCTGCCAGAGCGACTCGGCAAAGGCACAGGCCAGTGAAGCGGCGGTGAACAGGCCCATCGCCAGCAACATCACCTGGCGCGGGCGAAACCGCTCGGCAGCCCAGCCACTGAGCGGCACGCACAGGGCCAGCGCGAGCATGTACACCGATACCACCAGGTTCATGCGCAGCCCCGGTTCGCCGAAGTCGGCAGCCATGCTCGGCAGCGCGGTCATCACCGCCGTGCTGTCGAGCAGCTCCATGAACAGCGCGGCACCGATGATCACCGGCACCTTGGGGCTTTGCAGATGGCCGACCAGCGGGGCCGGCTGGGCCGTCAAAACAGCCCCGAAACGGGCGGCCGGGTGCCTTTGAGGTACCACGCGCCGACCACCGCCGCCTTCCATTGGCGCGGGTTGTGGTTGGCCACGGTGCGCGCGTTGCGCCAGTGCCGGTCGAGGTTGTGTTGACGCCCGGTAGTGGACGCGCCGCCCACCTCGAACACGGTCTCGGCCGCCTTCAGCGCCAGCTCCGCCACCAGGTACTGCGCCTGGGCCACCTCAAGTGCGGCCTGTTCTACTGCGGCCTCATCCAACTGCGCGGCCCAGGCCCGGTCAATTCCCGCAGCGGCTTTGAGCACCAGCGCCTCGGCGCCAAACGCCCGCGCGGCGATATCGCCCACCGACAGCTCCACGTACGGGTCATCTACCGAACGCTGGGCACTGCTGTGCTTGATCGGCCGGGCATGCTCCCGAGCGAACTGGCTGGCATCGTTCAAGGCATTGCGGGCGATGCCCGCCAGCACCGTGCCGAGAAACAACTGCAAAAACGGCGTGACGATGGTGCGCTTGCCCTCTTCCACCGTGCGCGTGCGAATATCGCTGGGCTCGACCCGCACGTTGTGCAGGCGGGTGGTGCCACTGGCGGTCAGGCGCTGGCCCATGGCATCGAAGTCGTCCACCAGTTCCAGGCCCTCGCGATCACGCGGCAGGATGAACGACACCGGCTGCTCGTCCTCGTCCAGCGCCACTGCGCTGACGTAGTCGGCAAACAGTGCGCCGGTGCTGTAGAACTTGCTGCCGTTGGCGCGAAAGTGCTCGTCCTCGCGCACCAGGCGCGCGGCGATCGCGCCATTGGCGCCGCCCAACTCCCAGCCGGCATTGCCGATAACGGCACCTTGCAGGTAGCGCGCAAACCAACGTTGGCGCTCTTCTTCGGCGCCCTCGGCCGAGGCTGCCAGCAGGCCCTCGACGAAGGCAAAACCCGGGCGCAAGGCTTGCGCAACATTGGAATCAGCCGCCGCCACCTGCAACAGCAGCGCGATCACATCACTGACGCTGCCGCCGGGGCCACCGTATTGCTGGGGGATACGCACGGTATAGAGCCCGGCAGCGGCCAGTTCGGCAATCGCTGCAAACGGCAGGCTGCGCTCCCGTTCGCGCTGAGCGGCACCGGCGGCGATCGCCGGCAGCAGGGCAACAATGCGCGCCTTGAGCGCCTCGACGGTGGTGGCTGGCGCTTGTGCGGGGAAACGTTGAAAGGTGGTCATGGGCAGTCCTTAGATGGCAATTTTCCAGAGTCGTGATTCGTCGAACAGGTCGAAGGCTTCGTGTTCCAGGTCCAGCGGCGGCACCACCAGTTCGGCACCGCTGCCGGGCAAGCGCGGCACCGAACCCAACAGGCGCCGGGTGTATTCATGAGCCGGGCGCTCGAACAACTGCTCGACCGGCGCCTGCTCCACTACCTGACCGTGACGCATCACCAGCACGTCGTCGCTGACATGGCGGATCACCCCCAGGTCATGCGAAATGAACAGGTAGGCCAGGCCCAGTTCGTCCTGCAGGTCCGCGAGCAAGTCGAGCACCTGCGCCTGCACCGAGACGTCCAGCGCCGACACCGGCTCATCACAGATGATCAGCCGTGGCTCGCTGGCAATCGCCCGGGCAATCGCCACCCGTTGCCGTTGGCCACCGGACAACTGCAACGGACGGCGCACGGCCAGCCCGGCGGGCAGGCGCACCTGATTGAGCAGTACCGCGATCCGCGCCGGGCGCGCCGCCGCTTCGATACCGGTTACCTGCAAGGCGTCGTCGAGAATCTGCGCGACCGTCCAGCGCGGGTCGAAGGAGCCGAGCGGGTCTTGGTAGATCACGCTGATCTCGCGCCGCAGCGGCCGGCGGCGGGCTTCGACGATGGCCTCGCCTGGCAGGTTCCACGGCTGGCCGCGGTACAGCACCTAGCCGTCATCCGGGGCCAGCAGGCCGAGGGCGATACGCGCCAGGGTGGTCTTGCCCGAGCCGGATTCGCCGACGATGCCCAGCGTACGCCCGGCGCGCAGGCTGAAGTCGACACCGTGCAACACCTCGCGCACCCGCCCATCCGGGCCGGCGTAGCGCTTGCCCAGGCCACGCCCTTCGAGCAGTACATCGCCGTGGGCGCGGACTGCGATCGGTCGGGCCTGGCCTGCGCGCTGCGGCGACAAGCGCGTACCCCGCGGGTGCTCGGCGGGCACCGCCGCCAGCAAGGCCTGGGTATAAGCATGCTGGGGCTGGCGCAGCACCTGCTGCATCGGCCCCTGCTCGACCACCTCGCCATGGCGCAGCACCACCACCTCATCGGCCAATTGCGCAACCACCGCCAGGTCGTGGCTGATGATCAACAGCGCGGCGCCGCGGGCCTTGATCTGCTGGAACACCTCGAGAATCTGCGCCTGCACCGTGGCGTCCAGCGCAGTGGTCGGCTCGTCGGCGATGACCAGCGCCGGATCCAGCGCCAGCGCGCTGGCGATCAAGGCGCGCTGGCGCAAGCCGCCGGACAACTGCCCCGGACGCTGGCGCGCGCGCAGGGCGACGTCCGGCACCCCGACCCGCTCAAGCAGCTCGAGCACCCGTGCCGCACGTTGCTGACGGTCGCCGTAACGGTGGGTTTGCAGCACTTCGAGAATTTCCTTGCCGACCGGGCGCAACGGGTCCAACGAGACCAGCGCATCCTGCAGCACGAAGCCGATCTGCTTGCCGCGCACCGCACGCCACTGCCGCTCGCTCTGGTCAAGCAGATCATGCCCGCCGAAGCTGAGCTGGCGCGCCGCCACGTCAGCGCGCGCTCCAGCCAGGCCGACCAGGCTGCGGGCACTGACACTCTTGCCCGAGCCCGACTCACCCACCAGCGCCACGCAGCGCCCCGGCGCCAGGGTGAAGCTGAGGTCACGGACGACGCTGGTGCCGGCGAAAGATACCGTAAGGCCATCGACGATCAGGGTGTTATCGCTCATGGCAGACGGCCCTCCAGGCGCTGTTGCAGGTAGCGGCCAGTCACCGTCGTGGCCAAGGTGGTCAGTACGATGAACAGGCCCGGAAAGAACGTCAGCCACCAGGCATTGGCGATGAAGTCACGGCCCATCGACAACATGGTGCCCCACTCAGGCGCCGGTGGCCGGGCGCCAAGGCCAAGGAAACTCAGGGCCGAAGCCCAGACGATGGCCTGGCCAACGCCCATGGTCAGGGTTACCAACAACGGTCGCATGGCGTTGGGCAGCAACTGGCGCAGGACGATCCGCGAGGTGGGATGGCCGAGCGCCCGCGCCGCTTCGATATAGCCTGAGTTGCGCACTGCCAGCACCTGGCCACGGACCATGCGCGCATAGCCGGGCGCACCGCCCAGGCCGGTGGCGATGATCAACGGCCCGATGCCGCTGCCAAACACGGCAACGAACAGCAGCGCCAGGACCAGGCTGGGAAAGGCGAACAGCACCTCCAGCAGCCAGCCCACGCTGCGGTCGATCCGCGCACCGCCGAGGCCGCCGAGCAGGCCCAGGCTGATCGCGATGGTCATCGACAAGGCCGTGGCCGCAACACCGATCAACAGGCTCTGGCGGGCGCCATGAATGATCCGCGCAAAGATGTCGCGGCCAGACTGGTCAGTGCCCAACCAATGCGCCCAACTGGGCGCCTGGAATGCTTCCCGCGGGACGATCGCCAGCGGGTCGATGCGGGTGAACAGCTGGGGCAGCAGCGCCGCCAGCAACAGGGCAAAGAGAAACCCCAGTGCCAGGCTGGCGCCCAGCGGCGGCAGGCACAGCCGCCGTTGACGACGCAGCGGGGCCTGCGCCCGCTCAATAATCAGTTCGCTCATGGCGTGGCCTCCTGTTGGCGTGGGTCGATCCATTGGTAGAGCAGGTCCACCAGAATGTTGGCCAGCACATAGCCGGCCGCTACCACCAGGCTGATACCGATCACCAGTGGCAGGTCCTGGGCCTGCACCGCCTGGAACAGCTGGCGGCCGACGCCCTTGCGGGAAAAGATCACCTCGCACACCACCGCGCCGCTGATCAACGCGCCAATCGCCCAGCCCGACAGCGACACGCCAGGCAGCAAGGCGTGACGCAGGGCATGCCGGAAACGCACCGCAAGGTCACTCAGGCCACGGGTGCGGGCGGTCAAGATAAAGGGTTGCTCAAGAGTCAGCTCGAGCGATTCGCGGGTCACCTGGGCAATGAACCCGGCCAAGGGAATGGCCAGGGAAAACGCCGGCAGGACCAGGCTGGCCAGACTGTCGCTGCCAGCCGGCGGAAACCAGCGCAAGCCGAAGGCGAACACCGCCAGCAAGACTACGCCGAGCCAGAAGTGAGGCAGCGAAGCACTGACGGTTTCCAGCAGCGAGGCCAGCCCGCCGACCAGCCGCCCGCGACCAGCGCTGACCACCGTCAACAGCAGGACCAGCACCCAGGCCAGCAGCAAGGCGGCCAACGTCAGCTCCAGGGTCGCCCCGCCCTGCTCTGCCAGCACCCGCGTCACAGGCTGATGCTGCGAGTAGGAAACGCCCAGATCACCTTGGACCAGCCGGCCCAGGTAAACCAGGTACTGCACCGCCAAGGGTTTATCCAGGCCGTACTCAACACGGGTGGCCTCGATTGTCTCCGGGGTCGGGTTGCCACTGGGCCCGCCAAGGATCGCCAACACCGGGTCGCCCGGCATCAGCCGCAGGGCGAAGAAGGTCAGGGTTGCCACCGCCCACAACACCAGCACGCCGCCCGCCAGGCGGATGAGCGCCCGCCGGCCAAGTGCGACCAGCCGTTCGCGGCGCGGATCGGTTACTGCCAAAGGGCTTGCACTGCTCATTTGGTCACCCATGCGTCATACAGGTAGGTCACCGCCAAGGACGGCTCCAGGCGCACGCCGTGGGCGGTCTTGTAGATGCCCAGGCGCGTGCTTTGCGGGTAGGTGGTGAGTTGCAGGTATTGCCCGGCGGCCTGCTGCTGCGCCTGGAGATAGAGGGCGCGGCGCTGGTCGGCGTCCTGAGTGGCCAGGGCGCGATCGAGCAAGGCATCGAAGCCTGGGTCGGCGTAGCCCGAGGAGTTCTGGTGGTAACCGCCGACCCCGGCCGGCTGGACGAACGCCGAACTGAAGATGATGCGCAGTACGTCCGGGGTGTTGGTGTTCCAGTAACCGGTGCGGATGTCGTAATCCCAGGCGGCCTGGCGAGCGGTGACCTGGACGTCGCTCATCTGCTCGAGGATCAGCTCCAGGCCGGCCTGGCGGGTGGTGGCCTGGACCTGCTCCCACAGGGTCAGCTCCGAGGGCGGCGTACGCGCCCCGATCAGCACGGTGGCGCGCAGGCGCTGGCCGTCCTTGGTGCGATAGCCTTGGGCGTCACGGCCAGTCCAGCCGGCTTCGTCGAGCAGCGTCGCGGCGCGGGCGGGCTGGTAGTCCTGGCTGTGCTCGAAGTCGCCGCTGTAAAACGGCGTGGCCACGCTGAGCGGGCCGCCGGCTCTTGGAAACTCGCCGAAGTACACGCTCTTCAGCGCGCCGTCGATGTCGGCGCTGCGCACGAACGCCTCACGTACGCGGATATCGTCGAACGGCGCCCGACGCAGGTTGAACGTGCCATTGGTAGGGTTGCCCGGACGCTGGGCGACGATCAGTTCGACCTCCGGATTGCGCCGCGCCGCTTCGTGCGATTCAGGCGGCAGCGTTTCGATCACGTCGACTTCGCCGGCCTGCAGCGAGGCAAAGCGTACCGAGGGCTCCTGGATGAACTTCCAGACAATCCGCTCGAGGTAGGCCGGGCCTTGGTGCTGGGCGGTTGGCGGGGCCCAGTTGTAGTCAGGGTTGCGCACCAGTTCAACCTGATTCTGGCGGTCCCAGCGCACCACCTTGAACGGCCCGCTACCGACCGGGCTCTCGCAGTTTTCGTCACGGCTGCGCTTGAGCGCGGTGGGCGACTGGATGCCGAGAAAGCCCTGCGCCAGGACCTCGAGAAACGCCGCATAAGGTGTGGCCAGGTGCACCACCGCGGTGTACTCGTCGAGCACATCGGTACCGCGGTACTGGCGGATATAGCCGCCGGCGGTGCTCGACTGGGTCTTGGGGTTGCTCATGTGGTCGAGGTTGGCCTTGACCGCCTCGGCATTGAACGGCGTGCCATCGGTGAAGCGCACGTCGCGGCGCAGGTGGAAGGTGTAGCTCAGGCCGTCGACGGCCACCTCCCAGCGCGTCGCCAGCCACGGCCCGATGTGGCCGGCGCTGTCCATCGAGACCAGCGAGTCGAGGTACTGCTGGGCGACGAACACCTGCGGCATGTCGCCCGCCACGTGCGGGTCGAGGCAGGTGGGTTCACGGTCGGTGGCATAGACCAGGGTACCGCCATGCACCGGCTGGTCGCTGTGCAGCGCCGCCTGCTCGGCACGCTCGCAACCGATCAGGGCCAGCGCGGCGCATAGCGGGATCAGGGGAAGGATGGGAAGGTTCAAGGTCGCTCCTGCGCGGGCCCATGGATGGTAAAGGGGCTATTGCAGGAGTTGTGCCGGGTTTCAAAGGCCTGACTTTATTGGGGTTTGCGGGGTAGCCAGTGAATGGCGGGAGGCAAAGTGTAGGGTTGCTGTTGTGCTGGCAACAGTTGCCTGCACAATCCCTGTAAGCGCGGCGGTGCGGCGATCCGACTTGCCCCGCGAAGAGGCCGGTCCAGGCACCGTGGTGTATGGCACCGGCTGCGCCGGTTTCGCGGGTCAAGCCCGCTCCTACAGGGATTGGCGGCGCCCCGAGGCTCAGAAATCAATCGACCCGGAAAACTTCACCAACCGCGGATCGCCCTGGGTCAGGTAGCCGCCATTGGCCGACGCCCAGTAATTCTTGTCAGTCAGGTTCTCGACATTGACCCGCAAGGTGATGTCCTTCTGCTGAACCGAGAAGCGGTACCGCGCGCCCACGTCAAAGCGGTTCCAGGTCGGCAGGCTGAGGTTGTTGGCCGGGTCGGCATACTGCCCGCCGGTGCGCAGCATGCGCGCATTCAGCGCCAGCCCTTGCAACCCTGGCACATCCCAGTCGACGCTGGCATTGAGCTGGAAGGTCGGCACACCCACTGCATGGTTGCCATCGTTGCTGCCGTTCAAGGTGTTGTTCAGCTCGGTGTCCATCCGCGTGCCACCGGCCATCAAACGCAGGCCGGCAAGCGGTTCGCCGAACACACTCAACTCGATGCCCTTGTTGACCTGCTCGCCATCTTGAACAAATACGTTGCCCTGAACAAAACCATCCGTGGGCCGCTCGATGCGGAACACCGCCAGGTTGGCGCCGAAGGTCTGGTAGTCCAGCTTGAGCCCCGCTTCGACCTGCTTGGTCTCGGCCGGCGGAAACACCTGGCCGGCATTGATCACCTGCCCCGACGCCGTAGCGCCCTGGGCCAGGCCTTCGATGCGGTTGGCATACAGCGAGATCGACGGGTTGAGCTTGTAGACGATGCCATACACCGGCGTTGTCACCGACTCGTCGTAGAACGCATTGCGCCCAGCGTCCGGCCCCTCGCCGTCATAGGCATAGCCTTCGACGCGCAATTGCTGGCGGCGTACGCCAGCCGTGAGCAACAGGCTGTCGTCGAACAGGCCGACGGTATCGGACACGGCAATACTGCGGTTGCGCGTCTTGCCGGTCACACCCGGGTCATCCAGCTTGCCACCGACAAAGGTCGGCGTGGTCGGCTTGGGCAGCGGGTCGGTGGTGTAGATGTTGGTCGCCTGCGAGTTGTAGAAGACGAAGGCATTCTCCTGCTGAGTCCAGATCGTTGCCGCGCCGATGTTCAGCTGATGACTGACCGGGCCGGTCTGAAAGCGCCCATTGATGCCGCCCATGAAGGTGGTGTTGTCTTCGTTGTGGGGGATCTTCGAGCCGCCGATGGTCGCCGCGCCGCTGCTGTCGGTGAGAATCGGCGTGCCATAGAAACCGTTCTCGTGGGTGTGCTTGGCCCCCCCCGCCAGGTACGCGCTCCAGTTGTCGTTGAAGTCGTAGTCGCCGCGCACCATACCGAAAGTGTCCTCGGTCTCGGTCCAGGCCCAGTCCTGGCCATAGTTATGGTCGGCGTCCGGCGCCCGCGGGATGTCAGTCACGCCGGCCCCCAGGCGTACCGAGTTGCGCAGGTGGTTGACGCGCTGCTTCTGGTAGCCGAAGTCGCTGGAAACGCGCAGCTTGTCGCCGCGGTAGTCCAGGCCGACCACAAACAGCTTGCTGCGCTGGTCCTGGTCGTCGATGCCAGTCTCACCCTCGCGTTGCGACAGGTTCAGGCGCACGCCAAAACGGTTGTCCTCACCAAAGCGCTGGCCGAGGTCGAGGTGCTCGCCGAGGCGACCGTCGCTGCTGATGTCCTGGGTATAGCGCCGGGTCGGCGTGTCACCAGCGCGCTTGGGTTGCAGGTTGACGTTGCCGCCCAGGCCGCTACCGGTCGGGCTCGCGCCGTTGAGAAAGGCGTTGGGCCCCTTGAACACCTCGACCCGCTCGACGGCATCGGGCGCGATCATCTGCCGTGGCAGTATGCCGTACAGGCCATTGAAGGCCACGTCGTCGCCATTGAGCGGCAAGCCGCGAATGACAAAGACCTGCGCCTGGTTGCCGAAGCCGAACGACTGGCGTACCGACGGATCATTGAGCAGCACATCACCGATGTCTTCGGCTTGCTGGTCCTGGATCAGCTGCGAGGTGTAGCTGGTCATGGTGAAGGGCACATCCATCATGTCCTGATTGCCGAGGATGCCCATCTGCCCACCGCGAGCGACCTGGCCACCGGCATACGGCTCCGGCACCTGGCTGGGCGACGGCTTGGCAGCCTCGGCATTGATGGCGGTGGCATCCAGCTCGACAGCACCGTCCGCCGCCTGGGCATTGACGGCAAGGGAACAGCAGAGGGCCAGCAGGGTCGGACGAAAAGGACTGGGTCGTGCCATGGAATGCTCCTGGTACAGCATAGGTTGAAGCCTTCCTGGCAGATGAGAAATGAATAGCGACTGAGTATTGTTTCTAGCCGAGGTTAGGAATTATTACCAAATCGTCGCACTTTCTCCCCGACCAGCGGTCTACTGCCTCTTTTGCCGCTTATGTGTCTTTTTCGGCCGTTTTCATGAACTGCATGACCAAGGGCCAAAAGCCCCGTGCTTGTGTAGGATGAGCAGCGCAAACCACGACGCTGCCAGATAGGGAGATATACATGCGCGTCCTGTCATCCGTTGCCTGCTTCGCCCTGCTGTCCCTGGGCGTTTGCGCCGGGGCCCAGGCCTTTACCGGCGAAGAGGGGCAACTGATCGAATCGATCAACGCTTACCGCAGCCAGGCCCAGCGTTGCGGCGATCAAGGCTCGCTGGAGCTGCCGCCGTTGAGCAGTGATACCCGCCTGGCACTGTCGCCAGAGGGCACCCGCGACCTGCAGCAGGCGATGACGCGCGCGGCGTATCCGATGGTCAATGTTCAGGCGATCAGCCTGTCTGGGCCGCGTGATGCGAAATCGGCGATGAACGCCATCGCCGAGAGCTTCTGCCAAGTGGTGCTCGATCCGCAGTTCGTCGACATCGGCGTCAGCCAGGAGGGCCGCGACTGGCGTATCGTGCTGGCGCGGCCGTTGCTCAGTGGGCGCCTGGGCGACTGGCAGGCCGAGGGGCAAAAGCTGTTGCAGGAGATCAACGCCGCGCGCAAGGTAGCGCGCCAGTGCGGCGGCCAGCCCTTCGCGGCGGCGTCGGCGCTGGGCTGGAACACCACCCTGGCCGGGGTTGCCGCGAACCATACGCGGGCCATGGCCAACCATAACTACTTCGACCATATCGACCGCGACGGGCGCACCCCGGGCGACCGTGCCGAGCTGGCGGGGTACCAGTACCGGCTGATTGGCGAAAACATTGCGGCTGGGCGCGATACACCGCGCAAGGTCGTTGACGGCTGGCTGGCCAGCCCGGGGCACTGTGCGACCTTGATGAACCCGGACTTCAGCGAATTGGGCGCGGCGTATGCGGTGGACCCGAAGAGCGATGCCGGCATCTACTGGACCGGCCTGTTCGGCGCGCCGCAGTAATCAGGGGCTGCCTGGCAGACCCTGGCCAACTCAGCCCCTGCGCAAGACCATCAAGAACATCCCCAGCGCCACCACCGGCAACCCAGCCCCTACCAGCGCCACACCGTGCCAGCCAAACTGGGTATACAGCGGGCTGGCCACCGCCGAGCCGAGCGCCCCACCGAGAAAGATGCTGGTCATGTACAGCGCATTGAGCCGGCCGCGGCTGGCCGGGTCCAGCGCGTACACCTCACGCTGACCGATGACCATGTTCATCTGCACGGCAAAATCCAGCAGCACCCCGGTCAAGCCCAGACCGATCACCGTATACCCCGGCGCACTGAGCCCCAGCAGCAATGCCAGTGGCGCCAGCACCAGCGCCAACAGCGACCCGCGCCGCGCATGCCCGGCATCGGCCAGGCGCCCCGCCAGTGGCGCGGCAACCGCACCCACCGCGCCCACCAGGGCGAACAGCGCGATCTGGCTCTGCGACAGCCCATGCTCGCCGGCCAAGGCCATCGGCACTGCCGTCCAGTACAAGCTGAAGGCGCCGAACATCAAGGCCTGGTACAGCGAGCGTTGGCGCAGCAGCGGATAAGCTTTGAGCAGGCTCACCAGCGACGCCATCAGCTGCGCATAGCTGGCCTTGTGCTCAGGCACCCGCCGCGGCAAGGTCAGGGCCAGCAGGACGATGATCGCCAGCATGACCCCGGCCGCGCCGATGAACACCGTGCGCCAGCCGAAGTGGTCGGCCACCAGGCTCGACAACGGCCGTGCCAGCAGGATGCCCAGCAGCAGGCCGCCCATGATGTTGCCGACCACCCGGCCCCGTTGCTGCTCGGGCGCCAGGTGCGCCGCCAGCGGTATCAGCATCTGCACCGAGACCGAGCTGAAGCCGATCAGCAACGCATAACCGAGAAACAGCGTGCCCTGGCCAGGGCCGCTGGTACCGGCCAACACCAGGCTGACGCAGGCCATGATGGCGGTCGCGATCATCAGCCGGCGGTTTTCCACCAGATCGGCCAAGGGCACCAGCAACAACAAGCCCACCGCGTAACCGAGCTGGGTCAGCGAGACGATCAGGCTGGCGTGCTCGCTGGAGAGGCCCAGGTCGGGCGCGATCAGGCCGACGATAGGCTGGGCGTAGTAAATATTGGCGACGATGGCGCCGCAGCAGAATGCCAGCAAGGTCACCAGGGCCCGGCTCAGGCCTGCGGTTGACGGCTGGGTGACAGCGATGGAAGGGTTCATTGCAGGTGCCTCGGCAATTGATGGGACATGCCGGGCACCTTACCGAGGCACCGCGACCGAGAGAATCCGCTGCGCGCGCAACGTGCCTTTGCGCCTGACGCAACGCTCGCGTTCAGTGTTGCAGTAGCGCTTCGCAAAAGCCGACAAAGGCCTGTACCCGGCGCGAGCCACGGTGGTTGGGCAGGTACAGGGCATTGATGCTGCAACTGGCCGTGCCGGGGCTGACCTGCCAGTCGGCAAACAAGCGTTGCAAGCGCCCCGCCTCGACATCTTCGCGCACCAGCCAGTCGGCCAACAGGGCGATGCCGCTGCCGGCCAATGCCGCCTCGCGCAACAGGTCGGCATTGGCGCTGCGCAGCGGGCCGCTGACCTCCAGCTGCAGCGCTTCATCGCCGCAGTGCAGTTGCCAGGCCCGGCCTGATTGACCATAGCGAAAACGCAGGCAGGCCAGCTCGAGCAATTGCTGCGGATGTGCCAGCGGTTGCCGGCCTGCCAGATACGCCGGGCTGGCGACCAACCAGCGCTCGAAGTGGCCCAGCCGTCGGCAGACCAACTCATCACTCGGCGCTGGCTCGCCGAGGCGAACGGTCAGGTCATAGCGCCCTTCAAGCAGGTCATCGAAGCGGTCACTGAGGTCGATGTCCAGCTCCAGCCCCGGGTGCGCGGCGAGAAACCGCCCCAGGTGCGGGGCAATCACTCGCCGGCCGAACTCCACCGGCAGGCATAGCCGCAGCACACCCACCGGCTCTCGGCCACGGTCGGCGACGCTTGCATCGGCTTCGGCGAGCGCTTCGACGATGTCCCGCGAACGTGCGTAGTACTGAGTGCCAGCCTCGGTCAGGCTGATCTGACGGGTCGAGCGATTGAGCAGGGTTGCGCCGAGTTCGGCTTCCAGCGCATCGACCAGGCGCGTCACCGACGAGGTGGCCACACCCAGTGTACGCGCCGCAGCAGAAAACCCACGGGCCTCGACAGTGGCCATGAAGGCCTTGATCGCCAGCAGCTTGTCCATTGGCTTTGTTCTGTCTGCTAAAAACTGGAACCTTCCTACAATGGGACTGCGCAAGCAACTGTCGGTGTCCTTTGGCGCCCGCCAACAGCGCTAGACTGCCAAACGTCGCACCCACATCGGCTGCGCCGGTGGCAAGCCGGGCACCGCGTCCAGCAGCGCGCGGGTATACGGATGGCGTGGCTGCCCCAATACCTGCCCTGCCGCGCCCTGTTCCACCACGCGCCCACCGTGCATCACCAGCACCTGGTCACTGACCTGCTCAACCACACCCAGATCATGCGAGATGAACAAGCAGGCCAGGTTCAGATCAGCCTTGAGCTCGGCCAGCAAGGCCAGGATTCGCGCCTGAACCGAGACATCCAGCGCCGACACCGGCTCGTCGCACACCAGTACCCGCGGTTTCATCGCCAACGCCCGGGCGATCGCGATGCGCTGGCGCTGGCCGCCGGACAACTCCAGCGGACGCCGGTCCAGCACCGTCACCGGTAGTTGCACCCGGTCGAGCAAAGCCGCCGCTTCAGTACGCTGCAGCGACCGCGGCACGCCTGCCTGGGCCAGCGCTTCGGCGAGTACGCGCAAGACGCTGTAGCGCGGGTCGAACGAGCCCAGCGGGTCTTGGAACACCACCTGGATGCCCTGCCGGGCTTGGCGTCGCTGCACAGCCGACAACGCTAGCCAATCCTCCCCGCAAAACTGCACCTGGCCCTGATCGGGTTGTTCCAGGCCCAGCAGGATCCTGCCCAAGGTGCTCTTGCCCGAACCGGACTCCCCCACCACGCCCAGGGTCTGCCCCGCACGCAACTGCAGTGACACATCACTCAACACCTGGCGGGGCTGGCCGTCCGGGCCGACAAAGGCCTTGCCCAGGTCACGCGCTTCCAGGAGTACAGGCTGTTCGACGGGGGTCATGGCAGGCTCCACCAGGCTCAGCGCCGGCTGGGCCGGGCGCTGGAAATGCACCGCCCGCGCCGCCGCCAGCAGGCGTTGGGTGTAGGGATCTTGAGGGTCCTGAAGGATCTGTTCGGCACTGCCCTGCTCCACCACATGGCCTTGGCGCATGACAACCACCCAGTCCGCCAGGCGCGCCACCACGGCCAAGTCATGGCTGACCATCAGCAGGCTGTTGTCCTCGCCGCGCAACTGCTCAAGCAGCGTCAGGATCTGCGCTTGCACCGTGGCGTCGAGGGCAGTAGTCGGCTCATCGGCGATCAACAGCCGCGGCCGGCAGGCGATCGCCGAGGCAATCAGCGCGCGTTGGCGCAGCCCCCCGGACAACTGCCAGGGATACTGCCGGGCACGCACCTGCGGCTCCGGCACGCCGACCTCGCCGAGCAGCTCCAGCACCCGCAGACGGCGCGCCTCGGAGCCAAGGCCGGTATGCAGGCGCAGGGCTTCCTCGATTGCACTGCCAACCCGCCGCAACGGGTCGAGCGAGCCCAGCGCATCCTGCATGACAAAGCCGATCTGGCCGCCGCGCAGGCGCTGAAAACCGGCCTCGTCCAGCCCGCGCAAATCGCGCCCGGCAAAGGCCAGGCGCTGCGCCTGGACCTCGGCGCCCGGGCCACTGAGGCCAACCAGCGTGCGCGCGGTGACACTCTTGCCCGAGCCAGACTCGCCGACCAGCGCCACGCACTGCCCTGCACGCACCTGCAGATCGACTCCGTGTACTGCCGGTACGCCGTTGAAACTCACCCGCAAGCCACGGATGTCCACCAGCGCTGAAGCGTTGTTCAAATCGTTCATAGCTGCTTGCCCTCGCTGCGCCGCAGCCAGTCACGGCCAATGGCGCTAATGGAAACTACAGTCATGCTGATCGCCAACGCCGGCCAGGCCATCAGCCACGGCGCATTGGCCATGAAGTTGCGGGCCACGGCCATGGTCGCGCCCCACTCCGGCGCCGGGGGTGGCGCGCCGAAGCCAAGAAAGCTCAAGGCCGCCGCCGCGGTGATCGCCCCGCCGAGGCCGATCAAGGCCAGGATCAGCACCGGCTGCACGGCATTGGGCAAGACATGCCCGAGCACCACCGCCGACGGCCGTCGGCCAAGGGTCAGCGCCGCCTCGACGAAACCGGCGTGGCGGATGCTCAGGGTCTGCGCGCGCACCAGGCGGGCGTAGCGCGGCACCGCTGCGATGCCCACGGCGAGGATCAGGTTGGTCGTGCCCTGACCGAACAGGGTGATGATCACCAGAGCCAGGAGCAGGTCAGGAAACGCCAGCAGCACATCCACACCGCGCATCAGCAGGTTGTCCAGCCAGGCCGGCGCCAGGCCCGCGAGCAGCCCGAGCAAGGTGCCCAGGCCGAGCCCGACCAGGGTCGCGGCGAGGCCGATGAGCAACGACGGCCGCGTGCCATGGATCAACCGGCTGAGCACGTCGCGGCCATTTTCATCAGTGCCCAGCCAGAAGTGAGTGCTCGGCGGCTGGTAAGCCAGCCGGGCGTCGGCCCACAACGGGTCGGCCGGCGCCAGCCAGCCGGGCAGCAGAACCGCCAGCAGCAACAGGGCGAGGATCGTCCAGGCCAGGCACAGGCCCGGACGCGCCAGCCGCTTGCTGCGGGGGCGGGATAAGGGCCTGAGCGGTGCAGTGATCGCAGTCATGTCTGTCCTTGTTGTGTCGACGGGGGCGGCCTCTTCGCGGGGCAAGCCCGCTCCTACAGGGGCGGCGGCGAGCACAGCACCTAGGGCAGCGGGTGTGCCAGCGAATGTCAGGGGGCCGGGTTGAAGATGCGCCGGTGCACGGCCTGGATCTCGTTCAGCAGCGCGTCGTCGAGCTGCACCTCGAGCGCGCCGAGGTTTTCCTGCAACTGCGCCAGGCTGGTCTGGCCGGTGATGGCGCTGGCCACGAACGGCTGGCGGATGACGAAAGCCAGCGCCAGCTGCGCCGGGCTCAGGTTGCGACTGCGGGCCAGCTCGACGTAGCTGGCAATCGCTGATTGGGCCTCGCTACTGCCGTAGCGGTTGAAGGTGCGGTACACCGACGACAGCCGCGCGCCGGCTGGCTGGGCGCCATTGAGGTATTTGCCGGTGAGGGTGCCGAACGCCAGCGGCGAGTACGCCAGCAGGCTCACGCCTTCGCGGTGGCTGAACTCCGACAGGCCGTTCTCATAAAGGCGATTGAGCAGGCTGTAGGGGTTCTGGATGCTGGCGATGCGCGGCAGCTGCTGGTCTTCGCTATGGCGCAGGAATTGCGCGACGCCCCACGGGGTTTCGTTGGACACGCCGATATGGCGGATCTTGCCGGCCTTGACCTGTTCGTCGAGCACCACCAGGGTTTGCTGGATCGCGGCGCTGTCCGGGTGGTCATCGAGATAGGGGTATTCGCGGGCACCGAAGATGTTGGTGGTGCGGTCGGGCCAGTGCAGTTGGTAGAGGTCGAGGTAATCGGTCTGCAGGCGCTTGAGGCTACCGTCGAGGGCCGCGACGATGTTGCGCCGGTCGTGATGCGACAGGCCATCGCGGATATGCGTCTGCCCGGCCGGATCACGCGAGGGGCCGGCGATCTTGCTGGCGAGGATGATCTTGTCGCGGTTGCCGCGGGCCGCCAGCCAGGTACCGATGAAGCGTTCGGTGGTGGTCCAGGTGTCGGCGTGGGTCGGGGTTGGGTACATCTCGGCGGTGTCGACGAAGTTGATCCCGGCGGCGAGCGCGGCGTCCAGTTGCTGGTGGGCATCGTGCTCGCTGTTCTGGTGGCCCCAGGTCATGCTGCCGAGGCTGAGCAGGCTGATGTTGAGGTCGGTGTGGCCTAGGCGGCGGTAGAGCATTGAGGTGATCCTTGAGTTATGGCGTTCGGTAATACAATCGTGGGGCTGCTGCGCAACCCTCTCGCGACACAAGGCCGCTCCCACAGGTACCGCGCAAGTTTCGAGAACGCCGCCGTACCTGTGGGAGCGGCCTCGTGTCGCGAAAGGGCTGCGCAGCAGCCCCCAGCGTTCATCAGGCAGACACCGCACGGCTGAGCGCCGCAGGGCCATACTGATTGACGGCCTTGGGCAGCCCGAGGTGATCGCGCAAGGTCCGCCCCTGATACTCCCGACGGAACAACCCACGCTTCTGCAACAGCGGCACCACCTCTTCGACAAACACCTGCGCGCCCGACGGAAACATGTCCGGCATGATGTTGAAGCCATCCCCCGCCCCGGCCAGAAACCACTCGGCCAAGGTCTCGGCGACCTGCTCCGGAGTCCCCACGGCCAACCGGTGCCCAACCAGAATCCGCCGCGACAACTGGCGAATGGTCAGGTTCTCGCGCCGTGCCAGATTCAGCTGCGCCTCAAGAAACCCATGCGAGCCACGTTCGAAGTCGGCCACCGCGCCGATCCGCGCCCACGGCAATGGCGCATCCGGGTCCAGCTCGCTGGCATCGATACCGATGCGCCCCGCGACCTGCTGCAGCAGCCCGTGCTCGCCGTGCCAGGCATTGAGCTGGTCGAAGCGCGCATGCGCCTCGGCCTCGGTACTGCCGATCACCGTCGACAAGCCCGGCATGATCTTCAGGTGCTGCGGATCACGCCCCCAGGCCTTGGCCCGCTGCTTCATCTCGCGGTAGAAGGCCAGACCGTCGGGCAAGGTGGTCTGGGTGGTGAAGATCGCATCGGCGTAACGTGAGCCGAGCGCCTTGCCGCCCTCCGACGAGCCCGCCTGGACCAGCACCGGCCGCCCCTGCGGCGAACGCGGCAGGTTGAGCGGGCCTTTGACCTGGAAGTGCTTGCCGTGAAAGTCCACGGTATGCACCTTGCCCGGGTCGGCGAAACGGCCGTTGGCGCGGTCGCCGACAATCGCGCCCTCCTCCCAGCTGTCCCACAGCTTGAGGGTGACGTCGACAAACTCCTCGGCGCGGCCATAACGGTCGCCATGCAGCGGCGCGCCGGCATAGCCGAAGTTCTGCGCCGCCGCGTCGCCGGCGTTGGTGACCACGTTCCAGGCCGCCCGGCCAGCGCTGACATGGTCCAGCGAGGCAATCCGCCGAGCGAGGTTGAACGGTTCGTTGTAGGTGCTGGAGCAGGTGGCGATGACGCCGATGCGTTCAGTCGCCGCTGCCACGGCGGTGAGCAGGATGGTCGGCTCCAGGCGGCCGCCCGGCTGGCTGGCGACATCCGGTGGCAGCGCCGGGCCGTCGGCGAGAAAGATCGCGTCGAGGCAACCGCGCTCGGAGATGCGCGCGATGTTGCGGTAGTAGTCGACGTCGATGTAGGCGTCGAGCGCGGCCTCACCCTGGCGCCAGGCGCCAGCGTGGGAGCCGAAGCCGAGGATGTTCATGCCTAGGCTCATCTGCTTTTGTTGGGTCATGCTCGTTCTCCTGTTCAGACGGCGCTGGCTTCGTCGCGAGCGCTTTGCCCATCGCTGGCCGCTGCCTGCCTGGCGCGCCAGGCGGCGGCCGGGCTGACACCATTGAGGTAGTAGTCGCCCAACGCCTGCTCGCGATAGATCGCCGGGTTGTGCGAGGCCAAGGTGCGCGCGTTGCGCCAGTGCCGATCAAGGCGTCGACTGTTGCTGGTGGCCGAAGCACCGCCCACCTCGAACAGCAAGGTGGTGGCTTCGAGCACTTGCGCGAGGACGATCTGTTGGGCCTGGAAGGTGACGATCTCGCTGTCGGTATACAGCTGCTCCGGGACGGCGCCGGCCTGGCCGGCATCGACCACCGCCTGCAAGCTCTGGCCGACCGCGCTGACCTGCGCCTGCGCGGCAAACGCCAGGCTGGACAAGCGCCCGACCACCCGCTGCACCAACGGGTCGGCACCCGGGTTGGACTGCCCCGGCACGCCGAAGGCCCGCGTACGACCCTGGACAAAGGCCACGGCATCGGCCAATGCGGCGCGGGCGATACCCGCCAGGGTGGCCAGGTGCACCGCCTGGTAGAACGCCGTCAAGTAGGACTCGGCGCGCAACTCGGTCTTGGCGAAGCGGCGCAAGATGTGCGCGGCGGGCACCGCCACCTGGCGAAAGCGCGTGGTGCCACTGCCGGTCAGGCGCTGGCCGAAACCGTCCCAGTCATCCACCACCTCTACTCCGGGGGCAGCGGTCGGCACCGCCAGGCTGACGAAGTCGTCACCGTGGTTGGCCACCGCCGCGACCCAGTCGGCATAGACGGTGCCAGTGCAGTAGTACTTCTCGCCATCGAGGCGGTACTCGCCCGCGGCGTCCTCGCTCAGTTGCACGGAGTTGCCGGTACTGTCAGTGCGTTCGGCCATGGCCGCGCCCCACAGCTCACCAGCCACCACGCGGGCAAACCAGTAGTCTTGCGAGGCGGCATCGGCAGACGCCAGCCGGCCCTCAACAAAGCCGAAGTGCGCCCGCAGGATTTGCGGCAGGTTGGCGTCGGCCTCGCCCAGGTACACCAGTTGCCGCAGCAGTTGCGCCAGGCTCGCCCCCAGGCCGCCGTGCTCGCGCGGCACGCGCAATGCGCCAAAGCCGGCTTGGCGCAGCCAGGCGACCGGCTCATGGGCCAGCGTACGCTGCTGCTCACGGGCCACGGCGCCGGCGGCAATACGGTTGAAGATCGGTGCAAAGCGCGCATCCAGCTCGGCGTCGCTAATCGCGGTTGAGGACTGTTGACTCATGTCGGTTCCTTTCACGGGGATTCAGTTATGCGCGGTGCGCGGGTCAATGGCCTGGGTGAGCAGGTCCACCAACAGGTTGACCAGGACGTAGAGGGTCGCGGCCAGCAGCGTTACCCCGAGCACCAGCGGCACGTCCTTGTTGGCGGTGGCATCGAGCATCAGCCGGCCGATGCCTTGACGGCCAAACAGCAATTCAAGAATCACCGCGCCGCCGAGCAGGCTGGCGAACACGTAGCCGGCCAGCGTCACCAACGGCACCAGGGCGTGGCGCAGGGCATGGCGCAGGCGCACGCCGGTATCGGACATGCCGCGGGCACGCGCCTGGGTGATGAAGGGTTGTTCCAGCACCTGTTCCAGAGCCTGGCGCAGCACCTGGGCAAGCACCGCTGCCAGCGGTAAACCGAGCGCCAGGCTCGGCAACAGCAGCGACTGCCAACCCTGTGAGCCGGACGGTGGCAACAGGTGGAAGTAGAAGGCGAACACCAGCAGCAACACAGTGCCGATGACAAAGTTGGGCACCGCCGACAGCACCAGTTCGATGCCCGACACCAGCGCCCGCAAGCGCCGCCCGCGATTGGCCGTGAGCAACGCCGAGGCCAGTGCCAGCAGCACCGCCAGCAGCGCCGCGCTGCTGGCCAGGGCCAGGGTCGCGCCGAGCTGTTCGGCAATCGCCTGGCCAACCGGGATGCGCAAGCGGTACGACTCGCCCAGATCGCCCTGGGCCAGGCGTGCCAGATACTTGCCGTACTGCACCCACAGCGGTTGGTCGAGGCCGTACTCGACGCGCACTTGCTCGAGCATCGCCGGGGTCGGCATGGCGTCCGGCCCGCCGAGGATCGCCAGGGCGGTGTCACCACCGCTGTGCTGCATGCCGAAAAAGGTCAGGCTGGCGGCGGCCCACAGCACGACCAGCCCGTCGCGCAGGCGCCGCAGCACGGTTGGCAGAAGTCTCATGGTTGCTCCTTGGCCAGCCACACGCTGGTGAACAGGGGAACGTTGTGCGAGCCATCGAACAGCACGCCGCCGACCGCCTTGCGGTAGGCCAGGAGCATCTGGCTCTCTACCGAAGGCACTGCCGGCACGGTTTCGCCCAGGCGCTGCTGGGCCTTGCGGTAGAGGCTGCGGCGCAGGTCCGGGTCGGTGCTGCGGCGGGCCTCGCCGAGGTACTGGTCGAGTGTGGCGTCACGAAAGTGGCCGACGTTCTGGCCGATCATCTTCGCGCTGGGGATGGCCTGGCTGTGGTAGAGGATGAACAGGCCATCGGCCGTGTTGGTGTGCCAGTAACCGCCGCCGATGGCATCGAAGCTGCCGGCGTAGCGCAGTTGCATGACCCGCGTCAGCGGCAGCACCTCGATGGCCATGTCGAAGCCGATCTTGCGCAGGTCGGCCTGCACCGCCACCGACACGTTGGCCGGGAACGCCGGGTTGTCGTAGGTCAGCAAGGTCGCCTGCAGGCGCTGGCCGGCGCGGGTACGAAAGCCTGCCGCGTCGCGCCCGGTCCAACCGGCGGCATCGAGCAGACGGTTGGCCTCGGCCGGGTCGAACGCCAGCGCATCGCGGGCCACCGGGTCGTAGCCTGGGGTGTTCACCGCGAGGAAGTCGCCCTTGGCGAGAAACTCGCCGAAACCGGAAATCCACGCCAGGCCGTCACGGTCGATGGCCTTGGCCAATGCCTGGCGCACGCGCACGTCGTCGAACGGTGCGCGCTCCACGTTGAAGGTGATGCTGCGCGCCGGATTGCCCTTGCGGATCCGGCTGCGCAGGGTTAGCTGCGGGTTGGCGCGGATTGCCGCGGCGTTCTGCGGCGGCGCGTCCAGGGCCATGTCGCTGTCGCCGGCGTCGAGCGAGGTGTAGCGGATCATTGCCTCGGGCACGTAGCTCAGTTCGATGCGCTGCAGGTAGGCCGCGCCGCGGTGATTGATCGCTGGCGGCGCCCAGTCATAGCCGTCACGGCGGGCGAAGCTGGCGCCCTGGTCGCGCACATAGTTGTCGAGCACGAACGGCCCGCTACCGATCGGTCGGGTGGCGATGGTGCGCGGCGCTTCGCGGATCTGCCGCGGCGAGATCATGCCCAGCCAGGCTTGCGACAGCACATCGAGAAATGGCGCGTAGGGCTCGCGCAAGGTTGCCTCGAAGGTAAACGCATCGACTACCCGGCCCTTGAAAAACGGCGCGATATATGCAGCCGCCAGCGGCGACTTGGTGGCCGGGTCACGCATGTGTTCAAGGTTGAGCCGCACCGCCTCGGCGTTGAACACCTCGCCATCGCTGAAGGTGACGTCGTCGCGCAGGTGAAAGGTGTAGGTCAGGCCGTCGGCGCTGATTTCCCAGCTTTTCGCCAGCCAAGGTGTGAGGGTGCCGTCTTCGGCCTGGTACACCAGGCAGTCGAAGAGCATGCGCCCAAGCCACTGCATGTTGCCGTGCGACAGCGCATGGATATCGAAGCTGCCCGCATCGGACGCGGCCGACACCCGCAACGTGCCGCCGCGCACGCCTTCGCCTTGCTCGACAAAGTCGCTGGCGGGGTACCGCATGATGCCGTTCACTTCATTCACCGCCTCGCCCCTGAGGGCGCTTGCGGTCTGGGGTGGCGTGGGCGGCGAACACGCGCCAAGTATCAACGCACAACCCAGCAGGCAGGGGCGGATGATTACCGAGATTGCACTGCCCACGCGGGGGTGGCTCACGCCAACTTTCGCACGCACCGTTGAAACTCTCCTTATATAAGACCGATACGTTCGGCCTTTTAACGCGTCTCTCGAGCGTTACAGGAAAGTTATTGCAGATGTCATGCCAGCCTTTTAACCGCTGTTTAATGGACTTTTCCGCGCCTGCTCAGTTGCTGCACAGTACAAACTGTCTGCGGGGTGTTCAAAACCCAACACTTAGCGATCAAACCCTCTCTACGACGGGCTGCAAGTTGTAACTCCAGGCGATTTCACAAAAAGTAATCAGCCTATAATCAACACTGTTCACTGCCCAACAGCTGACCAACAAAAGTTGCTGTATTCATTCAGCACATGTTCTCCATTCTTACAGCAAGGCGGCAACTTTCAAGGCCTCAAGAGCTGGCACAGAACGTGCTCTTTCAATTTCGACTGGCCTGACTATGCCCATAGAAGCCGAGGTAACTAATCGATGACTTTCAAGGAACATACCGATGCAAGTGATGCCCCCCAATCGACTGCGCCTGGCCGTGCGCCACGCCACGCTGGCCACGGCCCTTAGCTCCGCCCTGCTCGCTCCCGCCATGGCCGCTGAGGCCGACAAGACCTTGGGCACCGTCACGGTCCAGGGTGCCCGGCAAAGCGCCGCCCAGGCCGCGCGCAGCCAGCTGGCAGAAGTCCCCGGCGGCACCAGCGTGGTCGACAGCGAAGAAGTCGCAAAAGGCCGCACTGCCAACCTGCAAGACACCCTCGGTTACCAGCCCGGGGTATTCGTGCAGTCCACCGGCGGCAACGATGCGGCGAAGATCTCTATCCGTGGCTCGGGTGCCAATACCTCGCCGGGTTACTTTCGCGAAGGCATCAAGTTTCTCTTCGACGGCCTGCCGCTGACCGGCGCCGGCGGTACGCCCTATGAATTCCTCAACGCCTCCGGGGTGAACTACACCGAGATCCTGCGCGGCGCCAACGCCTTCCAGTACGGCGCGCTGACCCTCGGCGGCGCGGTCAACTTCGTCAACCACAGCGGCTACAGCGCCCCCGGCCTGCGCCTGCGGGCCGAGGCCGGCAGTTATGGGTACCAGAAGCAGAGCCTGAGCTACGGCGGCGTCGAAGGCGACCTCGATTACTACCTGCAAACCGACAACTACCGCAACGACGGTTATCGCGACTACAGCCTGTCACGCAGCTCCGGGATCGTCGCCAACGCCGGCTACCGCTTCAGCCCCAAACTTGAGACGCGGGTATTGCTGCGCTACCGCGACGAGTTCCACAACGACCCTAGCGCCACCACGCTGGATGCCGCCAAGCATCATCCGCGTCGCGCCAGCGCCACCGCCGAGAGCAGCGGCGCCGGTGCACGCCGACCTGGCAGCGTCTGGCTGGGCAGCAAGACCACCTACACCTTCGATGACGATGCGCGACTGACCGTCGGTCTGTCGTACCACGACTACCGCCACACCAACAGCCCGCGCAGCCCGAGCAACCCCAGCTACTGGGACTGGCACGACCTCGGCCTGCTGCTCGGCTATGACCGGGTCGACTCGCTGTTCGGCCACGAGAGCCGCAGCAGCATCGCCTTTACCTCGACCCAGCACCTGCGCGGCGGGGTCAATTCGGCCAATGACGACAAGGTGTCGTTGAAGCAGGTCGACTACAAGGACTCGTTTGACCGGGTGATATCCCTGGGCAACGACCTCAACCTGGTCGACGGCCTGTGGCTGACCAGCGGGGTGTCGTTCGTCAACGTACGGCGCAAGGCCGACATCGATTATGCGGTCAACCCCAACCTGACCAGCTTCCCGCAGCATGTCGACTACGACAACTGGAGCGCGGCGCCGCGGATCGGCCTGCGCTACGAGTTCAGCCCGAACCTGCAAGTGTTCACCAACTTCAGTCGCAGCATCGACCCGCCGGCCTCGTGGGAATACTCCGGCTCCGGCCCGACCCTGCCGTACATTCGTCCGTTGGTGGAGCAGAAAGGCAACACCTTCGAGGTGGGCATCAAAGGCTCGCACGGCATCTTCGATGGCAGCCTGGCGCTGTACCGTTCGTGGATTCACGACGAGTTGCTCAACGTCCAGCTGATCCCGGCCACAGCCGGTTCGGCGGCGGTAACCGGCGCGTTCAATGCGTCGCCGACCATTCACCAAGGGGTCGAAGCCGGGCTCAATACCCGTCTGTGGGAAAACGCCCAGGGCGACCTGCTGCGCTGGCGTCAGGTGTACACCTACAACGACTTCTATTACCGGCATGACGACGCCTTTGGTGACAACCAGTTGCCGGGCGTGCCCAAGCATGTCTACCAAGGTGAGGTGCAGTACCAGCACCACAGTGGCTGGTACACCGGGGTCAACGTGCAGTCCGCCTCGCGTACGGCGGTGGACTATGCCAACAGCCTGTATGCGCCGTCCTACACGATCTGGGGCGCGAACCTTGGCTATGAAGCGCCCAAGGGCAACTGGAAGGTGTCGCTGGACCTGAAGAACCTGGCGAACAAGGCTTATGTGTCGGCAGTAACGCCGGTGTACGACGCGCGTGGACAGGATACGGCGTCGTTCTGGCCGGGTGACGGGGTGGGTGCGTATGTGGGGGTGGAGGTGCGCTACTGATATCAACGTTATGGGGCGCTTTGCGCCCCATTCCGACCGGTACGGCAAGCCTAGCTGCACAGCTCTTGGGAGCCTCTGGGCATCAGGTCATACGGATGCTTCCAACCTGGCAATGCCTTGATCCGCCCCTTCCATGCCTCGATGTGGGGGAAGTCGGTCAGGTGCATCCCGGTATCTTCCGGCATGAATACATAGCCGGCCAAGGACAGGTCGGCGATGGTCAAGCGCCCACCGACCATGAACGGCGTCTTGCTCAAGTGCTGATCGACCACCCGGTACGCCGCCGTCGCCCGCTCGCGGAAAAACGCGGTGACCTCTGTCTCGCCCGTTTTCTTCAAGCCGTAGAGAAACCGCAGCGTCGCGTAATAGCTGGTGAACTTGTGGTTATCGAACAGCATCCAGCGCCAGATATCGCGACGCTCCTGTTCGTCCTGCGGGCCGTACTGGCCGGTTTGCCCAGCGAGGTATTCCAGAATCAACGCCGATTGAGTCAGCGTGGTAGCACCATGCTCCAGCACGGGCACTTCGCCCTGCTCGTTGACGTCACTGCGCCAGGCGTCTCCACGGGTCTGGCCATTGAAGAAATCGACGAACAGCGGCTGCCAGTCCTGCCCGGTCAGTTCGAGCATCAGCGCGACTTTGTAGGCGTTTCCAGATTCGGCAAAGCAGTGCAGCTTGTATTCAGACATGGTTGACCTTCATATTCCGTTGAATGACCTGACCGTATCGCGGCGCGTGGGATCCGCTTTGCCCCGCGAGCGCGTCAGTAAATCACGCCCCAAATCCGCCGCCAACCACCCCGAGCACGGAGGCTCAATGTCTGTATCTACGACCACCGCCGAACTTCCCGAGAGTCTCACCAGCCAACGCCTGCGGCTGTCCCGCCCCAACCCCGCGCTGGCAGTCCCATTGCACGAGGCGCTGTTGAGCAGCTATGACCTGCACCAGCCCTTTCTGCTGTGGGCCAAGCCGGACTGGAGCCTGGATGATATCCGGCAAAGCCTGGACAAAAGCCAGGCTGACTTCCTCTGCTCGTCAGGTGAAAAGCGCTACTTCGTGCTCAGCCCTGAGCATGGGGCAATAGTCGGTTGCATCGGCCTTACGCCGAGGGACGGCGAGTATGAGGTCGGCTATTGGGTGAGCCAGGCCTTCGCCGGACAGGGCTTGATGCGAGAGGCCCTGACCACTTTGCTCGATGCCGTGGCCGCGCCCGTCTGGTTGACTACCGCAGTGAACAATGCGGCCAGCCAGCGGCTGGCCGAACGCGCCGGGTTCCACAAGGCCGGTGAGGTGGTCAGGGCGATTGATCCGTCCACGCCGGGGCTGCTTTACCGACGCCACCGCTGTTGAGCACCTGGCCAGTCGAGGCGGCCCCAGCAGACTTAAGCCAGACCACCAAGAACCAATCCTCGCTCGCGCCATTCGTCCCACGACTCGTCCCAACCGTTATATGGCAGCTCTCCAGGCCGGTGCGATAGTGCCGGCCAGACACGCCCGATGCGTGCGCAATAAAAACAACAGGAGACTGCAATGTCCGTATCCCGACGCTCCGTCGAAGATGCCCCACTCAACGCCTTCCATCGCAAACTGACGGTGTACTCCGCCGGTGGGCCGTTCCTTGACGGCTATGTCCTGAGCATCATCGGTGTGGTGATGGTGCAGATCAGCGGGGCTTTGCAGCTGTCCGCCTTGTGGGAAGGCCTGATCGCCGCCTCGGCCCTGATCGGGGTGTTTCTCGGTGGTTTTCTCGGTGGCTGGTTCACCGACAAGTACGGGCGCAAAGTGCTCTACCTGGTCGACCTGGTGGCAATCATCGGTTTCTCCGTGGCGCAGTTCTGGGTCGAATCGGCCTGGCTGCTGTTTGTCTGGCGCTTGCTGATCGGCATTGCAGTCGGCGCCGACTACCCGATCGCCACCTCGCTGCTGGCTGAATTCCTCCCGCGCAAGCAACGTGGGCCGTTGCTCGCGGCCATGGTACTGATGTGGTTTGCCGGCGCGGCAGTCGCCTATCTGATCGGCGAGATCCTCCTGCGTGTGGCCGGTGATGAAGGCTGGCGCTGGGTGTTGGCCAGTGCAGTGATCCCAGGGGCGCTGTTCCTGATCGCCCGCAGTGGCACGCCAGAGTCACCTCGCTGGTTGCTCAGCAAGGGCCGCACTGCTGAGGCAGACGCCGTGATCAAGAAGGTCTACGGGCCGGACTACTCGATTGCCGACCTGCCCGAGCCGAGCAGCAACCAGCAGGTTTCGGTGTGGTCGCTGTTCCACTCCGGCTACGGCAAGCGCATGGCCTTCGTGACGCTGTTCTGGACCTGCGCGATCGTGCCGTTGTTCGCTATCTATGCCTTCGCCCCAAAAGTGCTGCAAGCACTCAAGCTGACCGGTGACTGGGCCAGCTACGGCTCGATTGCGATCACCTTCCTGTTCACCTTGGGCTGCCTGCTGGCGACCAAGTTGATCAACCGCATGGGCCGGCGCAAGATGCTCATCCACAGCTTCCTCTGGTCGGGCATGGCGCTGATGCTGCTGGGCATGAACCCGGACGCCTCACCGACCACGGTACTGCTGTTGTTCGGCGCTTACGCAGTGTTCATCGGCGGTGCCCAGGTACTCGAATACGTCTACCCGAACGAGCTGTTCCCCACCGAAATCCGCGCTTCGGCGGTCGGCCTGGCCACCTCGCTGTCACGCATCGGGGCTGCAGTAGGTACCTACCTGGTGCCGATTTCGCTGGCATCGTTGGGCACGGCCAACACCATGTTCGCCGCAGCGCTGATCTCGCTGTTCGGCGCGCTGATTTCCTGGTGGCTGGCCCCTGAGACCAGCCAGCTCGACTTGCAGCAGGCGGCCTCGCTGGGTAATGCGCCTGGGCCGGCTGAGCGGGCCCCGACACCTGCAGGGTCTGCGCGTAAAGCCTGAAGCAGGCACTGTGTGGCCAACGGCTTGAGCGGTAATTGAACTACCATGGCGCTGCAGCACTCTTATCTTCATGCAGACTTTCCCCTGGGCTTCACCCTCTTGGAGGTTTCGCCATGCGTCGTTTGCTGATCGTGTCTTCGCTGTTGGTCCTGATACCTGCCGGCTCCGCTCTCGCCCGCGTCGATGCGGGTGATGTCGCCACCTCGGCCGGTGTCTCGGCATCGCTGTACTCCACCTTCAAGGATGACAAACGGATCATCCCGGCCCGTGATGAGCTGTCGGCGTTTGTTGCCAGCGGCGGCGCCATACGCGGGGCGTATGCCGAGTCGGCGCTGGAACAGGCGCGCAAGAACAATCCTGGCTTGCAGGTGAGTGACGAAGAGTTGGCCCGGGCCATCCTCTCGCAGGATGACCCGCTGACGGACAACTGATCGACCTCCATCGCCTCCTCGCGGGCAACCCGCGACGAGGCGATGGCAGCCGTAGCTGCATTTTCAACAAAACCACGAAAGTCTTCCCGCATTTCTCCCATTTCTCCTTCAACCGGCACAGGCTACCGTTGTCGCATTCCACTGCACTCTGGAGCGACACCCATGAAAGCCATCGTCTTCACCCAACACGGCCTGCCCATCAACGACCCCGCCGCGCTGTTCGACAGCGAACTGCCCCGCCCCGTGCCCGGCGTTCGCGACCTGCTGGTGGAGGTTCAGGCGATTTCGGTCAACCCGGTGGATACCAAGATCCGCGCCGGCTCTGGCAGTGCCGCGCAGCCTCGCGTGCTTGGCTGGGACGCCGTCGGCGTGGTGCGCGAAGTGGGTAGCGAGGTCAGCCTGTTCCAACCGGGTGACGAGGTGTACTACGCCGGCGCCATCGATCGTCCCGGCAGCTATAGCCAGCTGCATCTGGTCGATGAGCGCATTGTCGGGCACAAACCGCGCAGCCTCGACGCCGCCAGCGCTGCCGCGCTGCCGCTGACGTCGATTACCGCCTGGGAATTGCTGTTCGACCGCCTGGGGGTGGCGGAAGGTGGCGGTGAGGGGCAAAGCCTGCTGATCATTGGGGCTGGCGGCGGGGTTGGCTCGATCCTCACGCAACTGGCGCGCAAGCTCACCCGCCTGACCGTGATCGGCAGCGCCTCGCGCCCTGAAACCCAGCAATGGGTGGGCGAGCTTGGCGCCCATCATGTGATCGACCACAGCCAACCGTTGGCCGCCCAGTTGCAGGGGATTGGCGATGGGCAGGTCGACCTGGTGATCAGCCTGACCCACACCGACCAGCACTTCCTGCAGCTGGTCGAGGTCCTGCGGCCCCAGGGGCGCCTGGCCTTGATCGACGATCCGGCGTCGCTCGATGCTTTGCCGCTCAAGCGCAAGTCGCTGTCGCTGCACTGGGAGTTGATGTTTACCCGTTCGCTGTACCAGACCGCCGACATGATCAAGCAGCATGAACTGCTTGAGCGCGTCGCGGCGCTGATCGACGAGGGCGTGCTGCGCACTACCCTGGGTGAACATTTTGGCGCGATCAACGCTCAGAACCTGCGCCGAGCGCATGCGCTGATCGAGAGTGGCAAGGCCAAGGGCAAGATCGTGCTTGAGGGGTTTTGAGGCTTTGAATGGGTAGTGCCGCGGGGCAAGCTCTAATGCCAGTCAGTTACGACTTGGTTGCCTGGGTTGGGGCTGCTTTGCAGCCCTTTCGCGACACAAGGCCGCTCCCACAAAGTCCGCGCATGCCATGTAAATGGCGGCATCCACGATCCCTGTGGGAGCGGCCTTGTGTCGCGAAAGGGCCGTAAAGCGGCCCCAGCTTCTTAACTGACTGGCATTAGAGTTTGCCCCGCGAAGAGGCCCGCCCTGCCCTGCTCAATCAGCCAGCATTTGCTCAAACCGCGGCAGCAGGAACGCCCGCAATTGCTGCACCACCGGCGTCAACGACTGCCGGTGCGCGCACACCAGTTGCAACGGCGTCGGCTGCCCCCAGGCCCTGGGGAACAGCTCCACCAGCCTGCCCGTACGCAAATCCTCGTGCACATCCAGCTGCGACTTGTACACCACGCCCAACCCGGCCACGCCCCAGCGGCGAACGACGTCGGCATCGTCACTGGTTCGATCGCCCGCCACCAGCACCGACTTCACCCCTTGTGGGGTATGGAAGCTCCAGCGTTCATGGGTCAGTTCGCCCATCACATAACGCAGGCAGTTGTGCCGCACCAGTTCTTCCGGGGTACTCGGCGCGCCATGGCGGGCGATGTAGGCCGGCGCGGCGCAGAGGATGCGCCGATTGGCCGGCGCCAACGGCAGCGACACCAGACTGGAATCGGCCAGTTGCCCATAGCGGATGCCAGCATCCAGCCGACCGCTGAAAAAGTCCGCGATCTGGTCGCTGAGCCGCAGCTGCAGCTCGATGCGCGGATGCGCGGCCTGAAACTCGACCAGCCACGGCAGCAGCAGATTGCGGCCCAGGTCCGAAGGCATCGACAGGCACAACGGCCCGGCGATCTCTTCGCGCCCCTGCGCCAAGGCCATTTCACCTTCACCCAAGGCATCCAGCACCTGGCGCGCATGCGGCAGGTAACGCTGGCCGTCGTCCGACAGACGCAGCTTGCGCGTCGAACGCACGAACAGGCGGATGGCCAGGCTGCGCTCCAGGCGCTGGACCGCACCACTGGCCAAGGCCGGGGAAATATCCAGTTGCCGCGCCGCGGCAGAAAAACTGCCGGCCTCGACCGTAGCGACGAACACCTGCAGGTCGTCCATGCGCACCAGCTTTTTCATCAAACATTCTTCCTCGCGTTTTCCCGCGCCACTAGAGCATGGCGTGCCGGTGAATGTCGACCTGTGCCTGCCCCGTGCAGAGCTCGGCATATTCAACCAAAGCTTGCCGCAGAGCTCCCAGCGTCTAGGCTCTACCCTTCATGACAACAAGGAAGAGGCCCCAATGCCGATGCTACGTCCCCCTTTCGCCATGGCCCTGGCGCTGTGCTTCAGCTGCACCGCGGCAGTTGCCGCCGAACCCTCCGCACAAGACCTGCTCAAGCAAGCCCAAGCCGAACAACCGCACTATCTGGAAACCCTCAAGCAACTGGTCTCGGTCGACACCGGCACCGGCACCGAAGCCGGCCTGACCCAGGTCAGCGCCGAGCTGGTCAAGCGCCTCGAGGCGCTCGGCGCCAAGGTCGAAACCCACCCGGCCAAACCTTCGGTGGGCGACAACATCGTCGGCACCTTTACCGGCACTGGCAGTAAGGATTTCCTGCTGATGGTCCATTACGACACGGTGTTCGGCCCAGGTACCGTGGCCAAGCGGCCATTCCGGGTCGAGGGTGAGCGCGCCTATGGGCCGGGCGTGGCCGATGCCAAAGGTGGCGTGGCGATGATCCTGCATGCACTCAAGCTGCTCCAGGATCAACAGTACAAGGGCTACCGGACGCTCACCGTGCTGTTCAACCCGGATGAAGAAATGGGCTCGACCGGCTCCCGACAGATCATCGCCGAGCTGGCCCGCAAACATGATTACGTCTTCTCCTACGAGCCGCCGGACAAGGACGCTGTGACGGTCGCCACCAACGGCATCAACCGCCTGAAACTGGAGGTCAAGGGCCGCTCTTCGCACGCCGGTTCCGCCCCTGAAGAAGGCCGCAATGCCCTGACCGAACTGGCGCACCAGATCTTCCAGCTCAAGGACCTCGGCGACACCAGCAAAGGCACCACGGTCAACTGGACCCTGGCCAAGGCCGGTGAAAAAGCCAACATCATTCCTGCCCTGGCCACGGCCGAGGCCGACATGCGCTATTCGGACCTGAGCGAGAGTGACCGCGTGGCAGCCGATGCCAAGCGCATCGTGCAAAAGCAGTTGATCACCGACACCCAAACCACGGTTACCCTGGAAAAAGGCCGGCCGCCGCTGGCGCGTAACGATGCCTCGCGCCAGCTGGCAGAAACCGCCAGCCAGTTGTACAGCCAGATCGACCGCAAGATCGAGCCGATCGCCATGCGTTTTGGCACCGACGCCGGATATGCCTATGTGCCCGGTAGCGCCAAACCGGCGGTGCTGGAGACCATGGGCGTGGTTGGCGCAGGGCTGCATGCCGAGGACGAGTACATCGAGCTCACCAGCGTAGCGCCCAGGCTGTACCTGACGGTGGCGATGATCAGGAAACTGGCGCAGTAGCGTGACTGTCCCGCCGATGCGGGCCGCATGAGGCCCGCTGAACTTTTTTTTCAGATTGCTGCATCCAAAGCAGATCCTGGCGGGTAGTACCTACAGCAGCCACTCGCTGCCTAAGCGCTACTCACCAGGAGATCCACCATGAATGGTAAACGCCCCCTCAGCCTGATCACCGCTACCCTGGCCATCGGCAGCCTCGCGCTGGCCCTGCAGACCGCCCATGCGCAATCGGCACTGCCCGACGCCGTCAAGGTCCCGGAAGGCCACAAGGTCATGATGGAAACCGTAGGCGTTGGCGAGGTCACCTATGAATGCCGCGACAAGGTCGATGCTGCTGGCCAGACCGAATGGACCTTCGTCGGCCCCAAGGCAGTCCTCAATGACCGCAAGGGTACCCAGGTCGGCAGCTACTTCGGCCCACCTGCCACCTGGCAGGCCAAGGACGGCTCCAAGGTCACCGGCACGCAACTGGCTGTCGCACCGGCAAACAAAGGCGACCTGCCCTATCAGCTGGTCAAGGCCAACCCTGCCGATGGCAAGGGCGCCATGCAAGGCGTCAGCTACATCCAGCGGGTCGCCACCAAAGGCGGTGTAGCCCCTGCCAGCACGTGCGCCGCAGCCAACAAAGGGGAAAAAGAAATCGTCAAGTACCAGGCCGACTACATCTTCTGGTCCGCCAAATAACCCGGCGTTCAGCCCGGTGACGGCTGGCAAAGTCGTCTACGCTGTTCGACAAACCCCAGCCCGCCGGCTGGGGCCGGATCCTTGCCGACAGTTGAGCCGACTTTGTCATTGCCCGAATCCACCTTTGATTACCAACGCTGCCTGGAGGCCTGCGCCCAAGGCGATCAGCAAGCCTTGCGCGACCTCTACACGCAGGAGAGCGCCCGCCTGCTTGGCGTCGCCTGGCGCATCGTGCGCGAGCGCGCCGTGGCCGAAGATATCGTTCATGACGCCTTTGTGCGGATCTGGACGCGCGCCGGCAGTTTCGCTCCAGAGAGAGGCTCGGCGCGGGGCTGGATCTACAGCATCACCCGTAACCTGGCCCTGAATTTCGTCCGCGATGGCGCGCGACAGGTTGCGATCGACCCACAGGACCCGTCGCACTTGCAGGACACGGACCCGGCCCACGACCCGGAGCACGCCATGCACAGCTTTGAGCTGCATGCCCATTCAGCCAAGGTCTACCGCTGCCTCGAACAGCTCGAGCCGGCCCGCCGCGATTGCATCCTGCACGCCTATGTCGACGGCTGCACCCACGCGCAAATCGCACAACGGCTGGGCACGCCCTTGGGTACCGTCAAGGCCTGGATCAAGCGTGGCCTGGCAGCGCTGCGGGAGTGCATGGGATGACTAGCGGCGACAACGATGATGATCTGCAAAGCGTGGCCAGCGAATACGTGCTGGGTACCCTGCCAGCCGAGCAACGCGCCGCCGTCGAGCAGCGCCTGGTGCATGACGCCGCACTGCGTGCAGCCGTCGATGGTTGGGAGCAGCGGCTGCTGGAATTGACTGCGCTGGCCGAACCGCAACAACCCTCCACGCACCTGTGGCAACGCATCCAACGTAGTGTACGCAACCTCGAGACGCCGACGCCGACGCGCGCGCCTTCGCGCTCATGGTGGGACCTACTGCCGTTGTGGCGTGGCCTGGCCGGCTTCGGCCTGGCCGCCAGCCTGGTGCTGGGCGTGGCCCTGCTGACCGGCCCGGCGACCCCGACCCAAACCCATTACCTGGTGGTGCTGGTGGCGCCGCAAGACCGCGCACCTGGCTGGGTGATCCAGGCCAGCAATTCAAGGGAGGTCGAGCTGATACCGCTAGGCCAGTCGAGCGTGCCCGATGACAAGACGCTGCAGTTCTGGACCAAGGCCGATGACTGGCAAGGGCCGGTCTCGCTCGGGCTGGTCGAGCCGGGGCAGAAAATTTCCGTGCCGTTGGACAAGCTACCGCCGCTGCAACCCAACCAGTTGTTTGAGCTGACCCTGGAAAACCCAGGCGGATCGCCTACCGGCAAACCTACGGGGCCCATCCAGTTCATTGGCCGGGCGGTCAAAGTCATCTGAGTACTTTTCAGCAGTGCCGGCGTAGCGCCGGCCCTCAGTCTTCGCGCAAGAAACTGCGGCCCTTCTCCTTCAGCAGTTCGACCATGGCGACGGCTGCGGGCGGCAGGTACCCTTCGGCGCGAATGGAGACCGCCACGGTTCGGCTCATGGTGGTCTCCGCCAGCGGTACCTCGCGCAAACGCGCCATGCCATGACCGTGCTCGAGCGTCTCGCGTGCAACAAAGCTCAACAGCCCGCTACGGGCAATCAAGCGCGGCAGCATCGAGATGGTATTGGTCTCGATCTGCACCTGCGGGGCCGGCAGGTGGCGCGCGAGGAACACGTTGTCGAGCCAGCGCCTGGAGGTCACCGTGGTCGCCGGCAGGACCCAGCGGTACTGGCAAAGGTCCTTCAAGGTCAGCGTTGCGGCAAACAACGGATGGTCGGCACTGGCGACCACGACCGCCTCATCCTCAAGAATCGGGTAGCTGCGAAAGCGCGGGTCATCGACGATCAAGGGGCAGATGATCGCGTCGAGGCGGCCTGAGCGCAGCGACTCTCTGAGCACGTCGTCCTGCGCAATCGACAGCTGCAAGGTCAACTGCGGCGCGCGCGCCAGCAGCGCTTCGGTGAGTTGCGGCAACAGGTATTCGGCCATGCTTGCGGCGCAGCCCAGGCGGATGTTGCCGATCAGGCCGCCAGCGAAATCGCGCACTTCGCGTTCGGTCTCGGCAATGCTCATCTGCAACTGCCTGCCGCGCTCAAGCAGCAATTCACCAACGTCAGTCAGCTTGATGCGCCGGCCATCACGCTGGAACAGCCGCGTGCCCAGCGACTCTTCGAGGCGCTGAATGCTTTTGCTCAGTGCCGGCTGGCTGCGGTTGAGCTTCTCGGCAGCGCGGCCGAGGTGGCCAAGCTGGGCGATGGTTTCAAAATAGGTCAGGTCACGCAGATCCATAATTCATGAATTTCAGTTATAGATTCATCGAAAGTAGAAAATAGACTTGATCGATTGCGGCGTCGATAATTTTCTCCGTTGAACCACCTTGTTGCTCTGCGGTGGTCAGGTATCAGGAGATCTATCCCGTTGCAGCCCCTCGAATCAGGCCCTACCTCACCCTCCCCCCTCGGCCGCTGGCTGGCACTGATAGCCTGCGCTGGCGGCGCCGGCCAACTGCTGCATGCGCTGGCGATACCGGCCGGGCTGTTCCTCGGCCCGATGCTGGTAGCGATTGCCTTTGGCGTGACCGGCGCGGGGTTGCAATTGCCCAAGCAGGTGTTTCGCTTCGGCCAGGGCTGCGTCGGCTTGATGGTTGCCCATTCGGTGACCTGGAGCGTCCTCGCCTCGCTGGCGCAGTCCTGGCACGTGATGCTCCTGGCAACGTTGCTCACCGTTGTGCTGAGCGCAGTTGTCGGCCTGGCCACGGTGCGCTTTGGCGGTATCTCAGCGACCACTGCCGCTTGGGGCACGTCACCTGGCGCGGCGTCGGCGATGGTGTCGATGGCTGAAGAGAACGGCGCCGATCCGCGGGTGGTGGCTACGATGCAGTACGTGCGGGTGGTCTGCGTGGTGATGATCGGTGCACTGGTCAGCCACCTGCTGGGGGCGAACACTGCCGGTGGCGAGGCAGTGAGTGCCGCGATCAGTCTGCACGGCGTGCAGCCGATGCAGTTGCTGGCAAGCCTGGCGGTCATCCTGGTTGGGGTGGTCGCCGGCAGCAGGATCCCGGCCGGTGCCCTGCTGCTGCCGCTGATACTCGGCACGGTCCTGCAATTGGCTGGCGTATTGGTGATCAGCCTGCCCGGCTGGCTGCTGGCGTTTGCCTATGGCGCGATTGGCTGCTACATCGGGCTGCGTTTCGACCGGCAAACCGTGGATTATGTCTGGCGCCGACTGCCGACCATGATCATCGGCGCCGTGGTGCTGATCATGCTGTGCGCAGGGTGTGCCTGGCTGCTGGCGCGGGCCACCGGCAGCGACTTTCTCTCGATGTACCTGGCGACCAGCCCGGGTGGGCTGGATACCATGGCGATCATTGCGGTAGAGACCCATGCCGATGTCGGGCTGGTGCTGGCCATGCAGACCTTGCGCCTGTTCGGGGTGATCCTGACCGGGGCTTACTGTGCACGGCAGATCATCCGCTTGACCACGCCCTGATTCGTTACCACAAGGCAATATCATAGGTCAGGTAGAGGCGGTTGCTGTCCCGGCCACGGGCGAAGTCTGAGCGATAGACGTAATTGCGCGCCTTCACCCCGAGCCCCTTGAAGGTCCCGGACTGAACCACGTAGGCCAGCTCGACGTCACGCTCCCATTCGCTCAAGCCGGCATCGCCAGAGCGACCGTTGTCACCGCTCAGGTAACGCACCATGAAGGTCAGGCCCGGCACCCCGGCTGCGGCAAAGTTGTAGGCATAGCTGGCCATCCAGGTCTTTTCGTCTTCTTCGATGAACTTGCCAATGCCGACGTTGCTGAACGAATAAACGGTCGCCCCACTGATATAGGGCAAGCCCGCATCGCCATTGAGCACCTGGTAGCCCGCACCCACGGTGTGCCCGCTGTGCGCATACGCCAGCTGGCCACTGAGCATGTCATTGTCGATCCGCCCCGCATACGCCGAACCGCTGTCGCGGCTGTTGAAATAACGAAGGTCAGCCGTCAGCACCCCGCCCGCCAGCGGCAGGTCGTGCTGAATCCCGCCGAAGTCCTGCCGGTAGAAGTTCTCCAGCTCGCCATGAAAGTAGCTCAGGCGCAGCTGCTTGCTGACGGCATACTCGGCGCCCGCATAGGTGAAGTCTCCCGATTCACTGCCGCCATAGCCATCCAGGTACAGGCCGGTGCTGTCAGAGGAGTCGCGCTGCTTGAACCGCTCGAGGTACCCAAGGTCAAGCCAGCGATATCGCTGCTGACCAGCTGGGTACCTTGATAGGTCTGCGGCAGCAGCCGGGCATCGTTGTGAACCAGCACCGGGGTCTTGGGCAGCAAGCTGCCATGCTTGACCACGGTCTTGCCCAGACGCGCCTTGGCGGTCACGCCGGCGCTGGCGAATTCGTCGGCCGCACGTCCATCGTCGTGTACCGGCAGCAAGCCCGTGCCGCTGCGCCCGCGGCCAGAGTCGAGGCGGATGCCGAGCAGGCCCAGAGCATCGACGCCAAAGCCCAGCGTGCCTTGGGTAAAGCCTGACTGGTAATCGAGCAAAAAGCCCTGCGCCCACTCGACCCGTTCACTCTTGGCCGTGGCCGCAGCACGGGCACTCATGCCCTGCTCGTCGCGAAAGTTCTCGTTGAAATAGACATTGCGCAGTTGCAGCTTGAGCGTGCTGTCGTCGATGAAACCGGCTGCGCCAGCCACGGGCAAGCAGCCACACAGAAGGCCGCACGCGGCCCCACGCAGAATAACTGGAGGCATGATCAAGGACTCTTTTATTGTTGTTGGAAGTACAGGGCGGGCCGCCGAGTGGGGCCCGCCGGTCACGCTCAGTTGAAGAACGACAGTGCCCCGGTCAGCAGCGCCAATGCCGTGATCACCAGTGAGGTGAGCACCGCCCATTTCACCGTGGCCTTCTGGAAGTCGCCGATATCGCGGTCGACCATCCCCACCAGCAGCAGCGTCGAGGCGACCAAGGGGCTCATCAGGTGCACCGGTTGTCCGAGCACGGAGGCGCGGGCGATTTCCACCGGATCAATGCCATAGGCGGCAGCGGCGTTGGCCAGGATCGGCACCACGCCGAAGTAGTAGGCATCATTGGACAAGACAAACGTCAGCGGCATGCTGGTGACCGCCACCACCAGCGGGAACCAGTGGCCCCACGCTTCAGGAATCCAGTCGACCAGGGTCTGCGCCAGTGCATCGACCATCTTCGTACCCGAGAAGATCCCGGCGAAAATCCCCGCGGCAAATACCAGCAGGACCACGGTCATGGCGTTGCCGGAGTGCGCCAGGATGCGTTCTTTCTGCACGTCCAGTTGCGGGTAGTTGATCATCAGCGCAGCGACGAAGCCGATCATGAACAGGATCGCCGCATGCATCACACCCAACACCAGCGCGACCATCACCGCAATCACCAGCAGCAGGTTGATGTAGGCCATGCGTGGCCGCTTGTGCGGCGTATCTTCGAGAATCGCCTTGATATAGCAGTTGCCGCCGCCAGACTCGAGCTTGATGTTGCCGATCCGCTTGCGCTCGCCACGCCCCAACCAAAATGCCGTGAACACCACCCAGGCCGCACCGCCAATCATCGTCGGCAACATCGGAATGAAGTACTCGCTGGCGTCCAGACCGAGGGCAGCAATGGCCCGGGTGGCAGGTCCGCCCCAAGGGCTGAGGCCACTCATGATGCTCAGCGACAGCATCGACACCGTCGCCAGGATCATCGGGTTCATGCCGATGCGCTTGTACAGCGGCAACATCGCCGCGCAGGTGATCATGTAGGTGGTGGTGCCATCGCCATCGAGGGCTACCAGCAGCGACAGTAGCGCAGTGCCGATGGCGATCTTGACCGGGTCGCCGTTGACCCGCTTGAGGATCTTGCGGATCAGCGGGTCGAACAGCCCGGCATCGATCATCAGGCCAAAGAAAAGGATGGCAAACAGCAGCAAGGCGGCAGACGGGGCGACCATTTTCAGGCCGTCGAGCATCATCTTGCCGAGGTCGGGAGCAAAGCCGCCGATGATCGCGAACACAATCGGTACGCCGGTCAGGGCAACGATCGGCGACAGGCGTTTACTCATGATCAGGTAGGTGAACGTCACCACCATGATCAGGCCCAGGAGTGCGAGCATGGTCTGGTTCTCTTGTTTTTATTGTGTGTATGGAGGCCCGTCAGGCAGGCTTCCCCGACCCACTGCGCGACAGACGACGCTGAGTGGGATTGTATGTCAGCAGTGGCTCACATCACGATGTTGCGGGTTCAGCTGGCGATTCGACGCAGCGTGGGCGCATAGACAAAACCGGAAAACAGTCGGCGGGCAGTGCGCACCACCGAAGCCTGGATCGTCTTGCCATCCGCGCCGCTGCGCGACAGCGCCACCTCGATGCCGCCGCTAGGATGCTCCAGGCGCACTTCGCTAAGCGCCTCGGCGCTCTCGCCGAGCATGTCCATCACCACCGTACCGGGGCTGACACAAGCGGTGGCCAGGCCAATCGCACCGGTAATCGCCAGCGCCCGGTGACAGTTGTGCGGCATGAAGTAGCGCACCTGCAGGGTGCCGTCGTAACGCGCCGGTGAGATCAACACGGGCTTGGGGATGACCATACCGCTGACATCGCCCAGCCCCATCGCCAGCCCGGCCTTGATCCGCAGCGCTTCCAGGCGCTTGAGCAAGCGGCTGTCGGCATCCAGCTCAGCCGGGCTTTCGCCGCCACTGACGCCCAACTGGCTGGCCTCGACGATCATCATCGGCATGGCCATGTCGATGCAGGTCAGCTCGACGCCATCGATCACATCGCGCGCCTGGCCTGTGGGGAACAGCTTGCCGGTCTTGCTGCCCACGGCGTCGAGAAAGGTCAATTGCACCGGTGCCGCGGTACCCGGCACGCCATCGATGGCGGTGCGTCCCTCGTAGCGGACGATGCCACCGGGGGTCTCCACCAGCGAATTGACGAAGGTGTTGGTGTTGAGGTTGCGGATGCGCACCAGGGTCTGGCCATCGTTGGCCTTGACCAAGCCCTGCTCGATGGCGAACGGCCCCACGGCGCAAAGCATATTGCCGCAGTTAGGCGCCGTATCGACACGCCGCTGTGCGACCATGACCTGGACGAACAGGTAGTCGACGTCGGCCTCGGCATCCAGCGAGGGGCTGATGATCGCCACTTTGCTAGTCTGCGGGCTGCCGCCACCGATGCCGTCGATCTCCAGCTCATGGCCAGAGCCCATCAGGTTGATCAGCATTTCATCGCGTTCAACCACATTCGAAGGCAGGTCCCATGCATGGAAGAAGGGGCCTTTGGAGGTACCGCCGCGCATCAGCACACAAGGAATTCGTTGCATGACTACTGACTCTTGTTGATCAATTGGGGTAATTGATGTGTTGAAAACAAGAGTGACAGGGATGGATAAATCATTCCAATGCAAATATCGTAGCTATTATTGCGCCAAGCACATGAATAAACCACTGCCGGTCGAGCGAGAATCTTCATGGAATATGAGCTCCAAGACATACGATCTTTCGTGAAAATCGCCGAACTCGGCAGCTTTCATGAAGCAGCTGATGCCCTGCACTTGTCTCAGCCAGCCTTGAGCAGGCGGATCAAGAAGCTTGAAGAAGGCCTCGGTACGCCCTTGCTCGAGCGCACCACTCGGCGGGTCAGCCTGACCAGCGTCGGCCGCGATTTTCTGCCCAAGGCGCGGCGCCTGCTGGATGACTTCCAGGACTCGATCCTGAGCATCCGTGAACTGGCTGAGCGCCAGACCGGCCAGGTCACCTTGGCCTGCATTCCCACCGCGGCGTTCTATTTTTTGCCGTCGGTGATTCGCCTGTACAACGAGCAGTACCCGAAGATCCGCATTCGCCTGCTCGACCTCAGTGCCAACGACGGCCTCGAGGCCGTGCTACGTGGCGAAGCCGATTTTGGCATCAACATGATGAGTGGCCAGCACCCGGACATCGAGTTCGTGCCCTTGGTCGAAGAGAAGTTCGTCCTGGCCTGCCGCCGCGATCACGAACTGGCCAGCCGTGCCTCGGTGACTTGGACCGAGCTTGCCGATTACCGGCTGATCGGCGTCGGCCGGCTGAGCGGTAACCGCATGCTGCTCGACCATGCGTTGTCTGGGCTCAGCTGGCGGCCCAAGTGGTTCTATGAAGTGCAACACCTGTCGACCTCGCTGGGCATGGTTGAAGCGGGCCTGGGCGTGTCGGCCATGCCAAGCCTGGCCATGCCGGCCGCGGATCACCCGACGCTGGTCAGTGTGCCGTTGAGTGAGCCGGAGGTAACTCGCACGCTGGGGCTGGTATATCGGCGTGGCGCGTCGTTGTCACCGGCGGCGGAGAAATTTGTTTCGATTCTGCTCGAGAAGTGGCCGAATACCTGAGCCATACAACTTTTTCATTGCACCTGCATCGAATGTGCAGGAGCGTCTTCGATGCTCCCTTTCCAGGAGGTTTCACATGGCACTGCGTACGACCTTGCTGCTTTCCTGCTTGACCTTGGCGCTGGCTGGCTGCGCCAGTTCCACTGATGACCAGAAACCGCCAACGACCATGCAGGTCGACTTGCAGCGTTATCAGGGGACCTGGTACGAGCTGGCGCGGCTGCCGATGTTCTTCCAGCGCAACTGCGTGGAGTCCGAGGCGCGTTATTCGCTGCGTGAAGATGGCCGAATCGATGTCGCCAACAGTTGCCGGGAGAAGAACGGCGACGTCAACCAGGCCCAGGGCATCGCCGAGGCGCAGCAGCCAGGCAAGACCGACAAGTTGTGGGTACGCTTCGACAACTGGTTCAGCCGCTTGGCCCCCGAGATGACCAAGGGCGAATACTGGGTGCTGTACCACGACCAGGATTACAAGGTGGCGCTGGTCGGGCATCCAAACCGGGAGTACCTGTGGCTGCTGTCGCGCACGCCGGACGTCAGTGCCCAGACGCGCGAGCAACTGTTGAGCAAAGCCCGTGAGCAGGGTTATGACACCCGTGAACTGGTCTGGCGCGGGGCAGACAAGCCGTGACACCTCAATGAGGGTCGGCGCTGGCTGATTGTGCGGTTAAAATGCCGTTTTCAGCGTAGAGGATCCTGCAATGGACCTGCAGTTTCTGGGCACCTCCTCCGGGGTGCCCACCAAGGCCCGCAATGTCAGCGCCACCGCGGTGATCGAGGCGTCCGGCAAACGCTGGTACCTCGTCGATTGCGGTGAAGGCACCCAGCATCAATTGCTGCACACGCCACTGTCGATGCGCGATCTGCGCGCGGTGTTCATCACCCACGTGCATGGCGACCACTGTTATGGCCTGCCTGGCCTGCTGGCCAGCGCGGGCATGTCCGGGCGGACCGAACCGCTCGAGCTGATCATGCCCGTGGCTTTGCACGAGTGGATCCGCCAGAGCCTCGCCGTCAGCCAGACCTTCCTGCCTTTCGAGCTGCGCCTGCTGGCGCTGGAAACGCTTGAGTGCTGGAGCAGTGATCAGCTCGAGGTGAGCACGCGTGAACTGTCGCACCGGGTGCCCAGCTATGCCTTCGTCTTTACCGAGATCAATCCCGAACCGCGGCTGGCATCGCCAAGCTGCAGGCCGATGGCATTCCTCGTGGGCCGTTGTGGGGCGAGCTGGCCCATGGGCGAGCGGTGCAGCACGCTGGTGGCTGGATCGACGCGCAGGCGTATCTGCAACCCTCGCGGCCAGCGCGGCGGATCATCGTTTGTGGCGACAACGACTCACCGCAGCTACTTGCCGAGGTAGCCGCGGGGGCTGATGTATTGGTGCATGAGGCGACGTTTACCGAGCCGGTGCTGGCGCGCAGCCAGTCGAATTTCGGTCATAGCACGGCGGCAGCGGTGGCGCGCTTTGCCGAGGCGGCCGGGGTGCCGAACCTGGTGCTGACGCATTTCAGTGCGCGCTATCAAGACAACCCGCAGCGCAGTCCTTCGATTGCCGATGTGCGTGACGAAGCCATGGCCCATTACAGCGGGCAGTTGCTGCTGGCGCGAGATCTGCAGCGTTATCGCCTGGACCGGGAGGGGCGGCTGGTAGCGGTCGACAGTCATTCTTCATAGCCAGTTGCGGCCTCTTCGCGGGGCAAGCCCGCTCCTACAGGGACAGCGTCTAACCCTGTAGGAGCGGGCTTGCCCCGCGAAGAGGCCCGCCCAGCCACCCCAACTGCCCAGCCCTAGTACCCCGTCATCTCCAGATACCCCCGCCCGCCCACACTCCCACTAACCCGCACCGGCCCTTCCCAGTAAGGAAAGCGCGTGTTCATCCAAGCCCCACGCTCCACCGCATCAACCTGCACATCCACCCCCTGCCCCGGCAAGCGCACACGCCAGCGCGTCGGCAGCTCCTTGCCATTTGCCTGCCGGCTGGACGCCACCACTTCAAGCTCGATCTGCGCCCCTTGCAGCGTCTGCGTCTGGCCTTGGGCACTGATCCAGGTGCCTGCCCGATACGGCATCCCTTGCGCCTCACGCACCTGAAACAGCATCACCTTCGCCCCGCCTTCCAGGTGCAAGGAAAACCAGTCCCAGCCCGACTGCCCAGCCGCCAGCGGCTGGCTGCTCCACTCCCGATCCAGCCACGCCTGGCCGGTAACCGCAACCCGCTGGCCGTCGCGCTCGACCTCACCGCTGACCCAATAGAACGGCTGGCTGTAGTAGTACGAGGCCTGGCCCTTGCCCGACTTCTCGCTATAGCCCTGGGCACCCTGCAGCACCAGCGGGCCATCGCTGACCAGCTTCAGCGCATAACCAAAACCCTTGCCCTTGGCCTGCATGTGCAACTGGCTGATACCGTTGGTGCCGCGCAGCGACCAATCATCGATCCAGGCGCGAAACGGCTCAGCCTGCACGCCCGCTTGGCCAACGCCGCCGCGGGCCAGGGTCTCACTCACCTGGTGGCCGCCAGGGCCGGTCAGCGCCGCATGGCCCATCCACAGGTTTGGGCTGTCCCAGCCTGCCGTCTCCGGGCCAGGCCGGAGCGCCGATCGAAACAGCGTCCACTGCGCGCCCCAGTCACGCCCTTGGGCATCGCTGAGGTTGGCCGTGATGTACCACCACTCGATCCGATAGCCATCGTGCGGGCCATGATCTTGCGGAAAGCGCAGCACTGGGTTGGGCCTGACCTGCTTGAATGCCGCCGCACTGTCGCCCAGCCCGGCAAAGCTCTTGGGCTCCGGTGCAGGCCCGTCACAACCGGACAGGAGCAGGCAGCCCAGTACGATCCAATACTCAAGTTTCATCGGCAAACTGCCTCAACAACTCGCTTGGCTGGCGGCGCGCCAGCTGCCACAACGGCCAGGCACTGGCCAGAAAACTGGTCAGTACACCGAGCGCAGCCAACTGCAGCAACTGGCCAGGGAATACATACAGGGGCAAACGCCAGCCGAACGCCTGCACGTTCACCACCGCCACCAGACACCATGCCAGCAGCAGTCCCAAGGGGATCGCCAGCAATACGGTAAAACTGCACAGCAGCAAGGTCTGCCCCAGCGATAGCCAGATCAGTTGGCGGCGCGCTACGCCCAGTGCCCACAGCGGCGCCAACTGGCCCAAACGACTCTGGCCCAAGGTCAGCAGGCTGATGAACAGCGCCACCCCCGCTACGCCCAAGGTCAGGCTGTTGAGTGCGGCGGTGGCAGCAAAGGTGCGACTGAACACCTCGCTCGACCAGGCCTTCAAGGTGGCTTGCTCGACTGCCCGGCTGTCATCCAGCGCGAAGCGTTGCAGCAGGGCCTGCCTGAGCGGTGCCACGCGCTCCGCGGCCACCTGCAGGCCAAGACTGGACAAGGTCGCCTGCGGCCAGTGCCGGCGCAGCCAATCAGCATTGACCAGGACATGCCCTTTGGGGTTGCCATAGTCAGCGTAGACCCCGACCACCTTCATCCGCCCTGCCGACGGTTCGGGCAGCTGCAGGGTATCGCCAAGCGACAGCCGCAACCGCCTGGCCAGTTGCTCGCTGAGCATGAGCGCATTGCCGCTGGCCAACTGCGCCCAGGCATCCGGGCTGCGCTCGAGCAGCGGCCAATGCGCGCGGTAAAAAGCATCGTCGCTGACCCCTTGCACTTGCGCAGGCCATTGCTGCAGGCGCCATTCCACCCGCCAGCTGGGCAACACCGCGCTGACCCCGGCCTGCTGCGCCGCCCAGTCACTGATCTGCAACGCCTGCGCGGTATCAGTCGGGGTGAGGTAGAGGTCGGCCGAGAGGCGCTGGTCGAGCCAGCCGGTAAACGTTCGCCGAAAGCCCTCGGTCATGCTCCCGACCCCGACGCTCGCGGCCAGGGCGAGCAACAAGGCCATGAGGGCCAGGCTCAACGCCGGCAATTGCTGGCGACTGTCGGCGATAAACCACTGCACCAGCGGCCTGCGGCCCAGCCGCGCCAAGCCGGCCAGCGCCACCTCCAGCAACGCTGGCAAGAGCAAGGCGGCCGCCAGCAGCAGTGCCGCGAGCAGGGCAAATGCGCTGACCAGGCTGTCGCCCCACTGCCAGCAGCCCAGCGCGACCACCGCCAACACCCCACCCGCCAGACCCTGACGACGCAACCAGGGCCCCTGGGCCATGCGCCAGGCCTGCGCTTGGGCCAGCGCCAGCAACGGCAGGCGTGCGGCGCGCAGCACACTGCTCACGCCCGCCAGCATTGCACCGAGCACACTCACGCCAATCCCCGCCAGCCACCATTGCGGAGCCAGGCTCAAGTGCCCGGCAACCTGCGCGCCGTACAAACCGCGCACACTCGCCGCAAAGTCCGGCAACAGCAGGCTGGCCAGCAGGTAGCCACTGGCAACGCCGGCCACGCCACCGACCAGGGCGAACACGCCAAGCTCGATCGCCAGCCCGCTGAGCACCACCTTCAAACTGATACCGCAGGCACGCAGGGTACGGATCAGGCCCCGGCGCTGTTCCAGGGCGAGGCCAATGGCCGCATGGGCAATAAACAGCCCGACGACAAACGCCAACAGGCCCAGCGCCGTCAGGTTGAGGTGAAAGCTTTCGGTAAGGCGTTGCAGGTCACCGTCGTCACTGGCGGGTTGCAACCTGAGTGCGCCGGCAATCGCTTCGGGCAGCGGCCCATTGGCATCGCTCAAGAGCAGCCGCGACAGTTGCCCCGGTGCCTGCAACAGGCGTTGCGCCTGGCTGATATCGACCACCACAACAGCCGGCGCCAGCCCCGGCTTGAGGACCAAGGCTGGCAGTGGCTGGCCGTCACTGCTGGAGACTTGTGCGCCCGGTGGCAACCGCAGTTGGCGCAACGTGTCCGGTCCGACCCAGGCCTGCCCTGCCGGGCCGATGAACGCGCCGAGGTCGAAGGCCTCTGCCGCGACGCCGGCGACCATCATTGCCGGGGGCAGGCTCAAGGGATCGATGCCGATCAAGCGGACCGTCAGCGCGGGATCCCCGGCAAGCCGCAGGCGCCCCTCCAGCACCGGCGTGACCTGCCAGCCAAGCCGCCTCAGCTGCACGTACAGCGACTGCTCGAAGCGCTCCCCGCTGCGCGCCACCAGTTGCGTCTGCACAGGGCCGGCGAGCACTGCACTGGCGCGGGCGTAATCGCTACGCGCCTGACTGTTCAGCGCCTGCACGCCGGTCCACAGCGCGGTCGCCAGCCACAAGCCGGTAAACACGCTGAAGCACTGCAAGCGATGCCGGCGCCAGTGACTGAGCAGCGCCTGCAAGGCGATCGAGAGCGTGCCCATCAGCCCCGCTCGCCCTGCACGCGACCACCCTGAAGGAAACACCGCTGCTCCAGGCGCTCGGCCAAACGCCGGCTATGGGTCACCATCAGCAGGCTACTGCCCGCATCCGCGACCAGTTGCAGCATCAGCCGCAACACTTCATCACTGCTGGCTTCATCGAGGCTACCGGTCGGTTCGTCGGCCAGGACCAAGGCGGGCCGCCCCGCCAGGGCGCGGCCGATGGCAACCCGTTGCTGCTGGCCGCCGGACAGCTGCTCGGGGAAGCGCTGCAGCACTGCGGTCAGGCCCAAGCGCTGCACGAGGTGAGCCACCCAGGTCGGCTCGTGACGACCGGCCAAGCGCGCCTGGAAGGCCAGGTTGCTGGCGACGTCGAGGCTGCTGATGAGGTTGTACTGCTGGAACACCAGGCCGATGCCCTCGCGCCGCCAGCGCGCCAGTGCCGCCTCCGAGCGGCCGTCGAGAGCATTGCCGTCGATCAGGATGTGGCCGCTGTCGGCGCTGTCGAGACCGGCGACCAAGTGCAGCAAGGTGCTTTTGCCGCTGCCAGACTCGCCCATCAGCGCCAGGCTACTGCCGCGCGCCAGGCTCAGGTCGACGCCCTGCAGGACAGGCAGCGTGCCTTGGGCAGTGGTGAACGATTTGTGTAGGTGCTCGATGACCAGCATCCAGGGCGGTTTCCTCAATAGCAGGCGATGGTTTGCCGGCCTCATCGCGGGCTTGCGTGGGAGCGGGCTTGCCCCGCGATGAGGCCGGCCCTGACACTACGCAACAGGCCAGGCGGTCTAGACTGAATTACGTGAACCATGTCACACACGAGACAGGGACTATCAGCATGACCCGCACCACATGGCTCCTCCCGTCCCTCCTCGCTATCAGCCTGGCCTTGACAGCAGGCTGCGCAGGCAAAGCCTCCAGCACGCGTGCCTCAGCCGCAATCACCGGCTCGAACTGCTTCGCCAAGGCAGTCCCCAGCAGTGGCGAAGGCGGCCTGGCCTGGGGCAACACCCTGAGCATAGCCCGCAAGAAGTCCATGGAGGGCTGCATGCGCTACGCCGGTCGCTCGGGCGGCACACCGGCCAGCTGCCAGGTGGTGATGGCCAAGTGCAAGAACTGATCAGCGCGCACTCCCCCTTGTAAATACCGGCAGCTCTGTTCGCTACCGAACAGACCTGGCTGACGCGCAGCGCCAGAATGAGCGCTGAGCGACTGAACCTGTATCGGCAAGGATTCCCATGGAAAACCCCTGGCTGGGCGTAACCCGTTTGTTCCACCGCTTGCCAACTGCCATCCGCCGCTGGGGCATGACGCCACGCGCGTTCACCTATGAAAGCCTGTTGCGCTCGGAGCTGTTCAGCACCGAGCAGATGGCCGAACACGGCACGGTCCTCGCGACCCGTCACCGCTTGAGCAAACTGCCCGCCGACGATGCCTTGCTGGCGCGTCTGACCGACAACGAACAGACCCTCTCAAGCAGTTGCGCCGCGCTCGCCAGCACCCTGCCCTCGTCGCGCCGGGACATGCCCGCGGCACAGTGGTTGCTGGACAACTTCTACCTGGTCGAAGCGCACATCCGTATTGCCAAGAGCCACTTGCCCCGCGGTTACAGCCGCCAGCTGCCGCGGCTGGACAACGGCCCCTCGAGCGGCCTGCCGCGGGTCTATGACATCGCCCTGGAAACCATCTCCCACGGTGATGGCCGGGTCGACAGCGACAGCTTGAGCGGTTTTGTCGAGGCCTATCAGGGCGTGGCACCGCTGACGCTGGGCGAGCTGTGGGCGATCCCGATCATGCTGCGCCTGGCGCTGATCGAAAACCTGCGGCGGGTCGCTGCGCGGGTCATGGCCAACTGGGCCGATCGCGACCTGGCCAACAGCTGGGCCGATCGCCTCAGCGAGATGGCCGAGCGCGATACCAAGAGCGTGGTGCTGGTGGTGGCAGACATGGTCCGCTCAGCGCCGCCCCTCAGTGCTGCCTTCGTCGCTGAACTGGCGCGTCGGCTGCACGGCCAGAGCGCCACCCTGACCCAGCCGCTGGCCTGGATCGAGCAGATGCTCAGCGAATCCGGATTGAGCATCGACCGGCATGTGCAACTCGACGCTCAGCAACAGGCCATCGACCAGGTGTCGATCAGCAACAGCATTGGCAGCCTGCGCCTGCTGTCGACCACCGACTGGCGTGAGTTCGTCGAGCACCTCAGCCACGTCGAACGGATTCTCAGCGAAGACCCGGACGGGATCTACGCGGCGATGGACTTCACCAGCCGAGACCATTACCGGCATGTCATCGAGCGCATGGCACGGCACAGTTCGGCCAGCGAAGACGCGGTTGCGCGCATGGCCATCGAGCTGGCCCGTGAGCCTGCGACGGCGGCGGATGACCCCACCGGGCATGTCGGCTTCTATCTGTTGGGCCCAGGCCAGGTAGTGCTCGAGCAGCGGCTGGCGGCGCGAATTGCACTTGGCGAACGCTGGCAACGGCTGCTGCACCGTGCGCCGCTGGCGTTCTACCTGCTGCCGGCGGCGCTGCTGACCGGGCTGTTGGCGTGGATCTTCCTGCACGCGATTAGCCAGGATGGCTGGCCAGCCTGGGTGGAGGCCGTGCTCGCCGTGCCCATTCTGCTGATGACCAGCCGCCTGGCCATCGGCCTGATCAACTGGCTGGTGACGCTGACCGTCAAACCCTGCTTCCTGCCACGGCTCGACTACAAGGACGGCATCCCGGCCGATGCCCGCACGCTGGTGGTGGTGCCGAGCCTGCTGGCCACTGCCGGCGATGTCGAAGAGCTGGTCGAAGGGCTGGAAGTGCGCTTTTTGGCCAATCGCGATGAACACTTGCATTTCGCGCTGCTGACCGACTTTCTCGATGCGCAGCAAGCGATCGTCCCTGAGGACGAGGCCCTGCTGGCGCTGGCCAGTGACGCCATACACGCGTTGAACCACAAGTACCCGACGGCGGGCGGCGAGCGTTTCTTCCTGCTGCACCGGCCCCGCTCGTGGAATGCCAACGACCAGCTGTGGATGGGCTATGAGCGCAAGCGTGGCAAGCTGATGGAGCTCAATGCGCTGCTGCGCGGGCATGGCCGCGAGCGATTTCTGCTGGTCGTAGGCGACATTGCCCAGCTCCAGGCCGTGCGCTACGTGATTACCCTGGACAGCGACACCCAGCTGCCGCGCAACGCTGCCAGCCAGTTCATCGGTGCCATGCAGCATCCGCTCAACCAAGCGCGCTTCGAGGCCGACAGCGGGCGCATCCGCGCCGGCTACGCCATCCTGCAACCGCGCGTCGGCATCAGCCTGCCCAGTGCCGCACGCTCGGCCTACGCCCGGCTGTTTGGCAGCGACGCCGGCGTCGACCCGTATACCCAGGCGGTGTCTGACGTGTATCAGGACCTGTTCCTGAACGGCTCGTTCATCGGCAAAGGGATCTACGCCGTGGACGCCTTCGAGCGCGCCCTGGACGGCTGCTTCGCCGACAACCGGGTACTAAGCCACGACTTGATCGAAGGCTGCTATGCCCATTCCGGGCTGCTCAGCGACGTCCAGCTGTACGAAGAGTACCCGCGCCACTACAGCACCGACGTCAAGCGGCGTCACCGCTGGATCCGCGGCGACTGGCAGTTGCTGCCCTGGCTGCTGCCGTGGACCCGCACCGCTGCCAACACACCCAAGCGTGCCGCCCTCAGCGCGCTGTCACGTTGGAAGATCGCCGACAATCTGCGCCGCAGCCTCGAACCTGCGGCGTTTCTCGTTGCCTTGCTGTGGGGCTGGCTGGCGTCCTCGGCGCCGGCACTGTGGACCTTGGCGATACTGGTCCTGCTGTTTACCCGGCCGCTGCTCGACACCCTGCTCGAGCTGCTGCGCAAGACCCCCGACGTTCCCCTCGGACAACACTTGTGGGCTGCCCTGCGGACCTCGCTGGGACATTTTGAGCGCTGCGGCCTGGGCTTGGCCTGGCTGCCCTTCGAGGCCTTCTACAGCCTCGATGCGATCACCCGCACGCTGTGGCGCCTGCTGGTCAGCCGGCGGCGCTTGCTGCAGTGGAACCCGTCGCGCGAAGACGCCCGGGTCAGCGTCAACAGCCTGATCGGCCTCTATCGGCAGCAGTGGATCAGCCCCCTCGTGTGCGCCTTGGTGATAGCCGGAGCGCTGCTGCAAGCGCAGGGGCTGCTGGTTGCCGCGCCGATTCTTGCACTGTGGCTGCTGGGCCCGGCGCTGGCCTGGTGGCTCAGCCGCGAACGAAGCCGCGCGGTGTTCATCCCCTCGCTCGAGGAGACTGCGTTCTTGCGCCGCCTGGCCCGCGCCAACTGGGCCTTCTTCGACCACCATGTCGACGCCCACAACAACTGGTTGCCACCCGACAACATCCAGGAGCCGCCCTACGCCAGCATCGCCCACCGCACCTCGCCGACCAACATCGGCATGGCGCTGCTCGCGCACCTGGCGGCCCATGACTTCGGCTACCTGAGCAGCGCCCGCCTGCTCGAGCGCCTGACGCTGATGCTCGACAGCCTCAGTCGGCTGGAGCGCTACAAAGGCCACTTCTACAACTGGTACGACACGCAGACCTGCACGCCGCTGGCACCGCTGTACGTGTCGACGGTCGACAGCGGCAACCTGGCCGGCTTGCTGCTGACCCTGCGCCCTGGGCTATTGGAGGTGGCCAACGCGCCCCTGCTGGATCAGCGCATCTGCAACGGCCTGCTGGACACCCTTGATGTGCTGCTCAGCGCGTTCGCCAGTGCAGGGCGAAACACCGGCGAACTGCGCGCCTTGCGCGAGCGGACCGAAGCGCTTGCGCGGCAGACCCAGCCCGAACAGTTGCCTGAATGGCTGGAGCAACTGGCCGACTACAGCCGCACGCAGCATCACAGCGAAGACACCAGCGACTGTGCGTTCTGGCTGGCGGCGTTACAGGCGCAGTGCCTGGACATGGCCGCCGAGCTGCGCCGTTTCGCCATGCCGGCAGGCCATGATCAGACCCTGCCGACGCCGTACAGTTGGCACCAACTGGTCGCGCTCGAACCCGCGCACTGGTCGCCCGCCGCGCAGCCTGCCGTGGCCGCCCTGCAGGCGCTGAGCGGCCAGCGTATCGCCAGCGCGACGCGCCTGGCACGGCAGATTGCCGGCCTGGCGAGCATGGACTTCAGCTTCCTCTATGACACCCAGCGCGACCTGTTCACGATTGGCTACAACGCCACCGAGCATCGCCCGGACAGCGCCTTTTACGACCTGCTCGCCTCAGAGATGCGCCTGACCAATTTTGTCGCCATCGCCCAAGGCCAGGTCCCGCAAGCGAGCTGGTTGGCCCTGGGTCGACTGCTGACCAGCAATGCCGGGGTACCGGTGCTGCTGTCGTGGTCGGGCTCGATGTTCGAGTACCTCATGCCGATGCTGCTGATGCCCAGCTACGAAGGCACCCTGCTTGACCAGACCTGCCAGGCCGCAGTCACCCGGCAGATCGAGCATGGCAAGCATGCCGGCCTGCCGTGGGGTGTCTCGGAGTCGGCCTACAACGCGCTGGACAGCCACTTCAATTATCAGTATCGAGCGTTCGGCGTACCCGGCCTGGGCCTTAAGCGCGGCCTCGGCGAAGAACGTGTGGTCGCCCCCTATGCCAGCGCCTTGGCCCTGATGGTCGCCCCGGGCGCTGCCTGCCGTAACCTGCAGCGTCTGGCCCAGGCCGGGCTGGCCGGTCGTTTCGGCCTGTACGAGGCGGTCGACTACACCGAAGCGCGCCTGCCGCCAGGCCAGGACGCGGTGGTGATCCGTTCGTTCATGGCCCATCACCAGGGCATGAGCTTCCTGGCCCTGACCTCACTGCTGCTGGACAAGCCGATGCAGCGCCGCTTTGCCTCCGATCCCAACTGCCAGGCCAGCATGCTGCTCCTGCAGGAGCGCGTACCGAAAACCGCTGCGCAGTACCTGCACACCTCGCAGGCGCCGGCCCTGGACGATACCGGCAGCGCCAGTGAATCGCGCCTGCGCGTGTTCAGCGATCCGAACCGGCGCTACCCTGCCGTGCAACTGCTGTCCAACGGCCGTTACCACGTCATGGTCAACAGCGCGGGGAGCGGCTACAGCCGCTGCAACGATCTCGCCGTCACCCGCTGGCACGAGGACATCAGCAACGACAGCCTGGGCAGTTACTGCTACCTGCGCGACGTCGACAGCGGCCACTACTGGTCAACCAGCTATCAACCCACCTTGCATACCCCGCAGAGCCAGGAGGCCATCTTCAGCGATGGCCGGGCCGAGTTTCGCGTGCGCGAGCTGGACTTCGACTGCCACAGCGAAATTGCTGTCTCCCCCGAAGACGACATCGAGCTACGGCGCCTGCACCTGACCAATCACGCCCAGCAACGGCGTAGCCTGGAGCTGACCAGCTATGCCGAAGTGGTGTTGGCACCAGCCATCAGCGATGCGCTGCACCCGGCCTTCAGCAAGCTGTTTGTGCAGACCGAACTGATCCGCCCGCTGCAGGCCATCGTCTGCACGCGCCGGCCGCGCTCGCAACAGGAAGTCGCGCCGTGGCTGTGCCATGTCCTGGCGGTGCACGGCGCCGACATCGAAGAGATTTCCTTCGAGACCGACCGCGCCCGCTTCATGGGTCGCGGCCGCAGCCTGCGGGCACCGGCGGCGTTGCAGGCAGACGCGCGCCAGCTTTGCGACAGCGCCGGTGCCGTCCTCGACCCGATCGTCTCGATCCGTTGTCGAATCAGCCTCGACCCCGGCCAGAGCGTCACCATCGACCTGGCCACAGGCGTGGCCGCCAGCCGCGAAGCCTGCGTGCAGCTGATCACCAAATACCGCGACCGCCACCTGGCCGACCGCGCCTTCGACCTGGCCTGGCCGCACAGCCAGGTGCTGCTGCGTCAGCTCAACGGCTCGCTGGCCGATGCCCGCCTGTTCGAGCAGATGGCCGCGTCGGTGATCTACGCCCACGCAACCCTGCGCGCCAACAGTGCGCTGCTGGCGAGCAACCGGCGCAACCAGTCCGGGCTCTGGGGCCAGGGCATCTCCGGCGACCTGCCTATCGTGCTGGTGCAGATCGCTGACCCGGCCAACATCCAGCTGGTCAAGCAGATGGTTCACGCCCACGCCTACTGGCGACAGAAAGGGCTGGCCCTGGACCTGGTGATCTGGAACGAGGACCAGGCCGGTTACCGCCAACAACTGCAAGAGCTGATCATGGGGGTGGTTGCCTCCGGCAGTGAAGCCGCCCTGCTCGATCGCGCCGGCGGCATCTTCGTGCGGCCGGCACAGCAACTCAGCGATGAAGACCGGGTGCTGCTGCTCTCGGTGGCCCGGCTGGTGCTCAGCGACAGCCATGGCAGCCTCGCCGAACAACTGCACCGACGCCGCGGGCCACCTGCCCCGGCCCGTTTCGTCGCCACCCCAGCGTTGCCTGCCAGCCCGCACACCCGCCCTGCGCCGCCGCGCCAGACAGCACTGCTGCTGGAAAATCCCTACGGCGGTTTCAGCGCCGATGGCTGCGAGTACATCATCCCGGTGCTGCCCGGCCGCGCGACCCCGGCGCCGTGGGTCAACATCCTCGCCAATGCCCAGTTCGGCAGCGTCATATCGCAGGCAGGGAGCGCCTACACCTGGCGCGACAACGCCCATGAATATCGCCTGACACCCTGGCACAACGACCCGGTCAGCGATCCCAGTGGCGAGGCGCTGTACTTGCGCGACGAAGACAGCGGTGAAGTCTGGTCGGCCACCGCGCAGCCGTGCCCCGGCCCGGGCAACTACCGCACCCGTCATGGTTTTGGTTACAGCGTGTTCGAGTACGCCGAAGAGGGCCTGAGCAGCGAACTGTGGGTGTATGTCGCGCTGGAGGCGCCGGTAAAGTTCTCCCGGCTCATGCTGCACAACAGTTCCGACCGGCCGCGGCGGCTGAGCGCCACCGCGTTCGTCGAGTGGGTGCTGGGTGACCTGCGCAGCAAAGCGGCGATGCATGTGGTCAGCGAAACCGACCCGGTCAGTGGCGCACTGTTTGCCCGCAACGCATTTTCGATCGAGTTTTCCGGCCATGTGGCCTACCTCGATTGCGACCTGCCGTCCCTCAGCATCACCTGCGACCGCAGTGAGTTTCTTGGCCGCAACGGCCACCTGCAGGCGCCTGCCGGCTTGCGCCAGGCGCGCTTGTCGGGCCGCACCGGGGGTGGCCTGGACCCCTGCGCAGCAATCCAGGTAAGCGTACTGCTGGCGCCTGGCGAACGTCGTGAAGTGGTCTTTCGCCTGGGCGCCGAAGCGGATGCCGCGGCGGCGACCCAGCGGGTCTTGCAGTTGCGCGGCGTGCGTGCGGCGCTGGCCGAACTGGACAAGGTACAGACCTACTGGCGCCAGACCCTGGGCCGCGTGCGCATCGAAACACCGGAGCCCGCGCTGGATGTACTGGTCAACGGCTGGCTGATGTACCAGGTGATCGCCTGCCGCTTCTGGGCGCGCAGCGGCTTCTACCAATCGGGTGGCGCCATCGGTTTTCGCGACCAGCTGCAAGACAGCATGGCCATGGTCCACGCTGCCCCGGCGGCGGCGCGTCAGCACCTGTTGACCTGCGCCGCGCACCAGTACCTGCAAGGCGATGTGCAGCACTGGTGGCATCCACCGCTGCAACGCGGCGTGCGCACACGCTGCTCGGACGACCTGCTGTGGTTGCCGCTGGCGACCTGCCGCTACGTCGAGGTCAGCGGCGACAGCGCTGTGCTGGACGAACCGGTGGGCTATATCGAAGGACGCCCGCTGAATGCCGGTGAGGAGTCTTACTACGACCTGCCGGCTCGCTCAGGGGTGGTCGAGAGCCTGTATCAGCATTGTCAGCGGGCCCTTGGCCAGGCGCTCGGGTGCGGTGTCCATGGCCTGCCACTGATGGGCAGCGGCGACTGGAACGACGGCATGAACCGCGTCGGCGAGCACGGCCTGGGTGAGAGTGTCTGGCTGGGCTTCTTCGGCCATCAGGTGCTGCACGCCTTCAGCCGCCTGGCCCAGCGCCGGGGTGACAGTGCCTTCGCCGAACAATGTAGTGCGCGCGCCACGGCGCTTGCAGCCAACCTTGAGGCGCACGCCTGGGATGGTGGCTGGTACCGCCGCGCCTGGTTCGACGATGGCCAGGTGTTGGGCTCGGCGAGCAATCAGGAATGCCGCATCGACTCGCTCTCGCAGAGCTGGGCGGTGCTCTCCGGCATCGCCCCGGCGGAGCGCGCCCGCATGGCAATGAACGCCGTCGACCGGCTGCTGGTGCGCCGCGATATCGGCATCGTGCAACTGCTCGATCCCGCCTTTGACCAAGGCAGCCTCGACCCGGGCTACATCAAAGGCTATCTGCCCGGTGTGCGCGAGAACGGCGGCCAGTACACCCATGCCGCGATCTGGACGAGCATGGCCTTCGCCCAGCTTGGCGACCGGGCCAAAGCCTGGGAGCTGCTGCGCATGATCAACCCGGTGCGCCAGGGCTGCAGCGCCTTGATCGACACCTACAAGGTCGAACCCTACGTGATGGCCGCCGATGTCTACGCGGTGGCGCCGCACGCTGGCCGCGGCGGCTGGAGCTGGTACACGGGTTCGGCGGGCTGGATGTACCGCCTGATCGTCGAGAGCCTGCTAGGCCTGCGGCGTACTGGCGAGACTTTGCGCATCCAGCCGCTGCTCCCCGCCGATTGGCCGGGCTATACCCTGCACTACCGCTTTGGTAGCAGTGATTACCGGATCGAAGTACGCAGCGACGGTCAGGCCGGCGAGCTGAGCCTGAGCCTGGACGGCCAGCCGCTGGCCGGCAGCAGCCTGCAGCTGGTGGATGATGGCGGCGTGCATCAGGTGATTGCCCAGCGCCAGCCGTTACCCCTGCCGATGGCGCCGTAGCGTAGCTATGCACGACCCCTGTAGGAGCGGGCTTGTCCCGGGTACAAACCGGAGACATCGTTTACATTTCAAACCGGGGACATGGTTTACAGGCTAATACGCATGATCAGGAGGTATTTGATCATGCCCTGGAACCAAGAGTCCCCCATGGATCAACGAGTCAGATTGATTGGCGAATGGCTTTCCGGTGATTACACCAAGAGTCAGCTTGCTCGCCGGTACAACGTCAGCCGCCCCACGATCGACAAATGGATATCGCGATATTCTGCGGGCGGCGTTGAAGCGCTGTCCGATGCCTCACGGCGTCCCGACAACAGTCCTAACAAGACAAGTGATGAGCTGTTGGCCCGCATTGTTGCGATGAAAGAAGCGCACGACAAATGGGGCCCCAAGAAGCTCATTGAGCTGTTGCGCCTTGAAGATCCATCCGTTGACTGGCCGTCCCCGAGCACCGCAGGGCAGTGGCTAGACCGACTGGGCATGGTTCACAAACGTGGGCCAAAGCGGCGATACGGGAAAAGCCCCACAAAGATGAGAGAGGCCAACGAGCCGAACAAGACCTGGTGCATCGACTACAAGGGCCAGTTCAAAATGCTCAACGGCCAGTGGTGCTACCCGCTAACAGTCACGGACCACGCCTCGCGCCTCCTCTTGGCCTGCAAAGCCCACAAGAACATCATGACGCAGCCGGTCATACAGACGCTTGAGTGGCTTTTTCAGGAGCATGGAATGCCAGAGGTAATCCGCTCTGACAACGGCAGCCCATTTGCTTCAGTCGGGCTGGCAAGGATGTCCACTATCGCTGTTTGGTTGATCCGCCTCGGGATTTTTCCCGAACGGACCGCTCCCGCGCGCCCAGATCAGAATGGTCGTCACGAGCGGATGCATCGCAGCATGAAGCTTGAACTGCCTCTGGGTCACAATCTGATCCATCAACAATTGTTGCTTGAGCATTTCCGCCACGAATTCAACTATGTCCGTCCCCACGAAGCACTGGGGATGAAGCGTCCATTTGAGCTGTATGTACCATCCAATCGGCCTTACCCCGGATGTCTGCCTGTCGTGGAGTATCCCGCCGAAATGGCTGTCCGCAGTGTCAGGCAAAATGGCTCGATCAAGTGGAAAGGCAAGCTGCTGTTCATCAGCGAGGCCTTGTCTGGCGAGAGGATTGGCCTGAAAGAGGTGGAGGATGATATTTGGGATGTGTTTCTGTGTGACCATCTCCTGGGGAGGCTGGAACGGGGTGAAAACCGCGTTCAAGCCTCAAATGTGTAAACCATGTCCCCGGTTTAAGATGTAAAGGATGTCTCCGGTCGTACACCCGCGAAACCGGCGAAGCCGGTGCCATCCACCACGGTGGCTGGACTGGCCTCTTCGCGGGACAAGCCCGCTCCTACAGGGTTTCGCTAAACCAACAAGTTAGCGTCAGTTCTATGAGGGCGGCCTCGCCGGGGCGCCGGACCGCTCAAGCCAGCTGAAGCCGCTGGCCGGCAGCAGCCTGCAGCTAGCGCAGCAGTGGCCCCTGCCCTGTACATCGAGGTATGCACCATCCCTGTAGGAGCGGGCTTGTCCCGCGAAACCGGCGAAGCCGGTGCCATCCACCACGGTGGCTGGACTAGCCTCTTCGCGGGACAAGCCCGCTCCTACAGGTTTCGCTAAATCAACAAGTTAGCGTCAGTTCTATGAGAGCGGCCTCGCCGGGGCGCCGGACCGGTCGGAAAGGGCTGCGCAGCAGCCCCGGCGCACTCAAGCCAGCTGAAGCCGCTGGCCGGCAGCAGCCTGCAGCTAGCGCAGCCGTGGCCCCTGCCCTGTACATCGAGGTATGCACCATCCCTGTAGGAGCGGGCTTGTCCCGCGAAACCGGCGAAGCCGGTGCCATCCACCACGGTGGCTGGACTGGCCTCTTCGCGGGACAAGCCCGCTCCTACAGGGTTCTGCTAAATCAACAAGTTAGCGTTAGTTCTATGAGGGCGGCGCATGCAAGCCAGCTACCTATTGAAAAGACTCGAAGCGGCTCGGCTGGAGGCCAACTGTGTGAACTAGGCTTGTACAACCACGCCAAGCTGAAGGTTGATGCACCCATGCAGCCCACCCCGCGCCACAATCATCTGCTGGCTGCCCTGCCCGCGCAGGCGTTCGATCGCCTGCAAGGCGACCTTGAGCTGGTCACCCTGCCGTTGGGCAAAGCCCTGTATGAATCCGGCGATACGCTGCGCCACGTCTACTTCCCGACCGACTCGATCATTTCCTTGCTGTACGTGATGGAAAACGGCGCATCAGCGGAGATCTCTGTGGTAGGCAACGAAGGCCTGGTCGGCATTGCCGTATTCATGGGCGGTGAAAGCACGCCTAGCCGGGCCATCGTGCAAAGCGCCGGGCACGCCTATCGGCTGCCGGGGCAGCGCCTGAAGGACGAATTCAATCGCCACGGTGAACTGTTGCTGTTGATGCTGCGCTACACCCAGGCACTGATCACGCAGATGGCCCAGACCGCCGTGTGCAACCGTCACCACTCGATCGACCAGCAGCTGTGCCGCTGGCTGCTGCTGTCGCTGGATCGGCTGCAAAGCGATCAGCTGCGCATGACCCAGGAATTGATCGCCAACATGCTCGGCGTACGCCGCGAAGGGGTCACCGATGCGGCTGGCAAGCTGCAACGGCTGGGCGTCATCGAATACAGCCGCGGGCATATCAAGGTGCTCGACAGGGCACGACTGGAGGCACTCAGCTGCGAATGCTACGAGGTGGTGAGGAAGGAAACCGAGCGGTTGCTGCCGTACTTGCCAGTGCGCCGAGTAACAGGGAATCGCGAAGATTAGGAGATTAACTGCAAGCAGAAACGCAAAAGCCTCTTCGCAGGATAGACCGCCCCTACGTGATGCATGCCGAACACAGTGACTGGATCCGGCACGCATCCCGCAGGGACGAGCTAGCCTGCGAAGAGGCTTCAGCTCGTGGTTGCAACCGGAGCGCGAGGCGCCCCGGTTGAGCTGCAGACGAATCAGTGTTTCTCGTCTTTGTGCATGTTACGGTCAGCACTACCATGCTGACCTGCATCGCGGTCGCGTTGTGTGGTCTGGGCGGGATCGTCAGCCATTCCGCCGCCTGCCCCTTGCCCACCCTGGCGACCGGTCTGGCCGGCTTTGTCACTATCCTTGGTCCACTCGCCACCGGACTTCTGTCCGCCTTGCTTGCCCATGTCGGACTGACGCTGCGGATCATTGCCCATGCCACCTTCAGACATCTGGCCACCTTGACGTCCTGCCTGGCCAGCCTTGTCCTGGTCGTGGGCCTGATCGCCTTGATTGCCTTGGGCGCCTTTGCCCATGTCGCCACCTTTATTGCCTTGATTACCAGCCATGATGGTCTACCTCGTTGAGTGACACAGATGAATCTGTGTGTACATCTGAGAGTCACCAACGATCGAGCTAATCCTATTTATATTCGCCCGTGCAGACCAAAGGCCGTAAATGCCAGCGCGCATGGACGCTTGCGCGCGAAATATTCACTTGATAATCAACCTCTAGAACTACTGCATCCAAGGCGGCGGTGGCTCCTCACCTTTGACCGGCCCACGCTCGACATCCTCCCGCGCCGCTCGGCGACGCTCGTCGTCGATCCGCGCCGCTTCGATCTCGCGCAGCACGCCGCCAACATCGGCGTCGTGGTCGTCGTCCTGGAACTCCCCGGTCAACGGGGTATCCGGCAGCAGCTCACCGGCCTCGAACAGCGACCACATCTCGCGCGCGTAGCGGGTGTCCCTGAGCTCCGGGGCAAACCGGCCGAAATAGCCGCTCATGTTCGCCACGTCACGGTCGAGCATGCTGAACGCATGGTTGTTGGCCGCCGCGTCCACCGCCTGAGGCAGGTCGATGATCACCGGGCCATCCGGGCCGAGCAACACGTTGAACTCGGACAGGTCGCCGTGCACCAGACCGGCGCACAGCATCAGCACGATCTGGCGAATCACGAAGGCGTGGTATTCACGCGCCTGCTCAGGCTCCAGATGCACATCGTTCAGGCGTGGCGCAGCGTTACCGTGCTCGTCGACCACCAGTTCCATCAACAACACGCCATCCTGGAAGTCGAACGGCTTGGGTACCCGCACACCCGCGCTGGCCAGGCGGAACAGCGCCGCCACTTCGGCGTTCTGCCAGGCATCCTCGGCTTCCTTGCGACCGTACTTGGAACCCTTGGCCATGGCCCGGGCCTGGCGGCTGTTACGCACCTTGCGCCCTTCCTGGTACTCGGCGGCCTGGCGGAAGCTGCGCTTGTTGGCCTCTTTATAGACCTTGGCGCAACGCACCTGGGTACCGCAGCGCACGACGTAGACCGCCGCTTCCTTCCCGCTCATCAAGGGCCTGAGCACTTCATCGACCAGCCCGTCTTCAATCAGCGGTTCTATCCGTTTTGGAGTCTTCATCAGGTTTAATTCTGGGTCCTGTTCTGCCAGACACATGGTTTGTCGGCCATCCTCTCACAGCCTGAACAGACTTGCTCGCCCACGCGCTAATCGATACGCGGATGTTGCTGTACCAAATGCTGCCGCTTGGCTTCCAGTTCGGCGATCTGTTGGTCGATATCCTCGATTTTATGCTCGATATTGTCGTGGTGCTCCTGCAGCAACTCGCGCGCTTCCTCAAGGTCGGAAGCGGCCGGAGCGGCGCCACGCAGGGGCTGGTTGGCGGTTTCTTTCATGGTCACGCCAGTCACCAGGCCGATCAGCGCGACCACCATCAGGTAGTAGGCCGGCATGTACAAGTCGTTGGTGGTTTCCACCAGCCAGGCGGCGATGGTCGGCGTCAGGCCGGCGATCAGTACCGAGATGTTGAATGCACTGGCCAATGCGCTGTAGCGGATATGCGTGGGGAACATCGCCGGCAAGGTCGAGGCCATCACGCCGATGAAGAAGTTGAGCAGGATCGCCAGGACCAGCAGGCCGGCAAAGATGATCCCGAGCACGCCACTGTTGATCATCATGAAGGCCGGAATAGCCATGATCAGCAGGCCGATACTGCCGCAGAGGATGAACGGGCGGCGGCCGAACTTGTCGCTCAAGAAACCGATGACCGGTTGCACAAAGAGCATGCCCACCATGATGGCGATGATGATCAGGACGCCGCGGCTTTCGCTGTAGTGCAGGTTATGCGAGAGGTAGCTTGGCATGTAGGTGAGCAGCATGTAGTAGGTGACGTTGGTCGCGATCACCACGCCGATGCAGGTCAGCAGGCTGCGCCAGTGCTGGGTGGCGACTTCCTTGAACGACACCTTGGGGCCCGACGCCAGGCCCTCGCGATCGCCCTGCTCGAGCTTTTCGACATGCTGCTGGAAGGCCGGGGTCTCTTCCAGGGCGTGACGCAGGTACAGGCCGATGATGCCCAGGGGCAAGGCCAGCAGGAACGGCAGGCGCCAGCCCCACTCGAGGAATTTCTCTTCACCGACGGTGGCCGAGATGCATACCACCAGGCCTGCACCAAAGACGAAGCCTGCGATCGAGCCGAAGTCCAGCCAGCTGCCAAGGAAGCCGCGCTTGCGGTCAGGCGCATATTCGGCAACGAAGATCGAGGCACCGGTGTATTCGCCACCCACCGAGAAGCCTTGGGCCATCTTGCACAGCAGCAGCAAGATCGGCGCCCAGATGCCAATCGAGGCGTAGGACGGGATCAGGCCGATGGCAAAGGTGCTCAGCGACATGATCACGATGGTCGCCGCCAGGACCTTCTGGCGCCCGTAGCGGTCGCCCAGGGCACCGAAGAACAGGCCGCCCAGCGGGCGGATCAGGAACGGCACCGAGAACGTCCCGAGGGCCGCAATCATCTGCACACTGGGGTCGGCGCCAGGGAAGAAGACTTTGCCCAGCACATAGGCGACAAAGCCATAGACACCGAAGTCGAACCATTCCATGGCGTTGCCCAGTGCCGCAGCAGTGATCGCCTTGCGCATCTTGGCATCGTCGACAATGGTGATGTCCTTGAGGCCGATCGGCTTGACGCTTTTCTTGCGTGATTTCATATCCGTCACTCTGTTTCTGACTTGTCCTACCCGGCTGCCATCGTTTTGGTGGCCAGGGCTCTAACGCATCAGATACAAAGTGATACTAAATAATTCACCGCTAAATAAATTTTTCAGTGATCCGGGCGGCCTCTTCGCGGGGCAAGCCCGCGAAGAGGCCGGTCGGGCTCACGCCACGGTCACTGCTTGCGCGTCACCCGCCACACGGTATTGGCCAGGTCATCAGCAATGATCAGCGCCCCGCGCGGGTCGACCGTCACTCCCACCGGCCGGCCGCGGGTCTTGCCCTCTTCGCTGCGGAAGCCCGTGGCGAAATCGATCGGATCGCCCGCCGGCCGGCCATTGCTGAACGGCACGAAGATCACCTTGTAGCCCACCGGGTTGGGCCGGTTCCAACTGCCGTGCTCACCCACGAAAACCCCGTCGGCGAACTGCTCGCCCATGGCCGCGCTGGAGAAATCGACGCCCAACGCCGCGACGTGCGAGCCGAGGCTGTAGTCGGGTTTGATCGCCGCGGCGACTTTTTCCGGGTTCTGCGGCTGCGCGCGCGGATCGACGTTCTGCCCCCAGTAGCTGTACGGCCAACCGTAGAACCCGCCCTCCTTCACTGAGGTCAGGTAATCGGGCACCAGGTCCGGCCCGAGCTCATCGCGTTCGTTGACCACCGTCCACAACTGCCCGCTGCCAGGCTGGATGGCCAACGCCGTGGGGTTGCGCAGGCCGGTCGCGTACGGCTTGTGCGCCCCGCTCTGAGCGTCGATCTGCCAGACCATCGCCCGATCGATCTCGACCTCCATGCCACGCTCGGTGACATTGCTGTTGGAGCCAATGCCGACATACAGGTAGCGGCCATCCGGGCTGATCGTCAGGGCCTTGGTCCAGTGGTGGTTGATCGCCGACGGCAAGTCGGTGACTTTGACCGGTGCCCCGCTGGCCTTGGTCTGGCCGTCGGCATAGTCGAAGCGCACCAGCGCATCCTGGTTGGCCACATACAACTTGCCGTCGGCGAAGGCCAGCCCGTAAGGCGCGTTGAGGTTCTCGGCAAACACCGTTTTCAGCTCGTAGTTGCCATCGCCATCAGCGTCGCGCAGCAAGGTCAGGCGATTGCCGCCCTTGACCTGGGTGTTGCCCTTGGCCTTGATCGAGCTGGCGATGACATCCTTGGGCTTGAGCTTGGCCGCGTTGCCGCCGCGGCCTTCGGCCACGATGATGTCGCCGTTGGGCAGGACCAGCGTCTGGCGCGGGATCTGCAGCCCGGTGGCAATCGCCGTGACCGCGTAACCCTGGGGCACGGTCGGCTTCTGTTCGCCCCAGGCGGTTGGCTCGGCAATCTTCATGCTCGGGAGCAAGCCACGTTGCGGATCGGGCAGTTTCGGGTCGGCGCCGTAGGCTTGCTTGGCATCGCCCTCGCCACCGCAGGCGCTGAGCAACAGCGCCATGCTCAAGACGGTCAGTGCAGGCACCTGGCTCATTGTGCACCTCCGGATCGCAGGTTAGTCAGGCCGGTCCAGGTCGCGATGCAGGCCAGCACGGCCACGATCACCGACAGTACCAGGCCCGTCGGCATCACTGCCCAGGCGTCCTTGGCGTGTTCGAAGGCGTTCACCAGGCCCAGCCCGAACGTTACCAGCAGCAGCACGAAGTACAGCAGCGGGCGCCCGGCCTTGCGTTCGGCGCGAACCAGGTTGACCAGCGCGAACAGCAACGCCAGCCCACAGAACAGCAGCCCGCCGGCGATCAGCCAGGCGGCGAAGTTGCTCCACTGGATCTGGTACGTCTGGAAGTAGGCGATGTCACTGAGCAAACCGCCAAGAAACAGCGGCACGGTACCGGCCAGCAAGGTCGCGTGCAGCGGCCCTGGTGTACAGCGGTAGAGGGTTGGGTGGTTAACGGTCACGGCGGCTCCTTGCGGGTTGTCTGGGCGCACAGTGCGCAACAACAAGGAGCCTGTGCCAAGCCGGTTAGTTCACTCTGGTTCGCGGGCCATGCCTCTGCCAGTCAGTTAAGAAGCTGGGGCTGCTTTGCAGCCCTTTCGCGACACAAGGCCGCTCCCACACTGTCCGCGCTTGCCCAGTAAATAGCGACATACACAATCTGTGGGAGCGGCCTTGAGTCGCGAAAGGGCCGCAAAGCGGCCCCGGCTTCTTAACTGACTGGCATTGGGGCCAGCTCGCTCCAAGAGGGCTGACGCCAGCCCGCGCCTTGCAATCGTCAGGCAACATTGCCACCATTGAGAATAAGTGTCATTCACCAAGGCAGCCGCGCGTCGTGATGGTCAGTCAGTCCCCCAACTCCGAATCCCGTCGTCAGGTCTTGCACCGCCTGTTCGGTGACCATCACGGCTGGCTGCTCGAACGCTTGCGCCTGCGCCTGAACTGCCGCGATGACGCCGCTGACCTGGCGGCCGAAACCTTTGCCCAGGTCGTGGCCATGCCCGACCCGCAGAGCATTCGCGAGCCCCGCGCATTGTTGAGCACCATCGGCAAGCGGCTGATCTTCGCCCGCTGGCGACGCAGCGATATCGAACGCGCCTACCTCGAAGCACTGGCCGCCGAACCCCACAGCAGCGCACCGTCGCCGCAGGAGCACTGGCTGGCGATGGAAGCGCTGATGGAAATCGATCGCCTGCTCGACGGTCTCTCCTCCAAGGCCCGCGCTGCGTTTCTGTACAGCCAGCTCGACGGCCTGACCTACGCGCGAATCGCCGAAGAGCTCGGGGTGTCGGTCACCCGCGTCCATCAGTATGTGGTGCAAGGGCTGACCGCCTGCTATCGGGCGGCATCGTGAGCGGCTTGCCAGCAGCAGTCGCCCAAGCCATCGAATGGCATGCACGACGCGCCTCCGGGACCTTCGATGACGCCGCGCAGCAACAGTTGCAAGCCTGGCTCGACGCCGATGCCAGCCACCGCGATGCCTGGTTGTCGTTGCAACAGCAACTGAACCGCACCTTTGCCCCGCTCGCCTGCAAACAGGCAACGAGGCACGCCTTGCGCAGTGTCGACCATAGCCGCCGATGGCTGCTGCGCGGCGCCCTCGGCCTGGGCGCCATGGCCGTCGGCGGCCACCTGCTGACCCTGCCTGGCGGGCCGCTGCACACCCGCTGGGGCGCCGACCTGCGCACCAGCACCGCCCAACGCCGGTCGTTCCGCCTGGAAGACGGCTCGTCCCTGCTGCTGAATGCCGAGAGCTCGATCGACATGCAATTCCAGCCCCAGCAGCGCCGTATCACACTCCTGCGTGGGGCGGTGTTGGCCGAGGTACAGAGCGACCCGCAGCGACCCTTCGTGCTGGCCTGCCCGTGGGGCGAAGCCTGGCTCGATGGCGGCAGCTGCCTGTTGTCTCGCGACGGCCACCAGGCCCAGCTCTGGGCCATGAGCGGTGTGCTGGAGTTACGCGCACCGCAGCATCGACAAACCCTCGTCGCCGGCCAGGGGCTAGCCTTCGACGGCTACAGTTGGCAACCCATTGCTGCCCGCCACACCAACGAACGGAGCTGGACCAACGGCCTGCTCGAAGTGCATGACCAGCCACTGGGCACCGTTATCGACCACCTCAGGCCGTATCACCATGGGCTGTTGCGGGTCTCGCCACGCGCAGCAGCCTTGCGCATTTCCGGGATCTTCACCCTGGATGACAGCCTGGGAGCACTGGCAGCGCTCAACGACGTCCTGCCTTTGCGAATCGAGCACTACCTGGGCCTGTGGACACGCATCGACCACAGCTGATTATTTTTTCGGTTACCCCTGAAAAAACCTCGAGCTCGCGTCACATACCAAGCAGAACCGCGCACCCAGCGCGTCCCGCCGAGCATCTTGTCGAGTTCACCATGCATTCAAACACCTTGTTCCCTCTGCTGATCAGCGCCTGCCTGGCCAGTGTGCCGGCCCTCGCGGCCGAGTCCGTACACGACTACAACCTGGCCGCAGGCCCGCTGGCCAACAGCCTGATTGCCATCGGCCAGGTGAGCGGCCGCCAAGTGCTGTTCGTTCCGGCCGACGTCGAAGGCCTCTATGCGTCTGCCGTGCGAGGCCGCTTGAGTGTGCGCGAGGCCCTTCGCCAGAGCCTGCAGGGGACTGGCCTGAACATGCTGGTGACCGCCAGCGGTGCACTCAGTGTGCAGGCGGCGGCCAGCGGCGATGGCCTGACCCTGGATGCCACCAGCATCGACGCCAACCGCCAGGCCCTGCAGGGTGATCAGCAAGATGGCTACCTGGCCCGCAGCACCACCGCCGGGACCAAGACCCGTACCGAACTGGTGAAAATCCCCCAGTCGGTATCGGTCGTCACCCGTGACGAGCTCGACGACCGCAAGAGCGACAACCTGTCCGACGCCCTCAAGTACACCCCCGGTTTCACCAGCCAGCCGAACAGTTTCAGCCGCGTCGCCGACGACTATACCTTGCGCGGCTTCAACGTCGGTGCGGGCACCGGCGGTATTCTGCGCGATGGCATGAAACTGCAGTCCAACCCCTATGACGGCAGCGTCGAAGCCTACGGCCTGGAGCGTGTCGAGGTGCTCAAGGGCGCATCCTCGGTACTGTATGGGCAGCTCTCGCCGGGCGGCATGATCAATACTGTGAGCAAGCGGCCGACCACCACGCCGCTGCATGAAATCGGCCTGGAAGTGGGCAATTATGATCGCCGCCAGTACACCGTCGACTTCGGCGGCCCGCTCGACGACCAGGGCCAGTTCAGCTATCGCCTGACCGGTCTGTGGCGCGACAGCAACACCCAGGTCGACCATGTCGGTGATGACCGTCGCTATATCGCCCCGGCGTTCACTTGGCGTCCCGACGACGACACCGTGCTGACGCTGTTGGCCAGCCATCAGGAAACCTTTACCGGTTTCTCCCCGCCGATGAGCTATCAACTGAGCAGCTATGGCAATGGCGCTGGCTACAAGATCGGCCGTAACCAGTTTGTCGGCGAGCCTGGCTACGACCACTTCAACAACCGCATGGATACCCTCGGCTACCTGTTCGAGCACCGCTTCAATGAGCACCTGAGCCTGAACAACAGCCTGCGCTACTTCCAGGCCAATACCGACTGGAACTACCTGATCCCGCTCTCGGTGAGCGGCAGCCAACTGCTGCGCCGCTACAGTGCTCGCGAAGAACGCTCGACCGGCTGGACCAGCGACACCAACCTGAACATCACCTTCGACCAGGGCCGCGTGCAGCACGACCTGCTGCTCGGCGTCGACTACTACCACAAGACCTACGACTCGCACCGTTTCATCAGTGCCAGCTTGGCCCAGCTCGCGCCCTCGCTCGACCTGGCCAACCCGCAACACACCGGCGTCGGGCCCAATACTGCCGCCGACAGTGGATCAGACCTGCACAGCCGGCAGATGGGGGTCTACCTGCAAGACCAGATCACCTTCGACGACCACTGGGTACTGCTGCTCGGTGCCCGTCAGGATTGGGCAGATAGCGTCACCACTACCTTCGCCAACGATAGCCGGGCAAGCCGCAGCGACAAGAAGGCCACGGGCCGTGTCGGCCTGGTGTACCTGGCCGACAACGGCCTGGCGCCGTACGTCAGCTACAGCCAGTCGTTCCAGCCGGCCAGCGTCAGCAACCCGGCCTTTGGCAATGCCTTTGCACCTTTGGAAGGCGAGCAGTATGAAATCGGCCTGCGCTACCAGCCGCCGGGTACCGAGGCGATGTTCAGTGCGGCGGTCTACCAACTGGACCAGGACAATTCGCTGAGCCTGGACACCCTCACCAACACCTACGTGCAATACGGCAAGACCCGCTCCAAGGGGCTGGAACTGGAGGCCAAGGGCAACCTGACCGACGCGCTTGAAGTGAGCCTGGGCTACGCCTACACCGATACCCATGTGCTGCAGGACCAGACAGCCAGCAACGTCGGCAAGCGCATTGAAGGCGTGCCGTATCATAGCGCCAGTCTCTGGGCCAGCTACCGGCTGACCTCGCTGGGCCTGGACAAGCTGCGCCTTGGCGCAGGCGCACGTTACACCGGTACCACGCGCACGACGCCTGGCGTGTATGAGGGCAAGATCCCCGCCTACACCCTGGTCGATGCGCTGATCAGCTACGACGTGGATGCCCATTGGCAGCTGCAGGCCAAGGCGCAGAACCTGTTCGACAAGAAGTACCTGTTCTGCAACACCACCTGCCGCTATGGCGATGAACGCAGTGTGATTGGCTCGGTGACCTACCGCTGGTAGAGGGTCTGTGCAGACCAACTGCCAGCACCGATAATCGAGCCCTGTAGGAACGAGCTTACCCCGCGAAACCGGCAGGGCCGGTGCCATACACCACGATGGCTGCCCGGCCTCTTCGCGGGGCAAGCCCGCTCCTGCAGGTAGGCGGCGCGCTCGCCAGCTTGATTAACCCTGACCAACGGTCTCCCCTCCTGCAACTGCGGCAGGTATCCTCTGCCCCTCTAGAGCGGGCTTTCCAGGACGGTGACCATGATCAGGCCGCTTTTGCTGCTCAGTGCAGCCACCTTCGTGTTCAGCCCGGCGCTGCACGCGCAACAGATTCAGCGCCAGTTGGGCGACTTCGACTTCAAGCTAGGCACCACGCCTTCACGCACGATGGCTCAGGGCTTGATCTCGCCGAGTGCCGTCGGCTCGTTCCACGGTGGCCTCGACCTCAGCCATGCCAGCGGCTGGTACGTCGGCCAGTACGCGCCGAGCATGGGGTTGTCGCCCGACTCCACCCTGCGCCTGGACAACTACCTCGGCTACAAGCACCACTTCGATACCAGTCTGGGCTACGAAGTGGGCATGATCCACTACAGCTACCCGAACCTCTCCGGCAACGACAGCTACGCCGTGTATGGCGGCCTCTCGCTGCTCGGCAGTCGCTTGGGCGGCGCACTCAACGACAACCCCGACAACCGCACCGGAACGCTGTTCGCCAACCTCGGCCAACTGCCGCTGCTGGAGGTCGACCTGACCGTCAAGTTCGCCCACCACCGCCTGGGTACGCCCTTCACCATCGGCGATGGCAGCCAGGTCGATACCTTCAACGACTGGTCGCTGGAGCTGTCACGCCCCTGGCGCGGCATGGACCTCAACCTGATCTACAGCAACTCTGACTTGAGCGGCGGCGGCTGCGATGCCTACGGCGGGATCAACACCTATTGCGAAAGCATGCTCACGCTCAAAGCGCAGCGCAGCTTCTTCTGACACCGAACCGGCCCGGCGCGCAGCGGTCACACTGACATGAGCGAGGACGACACGTGTGGCCAAAGACGCTGACAACCCCTGCACCTCCAACTGCAAGATCCGCGACGAAATCTGCGTGGGTTGTGGGCGCAGCAAAGACGACATCCGCAAATGGAAACGGATGAAGAAGAGCGAACGCATCGAGGTGGTGCACAAGGCCAAGGCGCGCCTGAAGGCCTTGAAGAAGCGCAAGTGAACGGCCCGTGATGCTGACTAAACGCTGGGATTTCTGATCGCCCTGGCGTGGGATCGTGGGCTTGAGGCATGCCCGCTCCCTGTAGGAGCGGGCTTGTCCCGCGAAACCGGCGAAGCCGGTGCCATCCCCCACGGTGGCTGGACTGGCCTCTTCGCGGGACCAGCCCGCTCCTACAGGGTTTCGCTAAATCAACGCGTTAGCGTTAGCTCTATGAGAACGGCCCCGCAGTCGCACCTCAGCCGGCGAACTTCGCCCGCGCTGCGTGCAGCTTCTTGTAGCTGTCGACCAGCCGCTGGTGCCGGTCGAGGCCTTCCAGCTTCATGCTGGTCGGGGTCAGGCCATGGAAACGCACACTCCCCGCCACCGAGCCAAGCACCGCGTCCATCCGCGGGTCACCGAACATGCGGCGGAAGTTGACCTCGAAGTCTTCCATTTCCAGCTCATCATCCAACACCACTTCCAGCACCACGTTCAACGCCTGGTAGAACAAGCCGCGCTCGACCGTGTTGTCGTTGAACTGCAAGAACGCCTCGACCAGCTCCTTGGCCTCCTCAAAGCGCTTCAAGGCAAGCTTGATCAGCAACTTGAGTTCAAGGATGGTCAGCTGGCCCCAAGCCGTGTTGTCGTCGAACTCGACGCCGATCAACGTGGTGATGCTGGTGTATTCGTCGACCTCGCAGTTGTCCAGACGCTTGACCAGCGCCTTCAGGCTACGGTCGTCCAGGCGATGCAGGTTGAGGATGTCTTCGCGGAACAGCAAGGCCTTGTTGGTGTTGTCCCAGATCAGGTCTTCGACCGGATAGATCTCGGAGTAATCCGGCACCAGGATACGGCAGGCGTTGGCACCCAATTGGTCGTACACCGCCATGTACACTTCCTTGCCCAGCCCCTCGAGGATGCCGAACAGGGTCGCGGCCTCGGCTTCGTTGGAATCTTCGCCGTCGCTGGTGAAGTCCCACTCGACGAACTCGAAGTCGGCCTTGGCACTGAAGAAGCGCCACGAGACCACACCGCTGGAATCGATGAAGTGCTCGACAAAGTTGTTCGGCTCGGTCACCGCGTGGCTTTCGAAGGTCGGCTGCGGCAAATCGTTGAGGCCTTCGAAGCTGCGCCCCTGCAGCAGTTCGGTGAGGCTGCGCTCCAGCGCCACTTCAAAGCTTGGGTGCGCACCAAACGAGGCGAACACGCCGCCGGTGCGGGGGTTCATCAAGGTCACGCACATTACCGGGAACTCACCACCCAGCGAGGCATCCTTGACCAGCACCGGGAAGCCCTGCGCTTGCAGGCCCTCGATCCCGGCGAGGATCGCCGGGTACTTGGCCAACACCGCTGGCGGCACATCCGGCAAGGCCAGCTCGCCTTCGAGAATCTCCCGTTTGACCGCCCGCTCGAAGATCTCCGACAGGCACTGCACCTGGGCTTCGGCCAAGGTGTTGCCGGCACTCATGCCGTTGCTCAGGTACAGGTTCTCGATCAGGTTGGACGGGAAGTACACCACCTCGCCATCCGACTGGCGCACGAACGGCAGCGCGCAGATGCCGCGTTTGACGTTGCCCGAGTTGGTGTCGTACAGGTGCGAACCGCGCAGCTCGCCGTCGGGGTTGTAGATCTCCAGGCAGTACTCATCGAGGATTTCGGCCGGCAGTGCATCCTTGGCGCCCGGTTTGAACCAGCGCTCGTTCGGGTAGTGCACGAACGCGGCGTTGGCGATGTCCTCGCCCCAGAACTGATCGTTGTAGAAGAAGTTGCAGTTGAGCCGTTCGATGAACTCGCCCAGCGCCGACGCCAGGGCGCCTTCCTTGGTCGCACCCTTGCCGTTGGTGAAGCACATCGGCGAATGCGCATCGCGCACATGCAGCGACCACACGTTGGGCACGATATTGCGCCACGAGGCAATTTCGATCTTCATGCCCAGGCCAGCGAGGATCCCGGACATGTTGGCGATGGTCTGCTCCAGCGGCAGGTCCTTGCCGGCGATGTAGGTGCTCGCCTGTGTATCGCTGTCGAGCATCAGCAAGGCCTGGGCATCAGCGTCGAGGTTGTCCACCTCTTCGATGACGAACTCCGGGCCCGTCTGCACGACTTTCTTCACCGTGCAGCGATCGATGGAGCGCAAGATGCCCTGACGGTCCTTGGCAGAAATGTCCGCAGGCAGTTCGACCTGGATCTTGAAGATCTGGTTGTAGCGGTTTTCCGGATCGACAATGTTGTTTTGCGACAGGCGAATATTGTCGGTAGGGATATTGCGCGTTTCGCAGTACAACTTTACGAAGTAAGCCGCGCACAGCGCCGACGAGGCCAGGAAATAATCGAACGGACCCGGCGCAGAACCATCGCCCTTGTAGCGGATGGGTTGATCGGCCACCACCGTGAAATCATCGAACTTGGCTTCAAGCCGAAGGTTGTCGAGAAAATTAACCTTGATTTCCATGCGGGATTACCATGCCAAGTAGCAAAACGAAATGGCCGCCATTATCCGGATTTTTCCCCCGGAAGTCTTCGCCGATCAGTACCGACCAGCAGTTGCCAGCGGTCAGCTCTGGGCGAGTGGTGTGTATAAGGAAGAAAGGTTGCACAACAAACACCACGCCTCATAAACTGATAATGAATCCCAATTGCATTTTTGAGCCGTGTCATGTCGAGCCCCAGCCCACTGAACCGAGAGGTGCACACCCTCTATCAGCAAAACCACCGCTGGTTGCTGGGTTGGCTGCGCCCGCGTGTCGACTGCCGGGAGCTGGCCGCCGACCTGGTGCAGGATGTCTTTATCCGCGTGTTGAGTGCCAAGGACGCGCAGGCCCAACTGCAGGCGGTGCGCGAGCCCAAGGGCTATCTGGCAACCATTGCCCGGCGCTTGATGATCGACCACTTCCGTCGCGCCCGGCTCGAGCGCGCCTGGTTGCAGGCCCTGGCCGAGCAGCCCGAAGCGGTCGCCATCAGTGAGGAAACCCGGGCAATCCTGCTCGAAAGCCTGTGTGAACTGGACGCCATGCTTGCAGGCCTGGGGCCCAACGTGCGACGCGCGTTTCTCCTCTCGCAACTGGACGGCATGACCTACAAGGCGATTGCCGAGCAACTGCAGGTCTCGGTGGTCAGCGTGACCCGCTACATTGCCAAGGCCACCCAGCACTGCGTGCTGTTCAGCCTCGGGGCGCTGGACGGATGACCACCCTGCACGCCCAGCAACGCGCCGCCCTGGAACAGGCTGCAGGCTGGTTCAGCACACTGCAATGCGAGGATGTCTCGCCCGCCGACCAGGCCGGCTGGCAGACCTGGCTGGCCAGCGATGCGCACAACCGCTGGGCCTGGGCGCAGATCCAGCAGTTGCAACAGCGCTTGCACGGCATGCCCGCGGCCTTGACCGGGCGCGCACTGACCCTCGCCGATCAGACCGCAGGCAGCGGCCGGCGCACGGTGCTCAAGGGCCTTGCCCTGGCCATGGGCAGTGGCATGCTCGGCTATGCCAGTTATCAGCAAGGGCAAAGCGCGGGCTGGCTGGCTGCCTATCGGACGCGCACAGGCGAGCAACACAACGTGGTGCTCGCCGATGGCTCACAGTTGCAGCTGAATACGGCCACTGCTGTGGACGTCGCGTACAGCCGACGTGAACGGCGAGTGATCCTCCGTCAAGGCGAGCTGATGCTGACCAGCGCCGCCGATCCTGCGCGCCGGCCGCTGTTGGTGCAGACCGAGCAAGGCAGCGTGCAGGCGCTGGGCACGCGTTTCTCGGTGTTGACTGACGGTGCCATTACGCGGGTGGCCGTTTTCGAGCATCAGGTGCGCATCTCTCCACTGGGGGCAGCTGCGGTGATTATCGAGGCGGGGAGCCAATGCAGTTTTGCCAGCCAGCACATTCGCGCGCCGCAGCCGGTCTCGCCGGGGCAGGATGGCTGGAGCCAAGGGGTGCTGGTGGCCAATGACCAGCGACTGGACACGTTTCTCCTTGAGCTGGGCCGCTACCGCGCTGGCTGGCTGCGTTGCGATCCGGCCATTGCCGGCCTGCGCATCAGTGGCGCGTTCAATGTGCATGACACCGAGCAGGCCCTGCAGGCCTTGAGCACCACCTTGCCGGTGCGGGTGGTCAGGGCCACGCGATATTGGGTGAATGTCGTGCCGGGGTGACGCTGGGTCGCTCCTCCGACTTGCCCCGCGAAGAGGCCGGCGCCTGCAACCTCCAATTTAATTTCTACCCAACTGATAGTTTTTCTCGTTCCCGTTCGACTTACTCAGCGAAGGGCAGATAAGCCCACTTGCCAACACCGACGACGAGACCATCACTCCATGAGACCCCCTTTCCAGGCCGGCCGCATCGCAGCCAGTCTTCGCAGCGCCCTGCTCTACTCTGCCTTGCTGGGCCTCACTGCCGCCATGCCGGCACACGCCGATGACGGTAATGTGCGTCAGTACCACATCGGTGCCGGCGACCTGGGAGCTGCCCTGACCCGCTTTGCCAGTGAAAGCGGCGTGGTGCTGTCGTTCGACCCAACGCTGACCCGCGGGCAGGCCACCACCGGCCTGGATGGCGCCTACGCGGTCGACACCGGCCTGCAGGTGCTGCTGGCCAACTCTGGCCTGCAAGCGGTACGTGAAGACGACGGCCGCTACTCGCTGCGCCCGCGCCTGAGCGATGCCTCGGTGCTGGAACTGGGCACCACCGAAATCGTCTCGAACCAGCTGGGCACGATCAGTGAGGGCACCGGCTCCTACACCCCAGGTTCGATCGCCACCGCCACACGCCTGGTGCTGACACCACGCGAAACACCGCAGTCGATCACCGTCGTCACCCGCCAGCACATGAACGACTTTGGCCTGAACAGCGTCGACGATGTCATGCGCCACACCCCAGGCATCACCGTGTCGGCCTTCGACACCGAGCGCAGCAACTATTACGCGCGCGGCTTTTCGATCAACAACTTCCAGTACGACGGGATCCCATCGACGGCGCGCAACGTCGGCTATTCGGCCGGCAACACCCTCAGCGACATGGCCATCTATGACCGGGTCGAGGTCCTCAAGGGCGCCACCGGCCTGCTCACTGGCGCCGGCTCGCTGGGCGCGACCATCAACCTGGTACGCAAGAAGCCCACCGCGCAGTTCCAGGGCCACGCCAGCCTCGGTGTCGGTTCCTGGGACAACTACCGCAGCGAGCTCGACCTCAGCGGCCCGCTGACGGAGTCGGGTAATGTCCGTGGCCGGGCCGTGGCGGCCTACCAGGACAAGCAGTCGTTCATGGACCGCTACTCACGCAAGACCCCGGTGTACTACGGCATCCTCGAGTTCGACCTGTCGCCGGACACCCTGCTCACCGTCGGCGGCGACTACCAGGACAGCCTGCCCAAGGCCTCGTCCTGGTCAGGCAGCTTCCCGCTGATCAACGCCAACGGCGACCGCAACCACGTCTCGCGCTCGTTCAACAACGCCGCCAACTGGAGCAGCTGGGAGCAGTACACGCGAACCGTGTTCGCCATCCTCGAGCACAACTTCAGCAACGGCTGGGTCAGCAAGCTGCAGCTCGATCACAAGATCAACGGCTACCACGCGGCCATGGGCTCGATCCAGGGCAGCACGCCGAATGCCGATGGCACCTCGTCGATCACCGCCGGCAAGTACACCGGCGAAACCGTCAGCGATTCCGCCGACCTGTATGTCTCAGGTCCGTTCAGCCTGTTCGGCCGCGAACATGAGTTGGTGCTCGGCGGCTCCATCGCTACGTCCAACTGGAAGGGCAAAGGCTACTGGGACTACACCACCCGCGGCCCGAACGTGGTCGATTTCAACAACTGGCACGGCAACCTGGCCGAGCCCGATTGGGGCCCGCAGACCCAACGTATCGACGACACGGTGCGCCAGACCGGCACCTACGTCACCACCCGGCTGAACGTCAGCGACGACTTGAAGGTGTTGCTCGGCGGCCGCGTGGTCAATTACCAACTCACCGGTATCACCCCGTCCTACAAGGAAAGCGGCCGCTTCGTGCCTTACGTGGGCGCCGTGTACGACCTCAACGACACTTACTCGGTGTACGCCAGCTACACCGACATCTTCATGCCGCAGGAAAACTACAACCGCGATCGCGACGACAAGCTGCTCGAGCCGGACGAAGGCCAGAACTACGAGATCGGCCTCAAGGCCGAGTTTCTCGATGGCCGTTTGAATGCCAGCGCGGCCTACTTCGAGATTCATGAAGACAACCGCTCGGTGTCTGACGATGACTACAACAACCGTCAGCCAACCCCAAACAACTATGCCTTCAAGGGGACCCAGGCGGTCACCAAGGGCTACGAGATCGAGGCGTCCGGCGAGCTGATGCCAGGCTGGCAGGTGCAAGCCGGCTACACCCACAAAGTGGTGCGCGACGATAAAGACGTGAAGATCTCCACCTTCGAGCCGGAAGACCAGGTCACGCTGTACACCACCTACAAGCTGACCGGCGCCCTCGACCGGCTGACCCTGGGTGGCGGCGCGCGCTGGCAGAGCATGGGCTGGCAGGACATCTACAATTCGCCGCGCGGGCGCTACGAGGAGTTCTCGCAAAAGGCGTACTGGCTGGTCGATGCCATGGCGCGTTACCAGTTCAGCCAGCACCTGTCGGCCACGCTGAACGCCAACAACGTGTTCGACAAGTCCTACTACACCAACATCGGCTTCTATAACTCCGCAGCCTATGGCGAACCGCGCAACTTCATGCTGACCACGCGCTGGGACTTCTGATCCACGCGAAGGGGCCAATCCAGCCCCTGCGCTGAATGGCACCGGCTTTGCCGGTGTTCGCGGGGCAAGCCCGCTCCTACAGGGATGGCGTCGCTGTGAAGATCACTTTAAGCCTGTAGGAGCGGGCTTGCCCCGCGAACACCGGCAAAGCCGGTGCCATTCACCCTTATGGCTGGACCAGCCGCCTCGCGGGGCAATTCGGATCGCCGCACCGCCGCTCCTCCAGGGTACGCGGCGCGCTGGCAGGTTTGATGCTTGATTTAGACCGCTGCCCCCGCCGCATGCAGCCCGGCAACATAGCCAAAGGTCATGGCCGGGCCGAGGTTGATCCCACCCGAGGGATAAAACCCGCCCATGACGCTGGCCATGTCCGTGCCCACCGCATACAGCCCGGCAATCACCGCGCCGCGCGCATCCAGCACCTGCGCGTGGCCATTGGTTTTCAGCCCGGCGAAGGTGCCAAAGCTGCCCGGGCGCACCTTGACCGCGTAGAACGGGCCATGCTCGATCGGTGCCACGCAGGGGTTGCCCACGGTCACCAACGGATCGCCCTGCTTGCGGTTGTAGGGGGTCGAGCCGCGACCGAACTCAGGGTCCTCCCCCCGCCGCGCATGCGCATTGAAGGTGCGCACGGTTTCCACCAGCCCAGCGGGATCGATGCCACACGCCTTGGCCAGCGCCTCGATCGAGTCGCCACGCTGCAGATAACCACTGCGCACCGCCGGCCCCACCGGCAGCGGAAATGGGCGCGAGTAACCCAGCCCGAACCGTCGCTGGAAGCGGTGATCGCAGATCAGCCATGAGGCCACCTCTTCGCCTTCAGGGGCTGCGGCGACCATGGCGGCGGTGTAGTCGTAGTAGCCGTCGGCTTCGTTGACGAAGCGCTTGCCGGTAGACAGCACCCCGATCAGGCCAGGCTTGGCCCGGTCGATGATGTGCGGGAAATGCCCGCTGCTGCCGTCGGCATGGCGCACCAGTGAGACCGGCGCCCATGCCACAGGCGATGCAACGTCCACCTCCAGCACGCCGCCGGCCGATTCGCCAAGCGAGATACCGTCGCCCGAGCACTCCACCGGCGGCAACGCAAGGTGGTCGTTATCGCAAGGCGTACGCGGGAACAGCGCCTTGCGTCTGGCCTTGTCGTTGGGAAAGCCGCCCGCAGCCAACACTACGCCCTTGCTGGCATGAATCTCGATTGGCCCATCGGGTGTGTCGACCCATGCCCCCAGCACCCTGCCCTGTTCAGTGATCAGTTTGCGCGCCGGTGCCGACTCGATCAGCGTTACTCCAAGGTCGACCGCCGACTTGGCCAGCCGCGCCACCAGCGCCACGCCATTGACCAGGTGCATGGCGCGGCCATGCAGGAGCAGATCGCGCAAGTGACGCAAGACGCGTTTGCTCACATGCAGGAAGGATTTCAGCGAGCGGGTCATGCTCAGGAACGCGCCCAGGTCAGCGCCGGCCATGATCGGCATGCCGAGGAACGAAGTCTCTTTCATGGTCTTGCGCATGCGCCGGATCAGCGGCCCCATTTCGCGAGCGTCATACGGTGCGGCGATCACCTGGTGGCCTTGGCTCGCCGCGCCTGGGACAGTGCCGTGGATATCAGGAATGCCGTTGCCGTCCAACCACTGCACGGCGGTGTTCTGCTCAAAGAACGCCACCATGCGCGGCGCATTGTGTAAAAAAGCCTCGACCCGTTCCGCGTCGTAGCGATCACCCAGCTCATGTTTGAGGTAGGTGCGCGGCTGTTGAGGATCTTCATGGATGCCTGCACGTTTGGCCAACGGGTTGCCGGGTACCCATAGCCAGCCTCCCGACCAAGCCGTGGCACCGCCAAAGGTCGCGTGTTTTTCCACCACGATGACCTTCAAACCCTGCGAAGCGGCGGTGACCGCCGCAGCCAGGCCGGAAGCGCCCGAGCCGATCACCAGCAGGTCACAGTCAAGGCGCGTTGTTGGGGATGGATGCTTCACGCCTGGTCACCGACACGTGCGTTGCGTGCACTCAGTTGCGGGCTCATGAGGGCAGGAGAACCAGCAATCAGGTGCTGGATCTGCGCAGCCGCCGCGATCAGTGCAGGGGCAAGTTCATGCAGGCGCGCTTCGGACAACCTGAAGACCGGCCCGGCTATGCTGACCACGCCAAGCACCTTGCCGCTGGCCGGATGAAACACTGGCACGGCGATGGCCGACATCCAGTCGGCGAAGGTCTGGATCGCCAGGGCATACCCCAGGGTGCGCGCAGTCTCGATTCTGGGCAGCAGGGTTTGCGGGCTCTGTGGAGCATGCGGGCCGTACTCCTGAACGGCGCCAAAGCCCTGCTGCGCGACCAGTGCCAAGGCAGCAGCGTTGTCCATGGTCGCCAGCCAGGCATAGCCGCTCGCCGAGCACGACAGTTTGGCTTCCATGCCCATGTCCGGGTCATAGCGCAGGCCGCCGCGGGCACCTTGGGCACGTGCTACCCAGGTCAGACGGTCCTCATCGACCACCGACAGTCGCACCAGCTCGCCAACCTCGGCTGCCAGCCGGTTGAGCACCGGCTGGACAGCGTCAATAGTGCCGTCGGCACCCAAATGGGTAAACGCCAGCACCTGCAATTTGGAGGTCAGCAGGTAGGTGCCCCGCTCCTGCTCCTGACGTACGTAGCCGTTGTCACAGAGGGTGTTCAACAAGCGGTGGGTGGCACTGCGCGGGATGCGCAGCGCGTCGGAAATCTCGGTAAGCGGCACGCCTTCAACGCTGCTGGCGAGCATTTCCAGAATGGCCAGACCCCGCTCCAGCAATCCTGCGTAGGTGGTTTCGGTGGTGCTCACAGCGCTTGGCATAAGGCTCTCCTGCGTGGCGCTGATGGCGCCCTCGCCTGTCGATTCATGAATGACTGGAAAACTATTCCAGTTTCACTGTCAGTGTCAAACCGCTCGCTTTTGCAGAGTGAAAAACGCCTTGAGTCAATCGCCACAGCCCGGCTTCAGTGCGGTTATCGCCCACTGAAAACGCTGAAAATCGGATTGATCCAAGCAGGCCTGTTTTCGCTTGATTTCAAACTGGAACTCAGTTCTAACTAAAAAGACATCGGCAGCAGGTGCGCTGGACGGGCACTGAGCCAGCCGGTTTTTTTCCAATGGCGAACAAGAGTCGAGCATGAGCGATCAACTATTTTCCCTGGCTGCCCTGACCGTTCTGGAGCTTTCGCCTCCCGACATGATCGAGGTTGCAGCGCGTGCCGGTTACAGCCACGTCGGCTTGCGCTTGGAGCCAGCGACGCCCGAGGAACACCACTTTGCCCTGGTGGCGGACGCCGATCTGCGTCGCCAGACCCGCCAGCGCCTGAGCGACACGGGGATCAAGGTGCTCGACATCGAAATCCTGCGTCTGAAGCCGCATACCCGGGTCATGGACTTTGAGCAGATCCTCGAGGTCGGCGCCGAGTTTGCTGCGAGCGAGCTGTTGGTCGCGGGCAACGACCCTGATGAAGGCCGCCTGAGCGATAACTTTGCCGCCCTGTGTGACCTGGCCGCGCCCTACGCTATCCATCCCCACCTGGAGTTCATGCCCTGGACCGATGCCCGCGACCTGACCCAGGCCTTGCGCATCGTCGAGCAGGCCGGGCGCAGCAACGCCAGTGTCTTGATCGACGCGTTCCACTTCAATCGCTCCGGCTCGTCGCTGGCCGAACTGGCCGCAGCCACTGCCAACGCGCCGCAACGCTTTCGCTATGCGCAGCTGTGCGACGTGGCCGGCCCACGTCCGGATGACATGGCCGAAATCCTCCGACAGGCACGCAACGAACGACGCTTCCCAGGTGATGGCGATTGCGACCTGCACGGCCTGCTGAAGGCCCTGCCCGCGCAGATCCCGTTGAGCCTGGAAATCCCCACGCGACAGCTGATGGAGCAAGGCGTCAGTGCCTTCGAGCGGGCGCAAATGGCCCTCGACAAGGCCCGCCTGGTCTTGCAAAGCCGCTGAGCGACAGCGTTGTTGTCCGCACCGTAGAAGAACAATCAAAGCGAGGAAGCGTAGCCATGACCCGAGTGAAAATAGCGGTAGCTGGCGTCGGCGCGATTGGCCGCCGCCACATCGAGCTGATCCAGGCCAGCGCCGCCTGTGATTTGGTCGCAGTGGTCGACCCGGTAGCAGCAGACCCGGCTTACCTGGCCAGTCTGGGCGTCGCCCAGTTTTCCAGCCTGGGCGAACTCTTCGCCCAGCAGTTACCGGACGGCGTGATTCTCGCCACACCCAACGCGCTGCACGTGCAGCAGGCCATCGAGTGCATCGAGGCGAAAGTCGCGGCGCTGGTGGAAAAACCGCTGGCGCACAGTGTCGCAGAGGGCCGCCGGTTGGCTGAACTGGCCACACAGGCCCAGGCGCGCATTCTGGTTGGGCACCATCGCGCGCACAGCCCAACGCTTGCGCGTGCCCGGCAAATTATCGGTGACGGTCTCCTGGGTGATCTGGTCGCGGTGCAAGGCAGCGCCCTGTTCTACAAGCCAGATACGTATTTCGATGCGGCGCCGTGGCGGCGGCAATTGGGCGGCGGCCCGATCCTGATCAACCTGATCCACGAAATCGGCAACCTGCGCTCGTTGTGCGGCGAAGTGGTTGCGGTGCAAGCCCTGCAGTCCAACGCCGCACGTGGATTTCCGGTCGAGGATACGGTGGCGATCAGCCTGCGCTTTGCCAATGGCATGCTCGGCAGCTTCATGCTGTCAGACAGCGCCGCGTGTGCGCGCAGTTGGGAGCAGACGTCGCAAGAAAATACCGATTATGCGTTTTACGACGATGAAGACTGTTATGTCATCAGTGGCAAGCAGGGGTCGCTGTCGGTGCCGACCTTGCGCCTGAAGACCTATCCAGGCACAGAAGACCGTTCGTGGTTCACGCCATTTGAGTGCAGCACCGCAGCCGTGCAGCCGGGTGATCCGTTGGCGTTGCAGCTCGAGCATTTTTGCGCGGTGATCCGCGGCGAGGTGGCGCCATTGGTGACGGTCGATGATGGCTTGCGCAACCTGATCGTGGTCGAGGCGATTGCCGAGGCAGCGCGCACCGGTGCGCTGATCACGATCGAATGACCGCAGCTTGGCGTTGTTAGCCCGCAGGGCTGCTCAGGCCACTCGCTCGGCCCTCTTCTCCTGGCGCTTGTTGCGTGCCCGCTTCCAGCCCAGCGCAACGGTGCGCGCCAGCGTATTCCAGCAATAGCCAACGGCAATCCCGCCGACGATGGCAAGCAATAGCCCAAACAGGGGCTCATCGATGATTCGCTTGGCAATCGACTGGAACTGGAAATGGGTCAGGTAGATGAACAGGGTCGACGAGGCGATCACTGCCCCCGCCCGGGCGACAGCGCCCGGCACTGCAACTGACTTCAGCCAGATCAACGCGAGGACCGCCGGCAAGGCGATATCGATATGGCCAATTTCTCCCAGCTCCGGCCAGCCCATGGAGGCCAGGGCGACAAGGTCAAGCTCGACAATCAACAGCAGAGCCACGGCACTGGCGCCCCACTTCTGCCGGGTCGAGTCGGCGAAGTGCACCGCCATGCCGAGCACCATAATTGCCAGGTAGTGCTGGGGCACCCGGTAATACAGGGGCGATGCATCGAACACGAACAGGTTGAGGATGATATCCGCCGCCAGCAATGCACAGGAGGCGGCTAACAGCCGACGAAACGGATTGACCTTGATCGTGCTGCGCACGCGCTTGAACGACAGCGCAAGGCCGATGATCACGATCATCTGCACCAGCACTTCGATATACCAATAATGGAAATGGCCGACAGTTTGCGGCGTAAACCAGTTGGAAATCATCAACAGCGATTGCCAGTGGACCTTGTCGAATACCAGTTGGGTCAGCACGGTATAGAGGATGGTCGGTACCGCGATGCTGGCAACTGACACGGCCAGCAGGCGAGCGTCGCCGCGTTCTTCGATGGCCCTGAACTGAAACCTTGCCAAGCTGATGCCGGAGATCAGAAACAGCACCGTCGTCTCGCCACTGATGGTCCACGTCGAAAACATGTGCAGATGGCCAACCACGATCAGGATGATCGCGATCATGCGCATCAGCACTGGCAGCTCCATCGCCCGCAGTGCGGGGCTTGGCGCCTTTTGCGTGTTGGCCAGTCGGGCGAGTTCGCGTACCGGGGTAACTTCCCAGCGATCCGGCAAGTGGCCGAGCAGTTGGTCGAGCACCATCGACGCCTGGACGAAGGACAGTGAGTCGCCCCCCAGCTCAACGAAGGTCAGGTTGGCATCGATCTCCGGTACCTGGAGGATCCGCGCCCAGGCCGCACTCAGTTCCTGCGCCTGCGCGGACAACGGCTGATGACCAATGACGGTGTTGGCCACCGCCGGCAACGCGCGCGTGTCGATCTTGCCATTGGGCGTCAGTGGAATGGCGTCGATGAACACGAACGATGCCGGCAGCATGTAGTCTGGCAGTTGCCCGGCGAGCGCCTCGCGTAACTCCGCCGCCGACACCGACTGCTCGGCCACACAGTAGGCGACCAGGCGAGGCATCGAACTGTCGTGGTTGGCCACGACTACGCACTGTTTGACCCGTGGGTGGCGGACGATGGCGCTTTCGATCTCGGCCAGTTCGATCCGATGGCCACGTATCTTCACTTGGCTGTCTGCGCGCCCGAGAAAGCTGACACTGCCATCGGCCAGATAGCTACCAAGGTCACCGGTCCGGTAACAGAGGTCGCCTGGGGTACCGGTAAACGGATTGACCACGAACTTTTCCCCGGTCAGCGCCGTGTCTCGCCAATAACCCAGCGACAGATAGGGGCTACGAATCAGGATCTCGCCGACCTCACCTTCGCCGGTCTGTTGATTGGCGTCGTTGACGACCAGCAATTGCGCGCCGTCGATGCCTTTGCCCAGAGGGATGCGGGTATTGTCGGCGTGCGCATCCAGTGGATGGAAGGCCATGGCCTGCGGGGTTTCCGTCGTTCCGTAGAAATTCACGCTGACAGCGCCTGGCGCTATCGCGCGCATCTGTTCGAACAACGCAGGGCTCAGCGCATCCCCACCCCAGAACAGATAGCGCAAACACTCCAGCCGCAGTGATTTGAGCCTGGCACCGGTCTCGATCAGCCGGCCCAGCGCAGGCGTGAGGTGGATCACCGATACCTCGTGGCGGTGAATCCAGGCAGCCAGGGCCGTCGGGTCGATGAGGGTCGACTGAGTCGGGCAGATGATCTTCGCGCCAATCGACAGCGGCGTGAACACATCCCGGTACACCGGGTCATGGCCCAGCCCCGACAGCAGCGAGAAACAGTCGGCGGCGGTGAAACCATGCCGGCGCACGTGCCATTCAATGAAATGCACCAGGGGTGCGTGATGGGTGACGACACCCTTGGGTTCGCCGCTGCTGCCAGAGGTAAAGGTGATATAGGCCGGGTGATCGGGGTGGATTACGGGCAAGGCCATAGCCTGATCCCGGGCAAAAAATTGCTGCAGGGCCCCAGCGGGCGCCTCCGCCACGCGCACGACCCGTGGCACGCGATGGTGGTCAGCGGCATCGAATTCGAGGTTGGCATCGCCACACAGCAGCACAAAAGCTGGCTCGAGCGTGCGTACGATCTGTTGAACACGGGCCGTGGGGTACGCGACATCAGCAATGGTGAAGGTCTTGCCGGCCCGCAGGGCGCCGAGCATGGCATAGACCAGGCTGGCACAGCGACTGGCGACAATCACGACCCGGTCGGATGCGTCTACGCCGTGTTCAAGCAGGTATGCTGCGATGCCCTGGCTGATCTGCGCGAGCTGTCGATAGCTACAGGTTGCCCGCTCAGTGATGATGGCGGTGGCATCAGGCGAGCGCAGCGCCTGCTGCAAGAAACCCTCGAATATCGGCGCTGGGGCACGGTATTCCAGGACCAGCGTAGGGTCTGGGCGCAGATCAGGCATGATGGCTGGTTGCTCCGCACGGGTCAGTACGAGTATTGCTGCAGGCTAGAAACTGAACGCTAGTGCAGGCTGGTGACCAGCGCCAATGCTGGCAGTCGGACAACCATGAAGTGCTTTGATCCGCCAGGAGCACGGTGATGTGATCAAGTTCAAAAGCGGGCAATAACACATCGGGGAAATCTGCGCTCGCCAGACTGCCTCGTTTAGCGATGACCTGCATCCGGGCGAGGTAGTTGCGTACGCACGATCCTGTGTATGCTGTTTCGCCGCTGCGTTGTGCGACAAAACACATGATCGAGCTTCTAATCCCGGACGTCGTATGCCCGTTGACCTGCAAGCGCTTTACCCGAAGCTGATCCATTTGATGCTGGACACCGTGTTCGTCGTCGACAAAGACAACACGATCGTGTTCGTCAGCAATGCCTGCGAGGCACTGCTGGGCTACCGACCCGACGAGCTCACCGGCACCGCCATCACCCGCTACATGCATCCCGACGACCTCGAGGCAACCCGCGCCTCGATCACCCGGGTGATGAACGGCCAACCTCATTTTGACTTTCGCAACCGCTATATCCGCAAGGATGGCGGCACCGTGCACATCTTGTGGGCGGCGTTCTGGTCTGACGAAGTCGGCGCGCGGATTGGTGTCGCACGCAATGTGACCGCGCTCACCCAGGTCGAGGACGAGTTGCGCTTCCTCGCTCACCATGACCCACTGACAAAACTGCACAACCGTTCAATGTTCAACGACCGCCTGGCATTGGCCCTGAGCGCAGCGCAACGTGAGCCACGCCGGCTGGCCCTGCTGTTTCTCGACATCAATGATTTCAAGGGCATCAATGACGTCCATGGCCATGCGGCGGGCGATCAGGTGTTGTGCATGATTGCGCGGCGACTGGAGCGCTGTGTGAGCGAGGCGGATACGGTCGCACGGATGGGCGGTGACGAATTTATCGTGCTACTGACCGATGTCCAGTCAGAAGTGCAGGTCATGGCAAGCGTCGCGCAGATTGCCAAGGTCATGGATGAACCCCTTCCGCCTGAATTCGGCGCTATAAACATGCCTTCCTGCAGTATCGGTGTAGCCTGCTATCCCGCAGACGGGAAGGATGCCGATACGCTACTGAGCCACGCCGATGGCGACATGTACCGGCGTAAACGACAGCGTGCGTCTGGCCGTCAGCTACCCGACAACAGCGTTGGTACGCACTGGCCGGATAACTCGCTCGTCAATGCTGACTGAGCTGACAGCTCATGGGCTCTGTTCACCAACGCAGCACGCGTGGCCCAACAATCGCCCCCAGCGCTGTCGGTAGCAACATCCCCAGCAAATACCACACCCCCCAGAATGGCACCGCCATTTCAGGGCAGTGCAGGCAATAGACAACCGTTGCGCTAGCGCCGGCCAGCAGCCCACCCGCGGCGCCGGCCTGGCGCAGACGCGTCGGCGCCAGGCCCCTCAGGGCCCAGAACACCGCTACCAAGGTGGGCAGTGAGAGCACCGCGATGTTCAACGCGCAGGTGCGCCAGGTACGACCGAAAATCAGCTCGGCGCGGGCTTCGACTGGAGCGCCGATCAGGCTCAGCCCCGCCCCCAGCCAAACCAGCAGCAGCGGCAGACCAAGCCATTGCCACAACGCGCCCCCGCGAACGCCCGGCCTGGCCAGGCGCTGGGTCAGCCCCAGTCCAAGCAGTGCCAGACTGGCGGGCAACGCTACCTTGGCCCAGAACAAAGGGGTGCGTGCCACCTCGGCGAGGTCGGCGCGCACACCGTAGATAGCCACGAGTAACAACAGCGCAGCCAGTACGCCAGTGAGCAGTGCCAGTGCCAACCGGCGCGCCAAGGCATGTGGCTGCACTGCCCCCTCACCCGTGGCCAACAACGTAATCAGCTCATCGGTCTTCATTGTCATTCCTACCTCGGATCAGCCTGGCCAAGGCCTTCAAGCCCCGGTGTATGCCCACTTTGACCGCCGAACTGGAGAGCCCGGTGACCTGCGCCGCCTGCTCAACCGACAAGCCCTCGAGCTTGACGTGGACGATTGGCAAGCGCTGCCGCTCCGGCAAGTACTCAAGCAGTTTGAGCAAGTCGCGACTGGCCTGAGACTGCTCTTCGTCGTTGCTGGCAAACAGATCGCTATCGTCCTCAAGCAGCTCGTGCCGCGCATCGCGACGGGCGTAGGCGCGCCGGTAATCGGCCAGTTTGTAGCGAGCAATCGCTTGTACCCAAGCAGTCAGCGGCTGCTGCGCCCGATACGTGTGGCGGGCATTGTGCACCGCCAGCAGTACCTCTTGCAGCAGGTCCTCGACCTCGGCCGGGTGCTGCGGCAGGCGCCGCCGCAGAAAACCGCGCATGTGCACCGCAAGTGCCGAGAGGAACTCGCGATATGCCCCCGCATCACCTGCCAGCCCCTTCAGTAGCAGGGCCTGCAACTGCAACTCGCGGGCATGAAGCAGGTCCTGTGGGTTAGTTCGTTGCATGGGCCGCCAAGGTTACACCTTCAGTAGATTTATTCATCGCCCAGATAACCTAGCACCTACTTCCTTACGGTAGGCGCTCAGCAAGATTGCGAAAAATATTTTCGTGGGGCTGTAACCCGATCGGCGCATGCCACGAATTACTCCCTGAGCCGCCGGTACTCGACCGCGGCCCCATCCTTTGGAGACACCCCTATGAAAACCCTCGCCCTCGCCACCGCCGCCCTTGCCCTCGCTTCGCTGGCAGGCGTTGCCATGGCCGCTGAAACCACTAGCCAGCCGAGCAGTGGCGCGACCATGGAGAAATGCTACGGCGTCGCCATGGCCGGCAAGAATGACTGCAAAGCCGGCGCCGGCACCAGCTGCGCAGGCAGCGCGAAAAAAGACTACGACGGCATGCACTGGAAAAACGTACCAATGGGCACCTGCACCTCGATCAAGACGCCCAATGGCATGGGCTCCCTCACCCCGATGAAGTCCTGAGCACAGGCCAACGACCATGAGCCGAGTTACGCCAATGGGCGCCGGGCTTTCACTCAAGGCCGAACACTATGCCCAGGCCATGGCGTGCTGCGCGCAGGGGTTGTGGTTTGAAGTCCACCCGGAAAACTACATGGTCGGTGGCCCACGCCTGGCCTGGCTGAGAACAATCGCCGAGCGCCATCCACTGTCGTTGCACGGCGTTGCGCTGTCCCTGGCGGCCGACGCCGAACCGGATGCACTGCACTTGCAGCGCTTGCGCAGCTTGATCGATCAGGTTCAGCCGGTACTGGTGTCGGAGCACCTGGCCTGGTCGACCTGGCAGGGCCAGTACCATCCCGACCTGCTGCCCTTTCCCCGCAGCGACGAGGCGCTGGTGCGCATTGCGGCCAACATCCAGCGTACCCAGGATGCGCTGGGGCGCTGTATCTCCATCGAAAATCCTAGTCATTACCTCCATCTGCACGGGCACGACTGGGATGAAATCGGCTTTCTCGACGAGCTGGTCCGACGCACCGGCTGTGGCCTGCTGCTGGATATCAACAATGTCCATGTCAGTGCCCACAACCTCGGCACCAGCGCGAGCGATTACCTCGCACGCTTTCCGGTTGAGGCTGTTACTGAAGTGCACTTGGCCGGCCACAGCACGGATGCACAGGGCACACTGCTGATCGACTCGCATGACGCCAGCATCGCCGCGCCGGTCTGGGCGTTGTACCGGCAATTGATCCAGCGCATCGGTCCGCGTCCGACGCTGATCGAACGTGACGGCAATATTCCTGCGTTCACCGAGCTGCTCAGTGAGCGCGACCTGGCCCAAGCGGCCCTCGATCAGGCGGGAGGCTGGGCATGAATCTCACCCTTGGCCAGTTTCAGCAAACGTTTGTCGAGGCGCTGTATCTGCGCAGCGCACCGCAATTAGCAGGGTTGACCGAACAAGCGGCGTTCGCGGTGTACCGCAACACCGTGCTGGCGGGCTGTGTCGACGCCCTGTGCGCCAACTTCCCCAGTGTCCAGACCTTGGTAGGAAACGACTGGATGCGCAGCGTTGCCACCGCCTACGCCGAGCGAACGCCTCCCAGCGACCCGCGCCTGATCTACTACGGCGCGACCTTCCCGGCCTTTCTCGATGAGGAACTGCAAGGCCAGCACGGTCTGGTCTACCTGAGCGACGTCGCTCGCCTGGATGTCTTGTGGGGCGAAGCGTTTGCCGCTGCCAACGATCCGCACCTTGAGCTGACCGGGCTGGCCGGCATGACCGCCAGTGACCTGGCACGTAGTCAGCTCAGCCCACGCAACAGTGTGCGCTGGCGCTGGTTCCCACAGCATCCGATCTACAGCCTTTGGCGCCACAGTCGAGAAGGCCTGACTTGGCCAACTGCTCAACCCTGGGTCGGGGAAGGCGCACTGCTAAGTGGTGATGAGCAAGGTGTGGCCTATCAACCGCTGGAGATTGGCGGCTGTGTCTTTCTCGATGCCTGCGCTGCGGGCCTCTCACTGGAAGACGCGTCTCTGCTTGCCGAGCAAGCCCAACCTGACCTGGATTTTACCGACCTGCTCGGTCGGTTGTTGCATGCCCAGGTTTTCCGTCCGCTCTCATTCGAGTAAACATCAGCATGGATACCCACCACTCTCCCGCCACGCATAACGCCCTGCATCAGCACTGGAACCGCACCGCCGAGCACCTGCAGCTGATCTTGAGCGACACGGTGCTGTGCCTGGTCGCACGATTGGGCATCGCCTCGGTGTTCTTTCTCTCAGGTCGCACCAAGGTCGAAGGCTGGCTGAGCATCACGCCTGGCACTTATGAATTGTTCCAAAGCGAATATGCCTTGCCGCTCGTCTCGCCCTGGCTTGCAGCGCACCTCGCGACCTACGCCGAGCATCTGTTCCCATTACTGCTGGTGCTGGGTCTGTTTACCCGATTTTCCGCAGCGGCCTTGCTTGCCATGACCGCGGTGATCCAGGTCTTTGTCTACCCGGATGCCTGGCCCACTCACCTGTGCTGGGCCGGCCTGCTCCTGCTACTGCTCGCTCGCGGCGCCGGCGCAATGTCTCTGGACCGGCTGTTACACCTGCGCTGAGCCCTGACCTGAACGCCTAGCATCCACCAAGAAGACTTGCGAGCGCGGTAAAACATCAATAATAATGCGATCAATTACCATTTGAGACGCAGGCCATGTCGGCTGACTCCCCCGCCTTGCATGGCGCCGTCACCAAACTCTACGTTGAACACAACACCTGGCTGCGCGGCTGGCTGCACAGGCGTGTGGGCAGCGCCTGCGACGCGGCCGATCTGGTCCAGGACACGTTCGTCAAAGTGCTCAAGGCACGTAACGCTGTCGAGATACGTGAGCCGCGCCAATTCCTCTCGACGGTGGCCAAGGGGCTGATGATCGACTTGTTTCGGCGCCGCTCGCTGGAACAAGCCTACTTAGAGAGCTTGAGCCTGCTGCCGGCCCACGACGTACCGGATGTCGAAACCCAGGCGATTCTGTTCGAGGCCTTGGTCGAGGTCGACCAGATGCTCGCCGGCCTTGGCGCGCGGGTGCGCCAAGTGTTCATTCTGTCGCAGCTAGATGGCTGTACCTATGCGCAGATTGCCGCGCAGCTCGGCATCTCGCTGCGCACCGTGAATAACCATATGGCCAAGGCCATGGAGCATTGTTGCCTGTTGCAATGGCAGCAGAACCTGTGAACCAGCCACCTACCCCCGCGCAGAAAGAGGCGGTGCGCGAAGCTGCGCGCTGGTTCGCGCGTCTGTCATCCGGAAGTGCCACGCCTAGCGATCACGGGCGCTGGCAACGCTGGTACCAGGCCAGTGAACTGAACCGCGAAGTCTGGCAGCGCATGCAGGCGGTAACCCATAACATCGACGGCCTGCCTGCCCGGCTCGCATCGGCAACATTGCTGGGCGCTGGCCATGCCCGCCGGCAAGTGCTGCTGGGCATGGCTACGGTGTTCGGCGGGGCAACCCTCGGCGCGTTTGCCTGGCGTAGCGACGGGCCGCGCGCGTGGAGCGCGGACTGTCGCAGCGGCATCGGTGAGCGGCGCGAGGTGAAGTTGGCGGATGGCAGCCAGCTATTGCTCGACACCGACAGCGCAGTCGATGTGCGATTCGACGGGCAGCGGCGCCTGCTGGTGTTGCGCCGCGGTCGGGTGCTGATCACTACTGCGCGGGATGCCGCCGCAAGACCGTTCATGATCGATACCCGCGATGGCCGGGTATTGGCGCTGGGAACCCGCTTCAGTGTGTCCCAGGATGAGCACGGCAGCGAGGTGGCAGTACTGGAAAAGGCCGTGCAACTGACCGTCGACGCCAAGCCAGCGTTGCGCCTTGAGGCCGGTCAACGCGCCTCGTTCGGGCCAGCCGGCATAGGCGCAGTGCACGACAATGATGCCTCGGTTGCATCCTGGGAACAGGGCAGCCTGATTGCCATCGACCGGCCCTTGGGCCAGTTGATCGATGAGTTATCGCGCTATCGGCCCGGGGTCTTGAGGTGCGCGCCCGAAGTGGCCGGGCTGAAGGTCTCGGGGACCTTCCCCATTACCGACACCGATCTGGCCCTGACTGCGCTGGAGAGCACATTCGCCGTCGACATCGTCCGCCGTACCCGCTGGTGGGTCACGGTCAAAGCCCGCGCCTGACATTCCTGAAAATAAATCTGCGTGACGTTGCACTTTTCTCCGCGCCCGTCCGGCCCTTGTGCACATCCGATATCAATCGTGGATTTTCCAAAGGGAACCCAGACAGCCATGCAACGACCGCACGCCGCTTTGGCACTCGCAATTCAACTGGCCTCGGTAGCAGGCATTGGCTGGTCGACGACCTCCATCGCCGCCGAGGCCAGCGTTGGTCAGACTCGCGCCTACAACGTGGCGCCAGGCACCCTGGCCGAGGCCCTGAGCCGATTTGCCAGTGTCTCGGGCCTGGCACTGTCGTTCGATGCCGCGCGGGTAAAGGGGCTGAACTCGCCGGGTCTGCAGGGACAGTACAGCGTCGACAGCGGCTTTGCCGCATTGCTCGCGGGCAGCGGGCTGCAGGTGGTACGCCAGGCCAATGGCGTCTATGTACTGGTCGGCGGGACGGACGAAAGCGGCGCGCTGGAGCTGGGCGCAACCAACGTCGATGCCCTTGGGCTGGGCCAGACCACCGAAGGCAGCGGGTCCTACACCACCGGCATCACTTCCAGCGCCACCAAGCTGCCGCTGACCCTGCGCCAGACGCCGCAATCGGTCACCGTCGTGACCCGCCAGCAAATGGACGACCAGGGCTCGCAAGACATCGGCGATGTGCTGCGCAATACCCCCGGGATCAGCCAGCAGGCCTATGACAGCGAGCGCATGGAGTACTCCACGCGCGGCTTTGCCATCACCAACTATCAGTACGATGGCATCAACACCGTCTATGACGGCGTGTACGACGAAGGCACCACCCATGTCGACATGGCTACTTTCGACCGCGTCGAAGTGATCAAGGGCGCCACCGGCCTGATGACCGGCTCCGGTGACCCCTCGGCCACCGTCAATCTGGTGCGCAAAAAACCCACCAACACCTTCAAGGGCTCGCTCAGTGCCAGCGCAGGCTCATGGGACGACTACCGCACCCAGGCCGATCTTTCTGGCCCGATCAACGACAGCGGCAGTGTCCGCGGACGCGTGGTAGGGGCCTACCAGGACCGCAAGTCGTATCAGGACCACTACAAGCAGAAGAAGGACGTCTTCTACGGCATCCTCGAAGCCGACGTCACCCCGGATACCCTGCTCACCTTCGGGATCGACAAGCAGAGCGTGACCCCGCGCGGCTCGACCTGGACCGGCAACCCGGTGTACTTCGCCGACGGCAGCCGCACCGACTTCTCCCGCAGCTTCAACCCCGGTGCCGACTGGAGCCGTCGCGACTTCGACTCCACTACCTACTTCGCGGGCCTTGAGCAAGCGCTGGCCAACGACTGGAAGCTCAAGCTCAGCCTCGACCAGAAAACCACCGACCACGACACCCGGCTGGCCTCGGCCAGTGGCGGCAACCCGGACCCGGTCAGCGGCGAAGGCATGTTCCTGTATTGGGGCCGCTGGGAAGGCCACCGTGTGCAGAACACCGCCGATATCAACCTGTCCGGGCCATTCAGCCTGGGCGGTCGGCAGCACGAACTGGTGGCTGGGGTAATGGCCTCGCACTCACGCCAGACCGGCGCCACCTTCGATACCAGCGCGTTCAGCATGGTGCCGGGGAGCATCTTCGAGTGGAACGGCAACCTCCCGGAACAGGCGTTTCCGAAAAACGGCAAGTACGAACGCACGCAGAGCCAGAACGGCGTCTACCTGGCCACGCGCCTGCGCCCGACCGATGACCTTTCGATCATTCTTGGCAGCCGCCTGAGCACCTTCAAGTACAACGAAGACTACCGCTACAACGCCGACAGCGGCACTGACGACACCCACGCCAGCTACCAGCAGCACGGCGTGGTCACGCCCTATGCCGGTATCGTCTACGACCTCGACGAGGTGTACTCGGTCTACGCCAGTTACACCTCGATCTATCAACCGCAGATCTACAAGGACATCAATGGCGCCACCCTTGAGCCGGTCGAGGGCGACGCCTATGAGGCGGGCCTGAAGGCGGCCTATCTGGATGGCCGACTCAATGCCAGCCTGGCCGTGTTTCGCATCGAGCAAGACAACGTGGCCGAGTCCATCGGCACCAACCCGATCACCAACGAGGGCATCTACAAAGCCATCGACGGCGCCACTACCCAGGGTATCGAACTGGAACTGGCAGGTGAGCTGAGCGCGGGCTGGAACCTGTCGGCAGGCTACACCTACGCACGTACCCGCGATCAGGACGAGCAGCGCATCTACGGCTACCCGTTGACCACCACCAAGCCTGAGCACGTGGTCCGGGTGTTTACCACCTACCGCCTGCCGGGCGTGCTCGACCAGGTGACCGTGGGTGGCGGCATCAGCTACCAGAGCAGCTTCTACGGGCAGATCTACAGCAACAACGTCGGCGATTACACGCGCATCAAGCAAGGCGGCTACAGCCTCGTCGACCTGATGACCCGCTACCAGTACAACGAGCACCTGAGCTTTACCGTCAACGCCAACAACGTGACCGACAAGCGCTACCTGAGTGGCCTGGGTAACTTCGACACCACCTACTATGGTGAGCCGCGCAACGTGATGCTCACCACCAGGTGGGAGTTCTGACCGGGCTCTACCGATGCTGATGCCCAGCCCGTTCAACAGGCCTTGAATGGGCTGGCGCTAACCTGCCGTCTGTCGCCTTATCATTAGCCGTCTTGCGGCTCAGCATGTCCGAGGCTAATAGTTAATTGATTAGCCTGGGGAGGCACTTAGCATGCGACCGCGTTTCGTAGTTGTTCCGGCTGTGCCTACGGAAAAGCACAGCCACCAGCGGGGTAGCTTTTTCGATACCAAGGTCGCCGTAACCGGCTTTGACCTGTACGACAATGTCGAAAAACTCAGGCTCACACCCACGTTCAACCGGCGCGCAGACGCCGAAGCGGAGTGTTCGAGAAGGAATCAGGCGGGTATCGGTTAACGGTTAACGGTTAGGTCTGGCGCTCACGGCACCGTCGCGTGGGCCTGCTGGCGGTTCCACAACTCAAGGTTGCGCGCGACCCATTGCGCGGGTAGCTCACTGGCCACCACTTCTTTCATCTTCTCTTCCAGTTGTTCACGCAAGCGGGGCTGATTGCAGGACGAATCCTGCGACAGCGCCAGGTACAAGCCTTCACTGGACACGGGTGGTTGCAGCACGTGCAGGCTCTTTTCCAAGCCCAACGTGCGCGCCAGGGCCATCCCCGGATACTGCTCGAAGATCACGTAATCATTGCGTCTGTGCAGCAGCTTTTGAAACGCCTGGCTGGCACTGGGTACAGCCTCCAGGCTCAGGTTGGCCTTAGCGTAGTCATCGAACGCCTGGCCATGGCTGTTGCTGACCAGCGTACCGCCATTGCGCCCCTTCAAGTCGTCCCAGCCCGCGTAGGCGAAGGCATCCCCCTGGCGGACCCAGACCACGCTGGGCGTGGCAAGAAACGCCGGCTTGATGAAATCCATTGATTGCTGGCGCGCCTGGGTGATGAAGTAGCCCGCGAGCATGTCAATGCGCCCCGTGCGTACCTCCTCCTGGGCGCGCGACCAGGGGCCGCTGTAGAGCACCTCAATCTCCAGATCAAGTTGATGGGCGACATGCTTGAGCAGATCGACATTGGCGCCGATCAGTTGCTGGGGGTTGTGCGGGTCGCGCCACAGGTACGGCGGGTATTCGGGGTTGCCCGTGGCGGTCAGGTGCTGACAGTCGTCCACCGCCAGCGCTAGCGTGGGCGCCAGTACCAGGCTAAGTGAGAGCAGCAACAGGTGCCCGGCACAATTAGAGTTTTGCAGGCGATACCCTCCTTGGAATGGTCCTGTACCGATAACTGAAGCTTCAGACAGTCTGGATCAGATTCGGCAGCTCGCCAGCGGATCCGAGCAGATCCGTGAAATCCTTCCATGAGTTGTCCCGTCCGTTATAGAGCGGGCCCGACTGCCAGTGCGAAAGTATACAAAAACAAGGAACCGGCAGCATGTACAGAAACACTTCAACTCCCGCTGACGACAACGGCTGCGGCTGGTTCCACCTCAGCCCGCCGCGCACACCTCGTCCCGCCCACAGCGGTCGCAGCAAGGCGCGCTGGGTGGTGCTGGGTGGCGGTTTCACCGGCTTGGCCGCTGCACGCCAACTGGCGGCGAAGTACCCGCACGACCAGATCCTGCTGATCGAAGGCCAGCAGGTCGGCTTCGGCGCCTCGGGGCGCAACTCGGGCTTTGCCATCGACCTGCCGCATGACATCGGTGCAGCCGACTACATTGGCGACCTGGCCACCGCGCGGATGAACCTCAAGCTCAACCACTTGGCCCAGGGCCTGATCCGCGGGCTGGTTGCCGAGCACGCTATCGATTGCCAACTGCGCCCAGACGGCAAGTATCAGGCGGCGGTCGAAGACAAAGGCCTGGCGGTGCTGGCAGCCTATCGCAGCGGCCTGGACAAACTCGACCAGCCCTACGAGATGATCGATGCCCGCGACGTGCCTGCGCACCTGGGCGTGTCGTTCTACCGCCAGGCGCTCTACACCCCCGGCACCCTCCTGCTGCAACCGGCGGCACTGGCCCGGGGCCTGGCCGACAGCCTGCCGGCCAACGTCACGCTGTACGAACACACCATCATCACCAGCTTGGAGCAAGGTGAGCAGATCACCTTGCGCCATGCCCACGGCGAGATCGTTGCCGACCAGGTGCTGCTGTGCAACAACGCCTTCGCCTCGCACTTCGGCTTCTTGCCGGGGCGCTTATTGCCGATTTTCACCTACGCCAGCATGACCCGCCCGCTGACCGAGGACGAACAGGCCCGGCTGGGCGGCAAGAGCACCTGGGGGATCATCCCCGCCGACCCGTTCGGCAGCACCTTGCGGCGCACCCCTGATCAGCGCCTGCTGGTACGCAACAGTTTCAGCTTCAACGCCAACGGCCAGGCCCAGCAACGCCATCTCGACCGCGCAGCGCGCCAGCACCGCGAGTCGTTCGAGCGGCGCTTTCCGATGCTTCCCCAGCTCCCCTTCGACTACACCTGGGGCGGCTCGATGTGCCTGTCACGCAATCACCTGTCGTTCTTCGGCAGCCTGGCGCCCCAGGTGCATGCAGCGCTGTGCTGCAATGGCCTGGGGATCACCCGCGGCACGGCCACGGGCACGCTGCTGGCCAATTGGCTGGCGGGCGAACGCGACGAGCTGAGCGACTTCCTGCTCAACTCTGCGGGCCCCAATCGCAACCCGCCGGAGCCATTGCTGAGCCTGGGGGTCAACCTCAACCTGAACTGGGGCCAACGGCGCGCTGGCCTGGAAGCCTAAGGAGGCATGATGCAGAGTCTGGGCATACTTGGCGTTGGCGAACTGACCGAGAAAGTCGTCCGTGGGTTGCGCCGAGGCGGCTTTGACGGGCCGATCCGGTTATCGCCGCGCAACAGCGCACGCGCCCAGGCACTGGCGGCCGAGTGCGCCTGCGAGGTGATGCCGAGCAATCAGGCGGTGGTCGATAATGCCGACATGCTGATGCTGGGTGTGCGCCCAGCGCATGTCGCGCAGTTGGCCGACGAGATCACCTTGCGATGCGGCCAGCGCTTGTTGTCGCTGGTCGCCGGCCTGCACCAGGCGACCCTGCAGGCGACCTTTCCCGGCGCCGAGTGCGTGCGCGTAATGCTGTCGTATGCCGCGCAAGTCAACGCGGCGACCGTTGTCGTCTATCCGTCCGACGAGGTCACCGAGGCACACCTCAGCCCACTGGGCACGCTGGTGGTAGTGGACAGCGAAGCTGCGTTCGAACTGGCTACCGTGGCGGCCTGCATGCACGGCTGGTTCTATTTTCTCCTGCATGACCTGCAGCACTGGTTGATGGACAAAGGCCTGCCGGCTGATCAGGCGCGCACGCTGGTGCAGGGGAACCTGCAGGATTGCCTGGCCAATGCCCGCGCCAATCCCGGGCAAAGCCTGCAAGCGCTCGGCCAGGCGATCGCCACGCCAGGCACCTTCACCGCCGCCGGCCTCGACGTGCTCAACCACCACCCCGGCAGCGCTGCGTGGGGTGCAGCGTGCGAAGTGGTGTTCGATGCGCTGCTTAACCAGGTGCCGCGCTAGGCTCGGCTCACTAACAGCGGGCATGGCTTGAGGCAGGCCTGGCCTCTTCGCGGGACAAGCCCAACAGGGTATGCGGTGGGATTGCCGACGTTGTTCTTCACCGCATCACTAATAGAACTGACGCTAACTCATTGATATAGCGAAATCCTGTAGGAGCGGGCTTGTCCCGCGAAACCGGCAGCGCCGGTGCCATACAGCACGGTGGCAGGCCTGGCCTCTTCGCGGGACAAGCCCGCTCCTACAGGGTATGCGGTGGGGTTGCCGACGTTGTTCTTCGCTGCGTCACTAACAGAACTGACGCTAACTCATTGATATAGCGAAATCCTGTAGGAGCGGGCTTGCCCCGCGAAACCGGCAGCGCCGGTGCCATACAGCACGGTGGCAGGCCCGTCCTCTTCGCGGGACAAGCCCAACAGGGTATGCGGTGGGATTGCCGACGTTGTTCTTCACCGCATCACTAATAGAACTGACGCTAACTCATTGATATAGCGAAATCCTGTAGGAGCGGGCTTGCCCCGCGAAACCGGCAGCGCCGGTGCCATACAGCACGGTGGCAGGCCCGGCCTCTTCGCGGGACAAGCCCGCTCCTACAGGGTATGCGGTGGGATTGCCGACGTTGTTCTTCGCTGCGTCACTAACAGAACTGACGCTAACTCATTGATATAGCGAAATCCTGTAGGAGCGGGCTTGCCCCGCGAAACCGGCAGCGCCGGTGCCATACAGCACGGTGGCAGGCCTGTCCTCTTCACGGGACAAGCCCGCTCCTACAGGGTATGCGGTGGGATTGCCGACGTTGTTCTTCGCCGCATCAATAACAGAACTGACGCTAACTCATTGATATAGCGAAATCCTGTAGGAGCGGGCTTGCCCCGCGAAACCGGCAGCGCCGGTGCCATACAGCACGGTGGCAGGCCCGGCCTCTTCGCGGGACAAGCCCGCTCCTACAGGGTATGCGGCAGGTTTGCCGACGTTGTTCTGCGCGGCATCACTAATAGAACTGGCGCTAACTCATTGATATAGCGAAATCCTGTAGGAGCGGGCTTGCCCCGCGAAACCGGCAGCGCCGGTGCCATACAGCACGGTGGCAGGCCCGGCCTCTTCGCGGGACAAGCCCGCTCCTACAGGGTATGCGGTGGGATTGCCGACGTTGTTCTTCGCTGCATCACTAACAGAACTGACGCTAACTCATTGATATAGCGAAATCCTGTAGGAGCGGGCTTGCCCCGCGAAACCGGCAGCGCCGGTGCCATACAGCACGGTGGCTGGCCTGGCCTCTTCGCGGGACAAGCCCGCTCCTACAGGGTATGCGGTGGGATTGCCGACGTTGTTCTTCGCTGCGTCACTAACAGAACTGACGCTAACTCATTGATATAGCGAAATCCTGTAGGAGCGGGCTTGCCCCGCGAAACCGGCAGCGCCGGTGCCATACAGCACGGTGGCAGGCCTGTCCTCTTCACGGGACAAGCCCGCTCCTACAGGGTATGCGGTGGGGTTGCCGACGTTGTTCTTCGCTGCGTCACTAACAGAACTGACGCTAACTCATTGATATAGCGAAATCCTGTAGGAGCGGGCTTGCCCCGCGAAACCGGCAGCGCCGGTGCCATACAGCACGGTGGCAGGCCTGTCCTCTTCACGGGACAAGCCCGCTCCTACAGGGTATGCGGTGGGATTGCCGACGTTGTTCTTCGCCGCATCACTAACAGAACTGACGCTAACTCATTGATATAGCGAAATCCTGTAGGAGCGGGCTTGCCCCGCGAAACCGGCAGCGCCGGTGCCATGCAGCACGGTGGCAGGCCTGGCCTCTTCGCGGGACAAGCCCGCTACAGGGTATGGCGCACGACGGTCTGGGTGGGAGCCTTGTGTCGCGATAGGGTCGCGTAGCGGCCCCGGCATGGTTAGTTTCAGCGATGAACAACCGGGGTGAACGGGTAGCGGTTGAACCTCACAGCTCCGGATCCATCCCAACCCGTTCCCCCAGACGCTCGCCATTGAAGCGCTCCACCTCATGCCGGCGCTTGCGGAAGCTGTAGGGGGTTTCGCCATACTGCTTGCGAAACCACAGGATGAAGTGCGATGCATCCGAAAATCCGCACGCCAGCGCAATTGTAGTGATGTTCTGGCTGGTATTCACCAGCAGCCGCCGAGCATGGTCCAGGCGCAACTTGCGCCAATAGTTGGCCGGGGGCTCCTGGGTATTGGCGACGAACTCGCGGTGCAACTGGCGCGGGTGCGTGCCGACCGCCTCAGCCACCGCCTTGAGCGACAACGACACATCGAGGTTGTCGCGCATGAAGGCAATGGCCCGCTCCACCCGGTCATTCTGGTAGACCTTGCCGGCCTGTTCCTGTTGGTCGGCACGGTCTTCCACCAGCAGGTATTCCAGACCCTTCTGCGCACGCACCTCGCCGCAATGGCGACGGATCAGGCTGGCGGCAAGGTCGATGGCCGTGCCGCCTGGGCAGGTAATGATGCCGCGATCATCCACGTAGCTCTTGTCGATCACCGCCGTGGCGTTGGGAAACAGCGCCTCGAACTCCTCGCGAATGGTGAAGTGCACCGCGCAGCGCCGGCCATCGAGCAGCCCGGCCTTGCCCAGCACGAACGACGCCGAACACAGCGCGATGATCGGGATATTGGCGGCATGCACATCGCGCAGGGCGTCGAGCAACCATTCGGGCGGGTTGCGCGTCTCGCCCAGCAGACCACCGGCAATCACCAGGTAATCGTACTGCGCCCAGAGGTTCAACGGCCGGGTCGGCGAAATCGGCATGCCACAGCTGGCGAGGACCGCTTCGTCGTTGCAGGTCATCCAATCCCACTGGCAATACACCTGCTCGCTCCGAAACGACTTGTCGGCGGCAAAGCGCAGTGAGTCGACCAGGCCTGCGACCGGCACCAGGGTGAACTGGTTCAGCAGCACGAAACCGACGCGAAGGTCCGGTTTTATCGCAACGGGCTGAGCGTTCAAGGGAGGATCTCCAGAGCAACCGGGGCAGTCCGGCAAACACTATTCTATGCCGCGGCCAGCGTCCGACATATCACATAAAGACGGCTATCTCGTATATTTCGGACAACGCTCACGCAGCCCGGCCACGCCATCCTATCAATTGTCATGGCCGTAATAGCGAACGGGTTGCGCCGCTCAGCATCATGCCCGGTAGACCCTACAACAGAGGATGCCTACCGCATGAACCCCATCACCAAGAGCAGCTACGTCGATGGCGCCTTCGTTTCCAGCGTGGCTGGCAGCGACCTGCTGGACAACCGCAACCCGTCCAATCCCGAAGAGCTGATCGAGCGTTTTGTACGTGCCGACCAGGCCCTCACGGAACAAGCTATCGACGCGGCGCGCCGGGCACAGCCAGGCTGGGCCAGGAGCAACCCACAGCAACGTGCCGATGCGCTGGACTTCATTGGCAGCGAGATCCTCGCCCGCCGCGAAGAACTCGCCGTGCTGCTCGCCCGTGAAGAAGGCAAGGTCGTGCGCGAAGCGCTGGGAGAGGTCGACCGCGCCGGGCGCTCGTTCAAGTTCTATGCCCAGGAAGCGCTGCGCGCAGAAGGCGAAAAGTACCAGTCGGTACGTCAGGATGTCGGTATCGACGTGTTCACCCAGCCCCTGGGGGTCATCGGCATCATCGCACCGTGGAACTTCCCGATCGCCATTCCCGCCTGGAAGATCGCGCCGGCGCTGTGCTTTGCCAACTGTGTAGTGTTCAAGCCGGCGGAGCTGGTGCCCTCCTCCGCCTGGGCGTTGGCCGAGATCATTTCCCGCGCTGGCCTGCCGCCGGGCGTGTTCAACATGCTGATCGGCCCGGGGCGCAGTGTCGGTGACACGCTGATTCGTTCGCCGCAGGTCGACGGCATCAGCTTCACCGGCTCCGAGCACACGGGCCGGCAGATCGCCCGCCTGGCAGCGGAAGGCATGAAGAAGGTGCAGTTGGAGATGGGCGGCAAGAATCCGCTGATCGTGCTGGACGACGCCGACCTCGAGCAAGCGGTCGAGGTGGCGCTCAACGGCTCCTTCTACAGCACCGGGCAGCGCTGCACGGCAAGCTCGCGAGTGATCGTCACCGAAGGCATTCATGACGCCTTCGTGGCCCGCCTTGCCGAACGTACCCGCGCGTTGCAGGTGGGCGATGCCCTGCAGGCAGCGACCGAAATCGGCCCGGTGATCGACGGGCGTCAGCTTGAGCAGAATCTTTCGTATGTGGCCAGCGGCGTCGAGCAAGGGGCGACACTTGTCTGTGGCGGTGAGCACGTCGACAGCCCGAGCGGCGGCTACTACTTCACTCCGGCGCTATTCACTGACGTGAAACCGCACATGCGCATCTACCGCGAGGAAATCTTCGGGCCGGTATTGAGCGTGCTCAAGGTACAGGGTTACCCAGAGGCATTCGCCGCCGCCGAAGACACCGCGTTCGGTTTGTCTGCCGGGATCGTCACGGCCTCGCTGCGTAATGCCGAACACTTCAAGCGCAACAGCTCGGCGGGCATGGTGATGGTCAACCTGCCAACCGCAGGTGTCGATTACCACGTGCCGTTTGGCGGCAATGGAGCGTCAAGCTTGGGCTCCAGGGAGCAAGGGACCCATGCCCGACAATTCTTCACGCGGGTGAAGACGACGTACCAACTGGCGTGATGGCATCGACCCAGGCCGCGCCCAACCTCGGTGCGGCTTGAGTCTGAATGCACTACAAAGCCCGGGAAAACAACAATGCAAACCTTAGAATCCGGCAATAAACACAAAGGCTACCGGCGCATAATCCCGTCGATGACCGCCCTCCTCCAGTTTGAATCCGTTGCCCGCCTGAAAAGTTTTACCCAGGCCGCGAAAGAACTCGGGGTCACCCAGGCCGCCGTGAGCAAACAGGTCAAAGTGCTCGAGGAGAATGTCGGCGCACAGCTGTTCCACCGCCTGCACCGCAGTATCGACCTGACCCACGAAGGCCAGGCGTTGTTTGCGATCATTTCCGAGTCACTGCAGCGAATCGCCACGGTCTTCGACACGATCAACCACGGTGGCGGCCGCAAGGAAATCACGCTCGGCGCCACTGCGTCGTTTTCGCAGTTCCAGATCATGCCCCGGCTGGCAGCCCTGCAAGCACAGATGCCCGAGCTGCAGCTGCGCCTGGCCACGCAGATGTTCACCGGCGACCTGCGCACCCAGGTCACCGACCTGGACGTGCGTTATGGCAACGGCAAATGGGTGGACGGCGAAGCCATTCTGCTGTTTGACGAAGAGATCTTTCCGGTCTGTTCGCCCGCCTGGCTGGCGCGTAATGCCATGCCCACGACCCTGGATGAGCTGGCCCGTGCGAGCCTACTGGAGGCAGACTCGACCTCGGAAGGCTGGATGAACTGGCAAGGCTGGTTCAAGGCGCTGGGGCTGAGCACCCATAAGCTGCACTACGCACTGCGCTGCAACCTGCACGCCAATGCGGTGCATGCGGCATTGCATGGCCACGGCATCGGCCTGGGCTGGGGCCGAGTGGTCGAGCACTTGTTGTGCAGTGGCGAACTGGTGCGCCTGACGCCCTTCTCCGTGCACCCTACCGATGCCTATTACGTGGTCATCCCCCACGGCCATAGCGCAACGGCCGAAGACTGGGCCGTGATCCGCTGGTTGCAGGACCGCGCGCCGTTGTCGGCATTATCCTGAGCACACTCATAACTTGAAGTAATACGACCGGTAAAAATAGGCGCATTGACGGGTTTTTTAGCCACTCTGATAATCCTCATATACACCGCATCAATACTTACAATAAAAGTGCCTGAGGAATAACCATGCGCCTTTCGCCTATTAAAACTCACCGCGAAGTTGTGTCATCACGGCAACCTGGTTTTGGCATGCCCGGTGAAGTTTTCAGTCGTCAGGATATCTTCGAAACTGACCTCGATGTGTTTTTCTCCCAGCACTGGATCGTTGTCGCGGTAACCGCCGACGTCGAAGAACCGGGCGATGTTTTCACCACCGACATCGGCAAGTCCTCGATCATGGTCTTGCGCGATGACGATGAGCAGATTCGCGCCTACCGCAACGTCTGCCGGCACCGCGGCGCCCGCCTCAAGCCAGCCGGCAAGTCCACCGTTGGCATGCTGGTATGCCCCTACCACCAGTGGACCTACGACCTCGACGGTAGCCTCAAACATGCCGCGCACATGGGCAAGGCGTTCGACCCCAAATGCCGCAGCCTGATCCCGGTACACTGCAAAGTTATCGGCACCCATGTATTTGTTTGCCTGAGTGATAACCCACCGGAAGATATCGCCGTTCAGGAAGAGGTCATGGGTGCGCGCTTTGCCCCCTACGACCTGACCAATACCAAGATTGCCTACGAACTCGACTATGTAGAGAACGGCAACTGGAAGTTGGTCATGGAAAATAACCGTGAGTGCTATCACTGCCACGGCACCCACCCTGAACTGTTGGTGTCTTATCAGTCGGAAGACCTGGGCGTCAGTTTTGAAGAAATGACGCCAGAGCAACTCGCCTCGTATGACGCTTATCAGACGCGCAAAGCCGGTATCGAAGCCGATTGGGCCAATGATGGCCATCTTTATGAAACCGTCGAACACCTGGATGACCACGCGCCGACCCAGTTCCGCACCCAACGCATGATCATTGCCGGCAGCGGCGAATCGCAGACCCTCGACACCAAGGTGGCCTGCAGCAAACTGCTCGGCAATATCACCCGCAAGGATCTGGGCGACACCCACCTGTGGGGCAACAATGCCTGGACCCACGTCATGAGCGACCACGCCATGATCAGCTGGATCATCCCGCTGGCGCCGGACCGCACCTTGGTGAGGACCAAGTGGCTGGTGCGCAAAGACGCCGTCGAAGGTGTCGACTATGACCTGCAACGCCTGACCGAAGTCTGGGTCGCCACCACTCGGCAGGATGCCGACCTGGTCGCCATCACCCACAGCGGCACCCAAGACCCAGGCTACATTCCAGGCCCCTACTCCGAGTTCACCGAACCCTACGTCGAGCAGTTCTTGCGCTGGTACAGCAATCGCCTTGCGGCGCATGGGGTTTAACCACGATGACTAAATTCGAAAACATTGCCAGCCTGCGCGCTGACCAGCGCTTCGCCGACACCGACCATTGGGCAGCGCACGGCGCCCAGTGGGAGAGCGGTGCCAGCAAACGCATCGAATGCCTCAGCGTGGTCGACGAAACCCACGACGTGAAGACGTTCACCTTCCACTGCCCGGACTACCACGCACTGGCCTACGAACCGGGACAGTTCCTCACCGTGTCGCCGCGGATCGATGGCCAGAGCGTATCGCGCTGCTACACCCTGTCGTCGAGCCCGACCCGGCCGTTCACCTTCTCGATCACCGTCAAGCGGGTACCCGGCGGCGCCGTTTCCAACTGGCTGCACGACAACCTCAAGGCTGGTGACGCCATGGCCGCCTCCGGCCCTGCGGGTGTCTTCACCCCGGTGGCGGGCCCTGCACGCAAGCTGCTGTACCTTTCGGCAGGCTCGGGGATCACTCCGCTGATGGCGATGACGCGCGCGGCGGCCGACCTGCATGCGGACCTCGACATCGTCTTCGTGCACAGCGCGCGCACCCCTAAAGACATCATCTTCCGCGACGAGCTGGCCCGCCTCGAACACAGCATGCCGCGCTTTCGCACGCTGTTCTTTTGTGAAGGCCTGGGTGATGAGCCTGACTGGACAGGCCCGCTCGGGCGCCTGTCGATCGAGCAACTTCAGCAGCGCATCCCCGATTTCATGGAGCGCTCGGTGTTCACCTGCGGCCCCAAAGGCTACATGGATGCCGCCAAGGCGATGCTGGGCAATGCTGGTTTCGACCTGGCCCGCTACCACCAGGAGAGCTTCGACATCAGTGCCGAAGTGCTGCCCGAACCGCTACCAGGCGCCGACTCCGCGCTGGTCCAGGACACCTTCAGCGTGCGCATGGCGCGCTCGGGCAAGACCTTCACCATGACCGCCCAGCAAACCGTGCTCAGCGCAGCCAAACAAGCCGGTGCGGTGGTCCCTTCTTCTTGCAGCCAGGGTGTCTGTGGCACCTGCAAGACCGCATTGCTCGAAGGCTCTGTGGAAATGAACCACAACGGCGGAATCCGCCAGCGGGAAATCGACAAAGGCCTGCGCCTGCTGTGCTGCAGTCGCCCGACTTCAGATCTGGTGATCGATCTCTGACAAAGCGCCTTCGGGCGCTTTTTTCGATTCCACCTTCCGGCCTTGAAAAATAAAAAGGAAATAGCCGATGCGTGCAAAAACTGGCCTGTTCAAGGGCCTGAGCCCCGTGGTGACCGTCGGGTCGCTGCTCATAGTGATCGCCTTCGTGGTGCTGTGCGCCACCCAGGGCGACCAGGCCACCGGGGTGTTCAAGAACGCCTCCGACGCCATTCTCAACAATCTCAAATGGTTTTACATTGCCCTGGTCAGCGGTGTCCTGAGCCTGCTGATCTATATCGCCTTCAGCCGCCACGGCAGCCTCAAGCTCGGACGCGCGGATGAGAAGCCCGAGTTCAGTTTCGCGGCCTGGATTTCCATGTTGTTCAGTGCCGGTATGGGCGTGGGGCTGATTTTCTGGTCGGTCGCAGAGCCGGTCCTGCACTACGCCGACAACCCGTTCAGCCCTGGCCTGAGCGATGAGGCCGCGTCAATGGCCATGCGCCTCACCCTGTTCCACTGGGGCCTGCACCCGTGGGCCATCTTCACCAGCATCGGCCTGGGTCTGGCCTACTTCGCCTACCGTGAAGGCCTGCCGCTGGCGTTGCGTTCGGTGCTCTACCCGCTGATCGGCAAGCGCATCTACGGCCCGATCGGCCACACCGTCGACATCATCGGCGCCGCGGTGACGGCCTTTGGCGTGTCGCAGTCGTTGGGCATGGGGGTCGAGCAGATCAATACCGGCCTGAACCAGGTATTCGGCGTGCCGGTCAGCCTGTCGTTCAAGCTGGGGATCATTGCCGTGGTGACGGTGATTGCCTCCATTTCGCTGATCGCCGGCGTGTCGCGGGGCATGAAACGCCTGTCGACGGTCAACATGTTCATCTCGCTGGGGCTGATGCTGGTGGTGCTGGTGCTTGGGCCGACCAACTACATCATGAACCTGCTGTTTGAATCGACCGGCGACTACCTGCAGAACATTGTCGGCCTGAGCCTGTGGACCGACACCCAGCATGACAGTGGCTGGCAGAACAGCTGGACCGCGTTCTACCTGCCGTGGTGGATGACCTGGGGGCCGTTCGTGGGCCTGTTCATTGCGCGGATCTCCCGCGGCCGAACCATTCGCGAACTGGTCGTCGGCGCCTTGTTCGTACCTACCCTGGTGACCATCCTGTGGATGGCGGTATTTGGCGGCACAGCACTGAAGGATGAGCAGAACACTCGGCATGCCTACAACAGCCTGCCGGTTGCCGAGCAGACTGCGGCAGGTGCGTTTGCCGGGGGTCCGATTCTCGAAGCGACGCGCAAGGAAACCACCACGGCGATGTTCACCCTGCTCGAGCGGCTGGACGGCAAGACCTTGGGCGGCATTCTGAGCATTGTCGTCTGCCTGCTGCTGGCGGTGCATTTCGTCACCGCGGCCGACGCCGGCACCCAGGTGCTGTGCATGCTCAATGCCGTGGGCAGCATCGACCCACCAAACTGGCTGCGCGTGCTGTGGTGCGTGCTGGAGGGGGCGATTGCGGCGAGCCTGATCATTGCCGGCGGACTATTGGCGATCCAGATGGCGAGCATCGTCGTCGGGCTGCCGATTGCGATCTACATGACGCTGGCGAGCTACAGCCTGTTGCGTGCCCTGCGTACAAACGCTGAGCTGGCACAGGCTCCGGCGGTTGCGCTGGAACCCGCGCGACTGGTCGAACCGAGTTGATCATGGCTTAGGGGGTGATGCCGGTGAGGGCTGCGCCCTCATTTCGCGACACAAGGCCGCTCCCACAGAGACCGCGCATGCCTCAAGCCATTGTGGGAGCACCTTGTGTCGCGAAAGGGCTGCAAAGATGTCTGTCAGTGCCAGGCAAACCCGCTGCCAATCAGCTTTGACAGAAGCGGATCCGGTTGCCGAACGGGTCGTAGACTTCCAGCAGCTTACCCCAGCCCTGTTCGACGATGTCGGGTCGGCCAAAGCCGTAGCGCTTGGTGATCAGTTCGTCGCGCAGGGCTTCGATGTTTTGCATGGGTACGAAGATCGTCGTCCCCGGGCTTGCATCGCCATGGTGTTCCGACAGGTGTATCTGCAGACCACCCCGGCTGAGCCCGAGGTACAGGGGCAGATCGGCTTCGAAACGATGCTCGAATTCGATGCTGAAGCCGAGAAAGTCCAGATAGAACTCTCTGGCCTTGGCTTCATCGAACATTCGCAGAATCGGGATGGCCTTTTCCAGCGTAACGGCAGGGCTGGGAGATTCGCTGGGAAGGAGTGCCGAAGCGGTGTTCCAATCCTTGTGGCCGAGTTGCTGCGCAACCATCTCCAGCGCAGAAGCATGAGAGATTTCGTGGTTGCGAGCCGCTAATGAGCTGCGCAAGCTCTTGGCCATGCGCTTGGCCTGTTCGATTGTCGACATGCTGTCTCCTGGCGTCGAAGCGTGATGGTGCTCGCGTTGCCAAACCTCGACTATCAAGAGCGATGCGAAAGGGTCTGGAGCTTAGAGATGCTTTCACCTTTCCAGTATGGAGCGAGCGGCAGGCAGCATCGGCCGGTGCCAATACTACACAGTCTGTGTAACGGCCGAAAGCGCCTGGCTTGGCGCTCTAGCCGTCTATCTGTGGTGATTGGGATTGATTAGCTAAACCCTGTAGGAGCGGCAGTGCGGTGGTCAGTTCAGTTGCTGGCCTGGACCGCCGCCGCGCGCGCTGCACTCACCCAACCATCGAACTGCTGCTGATGGGCGGCGATCCAGGCCTTGGCATGCCGCTGGATATCCGCAGCGGACTTCTCCCCTTGCTGCATCTTCAGGTTCTGCGCGCTCTCGTCCGCCGCCGGTATCTGCATCAGCGAGAGAAACTTCACAGCCGCCGGGTTCTTCGCAGCAAAGTCACGGTTGACCAGCGCCTGGACCTTGTCCAAGGCAAAACCAAGGTTCTTGCCTTGATAGAGGGTGTCGACCGTGTTGTCGCCGCCCGGCAGGTCGGTCTTGGGCACCTCCAGCCAGACCACGTCACGCCCTTCGACCAGCACCCCGGCAACCCACTGCGGTGCCCAGGTGTAATAAAACACCGGCTTGCCTTCCTTGAAGCGGCTGATGGTGTCGGCCATCAATGCGAAGTACGAACCCTGATTGACGTGAATCGCGTTGGTAAGGTCATAGGCCTTCATCTGATGCTCGATCACCAACTCGCAACCCCAGCCCGGGTTGCAGCCGGTCATGTCGGCCTTGCCGTCACCGTCGGTGTCGAACAGCTTGGCGATCTCTGGCTTTTTCAGGTCGGTGATGTACTTGATGTGGTATTGATCAGCGGTTTTCTTGTCGATCACATAACCCTGCAGCACACCGGGCAAGATGTCGCCGGTCTTGACCATGTTTTCATCGCCGCCGGCCTTCTGGTAGAAGCTGGCGTGCAACTTGTCCCAGGCATTGACGGTGAAGTCGGCATCGCCAAAGCCGACCGCCAGGACCATGGTGGCGTATTCGGTTTCCTTGGCCGTCTGCACCTTGTAACCCAGCTCTCGCAGGCCGGCCAAGGCCACCTCGCCACGGAACCGCTCTTCATCGACGGTAGGGAACGCCGGGGTTATCTTGACCCCCTCGCCCGGCCGGTCCGCCGAGGCGCTGGCGCCCAGGCAGAGCATACTCAAGGCAAGGGCCGAGGCACCTCGCAACACATGACGGGTGAATGTTGACTCGCACATCTTCGCGTACCTTTTGTGGTTATTGTGTGGATTGCGGCAGATTCAAACGGTGAAACTCAGGCGGGCTCGCGCCGCCCGGCAGGTTGCTTGGCCCCGAACAGCCGCAGCAGCACGCCTAGCGGGCCGGTGTGATACCAGCGCAGGCTTGGATCGGCGCTGGTCCTGGCGCCCATCGCCTGGGTCAGCCGATCCAGGAAGATCGCCAGTAGCACCAGGCCGAAACCGCCGACGGTGGCCAGGCCCATGTCCAGGCGACCAATGCCACGCAAGACCATCTGGCCAAGGCCACCTACCGAAATCATCGAGGCGATCACCACCATCGACAGCGACAGCATCAAGGTCTGGTTGAGGCCGGCCATGATGGTCGACGTGGCCAACGGCAGTTGCACGCGGGTGAGCATCTGCCGCGGGGTGCAGCCGAAGGCACGCGCGGCTTCGATCTTGTCCTCAGGCACCTGGCGGATGCCGAGGTTGGTCAGGCGCACCAGCGGTGGCAAGGCGAAGACGATGGTCACCAGCACCCCGGGCACGTTGCCGATGCCGAACAGCATCACCACCGGCACCAGGTAGACGAACGCGGGCAAGGTCTGCATGGCATCGAGCACCGGCCTGATCACCCGCTCCAGGCGGTCGCTGCGCGCGCAGACGATGCCCAGCGGGATACCGATCAGCGCGCAGAAGAACACCGACGTGAGCACCAGCGCCAAGGTGGTCATCGACTCCGACCACACACCGATCAGGCCGAGCAGGGTCAGTGTGACGAAGCACAACAGCGCCATGCGTTTGCCCGCCAACTGCCAACCCAGCAGCGAAGAAAGCAGAATACCGATGCTCGGTGGGATGCTCTGCAGGATCAGCTCAATGCCGTTGAGCACCTGATCGATCGGCCAGCGGATCGCCCGGAACACATCCCGGAAGTTATGCACCATGTAGTTCAGGGTAGCTTCCACCCAGTCACCCAAGGGGATGGTGGCGGACTGGAACGGGTCGAGAAGACTGAATTCGGACATCGTGGCTTACCTCTTCGGGGCGGGGCGCTCAGTGATGGGTGTCGGCGAGTTCCATCTCTCTACGGCAGACCTGGCAGACCGTTGTCGGGTCTTGCACGGCCATGTCACTGGTCTTGAGTACCCGAGACACGTCGAAGCCCTTGAAGAAGGCGCGCACGTATTCATTGGCCGGCTGCTGGATCAGCTCCAGCGGCGTCCCGATCTGCACCACGCGGCCGCCCTCCATGATCGCGATACGATGGCCGATGCGCACGGCCTCTTCGATGTCGTGCGAGATGAAGATGATGGTGCGCTGCTGTTCAGCCTGCAGGCGGATCAGCTCGCCCTGCATCTCGCTGCGAATCAGCGGGTCGAGGGCCGAGAAGGCTTCATCCATGAGCAGGATGGTCGGGTCGTTGGCCAAGGCACGGGCCAGGCCGACACGCTGCTGCATGCCTCCGGACAGCTGGTGCGGGTAGCTGTGTTCGTGACCGGCCAAGCCCACCTGGGCCAGGGCCTGACTGGCCCGGGCATGCCGCTCGCGCTCACTGACGCCAGAGATTTCCAGGCCGAATGCGCTGTTCTCCAGCACGCTCATGTGCGGCATCAAGGCAAAGGACTGGAAAACCATGCCCATGTCCTTGCGGCGCACATCGAGCAGGGCCTTGTCGCTGAGGCCGGTGATTTCCCGGCCGTTGAGGTGGATGCTGCCACTGGTGGGTTCGATGAGCCGATTGAACAGCCGCACCATGGTCGACTTGCCCGACCCGGACAAGCCCATGATGACGAATATCTCACCACGTCTTACCGAAAAACTGGCATCGAACACACCCACCACATGGCCGGTTTTCTTGAAAATCTGATCCTTGTCCGCCCCCTCGTCGAGCATCTTCATGGCCATGTCGGGATTGGGTCCGAAAACCTTGAAAATGTTCTTCACCGAGAGAATTTCATCGGTATGGCTCATACGATCCTCTTCTTATATTTATGACCGAACGCGATTGACTCTATCCCTGCGCCGCCCCGCTGAATTGTATGGGTCGGTCAATTTGTATTATCCCGACGGCAAAACCGGCAGACGGCGGCCACACGTGCAATGACTGGTCCTAACCGTTATATGCACGGCGACCGACGCGGTGCAAAAGTACCGGCCGATGTGCCCAATGCCTCCAGAACAAGGAACTCCGCATGAACCAAGTGCTGACCGTCGTCCGCAACGCCGCCGCCTCTCCCTTGGGCGAAACCGCCCCGGCACGCTTGCCGATCGGTGAACCGATTGCCGTCGCTGCCACCGGCCAGGCCCAGACCGACGACGCCGTGGGCGCCAGTATCGGCGTCTGGGAAAGCAGCCCGGGGGTGTTCCGTCGCCACCTGAAAAACCGCGAGTTCAGCCATATCGTCAGCGGCTGGTGCATCTTCACCCCGGACGGTGGCGAGCCGGTGGAGCTGCGTGCGGGGGATGCGGTGTTGTTCCCGGAGAACTGCGAGGGGGTCTGGGATATCCGTGAGCCGCTGCGCAAGACCTACGTACTGTTCTGAGGAGACCAGGATGATCGAGCGTATCAATCCGGGGCCGCGGGCCAGCCAGCTGGTGCTGGTGGACGGGCGTATCGAGACGTCCGGCATCGTCGCCCTGGCGCCGGGCGACATCGCGGCGCAGACCCGCTGCGTGCTGGCTCAGCTGGAGCAGTGGCTGGCCCAGGTGGATGCCGACAAGCGGCACCTTACCCGGGTGCAGATCTGGCTGGCGGACATGGCTGAATTTGCCGCGATGAACGCGGTGTATGACGCCTGGGTCGGTGATCAACCACCGGCGCGCGCATGCGTCGGCGCCGCCCTGGCCAGCGCCGATTACCGTATCGAGATCCAGGCCTTCGGCCAGCGCTGATTGCGCGACCTGCTGCTGTCAAAAAATCTGCCGTCGGACCACCCGTCCCGGCAGCTTTTTCATTTATGTGATCCCGCTGCAGCGTTGTTCTATCAATTGTCCCCCGCATCATAGTGCGCAACCTTGCGCGCTCCCCATGATGTGAGCACAAGACAACACATGCTCGAAGGCACCCCTTATGTACCGTGGATTCTGGTATGCCCAGGCGCTAGACCTGGACAGCGATCTGGCCCCTGCCCTGCAGGAATCGATTCAAGCCGATGTGTGCATCGTCGGCGGCGGTTTTCTTGGCCTGTGGTCGGCCATCCGCCTGAAACAGGCTAACCCCGAGAAGCACATCGTCATCGTCGAACGTGACCGCTGCGGCGCCGGCGCGAGTGGCCGCAACGGCGGTATCGCGACCAACTGGTGGGGCAAGTACCTGTCGGTGCGGACCATCTGCGGTGACGTCGAAGCCAGGCGCATCTGCGAAGCCGCCGAGTCGGCCATCGACGAGATCGGCACCTTCTGCGAAGAACACGGCATCGACGCGCAGTACCGCAAGGCCGGTTGGCTGTGGACTGCAACCAACCAGCGCCAGATGAACTCCTGGCGGGTGCTCACCGAAGGCCTGCACAACCTGGGCGTCAATCCGTTCCAGGACATGGACCGCCACACGATGCAGAGCCGGGTTGGCTCACCGCTGGTGCTGGGCGGCATCTATGACCCGAACGCTGCCACCGTGCAGCCGGCCATGCTCGCCCGTGGCCTGCGCCGCGTCGCCCTGAAGCTGGGGGTGAAAATCTACGAGAAAACTCCACTCACTCGTCTTGAGCAAGGCGCCAACCCGGTGGTGCACACGCAAAACGGCAGCATCCGTGCCGCACGTGTGGTGCTGGCGATGAACGCCTGGGGCGCACGCTTCCCGGAACTGCGCCGGATGATCGCGATCATGTCCAGCGACATGGTCGCCACGGCGCCGGTCAAGGCCAAACTGGACGCCATCGGTTTCAGCGGCGGCGAGTGCATGACCGACTCGCGCACCGTGCTCAACTACTGGCGCAACACCCCTGACGGGCGCGTGGTGTTCGGCAAGCCCCTGGGCCAGTTCGCCTACGCCGGGCGCATCGGCAACCTCTACGAAAAACCCTCGCCAGCGGCCGACAAGGTTACCGCCGAAATGCGTCGGCTGTACCCGCAACTGTCCGGCGTGCCGGTGGTCAGTAGCTGGACTGGCCCGATCGACCGCGCCATGAAAGGCCTGCCGAATTTCGGCTACCTCGACCATCACCAGAACATCGCCTACGGCATCGGCTTCTCGGGTAACGGCGTCGCCACCACCGTGTTCGCCAGCCGCATCATCAAGTCGCTGGTCGAGCATGCCAACGACGAGTGGGCCAACTGCGGCCTGGTCGACCAGCGCATGAAACTGCTGCCGCCGGAGCCGTTCCGCTTCTTTGGTGCGCACATGGTGCGTGATGCGCTGGTGCGCAAGGAGTCCCTCGAGGACCACAATCAGGACGCCGGTTTCGTGACCCGTCAGCTGGTTGCCATGGCCCCTGCCGGCTACGTGCCGGCGCAGAAGAAATAAGGATTTGATCGTGACTGAACAGATCGTCTTTCTCGATGACGAAGGCCTGGCGCCTTCGACCCGGATGAAACGCCCAACCCGCGCGCACAGTTGGCAGCAGTTCGCCTATACCCACCCTGAGCAGGTGCTGGAGCACCTGCAGGACGCAACCATTGCACTGACCTGCAGCGTTCCGCTGCGCGAGGAGCACCTGCGCCAGTTGCCCAAGCTGAAGATGATTTCGCTGGCCCTGACCGGTCGCGACATCGTCGACGTCGACTACTGCGAAGCGCATGGCATCGAAGTGTCGAGCGTACCGGGCTATGCCGCCAATACCGTCGCCGAACACAGCCTGGCGATGATCCTCGAGCTGTTCCGCCGGCCATCAGCCTTTACCCGACTGATGCGCCAGGTGCATGCCGGCGAGGCGCCGCACCAGAACATCTACTTCAACCATCGCATCCGCGATGTCCGCGACAAGCAACTGGCGATCATCGGCAGCGGGCCGATTGCCCTGCGCCTGGCGCATCTGGCGCGCGCGTTCGGTATGCAGGTGCTGTTCGAAGACCGCGGCGGTATGCGCCGTGGAGCGGACTGCCGGCCGCTGGCCGAGCTGCTGAAAAGTTGCGATGTGCTGTCGATCAACTGCCCGTTGACGCCGCAGACCTACAACCTGATCGATGCTGCGCAACTGGCGTTGATGAAGCCGGATGCGGTGGTGGTCAATACCGGGCGTGGCGGGGTTGTCAATGAAGCCGCGTTGATCGATGCACTGCTGCATGATCGGCTCGGTGGGGTGGCGCTGGATGTGGTCGAGCATGAGCCATTGCATCCGAGCAATCCGCTGTTCGCGTTGATTGATCGCGATGACTTCCTGCTCAACCCGCACATTGCCTGGAGCAGTGAAGATGCCATGCAGCAGTTGATGGACAGTGCGGTCGACAACATCAGTGATTTTATCGAACGGCAGGAGGCTGCACGCAGGGTTCGGACTGCGTGATGGATGGCACCGGCTGTGCCGGTGTTCGCGGGGCAAGCCCGCTCCTACAGGGCTGCGGTTTCCTCGATCCTGTAGGAGCGGGCTTGCCCCGCGAACACTGGCGAAGCCGGTGTCATACACCCGCGATGTCCAGCCCTGGCGTTACCAGTCGTAGGTCATCTCGACCGAAGCCACCCGTTCCTTGCCGTAGTAGCAGCCAAACGAGTAGTTGCAGTCAGACACATACTCACGGTCAAACACGTTCTGCACGTTCAGGCTGGCGTTCAAACCACGCAGGCTCGGGTCAAGCTTGCCCAGGTCGTAGCGCACGGTGGTGTCATACACAGCGTAAGCCGGCACGTCGAAGGAGTTGGCCGCGTCGCCCGGCTTGCGCCCGGTATAACGTGCACCTGCGCCAAAGGTCAGGCCATTGAGCATCGCCTGGGTGAAGTGATAATCGACCCACAGCGTCGCCGATACCGGCGCTTGCGCTTCACTGCGATTGCCCTGATCGCCATAAGTCGACTTGGTGTAGAACGAATCGATGTAAGTCGCCGCGCCCAGCACATCGACATTGTCGATGCTGGATTTGATCTCCAGCTCAACCCCACGCGAACGCACTTCTCCCCCTTGCGACTGGTACTGCTGATACACCGTGTCGCCGGTCAGGACGTTCTTCTGCTTGATCTGGAACACCGACGCGGTGACCAAGGTTTTTTCCAGCGGCTGGTACTTCACCCCCACTTCATACTGCTCGCCCTCGGTCGGATCAAATGCCTTGCCGCCACGCTCAGGCGCAGCGGTACCCAAGGTCGGCAGGAACGACTGCGAATAACTGACGTAAGGTGCCAGGCCGAACTCGGTCACGTAGGTCAGGCCGATACGACCGGTGAACTGGCTGTCACGCTTGGACTCGATGCTGCCGGCGAGCAGATCCTTGTTGTCGATTTCGGCCCAGTCCTGACGGCCGCCGACGGTCAGGATCCAGTTGTCCAGCTTGATCTGGTCTTGCAGGTAGACACCCGTCTGGCGAATGGTGTTGTCCCAACGGGTATCCAGCTCGGGCGTCACACTGCTGGTGTCGTAGTTGTTCTTGCCATAGAGGTCAACCGGCAGCACGTTGTATGCGTTGTAGCCGTCGTACTTGCGGTTGAAGTGGCGGTAGTCGACACCCGCCAGTGCCGTGTGCTGCAGGGCGCCGGTATTGAATTTGTACTCAAGGTTGTTATCAAGGGTGTAGGTGATGTTGTGCTGGCGCCAGTCGAGCTTGACCCGATTGGCCTGGGTGTTGGCCGGCACGTCGGCGTCAGTGACAAAACTGCGCAGGTAGAAACCTTTGTAGTCGTCACGCACATCGGTGTATCGCGCGGTGGAGCGCATGGCCAGATCGTCGTTGAAACGGTGGCTGAAGTCGTAGCCAAAAATGTACTGGTCGCGCTTGTAATCGTTGTAGTGCGAATCACCGGCGAAGAAATCGCGGTCGATCTTCTGCCCGGTGGGGCCACGCTTGAGCGAGCCGATCATGGGCAGTGCTTGATAATCGGCCAGGCCGTCATCGCGCTGGACCTGCGCCAGCACGGTCAGCGAAGTGTCTTCATTCGGTGCCCAGGTCAGGCTGGGCGCCAGCAGCAGGCGTTCGCTATGGGTATGAGCCACCTGCTCGTTGCCTTTGTTGGCAACGCCGATCAGGCGATAGGTGAAGACCTTCTGCTCATCGAGCGGGCCACTGGTGTCGATCCCGGCATTGACCCGGTCATAGCTGCCAGCGCCCAGCTTGACCTGGCTACGCTGCTCGCGGGTCGGGCGCTTGGAGACCATGTTGATCAGGCCACCGGGCTGGTTCTGCCCGTACAGAACAGACGACGGGCCTTTGAGTACCTCGATCCGCTCCAGGGTATACGGATCGATCTGCGGCGCACCGCCCAGGCTGCCGGCATACGGCAGGTAGGCGCCGTCCAGGTACAGCGGGGTCGGGGCAAAGCCGCGGCTGGTGATCTCATCGGCAATCGCATTGCGCTCGGTAAAACCACCCGTACCCAGCCCCGGGGTGTAGCGCAGTGCTTCGGTCAGGCTGCGCGCGCCCTGCGCCTGGACCTGATCGGCGGTGATCACGTTGATGGCCTGGGGGATTTCCAGAATCGGCGTGTCGGTCTTGGTTCCGGTCGCGCTGCGGTTGGCGACATAGCCAGAGACCGGACCATAGGCTGACTCAAGGCCGAGCCCGTCGACACGGGTACTGTCGAGTTGCAGCGTCGAGGCGTCACCGACCACCGGCATCAGCGAGTAACTGCCATTGGCCAAGCGCAGGACCTGCAGCTTGCTGCCAGCAAGCAACTGGCGCAGGCCAGCCTCGCTGCTGTAGCGACCGTGCAGCCCAGGTGAATTCAGCGAGCGTACGTATGAAGGCTCGAACGACACCGTCACCCCTGCCGCAGCCGCAAACTGGGTGAGGGCCGCGTCCAGCGGGCCAGCCGCGATATTGAACTCGGCTTCGGCTTGGTTCTGGGCGAAAGCCGGTTGGGCAATCATCACAGCGGCAAACGGCGTGGCCAGGGCCATGCCCAGCACGGCGCGATTGACCGCGCGGGCCAGGCCGCCTTGGGCAGCGAGGGTGAACCGGTTGCGAGTGACGGGTTGGCAATTCGTGGAGGGGAGCATGCGTTTTCCTTTCGCCCTGCGGCAGTAATTGAGCGCGTCTGGTGCGCCTCTACCTACAAAGTCGAACAAGAATCAAAATCGATAACCCTTCAGCGAAAAAAATGCTGCACCCGCTCAAGCGGCTTCGACGCGCGTCCAGAAACGGCTGAAGTGACGGATGCGTATCGGCAAGGTGGTCGCGAGGTTTTCCAGGATAGTGTCGGTGTTGCCGAGGTGGAAGGCGCCGGAGAGGCGCAGCTCGCCGACATCCGCAGCGCAGCCCAGATGGCCTGGTCGGTAGCGCTGCAGTTCACTGACAAGGTCGGCCAGGCGCCAGTCGTTGACCACCAGCATGTCCTGCGTCCATGCGTCGGGGGCGGCGCCGGCGGCTTGCGCCATGCCCAGTTGATCTGCACGGAAGCGCAGTTGCTGACCCGCCTCGACCCGTGACAGCGCCAGCGACTGGTTACGCACCTCGACGGCGTGTTCGAGCACGCATACCCAACTGCTATCGGCGTCGCTGCGCACGATAAAGCGCGTGCCCAAGGCGCGGATACTGCCTTGCGCGGTGTGCACGACAAACGGCCGCGACAACCCGTCCTGGGCGGTCTCCACAAGGATTTCACCGCTGAGCAAATTCAGCGATCGCACACGGTCGTCATAGCGGACATCGACGGCCGTCGCTGTGTTCAGGTGCAACCGGCTACCGTCGTCCAGGCGCAGCGAACGGTGCTCGCCCACGGCAGTGCGTTGGTCGGCGAGCAGCCTCGGCAGCCCACCGCCGGTCCAGGCCAAGCTCCCTGCGCCACCTGCCGCGAGCAATAGCGACATCAGCTTGAGCACCTCACGACGCTTGGCCCTGGCGCTGCTCAAGGTCGGCCGGGCGATGCCTGGGCCGACCTGCTCGAACTTGTCCTGCAGGCGCGCCAGCCGCTGCCAGGCTTGCAGGTGACGTGGATCACTCAGCAGCCAGCTCTGATGGGCCGCACGCGTGGCCTCGTCAGGCGTGCAGCGCAACTCGACATGCCAACTGGCGGCCGCTTCGAGGATGCCGCGATCCAATGCTTCAGCGACAGCCACGGGTCACTCCTCGGCCAGCAGCAGGCAATGGGTCAGTGCCCGCACCGCGTGTTTTTTCACGGTGGTCAGCGAGATATCCAGCCGCCGCGCGATCTCCACGTAGCTCAGGCCATCGAGTTGTGCCATCAGGAACACCTCGCGGGTGCGCCCGCCAAGGCCGTCGAGCAGACGGTCGATTTCCAGCAGGGTTTCGATGATCAGCAGACGCGATTCAGGGGAAACCTCGACCGGTTCGGGCCGAGCCGCGAGGGTCTCCAGGTAGGCCTGCTCCAGCGCCCGCCGGCGAAACATGTCGATCATCAGGCTGCGGGCAACCGTGCTGAGGTAGGCGCGCGGCTCTCTGAGTTCGGCCGCCTTGCGCTGGGTCAGAACCCGGATAAACGTATCCTGAGCCAGGTCTGCCGCATGCTCGACACAGCCGAGCTTGTTGCGCAGCCAGCCGCACAGCCAGGAATGGTGATCCTCGTAGAGCGTTTGCACGGCGTGGTTGAGCGAGGGGTCGGCGCGAGACATGAGGTAAACCGAACAAGGAGGGGCGTTTAGTAATGACTCTCATTTAACCTGAGTCCTCCGCAGCTTAGCAAGCTTGATGACAGGCAAGGCGGCGGTCGAGTCGAACCGCCGCTACGCCCTCCCCCGAGTGTCAGGCGGCTGCCACCCGCTCAAGCGTGCTGCTGACCTCGAACTGCCCCACCAGTTTTTGCAGCTTGTTGGTATTGACCTTCACCGATTGCGCACTGCTTTGCAGCACCACCACGGTCTGGCTCATCTGCAGGGAAGACTGGTCGACCTTGCTGATGGTCTTGCCGCAATCCAGGCTGCGCTTGTTCAGTTGCTGGATGATGGCGAACATGCTTTCCACCGCCTGGTGCAGCTGGACGTTTTCCGACGACGCATCCTCGGCCAGGCGCAGGCTGTTATCGACGTCCTTGACCCCTTCCTGCATGAAGCTGACCGCCTGCTGGGTTTCGTTTTGCAGGCCTTCGACCATGTGCCGGATGTCGTCTGCGGCACGCGAGGTGCGCGAAGCCAGGCTACGCACCTCGTCAGCCACCACGGCAAAGCCACGCCCATGTTCACCCGCGCGGGCCGCCTCAATGGCGGCATTGAGGGCGAGCAGGTTGGTCTGGTTGGTGATGTCGCTGATCAGCCCAGTGATGTTGCCGATCTGGCTCATCCGGCTGTCGAGCAGTTGCACGCTGGCGGACGAGCGCTCGACCACGTCACGGATCGACTGGGTGCCTTCCTGCACCGCCAGAAACTGCTCGCGGGCGCGGCTGACCACTTCGTCCATGGCCTGCTTCATCTGCTCGGCACTGGCCGAAGCTTGCTGGATTTCGCCCAGTTGGTCTTCGACGATGATCATCATGTGGTGCACCGCCTCGGCCACCTCAGTGGAGGTGACGCTGGCTTGCTGGCTGCGCCCGAGCATCATCTGGTTGGTGCTGCCCACCGTGCGGCTGGCCTTGACCACCTGGCCGACCACCGCGTCGAGGCGGTCGATGAAGCTGTTGATCCAGCGGCCCATGTCACCGCTTTCGTCGTTGGCCATGGCCGTGGTGTCCAGGCGCTGGCGCAGGTTGCCCTCGCCTTCGGCGATGGTCCGGATGACATTGGTCATGCCGTTCAACCGCGCGGCCAGACGCTTGGGCCCAAGCAGGCCGAACAGCGCCGTGGCGCCGATCATGCTCAACGCCTGGATCGCATCGTTGACGCCCTGACTGAGCCCCGCGTAGTGCCCGACCAAGTAATTGCCGGCGAACAGCGCGGCCATGATCGCCACGTACGGCTTCATCAAGCCGTGGCTGAGTGAACGCCGGCGGTACACCTCCTCCAGGTCCGCTTCGCACATCATCCCCCAGCGGTCGGGTGAGCCCTGCAGCTGGAAGGTGACGCCCTTGCCGACTACCGGGATGTGCCGGTAGTCCGAGTAACCGGGATAGGCCACGAACAAATTGGAGCCGCAGCGAATGGTTTCTCGCACCCCGGGGTGCAGTTGCTGGGTGGCGGGGTCGGTGAAGCGCAGTTCCAGTTCGGTATGGCGCTGGATCCGCACGGTTTTCCAGGGCGTGTTAACGCCGCTCTTGAGGTTTTCGCCATGGGTAAACGTGCCATCCTCGAAGCGTGAGCGCGACAGCGCAGTGCCCGGCTGGATCGCCTGGTCGAAGCGCGATTGCGCCATGAACAGGTAGTTGTCACCCGACTCAGCGTAAATGTGCCCCGCTTCACGCTGGATCAGGTCGCCGAGCACATCGTTCGGCACCCGACCGCACAGGCAGCCGATGACTTTGCCGTCGACCTCGACGGGTTGGTAGAACATCAAGGTGACTTCATCGTGAAAACGCGACGACGACGGGCCGATCTGCAAGGTCAGTGAATCGCGGTACGGGCCGTGGAGAAACGGCGCCTTCATGCCTTCGGCCAGCGCTGCGGTGTGTTCGTGACGCTGCTCACTGCGTCGGTTCCAGGTGGAGGCGATGACAGAGGCGCGGGCATCAACCACGAAGATTTCAGAAAAGTCTTCTGCGTGATTGAGCTTGTCGATCAGCATTGCGCTGTCGAGATTGGCCAGGTCGGCGGGCAGGCCATGGGCCAATTCAGCGAGGTGCTCCCATTGCTCGCGTGCCCAGTTTTGCAGCAGCCGCACGCGGGTCTGGGCAATGGCTTCGAAGGTTTGCTCGATGACCGGGTAGGTCGATTTATTGAGCCAGCAGGACCAACCGAGGCTCAGTTTTCCGGTTTTGCCGAACCACGGTAACCAGCGCTGTTCGCTAGAGGACAACTGCATGGAATTGCTGGCAAGCGACATAAATATCCCCATCCGCGACATTCAGATGGCAATTTGACAGCAAATGCTGGGCCAACTCGTGAGCTGGCTAAGTATTAGGGGATTGGAGGCGGTTGGATGCACAGCCTCAGTGCACGGCAGGATAGTTGCACCAAGCGGGTGCGACACCTGATGGCGTCAGTGCCGGCCTCTTCGCGGGGCAAGCCCGCTCCTACAGGTTCAGCGCTAACCCTGTAGGAGCGGGCTTGCCCCGCGAAGAGGCCCGCCCAGTCAACACCGCTGTCCGCGCTGGGGCCTAGTGCAACGTGTGCCTCTGCGGCTCATTTCTGAGTTGTACCTGCGTCAACGCTGATTCCAGCAATGAGCGCACCCCCTCCAGCTCATGCATGACGGTCAACATCATTATCGAACCAGGGGTCTTGGGCATCAGGGTCACGGATTGATGGGCCACCGCCAGCGCGCACATGGCGTACTCAGAGGCTTGGACGAGGGTGTCTTCGAGGGGGCTTGGAGAACGGTTGGAATGGGGTGGATCGGGTACGACTTTACGCATTGGTAACACCTCAATGTTCATGTGCGTTCAACCACACACCCACGACTTGCAGAGCAATGGGTGGCGGCTACGTACGGGCCTGCAAGACCGGAGAACATCGAGGTCAAAACCCGGCTGGCCCGAAGGCCACCCGTACGCAGCCACCATTGAGCACAACCACTGAAAACGCGTCAGCGGCTCGAGGGTGAGCACGATACTCGATGTTACTCAGGCTTGCAGACCTGGCCGTTGATTTGGCAACGACCCACCGAGACTAGGGTGCCCAGATAACCATCGCAATGGCGCAAAGGCGGTAAAAGGATGATTAGGAAACGCCCTACATGGAATAGGGAAAATCGGATTAATCCATGTAGGACTAAGTAGGAAGCATGCTCAAAAGCCGCTCACTCCCGCGCGATCCATCCAGTCCCGAGTCACTGCATAAGCCGCCTGCAATCGCTCTTCACCCTGCAACCGAGACGAGGGAATCTCCACACTCACCGCCACGTCGCTGGGCATCACCGCCAACAACTGCGCCAACGGCAACGCCCCCTGCCCCGGCAACAGCCGCCCTTCTCGCGCCTCCTGAATGATCAACGCTTCAGCCGGCGCCAACAACGGCGCATCACACAACTGCACCGCCCGCAGATGCCGTGGGTCGACCTGTGCAATTGCCGACGCATCGCCGCCCGAGCGATACAGGTGCAGCGCGTCGACAAGCACGCTGCTGTTGCCCTGCCCCGCCGCCGCCAGCACCGCCAGCGCCTGCTGCAGCGTGCCCACCTGACGCCAACGCATGAACTCGAGATCCACCCGCAGCCCATAGCGGCCCGCCAACTCGCACAGCGCAGCGAAGTTGTGCGACAGCCGCGTGGTTTGCGCGTCATCCCCTGAAACGGTAAGGCTGACCGCCCCCAGCTCAGCGCCCGAGGCCAGCAGCGGCTCAGACCCGGCCACGTCCACCTCGGGCGTCAGCGACACGAATTCAATGTCGCTGACCCTGACGCCTTCCCACGCCATCACCGCCTTGAGGTCGCGCAGCACCTGGCTGCCCACGGCCATGGGGTACGCTAGCGCACCGTCCATCACCGGATGCAGGCGCAGGCCCACAGAGGCGAACCCTGCCCGGCCCGCCTGCCGCACCAGCGTCACCGGTTCCAGGTCAAGGGCCGTCAGATGGGCAACGCCCAAGCCCTTCAATAGGTCGCCCTCCCCCCGCTGAGGTCGAACACAAAGCCGGTGGTAAAGCTGCACTCAGGCCCGGCAATCCAGGTGACCATGTTGGCCACCTCTTCTGCCTTGAGGAAGCGCCCCATGGGGATCTTGGCCTTGCTGGCGTCGATGTGCTGTTGGGTCATCTCGGCCATCAACGGCGTCTCGACCATGGCCGGCGCCACGCAGTTGAGCAACACGCCATCCTGCGCCAGCTCCTTGGCGGCCGCCTTGGTAAAGGCAATCACCCCGGCCTTGGCCGCCGAGTACGCCGAGATGTACTGCACGCCATCCTTGCCCGCCATCGAGGCGATGTTGACGATGCGCCCATAGCCGCGCTCACGCATGTGCGGAATGGCGGTGCGACAGCAATAGAACACGCCGTTGAGGTCGATGGCGATGACCTTGTCCCACGCGTCGGTGGGGTACTCCCAGGACGACACCACCGGGCCATTGATGCCGGCGTTGTTGACCAGAATCTCGACCTGGCCGACCCGCTCGAGCACCTCGGCAAAAGCGCCTTCAACCGATGCCAGCGAGGAGACATCGACCGACTGGCGCAGTACCGGCTCAAAGCCGTTTTCGACACTGTCCCAACCATCGACGGCAAGGTCCCAGATGACGATATCAGCGCCTTGCGCATGCAGCCGGCGGGCGATGGCCAGGCCAATGCCGCGCATGCCGCCGGTGATGATTGCGGTCTGCCCTTGCAGGTTCTGGCTCATTGTTTTGCTCCTTCTTCGACACAGTTGATTTCTGGCAGGCGACGCAGGTCGCTGACCATGAACAGGTAGCACAGTGCACCAAGCGCAGTGATGGTTGATACGAACGCCAGGGCCCAGACAAACGAGCCGGTGGCGGTGACGATGATGCCGATGGTCAACGGGGTGACGATGCCGGCGGCGTTGGCGAACAGGTTGAACAGGCCGCCGCTCAAGCCGAGCAGGCCCTTGGGGGCGATATCGGAGACGATCATCCAGGCCAGTGCCGACATGCCTTGGGCAAAGTAGGCGATGCACAGAATGGCGATGACCAGCGCGTCAGATTCCACGTAGTTGGCCAGGACGATCACCGACGCGGTGAGCAGGCCGGCAATCACCGGCAGCTTGCGGGCGACGTTCAACGAGTAGCCGCGGCGCAGCAAGGCGTCCGACAGCCAACCGCCGACCAAGGTACCCAGTGAGGCTGCGATGAACGGCAGCACCGCGACCCAGCCGACTTTCAGCCAGGGCATGTGCCGCTCGGTAACCAGGTAGGTGGGGAACCAGGTCAGGAAGAACACGTTGGTCGAGTTGCAGGCGAACTGGCCCAGGCAGATGCCGAGCATGTTGCGGTGTTTGAGCAGCGCCGGGATCTGCGACCATTGGAAGACAGTGGGTTTCTGCCCACCATCGACCACCCCGCCGCCTGCGGCGATATAGTCCAGCTCCGCCTGGTTGGCAGTGGTGGACTGATGCGGCTCGTGGTATTTGCGCCACCAGACCAGCCCATAGAGGATGCCCATCGCGCCGACGGCCATCAGCAGGAAGCGCCAGCCATAGGCATGCAGCACCCAGAACAACAGCGGCGTGAGGAAGGCCAGGCCGATGTATTCGGCAAAGGTATAGATACTGGTCGCGCGGGCACGCTCGCTCTGCGGGAACCAGGTCGCGACCACGCGGCTGTTGGTCGGGAAGCACGGCGCTTCGGTGATGCCGACCAAAAAGCGGAAACCAAGCAGCGACAAAAAGCCCTGGGCCAAACCCTGCAGGCCGGTGAACAACGACCACAGGGTCAGCGCCAGCCAGTAGGTGAATTTGGTGCCGAGGCGGTCGATAAGAATGCCACCCGGAATCTGCGCGGCGGCGTAGGTCCAGGAGAACGCCGAGAAGATGATGCCCATCATCGCCGCGTTGAGGCCGAGGTCGGCGCTGATGCTGGGCGCGGCGATGCCCATTACGCTGCGGTCGAGGTAGTTGATCATGGTGCCGCCGGAGATCAGCGCGAGGATCATGAAGCGGGTGCGGGTCTTGGCTGTCTGCTGGGCCGGGGTGTCGTACACCCCGAGGCTGAGCTTGTGCTCTGTGGTCATGACGTCGGTCTCTTATTATTGGCGTGTCATCAGGGGCGAAGCAGCGTCAGATAAAACCGAACAAGCGCCGTGGGGTGTCCCACATGATCTTTCGGCGCAGCTGAGGGTCGGGCATCAGGCGCTCGGCCAGTTTCAGCAGCGGGCCGTAGTCAACACGCGAACGCTGGCGAATGAACGGCCAATCGGAGCCCCAGACACAGGCATCCGGGCCAAACGCGGCGATCAGGGCGTGCACGTAGGCCGCGCTCTGCCCGTAAAGAGCCTCAGCCGCGGCAAATTTCTGCATGCCCGAAAGCTTGACGCTGGCACGGCCTGAACGCGCCAGCTTGAGCAGCGCCTGGAAGCCCGGCTGCTGCAGGCCGGCGCTGACATCCGGGCGACCGCAATGATCGACCAGCACCCGCACCGGGTTGCGATCGAGCAGCCCCTGCAGGTGCAACAGTTGGTCTTCGCAGACCTGGATCTGGGCGAACATGCCGAGTTCGGCGAGCTTGCCGAAATTGGCCTCGGCGTTGTCCATGTGCTCGATGCCGTACAGCGCTGGGTTGAACGCCACACCGACCACGCCCTGCTCTTTCAGTGCGGCCAACTGGTCGATGGCGATATCGCGCTCGACCACCGCGATGCCGCGAAAGCGCCCCTGACCTACGGCCAGCGCGTGCAACAGGCAGCGGTTGTCGGTGTGATAGCCGCTGTTCGGCCCGACCAGCAGGGCCTGGCGCACGCCGTAGGTGTCCATCACTTCGCCGAACTGCTCCAGCGTGGCGACTTCCTGGCCGGACGGTGCGTAGGGTGCGTTGGGGTGATAGGGAAATCGCGCGGGGTCAAACAAATGGTTATGGCAATCGATCTTCGGGTCGTCAAAGATGTTCACGAGGCACTCCCGGCAGGCGCCACTGCGCCTGCTTGCAGATCTTGTTATTGTTCGCCACCAGGGCGATTGACTGAGGCTCACGATACTGCGGGCCCGGTGCCGATGCTCATACACAGATATCAAAGACCATAACCAAAGGTAATGCTCATGCTCCCCGGCCAAGACGCCAGCGAGTCCACCGCGATGGTGTTCAAGCTGCGCCATATGGAAGTGTTTCGCGCGGTCATGCTGACCGGCTCGATCAGCGCTGCGGCAAAGATGCTTTACGTCTCGCAGCCGGCCGTGAGCAAGTTGATCGCCTACATCGAAGGGCGCCTGAGCTACCGGCTGTTCGAGCGCATCAACAACCGTCTGGTGCCGACGGGCGAGGCGCAGATCCTGTTTCGTGAGGTCGAGCGGGTGTACCAGGCGGCGCTGGTGGTCAATGAGTGCGCGTTGTCGCTGGCGTCGGGCTCGCAGCGCAATTTGCGCATTTCGTGCAGTGCCTCGCTGTCGACCGTGGTCATCCCGATTGCCCTGGCCCAGCTCAAGCGCGAGTCACCGTCACTGAACATCGAGTGGCAGACCTCGTTGATGAACGAGATGCCCAATCAGATCCTGTCGAAGAAGGTCGACCTGTCGATCGCCGCCTTGCCGCTGGTGCATGACCACCTGCATTCGCGCGCTTTCATGCGCGGGCGCATGGTGGTGGTGATGCCGGCCGAGCATGCGCTGGCGCAGCAGGCGCAGCTGTCGTTGCAGCAACTCGAGGGACAAGCGTTGCTGCTGTTCAGGCCGGACATGCCGTTTGGCAAATTGCTCGCGCAGGAGATCGAACGCCAGGGCGCGCAGTTGGAATCGCTGCTGTCGTTTACCAATGCCAATGAAGCGGTGGCGCTGGTCAAGCAAGGGATGGGCATCAGCATCATCGATGAGTTCGTGGCCCAGGGCAGCGGGCTGAAGGTGGTGCCGCTGGCCGAGGAGATTCACTTCGATATCAGCTTTGTCTACTCGCGCTTCGAGCCGCCGTCGCAGGCGTCGCTGCATCTGATGCGCGTGCTGCATGCGCATGCGGTGAAGCTGGGGCGGGAGATTGCCGGGTTCGAGATGCCGACGGTGTGAGCCGGTGCCGGCCTCTTCGCAGGGCTGCGTGCTTTGCGTGCGAAGGGAGTGCTCAAGGCCTTTTGAAGTTGCGTATGCCTGGAGAATGCCGGGGCTGCTCTGCAGCCCTTTCGCGACACAAGGCCGCTCCCACAGGTCCTGTGCATGCCTTGGCTACAGCGCGGTCCCTGTAGAGGATCGCCTCGCCCGCTGCTGACCACCCGCTGAGCGCTAGCGTTCGGTGATCGAACAAAAAGCCCCTCTGCTGAATTGACGCTCATCCATTCACTGCGCACCATGCGCGGGTCTTGCGGGCCCTTCCCTGCCTTGGGCACAGCCGCGATCTCGCAACACCGCGCCTTACAACAATTTCAATAAAACGACAGTGATATGACCGATTTCAGGATCAACACCGCCGCACCCCGAACGCCCCACAGCTCCATCGGCGACAAGTTTCGCGGAGCCTTCGCCGTTGGCAAGACCCGCTGGGGCATGCTCGCCCTGGTGTTCTTCGCCACCACCTTGAACTACATCGACCGCGCCGCCCTCGGCATCATGCAGCCGACCCTGGCCAAGGAGATGGGCTGGACGGCAATGGACTACGCCAACATCAACTTCTGGTTCCAGGTCGGCTACGCCATAGGCTTCCTCCTGCAGGGCCGATTGATCGACAGAGTGGGCGTCAAGCGCGCCTTCTTCGTCGCGGTATTGCTCTGGAGCCTGGCCACCGGCGCTCATGGCCTGGCCACCTCGGCGGCGGGTTTCATGGTCTGCCGGTTCATTCTCGGCCTGACCGAGGCGGCCAACTATCCGGCCTGCGTGAAGACCACGCGCCTGTGGTTCCCTGCCGGCGAACGCGCCATCGCAACCGGGTTGTTCAACGCCGGTACCAATGTCGGCGCCATGCTTACCCCAGCGCTGTTGCCGCTGATCCTGATCGTCTGGGGCTGGCAGGCGGCGTTCATCGGCATGGCTTGCCTGGGGCTGGTGTGGCTGGTGTTCTGGGGCTTGAAGTACTTCAACCCTGAAGACCACCCGCGGGTCCGCCAGAGCGAACTGGACTACATCCAGCAAGACGCCGAACCGGAAGCGACACGCGTCCCCCTCAGCCGCATTCTGCGTAGGCGTGGCACCTGGGCGTTCGCCGTGGCCTACTCGATCACCGCGCCGGTGTTCTGGTTCTATCTGTATTGGCTGCCGCCGTTTCTCAACCAGCAGTACGACCTGGGCATCAGCGTGACGCAAATGGGCATTCCGCTGATGCTGATCTGGCTCACCGCAGACTTCGGCAGCATCGGCGGCGGCATCCTCTCCTCCTGGCTGATCGGCCGCGGCGTGCGCGCCATCCGCGCGCGGTTGATCTCGATGCTGATCTTCGCTTGCACCATGGTCAGCGTGATCTTCGCTGCGCATGCCAGCGGCTTGTGGATCGCGGTGCTGGCTATTTCCGTGGCGGTCGGCGCGCACCAGGCCTGGACCGCGAACATCTGGAGCCTGGTGATGGATTACACGCCCAAGCATCTGGTGAGTACGGTATTCGGCTTTGGCAGCATGTGCGCGGCGATTGGCGGGATGTTCATGACGCAGATTGTCGGCAGTGTGCTGACTGCCACCCAGAACAACTATTCGGTGCTGTTCATGATGATCCCGGCGATGTACTTCCTCGCGCTGATCTGGATGTACTTCATGGCGCCGCGCTCGCTAGAGACGAAATAAGCAGGCGTACCTTTTTCCTCGACGGGGCCCTTGCGGGCCTCTTTTTTTTGGTTTTTCGCGGATTGTTGGGGGCGGTTATCTGCTGGCGGGCTGGCTTAGGAACTGCAGGCTTTTCCATTTGATGTGGCTGTGCTGCTGGCCCCTTCCGCCATTACGGCGGGTCACTTTTTTTCTTGGAAAAAAGAAACCAAAAACCGCCTGCTTCTGCATCCGGCCCTCCGCTGCGCTACGGGTTCCCTCGCTCCGGTCTTGCTCCTGAAGTCGCGAATTTACGGGCGGCGTCTGGGCTGGCGTTGTTTTCGATAGTGGCAGGTGTGGTGGATATTCGGGCCTCTTCGCGGGGCAAGCCCGCTCCTACAGGATTTGCGCCGAGTTCAAAATTTGCGCCCATCCTGTAGGAGCGGGCTTGCCCCGCGAAGAGGCCGGTACTGGTAACGCAAATCGCAGGGCGCAGCCCTGCCAGCCACCCCACAAATCCGCTCGTAAACAAACAAAGCGAGAGCGCAGCGATTCGCCTGCCGTTGCAGTGGCTGTTGATCTTGCTCTTGATCTAACAGCGACTTCAGGAGGCCGAGTGGAGGTCTTGGGTAGGGAGGTGGAGGCCATGGATGGCCGGAAAGCGCTGAGGCCCAGGATGGGCCGTACAGCGCGGTCCTCCCGGAGCAAGACCGGAGCGAGGGAACCCCGTAGCGCAGCGTAGGGGCCGGATGCAGGAGCAAGCGGTTTTTGGTTACTTTTTTCCAAGAAAAAATCGGCATAGGGGGCAGCCCTCTAGCCGCGCCCCTGCCACACCACCCGGCATGCGGGTCCGCACCGGGCGGTTCGAGAACTCCAGATCAGATCAGGCGGGGTAACCCCATCCGGTCAAACCAGGCAACCGTCAGTACGCCATGAATCAGGCCGGCACTGTTATGCCATACCCTATGGCTCTGCGCCGCAGTCTGTGCAGCCAACTTGGGGCTGGCGCCCATCTTGCGCACTTCACGATAGATCGTTCTGCCGGTTCTCCATTGCTTGAGCTGGATCGCCCTGAGCCTTCGTCGTATCCACCCGTCCAAACGCCTCCACATCGCGGTGGTTTGCGACAAGCCGAAGTACGCTTTCCAGCCCAGTAGGTAAGGTCTCAACCCCTCAATCACCTGCTCCAGACTTCGACCACCATTACGTTTGGTCAACCCCCGGATCCGTTGTTTGAAGGTCTGTAACGCCTTGGTTGTTGCCCAGCGTCTGATCTTGCCTTGCGCTGACAGCCAGAAGCCGTACCCCAGAAACTTTCGACCAAACGCACTGCCAACCGCGCTTTTGCCTTCGTTCACCCGCAGCCCAAGACGACCGTAAAGGCGTCGGAGCAGTGCCATCACCCGCAAGCCGGCTTTGGGGCTTCGAACGTAAACGTTGGCATCATCCGCATACCTGACGAAGCGATGACCCCGTCGCTCCAGCTCCTTGTCCACCTCATCCAGCACCACGTTCGCCAACAGGGGTGAAAGCGGACCGCCTTGCGGCGTCCCCTGTCGGTCCACCACTATGTCCTGGCCGATCAGCGTCCCGCAGTTCAGGTAGGCACGGATCAGGCGCAGTACGCCACGATCAGTCACCGTCCTGCTCAGCCGGGCGATCAGCAAGTCATGCTGGACGCAGTCGAAAAACTGCTCAAGGTCCACGTCCACCACGATTCCACACCCCGAATGGATGTGTTGCTGCGCGGCCAAAACAGCTTGGTGCGCGTTGCGACCGGGGCGAAAACCATAGCTGTGCTCACTGAAACCAGGATCCAGCAAAGGCTGGAGGACCTGCAGCAGCGCCTGCTGGATGACCCTGTCCGTGACCGTCGGTATACCGAGCTTACGCTCGCCACCGCCCGGCTTTGGGATCAATACCCTACGCACCGGCGCTGGCCGGTATTCACCCGCCAGCAGTTGCCGACGGATCAGCGGCCACGCCGTTTTCAGGTGCTCTACGGTTTCGTCGATCGTGAGACCGTCTACACCTGCAACACCTTTGTTCGAACGCACCCGCTTGAGTGCAAGCAATAGATTTTCTCTGGTCAGGGCTGCTTGCAGCAGCCCTCCATCTGTGGGGTTTGGATCATGTCGCGGACAGCCAGCTTCAACGCTGGAGCCGCGCGCCAGGGATTCACCCCTCTTCGTCGACTCCCGCCCCGAGTTACCAGGCATCTGTTGCACGGCCGGCTGTATCTTCATGTCAAACCACTTTCCTTCTCGTTCGGCCCTTCGCTGTTAAACAGCTACTACGACCTCTGCTGACTTCTCGCTCCGGCTCACACCGTCGTCCTTTCGGACACAAGGCGAGATCTCCCCGGGTAAGAACGCCATCCTTCACCTCACAACCGCCGCATTTACGTATCCGGCCTTTAGGCCACAAGAGCTTCGCAGGCACTTGGCTGCTCGCCCTGACCGAATACGCCTCAGATGCGATTCGTGTACCTCGGCTCAAGGTTTATGCTCCACGCTTCCTCCCCACAGTCGGTCGCCCTTCTGCAGTTGCGCTTCGCTTCGCTCGCTGTGGCCAGCTCGCGGGAGGACTTGCACCTCCAGGATGGCGCCCATGCCGGGCGCACAAGTGACCCGCCGTAAGGGCGGAAGGGGCCCGAAAAGGCACCCCATCAAATGGATAAGCCCCCAATTCCAAAGCCAGCCAACAATCCGCAAAGAACCCTTTTTAGCCTGTAGCACAATTGGAGACCGCCCTGAACACTGGTATCTTTGCGCCTCGGGTGAAGGTTGCTGTTGTTCGCGCCGACTAAACCTTTGCAAGAGGCAAAAAACATGAATCGCCGCAAGAAAATCAATCAGTTGTTAAAAGCTAACGCAAAAAAGGCCAGTGCCAAGTTAGCGCCCAAGAGCAAGCCCAAATACATCAGCAAAGCAGACCGCGAGAAGCTGGCGGCCGAAGCCAGTCAACCAGCAACCGTTGCCGGCGAAGAATGATGCATTGAACGCGAGCCACTGAATGGCTCATACGTCGTGCCCCTACTGCCCCTCCCGCTCGACAAGGACGTCAATGAAACTGCCTCTCCTGCTCTGGCCCCTGCTGGCCACGAGCGCGCTTGCCCATGCCCAAGTGCCTGACTGGGTGGTGGAAGATCGCCCGCCTTACCTGGCGCAACTGGTGACCGAGGGGGTTGTGATGGCCCCGCGAAAGGGCCGCTACTAACACCCATCACCTCAATCGACCGCCTGGCGCTTGGCGTTCTTCTTGACGATAGCCTTCATCCGGGTCGCTGCCCGCTGCACCGTGGCCATCTTTTCGGGGCGCTTCATGCCACGCCATTTGCGGATCTCTTCGCGGCTGCGGCCACAGCTCACGCACAACTCGCTGTTGAGCTGACACAGCGAAACGCAGGGGTTGTCGATGTCTTTGGCCATGGGGCACTCCTTACCGGGCGCAGATCATACCCGCACGCGCATATTGCAGCCACGCCCAGCCTGTATATATGATAAGCATTATCGTTTGCGATATTTACTCATCCGGTGCATCCACCCCCATGCTTCCAACTTCCGACACACGTGTGTGCGACGTGGCCCTGCTCTATCGCCAGCAGCACAGCTGGCTAAAGAACTGGCTACGGCACCGGCTCAATTGCTCGCAAAGCGCCGCGGACCTCGCACAGGACACTTTCATGCGGCTGCTGGCCAAAGAGCAGGTGCCGCAACTGCATGCCCCACGCACGTTTCTGGTAAAGGTTGCACAGAGCGTGCTGTCCAATCACTACCGTCGGCAAAAACTTGAGCGCGCCTACCTCGAGGCGCTCGCGGCGATGCCTGAGCAGGTGGCGCCCAGCCTGGAAACCCAGGCCATACTGCTGGAAACACTGATCGTCCTCGACGCGGCCCTCGACGGCCTCGAGCGCCCGGTGCGCGAGGCCTTCCTGTTGTCGCAGGTAGATGGCCTGGGGCACGGGGAGATTGCCGCGCGGCTTAACGTTTCCATCACCACGGTCAAGCGCTACATCGCCAAGGCGGGAGCGCTGTGCATCATGCTCGACGACAGCCTGGACCTGCCATGAACGGCGCCACCACCCCGCAGATCTCGGCCGAGGTGGCCGAGCAAGCCATGCAATGGCTGCTCGAACTGCAAGAGCACGACGTCAGCGAAGCGACCCTGGCCGCCTGGATGACCTGGCGCCAGGCCCACCCGGCACACGAACACGCCTGGCGACGCGCCGAGGTCTTCGCCCAGCGCATGAGCGAGATGCGCAGCCCCGGCCAGAGCACCCTCGCCCGCGCCGCCCTGCGCCCAACCGCGTCGCGGCGTAGCGCGCTCAAGCAGCTCAGCCTGTTGCTGGCGGCGGGTGCTGGCGCCTGGTACCTGAAAGACACCGCGCTGGTACAAGACTGGAGCGCCGATTACCACAGTAACGTCGGTGAGCAACGACGCCTCGCGCTGGCCGCCGACACCGACCTCCAGCTCAACACGGACAGCGCCATCAACGTGGCCTTCGCGCGTGACAGCCGGCGTATCAAACTGCTTCGTGGCGAGATCCTGATCACCCAGCAGAGCCTGACCGAGGGTCGCTTGCTGACGGTGGACAGCGCCAAGGGTCGACTCGAATCAGCCCTGGCGCAGTTCAGCGTGCGGCAGCTTGCCGGGCTGACCCAGGTGAGCGTTTATCAAGGCACGCTGACGCTCAAACCCTCCCTGTTCGCGCATCAGCCGCTGGCCCTGAAAGCCGGCGAGCAAGTCAGCTTCAACCACCAGCAGATCGTTACCCGGCAAGCTGTGTCGCCCGCGGCACCGGCTTGGAGCCAAGGCATGCTGGTAGCTCAGGGTCAGCGTCTGGCGGAGTTCCTGGAGGAGTTGAGCCGCTATCGCCGCGGCCATCTGGCCTGCGATCCGGCCTTGGCCGACCTGCGCGTTTCGGGCACCTTCCCGCTCGACAACACTGAAAAAATCATCCTGGCCGTTGCCGAGACCCTGCAGCTCGATGTGCAGCACTTCACCCGCTACTGGGTGACGTTGAAGCCGCGCCTGGCCTGACCCTGAAAATAAATAGTCGCTTGGGTGGTCCGATTCGGTTTCTCACGAGACTTAAACCCCAGACACTTAATGCAATGGGGAACAACTCGTGAATTTCACCGCACGCAAACGCCAGGGCTGGCAACTGTCGGTCAAGCACAAACTTGCCGTCGCCGTGGTGCAAGGCATCGCTTGCATGAGCGCGACCGCACCGCTGATGCTGCTGCCAACCTGGGCCACGGCAGCCGAACAGGCGCAGCAGGACTTCGACATCCCAGCCGGCCCGCTGGCACCGGCCCTGACCCGCTTCGGGCAGACCGCGCACATCCTCCTGTCGTATTCCACGCCACTGACCGAAGGGCGCAGCACCGCTGGCTTGCAGGGTCACTTTGACGTCGACCAAGGGTTGGCGATCCTGCTCGCTGGCACCGGCCTTGAGGCCAGCCGCGGCGCCAACGGCAACTACTCGCTGCAGGCCAGCACCAGCACCGCCATGGAGCTCAGTGCGGTGTCTATTTCGGGCAAGGCGCCGGGTTCTACCACCGAGGGCACCGGGCTCTACACCACTTACTCGTCCAGCAGCTCGACGCGCTTGAACCTGACGCCGCAGGAAACCCCGCAGTCGATGACGGTGATGACCCGCCAGCGTCTGGATGACCAGCGCCTGACCAACCTGACCGACGCCCTCGAAGCCACCCCCGGCATCATCGTCATCCGCGATGGCCTCGGCTCAGAGACCGACGCCTATTGGTCGCGTGGCTTCGCCATCCAGAACTACGAGATCGACGGCGTGCCCACCAGCACGCGTCTGGACAACTATTCGCAAAGCATGGCGATGTACGACCGGGTCGAAGTGGTGCGCGGCGCTACCGGCCTGATCAGCGGCATGGGCAACCCGTCGGCGACCATCAACCTGATCCGCAAACGCCCCACCGCCGAAACCCAGGCCAGCATCACCGGCGAGGCCGGCAACTGGGACCGCTATGGCACCGGCTTCGATGTGTCCGGGCCGCTGACCGAATCAGGCAATGTGCGCGGCCGCTTCGTCGCCGACTACAAGACCGAGAAGGCCTGGATCGACCGCTACAACCAGCAGTCGCAGCTGATCTACGGCATCACCGAATTCGACCTCAGCGAAGACACCCTGCTGACCCTGGGCTTCAGCTACCTGCGCAGCGACGTCGACTCGCCGTTGCGTTCCGGCCTGCCTACGCGCTTCAGCACCGGCCAGCGCACCAACCTCAGCCGCTCGCTGAATGCCGCACCGGACTGGTCGTACAACGATCACGAACAAACCAGCTTCTTCACCTCCATCGAGCAACAGTTGGGTAACGGCTGGAGCGGCAAGATCGAGCTGACCCACGCCGAGAACAAGTTCGACGAGGTGTTCAACTTCGCCATGGGCGATCTGAACCCCGACGGCAGCGGCCTGACGCAACTGCCCGTGCGCTTCTCCGGCACCCCGCGCCAGGACAACCTCGACGTGTACGTCACCGGCCCGTTCGGCCTGTTGGGTCGCGAGCACGAGCTGATCACCGGCGTGACCTTGTCGCAGTACCAGGAGAACACGCCAAGCTGGGGCGGCTGGCGTTACGACTACGCGGGCTCACCGGCCGGCACCATCGACAACCTGTTCGACTGGGACGGCAACTCGGCCAAAGCGGCCTTCGCCGAGAGCGGCAAGTCGTCGATTGACGAGGACCAGTATGCGGCCTACCTGACCACCCGTTTCAGCGTCACCGACGACCTCAGCCTGATCCTCGGCAGCCGCGTCATCGACTGGAAGCGCGACACCTCGGATCGTCCGTACGGCGGACAGGAGACCCAGGTCAACCGCAAAGAGAGCGGCGTGTTCATTCCCTATGCCGGGGTGGTCTACGACCTCGACGAGACGTGGTCGGTGTACGCCAGCTACACCAAGATCTTCAACCCGCAGGCGTCGTGGGTCACCGACGAAGCCGACCAGCCGCTCGACCCGATGCAGGGCGTTGGCTACGAGATGGGCATCAAGGGCAGCCACCTCGATGGCAAGCTCAATTCCAGCCTCGCCGTGTTCAAGCTCGAGCAGGACAACCTGGCCATCTGGCAACACGACAACGTCTACAGCGCCGAGCAGGACACCACTTCCAAGGGCATCGAGCTGGAGCTCAACGGCGAGCTCGCCGAAGGCTGGCAGGCCTCGGCCGGCTATGCGTATTCGGTCACGACCGATGCCGACGACCAGCGCATCAATACCAACCTGCCGCGCAACAGCGTCAAGACGTTCACCAGCTACCGTCTGCACGGGCCGCTGGACAAACTCACCGTGGGTGGCGGGGTCAACTGGCAGAGCAAGGTCGGCGCCGACTTGCATACCTTCAGCCAGGGTAGCTATGCGGTCACCAACCTGATGGCCCGCTACGACATCAACCAGCACCTGAGCGCTTCGCTGAACCTCAACAACGTGTTCGATCGCGAGTACTACAGCCAGTCCGGGCTGTACGGCGTCTACGGTGCGCCGCGCAACCTGATGACCAGCTTCAAGTACAGCTTCTGAGGCCCAGCCGGCACGCGCTCCTGAGCTGCGGGCGCGCGTCGGCAACTGGCCGTGTCAGGGCTTGCCCTGGGCCGCAGCGCCTTTGAGTAGCCCGTTGACGTGCATTGCCAGCGCGTCGAGGGCAAACGGTTTGGTCAGCACCGCGGTCGCCGGTTGCAACGGGCCGTGATCGGGCGCCAGTGGCTGCGCATAACCTGTCATGAACAGCACCGCCAGCCCCGGCCTCGACTGCCGGGCGGCCTCTACCATCTGCCGGCCATCCATGCCCCCTGGCAGGCCGATATCAGTCACCAGCAAATCAATACGAATATCCGAGCGCAGCAGTTGCAGGCCGGTCTGGCTGTCTGCCGCCTCGACCACCGCATAGCCCAGACCGCTCAGCGTCTCGCTGACAAACATGCGCACCGACGATTCGTCATCGACCACCAGCACCGTCTCGCCTGAAGCGGTCGGCGCTGGCCGCGCGAGGCTGGGCGACGACCGCCCGGGCTCTTCGGCCACAGCCTCACGGCAAGGCAGCTGCAGGTACACACGTGTGCCCTTGCCAGGCTCGGACTGGATTTTCACCTGGCCACCCGACTGCTTGGCAAAACCATAGATCATCGACAGCCCAAGCCCCGTGCCTGCCCCCACCGGCTTGGTGGTGAAAAACGGCTCGAAGACCTTGGCCACAGTCTCGCTGCTCATGCCCTCGCCGTTGTCTGCTACGCAGATGGTCAGGTAGTTACCCGGGCTCAGCTCAGGGTCCAGGTCGGGGCCAGGTTCCAGCGTGCTGTTGAACGTCGTGATCTGGATGCTGCCACCATTGGGCAAGGCATCACGGGAGTTGATGGCCAGGTTGAGCAGAGCGTTCTCGACCTGGGCGGGGTCGATCAGGCAAGTGCTGGAGCCCGCCGCCAGTTCGACCCGGACCTCGATCGACGGCCCCACCGAGCGCTGAATCAGCTCTTCCATGCCACTGATCAAGGCATTCACATCGGTGTGGACCGGTATCAGTGTCTGCTGCCGGGAAAACGCCAGCAGGCGGTGGGTCAAGGCTGCGGCGCGCTGAGCTGCGCTGTGGGCGACGCCGAGGTAGCGTTCGATGTCGGCAATACGCCCTTGGTTGAGGCGCAGCTTGATCAGGTCCAGGCTACCGGTGATGCCCGCCAGCAAGTTGTTGAAGTCATGCGCGATACCGCCGGTCAACTGACCCACAGCCTCCATTTTCTGCGCCTGGCGCAGCGCGGCCTGGGCCGCTTCGCGCTCGGCGATCGCGTCGCTGATGCGCGCTTCGAGGGTGTGGTTGAATTCCATCAACGCCGCCTCTGCGTTCTTGCGCGCGGTCACATCAATGGAGGAGCCGATCAGCCCGATGACCTCGCCATCATCGTTGAGCAGCGGCGCCTTGAGCGACAGCCAGGTAACCGCCGAGCCATCGGCCATGTTGACCTCTTCCTCGATCTGCTCGGCTTTACCACCGTGCATGATGCGCTGGTCGGTCGCCATTACCTGACGGGCCTGGTCCTTGTCTTCAAGAAATTCAAGGTCAGTCTTGCCTATATAGAACGCTGGCGGTTTGCCGATCAGTTGCGTGGTGCCGTGGTTGGCCACCAGCATTCGCCCTTCGAGGTCCTTGGCATAGACTACCCCCGGCACTGCTGCGGTAAAGGTGCGCAGCAAGGCCGAAACCCGGTCCCGCTCGGCCTCGGCGACCCGGCGGGACTCGATGTCCATCAGCACACCGGGAAAACGTACGGCCTGGCCTGCGCTGTTTAACTCGGCGCGGCCGTTGGCCTCGACCCAGCGGTAGCTGCCGTCGTTCTGGCGCACCCGGTATTCGCAGCGGTAGGCACCGCCCCGCTTCATGGCCTCGGCGATGTCCGCCCCGACCCGCTCACGGTCGTCAGGGTGAATCGACGAAAAGGCCCGCTCCAGGCTGATACCAGCCACGCACTGATCGGCAGGCAGACCGAACGAGCGGGCAAAACGCGCATCGGCCCTGACGCAGTCGTTGGGGATGTCCCACACCCAAGTGCCAATGATGGCCCCGGCGTCCAATGCCAGTTGCAAGCGCTCTGCAGCATCATTGGGGAACGCGTCATCGCTGTTGGAGAGGGACTGCACAGTGTCTTGACTCATCAATGGCCTCAGCATCGTTTGGCAACTGGCACGATTTACGCCGGGCGGGGAAGATACGGCTCACAGCTTGAAACGCACCTTGATGGTACTTTTCTCGACATCGCGATCCACTGAAATTGCCGTGCTGCCGTAGCCGGAGTAGCTTTTCACCAGGCGCATGCCCAGCCCGGTACCACTGGGCTTGGGGTACGACTCAGGGAAGCCATCGCCCTCATCGGTCACGGTGATCAACGCGTGATCCTGGGCATCCTTGACGCTAACGCCAATGGTCCCTTTGCCGTATTTCAGGGCATTGGTGATCAGTTCGGAAATCACCAGGCCAAGCGGTGCCATCCGCTCCGGCGGCAAGATGAACGGGTCGGCCTCAAGCACAATGTTGCGGTCGGCCAGCGCTTTGCCCAGGTCGCCCAGCAAGGCCGCAAGATAATCACTGGCAAGGACTTCCTGGGTCTCGGCATTCTGGTACAGCCGTTCATGCACGCTGGCGATGGTCACCACCCGCCCGGCTGCTGTCTGTAACTGCAACTTGACGGCCTCGTCCGCCGCCAGGTTGGCCTGAAGCAACAGCAAGGTGTTGACCAGGTGCAGGCTGTTCTTGACCCGGTGATGGATCTCTTCAAGGTAAAAATCGCTTTCGCTGAGCTTGGTGTGCTGCGCATCAATCAGCGACAGCAACTGCGCTTCGTGATGATGCCGCTCGGTGATATCCCGGGAAACAGCGATGATCTTGTCGACATCACCGCCGGTGCCGAAGATCGGCGCCACGGTAACGTCCCACCACTTCGGTTCGCCCTGCGCGGTCGGGCAAAACGCCTCGAAGCGCGTTGACTCCCCGCACGCGACCGTCTCGATCGCGCCCTTGACCACCGCTTTGGACTCTTCCGGCCAGAGCCGTGCCCACTCCTGCCCTTGAATATGGCCAAGCTCACCGAGCTGCATGAGGCACATGCCGGCGTCGTTCATGAATTCTATTTCGCCGTCTGCCGACAGGATCTTCACGCAGTCCGGGCTGGCGTTGAGCACGCTTTCCGAATAGGGGCTGGGGCGATTCGCTTCAGCCCCGGCAGCCATCCGCTCGACGGCCATGGAAATGACGTTGGCGATGCCCTCCATGAACACCAGGTCGCTTTCCATGAAGTCATCGCCATCGCCACTGTCTGCCTCAAGCACGCCGAAGGGCACGGAAGCCCCGCGAATAGGCACGTTGATAGCCCGCTCGATGCCGTATTTCTTGAGCAGCGAGGGGGTTCTGAAGCGATGCTCCTGGCCCAGATGATTGGAAATGACCGGCCGGTAGGTGGCAATCGCGTAGCCCGCCGGGCTGGCCTCGTCTCCCCCTACCCTTGCACTGCCAATATCAGCGTCATCCCAGCCCACGCCGTGGGACAGGATGAACTCATCGCGGTCTTCGAGCGGGGTCAATACCTTGGCAAAGCGGGTTTGCATACCTTTGGCGACGACTGCACACGCGTGGGTAAGTAACTCGTCGAGATCAGAGAGTGTGAGCGAAGCGACGCCGAATTCGACCACCAGCTCATGCTGTTTTCGAAGCCTGGCATGCGACTTCTGCAGTGCTGCGCGGATCGTTTCGTCTGGGGGTATGTGTTGCATGGGATGTCCCGGCCTAAACCCTGTTTCGGGAGGTTAGCCATATTAGCCGGGGAGCACCGCAAAGAGCCACTAGGACAATGGAATGCGCCTACACCTCACGTCGCTTGACGATATGGCGCTTTAGGGCGGTTAGCTATTTGTGCGGGTGTTACTAGAACTTTTTTCTATTTACCGGTCTATGTGGATAGGCACACAGGGGCCTCAATCACGCCCTGGTTTTCACGTAACCGTGTTCTATCGTCTAGCAGAGGATGTCTTCGCCATGAACTTCACTGTCCAACGCAAGCTGCTGCTTGGCCTGTTCGCGTTTGCGGCAATGGGCTCGGCATCAGCCACGCCGATGCAGGCTCCAGCGCCGGCCGTCGCTTCGCAGTTCGCTGCCACCGCGGCGCCAGTGGAGGCTGCCGCCAATCCTTGGCCGACTGTGCTGAGCGTGGCCGACAGCCAGCCTGAGACGTTGCTGGCCCATGACGACCGCGATGACCGCCATTGGCACGACCGCAGGGGCGACTGGCGCCGCGACCAGTGGCGCAAGGAGCAATGGCGCCGGGAGCAGCACCGTCGCGAAATGGAGCGCCGGCATGACTGGGAGCGCCGTCATGACCGGGCCATGCGCCACCGCTATGAGGCTGATCATCGTTACTACCGCCGTTGATCGCGAGGTTGGGCAGGGCCGTGGCGCTCTGGCTTGAGTACGTTGGGGCTGCTTTGCAGCCCATTCGCGACACAAGGCCGCTCCCACAAGGGGGACGGCATCGTTCCAGGGCCTGCGCTCACCACTCTTGAGGCATGCGATATCACTGTGGGAGCGGCCTTGCCGGGGGGATTGTTGATCAGCCAATGTCCTTCCTGACGGGTTTCAGGTACCGTGCCGACCTTGAAACCAAAGCATCTCCATGGAGGAACCCTTGCGCATCTACATCACAGGCGCTTCATGCGCAGGCGTCACCACACTGGGGCAAACCCTCTCCCCTCTGCTGGGGTTACGACACGTTGATGTCGATGACTTTTTCTGGATGCCGACCAACCCTCCGTTTACCACAAAGCGGCCAGTCGAAGAGCGCGTCTTGCTGATCCAGCAAGCGTTGGGTGAAAACGACTGGGTACTGACCGGTTCTGCTGAAGGATGGGGAGGGGCGCTGCTAAGCAGCGCCGACGTGATTGTGTTCGTCACCACAGCAACGCCCGTTCGCCTCCAGCGCCTGGCCGCGCGTGAGAGGACCCGCTTCGGCGATCGAATCGCGCCGGGCGGTGACATGCATGAGATCCATGTGGCGTTTCGAGCCTGGGCTGCGCAGTATGACGACCCGACGTTTAACGGCCGCAACCGAGCGTGGCACGAGGCGTGGCTGGCACAGCAGGCAGTTCCGGTTGTGAAAGTGGATGGGGCGAGCAGTACGAAAACAATCGCTGAGCAGGTGATCGCCGGGGTGGCGCTGCTAGCGCAGTAGCTCTGCGCTGAACACCCGTCAGAAGCAGAGTGGCCGCAATCGCTCCATAGCAGACGTTCAGCCCAGAACTGCTTGCGCATAACATATGGAAATACGTATATTCAGATCTCCATATGTATTGGTGCTGTCATGATCACCCCTCCTGATGTCTTCAAGAGCTTGTCCGACGAGACCCGTGCTCGCGCCACCCTGCTGATCGCCAGTCTGGGAGAGCTCTGCGTCTGCGAACTGATGTGCGCTTTGAACGACAGCCAACCCAAGATCAGCCGCCACCTCGCGCAGCTGCGCAGCAATGGCATGCTGTTGGATCGCCGCCAGGGACAATGGGTGTATTACCGTCTAAACCCGGAGTTGCCCGCCTGGGTGCATGAAATCTTGCAGGTGACCCTGCAGGCCAACTCGCAATGGCTGGCAGACAACTCTCTCCGGCTGAAGAACATGGACGGCCGCCCCGTTCGAGACTCCGCCTGCTGCTGATCTTCACCACGCGAGATTTTCATGCTTGTCGCCGTTGCTGTCGCAGTCTCGCCACGCTGCTCTGGCTGCATGTGCTGGAACGCAAAGGCATGTACATCACCTGGGGTTACTACTTCAGGGTCGGCATCCTGCTGACGCTGCCTGTACTGCTGATCACTCTTTCGGCTTTGGCATTGCGCCTGAGCCTCTGACGTCCGCCCCGAAGCGGAGGAGCCCTCCATGCGAGTCCTGTTCATGTGCACGGCCAACAGCTGCCGCAGCATTCTCTCCGAGGCCATGTTTAATCACCTGGCGCCTCACGGCTTTGAAGCAATCAGTTCTGGCAGTTTCCCGAAAGGCCAAGTGCTGCCTCGCAGTCTGACCACCCTGCAACATGCCCATATCTCAACTGAGGGGCTGAGCAGCAAGGGCAACGATGCGTTCGAAGGCAACCCGCCGGACATCGTCATCACCGTTTGCGACAAGGCTGCCGGCGAAGCCTGCCCAGCATATTTCGGCCCTGCGCTGAAGTCGCACTGGAGGCTGGAGGATCCGTCCGACATCACAGGTGACGAGGCGTCCGTAGACGCTGCGTTCCGAGCCACGCTGGCCCGTATCGAGTCTCGCTGCCAGGCCTTCTTCGCACTGCCTTTCAATAACCTTGACCGCAATCAGCTCAAGCATGAGCTGGATCGCATCGGCACCCTTTAAGCAGGAGGAAAAATGTCCGAGCAACTGCCTAACCTCGACCTCGCGCTGTTCGATACGCCGCCAGCCGCGACGCATTCCAGCACGCACAAACCCCGCATCCTGTTGCTGTATGGATCCACCCGCGAACGTTCCTTCAGTCGTTTGCTGGTGGAAGAAGCCGCACGCCTGTTGGAGCACTTCGGTGCCGAGACGCGCATCTTCAATCCATCGGGCCTGCCGCTGCCCGACGATGTACCTGTTGAGCACCCCAGGGTGCAGGAACTCCGTGACCTGGTGCAGTGGTCCGAAGGCCAGGTCTGGTGCTCGCCAGAACGCCACGGTGCGATGTCAGCGGTGTTCAAGGCGCAGATCGACTGGATCCCCCTGGCACTGGGCGCGGTTCGCCCCACTCAAGGCAAGACCCTTGCGGTCATGCAGGTGTGTGGCGGCTCGCAATCGTTCAATGTGGTGAACCACCTGCGCGTACTGGGCCGCTGGATGAGGATGTTCACCATCCCGAACCAGTCCTCGGTACCCAAGGCCTACCTGGAGTTCGACGACGCTGGGCGTATGAAACCTTCCCCGTACTACGATCGCGTGGTGGATGTCATGGAGGAGCTGGTGAAGTTCACCGTCTTGCTGCGCGACCGCCAGGAATTCCTGGTGGATCGTTATTCGGAGCGTAAGGAAAACGCCGAGCAACTATCTGCCCGTGTGAATCAGCGCTCGATCTGAGAGCAATTCCTGCAGGGCCGCCAGCAGGGATAGTTCAACCGCAGCGGCCCTATCCTTCACCAGGAGGTTGATGACTCAGTTCGCCATCACTTCGTCCAGTGTCTGCTCGAGAGTGCTGACCGTGCGCTCGATGTTGTGCAGTTTTTCGAGCCCGAACAGACCGATACGGAAGGTCTGGAAGTCGGCCGGCTCGTCGCACTGCAACGGCACGCCGGCGGCTATTTGCAGGCCGTGATCGGCAAATTTCTTCCCGCTCTTGATCTCGGCATCATCGGTGTAGCTCACCACGACGCCCGGGGCCTGAAAGCCAGCTGCGGCCACGCTCTTGAACCCTTTGCCGGTCAACATGGCGCGCACCCGATCACCCAGCGCCTGTTGTTCGCCGCGGACCTTGTCGAAACCGTAGGCTTGCACCTCGTTCATCACGTCGTTGAATCGCGCGAGCGAATCGCTGGGCATGGTCGCATGGTAGGCATGTCCGCCCTGCTCGTACGCTTGCATGATCTGCAGCCACTTTTTCAGGTCGCAGGCAAAACTGCTGCTCTGCGTGTGCTCGATGCGCTCAAGGGCCAGCGCGCTGAGCATCACCAGGGCACAGCATGGGGAGGCGCTCCAGCCTTTCTGCGGTGCGCTGATCAGCAGGTCGACTGCGCACTTTTGCATATCAACCCAAAGCGTGCCGGAGGCGATGCAGTCCAGCACGAACAGGCCACCTACCGCATGCACGGCGTCGCCGACGGCCCGCAGGTACTCGTCGGGCAGGATAATCCCCGATGAAGTTTCAACGTGGGGGGCGAAGACAATCTGAGGCTTGTGCGCCTGAATGGCCGCCAGCACCTCCTCCAGAGGCGGGGGCGCGTAGGCAGCCTGGCGCCCCGTGTCGACCGGCCGGGCTTTCAGCACCGTGGTGGCCGCCGGGATGTTGCCCGCATCCAGGATCTGGCTCCAGCGATAACTGAACCAGCCGTTGCGTATCACCAGGCATTGCTGGCCGGTGGCGAACTGTCGCGCTACCGATTCCATGCCGAATGTACCGCTGCCCGGCACAACCGCAACCGCGTGGGCGCCATAGACCTGTTTCAGGGTCCTGGAAATGTTCTTCATCACGCCTTGAAATGTCTGTGACATGTGATTGAGCGAGCGGTCGGTGTAGACCACCGAGTACTCGACCAGTCCCTCAGGATCAATACTGGGATAGAGCGTCGACATGGGGTGACTCCTTTGGCAGAGATGTCAGTGGTATCGACCCTGCCCTAAGCTTTGGCAAATGACAAGATCACTCGGGCTACGCTGTCGCGAGGAGAACAAAGCCCGTTAATGCGGCGCGTATCCTGTAGGAGCGGGCTTGCCCCGCGAACACGGGCGTAGCCCGTGCCAGAAGCCCCCTTCTCCAGAACCTGCCTGTTAGCGGTCAAGTCCGCTCACACAAGATTACTGCTCAGTTCAGCAGCAGCTATCGGGTCGGGTTAACGTCGCACGCCGTGCCGAAGGTGTTCGCCCAGAGCATGATGGGAACCGTTCAACCCGCCTACCCTGCCACCCTGTCAAAGGCGTAATCCTTGAAAACTAACCACCCGATCCCAAGGGAGCACAGTACATGCCTGTCGACTTCAGACCCGCTCAAGCCTCGGACGCGCACGCTATTGCGCGCTTCTTTCAACTGACATCGGAGGGCATGGCCGATTACATATGGAGCAAACTTGCCGCACCTGGCGAGGCATTGCTCAGTGTCGGTGCCTCTCGCTATGCCAGGGAACATGGCGACTTTTCCTACAAGAACTGCCTGATGGCCACTTTCGAAGGCCACGTCATCGGCATGATGCATAGCTATGCCTTGCGCGAGCCCGCTGACGGGCGTGTCGAGACAGACCCGGTCCTCGCGCCTTATTCCGACATGGAAATACCCGACACCTTGTACATATCCAGCCTGGCGCTGGATGAGGCCTGGCGCAGCCAGGGGTTGGGCGTCCAGTTTCTTCGCCACGCCCAGCAGCGCGCTGAGGACTCTGGCCTGGATGGGCTATGCCTGATCGATTATGCAGAAAACCACGGTGCACGCCGCTTCTATGAACGTCACGGTTTTGAAATTGTTAAAACCTGCCAGATCGTTCCGCACCCGATGCTGGGCGTAACCGGTGAAGCCTATTTGATGTATCGCCCTACCCACAACGTGCTCGAGAAAAACCATGAACAATAAACTGACCGTGTTCCGCGAACTGGATATCCAACCGGTGCGCGACCTTCCCTTTTTTGAAGAGGTCGTGGAAGGCACCCCTCGTACGCTGACTTCCAAGTACTATCACGATGAACAGCGAGGTCGCATTTCCGGAGAATGGGAAGCCAGCACCGGAGCGTGGCGCATCGACTACAAAGTTTGGGAGTTCTGCCATGTCCTGAGTGGATGCTGCGTCATCGAGCTTGAGGGTTGCGCTCCCATCACACTGGCCGCTGGCGACACGTTCATTATCGAACCGGGCGCCAAGGGTAAATGGACCGTGCTGGAAAACATGAAAAAGAACTTCGTGATCCTCTTGCCCGCGAGCTAGGCACCGGGTCGCGTTTCGTCGAGCGCAGCGCAAGTACAGTTTGCATGCTTGCCTGCTGGCGGCGCTCGAATGTTCTTCGGCAGGCCACAACAGCCCTCTCCCTCATGGCTGCACTGTCACGCATACAACTGAGATTTTGTGGGAACACTGTCTTGTTGAAAATCTCAGAGTTTGCGCGATCACTTTGGGAGCAGGCGTGCCCGCGAACACGGGCGAAGCCCGTGCCATCCTCCGCGTTGCCTGCTTCGCGGATAAAGCCGTTCCCACAGAGTTCGCGCCGGCTTCGGAAAATGAGCAAGAAGAGTACTTTGGCAATGGCAGCTATGGGTCGAATGCAGGCAGTTGTGAATGGCTGCTTTCGACCCATAGCTGCCGATGATCTTTGTAGGTGATCGCCCAACCATTCGGGCTACGCTGTCGCGAGGAGAACAAAGCCCCTAAATGCGGCGCGTATCCTGTAGGAGCGGGCTTGCCCCGCGAACACGGGCTTAGCCCGTGCCAGAAGACTCCTTCTCCAGAGCCGGTCTGTTAGCGGGTCAAGTCCACTCACACAAGATTACTGCTCAGCTCAGCGGCAGCTTTGGGTCGAAAGCTGCCTCTCAAGATTGCCGCAAGTGCGCTAATGCTTGCTTTAATGCAAGTTTCCCCTATTTGAGATCTGGGCACCGATAGGAATATCGCAGCCTCTATCCTGCATTCATTTCTGAAACCACTTGCCGGATCATTTCCATGAGGGCGTGCGCCGCCGGGGATTGGAGTGCGGCAGCCCGATAAGTAAGACCTATGGGCCTTGATGTGTGTTTCAAAACCAAAGGCACAGGAACGAGATCTTTGCTGTTGATCTCATACTGAAGTTGATGGGCAGAAACGGCTGCGAGCATGTCAGAGCTCAACAGCACTCCCCGAAGTATCGCAAGGTCACCTGTTTCCACCACGGGCGGCGGCGAGCTTATACCTATGTGTACAAAAAATGCTGAAAGCAGATCACGTGCCGGTGAGCCAGATCTTGGGAGTACCCATTTTGCAGAAGCGAGCATTTCCGGCGTAACTGGCCGGCCTGCCCATGGGTGACCACGACGCATCAAGATCACCAGATTTTCCCGCATCAGTTCTTCGCCTCGTAAGTCAGAACCATAGGAAGATGAGCGTAAAGCACCTAAGACGAAATCCACATCGCCTGACCGTAATTCGCTAGCCAATAGATCAAACGGGCTCTCGTTCGTCACAATGGAAAGTCCGGGATGGCGACCGGTGAGGCGCACAATAGCTTGTGGAAGAATATGAGTCCGCCCCAATGGCAGTGCACCAACATGCACAGTGCCTCTCACAATGCCATCCAAGAAAGTGATATCTGCGTCCAAATGACGTAGTTCATTCAACGCACGTCGGGCGTGAAGCAGAACTACGGACGCCATCCTGGTTGGCAGCAGACCTTGAGGCGTGCGCTCGAAAAGACTAACGCCACAGCCTTGCTCTAAAATCTTTATCGCAGCGCTTATTGCCGGTTGAGAAATACCGAGCGTCATGGCTGCGGTTTGCATGTTTTGGGTTTCGCAAAGCCGAGCAAATATCTCAAGACGCCGATTCTGGAACAAATAAAGCGGTTCCCCCGACCCTTCCTTCGTCCTACCGAGAACCTGCGGGACATAAAGCAGTTCGGCCACCGCGCGTTTGGCCCGAGGGAGAATTGAAGCGCCTTGCCGAGTCAGTCGCATTCCACTCGCATTGCGCTCAAATATAGGTACGCCCAAAGACGACTCAAGCGAAATGATTGATCGAGTAACAGCAGATTGAGCGCGGAACAAGGCCGCAGCTGCTTTAGAGATGCTCCCGGTCTCAACCACGTACAAGAATGCTCGGATCTGCATCAGGCTAGGAGAAACAGGGGGTGTCATGAGTTCGCACTCTCATCGCTCGTCGGGATCTCGTAGAATGACGCGGCCATCCCAATAAGTAAAATGCATACCTAGAGAGGAGGAAGGCATTATCTGCTTAAGGTACACGTATGCGACGGTATGTCCCATCGATCCCCATGATGAGATGAGCCTCAAATGAACACCTCACAACAAAAAACAGCCTTGATCGTCAGTGCACATTCCGCCGATTTTGTTTGGCGCGCAGGTGGCGCCATCGCCCTTCATGCCCAACAGGGATATGCCGTACACATCGTTTGCCTGTCCTACGGCGAACGCGGTGAGTCTGCCAAATTGTGGCGTAAGGGTGAGATGACTGAAGAGAAGGTGAAAGCGGCTCGTCGTGAGGAAGCTCAAGCTGCCGCTGACATCCTGGGCGCCAGCGTCGAGTTTTTCGATATTGGTGACTATCCGATGCGCGCAGACAAGGAAACCCTGTTTCGCCTCGCCGACGTCTTTCGACGAGTTCAGCCGGAGTTTGTACTGAGCCATTCAATTAAGGACCCGTACAACTACGACCACCCACTCGCAATGAACCTCACACAGGAAGCCCGCATCATCGCTCAGGCTGAAGGCTACAAGCCTGGCGAAAAGATCGTCGGCGCTCCCCCTGTCTATAGCTTTGAGCCACACCAGCCTGAGCAGTGTGAGTGGAGACCTGACGTGCTGCTGGACATCACTGAGGTGTGGGACAAGAAGTACGCGGCGATTCAGTGCATGGCAGGTCAGGAACACCTCTGGGAGTACTACACTCGCGTAGCTCTTCAACGCGGTGTGCAAGCCAAGCGCAACGTCGGTATCGCCTCTTCGCGAAACATTGTCTACGCAGAGGGCTATGAAAGCCTCTTCCCTCGCGTTACGGAGAACCTGGGATGAGCAGCCTCATTGGAAAGACAGGAATTGTGATACGCAATATCTCCCGAGCTGACGCTGGCCTAATAGACGCGCTTAACGAGTTCGGCGTCGCAACCGTACATGAGGCCCAAGGCCGGAAGGGGCTGCTCGATAACGCGATCCGTCCCATTCAACAGAATCAGGGCATTAGTGGTTCCGCAGTGACGGCACTGGTTGCCCCCGGCGACAACTGGATGTTTCACGTCGCGGTAGAACAGTGTCAGCCGGGAGATATCTTGGTCGTGGGGACATCCTCCCCATGCACTGATGGCTACTTCGGTGATCTGCTCGCAACCTCCTTACAAGCTCGGGGAGTGAGAGGTCTGGTGATTGATGCTGGCGTACGGGATACACGAACGCTCAGGGAAATGGGTTTCAAGGTCTGGTCACGTGCCGTGCATGCCCAAGGAACGGTGAAAGAGACGATTGGCTCGGTGAATACTCCGATAGTCTGCGCTGGCCAGTTAGTTGAGCCTGGAGACGTAGTGGTTGCAGATGATGACGGTGTTGTGATCGTCAGACGTCAGGACATTAGGGAAGTGGTCGATACCAGCCTCAAACGTGCTGAGCTGGAGGAGCAAAAGCGATTGCGTCTCGCCGCAGGTGAATTAGGCCTCGATATTTACAACATGCGCCAAAAGCTGGCTGATCGCGGATTGGTCTACTACGACTCGCTCAGCGATCTGGATGGGTGACGCCATGAGCCAGACTCGAATTCCTTGTCTGTTGGTTCGCGGCGGCACCTCTAAAGGCGCGTTTTTCCTCGCTAGCGAGTTGCCCCCCGAAGGTGAGGCGCGAGACCGGGTATTACTTGCTGCCATGGGCTCTCCTGATTCACGCCAGATTGATGGCATCGGTGGCGCGAACTCGCTCACTAGCAAGGTGGCGATTATCAGCCCTTCTAATCGTCCCGACGCTGATGTGGACTACTTGTTCGCCCAGGTTTCAGTTGAAGAAGCCAAGGTAGATTACGGCCAAAACTGCGGAAATATCCTGGCAGGTGTAGGCCCGTTCGCCATCGAGCGGGGCTTGATAACAGCACATGATTCGATCACGCCCGTACGCATCTTCATGGCTAATACGGGCCAAACCGCAATCGCTCAAGTCCAGACGGTTGACGGTCGAGTTGAATATGACGGAGAGGCTAGAATCGATGGTGTTCCGGGTACCAGTGCTCCTCTGATCGTCGAATTCCAGGACATCGCCGGTTCCAGCTGTGGGGCTCTGCTTCCGACAGGAAACGCAGTTGACCAAGTCGATGGTATAGAGGTGACATGCATTGATAACGGCATGCCCGTAGTCCTGGTAAGGGCAGCCGATCTCGGCCGCACAGGATACGAAAGCCCTGAGGAACTAGACGCTGATACCGAGCTTAAATCGAAGCTTGAGTCCATCAGACTACAAGCCGGGAAGCTGATGAATCTCGGTGACGTTAGCAGCCGAACCGTACCCAAGATGTCTTTGATCGCGGCTGCGCGTGATGGCGGCGCGATCAGCAGCCGCACATTCATTCCCCACCGCTGCCACACATCCATCGGTGTATTCGGCGCGGTCAGTGTCGCAACAGCTTGTCGCCTTGAGGGCACGGTTGCTTCAAGCGTCGCTAGCGTCGAGCCCGATGATCACGTGAGAATATCCGTAGAACATCCAACTGGAGAATTCTCCGTTGAGCTTCGCATGCGAGAAGACAAGATCGCAGGCTGTGGACTACTGCGTACGGCTCGATTGCTCTTTGACGGACATGTGCTAATTCCTGCCTCAATCTGGCCATCGGTAACTACAAAATGATCAAAACCCTTACCTTGATCGGCTTCGGTGAAGCTGGTGGCATCCTAGGGCAAGACCTTGCTGCCGCTGGCATAGAAGTTTTCACCTATGATCGATTGCACGATGACCCGAAAAAACGACCAGCCCTACTAGACAAAGGGCAACGCTGCGGCGTGACCGTCTGCGATAGCGCTGCCCTTGCCCTATCGCGCGGGGAGTGGGTCATTTCTGCCGTGACCGCCGACAGTGCCCTGAGGGTCGCACAGGATGCGGCTCCACTGATGCTGAAGGGGCAGTTGTTCATAGATATAAACTCCATTGCACCTGCAACCAAGCAGTTGGCAGAAGCCGTTATGACCCAATACGGAATTGATTACGTCGATGCCGCCGTCGTGGCGCCCGTTCCTCCGCAACGACTCCTCACACCCATACTGCTGGGCGGCACACGGTCCGATGAGGTCTGCTCTCAACTGAACGCTCTTGGCATGAACACCCGCGTGGTCGCCAACACCATTGGCGTGGCGTCAGCAATCAAGATGTGTCGAAGCATCATGATTAAGGGCTTAGAGGCTCTTACGACGGAATGCTTAAGTGCTGCTCGCCAGTACGATGCGGAGGATGAAGTTCTCACATCGCTGCACAAAAGCTTTCCAAGTATGGGATGGAACAGTGATCTCCCTCACTACCTGATCAGTCGTGTGGCAGAGCACGGGCTACGCCGATCAGAGGAGATGAAAGAGGTTGCAAAGACAGTCAGCGATGTAGGTGTTGCCGCTTACATGAGTAGAGCGATAGTGAGCACACAGCGAGGGCTTATAGACTCAATGGCTGAAGCGGACATCGAATATTTGACGCTGGAACCCTTCAGTTGGAGTGCATTGTTCGACACCCTCTATGGCAGCTCAGCCGCCCAGCAAAGTGAAGCCCTCGAAAAAGGGTAAGATCAGGTCTTTGAGTTGAGCCCCATGGATCTCAAACAACTGGAATGCTTTGTACGGGTGGCAGAATTTGGCAGTTTCACCAAAGCCGCAGCTGTCCTAAACATCTCGCAGTCTGTCGTAAGTCGACAGGTTCGCCAGCTTGAGGTCGAACTCCAGGAGCATCTACTGATGCGTAATGGACGTGGGGTATTACTAACCGGTTCCGGCCAGCGACTCTTCGAACACGGTAAGGGCATTCTCAGACAGGTTCAGGTAGCGCGAGAAGACCTACGCGAACAGCGTGATACCCTGTCCGGCAAAGTCGTCATTGGCCTCCCGCCCAGCATTTCTCGGCGCGATACCGTGGCGTTGGTAACGGCATTTCGCAAGCGCTTCCCTAATTGCATCCTAGGCATCAAAGAAGGTCTTACTCACTCGGTGCGCGAGTGGCTGCTCTTGGGGCGGCTGGATTTTGCGCTGCTTTTCAACCCTGGACAGAATGCGCAGCTGCAATACGAGCACCTACATTCTGAGCCATTGATGCTCATCGGGAGCCAGCATTCCGATCTCCCAACCACAGTCCCGATGAAGGATTTGGGCAAGTTTCCGCTCATTACCCCGAGTGAGCCTCATTTCAATTCGGCGCTTGATCGAGACTGAAGCTAGACGCCACGAGGTTCAGCTCGACATATCTCTGGAGATAGACAGCATCCCGTCCCTGCTGGAGCTGATTGATCTCGACATGGGCTATGGAGTGCTGTTTCGTTCCGCGCTGGTTAACAGCAACGGCCAATTGGAAGGTCTCAAAGCCGCCCAGATTGTCGATCCCACCATTCAGACCCATCTATTCCTAGCCACATTCGAGCAGAGACCGCTCTCCCGTCTCGCAGAACAAACGATGGCGCTCGTGCGTGAGGTTTGCATACCTTAGCCTGGCGCATGCAAAAACAGCATAACTGCTAGAGCGAGGGTCGAGTTGTTGAGAGGCTGGAAGACGCCCACCATCGGGCTATCGATTCCACTAACAACGACTAACCAGGATACGAGATGAAATCTTGCCTCGCTCCAGATCCACACCCCACCATCCCCCTGCAAAAGCTGCCAGAAGGCGCATGGGACGCACATTGCCATGTGTTTGGGCCCGCCTCGGTTTTCCCTTACGCAGAAGACCGCAGCTATACGCCTCCAGATGCCCCTTTCGAAACTTTGCGGTCTTTGCACGATCACCTCGGTTTCAGCCGTGGCGTAATCGTCCAGGCCAGCTGCCACGGCACCGACAATCGCGCCATGCTCGACACAATTGCTCGCAGTGAGGGGCGGTATCGGGGTGTAGCCATCGTGAATGGCACCGAATCTGATGAACAACTGGCAGCCCTTGATGCCGGCGGTGTTCGTGGGGTTCGTTTCAACTTCGTGGCTCACCTGGGCGGAGCCCCCGATCTCGATGTTTTCGACAGCACTGTAGATCGTCTTGCAGATCTTGGATGGCACGTGGTTCTGCACCTGGACGCCCAAGACATCCTCACCTACGCAGATCGGCTTGCGCGGATCCCGGTACCTTTCATCATCGACCACATGGGCCGAGTCAAAGCCCAGGATGGCATCGACCAGAAGCCATTCCACGCGCTCCAACAACTGATGGAAAACCCATTGGCCTGGGTGAAGGTCTGCGGTGCAGAACGGGTCTCCGCAGGTCGTCGACCGTTCGAGGATGCGATACCTTTTGCAGAGCGGCTTATTGAGATCGCTCCGAATAGAGTTCTGTGGGGTACTGACTGGCCACATCCAAACATCTCTAAGGACATGCCAAACGACGGCGGATTGGTGGATCTGATGTTCAGATTCTGTACGGATCCAGAGAGGCGCCAGAAGCTGTTGGTAGAAAATCCCCTGAAGCTATACGGACGCTAAGCAACAACGCTCGACCATTCTTCCAACAATAAGATTTCAGTGAGAATAGCTATGAACTCCAGCCCTGCGTCTGCTCAGGCCGAAGCTACATCACCCTCCGTGGTGAAAACCAAACCGCCCTTCTACAAAGCGATGTACTTCCAAGTTCTACTCGGAATCATTGCTGGCGTCGTGGTCGGTCACTTCTGGCCTACATTCGCCGCTGACCTAAAACCTCTGGGCGATGCCTTCATCAAGCTGATCAAGATGATTATCGGCCCAGTCGTTTTCTGCACGGTGGTAAGCGGTATCGCTGGGATGCGAGATCTGAAGAAAGTGGGTCGCGTTGGTGGCAAGGCCCTGCTCTACTTTGAAGTCATCTCCACGGTGTCCCTCATCATCGGCTTGATTGGGGGTCACCTTTTCAACCCCGGCGGAGGCTTCAACGTAGATGTGAACTCTCTGGACGCCTCAGCTGTAACTGGGTTCGCCGAAAAGGCTCAACACATGCACATGGTTGAGTTTCTGATGGGGATTATCCCCTCAACATTTGTCCAAGCTTTCGCCGAAGGGAATGTGCTCTGCATCCTGCTGGTGTCTGTCCTTTTTGGATGCGCACTCTCGGCGATGGGTGCAAAGGGAAAGCCGGTCTACGACATCATCGAAGGTTTGTCAGGGGTTTTCTTCCGGATCGTCCACATCATCGCCAAGCTCTCTGCCGTAGGTGCGTTTGGTGCGATTGCTTTCACCGTAGGCACCTATGGGGTTGGCGCCTTGCTGCCTCTCATGAAGCTGGTCGGCAGTTTCTACATCCTGTGCGCGCTTTTCGTAATCGTCATTCTCGGTGCAGTGGCCAAGGTTTGCGGATTTAGCATTCTGCGATTCATCGCTTACATCAAGGAAGAGCTACTGGTGGTGCTCGGCACCAGTTCCTCAGAAGTGGTACTGCCTCAAATCATGGAAAAAATGGAGCGTTTGGGCTGTTCCAAACCAGTCGTAGGACTGGTCATCCCGACGGGGTACTCGTTCAACCTGGATGGCACCAATATATACCTGACGATGGCAGTCCTTTTCATTGCTCAAGCCCTGAATATCGAGCTGTCCCTCAGCCAGCAATTGACGCTGGTGGTGGTGGCAATGCTGACATCGAAAGGCGCCAGTGGCGTATCGGGCGCTGCGTTCGTGATGCTGACCAGCACACTCATGGTCGTGCCGGTTGTTCCTGTAGCAGGCATGGTACTTATCCTTGGTATCCACCGTTTCATGGGGACTGGCCTTGCCATGACCAACCTGGTTGGCAACGGTGTGGCAGCGCTGGTCGTCTCCGCATGGGAGAAAGAACTGGACCGCGAAAAGCTTGCACAAGAACTCAGCATCAAGAAATAAGGCCTCAAACTAATACAATAAAAATATGCCCCTGTTCGGCCTTAGGCCGAGCAGCGGCCCTTTGCGTCAGGACAATAATAAAAATGAATCGTACTCTCTCATGCTCAATTGTCATTCCTTTGATTCTCGCGACCAGCAACACTTTTGCGGAAGGTTTTATTGAGGGCAGCAAAATCCGACTGGAGGCCCGAAACCTTTATTACAATGGAGACTTCCGAGAAGGCACCGGGGTATCGAAAAGAGAAGAGTGGGCTCAAGGGTTTTTACTTAACTATGAGTCTGGTTATACATCAGGCCCGGTTGGCTTCGGGGCGGACGCATTGATCTTTGCAGGGTATAGGCTGGACTCTAGCCCTGATCGTTCAGGTAGTGGGCTGCTTCCAAGAAACGATTCTGGCGAAGCAGTAGACGAGTATTCAAAGGCTGGGTACGGCGTGAAAGCCAAAGTATTAGACACCACTATTCGATACGGCATGTCACTGCCCAAATACCCTATTCTCCAGTACAACAATAGTAGATTGACGCCGCAGACATTTCAGGGGTTCCAAGTCACCTCGACAGATATTGATCGATTGACTCTCAACCTCGCGCAGTTCGACCAGACCATTACCCCAGACTCTACGGACTTGAAGGACATCACCCTCGCCGTGAAAGATGGCCGCTATCGTGCAACTGGGATCGGTGATTTTTATCGACTCGGGGGAGCCACTTATAAAATCACGCCTCAGCTGAACGCCAGTTATTTCTATGGAGAGCTGGATGACGTTTATCGTCAACAATATGTTGGCTTGGTTCACAGCATGCCACTAGGAAACGGTAACCTCACTACCGATCTGCGTGCTTTTGCGAGCAGCGACATCGGTGCCGCCAACGCTGGTGATGTCGATAACCGAGCCTATGCGGCCTCGTTCAACTACTCAATGAATAATGGCCACAGCGTAATGGCGACGTACCAGGTCATGCAGGGATCGACCGGGTTTGCCTACATCAATAACCCCTACCTTCCCAACTATGTGCAGTATCACGACTTCGGGAGCGCAGGCGAGCGTAGCTGGCAGCTTCGCTATGGCTATGACTTTGCTGCACTCGGGGTTCCGGGACTCAGTTTCTTCACGGCCTACATTCATGGAGACGGATTGAAGAAGGTTGGTGCCGACAAAGAATGGGAGCGTGACGTGGAAGTGAACTATGCGTTTCAAGGGAAGCTAAAAGGATTTTCTATAAGGCTTCGCAATGCAACATTTCGCAGCGATGATCTGCGCGACATCGATGAGACGCGGTTGATCGCAAGCTACCTTTTCACATCATTCTGACACAGAGCCCCCAGTCCAAAGGTAGGTAGGATTGCCTGTCGCGTTCGCGGACGGTGCTGCCAGGTTCGGCAAGAACGGACTTTAAGACCTGGCAGTTTTAGAAGGGGATGATTAAGTCAGTCTCAAATACTGTTAAAAACAGATGCTACTATGGATCGCTGGCAGATCGCCTTGACCTCGGCTTGATCAACAGATTGCGAAAAGCATGAACACTGTATCCCGGACTCACCGCAAAGCGATTGCTATTGGCCAGTTGCAGCCCTTCGCGAGAGGCAGCTATGGGTCGAAAGCGGCCGGTCGCAGAATGACTGCTTCGACCCATAGCTGCCGCTGAACTGAGCAGTAATCTTGTGTGAGTCGACTTGACCCGCTAACAGGCCGGCTCTGGAGAAGGAGTCTTCTGGCACGGGCTAAGCCCGTGTTCGCGGGGCAAGCCCGCTCCTACAGGATACGCGCCGCATTTAGGGGCTTTGTTCTCCTCGCGACAGCGTAGCCCGAATGGTTGGGCGATCACTTACAAAGATCATCGGCAGCTATGGGTCGAAACCAGCGACTCGCGAAAGGCCGTTTTTGACCCATTGCAGCCCTTCACGAAGGGCCGGAATCGGCCAGAAGCGGGCGTTCGACTGATCAGATTCAGGTGGTTAAGCTGGGGTCTTTTCAAGCGACAGGGACGAACGCATGACAGAGGTTTACCAGGGAAGCTGCCTTTGCACAGCAATCCGTTACGAGCTTCTGACGACGCCAAAAGCAGTGAGTCATTGTCACTGCGCTCAATGCCGCAAAGGTCACGGGGCAGCATTCGCTTCATATGGAAGCGTGCCCCGTAGCGCACTACGGATACTCAACGGGGCCGGACACATCACCAGATATTCTTCTTCAGAATCGGTGCTTCGCGAATTCTGCGCGCGGTGTGGCTCGACTTTGTTCTGGTCACGTTCCCAAGGTGAATTTACCGATTGGGTGTAAGCGTCCGCCCAACTCACCTTGCGTAAGTTAGGCAGACACCCACTGATGCGGTAACAGTTGCCCGATCTCACTGGCCCGTTGCGTCGGCAACCGCGTCAGTACATCTTTGAGATAGGCATACGGATCATGCCCATTCATGCGCGCCGATTGGATCAGGCTCATGATTGCAGCTGCTCGTTTGCCGCTGCGCAACGACCCGGCAAATAACCAGTTCGAGCGCCCGAGTGCCCATGGCCGTATCTGGTTTTCAACTTGGTTGTTGTCGATGGGCACAGCACCATCGTCCAGGTAGCGCGTCAGCGCTACCCAGCGTTTCAGGCTGTAGTCGAGGGCTTTGGCCGTGGCTGATCCGTTGGGCACCAGGTCGCGCTGGGCCAACATCCAGTCATGCAATTTTTTACTGATCGGTACCGCCATTTCCTGACGTATTCGCCAGCGATCTTCATCACTCATGTCCCGCGCCTGGCGTTCCACCTCGTACAGGCCGCTGATCGAGTGCAACGCCTGTTCGGCTAGCTGACTTTTGTTCGCCACATGCAGATCGAAAAACTTGCGACGGGCGTGGGCCATGCAGCCGATCTCAGTGATGCCTTGCTCAAAACCAGCTTTATAGCCAGCGAAGTCATCGCAAACGAGCTTGCCGTTCCAGTCGCCCAGGAAGTTACGCGCGTGTTCGCCAGCACGGCTTGGGCTGAAGTCGTAGACCACCGCCTTGAGCGCCGAAAACGGCGTCGTGCTGTAGGCCCAGACATAGGCTCGGTGGGTTTTCTTCTCGCCCGGCGCAAGCATTTGCACCGGCGTTTCATCAGCGTGAATCACGCCCTGGTTCAGAACGGCTTCACGCAGTGCATCGACCAGCGGCTGGAGCCGCACACCGGTTTGTCCGACCCACTGGGCAAGGGTCGAACGAGCGATTGCCAGCCCCGCGCGGCCAAAGATTTTCTCCTACCGGTACAGCGGCAAGTGGTCGGCAAACTTCGCCATCATCACGTGGGCCAACAAGCCTGTGTCGATAACCTGCGCCGGCACCGGCGCCTGCATCAGTATCTCGCACTGACGGCAGGCCCATTTGCCACGCACATGTTGCTCGACAGTGAACACGCCCGGCGTGTAATCCAGCTTCTCGCTGACGTCTTCGCCGATGCGCTGAAGTTGGCAGCCACAGGCGCACTGAGTCTCTTCGGGTTCGTGACGAATCACTGTGCGTGGAAACTGCGGCGGCAATGGCGCACGTTTCGGAGATTGCCGTGGCTCGGCTTGTGGCGAAGCTGGAAGGAGCTGTTTCAGTTCTGCTTCGATAGCTTCAAGGTCTGTGTCGAGCAGGTCATCCAGCAAGCTGCCTTGCGCCGGGCTGATTTGCTCGCTGCGCTTAGCAAACTTGTGGCGCTTGAGCAGGGCGATTTCGAACTTGAACTGTTCGATGAGGATTTCATCGTTCTGGATCTTCCTGCTCATCGCCTCGACTTTGGACTGCAACTGCAGCGCCTGTGCCGCCAAGGCACGGAGCTGTTCCGGGGTCATCTGGTCGAGGTTGGGCGAGAAAGTCATGCCGCCGACTGTGCCAGAGCAGGCCCGAAACGACGACAAGCAGACCGGTCAAATGGCCGGCGATTACAGCATGCTGATCACGCCACCCGTACCGACTCGCTGCCACGGCAAACCCAGTACCAACGCCTGGAGTTGTTCGCTGTCGAGTTCGACCTCGCAGCCGTGGCGAATTCCGGGCCAGTGAAACTTGCCTTGGTTCAGTCGCCGCGCCGCAAGCCAGACGCCCACGCCATCGTGCACCAGTACTTTCATCCGGTTAGCCCGACGATTGGCGAACAGATAAGCGCAGTGCGGCTTCGCCGCACCGAACACTGCGATCACCCGGGCTAATGCGGTTTCGGTGCCGGCGCGCATATCCATCGGCTCGGTGGCCAGCCAGATTGCATCGATGCGGATCATTGAGCGACAGCCCGGATAAATTGCGCGCAGCCCTCGGGATCTGAGGTTGGCCATTTCACTGTGATCACTTGGCCGGCCATGGGCAACTCGATGATCACTGACGCTTCGGCTGGCCGTTTAGGTACGGCTTTTAGCGGGACGAATGCCGGTAGTGAAGTCGCTGCGGGCTGGTCTCGATAGAGCGGCATCCATTTTCGGATGACGTTGGCATTGATGCCGTGGCTGATGGCGACACTTGAGACAGTGGCCCCAGGTTGCAGGCATTCCTGAACGACTTGGGCTTTGAACGGTTTCGGATAAGAGCTTCGTTGGCGCATGGAAATCCTGGCGATAAGGGCGATCGCGTCCGCTTAAAAATACGCGGACACCATCGCCCTTAAAGCTGGAGTTCGGAAGGTGAGTTCGCCGGACGGTTACGATTGGGTTTCGATTGCACTGGGCACACTCGACAGCCCCTTCACACCTCAGAAGCAAAAACACGTTCATATCGACTCCAGAGTTCACTGGTATACGCCATCCAGCTCATCGTCTCAGGTGGAATGACCGCAATGGGTCGGAAGCTGCCCTTCACGAGTAACCGCTTTCGACCCAAAACGGACGTTTGGCTTTGTCTACAAAACCGACGTCGATTTCCGGTAAGACTTCTTGTCACTCACCCAGCGGTAGCGGTTGGGATCTGTTGCCAGCAAATACACCCTCATAGCTTCCCGCGTAGCCTTGTCCAGCCTAAGGAAGATGCCACGTAGTTCGGCGTCGATGCCCTGTTTGCTGGCACCGCGCCGCTCAGCCTTGGCGTACCAGTCATGGCCTTTCCCAAAGTTACCAAGCTCCATGCACAATGCGCCTAGCAAAGTGCATGGACGGAAGTCTTGCGGCTGTAACTCATGCCCCTGCTTGCCGAGCTGAAGAGCTTCGTCACACCGCCCCAGGTCGCGCATGACGCCACCGCGGGTGGTGCACAAGGCTGAGTGGATCCTGGGGTGTTTGAGTTGAATGACCGGCACACTGGCGAGTAGTTCGAGTGCTGACGTTGGCTGATCGCACTTTCGATAGTGGGCACTGGCGTTGATTGCGTTCCATGGGTCTTGGGTGCGGCGGTACTCATTGCCGCAGAACTCGGCCTCGCGCAGGTGGTAGGCCCTCCGCAGTTCCCCAATAAAATACTTTTTGGCCTCAGTATTGAGCCAAACGAAATCGTCAGGGACCACTCGGTTGCCGCAGTCGACGTTCTGGAGGACGTCCATCATCCGTGGCATCAAAGACTCATCGATGGCGAAAAACCCGTATTTCCTACGCAGCACGTACGCAGGATCGCTTTCGCGGGCAATGCGGGCGACTTCGGCAGCCTCATGACGGACTCTTTGTGCTTCGGCCTGTTTAAGGCGAGCTGCGTAGGCGTTTTTCCGTGCTACTTCGTCTGCATCGATGCCTGAAATATAGGACTCGTAGATGGCTTGGCCAATAGCCAATGCATACAGGCGGGCGGGTCCCTTGATCTTAAGGTAGTTGAGATAGGCCGCTGCTAGCGGACGCCCTTGATAGAGGGCATTAAGGATATTGCTAAGCGGCGATGTAACCGCACTAGGGAGGTGGCTCACACGGTAGTGCCGGGCAATGTCATAGGGAGTAGGAGCGATGTAACCGGGTTTGCTCATGCGAGCCTTGAATGATGCTTCGGCAGCCTCACGATTACGCTTGCACTGCACCGCCCACTCGGTTTCACGGTCGATGCGAGCTGTTTCAGCAGCCTCACGCTCACTACTGTAGTGTGCCACCTGCTCGCTTTTTCGAACGGCGCGGGCAATACGGGCGGCCGCTGCCGCTTCTCCCTTGCGCCGGCACTCCACAGGCCATTCGGCTTCCTGGGCTAAGCGGTCCGCATTCTTGGTTTGGTGTTCTATTTTTGCAGCCTGTTCGGAGGCTACTAATGCTGGATCTAAAGCTGCGATGAAGGCCTCATATGTGATCTGGCCGGTCGCCAGTTGATGGAGTTCGGTGAGATTCTGCTGCTGTAGGTAGGTCCGTGATAGTGCAGTGAGCGTACTCCCACGAAACATTGTTTCGAGGATATTGCTGAGGCGAGTGGCAGGAATAGTCGCGCTGGTAATGCGGCTGACGCAGAAGTGACATGCGATGTCGTAGGCAGTTGGGCGATTCAATTCCATTCAAGAGAGTCCGTTCTAGCTTGATTAACCTAATCTGAATTCTCTCACAAACATTAGAGGTCCGCCTCTGGTCGGATAGTGGGGCCTGGTCTCGAACGTCGCTATGCAAGGCCCGAATCTATTCTGATTTTGTAGAGAGTCCAACCATTGAAAACGATACTTGGTGAGGGGCAGCTATGGGTCGATAGCGGACGGTCGCAGAGTGCCTGCTTTCGACCGATAGCTGCCGCTGAACTGAGCAGTAATCTTGTGTGAGTGGACTTGACCCGCTAACAGGCCGGCTCTAGAGAAGGAGCCTTCTGGCACGGGCTACGCCCATGTTCGCGGGGCAAGCCCGCTCCTACAGGATACGCGCCGCATTTAGGGGCTTTGTTCTCCTCGCGACAGCGTAGCCCGAATGGTTGGGCGATCAACTGCAAAGATCATCGGCAGCTATGGGCCGAAACCAGCGACTCGCGAAAGGCCGTTTTTGACTCATCGCAGCCCTTCACGAAGGGCCGGAATCGGCCAAAAACGGTCTTTCACGACGGCCATTTAAGACGTGCGGACGCCCCATCACTACCAGAGCTTGAGATTGTTCCAGTAAGGCAAACCACCTATTGATAGTGCACCTAAAAATGCCTTGGTCACTTCAACATCACGAGTACCCGGAAATATCAGCTTGCGCCTCCGCTTACATCCGGTGATGTTCCAGCAAGAAGTCCACGAACAATCGCACCCGCGCCGGCATTGCCGGCCCGCCGACGAACACCGCATGAATCGGTTCCTGGTCCCCGGGGTTCCAGGCTTCCAACAGGGGAATCAAGTCGCCGCGCTGCAGATCTCCGCTCACGCTGAACTCACCGATACGTGCAATGCCGGCACTTACACGCGCGAGTTGTGCCAGCGCTTCACCACTGCTGCATTCGATGTTGCCGCTGACCTTTAGGGAAAAGTCTTTTCCATCTCGGATGAACGGCCAGTTGGGCTCGGCACGCCGGAAGTTGAAGCGCAGGCAGTTGTGCTGTAGCAGGTCTTCCGGTTCCTGGGGGATGCCGTGGCGCTGCAGATACTCGGGCGATGCCACCACTACCTGGCCGGTGTCGCCGATCCTGCGCGCGGTCAGCGGGCTGTCGGGCAGATGGCCAAAGCGGACCGCGACGTCGGCTTGCCCGCCGAGAATGTCGACCACTTCGTCGCCGAGAGTGAGGTCGACGACGATGTTCGGGTAACGGGCGCTGAATGCTGCGACCAAGGGAACGATGGCCAGCCGTCCATGGCCAAGGGCGGCACTGACCCGCAATCGCCCCCTGGGTACGCCTTGGTCGGCGATGGCTTCTTCGACCTCGTCCATGTCGGCCAGGATACGCCGGGCGCCGCGCAGGAACGCTTCGCCTTCGGCAGTGAAGGTGATCGCTCGAGTGGTGCGCAACAGCAGGCGGGTACCAAGACGTTGCTCGGTACGCGCGATGATCCGACTGACTGCCGAGGGTGTCAGGCCCAGTGCACGCGCGGCGGCCGACAGGCTGCCCTCCTGCGCCACGGTGGTGAACACGCTCATTTCACCTGACCTGCCGTTGAAATCCACTTGTGACTCCTGCGCAAAGGTGATTGCCAAAAATGCTATCTACCGCCTGAAAAGGCTGGATCGTAGCATTAGCGGCATAGATAAGGAGCCTTCCATGCGTATCAATCCACCACTTGTCGCGCTCGCCATCGGTGCCTTCGGCATCGGCGTAACAGAATTCGCCCCCATGGGCATGTTGCCGGGTATCGCTGCGGATCTGGGCGTTTCCATTCCCGCCGCCGGTTTGCTGGTCAGTGCTTATGCGCTGGGCGTATTGCTCGGCGCACCGCTGATGACCCTGACCACCGGCAGGATTCCCCGGCGCTATCTGCTGATCGGGCTCATGGCGATTTTCACCCTGGGTAATCTGATGTCAGCCCTGGCCACCGATTACTACAGCCTCATGGTCGCCAGGGTGGTGACCTCTCTGAACCATGGTGCATTTTTTGGCGTTGGCTCGATCGTCGCCGCCAGCGTGGTCGCCCCGGAGAAACGTGCCGGGGCGGTTGCGGCGATGTTCATGGGCCTGACCCTGGCGACCATCGGCGGCGTGCCGCTGGCCGCCTGGTTTGGCGAGCTGTTCGGTTGGCGCACCGCTTTCTGGGGAATTACCGGCCTCGGCGTAGTGACCATGGCCGCGTTGTGGTTCGCCCTGCCTAACCTGAAGGCGCCGCAAAGCGTCGGTGTAATGGCCGAAATTCGGGTACTGGGGCGTGGTCCGGTGCTGGGCGCGCTGGCCCTGACCGTAGTCGGATCTAGCGCAATGTTTACCGTCTTCACCTACATCGCGCCGATCCTCAGCAGCGAGACCAATGGTTCCACCGTCTACATCACCGCCATGCTGGTGCTTTTTGGTGTGGGGTTGACGCTGGGCAATGTGTGGGGCGGCAAGGCCGCCGACCGCTCGATAGATCGCACCTTGATCGTCTCGCTAAGCGTTCTGATTCTCGTCTTGCTGGCGTTCACCCTGCTGATGCGTTGGCCGGTGCCGGCTGCTCTGGCCATCCTGGTATGGGGTATCGCCAGTTTCGCCCTGGTGCCGCCGCTACAGATGCGCGTCATGGAAGCAGCGAAGGACGCGCCCAATCTTGCCTCCGCGGTGAACATTGGCGCCTTCAATTTTGGCAACGCTATTGGCGCAGCGCTGGGTGGAGCGGTGATCAACGCCGGTCTGGGTTATCCAGCGATTTCCCTGGCCGGAGCGGCGATGGCTGCTCTGGGGTTGCTGATGGTGTTGGCTTTTGCCTGGCGCTCCAGAACGATTGAAGCAGCAGCGGTGTGACGAAGATTAGGGGGGGTGGTTTGTTACCATTGCTGACCGGCAGCTTTGGGTTGAACGCGGCGTCTGCAAACGGCAGCTATCGACCCATAGCTGCCGCTGAACTGAGCAGTAATCTTGTATGAGTGGACTTGACCCGCTAACAGGCCGGCTCTGGAGAAGGAGTCCTCTGGCACGGGCTACGCCCGTGTTCGCGGGCAAGCCCGCTCCTACAGGATACGCGCCGCATTTAGGGGCTTTGTTCTCCTCGCGACAGCGTAGCCCGAATGGTTGGGCGATCACCTACAAAGATCATCGGCAGCTTTGAGTCGAAAGAGGCCGTTCACAACCGGCAGCTAGCGCGCCTAAGCGACCCTCATTTGCACATAGCTGCGTGTAGCCTTAAGTTGCTACACCCCTGACTCAAGGACCGAGCCGTGACTACTTCCCCCGAAAAAATTCTTTTCCTTCCCGGTGCCTCCGGCAACACCCAGTTCTGGCACCCGGTCGCCGAAGCCCTCGAAACGTCAATTGCCGTTCAACACATGGGCTGGCCCGGTTTTGGCAATGCGCCCGCCAATCCCAACGTAACCGGCCTGGAGCATCTCGCCGCTCTCGCGATCGCAGAGATCGACAGGCCGGTGGCCTTGGTGGCGCAATCCATGGGCGGCGTCGTCGCGGTGCACATCGCGCTTGAGCGCCCTGACCTGGTCACTCACCTGGTCCTGGCCGTCACCTCGGGCGGCTTGAATCTCCCTGCTTTGGGCGCCATGGACTGGCGCGAGGCGTTCGAATCAGATAACCCGAACCTGCCACGCTGGTTCCTGGATGATCGCACCGACCTCTCCGCTCGCTTGCACGAACTGCAACTGCCGGTACTGCTGTTGTGGGGAGGCATGGACCCGATCAGCCCGATCTCGGTTGGCCAGCGGCTGGCACAACTGATACCCGCTGCCACGCTGGAAGTGTTCCCCGAGGCCGGCCATGACCTCGGTCACTCGCATGCCAAAGCCGTCGCGCGACTAATCGACCAGCACCTTGGCTTGTGACGGTGTACGCGCATTTTCCATGACGATCGGGATTCGATACCGGGTGGTGAAAAATGCCGTTATCGGTCAGCAAACTCGGGTAGACGCAACCCCCACCCATGAGCCTCTTCGATGAAGTGCAGCACTGCACTGGAGCGCTCATCAATTCGCGAAATCAGCGAAAGCTCACTGACCATTTCCGCGTGATCCAAGGGCACGATGCGTATGCCCGGCATGGTCAGGCGGGTCATGGTTTCGGGGACGATGCTCAGGCCGATGCCGGCGGCCACCAGACCGGGAATACTCATCAGCGACGGCACATACATGATGTTCTGCGGATGCAACTGGTTCTGCCGGCAAGCCTGGAGGGTATGGGAAGTCAGGCCAATGCCGGCGCTGTCCTGCAGGAATACGAACTTTTCATGGCGCAAGCTCGCCAGATCTGCGCTGAAGCTGTCGGCCAGTTCATGGTTGTCCGGGATTAGCAGGACGAGTCGGGACTGGCTGAAAGGGTGGGTGCGCAGGCGGTCCGGCAGGTGATCCTTGAACACCCTGGCAAATGCCAGGTCAAGTTTATGCTCGAGCAACATGTCGAACTGCGCACGAATACCGGCGTCGACCAACGACACTTTGACCTCGGGGAAGGTGCTGAAGTAATGCCGAAGCAATTGCGGCAAATTCGCTTCGAATAATGCCGAGTGGTAGCCGATGTTGATTTCCCCCACCTCCCCTCGCCTGGCACGCCGAGCCGCGGCTACTGCCAGTTCGCTGGACTCGATCGACTGCCGCGCGTGAGGCAGAAATGCCTCACCGGCAGCGGTCAATGCCACTGCGCGGTTTGCCCGGCGGAACAATACAAGCCCCAGCTCGGACTCAAGCGTTCGTATCAATTGACTGAGCGCCGGCTGCGCAATGCCCAAGTGCTCAGCCGCACGGCTGAAATGCTGCAGGTCAGCGGCGACGACAAAGGCTTTCAGGTGACGCAGTTCCATAATCGCTACCCATAAGGCCGGCTTATCGATTTATCGTAATTTCGATAATTATTCTGCAGACAGGATGCGTTAACGTCTACCTCGACTCAACGATTGCTTGGCATTCTCCAGGCAAGCGTATGGGTAATCCGACACCATAAGAACAATGACGAGCACCCTTATGAGCACAACCAGTCACGAGACTCAGGATTTGCGCATGCCTCGCAAAGCGGTGACCGCCGCGACCATTGGCACAGCCCTCGAATGGTTCGACTTCACCCTGTATGGCGCAATGTCCGCGACCATTTTGCCCAAGCTGTTTTTCCCGGCCATGGAGCCAACTGCAGGCCTGCTCGCTTCGCTGGCAACGTTCGGTGTCGGCCTGGCCGCGCGGCCATTGGGCGCGATTACCTGCGGTTATCTCGGTGACAGGCTCGGCCGCCGCAACTTGATGCTGGCCACCGTGAGCATGATGGGCCTGGCTTCGGTACTGATGGGGATGTTGCCCACCTACGCTCAGGTGGGTATCTGGGCGCCGATCCTGCTGGTGCTGTTACGCATCATCCAAGGCTTCGCCTTGGGCGGTGAGTCCACCGGCGCGCAATTAATGGCGCTGGAACACGCCACTCCGGACCGTCGCGGGCGTTATTCCGGCCTACTCGGCTTGTGCTCACCGCTCAGTCAGATACTGGCCAACGGCGTCTTGATGGGCCTGGCAGCAACGCTTTCAAGCGACCAGTTTGAAAGCTTTGGCTGGCGAATTCCCTTCCTGATGAGCTTCGTTCTGGTGGTTGTCGCGATCTTCATCCGCCTGAAAGTCGATGAAACACCGGCCTTCGTTGCCTTGAAAAAGAATCCGACCAAACAGGAAAAAAGCCCGCTCAAATCCGCGGTGAGCAGCCACTACAAAACCATCCTGCGCCTGATGTTGTTCTTCTGCTCCCCCGCTGCGCTTTTCTACCTGATCGTGATTTTCTCCCTCAGCTACCTGACCAAGCACTTGGGTTTCAGCCAGTCGACGGGGTTCATGTCACTGATGGTGGCTAACATGTGCGCGATTTTCGGTGCACTGGCCGGTGGTTATCTGTCCGATCGCTGGGGCCGCAAAAAGGCGCTGGCATTTGGTTCGTGCATGACGTTGCTGATCCTGTTCGTCTACTTCCCGATCCTTAATACGCTGAACGTTCCCGCCATCATGGCAATCATGGGGCTGTTCCTGGGCTTCACCCAATTCCAGAGCGGTATCCAGCCAGTGGCCTTCGCCGAAGCCTTTCCCACCGAGGTCCGTTACTCGGGCTCGGCACTGGCTTACACCGGCGCCAACCTGGTGATCGGTGGCCCGATGCCGATGATCGCCGTGTGGCTGATGAGCCAGTCGAACAACTCGCCATGGCCTTTGGTGACGCTGTGCGCAGTGATCAACCTGATCTCGCTGGCGATGATACTCATCGGCCGGGAAACCCGCGGCATCGACCTGAACGCCGTCGCTAACGATGACGCAGCCGAACCTCGCGCTACCACCCTATTTTCCAAATAACGCAGCAGGACGACCATGAACCGCACCGTCTTCATCCTCAACGGCCCTAACCTGAACATGCTGGGTCGTCGTGAGCCGCACATCTATGGCCACACCACACTCGAACAAATACGGCACTGCAGTGAGCGTCTGGCGCAAGAGCTTGACCTGATATGCGACTTTCGCCAAACCAACCACGAAGGCGTGATGGTCGACTGGATTCAAGAGGCGTTCGAGCAAGGCGCTGCAGTTATCATCAACCCGGCCGGCCTTTCCTTTCACTCGATTCCGGTGTTGGATGCATTGAAGTTACACGACGCGCCGCTGATTGAGCTGCACCTGTCGAACATCCATGCCCGGGACGAACTGCACCGTCACTCGATCATGTCTGGCGTGGCCAATTCTGTGATCTGCGGCATGGGCGCTGACGGGTATCCCCTCGCAATCCGGGCTATTGATGTGTTGCTGCGTCGTCAGGCAGCCAATAACTGACATCGCTTCGCCAGAACTACTTAACCCCACTCGCGAGAACCTTTCTCGATCGACAACAGACGCTCTGCCCAGAGCGTCTTATCGACTTCAGTGATGATCGCATCCGATCAACTACTGGGCGTATTTCTTGGCCCCGGCAACACAGATGACAGCACCCAGCGTCACCACAAGCATCATCCAGCTGACGTGCTCGTGCAGAAGCAACGCTGCCAGTCCAAGCCCCATGAACGGCTGAAAGAGTTGCAACTGGCCCACTGCCGCAATGCCACCCTGAACCAGCCCTCGGTACCAGAACACAAACCCAATCAGCATGCTGAACAATGAAACGTAGCCGAAGCTGAACCACGCAGGCGCACTTACCTTGGCGAAGGCATCAGGCGCCGGGAGATTAGTGATAGTCAGCAGCAGCATCAACGGCAACGCTACCAGCAATGCCCAACTGATCACCTGCCAGCCACCCAATGTTCGCGACAGGCGTGCCCCTTCTGCATAACCCAACCCACAAACAACTACCGCCGCCATCATCAGCAGGTCTCCTACCGCCGATGCCTCTCCTGCATTCATCAACGCATAGCCAACGACTATTCCGGCACCTATGAGCGAGAACACCCAGAACAGTGGCCGAGGTCGCTCACCACCCCGTAGAACGGCAAACCCTGCGGTGCAGAGTGGCAGGAGCCCGACAAAAACAATCGAATGAGCGGAAGTGACGTGCTGCAGGGCGAGTGCCGTGAGTAGCGGGAAACCGATGACGACGCCAAGCGCTGTTATAGCCAATGAAGACAAGTCACTGCGTTTAGGCCGAGGCTGGCGTAGCGCGAGCAAAAAAAGCGCGCCCAACAAGGCGGCAATCGTTGCCCTGGCACATGTCAAAAACGTAGGTTCGAATGCCGTCACTGCCACACGGGTTGCCGGCAGCGAGCCCGCGAAGATTGCGACGCCTATGAAGCCATTGATCCACCCGCTTGTAGATTTTTCCATCGCCACGTCCTCGACAAGTCAGGGTGCAGTACATCACTGACAGGCTCATCAAGGCCACGTACAATCCAATACAATTAAACCGAACTGTTATGCCTATGAATCCAGCACAGTTGAGGGTGCGATGAACCGCAACGGTACGCGAATCCGAAGTGTCATGGGTGAGATCCAATCCAGGATAGCCGCTCGAACCTACACGCCAGGTGCGCGAATTCCTTCAGTCCGCGCAATGGCTCAGACCATGCAAGTGTCGGTTTCAACCGTGCTTGAGGCCTATGAACGGTTAATGGCAGAGGGTGTACTCAGCTCTCGCCCTGCCTCCGGCTTTTACGTAGCGGGGCCTGTGGCGCCATTGGCACTGACCGAACTTGGCCCCAGACTTGACCGTGAAGTTGATCCGCTGTGGATCTCGCGCCAGTCCCTTGAAACCGCCAGCGATGCGTTGAAACCAGGGTGCGGGTGGCTTCCTGCATCCTGGATGTACGAGGCCGGCATGCGTAAAGCGCTTCGAATCGTTGCCCGTTCTGACACTGTGAAACTCACCGAGTACGCGTCACCGCTTGGGCATCCGCCCCTCAGGCAATTCTTGTCGCGACGACTGGCAGGCATGGGGATCGAAGCCCCTCTTGAGCAGATCATGCTCACTGAGTCCGGCACACACGCCATCGACCTGATTTGCCGTTTTCTGCTGGAGCCGGGAAACACTGTGTTGGTGGACGACCCGTGCTATTTCAACTTTCACGCACTATTGAAAGCGCATAGGGTGAAGGTTGTCGGCGTACCCTACACGGCGACAGGCCCAGACATCGAGGCGTTTGGCGCGGCCCTGCTCGAGCACGCTCCCCGGTTGTACATAACCAATTCCGGTATCCACAACCCTACCGGGGCCACTTTGTCTCCGGTCACCGCACATAGGCTGTTAAAGCTGGCCGACACCTCTAGCCTGGTGATTGTCGAGGACGACATTTTCGGGGATTTCGAGAATACTCCCGCGCCCCGACTGTCTGCCTTCGATGGCCTCTCTCGCGTCATTCAGATAGGCAGCTTTTCCAAAACTATCTCCGCTTCGATTCGATGCGGCTATATCGCGGCTCGTGGCGAATGGATCGAGAGCCTGGCCGACCTCAAAATTGCGACTACATTCGGCGGTGGACGCTTGGCTGCGGAGCTAATCCATCAATCCATTACTGATAGCGGATACCGAAAACACATGGAGAGTGTTCGCCTTCGGTTAGCCGAGGAAAGGGACAGAACGGTCGCCAGGCTTCACGCCATTAGTATCAAGCCTTGGATGATTCCCCAGGCAGGCATGTACGTCTGGTGCCAACTTCCTCAAGGCAAGGATGCAGCAACGCTGGCCAGGGCCTGTTTGAATGAAGGTGTCGTGCTAGCGCCCGGAAATGCGTTCAGCCAGTCCATGACTGCGGGAGATTTCCTCCGTTTCAACGTTGCTCAATCGGGTGACGGCAAAATCTACGAAGTGTTGAAACGGGCTCTGAGTGCTTAGTTGTGAGATCAACCGACATCGCTACCTAAGCAAGAAGAGGTCATGGCCGGCCTCGGGGAACACCTCCAGCGTGGTATCGGCTATAGCGCACACTGCGGCTATGAACGATCAAACGCTACGGGTCACACCGCCATCGACCTTAATGTTCTGGCCAGTGATGTAGGCAGCGCCTTCGCTGGCAAGAAACGCGATGGTGGCGGCAATCTCTTCGCTAGTGCCATAGCGCTTGAGCGGCACGCTGTCGCGGCGTTGCTCGGTGGCCGGCAGACTGTCGATCCAGCCGGGGAGAACATTGTTGACCCTGACGTTATCAGCGGCGAAATTGTCGGCGAAGATCTTGGTGAACGCGGCCAGCCCCGCTCGAAATACAGCAGAAGTGGGGAACAGCTCACTCGGCTCCAACGCCCAGGCGCTAGAAATGTTGATGATTACTCCGCCCTGCTGACGCTGCATGTAGGGCGTCACCAAGCGAGTCGGGCGAATGACATTGAGCAGGTAGGTGTCCATACCCTTGTTCCAGTCATCGTCGCTGATCTCCAGGATCGGCGCGCGCGGGCCGTGGCCGGCACTGTTGACCAAGACATCGATTCGGCCCCATTTCTCAACGACAGCGTCGACCAGGCGTTGCAGATCTTCAATAGACTGGTTGCTGCCGGTTACCCCGATCCCGCCCAGCTCGGCAGCCAACGCCTCGCCCTTGCCCGATGAGGACAAAATGCCAACCTTGAAGCCATCAGCGGCCAAGCGTCGTGCTGCTGCCGCGCCCATGCCGCTGCCGCCGGCCGTGATAATCGCAACTTTTTCTACTGACATACTGCCTCCAGATCTTGCAATGGTCACTACTAAGGTAAAGAAACCTTAGCAGTAGCCCGCAGGGTCAGGGAGACAGCCAAACTTTGCCATGACAGTAGCTTAACTATCGTCAACCTGATGCTTGAGCCAAGCTCGTACGACGTTTAACGTCTCTGGCTGCTGCACCTTTCGTGGCCAGACCAGATAAAACGACTTATCGAGCGCGAGTTGCTGAGCAAACACCTGCACCAGCCTGCCTGCGACGATGTCACTGTTAACAAACGCCAAACTCGCCAGTGCTATGCCCTGGCCATTGATGGCCGCCTCAATGGCCAATGAGGTCTGGTTGAATCGCAGGTTTCTGGCTGTTGGTTGAGCGTGCTGCGGGAACACGTGCGCAAGGAACTGAGGCCAGAAATCATGAGCATCGTGGAGCATGATGAAATCTTGCAACTGCTCGAAACTTACCGCTGTGGCGGCACCTTCAAATACCCCAGGGCTGGCCACTGCAACGATCCGCTGCTCCATCAACAGTTCGCTGTTCAAACCCGCGCCGAATTCCGGTTTGCCATAGCGGACAGCGATATCCACGCCATCGGTGCTGAAGTGGGAAAGTCGATCTGTTGCCAGCACACGCAAGTCGATGTCCGGATGACTCTGCGCCAAGCTGCCTAGTCTGGGAATGAGCCATTTCAAGGCAAAGGTGGGGGTGACGCTGATCGTCAGATGAGAAGCCTGTGGCCTCAGTACGCGAGTTGCCTCATCAATCATGGCAAATGCACTGCGAATGCTGCCGCTGTAGCCCAGGCCCGCATCGGTCAACGCCAAGCCCCGAGGAAGACGTTCAAACAAGCGCAGATCCAGACTCGCTTCAAGCCCTCGGATCTGCTGAGCCACTGCAGCTTGTGTCACGCCCAGTTCCTCGGCAGCTAAACGGAAGTTCAAGTGGCGGGCGACCACTTCAAAAACACGTAGCGCGTTAAGCGAGGGCAATTGAGGGAAACCGTCGGACATGGCAATGGACATTCTTGGGATGGTGAAATTTTTTATGTCTTTCTTTCGCCTGGATAAGCTCTATAGCCTGATCGGGCTCGAAAGATTCACTGTGCCGAGGCTACTCCCTGAGAATAACTAAAGAAACCCGCGCCAGTACAAAGCCAATGACCCCAGCAGACGCTCTGCCCAGCGCGTCTTATCGATCTCAGTGATGATTACTATCGAACGGCCTGCCTGTCGGGCCGCCAAGCCTGGCGCCTATAATCGCCTCCCGTTTCACCCCTCTCCTCCGCCTGCTTCAGGCGACATTCCCCCTTGGAACCGTGCACCATGCCAAGCGCCAGCCAGGCCCCTAGAGGCCTTCCCGAACATAATCAACAGAGCGTCAAACAGCAGTGGCTGGCGATTCTTTCGGTCGCCGTAGGGGCCTTTGCCCTGGTGACCAGTGAGTTTCTGCCAGTAGGCGTTCTCAACGATGTCGCCAGCGACCTCGGTATCAGTGCAGGCCACGCCGGCCTGATGGTGACCCTGCCCGGCATCATGGCCGCCCTCGCCGCCCCCTTGCTGTCAGTGGGCATTCGCGCGATGGACCGACGCTATCTGCTTATCAGCCTGACGCTGCTGATGATCATCGCCAACGTGGTCGTGGCCTATGCCAGCGACTTCAGCCTGCTGCTGTTCGGCCGTGTACTACTGGGCGTCAGTATCGGCGGTTTCTGGGCGACTGCCATTGCCCTCAGCGGGCGTCTGGCGCCCAAGGGCGTGGGTGTGGCCCAGGCCACCTCGATCATCATGGTCGGTGTGACCTTGGCCACTGTGCTGGGCGTGCCCGTGGGCACCTGGCTGAGTGGCCTGATGGGCTGGCGCATGACCTTTCTGGTAACCGCCTTGGTGGGCGTGCCGGTGCTGCTGGCGCAGATCTTCCTGCTGCCGCAGCTCAAGCCCGACAAGGCCATCCGCGTCAGCGACCTGCCGGCGTTGTTTATCAATCCACAGGCTCGTATTGGATTGATCGCGGTGCTGCTGATTGGCCTGGCGCACTTTGCCGCGTACACCTATGTGGCACCCTTCTTCAAACAAAGTGCTGGCTTTGATGGGCCGACCATTGGCTCACTGTTGCTGCTGTATGGTGTGGCCGGGGTACTGGGCAATATCTTTGCCGGGTTCGCCGCCAACCGAAGCGTTCGGCACACCTTGTTGCTGGTTGCCGTAATGATCGGTATCAGCACTGCTTTGTTCCCGCATTTCGCTACCAGCCTGACTGGCGCTGCGGTGCTGATCGCGCTCTGGGGCTTTGCTTTTGGTGCCTTCCCTGCCTGCGCCAGTATCTGGATGTTTATCGTGGCGCCCAAGGATGTCGAGCGCGGCATGCCGCTGTTCGTGGCGTTGTTCCAGGTGATCATTGCGCTGGGCTCGTTCTTCGGCGGGCAGATCGTCGACCAGCTTGGCACTTCGGTGCTGTTGAGTTTGGCCACGGCGTTGGTGGGCTGCGGTTTTGTGACGGTGTTGGTGCTGGGGCGCAACATCAGCAACAGGTTGGCGGCGCAACCCTGCTAAGGGCTGGGTCGTCTGGTTTGGGGCCGCTTTGCGGCCCTTTCGCGACACAAGGCCGCTCCCACAAGGGCGAACCGCGCCGCTCTCGAGGCATGCGCTATACCTGTGGGAGCGGCCTCGCCGGGGCGCCGGCATTGCTGGCCTCCGTGATGAAATCCGGAGGTAACAGACCTTGAAAGGGATGGTCATAACGGGGCTATCGTAATTGCCAGAGATAACTCAAGCATCCGTTCACGCGACGAGTACCTACCCAGGAGATGTCAATGCGCAGGCTGTGGAGAAAATACCTCGAGCTTCTTGAAGCAGACCTGAGCACAAAAATCTTCGACAACTTCAAGAACCTGCTGGTCTGCGCCCTGCTGTTCGCTGCCGGCACTGACGCCCTGCACGGCAATCAGCAGATCTTCCTCGGGCTATGGGCATCAAGCATGACCGGCTGGGGGCTGATCGTGGTCTCGGCGCTGCTGTTTCTGCTGAACGTCAGCGATACGCTGCATCGCCTTGCCAAACTGCCCTATCACATCGTGTTGCAGGTACTGCTGTGCCTGCTGTACCTGATCCTGGCATCGCGGGTGGTCGAGATCGTCTGGGGCTTCAGGGCTGAATAGGCCGTTGGCGACTGCGCTGCGCAGTACTCACAACTGTCCCGGACCGTGCGGCTGGTCAAGCAACACCAGGGCACCCACGATCAGCGCGCGCATGCCTTCGGATAACTCCTCTTCCAACTCCGACTCCTCCCCCGCCTGATCGGCGTCCAGCAAAGGTTCACGCCCGGCCACGGTGTACACCGTATCCGCCACTGCAAACCCGTGAAAGGCCACCGTGGACAACAGCCACCGCGACTGCTCAAGGGACAGGCCATACGCTTCTGCGATATGTGCCTGGTGACCCTGGATCTTGCCAATCATCGACTCGGTCGCCGCCAGCCTGCGGATCACGTAGGGCGTCAGCCCAGGGTGGGCCTTGACGAACGACTGCACCGACGCGGCAAAACTCAACAGGTACACCTGCAGGCCCTGCCGTGAGTCACCGCACGCCTGCGGAATTTCCCAGCGCTGAAAGATCTCCTCCGCCACCAGGCACTTGAGCGATTCGATGTTGGGCACGTGCTTGTACAGCGCCATGTGGCTCACCCCCAACGCAGCGGCCACACCAACGAACGTGAGGCTGGGCAAGCCGATGGCGATGCTCACGTCTGCGATCCGTTCACGGGTGATGGTGCGAGGGCGTCCGCGTCCAGCTGTTCGTTGTGGTGGTTGCATCGGGTACTCCAACTCTGTGAAGACAGTGTTGTAGCCGTCTTGTCTGCTTTTCGCAAATTAGTTTATAGTCATGCAACTAATTAATTCGCAGCGTGTCAGGCCCGTTACATGTCCGATTCATCATCGCCCCCACTCGACCCCGCACCGTCACAAAACAAGGCCCGCGGCCCCATCAGCCGTGTGCTCGCACCTGTGCGCAACAGCCTGATTGCCGCCACCGTGTTGGCAGCCCTGGGCGCCATGCTGACCCTGGTACCGCTGGCGGGCATTGCGCACATCGCGCGGCTGGCCGTGACCGGCACGAATTCACCCGACGCCATTGGCTGGACCGTGTTCGCCAGCGTGGTCAGCCTCTTGGTTGGCATGACCCTGATCAGCGCGGGCGAGCTGCTGGCGCACCTGGCAGACAATCGCATCACTCACCATCTGCGCCTGGCTATCGCCCAACGCGTGATGCAGGTGCCGCTGGGCTGGTTCACCGAGCGCGCCTCTGGCGAGGTCAAAAGGGCAATGCAGGATGACATCGGCACGCTGCACAGCCTGACCGCACACTTCTACACCACGCTGGGCCGCGCGGTGGGTGCTGTGCTGATTTCAGTGATCTACCTGGTAGCCACCGACTGGCGTCTGGCAGTGATCGCGTTACTGCCCTTCCCGGCGTTCTTCTTGTTTCTGCGCCGGGCGGTGAAGGCCAGCGCAGGGCACATGCCCGAGGTAGTGGCGGGCATGACCCGTATCGATAACGCGGTGGTCGAATTCATCCATGGCATGCCTCTGGTCAAGGCCTTCGGCGACCGAGGCAACGCGCAGGACCGCTACCGCGATGCGGTTGACGCCTTCGCCACTACCTTCGCCGGCTTTACCCGCCCGTTGGTGGCCTCAATGGCCAGGGCCAACGCGTTGATCGCGCCGGTGTCGGTGTTGGGCCTGGTGCTGCTGTCCGGCGTACTGTTCGTAGCAATGGGCTGGGCCGAACCGCTGCAGATACTGCCCTTCGCCCTGGTGACGCCTGGCCTGTGCGCACCGCTGCAACTGCTGCACTTCATTACCCACGACCTGAACAACGCCGTCGGCGCTGCCCAGCGGGTCGTGGCTCTGCTGGACACGCCTGTACTGCCGGTCGAGGTCTCGCAGCGCAAGCCACATGGCAACGAGGTACGCGCCGAGCAGCTCAGCTATGCCTATAGCCCCGGCAACTGCGTGCTCGACCATGTCAGTTTCACATTGGCACCAGGCACCACCACGGCCATCGTTGGCCCTTCGGGCGCCGGTAAATCGACCCTTGCTCGGCTACTGCTGCGTTTCTTCGACCCGGACGCCGGGCGCATCACCCTGGGCGGTGTCGACCTGCGGCACATCGACAGCCGCGACCTGTACCAGCGCATCGGTTTCGTGCTGCAGGAGGTGCGCCTGATCCATGCCAGCGTGGCCGACAACATCGCGCTGGGGCGGCCAAGCGCGACCCGTGCGCAAATCGAGGCGGCTGCCCGCCTGGCCAATATCCATTCACGCATCGCGCAACTGCCGCGCGGCTACGACTCGGTCATCGGTGAAGACGCGCAGCTGTCCGGTGGCGAACAGCAACGCCTGAGCATCGCCCGTGCAGTACTGCTCGACCCGCCGGTGTTGGTCCTCGACGAGGCCACTGCAGCGGTAGACGCCGAAAGCGAAGCGGCGATCCAGGACGCGCTTTCGCGCTTCGCCCACGGCCGCACCTTGCTGGTCATCGCCCATCGGCTGGAGACCGTGATGCACGCCGAGCAGATCCTGGTAATCGATGAAGGCGTCGTCTGCGAGCAAGGCCGCCACGCCGAATTACTCGCACGCGACGGTCTGTATGCCCGCCTGTGGGCCCAGGGTCGCTATCAGGACACCGTGAACAAGGCACTGCCCGCATGCTGATAACCTTCATTCGACTGCTGGGCGACAGCGCCCCGGTATTTCGCCGTTACCTGCTGTTGACCGTGCTGTATGGCGTGTTCAGCGGGCTTACCATCAGCGCGCTGGCGCCGATCCTGCTGCACCTGCTGAACGACAATGTGAGCGCCGCCGCTGCCTGGCTAGCGGCGCTGACCGTCGGCGTGGCCGTATGCTGGCTGTGCCGACGCCAGGTCGAACACGCTGGCGTAGCCGTGGCGGTAGCGGTGCTGCAAGGTGGGCGCCGGCATGTCGGCGAGCATGTAGCTCGATTGCCGCTGGGCTGGTTCACCCCCGACAACACCGCGCGGCTGGGGCACAGCATCACCCAGGGCATGATGGCCATTGCGCAACTGCCGGCCCATGTATTTACCCCGCTGGTCTGCGGCGTCACGGTGCCCTTGGTGCTGGTGGTGGCGCTCTTTGCCCTGCATGCGCCGCTGGCCGTGATCGCCCTGCTGGCGCTGCCGGTATTGGCCGCCGTGATGCTGCTCAGCGCACGCTTGGGCCGCCGCGCAGACCAGGCGTTTCACCAGCACTTTGCTCAAGCCAGCCAGCGCATGGTCGAGTTCGCCCAGGCCCAGTCGGTGCTGCGCGCCTTCAATGGCGCCGGCGGCGGTACGCGCCTGCTGGATCAGAGCCTGGAGCGCCAGCGCAACAGCGGCATGGGCCTGATCGTGCTGTCTTCGCTGTCGACACTGCTCAACAGCTGGGCGGTGCAGGCAACATTCGCCGCGTTACTGATTGGCGCGGGGCTGTGGATCAACAGCCACACAGGTGGCGAGCCTGAAGAGGTAGTCGCAGTCGTCGTCGCCCTGGCATTGATGTGTCGTTTCATCGACCCGCTTCAGGATGTCGCCAGCCATCTGGAGATCCTCCGTGGGGCGCATGGCCAGCTCAAGGAAATCGAGCGCATTCTGAGCGCCACGCCCCTGCCGGAACCGGCATCGGCCCAACGGCCAGCGGATGGCGCAATCGACCTGCACGGCGTGAGCCTGCGCTATGGCGACGCTGGCCCCTGCGTACTGCAAGCGGTAAACCTGCATTGCCCAGCCGGCAGCATGACGGCAGTCATCGGTGCATCGGGCGCCGGCAAGAGCTCCCTGCTGCGCCTGATCGCGCGGTTCTTCGACGCCAGCCAAGGCAGCGTGCAGATTGGCGGCGTGGATGTCCGCCAGATGACCACTGCCACCGTGACCGACACGGTCAGCCAGGTGCTGCAAGACACCTGGTTGTTCCAGGGCAGCATTGCCGACAACATCCGCATCGGCAAACCCGACGCCTGTGACCACGAGATTGTGCACGCGGCCCAGTTGGCCGGCCTGGCTGAGGTCATGCAGCGCCTGCCCCACGGTCTCGACACCAGCGTAGGTGAAGGCGGCGTGCGCCTTTCCGGTGGTGAGCGCCAGCGCGTGACCATTGCCCGCGCGCTGGTCAAGCAAGCGCCCATCCTCCTGATGGACGAAGCCACCGCCGCGCTGGATACCGAGAACCAGGCGGTGATTACCGAAACCCTGCACACCCTGCGAGGGCGCTGCACGCTGGTGGTGATCGCGCACCAGCTCAGCACCGTCGCCATGGCCGACCATGTCGTGGTGCTCGAAGCGGGCCAGATCGTCGAGCAAGGGTCACCTGCGGCACTGCGTGCCCAAGGTGGGCGTTATGCCGAGTTCCTCGCGCAGCGTCACGCTGCCAGCGGCTGGCGCCTGGCCGCGTCGAACGTGGATCACGACTGATGCGCTTGCCCTGGCTGATGCTGTTCATCCTGCTGTGCCTCGCCTCGCTGGCGGTTGGCGCCCGTGAGCTGGCATGGACGCAACTGCTCACCCTGCACAGCGACACCTGGCTGACCTTGACCGCCAGCCGCTTGCCGCGGCTGGCCGCGTTGATCCTGGTCGGCATCGGGCTGGCGGTCTGCGGGGTGATCCTGCAACAGATCGTCCGCAACCGGTTCGTCGAGCCCGCCACCTGCGGCGGGCTCGATGCCGCGAAACTCGGCATCCTGCTATCGCTGGGGCTGGCACCGGCGGCAGGCACACTGCTACGCATGCTGTTTGCCCTGGCCATGTGCTTCGCGGCCAGCCTGCTGTTCGTGGCCATCATTCGCCGTATCCGCGCCAAGAACGCGGTGCTGGTCCCCGTCATCGGCCTGATGTACGGCGGGGTCCTGAGTGCCCTGGCCGAGTTCTATGCCTATCGCTTCAACCTGCTGCAAAGCATGCAGGGCTGGTTGCTGGGCGACTTTTCCAAGGTGGTGCAGGGCCGCTACGAAATCATCTACGTGATCTTGCCGATCATCGTCCTTACCTATCTCTACGCACACCGTTTCACGGTGGTCGGCATGGGCGAAGGCATGGCCACCAGCCTCGGCCTGAACTACACCGCACACGTGGTACTGGGGCTGATATTGGTGGCAGTGACGGTGTCGGCCAGCGTGATCACGGTCGGTTCGATTCCCTTCGTCGGCCTGGTGGTGCCCAACCTGATAGCGCTCTGCTATGGCGACAACCTGCGCCGCACCCTGCCCCTCGTGGCGCTTGGCGGCGCCGCACTGCTGTTGGTCTGCGACCTGGTCGGGCGGCTGCTGATCTACCCCTTCGAAGTGCCTATCGGCCTTACTGCAGGCAGCCTGGGCGGCGTGATTTTCCTTGCCCTGATCATCTGGAGGCACCGATGAGAGGCCGCCACGTGACATGGCTGGCGGTGATCGTACTGGCCTTGCTGTTCGTGTTCGTCAACTCGGGGCTGGATTTCGCCTATGTGATCCCCAAGCGCCTGGCACGGCTGGCCGCCATGGTTATCGGCGGCGTGTGCGTGGCCTGCTCGGCGATTGCCTTTCAGACCCTCTCGGGCAACCGTATCCTCACCCCGGCGATCATGGGCTACGAGGCTGTGTACCTGCTGCTGCATGCGCTGCTGGTGTTGGCCATGGGCGTACAGGGCCTGCTGATACTCGGCAACGACGGCAACTTCCTGCTCTCGCTGCTGGTACTGCTCGGCTACTCGTGGGCACTGCACCGCTGGCTGTTTCGCGGCGCCAGCAGCAACGTGTTCTTCCTGCTGCTGGTCGGGCTGGTGCTGACAATGGTCATGGCAACCCTCACCCAGTTCGTGCAGCTCAAGGTCAGCCCGGGTGAATTCTCGATGCTGCAGGGCTACAGCCAGGCCTCGTTCAACCGAGCCTCGCCGCGACTGCTGCTGGCTTCGGCGGTGCTGGTAGCGGTGCTCTGTACCTTGCTGGCCCGCACCGCGCCGGTGCTCGACGTGTTGGCGCTAGGGCGCGACCAGGCAATCTCGCTGGGGGTGGATTATCGACGCAGCATGCACCTGCAACTGGCGATTATTGCCGCGCTGGTCACGGTTTCGACCAGCCTGCTCGGGCCCACCGCCTTCATGGGCGTGTTCGTTGCCAACATCACCTATGCCGTGGCGGGCACATTCAGGCACCGGGTCACGCTGGCCTTGGGCAGTGGCGTGGCGATCGGCGTGTTCATCAGCGCGCAGATGCTGGTCGAGCATGTCTTCAACTACAAGACCACGGTCGGGATTCTGGTGAACCTGGTGTGTGGCACCTACTTCCTCATGTTGATGGTACGTACCCGGGGAGCCGCATGATCAGCGTCCACGAGCTGCACAAAACCTACGGCAAAAAGGCCGTGCTGTCCGGCGTGAGCGTGAGCTTTGCCAGCAAGCAGCTGACCTCGCTAATCGGCCCCAACGGTGCCGGCAAGAGCACCCTGCTGATGACGCTGGCGCGCTTGCTCGATCCCAGCGCCGGCGAGATTCGACTGGACGGGCGCAGGATCAGTGAGATTGCCATCGGCGACTACGCCCGACGCGTTGCCACCCTGCGCCAATCTGTCGACTTCAACCTGCGCCTGACGGTCGACGAACTGGTCGCCTTTGGTCGCTTCCCCTATAGCCGTGGCGCCCTCACCGATGATGACCGCCAGGCCATTGACGAGGCGATCGCCTTTCTGTCCCTGGAACCGCTGCGCGAGGCGTACCTCGACGAGCTCAGCGGCGGCCAACGGCAAATGGCGTTTCTGGCCATGACCATCGCCCAGCAGACCGATTACCTGCTGCTCGATGAGCCGCTGAACAACCTCGACATGCACCACGCCGTGCAGATCATGCGAGCGCTACGCAGGCTGTGCGATGAGTTCGGACGCACCGTGGTGCTGGTGGTGCATGACATCAATTTCGCCGCCAGCTACTCCGACTGCATCGTCGCCATGAAAGACGGCCAGGTGCAATGCGCCGGTAGCGTGGACGAGGTAGTGACCACGCAACGGCTACAAGCGCTGTATGGGCTGCAGGTCGAGATCACCCATAGCCCCCGTGGCCGGCTGTGCAACTACTTCAACCCACCCGGAGAACAGCGATGAAACACCACCACCCCATCCGCTGCTGGCCAGTGACGCTGCTGTTGAGCGCCACGCTGACCCTGCACGGCTGCAACGAACCGTCGACCAGCACAGCGGCAACAGAAACACCGCCATCACAGGCCGGCTATGCGCCCGTCACCCTGCAGCACAAGCTGGGTACCACCGTTATTGGCCAGCTCCCACAGCGGACAGTCGCCCTCGACATGAACGAAGTCGACTTTCTCGATCAGCTGGGCGTAGCGGTAGCGGGCATGCCAAAGGATTTCGTGCCGCATTTCCTGGCGCGCTACAAGGATGCCGCGCTGACGGCGGATGTCGGCTCGATCGTGCAGCCGAATCTGGAACGCGTCCACGCGGCGCGACCAGACCTGATCCTGATGACCTCGCTGCAGGCTAACCACTATGCAGAATTAAGCGAAATGGCGCCTACCCTGCACTTCGATGTGGATTACCGCGACAGCGAAGCCGGCCATGTCGAGGTGGTCAAGCAGCACCTGATCAGCCTGGGGCAAGTCTTCGGCAAGCAGGCACTGGCCCAGCAGAAAGTCGCCGAGCTGCAAGCCAAGCTTGATCAAGCGCGCGCCATTACTCGCGACCGCGCCGAGCGCGCCCTTGTGGTACTGCATAACAACGGCGCCTTCAGCGCCTTCGGTGTGCAATCGCGCTACGGCTTCATCTTCAACGACCTCGGCGTCAAGCCGGCGACCACGATGCTGGATACCGGCCTGCATGGCCAGCCCATCTCCAGCGAGTTCATTCAGCAGGCCAACCCGGACATTCTCTATGTGGTGGACCGCACGGCCGTCATGGAGCAGCGCCCGCTGATGTCTGCAGAAACCCTCGGCAACCCGCTGCTGCGCCAGACCAACGCCTGGAAAAACGGCCGTGTGGTGTTCGTCGATCCCGAGGCCTGGTACGTGACCGCGGCCAGCCCAACGTCCCTGGCGTTGATCGCGGACGACGTCATCAGGGGCTATCAAGACTGAGGCCCGCGCGGCGCAGCCGCTCACAAGTACGTTAGCGGGTGATTCTCGTTCGCCTTTCGTCTTCGCTTACCAATAAATACACACAACCTCTGTCATTCACTCCTGTGGAGTCATCCGCGTGTCCAACCGTCCCAACTTCATTCAACCGTCCGCTGCTTTCCCACTGCCTTCGCTGCAACTGCATCCGCTGGCCCACGCCGTGCTTATCGGCCTGGCGTTGGCTGGCTGCGCGCTGTCGTCATCCCATGCGCGCGCCGAGGACGCACAACCCGCGGCGGCAGAGCTGGCGGCAACCCTGATCGATGCTCAAGCTCCCGTTACCGACCCTCTGCCACCGGTTTATGCCGGCGGCCAGGTCGCGACCGGCGGCCGCGTTGGGCTGCTGGGCAACAAGGACTTCATGGAGACCCCGTTCAGCACCGTCAGCTACACCGATACCTACATTCAAGACCTGCAAGCGAAGGACATCAGCAGTGTCATCGCCGCCACCGACCCCGCCGTATTCAGCAATGGCCTGAAGGGCACCTACAGCGAGAACTACTCGATCCGCGGCTTCCAGACCAGCGTTAGCGACATGACCGTCGATGGCCTGTTCGGGATGGCGCCCTACTACCGCGCCTCACCCGAGATGTACGAGCGAATCGAAGTACTCAAAGGCCCGTCGGCACTGCTCAACGGCATGCCGCCCGGTGGCTCGGTGGGCGGTATCGTCAACCTCATCCCCAAGCGCGCCGGTGATACGCCGCTGACCCGCCTGACGGGCACCTATTCCTCCGACGCCCAGTTTGGCGGGCATGTCGACGTCGGCCGGCGCTTCGGCGAAGGCAACCAGTTCGGCGTGCGCTTCAACGGCATGTACCGCGACGGTGACACCGCTATCGACGACCAGCGCCAGCGCAATGTGCTGTCCTCACTGGCGCTTGACTGGCGCGGCGAACGTGCGCGGGTTTCGCTAGACCTGTTCGACACCGACGACCATATCCGCGGGCAAAACCGTGGTATGGGCCTGGCAAGTGGCGTGGCCGTGCCCAGCCCGCCCAAGTCCGACACCCTGCTCAACCCTGACTGGGCCTATGTCGAAACAAAGGACAAGGGCGTCATCTTGCGTGCCGATTATGAGCTGACCGACCAGTTGCTGGCCTACGGCGCGGTGGGTACCAGCAAGACCGACTATCAATACAGCGGCGCGCTGACGGCCACGGTGAACAACAACGCTGGCGATTTCACCACCGCGATGGGCCAGTTGCAGATGCAGATTCACAAGACCTCCGCCGAAGTGGGGTTGCGGGGCCATTTCGATACCTTTGGCGTGGGCCATCAATGGACGGTCAACGCGACTCAGTACAGCGACACGCAAAAGGACTTCGGCCGTCGGGCAACAGGCTCCAACTGGACGACCAACATCTACCACCCCTCCTGGGGCCCGAAGGTCTCCGAGGCCTGGCCACAGATCGCCCATAGTGAAAGCGACCTGAAAAGCTACGGCATCGCCGACACCTTGTCGGTGCTCGACGAGCGCCTGCAGTTGACCCTCGGTGTACGTCGGCAAGAGGTGGTCACCGACACCTACAACGTCAGTACCGGCGCACGCAACAAACCCGGCTACGATACCCACGCCACTACCCCCGCCGGCGCCATTCTGTTCCGGCTGACCGACCAGCTCTCGGTGTACGCCAACTACATCGAAGGCCTGAGCAAGGGCGTCTCGGCGCCGATTACCGCAGCCAACTTCGGCGAAGTGTTTGCCCCGTACAAATCCAAGCAGAAGGAAATCGGCCTGAAGCTCGACCTGGGTACCTTCAGTCACACCCTGGCGCTCTATGAAATCAAGCGGCCGAGCAGTTACACCGACCCGGTCACCAATGTCTTTTCATTTGGCGGTGAGCAACGCAACCGGGGCGTGGAATGGAGCTTCTTCGGCGCGCCGCTGCCGGATGTACGCCTGATGGGTGGCGTGGCCTACGTCAAACCCGAGCTGACCAAGACCGAAAGCGGCGACAACGACGGCAAGATCGCCACCGCCTACCCCAAGCTGCAGGGCAAGCTGGGCATGGAGTGGGATGTTCCGCAACTGAACGGTGTGACGCTGACCGGTAATGTCACCTCCCAGTCCAAGCAGTACATCAGTGCCGACAACAGCCTGTCGATTCCTGGTTACACCATCTTCGACGTCGGTGCGCGGATGACCACGCACGTCGCCAGTAAACCGGTGACGTTACGCGCCAACATTTCCAACCTGACCGACAAGGACTATTGGGGAGTACCTCTGACCCAGACGCTGGGGCTGGGTGCACCGCGGACGTATGAGTTGTCGGCTACGGTGGACTTCTGACAGCGCAGTAATCGGCCTGCGTTCGTCTGATCAACGGTCGCTGAGGTGTGCAGTTCCGGGATATTACTCAATACTCTGGATAGTTCACTCAGCGCCAGCTACTTTGAGGTTTCACTCGAGGAGTGCGGACATGGCCGATAAATATGTTGGGAAAATAGTTGGAGTTGGCACAGATAATCTGCAATACGCCATTAATATCTATCAGGATGAAACTGTTGAGCGTTCGCCACACGGCATGGTTCGCCATGAAGGTCTGAAGCATTACGAGATGCAGTCTGGCGGTGCTGTCACGAGGATTTCCGAATCTGAGTACGAGATTGTGGCGACGGGCGTCAGGGTCACTGTGCAAGCGGGTGACAACTGATCCTCTCGTGTGAGCATTTGAAATCCTCGCTGACCGAGGCCCTGCCTGTGGCATCCTTGTCGCGGTTCCAGTGACGCAGCGCATAACTCGAATTTGGCGATGAGGTACAACGTAATGAATCAACCTTCCGATCAAGCCTTTTACGACCGGGCGGATGCACATATTGATCTGGCCAACCAGCAACTCGAGCAGCGTGAAGGGCACGGCAAGGTGAGCGCATCCATGACGTTTGCGGCCACCCGCTTCAGCGCTTGGATAACCGCTCGCAACTTCAAGTCGCAGGCGGAAATGGCTGAAGCACGGGAAGAGATTATCAAGTACTACTGCGAGCAATACCGGATGATGCTTGAAGACAATCTAGACGAGCATATTCAGAATTTTGACCAGTACGTACTCGGTAAGCAGGGCTGACCGGCCGCAAGTACAGCCGCCTCTAGGCTGGTAATTGACGACAACCATTTCCTGCTATTCCTGCGGGCGCTGCGCATTATCTGCGGGAGATCACCTAACCCTGTAGGAGCGGGCTTGCCCCGCGAAACCGGCGAAGCCGGTGCCATCCACCACGGTGGCCGGTCCGGCCTCTTCGCGGGGCAAGCCCGCTCCTACAAGGTTCTGCCCTTGCCGCAAAGCCTCAACTACACCCTCTCCTGTATTCCTACCAGGAATGAAATCTATAAAAACTATAGATTTCAGTAATCCGCATATTTGCCCTAGGCTGGCCGCTCTGATGAAAAGGAGACCGTCATGCCGCAAGAGCCCCCTCTGTCCGTGTCGAAGTTTGATCATTCCCGTGCCGCTGAATATGCCATTCAAAGTCGCATCGCCCTGGCGGGCTACGATGCCTGTCACGAGTTGAGTGGCTGCGTGCTGTCTGCCAGCTTGCCTGCAGACACCCCCGCAACGGTACTGATTGCCGGCATCGGTGGCACTGCTCAAGAGGTCATAGCACTGGCTACCCTGCGGCCGAACTGGAGGTTCATCGGCGTCGACCCCGCTTCTGCCATGCTCGACGCCGCAGCGGCGAACCTGGATGCCTGCGGGCTTCGAGATAAGGTGCAGTTGCATCAGGGCACGGTAGCAGAGCTTGCGGCTGAACCATGCTTTGATGCTGCTACCTTGATCGGTGTGCTTCATCACGTGCCCGGAACCGAAGCCAAGCAACAGCTTCTGCATTCGCTGCGCGATCGACTGAAGCCAGGGGCGCCGCTAGTAGTGGCATGTAATCACTATCGATATGCCGATGAGCCATTGCGCCTGAAAGCCTGGGCAGAGCGCTGGCGACAACAGGGGGCGTCTGAGGACGAAGTGAGGGCCAAGCTTGCCAAGATTCTGCAGGGAGCGGATCCGCCGGTTTCTGAAGAAGCGGTGCTCGAGCTGCTGCGGGGATCTGGATTTGGCGAAAGTCAGCGGTTCTTCAGCAGTTTGTTCTGGGGAGCTTGGGTGACATTCAGGCAGGCCTGAGGGAGCGTTAGGCCTTTTGCTGAGCATTTGCCCAGGGCGTCCAGGCGTCCATGAGGATGCAGTCGCCACCTCCCGTTTTCTTGGACTGATGAGCAAGCCTCATGAGCCCTTGCCGATTTAACCGTCTAGTTCCCACTCGATAGCTCGCTTACTGTTCTTCCAACGCCATATGTCGGGAGAGCCAAATGCACAAGCGCACACTCGGAAAGAGTTCACTCGAAGTATCAGCCCTGGGTTTGGGTTGCATGGGATTGAGCCATGGCTACGGCCCGGCGACTGATACACAACAAGCCATTGCGCTGATCCGATCGGCGGTTGACCGAGGCGTTACGTTCTTCGATACCGCCGAGGTTTATGGCCCTTACCTGAATGAACAAGTGGTCGGCGAAGCGCTGGCACCAGTGCGCGATCAAGTGGTCATCGCCACCAAGTTCGGCTTCACCTTCGGCGACGACAATAAACAGCAAATTCTCAACAGCCGCCCTGAGCACATCCGGGTCGCCGTCGAGGGTTCGTTGCGTCGACTGAAGACCGATTATATCGATCTGCTTTACCAGCACCGCGTCGATCCGGACGTGCCGATCGAGGACGTCGCCGGGGTGGTGAAGGACTTGATTGGCGAAGGCAAGGTCAAGCACTTCGGCTTGTCAGAGGCCGGTGCGCAGACCATTCGCCGTGCGCACGCGGTGCAGCCGGTCACAGCGCTGCAAAGCGAATACTCGCTGTGGTGGCGCGAACCTGAGCAGGAAGTTCTGCCGACGCTTTGGGAGTTGGGCATCGGCCTAGTGCCGTTCAGCCCATTGGGCAAAGGCTTTCTCACCGGCACGGTATCGGCGCAGACCACTTACGGCAGCGACGATTTCCGCAGCATCGTCCCGCGTTTTAACCCGTCGGCGTTGCAAGCCAATCAGGGCCTAGTGGTGTTGATCCGTCAGATCGCCGCGCAGAAACAAGCCACACCCGCACAGATCGCGCTGGCCTGGCTGCTCGCGCAGGCGCCGTGGATTGTGCCGATTCCGGGGACGACCAAACTGCATCGTCTGGAAGAGAACCTCGGTGGCGCTGACCTCACGCTCGACGCCGCCGAACTCAAAGCAATCGATGCCGCACTGGCGCACATCCGCATTGAAGGCGAACGCTATCCCGAAGCCCTCAAGGCGCGTGTCGGTCGATGAGCAACGATCACGATCCGCTGCGGCGCACGGTGATTGCCGCACTGGCCAGCGCCCCCCTGCTGTCGCTCGCCAACACGCAAGGCGCCCGTGAAGTACCGCGCTCAGGCTCGCGGATTCTGGTCGCGTACTTCTCGCGCTCGGGCAATACCCGCGTGGTCGCCGGGCTGATTCAGCGTGGACTGGGTGCCGATCTCTTCGAGATTCGCCCTGCCAACGCCTACCCCGAGGACTATTTGCAAACAGTGGAGCAGGCGCGTCAGGAGCGTGACAGCGGCTTCGAACCCGAACTGCAAAACAAGGTTCACACCCTCAGCGACTACGACACGATCTATCTCGGTTTTCCGATCTGGGGTGAAACCGCCCCGCCGATCGTGCGCGCCTTTCTCAGCGCCCACGACCTGACCGGCAAGACCCTCATTTCCTTCAACACCCACGGCGGTTATGGCTTGGGCAGCAGCCGCAGCGTGCTGCTCAAGCACGCGCCGAAGGCAAAGGTTCTGGAAGGTTTTGTGATGGAGAGTGAGCAGGAGCGCAAGACCATGGAACGCGTGAACGGCTGGCTGAGCGATCACCCCCTCACGTGTTAAAAAGAACCTGGGCGCCGTCGAGCTGCGAAGATCACAGGACTCTGATTCCTGCCCAAACGCGGCGCGCTGTGCGCCGCCACTGTCACGTCTGGCCGGAGTTGACTCGATGAACCGATTGATCGCACCACTCGTTGCTTTGTCATTCATGGCGGCAGAATCCCAGGCCGCCAGCGAAATCCGCGTTACGCCAAACGGCTCACAGGCCTCGGTAAAGGGCGCGGCGCAGAACTTTACCGGTACCGTGCGCGTTGATGGCCTGTTCAAGGGCGAGCTGCCGGCGCGCGTCGCCGGCGGCACGGTAACCTTCGAACCTGGCGCACGCACGGCGTGGCACACCCATCCGCTGGGGCAAACGCTAATCGTCACCGCAGGCGTCGGCTACGTGCAGCAAGAGGGCGGCCCGCGACAGGAAATCCAACCGGGCGACACGGTCTGGATTCCACCGCACACCCGTCACTGGCATGGCGCCACGGCCAGCAACGGCATGACCCACATCGCCATCGCTGAAGCCGAGGACGGCAAGACCGTCACCTGGGCGGAACAGGTTTCGGAGGCGCAATACGCCGGCCAATGAAGTTACGGCATGTGTCGAAGGTGCTCGCCCGGCACCTTTGTCGTAAACCGTCATCCGACCTAAAGGCCCCGCAGCAGCGCGTTCGCGCCGCTATTGCAGCGGTCATGGCACTGTCGACTCATGAGTTCTGCTCAGAAGTCCATGCGCAATTTCGGGGTTAATCGAGACAACCATCCTCCGTACGATCCAGCGGCACCGCAGTGACCCACAAGCGATGGAGCCTCTCACGATGACCACTGACGCACGCAACAGCACTGCCCTCCCCGCCCTCATGGCACTCTGTCTGGGTGTTGGGGCGATGTTCAGCGTTACCACTCAAGCCGCCGAGGCATCGCAGACCATGGCCAGCACGCCCGCCAGCACAGCTACCTTGTCGCGCCAACAACAAGCGATTCCCCTGATCGCCGCGTTCATGGCCACCAGCGACATGCCCAACCTCAACAACGCGCTCAATCAAGGGCTCGATGCCGGCCTGACCATCAGCGAAACCCGGGAAATCCTGATGCAGCTATACGCCTATGTGGGCTTCCCGCGCAGCCTGAACGCCTTGAACGAGCTGATGACGGTGGTGCAGACGCGCAAACAGCGCGGTATCGAAGACGCCCCGGGGCGTGAACCGAGCCGGGCGATTCCGATCGGGGATGAGCTGCTGGCCGCCGGCACCGCGAATCAAACCAGAATCTCCGGCGCCCCGGTCAAAGGCCCGGTGTTCGAGTTTGCTCCGGTGATCAACCGGTTCCTGCAAACCCACCTGTTCGGCGACATCTTCGAGCGCGACAACCTCGACTGGCAAAGCCGCGAACTGGCGACCGTCGGGGCGCTGGCGGCAACCCCTGGGGTCGAGCCGCAATTGCGCTCGCACATGGCGGCGAGCTTGCGCGTCGGTCTGAGCACGGCGCAGTTGCACCAGGTCACGGAACTGCTGAAGAAACACAGCGATGCGCAGACGGCGGAACGTGCCAATACCGCGTTGACCCAGGCCCTCGTGGCTTCGGGGAAATGACATGAAATCTGTTATCCAGGAGCTTCACGTGAAAAACACTGTCAAAGCCACGTTCATGTCGGCCTTGCTCGGCCTCTCGGCGGGCGAAGCCTTGGCCGCCGATTACAAAAAGAACCCGTTCACCCTCGCCTACGACGGCGCGATCAGCAAGAACGAACCGGGCAAGGTCAACATCCATCCGGTCAGCTACAAGCTCAACGGTCTGGATATCGCCGCCAACGTATATACCCCGGCTAACTATGACGCGAAGAAGACCTACCCGACCGTGGTCGTTGCACACCCCAATGGCGGCGTGAAAGAACAAGTCGCCGGTCTGTACGCACAACGCCTGGCCGAACAGGGCTACATCACCATCACTGCCGATGCGGCGTATCAGGGAGCCAGCGGTGGTCAGCCGCGCAGCATCGATAAACCGGCGTATCGCATCGAAGACATTCACGGCATGGCCGACTTCATCAGCCAGTTTGCCGGCGTCGATGACAAGCGTCTGGGCCTGCTCGGCATCTGTGGTGGCGGTGGTTATTCGTTGGCGGCAGCGCAAACCGACAAACGCTTCAAATCGCTGGCAACGGTGAGCATGTTCAACTCAGGAAGGGTACGCCGCAACGGCTACAACGACTCGCAAATGGACAGCATTGCGCAACGCCTGCAACAGGCGTCAGCAGCTCGCGCGCAAGAAGCGGCCGGCGGCGCGGTGCAGTATTCGGGCGATGCCAATCTCACCGACGAGCAGATTGCCAAACTGCCCTTCGAGCTTTATCGCCAAGGTTATGAGTACTACTGGAAGAGCCACGCGCACCCGAACTCGACCTTCAAATACACCACCAGCAGCCTGATCGACTTGATGCGTTTCGACGCCACTGACCACATCGAGCTAATTGACCAACCGTTGTTGATGATCGCCGGCAGCAAAGCCGACAGCCTGTACATGACCCAGGACGCCTTCCCCAAAGCCAGCGGCACCAGCGACAAGGAAGTGTTTATCATCGACGGAGCGACGCACATCGAAACCTATTGGGTGCCGCGTTATGTCGATACCGCGATTGGCAAGCTGACCGCGTTTTACGCCCGCACCTTGTAACCAACCCTCTTGGAGGTCGCGCATGCGTGTGCAACCTGCTTTCATGGATTAATCCCGCGCCCTCATGAAAGGCTCTCATCAATGTCCCGCGCTAATCTTAACGACCTGCAAGCCTTCGTGGTCATCACCCGCGAAGGCAGTTTCACCCGCGCGGCCGCCCAGCTTGGCGTCTCGCAGTCGGCGCTGAGCCACACCATGCGCGCGCTGGAAAGCCGACTGGGCGTGCGCCTGCTGACGCGTACCACGCGCAGCGTTTCGCCGACCGAGGCGGGTCAGCGGCTGTATCAATCGATGGCGCCGCGGTTCGATGAAATCGAACTCGAACTGGCCGCTGTCAGCGAGTTTCGTGACACCCCGGCAGGCAATGTGCGGATTCAAGCATCCGAACATGCCGCCAACAATATTCTGTGGCCCAAGCTTTTAAAGGTGCTTCCCGACTATCCGGACATCAAAGTCGAAATCACCGTCGACTACGCCCTCTCCGACATCGTCGCGCAACGCTATGACGCCGGTGTACGCCTGGGAGACCAAGTGGCCAAGGACATGATCGCCGTGCCTATCGGGCCACCCTTGCGCATTGCGGTCGTAGGCTCACCCGAGTATTTCAAACAGCGGCCAGTGCCGAAGGAGCCCGGTGATCTGGCCGCGCAAAATTGCATCAATCTGCGCCTACCCACCCATGGCAGCCTGATGCAATGGGATTTTGAAAAGGATGGTCACGAACTGAAGGCCCGGGTCGAGGGACAATGGACGTTCAATAGCAGCGTGCCGATTCTGCGTGCGGCCGTGGCCGGATGTGGCTTGGGTTTCCTGCCGGAGGACATGGTGGCGAAGGAGCTAGCCGAGGGTAGCCTTGTGCGGGTGTTGGAGGATTGGTGCCAACCCTTTGCCGGTTACCATCTCTACTACCCCAATCGGCGTGAACACTCATCAGCATTTGGCGTTGTAGTTGAAGCGTTACTCTACAAGTGCTGAGTCATCGACCTTCAAGGTATCTGAATTTTACCTGCCCCAAAAACCCGCTAATCAACCTGGTCGTCCCCGTAAACGCAAAATAAAGCCTAGGTTCGGGGGCTTTTCGCCATAGCGTGAAACGTCTTGAAACGAAGGCCAGGAAGGGCCAGAACCGCCGGGCACACCCCTCGAAATAGATGCAGTTGAATGACGCCTGTATCAGTGCCTATTCATTCGCCAGTGAAACTTACAAAACACCTAGCTCGAATATTCTAACTACTAAGTACTCAACTACGATATTACCCACAGCGCCGCGACACCCGCACTATTAGAGTTATTCCAAATCAATATATCGAGTCGTTTACATTCCTCCTGTGTACGCTAGTCTTCCCCCTGCCCTGGGACGGTCTGTAGTTGCAGGCGTATCAGTGCATTTCTACTCTTACATCAAGGAAGACGATAATGGGACGAAGCAGAAGCCTGGAAAAAATGCTGGCCGAAGAAAAACGCAACAAAGAGCGTCTTGACGAAATATCCAGAGAACTGGACAGCCAACTGAAAGACACTGACCAAGCCTTGCGCCAGCAAGCAAAAAGCTTTTATCAGAACGACGGTAGAAACTGGAAGTACAGTGAATATCTCTCTGGCCGACAATCTGACTTCCAGCTGGAGGACTCCTGGTCGCTGGACAACCTCTCCTCGATCATCGACAAGATTTCCTCCGCGGTCGTCGGCACCGTCACCGGCAATATTACCAACGTGCCCGAGGGGACGAGCGTTGCTCCCGACGCCGAGAAGATCAACAAGACCGGCGACCTGACAACCGACACGCGCCTGCTGGTAGCCACCAACTGCTTCAACCTGCTTTCGGGCATCGTCAACTCGTTCGGCAGCATCAGCAAGGTTCAGGTGCACACAGGCTCCAGCACCATTCCGATTGGCCAGGGGCTGCGTATTTTTGCCACCGTCGCCACAAACGTGAGCCAGCAGCGTTCGTTCTTCAACAACAAGATCCTCTGCACTTACCGATATGCCTATTTCGTCCCCTATTCGCTCGACGAGTTCCACCAGCAGGCTGAACGCACACTCGTCGCTCAATACGAACGAACACTCAATACACTGAACAAGGCGTCACAACAGAATGACGACAAGTTTGCCAATGACACCATCGACCTTGACCAATATCTGGAGACGGCAGACAAACTGGAAGCCCGGACCCTGGAAGTTATTCGAAAAATTGAACAATTGAAAAAGCAGGATGGGGATCTCAAGGGGATCGCAGAGCTGCACATGCGGCAAAGCGCCTTCCTTGTCGGACGCAAGATTGAACTGGCACGGACCAAAAATCTGGCGACCCGTTTCGACAAGTTGCTTTCAACACTGAAGTCCGCATGATCTGACTCGATCGAGGTAAAGGCCAGCCTCACCCTAGCTCTGGCCAGGCAACACGAAAACAGCCAAGGAAGCGCAGTGACGGGTTGTGAATGAGCATTCCGAGGCTGTTTTCAACACAGCATCACCAAGTATCAAGGCTTTTCGTACAGCGTCTAGTCACGTCGAATGCAAACGGCTGGTCAGCATCGATGGAAGTCAGCGGGCAGTGCCGGGCAACTTCCTATTCTGTCTCACGAAGTTCAAGTAGGCACCTGCTGGGCGTTCCTTGAACGATGCATTGAAGCTGGTCAGGCAGGGTGAAACCTGGCGCATTCAGCACATCGTGGTGGACAATGTCTGGCGGACGGGAGATCCCGCAGTCCTCGCCGGTATTTGATCTGATCAGGCCCTTGAAACTTTACTCTCGTGCTGAATGCGCGCAGCGTCTCGTGAGGGCGGTAGGCCGAAGACTTTTGCGTAATCTCGGCTGAACTGGGTGCTGCTTTCATACCCGACTTCAAAGGCAGCCGCAGTGACGCTTCTGGCGTTGGCAACCATAAGGGTGCGAGCCTGAAGCAGGCGTACACGCTTCTGATATTGCAAAGGGCTCAGTGTGGTTACCGCCTTGAAGTGTCGGTGAAATGCCGAAACGCTCATCGCTGCTTTCTCTGCCATATGTTCTACCCGAATAGATTCGGCGAAGTCGCGGCGGATCCACTGAATGGCCTGATTGACGCGGGCCATCGCAGAGTCCGGCGCGGCGATTTCACGCAGCATCCAGCCGTGAGGGCCTTGGAGTACACGGTAGAGGATCTCGCGTTCGTATGCGGGCGCCAGGGCGGCGATACTTTGCGGGTCACCCATCAAGCGCAGCAGGCGCACCCAAGCGTCCATCAACTGAGGCGTGACCGGCGCTACTGAAAAACCCGGATCTTGGTCATGGCGATCAGCCGGAAGAGGTAGGTCGGCCAGCAGCGTGGTTAGCGCCACCGGGTCGAGCGTCAGGCTTACCGCGAGATAAGGCTCTCCGGTCGACGCCGGATGAACTGTGCCCACGGCGGGCAGCTCGATGGACATCACGAAGTACGTCGCCGGGTCATAGTGCAACGTCTGCTCCCCGACGGTCATGGTTTTACTGCCCTGGAGAATCAGGTTGATCATCGGCTCGTAGACGGCGGCCAGCATGTGCTCGGGAATCTCACCCTGCACCATGGCTACCCTGGGGATTCCTGTCTCAGTGCGCCGATTTTCAGCACTTGAGGTCAGGGCTCGCAGTTCATTCAATTGTGTGCTCATGGGCTGGATCCTGCCCGGCTCGTTTGGGACTTGGCAAGCAAAAAGCAGAAACAGGCAGGTTTCGAGTAGGAATGGCCACGTTCTGGATTGCCGGGGACTCTACTGTGGAGGCTCAAGTCATCGACACGGGAAGTGCACCATGGGCGTCATCGTTATCACCGGAGGCAGTCGCGGCATCGGCGCCAGCGCTGCTCTCCATATTGCCGAACGGGGGATGGGCGTCATCCTTACCTACAACCAGAATCCTGATGCAGCTCACCAGATCGTCCGGCAAATCGAGGCCGCTGGCGGCAAGGCGGTTGCGCTGCGGCTGGACGTGAGTAACACCTCAAGCTTTGCTGCATTTCGTGATGCCGTGGTCTCCGCTCTGGAAATTACCTGGGGCACAAACACGCTGGCAGGTCTGGTAAACAACGCAGGCTACGGTCTGTTCAACCCGCTGGAGTCAGTCAGCGAGGAGCAATTCGACGGTCTGTTCGCAGTGCACCTCAAGGGGCCTTTCTTCCTCACTCAAACGCTGCTGCCGCTACTTGAAGATGGCGCGAGCATCGTCAACCTGACCAGTGCCACAACACGCGTCGCGACAGCAGGGGTCGCGCCGTATGCGGCCTTTAAAGGCGGTCTCGAAGTGCTGACCCGCTACATGGCGAAAGAATTTTGTGAGCGCGGTATTCGTGCCAATGCGGTTTCGCCTGGTGCCATTCGTACTGAACTGGGGGGCGGTTTGAACGATGAGTTTGAAGCCATGCTGGCCGGTCAGACAGCACTGGGCCGGGTGGGCGAGCCGCAAGACGTCGCTCGTGTTATTGCGATGCTGCTCTCTCAGGAAAGCGCCTGGATCAACGCGCAAACCATCGAAGTCGCAGGCGGCTACATCATCTGAATCATGGAGGCTCCATGCTCGATCATATTTTTCTCTCGGTAAGCGACATCAAGCGCTCGATACACTTTTATGAGGCAGCACTGACGCCGCTTGGCATCACGGCGCGTCTGGATTACGACGGCAAGGACGGGCCTCCTGGTCATCCTGACCTCAAGGGCTTTGGCGCCCATGGCCGAATGTTCTTCTGGCTGCGCGAAGGGGTGGTGGAGGGACAGGCGGTGCACGTAGGTTTCGTCGCCAATAGCCGTGCCGATGTCGATGTCGCCTATGCAGCGGCAATCGCCCAAGGGGCAACAGACAATGGCCCTCCCGGCGCACGTCTGCATTACGACCCGAACTACTACGCGGCCAATGTCCTCGACCCGGACGGCTATAGCCTCGAATTCGTTTACAAGAACTGGCAGCACGCCCAATGAAAACTCTGATGATTTATGGTGCGACCGGCTACACCGGACGCATGGCCGCGCAGCACGCCAAAGCGGTGGGCCTGGATCTGATTCTGGCAGGCCGTAGCGCTGACCGACTGGCGCCTCTGGCCGCCGAACTGGAGCTGCCCTTTCGCGTATTTGGCGCTGAAGGTGTGACGGCAGACGCATTGGACGGTATCAGCGTGCTGCTGAATTTCGCCGGGCCATTCGCATATACCGCAGAGCCTTTGATGCGCGCCTGTATCGAGACAGGGGTGGACTACCTCGACATCACCGCAGAGATCAACGTTTACCGGCTGGCCGAGTCATTGAATCTCGAAGCTGCGCAAGCGGGTGTCATGTTGTTGCCTGGCGTTGGCTGGGACGTGGTGCCGACCGACTGCCTGGCTCTGCATGTCGCAGCCAGGGTTGAACAACCCCAATCGTTGAACTTGGCGCTGCAAGTGGCAGGCCCCATGTCTCGCGGCTCGGCATCAAGCGTGAGTGAGATCATCGGCGCAGGGGTTCTGGCGCGTATTGAAGGGAAACTCGTGGCAGCCCCCGACCAGCCTCCCCGCGAGTTTGATTTTGGCGCTGGCCCAAAGCTGTGTGTGCCATTGTCATTCGGGGATCTGGTGACGGGCTGGCGCTCCACTGGTATCCCTAACATAGCCGTGTACGTGCACATCCCGGATGCCGCCTTTCCCGAGGGCGACCTCTCGCTATTGCCGGAAGGCCCGAGTGAAGAGCAGCGTCTGGCGCATCGAGCATTGGCCGTGGCCGAGGTCGTGGATGCAGATAGCAGTGTGGCCCGCTCGGTGATCGAGACCGTCAACGGGTACACCTACACAGCGCTGGCGGCGGTTGAGGCGGCTCGCCGAGTGCTGAGCGGGGAACGGCGCGCAGGTTTTGAAACCCCGGCACACCTGCTGGGCGTCGCTTTCGCCGAAACCGTTGCCGGTACAACAATCACCGATTTCTAGCCAGAGTTGGGCAGCCAAGTGAATGCTGCCCTGACGTGATTAATCGAAAAACAACGACTAAGGGGCGACTGTGGGCGATCAGGCGTTGGGTGATAAGTGTCATCGCGCCCGCTTAAAATATGCGGCCACCATCGCCCTTAATGCTGGACTTTGGAAGGTGAGTTAGCCGGACGCTTACCTTCATTCGAGCAATGGGTCGAATGGAGTCAGTTGCGGCTGACCGCATTCGACCCATAGGATACCCCCAAGGTAACGGACAGACGCTTTTGTGAGCCGAAGGAGTTTTGCTATAAAAGCCGGCCATCTCAAAGGAATGAACCTATGACAACCAAATCTGTAATTTTTCTCACCGCTGCGCTTATTTCAGGTTTCGCCATGGCGGTCGGTGAGGCTGATTATTCAGTGTCAGAAGAGCATTGCACTTCTGAGTACTGGGAGAAGCTACCAGATGGCACAAATACGGAAGATCTAATCGATAAGCGCGATGATCTGGAGCCATCCGAGAACGGCGGTTCTGGACAAAAGGTCCGCTGAGCGCGATCCGAACGATAAGAAGCCCGTAGGCTCCTTTTTGGCCGAGGTGGCTTGTCAGGCTAGATTCTCAGAAATTATCTTCTGGGCTTTTCTTCAATTCCCAATCGGTCATTTTCTTCGCGGCAAGGAAACTCTTGCAGTTTGCGATGAACTCATTACGGTTCGACTCTTTCGATAAGCTCGCCAGATTCTTTTCGTACATCTCCGGAGCACAGTTGTCTGCTGTCGGCTCGGGCATTTTTTCCTCCGAGCAAGCTGCCAAAATCATGGCCAATCCCATGGCTGCACCCAGCCGAGCCAATTTGATAGCCATATTTTGATCCTTCGGTCATTGCGTTTAGCGTGGTAATGGCTCCCTCGAGCCCGGCGGTAGCCTAAAGCGTGGGGGCGCGAAACGTAAGCTTTGACCATCTCCCTCGCCATACACCAACGGCCGTCGACTCCGCTACGCCCTGATACATACCGTCCAGCTTTCGCAATAAGATTGGCTGACCGCTATGGGTCGAAAGCAGTCGGTCGCGACTGATCGCTATCGACCCAAGAGGGAAGTGCGTATTTCGTGATCACCAGATGCGACTACTGTGGCATCGATTTCAGCCATAGATCGATGTGCTCTGATAACCCGACTGGATGAACGGGAAAACGGCTGCAAATTCCGTACGAACACTCGGGTTTTGATGCAATGCCTGTAACGCTCGGGCCTTATCTACGGATTCATATACCTCGCGGCCACGGAGGTACGCAATGCCATAAATCGCATCGCTTTCCTCGGCTGAAAATGTTCGGCTAGGGCTAAAACCCAATGCTTCATAAACGTGGAAGCGCGGAGCGTCAAAAGTAGTCAGATCTAGTAAGTAGTCGGGATGGGCTGCCCCTGACCCTACAACATCAGCCGCCCACATTTGTAGCTCCAGGGTACTGATCGCGTTGCTCAGATAGCAATTCACTACGAAGGTAATGGTCGTAGGGTTTTCTCGCGTAAGCCCAGTCATGATCATCCTCTCCATTGCGCTTATGCCCATTCATTATCCGGATGGATAATTTGCAATTCCCAGTCCAGTGCAGGGCTATTTTTCGGACGCTTTTGCTTGTAGGTGAACGTCCGTTTCGGGTCGAAAGCGGTCGTCCACGAATGGCTGCTTTCGACCCAGCGTGTGTAAAAAAGCAGACAGACTCGCGGTGACGGTTACGCATCCGGTTCGAAGACACCTGCATCCACGAGCATCTCAACTAGTGCCTCTGGCCATACCGTTTCTCCAGTAGATCTCAGCTCGGGAGCGGACCACCAGTGATGATCTGCCATGACCTGAGTCTCGTGTAAGGTCCATTCGGAGCTGGAAAGGACAAGATTTTCTGCGTGCACAACGAAATATTGCTCAACTGCCAATACCGTCTCGCCGCTGGGCAGGAGCATTGCAAACCTGCGATCTGCCACAGGCCCTACAACTTTGTTGACCTCAATACCGGTCTCCTCACGCAGTTCACGTAGTGCCGCGGCGTGAAATGTTTCTCCATCCTCAAGGCCACCGCCAGGGGTGGCCCAGTAATTTCTCCCAGCCAAGGCACCGTCTTTGTGAAGAAATTTGAAAAGCAGGACATCTCGAGAGGGGCTTATAACTAGTAATCGTGCTGCCTTTCGCTCACGCATTTAACGTATCTCTTCCCTAAATTTTATGATGTGGCGTGCAGTCCTGATTGCCCGCGAAGAGGCCGGTACAGCCATCGTGGTGTATGGCACCGGCTTCGCCCGTGTTCGCGGGGCAAGCCCGCTCCTACAGGATACGCACCGCATGTACGGGCTTTGTTCTCCTCGCGACAGCATGGCCCGAAAGCTATGGGTCGATAGCTGCCAGGCGTACCGGCCGACCTTCGCCCCGCTCACATACGAGCGGGCTTGCCCTAGGACACGGGCGAAACCCGTTTTCTCCGGGAGACCAGCAGGTAACACGCACCGTCCGCAAGAAGGTGCGTTGCAGTCATGGCGCCTTCTTGGCTGCGAGGGATGCGGCGAACTTCTTTCTCGATTGCTGCTGCCGGTAATAGCCCACAGCATGTGAGCCCGCTGCCCAGACGAATGCAATTACAGAGATGACCAGCCAGCCAGTGGAAGCCATTGCGTTGAAGAAGCCAGCAAAAATGGGCTTCGGCCAGTAGTTGACGACCGCCACGCTTAACCAGGGCGCGAAGATGATGTAAAGGATCGGCGTCCAAAAACCCCAAAACAGGATGTCACCAATAACGCGGAAACCTTCTGCGCCGCCGTGTGCGCCTGGCGGTAACTTTTCTTTTTTTGCCATGAGTGCTCCTGCTTATTAACTGGGCGCAAAGCGCGCCATTTCCGTTGTACCAGTGACGTCACAATATTCCGCTCAGGTCACGTGCGAGGCACCGCTGAGGAAGTCGCCAAGCTGCGCTAACGCTTTTTACTTACGCGCCCGGCTTGACGGGCGCTTTTGCTCTATCGTCAGGAGAACCTCATGCCCGTACGATTCCTGCTGTCCGCCGTGCTCGCCCTAAGCGTTGCCGGTGCCACCGAGGCCGCTGAAAAGGCTGCGTTGCCCTCGATCAAACAACTGGACCTGGCCGCCGCCGAGCATATCGTCCAAGCCGCCGATCAGTACGCCAAGCAACAGGGCTGGGTAGGGTCGATCGCCGTGGTTGACAACGCCGGCTACCCCATTGTGGTGCGCCGCATGGATGGCGCCTCCGCGATCAGCGCGGAGCTTGCCATGCGCAAGGCCCCGATCACGGTAGAGGGCAAGGTAATTGGTGCGGTAGGTGTGAGTACAGCAGTCGGAGCACACGATGATCCGATTGCTGTGGCGGGCGCACACGCAGTGGACAGCGCACGCTAACGGTTGTGGTGGTCTGACTGACGGCTACGCTATCGGTTGGACCACTCGCTTTGACTCACCTAGCCTCCCGACTTTCAGCCGAAGTCACTGCCACCTTGCCCTGTCAGTAGAACTCAATCATCTGCTTTTCAATGCGGGCACCTGGCATCATTTGCTTCAGGCATTGCATCAGTTCATCGCCAGAGGCTTGAAATGCATCCAGTGGCATTGCAGGCAGGCTTTCCAAGACAAACCACATCTGTTTTGCATTCGAATCCAGGCGCGTTCTAACGCCCTGTCGCCAATTCCAGCGGCGACAGGTAACCCCTATCTCATCTCGCCAGATGACTTCACCTTTTTCAGGATGCTCGGTGGCTGGGAAGCCTGCTTTGATCGTGTCAAACAGTTCCGTGCCATTCGCTACGGTCAGGCGTGGAGGTCCGGAATACGCGGCGTAGTTCTCTCCGCCGATTGGAACGGCAAACTCAAGGCTGATGGCGTTGTAAAGATCAACAATCGGGTCGATGCTGGGTAACGAGCCATCACGTAAAACGCGCTTACGCAGCGCTTCAGCAGAACAAGGCGTACGCTGAGGTTTGGCGCCGAACACTTTAAAGGCTTCTGCCCATGCCGCCAGATGAGCGTGCGCCCAGCTTGGATTACCCGCTACCACAGACGCGCATGCTCTGGTTAGCGCTTGACCGGCAATTTCAGGGTTGGTTATGGGAGCCGCCTCAACGGCAATGCTGAGAGCACGAAAACCTGGAGCCATTTCAGCAATCTGCGGATCCAGCACGGGAAGAACAACGCCCATTAAAAGCCTCCAATGTTTTCCTTCAGGATAAGCAGCACTTCTACCCGTGCCTGTAACTCGGTATTCATGAACAATCCCAAGAAAAATAGTCGGTTAGGCGCGATTCAGGGAACCATTCTTGCCAGATTGCATCATAAGACCCAACGATTTTAGGTGATGGCACATTAGTTCTTCTTATTTATGCGAATAGCGTTCAGCTACGACCGGCAATATGCGCCCTCTGGCTACGTTCAAATCAGCTAGCCAAGTGGCAGCTGTAACAGGCGGTTTTGCCCTGTCCGGCCCGTTGTATAATCCCGCGGCGCAATCCGCACCCCATGCAGTTGCCCATGTATACCAAGCGGCCGCCAGCTTCATGCTGGGGCCGCCAAATCCCATGAAAACCAACCGATAAGGAAATCCCGTGCGTAAATTCAAACTCGTGCTTGCCGCATTGCCATTCTTTGTACTGGCAGGCTGCGGCAACGACGCCCTTGAAGGTACCTACGAATCAACCACCACTGTAATGGGCTTCAAAGGCCCCATGCAGAAATGGGAGTTCTCCAAGGACTACATCAGCACCAACGGCAGCAAGATCAAAGTTGACGAGTGGGAGCGCAAGGATGATGTGGTGACTGCGCGCAACAAGGACGGCGTGGCGCTGATCAATGTTCGCGTGTTCGATGGCGGCAAGCGCCTCGAAGCCATTGGCGGCAGCGACATGGCCAAGAATGAGTTCGTGCGAGTGGATTGATCTGCCTGTCCGATTGCGTCACGACGGGCTGCTTGGCAGTTCATTGAAATCCAAGGTCGGCAAAGCACTGCCGGCTAGCGATTATTCAGGGGGCGCTGTGCGCCCCTTTCGCATTCTAAGACGCTTCTATTATTACCTTCCAGAACGCCCTGTTCCCTTTATCAGCGCTTCTAAACCCGAAATAGCGCGAGCATCCCCCTAGGCCTCACCGTCGTGACCTAGCCTGCAAAACCGAATACCTAATTTGACAACTTCGATAGAAAACCTACAAGATCGCGCCGCTTTATGCGAAGGATTATCAGTAGCATTACGCTCAGCATTGGAATTGCGAGCTTTTTTATCGAACAGGAGTCAATGGATGTCCGCTTGTTTTCCCTCCCCTGCCTTTAGCATTCGTCAAACCGCGCTGGCGATTAGCCTCTCCAGCTCGATGCTGACCGGTGCCAATGCATGGGCCGCGCCTATCAGCTACAGCATCCCGGCGGGATCTCTAGCAACTGTCGTCAACCAGTTCGCCACGGCGAGCGGGGTGATTGTCAGCTTGAGCAGTGAAGATACCGCAGGACTAAATAGCCAGGGGTTGCGAGGCAATTACGAGCTGGAGCAGGGTCTTGCACAACTGCTGCAAGGCAGTGGGTTGAGCGTGCAACACGTCGCAGACAAGCGCTACATTCTGGCTCAGTCCGGCCATGAGACGGCGATGGAACTAGGTGCAACCACGGTTTCCAGCGTGCAGCTGGGAGCCACTAGCGAAGGCACTGGCAGTTACACCACAGGCTCGGCCAACACCGCTACCGGGCTGCGCCTCTCTGCACGCGAAACGCCGCAATCGGTCAGTGTGGTAACTCGCCAGCAGATTGAAGATCAGAACCTCACGGAAGTCGCCCAAGTACTTGAGCAGACGCCGGGGGTTGTGGTTGACAGCATGGGACCAGCAGGTAGCGACGCCAACCATATCTATGTGCGCGGCTTCGAGGTAGGCAGCATCCAGGTCGATGGCATCAACCGGCCTGACAGCTTCGGATCCCGCGACGACCTGGCCGACATGGTGACCTACGACCGGGTCGAGGTGGTACGCGGGGCCACCGGGCTGATGTCGGGCACCGGCGACCCCGGTGCCACCGTTAACCTGATTCGCAAGAAACCGACGTTCGATACACAACGTAAGCTGACATTGAAAGCAGGTTCGTGGGACAACTACCGCACTGAACTGGACGTGTCTGGCAAGTTGTCAGACAGCGGCAATGTACGTGGGCGTTTCGTCGCATCGAATACCGACAGCCAAAGCTACATCGACCGTCAGTCCCTGGAAAAGCAAGCGGCCTACGGCGTTCTGGAATGGGATATCACCGATGACACGATGCTGACCGTGGGCGCGGAATATCAGGAGATGGACAGCGACGGCGCAGGCAACCATGGTTTCCCGATGTTCAATACTGACGGCAGTCACTTCAGCCCTTCCCGCTCGTTCAACTCCGCATCGGACTGGAGCTATCACAAGCGTCGAACCAAGACCGTATTCACCACCCTGGATCACGACCTGGCCAACGGCTGGCATCTGAAATTCAATGCTGAGCACAGTCGCCGCAGCTACGATGACGCATTTGCCACTGCCGCCAGCGGCACCGTCAACCCCGATGGCAGCGGCATTGGCACCTGGACTGGCCGCTGGGCCGGGGAGCCCCGGCAAACCTCGTTCGACTTCTCGGCTACCAGCCCGTTCGAGCTGTTATCCCGAGAGCACCAGCTCTACCTGGGGGCCAGTCACTACAATGCCTACTACCGTAACGACGGCTACCCGCTGTGGTCGTTCCAGGACATTGACAACATCTACACCTGGGACGGTTCGCTGGCGATCCCGGATGCCATTCATACCAAGTCGTCGGAAGATGCGCTGGATGAGACCCAGGACGGGCTGGTGGCTTCAGCGCGCTGGAGTTTGGCCGACGACCTGTCGCTGATTACCGGGGCACGGGTAATCGACTGGAAACGTGATGAAGTATCCACCACGCTCTCAAGTGGCGATACCAGCCGTACTTCACGCAGCGAAACAGGGGTTGTCACTCCTTACCTCGGCCTGGTTTATGACCTCAACGAAAACTGGTCGGCCTATGCCAGCTACACCACTATCTTCAAACCGCAGAGCAACAAGGATGTCAGTGGCCGTTACCTTGACCCGCTAGAGGGTGTCAACTACGAGCTGGGCCTCAAAAGCGAGTTCTGGGACAAGCGACTGACCACTGCATTCAGTGTATTCGAAGTACATCAGGACAATTTGGCAGTGGCCGACGGCAGCAACCTGGCCCCGGACGGCAATCAGGCATACCGGGCAGAGTCTGGTACCAAGACCCGTGGTTTCGAAATGGAAATGGCAGGTGAGATCCTGCCCGACTGGCAGGTATCGGCCAGCTATACGTATGCCGTCAGCAAAGACTCGGAAGGCGACCGCCTGAACACCGAAGTGCCGCGAGATACGCTGAAACTATTCACCAGCTATCGAGTGCAGTCCCTGCCACAGTTGAAAGTGGGGGGTGGTGTGCGCTGGCAGGGTAAGGAGTACTACAAGGGTGCCGGACCTAACGACGAGACCTTTACCCAAGATCCGTACAGCGTGGTGGATTTGATGGCGCAGTATGCGTTCACACCACAAACCAGCGTCTCGCTGAACCTCAACAATGTGTTTGACGAGCGCTACTACACAGCGATTGGCTCACGTGGATGGTACGGAACGCCGCGTAGTGCAACGGCTACGTTGGTTTACGCGTTCTAACTGCCAGCCCTCTCAAGGTCTTGGCGTTACCTCCAGACTTCATCATGAGGCCAGCAATGCTGGGGGCGCTACGCGCCCCTTTCGCGACACAAGGCCGCTCCTACAAACACAGTGCCAGTCTTGAGGCATGCGCGGACTCAGTGGGAGCGGCCTTGCGTCGCGAAATCAGGCATACACAGCACTCACGCAGCGGCCACCCGACGCTGACGTGACGACAGCGCGAAACGGCCTACCGCAAAGCTCAAAGCAGCACCGATCAGCAGTGTCACCAAGGTGCCCCACGCCGCTTTCGATACGTTGCTGGCGGCGATCTGCGCGGCTTCACGGGTCTGCTGCTCGGCCTGCGCTTTGAGCACCTTTACTTGCTCAGCGGCTTGTTGGTAAGCACGGGCGTAGTTATCGACCACCTGCTGGGCCTCCTGCTGGCTCTTGCCGGTGCGCGCGGCCACGATGTTGACCAAGGCTTCCTTGTCTGCGGCGCTCAGGGCCGGTTCACCGGCCTTGCGTACCCGCTCGAACCATTGCTTGAGCTGGTCAATCGCCTGGGTAGGGTCCTCGGCCGCTATACGGCCCGCCGACTCACCTTGCACCTGGGCTTGATCGGCCTTCTGCTCCAGGGTCGAGGGATTCAGATCAGCCTTGCCGGACTGCTCCAGCGTCTTGTTCAACTCCCCTTCCAGGTTGTCCCAATCCAGCGAGATGCCATTCTTGTTCAGTTGCTCTTTGATGCCTTGGCTTACGCTGGGTGCGGCGGCAGCAACGCCGTCGGCGGCAAGTGACAGGCCCTTGCCGGCAATGCTGCCAGCGGTGCCAACCACGCTACCGGCCAACGAAGCCAACAGCCAGGTGGCTAACAGTGTGGTCACCGTCCAGCTCAACAGACCGTGCAAACCTCCGCGGGTGGGAGCAGTACGGCCAGCGACCCAGGCACCCGCCGCTACCGAGAGCAGAGTGCTGATGAACAACCACAGCCCCGCACCCGTACCGAACCCGCGCAGCGGGTTACCTTCGGCCATAGGGTCTACGGCACCGGCGCCGATGGCCGTCCCCAACACACTGAGGACAAGGTAGCTGGCCAAGGCAATGGCGCCGCCTGCGAACACGGCACTCCAGGATACCCGCAGCGGGCTGAGCACATTCGCTGGGGAGGTTACGTACGATTCAGTCATCTATGCATCCTCGTGATTTAAGAACCGAAAGCACCAGCAAACCAAGCCTCTGGTGCAACGTCTGGGCCAGTTTGCAGGTCGTACACAAGGATGTATTGGCGCATCTGCACCTGATCGGTTAGTGCATTCGCACCAATCATGGACTGCCTGCAGCCATTAAGCTCCACGCTATACAGCCCTTCACTGGAGAATCGCCATGAGCGACGCCGTGCTTGCCCGCGAGACCAACCGCCGCCAGCTTCAGCAAATTATCGCCGGGCTGTCGGATGGGGTAATCCTGCTGGAGGCCGATCAATCGATCATCTGGGCCAACGAAGCGGCCCTGCGCATGCATGGGGTCAGCAGCCTTGATCAGCTGGGCAGCAACGGTGACGCCTATCGCGATCGCTTCGCCCTGCGATACCGCAACAATCACCCGCTTGAACCCGCGCAGTACCCCATCGCTCGCGTGGCCGCAGGTGATGTGTTCAGTGACGTGGTGGTAGAGGTCACCCCTCTCGCCGAAGACGAGGAGCGCAGCCGAGTGCACCGTGTGCGCAGCATGGTGCTTGAAGACAGCAAGGGCGAGGCCGAATCGCTGGTGCTGATCATGGCTGACGCGACCGAGTGGGCCAGCGCGGAGCAACGCTTCGAGAAGACGTTCAATGCCAACCCTGCCCCCGCGGTCATCTGCCGGCTCAGTGACCTTCGCTTTATCAAGGTCAATCAGGGCTTTCTGGAGATGACTGGCCATGTGCGAGATAACGTCATCGGCCGGTCAGTCTACGAAGTGGACGTGCTGGAAAACGCCGAGCGCAAGGAGTTGGCTATCGAGCGTCTGATCGAGGGGGCGACCATTCCACAGATGCAGGCTGAACTGCGCTTGCCGGGCGGTGGCACGAAGTTGGTGATCGTGGCCGGGCAACCGCTGGACATGCATGAAGAAGATTGCATGCTGTTTTCCTTCACCGACCTGGAGCCCAGACGCAAAGCTGAAAATGCGCTTCGCCAAAGCGAGGAACGCTTTGCCAAGGCCTTCCGCCTGAGCCCGGTACCCACCCTGTTGTGCAGCGCTGACAGGCAGCAGTTGATCGATGCCAACGAAGCGTTTCTGGACGCCCTGGGTTATACCGCGCAAGAGCTGATCGGCAAGACCGTGGCGGAAATCGACTTCATCGATGACCGACGCGTTGCCCTCCTCGTGTTCGAGACCCTGGAGGAGACCGGGCGGATCGAAGGGCTGGACCTGAAGCTGCGCAAAAAAGGTGACGACCGGCTCGACTGTGTCCTGCAGGCTGACACCGTAAGCCTGCAGGACACTCCCTGCTACCTGCTGGTACTCATGGACATCACCGAGCGCAAGCGCTCGGAGCTGGAGCTGGTCGAAGCGATAGAGACAGTAATGCAAGATGCGTCCTGGTTCAGCCAGACCTTGATCGAAAAACTGGCCAATGCAAAACGGATCAACACCGGGCGCTTGCCAGATGCTTCGTTCACCGACCTGAGCCGCCGAGAACGTGAGGTACTGGCGCTGATTTGCGCGGGTCTTGCCGACAAGGAAATCGCGGCGCGCTTGAAGCTGGCACTGAACACGGTGCGTAACCATGTGGCCACGGTGTACTCCAAGCTCGATGTGCATAGCCGAAGCGAAGCGATGGTCTGGGCTCGGGAGCGAAGGCTGTTTAACGGGTGAATCTCACAAGCGCAGGTTGTCGGCGGCGCTATGGAGGGGGGGCAACCAGGAGCAGAGGCAATGCCATTAAGCGCCTCGCCCCCAGCAACATGTTTTTACACGACACAACCGCCCCCGCTTGCCCTCACACGGCTAACAACTCACCTGCGGTCATTGCCAACTGGCCGCCCACAGTGCGCTTCAACGTCTCGACAAACTCGGTTATCTTGGCATCGACAAACTGACGCGACGTATACACCGCATACACATTACGCTCCTGGGTGTGGAAGTCCGGCAAAACCCGGATGAGCTTGCCGCTGCGCAGATCGTCAATGGCTGAGAAGCCAGCCAGCATACCGATGCCTGCGCCACGCTTCACCGCCACCGACATCGCCTCCATATCGTTTACGCACAAGTGTGAGCCCGTCGGTACGAAAGTGGCGTCACCCCGTCTGCTCTTGAGTTGCCATTCATCACGGGCGTAATCGACCGTCCCCAGGAGCAGGCATTGATGGTCGCTCAGATCCTGCGGTTTGAGCGGCGGCGCATGCTTGGCAAGGTACTCGGGTGAGGCCACCAACACGCAATGACTCACGCCGATCTTCTGGCTCACATAGTTCGAATCGGGCAACGCCCTGGCAATCAGGATCGACACATCGAGTTGATCCTCCAGCAGGTTTGGCATCCGCTGAGACAACATCAAATCCACGCTCACCTGGGTGAATACCGCGCGGTACTCCAGTACCGCATCAGTCACAAGAGATCTGCCAAGCCCCGGAATGCAATGCACGCGCAGGGTACCTCGTGGCTCGGATAAGGCACTGCGCGCTTCAGCTTCGGCCTGCTCAAGGTCTGCCAGGATTGCCGTGCAACGATCATAAAATCGTCGGCCTGCATCGGTGATGGACAAGCGTCGGGTGGAACGCTGGAGCAGCCGCGTGTCCAACATCTGCTCAAGCGCGGAGACAGACCGGGACACATTGCCAACCGTGGAATCGAGATAGTTAGCGACTGCGGTAAAGCTGCCCATTTCGACCACCTTCACGTACACAGCCATATTGGAAAGCTTGTCCATCGCCACCTGCTCCGATGTCTAGATCGCCGCACACTTTGCGGCCAGCGCCCATTTAAAGGCGATCTTCCCTCTGCGCACAACAGTCATTCCCTGGCGCGGGGCTAAATCAACGCCGTCACTCTCCCTAGACTCGATTGCACAGGCCGTTAATCGCGGCACGCAGACCACTTCGAGAAACCAGGGAATTACAGCTATGAATACGCCATACGACCCGCTCTACCTGTTCATCGGAGGTGAATGGATCAGCGCCGACGACCGCGCTACGGCCACCGTCGTCAATCCCGCTACCGAAACAGAAATCGGCCAGGTTCCGCTCGCCACTGCCGCGGATCTTGATCTTGCCCTGGAGGTGGCCCAACAAGGCTTTGAGCAGTGGCGCAACACGCTGCCTGCCGAGCGAGCAAGGGTACTCAAGCGCGCTGCCGACCTGTTGCTCGAACGCGCGCCACATATCGCTGCGCAAATGACGCTCGAAGAAGGCAAACCGATCAGTGAAGCGCTGGATGAAGTTACCCGGGCGGCCGAATACTTCGAGTGGTTTGCAGAGAGTGCGCGGCGCATTGATGGCCGGATAGTACCTGCCAACCGTGCGGGTGTACTGCAGATGGTCAAGCGCCAGGCTATCGGTCCGGTCGCCGCTTTCACCCCGTGGAACTTCCCTGCCATCACCCCCGCGCGAAAATTGTCGGCGGCACTGGCCGCAGGTTGCAGCGTGATTCTCAAGCCTGGCGAGGAAAGCCCCGCTACAGCACTGTCACTCGCTCGGGCACTGAACGACGCCGGACTGCCCAAGGGTGTGCTGCAAGTGGTATTCGGCGTACCGGACCAGGTATCCAGCCACCTGATTGCCTCACCCGTCATCCGCAAGGTGACCTTTACCGGCTCGGTGCCGATTGGGCGCTTGTTGTCAGCCCGGGCCGCCGAAGGGGTCAAGCCGATCACCCTTGAGTTGGGCGGTCACGGCCCGGTGTTGGTGTTCAACGATGCCGATGTCGAGCGGGCAGCCGTGGAAGGCGTCGCCAACCGCTTCCGAGGTACGGGCCAAGTGTGCATTTCTTCCACTCGTTTTCTGGTGCAGCGCGGCGTGTATGCGCAGTTCGTCGATCACTTCGTCAGCGCCACCAACGCGCTGAAAGTTGGCAACGGCCAGGCCGCGGATACTCAGGTTGGACCACTCGCCAACATGCGCCAGTTGCTCAAGATGGAAGAACTGGTCGCCGACGCTGTCGCCAAAGGGGCCCAGGTATTGGCCGGCGGTGAATGCCTGCCAGGGCCGGGGTTCTTCTTCGCACCGACCGTTCTGGCCAACGTGCCGATGAGCGCCCGGGTCATGCATGAAGAACCCTTTGGCCCCATCGCCATCCTGATGCCATTCGATGATTTGGCAGATGGGCTGCAGGAGGCCAACCGCCTGCCCTATGGGTTGTCTGCCTACGCCTTTACCCGCAGCGCACGCACCGCAATGGACGTCAGCGACGGACTGGAGGCGGGGATGATCGGCATCAATCACTACCGCATCGTCGCCCCCGAACTGCCCTTTGGTGGCATCAAGCAGAGCGGGCACGGCTCTGAAGGCGGCATCGAAGGTATCGAGCACTACCTGACCCATAAATTCATCAGCCAAATTTAAGTCTTGGAGCCGCACAGCCATGAAAGCAATCACTTTTGAATCATTCGGAGCTGCCGACGTCTTGCAACTGACAGACGTGCCCTCCCCGCAAGTGCGCCCTACTGACCTGCTGGTGCGCGTCTACGCAGCCGGCGTCAACCGCGCCGACCTGACCCATCGCACAGGCGGCTACGGACGGCCAGACTTCGGCGACTCGCTGATCATTGGCCTGGAAATCGCCGGCGAGGTAATGGAGGTGGGGAGCGAGGTCCAGGGCTACCGCGTGGGTGACCGGGTAATGGGGGTCGTCGGGGGCGGGGCCTACGCTGAATATGCCCGCATCGACTACCGCATGGCCATGCCGATTCCTGCCCAACTTGATTACGTCCATGCGGCAGCGATCCCTGAGGTGTTCGTAACCGCCCACGAAGCGCTGATGCATCTGGCCGGCCTGCAACGGGGTGACGCTGTGCTGATCCATGCTGCAGCAGGCGGTGTCGGGTCTGCTGCGGTACAGCTCGCTCATGCCACAGGGGCGACGGTGTACGCCACTAGCGAACGCTCCAAAGCAGCGCGAGTCGAGCAGTTGGGAGCCAACGTCGTGATTGACTACAAGACCCAGGACTTCGCCGAGGTGATCGCCAGCCATACTCAGGGCCGCGGGGTAGACATCATCATCGACTTCGTAGGCCAGCCCTATTTTGGCCGCAACGTGGCATCGCTCGCCAACGGTGGTCGGCTTATCCAGGTCGGCATACTGGGCGGAGGCGATGATGTCACGTTGAAGTTGCAGGACATTCTGTACCGCCACCTGCAGGTCATCGGCACGGTAATGAAGTCGCGTACCCAGCCAGAAAAACACGCGATGATCAGGCGCTTCCGCGAACACTGGCTGGATCGTTTCGAAGCAGGCGAAAGCCTGAAGCCGGTGGTAGACAGCAGCTTCCCGCTCTCACATGCCAGCGAGGCCCATCGCAGAATGGAAGCGTCCGGTAATGTTGGCAAGATCATACTGACGATGCAGTCCGCAGATTTGAATTAGGACTGGCCGCAATGGATCGACAGCGGCTGATAGTTATAGCGGTGGACCTTTGAGCTCAACCTGATTGCCATCTGGGTCGAAGCAGTAGATGGAGGGACCTTCACCTTCTGCGCCGTAGCGAATGATGGCCTTTTCTGCCTGGACTCCAGCCGAACTCAGAAAGCTCAGAAGCTCAGCTTCCCTGAATGGAGTGATGCGCAGGCAGAAGTGGTCAACGTTACGGTGTTGCGGATCAGCCGCTCCCCCCGCCTGAATGCCCAATGGGCCTTGTACATCGACCAGATCGATCATCGACGCACCGGCACGCAGGTGGATCATGCCTAGATCCTCACGGCGCTTCACAACGTGGCAACCTAGCACAGTGGTGTAGAAATCAAGGCTCTGCTGCATGTCCTGGACCCTCAACACAACGTGGTCCAGATGACTGATTTCAAATGGAATCATGTTACCCCCTGATTGGAACGTGGGCGCCATGACGCGCCTGCATAGCGCAAAGGCAGTGCGTCCTCAGCGCGTGCTGATTATAGCGTTCCCACGTGTGCCCCCTGAGCTTTGCAGGACGCTAGCGGGCTGCGCGCCGCCAACTCAGCGTTTCACGCGCTTGAACCCGGTGGCACTTGAGTCCACCATGGACAAAATGCCCACGCACACTGCTTCCAGGCAGTCCTCTGCGCAGAGGCTGCACCTTTCAAATCCAACCTTTGGCAGAAGATGAATATAGCGAACTACAAGGCAATCGCTGACAGCATTGCACTGTTACTTTTCCCTCACGCGGAAGTCATCGTCCACGAGGTCAAGGGTCAAACCATCGTTCACATCGCCAATAATTTCTCCAAACGAAAGCTGGGGGATGATTCGGCACTGGACCAGGAACTCGGCGATTTTCGCCGCTCCGCCAACCTGGGCCCGTACGAGAAAATCAACTGGAATGGACAAAAAATCCGCTCCATCACCAGCGTTTTGTACGACCAGCATGGCGAGGTTGAATACCTGCTGTGCATCAATCTGAATTTCTCCGTGCTGGAGCAAGCACGCGAGGCGCTCGATGCTTTTTTCCAGGTCAGTCGCCTGATCCCGCAACCCGAGTCGCTGTTCAAGGATGATTGGCAGGAGCGAATCAACACCTTCTTGCACAGCTGGCTCAAGGAGCGTGATCTGTCGCTGCCAACCCTCAAGATGAAGGACAAACGCAGCCTGGTTGAGGCGCTTCACGCGCAGGGCGCATTCGAAGGCCGCAGTAGTGCCGACTACGTTGCCAACGTGCTCAATATGGGCCGAGCGACCGTATACAAATACCTGAAGGCGCTGAAAAGCTAGCTCACTCAGAGGCACTTCCCCCTCCCCCAAGCGCTTTTGCCATCGACCACGTTCAAGGATGCCGCAGTCAAAGCAGCATCCTCGACTGCGTGCAGGCGCTTGCCACACTGAGAAAATAAGTCTACGGTAGATAAATATTACATCTAGCCTATGCGCTCTATCCGAAGGATTAACGAATGTCTGCCAATGCCAACGCCCTGCTGTCGCTGTATCAAGCCATTTGCGAAGCACACCAAGCGCTGCGTCCGCAGGTGGCGGTCACGCCGCTCACCTACAGCACGCGCCTGTCGGCATTGACTGAGTGCAGCGTGTACCTCAAGTGCGAGCACCTCCAGCACACCGGTTCGTTCAAGTTCCGCGGCGCCAGCAACAAGCTTCGTTTGCTGCCGGCAGCGCAGCGTACGCTGGGCGTGATTACCGCTTCATCGGGAAACCACGGGCAAGCCCTGGCACTGGCCGGCCAGGTGCTGGGCGTACCCGTCACGGTCTACACCACCACTTCAGCATCGGCGTACAAGCTCGATGCCATGCGGGCCCTTGGCGCCGAGGTGGTGAGCCTCGACACCGATCCGCTGAGCGTGGAACTCGAGGCTGCTCGTCAGGCGCAGACACAGGGCAAACCTTTTGTTTCGCCCTACAACGACCTTGAAGTCATCGCAGGTCAGGGCACCATCGGTATCGAGCTGTTCGAGCAGGCACCCGACCTCGACGCGGTGTTCGTCGCCGTCGGCGGTGGCGGGATGATTTCCGGTATCGGTGCTGCCCTGCGCGCGCTGAACCCGAACGTCGACATCATCGGTTGCTGGCCCGCCAACGCGCCTACCCTGCAACGCTCACTGGAAGCGGGTGAGATCATCGAAATGGAGGAAGACCAGACGATTTCCGATGGCACGGCGGGTGGCGTCGAGCCCGACAGCATTACCTTCCCACTTTGTCAGAGCCTGCTCACGCGTACGGTGCTGGTCAGCGAAGCCGAAATCACGGCAGCGATGCGCGATGTCGCCAGCGGTGATCGCTGGATCATCGAAGGCGCAGCCGGCGTCGCGGTAGCCGGCATGCAGAAACTGGCCAAGGAGTACCGCGGCAAGCGCGTCGCGGTGGTGGTCTGCGGGCGCAATATTCTCCTGGATAAATTCCTTGAGGCCGTTCAATGAAGGTCTTTGGCAAAACGCAGATTGTCTCCACGCTCAATCTGGAGCTGGCCATCCAGCGCCTCGAAGAGGGGTTCATCGCGTTCTCCGCAGGCAAGGTGCAGGTGCCCCCGGTTCAGGCCTTTGCATTTGCCCAAGCGAATGGCGACTGCTGCGTGAAGTCGGCCTATGTCGAGGGCAGCGACACCTTCACGGTGAAGGTATCGACCGGCTTCTATGACAATCCGAGCAACGGGCTGCCGAGCAACGACGGTTTGATGATGGTGCTGTCGGCGAAAACCGGACAGCCTTTGGCGTTGCTGCAAGATGAGGGATGGCTGACCTGTATCCGCACCGCGTTGGCCGGTCGGATCGCCGCACGCCTGCTGGCCCCCAGGCAGGTACACGCCATCGGCATTCTCGGCACCGGCATGCAAGCCCGGATGCAGCTGGAGCAACTGGGCGCGGTCACTACGTGCCGCAAGGTTATCGTGTGGGGGCGCAATCAGCGCGAACTTGAAGCGTATAAAGCCTTTACCAGCGGGCTGGGGTATCAGGTGCAAATCACCCATGACGCAGAGGATGTTGCCCGTGGGGCGAACCTGATTGTCTGCGCCACGCCGACGCGCGAGCCATTACTGAAAAATGAGTGGGTACAACCTGGCACGCACATCACCGCAGTCGGCGCCGACGCCGCAGGCAAGCAGGAGCTCGATGCCGCACTCGTTGCACGGGCAGATCGCATCATTGTCGACTCGCTTTCACAGTGCAGCCAATACGGCGAGATTTCACATGCGCTCAAGGCTGGCTTGATAAACGCGCAGCAATTGGCCGAGTTGGGGGCCCTCCTCGCAGGGCGTGCGCAGGGACGCGACAACGACGATCAGATCACCCTGATCGACCTCACCGGGGTTGCGGTACAGGATGCGCAAATCTCGAGCTGCGCCTTGGCTTGCCTTGACGACTGACCTTCCCCAAGGCCGTTCTCACACTCATATCGGCGCTGATACCTTGTGGGAGATCACCCCGCCCTTCGGGCTACGCTGTCGCGCATAGAACAAAGTCCGCAAGCGCGCCGCATACCCTGTGGAAGCAACTGTTTTGCACTAAACCTCAAGCTGGCGCGGTCTCTGTGGGAGCGGCCTTGTGTCGCGAAATGAGGGCGAAGCCCTCACCAGCTGACTCACAAACAAAGGCTGAGCATGCCTCAAGACTGCCGCTGTGTTTGTGTGAGCGACTGTCTTGCACTAAGCCTCAAGCTGGCGCGATCTCTGCGGGAGATCGCCCAGCAATGCTGAACCCGTCACCACGTCAGGCTATGACGCTAAGACTCGACGGGGCTGCCTCTCAAGGACGAACTGCAACCACTTCGATCTCGACACGCCATGCAGGGTGAGCGAGACCGGCAATCTGGAACGCAGAGCGTGCTGGCAGATTAGGCTGTTTGGCAGCAGGCCCGAAGAACTGGGTATAGCCTTCCATGAAACCATCGAAGTCCATCTTGCCGCCGTTCTCAGGCCCACCGACCAGGAACACCTGCATCTTCACTACATCCTTGAGCTCAAGACCGAGGCCTTTCAGTTGCTTCTGGATATTCTCCAGAACATTGACTGTTTGTTTTTTGGTATCACCATAAGCCTCAAGCGAATCCGCAGGAGCATTGGCATTGGTGACCGACGGCACGGAGCCACTGAGGTAGACCGTCGTTTTACCGGCAGGGATTTCTACCGCTGCCGAAATGGGGAAACTACCTGCGCTATGGCGCACAACATCCTGGGCGTATACGCCACCCGCACCGGCCATTGTCAACGCCATTGCAGCAACAGTCTTCGAAGCAAATTTCATGATTCTTCCTTAAATGATTGCCATGAATTATGTGCACGCCTCAACGCCACGTGCACGGGTCATTCCATTGCGGAACATGTCGTCGACTGTTCCGCCGTCAACCGAGTTCGATCGCTAATAATCAGCTGTTGAAGCGGTAAAGGCTGAAGGCTTTCGGATCAAGTACCGGATCCTTGCCCAGCAACAGGTCTGCGGTAATTTCCGAGGACACCGGGCTTTCGGTCATACCCCAACCCGTCGCGGTATTGATCACCAGACCCGGGTATTCATTGACCCGCGAAATGATCGGGTTCTCATCCGGCGCGATCGCCATGGCGCCACTCCACTGATCGATCAACTTCGACTCAGCAAATGCCGGGAACTCGACCTTAAGCTTGGCCAGCGATGCATCCAGTTCTGGAATATCAGGGGCCGCGGTCATCAGCCTGTTCTTCTCGAACGGCGAAACTTCATCCAGTTTCCAATGCGTTGGCTGCAAGAATGAATCGATGAGCTGCTTGTTGAGCGCGACATGCACTGGGAAGTCAGGTATCGCCAGCAGCGGCAGATACTTGTAGCCATACATGAACGACTCTTTGACCACCGGCGCAACGACCACCCGCGGCGACGTGGCGTAGGTACCGTCGGCCTGTTGGCGGAAGTAGATATTGCCAGGCAAGGCAACGTTGCCACCGGGCGCGCGGGATGCAGCGCTGATGATTTGCTGGGACTGATACGCGGGCAATGTCGGAACATCGACACCCAGGTTCTGCATGAACAATCTGGACCACGCACCGCCGGCCACGACCACACGCGACGTCTTGATGGCGCCCTTCTCCGTCACGACATCGGAGATCGCGCCCGCTTGGGTTTCCAGCCCCCGCGCGGCGCAGTGGGTGTAGATCTTGACACCGATTTTCTTGGCGTACTCGGCCATGACATACGATGCAACCTCGGCGTCGAGGCTGCCTGAGTCTTCTTCAAAACCTGCAACTTTCCACGGCGATACGGCGCCGTGCAGCCGCTGCTCAAGTTCACTGCCTTGAATGATGCGAGTCTTGAATGGGATGTCGGCGCCGACTTCCTTGGTTTTGACATCAATCCACTTTCGGACGTTTTCCAGGTCTTCTTCATCGTAAGGCACTTCGACTCGGCCTTGCGTGCGATAACTGGTATCCAGACCAACCTTGGCGTTCATTTCACGCCAACGATGTTTTGCAAGATGGTGCAACTGGAATGTTGCATCCGGCATCTTGTAGGTCATGACCTGACCATAAAACCGGCAGGACTGCTCGCCGGCAATCTCGCCCTTTTCAACCGCGACCACCGAAAGGCCACGCTCAGCAAGATTGATCGCGGTCATCAACCCGAGAATACCCGCCCCGACAACAACTACGTCGGCTTGCTGCGGCAGCGGCCCTTCGCTGCCTTGTACAAAACCAAATCGCGGTTTACCGGGAATCAATCTACCTTCGCGCGTCAGCATCGGGGTAAGAATCCCCGCGCCACCGGCAACGGCCACAACGCCGCCGCCAATTAAAAATTTTCGCCTAGTCAGCCCCACGCAACTTTCCTTTTCTTGATGGGTTATCGACAATCAAAAAGAGCAAGCTCCGCTCGCGAAAGACCCTTCCAGCTACACACGCGGTGTTGATTGGAATAGCCGTTCGCAAGCTCGGCGGACAGCCCACTTGCTCTTAACGTTCGGTGTTGGTTGTATCAGCCATGGGAGCGGGTCATTTACTTGACCGACTGAGAGATCGACAGCCCCAAGGCCAGAAGAAAGTTCAACGACCAGTGCCTGGATCGACGTAATCGCCAAAGCAGATGTGATGGGTCGGGAAATGCATCTCGCTAAATGCGGCCATTGTGCTGATAGCCCGGAGCCGGACAAATCGTTGACGGCAAAAACTTAGTTCAGATATTTCTAAACTACTGCCAGAGTACCGACGGCACTCATCATCACCAGCTCTGCTGCGGGTATTGGGCAAAGCAACTTCCATCAATGCCGACATTGCCATCGGCCTGTCAGTCAACCGTGGGTTTGAAACGCCCTGGACCACCCGCCTTTGCCGGCCGTCAGCGGCTACTACGACCGGCTGTGCGAGCGCCCTGGTTTCCGTCTGTACGGCAGAAACGGCACCCCATGACAGCCACTCACATCTCAACCTGAGTGCCCAGCTCAATCACCCTGTTCAACGGCAGCTTGAAATACTTCAAATTGCTGTTGGCATTTTTCAGCATGAACGCGAACAGGTGTTCACGCCAACGCGCCATGCCGATGCGCTTGGTGGCGATGACCGTTTCTCGACTGAGGAAGTAGGTGGTCCGCATAGGGCTGAAATCCAGGTCGTCACGGTGGCACAGGCTCAGTGCCTGGGGTACATCGGGCTCCTCGATAAAGCCGAAATGCAAGGTGACGCGGAAGAAGCCGCCGCCATAGGCCTCGATTTCGAAGCGCTTGCTGGGGCTGACCCGCGGTTGGTCCTCCGAGACCACCGTCAGCAGCACAACCTGCTCGTGCAGCACCTGGTTATGCAGCAGGTTGTGCAACAGCGCGTGCGGCACGGCGTCGCTGCGCGCGGTGAGAAATACCGCCGTACCCTGCGCACGAAACGGCGGTTGCGTCTGCACACTGGCAATGAACAGATCAAGCGGCAGTGCCGCTTCGTCCAGCCGCTCGACGATAATGTTGCGCCCGCGCTTCCAGGTCGTCATCAGTACGAACAACGCCACGCCGGCAATCACCGGGAAGGCGCCGCCCTGGAAGATCTTCGGCGCATTGGCGGCAAAGTACAGGCTGTCGACCACAAAGAATCCCAGCAGCATGGGGATCGCCAACCAGCGCGGGGCCTTCCACAACAGCAGCACCACCGCCGACGCCAGCAAGGTGGTGATCAACATCGTGCCCGTCACCGCCACGCCATAGGCGGCGGCCAACGCCCCGGAGGTTTCGAAACCGATCACCAGCAACACAACGCCGACCATCAGTGCCCAGTTCACCGTGCCGATATAGATCTGCCCCTGCTCCTGGCTGGAGGTGTGCTGGATGAACATGCGCGGCACATAGCCGAGCTGGATGGCCTGGCGGGTCAACGAGAACGCGCCAGAAATCACCGCTTGCGAAGCAATGATGGTGGCCAGGGTGGAGAGCGCCACCATTGGCAGCAGCGCCCAACTCGGCGCCAGCAGGTAGAACGGGTTGCGCACGGCCTCGGGGTTGCCGAGGATCAACGCGCCCTGGCCAAAGTAGTTGAGCACCAGCCCGGGCAGCACCAGGAGAAACCAGGCGCGGGCAATCGGCTTGCGGCCAAAGTGGCCCATGTCGGCATACAACGCTTCGGCTCCGGTTAACGCCAGGACCACGGCGCCGAGAATAGCCACGCCCATGCCCGGGTGCACCACGAAAAACTGCACCGCCCAGGCTGGATTGAGCGCCTGCAGCACTTCCGGACGCTGCATGATGCCGTGAATGCCGAGCGCGCCGAGGATGACAAACCACAGCGCCATGACCGGCCCGAACAGAATGCCAATGCGCGCTGTGCCATGTTTCTGGATCAGGAACAACGCCACCAGCACGACCACCGACAGCGGTACCACCCAGTGATCAATGCCATCGAACGCCAACTGCAAGCCTTCGACTGCCGACAACACGGAAATCGCTGGAGTGATCATGCTGTCGCCATAAAACAGCGCAGCACCAAACAGGCCGAGCAACACCAACACCTTGCTCAAGCGCGGATACGGCGCCGCTGCCCGCCGCGCCAGCGCGGTCAGTGCCATGATGCCGCCTTCGCCCTGATTGTCGGCGCGCAGGATGAACAGCACGTACTTGATCGACACCACCCAGATCAGCGACCAGAACACCAGCGAGAGGATGCCCAGCACACCGTCGTGGCTGGGCTGCACGCCGTAATGGCCGGAGAAAACTTCCTTGAGGGTGTACAACGGGCTGGTGCCGATATCGCCGTACACTACGCCGGCGGCGGCGATGAGCATGGCCAGGCCCGAAGTGGGCGGGTGTGCGGGATGGTCTGCGACGGACGCGGTTATGCTCACGAATGACTTCTCGTCTGCGGGCAAAAAGAGGCGATCAGTATCGGTTTTGGCGGGCGTTGGCGTCGTAAAAAATGCGTAAAAAACGGCTGTCGAGTGGTTTCTGGAGGGGCTGATGTTGTGTTTCAGCATTGGGGAGGGGGTGGAGCGTATGGCCTCTTCGCGGGGCAAGACCGCTCCTACAGGATCGAGGGTGATCGCTAGATCTGGGCATTCCCCAATCCTGTAGGAGCGGGCTTGTCCCGCGAAGAGGCCGGCATTGCCAGCACCTATCCGTCAGCGCTCACCGGTGCAGCCACCAGCGCTCGATGCAGGCCGTTGCTCAGGTGCAGTCGCATCGCTGCGCGCGCCACCTCGGTGTCGTTACGCACCAGCGCGGCATAGATCTGCTCACGCTCCTCGATGACCACCGCACGCTGTTGCTCGGTGAGCGCCTGTTGCACGCCGCTGATCAAGGTATTGCCAATGTGCGTCATCGCATCGATGAAAAAACTGTTGGCCGTACACAAGGCAATCTGCAGATGAAACTCAAACTCGACGCGGCTGCCGTCCTTGCGCAGCAGGCCCGCACGGTTAGCCTCGTCCAGCGCTGCACGGATGGTCTGCAACTGGCTCGGCGTCGCGCGCTGCGCAGCAATGGCAGCTGCCTCGACTTCCAGGCTCAGGCGCAGCTCGAAGACCGCAACCGCGTCGCCGCCACTGCCCTTGTCGGCCGCGTTGTCAGGAAACTCTCCAGGGCGGCTGGTATCGACGACGAAGGTGCCAATGCCTCGGCGAGTCTCCACCAAGCCTTCTGCCTGCAGCCGCGACATGGCTTCGCGCACCACCGTGCGGCTAACGCCGCGCTCCTCGGTGAACGCTTGTTCGGTGGGTAATTTGCTGCCCGCCGGCAGCTCGCCAGCGAGAATCCGGCGGGACAAGTCGAGCACCAGTTGCTGGGCCAGACTCACGCGACGATCAGGGGCACCACGCTCCATTGGGGGAGGTTCCATTCAAATCAGACGATGGTGGATTATACCGGCTGCATTGCGTTAATACGCACTATAATAGCCGCTGATCACTTTAGAGCACGACCATGTCGGACCCTACCTCTACTGCCAAAATAAAACCTCGCCGCCTCGCCGAAACACTGGTCGAACGCTTTGCCCAGCGCATGCGTGAAGGCACGCTAAAGCGCGGCGAAAAACTGCCCACCGAAGCACAGATCATGGCTGCCGAAAGTGTCAGCCGCTCGGTGGTACGTGATGCCCTGTCACGGATGCAAGCGGCCGGTCTGGTCGAAACCCATCACGGCGTCGGCACCTTCATACGTGACATGCCCGCGCCCGAAGGGTTCAACGTAGGCCCCGCGACCATCGTGCTGCTGTCCGACGTACTCGACCTGCTGGAGTTTCGCCTGAGCCTTGAAGTGCAAGCCGCCGGCATGGCCGCCGAGCGCGCCACGCCGCAAGCCCTCGAAGAGATCGAGCAGGCTCTGAACGCCTTGCTGCAAGGCCCGGAAAAATCCGGCAGCACGACCAATGCCGATTTCCAGTTTCACCTGAAAATCGCCAAGGCCACCGGCAACCCTCACCTGATCGACATCATGAAGCACCTGGGTACCAAGCTGATCCCACGCACCCGGATGAACTCCGCCTACACCGGGCAGAGCAACCGCACTACCTACCTGGCGGGAATCAACCGCGAACATCAGCAGATCTTCGACGCGATTGCCAGCCGCCAGGTCGATGCGGCGCGTGCGGCCATGTTCCTGCACCTGAGCAATAGCCGCATGCGCCTGCGTGAAGCTCAACAGCGGCAGGCGTTTTACGGCGAGTGACCCGGTTACTGCTGGGGCGGCGCGGGTTGTACATCCTGGAACGCCAGGCCGTCGCTTCCACTGACCTGCCACGGATTGGCGTCGCCGGTCTCGCTGAAGCTCACCGAGTCGAAGCGTGAATCCTTCAGGCCATCGATCTTGACCTTGGCCGGCCCGCTGAAGCGTACCCGCTCGAACGCCAGCCCTTGATGATAGGCGCCGTGCTGGCTATCGCCCTTGACTTCGATTGCTGCCAGTTGGGCGTTTTCCACCGTCACATCGCTCACCCGTATATCGCGGAACTGCCCGGGTATGGTCGAGCGCTGGTAGTCGAGCTTGGCGTTCGGGTCGTTGTAGTCGAGGGTAAAGATGAACGCCTGCTTGGCCGTATTGCGAATCGCCGAATCCCGGAAGGTAACGTTACGCGCGCCGCCGCCCATGAAGTTGGTGCTCTTCATGCGCAAGCCAGCATCGGTGCCATCGGACACGTTGTCTTCAGCCAGGATGTTCTGGATCCAGGCCCCGGTGTGGCTGCCGGCGACGACCATGCCGTGGCCCTTGCGGAAATAGTTGTTGAAGATCCAGGCGTCTTCCTGGGTTTTCTGCTTGACCGCCTCGGCACCGGTGCCCGCAGCGAAGTTGACGCAGTCGTCACCGGTGTCGAAGAAGTTGTTGAAGACCATCGCGCCGCGGCTGTTGGCAAACTCGATGCCATCGCCGTTATTGGCGTCGTAGGTCTTGTGGGTGGTGTTGGCCAGCACCACGTTCTCGGTTTCCAGGTTCATGATGCCGTGGTAGGCCGGGTTGAGTACGGTAAAGCCGCCATAGAAGACGTTTTTCACGTCGCGCAGGGTGATCAGCGATGAGCGCATCTGGCCGTAGGCGTCCTTGACGTTCATGCCTTCGGCGACGGCGCGTTCGACCTGAGCCTTGGCCAGCAGGCCATCGTGCATGTAGCGGGTGTTGTCACTGGGCAGGTAGAACGGCAGCTGCTGGCCGCGCTCATCGGTTACGTCAGGATTGCGCTTCCAGCCGTTGCCGTCGATGGTGCCCTTGCCGACGATGCGGATGTTCTCGAAGGCCTGGTGTTTGCGCGGGTCGCGCGGCAAGGCGTTGATCAGCGAGGCCGGCCGCACGGTAGTGGAATACGGGTACTGGATGTAGCCGTCGCGCGGGTAATCCTCGGCGCGTTCGGAGCCGAGCAGGGTCGCGCCCTCGGCGATTTCCAGGGTCATGTTGCTTTTGAGGTAGAGCGCACCGCTCTTGAAGATACCGGCCGGCAGCAACACCTTGCAGCCAACGCTGCAGGCATCGATGGCGCGCTGGATCGCGGCGGTATCGAGGGTCTGACCATCGCCCTTGGCGCCGTACTGCTTCACGTTGAACAGTGCCGGCACGGTGCTCGTGCGCTGCACGACTACCGGGCTATCGGTCGACTCCTTGCCGTCGCGGGCGACCGATCGCACCGTGAAGCGGTACTCGGTGTCCGGCTTCAGGCCAAGGGCGGTGAAGCTGTGGATGGCGATGCGGTGATGGAAGTTTTGCGTGTCCTGCTCGTAGAAGCGGTCGATGTAGGGCTTGGCGGGTGATACCTGGCCGTTGTTGGCATTACTGCCACCGAGCAACTTGCCGTTGGCGTAGACGTGGTAGTCGGCGATGTCGGCGTGGTTGGCCGGCTTTTCCCAGACCAGGATGATCTGCTGGTCATCGTAGGCCAGGGTCGGCACCTGAAGCTTGCTGGGGGCGTCCAGCGCCCACAGCGGCAGGCTGCAACTCATGGCCAGGGTGGTCAGCAGTGATCGTGCATAAGGCATTTTTATCGTCCTTGTGGTTGCCATTACGGGTGGGGGGCGGTGCGGGCCTCTTCCTGTAGGAGCGGGCTTGCCCCGCGAAGAGGCCCGCACCGCCAACAACAGGTATTCAGGCTGACGCAACGCGCGGCGATTCCGCACTGAAATCACGACTGGCCTGTACCAGCATGCGGGTGTACTCGTGACTGGCCAGGTCCTGGCTCAGCGCCTGGCTATCCAGGCGCTCGACGATCCGTCCCTGCTGCATCACCGCGACCTTGTCGCACAGGTGGCTGACCACGCCCAGGTCGTGGGTCACCATCAGGTAGGTGAGCTTCTCGCGCTGACGCAGGTCGGCCAGCAGGTTGAGGATTTCGGCCTGCACCGAGACATCGAGCGCCGAGGTCGGCTCATCCAGCAGTAACACACGCGGCTCGAGAATCAATGCGCGGGCAATCGCCACACGCTGGCGTTGACCACCGGACAACTGGTGCGGGTAGCGATAACGGAAGCTGTCGTTCAGACCGACCTTGACCAGAATGTCGTTGATCCGGTCATCGCGATCGCCAATACCGTGGATGGTCAGCGGCTCGCGCAGCGCGGTGTCGATGGTGTGCCGCGGGTGCAGTGAACCATAGGGGTCCTGGAAGACCATCTGCACCTTGCGAAAGTGTTCCTTGCTGAGCTTGTGCTCCAGCGGCGCGCCGGCAATGCTCAACGACCCGCTCCAGTGCCGATACTGGCCAGCCAGGCAGCGCAGCACGGTGGTCTTGCCCGAGCCCGACTCGCCGACCAGGCCGAACGACTCACCGTCTTCGACGGTCAGGTCGACGTCGTGCAGCACCTTGTTGAGGGTAGAGCCAAGGCCGAAGCTCAGGTTCAGCGATTGTGCTTGGATCATGGACATGTCAGTTACCTCAGCAGGTGAGCCAGAGCGGGTCGCGTTGCAGCACCGGCAAGCGCGGGCGGCGGTTGTCCATGCTCGGCAAGGCCGCCAGCAGGCCACGGGTATAAGGGTGTTCGGCGTACTGCAGATCGCATGCGGCAAGCGACTCGACCACTCGCCCGGCGTACATCACCAGCACCCGGTCGCAGTAGTTGCGTACCAGGTTGAGGTCGTGGCTGACAAAAATCAGCCCCATCTGCTGCTCGACCACCAGCTCTTCGAGGACATTGAGCACCTGCTGGCGCACCGATACGTCGAGCGCCGAAGTCGGCTCGTCGGCGATGATCACTTCCGGATTGGTGATCACCATCATGGCGATCATGATGCGCTGGCCCATGCCGCCGCTGACTTCATGCGGGTACAGGTTGTAGACCCGTTTCGGGTCACGAATATGGACCTTTTCCAGCATCAGCAAGACCCGCTCGCGGGCCTCGCTGCGGCTGGCCTTGTGGTGCGCAAGATACGCCTCGGCGATCTGGTCGCCGACTTTTACCACCGGGTTGAGCGAATACTTGGGGTCTTGCATGATCATCGAGATGCGCTGGCCACGGATCTTCTGCATGGCCTTTTCACTGGCGCTGAGCAGGTCGACATCACCGAACTGCAGGGCCTTGGCGGTGATCTGCGTGCTGCCCGGATGCAGCTTGAGCAAGCTGCGGCCGACGGTCGACTTGCCCGAGCCGGACTCGCCGACAATGGCCAGCTTTTCCCGACCCAGGGTGAACGACACATCACGCACCGCGTGCATTTCTTTCTTGCCGTTGACGAAGCGCACATTGAGCGAATCGACATTGAGTTTGAGCGTCGACATAGAGCCTCCAGTTATTCGCTACGCGGGTCGAGAATGTCCCGCAGGCCGTCGCCCAACAGGTTGAACGCCAGGCTCACCAGCATGATCGCCGCACCCGGCACCGCTACCAGCCACCAGCACTCGAGCATGTAGCGTCGGCCGGTCGAGATCATTGCGCCCCACTCTGGCAGCGGCGCCTGCGCGCCCAGGCCAAGGAAGCCCAGCGCCGCAGCGGTGAGGATGATCCCGGCCATGTTCATGGTCAGGCGGATGATCACCGACGACAGGCACATCGGCACGATGTGGCGCAGGATGATCCGCGTCGACGAAGCGCCCTGCAGCTCGACCGCCACAACAAAGTCGGCCTTGCGCAGGGAGAGGGTTTCAGCCCGCGCCAGGCGCGCGATCGGCGGCCAGGAGGTAAGCGCGATGGCAACCACGGCATGTTCCAGGCCAGGGCCGAGGGCAGCGATGAACGCCAGCGCCAGGACCAGGCTGGGGAACGAAATGAAGATGTCGGTGATACGCATGAACACGGTATCGACGATGCCGCCGAAGTACCCCGAAACGGTACCGATGAACAACCCGATCGGGCCGACGATGACGGTCACCAGGGTAATGATGTAGAGGGTGATGCGTGAGCCGTATACCAGTCGGCTGAAGATATCTCGGCCGTACTCATCGGTGCCGAACCAGTGCGCGGCACCAGGGGCCTGCAGGGCGTTGGCGAGGTTCTGCACAACCGGGTCGTGGGTGGCGATCCAGGGCGCGAAAGTGGCTACCACGACCAGCAGCATGGCCACCAGCAACCCGGCCAGGGTCATCGGGTTGCGCAGCAGGTGGCGGAGCACCCGCAGGCTGCTTTTGTAGAAGGCGTCGAGGCTGGAAGCAGGCGTGTTATCGGCCTGCGGCTTGGCAGTTGCTTCAGTAGAAGACATGTTGGCAATCATCGGCATGTTCTCGAGGTGAAATCATGGCCGCCCGGAGCGCCCGCAGGCGCTCCCGACAGGATTCAGCGTTGCTTGTAGACGCCCAGGTAGCGGGTCGCCTCGGCGTCATCGCCGGTGAAGCCCTTGACGTCCACCGCGCTTACCGCCGTGTCGGTCATCTGCGAGATCATCATGATCGGCCCGGCCTGTTCGTCGTAGCGCTGCTGGGCCTGGTGGTAGAGGCTCACGCGCTTGCTGGCATCGCGCTCGACGCCGGCCCGATCGATCAGCTCGTTGAGCTGTTGATCGAAGAACGACGCCCGCCAGCCCTGGAAGTTGGGCAAGCCGGCCGCATCGCTGTTATCCGGGTTGTAGACAAACGTGCGCAGGCTGAAGTACGGGTGCGGATAGCGCTCGGCACCGCGCGCCACGATCATCTCGAAGTTGCGTGCGCGCATGGCGCCGTAGACCTGGTTGCCGGTGCCGGTGACGATGTTGGCCTTGATCCCGCCTTCGGCGAGGGTCGCCTGCATGCGCGCGGCGATGTCGATGAACGGCGGCTCGGACAGGGTCCGGATGGTGGTGGTAAAGCCCTGTGGATAGCCGGCTTCGCTCAGCAGCGCCTTGGCCTTGGCAACGTCGAGATGGTAGCCAGGGTCAGGCAGGCGAGCGTCGAGGCCGAGCTGCATCGGTTGCTGGTTGAGCGTGCCGTAGTGCGGCATGACTTGCTCGTCGATGCCCTTGTAGTCGATCAGGTTGCGCACCGCTTCGCGGACTTTCTGCTTGGCGAATTCGGGTTGCTTCATGCTCATCGCCACGTAGTACATGGTGCCGCGTTGCAGTGCCTGGACCTGCAGCTTGGGCGAGCTTTCGATGGCCTTGATGTCGGGCGCAGCCATGCCATAGGCAAGGTCCAGGTCACCGCGTTCGAGCATCAGGCGCAGCGACTGCGACTCGGTCATGTGCCGTACCAGCACCCGCTTCATCTTCGCCGGGCCGCCCCAGTAGCCGTCAAAACGGGTCATCACCAGCGAGTCGTTGGCGCTCCACTTGGTCAGGGTGAACGGGCCGCTGCCGGCCTCGTTGGTGACCAGCCAGGCGGCGCCGAGGTCGCCGTTCTTCTCGTGCTTCAAGGCCTCCTGACGGTCGACGATGACCGCGCTGGGCGAAATCGCCAGCGAATCGATCAGCAACAGCGGGTCGGTCGGTTGTGGCAGGTCGACCACCAGCGTGTGCGCATCGGTGGCGCGGATCAGCCCCTGAATGTTGTCGACGCTGTAGCCGTAAGCCTTCCAGGTGGTGGCCAGGCCGAAGTTGAGCTTCATCACCCGGTACAGCGACCAGGCAACGTCTTCGGCGGTCAGCGGGTTGCCGGAGTGGAACTTGACGTCGTCACGCAGGTGGAAGGTGACCTGCTTGCCGTCTTCGCTGATGTCCCAGCGCTCGGCCAGCTGTGGCAGGTGTTTTTCCGGGTTGCCCTGGTCGCGTTTGATCAGTGTGTCGTAGAGGTTGGCGTTGACCCCGGAGGCATCCAGGCCCGGGGCGTTGGCCGGGTCGATGGAGAACAGGTTGACCATGCTCATGCCGACGATCAACTGGTCGGCGGGCGTTTTCGCCTGCGCCGCAGCCATCGGGCCGAGTGCCAGGATCGTGCCCAGCAGGCTCAGGCGCAGGATCGGAAATACAGTTTTCATGTGGGCGTCCTTCTTTTTATAGTTATGCAATGTGTTCGCGCTGGCCGCGCGCGGCTTAGCGGGTCCTTGGATCGAACACCTTGTACAGGGCATCGCTGATCAGGTTCAGGGCAACGAAGATCAGGCCGATCACCAGCACACAGCCCATCACCGCGTTCATGTCACCGAGCATCAGGCTGCTGGTCAGGTACTGGCCAAAGCCGGGCCAGGCAAACACGGTTTCGATCAGTACCGCACCTTCGAGCAGCGAGCCATAGGCCAGCGCGACCACGGTCAGCAGCTGCACGAGGATGTTGCGAAACGCGTGACCCCAGACCACCTGACGACGCGACAGGCCCTTGACCCGGGCGGTGATGATGTACTCCTGGGACAACTGCTCGAGCATGAAACTGCGGGTCATGCGGCTGATGTAGGCGACCGAGTTGAGGCCGAGGATCAGCGCCGGCAGAACGATGTGCCGCAGCGCACTGGTAAAGGCTTCCCAGTCGCCGGCCAGGGCCGTGTCGATCAGCAGCAGGCCGGTCACGTCTGGCACCATGCCGTCGTAGGCAAGATCGATGCGCCCTGCCCCGCCGGCCCAACCGAGCCAGGCATAGAACACCAACAGGCCCATCATGCCGACCCAGAAGATCGGCGTGGAGTAGCCGAACAGGGTAATCACCCGCGCCAGATGGTCGCCTACACGACCCTGGTTGCTGGCCGCGACCACACCCAGCGGCAAGCCGATGACGATGCCGAACAGGATCGCCAGCGTGGCCAGTTCGATGGTCGCCGGGAACACCCGCTTGATGTCTTCGAGCACCGGGTGGCCGGTGAGCAGCGCGTTGCCAAAGTCACCGTGAAGCAAATCGTTGAGGTACAGGCCAAACTGGGTCCAGATCGGTTTGTCCAGGCCCATTGCCCGGTACACCTGGTCGTAGGTGGAGCTGTCGGCGTCCGGACCGACCACGGCCAGCACCGGGTCCAGCGGCATCACCCGACCAATGAAGAAGGTCAGCGCCAGCAGACCCAGCAAGGTCACCAGGACCGTGCTGGCCCGGCGGGCAGTTCCAGACACACGGGTGCCCAGCACAGAGGCAGTCGAAAGCAACATAACAGGCTCCTGAAAATGCGTTCAGCAAACACCGAGGGTGCGGGGCGCGTACGCCCCGGTCCCGCTCATCGCGACTTGTAGACGTCTTTGTAGCGGGTGGTGGCCGCGCTGTGGGTCTGGTAATCCTGAACGTCGTGGTACACCACCACGGTGTCAGTCATCTGCGACACCGGCAGGATCGCGCCCACCTGCTCATCCAGGGTCTTCTGGATCTGCTGGTACTGGGCCAGTTGCCGAGCCTTGTCGGGCTCGACTTCGGCCTGTTCGATCAGGCTGTTCAACTCCGGGCTGTAGAACGACGTGCGCCAGCCCTGGAAGTTGCTCAGCTTGGCTTCATCGCGGTTGTCCGGGTTGTACACCAGGGTGCGCAGGCTCGAATGCGGATGGCGCTCGGCGCCGCCGCCACCGCGACCAACCAGAATGTCGAAGCTGCGTTCGCGCATGGCACCGTAGATCTGGTTGCCGGTGCCAGTGACGATGGTGGCCTGGATGCCGGCCTGGGCCAGGGTCGCTTGCAGGCTGGAGGCGATATTGATGAACGGCGGCTCGGTGAGCACGCGGATGGTGGTCTTGAAGCCGTTCGGGTAACCGGCGTCGGCGAGCAGTTTTTTCGCCTCGGCTACGTTCAGGCTGTAGCCAGGGTCGTCCAGCCGGGCCGGCAAGCCGAGTGGAAGCGGGCGCTGGTTGAGCTGGCCATAGTGCGGCATGACCGTCTGGTTGATGCCTTGATAATCGATCAGCGAACGCACCGCACGGCGCACACGGGCGTCATCGTACGGCTTTTGTTTGACGCTCAGCGCCACGTAGTAGAGGGTGCCGCGCTGCACGGTCTGGGTACGGACCTTGTCCGACTTCTCCAGCGCTTCGATATCCGGCGCCGACATGCCCTTGGCAAGGTCCAGGTCGCCGCGCTCGACCATCAGGCGCAACGACTGCGACTCGGTCATGTTGCGCATGACAACGCGCTTGAGCTTGGCCGGGCCACCCCAGTAACCGTCAAAGCGGGTCATCAGGATGACGTCGTTGGCGCGCCAGTCATTGAGAATGAACGGGCCGCTGCCGGCGGCGTGGGTAGTCAGCCAGGCGCCGCCCATGTCGTCGCCCTTCTGGTGTTGCTGGACCACCTTGCGGTCGAGAATGAATGCGCTGGGCGAAGTCGCCAGGGTGTTGAGCACCAGCATCGGGTCGGTCGGGCGCGGCAGGTCGATGACGAAGGTGTGCTCATCGGTGGCGCGCATGTGCTGGGCAACGTTGCCTGCGGTGAAGCCGTAGGCCTTCCAGGTCGAGGCCAGGGCCAGGTTGAGTTTGATCACGCGCTGCAGGGACCAGGCGACGTCTTCGGCACTCAGCGGATTACCAGACTGAAAGTTGACGCCCTGGCGCAGGTTGAAGGTAAGGGTCTTGCGGTCATCACTGACCTGCCAGCTGGTGGCCAGCGCCGGGACGAGCTGGTCCGGCTGCTTGACGTCCTGGACCAGCAGCATGTCGTAGAGGTTGGCGTTGACCTCCGAGACATCCAGCCCGGTGGCCGCGGCCGGGTCGAGTGAGAGCAGGTTGATCATGCTCATGCCGACGATCAACTGGTCGGCGGGGGTCTTGGCGAACGCAGCAGGCACCGAAGTCATCGCCAGCGAAGCAGCCAGGACCCCCGCCCAGAATTTGGGGAGAACGCTCATGTGAGATTGCCTTTTTATAGTTATTGGACTCTCGGGCGGCACGCGATGGCGCGTGCCGCCATGCACGAATCAGAAGCTGTGTAGCGTATTGGTTTCGACGTAGTCGAAGTCGATCTCCTCGCCCAGGCCTGGCAGGTCGGACAGGTGCACGAAGCCGTCCTCGTCCATAGGGTCGACCAGGCGCTTGAGGTAAGCCGGAACCTCGTCGTAGTTGAGGAACGGGTGCAGCAGGCCACGCTCGTACCACGTGCAGTTCTTGATCGCGCCGACCACGGCCAGGTTGGCCGCGCCGTTACCGTGGATCTCGCAGTCCATGCCGAACGACTCGGCCATGTGCGCGACCTTCAGGCACGGTGCAATACCGCCGACACCGGCCACGCCGGCGCGCAGGATGTCACAGACATCGTTCTTCACCCAGCTGGCGCGGCTCAGGTGTTTGCCACCGAGGCTTTCCGGGCCCAGTACAGGGATGTCCAACTGACCCGACAGCCACGCGTAGGACTCGGCCGAGTCTTCCATCATCGGCTCTTCGAACCAGGCAAAATTGAGCTTCTCCAGGGCCCGGCCAACGGTCAGGGCTTCGGTGCGGCTGTACCAGTGGTAGCCATCGATCATCAGCGCGATGTCTGGACCGACCGCTTCACGCACCGCAGCACAGGCCTTGATGTCCATGCTCACGCTCGGCGCGAACGACACCGGTGGCATCCAGGTGTGCAGCTTGATTGCCTTGTAGCCGCGCTTGACCAAGGTCTCGGCAAAACGGCCGTACTCTTCCGGCGTCGACAGGCCGCCCGGCAGCTCGTCACCACACATGGTCGAACCGTACGCCGGCACCTTGTCGCGGTAGCCGCCGATCAGCTTGTGCACTGGCACATTCAGCTTGCGCCCGGCCCAGTCCCACAGCGCCTGTTCGACCAGCGCCAGGGCGCGATCGGTCAGCTGGCTGGCGCTGCCGCGCTGCCAGTGAGCGAGGTCGTGCCAGATCTTCTCGCGGTCGAAGGCATTGGCGCCAACCAACACCTTGCGTACGAAACCGTCCAGCACATAGGGACGGATCAGTTCAGGCGCGCCGAAGGCAAAACCTTCATTACCGCATTCAGTCTTGATCCGCAGCAGGGCCATCTTGGCCTGGGTGACATCGCCCGGGTGGGCATGGCCGGCACTGTCTACAGCGCGGCGCGTGGGGTAGGAAAAAACCTGGACGTTAACAGCAGTGATGATCATGGACGTCTGAGCCTTCTTATTGGATTTGTGGCGGGTGAGTCACGCTCTGGAGACGATCCTACGTCATCATACAACTTTTGAAAAGCACCCCTTTAAAACTTTCCAAACCCACCCCTGAAGGCCCATTTTTTTGCGAATCACGACACATAACGGCCGATAATAATCCAATATATCCCTTGTAAAGCCCGCGCTAGAGCCATCAAAATTAGTCATCCGACAACATCTTAAGAACTCGTAGACAACCTAAAAGTTGTACGATAACTTTAGCCACCTCTGAACGCGGCGCCTGCCCTCGACCGCATCAGATAGCTACAACCCGCCTCAAAACGACCTCAACAAAAACAAAAAAAGAAGATCGCATGAAGACCACACTCCGCACGCTCATTGCTGTCAGCACGCTCGGCCTGTCTTTCTATGCTTGCGCAGACTCGGCCAGCATCAACTACCGCCACGGCTTCACCGAAGACGACAGCATCCACTCTGATCGGATCAAGCTGAATTACCGGATGGACAGCGGCCTGGGTTTCGCCGCCGAGATCAAATACAAGACGGCTGGCGACCGCGAAGACGTCGCGTACGACAACATGGTCAACAACGGCCATGAGTTCACCGTGGACTACAACTACAAGTTGAGCCCCAAGTCGACCCTGACCCCAGCGTTCCAGATGGACAGCTCCAAGGATGCCACCGCCTACAAGTTCGGCTTGAAGTACAGCTACAAGATCAGCGACACCTGGTACGTCGCCACTCGCGTACGGCATGACGCGCGCAACCTCGACCGCGACCAGATCGATCACTCCTGGGCAGATCGCGCCAAGGACAACCAGAACACCACCCGTCTCGAAGGCTGGCTTGGCTACACGCCCAAAGGCCCATGGGCGTTCGAATACCAGTACATCTACTTCGACACCGACTACATCCGCTACGACAACAAGAAAAGCGACTACGAGCAGAACCTGATCATCAAATACAAGCTCAACAAGCAGTGGGCACCGTTCATGGAAGTGGGTGACATCAAGGTCAAATCCACCACCGACGATCGCCAGGCCCGCTGGCGCCTGGGCATCCAGTACAACTTCATGTAATGCCCCGCGACCGGGCGGCCTGTGCGGTTGCCCGGCGTTGGCAGACGACGACATTCAATGGACTTTCAATCAGAGGCGCCCGCCATGACCACACCCTCCACCGCCCCGCGCAAACCCTTCAACCGCCTGCTGCTAACCGGCGCTGCCGGCGGGCTGGGGCAGATCCTGCGCGAAGCGCTGCAAGCACACGCCAACGTCGTGCGCGCCTCCGATATCAGCCCGATGGCTCCGCCGGCGGGCGACCATGAAGAAGTGATTACCTGCAACCTGGCAGACAAGGCCGGCGTTCTCGCTCTGGCCCAGGACGTGGACGCCATCGTCCACCTCGGCGGAATCTCCACCGAGCGCGCTTTCGAAGAGATCCTCGACGCCAATATTCGTGGCACCTTTCATGTCTATGAAGCCGCGCGCAAGCTGGGGATCAAGCGGGTGGTCTTTGCCAGCTCCAACCATGTCACCGGTTTCTACCCACAGGACGAGCAGCTCGACGCGCAGTCGCCGCGGCGCCCGGACTGCTATTACGGGTTGTCCAAGTCGTATGGGGAAGACCTCGCCACCTTCTACTTCCATCGCTACGGCATCGAGACGGTAAGCCTGCGCATCGGTTCATCGTTCCCTGAACCACGCAACCTGCGCATGCTTTCAACCTGGCTGAGCTACGCGGACCTTGCCCACCTGGTGGAGCGTGCGTTGCTTGCCGAGAATGTCGGCCATACCGTGGTCTATGGCGTCTCGGCCAACCGTGACCTGTGGTGGAACAACCGCTACGCCGCGCACCTGGGCTTCAACCCGCAAGACAGCTCGGAGCGTTTTCGCGGCCAGATGGAGCAACTGCCAAAGCCTGCCGCGGATGATCCTAACGCCCGCCTGCAAGGCGGCGCGTTCACTGCCGCCGGCCCTTTTGACGACTGAATGCGGAATCTGCCCATGACTGCCGAATTGATCATCGACGCACGCAACGCCACCGGCGAAAGCCCGGTCTGGCAGCCTGACGAAAATGCCCTGTACTGGGTGGACATCCCCGCCGGACGCCTGCATCGCTGGCAGCTCGACGGCCAGACCAGCGCCTGGCAAGCCGACGAAATGCTCGCCTGTATCGTGCGTAGCCCGCAGGGCCATTGGCTGGGCGCGCAAGAGAGCGGCATATTCCGCCTCACGCCACAGGCCGACGGCCGCCTGCACGCAGAAAAATGCGCCAGCGTCGAACATGCCCGCGACAAGATGCGCTTCAACGACGGCCGCTGTGACCGTCAAGGACGCTTCTGGGCGGGCACGATGCAAACCAACATGGGCGCAGATCCGGTCGGTGCGCTGTACCGCTACGACCCGCAGGCAGCTGGCGCGCCGCAGCCGTTGCACGCGCAACTGCAAGGCCTGACCGTACCCAACGGCATGGCCTTCAGCCCCGATGGCAAGACCTTGTACCTGTCTGACTCGCACCCCAGCGTGCAGCTGATCTGGGCCTTTGACTACGACATCGACAGCGGCACGCCGCATAACCGCAGGGTGTTCGTTGACATGAACCAGCACCCCGGCCGCCCCGATGGCGCCACCGTGGATGCCGAAGGCTGCTACTGGATCTGCGCGATCGATGCCGGGCTGGTGTTGCGCTTTACCCCTGAGGGTCGCCTGGACCGTACGCTGGAGTTGCCGGTGAAAAAGCCGACCATGTGCGCGTTTGGCGGGCCTGGTCTGGATACCTTGTTTGTGACTTCGATTCGGCCGCAGGGTATCGATCTGAGTGATCAGCCGTTGGCTGGGGGGGTATTTGCGTTGAACCCGGGTGTACGGGGGTTGGCTGAACCGTTGGCGCGGGCTTGATCATCGCTAACTCATTGTTTAGCGGAGTCCGCTCCTACAGAAAAAACGCTAACTCATTGATTTAGCGGATCCCTGTAGGAGCGGCGGTGCGGCGATCCGACTTGTCCCGCGAAACCGGCAAAGCCGGTGCCATACACCACGGTGGCTGGGCTGACTCCTCGCGGGGCAAGCTCGCTTCTACAGAAAAAAGACGCTAACTCATTGTTTAAAACGCTCATAAAACCTGCCAAGCCAAACGCAAATGATCATCAACCCAATCACACGTCAACATCCTGTTATCTGAGCACGCTCAGCCACTTACCCCTAATTCTGAAACTTACCCATCAGACAATTAAAAGCAAATAAGCATTAGCGCAACTCATCATTAACTTCATAGTAATCGCACCCTTCACCAACCCTGCAATGCCAGAAAATTGACGTAGAAATCCCGCCAAATAAAGGTGATGTCAAAAAGCCGTACACGGCAAAAAAAGCGTCTATCGTTGAGGATGTCCGGTCTATTCAAGACCCATAGCGTACTGATGGAGTTCTTATGAAAAGAACCAATCTTACTGCGTTAGCCACCCTCTTCTTCGGCGCAAGCTTACCCGCGATATCCAATGCCGCTCCGCCTGAAAAACCTGTAGTTTCAGTGGGTTTATTGGGCAGCTATAGCGTTATGGAATTCACCGGACAGCGCAGCACAAGTAAAGAGTATATGCCCGAAGGCGGTCTATTCTTGAACTTCGGCAACAAGATGACAGCTCGGCAAGGCTTTGTTTATCAAGCAGAAATCAGCGGTCAATACTCTGAACGTCAGGGCCAGCGGGTGAAGGACGCCCAAGCCGATCTCGACATGGGCTGGAGGGTTGCACTGAACGAGAGTAATTCAATCGACCTGTTGCTGGGCGGGGGCTATAAGTGGAATCGTTTACAACCGCACTCCAGCAAGTATGACATTGAACTTACTAGCCGCACCCCCTTCGTTAAAGTTGCGGCAGGTTATAATCACTACTTTAGCAACACCACTGTACGCTTCGAGGCGGGCATCCGAAGAGCACTGCAAGGCGACTCCAAACTCGACATCGAGAACATTTATAATGAAAATATGGACTTGCTAGACACCACCAATCCTTTTGCCGAACTTAGCGTCCTCTTTAATCGGCACGGCACCATTCCTGTAGCGGCCTCGCTGTACTACAACCGCTTCATCTATGACTTGGATGGGCAATATGCGGTTAGCGATTTCGACAAACAAACGCGCAACGAGTATGGCGTTAAGGTCGGTATCGCCTTTTGACCTAACTACAGCCCGTCTGAACATTTGCCCGCATCCGCCGGTCACAGGTTTACTTCACATTGCACGGTGCCCTATGCGCTTGCTTCCCAATCTGCCCACCAACGCCAACGTGCTGATATGCGGTGCAAGTCAGGGGATTGGGCTGGCACTGTGTACAGCCTTGCTCGCTCGCGATGACGTGCAACAGGTCTGCGCGGTATCGCGCCAGGCAACCCGCAGCAGCCAGCTTGCGGTACTGGCCGAGCAACAGGGCCAACGCCTGCTGCGGATCGATTGCGACGCACGCGATGAGCAATCGCTTGCGGCGCTGACGCACACGATCAGTGCCCGTTGCGACCACCTGCACCTGGTGATCAGCACCCTGGGCATTCTCCAACATGAAGGGGCGCGGGCGGAAAAGAGCCTGGCGCAGCTGGACCTCGCTGGCTTGCAGGCCAGCTTCACCCTCAACAGCTTCGCCCCAGTGCTGTTGCTCAAGCACCTGTTGCCACTGCTACGCAGGCAACCGGCAACCTTTGCTGCTCTGTCGGCAAGGGTCGGTTCGATTGGCGACAACCACCTGGGGGGCTGGTACAGCTACCGGGCGAGCAAGGCGGCACTCAATCAACTGCTGCACACGGCAAGTATCGAACTGAAGCGTCTCAACCCAGCGTCGACAGTGCTGTTACTGCACCCCGGCACTACCGACACCAGGCTGTCACAGCCCTTTCAGGCCAACGTGCCCGCCGAGCAGCTGTTCAGCCCGGGATTTGCTGCGCAGTGCATCCTCGAACAGGTGGCCTGCCATGGGCCAGCGGAGAGTGGCACGTTCTGGGCGTGGGATGGCCAGCCAATTAAGTGGTGAGTGTCTGAAGTGGTTGGCCGACAAAATCAAGGTGGGCAATTTTGCGATACATCATGAAAAACATGGTGTATTCAGCCTGATCGACACCAGACGCCCCCATAAACTCACGTTGAAGTAGATCACCAACACGAGTCCACTTTGCTCGAACAGTGCGCACCGCCTGTCTGCACCTGGGCACCTTTATGCCGAGCGCACAGCCCAATGGGTGTAATCATCCAAGCAGGAGCTACATCATGAAACGGCTTCGTCCCTATTCGGTACTGCTTGCCCTGTGCCTGGGCATGAGCGCGCCACTGGCCTTCGCTGCCAGTGACATCCACGACAACAGCGTGGGCTCACCCGGCACGCCAGGTGCAGACAGCAGTGACGGCAGCGTCAATGGGGGCGCACCAAGCGGATCCGGAACACCCGGTGATGCCATGGGCAGTGGTAGCGGTACTGAAAGCAACGATACCGACAGCACCGGTGGCGATGGAACGACTCAAGACAGCGGCAACGGCGACAGCACTCGCGGCGGTGAACATGGTAACGATAGCGGCGCGGATACCGGTGACCGGTCAGGCAGCGGTAGCTGAATTGGCCGGCTTGGCCCGCCTGGTAACCGGAGGCGGCGTTTTGCGATCCGAAGAGAAGAAGGTAGCGAACATAGCCTCACGGATGAACTGAAGTACATGCTGGGGCCGCCGCGCGGCCCTTACCGCCTGGTCGCTGCTAGTCCATCGCTTCGACGACACCTTGATCTTCACCCAGGAAACCGCCGCTCTGGTGCTGCCACAAACGCGCGTACGTGCCGTTCTTCTCGAGCAGCTCGGCGTGGGTACCCTGCTCGATGATGCGCCCGTCATCCATCACGATCAGCCGATCCATGGCCGCGATGGTAGACAGCCGATGGGCGATGGCAATGACAGTCTTGCCCTGCATCATTTCATCGAGGCTTTCCTGGATGGCAACTTCCACTTCCGAGTCCAGGGCGCTGGTGGCCTCGTCCAGGAGTAGGATCGGGGCGTTCTTGAGCATTACCCGGGCGATGGCAATACGTTGCCGCTGGCCTCCCGAGAGCTTGATACCGCGCTCCCCCACCAGGGTGTCATAACCACTACGCCCTTGACGGTCGCTGAGCTGGCTGATGAAACCGTCGGCCTGGGCGTTGGCCGCAGCCGTGCGGATCTGCGCGTCGGTCGCATCCGGGCGGCCGTAGGCAATGTTGTCGCGAATGGAGCGGTGCAGCAGCGAGGTGTCCTGGGTGACCATGCCGATGGCACTGCGCAAGCTGTCTTGGGTTACCTGGGCGATGTTCTGCCCATCGATACGGATTTCACCGCCATCGACATCGTAAAAACGCAGCAGCAGGTTGATCAGGGTGGATTTACCGGCACCGGAGCGGCCCACCAGGCCGATCTTTTCACCCGGACGGATATCCAGGCTGAGACCGTCGAGCACCTGCCGCTCACCGTTGTAGTTGAAGCTCACGTTGGAGAAACTCACCGCACCGCCGGCGGTCTCCAGCACGCCTGCATTCGGCGCATCCTGCACTTTGGGCCCGCGGGTCAGGGTGGCCATGCCGTCCTGCACGGTACCGATGTTTTCGAACAGCGAGGTCATTTGCCACATGATCCAGTGCGACATGCCGTTGATCCGCAGGGCCATCGCGGTGATCGCCGCCACGGCACCCGTGCCGACTTCGCCCTGGTGCCAGAGCCACAGGGCATAGCCGCCTGCGCCCATGATCAGCGCGACCACCAGCGTCTGGTTGACGATTTCGAACTGGCTGACCAGACGCATCTGGCGAAAACCAGTCTGCTTGAAATCTTCCATTGCAGCGCGGGCGAAGTGCGCTTCACGCTTGGAGTGGGAAAACAGTTTCACGGTAGTGATGTTGGTATAGGCGTCCGAGATACGCCCGGTCATCGACGAGCGTGCGTTGGCCTGCTCCTGGCCAACTTTGCCCAAGCGTGGCACGAAGTACAGCATGGCCAGCCCGAACAGCGTGAGCCATGCCAGGAACGGCAGCATCAGTTTCAGGGCGAAACCACCGGCCAAGGCGATGATCGCGATGAAGTACACGCCAATCCCGGGGGCGATCTCGATCAGCGTGAACAGCACTTCGCGCACGGCCAGTGCAGTCTGCATCACTTTGGTGGTGACCCGGCCGGAGAACTCGTCGGAAAAGAACGACAGGCTTTGGCGCAACATCAGGCGATGGAAGTCCCAGCGCAGCCGCAGTGGCAGATTGATCGCCAATACCTGGTGCTGCACCATGGTGCGCAGCGCCACCAGCCCGATACTGACCAGCAGCACGATGCCGATACCCCACAACACGCGACTTTCCTGGCCGTTGATGTCGCCGCCGGCCTGCCAGGCCGAGAGCAGATCAACGACCTGACCAAGGAAGGAAAACAACCAGGCCTCGTAGATCGACACCGCTGCACTGAGCAGTGCCAGCGCAAGGATGTAGCCACGTGCCCCACGCGTGCAGGCCCAGAGGAACCGCGCAAGGCCGACAGGCGGCGGCGGTGCCTCGTCAGGTGGGAAAGGGTCGAGCCTGCGTTCGAAACTGCCGAGCATGGTGATCTCCGAAAGGGTTCAAGTTGAGGAGATTCTGCCATTGAACGGTTGGTTCAAGTATTTTCTGCTTCGCCGCACACTCAGGGTAGCGGCGCATTCTCGGCTGAGCGCCGGGACTGGCTGACGCGCTGGAGGCCTACTAGGGTAAAGGACACGTCACCTGCGAGCATTGTCGATGCGTACTTTCCTGTTGCTGCTCCTTGCCCTGACCTGCACTCATCTTCAGGCTCAGGACCCACTGCCGACGCCCACCACCTGGACGCTCAACGACCAGTTCGACACGGCCTACACCCTTGATCCGCACACCCGCGTGCTGATGATTGCCCGTAGCATGTCCAGTGCGCGCTTGGTCAACAGCGCTGTCGAACACACTCAAGCAGGCTATCTGGAGGCCCGCGGTGTGGTCTTCGTGGCAGACATCGAGAAGCTGCCGAGCCTGGTCCAGTCCATGCTGGTGCCGAGTATGCGTTCGGCGCACTATCGCATCCTGCTGGACCGGGACGGCCAGGTCGCCGAACGCTACGCCGGCGACCGCGACAGTGTTCAGTGGCTGGAGCTGAAAGACGGCAGGGTCGCCCGCGAGCGGCGCTTCAGCGACCTGGCGAGCTTGCGCCAGGCGTTGGCCGGGTTGGCCGCTAATCAACCAGCAGCAGCCGGGAATTCTGCCCAAGCGCAGTAACGCTTCCCGGCCTGTCGTCGCGAGAGCCGCAACGCGGCCGCAAGCATTTCAAGCCGTATCAGCACGGCTCAGAAGGCCGGCACCACATCCCCGTGATAGCGCTCGAGAATGAACTGCTTCACCTGCGCTGAATTAAGCAACGCAGCCAGTTTTTGCACCGCCGGGTCATTGACCTTGTCGCGGCGTACATACAGGTAGTTGGCATACGGCGACTCGGCGCTTTCGATGAACAACGCGTCCTTGTGCGGCACCAGCTTGGCTTCAAGCGCATAGTTGGCGTTGATCATGGCGATGTCGACCTGGTTCAGTACGCGCGGCAGCATGGCCGCCTCCAGCTCCTTGAACTTGAGGTGCTTGGGGTTGCTGGTGATATCGGCAGCGGTTGCCATGATGTTGCTCGGGTCCTTCAGGGTAATCAGGCCCTGCTTGGCGATCAGCAACAGCGCACGCCCGGAGTTGGCCGGATCATTGGGAATGGCGATGGTCGCGCCTTCTTCCAAGTCAGCGATCGACTTGATCTTCTTCGAGTAGGCACCAAACGGTTCGACATGCACCGCGACTACCGGCACCTGGTCGCTGCTCGGACGGTCCTTCTTGTAGGCATCGTAATAAGGCTTGCTCTGAAAGTAATTGGCGTCCAGGCGGCCTTCATCGACCTGGCGGTCGGGCTGGATGTAGTCAGTGAAGACCTTGACGTCGAGGGTCACCCCTTGCTTGGCCAGCTCCGGTTTGAGGAACTCGAGAATCTCCGCATGGGGCACTGGCACCACGGCAATTTTCAAGGTTTCGGCACAGGCAGAACCCATGGCGGCGACCAGCAAGGCAACAGAGAGCACTACACGTTTCACGATCATTTACCTTCGAAGCGTTTCAGGGAGAAAGACGACAGATCAAGGTCGCTCGAGCCACGCATGCACCACTGTGCAAATGCTTCGCCCAAGGCTGCGGAATGCTTGAAGCCATGACCGGAACACGCCGACACCACCAAGGTGTGCTGCAACGCTGGATGCGTGTCGATGATGAAGTGCCGATCCGGGGTAACGGTGTAGGCGCAGACGGCCGACTTGATCACTTTGGCGCTAACCCCGGCGATCCGTCCGTGCACCTGCTGCTGGTACATGTCCTGTTCTTCCGCCACTGAAACCGTACGTTCCAGGGTGTCGGGATCCGCGGCGGTATGGTACTGCGCAGTGGCGATCTTCATGCTGCCCTCGCCCGCCAACGCGGGGAAGCCATAGTTGATCTTGTCGTCACCGCGGCCGTGGGTGAGGATGAACGTCGGCGAAGCACCGACCAGATCGGTTTCAGGCTCAAGCTCGAACCAGAACAGCCGTTGCCGATAGACCTTGAGCAACCCTTCGAACGGTTCGCCAAGCAGGCCGCCCGCCCAGTTGCCGGCGCCAATCACCAGTTTATCGGCACGCAGCGTGCGCTGGTCGGTGATGACCGTTACGCCCTGCTCGTCCGAACTGATTCCGGTCACCGTCTCACCTTTATACAGCGTCGCGCCGTGCTGTTCGGCCAGGCGCAGCTGCACATCGATGCAACGCTCGGGACGGACAAAACCACCACCGGGTTCGAAGTAACCGATAGCGCTGTCGAGCACGTGCCTGAACTGGGGGAAGCGTTGACGAATCTGCGTGGCATCGAGGACTTCGTGGTCAATGCCATAGGTTTGCGCCAAGCCAATGGTGCGCAGGGTGAAGTCGGTCTGGTCGTGGGGGTCGAAGTCCGGGCTTGAAGTCAGCACCAGCAGGCCGGATTGTTCGAACAGCGATTCGCCCGACAACGCCTCCAACTCACGCCAGAGGCGCTGGGCCCGGCCCACGCTCGGCACGTACTGCGCGCCCTCGCCTACCGACAACCGGGTAATCCGGGTATCGCCATGGCTTGAGCCAAATGTATGCGGCGGGTGATGGCGGTCGATCCCGACCACTTTCACCCCGGCCTTTGCCAATTGATAGACCGTCGCGGCGCCCATGGCGCCAAGCCCGAGGACCAGTGCTTCACATCGTTCCACCAGCAACTCTCGCTCACGCAAAAAAGCGCTAGTTGAGAGGAAAAAACCGCTTCGATCAAAGAACCAATGAGCATATCCATATGCCGGAATGTTCGAACTGTTTAATTTCTCACTGAAACGCTGTGGCGGCTCAACTACGCCTTGTGTGAGGCGTGGCCCGACCTAGCGACCAATCAAAATTCATCCCCGCAGCCGCGAGCAGGATGGCCGCAGTTCCGCCCACCTGGAGCACGCCAAGCGGATGCGCAAAGGCCAGCCAGTCAACCAGGATCGCGACGATCGGATAGATGAAGGACAACGCGCCCACCAGTACCGTGGGAATCTTCTGGATGGCGCTGTAGAGCAGGGTCGACATCAGGCCGGTGTGCACCACGCCGATGATTACCAGATAACCCCAGGCCGTCTCAGCTGGTGCATCCACGGTGAAGTCCATGAACGGTGCCAGGACCATTACCCCGACCAGCATTTGCACCAGCACGATCAGGTGCGCGGGTACCGCCTTGAGCCGCTTGGTGATAATCGCCGCCAGCGCGTAGAACAATGCCGAGGCCAGCGCCAGGCATACGCCCAGCAGATAATCGGTGCCGGGCATTTGCTCACTGCCCTTGGCCGACACGATCAGCACCAGGCCGGCGAAGGCCAGCAGCAGCCAGCCGATCTTGGCTGCGCTCAGTCGCTCGGCAAACAGCAGTACCCCGAGCCCGACCAGCATGAACGGCTGCACGTGGTAGACCACCGTGGCGATGGCGATGGAGGCATGCTGGTAGGCACTGAACAGCAGCAGCCAGTTGAGCATCAGCGCCAGCCCGCCCAGGCCCATCAGCAACCATTGCCCAGCATTGAGCCGCGTATTGCGCAGCACGCCCAGTAACAGGCATGCCACCAGCATCGCCAACGCGCCGAACAGGCAGCGCCAGAACACCACGGCCTCGGGTGATTGGCCAGACATGATGACGAACCAGCCGACAGTGCCGGAAATCATCATGGCGGTGACCATTTCAACGGTCCCGCGGGCTTGCGTACTCATCATGCATTGCTTCCTTGCTTACGCTTCATGTCGGGCTGTACACGGACAAAGCGAACTCTATAATGAACGAAAGACCGCCATACTGAACGCAGCATAGTGAATCGTCAACGCCTTAACGAGTGATTTAGCGAACAAATGACCGATATAAAGAACGATCAATCCAGCTTGAATCCGAGCCGAATCGACCTGTTGGCCCTGGCGATAAAGAGAGAACGGCAACTTGCAGGGCTGTCTCTGACAGAGTTGGCCAAGCGCGCGTCAGTGGCGAAGTCGACCCTGTCTCAGCTTGAATCGGGCATCGGCAACCCGAGTATCGAGACGCTGTGGGCGCTGGCCATGGCAATGGGGCTGCAGGTGACGCGGTTCTTCGAACAAGCGCCTCAGCAGTTGCGGGTGATTCGCGCCGACGAAGGCCTGACGGCTTACACCGAGGCGGCCAATTATGCGGCGACCCTGCTTGCCGATTGCCCGGCCGGCATGCGTCGTGACCTCTATCGGCTCAAGGTGCAGCCCGGCGAGGTGCGCCTCTCTCAGGCGCACCTGCCCGGCACAGTCGAGCATGTGCTGCTGTGCACTGGCAGCGCCAGGATTGGTCCGGCTGAAGCACCGGTGTTGCTCGGCGCCGGCGATTACATCAGCTACCTGGCCACGGTGCCGCATGTGTTCGAGGCGCTTGAGCGAGACACCACTGCGGTGATGGTGATAGAGCACCCTTGACAGGGATGACGCTGTTCTTGCGCCAAGGCATCAGCCTCACTGGGACTGCTCGAGAACCTCTATCTGCGTCAGCCCCATGCGTTCAGCCTGTTCCAGTATTTGCTCCGGCGTGGCATCTGCGCTAGGCATTACCAGACTGTTTTCACCATCGCCGAAATGCAATACCAACACGTGCATCGCAGCCTCGTGAAGGGGGAGTTCGGGCTGTTTCAATTCGAACTGATGGGTGCGGGGCTCGCCGTTGAACAAGTATCCCAGGGTGTACAGATGCATGGTGCAATCCTCGTGATTAAACAGGGCAACTGGTTAAGCTGACTATAAGGTCAGCTTTTAGTTCGAATACAACCGACTATTTCACCGCACAGGCAGGAGCACAGCAAAGCGGCTCAAGTCTGTGCCAATACCCGGTCTGCGCCGTCACTGACGTTCACCGACGAAATTTCCCTGCCCCTTTGCCAACAGGACCGCAATGTGACCTCAATCAAGGACTGGCTCGATCGACACCAGCAGAAGCCCGCACTCAGTTGGGCAGACCGACGGCGCAACACAGCCTTGGAGACGCTCGCCAGTCTCACCCAGGACGAGAGCTGGGTAGCGCTCAGCAACCACCACGACGGTTTTGTCCGGGAAATCGCCGTGCGTGAACTGCGCAACCAGCCCTCACCCGAAGCATTGGTCGCCTTGCTCGAACGGCTCAATGACTGGGCGCCAGAGGTGCGCGAGGTTGCGGCAGCAGGTCTCGCCCATTACTTGCAACCCTCGCAGGCACCCGCCTTGTTGTATGCGCTCGAGTCGCTCATGGCATTGGCTGGGCGTCACCGAGCCGATCACAGCCAGACGCTGCAGGCCGTGCGGGCAGTGTTGCAATCGCCTGGCATCCGCGAGGGGGTCCATCAACGTTTTCTAGCCAGCCAGGGCAAGACCGCGCGTTACCTGTTTGCGCTGCTGCTCGAACATAACGGTGCACCCCAAGCGTTGTTGCGCAGTGCCCTCGCCCACCGCGAACTGACCGTACGCTTGATGGCCGTGGCGGCCTGCCAGGCACTGCCCGGCGAAACTGCCCGTGCCTTGCTGAGCGAAGCACTGACCCGCCCCGGCGCCAAGGTCCGGGTCAACGTACTGCGGGCGCTGCTGCCTTTGCTCGATGATTCACGTCCGGTGTTGCGCCAGGCGTTGCTGGATGCATCGCCGGCAATCCGCAGCCTGGCACGCTGGAGCGCAGCCCGCAGTGGCGTCGATGCGCTGGCGGTGCTTGCTGCACGGCTGACCGAGGGCCTGCCTGCCGGCAAGCGCGAGTGGCTTGGTGTGCTTGGCCTGGCCAGCGATCTCGAGGTTCAATTGCCCCAAGCGTGGCACATGACAGCCCTGCGAGCACCTTACTCGACGGTGCGTCAGGCGGCCGTGCACTTGCTGCGCGATGAGCATGTGGCCGAGTCGCTCGTCGCGCTCGACGACCCTGCAGACCGTGTGTTTCTTGCTGCTGTCGCGCACTTGCACGAGCAACCTTGGGCGTCAGTGAAAAGTGGGCTGGATACCCTGTTGGACAAGGCCTGGCACGCACTGCCGACAGCGCGTCGGGAGGCGCTGATGCATGTGCGTCCGGCATGGCAGCAAGTGTCTTACCTGTTGTACCGGCTGCAGGCAGAGCCGGTCGCGCAGCGCTATTGGCTGGCGCAACTGGAGCAGTGGTGCGAGCGCCAGTATCAGGTGGTCGACCCGGTTACACCGAAGGCGCAGCGTGCAGACATTGTGGAGCAACTGCGTCGGCTGGCTGGCAGCGGTCTGATCGCCAGTGAGCGCATTGCTCGGGTCGCCGATTGAGGCCACGGTTGGAGGCTTATTCGGCCTTCAATGCCGCCTCGATCCCGGCAATGTCGATCTTGCCCATCTGCATCATTGCCGCGAACGCCCGTTTGGCCGCGGCCCGATCCGGATTGACGATGGCCTGGGTGAGGATCCGTGGCGTGATCTGCCACGAGATGCCCCACTTGTCCTTGCACCAGCCACAAACGCTCTCCTCGCCGCCATTGGCGACGATCGCCTGCCACAAGCGGTCGGTTTCTGCCTGGTCGTCGGTGGCGACCTGAAACGAGAACGCCTCGTTATGCTTGAACACCGGCCCGCCATTGAGGCCAATGCAGGGGATGCCCATCACCGTGAACTCGACCGTGATTACATCGCCGGCCTTGCCTGAGGGGTAATCGCCTGGTGCCAGGTGTACGGCCTTCACCTCGCTGTCGGGGAAGGTCTTGGCATAGAACTGGGCCGCCTCTTGCGCGTCACCTTCGTACCACAGGCAAATGCAGTTCTTGGGCGTCATGGCTGTTCTCCGCGATCAGTTCAGAGGACTGAGTCTAGCTGCTCACTGCAGGCTGGCGATGGCCAGGGCCAGCTGTTCGTCGCTGACATCGGCGTACGGATGCACCTGTCGATAGGTTTGAAACGCCTGCTCAAGGCGTACCCCGCGGTAACGGCCAGCGGACCCGACAAACGCCAGCGCGTCATCGCGGGCGGCCTTGAACGCTTGCAATGGATGGCTGGTGGTGCCACTGAGGCCAACGCTGAGCAGGCTCGAGCCAAGCGTGAAGTGATCGACCGAGTTGCCCTTGCCGTCCATGCTCCAGGCCGGGCTGGCACACGTCAGCAGGATGCCGATCAGTAGCGCGTGAAGTGGGTTCAAGAGGCCATCCTTGTCAGGCTAACGTAAAGTCCAGCGTAGCTATACACGATCGGTGTGGGAGCGGCCTTGTGTCGCGAAAGGGCTGCAAAGCAGCCCCCAGTACAGACAACACAGCGCCTCAATCCGGCGCCGAGGCAGCCAAAGTCCGGTCATCCAGGCGGATTCGATTACGCCCGCCCCGCTTCGATTCATACAGCGCCAGGTCTCCCTGCTCGATCAAGGCACCCAGGCTGGCAGGCGGACGGTCAAACAGGCTGGCACCAATGCTCAGGGTAACCGCCGCCGGGGTGGCATAAGACTGCGCTGCCAGCAGCTGAAACTGATCGCGCAGGCTACTGCCTAGTTGATTGACCCGCTCCGGCGAGGCGTTGCCGAGCAAGATGACGAACTCATCACCACCCAGCCGCGCCGCCAGCGCGCTGGCAGGCAGCAGCGAGCGGATCATCTCGCTGAGCGCCACCAGCAGCCGATCACCGGCTGTATGCCCGTAGAGATCATTGACCAGCTTGAAGTTGTCGATGTCGATCAACAGCACTGCCCCCGGCCGCGCCGCGCTTACCTCGTTGATCAAGCGTGGCGCACGCACCTCAAGGGCTCGGCGGTTATAGAGGGCGGTCAGCGGGTCGCGCGCGGCAAGTCGAGCGATCTGCTGCTCGCGTCGATAACGCTCGGTGCCGGTCATCGACAAGGCGATCAGCATGATCGCCATCGCCCCTTCGACCAGCGAAACCTGAATGATCTCGCCGCGAAACGCCGCCAGGTCGATCAAGCTGCCAGGCACCAACGGCGGGATCATCTTGATCAGGTAGAACAGCCCATGCGCCAGCAACACAAAGCGCAGCTGCACCGCGCCCACGCTCAACGACATGCCATGCGGGCGCAACAGGAAGCTGGCCCTGAGCGTCGGTAGCGCGACCAGCAACGAATTGGCCAGAAACATCAGCTTTGACCACTGCGGCCCTTCCGGTAACAACAGCATGGCCAACCACACGACGAAGATCAGGTACCAGCCACGCGACAGCCGGGTTTCGGTAAAGCGGGCGACACCCAGCAAAAAACACCAGTGCGCCGTGATCAACAGCCCATTGGCGAACCAGATGCCAATCAACAGGTATCCATTGCCGCGCAGCAAGGCGAGCGTGCAGCCGACGGTAATGGTGGCGAAACCTGCGCTCCAGTAGAGCAGCGAGGATTCGCGGACGGTGCGCCATTCGATCGCCAGGTACAAGGCCGCAGCGGCGGCAAGCGCGATAGAAATGGTCAACATCGTGGGTGGGTCGAGCGCCATGGAATGACGAGCCTGTCAGCAGAGTGTGGAGAAACGGCGGATTGTAAACCAGGTCGATATGGCCTGGCGCTGACAGCTTGACGCACGGTAACTGTCACACGCCGACACCCATGCATATTGCGCACCAGCAGGGTCATTGGCGCTGACCGAATGCGCCAGAATGAAACCTGCCAGCAAAGAGACAGAGATCAGGCTTGCCGAGGATACTGCGAGGTGAGCTGAGCTATCGCCAGCCTGCGGCCTGGTGCGGATACATCCACAGAGGCCGCATAGCACACAGGTCAGTCTTCAAGGGGCTTGGGCGGTGCAGCGGGCTTGGCCGGTTTGGCGGGCTTGCTGGCTTTGGTCTTGGGCTCGGCTACAGCAGCCGCGACCGGCTCAGGGGTGGACACGGCTTTTTCGGTGGCGGGCAATTCGTCGACCGCCTTGAAGATGACCTGCGGGTCGAGCTTCTCGCCGTTGTCATCATCCTTGAGGACATGACGCTCACCGTCCTTGCCAACCAGGATCACCTTGGTCCCTTTGCTCGCGCCAAGCTTGAGCTCGCGGATCAACGCCATAGTGGTCTGCTGCTCGAGGTTCTTGTCTTCACGCATGCCGATCATGTTGGCGACGCTGTAGAGGACCAGCTCGCGCTTCTTGAACTCGTCCTGGGTGGCTTTGTCCTTGAGTGCTTCGTTGAGGCCACGCAAGGTGGGGTCGGCAGAGCTGGGGGCAATGATGACCAATGGCCTTGCCTTACCCTGTTCCTTGGCCAACGGCGCATCACTGTCGGCCGCGAACAGGGGGCCCGCAACAGCGAGCAAGGTGGCGAGGGTCAGTGACCGGACAAGCATGAGCATCTCCTTATTCTCTCGATAAACCAGTGACTACAGATCAGGGAGAAAGATCCGGGTCGAGAGCCTAAACCAGTTGTCCACGACATCGCTCGGCTCAAGCGTAACTTTCGATTACCAGCCCCATTCCAGACCAGGCCTACGGCATCTCCGGAAAATGCCTACACCCGAACTGAGCATAGCCCATCGTCGTGCCCTTGCAGGCAGGTGCTTCAGCCGACGGCAGATGGCTAAATCAAAGGGCGATGCAAGCCCACCCAGATTGAAAACGGGCCAGGCTAGAAATCGAAACTCATCTGATTCAGCGCGCGCAGATCGATCGTTCGGTCTGCGACAAAGGGCAGAATCGCATCGGCCACCGGTTGCAGTTGCCGGCTCAGGTAGTGATCGTGATCGATCGGTGACTGCAGGTTCTCCAGCGGCTCGGGGCCTGCGGTGGTGATGACGTAGCTGATCCAGCCACCGTTCTGGTACTGCCGAGGACGGCCCAGGCGCAGGTTGTACTCATCGGCCAGGCGTGCGGCACGCACATGCGGCGGCACGTTGCGCTGGTAGTCGGCCAGCGGCCGGCGCAAGCGCTTGCGGTAGACCAGCAACTCATCCTGTTCGCCGGCCAGGGTGCGCCTTACGTAGTCGCGAAGGTAGTCGCGATACGGCTGGCCGCGGAAGATCCGCGCATAGAGCTCCTGCTGAAACTGCCGGGCCAGCGGCGACCAGTCGGTACGCACCGACTCCAGCCCCTTGTAAACCATCTGCTCCTCGCCGTTGGCGCCCCGTACCAGCCCCGCATAACGCTTCTTGCTGCCCTCCTCGGCGCCACGGATGGTTGGCATCAGAAAACGCCGGTAGTGGGTCTCGAACTGCAACTCCAGCGCACATTCCAGGCCCAGGTTCTGCTTGAGGTGCTCACGCCACCACTGGTTGACCTTCGCCACCAGCGTACGGCCGATGCGCGCGGCGGCGGCTTCGTCGTGCGCGCTCTTGAGCCAGACGAAGGTGGAGTCGGTGTCGCCATAGATCACATCGAAGCCTTCGGCTTCGATCAGGGCGCGGGTCTGGCGCATGATCTGGTGCCCACGCATGGTGATCGACGATGCCAGGCGTGGGTCGAAAAAGCGACAACCGCTGGAGCCGAGCACGCCATAGAAGGCGTTCATGATGATCTTCAGGGCTTGCGACAGCGGCGCATTGTCGGCCCGCTTGGCGGCCTCGCGCCCCTGCCAGACCCGCTCGACAATCGCCGGCAGGCAGTGCTGAGTGCGCGAGAACCGCCCACCGCGAAAGCCCTCGACCGAATGTTCGTCATCCGGCTGAGCAAGGCCTTCGATCAGCCCCACCGGGTCGATCAGGAAAGTGCGGATGATCGACGGGTACAGGCTCTTGTAGTCCAGGACCAGCACCGAGTCGTAGAGGCCGGGACGCGAATCCATGACGAAGCCACCGGGGCTGGCCTCGTCAGGCTGGCTGCCCAGGTTGGGCGCAACGTAGCCCATGCGGTGCATGTGCGGGATGTACAGGTGGCAGAACGCGGCAACCGAGCCGCCGCTTCGATCCACTGCCAGGCCAGTGACGCTCGAGCGTTCAAGCAGGAACTCGAGCAGCCGGGCATGGGCGAAGATCCGCGTGACCAGTTCGCAGTCCTTGAGGTTGTAACGCGCAAGGGCCGGCTTGTCCTCGGCAAACATGCGGTTGATTTCGTCCATGCGCTGGTATGGGGTGTCGATCGCCTTGCCCTCGCCGAGCAGGGTCTGGGCGACGCTTTCCAGGCTGAACGAGGGGAAGCTCCAGGTTGCCGAGCGCAGCGCTTCGATGCCATCGATCAACAGCCGGCCGGGCGCGTCGACGAACACATGATTGCCTGTGGCATGGCTGCGCAGGGTCATCGGCGCACCGCCACGGCCCAGGGTCAAGGGTACCTGCAGGCGAGCAGCGTGTTCGTGCAGCAGGCGTAGATCGAACTGCACCAGGTTCCAGCCGATGATCGCATCGGGATCGTGCTCGGCCATCCACTGATTGAGGCAGCGCAGCAGCTGCGCACGATCGGCACAGTACTGCAGGTCGAAGTCCACCGCACTGGGGTCGCCATTGGCCGGGCCGAGCATGTACACCTGGCGCTGGCCGCAGCCTTCCAGCGCGATGCTGTATAGCTCGCCGCGCTCGGTGGTTTCGATGTCCAGCGAGACCAGGCGCAGCGGCGGACGATAATCGGGATGCGGTTTGAGTTGCGCCTCGCAGAGCACGCCACTGGCATCCGGGCGGCCGCTGAACAGGACTGGAGCGGTGATGAAGCGCTCCATCAGGTAGCGTTCCGGCGGGCGGATGTCGGCCTCGTAGACCTCGATGCCGGCGGCGCGCAGGCGCTGTTCGAGCTGGATCAGCTGGCGGTGCTGGCGGCAGTACAGGCCGAACACCGGGCGCCGCTCGAAGTCACGCAGCCGCAGCGGCTTTAGTTCGACGCCCTGCTCGCCCTTGAGGACCGCGCGGGCATGCTCGGCGAAGCGCTCTGGAATGAACGCCACCGAGCTCTGGGCGGCCAGGCGTAACTGGCGCGGCCCCTGATCGGTGGCCAGCCAGAACTCCACACACGTACCCTCGGGCGTGTCGTGCCAGTGCCGGGTGAGGACAAAGCCCTGCTGCAACTCCACCGCGTTGACCTTATGTTCAGTGATAGCGGCGATTGTACCTTGTTGTGTCAGCGGCGACCGGTTCGCCTGCGCTCACCGCCCGCCCGCGACAAACCCGGCGCGCCGCCCGACCCAGGCCAGTGCCCCGGCCACGGCGATCATCACCAGTACCACACTGCCAAACGCCGACACGCCGCTGCCTGTCAGCAACACGCCGCCGACCACGCCGCCCAGGGCAATGGCGCTGTTCCACACGGTCACCAGCATCGACTGGGCGACATCCACGCCGTCCCCGGCGGCATCGGCACAGGCCGTCTGCAACAAGGTCGGCGCGCCGCCAAAGGTCAGCCCCCACAGGGCAACACTCAGTTGCACCGTCCAGGCCGACGGCGTGTCCTGACCCAGCATCAGCGTGGCCACGGCAAAGCCCGCCAGGCTCAGCAGCACCAGCAGGCGCAGGTGACGATCGACCCACAGGCCGACCAGCGCGATCCCGGCCACCGCCGCCAGGCCGAAGGTCAGCAACACCAGCCCGGTGTCCGCCGCCATGCCCGCGGCCGCCAGCAACGGCACGATGTAGGTGTAGAGAATGTTGTGTCCCAGCACCCATGCCAGGATCACCAGCAATACCACCGCCACACCCGGCGTGCTCAGCACCTGCCAGGCCCCCGGACGCTGACCCGCGGCCTGCCCCGGAAAGTCCGGCACCGCACGCATCACCCACAGCGCCAGCACCAGCGACGCCAGGGTCACGCCGACAAAGGTCGCGCGCCAGCCCAGCCACTCACCGAGCCAGGTGCCCGCCGGCACCCCCAGCGACAGCGCAATCGGCGCACCGACCATGGCCACCGCCATCGCCTTGCCTTGGCGCGCCGCCGGCACCATGCGCCTGGCATGGCCGGCGATCAGCCCCCAGGCCAGGCCCGCCGCCGCGCCAGTGAGAAACCGGGCGACCAGGGTCAGGCCGTTGGACGGGGACAGCGCGGTCAAGGCATTGAACAGGATAAACCCGCCAATCGCCAGCAGCAGCGTGCGCCGCCGCCACCACCCCTGGGTCAAGGTCACCAGCGGGATGGCGGTGAGCAACGAGCCCAGGGCGTAGGCGGTGACCCACTGCCCGGCCATCGCCTGACTGATTTGCATGCCATCCGCGATCTGCCCGAGCAGGCCGGCCGGCAGGGTCTCGCTGAGAATCGCGATAAAGCCAGTCATGGCCAGGGCCAAGAGGCCACTGAGCGGCAGGCGCTCGTCGAGCGGGTCGGCATCGGCCGGTGCGGCAACGGCCGCAGGGCAAGTCTGGTGCATGGCGAAAAGCCTCCTGGTAGGTGAGTCGACAGGCAGGCATCTTGCGCCGAGCGTGTATTGCGGAAAAAGCCGGGTAGAATTCCGCTCAGTCCGGACGTTGATGTCCGCAATGGGGAGCCCAGCATGGACAGCCTTAGTGGATTTCTGGTGTTCAACCGGGTCGCCGAACAGCGCAGTTTCGTCGCCGCCGGCCAATCGTTGGGGATCAGCGCCTCAGCGGTGGGCAAGCGCGTCGCGCGCCTGGAGGCGCGGCTCGGTGTGCGCCTGTTTCATCGCAGCACCCGCAGCATTACCCTAACGGCCGAAGGCATGCTGTTTCTCGAGCGCAGTCGGCGCATTCTGGCCGAGATCGAGGCCACCGAGCAGGCGCTATCGCAGGCCAGCGAAACCCCGCGCGGCCGCCTGCGGGTCAGCCTGCCGCAAGTCACGGGGCTGGTGATGCCAGCGCTAGCGGAATTCATGGCGCGCTATCCGCAGGTCGAGCTTGACCTGGATTTCAGCGACCGCATGGTGGACATCGTCGGTGAAGGTTTCGATGTGGTGATGCGCGGCGGCCAGCCGCAAGACTCACGACTCAATGCCAAGTTTCTCGGCCATTTCGAACATCGTCTGGTGGTGTCCCCCGAGTACCTGCGTGAACGCGGCAGCCCTGCCCATCCACGTGACCTGGCCACCCATACCTGCCTGCACTACCGATTCCCCAGCAACGGCAAGCTGGAAACCTGGCCACTGCGCCGGGAACACCCCGATCAGGCCTATGACATTCCCATTTCGATGGTCTGCAACCACGTCGAAACGCGTATCTGCTTTGCCATCAACCACCGCGGCATCACCTGCCTGCCAGATTTCAGCGTGCGCAAGGAACTGGCCAACGGCAGCCTGGTGAGCGTGCTCGACGACTTCATGGAGCGGCGCGGCAGCTTCTACCTGCTATGGCCCTCAGGGCGCCAGATGCCGCCCAAGCTGCGCGTGTTCATCGACTTCATGCTGGAGCGGGTATTTGCCCACGTGCCGCTCAACCGTACAGGTAGTTGATTTCCTTGGTGGCCAACGGGGGAACCTGGGAAACCAGAAAATCACGCAGCCTGTGCATCTGCCGCGCCTTGGGGCTGGCCTTGAGCCAGGTCATGTAATAGCCGTCGCCGGTGGCCACGGCATGCTTGAACGGCATGACCAGGCGCCCGGCAGCGACATCGGCGCTGGCCAGCACCAGATCGACCACCGAAATACCCAGGCCCTGCTGGGCGGCCGAGATGCCTTGATCGAGGGTGTCGAACACCTGGCCCTGATCGATACTGATGTCCAGCGCATCCATCCGCGCCAGCCAGCGGCGCCAGTCACGCCGGTCGGTCGAGGGGTGGAGGAATTCACACTGGGCAAGCGCCGACAAGTCGGGCGCCTCATCGGCCATGTAGTCGGGATGACACACCGGGATCAACCACTCATCGAAGAGCCTGAAACTCTCCACATCGGCCGGGAAACGGCCATTAGCGAGAAGAATCGCGCAATCGTAGGGCTCGGAATAGAAATCGACGCTGTCGATGTCCATCCACACACTGGACAACTGCACGCTGCAGCTGTGCTCGTCCTTCTTGAAAGCATCGAGCGCCCGCAGCAGCCAGCGCACGGTCAGGGTCGACGGCGCTTTCAGGCGTAGCCCGTAACGGTCCTGGCGCAGCAGCGCACAGGCGTTCTCGATGATCTTGAATCCGACCTTGAGCTCCTGCGACAGCAGGCGGCCATGCTCGGTCAGGCGCAACTTGGGCCCGCGCCGCTCGAACAGGTCACAGCCGAACAGTGATTCGAGTGTCTTGATGTGATGGCTGACCGCCCCCTGAGTCAAGGCCAACTCCTCCGCAGCTCGGGTAAACGAGCCATAGCGCGAGGCCACTTCGAAGGCGCGCAGCGCATGCAACGCCTGGATCCGTTCCGACATTTTCTGGCCTTCCCGAGCATGAGTGAGACTAATAGTAGCTCATAGTTCCAGGCGTTTTACAACTGGGAGTCGTTCTCAGAAAATGCTTGAAAACAATAAATACATAGAGCGAACCCGCCTTGTCTGGGTGGTAATGATTATTAGATCTCCTGGGGAAACCATGTTTACGGGTTATGGAAATTGCTATCGCCTGGATGCGCTAGAGCTGGCCAATGAACATATCCAGAATACTAATCACTGGACGTACAAAACTATTCAACACTTTCGCGGGATCCTCGCCAATCCCGAATTCCCTTGCTTGTTCGGACGCAAGGCGGTGGCCGCGAAAACCTGCCACATCGTCTTCGCCCGTGCCGAGTTCATGGCCGACGACATGGCCCGGGGCCTGGCCGATTATGTCCGCAGCATCGAACCGATCCCGCTCAAGCAGCGCATCGGCACGCCGCTGCTGGTGTTTCTCGAAACCGCGCCGCAAGGCACCCTCGAACAGCAGCAGGCGCTGGCCTGGAAGGTGTTGCAGGGTGTGCATGCGCGCGACCCGCAACCTTGGCCCCAGGACGTTCCGGGTGACCCCCATGACAGTCAGTGGTCGTTCTGCTTTGCCGGCATGCCGTTGTTCATCAACATGAACTTCCCTGCACACAAAGTCATGAAGAGCCGCAACCTGGGCGACAGCATCGTTTTCGTGATCAACCCCCGTGAAAGTTTCGACGAAGTGGCCAGCGCCGCCACGGAAAGCGGCCAGCGTATTCGCACGCGAATCCGCGAACGGGTACGCCACTACAACGACGGGGTCATGCCCGAGTCCCTGGGCTACTTCGGCCAGGACGACAACTACGAATGGAAGCAGTACCAGTTGCAAGAGCAAGGGTCGCTGAACCCGGCGCGCTGCCCTTTTCATGCCCACGCGGCACCTGACACCCTGATCGAGAACTGAATGTGAATACCGCCCTGACCGCCACTTACGCCCTGACCGTCCTGCTGCTGATCGCCACCCCGGGGCCGGTAGTGGCGCTGATCGTCAATACTGCCGCCGCCTCCGGCTCACGCAAGGCCCTGTTCACCGCGATTGGCACCAATTGGGCCTCGCTGGTGCTGATCGGTGCCGCAGCGTGGATCATCATGACCAGCGCAGCCATCGACAAGATCTGGCTCAATGGCATGAGCCTGCTCGGCTGCCTGTTCATTGGCTACATCGCCGTGGCGACACTGCGCGAAGCGCTGCAGACGCCATCGGCCGCAGTGGCCAGCGAGGCGCCGGCCGAGCCGGCAAAGCCAGGCCGTGGCGGCTTGCTGCAGGGCTTCATGGTGGGGATTTCCAATCCCAAGGACATCATCTTCTTTATCTCGTTCTTCCCCCAGTTCATCCAGATCACCGAGTCGTTCGAAAAAAGCATGGTGGTGCTGTCGCTGCTGTGGATCGCGATCGATTTTGCCGTGCTCAGCCTGTACATCTTCGCCATCGGCAGGATTGCCTCGCAGCGCAGCAGCCGCCTGATCAGCCTGGCGTCGGGTGTCGCCCTGCTGCTGATTGCAGCCGTCGGCCTGCTCTACAACCTCAAGGAACTGACCGCCTGACTCGCGCGACCCGCACCCCGTTCGTCATCAAGGAACGCCCATGAAACCGATCGACAGCGCTACGGACGGCCAGGGCAAACAGCGTCCCTTGCAGGAGGACTACCAGCGCTTCCTGCAATTGGGCAGCCGGCGTGTGCCGCACACCCTGTACATGCACGAACGCGGCTACCGCTCGGGCACCATCAATACTGACGCGCTGGGTTTGCGCTACAGCCACTGCGCCGGCAAGCGTTATTCGCCGGCCGAGCGCGGCAGCGTGCCGCGGGTAAACCTGCTGGTGGGAGGTTCGACCGCACTGGGTATCGGCGCCAGCAGCGACGAGCACACCGTTGCCTCGCACCTGGCGATGCTTACCGGCGAGGTTTGGTTGAATCTGGCCGGGTGCGGCCTGAATGCCACCCAGGAGCTGTTGCTGTTTCTCACCCACCAGCACCGCTTGGGCCGGATCGGCCACGTTGTGGTGCTCAGTGGGCTGAATACCCTGGCCCAGGAGGCCCTGGCCGATATCCTCGCAGCGGGTCATGAACAGCACGAGGGCGCGGCCTATCAGGCTTACCTGAACAGCTTCAACGAAGCTGCGCAGCCCGCCGAGCAGTCGCGCCGCGAGTCCCTCTGGCAACGCATCGGCCACGCTTTGAGGCCCCGCGTCGTCAACCAGGCGCCCGACTGGGTACTGCAGGCCCCCGACAAACGCTTGCTGCGCGCCGCTGACAGCATTGGCCGCAGCTTGCGCCAATGGGAGCGGTTGCTGGCTGATACTCACGCCACCCTCACCTTCATCCTGCAGCCGCTGCTTCCTTGGTGTCGGGACAGCTTGCCCAGGAACGAACAGGCCATGCTGGCCAACCTGGAGGCCCAGCCGGCGAACTTCGACCGACTGCTGGCGGATGTATTCGACAGCCAGCAGCACATGGCCTTCTTTCGGCGAATCAAGAACGAAGCCGAAACTGTAGCCTGCTATGACATGAACAGCATGCTCAGCAGCTCACCGGTATTTGGCGAATCATTGTTCGTTGATCGCTTGCATTTCAATGACTTGGGTAACAATGCCTTGGCCAAGGTGATCACCGCCAAGCTCGGCCTGGCCCAGGAGAAATACACTCAGCGCAAGGTGACGCCGATCAAGCTCGTCTGATAAACACGTAATGGTCTTTCGGCATATGCCCGCGGGTGGCTAGAATAGGGCGTCGTCGCTCAGATTTGCCCGAGGCACATGCGCACCCGCAATGAACATCGAAGCCATTTGGCCGCAACTGGCCGCCTGCAAGGCTCAGCCGTGAGCCGCGCAGTATTCTTGTCGCCCTTGCTCCTGGCGCTCGCACCGCTGAGCGCGCAAGCCTTGGAGATCCAGATCGATCCGCATGCCGACCTGCTCTACCGCCAGGCTTTACCGTTGCTCGAGCAGGCCGACGGCCCCGACGACAGCGCGAGCCCGCTGCGCGCGGTGGTCGACAGTGATCCTGAACTCAGCCGTCAAGGCAAGGCCATGGCGCACACCCTGCCCACGGCGGTCGCCCTGCTGAAAAAGTCGGTTGCCCTCGGTCACCCGGTGGCGCAATACCGGCTCGCCCTGTACTACATGACGTTCTTGCCGGCGGCGCAGATTCCAGATGCGGCCTGTCCGTTGCTCGAAGCCAGCCTCAAACAAGGCTTTGCGCCGCCTGCGCCGGCGATCTCCACCTGGTGTCCCACGTATAACGCCAGCCCGGCGTATCGCGATGACATGGAAGCGATCCCTGGCATGGCCACGCTGTATGCGGCCTATTACCCGCAGCCAGCTGTGCGCCTGGCGTGTAATCGCAGCCAGCCGCAGGGGCTGGAGATGCAATGGGGGCGCCAGCGTGATTATCAGGCAGAGGTGTATCGCCTGCTGGGTGATCTCGACCCGCAGCACCGCCAGGTGTTACTGCAGAAAGCGGTGGAGATCAATGGCTGCGCGGCAGCGCAACAGCGGTTGACCAGCCATCGCTAAGTAGTGGTTGGCTGTGCTGGCCTCTTCGCGGGGCAAGCCCGCTCCTACAGGATGTGGGGGCGCCTCAGACCTGTAGCAGGCTTGCCCCGCGAAGAAGCCAGCCCTGGCAGCAAACCAGCAAGATCGTTCAAGCCACCCGCGCACGCCTCTGCCATGCTGCTCTGCCCTGTCGACCCTTGCAGCCAGCCCATGCCCAGCAGCCAGCCCTTCGCGCGTAGCGCCTTTCTCCACGGCGCCCTCGCCATCCTGCCCTTATCCCTGGCCGTCGCCCCTTGGGGCCTGTTGGCCGGTTCCATGGCGATCGAAGCCAACCTCAGCCCTTGGGAAGGCCAGGGCCTGTCAGCCATTGTCTTTGCTGGCGCCGCGCAGCTGGTGGCGATCGGCATGCTCAAGGGTGGTGCCAACCTGTTCTCGATCCTCCTGACCACCCTGCTGCTGACCTCGCAGCATCTGCTCTATGGGTTATCGATGCGTCCCGTCTTGTCTGGCCAGCCGCTGCGCTGGCGTCTGGGTCTGGGGTTTCTGCTTACCGACGAGTTTTTCGCCCTGACCAGCCACTACGACCAGCAACAATTCAACCGCTGGTACGCTCTGGGCGTAGGCCTGACTTTCTATGTTGCCTGGAACCTGTTCACCCTCGCAGGCATCGTGCTTGGCCAGAATATTCCCCACCTTGACCAACTGGGCCTGGACTTCTCCATCGTCGCCACCTTCGTCGCCTTGATCGCGCCCGTGGTGCGCAATCTGCCGACCGTGGTCTGCGTAGTGGTCTCGTTGTGCTGCTCGGTGCTGTTCAGCTACTGGCACTGGGAGACGGCGCTGGTTGCTGCGGGCCTGCTGGGCATGGCCGCCGGTTTTGTCTGCCAGAAACTCTCGGGGGCGCGCGCATGACCTGGCTATTGATCATCGGCATGGGGCTGGTTGTGTTTCTCAACCGCTATGCGTTTCTTGAACCGCGGCTACCCCTGCGCCTGAGTTCGAATGCGCGGCAGTTCCTTGGCTTTGCGGTACCTGGAATGCTCACCGCGATCTGCGGGCCGATCATCTTCCTGCCGGGGCATCAACTCGACCTGAGCCTGGGCAACCCTTACCTGCTCGGTTCGCTGGTGGCCATCGCCCTGGTGCTGTTGACCCGCAGCGTGTTGCTGAGCATGCTGGTGAGCATGCTGATCTTCTTCATTTTGCGCAGCTGGCTCGCATGAGCACGCCCCTGCGTGAACAAACCCACCTCTGGCAGGCGCCGGCCCTTGGCGACGTCGAGATGCTACATGCACGCTACGTGCAGCAGCGCTTCGCCCCGCATGTGCATGAGGGTTACGTGTTTACCGTGATCGAGTCCGGCGCCCAGCGTTTCTGGCATCGCGGCAGCGAACACCTGGCGCCGGTCGGCAGCATGGTCCTGATCAACCCTGACGAGCTGCACACCGGCGCTACCGCGCATGAAGCGGGTTGGCGCTACCGAGGCTTTTATCCCGAGCATGCGCGGGTCACCGGTGTGCTCGAGGAGCTCGAGCTGGGCCGCCATGGCATGCCGCAGTTTCAACAGAGCGTGATTCACGACCCGAGCCTGGCACGTGCATTCAGCCAGCTGCACCAAGGCTCCGAATCCGGTGCCAGTGCACTCGAGCAACAGACAGCCTGGCGCCATGCCGTGCTGGCACTGGTACAGCGCCATGGCCATTGCGCCGAGGCTCGCCCGGCCGGGGCTGAGCCAGTGGCAGTCGCCCGCGCTCGCGACCTGCTGGAAAGCCAACTGGCCGACCCACCTTCGCTGGAGGCCCTGGCAGCGGCGGTAAATCTCTCGCCGTTCCATTTTGCCCGGGTGTTCCGCCAAGCCACCGGCCTGCCCCCGCATGCCTGGCTCAAGCAGCGGCGCCTGACGCGCGCGCGGGAATTATTGAAAAAAAACATGGCTGCCGCCGACGTGGCATTCGCCTTGGGCTTTGCCGACCAGAGCCACCTGAACCGACAATTCAAGCAGGCCTACGGCGTGACGCCAGGGGCCTACCGCAGCGCCTGCCTGAACCTCTAGCCCAAGCGGCAGGTGCGCCAACCGCTGCTACACTGACAGGGTTGAACGGAGGATCCCGCCATGTCCGCAAAAGAGCTCAACACCCTTCTGACGCTGATGAACCAGCGCCAAACCCGCTTGACCACTGCGTGCAAGGAAATAGCCGAATGGATCGACCGGCAGGGCGACGTGCCCGCGGCCGGCAAGATCCGCGACAGCCTCAAGGCCATCGAGGCCGAAGAAGCCCAGGTGCGCAAGACCTTGACCTCACTGAGCATCGATCGGCCGTTGCCACGCTTTCGCGGCTGAATCCAAGGCTACACACAGCACAAGGCCGCGCCGGCGTAGGACTGTGCGGTCCTTGCTGGCGCGGCCCAGTTCAGGTTGAGCAGCTGTTGCGATCAGTGCTTGTGCGCGTGATCGTGACCTGCGCCAGCCTCGGCAGTCAGCGCGCGCACCGGTGCCTGCACTTCAAGCGTCTGCTTGCCACCCTTGGCATCTTCGATGCTCAGGGTCAGGGGCACCGTGGCGCCCTCTTTCACTTGTTCATGCAGGCCCATCAGCATCACATGGAAGCCGTTCGGGTCCAGGCTTACCGCCTTGCCCGCCGGCAACTCGACCGCCTTTACTTCACGCATGCCCATGACGTCGCCGTTCATGGTCATTTCATGCACCTGTACGGTCTTGGCCACCGGCGAAGCAACGCCCACCAGCTTGCTGTCCGTGGTCGCCGTCAGCACCATGAAGGCACCGGTAGACTGCTGGTGCGGCACAGTGGCGCGCACCCAGGCGTCACTCACGGTGGTTTCGGCCAGGGCCGGCAGCGCCATGCCCAACAGGGCCAGGGCGGCCAGGCCGCGCTTGATCGGTTGCAGCAAAATTGCCATTAGCAGATCTCCATCAGGGTGAGCAGGTCCTCTTGGCATTCCTTGGCATTCAAGGAGTGCCCCAGGCTCAGACGCAGGGTGCCACGAGTGTCGTAGACATAGCTGGTGGACGAATGAGAGATAGTGTAGGTATCTCCGGCAGGAACCTTCTCGTAGAACACCTTGAACTCCTTGGCCACCGCGGCGATTTCCTCGGGAGTGCCGGTCAGCGCGGTGAACGTCGGGTCAAAGGCCTTGACGTAGGCATCGAGCACCTCGGGCGTGTCGCGCTCCGGGTCCAGGGTGATGAACACCACCTGGAACAGGTCGCGGTCACGGCCCCTCAGCAGCTTGCGGATTTGCGCCGCACGCGCGAGGGCAGTCGGGCAGACGGCCGGGCACTGGGTAAAGCCGAAGAAAATCATCGGCATGCTGCCGTAGAAGCTCGACAGGGTGCGCACGTTACCTTGCGGGTCCTTGAGGCTGAACTTGCGCCCGAGGATCTCATTGCTCATGTTCTTGCCGTACTTGAAATCGAGCCCACGGGCCGGATTGCAACCTGCCAACAAGCCAAGACCGAGTACGCCCATCCCGGCGACAACCGAGCGCCGGGTCAACAGATCATTCATGGAACCATCCTTTACAGGGAAGGTGCCAGCCCCTGGGCAGGGCCGGTCAAAAAATCCGGGGCATTCTGGCATGACACCTGACGGTGTTCTACCCAACGAAAGGGCTGACGGGGCTGCAGGCCTTTGATTCCGGGGCTGCGACCTGTTGTCGCGGGGCTTGAATCGGTAACAGATTGTTGCTAGGCGGAAGCATTTTTGTGGCCTGTGCCGGCCTCTTCGCGGGGCAAGCCCGCTCCTACAGGATTTGTGGTGCGCCGCATAACCTGTAGGAGCGGGCTTGCCCCGCGAAGAGGCCAGTGCAGACTTCCACCCACTATCAGTAGTAGGCGTTCTCTTTCTGGGTATGGTCGGTCACGTCACGCACACCCTTGAGCTCAGGAATACGCTCGAGCAAGGTCCGCTCGATACCATCCTTGAGGGTGACGTCGGCCTGGCCACAGCCTTGGCAACCACCACCGAACTGCAGCACGGCAATGCCGTCGTCAACCACGTCGACCAGGCTCACCGCGCCGCCGTGGCTGGCCAGCCCCGGGTTGATCTCGGTTTGCAGGTAGTAGTTGATGCGCTCGTTGACCGGGCTGTCTTCATTGACCATCGGCACCTTGGCGTTCGGTGCCTTGATGGTCAGCTGGCCACCCATGCGATCGGTCGCGTAGTCGACCAGCGCGTCGTCCAGGAACGGCTCGCTGACCGCGTCGATGTAGGCGGTAAAGCTCTTGAGACCGAGGGCGGTGTCCTCGGGCTTTTCTTCACCTGGCTTGCAATAGGCAATGCACGTCTCTGCGTACTGGGTGCCTGGCTGGGTGATGAAGACACGGATGCCGATACCCGGGGTGTTCTGCTTGGAGAGCAGATCGGCCAGGTAATCATGGGCGGCGTCGGTAATGGTTATAGCGCTCATGGAAGTTCCTCACAGACTTGCTGGCAAGTGTACGCCAAGCCAGGCGTTGAACAAAGTCCTAGCAATTGACTCGGGAAAGCGCCAACGCAGGATCCTGCTGCGAACGTGCGGCGAACCAGGCTTTCATCCGCTGGTAGAGGCCGCGTTCCAGCCACTGGTAGCTGACCCACGACATTAGTCCAATGGACGGCACGCAGAAGGCAAACACCAGGTACGGGTCAAGCTCGAAGCGCTGGCTGACGAACCAGCCGGCATACAGTACCAGCACGTGGATCAGATACACCGAATAAGAGCAGTCGCCGAGCGCCTTGAGCAACTGGTTGCCACGGAAATACGGCTCCAGCGAAATGAACGCCAGGACCACCAAAGCGCTGGGCAGGCCCCAATGCAGCAGCCGCAGGGAGGCATCCAGGTGATACAGGGCAAAACCTGCCAGCCCCAGCAACCCCAGTGGCAGCCACAAGCCTTCACGTACCAGGCCGCGCCGGTAGAGTACTCCCAGGCCTACCCCAAGCAGGAACTCATAGATGATGTCGTTGTTGTAGAAACGACTGACCACGCCCAAACGGCCCAGCACTTCGCTGACCAGCAGCAGTGCCGCAGTCACAAGCAACAAGTGATGGCGCTGACGGACCAGGAACGCCAGGCCGAACAACAGATAGAAGAACATCTCGAAGTTCAGCGTCCAGCCGACATTAAGTGTCGGGTACAGGCCATAGCCGCCAGGGTTTTCCGCCGGAATGAACAGCAACGACAGCAGCAGGTGCTGCCAGTCGAATACCTGGTGCGGCATCCAGCGGCTGGCGGTCAACAGCAGTAGCGCCATGAGCACGCTGTAGAACCAGTAGGCGGGGATGATGCGCAGCGCACGGTTGAGCAGGAACTGGCTGGGGACGATGTCCTTGTCGCGGGTCGACAGGTAGATGACCAGCCCGCTGATGACAAAGAAGATGTCCACACCAACGGCGCCGCGCTCGGTCAACAATTGGCCGACAGGGCCGGTCGCGTGGAAGTCGAAGAAGATCTGCATGAAGTGGTGGCAAACCACCACCCAGGCGGCCAGCGCCCGAAGTGCCTGAAGCGAATACAGCATGTAATGCCCTGCTAGTCCTGATGCATTCAGGCCCGGGGGAATGGCCGAGTGCTTCGCACTCATTCGCGAGGCCAACAGGTCCACCCGAACCGCTTACACGTGGGACCGCAGGATGCCGGGAAAGATCAGCCGATCTTCCCGGCGGTCATCTCAGAGATTCTCGTAGCGGTTCATGTCGAGCACGCCCGCCTCATACGGATCGGTTTCCTCGATGAAGGTGCTGAGGTCATGGAAGTAGCGCCAGAACTCAGGATGGCTGCGCCGTACACCCCAGCGCATGACGATACGTTCGAACTTGGCCGGGTCATCCCGCGCCGCCTCCATATCCTCGACCCATTCCGGCACATCGCTCGCCGGAATGTTGAAGATGAAGTTCGGATAACTGCTCAGCACCCCCGGATACAGGGTCAGGGTGTCCAGACCCGGCTGGTAGCGATACGCCTCACCGGTGAGGAACGCCACGTTGCTGTGGGCGCGGTTGCGCAGCAGGCTGTAGACCTGACGCTGGCCGCCCTGCCCTTCGATGCGCAGCATGCTCGCCTCGGGCAGCTGGTTGATCACCCTCAGCCCCGCCGCTGGTCGTGACACCAGCCGGCTGAGGCTCTGCTCGACATCGCGAAACTCCGCGCTCATCTGCGGTCGCGAACAATAGGCACCGTTGCAGCGGTTGATCGGGTCGGGCGCGGCGTTAAGGCTGGCACTGCGCTGCAACAACTTCAGGCCGAAGTCGCGCTTGGGGTCGCGCTCATCGAGCTTGAGCCCGCTCGGAGTGCTGGTGTCGATGTCCTCGTAATCAAGCCACATCTTCACTTTGCCGCTGTCCTGGTACCAGTCGCTGAGGATCGCGCCGCGCTGATCGGCGGGCATCAGCCGGAGGAAGTTGACTTCAGCGCCATTGCGGATCAAGTCGAAGTACAGCCGCGTCTGCAACTGGTGCGAAACGTTGCCGAACACGTCGAAGTTGACCGCCAATTGATAGTACGTGCGCTCCAGCAACGGGTAGTCGAAAAGCCAGGTAGTCAGCGGTACGTCGCCAATCAGCCCCTTGTTCACGGCAGCACTGTCGAAGTGGCGGAAGACGCTCAGCAAGGCGTTGTCATTACCCGCCCACAGGCTCGACCAGCTCGGTGCCGGCGCCTCAGCGTAGGCATCGCGACGCAGTTTCTCGTACGCGTTACGCTTGTCGCGGTAGTTGTGCCACAGGCTCAGGACGCTGCCAACGTCGTCGATCTGGCCGGGCATGGCCAGCAACGGCGTGGCCTCTCCCCGGTACTGGGCGTCGGTGATGTACAGGTCGTGGGCCGGCTCCTGGAACAGTGCCCAGAAGTTGTCGCGAATCACATCGGTGGCGATCTGCCCGCGGCACACCGGGCCACGGATGAAGGTGCGCACGAAGTATTCGGCGTTATCCAGCATGAACTGGTAGCGGGCCACCGCCGGAATCGCCTCGAAGGTCTCGAACGGGTTGGCCCGGTGCCGCGGGCCATAACCAGGCAGCGACGTGGCATGCCAGTCGCCACTGTAGAACAGCTGCTTGACCCGCTTGAGCTTCTGCGGGCCCATCGGGTAGGTGATGTGGGTCTTGTGGACGATCACCCCCTGCACCGGCATCAGTCGGTAATAGAAATCGGTGCCCGGTGGATCGTTGGGCCGGCGGGTGGCGATCAGGTCGACTGGCTGGCCACTCGGTGTGCGCGAGCGCACCCACTGGAAGAAGTGCCCCTGCTCGCCGCCGACGAAATGAACGTGTGCGAGGAACAGATGCTCGTAAAGCCAACGGCCGACCAGCGCTTCCGTTGAACCAGGGCGATTGAGCAGCGCCTCCCAGTCGGCTATCTGTTTCGCTTCGACCGCCGTTGGCTGGATGGGCTGGTACTCGACCGGCGCCCCCGCTGCCAGCCAACGCTGCAGGGTCTGGTATTCCTGATCGGTCAGACCGGTGACGGCCAGCGGCATGCCCTCCTTGGGGTGGGCGCCGGCATAGGCGTCGAACTCATGCGGCAAGGGGCACATGTTGTTGCGGTTGAGGCCCAGCACGATCTCGTCCGGCAGCTTGGCGTTGGGCGTGAGCGGGGTCTTGTGGCCGAGCTCAAGCATGCGCGCCATCAACGCTGCCTGGCTGCCTTGGCCATCGAGCACCGAATAGAAGCCTTGCTTGCGCCAGGCCTGTTCGCTGTGAGCGTCGTAGAACAGGCGCGTGGTAGGCACCGCCTTGCCGCGATCGCCCTGATACACCGGCACCTTTGAAGCGCCACGCTCGGCACCCTCGGCGCTGCCCAGGTTGAGCTGGCAGGCAGCGTCATTGCACGCGTGGCAGGCCACACATTTATCGGTGAAGATCGGCTGGATGTCCCGAGTGTAGGAGATGGCCGGGCTCGATTGCGGGGCTTGCCCCAGCGCCAGGCCACTGAGGCTCAGGGCCAAAGCGCCGGCTACGGCAAGTAAACAGCGATGCAGCATGTGCAGAGTGTCCTGATTTGTAGTGTTGCCATCACGGTTGCCTACCGGGTCGCGGGGTGCGTGAACATGAAGGAAATTCATGCAAAAGCCGCGCATGCCTAAAATCCGCGCAGCTTTGCTATCATTCCGCACCTTCTGTTATTCGCCCGACCAGGTAGTCCTATGTCCGACCGTAGCGCTCGTCTCCAAGCACTCCAGCAAGCACTCAAGGAGCGCATACTGATCCTCGACGGTGGCATGGGCACTATGATCCAAAGCTACCGTCTCGAGGAACACGACTATCGTGGCACGCGCTTTGCTGATTGGCCAAGCGACATCAAGGGCAACAATGACCTGTTGCTGCTGACCCAGCCAGATATCATCGCCGCTATCGAGAAGGCCTACCTTGATGCCGGGGCCGATATCCTCGAGACCAACACCTTCAACGCCACGCAGATTTCCCAGGCCGACTACGGCATGGAGTCGCTGGCCTACGAGATGAACCTTGAGGGTGCGCGGGTCGCCCGCCGGGTGGCCGATGCCAAGACCCTGGAAACCCCGGACAAGCCGCGCTTCGTCGCCGGCGTGCTCGGCCCGACCAGCCGCACCTGTTCGATCTCGCCCGACGTCAACGACCCGGGCTACCGCAACGTCACCTTCGATGAGCTGGTGGAAAACTACATCGAGTCGACCCGCGGGCTGATCGCCGGTGGCGCCGACCTGATCCTGATCGAGACCATCTTCGACACCTTGAACGCCAAGGCGGCAATCTTTGCCGTGCAGCAAGTGTTCGAAGACGACGGCGTCGAATTGCCGATCATGATTTCCGGCACCATCACCGACGCCTCCGGGCGGACCTTGTCCGGGCAGACCACCGAAGCCTTCTGGAACTCGGTGCGCCATGCCAAGCCGATCTCCGTCGGCCTCAACTGCGCGCTCGGCGCCAAGGACCTGCGGCCGTACCTGGAAGAGCTGTCGACCAAAGCCGACACCCACGTCTCGGCGCACCCCAACGCCGGCCTGCCGAACGCTTTCGGCGAGTACGATGAAACCCCGGCGGAAATGGCCGAAGTGGTCGAAGAGTTTGCCGCCAGCGGCTTCCTCAACATCATTGGCGGCTGCTGCGGCACCACGCCCGGGCACATCCAGGCGATTGCCGAAGCGGTGGCCAAGTACAAACCGCGGGAAATCCCCGAGATTGCCAAGGCCTGCCGCCTGTCGGGCCTGGAACCGTTCACCATCGATCGCCAGTCGCTGTTCGTCAACGTCGGCGAGCGGACCAACATCACCGGCTCGGCCAAGTTCGCCCGACTGATTCGCGAAGAGAACTACACCGAAGCGCTGGAAGTTGCCCTGCAGCAGGTCGAGGCCGGCGCCCAGGTGATCGACATCAACATGGACGAAGGGATGCTCGATTCCCAGGCGGCCATGGTCCGTTTCCTCAACCTGATCGCCGGTGAGCCGGATATTTCCCGCGTGCCGATCATGATCGACTCCTCCAAGTGGGAAGTGATCGAGGCCGGCCTCAAGTGCATCCAGGGCAAAGGCATCGTCAACTCGATCTCGATGAAGGAAGGCGTTGAAGCCTTCAAGCATCACGCCCGCCTGTGCAAGCGCTACGGCGCTGCGGTAGTGGTGATGGCCTTCGACGAAGTCGGCCAGGCCGACACCGCCGCACGCAAGCGCGAGATCTGCAAGCGCAGCTACGACATCCTGGTCAATGAAGTCGGCTTCCCGGCCGAAGACATCATCTTCGACCCGAACATCTTCGCCGTTGCCACCGGTATCGAAGAACACAACAACTATGCCGTGGACTTCATCGAAGCCTGCGCCTATATCCGTGATCACCTGCCGCACGCACTGACGTCGGGCGGTGTGTCCAACGTGTCGTTCTCGTTCCGCGGCAACAACCCGGTGCGCGAAGCGATCCACTCGGTGTTCCTCTTCCATGCGATCCAGAATGGCCTGACCATGGGTATCGTCAACGCCGGCCAGTTGGAGATCTACGACGAGATCCCGCCGGCGCTGCGCGAGCGGGTCGAAGACGTGGTGCTCAACCGCACCCCGGAAGGCACCGATGCCCTGCTAGCCATCGCCGATGACTACAAGGGCGGCGGCGCGACCAAGGAAGTGGAAAACGAAGAGTGGCGTTCGCTGCCGGTCGGCAAGCGCCTCGAGCACGCGCTGGTCAAAGGCATCACCGCCTTTATCGTCGAAGACACCGAAGAGTGCCGCCAGCAAGCCGCGCGCCCGATCGAAGTCATCGAAGGGCCGCTGATGAGCGGCATGAACGTGGTCGGCGACCTGTTCGGCGCCGGCAAGATGTTCCTGCCGCAGGTGGTCAAATCGGCGCGGGTGATGAAGCAGGCGGTGGCTCACCTGATCCCGTTCATCGAAGCCGAAAAAGGCGACAAGCCGGAAGCCAAGGGCAAGATCCTCATGGCCACGGTCAAGGGCGACGTGCACGACATTGGCAAGAACATCGTTGGCGTGGTGCTTGGCTGTAACGGCTACGACATCGTCGACATGGGCGTGATGGTGCCGGCCGAGAAGATCCTGCAGACCGCCCGTGAGCAGAAGTGCGACATCATCGGTTTGTCCGGCCTGATTACCCCGTCGCTGGACGAGATGGTTCATGTTGCCCGCGAAATGCAGCGCCAAGACTTCCACCTGCCGCTGATGATCGGCGGCGCCACCACTTCCAAGGCGCACACGGCGGTCAAGATCGAGCCCAAGTATTCCAACGATGCCGTGATATACGTCACCGACGCCTCGCGTGCAGTGGGCGTGGCCACGCAGTTGCTGTCCAAGGAACTCAAGCCCGGCTTTGTCGAGAAGACCCGCCTGGAATACATCGATGTGCGCGAACGCACCGCCAACCGCAGTGCGCGCACCGAGCGCCTGAGCTATGCCAAGTCCATCGCAGCCAAACCGCAGTACGACTGGGCTGGCTATACCCCGGCAGTGCCCTCCTTCACCGGCGTCAAGGTGCTGAACGACATCGACCTGCGGGTCCTGGCCGAGTACATCGACTGGACGCCGTTCTTCATCTCCTGGGACCTCGCGGGCAAGTTCCCGCGCATCCTCACCGACGAAGTGGTCGGCGAGGCCGCCACGGCGCTGTACCAGGACGCTCGCGAAATGCTTGAGAAACTGATCGCCGAGAAGCTGATCAGCGCCCGCGCCGTGTTCGGTTTCTGGCCGGCCAACCAGGTCGACGATGACGACATCGAAGTCTATGGCGACGACGGCCAGGCGCTGGCCACCTTGCATCACCTGCGTCAGCAGACGATCAAGCCCGATGGCAAGCCGAACCTGTCGCTGGCCGACTTTGTCGCGCCCAAGGACAGCGGCGTTACCGATTACGTGGGTGGTTTTATCACCACCGCCGGGATCGGTGCCGAGGAAGTGGCCAAGGCCTATCAGGACAAGGGCGACGACTACAGTTCGATCATGGTCAAAGCCCTTGCCGACCGCCTGGCCGAGGCCTGTGCCGAGTGGCTGCATGAACAGGTGCGCAAAGGGCACTGGGGCTATGCCAGCGACGAGCAGTTGAGCAACGATGCGCTGATCAAGGAGCAGTACAGCGGTATCCGTCCCGCTCCGGGCTACCCGGCCTGCCCGGACCACACCGAGAAGGAGACGCTGTTCCGCCTGCTCGATGGCACTGCGATTGGCGAGACTGGCCCGAGCGGGGTGTTCCTCACCGAACATTTCGCCATGTTCCCGGCGGCGGCGGTCAGCGGTTGGTACTTTGCCCATCCACAGGCGCAGTACTTTGCCGTAGGCAAGGTCGACAAGGACCAGGTCGAGCGCTACAGCGCGCGTAAAGGCCAGGACCTGAGCGTGACCGAGCGCTGGCTGGCGCCGAACCTGGGTTACGACAACTGATGTGAGCTGACAGTAGCGGCCTCTTCGCGGGGCAAGCCCGCTCCTACAGGGTACGCGCCCCCTGTAGGAGCGGGCTTGTCCCGCGAAGAGGCCGGCACTGGCTACACTGTCCCTGACTCTCTCTGAACCATTCAGGAGCCGCTCATGGACGACCCCAGCCAAGGCAAACCCCCTACTTTCTGGCAGATGCTGCAGAGCATCCTCGCCGCCGCCCTGGGCGTGCAGAGCGGCAAGAACCGCGCGCGCGACTTCAACCATGGTAAAGCCAGCCACTTCATCGCACTGGGCGTGTTGTTCACCCTGGTGTTCATCCTGGTGCTGATCGGCCTGGTGCAACTGGCGCTGCACCTCACCGCCCACTGAAACGCAATCCGCCCGTGGAAGTCCTACTTCCACGGGCGGCTCAGGTGTGCTTCACGGTCTGAATTTTTTAATACGCTACTGATGGCTGACCCAGTACACGGCGGTTACCACGACGAGCACGATCAGACACAGAATCGCCCAGGCGTCGACACTGCTATCAGGCTTGCGGAGCTTGGTGGAATTACCCATTGCATTGCCTCTTGTAGTGATTATGGGAATGCACTTCACCACCAGCAGTTAAGTTCAGTAATGCCCTCCCTTCAAGAAGGGTCTTTCAGGCTTCGACGAGTGACACCAAACGGTATAGGCCACGTCGCCAGGCGCTTTGACAGGCGAACAAATGCGAGTCAGCCTCACTTAGTCCGTTTAGTTCTTTTCATATGCAAAAACATCACTTTAGCGCATAAACACAACCTGATATCGTTCCTCGGCTCCGAAAGGGAGTGCGCGGCCGTGCGCGCGATTAGCTGCATGCAGCCTGAGACAGGACTTTTATGTACGTATACGACGAGTACGATCAGCGGATCATCGAGGACCGCGTCAAGCAGTTCCGTGATCAGACCCGCCGCTACCTGGCCGGTGAGCTGAGCGAAGAAGAATTCCGCCCTCTGCGCCTGCAGAACGGCCTTTACATCCAACGTTTCGCACCGATGCTGCGCGTCGCCGTGCCTTACGGCCAGCTGAACTCGACTCAGGTCCGCCTGCTGGCGAAGATCGCCCGCGACTACGACAAGGGTTACGCGCACATCAGCACCCGCCAGAACGTCCAGTACAACTGGCCGGCACTGGAAGACATCCCGGAGATTCTCGCCGAGCTGGCCACCGTGCAGATGCACGCGATCCAGACCAGCGGTAACTGCCTGCGCAACACCACCACCGACCAGTTCGCCGGCGTCGCTGCCGATGAACTGATCGACCCGCGCCCGTGGTGCGAGATTGTCCGCCAGTGGACCACCTTCCACCCGGAATTCGCCTACCTGCCGCGCAAGTTCAAGATCGCCATCAACGGCTCCAAGCAAGACCGCGCCGCCATCGAAGTGCACGATATCGGCCTGGAGCCGGTGCACAACGAAGCGGGCGAACTGGGCTTCCGGGTGCTGGTCGGTGGCGGTCTGGGGCGTACCCCGGTGGTCGGCTCGTTCATCAACGAGTTCCTGCCATGGCAGGACCTGATCAGCTACCTCGATGCCATCCTGCGCGTGTACAACCGTTACGGTCGCCGTGACAACAAGTACAAGGCGCGGATCAAGATCCTGGTCAAGGCTCTGACCCCAGAAGTGTTCGCCGAAAAGGTCGAGGCCGAGATGGCTCACCTGCGTGGCGGCAACACCACCCTGACCGAAGCGGAAATCGAGCGCGTCTCGCGTCACTTCGTTGACCCGGCCTACCTGGCCCTGGACAACGTCGACTACGCCGAGCTGGACCAGGAGTTCCCTGGCTTCGCCCGCTGGCGCTCGCGCAACACCCGCGAACACAAGCGCCCTGGCTACGTGGCCGTGACCCTGTCGCTGAAGCCCACCGGCGTTGCTCCTGGTGACCTCACCGACAAGCAGCTCGACGCCGTCGCCGAACTCGCCGACCGCTACAGCTTCGGCTTCCTGCGCACCTCGCACGAGCAGAACATCATCCTCGCCGATGTCGAGCAGCGTCAGCTGCACACGCTCTGGCAGGAACTGCGCGAGCAGGGCTTTGCCACGCCGAACATCGGCCTGCTGACCGATATCATCTGCTGCCCGGGTGGCGACTACTGCTCGCTGGCCAACGCCAAGTCGATCCCGATCGCCGAATCCATCCAGCGCCGTTTCGACGACCTGGACTACCTGTTCGACATCGGCGAGCTCGACCTGAACATCTCCGGTTGCATGAACGCCTGTGGTCACCACCACGTCGGCCACATCGGCATTCTTGGCGTCGACAAGAAGGGCGAGGAGTTCTATCAGGTCTCGCTGGGTGGCAATGCCGCGCGCGACGCCAGCCTGGGCAAGATCCTCGGCCCTTCGTTCGCCTACGAGCAAATGGCCGATGTGATCGAGAAGCTGATCAACGTCTACGTTGAAAAACGCACCGAGGAAGAGCGCTTCATCGACACCTACCAGCGTATCGGCATCGACCCCTTCAAGGAGCGCGTCTATGCAGCGAATCATTAAGAACAACCAGCTTGTCGACGAAACCTGGCACCTGCTGCCCAAGGAAGTCACCCTTGACGAGCTGAGCAACTGCGACGACTACATCGTGCCGCTGCACCTCTGGCGCGAACACGCCCACGCCCTCAAGGCCCGCGATGGCGGCCTGGGTGTGTGGCTGGACAGCGACGAAGAAGCCGAGGAAATCGGTGATGACGTCGAGCACTTCCAGGTCATCGCCCTGAACTTCCCGGCCTTCACCGACGGGCGCAACTACTCCAATGCGCGCCTGCTGCGTGACCGCTACCAGTTCAAGGGTGAGTTGCGCGCCATTGGCGACATCCTTCGCGACCAGCTGTTCTATCTGGCCCGCTGTGGATTCGACGCCTTTGCCATCCGCGCCGACAAAGACCCGCAGGAAGCGCTGGAAGGCCTCAAGGACTTCTCGGTGACCTACCAGGCCGCCGCTGACGAACCGCTGCCGCTGTTCCGTCGCCGCTGATCCAAGCGTTGCCATGGGGCCGCCCTGCGGCTCCATGGTTGACGTCTCCCCGCTCCTCCCCTCTCCATACACACCGTTCAGTGCAGGCAACGCGCCGGTGGCGCCGCTACATGCCGTCACAACTCCCCTGCAGTACCTACCCTGAATTACCGCTCAGGTTTGCTAATGGCCTGCCGATATCAAGGGCTACAGTCCAGGATCTGCACGGAAGCCGACAATGAACGCGATCACAGCTGTCCAACGCCTGACGCCGGTGTATACCCCTGTGGTATCAACTCCAGTGAAGGCGCTCGAACAAGCCGTCACCACCCCAAGCTCGCCGAGCACCTCGGTCAGCCTGGGCCAGACCGTCACGACTACGCCCACCCAGACCTATACCGCCAACGGCACCCTGGTCGGGGCGCAGACCCGTTATGCCTGGGAACAGCAGAGCAGCGACAAGCTCAGCAGCAGCTTGCTCACCAGTATCCAGTCGAACACCAACGCCGGGCGCTTCCAGGGGCTTGGCGCGGCGCTGCTCGAACAGTTGGCGGCCAACGGCGGGCAATCGATCTCGCAATCGGTGATGAGCTTGTCGGGCACCGATCAAGCCGACCCCGCCGCGCTGGCCTTGCAGTTGGCAAACCTGCGCCAACACCCGGCCAACGGCGTCACGTTCAACCTCACCACGGTGTCCGGCGCCACCATCAGCCTGTCGCTGGCGAGCAGCGAGAAGGGCCTGGCGGTGACCGCCGAGGTGGCCAATGGCGAGCTGACCAGCGAGGAACTCGAAGGTTTGGCCGCCCTGGCAGATGATTTCCAGTCGGCCATCGATGGCCTTACCCAGGTACCGCCGCGCCTGCAACTGGGCAACCTGGTCAAGCTCGATTCGAGCCTGTTCAGCTCGCTGCAGCTCAATGCCAAGCTGAATGTCGGCGGCGAACTGCAGACCTTCGAGCTGAGCCTTGACGACACTGCGCGCAAACTGTCGCTGGATGGCCCCGCTGGGCGCGTCCAGATGACCCTCGACACGCCAAGCACCGCCCTGCTTGGCAGCACCGCGCAGCGTCAGGCGGCGGTCGACAGCTACCTGAGCCAGTTCGATGCGGCGCAAAAGCGCGGTAAGGGCGACGAAAACCTGATGAGCCTGTTCAAGGACGCCTTCACCCAGCTCAATGCCGTCGATCAGCGCAACACCGCCGTCACCGACCGCGTTTCGCTGCTCAGTGCCACTGATCGCGCCCTGCTCAGCGGCCTGGCCGACTTCAGCGCATCGGTCAGCCAGACCGAACGGCGAGACAATCCCATGCGTCAGGATGAGTCGAACCGCTTCGAGTACCAGGCCTCGCAGTCGACCACCATCAAGAACGGCGGCGGCCCGAACCGTTCAATCCAGCAAGACCAGCAGGCGGGCCTGAAAGCGGCTTACCACCAGGGCCTCAACCCGATGGTCAACTTGCAGCTGGGGGATGATCGCGAGTCCCAGAATTACCGCTACCACCAGATCAACGACCAATCGAGCAGCAGTACCCGCCTGGCCTATGAGAATGACAGCCTGGTGCACGCCAGTGCCACGCAACAGGCCAATCAGAACGAGCGGATACGCACCTATATCAACGGAGACCTGACCGAAGACGTGACCAAGCCTAGCTCGGCGAGCCAGTCGCATGACTTGCTCAACCTGCTCAGCGACACCTTCCGCAACGAACGCCTGGCGCGCAAGGAGAGTGGCGCCTCGATTCTTGATGATGCCTTGCAATCGCTGCGCAGCCGCTGGCAGTTGCAGTCCAACCCTGCGGCCATCTAACGCACTGCACCAACCCCACCTGTGGGAGCGGCCTTGTGTCGCGAAAGGGGCGTACAGCGCCCCCAGCTTCATAGGCTTCAGCTCACTGCGCCGCCTGCGGCTGGTACAACGTCACCGCGCGCGCATCAACTGGCTTGGGCAGCAGCCCCTCGCGCAAGAAGGCATCGGCGATGCGCTGCTGCTCGCCAAGGTCATCCAGGCGCACCGGTTGTACGTCGTAACTGCGGCGGGCATTCGCCTGCTGCACCGTCGCGCTGTCGAGGTTGCCCCAGAGCGGGCCGAGCACACGTGCCGCGCCGGCAGGATTGGCCTTGGTCCATTCGCCGATCTCACGCAGCGCCAGATAGACCTGCTGAAGCACTTCGGGGTGCGCCTTGGCGTAGTCCGTGCCGGCCAGGTAGTAGCGCTGGTAGCTGGCCAGGCCGCTGCCGTCGGCCAGGATCCGCGCATTCTGCTGACGTTGAGCACTGGCCACGTAGGGGTCCCAGGTGACCCAGGCATCGACCTTACGGTTTTCGAAGGCAGCGCGCCCATCAGCTGGAATCAGGTACGCAGGGCTGATGTCCTTGAAACTCAGGCCGGCCTTGGCCAGGGCCTGAATCAGCAAGTAATGACTGCCAGCGGCCTTGGTCACGGCGACACGCTTGCCCTTCAGGTCGGCGAGGGTCTTGAGCGGCGAATCGGCCGGTACCAGGATCGCCTGGGCGGTCGGCGACGGTGTCTCGCGGGCAAAGTAGGTCAGTCGGGCGCCAGCGGCCTGGGTGAACACCGGTACCGTGTCGGCAACGTCAGCCGACAGGTCGACGTTGCCCAGGTTCAGGGCTTCGAGCAGCGGTAAACCGCTCGGAAATTCATGCCAACTGACCCTGATGCCTTCAGCCTGCAAGCGTTGCTCGAGCGTGCCACGGGCCTTGAGCAAGGTCAGCAGGGTCGAGGACTTCTGATAGCCGATGCGCAAGGTCTGCTCGGCGCTGGCCAAGCCCGGCACAAGGCCGCCAATCAACAGGCCGACGGCCAGGTGGCGCAGGCGTTTGAACTGCAACATGAGGACGGCTCCTGATCAGTGTTGGGCAGCGACGGCATCGGCGCTGGGTACGGCGAAACCTTTGGCGAAGGTGGGGGCGACATCCAGGCGCTCGTTCATCAAGCCGTGGGCGTGGTAGAAATCGGCGGTCTCCTGCTGCTCGGCGATGGTCTTGGCATCAATCCCCTGCCAGCGCAACTGGCGCCGCTCGAACTGCAGGCGGGCGGCCTCTTGGGGGAAACCGATGATTTTCGCCAGAGTGCTGGAATAGCTGTCCAGGTGCTGATAGGCCCAAACCTGCGCAGCCGCCAGGCGGTTGAGGTAATCCACCAGCGCGGCCTTACGTGCCGGATCGTTGAGGGCCTGTTCAGTGGCGGCGAGGAAGCTGTTGCCGCTGGACAAACCACGGCCATTGACCAGCACCCTGCCCTGCCCGCTCAGTTCGGCCAGCGCGGTGTAGGGTTCCCAGGTCGACCAGGCGTCCACCGAGCCGTTGGCCAGAGCGATCTTGGCGTCGACCGGGCCGAGGAAGCGCAACTCCACGTCCTTCTCGCTCAAGCCGACCTGGTCCAACGCCTTCAGCGCGAGATGGTGGCCGATCGAGCCACGGCCCGTGGCGATGCGCTTGCCCTTGAGATCAGCGGCGCTTTTGAAGGCCGCGTCGGGCCGCACCAGTAACGCCGTGCCGTAAGGGTCGGATTTGTCCACGGCGACTGCCTTGACCGGGGCGCCGGAGGCCAGCACGAACAGCAACGGCGCATCGCCAATGATGCCAGCATCGATAGCCCCGGCATTCAATGCCTCGGCCAACGGCGCGGCAGCGGGGAACTCTGCCCAGTGGATGTCATAAGGCAAGTCGCGCAGGGCGTCGGCCGCTTCGAGCTGGGCGCGCATATTGCCCTTCTGGTCGCCGATGCGCAGGGTCAGGCGGTCGGCGGCGAGCACCTGGCTCGCCGCAAGCAGTGCTGCGGCAAAAAGCATGAAACGCGAACGCATGTGCAGAGTGCTCCTAGAGAATGTTCCTGGGCCGATGCGGCCGGTCGTGAACAGACTCTATAGCGCTATTGACGATTAATTAAATTGATTTTAGGAATAACCTAATATGCAAAATGCAAAAATACGCCTGCGACGCTCGGTTTTTTTTCCTGGGTGATGAGAGATGGACGTGATGGCCGGTGTCTGAGTAATTCGCAACATTTCGATGCATTAAATTGGAACATGAGTACCTATAGTCGGTAGAATCAGCGCCTGGCGTGTGCTGCGTGCGCCCGGGAGCTATCCCGAATACGGAGAACATTCATTTGTTTTCCGAGAGTCCGTCCATGTTGCACGCAGCTGTCCTATTTCTATGGCGTTTTTCGTTCCGGCTATCCGTAGCTGGTCTTCGTACGCTGCTTCCCTTCTTCTCGCCAATCGCCGCAGTGGCCCGGTACAACCGTGGTCAGCGCCTTGCCGTGTCCGTGATTTGGTGCACGCCTGCGGCGTCAAGGGCGAATCCATGAACGAGGACCTTCTCATGAATGTTTCCCTTCCCAGCGCCGAGCGGCGTCCACTGCTGCAGCGCCTGCTCGCCAGCGAGGCCGCCGGCGGCGTGCTGCTGATGATCGCCGCCGCCCTGGCCATCGTCATCGCCAACAGCCCTTGGGCCAGTGCCTACCAGCACCTGCTGCACATGCCCGTGGGCCCGACCTTCACCGACAAGCTCGGCACTATGACCGTGCACCATTGGGTTAACGACGGCCTGATGGCGATCTTCTTTCTCATGGTCGGCCTGGAGATCAAGCGCGAAATGGTCGACGGCCGCCTGGCCACCTGGGAGCAGCGTCGCCTGCCTGCCCTGCCCGCGCTGATGGGCATGGCCGTACCGGCGCTGATCTACCTCAAGGTCTCCAGCGTCGAGCCCGGTCTGGCCGGTGGCTGGGCGATCCCCGCCGCCACCGACATCGCGTTTGCCGTCGGCGCCCTGGCCCTGCTCGGCAAGCACGCGCCCTTGTCGTTGAAGGTGATGCTGGTCTCGGTGGCGATCATCGATGACATGGGCGCGGTGGCAATCATTGCCCTGTTCTACACCTCATCGATCAACCTGATCGCACTCGGCGCGGCGGCAGGGATTGTCGCGTTGATGCTGGGCATGAACCGCTTGCGTGTGGTGAGTTTGTGGCCCTACCTGATCGCGGTTGCCGCGCTGTGGTACTTCACCCTGCTCTCAGGGGTGCACGCGACCATTGCCGGCGTTGTCGGTGCCTTGCTCATCCCCTACACCGCCGGCGACAGCAAGAGCCCGCTGCTGACCCTCGAGCATGGCATCGCGCCGTGGGTCGCGTTTCTGATCGTGCCGGTGTTCGGCTTTGCCAATGCCGGGGTGTCGTTCACCCACCTGAACCTGAGTGATGCACTGGCACCGCTGCCGCTGGCCGTGGCCTTGGGGTTGCTGCTGGGCAAACAGCTCGGCGTGTTCGCAGGGGTGCTGCTGGCGGTGAAGACCGGCTTGGCGTCCAAGCCTCAGGGGGCTAGCTGGCTGCAGGTTTATGGTGTGGCGATGCTCTGCGGGATTGGCTTTACCATGAGCCTGTTCATTGGCGAGCTGGCGTTTCCTGGGCAGCAGGCGCTGATTGATCAGGCGAAGATCGGCACGTTGCTCGGCTCGCTGGTTTCGGCGGTGATTGCCTGTTTGATCTTGCGCTTTGCGCCCAAGCCGTAGTTTAAACAACGGCGAGGGTGCAGCCCTCGCCATCAAGAATTGATAACATCGCGTCTAACCACCAGGAAGTACATTGTCTATAACAACCCACTCAAAATTTAATTACCTTAAATTTACTCGCAAAGTACCACAATCGAAGCACAACCTCTTGACCACTTCACAAAAATAGTATGAAAAACCGCTCAATACATGACAAATCCAACCCACACACTCAAGTCTCCAAAGCGCGCAACTCTTTGGTGAGATGAGCTACCATCAATTTAATTCTTTGAGAAATGTGACGACCGGGTTGATAAACAACCCAAGTCATGCCTTGGAGTGACCCTTGGTATTCCCACCCAGGAAAAAGCGGAACTAACTGCTTTTCAGCAAAGGGCGATACGACCAAATGTGTAGGAAGACATGAGATACCCAAACCAGAAATAGCGGCTTCCAAAACGGCTTCAGGACTGTCGGACAGGTACCGCCCTGTTACCTTCACCTCACACTCTTCTTGTATAGAGCTAAACTTCCAACGGTAGTTCTTAGCGAGATCCGAGAAAGACAGACAGCTATGAGAAGACAATTCCGACGGGTGTAGCGGCCAGCCTTCTTTATTCAGATAATTAATAGAAGCGCAAACCTCAAAATTCATCTTAAATAATTTACTAGCAATTACACCTAAAGGAGGGTTGTCTGTCACTACTACACCGATATCAATGCAATCCGCAATAAAATCGAAACCACCATCACACGCCACAAGCTTTACGTTAACGCCTGCGTACTGTTGTAGAAAGCCAGGAATAACCTGACTACATACGCCATACAATGAACGATTTACTGCTATTCTAATCAATCCTTGAGGCTTTTCAAGAAAACGCTCTGTCAAGCGAAATACACTAGCGGAACGCTCCAATAGCTCTTTACAGTGCCCATAAATCTCAGCGCCCTCAGCATTAACTTTCAGCTGCCTGGTCGTACGCTCAAGTAGACGTAATGACAGTGCATCCTCTAACTTAGAAACCTGCTTGCTTACTGCTGAGGCAGTTAAGCCCAGGCGGGCCGAAGCATCTACGAAGCTGCCAGTTTCAAAAACCACTGCAAATGCAGCCATGCAGGGCAACATTTCAACATGTTCTTTAGGAAGATAGCCTTTAGATTCCATCTCAACGACCACTCGTTTAAATATATGATTTAGATCATATTCAAAAAACAGCTCACCGTGAAATACCAATCAGCCATAGAAGTGAATAAATACCGCTCCTAAGAGTACAAAAAAAATACCAACTATTTGTAGCATTGACAGTTTGTCGCGGTAGAAAATACAACCTAAAACAGAAGCAATACCCCCAGATAACGTGCTAATCATAGTAACCACTGAAACAGCTCCGTTAGTCGCGCCGAGGGAGAAAGCAGCGAACCCACTCAAATTAGACAAGCTAGATCCGCAAAGCAAACCCAGAACTTTAAAGTCAGCGCTTATTTTGCTCTTAAAAAGATCAAGAGTTTCTCGCCATAAGAAAATCACACCAACACAGTACGAAAGCCATAGCATATTTATCGGCCCAATAGCGGGCAATGAAAATCTCCCCTGCACCCAAAAGCTTGCACCGTAACATACAGCAGCTAGCAATGAATAAATAACTGACATCCCAGACTTAATTTTGGAGGCACCACTTCCACCATCGACCTTAGAAGTCACCAATAACACTCCAAAAAAACAGGTTACAATTCCTAATAACTGCCAAACTGAGAGATACTCACCTGTCATCCACGAAAGGAAGGTAGTGAAGACGCCGTATGTTGTGACGAGCGGGGCCACTATAGATGTTCGCCCAACGGCGAAAGCCTTTGCGAGAAAAAGTGCTCCAACCACAGTACTAATTGCGGCAGCAAGCCCGAACAACAGCGCTCCTGGCGGCGCGGATAACAACCTGCCGAACTGACTAGCGGATAAAAACACAATTACACTCATTAAAAAGAGCCCGATCAACTGCCCAAGAAACACGGATCTTCTAACTCCCAATACTCTTGCATTCACGCCAACCAAAAAGTCGGTAACCCCCCAAGAAACTGCAGCAAGCAACCCCATTAATATATCCAAAGCATGTTCCCTTTTTATTTTCGCCTTGAACCACAAGCAAATGCCCAACCTCCAACTATTTAATCCCTAAAGCGTCCGTTCTGATTGTCCCGATCGCCTACGGAAGAAAATCCCAGGCAATTAGAAAGTCTTATGAGCGGCAATGTCAACATGGTTGACACCAGTGAGATCAACAAAAGCACACTATAGGAAATGTCTGACAAGATACCCTCCTGCAATCCTACATTTAAAATTACCAGTTCAATAAGACCTTTAGTGTTCATCAAAATACCCAACTCCAACGAAGACCTCCCTCCCAATCCGATTAACCGACCGCCAATATAGGATCCTGCGACTTTCCCAGCCGTCCCACCGAGAAAAAAAACCGCCCCCCAGACCCATACATCAACTCCAACAAGAACCTCATACTTAACTTGCATGCCCGAATAAACAAAGAATAGAGGCGTTAGCAATATAGCGCTAAACCTTCCGATCCACTTCTTCCAAAGCCTCTTGACCCCAGGTACATCGCGAAACACATAGGCAGAGATCACGGATCCAATCGCATGATGAAACCCGAGCCGGGCAGTAAGTTCCGACATGGTAAGACAGCATAAAAGCACGACAAGTATTTTGGTCTTCCCTTGCACTCCACTTAAAATAGATGAATCGTTAAACCATGGCCTGACCACTAATAAAGAAGCAGCACCGACCAATATAAAGCAGCCTACTTCCAACGATGTCCAAAGCACGCCCCAGCTATCTGTATATTCAAAAGCTAGAACTATCGCCAAAGCAAGCCAACCGAAAACATCTGTATAAACCGCCACCCCCAAGGCTAGACTGGCGGCTTGGCGATCAACAGCTAGATTTGACTCTATCAACCGAATCAGAACTGGAAGGGCCGTTACCGATAGTACAACTCCACAAAAGATTATGTATTGCCAATATGGCTGCGTCGGTGCAATTTTGTCCCACGACCAGGCTCCAATCACAGCACCCGTTACAAAAGGAATAATGACTCCAAATAACGATATCACAAGTTTCGACGAATTCTTTACCTTACACTCACGACTTTCCAACCTTGAAACATGCCAAGGGACTTCAAAAATCATCAGTATAAGTGCTAATTCACTAAGACCTCTAATTACATCGTCTCCACCTGTAATAATTAGCGATGAGGCCTCATGAAAAAATCCTCCCAAAATTATAGGCCCCAGTACTACACCAGCGGCTATCTCACCGATGACCCTGCTCTGCCCAAGCGCTGTCGCCAAACGGCCTAGTACTTCCGCGACAAGGAGCATGAAGCAAATAAATATGATCCAGCTCACTGCACCTCTCCCTAGGCGACCTATACGATAAAACCCATCACACCACTAAGCCAATCTCATCCTCAAAGAAGCGTGCACACGCTCAGAATCCTTACGCAACACCCAAGGATCCTCATGTATCAAGTATACAAACGCCCATGCAGAGAGAAAGTCTTGGGTCGCGCGCACATGCTCACCGGCCGACACCATAAGTTGTAGCGCATCAAAAGACTCTAGTGATTCGACCAGCCCAATACCTTCAACCTCGCCCATTACCCCTGCTTCCTCAGTTATCAGGCAGCACACACAAAAGTGCCTCGAATAGCACGGTGGTGATAACTCAAGACATGCTTTACTCAAAAAGATATCTACATTCAAACGGTAGCAATTCAGCCCAGTACACTTCTCAATCAACACAGGTACGTTAGCGCCGGGCAGCCTACCATTTTGTTCTATAACAAAAACCCCAGCCGTATTAATCTTCAGCTCAACATCATTGATACCGAAGTCGGCGCCTATGGCAGAATTGATATCACAGACATATGAAAATACCTCTCTAGCCTTCTCACTATCCGTTGCAATTGATCGAATATTTCTGTAAACACTAGGATTATCCCCAACTTGAATTTTTTCATATTCTGCAAAACATAGCATTCGCTTAAAATTCGGACGTCCTAGATTAGCCGTTACCACAAAATATTCAGTGCCTGGTATATACTCCTCTACTAACACCTGTCTATCCGGCTCAGGCAAAGCCGACTCAACTGTCTCGATAGCCGCGAGCGCTTTATATACATCACTCCTAGAACAGCAAACTCTTACATTCCTGCTACCAGTACCCTGAGTTGGCTTGACTACTACAGGGTAAGGTAGATTCAACTCATGCCCCTTTATGAGACCATCAATAGACAAGCTATGAGCTGGAGTTGATCGCACCCCAAATTGACCGAGGCGCAGTTTCATTTCCAACTTATCAAATCTGGCCAAACTAGTCTCAGTTGAATTACCTAGCAATGATAGATACTCAGCAAGATTGTCCGACATTGTTATCCCAACATCGGAGCCAGGTATCACTGCACGCACCTGGAAGTCTGAGAGGACCGCGACTGCCTCCTCTAGAGTTGAGGAAAACAAAACCACTTCATAACCAGAAACGTTATGAAACTTATTTAATCCCTCAGAATATCTATTTTTGGTTATCAGTGCGACAGCTTGATACCCCATTGATCTAATCTCGCACCCATATTTAAATGCAGACCCGATCGGATCAACCACTACCACAGCACGAATCACATCCTTCATGATAAGCTCCGCATTGCACCATACATATACTTGTAATACCTGATAGCAACGTTGTACCTAATACTCACACCCAAGGCCAGCTCTCTTAAAACCGCGCCCCCACAGCTAGAGTAATGTTTAAGCAAGGATTCATACCAGGCCCTACTGTGATGTGTATCAATACTGATATGAGCCTTGTGATACGCGACAACTTCCTTGGGCAGACCAAGACGCTCCATTGCAGCCGTTGTAGCTCCGAATCGAACTGGAGCAGAACCTTCTACGAGCCCCATAGCACCTACCAAGCGTATATTGTATTCTCTGCGAAGAGCCCACATCAGCAGAATGTTCCCATTCATCAAACACTCTGTACTTGGACTATCTATAGAAACATCCTTACCATTCAAAATCCTTCTCATATAAGCCGAAGACGTTTTAAACATGGTCGTGTGCACTGCAGAATAGTCACCACCCCCCATCTCATCCCAGTAGTTCTCACCAGCAATCATCTTGCAGTTAATGGGCATCCCTAATTGCACCATAGCCATCAGGTCATCAAAAGAACCGTCAACCATTTCTTCCATGCATATGTAATAAGCAACCTCTTCCGCACTTGCGCAACACCTCATGTAATCGATAAAGTACTGAATGTCGGCATTCATCTTTTTCTCAAACATCAAATACCATTCTAAAAACTCAGCCTGAGATCTGGGCAAATCAAGTCCACTAATCCCAGCTTCTTCCTCCGCATTCCAACAATCCTCCAAGCTCTCAACGTCCTCTCTAAGCAACCGTATCCCCTCTTGGTGAGCAACCAGCCTTGCGGGATCACCTAAAAAAACCCGATAATAGTTCGACAATTTCATCTGTACATTTCTATCCAGCGCACTCATATTCACTCCTAATACATTGAAACCGGGAAGTCACAGCTATGTAAATCGAATGCCTCGTATGAAGGACCTCGCTCATAAAGCAAGGTCAAGCGCTCGTGTGCATCATGAAGTGTTGGAATGCTACCTTGATCTATCCACCACAACACTAATCGCGGCTGAACCCATGGATTAAACCAGTCACGTCCCCGACGCATAAATTCTACATGCGGAGTATTGAAGAGAAATCCTTTAAGCGACTCAACATCTGACCAGACAGAGAGGGTATAGAGATATCCCTCACCCCATAACTCCTTGAGCAATTCTAAGTCTTCATTTTTTTCCCTCCAAACAAACCCTGGATGCGCCTCTGCCAAGCCATTAACATAAGAAGCAGAAGAGTAAAATGGATCCATTAAACCATTGCCCTTCGGATATTTAGGCGCCACTAAATCAAACTGAGCTAATACCTTGGTCATGCTTCCTCCCAAACTTGAATTTCAATTATATTTCTGTCCGGGTCCCTGACATAAATGAAGGTGCACGTTCCCACCCCGACAATTAGCTGCCTTGCTAACGAACCCAGCATCCAACCCCCGTTTCGTATAACTTTAGAACATACATCCTCCATATCTGCAACTTCAAAAGCCAGATGTGTTAATCCACGCGAATTTGCCACCCGCTCTGCTTCACATGATATTTTCTTATATTGAAAGATTTCGAGCGTGGGCCCATCATTCCCATTACCGGGTAACCGCAAGTGAACGCCCTCGATTTCAGGATCATCAAGTCCAGTACCGGCAGCGATTGCATCACCTCTAAGCCGCCGTATCGGTCCCACCTGCACACAGTCAAAAACATTGATGTAGAAATTGGCTATTCGTTTCCAATCAGTAGCTACGAGATTCGTGTGCGAATACTTAACCCTTCCCATGAGACATCACCATTCAATCGCGAAACACGAACGTTTCATGTTCAACTACTCGATTTATATCTCGGGCACGCTCCCAAGTTGTATTTAGGATTATCCTTGTTACATTCTCCGTGATGGGCTTGACTCTGTGCAGAGTCGTATCCGCCTTTAGGAGATACACATCACCAGTTAAATGGAAGTAAGATTCGATCTTATTGTCAATCAATAGATTTTCAATCCGCGGATTTTTCTTATCCCAGTGCGTATGAGGGACACACTCCAGCAAACCTCCCGCCTCAATCTCAGGAGCTTCAACAATCCAAATTATTGTGTAGGGATAGTCGCCCCAGTGCCACCCATGAGTGTCACCTGACTTATGCTGACAATTAATTATGTAGTTATCCCACTTCCAAGGCGTAGCAATCACCTCCTCTCTCACAATGCTTTCAACCAAACCCATCAAATACCTTGATGAATAAGCCACAGGAATAAACGCCCCATACTTTTCAATTTTATCCTGAGGTACATTACTCAGATGCCTGGGCGTGTTACCTGTGGACTCGATTAGAAAGTCACGACGCTTAGAGTAATTTGCCAACAAGTACTTTACGTCCTCTGAAACGTGATCTCGCACCAGAGGATCCATTAGGTGATTAATCTTTAGATACCCGTCACGTGCAAAGCGGTGTTGTTCCCAAAACAAATCACGCCCAGCAAACGGATTAGAGTTCAGAACATCGATCAGAGCCGCTTGAGCAATTTTATTATTTAACATGAGAGAGTCTCCGATGGCGCGAAAATTAATATCACGACCGAAGCTGGATCCTAACTGATTCCCTCCTGCGGCATTAGCCCCTGTCATGGAATTGAATTAATTCCCAAAACACGTCAATCTCACTCACCAAGCTCAATTCGAACTACTTGGTTTGTTAGAGTCAATACAGCTTGTACTTCATGCATCAATTACCCTTAGCGTGACTTCCCAGTCACTTACAATATCTGTCACACATGCAAATCTTAGACATCATCCTATATTAGCCCTACGCTTTCACATGCAAGTTATCATTAGCTACCATAAAGTATTGCGGCTCCACCTGATCACATTGGCTGTTCTCTGGTACTTCACCCAGCTCTAGGCTGTGTACGAAAGCATTGCCGGCGTTGTCGGTGCCTTGCTCATCCCCTACACCGCCGGCGACAGCAAGAGCCCGCTGCTGACCCTCGAGCATGGCATCGCGCCGTGGGTCGCGTTTCTGATCGTGCCGGTGTTCGGCTTTGCCAATGCCGGGGTGTCGTTCACCCACCTGAACCTGAGTGATGCACTGGCACCGCTGCCGCTGGCCGTGGCCTTGGGGTTGCTGCTGGGCAAACAGCTCGGCGTGTTCGCAGGGGTGCTGCTGGCGGTGAAGACCGGCTTGGCGTCCAAGCCTCAGGGGGCTAGCTGGCTGCAGGTTTATGGTGTGGCGATGCTCTGCGGGATTGGCTTTACCATGAGCCTGTTCATTGGCGAGCTGGCGTTTCCTGGGCAGCAGGCGCTGATTGATCAGGCGAAGATCGGCACGTTGCTCGGCTCGCTGGTTTCGGCGGTGATTGCCTGTTTGATCTTGCGCTTTGCGCCCAAGCGTTTAGCTTGAAAAACAAAGGAGGCGCCTTGCGGCGCCTCCTTTGATGTAGGTCTCTGACGAGAACTTCATGCCTGCTGTGCTTGACCCCTGAGCTAGGGTGCTGAAGAAGCACAAGGCAGAGCGCGACGAACTCAGTCCGTAGTCTGCTCCGCCGTGGTAACCGCGGCAGAGGCCGGGACATCCGCTTTCGACTTCACACGATTTTTTCGGCCCTGGCTGCGTTGCCGCGAAGCTTGATGCTTCGCATACAGCGCCTGTGCTGCAGTCACTGTGCCAGAAGTTTGCCCATTCAAGTCAAGGCGCGGTGCATCCTCCACCATGCTTGCCCAGTAGCGACTTCCCCGACACCAGGTCGAGATGCCCAGCTTAAGCTGTTCGCGGGTCAATCCGAGCAGCTCAAGGTGTTGCTCGGCATCCTTGAAGATACCCTCCTTGAGCGGCACTTTGGGGGCCGGATTGACAGGGAAAGCCAATGGAAAATGCTTCTGCAATGGCCAGATCGCTTCCACTGCCGGATCCTGCTCGCGAGGCTTGGCCTGCGGGGAGGACTTGCGCTTGGGGGTTGGTGCGCTATCGGCCTTTGCCTGCTGTTTTTCCGACCTGAGGCGGTCACGTAGCTCTGCTAGTTGTTCAAAACCCATCGTTCAATTCACTGCTTCGAAGTTGATTGCGTAGCGCAAGGATATTCCATATGGCGCTCGGGAGCAGCTGAAACAGGATGAATCGCCGATGTTTGCCTGAACTCACCGTGAATTTTTTGCCTGTCAGGACCGCCTGCTACCCCTCAATCCGGTCAATCTCGTCCTGGCTCATCGCACGCCAATCAGCCCGTAACACATGTGAGCCTTGCGCGGCTGTGGTGCTGCTACTGACCGCAACTCGCAGCATGAGCGCCTCCCTTTCAAGGCTTTTATGTCACTGCTGATTTTATCGTGCAAGCCTGCAATGCCGGGTCCGCTTCGCGCCCCTTTCGGACCAGTCCGGCGCCAATCTGTAGGTTTGCACAGCTCCTGTGGGAGCGGCCTTGTGTCGCGAAAGGGCTGCGAAGCAGCCCCGGCGTACTCAATCCAGCCGCAGCTGCAGAAGAGCCACCCTTCAAAACGGCAACCGCGCCTGCAACCACATCCGCGTCCCCTCAGCCTTGTTCTTCGCCCCAAACTCTTCCTGCAGTTTGGCTACCACAGCAAAATCCTTGCTAAACCGGTACATCACATACGGCCCCACGGCATTCACCGACCCACGATTGCCATTGCCATTGACCACATCACCATCAAGCTTGTCATCCGTAGTCTGACGATAGAGGTACCCGTTGATACCCGCACTCAAAGCCTGGTTGAAACGATACCCGCCACTGAACTCCAAGGTCAGTTCGTCCCCGGAACGGTACTCGGTCTTGTCGTTCCTGCTGTTGACGCCATAGCGCAGCTTGGCACTGGCCTCCCACTGCGCCGAGGGCAGCCAGGTCACGGCATAGAACGGCGCTACCTGGTAATAGTTGCGGCCGGTATTCACCGGTTCGTCCTTGTCGTAGGCACCGGTGGGTAAAAAGGTTTCGATGCCGGCGGTCTGGTGCAGTGTCCTGCCGTGCCAGCCGAGCAGCACCGGGGCAAAACTGAGGTCGCCGAGATCGGTGGAGGTGCCGCCCTTGTCCAGCGGGGCCAAGGGCGCTGGGCGGGCGACATCGAGGGTCAGGTCGAGGGTGGGGACGGCGAGCGCGGCGCGGGTCTCGACGTTGGCGCCAAGCCATTTCACCCCGGGCCAGACATAGCTCAGGCGCAGGGACACGGTGTCGGACTTGAGCCGATAGCGGGCGATATTGGGGTTGTCACTGCCATCGTTGGCCTTCACGTGGGAGGCCTCGTAATGGGTGTAGTACAACAGGGCAGTGAGCCCCTCGGGCATCATCATCCCGGACATGTTGGTCTCCACACCCAGCGGGTAGGAGTTGCCATTGCCCTCGGTAGCGCTGGCCGTGCCTTGCAGGCAGATCAGCACAGCAGCGGTGTGCAGCAGACGAATGTGAACAGCCTTCATTGAACGTCCCTCTTTTTGTTGTTGTAGAGACACAGCGATGAGTGATGCAGGGCGTCAACCGTCAGTCATGGCACACCTCAAACAGGGCTGCGGCGCCCTGCCCGCCGCCTACGCACATGGTCACCACGACAAACCGGGCGCCGCGCCGGCGGCCTTCGAGCAGCACGTGGCCGGCCATCCGCGCGCCGGACATACCGTAGGGATGCCCCAGGGCGATGGCGCCGCCGTTGACGTTGAGGCGTTGCAACGGGATGCCCAACTCGCGCTGGCAATACAGCACTTGAGAAGCGAACGCTTCGTTCAGCTCCCACAGGTCGATATCGTCGATACCCAGGCCATGCCGCGCCAACAACCGAGGCACCGCCAAGACCGGTCCGATGCCCATTTCGTCCGGCGCACAGCCGGCGCTGGCAAACCCTTTGAAGATGCCGAGCGGCTTGAGCTCACGGGCGCGGGCCTGATCGGCGCTCATCAGCACAGACCCGGCCACGCCATCGCTGAGCTGCGAGGCGTTACCGGCGGTGACTGTGCGCTGCTCGCCTTCCAGCACTGGAGCAAGTGCCGCCAGTTGTGCGGCCTGTGTGGCGGGTCGGTTGCACTCATCACGGTCGAGGCGCAGGGGTTTGTCGTAGTACTCGTAGGAGGCCTTGTCCAAGGCGCGCGAAATGACGTCCAACGGTACGATTTCTTCGGCGAACAGGCCATCGCGCTGAGCCTGGGCCACCCGCTGCTGGCTGATCAAGGCGTAGTCATCCTGGTCGGCACGCGAGACGCCATAGCGCAGGGCCACCCGCTCTGCGGTTTCCAGCATGCTGATGTAGGCATCCGGCCTGTGCTGCAACAGCCATGGGTCCTGGCCGTAGTGCTCGTTGGTCTGGGCGTTCTGTACCAGGCTGATGGACTCGCCGCCCAGCGCCAGCATCACTGCACATTCGCCCAGCTGAATGCGCTGCGCCGCGCTTGCGATAGCCTGCAGGCCAGACGCGCAATGACGGCTGACCGTCTGCGCGGCGACGCTGTCTGGCAACCCGGCACACAGGGCGCTGAGGCGCGCGACGTTCTTGCCCTGGGTACCCTCGGGACGACCGCAGCCCATGACCAGCTCATCGACCTCGGCACCGTTCACGTTGGCGCGCGCGAGTAGCGCCTGGATGATCGGCGCCGCCAGGCTGGGCATGGGGGTGTGATTGAACGCGCCTCGATAGGCTTTGCCAATGGCGGACCGCGCGTAAGCGACGATAACTGCGTCGTGCATACAAACCTCCGGCCAGACGCTGCAGGCAGCGTCCGGCTAAGATCAAAGCGCCTGGACGATGGCCTGGTGGGCTTCGGTGTGATGGGCCAGTGCCTGGTAGGCGGCCGACAGTTCGAGCAGCGGTTCCAGACGCGTGTGCTGCCCTTCGCGTAGCAGCTTCTTGGTCAAGCGCAATGCATGTCCGGGGTTGGCAGCAATGCGCCGGGCAAGCTCTTGCGCAGTCGGCAACAGCGCGTGCGACTCGACCACCCGTGACACCAGGCCGTATTCAAGCGCCTGCTGGGCGGATACCGTCTCGCCGGTGAACGACAGTTCGTAGGCCCGTGACAGGTTGTTCAGCGCGCGTGGCAGTAACCAGGCGCCGCCATCGCCGGGCACGATGCCCAGGCGCACGAAGCTTTCGGCGAAACGCGCGTGCTCTGAGGCGATGCGGATGTCGCACATCAGCGCCAGGTCGCAGCCTGCGCCAATTGCGGCGCCGTTGACCGCGGCAATGGTCGGTACCTCCAGGTGGTACACCGCCAGCGGAATCTGCTGGATGCCGTGCCGATAACTGTCACGCAGCTCGTAGGGGCTACCGGCGAACAGCCCGGCGCGCGCCTTCATGTCCTTGACGTTACCGCCGGCACAGAACGACTTGCCGGCGCCGGTGAGAATCACCACCGACACACTGGGGTCGCGGTTGATGCGCCCACAGACCTCGGCAAAGGCATCGAACTGCGCCTGATGACTGAGGGCGTTGTGCTGCTCGGGTGCGGACAGGGTCAAGGTGACGATGCCATCTGCAAAGCTGTAGTGGATAAAGTCGCTCATTTCAGGCGGCCTCTTCCTTGAGCTTTGCACTGACCCGTTCCACCAGGTCTTTCTTGGACACTTTGCCGAAGGTCGACAACGGGAAGCTGTCCACCAGTTCGAGGCGTTCGGGCAGCTTGAAGCGGGCGATTTCCTGGGTCTGCAGGTAGCCGACCAGTTCTTCCAGGCTCAGGTGCGCCGCTGGTTTGAGGATGACGAAGGCACACATCTTCTCGCCCAATACCGGATCGGGCATGGCCACGCAGGCCACGTTGGTGACGGCAGGATGGGCCAACACCAGGTTTTCGATTTCTTCGGCCGAGATCTTTTCGCCACCGCGGTTGATCAGGTCTTTCTTGCGCCCTTCGACCACATAGTTGCCTGAAGGCAGCTCGCGCATCATGTCGCCGGAGCGATAGAAGCCGTCAGGGGTGAAGGCGCGGGCGTTGTGCTCAGGCGCATTGAAGTAGCCGCGCAAGGTGTACGGGCCGCGACAGCACAGCTCACCGGGCATGCCCAGCGGCACAGGTTGGTCGTCCTCACCGAGCAGGAGGATCTCGTCGTCTGCGCACACCGGTCGCCCGACCGATTCGCGGCGCACATCCAGCGGGTCGTCGAGGCGCACGAACATCAACAGGCCCTCGGCCATGCCGAAGTTTTCCTGCACGGTGCAGTTGCGTAGCACCTGCTCGGTCAGCGCGCGGGTTTCCGGTTGCAGGCGCTGACCGCCAGACTGGATCACGCGCACGCTGTCCAGGTTGAAGGCGTGTACCTGCGGGTCGTTCATCCACATGATCAACAGCGCCGGCACCACGTGGATATGGGTGACCTTGAAGCGCTCGATCAGGGCGAAGACGTCTTCGGCGCGGGCGCTTGAATGCAACACCACTTTGGCGCCGCAGAGCATGAAACCTTGCAAGCCCGGACAGGCCAGCGGCAGGTTGTGGGCGATCGGCAGCACATCGAGCAGCACCGAATGTTCATCGATGCCGGTGTAGCGCGAGGCCAGGCGCGAATTGCAGGCGTAGTCGTTGTGCGAGCGCGGGATCATTTTGGGGATGCCGGTGGTACCGCCCGACAACAGGAACAGCGCTGGGCTGCAGGGGTCGATGGCTGCCTGGATCGCCTCGATCTCGGCGGGGTTTCGGCTGGACGCGCGCTGCAGCAGATCACCCAGCGAGACGAAACCTTGCGCCACGGCGCCGAGCACGAACTTGCTGCGAATAGTGCCGGTATCGGCCTGGACGCGATTGATGATGTCGATGAAGTCGCAGTCCTTGGAGCGGTCGGCGGTAATCGTTGCGGTGGCGCCCGAGAGCTCGACGAACTGGCGCAGTTCGCGGTAGCGATGGGTGTGCAGCGCCAGGATTGGGCGCACGCCGATCTTCTGCAGGGCCAGGTAGACGAACACGAACTCCAGTACGTTACCCAGTTGCAGCACGACGATGTCGCCGGGCACCAGGCCGGCGTCGAGCAGGTTCAGGCCCAGCCGCGTGGCGATCTGATCGAGCTCGGCATAGCTGACTTCACGCTGCGCATCACACACGGCAATGCGCTCGGCGTACTGGCGGCAGACGGCGGAAAAAGTGTTGGCCAGGGTCTGGTCTTGCCAGTAACCCTGGGCACGATAGTGTGCAGCGAACTTTTCTGGAAACGGCACGAATCCCATCATGGAGAAACCCTCGATGTTGTCGTTATTGTTGGAAGGATCATGCAGGGCCGACGCGCGGCGTCGGCCCGAAAGACAGGTCAGGTGGTCTTGGCGAAGCCGCCATCGATGACAATGGTTTCGCCGGTGACGAAGTGCATGTGCTCGATCAGGGTGAGCACCACTTCGGCCACGTCCGGCATGGTCACGCAGCGCTGCAGCGGGGTGGCCCGGGCGCGGCGGGTCATCAGCTTGTCGTAGTTGTCGCCGAGCATCCATTCCATCCACTCGCCTTCCATCCAGCCTGGCGCGATGGCGTTGACGCGGACCTTGGGGCCGAGGGCATTGGCCAAGGTCTGGGTCATGCTGATGACCGCCGCCTTGGACGCGGAATACGGCAGCGGCTGCGCACCTGGGCGCATGCCCACGATCGACGCGGTGTTGACCATGCACGGGCGCTGCGCTTCGAACAGCAAGGGCTTGGTGTGCTTGGCGATGAGGAACAGGCCGCGCACGTTCACGGCGAACACCCGGTCCCAATCTTCCACATCGATCAGGTCGAACTTCTTCGGTGGCGTATCAATCGACACGCCGGCGTTGCTGCACACCACATCGAGGTGGCTGTAACGCTCGCTGATGGCCGCAACCATGGCCTTGACGCTGGCTTCGTCCGACACGTCGCACTGCAGCAGCATGGTGCGCGCACCGGCCGCTTCGCAGGCTTCGACAGTGGCCTTGGCCGAAGCTTCGCTGCGGCTGTAGTTGACGATCACGTCGTAACCGGCGGTGGCCAGCGCGATGGCAACCGTAGCGCCTATGCCCGAGGCGGAGCCGGTGACCAGTGCGACTTTCTGAGTGGTGGACATGTTCTACCTCGTTGTTGTTTTTAAAAGAACACGTTCATTTTTAGACGTGATCATAATGTTTGTCAACACCTGAGGCATCCCCTAAGATGGCTTTTGAACCCCCCGACAAAACCAGAAAAATCAAAGGTCTGACATGAACGAAAAACCGGCTGCGCCGCTGGGTTTGCGTGAACGTAACAAGCTCGACAAATTTTTGCGGATCCGTGCCGCGTCGAAAAAACTCTTCACCGAAAACGGCTTCGAGCCGACCACCACGCGGCAGATCGCCCAGGAAGCGGATGTCGGGCTGTCGACACTGTTCCTCTATGCCACCGACAAGCGCGACCTGTTGTTTCTGGTGTTCAACGATGACCTCGACGACCTCACCACCCGCGCGTTTGCCGGGTGCCGCGCCGAGGCGCCGTTGCTGGACAACCTGCGCAACGCGCTGCAGCACTTCTTCGTGTTCTATGGGCAGGACAAGGTGATCGCGCGCGACCTGACGCGGGAGATCACCTTCTATACAACGGGGATGCAGAGCGAGCGCTTTCAGGCGACCCGCGCGCGCACCATCGACTCTATCGCCACCCTCCTCGGCCATGCGCGAGCGCAGGGCGAGGTGCGCTGCCAGGAGGACGACGGCATGATTGCCAAGACCATGTTCTACCTGCTGGCAGCGGAGATTCGCATGTGGCTGGCGAGCGACTCACAGACGCCGGATGACGGCCTCAATGAGCTGATGAAGCGCCTGAACCTGATAATGCATGGCCTGCAGGCGGGTTGACCGCAGGCGCTTCAGCCTGCGCTTGCAGGTTTGGGTAGCGGCCCACACACAGCATCAGCACGCAGGCCACTACCATGCAGCCGGCAAACAACAGCAGCACGCTGTCGTAACTGCCCTGCAGGGTCTGGCCAATGCCCATCAGCAGTGGCCCGAACGCGGTACCCAGGCAGAACAGACAGAACAGGTAGCCGTAGATCTCGCCAAACGCCCGCAGGCCGAAGTAGCGCGCGATCAGGTAGGCGATCAGGTCGACCTCGGCACCGACGCCCAGGCCAATCAGCGCGGCGCAGAACATCGCCGTCGCGCCAGTGGCGCCGCTGTAGAGCAAGAGAATGCCGATCACCGGGCCAATGAAGAAAAACACCGTGACCAACGGCGCGAACAGGTAGTCGAGCAGGTAGCCCGCCCCGACGCGGCCGGCAATCAGCGCAATACCGATGATCGAGGCAATGCTGGCAGCTTCGGCGGCGGGCACGCCGCGGTCGGTGAGCAACGGTACGAAGTGCACCGAGCAGCCATTGATGGCCAGTGCTGCCAGGAAGAACGCACTGCCGATCAACCAGAACGAACGGCTATGCACCGCCTCGCCGACGCTCAGGCCGACCTTGTCCGGCGCGTGCGGCAAACCGTCGGCAGTCGGCTGGTTGTCAGGGAACAGGCCAAGGTCAGCCGGTTTGTTCTTCAACCGCCATGCTACGCCCGCCGCGCCCAGCACGATCACCAGGCCCATCACCACGTATGCCGGGCGCCAGCCCAGCGCAGCCACGGCATGCTGGGCAAGCATCGGCATCAACGCTGCACCGACGCCGATACCGGCCATGCTCAGGCCCAACGCCAGGCCACGCCGACGCACGAACCAGCAACTGACGGCCATGGCATACGCCGTGGGTGTACCACCGGTCGACAACAGGCCGATGAGGCAAAACGCCAGGTAGAACAGCATCAGGTTGGCCGGCAGCAAGCCCAAACCCATGACCCCGACACCGAACAGCAGCAGTGCCGGAATCGCCACCTGACGGGCGCCTTTACGGTCGATCAGCCGACCGATCCAGGGCGTGCACAAGGCCGCACTGAGGATTGCCACGGTCAGCCCCAGCGACACCTGAGAGCGGCTCCAGCCGAACTCGGCGCTCAAAGGTTTCATGAAGATGCCGAAGGTAAATACCAGGACCGGGCCTTGGCTGACGATCATTCCCATGATCGATGCGATCACGACCCACCAGCCATAAAACATGCGCGACGTATTCATTGCCTGTTACCTGTGATTATTTTTATTCAGGTAGCGGTACCGCCATGAGAGGGTACCGTATCGGGTGAAAGCCGGTGCAGGGTTCAGCATCCTCGCCAGTGTGGCCGTCGTTTTTCAGCAAAGGCGCGTGGCCCTTCGAGGCTGTCGGCGCTGCACTTGCGCCGTTCCTCAGCCTCGTAACGCTGGCTGACCGCCTCGGCCAGTGGCAGATCAAGGCCTTGCATGGCGCAGGCCTTGGTGGCACGAACTGCAAGCGGCGCGCAGGCGAGGATATCTGCCACCCATTGCTCCACCGCCTCATCGAGCAGGTGCGCGGGCACCACCTCATTGATCAGGCCCAGTTCATAGCCGCGTTGCGCGGTCATCGCGCGCCCCGTCAACAGATAGCCCATCGCGGCCTTCAAGCCGATCTGCCGCGGCAGACGATGGACCCCACCCGCCGTGGCGATAAGGCCTCGCCGCGGCTCCGGCAAACTCAGCTGGGCGTGCTCGGCGGCGACGATGATGTCGCACGCCAGGGCCAGCTCCAGCCCACCGCCGTGGGCAGAGCCGTTGAGCCGGGCGATCAACGGTTTGGCAAAGCTGAAACGGTCGGTCAGGCGCGTGGTGCGCTGCCACAACGCGGCCTCGCCGTCCAGTTGCGCCTGGGAGGCAGTGGCCATTGCCGCCAGCTGCTTGAGGTCGCGACCGGCACTGAACGCCTGCTCGCCGTCACCGGTGAGCACCCCAAGCCATAACTCGGGGTCGCGCTCAAGCTCGTCGCAGGCCAGGCTCAACTGGTGATAGGCCAGTGGGTCCAGGGCGTTGCGCACCTCAGGGCGGTTGATGCGAATGTAGAGCACATGCCCGCGCCGCTCGGTCAGCACATGCTGCAGCTCACCGCCCATATCAGAGCCCCAGCACGCGTTCGGCGTTTTTATGGAAGAACAGCTCGAGCACTTCTTCGGAGTAGCCCAGCTCGTTCCACTCCTTGAACAACCGCTCATGGGGAATGCTCGGGTAGTCGCTGCCGAACATCACTTTATGCTTGAGGCGTCCACGAATATCGCGCTTGAGCGCCTCAGGCAGGTACTTCGGCGCCCAGCCAGACATCTCCCAGAACACGTTGCCTTTGTGCAAGGCGCACACCGTGGTCTCGTCGATCCACGGGTAACCGGGGTGGGCCATGATGATGGTCAGGTCGGGAAAGTCCGCCGCCAGGTTGTCGATGGAGGACGGGTGCGCGTGCCGGGTCTTGGCGCCCATACCGCCGGGCATGCCCGCGCCCATACCGGTCATGCCGACATCGATCATCACCGGCACTTTCAGCGCGTTGATCTCTTCCCACAGTGGGTAGTAACGCTGATCGTCGACACTGAAGTGCTGCATGATCGGGTGGAAGTGAAAACCGAGCATGTCCAGGTCGCGAATCGCGTGCTTGGCTTCATCGATTGCCACCTGGCCCATGGCCGGCTCGACCGCGCCCCAGGCCTGGATGATGCAGTCATGGCGGTCGCGCATCGCGGCGACATAATCGTTGTCGCAGGGCACCGTGTTGATCGTCGCGCGCAGGTCGAGTGCAACCAGTACCGCTTCGATGCCAGCGCTCTGGAACTCGCGCACCACCTCTTCTTCGGTCTTGGCTTTCCAGTCGCGATGCCAGTACTTGGCCAGGGCATCTACGTAAGGGCCTTGGCAATCGATCCAGCGTTGGGTGTTGGGGTAGCAGTGCAGGTCAATGCGGCGCATATGATCATAGCCTTTTTGTTGTTGATCATTTATGAACATGTTCTTTATAGGGTGCTGACCAAGACCTGTCAAGGATGTCTGCGCTGACCCTAAATGCCCTCGTCTACACTTGCCCAATCCTGCCCACCGGCAATCTGGACGAGGCCCACGATGAAGCGAATTTCAGCGCTACTGGCGGTTCTGACCCTCAGCGTGATGTGCGGCGCCAGCGCCGCCGACGCGCGCAAGCCGATCCACTTTGGCGCCATCGGCTGGGAAAGCGGCGCGCTGACCACCGAACTGCTGCGCCTGATCGTCGAGAAGGGTTACGGCTACCCCACCGACACCCTCCCCGGCAGCACCGTCAGCATGGAAGTCGCCCTCGCCCGCAATGACTTGCAGGTGATCGCCGAAGAGTGGGCAGGCCGCAGCCCGGCCTGGGTCAAGGCGGAACAGGCGGGCCAGGTGTTCAGCCTGGGCGACACGGTTAAAAATGCTGAAGAAGGCTGGTGGGTGCCCGCCTACGTGATCAAGGGCGACCCCGCGCGCAACCTCAAGGCACTCGCCCCGGACTTGCGCACGGTCGATGACCTCAAGCGCTACGCGCAGGTGTTTCGCGACCCTGAGTCGCCAGACAAGGGCCGCTTCCTCAACAGCCCCAGTGGCTGGACCTCCGAAACGGTCAATAGCCAGAAACTCAAAGCCTATGGGCTCGATCAGCAGTACGTGAACTTTCGCAGCGGTTCAGGCGCGGCGCTGGATGCCGAGATCAACTCGGCCATCCGCCGTGGTCAGCCGGTGCTCTTCTACTATTGGAGCCCCACGCCGTTGATGGGCCGCGTCGAGCTGGTTCGCCTCGAAGAGCCACCGTTCGACGCGCAGGCCTGGGCCACCCTCACCGACGCGAAAAACCCCTCGCCGCGCGGCAGCCGTTCACTGCCGGCGAAACTGTCGATCGGTGTCTCGGCGGCATTTCGTGAGCAGTACCCGGAGCTGGTCGAGACCTTCAGCAAGGTCGACCTGCCCATCGCCACCTTGAACAAGGCCTTGGCCCGCATGAGTGAAACCCGCCAGCCACCGCGCGAGGCGGCCCAAGCGTTTTTGCGTGACAACCCCTCGGTCTGGAAAGCCTGGATGCCCGCCGAGGTCGCCAGCAAGGTCGAGGCCGGACTGTGAACGGCGGTTTTCCCGAAGCGTTGCAGTTTTCATTCGCCGAACGCGTCAACCGCCTGGTCGACTGGCTGGTACTGCACTACGGCGATCACCTGCGCAGTTTCTCCGACTCCCTGCTGCAGCTGTTGGTCGGTCTGGAGAACCTGCTGCGCATGATGCCGTGGTGGCTGCTTCTGCTGCTGGTCGCCCTGCTGGCCTGGCATGCCTGCCGCAGCCTGCCGCGCGCGCTGATGCTGACAGGCCTGCTGCTGCTGATCGGCATGCTCGGCCTGTGGGACAAACTGCTGCAAACCCTCGCCCTGGTGATGGTCAGTACCGGCTTGTGCGTGCTGGTTGGGGTGCCGCTGGGCGTGTTGCTGGCGAGCAGGCCACTGGCCCGGCGGCTAATCATGCCGGTGCTCGACGTGATGCAGACACTGCCCGCGTTCGTCTACCTGATCCCGGTGTTGATGCTGTTTGGCCTGGGCAAGGTACCGGCGGTATTTGCCACGCTGATCTATGCCCTGCCGCCACTGGTACGCCTGACTGAACTGGGCATGCGCCAGATCGATCCTTCGTTGCTGCGCGCAGCCGGCAGCCTGGGCGCCAACCGCTGGCAACGCCTGCGCAGCATCGCCCTGCCGCTGGCACTGCCGAGCATCATGGCCGGCCTGAACCAGTCGGTGATGATGGCCCTGTCGATGGTGGTGGTGGCGTCGATGATCGGTGCCCGTGGGCTGGGCGAAGATGTGCTGGCCGGGATCCAGACCCTCAACGTCGGCCAAGGCGTCGAAGCAGGCCTGGCGATCGTCGCGCTGGCCATGGTCATCGACCGCATCAGCCAGGCGTATGGGCAGCGCGAACGCAGTTGAACGTAGCATTCGACGCCTTACCGCGGATGCGCACAGTCGGGAAGAAAAACGCTGCAGTGCGTTGAGCCAAAGGTCGACAAGCCTTGGGGGTGATGAAAAAATACGGCCTCTTCGCTACATGGGTGACGCCATGCCGCGAGTACAGGTCGCGGTCCACGCCTAGCTCGGGGTCTCGACGCAACAATCGCTGCAATGAGGTCCAGCATGTCCTTGCCGTCATTCACCCCTGATTCTCTGCCCGACAACTGCATGGCCGTGCTTTATGCGCTGGTAACGGCGTACCCCGGCAAAGGCAAAACTTCACTGATGAAGCTGCTGCGGGCAATGGGTATCCGTGACGCGGGCGGCAGGCTGCTGGACACCACTAACCTGCCGGCCATGCTGGAGATGCTGCAACAGCAGGGGTGGGTTGAGCTGGAGGAGCGCCGCGAGGGGGATTTTTTCAAGCTAGCCCCTCAACGGCGCAATCGCGTGTTGCTGAGCCTGCTGAGCGACTCCGACTGTGCACTGTGGCTAAAACAGATCAGAGCCAGCCTGCCCGAACTCACGCAGTGGCAATTTCCCAGCAAGGGACGGGTTGTGCAAGACCTCTGGCTGAACTTGCTGGACGGCAACAGCGAGCGCCTGCAGCGGTCGCTGCACCTCTGCAGCAGTATCCTTCCCGCCACTGATCAACATGCCCTGCACCCCCTGCAACTGCTGCAAGCCGACCCCGATGGTTTGGAAGTTCTTGACCGACTGAATGACACCTTACGCGTGCTGCTGCTCGAGGATCACCTCGAGCTGAACAATATCCTGCTGGGGCCGGTCGGTTGCAGCTATGCATTGGCCCAGCGCGAAATGCACGTAAGGCCATACAGCGCACTGGGATTACAGCTCATGCTGCAGGGACTCTGGCGCGGTGATTGGGCTGTTCTGCAGCAGTACGGTGCGCAGGAACTGACAGGCCAGACCGTGCAGTTGATGCTGCGCGGCCAGGTCGGGGAGACCCTGCAATTGCTGCGGGCCTGGCTCACCAGTCAGCGTAAAGCGACCAAGAAACGCAAGATCGACCTGCCGCCCATCGTTAACGAGTTGTATTGCTTGGCGCTCATCGCCGAAAACGATCCCAGCCAGCACGCGGCGCTCAAGCAGGCGATCACTCTGGGCAGCAAGCAAAACTACGGCGACGCCTACGCGCTGCTCTTGCCTCTGCTCGAACAGTTGCAAGGCAGCAAGCCGCAACTGCCAGGCGTACACTCAATCAGGCTCAATGGCCTGGATGGCCTGCTGCTCGCCTTGTCACTGTACTGGCTCGATGCTCCCAAGGCGCGCGAGTCCTCCTGGCTAGCAACCTTGCAAGGGTACCGCGAACAACTCAGCCTGCAAGGTTACGCCTGGCTCGCGGCAGAGTTCGATGCCCTCATTTCGGTGCAATTCGCCCTCCCCCGGCAATTGGCCGACCTGCATCAAAACGCTGGCCTGCAACCCCTGGTCGCGCTCCTTCAGCGCCAGGAAGCCTGGCAGCATGCACTCAGCGCGCTGACTCAGCTCAAGCCGGACAAGACACCAGCCACCAAGACGCGCGAAAAAACCTCGCGCCTGGCCTGGCTGCTGAATTTGCATAGCTACAGCAGTCAGCTCGAACCGCGCGAGCAGAAGCTCGGTGCCAAGGGGCAGTGGAGCAAAGGCCGCCCCGTAGCGCTGAAGCGGCTGATGGACGAAGGCGATCAGCTGGGCTTCCTCTGCGAGCAAGATCGCCAGGCCATCAGCCTTATCCAGATCCACCAATCGTTTCACTCCTATGTCGAATACGAGTTGCCCCCCAGTCTTGCCCTGCCCAAGCTGGTCGGCCATCCGGCGGTGTTCTGGCATGACGCGCCTGACGTCGCCATTGATCTGCAGGTAGGCCAAGCCAGCCTGCACTTGCAGGCGCGAGACGGGCAGATCCATCTGCACCTCGAACCGCCAGGTATCGTCACCGCTGAAACACTCTACGTGGACAAGCAAACCCCGACTCGCGTGCTGGTCTACTCAGTGAGTCGCCAACTGCGGCAAATCGGCGAGATCATCGGTGATGGGTTGAGCGTGCCGCAATCAGCCAAAACGCAGTTGATCGAGGCGGTCAGCGCTATTGCGCCCCTATTGCCGATTCATTCGGACCTGCCCGAACTCGCCGGGCAGCTTGACCGGGAGCCCGCCGACACCCGCCTGTACGCACACTTGCTGCCGCTCGCCGAAGGGTTGCGTTTGCAGCTGCTGGTGCGCCCATTGGCCGAGAGCAGTTGGTTTCGCCCAGGCCAAGGCGCGCAGAACCTGCTCGGCGAGCGCAACGGCAAGCCCTTGCAGGTGTGTCGCGACCTGGCGGGCGAACGCCAAGCGCTGCAACAGGTCCTGCAAGCCTGCCCCGGCTTGGCCAATGCCGACAGCGACGGCCAGGAGTGGCAACTGGACCAGCCCCAGCAAGCCCTTCAGTTGCTCAGCGAACTCCATGCACTGGATGGCGATCAGCTGCACTGCATCTGGCCGGAAGGCGAGCGCATGCGAATCAAAGGTCGCAAAGGGCTGCGCGAGCTCAAGCTGGGCCTCAAGCAACAGGGCGACTGGTTTGTCCTGCAAGGCGAGATAGCACTCGATGACGGCAAGGTGCTCCAGTTGCGCCAGTTGCTGGAACTGCTCAAGGCCAGCCCGGGACGCTTCCTCAGGCTCGACGAACGCGACTGGCTGGCCCTAGATGACAACTTGCGCAAGCGCCTTGACGAGCTTGCACACCTGAGTGACCGAATCAGCGACAAAGGCCTGCGCCTTAGTCCGCTGACCACACCGCTGCTCGCCAGATTGGCAGAAGAGGTTGGCGAGTTCGATACCGATAAAAGCTGGCAGGCCCAGCTCGACAAGCTGCAATCGCTACGCGACTACCAACCTCAGGTACCCCGTGCCCTGCAGGCCGATCTGCGCGCCTACCAGCATGAAGGTTATACCTGGCTGGCACGCCTGGCACAGTGGGGCGTCGGTGCGTGTCTGGCCGACGACATGGGCCTGGGCAAGACCGTACAAACACTGGCGCTGCTCCTTCAGCGCGCCCCCAGCGGCCCACAACTGGTCGTGGCGCCGACCTCGGTCACCCTCAACTGGCAGGCTGAAAGCACCCGTTTCGCACCGCAGCTCAGCTTGCGGCTGTATCAGCAACATCGCGCCCTGGATGACCTCGGCCCCGGCGATGTGGTCATCGCCAGCTACGGCCTGCTACAACAGGACAGCGCAGCCTTCGCCGCTCAACACTGGAGCAGCGTGGTGCTGGACGAAGCTCAGGCGATCAAGAATGCCCAGACCAAACGTTCTCAGGCAGTCATGGCACTGCAGGCTGATTTTCGCCTGGTCGCCACGGGCACCCCGCTGGAAAATCACCTGGGCGAGCTGTGGAACCTGTTTCGGTTTATCAACCCGAGCCTGCTCGGCAGCCAGGAAAGTTTCGCCAGCCGATTCGCTACCCCCATCGAGCAGGGCAATGCAGCGGCCCGGCGCGCGCTCAAGGCGCTGATCCAGCCCTTTATCCTGCGCCGGCTGAAAAGCCAGGTGCTCGATGAACTGCCGGCACGTACAGAGATCACCTACAAAGTGCCCCTCTCCGATGAAGAGGCGCACCAGTACGAAGCCCTGCGTCAGCAAGCGGTGGACAACCTCGCGAACGTCACTCCCGGAGCGGGCAGGTCCTTGCAGGTGCTGGCAGAAATCACACGTCTGCGGCGGTTTTGCTGTCACCCTTCGCTGGTGATTCCGGATTCGACCCTGCCGGGGAGCAAATTCCAGGCGTTTATGGCGATCGTCGAGGAGCTCCTGGAGAACCGTCACAAAGCGCTGGTTTTCAGCCAGTTCGTCGACCACTTGAGCATTGTTCGCGCATGGCTTGATGAGCAAGGCATCGCCTACCAGTACCTTGACGGCAGCACCCCTGCCAAGGAGCGGATAAACCGCGTCAATGCCTTCCAGGCCGGGAGCGGCGAGGTATTTTTGATCAGCCTCAAGGCCGGCGGCAGCGGACTTAACCTGACCGCCGCTGACTACGTGATCCACCTCGATCCGTGGTGGAACCCGGCGGTGGAGGACCAGGCCAGTGATCGTGCCTATCGCATTGGCCAGCAGCGCCCGGTAACCATTTACCGACTGGTCGCCGAACACAGTATTGAGGAGCAAATCGTCGCTCTGCACGGGCGCAAACGAGACTTGGCTGACAGCCTGTTGGAGGGTGGAGAGATGAGCGCCAAGCTGGACGCGGACGCCCTGTTGACGCTACTCAAAGGCTAAACTCCGCGGGGCTTGTCCTGATGCCATTCAGTTGAAAGTGCAGGGGCTGCTGCGCAGTCGCTTCCGACCGGCCCGGCGCCCCGGCACGGCCACGCCGACACAAGCCAGCCTACAGAGGCAAGGTCGCACGCAGCATTTATGCCCCTGCATGCGCTGCACTTCAGCGGTCGACACCGCCAAGGCAGACGTACTTGATCTCGAGATAATCCTCGATGCCGTAGCGGGACCCTTCGCGGCCAAGGCCGGATTGCTTGACCCCACCGAACGGGGCCATTTCATTGGCGATCGCCGCGGTGTTGACGCCAACCATGCCGTATTCAAGCGCCTCGCTGACGCGCAGCACCCGGCCAATGTCGCGGCTGTAGAAGTAACTGGCCAGGCCGAACTCGGTTGCGTTGGCCAGCTCCACCACCTCATCTTCACTGGAGAATCGGAACAGCGGCGCCAGCGGGCCGAAGGTTTCTTCGTGGGCAACGTTCATCTGCGCGGTGACTTCGGTGAGCACCGTCGGCTGGAAGAAACTGCGCCCCAGGGCGTGGCGTTGGCCACCGGTGATCAGCCGCGCGCCTTTCTCCAGGGCATCGCTGATGTGCTCTTCGACCTTGCGCACCGCCGACTCGTCGATCATCGGCCCTTGGGTCACGTCGGCATCGACACCGTTGCCCAGGCGCAAGGCGGCGGCGGCGCTAGCAAGCTTCTCGGCAAACTGCGCGTAGATGCTGTCCTGTACGTAAATACGGTTGGCACAGACACAGGTTTGCCCGGCATTACGAAACTTCGAGAGCATCGCGCCTTCCACCGCCAGATCAATGTCAGCGTCATCGAATACGATGAACGGGGCGTTACCGCCCAACTCCATCGAGACCTTCTTGACCGTCTCGGCGCATTGCGCGATCAGCAGCTTGCCCACCGGCGTGGAGCCTGTGAAGCTGAACTTGCGCACCAGCGGGTGGCCGGTCAGCACGCTGCCGATCTGGGTGGCGCTACCGGTGACCACACTGAAGACTCCGGCAGGGATCCCGGCCCGTTCGGCCAAGGCTGCCAGCGCCAGCGCCGACAGCGGGGTCTGGCTGGCCGGCCGCAACACCATCGAGCAACCCGCAGCGAGTGCCGGCGCCACTTTGCGGGTGATCATCGCGTGGGGGAAATTCCACGGTGTGATGGCCGCCGCAACGCCGATCGGCTCCTTGGTGACCAGGATGCGTTTGTCTGGCGAGGGCTGAGGAATGGTGTCGCCGTACACACGCTTGGCTTCTTCGGCAAACCACTGCACGAACGACATGCCGTTGCTCAGCTCGCCACGTGCTTCGGCGAGGGGCTTGCCCTGCTCGGCGGTGAGCAAGCGGGCGAGGTCCTCCTGATGCTCGAGCATCAGGGCGTACCAGCGTTGCAGCAGCTCGGCACGTTGCTTGGCAGTAGTGCGCTTCCACTGCTTGAAGGCACGGTGCGCAGCGAGCACCGCACGCTCGGCTTCCGCCGCGCCCATCTGCGGTATGCGGGCAAGCGTCTCACCGGTAGCCGGGTTGGTGACCGCAAAGGTTGCGCCAGAGTCGGCATTGACCCATTGGCCGTCGATGAATGCCTGTTGTTTGAGCAAGGAAGGATCGTTGAGTTCGAGCATCAGTCAGTTATCCAAGGCAAGGTTCAGTGAATGGGTGGCTCGGGAACGGCTTCGCCGGCCTGCAGGAAGTCAAAGTCACAGCCTTCGTTGGCCTGGGTGACATGCTGCTGGTAAAGCGCCGCGAAGGAACGGCCGTAGGTCTTGTGTTGCGGCACGTGCGCGGCGCGCCGCCGGGCCAGTTCGTCGTCGCTGACGCGCATGTTCAGCGTGCCGGCGGCGACATCCAGGTCAATGATGTCGCCGCTGCGCACCAGTGCCAGCGGCCCGCCGACGGCGGCTTCGGGCGCCACGTGCAGGACGCAGCTGCCATAGTGGGTGCCGCTCATGCGCGAGTCGGAGATACGCAGCAGGTCGCGCACGCCCGCCTCCAGCAGTCGTTTGGGGATCGGCAGGTTGCCCCACTCAGGCATGCCTGGTGCGCCGACCGGGCCGGCGTTGCGCAAGATCAGCACGGTGTCTGCGGTGACCTCAAGCGCAGGGTCGTCGATCATCCGGCTGAGGGTTTCGTGGTCATCGAAAACCAGCGCCGGGCCGCTGTGGCGGCGCAGTCGCGGGTCGGCCGCAGATGACTTCATCACGGCGCCATCGGGGCAGAGATTGCCGCGCAGCAGGGCCAGGGTCGTGCCCTGTTCAAGGCTGACAACAGGGTTGTCGAGCGGGCGAATGATGTCGTCGTCATAGCACGGAGCATCGGCCAGCAGGCTGTCCCAGCTCTGGCCGGTGGCGCCTTCGCACTCCAGGTGCAGGTGCGCTTCGATCTTGCGCATCAGCGCGCGCAGGCCGCCGGCAAAATGGTAATCCTCCATCAGGGCCGTACCGGACGGGAACAGGTTGAGCAGGACCGGAATCTTCGCCGCAGCGGCGGCCAGCTGATCGAGGGTCAGGTCGATGCCGGCGCGCCGGGCAATGGCGATCAGGTGGATCGCGGCGTTGGTCGAACCGCCCATGGCCATGTACACCGCTACCCCGTTGGCAACGTGCTTGTCGGTCAGCCAGGTCGAAGGACGGCGGTCATGCCATACCAGCTCGACGATGGTCGAACCGCACTGCGATGCCATCCGCGGGTGCGCGCCATCGGCAGCCGGAATGCTCGACGCGCCAGGCAGGGTGAAGCCCATGGCGTCGGCAATACTGGTCATGGTCGAGGCCGTACCGACGGTATTGCAAGTACCGATGGAACGCGTCATCGCGCCTTCGAGCTCTTCCCACGCGACAGTGTCGATCAGTCCCAGACGGCGCTCGTCCCAGTACTTCTTGGTGTGGGTGCCGGCACCGGTCTTGACCCCGCGCCATTGGCCGTTGGACATCGGCCCTGCGGGACAGTAGATGACTGGCAAGTCCATACTCAGCGCGCCCATCAGCAAGCCGGGCGTGGACTTGTCACAACCGCCCAGCAGCACTGCGCCGTCGATCGGCAATGAGCGGAGCAGCTCTTCGGTCTCCATCGCCAGCAGGTTGCGGTAGAGCATGGTGGTCGGTTTGACCATCACCTCGCCTACCGACTGCACCGGCAACTCTACTGGAAAGCCGCCCGCCGCCCAGACGCCCCGCTTGACCGCTTCGGCGCGCTCACGCAGGTGCGAGTGGCACGGCGACATTTCACTCCAGGTATTGAGAATGGCGATGACCGGCTTGCCCATGAACTCTTCACGGCGCAGGCCGATCTGCTGCAGCCGTTGGCGATGGGCAAAGGCGCGGATGGTATCGGGGGCAAACCAGCGCTGGCTGCGCAGTTCTTCGATTTTCTTGTGGTTATTGGGCATGAGCTGGGGCCTTGAACAAATGCGCCACGCAAAATCGTAGCGCTGCGAAATTGATATGAGAGCAGCATACGCAGTTGATTTTCGCAGCGCTACGATTTTTTTCGTCGAATGCTTTGCCGGTTTGCGCTACTGCGCTTACTGGATCGACAACCCGGCATCGACCACGAAGTTCTGCCCTGTGCAACCGCGGCTGTCATCGCTGGCCAGAAACAGCGCCATGCGCGCGCAGTCACCGGCATCCAGGCGGAACTTGAGCATCTGCTGGTCGATGAACACCTGGCTGGCGGCTTGCAGGCCGGCGGGGTCCGCCGCCCACATGGCATCCTGGCGTTCGGTACGGATGGCGCCGGGGACCAGGCTGTTGACGCGGATGCCCTGCTCACCCAGCTCCCGCGCCAGCGTGCGGGTCAAGCCGTTCAGCGCGGCTTTGGCCGTGGTGTAGCAGGCCATGCCGGGGCGTCCGCGCATCCACGAAATCGAGCCCAGATTGATGATCGCCCCGCTGCCACGACGGGCCATGCCGGGCGCTACGGCCTGCGCGGCAAAGAAGGCGTGGCGCAGATTGGTCTGCATGCGCTCATCCCAGTACGCCACGCTTACATCGGCCAGACGGTGGCGGTCATCCCGCGCGGCGTTGTTGATCAACACATCAATGGCGCCCCAGGTGTGCTCAACTTCGGCCACGCAGGCCTGCAATCGCTCGATGTCGCGCACGTCGCACGGCAGGAACAGCACGTTGGCGCCCAAGGTGTGCGCCAGTGCCTGGCCGCCCTGTGCGTCGAGGTCGATAAACGCCACACGGCTGCCCTGCGCGGCAAACGCCTCGACAAAGGCCCGGCCGATGCCGGAAGCGCCGCCACTGATGAAAATTACCTTGTCGGCAAGGCTTGGGTACTGCGTATCGGTATGACGGTTCATGGTATGGGGTGCTCGTGAAATCGTTGAAAAAGGTCAGCCGACGAATAGCGGTTCGGCGCATCCGGGTACGTTGACGCGGGTGGCGAAGACGCAGCCGGACAGCGGCCAGGCGGCGAGTTCTTCGGCGCTTCTGTTCTCGCGTGAGCTGGTGATGTACAGCGTGCGCAAGTCTGCGCCGCCGAAGGCGACCATGGTCGGCCAGCGCGTCGGCACCTGGATTTCTTCCAGCACCTGGCCGTCCGGACTCAGGCGCAGCACACGACCACCGTCAAACTGGGCACTCCAGTAGCAACCGGCACTGTCGAACGCGGCGCCGTCAGGGCGCCCTCCACTGCCGCGCTGGAATTCACGCAGCAGCTGCCGTGGTCCAGGCTGGCCATCGGCATCCAGCGGGTAGCGATACAGCACATGGTTGGGCGTGTCGCTGTGGTAGACCCATGCCCGGTCCGGGCTGAAGGCCAGGCCATTGGAGACCATCACATCCTCCGCCATCACCTGCGCGTTGTGTTGAGCATCGACCCGTAGCAGTTGCCCGCCATTGCGGTCGCGCGGTTGCCAGATCGTGCCGGCCCAGAAGCGCCCCCACGGATCAACCCGGCCATCATTGAAGCGGCTCTGCTCGGCCCCGGTGGGGTTCTCGGCCAAGCACTTGCCGAGCTGCCCGCGAGCGTCCAGCAAGTAGATGCCACTGCGCAGCGCGACGACGAAGCCGCCTTGCTCACGCAGGCCAAAACAGCCCAGGTGTTCGGGTAACTGCAGGCTGCGCACGCTGCCGTCACGCGGGTCAAGGCGGTGCAGTTGGCCCGCGAGGATATCGGCCCAGTACAGGGCTTGCTCACGCACCGACCAGACTGGGCATTCGCCCAGTTCGGAAGGTTGCCGGACCACACAGGTCAGCGTTTCACTCATGCAGGTTCTCCCGGTTCGCCGCTCGGCAGCAGGCGCAACTCACGTTCAGTCGACGCCCCTGGCTCCAGCCAGACCAGACCATGCTCGGTCGGCGTCGAAAAATTGATGGCATTGTTCAGGTGACTGACCGGCTCGACCGCGACAAAGTCCGCCGGCGCGGGTGGGGTAAACACCACCAGATGGTCGAGCCCAGGCCCGGCCTCCATGCGCAGACCGACGCCGGCCCTGGGCCAATAGAGGCTGGCGCAGGCATCCCAGCCAGCAAAGCAGTTATCCAGGCCCACTGCGCCTACAGGGCGCGGCGTGCTGAAGTCCCAATAGACGGGGACCTCTGCACAGCCGCTGGGCAGCGAGTCCTCACCATTGCGCCAGACCTGCGTGGCACTGAAGCCCAGGCGCAATTCGCCCTGGCGCGCAAAGTAGGGATGCCAGCCAAGACCGGCCGGCATCGGCTGGTCGCTGAGGTTGGTCAGGCCCAGATGCAGGTGCAGCCCGTCTTCATTCAGGCGCAAGCACTGCCAGGCAACGAAGTCCCACGGCCAGTCGAGGGCATCCGCCCCTTGCGCCTGGTGACGCACGCTCAGCCGGCAACCTTGCGGCGAATGCGCATCGACCTCCCATGCCCGCTGCCAACCCACCCCGTGCAAGGGGTGCGGGTGATCGCCAAAGTTGCCGCGCAGTTGCCGCGGCTGGCCATTGGCTGAAAACCGGCCGTGGGCGATCCGGTTCGAATACGGCAGCAACGGATAGCATGAACTGCGCCGTACGCTGTCGCTACCATCCCAGGGGCGCAGCAGCTCGAAGCTGCCCTGGCGCAGATACGCCAGGGCACCACCAAGGCTCGGCAGTACGCCGGCACTGAGCGCGCCGCAGGTGAGTTTCAGCAAGGGGTGCGAGGCGTGATTGGTACGCATAAAAGGCTCAGAAGCTCCAGCGAATACCCACGGTACCGGCCCATGGGTCATAGCCCGCCGCCACACTCGGGTAGTCCTCGCTGAGCAGCGAAAACGCCTGGGTGGAGTGGCTGTTGTTGTTGATATGTGAGACGTAGCTGTACAGCTGGGTGTTGGCGTTGAACGAGTAGATGTAACCCGCGTGCGCGGCCCAGGCCCGGGCACCTTGCGCCTCGATGCGCTGGGAGACCCCGAAGGTCAGGTCATTGTGCTCATCGAGGACGATCCGCGCGTTGACCATTTTCGCCGAGGCGAACCAGCGGGCTTCGGTGTCGCGCTTGGAGTATATGTAGTTGGCGCCCCAGATCACCCCGCCCCATTGGTAGTTGCCCGACACCACATGGGTGGTCTGGGCGTAAAGCTCAGCGCTGGCTTCGGTGGGTGCCGAGTCGTGGTGATTGAAGCCGTATCCCAGCTTGGTGAAGCCATTGCGGTACCGCACGTTGAAGCCGCTGGTGCGGTTCTGGTTAGGGCCGTTCTCGATGCTGGAGTTGCCGTAGGAGTAACCCAGCTCAGTGGAGAACCCGTTCACTTCAGGCGAACGGTAGCGCACGGTGGTGTCGTAGAAGCCACCGGTACCGCTTTTGCCCAGGGTCGCGGTGTGCTCCAGGCTCATGATTGCGGCCATGTTCGACAAGCCGTACAGGGCTACATCCGAGTCGAGGAAAACCCAGTAGATCGGCATGTACAGGCTGCCCATCGCCACCGAGCCGAAGGGGCCGCTGACGCCGACGCCATAGCCGCGGTTGGTCGAGACCTGACCGCCCTTCCAGATTCTGCGCAAGACCAGCCCGCGCTCACCGAACGCTTGCAAGGTGTAGCCGCTGTCGCCCAGCGCGTAATCGAGCTTGACGCCGAAGCGCGAGGCTTGCAGGTTGCCGTCCGAGACCATCGTGTGGTCAGGTGCCGAGCCGCTGAATGAGCCCGTCTGCACATTCAGGTCGAGAATGCCGTACGGGTTGATGCTGAGGTTTCCGGCTTTCCAGACCACCGGCTGCGCATGGCTGGGCAAGGCGCAGAGACTGGACAGCAGGGTGATGCCAAGGACACGTAGATTGTTGTTATTCATGTCTGCAAAGCTCTTTCATGGCCGACGTGAGCCAGCACGCCTGCCTGGGCAGGCGTGCAAAGGGGATGAGTCGAAGTGGCCCCGCGAGATCAGTGCGCGGCCAGGCTCTCGAACAGTGCTTGCCAGCGGCTGCCGACCCGGCTGAACACCGGCGGCTGCCCCAGTGGTGCCGCGACCTCGACCCGCTGACCACCTGCGAAGTGCTCAGCGCTCCACCAGTGCTGCCAGGTTTCCCCGGCGGGCAGGTAGACACTCCAGCTCTGCTGGCCCTCGGCATGCACCGGCGCCACCAGCAGGTCACGGCCATACAAGTACTGATCCTGGATGGCATAGCTGCCAACGTCGTCCTCGTGGTGCAGGAACAACGGCCGCTGCAGCGGCAGGCCGGTCGCCTGCGCTTCATCCATCAGGCTTTCGACGTAAGGACGCAGGCCAGCAAATAGCTGGGTCATGCGGGCGAAATGGGCCAAGGTCGCCGGGTCTTGCCAGAACTGCAGGTTCTGATCAGGACGATTGCCTTCGTGGGTGCGCATCACCGGGGTGAAAGCCGCCATTTCCGCCCAGCGCTGGAACAGCTCGGCGGTCCGGCAATTGCCGTAGAGGCTGGTATAACCGCCAATGTCGCTGTGGTGGTAGGCATTGCCGAGCAGCCCGGACGACAACGCGCCGCAGATCACCGTCTGCAGGCCATCGTGGCGGCTGAAGTCAACCGACTGGTCGCCGGCCCAAAGCAGCGGACAATGGGCTTGCACCCCGCTGTAGCCGGCGCGCATGAAGAACAACGCATCGCCAGTGCGCCCAGCGTTGGCGATGGCCCGGGCGTTGACCTCGGCCCAGCGCACTGGCCAGGCGTTGTGCTCGAGCATCGGGTCGGCATCGCCCGACAGCTTGACGTCGATTGGCAGGTACTCGCCAAAGTCCGCCATCCAGCCAGACAAGCCTTTGTCGAGCATCTCCCGGCCGATGATCCGCGTTTCGAACCACTGCGCCGCGGCCGGCAGGGTGAAGTCGACCACCCCGCAGAGAAACTCACCGAAGTCCACCAGGTAGGTAGCGCCGTCGGCGGTGGTCGCCAGGTACCCCGCCGCCTCGGCCTCGGCGAACAGCGGGCCGTCGTTGCACAGGTACGGGTTCACGTAGCCGAGAAAACGCAGCCCGCGCTCATGCAGGCTGGCGACCCAGGCCTGATGGTCCGGGTAGCGTTCGGCGTTCCACTGCCAGTCCCAGAACAGCCGCTTGCCAAACGAGGTTATGCGCAACCCTTCCCAGTCTTCACACCACAGCGCACTCACCTTGGCGCCGTGCGCTAGCGCCGCCTGCAGATGCGTTTCGGCGTGCTCGCGGCCGTTTTTCAGACCGAGTATCGCGCCATTGAGCACCCACTCGGGCAGCCGTGGCTGACGGCCGAAATAAGCGCTGACCTGGCCGACCAGGTCGATGTAGCTGTCAGCGACAAAAAACTCCAGCGCCTCAGGTACCGCCCAGACTTGCAGCTCATGGAAGTCGGCCTGGCGGAAATCGAAATCGGCGTAGGCGCTGGTCACCAGGTGGGCGCAGTAACGGCGCGACGAGATGAAGGTCGGTTGCGGGTAGTTGGTGTGGTAGTAGTCACCACCGGCATCGGCTTCGTTGTCCGCCTGCAGGGTCAGCCAGGTCGACTTGTCCCGGCCCACGCCTGGCTCGGAGGTCCACAGCGGGAAGTTACGCCCACGCAGGTTGAAATAGGACATCTGCTCGCCGCAGCCCCAGACCTGCTCGTCCGGCTCGGCCGGCAGGCGCAACCACAGACGGTTGCAGCCCGGCTCGGCGGCCTTGACGAGCAGGCGCACACGGTCATCCTGGCAGTCCAGCTGAAGGGTCAACAGCAGCGGCCCTTCGGCCCACGCCCGCAACTCGATCAGGCCGGCCTGCTCATCCAGGCGGGCATGACGCAGGGCCACGCGCTCCTGCACATAATCGCGAATGCGGAAATTGCCCCGCTGCATGGCGATGTCTGCCTCACCGTAGCCGGCGAACACCGCCGGCTGCTCAGGGCTGTGGCACCACAGCAAACGCCCAGCCACTTCAAGGCGGATCTGCTCACCTGCCTGACGCAGGCACACGTTGTCGTTGATCGATACGGCATTCATTGTGGATTGGTCTCATAGTCAGGCAGAGGGTGAGCAGCGGTCAGGCATCGATAGCGGCGACGGCACAGGGCCACGCCACCAAACGCCAGCAGCCAGGTCAGCGCCAGCAGCGGCAGGTACAGCGCCGATGGCCCGCCGACACGGGCCACGCCCACGGGCGAAAAGGTCAGGTAGATAGACACCAGCGCGGCGAACAGCATCACGCTGAAGCTACCGGCGTGACGCCACGGCGTGAGGTCGACAGTGCGCGCCGGGGTCGGCGCCACATACGGCGTAGCCCGGTCGAAGCGCTTGCGCAGCAGCACCAGCAGGGCCATCTCCACCGCAAACATGATGCCCATGACGTGGATGAAACTGATGCCCAGGCGCACGTCGATCTTCAGCCCCAGCACCAGCACCGCATAGCACAGGGCGTGCAGGCCGAGCACCAGCTTGGCCGGGGTGGCACCCCCACGGGCACTGAAGAAGCCGAACAGCATGATGGCGATGATCGGCATGTTGAAGAAGCCGGTGAAGCGCCGCAGTACTGCATAGATGCCTTCGGGCGTGTACATCAGCATCGGTGCGACCACCAGCGACACCAGTGCAGCGATCACACTGACCCGCTTGCCGAAGCGCACCAGTGCTTCATCCGAGGCCATTGGCCGGATCGTCTTGTAGAAGTCGTAGGTCAGCAGGGTTGCTGTGCCGTTGATGATTGCGTTGAAGTGGCTCATCACCGTGCCGAAGATCACCGCCACGAAGAAGCCCTTCATCCACCACGGCATCAGCGCCGCAACCAGTGCCGGGTAGGCCAGGTCGGAGTTGGCCAGTGGCTGGTCGCGGAACAGGTGCCAGGCGATCACGCCAGGCATGAGCATCGCGAGCGGGACCAGCAGCTTGAGGCAGCCCGACAGCAGGACGCCCTTCTGGCCCTCGGCCAGGTTACGCGCGGCCATACTCTTCTGCACGATCGCCTGGTTGGTGCACCAGTAGAACAGGTTGGCGAAGATCATCCCGGTGAACACCGCGCCAAACGGCACTTTGTCTTCGCTGCCGCCAATCGCGTTGAGCTTCTGCGGGTTGTCGTGCAGCAACGTCTGCGCACCGGACAACACGTCACCCTGGCCTAAGGTCCACAGGCCGATGATCGGGATCAGGATCACCACCACCAGCAGGCCGATGCCGTTGATGGTGTCCGACACCGCCACGGCCCGCAGCCCGCCGAGTACCGCATAGGCCGCGCCGATCACGCCGGTGGCGACGATCAGCAGGCTGATGGTGGCCGGATAGGACCAGCCGAGGATGCCCTGCAGGTCGAAGATCTGGTTGAAGGTGATCGCCCCCAGGTACAGCGATGCCGGGTTGAGCACCAGGGTATAGGTCGCGACCATCAGCGCGCTGACGACTCTTCGCGTGGTGCGATCGTAACGTTTCTCGATGAACTCCGGCAGGGTCGAGAAGCCGCCACGCAGGTAGCGCGGCAGGAAGAACAGCGCCAGGGCGATGGTCGAAACCGCTGCGGTCGCCTCCCATGCCATCGAGCTCAGGTTATGCGCGTACGAGTCGCCATTGAGCCCGACCAGTTGGTCGATGGACAGGTTGGTCAGCATCATCGAACCGGCAATGAACCAGCCGTTGAGGCCGCCGCTCGCCATGAAGTAGCCATGGGCGCCGACGTCCTTTGCCTGGCGGGTAAACCGATAGGAAATCGCCGCCACCAGGACGGTGAAAAACAGCATGCTCAGGAAGGTAAAAAGGGATGTGCTCATTTTTATATTTGTTCTCCAACGCGGGTTGGGCAGCACTGCAATGTTAAAATCGCAGCGCTGCAAAATTACCCAGCGAGCTTATCGCAGGCATAATCGCAGCGCTACGATTTTCTTCGAAATGGCGCCTGGATTTTCGTAAACGAACACCCGGCACGTGTTGGCTCACTTTTCAGATTGACTTGCCCTGCCCGGGCTTTCATTCTTTTGCCTTCGAACATGAGGTGGCGATGAGCGACAGAGCAGACAGCGAAACCAGCAGCGGCGCGGCGCGGCGCCCACGCGTCAATCGGGTGACCATGGATGTGGTCGCAGAACAAGCCAAGGTCTCCCCCAGCACGGTATCGCTGTTCCTGCGTGACCCTGACGCGGTGTCGAGCAAGCGCGCCGAACGCATCCGCCAAGCCATCGCCGACACCGGGTACACCATCAACCGTCTGGCCGGCGCGCTGGCCGGCAACCACAGCCGGGCAGTCGCGGTGATCGTGCCCTCGATGATCAACGCCTTCTTCTCGGAAACCCTGCAAGCCATGCAGGAGGTGTTCGAAAGCCGCGGCTACCAGTTGCTGATCAGCAACAGTGACTACGATCCGCAGCGCGAACTGGAACTGTTGCGTGCCCACCTGTCGTGGTCACCGGCTGCCCTGGTGGTGACCGGCAGTGATCATGCCGCCGCCCGCTCATTGCTCGAAGCCACTGGCATTCCGGTGGCGCAGATGTGGGAACTGGGCAACGACCCCTTCCACCTGCAAGTCGGCTTCTATCATGAAGCAGCCGGCGCCGCCCTGGCCGAACATCTGTATGCCCAAGGCCTGGAGCGCTACGTTTACGTCGGTACCCGCATGCACCGCGACCACCGTGCGCGCAAGCGTGCTGAAGGGTTCAGTGCCTGGCTGGCCGCGAAGGGGCAGGAGGCGCAAGTGATTGCCCTGGAGCACAACACTTCGCAAGCCGAGCTCAGCGAGGTGTTCGATCAGATCGCCAGCTACCGTGGCGGGCCACAAGGCCTGTGCTGTTCGAACGACGTGTTGGCGATCGCTGCGCTGTTCGAAGCCCAGCGACGCGGTATCGCCGTACCTGAGCAGTTGGCCGTTGCCGGTTTCGGCGACCTGCCCCTGAGCAAGCTCAGTGCCCCGCGCCTGACCACGGTACGCCCCTTCCCAGCCGAAATCGGTCGTACCGTGGCCAGCCAACTGCTGGCCTGGATTGAAGCCGGGACCTTGCCGGAGCAACCCAAGGTCGTCGACCTGGGCTTCGAACTGGTGGTGCGCGAAAGCAGCGTGCGCCGCTAGAAGGTGCTGCCCACGGCCTTGGGCTGATCACCCTACCCTGCGATCAGCACCTTGCCGATCAGGCTGCCACCCGCCAAAAGCAATAAGCCGAACACTGAAAGGCGCAATACCCGCGGCGAGATGGCCAGCGGGTGCCGGCGCATCCACCACGTCAGCACGAACACCACCGGCAACGCTTCCAGGGCCAGGTAGCCTGCCTGCAGATCGAATCGATCGGTCGCCACGACCACGCTCAGCCGCATCAAGGCATTGGCCGCAAACACCACGATCAGCGTGTCGCGTATGACCTGGGTGGCCAGCGGCTGACGATAGAGCTGGTACACCAGAGGCGGCCCTGCACTGGAAAACAACCCGCCCATGACTCCGGAGATGCCCGCGAAAAAGGCGAAGCTGAGCCGGCCAGACAACCGCTGGCGGCTCTGCGACTGGAGGATCAGCATCAAGCTGCAGATGACAATGGTGACGCCCAGCGTGAGCTGCAGCAGGTCCCGCTCATGGGTACCCAGCAGGGCGAGCAGGTGCACACCCCCGACTACACCGGCCAGGCTGCAGCCAAGGATCAACAGCACCAGGCCGCGCTGCAGGCCAGGCCAGGTGCGAACCATGACCAGCGCGTTGGTCAGGGTCAGGATCGAGCTCACGTTGGCCACGGTTTCCATCGGTGCCAGGCCGAGCATACCGGTCAGGCCCAACAGCAACAGACCAAAGGCAAAACCCGTGGTGTTCTGGGCGAAGGTTGCCAGTGCAACGCACAGTACAAATCCTAGATGCTGCCACAGCTCCATCAGTGTGCTTCCACTCGCGCGCACACAGGCGCGGGTTTGTTGTTTTCGCAGGGATACTCAACGGCTCCCCCGAGGGAGAGCGTGGGTATAGCGCAACGATGTTGATCAGTAGGCGGTGGCCACGGCCTCTGGCGCTTGGCGGCCCTTCAGCGCCACCAGCACTTCATTGGCTTTGCTCATCATCATCGCCATGTCGGATGCCACGGCAGCGAACGCATAGCCCTGCTCCAGGTAGCTGCTGACCAGCTCCGGCGTGCCGCCGACGATGCCGATCGGCATGCCGATGGCTTTGCAGCGCACGATCGCGTCGCTGATCATGGCCTGGATCTCAGGGTGCGCCGGGTTGCCGATGTGGCCGCAGACGCTGGAGAGATCGCCCGGGCCGAGGAACAGCGCATCGACACCTGGCACCGCGGCGATCTGTTCAAGGTTGGCCAATGCCGTCGGCGTCTCGATTTGCAAGATGCAGGTGACCGAGTCGTTGGCCTGCTCGCCGTAGCCTTTCCAGGTGCCATAACGGCTGGCGCGGTGCACGGCGGCAAACCCGCGGGTGCCCAAGGGTGGATACTTCACCGCGCTGACCGCCGCCCTGGCCTGCTCGGCGTTTTCCACGAACGGCACCATGACGTTGGTCGAGCCCAGATCAAGGGCACGCTTGAGTAGTACTGGGTCATTAGCAGCCACGCGCACGATGGGCTGTGCACCCGAGCACTGAATCGCCTGCAGGATGTGCCAAAGATCGCGGAACTCTATCGGCACATGCTCCATGTCTACCAGCAGCCAGTCGAAACCTGCATAGCCCAGCGCTTCAGCGGTGCTGGCCGCGGCGGACATGAGCCAGGTGCCGAGCGGTGCGGGCTGTTGCTGCACACGATTGGCGAAGGTGGTTTGAGGGTGTCGGGTGGGCATGGTGATCTCCTGAGGGCTGATCAACCGTAGGGCTACAGGCTCAATATCGTAGCGCTGCGATTTTTTTACAGAGCCTACTGCATCCTTAATCGTAGCGCTACGATTTTATCTTCTGGCTGGGCCAGGCGGTCTTGCGGGATGGGTCTAGGGGTAGAGATGTACGCGTCAGAGCGCCAGGCTTGCCAGCGCCATCAGCAACAGCATCGCGATAATGATTTTGCGCGCCAGGTCTTCACTCGTTCGCTTGGCAAAGATAGCCCCGACACTGACCCCGGCCATCAGCACCGGAAGGCTCATCAGGCCCAGATGCAGTGATTCCCGGCTGAACAGGCCCATCGCCCAGAACGCGGGCAACGCAGCAACGTCCATCGCCAGAAATGCCGCAATGATCGACGCCCGCCCCGCCTCCAAGGCCAAGGGTGAACCGAGGAAAAACACGATAACGGGTGGCCCACCGAGCCCCAGTGCCCCATTCAGCACCCCAGCGCCTGCGCCAGTAGCAGCCGTTTGCAGTGCTGATGGCATTCGCCGCAGTTTGAAACCTGAGATCAACACCGCGCAGCACAGCACGATCAGCGAAGCCAACACGACCTTTATGACTTCGCCCGGTATCTTCACCAACAGGTACGCTCCTAGCGGCGTGGCCAGCACCGACGCGACCACCAGCACACGAATCGAGGCCCAATGCACCTTGCCCCAGATAACCGGAAGCAAGCGCACACCCGCTGCGATTTCAAGGACGAACATCGCGGGGACGATCATCGCCAGCGGCATCACGAATGACAGCGACATGATCGCCAGCAAGGTGAATCCAAACCCGGAAAAGCCCCGTGCGATGGCTGCGATAAACACGCAGCCGAGCGCGTAGGCCGTGACGCTAGGCGATATGAGTATCAACTGACTGAAGAGTGGCAAGCGTATTCCCTAATCGACTGACGCAGCGCAGGTGCGCATCAGCTTGCAGGATCGCCGCGCGCGCGACTAGTACAGGGCGGACGTAATGCATGATAGTGAAGGCAGCGGATCAAGACTCAGAGACTTCCTCTTTCGCCCTCACCGGCTTGGCCCCTGCCTTCGTCTCCTGAACCACGATGTAGAACTCCTCACCATGTTTCACCGCCCCATACAGCACCGCTTTCTCTATCAGTTCGCTGCCGCGCAGGTGACGCAACATCAACGGGTCCTTGCGCAGATCGCGATACAGCGCCAGGCAGAGAAACACCATCACCACCACAAACGGCAGCGACACGACGATGGTCAGGTTCTGCAAGCCGGTAAGGGCCGCGCCTGGGTTTGCCGGATCACCGATCGCCAGCATGATCGCCGCAACGATACCGGTAAGCGCTCCCCAAAAAATCACGGTGCGCCGAGACGGTTGCGTCGTGCCACGCTCCGAGAGCGTGCCCATTACCAGCGATGCGGCGTCCGCACCCGAGACGAAGAAAATCGCCACGAGCACCATGACCAACACCGACGTTATCGACGCCAGTGGGTAGCCGTTGAGCAGGTCGTAAAGCGCGTCATTGCTGTTCACCACCCCGTCCACCAGCAGCAGACTGCCCTCGCGCACCGCATCGATACCGGCGCCACCAAACAATGTGAACCAGATAAGACTGACCAGGCTCGGTACCAGCAACACGCCGCTGACAAATTGCCTGATGGTCCGCCCGCGACTGATGCGGGCGATGAACATGCCGACGAAGGGCGTCCAGGAAATCCACCAGGCCCAATAGAACACTGTCCAGCTGGCCAGCCAGCTGTCCATCTGCGGCCCGCCACTTGCGCTGGTGCGCGCCATCATCTCTGGCAGCATCTTGATGTAGACGCCGATTGAGGTCGGCAACAGGTTCAACATCAACAGCGTTGGCCCGACCAGGAAGACGAACACTGCCAGGGTCAGCGCCAGAATCATGTTGATGTTGGACAGCCACTGGATGCCTTTACCAATCCCCGACACTGCAGAGGCGACAAAGGCGATGGTCAACACGGTGATAATGGTCAGGTAGAAGACCTTGCCGGGGCTGTCGATCCAGCCGTTGTATTCGAGGCCGCCGGCAATCTGCAGGGCGCCGAGCCCAAGGGAAGCGGCAGAACCGAACAGGGTGGCAAAAATGGCCATCATGTCGATAACACGGCCCAGCGGGCCATTGGCATGTTTGCCTATCAGCGGGCGGAATGCGGTAGAGACCAGCTGTGAACGCCCGCGTCGAAAGGTGCCATAGGCAATAGCCAGACCGACAATGGCGTACATCGCCCAAGGGTGCAGGGTCCAGTGGAACAGCGTGGTGGCCATCGCCACTTGCATCGCTTCGTTTGATTGGCCAACGGCCGATCCGGGCGGTGGCGTGATGTAGTGCGACAGCGGCTCAGCGACACCGAAGAACATCAGGCCGATGCCCATGCCGGCACTGAACATCATGGCAACCCAGGACACCGTGCGGAACTCCGGCGCTTCGCCGTCACGCCCCAGAGGGATCCTGCCGTAGCGGCTCGCCGCCAGCCAGAGCACAAAGACGACAAACAACGTCGATGTCAGAACAAAGAACCAGCCGAAGTGAATGATGACCCAGGATTGCGCCGCAGACGCACTGGCGGCCAGACTTGCCTGACTGGCAAAGCCCCAGACAATGAAGGCGATTGCCATGAGGCTGGTAATGCCGAACACGACCCAGTCGATCTTGCCTTCGAGGTGGCGATCCTGCCGTGCTTCTTCCGTTTTAGAGGGGTCGGTTACCCCGAGCGCGAGCGCTTCCGAGTTGTTTTCTGTCGCCATGAGTGAGCACCCATTCGTGTTTTTTTGCAGGTTTTTGTTGTTTTATCGGTAACACTGCAAACAGTCCGATGCGGGTATGGACTGGACGCCAGGCGATTATCCGGCACTGCCTCAGGTAGCTTGTTCTGAGAGCGGCGCGGCGCACGCTGTGAACGACGCGGGGGAGCCTGCGGATCAATCCAAGGACACTAGGGATACTTGCGCGAAGGCAGTTGGCTCAGGCAGGGTCAGTAACAAGAAGAGCGGCCCGAGAGCCGCCCCTGCAATCAACAGCCAGACCTTAGCGGTGCTCGGCCATTGCAGTTCGCACATGGCGCACCTGTTCTGCGGTCACTGCCGATGCCTGGTTGGACCAACCTTGACGCAGGAAGGTCGCAAGCTCGGCTACCTCCGCATCGTCCATCCGCTCGGCAAAACCGGGCATCGGCAGCACAGACGGTGCCCGCGATGTCGAAGGCGTCGCCGCGCCGGCCAGAATGACATGGAGCAGTGCCTCGGCGTTATCGGCATTGACCACCGAAGCCCCATCCAGCTGGGGGAACACCCGCTCTGCACCTTTACCAGAAACAAAATGACAGGCCCCGCAGTTGTCGATGTACAGCCGCTCGCCCAAGGTCAGGTCCTTGGCAGCGGTCAGCTTGGCGACTGTCGCAGCGCTGCGCTCTGTCTGCCGCTGGTACGCCGGTGTTTTGGCTGGCGCCAGCGACTTCAGGTACATCGCCATGGCCTGCAGGTCGGCATCACTCATGTGCGAGGTGCTGTTGGCGATCACGTCGGTCATCTCGCCGGCGACCGAGGCCTTGGCATTGCGCCCGGTGCCCAGGTATTCGACCAGCTCCTCCTCGCTCCAGTGCGGCATGCCGCGCAGGGCCGGCACACTCCAGCCGTTGAGCTCGGTACCGGTCAGGTAGCCGGACGCAGATTCGTCCAGTCCCTTCTCCTGCAAGGTCAGTGCACGCGGCGTGTGGCAAGAGCCGCAGTGGCCGAGCCCTTGCACCAGGTACGCGCCTCGGGCGATCTGCGTTTCACTTGCAGAAACCGAGCTGGCCTCGGGTGCCGGCGAGAACAGGCTGCGCCAGTACGCCAGTGGCCAGCGTATCGACAGCGGCCACGGAACGTCGTTGGCCTTGTTCGGCTGCTCGACCGGCGCCACACCCTGCATGAAGTAGGCATACAGGGCCTGCACATCGTCGTCTGTAACCTTGGCATAGGACGGGAATGGCATTGCCGGGTACAGCGCGCTGCCATCATGTCCAATGCCGCGGCGTACGGCACGCTCGAACTCGCCGTAGGTCCACTCTCCGATACCGGTTTTCTTGTCGGGGGTGATATTGGTCGAGTAGATGGTACCGATCGGCGAGGCGATGCCCAGCCCGCCGGCGAATGGCTTGCCGTCGACATGCCCGGTATGGCAAGCCACGCAGTCTCCGGCGCGTGCTAGGTAGGCACCTTTCTCGATCAAGGCTGGGGTGATGGCCTGGGTCAGCTTGGCATCGGCATCGCCAGCGCGGTTGAGCAAACCGGCGACCATCCATGCCAGCACGCCAGCAACCAAGGCCACGCCAGCCAAGGCCAGCAGAACGCAACGGGATTTGGTTTTCATCGGCGCGCTCCTCATGCCTGCACCAGCGGGCCGGGGTTTTTCAGGTACTGATCCTTGATCGCTTGCGCCGCAAACAGAGTCAGCGCGCCGATCAGCGCAGTGGGGTTGGCCTGGAAGTTCTGCGGGAAAGCATTGCCGCCTGGCACGAACACGTTGTGTACGTCCCAACTCTGCAGGTAGCGATTGAGCGCGCTGGTTTGCGGCGAGTCACCCATGACCGCGCCGCCGACATTATGGGTGGAGACGTACTTGGTGATGTCCCAGTGCGAGTCCATGCCCAAGAAGCTTTCGCTGTAGCTGTCGGGATTCAGTTCTTTGGTAACGTCCAAGACGATCTTGCGCAGGTGCTGCTGCAATTTGAGCTCGTTCTCCTTCCAGTCGAAGGTGATACGCAGTAGCGGCTGGCCCCATGGATCTTTGTAGGTTGGATCGAGGTCGACGTAATGGTCGCGGTACGACATGCAACTGGTGGTGATACTGACTTTCATCGAGTGGCCGTACCACTCCTGCATGCCCTCCTTCCAGCCCTGGCCCCACTCGGGAGTACCACTGGGCAGTGCGGTGCCAATCGGTGTGCCGGTGGCCTGGGAGCTGTGAATCTTGGCGCCACCAATGAAGCCCAGCGCCGGACCGTCATAGTTGCCAGGTGAAACGTCGTTGAACATTTGCCCGCTAGCGCCAGCGGTGGCGAACGGGTTGAAGTGTTTGTCCTTGAAGAACAGCGTGGCCCCGCCGTTGCTCAGGAACGCATAGTTGCGCCCGATAGTGCCCTTGCCGGTGACCGGGTTGTACGGCTGGCCGATGCCCGACAGCAGCATCAGGCGCACGTTGACGAACTGGAAGGCCGCCAGCACGACGATCTTGGCCGGCTGGAACACTTCGTTGCCTTGGGCATCGGCGTAGGTGATGCCCTTGGCGGTCTTGCTGTCCGGATGCAACTCAACGCGCAGCACGTTGGCATTGACCCGATAATCAAAGTTGTCCATGCGCTTGAGCGCATCCATCACCGCAGTCTGCGGAGAGGCTTTGGAATAGTTCAAGCACGGGTATTTACTGCAGTAGCCGCAGTAGTTGCACGGTGCGATCTGATTGCCGTAGGGGTTTTTCCAGGCCCGCGAGACGTTTGCCGACGGATTGGGGAACGGATGGTAGCCAAGCTTGCGCGCAGCCTCGGCGAACATCTTGTTGTTCAGCGTGTCTTCCAGCGCCGGCAACGGGAACGGGTTGGAGCGCGGGCCCTCGAACGGGTCACCGCCCACGAGAATCTGACCGCCCAGGTTACCGGTATTGCCCGACAAGCCGCAGATCTTGTCGAACTTGTCCAGGTAAGGCTCGATTTCGTCCCAGGTGAACGGGTAGTCCTGGATCTGCATGTCGCTTTGCAGAATGCCGGGGCCATAAGCTTGATCGGCGTAGGTCTTGAGCTTGATGTCAGTAGGTGTTGGCCGGATGAGTACGCCAGTCCAGTGCAGGCCCGAACCACCCACGCCAGTGCCGGGCACGAAGGCACCCCACTGGCGGGTCGGTAACGCGGTGCTGTTGAGGTTGTGGCGTACGGTCAAGGCGCCGTCCTTGGGCGTGACCATGATCTTGTTGCGCACACCGTAAGCGTACTGGTCAGCCGGCTTGGGATAGGCGAAATCGGCATTGCTGCGGTCTTCACCGCGTTCGAATGCGCGCACTTTCAGGCCCGCCTGGGCCAACTCGATGCTCATCAGCGAGCCGGCCCAACCCAGGCCGACGACGGCTACATCGACTTCGTCATTGGTAATCTGTGCCATATAAAACCTTTAATGCTGTATCGCAGGGCGAAGGGGTCAACCGCGCTGACCGGTCAGGCTGACCGGGCCGAGGGGGTAAGGGACATTGTGCTGAGCTACCCATTCCAGATAGCTGGCGCGCGCACCGGGAAAGCCGATGGCGATCCACGCCTTCATGCCCTTGTTGCCGCCGTAGATCGGGTCGGCGAGCCAACCTTGGCGGCTATGGTTGAGCAGTTCGCTGAAGAACAGCTTCGCTTTGAGCACACGTTCGCCATGGCCGGCAAAATCGACCTGGCCCGCTTGCAGCTGTTTAAGCGCCTCATCGCGCTGCTTGAGCGCCAGTAACGCGAAGTGCTGGCCGTAGGTTGACTGGCACCAGCTTTCCAGCGCGGCGATGCCCTTTCGGTAGATTTCCTGCGGGGTGTACGGCAACTGGTAACCCATGGTAGCGGGCGCTTCTACGTCGAATGGGCCTTCCAGGTAGATCTCACTCCCCAGGTCTCCCGCCAGTTGCTGATCAATGAAGATCGGCACATTGGTTTCCAGCGCGCCCGGCCCCCGGCCATCGGCTGGGATCAGGCGATCACACGCGGCCAGGACGAAGGTCCATTCAGCCGGGGTGAAAAAGGTCGGGGTGTAGCTTTCGAGGCTGGGAGCAACCATTTCTGCCGCAGCGGCGGCGCTCAGCCCTTTAACCGCGATACCCATGGCGGGCAAAGCTATCAGGGAAGAAAGCAGAAACTTCCTTCGCGAGGTTTGTTTGGCTAACAACATACAGGTCTACCTATGACTAATCACAAAAGCCCCGTGACTCGCCCATTCGGCCAACCTGCCTTGCGCTTGGCGCCCTGCGGCTGATACAGGCTTTGGCTTGAGCGAGATCCACGGTTCAGCGCCGGGGTTATGCCCCTGTTTTTTGGCTACGTGAGACGGCGTGCTGGGCGAGCCACGCCATTGGCGAAGCCATCTACTTGAATGATGTCGTACATCATGAGGGAAAATGATAGCAGGCTATCAAATAAGTAACAAAGTATTTCTTGGCGTTGTCAACCGCAGCATTGTCGCAGGGTCGTCGGGAAGTCTGCCCTCGGTAGGTCTGTGGGAGGGCCGTTCACCGATGCCCGCCTACGGCGTCAGTCTCTTTGTCTCTCTGCCCTGGTCATCGGGGCGAATCTTGAACCAGATGGAATACATCGCGGGCAGGAACACCAAGGTCATGACAGTGCCGACAAAAGTACCTCCGATCAGCGTGTAGGCCAGCGTGCCCCAGAACACCGAATGGGTAAGCGGGATGAAGGCCGACTTCTGAGTGAGTGGGCGAAGACGGGTGATGGGTTGCACCACCCGCCTCCGCCGCTGTCGAGTTCGCTACTGAGCGAACTAAGTTTCTCTCTTATCAGCATGCACCCTATGGAACATGCCTCCCACACCATTAACTGATCAACTGGTCAAGTTAATACAAGTACCCGAACAGGCGATTATGAAGTACAGGCAAACGTTTGCTATCATTGCCAATTAGCCGATAGGTGGGATGAGCAGTCCACTCGTCAAAAAATGCCTGAACACTCACGCACAGGGTGCAAGTACAACCTATAGATCTACTGATCACCTCAATACCTTGAGCCGATAGAACAACCGCACTTGGCAATATGCCATAGCAGCAATGGACAAAGCACACTACTAGCAGATGGAACCGGCTAACGTGAAAAGCGTATTATCTCAACCCAGTAAACGATGGGTGACCAAAAAGTTTCCTGATAGTTTGCAGTGGCCCCGGACTCAGTTACTACTGCGCTTCAGCGGACTCGCGTGTATTGTCCACGGTCTGGCATGGGGCGCCTACTACGCCACAAACGCCATGAGCCTACTAACCGCTCTGCTGTTCGCGGTCGTGCTGGTTGGCGTGGCATGCCTGTACCTTTCAGTCAGACAAAAACAGTTTTCCTTGGGTGCATTGGCTCATCTTCTGATGCTCATTACAATTACCGCCAGCCTAGCTGATGCACCAACAGCAGCCGGGCCCAGGTCAGCACACCTATTTTTTATACCGCTTGGTGTCGCCTCGTTGTTATTGTTTCGCTACAGCAACCTCTACCTGCGCTGGCTGTTCCCCACCACCTGTTTTCTGAGCGTCGCTTTTTTTGCAAATAGCATAATCGGCTTTACAGAGATAACGCTTTTCCCGCAGGAGATCAGTGCGCTTGGCCACATCTTGAATAGTGCTATGGCCATGGCACTGACGATTGGCGTATTGGCCATTTTCCGTGACGACCTCAAAAGCAAGGTAGAACTGCATACAGCGTTGGCACGTGCCGTGGCACGAAATGAACTGTGCACGTATATGCAGCCACAAGTCTCTGTTGAAGGTCGAATCATTGGCGCCGAAGTGCTGCTGCGTTGGAACAGGCCGGGTTACGGTATGCAATCGCCAGCAGAGTTCATTCCGGTAGCCGAAGAGACAGGCCTGATACATGATATGGGCCTCAGGGTATTGGAAGAATCCTGCAGGCTTCTGAAATACTGGTCTGGCCTAGAAGGTGCTAGCCAGTGGAAGTTGTCGGTAAATGTCAGTCCGCTGCAGCTCACCTCTCCAACCTTTGTAGAGGAAGTCCGGAAGATTCTTGAAGCGTCCGATACCCCGGCAAACAGGTTGTGCCTGGAAATCACCGAATCCGTCTTTTCTGGCGACCTGAAATCCATCGTATCGACAATGGAAGCGCTCCGCCAACAAGGTGTTTTGTGGTCACTGGACGATTTCGGTACAGGTTTCTCTTCGCTGTCCTTGTTACGCGAGCTGCCACTGGATGAGTTGAAGATTGACCGGTCATTCATTCATGGCATTGAACATGACAACAGAAAAAAACAGCTCATCCGAAAAATAATAGAAATTGCTGAAATCCTCGACATCTCCACCACCGCAGAAGGGATTGAAACTCAGCAACAATATAAATGCCTGGAGGCAATGGGTTGTCACGCATTCCAAGGTTTCTTTTTTGGGCGGCCGATTGCCGCCGCCGAATTTATGGATACGTATGCAGCCAGTCATAAAGCGTCGAGACACCCTACCAAACCTTAGATTGGACTAAAATTTCCTTATACCTTCACGTCAGGCGTCCAGAATGGAATCCCCAAGCGAAAGCAAACGCCCGATACGTTGCGTCGCTAGCTTCATGCTTTCTACTAACCCAGGCACATCGCAATCCTGCTTTCGATATTGAGGAATGGTCGCCGAAAGGGATCCCGCCACCTGACCGTCAACGAAGAACGGCACACCAATACCAAAGGCCCCCAGTACCCGTTCGCCATCACCCACCGACCAGCCACGCTCTCTGATAGCCAGCAGATCTGCCTGAAGCGCCTCATGGGATACGATAGTGGCATCGGTGAGTTGTTTCAGTACCAATCCGTCAGCAAAGCTCGGAGCCAGGTGAGCCAACACTGCCTTGCCGGCGCCCCCCGCATAGAGCGGTACATCGACGCCCGTTTCGAGCGTGTACTGAATGGGTCGCCATCCCTGCACAACCTCGATGAAGTGGGCTTTTGCTGTTTTGGCGTCAAAGCCCAAAAACGCGACGGTTTCGCCGGTTTCCTTGACCAAGGACTCGATGACGCCTCGGCACAACTTGGCAGTCGTGCACGTTTTGTTGTTCAGCTGCGCGGCCCATTGATACAAGCGTGCGCCTGGGTAAAGCGCCTTGCCATTGGCAAACACCAGGCTTGCCTGGGAGGCGGACTCAACAATTTTCCGGGCAGTTGCGGCATTGCAGTGTAATTCCGATGCGATGCCGGAACTGCACAGATACCCATTCGGCGCAGCGCAAAGAATCTGCAACAGCCCCTCGAGCCGAGCAACGGTAGAGCTGTCATCGTCAGCGCTAATATGCTGCTCGCCCCCGCAATGCTCAACCAGCAGGCGCTCGAGCTCACTCACCACAGCCTCGACCTTCTCAATCGAGGCCGGTGCCCTCTTCGTGTCTTCACCGCCCAGATCGTGAAGTGAAACCGTGATGATCAGCCCTTGGCTCAAGCGCCTGGTCACACACGCAACGGCAGGAGGAAACTCATACTCTGCTATCGGTGCAACCGGGTTCATCACCCTACTGGACGTGCACTGAGAATCGTTGCCTGGCGTGTGCTGCAAAAAGTCACTGAACCTACGGCCGATGTCGCCAAAGCCCAACGGGTAGACCGAACCGATCTGAGGGCGAAATGCCAGGGTGGCCTGGGCCTCCCCGCAGTAGAGCACGTAATAGCCGTTCAAGTGCGGGGCATAGACCGAGAGCAAGGCCGCCTGTTTGGCGACCCCTGCCAACCCGTCCAGAAGGAGCCTGCCGGCGCTCAGCAACGCGCTGCGGTTACTCAGGGCGAGCATGAGCACCCTGAAACGCGGCCCGACCCGATATTTACCCACCCCCTCCTCTACGGCGAAGTCGCGATCGACCAATGCGGTCAGGATCCGATTGATCGTGCTCCGGCTTTCGTCCAGCTCGCTGGCCAACTCCCTCACCCCCCAGGGCTCGCCCTCCGCTCGTCTGACCAAGGCGTCCAGGACCTCGATCAAGCGTCCATGGCTGGAGGTGGCAGCTGGAGCTTTAGCGCCAGGGATTTCAAGGGATGCGTTGGGCATTTCAGGTTACTTGCAAGCGTTCGGGGCCTCCATTTTGAGCCTGATGCCTGGCCCGTGGCAATCATCACCCAGTTGACAACCACGCACTCCACGAGGATCCTACAAAAAACAAAACAGGACGCCGTCCCATTTTTTAACTTGGGCGTGACCTATAAGCTGGAGTGACCTATGAATAACAACAATACGCTGACGGAGTCCGTCGCCATGCCTGAGCCTGCAGCCGAGCGTAGGACCAAGGCGAAGAAAGCCACCGCCGCTGCCGTGTTCGGTACCTTCGTTGAGTACTACGACTTCAGTATCTATGGGTACCTCGCTGCGACCCTGGCGCTGGTCTTCTTTCCCTCCGACGACCCAACGACTGGCCTGCTCAACACCTTTCTGGTGTTCGGCTCTGCCTTCCTCGTGCGCCCTATCGGAGCGGTCGCATTCGGCTGGCTTGGCGACAAAGTCGGGCGTCGCGCGAGCTTGATCGCCAGCATCACGCTGATGGGTATCGCCGCTACGCTGATCGGTCTGCTGCCCGGTTACGCACAGATCGGCGTCTGGGCACCTATCCTCCTGGTCGCCTTGCGCATGCTCCAAGGCTTCTCGGCAGGTGGCGAAATCGGCGGTGCAGCCAGCTACATTCGGGAATGGGCGCCGGCCAACCGGCGTTCGCTGTACATCTCCTTCCTACCGTCGATCGCGCAGTTCGGTAAAGGCCTGGCGGCCGCGATCGCCGGCCTGGCAGCCGCATGGCTGACTGATCCACAGATGGCTGAATGGGGATGGCGGGTGCCGTTCCTGCTTGCCCTGCCGCTGGGCATCATCGGCCTGTGGATGCGCCTGGGCATCGAGGACAGCCCGGAATTCGAATCCAGAAAAGCAGAAGAGAACGAGTCAAAGAGCGCGCCGTTCGCCGAACTCGTGCGTGACTACATGCGCCCGCTGACCAAGGTGATGATGATCTCCATGGTGCAAAACATCGGTACTTACATCGGCACCGTCTTCATTGCCGCGTACTTCAGTTCCATCCTCGGCTACTCGAAAGGCCAAGCCTCCACCATCGTCCTGGTTGCCGTCAGCTTCGCGGCCTTGATGATTCCCCTGGCTGGCCAGCTAGGTTCGATCATCGGCAGCAAAGCCGTGCTGCGCCTGGCCTACCTGGGCTACGCGGTGCTCTCCGTGCCGTCCTTCATGCTCATGCAGCAAGGGCAAGTCAGCCTGGCCATGGCTGGCCTGGCCCTGGGCATGGTGCCGTACGCCCTGTGCCTGGCGGGTACCTACTCGGTCATGCCGGAGTTCTTCCCGACCCACGTTCGACACACCGGAGTCGCATTCGGCCATAGCGTCGGTGCTGTGATCGGCGGTGGCATAGGGCCGTTCATGGCGACCTGGTTGATCGGCGCCACCGGCAATCAGATGGCACCTGCTTTCATCCTCTGCGGCGCCGGTGTTCTCGGCCTGATCGTGTTGTGGACTGTCCGCAACCAAGCTGACGCCGACGACAACAAACATCAATTTTCCTGAGTACAACAACATGTCGCTTATCTACGTCACGAGCCCTATTCACCCGACTGTGCTTGCTCGTCTTGCTGAGCTGGGTGAGGTTTGTCTTGGCTATGGCTCCAACGCCGTTGGTTATGACGAGGTCCGCAACCAGGTGGATGCCGTGTTTTTGCGTGGCGGTCATATCAGCGCTGAAATGATCGCTGCATCGCCGAAGCTGCGCATCGTCGCCCGCCACGGCGCGGGCTATGACAATGTCGATTACCAGGCTGCGCAAACGCATGGCGTCTGGGTAACCAACACGCCAGGCGCAAACCAGCGCAGCGTGATCGAACACGTCTTCGCTCTGCTGCTGTCGCTGTGCCGCAAACTGCCGATGGCCAGCGAGCAGACCCGCAACGGCAACTGGGCACAAGACCGCCTTGCGCTTACCGGCATCGAGCTTGAAGGCCGCACCTTGGGCCTGGTCGGTTTCGGCAATATTGGTTCTAGCGTTGCACCTGTTGCTGAAGCCTTTGGCATGAAGGTGATCTTCACCGACCCTGCAATCGATCCAGGCTCGGACAGCCGTTGGGTAGACTTCGACACCCTGCTGGCCACTGCCGATGTAGTCAGCCTGCACGTGCCGCTGCTGGCCACCACCCGCAACCTGCTCGGCACGCGTGAATTCGCCAAGATGAAAGATGGCGCGATGTTGATCAATACCAGCCGCGGTGGCGTGGTAAACGAAGCAGCGATGATCAACGCGCTGAACAGCGGAAAGCTCGCCGGCGCAGGTGCGGATGTGCTCAACGCAGAGAACATCGACATGATCAACCCGTTCGATCATCCCACTCCCGACATCGCCAATACGCCCAACCTGATCGTGACCGCCCACGTTGCCGGACAGACCGACGAATCGCTGATGCGCGTCGGCATGAGTGCACTGGAGGCGATTGCCGCTGTGCTGAACGGTGAAGCGCCTGCGCATCCCGTCAACAAGCCTGCGCCGAAGTCATTCAGCTAAGTCATTTTTCGTAAGTGGAGGCATCCAATGTTCATCAATGTGTCCGATGAGTCGATCAGCGTTAACACAAACTGGGCGCGAGCCGACCTGTCATTGATTGAAGAGATTTCGCACTACCCAGTAGCGCTCATCGGTGACGTACTCCAGCGCATGGGCATGATGGCCTCGGCCATTCGTCACACCGCTGGCAAGCCGAGCTTCTTTGGCACCATCCTGCCGCTCAATACCCGCGAAGGTGACAACCTCGCCATTCACCGAGCGCTGGATGAGGCCCAGCCTGGTGATGTGTTGGTAATCAACGGCAACAGCGAAGTGAACCGCTCTGTATTCGGCGACCTGCTGGGGGAGATATGCCTGGCCAAGCAGGTCGCAGCGGTAGTCATTGACGGCGCGGTGCGGGACGTTGAAGAACTGAACAGCATGGGCCTGCCGGTGTACGCCCGGGCAGTGAACCCAGCCGGCCCATCGAAGTGGGGCCCAGGCCAGGTGGGCATTGCGGTCGCTTGCGGCAACGTCGTCTGCTACCCAGGCGACGCCATCATCGGTGACCGCGACGGCATCATTGTCATTGCACGCAGCGCGATCCCGACCTTGGCCGAGCAGGTCAGGCAACAGGACGGCTACGAAAACAGCTTCCGCGAAAAAGTACGGGCGAGCGTGCGCTAATACGCAGGGCTGCTCAACGGCCTGAGTGCTGAAACGAAAAGGGCCCAGATGTCCACCGCCAAGTAAAACGCAAAGTCGACCCTAGGCGGTGGATGTGCGTGCTGCCTAACAGGCTACTGAGCAGTTGTCTGATTGCATGCGCGTCCACTACCCAATTCCTATCGGTAATAAAAAAATAGCGCCCACAATTGGACGCTACCTTCATATCGATCTACCCGCAGAGCTACTCGAGGTTCACACGCTGCTCTCGATTACGCACGCTGTTGTGCAAATCGTCTGCCTTGAGGTCGGAGTCAACCAGCATCTGTGCTGCGCCCGAGCCGTTCTCAACGCTATCAAGCCAGTAGAGCACGGCCTTCTTCATGAACCAGTGCGGCGTTCGATCCAGCGAACCAGCAGCAAGCTTGATCCGTTGCCGGGTAGCGGCATCAAGCTTGATACCTGCCGTCGATGAGCTCACACACACCTCCCCTCTTAGCGATGAGTTACTGTCAGTCAAACTGTTGAAGCACGTGCCGCCACTTGGCGAGCGCTGGCTCGCGCACGGCGCTGATAAGCCAGCAGCAAGCCGATGTACCACAGCGGCATCACATACAGCGCCGAACGGGTATCAGGCTCCAGCGCCAGCAGGCACAGGACGAAGATCAGGAACAGCTGCGACAACGCTGCGGTGACCTTGCCCCCTGGCAGCTTGAACGTGCTGCGCTGGTGGGCCTGGGCATTTTCCCGACGGTAGGCGAAGTACGACATTAGAATCAGCGACCAGGTAACGATGATCATTACTGCCGAAATGGTCGAGACCAAGGTGAACACGGTCATCACATCCGGGATCACGAACAGCAGCGTCAATGCAATGGCCATGCAGACACCAGAGAACATCAGCGCCCTGACCGGCGTACCCGACCCTGACAAGCGTCCGAATGCGCTAGGCGCCTGGTTTTGATGAGACAGGCCGTAAAGCATCCGCGAGCCCGAGTAGACCCCGCTATTGGCGGAAGATGCGGCGGACGTCAGCACCACGAAGTTGATGATTCCCGCAGCCGCCGGCAGACCTCCAAGCAGGAACAGCTCCACGAACGGACTGCGATTGGCCGGTACGTTGGCCCAGGAGATCACACTGATGATGCACACCAGCGACGCGATGTAGAACAGCAGGATGCGCACAGGGATCGTGTTGATCGCCTTGGGCAGGGTTTTTTCCGGGTCCTTGGCCTCGGCTGCCGCCGTGCCAATGAGCTCGGTCCCGACAAACGAGAAGATCGCGATCTGGAAGCCGGCCAGGAAGCCGATGATACCGTGCGGCATCATCACCCCAGGCGCCACCAGGTGGCTGAACGACGCGGTCACCCCGCCAGGCGAGGTATAAGACGTGGCGACCATGAGCAACCCAGTCACCACCAGCAACACGATGGCCACCACCTTGATCAGGCCAAACCAGAACTCGACCTCACCAAACGCCTTTACGGCGAGCATGTTGAGGGCCAACAGGATGAACATGGTGGCAAATGCCGGCAGCCAGGTCGGTACGTCGGGGTACCAGTACTGCAGAAAACCCGCAACGACCACCACATCACCAACGGCAGCCACCACCCAACTGAGCCAGTATGACCAACTGAGGATATACCCGGCGCGTGGCCCGAGGTAATGGTGGACGAGGTCGGCAAACGAGCCCATCTTCAGATCAGCAAGGAGCATTTCGCCCATCGCCCGCATGATGCAGAAAACGAAGAAACCGATGATCGCGTAGACCAGGATAATCGAGGTCCCGGACAGCGCGATAATCTTGCCCGAGCCCATGAACAGGCCAGTACCGATCGCGCCGCTGATTGAAATAAGTTGTATGTGTCGGTTTTCGAGTCGTCGTTTTAATACCCGACCATCATCGGGTTTTGCGTCTTGTGAGTTGCACGTCTGATGCATAACTGACCTCTTATTCTTTTTCTGAAACACCTCGGCACTTCCTTCACCGCAGCCTGTTATGGGTACGCTAGTGCAGGTGTTCGCTACCTTCGCGAACTTCAAGGCCTCGGCAACTATGCACATTAAAGGCACACCTTACAGGCGTCACGTGTTCCGATCGTTAATCCGTAGCCCACCCATTGAAAAACAAGACGCCAATAACACAGGGGCTCATTTTGCCAGCCACGGGGGTCAATCGGAACGCTACAAAGTGCTCATGGGCAATCAATATGCTTACAAAGTGACAGGTTCACCTGACAGTGTGTTCTGCAACACGCTTTTAACGCGTGCATGAAAGCCCCTACATTTTGATTGTGGAGAGCAAAATACTCGTCTCGGTGTTCTCGATATGCGGTATCGAGCGAATGGTGTTCAACGCCCGATCAAAGGCCTCGAGGGTATCCGCGCGCAACTCTGCCATCAGATCCCAGCGGCCATTGGTGGTATGGATGGCGACGACATTGGGATGCCCGCGCAGCGAATGCTTGACCTCGGCCGCATGATGGCCGCTGATGCCGATGCTGGTGATCGCGCGGACGCCCTGATCCAGCGCATCCGAGCGCAGGCGGACGGTGTAGCCGATGATGATGCCCTGCTCTTCAAGTTTGGTGATGCGATTTTGCACCGTGGCCCTGGCGACCTTCAGCTTCTTTGCCAAGGTCAATACCGGGGTGCGGGCATTGTCCCGCAGTAGAGCGATGAGCTCCCGATCCACATTATCCATGATGACGACTCAACCACTCATATTGCTATTATTAGTGAACAGATTGTCTAGAAAGACAGTAAAAATGGCAACCTGCTGGGTTCACATTGACTCAATACTTCATCAGAATTTTCATACCGGAGAACAGCCCAACAATCTCAAGCGTATACGCGGCCCTTCCGCTGCGAAAACGCACTCACCAGGTGCACAGTCATGACTTACTTTATCGATGTTCCTACTATGTCCGATCTTGTTCACGACATCGGCGTAGCACCTTTTATCGGCGAAATGGCCGCCGCCCTGCGCGAAGACTTTAAACGCTGGCCAGCGTTTGACAAGTCGGCGCGAGTGGCCAGCCATTCGCAATTAGGTGTTATTGAACTGATGCCAGTGGCCGACACCAGCCGCTATGCCTTCAAGTATGTTAATGGTCACCCTGCTAATACAGCGCGCGACCTGCACACCGTGATGGCATTTGGTGTATTGGCCGATGTGGACAGTGGCTATCCCGTATTGTTGTCTGAACTGACCATTGCCACCGCACTGCGCACTGCCGCGACGTCCTTGATGGCCGCGCAAGCCCTGGCACGCCCCAATTCACGCAAGATGGCCCTGATCGGCAATGGTGCCCAGAGCGAGTTCCAGGCACTGGCGTTTCACAAGCACCTGGGCATCGAAGAGATCGTTGCCTATGACACCGACCCGCTCGCCACGGCCAAGCTGATCCGCAACCTGCAGGACTATCCAGGGCTGACGATCCGCAAGGCTGCCTCGGTGGCCGAGGCCGTCAAAGGTGTCGACATCATCACTACCGTCACTGCTGACAAGGCCTACGCCACCATCATCACCCAAGAGATGCTCGAACCTGGGATGCACTTGAATGCTGTGGGCGGTGACTGCCCAGGCAAGACCGAACTGCACGCCGATGTGCTGCGTAACGCCAGGGTATTCGTTGAATACGAACCACAGACGCGCATCGAAGGTGACATCCAGCAACTGCCCGCCGACTTCCCGGTGGTTGACCTGTGGCGCGTGCTCTGCGGCGAAGTGGACGGCCGGCAAAGCGACAGCCAGGTGACCGTGTTCGACTCGGTAGGCTTTGCCCTCGAAGACTACACCGTACTGCGCTATGTACTCGAGCAAGCACAAAAACGCGGCATGGGGACCAAGATTGACCTGGTGCCCTGGGTAGAAGACGACCCCAAGGACCTGTTCACCCACACCCGTGGCCGCGCGGCCAAACGCCACATCCGACGCGTCGCCTGACGTTTGACCCAGCTCACAGATCGGTATTCCCAGATGCGACTTCCAACGCGTTCGATTCAAGCTCCCGCTGCCGTGGTGATGGTCAGGCCCCATGCGTTTACGCCCAACCCGGAAACAGCTGCAGACAACTCGTTCCAAAGCTCCAACCCTGACCTTGCGGCACAGGGCCTCGCTGAGATAGCCCGCGACGAGGTGACCCAGGCCGTCGGACGACTTGAAGCCGAAGGTGTCCGCGTGCACCTGTTCGATGACTTCGGTGAGCACAACACCCCCGACTCGGTATTCCCCAACAACTGGTTCTCCACCCACCCCGGTGGCCATGTCGCGATCTACTCGATGTACTCGCAAAACCGTCGCCGCGAGCGACGTGCCGACGTCATCGAGATGCTCAAGCTCGAGTACCGCGTGCAGGACGTGATCGACTACTCGGGCCTGGAGCAGGATGAACTGTTTCTCGAAGGCACGGGCGCGATGGTCTTCGACCACCTGTCCCGGGTGGCCTACACCGCACGTTCCAACCGCGCCGATCCGATCGCTCTGGAGCGTTTCAGCACCCACTTCAACTTTGAACCAATGGTATTCGACACGGCCGATGAGCAAGGCGCGCCGATCTATCACACCAACGTGTTGATGTGCGTCGCGACCGAGTTCGCGCTGGTTGGCTTCGGCACGTTCACCAACAAGGCACGTGCCGAGGACGTGCGTTTGCGGCTGATGGAATCGGGGCGGGATGTGATCGACCTGAGCAACCAGCAGATCAACCAGTTCGCCGGCAATGCTATTGAACTGTCCGGTCGCGATGGGCGAATCCTTGCCCTTTCGCGCCGGGCATTCAACAGCCTGGACGAGGAGCAACGCCAACGCATCGAGCGCTCCGCTCGGTTGGTGCCACTTGATGTACCCACCATCGAAATGGCGGGCGGATCGGTGCGCTGCATGATTGCTGGTATCCATCTCTCGCCGAGGCGATAAACCTGCAGCCGATGCAGAAGGAAACGCCCCGCCCGAAACAGGCGGGGCGTTTCCGTTAGCACTATCGGACGACACCGTCGTAACCCTGCAAGGTATTGACCGCGTTGATGCCGATCTCATCGACCATGTAGCCACCTTCCATGACGAACAGCGTCGGCACACCCACACCGGCGATCGACTCGCCAAGCCGGATGAAGTCAGTGCTGGTCAGGCGGAAATGGCTGATCGGATCATGCTCGAACGTGTCCACGCCCAAGGAAATGACGAGCGCGTCCGGCTGGTATGCCCCGACCCGTTTCAGCGCCTCGCCGAGTGCAACCTGGTAGCTGGCCCAATCCGTGCCCTTTGCCAACGGGTAGTTGACGTTGCACCCCAGGCCCCGACCAACGCCCTGCTCATTGGCGAAGCCGGAAAAATACGGGTAGGCGGTAAAAGGATCGCCATGGATCGACACGAACAGCACGTCGTCGCGGTCATAGAAGATGTTTTGCGTACCGTTGCCGTGATGGAAATCCACATCCAGGATCGCCACCCGCTTGGCCCCGCGGGCCAGGCAGTGTTGCGCAGCAATCGCAGCGTTGTTCAGGTAGCAGTAACCGCCCATGTACTCCCGCGCGGCGTGGTGACCAGGCGGACGGCACAGGGCGAATACGCCGCGCGCGCCAGCGATGATCTGCTCCATGCCAGTCAGCGCCACATCGGCACTGCTGCGCACGGCTTGCCAGGTACCCGCGGTAATCGGTGCGCCGGCATCCATGGCGTAAAAGCCGAGCTTGCCGTCGATGAAGCCTGGCTCCTGATCGATGGCCAGGTCACGCACCGGCCACACCAGCGGCAACGCATCATGGGTCTTGCCAGTCGCTGCCCATTCGGCCCAGGCGTTCTCCAGGAACGTCACGTACCGCTCACTGTGCGCCGCCACGTAACAGGAACGGTCGAAGCGTTGCTCGGCAATGACCTCGCCGAGCCTTTCGCGGGTGATCCGGGCGAGCACGGTGTCGGCCCTCTGCGGGTTTTCGAACGATGGCTTGACGGCGCCATCCTTCAGTTCCGAGCCGTGATGCAGGCGGTGATTGTGACTGAAGACGGTCAGCATGCGAATGAATCCTCCGTGGACGTTGTCGGTAGAAGATTTTCGCTTCAAGCAGGGGAAATTTCTTTGCTTTAGACTCACTAAACCCGGGCTAGACAGCAAAGGTTTTCGAAGGAACTCGACGTTATGAGAAAGACTGACCAAACGGTTGAACTGGACGCGGTAGACAAACAATTGCTCACCCTGCTGCAGCGCGATGGCAGCCTGTCCAGTGCAGCACTGGGCGAGCACCTAGCACTGACGGTTACGCCTTGCTGGCGACGCAGAAAGCGCCTCGAAGACCTGGGGGTGATCCGCGATTACCAGGCCAACCTTGATCGTCGCAAGCTGGGCTTCAATGTCATGGCGTTCGCCCAGGTTCGTTTCGACAACCACTCGGCCGATGCACCTGAAAAGTTCGAGCGGGTGATTCTTGCGCTGCCCGAGGTGCTGTCCTGCCACAAGGTCACAGGCGAGGCGGACTACGTGCTGACGGTGCTGGCGCAGGACCTCGACAGCTATGGGCAATTTGTCGAAGACGTGCTGCGCCGACAGCCCGGGATCGTATCGATCCAGTCGAGTTTGGCCTTGAGGGAAGTCAAAGCCGAAACGCGGATACCGGTCAAGTGAGCCCCGTAATCGCCATAAGTTTTCAGCACTGTCTGGCGACCCTTGTTGGCGGCATGGATCAGCCGCCCGCAATGACTCGACGCCCAGACGAGCAGCACTTCAAATTGGGCGTTTTGCAATTCTGGGCTTAATCCTGGACTTGAAATGTCCGGATACTCCCGTTCAGCAGTGGTTTGCGCTGAAACGAAAAAAGGGCCCCTAAGGGCCCTTTTTCGATGATCTACAAAATCCATAGGACTCTGTAGATCTATATTTGGAGCGGGAAACGAGACTCACATCCGCCTTCCGAGCCGTTGAAAATTAAGGCTTTTCAGCTATCCCTGAAACAGGGATAGACTCAATTCTGGCCTCAAATGACGCGGCTTGCAAGCCTTGCGATCTAACGGGGCGGCCGCCACTTCAGGCTAAGCCGCTGTGTCTTGCCCTCAGCCGTGCCACGCCGCAGCTCACCTTGACGCAAACTCATCCTGAAGCAAGCTCCTCTCGGAGGATCGAAGCCCCCTGTTCAGGCATGCTGCATGGTTCATCAAACTACTCACCTAGATGACTGTCAAACCAAGCCCCTCAAGGAGTACGTTTGCCTGAAACTTGGAGATTGTCGCCCCCTTGAACAGTTTGGCATCCACCAAGCGAAGCCCGCCCAAATCGGCCTCCCTCAAATCTGCACCATCGAATCGAGCGCCTACCACCCTGGCCTGCGCCAAGCTCCCACCGTTGACGAAGGTGGCCTTACGAAAATCACAACCCGAAAGATCGGTCTCGCTAAAGTCCAGACCATCTAAAACTGACTTATAGAATGAAACCCCAGACAAATTTGCACTATTAAGGCGGCACTCCGAAAAGGACAAGCCTAGAGATGAGGCGTCGTTAAAGTTGGCCCCAGTCAACTTGCAACCTTCGAATTTAACCTGGGACATCCGAGAACGCTGCCAGCAAGAATTATTTGCATCACAGTTTTTGAAAGTCGCACCTGATAAACTTGCTGAGCGGAAGACAGCCCCGCCTAGCCTACAGCCGCTCCAAATTGACTCTTCAAGATCGGCGTAGGAAAAGTCGGCATCAACCAGCACACACTGTTCAAACAATGCATGGCGCAAATTTAGGCGCTTCAAATCTTTATGACTTAGATCAATCCTATACAGATGCAGCGGCAGCGCATCGCCTTTGACGAAATCAGAAAGCGATCCGCTCTCGAAATCCTCCTCGGATATCTTCTCTCTAAAATCCGTCAACTTCATTGGCGCGATATTCCATCATCTCAAAAACCAAAGATTATTTTCTCTACCGACCAAAGTCAATCTTGACAATTCAGCGAGTTTCGTGACAACGACACCAGAGCGCAGCGACCATTTCGAAATAGAATGTACGGCCCCACAATGAACGACTGGATTTAGACAAATAACACTGTCGCAACCGGCCTACGGAACTCGCGGGTTCCAGGCGCGTTTAGATAAAGTGCAAAACTGACGCATATTGCTTAACAACGCCTTAGGGATACTCCGAACAAGTTGGCTCGAGCGCGCAATGAGCAGCGCATTGACGTAGCCAGACCAATTTTTCAGCCGCCAGTCGGCTCAAACCAGGGCTTTGCCCTCTTTCTTGCTTGCTATCGGCGTACCTCTCCCGCAGCACTCAGCAACTGCCGGCGCGCCATCCACAGATTCGACAGGGCAAACAGCGTGATCAGCTGCGCCGTATTCTTGGCCCAGCCGCAAAAGCGAGTCTTTACATAGCCGAACTGGGCGGATGGATGATTGTTGCTTCGACAATCGTGCCCTGCCGTAACGACAGGCCTTTGTCTTGCAGGTAGTGGTTGATGGTTTCCAGGATGCCTGCCGCCAACTTGTGTTTCTGCAGGAGGTGCCGGAATCATGATCGTCGTGTCTTCCGGAATCGGTGCGCTGAGCGTCAGTCGAGCAAACTGGCGCATCGAGGTGATTTCGTACAACGCTTCCTCCATCGCCGGATCGCTCAGCGAAAACCAGTTCTGCAACAGGGTTTACCTAAAGCGGTTTTCCACTAGCTACGGAACGTGCTCTGCGGACGCCCCAACCTAATGCCTGTGTCATGGATTCGTTAAGACGGCAATCGAATGCCTCCTCATGCAAAGCTGTACCCGAAGGCGCGTAGACTCCAATGAACATCTGCGTAGAGCCCGTGCGGGACAGCCTAACCTGCACGTCCAGGTAAGAGCCGTCACTTAGTGTTTCTTCGTGGGTTCGGTGATGAAGGGTGGGATCTGCCCAGTTCCAGTAAACCTCGCCGCGCACTCTCATACAGCCCTCCTGTAAACGTTTGAAGATGGTCATGCTCCAAATTAGCCTAGGCGAGACGGCTATCAATGCCACCTATACGCTTTGCTGACTGGTCCCGACAATTGGCGCTGCGTTGATTGACCTCTGGATTTAAGTAGACCCCGAAAGGGAGGGAGCCAAGGAGGGCCGAGAGCGCCCTGATGAAGCGACCGCTTTCGACCCAATGCCATTTGCGAGGTAAGCTCCTTGGCCCACAAGCATTGTAAGCGTCTGGCCAAGTCACCTTTCCAGCCAGCTCTGGCCATGGGTGCTTGGCAGCGCTAACTGGCATTGGGTGCCAGCCTGCCCTAAACAGGGTGAACTGGGCAGGTTTTACTATGAGTAGTTGCACGGTACGACAGAGCGATTCCAAACAGAATTGGCGGAATGCTTAGCCACTGTCCTACGCTGAGCAGCGATGACTCATAGGCCGCTTGGGGCATCTTGGTAAACTCCAAAATGAATCTGGCAGAGCATACGAGTATCAAGAAACACCCGGCCATCATCCCAGGACGTAGAATAATTAAAGACGTTCTGTAGAGCGTACAAAAAATCGCAAACAGCACCATATAAACCGCCGACTCGTACAGTTGAGTCGGATGCCTGGGAAGCAGGTCGATGTGGGGGAAGACAATTGCCCAAGGAACGATAGTTGACACGCCAACAATTTCTGAGTTAAAGAAATTGCCGATACGAATCAACCCACCGCCCAGGAGTGCCGGTACAGTGATGCGGTCTAGCAGCCAAATGTACCCAGTACCAGGATGGCGCCGGCAATAAAGCCAAAGTGATACCACTATTCCCAGCGCCCCGCCATGACTGGCTAGCCCCCCTTTCCAGATTGCAAAAGTCTCCCAAGGATGAGATAGGTACAAAGCAGGGTCATAGAAGAGCACATGGCCCAGCCTAGCCCCGATCAACGTGCCGGCCGTGAGGTAGATAAGGAGGCTATCCAGCTCTTTTTCGTTTCGTTTTTCCTGTCGGTAGATTAGACGCATCACAGCGAAGCCGAGTCCCAAAGCTGTGGCAAATAAGATTCCGTACCAATGGATAGACAGTGTTCCCAGACGAAATAGTACTGGTTCTGCGTTCCATACAGCGTAATTCTCCATTAACCTTTCCCTCAAAGCGAAACATTGTTGTCAAGGAGTCAGCCTTGGCGGCGTCCTGATAAATTTTGACTGTGAGCTACGATTCGATCTAATCAGTGAATAAGCCTTTTCTCCTGCTCATCTTGCGTAAGCCAGGCCGGTACCCACTGGTGCGGCAGCAGTTTCCCGATCTCACTAGCCCGCTGTGTCGGCAGCCTAGTCAGCACATCTTTGAGATAGGCATACGGATCATGCCCATTCATGCGCGCCGATTGGATCAAGCTCATGACCGCAGCCGCCCGTCTAACACTGCGCAGCGACCCGGCAAGCAGCCAGTTCGAGCGCCCGAGTGCCCATGGGCGTATCTGGTTCTCGACTTGATTGTTGTCAATGGGCACAGCGCCATCGTCCAGGTAGCGCGTCAGTGCTACCCAGCGTTTCAGGCTGTAGTCGAGGGCTCTGGCCGTGGCTGATCCGTTGGGCACCAGGTCGCACTCGGCCAACATCCAGTCATGCAGTTTTTTGCTGATCGGTACCGCCATTTCCTGACGTATTCGCCACCGATCTTCATCACTCATGTCTCGCGCTTGGCGTTCGACTTCGTACAAGCCGCTGATCGAGTGCAGCGCTTGTTCGGCCAGCTGGCTTTTGTTCGCGACATGCAGATCGAAAAACTTGCGACGGGCGTGGGCCATGCAGCCGATTTCAGTGATGCCTTGCTCAAAACCAGCTTTGTAGCCAGCGAAGTCATCGCAGACAAACTTGCCATTCCAGTCGCCCAGGAAGTTGCGTGCATGTTCGCCGGCACGGCTTGGGCTGAAGTCGTACACCACGGCTTTGAGCGCCGAAAACGGCGTCGTGCTGTAGGCCCAGACATAGGCCCGGTGGGTTTTCTTCTCGCCCGGCGCAAGCATTTGCACTGGTGTTTCATCAGCGTGAATCACGCCTTGGTTCAGCATGGCTTCACGCAGCGCATCGACCAGCGGCTGGAGCCGCACACCGGTTTGTCCAACCCAGTGGGCCAAGGTCGAGCGACGATTGCCAGTCCGGCGCGGCTAAAGATTTTCTCCTGCCGGTACAGCGGCAAGTGGTCGGCAAACTTGGCCACCATTACGTGGGCCAGCAAGCCTGCGGTTGGGATACCTTTGTCGATAACCTGCGCTGGTACCGGCGCCTGGATCAGTGTTTCACACTGACCGCAGGCCCATTTGCCACGTACATGTTGCTCGACGGTAAACACGCCCGGCGTGTAATCCAGCTTCTCGCTGACGTCTTCACCAATACGCTGAAGTTGGCAACCGCAGGGGCCCTGGGTGTTTTCGGGTTCGTGACAAATCACCGTGCGTGGAAACTGTGGCGGCAATGGCGCACGTTTCGGGGGTTGCCGTGGCTCGGCCTGTGGCGAAGCGGGGAGGAGCTTTTTCAGCTCTGCCTCGATAGCTTCAAGGTCTGTGTCGAGCAGGTCATCCAGCAAGCTACCTTGCGCCGGGCTGATTTGCTCGCTGCGCTTGGCAAACTTGTGGCGCTTGAGCAGGGCGATTTCGAACTTGAACTGTTCGATGAGAATTCCATCGTTCTGGATCTTCCTGCCCATCGCCTCGACTTGGGACTGCAATTGCAACGCCTGTGCCGCCAAGGCACGAAGCTGTTCCGGGGTCATCTGGTCGAGGTTGGGCGAGAAGGTCATGCCGCCGATTGTGCCAGAGCAAGCTTGATACGACGACAAGCAGGCCGGCCAAATGGCCGGCGCTTACAGCGTTCTGATCACGCGGCCTGAGCCGCACGCTGCCAAGGCAGGCCCAACACCAGCGCCTGGAGTTGCTCGCTGTCGAGTTCGACCTCACAGCCATGGCGAATGCCGGGCCAGTGAAACTTGCCTTGATTCAGGCGCCGCGCTGCAAACCAGATGTCCACGCCATCAGGCACCAGCACTTTCATCCGGTTGGCGCGGCGATTGGCGAACAGATAAGCGCAGTGCGGCTTCGCCGCACCGAACACCGCGATCACCCGGGCCAATGCCGTTTCGGTACTGGCACGCATGTCCATCGGCTCGGTGGCCAGCCAGATTGCATCGATGCGGATCATTGAGCGACAGCCCGGATAAATTGCGCGCAGCCCTCGAGATCTGAGGTTGGCCATTTCACTGTGATCACTTGGCCGGCTATGGGCAACTCGATGATCACTGACGCTTCGGCTGGCCGTTTAGGTGCGGCTTTTAGCGGGACGAATGCCGGTAGTGAAGTCGCTGCGGGCTGATCTCGATAGAGCGGCATCCATTTGCGGATGACGTTGGCATTGATACCGTGGCTGATGGCAACACTGGACACGGTTGCGCCAGGTTGCAGGCATTCCTGAACGACCTGAGCTTTGAACGGTTTCGGATAAGAGCTTCGTTGGCGCATGGAAATCCTGGCGATAAGGGTGATCGCGTCCGCTTAAAAATACGCGGACACCATCGCCCTTAAAGCTGGAGTTCGGAAGGTGAGTTCGCCGGACGCTTACCAAGCATTAACACTGCATGCCAACCAGCTTGGAGCGTTTGCCGAGAATGTACCAGGGAGTCGATTGAGCGCTCGGGACAATTGCGAGCAGAGTCCAGCCGTCTTTAAGCAGCTCATTGGCGGATGCCTGGCCAAGCACCTCGGTGACTTCGGTAGCTTCGTGCAATTGCATGGTGTGATGCAGCCCTCTAGAAAATATTGAGCGGGTAGCTGACGATCAGACGGTTTTCGTCGTAGTCGCTGGCATTGAAATTTCGTCTGACACTGGAGTTTCGCCACCGCACGGCTAAATCCTTCAGCTTTCCGCTCTGGAACACGTAACCCAGTTCTGACTCTCGTACCCATTCCGAACCGTCGTGGACATTTCTCAGCTCCACGTTATCGCCATGCACATAGCGCGTCATGAAGCTCAAACCCGGAATGCCGTAACCCACGAAGTTCAGGTCATAGCGGACCTGCCAGGATCTTTCGCGAGGATTGTCGAAGGCATGGTTGAAGGTGTTGTTCGCAAGGTAAATGCCGCCGGTCCCACCGATGCGCATCCACCCAGTGTCACCCGAAACATTTTGCAGCCCAATGCTGATCGAGTGCTGAGCGATGTTTAGGCTGAACAGAGCGGAAGCCGTCTGGTTATCCAGCGCGCCTGCCTTAGCAGCCCCCGCATCCTTGCCCCAGAAATAGCCAAGGTTTGAGGTGAGCGATACCGTTTGGCTGAGCTGCCATTTCTGAATCAGCCCAAGATAATGCTGCTTGTAGATGTCTTCCAACTCCCCCGACCAGAGACGGACAGTCGTATTTTTAGAGCTGGAGCGGTAGTCAGCGCCCAGGAATTTGAAGGAGTCCGACTGCGCTGATCCAAATGAAAGGTCCTCCATGGAGGAATCATTTCGAAGGCTGGTTTTGGTGAACTCGCCTGCGTAAAACGACCAGTTCTTGAGTTCTTGCGAAGCGATCTGAGCGCCGCGGAAAGTCTGCGGCAGGGCCCTGAAGTCGTCTGCAGTGACGATCGGGAAATTAGGCATCCACTCGCCGACCTTGACTTCGGTGTTCGACAGCTTCGACTTTACTGCAACCCCAAGCCTGCCGAAGCTTCCGGCTGGATCACCATCGCCATCCTTAGGCAACAGCAGCGCACCGTATTCCCCTGCGCCTCCGTCAAGCTTCACTGCATACTTTCCCAAGACATCCACGCCGAAGCCAACGGCGCCTTGGGTAAAGCCTGATTTGAGATCAAAGATAAACCCCTGCGTCCACTCACGAGCATGGCTCTGAGCAACGCCAGGCGCAGTGAAGTTGCGTTCAAAAAAGAAGTTTCTGAATGTCAGTGTGGCGCTAGTGTCTTCCACGAATCCTTCAGCCCACACATTGATAGGCAGAAGCAGAGTTGGAATGATGAGTACGAGGCTCTTGCGATTTGCGTGAGTGTTCAAGACCGGTCCCCTGTTGTTTTTTTTGAAGGGCTGTGTTGGCCTGTCATCGCCGGTTGAGCGGGCGAATGCCGTCCTTCCGGGAAAACGGATCGTTATTCGTGTGTGAATCAGAATCCGAATCGAAAGATGCCAAGACCCTGATACACAGGGCCCTGGTAGATGTTTCAGGTGTAGGCCAACACCGAAAATGCTCGATGCTGGCCTTGGCTCGGGATCAGACCAGGCCAGCGCTGCGCAGGGCGTCAGCGATTTCCTTGTCTGCGCCTTCGGCCAGGGGCAGCAGCGGCGAACGCACGGTGGCGTGGTCCAGGATGCCGCGGGCCACCAGGCCGTGCTTCAGGGCCACGGTGCCTTCCATGTGGGAGCCGCGGTGGTAGACGTTACGGGTTACAGGCAGCAGCTTGTCGTGGATGGCACGAGCAGCCGGGTAGTCGCGACGCTTGCCAGCAGCGATCAGCTCGATCAGCGGCTCAGGGGTCAGGCCGCCGTAGCCGACCAGGGCGCCGTCTACGTCGAACATGGTGTGCAGCAGGTACTCGTCATGGCAGGTCAGAATCTGCAGGTCCGGCACTTCACGACGGATTACTGGGATCTCGGTGTCCCAGCGACGCATGTTACGAACACCGTTCTTCATCGCGAATACGCCAGGCTGCTTGGCGATTTCCAGTTGAGTTTCCAGATCGTAGGTGGCCTTGGTGACGTCTGGATATTGGAAGAGGATCAGCGGCAGACCGCTTTCTTCATAAATGGCTTTGTAACGGTCCTGGGCGGCACCTTTCTGGTAGCCGAAGCGCAGCCAGCCGTGGGATGGGTACACCAGACCAGCAGCAGCACCGTTGTCTACGGCACGCTTGGCTTCTTCAGCCGCGACTTGAGTACCTTCGCCGGTGATGCCGGCGATGATTGGCAAACGGCCACCGACCGATTCTTTGAATGCCTGAATGACGCGGCCCTGTTCGGCCTGGGTCAGGAAAGTACCTTCACCAGCGTGACCCAAAACAACCAGACCTTTTACGCCTTCGTAACTGCCCAGCCACGAGCCCAGTTTCTGAATGGCTGCGTAGTCAACTTCACCGTCACGAGTGAACGGAGTCACTGGAGCAGGAACGAGGCCTTTCAGGTCGATGGTGTTTTTAGTGCTCATTTTTGTTACCTCTGGTTTAGTTAATTTTCGCAACTGACGCATGCGCGGGCGCAAAACACAGATTGATGTGTTCTGAGGTTGCTGCTAAGTCAGGTACCGCCGTTTGAAATTACTAGTTGAAGCTTAAGGCGAAAGTTCTTCCAAAATCCGCCCTTTCGTTTCAATTGCGAACAACGCTGTAATTGTTGCCGTGATCAGTAGTACGACTGCGAACGTCCCGAACACATACTGAACACCAACACCGGAAACTGTAAAGCCAACAATGATAGGACCCAGTGCCGAACCCATTCTCAACCAAGCACTACCCACACCAGTTCCCAAAGCGCGCAGTCGAGTTGGATAAAGCTCTGCCGAGTACAGATAGAGAGAGAACGTCACTGTTTGTACCAGTGCGTATCCCAAACCTGCCAGGGCCAAAATCTTCAGTGGTGCACTTGCGCCAGTAGTTGCCAAGAACGCCAGTGGGATGACAGCCAAGAACAACGCCCCCATATACCAGCGGCGACGACCAACTTTGTCAATAAGCAGTGCGCAAATTACTGCGGCGACTACACCGGCGGCTGACGTCATGAAACCATACGCCAAACTTGTCTCAAGCGGCAAATTGAAGTGCTGGCGATAAAGGGTTGGCAACCAAGTAATTAATCCATTGGCAACCATGTAGGAACCGAACCACATTACCCAGATCACTAACGAGCGTTTGAAGTACATGCCTTGGAATAGCTCTTTCCACCCCAACCCGTTTTTGTCCGTCTGGATCTGCGGCACCTCCACAGGTGGTTGCAGCGTTTTACCAGCTTTCACCGCGCTGTTTTCCAGGCGGGTGACGATTCGATCAGCTTCGTCCAAGCGGCCCTTAGAGGCCAGCCAACGCGGCGATTCAAACAGGAAGAAACGCAGCGGTATCAGCAGCATCGCGGGAACAACCCCCACTGCGAACATGGCTTGCCAGCCGTAAATGGGGACCAGGAAGTAACCAATTATCCCCGCTCCGACCAAGCCCAGCAGGAACATGACCTCGTAAAGGAGGAAGAATTTGCCGCGTTTCTTCGAGCCGATCAGCTCATTGATATAGGCACTGGCGACAGGTACCTCTCCTCCCGTGCCGATGCCTTGGATGAACCGGAACGCGATCATCATCGCTGCGCCGGAGGCGAATAAGCAGGCCACGTCCATGGACACGAACAGCAGAATGGTGAAGGTCAGCACCTTCATACGTCCGAGCTTTTCAGCGAGCCAGCCAAAGATCAGCGCACCAAACAGCTGGCCCAGATAGCCTGCAGAAAGGATCATGCCGATCTGCGCACCGCTCAAGCTCCACTCCTTAGCCAATACCGGCATTGCGTAGGCGATCGCAATGACGGTGTAGCCATCAAAGAATGTCGCAGCACCGATGATGTTTCGAGCCCAAAAAACCTGCTTGGTAATCGGGAGCCGCTCTAACCTGGCGCTTATATTGGCCTGGCTTTTAACCTTGTCTGGCAAGGGTTCGGTCTCTACTTGCTGCATTAACATAGCACTTCCTTTTATTATTTTGCGTTTTTCGGGGGCGAGCAGAAGCTTGCTGTGGTAAACACAGTGCAGTGGCGCAGTTAATCTAAAAAGCTGTTTTTTTGTCAGCTTTGACTTATCACGCTATGTAATCAGTTTTTCGAAAACGACCACTTCATAGCCCGGTCCACGACGGCAGCGATAAACGCGAGGAAGTTTTTTGAGTGGAGTATAGAAAGAGTCGTTTGACAACGGTGACAACCGCCCACGTCGGGCAGCGCCGGTAGTAGCGAAGTGCCGCGCTTCAACGATAGAGGCGACACTATTGAATTGGGTGCGAATGACAGCTTGCCCCAGGTGTGAACTGGGCGTAGCACGCGAGGGACATGATCCAATCACGGAGAGACTGACATTACTGCGCTTGCCTGATTCTGAGTAGACGGCACGCTTGGAGCAGGCATGTAGATTAGCAATCTGTTTCATCTTTCTTCGCACCTTTTTGTTTTTTCGGATTGCGAAAGTTTTTTCTTCTTTTCAAATAGAATATCACCATCAGTACTCAGGGCCCATCCTTTTCTAGGCCCTTCAACTGATTTTTTATTCTTTTATTCCATGCTCGCTGCCTCTGACATTCCATTCGCTTTTATGAGGTGCTTTTGACCAGCGCTGCGGCTCTTTAAGAGCCCCATTGACCGCCCACCGCGCCGATCAAACGGGCGCTGTGAATCATCTGGTTGGTCTGCACCTTCTGCAGTTTGCGCTGAGCTTCGAGGTCCAGAGTCTGCGCAGTAAGAACCTCCAGGTAGCTGATGGCACCTTCCTTGTAGCGCTGCGTGGCCAGCGTCGTGGCACGCTGCGCTGCGCCGAGCGCGTCGTTCTCATCCGATGCTTGCTGCTCCAGGTGGTTGAGCATTGCAAGGTTGTCCTCAACCTCGCGTATCGCATTCAACACCGTGCTACGGTAACGAGCAGAGGCTTCATCAAATTCGGAGACCCTTTGATCTTCCTGTGCTTGCAAGCGCCCACCTTCAAAAATCGGCAGGTGGATCAACGGACCCAGGGCCCAATAGCGATTGCTGGCCGCCAGGAGATTTCCGCTGCCGGTTGTCTGCCCACCGATCGAGGCGGTCAGTCCTATATCCGGATACATAGCGGCCCGCGCCACGCCGATACCGCGGTTGGCGGCGTAGACTCGACGCTCAGCAGCGGAAATATCAGGACGCTGCTGTAGCAAAGCGCTGGGAAGCGTTTTCGGGATATGGGGCAGTTCGGGTTGCGGATCAGGCAAGGTCAGATTCAGTTGCTCAGCAGTAGATCCGACAAGGGCGGCGACCATGTGAAGCTCTACCGCACGCTGACCAAGGGTCTCATCAAGTTGCGCTTTGGCGTCGGAGAGTTGGTGCTTAGCTCGAACAAGGTCGAGCTCTGAGGCAATTGCGCCGCGATAACGGCTTTCGACCAGCTTCAAAGCCTGGCCATAGCTGTCGATCGTCTCGCGCAGAATCTTGCTTTGCGCATTCATACCCCGAAGTCTGAGGTAATGAATGGCCAATTGTGTTTGCAATGATCGCTGAGCTTCCCGCAGATCACCTGCTGACGCATCTGCTTGAGCTTGGGCCATCGAGGCTTCGTTGCGCAGCCGTCCCCACAGATCGAGATCCAGAGAGCCGGCCAACCCCAACGTATTGCTGTTGTAGACGGAGGGCTGACTGGATCCGCGCAAAGGGCGATTGTCAGACTGTCGCTGCCGAAGGGTGGCCACGCCAGCGTCCACCTGGGGCGCAGACAAACCGGATACACCCGCAGCATACGCAGTGACAGCCTGGTAATGCGCTAGCGCCGCATGCAGATCGGGGTTTCGCTGGATCAGAAGCGCTTGAAGGTCACTCAGGGTGGCGTCGTTGAACAGGCTCCAGTCGATTGCCTCCGTGGGGGCAGTCGGTGACGCAGACTGCCACCCCGGCTCAAAATATTGTGCTGGCAAATCGACGATCGGCGCGCTGTATTGGGGTGCAAGCGAACACCCACTGATCAGGGCGGCAAGTAGCAAAAGCTCAGGCTTTCGGGGCATGGTTAACCACTCCCTCTGCCACTTTGACCTTGTCGCCAGCCCGCAAACCATCTGGTGGGTTATCGATGACCTGCTCGCCAGCCTGAAGACCCGCGTCCAGCTGCAAGAGAGTGCCCAGGTCGAGGCCTATGTGCACATCTCGAAGGGCAACAAGACCCGCTTTATCTACCACCGCTACCTGTGGCCCTGCTTTGCGGAAAATCAAACTGGTCGCGGGAACGGCCACGCTGCTCGGCCGACTGCCAACGGGTAATTCAACTTCGGCATATCCTCCTGGGAGGAGCCTGCCACCGGGGTTGCTCACTTTGAACTGCGCCATGAGGGTACCCGAGCGCTGATCAATCGAGCCTGCAGTGCTCATCAGCGTTGCATCAAAGGCTTCACCTGGACGCTCTGGAACTCGCAATTTGGCTTTGAAGTCTGCCGATAGCGCGGTGGCGTAGCTCTGGGGAACAGGCACAAGCAGTCTTAAATCATGGAGCGCAACCATGTGGAACAGCTCAGGGCCTGATGTGTTATCCGCATGTATCAGCTGGCCAACATCCGTTTTACGAGCGGTAACTATCCCGTCGAACGGTGCTCGCAGCACCTTGAACTGTCCCATTTGCACGAGTCGCTCGTAGTTCGCCTTGGCAGCATCAGCGCGGGCCGAGATAGAGCGGCAATCCGCCGCTTTCTCATCTGCATCTTGTTGAGACACGGAGTGCTCGGCCAACAGTCGCTGCCATCGAGAGGCAGTGAGACGGGCAATCGCTGCCTGGGCGCGCGCTTGCTCCAAGTCGGCCTTCGCCTGGGCAATCTGTTGGTCCAACTCTGGGCTATCGATTTCAGCCAGCACGTCGCCGGCTTTTACACGGGTTCCCAAATCAGCTGTCCAGCGCTTCAAGTAGCCACTGACCCGAGCATGGATAGGCGCATCGCTCCAAGGAGCCAATGTGGCAGGTAACCGGAGCGTTTTTTCCGATGAGTCGGCACTCGCGATCACCGTGCTCACAGTCGGCTCAGCGTGCGCAATAGCCCACGCTTCTACCGCGCTGGCTTGGTGCGAACGGACAGCGAGACCGCTGCCCACGGCGATCACGACCAAAGCCACTCCGCCCACCAAGAATTTTTTCGAGGGATTCATCGTGGCGGTTTTATTACGCGACATCCGGGCATTCTCCAGCGTTCATCAAAAGTTCGTTCGAGCCCTTGCGCCCATGGATAAGGCTGAACAGTGTTGGAACAAACAGCAGCGTTGCGCAGGTCGCCAAGATCAATCCGCCGATCACGGCACGGCCCAGTGGGGCGTTCTGTTCCGTGGAGAGTGCGGTGGGGAGCATCCCGATGATCATTGCCAGCGCTGTCATGCAGACGGGGCGGAAGCGCGTGAACCCCGCTTCAACAGCTGCTTTCAATGCGTCGCCGTGGACAGCGAGGCGCTCCCTGCAGAAACTGACAATGAGGATTGAGTTGGCTGTAGCTACACCCATACACAGAATTGCCCCTGTCAGTGCTGGTACGGAAAGGGTCGATCCGGTCAGGAACAGCATCCAGACGATGCCGGCGAGGCCTGCGGGAAGAGCGGAAATGATTACCACCGGATCGATCCAGGATTGGAAGTTCACCACGGTGAGCAGGTAAATCAGCACGATTGCCCCGACCAATCCGAACAGCAACCCACTGAACGCCTCATTCATGGCCTCGATCTGACCATGCAGCGAAGCGGAGACGCCCTTGGGGCGTATAGATTCGGCGTCTTTCAACACGCGCTGGATATCTGCTGCAACGCCGCCCAAGTCCCGGTCTTGAACATTGGCATAGAGATTGAGCGTGGGTCGGATGTTGTAATGGCTAATAACTGCAGGGCTCGACTCGCGGGTGATGGTGGCGAGGTTGCTCAGCATCTGGGTGCGCCCGTCGCTGCCAGTGATGGGAAGCGCCTCCAGTTTGCCGAGGTCATCCATCCGGTACTGCGGGGCAGCAGCTACCAAGCCATACGAAACCCCAGATTTGGGATCAAGCCAGAACGCCGGCGCGATCTGCGAGCTACCTGCCAGGGACGACGTCATGCTGTTGGTCACATCGGCTTCGGTGATACCCAGCGGAGAAGCTTTCAAGCGGTCCACGCTGACCTTGAAGGTCGGGTAACCGGTCGGTTGCTGCAGCCTTAGGTCAGCAATGCCCGGAATCAACCGGAGCCGCTTTATCAACTCTGCGGCAAATGTACGGTTTGCTTCGTCGTTGGGCCCCGAGATCTGCACGTCCAGCGGAGCAGGAGAGCCGAAGTTGAGGATTTGACTGCTCACATCAGCCGGCAGGAAGGAGAAAGTGGTGCCTGGGAATTCGGTAGGCAATTGCTCGCGCAGGGCTTTCACGTAGGCAGCAGTATCCGAATGCCCCTCCTTCAGCTCAATCTGAATGTCACCATCATGAGGCCCCGTGGTACCGGTGTTGTTGTAAGCCATGTTGATACCCGACGCAGGGATACCAATGTTGTCCATGATGGTTTCGAGCTGGTTGCCAGGAATAACTTTGCGAATCGAGTCTTCGATCCTGTCGAATATCGCGGCGCTTTCTTCGATCCGAGTACCAAGAGGCAGGCGGACATGCAATGCAATGGCGCCGCCGTCCACGGCCGGGAAGAAATCCTTGCCAAGCGTTGGTACCAGCAGGAATGAGGCAAGTACGCAGCCCAGGAACGAACCGAGGAACACACGACGACGTGCCAGGGCGAAGCGCAGCACATAAAGATAGTGATCGCGTATGGCGGAGAACCGTTTTTCGAAGCCTTGCTGGAACGCGACAAGCCCTTTGGTCATTCGACCGTGAGGGTGATCGCCTTCGTGGTGGTTCAGGTACGGTTCTTCAGGGTGGCGACCTTCGCCCGACTCGACCTGGTGTGGCTTGAGCAGGAAGAGCGCCATCGTCGGCACCAACGTCCGCGAGAGCAGGAACGATGAGCCCATCGCGAAGATGACCGCGAGGGCCATGGGGCGGAACAGATAGCCGGCGATACCATTTAGCAAGAACATCGGTACGAACACGATGCAGATGCAGAGCAGCGATACGAATGCTGGCCCTACGATCTGGCGAGCGCCATCGAGGATGGCGTCCCTGACCGACTTACCTTGTTCCAAGTGCCAGTTGATGTTCTCGATGGTAACGGTCGCATCGTCGACCAGAATCCCGACCGCAAGCGCCAAGCCGCCTAGGGTCATGACGTTCAAGGTTTGCCCGGTGACCGACAGCAGCGCGATTGCCGAAAGGATGGCCAGCGGAATGGAGGACGCAATGATGACGGTGCTTCGCCAGCTGCCCAAAAACAATAGAATCATCAAGCTGGTGAGCACGGCCGCGATGATTCCCTCGTGCGCCACGCTTTCCACAGAGGCCTTCACGAACACCGAAGCATCAGCGAGTAACGACGTTTTCAGCGAGTCCGGAAGGACCTCGTACATCGCGGGGAAGGCCTCGCGGATTTGCTGAACGATCGATAGGGTCGAGACCGCGCCGTTCTTGAGCGCAGGCATCAGCACCGCACGCCGACCATCTACACGCACGATGTTGGTTTGCGGCGACGAACCGTCATGCACGTGAGCGACCTGACCCAGCGTGATGGTGACACCATTCACAGTCTTCACCGGCAACTGGTTTAGTGCATCAACAGCCACCGGGCTGTTGTTCAACAAAACGGTGTACTCCGAGCGATCAAGCTTCAGCGTGCCCACCGGAATGATCTGGTTCTGGGCAGACAGCGCCTTGCCAATATCCTGGGCGGAGAGTCCTTTGGCTGCCAACGCTTGAGGGTCCAGATCCAGGGTGATCTGCCGCTGCTTCCCGCCATACGGGAAAGGCATGGCCAAGCCTTCGATACTGGAAAGCTGAGGGCGAATACTGTTGAGCGCCAGATCTCGAATCTTAGCTTCGGACAGCGAGCTGCTTGAGAACGCCATCTGCAAGATCGGAACCGTGGAGGCCTTGTAGTTCAAGATCATCGGTGGAGTGATGCCGGGAGGCATCTGCTTCAACACCGTCTGGGAAATCGCTGTGACCTGGGCATTGGCCGTGCGGATGTCCACACCAGGCTGGAAGAAGATTTTGACAATACCCATCCCAGGGAGCGACTGAGATTCGATGTGCTGGATATCGTTAACGGTTGTCCCAAGCGCACGTTCGTAGGTGTAAATCACCCTGCCGGCCATGCCATTCGGCGAAAGGCCGTTGTATTGCCATACAACCGCGATAACCGGGATGTCGATGTCGGGAAACACGTCGGTTGGGGTGCGCAAGGCAGCAAGCGGACCGACGATACAAATGAGGATGGCGAGGACTGCAAAGGTGTAAGGCTTGTGCAGTGCCGTCTTGACTAGGCCAAGCATGAAAACTCCAACGGTGATGCAGGCGGCAGCGGTATCGCCGCCAGGTGCGCAAGAACTGGTGCGCTAAGCGAAAACTGGAAGAGGTGCAGAGGTCGGTCGATCAGCGATTGGTACACACACCAGCCAGGCGACGGTAGGAAACGGTCTTCACTGCGCCCTGAGAATCCTCGTAGGTCATGGTGGCCTCAACGACCTGGCAGGTCGGCGGGTTTGGCTCGTTCAGCTTGATGACCTTCGCGACATCCAAACTCTCTCCGTACTCATACGGGGCGGGATCGGCCTGGACAGCGACCGACAGGGCACTGGCCAAACAAACCAGGCCGAACAGGACGGCGTGTTTCAACTTGTTCATCTCAAGGCTCTCGTTTTCTGATCGAGCCTGAATGCTAAATCCCGAGGTGCGTGAAAAGTTTGTCCCTTGTGGGATGGTTTGTGTGTGTTATGCACCTGATATCTGTCAAATCTGTCAGAAATGTATCAGACCTGTATCGGGCCGATTGTTCAGCTCTTTTCAAAACGCCGGCCGTACCTTAGGCTGAAAGGATTCGACTACATCAGATGGTTTACAAATGAGTTCCAGTCAGCACATTGCAATCGTTGATGACTATCCGGACATCCGCGAACTGGTTGCGCAATATCTGACCCAAGAAGGCTATCGCGTGACAACTGTGGCTGATGGGGTTGCACTCAGAGAATTGCTAGATAAGGAGTCACCGGACTTAATTGTTCTTGATGTCATGATGCCGGGTGAAGATGGATTAAGCCTGTGCAGACACATCCGCTCTCGCTCTAATACTCCCGTTCTTTTTTTAAGTGCCCGCACAGAAGACTTAGACGTCATACTCGGCCTTGAGATGGGGGGCGATGACTATCTCAAAAAGCCCTTCAATCCCCGTGAATTGCTGGCTCGGGTCAAAGCCCTGCTCCGTCGGGCCATCCCCGCCAGCGAGAGTGTTTCCAGCCTGGTGGAGGGGTCCATCCGCTTCGGCGAATGGGTTCTCAACTGTAAGCTCAGAGAGTTATTGGGCACTGACGGCGTGTCAGTATCACTGAGTGGTACCGAGTTCAGATTACTGGCTGCGCTATTAGAAAGGCCAGGTGAAATCGTGACGCGAGACGAACTTCTAAGCAAAGTCTCTGGTCGCACTAGCGAACCGTTCGATAGAAGTATCGACAACCAAGTTAGTCGACTTCGCAGAAAAATTGAGCCGGACCCTAAAAATCCGATTTATATCAGAACCCATTGGGGCGGCGGCTACGCGTTCGTGCACCCGGTTTCCAAATCAACATGAAATTACGAAACCCTAATCTAGCCGCAAGATTCATCGGGCTCATGCTTTTGGCGCTGATCGTCTCGCAAGCGCTGACCCTCAGTATTTTTTGGGACGAGCGCGCAGGGGCGCTGAGGGAGGTGGCGAAGTCTGACTTTCTGAGTCGAACCTCTTCCCTGGCTTCACTCTTGGACCGAATGCCCGTGGACGAACGGCAGATGACGCTTCAAGTCAGCAGCACCGCTTACGAGCGGTTCTGGCTGTTTCCAGCTTCACCGAGCCAGCCTTCAGAGTGGTGGAAGTTCGCTCGCCGACATCTGCTTGAACCGTTAAGCCATGGACAGCCGCTGGGAACGCTGCAAATGCAATTCCGAAGCGAAGATGAGGTTCCACCGGCAACGATTGATGCGACGGCTGCGTGGTCTGTGCCAGGCGAAGCTTTATGGCCCTCTACCCGAACGGCCAGGTTCATCTACTTGCCGCAGCTCAATGTCATGGGGGTGGCCACACCGCTGAATGATGGCACCTGGTTACATGCGGCTTACGCTAAGCCGGTCACGGACTCACCGTTTAGTCGCCGAGCATTGGTATCCCTCGGTATCACCGCGTTGGCCCTAACCTTGATTGCCGTGTTGATCGCTCGGGGTATCAGCCAGCCACTGCGAGATTTAGCGCGTGCCGCCCAGAGATTGGGCCGAGGCCATTCAGACACGGAGCTGCGCGAGCACGGCCCAGAAGATATCCGTCGCACCGCCCAGGCCTTTAACCAGATGCAACGCAGGATTCAGCGCTTTGTAGATGATCGCACGCGCATGCTGGCCGCAGTGGGTCACGACCTTCGAACCCCGTTGACTTCGCTCAGGCTGCGCGTTGAGTTCATTCAGGATCCGGAGATACAGCGCAAGATGCTGGCGACCCTGGACGAGATTACGGCGATCACTGAAGCCGCAATCGGGTACGGCCGTGACAATGCTGTGACCGAGCCAACCAGGACGATGGACATAGGGACCTTGGTCGAAAGCTTGTGCGAAGACTTGGTCGCCTTGGGAATGGCCGTGTCTTTCTCCTGCAGCTCAAAAGTCATTTTGGAATGCCGGCCTGACGCGCTGCGGCGAGCTATCCGAAATCTCATCGAGAATGCTGTGAGGTACGGTGAGAGCGCAGACGTCCGCGTTTACAGTGCAGATAAGCATGTTCACATTTCGGTGAAGGACAGGGGAAACGGCATCCCTGTTTCCGAGCTTGAAGCGGTATTCACGCCCTTTTATCGGTTGGAACATTCCAGAAACCGTAATACAGGCGGGGTCGGCCTCGGTCTCTCTATCGTGCGCTCCATAGCCCGTCAGCATGGCGGCGAGGTCAGTCTGATCAACCACGATGCAGGGCTGGAGGCGGTCATTTCGCTACCTGAAAACTAGTCTGGCTGCTGAAATCTGAGGTGGGATGAAGGATCGCCTGGTGCTATTCTTTTTGAACGATTTTTTTCGCATTCCGAAAACAAGAATTACACCAGGTAGATATCGCGCATGGCTCCTAGAACATCAACAAAAAGCGAAACGCCCGCCGCTGACGAAGATAAAAATCAGCGCAGCACAGTGCAGTCTCTTGCCAAAGGATTTCGAGTCTTGGAGGCGTTCACAGCGGAAAGCGACGAGCTGACCCTGAGCCAGATCGCTGCCAAAGCCGAGCTCGATCCTGGCACGACTTACCGCATGCTGAATACGCTGGTGGACCTCGGCTATGTTTCTCGAATTCCTGAGAGCAAGCGGTTCTCCCTCACCCTCAAAATCCTGAACCTAGGCTTCCACGCCATTGCTCACACGGACCTGCGCAGTCTGGTTCGCCCTGTGTTGAGGGGACTGGTCAGCGAAACCAGTGAAGCGGCAAGCTTCGCCGTGCTGCAAGGCGCAGACGTTCTTTACCTGGAGCGTGTCAGGGCCGGTATCACTCGGCTTGGAGTGGACATTCGCATTGGTACAACGGTGCCGGCCTGCCAGACAGCGATCGGCCAGTCGATCCTCGCGTTCCTTCCTGATCACGAGGTTGAGCGCATCAAGGAGCTATCCTCGACCACATCCTTCATGAGCAAATCCCTCTCTCGGCCATTGTCCGAGGTGTTGGGGCAGATTCGTAAGGATGGGTACATCATCACAGACTCCCTGTTCGCCGAAGGCCTGCGCATCCTGGCGGTTCCGGTCCTGGATATCGATGGCTACCCTGTTGGCGCTATCAGCATTGCAGCGCCGGCTGTGCGGTGCACCACGGAGGAACTTGAACGTCGAGCGCTGTCCGTGACCGTCGCCGCGGCGAAGAATATCGGGCGAGCACTCCAGGCTAGTGGGAGCATCAACTCAAGCCCGTAAGACTACCGCTAAGCGATCCCCGTAATAGGCCGAACAGCTTCTCATGCACGCGCACTGGCGTATGGGCTAACCCCGGACGCCATCAGCGGAGATATACGTCGCCTATTTCGGGAGCACCGCATATCTATTCGGCAAGGATCGATGTTCGTCGACCCTCTTCCGATCGTACTTCCAGCAAGCCGCCGAGCGCTCGGGCGACCGCTTGCGGCCGTAGAAATAACCGAATATCGCACAACAGTTCGATAACCGCACCGATTCCGCCAATCCCCCTCTACTGCCGCCCAGTCTTGCGGCACGCTATGGCTCACATCAGCAAAACCACGCCAATCGCTGAGTGGCTCACCAATCTCTACTCCAGGAACAACCAGGAGCTCGCCTTGATCAATAAAACCTACGAATCCATCACCAGCGCGGTGGCTGGCATCACTGACGGTTCGACCATCATGGTCGGTGGCTTCGGTACTGCCGGCATGCCCTCCGAGCTCATCGACGGCCTAATCGCCACCGGTGCCCGTGACCTGACCATCATCAGCAACAACGCCGGTAACGGCGAAATCGGCCTGGCCGCCCTGCTCAAGGCAGGCTGCGTGCGCAAGGTGGTCTGCTCGTTCCCGCGCCAGTCCGACTCCTACGTGTTCGACGAACTGTACCGCGCCGGCAAGATCGAGTTGGAAGTGGTGCCGCAAGGCAACCTGGCCGAACGCATCCGCGCCGCCGGTTCCGGGATCGGGGCGTTCTTCTCGCCGACCGGCTACGGCACCCTGCTCGCCAAAGGCAAGGAAACCCGTGAGATCGATGGCCGCATGTACGTGCTGGAAATGCCGCTGCACGCCGACTTCGCGCTGATCAAGGCCTACAACGGCGACCGCTGGGGCAACCTGATCTACCGCAAGGCCGCGCGCAACTTCGGCCCGATCATGGCCATGGCCGCCAAGACCGCCATCGCCCAGGTCGACCAGATCGTCGAGCTCGGCGAGCTGGACCCGGAACACATCATCACCCCGGGTATCTTCGTCCAACGCGTGGTCGCCGTCTCCGGCGCTGCCGTTTCTTCGATCGTCAACGCTGCTTGAGGCCTGCCATGTCCATTACCAAAAAGCTCTCCCGCACCGAGATGGCCCAGCGCGTGGCTGCAGACATTCAGGAAGGCGCCTACGTCAACCTGGGCATTGGCGCACCGACCATGGTGGCCAACTTTCTGGGCGACAAGGAAGTGTTCCTGCACAGCGAGAACGGCCTGCTGGGCATGGGCCCAAGCCCTGCACCGGACGAGGAAGACGATGACCTGATCAACGCCAGTAAGGAGCACGTGACCATGCTCCCCGGTGGCGCTTTCTTCCATCACGCAGACTCGTTCTCGATGATGCGCGGCGGCCACCTGGACATCGCCGTACTGGGTGCCTTCCAAGTGTCGGTCAAGGGCGACTTGGCCAACTGGCATACCGGCGCCGAGGGCTCCATTCCGGCGGTGGGCGGCGCGATGGACCTGGCCACTGGCGCGCGCCAGGTGTTCGTGATGATGAATCACCTGACCAAATCCGGCGAAAGCAAACTGGTGCCCGAGTGCACCTACCCGCCGACCGGTTTCGGTTGCGTCAGCCGCATTTACACCGACCTGGCCGTGCTGGAAGTGACCTCCGACGGTCTGCGCGTGATCGAGATTTGCGCAGACATCGACTTCGAGCAATTGCAAGCACTGAGTGGCGTGCCGCTGATTCAATAAATGACGCAGTCAGCATCGCCGCCAAGGCGGACAGCTATCCAACTTGCAGATAAAAAGAAGCCCTGACATCAGGGCTTGAATGACACTGAAGGCGGAAGCTGAAGCATCCCAAAAGGCGCACAAGCGCCTTTTGGGATGCCACAATGACCGTGAGCCATTGAAGCCCGGATCTCACCGATTTGTTCAGCCGTCATCACCGAGGCTTGGCTCGACCAGCCTTAACGCAAGAAGGTCGCAAGTTCCGCCAACTGGGCATTGTCCGTACGCTAGGCAAGCCCGCGCATCGGCAGTGGCCGATTAACCACCTACGCCCCATCCAGACGCGGGATTACGCGTTCCATCCCCCCACCGGAGACGAAGTGGCAGGCGCCGCGGTCATCGGTGTACAGCCGCTGTATGCAAGCGCACTAGGCGTAAAGTGTTCAGGCACCCGACACTGCCTGATCGAGCTAGACGGAGGCCATAGAATGGCCCGCGCCTAGATCCCTTGACCTCAATTCGTCTTGGTAAAGACCACAGAGCTTCGCTCACTCGCCACAGAGCTACTGAGCCGCTGACGAACCACATACACAGTGATAATGAACAGGGTAACCGCTGCGGTCATCAGGGTTTCATACCGGTAAGCATCGCTAAACAGCATGTACCCCAGAACCATTACGATGGTGCCTATGACGGCCCAGGTAAGCCAAGGGAACATCCACATTTTGAACGACAATTGCGTACCATCACGTTCGGCGCGCGCGCGCATTCGGAGCTGGGAAATTGCGATTACGAGGTACACGAGCAGTGCTAGCGCACCGGTAGTGGACAGCAGGAAGGTAAACACTTTTCCCGGAAACAAGTAATTGAGCAGGCAGCCGACGAACCCTGCCAGCGTCGAGAGCACGACTGCTACTGCAGGCACGCCATTACGCGTCAGGTATTTGGTCATGGGTAACGCTTCACCGCGCGCCCCCAGCGAGTACAACATCCGCGAAGCAGTATACAGTCCAGAATTCATGCAACTCGTTACGGCCACCAGCACGACCATATCAACGATTACCTTGGCTGCAGGTATATTCAAGATTTCCAGCACCCGCTGGAACGATCCTACCTGGGTCAATTGCGGATCGTTCCAGGCGACCAGCGATACGACCAAGAAGATCGACGCCAAGTAGAAAATGGCAATGCGGTAAACCACAAGGTTGGTGGCGCGTCTGATTTTCTCTTGGGGATTTGAAGTCTCGCCAGCGGCGATAGTGACGACCTCTGCGCCAAAGAAAGAAAAGATCGTGATTAATACACCACCAAGCACGGCACCCCAGCCATTAGGCATGAAGCCACCCTCGGACCAAAGCTTGTGGACGCCACCTGTTTCAGCTAACGGCCATACCCCAAACACTGCCATTCCGCCTACAACAATAAATGCCGCAATGGCCAATACCTTTACCAGCGCAAACCAGAACTCAAACTCACCAAAATTCTTGACGCTCGCCAAGTTGGTGCCCGCCAGAACGAACATGATCAGAAATGCAAACAGCCACGCCGGCACATCGGGGAAGTAGACATGCAAGATATCGCCTCCCGCAATCGCTTCTACCGGGATAATCAACACCCAGAACCACCAGTAAAGCCAACCCGTGGTGAAGCCCGCCCATCGCCCAATGGCTTCGCCGGCGTAGGTCGAGAACGAACCGCTGTTGGGATTGGCTACTGCCATTTCACCCAGCATACGCATGACGAGTAGGACCAGGAGCCCTGTCATCGCATACGAGATCAGAATTGCCGGCCCTGCGGAGGCGATAGCAGTGGACGACCCGATAAAAAGGCCGGCACCAATGATGCCAGCAATCGAAATCATGGAAACCTGGCGAGAGGTCAAGCCATGATGGAGGGAACGTTCTTCATTAGGTTGTAGCGACATCATCTAAACCTTCGATCAACTCCGCCGCCGCGTATGCGGCGGCGTGTTGTATTCTCGTTATCTTTTACGACTCCGACAGGGTCGCACTCGACGTCAGCCAATCAGGCACGCAACAGCCCACTCAAACGGCTGCCGTGATGATGGCCTCAACCAACATGCCTGGTTTGGCAAGTCGAACCTGTCCACTCGAACGAGCTGGAGCATGCTCTTTATCGATCCAGGCATCCCAGATCCGATTCACTTCGTCGAAATCCCTGAAGTCGTCCAGCCAAAGAACTGCATTCAGGATTTTAGATTTGTCGCTGCCTGCCAAATCCAGGAGGCGATCAATTTTTGCAAGAATTTCCTGGGTCTGCGCTGCAGCAGACGCTCCCGGAGTACCCACTTGGCCTGTTAGGTAAACCACACCATTGTGTGTAACGGCATGGTGGATTCGAGTATCAAAGTCAAAGCGTTCAATATGGTTCAAAGCTGAATATTCCTAATTCAAGATTTATTACCCACGATCAGGTTCTGATCGCCCCGCCGCCGCCTCCTTCGGCATCATTCCCCTAAATAGGCTTTCTGCACCTGTTTGTCGTGCAGTAGGTCTTGGCACGCGCCCGTCAGCGCTATTCGTCCAGAATCGATGACATATGCACGGTCACATGTTTGTAGCGCGAGCCGAGCGTTTTGCTCTACCAAGAGCAACGTCACACCGCCCTTCACGACATCGCGAATGGTCTCGAAAATTTTCTGAACAATGATTGGCGCAAGCCCCATGGATGGCTCGTCCAATAGCAAGAGCTTCGGCTGCCCCATCAAAGCGCGCGAAATTGCCAACATCTGTTGCTCACCACCGGACATCGTGCCGGCGAGTTGATGGGCGCGTTCTTTCAAGCGCGGAAAGATTCCGTACATGCGTTCGATATCCGCCCCAATCGCATCCTTGCCATCTCGGCGTGTGAAAGCTCCCATTTCCAGGTTTTCATGCACGGTCAGCTTGGGAAAGATGCCCCGCCCTTCAGGCACCAAAGCCAGGCCCTCGCGGATCAGGTCATAGCTCTTGATCGCCGCATGAGCTTTTCCGGCGAAAGTGATCTGTCCAGCGCTCGGCTTGAGCATGCCCGCCAATGTCTTGAGCGTGGTGGTTTTGCCCGCGCCGTTGGCTCCGATCAACGCAACCATCTCGCCTTTGGCAACGTTCATGTCGATGCCTTTAATCGCCTGGATGGCCCCGTATGAAACCTTGAGATCATTCACTTCGAGGATCTTGCTCATGCCACCGCCTCCGCACCGAGATAGGCCTCGATGACCTTGGGATCTTTTTGCACATCGGCCGGCAGGCCATCAGCGATCTTCCGGCCAAACTCAAGCACGGTGACGTGATCGCACAAGCCCATCACCAACTTCACGTCATGCTCAATCAACAGCACTGTCTTGCCATCGGATTGCATCTTGCACATCAGTTGGCGCAACCCCTCAGTTTCAGAGGCGTTCATGCCCGCAGCAGGTTCGTCGAGGGCAATCAATTTCGGTTCGGTCGCAAGTGCGCGCGCGATTTCCAAACGGCGCTGATCGCCATATGACAAGCTTTTTGCCAACTCACCGGCCAAATGGCCGATACCCACATAATTCAGCCAATGTCGCGCAGCCTGGCGAATTTCTCGCTCTTCACGGACGCATGCCGGGGTACGGAGAATCGCGCCCAATACCCCGCTTCGGGTTCGCACATGGCGTCCGATCATCACGTTTTCCAAGGCAGTCATGTTGTGGAAGAGGCGAATGTTCTGGAAAGTGCGTGAGATACCGGCCTCAACCACCTTGTGAGGTTTGCGGATCAGCAATGGCTTACCGTCAAACACCACTCGTCCTTCTTCAGCCTGATACAGACCGGTCAGCACGTTGAACAGCGTCGTCTTGCCAGCGCCGTTAGGCCCAAGCAGACCGCGAATCTCTCCACGCCGAATACTCAAATCGATGCCGTGCAGTGCCTGAAGACCACCAAAGAATTTGCTGACCTGGTGCAACTCGAGAAGTACGTCGCTCATACCTTGCCCACCTCTTTAACAGGCTGCTCGAAGGAAGCTTCGGTGGCCGGAGCATGAACCACGGTACTTAGTGCTGCTTGCGGTGCCTCCAGCTCAGGATCTGCGTCATGCAATTCGGCAGCGCGCCTGTTCGAAGGCCACAAGCCCTCAGGACGGAAGCGCATCACGAGAATGAGCGCGAAGCCAAACACCAACATCCGCAACGTTGAGGCATCGAGCACATTGCGCAGGATGTCCCTGCTGATGAACGTCACGTTGTCCATGACCCAAGGCTGGATCCAGTTGACCAGGTCACGGAACAGCTCGGGCATAACCGCCAGTATCAGCGCACCTAGAACGACGCCCCTGATAGACCCCATGCCGCCGAGGACGACCATGGCGAGAACCATGATCGACTCCATAAGCGTGAAAGACTCAGGACTGACAAAACCCTGATAGCTGGAGAAGAGCACACCGGACACGCCACCGAAGGTTGCCCCCATAGCGAAAGCGAGCAGCTTCAGGTTGCGCTTGTTGAGCCCCATCGCTTCAGCAGCAACTTCATCCTCACGAAGCGCCATCCAGGCGCGGCCGATGCGGGAAACTTCCAACCGCTTGGACAGAACGATGGCCAAGACGACGATGAACAGGAAGAACAGGTAGTAGCTGATGACCGGGGTGACCGTCAGACCGAGGAAGCTCCAGCTCTGCTGTAATGTGATCACCGGGGCTACGGCGTCCCCGGCCGCATGGACCCATGGACCGCCATCAACATGCAGCGGAGCGATGTTGCTGATGCCTTGAGGGCCGTTGGTAAGATTGACCGGTTGATCAAGATTATTCATGAATATACGAATGATCTCGCCGAAGCCGAGGGTCACGATTGCGAGATAGTCGCCGCGCAACTTGAGCACCGGAGCGCCGATAAGGACGCCGCAGATTGCCGCCGCGACCGCAGCCAGCGGAATGATCACCCACAGCGGCCAATCCATGACACCTGCCGTAATGCCGGCCATGTGCAAATGCGGCGAAGCCAGCAACGCATAGATGTAGGCCCCAATGGCGTAAAACCCGATATAGCCCATGTCTAGCAAACCGGCATAGCCGATGACGATGTTCAAGCCCAAGGCGAGCAAGACATACAACATGGCGAAGCCCAGGATCCTTACCCAGGTAGGACCCAAAGCCGGAATCGCATCAACCAGGAACGGCAGAGCGACAAAGCCGATAATCAAAAGAAGGTACTGCGCTTTGAGGTTCTTCATGGTCGCAGCCCTCATGCTCGATCAGCTTGGCGCTCACCAAGCAAGCCATTCGGACGGAACAGCAAGACCAGGATGAGTACTGCGAAGGCGAAAATGTCCTGGTAGTTCGCGCCCAGGAAGCCCCCCGTCAGCTGTCCGGTGTAGCCAGCAGCGAGGGATTCGATCAGCCCCAGCAGCAAGCCGCCCGCCATCGCGCCGAACAGATTTCCAATGCCACCGAGTACCGCTGCGGAGAACGCCTTGAGGCCAAGCAGCAAGCCCATGTACGCATCGGCTTGTCCGTAGTTGATGGCACGCATGACGCCGGCAATCGCGCCCAGACTGGCGCCGATGAGGAAGGTGGCGGATATCACACGGTTGATGTTGATGCCCATCAACCCCGCTACCTCTTGATTTTGCGCCGTAGCGCGCATCGCTTTGCCCAGCTTGGTCTTATCAACCAACAGCCAGAGCGCCAACATGATGACCACGGCGATCAGCATGATTGCTACCTGGACGTTGGTCATGGTTGCGCCGAAAATTTCCACGGGCTGAGTTTCAACCACTTCGGGGAAGGTCTTGTAGCCGCGACCCCAGATCATCATCGCGAGGTTTTGCAGAGCGATGGAGATACCAATGGCCAAAATCAATGGCGTTAACCGTGGCGCCTTTCGTAAAGGGCGATAGGCATATTTCTCCATGCCCTGAGCCAGCAACATACAGACGACCGCTGCGGCCATGATTGCAATAAGCAAGGTCACGATACCAGGAGCAAAGCCTGCACCGGCCAGCATGGTGAGTACGGAGATAGTGACCATGGCACCGACCATGACCACTTCGCCGTGGGCAAAGTTGATCAAGCCGATGATCCCGTAGACCATGGTGTAACCGAGAGCGACCAAGGCGTAGATACTGCCCAGAACGAGTCCGTTGAGTATCTGTTGAAGCAAAATATCGAAGTTAACGTCCACGAGCTGAATCCTCGAAACTGCGTTTACGACGAACACCTGACTAGCGTCAGATGCTGTCGGGGCTGGCAGATGGATAAAGTCTTCTTGTTTTTTTGCAGACCGAAGCCCGCTAATTATTCGAGGTTGCCGCGAATCAATCCCGCTGAACGGCCAAGGTCTTCCATGCCCCACCTTCGAACTGGAATACCGTGGCAGCTGGACTTTTCAGGTTGCCGTGCTCGTCGAAAGCGATGGTTCCTGTCACGCCCTCATAGGTTTCACTCTTGAGTACTGGCAAGTAGGTCGCTGGATCTGCTGAGCCGGCCGTGACCATCGCATTGATGGCAGCCCAGGTCGCGTCATAGGCAGCAGGCGAAGACTGTACGACGCCTACTCCAAATTTATCTTTGAGCTTCTGCTCGAATGCCGCCCCCTTGGGCATCTCAAGCAGTGGCGTTCCGTAGTTCCACGCATACACACCTTCAGCAGCGCTTCCTGCCATTTGCTTGAAGGCGTCGTTAGGCAAATTGCCAATATTCATGAAGCGGGCTTTGAGGCCCAGGTTTTTCATCTGCTTGGCCATCGGCGCAGCTTGGTAATCGAGGGCCGCAAAGAACACCGCATCTGCTTTCTGGGCTTTGGCAGTCGTCAGAATGGCGTTGAAGTCGGTCGACTTGTCATTCGTATATTCACGAACCACCACGTTTCCGCCTGCCGCTTTAACGGCCTTGGTCACCTCGTCTGCCAAGCCTTGCCCATAGGCAGTGCGATCATCAAAGATCGCGATGCGTTTGGCTTCCAGCTTGTTGACCAGGTAATTGCCTGCGTAACGACCCAAGGTGGCATCGTCGTTGACTACGCGAAAGACCGAAGTGATGCCCTGCTGGGTAAGTGCGGGATTGGTCGCAGAAGGTGAGATCTGCGGGATGCCGGCTGCAGCGTAAATTTTGGATGCCGGAATGCTGGTACCGGAATTGTAGTGGCCGATCACTACGGACACCTTGGAATCCACCAGGCGCTGCGCGACAGCGGTACCGGTGCGGGGGTCAGCCACGTCATCTTCTGAAACCAGCTTGAACTCGGCAACTTTGCCACCGATCTTCAGGTGTTGCTGATTCGCTTCGTCGACGGCGATTTGGATACCGTGTTCGACATCTTGCCCCTGATGCGCTGATGGGCCGGTCAATGGCCCGGCGAAGCCGATCTTGACGACCAAGCTTTCGTCCGCATTTGCCATACCCATAGCCATCGTCAAGCTAACCGCCGCCGCGAGCAAAGTGAGCCCGCTTTTTTTGTTCTTTTGCATTTCTGGTGCTCCCAGGAAGGTCGGATGAGCATCGGGACAGACAGCAAGCGCTGAGGGGCTTGAAAGCAAGACGAGCACCTCGACATCGCTTACCACTCATTGGCGAAATCGCCACTGCACTTGTAAGATAACAGTCAGCAGGTAACTGTCAATAGAGCTATGCTTGGCTAAGGACAAATTGAAACCGAAGGAGCAGTCCATGGTTGGATGCCAGGCCCCACACCGCTCGCTATCGCGGCCTGAGGGATGAGCACAAATCCCCTTAAATTTGCGTCAGATCAGGTCAAATTTCGGGATTTGACTAGTTACAAAAAACTCATCAATTCCGGCACAAACGGGTGTTCAGCCCCCCAATAAGGAGCAATTTGTTATGCGAGCAGCGTTAGGTATCCGACGAGCGAACTTAGCCGAGACAGTCATCCAGAGCCTGTCGCTAAGGATCGACAACGGCACCTGGGGGCCTGGTGAAAAACTCCCGTCAGAGCAGGAGTTGTGCAAGGAATTCAACGTCAGTCGCCCGGTTATCCGAGAAGCAGTGGCCTCGTTGCGGCTAGGGGGACGATTGATCGCGCGTCAAGGTGTCGGCGTGTTCGTGGTTGAACAGGAGATCAAGCGCATCGGATTTGTGGTTGATCAGGTGGTTGACGATGTACGAGCCGCCGCCCAGATCTTGGAACTGCGCTTAGGCCTAGAAACTGAATCAGTTGCGCGGGCGGCGGAACGGCGAAGCCCCTCCAGGTTGGCTCAAATCACCGAAGCTTTTGATAGGTTCAATGCGTTGAGCGACGCTTCCCTCGCAGAAGAAGCGAAGGCCGATTTCGAGTTTCACATGTCAATCGCGCGAGCCACGAACAACCCTCACTTTGCCGAACTTTTGGAGGCTCTTGGCCCTGATATCATTCTCGATCTCAACCTCAAGCATGCACAGGTGGAAGGCAGCAGCCGGCAGTCCCATTTCAAGAAAATTTCACGAGAGCATGGGGCAATTCTGTCTGCAATCAGCCTGGGTGATGTGGCCGGCGCTCGGACAGCATTGCGCAAACACTTGGACGAGAGCTTGTCGCGGTACAGGCAGGTCCTCGAGAGCAGATCATAGAAAGGACCTGCCGCCGACCCTGCTCCTCAGGCTTCACTTGTGTGCCTGGTTTGAGCAGTCAGGCGACCGGAAAGCGTAAGATTTTGCCGCGAATGTAGCGACCTTTTTACGTGCATGGCGCCGTAACTACCGTTCTAGAGGCCTTGACGCGCGGCGACCAACAACCCCCAAAATCTCGGCAGATAGGTCAGTTATTTGATAACATACAAGCAAAATTTCGGATGACCTGTCGGTCGCCGCAAGTCAGTATTTGGAGCTTTAACCATGGAAACGACAGTCCGAGGGCGCAGAGCCAATCTCGCCGAAACTGTTATCCGAGAACTGTCTAACCGGATTGACTCCGGTATCTACGGCCCTGGTGAGAAATTACCGTCAGAACAGGCACTGTGCCAAGAATTCAATGTGAGTCGGCCTGTCATTCGTGAGGCCGTAGCATCCCTGCGTCTAGGTGGCCGTCTTATCGCACGGCAAGGCGTCGGCGTATTCGTCGTGGCGCCAGATGTGAAACGCATCGGCTTTGCCATCGGCAGTGTAGTCGACGATGTGCGTGCTGCAGCTCACGTTCTCGAACTGCGTCTCGGCGTAGAAACTGAATCTGTCGCACGGGCCGCGGAACGAAGAACCCCGGCAACACTGGCAGGGATCACCGAAGCGTTCGATCGCTTCAACGCGCTGGATGGATCAAGCCTTGAGGAAGAGGCCCAAGCGGATTTCGAATTCCACTTGGCCATTGCGCGCGCAACCAATAACCCACATTTCACTGAGTTACTTGAAGCTTTGGGGCCTGACATCATTCTGGATCTCAACCTCAAGCACAGTCAGGTCAGTGGTAAAAACCGGCTCGCTCATATCAAGAAAATTGGCCGTGAACACGGCGCAATCCTTTCCGCCATCACTATGGGCGATGTTGCAGCTGCACGCAGCGCATTGCGTAAACACCTGGAAGAGAGCCTCTCGCGCTACCAGCGGCTATTGACAGAGAGTAACTGAGCCGCACGACGATTGGGATCCGGACCGGAGAGCTTCATCCAGGAAGGGGTCTTGAACACCGCTCCAGCGCTTCGACACGTAGCCTCTAATCAATCTCCATTACCCTCACCGTGGGGTGCGACTAGCCAGTCTCATGTCGGCTTCGGTGATGACCTCGTCTTCTTCGATACTCAGGGCGCCCGCCCTGAGCTGCTGGAGATGACCGTTCGTGCCTCCAGCGCCCTCCCGCTCTGCGCGAACATACCTGATGGACAGAGGCGCAGGCCTGAATCTTCGGAGGATAGTGCACCCGCCGCAGATAAAATTAATCAAAATACAAATCATTTTTATTTGATATCATGCATGCATTTGTACTTGGGTACGCACATGTCCTCTCGAGCCGATGGCGCCGCCGGTGAAGCACTAGGGAACCTATATACATTGCATCGCAGTTGGCTGGTGGCTTGGCTGCAATGCCGACTCAACTCTAGAGAAGGGGCCGCCGACATCGCACAGGACACCTTTATGCGCATCTGGGCCAGTGCCAAGGCCCAAGCGCTTGAGGACATTCGTGAACCACGGGCTTACTTGAGAACCGTGGCTCAGCGGCTGATGGTCAATCACCTGGAGCGCCTGTCGGTGGAACGTGCCTACCTTGCCAGCCTGCAGCACCTGCCCGAAGAAACAGCGCTGTCGCCAGAAGCACGTGCCATCTTGCTGGAAACTCTGATAGAGCTGGACGCACTGCTCGCGGGCCTGCCACCGAAGATCCGTACAGCATTTCTGCTTTCACAACTCGATGGCCTTACCTACGAAGAGATCGCGACACGCATGCACTTGAGCGTGCGTACGGTCACCCGTTATATGGCCCAAGGCTTCAGGCAATGCCTGAGCATCATGCTGGACAGCTGATATGCCTGATGTGGATGGACGCATCCTTGACGAGGCCGCACATTGGCTCGCGCGCTCGGGCGCTTCGGATTTCAGCCAGGCCGAACAACTGGCGTTGACGCATTGGCGTAAGCAGAGCGCCCGGCACGAGCAGGTTTGGTCATGCGCACAGCAATTGAGAAGCAGGATGAGCAGCGTCCCTGGCGGTATCGGCATGCAGGTGCTGACCCGGCCTCGCACGCCCCACAACCGCCGTACTGTGCTTCGCGCACTGGCCTTCGCCATAGCCACACCGGCGCTCGGAGTGTTCACGTATCGCTATGTGCCTTGGCAGGGCTGGACGGCGGACTTCAGCACAGCCAAGGGTGAGCAACGCCTGGCCAGGCTGACTGACGGTAGCCAGGTCCTGCTCAATACCGACACCGCCTTCGATGCCCGGTTCGATGGGCATAACCGGCTGGTTCGCCAGTACAAGGGCGAAATACTGGTCAAAACGGCGCATGATATGCCAGAAAGCGCCCCACCTTTCCTCGTGCAGACAAATAATGGCCAGTTGCGAGCACTGGGCACAGAATTCATTGTTCGCCAGCACCCACACTTCACCGAGCTCTCGGTTCTCAAGGGTGCTGTCGAGATCGTGCCCGCACTAACGAGCCAGCGCCTTGTCGTGCATGAGGCACAGCGAACCAAATTCGATGCCCGGCAGATTGGCGACTGTGTGCCGTTACCCGTCATGAGCGACGCGTGGACGCGCGGAACGCTGTATGCCGACAACATGCGTTTGCAAGCGTTCCTTGACGAAATAGCACGCTATCGCAAGGGTATTTTGCGGTGTGACGATGCCGTCGCAGACCTGCGCGTATTCGGGGTGTATCAACTCCAGGATACCGATCGCCTCCTTGACTTGCTTACGCACATCCTGCCTGTGCGCGTGAGACGGCGTACGGATTACTGGGTCAATGTCACCCGCGCCTGACGCCCCCTTGTGCACGCTATTGCCTGCACGGCGGCGGCAAATCGGGCGCGGTAGTCCCACATGTCTGTCCGGTTTTTTGGGCTCGCCTGTCAATGAATAAACAATTCGATTCATTGAGCCCCCTAAGGACTGATCAACATGCTTGGACAACCTGAACAACACTCGCGTCCGGCCGCGCCGGGCACGCCCCTCAAACCTGTTGCCAAAGCCATCCGATTGACGCTGGCGAGCATCGCCGGGGGGCTGGCCGTGAGCCTGATCACACCGCAGGTTCAGGCCGGAGAAGCTGCTTCCAGTCTGTCCCGAAGGACCTATGACATTGCGGCCGGCCCGCTTGGTTCGGCAGTGGCGGCCTACGCTGCGCAGGCGGGGGTCAACCTCAGTGCAAACCTGAGCAGCCTTGAGGGTATGCGCACCCAGGGCCTGACTGGGCCATACGCGGTCGAGGAAGGTTTTGCACGCCTGCTCGCCAATAGTGGATGGCGTGCACGCTCGCTCGGCCAGGGCAACTACCTCTTGGAAGCGGCAGCGGACATGCCCCTTGTGACGCCCCCTGCCGCAACCAAGCAAAACAAACCTGCCGAACTCGAGGCCACTACCGTCAGCTCGACGCGCCTGGCGCAATCAAGTAACGACTCGCCTCAGAACATCAAGGTAATAAGCCATGAAGAGATAGAGGCACAACAAGCCTTCACCTCCAGCACCACGCAAATACTCAGCAACCTGATCCCGTCGATGCCCCCATCGATGCAAAAAATGAGTAACTACGGGCAAACCATGCGGGGCCTGCAACCGCTGGTACTGATAGACGGCATTCCCCAGTCCAGCCCGATGTACACCAGCATCGGGCGTGACATGGGCACCATCGACCCCGCCATGATCGACAGGATCGAGGTGATACAAGGCGCCAGTGCGAGCAATGGCATTGGCGGCATGGGCGGCGTTATCAACATCATCACCCAGCAGCCACGAGGCGGAACGCCGCACCAACATATCTCTGCCGAGCTTTCATCGCCGACGTCACGGCTCGCCGGCGAGGCGCTGTCATACAAGACCACCTATGGCATCAATGGCAGTGAGGGTGCCATCGACTACCTGTTCAACGCCAGCTACCAGAGCCAGGGGACATTTTTCGATGGCGCGGACAGACGAATCGGCACCTACGATGCGCAAGGTGACTTGATGGACTCCAAGTCCTACGACGTGATGGGCAAGCTGGGTTATTGGATCGGCGATGACCAGAATATCGCGCTTAGCGTGAATCGGTACGAGATAAAGAACAACAACCGCTACTCCCTCGTATCCGGCAACAGGAGCGAGGGCGTCCCGAGTACGTCCAGCAAAGACACACCGCTGGGAAGCGCTCCCTACAACGATGCCTGGACACTAGGCACAAGCTACGACCATTATGACTTCCACGGCATGAAGATAAATGCTGTGCTGTATTATCAGACCGTCGACTCGATGTTCAGGGGCAATACCAAATTCCTGAACAACAATACCTACGACCAGAGCCATGCTGAGTTCGATAAGGTGGGCGCCAAGTTTAGCGTGACCTCGCTCGGCTTTCTCGACGACAGCATGAAGGCCACGGTGGGCCTGGACATGATGCACGAACGGTCCAGTCAGTCGCTGCTCTACAGCAAGCTTTCCTGGGTGCCCGACATCGTTTACACCGATGTTTCACCCTTTGCACAATTGGAATACTCACCCACACCAACGGTGAAAATCCTCGGGGGCGTCCGCCATGAGCGCGCCAGTATCGACGTTGACAGTTTTACCACCTTGCCGCGCTATGGCAGCCGGTATGTCGAAGGCGCAGATCTCAGTTTTGGCAAAACGCTTTACAACTTCGGGGCCTCCTGGTCACCTCTCGAATCGCTCAACCTGTTTGCCAATTACTCGCAGGGTTTCAAGGTTCCAGACATGGGCAAGGCCATTCGCGGTATCTCGGTAAACGGCGCCAAGCTGTCCGAGATGTCCTACTTCGAGCCAGACATTGCCGACAATTATGAAATCGGCTTGCGCATCAACAACGACAAACTGGCACTGCAAGCCAGCTACTTCCATACTACGGTCAAGCCCGGTACCGTGCTCTCTTATACCAATGACCAATGGGTTGCAAATCGCTATAGAAGTGAAATCGATGGGGTAGAACTGGCGGCGACCTACGCACTCAATGACATACATCAGGCGGGGCTCAGTTATTCTCACACGCGAGGCCGCTATGACCTCGATGGCGACAATAAGGTCGATACCAAACTGGATGGTTCCAATATCGCACCGGACCGGCTGGGGCTGAGCTGGAGTGCGAGCTGGAATGAGCGCCTCAGCAGCCTGGTACAGGCTAACTGGTACATGAAGCGCAGCTTCGACGGCAATAATGTAGTCAACACCTATGCGCCCCAGGACTATCGTTTCTCTGGTTATACGCTGGTCGATCTGGCCGTGGGCTACACGCTTCCTTACGGTAAATTGACGCTCGGCATCTCGAACCTGTTCAATAAACAATACATTACGTACTACTCGCAGAGTGCGATTATCGGCGATGACTACTATTTCTCCGGCCAAGGCCGCACAGCAACAGCGGGATATACATACAACTTCTAAACACTGACCTCGCCCTTTACCACAATAGCGCCTGCGTGAAAAACAAGGATCACAAACTTAAAAGTGATAGAATTAAATTAACCAAACATACCCTCCAAGGCTGCTACCCAAGTCAGCACAGGCGCCGAGCCTGTGCTGACATACTCAGCCACAGCAGTGGGCGAACCTACGACCAATGGGTTAAAAGATGCTTGCTCATGACAAACCGATGCGCGCCACAGAATAGCGACGCGATCGGTTTGAATACGGTGGTGCCAGGCGGCCGGGATCAAAGCCCCAAGCAGACGTACTTGATCTCGAGATAGTCCTCGATGCCGTATCGAGAACCTTCACGACCCAGCCCCGACGACTTCACCCCACCAAACGGCGCGACCTCGGTTGCGACAACACCGACGTTTACACCCACCATGCCATACTCAAGCGCTTCTGAGACCCTCCAGATGCGGCCAACGTCTCGGGCGTACAGGTAGCACGCCAGACCGAACTCGGTGTTGTTGGCTTCGGCAATTACTTCCTCTTCGCTGGTGAAGCGGAAGAGAGGCGCAACCGGGCCAAAGATCTCTTCACGCGCAACACGCATGTCCGGTTTCACGTCAGCGAGCAATGTCGGTTCAAAAAACGCCTCGCCCAGTGCATGGCGACGACCACCCGTCACAACGCGGGCCCCGGCCTCAACAGCCTCACCCACCATGCGCTCTACACCAGCCGCAGCTCGACCATCGATCATAGGCCCGACCTGGGTTGCTGGTTGGTCCCCCTGCCCCACGACCAATGCCCGCACACGCTCAGCAAAGCGCTCGACAAAACGGTCGTAGATTCCATCCTGGATGTAGAACCGGTTGGCGCATACACAGGTTTGACCACTGTTACGGAATTTGGCGATCAGCGCACCCTCGACTGCCTTCTCCAGATCGGCATCGTCGAAGACAATAAAGGGGGCGTTACCACCCAGCTCCATGGTGACTTTCTTCACCGTTGCGGCGGACTGCTCCAGCAACTTGATGCCAATTGGCGTTGAGCCGGTGAAAGACAGCTTGCGCACGATAGGGCTTGCGGTGAGCTCGCCACCGATTGCCGCAGGATCACCCGTGACAACGCTCAGTACACCTGCTGGAATACCTGCACGCTCGGCAAGCACACAGAGCGCCAAGGCACTGTAAGGCGTTTGCGATGCGGGCTTGAGCACCAATGTACAGCCCGCCGCCAATGCTGGGGCGGCTTTGCGCGTGATCATCGCAGCTGGGAAGTTCCACGGCGTAATCGCCGCACAGACCCCAATCGGCTCCTTGGTCACAATCAGCCGGCGATCAGCATTCGGAGAGGGAATCACATCACCGTAGATGCGCTTGCCCTCTTCCGCGTAGTACTCCACATAAGCTGCGGCGAAAGCGATTTCTCCACGGGACTCGGCGAGCGGTTTGCCCTGTTCCGCAGTCATGATCTGGGCCAGATCTTCCTGGTGAGCCAAAATCTCTCGGAACCAGGCCTGCAAGCGAACGGCACGTTCTTTGGCCGTCAGGGCTCGCCAGCTCGAGAGTGCCTGCTGCGCCGCCTCAATGGCCCGTCGCGTTTCCGCCGCGCCCATGTTCGGTACCGTACCGAGTAACTCGCCGGTAGCTGGATTGGTGACGTTAATGCGCTGACCACTGTCTGCGGCCAACCATTTCCCGTCGATATAGCAAACTTCACGCAGCAGATCGTGATCGGCAAGTTTCATGTCGATTAGCTCGTTCGAAGAGAGAAAAAAGTGGGGCCATACCGCACCCCACCTGAGGGAACATCAACGCGAGGTCAGAGCCTTTTCGCGGATCTGGCTGAGGGTCATGCGCGGGGTCAGAGCTTCAGGGTCAACCTGAATTTCGATCAACGCTGGCTTGCCCGACGTTTGGCAGCGCTCAAAGGCGCTGGCGAAGTCTTCGGTCCGGGTGACCGTTTCGCCGTGCAGGCCGAATGCGCGGGCCAAGGCAGCGAAATCTGGGTTTTGCAGCTCGGTTCCAGACACACGCCCTGGGTAGCTACGCTCCTGGTGCATACGAATAGTGCCGTACATACCGTTGTTGACCACTACCACGATCAGCCGGGCATCGTAATGCGCCGCGGTGGCAAGCTCCTGGCCATTCATCAGGAAGCAACCGTCACCTGCAAAAGCGACTACTGTGCGCTCAGGGTAGGTCAGCTTTGCCGCTACGGCAGCCGGTACTCCGTACCCCATCGAACCGTTGGTTGGGCCAAGCAGGGTGCGGAATGTGCGGTGCTGATAGCCACGGTGTACCCAACCGGTGTAGTTGCCAGCACCGCAGGTCAGGATGCTGTCAGTCGGCAGCGTCTTGTTGAGCCATGCAATGACCTCGCTCATCTGGACATCACCAGGAGAACGCGGGGTTTCAAAGTTACCGCAATAGCCGCGATTGAGACTGGCAGTCCAGTCCTCGAATGCCTGTGGCTTGGCCGCTGGCAACGCCGCTGCCTGACGAAGGAAACTGGCCGGCCCGGCATTGATTCCCAGTGTCGGCTGATACACGCGACCGATTTCTTCTGCGCTCGGGTGAATGTGAACCAAGGCTTGCTTCGGCGTGGGAATGTCGACCAGCGCGTAGCCACCGGTTGTCATTTCGCCGAGACGCGCGCCGATGACGATCAGCAAATCAGACTGCTTGACCGCGTCAACCAGAACCGGCCCCGCTGCCAGGCCCATGTCACCGGCGTAATGCGGATCCGTGTTATCAAACAGGTCCTGACAGCGGAAGGAAGCCGCCAGCGGAAGTCCTTGGGTCTGGATGAAGCATTTGAGGTCAGCCACGGCATCATCATTCCACCCGCCGCCCCCCGCGATCACCAGGGGCTTGGATGCCTTGGCAATCAGCGACTGCAGCTCCTCGAGAGCAGCCGGCGCGGGCGCAGCTTCCACTCGCTGCGCAGGACGGGCATCAGGCACGTTTACCATGTCTGTCAGCATGTCTTCCGGCAAGGCGACTACGACTGGGCCTGGACGGCCACTGATAGCACGCTGGAAGGCTTGGTTGACCAGCTCAGGAATACGCGCGGCATCATCAATCTGGACCACCCATTTGGCCATCTGGCCGAACATGCGGCGATAGTCCACTTCCTGGAATGCCTCACGCTCAATCTGATCACGTGCGACTTGACCGATGAACAGGATCATCGGGGTGGAGTCCTGGAAAGCGGTATGGACGCCGACCGAAGCATTGGTGGCGCCCGGGCCGCGAGTGACCATGCAAATGCCCGGCTTACCGGTCAGTTTGCCATAGGCCTCAGCCATGTAAGCGGCACCACCTTCTTGCCGGCAGACAACCAGTTCGATTTCTTCTTTGACATCATGCAGCGCGTCGAGGACAGCAAGGTAGCTTTCGCCGGGCACGCAGAAGGCGCGGTCGACGCCATTGACTCGCAGAGCATCGACCAGAACCTGACCGCCACTGCGTTGACCGTTGGATGGATTATTCATTGTGATGTTCTCCTCAGGCCTGGGGGTCAAATGACCGAGTCTTCCAGGAATGGCTTGTTATCGATTACTCGCTGATACGACAGCGCGCCAAGGTCCAGCGAGCGATAACCGCCGTAGGTGATCAGTTCAGAAAGGCCGCGGCCGATGGCTGGCGCTTGCTGGAGACCATGCCCACTGAATCCGTTGCAGAACAGGAAGTTTTTGACCTCGTTATGCGGCCCCACAATAGCGTTGTGATCCAGCACGCAGAAGTCGTAGTGGCCCGCCCAGAAGTTGACGACCTTGATGCCTTCGAATGCCGGAACGCGCTCAGCCAGGATCGGCCAGACTTCCTCATCGAATTCATCGTGGAGTACATCGAAGTCCTCGAAATCCACTTCCGGATCATGCTTGGGATAGGTGCCACCCAAGTAGAACTTGCCCTCAGGACGGAAGAACACGCCCGTCGGATCAATCGTCAGCGGCACGGTGCCTTCCAATGGAGTGCGGCAATCGAAGACGAACAGCGAACGACGACGTGGCTCGACTGGAATGTCGAGACCCGCCATACGAGCGATTTTGGTACCGCGGGTCCCCGCACAGTTAACCAAGAGACCGCAACCAATACGCTCGCCACTGGCCAGTTGCACGCCAGTCACTCGATCGCCTTCGCGCTGAATGCCCACGACTTCATTCTCGATGTACTCAATGCCCATCGAACGTGCCTTGCGGCGGAAGCCATTGAGCATGCCCAGGCTATCGAACCAACCTTCACCCGTCTGGCCAAAGCTGGCACCGGCCAAACTGTCGATGTTCACCCAGGGGAACTTACGCTTGAGTTGCTCAGGGTCCAGCAGATGAACATCTGCGCCATGCGACACTTGGGTATCATGCAGGCGACGCAGTACTTCGTAGCCCTTGGTATCGCCGAGGAAGAGGTAGCCGTTCTCGTGGAAAGCGAGATCCGGACGATCACCGTCGACTTCCATCACTTCTGGGAAATTGCGAACAAACTCAGCGCCGAATTTCGAAATCTCGATGTTGATCGGATTGGAAAATTGCTGGCGGATCGAGCTGCTCGACAGGGCCGTTGCCGACTTGTTGTAGGTCCAGTCTCTTTCGATAACGAGGACTGAACCTTTGAAGTCGGGGTTGTTCGCCAGGAAGTACGCGGTGGAGCTACCGTTAACTGCGCCGCCAACGATCACCACATCGTAGTTCTGTTGTTTTGCTGTGGAAGCCATGGAATTCACGCTCTTGTGATGTGGGATTTATTTCGGATCTTCGAAATGCCCTGCGCCGGCAAAATTGCCGCCGTGATACCGCGCCGAAGGCTCGTTGGGATCCAGCGGTGGGTGCTCGGCCAGGACTTTTTCGCGATAGTCATCGGCACTGTCTTTCGGCGCATAGCCGATCGACGAAGCCATGCGGTTGTCCCACAGCGACTCGCGGTTGTTGGACATGCCATACACAATCATGTGGCCCACACGCGGTGCCAGCAGCGAGCGCTCTGTCAGCTGAGCGAAATCATCGAACGACAGCCAGGTAGCCAGCATGCGGCGGTCCAGCGGCTCCGGGAAGGATGAACCGATGCGAAGATTCACCGACTCGATGGCGAACTTGTCCCAATAGTAGCGGCCAAGATCTTCGGCAAAGCATTTGCTCACACCATAGAGACTGTCTGGACGGTGAGGCACGCTGGCATCGATGGTTTCGGTGCGATCGTAGAAGCCGATGGCATGGTTCGAGCTGGTATACACCACACGCTTGACGCCATTGCGTCGAGCGGCTTCGTAGATGTTGTAGGTACCTACGATATTGCCGTTGAGGATGGCCGCAAAGGTGTTTTCAACAGGCACGCCCCCTGCATGGACAATCGCGTCCACGCCTTCGGTCAGCGGCAGCACATCATCGAAATTACCGAGGTCGCAACGCACCAACTGCTCATGAGGCGCAGCCTGGCCCAGGTCAGCGATGTCAGTCAGACGCAGTTCATCGGCAAATTGCGCGAGATGCTTACGCAAGACACTTCCCAGGCGCCCAGCGGCACCGGTGATCAGCAGTCGTTTGAACGGCTTGCTCATGTTTTTTACCTCAACATCATTCAATTTCAGATCAGTGCTGCGAATGCTTCGCGCAGCTGACCCAGGGCCTGCTCCAGCTCTTGCCGAGAGGTGGCAAAGGACAGGCGAATGTAGGGTTCGATACCAAAGGCAGAACCGGGAACCGTGGCGACCTTGCCGACCCGCAGAAGGTAGGCGGACAGCTCGGCATCGTTCGAAATGACCTGACCGTCAGGCGTGCGCTTGCCAATGAACGAGGCGACGTTCGGGAAGGCATAAAACGCCCCTTCTGGCATCTGCAGCGTCAGGCCTTCGATTTCGCGAAGTCCACGCACCACCAGTGCGCCCCGGGCCTGGTATTCGCGGTTAGCTTCACGCACGAAATCCTGGGGTCCGTTCAGTGCGGCCGCCGCTGCCAATTGCGAGATCGCCGAAGGACAGGTGGTGGTCTGGGACTGGGTCTTGTTCATCGCGACGACCAGTTCCTTCGAACCAACCGCGTAACCCAGGCGGTATCCAGTCATGGCATACGCCTTGGACACGCCGTTGATCAGCAGCGTCCGATCGCGCAGTTTCGGGCAGGCGGTAACGAACGATACGAATGGCTGCTCACCCAGAACGATGTGTTCATAGATCTCATCCGAGATGATCAGCACATGCGGGTGCCGCTCCAGCACCTCACCCAATGCAGCGAACTCCTCACGGGTGAAGATCGCCCCGCTCGGGTTGTTTGGCGAATTGAGCATGACCCAGCGTGTACGCGGGGTGATCGCCGCTTCCAGCTGCTCGGGTTTGAGCTTGAAGCCTTGCTCGGCACCACATGGGATAACCTTAGGGACACCGCCATTGAGCATGGCCATGTCGGTGTAGGAAACCCAGTACGGTGCCGGGGTGATCACCTCGTCCCCTGGCTCCAGAGTTGCGAGAAAGGCGTTGAACAACAGCTGCTTCGCGCCATTGCCTACGCAGATCTCGTCCAACCCATACTTCAACCCGTTTTCACGCTCGAACTTGTCGACGATCGCCTGACGCAGCTCCTCGAGACCATTCGGAGCCGTGTAGTGATTGTTACCGGCCAGCATCGCTTGATGAGCCGCTTCGATGACATGAGCCGGTACGTTGAAGTCTGGCTCACCCAGGCTGAGGTTGATTACCGGTTCACCTTTGGCCAGCATCTGCTTGGCCAGCAGTGATACCGCCATGCTTGGCGAACTTTTCACCGCGCGCACGCGGCTGCTCTGGATTTCCATCACTCAGCGCTCCTGTACGGCCTCATAGCCATAATCTTCACGCGCTTGTTCAGCGCTGATGTAGCCGAAGCGCAGGTCGCGGGCGACTTCGTTGCGATCTCGCTCACGCGGATTCCCATAACCGCCACCACCGGGCAGGCTCAGGACAAGTCGGCGCTCAGCGGGAACGAATTGCTGACCCTTTCCGCGCAGTACCGTGCCGTCATCCAGGCCTACGAAGCCAGCAGCCCCCGACTTACCACCTTCCAGACCGCGAGCGGCATACTGAATGCGGTCGAACATGGCACTGAAGCGGAAGCTATAACCCTCAGCAGCCGACACTTCGATCTCCTGACCCAGACCACCACGCAGTTGACCCGCACCGCCAGAGCCGTCACGCAGCTCTTTGCGCCAAACCACAACTGGACCTGCGTGTTCAGTAGCTTCCACAGGCATGGTGTGCACACCGCTTGGGAATGCCGTAGCACTGAGGCCATCCATTGCAGCTCGGGCGCCCATGCCGCCGCTGTTGAACATCAGCATTTCCGCATTGCGACCGTTAGGATTGCTTTCCAGCGGACGCACACTCAGGTGCAGGTTCCACAGAGCACTGGCCCCCTCGGCTGGTACTTTGCCTGGCAGGCATTTATGCAGGGCACCGAGCACCAGGTCAGGAACGAAGTGGCCCAGAACATGGCGAACCGAGACCGGAGCTGGGTGTTTGGCGTTCAGGATGCAGCCTTCCGGGGCGGTGACCTCGAACGGCAACAGCGACGCAGAGTTGTTGGGGATCTCCGGCGCGACGATGCACTTGAGGCCATAACAGGCGTAAGCCTTGGCATAACCCAGCGGCACGTTGATACCGAACTGGCTCATGCCCGAAGTACCGGTAAAGTCGCTCTTGATCCCATCCGGGCCTACCGTGATCGTTACGGCCAAGGTGACCGGTACGTCGTAGCCGTCCAGGGTCATGCTATTGCTGTACGTGCCATGCGGCAGGGACTTGAAACACTCAAGGGTGGCACGACGGCTGTGCTCGAGAATGAAACCGCCGATGTGTTCCAGATCGTCCAGCTTGAACTCTTCGAGCATGTCCAGCAGGCGCTTGTGGCCGGTCTCGTTACACGCCGACAGCGCATAGAAGTCACCCACCACGCGGTCATTTTCACGCACGTTGTTACGCAGGATGTTGATCAGGTCCCGGTTGACCTGGCCGCGCTCGAACAGCTTCATGATCGGGATGAACAAACCTTCTTCATACACCTCACGGGCGTCCGGGCCGAAGCCGCGGCCACCGATGTCGACCACGTGAGCAGTACTGGCGAAATAGCCGATCAGCTTGCCTTTGTAGAATGACGGCGAAACGATAGTGATGTCGTGAAGGTGGCCAGTACCCTTCCACGGGTCATTGGTCACGTACACGTCGCCCTCGAAGATATTGTCTTCACCAATGTCGTTGATGAAGTGCACCACAGCCTCAGCCATGGTGTTCACATGCCCAGGAGTACCGGTGACGGCTTGAGCCAGCATGTTACCGGCACGGTCGAAGACGCCGGCGGACAGGTCGCCAGCCTCACGCACACTGGTGGAAAACGCGGTGCGGATCAGTGTCAGGGCCTGCTCTTCGACTACCGAGACCAGCCGGTTCCACATCACCTGCATTTGAATATCGATCATGGTTTCGCTCATGGTTCTTTCTTCCGATGTAGGGCGTTAGCGACGGACAACCAGCAGGCAGCCGTCGGGCTGGACCGTGGCGATATAATTCGAAGTGATGAAGGTGGAGGTTTCACGCTCGACGATCACTGCCGGCCCATCTACGCGGGCACCGACTTGCAACTCTTCGCGGGGATAGATCCCGGTCTCTACGAAGCCGCCAGCCGCGACGTCGAACACCTTGCGGCGCGAGACCTCATTAGCGCGGTAAGCGGCACCGACCTCTTCAATACGCTTGACAGGTGGCAGCGGCGAGCTGGCTCTCACGGACCAGCTGACGATTTCGATATCCGGCCCCTCAATCGGACGACCAAAGAAGCGGGTGTAGGCTTCTTCAAACAACGATTTGAACTGGACGGTGTCAGCGGCAGTGAAGGCCTTGAACGGCAGCGACACCGGAATTTCCCACCCTTGCCCGACGTAACGCATGAACGCGGTGCAATCCATCTCAGGCTCGCCTTCCGGCATCCCCTGACGCAGGAAGCTCATGGATTCAGCTTTCATGTCTGCAACGAGCTCATTGACCGCTTGCGCATCGAACTCGGACAGGCGAACGAAGGAGCTTCGTACTGCTTCGTAGCCGAATGGCGCACGCAGGAAGCCGATTGCCGAGCCCACACCCGCGCCGGCAGGCACGATGAAACGGGATACGCCCATCTTTTCGCAGAGACGCGCAGCGTGCAGAGGACCGCCGCCACCGAAGGTGATCATGGTGTAATCGGCGATGTCCTTGCCGCTCTCCACCGCGTGGACGCGACCGGCGTTAGCCATGTTCTCGTCGACCACTTCGCAAACACCAAATGCCGCCGTTGGCGCATCCATCGACAGGGGATTGCCGATGACCTTGGACATGGCAGCAGCGCCCTTTTCAACCGAAAGGCGCAAGGCCCCACCGGCGAAGTTATCGGCGTCCAAGCGGCCAAGCAGCAAGTTGGCATCGGTGATGGTGGGCTCGAGGCCACCGCGGTTGTAGCAAGCAGGACCCGGCTCGGATGCCGCACTGTGCGGCCCTACGCGAATTTGACGCATGCTGTCGATGCTGGCGATCGAGCCGCCACCGGCACCAATTTCCACCATTTCCACCACCGGGATGGAAATCGGCATGCCGCTACCCTTCTTGAAGCGATAGGTACGCGCTACTTCAAAGGTCTTGGCGGTTTTCGGCACCTGGTCTTCGATTAGGCAGATCTTGGCAGTGGTACCGCCCATATCGAACGACACGACCGAATCCAGCTGATAACGACGAGCAATATCTGCTGCGAAAATAGCGCCGCCTGCAGGGCCCGACTCCACCAGACGTACTGGGAATTCAGCCGCGCTTTGCACCGAAATAATGCCGCCGCCCGAGTGAATCATGAACACCGGGCAGTCGGCACCGGACTCCTTCAGGGTCACAACCAGACGGTCCAGGTACGACTTGATGAGCGGTTTGACGTAGGCGTTGGCACACACGGTATTGAAGCGCTCGAACTCTCGCATCTGCGGCGAGACTTCGCTCGAAATCGAGATCGACAGCTGTGGCAGCCGTGCCTGCAGTGCGTCACGCAGTTGACGCTCATGCGCACCGTTGATGTAGCTGTGCAGGAAGCCGATCGCCACGCTTTCGTAGTTGCCTTGGGCGATGCGCTCAATCAAGGCATCGATTTCGGCCTGTACAGGTGCGATCAGCACCTTGCCTTTCACATCCAGCCGCTCACGCAGGGTAAAACGGTCTTCACGCGCGATCAGCGGCGGAGGCAGTGCGATGTTGATGTCGTATTGCTCGAACCGGTTCTCGGTGCGCATTTCCAGCGTGTCACGGAAGCCTTCGGTGGTGATGAAGGCTGTACGCGCACCGCGGCGCTCGATCAAGGCGTTGGTAGCGAGGGTCGTACCATGAATGAGCTGCTGGATATCCGAAAGCGCCAGGCCAGCTGCCGCAACCACTTCCTTGACACCGGTCAGAATTGCCCGCTCAGGCAGCTCATAGTCGGTGAGGATCTTGGTGGAATGAAGCACGCCGTCCACGTCCAGCGCGATATCGGTAAAGGTCCCGCCAATGTCCACGCCGACTCGGCATGATGTCGCAGTCATCGTCATATCCCCTGCTTTGTAGTTGTCCCCAGCCCTGATCGGCCGGCTTCAATGTAAGTTATATGTTGTCTTACAGGCGGTCAAGTGGTTGTGCGCTATAGAACGCCGCCTGAGAGATAGAAAAAAATGATCAAGTGCTATGAAAAAGGCCGCTTACCTGAACCCTTCAGGCTGATGCCTGAATTACGTCCCTGTAGAGCGGCCTGGTTTAAATCTAACGCTATTCAGCCAGGGTCTTGACCATCCTGGCACCACCTACCGCTTGAGCGGTGGGGAACACTTCCAATCTCGACACATCCACCGCGGCCGGCATCCGTAGGGCCGCCATGAGCAACTGCGCAATATCTTTAGGTTGGATCGACTCGTAACCGGCGTAAAGCTCAGCTCCAGCGGCCTCCATGCCCATTGCCGTGCGGTAAAGCTGAGTCTGAACGCGCCCGGGAGCGATTTCGGTCACGCGAACGCCGGTTCCCAGCAGATCACAACGCAGTGCATCGCAGAACAGACTGACCCCTGCCTTGGATGCGCCATACACGGCAGCCCCTGGGTGGGGAGCACGACCGGCGCTCGAGCCGATAAAGAACAGGTGTCCTTGACCTCGCGCGACCATTCCCGGAAGCACTAGTCGCGCTAACTGCAGGGGTGCTTTCAGATTTATATCGAGCATGCTGTCAATCTCACGCTCGTCAATCTCATGGAAAGCAGCGCGCGTAGAGAGGATGCCAGCACTGTTCACCAATACGTCTATCTGCTTCCCAGCTATCGCCGCGCTCAACCCCGCGTGGTCTCGAACGTCCGCTTCAATGGCAGTCACCCCTGGCTCAACCGCCAATTCTGCGAGCGCATCGCGACTGCGGCCCACTGCGGTGACCTCTAAACCGGCATCCCGCAAGGCAAGGACGATCGCCCGACCAATACCACTGGTTGCACCAGTGACCAGAGCACGTCGATAACCAGAAGGAAAGGCGACATCAAGCATATATATAGCCCCCGCTCACGATGACATTCTCGCCTGTCGCGTAGGAATTGCGGCTACTGCCCATCATTACGATCCACTCGGCGATCTCAGCAGGCTCTGCGGCTCGGCCGAGCGGGTTAGCCGCGGCCAGCTCGCCAAGGAAGCCCAGCTGCTTGGCGCGCTCAGTGGCGAAGCCCGCCGGCGCTACCGAATTGACCAGAATCTGATCTTTGGCACAGGCCTGTGCAAACGACTTGGTCAAACTGACGACTGCCGCCTTGGTGGCGGCGTAATGAGCGTTTTGAGGGTGTGCCTTGAACGCGTCCACGGAAGTGACATTTACGATACGCCCAGTTACCGCAGGCGCTGCGACGTACTGCTGCATGTGCCGAACGGCGGCAACCATCATGTGGTAGGTACCCTTGATATTCACGGCGTTCTCAAGATCCCACTCATCATCAGTGATTTCGAATACATCTTTGCGCGGGTAGATCGCTGCGCTGTTGACGAGGCAATGCACGCGCCCTAACGCCTCGACGATGCACTGAAAGGCAGCATGTGCGCTGTCGCGCCTGGAGATATCACCCACGGCGGTGGCCACCTCAGCGCCAAGGCCGCGTAAGCTTTCTGCCGCCAACACCAGCTGTTGCTCGTTACGATCGATCAGACCGATCTTGTTCGAACCACGCTTCACCATCAACTTGGCCGTTTCCAGGCCCAGACCAGATGCACCACCCACAATCACAACGGTTTGATCGTTCATGACAAGCCCTCGTTGACAAAGCTTTACTGTAAGATGCCTGTTGTCTTACATTTAGTCAAACGCCACTGCTCCCGCCTTGCCGGCGGTCCTGAAAGGGCCTTGTCATGACAGATCCCAACGAAAAAAGCGCTCGAGACCGCATTCTAGAGGGCGCCTGTGAACTCTTCTCCATACACGGTTACCAGGCAATCGGATTGCGAGACTTGGCAGATCACGTCGGAATCAAGGCCGGCTCTCTCTATCACCACATTGAGAGTAAACAGTCTCTGCTCTTTGAACTGATGGAGGATGCCATCAGTGAGCTGCTCTATTGCACACGCTTGAACCTGCGCCGCAAAGCGCAGGCCCATGAACGGCTCAACTGCTTCATCGATACGTTCCTGGATTTCAAACGAAGTTCGAGCAGCCGTACGAACCTGCTCTCTCGCGAGCAGATAAACCTCAGCAGCGAGCATGCCAGTCAGTTCAACAGCCTGAAAAACGAATACATCCAGATTCTTTCAGACATCATCAAAGACCTTCTGAAGATCAACCAGCTCTCACCGCTGACCCTGTCCATGGCCACCGACGCCGTGATCGGAATGCTCTTCAATCAGGCGCAGTGGCTCAGTACCGAGGTCAAGAGCAGTGACCACAGCCCTGTTCTGAAACGCTTCGCCTATGGAATCGTCGCGACCATGAACAGCGAGGCAGCTTAGTAGAGCGGCTGCAAGTGTGCGCCATTGCGGCGACGGTGAACGCCAAGGCGTCACCGGCCGTTCAACGTGCTCACCCTGCTCACACGCAGTGAAAAAGGGCCTCTAACGATTCATCCGGAACCCGGCGCCCCCCGGCGAACCCTTTCGCAGGCGGTTGGCGCTATCTACATTGGCGACCCTTGCAGACTGGACTCCTCATGCACCCGCTACGCTCTGCTTTACACAATGAATTGCATGCCCGGCCCTCACTTTATTTCAATGGCCCCGCTCACGTTTTTCATTTCGCATTTCTGGGCAATCCAGTCGACTGCGCAAAAGTTCTACACGCGTGCGGGGTGGAGGTAAATTGCACTGAGCAAACCCACGGCATCAGGGAACGGGATGGCTACGCATTCAAATGGGAGCAGCACAGTGAATTTTTTACACTGACGCTTGTGGCCCCCTGCAACAGCGACGAATCCGGTTGGCGGCAGGTACCACCGGTGTTGGCCAAGGCTATCGCGCCCCACTGCGCCCAAATCATCAATGCGATCCAGATCGCAGTGCGCAACGAGCAACACCTTGACACGAAGCTCTATGGGTTCAAAGACCCTTGCGGCTCTTGTGTCGGCGGAGGTGACGCGGCCGTGTGGAGCGATTTCCGGCTGAGCGCAGATGGCGCAAACCACTTCCTGTTCGTCAATTACCGCCTGAACGCCTATCGTCAAGGCCGTATGATCAGGCGCCTTCTGGAAATCGAAACCTATCGAATGATGGCATCACTGTCCCTGCACACAGCCAAGAAATTGAGCAGGGAGCTCGACGAGTTTGACAAAGTACTGGTCAACTTATCGGAACGAAGCGCCCAGAGCAACGGCGGCGACTCGAAAGGTCTCCTGGACGCGATAGCTCATTTGTCCCGCCAAGTGGTGAGCCGCACCGTCACCACAAGACACAGATTTGGAGCGACTCAAGCCTATGCCCAACTGGTTTTTGAGCGCCTTGGGGAGCTTAGAGAAAGCCATGTCGGTGATTGTCAGCGCCTGGGAATCTTCATCGAACGGCGCTTCAAACCTACCATACGTTACTGCGCAGCGACGGAGCAGCGCCTGGAGCAAATGGCCAAGAATGTCGCAAATTTGGGGGACTTGCTCCAGGCGCGCGTGCAAGTGGAGATGGAAGAGCAGAATGCAGAAATTTTGCGGGGCTTAAACGCACGTGCCGACGCTCAAGTGAAAATTCAGCGTGCCGTCGAGGGTCTTTCCATCATCGCCATCGCTTATTACTTGCTAAATTTGTTCAAGCTATTTTACAGCGGCCTCAACGTCCTCGGCGTCCACTTCACCGCCCGCGAGGCGATAGTCACCATGGCACCGTTCGTTATAGGTCTGTTGGGCTTGATATTAGTCAGGATTGCCAAGGCCAAACGCCATTGAATGGCACCTTGGCTCCCCTTCCTCAAGGAACATTCTGACAACGGGTCTGCGCAACAAGCTGCGCCACGCGGCAGGCTCTCGACGGGATCATCTGCGCCGCCTGCTAGGCACTGATGGCAGGCGGCATTGGTGAACACCAAGGGCGAGCCTGCCCTCAAAATGCCAGGTTCAAACCGGTCTGGAACAGTAAGGCATCATCACGCGCAGGCGCGAAGGAAGGCCCTTGCTGGTAAGTCAAACCATTGACCCAGTACACGCCACGTGTGACGCGTGCGGCGTACGAAAAGGACAACGCCGTGGAAGTACGCTCTGCATCAGTACCGGAGCGCTCCACGGCGTCGTGGGCGTATTTGCTGAAGTAACTGCGCGTAAAGCCAAGAGAAGCCATGTCTCGCGGCCGCGCGTCGAACGGCCCGATGTAGAACGAAGTGAGCTGGAAGTCCTTGGTATAAAGATTGCGATCCTCAGGTGCGTAGTTGACCTTGGCATCCAGGTAAAGCCCCCGGGGCCCATTATTGGTCGGTTGAGTGAGCTGATAGGTGACGGCCGCATAGCCCCCATAGTTGTTGCTGCTCATGCCACCGTCACGGTAGTCGCTGTACCTGCTGGTATTGTAGATGCCGCCGATACGCGCCCAAAACGCCCGCGTGCGATCACCAGCAGGTACCTTGTACCCCACTTCATCCACCAACAATGCGCGAGAACCCTTGACTTTGATTTCGAAACCACTTGGGTTTTCATCAAGATCGTGCTGGAAGCGGTTAGGGCTCGCGCTGCGAGCGACCGAGGCGCGGTTATACCAACGCTTGCTGGCGTCCTTGACTGCCACCGTCACTGCCGGGCTTGGCGTGAACAGGGACAGGCCGAGTTGTACCGGGATGACACTGGTAGGACCGAGCGCAGCCGAAGAGGAGTTGCCCCCGAGCACCATCCCGTAATATTCGCGAATCAGGTTGTAGTAGCCATATTGCAACTCGAGTTGACCCTCCCAGAAACGCTGGTTGACAGCAAATGTGGACATGGTCAGAAAGTTCGGGTTACCCGCCTTATAGCTGCCCGACTCCCAAGTTGTACCCAATACGAACTGCGCATCGCCTCCCCAGCCCAGGCGTGTCAAATCATAAGTCAGTTTCAGCGAGGTGGACTGTCGATATGTGGGATTCTGGCCGTTGTAACGCTGGGTGTGCTCGTTATGCCCAAGCACATCGTAACGGTAATTCGGCGCGAACGAGGCCGAGATGCCAAAGCCGTGCTCAGCCAATGCCTGACGCAGCCCCCACAGTTCAGGGGCCACTGTTTCGCACGGTGAATTCTGGGTCAGCACCGCTTCGGTACGTGGCAACAGACGCTGATAGTGCTCACAGCCTTGTTGACCTGCTGGCAATGAACTGCGCTCTGGCGCGGACGTGGCCCCGGCCTGCGACGCACCTGCAGCAGGTACAGCAGCGATTGTCGGAGTGGCGACCAAAGCGATACAAGCAAAGAGCAAACGGGAAGAATGCATGGGAGTGACTTCCATTCAACGCATGGGGACATGTTGCGAGCGCACTCATACCCGCCGCCATACGGCGACGGATACAAGAACGTGCTTCAATGGGCTTGGCTAATGGGTGAGGCAACGCGGCGAGGCAGCAATGCCACGACGCACATGGCAACGAACGAAACGATGCCCAGCCAGGCCACGCTGGCCAGGAGGCTGCCGGTCGAGCCTCCCAGCCAGGTGATGGTGAACGGGCTGACGAACTGCCCCATGAAGAACGCGGAGGTCCAGATGCCTACCCCTCGTCCACGGTGCTCGAAACTGAGTCCTCCCAGGCACCAATTGATCAATGCCGGGATCAACATGCCGCAACCCACTTGTGCGACAAACGCCGCGGCGACGGCCCATTTCACGTCTGACGCCGCCCCCAAACCGACCAGCCCCACACCGAACAATGCAAATACCACCCCCAGGTGCACCTGAATGCTGCGCCGGGAAAGCTTGGCGAAGACGATGGCGCCCACTGGCACCCCGAGCCCCGCTATTGCGCCAGCGATTCCGATATGCGCGGAGCTCGTCAGCCCAAGGGCGTTGAGCACCTGGCTGATCTGCAAGACTTCGACGTAATACAGTACGGCGGCGAACAACGTGACCAGCGCAACCAACAGGACACTGCGCATAGGAAATACCCCCAGTTTCCCCGATGGCTGGTGCTCATCTGCCTGACGCTCCGGCTCCCAGGTGAAGCAAAGCAACATCACAAATACCGGGAAAGCCAGCAGGTACAACAGGAACGGACCCTGCCAGCCAAAACTGCCGAGCATGCCGCCGACGAACATCAGGATGGTGCCGGACAGCGACCCTACGGCACTTTGCACCGCCAGCCATTTGCGTCGAGGTTCAACCGGATAGAAATCGCCAAACAAGGTGTTGGCGACCGTCATGATGATGGCCTCCGTCACACCGAGTAAAAAGCGGCTGACAATGATCGCCGTCAGATCCGTCATCAGGTAGGGGGCGAAGCCGCAGACGCCGTAACCCAATACGGCAACCACCAGCAAGCGGCGTCGCCCCAGCTTGTCGGCGAGCATGCCGGCCACAGGCGATAACAGCGCAATGCACGCACTGGGCGCGGTAATCAACAACGGAATCAGGACACTGGCTTGGGGATGACCAGAGAACTGCTGCACCAACAACGGAATGATCGGGATGAGCGACAGCAAGCCCATGATCGGCAGTTGCGTGGTGAATACCAGAATCATCGCTTGCAGGGCTCCGGCCTGACGGCCAGGAGATGACATAGGGGCGGCTTTGTCAGCCGACACGACATAGGACATTTTCGTCTCCACGGCGCCTTGAATAGACGCCTTTGTTTTTGTTGTTCCATGGCACGCACTGAGTAACTCGGCAGAACTATCAGAAGACGCTCAGTTCTCCTTGCTCGGTGACTTCCACCTGGCCCCGCCTGACGATGTCCTCCAGTGCGTGGCCAACCTGCACTGAGTAAACGCCTGGCACCATTTGCCATTGCGCACCGTCCACGCTCCAGCGCGAGAAGGCCTTTCGGTCGAGTTGCAAGCGAACTTCGCCTACGGCTCCCGGTTGTAGATGGATGGCCTGGAATGCCTTGAGTGAAACCCGCAACGGCTCCCCTGGCGCCTGCGGCTCCTGAAGGTACAATTGCACCACCTCCTTACCGGCGCGCAGGGATACGTTGCGCAGCGTCACATCGACATGCACGACATCGTTGTCCACCCGCAGAGCGATACCGTCATATTCGAACCGCGCATAACCTTGCCCGTAGCCAAATCCGAATGCCGGGTGCTGGTCACGGGCGACAAAGTTGCGATAGCCCACCCACCACTGCTCGTGATAATGAAGATCACCTTGCGCATCCGGGGTTAGCGACCATACCGGATAATCGGTTTCATCCCGCGCAAGGGTCACCGGTAGCCGCCCTCCTGGCTCGCGATCGCCGGCCAGCACTGCGGCCAGCGCCGGGCCGAATTCCTGCCCCGGATACCAGGCGAGCAGTACCGCCGCAGCGTCCGTCAGGCACTGGGTGTCTACCGGATGAGCAACGTTCAGTACGACGATTGTGTTCTTGTTCACCTGGCAAACACGCTCAATCAGCTGCACCTGGGCTTCAGGCAGACAGGTGGTGCTGCGATCGACGCTTTCCAGGCCGGCATCGGCCGTTTCACCTACGATCAGCACCGCGGTATCGGCTTGGGCTGCAGCTTGTACGGCCTGCTCTAGCAAGTCGATACGCTCAGGCGGCCGGCAACCGAACCAAATGCCATGGGCCAGGCTGCGGCCGATACACATGTCGAACTCAAGGTTCACCTGCGCTCCGGCTTCCAGCCAACAGGCAGCGTGGCCATGAGGGGCCTGCATCAACTTGCCCATGATGTCGGCATCCACGCTCATGCCATCGAAGCTCAGCAGCAGCTCGCCATTGATCGCCAGCGAGGCCTGCCCCGTACCACCGAGGTAAAAGACATGGTCGCCTGTGCGCTCTGCGGTAAAGCCAGTGCGGACCTTCACCCACGCCTGGCCGTCGAGCGCAAGGAGGTTGCCCACACCCGGCATGTCCTTGAACCAGATCAGTGACGACGCACGCCGCACTTCCTGCACTGCAGCCGATTGCGTTCCGTCAGGCTCAAAGCGCACGAGCATACCTGGCTCGCCCGCTGGCGTTTTCAAGGGTAAGTCGGTCAACGGCGGAATGCGGTAGTCAGCGCTCACGCCCTGGGCGTGCAATACTGTAGCCCCGCCGCCCTGCAGGCGCTTGGTGATGGCCTCGGCCGGGGACAGCGCCTGACTCGATAACGCCACCTTGGCGAAGGTGCCGCCTTGGTAGCAGGGCACCTGGGCATTGGGCCCGATGATCGCTACGGTGGTGTCAGGCCGCACCGTCAAGGGCAGCAGGCTGCCCTCGTTGCGTAGCAACACCATACCGGCGGCTGCGGCCTCCTCCAGCACTTGCAGCCGGCGAACCTGAGCGCCTTCGTCCGCTGCATAGGGTGCTGGCCTGGAAACCCTCTGCCCCAGGCGCATCAGACGTGCGACCGCATCATCCAGGTGAGCCTGATCCGATGCCTGGTCGAGCAGCGTGCTCCCCATGTGGCGGGCAGGCCCAGGCATCTCAAGGTCAAGGCCGGCAGCCAGACTGGCAGGGCCATTCTGGGTGCCGAACCAATCGGACATGACCAGTCCATCCCACTTCAGTTCGTCCTTCAGCCAGCCCCGAATGACCGCACCCTGTTCAGCGCAGGCAACACCATTGACTCGATTGTAAGCCGTGAGCATGGCCCAGGCTCCGTGCGTGGCCGCATGCTCGAAGGGCCGGAAATACACCTCACGCAGGGTTGCCTCGTCCACCCGTGCATTCATGGTGCGGCGATCGGTTTCCGAGTCATTGCACACCAGGTGCTTGGCCACGGCGGCCACGCCCTTGCTCTGCACCCCCGAAATCCACGCACTGCCCAACTCGCAGATCAAGTGTGGGTCTTCACCGAACAGCTCGAATGCTCGCCCGGCAAGAGGACTACGCATCAGATTCAAATTGGGTGCAAGCATGGCTTGAACCCCCATACGAAGTGCCTCGTCGCCAATCACCTTGCCGACCCGACGCACCAGATCAGCGTCCCAACTCGCAGCGAGCGCCAACCCGCAGGGCGTAAGCAGTGCAATGTCGCGCTCATCCACGCGCCCGCCAGTCACCCCCATCGGCCCATCGGCCATTCGCAACGAAGCAAGGTCATACTGCGGTAGCGCCCAGGTTGACCACATGTCGCGCCCCGCGGTAAGCGTGGCCTTTTCGATCAGCGTCATGGATGCTTGCTTGCCAGCCATTTCATGCGCTCCGCGACAACGGCGCGACCGGAACAGTCAAAGCCTGCTCGGCCAGCAACTGCAGCGACGCCCCGACACTGGCATCCAGGCATTCCCCTTCCGCGTCGAACAACGAAACCCCGGCAGTGTTCAGCGTGACCCCCAAGGGCGTCGGCCAGCCACGCAATGCATGCACGATCGAGCGCAGCGCTGCAAGCGTGGTGTTGCACCCCTGCCAGCCTGCAGCTGTGACGATGCAGCCCACTGCGCGCCCATCCAGGTATACCCGTTCGTCAGCGCGCAGGTCCTCAAGCAAATCGATGGCATTCTTGACCAACCCAGAGACGCCACCGTGGTAGCCTGGTGTGGCCAAAATCACCCCATCGGCTTGGCGTACCGCCTCAACGAACGCGCGTTCCTCCTCCGTCCGTTCGGTGATTTCAGGGTTGAAGCTGGGCAGTGCCGATAGCTCAGCCCCCCCGAACAACAATGTCCGGGCGCCGCGCTTTCGGGCATGGGCCAGCGCACATTTGAGCGCTTTCTCGGTGCTGGAACCGGGGCGTGTAGTGCCACCGATGCCGACCAGCAAAGGCCGCCGATCCTGGCCGGCGACATGAGTGATTTGTGGGGCCATGGTCATCGTCTCCACAGGCTCATTGGAAGCGCGGCTTGACGTCGCGGGCAAACAGTTCAATCGACTGGCGCGTGTACTTCAGGCGCTCTTCGGTCAGCGGACCATTGGTGAAGCCCATCAACACGTTGCCAATGCCCAGATCGCGGTGCTTTTGCAGCTCGGCCGCTACGGTATCGGGGCTACCGTGCAGGCACCAAGTCTTGATCCATTCGGCGCTGAAGCAATCAGGGTGCGGGTGCAGTTCCACGCCACTGATTTTCTCCGCCCGCTTGTTGAAGGCATACTCACGGTCGATGGCAGTCTTGTAGGCCTTGAGAATCAACTGCAGCTCTTCCTCGGCCTGCTCGTCGGTTGGGGCGACATGCACGCATTGATAGGTGTGAGTGGTCCACGACAGGCAATGTTCGAGTACCTCAGGAGAGTGCCCTGCGGCCATCAGGGCATCGCGGTAACGGGTGAAATAACGCTGCAAGTGCTCGAACGGTTCGGCACTGGCCGGTACAGGCGGCGTGAATGCTGGAATGAACGCCGGCCAGCCATTCTGCGCAGCACGCTCCATGCTCGACTCGCGCAGTGCAACTGGCATGATGCGGTTGAACGGACGCTGATAGGCGGTGGGTACGATACGTTGAACCACTGCCCCTTTGTAATGGCCGGTTTCAAAAGTGATCGGCTCATCTTCGGTCTGCTTGTCCCACAATTGCATGACCAGATCGAGGTTTTCCTGGAGCAAAGCCGAGGCCTGTTTGTAGTTGACCCCGAATCCGATCATCTCTTCCGGCGTGGTGCCGCTGCCGATGCCTACCAGCAAGCGCCCCTCGGTCAACTGATCGAGCAAGTTGACGCGCTCAGCGAAGCGCACCGGATGATGCAAAGGTACCGTGGTCACCGACATACCGAAATGAATGCGTTTGAGCTGCCCTGCCAAATAAGCCGCGAACATGAACGGGTCGCTGGACATGGGCGCATACCCGGTGAAATGGTGATCCGGCATGAATACGGCATCGAACCCCAGGGCCTCGGCCTGACGCGCGTGGTCGACCAACGCGTCCATCACTGGCTTGTCTTGCTGAGCTGAGGTCGAGCGACCGACGAGGAAAACCGAAAAGCGCATGGCGTAACTCCTACATATAATGAGAACTATCCCTCGCCCTAGAACTGGTACACTAGTTCTAATTTTAAGGCGAGTAATCACCGATACCAACGCGCAGCGTCAGTTGCTGGCGTATTTCAGGAATGACCGATGGAAAAGAGCTTAGGGGGAGGCAATTCGCGATGGGGGCACATGGGCGTAATACTCTTGTTATTGTTTGATAAAACTCGATTTAGAATTCGTATTCTAATATTTTGTAAAATCTAGCATTGCGATCCCGTTCCGTCAACGACTGACTGGCGGCTGGGTTGCTTTTCTTTTTTCATAGTGATCGCAGGCAGACGAAGCCGCACCCTGTCCAACAAGAGGTTATTCATGCCCCGGCAAATTTCATCACGTACCCCCAAGCAAGACCGCAGCCGCGCCTCTCTGGAACGTTTGCTGACGGCCACACGCGAGATGCTCAGCGAAGGCACCTTCGAGGCGCTCACCATCGCCGGCATCAGCAAACGATCAGAAGTATCGGTAGGTTCAATCTATGCGCGATTCGGCGGCAAGGACGACTTGTTCCTTGCGGTAGTGAGGGATGTGCTGGGCGAACTGGACGCGGAATGGGAAAGCCTGGTCGACGAAACCAAGGCTCGAAAATTGCCGCTTGAGCGTCAGGTACCCGAGCTGATCGACACACTGGCCGAGTACCTCAAGCGCCATGCCAGCATCCTCAAGCCATTCATGACCAAGGCCAACGACCCGCAGGTGGCCACTTGCGGCAAAGCCTCGCACCTGAAAATGGCCATTTCGTTCCAGGGTTTATTGCTGGAGTCGCGCGAAACCATCCTGCACCCGGACCCGCAGCATGCCGTAAGCGCCTGCTTTTCCATTGCCTATGCAGCCCTCGCTCGTTTCCTGGGCCTTGGTTCTGCGGCGGATGCGGCTGGCGAAGGTGATTGGGCGCAACTCAAACAGGACCTGGGCATCATGTGCCTGGGTTTCTTGCACCACCACCCGGCGTAAGCGGGTGGCGGTCGCCATTCAAGCTGGCAGGATCGCCACGGCCCTGACGAAGCCTGCCGAAGCGTGCTTGATCTTGTAGGGAAAGCACGACACCCAGAAGCCACTAGCGGGCAGAAGCTCAAGGTTGCTGAGTTTTTCCATCTGGCCATAGCCAATGTCGCGCCCAGCCTTGTGACCTTCCCATATCAATGATGGGTCACCCGTCTGAGCGTAGCGCTCACGGGTGAATTTGAACGGCGCGTCCCAGCTCCAGGCATCAGTACCGACCACCTTCACCCCTTGCTCCAGTAGCCAAAGGGTTGCTTCACGACCCAATCCGCAGCCTTTGTCGATGTACCCGGGCTGACCGAAGCAGGCACCTGCGCTGGTGTTGACCAATACGATATCAAGTGGCTGCAGCACGTGATCGATGCGTCGAAGCTCATCGCGAATTTCCTGCGCATTGACCACATGGCCGTCTGGCAGGTGGCGAAAGTCGAGCTTTATTCCAGGTTGCAGGCACCAGTCCAACGGCAATTCATCGATCCCATAAGCAGGGCTACCGCCATCGGTGGTAGAAGCGTAGTGCCAGGGTGCATCCATGTGCGTGCCGCTATGGGTCGTGATCTGCAGGCGTTCGGCAGCCCAGGCTTCCTTGCCTGGCAATTGGTCGAGTTCCAGCCCTGGGAACATCGCAGCCATCTCCGCCCACCCTTGTTGGTGATCCATATAGTCGATACGTGGCAGCAATGGCGGTGGGTCTGAATAGGCATTGTTCTCCAGGGTGACGGAGAGATCGATCAGGCGGCGGTTTTTGACGTTCATGCATCAGGCTCCAGATGATCCGCTATAGAGGCGACGATGCGCTGTTCGATGCAACCGAACAGAGGCTTGTCGTCCAGAGTTCGAGCCTCCATGCGCACCAGGTCATTGAATTTCAGATAAGGGGTCAGCGGTTGACCATGGCTAATCATTTCCAGGGCCCGCTGTTCGGAAAGGCAACTCACTCCTGCCGCCAGGTCTGTATTGGAGACGGTACCTGAGCCCAGCAAGGTCCCCGCCCCCAAGCGACGCGTCAGTGCGGCATGAGCAATCAGCTGCGCGAAGCAGAAGTGCATTTCGCCGCCGTATGGGCAACCAACCTGCTGGCCATTGAGTTGCACCTGCAGGCGAAGATGCACCCGCCCTTCTCGCCAGGCATCGCCCAGCTCGTCCGGCGTGACCGCCACAGGAGCAAAGCTCGACGCGGGCTTGGCCTGGATGAAACCAAAGCCGGTTTGCATTTCACGTGGGGCCAAGGCTCGCAGACTGACATCGTTGAGCTGCAGCAAAAGCTTTATGTGTCCGGCCGCCTTCTCAACCGTACAGCCCATGGGTACGTCATCCACCAGCACGGCAAACTCACCCTCGAAGTCGATCCCTTGTTCAGGGGACGGCAACATGATCGGCTGGTGCGGGCCTAGCAAATCGTCCGAAGCGCCTTGATACATCAGCGGCGTAGTTTCCACCCCAGGAATTGGCTGCAGCCCGAATGCCCGCTGCATCCGCTCGCCATGGGCTAGAAAAGCAGAGGCATCGAGCCATTGATACGCCCTGGGCAAAGGGGCGGCGGCGGCCTTGGGGTCGAAGTCAAACGCATGCGGCAATGCCCGGTCATTAAGTTGCTGGTAAAGCGCCTGAAGCGGCGCGTGCACCTCGGCCCAACGCTCAATGGCGTCCTGAAGGTGAGTGGCCACCGCCGTGGCATCGACGGCGCGAGTCAGGTCCCGCGACACCACCACCAAGCGGCCGTCACGCGTGTGGTCATGCAAAGTTGCCAATTTCATGGGTTGCAACTCCCGGGCGGGCGTGACCAAGTCGGCAGCCCGCCTGATAAAGGTTTGAGGAAGAAGGTCACAGCAAGAGCAGCTTCCCCTCCTCGTCGACGAAGAATGGCAGGGCTGCAAGGCACTGCCCGAGGCAGGGGCCCAGCACACAGCGCCCGGTTTCGATCTCGAACTGCGCGCCATGGGCAAAGCAGATGATGCGGTCACGCGCCGCATTAAGGTAGGCATCCTTGCGCCACGCCAGCGGCGTGTCGTGATGTGGGCAGGCATTACGATAGACATGCACCTGCCCCCCTCGACGTACCACCAGCACGCTGTCTTGCCCGCAATGGTGTGGATCGAAACCGCACGACTGGCCGTCGGGCAACTCATCGATATGGCACAGCGTCACGGGCGTGTGCCGAATCAGGGACGTGCCTCTGGGCCGGGCGGACCGCCCGGGGCCCATTTCTCGCGGTAGGCAAACAGAAAGTACTGTGAATTATCCGCGCCGGGTTCGGCGACGCGCGGCAGCCAACTGGCGTCATGCAGGTCCATGTCGGCATCGTATTCGACATGGCAACCCAACGGACTATTGAAGTACCAGAACCAGTTCGAACCCAGTTGGTGACGCCCGGGCCCCCAGAACGACTGGTAGCCCTTCTCGACCATGCGCGTGCCGGCCATCATTACCTCGGTCGGCCCGCCCATGTGGAACGTGAAGTGTTCGATACCCTTCATGAACGGCGGTGTCTGGATCAGGAACAGCGTGTGATGATCCTGGGTCCCGGCCGGACGCAGGAACGGCCCCACATGGGCAAACCGATCAGTGCAGACGAACCCAAGGCGTGCGTAGAATGCCTCGGCCTTGGCGAAGTCCGGCACAAAATACACTACATGCGAAAGGCTACGTGGCAAGGCCGGCAAGTCTGGGCTCACGCCCAACTGGTTGACACCGCGTGCCACTGCGGCGCCAGGGGCGTTGACCAGCTCGCCGGGCAGCAACAGTGGCCGCCGGCAACTGATCTGAAAGCCCAGCGCGAAGCCCATGTCATCGACACAGCGCAGAACGCCATCGCTACCGCGCAGTACCTCGCGATCCTTTTTCAGCTCCGTTTCCAGCGCCTGCAAAGTCACCTCATCGGCGACACCGTAGACGGTTTCGCGCAGTTGCGAAGCAGTCCCCATGGGGGCCGGCAAACGAGGGTCGTCAGCCTTGCACAGTTGCACTCCAGTGCCATCGAGCGCTTCGAAGTAGCCATCGGCGACAGGCTTGAGCCCATAATCGATCAAATACTGGCTGCACGCGGGCAGGTCTTCGACACCGAAGACCAGGTAATCAGGTCCGATAATGTTCATTTGTTATTCTCGCTAGGTGGTGAGGGTGTCAGGCGGTACGGCCGCCCAGTACTTCGGCAACCCAGTCGGCGATGAACTGGCCGGCATTGGCGCTATTGTCGAAGCTTGAGTGCTGCACTCCACCCTCACGCTCGGTGAAGATTTTCAACTCGCGCCGCGGGCTGTTGACCAGTTGGTCATAAGTGCGTTGTGCCCATTTCAGCGGGATCTGCGAGTCTTTCTCGCCATGGGTGACCAGGAACGGTACCTTGATGCGGTCCAGCACTCCGTCCAGGTGCACGTTCTGGGCAATGCTCATGAAGTGGTCAATATCACTGGCCCCCCATACCCAGCACACATGGGCCCAATAGTGTGGCACCGGGAAATCGCCCTCTTTTTCCAGGCGCCGTTGCTGCACATCGCGCCAGTCGTGGTTTGCCCCCCAAACCACGCCACAGGCGAAGCGAGGCTCGAAAGCCACTGCGCGCGGGCAGTAGTAGCCACCCAGCGATACACCCTCCATGCCGATGCGGCGTGGGTCAACATCGGCACGGGTTTCCAGGTAATCCACAACACGGCTGGCCCAATGCTCACTGTCGTAGCGTGCGATCAGCCCTTGCAGGCGCAAGGCTTCACCAGTGCCGGGCTGGTCGATGATCAGCGATGAAACACCGCGCTTCGCCAGCCAGGCGGGCAGGCCGACGCGATACTTCATTTCCTTGGTCGAGTCCAGGCCGTTGACTTGCACCAGGATGGGCGCAGGCCCCTGCACGCCTTCGGCCTGGACGAACAGCCCGCTCAAATGGGTGTTCTCGTAGGGAATTTCCACGCGCTGGCAGTTTTCCCGGGCCAACGCCACTCCACGGCCGAAGGTGTCGAGAAAACGCTGATACAGCGCTTCGCGCCCTGGCGCGCCATGGGCCTGCAACCGCTCACAGGTCAAGTAGTAGATGGCCGCACGGTTGTACTTTTCACCCGCCGAGAGCAGACGGCCACGGCTCTCGTCCTCATCGGCCAGGCTGCACAGTTTGTCGGCCATCCGCGCCCAGGTCTCTCGAAAAGCCTGGCTGCCAGCAGCATCGCTCTGGCCCGCAGCCTCTTTCAACGGGCCGCACATTTCTTCGATTTCACCGATTCTGGCGCCCATCTCGATCGCCAGGTCGACCGACAGGTTCCAGGCATAGTTGTTGGGGAAGTAGCGGAACATGGGTAATCCTATTTTTATTTGCACGCGAAAAAGCAAAAGCCGAAGCTGGAATTTATAGAACTAATATTCTAGTTCGTCAACTTTCGCAAAAGGCTGCCTTGCATGAGCAGCCATCAATCAGCGAGCGTTGCTCGACGGGTAACGATCGGGATAGATAGTCGACGTTCGTTCGCTGGCACTGCGCTCGGGGTATGGCAGCATCTGAGCATTCCACTGCGCCCACTGCGATTTCAGTCGCTCGAACGTTTGGGGATGGAGTGCCTTGAGGTCAGCCCGCTCACGTGGGTCGTTCTGGACATTGAACAGATGCTCGGCGTTACCCATCTTGAGGTATTTCCACGGCCCTTCTCGCACCGCGGCCTGCTGGTGCGCTCGCATACGCCAGAATAAAGTACGCTCGACGTCAGAAGCGCGTCCGGACCACTGCGCCAGAAGGTTCAGGCCATCGGTCTGGCGCGGCGCCGGAGCATGCGCAGCGGCCAGGAAGGTCGGCACGGTGTCCATGGAAACAAGCACCTGATCAGACTGCCTGCCGGCAGGGATGCGGCCTGGCCAACGGGCGATGAACGGTACCCGGATGCCCCCTTCGAGCAACTCGCCTTTATAGCCGACCATTGGCCAGGTATTGGAGTAGCGCTCACCCCCGTTGTCGCTGGTGAACACCACCAGCGTGTTGCTGCTCATACCCTGCTCGTCCAACGCTTTGAGCACCCTGCCGATGTTGGCATCCATGCTTTGCATCATGTGTGCATACGTGCTCAGCGACCCCCCAGTAAGATCGTTCATCCTGCCCAACTGACGGGAATGCGCTGCATCCTCCGGCCCTTCCCAAGGCCAATGCGGGGCATTGAAGTGCAAGCTGAGAAACAGGGGTTTGTCACCGCCAGCGCGTATCTGCCGTATGGCTTCGTCCGCCAGAATATCGGTGAGGTAGCCCTCGCGCTTGACTGGTTTATCACCCTCATGCAGCCCAGCTGCAGGATCAGCACGCTTCTGTGGCGAGGTGCTGTGGCTGAAATAGTCGGCAGCCCCACCCGCAACGCCGAAGAAGGAGTCATAGCCGTAATGCAGCGGGCTGAACTCGGGGACTTTGGCTACGTGCCATTTGCCCACGAACGCCGTCCGATAGCCACCGGCCTTCAGCATCGACGCCACCGTTGGGGTATTGGCTGGCAATTCCTGGCCTGGTGGAAAGCTGATGTTGGGCTCGTTCAGGCCAGCAGCGAAACGGCCTTGGTACCGGCCGGTGATCAATGCCGCCCGGGTCGGTGAACAAATGGGTGCATTGGCGTAGGCCTGGTTGAATTTCATGCCCTCGCTGGCAAGGCGGTCGAGCACCGGAGTGGTATAGCCTTGGGCGCCATAGCAGGACAGGTCGGCATAACCCATGTCGTCAGCCATGATGAACAGGATGTTCGGCCGCGCTTCGCCTGGTCCGCCGTCAGGCTGGGCCGCGACCGCGCTGCCAATGGCCAACGCCAGAGCGCTGACAATAATCGTTTGCTTGAATTTGCTCACGTTGGATCACTCTCGCTCTGGGCAGGATGGTCAGCCTTGGCACGGGTCCGCTTTCACAGCCGGTCGAGGCCCTCGTGGAATAGCAGGGCCCTGCGGGCGCTGGATGAACGGCGTCTCGCGCACCTCACCATTCTGTAACGGTGTCACTTGTTCGATCTGCCGATGCAGCGAGGCCACTACGTCACGGTAGGCGGGGTCACGCACCAGGTTCTTGCTCTCAGGGTCTGGCAGGCTGTAGTCATACAGTTCGACCCCCAGCAAGCCCAGGCCGAAGGCATTGCCCCACTCGGTATAGCGATAGCGCTCTGTACGCACGCTACGGCCACCGAAAATTTGGCTGAACGCAGGTTTTTGCCAGCTTGCAGCGTGCGGGTCCTGCATCAATGGCACCAAGCTTGTGCCTTGGTTGGCGCTGTTTTGCGCCATACCTGCCAATTCGAGCACGGTGGGATAGACATCGAGCAGTTCTACAGGTTTGTCCACCACTTTGGCCTGCAAACGGAACTGCGGCGCGGAGATCACCAAGGGCACGTTGACTGCGCCTTCGAACAAGGTGGTTTTCTCCCAGAGCCCATGCTGGCCGAGCATGAAGCCGTGGTCTGCGGTGAAAACGATCATTGTGTTGTCGTAGGCGCCCGTCTTTTTCAGCCCCTCCACCAGGCGGCCAAGCTGCGCATCCATATAACTGACGGCAGCGTAGTAAGCTCTGAGGAACTCGCGACGGTGTTCAGGCAGTGTACCCATGTCGGCGACCACCGAGTTTTTTGCAGCGAACAGCAGATCGTCGAATGGCTGGCCGGTTCGTAACTGCTTCTCGATGCGCTCGAGCACCTTGTCGCTGTACAAATCGAAATACCTGGCTGGCACCACCTCCGGCACATGGGGGCGATAGAACCCTACCGCGAGGAACAGCGGATCGTCCTTGTTTTGATTTTCAGCCAATACAGACAACGCATCGTTGACCGATACCCCATCGGTCAGTTCATCATCCCGAACATCGGCCTTGAGATAGGCCATCGCCATGCCTAATCCTTCACCAGGGGTGTGGTTCACGATCTGGCCGGCCAGCGCATGATCCTTCCCTAGGGGGTTGAAGGTGCGGCTCCAGGAAGCGGCGTCGTCCGGCCCCGGCTTGCCCATACCGGTCGGCACATTCTGGTGGTAGAGCTTGCCGATGCGCACACTGTCGTAGCCTTGATTCTTGAAGTGCTGCGGCAAGGTCACCACGTCCGGCAAGGTGCAGCGGAAACGCTCGAAGTTCTGCTGATGACCTATGCTGTTAGGGCGCATCCCCGTCAGGAACGAGGCGCGAGACTGGCCACACACCGGGTATTGGGTGTAAGTACGCTCGAACGACACGCCTTGCGCACGCAATGCATCAAGGTTAGGCGTTTTCACCCCCGGCATATGCGCAGCCAGATCGTCGACCACCACGAACAGCACATTGGGCGCAGCCGCATGTGCTTGCCCGCCCAGCGACAAACCGATAGCCGTGGCGACAGCGAGCGCCAATTTCTGGAAACGGCGCCCGTCTCCCAGGTTAGACTTCAACATTGCGCAATTCTCCAGGCTGATTGAACGCACGGCACGTCAGTAACGTCCCAGTTCCTGGCCGATTTTCACCGGCCCATCGAAGTGGCGGGAGATACCCTTGCTGTATCGGCTGGTATCGGCCCCCTCCTCCAGCGGCGGTACGAAATGCGTCAGGACCACTTCCTTGATCTGGGCCTGGTTGGCCAGTTGGCCAATGAAATCCGGCGCAAGATGGTTGTGCTCGAGGTTGTCGACGATTTTGTCGAGCATCCCCGCCGGCGCATCTTTCATATGGGTGCGCAGTTTCTTATCGATCGACGGCATGTCGATGACCTCGCTGACCAGCACATCGGCCCCCTTGCTCAACTTGAGCAGGTTCTCGGTCTTGCCGCTGTCGCCGGTGTAGACGAAGCTGCGCCCATGTTGCACATCTGCCCGGTAGGCAACTGCGTCCGGATGGCCTTCAATGGCGATACTTGGCGCAACCTGATAATGATCAACACTGATGGCAGAAATGCTCACCGTAGCGTCCTTGTAAATGGCCTGCGGTGAATCGATACGGTCATCGAGTTCGGTGACGTTCACCAACGCGGCCAAGTCCCCGTTGCCTTTGCCTGACACCGGGAAAGACGCCTGCAGTGTCGGTGCATTGGCTTTGATCAGGCCATCGACCAGCACCTTGGTGCCAGGCGGGCCATAGATTTGCACAGGCTGCGGTCCGCCAAACAGCCATTTGGAAACGAGGAAGAAACCAAGGTCAGCATTGTGGTCGGGGTGGTGATGCGTCAAAAACAAGGCCTTGACCTTGTTCAGCCCCAAGCCTGCCTTGGCAAGCTGGCGAACGCCGCCATATCCCATGTCGAATACATACACCGCATCCCCTGCCACCAGTGCATGGATCGACTGTGCGGCATTGCCCTGGATGATCGGCCCACCAGCGACGCCCAAGGTGGTCCAGTACGGCTGGGTTGGTTTATCTGTTTCGGCAGCCATGGCCAGTAGCGGCGCGAGCAGTGCACCACACAGTGCGGTCTTGAAGGCAGTTGCTTTGTTCATATGCGGATTCCGTCAGTTTTTCCAGGGACTCAGAACGAGAAGTTGAAGCTGCTTTGGTAGATCAATGCGTCATCGCTGATCGGGGCGAACGTCGGCCCCTGCTGGTAGGTCAACGCGTTGACCCAATAGATGCCGCGTGCCAGGCGCGCTGCATAGGACAACGATACGCCGGTGGCCATGTGCTCGGTTTCCTGACCGCGTGCCTGACGTTGCTCGCGTGCATAGCGGCTGTAGAAACTGCGCGACAGGCCCACGGCCGCCATATCCCGCGGACGGGAATCGAACGGTCCGATATAGAACGCGGTCATTTGCACATCGCCGGTGTACTGGTTGCGATCGGGCGGTGCGTAGTTGAGCTTGGCATCCACGTACAACCCGCGCCGCCCGGATCCCTCGGGCTGGGACAGCTGCTGGGTATAAGCCAGGTAGCCGCCGTAGTTGTCATCGGAATACCCGCCATTTTTGAAGTCCTGATAATGCGAGGTGTTGTAGATCACGCCACCTCGCACCCACAGTGCCCGCTGGCCATTGTCCCCGGCTGCGCGCTTGTAACCGAACTCGTCCACTATCAGCGGGTTGGAGCCTTTGACCTTGATGTCGAAGCCCGTCGGATTCTCGTCCAGATCGTACTGGAAACGGTTGGGGCTGCCGCTGCGTGCAATACTGGTCTGGTTGTACCAACGCAGGCTCTTGTCTTTGATGTTGACGGTAAATGCCGGGCTGGGAGAGAACAGGGTCAGCCCCAGCGTGGCTGGAATGACACTGTTGGGCCCGCGGGCAGCAGAGTTGGCGTTGCCGCCTAGTACCATGCCGTAATACTCGCGGATCAGCGTGTAGTAGCCGTATTGCAACGTCAGGCGTTTGTCAAAGAACCGCTGGTTGATGGCGAAGGTCTGCATGGTGGTATCGAAACTGGGGGTGCCCGAACGGTAACTGCCGCCGCTGTAAGTGAAGCCGGCAATGAACTGTGCATCACCGCCAAAGCCGACACGGGTCAAGTCATACGTGAGCTTGAAATTGAAACCCAAACGATAGGTCGGATTCTGCCCGTTATACAGCTGCTCTTTGGCATTGTGCCCCAGCACATCGTAGGCATAACTTGGGTTTATATTGCCGACGAACCCCATGCCATGATCGGCAAGCACGTCGCGAAGGCCACCCAAGCTCGGGAAGAGCGTCTGGCACGGATCGGCATCACGTGCTACCGAGTCAGTCCGGGGGGAGTAGCGCATGTAGCGCTTGCAACCCTGGGGTTCGCTAGCGGTCGGATTGATCAATTGCTCAGCGCCTTCGATCTTGAGATCTTCGACATCTTGAGCATAGCCAAGGCCTACATTCGACAGGCAGCACATGGCCACCACTGTCCGCAAGGAAGTGCGCATGAAATTACCTTTTTATTGTTGTTAGAGCGGGCTATAGATGCCCTTTTTTGTTATTTACTTACACAACGAAATCCCAAGTGCGAGGTCGCACTGTCAATCATCTGCGGGTGGCGGGCCGCGGGCCGATATCGCTGGCAGTAGTTTTCCGCGCACAGGTGAGATCCGCCCTTTATCACCCGGCGGGGAATTCGAATGAGCGGCATCGCTGGGTCGAAGCTTTCGTCCTCGTTCACCCGGCGCATGACCTTGGGTGCAGCGCAACACGTTTTGGCTGATGCCCCTGTCACCTGGCGTGCGGCGTCGAGGTACCAGTCACACGTCCACTCCCAGGTATTGCCTATCATGTCGAACAGGCCGTAGCCATTAGGCGGGAAACTGCCAACCGGCGAGGTACGCTCGTAGCCATCAAGCATCGAGTTGTCGTATGGAAAGGTGCCTTGCCAATAGTTGGCCATCATGAAACCGCCCGGCGCCAGCTCATCTCCCCAGGCGTACTCGCGATCGACCAATCCACCTCGGGCGGCATGTTCCCACTGTGCCTCGCTAGGCAGGGCCTTCCCCGCCCACTGAGCGTAAGCCTGGGCATCCTGGTAGGCGATATGAATGACCGGGTGCTCTTCCAGGCCTTGCAAGTCACTATGGGGGCCCAACGGCCGGGACCAGTAGGCCCCGAACACAAAGCGCCACCAGCCTGAAGGATCGTTGGGGTTCACCGGGCGCTGCGCCTTGTGAAATACCAACGAGCCAGGCTGCAGCATCTCGGGCGGTGCACCTGGGAAATCCTCCGCCTTGGGCGCGATTTGCGCCAGCGTCACGTAACCCGTCGCTTCCACGAAGCGTGCGAATTGCCGATTGGTCACAGGGTAGCGGTCGATGCGAAACGCTTCGACCATGGTCTGGCGCAAGGGTGCCTCTTCCGGATAAAACCGAGTCGAGCCCATGATCACAGTGCCACCCGGGATCAACACCATGTCGTCTGCGCCGGCAGCTTGCTTCGATACCGGCGAAATACCCTGCGCGGCCGGTCCTTCAATCACTTTCATCATTGGTCACCTCTAAAAGCTCTCGGTCCGACGCTCAAGGTGAGAGTGGCTGCAGACGGATGTTCACAGGCCCTATCTCCCCGGTAAATACGAAAGGCAGGCGATAGTCAGCCAACAACGGCGTCCCAACATCGCGGCCAATAGTGGCGCCCTCTTCAGCAAACAGGAAAGCCAACGACGCAGGTATCTTCATTTCACCAGCCCGCTTGCCATCGACTGTCAGCACGAACGTGCCCCCCTTACCTCGACCACCACCGTCGTAGTTGAATGCAACTTGCAAACGATGACTGCCTTTCCCGAGCGCCGGGCCCTCCACACGGTACTCTTGTGATGCCGTGGCGCCGTTGCGGTAAACCAGGACCGGTTTGCCGCCGAGTACCATCAGCCCCCAGCCGCCTGTGAGGCCGCCATCGCCCACGATCATGCCATCGGGGCTGTCCTTGTCAGGTTCGACCTGCACATCCAGCGACCAGGAACGGTTCATCACGCTTGGCCACGCTGTGGCGCCGTAACGCTCATCGCTGCGCCAGAAAGTGAATTCGCTGCGCCCGTTGAGCAAATTCGGCCGGTTCTGAGGCGCCGCCCGTGGCCCGGTGCGATTATCCAGCGGCAGTACGTTGTAGCGCTTGGCCTGCTCTACGAACAATGCCTGCATCTGTCTGAGCTTTTCAGGCTCCCGGGCAGCCAGGTCGTGACTCTGGGAGAAGTCCTTATTGAGGTCGTACAACTCCCATTGGTAATCCTGAGGGCTGATTGGAGTCGGAGGATCCCAGGGCAACTTCGCCGGCGTGGTGGAGGCAAGCCAGCCGTCGTGGTAGATGCCACGGTTGGCAAACACCTCGAAGTATTGGGTATGGTGCAGCGACGGCGCTTTCGGGTTGGTCAGGCTATCGAGCAGACTCACGCCCTCCAGCGGTCGCTGTTCAACACCGTCAACCCGCTTTGGCGCAGTGATACCGGCGGCCTGATAAAGCGTCGGAGCGATGTCGATCACGCTGGCGAACTGGCTGCGTACCTGATGCTCCTGGCGGGTATGCCCAGGCCACGACATGATCAGGCCGTTGCGGGTTCCCCCCAAGTGCCCCGCTACCTGCTTGAACCACGGGAAAGGTGCATTCATCGCCCAACCGAAACCTACCGGAAACTGGCTGGCGGTTTGCGGGCTACCCAATGCATCGACCGACGCGAGCAATTCCTCGAAGTCGTCCGGGCGGCCATTGAGGTGATAGAAGTCGTTGGTGGTGCCGTAAAACCCGCCTTCGGCACTCGAGCCATTGTCACCGACCAGAAACACCACCAAGGTGTTGTCACGCTCCCCCAACTCGTCCAGGGTACTGAACAGCGTTTTCAGTTGCGCATCGCAATAGCTGATGGCGGCGGCATACACCTCCATACCTCGTGCCGACACGCGCTTCTGCTCGGCGCTCAAGCTGTCCCAAGCCGGAATCTGTTCAGGGCGAGGCGTCAGCACGGCATCCTGGGGAATGATCCCAAGCTTTTTTTGCCTCGCGAAGGTCTCTTCGCGCAGCTTGTCCCAACCTTGGTCGAACTTGCCTTCATAGCGGGCGATCCACTCCTTGGGGGCAGCTAAAGGAGAGTGCGCGGTACCCGGCGCGTAATACATCATGAAAGGCTTGTTCGGAGCGAGGCTGTGCTGCGTACGAATCCAGTTCGCGGCTCGCTGGGCAAAGTCTTTCTCCATGTGGTAGCCCGGTTCATTCGGAACTTGCACCGGCCGCGTGTTCTCATACAACGTCGGTGCCCATGGGTTGGTCTCGGCGCCCATGAAACCGTAGAAGTACTCAAATCCAAGGCCGTTGGGCCAGTGGTCGAAAGGCCCGATAGGCGTGATTTCGAACGTTGGCGTGTTGTGGTTCTTGCCAAACCAGGCCGTGGAATAACCATTGCCACGGAATACGCGCCCAAGGGTGGCGGCATCGTTCGGCAAGATGCCGTTATAGCCGGGATAACCCGTGGCGACCTCACCGATCACTCCTGCACCGACCGAGTGCTGGTTTCTCCCCGTCAACAGCGCCGCGCGGGTGGGCGAACACATAGCCGTCGTGTGGAAGTTGTTATAGCGCAGCCCTTGCTGCGCCAAGGTGTCGATCGTCGGGGTCTGCACAGGGCCGCCGAAGGCACTGACTGCACCAAAGCCTACGTCGTCGAGCATCACCAGAACCACGTTCGGTGACCCCGCCGGCGCCTGGACTCGAGGAGCATAGTGCGGCGCGCTGGAGGTCTGCGGGGTCAGGCCCAACTTTCCAGCGAAGGGTGCATCAGGCGCAGGAAGATCCTGCGCCAATATGTGCGGTGTGGCGAACGCCAGGCCAGCCGCCCACAAGGCGCACCACAGCCGGGACCGTTTCAGCGCCCTCGTCCGAGACGACGCAGGCTGAAGCATCTTGTTCTTGTTGTGCATATATTGTTCTCGTGCAAGCCGTAAACGGGTCAAACTCTCTATGACACTTCAGTCATAGGGTCTGCCCGCAGGGAACGAGCCCTCAACCGTGGGCGTGATGGGCACATACCCGCCGGGCTTTTTCTGGTTGGGTACGCTGGGTTCGTATTTGCCTTCCAGCGATGCCACCAGATAAAGCGCGGCACTGCGTACATGCCGGTGGTCCTCCTGGCAGGAACGGCGCAACGCTGGCAGGACATGCTCGGCCCGCCGGCCGATGTAGGTGAGCGCATTGATGGCTTGCAGACGGTACGGGCCATCATCCTCCTGGTCGAGCAACTCGCCAAGGCTGTATACCGCGTCCTTGTCGTCGTTGAGCACCGCCAGGCACTCCGCCAACGGGATGCGCACAGGGACCGTCTTTTCCTGTTCGAAAGCACTGCGCAGTTTATCGGCGTATGGCTTGGCCCCCGCCCCGGCGATCAGGAAGCCTACCGCAGCCCAGTAGCGCATCACGTCATGGTCGTGGTCGAGCGCAGCCAACAATCGCTCGAAGTGGTCGCCTGGGTTACTGGCGGCAAGGTTGGCCAACGCAGTGATCTGTTCCAGCGGGTACGCGCCCGGCAAGCGGCTCATTTTATAATCTTTCAACGGCAACCCTTCGGGAATGAAGCCGGTGTCGTTGACCGCCTTCATGTGCGCATCGAGGGCCTTGCTCAGGCGCTGCAACGTATCGTGATGGTCAGCCTGCCCGGCCAGATTCGCGACCTGATGGGGGTCGGCGTCGGTGTCGTACAATTCCTCGAAAGGTTTCTTGCCCCAGAAACGGTCCTGAACCTCGTTCAGTTTGCCGCCGCGGTGTGCAACCTCCCAGTCTCGATAGCCTTCGGCCTGAAACATGAACGCCACATGCTGGCCCCACGGACGATGCGGTGCATAGTTACGGATGTAGCGGTAACGCCCATCGGTGACGCTACGGGTGAGATCATAGCGCTCATCCATGCGGTCGCGGCTGGTGAAGGCATAGGGGGCAGGCTCGGTCGCATGGCGGCCAAGCAACGGCTTGCCGTGCATGTACTCAGGTACCGGCTGCGCAGCCAGGGACAGGATCGTGGCAGGTATATCGACAAAGCTCACCGCATCGCTCACCTTGCTACCGGGCGCATGCGCTGAAAGGTGCTGCCAACGCTTGGGGAAACGCACCATCAGGGCACATCGCGAGCCCATGTCGTAGCAGAACCTTTTGCTCCGCGGGGTGATCCCGCCATTATCGGAGTAATAGATGACGATAGTGTCGTCCATCAAACCGGCGTCTTCTACCTCTTTGAGGCATCGTGCAAATTCGCCGTCCATCTGCTCCATGGCATTATAAAAGCGCGCGAAGTCCCTGCGCACACCCGGGGTGTCTGGCAGATAAGGCGGTACCTCTATCTGCTCAGGCTTGACCCTGTCCACTTGGGGCTGTCTTTGAAAAAGGGCACTTTCGTGGGTAGTGAAGGTGTTGAATATGGCGAAGAACGGCGCTTGGTTGGGGCGATTGCGCCAGTGTGCATCACGGCCGGACTCGTCCCACAGCTTGATAAAGTCAAACTGGCTATTGTAGTTCTTCTTCTCATGGTTAATGCAGTAGTAACCTGCATCGCGCAGGTGTGCAGGCAAACCCCGTATCTGCCGCGTAAGGCTTTCGTCAGTGGAACCGAAGTCCTCCGCAACGCCTGCGCTTTCCTGATACATGCCAGTAATCAGCGCGAATCGCGATGGGCCGCAGACTGGCGAGGTACAGTAAGCATGTTCAAACAATATGCCGTCCCTCGCCATCGCATCGAGCGTTGGCGTATGAGCAAGTTCATCACCATAAGCACCGATCAGCGGATAATTGTCTTCGCTGACGAAGCACAGAATATTCGGCATGTTCTGCCCGCCCGCATTGACAAACCCAGCACCGACCGCGCGGGATGCAAGAACGCCCAGAGCCACCGAGCTAGCCCCTGCCAGCAGGAACCTACGACGAGACAAATCAGGCATCGGGACATTCCCCCTGGGAGAATGCCACCGTCAAACGTGGATGGTGTGAAGACAGGTACATTGCAAGACAAGGACTGATAAGCATTCCACTCACTCCGCTGGCCTCCTTTCTGGAGGTTTTCTTGTTCTTACATTCGCCTCAGGCTCCTGAGCCTCGAGGAAAATGAATTGTAATTCTAATTCTAGAAGCTATCAATCTTGAGCGCGTAAGTCAAAGCACCTCGCCATTTTTTATAGGCGGGCGGCCTCAGGCAATCATCGGGTTGGTCAGGTGCTTGCGCCACGATGACGTATGTCATAGCATGTCTTACAACAAGCGGAAACGATGGTGACCAGGGAGGCTGTAACGTTATGTGGTTTGAAAGCCAACGCGTTCAGCAAATCTCACCTTGCCCGAGCACGGCCATCAACATGCGGAACAGAGAATTGGCCGCGCAGGGACGCGATATCGTTGACATGAGTCTCGGTCAACCTGACTTCGACACACCCGCCCACATCATCGCTGCGGCGCATCAGCCCATGCTCGAGGGCCGCACCCGCTATATCGCGCCTCAAGATACGCTGGCCTTGTGTAAGGCCAGCGTCGCCAAATTCAAGCGCGAGAACGGCCTGACCTACAACGATGATGAGGTCATCATTTCTGCGCCCTACCGGGTCTCCTACTCCGAACTCGTCAGCCTCAACGGCGGTCACCATCAGGTCATTGCTTGTGGCCTCGATGCCGACTACAAGCTAACGCCCAAGCTGCTGCCCGACAAAACCCGTCGGTTGATCCTCACCCGTGGAGCCATCTACATGGTGCCAGCAAGATCCAGTCGCAAAGCACTTCCGGCTCCAACAGTATTTCCAAGAGGCTTCGCCCTGGCTTGCATTCGAGAGGCGCTTAAAGTCCTGCGTTGACCAATTTTTTCGTCCCGTCCCTAAGCTGCCATAACAACATCGGAGATCTCCATGCTCGATCACCACAAAAAGCTGCTTGCCCTCGTTGTCGCCTCCTGCCTGGCAGCCTCTGCCGTCCAGGCCGAAGAGCTCACCGGCACCCTGAAGAAGATTAAGGAGTCTGGCACCATCACCCTCGGCTATCGTGACGCATCGCTACCCTTCTCCTACCTCAACGATGCCCAGCAACCCATCGGCTATAGCATCGAGTTGTGCCAGAAGATCGTGGACCAGATTAAAGTCAAGCTCGGCGAACCCGACCTCAAGACCGAGTATGTCTCGGTGGTTGCCCGCGCCGACTTCGGCGCGCTGCTGACGCAAATCAACGCCAGTGGCTAGGGCTTGACGCTGGGCGTGCACACTCGCATCGACGAAACCATCGCGCAGGTGGTGGCAACCGCCAAGGTTAGCAACCTGTACATCAACCGCAATATCGTCGGCGCCGTGGTGGGTGTGCAGCCCTTCGGTAGTGAAGGCTTGTCTGGAACCGGCCTCAAAGCCGGCGGGCCGCTCTACCTGCAGCGCTTGCTCGCGACTCGCCCGCAAGATGACCTGGCACAGAGCTTGTCTGTGGCCAACGTTGAGCAACTGGCCGCTCCCGATAATGAGATTCAGGCCCGGGAGGCATTTTCAACGTGGGCTGCACAGGAGGCGCCGGCTATTGCCAAGCTGTTCAGGCGTTATTGCAAGATCGGCCACAGCTATACCCGTCAAGTGCTGCCAGGGCCTACCGGCGAGCGCAATAGCTACAGCTTGTTACCCCGGCAACGGGTGCTGTGCCTGGCTGAAGACCGTACCGATTTGCTCACGCAAATCGCCGCCACTCTGGCAGTCGGTACCCAGGCCCTGATGAGCGAAAGCCAACGACCACTGGTTAGTGCCTTGCCCAATGCCGTTCAAGCCTGTTTCGTCTTTGAGGCTGATTGGGCCTGCGGCAATACCGAGTACGACGCGATCCTCCATCACGGCGACTGCGACCAATTACGGCACGTGTGCCAGCTGGCAGCGCAACGCAAAGGCACAATCGTCGGTGTCAGCGGCTTGAACCGAGGCGAAACGGACATTCCGCTGGAGCGCTTGCTTACCGAGCACGCGCTAAGCGTTAACACCGCAGCGGCCGGCGGTAACGCCAGTTTGATGACGTTAGACTGACAGTGCACCTCACCCTGCGCGTGCCCTTGGCGACGCGTAGGGTGTCGCGCAGACCCATGAGCTGCTAGGTTTCAATAGTGTTATAATACGGTGCCTCGCTCGATGAGTTTTTTATCTGTTTCACTCGGCGAGGCCTGCGGTCTCAACCAATTTCTCCATATAGGTTCGAAAATGGATGTGTGTTCGATGGCCGCAAAGCTGGCTTAACGAAACTCACGCCTGAGCAGCTTGCCCGTTGCCGACTTTGGAAGAGACTGAACGAGTTCCACCAAACGTGGATACTTGTAGGCGGCCAGACGCGCTTTACGGTGCTCGATCAATGCCTGCTCCGTCACCTGCATCCCTAGGCGAAGCGAGACCACGGCTTTTACGGTTTCGTCCCGATAGCTGTCACTGATACCCACGACGATAGCCTCGTTCACGGCAGGCTGCTCATAGAGCACGTCCTCCACTTCCCCGGGCCAGATCTTAAATCTGCTGACGTTGACTATGTCCTTCTTGCGGTCTTCCAGCTAGAACCAGCCGTTCTCGTCCATGAAGCCAACCTCCCCTGTACGTAACCAACCATCGCGGATGGCCACTTCGGTGGCCTGCGGCTGGTCCCAGTAACCTTTCATCACCAGCGGCCCGCAGTCCACGAATTCCCCCACCTCCCCCACTGGCACAATCCGATCACCATCCAGCAATTGGACAACGGTGTTGAAGATGGGCACCCGATAGAAATCGCCCCAGACTGTGCGTCCGCCGACGCCCGCTTGCCGAACGGCACTAGGTGCATGAGCGAACAGGTGCCGAGTACCCTGTAGATGATAGTCCAGCAGTCGCCATCGTCCGTTGCCGCGAAAGCGCCCCACCAGCCGAACAAAATCGAGCCAAGCCCACGCGTCGGGTGCTACTGGACCGACGCGCTACCTGCTAATTGGGTAACCGGCGCTGGCACGGCCACCTCCCTACCGCTTCAAAGCGCAATATTCTATGAAATTTATCCCAGTAATCAGTCGCGCCAAAACCTGTCGTGATTAATTGTCCACCGCAGAACCTTACAAGAGCTGAACTGTCAACAACGTTGGATCCGAAAATGATCTTTCGGATTCCGGCTCGCTCGACGGAGTGCCGGATCAGCCCCCGCCAGCGATTCTAGGATGAACGCAGCTGGAGGCTGTGCGCCATGAACACAATCAGAAGCTCCTACCATCCCATCGACGCCGCGATCTTGTGGTGCGACCTCTCAGAGCACGAACACGAAATCCTTCAGGTCGACTTGTCACAACCAGGCAGCCTGCGAAAGCATTTTCCGCAGTGGCCTAATCTGCACGACCATGTCGAGTGCATCTATGACGCCATTCTCAGTGGCGAATTGCCGGCGACATACCTAGGGCAGCCGATTACGTCCGACAGTCACGTGCAGCGGGTGTACTACTCCATTCGGCGCACTGATCTTCTAGTGTGGTTCGTACGTAGCCTGCCAGATCAAAGACCTGCCTTTCTCTTCGCCCAAAACGCTGAGCACTCGGAATGCGTCAGCCTGCATGCGCATTTGGCCAAGCAGGCCCAGCTCGACTTCGCCTTGAGCACGCTTGAGGAGTTGCAGCAGACCTATGCTGCCACCGCTGAGGAGATGGCATCGCTCTCCACGCTTAACGACAAGCTGAAAGACCGACTCGACTCGCTTGGCATCCCGTCCGAGACCTCCGAAGCCATGCAAAATAGGCTGATTGGCGCAATGCTGGAGACCACGCTTGGGAAAAATCAAAACGGCAAGCAGCAGTCGATCTATTCCAGCCAGGCAGCGTTGGTCCAAGCCATTTTGCTGCGCTTTTCAGGAGTGGACGGCCTGAGCAAAAGTACCATTGATCGGCGATTTGCCGACGCGCGCCGTCTTATAGCCCAGGTAAAACGGGGCTGACGCCACATTGTCAGGCAATGCCCGGCATTGCCTGACAATGTTTTTTACCCTCTTCAGACCTTCACTGACTGTCACTTCCCACCACGCGCCAACCGGCGCTAAGGAATGACATCATGCAAGCGACCAACTCTACCCCAGCCGACCGCCACATCATGCGCCGTGATGAAGTGGAGCAGAAAACCGGCTTCAAGCGCTCGCACATCTACAACCTGATGAAGGCTGGCCAGTTCCCGCAATGCCGGCGCATCGGCACCCGCGCTGTCGGTTGGGATTCTCTGGAAATCGAACAGTGGGTTCAGGACCGACTGTCCACTGGGGACTGACTCATGGATGTCCTCTCGCTGATCTCGACCAAGGGCGGCGCGGGCAAAACTACCGTCGCCGCCAACCTCGGCGGCGTGCTCGCCGATGCCGGCCTTCGCGTTCTGCTGCTGGACCTGGACAGCCAACCGACGCTGTCTAGCTACTACACCATGAGCGAGGCACGTGAGGCCGGTAGCTACGAACTGATCGCGCAGCGGCTCACGGCGCCTGATCAGGTGATCTCTGCCACTGTCATCCAGCACCTGGACTTAATCGTCTCCAACGACCGCGCCGGGCACATCAGCACCCTGCTGCTGCACGCGGCCGATGGCCGTCTGCGCTTGCGCAACCTGCTGCCTGCCTTCGAGGATCACTACGACGTGCTGATCATCGACACTCAAGGCGCACGCAGCGTGGTCGTGGAGATGGTCATCCTCGCCTCCGCTTGCGCGCTGTGCCCAGTCCCTCCGGAGATGCTCGCCGCGCGTGAGCTGCGCCGGGGTACGCTGGGCCTTTTTGAAGAGCTGGAGCCCTACCGCTACCTGGGCGTTGACTTACCATCGGTAAAGCTGCTGCTCAACCAGGTCAACTCCAATCGCCGCGATACGCGCTTGATCATCCGGAGCCTACAAGCCTCTTTTCAGGATGACCCGCATGTCAGCGTCTGTAGCACGGTGATTCCCGACCGCGTGGCATATCCGAATGCCGCCTCGCTCGGCCTGCCTGTGCACCGCGTGGAAATCACTCCACCGTCCGGCAGCCGCAGTCCTTGCGCCGCAGAGGTCATGCGCGGCCTAGCCATTGAGCTATTCCCGCAATGGGCAGAGAAGCTCGGTGCTCTCGCCGCACCTCCCCCTGGCCGCCCGATCACTGCCGAGCGCCAGCTGATCCGTCGCGGCTGATCGGAGGATGAGTGATGAAGCCGCCAACTTCCGAAGACATCACGCGCCAACTGCAGCAGACGCACTTTCCGCAAATACATGGACGCGACTTCGCGACGGCCCCCGTGGGCGACACGCCGATGGTGATCAGCCTCGAGCAACTGCGGCCCTATGAACTCAACCCGAGAGTGGTGCGCAACCCGCTGTATGACGACATCAAGGCCTCGATCCGCGAGCGCGGCCTGGATCAGCCGCCCGCAATCACCCGCCGCCCCGATGAGTCGCATTTCATCATCCGCAACGGTGGCAATACGCGCTTAAGCATCCTTGGCGAGCTGTGGCAGGAAACGCGCGAAGAGCGGTTTTTCCGTATCCATTGCCTGTTCCGCCCATGGCAGTCGGAGGCTCATGCCTTGCTCGGGCATCTGGCCGAGAGTGACCTGCACGGCCAGTTGACGTTTATCGAGCGGGCGCTGGCCGTGGCGAAGCTCCAGGACATGTTTGAGCCCAGCGACGCCCACCTCACCCAGCGCGAACTCGCGACGCGCTTGAGTGAGGGTGGCTATCCCATCTCGCAGTCACACATCAGCCGCATGTTCGACGCACTCGAGCACCTGCTACCCGTCATCCCGCAGGTGTTGTACGCGGGCCTGGGCAAAAACGCCATCGGGCGCCTCATCAGCTTGCGACGGCGGGCTGAGGCGATCTGGAACCGGTACTTCGGCAGCCCCGAGCAGTTCCCGCTGCTGTGGTTTGAAATTCTGTCAGCGTTCGACGGTGAAAAGCCCGAGCTGGACTCGAGTGAGCTGCAGGACGAATTGATTGCCAGGATGGCAGAGAGTCTGGAGCAGACACCTCGTCTGTTGGCACTCGAGCTGCACCAGGGACAACGTCCCTCGCTACCCGCCCTGCCTGGCCAGTCCCCAGCGGCCTCGCCAACACCTGTCCATGCGCCGGGAAGACAGGCCACGGCGCCCAAGCTAGAGCCAGATCCGGAGCCAGCTGAGGCCCTCCAGCCACTGCAGGCACCGCGTTTACCCGAGATACGCCAAGCGCTGGGTGACGAACCATTACCAGACAAGTCTCTGGAAGAGCTCGAAGATGCTCCGAGACCGGTCGGGGCGGCCCCCTCACGCTCCGGGTCACTGGACGATATCAGCAACTTGCGCGCGAGCTGCGCCGCCCTGGCTGCCGATCTTGCAGCTTACGCAGACGCCAGCGACATGATCAACCCGCTCGTGGACGACCTGGGTTTCACCCTTTCACCGGGCCATGGCGAGCGACTCAGCCCGCGGCACACCGGTATCCAGCTGCTGCTCTCGGCCCTGCTGCGCCTGCAGGACGACGTGGCCTGGAAGGAACGTCAGCAGTTGCCGGCAGCACTGTTTGGTCAGCTGCTGATCGGCGTCTACGACCTGCCCTTCACCGACCGCCCAGCCCTGACGGTGGGCCTTGAACGGCTTCCTGATGCCCAGCTGGAGCAGCTGTTCACGCTGATCCGCCACGCCCGGCAGTTGATCGAACTGACGCTGTCGTCCACTCGATAACGTGAGGAGCCACCTCATGAGCACGACTTTCAATCTATTGAACCATGCCATGTTGAACCAGGTGTTGCATGAGCTGCGCCATGGCCGGTTACAGCGCTGCAAGGCATTGGGCCTGGCCGATGAAGACATCGAGGTGCTGCAGTCGCTGCCGCCGACCACCTTGTCTCACTTGGCGCACTCGTCGATCGCCTGGGTCGAGGTGAAGGTCGACATCACCGTGTTGCGCCGCCTGATCGTCCAGGCCGAGCGCGACGAACAGAACGAGCGGTTGATCAACCGGGCGCTCAAGTTGGGCGCGAGCTCAAACATCATGTACCGCTGCTTCGGCCTGGACCATTCGGAGACCGCGTTGCGGCGCCGCGTGCTGAAGATCGAGACGCACCGCGGTCGGCCGGTCCAGCTCAGTGAAGCGCAGGAGCATGCCGTGTGGAATCGCTGGAGCCAGCTGCGCACAGAGGATCCGGACAACGATCCGCTGGACACCATGATGATGCTGGCCGAGGAGCAACACATCAGTCTGACCCTGGTCTGGCAACAGGTCGAATTGTACGGAGGCACACCATGCTGAGCTTTTACGAGGTCGACTGGCAGGACGTGGTGCGTCAGTGCTACGACGCCCTTCGGCGCCGAAATGAGTGGTACGCGGCGAACGGCAAACTGGTCGTCCCCACCGAGGAGCCCGCGGTGCGGACGATCTACTACGGCGACAACAACCCGCTGCCGCAGACCTTGCTGCTGGATCGCCGGCTGACGCCACTGGAACGCAACACTTGGCAAGTGCTGCGCTGGCTGATCACCGAACGTAAGGTCAAGACGCCACGCTACCAGGACCTGCAGCCGTACCTGGCAACCAGTCCCTGCGGTACTCAGGCCTCTCGGGAAACCATCGCCCGCGCACTCAACGTTTTGCGCACCACCCGCTGGCTTAGTCTGGTGGAACGCTCACGCGATGCTAGCGGCTGCCTGCGTGGTTGCGTCTATGTGCTGCACGGCGATCCGTTGACCGCAGCCGAACAGTTGGAGCTGGACAGCGGCTACGCGGCGTTGCTGCGACAGAACCTCTCCCATGCCACCAAAGGGGTCCGGGACGTGGCGCAGCATGTGATCGCCGAGATCCAGGCCGACCCCCAGGTGTCCCAGCTCGACAAGGACAGGCTCGGCTCGCTGCCGCTAGTCCAACAGCAAACACTGCCGCTGATGAACGATGAAACAAGGACAGAGGATTCCGAACCTGGCGCACACGACCCCGTTCGGAATTCTCCGGCTGGCGCAACAGATCCCGAACCCTGCGGCAATGCAGCGGATTTGGCTGTGGTTCGGAATGCCGACGCTGGCCGTACAGTACAGAAAGACCAAAGCAAAAAAAGTACGGTACTGGGGCAGGTGGAGTTTGGTCGTGCGCGATGGCCCGAAGATTTACCGCTGAACCCGAACGAGCGGCGCATGGCCTCCCAGGCGATGCGTCAGCTCGAGCCGGAACAGCAACAAGCGGTGATCAATGAAGCGGCGGTGCGCTGCGCCCGCGGTGAGATCCGAAAACCCGTCGCCTACCTGATGGGCTTGATCAAGCGCGCCTGCCAGGGCGAGTTCACCCTGTGGGCCGCGCGTACCGAGGAAGAGAAATCCTCAATCCCTCCCTCGCGCACAGCCAAGCCTGCGTCAGAGGAACCGCCCCGCGAGCGATCCAAGCGCAGCGGTCAGCGCACCGCGTCGCCACTTGCCCTCTCCTGCCTGGAGGAACTGAAACAACGCTGCCGAGGGATCACTGCGGCTACATAGGGCTGGAACTCGGTGGATCTAATGTCGATGCCATCGGTTCCAGGGGGATCCACTCTCGGGAAAATGCGAGCAATCCACCTTCAGGTAGATCCGCATCGCCAGCCAAGGATCGGTCCATCGTCGGCGTCATTCCGACGGCGAGGTACTGGCGATGGTCGATCACTACCAACTCAACCTGGGCTCCCTGCGCAGCAGCATCACCCTCACACTGCACACCCACCATGCGGCAAGGCTTTGGCAGGGGCGCAGCGGTCGCGACGGGGTACATCCGATCCTGGGCATGCCTGGTTACATCAGCGTCACCAACCTGCTCAAGCACGCAAGCAGCCAGGGCGATCCGTATGCAGACTGGTTCATGCTGCAGTTGGAAGAAAAGCTGCTGCAGGCCAGGTTGGACATGGCCACGCTGACGCAGCAAATGAGCCGCGTGGAACGGGCCCTGCCAACGCAAGTCGATGTCGGTGACAACCTCAACATCCACCCCGTCACCCTGCCGCTGTTCATCGGCAGCCAGCTGGGCTTTCTCGCGATCTACCTGCTCACCGACTACGACACCCTGGTCCGCCGGGTGCTGCTTGCTCACCACACAGCGCTGATCGGCCGGGGCGACATGGAATCCTGGATCGATGGCGGCGCCCATCTGCTGCGCAGCCTGTTCGGCCTGGCGCAGCGCTACCGCCTGGCCGGGGTGAGCCGCGACGACATGGCCGCCAACAACGCCCGCGCCCGCGAAGCCATCGACAAGTTCGGCACCCTGCCGCAGGACATTCTCGAAGGGACGCGCCGCTCCCAGTTCGCCCCGCCAATCGCCCGCAGCAAAGCGCCCTCCGAGATCGAAGGCCCTAATACGGCCGAAGCCGAGGAACAGCCCACAGCCGAAACCCCGAACGACGGGGGTGAGGTATGACCCTGGCCGAAGCCATTGCCCGGCGTTTGTCAGCCGATGCCTATCGCGACTTCGCACAAGGTGCCTCTCTAAAAGGCCTTTTAAAGCCTTTTAAGGGTAAGGGGGAGCTGCAGCAGTTCGCCGAGACGATCCTGCGCCTGCGCACCCAGGTCGCCGAGTTGATGGCGGTGATGCTGGCGATCATGGCCCAGCCACCCTTCTCGTTGCTGGACCTGCGCCTGGTCGTCCAGCACAGCGCGACGGGCACCGATTTCCTGCGCTGGCGCAGCCCGGACTTTCAGCGCATGGGCGTGCAGGTGTGGCAGGAGGCGGTGGTTCAGCCGCGGCTGCACCCGGAACTGCGGCAGGCGCTGTATCAGCTGGAGACCAACCGCGTGGTGCTGAACCTGCAGATGAGCAGCCTGCAGTCGCTGTATCGCCAGGCCATCACCGGCGTCAGCAAGCTCGAGGCCGCCGAGCTCGCCCTAACCCATTCCCCCACCGAGGAGTAATCCACATGAGTACTTTGTTTGTTGGTGAAGGCAACATCGGCAGCGTTCCGGAGTATCAGGAGTTCAACACCAACCCGGATGAGCCGCGGCGCCTGCTGCGGCTGAATGTCTACTTCGACAACCCGGTACCACGCGAAGGCGGCTACGAAGATCGCGGCGGCTATTGGGCGCCCGTCGAGCTCTGGAACCGTGACGCCGAACACTGGGCCACGCTGTACCAGAAAGGCATGCGCGTCCTGGTCGAGGGGCGCACGGTCAAGGAGGAATGGGAGGACAGCGAGGACAACGCCCGCGTGACGTTCAAGGTGGAGGCGCGGCGCATCGGTATTCTGCCGCACCGCCTGGCCTCGGTGACCATGCGCGAGAAAGCCAGCGACAACGCCAGCTCATCGCGCAAAGGGGGCGGCAAGAAAGCGCCACGCAAGTCCGGATAAGTGCGTGGTATTCAGTGGAATCGCCGCCCACAGCGCGATATCACTGGAGCCATACAGTCAGCTCAGCGGGCAACAATGGCAACTGGCGTTGCTTTACTCCCGCCGGGCACTCTTTTTCCGCTCATGCTCAAGCATTTGCTTCACTTCCGCCAAATACTGGTCCAGGGCAAGGAATGCCCGCCAGTGCAGCGGACTCTCCTGGACCCAGGCAATCAACCGGGCGCGAGCCGCCTCCTTGTCCGGTTCCAGATGGGTGGCCATGAACAGCTCATAGGCCTTGATCGCTAACGCATCTGCCTCACTCTGGTGGGTTCCGTGCAAGTTTGTTGCCTCCGTGGTGACGGTCGAGTCATCCATTTTTTTCTGGTGATACGCCTCGCAGGGTTGTTAGTCAACCTTTTGAGTCGTTCATATCTTTGGGTTGCTGTTCGACCATATAGGTCGAATCGGAGAGCCCCCCTTGCCAGTCAAAGAGCCTAGCCCACATCACATTGGTCGCCAGTTGGCGGCTTACCGCCGTGCCTGCCGCCTCACTCAGGCGAAGGTGGGTGAGTACTTGAAGATTTCCGGGGAAGCCGTATCGCGCCTCGAACGAGGCGAGGTTGAGCTTTCCGTAGGTAAGTTGCTGAAATTGGCCGACCTGTATGGCTGCCCTGCCGATGAGTTGCTGCTGGCCATCAGCCCCCGCCCGCAAGATCAGGGCCAGCAGATCACGTCGATCATCAAGGAGCTGAGTGAAGCGGATAAGCAATTCGCCCTGGAGTTTCTGCAAACGCTGGCGAACCACCTTGCGCAACGCAAGTAACATCTTCCCGCCGATATGAACTCGGCACCTTCGCATTTACCCTGGCGCTCCACGACCATCCCCCCACCCTGTCGGTACCCACCGAGAGGGTTCGTCTATGCGCCTGTTCATCTGCGAGAAACCATCCCAAGCCCGCGATATCGCTCGGGTGCTGCAGGCCAGCAATCGCGGTGATGGCTGCCTGAAGGGTCAGAACGTCACCGTCACCTGGTGCGTCGGCCATCTGCTGGAGACCGCTCCGCCTGAAACCTATGGCGATTACAAGCGCTGGTCGCTGGACGATCTGCCAATCATTCCCAGCCGCTGGCAACTGGTAGCCAAGCCCAAGGTCGCCAGTCAGCTCAAGGTGGTGAGCCAACTGCTGCGCACTTGCAGCGAGGTGGTGATCGCCACAGACGCCGACCGCGAAGGCGAGATGATCGCCCGGGAGATTCTCGAGCGCTGCCAGTATCAGGGGCCGATTCTGCGCCTGTGGCTGTCCGCGCTGGATGAAGCGTCGATCCGCAGAGCCTTGGGCGCCTTGCGACCAGGAGAACAGACCTTGTCGCTGTACCACTGTGCCCTCGCTCGCTCCCGTGCCGACTGGCTGGTCGGCATCAACCTGAGCCGGCTGTTCACCCTGCTCGGCCGCCGCGCCGGTTTCGATGGACTGCTGCCGGTGGGACGCGTACAGACGCCCACCCTGCGCTTGGTGGTCGAGCGCGATCGGGCGATCGCCAGCTTTGTGCCGCAGCCATTCTGGACCGTCGATGTACACCTTAAGCAGGACGGGATCCGCTTTCAAGCGCGCTGGCAGCCCCCGACCGCGGTCAGCGATGCGGTTGGACGCTGTATCGACGAAACCGCCGCGCAGCAGGCGCTCAGGCGCCTCACTCAAGCTGGCACCGCGCAGATCGACAGCGTCGAGGTCGAGCGGGTGCGCGAAGGCCCGCCGCTGCCGTTCGACCTGGGCACGTTGCAGGAGATCTGCTCGGCCAAGCTCGGACTGGGTGCGCAGGAGACCTTGGCCACCGCCCAGGCCCTGTATGAGACCCACAAGGCAACGACCTACCCGAGGACGGATTGCGGCTACTTGCCGGAGAGCATGCTCGATGAGGTGCCGCGCGTGCTTCACGCACTGGCCGCAGCCGCACCCTCGCTGGGGGCAGTGCTCAAGGAAGTCGACCCCAGCCGCCGCTCCCGTGCCTGGAACAGCAGCAAGATCACCGCGCACCACGGCATCATTCCCACCGCCGTCACGCTGGATCTGGCGCAGCTCTCCGAACGCGAGCGGGCGGTTTACACACTGATTCGCGCACGCTACCTCGCGCAGTTCATGCCCGAGCACGAGTACCTGAAGACCCAGGCACTGCTGCACAGTCAGGCGGACCAACTGATGGCGCGCGGCAAGCAGATCCTGGTTCGCGGCTGGAAGGCAGTGATCAACGAGGCCGACGGCACCGATCCTGCCGAACAGGCGCAGCGCTTGCCGACGTTGCGTGAATCCTCGACGGTGGCGCTGATCGACGCCACGCTCAACGCACAGCGCACACAACCGCCCAAGGCGTATACCGAAGGCACGCTGGTCAAAGCGATGAAGACCATTGCCAACCAGGTGGCCGAGCCGCGCCTGAAGCAGAAGCTCAAGGACAGCTGCGGACTCGGTACTGAGGCGACCCGCGCGGCGATCATCCAAGGCCTAATCGACCACGGTTACCTGACCAAGAAAAAGCGCAGCCTGGCTGCCTCAGCGGCGGCGCATACCTTGATCGAAGCGGTGCCACCCGAGGTGGCCGACCCGGTCATGACCGCGCTGTGGGAGCAGGCGCTGGACCGTATCGAATCGGGCCAACTGAGCGTCGAAACATTTCTGGCCAAACAGGCGGAATGGCTGACTCGACTGGTGCGCAGTAACGCCACGCTCACCCTGCGCCCGCCACCCAGCAAGGGGCCGTTCTGCCCGGTTTGCCGCAGCACCATGCGTCAGCGCAAAGGTCGCACCGGCAGCTTCTGGTCGTGCATCCGCTACCCCGAATGCAAGGGCACCAAACCGGTGGCAAAATCCAAGCGGGCGAAAAACGCATGACTTGACGGCGCACCGCAGCGCTGGTGTAGTGATCTGGCCCTTCGCCGCTAGGCGACCTAGACCGATTCGCTCCGGGCAGCTCGGTCAGACTCGTAGAGTTCGGAGCCATACTTCACTGCATCAGCAGATGCCTATTCAGCGTTTCCAAGTTTCCCAGGTGGATGACCCGTGCGGCTTGTACCAGGCCTTAGGGGTCATCCGCTTCGGCGACGATGCTCAGCTCCGGTGCCCGCCGGTGAAACACTGGGCACCTTTTGTGCGCGGATGCGTGCCAGTTGATTCCGACCCAGGCCACGACAAGGGTCGGTTGATCCAGGTGGATCGGCAGTGGAGCTCTGCGACGGACTCCGGTGCCACATCGCCGGGTCAAGGGTGGTCCAACTCTTCCTAGCCTGATGACCGTCGGGCTATTTTTTCGCCGCCGACAATCCACCGAAAGCCACCCGATTCCGCCCGCTCAGAGCGCCTGAAGACCATGGTTGACGGGCCTTTCGCGGCGTTTTATAGATGAGCTGCACACCGCTGTCGTTGACAGCACCCAGGTAGCCAGGACCTTCAGGGCTACGCCCGTTTCGGGTGGTTCTCCCCCAAAGTGCGACTCGCGCTCGGCAGCTCGCACGGTCACCGTCCCATCGGTGATGAGCGCCTTCTCGACCGATCATGTGTTTGCACCTCCCCTTGCGGAACTCACCAGCCGCCAGGGCCGGTGGATGTCCGCGTTCTGCTGAACAGGAGCTCCATCATGACTACTGCAAGCAATAACGCCCCCACCACCTACTTCAACCTGCATACCCAAGGCATCGGTTACCTGAACCGGGTTCGCGAAGTCCCGGTTCGCCGCGGCCAAGCGTTCATGGCCTGTGACATCGCTGCCTTGCACGGTGCCTCGGACGACGTCGAGTACACCCGCTTCGACTGCAAGGTCGCAAGCGGTGAAGCCGACCGGCTGATCCGTGAACACCTGGAAGACGTCCGCGCGGAACGCAAGGTCCTCATCGCGTTTCGCATCGGCGACATCTGGGTCGATCCGTTCATGTACGAGAAAGGCGAACGCAAGGGGCAACCCGGCGCCAGCCTCAAAGGCCGACTGATCTTCATCGAGTGGATCAAAGTCGATGGCCAATTCAGCTACCGTGCGCCAGCTCGCACCGACACCGCCGCCCCTGAGGATGCTGAATCAGGAGAGTCGGAACAGGTGGACGGTGACGCTGACCAAGGCCAGCCAACCCCAGCCGTTGCACGCAAATCCACAGCCGCACGCCAGTCTGCTTGAGGCAGGTTGACCGCCCGCAGCAGGCGCTCTTAGGAGCGCCTGTTGTTCATTCACGTCGGAGGTCGCCATGGAAAGTTTCTGGCTCTGTGAGGACTGCCTGCAGGCGGTCGCCTACGACGACTTCAGCGGGCTGTCGCTGTACTACAGCGAGGCTGAAGTCGAACACCGCATCGCTCACATGCGTGCCCAACTGCAAGCCCTGCTACCGCTGAGCGCCGATTTCGACCCCCATACCGGCGCCGGTATCGAGGCCTTCTCCACGCAACCGTGCGAGGGCTGCCTAAGCCCGCTGTACGGCACTCGACATCGCTTCACGCGCCTTTGATCACATACCTAAACCAGCCTGGGGCACGCCCTCAGGAGGGCGCTCCATCTCTCACGAGGAATTGCCCATGAACACCGCCTTGAACCTGGTCGACCCGCTCGATTCCGTACTGGCCCAACGCGCCCGTGAGGATGCGGTGATCACCGAGGCCCTGCAGCTGCTGGACCAACGTCACTTCCAGCGCGGCGAGGTGCTGATAACCCCCGCTGATGCTGCAGCCTACTTGAAACTGCAACTCGCCCCCTACCATCACGAAGTGTTTGCCCTGCTCTGCCTCGACTCGCGCCACCGTGTGCTGAGCTTCGACATCCTCTTCACCGGCAGCATTGACGGTGCGTCCGTGTATCCCCGCCAGGTGGTCATCAAGGCACTCGAACACAATGCTGCCGCCGTAATCTTCAGCCACAACCACCCCTCTGGCTGCTCGGAACCGAGCGGCGCCGATCGGGTGCTCACCACCCGCCTGACCGAGGCTTTGGCCCTGGTCGAGGTGCGTGTCCTGGACCACATCATCGTCGGCGAAGGCACCCCGCTTTCGTTGGCCGAGTACGGCTGGATGTGACAGCCCACCTTGCCTTTGAGGTCACCGCCCGTTCGGGTGGCCTCGGCGCTTTCGGAGAACGACCATGCACACTTCCCTGCCCAATCCGTTTCTTCGCGGTTTCCAAGACCTGCGCTACGAGCGTGTCCTGCAGATCAGCTATGCCGATGATTGCCCACCGTGCTACCGCGCGCTGCACCCGGCTCAGAACGAGCTGCCCGATGAGGTCATTAGCCTGCAACCGTGCCTGTTCGATGACGACGTCGCGGTGATCACCGACGGTGTATGCGTGCCCGAGTTTGTGCGCATGCGCTGCCCGGCCGACGGTCTGGTGAACACGGTGCTCTACCAGATCATGGGCAATCAGCTCGGACGCCCGATGCATATCGGCGACCTCGGCAACGTCGAGGCTGCGCGTAACCTGATCGAGCAACTGTCCTTTGCCACCGGACACTACAGCCGCAGTTGGGAGATCAGCAGCGCGCACCTGCCCGCAGACGAGTTCGAGTTCCTGCAGGTGTGCACCTGGTGTAATTCGCCAGCGGGCTTCTTCGAGTGCTTCGAGCTCAACAGCAACCATGCCGTGGGGTGCAAGCTGTACTCGACACCCTGGGTAGCGGCACATGAAGCCAGCAGGATCGGCTGGAGCGCCAGCGAAGTCTGTGCGCGCATGCGCGATGACTATGTCCCGCCGGTGCTACTGCAGCTGCTGATGCTGGCAGGCCAGGCAGACACCCGCCTGCTGATCTTTGACCCTGACGCCGCACCACTGGCGGAGCTACCGCTCTTCACTGAAGACTGACCAAGGCGCCCTCCCGGGCGCCTTTTTTGTGGTAGCCGACCGAAAAGCTGGCTGGCCAGATTCGGTTTTCCAGTGGGGACTCGACTCACGCCTTCGCCATCGTATCGGCAACATTTGTCGAGACACGGTCATGCACACACCCACACTCTCCACCCTCGGACTGATGATCGCCCTGGCGGGCTGCAGCACGCCGCCACCGCCTCCGGCCCCGGCTCCCGCTGCACCACCCGCGTTGCCGGCGGCATTGCCAAAACCGAAAGCCCAGCTGCCAGCCTGGGTGCGCCAGGACCGTTACACCCTGGTCACCACCCGGCCAACGCTGGAGCAGCGCCAGCCGCTGTATCAATTGGTCAACGTACAAATTGCACCAGCCCTGCATGCCACCGTCGGTGAAGCCCTGCGTCACGTGCTGCAACGCTCAGGCTACGCACTGTGTGCCGATAGCGCAGCGGTGGATCGCTTGTTCCGTCGCCCTCTGCCTGCAGTACAGCACCAATTCGGCCCCATCTCACTGCTGGACGCCCTGACCATCATCGGCGGCCCGGCCTGGCGACTCGACATCGAACCGGTCGAACGGACCGTGTGCTATGTCCTACGCGTGCCGTCGCCCGCTCCCCCCTTTTCGACCCTGGAGCTTACGCCATGAAGGTCCTCCATTTTCAGGCTCTGGTGGTCGGTGCCCTGTGCCTGGGCGCCGCCGTGCTCGCCGCCGAAACCTACAACCATCATCAACAACTTGCCGAGCTTCAGGCTGACGCCCGCAATGCCCCGGCCGATCCGGCGCCAGCCTTGCGCCGCGATATCGATGCGTTGGCCGACCGGCTCACGACGCTGCAGCCGCAGGTCGTGGCGTTGGGCGAGGCGCAAGGTCGACACACTGCAGCGCAGGCCGCCCTCGGCCAGCAGCAGGATGAGCTGGCCGTCTCGCTCAAGGCGCTCCAGGCAGAACCGCCAGGACCAAGCAGCAACGATCTGACGACTTTGGGACAACGGTTGGCCACGGCAGAGGCCACGCTCGAGAAACTGTCGACCCACCCTTCTGCGCCTGCAACCGTCAACACGCAACCGCAGGCCTCCAGCGGTGAAAAAGCCAAGGCCAAGCCTCTGGCCCCGCCTTTCACCCTGCTGGGTATCGAGACCCGAGGTGACGTCAGGTTCGTGGCAGCTCTGCCGGCAGGTGCGCATTCGCTGACGACCGTGCACCTGTTGCAGCCTGGCGACAGCTTGAACAGCTGGCAGCTGCGCGCGATCCGCGCGGACCAGGTGGTGTTCCATGTCCCGGGGCATGGCGACCACACGCTGCCACTGCCGTGACGAGGTGCGTATGACTCAGATCTCCTTTCTCTCGCTCATCCTGCTCCCCAGTTGCCTGTTTGCAAGTGCGGCATGGAGCGCGCCAGAACTGGTTGACTCGGCCCCGCAGTTCAGCGAACAGACACTGTTGGATCGGCAGACAACCGCTGCGGCTCGGGCCAAGGCCTGGGGGCTGACCGATGATGAGTGGACCAAATTTGAGCACCTGCAGGCCGGGCCCCGCCACTACTGGTCGCCGCAGCTCGACCCACTCACCACCCTCGGGGTGGAAGCCGACTCGGACCAGGAACGGCAACGCTACGCCGAGCTCCAGGTCCGTATCGAAGCCAAACGTGCCGAGCACGAGCTGGCCTACCAGAAAGCCTATACCGCCGCTTGGGCGCGCCTGTTCCCGGGGATGCCGCCCGTGCAGGGCATGGCCGACGATCCAGCGGCTACCCCTGCCGGCCGCTTTGCCCTGTTTGTGGAAGAACTCTGCCCGCCCTGCGTCTCCAACACCCAGCAGTGGCTGCGTAGCGGAGCACACCTCGATGTGTACCTGGTCGGCAGCCAAGGTGACGATGCGCGTTTACGCCGGTGGGCTCGGGGCGCGGGCATTACCCCCGCCCAGGTCAGCAGTGGCCAGGTCACTCTCAACCATGACCGTGGCCGCTGGTTCACCCTGGGCGCCAGCCGCCCCTTACCAGCGCGCTACCAGCAGGTGGACGGGAAATGGCAGCGCATCGACTGATCCTCCCGCTGGCCTTGACCTGCGCCACGGTCGTTCACGCCGACGCGCTGCCGCCGCCTGCGTATCAACTGGCCGCCGCACGCGCCGGCATCCCCGCCTCCGTGCTGTTCGCCATCGCCCTCCAAGAGAGCGGCACGCCGCTGCGAGGTCACCTCATCCCCTGGCCCTGGACCCTGAATGTTGCTGGCATGCCGCAGCGTTTCGCCCGCCGTGATGAGGCGTGTGCCGCACTCAAGCAGGCGCTGGTCCGTCACGATCCCAAGCGCATCGATGTCGGCCTGGGCCAGACCAACCTCGGCTACCACCCGGACCGCTACCGCAGCGCCTGCGAGGCTCTCGATCCGCGCGCCAACCTGGCTGTGACTGCCGAGCTGCTGCGCGCCCACTACGCCGACAGCGGTGACTGGGTCGTGGCGGCGGGCCGCTATCACCGCCCCGCCGGCGGTAAACCTGCAGCGCTCTACCGCCGACAGTTCAGCCAGCACTGGCAGCGTGTCCAAGCAGTCGTGTCCTCTCCGAGAGGGCCACGGCCATGAACCGTCGGTGCTGGTTAACGCTGTTTACCTGCCTGTGGTGGACGTTTGCCGCGCTCGCGGCCCCCAGTCAGCGGCCCGATCCCCGCGCGCTGACCTGGGCCCTGCCCGTACACAGCACACGCCTGTCGCCCGGTGCCGTGTCGCCAAGGACCTTAAACCTGCCAGGGTTCACGCCGCTGTTCCTGGTCGGGCACGACGTCGCCTCTCTGCAATGGTTGGCCCAGCATGCACAGAGGCTGCAGGACCTGGGCGCCAGCGGCCTGGCTGTTGAAGTGGCCGACACCCCGGCGTTGCGCCGCATCCAGGCGGCAGCCCCGGGACTGGATATCTGGCCGGTGAGTGGTGACGACATCGCCGAACGCCTGGAGCTGCAACACTACCCGGTGCTGATCACGCCCACCGGCCTGGAACAATGAGGGTTCATCATGAGCGAGCATGCGATGGAGTCCCTGCTGCGCCCTGCGGTGGAGCTGTACACCGTGGGCATCTGCGCCGGTGCCGGCGCGCTGTGCCTGCATTCGCCCTGGGCGGTAGCCCTGTCGCCCGAGGTGGGGGCAGGCATGGCCCTGGCCTATACCGCATTCGGCCTGAAGCGGCTCAACGAGGCACGGATCGTCCTGCGCTACCGGCGCAACATCCGCCGCCTGCCGCGCTATTCGCTGACCAGCCGGCAGATTCCGGTGAGCGGCAAGCGCCTGTTCATGGGCCGCGGCTTTCGCTGGTCCCGCCTGCACACCCAGCGCCTGCTCGAGGCGCAGGACCCGGCGCTGGCCAGCTACGTCAATCAATCGGCTGCCCACCAGTGGGCGCGACGAATGGAACGATTGCTGGAGAAGGCCCCACCTGGGCTGTCAATGCTGCCCCGCCTGACCGCCTGGGACAGCCCATTCAACCCGGTGCGGCCGCTACCGCCAGTGGGTGGCTCACCTCTGCTGCATGGCGTCGAGCCGAAGGAACAGGAAGCCAGCTTGCCGCTGGGCGAGCGAGTCGGGCATACCCTGGTGCTGGGCACCACGCGGGTCGGCAAGACACGCCTGGCCGAGGTGTACATCACGCAGGACATCCACCGCCCTAGTCAGGAAGTGGTGATTGTCTTCGACCCCAAGGGCGATGCCGATCTGCTCAAGCGCATGTATGTGGAAGCGCGGTGCGCCGGCCGCGAGCATGAGTTCTATGTATTCCACCTCGGCTGGCCGGAGATCTCCGCCCGCTACAACGCCATCGGCCGCTTCGGCCGCATCTCCGAAGTCGCCACCCGCATCGCTGGCCAACTGAGCGGCGAAGGCAACTCGGCTGCATTTCGCGAGTTCGCCTGGCGCTTCGTCAACATCATCGCCCGAGCGTTGATCGAGCTCGGCCGGCGCCCTGACTACCTGCAGATTCAGCGGCACGTGGTGAACATCGATGCGCTATTCATCGAATACGCTCAGCACTTCTTCGCCCGCCATGATCCGCAGGCCTGGGAAGCAATCGTGCAGATCGAAGGTCGCCTGAACGAAAAGAACATTCCGCGGCACATGATCGGCCGAGAAAAGCGCGTGGTCGCCATCGAGCAGTACCTGACTGCGAAGCGTATCTTCGATCCGGTGATGGACGGCCTGCGCTCGGCGGTGCGCTACGACCGCACCTACTTCGACAAGATCGTAGCCTCGCTGTTGCCACTGCTGGAAAAGCTCACCAGCGGCAAGACCGCGCAACTGCTCGCCCCCAACTACACCGACCTCGAAGATCCGCGGCCGATCTTCGACTGGCTGCAGGTCATCCGCAAACGCGGCATCGTCTACGTCGGCCTGGATGCGCTGTCTGATGCTGAAGTCGCCGCTGCCGTCGGCAACTCGATGTTCGTCGACCTAGTCTCCGTCGCCGGCCATATCTACAAGCACGGCATCGATCATGGTCTGCCAGGCTCCTCCAGCGCCGCGGACAAAGTGCCGATCAACCTGCACGCTGACGAGTTCAACGAGCTGATGGGCGACGAGTTCATTCCGCTGATCAACAAGGGTGGTGGCGCCGGTATCCAGGTCACCGCCTACACCCAGACCTTGAGCGATATTGAGGCGCGTATCGGCAACCGGGCCAAGGCCGGCCAGGTCATCGGCAACTTCAACACCCTGCAGATGCTTCGCGTGCGGGAAACCGCCACCGCCGAATTGCTGACCGATCAGTTGCCCAAAGTTAATGTGCAGACCCGAACCCTGGTATCCGGCGCGACGGATACCGCCGATCCTGATGCCCGAACCGACTTCACCTCCTCCTCGCAGGATCGGGTCACCACCACCGCCGTACCACTGATCGAACCGGCGCACATCATCGCCTTGCCCAAGGGGCAGATGTTCTCGTTCCAGGAAGGCGGACAATTGTGGAAGGTGCGCATGCCGCTACCGAAACCGGCTAGCGACGATGCGATGCCGGCGGACCTGCAGACCCTGGCCGCGCGCATGCGCGATTCCTACAACGCCAACGCGGGGAGTTGGTGGAGCACCACCAGCGGCGCTCCGACGGTCGATTTCGATCCAGAGCAGCCTCCACCCGGGCGCAGACACACCCCGTAAGCGCGCCGTCAGCAACCGAGTATGTGGAGCCCGTATGCCTACCACCCCAACCAGCTCACTTCCTCCACAGCGAAGTCCGGGGCTCGTCTTCGGCATGCTCGAGCAGTGCCTGCGACTGCTCGGCCTGCTGTTCGCTTCGCTGATATTCTCCATTTTGCTGGAGTTTGTGGGCATGCTGTGGTTCTGGCCCGAGCAGGGCTGGCATCACAGCCATGCCATGTGGCTGAGCGAGCTGGGCAGGCTTAGTGGCCACTTCAAGAATTCATTGCTCGTGCAAGAGCCGGCGCAAGCGACCGCCAAGGTACTCGAACACCTGAACGACTGGGTCGTAGTGCGCTCTGGATGGGCGCAATCCGACGGCCAGCTGAAACTGCTCAGTCGAGAAGCGTCAATCCAGGGGCAGTTCGCGCAGGTCTATGTTGTGATACAGGACTATCTGCTGGCGGCCCTGTTTACGGTCTTTACTTTCGTAGTGCGACTGGCCGTTCTCACCTTGGCCACCCCTCTGTTCCTGCTCGCGGTGATCACCGGTGCGGTCGATGGGCTGATGCGTCGTGACCTACGCAAATTCGGTGCAGGTCGGGAAAGCAGCTTCGTCTACCACAGGGCGAAGCGGACATTGCTACCACTGATGGTCTGCCCGTGGGTGATCTACCTGTCCCTACCATGGTCGTTGAATCCCAACTGGGTGCTACTGCCATGCGCCACTCTTCTGGGCTGTATGGTCGCGATCACCTCTGCAACATTCAAGAAATATCTTTGACGGCTCACCTGGTGGTCGATCGACGAACTCTCTCCGATTGGCGATGAAAATCATGATCTTGGCCAGCAATGGGTAGGATCTCAACACCGACACCCTCCACCAAGCCGACGAGATGTTCACGATTTGGGAACACCTCATTGACGATCGATCAGCCCTGAGCTACCTTGTTCCCAAATTGGGAACAAAGCTACGATCATGAGATTGCTTGGTAGAGAAAAATTACCCATTTTGCAGGGAGAGAGCGAGCATATCCGCAAGTGGATTGGCGTGTGGGTGAGCGAAATCGACCATGCAACCTGGAAAATCCCATCGGAACTGCTGGAGCAGTTCCCGAATGCTCTTGCTACTACCGAAGATACTTTTTTGTTCTCTGTCTGCGACTCGGGCAAGTTTTTAGAGTTGAAGGTTGCTTTTGCCCAAGGAATTGCAATCATCACTGCTATAGTGAAAAGAATATGATTACGTTGAGCCCTAAAATTATCAAAACAGAGGAACAATACCTCGAATACTTCAATGAAGTACATTCGCTGATAATTTCTTCTCCAAAACTTGGCTCCGAGGAGAGTGACAGGCTCGAACTGCTTTCGATGCTGATAGAGGACTACGAGAAACAAAAATACCCTGTCGAGGCTCCAGACCCTATTGATGCCATTCTTTTTCGGATGACCGAGAAAGGTCTAAAGCAAGCTGACTTAGTCCCCTATTTTGGCACTAGAAGCAGAGTATCAGAAGTCCTAGCAAGAAAACGCCCACTTACTGTCCCCATGATCAGGGCCCTTGCTATTGGCCTCGGAATTTCTGCCGATACCTTGATTGGCCTTGATGAAGTCGGTAGCAACCATAACAAATCGAACGTAGACTGGTCCAAGTTCCCCGTAAAGGAAATGGTTGCCAGAGGCTGGATTGACACAATCACAAGCAAGGCAAAAAAGACAGTCGAAGAGATTGTCCAAGGTTTCATTTCCGAAGTAGGCCTACAAGAAAGCGGGGCCTCTTTTCGCCGTACACTTTCTGGCGACTCCCCCACCCCAACAACAACTTATGCACTATATGCTTGGCTCGCCAGGGTAATCCAAAGAACCAGAGAGATTAAAAGTGAGCTACCTCCTTATGACAAAAGCAAGGTGGGTGACGCGTTAATCAAAGAAATCATTCAGCTCAGTCGGTATGAGGACGGCCCTCGAAAAGCAGTACAATTACTCAAAAGCCATGGCATTGCGGTAATTATAGAGCCACAACTCAAAGGGACTATGCTTGATGGCGCCGCGCTAAAAGAGACTGATGGCACACCTATTATTGCTCTCACGCTCAGATACGATAGAGTCGACAATTTTTGGTTCACCCTAGTACACGAACTGGTTCACGTATGGAAGCACATTGATGATTCCAGCGAAGCCATCCTTGATGATTTGGAGCATACTAGCTCTGACAAAAGAGAGTCTGAAGCTAACAGAATCGCCCGAGACGCATTTATCCCCAGATCAATGTGGAAAAGAACCGACGCCTACCTGAGACCAAGCAAGGAGACGATTACTGCTCTAGCAAAAGAACTGAATATACACCCAGCAATCGTAGCCGGGAGACTCAGAAAAGAAGCGGGCAACTATAACCAATTCACAGACCTTATCGGCCAAGGAATGGTCAGAGCTCAACTCGAAAACTTATGAGATGTTAAATATGAACAACCAATATTTTCCTATCATTCGAGCCAAATCCGGCGAGTTCGACGCACTGTCATTCTTACAAAAGCTTGACAAGTCGGCACTGGCACGTTGCACGCCTATCTTCGAGATCACCGTACTTAACGGAAAAGCGCTTGAGGCAGCCATAAAAAAAAGCGACACGCCATTCGAGGACTATCTTGACGCACGTGCGCACAGCATAGCTAAAATATTCAGAGGCAAGCATATTCTCATAGATGCTTCTCAATGGCCCATTGAATTTAGCACTGAGGGGGGAGAACAGATACTCAGTTTCGTCTGCAACAGGCTGAATGATCTGGGTGTACTGGCCTGCCCTATGATAGGCTACGACCGCTGGGAAGTACCAGAGTATCGTGAAACAATTACTTCCATGCCGCTGTCTGATGGCGCGTACTTCTGCATTAGGCTGGACAGCTTAGCGATTGAAGATCTTGGCGATCTAGATCACTTGAGCGAAATCATCGAAGATATGGTTTTGAGCACCGGACTTGTCGAATCCAACACTCCAGTCTTAATTGACATGGGTGACGTAACCAAATTCTCAATACAAGATGTGATGGAAATTCTTGAAACTGCGTACGGACACTTGAGCAGCTTAGGATTCAAACGTATCATAATGAGCGGAAGCTCGATCCCCGATTCGATTGAGAAAGCTGTAAAAGAACGTGACTCAAGTGGCTTAGTGCAAAGAAAAGAGATGATTGCCTGGAAAGGATTTCTATCAGCAAACCCAACAGCCTCGCTGAGCTTTGGTGACTACGGCGTAAGAAACCCGAGAGCTTCGGATACAATCGCTACGAACATGAACGTAAAAATCAGATACACAGTGAACAATGCATATTTTGTGGCTCGCGGTCACTCTGTTAAAGGAGATGAAGGATACGCGCAAAGCCAAAAACTCTCAAAAATCATTGTAGATTCGATTCACTACAGGCAACCAAAGTTCAGCTGGGGTGATGCTATGATCAAGCAATGTAGCTTAGGCAAAATTGTTGGCAGCTCTACCGACTGGATTGCTTATGACACCAATCACCACTTGAAAGCCGTAACTGGCGAGATCTACGAATTTACTGCCCAACTGGCCGCAGTTTCGGCGCGCGCCTAAGAGCACATACGACCGGAAATACTCTAATCCTTGCTTGTTATAGCGACCTATGCAAAATCAGAGGTAAGCCACCACGTCTTCTAAGTAGTATACAGCGCTATAGCGCATGACCATAAAAGGGCATGTCGCTGACTATCCCTATTGGATAGGGGCCAGCAGTAATTGTGCCGAGTGCATCCGTGTATATGAGTTTTTTGAGAGACTCTGCAGTGAGTCTCTTTCAGTTCTTCTTGCTCTGGCACCAAAGATGTTGATGGCGGTTGAACTCTCGCTGCATCCTTCTAACATAAACCGAAGGTCTCAAAAACCCTTTAGGGCATGTTAAATGCCACCTGACTCTTCAAGCTGAAACCAGTTACCCGGCTGGATTTCGCCATGAAGAACACCTCTTACTCCATGCTGCTAGCCTGTCTGGTGTCGCTCGGTGCCGCCGCTCAAGACGCGCCTGAGCGCTCGGATCTGGGCCTCGTGCAGCGGCAGATTACTGACATCGAACGGTTGGCCGATCGCGCAAGCACCGCCTCAGTCAGTACCGCGGAGACCCGCTATCGCTTCGACTATGTGAGGTTCACTGCGGACCTTGAGCGTATGCGTCAAGGCATCCACAAATACCTGTCGCCCTCCCGCGCGCAGCCAGCTGACCAGGTCGAATTGACCGGTGATTACCGCGCTGAAGCGTCCCTCCCTCCTGAGGCCATCCGATGAGCATGACTGACGCCCAACTCAGCGCGTTTTCGGCCGTCGCCGGGTTCACCCCGCAGCTCAGCTCAGTGCTGTGGCGCTCATCGGTGCTGGTGCTCGCGTTGCTCTGGTGCACCTGGGCCCTGTGGACCGGCTACCGCGGCTGGGCGGCCGGCAACCTCAATTTCGGTGCACTCGGCGGCAGCACGCTGCGCCTGGCCCTCACCCTGATCGTGTTGATGTTTTTCATGCTGTCGTAATCAGGAGACCTTGCCATGAACCTCTCCCGTCGTTGCCATCACCCGCTCACTCTGTTCCGGAAGTCCTGTTCGCAAGTCCTGGTCGGCAGCCTGGTGCTGCTGAGTTCGACACTGGCCTGGGCCGACCTGCCGACCATGGAAGCACCGTCTCGCGGTGAGGGCTCGGGCCTGATCGACACCATCAAAAACTACGCGTATGACGGCGGCATCCTGCTTGGTCTGTTGATCGCCACCCTCGCCTTCCTCGGCGTGGCCTGGCATTCGCTCACCGTCTACGCCGACGTGCAAAACCAGCGCAAGACCTGGAAGGACCTCGGCGCCGTGGTCGGCGTCGGCGCCCTGCTGGTGGTGGTGATCCTGTGGTTCCTCACCAAAGCCGCGACGATCCTGTGAGGTCACCATGTCCGACGCCCCTGCAACCCTGCCTGACGGCACATTGACCTTCCTCCCGGAGCGCCTCAATAGAGATCCGGCCGTTCTCCGTGGGCTCACCAACGACGAGATGTGGGTCGCGCTGATCATCGGCGCAGGGTTAGGTGTGATTCTCGGCGCGCCGCTGGCGCTGGCCACCGCCTCCATCGCTACCCTCCCCACCTGCATGTTCATCTGCATGGCGCTAGTGTTGCTGGGCGGCGGCAAGCTGATGCGCCGAGCCAAACGTGCTCGTCCTGAAACCTGGCTGTATCGTCGCTTGCAATGGCATCTGGCAGTGCACTGGGGCATCGGCACTCATCATTTGATCCTGCACTCAGGGCCTTGGACAGTGCGCCGTACGCGGCGACACGCGAGGTCTACGCTATGAGCCGCTTCCGTAACAAGGTGGATGCGCAGCAGGCGCATATCTTCAGCCTTCGTCTGGCCGTTTCGATCCTGGCGCTTCTGTGCTGCGGGCTGTGGTACGGCTGGCAGTCCGCACCCTCCGAACTGACCATTCACGTACCGCCCGATCTGCGCTCCGGCAGTACACGCAAGTGGTGGGATGTACCGCCGGAAAACATCTACGCCTTCGCCTTATACATCTTCGGCCAGCTCAACCGCTGGCCAACCGACGGTGAGGTCGACTACCACCGTGCCATCTTTGCTTTGCAGCCCTACCTGACCCCAGCGTGCAAGACCTTCTTCGACGGTGACTTCGAGTACCGCAAGGCCGCCGGCGAACTGCGCGGCCGGGTGCGTGGCGTATACGAAGTGCTGGGCCGCGGCTACAGCGACGACCCCGACCTACGGGTGAAGCAGCTGGATAAGCACAGCTGGCTGGTGAAGCTCGACCTCAACGCCGACGAGTACTACGCCGCCGAACCGGTGAAACGTGTGGTGGTGCGCTATCCGCTACGGGTGGTGCGCTTCGACGTCGACCCCGAGCACAACAAGTGGGGCTTGGCCCTGGACTGCTACGAAGGTACGCCGCAGAAGCTGACGCTGCCTGGAGGTGCGGGATGATGCGTGTCTTGATCATTATTCTGGCGGTTGCCGCAGGCTGGTGTTCTGCAGTCGGTGCGGTCGAGGTGAAATACTGGGATCGCCTGCCGCTGGCCGTTCGACTTACGGTGGGCCAGGAACGCGTCCTGATGCTGGATGAGGATGTGCGCGTCGGACTGCCGAGTGCGATCGCCGGCAAGCTGCGTGTGCAGTCCGTCGGCGGCACGGTGTATCTGCGCGCCGCAGAATCCCTTCCACCTACCCGGTTGCAGCTGCAATCGGTGAAGTCAGGCGACATCATTCTGATCGACATCGAGGCGCTCGAGGGTAGCGAGGCGCTGGAGCCGGTCAAGATAGTGGCCCAGGCTCCGGCACCGGACGTGAAAACTGAGAAAGGCACGGCACCTGCTGCGACGCCGGTACCGGTGGTGCTCACCCGCTATGCGGCGCAGAACCTCTATGCGCCCCTGCGGACCGTAGCCCCACTGCCCGGTGTGCGACGGGTGCCACTGAGCGACTCTGTTGCGTTCAGCTCGTTGCTACCCACCGAGCGGGTTTCGATCAAGGCACTCGCGGCCTGGCGGCTGGGCGACTACTGGGTGACGGCGGTAAAGATCGTGAACCGCGGTCCCGGCAAGGTCGCGCTTGACCCGCGTCACCTACAGGCCACGCTGTACGCCGCAACCTTCCAGCACGCGGATTTAGGTCTCACCGGTACGCCTGAAGACACCACCGTGGCCTACCTCGTCACCCGCGGCGGCGACCTGAAGCATGCGCTGCTGTTGCCCCCGCCAAAACCGGAGGCTGCCGATCATGAAAGCTAACAGCCTACTGAAATGGTTTGTGCCTGCGGTCCTACTGGGTATCGTACTGATCATCATCAAATCCTGGGTCACCGCCCCGGATGGCCAGCCCACTCACGATCCGGAGAACGCCACGCTCAGCGCGGAACAGGCCAAAGCCTTGGGCATCGCTGGCGACACCCCGCGCGACACCGTGGCCACGCTGATCGGCCAGGTAAAAGCGATGCGCAGCGAAATGCAGACGCTGAAGAAAGGCAACGATGCGCTGCAGACTGAGAACAGCCGGCTGCGCACGCGCGAAGGCAATATCGACACGCGCATCCAGAGCACGCTGAGCAGCGTCACCCAACAGGTCACCGAGCAGCGGCAGCAGGCCAACGATGCTCGGCAGAAGGCCGAGCAGCAGCACCGCGAGACTCAGGGACTACTCTCCAGGCTCAAGGACCAGCTCGCAGGTAAGCCAGCCACGAAGTCGGATGTGCCTGCGGGCTTCGGTCTTGAGCCAGGCGACGAGCAGCAGTTTGCAGGCCCTCAGGCACCGGCAGATGCGGTGCAGTGGATCGAACCTTCGAATGCACGCGCCGGCCAGGAGGACACCGGCAAAGCCGACGGACCGCTGTCGTCGTTGACCTCGAAGTTCAAGGACCTGCACGCCCTGGACAACAACGCCATCGACCGTGGCCAGGACCGCTTGCGTGCCGTCGCCAAAGGCGAGCGTGATCTGGAGAACGCCCAGGACCGTACCGAAGGCGCCAGGCCCGTCTACACCATCCCCGAGAATTCGACGCTGATGGGCTCGATCGCCATGACCGCGCTCATTGGCCGGGTACCGGTAGACGGAACGGTGAATGACCCCTATCCGTTCAAGGTGCTGGTGGGGCCGGACAACCTCACTGCCAATGGCATCGACCTGCCGGACGTGGTCGGCGCGGTCATGAGTGGCACCGCCGCCGGTGACTGGACGTTGTCCTGCGTGCGCGGCCAGGTCGAGTCGATCACCTTTGTCTTCAGTGACGGTACCGTCCGCACAGTGCCGCAGCCGCAGAAGGTCGTCAGCCGCAATCGCAGCAGTACTCAAACCTCGGACACCGAGAAGATCCGCGGCGGCCTTGGCTACATCTCCGACCCTTACGGCATTCCCTGCATTTCCGGCGAGCGCCGCTCCAACGCTCAGCAGTACCTGGGCAGCCAGAGCCTGATCACCGCGGCCGGCGCCGGCTTCGCCGCGGCCCTGGGCAGCGAACAGACCAACACCTCGTTCATCAATTCGGCCAGCGGCAGCCTGGGCCTGTCCCAGAACAGCGGCAACAGCGCGCTGAACTCGGTGATCAGCGGTGGTATTGGCGAGATCCGCGAGTGGATCAACAAACTCTACGGCGAAGCCTTCGCCGCGATCTACGTGCCGCCTGGGGCCAGAGTGGCCCTGCATCTGGACCACGAAATCAGCATCGACTACGAACCCAAAGGCCGGAGAGTGAACCATGAAAGCCCATCCGTCTCGGTACTGGATCTGGATTAGCCTGCTGCTCGGCCTGCACCTGGCCGGCTGCTCCACCAGCAAAGAAGAAATGCTGCCCCACGGCGATCACACCATGCTGGATATCTGGAACGGCGGTGGCTCGGTCGGTACTCAGCAACAGCTGCTGGAGGCGCGTGGCGAACTGCGTCGACCGGTGCTGGATCCCGAGCGCCTGATCAACGACCAGAGCGCTTACACGCGCCGGGCTGCCAACGAGATCCGTGCCCAATTCCCGCGTCTGCCCAACCCGGACCTGGTCATGTACGTCTACCCGCATCTGGCCGGTACTCAGCAGACGCCAGTGCCTGGCTACTCGACCGTGTTCCCACTGTACGAGAAGGTCCAGTACGCGCTGCCCGGCGAGCGCCTGGACGATCTGTGATGACCGATGACGCCAGTCGCAACCCACTACGCTGGAGGCCCTGGCGCGCGGCGCAGCGCCGGCGCGCCACCCTGGCCGACGAGGCCGCCCAGTACGCGCACAACCCCAGCTTCACCGACCACCTGCCCTGGGTCGAGTATCTGGAAGAGGGACAGTGCTTTCTCCTTGATGACAACCGTTCCGTGGGCGCCGTGTTCGAGCTGCAGCCGATCGGCACCGAGGGTCGCGAGCCCAAATGGCTAATGGCAGCGCGCGATGCGCTGGAAGATGCGTTGCAAGACAGCTTCGACGAATTCGACCAAGCGCCCTGGGTGGTGCAGTTCTTCTGCCAGGACGACAGTGACTTTGCCCCATACCTTGAACGCCTGGAGCGCTATATCGCGCCGCGCGCGCGAGGTACGCCGTTTACCGTGGCCTTCCTCGCGTCGATGCAACGTCACCTCGACGCCGTCGGCAAACCGGGTGGGCTGTTCGACGACCATGTGGTGTCTCACCTGCCGTGGCGCGGCAGCAATCGGCGGATTCGCCTGGTGGTCTATCGCTGGCTCGGGGAGCAGGCTGACGAGGATGGGCAGAACCCGGTCCAGCTGCTGAACCGCACCTGCGACCGCTTGGTGGCCTCGCTGCAGGCCTGCGGGGTCAGCCCTCGACGACTGACCGGACGCGATTTCTACGCCTGGTTGCTGCCCTGGTTCAATCCCTCTCCTCCCCTCACCGGCGAATCCCCCGCCGCGTTCTATCGACGTGTGCCTTATCCGGAAGGAGATGACGGCGAGGAGCTGCCGCTCCCGTTCGACCACGATTTCGCCGAGCGGCTGTTCTTTCAGGAGCCGCGATCCGATAGCGAGCAGGGTCTGTGGTACTTCGATCAGCAGCCCCACACCGTGATGGTGGTCGACAAGCTGCGCAGGCCACCGCATATCGGCCAGTTGACCGGTGAAACACGCAAGGGCGAAGCGTTGAACGCCTTGTTCGATCAGTTGCCCGAGCAGTCTGTCATGAGCCTGACCTTGGTGATCACGCCCCAGGATGTGCTCGAGGAGCAGCTCAATCGCCTGGCGCGTAAAGCCATCGGCGAGAACCTCGCCTCGACCCTGACCCGCCAGGACGTGGAAGAGGCCCGCGCGCTGATTGGCCGCCAGCACAAGCTGTACCGCGGAACCTTGGCGCTTTACCTGCGCGGCGCCGATGAACAGCAGCTGCGCCAACGATCCGTCCAGGCTGCCAACGTCCTGCTCGGCGCCGGCCTGCAGCCGGTGCGCGAAGGCGATGAAGTGGCCGCGTGCAACAGCTATCTGCGCTGGTTGCCGATGGTCTACAACCCGGCGCGGGACATACGCAACTGGTACACCCGACTGCTGTTTGCCCAGCACGTCGCCAACCTGCTGCCTCTCTGGGGACGCAGCATTGGTACCAGCAACCCGGGCATAACTTTCTTCAACCGCGGTGGTGCCCCACTGTCTTTCGATCCGCTGTCACGCTTCGACCGCTCGATGAATGGCCACCTGCTATTGTTCGGCCCGACCGGCGCCGGCAAGTCGGCCACCTTGGTCTCAATCCTCATGCAGGTCATGGCCGTGTACCGGCCACGACTGTTTATCGTCGAAGCGGGCAACTCTTTTGGCCTGCAGGGCGACTATTTCGCCACCCTCGGACTGTCCGTCAACAAAGTTCAGCTCAAACCGGGCAGTGATGTGAGCCTGGCGCCGTTCGCTCATGCCCGGCGCCTGATCGAGCATCCGGACCAAGTCGCCAGTCTGTCGACCGAAGACCTGGATGAGGCCGCGCCGGACAGTGACGAGCAGCGCGATGTGCTGGGCGAGCTGGAGATCACCGCGCGGCTGATGATCACCGGGGGCGAAGCCAAGGAAGAGGCGCGCCTGACCCGAGCAGACCGCAGTCTGATCCGCGAGTGCATTCTCGATGCCGCCCGACATTGCGCGACGACTGAGCAGCAGGTGCTGACCCGCCATGTCCGCGATGCCCTGCGTAAGGTCGCCAGCGACACTCACCTGCCCGACAAACGCCGCGAGCGCGCGCAGGAGATGGCCGAATCCATCGACCTGTTCTGCCAGGGTTTCGAAGGTGCCTTGTTCGACCGGCCCGGCACACCCTGGCCGGAGAGCGACGTGACGATCGTCGACCTCGCCACGTATGCCCGTGAAGGTTACGAGGCGCAGATGTCGATCAGCTACATCAGCCTGATGAACACGGTGAACAACATCGCCGAGCGCGATCAGTACCTGGGGCGTCCAATCGTCATGGTCACCGATGAAGGCCACATCATCACCAAGAACCCGCTGCTGGCCCCCTTTGTGGTCAAGGGCACGAAGATGTGGCGCAAGCTCGGCACCTGGTTCTGGCTGGCAACGCAAAACATGGCCGACTTGCCCGATGCGGCGCAGACCATGCTCAACATGATCGAATGGTGGATCTGTTTGAACATGCCGCCAGCGGAAATCGAGGAGATCGCCCGCTTCAAGAAACTCACGCCGGCGCAGAAGGCACTGCTGCTCTCCGCGAGTAAGGCCTCGGGCAAATACACCGAGGGCGTGGTCCTGTCGAAGAACCTGGAGACGCTGTTCCGCGCAGTGCCGCCGAGCCTCTACCTCGCACTGGCCATGACCGAGCCCGAGGAAAAAGCACAGCGCTGGCGATTGATGGAGGAGCATCAACAGTCAGAGCTTGAAGCCGCCCTGCAGGTCGCGGCGGAGATCGATCATCTGCGTGGCATGTCATAGTTTTTCCCGCACCACTGGCTTGCAGAGGCGTCGTCGGCTCGTTTTTGACACAGAGAATTTCAGCCCAGGTTCACCGGCCCAGTCCTACAGTGATATGAGTCGCAACTCAAGTTCGTGCGGGCCTCTAGGACAGTCTTCGGGTTCGGCCGCTTCCTCACCGATCACGCAAAAACAGGCTCAAACTTTAGCGTTCATCGTCGAAGCCACTTTTACGCGAAGGCTAGGTGATGGTCTGAGCCATACATCTGAGTGGGGATTCCATGCGCTGATATGAGCGCCGTCCTACCTTGATACCGACTGCCACAAGCCTTCCCGCGCCAATCCTGCTAATCCTCGAGCAATGCCCATTCCCTGCCTGCGTCCGCGAGCTCGAGCATCTCTGCTAAATCTTCATCGCTGATCTCCCGCCGGCGATGTGCGGCATACGCCATCTCGTTCAGCACCAACGCGCGGCCGCACGGATCAGCTTGAAGCGCCGTCTGATCATTCAATTCAGCCAGCCACGCCGCAGGAAGACTCAGCATTTGACTGTCCACAACTGATCGATCCTGGTCGTAAAAGATTGGCTCATCATTTCCCTCTCATCCCCCACTCCGGCGCCACCGGCACACTACTGGCGCGCATCGTCCCCCTTCCCCAGCGCTCGTTGATGTTGTCCATCACCTGCATCAGCCGGTCACATGCAACTGACTGCTTCAGCGCAAACAAATCCTCTGAAAACTCGCCGGGCTGCCGCAGGTCCAGCAGCAGGACCTCGGCTTTGCTGTACCGGAACCCCTGCCGAAAGACCCGCGCGACTGCGTCGGTGGCCAATCTGGTCATCAGTAGCGTGTCGCAGGTTGGGTATGGCAGCTCCACCAGAGCGCCCTGGGCGTGATGGGCCTCGTCCGGATTGAACATCCCGTGCGGATGCTCACGCGCATGCGCTTGCACACCGAACCTTGGGAGCGGAGCTTCTCCGCCGCTCGCCCGACGTAGGTGGCCACGGCTTGCTTGATTGGCGCCAGCTCAGTTAGCCGCTTGCCAAACATCCGGCTGCAGCAGATCTCTTGTTTGGGCGGTTCGACCTCATCCAGTTCAAGGCAGGGCGTGCCGGTCAGCTCGCGGGCAGTCTTTTCCACCACCACGCTGAACTTCTGCCGAAGTGTCCAAGCGTCGGCCTTGGCCAAGTCCATGGCCGTCCGGATATCCATCGCCTCGAGGTGAGCCGTCATCCGCCGGCCAATGCCCCACACCTCTTTCACCTCGGTATTGCGCAGCACCCAATCGCGCTTGAACGGATCTGTGATGTCCACCACTCCGCCGGTCTGCGCCTGGAGGCGTTTAGCCGTATGGTTAGCCAGCTTGGCGAGCGTCTTTGTGCTGGCGACACCTACACCGACCGGGATGCCCGTGCACTGGAAAATTCTCGATCGAACCTTGCGCCCGAACTCGGTCAGGTTTTCAGGAATGCCGGAAAGGTCAGCGAAGCATTCATCGATGCTATAGACCTCAGTCGCCGGAACCATCGATTCGATCAGCGTCATAACACGCTCGCTCATGTCGCCGTACAAGGCGTAGTTGCTGCTGAACGCCACGACGCCGTGCCGGCGGAGCTTGTCCTTCGCCTGAAAATAAGGCTCCCCCATCTTCACGTAGGGCTTCGCGTCGTAAGACCTGGCGATCACACAGCCGTCGTTGTTGCTCAGTACGACAATCGGCGTTTTGGCCAGATCCGGCCGGAACACGCGCTCACAGCTTGCGTAAAAGCTATTGCAATCAATGAGCGCGAACACCGGGTCACTGCGCATGATCACGGACGCTGTACCGGACCACACCCCAAACGACCAGGTCGTCACCTTCCATGATGTAGCGTGGGGGATACGCTGTGTTTTCCGACTTGAGGATTACCACCCCGTCACGACGGTGAAGCCGTTTGCATACCGGCTCGCTGTTGACGGCCGCAATGACGATATCGCCGTGCTCCGCTTCTCGCCCCCGGTCTACGATGACGATATCCCCGGAATAGATACCGGCGCCCTGCATGCTATCGCCCTCCACTTTCACCAGATACACATGCGGCGCGCGGAGGTCGAATAGCTCATCAAGGGAAATATGGCCTTCCAAGTGATCCGCTGCAGGCGACGGGAAGCCGGCAGGGACGTGAAACGAATACAGCGGTAAGGGTTCAGTGCCGCCGGTGGGCACGCCCAAGAATGTGATGGTCATGATGGAAGGTCCAATGCAAACTGTATGCATATACAGTAGATATGGCATTGGGTGCCCGGTCAATCCTGGGCAGTGAAAATTCTGACAAGCGAGAGGCGGGTTATGTGCGGACGGTACTCAATGTATGAGTCGATGGATCACTACCTGCGCCAGCTATCGCTGGACCTGGTGGTGGTCAATGGATACGACCACGAGCCAATCAGTCGCTTCAACGTGGCACCTTCGACGCGTGTCGAAATCATTCGTCAGATCGGTGAAGGCCTGAGTGTGGATCGCGTCAAATGGGGATGGTCGCCATTTTGGGCGAAGGGGAAACGTCCCGACCCGATCAATGTGAGCAGGGCCACCACGGCCGCCAAGGCGACCTAGAGCTTTGAGTTGGTATTCATTCACAGCCTGATACTGCGACTCGGCGATCTGGCGGAGCCGCTCGACCTCAAGGGGTGGCGCACCAGCTGCCTGGGCCTCGTGATAGTCCTTCAGCGCGGCTGCCGCATCGGTATACATCGGATGGTCTGGATACAGAACCAGAGGTCTATTCTCCATCGCAAAGCGCCCTCAGTTTTGGCTGTTGAATGAGTTGCATCGACGGCCTGGCCTGACTTGATTAGCTGAAAGTCAACAACTGCATGATAGAGGGTATCAGCCAATAGTCGCTGCCGGGCAACTTCCTCCTCAAATGCCGGGCCTGCCTCAACGGCGCGGAATTCGCTCCAAACATCAACCGCCTGTTGGGTAAGCGCTCCGCCGGTGTCTAGCATCCCAAAGAAGTGCGTTCGCCCCTGCCCTACTCCTATTACTAAAAGCCAAACGACCACCTCCGCCTCATCGCGCACAGCATTCGATAGCGCGACACAGGAGCACATTTGTACTCCTCGCATACTGCCTTATCAGCCCCTTTATCTGGTCACTTACTAATACGATCGTCCTGGCCGCGGTTTGTCCGCCCACCACCTGCCTCGGATACGGGATGCTGAAACTTGGCGCACGGATGCACACCGCTGCCACCTGCTGAGCGTTGCCCATGAACGTCACCGCCTTCACCCGAAGCAAAGCGCCGAAATCCAGAATGGCTCGCCGTGGCCGTGCCTTCACCGCGGCTGCTCTGCTGGTGGCCGCCGAGCAGTCTCTGGCACTGACCACGCCAACGCTCATCGCCTCCGTCTCCTCGCTGCAGTGCCTGGAGTACCGAGTCGTCGGCGTCTGCTACTGGCTGCTCTGTACACCGTTCGGCTGCACGGTGCGAACCTCACCGAAGATACGTCACTTCATTCCCGAGCTGGTGGTATCGAGCTATGCCGACACCGGCGCCAATCCCTGGAACGAGATGTCGGCGCTATCGACGCCGACGCCGGCGTCACAAGGGGGTGGCAACCTGATTACGCCCTCGCCGCAGCGCGACAACCTGCCCCGCTTCAAAAATGTCGACGGCATTGGCCATCCCGGCGGGGCAGCCCTAACAGTTCTCGCGCATACATTCGGATATGCCTGCCCAAGCGGAGCCGTGCCGTTTGCGCCCTACTACCTCAGCACGCTCGACCCGTTGGCGTGGCGCCAGGCGATCCCCGAGTCCGTCTACCCACAGGCACTGGTCCCGGGGATGCGCGAGATCGGCAACCAGGCACTCGGAGACATGTGGGGCAGCGTGTATCCGCGACACGGATTTCTGGTGCAGCCTGATGATTTCAAGGCGGCTGCCGTGATGACCCAGCGCGCCAGCGACTTCATTACCCGCGTCGGCCAGCCGCACGTTTATCTACCGCTGCAGCCGATGCCGGCTCCCGGCTACTGGCCGCCGCAGCCAGTGATGGAGAACAACGTCAACAACCACCGCTGGCAGTTGCTGGTCCCGGTAATCCAGAACACCTGCGCCATCTTCCCCAGCCCAACGATCCAGAGCGCCGACGGCGCCTATGCCTGGTCGCTGTGGCGGCCCTACCGCTGCTGCCAGCGTATGGGTCAGACGTTTCTGTTCAGCATCGACTTTGATGGAGGCCAGTGATGAAAAACCTCGCGCTCGGGTTGGTGTGCTTCCTTGTGTCTGCCGCAGGCCATGCCGCAGAGAACGGCTACCACCTCGGTGACCAGGCCCCGGTCCTGGATGACCGCGTGATGTACACCATTGGCGGCGGTTCGGCGGCGGGAGCGCCCTCCTCGCTCTACCGTCCCAATGGCCTCGGCGTCGGCATGTCCTGGCGGGCCAACATGATGTGCGGAAACATGAACCTCTCGAACACCCTGCAGAACCAACTCAATGGCGCCACTCAGGGCTTCCAGCAGATCATGGGCAACGTCATTCAGAACGCTACGCAGGCAGTGATGTCGCTGCCGGCGATGATCATCCAGCGCGCCAACCCCGGGCTGTATGAGTTGCTGAGTAATGGCGTGCTGCAGGGACGCATCGACTTCGATCGTTCCAAGCTCACCTGCCAAGCGATGGCGGCAAAAATGGCCGACAAGGTCGACCAGGCTGGATGGGGTGCGCTGGCTCAGAATCAGGAAATGCAGCACAACCTTGAGCAGTCCGGCGGCGATGCCGTAATGGCGGTCAAGGATACCGAGTCGAACAACGGCAACAACGGCGTCAGCTGGGTCGGTGGGCAGAAAGCCGGAGGTAACGGACAGCAACCCATCCGGGTGACTTCGGATGTGGTAAAGGCCGGCTACAACCTGCTGCACAACCGATCCGTCGAGGACACCTCGGCCGTCGGTTCGGGCTGCCAGAATGGCGCCATCTGCCAAGCCTGGTCGAGCCCCGAGGAGGCCTCGGAATGGGCGACACGGGTGCTCGGTGAAACCGAGGTGGAAACCTGCGATGACTGCGAGACGCTGCGTGTAACCGCCGGTACGGGCCTGTCGCCACTGATCCAGGAAACCTACACGAAACACCTGGAAGGCCTGCAGCGCATGGTCTCGGGCGCCGACCAGCCTACCCCAGAGAACCTCAGCAAGGTCTCCAGCCCCTTGTTGCAGGTCTCTCGCGGCGTCATCGAGGGGCTGCGCGATGACCCCGACCAGAACTTGCTGGCCCGGCGCCTGGCCAGTGAGACCGCGCTGTCCAGCGTGATCTACAAGGCGATGCTGCTACAGCGCACGCTGTTCGCCGGCAGCCACGAACCGAACGTGGCATCGGCGCAGCCCGCCACCACCGCCCTCAACAGCAACGTCGAAACCCTGGAACGGGAGATCCGCCTGCTGCAAACCGAGCTGCAGGTACGCCAGTCGCTGGCCACCAATACCGCCAGCCTGGTCCTCGATCGCCACGCCGGCGGCGCCGACGCCTCGCGCAGTATTGATCAGCGCGATCCGGAGCCGGACCGACTGCGTCGGGCTGACCAGCAAAGGAGCACGCCATGATGCCGCTTTCTGTGAGGTCCGTGATCGCCCAAGTGCTGCTGATCCTCGGCACCATGCTGATCATGTTGCTGATTGCCTGGATGGCACTACAACTGCCCGCCGCCCAACTGGATTGGCTCGCACCCACTCGGGCGACTGCCGCCTACTTCGCGTGGTGGCGCGCCCTGCTGTACACCCTGATCTTCACCGGTTGGGCCGCAGCGTTGCGCATGCGGCCTGCGCCTGTGGACCAGCAACGACTAAAGCGTCTGGGGTTGATCGGCTTCAGCTCGATCATCCTGGTCGAACTGTCTCGCATGTGAGGTGCGCCCATGAACATGAGCACCAACAGCTACCTTGAGTACTACCTGTCGCTGCTAGCCTGGATCATCAACAATGGCATCTGGAATACGCTAGTGGACACCGGGCTGTTCGCCGCTCCCTTCGGTGCGGTCATCCTGCAGGAATGGCTGTCGGCCCGCCAACAGGGTGCTGACGAAGGCAACAAGGGCCTGCTGTCGATCCCTCGCGTCGAGAACCGGTTGTGGATGAGCTACGTGGTCATTCTGTTCGGCTGCATGCCGTTCTTCCCGCTGAACCTGTCCTCCGTGACTTTCGACGATGCCGCGAGCAAGCGCTGTGGGGTCTCAATGGCCAGGCCCGCCGACACGGCCTGGGGCACGACCTTCAATACCATCGGCGAGAAGTCAGCGAACGTGCCGGTGTGGTGGTTTCTTGTGCATGCCATGAGCAAGGGCATCACCGCCGCGGCGACCGCATCGATTCCGTGCGCGCCCGACATCCGTGCGATGCGCATGGAGATCGACAGTTCGCGCATCAATGACCAAGTGCTGCTGCAGGAAGTCGCTGACTTCACGCGGGACTGCTACGGCTTTTCGCGCTCACGGCTGTTTACCAATCGCCCCGAGCTGGACGAGTCGCAAAGCTACGATGCGTCCTGGATAGGCTCGACCTACCTGCTCAACACGCCGGGCTACTACGATACCGACCGCTCGCGAATGCCCAGAGTCGATTGGCCGTACGACGAGACCCGGGATACCTCTCTACCCCAGCTCGAGAGTGGTGCCGGCTACCCAACCTGCAAGCAGTGGTGGAGCGACGGCACGATTGGACTGCGTGATCGCTTGGTGGCAGAAGTTGATCCTTCACTGCTAACGCAACTGCGGGGCTGGCTGACCGGGCGCACCTCTACGGAGGTCGAAGACGCCACCTTGCGCGAGCTGGTGAGCCCACGGCAGCAGTCATTGAGCATGGCACCTGGGCAGGTGTTCCAGGACTATGGCAGCAGTGCGCGGGGTGGCTCGTTGACGCAAGGGCTGAACAACCTGGCCACCAACACCGGCCTGGCCCTGGGCTCGTTCAGCAACTTCCCGGCAATGAATGCGCTGCGCGCGGCATTGCCAATGGTCCAGGCCTTTCTGATCATGGGCACGATCATCAGTCTGCCGCTGGTACTGCTGATCAGCACTTACCAGCTCAAAGCGCTCATGACGATCACATTCGCGCTGTTCACGCTGCACATGCTGACATTCTGGTGGGAGCTTGCGCGCTGGATCGACTCCAGCATGCTGGAAACGCTGTACAACCAGGTATCGGTCACAGACCAGGCGCTGTTGTCGTTGCCGACAGCAGGCTTCATGGACGGAACGGTCACTTCGCAGGTGATCGAGTACGTCATGGGCGCAATGTTTGTTTTGCTACCGATGATCTTTATCGGTGCAATGAGTTGGGCGGGATACAACGTGGGAAATGCTATCCAGACCCTTCTTACCCGTGGAACAGAGGCCGCTCAGACACAAGCAGGAAGAGGCTCAACACAGCTAATGACAGGTGTCCAGAAACTCAAATAAGACTCTACTTGAGCGACCCGTACTCGTCATACAGCTCTGGATACTTGTGTTGATGTTGGGGGTGACTGACCTGATGCACACCAGGTTCCTCATCATCGGATGCCGTAATGGGCAGCGCCGCTATGGCCCAGAGAGCAACCACTCCGATCGCCAGAGAAAGTGCAACTGACGCAACCGCAAGGACGAGGAGCAACTTGATAATATGCAAGCCAAATAGCCGATACTTGCAAGGTACTGAAACCAATATGCTGGAGTGCAGCACTTTCGTTTCGAGTCGCTGCATCAATCGACCAGCACCAACCGCAGTGCGAATGAGAAACCTGCCGAGACCGGTCCGGCCGGAACTGGCAGAAGCTGGAGTCGACATTTGATTGCCTCCCTTACCCATCACCGCGCTTACGGCAAAACCACTACCGTTAATTTGGATCCAAGCTTTAGCTTACTCCTCTGTCGCTGAATTCCATGACCGTTGATCACTTGGACAACGCGAATTATCGCCAGTGGCGCCCATTGGATAGATACCGCTAATCCCACCGAAAAACGCCATTGACGCGCTATCGGTTCGCTTGCTACACCAATTGTGCAATCGCTGGTTTCCAGCACCCCCAGGTAGCCATAACCTTTGAGGCTACGTCACGCATGTGATGGTTACCCCGAAATGCGATTCGCGTTCGGCAGCTCGCATGGTCACCGTTCCCTGGTGATGAACGCTTTCTAATCCCCCGGGTTCACTGAACCTGCATCTCCGTTGCACCCTACTCACATCCATTCCAGTGCTGGGAACTCTCCCACACGGGATGGCGTTCCTCCGCACCCTCTGGAGGATCTCATCATGCTGCGTTTCACAGGCACTGAACTTCACGCCGTGTTGGCCGAGGCCGGTATCAATGGTTGCAGATTGATATTGGTGAAGGACCACGGTGTTTACCTCATGTCCGAGATCGGCGAAAGCAAACCGGATGGCGGTGGCCGCAAACGCGTGGCCTATGCCACTGGCTGCAACCCCAACGTTGACGACTTCGACACTTGGTGGAATCGCGCCCAAGATGAATTCTTCGGCGATGATTGTGCCGAGTACCTCGACATCGATGATCCTGTCCTCGCCAGCCTTCGCGGCACCGCAGGATCCCTGGTGGTGGAGGCCACTTCCACCCACCTATACCTGGCCGCCGAGGTTGATCCCGCAGGCAAATCTTGAGCGCAGAAGCGAGCTCCATGCGTATCCAGAGCGGCACCTTAACCGGGCCTCTCTGGACGCCTCTCGCATCATTCTCCAGTCGGTTGGAGATCGCCGTTTGTCAGGGTTTTAAGGCCGAAAGTATTCCTTGGAACACCCTGGATAGAGACCTCCGTTGGAGGTAAGGATCGGAGATTGACCTCACGTCCACGCTCGGTTTAATACGTGGAAGCACCCTGCTCAATGCCTTGCTCGGATTGAGCAGATCCATGCACAAACCTCACATGAGGTGTCGCGGGATCAGCTACGCGGAGGTCCCAATGTCCAGGATGAAGCGCTTTTCCGATGCGGTGGTACTGAGCCCAGGCGTTTGGCAGCAGTTCATTGAACCTGCCACAGGCGAGGAACCGATTGGACAGTCAGGCCTGCGCTTGGCAGACCTGCTCAACAGGGTGCTGACTTCGGCACCGCGTGTTTCACACTGCCCCATCGAGCTGCAACTCGACCGCCCGCGGCATAACGACACTTCAGTCTCTGCTCACCTGCCGCAGCTTCAGCTAGCTCGCATCACACCACGCAGCGGCCCGGCTTTTCTGCTTATCCGGCTACCCGGCGAGATCGTAGTAGATATCGCCGTCCTTTAACCCTGCAGCACCGCTACTGCCTGACTACCCCACCGGGAACCCTTCCCGGCAGGGCAGCGTTCCCCCTACACGCCCGGAGAACGCCATGTCAGATGTCTATCTGGATGTCACCAACAAGATCGTCAGCGCCTTGAGCCAAGGTGTGATCCCCTGGATCAAACCCTGGACCACCACTGGTTCAAGTGCTGACTCCCCTTTTCCCATCAACGCCATCACCCGACGGCCCTACGCCGGCATCAACATTCCACTGCTGTGGGCCGAGGCGCGCCTGCGAGGTTTCACCCAGGATCGCTGGCTGACCTTCAACCAGGCACGCAAAGCTGGTGGCCATGTACGCATGGGCGAGCAATCCACTCTCGCGGTGCTGTACAAACCGATGAGCAAGGAGGCGCACGACGAGGATGGCCAGGTCGTTCGCGATGACCAGGGCAATATCAAGATGGTGCAGTTCGCCCTCTTGCGCACGCACTGCCTGTTCAACATCGAGCAGACCGAAGGCTTGCCTGGCGAGGAACCAGAGCCAGCTGAGCACATCGACCCGCCGGCGTTTATCGACCATGCCCCGGCCGAGCAACTGCTGCTCGCCAGCGGCGCGCAGATTGAGCATTGCTATGGCGATAGCGCGTTCTATCAGCCGCTGCGCGATCGCATCCAACTGCCCACCAAGGCCCAATTCGAGGACGTCGGCAGCTACTACGCGACGGCCCTGCATGAGCTGACTCACTGGTCGGGTCATCGATCGCGTCTGAACCGAGATGGCATCACCGGCGGACACGCTTTCGGTTCCGCAGCCTATGCCTTCGAGGAGTTGGTCGCGGAAATGGGTACTGCATTTCTGTGCGCGCTGACTGGCACACAGGGAGAGTTGCGCCACGAGGAGTACCTGGCCTCCTGGCTGAAGATTCTCAAGGAAGACAAGCGTGCGATCTTCCGCGCCAGTGGCCAGGCCCGTGAGGCCTCGGAGTACTTATTGGCACTGCAGGCCGATCGCACCACAGAAGCGCCGGAGCGACTCACGGCGTGATTTCACTCAACCAGCAAAAAGGCCCCGACTCGGGGCCTTTGTTTTTTCTGCAGGGTCATCATCGACCGCTAATGCGGAGTCGATTACTCCAGCCAGCTCTCGACGGTATCCGAGCCGTGTTCCTGCTTCCACTGCTTGAGGATCCTGTGATTGCCACCCTTGGTTTCCACGACCTCGCCGCTGTGCGGGTTCTTGTAGCGTTTGACCTCGCGCGGCTTGCGCTTAGCGCCGCTCGACACGCTTGCGGCACTCACGCTTGCGTCCTTGGACGGGTCCAGAATGGTGATCACCTGGCGCAGGCTCATGCCGTACTCTTCCAGCAAGGCCTTCAGCTTCTGTTCAAACTCGATTTCCTGCTTCAGGCCGGAATCGTTTTTCATCGCATCCAGTTGTTGAAGTTGCGCGGCCAGTTGCGCTTCCAGCGCTTTGAATTCGGCAAGTTTGGACATGAGAAATTTTTCCTAGGTATGAGACACGTGTAGGAATACTAACTGAGACAAAATCAATATCCGAGTATTAATTCCCAATCTAAGAGTCATTTCATGCTCATTAATTGCAAAACTCTGTGACAGATCAGTCAGCCAAGTTCTGGCAGAGATGCGCCACCACTTCGCGAGGCGCCGCGCTACTGCCAATCTTGAACAAGATGTCGCGCTGGCTGCGTGGCAACTTTTTCGCACAGCGCTTGGCAGCAGACCGAATGGCAGCATCAGTGCCATGAATCCGGTCCGCCAGCAGCACGATCAATACAGCATCACTCAGCGTCATCAGCGCCCCTGCTCAGAAAAATGATGCCGGGCAGTCTACCCCCACTCGAAAGGGTCGGCTACGCCGATCGGCCGGCTAACCCGACGCGCAAGACTTCGGATTATCGCACTCGCGAAAAAGGCCTAGGCGGTAAAGGGTAATGGTGTCAATGGAAGGGGGCGCAAGGGTAAGAGGCTTATCCGAAAAGGCAAAAGGACCTTTCGAACGCAAGGCAGGTACTGCGATGAAACGCTGGTGGTTCAGACCTCAAAAAGGCCTTCCCGAAGATAGCACCCCCGCCGCAGTGGGCTTTCATCAACCACTGTCGGCGGAATCACTGCTCGCTGCCAGCCACCGGAAAAGGCTACTCGAGCGCATCTGGCAATACACCGCCCTCTCCCAGCTACAGTTCGAACAACTCTACCTCGAACCGATTCGTCGCTACGCCACCTATGTACAGCAACTACCGGCCAGTGAGAGCCATCACCATGCCTATCCAGGTGGCATGCTCGACCACGGCTTGGAGCTGGTAGCGTGCAGCCTGAAGTTGCGCCAGTCCTACCTCCTCCCCAGTGGTGCCGCACCGGAAGACCAAGCAGCGCAGGCTGATGCCTGGAGCGCCGCGATTGCCTACGGCGCCCTGCTCCATGACGTTGGTAAAATCGCCGTCGATCTCCAGGTGGAGTACCAAAATGGTGAACGCTGGCACCCCTGGCACGGCCCTCTGAATCAGCCCTACCGCTTCCGCTACCTCCCCGACAGGGATTACCAACTACACGGTGTCGCCGCTGGGCTGCTGTATACGCAGATCTTGACGCCCGCGCTGCTTGACTGGCTGAGCAGCTACCCAGAATTGTGGAGGCAATTGCTTTCCTTACTGGCCGACCACTACGAGCACGCCGGCACACTCGGGGAGTTGGTCCTGCAAGCAGACCGGGTATCCACGGCACAGAACATCGGGGCCAACCCCACCAAAGCACTCCAGGCACCTAAACATTCGCTGCAGCATCACCTGCTCAAGGGACTACGCCACCTGATCAAAAACGAGTTCAAGCTCAACCAGCCTGGAGCTGCCGGCTGGCTCACAGTTGACCACCTGTGGTTGGTCAGCAAAACCGCGACCGACAGGCTGCGTGCCTACCTGCTGGCCCAATCGGTGGACGGCATTCCCTCCTCCAACATAGCCTTGTTCGATGAACTGCAATCACACGGATTAGTGGACACGACACCGGAAGGGAAAGCGGTGTGGAGCGCCACCGTAGTAGACGGTGGCTGGCAACATCGCTTCACCTTTCTCCGCCTCCAGCCAAGCCTGATTTGGGGCGATGAACCCCGGCCAGAAATCTTTGTCGGCACAGTTGAGCCGACGATGGACTCTCCCGCGCCGGCTAGTGAAACTAGCGAGTCGCCCCCGGACCTGACCCAACCAGCCCCGGATGAAAAACAGCCGGACCTCAACCACCTAATTCAGGATTTTGACTACCTCGACGATCTGATGGACATGTTGCAAGAGCCCCGCGTGGTCGAGAATGAATCATGTATAGGAAACGTTCACTCTGAAACTGAACCAACCCCTCAGGTTGCCGAAGGAACGTTATTTATCGAATGGTTGCGCGAAGCAATGGATAGTCATCGGTTGATGGTGAACGACAGCAAGGCAAAGCTCCACACCGTGGCTGGCACCTTTTTCCTGGTCACGCCAGGCATTTTCCAACGCTACGCTGCCGAACACCCAGAATTAGCCAAAGCAGATCCAACAAGGGAGGTCTGGCGAGATATCCAACGTCAATTTCAGAAGCTACATGTACATCTGAAAACGCCAACTGGCCAGAACATTTGGGGTTGTAAAGTTAAAGGCCCGCGTAGAACCAGCTCATTGAATGGTTACTTGCTAAGCGACCCCAGAGCAATCTCAGTAGAGATTCCTATCAACAACCCTTTTTTGACATTGATGCCGTAAGCTTCTGAAAGTCGATATTTGGTATACCAATGACCATTGCGAAGCAATGGCTGAGGGAGCTCAAAAGATGCCTTGAGTCTGCCCGCAGCTCGCAGTGATAGCGTGTCGCAAGCCTGTCTGCCAGCGTCTCCTCCGCTTGCTCAAGGAAAGCCTAGAACGGCCATTGACCTGCCACACATCTTTCAGTAAGACTGATGGCCATCCACCATCATCGCTTTCCAAGGCGCCTACCTATGGACATTGAAGCAGAACTCAGCTCCGTATTCTCACAACGGTCTTCCGGACCATTTCTTTTTCTGGGCTCGGGGTTCTCTAGACGATATATCGGTTTAGAAGACTGGGAAGGACTATTGAGCCGATTTTGCTTAACTGGCAAACCTTACGCATTTTACAAAAGCAGCTCGAATAACAACACACCCACATCAGCTAAGCTCATTGCCAACGACTTCCATGATCTGTGGTGGACAAATGAAAAATATGAGCCACAGAGAGAGCAGTCGGCCCACCTCATCACCGATAAAACCTCCCCTTTAAGATTGGAAATCTGCGATTATCTTAAGCAGAAAGAACTCACAGAAATCCCAAATGAAATATCGCAAGAGATAGATGCGCTCAAAGAGTGTGATGTCGACGGCATTATCACAACAAACTGGGACACCTTTACCGAAAGCTTGTTCCCCGGCCACACAGTCTATGTTGGTCAGAAAGAACTTCTATTCTCCAACACGATGAATGTAGGTGAAATCTACAAAGTTCATGGCTGCTGTACAAAACCTGACTCCCTCATTCTCACAGATGACGACTATCACGACTACAACAACCGAAATGCATATCTCGCATCGAAGCTGATAACAATTTTCGTCGAACACCCCGTCGTTTTTATAGGCTACTCAATTTCTGACAACAACATCAGGGAGCTCCTCAAGTCAATCTCGCTATGCATCGGCAAAGAAAATATCGACAAACTAAGAGACAACTTGATCTTCATCGATAGAAACGAGCCAGCGTCAGGCCCGACCATCGAAACTTCTTACTTACAATTCGATTCAATCCAGATCCCAATAAAAGTTGTCAAGACCAAGAACTACGTTCCGGTTTATGACGCCATCGCTCAATTTGAGCGCAAGCTCCCTGCAAGGGTATTGCGTTTTTGTAAGGAACGAGTGTATGAGATTGTTAAAGGCCAGAACCCTGACAAAAAGATTGCAGTGATCGATTACGACCAAGTCCAGAACAAAGAGGACATTGAAATTGTTTTTGGCTTAGGCGTGATCGGGAAGGTTGGAGAAACAGGTTACAAGGGAATTGCAAGTGGCGATATATTTGAAGACCTCATACTCAACAACAAGCATTACGACCCCAAAAAACTGATTGAGTCTACAATCTCTCTGCTTCCCAAACAGACTAAATTTGTACCAATTTTTAAGTATCTTAGAGAATTGGGAATTACCACCAAATCTGAATATGAAAAGTCAGGCCTCAGGCTTGATCGCCTAGCGCATCGAAAAGCTTCAGACTTCGCCACAGCAAGCATCCCACAAACATTGAAGTACGCAAGAACTCCTTTTGCAGAGTTCCTGAACACAGCGACAGAGTTTGAAATCTTCAGCATGACACCGCTACTACCGCATGTCGACACAAATGCCTTAGGAGACTTTCTGCGCCAAAACTACGACCGCCTCATTAGCTGCAACAATAAGTATCACTTCAGGCGATTGATGGCGTACTACGATTGGATGATCTACGGTTTCTAATTTGCAATGCGACAGAGGCTTGCACTTCCCATAGAAGACAAGCCTCTTCCATAAAACCAACGGTTTTTTAATTACAACAAGAAACCACTTGGCTTTATATCAATAGCGTCTTGCCGACTCAGCTGACCAACAGGAACCCCTTTTATAAGAAAGTCCTCTATCTGGAGAGGCTCCAGCACGTCAGGCACCGTGCCACTCCTAACACAACCCCGCAACTCCATCAAGAGCCGCCCTAATACATTGGCTCCAGTTAATGTGCCATCAGTACTTGAAGTTGCCCCCCAGAATCTATCTTTGCGAGATTCCTCAACTATCGGAAAATCATTAGTTTCAAGAAGAAGCGCAGAAAATGCTGACCAATTGTTGAGCAGCTTCGCCATGAGGCACCATCTCATTATCCTAACGCGAACACGTAGCCAATCAGATCTAGACTCACTGCGGTACGGCTTACTTTTCATCTTCGCAGTCATAGGACTGGTTTGAGAAAAAATCATATCTTGAATTTCAGGTCGATGAGGAAAACGGCAGGCTTGATATAGCGCCTCTGAAGTTAACACTCTTACCTCATTTACGCATATAGGGTATCCAGCTGCCATATTGGACAGACCGCCGTATTGCTCTTGCGTTTTCAAAAAAACAATACTAGAGCTTCTTTCATACGTGCGGATCGCAATTTTCCCCATCACCCTCTCCTACAATGCCGCCAATACGTCTTCTAAAGCACGTTCCCGGGCTGCATCGGCGTTAGTCGATCTCGGGAACAGAGGATACCATGGATCGCCGGCCCACAGAGCCAAAGGGGCGTTGTTCGGGCAATTGCGATAAGTGACGTTCAATGAGCCGAATCCTAGCGTTTCAAGGCTACTGAATCCTAGTGGGCGATGAGGGATTTTAAGATTCGGACAAATAGTTCTAATGTGCGCCCCTTTAACAAGAAATTGCTGCTCCAGGAGATTCCGACCAATTTCTGAGGAGAAGTAGCTATTTTTGGCATTGCCGCCGGCCACTCGCAACACGGGTGCGTATTTCATTTTCCCCACGTAATCCAGGACCTTTAAGTCAGTCGGGATTGAAGTCGGACGCAAGACATCAGAATTAAACATATACTTCTTACGATCTTCCGCAATTACACTTGTCACCCAAGAAATCTGAATATTTTTCGCAGCCAGAGCAGATTTGATATTTTCACCAAGCATCCACTGCCCGAGCGCATACACATTTATAATTGCCATATACAGAGTCGCATCTCGAGGGGCATCACATTCTAACCACGCGAGAACATCCTGAGTTGCTCGGCTACCAGAAAACAGCCCATCATCAATATAGAAAAAAGCCTTAGCGCTATTATCATTGATTGCAAGGCTATTTCCCGTCAGCTTGTTATAGATCCCCGCAACAAGCTTTACAAACTCGTGCTGACTATTACCACCCTTCTGAATATCCAAAAAAGACACAGAACCCCAGAAACCTGCAGGATCGCCATTATGCAACCCCTCAAGCTCAAATAAGCTTTTGAAGGTATCGTACACTTTCTCTTTCGAGCTATATGTTTTTCCAAACGTATAGATCAACTCAGAAAGTATCGAATCTCGCACCTCAGGATCAAACTGTCTAATCCACTTCTGAATATGCGACTCATCAAAATTAGGAATTGCTCCTTTCCTATAATCGCCGATGATAGTCAAAAGCTGTGCTATCAATTCTCGCTCTGTCATAATAATTCCTTTTATTCACTTCCGTGGCCGACCAATCAAAGTTGAGCCAGATTGCCATCATGCGCAAGATTTTGGAAGCCATCACCATCCAGGATCTACAGAAAAAGCATGCTCGACGGGCAGCCTGCGCTGAAAAACTCTCGTAGCGCTTCAGCAATCACGATGTAGCCTCCATATCTGGTTTCAGCTTGACTGGTCCCGACTCGGCGTCCCCCGGTGAAACCACAATCCAGCCTGGCATCGCCAAATGCACACTGGCCGCCCAGACACGCACCCAGTAGCAGCTGAACATAGTTTCGGGGGGCCAAGTGGCGCCGCCGTAACATGCTGTGTTCAGAAACTCTCCACTGAGTCTGCGAGCCCTAGCTTTCTGCCAACAGGGCGCCCAGGACACTGTCGAAGTTTTCAGATGTAACCGTGTCGAGTGGTGCCCTGCCCTGGTACCGCCTGTGCGGCGTGCTTAATAAGCGATAAATTTGCCAATTTTCTAGATCGGGAGAGTTGGTGAGAACTGCGAGGACTAGCTTGTGCTTTAAAGGATCTAACTGCCAGTCGGGAATTCTCTGCCCCCTGTTACCCAGGCTAAGGGAGAGCAGCCTACGCGCCTTGATATCACGATTGACCTGATCTCTTGACTTGCCCGCTAACCGGGCAAAAACCGGTAGAGGAAGATTGGTTGGTGCTTCGTAAACGGCAAGCATCCCCTCGCGCTCTTTTTGGATTTCGGAAATCTCTGGACTACCGATCCGCGCATGCGACTCCACATCCCGCTGCTTGCTCGCCCTTCCGACATACCGTGCTCCATTCGATTCAGGCTGGGCGAGGACACCGTGCGATGGCGCAACACTCCGTGTAGGGTCCACAATCCGTATTGGAGACGATGCCGTCCCCTCCAACCTTATCGTCAACGGTGCACCAGCTGCCTGAGCATGTCCTTGCGCCCAGAGGTCCAACCGATTCGCCCAATCTTGCATCATGGCCCGGCGCTGCTCGACATACTCAGCATGGTTATACGAGGCACTGACCTTATCGGGATCAGCATGCGACAGCTGAGCATCAATCCATACTTTCGGATACCCGATTTCATTGAGCGCAGTGGAGATAGTGGCACGCATACCGTGCCCGGTGAGTCGATCAGCGAACCCCATGCGTCGCAGCGCACTGTTCAACGTGTTCTCGCTGATCCGCTTGCTCAAGTCACTCCGATGGGCAAGCAAATGCCGCTGCGCAGGTACCACACGATCGAGCAGCAGCCTCACCACCTCCGCCGCCTGGACTGATAGCGGCACGATGTAGGGCGGCACCTTAGAGGCCTGGCTGCGGCTTTTACGCATCTTGAGCTGCAGTTGCTTGACCACCTCAGGCGGAATGACCCAGAGCCGGCGCTCCAGGTCGAATTGATCCGGCGTAGCCAAACGCAGCTCACCGGTGCGCACTCCGGTAAGCAGCAGAAGCCAGATTCCCAACAGGGTCTGCTGTCCACCATGATAGCCGCGCAGCCTGCTCAGAAGCTGTGGCAACTCGTCCATGCGCAGGAAGGGGTTGTGCTCTACCGGTGGCTTGGGCATAGCCACCACATCCAGATCTGAAGCGGGGTTATGCTCGAGCCCAGCCACGCGCACAAGCGCATAGCGAAACAATTGATTGAGCCAGGTCCGGCACTTTTCTGCGGTGGTGAACGCACCACGAGACTCGATGCGATCCAGCACCTCCATGAGCACATGACGGCCGATATCGTAGACGGAGCGATCACCGAGGTAAGGAAGAATGTCTTTGCCGAAAATGCGCAGGATCTGGGACAGCGTGCTCTGTCGCCCCTCGTTGAGGCTCAGCCGACGAAAAGCGATCCACTGATTAAACACTGTCTCAAAGGAATGGTCGCTGGAGAGGCGGACAGCCTGGCGTTGCTGCTTGCGCTGCTCGCACGGATTAGTGCCCTGACTAATGAGTGCCCGCGCTTCATCGCGACGCGTACGTGCGTCGCGCAGGCCGACCTGTGGGTAGCTGCCAAACGACATGCGCTTCTGCCGGCCGGCCCAGTAGTAGCGGAAATGCCAGATCTTACCGCCCTGCGCCGTGACATTGAGGAACAAGCCATCGCTGTCCGCGAGCGTGTAGTCCTTACCGGTGACTCGGGCGTGCCGAATCGCCATCTCCGAGAGTGCCATGGTGACCTCCTGAACCTGTCAGAGGCCAAATGCTCGTCTCGTGCTCCACCTAGCTCTACCGGAAAAGCGAATTGGGGCATTTCCAATTCTGGACTCAATCCTGGACTTAAAATGTCCGGATACTGCCGGTTTTCGGTGGTTTCCGCTGGAACGAAAAAAGAGCCTTTCGGCCCTTTTTTCAACGACTTACAGACTTCCATGGAACTCTGTAGATCTATAACTGGAGCGGGAAACGAGACTCGAACTCGCGACCCCGACCTTGGCAAGGTCGTGCTCTACCAACTGAGCTATTCCCGCGTCGTGATGGTCGCTATTCTAGCGATCTGGCAAACGACGTCAACCCCTTGATTCAAAAAAACTTTTATTTCTGCTCGGAGCCTTCGCGCAGGTGCGGCCAGGCAGCGATCAGGTAGTGCACCATGGAAATCAGGGTCAGTGCAGCGGCCACCAGCAGCAGGGCGTAACCGGTCACCACCCAGAAGCCGAACACCGGCGGGTTGGCCAGCAGGATCACCAGCGCCAGCATCTGTGCGGCGGTTTTCCATTTGCCCAGGTTGGACACGGCAACATGCGCCCTCGCCCCCAGCTCGGCCATCCACTCACGCAGGGCCGAAACGACGATCTCGCGGCCGATGATCACCGCGGCAGGCAAGGTCAGCCAGAAGTTGGCATGCACCTGCACCAGCAACACCAGTGCAACGGCCACCATCAGCTTGTCGGCCACAGGGTCGAGGAAAGCGCCGAACGGCGTACTCTGCTCCAGCTTGCGGGCCAGGTAGCCGTCCAGCCAGTCAGTGGCGGCGGCGATCGCGAACACCGTGCTGGCGGCCATGTAGCTCCAGTGATAGGGCACATAGAACAGCATGATGAAGATCGGGATGAGCAGGACGCGTAGAACGGTGAGCAGATTTGGAATATTCATCGGTACGACTGGCTGCGAGTTGAGCCAGGCATTCTACTCGCTATGCAGGCTGGCATAAATCGACTCGGCAAGCTTTTTACTGATACCGGGTGCTTTGGCGATCTCGTCGATACTGGCGCGGTTGAGCTCTTGCAGGCCGCCGAAGTGTTTCAGCAGGTCGCGGCGACGCTTGGGCCCTACCCCGGCGACGTCTTCCAGGCTCGACGTACGGCGCGCCTTGCCGCGGCGGGCGCGGTGGCCGGTAATGGCAAAGCGGTGAGCTTCGTCGCGGATCTGCTGGATCAGGTGCAGGGCCGGCGAGTCGCCTTTGAGGGTGAATTCGTGGGCGACATCATTGAGGTACAGCGTCTCGAAGCCGGCCTTGCGGGTCACGCCCTTGGCCACGCCGAGCAGGGTCAGGTCGGTCATGCCCAGTTCCTGCATGACGTCGCGGGCCATGTTCAACTGGCCCTTGCCGCCATCGACCAGGAGCACGTCGGGCAGTTTGCCCTCGCCGTCCTTGATGCGCCCGTAGCGGCGCATCAATGCCTGGTGCATGGCCGCGTAGTCATCACCGGCGGTGACGCCTTCGATATTGAAGCGGCGGTAGTCGGACTTGAGCGGGCCTTCGGGGCCAAACACCACGCAACTGGCAACGGTGGCTTCGCCGCTGGAATGGCTGATGTCGTAACACTCGAGGCGCTGCGGAACTTCGTCGAGGCCGAGCACTTGAGCGAGCGCTTCAAAGCGTGAGGCCATGTGCTGGCGGTTAGCCAGGCGAGCATTGAGAGCCTGCTCGGCGTTGGTCACCGCCAGCTGCTGCCAGCGGGCGCGGGTGCCGCGCACGCGGTGGGTGATGGCAATTTCACGGCCGCGCAGGGTCTGAATCGCCGCGCTGATGGCTTCGAAGTCTTCATGGACGACGTTGACGATCAGTTCGCCGGGCAGTTCGCGCTCGGCGTTGCCCAGGTAGTACTGGGAGAGGAAGGCGGACATCACTTCACTGACGTCTTCTTCAATGCCGACCTGGGGGAAGAAGTTCTTGCTGCCCAGCACCCGGCCGCCACGCACGCTGATCAGGTGCACGCAAGCGCCACCCGGGTTGATGAACGAGGCAACGACATCGACGTCGCCGGAGCCGCCTTCCATGTATTGCTGGTCCTGAACGCGACGCAACAGGGCGATCTGATCCCGCAGTTCGGCGGCCTTCTCGAAGTTGAGGGCCATCGCAGCGTGCTCCATCTCGGCGTTGAGCTCATTGCCCAGTTGCTGGCTGCGGCCTTCGAGGAACATCACCGAGTGGCGGACATCTTCGGCGTATTCCTCAGGCGTCACCAGGCCTACACAGGGGGCCTTGCAGCGCTTGATCTGGTACTGCAGGCACGGCCGGGTGCGGTTGGCGTAATAACTGTCTTCGCACTGGCGCACGGAGAATCCCTTCTGCAGCAGGCTCAGGCTTTCACGGATGGCACCGGCGCTGGGGTATGGGCCGAAGTAGCGGCCCTTGGCCTTCTTCGCCCCGCGGTGAATGCCCAGTCGTGGGAATTGACCGTCGGACAAGAACACATACGGGTAGGACTTATCGTCGCGCAACAGGATGTTGTAGGGCGGGCGCCATTGCTTGATGAGGTTCTGCTCGAGCAGCAGCGCCTCGGTCTCGTTGGCGGTGATGGTGGTTTCCACCTGGGCGATGCGCCCGACCAGAGCGGCGGTCTTGGGCGCCAGCCCGGATTTGCGGAAATAGCTGGCCAGACGCTTCTTGAGGTTCTTGGCCTTGCCCACGTAGAGCAGCCGCGCCTCGGCGTCGAACATACGGTAAACGCCCGGGCGACCACTGCAGGTCGCCAGGAACGCGCTGGCATCAAATACTTGGGACATGAGCGGCTTTATAGACTTGCGTCGACCATAGCGTGGCGAACGGCCAGCAAGGTCAGTTCGACGTCGCTGGTAACCGAGAGTTTTTCAAAGATCCGATAACGGTAAGTATTGACGGTCTTGGGCGACAGACACAACTTGTCAGAGATGATCTGCACTTTCTGGCAGCCGACGATCATCAGGGCAATCTGGATTTCGCGCTCCGACAGCGCGTCGAACGGCGAGCCTTGCGGCTGGAACGACTTCAGCGCCAGCTGCTGGGCGATCTGCGGGCTGATATAGCGCTGGCCGGCGAAGGCCAGGCGGATCGCCTGGACCATTTCGTCGAGCGCCGCGCCTTTGGTCAGGTAACCGGCGGCGCCGGCTTGCAGCAACCGCGTGGGGAACGGGTCTTCCTCACACACGGTGACTGCCACCACTTTAGTGTCCGGATGACTGCGCAGAAGCTTGCGGGTCGCTTCGAGGCCGCCGATGCCAGGCATCTTGACGTCCATCAGGACCACATCAGGTTTCAACTCACGTGCGAGCTTGAGGGCCGTTTCGCCGGAATCTGCCTCACCCACCACTTGCAGGCCGTCGATATCGGCCAGCATGCGGGTGATACCGGTACGCACCAGATCGTGGTCATCGACCACTAAGACCCTAATCAAGCAGACACCTCGTAAATGGGGCGATTGGATCCCGCCACCTTAACAAAAAATGTCACGCGGATCCTAGCGCAAAGCGTCCTGGAAATACCCGTGCCGTTCGAGTTGGCGCATCCGTGCGTTTTCCTGCGCGCACGCCTCGCTGCGCAGGCGGCCCACCAGGTGCCAGAGCGCTGCCTGGTCGTTTGCCGGCAAAGCGCGAAAAGCGCCCAGTAGACGGTCTTCATCGCAGGTCAAGCTGTCCAGCGGTGCCGGTGTGCGCTGCCCGCTGAGCACATACAGGGCATCAACCCCCTTGGCTGCCACGGCCGCCAGGTAATCGACCCGCGGCGTGCGCTCACCGCTCTCGTACTTGCCCTGGGCGTTGGGCTCGACGCCGCCGATATCGCCGAACACTCGCTGGGTCAGCCCCAGACGTTCGCGCTCTTCCCTCAGCCGCGCTCCGAATCCTTTCATCTATTTACGCTTCCTTATCCCTTTGAATAAAAACCGGTGCATCCCGCACCCATGTGAATAGCCGTGAATCCATCTGGGACTATGCCGATTGGATCCATGCCGCGCAAGTCTACACGGCCTGAAAGTGACCCATCAGTCGAGCGCGCGCTGCATGCGCACGAAGCATTCGTCCTCGCCCATCTCGACAAAACCGTGACGCAGGTACAGCTGCCGCGCCGGGTTGTTGTTGAACACCATCAGCCGGAGCAACGGCAGCTTGCGCTGGACAGCCCAGCCGGCCAGGGTTTCCAGAACCCAACTGCCCACGCCGCGCCCACGGTGCTCTGGCAGCAGGTGCAGTTCGCGAATGAACAGCGCCTGGCGGTCCTGGCTGAGGCTGCAGAAACCCAGCGTTGTCTGGTCCTCGACGATCAGCCATTGCTCGCGCCAGTGCCAGGCCTCGTCGAACGCCTGCTCGATCCACAGCAGGTCGAATTCGCGGTAGTACGGCAGCATGGCGCGCCGGGTCAGGTCGCGGGCAAAGGCGCAGTGGGCATCGCTGGCAGGGATCAGTTCAAGGGGCATAAAGCACCAGGCGCGCAGGTCATCAACCGGGGATTGTCAGCCCGCGCTGCACCGCCGGCCGCTCAAGGAAGGTCGCCAGGACCCGCTGAACCTGTTCGAACTCTTCGAACCTGACCAGCTCCCGTGCGTTGTAGCGATCCACCAGGTTGCGCACCCAGGGGAAAATGGCGATATCGGCAATGCTGTACTCATCGCCCATCCATTCGCGCCCGACCAGGTGTCGATCAAGCACCCCGAGCAGCCGTCGCGATTCATTCACGTAGCGGTCGCGCGGCCGTTTGTCCTCGATGTCCTTGCCGGCAAAGAAGTGGAAGAAGCCAACCTGACCGAACATCGGCCCAATGCCGCCCATCTGGAACATCAGCCATTGCAAGGTCTGATAACGACTGGCCGGATCCTGGCTGAGCAACTGCCCGGACTTTTCCGCAAGGTACTGCAGGATAGCGCCGGACTCGAACAACGCCAGCGGCTGCCCGCCCGGCCCGTTCGGGTCGAGGATGGCCGGGATCTTGTTGTTGGCGCTCAGCGAGATGAACGCGGGGCTGAGCTGGTCTTCGCTCTCAAAACTGACCTTGTGCGCCTCATAGGGCAGGCCAATTTCTTCGAGCATGATCGACACTTTCACCCCGTTTGGCGTCGGCAGGGAGTACAACTGCAGACGTTGCGGATGTTGCGCGGGCCATTTGCGGGTAACGGGAAACGCACTCAGATCAGTCATCGGTATTCTCTGCGAATCAGCCCTGGGCATGGGCCTGGAGTTTGAGTTTTTCGGTGTCCACGCGCACGAAGATGCAGTCTGCCGTGACGGTCAGAACGTCGCCGGCCCAGACCTCACAGACCACCCGCGTCTTGCGCCCGACCTCGCCGTCGACGCGGGCCTTGAGCAGCAGCTCCACGCCCATGGGCGTCGGCTTGAGGTAGCTCAGGTTGAGCTGGCCAGTCACGCAATGAATCCGCGGCAGGCTATCCGGCTCGCGGCCTTCGTTGCGGTAGTGCCAGGCCATCGCCGTCCAGTTCGAATGACAGTCGACCAGCATCGCCAGCAACCCACCGTAGACCAAGCCGGGCCAACCGATGAAGCCGCTGTCCGGGCTGTGCCGGCAGATGACATGACTGCCGTCGGCATCCCAGTAACTGTCGATGTGCAAGCCAGTGGGGTGTGCGCAGCCGCAGCCGTAACAGGTGCCATCAGGGGCGGCCAGTGATTGCAGGGAGGGGGCGTGGTCGTTCATGGGCTTCCTGGAACTGTCGGTTTTGGAAGAGTACGTAGGGTAACGCCAGGCGTACGGCGCGCCAATGAAAAAGCCCGTGAACAGGTCACGGGCTTCTCTTTGATCCAGCTACAAGGTCAGACGCCTTTGCCGTCCGCCACCACGGCATTCACCCTGCCCTGCCCGCCGCGTCGACGGGTCAGCGAAACCAGCAGGATGAACAACGTCACGCCCGCCGTCATCAATGTCTCGTAGCGGTAGGCGTCACTGAACAGCATGTAGCCAAGAACCATGATGATGGTGCCGATCACCAGCCAGGTCAGCCAAGGGAACAGCCACATTTTCAGTTCCAGCACGCTACCGTCGCGGTCAGCCCGAGCACGCATGCGCAACTGCGAGACGGCGATCACCAGGTACACCAGCAAGGCGATGGCGCCAGTGGTCGACAGCAGGAAGCCAAACACCTTGCCGGGGAACACGTAGTTGACCAAGCAACCCGCAAAACCTGCCAGGGTCGACAGCAGTACGGCGACGGTAGGTACGCCATTGCCGGAAACCCGCTTGATCATCTTCGGCGCCTCACCCCGCGAACCGAGCGAGTAGAGCATCCGCGAAGCGGTGTACAGCCCGGAGTTCATGCAACTGGTCACGGCCACCAGCACCACCAGGTCGACCACCAGCTTGGCACCTGGCACGTTGAGTACTTCCAGCACCCGCTGGAACGATCCGACGGCTTTCAGGCCAGGGTCGTTCCAGGCCACCAGCGACACCACCAGGAAGATCGACGCCAGGTAGAAGATGCCGATGCGGTACACCACCAGGTTGGTAGCGCGGCGGATCTTGTCTTTCGGGTTGGCGGTTTCGTCTGCAGCGATGGTGACGATCTCGGCGCCGAAGAACGAGAAGATGGTGATCAGCACCCCGCCCAGCACTGTGCCAAAGCCGTTCGGCATGAACCCGCCGTTGGCCCACAACTGGCTGACGCCGGAGGTCTTGGCCAATGGCCAGACGCCGAACACGGCCATGCTGCTGATGCCGATGAAGGCGACAATTGCGATCACCTTGATCAGGGCAAACCAGTACTCGAACTCACCGAAGTTCTTCACGCTGATCAGGTTGGTGCACGACAGCACGATCATGATCAGGAAGGCAAACAGCCACGAGGGGATGTCGGGGAAGTAGGCATGCAGGATGTCTGCGCCAGCAATGGCCTCGACCGGGATGATCAGCACCCAGAACCACCAGTACAGCCAGCCGATGGTAAAGCCCGCCCAGGGCCCAATGGCCTCGGAAGCATAGGTGGAGAATGAACCGCTGTTGGGGTTGGCGATGGCCATTTCGCCGAGCATGCGCATCACCAGCAGGACCAGCAGACCGGTCATGGCGTAGGAGATGAGGATCGCCGGGCCGGCCGTGGCGATGGCGTTGGAGGAGCCAATGAACAGCCCGGCGCCGATGATGCCGGCAATGGAGATCATCGACACCTGACGGGACGTCAGGCCGTGTTGCAGGGAGCGCTGTTTCTTGTTTTGTAGCGAAGCCATGGAAAACCCTCGAGTGGGTCGGCCGCCGCGGGGGACGGCTGAACTTGGAGCAGAATTCTTGTAAGTCGGTAGAGCTCGTTTTTTTTGTTGTAAGGACTACGTCGAAAGGACTTTGCCTCCTGTTTCCATCACCGGTTGTAATCGTTGATCCAGGTCAGTATTAATCTATAGGGCGTTACCAACAAACGACCTTTTCGACGCACATGATTCCTCTTCGGAATGAACTTCTTCCTTTTTCGCTGGGTAATAGACGCACATGTCCAAACGCCTGATGCCTTCCACCACCGCCTTGCAATGCTTCGAGGCGGCCGCCCGGCACCTCAGCTTCACCCGTGCGGCGCAGGAACTGCACCTGACCCAGAGCGCGGTCAGCAAACAGGTGGCGCAACTCGAGGACATGCTCTCGCACCCGCTGTTCCAGCGCATCCGCCGGCGCCTGCACCTCACGCCTGCCGGTGCCCTGTACCTAACCGAAGTGAACAAGATCCTCACCCAGATCGACATTTCCAGCCGCTACATCCTCAGTTACGGCGACGAGACCGAGGTGCTGCGCATCGCTACCCAGCCGACTTTCGGCGCACGCTGGCTGGTGCCCAGACTCAAGGGCTTTGGCGACCGCTACCCGCGGATCCACTTGGATATCCGCAACGAGCTGGAGCCGTTCGACCTGGTTCAGGCGAAGGCGGACATCGCTTTTTTCTTTGGCCAAGGCACCTGGCCGGGGGCAACGTGCATCGAACTGTTCAGCGAGGAGGTGGTACCTGTGTGCGCAGCAGAGCTGCTGGCGCGCTCCCGCTTCGACAGCGCCGAAGCGCTGACCGAGCACCGTCTGCTGCAGTGCGCGTCACGCCCCGAGGCTTGGCACGAATGGTTTCTGGGCCTCGGACTGCACAGCGAGAACAGCTACCACGGGCCGCGCTTCGATACGTTCTACCTGTGCATTCGCGCGGCCATCGCCGGCTGCGGCATCGCCTTGATCCCGCGCTACCTGGTGGCCGAGGAGTTGGCCGAGGGCAAGCTGGTGGTCGCCTGGGACCATCCGGTGGCGAGCAATGGCCGGCATTTCATTGCCCATGCCGAGCATGCGGCGGAGGTGCCGAAGATCAGGGCCTTTGTGCAGTGGATTCGCGAGCGGGTGGCGGAAGGGGATTGAGTTCAGCCCTGACTTCCTGAATCTATGGAATGAACGCAATCGAATAATTCGTTTGCGGAATAACACCCCGACACGCTTGGATATTAGCTAAATCGAACAAGGTCTCGCGTGCTCATGAATCAGGAAAGTATCAGTCAGTCCATTGCCGTAGTTCACCCAATCACACTTTCCCATGGGCGCAACGCGCAAGTCTGGGACACCGACGGCAAACGCTACATCGACTTTGTCGGGGGTATTGGCGTGCTCAATCTGGGCCATTGCAACCCGGCCGTGGTCGAGGCGATCCAGGCCCAGGCCAGTCGCCTCACCCACTACGCGTTCAACGCCGCGCCGCATGGCCCGTACCTGCAGTTGATGGAGCAACTGCAAGGGTTTGTACCGGTCAGCTACCCGCTGGCCGGCATGCTCACCAACAGCGGCGCGGAAGCCGCGGAAAACGCCCTGAAAGTGGCCCGTGGTGCCACAGGCAAGCGCGCCATCATCGCTTTCGACGGTGCCTTCCACGGCCGCACCCTGGCCACACTCAACCTCAACGGCAAGGTCGCGCCCTACAAGCAGCGCGTCGGAGACCTGCCCGGGCCGGTCTACCACCTGCCCTACCCCAGCGCCGACACCGGCGTCACCTGCGCAGAAGGCCTCAAGGCCCTGGAGCGCCTGTTCAGCGTCGAGCTGGCGGTGGAAGACGTAGCGGCATTCATTCTCGAACCGGTCCAGGGCGAAGGCGGCTTCCTCGCCCTCGATCCGGCCTTCGCCCAAGCGCTGCGGCGCTTCTGTGACGAGCACGGGATCCTGATCATCATCGACGAGATCCAGTCGGGCTTTGGCCGCACCGGTCAGCGCTTCGCTTTCCCTCGCCTGGGCATCGAGCCCGACCTGCTGTTGCTGGCCAAGAGTATCGCCGGGGGCATGCCGCTGGGGGCGCTGGTCGGCCGCCAGGACTTGATGGCCGCACTGCCCAAGGGCGGTTTGGGCGGCACCTACTCGGGCAACCCGATTGCCTGCGCGGCGGCACTGGCCAGCTTGGCGCAGATGACCGACGAGAACCTGGCAACCTGGGGCGAACGCCACGAGCAGGCCATCGTCAGCCGCTACCAGCGCTGGCAGGCCTCAGGCGTGAGCACTGCACTGGGCCGTCTGACCGGCGTCGGCGCGATGCGCGGAATCGAGTTGATCAATGCCGACGGCAGCCCGGCGCCGGCGCACCTGACCCAGGTGCTGGCCTCGGCGCGGGCCAAGGGCCTGCTGCTGATGCCCAGCGGCAAGGCCAGGCACATCATTCGCCTGCTGGCACCGCTGACCATCGAAGCAGAGGTACTCGAAGAAGGCCTGGATATCCTCGAGCAGTGCCTGGCAGAGCTGGGCTGAGTCTTACAGGCCGAGCTCTTCCGGAGTAAGCATGTCGGATTCGAAGGCGATCCAGCCGCCTTCGAGTTCGGCGTGGCCGTTGACGATCGGGCCGTAGTAGGTCAGGCCGTTCTCGAGGGTCACGCAGATGTGCGTGGCAGGCTTTTCCGGTGCTGCGAGCGCGCCGACGAAGTGCACCTTCTTCAAGGTCTCGGTCACTGCCTCAAGGCCCACGCGGATATTGACGTTCTCCGATGCCTCAATGTCGCCCCCGCGGTCTTCGGTGCTGACGGTGACGGTGGCGATATACTTATAGATGCTCAATCGGGTTGCCTTTTGCGAGTAAGGATCGGCGCGTCGGGCGCCGGGGCGCATAGGGTACGGCAGGCGGCGATTGCGCGCGAGTGCCGGACAGCTGGATTTTGCCTTGGCAGTGCCGACGTCTTCGCGGGGCAAGCCCGCTCCTACAGGGTCTGTAGTGCGTCGCAGTCCTGTAGGAGCGGGCTTGCCCCGCGAAGACGTCGGCACTGCCAAGCGCTTTTCCCAGACAGACCACATGGCCTGAAAAGCCCCAATCTGTTAGGGTGCCCGGCGATGCACGCCACACCACACGAGGACACCGAGTGAGCGCCGAAGAACCCCTGATCGCCGACCTGTTCGAGGTCGACAAACGCCTGACCCTCAAGCCCGTCGTGGACTTCAACAGCTACCTGCGCAACGCCTTTGGCGACGGCCCGTGCCGCTGCCACCGCTGTGTCGAGGGCGCAGGCGATGAAAGCAGCTACAGCCACCGCCACACGTTCGAGTTCGCAGGCCGCCAGACTCACCGCCGCTTTGCCAACACCGCGGGCAGTGATGTGCTGCAAATGTTGAAGAAGGCCTGGCTGTCGTATAAGCAGACTGAAATGCCCCTGGCCGGCGCGCTCGACCTGACCGCCGTCAAGGGTTTCACCGAGGCCGACCTGCACCCGCGCCTGCTGGCCCTGGTGCCGGCCAGCGGCCTCGCACGGGAAATCGACGGCCAGTGGCAGCTGCAAGCCCAGGCCGACTGACACCACTCCTCGCTTCACCGGCCATCGGGCAAGCAGGCCGCCAGCGGTCTGCTACCGTGGGAGTACCCCTCCCCGCGCATTCACCCACAGGTGACTGACCATGGCCCGCACAACGCCCATCGAGCTGTACCGCAATATCGGCATCGTCGCCCACGTCGATGCCGGCAAGACCACCACCACCGAACGCATCCTGTTCTACACCGGGGTCAACCACAAGATGGGCGAGGTGCATGACGGCGCCGCGACCATGGACTGGATGGCCCAGGAACAGGAGCGCGGCATCACCATCACCTCGGCCGCCACCACCGCGTTCTGGCAGGGCTCGACCAAGCAGTTCGGCGACAAGTTTCGCTTCAACATCATCGACACCCCCGGCCACGTCGACTTCACCATCGAGGTGGAGCGTTCGTTGCGCGTGCTCGATGGCGCAGTGGTGGTGTTCAGCGGCGCTGACGGTGTCGAGCCGCAGTCCGAGACGGTCTGGCGCCAAGCCAACAAGTACCATGTGCCGCGCCTGGCCTATATCAACAAGATGGACCGCCAAGGCGCCGACTTCCTGCGCGTGGTCAAGCAGATCGACCAGCGCCTGGGGCACCATCCGGTGCCGATCCAGCTGGCAATCGGTAGTGAGGAGAACTTCATTGGCCAGATCGACCTGGTGAAAATGAAGGCCATCTACTGGAACGATGCCGACCACGGCGCCAGCTACCGCGAAGAAGACATCCCCGAAGAGCTGCAGGCGCTGGCCGACGAATGGCGCGCGCACATGATCGAGGCTGCCGCCGAGGCTACCGACGAATTCATGGAGCTCTACCTCAACGGCGAAGAGCTGAGCAACGAACAGATCAAGGCCGGCCTGCGCCAACGCACCATTGCCAACGAAATCGTGCCGACGGTACTCGGCTCTTCGTTCAAGAACAAAGGCGTGCCGCTGATGCTCGACGCGGTGATCGACTACCTGCCCGCCCCCAGTGAAATCCCGGCAATCAAGGGCACCGACCCGGACAATGAAGAGAAGCACCTGGAACGCCACGCCGACGACAACGAGCCGTTCTCGGCGCTGGCCTTCAAGATTGCCACCGACCCCTTCGTCGGCACCCTGACCTTTGCCCGCGTCTACTCGGGCATCCTCAGCTCCGGCGACGCCGTGCTCAACTCGGTGAAGGGCAAGAAGGAACGGGTCGGGCGCATGGTGCAGATGCACGCCAACCAGCGCGCCGAGATCAAGAACGTCTGCGCCGGCGACATCGCCGCGCTGATCGGCATGAAGGACGTGACTACCGGCGATACCCTGTGCGACCTGAACAAACCGATCATCCTTGAACGCATGGACTTCCCCGACCCGGTAATCTCGGTAGCCGTCGAGCCGAAGACCAAGGCCGACCAGGAAAAAATGGGCATTGCCCTCGGCAAGCTGGCCCAGGAAGACCCGTCGTTCCGGGTCAAGACCGACGAGGAAACCGCGCAGACCATCATTTCCGGCATGGGCGAACTGCACCTGGACATCATCGTCGACCGCATGCGCCGCGAGTTCGGTGTCGAGGCCAATATTGGCAAGCCGCAAGTCGCCTACCGCGAGAAGATCCGCAACACCTGTGAAATCGAAGGCAAGTTCGTCCGCCAGTCCGGTGGCCGCGGCCAATATGGCCATTGCTGGATCCGCTTCGCGCCTGGCGAAGAGGGCAAGGAGGGGCTGGAGTTCGTCAATGAGGTGGTTGGCGGGGTCATTCCCCGGGAATACATCCCGGCGATCCAGAAAGGCATTGAAGAGCAGATGCACAACGGCGTGCTGGCCGGCTATCCGCTGATCGGCCTCAAGGCTGCGGTATTCGACGGTTCGTACCACGACGTCGACTCCAACGAGATGGCCTTCAAGATCGCTGCCTCGATGGCCACCAAGCAGCTGTCGAGCAAAGGCGGTGCGGTGCTGCTGGAGCCGGTGATGAAGGTTGAGGTTGTTACGCCTGAGGAGTACCAGGGCGACATCATTGGCGACCTGAGCCGGCGCCGGGGGATGATCCAGGAAGGTGAAGAGACCCCGGCCGGCAAAGTGATCAGGGCCGAGGTGCCTCTAGGTGAAATGTTCGGCTACTCGACGCAGATGCGCTCGATGACCCAGGGCCGGGCCAGCTATACGATGGAATTCACCAAGTATGGCGAGGCCCCGGCGAACATTGCCGAGGCGATCATGAAGAAACAGGGGGGCTGACAGCGCTGCTGGGTCTGTGCGGGCCTCTTCGCGGGGCAAGCCCGCTTCTACAGGATCACCTATCCGCACAGACCCTCGCAGATCTCAATGCTGCTCCCCCGCCCGCTTGAGCAGCTTCTTGCAGCGCTCCGACAGATGCACCACGCGCAGGTGCTTGCCGGCCTTGGCATACCGCTCGCGCAAGGTCTGCAGTGCGGCCACCGCCGAGTAATCGACAAAGCTCAGGTGCTTGCAGTCGAGCGTCACACTGGCCGGATCACCCGCAGGGTCGAACTGGTTGAGAAACGGCGTGGTCGAGGCAAAGAACAGCGTGCCATGTACCTGGTAACGCTTGCCGCCTTCGCCATCATCATGGCTGTCGGCATACAGCTCACGAGCATGCTGCCAGGCAAAGTTGACCGCGGCGATGACAATGCCGAACAGCACTGCGGCGGCCAGGTCGGTGAACACCGTGACCACCGTCACGGCAATGATTGCCAGTACATCGCTGACCGGCACCTTGTGCAGCACCCGCAACGACGCCCAGGCAAACGTCTGCTGGGCCACCACGAACATCACCCCGACCAGCGCCGCCAGCGGAATCCGCTCGATCAGCGGCGACAGGAACAGCACGAACAGCAGGATCATCCCCCCCGCCACCACGCCGGACAGGCGCCCGCGACCGTTGGAGCTGAGGTTGATCACGGTCTGGCCGATCATCGCGCAACCACCCATGCCGCCGCACAAGCCCGACACCATGTTGGCGGCACCCAGTGCAACGCATTCGCGGTCAGGAAAACCCCGGCTTTCGGTAATCTCGTCGGTGAGGTTGAGGGTCAGCAGGGTTTCCAGCAGGCCGACCATGGCCATCAGCAACGCATAGGGCGCGATGATCTTCAGCGTCTCGAGGTTCCACGGTACCTCGGGCCAGGCCAGCTGCGGCAAGCCACCGGCGATGTGGGCCATGTCACCGAGGGTGCGCGTGGGCAGGTCAAACAGGTACACCAGCAAGCCGACACCGAGGATCGCCACCAGCGCAGGCGGCACGGCGCGGGTCAGCCGCGGCAGCACATAGACCACCAGCATGGTCAGCGCCACCAGGCCAAGCATCAGGTACAGCGGCGAGCCGCTGAGCCAGTGTTCACCGCTCTTGAAGTGCTCCAGCTGGGCCATGGCAATGACGATGGCCAGGCCATTGACGAAGCCGAGCATCACCGGGTAAGGCACCAATCGCACCAGCTTGCCCAGGCGCAGCACGCCGAACAGGATCATCACGACCCCGCCGAGCAGCACCGTCGCCAGCAGGTACTGGACGCCGTGCTGCACCACCAGGGCCACGATCACCACCGCCATCGAGCCGGCGGCGCCGGAAATCATCCCCGGGCGGCCACCGAACAGCGCGGTCAGGGTACAGATGATAAAGGCGCCATAGAGACCCATAAGCGGGTTGAGGTGAGCGACCAGAGCAAAGGCAATGCACTCGGGTACGAGGGCGAACGAGGTGGTCAGGCCGGCGAGGATATCGGCGCGAAGTCGGGCGGGTTTCATGAAGGTCCTGTGATAAGCGATTCTGGCAACCCCACCGCGTCTGCGTGGGAGCGGGCTTGCCCCGCGATAGGGCCCGCGATGTTACGGAAAATGTCTGTCAGCGGCCAGCCTCCTCGCCTTAGCGCACACGCTTCAGGCTTTGCACAGCGAGGTCCAGCGCGCGCTGCATGTCCAGCCGGGCCGAGCGTCCCAGGTCCGGATCGTCCAGCCGACCGCCGCGCTCAGAGGGCAGTATGGGTGCGGTCAGGTCCTCGGCATCCATGGCTTCGAAGTCCTGTTCCACCCCAAGGGTCAGGGCACTGCGGCGCAATAGCATGCGCACTTGCTCCGGCGTCAACGCTGGATTGATCGACAGCATCGCCGCCACCGTGGCCGTCACCAGCGGCGTGGCGTAGGACGTGCCACAGTGCGCTTGCTCAGCCCCAGGCGAGCGTATGCACGCGGCGGCACTGACGTCCACACGCATGTCGATGTTGGAGCTTTTGCGCTTGCGCACGTGCTCGGGATCGCTCACCGGCACTGCCTTGTGACTGCGCTGATGGCCACCCACCACCAGCAACTGATCGGTGATGAACGACGATGGCAGGCGGTACTCGTCAGTGCCCGACCAGGAGGCGCCGTTGCCCGCCGAATTGACCACCACCACGTCAGGATGGGCCTTGCGCAACCACAGGAAAAACTCCTCGAGCAGCTCTTCATAACCACTCATGGCAAGCCCCGAGCGCACCAGCGAGTCGACCTCGTCGCCCTTCACGTTGCGCGCGCCGACACGGTGGATGCCCCAGCTCCAGTTCAACACGCGCACACCATCCTCCACCAGGTTGACCGACGCGGCGATGTTGGCCGTGATGCCGGCATCGGAGTTGCGCTCGACGATCACCTCGAAGCCAGGACTGGCCTTGCCTAGGCTGGATAGAAAGCCGCCATTGGCCGCAGCTCCGGCGAGGATCCCGGCAACATGGCTGCCGTGGCTCTCTGGCTTGTCGCCATCGCGGGCGTAGACACAGGTCTGGCCACGGCTGCAGGGCCCTCGATAGCCGGCAAAGGCTGGCGCATCGAAGTCAACCTCGCGCTCGATCACACCGACCCTGATCGGCTTGACCGCGATCGACGACGCCTGGATTCGCCGTTGGTAGAAGTACAGCGCGTCCATGAAGCGGTTCGCGGCCCACTCGTCTGCCTGGTTGATCGAGCCGCTCGCAGGCCCTGCGCCCTCCTCGCCAGGCTCGGGCGACGACTCCTCGATCACTACCGCATCGACGCTGGTTTCGCTCCCCATGCGCAGGACCATCGCATCGCGTTCGACCAGGTTGTGTACCGGCAGGCGCAATTGGTAAATATTCAGCGGCGGGATGGCGCCGATGACCTTTGCGCCGAATTTATCGGCGATGCGCTGGGCTTCCTTGCGCCCATCATGCTTCTCTTCGATCAGCACGCTGACCAGGTCCAGGTAGGTGGTCAAACCGTCCATGTTCTTTGCCACTTCGGTGGGACCAGCAGCCACCACATGACTGCGCTGTTGCGTAAGCCAGACCGGGTTGCTTTGCTGACCCTCTGCTTGAAGCCAAAGGGGAGCACTGGGAGCAGCGCCTGCCTGGAGCGTGAACCTGAGCCTGTCGCCTTCGCGCTGCACATCTGCTGCCGGCAACCTGCGCTCACCCAACCAGAGCGTTGGCGTCTGCCCGGTCATGCCTTCGGCACGCAGACACCAGTGTTGCTGCGGACTGTCACCGAGCAGGTCGGTACACCGTTGCAGTTGTTTGATACGCAATGAATCCTGCGCAGCCAGGGCTGGCGAAAGCAGGCACAGCAGCACGGGCAGCAGGTGTTTCATCCATGCCTCGCAGTCGTTGAATGGCCTTGCCTTTGCGACTGTGCGCACAAATGAAAGGTTCAGCCACAACACTGACCTTGATCGCAGGCAAGACCCGGACAAATTTGCCATCATGTTCATTCCACTTGCGGAGATCATGGACATGCCGCTACGCCCCCTCATCGCCTCCCTGCTGTTGGCCGCCAGCCTCACCGCTCAGGCTGCCACCGAGGTCGTGCCTTTGCAGCACCGCAGCAGCGCCGAGCTGCTGCCGACCGCCCAGTCCTTTCTGGGCAAGGACGGCAGCGTCAGCGCGTTCGAGAACAAGCTGATCGTCAATGCCAGTCCGGAGCGCATCGACGACTTGCGGACCCTGCTGCAACAGCTGGACACCGCGCCCAAGCGTCTGCTGATCAGCGTCGACAACAACGACAGCAACTTCCAGGATAACCGCGGCAACGCCCGAGTCATCCGCTACGGCACCGCCAATCGCGAAGGCGGGTTGCAGCAGATACAGGCCAGCGAAGGCCAACCGGCACTGATCCAGGTCGGCCAGAGCGTGCCGATCACCAGTAGCAGTACCGACGGTTATGGTCGCGTTCAGACCGACACCGAATACCGCAATGTGACCCAGGGTTTTTACGTAACCCCAAACGTCAGCGGCGAGACGGTCAGGTTGGCAATCAGCAGCAATAATGACCGTATAAGCGACGAACGTCCTGATGTAGTGAAAGTGCAAAGTACCGACACAACCGTCACTGGACGGCTCGGCGAGTGGATCACTCTGGCCGGGTTCAATCAGCAGAGCCAAGCCGAACGCAACACGTCAAGCCACAGTTACAGCACCCAACGCGGTGAAAACATGACATTGCGTGTCAAAGTCGACCTTCTCGACTGATCCCAGGCAATTCAAGGCCTCGACCAAAGGCCTTGAAACTGACTGCCGAGTCGCATTAGACGAAAGATGTAGTAAGCATAAAAAAGCACTACAAAACATTTGACAGGTACTTTTTGCCGAGGGCATGATGGCCTCGCTCCCGCTAATCAGAGCCCCTGGCAAGGGTCTTCGAGGCGCGCTCCTCCCACCCCTGGAGGCGCCTCGTGTCTATACGGCCCACAAGGCGGTTCGACCGGATTGCGACTGCACGAAGAAGTTGTCCCGAGGGACGGAAGCGCATCACCGCAGTCATCAGGCAAACCATGTCGCACCGCAGCAAGGCATCCACGAGCCGACCTGCCGCACTACGTTGCCCGCCCTGCACCCTCTTTCCCCTTCGAGCCTTCGCGTTTGCCGTCGCACTACCGCCGAACAGGACAGCCGCCAGGCTTCTGATCCGCGACTTTGAGCATCAGCACAATTACCCCAAGATCGATGCGACGAGGTTTATTTCCATGGCACTGACACGCGAACAGCAAATTGCAGCCCTCGAGAAAGACTGGGCCGAGAACCCGCGCTGGAAAGGCGTGACCCGTACCTACACCGCCGCTGATGTCGTTCGCCTGCGTGGCTCGCTGCAACCGGAGCACACCCTGGCCCAGGTGGGTGCAGAAAAACTGTGGAAGCTGGTCACCCAAGGTGCCCACCCGTCCTTCCGCCCCGACAAAGATTTCGTCAACTGCATGGGCGCCCTCACCGGTGGCCAGGCAGTGCAACAAGTGAAGGCCGGCATCCAGGCCATCTACCTGTCCGGCTGGCAGGTTGCCGCCGACAACAACTCGGCCGAGTCGATGTACCCCGACCAGTCGCTGTACCCGGTAGATTCGGTGCCGACCGTGGTCAAGCGCATCAACAACTCGTTCCGCCGCGCTGACCAGATCCAGTGGAAAGCCGGCAAGAACCCAGGCGACGAAGGCTACGTCGACTACTTCGCGCCGATCGTTGCCGACGCCGAAGCCGGTTTCGGTGGCGTGCTGAACGCCTACGAACTGATGAAGAACATGATCGAAGCGGGCGCCGCCGGCGTGCACTTCGAAGACCAGCTGGCCTCGGTGAAAAAATGCGGCCACATGGGTGGCAAGGTACTTGTACCGACTCAGGAAGCTGTACAGAAGCTGGTGGCCGCGCGCCTTGCAGCTGACGTTGCCGGTGTACCGACCATTATCCTGGCCCGCACCGACGCCAACGCCGCCGACCTGCTGACCAGCGACTGCGACCCGTACGACCAGCCGTTCGTGCTGGGCGAGCGGACCCGTGAAGGCTTCTATAAAGTGCGCGCCGGCCTCGACCAGGCGATCGCCCGCGGCCTGGCCTATGCGCCGTATGCCGACCTGATCTGGTGCGAAACCGCCAAACCGGACCTGGACGAAGCGCGGCGCTTTGCCGAAGCGATCAAGAAGGAGTACCCGGACCAGTTGCTGTCGTATAACTGCTCGCCGTCGTTCAACTGGAAGAAGAACCTCGATGACGCCACCATTGCCAAATTCCAGCGCGAGCTGTCGGCGATGGGCTACAAGCACCAGTTCATCACCCTGGCCGGCATCCACAACATGTGGCACGGCATGTTCAACCTGGCGCACGACTATGCGCGCAACGACATGACCGCGTACGTCAAGCTGCAGGAGCAGGAATTCGCTGACGCCAGCAAGGGCTACACCTTTGTTGCGCACCAGCAGGAAGTGGGCACCGGCTACTTTGATGACATGACCACGGTGATCCAGGGCGGCGCCTCGTCGGTGACGGCGTTGACCGGCTCTACTGAGGAAGAGCAGTTCCACTGATGTAGTGGGTTTGCACATGGACTGAAGGAAGCTCAGGACCCCGCGAGGGTGCCTGGGCTTTTTTCATTCAGAGGTGCCGGGAGGGGCGCGCAGGGCAAATCCCAGGATCAGGTCTATGCTTCACCCATAACGACAAACAGCAAGGACTGCCCATGTCCCGCCCCACCAGCCTTCTGGCCCGGGCCGTAGCTGCCTCTCATCCCCATGCAGCGGCGCCTTCCAGAGCCCTACTGTCTATCACAACTCATGCCTGCCAGCGGGCTGCACTCACGGCAAAGACCTATCCCAATCGCCAAAGTATTGATCCAGAGCGGTACACAGGGATAAGAAAACTGCTAGAACAAGAGTCTTTCGCATTTGCAAGCCCCCGCGTGAGCGCTATCAACTTTGCACGGCACGAGGCAATTAAAGAACGTGGCGAAGCCTCAAACGATATTAATTATCATTACGCAACTTGAGCAACGTTACCGATTGCAAGAAACATAATTAACAAAACCACCCGCAATGCCCGAAAATCAAGGCTTTCAGCCAGTTACGAAGGGTTTTTGTTGTTAAACCTATGAATTAATTTGCTATAGAAATTTTACTTGCATCAGGTTTACCCATAAAATCAGCGCGATTGATTCAGCTGCGACATTTGGTCACTGCACCTGCGACACCACGTCGCCGCGTTACTTATTTCAGACTGCAGAGCTGGGTCTCTGTATAAGGATCTCTAGCATGTCCGATTCGGCAGGACTCATCGCCCACAACTGGGGCTTTGCCATCTTCCTCCTGGGTGTCGTCGGCCTGTGTGCCTTCATGCTCGGCCTATCCAGCCTGCTCGGTAGCAAGGCTTGGGGCCGCGCCAAGAACGAACCCTTCGAATCCGGCATGCTGCCCGTCGGCAGCGCCCGCCTGCGCCTGTCCGCCAAATTCTATCTGGTCGCGATGCTGTTCGTGATCTTCGATATTGAAGCCCTCTTTCTCTTTGCATGGTCTGTGTCCGTCCGCGAAAGCGGCTGGACCGGGTTCATCGAAGCTCTCGTTTTCATAGCAATTCTGTTGGCAGGTCTTGTCTACCTTTGGCGCGTCGGGGCTCTTGATTGGGCTCCCGAAGGTCGCCGCAAGCGGCAAGCGAAGCTGAAACAATGAGGCTTTGGCATGCAATACAATCTCACCAGAATCGATCCGGATGCGCCCAACGAGCAGTATCCGGTCGGTGAGCGGGAAACCGTCACCGACCAACTGCTAGAGGACCAGGTCCACAAGAACATCTACATGGGGAAACTCGAAGATGTGCTGCGTGGCGCGGTCAACTGGGGTCGCAAGAACTCCCTCTGGCCGTACAACTTCGGCCTGTCCTGCTGCTACGTGGAAATGACCACGGCCTTCACGGCACCCCACGACATCGCCCGCTTCGGCGCCGAAGTCATCCGGGCATCGCCGCGTCAGGCCGACTTCATGGTCATCGCCGGGACCTGCTTCATCAAGATGGCGCCGATCATTCAGCGCCTGTACGAGCAGATGCTCGAGCCAAAATGGGTCATTTCCATGGGCTCGTGCGCCAACTCCGGCGGCATGTACGACATCTACTCGGTCGTTCAAGGGGTCGACAAGTTCCTCCCCGTGGACGTCTACGTACCCGGCTGCCCGCCGCGCCCTGAAGCATTCCTGCAAGGCTTGATGCTGCTGCAGGAATCGATCGGCCAGGAACGACGCCCGCTTTCCTGGGTGGTTGGTGATCAAGGCATCTACCGTGCCGAGATGCCCGCCCAGAAAGACCTGCGTCGTGAACAGCGTATTCAGGTCACCAACCTGCGCAGCCCCGACGAAGTCTGATCCAGCGACCTGCCGCCCGCTCCCTTGGAGCCGGCGGCCTGGCTTCATTCTTTACGTTGACCCAAAGCGACCGAGACCATGACAGCGGACAACGCTATTTTCATTCCGCCTTACAAGGCTGACGACCAAGATGTGGTCGTCGAACTGAACAACCGTTTTGGCGCCGACGCGTTCGTCGCCCAAGAGACCCGTACCGGCATGCCTGTGCTGTGGGTCAAGCGCGCCCAGCTCAAGGAAGTCCTGGCGTTTCTGCGCAATGTCGCCAAGCCGTACAGCATGCTGTACGACCTGCACGGCGTCGACGAGCGCCTGCGCACCCAGCGCCGCGGCCTGCCGGCGGCTGACTTCAGCGTGTTTTACCACCTGCTGTCGGTGGAACGTAACAGCGATGTGATGATCAAGGTGTCGCTCAGCGAAGGCGACCTGAACCTGCCGACCGTGACCGGCATCTGGCCGAACGCCAACTGGTACGAGCGGGAAGTCTGGGACATGTTCGGCATCGACTTTGCCGGCCACCCACACCTGAGCCGCATCATGATGCCGCCCACCTGGGAAGGTCACCCGCTGCGCAAGGACTACCCCGCCCGTGCCACCGAGTTCGACCCCTACAGCCTGACCCTGGCCAAGCAACAGCTTGAAGAGGAATCGGCACGCTTCAACCCGGAAGCCTGGGGCATGAAGCGTCAGGGCGCCAACGAGGACTACATGTTCCTCAACCTCGGCCCCAACCACCCGTCCGCGCACGGTGCGTTCCGTATCGTCCTGCAGCTGGACGGCGAAGAGATCGTCGACTGCGTACCGGACATCGGCTACCACCACCGTGGTGCCGAGAAGATGGCCGAGCGTCAGTCCTGGCACAGCTTCATCCCCTACACCGACCGTATCGACTACCTCGGCGGGGTGATGAACAACCTGCCGTACGTGCTCGCGGTCGAGAAGCTGGCCGGGATCAAGGTGCCGCAGAAAGTCGACGTGATTCGCATCATGCTCGCCGAGTTCTTCCGCATCACCAGCCACTTGCTGTTCCTGGGTACCTATATCCAGGACGTCGGCGCCATGACCCCGGTGTTCTTCACCTTCACCGACCGCCAGCGCGCCTACACCGTGATCGAAGCGATCACCGGTTTCCGCCTGCACCCGGCCTGGTACCGCATCGGTGGCGTCGCCCACGACCTGCCGCGCGGCTGGGAGAAGCTGGTCAAGGACTTCGTCGAATGGCTGCCCAAGCGCCTCGACGAGTACAACAAGGCTGCCCTGCAGAACAGCATTCTCAAGGGCCGGACCATCGGCGTGGCCGCGTACAACACCAAAGAGGCCCTCGAGTGGGGCGTCACCGGTGCCGGCCTGCGTTCCACCGGTCTGGACTTCGACCTGCGTAAAGCCCGCCCCTACTCCGGCTACGAGAACTTCGAGTTCGAAGTACCGCTGGCCCACAACGGCGATGCCTACGATCGCTGCATGGTCCGTGTCGAGGAGATGCGCCAGAGTATCCGCATCATCGACCAGTGCATGCGCAACATGCCGGAAGGCCCGTACAAGGCGGATCACCCGCTGACCACGCCGCCGCCGAAAGAGCGCACCCTGCAGCACATCGAGACCTTGATCACGCACTTCCTGCAAGTCTCGTGGGGCCCGGTCATGCCGGCCAACGAGTCGTTCCAGATGATCGAAGCGACCAAGGGCATCAACAGTTACTACCTGACGAGCGACGGCGGCACCATGAGCTACCGCACCCGGATCCGCACCCCAAGCTACCCGCATCTGCAGCAGATCCCTTCGGTGATCAAAGGCAGCATGGTCGCGGACTTGATCGCGTACCTGGGCAGTATCGACTTCGTTATGGCTGACGTGGACCGCTAAGCATGAACAACACGCTTATCCAAACCGACCGTTTCGCCCTGAGCGAAACCGAGCGCTCGGCCATCGAGCACGAGATGCACCACTACGAGGACCCGCGCGCGGCGTCCATCGAAGCCTTGAAGATCGTCCAGAAGCAGCGCGGCTGGGTACCGGACGGCGCCATCTACGCGATCGGCGAGATCCTCGGCATCCCGGCCAGTGATGTAGAAGGTGTCGCCACCTTCTACAGCCAGATCTTCCGCCAGCCGGTCGGCCGCCACATCATCCGCGTCTGCGACAGCATGGTCTGCTATATCGGCGGCCATGAATCGGTCGTCAGCCAGATCCAGAGCGAGCTCGGCATCGGCCTCGGCCAGACCACCGCCGACGGGCGCTTCACCCTGCTGCCGGTGTGCTGCCTGGGTAACTGCGACAAGGCTCCGGCCTTGATGATCGACGACGACACCTTTGGCGACGTCCAGCCTGCTGGCGTGACCAAACTGCTGGAGGGTTACGTATGACCATCACTTCCTTCGGCCCGGCCAACCGCATCGCGCGCGCAGCCGAAACCCACCCGCTGACCTGGCGCCTGCGTGACGACGGCGAGCCGGTGTGGCTCGACGAGTACCAGGCCAAGGACGGCTACGCCGCCGCCCGCAAGGCACTGGCGCAGATGTCCCAGGACGATATCGTCCAGACCGTCAAGGACGCCGGCCTCAAGGGCCGCGGCGGCGCCGGCTTCCCCACTGGGGTGAAGTGGGGCCTGATGCCCAAAGACGAGTCCATGAACATCCGCTACCTGCTGTGCAACGCGGACGAAATGGAACCCAACACCTGGAAAGACCGCATGCTGATGGAGCAACAGCCCCATCTGCTGGTCGAGGGCATGCTGATCAGCGCCCGCGCCCTCAAGGCCTACCGCGGCTACATCTTCCTGCGTGGCGAGTACACCACGGCGGCGAAGAACCTCAACCGCGCCATCGATGAAGCCAAGGCTGCTGGCCTGCTGGGCAAGAACATCCTGGGCAGCGGCTTCGACTTCGAGCTGTTCGTGCACACCGGCGCCGGGCGTTACATCTGCGGTGAAGAAACCGCACTGATCAACTCCCTCGAAGGCCGCCGTGCCAACCCGCGCTCCAAGCCGCCCTTCCCGGCCGCCGTTGGCGTGTGGGGCAAGCCGACCTGTGTGAACAACGTCGAGACCCTGTGCAACGTGCCGGCGATCGTTGGCAACGGCGTCGACTGGTACAAGTCGCTGGCCCGCGAAGGCAGCGAAGACCACGGCACCAAGCTGATGGGCTTCTCCGGCAAGGTGAAAAACCCAGGCCTGTGGGAACTGCCGTTCGGCGTGCCGGCCCGCGAGCTGTTCGAAGACTACGCCGGTGGCATGCGCGATGGCTTCAAGCTCAAGTGCTGGCAGCCTGGCGGCGCCGGTACCGGCTTCCTGCTGCCCGAGCACCTCGATGCGCAGATGTACGCCGGTGGCATCGCCAAGGTCGGCACGCGGATGGGTACCGGCCTGGCCATGGCGGTCGATGACAGCGTCAACATGGTTTCGCTGCTGCGCAACATGGAAGAGTTCTTTGCCCGCGAGTCGTGCGGCTGGTGCACCCCATGCCGTGATGGCCTGCCGTGGAGCGTGAAGATGCTGCGCTCGCTGGAGCAAGGCCAAGGTCGCGCCGAAGACATCGAGACCCTGCTCGGTCTGGTCAACTTCCTCGGCCCTGGCCGCACCTTCTGCGCCCACGCACCGGGCGCGGTCGAGCCGCTGGGCAGTGCCATCAAATACTTCCGCTCGGAATTCGAGGCCGGCGTCGCCCCTGCTACTGGCAGTGACGCCCTGCGCCCGAACCTGGCGAAGCCGATCCCGACCGGGCCGGTCGTGGTCGGCGCATAACAAGATGCAGCGCGGGTGGTCCGTGCCACCCGCCGGCCTTGCTGGCTCGCCCGAATGAATCGGGCAGAGCCGCAGGCACACCGATTTCCATTAGCCACGCCTGCTCACGCGGGCCAACGAAGAACTTTGAACCATGGCCACTATCCACGTAGACGGCAAAGCGCTCGAAGTCAACGGTGCGGACAACCTGTTACAGGCCTGTCTGTCGCTCGGCCTCGACATCCCTTATTTCTGCTGGCACCCGGCGCTTGGTAGCGTCGGCGCTTGCCGGCAGTGCGCGGTCAAGCAGTACACCGACGAGAACGACACCCGTGGTCGCATCGTCATGTCCTGCATGACCCCTGCCTCCGACGGCACCTGGATCTCCATCGAAGACGATGAGTCCAAGGCGTTTCGCGCCAGCGTCGTCGAATGGCTGATGACCAACCACCCGCACGACTGCCCTGTGTGCGAGGAAGGCGGTCACTGCCACCTGCAGGACATGACGGTAATGACCGGCCACAACGAGCGCCGTTACCGTTTCACCAAGCGTACCCACCAGAACCAGGAGCTCGGCCCGTTCATCTCCCACGAGATGAACCGCTGCATCGCCTGCTATCGCTGCGTGCGTTACTACAAAGACTACGCCGGCGGTACCGACCTGGGTGTCTTCGGCGCCCACGACAACGTGTACTTCGGGCGCGTTGAAGACGGCGTGCTCGAGAGCGAGTTCTCCGGCAACCTCACCGAGGTCTGCCCGACCGGTGTGTTCACCGACAAGACCCACTCCGAGCGCTACAACCGCAAGTGGGACATGCAGTTTGCCCCAAGCATCTGCCACGGCTGCTCCAGCGGCTGCAACATCAGCCCGGGTGAGCGCTACGGCGAACTGCGCCGGATCGAAAACCGTTTCAACGGCTCGGTCAACCAGTACTTCCTGTGCGACCGTGGCCGCTTCGGCTATGGCTACGTCAACCGCAAGGACCGCCCGCGCCAGCCATTGCTCGCCGATGGCAGCAAGCTGAGCCTGGACGCTGCCCTGGACAAGGCCGCCGACCTGCTGCGCGGCCGCACCATCGTCGGTATCGGTTCGCCACGCGCCAGCCTCGAGAGCAACTACGGCCTGCGTGAGCTGGTCGGCGGCGAATACTTCTATTCGGGTATGGAAGCCGGTGAACTGGCCCGCGTGCGCCTGGCCCTCGACGTGCTGAACAACAGCCCGCTGCCAGTGCCGACCCTGCGCGACATCGAAGACCACGACGCGGTGTTCGTGCTCGGTGAAGACCTCACCCAGACCGCCGCTCGTATTGCCCTGTCCGTACGTCAGGCAACCAAGGGCAAGGCTGAAGCCATGGCCGACGCCATGCGCGTCCAGCCTTGGCTCGATGCCGCCGTGAAAAACATCGGCCAGCACGCGCTGTACCCGCTGTTCATTGCCAGCCTGGCCGAAACCAAGCTCGACGACGTTGCCGAGGAATGCGTCCACGCAGCCCCAGCCGACCTCGCCCGCCTGGGCTTTGCCGTGGCCCACGCCATTGACCCAAGCGCCCCCGCGGTAGCCGGTCTGGACGACGAAGCCAAGGCCCTGGCTCAGCGCATCGCCGACGCTCTGGTCGCGGCCCAGCGGCCCCTGGTGGTTGCCGGTGTCTCGCTGGCTGAGCCTGCACTGATCGAGGCGGCTGCCAACATCGCCAAGGCGCTCAAGCTGCGCGAGAAGAATGGCTCGCTGAGCCTGGTCGTGCCGGAAGCCAACAGCTTCGGCCTGGCCATGCTCGGCGGTGACTCCGTCGATGCCGCGCTGGACGCGGTCATCAGCGGCAAGGCTGATGCCATCGTGGTCCTGGAAAACGACCTGTACGCCCGCGTACCGGCCGCCAAGGTCGACGCTGCCCTGGCCGCGGCCAAGGTAGTGATCGTCGCCGATCACTCCAAGACCGCCACCAGCGATCGTGCCCAGCTGGTACTGCCGGCCGCATCGTTCGCCGAGGGCGACGGCACCCTGGTCAGCCAGGAAGGCCGTGCCCAGCGCTTCTTCCAGGTGTTCGATCCGACCTACCTGGACAGCAGCATCCAGATTCACGAAGGCTGGCGCTGGATGCACGCCCTGCGTGCGACCCTGCTCAACAAGCCGATCGACTGGACTCAGCTCGACCACGTCACCAGCGCCTGTGCCGAGGCCGCACCGCAACTGGCCGGCATCGTCAACGCCGCGCCGAGCGCTGCGTTCCGCATCAAGGGCATGAAACTGGCCCGTGAGCCGCTGCGCTATTCCGGCCGTACCGCGATGCGCGCCAACATCAGCGTGCACGAGCCACGTACCCCGCAAGACAAGGACACCGCGTTCGCCTTCTCCATGGAAGGCTACTCGGGTTCGGCCGAACCGCGCCAGCAGGTGCCGTTCGCCTGGTCGCCGGGCTGGAACTCGCCGCAAGCCTGGAACAAGTTCCAGGACGAGGTCGGCGGTCACCTGCGTGCCGGTGACCCAGGCATTCGCCTGATCGAATCGCAAGGCGATCGCCTGAGCTGGTTCAGCGCCATTCCGGCGGCGTTCAGCCCGGCCCGTGGTACCTGGACTGCCGTGCCGTTCTTCCACCTGCTTGGCAGCGAGGAAAACTCTTCCCGCGCCGCGCCGGTGCAGGAGCGCATCCCGGCGGCCTACGTGGCCCTGGCCAAGTCTGAAGCAGACCGCCTCGGGGTCAACGAGGGTGCACTGCTGAGCCTGAACGTCGCGGGTGTCTCGCTGCGTCTGCCGCTGCGCGTCAATGAAGAGCTGGGCGCAGGCCTGGTCGCGTTGCCGAAAGGCCTGGCCGGCATCCCGCCAGCCATCTTCGGTGCATCCGTCGAAGGCCTGGAGGAGGCAGCACAATGACCTGGTTCACCCCCGAAGTGATCGATGCGATCATCGCCGTGGTCAAGGCCGTCGTGGTCTTGCTGGCGGTGGTGGTCTGCGGCGCACTGCTCAGCTTCGTCGAGCGGCGCCTGCTGGGCTGGTGGCAGGACCGTTACGGTCCGAACCGCGTGGGCCCGTTCGGCATGTTCCAGATCGCTGCCGACATGCTGAAGATGTTCTTCAAGGAAGACTGGAACCCGCCCTTTGTCGACAAGATGATCTTCACCCTGGCACCGGTCGTGGCCATGAGCGCCCTGCTGATTGCCTTCTCGATCATCCCGATCACGCCGACCTGGGGCGTCGCCGACCTGAACATCGGCCTGCTGTTCTTCTTCGCCATGGCCGGCCTGTCGGTCTATGCGGTGCTGTTCGCCGGCTGGTCGTCGAACAACAAGTACGCCCTGCTGGGCAGCTTGCGCGCATCGGCGCAGACCGTGTCGTACGAAGTGTTCCTCGGCCTGGCGCTGATGGGCGTGGTGGTGCAGGTCGGTTCGTTCAACATGCGCGACATCGTCGACTATCAGGCGCAGAACCTGTGGTTCATCATTCCGCAGTTCTTTGGCTTCTGCACCTTCTTCATCGCTGGCGTCGCCGTGACTCACCGTCACCCGTTCGACCAGCCGGAAGCAGAACAGGAACTGGCCGACGGCTACCACATTGAATATGCCGGCATGAAATGGGGCATGTTCTTCGTCGGTGAGTACATCGGCATCATCCTCGTCTCGGCGCTGCTGGTAACGCTGTTCTTCGGTGGCTGGCACGGTCCGTTCGGCATTCTGCCGCAGGTGCCGTTCCTCTGGTTCGCCCTGAAGACCGCGTTCTTCATCATGCTGTTCATCCTGCTGCGCGCCTCGATCCCGCGCCCACGCTATGACCAGGTGATGGACTTCAGCTGGAAGTTCTGCCTGCCGCTGACCCTGATCAATTTGCTGGTGACCGCTGCGATCGTGCTCTACAACACGCCAGCCGTCGCGGCCCAGTGAGGATTTGACCCATGTTCAAGTATATCGGCGACATCGTTAAGGGCACCGGCACTCAGCTGCGCAGCCTGGCCATGGTGTTCTCCCACGGGTTCCGCAAGCGCGACACCCTGCAGTACCCCGAAGAAGCTGTGTACCTGCCGCCGCGCTACCGCGGCCGCATCGTCCTCACCCGCGACCCCGATGGCGAGGAGCGCTGTGTAGCGTGCAACCTCTGCGCGGTGGCCTGCCCGGTTGGCTGCATTTCGCTGCAGAAGGCCGAGACCGAGGACGGTCGCTGGTACCCGGAGTTCTTCCGCATCAACTTCTCGCGCTGCATTTTTTGCGGCCTGTGCGAGGAAGCCTGCCCGACCACCGCAATCCAGCTGACTCCGGATTTCGAAATGGCCGAGTTCAAGCGTCAGGACCTGGTCTACGAGAAAGAAGATCTGCTGATCTCCGGCCCCGGCAAGTACCCTGACTACAACTTCTACCGTGTTGCAGGTATGGCAATCGCTGGCAAGCCGAAGGGCGCTGCACAGAACGAAGCCGAACCGATCAACGTGAAGAGCTTGCTCCCATAAGGACAGAAAGATGGAATTCGCTTTCTACTTTGCATCCGGGATCGCCGTGGTCTCCACCCTGCGGGTGGTTACCGGCACCAACCCTGTGCACGCCCTGCTCTACCTGATCATTTCGCTGATTTCCGTGGCAATGATCTTCTTCGCCCTGGGTGCGCCGTTCGCCGGCGCCCTGGAAGTGATCGCCTACGCGGGCGCCATCATGGTGCTGTTCGTCTTCGTAGTGATGATGCTCAACCTCGGGCCGGCTTCGGTCGCCCAGGAACGTGGCTGGCTCAAGCCTGGCATCTGGGCCGGGCCTGTGCTGCTGGGCACGCTGCTGCTGCTCGAGCTGCTCTACGTGCTGTTTGTTGCACCGAGCGGCGCCGGCATCAGCGGCACCACCGTGGACGCCAAGGCCGTCGGCATCAGCCTGTTCGGTCCTTACCTGCTGGTGGTCGAACTGGCGTCGATGCTGCTGCTCGCTGCAGCCGTCACCGCCTTCCACCTGGGCCGCAACGAGGCGAAGGAGTAAATCATGGGTGCTATCCCTCTCGAACATGGCCTGGCAGTCGCCGGCATTCTGTTCTGCCTTGGTCTGGTTGGCCTGATGGTCCGCCGCAACATTCTCTTCGTCCTCATGAGCCTGGAAGTCATGATGAACGCCTCTGCCCTGGCGTTTATCGTCGCCGGGGCGCGTTGGGTACAACCCGACGGCCAGGTGATGTTCATTCTGGTGATCAGCCTGGCGGCAGCCGAGGCCAGCATTGGCCTGGCGATCCTGCTGCAGCTGTATCGCCGCTTCCACACTCTCGACATCGATGCTGCCAGTGAGATGCGCGGATGAATCTTCTCTTCCTGACTTTCGTCTTCCCCCTGATCGGCTTCCTGCTGCTGTCGTTCTCGCGCGGGCGGTTCTCGGAGAACCTCTCGGCGCTGATCGGCGTCGGCTCGGTCGGGCTCTCTGCCGCGACCGCCGCCTACGTCATCTGGCAGTTCAATGTCGCCCCGCCTGAAGGCGGCGCGTACAGCCAGCTGCTGTGGCAGTGGATGTCGGTGGACGGCTTCGCGCCGAACTTCACCCTCTACCTGGACGGCCTCTCGGTGACCATGCTCGGCGTGGTGACCGGAGTCGGCTTCCTGATCCACCTGTTCGCCTCCTGGTACATGCGTGGCGAAGCCGGTTACTCGCGCTTCTTCTCGTACACCAACCTGTTCATCGCCAGCATGCTGTTCCTGATCCTGGGCGATAACCTGCTGTTCATCTACTTCGGTTGGGAAGGCGTGGGCCTGTGCTCGTACCTGTTGATCGGTTTCTACTACAGCAACCGCAACAACGGTAACGCCGCGCTCAAGGCGTTCATCGTCACCCGCATCGGCGACGTGTTCATGGCCATCGGCCTGTTCATCCTGTTCGCCCAGCTGGGTACCCTGAACGTGCAGGAGCTGCTGGTGCTGGCACCGCAGAAGTTCCAGGCGGGTGATACCTGGATGGTCCTGGCAACACTGATGCTGCTAGGTGGCGCGGTCGGTAAATCGGCGCAGCTGCCGCTGCAGACCTGGCTGGCCGATGCGATGGCTGGCCCGACCCCGGTTTCGGCACTGATCCACGCCGCAACCATGGTAACTGCAGGCGTCTACCTGATCGCCCGGACCAACGGCCTGTTCCTGCTGGCGCCAGACATCCTGCACCTGGTCGGTGTAGTCGGTGGCGTGACCCTGGTACTGGCCGGCTTTGCCGCGCTGGTGCAGACCGACATCAAGCGGATCCTGGCCTACTCGACCATGAGCCAGATCGGCTACATGTTCCTCGCCCTGGGCGTTGGCGCCTGGGACGCGGCGATCTTCCACCTGATGACCCACGCCTTCTTCAAGGCGCTGCTGTTCCTTGCTTCGGGTGCGGTGATCGTTGCCTGTCACCACGAGCAGAACATCTTCAAGATGGGCGGCCTGTGGAAGAAACTGCCGCTGGCCTACGCCAGCTTCGTGGTCGGTGGCGCTGCCCTGGCGGCACTGCCCATCGTCACCGTCGGCTTCTACTCCAAGGACGAGATCCTCTGGGAAGCGTTCGCCAGCGGTAACAGCGGCTTGCTGTATGCCGGCCTGGTCGGTGCGTTCATGACCTCGTTGTACACCTTCCGCCTGATCTTCATCGCCTTCCATGGCGAAGCCAAGACCGAAGCCCACGCCGGCCACGGCATCAGCCACTGGCTGCCGCTGGGTATCCTGATCGTGCTGTCGACCTTCGTCGGCGCCTGGATCCACCCGCCGCTGGCCGGTGTCCTGCCGGAGAGCGCCGGCCACGCCGGTGGCGACGCCAAGCACAGCCTGGAAATCGCCTCGGGTGCCATTGCCATTGCCGGTATCCTGCTGGCGGCGGTGTTGTTCCTGGGCAAGCGTCGCCTGGTCACGGCCATCGCCAACAGCGGCATCGGCCGTGTGCTTTCGGCCTGGTGGTTCGCCGCCTGGGGCTTCGACTGGATCTACGACAAGCTGTTCGTCAAACCCTACCTGCTGATCTGCCACATCCTGCGCAAGGACCCGGTTGATCGCAGCATCGGCCTGATTCCTCGGATGGCGCGTGGCGGCCACGTTGCCATGAGCAAGACCGAGACCGGCCAATTGCGCTGGTACACCGCGTCGATCGCCGTAGGTGCCGTGCTGGTACTCGGCGCCGTGCTGGTGGCGGCGGTATGAACATGAATCTTGCGAACCTTGCGACTTTGCCAAAGGAAACGAACCCGTCATGATTTTGCCTTGGCTGATCCTGATTCCCTTCATCGGCGGCTTCCTGTGCTGGCTGGGTGAGCGCTTCGGCTCTACCCTGCCTCGCTGGATTGCGCTGCTGACCATGTCCCTTTTGCTCGGCATCGGCCTGTGGCTCTGGGCTAACGGCGACTACACCCTGGCCCCCGCTCCGGGCGCTGAACCTGCCTGGGCCCTGGAATACAAGGTCGAGTGGATCAAGCGCTTCGGCATCAGCATCCACCTGGCCCTGGATGGCCTGTCGTTGCTGATGATCCTGCTCACCGGCCTGCTCGGCGTGCTCTCGGTGCTCTGCTCGTGGAAAGAGATCCAGCGCCACGTCGGCTTCTTCCACCTCAACCTGATGTGGATCCTCGGTGGTGTGGTCGGTGTGTTCCTGGCGCTCGACCTGTTCTTGTTCTTCTTCTTCTGGGAAATGATGCTGGTGCCGATGTACTTCCTCATCGCGCTCTGGGGTCACAGCTCGGCAGATGGCAAGAAGACCCGGATCTACGCGGCGACCAAGTTCTTCATCTTCACCCAGGCCAGCGGCCTGATCATGCTGGTGGCGATCCTCGGCCTGGTGCTGGTCAACTACAACACCACCGGTGTGATCACCTTCAACTACAGCGACCTGCTCAAGGCCGAACTGCCGGCCGGTACCGAGTACCTGCTGATGTTGGGCTTCTTCATCGCCTTCGCGGTAAAGCTGCCGGTGGTGCCGTTCCACTCCTGGCTGCCTGATGCGCACGCCCAGGCACCGACTGCCGGTTCCGTCGACCTCGCCGGTATCCTGCTGAAGACTGCTGCTTACGGCCTGCTGCGCTTTGCCCTGCCGCTGTTCCCGAACGCCTCGGCCGAGTTCGCGCCGATCGCCATGACGCTGGGCCTGATCGGTATCTTCTACGGTGCCTTCCTGGCCTTCGCGCAAAGCGACATCAAACGCCTGATCGCTTTCTCCAGCGTCTCGCACATGGGCTTCGTGCTGATCGGTATCTACTCCGGCAGCCAGCAAGCCCTGCAAGGTGCGGTGATCCAGATGCTCGCCCACGGCCTCTCCGCCGCGGCGCTGTTCATCCTCAGCGGCCAGCTGTACGAGCGCCTGCACACCCGTGACATGCGTGAGATGGGCGGCCTGTGGCACCGTATCGCCTACCTGCCGGCAATCAGCCTGTTCTTCGCGGCTGCGTCGCTGGGCCTGCCGGGCACCGGCAACTTCGTTGGCGAGTTCCTGATCCTGATCGGCAGCTTCGTCCACGTACCGTGGATCACCGTGATCGCCACTACCGGCCTGGTGTTTGGCTCGGTCTACTCGCTGATCATGATCCACCGCGCCTACTTCGGCCCGGCCAAGTCCGACACCGTGCTGGCCGGCATGGACAATCGCGAACTGATCATGGTCCTGGGCCTGGCGGGCCTGCTGATCCTGCTCGGGGTCTACCCGCAGCCGTTCCTCGACACTTCTGCCGCCACCATGAGCGGTGTGCAGCAGTGGCTCGGCTCGGCTTTCACTCAACTCGCTTCGGCCCGGTAAGAGCGCTATGGAATTCACCACTCAACACTTCATCGCACTGGCGCCGATGCTGATCACCACCCTCACCACAGTCGTGGTGATGCTGGCGATCGCCTGGAAGCGCAATCACTCGCAGACCTTCCTGCTGTCCACCATCGGCCTGAACCTGGCCTTGCTGTCGATCCTGCCGGCGCTGAAGGTCGCGCCGTTGGCGGTCACCGGCCTGATTACCATCGACAAGTTCGCCTGCCTGTACATGGCGCTCATGCTGGTGGCGACACTGGCCTGCGTCACCCTCGCCCACGCCTACCTCGGCGAAGGCGCCAAAGGCTATCCGGGCAACCGTGAAGAGCTGTATCTGCTGCTGCTGATGTCGGCCCTGGGCGGTCTGGTGCTGGTCAGCGCCAACCACCTGGCCGGGCTGTTCATCGGCCTGGAGTTGCTGTCGGTGCCGGTCTACGGGCTGGTGGCGTACGCGTTCTTCAACAAGCGTTCGCTGGAAGCCGGTATCAAGTACATGGTGCTGTCGGCTGCAGGCTCTGCGTTTTTGCTGTTCGGCATGGCGCTGCTGTACGCCGACGCCGGTAGCCTGAGCTTCGACGGCATCGGCAAGGCCCTGGCCACGACCGGTATGCCAAGCCTGCTGGCCCAACTGGGCCTGGGTATGATGCTGGTCGGCCTGGCCTTCAAGCTGTCGCTGGTACCCTTCCACCTGTGGACCCCGGACGTCTACGAAGGCGCCCCGGCGCCAGTCGCTGCATTCCTCGCCACGGCCAGCAAGGTCGCTGTGTTCGCGGTTGTCGTGCGTCTGTTCATGATCTCGCCGGCTGCCAGCAGCGGCGTGCTGAGCACGGTCCTGGCGGTCATCGCTGTGGCGTCGATCCTGATCGGTAACCTGTTGGCGCTGACCCAGAGCAACCTCAAGCGTCTGCTCGGTTACTCGTCGATCGCCCACTTCGGTTACCTGCTGATCGCCTTGATCGCCAGCAAAGGCCTGGCCATGGAAGCCATGGGCGTGTACCTGGTCACCTACGTGATCACCAGCCTTGGCGCCTTCGGCGTGATCACCCTGATGTCCTCGCCTTACGCCGGGCGTGACGCCGACGCACTGTATGAGTACCGCGGCCTGTTCTGGCGTCGTCCGTACCTGACCGCGGTGCTCACCGTGATGATGCTGTCGCTGGCCGGTATCCCGCTCACCGCGGGCTTCATCGGCAAGTTCTACATCATTGCCACCGGTGTCGAGTCGCAGCTGTGGTGGCTGGTCGGTGCCCTGGTAATCGGTAGCGCCATTGGCGTGTACTACTACCTGCGGGTCATGGTCACCCTTTACCTGGTCGAGCCGAACCTGCGTCGCCACGACGCGCCGCTGAAGTGGGAGCAGCGCACCGGTGGCGTCATGCTGCTGGCGATCGCCCTGCTCGCCTTTGTCCTCGGTGTGTACCCGCAGCCGCTGCTGGAGATGGTCCAGCAGGCCGGCCTGCAACTGATCGGTTGATCATCCGGCAAGATAAAACACCCCGCATCTGCGGGGTGTTTTTTTATGGGCAACAGGCTTACTTCGGTCAGATCGACGTACGTGCGCCCTGCCTGGGTTCAGGCTCGGGTTTCCTTGGCGGGCCAGGGTTACGAGCGGCGTGGCGCAGCTCGCGGTTGGCGCTGGGCAACTGGACATCCGGATTGGGCATGCCACTGGGCGACAGTTCGTGGGTCATTTCGAACTCGGCACGCACAGACCAGCCACAGGCTTCATTGATGCACTGCAGGTAAGCGACCCTGAGAAACACATGCCGCCCTTCGCTGGTGCGGATGCGCATCCGGCTGCTGCAATGCGGGCACACCAGTTTGTAACTACTCACAGCGCCCTCCTGCAATCAGGTGGGTCTGTCGTAGGGAACAAGGTGTCGCCAGCAAGAACCCCTGAAAACCGGCTGTCTGTAAGTCGCCCCGACAACAGCTGGGCAAGTTGTTCCCGCGCACTATCAGAATATTCATCACTATCATAATTACGTACCATGCGGTGCGAGTAAGGATCCATCCAGACTATTCATATTGAGTACATCCGTGCCATCGATCTTATCAGAACTCATCAGGGATATTCATAATGAGTAATACCTCCCTAGTTTCGGTGTTGCACCGGTTAAAGGAGTTAACCGGCACCAGCAGTGATTCCGCCCTTGCAAAAGTGCTGGGCGTCAGTCCGCAGACCCTGAGCAGCTGGAAGGTGCGCGAGAGCATTCCCTACGCGTTTTGCATAGAAGCTGCCAACCGCCACAGCGTGTCACTGGACTGGTTGCTGCTTGGCATTGGCAGCCCAGCACGGACACCCCAGGCAGAGCCAGCAAACGCGGCGCAAGAGCTGCTTGATCTGGTGCAGGGGCTGGCGCCTGCCGATCTGCAAGCCTTGCGTATTCAAATCGTGGACAGGCTGCGCCTGCAGGAGCTGGAGCGGCGCCTTGAGCAACTGAGCGCCGCCGTGCCTTCGGCCTGACAATCACGATTCACGGCGCCAGCGCTGGACGATTTCCTTGAGATCGGCGTTCTCCAGCCAGAGCATCACCTTGACACTGATCGGAATCACGACCACCGCAGCGACAAAAGCCGCAACGCCTGTGGAGACGAAAGGTACCAGTGACAACAGCAAGGGCATGAATAGGTAGCCCACGCCCGCTGACAGCAACAGGGTGAGCAGGCGTTGTTGCAGGCTCAACTTGCGCCTCGTCCTGATCGTCACCCAGGCCTTGCCCTTCGACGAACTGACTAGCCAGGCGCCGAGTATCGCGCCAGCCAGGGCCTGGCCGTCGAAATTGGCCAGGTCACCCTCAATCTGCGCCCAATTACGCAGCATTTCCTGGGCAAGCTCATTCATGTCCAGCTCCCTGCAAGGCTGACCGGCCACCCAATGCGCGTAACGTACAGCGCTCGACCAGACGCAGGTAGCAGCTGCACAGGCGGCGACCGTGCACATGTCGGCAAAGGTCGGTGAGTTGCGTGTAGCCCAGTGCACGTAAACGCCGGCGCCAGTTGGCGAACTCCCCTGCGGCGATCGCCAAGGCCTGTTGACCGGCAAGTTGCAGATGGGTATCGCTGATGTACGCGGGTATCGCCAAGCGTTGGCGCAAACTCGACAGCTCGATGCGCGGCCAGAACCGGTCGTGGCGCGCCAGATAGTACAAAGGCTGGGCTGGGTCAGGTGATTGAAGCTCGGCGTCCATGGTCGTGCCTCCTCATTATTCTTGCAGCATGCCGTAGCGGATGGCCTTGATTACCGCCATTACCCGAGTCGTCACGGCGAACTTGCTGAGAATGTTGCCAACATGAAAATTTACGGTGACCTCCTTGCAGCCAATGATCTGGCCGATTTCCCATGAGGTCTTGCCATAGGCGCACCACAACAGTACTTCCCGCTCGCGCGGCGTCAGGTAAATGGGCGGGTTATTGCCCGGAGCATCAATCGGTGGGGTGACGGCGTTCATGGCTGGTTCTCCGCAGATTCGAATCCGGCCCTCAGAGCAGAGGGGTAAGACACCACCTTACGAACTCGCGGATCGATTGCTCCAGTACCGGCAGTTGTAAAGCGATCGCCTACAACAACGTTCTAACTTCATACACTTGCCCGCTTAAAAATCGGACGTGCTTCGAGCGACATCTCGTACGTCTGACCTCCTTTGCCCTGTAAGCCCCTGCCATTGGAGTCGTTCGATGCGTTGTGTTCCACCCTCTCGCGCCTTAGGCCTGCTGATCAGTACGGCCAGCTGCCCGGTGCTGGCCAGCGCTCCCGTAGAACTGGATCAACTGCTGATCAATGATCAGCCGCAAAGCCAGTTGGAGGCGGCCGACGAGCGCCTGCGACAAGTCCCGGGCGCTACCAATCTGGTAGACCTGCAGCAGGTGGCACAAGGGCGGTTGGCCAGCAACCAGGACGTACTTGCCTATCAGCCGGGTGTGTTTGCCCAGTCGGCGGGTAATGAGGGCATCAAACTGTCGATCCGCGGCTCGGGTATCAACCGTGCGCCGGGTGCGCACGGTTCAGGGGTCTACACGATGTTCGACGGTTTGCCGCTGACTGGCCCCGGCGGCACGCCTTACGAGCTGCTCGAGCCGCTGTGGCTGAGCCGCGCAGAGGTGCTGCGTGGCGCTAACGGTTTTGATCAGGGCGCGCTCACGCTCGGTGGCGCGATCAACTACGTGACCCACACCGGTTACGATGCCGATCGCCTGCAGGTGCGCTATGAGGCCGGCAGCCGCGGCTACGCCCACCGCCAGATCAGTTCCGGCCAGGTAATGGGCAAGCTCGACTACTACGTGGCCCTGACCGACTCGGAATACGACGGTTACCAGGAGCACAGCAGTGGCAGCGCCAAGGGCTTCGCCGCCAACGTTGGCTATCGCTTCAACCCGAATCTGGAAACGCGCTTCTACCTGCGCTACCGGGAAACCGAGAACGAACTGGCCGGGCGCCTGACCAAAGAGCAGATCAAGCACGACCCACGGGCCGCCAACGCCGCCTACCTGGCCCGTGACGACAGCCGTCCGCAGCCGGGCAGCACCTGGGTAGCCAACAAGACTACCTTCTACCTTGAGGACGATGCCCGCGTTGAAGCCGGGCTGGTCTACCACGACTTCCCGATGGACCTGCGCGAAGGGCCAATGCGCCTGAAGGTGGCCTACACCGATGTCAGCGGCACCCTGAACTACCTGCGCCGCGACACATTGCTGGGCCACGAGAGCAAGACCACCGTGGGTTGGCGTACCACCAAGCACCTGCCTAACAGCGGTGCGTCGCAGTTTGCCCGCACCAATGGCGATAATTTCGGCGCCCGCAGCCGCGACTTCAGTTATCAGGGTTCGGATACCGTGTTGCACGTCGGTAATGAACTGGAGCTGATCCCGGACCTGTGGCTGACTACCGGCCTGGCGATGATCTACACCCGCCGCGAGAGTGCCGTCAGCTACCCGGCCACAGGCGGCAAGGTCAGCCAGCACGACTGGGATTATGCGCCGCGCCTGGGCCTGCGCTATGACATCAACCCGCAACTGCAGGTGTATGGCAACCTGAGCCGTTCTGTCGAACCGCCGCACCCATGGTCGCTGATCTGGAGCTCTCCGGTTGCAACCCAACCGATAGCGATGCAAAACCAGACTGCCACCACCCTGGAGCTCGGTGCGCGCGGTGATTCGGCGCTGGGCCATTGGGACCTCGCCTGGTACTACTCGCAAGTGCGTCACGAACTGTTGGCCGTGGAGCTCGAGCAGGGCGTACCGGCAAAGGAGTTCAACGCCAGCGCCACCGTTCACCAGGGCGTTGAGGCAGGCCTGGACAGCATCCTCTGGGAACAACCGGATAGCGGCAAACTGAGCCTGCGCCAGGCCTACACCTTCAGTGACTTCCATTACCGCGACGACGAGCGCTTCGGCGACAACCGCCTACCGGGCATCCCCATGCATTACTACCAGGCCGAGCTGCGCTATGACTGGCCGGCTGGTTTCTATGCCGGGATCAACACGCAAATGGCGTCCAAAGTCCAGGCCGACTATGCCAACAGCTACCATGCCGACGCCTATGCCCTGCTCGGAGCCCGCCTGGGCTGGAATGCACCCAGGCAGGACTGGCAGACCTGGCTGGACTTGCGCAACCTGACCAACAAGCGCTATGCGGCGACGGTGACGCCGGGTTATGACGACCTTGGCAGCGACGTCGCCCGCTCGACACCGGGCGAAGGCTTTGCCGCCTACATGGGTGTCTCCTACAGCTTCAAATAGCCCTCAAGGCAATTGCACCTGCGGCTTGGTCGCGGCAAAGATCGCCCAGCTGGAAATAAACAGCGCGGCGATCAGCGGCCCGATGACAAAGCCGTTCAGGCCGAACACCGCCAGGCCGCCCAAGGTCGACACGAGGATCAGGTAATCGGGCATGCGCGTGTCCCGTCCGACCAGGATAGGTCGCAGGACATTGTCTACCAGACCGATTACCAGCACGCCGAAGGCGGTCAGCACCACGCCCTGCCAGATTGCGCCGGTCAGGATGAAATACGCTGCCACCGGCGCCCAGACGATCCCAGCGCCTACCGCGGGGAGCAGCGACAAGAACGCCATCATGACTGCCCAGACCAGTGCGCTGGGGATCCCCAGGGCCCAGAAGATAAACCCGCCCAATGCGCCCTGGGTAATCGCCACCAGCACGTTGCCCTTGACCGTGGCACGTACCACCCGGTTGAATTTCAACTGCAGCCGACGCTTCTGGTGCTCGGGCAACGGCACGGCCAGACGCACCTTGCGCGCAATCTCCGGCCCCTCGCGCAGAAAGAAGAACAGCAGATAAAGCATGATGCCGAAGCTCACCAGGAAGTCGAATGTGCCTTGGCCAAAGCTGAACGCCTGGCTCGCCAGTACCTGACTACCCTGGGTGGCCCATTTGCTGATCTTGTCGCGCAGGCCATCGAGGTTACCCATGCCCATGCGATCCAGGCCGTTTTGCGCAAAGGCCGGCAGCATGTCCTTGCCCCGCTCGACATAACCGGCAATGTCCAGCTGCCCGCTCTCGATACGCTGGTAGAGCGTGGCGCCTTCCTGAACCAACAGGGCACTGGTGATGATCACTGGCAGAATCGCCACCAGCAGGCAGACCAGCAAAGTGGTGGCGGAAGCCAGGTTGCGCCGACGTTTGAAACGCAGCAGCAAGTTGCGCTGCAAGGGCGCAAACAGGATGCCGAGGATGACCGCCCAGAAAATCGCCCCGTAGTAAGGCAGCAGGATCCAGATGAAGGCGACGGTGACAAAGGCCAGGAGTACGGCCAGTGCCTTGTTCTGTAGAGCGGTTTGGTTCATGTGCATTCCTCTGGGATTCATAACGTTAGTGCCCCAGCCATTGGCAAAAGTGCCCTGCTGCGGTAGATCCAGATGAACCCGCCTGGCAACGTGCGCATCAGCGATGCAGGTTGCCTGACAGATCTGTAATCTAGGCCTCAGCTTGCTGACAGGCGCCGCCCGCCAGAATGCTCACTTTCGCGCTGCGCGCGGGCCTGGCGCCTGTGCTTGAAGAGGACCTGACCATGTTGCGCAACCCTCTGTTCACCCTTGGCCTACTGGTTTTCGCCGGCCTGGCCCAGGCTGCTGACACTATCGACGTCTACCGCGATCCCAATTGCGGCTGCTGCAAGAAGTGGATCAGCCATCTGCGCGACAATGGCTTCACTGTCAATGATCATGTCGAACCCAATATGAGCGACGTCAAGCAGCGTCTCGGTGTGGCGCCGCGCTTGGCCTCGTGCCACACCGCGGTGATCGACGGCAAGTTCGTCGAGGGCCACGTGCCCGCCGAGCAGGTGCGCTTGCTGAGCAAGCGCAATGATCTCAAGGGCATCGCCGTACCAGGCATGCCCATGGGCTCGCCCGGGATGGAAATGGGTGACCATAAGGATCCCTATCACGTCATCGGCCTGACTCATGAGGGCAAGGACGAAGTGGTGGCCAGCTACTGAGTCGTCGTCTGTGTTGAGTCTGTGGGCGCTGTTTCTCAGTGCCTTTGGTGCCGCAACCCTATTGCCTCTGCAGTCGGAGGCGGTGTTGGTCGGCCTCGTGCTGCGCGAACCCGAGGCGTGGCTGACCCTGCTGTTGGTGGCGACCCTGGGCAATGTTCTCGGTTCGATCGTCAACTGGCTGCTGGGACGGGCCGTCGAACACCTGCGCGGGCGCCGCTGGTTTCCCTTCAGCGCAGCGCAACTGGAGCGCGCCCAACGCCGCTACCAGCGCTGGGGCCAATGGTCATTGCTGCTGAGCTGGATGCCGGTGATCGGCGATCCACTGACCTTGATTGCAGGCATCATGCGCGAACCGTTCTGGCGCTTCCTGCTGCTGGTCACCTTGGCCAAGGGCGGACGCTACCTGATTGTGCTGTTGATTACCCTGGGTTGGTTTAACGGCCAGTAACACCTTTGCCCTTCCAGACGGTTCGCTGGCTGTTAAAGTCGCTTTTTCCTACATGGTCCTACACGGAGTGCCCCCATGCTGCGCGCAACCGCCCTGGCCCTCGCCTGCCTCCTTGGCAGCCCGGCCATCGCCGCCGATTCGCCCACCTACGGCAAACAGCTTGAAGGGTTTGACTACCCTCATCCGCTCAAGCATTTCGACTTCACCTCGCAGGGTCAGGCCCTGCAGATGGGCTACATGGACGTGCCCGCCCAGGGCAAGGCCAATGGCCACAGCGTGGTGCTGATGCATGGCAAGAACTTCTGCGCGGCGACCTGGGAGTCCTCTATCGAGGCGCTGAGCCAGGCGGGTTACCGGGTCATCGCCCCGGACCAGATCGGTTTTTGTACCTCAAGCAAACCAGACTACTACCAGTACAGCTTCCAGCAATTGGCGAGCAATACCCACGCCCTGCTGGAGCAGTTGGGCGTCAAGCAGGCGATCATCCTCGGCCACTCGACCGGTGGCATGCTCGCTACCCGTTATGCCCTGATGTATCCGCAACAGGTGCAGCGCCTGGCGATGGTCAATCCGATCGGCCTTGAGGACTGGAAAGCCTTGGGCGTGCCCTACCGTACTGTCGACCAATGGTATGAGCGCGAACTCAAGCTCGACGCCGAGGGCGTGCGCAACTATGAGCGCAAGACCTACTACGCCGGGCGTTGGAAACCGGAGTACGAACGTTGGGTACAGATGCTGGTGGGCCTTAACAAGGGACCAGGTCACACCCTGGTAGCGTGGAACTCGGCGCTGATCTACGACATGATCTTCACCCAGCCGGTCTACCACGAATTCAAGGACCTGCAAGTACCGACACTGCTGATGATCGGCGACCAGGACAACACCGCCATTGGCAGCGATATTGCCCCACCTGAGGTCAAGGCACGCCTGGGCAACTACAAGGAACTGGGGCCGCGCGTGGCCGAACTGATTCCACAGGGTGAGTTGATGACCTTCGAAGGCATGGGCCATGCTCCGCAGATCGAGGAGCCGAGGCGCTTCCACAAGGCCCTGATCGACTGGTTGCAACGCTAGCCAGGCTTATTCAGGCAAAACGTTGCAGTTGCATCTCCCTTAGCCGGCTCAGGGTGCGCTGGTAAGGGAACGCCAGATAGCCGTGCGTGTAGAGCGCCTCAAGCGCTACGTCGGCTTCCAGATACAAGGCGACCCGACGGTCGTAGCACTCGTCGACCAGGGCAATAAAGCGCCGCACGCTGTCATCGCGTGGTGCCAGAGCCGGCAGCTGGCGGTCACCCGCGGCCACTCGCTGGGCGCCGTCTTCGGTGCCACGAGCGATGCGTCCGGCCCGTTGCTCACCGCTCAGGGCTGGAATCTCGCTCATCAGGATGGCCGGAAACTGGTCGCACAGGGCCATGAACTCCAGGGCTGACAACGCCTGCTCGCACAGATCGCTGAAACGACACCAGATTGCCTGGCTGCTGCGTCTTACTACCTGAATCTGCCGCGAGCCGATCTGCAGGGGCTGCTCGGTACCGACATCGCCTGGGCTCAGCTGGGCGAACACTGCGTGCAGCGCACTGGGCTGGCCGGGCTCGGCTAGCCAAAAGCGCTGGTGGCTGGCGCCCGGATGCAGACGGTGGTCGTGCTCACCGGCGACTGACAGCACACGCATGTGCCGCTCGATGGCCTCGATGGCTGGCAGGAAGCGCTCGCGGTTGAAACCATCCTGATAAAGCTGGCCTGGTGGCTGGTTGGAAGTGGCGACGATCACTACGCCCTGGTCAAACAGTGCATGGAATAGCCGACCCAGGATGATCGCATCACCGATATCGTTGACGAACAGCTCATCGAAGCACAGCACGCGGATCTGCGCGGCAAGGCCGCTGGCCAGTGCATGCAGAGGGTCGGCCGTGCCGTTGAGCTGGAACAGGCGCTGGTGCACCCAAGCCATGAAGTGATGGAAGTGCTGACGGCGGGCGGGCACCTTCAGGCAGCCGTAGAACTGGTCCATCAGCCAGGTCTTGCCGCGACCGACAGGCCCCCACAGGTACACGCCCTGGGCAGCCTGAGGGCCTTGCAGCGACTCATAGCAGGCTTGCAGAGCTGTAACCGCCTCGGCTTGGGCAGGATCAGCAACGAAGCCCTGTTCGGCCAGGGCTTGTTGGTAGAGAGAGGCAGGAGACATGCGCGAATCAGTAGCCTAAGTAGCGCCATGCAGTGGCAAAGTGTGCTGCCATCATGCCGTTTTTAGAGTGCACTTGCCGATGTCTTCGTGGGTTTGACCCGCAAAGACGACGGTAACCGCGCCGCATCTATTGAGTTTCGCTGAGGCCGACCTTCAATACAGCTCCGTCCTTGGCATCGGTCAGCACATACAGATACCCATCCGGTCCAACCCGCACGTCGCGAATGCGCGCTTTCAATTCGCCAAGCAGACGCTCTTCATGAACGATCTTGTCGCCATCAAGCTGCAGGCGAATCAGCTCCTGAGTCGCCAGGGCTCCGATGAACAGGTTATGGTCCCACGCCTTGAAAGTGGGCCGGTCATAAAAGGCCATGCCGCTGATGCCCGGGGACTTCTCCCAGACATGGTGTGGGTCCACCATACCGTCCACATGCTTGCCCTTGGCCTCGGGAATTGGCAGCAGGGAGTAGTTGATGCCGTGGGTCGCGATGGGCCAGCCGTAATTCTTGCCCGCCTGCGGGATATTGATCTCGTCGCCCCCACGCGGGCCATGCTCGTTGGTCCAAAGCTTGCCGGTCCAAGGGTTGAGCGCCGCTCCTTGCTGGTTACGGTGGCCAAATGACCAGATCTCAGGGCGGACGTTGTCCTTGCCGACAAACGGATTGTCCTTGGGCACTTCCCCATCGGGAAGAATACGCACGATCTTGCCTTGCAGTTTGTCCAGATCCTGCGCGGTGGGCCGCTGATTGTTCTCGCCGAGGGCAATAAACAGGTAGCCGTTGCGATCGAAGACCAGCCGCGATCCGAAGTGATTACCCTCGGACAACTTTGGCATCTGGCGGAAAATCACCGAAAAGTTGTCGAGCCGGGCCTGATCCTGGGACAGCTGCCCGCGACCCACCGCTGTGCCGGCCTTGCCATCACTGCCCTCTTCGGCAAACGACAAATAGACCGTGCGGTCCTTCTCGAAGTCCGGGGAAAGCACCACATCGAGCAGTCCACCCTGCCCCTCTGCCCACACCTTGGGGACACCGGACAGCGGCGGCCCGACCTTGCCTTCAGCAGTCACCACGCGCAGGTTGCCGCTGCGCTCGGTGACCAGCATGTCCTTGCTACCCGGCAGAAACGCCAGGGCCCACGGGTTGCGCAGGCCATCAGCAACGGTGTTCACGGTGAGTTGGCCTTCCTCGCTGGGCAAGCGCTGCTCGGATGCGGCATGGGCCAGTACCGGCAGTAATGCCGCCGCGGCCAGAGTGGTCATCCAGGTTCGTCGTGTCATGCACGGTTCCTTCCAGTCAGTGGGGCTCACGGCGCGCGTTGGCTGTCGCGGGGTGGCCGGGTGGGTTCCAGGCGGGGTGTCTGTTGTTGCCGGCGCAGATTGTCGCCATTGCCGATACCCCGGTTGTCGAGGGTTGGCGGGCGCGGCATCGGCTGGGTAGATGGCCCGCGCACGGGAGGCGTAGCTGGCACGCTGCCTTGACGGCTATTAGGGTTGGCGCGCTGGATCGGGCTGTTGTACGGGTTGCTGTCACTGGCCGCGAGCAAAGGCGGCTGAGCCAGCGCGGCAGGCAGCGGCAGGCTCAGGAACAGGCCGAGGGCCAGGACTGGCAGTGTAGAGTTCATGCTTCACCTCCCCGCACGAAAAGCCGCGCTCAAGCGTTGGATAGCCTAAGGCGCGACAGGTTCGTAGGAAAAGTGCGAAATCCTAGAGAGGTAATTCCTCATGTGTCTGAAAGCTACAACGTGAACAGGCTGCGGTGAGCACTGGTTCCCGATGGCAAGGTCATCATTACAGTCGAACTAGCGCCATCCTTTCATCGTCGACGGGCATTTGCCACACTGATGACTTGCTCCGTACCAGAAGGCTGCCTGAATGACCCCGCGCCTACAGCGTCACCTACGTCTCTGCCTGGTAGTCCTGCTGGCCAGTGTGATCAACGCCTGCGCCTTGTTTCAGGCGCACGATCCACTGAACATCAGCGTAATTGGCATTGAGCCACTGCCCGGGCAGGAACTGGAACTGCGCATGGCGGTGAAGATACGCGTGCAGAACCCCAACGAGAACGCCGTCGATTTCAATGGCGTTGCGCTCAACCTTGAGGTAAACGGCCAACCGTTGGCGGCGGGCGTCAGTGACCAGCGCGGGCATATTGGGCGGTACGATGAAACCGTGATCGTGGTGCCGGTCAGCGTTACTGCCTTTGCCTTTTTGCGCCAGGCTTATGGCCTGAGCCAGGTGCAATCCCTGCAAGGGCTGCCGTACGTACTGCGAGGCAAGTTGGCAGGCGGCCTGCTGGGCACCGTACGCTTCACCGATCAGGGCAAACTCAATCTACCCCAGGGTACCCCTTGAGCGGGTGAGGCGATGATGCTCAGCGGCCAGCGTTGGCAGCGGCCATCATCTTGTTGACTTCGCTGCGGACCATCTTGGCAAACTCCGGGGGATTCATGCCTTCAAGTTCGGCGCGGACCCATTCAGCCCACTTGCCCTTGCGCCGTGACTTTTCCGAGATCAGCCGGCCAGCTTCCGCTTTTGCCTTGCCCAGGTTGCCCTGCCAGTACTCGAAAAGCCGGGCCTTTTCCGCTTCGATCTGCGCCCGTTCCTCGAAGCTCCTGTTGGCCAGATTGAAACTCATGAAGATCTACCTTACCGCGTGAAATTGGGCGCTATCTTACACTGTTGCAGCAGTTGGTCGGAACGCCAGCGCAACTTTCCGCGCTCACCGGTATCCATTGTTCTATCTACCCAATCGACGAGGACGTGTTAATGGCCAGGAAATCTGCCACGCAAACCGATACTGATCAGATCAAGGATCAAGTGTTCAGCGAACTGCAGTCGTTGATCGATGAGTCTGAGCGCCTACTGGAACAAAGTGCATCGCTGGTCGGCGAAGAGGCCGACACGCTGCGCGCACAGATCAGCCTCAAGCTGCGACAAGCACGCGAGGCAGCAGGCTCCGTGCGTGACCGCGCACAACCGGTGGTTGATGCCACCCAGGACTACATTGGCGGCCATCCATGGCAAACCGTGGCGGTTTCTGCCGGGTTCGGGCTGGTGATTGGTCTGCTGCTCGGACGCCGCCACTAAGCCACTGTGGCTCCGCTGGCACCGGGCACGACTCACACAGCTCGGGCCAGCGGAATACCGCTATGGAAGCGCAATTCCTGATCAGCAGAGCAGATCAGCTCAGCTTCCGCCTCTCGCACTTTCACCACCACGCGGGCGATGTCTGCCTCTTCGCCGTATTGGTGGGCGAGTTTCAGATAGCCCAGGAAGTGTCGGGCTTCACTGTTCAGCAATCCGTGATAGAAACTGCCGAGTTCTTCGTCCAGGTGCGGTACAAGCGCGGCGAAACGCTCACAGCTGCGCGCCTCTATGAACGCCCCTACCACCAAGGTATCCACCAATTTCACCGGCTCATGGGCACGCACCAGACGGCGTAGCCCTGAAGCGTAGCGTCCTGCCGAAACCGGACGCAACGGCACGCCACGTCGCTTCATCAGGCGCAGCACCTGTTCGTGATGGACCAGCTCCTCTCGAGCGAGGCGCGACATCATGTTGATCAGGTCGAGATGAGTATTGTATTTGGCAATAAGGCTCAAAGCCGTGCTGGCGGCTTTGAACTCGCAGTTCTTGTGGTCGATCAGCAACGTCTCCTGGTCGGCAAGCGCTGCTTCGATCCAGGCATCAGGGGTGCGGCAACCTAGAAAGGCGTCGACTTCGGGAATCAGGGACATAAGCTCACAATGACTGAACAACGGCAGGGTCGGCGATTATACCGGGGCTTGTGGCGATCACCAGCGACTATGCTTGATACACGTCAAGCGGTACCGACAGGGACGCCGACTATAGTCAGCCAGGCCAAACATCCAACGGGAGGTCATGCCCATGCAAGCCGTTCGTAGCATTCTGGTCGTACTCGACCCTGATCACGCTCATAGCCGCGCCCTGACCAGGGCAAAACTGATTGCCGGCGTGACCGGCGCCCGCCTGCACCTGTTGATGTGTGACAAGAAGCAGGACCATGGCGCGCTGCTGAGCCTGCTGGCCAGCCAGCTGCACGACGATGGCTATGACAACGTGAGCCATGAGCAGACATGGCACGAGACCCTGCACGAGTCGATCGTCGACGTACAACAACAGGAAGGGTGTGAGCTGGTCATCAAGGAGCATAGGCCGGACAACCCCTTGAAAAAGGCGCTGCTGACCCCGAGTGACTGGAAACTGTTACGTCAGTGCCCATGTGCGGTGCTGATGGTCAAGAGCGAGCGACCTTGGACCGGCGGAGTGGTCCTGGCCGCAGTGGATGTGGGCAATCATGACGAAGCGCACCGCTTACTGCATGCCAGCATCATCGATCACGGTTATGCCATTGCCGGCCTGGCAAAGGGCAACCTGCACGTGATCAGCGCACACCCCTCACCTATGCTCTCGGCAGCGGATCCGGTCTACCAGAACAAGGACTCTATCGAGCAGCATTACCGTGACGCCTGCAGTGCGTTCCAGGCCGAGTTCGATATCAGTGATGAGCGACTGCACATCGCGGAAGGCCCAGCGGATGTATTGATTCCCTATACCGAGAAAACCTGTGATGCAGTGGTGACGGTAATTGGCACGGTTGCCCGCACTGGAATTTCAGGAGCGTTGATTGGTAATACGGCGGAGGTGGTGTTGGATTCGCTGGTGGGGGATGTACTAGTGCTGAAGAGTGAAGAAGCTATGGCGCATCTGATGGAACTGGCACGCGGATAGGTAGCACTGCTGTCCCTTTTTCAGCGCACAAAGACAAAACCCCTACCTGCTTGCGCAGATAGGGGTTTTGCGAAATGAATCTTGACGATGACCTACTCTCACATGGGGAAACCCCACACTACCATCGGCGATGCATCGTTTCACTACTGAGTTCGGGATGGGATCAGGTGGTTCCAATGCTCTATGGTCGTCAAGAAATTCTGTAGCCAGAATGTCCAGATGGACAGCCCAGCGAATTCGGATATGTGATTTGTGATGGTGCGAATTTTCAGCTGTTTCGTCTTCACCACCGCAATTCGCGCTAGCAAATTGCTTGGGTGTTATATGGTCAAGCCTCACGGGCAATTAGTATTGGTTAGCTCAACGCCTCACAGCGCTTACACACCCAACCTATCAACGTCGTAGTCTTCGACGGCCCTTTAGGGGATTCTAGATCCCAGTGAGATCTCATCTTGAGGCAAGTTTCCCGCTTAGATGCTTTCAGCGGTTATCTCTTCCGAACATAGCTACCCGGCAATGCCACTGGCGTGACAACCGGAACACCAGAGGTTCGTCCACTCCGGTCCTCTCGTACTAGGAGCAGCCCCTCTCAAATCTCAAACGTCCACGGCAGATAGGGACCGAACTGTCTCACGACGTTCTAAACCCAGCTCGCGTACCACTTTAAATGGCGAACAGCCATACCCTTGGGACCGGCTTCAGCCCCAGGATGTGATGAGCCGACATCGAGGTGCCAAA
>NZ_JAGINK010000001.1:1340000-2567500 GCF_017875955.1 Pseudomonas sp. BP8 | reverse complement strand
GTCTGGCGCTTCACTGGCCAAGGGCATGTTCCCCTTGGTCGGGGCGCAGGGCACCACTACGCTGCGCCTGGTATTTGCCAGCATCATCATGCTGCTTCTGTTACGCCCGTGGCGAGCGCGCATGAACAGCAGCACATGGCGCAGCGTGATTATCTATGGGATGGCGCTAGGCGGGATGAACTTCCTCTTCTATATGTCCCTGCGCAGCGTCCCACTGGGAATCGCCGTGGCACTCGAGTTCACAGGCCCGTTGGCCGTAGCGATCCTGGCCTCACGACGAGCGCTGGACTTTGTCTGGATCGCCTTGGCGGTCGCCGGCCTGCTGCTGTTGATCCCCATCGGCCAGACGGATAACGCCATCGACCTGGTAGGCGCCAGCTATGCGCTCGGCGCCGGTGTCTGCTGGGCACTGTATATCCTCTATGGGCAGAAGGCCGGCGCCGAGAACGGTATTCAGACCGCCGCGCTAGGGGTCATGATCGCAGCCTTGTTCGTGGCGCCGATCGGTGTCGTACATGCTGGCAGTGCATTGCTCAACCCTGCACTGATTCCGATAGCGCTGGGGGTGGCGGTGCTTTCCACTGCCCTGCCCTATAGCCTGGAAATGGTTGCCCTGACCCGCATGCCGGCACGCACCTTCGGTACGCTGATGAGCATCGAGCCTGCATTCGGCGCTCTTTCCGGGCTGTTGTTTCTGGGCGAGGTATTGAGCGAGGCGCAGTGGCTGGCGATCGGCGCCATTATCACCGCCTCGGTAGGCGCCACGCTGTCCATGCGCAAAGACACCGCGCCAGCGGTAGCCGCCGACTGATATGAGAAATATTTTCATTTGAGACGGCGTTTTGCGGTTGTACCCATTCGCCGCGCTGATTAAGCTGTCACAAAATCATAAAGATTACGCTATCTACTGTGCCGGACACGGACGACAGGGACATCTCAGGAAGCAATCGAAGCGATGACGACGGGGCAGGCATGTGGTCGCCCCCTCATTTAAGGACAGGAATGAAACGTATTTTGCTCATCCTGGCCATCCTGGCCATTGCCGGGTGCGCCGCTACCGCGAAAACCGAGGTCAAGCGGGGGAAAAAGGGTCTGCATATCAATTGCTCCGGCCTCTCCTCCTCATGGGAGAAGTGCAACAGCAAGGCGGCAACCGCCTGTGGCAGCCGCGGCTTTAGGGTCGTTGCCCGCTCGGGCGATAGCGACGAAGAGCCCGGCGACTACCTCTTCGGGATCAACCCCGCCGGCTACACCAGCCGCAGCATGATCGTCATCTGCAAATAGACCAAAACAAAGGGCAGCCCACGAGCTGCCCTTGTTCATGGTGCCGCCGTTCAGATCGACGCCGTACGTGCCATGAGCCAGGCCAACGCGTCACCCGCGAGCAGCGGAGCCAGGCGCGAGCGTACCTGGTGGTGATAGTCGTTAAGCCAATTCAGCTCTTCCTGACTCAACAACTCTGGCAGCAGACAGCGGGTGTCGATCGGGCACAACGTCAGAGTCTCGAAAGCCAGGAAATCGCCGAAGGCGCTCTTGCCGACCTCGCGATTGACCACCAGGTTCTCGATCCGCACGCCCCATTGCCCAGGCCGATAGGTCCCCGGCTCGATCGAGCTGATCATCCCCGCCTGCATGGCAGTCTGCGGTGTGGTCGCCGCCTGATAGGCAATGACCTGCGGCCCCTCGTGAACATTCATGAAGTAACCCACGCCATGCCCGGTACCGTGGCCATAATCGACCTGATCGGCCCAGATCGGGGCGCGCGCAATGGCATCAAGCAGCGGTGACAGGATGCCGCGGGGGAAGCTGGCCCGTGACAAGGCGATCATGCCTTTGAGCACCCGAGTGCAGTCCTGGCGCTGTGCCAGGGTTGGGGTGCCGACCGCAACCATCCGGGTAATGTCAGTGGTGCCACCAAGGTACTGCCCGCCAGAGTCGATCAACAGCAGGCCATCGCCCTCGATCACCGCATGGGATTGCTCGGTCGCACGGTAGTGCGGCATCGCGCCGTTGCTATTGAAAGCGGCAATGGTAGCGAAGCTCAGCGAAACAAAATCTGCCCGGCGGGCGCGAGCCGCACTCAATTGCTCATCAACGCTGAGCTCGGTAATGACTTGCGAGCCCTGGCTGGCTTCGAACCAGGCAAAGAACTCGCAGAGCGCTGCGCCATCCTGTTCCATCACCTGACGGATGTGCGTCAGCTCGCGCTCACCTTTACGCGACTTGCTCAAGGTTGTCGGGTTGACCCCCTCAAGCAGTGACACCTGCGAATCGAGGACATCCAGCACGCCACAGGTGACCCGCGCCGGGTCGATCAGCAGACGACTGCCCGCGGCGATGGCAGCCATGGCTTGCGCCACTTCGGCGTAGTCACGCACTTCTATACCGTCCACCGACAGCACCTGACGCAGGTGCTGATCAATCTTGTCGAGGCCGACGAACAGGAACGCCTGCTCCTTGCCAATCAGCGCAAAGGATACGAACACCGGATTATAGGAAACATCGCTGCCCCGCAAATTGAACAACCAGGCAATGTCGTCGAGGGTGGAGATCAAATGCCAGTCTGCGCCCTTCTCTTGCAGCGTGCGGCGCAGGTCCAGCAATTTCTCCGCACGGGTGACCGTGGCGTGCGGCGCCAGATGCTGGTAGACCGGATTGCCGGGCAGCGCAGGCCGTGCGTCCCATATCCCGCAGAGCAGGTCCCTGTCGGTGAGCAACCGCACCGAGCGAGCTTGCAGACTCTGCACTAACTGGCGGGAGGCGCTTAGCGCCAGGACTGCACCGTCCACCGCAACGCTACCACCCCGAGTGACATGCTCACCCAGCCAATCGAAAACACCTGGTTGCCCCGGCATCAACTTCATCAGCTCGATACCAGTACCTGCCAATTCTTTTTCTGCCTGTTCCCAGTAGCGACTGTCGACCCACAGCCCGGCGAAATCCGCTGTTACCACCAGCGTGCCAACCGAACCCTGGAAGCCGGACAACCACTGACGCCCCTGCCAATGGCCGGGCAGGTACTCGGAGAGGTGTGGATCCGCAGAGGGTACCAGCAGGGCATCCACCCCTTCTTTGACCATTACGTCACGCACATGCGCGAGGCGCACTGGCACGCGTTGCTGAATCGGCGACTGACTGTTCATGCGCACTCCTGCGATCACATCTTCAACTATCAAGGGGACGATAATGGAACAGCCGAGCTGCGCCCGGCAACCGCTGATCAAGCACGCTGAACTTCGCCGCCGCCGTGGCTTCACACTCCATACACTCCCTGCGGACGAGATCAACCATGCCCCGTTCCCGAGAGCTGCACAGCGCAGTGGTGTTGCTTGACACCCGCGAGCGCACACCCGATCACGAGCACGCTACCCACCTCAAGCTGGCGGATGCCCTCGCTGGTCTGCTGGGCATTGGCCGAGCACAGCCCGAGCAGCCGCCACAGGCCAGCGACTGCTACTACTATATGCCTACCGAAACCCTGATCGACCCGCAACGCTACCAGCCACTCGGCATCAACAGTGAACGTGACCTGTTTGGCGGCATGGTCAGCCATCCTTACATGGCGACCAAGGCGATTTCTCATCCACTACCTGCCAATGGCAGCTACCCACCCGGCTGGACCGACGATTTCGCCCGCCAGGCCAGTGATGCCCTGCTCAAGGGCTACACCGTCTTCAGCAAGGACGATGCCCGTCGTGCGGCGCAACTGCTGTTACCCGAGGGTGCGGTGCGGATCAAACCGGTCCAGGCCACCGCCGGACGCGGACAACAGGTGATCGAGCAGCTTGATCAACTTGAACCCTTGCTGGCCAGCATCGACCAACAGAACCTCGCCCTATGGGGGCTGGTACTGGAAGAGAACCTTGATAACGTCGAGACTTTCAGTGTCGGCCAGGTACGCGTTGCCGGCCTGACCTGCAGCTACCACGGCACCCAGAGCCTGACCCATGATCACCAAGGTATCGAGGTATATGGCGGATCCGACCTGGTGGTGGTACGCGGAGATTACCTGAGCCTTCTGCAATTGCCGCTGGAGGACTCGGTACGCCTGGCAATCAATCAGGCCATGGCGTACGAAGCCGCTGCCGAGCGGCACTTTCCTGGTTTTGTCGCCTCCCGGCGCAATTACGACATTGCCCGCGGCCTTGATCAGCACAACCACCTTCGCAGCGGAGTACTTGAGCAGTCCTGGCGACTTGGCGGCGCGAGCAGCGCGGAAATTCTCGCCCTGCAGGCATTCGCCGACGACCCGACACTGCAACGCGTGCGCGCGTCGAGTCACGAAGTGTTCGGCACGCCCGAGCTGCCCGCAGACGCCACACTCTTCTACCAGGGGAACGACAGTGAACTCGGACAATTCAGCAAGTACGCACGGATCCGCGAGCATGGGCATTCAGAGTGAAAGCGTCGAGCTACAGGTCCAGGGCGAGACCATTGCCGGCACCCTGGTAAGCCCAGGAAGCAAGATGCCAGGGATTCTATTCGTGCATGGCTGGGGTGGTAGCCAGCAACGCGACCTGGCACGCGCCCGGCAGATCACTGGCCTGGGCTGTGTGTGCATGACCTTCGACCTGCGCGGCCATGAGAAGACCGAGAGCCAACGGCTGAGCGTGACGCGCGAGCAAAATCTCGACGACCTGCTGGTTGCCTACGACCGGCTCGTCAGCCACCCGGCGGTGGACCCGGGTGCAATCGCGATCATTGGCAGCAGTTATGGAGGTTACCTGGCCACCCTGCTAACCCTGCAACGCCCGGTCAAGTGGCTCGCCCTCAGGGTCCCGGCTTTGTACTGGGACGACGAGTGGAGCCTGCCCAAGCAGGCCCTCGACCGCAAGCGCCTGAACGACTACCGCCGGCGCCAACTCGGCCCCTCTGACAACCGCGCGCTGGCGGCTTGCGCCGAGTTTGCCGGCGACGTACTGCTGGTCGAGTCAGAGCAAGACGACTACGTTCCACACACCACCCTGATGAGTTACCGCTCGGCGTTCGTCAGCGCCCACTCGCTGACCCACCGTACCGTCGACGGCGCTGACCATGCCCTGTCCAGTGAACAAAGTCAGAAAGCCTACAGTGCGATCCTTACCGCATGGATCGGCGAGATGGTCATTGGTGCGCGCCTGGACCGCTACCCGCACTATGCGCCGTGGTATGCCTGACGCTCGCCGACCTCGCAATGCAAGCCGTCCTCGGCGCTGCGCACCAGACTGCGCAGCGCCTGGTAGGCCGCGAAGGTCACGCCCCTGGCCTGGTGCTGACGCAGCAAGTCGAGAAACGGCTCTTCGCCAAAGCTGGAGGTCGCTGCCACCCATTCCTGGCGTGATCGCCACTGCAGGTACTGCAGGACCCGGCTGCCGTCGTCACTGGCCTGAATGCTGACCCCCAGCAACCCGGCGCAACGCGCGGCCACCTGCTCGCTGCGCTGGACCAGCGCCTCGGCGAGCGCTGCCTGCCGTGCAGCGGGAACCTCATACTCGATCATCTGGGTGAACCACAGTGAATTCAGGTTGGCTACCATTAGCGGTCTCCTTGCAATGGATACTTGCAGCAGTGATGGCCGGCAGGGTAAAACCTCGAGCTAACTCAAGGTCAAGGATTGATTTGCATGCCGCGCACGCCACCCAGCATCGACGAGCGTCTGCTCAGCGTCGGCCAATTGGCCAGCCGAAGTGGGGTGGCGGTCACCGCCCTGCACTTCTATGAAACCAAAGGCCTGATCCACAGTACGCGCAACGCTGGCAACCAGCGCCGCTACCTGCGGGCTATGCTGCGTCGAATTGCCGTGATCAAGATGGCCCAACGTTTGGGTATTCCTCTCGCGGACATCGCCCAGGCGCTATCCAGCCTCCCTCTTGAACACACCCCCAGCGCCGAGGACTGGCAGCGCCTGTCCGCGCGCTGGCGCGAAGACCTCACCCAACGCATACAAGCCTTGAGCGTACTGCGTGACCAACTCGATGGCTGCATTGGTTGTGGCTGCATGTCGTTGAAGGAGTGCCCGCTGCGCAATCACCACGATCGCCTGGCAGAGGTCGGACCTGGGCCGCACCCATCGGATTCGTCAGCTTCTCGCTGAAAAACAATACCCAGCTTTCGCGAGTGATCCGGAGACCCCTGCCCACATCTCGCGCCGGCGGTCAGATCACTACATTGCGCACGAAGCGCACCGGCAGATCGCCGTCATTGCGGTAGGCATAGCTGCAGTTGCTTGGGAAGACATGGAAGTCGCCCGTGCCGAGGCAGTGCTGCTGCCCCTCGATAATCAGGGTCAGGCTGCCGTCAGCGACGTAGATCTGCTCGCTCCAGCCGTCGGCGTCCGCTTCGCTGGCATAGCACTCGCCCGGGGCCAGGGTCCATTCCCACAGCTCTACTTCGCGCCGCGCCGGGCTGGTGCCCAGTAGCACAGCCTTGCTGCCGGGCTGCTCGCCGGCCCAGGCCAGTTCATTGATACGACTGAGGTCACGTTGGTCGGGGGCCTGGATCAACGCACTGAAAACCACGCCCAGCGCTTCGGCAATCAGATCGAGGGTGGTCAGGCTGACGTTCTTCTCGCCCGCCTCAATCGCCACCAGCATGCGTCGACTGACACCCGAACGCTGCGCCAGGGTGGTCTGGCTCAATCCGGCCAGGTTGCGCAGGTGGCGCACATTCTGGCTGACATGCTGAAGAACCGAGGCGCGGTGCGCAGAATTTTTGTGCACTATATTGCTCACTTTTAGGGGCTGCGCAGTATACTGCACAATTTTGCGGCGATTGTGCGCCGCCCCTGCCGAGTGTGCAAGACCATGAGCCAACCCTCCAACAGCCCCCAGACCTCTGTGTCCTTTCGCCTGAGCAAGGCCGAACTGGTCCTGGTGTTCATTACCATGCTGTGGGGCGGCACATTTCTGATCGTCCACAATGTCATGAGCGTCAGTGGGCCGATGTTCTTTGTCGGCCTGCGCTTTGCGGCTGCGGCATTGTTTGTAGGCGTCGTATCGGCGCGCGCACTGCCGGGTCTGACCCTCACCGAATTGAAGGCCGGCGTGCTGATCGGCGTGACGATCATGCTTGGCTATGGTCTGCAGACCATGGGCCTGCAAACCATCAACAGCAGCCAATCAGCGTTCATCACCGCCCTCTATGTGCCGTTCGTGCCTCTGTTGCAATGGCTCGTGCTGGGACGACGCCCTGGGCTGATGCCGAGCATCGGTATCTGCCTGGCGTTTGTCGGCCTGATGCTGTTGGCTGGGCCGACCGCGGGTGGGTTGCACTTCAGCGAAGGCGAGCTGGTCACCTTGGTCAGTGCGGTGGCGATTGCTGGCGAAATCATCCTGATCAGCCGCTACGCCGGCCAGGTCGACGTGCGCCGGGTCACCGTGGTGCAGTTGGCTACCGCGTCGGCGCTGGCGTTCCTGATGATCGTGCCAACCCAAGAGCAACTGCCCAATTTTTCCTGGTTGCTACTCACCAGCGCGATTGGCCTGGGCCTGATGAGCGCGATCATTCAGGTGGCGATGAACTGGGCGCAAAAGTCGGTTTCGCCAACCCGTGCAACCCTGATCTATGCCGGCGAACCGGTCTGGGCCGGGGTAGTTGGGCGCATCGCCGGGGAGCGTTTGCCGGGCATCGCCTTGCTCGGCGGGCTGCTGATCGTACTTGCGGTCGTGGTCAGCGAACTGAAGATTCGCCGCGCCCGCAGCGAAGCTGAGCAGGCAATTATTGCGCCCCGCGAAGGCGATTCGGGACGATAAAGCGGCATTCGGCAACTATGCTTTGTAAAAAACTGTTATAAAAAAACAGCTTGTCACACCGTTTTTGTAGGATTCTGCGACAGCTTACGTGTTGGTGATCAACCCATCGGCACGTATCATCCTTGGCAAACTCCCCCAGATTAGGTCGCTATGTCTTTGATAGTGCTATTGCTTCTGCCGTTCCTGGGCAGTTGCCTGGCGGCCGTACTGCCGCACAATGCCCGAAACGCCGAGTCCATTCTTGCGGGACTCGTAGCCCTGGTCGGCACCGTCCAGGTGGCATTGATGTACCCGCAGATTGCCGATGGCGGCGTAATCCGCGAGGAGTTCCTCTGGCTGCCCAGCCTCGGCCTGAACCTGGTCTTGCGCATGGACGGCTTCGCTTGGCTGTTCTCGCTGCTGGTGCTGGGTATCGGCACCTTGGTGTCGCTGTACGCCCGCTACTACATGTCGCCGCAAGACCCGGTCCCGCGCTTTTTCGCGTTCTTCCTGGCATTCATGGGGGCGATGCTGGGCCTGGTGATCTCCGGCAACCTGATCCAGTTGGTATTTTTCTGGGAACTGACCAGCCTGTTCTCGTTCCTGTTGATCGGCTACTGGCACCACCGCGCCGATGCCCGCCGCGGCGCCTACATGGCGCTGATGGTCACCGGCGCCGGCGGCCTGTGCCTGCTGGTGGGCGCGTTGCTGCTCGGCCACGTGGTCGGCAGCTATGACCTGGACAAGGTCCTGGCGTCCGGTGAGGCGGTTCGTCAGCACGCGCTGTACCCGGTACTGCTGCCCTTGATCCTGATCGGCGCGCTAAGCAAGAGCGCGCAGTTCCCCTTCCAGTTCTGGCTGCCACACGCGATGGCGGCGCCGACACCGGTATCGGCCTATTTGCACTCGGCGACCATGGTCAAGGCCGGGGTGTTTCTCCTGGCCAGGCTCTGGCCGACCTTGTCCGGCAGCGAGGAGTGGTTCTGGATCGTCGGCGGTGCCGGCGCCATCACCCTGTTGCTGGGCGCGTTTGCCGCGATGTTCCAGAACGACCTGAAAGGCCTGCTGGCGTACTCGACCATCAGCCACCTCGGCCTGATTACCTTGCTGCTTGGCCTCAACAGCCCACTGGCGGCAGTCGCCGCAGTGTTCCATATCCTCAACCATGCAACGTTCAAAGCGTCGCTGTTCATGGCTGCAGGGATCATCGACCACGAGAGCGGTACCCGCGACATTCGCCGCCTCAGCGGGCTGATCCGGCTGGTCCCCTACACGGCGACCCTGGCCATGGTCGCCAGCGCCTCGATGGCCGGTGTACCGCTGATGAACGGCTTCCTGTCCAAGGAGATGTTCTTCGCTGAAACGGTGTTCATCACCTCCACAGCCTGGGTTGAAGCCGCCCTGCCGGTAATTGCCACCCTGGCCGGCACCTTCAGCGTGGCGTATGCCTTGCGCTTCACCGTCGATGTGTTCTTCGGCCCCACCGCCCAGGATCTGCCACACACACCGCACGAACCCCCACGCTGGATGCGCGCGCCGGTTGAACTGCTGGTATTGACCTGCCTGGTGGTGGGAATCTTCCCCGCGCAGTCGGTCGGCCCGCTGCTGGCCGCTGCGGCCTTGCCCGTGGTCGGCGGGACCCTGCCCGAGTACAGCCTGGCGATCTGGCATGGCTGGAATGCACCCTTGATCATGAGCCTGGTGGCCATGTGCGGCGGCGTGGTGCTTTACCTGCTGCTGCGCAAGCAATTGCGCATGGGCCGCTTCCCCTACCCGCCACTGATCGAGCGCTTCAACGGCAAGCGCCTGTTCGAGCATGGTCTGGTGCGCTTGATGCTGATGGCCCGCCGCATCGAATCCATACTGACCACCCGGCGCCTGCAGAAGCAGCTGTTCATGCTGGTGCTGGCGGCGTTCATTGCCGGCCTCACGCCCTTGCTGTACAGCGGCCTGAGCTGGGGTGATCGACCCAAGATCCCCGGCTCCGGGGTGTTCGTCGCGCTCTGGTTGATCGCCATTGCCTGCGCCATCGGCGCTGCCTGGCAGGCCAAGTACCATCGTCTGGCGGCATTGATCATGGTCAGCGTCTGCGGCCTGATGACCTGCATTACCTTCGTCTGGTTCTCGGCCCCCGACCTGGCCCTGACCCAACTGGCTGTGGAAGTGGTCACCACCGTGCTGATCCTGCTCGGCCTGCGCTGGCTGCCGCGGCGAATCGAAGGCGTCTCGCCGCTGCCCGGCAGTCTCGAGCGGGCTCGCTTGCGGCGTCTGCGCGACTTGCTCCTGGCGGCCCTGGTCGGCGGCGGCATGGCCTTGCTGTCGTACGCCATGCTGACCCGTCCCACGCCCAACGACATCTCCTCGTTCTACCTCAGCCGGGCACTGCCCCAAGGCGGCGGGACCAATGTGGTCAATGTGATGCTGGTGGACTTCCGTGGCTTCGATACCTTGGGCGAGATCACCGTGTTGGTCGCCGTGGCCTTGACCGTGTTTGCCCTGCTGCGCCGCTTCCGCCCTCCGAAAGAGAGCATGCAGCTGCCCGCCCAGCAACGCCAGCTGGCACCCGACGTGGTCACTGACCTGATCAACCCAAGGCATGCCACCGATACCGCACTGGGCTTCATGATGGTCCCGGCGGCGCTGGTACGCCTGCTGCTGCCGATCGCCCTGCTGGTGTCGATGTACCTGTTCATGCGCGGTCACAACCAGCCGGGCGGCGGTTTCGTCGCAGGCCTGGTGATGTCGGTGGCGTTCATTCTGCAGTACATGGTCGCCGGCACGCAGTGGGTCGAGGCGCAAATGAGCCTGCGTCCCCTGCGCTGGATGGGCACCGGCCTGCTCTGCGCCACCCTCACCGGCGCCGGGGCGATGCTGCTCGGCTACCCGTTCCTGACCACCCATACCGCCCACCTGCACCTGCCGCTGCTGGGTGACGTGCATGTGGCCAGCGCGCTGTTCTTCGACATCGGCGTGTACACCGTGGTGGTCGGTTCGACCCTGCTGATCCTCACGGCGCTGGCGCACCAGTCGGTGCGTGCCTATCGTCCCGGCACGCCACAGCGGACCAGCCCACCTAAATCCCGCCAGACAGGAGCCGCCTGATGGAAGAAGTCATTGCAGTCGCCATCGGCGTCCTGGCCGCCTCCGGGGTCTGGCTGATCCTGCGTCCACGTACCTATCAGGTAATCATGGGCCTGTGCCTGCTGTCCTACGGTGTCAACCTGTTCATCTTCAGCATGGGCAGCCTGTTCATCGGCAAGGAGCCGATCATCAAGAACGGTGTCACCCAAGACCTGCTGCACTACACCGATCCCCTGCCGCAGGCCCTGGTACTGACCGCAATCGTCATCAGCTTTGCCATGACCGCGCTGTTTCTGGTGGTCATGCTGGCCTCTCGCGGGCTGACAGGCACCGACCACGTCGATGGCCGGGAGCGTGACGAATGAGCTGGATGAATCAACTGATCATTGCCCCGATCCTGCTGCCGTTGCTGACCGCCTCGGTGATGCTCCTGCTGGGCGAAAAGCGCCGGCGCATCAAGGGCCAGCTGAATCTGCTGTCGAGCATTGCCGGCCTGGCGATTGCCGTGGTTCTGCTGACCTGGGTACGGACCCAGGGCCAAGCCGAGTCCATTGGTGTGTACCTGCCCGGCAACTGGCCGGCGCCGTTCGGCATCGTGCTGGTGGTCGACCACTTGTCGGCGCTGATGCTGACCCTCACCGGCGTGATTGGCGTCTGCGCCCTGCTGTTTGCCCGTGCTCGCTGGGATGGTGCCGGCGCCAGCTTCCACGCCTTGTTCCAGATCCAGCTGATGGGCTTGTACGGCGCCTTCCTGACCGCCGACCTGTTCAACCTGTTCGTGTTCTTCGAAGTATTGCTGGCGGCCTCTTACGGCCTGCTGCTGCACGGTTCAGGACGGGCACGGGTCAAGGCTGGGCTGCATTACATCGCCATCAACCTGTTTGCCTCGTCGCTGTTCCTGGTAGGTGCCGCGATGCTCTACGGTGTCACCGGTACGCTGAACATGGCCGATCTGGCCCTGAAGGTCCCGCTGGTACCTGAAGCCGACCGCGGCCTGCTCCACGCGGGCGCCGCGATTTTGGCCATCGCCTTCCTGGCCAAGGCCGGTATCTGGCCACTGAACTTCTGGCTGGTGCCGGCCTACGCCTCAGCCAGTGCACCGGTGGCCGCGTTGTTCGCCATCATGACCAAGGTTGGCCTGTATGCCGTGTTGCGCCTGTGGACGCTGCTGTTTTCCGGGCAGGCCGGCGCATCGGCGCATTTTGGCGGAGAGTGGCTGGTGTATGGCGGGCTGGCGACCCTGGCAGTGGCCGCTGTGGCGATTCTTGCCGCTCAGCGCCTGGAGCGGATGGCGGCACTGAGCATCCTGGTTTCAGCCGGCACGTTGATGGCGGCAGTCGGTTTCGGCCAGCCGATCCTCACCGGCAGTGCGCTGTTCTACCTGGTCAGCTCGACCCTGGCGCTGTGCGCGTTGTTCCTTCTGGCGGAACTGGTCGAGCGCTCACGTTCGGCCAATGAGGCCCCTCTGGATGACGATGAAGGCATGCCCTCACCGCTGGAGTCGCTGCATCCGCCCAAGGGCATCAACCTCGATGACGAACAAAAAGCAGTGATCGGCCAGATCATTCCTTGGACCATGGCGTTCCTTGGCTTGAGCTTCATTGCCTGCGCCCTGCTGATCATCGGCATGCCGCCCCTGTCCGGATTCATCGGCAAACTGAGCCTGATCAGCGCCCTGTTCAACCCGCTCGGCCTGGGCAATACCCCGGAGCAACCGCTGTCTGCCGCTGGCTGGGGCCTGGTGGCGCTGCTGATCCTCTCGGGCATGGCCTCGCTGATCGCCTTCGGCCGCGTCGGTATCCAGCGTTTCTGGAAGCCAGAAGAGCGCCCGTCGCCACTGTTGCGTCGCTATGAATGCCTGCCCATCGTGATCCTGCTGGGCTTGTGCATCATCCTCAGCTTCAGGGCCGAGCCGCTGCTGCGCTACACCCAGGACGCCGCGGCCAGCCTGCAGGCGCCTGAAGCCTATATCGAAGCGGTGATGGCCACACGGCCTGTGCCAGGTCCGACTACCTTTGACGTGCAGGTGCAGCCATGAACCGATTCTTGCCTGCCCCGCTACTGTCGCTGGCGCTGTTCGTTCTGTGGCTGCTGCTGAACCTGTCGGTCAGCCCCGGCAACCTGCTGCTGGGAGCGCTGCTGGGCATCCTCGCGCCGATCCTGATGGCACCGTTGCGCCCGCAGCACGCTCACGTGCGCCGGCCTTGGGTGATTGCCAAGCTGATTGGCCGGGTGGGCGTTGATGTGATCAGCTCCAACCTGCAGGTAGCGGCTAGCGTATTGCGCGCCGGACGCCGGCCGCCGCAGTCTGCCTTCGTGCATATTCCGCTGGCCTTGCGCGACGCCCACGGCCTGGCCGCGCTGTCCATGATCACCACAGTGGTGCCTGGCACGGTCTGGTCGGAGCTGGCGCTGGACCGTAGCGTACTGCTTCTGCATGTGTTCGATCTGCAAGACGAAGCGCTGTTCATCGAGCACTTCAAAAACACCTACGAACGCCCGCTGATGGAGATTTTCGAATGACTGGCCTGCTCGCCAACGCCATTCTCGCCAGCCTGTTCATCTTCACCATCGCCATGGCCCTGGCGCTGGTCAGGCTGTTTCGCGGCCCGTCTGCACAGGACCGGGTCCTGGCTCTGGACTACCTGTATATCCTGGCCATGTTGATGATGCTGGTACTGGGGATCCGCTATGCCAGTGATACCTACTTTGAAGGCGCACTGTTGATTGCCCTGTTCGGCTTTGTCGGCTCGTTTGCCCTGGCCAAATTCCTCCTGCGCGGTGAGGTGATCGAATGACCGAAGCCCTTGAACTACCGCTCTGGCTTGAGCTGATCACTGCAGGCCTGCTGCTGACTGCCAGCCTGTTCGCCCTGATCGGCGCCATCGGCCTGGTGCGGCTGAAGGACTATTTCCAACGCATGCATCCACCGGCACTGGCCTCGACCATCGGTGCATGGTGCGTCAGCCTGGCGTCGATCCTGTATTTTTCCTGGCTCAAGCAAGGGCCGATCCTGCATGCCTGGCTGATCCCGATCCTGCTCTCGATCACCGTGCCGGTGACCACCCTGCTACTGGCCAGGGCCGCGCTGTTTCGCAAGCGCGCCGCCGGCCAGAAGGTACCTGAAGAGGTTAGCAGTGGCGGTGATCGTGGTAACTGAGTGACCGCGAGCGTACTCAGCCGGCGCTAGGCGCCTGGCTCAGGCGCTCCAACTCGCGCCGCACCATCGCAGCGTACTCGGCCGGACTCAGTCGATAGAGCTCGCCCGCCACCCAGGCCAGCCAGCCATTGCCCAATGCCTCGCGTCGAGCCAACAACAGCTCGGCCTGGGCAACAGCCTCGGCTTGATAGCGCCGGTGAAACTGCGCCCGCCCCAGGGCGGGCGGGAGGTCAGGCGTCATTCACTGGCCTTGAAGGTGGTGAGCTCACCTTTACGCCACTTGGCCACCTTGCCGGTCACCGCCTTGAGCAGCTTGCCCAAGCCTTCCTGCACTTGCTCCTGGGCGGCGAACACCAGCATCACGCCTTGCCCATTACGGAACACGATCCCCTCACCTTCGGGCACCGCGACAAAGGCGTAATCGCCCATGCCGTAGACATTCAACTTGATCTCGCGAAAACGCAGTTCAAGCTTACCCCCTTCGCGACTGGGTAGTACCGCGGCGCGAAAGTGATCGCCAACCTTGAGTTCCAGGCGCTGTTTATCATCGACCACCAACGCACTGTCAGTGTCGATTTCTGCCATGTACAGGCCTTCAGGGCTTTGCTCGGTCACATAGACAAAACGCCCGTGAAACAGCTTGGCCAACTTGCCACGCAAATCGCCCAGGGCAAACAACGCATGAGTATCCAGAGTACTGACTGCCAATGAAGAGTTCCTCAAACCGGTTACAGGCGCCCACATCCGGTGTCCGGAGGGCGCGGTCATTTCAAGTCGATGTCTGAAAGACTAATAAAGTAGTGCACGAAATGCCTGTACAGAGTGCCGACACCGCAGGCGGGAATCATGACCCGGGCGTGCCAGCCAAATCCACAAGACTGATTTCGGCAGTTTTCCCTCGTGGGAAGCGTAATTTCTGACAACAGCGATGCCAGTAAAGATGCAATAGATAGCAACAGGCCCCTGGCATCATGGGCCGTCGCTAATCATCAGCGCATTACAGGGGGAAATATGCACGAAAACACTGAAATCCGTCGAGTGCCGAAAAGCTTTTCTTGCATCAATAACGGCATTAACAGTTCGCGTTTCGTCGTTGTCCCTGCAGGTACCGCATTTTTTCACGTGACCGATACCCTCACCGGCAGGGTCAAGGGCTTCAGATGCCGCCTGCCACATTCGGCGGCCAGAGCCCAATGAGTCAGGCCGCTTTGCCCCTGGCCAACTGCGCCACCCAGGCCGCCTGGCATTCGATGGCTTCGCCACGGCTGGCGAAGGCTGTCCCACGGCGCTCACCATTGACCAGCACCACCCAACAGATCCGCTTGCCCATGGCTTGCAAGGCAGCAGGCACGCCGGAGCCAATCATCACCGCCACATCGACCTGACTTTTCACCCTTACCTCCAGCACTTAATTAGCAGCCTAACGATTTAGCTGATGATACGCCCCCCGCTTCGTCCGAAAAAGCGCAGCCCGGTACAGCTGTGTTGCGCCGATGGCAACAAACGCCAGCCAATGCCCCAGGCGGAGAAAACGCAAAAAGCCCCAGGGATTGCTCCGTGGGGCCTTGCGGGGTGCGACCGATCAGATCTGGCGCTGGTGGCGGCCGATCTGCTCGTGGCGTTCCTGGGCTTCGATGCAGTACTTGGTGGTCGGGCTGATCAGCAGGCGCTGCAGGCCGATAGCCTCGCCGCTGTCTTCGCACCAGCCAAAGCTATCGTCGCTGATCCGGCCCAGGGCCATCTCCAGCTGAGGCAGCAAGCGCTGGTCGCGCTCGATACCGTTGACCAGCCAGTGACGCTCTTCCTCGACCGATGCCACATCAGCTGGGTCCGAAGGGGTGTCCAGGCTCTCAATGGTAATGCGGCTCTGCTCGATGCGCTCGTGGGTATCTACCTTCATCGCTTGCAACAGCTGGGTGAAGAACTCCAGCTGATCAGCGTTCATGTAGTCATCGGCCGACATGGCCAGCAACTGTTCCTTGGTCATCGATTTCTCTATGAAAAAATGTGCATTTGGGCGATTCAGGTGTCGCCGACGCCTTGGCGTCGGCAACGGAATTCTTCAAGCGCCAACCGGCACTCTTTACAGGGGGCGGCAGTCTAAGGCGCCACGTCGCATGGGGCAACAGGGATTACCGCGCAATTGTCTGAAATCATGTGGAATCCGCCAATCGGCCTGCTTCGGCCGCAGCGCAAGTGTTGGGTGCAGTCCAGTGCCTGCCTGAGGTTCAGGCCAATTCGGCTGGTAAAGGGGGCTGCCCTGTACCACCGCCGCACCCGCGGGGTGGCATCCTGATAACGCTGGCCCGCCGTGGCTGAATGGCTTGATGAGCGTTTTCTGCCGATGGAACGTAACGTCATGACCCTACTCCGACGCCTGCCTCGCAGTGCCCACCTGCCGTGCGCTGTCGCCACACGTTTTCAGTCACGCCCCGGCCTTTTCGAGACGGCCGCGCAGATGCTCGCCAGTCAGTGGCAGGCCCGTGGTCTGGACCCCACGCTGAACCCGCTGGAGCTGCTGCTGGTCAGTGTCGGCCAATACCCGCAACTGACTTATAGGCGACCGCTGCATCAAGCCGTGATCGAGCGCTTCTGCCTGCGCGACACGCTCAACCTGACGCCAGATGAAGATTATCTCTGTCATGACACAGCCACAGACCCTGCTCAGGCGCTCGACGTCGATCTGCACGAGATCGAGCAACTGCTCAACGCGTGTGGTCCGTTGCTGATCGAACACCACCAGGCGGCAATCGTCGACTTCTGGAGCAGTGCCGATCCGCAGGGGCAGACACCCTGGCAGTGGTATGCCGCTTATCTGCAGGATGAGTTGGCCCGCACGCTCAAGGATAACCGTGAGACCAGTAACTTGCCGGCAACGGCGCTGGCGCTGGCAACACAGGTCCATCAACACCCTGGCCTGCTCCCCGACAAAAGCGGCGTCGCCGTGAACCTACTCGAGGTGGACTTCTCTGCCGGATTCCAGCTGGACTCCAACCTCGCCAGCGCCTTGCTCGTCGAGCACCCTGGCGAAGGGCACAGCCGCGAACTGGTGCTGTTCACAGCGATTGGCAGATTGCTGGCCTATCGATCACGTCCCGACCTGTTCGCAGCCATCGCTGGGCACTGGCCAGCGCGGCTGTCCGCGTTTGCCCCCAGCGTGCAGATCACGCCCCCACGCCGGCCGATCTTCGAGGGCCAGGCACTGGGCCTGCTCACTCAGCAACTGAAGGTGATCAACGCAGCCAGCAGCACGTATCTAGGGGCAGACCGTGCGCAAGAGTTGGCCGATAGCATGGATGGCCTGAGCGGCATGGCACAGATGTGCAGCGTCAGCGAAATCGATCACCAAGCCGCGTTGTTCGCGCACCTGCCGTCCTGGATCCTCAACGGCGAGCCGCACAGCCTCAAGGCCTACAGCGCACTGCTGACAGATGTCGCCGAGGGTTACGGCGATGCCAGCGGCCGCACCTGGCTGGACGGCGTGGCTGATGCCCAGGCATTCGCCCTGGAGCGCCTGAGTAGCTTGGTGCAGGCCCGTCGCCCCGGTTCGACGCTAGCGCTGCAAGCAATACGGGTGGTCAACGATCAGACCGTTGCCAGCGCCGTCCCTGCCTTGGGTACGCCGTTCATCGATGGCAGCATACATCGGGTCGAGTTCACCCTTGCGGAGTTGGCGATTGGCAATCTCGGCCTGCTCAGGCCTGGTCGAGTCAGCATCAAGGCGCACGATGGCGAAGCCGTGCCGGCATGGTTTGACGAGGCCGCCTTGCGCGAGCTGATCAGCGCGGCCGATATCGGCATGAGCTATCCGCAGCACCTGCGCGAAGAATTGCTGGACGACCCCGACAAACGCCGTGTGCGCATCGATCTGTTGGCGGCCCAATTGAGTAACCAGCTACCGGCCCAGGCAATGACCGCGCATCTGCGCGATGGTCAAATCAGCCTCGTGGGCGTTGCGGCGGTGGCGGCGGTATTCAACCGCAGCGACTGCGAATCTCCCAGTGCCTGGTCCCTGCGTCCGTTGGGGCTGCTGCGCAGCATGGACGCCGCTGCGGATCATCCACTCAATGCGTGGTTGATCGAAGCCACGCCCACGGTCTCGCCACGGTGCCTGCTGTACCGGCCGCTGCATGCCGAGCCGCTACTGGAGTTCAGCGACCGGCTCGAGTTGCTGGTGGCCATCGGTACCCCAGGCGAACTGCAGAAAGACCTGTTACAACGGCTGCCTGAAGAAGATCGCAAGGTATACGCCCACGGCGGCTTTCAGGAGCCCCACCTGGTCTATCCAGTGGAAGATGACTGGGCCGTCCCCTTCAGCCGCCCCGCCCCCGCCACACTGTCACGCGAAGAGCCGATCCTCGATCCCGGCAAGCGCGTCTACGAGGCCTGCGTTGAAGAGACCCTGGAGAACTTTCTCGCTCACTCGAGCAGCACCGCACAGACCCGTTGGGCACGCTGGCGCGAGCTCGGCTGGCTGCTGCTCAACAGCGTGTTGCCCATCATGGACGGCCCCTTTGCCACGGCTGCCTGGCTGGTGCAAGCAGAGAGCGCCTTGCTGCACTTGGTCAATGACACCGACAGCAGCCAAGACCGCACCGGTGACTGGATAGAGCTGTTGATCAATGTCGCATTCCTGGTCTTTGGCCATGCAAGCCGCCGACTTGAAATCGAGCACCCGCAGCCCCCCACAGTGCCGCTGCTCCATGTCGACCCCCCGCTGCCCGCCCCCGCCATCGTGCTGACGCCCGAGGTACCCGAGCCTCTCGATTTCGCCTGGGCCAAGGCCGACCTCACGCTCGACCAGGCCCATCTCGATGCGCTGACGGCGCTGCAGGCCGAGCTGCCGCTGTCGACACTGCGGGCTCCGATCCCCTCCGGCCCGATGGCTGGACTGTACCTGCACGACGCGCGCCTGTGGGTAATCCTCCAAGGTAAGCTCTACGGCGTCAGCGTGGACCCGGAGCGCGGCCAGCTGCGTATCACTGGCGAGTCGCCTGGCGCGCCCGCTGGCCCGTGGCTACGCCGGGATGAAGCAGGACGCTGGCAGCTCGACCTGAAGCTGCGACTGAACGGCGGCATGCCGCTGGGCAACCGCCTGGCCAAGCAGAAACAGCTCAATGAACAGGCAGTCGAGGCGTTGGACGCGTCCTTGGCCGAGGATGCGACCCATGCCAGACGCGAACAGGACTACCTGCGCAAAGCGGCTCTGGTAGCCGCCAAGACCCATGAATCCAAGGTGCTCCAGCCCTATATCGAAAAACAGCAGGCATTTTCGGCATTCTGGAAGGATCACCTACAGCGCCTGAAGGACCGCAATGAAAGCATCCCGATCAGGGAATACAAGCTTTTGCGCGCGAGTGCGCTGGTCCAGCGCCTGCAATGCGAACAGTCGGTCAAGGCGACACTGATGCGGCTCTACACGCCAGAGCGGTCACAGTTGCGCGAAGTCATCCAGCGGCAGCTGACAGGTTACGAGTTGACCCCTGCCGATGAGCGGATCATCAACGAGCGTATCGAACGGGTGCTCCATCTGATTGAACAGTTGATCGCCAATGCCGAAGTGATGACCGCCGAGCATCAACAGCTGGTGCGACTAAGCAGCCGCGCCCAACCTCGCATCCAGGCCATGCTCGAGCAGGCCGTGGAGCTGATGGGAGTGACCGCCAGCCCGCAACACTGGCGGTTCATCCGCATGGAGTGTTGCACCAATCGGCTGATGATGATCGGCGCACTGGATGGCGAGGGTGAGTTCTGGCTGGAGCGCGGCTGGGACAATATCCAGGTCAGCGTCGGTCAACGCTTGCAATTGGCCGAGTTGAACAGCGCCACTGACGAGCTGAAACGACGCCTGCTGGAGACCATCAACCAGCACTTGGGCGCCGCCGCACGGCAAGTGCGCAATCTTCAGCAGCGGCCGATGGCCGACGCAGCGAAGCTGGCGCTGGCACAATTGATTGAAGACCTGACAGCCTTGCAAACCGACGTGCGCAGTGAACTCGCGGAATACCCCGACTATCCGCCCAGCAGTTCGGTGCCGCAACTGAGCCGACAGCTGCCTGGGCTGATCGAAACCCAGGACCACGGCCTGCTGCTAGGGCAGCCTCGCGCAAATGACGCGAACCTCGTCGACATACCGGGGCCCGACCCTAGCGTGGCGTCCCTGACCTACAAACTCGAAGACGCCCACTGGGTACGGCTCGAGCAGCCTAGCGCGCGACCGCCGACCCCAGCCAGCACGCCTAAAAAGCTCAAGACCCTGCTGCAGGAAAGCCGCGCCCGGATGGACATCTCACGCGTGGAACTGGGCAAGCTGCACACCCGCAGCGCGGTTAACTACCTGCCAGTCGAAATCGAGGAAATCGTCATTCATCAGCGTGACCTGCTCGACGCCCAGCGCAACGCCATCGAGGCACAGCTGACACGCGACAATCAGACCGACGAAGCCCTGGCCAACGACGACTCCGCGTTGGTCATCAAGGCGCTCGAGGACTTGTCTTTGGAACTGACCAAGCAGGCGCCGACGCTACGGACCCAGGCTGCCTTGCAGCAAAAGCCGAGAATCGCAGAGCTGGAATTCCTGCTGGAGCAGGGCCAAGTGCGGATCCGTGCCGAGGGTAGCCGGCGACTGCTGGCCAGGATCAAAGGACGACCGGCCGACTATCTCGATGAATATGCCATCAGCCATAACGACCGTGTCATCTGGTACGCGCACTTTCACTACCCGAGCCTGGCCGCAGAAAACAACGCCTTTACCGCTGGCCACCTGAAGACCGCCAGCCAACGCTACGCCCAGGGCAAAAGTGTTGCCGACCCGGCCACCGGACAGCTCAGCGAGGTCTACCGTAGCCCGATCACCCTGGCCGCGGCACAGCGTTTGTTTTTCCCAAGCTGATACGCAGCGGCGCTGGGACCCAGCGCCGCTTAACCTCAGCGGTCCTTGAACTGCGCTTCGCGCTTGGCGACAAAGGCGGCCATGCCCTCTTTCTGATCTTCAGTGGCAAATGCCGCGTGGAACACGCGACGCTCGAAGCGCACGCCTTCACTGAGGGTCACCTCAAAAGCACGGTTGACGCTCTCCTTGACCATCATGCTGATCGGGATCGACTTGCTGGCGATGGTGGCAGCCACCTTCAATGCCTCTTCGAGCAATTCGGCCTGCGGCACCACGCGCGCTACTAGGCCTGCACGCTCGGCCTCCTCGGCGCCCATCAAACGGCCAGTCAGGCACAGCTCCATGGCCTTGGCCTTGCCCACTGCACGGGTCAGGCGCTGGGTGCCACCCATGCCCGGCAGCACACCAAGATTGACCTCAGGCTGGCCGAATTTGGCATTGTCGCCGGCCAGGATGAAGTCGCACATCATCGCCAATTCGCAGCCGCCGCCCAAAGCAAAACCGGCCACCGCAGCGATGATCGGTTTGCGCCGGTTGGCGATGCGATCGGCATCACTGAACAGGTCATCGACGTAGATTTGCGGGTACTGCAAGTCGGCCATTTCCTTGATGTCGGCGCCAGCGGCGAAGGCCTTGGCGGAGCCGGTCAGTACCACGCAACCGATGTTCGGGTCTTTTTCCAGTTGGTCCAGCGCCTGATTGATCTCGCCGACGATCTGCGCATTCAGCGCGTTCAGCGCCTGGGGGCGGTTCAGGGTAATCAGGCCGACCTTGCCGTGGATGTCCAACAGGATGGTTTCGAACGCCATTGGGGCTGCTCCTTCAAAGATTGCGCGCAATGACCATGCGCTGAATATCGCTGGTGCCTTCGTAAATCTGGCAGACCCGCACATCGCGGTAGATGCGCTCCAGCGGGAAGTCGCTCAGATAGCCATAACCACCGAGCGTCTGCAAGGCATCCGAACAGACCTTTTCGGCCATTTCCGAGGCAAACAGCTTGGCCATCGACGCCTCGACCAGCGCCGGGCGCCCAGCATCACGCAACGCCGCGGCATGCAGGACCATCTGCCGGGCCACAGCGATTCGCGTGGCCATGTCGGCCAGGCGGAACGCCACCGCCTGATGCTCGATCAGGGCCTTGCCGAAACTCTGCCGCTCACGGGCGTAGTCGCGGGCCACTTCAAAGGCAGCGCGGGCCATGCCCACCGACTGCGACGCGATGCCGATGCGCCCACCCTCCAGGTTGGCCAGGGCGATCTTGTAACCCTCGCCCTCCTCACCCAGGCGGTTGGCAACCGGCACGCGGACATCATCGAAGACGATCTGACAGGTGTCGGACGCGTGCTGCCCGAGTTTGTCCTCGACCCGTGCGACCTGGTAGCCAGGCGAGTCGGTAGGCACGATAAAAGCACTGATGCCGCGCTTGCCGGCCTGTGGATCGGTCACCGCGAAGACGATCACCACCCCGGCGTTTTGCCCGGAGGTAATGAACTGCTTGCTGCCATTGAGCACGTAGTGGTCGCCGTCCAGCCGCGCACGGGTCTTCAGGCTGCTGGCGTCGGAGCCGGCCTGAGGCTCGGTGAGGGCGAACGCACCCAACATCGCGCCGCTGGCCAGTGGCGCGAGAAACTGCTGCTTCTGCTGCTCGCTGCCGAACTTGAGGATGGGTACGCAGCCGACCGAATTGTGCACACTCATGATGGTCGAGCAGGCACCGTCGCCGGCGGCGATTTCTTCAAGGGCCATGGCGTAGGCGACATAGCCCGTGTCGCTGCCGCCCCACTGCTCCGGCACCAGCATGCCGAACAGCCCCAGCGCAGCCATCTCTTCGACGGCCTCACGGGGGAAGCGGTGCTCGCGGTCCCATTGCTCGGCAAACGGCCTCAGGCGCTCCTGGGCAAAATCGCGTACGGCGTCGGCAATCTGTTGTTGCTCGTCAGTCACCAGCATGGTTCACCTCAATACAGGCATTCAACCGCCATCGCCGTGGCCTCGCCACCGCCGATGCAGATGGCTGCCACGCCGCGGCGCAGGTTGTTTTGGCGCAGCGCCGAGAGCAGGGTCACCAGGATGCGTGCGCCGGACGCGCCGATCGGGTGGCCAAGGGCGCAGGCGCCGCCGTGGATGTTGACCTTGTCGTGGGGCAGGTCAAGTTGCTGCATGGCGGCCAGGGTGACCACGGCAAAGGCCTCGTTGATCTCGAACAAGTCGACCTCGGCCAGGTTCCAGCCCGTGCGCTTGAGCAGCGCGTGGATCGCGCCGATCGGTGCGGTCGGGAACAGCGCCGGAGTGTCGGCAAAAGCTGCGTGACCATGGATCACCGCCAGTGGCTTGAGGCCGCGTTGTTCGGCAAGCGAACGGCGCATCAGCACCAGCGCCGCCGCGCCGTCGGAAATGGAGCTGGCATTGGCAGCAGTAACGGTACCGCCCTCACGGAACGCTGGGCGCAGCTGGGGAATCTTGTCCAGGCGGGCCTTGGGCGGTTGTTCGTCATCGCTGACCAGCCGGGTCTGCCTGCCTTCGCTGACCTCCACCGGGACGATCTCGGCAGCGAAGCGGCCCTGGCTGATCGCCTCCTGGGCGCGGGTCAGCGAGGCGATGGCAAAGGCGTCCTGTGCTTCACGGGTGAAGCCGCCGGCCTGGGCGCAGTCTTCGGCAAAGGTGCCCATCAGGCGCCCCTTGTCGTAGGCGTCTTCCAGGCCATCCATGAACATGTGGTCGATGATCTTGCCGTGCCCCATGCGGTAACCCGCGCGGGCCTTGTCCAGCAGGTAGGGGGCGTTGCTCATGCTTTCCATCCCCCCTGCCACCACCACCTCGGCGCTGCCGGCCAACAGCAGGTCATGGGCCATGATCGCGGCCTGCATGCCCGAACCGCACATCTTGTTCAGGGTGGTGCAGGTCGTGCCTTTATCGAGACCAGCGCCCAGCGCTGCCTGACGCGCCGGTGCCTGGCCAAGGCCCGCCGGCAGCACACAGCCGAACAGCACCTGCTCGACACTGCCGGCGTCGATGGCCGCGCGCTCGACTGCGGCGCGAATCGCGACAGCGCCCAGTTGCGGCGCGGTGAGGCTCTTGAGGTCGCCCTGCAGGCCGCCCATGGGCGTGCGTACAGCGCTGACGATGACAATCGGATCGGTGGCGAGGGTCATGTAGTGATACTCCTTACTTGGCAGCCATGCGCAGCGCACCGTCGAGGCGGATAACCTCACCGTTGAGCATGCTGTTCTCGATAATGTGCCGCGCCAGCGCCGCGTACTCCTGCGCACGGCCCAGGCGCGGTGGGAACGGCACGCCGGCAGCCAGCGAGTCGCGCACTTCATCGCTCATGCCGGCCATCATTGGCGTTTCGAAGATACCTGGAGCAATGGTCATCACCCGGATGCCAAAGCGCGCCAGCTCGCGAGCGGCCGGCAGGGTCAGGCTGGCGATGGCGCCCTTGGAGGCAGCGTAGGCCGCCTGGCCGATCTGCCCATCGTAGGCGGCAATCGAGGCCGTGTTGATGATCACGCCACGCTCACCGCCTTCGCCCGCGTCGCCTTCGGCAATGGCGGCAGCGGCCAGGCGCAACAGGTTGAAGCTGCCGATCAGGTTGACGTTGATCACCTTGGCGAAGCTGTCCAGGCCATGCGGCCCTTGCTTGCCGAGAATTTTCTCGGCACCGACGATACCGGCGCAGTTGACCAGACCGTGGACGCTGCCAAACGCCTCGACGCTAGCCGCCACGGCAGCCTGGGCAGCCTGTTCGTCGCTGATGTCGGCCACCGCAAAGCGCGCCTGATCGCCCAGTTGCCGGGCTTTTTCCGCCACAGCCTCGCCATTGAGGTCTACCAGCATCACTCGCGCCCCAGCCTCGACCAGCATCTGCGCGGTGGCAGCGCCCAGGCCAGAAGCCGCGCCGCTGACGATGAAATGTTTATTGGCTATGTGCATGATGAGATTCCCTCAGGCGCTGGCGCGGGAGGCCAGCGCGTCTTGTTGTCTGGCGATTTCCTGATTGCGCAGGATGAAGCGTTGCAGCTTGCCGCTCGGGGTCTTCGGCAGCTCGCTGAGGAATTCGATTTCGCGCGGATAGGCATGGGCATAAAGCCGTTTGCGCACGTGCTGGCGCAGGGTTTCCTCAAGCTCCGGGCTGCCTTGCACGCCCTTGGCGAGCACCACGAAGGCCTTGATCAGCTCGGTGCGCTCCGGGTCTGGCTTGCCGATCACCGCCGCCTCGATCACCGTCGGATGCTCGATCAACGCGCTTTCCACATCGAACGGACCGACTCGGTAGCCGGAGGTGGTGATGACATCGTCGCTGCGGCCGACAAAGCTGATGCTGCCATCGTCGTTGAGTTCGACGGTGTCGCCACTGAGGTAGTACTTGCCCACGAAGCCCTTGGTCGGCAAGCCGTGATAACCACCGAACCAGCACAGCGGCGACTGCTCGCGGTCCACCGCAAGAATGCCGGGTTGCCCGGCAGGCAGCTCGACGCCCTGTTCATCGAGCACGACGATGCGGTGCCCAGGGATGGCGAAACCTGCCGAGCCCAGCCGCACCGGGTGTACCAGGCCATGGTGATTGCACAGGACCATGCCCAGCTCGGTCTGGCCATAGTGATCATGGATGGTCACCCCAAGCGCGTCGGCGAACCAGCGGATCACCTCCGGGTTGAGCGGCTCGCCAGCGCTGCTGACCACGCGCAGGTAGCCCTTGATCGGCGCCGAGAAGTCACTGCCAACGGCGATCAACAGGCGATACGCGGTGGGCGAGCCAGCAAGGTTGCTGATGCGGTGGCGAGCAATGATCCGGGCGCAGCTGTCGACGCTGAACGGGCCATCGTAGAACAGCGTGGCGTGGCCCAGCGACAACGGCCCAGTGACCGCGTAATACAGGCCATAGGCCCAGCCGGGATCAGCCAGGTTCCAGAAATTGTCGTCTGCGCGCAGCTCGATCGCGTCGCGCATGTAGCCTTGGAAGGCGACGATCGCGCGCAGCGGCACTTCCAGCGGCTTGGCCGGCCCGGTAGTGCCCGAGGTGAACATCAGCAGGAAAGGATCATCGCCCGTGCGCAGCACCGGCGCACATTCAGGCTCGGCGCAGGCCAGCGCCTGATGAAAGTCCAACTCGCCTTCAGCGGCGCCTACCGTAACCAAGGTCGGGCAGCCCAGCACATCGTCAAGCTTGGGCCGATTGTGGCGATCACTGACCACCACCCGGGCCTGCGACTGCTGCAGGCGATGCTCGATGGCCTTGGGGCCGAATGCGGTGAACAGTGGCTGGTAGACCGCACCCAGGCGCCAGGTGGCGAGGATGGTCACCAGCAGTTCGACAGTGCGCGGCAGCAGCCCGGCGACCCGATCACCCGGACCAACGCCCTGGGCCTTGAGCACATTGGCAAAGCGCGCCGCCATGTCCTGCAACTGCTCGAAGCTGTAGCGAGCGCCATTGCCGTCGCGGTCCTCGCAGATGAGCGCGATGCGCTGGCCACCGACATGCCGGTCACAGCACTCGACACAGGCATTGAGGGCCTGTAGATCGCCCTGCAGCGCCGCAGCGGCGGCCTGGGCATGATTGAACGACCTCGCGGCCTCGGCGTAATCGCGCATCGTCAGACTCCTGGTTTCTTATTGTTGGAGTGCACCTTTGGTCTGACGATGTTCGCGCCGCAGCCCCCGCTCGACAATGGTCAAAGCTGTCAATCTGGATGACCGGTTTGGCCGCTGCCTGTTACTGCCCTGCGGGCGTTTGCGCGTGTATGGCCTCCTCGGTCAGCGCCATGGTCACGGTATGCATGGCGGACTCGCGTTCGACGCGCAAGGATTCCCAGGCCCGAGTGAACGCCTGACTGGTGAGCGTCGCCTGCTCTTGGTCGAGCTGGCTGCCACGTTGGGCGAAGGTATCCTCGATGTGGGTAAAAGCCGCGCCGTGCCGTTCCCGCAGGTAGGCCTGCCAGAAATCCTGCTGACTCAGGCTATCGATCAGGGCGTCGGAGCTTTCCGCCGCGCGTACCACTAGACGGGCTACCTGCAGTTGGGTCTGGGTGACGTTGGCCACCGTCTCGTAGCGCATGGCGCGCGGCTGGAACGGCAAATCCAGGGTTTGCCTGAGGTGGACGCGATAGTACAGGCTGACCTCGACTTCATCGACGCCGCGGCCTTCGGCTAGCCGCTGCGCGATGTCCTGGCGTACAACCTGCCGCAAGCGCTCCAGGCGAAACAGCTGTCGTCCAAGGCGGAGCAAATCGGCCTCGCGCTCGTGGAGGGCACCTCGGGCATTGGCCTTAGCCACCTCGACCTGCACCTGCAAGTCGCTGAACAGATCAGCGAAACTGTCTTCGCACGTGCGCGGCAGGTTGGCACGGGTAAAGATCAACTCGCGAAGTTCGGCATTGACGCTGAGGGCATCGAGTAACACCCATACCCGCTCCGCCAGGTAATCACGTGCGCTTTCAAAGTCTGCGGTACGCTCCAGGTTACCCAACAGATCGAACAAGCCGCTGCTGTCTGGCATCGCCAACAAGGTATCCCACTGCTGGCCGCGCGCTTCGCGTTCAGATAACGGCGACAAGTCCATCCACAACGTCCGCGTCGTGGCAGGATCGGAGCCACCTTCAGCGCCCTCAAGGCCGTGATCCGAGTGCGGGTCCGGAGCCCGCAAGCGGTCCACTTCCGCCTCGGGAATAGCGTTATGATCGAGCAAGAAGGCGTTGCGATAACTCAGTGGCATTGCCACTGTTTCAGCCGGCACGCTGGTGATCAAGTTGTCTCGCAGGTCGGCGTATTCAAGCATGCCGCATACTTCCAACCCCGCCGGCCAGGCCCGCAACCGACATTGACGTAAACGAAGCTCGGTCAAGCGTGGCAGCAGATTGAAGCGCAGCGTCAGGCTCCCCAGCGGGTTGTAGCTCATGTCCAGATAGCTCAGCTGTGGCAAGTCGGCCAGGATCGCCACGGCGCGGGCATCCATGCGCAGGTTGTTGTGGGCAAGCCGGAGTACACGCAACTCAGTCAGCCAGGCGATACCCTCCGGCAGCTGCATCAACTGATTGCCATTGAGGTTCAACCGCTGCAAGCCGCTGAAGCCCGCCAGAAAACCCGTCGGCACCGCGTCCAGTTGCAGGGAAGCCATCACCAATACCCTGACATGGCTGAGATCGGTCCCCTCAGGTAAATCAGGCATTGTTCGTACTGGCAACCCACTGAGGTCAAGCCGCACACCATCAACCTGACCATCGCCAGCGTATGCCGGCTCCCCCTGCAGACGCCATACCCGGCGCAAGCGGTCGCCAATCTGGCGGCGAAAGGCCTGTCTTGAGACGCTAAGCTCGGCACTCTCCCAACGATTCAGTGCCTGATCAAGCCGAGCATAGTGCTCTTCCTGCTCAAGCAGTAGCTCAAAGGGCGAGCCAGGGCGTCGCAGCAAAACCTCCAGCTGCTCGTCCAGACGCTGTTCATCAAGCCCCCAATAAAGGCTGCGCAGGCGTTCGCGGAGCATCTGACGCGTGCCCCCGCGCCCGTGGGCACGGCCGCTGAGCATGTAACCAACGCGCCCATCAGGCAGCCGAGTGCCCGGGTTGAAAGCGCTTGGCGCCTCCCGCCAGCCCAGCAGTTGCAAAGTCTGCAAACGGCGCTGGGGCACGCGTTGCTGCAGCTTGGCGCGCAACCGCACGGCGCTGTCATTTCCGGCAATTTCCAGCTTTGCGCGTTGCTCGGATGACAACGACGCCGCAACTGCCTGGAAGATATCCGCAGGTTCGGCGACCTCGACACTGGCCGGGCGGCCATTCGCGTCATACAGGCTGAATCGCCCTTGTCGATAGACCAGCACGATACGCTCGGCGGCTTTCCCCTGAGGATCGAGCACCGCCAGCAAGCGCCCACCTACCGTGCCTTCGCGCAACTCGAGGTTGACCGCCCGTGGCCAGTTGTCCAGGCGCCTCAGCAGGGCGAACACCAGTTCGCCCGTTTCATTGCTATAAGCACTGTGCAGATACAGCCCTTCCATACCCCGCGACAGCCGTGCCTGTTGCAACAAGGCCCGCGCCCGCAGTCCCTGCTGCAGAGGCACACGCGCTTCGACGTCAGCCAGGCTACGCTGCACCTGGCTTACCTCTGCCAGCAACTGCTGAACATAGAGCGGCGGCAGCCCCGGATAGTCCTGCTGAATCAGGCTGACCAAGTGATCCTGGCTCATCGGCACCTGCGTCAGATGCTCGAGCAGGCCCGCCCGCAACAGCGGTGCCTGCTCGAGCACTCGTTCGCGCTGCAGGTCGACGGGTAGCTCGGCGATAACCGCTTGCGCCCGGCACCACTGCTCCAACGGTGCATCATCACTAACCACCGCGCCCTGTTTCAGACGCTGGAAAAACGCGTCGATACGGGCATCGGCCTCGAAGCGCGAAAGCGTGTCACGCAGATTGAAGGGTATCGGGCGTCCCTCCACGAGTACCGCACGCAAGGCGTCAAGATCGACGCCGGCCACCTGCAAGATTTGCGCAGCCCGGCGGCTGTCCAGCGGCACGGGTTCAGGCCACAGGGCTTGCAACATTTGCGCGCTGTCATCCCATTCCAGCGGACGTTCGCGCCGTAGCCGCCAACTGCGCTCGCCGTTGTGTTCGACGATGGGGCCATATGCCAGCTCGCGCTGGGGATGGCGCACACGCCAAGGGCCGTCTGGCTCCGGCCGATGCAACTCCAGATAGCCCGTTGCGTGGCGCATCCAGCGTCGTGGGCCAGCCCCGTACAGGCCATCCGCCTGCTGCGTGGCATCTTCCGGCGAAGACACGTAGACGCTCAAATCAGGCTGCCAGAGTCGCGTACCTTGTTCGCCCAAGCTGACCGGTTCAAGCTGGTCGACCAGTTGGCTACGGCTAAAGCCACGCGCCACGATCGTTGCACCACCGGCCACTGCAGCTGCTACCGCCAGCGTTTCCGCGACGCCGAGCATGTGCTCGAGGGCTTCATGCTGATGCCCGTGCGACCAGTCAGCAGCGCCCTCGTAGACCTGCGCCACGGTCTGCACGACCAGTTGCCCAAGGAGAATTTCTCCGACCACCGGGATGAACAAACCAGCCAGATTGAGCAGGCCGAGCCCTGCAGACTTCCACGTGTCGAGTCGGGCCCTGGAAGCGGCGCGCTCGAGCTCGGCAGTGGGCACCAGCAGCAGCCGTGCATCATCCTTGACCCGCTGAATCTGCTGGCTGACCAGGCCGGCGAAGACATCTTCCTCACCACTGGCGGCTTCCAGTTCGAGATCCGGCTGGTCATCCTTGAGTCGCAGGCCAAGCGTGTGGAGGAACTCGGGCCGCTCATCGAGGCTGATCAGTTGACTGAAATACTGCCGGTAGTCGTCCTTGCGCAGCGCTCGCAGCAGATGACTGGTCATGGCTGACCAGGAGTCGAAGCGGCGTAGCGCTCGCTGAGGGTCGCTGGGCAGATAGAGGATCACGCCCGGTTTGTCGTCTTGGCCGCCGCGCAGCTGGATCGTCATCGCATCGATCACGGCGCAGCCCAGTATCTGTAACCTGCCGGGATAGCCGCGCAACACGTGCTGACTGAGGTCAGCGCCGCCATGCGCCACCTCGCGCAAGGCAATCTGCTCATGGGCATTGAGCTCGCCCATCAATGCAGCGATTTCGGTAGCCAGTTTGAGGCCCGAACGTTTGTCCTCAATGAGGGCAGCTTGAGCAGCCGTGCCGAATACACTGTCCAGCAGGTGTTGGTACTGGCCGCCGACGTCCAGCTGGCGGCATTGCTTCAGCAGGTCGTCGAGATTCGGCGACAGTAGCCGTTCGCTGCCCCTGGCCACCAGGCCGCTGCCCTCGTAGAACGACGCCCCTTGCCGGAAGTTCTGCATCAGCCGCAATAGCGCAGGCTGGCGCCGCAGAATGATCTCATCACGCGGCAAGCCGATGCCGACCGGAACGCTGAAACGCCGATGCACCTCCAACCACTCGAGCTCATCGAATGTACCCGGCCCTGGCAGCACGCTGACCAGGTGCATTCTGGCGAACTGCTGCAGAGGGATCAGCTCGAGGGTCTGCACACGCAGGCGCTGCTGGGCAGCACGGTGCGCCTTGAAGCTTGCCCGCAAGGTATTGATCTGCGCTGGCGAGGCCTGCTTGAGCCAACTGGGCAAGTGGCTGGCGATGTGGTCATCGGTGGCGCTCGCAATCCGCTGTTCGATGGTTGGGAGCGAGGCGGCAACTGCTTGAGTCATGGGTGGGTACACCTTGGGCCGAGTTGAGACATCAACCCTCGGGCAAAACCCAGCATGCCTTAAGCAGGAAAACCCTCCTGAGCCAGTACTCGACGGCGCTCAGCCAGCGCCGGGCAGTTCAGTCATCAGCGTCCGGTAGTGGCCGGGGTTGCAGCCACACCATTTGCGAAATGCCTTGTAGAACGAGCTGCTGTCGGCAAAGCCGAGGCGCTCGGCGATCTCGACCAGGCTCAAGTGCTCCTCGGCCAGCCAGGCAATCGCCAGCTCGCGCCGCACGCTGTCCTTCAAGCCTTGGTAAGTCTGCCCTTCTTCTGCCAAGCGACGACGCAGGGTCGAGGGCGACAGGCACAGGCCTCGCGCCAGGCTGTCGGCGTCGGGCCACTGGGCGGGATCGAGCTGGCGCAGGTCGTGCCGCAGGCGCCGGGCCAGGCTTGCCGGGTCGCGGTACTTGACCAGGATGTTGCCCGGTGCTTCGGCGAGAAACCGCTGCAGCTCCTCGGGGCTGCGCTTGAGCGGCAGGTCGAGGCAATCGGCGGCGATGATCATGCGCGTGCGCGGCCGTTGGAACTGCAGGTTCTCGGAGAACATCACCCGATAGTCATCGCAGAACGGCGGCTCGGCGCAGCGCAGGTCAATGGCCACGATCGGGATGCGCCGACCAGCCAGCCAACAGGCCACTCCATGGACGATCATCCAGAAGGTGAAGTAGGTGAAGGCACGGCGCGGTGCGTCACGCGGTTCGCCGATGACGATCTCGGCCAGGCTCTGCTGACGGACAAGGCTCGGCTGCAGGTCTTCAAGCATCAGCGAGAGAAAGCCCAGCGCGGTATCCAGGCCGGCGCCCAGGGTTGGCTGGGTCATGCTCGCCCGACACATGAACGCCAGGCTGCCACTGCGCAGGCCGCGGGGGTCCATGGCGAAGAACTCGTCGTTGCAGCGCCGCGCCAGCACCCGCCAAAGTTGCGCATAGGCGCTGGCGCTGACGCGTGCGTCAGGCCGCTCGAGCTCGCCTGGATCGATCCCCGCCTGGGCCAGCAGCGCGGTGTCGGCCTGGCCCGCCGGGCAGGTCTGCAACAGCGCTTCGCGCACCAGTTGCATGGAGATGGTGTCTTTCTCGCTCATCAGCCGTCCAGGTTGCTCTATGCCGGCCATCTTAGGGCCGCGCAGAAAAAACGCCAGCCCCGCCTCACACGTCGTCAGCCAGGCTGAGAAAGGCCTGGATCAGGCGCAGCTCACGGCGCCGCTCCAGGCAGCCGAGCATGTGCTGGTTGACCAGCCCAGGCCCGGCCAGCGGCCGCGCCAGCACCCGCGGGTCATTCGCCACTTCGGTCGACGACACCACACCGATCCCCAACTGCGCTGCCACCGCCTCGGTGACCGCTTCGCGGCTGTCGAGCTCAAGCAGCACCCGTGGCTGTACTTTAGCCCCGGCGCAGGCACGGTCGAAGGTCTGCCGGGTGGTCGAAGAAGGTTCGCGCAGGACCATGATCTGCTGGTGCAGCGCGTCGAGCGGCAGCTCGTGCTCAAGGCTGGCCCAAGCATGGTTGACCGGCAGCAACGCACACAGACGTGACTGGCACAGGCTCTGCAAGTGCAGGCCCTTGCGCGGTTCGATCTCGGTCAGCACGGCAACGTCGGCGTGCTCGGAGAGCAACGCGGCAAGGGTCTCCTGAGCATTGCCCAAGCGCAGGTTGACGGTGATCCCTGGATACCGCTCACGCAATACCGCCAGCATCGGCATGACCCGATGCGGCCCGTCGGCAGCCACTTCCAGACGCCCGGTCAGCAACTGGCGATTGGCTTCGAGCATCGCCTGAGCCTCTTCCGCCAAGCCAAACATGGCGCGAGTAATGGCGGCCAGGCGGGTGCCTTCCTCGGTCAGCTCGACCCGGCGCGCCGTGCGCCGCAACAGGGTGATCTGGTAGTGCTCCTCAAGCGCCTTGACGTGCCCGGTCACCGCCGGCTGGCTGATGAACAGCCGCGCCGCGGCACGGGTAAAGCTGCCCTCGCGGGCAACGGCATCAAATGCGCGGAGCTGAAACAGGTTCATATCTATCGGCCTGACTTATGGCTGGCATAACAACAAACAATTTGATTGATGATGGCGCGAATTGCAACCTAGGCCCCGTAGTTTCAGCGCCAGATTTTCCGGCTGATCCCCCAGCTTGTGAGGAACCACGCAATGAGCAACGCCCCGATCCTGCTGACCCCCGGCCCATTGACCACCTCGTCCCGTACCCGCCAAGCCATGCTGGTGGACTGGGGTTCATGGGACCGCGACTTCAACCAACTGACCGCCAGTGTCTGCGAGCAACTGCTGGCGATCATGAACGCCAGTGCCAGCCACCACTGCGTGCCCCTGCAAGGCAGCGGTACCTTTGCCGTAGAAGCCGCCATCGGCACCCTGGTGCCGCGCGATGGCAAGGTCCTGGTGCTGATCAACGGTGCTTATGGCCAACGCCTGGCGAAGATCTGCAAGGTACTCGGGCGCCGCTACAGCACCTTTGAAACGGCGGAAGATCAGCCGACCACCGCCGCCGACGTCGATCGCCTGCTGCTGGCCGATCCGGCCATCAGCCACGTGGCGCTGATCCACTGCGAGACCAGCACCGGCATTCTCAATCCGCTGGCAGACATCGCCCAGGTGGTCAAAGGCCACGGCAAGCGCCTGATCATCGATGCCATGAGCTCGTTCGGCGCACTCCCCATCGACGCGCGTGAAGTGCCCTTCGAGGCACTGGTCGCAGCTTCCGGCAAGTGCCTGGAAGGCGTACCCGGCATGGGCTTCGTGTTCGCCGAGAAGCACGCCCTGGCGGCTGCCGAAGGCAATTCGCCCTCACTGGCGATGGACCTGCACGACCAGCACAGCTACATGGCCAAGACCGGCCAATGGCGCTTCACGCCGCCAACCCACGTCGTTGCCGCCCTGCATGAGGCACTGCAACAGTACAACGAAGAAGGTGGTCTGCCGGCACGTCACCAGCGCTATGCGGACAACTGCAAGACGCTGCTCGACGGCATGGCCGCGATTGGCCTGCGCAGCTTCCTGCCGGCCGCAATCCAGGCACCGATCATCGTCACTTTCCACGCGCCGAGTGACCCCCGCTATCAGTTCAAGGACTTTTACGAGCGGGTCAAGGCCAAGGGTTTCATCCTCTACCCTGGCAAGCTGACCCAGGTCGAGACCTTCCGCGTCGGCTGCATCGGCGTGGTAGGCCCGGACGGCATGCAGGCCGCCGTCAATGCCGTGGCCGAAGTGCTGCGAGAAATGGAAGTGCTGGACATCTGATTTCGACTACCTGAGCAAGGATTAACGGACATGAACTACAGCAACCCTACCTGCCTGCAAGCCGCGATCCTTGACTGGGCCGGCACCGTGGTCGACTTCGGCTCTTTCGCGCCGACCCAGATCTTTGTTGAAGCCTTTGCCGAGTTCGATGTCGAGGTTTCCATCGAAGAAGCCCGTGGCCCTATGGGCATGGGCAAGTGGGACCATATCCGCACCCTGTGTGATCAGCCGGCAATCGCTGAACGCTATCGCAAGGTGTTCGGCCGCACCCCTACCGATGACGACGTGACCGCACTCTACAATCGCTTCATGCCGCTGCAGATCGAAAAGATCGCCGTGCACTCGGCGTTGATCCCGGGCGCCCTGGATACCCTGACCAGGCTGCGCAACGAGGGCCTGAAGATCGGCTCCTGCTCGGGTTATCCGAAGGTGGTGATGGATAAAGTGGTGGAGCTGGCCAGGCAGAATGGCTACGTGGCCGACCATGTGGTGGCCACCGATGAAACCCCGAATGGTCGTCCGTGGCCGGCCCAGGCCCTGGCCAACGTGATCGCCCTGGGCATTGATGATGTAGCAGCCTGCGTCAAGGTTGACGATACCGTACCGGGGATTCTCGAAGGTCGTCGCGCGGGGATGTGGACGGTGGCGCTGGTCTGTTCGGGCAATGCCCTGGGGCAGACCTGGGAGGGATACCAGGCGTTGAGTGCCGAGCAGCTGGAAGCTGAGCGGGCGCGGATCCATACGCTGTTTGCAGGGTCGCGACCGCATTACCTGATCGACACCATCAACGAACTGCCCGAGGTGATCGCCGATATCAACCGGCGGCTGGCCAAGGGGGAGATGCCGCAGTCGGTTTGACCCGGGCGGAAACAGTGCTACCCGCTCTGGCCTTTTCGCGGGGCAAGCCCCCTCCTACAGGACGTGCACAGACCCTGTAGGAGCAAGGCTTGCCTCGCGAAAATGCCGTCATGTGCATGACTCAAGCACCGTTCAAACCGCCCGATTCAACTTCACCCATGCCGCAAACTTGTCGATGAAAGCCTGCAAGAACGGCCGGGTCTTGTCATTGAGCTTGCCCGAGTCCTCGAACAGACTGGCCGCCCCGCCGAGGTAGGCCTCGGGCATCTGCATACACGGCATGTCGAGAAACACCAACGACTGACGCACCGCATGGTTGGCGCCAAAACCACCAATTGCCCCCGGCGACACACTGACCACAGCGGTCGGCTTACCTCCCCAGGCACTCTGCCCGTAAGGCCTCGAACCAACGTCGATGGCATTTTTCAAGCAGCCTGGCACCGAGCGGTTGTATTCCGGGGTAACAAACAGCACCGCATCACTGTGACGGATCTCGTCGCGAAAGCGTTTCCATGGCTCGGGGGCACCGCTGGCCTCGACATCTTCGTTGTACAAAGGCAGGTCGGCGATCTCGACGATTTTCAGCGAAAGGCTGGACGATGCCAGCTCGCTGAGGGCTCGGGCCACCTTGCGATTGTAGGAATCCTTGCGCAAGCTGCCGACGACGACCGCTACCGAATACACCTGGCTCATGGCGATTTGCAACCTCTGCTGGCTGATGGACCTAGTAGTTATAGATGACCGTTCCTCGGCGCCGATGTTTTTTTCCCCTTGATAGAAAACTTCCCACGGGTTTCACTGGTCTATGCCTGCAGACATTTCTTACATTTTTCAGAGGTTTCCCCCCAAAATGGCAGCAGTACTGGTCGGCCAATTCCACGCCCGTGACGCCGAAGGCCGCATCTACCCCGTCCATGAATTCCAGGAGTCCACGCTCCAGGCCGACGGCAGCGCGCTCAGCGCGCCAATCACCAGTTACCGCCTGGCCATTGGTGACCGCGTCAACTACCTGGGCGAGGACCGTTTCGAGCTGGCCCAGAGCGGCGTGGAAATCATCCGCATTCCTTGACGCAATCCACCGTATAGACCTGCCCCGGGCCTTGCTCTTCGCTCTGTAGTCCATGGACATCGGCGACAAATCCAGGAAAACCATGGTCAAAGGCCCGGGCGAATGCCAGATAATCGAGGATCGCTCGCGTTGCCTCGGTGAAGCGTTCGCCCGGCATGATCAACGGAATCCCCGGCGGGTACGGTACCAGCATCACTGCCGAAACCCTGCCGAGCAAGGCCTCCACGGGCACCGCTTCAATTTCGCCACGGACCAGGTGGTCGTAAGCCTGGGCCGGGCTGATGGCAACCTCCGGCAAGCGCGTGAACAAGCGCTTGAGCTGCTTGGCCGTGGCATTGCTGCGGTAGCACTCATGCAACTGGTCGCACAGGTCACGCAAACCCAGCCCCTGATACCGCGCGCAAGCCTGCGCCACCACACTGGGCAAGCTCAAGGCGAGTGGGGTATTGGCCGCATAATGGCGTTTGAACTCCAGTAGCTCGGTGAGCAAGGTGCTCCACTTGCCCTTGGTGATACCCATCGAGAACAGCACCAGGAAGCTGTACAGCCCGGTCTTTTCCACCACCAGCCCACGCTCCCAGAGAAACTTGCTCACCACCGCAGCGGGTATGCCGTACTCGCCCAGCGCCCCGCCGGCACTCAGCCCTGGCATGACCAGGGTGACCTTGAGCGGGTCGAGCAGAACATAGCCCGGCTCGACTTCGCCAAATCCATGCCACTGTGCTGAGGGCTGCAACAGCCAGTCATCTGCCGCCAGGCGCTGATTGGCTTCGGCGCTTTCCGGCTGCCAGATGCTGAACCACCAATCGTCGGCGGCGATGTGCTCACGCAGCTTGGCCAGCGCCCGGCGAAAGCTCAGCGCCTCATCGAACATCTCCTGCAACAACGAGCGCCCGGCAGGCCCTTCCATCATGGCCGAGGCGACGTCGAGCGAGGCGAGGATGCTGTACTGCGGCGAGGTTGAGGTGTGCATCATGAATGCTTCGTTGAAGCGATCCCGGTCGAGCGGGCGGGCAGCGCCATCCTGCACGTGGATCATCGACGCCTGGCTGAACGCCGCGAGCAGCTTGTGCGTCGAGTGGGTACTGAACAGCAACGGGCTGTCGACGCTGCGCGCTGTGCCCATGGCGTAGCGGCCGGCGAAGAACTCATGAAACGCGGCATAGGCGAACCACGCTTCGTCGAAATGCACCACCTCGACACTGCCCGCCAACGCCTGTTTGATCATTCCGGCGTGGTAGCACAGCCCGTCGTAGGTCGAATTGGTCACCACCGCCAGCTTGATCCGTGCAGGTCGCCCGCGCGCCAGCGGGTTGGCGTCTATCTTCGCCTGGATCGACTCAGCACTGAACTCGCTCAGCGGGATCGGCCCGATGATGCCCAGTTCGTTGCGCTCAGGGCAGAGATAGAGCGGGATGGCGCCGGTCATGATGATCGCGTGAACCACCGACTTGTGGCAGTTGCGGTCGACCAGTACCAGGTCCTCGCGGGCGACCATCGAGTGCCAGACGATCTTGTTCGCAGTCGAGGTGCCGTTGATCACGAAGAAGGTGTGATCGGCGCCAAAGTTGCGCGCCGCCCGTGCTTCAGCCGCTGCCAGCGGTCCGGTATGGTCGAGCAGCGAGCCCAATTCGGGCACCGAGACCGATAAATCCGAGCGCAGCGTGTTCTCACCGAAAAATTGATGAAAGGCCTGGCCGACCGGGCTCTTGCGGTAGGCCACGCCGCCACCGTGGCCAGGGGTGTGCCAGGAGTAGTTGGACTGTGCGGTATGCTGCACCAGGGCCTTGAAGAACGGCGGCAGCAGGCCATCCAGATAACTGTGCGCGGCACGCGCAACCTGGCGGGCGAGAAACGGAACGGTGTCTTCGAACAGGTAGAGAATGCCGCGCAACTGGTTCAGTTCACTCATCGCTTCAGCGGGGGCATTTTCCAGGGTCACCTGCTCTCCAAGGGCGAAGATAGGCAGGTCGGGCGCGCGCAGCCGAGCCAGGCCGATCAGCTCGGCCATGTTTTGCAGCAAGTGGGTATTTTCACCGACGCCCTCGGCCGCGATCAGCATGCAGGCCAGGCCGTGATGGGTAGCGGCGACCAGACGCGCTTCGGCGTGGTCGGCTGCGGCGAGGATGGCGAAGCCGTCCTGGGTCAGCTCATCAGCGATGCCGCGAATTCGCGCGCCGGCAACGCTGTCTGCCTTGATCGCCCGGTGGACGATGAGGATGGGAAACTTCAGGTCCTTGTACATGGGCGACGGCTACCTCTTGAGGACGGCTCGGTCCTTTCAGGGTAGCTGGGATCCTGGCGCCGCTGTGCAGGCATGCGCAGTCGCTGTGGGAGCGGCCTTGTGTCGCGAAAGGGGCCCGCAGTCAGGCCTCGTTGAGGGTCTGCCACAGCGCCGGCCCACCGGCCGATTTGGCCACCGCCGCCAACCGCTCGGCATGCGCCTCGAGCTCTTCAGCCGTGGCCATGACGATCGGCCGCGGTTGACGCCCGACAATCCGGCGAATCTCGCTGCCGGTGCCATCACTGCCCTCTTCCCCGTCAGCCCCATGGCCCGCCAGCGACAGGCTGGTCTGGCCACCGGTCATCGCCAGATAAACGTCTGCCAGAAGCTCGGAGTCAAGCAACGCGCCGTGCAGTTCACGGCCGGAGTTGTCGATGCCGTAGCGTTTGCACAACGCATCGAGGCTGTTGCGCTGGCCTGGATGGCGCGCGCGCGCCAGCATCAGGGTGTCGAGGATGCCGCAGTGCTTGGACAGGTCAGCGCGGTCGTGCTGACCGAGCAGGGCGAACTCGTTGTTGATGAAGCCAACGTCGAACGCTGCGTTATGGATGACCAGTTGAGCGCCCTGGATGAACTCGAAGAACTCCTCGGCCACCTCGGCGAAACGCGGTTTGCCGATCAGGAACGTATCGGTAATACCGTGGACGCCGATGGCGCCCTCGTCACTCTCGCGATCAGGCTGCAGATACACATGGAAATGCCGTCCGGTCAGGCGTCGGCCCAAAACCTCGACACAGCCAATTTCGATGATCCGGTGCCCCTCGCTGACCGGCATGCCGGTGGTTTCGGTATCGAGGACGACGTATCTGGTGTTCTGCTGCTCCACGCGGGTGGCTCCAACTGGTGCTACAAGGGAAAGCCGGCGATTGTACCCCAGCTCAACGCTTGGCGCGCACCTCGTCGACGCCGCGGTTGGCCAACTGGTCGGCGCGCTCGTTGCCAGGATGGCCAATGTGCCCGCGCACCCACTTCCAGGTGACCTTGTGCCGATTGACCTGCTCGTCGAGCTCGCGCCACAGGTCGGCGTTTTTCACCGGCTCTTTGGCTGCTGTCTTCCAGCCGCGCTTCTTCCAGTTGGCCATCCACTCGTTGATGCCTTTCATGACGTACTGCGAGTCGGTGGTCAGCACCACTTCGCATTCGCGCTTGAGTGCCCGCAAGCCTTCGATCGCGGCCATCAGCTCCATGCGGTTGTTGGTGGTCTCGAGCTCACCGCCCCACAATTCCTTCTCGACGCCCTTGTAGACCATCAGCACGCCCCAGCCACCTGGGCCAGGATTGCCCTTGCAGGCGCCATCGGTGTAGATCTCGATGCTTTCGCTCATGTACTGCCTTAACTCGCTGTGTTTTAAACACCGGGGTGCTGGTCACGGTTGACGGCGTCGCGGTTGACCTTGGCCAGCGGCAACGGCAGCAGCTTGCCCATCGGCTCCCGGCGCTCCAGGCGCAGCGGCCTCAAGCCGACTACCATCTTGCGCGCCACCAGCAGGTAGACCCCACCCCCGGCTGTTTGCCAGCCCCCGGCCCGCCGCTCCCAACCGGCCAGGCGCTGTTGCCAGGCCGGCGAGGCAAGCGGCGGACGATAACAGCCGAAGCGGCGTTTCTCCAGCGCGAAGCCGAGCAGGTTGAGCCAGTCGCCGACCCGCGACGGCGAAATGCAGCGCGCCTTGCGCAGGGCGCCGTGGCTGAACAGATGGCGCATGCCCCAGCCGCTCCAAGGGTTGATGCCGACAATCAGCAGATGCCCGCCCGGGCGCACTGCACTGGCCGCCTCACGCAGCAAGCCATGCGGCGACAGGCTGAAATCCAGGCCATGCTGCAGCACCACCACGTCGGCGGCATGCTCGGAGAGCGGCCAGGCCTGCTCCTCGCAGACAATCTCGACCCCCGGCAGCGGCGCCCCGAGGCGCACGTTGCGGTGCACTTGCGGGGCGCATGGCGGTGGTTCGGCACACGGTCCGTAATGCACCAGATAGCCGCCAAAGAAGCGCGCCAGCTCCGCTTCAAGCAACTTTTCTTCCTCGCGCAGCATCAACTGCCCAAGGGGGCCCTGAAACCAGTCGCGGGCCAGGCTGATCAGTTCGACCCAGTCAGGATCGGCCTGGGCAAAGGCTTGGTCGGTCATTGCGTTCTCCCTCCAAGGTTCTCCCGCCGCGCCATCGCGGCTAAGATGCCCTCATATCCCACGCCAGATGATTCGGATCCGCACCATGATACAGATCGATGCCCTACCCGCTTTCTCCGACAACTACATCTGGTTGTTACAGGATACTGCCAAACGCCAGTGCGCGGTGGTCGATCCAGGTGACGCCGAACCCGTTGTCGCCTGGCTGCAGGCCAACCCAGGCTGGGTGCTGCAGGACATTCTCGTCACCCATCACCACCATGACCACGTCGGCGGCGTCGAGCAGCTCAAGCAGCTCACCGGCGCGCGCGTCAGCGGCCCGGCCCACGAGCACATTCCCGCCCGCGATGTGGCACTCGAAGACAACGCACAGGTTACCGCGCTTGGCCTGACTTTCCAGGTCATGGCGATGCCCGGCCATACCCTGGGCCATATCGCCTTCTTTACCGAGCAGACGCCAACGCCATTGCTGTTCAGCGGCGACACCTTGTTCGCAGCGGGTTGCGGGCGTCTGTTCGAAGGCACTCCCGAGCAGATGCATCACTCGCTGGAGCGCTTGGCCGCCCTGCCCGCCGAAACCGAAGTGTACTGCGCTCACGAATACACCCTGAGCAACCTGCGCTTTGCCAAGGCCGTCGAGCCGCACAACCCGCACGTTGCCCAGCGCTTCGACGAGGTTACCCGCCTGCGCGCGCAAGATCGCATCACATTGCCATCAACGATCGCCCGGGAGCGCCTGACCAACCCCTTCCTGCGCACCGCTGAAACATCCGTTAAACAAAAAGCAGACGAATGGAAAGGTTATTCAAACGTAGGCCAAGCCGCTGTTTTTGCTGCCTTGAGGTCTTGGAAAGACCGCTTTTGATAACCTCAAGATATATCGCAATTGATGGCTAAAGGTTGACCCGGCCGGGACCGGTTCCTAGAATCGCCGAAATTTTTCGCCCGGATACCCTTCCCAGCCGATGTCTTCACGTAGCCGCAGAACCTCGCAATCCGTCGCTTTGACGCGCCTCGCACAGATCAGTGCGCTGGCCCTGGCCGCCACTTTGGTGGGCTGCCAGAGCACCCGTCAGGTCGACGAATCCGACAGCGTTCGCGCGCACACCTATCAGGCTCGGATCAAGCACAAGCCAGTGCCGCTGGTGGTACAGGTCAAGGAGCAGCCGCCTCAGGATGTCTGGGAACGCATGCGCCTGGGCTTCGCCCTGCAGGACACCATCGACGTCAATCCGCGCATCGAGCAGCAGCGTCTGTGGTTCGCCAGCAACCCACGCTTCATCGAGACCGCCGGCGAACGCGGCAGCCTTTATCTGCACTACATCGTCGAGCGCCTCGAAGAACGTGACATGCCGCTGGAGCTGGCCTTGCTGCCGGCCATCGAGAGCGCCTACAACCCGATGGCCTACTCGCGTGCGCATGCCGCAGGCATGTGGCAGTTCATCCCGTCCACCGGGCGCCACTTCAACCTGCGCCAGACCAATTTCTACGACGGCCGCCGCGACATCACCGCATCGACCAACGCTGCGCTGGATTACCTGAGCCGTCTGCACGACATGTTCAACGGTGACTGGCTGCTGGCCCTGGCTGCCTATAACGCCGGTGAAGGCACCGTCAGCCGGGCGATCGAGCGCAACGAAAAGCTCGGTTTGCCGACCGACTACTGGAACCTGCCATTGCCGCAGGAAACCCGCGACTACGTGCCCAAGCTGCTGGCCCTGTCGCAAGTTGTGCAGACGCCCGAGTCGTACGGGGTCAACCTGAACCCGATCGCCAACGAACCGTACTTCGAGGCTGTCGCCATCAACGACCGCCTGGACCTGTCGCGCGTCGCCGCCTTCGCCAATATCGACGAGGACGAGCTGATCCAGCTCAACCCGGCGTTCAAGAAGCGCATGACCGTCGATGGCCCCAAGCAACTGCTGGTGCCGACCGCCAAGGCGCAACTGCTGTCCGCCAGCCTGTCCAACCTCAACCCCGAACAGTTGGTCAGCCTGCAACCGCGCAAGGCCGTGTTCGAGGCTGCCGTGGCTGAAGCCCGGGCACCGGCGGCAGCGCGCAGCTACCGGGTCAAGCGGGGCGACAACCTGGGCACCATTGCCAAGGCCAACCGAGTTTCGGTGCGCGACATCCAGCGCTGGAACCGGCTCTCGGGTAGTCGCTTGAAAGCGGGTCAGGTGCTGGCCCTGCGCGGTGGTAATGCGCCGTCGGCGGCGGGCAATCGCGTCGCTGCGTCCGCCAAGCGCTCAACCCAGTACAAGGTGCGCAAGGGTGATTCGCTGTACCTGGTGGCCAAACGCTTCAATGTCGAAATGAAGCACCTCAAGCGCTGGAATCCGCGCAGCGGGCATGCGCTCAAGCCAGGGCAGACCCTGACTGTATACGTCGGCCACTAATAAAGTCTGGGGCTGCCTTGCAGCCCTTTCGCGACACAAGGCCGCTCCCACACCGTCCGTGCTTAGCCTGTAAGAAAGGCACACACGATCAGCGTGGGAGCGGCCTTGTGTCGCGAAAGGGCCGCAAAGCGGCCCCAGCTTCTTAACGGATTGTCCCGTGAAGAGACTGGCGCCGACACAACAAATACAGCCGCACCCCAGCCCCTTTCCACAACCCCTCTGCCCACTCTTTTTCCAATCCCGCCAAGCTGTTACTGTAGCCCGACCAAAGCCCAAAGCCCTCTGGATCGGATGCCGACTTGATACGTCCTCTCCTGCTGACCTTCAGCCTGGCCTTGAGCTTTTCCGCAGGCGCGACCGTTAGCGAAAGCCACGGTTACGCGCAGTTCGGCACGCTCAAATACCCAGCCACATTCACCCATTTCGATTGGGTCAACCCGCAAGCGCCCAAGGGCGGTACCTTGCGGGCCATGGCATTTGGCACCTTCGACACGCTCAACCCCTATACCTTCAAGGGTTCCAGCCCGGTCACCACACCGAATTTTCTGCAGTACGGCGTGAGTGAGCTGAATGAGACGCTGATGGTCGGTACCGGCATGTACGACCCCTCCGGCGACGAGCCCACTTCCAGTTACGGCCTGATCGCCCGCTCGGTCGAATACAGCGAAGACCGCAGCTGGGTGGTGTTCAACCTGCGCCCGCAAGCACGCTTCCATGATGGCCACCCGATCACCTCGGCAGACGTGGCCTTCTCCTACCGCACGCTGCTCAAGGACGGTCATCCGCTGTACCGCACCAACCTGCAGGAAGTGCAACGGGTCGACATCCTCGGGCCGTTGCGCATCCGCTTCGTCTTCAAACGCGCCGGCAACCCGCTGTTGATCCTGCGCCTGGGCGAGATGCCGGTGCTGCCCAAGCACTACTGGCAGGGCCGCGACTTCAAGGCCACCACCTTCGAGCCGCCTCTGGGCAGCGGTCCGTACCGCATCAGCGAGGTCCAGCCAGGCCGGCGCCTGGTGTTCACCCGGGTCAAGAACTACTGGGGCAAGGATCTGCCGGTCAACCGCGGCAAGTACAACTACAACCGCGTCGAGTACGAGTTCTACCGCGATTCCACGGTAGCGTTCGAAGCGTTCAAGGCCGGTGAGTTCGACATCTACATTGAGCACCAGGCAAAAAACTGGGCTAACAGCTACAACTTTCCTGCGGTGCGTCGCGGCGACGTGATCAAGGCGCAGATACCGCACCGCATCCCGACCCAGACCCAGGGGCTGTTCATGAACAGCCGCAGAGGCAATTTCAGCGACCCGCAGGTACGCCAGGCGCTGGGCTTGATGCTCGATTTCGAGTGGACCAACCGCGCCCTGTTCAGCAGCGCCTACCGCCGCTCGACCAGCTATTACCCCAACAGCGAGTTTGCCGCCAGCGGCTTGCCGACCGGCAAGGAGTGGCTGCTGCTGGCGCCGTTCCGTGACCAGCTGCCGGCCAAGCTCTACACCGAGCCGTACCAGGTCAGCCACACCGAAGGCAGTGGCGTCAGCCGCCAGACCCTGCGTCAGGCCCTGACCCTGCTCGGCAAGGCCGGGTGGAAGCTGGACGGCCAACGCCTGGTGGATGCCAAGGGCAAGCAGTTCAGGCTGGAACTGCTGCTGGTGAACCCCAACCTCGAACGTATCCTGCAACCTTATGTCGAAAACCTGGCCAGCATCGGCATCGATGCGCGTTTGCGCACTGTAGACCGTGCCCAATACAAACAACGGCTCGACCAATTCGACTTCGACATGATCCTGATGACCCTCAACCAGACCTTGAGCCCAGGCCTTGAACAGTGGCTGTATTTTCATTCCAGCCAGGCCACGACCAAGGGCAGCAAGAACTATGCTGGGGTCAAGGATCCAGTGGTCGACCACTTGCTCGACACCTTGCTCGCCGCACGCAGCCGTGATGACCAGGTCGCCGCCGCGCGCGCCCTGGACCGGGTGCTGTCATGGCACTACTACATGATCCCCAACTGGTATCTCGACAATCATCGCCTGGCCTACCGCAACCGGTTCGCCTTCGTCACCACGCCGCCCTATACCCTGGGCCTGAACAGCTGGTGGCTCAAGACTTCGGAGAAAGCCAAATGACGCCAACGCACCGCCTGCGCCAGCTGGCCGGCAGCCTCCTGCTCGCCTGCCTGAGCCTCCCCGCGATGGCCGCACCGCAACACGCCCTGACCCTGTACGACGAGCCGCCGAAATACCCGGCAAACTTCCAGCACTTCGACTACGTCAACCCCGACGCACCCAAGGGCGGCACCTTCCGCCAGTCCAGCTTCGGCGGCTTCGACAGCCTCAACCCGTTCATCAACAAAGGCGTCGCGGCAGAGAACGTCGGCAGTATCTACGACACCCTGATGCGCCAGAGCCTGGACGAGCCGTTCACCGAATACGGCCTGGTTGCCGGCAAGATCGAAAAGGCCCCGGACAACAGCTGGGTGCGCTTCTATCTGCGCCCCGAGGCACGCTTTCACGATGGCCACCCGATGCGTGCGGACGATGTGGTGTGGACCTTCAACACACTAGTCAGCAAAGGCGCACCGCTGTACCGCGTGTACTACGGCGATGTCGCCGAGGTCGTCGCGGAAAACCCGCTGACCGTGCTGTTCAAGTTCAAGCACAAGAACAACCGCGAGCTGCCGTTGATCCTAGGCCAGCTACCGGTACTGCCCAAGCACTGGTATGAAACCCGCGATTTCACCCGGGGCAACCTCGAGATCCCGCTCGGCAGCGGGCCGTACAAGGTCGCCGAGGTCAAGGCCGGTCGCTCGGTCCGCTTCGAGCGGGTCAAGGACTATTGGGCCAAGGACCTGCCGCTCAACCGCGGCCAGTTCAATTTCGACGCAATGACCTTCGACTACTACCGCGACAACACCGTTGCCCTCGAAGCGCTCAAAGCCGGCCAGTTCGATTACATGCAGGAAATGACCGCAAAAAACTGGGCCAATGCCTACAACGTGCCGGCAGTGCGGGACGGCCGACTGATCAAGGAAGAGCTGCCCAACGGCAACCCGACCGGCATGCAGGGCTTCGTCTTCAACCTGCGCCGCCCAGTGTTCCAGGACGTGCGCGTGCGCAAGGCACTGAGCTTGTTGCTGGACTTCGAGTGGACCAACAAGCAGCTGTTCAACGGCGCCTATACCCGCAACAGCAGCTTCTTCGAGAACTCGGACATGGCCGCCCATGGGCTGCCCTCCCCAGCCGAGCTGAAGATCCTCGAACCGTTTCGTGGCCAGATCCCCGAGCAGGCCCTCAGCGAGGCCTACAAGAACCCGGTCACCGATGGCAGCGGGATGATCCGCGAGCAGCAGCGTGAAGCCTACAAGCTGCTGCAGGAAGCCGGCTGGAAGATCGTCGACGACAAGATGGTCGACGCCCAAGGCAAACCGGTGTCGATCGAGTTCCTCCTCGCCCAGACCGAATTCGAGCGCGTTCTGCTGCCGTACAAACGCAACCTGGCCGACCTTGGCATCGAGCTGAGCATCCGCCGGGTTGAAGTCCCGCAGTACATCAACCGGCTGCGCTCGCGCGACTTCGACATGATCGTCAGCGGCTTCCCGCAGTCCAGCTCGCCCGGCAACGAGCAACGTGAGTTCTGGACCACCGGCGCCGCCGACAACCCCGGCAGCCGCAACTTCATGGGCCTGCGCGAGCCCGCCGTCGACCAACTGGTTGAACAACTGATCAACGCCGACTCGCGCCAGAGCCTGATCGACCACGCCCGCGCGCTAGACCGCGTGTTGCTGTGGGGCTACTACGTGATCCCCAACTGGCACATCAAGACCTGGCGCGTGGCCTACTGGAACCACATCGGCCACCCGGCGATTTCGCCCAAGTATGACGTCGGCATCGACACCTGGTGGATCAAGCCCGACGTGACCCCGGCCGTGTCCCTGCAGCCGGCCCAGCCGGACGAGGCCAACTGACATGCTGGCCTATATCCTGCGGCGCCTGCTGCTGATCATCCCGACCCTGCTGGGCATCCTGGTCATCAACTTCATCATTGTCCAGGCCGCGCCTGGCGGCCCGGTCGAGCAGATGATCGCCAAGCTCGAAGGCTTTGACGGCGCCACCAGCCGCATCGCCGGTGGCGGCGCCGAAGTCTCGGTGGCCGGCTCCAACTACCGCGGCGCGCAGGGCCTGGACCCGGCCCTGATCGCCGAGATCGAGCGCATGTACGGCTTCGACAAATCGCCGCCCGAGCGTTTGTGGATCATGGTCAAGAACTACGCACAGCTGGATTTTGGCAGCAGCTTCTTCCGCGATGCCAAGGTCATCGACCTGATCGCCGAAAAGATGCCGGTGTCGATCTCGCTGGGGCTGTGGAGCACGCTGATCATGTACCTGGTGTCGATCCCGCTGGGGATCGCCAAGGCGGTGCGTCACGGTAGCCACTTCGATGTCTGGACCAGCTCGGCGATTGTCGTCGGCTACGCCATCCCGGCGTTCCTGTTCGCCATTCTGCTGATCGTGCTGTTTGCCGGCGGCAGTTATTTCGACTGGTTCCCTTTACGCGGTTTGACCTCGAACAACTTCGAAGAGCTGTCCACCACAGGCAAGGTGCTCGATTACTTCTGGCACCTGGTGCTGCCGATTACCGCGCTGGTCATCGGCAACTTTGCCACCATGACCCTGCTGACCAAGAACAGCTTCCTCGACGAGATCAACAAGCAGTACGTGGTCACTGCCAAGGCCAAGGGCCTGAGCCGGTCACGCGTGCTCTACGGTCACGTGTTCCGCAATGCCATGCTGCTGGTGATCGCCGGCTTCCCCTCGGCCTTCATTGGCATCTTCTTCACCGGCTCGCTGCTCATCGAGGTGATCTTCTCCCTCGACGGCCTTGGCCTGATGAGTTTCGAGGCAGCGATCAACCGCGACTACCCGGTGGTCTTCGGCACCCTGTTCATCTTCACCCTGCTCGGGTTGGTGGTGAAACTGATCGGCGACCTGACCTACACCCTGGTCGATCCGCGCATCGACTTCGCCAGCCGGGAGCACTGACATGACCCTGTCCCCTCTCAATCGCCGGCGCTTCGAGCGCTTCAAGGCCAACCGCCGTGGCTGGTGGTCGCTGTGGCTGTTCATCATCCTGTTCGGCCTGAGCCTGGGCGCTGAACTGATCGCCAACGACAAGCCGATCGCCGTGCGCTATGACGGCGAATGGTACTTCCCGGCGTTCAAGCGCTACCCGGAGACCACCTTTGGCGGCGAGTTCCCGCTCGAGGCCAACTACAAGAGCCCCTACATTCGCGACCTGCTGGAGAAGAAAGACAGCTGGGTGCTGTGGGCGCCGATTCCGTTCAGCTACCAGAGCATCAACTACGACCTCAAGGTGCCAGCACCGGCCCCACCCTCGGCGGACAACTGGCTGGGCACCGACGACCAGGGCCGTGATGTTCTGGCGCGGGTGATCTACGGCTTCCGCGTGTCGGTGCTGTTTGCCCTGACGCTGACCATCCTCAGTTCCATCGTCGGCGTGATTGCCGGCGCCCTGCAGGGCTTTTACGGCGGCTGGGTCGACCTCGCCGGCCAACGCTTCCTGGAGATCTGGTCGGGGCTGCCGGTGCTCTATCTGTTGATCATTCTCGCCAGCTTCGTCCAGCCCAACTTCTGGTGGCTGTTGGGGATCATGCTGCTGTTCTCCTGGATGAGCCTGGTCGACGTGGTGCGCGCCGAGTTCCTGCGCGGGCGCAACCTCGAATACGTGCGCGCTGCCCGCGCCCTAGGCATGCGCAATGGCGCGATCATGTACCGGCACATCCTGCCCAACGCGATGATCTCGACCATGACCTTCATGCCGTTCATTCTCACCGGCGCGATCGGCACCCTCACCGCCCTCGACTTCCTCGGCTTCGGCCTGCCCGCCGGTTCGCCGTCACTGGGCGAGCTGGTTGCCCAGGGCAAGTCCAACCTGCAGGCGCCCTGGCTGGGCATCAGCGCCTTCGCCGTGCTGGCGGTGATGCTCAGCTTGCTGGTGTTCATCGGCGAGTCCGCCCGCGATGCCTTCGACCCGAGGAAATGACATGAGTGAACAGAATCTGATCGAAGTGCGTGATCTTGCGGTCGAGTTCCTCAGCGGCGACCAGGTCAACCGCGTGGTCGATGGCATCAGCTTTGATATCCGCAAGGGCGAGACCATTGCCCTGGTTGGCGAGAGCGGCTCGGGCAAGTCGGTCACCGCGCATTCGATCTTGCGCCTGCTGCCCTACCCGCTTGCGCGCCATCCCAGCGGCACTATTCACTATGGCGACAAGGACCTGCTGCAACTGGGCGAGAAGCCCATGCAGCGGATCCGTGGCAACCGCATTGCGATGATCTTTCAGGAGCCGATGACCTCGCTGAATCCGCTGCACTGCATCGAGAAGCAGATCAACGAGATCCTCCTGCTACACAAGGGCTTGACCGGCAAACAAGCCACCGCACGGACGCTGGAACTGCTCGAGCTGGTCGGCATTCCTGAACCGCACAAGCGCCTCAAGGCCCTGCCCCACGAGCTGTCCGGTGGCCAGCGCCAGCGGGTGATGATTGCCATGGCCCTGGCCAATGAGCCGGAGCTGCTGATTGCCGACGAGCCCACCACCGCGCTCGACGTCACTGTGCAGTTGAAGATTCTTGATTTGCTCAAGGAGTTGCAGTCGCGCTTGGGCATGGCCTTGCTGCTGATCAGCCACGACCTCAACCTGGTACGGCGGATCGCGCATCGGGTGTGCGTGATGCAACGCGGGAAGATTGTCGAGCAGGCCGAGTGCGCGACCTTGTTCAGCGCGCCGCAGCACCCTTACACGCAGATGCTGATCAATGCCGAGCCGAGCGGCGCGCCTGCCGCGAACGCGATTGGCGCGCCGTTGCTCGAGGTGGATGACCTGCGTGTGTGGTTCCCGATCAAGAAAGGCTTGCTGCGGCGCACCGTCGACCATGTCAAAGCAGTGGACGGGATCAACTTCAGCCTGCCCCAAGGGCAGACGCTGGGGATTGTCGGTGAGAGTGGCTCGGGCAAGTCGACGCTTGGCCTGGCGATCTTGCGTTTGATCGCGAGCCAAGGCGCAATTCGCTTCCATGGACAGCACCTGGAAGGGCTGAACCAGAAGGAAGTGCGACCGCTACGGCGGCAAATGCAGGTGGTGTTCCAGGATCCGTTCGGTAGCCTCAGCCCGCGCATGTCGGTGGCGGATATCGTCGGTGAAGGCTTGCGGATTCACCGGATTGGTACGGCCGAGGAGCAGGAGGCGGCGATCATCGCGGCGTTGCAGGAAGTTGGGCTGGACCCGGCGACTCGCCATCGTTATCCGCATGAGTTCTCGGGCGGGCAGCGCCAGCGTATTGCGATTGCCCGGGCGTTGGTGCTCAAGCCCGCGCTGATTCTGCTGGATGAACCGACCTCGGCGCTGGATCGGACCGTGCAGCGCCAGGTGGTGGAGTTGCTGCGCAACTTGCAGCTCAAATACAACCTGACGTACCTGTTCATCAGCCATGACCTGGCGGTGGTCAAGGCGTTGAGTCATCAATTGATGGTGATCAAGCAGGGCCAGGTGGTGGAACAGGGAGATGCACAGGCAATCTTCCAGGCGCCGCAGCATGCGTATACGCGGCAGTTGCTGGAGGCGGCGTTTTTGCAGGTGGAGACGGTTGCTTAGGGTTTGTATGGATTCTGCATACCGGCTAAGGCCTTACTTGGACTTGGATTAGGGCTTGTATCTGGTTCTTCATGGTTTGTTGGGGAAGATGATCTGTTGGCTTGGCTGGCCTAGGAGTTGTGGGCTTATCCATTTGATGGGGTGACTTTTCTGGCCCCTTCCGCCCTTACGGCGGGTCACTTTTTTTCTTGGAAAAAAGTAACCAAAAACCGCTTGCTCCTGCATCCGGCCCTTCGCTGCGCTACGGGTCCCCTCGCTCCGGTCTTGCTCCGGGAGGACCGCGCTGTACGGCCCATCCTGGGCCTCAGCGCTTTCCGGCCATCCATGGCCTCCACCTCCCTGCGCAAGACCTCCACTCGGCCTCCTGAAGTCGCGAAGTTACGGGTGGCGTCTGGGCTGGCGTTGTCTTCGATAGTGGCAGGTGTGGTGGATATTCGGGCCTCTTCGCGGGGCAAGCCCGCTCCTACAGGTATTGCGCAAATTTTGAATTCGGCGCAACCCCTGTAGGAGCGGGCTTGTCCCGCGAAGAGGCCGGTACTGCCAATGCAAAGCGCAGGGCGCAGCCCTGCCCAGCCACGCCACAATTCCGCTGGTAAACAAACAAAGCGAGAGCGCAGCGATTCGCCAGCCGTTGCCTTGGCTGTTGCTCTTGATCTGGCTCTTGATCTACCAGCGACTTCAGGAGGCCGAGTGGAGGTCTTGCGCAGGGAGGTGGAGGCCATGGATGGCCGGAAAGCGCTGAGGCCCAGGATGGGCCGTACAGCGCGGTCCTCCCGGAGCAAGACCGGAGCGAGGGAACCCCGCAGCGCAGCGTAGGGGCCGGATGCAGGAGCAAGCGGTTTTTGGTTACTTTTTTCCAAGAAAAAAAGCCAGGCGTGGAACAGGGAGATGCACAGGCAATCTTCCAGGCGCCGCAGCATGCGTATACGCGGCAGTTGCTGGAGGCGGCGTTTTTGCAGGTGGAGACGGTTGCTTAGGGTTTGTATGGATTCTGCATACCGGCTAAGGCCTTACTTGGACTTGGATTAGGGCTTGTATCTGGTTCTTCATGGTTTGTTGGGGAAGATGATCTGTTGGCTTGGCTGGCCTAGGAGTTGTGGGCTTATCCATTTGATGGGGTGACTTTTCTGGCCCCTTCCGCCCTTACGGCGGGTCACTTTTTTTCTTGGAAAAAAGTAACCAAAAACCGCTTGCTCCTGCATCCGGCCCTTCGCTGCGCTACGGGTCCCCTCGCTCCGGTCTTGCTCCGGGAGGACCGCGCTGTACGGCCCATCCTGGGCCTCAGCGCTTTCCGGCCATCCATGGCCTCCACCTCCCTGCGCAAGACCTCCACTCGGCCTCCTGAAGTCGCGAAGTTACGGGCGGCGTCTGGGCTGGCGTTGTTTTTGGTAGTGCCATGGGTGGTGGATATTCGGGCCTCTTCGCGGGGCAAGCCCGCTCCTACAGGTATTGCGCAAATTTTGAATTCGGCGCAACCCCTGTAGGAGCGGGCTTGTCCCGCGAAGAGGCCGGTACTGCCAATGCAAAGCGCAGGGCGCAGCCCTGCCCAGCCACGCCACAATTCCGCTGGTAAACAAACAAAGCGAGAGCGCAGCGATTCGCCAGCCGTTGCCTTGGCTGTTGCTCTTGATCTGGCTCTTGATCTACCAGCGACTTCAGGAGGCCGAGTGGAGGTCTTGCGCAGGGAGGTGGAGGCCATGGATGGCCGAAAAGCGCTGAGGCCCAGGATGGGCCGTACAGCGCGGTCCTCCCGGAGCAAGACTGGAGCGAGGGAACCCCGCAGCGCAGCGTAGGGGACGGATGCAGGAGCAAGCGGTTTTTGGTTACTTTTTTCCAAGAAAAAAAGTGACCCGCCGTGAGGGAGGAAGGGGCCAGCAGCACCACCCCATCAAATAGATAAGCCCCCACCCTAAAAGCCCCATCCCCCCCTAGTTGTTGTCTGGCGCCAGCAACCGATACCCGACGCCAGGCTCAGTCAAGATAAACCGCGGCGCGGTCGGGTCATCCCCCAACTTTTGCCGCACATGCGCAACGACGATGCGCAGGTAGTGGGTATCGTCGACGTGGGTCGGCCCCCAGATATCCTTGAGCAGCTGCTGCTGGGTTATCACTCGCCCCGGATGCGCAGCCAACTGCGCCAGCAAGGCATACTCCTTGCGCGTCAGCGCCACCTCAACGTCGTCCAGCGTCACCTTGCGAAAGGCAAAATCCACCCGCAACGGCCCGAAACGGGCAGTCGCCTGCCCGGCTTCGGCCTGTGGCGCCTGGCGCAGCAAGGCGCGGACCCGGGCCAGAAACTCCTGAATGCCAAACGGTTTGGTCACATAGTCGTTGGCCCCACCATCGAGTGCATCGACCTTCTGCAGCTCGCTGGCGCGCACCGACAGCACCATCACCGGCACCGTGCTCCATTCACGCAGTTCGCGCAGCACCTGCTGGCCGTCCATGTCCGGCAGGCCGAGGTCGAGCACCACCAGGTCAGGCTTGGCCAGCGCCGCCTGGGCCAGGCCTTCGCCTCCGGTGGCAGCTTCGATCACTTTGTATCCCTGGGACACAAGGCTGATACGCAAGAATTTGCGAATCTGTGGCTCGTCATCGATGACCAGCAGGGTGGCGGCTTGGCTCATGAGGCGTCGCTTTCGGTTTCGGGTTGAGGGGGCAGCGGCAAGCATAAAGTGATGCACGTGCCCTGGCCATCGATGCCATCACCGACCAGGATACTGCCGCCATGGGCGCCGATCATGCCCTGGCAGATCGCCAAACCCAGGCCGGTGCCCTGGCCGCCACGGTCGCCGCGGGCGGCGGTGTAGAACATGTCGAAGATCTTCTCGCGCTCCGCCACGGGAATGCCGGGGCCCTGGTCGCTGACGGCGAAGCACAGCTGCTCGTCGCGCACCTGCAGCTGCAACGCCAGGCGGCCGTTGTTCGGCGAAAAGCGCGCGGCGTTTTCCAGCACGTTGACCAGCGCCTGTTCGATCAGCGCCGCATGCACGAACAGCAGCGGCAGCTCGGCCGGTACCTCGGTACTCACGCGCAACGGCGCCAGCACCACGCGCAGACGATTGAGGGCACTGCCGACGATGTCCGCCGGGGCGACCCAGTCGCGGGCGAGTTTCAGCCCGCCATGGCCGAGGCGGGTCATGTCGAGCAGGTTCTGGATGTAGCGGTCGAGCCGCTCGGCCTCGTTGCGGGTGCCCTCCAGCAGTTCGCGGCGATCGTCCGGGGGAATCGCGTCGCCGAGGGCGAGCAGGCTGTCGATGCTGCCACGCATGGCGGTCAGCGGGGTCCGCAGGTCGTGCGAGACCGAAGCCAGCAAGGCGCTGCGCAATTGCTCGGTCTCACCGTGCAGGCGCGCCGCTTCCAGTTGCTCGGCCAGCCGCGCCCGGGCCAGGGCCTGGGCCAGCGGTTGGCCGAGCGCCGTCAGCAACTGGCGGCGCTCGGCACTCAAGGTCTCGCCGGCACGCGGGCGCACGCCGAGTAGCGCCAGCGGCTGGTCGTCGACCGCCAACGGCAACCACCACCAGCGGCCATGGGGCAAGGTATCGCTGCCGTGACCGGCGGCCTGGCCGTGCTGCCAGGCCCAGTCGGCGGCGGCGCGCTCATTGTCGGTAAACGCTGGTGCCTGACCGCTGGCCACTTGCAGCAGTCCCTCAGTGCCACGCTCGAGCAGGCACGCGTGCACGTCAGGCCAACCCTGCAGATGCTGGCTGGCGGCGCTGAGCACGGCTTGGCGGTCAGTCGCAACGGTCAGCCGGCGTGACAGGTCGAGCACCTGGCTGGTCTGCGCCTGCGTCTCACGCAGCGCCTGCAACTGACGACGCTGGCGCGCGGCAAGGTTACCGGTGAGCGCGGCCATGAGCAGGAAGAACACCAGAGTCAGGACGTCCTCTTCACGCTGGATGCTGAAGGAGAAGTTGGGCGGGATGAACAGAAAGTCGTAACTCAGGAATGACAACGCCGCGCAGGCCAGTGCCGGGCCGAGACTGCTGCGTACGGCGACCAACAGCACCGCGGCAAGAAACACCAAGGAGATATTCGGCAGCGCCAGCATGCTCGACACCGCCCAGGCCAGCCCCGCCGCCAGCGCCGTGGCGAACAACGCCAACAGATAATGGCGCCAGACCCAAACGCGCCTGGTCACGGTGCGCGCAGAGGCAGGCTGGGCGTCACGATCAAGCACGTTGATCTCCAGCCCATGGCTTTCGCGCAGCAGTCGCGCCGCCACGCCGGCACCGAACAGACGCCGGCGCAGGCGCTCGCGCGACTGACCGACCAGCACCAGGCTGGCGCGGCGTTCGGCGGCATGCTGGATCAGGGTACGTGCGACTTCGCCAGCACGCAGCAGGACCACTTCCCCGCCGAGCCGCTCGGCCAGTTGTTGCGCGGCCTGCAAACGCTGGCGCGCAGTCTGGTCGCGCAGTTTGCCGTTGTCGACATGGACCAGACTCCACGGCAGATGACGACGCTGGGCCACCCGGCTGGCGTGTCGCACCAAGCGTTCGGCCTGCTCATCACCATCGACGCCGACCAGTAGCCGCCCGCGCAAGGCGGGCGCTTCCTGGCCGCGCTGGCGGTAGCCGTGGGCCAGGTCGGCATCCACTTGAGCGGCAGCGGTGTGCATGGCCAGTTCGCGCAAGGCGCTGAGGTTGGTCTGCGAGAAGAACGCGTCGATGGCCGCCCGGGCCTGCTCCGGCACGTAGACCTTGCCCTCGCGCAGGCGCTCGAGCAGCTCGCGCGGCGGCAGGTCGATCAGGACCAGTTCGAAAGCTTCCTGCAGGACCCAGTCCGGCAAGGTCTCGCGCACCTGCACGCCGGTGATGTCGCGAACCTTGTCGTTGAGGCTTTCCAGGTGCTGGACGTTGACCGTGGTATAGACGTCGATGCCCGCCGCCAACAGCTCCTGAACGTCCTGCCAGCGCTTGGCATGGCGACTGTCGGGGGCGTTGCTGTGCGCCAGTTCGTCGACCAGGACCAAGGCGGGCGCGGCCTTGAGCAGGCCGTCGAGGTCCAGCTCCTCGAGGGTCACACCACGGTATTCACTGCGCAGCAAGGGTTGCTGGAGCAAGCCGCCGAGCAAGGCTTCGGTCTCGGCGCGACCGTGGGTCTCGACCACCCCGGCCAGTACCTGCACGCCTTGGCGTTGCTGGGCGTGGGCGGCCTGGAGCATGGCGTAGGTCTTGCCTACGCCAGGCGCGGCACCGAGAAATACCTTGAGCCTGCCGCGGCCTTCGCGCGGCAGGCCCGCCAACAGCGCGTCGGCGCGGGCGGAGTCACTCATGTTTCATCCTTCAATTTGTGCGGTGACCGGGCAACCTGTGGGCCTGCTTCGCAGGCCCCTGTTTCACTACTGCAACCTCCCCAAGGCTTGGTTCAGCGCTAGAACGTTGACCACAGGCGGGCCGATCAATGGATGGAGGGTGACCTCTTCAAGTAAGGCTTGCAAGCGCCCAACCGGTATCTGACGGGCCGCTGCCACACGCGGGATCTGATACGCCACAGCCCCTGGCGGCAAGTGCGGGTCCAACCCGCTGCCAGAGGTGGTCAGCAGCGCTTGCGGCACCGGCCCCTGATCAGCCCGGTACAGCGCAGCGGCATCGGCCGTGATCCGCTCGGCCAAGGCCGGATTGCTCGGTGCGAGGTTGCTTGCACCACTGGCGACCGTGGCGTAGGCCACCGCCGAGGGCCGGGGATGGAACCAGGCATCGCCGTTACTTTCCTGGGCAATAAGACGGGAACCGCGCACCCGCCCCTGCTCATCCCGCACCAGGCTGCCGTTGGCCTGCTCAGGGAAGGCAAGCTGGGCGATGCCGGTCACCACCAGCGGATACACCGCCCCGGTCAGCAGGGTCATCAACAGGGCCAGGCTCAGCGCCGGGCGTAGGTAAGTGGTCATGTGCATCTCCTTCAAACCAGGTGCAGGGTGTTGAGCAGCAGATCGATCAGCTTGATCCCGACGAACGGCACAAGAATCCCCCCGACCCCATAGATCAGCAGGTTGCGTCGCAGCAGATGCGCGGCACTCGCCGCCTGCACGCGCACACCGCGCAGCGCCAGCGGGATCAGCACGATGATGATCAGCGCGTTGAAGACGATCGCCGAGAGGATGGCGCTCTGCGGGCTAGCCAGTTGCATCAGGTTGAGCACGCTCAGCTGCGGGTAGATGGCGGCGAACAACGCTGGGAGGATGGCGAAGTACTTGGCCACGTCGTTGGCGATCGAGAAGGTGGTCAGCGCGCCGCGGGTGACCAGCAGCTCCTTGCCGACCTGAACCACGTCGAGCAGCTTGGTCGGGTCGCTGTCGAGGTCGACCATGTTGGCCGCCTCGCGCGCAGCCTGGGTGCCATCGTTCATGGCCACGCCGACGTCGGCCTGGGCCAGTGCCGGCGCGTCGTTGGCACCGTCACCGCACATCGCCACCAGGCGCCCGTCGTTCTGCTCCTGGCGAATGCGCGCGAGCTTCTTCTCCGGGGTGGCTTCGGCCAGCACGTCGTCGACCCCCGCCTCGGCGGCAATCGCTGCAGCGGTCAGCGGGTTGTCGCCGGTGACCATCACGGTGCGGATGCCGAGCTTGCGCAACTCGGCGAAGCGCTCGCGGATGCCTGGTTTGACCACGTCCTTGAGGTGGATCACACCCAGCAGGCGCCGGTCGACGCAGACCAGCAACGGCGTGCCGCCGCTCTGGGCGATGCGCTCGACTTCCTTGGCCAGCGGCACGGGCATCTCCAGGCGCTGCAGGCCGACAAAGCCGAGCAGCGCATCGACGGCCCCCTTGCGGTAGCGCCGTTGCTGGAAGTCGACACCCGACAGGCGCGTCTCGGCACTGAAGGCGACTGGCTGAAGTTGATCGGCCGCCGGTTCGATGAAGTCGTGCAGCTGGCGCAGGTACTCGACGATCGACTTGCCCTCGGCGGTATCGTCGGCCAGCGAGGCGAGCAAGGCGCCCTCGCCCAGCTCCTTGGCGGTGACGCCGGGTGCGGCATGCAGGGCGCTGCAGCGGCGGTTGCCAAAGGTGATGGTGCCGGTCTTGTCGAGCAGCAGCGTGTGCACATCGCCGGCGGCCTCCACCGCGCGGCCGGAACGGGCGATCACGTTGAGGCGCACCAGGCGATCCATGCCGGCGATGCCAATGGCCGAGAGCAGGCCGCCGATGGTGGTCGGGATCAGCGTGACCAGCAACGCCGCGAGGAAGATCAACGGCAGGCTGCCACCGGCGAAATGGGCAAATGGCTGCAAGGTCACCACCACGATCAGAAAGATCAGGGTGAGGCCGATCAGGAGGATGTCGAGGGCAATTTCGTTAGGCGTCTTCTGTCGCTTGGCGCCTTCGACCAGGGCGATCATGCGGTCCAGGGTCGACTCGCCGGGGTTGCTGGTGATGCGGATCAGCAGCCAGTCTGAGACCAGCCGGGTGTTGCCGGTGACCGCCGAGCGGTCGCCGCCGGACTCGCGGATCACCGGCGCCGATTCGCCGGTGATGGCCGCCTCGTTGACCGCCGCGATGCCTTCGAGCACCTCGCCGTCGCCGGGGATCATCTCGCCGGCGACCACCCTGACCACGTCGTCCTTGCGCAACTCGGTGGCGGCCACTCGCTCAAAGCTGCCATCCGCCGTGCGGCGCTCGGCGGTGAGCCCCTGGCTGCCGGCCTTGAGGCTGTCGGCGCGGGCCTTGCCGCGCCCTTCGGCGAGCGCTTCGGCAAAGTTGGCGAACAGCACGGTAAACCACAGCCACAGGGCGATCTGTACCGCCACGCCGGTACTCACGCCACTGTCGGGCGCGAAGCACAGCACGGTGGTCAGCACAGCGGTCAGCTCGACTACCAGCATCACCGGCGCGCGCCGCAGTTGGCGCGGGTCGAGCTTGACGAAGGCCTGCACCAGCGCCGGCCGCCAGAGCGCAGCGAAGCGGGTCCGGTCGACGCTGGCGCGGTGCGTTTTCACTTCAGGAATGGGCATGTTCATGGTTGATTCCTCAGAAACCCAGGCTCAGCTGTTCGGCAATCGGCCCCAGGGCCAGGCTCGGCAGGAAGGTCAGGCCGCCCACCAGCAGGATGGTCATCAGCAGCAGGCTGGTGAACAGCGGCCCATGCGTGGGGAAGCTGTTCTGCCCCTGCGGCGCGCTGTTCTTCGCCGCCAGGCCGCCGGCCAGGGCCAGCACCGGCAGGATGTAGCCGAAGCGGCCGATTAGCATGGCCAGCGCGATCATCACGTTGTGGAACACCGTGTTGGCACCAAAGCCGGCAAACGCCGAACCGTTGTTGGCGGTGGCCGAGGTGTAGGCGTAGAGCAACTGGCTGAAACCGTGCGCGCCGGGATTGCTCACCGCCCCTGCGGGGCCGGGCAGGCTGGCGGCGATGGCGCCGAGGATCAGCACGCCGACCGGCATCACCAGCAAGGTTGCTACCAGCAGTTGCACCTCGCGGGCCTGCAGTTTCTTGCCGAGGTACTCCGGCGTGCGGCCGATCATCAGCCCGGCCAGAAAAACGGCTATCAGCACGAACAGAAGCATGCCGTAGAGCCCGGCGCCGACGCCGCCGAAGATCACCTCGCCGACCATCATGTTGGCCATTGCGACCATGCCGGTAAGCGGGTTGAGGCTGTCGTGCATGGCGTTGACCGAGCCGTTGGAAGCGGCCGTGGTGGTCACTGTCCACAACACCGAGCCGGTGGTGCCGAAGCGGCTCTCCTTGCCCTCCAAGGGTGGCGACTGCTGCACCTGAGCGTTGCTCAAGGCCGGGTTGAGCTGGTGCTCGGACCATAGCGCAGTAGCCCCGCCAATCATAAACAGCGCCAGCATGCAGGCGAGGATCGCCCGGCTCTGGCGCAGGTCCTTGACGTAGTGGCCGAAGGTGAACACCAAGGCAACAGGGATGAGAATGATCGACGCCACCTCAAACAGGTTGCTCCAGGCCGTGGGGTTCTCGAACGGATGCGCCGAATTGACCCCGAAGAAGCCACCGCCATTGGTGCCAAGCTGCTTGATGGCAATCTGGCTCGCAGCCGGGCCCAAGGGGATGGTCTGGTCGCCGCCTTGCAAGGTCAACGCGTGGGCATAGTCGGCAAAGGTCTGCGGCACGCCCTGCCAGACCAGCAACAGCGCCAGCAGCAGGCACAGCGGCAACAGGCCGTAGAGGGTGGCGCGGGTCAGGTCGACCCAGAAGTTGCCCAGGGTGCTCGCCGAGCGCCGGGCGATGCCACGGCACAGGGCGACCAATACCGCCAAGCCGGTGGCGGCGCTGACGAAGTTCTGCACGGTCAGGCCGAGCATCTGGCTCAGGTAGCTGACCGAGGCTTCGCCGCTGTAGGCCTGCCAGTTGGTATTGGTGACGAAGCTGACTGCGGTATTGAGCGCCAGCGACCACTCCTGCCCCGACAGGTGTTGCGGGTTCAGCGGCAGGTAGCCCTGCAACAGCAGGACCGCGAACAACAGAATGAAGCCCGCCAGATTGAACGTGAGTAGGGCCAGGGCGTACTGGCGCCAGTTGTGCTCCTGCTCTGCGCGCACACCGGCCAGGCGATAGCAGCCGCGCTCCAGCGGGCCGAGGATGGGCGACAGCCAGGTGCGCTGGCCTTCCATGACCTTGTAGTAGAACCTCCCGAGCCAGGGTGCCGGCAGCAGGACAATGGCAAAGAATGCCAGGAGTAAGGCGATGTCGTAACTGTGCATGGCCGCTCCCTAGCTGCGATCGGCGCGCAGCAGCGCCACCAGCAGGTAAACCGCCAACGCCACTGCCAGCAGCAGTGCCAACCCATCGAGCATGTACATGAGCCAATCTCCCCGGTGTGCGGCGGTGGCCGCGTTTGGGGAATTGTCAGAGTAAGGGGCGTAAAGGGGCGAGATCGAGGGGTGGGCTGGGGAATAAAGAATGCGTAAAGATCACAGGATTGAGGCGCCTGGAACGGCGCTCACACTAGCTCACTGATTTGGCAAAACCTGGTGGGAGCGGGCTGCCTTAGCGCGGCACCGGTGGCTGCGCGGCGCTGCGGCTCCAGTCCAGCAGCAGGCTGTACGCCACCGCCAGCAAGGTTGGGCCGATGAACAGGCCGATGAAGCCAAAGGCGATCAACCCGCCAAATACCCCCAACAGCACGATCACCAACGGCAGGTTGCCGCCGCGGCTGATCAGGTAGGGCTTGAGCACGTTGTCCACGCCGCTGATGACAAACGTACCCCAGACGCCGAGGAACACCGCCATGCCATACTCGCCCTGCCACACCAACCAGGCAGTGGCCGGGATCCATGCCAGCGGTGGCCCCATGGGGATCAGGCTAAGCATGAAAGTGACCAGACCGAGCACGATCGCGCCAGGCACGCCGGCGATCAGGAAACCGATCATCGCCAGCAAACCCTGCGCTGCGGCAGTACCGATCACACCGTTGACCACCCGTTGCACGGTGCCGGCCACCAGCTCCAGGTAATACTCGGCGCGCTCGCCGATCAAACGCTGCAGCAGGCGCAGGACAAACGCCGCCAGGCGCGGGCCGTCGCGATAGAAGAAGAACACGAACACCAGGCTCAAGGTCAGTTCGAGAATACCGCCGCCGATCTGCGCGCTGCGCGCGAGCAGCCAGTTACCCACCTGGCCCAGGTACGGCTTGACCGAGGCCAGCAATGCCGCGCCCTGCTGATCGACCGAATCCCACCAGGCCACCAGGCGCTCACCTACCAAGGGGACACTCCCTAGCCAGGACGGCGCATCGGGCAGGCCGTCGACTTGAATGTCACGAATGAAGGCGGTGGCATCACGGATATGGTCCGCCAGGTTGAACCCAAGCCACACCAACGGCAAGGCGACCACCAGGATCCAGACAATGGTCAACAACGCTGCCGCCATGGTCTCACGGCCACCCAGCACGCGCGTGAGCAAGCGCATCAGTGGCCAACTGGCAAACGCCAGGATGGCGCCCCAGAGCAGCGCGGAAATAAACGGCGCCATCACCCACAAGCCAGCGCCGAGCAGCGCCAGCAGCAGAATCTGCACAAGAAGGCGGTCATTGTTGGCCATGGGCGCGCTCACTTAGCGGATCAGTTCCAGATGAAAACCCTCTGTCGCTGCCGTGCCCACTTCCAACCGCGAACTGCGCACACCAGCCTTGACCAGTTGCTCGCGCCAGGCTTCGGCCTGTGCGCCGCTCAAGCTCAGACGCAGAGTGCTGTCGAGGTTGAGACTGCGCCCCAACAGTGTCACCCAGGCGGGCTGCGGAGCGGCGAGATCGGGGTAGTCCAGCTTGCCGGTATCGCGCAGCTCGCGCATCACCGTGGCCGAGGTAGGCAGCAGTTCACCCAGTGGGCTCTCGGCGACGAACTCCTCGACATGCAGGTAGGCGCGCCTGTTGCCGGCTGTGACGCTGTATAGCGCGACCAAGGTATCGGTCTCCTCAGCCGAGCGACGCAGGAGGATAAACGCCTGCTGCTCGTCGCCACCATTGAGTCGGGCATTCTTGAAGACCTCATTGGCCCACAGACTGGCCTCGCCGCAATCGCGCTTCTCGCACCAGAACAGCGGATAGCCACCGTCTTGCTGCAGCGCTTCACGGGCAGCGGTAAAGGCTTCGCGGGCGGTGCGCTCGGCGGGCAGCTCATAGGTGACAGAGCGCACCTGGCCGCGACCCTCGACCTTGCCTTCGAGGCGCAGGCTGCCACTGATCTTGCGTAGCGAGCCCATGGGGTAGATGCGTTCCTGGTCTTCCAGGGTGCGCTCGGCGACCACCTTGGCGTCCAGCGGCACCGGCAGGGTGCCGGCCAGCAGCAACGGGCTGGCGAGCCCCAGGCAGCCAGCGATGATGAATCGAATGCTCATCGGCCACCCATGCCGCACACGGCGCCGGTGAAGGGGTAATGGAGGTCTGGCATGTACATGGTTGTCTCCCTGTTCAACCCGCCAAGCCTCGACACTTGTCCGGTGCAAGTCAAGAAAACCCGAAGAAGCGATTGATACAGTCTGCGACAAGGGTTGCACCGTGCTCGTCATTCAAGTGCAGATGATGGCCGCCTGGCAATGTCACCTGCTCAAAGGGTAGCTGCTCCAGCAGCACTGTGTGCCGCGCAAGCATGCCGTCAGCCGCGACCACCAGGCACGCCGGACACGTCAGGCGACGGACGAACGCCATGGCCTGGGCTTCGCTGATGCGCACCGGCGAAGGCAGCGTCAGGCGGCTGTCGCTGCGCCAGCTGTATCCGCCCGGTACTGGCATCAGGCCGCGCTGGGCGAGCAACTCAGCGGCTTCACGGCTGACCGCGACCATACCCTTCATGCGCGCCTCGACGCCCTCCTCTACGCTTGCGTAGACCGTCTTGCGCTTGCCGTCCAAACGCAGCTGGGCGTGCAACGCCATGCCCAGACGCTCGGCGGCGTCCTGCTCCACCCCGGTCGGTGGAATGACCCCGTCGATCAGCAGCACATGACTGACCCGATCGGGCAACGCCCCAGCCAACTGCACCGAGATGATCGCCCCTAACGAATGCCCCAGTAGAGCAAAGCGCTGCCAGCCCAACTGCTCGGCCACCCGCAGCACGTCATGGGCATAGTCGGCCAAGGCGTAGCCAGCGCCCGCCGGGCGATGTTCCGAATAGCCGTGGCCGGCAAGGTCAAGGGCAACGATGCGCAACCCTTTCAAGCGCGGCGCCAGCCGGGCGAAGCTGTTGGCGTTGTCCAGCCAGCCATGCAGGGCGATCACCGGCACGCCGTCAGCGGGGCCGAACAGGTGGGCCGCCAACTCGATGTGGCCGAGGTTCAGGCGCACCTCTTCAACCTGCGCACTCATGCCTGGCTCCAGCGATCAAACAGGCCCTTGATCAAGCTGGCGGTGTCGTCTGGACGCTCGAGCGGGAACATGTGCCCACCCGCCACGCTGTGGTATTCACCCTTGGGCATGCCGCGCACAGCCAGCGCATGGTGGCGACGAATGACTCGGCTACGGTCGCCACGCACCATCGCCAGCGGCACTTGCAACTGGCGCGCCGGCGCTGGGCTGGCATGCGGGATGTTGCGGTAGATGCTGATCTCGGTGGCAGGGTCAAAGCGCAGCCGCAGGCCCCCTTCGGCGACTTCCAGACCATGTTGCAGATAGGCTTCGAGACAGTCCGGATCGAAATGGCGGAACAGCGTCTTGCCGGCAAAATACCCTCTGGCGCTGTCCAGATCGGCAAATGATGCCCGCCGGCCAAGGGTGCGCCCGGCAGGCGTGATGCGATCGATAAAGCCAAAGCGCTTGGCCGTGCGGATCAGCCACTGATCGGCGCGGGTCAGCACTGGCGAGTCGAGCATGACCACACCGCGGTAGTACTGCGGGCAACGCAGCGCCGCATGCAGGTGCAGAACGCCGCCCAGAGAGTGGCCAACACCCCAGACCGGCGCCGGCTGCTGCGCCAGGTGATGGAGCAGCTCATCAACCAGGTTCTGCCAGTTATCATCCACCGGAAAGCGCGGATCGTGGGCATGCTGCACCAGGTGCTGGACCTGATAGTCCGGCGCCAATGCGGCGAACAGCTTGCCGTAGGTGGCCGAGGGGAAGCCATTGGCATGGGCGAAGAAGATCTGCTGCGACATGGCCGGCTGCTCTGCACGCGGGAATGATGGCCCATTGTCGACAAGCTGGGCGGCGGCGGCAACGTCTGGATAGGTCATCGCCAAGGGCGATCAGGTCAACTGGCATCAAGATGCCAGTTGACCTGGGTCAGTCAGGGTGGCTGAGGCTGCGCAAGGTCATCAGGCCGGCCAGCGGCCACTCCCCTTCCAGCTCAGCGAGGCTGGCGGTGCTCATGGGCGCAGGCTGTTGCACATGGCCGTGCTCAAGCACGCTGACCAGAGCGCCAACCAAGGGCTGATGGCTGACCAGCAGGACATGCTCCAGGCCCAGTCGCTCGATCTCGGCGATCGCCTGGCGCACATCGCTGTCAGGCGTAAGCCACGGCACGGTGCGCACGGGCTCGGCAAACCCCAGCGCACCGTGCACCAGCGCCGCCGTTTGCTGGGCCCGTACGTACGGGCTGGCAACAATGGCCTGCAACGGCTGGTCAAGCAGCCGCGCGGCGCTGTGCAGCACCTGTTCGCGACCATGCGCGGTCAGGCGGCGCTCGGCGTCGGTGTTGGCGCGCTGCTCGGCTTCGCCGTGGCGCAGCACCCACAGCTTCACAGCTTGGGCTCCTCGTCACGCACCGGATGCGGCGCGGGTGCCACAGCATGCGCCGGCTCGCCTTCAGGCGCGCGCGGGGTCGGCCAGTCAGAGAAGGGCCATGGCTTGTTGTCGCTGTGGAAGGTACCGAAACGACCGATCTGCGCCAGGTACTGGCTCAGGCTGTCACCGAAGTTCATCAGGCTGGCGCTGGGAGCGCCATAGATCAGGCGATAGATCAGCTGGACCAGCACCAGGCCGGCGAGGAGCAGCTCGGCCAGTTGCCAGACCACCAGAAACACCAGCATCCACAGCACCCGCAGGATGATCGACTCGCGCTGGGCGCGCTCTGGAGTATCGTTCATGTCTCGCTCCTTGATCAGTTGAAATCGCTGGTGGAAATGAAGTCGACGTCGGTCTTGGGCTCGGCGCGCATCAGATGTTCGATCACCTGGTTGAGGGTGCGCCCCTCGAACAGGATGGCATGCAGGCCGGCGACCAGCGGCATGTACACCTGCGCCTCCTGCGCCTTGGCCTTGAGCACCTTGAGGGTATTCACGCCCTCGGCCACTTCGCCCAGGCGGTTGACCGCCTCCTCCAGCGTGAGGCCTTGACCCAAGGCATGGCCGACCTGGTAGTTACGGCTTTTCGGGGAAGAGCAGGTCACGATCAGGTCGCCCACCCCGGCCAGGCCGAGGAAGGTCATCGGGTTGGCCCCAAGACTGACCGCAAAGCGGGTCATCTCGGCCAGCGCGCGGGTAATCAGCATGCTCTTGGTGTTTTCGCCCATGCCCAGCGCCACGGCCATGCCGGCAATGATCGCGTAGACGTTCTTCAGCGCACCACCCAGCTCGACACCAAAACGGTCGGCACTGGCGTAGACGCGGAACGTGCGACCATGCAGAACCTGCTGCACTCGCTGGCACAACGCCTCGTGCTCGCTGGCGACCACGGTGGCCGTCAGCGCGTGTTCGGCGATCTCGCGGGCCAGATTCGGCCCCGACAGCACGCCGATACGCGCCTCAGGGGCGATTTCTTCGAGTATCTGGCTCATCAGCTTGAAGCTTTGCGCCTCGATGCCCTTGGTCAGGCTTACCAGACCCTTGCCGCGCAGCAGCTCGGCATGCGGCGCGAGTACGCTGCGCAGTGCACTGGAGGGCAGCGCGACAAAGATCAGTTCTGCCTCCTGCAGGGTTGCCAGCAGGTCGGTGACCGGCTCGACAGCGTCCTGCAGGCGGATGCCTTTGAGGTAGCGCGGGTTTTCGCGGTTGACGCGCATCGCCTCGGCCTGATCCGGATCGCGCATCCATTGGCGTACCGGGTTGCCGTTCTCGGCAAGCAGGTTTGCCACGGCGGTGCCAAAGCTGCCGCCTCCGAGAACGGCAACAGGTTGCTGTTGAGTCATATCCAGTCCGTTAAAGCCAAAAAAGTAAGTGGCGACCGTCGCATTATACGGAGCGCGTGCGACAGAACCAGTGGCAGGCCGTTTCAAGCCGTGAAGTCTGAGCAGGTCGCTGGAAAAACCCTCCGGGTCGGTTAACATGCCTGTTTCGCCACTGATTCAAGGCAGTACTGTGTTCTCTGGCACGCCCCGCGCCCCTCGCCTGCTGTTGCTGACTGCCCTGCTGGGCGGGCCGGCTGTGGCTGACGATCTGTTTATCGACAACCAGAACCTGCCTCAGGTTCTGACCGCGACGCGCCTGAAACAATCGCCGGCGGCAGTCCCTGGCAGCATGACGGTGCTCGACAGCGAACTGATCCGGGCCAGTGGTGCCCGTGATATCCCTGAGCTGCTGCGGCTGGTCCCGGGGATGATGATCGGCTATGGCGCCGGCAACCAGCCGACGGTCAACTATCACGGCAGCAACGTCAGCGAAGCGCGGCGCATGCAGGTGTTGATCGATGGTCGTTCGGTGTACCGCGCGGGCTTGGCCACGGTGGACTGGAGCGATATTCCGGTGGCCCTTGAGGATATCGAGCGGATCGAAGTGTTCCGCGGCCCCAACACCGTCAGCTATGGCGCCAACGCGCTGATGGCCGTGGTCAATATCCTTACTCGCAGCCCCGCCGACAGCCATGGCACGCGGCTCAAGCTGACCCGCGGCGCAGATGGCATCAACGACTTCTATGCCAGTCAGGGCGTTGGCTGGGAAGGCGGCGACCTGCGCCTTTCGCTGTCTGGCCAGCAGGACGACGGTTTCGACCAGGACCAGTACGGCAACGACTACCGCGACAGCCGCCGCCTCAACCGCATCAACATCAGTGCCAGTCACATGCTTGCCAGCAACCAGACGCTGGAGTGGCAACTGGCGGCCAAGGAAGGCAGCAACCAGCGCCCCTACACCTATCAGCCGGTGTTCCCCTTTGTGACCCAGACAGGCAACGACGCCGACGTCAATGCCAAGGATTACGCGGGCTCGGTGCGCTGGAGCATCGACTTCAACGCGGAACACAACCTGTATGTGCAGGGCTCGGCCCAGCACTTCGACCGCCAGCAAGTGTGGCGCGCCTGCGACGCGGCGCTGTCGTTCAGCCCGGAACTGACCCGCCTGTGGCAACTGGACTCCAACTATGCCGAACAGGTGGCGCGCAATATCACCAACCCACCCGGCAACAGCAATCCGGCCTTGCAAGGCCTGCGCGACCAGGTAAAGAACCAGTGGGATAACCAGGGCGGCCGCCAGGTGGTCTGCGGCGATGTCGACCAGAGCACCCGAGAGACCCGTTATGACCTCGAAATCCAGGACACCCTGAGCCTGAGCGACAACCTGCGTTTGCTCACCGGGGCCAATTTCCGTTATGACAAGGCCGACTCGCAGACGTATTTCAACGGCACCCTGGATGACCAGACCTGGCGTCTGTTCGGCCAGCTCGAGTGGCGCGCCGACGAGCACTGGATCGTGCAGGGCGGGGCAATGTTCGAAGACAGTCAACTGTCGGGCAGTTCACTGACCCCGCGGGTGGCGGTCAATTACCTGATCACCCCGCGTCATGGCCTGCGCGCGGTGTACTCTGAGGCGGTACGCTCGCCCGACATGTTCGAGAACAACGTCAACTGGAGCTATACCGTCAACAATCTATCGCCCTACCAACCCGGCCTGGGCAGCGGCGAATACTTCGTCAAGACCCGTGGCCCGGGCGATCTCGAGCAGGAGCGGATGCGCTCGCGCGAACTTGGCTACAACGGCAGCTTCAGCGATATCGACCTGGACCTGGATGTGAAGCTGTTCTATGACGAGATCACCGGGATGATCAGTGAGCCGTTGCGCAACAACCAATACATTGCCAGCAACAGCAACCGGGCGCGCTTCAGTGGCAGCGAAGCGCAACTGGACTGGCGCCCTACCCTGCGCGACCGCCTGCGCCTGAGCTACGCCTACGTCGATGCCTGGGCCAGCAACGCCAACGACAGCCGCAATACGGCGCGCAACAGCGGCTCGGCAGGCTGGTTGCGCGACTGGGGCAAAGGTTGGTCGAGCGCGCTGTTCTACTACGGCGACGACGCGCTCAATGGCTATCGTTACCAGCGTGTCGACCTGCGGCTGGCCAAGCGCCTGCGCATTCAGGGCAGCAACCTGGAGCTGGCCGCGCTCTGGCAACAGCGTCTTGACGACGACCCGATCACCCTGACGCAGAACCGCTATGACAGCCGCCACCGCCTGAGCGTCAGCGCGGAGTTGGAGTTCTGATGGCGCTTGTGCTGCGCCTGCTGCTGTTCTGCCTGTGGCCCTTGGGCTCGCTGTCGGCCAGCGAAGTGCTCCTGGTAGGCGCTGACGCACAGCCCGCCATTGGCAGCTTCGTCGAAGCCATGCAGGACCGGCGCAGCCACGATCAGGTCCGCTTCCAGACGGTATCCAGCCTGCCCCGCCCCAGCCAGCTGAAAGGCGACACCCGCCTGGTGTTGCTCGACAGCGCCGCACTGGAATGGCGTTTGAGCGAGTCCGCCGGGCCACCGGCACTGGCCATGCGGGTCAGCCGAGTGCAGGCCGAGCAACGCTTGGGAAAGTCGCGCCCAGCCTACTTGAGCCTGCTCTGGAGCGACCCGCCGCTGGCTCGCCAACTGCGCCTGACCCGCCTGCTCCTGCCACAGGCGCGCCGGGTGGGTGTGCTGTATGGCGAACAGAGCCGTTTCCTGCTGGATGAGCTGCGCCAGGCGGCGCGCGCGCTAGACCTGGAAATCATCGCCCAGGACTGGCCGGACCTGCGAGACAGCCGACCGCTGCAACACCTGCTGGGCAACAGCGACGTGTTGCTGGGGATCGACGACCCCGACCTGTACAACTCCAAGACCGCCAAGAATGTCCTGCTGAGCAGCTATGGCCGGCAGATGGCCTTGATCGGGCCGAATGCCGGTTTCGTCCGCGCCGGCGCCCTGGCCAGCACCTACAGCGACCAGGATGACTGGCTGGCGGTGCTCGACGCGCTGCTCGACCAGCCTCCTGCGCGTTGGCCGCGCAGCCTGTATCCGACGCATTACGGTGTCAGCGGCAACCAGCAGGTCGCCCGCGCGCTGGGCCTTGGACGCATCGATCCGAAGGCCGCCGCCCTGGCCCTGGCTGAAGGAGAGCCCACCCCATGAGCAAACGCCTGAGCTGGGACATTCACACCCGCACGCAGATCATCAGCCTCGGTCCAGCGTTGTTGCTGACCCTGCTGCTGATCAGTTTCTTTACCTTCGTACGTATCCAGGACCTGCGTCAGGAACTCAACCACACCGGTCAACTGATTGCCAACCAGCTGGCGCCGGCCTCGGAGTACGGGGTGATTTCCGGCAATAACGAAGTGCTGGAAAGCCTGATGCGCGCCACCCTGAGCATCCCTCACGTGCGCTTTCTCGAGGTGCAGGACAGCCGTAATCACATCCTGGTCTACGTCGAGCAGTCCGACGAGAGCGCCAACCGGGCGCAACGGGTGGAGGTGTTCCAGGCACCGATTCGCCTGCAGCAGATCCGTCTGGACAGCGACTTCCTGCAACAAGGCGCGGCGCCGATGCCGCGCATAGGCGACGACTATCTTGGCCGGGTCATCGTCGGTATGTCCGATGACGCGTTCAGTCAGCGGCAGCAGGAAATCGTCATCAAGGCCGGTATCCTCGCCCTGTTCGCCCTGCTGTTCACCTTCCTGCTTGCGCGCCGCCTGGCGATGAACCTGGCCAAGCCGATCAGCGACATGGGCCATGCCGTCAAAGCTATCCAGCAGGGTGAGTTCAACGTGCCGGTGCCGGTGGTCGACGACAGTGAGCTGGGGCACCTTGCGCGGCACATCAACAACCTGGCTAGCGCACTCGAACAGGCCAGCCAGAAGCAGCAGCAGGCGATCGCACAATTGATCCAGGCTCGTGAGGAAGCCGAACAGGCCAACCGCGCCAAGTCGGACTTCCTGGCGATGATGAGCCACGAGCTGCGCACGCCGATGAACGGTGTGCTGGGAATGCTGCAGTTGCTCGAAACCACCCCGCTGACCGGCGAACAGGCCGAATACACCTCGGTGGCCGGCGAGTCCACCGGTCACCTGCTCAAAGTCATCAACGACATCCTCGACTTCTCACGGATCGAGCGCACCCAGCTGGAACTCGAGCAGATCGACTTCAACCTCGGCGAGCTGATCAGCAGCAGCGTCCAGTCGTTCCAGCACAGCGCCCAGCAACGCGGGCTGGACCTGCGCCTGAAGGCAGCCGCCGGCCTTGAGCAACTGCAGGTCGCGGGCGATCCGACGCGGATCCGGCAGATCTTGCTCAACCTGATTGGCAACGCCTTGAAGTTCACCGAACACGGCCAGGTCGAGGTCGAACCCCGCTGGCAGGTAGTCGACCACCAGCAGATCAGGTTCACCTGTGCGGTGCGCGATACCGGCATCGGCATCGACAAGGCGCGCCTGGAAATGATGTTTGTCGCCTTCCAGCAGGCCGACAGTTCGATTTCCCGGCGTTATGGTGGCACCGGCCTGGGCCTGGCGATCGCCCGCACCCTGGCCGAGCGCATGGGCGGCCAGCTGCACGCTGAAAGCCGCGAGGGCCTCGGTTCGACCTTTACCCTGGAAATGCCCCTGACCCTGGTCAGCCTGCCACCGGCGCAACAGGCACCGCCTTGACAGCGAGCGCGCCCTGAGCAAGCCGTTGAAATGCAGCGATCTGCAGCGGTTGTTGCAGCGCTGGCCACCCGTGCAGACAGCCGCGACTGGCGATAAATGCTAAAGTGCGGCAGTCTTAGACTAGACAGGAACCTCGCTGGGCCTGAAAATACCGGTTTCAGTGAACACCTGTACTTCATTTACCAGGTGCGCTGTGACTTTCACCACAACGCAATAGTCTACCTGTAGGCTGCCGCCCTGAGCTGATAGTGCTCTGGGATGGCCGGGAAGATTCATCCCCTGCCGCATGGGGATTATTGAGGAGCTCGCATGACCAAACAAAACGCCTTTACTCGGGAAGACCTGCTGCGCTGCAGTCGCGGTGAGCTGTTCGGCCCAGGTAACGCGCAACTGCCCGCCCCGAACATGTTGATGGTCGATCGCATCACGCATATCAGCGAAGAAGGCGGTAAGTTCGGCAAAGGTGAATTGGTCGCCGAGCTGGATATCACTCCGGACCTGTGGTTCTTCGCCTGCCACTTCGAAGGTGATCCGGTGATGCCGGGCTGCCTGGGCCTTGACGCCATGTGGCAACTGGTCGGCTTCTTCCTCGGCTGGCAAGGTCTGCCGGGTCGCGGTCGCGCCCTGGGTTCGGGCGAAGTGAAATTCTTCGGCCAGGTGTTGCCTACGGCCAAGAAAGTCACCTACAACATTCATATCAAGCGCGTCCTGAAGGGCAAGCTGAACATGGCCATCGCCGATGGTTCGGTCAGCGTCGACGGCCGCGAGATCTACACCGCCGAAGCCCTGCGGGTCGGCGTGTTCACCTCCACTGACAATTTCTAAGGGTTATTCGCATGCGCCGCGTCGTTATCACTGGTCTGGGCATCGTATCGTGCCTGGGCAATGACAAAGAGACCGTCACCGAAAGCCTGCGCAAAAGCCTTCCGGGCATTCGTTACAACCCGGAATACAAGGAAATGGGGCTGCGTAGCCAGGTTTCCGGTTCCATCGACCTGAACCTCGAAGAACTGATCGACCGCAAGGTCTTCCGTTTCGTCGGTCACGCCGCCGCCTACGCCTACCTGGCAATGCAGGACGCGATCAAGGACTCGGGGCTGACTGAAGAACAGGTTTCCAACCCGCGCACCGGCCTGGTAGCAGGCTCCGGCGGCGCATCGACCCTGAACCAGATGGAAGCGCTGGATACCCTGCGCGAGAAAGGCGTCAAGCGCGTCGGCCCATACCGTGTAACCCGTACCATGGGTAGCACCGTGTCTGCGTGCCTGGCAACGCCGTTCAAGATCAAGGGCATCAACTACTCGATCTCCTCGGCCTGCGCCACCAGTGCACACTGCATCGGTACCGCACTGGAGCAGATCCAGTGGGGCAAGCAGGACATCGTCTTTGCCGGCGGCGGTGAAGAAGAGCACTGGAGCCAGTCGTTCCTGTTCGACGCCATGGGCGCGCTGTCCACCAAGCGCAACGAAACCCCTGAGCAGGCCTCGCGTGCCTATGACGCCGACCGTGACGGCTTCGTCATTGCTGGCGGCGGCGGCATGGTCGTGGTCGAAGAGCTGGAGCACGCCCTGGCCCGTGGCGCCAAGATCTACGCCGAGATCGTCGGCTATGGCGCCACATCCGACGGCTACGACATGGTCGCACCGAGCGGCGAAGGCGCTATCCGCTGCATGCAGCAGGCACTGTCGACCGTCGACACACCAATCGACTACCTGAACACCCACGGCACCTCGACTCCGGTCGGCGATGTCGCGGAAATGAAAGGTGTGCGTGCAGTGTTTGGCGACAAGGCACCGAAGATCAGTTCGACCAAGAGCCTCTCCGGTCACTCGCTGGGCGCCGCGGGCGTGCACGAGGCGATCTACTGCCTGCTGATGATGGAAAACAACTTCATCGCAGGTTCGGCCAACATCGATGAGCTGGATCCTGAGGTCGCTGACCTGCCGATCCAGCGCGAGACCATCGAGAACGCCAAGATCGATACCGTCATGAGCAACAGCTTCGGCTTCGGCGGCACCAACGCTACCCTGGTGCTCAAGCGCTGGGAAGGCAAGTAAGGCCTGACTGCTGAACTGAAACGCCCCGACTGGTTCGGGGCGTTTTTGTTTCCACCCTCTCAATGCCCCTTGGGCAACACCGCCAGGAAGTTGTCCCGCGCGACCTTGCGCGCCACAGCCTCTGGCAACGCGTCCAGGAATGGATCAAAGCCACGCATCTCCTTCCCCAGGGTGCCAAACCGCCCCACCACATCCGATCCCAACATGAACCGCTCAGGGTAGCGCTCGACCAATTCGACCCAAGCCTTCCTCGGCTTACCCGCCTCATCGAGCAGGTACGGCTCAAGTACACTCCATGAGAGGTCGATGTACAGATTGGGGTAATCCTTGAGCATGCGCGCCAGCACCGGCAGGAGAAAATCCATCTGCGTCTGGTGCCGATGAATCTCCTTGCTCGCCCCCGCATGCGCCCAGATGAAGCGGGTATGCGGATGGTTGCGCAGCGGCTCTTCGATTTCAGCCAGGTACAGCGGATTACGCTCGCGCTTGGAGGTGATATTGGAGTGGATCAGCACCGGCAGGTCGCGCTCGGCCGCCAAGTGGTAGATACGCGTCATCGCCTCGTTGTTGGCCCGCGGCGTGTCGCCACTGGTCAGCGCAGTCAGGTCATCGTGACGGGTAAACACCTCGCCAATGCCTTGCCACATGCCGGGATACAGTTCGAGCATGCGCTCGATATGGCTCAGGGCATTCTTGTCCACCGGATTGAAGCCGGTGAGAAACGGATGAAAGCGCTTGCGCTGCTCCGCTGGCAGCTTCTCCAGCGCCGCCGCCACGTAGATATCGGTGGCGCTGTACCAGTATGCGTCGGCGTCATCGCCCGCGTAGTAGCGCGGCCGCTTGGGTTCGTCCTCGTGCCACTTCTTGGCCACCGACACCCCGGAAATCATCGACTGGTCGATACCTGCCTGATCCATAGCCTTGAGCAAGGCCGGCATGCCTTCGGTTTCCTGGAAGAAGTCGACATAGTGCAGATGGGCATCGCTGTAGCGGTACTCGCGCGCCTGGGCAGCAGGGCACAGCAAGCCCGCGATCAGCACACCCGCCAGTGCTCTGGCAATCATGAGCGCATCCTTATCCTGATTCGAACAGGGTAGACCCATGCACGCTGTCAGCGGTTCAGCGGTGACAGACAACCCGCTAGCTGTTGAGGGGTGCGTCGCGGGAAAGCGAACGGATCGAATTGCCGCGCTAGTGGGGCCGCTGCGCGACCCATTCGCGACACAAGGCCGCTCCCACAGTGTGCGACTGGCACAACGCGGTCGACGTTGCGGGAGCGGCCTTGTGTCGCGAATGGGCTGCGCAGCAGCCCCAGCAATCTCAACCCTTGAACACTTCACTCAGCAGGTTATGCATGGCCTTGAACGCCCGCTCCGAGGTCTTGCGGTCGTACTGCATCTTGCCCGGCACATTGGCCGCCGGATCGGTAAACGAATGCACCGCCCCGCCATAGCTGAGCAGTTGCCAGTCAACCTTGGCCGCGTTCATCTCCTCCTCGAACGCTGGCAACTGCTCACGCGGCACCAACGGATCGGACGCACCATGCAACACCAGCACCGAACCTTGAATGCGCTTGGCGTCTTCAACATTCGGCGTATCCAGGGTGCCATGGAACGACACCGCCGCTTTCAGGTCGGCTCCGGTACGGGCCAGCTCCAACGCACAGCAACCGCCGAAACAGAAACCGAAGGTCGCCACCTTGCCCGGCGTCAGCAGCGCCTTGGACTGCCCCAACAACTGGTCCAGCGCCTCTTTCATGCGCTTGCGCAGCTCAGCGCGATCGTTCTTCAGCGGCATCATTGCCGCTCCGGCCTCGTCCGCATTGGACGGGCGCACCGACTGCCCATACAGGTCAGCCACCAGGACCACGTAACCCTGCTCGGCAACTTCGCGGGCGATGCGCTCGGCGCCTTCACCGACCCCCATCCAGTTCGGCGCCATGACCAGGCCCGGCCGCCCCAATGCCCCTGGCTCATACACCAGGCGGCTTTCATAGGTCTTGCCGGACAGGTGATAGACCAGCGACTCGACGATTACCTTGCTCATCAAACTCCTCCTTGCACCATGAAAAAAGCCCGCCGAAGCGGGCTTTCCTAGCAGCTAACTCAAGCAGATAGCTCGACCAGCAGCTTGTTCAAGCGACGAACGTAAGCCGCCGGGTCCTTCAGGCTGTCGCCCGCGGCCAACGCGGCCTGGTCGAACAGGATGTGCGACAGCTCGGCGAAGCGGTCTTCGCTCTGCTCGTGATCGAGCTTCTCGATCAGCGGGTGAGCCGGATTGAATTCGAAGATCGGCTTCGAGTCCGGCACCTTCTGCCCGCTGGCTTCGAGGATCTGGCGCATCTGCAGGCCCAGGTCCTGCTCACCAATGGCAAGGATGGCCGGCGAGTCGGTCAGGCGGTGCGAGACGCGCACTTCGGCGACGCTATCGCCCAGCGCGGTCTTGAGACGCTCGACCAGGCCTTCCTTGTCCTTGGCGACTTCTTCCTGGGCCTTCTTGTCTTCTTCCGAATCCAGTTTGCCCAGGTCCAGGTCACCGCGAGCGACGTCGACAAAGCTTTTGCCGTCGAAGTCGCTGAGGTAGCTCATCAGCCACTCATCGATACGGTCGGTCAGCAGCAGCACTTCGATGCCTTTCTTGCGGAAGACTTCCAGGTGCGGGCTGTTCTTGACCTGCGCGTAGGTTTCGCCGGTGAGGTAGTAGATCTTGTCTTGGCCTTCCTTGGCGCGCGCCAGGTAGTCAGCCAGGGAAACGCTCTGCTCGCCGCTGTCATCATGAGTCGAGGCGAAGCGCAGGAGGCCGGCGATCTTCTCCTTGTTGGCGAAGTCCTCGGCCGGGCCTTCCTTGAGTACCTGGCCGAAGTTCTTCCAGAAGCCCTTGTACTGCTCAGGCTCGTTCTTCGCCAGCTTCTCGAGCATGTCCAGCACGCGCTTGGTCAGCGCCGTCTTCATCGAGTCGATGATCGGATCCTTCTGCAGGATCTCGCGCGAGACGTTCAGCGACAGGTCGTTGGAGTCGACCACGCCCTTGATGAAGCGCAGGTACAGCGGCAGGAACGACTCAGCCTGGTCCATGATGAACACGCGCTGCACGTACAGCTTCAGACCGCGTGGCGCTTCGCGCTGGTACAGATCGAACGGCGCGCGGGCCGGAACGTACAGCAGCGAGTTGTACTCGAGCTTGCCTTCGACCTTGTTGTGGCTCCAGGCCAGCGGGTTCTCGAAGTCGTGACCGATGTGCTTGTAGAACTCCTGGTACTCTTCGTCCTTGACCTCGGTACGCGGACGGGTCCAGAGCGCGCTGGCGCGGTTGACGGTTTCCCATTCCTGCGCTGGTTTTTCTTCGCCTTCGGCCGCCTCGGCCTGCTCTTTAGGCAGCTCGATCGGCAGGGCGATATGGTCGGAATACTTCTTGACCACGTTGCGCAGACGCCAGCCATCGGCGAACTCTTCTTCACCCTTCTTCAGGTGCAGGACGATGCGGGTGCCACGCTGTGGTTTTTCAACGGTGGCAACTTCAAAGTCGCCCTCGCCTTTGGACGACCAGTGCACGCCTTCGGCGGCCGGCTGGCCGGCGCGACGGCTGAACACATCGACTTTGTCGGCAACGATGAAGGCCGAGTAGAAGCCCACGCCGAACTGGCCGATCAGGTGCGAGTCTTTTTTCTGGTCACCGCTGAGGTTCTTCATGAAGTCGGCAGTGCCGGACTTGGCGATGGTCCCCAGGTGAGCGATGACGTCCTCGCGGCTCATGCCGATGCCGTTGTCCTCAAGGGTCACGGTGCCGGCATCCTTGTCGAAGCTGACGCGGATCTTCAGATCAGCGTCGCCTTCGAGCAGCTCAGGTTTGGCCAAGGCCTCGAAGCGCAGCTTGTCGGCGGCGTCGGAGGCATTGGAAATGAGCTCGCGCAGGAAGATTTCCTTGTTCGAGTACAGCGAGTGGATCATGAGGTGCAGCAGTTGCTTTACCTCGGTCTGGAAGCCCAGGGTTTCTTTTTGTGTCTCCACACTCATGGTCTTCAAAACTCCGATCTGATTGCAGTGGTCGCCCGGCGGCCAGATTGGCCAGCTTTTACGGCGGGATGACAAGCAGATGGGGGCATGGCTGACTATTTCAAGGGCTTTTCCGGTTCGATCTTGAAATGAGCCCGTGCGGTGGCGATCGGCGCATCCCGATCAGCTTGCCAGGCGGTGATGGCTACATTGGTGATGCGCCGGCCCTGACGCCACAACTGGCACTGCGCATAGGTGTCGCGCAGGTGACCGGCGCGCAGGTAGTCAATGGAAAAATCGATGATTTTCGGAATGCTCGCGCTTTCGCTGTAGATCAGCAGGTACAAGGCAGCCGAGAGCTCCATGAAACCGGCGATGACCCCACCATGGATTGCAGGCAGCAACGGATTGCCGACATTGTCCGGGCTTGCCGGCAGACGAAACAGCAGGTCATCGCCCTGACGCTCGCAGACGATGCCGATCAAGCCGGCATAGGGAATCAATGACAGCAGCGGCGTGTAGTCACCCAGCGCATGCGCTTGATTGAGACGCTGGCGAACATCGTCGGGGATCATCTGCCCTGCTCCTTGTTCAAGCGGCTACCAAAGCGAATGCCACCCTTGGCCTCCTGGCCGAGGCGCATGAAGGTGCCAACCACGTGGCAGATCGGCTGATGGGGATCGTCCTGGTAGGCCAGACCACGGGTGAAGATCACGTCCCGCGTCACCCGGTAGCACTGGGCGTGCCCATAGATATCCTTGCCGGGCTCAGCCGGGTGCATGTAGTCAATGCGCAGATCGAGGGTCGGACACACTTCGAACTGAGGCAACGCGCACAATGTGGCCATGCCGCAGGTGGTATCCATCAGCGTGGTCAGGGCACCGCCATGAATGGCGCCGGTCTGCGGATTGCCGACGATCAGCGGCGACCAGGGCAACACCAGGGTCATGCCATCGGCATCACCCTGATGAACGCGCATGTGTAATAACTGACAGTGCCTGAGCGCCGAGAGAAAGCGCTCGGCCATGGCCATCAAATGGGTATCGGTCATTCCAGCCTCCCTCCGCCGCAACTGCACAAAGCTGTAAAAAAGTCCATGTAGAACACGTAGTTATATATCTGTAATCTGCACGGAACTTATCCCGCTTACTTGAGCTCGAAGGAACAAGTAAGTTATTCCACCAAGGAGAGACACCGCCATGCGTAAACCTTTTGCTTTTGCTCTGATGCTGGCCGCAGCCATGGGCCTGGCCGCTTGCGATAAGAAAAGCGAAGACAAAGCCCAAGACGCACAGCAACACGCTGAGCAAGCCCAAGAGAAAGCGGGCGAAGCTCAGGATAAAATGAACGAGGCTGCCAAGGAAAACGCCGAAGCCGCCAAAGATCAGGCTGAAGCGCAGCAGGAAGCAGCTAAAGAAGCTGCTGAAGGGTCCGCCCCTGCTACTCCGGCGCCAGCCGAGCCAGCCAAGCAGTAATTGGCTTAAACAAAAAAACCCGACATTGTCGGGTTTTTTTGTGCCTGGCGTTTAGGGGTTAATCGTTTCAGTCACTGCAATTGAACTTTCTTTACTTACTTCGTTCGGTGCACTTTCGGTGGGCGTAAACACCATGACTTCCAGCACATCGGAATGGAACTCGCGGCGATACAAGATCAGCACCACACCAATACTGGTAACCATGAACAACCAGGGTCCGATGAACCAGGTGAGCATGGCCATGCCAAAATAATAGGCGCGCAGGCCCAAGTTGAACTGGTTGGCTGCCAGCGACAGCACGCGCGCGGCACGGGAGGCAAACGCCTTGCGCTCCAGCTCATTGACCTGGCGCTCGCCGATCATCGGCGCCGAGCCGACCAATACCGCGGCGAAGTTGTACTGACGCATGCACCAGCTGAAGGTGAAGAAGGCATAGACGAAGACTGCAGCCAGGCTCAACAGCTTGATCTCCGACATGCCCTGGGACGCCTGCTGGACCAACGGCAGGTCGGCCAGCAGCGACAAGGCCCGGTCCGATGCACCGAGCACGGTGAGGATACCGGCGAGGATGATCAGCGTACTGGAGGCGAAGAACGAGGCGTTGCGCTCGAGGTTACCGATCACGCTGGCGTCGGCAATACGGTTGTCACGCAGGAGCATGCGGCGCATCCAGTCTTCGCGGTACAAGTGCAACACACTGGCCAGGCAGGCGGTGTCGCGGCCTTTCCAGAGCGCATATCGGGTGTAGCCACCCCAGCACAAGGCGAACCAGCAGACCGCCAACAGATTGCTCAGATTGCTTTGAATGAAGCTCATGCAGGCTCTCGACCGTTCAGGTACAAAGAAGGATATTGACCGGGATTCGACGTCTGGATTCGCTAAAAGGCACGTACCGGACAGCGAAATCATCCAATAGAGATATTCTTCACCGCGGTGGATGGCACGGACTTCGCCCGCGAAGAGGCCGTGACTGGCAATGCAAATCTTGGAGAGGACCCGCCGTAAGGGCGGAAGGGGCCAGCACAACCATTACAACAAACGGATAAGCCGACAACTACAAGCCCCATCCCATCGTCCCGCCAATCCGGAAAGAAGCAAAAAAAAACCCGCATCCTCACGGACACGGGGTTCTGCTCTCAACCAACGGCGAGCGCCCTTCGGCTTGTGGCCGGCGCCCTCCTCTCGGCTTCAAGCCATCAGGCCAGCGCCTCGCGCGGCTTGCCCAGCATGCGGTCACAGACCACGGCAACACCCAGGGTGATCACCGACGGCACCAGCCAGGCCAGGCCTTGATCGCTCAGCGGCAAGTGCGCCATGGCATCCGGCAGGACATGCCCGATACTGGTGCCCTTGATCGCATCGATAACGCCGAATATCAGTGACACCAGCATCACCGGACCCATGATACGCACTGGCGAGTTCCACACTTCCTTGAGGAAGCTCAAGCCCACCAGCACGATGCACGGCGGGTAGATGGCTGTCAGCACCGGGATCGAGAACATGATCAGCTTGGTCAGGCCCAGGTTGGAGATCAGCAGCGAGAAGCCCGCCAGGATCACCACCAATGCACGGTACGACAGCGGCAGAATCTGGCTGAAATACTCGGCGCAGGCGCAGGTCAGTCCAACTGCGGTCACCAGGCAGGCCAAGGCGATCAGTACGGCGAGGAAGCCGCTGCCCAGCGAACCGAAGGTATGCTGCACATAGGCATGCAAGACCGCCGCACCATTGGTGGCATCGGCTGCGATGTCATGACTGCCAGCACCCAGACGGAACAGGCTGATGTACACCAGCGCCAGGCCGACACCAGCGATCAGGCCGGCGATGATGGCATAGCGGGTGATCAACTGCGGCGACTCGACACCACGCGAACGGATGGCATTGACGATGACGATACCAAAGACCAGCGCACCCAAGGTGTCCATGGTCAGGTAACCATCGCTGAAGCCCTTGGAGAATGCCGCAGCGGCGTACGCCGGCTGTGCCTCACCAATGGTCCCGGCTGGCAGCGCGAACGCAGCAATGCCCAATACCGCCAGGGCAATGATCTTCAACGGCGCGAGGAAGCGGCCCACGGTATCGAGCAGCTTGCCCGGATACATGGAAACCGCCAGCACTACCAGGAAGTAGACCAGGCTGTAGATGAACAGCGCCATCGGGCTTTCGCCAGTCAGCGGCGCCACACCCACCTCGAACGACACCGTCGCAGTACGCGGGGTGGCGAACAGCGGGCCGACCGACAGGTAGCACACAGCCGCCAGCAGGCCGCCGAAGAACTTGCCGATCGGGCTGCTCAGTGCATCCATGCCGCCGCCGACCTTGGCCAAAGCGACCACGGTAATGACCGGCAGGCCAACCGCGGTGACCAGGAAGCCCAGGGCTGCCATCCACACGTGCGGACCTGACTGCAAACCGACGATGGGCGGGAAGATGATATTGCCGGCGCCTACGAAAAGCGCAAACGTCATAAAGCCAAGCGCCAGGATATCCTGGCCTTTTAAAACTTTCATTTAGGGTAGTACCACACTGCTGAAATCGGGGTTCGAGAAGGGATTTCCCCATGGGTGAGGGAAATGCTGCCCGGCTTGATAGGCCAGACCCGTTTAGCGTGTCGTTCCCTTTTGGGGCACGGGCACAGAGTGAGCACGTAGATTAAACGTTTTGCCTGGAAAAGGCACTGTGACAGTGCGGCTTGTCCGATGTGCGTATACGTTTGTCGTCTTATCGACTGACTTGGGTGGGAATTATCCCAGATTCCAGGCAATCGTCTGTCTGAAAATTCCTATCGCACTGATCGAAAATTCCGAACGTCGGCGAGATGCCCAGACCGGCAGAAGCCAATCTTCACAAAACACAAAGGCCACCCGAAGGTGGCCTCTGTGTTGCGTGGGGGGTAATGCGTGTTACTTACTTCTTGGCTTCCCAGCCAGTCAGCTCGGCCAGGGCCTTGCCGATGTCAGCCAGGGAGCGCACGGTTTTCACACCGGCGTCCTGCAGGGCAGCGAACTTCTCGTCCGCAGTGCCTTTGCCGCCGGAGATGATGGCGCCGGCGTGGCCCATGCGCTTACCAGCAGGTGCGGTAACACCGGCAATGTAAGAAACAACAGGCTTGGTGACGTGAGCCTTGATGTAGGCAGCAGCCTCTTCTTCAGCCGAACCGCCGATCTCACCGATCATGACGATCGCTTCGGTCTTCGGGTCTTCCTGGAACAGCTTCAGGATGTCGATGAAGTTCGAGCCTGGGATCGGGTCGCCGCCGATGCCGACGCAGGTCGACTGGCCGAAGCCGGCGTCGGTGGTCTGCTTGACCGCTTCATAGGTCAGGGTGCCGGAACGCGAAACGATACCGACCTTGCCTGGCAAGTGGATGTGACCTGGCATGATGCCGATCTTGCACTCGCCCGGAGTGATCACGCCTGGGCAGTTAGGGCCGATCAGGGTAACACCCAGCTCGTCGCACTTGACCTTGGCGTCCAGCATGTCCAGGGTAGGAATGCCTTCGGTGATGCAGACGATCAGCTTGATGCCGCCGAATGCTGCTTCCAGGATCGAGTCCTTGCAGAAAGGAGCCGGAACGTAGATGACCGAAGCGTCAGCGCCGGTAGCTTCTACTGCTTCTTTCACGGTGTTGAACACCGGCAGGCCCAGGTGAGTGGTGCCGCCTTTGCCTGGGGTCACGCCGCCAACCATCTTGGTGCCGTAGGCGATGGCTTGTTCGGAGTGGAAAGTACCCTGCGAGCCGGTGAAGCCCTGGCAGATGACTTTGGTGTCTTTATTGATCAGGACGCTCATTACTTGCCCTCCGCAGCTTTGACAACTTGTTGAGCAGCGTCGGTCAGGCTGGTTGCAGCAATGATGTTCAAACCGCTTTCTGCCAGTACTTTAGCGCCGAGTTCGGCATTGTTGCCTTCCAGACGGACGACAACCGGTACTTTGACGCCGACTTCTTTCACAGCGCCGATGATGCCTTCGGCAATCATGTCGCAACGAACGATGCCGCCGAAGATGTTGACCAGTACGGCCGCGACATTGCTGTCGGACAGGATGATCTTGAAGGCTTCGGTCACGCGCTCTTTGGTAGCGCCACCACCTACGTCGAGGAAGTTGGCTGGCTTGCCGCCGTGCAGGTTGACGATGTCCATGGTACCCATGGCCAGGCCAGCACCGTTGACCATGCAGCCAATGTTGCCTTCCAGGGCTACGTAGTTCAGTTCGAACTTGGCAGCGTGGGCTTCACGGGCGTCGTCTTGCGACGGGTCGTGGAAGGTTTTCAGCTTAGGCTGACGGTACATGGCGTTGGCGTCGATGTTCAGCTTGGCGTCGAGGCAGTGCAGATCGCCGTCAGCCTTGATCACCAGCGGGTTCACTTCCAGCAGCGCCAGATCGTGATCCTTGAACAGCTTGGCCAGACCTACGAAGATCTTGGCGAACTGAGTGACTTGCTTGCCTTCCAGGCCCAGCTGGAAAGCCAGCTCGCGGCCCTGGAACGGCTGAGCGCCGACCAGCGGATCGATGGTGGCCTTGATGATCTTCTCAGGAGTTTCGTGAGCGACCTTCTCGATGTCCACGCCACCTTCGGTGGAAGCCATGAACACGATACGGCGGCTCGAGCGGTCGACTACAGCGCCCAGGTACAGCTCTTTGGCGATGTCAGTGCAGGACTCGACCAGGATCTTGGAGACTGGCTGACCGTTGGCGTCGGTCTGGTAGGTAACCAGATTCTTGCCCAACCATTGCGCAGCGAACGCCTTGGCGTCTTCCTTGCTGCGAACCAGCTTGACGCCGCCCGCTTTACCGCGACCACCTGCGTGGACCTGGGCTTTGACGACCCACTCCGAACCGCCGATCTTGTCGCAGGCTTCTGCTGCTGCTTCAGGGGTGTCGACTGCGAAACCCTTGGAAACTGGCAGGCCGTATTCAGCGAACAGCTGCTTACCCTGATACTCGTGAAGATTCATGCTTTTTACCGTCTTCGTTAGGTACTGCGCTTCGGCGCTGCGCCAGTTACGGCGCCGCACCACCTGTGACCGTTAACCTCCGGGTGGTCCCGAAGGCCCGATCCGGCGGACGTTCCGCGGTGAGTCATGCACGCAAGACTCACGACGGGCAGCCCGCCGTGGTTTCTTATAATTAACGCTTCTTACGGTTGGCTACGTGAATGGCGCCGCCATTCACTGCCAGCGCGGCTTCGTGCAGCGCTTCGGACAGGGTCGGATGGCTGAACACCATCATGCCGATGTCTTCGGCGCTGGTGCCGAATTCCATTGCGATTGCGCCCTGCTGAACCAGTTCGGCAGCCGATGGGCCAATCACGTGCACACCCAGTACGCGGTCGGTCTTGGCATCGGCGATGACCTTGACGAAACCACCGGTGTCGTTGGCCGCCATCGCACGGCCGCTGGCCGCGAACGGGAAGGTGCCCACGTTAACCTCAACGCCTTCAGCCTTCAAGGCCTGTTCGGTCTTGCCGACCCATGCGATTTCCGGGTGGGTGTAGATGACCGAAGGGATCAGGTCGTAGTTCATCTGGGCCTTGTGACCCTTGATGCGCTCGACAACCATGATGCCCTCTTCCGAGGCCTTGTGGGCCAGCATCATGCCGCGTACCACGTCACCGATGGCGAACACGCCCGGTACGCTGGTAGCGCAGTAGTCATCAACGAAGATGTAGCCACGTTCGTCGATATTGACGCCGCTGTCGGAGGCCAGCAGTTCGGTGGTTACCGGACGACGGCCGACCGCAACGATCAGCTTGTCGAAGGTGATCTTCTGCTCGCCATTGGCATCGGTGTAGGTCACTTCAACTTCGTTGCCGTTGACCTGCGAGCCGGTCACGCGAGCGCCCAGCTTGATGTCCAGACCCTGTTTGGTCAGGGTTTTCTGCGCTTCCTTGGCAACCGCAGTGTCAGCGGCCATCAGGAAGGTATCCAGGGCTTCGAGAACGGTGACCTGCGCACCCAGGCGCGACCAGACCGAACCCAGCTCCAGGCCTATCACGCCGGCGCCGATGACGCCCAGACGCTGCGGCACGCTCTGGAATTCCAGGGCACCGGTGGAGTCGACGATGACGTTCTGGTCGACCGGAGCCGGCGGAATGTCGATCGGACGCGAGCCGGAGGCCAGGATCACGTTCTCGGCTTCGATGACTTCGGTGGTGCCATCAGCCTTGGTGACTTCGACTTTCTTGCCAGCCAGCAGTTTGCCGTGGCCTTGGATCGAGGTAACGCCGTTGGCCTTGAACAGGGTGGCAACGCCGCCAGTCAGGTTCTTGACGATGCCAGCCTTGCGGCCAACCATCGCTGCAACGTCCATCTTCACTTCGCCAGTGGAGATACCATGAACGTTGAAGCTCTCTTTGGCTTCCTTGTATTTCCAGGAGCTGTCCAGCAGCGCCTTGGAAGGAATGCAACCGACGTTCAGGCAGGTACCGCCCAATGCCAGTTTGCCTTCGGCGTCGGTGTACTTCTCGATGCAGGCGGTGCTCAAGCCAAGCTGAGCGGCCTTGATCGCGGCGACATAGCCGCCAGGGCCCGCACCAATCACTACCACGTCGAATTTCTGGGTCATAAAAGATTCCTTTTCAGCTACAAGCTGCAGGCCTCAAGCGGCAAGCGACGGGCTCGCACGGGAGCCGGCCGGTTGCCGCTTGCAGCTGCGTGTTAGATGTCCAGCAGCAGACGAGCCGGGTCTTCCAGCAGGTTCTTGATGGTTACCAGGAAGGTTACCGCTTCCTTGCCGTCGATCAGGCGGTGATCGTAGGACAGCGCCAGGTACATCATCGGGCGAATGGCCACTTGGCCATTGACCGCCATCGGACGCTGGAGGATGTTGTGCATGCCGAGAATGGCCGCCTGCGGCGGGTTGACAATCGGCGTCGACATCATCGACCCGAATGTACCACCGTTGGTGATAGTGAAGGTACCACCGGTCATGTCTTCGATGCCCAGCTTGCCGTCACGGGCCTTCTTGCCGAAGGTGGCGATGCCGTTCTCGATTTCCGCCAGGCTCATCTGCTCGGCGTTACGCAGTACCGGAACCACCAGGCCACGGTCGCTGGAAACAGCAACGCCGACGTCGGCAAAGCCGTGGTAAACGATGTCGTTGCCGTCGATCGAGGCGTTGACTGCCGGGAAGCGCTTCAGTGCTTCGGTAGCGGCCTTGACGAAGAACGACATGAAGCCCAGGCGCACGCCGTTGTGGGACTTCTCGAACAGGTCCTTGTACTTCGAACGCAGGGCCATGACTTCGGTCATGTCGACTTCGTTGAAGGTGGTCAGCATGGCCATGTTCGACTGGGCTTCGACCAGACGCTCGGCGATCTTGGCGCGCAGGCGGGTCATCGGCACACGCTTCTCGGTGCGATCGCCAGCGGCGGTCACAACCGGTGCAGCGGCAGCAGCGGCAGGCTTGGCAGCAGGAGCCGCGGCAGGCGCGGACTTCTTGTTGGCCACGGCAGCAACCACGTCTTCCTTGGTGATACGACCGCCTTTGCCGGTGCCGGCAACGGTCGCCAGGTCAATGCCGCTTTCTTCGGCCAGCTTGCGCGCGGCAGGCGCGGCAATCGGGTCGTCTTCGCCAGCATCGGCAGCAGCGGCCGGAGCAGCAGCGCCGGCAGCCGGGGCAGCAGCAGGTGCGGCAGCGGCAGCACCGCCTTCCACGATCGAACCCAGGACTTCGTCGGAGAGGACGGTTTCGCCCTCGCCCTTGACGATTGCGCCCAGCACGCCATCAGCGGTGGCCAGAACTTCCAGGACGACCTTGTCGGTTTCGATGTCGACGATCAGCTCGTCACGCTTGACGGCTTCGCCTGGCTGTTTGTGCCAGGTGGCAACGGTGCCGTCGGCGACCGATTCCGGGAAGGTTGGGGCTTTGATCTCGATAGCCATTAGCAGTATTTCCTTAAATTCGGTTTCAGGTGCGCGAAAGCATTAAACGGTGAAGGCGTCTTGCAGCAGTTTTTCCTGCTGCTCGGCGTGCTTCGATGCGTAACCACAGGCAGGCGCGGCAGACGCGTCGCGGCCGGCGTATTCGAGGACCAGTGCCTTGTTGTGGCGGCCCAGAATACGGCGCATGTGGTGCTGGCTGCTGTACCAGGCGCCCTGGTTCATCGGCTCTTCCTGGCACCACACGGCAGCCTTGAGGTTGCTGTACGGGGCGAGAATTTCGACCAGATCGTCCTCAGGGAACGGATACAGCTGCTCGATACGCACGATGGCGATGTCTTCACGGCCTTCGGCACGGCGTTTTTCCAGCAGGTCGTAGTAGACCTTGCCGCTGCACAGCACCAGGCGCTCGACCTTGGTCGGATCGAGCGAGTCGATTTCCGGGATCACGGTCTGGAACGAGCCTTCGGCCAGGTCTTCCAAGGTCGAGATGGCCAGCTTGTGGCGCAGCAGCGACTTCGGCGTCAGGACCACCAGCGGCTTGCGCAGCGGACGGATTACCTGGCGACGCAGCAGGTGGTAGATCTGAGCCGGCGTGGTCGGTACGCAGACCTGGATGTTGTGCTCGGCGCACAGCTGCAGGTAACGCTCCAGACGTGCCGAAGAGTGCTCTGGGCCTTGGCCTTCGTAGCCGTGTGGCAGGAGCATGGTCAGACCACAGAGACGGCCCCACTTGTGCTCGCCACTGGTGATGAACTGGTCGATCACCACCTGGGCACCGTTGGCAAAGTCACCGAACTGGGCTTCCCAGATCACCAGCGCGTTCGGCGTGGTGGTCGAGTAACCGTATTCGAAGGCCAGTACCGCTTCTTCCGAGAGGAACGAGTCGTACAGGTCGAACCGTGGCTGGCCCGGGTACAGGTTTTGCAGCGGCACGTAGGTGCTGGCGTCCTTCTGGTTATGCAACACCGCATGGCGGTGCGAGAAGGTGCCACGGCCGATGTCCTGGCCGGTCATGCGGATCGGGTGACCTTCGAACTGCAGAGTGGCGTAGGCCATGGTCTCTGCGTAACCCCAGTTGATCGGCAAGCCACCGGCCTGCATCTTCTGGCGATCTTCGTAGATCTTCGATACCTGACGCTGAACCACGAAGCCTTCCGGCAGCTCCAGCAGCTTGGCCGACAGGTCTTGCAGGGTCTTGAGGTCAAAGCGGGTGTCGTGACGCGCGGTCCAGGCGTGACCCAGGTACGGACGCCAGTCGACGAACAGCTCGCGGTTCGGCTCCTTGACCAGGCTCTTGACCACGTGCAGGCCGTTATCCAGCGCGTTGCGGTAGTCGTCGATCTTGGCCTGAGCGCGCTCGGCGTCGATGCGACCTGCCTGGATCAGCGACTCGGCATACAGCTCACGGGTGGTGCGCTGCTTGCTGATCTGCTGGTACATCAGCGGCTGGGTGCCATTTGGCTCGTCGGCCTCGTTGTGGCCGCGACGACGGTAGCAGACCAGGTCGACAACCACGTCACGCTTGAACTGCATGCGATAGTCGATGGCCAGCTGGGTAACGAACAGCACTGCTTCCGGATCATCACCGTTGACGTGCAGGATCGGCGCCTGAATCATCTTGGCAACGTCGGTGGCGTACTCGGTGGAGCGCGCGTCCAGCGGGTTGCTGATGGTGAAACCAACCTGGTTGTTGATCACGATGTGCACGGTACCGCCGGTCTTGAAACCGCGGGTCTGCGACATCTGGAAGGTTTCCAGGACGACGCCCTGGCCAGCGAAGGCCGCATCACCGTGGATCGAGATCGGCAGCACCTTGTCGCCAACGGTGTCGTTGCGACGGTCCTGACGGGCGCGCACCGAACCCTCGACCACTGGCGAGACGATTTCCAGGTGGGACGGGTTGAACGCCATGGCCAGGTGAACTTCGCCACCGGTGGTCATCACGTTCGAGGAGAAGCCCTGGTGATACTTGACGTCACCGGAGCCCAGCTCGTTCATCTTCTTGCCTTCGAACTCGTCGAACAGCTCGCGCGGGTTCTTGCCGAAGGTGTTGACCAGCACGTTCAGACGGCCGCGGTGGGCCATGCCGATCACGACTTCTTTGGTGCCGTAGGAGCCGGAGCGCTGGATCATTTCGTCCAGCATCGGGATCAGGCTTTCGCCGCCTTCAAGACCGAAGCGCTTGGTGCCCGGGTACTTGGTGCCCAGGTACTTCTCAAGGCCTTCACCCGCGGTCACGCGCTCAAGCAGATGCGCTTGCACATCGGCGGAGAACTCAGGACGCCCACGCACGCTTTCCAGACGCTGCTGGAACCAGCTGCGCTGCTCGGAATCGACGATGTGGGTGAACTCGGCGCCGATGGTGCGACAATATGTCTTCTCCAGCGCATCGAGAATTTCGCGTAGGCTCGCTTCCTCTTTGCCGATGTACAGGTCGCCGGCACGGAAGGTCGTATCAAGATCGGCATTGGTCAAGCCGTAGTGATTGATCGACAGGTCTACGGGCGCAGGGCGCTGCCACAACCCCAAGGGGTCGAGCTTGGCAGCCTGATGGCCGCGCATACGATAGGCCTGGATCAGTCGCAGAACTTCAACCTGCTTCTTCTCGTGTTCACTGCTCACGCTCCCGGCGGACACCGGTTGAGCGCGGCGCTGGTTCTTTGCCAGCAGTACGAAATGGTCGCGGATTGTCGAGTGCGATACATCAGTAGCGGTGCTGCCGTCGGCGGGCAACTTCTGGAAGTAGGTGCGCCACTCTTCTGGCACAGCGTTAGGGTCGTGCAGGTAGAGTTCGTAGAGCTCTTCCACATATGCAGCGTTACCACCTGAAAGGTGGGCGCTTTCCCACATGCGCTGCATCACGCTTTCTTGCATGCTTGGTCACCCTCGTTCGGGGACGAATCGGCAAGCGCCTCAGCACAACATGAGAAAGCCCGAGAACAGCGACTAATCACGCCACCGAGGATCCTGCAGATTTTCCGGGCACCAGCCCGGAAGCCCCTGCTGGTCTCAAATCTTCATAGGTAATGAGCGCGGGCTTTGTGGGCCCTTGCTCGGGTTTCACCTCAGTGCGGGCTCACCACCCGCACCTCAGTGTCTTGCACTAGCAACAACGATGAATCAGGTGCCGCTTTGCAGCAGCATGTTACGTACATGGCCGATTGCCTTGGTCGGGTTCAGACCCTTCGGGCAAACGTTCACGCAGTTCATGATCCCGCGGCAGCGGAATACGCTGAACGGGTCATCCAGGGACGCCAGGCGCTCCTGGGTCTTGGTATCACGGCTGTCGGCCAGGAAACGGTAGGCCTGCAGCAACGCAGCTGGACCAAGGAACTTGTCCGGGTTCCACCAGAACGACGGGCAGGAAGTCGAGCAGCAAGCGCACAGGATGCACTCGTACAGACCGTCCAGCTTGGCGCGCTCGTCCGGCGACTGCAGACGTTCGATGGCCGGAGCCGGCGTATCGTTCTGCAGGAATGGCTTCACCTTCTCGTACTGCTTGTAGAAGATGCTCATATCGACGACCAGGTCACGGATTACCGGCAGACCTGGCAGCGGACGGACGACCAACTTGTTACGTTTTACGACAGCGGACAGCGGCGTGATGCACGCCAGGCCGTTCTTGCCGTTGATGTTCATGCCATCAGAACCGCAAACACCTTCGCGGCAGGAGCGACGATAGGAGAAACCTTCGTCCTGCTCTTTGATCAGTGCCAGCACGTCCAGCACCATCAGGTCCTTGCCACCGGTATCGACCTGGAACACCTGGGTTTTAGGTGCCGAGTCGGAATCCGGGTTGTAACGATAAACTTCGACTTGCAACATAGCGGCCACCCTCAGTAAGTCCGGACTTTTGGTTCGAACGCCGGTACGGTCTTCGGCGCGAAGTTGACTGCACGCTTGGCAACCCGCTTCTCACCTGGGAAGTACAGGGTGTGGCACAGCCAGTTTTCATCGTCACGATCTTCGAAGTCTTCACGGGCGTGAGCGCCGCGCGACTCTTTACGTACTTCTGCAGCGATCGCCGTGGCTTCAGCGACTTCCAGCAGGTTCTGCAGCTCCAGCGCTTCGATACGCGCGGTGTTGAAGGCCTGGGACTTGTCGTTGATCTTGACGTTGGCGATACGCTCGCGCAGTTGGGCCAACTGCTCGATGCCCTTCTGCATGTATTCACCGGTACGGAATACACCGAAGTAGTTCTGCATGCAGCTTTGCAGCTCGCGACGCAGGGTTGCGACGTCTTCACCGTCGGTGCGCTCGTTGAGCTTGTTCAGACGGCTCAGGGCGACTTCGATGTCGGTGTCGCTGGCGTCGGTGTATTCGATGCCGTCGGACAGCGCCTTTTCCAGGTGCAGGCCAGCAGCGCGACCGAATACCACCAGGTCGAGCAGCGAGTTGCCGCCCAGGCGGTTGGCGCCGTGAACCGATACGCAGGCCACTTCACCCACGGCAAACAGACCCGGGATGATGTGATCGACGCCATCGGCGTCCTGGGTCATTGCCTGACCATGAATGTTGGTGGCAACGCCGCCCATCATGTAGTGGCAGGTTGGAACGACCGGCACCGGCGCGACCACTGGGTCGACGTGGGCGAAGGTCTTGGACAGCTCGCAGATACCTGGCAGGCGGCTGTGCAGCACTTCCTCGCCGAGGTGGTCGAGCTTGAGCATTACGTGGTCGCCATTCGGACCACAGCCGTTACCGGCGATGATCTCTTTAACCATCGAGCGGGCCACAACATCACGACCAGCAAGGTCCTTGGCGTTTGGCGCGTAACGCTCCATGAAGCGCTCGCCATGCTTGTTGATCAGGTAACCACCTTCACCACGGCAACCTTCGGTAACCAGTACACCAGCGCCGGCGATGCCGGTCGGGTGGAACTGCCACATCTCGATGTCCTGCACCGGAACACCGGCACGCAGGGCCATGCCGATACCGTCGCCGGTATTGATCAGGGCGTTGGTGGTCGACGAGTAGATACGGCCCGCACCACCAGTGGCCAGCACGGTTGCCTTGGCCTTGATGTACAGGGTTTCGCCGGTTTCGATGCAGATCGCGATCACACCGACGAACGCGCCGTCCTGGTTCTTCACCAGGTCAACAGCGTAGTACTCGTTGAGGAAGGTGGTACCAGCCTTCAGGTTGCCCTGATAAAGGGTGTGCAGCAGCGCGTGACCGGTACGGTCAGAGGCCGCACAAGTACGAGCAGCCTGACCGCCCTTGCCGAAGTCCTTGGACTGGCCACCGAACGGACGCTGGTAGATACGGCCGGTTTCGGTACGCGAGAACGGCAGGCCCATGTGGTCCAGCTCGAAGACCGCAGCCGGGCCTTCCTGGCACATGTATTCGATCGCGTCCTGGTCACCGATGTAGTCCGACCCCTTGACGGTGTCGTACATGTGCCAGCGCCAGTCGTCGTTCGGGTCGGCCGAAGCGATGGCGCAGGTGATGCCGCCCTGGGCGGACACAGTGTGCGAACGGGTCGGGAAGACCTTGGTGATCACGGCAGTCTTGTGACCGCCCTGTGCCAGCTGCAGCGCAGCGCGCATGCCGGCTCCGCCGCCGCCAACAATTATGGCGTCGAAAGAAATCGTTGGAATCATAGCCATGAATCAGATACCCCAGAGAATCTGCACGCCCCAGACGAAGTACGCGAACATCGCGACACCACAGACCGCCTGGACCAGAAAACGTACCGCAGTTGCCGACTTGCCGATCGCCATTGGCGTCAGGTAGTCAGTCGTAACAGTCCACATGCCGACCCAGGCGTGAGCGCCCAGCGCCACGATGGCAAGAAGACTGAAGATACGCATCAGGTTACTGGAGAACAGCGCATGCCATTGGGCGTATTCGAGCCCTGGATGCGCAACGAGGTAGCCGATCAGGAAAATGAAATAAGCCGCGAGAACGACCGCAGAAACACGTTGTGCCATCCAGTCATACAGACCAGAACGCGACAGGTTGGTGACGTTGGTTACCATATCCAGACTCCCGCCAGTACAAACGCCACCAAGGAAAGGGCGACGATGATTTTCGAGCCCAGCCTGCCGCCCTCGAGCGTTTCGCCGATGCCCGCATCCATGATCAGGTGGCGTATGCCAGCGATCAGGTGATACAGCAAGGATGACAGGAGGCCCCATGCTACGAACTTGGCCAGCGGACTGGTCAGGTATCCCTTCACTTCGGCAAAACCTTCATCCGAACCCAGCGACTTGCTCAAGGCGAAGAGCATGATGCCGAGACCGAGAAAGACGATGATGCCGGAAACTCGGTGCAGGAATGACGTAACAGCGGTTATGGGGACGTTGATGGTCCTTAGGTCTAGGTTTACAGGTCGTTGGCTTTTCACGGCTTTTTTCACACTGAAGAGCCCCTAGCGAACAGGGCAAAGTTGTTGGTAAGTGTACTGGTCAGGTACCCACCACCCAGAGAACGGCGACCCCCAGCAGTTCGGGCTTGCAAGCCCCTGGCGGTCGGCTGCCGAGTATAGACAGTTAGGCTGCTTATGACAACGTGACGGGCTAGCCCAAATAGCGCATTGCCTTTAGCCAGCAAAAGGCGTAAACGGGCGACAAATTCTAGAAAAATCAGGCCTTAGAGGGCGTTTCAAGCAGCCTTTAGGCAAATTGACATCTGAATTTATCCCTCTATAGTGGTGCGGGCCCTGCGTGGGGGGTCTGTCTGATGATTTCTAGCATTAATAGGAGGCCACATGGCTGACAAAAAAGCGCAGTTGGTCATCGAGGGCGCTGCCCCCGTCGAGCTGCCCATTTTAACCGGCACCGTTGGTCCCGATGTAATCGACGTCCGCGGGTTGGGGGCTACCGGTCACTTCACCTTCGACCCGGGTTTCATGGCGACCGCCTCGTGCGAGTCGAAGATCACCTACATCGACGGTGACAAAGGTGTCCTGCTACACCGCGGCTACCCGATCGAACAGCTCGCTGAGCAATCGGACTACCTCGAAACCTGCTACCTGCTGCTCAACGGCGAACTGCCGAACGCCGAGCAGAAGGCTCAGTTCGTCAGCACCGTAAAGAACCACACCATGGTTCACGAGCAGCTGAAGACCTTCTTCAACGGCTTCCGCCGCGACGCTCACCCGATGGCGGTGATGTGCGGTGTGGTCGGCGCCCTCTCGGCGTTCTACCACGACTCCCTGGATATCAATAACCCGCAACACCGCGAAATTTCTGCGGTACGCCTGGTCGCCAAGATGCCGACCCTGGCCGCGATGGTTTACAAGTACTCCATGGGCCAGCCGATGATGTATCCGCGCAACGACCTGTCGTACGCGGAAAACTTCCTGCACATGATGTTCAACACCCCGTGCGAGATCAAACCGATCAGCCCGGTGCTGGCCAAGGCAATGGACCGGATCTTCATCCTCCACGCCGACCACGAGCAGAACGCCTCCACCTCCACCGTGCGCCTGGCTGGCTCCTCCGGTGCCAACCCGTTCGCCTGTATCGCAGCCGGCATCGCCGCACTGTGGGGCCCGGCACACGGCGGCGCCAACGAAGCCGTGCTGACCATGCTGGATGAAATTGGCGATGTTTCCAACATCGACACCTTCATCGCCAAGGCCAAGGACAAGAACGATCCGTTCAAGCTCATGGGCTTCGGTCACCGGGTCTACAAGAACCGCGACCCGCGCGCTACCGTGATGAAGCAGACCTGCGACGAAGTCCTGCGCGAGCTGGGCATCAAGAACGACCCGCAGCTCGAACTGGCCATGCGTCTCGAAGAGATCGCCCTGACCGACCCGTACTTCATCGAGCGCTCGCTGTACCCGAACGTCGACTTCTACTCGGGCATCATCCTCAAGGCGATCGGTATTCCGACCAGCATGTTCACCGTGATCTTCGCCCTGGCGCGGACCGTCGGCTGGATTTCGCACTGGAAAGAAATGCTCTCCAGCCCGTACAAGATTGGCCGCCCGCGCCAGCTGTACACCGGCGAAGCGCAACGCGACATCGTCAACCTGACGGATCGCAAGTAAGCATTGCTGCACTGATGCCGAATGCGTAAAAAGGCTGCCCCCGGGCAGCCTTTTTCGTCTCTTGCACTGAGGTGCTAATACCCCTCAGTGCGCGCCACGACCATGTACGTGGTCAAGCGTACTCCAGCGTCAGTCGCTTCTTGTCGATCTTGCCAACCGCCGTAAGTGGCATCTGCTCCAGCAGTACGACAGCATCCGGGTACTTGAAGTCGGCAAGCCCTAACCCTTTGAGGTAATCGCAGACATCCCGTCGCGAAGGGCCGCTACCCAGGGGGCGGATAAAGTAAACGACGCGCTCGCCCAACTGCCGATCCTCGAAGCCGATCACAGCGCACTCACCTACACGCGACCAGTCGACCATCAGCTTTTCGATGTCGGAGGGCGAATACTTCTCGCCTGCGCGATTAATCTGCTCCTTGACCCGCCCTACCACCGTGACGTTACCTGCTTGATCAAGGCTTACCAGATCGCCGGTGCGGTAAAAACCCTGCTGGTCGAAGGCTGCGGCATTGATCTCAGGCCGAGCATGATAACCGCGAATCGTGTAGGGGCCGCGAACATGCAACTCACCCACTCCACCCGGCAGAACCTGCTCGCCGCGCTCCCCCACTACCCGCAACTCGTCGAACGCCGATAACGGTCGGCCCTGGGTTTCAATTTTGACACGCTCGTCATCCCCGCTCCGGTTAAAACATAGCAGGCCTTCAGCCATCCCATAGATGTGCTGGAGCTCGCAGCCAAGCAGTGTTTTCAACCGTCGAGCAGACTCACGAGAGAATCGGGCAGCGCCAACCTGGACAAGCTCCAACGCCTCAAAGTGGAGCTCGCTGAGCTCCAGGTACTCAATGAGCAATTCGGCGATCGATGGCACCAGCGAAGTCACGGTGATCCGCTCTTCAGCGAGCAGATCACAGAGTTTGAGTATGTCGGGCTGAGGCAGCAGGCGCACTATTCCACCCACCGCCAGCACACCCAGCACCCCAGGACAACCCAAGGCGAAGTTATGCGCGGCAGGCACCACACAGAGGTAACGGCTTTGCGCATGCAGCCCACAGGCTTCGGCCATGGCGGTGATGTTGTAGACGTAATCGGCATGGGTCCGCGGTATCAACTTCGGCACCTGGGTGGTACCGCCCGATAGGAGCAGGAACGCCACGTCATCAACTGCCGGAGAGGGAAACGGTGGCAGTTCGTTCGGGCGCACCCAGACCTGGGACGGCAGACGATCGAGGTAAACCACCCCACCGGCAGGCATACCGCGCTCAACCAAGGCAGACGCCAGAACGTCATAGGTGAAGTCGCCCAAATGGCTCTGGGCAATATACATCCTTGCCCCCGCAGCCTCCTGCAAACCCAGGATCTCGTATTGGCGATGCCCTGGCAAAGCCAGTACAGCAATCGCTCCCACCTTCATGGTGGCGAACAGGGCCACAAAAAAACCCGTGCAATTGGGCAATTGCAGGATGACCTTGTCCTCGGCACGCAGTCCGAGTCCATGCAGGTAGGCTGCCAGCGCATCTGAGCGCTCGGCAAGCTGCTGATAGGTCAAACTTTCGTGGTCATCTTTGAGCGCAACTCGCCCTGCATGAAGGACCGCCCATTGCTGCAGACATTCCAACAAGGTCGTCGCCGGCAGCGCACCCTGGTCAAGGTAGCGCTGAAACGATTGTGGATCAATGTAAGGCTTCATGATTCGAGATCCTTGGCGAAAGCGGCGGCGAAGCGCTTCAGGTGGGCCTGGGGAAGGTTGATCTTGACAGTGATTGCGTCAGGCCTGGACAGGCATGGGAAGAACTGCACGAAGCGCATCGGATCATGCATCGGTGCATCCACGTGTATCGGCGCGCCATGCCCGAGATCGAAGCGCTGCCAGGGCATACCGGTCAAGTTGTTGAACAACACACCGCGACCGTAAAGACTTTCATACAACGGCCTGAGCAGATAACGCCCTTTTTCACCCTCTTCGACCACAGCGCAAATGGCTTCAAGCTCCCCCTGCAGCGCCTCGCATTCGAGCACGCGCTGTCCGGCGGCCTGCCTGACAAGCGCGGCAAGCTCGGGCAAAGGCATGTTCATCACCTGTTGCGCCTGCGCCCTGACCGTGGGATAGCACAGCAGGTTACCCACCCGCGACGAACTGATCTCAATCAGTTGCCGAGCGTCATAAACCGGATAAAGCGTGACATCGCCCTGCGCATCGGCGTCTTCAGTGGCGACAATAAGGCGCCATATATAGCCGATCAAAAAGTCCTGACGCATGAATCCCTGGTAGGTGCAGCCACTCAGCAGCCATGCGATGTTCTCATCGCTGAGGATGAACGCACGCTCCGCAAACGCGCCCGACACCTGCTCGTCTCGCGGGCGCTGCCAGCGATCGACCAGCGCATCATCAGGCACCGGTCCAGACCGCGCCTGTAAAGGTACGAACTCAGGTAACGCGGCGGGTGCCTTGGCGCAGGCAAGTCTCGCCAGCAGCTCGAGAAACTGAAAAAACGTTGTGCCGTCGCTAAGGCCATGCCAGACACTGAACGCTATTACCGTGGCGTCTTCGAAAACACTCAGCCGAACCTGTAGCAGCGGCTGCTTGAGACTGGTCCGGGACAACCGGTGCTGTTCACGCCAATCCCTTGCACAAAAAGCGTCGATGTCGTCGTAGCAGCCTGCAAGAACAGCGTTGGGTAGCGGGCCATCTATCCGACAGTACTCCAAGCGGGCCCCCTCATTGTTGCCGCTCACCACAAGCCCTTGCTCGAGGGTCATTTTGCGTCCGGCAAAGTAAGGATTAATGTCCAATGCACGAGCCAAGTGGCTAGCAACGACGTGAGGATCCAGTACGTAGTCATAAACCAGCAGGTAGTCGGCCCAGGACTCAACCATGGTGTCGATACCGCTCAACCGCCACGGCCCCCGACGCTGCTGCCCCCTCACCTCAATCACGTTGACGCTCATGCATCGGCCCTCTCGCTGATGGCCGAAAACAGCAACGATACATTTTGCCCGCCGAATCCAAACGAATTGGACAGTACATGCCTGAGCTGGACCCCCGCCAGGGCCTGCCCAGCCACTCGCACACCCTGCCCTTCCAGGCTGCCGTCGTAGTGCAGCGTCGGCGTGATAGCCTGACGCGCCAGGCTCAATACCGACACCACTGCTTCCACGGCACCCGCAGCATGTATGGTATGACCGACCATGGACTTCACCGAGGTCACCCAGGGCTGATGTGGGAACAGCTCGCCAATCACCTGTGCCTCCATACGGTCGTTTTCCGGCGTGCTGGTGCCGTGGGCGTTGACACAGTCGACGTCCTCCATTGCCAGCCCCGCCGACTGGACAGCCAGGCGCATGCACTCGCGCATTCCAGCCCCTGTCGGGTCACCTTTGGTGCGATGCACGTTATCGGTAGTGCTCGCGCAGCCGGAGAACCGCGCCAGCACATCGGCACCACGTGCCTGCGCACTTGCTTCACTTTCCAGGATCAGGCAAGCGCCGCCCTCGCCGATTACAAAGCCGTCGCGATCCTCGCTAAACGGGCGACAGGCAGTCTGCGGCGAATCGTTACGGGTTGATAAAGCCGACAGGTTGTTGAACTTGCTGACGGTCTCGTCATAGATGGAGCTGTCCGCCGCCGCAACGATTACCCTGCTGGCGAGCCCGTTGGCGATAGCCTCGTAGCCCAACTGCAAGGCTGAAGCCGAGGAGGCGCAGGCTGTGGCGACAATAGCCGGGTACTCACTCAAGCTGTAGGAACGGGCGAAGCCGCTACTGAGCGACTCTTCCGAGGAAAGCGCCAGAAATGCGCTGTCAGGGCGCTCGCGAGACTTGTCCAGAAGGCGCTGCGACCAGTAATACATACCGCTGGGCAAGCTGTAGTACATACGGTCGAAGGTCGCCTGCCGACTGCCTTCGGCGGCCTCGGCCACCACCTCACGCAGGTAGGTCTCGATAATCACACGCGGGTTGCGCTCATGCTCGAACCGGTCATCCACGGCAGCAAATCGGGTACGGATCGAGCCAGGCGCCAGCCGTTGTGTCAGCTTGATGTTACAGCGCCCCTCGAGCATGGCGTGCCAGTTTGGTGTCACTCCCTGCCCAAGCGATGTGCTCAAGCCGAGCCCGGTTACAACCACATGATTCATTTGCATAGGTGCCTCGGCATCAAAGGTAGGCAGCGACCCGCTCTATGGTCGGGTGCTGAAGAAAGTCGCTCATATCGAGGCGCACGCTGTGTTCGCGCTCGACCAGTTGCACGAAACGCGTGGCCAGCAATGAGTTGCCTCCACAGGCAAAAAAGTCCATGTCAGGCCCGCTCACCTCGACCTTGAGCAGCCGGGAGAAGATTGCCGCGACCTTGCCCTGCTGCTCGGTCAAACCCGCCGCCACCGGTGAGCCGGCCGCGATCATCGATTCCAGAGCTCGCCGATCAACTTTGCCATTGGTTGTCAGCGGCAGCCGATCAATGACGTAAGCCCGCTGCGGGCGCATGTAGGCAGGCAGGCTGTCCAGCCAGGGAGTGAGCTGTTGAAGGGGCAACGGCATAGCCGACGACCGACACGCCGCACCGGGCTGGTAGAGCAAAAACGCCACCAGCAGCTGTCCATCGACCCCATCAGTCAGTGCATGCGCCATGACGATCGCCTCACGGACCAGAGGATCAGCCTTGAGGCAGGCCTCGATCTCTGACAACTCGACACGGTGACCATTGACTTTCACCTGGGTGTCCTGTCGGCCGTGGTAAATCAGCTGCCCCAAGGCATCGCGCGTCACCCGGTCTCCCGTTCGATACAGCCGCACCCACTCGCCTTGCGGTGAGTACCACTGCGTAAAACGTGCGGCAGTTTCTTCCGGGCGATTGATATAGCCGTTGGCCAGGCAGATGCCTGCCAGGCAAAGCTCTCCCTCCTCGCCATCGGCGACCGGGCGCAGGTGCTCGTCGACAACAAATGCGTCCACGTTGGCGATGGGCAAGCCAATCGGCACCTGCCGCGGCCACTGCTCCAGCGGCATGGCATTGCTGTAGCTGGTAACGACATGGGTTTCTGTCGGCCCATAGTGGTTGACCAGCTCGCAGGCACCGCCGCGCAGCCAAGCGATGATCTGCGTAGTGAGCCGCAGGGCTTCGCCCGCCGAAACCACCTGACGCAGGTCGCACGCTTGAGCCCCTTGCCGCTCATGCTCCGTGGCCAGCGTCTGGAGCACCGAGTAAGGCAGGAAAACGCGCTGCACACCGTTGTCACGAATGAAGCGGTACAGCTGGGAGAGATCCTGACGGACCGCAGCGGGCACCACCTGCAGCGCACTGCCGGTTGCCACCGCGCTGAGTACCTCCTGGACCGACACATCAAAACCTGGCGACGCAAACAGCAGGGTTTTCAGCGGGGCGTTAAATGCACCGCCGCTCTCCAGTTGATGATCTATCAGGTTGAGCAGCGCCCGCCGCGTCATCTCCACACCCTTGGGCTGACCGGTAGAACCTGATGTATAGAGCAAGTATGCTGGGGCATCCTCGGCCAACCCAGGCCGGGCTATCGGATCGAAGGGCGCCAAGGCATTGTCGTCGATTCGCCAGAAGCGTTGCACTGCGCTGTCAAGCAATGCCTCGTCGGCATCGGCATCCAGCAATACGCAGGCCATCTGGCAATCGTTAACCATGTACACACGACGAGTCGCTGGCAGCGTGATGTCCAGCGGGACGTACACCATGCCGGCACGCAGCACGGCCAGCATGCCCAGCACGCCTAGACCACGATCTTTTACCTGAACGCCAACACGTCGCGGCCCGCCGCCCAGCATCGCGACAAGCTGGGCCGCGAGTCGCTCTACCCGACTCTCCAGTTCGGCGTAGGTCCAGCTCCAGTGCTGATTGACGATTGCCCGTGCGTTGGGCGAGCGCCGAGCCTGGACGCGCAGGTAGTCAGCCAGGTCACGACCCGGTTTCAAGCTATTCATAGTGAGTCTTCCATGCCAGGTCGCCGGTCAGGCGAATGCGTGCTGAAGGTGAGCCGAGACCTGGTCAATCAGCGTTCTGTTGTCGTGATCCCAGGGGTGAAAATCGGGACGGTAGAAATCCTCGACGTGCCTCACGATTTCGGCAAGCAAGCCGTGCTCGCCGTGCAAGAAAGGTGTCTCCTGCAACCACTGGCGAATGTCCCGTGGCCGCCCCCCTTCCATCATGTACATCTGGCACGCGGTGAACTGAAGGTTCTGGGCCAGTTGCAGTACGGTGCGGCGCATGACCTGATCAAGAAACTCCTTGTCGCCACAAACCTGCAGGTAGACGTCGAAGGCGACAGCCTTGTGTTCAACCTCTTCCACCGAGTGCCACAGCCAGAAGTCACGCACCCGCGGGTCGGCTTCAGCGAGCCAACGCGGGTCACTGATCAAGAGATGGGAAACGATCGCAGTGAAATGTTCCATGCACACCGTGGTCGCCAGCAACAAACGTGGCTCCCCGTACTCGCACAGGTGCTCGTTGTGATCCTTGTAGGGTGCCTCTATCGGTGCCAGGTCGTAGCCGCGATGCTGACAGATCCAGCGGTTGTACTTGACGTGCTCCTGGGTGTGGGTCGACTCCTGTTTGAAAAAGATCTTCACCTCTTCCCGCAGTACCGGGCTGTCGATACTGTCCAGGTAATGACGAAGCGCGCGTATAAACATGCGCTCCCCACTGGGAAGCGGAATCGACAAGGCATTGGCAATAATCGTGCGATAACGATCACCGCCATACCAGTCAGTGGCGAGTGCCGCCTCCAGATCGAAGGGATAGCGGCGCACGACCATGGGCACGCTGGCCTCTCCCGGGGCCGCGCTGTCGTCGCTGTACATAGAGAACGTCCTCCTGACATTGTGCTATCGACGGCTTCATCAGGCCGAGGTAAGGACTGCCGTGGTCTCACGCCGCGTCTGCAGCGCATTGAACATCCCCGACAATTTCAGACGTGTCTCGTCAAACTCAAGCTCCGGCAATGAGTCGGCAACGACGCCGCATCCGGCGAACAGATAAGCCTCGGCGCCACGCACCAGCACTGAGCGCAGGGCTACGAAGAAGTCGCCCTCCGCGCGGTCGTTCATCCACCCCAGCGGACCGGCGTACCACCCGCGATCCAGCCCCTCGTGGCCACGAATGAATGCAAGTGCCTGGTCCAACGCCAGGCCCGCTACGGCGGGGGTCGGATGCAAAGTATCCACCACCTCCAGCACGCCGATCCGAGCGTTTAGCTTGGCGCGCATTGGCGTCGACAGATGCTGCAAGGTGGGGAGCCTGCGCAACTCAGGCATCTGCTCGGCTTCGACCGAGGCCCCTAGTCGCTCCAGGCTTTCACGGATGGTACGCACGACCAGATCGTGCTCTTCGCGCTCTTTTGCAGATTCCATGAGTGCCTCGCCAAGCCGCAGGTCAGACTCTGCATCAGCCCCGCGGGGCGTGGTACCGGCCAGGGCGTGGGTATGCACGATTCCTTGCGCCAGATGAGCCAGACGCTCTGGTGTTGCCCCAAGAAAACAGCTATCACCGCGGCGCACGGCAAACAGATGCGCACCCGGGTCACGCTCACGCAGGCGACGCAGCAGAGAGGCGACATCGATTGATGCAGGATGGGTGCGCTGTACATGACGGGCCAATACCACCTTGCGCATTTGCCCCGAGCGAATCCGTTCCACCGCCGTCGCGACAGCCGCCTTCCAGCGCTCATGGGGCACTGAGTCGCGGTCGACGCCGCTAACAACGGATGCGCCAGCAGACACTGGCGGCGGGCTACCCATGCATTCGAGCAGTCGCTGCCGATCACTGACGAGTGCCTGAATATCACTCTCGCCACCCACCCTGGCCTGAAGCAGCAACCCGCAACCTTCAGGTCGCTGAAACCACTGCAAGGCATGCAGGGTCATGACGGCCGCGGGGAAGTCAGCCCAGTGTGCCTTGCGCTGAGAATCCGCATCGAAGCGAGCCCCGCCCATCATCATCGGGCCCAGTTCACCCTCATGCACCCCCTCTTCCAGCCACTGCTGCCAGTGGCTGGCCATCTGCGCCAGCGGCAAACCTTGGTCGTCCACCAGTTCGTCAGCGTGGCCTAGACCGAACAGCAAATGCTCGGGATCACGTGACTCGATCAGTGCATAAGGGATAGCGAAATTTTCAGCACTGGCCACCTGCTCGAAGACATCGAACGCGGAGACAGGCAGCGACAGGCTCACGAGCACGTGCCGACCAAGACTGGCGGCACGAGCCCGCCCCTGCTCAAGCAGGGCTCGCCATCGTGACCACTGCGCAGCGTGAATACGCTTCATGATTTCGGACTCTGCTGCTTAGATTGCCAGTAGTCGATCTGCTGGTGGATGTACCAATCGATGATTCCGGCAAACAGTTGCTCCACGTAGTCAGCATCCAGGCCAGCCTCGAGCGCCCATGCGCGTCGCTCAGGGAGCATCCGGGCAACCCGGTCCGGGGCCGGGATGCTATGCAGGCTAGGCTTGAACTGAGAGGCTGCCTTGACATACTGCATCCGCAGGCCGAGACACTCGATGATCTGACGGTCAAGGCTATCGATACCGACCCGTACATCGAGCAGGTCTGCACATTCGCTTGGTTTCTTCATTGCTTGCTTCTTCCTTGAAAACCGCCCCATCAATCAGGGACGGTTACTCTTCACAGGCACAGGTTCACTCGTAGAACCCACGCGCCCAGGTGCGAAACTGGCGAATCGGCCCATCCACCCGACTCAGGGGCGGGCGCTCGATATAGATCTTGTTTTCCCAGATGTCGAAATCCTTGGCCAATTCACCGGTCAGGCGTGGCACAAGGTATTTGACGAGCATGCGGTCCTTGCGTGGGTCACCGGTCTGTTTCACCGACACTGTCATGCGGATATCAATGCGCCCCTCAGCGACGGGAGTCACATACAGAAAGCTGCGAAACTGCAGCTTGCCGTTATCAATCATGACCTGTACCTGATGCAGGCCAAGCGCATCCAGAACGACATCGGCCTGCGCGATAGAAGGCTTGCCGGAGAGCTCGCTGGCGCTGATGGAGGTCCAGCGGGCCAAAGCGCCTTCGAAGCGCATATCGCGTAACTCACCAATCGCCTCGGCGCCGTGCACCGTGGTGAAGTGCGCCACGTCTATACCGTTCTCGGCGATGTCCTGGACATGCGCGCGCAGGTTCCACGCACAGTCAGGCCAATGCACCGGTATGGTCCAGCCTTCCTGGTCGACTTCCACGGGCGTCCATAGCGGTGGGCCGCCCGCCTCGTCGAACCAAGCCTGCAGCATGCCGCCGCGGACTACAGTCGGCCATTGCCGCAACGTAAGCTTCATGGGCCCGTCGACGAACGGAATCCTGCTGCAACGCCCCTGGCCGTCGTACTCCCAACCATGAAACGGGCAACGGATGTTTTCATCCTCAACCACGCCGCCATAGCCAAGGTGAGCCCCCAAGTGCGGACAATGGGCGTCGTACACAGACAACTGCCCAGAGGCGGTTCGGACCACAACAATGTCGCGTTCACAGAGCTTTGCCGGCTTGATCGAGGCTAACGCAAGCTGATCAACCCACGCTACCGCATACCAGCCTCGGGGCGAGGCACTGAACGGAAAACGCTCACCCACCTCGCTCCTTGCCGCAAGCGGCAGCGGGTTTTTGATTGGTGTGTTCATCGTTGCCTCAGAAGACGTCCAGGATGAAGGTTTCGTAGCGCTCAAGGCCGATCTGCACCAGCAACATGGCGCGCTTGGGCCCCGCTATCGTCCGGGCACGCAACGCGAGCGCCGCCAGGTAGACCTGGACGGGCAAGGTCGCTTCGTGCAGCTGCCCCATCATGGATTCGACGTCCAGCACAGGCACGCTTACCTGCAGTGATTGAATCCATCCGCGGCCCGCAGTAAAGCCGTGCACCACCAGCAGGGCCGCTTCACTGCGTGCCAGTTGCTCGTCCACCTGCTCCCTCTGGACGGGACCCGCGCGGCGCAGGCTGGCCAACGCCCCTGCAGGCTCACGATCGAGCACCATGCAACAGGCCGCAGTCCCCAACACGCCGAGCAGTTGCCCGGCAGCACCGCGGCGATATTCGTCATGCATCAGCTGATCGCCGTTGAACACGCCACCTGCAAGCACATTGTTCGTGCGCCCCGACCCGAGCTTTTCAAGCGCATGAATCACAGCCTGAACAGATGCCGCCGCCTCACCGACAAAGGTCAGGCTCTCACCCTTTAGCGCCAGCAACATGGCGATATTGGCGGCATACAGATTTGGAAGCTCTGCCAGGAAATGCGTCGGCCGCAGGCGCGCCAACTCGCTATTGATATCGAAATCATCGCGCCCGGCGCCAGCAAGAATCGCTGCATCGACCGCATCGTTGCGCTCACCGATCTTAGCCGCCATGTACAGGTCGCAGGACTGCCGAGCATCACCTTGCAGCCCAGCATCCTCAAGTGCCATCCCCGCTGCACAGACCAGCATTTTCTGCCCTGGCCCCATGGCATTGAGGTCCCGAACCTTGCTGACGAAGCGCTCGAGCGGAAACGCGGGTAACGGCACCTTGCCATCCACTACCGGGGCCGCGTCAGGCAATGCCTGGGCATCACGCAATCCTCGAGCCCCGTCACTGTGGACAATGCCCATGCCCTTTATGTAAATGGTCTTGATCATCCATGCCTCTCAAGACGATCCAGCACGGTACGCTGGATCGATTGACGCAGAACATCGCTGGAAAATGGCATCAGGCGCAGCATCCATTGGGCGCTGGCTACTGCCTGCTCACGCATCAGGACACCTTCACATACCAGGTATCCCTCTCCCCTGTGGGTTATCCGCGCCTGGATACTCAGACGGTCGCCAGGCACTACAAAGCCATTGAACTTGGCCTGTTTAACACTGACGAGAAAAGCCATGTTGGCGAAATCGGACGAGAGCATGTACAAAAAGCCGCTGGCCTGAGCCAGTGCTTCTATCATCAATACACCCGGCAAAATCGGATGCCCTGGAAAGTGCCCCTCGAAAACCGGTGCAGATTCCGGCACACGGCTCTCACAATGGATAGACGCCCACGGCACCACCTCCCGAATTTCATCAACCAGCAAATTCTTTTCTATATTCATGCGCTGACAGGTGCGCCTACGAGAACCTGATGGATGGCCGCCACAAAGTCCTTCATCTTGTGCGTATTTTTTTCACCATTCGGCGTACTGGCCGACCATTGCTCAAGAGGAAACTGTATTTTGTAGGTGTCTTCGATTTCGAACACAATGTCCAGAAAGTCGACACTGTCCACGCCCAACTCTTGAGTCAGGCTCATTTCACCGTCCACCCGTTCAATACCCAAGTCGGCTGTATCGCAATATTGCAGGATGATCTTCTCAACTACTTCATGCACCTGTTGCAGGCTTGGCTCGCTCATTATCGACTCCCTGTTGATATCACGTAATTGGATGCTCGAGATAGCGCACAAGGCGCTCGATCATCGGGGTGTTGCGAAAGATTCCGGAGTGCCCGAGACCTCGGGTCTGGACATATTGCGACTGTATCCATGCGTGGTGAAGCGCCTTCCCACCGGCCTCGATCTCGATAACCGGATCATCCTCGTCATGGTGAATCAACGTCGGCAGCGAAAGCGCCTTGCATAGTTCAATGGGGGAAAAGTCCTCACGCCAGGTAGCGCCAAACACTTGGCTGATTTCCTGCGCCAAGCCCTCCATGGTCAACCCTTGCGCCTGCTGCAGTTGCAGAAAACGTTGAAAGACATATTCCTGAGTCGCCGCAGGCGAGAGGCAAACCAGCCGCTGCGCCGCAAGCCCACCCGTGAGAGCGCGCATGGCCCAGCTGCACGCCATGGAGTGGGCAACGACCGCCGAGGGCTCGGCATAGCGCTGCATTTCCACCAAGGCACGCCAGATGAAGCGTGACGGAATGAACCGTCCCTGCGGATCGTGAGAGGGAATATCAACAGCCAGCACGCCACGGCCCGCTTCAAGCAGGCGCTCGATCAGGCCGCCAAACTGTGCGGCACTGCCATTTGAACCATGCACGCACAGTACCGGTGAGCGCCCCGGCCAGACGTGGCTGCGTACCTGCAAGTCGCCAATTTCGAAGCACTCGCTGTGAGCCTGAGTGAAAATCTTCTGGTAAATCCGCGGCACACGCAAAGGGTCGGGGCGCGCGATTTCGGCGCTCACCGCATCATGCACGCGCGCTCTCCTCACGCGCTTTGATGATGAACCGTGCCTGCTGATCGATCGTCTGCAACTCCGGGTAGCGGCTGACTTCAAGCCTGACTCCGAACGCCTTCATGCTCTGCATAAACAGGCGCATAAGGATCAGTGAACTGCCTCCCGCCTCATGAAACACAGTCGTGTCATCAAAGCGTTCGTCCGGCAATAACGATTGCCATAGCGCTCGAAGCTCAAGGCGCACTGTCTGCTCGTCCAAATCCCTTTCCTCACTTACTATGCGCAGGAGAAACTTCAATTGAATAACTCAACCCTCAATCGAATACACTCATGCGCATCTAATAATTTTAAAGAGACACACAGACGAATAGCGATACGTGCCGACGAGCTAAATAAACACACTCTCTATTGACGGCCAGGCACACGCTTCGTCCATGAAGTGCCTTGATTAGATCTATTCATTTGATCCGTCGCACCTCACACTTGTCAAGCCCGCCATAAAAATTTAATGGCTCGCATACCCACACAAAATTTAAGTAGAAACATACCAGCGGCGTGTTGCAGCGTTTGACAATTTCTACTAGGCTCGCCCCTCGCCAAACATAAAGCGAGCCATTGCAGGTATTGAAAGAGGCACCCCCCTGAAATATTTGTACTTACATTGAAACTTTAAAGGGTGTACGCGCCATGGAGTTTGGCTGGAACAGAATTTCGCGTTTCTATCATCCGGTGTGCGCCGAGCAGGACTTGCGCGATAACCCTATGGCCGTGGAAGTCGGGGGCTTCAAGATTGTTCTGTTTCGGGGCCAGGAAGGCAGGATCGTCGCCATGCCTGACCGTTGCCCACATCGATTTACCCCCCTCTCGATGGGGCGCGTGAACGAGCAAGGCAACCTCGAATGCCCCTACCACGGATGGAGTTTCGATGCCCAAGGGCAAGGTCTCATCCCGACGATGCCAGAATCACGCAAGTGCAAGATCGACGTGCTCAAAAGCATGACTCGCAACGGCGTTATCTGGGTTGGCGGCCCTGACGCCGCTCCACTTGAAGAATTTGCCGACCCTGAGTACACCTTCCTCGGACAGTTTCCAGTGGTCTTCGAGTGCCCCTTGCACGTAGCGCTGGACAACTTCTCGGAAGATGAGCACTTTCCTTACGTACATCAGACGTTCGGCTGGGACCGCGAAGGCGCCAAGGAAGTCGAGTACGAATTCGAGCACGACGAACAGAGCACCCTCAACTACTACCGAGGCCCCATCCGAAAATTCCCGCTGATGTTCCTGACCGGGGTCAAGCCCGGTGATATCTCTCACAACCGGTTCCATACGCTGTTCAATCCCGTGCGCAGCACCTATGAGTCCTGGGTTACCTGCAAGAGTCGCCAGGTCAACATCGGTGGGCACATCAAGACCACCATATTCTTCGTACCGAATGCGGCGAACCGGACAACGCTGTACAGCTTCGTCCATGCCAGGGCTAGCGACCGAAAATCGGCGTTTTTCCAGAAGCACTTTCGCTCGTTCATCCTGCGTTTCATCAAGAAAGAGTTCGAAGCCGATGGAGCATTCTCCAGTCAGCTCGCTCATCTGCCCTACGCCTTGAACGGCGCTCGCTTGGGCAAATACGACAAACCGCTGGTGATCCATCGACGCATGCTCGAACGGATCTATCTGGGCGAATCCTGACCGCTTCCCCACCGCCCTCGCCAGGGCCATCAAACAAGGAGCACAGGGATGTGCGGAATTTTTGCTTCAATCGGTCACGCAGCCGATAGCATCGACCTTGACGCAGCGCTGCTGGCGCTCACTCATCGAGGTCCCGACGGAAAGGCTAGTTATATCGACCGGGATAACCACGTGGTGCTGGGGCATACGCGTCTATCAATCATCGATGTTGCCACCGGTGCACAGCCATTGGTGAGTCAGGACGGTCATAAGGTACTGATCTGCAATGGCGAAATCTATGACCACAAACGTATCCGCGAAGAGCTGGTCGCGGACGGTTACGACTTCAGCACAGGCTCCGATTCCGAACTGATCCTTTACCTGTACGAACGCGACGGATTGGAGTTCACCCGCCACCTACGAGGCGAGTTTGCCTTTGTCCTGCTGGATCGGCGCCTGCGCCGAGTGATTGCCTGCCGAGACAGATTCGGCATCAAACCCTTGTTCATGCACAAGTTGCCAGGGCAAACAGACCAGGTTCTTTTCGCCAGCGAGGCCAAGGCGCTATTCGCCAGCGGCCTGGCAACCCCTGCGCTGGACCCGGTCCGTCTGCGCGACATGCTCAGCTTCGTACCGATGGACAGTCTTTTCGAGCATGTCAGCGTGGTACCGCCTGGCCACTTCATGCTGCTTGAGCTCGACAGCAACACTCAATCGTTGCATGCCTACTGGCCCCTGGACCTGCTACCCGAGCCGCTACCAGAGACCTGCACCAAAGAGAGCCTGCAGCAGACCTTGCGTATGCATCTGGAAGAAGCCGTCGGTTTGCGGCTTCAGGCCGACGTACCGGTTGGCGTCTATTTGAGCGGCGGCCTGGACTCAACGGCCGTAGCCGCAGTTGCCGCGAAACTGAGCGATCACCCGATCGATGCATTCTGTGTATCCTTTAGCGATAACGCTGATTTTGACGAGGCGCTGATCGCCGAACGCACCGCGCGCCATCTCGGCGCAAGATTTCACAAGATTTCCTGCCGACGTGACGACCTGCTGGAAAATCTCGAGGACAGTCTCTGGTACTCCGAGACCCCTGCCGTCAACTACAACGGCGTGGGCAAGTTCCTCCTCTCAAAGTTGGCCAGCCAGCATGTGAAGTGCGTCCTCACGGGCGAGGGCGCGGATGAGGGCCTATTAGGGTATGGCTACTTCAAGGACGACGCGCAAGGGCTTTCCAGCCATGCATACGGTCGCCGTCAGACGGTCACGAGCAAAGCCAGCCAGGCCAGTGCACGGGAGCTTGAGAATACATTCGGCTTCGTTCCTCAACCGGAGATGGCTGAGCTGTTCACTCCTGCGGCGCAACGCATGCTTAATAGCCTATTCAGTGCGCGTCATCGCCAGCAGCTGCAAGCAACGTCACCTTTGCAGCGACTGCGCCAGCGCCTGGACCGCCGCGAACTTGATCGACTGCCGCGATTGAACAAACTGCAAACCTTCAGTATCCGGGGACTGCTCAGCCCATTCATTCTTGCCAACCTGGGAGATCGGCAAGAGATGGCCCATTCGATCGAGGGCCGCACGCCCTTCCTCGACCATCGGTTGTTCCACTGGCTGGCGAAACTGCCTAATGAATGGAAGCTGCGCGGCAACGTGGAAAAGTACCTGTTGCGCGAAGCGGTGAAGGACATCATTCCCGAAGAAATCTACAGCCGCCGCAAATGGCCCTACATCACTCCACCGCTTTGGGTCAGCAAGCGCTCGGGGCCGGCCATGAAGAGGCTGATGGACACTTACCTGAGCAAACCTGCGCTGGTGGCGGCAGGGGTATTCTCACCTGTCATGGTGCGCCTGATGCTGCTGGCGGTAGGGTCATCATTGGTACCTGCCAAGGTCCGCGAGAAGTTCAACAACCTACTGTTATTCATGTTGTCTGTGCAGATTCTCGAGAAACAGTACATTCAACAGTTCTCCAGTAACCTGCAAAAGCACGGCCGCCCTTCCCAGCAAGCGGAACGCAGGGCAACCGTCCACTGCCCCCCTGCGACTGCGACTCAACCGGGATAGGGCAGGCCTGGCACTCTCAAGGCCTCTCGGCGAGCGCCTTGAGTTGCCTCAATGTGTTGAAAGGGGCATCGACGACGAATTTGTTTGCCAACCAGGAAGGCACGCTACCACCAGGCTCGGTGTGCACCTGGTAAGTCACCTCAGTGCTATCGCCCTTTGGCACCAGCTTCCAGAAGCCCTGCACCTGCGCTACACGCACAAAGCCCTTCTCTTCAGGCAGGTACTTCGGCTGCTCTTCAAGCGTGCGCGTGAGGCTGCCGTCCGACCCCTCGACTGTGGTGATGTGCAGGACCGAGTCACGCGGCGTCACCGGCCACGGCGTATTGAACTGGGTGTAGGTCCAGCTCTGGTCACCTTCATGCTTGAGCAATTTTTGCGACTTGCACTCGTACACCCAGGCGCAGGCGCCCGCCACATCCTCCTGCAACGCCCTGACCTTGGCCAACGGCGCCTTGATCACGGCAACGCCACGGTAGGCCTTGTATTCGGAGCCAGCCACCTCACTGAGGGAGACCTTGATCCCGCCCTCATCCTTGGCCAACTTCCACTCTTCGGCCCAGGCCGCCGGCGCCAGCACGGCACCCAGGCTACACAGCAGTGCAATACGCTTGAACGATCTCATCATCTTTATCCTTGTTGTCGAAGATCCTAGGTGTCACGCCGCCGTCATCTGCTCCAGCCAACCGAGAAGCCTGATCGCCTCATCACTGTCTGCACCACACACCTCCACGTCAGCCTTGAAGCCACCACACACCGGCGGGCGCTCGGGCTTGCCGAACAGCTCGCACAGGTTGTCGCGGGTCAGGTGCAGACAACGCTCACCGGCGGGCTTGCCCTTGGGCATACGCGGCATCGGCGAACTGATGGAAGGGGCAATGCAGCAGGCACCGCAACCCTCTCGGCATTTCATCAAAACAGGACTCCCTGGAGCGAAACGGGACGAACGTCCCTGGATAGTAACCGCTCAAACATACGTTTGAAATTGCTGGCGAATTGAAATCCGCCGTGACTCGACAGTCAGTCTGGCTGCTACTGACGAAACTCGAAATCGATGGCCGCACCCTCGACGTCACGGCGACTGTCGTTGCGCAATTGCAGCTGCATCTCGTTGCTGATCAAACGGCCATTGAGCTGGAACGGGCTGTCATCAGGCAACGGATTCTGCGGGAACATCGCCGGCAGCAAGGGCTTGCGTCGTGGCGACAAGGCATCCACGTCGGGCTCGAGATCATCGACCATGTCAGCCGGCAAGCTCAGGTCCAGCTTGGGCTTGGGCAGTGGCTGGGCCACTGCCTTGCTGACCGCTTTGGGCTTGGCCTTCGGCTTGGGTTTGGGCTTGGGCTTGCTGTGTACGGCGGCTTTGCTGTCAGGCTTTTTTGCCGGCGCAGGCGTTGGTTTGCCTGCCGGCTTGGCCGACACACTCTTGGCCGGCTCGGCCTTTGGCGCAGGCTGGGCAGCCTGCAGCATGCCGCTGGACAGAGCCAGCGGCGCAAGACAGAGCATCAAGGCAACAGTGCGCAGTGCTTTCATGGACTTCAAGAACACGGCAGAAAGAGGCATATGCTGTCTGTTATGCCAGCATTAGGCAAGACTAGAACAGTGAACCGGTAGACTCCTTGCACAACTGCTGCGCCAGCAAGCCGAGGGTGATCACCGCACGCTCGGCCTCCTTGTTCCACGGGATCCCGCAGTTCAAGCGTATGCAGTGGTTGAACTGCTCGGTATTACTGAAGATCAGCCCCGGCGCGATACTGATGCCCTGCTCCAGCGCGCGGACGTGCAAATCCTGGGTATTGACCCGCCCGGGCAGGCTCACCCACAAGATGAAACCACCGGTTGGCCGGGTCATCTGGGTACCCTCGGGGAAATGCTGCTGCACAGCCAGCTGATACGCGCTGAGGTTCTTGCGGTACTCCTGGCGAATGAAGCGCAGATGGCGATCATAGCCGCCGTTTTCCAGGTAGGCCGCTACGCCCATCTGGGTCACGCTGCAAGCAGAGTGCGTGGTAAAGGTCTGCAGCCGCTGGATCTCGGCCTGGTAGCGCCCGGCGATCATCCAGCCGACCCGCACACCGGGTGACAACGTCTTGGAGAAACTCGAGCAGTAGATCACCCGGTCCAGCCGATCATAAGCCTTGAGCGCCTTGGTCCGCCCCTGCTCGAACATCAGCTCGCCATAGATATCGTCCTCGACGATCTGGATGTCGAAGTCCGACGCCAGGCGCAACAGTTGCTTCTGGCGCTCCTCAGGAATGGTGCCACCCAGTGGATTGCTTAGCCTGGAGGTCAGCACCAAGGCCTTGATCGACCACTGATTGGCAGCCAGCTGCAGCGCCTCGAGGCTGATCCCGGTAGAGGGATCACTGGGAATCTCGATCACCTTGAGGCCGAGCAGGTCGGCCAATTGCAGCAAGCCGTAGTAGGTCGGCGACTCGGCGGCGATCAGGTCACCCGGCCGGGTCAGCACCCGCAGCGACATCTGCAGCGCATCGACACAGCCATGGGTGACGATGATCTCCCGCGGATCGACCAGCACCCCGGCATCGCGCATACGAATGGCAATCTGCCGACGCAGCGGCTCGAAACCGGGGCTGAACATGTAGCTGAATGCCCGCGGACTGTGAAACCGGGTGACTTTGGCCAACTGCTGGTGCAGCGCCCTGACCGGCAGGTAATCGACATGCGGCACGGCCGCACCGAAAGGGAAGACGCCATCGCGGCGTGCCTCGGTAAGCACCTGCTGGATGATGGTGGCCCGGGTGACCAATCCAGGCCGCTCGACCCGGGCGATATCCGGCGTCTGCGCAGTCAAGGCCGGCGTCTGGTGGACGTAGTAGCCTGACTGCGGACGGGCTCGAATCAGGCCCTGGTCTTCGAGATTGGCATACGCCTGCAATACCGTGGCATGGCTGACATTGAGCTGGGCGCTCATCTTGCGTACAGAAGGCACGCGCTCGCCGGGCTGGTAGACACCACGACGGATGTCATCGGCCAGTTGCTGGGCGATGCGCTGATACAGCAGCAGGTTGGTCATGACGGTTTCTCGAAGCGCGGACGGGTCGTTGTTTTTGTGCGACTCACTGAAAGGCAGAATACCGGAACAGTTGCAAAGTGTACTGGGACAGATTGCAGAATAGTCGACATTACAGTTGCATGACCAGCGCCGCGCGCTTCCTGCGGGGACGCGCGTGTGGCGCGAGAGGGGCGCAAAACGCCCCGCGCTTTTTCAACCAATCACCGTGGCGCGGCGAGCTTGCCTTTATCGTCCGAGAACACGATTTCAACGCGACGGTTCTGCGCCCTGCCCCGCTCCGAGGCATTGGCCTCTATCGGGTACTGGTCACCATAACCCTCGACCTCAATACGCTTCTCGTCGACGCCGAGATCGACCAGCATGTCAGCCACGGCCTGGGCCCGATCACGCGACAGCTTGAGGTTGTCTTCCGGGGCCCCGGTGCTGTCGGTGTAACCCTCGATACGCACCACGCGCCGCGGATTCAACTGAAGAAACTGCACCAGCTTGAGCACCGTGCGGCTGGCCGAGCTCTTCAGGTCGGCACGGCCGGTATCGAACAACACGTCGCCCAACGTCATCACCAGGCCACGATCGCTCTGCTCGGAGGCCAGGGCATTGATCTGCGCTTCGAGCCACTTGCCCTGCTGCTGCACGCTGGCCAGCTTGGCCTCGCGCAGGGCCAGCTGCAGACGCTGACGCTCGAGGTCGAGCTTGGCGATCCGCTCCTGATTCAACGCAAGCTTGGCATGCTCGCCGGCAATCTCGCTGTAGCGCTGACTGAGGTAGGCATAATGGCGCACATCGGCACCGGTGCCGATGTAGCTGGAGAGCCGATCGGCCCGGGCCAGCGACTCACCCGCGCGGATCACATCACGCGGCGCACTGCGCAGCACGTCGGAGTCATCCTTGACCTTCTGGAAGGCCGTGTTGGCATCCGCCAGTGCGCTTTCACTGCGCTGACTGGCACAGCCTTGCAAACCGGCCAGCGCCAGCAATGCCAGGGCGGCGATAGGTGTAGCGCGCCTCATGGCTGTACCTCCAACTGTTTACGCAAGCGCTTGACGCGTGACTCCAGCAGCGTGAGCTGCTCCTCGCTCTTGTGGGTCAGCACCTGCGCCTCGGCCAGACGCGCATCAAGCTCGGCCTGCTCTGCGCGCATCCGCGCGTCGCGGTAGTCTGCAGTCAGCAGGTTGCTTTTCGCCCGGGTCAGCTTGTCTTCAGCCAGTTTCAGCGCTTCGACCTGGTCGGTGGCACCGACGGCCTTGGCCTGCTCCAGCGCTTGTTCAGACAAGCGCAACTGTTCATTGGGCGCCGGGTCATTGGCACAGCCAGCCAGGCCGATTACGGCCAGGGCCAGGATCAAGGGTTGGATTCTCAACACAATCTTCCTACTGTTTGGGGGCGTCCGCAGGCGGCTGCATTTGCGCCTTCCAGCGCTCGACGTTGCGCTGCAGAACAGCCTCGGACGCACCGGAGATCGGCAATTCTGTCAGTTTTTTCGTCAGTTGTCCGCGCAACCAGGCGTCGTTGCAGGCCGAATTGTGCGACACCGCCAGGTACAATCCGGGCCTGTCGACCGGCAGGCCACGGGCAATCAGGTCATCGGCCATGCCCAAGCCCTGCACCATGGCCATCCCCGAGAAGCGCCCAGCCAGGACGTAGTCGACCTGGCCGAGTACCAGTTTCTGAAATGCCTGGGTCAGATTCTGCGCGGGCACCAGCTTGAGCTGAGCCTTGGCGAAGGCCTCGAAGGCGGGCGTCAGCCGGGCTTTTTCCGAGAGGCTGCCCTGGTATTGCGCAAGGTCAGCCGGGCCATCGAACACCACATTGCCGTCATGCCGAGTCCAGACCAGGTACTCGTTCAGCTGTAACGCCGGGTGAATGTAGTCGAAGGCCGTCAACTGCCCGACCTGCATGGGTGTGTCGAGCAACAGGTCCATACGCCCACTGCGCACCTCTTCCAAGGCCTGGTCGCGCTTGCCGGCACTCAGTACTTCGACCTTCACCCCCAGTTCGCTCGCCACCTGGCGCAGCAGGTCGACATTGGCGCCGATCAGGTGCCGTGGATCTGCAGGGTCCTGCCAGGAATACGGCGGGGCATCCGGGCTGCCGGTCGCCACCAGGCGCTCGCACTTGCCCGCCGCCAGTGCCCAAGGCGACAGCAGCGCCGCCAGGCAGCTCAGGGCCGTGGCTGTTCCGCGATACTTCATGCGCTACTCCTTGCAGCCATAAAAAAACCCGGCCCTCGCGATGAGGGCCGGGCTTCTTTATAAGTGAAGCAGGCGGATCAGACCAGCTTTTCCAGCTCTGGAACCGCTTCGAACAGGTCCGCGACCAGGCCGTAATCAGCCACCTGGAAGATCGGCGCCTCTTCATCCTTGTTGATCGCAACGATCACTTTGGAGTCTTTCATGCCGGCCAGGTGCTGGATCGCACCGGAGATGCCGACCGCGATGTACAGCTGCGGGGCGACGATCTTGCCGGTCTGGCCGACCTGCATGTCATTGGGCACGAAGCCTGCGTCGACTGCGGCGCGCGAGGCACCGACAGCGGCGCCGAGCTTGTCGGCCAGGGCGTACAGGTGCTTGAAGTTGTCACCGTTGCCCATGCCGCGGCCGCCGGAAACAACGATCTTGGCAGCGGTCAGCTCAGGACGATCGGACTTGGCCAGCTCTTCGCCGACGAACTTCGATTTACCTGCGTCGTGGGCCGCGCCAACGGCTTCAACCGAGGCCGAACCGCCTTCAGCAGCAACCGGGTCGAAACCGGTGGTACGCACGGTGATGACCTTGACCGCAGCGCTCGATTGCACGGTGGCGATGGCGTTACCGGCGTAGATTGGGCGCTTGAAAGTGTCGGCCGACTCGACCGCGATGATCTCGGAGATCTGGTCGACATCGAGCAGCGCGGCAACGCGCGGCAGGATGTTCTTGCCATTGGTAGTGGCCGGAGCCAGCACGTGGCTGTAGCCCTGAGCCAGCTCGACGATCAGCGGCGCAGCGTTCTCAGGCAGCAGGTGCGCGTAGGCCGCGTTATCAGCAACCAGCACCTTGGCAACGCCGGCGATCTTGGCAGCGGACTCGGCGACGCCGCCAACGTTCTGGCCAGCGACCAGCAGGTGTACATCACCACCGATCTTGGCGGCAGCGGCGACAGTGTTCAGGGTGGACGGGGCAACGGCACCGTTCTCGTATTCAGCGACAACCAGGATAGTCATTTAGATTACCTTCGCTTCGTTCTTCAGCTTCTCGACCAGTTCGGCCACCGACTTGACCTTGATACCCGCGCTGCGGGCAGCCGGCGCTTCGACTTTCAGGGTCTTGGTGGTGGAGGCGGTGGAAACGCCCAGCGCATCCGGAGTAACAGTCTCCAGCGGCTTCTTCTTGGCCTTCATGATGTTCGGCAGCGACGCATAGCGCGGCTCGTTCAGACGTAGGTCGGTGGTGACAATCGCCGGCAGGTTGAGCGCAACGGTCTGCAGGCCACCATCGATTTCGCGGGTGACGTTGAGCGTGTCGCCAGCCACTTCAACCTTGGAAGCGAAGGTGCCCTGGGCGAAGCCGGTCAGCGCGGCGAGCATCTGGCCGGTCTGGTTGTTGTCACTGTCGATGGCCTGCTTGCCGAGGATCACCAGTTGTGGCTGCTCCTTGTCGACCACGGCCTTGAGCGCCTTGGCCACGGCCAGCGAGTTCAGCTCATCGCTGGTCTCGACCAGGATCGCACGGTCGGCACCGAGGGCCAGCGCAGTGCGCAGCTGTTCCTGGGCAGCGGTCGGGCCAACGGAAACGGCGACGATCTCGGTGACTACGCCCTTCTCTTTGAGGCGTACGGCTTCTTCCACGGCGATTTCGCAGAAGGGGTTCATGGACATCTTGACGTTTGCAAGGTCGACGCCGGAGTTGTCCGCCTTGACGCGAACCTTGACGTTGTAGTCGACCACTCGTTTGACAGCTACAAGAACCTTCATGGATTCCTCGTTACTCTCCGGTGAAAAGAATGTCGCCTGGGGGCAAAAGCCCGGCGATTGCGCGTGGGTACAAGGGCACCTCTAAAAACGTTCCAGGGCATGCGATCTTCACAATGACCAATCAGTCTTGTATCGACCCTTGCTGGCAAAACCCGCGAGTCATTTTCTGTGGTGGCGTGTAAACTCCACTACAAAACGGGTTTCAGCCTGAAAACCCTGCTCTGCGCCTGGTCTTTAGGGGTGCTCCTGCGCCCGACGTTCAGCCTACGGCGAGCGTAAAACCGCTCGTATCTTGACCGTAACACCCAGCCCGGTCAATACGGCAAATCGGCCAGCCTCAAGCCGCGTCCCTGTGATTTTACTGGGCTCCGGCAAATTCAAACAAACGTTTGTATTGGACCCGCCGAGTGGTGTAGATATAATGCGCGCCAAGACAAAACGGTGTAGTCGGTTATTCGCAAAGCTACAGCATAGATAGCTACGAGTGGCTACCCGTCACCCACAAGACAAGCAACAGCGATGAGCCTTGAGTAGGAGAGAACCAGTGGAACGCGAATACATGGAATTCGACGTGGTCATTGTCGGCGCCGGGCCGGCAGGCCTGTCCGCCGCCTGCCGCCTGAAGCAGAAGGCCGCCGAAGCCGGTAGCGAGATCAGCGTCTGCGTGGTCGAGAAAGGCTCCGAAGTGGGCGCCCACATCCTCTCCGGCGCGGTGTTCGAGCCGCGTGCGCTGAACGAACTGTTCCCTGACTGGAAAGAGCTCGGCGCACCGCTGAATACCGAGGTCAAGCGCGACGACATCTATGTGCTCAAGGACCAGGGCAGCTCGGTCAAGGTGCCCGACCTGTTCGTGCCCAAGACCATGCACAACCATGGCAACTACATCATTTCGCTGGGCAACCTGTGCCGCTGGCTGGCCCAGCAGGCAGAAAACCTGGGCGTTGAAATCTACCCAGGCTTTGCCGCTCAGGAAGCGCTGTTCGACGACAACGGCGTAGTCCGCGGCATCGTCACCGGTGACCTGGGTGTCGATCGCGAAGGCAATCCGAAAGACGGCCTGTACACCCCGGGGATGGAACTGCGCGCCAAGTACACGCTGTTCGCCGAAGGCTGCCGTGGCCACATCGGCAAGCAACTGATCAAGCGCTTCGACCTCGACAGCGAATCCGACGTCCAGCATTACGGCATCGGCCTCAAGGAAATCTGGGAAATCGACCCGGCCAAGCATGAGCAAGGCCTGGTGGTGCACACCGCCGGCTGGCCGCTGAATGTCGTCAGCAGCGAGAACACCGGTGGCTCGTTCCTCTATCACCTGGAAAACAACCAGGTGGTGGTTGGCCTGATCGTTGACCTGTCCTACAGCAATGCCTTCCTGTCGCCGTTCGACGAGTTCCAGCGCCTGAAGCACCACCCGGTGATCAGCCAGTACCTCGAAGGCGGCAAGCGCATCTCCTATGGCGCTCGCGCACTGGCCAAGGGCGGCTTGAACTCGTTGCCGAAGATGGTTTTCGCCGGCGGCGCGCTGATCGGCTGCGACCTGGGTACGATGAACGTGGCCAAGATCAAGGGCAGCCACACTGCAATGAAGTCCGGCATGCTGGCCGCCGATGCGGTAGCCGATGCGTTGATTGCGGGCAGCGAGGGTGGCGACGCGCTCAACAGCTACGTCGAGGCGTTCAAGGCCAGCTGGTTGCATGATGAACTGTTCGCCAGCCGTAATTTCGGCCCGGCCATGCACAAGTTCGGCCCGCTGCTTGGCGCGGCGTTCAACTACGTCGACCAGAACTGGTTCGCTGGCAAGCTGCCGTTCACCTTGCACGATACCAAGCCGGACTACGCCTGCCTGAAGCTTGCGGCGGACTCGACCAAGATCGACTACCCGAAACCGGACGGCAAGCTGAGCTTCGACAAGTTGAGCTCGGTATTCCTCTCCAGCACCAACCACGAAGAAGAGCAGCCCTGCCACCTGAAGCTGACCGATCCGAACATCCCGATCGCCAGCAACCTGCCGCTGTACGATGAGCCGGCTCAGCGTTACTGCCCGGCTGGGGTGTATGAAGTGGTGACTCAGGACGATGGCGCCAAGCGTTTCCAGATCAACGCGCAGAACTGCGTGCACTGCAAGACGTGCGATATCAAGGATCCGGCCCAGAACATTACCTGGGTTGCCCCTGAAGGCGCGGGTGGGCCGACTTACCCGAACATGTAAGTGCCCTGCTCCGCTGGATGCCTGAAAAAGCCCGCTGGCCGCTAGGTCATGGGGCTTTTTTATGGGTCGTCACGGAGGGCTTGGCTTGGCTTGGGAATTGTGGGCTTATCCAATTGATGTGGTGGCTTTTCGGGCCCCTTCCGCCCTTACGGCGGGTCACTTTTTTTCTTGGAAAAAAGTAACCAAAAACCGCCTGCTCCTGCATCCGGCCCTTCGCTGCGCTGCGGGTTCCCTCGCTCCGGTCTTGCTCCGGGAGGACCGCGCTGTACGGCCCATCCTGGGCCTAAGCGCTTTCCGGCCATCCATGGCCTCCACCTCCCTGCGCAAGACCTCCACTCGGCCTCCTGAAGTCGCGAAGTTACGAGCGGCGTCTGGGCTGGCGTTGTCTTCGATAGTGGCAGGTGTGGTGGATATTCGGGCCTCTTCGCGGGACAAGCCCGCTCCTACAGGATCTGCATAGCTTCCGGGCTCAACGCCAATCCTCCTGAAATCGCGAAATTACGGGTGGCGTCTGGGCTGGCGTTGTCTTCGATAGTGGCAGGGGTGGTGGATATTCGGGCCTCTTCGCGGGACAAGCCCGCTCCTACAGGATCTGCATAGCTTCCGGGCTCAACGCCAATCCTCCTGAAATCGCCAAGTTACGGGTGGCGTCTGGGCTGGCGTTGTTTTGATAGTGGCAGTTGGGGTGGATATTCGGGCCTCTTCGCGGGACAAGTCGGATCGCCGCACCGCCGCCCCTACAGGATTTGCGCCGAATTCAAAATTTGCGCCCATCCTGTAGGGGCGGCGGTGCGGCGATCCGACTTGTCCCGCGAAGAGGCCGGTACTGCCAATGCAAATCGCAGGGCGCAGCCCTGCCCGCCACCCCACAAATCCGCTGGTAGATAAACAAAGCGAGAGCGCAGCGATTCGCCTGCCGTTGCCCTGGCTGTTGATCTTGCTCTTGATCTACCAGCGACTTCAGGAGGCCGAGTGGAGGTCTTGCGCAGGGAGGTGGAGGCCATGGATGGCCGGAAAGCGCTGAGGCCCAGGAGGGGCCGTACAGCGCGGTCCTCCCGGAGCAAGACCGGAGCGAGGGAACCCCGCAGCGCAGCGGAGGGGCCGGATGCAGGAGCAAGCGGTTTTTGGTTACTTTTTTCCAAGAAAAAAAGTGACCCGCCGTAAGGGCGAAGGGGCCCGAAAAGCCACCACATCAATTGAATAAGCCCCCCCAACCTACAAGCCCCAGCCATAGCGCCAGACCATCCGCGGAGAACCTTTGTAATAACGAGGCCGCCCCTCAGATCAAGCCCCACACGCACAGCGCTCGCTCTGAAGGCCGCTGCAAAAACCGGCTAGCACGCTCATTTGTCACCACACATGATCGGCAACGGCTGCGCCGCATACGCCAACGTCTCGCGCCCTTTGAAGTACAGCGCCGTAAGCAAGCCAACCATACCCATGATCAGACAGAACCCAACACACACCCATGGGCTCCACGGCATCAAGGCAATCAACGCAAGCGGCGTGGTGCTCGCCCACAGGGCATAGGCAACGTTATAAGTAAAGGAAATGCCCGATACCCGGATCTCTGCCGGAAACAACCCGACCATCACCGACGGCACAACACCAACCACGCCACAACACAGCCCCGCCAACGCGTAAGCCGGCCAGATCAGGCTCCACTGCCCGACCAGGCTGGCGTACAACGCGCCAATCCCCACCGGCAGCAGCAGGCTGTAAAGCTTCAGCGCCCGCCAGGCCCCCACGCGATCCACTAGCAACCCAGCCAGCACGCAGCCGATATTCAGGAAGACGATACCCACACTGCTCAAGGCGAAGGTGTGCCCGGCAGCGATACCGAAGCGCTGCTGCATCACGGTCGGGGTGATCACCACCAGCACCACCACCGCCGAGGTCAGCACGCAGGTCAGCAGCGCAGCCGGCACCAACGCCCGACGATGCTCGCTGAGTACCCGTCGCAACGGGAAGTCGACCGGCTGCTCACGGCGCTCACGCAAGGCAAGAAACACCGGCGTCTCGCTCAACCAACGGCGCAACCACACACCGATCACACCAAACACACCCCCCAGCAAAAACGGATAACGCCAAGCGTAATCGAGGATCTCCTGCGGGCTGAATACCTGCGCCAGCAAGGTTGCGGTCAGCGCCCCCAGCAGGTAGCCAAACGTCAGCCCCGCCTGCAGGAAGCCCAGCGCATAGCCACGCCGCCCGTGCGGTGCATGCTCGGCAACGAAGGTCCAGGCACTCGGCACTTCACCCCCGACCGCGGCGCCTTGCAGGATGCGCAAGGCCAGCAGGATCAGCGGCGCGGCATAACCGATGTCGGCGTAGGTCGGCATTACGCCGATCAGCAGGCATGGCAAGGCCATCATCAGGATGCTCAGACTGAACACCCGCTTGCGCCCCAGATGGTCGGCAAAGTGCGCCATCAAAATGCCGCCCAACGGCCGCGCCAGGTAGCCCGTGACAAAGATGCCGAAGCTTTGCAGCAGACGCAGCCACTCAGGCATTTCAGGCGGGAAGAACAGCTGGCTGAGGGTCGGCATGAAGAACACGAAGATGATGAAATCGTAGATCTCCAACGCGCCACCCAGCGCCGCCAGGCCCAGGGTCCGGTGATCGCCGCGGCTGAACCGGGGCGGGCTGGCGGTATCGATGGCAGTCATGGCAGGCTTCCGCAGATCGGCAAAGCGCAAGAGGATAACAAATAGCTGCGCCGTTGCCCTGTCCGCTTCGCCCCTAGCGGTTGAACACCGTGTGCGCGAAATTCGCCCGCGGCCGTTGCCGCACTGTAGTAGCCGGCATGCTGCCCGGCAGTGGCAACTTGCCGACCAGCTGTGGCGCGTCGATGATCGCCATGAACGAGGCCAACGCCTCGTTATCAGGCACTTGTGGCAGGCTCAGGCTGACCGCCTGGCGCTCGGCCTGCGGTACTGAAGGCACTTTCAACTGACTGGAGTGGTAAAGAAGGGCGTGCTGGATCTGCGTACTGACGCGGCAGAAGCGCTCCAGGTCGACCCCGGCATGATTGGCCAGCTCGATATTGCCCAGCAACAGATAAAACGGCTGCAAGGCGCAATGCACCAAGCGCTGCAACTCCTCGAAGCTCTCCACGGGGGCTATCCGGTAATAGCCCAGGCCATTGAGCAACCACTCCAACTGCAAGCGCTGGCATAGGTGTGCGTCGGCGATGAGAATGCGCAGAGTCTTGTTTGCCATGGTGGGACCTGGCCAGTTGGGTAATGGGTAAGTTCCATGACCAAACTGCGCCAGTAACGGCTACTGCCAAGGCCAAGCCTGGTAGCGGTCTTCTTTGATAGAAGTCGGGAAACCTGCATAAATCAAGTGATTGACTGACGGAATTTACATTTGCCTTTAACCCCAGGCCTTTAACCCGCCAACCTGGAGTGTAACTCGCGCTCAACCTGCCAAGCCGTGCGGATTACCGCGCGCCCTAAACCCTGACGCTCGGGCTTCGTATAAAAAAGGCGCATGCCCCGAGGCATCGCCTCATTCATTTTCGGAGTACCCAGATGTTTCGCCCTGCCCTAGCCTTTTTCGCCCTGACCCTGTCCAGCGTTGCATGGTCTGCCGAACCCTGTTCCCTGGACATTCGCAGCACTGACCAGATGACCTACGACCTGAAGACGATCAACGTACCGCAGCGCTGCAAACGCTTTACGGTAAACCTGCTACACACGGGCACGATGCCAAGGAACATCATGGGCCACAACTGGGTGCTGGCCAAAAAGGACGACATCAAAGGCGTGACCACCGATGGCGCCGCAGCCGGTGAAGCCAATAACTACATCCAGCCGGGCGACAAGCGCGTGCTCGCCCATACCCGGCTGATCGGTGGTGGCGAAAAGGATTCGGTCAGCTTCGACACCAGCGTGCTGCAGGCAGGTCAGGCCTACGCGTTCTTCTGCTCCTACCCTTTCCACTCGACGATGATGAAAGGCGCGCTGACCTTCGGTACATCGTCAGGCAACTGAAGCTCGGAAAGCGGGCCACACAGGCGCGCATGCGCTCAGGCCTCGGCCCACTCGCGCATCCGCAGGCGGCAATGTTTCATGGCGTTGACAATGTGCTTTTCCACCGTGGCCTTGGACAAGCCCGTACGCGTGGCGATCTCGCCATGCGACAGGCCATCGAGCTTGCGCAGCAAAAAGCACTCCCGGCAGGTTTCGCTCAGTTCCGCCAACGCACGTTGCAGCAACGCCAGGTGCTCTTCCTGGCGACAGACGCCGTGCACGGGCGCGACGAAGAATCGCTCGTCGGTTTCCAGTATCTCCAGAGGCTCGACGCGACGGACCTTGCTGCGCCGATGACCATCGGTGATCAGGTTCAGGGCCGTGCGATAAAGGAAAGCGCGCGGATGGGAGATCTGCGTGTCGTCACGGCGCTCGAGTATCCGCAGGTAGGCTTCCTGAGCGATATCCTCGGCCGCATGGCGGCTGCCGAGACGCGCACGAAGGTACCCGACCAGTTCACGGTAGTAATGCTCTAGCAGTACACCCGAAGACGGCATCGAAGCGCTTTCCCTGTTTTCCGATGATGATAGAAACGCAATGCAGGCCAAGTAGTGGCATTGCCAGCGCTTAAACTATAATAATTCTCATCAAGTTTAAAGACGTCGTTACATTTCCCCCGCCCGCAACAAGCGTTTAACGCTAAATCCGTCCTCATCGCTTTCGTTTAATCGGCAGCCTCCCTAGCTGCTTCCTGGTGACAGCGGCCCTCTCATGGTCGGAATACTGCATGACCCCTCAACGCCTTACCCGTCGCGCCGTGACTCTCGTGCTGTGCCTGATCCCGGTAGCCGCATTCGCTGCCTGGCAATTGTTGCCCGGCGAGACTGATCCGCGACCTTCCGTCAGCGTCAGCCGTGGCAACATCGAATCCAGCGTCACCGCACTGGGCACCCTGCAGCCTCGCCAATACGTCGATGTTGGTGCGCAAGCCTCTGGGCAGATCCGCACATTGCACGTTGAGGTAGGCGACACCGTCAAGCAGGGGCAGTTGCTGGTGGAAATCGACCCCGCCACGCAACAGGCTCGGCTGGATGCCGAGCGCTATGCCATCCAGACCCTGCAAGCGCAGGTCAAGGAGCAGCGCGCCGAGCACGTCCTGGCCCAACAGCAGTTGCGTCGGCAGCAGCGGATGGCCGCCGACGGCGCCACGCGCGAAGAGGATGTCCAGACGGCCCAGGCCAAGGTGCTGACGACCCAGGCGCGTATCGACATGTATGAGGCGCAGATCCGCCAGGCGCAAGCCACGCTGCGTAGCGCCGAGGCCGAGCTAGGTTACACCCGCATCTATGCCCCGATCGGCGGTACGGTGGTGGCTGTCGATGCACGTCAAGGGCAGACCTTGAACGCGCAACAGCGCACCCCGCTGATCCTGCGGATCGCCAAGCTGTCGCCGATGACGGTTTGGGCCGAGGTCTCGGAAGCCGATATAGGCCAGGTCAAAACCGGCATGCAGGCCTACTTCACCACCCTCGGCAGTGGCGGTAGGCGCTGGACCGGCACTGTCCGGCAGATTTTGCCGATCCCGCCCAAGCCGCTGGATCAGCTCAGTCAAGGCGGCGGCAGCCCGGTTGCCGCCGCTGGCGCAAGCGGCAGCGGGACCGGGCGCGTAGTGCTCTACACCGTGCTGCTGGACGTCGACAACGATGACAATGCGCTGATGGCCGACATGACCGCACAGGTGTTCTTCGTCGCCGGAGCCGCCAAGGATGTATTGACCGTGCCCATCGCCGCACTGCAGGGGGGCGGCCAGGGCGAGGGGCTGCAGACTGCCCATGTCCTGACTGGCAAGGGCGAGGTCCAGACGCGCCAGGTTCGCACCGGGCTCAGCGACCGACTGCGCGTGCAGATACTCGACGGGCTTGATGAAGGTGAAAAGCTGCTGATCGGCCCTGTCGGCGGTGAAGGCTGACATGAGCACTGCGCTGATAGAACTGGTCGGCATCCGTAAATCCTACGGTGGCGGCGACAGCCCCCAGGTCGACGTGTTGCGAGGCATCGACCTGAAGATCCATGCCGGAGAGTTCATCGCCATCGTCGGCACCTCGGGCTCCGGCAAGTCGACTCTGATGAACATCCTCGGTTGCCTCGACCGCCCAAGCGCCGGTCATTACCGCTTCGCCGGCCAGGATGTTGCCGGCCTGACCAATGACGAACTGGCCTGGTTGCGCCGCGAAGCATTCGGTTTCGTGTTTCAGGGCTATCACCTGATCCCGTCCGCCTCGGCGCAGGAGAACGTCGAGATGCCGGCGATCTACGCCGGGACCAGCGCTGGCCCGCGCGCCGAAAGGGCAGAGGCGCTGCTGCAACGACTGGGCCTGGGAGACCGCACCGGCAATCGCCCCCGCCAGCTTTCAGGCGGCCAGCAACAACGGGTATCCATCGCCAGGGCGTTGATGAACGGCGGCCACATCATCCTCGCGGACGAGCCCACCGGTGCGCTGGACAGCCACAGTGGCACCGAGGTCATGCGCCTGCTGGATGAGTTCGCCGAGCAGGGCCATGTCGTGATCCTGATCACCCACGACCGCGATGTGGCGGCTCGCGCGCATCGCATCATCGAGATCCGCGACGGCGAAGTGAGCAGCGACAGCGGCGCCGACCAGGCGCCTCCACAGCCTCGCCCAGGCGCGCTGCAAGCCGATGATCTGGCCCGGCGCCTGGTCCGTGCCGACAGCCAGAGCAGCCCCTGGCTGGGCGAGACCCGGGACGCCCTGCAGGCCGCCTGGCGGGTCATGTGGAGCAACCGCACACGCACCGCGCTGACCCTGCTGGGGATCATCATCGGCGTCGCGTCAGTAGTTGTAATGCTGGCGGTGGGCGAAGGCAGCAAGCGTCAGGTCATGGCCCAGATGGGCGCGTTCGGCTCGAACATCATCTTCATGAACGGCGCCCCTCCGGCACCGCGCGCCCCGCCTGGCGACATTCGCCTCAGCGACGTGCAGGCGCTGGCAGAGCTACCCCAGGTCAAGGCCATCATGCCGGCGATGACGGTGCAAGCGCAGGTACGCTTCGGCAATCGCGATCTGGAATCGACCATCGGTGGCTATACCCCGGTGTTTCCGACCCTGATGAGCTGGCCCGTCAGCGAAGGCAGCTTCTTTACCGAAAACGACCTGGCAACGGCTGCGGCCGTGGCCGTGATCGGCTCGGAAGTGCGCAAGAAGCTGTTCGTCGAAGGCCAAGACCCGATCGGCCAGTACATCCTCATCGAGAACGTACCTTTCCAGGTGATCGGCGTACTGGCCAGCAAAGGCTCCAGCGGCGCCAACCAGCGCAACGACCTGCGTATCGCCGTTCCGTACTCCGCGACTTCCATACGCCTGTCCGGCACGCAATACCCGGAATACGTGATCATCGGCGCCGCCGACAGCACCCAGGTGCATGAAACCGAACGGGCGATACGCCAACTGATGCTGAGCCTGCACGATGGCATCGAAGACTTCGAGATCGACAACAGCGCGGCGATGATCCAGGCCGAAGCTACGACGCGCAACGGGCTGTCCCTGATGCTTGGCGCCATTGCCGCCATCTCGCTGCTGGTCGGCGGGATCGGCGTGATGAACGTGATGCTCATGACCGTTCGCGAACGCACCCGCGAGATCGGCATCCGCATCGCCACCGGCGCCCGACAGCGCGACATCCTGCGCCAGTTTCTGACCGAGGCCGTGGTGCTGTCGTTGGCCGGCGGCCTTATCGGCGTCTGCCTGGCGCTGCTGATCGGCGTGGTACTCAGCCTGGCCCAGGTGGCCGTGGCGTTTTCCGCCTTGGCGATAGTGGGTGCCTTCGCCTGCTCGGTAGCCACCGGCGTCATCTTCGGCTTCATGCCCGCGCGCAAGGCTGCCGCCCTCGACCCTGTCGCCGCCCTGACCAGTGAATGACCATGACCAGAACCCCTTTTTTTCTGCTGCCCCTGCTGACCCTGCTTGGCGCTTGCAGCCACACGCCTGCGCCTTTGCACAGCGGCATCGTTGCGCCCGCCAGCTGGCAAGGTCGGACTGGCGGCACGGCGGCCTCGGCCCAATGGTGGACAACCTTCAACAGCGCCCAACTGAGCCAGCTGATCGAGCAGGCGCGCCACGGCAGCCATGACCTGCGCGCCGCCATGGCCAGGGTCAGGCAGGCTCGGGCCGACCTGCGCATTGCCGGCGGCCCGCTGCTGCCGAGCCTCGACGCCAGCGCCGACGCCTATCAGCAGCGCTTGCTGCGAGGCCAAGGGTACAGCGAACAAGACACTTCGAGCAGTAAACGGACCTACCGCTACTTCGACACTGCCCTGACGGCCAGCTACGAGCTGGACTTCTGGGGTGGAAATGCCGCCGCGCGTGACAGTGCCCGTCTTGGCCTGCAAGCCACTGCGCTTGATCGTGACACGCTCGAGCTGAGCCTGACGAGCAGTGTTGCCGATACCTACCTGAGCGCCCTCGCTGCTGGTGAGCAGGCACGGATCGCCACGCTCAACCTGGAAAACGCCGAAAAGATCCTCGAGCTGGTGCGTACGCGATTCCAGGCTGGGTCGTCAACTGCTTTGGAACTGGCCCAGCAGGAGAGCCTGGTGGCCAGTCAGCAACGACAGTTGCCGCTCTACCAGCAAGAAGCCCGTGATGCGCAGATCACCCTGGCAACCCTGCTTGGTGTGCCGGTGCAGGCACTCAAGCTTGCCGATCAGCCTTTCGACCAACTGAACGGCCCAAGCATTGCCGCCGGCATTCCCAGCCAGCTACTGACCCGCCGCCCGGACATCGCCGGCGCAGAGGCGCGCCTGGCGGCAGCTCAGGCGGATGTCAGCGCTGCGCGGGCAGCACTGTTCCCCACGGTGAGCTTGACGGCCAGCCTGGCCACCGGCGACAGAAAGGCCATTGACCTGCTGCACAACCCGGCGCTCAACCTCGGTGCCGGTCTGACGGCCCCCATTTTCAACAATGGCGCCTTGCGCGCCGAACGTGATCGCGCCATCGCTCGCCAGGACGAGCTGCTCGACGCCTACCGCAGCGTGCTGATCACCAGCTTCGGCGAAGTCGAAAAGGCGCTGAACAGCGTCGACGGCCTGGACCGCCAGACACGCTGGCAGAATGAAGAGCTTGCCCAGGCCCAGCGCGCCTTCGATCTGGCCGAAAACCGCTATCGGGCCGGTGCCGAAGACCTGCTCAGCGTGCTGGAGGCGCAACGCAGCCTGTTTACAGCACAGTCCGAGCGGGTGCGACTGCGCGAGGCACGGCTGCAGGCCAGTGTTGCGCTATACAAGGCATTGGGCGGCGGCTGGACAGCATCGAACACACTGATGACGGCGCGGTAGCTCACCCCAACACTTTCGGTGCCGATGAGCCCGAACGCCGCGCGGTCGGCGCTCGGTCTCATCGGCGCTGAAAATCATATGTCTGGCACTCGCGCTAGAGACCGTCACGTCGCGGGCCGGGTGCCAGATGGCGGCCATACCAAGGCCGCCGTGGCACCCTGTCGGACAGGCGATCGGCGTCCTCTTCCGGGCTGAAGATGGCCTGCAAGGCAAGTTTCATGGTCTCGATGTCGAGCTTCCCAGTACCGCCTCCATTGCCCAGCCCCCAGGCGCCGCAGCCATCACGGGTGGGCCCCAGCCAAGGCTCGGCCACACGCACCCAGCGCCCTGGCGCAAACCACGGAACACCATCGATCATTTGCGGCTTCACTTCCCCCGGGTGCGCCTGCTGGTGGGCCAGGTACCAGTCGTTCAGACGATCGTCGATCCAGCCATGAAAGGCCCAGAACACCGGGTTCACGTGAGAGGAAAACGGATCGCCAAGGAAGTCGTTCTCGGCGCGGAACCAACGTTCGGAAAAATCGTAGTTGCGACGCCCATAGGGCATCGGGTAGTCCGAGTTCGGATCTCGCCCCAGGGATGCCCAGCGCATGTGCAGCCAATCGTGGATCCCCAACTCGATGCGCGACCCCAACTCCCCCAGACACAAGGTGCTGAGGTAGTGCGGGTCATGCAGTTGGGCTTCCCACAACTGGAAGTTGGCGTGCAGACCCTGACTGCTCTTGACGTAGTACAGCCACTGGCTGAACGCCTCATCACCGGCCGCCTGCCAATTGGGCGGGACGCTGTAGCCGTCGCGGTTGTCGAGGTAATCGAAGAACGCCTGGGCGCCATGCCCGATCGAGGGGCGGGCTGCGGGCAGGCTTGTCCAGGAACGCAGGTCCTGGACCTCGCGCACGCCATGCAGCATGTGCCGATGCATGAACAGAAAATCCTCGCCGGAGCCGTTGCGATGGCGATCATGCCCGCGGGCGTTGCGCTCCTTGCCCAGCGGGCCGACCTGCCAGCCCAGCGCACGCACCATCTGCCGCCGGGAATCGTCGATGCGGTGCCAGCGATCACGGCTGGCATGCCAGAGCTGATGATAGTAGCGACGCTGCGGCGAAATCAGGTCCTCGTGCAGGGCCGCCACGAACGGCAGCCGCTCACGCGCCAGAACAAACGGTCGACGGACGGCGACAAACCCCGCCTGGGCACCGGAATGCCCGGCCTGGGTGCCTGCCAGGCGTACTTGCCCACTCAGGGTCGCGCTGCCGCCGCCCTCGCTCCAATCGCCCCATATTTCATCCAGCACGGCATCGCAGTCATAGGCTTGGCCAGAGCCGGTGATTATCTTCAGGCGCACGGTCGGCAATCGGTCGGCAGCCAGCGGACCGTAGACCTGCGAACCCTGCTTGCCATACGGCGCAGTGCCCAGGTAGCCGCGCACGGCACGGGCACCCTGCGCTACGTCGAGCAACAGCTGCTGCGGCCCGGCAAGCTCGGCCAGCGCCGGGTGATCGTTGACCAGGCGCCAGTCCCAGATCCCGACCAGGCGCTCACCCAACAGCGCATTGGGCAGGTCGTCGACCGGCACCGCAGGTTCGTCACTGCTCAGCTCCGCTTCCTGGGCCCGCTCCCACTCCTGCCGTGCGTAATAGCCGGCAGGCAGTGCTACACCGGCGGCCACAAGGCCGGCCAGGATCTTTCGACGTGACACTTTCATCCACTGCACTCAAGACGAGACTCCTGCTGCGAAAACGAATGGTTGAGGACGCGATTTAGAGGGTTGCTAAATTCTCTTGGCCTCGGCTCGTTTCACCCAACAAGTTCGAACGGCATAGGGCCGTCGTGCAGGCGGTCGAGTACGCAATGAAGAAACAGGCTTTGTTTTCGCGCAGATGGCCATGGGCATTGGCACTTCTGCTCCTGATGGCCGCAGGCGCCTGGTGGTATTGGGCCTACCTTGCCAAGCACCCCTATGGGCGGGAAATCCAACAGCGAGCCAACGCCCTGCAGGCGCGCATACCGGCCCTGGATGCGCACCTGGACGTGCCGCTGAGCTATGGCACCGATGGCGAAGAAGCGGACCGTGACGGCCCGACCCAGTTCGACCTGGTAAAAGCCGCCAAGGGCCGCCTGAGCGGCGCTTCGATCGCGATCTGGTCATGGCCGGAGTTCTGGAGTGGGCCCAATTGGCCGCACCGCCCCACACCAGGGTTCGAGGCGGCGATGGCCAACGAACTGGAAGTGCGCTACCGGATCATCACCAGTATCGCCAAGGATTTCCCTGCACAGGCCGGCATCGCCTACACCCCGGCTGACTTCCGCCGACTGGTCAGTGAAGGCAAATTCGCCATCATCATCAGCCTGCTCAACGCCGCGCCCCTTGGCGACGACATCGACCAGCTGGATCACTGGGCCGCACGCGGCATGCGGGTGTTCGGCCCGGGCTATGTCGGCAACAACAGCTGGGTAGACTCGGCACGCCCCCTGCCCTTCCTCGGCGACTCGGTCGACCCGCTGGGCGGGCTCTCCGACATCGGTCGCCGCGCCATCACCCGGCTCAACGACCTCGGCGTGGTCATCGACGTGTCGCAGATGTCCAGCCTGGCCCTGACCCAGGTCACCGAACTGAGCCGGGCACCGGTCATGGCTTCGCACACCGGCGTGCAAGGCCTGATGGACATTCGCCGCAACCTCAGCGACGCGGACCTGGCACACATCAAGGCCACCAATGGGTTGGTCAACATCGTGGCCTACTCCCACTACCTCAAGCCGTTCTCGCGCCCGACCATCGAGAAGATGAACGCCTTGCGCGCCAAGCATGGTTTGCCAGACGTGGAGAACCAGACCCAGATGGGCACCACCACCGACCCGGTTTTCTCGATCTGGTCTGAGAAGAAGTTCGGTGAATACCTCACACCCTTCTACGACATCCTCGGCGCCGAGCCCGAGGCCACCCTGGCCGACTATGTCGACTCTATCGACTACGCGGTGAAGAAGATCGGTATCGACCATGTCGGTATCAGTTCCGATTTCAACGATGGCGGCGGTGTGGTCGGCTGGGAAAATGTCAGCCAGAGCCGCAACGTCACTGCCGAACTGATGCAGCGTGGCTATTCCGATGAAGACATCGCCAAGCTCTGGGGGGCCAACTTCCTGCGTGTGTGGGAAGCCGCCCAGAAAGCCGCCAAGCCGACTCCTCCTCCCGTTGCCCACTACCCGCAAGGAAACCCATGAAACGGCTGACTTCACTGATTGCCCTTGGTTGTCTCTCGCTGTCTCTCGACGCCCTCGCTGCCGACCCGACTGCACCGGGCAAGGTCTTCAAGGACTGCAAGGATTGCCCGGAAATGGTCGTGCTGCCCGCCGGCAGCTACGTGATGGGCACCCCCGATGACGAACTGGGCAAACAGGACGATGAAGGTCCGTTGCGTACCGTGACATTCGCCAAGGCCTTCGCCATGAGTCGCTTCCAGGTGACCGCCGGGCAATGGCAAGCCTATGCCCAGGAAACCCGCACTGTGCTACCCGACGGTGACGACCGCCCGGGTCGTCTGTGCAAGAACGGCAAACCCAGCTACCCGCAAGGCCCTGACCAACCTGCAGTCTGTATGACCTGGGAGGAAGCACGCGGCTACATCGGCTGGCTCGCGAAGAAGACCGGCATGCCTTACCGGATGGTCAGCGAGGCCGAACGCGAGTACGCCGGTCGCGCCGGCTCCACCGGCCCCTTCCCGTTCCCCTTCGACGAGGAAGGCGAGTATCAGATCAGCAAGCATGCCAACACCTACGGGCCACGGGATGGCTTCACCTATACGGCGCCGGTCGGCAGCTTCCCGGCCAATGCATTCGGCATGTATGACATGCATGGCAATGTCTACGAGTGGGTCGAGGACTGCTGGCATACCGATTATGTCGGCGCGCCCACCGACGGCAGCGCCTGGACCACTGGTGGCACCTGCACGCACCGGCAGATCCGCGGCAACGACTACCTGGAACCGCCGATCTTCTCCCGCTCAGGCAACCGCAACGAGCGCGAACCCGAAGTGCGCGGTGATTGGCTGGGCTTTCGGGTAGCCCGCGATCTCAAGGACGGCGAACACAACTGACAACCCACAGGGAGAGTGACCATGTCCGCTTTGAGCAGACGCCGTTTCGTAGCTGCAGCCACCTTGACCGGCCTCGCACCCGCTATACCCGCCTGGGCGGCGGGAGCAGCGAGCGATCCGCCGGTGGACGACGACATTATCCGCCTGGACTACAACGAGAGCCCGTACGGTCCTTGCCCTTCGGCACTCGATGCGATGAGCCTGGGTACCCGCCAGAGCGGACATTATTTTCCGGAACATGAATATCGCCTGGCCGAGCTGTTCGCTCGGCAGCACCAGGTGCCCGAGGACCATGTGGCAGTCTTCTGCGGCTCCCGCTCGCCGTTGCAATACGCCCTGGCTCGTCACGCCGACAAGCGCGGCGTAGTCACCGCCGCGCCGACCTATGACTCGGTGGCCAATGGCGCCAGGGCTGTCGGCGCGACCCTGCATGAGGTGCCGCTCGATGCTCGCCACGCCCATGACGTGCGCGGCATGCTTGCCGCCGACCCGCAGCCCGGGGTGCTGTACCTGTGCAACCCGAACAACCCCACCGGCACGCTGACCCCTCGCGCCGACATCGAGCACCTGGTCAGCCAAAAGCCGGCAGGCAGCCTGGCGATCATCGATGAGGCCTACATCCACTTTTCCGACGCCCCTTCCTGCCTGGATCTGGCGGTCAGCCATGACAACGTCCTGGTGTTGAGGACGTTCTCCAAGCTCTATGGCATGGCCGGTGCCCGCCTAGGGCTGGCGATCGGCAAACCGGCGTTGCTCGAAGACCTGCAACGCCTGAACGGCTACAACTTTGTGCCGCTTGCCGCCGCCATGGGCGGTATCGCCAGCCTGCAACAAGAAGATCTGGTCAGCGAACGCAAACGTATCAATCGTCAGATTCTCCTGAGCACCACCGAGGCCTTGCAAAAGGCCGGTTACCGATGCACCGACGCCCACGCCAACTGCTTCATGGTGGCCCTCAATCGGCCTGCCAAACCCGTGATCCAGGCACTCGCACAACGCCAAATTCGAGTCGGACGGGTATTCCAGGCATGGCCAGAGTGGATGCGTGTCAGTGTCGGCACGGCGGAGCAGATGCAAACCTTCCTGAAGGCGTTTTTCGACATGATGCAACGCTGAGATCAGCCGCGCCTGGCGGCAGCAGCTTCACCGATACACGAACCCCAGCGGGCACCCCACGTGGCATGCCTGCGGGGCTTTCGTGCGTCCGAGCACAACGTGTTTCGCCCCTCGAATCACACTATGGCCGTCTCGGCGAGGACCTGCGTGGAGCGCATGTACGACTCGTCGTGACCGGCTAAATCCAGCCTCTGCGGCTTCGTTTAACACCTACTCACCGCTCACCAGGAACAGCAGAGATGAACGAGCCGAGCCCGCCTGGTCCAGCCCTCGCCACTGCCCTGGTGATGCTGTCCAGAGAGCGCTTGTTCGATGAGCGTCTTTACCAACCTCTGGGCAACCATCCGCACAAGGAGTCAACGTCATGAGCGCCGCAACTCTCCACGACCTGATCGGCGTAGGCTTCGGCCCGTCCAACCTAGCCCTGGCCACCCCGCAGCTCAAGGCACCGGTGTTCCTGCAAGGCTTCTGCGAGGCCACCCACGGCTTGAGCGACACCTTGCTTTCGGTGTTGCCAATGCCTAGCGAAGAGATCGGGGAAGCCCTCTATGCCGCCCTGGATCTTTCCAACAGCGCGCACAAGGCGCTGACCAAACCCCTCGCCAGCGTTGTCTGATCAACTCAGGAGCCCATCATGTCCCAGCCCACCCGCGGCGCCGTGCAGGATCTTTTCGCCCTGCTCAAGCCGTTCAAATATACCGTCGCGCTGTCCGTCATCCTGGGCATGGTCGGCGGCCTCAGCATCACCTTCCTGCTGGCCACCATCAACCGGGCCCTGCACGACGACACCGGCCTGACCCAGGGGGTGGTCTGGGGCTTCGCCGGGCTTTGCCTGGTGGCCCTGGCCAGCTCGGTGTTTTCCGACATCGGCAGCAACCGGGTGGGCCAGAACATCATCGCCGCCTTGCGCAAGGAACTGGGCGAGAAGGTGCTGTCGGCGCCCATCGAACAGATCGAGCGCTATCGCAGCCATCGACTGATCCCGGTGCTGACGCACGACGTGGACACCATCAGCGATTTCGCATTCGCCTTCGCGCCACTGGCGATCGCCCTGACCGTTACCCTTGGCTGCCTGGGCTACCTGGCGATGCTGTCCTGGCCGATGTTCCTGCTGATGCTGGCGGCCATCGCACTCGGTACCGTCGTGCAGTACATCGCGCGGTCCAAGGGTATTCGAGGGTTCGTCGCGGCACGTGATGCCGAAGATGAACTGCAACGTCACTACAATGCGATCGCCGGAGGCGCCAAAGAGCTGCGCATCCACCGCGCTCGCCGCCAGCGCATGTTCAGCCGCAACATCCAGGGGACGGCCGACCAGATACGCGATATCCAGATCCGCTCCATCAATACCTTCGTTATCGCCAAGACCTTCGGCTCGATGCTGTTCTTCGTGGTCATCGGCCTGGCGCTTGCCCTGCAATCCCTGTGGCCGAGCAGCGACAAGGCAGTGATGAGCGGGTTCGTGCTGGTGCTGCTGTACATGAAGGGCCCGCTCGAATACCTGATAGGCACGTTGCCCATCGTCAGCCGGGCTCAGATCGCCTTCCGCCGGATTGCCGAGCTGTCCGAGCAGTTCTCCTCCCCCGAGCCACACTTGCTGCTCGAAGACAAAGCCAGCCAGCTGCCCGCCTTGCGTACCCTCGAGCTGCATGACGTGCGCTTTGCCTTTCCTCCGGTCGACGGCAATGCACCATTTACCCTGGGGCCGGTGAATCTGCAGATCCGCCAGGGCGACATCGTTTTCATCGTCGGCGAGAACGGCTGTGGCAAGACCACCCTGATCAAGCTGCTGCTAGGTCTGTACCCGCCGCAAAAAGGCGAGATACGCATCAACGATCAGGCCATCACCGCGCTGAACCGCGATGATTATCGCCAGCTGTTCACCACCATCTTTTCCGATTACTACCTGTTCGACGACCCCTTCCTGGGGGCCCAGCAGGTACCGGAAAGCGCCGAGGTCTATCTCAAGCGACTGGAAATCGCGCACAAGGTGAGCATCCGCGACGGCAGTTTCACCACCACCGACCTCTCGACCGGGCAACGCAAGCGGCTGGCACTGATCAACGCCTGGCTCGAAGAACGCCCGGTGCTGGTGTTCGACGAGTGGGCTGCGGACCAGGACCCGACATTCCGACGCATTTTCTACACCGAACTGCTGCCCGAGCTGAAGCGCCTGGGCAAGACAATCATCGTCATCAGCCATGATGACCGTTATTTCGATGTCGCCGATCAGCTGGTGCGCATGGAGGCCGGCAAGGTGGTGGTCGAGGCGTGCGTCGCCTGATGCGATAAAAGCGAAACATTTGCATTCCGGTTTGTCACCCGCCGTGCGTCATACCCGTAGTCAACACAAAAACAGATCTGCCCAGCCTATCCACTCAACATCTACAACGAGCACCGAAATGCCCACCCACCTTCGATTGAATCACTTGACCCGGGCGCTTGGCCTTCGACGCGCTTTCAACGTACAACTGCCGGCGCTGGCAGTGACTCTGGCCCTGCCCCTGGCCGCCCTGGCGCAAGATCAGCAACTGACCTTGAGTATCCCGGCACAGCCATTGAGCTCGGCGCTTAAGGCATTTGCGCAACAGACCGGCGTGCAGGTGTTGTATGAGCCTGATGCCGTGCAGAATCTGCGCTCGGGTGCGTTGAATGGTCGCTACAGGCTGGATGAGTCGGTACGTATTCTGTTCAGGGAGAGTGGCCTGCGCTATCAGTTGCGCGACAACACCTTGACCTTGCAGGCGACCCATGAGGGTGACAGCGCAATGCTCCTCGATGCCACGAGCATCCAGTCCGCTGCCTTGGGTGCAACTACCGAAAACACAGGCTCGTACACCACAGGTGTGACCAGCACAGCCACCAGGCTGGGGCTGTCGCCACGCGAGACGCCCCAGTCGGTCAGCGTCGTCACCCGCCAACAGATGAACGACCAGAACATGCAGTCCCTGGAAGACGTGGCCATGGCCGCGACAGGGATCAATACCGTCAAAGGTTTCGGTACCGAGCGCCCACTGTATTACTCGCGAGGATTCCAGGTGGACGACCTGCAGGTCGACGGCCTGCCAACCAGCGTGACCGAAAGCTTCTCGATGGACGTCATGTCCGTGAACAACATGGCCATGTACGATCGAGTCGAGATCGTGCGCGGCGCCAATGGCCTGCTGCAAGGTGCGGGCAACCCGTCGGCGGCCATCAACATGGTGCGCAAGCGGCCTACCCGGGACTATCAGCTCAAGGCCGAGATAGGTGCAGGTTCATGGGATAACTACCGGACCCAGCTGGATGTCGGTGGCCCGTTGAATGCCGAAGGGACCCTGCGCGGTCGAACGGTACTGATGTACAACAACCGCAATAGCTACCAGGACTACGCTGGCAAGGAAAACCAGCTGTTCTATGTAATCGGCGAAGCGGATCTGAGTGACTCGACCACCTTGACCGTCGGTGGATCGCTGCAGCAAGACAACAACAACGGCTATGACTGGGGTGGGCTGCCGACCCACAAGGACGGCAGCTTCTATGACTTTTCCCGCTCGACGTCCCTGGCCGGCAAATGGGCCTATCTGGACAAGCTGAACCGCAACGTCTTCGCCGATATCAAGCACTCCTTCAACGAAGACTGGAACCTGACCGTCGCGACCAATCTCATCTGGTCCAATGCGGATTTTCTGGCACAGGTCGGCTATCACACCCCCAACAGCGACTCGATAATGGAGTACTTCCCCAACAGCGCCAGATACGATGACGAGCAGATCAACCTGGACGCAGCGCTGAACGGCGCATTCAACCTGGGGGGCCAGAAGCATGAAGTGGTCGTGGGCACGAGCATGCGCCGCGATCGACTGCAGTACGTGACCGGCTCGCCTGCCATCAACCCCAAGGTAGACGTACTCGACTTCAACTCTTCGCAGTTTCCCAAACCGGAAATTGTCGGCGATCTCACACCAAGCCGCCATGTGCGCAAGGACAAAGGGATCTACGCGGCTACCCGTCTCAATCCTACCGACGACCTCCACGTGATCCTCGGTAGCCGCTTGAGCTGGGTCGATTACGATACCCAAGGGCCATGGGAAACCGACCGATTCAAGGAAGACCGCAAGGTCATTCCGTACGGCGGCATCGTTTATGACCTCACTGATCAGGCCTCGGTCTACGCCAGTTACACCGAAATCTACAAACTGCAAAGCAACTACAGTGTCGACAACAAGCTGCTCGCCCCCACGACGGGTAGCAACTACGAGATCGGCCTGAAGAACGAGCTGTTCGACGGTAGGCTCAACACCTCCCTGGCGCTTTTCCAGGTCGATCTGACGGGTCTGCCCCAGGTTGTTCCCGAGGCAGGCCGTGTCTGCGGACCGAACCGCGATGCACGCTGCTATACCGAAGGGGCCAAGGTGCGCAACCAAGGTTTCGATGCTGAAGTGTCGGGCGAGCTGATGCCTGGATGGAATGCGTCGATGGGTTACACCTACAGCCATCCCAAGTACGTTGCCGGAGCCAGCAAGGGCGACACCTACGGCACGGAAAACTCGCCTCAGCGACTGTTCAAGGCGGCTACCACCTATCAGCTGCCGGGTGAGCTGGACCAATGGCGAGTGGGTACCAGCATCTATCACCAGAGCAAGCTGTACCTGAACAACATCACTCAGAACGCTTACAACCTGGTCGATCTCAACGCCAACTTTCGCGTCAACCAGAATGTCAGCGTCCAGTTGAACCTCAACAACGTGTTTGACGAGAAGTACTACACAGCCATCTTCAGCCCAGACACCGGCAACTACTACGGCGCCCCGCGCAATTTCGCGCTTACCCTGCGCTACGAAAACTGATCTGCCCTGCGCCAGCCACCTCCGAGCCTGGGCTCACAGGTGGCTGGCGCCTTGCCCTCCTCCTTTGAACACCACCTGACCAGTCCATTCAGCAGGCCCCGTGCAAGCGTGCTTGCCCTATGCCCCTGACTGACCGCAATGCTCATTGCCAGGCCAGTCCGGGGCTGGAGATTTATCGGGCTTTGGCGATCAGCGCAAGCAGGCTGTCGACCAACCGCTCGTAGACGGTTGAAACTTCTGCAGTCACTGACATCATGCGCAGCAGGTCGTGGGTCATGTCCTGTGCCAGGATGATGTCCACCTCCACTGCGCAGGCTTGCAATCGCTCGGCGTATGCTTGCCCTTCATCCAACAGCGGATCCAGGCCGGCCAGCAAGATGATGGCTGGAGCGACACCGCTCAGGCTCTCTGCCCGCAATGGAGAGAAACGCCAGTCGTGACGATCCAGGGGTTCGCGGGCATAGAGGTCATAGAACCATTCGAGCGTTTCGTCCTCCAGCAAGTAGCCCTCCCCGAACAGGGTGCGCGAGGCGTATTCGCCCCCCGCATCCGTGACCGGGTAACACAACAATTGCCCGATTGGCCGGACCGCGGCAGCCTTGCCTTGCCTGGCGGCATGCAGGGCCAGGGTGGTGGCCAGGGTCGCGCCGACGCTGTCGCCGGCAAGGACGACGCGTTGCAGGTCCAGGCCCTTTGCCCGGGCCAGCGACGGCAGCGCCTGGAGCACATCCCAGCCGTCCTCGAAAGCCGTTGGGAAGCGGTGCTCGGGAGCCAGGCGATAACCTACCGAAACCACCGCGCAGCCTGACCGTGCACACAGCTCACGGCATACGCCATCATGTGAATCCAGGCTGCCGACGACAAAGCCGCCCCCGTGAAAATACACCAGCACCGGCAGCGGCTGGCTATCGGCCTGCGCAGGTTTGTACACACGCAACGGCAAAGCCGCACCATCGCGTGCTGTACAGGTCAGCACAGCGAGCTCCAGGTTCTGCGGCGTGTGCCAGCGCAGACGCTGCGTGGCCAGCTCGAAACTCGCGCGTGCCTGCACCGGACCAAGCCGATGCAAGGCCTGATCCTGTGGGTTCATTGCAACCATATCGAGAAACGCTTCCAGATCGTTGTTCAACTTGATATTCCTTGAGAAAAACCGCTTGGCGCTTGCCCTCAGGCAGCGCCATTCACGCAGAGACAGTGATCAATCAGCAGTTCAAGTTCTTCGCGGTAGCTTTCCATCAAGGCGTCGATGGTCTGCGCCCGATACCGGCGCTTGCTGTAGACACATCGCAACGAAAGTGAGCCATCGTAGACCTGACCGACGATTTCCAACCAGTTGGCCAGGCGCGCCCTCGGGCTATAGCAGTCGCCTGATCCTTCCGGGGCGGGCTCGAGCAAGGCCTGCTTATCGAAGCTTTGGTCGAACTGACCGAAATAGTTGAACGTCACGCGCGGTTGAGCTGCAGCCGCCAAGCGCTCGCGCATCCGAGGTTCGCCCAGGTAACGCAACACGCCATAGCCGACACCCTTGTCCGGTACCGCCGCCAGTTGTCGTTGCGTCGCCTGAATCGACTCACCGACCGCCGCAGCATCTCCAGGAACGAGGCGTACCGGGAACATACTGGTGAACCAGCCCACTGTGCGGGACAGATCAACGCCTTCGTAAAGGTCTTCGCGACCATGTCCTTCGAGCTGGATCAATGCGGCATCTTCACCACTCCAACGGCACAGCACACGTGCCAGAGCAGCCAGCAGAATGTCGTTCACCTGGGTGCGATAGGCGGCAGGCGCCTGCTTGAGCAACTGCGCAGTCTTTTCCCGAGTCAGGTAGAGATGGGCGGCCGCCTGCTCGCTGACCTGATTGCGCCCGCGCGGGTTGTCGCAAGGAAGCTCGCTCGACAGCGGTTCGAGCTGAGCAAGCCACCAGTCACCCTGCTGAGCGGCAATCGATGCAGCCTGTGTCCGCAAAAGTTCTGCCCAAGCCCTGTAGCTGGTGGTGCGAGCAGGCAATGCCGGCGTAGCGCCCTGGGTACAGGCTTGGTAGGCCCGCTGCAGATCCTCGAGCAGTATCCGCCATGACACACCGTCCATGACCAGGTGATGGATGACCAGCAACAGTCGCGCCTGCCCATCGGCAAGCTGTACGTGCAAAGCCCGCCAGACAGGTCCATCGACAAGCCCCAGGCTGCGTTGGGCTTGATTCGCCAGCGCCATCAGCGCCTGCTCATCACACGCCTGTTCACGCTGCAACAGCGGTTGCCTGGCCTCATCGGATGTCAGGTAGCGTTGCAGCCAACGACCGTTCTCCTCGACGAAGCGAAGCCGCAGGGCGTCATGGTGCTCTTCGATGCATGCAAGCGCTTTATCGAGCGCATCCAGGTCCAGATTGATGCGCGGCTTGAGCATCAGGGCCTGGTTGAAGTGCGCCGGGTCCGGAAGCTCCTCGGCGAACATCCACTCCTGGATGGGCAGCAGATTGAACAGGCCGTCGACCGCTCCGGTGTCGGCGGCCTGCACGGGCGCACGATCGGCCTGGTCCTGCTTGCCGACGATCGCTTCGATGGTCTGGTAACGCAGCACATCACGCAGTTTGAGTTCCATGTCCAGGGTCGGGTGATTCCTCACCCGAGACACGACTTGCAGGCTGAGAATGGAGTCGCCACCGAGCTCGAAGAAGTTGTCCGTTATGCCGACGGAATCGACCTGCAACACCTCCTCCCAGATCTGCGCCAGCAACCGCTCCTGCTCGTTGCGAGGAGCGACATGCCCTGAGGACTCGAATATCGGCTCCGGCAAGCGCTTGCGGTCGAGCTTGCCGTTCGGTGTAACCGGGAACGCGGACAACACGATGATCTGCGCCGGCACCATGTACTCTGGCAATTCGGCGGCCAATACGGCTCTTAAAGCCTTCGCCAGACTCGCCTCGTCACCTACCACATACCCGATCAGTTGCTTGCCCACCGACGTTTCGTGCACCACCACCACAGCGTCCCGCACCCCGTCCTGGGTGCGCAGCACGGCTTCGACTTCACCCAGTTCGATCCGGAAACCCCTGATCTTGACCTGGTTGTCGATACGGCCCACGTAGTCGACCGTGCCGTCATCCCGTCGACGCACCAGGTCACCACTGCGGTAGATACGAGCTCCGTCCTTACCAAGCGGGTCAGGCACGAAGCGCTCCGCCGTCAGGCCAGGGCGGCCGTAATAGCCGCGAGCCACCCCGTCGCCGCCGATCATCAATTCACCCGCAAAGCCCGGAGGCAGCGGATTGAGTTCGTCATCGAGTACGCGAAGGGAGCGCCGACCTACGGCATGGCCGATAGGTGCATAGGCAGCCAAACAATGACCGTCGCCAGGCACCTTCCACAGAAGCGGCGTCACCACCGTTTCGGTCGGGCCGTAGCCATTGGTCATCCAGGAAGGCTTGAGCGCCGCCCTGACCTGCTCGAACGTCTGTTCGGGCACCGCATCGCCACCGAAGCAGTAGATCTGCACCGGTGGCGGCTGATCGCCGCTGGCCTGTACCGACTCTGCCAGTTGCTTCAGGTAGGCCGGCGGGAAACAGGCGATGGTGATGCGCTGGCGCCACAAGGCCTCCAGGGTCTGCTCCACGGTCCACAAGTCGCCGTCGCGAATAACCAGCGTGCCACCACTGAGCAGGGTACTCAGCCAGCGTTCCTGAGCCCCGTCGAAGGCGAACGACATGAAATGCAGTTCGCGCGTCGAGGGCCCCATTTCATATCGTTCAACGATAGCCTGGCAATGCCGACTCAATGGCCCCTGAGCGACGGCCACGCCCTTGGGCTTGCCAGTCGAGCCTGAGGTATAGATCAGGTAGGCCAGGTTGCCATCTTCGATGGCCGCGGGAGGCAGCACGATCTGCGGGGCAAGCTGATCGCCATCAGGCTCGACGACTTGTACGCGTTCCAGTGACGGCAGGCGCTGAAGCAGCGAGTGGCGCGTCACCAGCATTTTCATGCCCGAATCCTCGATCATCCAGGCCAGACGATCAGCCGGATACTCGAGATCCAGAGGTACATAGGCCGCGCCCGTCTTCATGATCGCCAGCAATGTCACGACCAGCTCCAGCGACCGCTCCAGGGCCACGCCGACGATCACTTCGGGCGCGGCACCCTTGAGCCGCAGCACTGTGCACAGTTGCTCGGCCTGCCGCTCCAGCTCCGCGTAGGTGAGGCTTCGCTCGGCACACACCAGCGCGATGGCATCAGGTTGGCGCTGAGCGTGTGCTGCGATCGACTGCGCCAATGTCTGCGCACCATACGCCGTCGCAGGCTCTGCGCCCCATCGCGCTGCCTGCTCCAGTTGTGCAGGCAGCAAGCACTGGAGGTTGCCGAGGCGCGCCTGCGGCTGGCTCAGCATCGCGTCCAGCGTGGCTTCCATGGTCTGCCGGATGCCTTGTACCGACGCTTCACTGAAGCTGTTGCGCAGGTACAGGTATTCGATCGACAAGGTGTCGTTGAGATGCACGGCCAAGTCCATGGGGACGTTGGTGACACCCACGCCACTGGATTCGCCAAAACCCACTTCGGTATCGGACGACTCGCGCATGCTCTCGTCGATCGGGTAGTTCTCGAACACGATGATGCTGTCGAACAGCGTCTGCCCGGGGGTACCGGACCACCTCTGGACATCGTTAAGTGGGGTATGCGACCAGTTGCGCAGTTCCAGGTTGTATGCCTGCAGGTCACGGAGCCAGTCTTCCAGGCAGGTGGTCGGATCAAGTTCCTGCGATACCGGCAACGTGTTGATGAACAGCCCCAAGGTACTGTCAGCGCCCGGCAGCGACTCTGGCCGACCGGCGACGGTCGCCCCGAAGGTGACTGCAGACTTGGCCGTGTAGCGCTGCAGCAACAGCAGCCAGGCGCCCTGGATCACGGTATTGGGCGTGATCCTCAGGCTTCGGCAGTAATCCTGCAGGCGCGTCGTCCACGCTTTGTCCCAGCGCGAATAGAGCGCGTTGTGCCCGGTTTCGATAGAGCTGTGTCGCGGGTGAATCGTCTGGGCCAGCAAGGTAGGTTCGACACCTGCCAGGCTTTCACGCCAGAACACCTCCTGCCGCCCCTTGTCCTGGGACTGCAGCCACGCGATGAAATCACCATAGCGACCGACATTGCCGGACACCGGTTTGCCGGCGTAGTGCTGCATGACCTCGGCAAACAGACGGGATGTGCTCCAGCCGTCCATCAGGATGTGGTGGCTGGTCCAGACCATGTGATAGGTGTTCGAGTCCAGCTTCACCAGCAACAACCGATGCAGAGGCGCCTGGGTCAGGTCGAAACCGTTCAGCCACTCTTCATGGGCAAGCGCCTGCAAGGTGGCTTCAGGCGCCTCGCTGCCCTGCAGATCGATTTCCCGTACGGGCATCTGCGCATGTGCATGGACAACCTGCAGCGGTTCGGCCAGGCCGGCCCAGTGGAAACTGGTGCGTAGCACCTCGTGACGCGCGGTTACCGCTGCCCATGCCTGAATGAAAGGTGCCGTCTTCAGGCCAGTCACCGGCAGGCTGACCTGATGGATATACAGCCCTTCACCCTTCTCCTCGATAGAATGGAACAGCATGCCTTGCTGCATCGGCGAGAGCGGGTAGACATCTTCGATGACGTCGACGGACAGGGGCAGCAATGCGCGCTGTTCTTCACTGACGACGACACGTGCAATGACCGGCGCTTCGGATACTGGCGCCTGGCGCTCCAACGTCGCGGCCAGTTGAGCGATGGTCTGCTGCTCGAATACCCGTTTAGGCGAGACGTCGTAACCCGCGAGCCGCGCCTTGCTGGCGATGCGGATCGACACGATCGAGTCGCCACCGAGTTCGAAGAAGTTGTCGTGGATACCGACCTGCTCCCGCTGCAAGATTTCTTGCCAGATCAGCGCCAGGGCGCCTTCGACCTCGTTGCTCGGAGCAGTGTATTGCTGCGCGGTAGCCTTGAGTTCGGGCATTGGCAGGCGCTTGCGGTCCAGCTTGCCGTTGGGTGACAGCGGCATGCTGTCGAGCAGGACGTAATGGTAAGGCACCATGTAATCCGGCAACCGTCGAGCCAGCACGGCCTTTACATCGTTCAGGTGGTCATCTCGGTCGATGACGACAAATGCCACCAGTTGCTTGCCCGTCGCGAGATCGATTGCCAGGACTGCGGCTTCCTTCACGGCCGGGTGCTCCAGCAGGCTCGCTTCGATCTCGCCGAGCTCGATACGCAGGCCGCGGATCTTCACCTGATGGTCGATCCGCCCAGCGTATTCGATCACGCCGTCTTCACGCTGGCGCGCCAGGTCACCCGTGCGGTAAAGACGCTCCCCGTCACCAAAGGGGCTGACACAGAAACGCTCGGCCGTCAGCATCGCGCGCTCATGGTAACCGCGGGCCAGGCCGATACCGCCCAGATACAGCTCGCCTGTAACGGGCGGCGGCACGGGATTGAGCTCATCGTCGAGAATGTAGGTACGCAGGTTGGCGATCGGTCGGCCGATCGGGACGCTGTGACTCTGTTCGTCCACACAGTGCCAATGGGTTACGTCGATGGCCGCTTCGGTAGGCCCATACAGGTTGTAGAACTGGGTACCCGGCAGCAATGCCATTGCGCTGCGTTGCAGCTCCAGCGGCAGCGCCTCGCCGGAACACATCACCTGCCGTAGCGACGCACAGGCAGCCTGCGGGCTATCGCCACTGATGAAGGCCTGCAGCATCGACGGCACAAAGTGCAACGTGGTGATCGCTTCGGCCTCGATCAGACGCATCAACAGCGCCGGGTCGCGATGTTCGCCCGGTTTGGCAAGCACCAGGCGGGCTCCCGTCATCAAAGGCCAGAAGAACTCCCAGACCGATACATCGAAGCTGAAAGGGGTTTTCTGCAGGACCTTGTCATCGGCGCCCAATGCGTAAGCGTCCTGCATCCAGAACAGTCTGTTGAGCAGCGCTTCATGGGTATTGGCCGCACCTTTTGGCTTGCCGGTCGAGCCCGAGGTGTAGATCACGTAGGCAAGATTGCCAGGGTGCCCTGCAAACGCCAGGTTGTCAGCCTCGCGCGGCAGGTAGTCGTCCGGCTCATCGAGCATCATGGTCTGGACATGTGGACAGGCAGGCAGCTGAACATCTCGATGGGTCAACAGCAGCTGGATTCGGCTGTCTTCGATCATGTACGCCAGACGGTCCTGCGGATACTCAGGGTCGAGGGGGACATAAGCCCCTCCTGCTTTCAGGATCGCCAGCAATCCCACAACCATGTCCACCGAGCGCTCCAGGGCAATGCCGACCAATGCGTCCGGCCCCACCCCGCGCTCGCGCAAGCTGTGCGCCAGGCCGTTGGCGCGGGCATTGAGCTGCCGGTAGGTGAGCTGCTGCCCGGCAAATACCAGTGCGATAGCGTCGGGCTGTTGCTGTGCCTGTGCCTCGAACAGCTGGTGCACGCAATGCGAGCCAGGATACTCGACCGTCGTGTGGTTCCACTCCTCCACGATGCGACGGCGTTCATCCACGCCCAACATCGGCAGCTCGGCGATCAGGCGCTGCGGCGTCTGGATGATCGCATGCAGCAGATTGGCGAAGTGAACGGCAATTTGCTCGATGTCCCGGTCGCTGAAGCTCGAACGGTCATAGCTGTAGTGAACGGACAACTGCGTGCCCAGGCCGATGGCCAAGGTCAAGGGGTAGTTGGTCTGCTCGTGAATGTGCGTGTCGTTGAACGTCAAGCCTGCAGGAGCGCCTTCGCGCAGTGCCTCGGAAACGGGATAGTTCTCGAACACCAGCAAGGTATCGAACAGCCCCTCCGCAGACACGCCCGCCAGGCGCTGGACATCATACAGCGCGGTGTGTTCATGCTCACGCAATGCCAGGTTCCGACCCTGCAGCTCGGTGACCCATTGTTCCACGGTCATCGTCGGCTGCAGCCGGTTGATCACCGGCAACGTATTGATGAACAGCCCCAGCTGATGCTCCGAGCCGGGCACTTCCGCCGGTCGGCCGGCGACCGTGGCGCCCACGGCGACACATTCCTGGCCAGTATGGCATTGCAGCAGCAACAGCCAGGCCGCTTGCACTAGCGTATTGACGGTGACCCGTCGCTCACGGGCAAATTCACTCAGCGACGCCTGCCAGTCCAGCACCTGATAATGGTCGGCATAACCGCTGTCCTTGCCCGACTTGCCTTGTCGGAACACTTGCGCCAGATGTGTCGGCTCCTGCAGATCCAGCAGTTGCTCCCGCCAGAAAGCGTCGCTGCTATCCTTGCTCTGGGCCTGCAGCCAATGGATGTAGTCACGATAGCGTCCAGGCTTGCGCTCGGCCGGTTGCCCCGCATAGTGCTGCAGCACCTCGCCTAGCAACTGCGAGTTGCTCCAGCCATCCATGAGAATATGGTGGCTGGTGTAGATCAGGTGATGGCTGTCGTGCCCTGTACGGATCGCGGTGATCCTGAGCAACGGATCACTCTGCAGGTCGAAGCCCTTGCGCCGATCGTTCTCGGCCCAGAGGGAGAGCTCCCGCTGCAGATCCTTGTGCGCCGACCAGTCGAGCTCGATGCAAGGTATCTGCACCTGCTGACGGATGATCTGCAAAGGCTGCTCGAACAAAGTGATGAAGCTGGCACGCAGGACGTCATGCTGCGCCGCCATCGCTTGCCAGGCCTGATCGAAGCGCGCCACGTCCAGGCCCTGCACGTCGACGCGCATCTGGTTGATATAATCGCCGGTCTGCTCATAGGCGCTGTGGAACAACATCCCCTGCTGCATCGGCGACAAGGGGTAAATGTCCTCGATCCCGGCGACGGCGACAGGCAGCGCGTCAAGTTGCGCCTGGCTCAAGCTGCACAGCGGGAAATCCGAAGGCGTCCTGCCGAACGCATCTGCGGACACGCAATGATCAATCAGTTCCTGCAGTTCCCGAGCGTATTCGGCTGCCAGTCGTTCGACTGTCGTGACGTCGAACATGGCTTGGCTGAAGGTCCAGTTCAGGCTCAGCTCACCTTTGAATATCTGCCCATCGATCGATAACCAGTTGCCCAGCGGCGCCGTCTCGCCCCGGCTTGCGCCACTGTGCTCGGCGGCAGGTACCAAAAAGGCTGCCTCGTGGAGCTCGCCGGCAGGCTCGTCGAAGCTGCCATCGAACTGCCCGAGGTAATTGAAGGTGATCCTGGGCGGTGCCAATGTCGCCAGGGCCTGGCGCGCCTCCCGATCGCCCAGATAGCGCAGCGCGCCGAACCCAAGACCTTTGTTGGGAACCGCCCGCAACTGCTCCTTGATGGTCTTGATCGAGGTGTCCATCGCTTCGCTGGTGCTGAGCCTGACCGGGAACATGCTCGTGAACCATCCCACGGTGCGGCTGAGGTCGACCGTATCGCACAGTTCTTCACGACCATGCCCTTCCAGTTGCACGAGCACATCTTCCTGCTTCGTCCAGCGGGCGATCACCCGGGCCAGGGCAGTCAACAACAGGTCGTTGACCTGGGTGCGATAAGCCCTAGGGGCGTGCTGCAGGAGCTGGCGGGTGTAGCGCTGATCGAGCCGTGTCCGGGCGACAGCTGCATGCCTGGCCTGCAGTGAACCGTAAGCGTTGTCGCAAGGGAGCGTGGCATCGACATCCGCTGACAGTGCCTGCCAATAAGGCAGTTCACTGCGCAGTACCTCGCTGTTGGCGTAATTCTGCAACGCCTCGGCCCATGCCTTCACGGAACTGGTCTTGGCCGGCAGGGCAATGGTCTGACCGAGCTCCGCCTGGCGGTAGGCAGCTTGCAGGTCTTCGAGCAGAATTCGCCATGAAACGCCATCCACGGACAGATGGTGGATCACCAGCAACAGCCGCTGGGTACCGTCGGGCAGGTCTGCCAGGACGGCTCGCAGCAGTGGCCCTTGCTGCAGATCAAGGCTGCGTTGCGCCTTATCGCACAGCGCCGGCAGTTCGGACGGGTGCTGAAGTTGCGCTTGCCACAGACAATCCGCCTGGGCTGGCTCGCCGATCTCGCGATAGCAGGCGGACCAAGAGCTGTCATCCTCCTGCGCGAAGCTCACGCGTAATGCATCGTGATGGGCCAGCAGCGCTTGCAGGGCGCGGTCGAGCACATTGCTGTCCAGGGCCTGGCCGGGCTTGAGCAAAAGGGCCTGGTTCCAGTGGTGACGATCGGCGATGTCATCGTCGAAGAATGCCTGGTGGATCGGCAGCAGCTGCAGGTGTCCCTGCACGGCGCCCTGATCGATCTGCATGGCCGGGGTCTGCCCCTTGCCGACCACTGCCGCCAGCCCTTCGACTGTCTGGAGCTGGAATAGCTGCTTGGGAGTGAATGTCATGCCCTCGCGTCTGGCCCTGCTGACCACCTGGATCGAGATGATCGAGTCGCCGCCCAGTTCGAAGAAGTTGTCGGTAGCCCCTACCCGTTCAAGCTTGAGAACGTCTGCCCAGATCGCTGCGATTCGTTGCTCGAGAGGGTTGCGCGGCGCCACATGGTTTTTCTGCCGCCGACGTTCATCCGGGCGTGGCAGTGCCTTGCGATCCAGCTTGCCGTTTGGGGTCAGCGGCAGGGCATCGACGAACAGCAGATGACTGGGGACCATGTAATCCGGCAATGTGGCCTTGAGGTGCCGGCGCAGGTGCTCTTCCAGTTCGCCAGCATGTACATCGACCACCAGATAGGCGGCCAACTGCTTGGCACTCGGCCCATCGATATCGATCACCACGGCCTCGCGCACGCTGTCGTGCTCCAGGAGCTTGGACTCGATCTCGCCAAGCTCGATGCGCAAACCGCGAATTTTCACCTGATGGTCGAGGCGGCCGGCGTATTCGATCACGCCGCCCGAGCGGTACCGCGCCAGGTCACCGGTGCGATACAGGCGCGCACCGCCCTGCTCGCTCCGATCATACGGGTCGGGCACGAATCGCTCAGCCGTAAGCCCCGGACGGCGATGATATCCACGCGCCAGACCCACGCCGCCCAGGTAGAGTTCACCAGCAGCACCTTGCGGTACCGGCAGCAAGGCGCTGCTGAGGATATGCGTCTTGAGGTTATCGATAGCGGTGCCGATCGGCACGCTGCCATTGGCTTGCGCCTGGCAAGTCCAGTGAGTGACGTCGATTGCCGCTTCCGTCGGGCCGTAAAGGTTGAAGAGCCCGGCGTGCGGGAGCCTCGCCAGGACTTGCTCGGAAAGGTCTGCAGGCAATGCCTCGCCACTGCAGACCACTCGCTTGAGTGTCTCGCACAGCTCTACATGCTCGCTGGTCATGAATGCCTGGAGCATGGACGGAACGAAATGCAATGTGGTGATCTTGTAGTGTCTGATCGACTCGACCAGGCGTTCGGGATCACGGTGATCGCCAGGTCGAGCCACCGCCAGCCGCGCGCCGGTGAACAGTGGCCAAAAGAACTCCCACACCGATACGTCGAAGCTGAAGGGGGTCTTCTGCAGCACGGTGTCGCCATGATCCAGACCGTAGGCCTTCTGCATCCACCAGAGCCGGTTGACCAGCGCCTGATGGGTGTTGCCCGCGCCCTTGGGCCTGCCGGTCGAACCTGAGGTGTAGATCACATACGCCAGATCGGCCGGCAGGTTGAGATTGACAGGGTCGGCATCGCTATAGGCAGCCAGCCAGTCCTCTGCGCCATCGAGCACGATGCAGGCGACGCTGGGATCGATCGGCAACTGGTCGCGCAGAGCGCTCTGAGTCAGCAGCAAGCGGATGCCGCTGTCCTCCATCATGTAGGTCAGGCGTTCGGCCGGGTACTCTGGATCGAAAGGCACATAGGCGCCCCCGGCCTTGAGCACGGCGAGCAGTCCGACCACCATCTCCAACGAACGCTCCACCGCGATGCCTACCAGCACGTCCGGGCCTACGCCTTGGTCGCGCAACGCGTGGGCGAGCCGGTTGGCGCGCTGGTTCAGTTGACGGTAGGTCAATACATCCTCGCCGAACACTACCGCAGGGGCCTGCGGCGTCGCGCGGGCTTGCGCTTCGATCAGCTGATGCATGCCTTGGTCGGCAGGATAGGACGCTTGAGTGCTATTCCATTGCTCCACTATCTGCTGATGCTCCTGCGCGCCCAGCATCGGCAACTCGGCGACAAGCTGCCAAGGTCGCTCGGCGATCGCCTGCAACAAATGGGTCCAATGCGAAGCCATGCGAGCGATCGACGACGCTTCGAACAGCGCCGTAGCGTAGTTGAGCTCTACCGCAATCCCACGCTCATGCTCGACTGTGTTCAGCGTCAGGTCGAACTGGGCGGTCTGTCGCTCCCAGCCGATGCCTTCGACATGCAGACCCTGCAGGCGCCGGGCATCTCCCTTGGACTGTGTCTGGTGGTTGTACATGACTTGGAACAACGGGCTGTGGCTCAGGCTCCGTTCCGGGTGCAGCGCTTCGACCAATTGCTCGAAGGGAAGGTCCTGATGAGCTTGGGCCGCCAGCATGGTCTTGTGCATCTGGCCGAGCAGGCCAGTGAATGTAAGCGAGTCATCGAACTCGGCCTTGAGGACCTGGGTGTTGACGAAGAAGCCGATCAGACGCTCGGTTTCGACCCGATTGCGATTGGCGATGGGAATACCGACACGCACTTCATCCTGACCCGAGTAGCGATGCAGCAGGGTCTGGAAACTGGCCAGCAGCAGTGTGAAAAGCGTCACTCCCTGCTGTTGCGCCTGCTGCTTGAGCGCGCCGGCAAGCGCTGCTTCGAGCTCGAACTTCAGGCTGGCGCCCTCGAAACACTGCGTCGCCGGACGCGGCCGGTCGCTGGGCAGTTCCACCACCGGATGTTCATCCCCCAGGTGCGCCTGCCAGTACGCCAGCTGGCGCTCCTGCTCACCCGCTTCCATCCAGTGCCGTTGCCAGATGGCATAGTCGGCATACTGGATGGGCAGCGGTGCCAGCGCCAGGGTGTCGCCGGTACATGCGTGGGCGTAAAGCTCGATGAGCTCGTCGACCAGCACCTGCATTGACCAGCCATCGGTAGCGATGTGGTGCAGGGTGATGATCAGAACATGATCATCCTCTTGCAGACGCAGCAACCTGACTCGCGTCGGCCACTGGCGCTCCAGATCGAAGGGCGTTCGAGCCTCGGCTTCGACCCATGCCTTGAGCTGAGGGTCGATTGCACCAGCCCCCCCGATATCGACAGCTTGCGCTTCAAGCTCGAACGACTCCGAAGGGTGAATGACCTGCACAAGCTGCTCGTCGTCGTGCACGAACGTCGTACGCAGGGTCTGGTGCCGCACGATCAAGGCCTGAAAGGCGCCACCCAGGGCATCGATATCCAGGTCTCCCTGCAGCCTCAGCGCGATAGGCAGGTTGTAGGCCGTGCTCTGCGGATCCATCTGCCACAGGAACCATTGACGCTGCTGGGCGAACGATACCGGGACGCGGTCGAATAGCGACTGAGTGCAAGGCACTGGCAAGTTGGCCGGGGAGATGTTCTCGGCGTGCATCTTCTGCAGATACAGCTTGCGCTTGGCCAGTGGCAGCGTGACAAAACGCTTGGCGATATTCAGCGCGGCATCGTTACTCATTCATTCACCTCGAACTCTTCAAAAAGCATATCCAGACGCTGCAGTTTTTCGTCGAAAGCCGACGCGTCGCCGATGGATTCGATGTATCTGGCGAAATCGCCAAGGACCGGATGCAGGAAGAGAACGGCCGGTTCCACGGTCAGTCCCAGCGAAAGTTGCAAGCGCGAGAGCACCGACAGCGCCAGCAGCGAGTGCCCTCCCAGCTCGAAGAAATTGTCATTGAGACCGACCTTCTCGACATTCAGCAGCTGCGCCCAAACGGCAGCGATCTGCTGCTCCACCTCGCTCTGCGGCGCGACATACCCTTGCTGCGATACACCGATATCAGGCTGGGGCAAGGCTTTACGGTCGAGCTTGCCGTTGGGTGTCAGCGGTAGCGCATCGAGCCAGGTGAGGTACGCGGGAACCATGTAGTCCGGCAAGGTCGCGCGCAGCTGTTCGCGCAGATGGCGACGCAGGGCACTGCGTTGTTCGTCCGTCGCGACCGCTTCGCCGCTCGAGACCAGGTAGCCGGCCAGTTGCTTGCCGCCAGGGCCATCGATGTCGATGACCACTGCCTCGCGCACCGCAGGATCATCGATCAACCTTGCCTCGATCTCGCCCAGTTCGATGCGATAGCCACGCACCTTCACCTGGTGGTCGATGCGGCCCACGTACTCGAGCAGCCCATCGCTGCGATAGCTGGCCAGGTCACCGGTACGGTAGAGCCTGCCACCGCCCTGCCCGCTGCGATCGTATGGATCCGGGACGAAGCGCTCGGCCGTCAATGCGGCGCGACGTTGATAACCCCGGGCCAGGCCATCGCCACCGATCATCAGTTCCCCGGCAATGCCGGTCGCGGCTGTCGAAAGGTCGTGCGCCATGACCTGCAAGGTCGTGTTGGCGATCGGCTTGCCCAGCAACGGCAAGGGGTGGTGGTTGTCCAGGCAGTACGCCGCCGACCAGATCGTCGTCTCGGTTGGCCCGTACAGGTTCCAGATGCGCCCGGACAGCGGCAGCAGCTGCTCGGCGAGGTCGACAGGCAGTGCCTCACCGCCACTGATGACCTTGCAACCGCGCAAGCTCTGCGCAGGCAGCGCCTGCAGCAGCATGCGCCAGGTCGAAGGTGTGGCCTGAATGGTGGTGATGGCGTGGCGCTCGATCACAGCCTGCAGCGCCGACGGATCCTTGTTCTGGCGCTCGCCGATCAGCACCACCGAAGCCCCGGCCAACAACGGCAGGTACAGCTCCAGGCCGGCAATGTCGAACGACAGCGAGGTCAGCGCCAGGACCCGATCGCGGGCGTCGATCCCCGGCTCGACCGCCATGCTGGCGAGGAAGTTGACCAGTGCCTGGTGGCGCACCTCGACCCCCTTGGGCCGACCGGTGGAACCGGAGGTGTAGATGCAATAGGCGAGATGCTCGGGATGCTGCACGATGCCGAGGTTCTCGCCATCAAAGGCCTCGACCTGATGCCAGTCGCTGTCCAGGCACCAGGTCTGCGCGCTGTGCGCGGGCAACTGCGGCAGCAGATGGCTGAGGGTCAGCAGCAGATGCGCCCCGCTCTGTTCCATCATGTACCCCAGGCGCTCGCGGGGATACTCCGGGTCCAATGGCACATAGGCGCCACCGGCCTTGAGGATCGCCAGCAGGCCAACGACCATTTCCACCGATCGCTCGAGCGCAATCGCGACCAGAACATCCGGCCCGACGCCCAATGTGCGCAGCTTGCCCGCCAGGCGGTTGGCCCGCTGATTGAGCTGGCGATAGCTCAAGGTCTGCTCGGCAAACAGCAGTGCCAGGGCCTCAGGGGTGCGCGCGACCTGCATTTCGAACAGCTCGGGCAGGCTGCGCTCATGCGGGTACTGCATCTGGGTACGGTTCCAGTCGTGGACGATGCGCTGTCGCTCTTCGTCATCGAGCATCTGCAGTTCACCGACAGGGGTATCGGCGTGCTGTACCAGAGCGCGCAGCAGATTGGCAAAGTGCCGGGCGATCTGCTCGACGCCGGTGTCGCCGAGGTGGCTGCGGTCGTAGTGGTAATGGACCGTCAGGGCATTGCCCGACTCGATCATCAGCGTCAACGGATAGTTGGTCCGCTCGCGATTCTGCGTGCCTGAAAACGCCAGGCCTGCGCTGGAGCCCTGCTGCAGGACTTCACCGACCGGGTAGTTCTCGAACACCAGCAGCGTGTCGAACAACTGCTCACCGGCCGAGCCCGCCCAACGCTGAATGTCATAGAGCGGCGTGTGTTCATGTTCGCGCATGCTCAGGTTCTGCGCCTGCAGACGTTCGACCCACTCCCCCACCGGCAGGTCAGGCTGCAGTCTGGCTGCCACCGGCAAGGTATTGATGAACAGGCCCAACTGGTGCTCGACGCCGCGCAGGTCTGCCGGCCGTCCGGCAACCGTGGCACCGAATGCCACGCCTTCCTGACCGGTATAGCGGTGCAACAGCAACAGCCAGGCTGCCTGCAGCAACGTGTTGATCGTCACCCGCCGCTGCCTGGCAAACGCGCTCAACGCCTGGAAGCACGCTGCGTCGAGCGTCTGATGATATTCGCCATGGCCAGCATCCGCGCGGCTACGATCCAGGCGCAGCGCCTGGGCCAGTCGCGTGGGCTCGGTGAGGTGCAGCAATTGCTGGCGCCAGAACGTCTCGCTCTGCTCGGCATCCTGGCGCTGCAGCCATTCGATATAGTCGCGGTAGCGGCCTGCCGGTCGTTCCAGGGCAACGCCCGCGTAGTGCTGCAACACCTCGCCCAGCAGCTGCGCATTGCTCCAGCCATCCATCAGGATATGGTGGCTGGTGAAGATCAGGTGATGCCGCTCGCTGCCTGTCTGGATGACCGTCAGTCGCAGCAACGGCGCCGCCTGCAGGTCGAAGCCACGCCGACGATCGGCCTCGGCCCAGGTATCCAGACGCCCCTCGAGGTCATCCTGCGCGGCCCAGTCAAACACGTCGAAAGGCAGCTCGACGTGTTTGCGAATCACCTGCACCGGGCGTTCCAGGTTGGCGACGAACGCGGCGCGCAACACGTCGTGTCGATCCAGCATTGCCTGCCAGGCAAGCTTGAAACGCTCGATGTCCAGGCCCGAAACGTTGACGCGCATCTGATTGACATACTCACCCTGGCCCTGCTCGAAGACCGTGTGAAACAGCATGCCCTGCTGCATGGGCGAAAGCGGATAGATGTCTTCGATTGCACCTGCCGGGATCGGCAAGGCATCCAGCTGGGCCTGATCCAGCGCCGCCAGCGGGACATCGGACGGTGTAAGGGCGCCGACGCCCTGGCTGACGCAATGGTCGATCAACGCCTGAAGTTCGCTGACATAGTCGTCGGCCAGGGTCTGGACCGTGGCGCGGTCGAACATGTCCTGACTGAACGTCCAGGCCAGGCTCAGTTCGCCGGCGTAGACCTGCCCGTTGATGGACAGCAGGTTCTCCAGCAAGGCCTCGGCAGACTGGCTGGCACCGCTGCTTTCTTTGGCTGGCTGGAGGAATCGCTCGGTGCCCGGGGCCGAGCTTTCGGCGAAGGTACTGTCAAGCTGCCCCAGGTAATTGAACGTGATGGGTGGCACTGGCAGGCGAGCCAGCACATCGCGTGCGTGCGAATCCCCCAGATACCGCAGCGCGCCATAGCCGACGCCCTTGTCGGGGATCGCGCGAAGTTGTTCCTTGATCTGCTTGATCGAGGCATCAAGGCCCGACGCCGCGGTCAGCTTCACCGGGAACAGGCTGGTCAGCCAGCCGACAGTGCGGGTCAGGTCGACCACATCGAAGAGGTCTTCACGGCCATGCCCTTCCAGTTGCACCAGCACTTCATCGCGTTGGGTCCAACGGCCGATCACGCGGGCCAGGGCGGTCAGCAGCAAGTCGTTGACCTGGGTGCGGTAGGCCGCTGGCGCCTGTTGCAACAGCCGTGACGTCTGCTGCCGGTCAAGGCGCGCATGCACCGTCGCGGCGTGGCGGCCATGCAGCGATCCATCAGCCCGGTCCTGAGGCAGTTGCGCCTCGACCCCTTGCAACTGCGACTGCCAATAACCGAGCTCTGCCTGCACTGCATCGCTCTGCGCGTGGGCCTGCAGCCGTTCAGCCCAGGCTTTGGTCGAAGTGGTCCTGGCGGGCAGCACGGCAGGTTGACCTGCCACGTGACGGTCATAGGCGTTCTGCAGGTCTTCCAGGAGAATGCGCCAGGACACGCCATCCACCGCCAGGTGATGGACAACCAGAAGCAGGCGCTGGCTGCCATCGGGCAGGATCGCCAATACACCGCGCAACAGCGGCCCCTGTTGCAGGTTCAGGCTGCGCTGTGCGCGTTCGCACAGGGCTTGCAGCGCTTCAGCGTCGGTCAGGGTTTCTGTCCACAGCAGCCCGGCCTCGACGTCGCCCGGGGCGCAATGAGCGGCGAGCCATGCACCTGCGTCCTGTTGTGGCGTGAAGCGCAGGCGCAACGCATCGTGATGCTCGAGCAGCGAGTGCAGTGCCTTCTCCAGCGCTGCGCCATCGATGAGCTTGGTCGAAGCAAGCAGGACCGCCTGGTTCCAGTGATGAGGCTCGGCGATCGACTGTTCGAGAAACGCCTGCTGGATGGGCAACAAGCGTGTCTCGCCGACCACCGGAGCCTGGTCGATCTGCGGGCCGCTGCCTTCCATGCGCGTGGCCACCGAGGCCAGCTCTTGTACGGTCTGATGCTGGAACAGCGCCTTGGGCGTGAAGCGGATCCCGACCTGTCTTGCCCGGCTGACGACCTGGATCGAGATGATCGAGTCCCCTCCCAGTTCGAAGAAGTTGTCCGTCACGCCGACCTGATCGAGCTTCAGGACCTCGGCCCAGATCGCCGCGATCTGTTGTTCCAGCTCGCTGCGCGGGGCCACGTAGCTGTCCTGCAAAGCGCTTGCGTCGGGCTTGGGCAGGGCCTTGCGGTCCAACTTGCCGTTGGCGGTCACCGGCAGGCGCTCGAGGAACAGCAGGTGGGTCGGGACCATGTAGTCGGCCAGCCCGAGCCTGAGGTGCTCGCGCAGTTCGCTGCGCAGTGCGTTCTGCTGCTGCGGGTCGGCCGGCGGTTCGCCGGCCACCACCAGGTAGCCGGCCAGTTGCTTGCCGCCTGGCCCGTCGATGTCCAGCACCACCGCCTCGCGCACGCTCGGGTGCTCGAGCAGGCGTGTCTCGATTTCGCCCAGTTCGATGCGCAGGCCGCGGATCTTCACCTGATGGTCGAGACGGCCTTTGTACTCGATCACCCCGTCGGCCCGATAACGTGCCAGGTCACCGGTGCGGTACAGGCGACCGCCGCCTTGGGCCGTGCTGTCGAAGGGGTCCGGGACGAAGCGTTCCGCGGTCAGCGACGGGCGCCGGTGATAACCACGGGCCAGGCCGACGCCGCCCAGGTACAGCTCACCGGCCGCTCGCGGGGCGACGCTCTGCAGCCCGGCGCCGAGGATGTGTGTCTTCAGGTTGTCGATCGGCCGGCCGATCGGCACGCCGCTCTCGCTGCCCGGGCGGCAGGTCCAGTGGGTGACATCGATGGCCGCTTCGGTCGGGCCATAGAGGTTGTACAACTGAGCGCCGGGCAGCCGCGCCAGGGTCTGTTGCGCCAGCTCTGCGGGCAAGGCTTCGCCGCTGCACACCACGCGCTTGAGGCCGCTGCAACGCTCGACCTCGGCGCTGCCCATGAACGCTTGCAGCATCGAGGGGACGAAGTGCAGCGTGGTCACCGCGTGCTGCCTGATCACCTCGACCAGGCGCTGCGGATCACGGTGTTCACCCGGCTGCGCCACGGCCAGGCGTGCGCCGACAAGCAACGGCCAGAAGAACTCCCAGACCGAGACGTCGAAACTGAACGGGGTCTTCTGCAGCACCGTATCGTCGGCGTCGAGGCCGTAGGCCTTCTGCATCCAGCACAGGCGGTTGACCAGGGCGCGATGGCTGTTGCCCGCGCCCTTGGGGCGGCCGGTGGAGCCGGAGGTGTAGATCACGTAGGCCAGGTTGTCCGGGCAGGTGGCGTGCACCAGGTTGGCGTCGCTGTAGCCCGGCAGCGGCTCGAGCAGCAGCGGCTGCACACCCTCGGGCACCGGCAACTGCGCCAGCAGGTGGGCTTGCGTCAGCAGCAGGCGGATGCCGCTGTCCTGCATCATGTAGGTCAGGCGCTCTGCGGGGTATTCCGGGTCCAGCGGCACATAGGCGCCGCCGGCCTTGAGGATGCCCAGCAGGCCGATGACCATCTCCACGCTGCGTTCGGCAGCGATGCCCACCAGCACGTCCGGCCCTACACCCTGCTCGCGCAGCTTGTGCGCCAGCTGGTTGGCGCGCTGGTTCAGTTGGCGATAGCTCAGTGTCTGCTCGGCAAATACCAGTGCCGGGGCGTCCGGGGTGGCGGCGACCTGGGCCTCGATCAGAGCCTGCAGGCACTGCTCGGCCGGGTACGCGACCTGGGTGCGGTTCCAGTCGTGGACCACCTGTTGCTGCTGCGCGGCATTCAACAGCGCCAGCTCGGCGATGCGCTGCTGCGGCTGGGCGACGATGGCGGCCAACAGGTCCTGCCAGTGCCCGGCGAGCTGGGCGATGGTGGCTTCGTCGAACAAGGCGGTTGCGTAGGTCAGGAACGCACCGATACCGTGCTCGTGCTCGAGGGTGTTCAAGGCCAGGTCGAACTGGGTGGTATGGATTTCCCAGTCGAGCGCCTCGAGGGTCAGGCCTGGCAGACGCCTTGTCTGGCCACGCCCCTCACTGGCGTGGTTGTGCATCACCTGGAACAACGGGCTATGGCTGAGGCTGCGCTCCGGCTGCAGGGCTTCGACCAGCTGCTCGAACGGCAGGTCCTGACGCGCCTGTGCGTCGAGCCCGGCCTGGTGGACCTGCTCGACCAGCGCGTCGAAGGTGGTGGTCAGGTCGAATTCGGCCTTGAGTACCTGGGTGTTGACGAAGAAGCCGATGAGGCCCTCGACTTCGCTGCGATTGCGGTTGGCGATCGGGACGCCGACACGGATATCGTTCTGCCCGCTGTAGCGGTGCAGCAAGGCCTGGAAGCTTGCCAGCAACACCGTGAAGAGGGTCACGCCCTGACGCTTGGCCAACAGCTTCAGCGAGTCGGCCAGCGCATCGCCGATGGCGATGTCGAAGCGTGCGCCTGCGTGACTCTGCACCGAGCCGCGCGGGCGGTCCAGCGGCAATTCGAGCACAGGTTGTTCGTCACCCAGACGCGCCGTCCAGTAGCCCAGTTGCTTCTCGCGTTCGCCCGCCTCCATCCATTGCCGTTGCCATAGCGCGTAGTCGGCGTACTGCACAGGAAGCGCCGGCAGTTGCAGCGCCTGTCCGGACCTGCCCGCCTCGTAAAAACGCACCAGCTCGTCGACCATGATCGGTGTCGACCAGCCATCGGAGACGATGTGGTGCAAGGTCAGGACCAGTACATGGTCATCCGCCGCCAGACGCAGCAGCTTGACCCGCAGCAGGGGGCCCTGCTCCAGGTCGAATGGCTGTTGAACTTCGTGCTCCACCCATGACTTCAGCGCCGCACTGGCGTCGGCACCGATGTCCTTGAGCGTTTCGATGACCAACGCGAAGGGCGCCTCGGGGTGAATCACCTGCACCGGTTGGTCACCGTCGAGGTGAATGGTGGTGCGCAGGGTTTCATGTCGAGCGATCAGGGCGTCAAAGCTGGCCTGCAGCGCCTGAAGATCGAGATCGCCTTTCAGGCGCAGGGCGACCGGTATGTTGTAGGCGCTGCCCTGGGGGTCCATCTGCCAGAGAAACCACTGCCGCTGCTGGGCGTAGGACAACGCCAGAACCTCCTCCGGCGCTCTCGCAGGGATCGGCGTGACTCCGTACAAGTTGATTCCCTGACGCTTCAGGAGCATGGCCAGAGCGTGACGCTCTTTGGTGGACAACGATTTGACGGAGTCGAGCAACGCTTGCACAGATGTATCCCCTATGAAATCAGTTCATCAATTTCCTCCGTGGTTAGACGTTTGAGCGCCTCCAGCGATTTAGCCAGTTCTGCCTGAATAGGGTCGATTTGCTGATTTTTCTGTTCGAGGCAACGTGAGAAATCCTCCAGCCGGGGCTGTTCGAACAGTTCTTTCAAGGTGGCGTCGATGCCTGTCGCCTCACGAACGCGCACGATCACTTGGGTGGCGGACAGCGAATGGCCACCCAAGGCGAAGAACCCATCGCCTAGGCCGACCCTCTCGAGCTTAAGCACGTCTGCCCAGATCGCCGCGACCTGCTGCTCCAGCTCACTGCGCGGGGCCACGTAGCTATCCTGCAAAGCGCTTGCGTCGGGTTTGGGCAGGGCCTTGCGGTCCAGCTTGCCGTTGGCGGTCACCGGCAGGCGCTCGAGGAACAGCAGGTGGGTCGGGACCATGTAGTCGGCCAGCCCGAGCCTGAGGTGCTCGCGCAGTTCGCTGCGCAGTGCGTTCTGCTGCTGCGGGTCGGCCGGCGGTTCGCCGGCCACCACCAGGTAGCCGGCCAGTTGCTTGCCACCTGGCCCGTCGATGTCCAGCACCACCGCCTCGCGCACGCTCGGGTGCTCGAGCAGACGTGTCTCGATTTCGCCCAGTTCGATGCGCAGGCCGCGGATCTTCACCTGATGGTCGAGACGGCCTTTGTACTCGATCACCCCGTCGGCCCGATAACGTGCCAGGTCACCGGTGCGGTACAGGCGACCGCCGCCTTGGGCCGTGCTGTCGAAGGGGTCCGGGACGAAGCGTTCCGCGGTCAGCGACGGGCGCCGGTGATAGCCACGGGCCAGGCCAACGCCGCCCAGGTACAGCTCACCGGCGGCTCGCGGGGCGACGCTCTGCAGCCCGGCGCCGAGGATGTGTGTCTTCAGGTTGTCGATCGGCCGGCCGATCGGCACACCGCTCTCGCTGCTCGGGCGGCAGGTCCAGTGGGTGACATCGATGGCCGCTTCGGTCGGGCCATAGAGGTTGTACAACTGGGCGCCGGGCAGCCGCGCCAGGGTCTGTTGCGCCAGCTCTGCGGGCAAGGCTTCGCCGCTGCACACCACGCGCTTGAGACCGCTGCAACGCTCGACCTCGGCGCTGCCCATGAACGCTTGCAACATCGAGGGGACGAAGTGCAGCGTGGTCACCGCGTGCTGCCTGATCACCTCGACCAGCCGCTGCGGATCACGGTGTTCGCCCGGCTGCGCCACGGCCAGGCGTGCGCCGACAAGCAACGGCCAGAAGAACTCCCAGACCGAGACGTCGAAACTGAACGGGGTCTTCTGCAGCACCGTATCGTCGGCGTCGAGGCCGTAGGCCTTCTGCATCCAGCACAGGCGGTTGACCAGGGCGCGATGGCTGTTGCCCGCGCCCTTGGGGCGGCCGGTGGAACCGGAGGTGTAGATCACGTAGGCCAGGTTGTCCGGGCAGGTGCCGTGCACCAGGTTGGCGTCGCTGTAGCCCGGCAGCGGCTCGAGCAGCAGCGGCTGCACACCCTCGGGCACCGGCAACTGCGCCAACAGGTGGGCTTGCGTCAGCAGCAGGCGGATGCCGCTGTCCTGCATCATGTAGGTCAGGCGCTCTGCGGGGTATTCCGGGTCCAGCGGCACATAGGCGCCGCCGGCCTTGAGGATGCCCAGCAGGCCGATGACCATCTCCACGCTGCGTTCGGCAGCGATGCCCACCAGCACGTCCGGCCCTACACCCTGCTCGCGCAGCTTGTGCGCCAACTGGTTGGCGCGCTGGTTCAGCTGGCGATAGCTCAGTGTCTGCTCGGCAAATACCAGTGCCGGGGCGTCCGGGGTGGCGGTGACCTGAGCCTCGATCAGCTCCTGCAGGCACTGCTCGGCCGGGTACGCGACCTGGGTGCGGTTCCAGTCGTGGACCACCTGTTGCTGCTGCGCGGCATTCAGCAGCGCCAGCTCGGCGATACGCTGCTGCGGCTGGGCGACGATGGCGGCCAACAGGTCCTGCCAGTGCCCGGCGAGCTGGGCGATGGTGGCTTCGTCGAACAGCGCAGTGGCGTAGGTCAGCGATACCGCGATGCCAGCCTCGTGCTCCACGGTCTCCAGGGTCAGATCGAACTGCGCGGTGCTGCGCTCCCAGTCCAGGGTCTCGACGGTCAGCCCGGGCAACTGCCGACCCTGCCCGCGCGCTTCGGTCTGGTGGTTGTACATGACCTGGAACAGCGGGCTATGGCTGAGGCTGCGCTCCGGCTGCAGGGCTTCGACCAGTTGCTCGAACGGCAGGTCCTGATGGGCCTGGGCGCCAGAGACGCGTCGCTGGGTCTGCTCGAGCAGCTCAATGAAGGTCGTGCCCAGGTCGAATTCGGCCTTGAGTACCTGAGTGTTGACGAAGAAGCCGATCAGGCCTTCGGTCTCCATTCGATTGCGATTGGCCGTGGGTATGCCGACCCGGATATCGTTCTGCCCGCTGTAGCGGTGCAGCAAGGTCTGGTAGCTGGCCAGCAGGAGCATGAACACTGTCACGCCCTGATCACGCGCCAGCTGTTTGAGGTCGGCGCACAGTGCATCGTCCAGGGTTATATCCAGGCTTGCACCTGCCCGGCTCTGCAAGGCCGGGCGCGGATGGTCGGTCGGCAGCTCCAGCACCGGCTGTTCACCACCGAGCTCCGCCTGCCAGTACGACAGCTGACGCTCCAGCTCGCCCGCTTCCAGGCACTGGCGCTGCCAGATGGCATAGTCGCCATACTGGATCGGCAGGTCCGGCAACGACGCCGGCTGGCCGAGGCGATGCCCCTCGTAGCTGCGGATCCACTCGTCCAGCAGTATCGGCATCGACCAGCCATCGGAGACGATATGGTGCATGACCAGGATCAGCACGTGATCGGTCTCGCTCACCTGCAGCAGCTTCACCCGCCACAGCGGCATCTGCCCCAGGTCGAAGGGTTGGCCGGCCTCTTCTTCGATGCGCCGTGTCAGGCGCTCGGCGAAACCGGCGTCTGCTGCCTTTGCAAAGGGCTCCCGAACTATTTCCACCCGCACGTCTGGGTCAACGACCTGGACAGGCTGGTCGCCGTCCTGGGCAAAAGCGGTACGCAGGCTTTCATGGCGTCGCACCAGGTCTTCAAGGCTGCGCTGCAGCAAGTCGCAATCCAGGGTCCCCTTGAAACGTAAGGCCATGCTGATGTTGTAGGCAGCGCTCTGCGGCTCGAACTGCCAGAGAAACCACTGTCGCCGCTGGGCGTACGACAGGCCGATGGGGCCCCATTCGTCGCGTATCTGCGGGATCGGCAGGCGAGCGAAGCTCATGCCCTTGGACTGCATCTTTTCAAAGAATTGCTTGCGCTGCGCCAATGGCAGATGCAGGAACCGTTTTACCAGCTCGATGTTCTGGGCCGTCATTTCAAACACTCTCCAGTTCTGCCAGGAAATCACTCAACTCATCGACATCCGCTGCGCTGGCAGGCGCCAGCTCAGCCATCGTCGCCACGTAGTCGGCAAGCCGTCCGGCACCGAACAGGGCCGAAAGCGGCACCTCCAGCCCCAGCAGCAACTGCACGCGCTGGGTAGCCTGGACTGCCAGCAGCGAATGCCCGCCCAGCTCGAAGAAGTTGTCGTTGAGGCCGACCCTTTCAAGCTTCAGTACATCGGCCCAGATCGCTGCGACGTCCTGTTCCAGCGGGCTCTGCGGTGCGACGAACTGCTGCTGCAGTTGCGTGGCATCAGGGCTGGGCAACGCTCGTCGATCAAGCTTGCCGTTTGCCGTAAGGGGCAGCGTTTCCAGAAATACCTGGTGGGCAGGCACCATATGCTCGGGCAGTGTCGCCTTGAGGTGCTCGCGCAGGCTCTCGCGCAACGCTGCCGAGGGCGCTTGGGCAGGGATCAGATAGGCAACCAGTTGCGTACCGCTTGGGCCCTCCATGGCGAGTACCACCGCTTCGCGGACTTGCGAGTGCTCCTGCAGCCTGGCCTCGATCTCGCCCAACTCGATACGGAAACCGCGGATCTTCACCTGATGATCGACACGACCGACGTACTCGATCGCACCCTGGATGCGATAGCGTGCCAGATCGCTGGTGCGGTAGAGGCGACCGCCACCCTGCTCGCTGTCATCGAACGGGTCGGGTACGAACCGCTCCGCCGTGAGCGCCGCACGTCGGTGATAGCCACGGGCAAGGCCGGCCTGACCAACGTGCAGTTCGCCATGACAACCAGGGGCGGCGATGTTGAAGTCAGCATCGAGCAGGTACAGCGACTGATCCGGGATCACCTCGCCGATGGGGCTGACGCCATCGCGCTGCAGATCCTCGCGACACACTGGTCGGTAGGTGACATGCACCGTGGTTTCAGTGATGCCGTACATGTTGATCAAGGTCGGCTGGCTGTCGCCGAAGTGGTTGAACCACGGTGCCAGGCTCCCGACATCCAGTGCTTCGCCTCCAAACACGATATAGCGCATGGCAAGCTCAGTCTGACCCTGCGGCCTTGCGCAGGCGTGCGGGATCAGTTGCTTGAACGCCGATGGTGTCTGGTTGAGCACCGTGACCTGCTCACGGACCAGCAGCGCGTGGAAGTCCGCAGGCGATCGGGCAACGTCCTTGGCCACGATCACTGCCTTGGCCCCATGCACCAGCGCACCAAACAGTTCCCAGACCGAGAAATCGAACGCGTAGGAATGGAAGACGCTCCAGACATCCTGGCTGTCGAACCGGAACCAGTCCTGGGTTGCCTGGAACAGGCGCACGACGTTGTGATGGGGCAGCAAGGTCCCTTTGGGCTTGCCGGTAGACCCCGAGGTATAGATCACGTAAGCCAGGTTTGCCGGTTGCGTAAAGTTGACCGGGTTGGCTTCGCTGTAGCCCAGCAGTGGCTCCAGGAGCAGCGGATCGACATCTTCAGGTAGCGGCAAGTGAGCGAGCAGATGCGACTGGGTCAGCAACAGGCGAATACCGCTATCGCTCATCATGTAGGCCAGGCGATCCTCCGGATACTCCGGATCCAGCGGCACATAGGCGCCTCCCGCCTTGAGGATGCCCAGAAGGCCGATGACCATTTCCAGACTGCGATCCACAGCGATCCCCACCAGTACATCCGGGCCCACGCCCTGCTCGCGCAGCCTGTGGGCCAGCTGATTGGCGCGCCGATTGAGATGGCTGTAGCTGAGTGTCCGCTCGCCCGACACCACGGCAATGGCCTCCGGCGTACGCGCGGCCTGGGCTTCGATCATCTGGTGCAGGCATTGATCGGGATGGTGATTAGCAGGCGCTCGATTCCAGTCCTGGATGATTGCCTGCTGCTCCTGTGCGTCAAGCAAGTTCAGTCGAGCGACCACTTGCTGCGGGTCCTCGACCAGCGCCTCCAGCAAGGTACCGAAGTGGCGGGCGATCTGCGCGATGCTTTCTTGCGCGAAACACTGCCGGTCATAGCTGTAGTGCACCGACAGGTGCGTACCTGCGCCAATCGCCAGGGTCAGCGGCACGCTCGACTGTTCATGGCCGTGCACGTTGCCGAATTCGAGCCCGGCGGGTGCGCTCTGCTGCAACGCATCGCCGACCGGGTAGTTCTCGAACACCAGCAGGGTATCGAACAGCCCTTCACCACCCGATCCGGCCCAGCGCTGAATGTCGTACAAGGGGCTGTGCTCGTATTCGCGCAGCGCCAGGTTCTGCGCCTGCAATTGCTGCACCCACTCCGCCACCCGCTGCTGTGGGCGCGGGCTGGCGACCACCGGCAGTGTGTTGATGAACAGCCCCAGCTGTTGCTCGACGCCTCGCAGCTCTGCCGGGCGACCGGATACCGTAGCGCCGAAGCTCACGCACGATTGCCCGGTGTAACGCTGCAGAAGCAGAAGCCATGCCGCCTGCACCACGGTATTGACGGTCACTCGCTGCTGCCGGGCAAAGGCACCCAAAGCCTGCGTCTGCCGCTCGCTCAAGCGCTGCTGGTGCTCACCGTAGCCCGTGCCCAGGCGGGTCTTGTCCTGACGCATGGCCAGCGCCAGGCGCGTGGGCTCATTCAGGTCATGCAACTGCTGCTGCCAGAAGACCTGGCCCTGCTGGGAATCCTGGCGCTGCAGCCATTCGATGTAGTCGCGATAGCGGCCCGTCAGCCCGCTGTTGGCCAGCCCGGCATAGGCCTGGAGCACCTCACCGAGCAACTGCGCATTGCTCCAGCCATCCAGCAGAATGTGATGGCTGGTGAACACCAGATGGCAGGACTTCTCGCTGGTTTGGATCACCGCCAGACGCAGCAGGGGGTCATGCTGCAGGTCGAAGCCCTTGCGCAGGTCCGCATCGGCCCAGCTGTCCAGGGCCGCGCCCTGCTCGGCGACGCCCACCCAGTCCAGGTGCGTGAACGGCAGTTCGAGCTGCCTGCGGATCACCTGCAGAGGGTGCTCGAAGCAGGTCACGAAGTTGGCCCGCAGCACTTCATGGCGATCGACAGCGGCCTGCCAGGCAAGCCTGAAGCGTGGCACGTCGAGCCCTTTGACATCGACGCGCATCTGGTTGATGTAATGCCCGCCGCCCTGCTCGAGCAGGCTGTGGAACAGCATGCCCTGCTGCATCGGCGCAAGGGGATAGAGGTCTTCGATGTGCGCCGCCGGAATCGGCAGGCTGTCCAGCTGGGTCTGGGTAAGCCCGGCCAGCGGGACGTCCGAAGGGGTCAGACCTGACTGGGCATCCTCCAGGCAATGCGCGACGATCGCCTCGAGCTCGGCGGCGAACTGGTCGGCCAGGCGCTGCACCGTATCAACCTCGAACATGTCGCGGCTGAAGGTCCACTCCAGACTCAGCTCACCGGCATAGACCTGGCCATTGATCGACAACCAATTGTCCAGCGGCGCTTCGGTGCTCTGGCTGGCGCCGGCGCTTTCGTCGGCGGGCACCAGGAATGCCGGCGCATCGGCGTGCGCGGCCGGTGCGAAGCTGCCGTCGAACTGCCCCAGGTAGTTGAAGGTGATGCGTGGGGTCGGCAACTGCGCAAGGGCGGCTCGAGCCTGGTCATCGCCCAGGTAACGCAGGGCACCGTAGCCGATGCCTTTGTCCGGGATCGCCCGCAGCTGTTCCTTGATGCGCTTGATCGACGCGTCAAGCGTCTGCTCCGGACTCAGCCGCACCGGGAACACGCTGGTGAACCAGCCCACGGTCCGCGTCAGGTCGAGGGTATCGAACAGGTCTTCACGACCATGCCCTTCCAACTGCACGAGCACGTCGCTGCGCTGGGTCCAGCGTGCGATGACGCGGGCCAACGCGGTCAGCAGCAGGTCGTTGACCTGTGTGCGGTAGGCAGCAGGTGCCTGTTGCAGCAGTTGCCGGGTACTGGCCGAGCCAAGACGGGTGCGGGCGGTGCCGACATGCATGCCATGCAACGAGCCACCAGGGTTGTCACAAGGCAGGTCGGCATCAGCGTGGCCGAGTTGCGCCTGCCAGTAAGCCAACTGCGCCTGCAACGCTTCGCTGCGTGCGTAGGTCTGCAGGTGCCCGGCCCACGCTTGGGTCGAGCTGGTCTTGGCGGGCAGGCCGAATGGCTGGCCAGCGTGCAGCTGGTTGTAGGCGGTTTGCAGGTCTTCGAGCAGTACACGCCAGGAGACCCCGTCCACCACCAAGTGATGGATCGCCAGCAACAAGCGCTGGCTGCCATCCGCGAGGGTCGCCAGCAATGCTCGCAGCAAAGGACCGCGCTGCAGATCGAGGCTACCTTGAACCTCATCGCACAACGCTTCGAGGACCTCTGCATCAGCCACCGTAGCCTGCCACAGCAGACCTTGCTGTGGGTCGGGCGAGCCGTAATGGGCCGTCCACTCGCCCCCTGCACAATCAAAGCGCAGGCGCAGAGCGTCATGGTGGATTACCAGGGCCTGAAGCGCCTGCTCCAGCGCCTGGCTGTCGAGCGCCTCGCCTGCCTTGAGCAGCAGCGCCTGGTTCCAGTGGTGGCGCTGGGCAATGTCCTGCTCGAAGAACGCTTGCTGGATCGGCAACAGCAGGGTCTGGCCACTGGCAGCCTTCTGCTCGATCAACAGGCCGCCTTCGCCCCCTTGCCGGGCGACCGAGGCCAACCCTTGGACGGTCTGGTGCTGGAACAGCTCTTTGGGAGTGAAGCGAATTCCCGCCTGGCGCGCACGGCTGACCACCTGGATCGAAATGATGGAATCGCCACCCAGTTCGAAGAAGTTATCGGACAGCCCCACCTTGTCGACTTTCAGCACATCCGCCCAGATCCCGGCGATGGTCTGCTCCAGCGCGTTTCGAGGTGCGACGTACACCTGCTGCAGCTGGCTGACGTCGGGCGTGGGCAGGCCCTTGCGGTCCAGCTTGCCATTGGGCGTGAGCGGCAACTTGTCGAGGAAGACCAGGTGGGTGGGCACCATGTAGTCCGGCAAGATCGCCTTGAGGTGATCGCGCAACTCGCTGCGCAGCAGGCTCTGCCCCTGCAGGTCGTCGAGTTGCACATCCGCGCTGACCAGATACGCAGCCAGCTGCTTGCCGCCTGGACCCTGGATGTCGATCACCACGCTTTCGCGCACTGCCGGGTGATCCTGCAACCGCGCCTCGATCTCGCCAAGCTCGATACGAAAACCGCGGATCTTCACCTGATGGTCGATACGCCCCAGATAGTCGACCAGACCGTCGGCCCGGGTGCGGGTCAGGTCACCACTGCGGTACACGCGCTCGCCGTTCGCAGCGAACGGGTCGGGCACGAAGCGCTCGGCGGTCAGCCCTGGGCGGTCGAGATAGCCCCGCGCCAGGCAGAGCCCGCCGAGGAACAGCTCGCCACTGTGACCCAACGGCACCAGGTTGAGGCTGGCGTCAAGCACATAACTGCGGCGGCACCCGACCAGGCGGCCGATAGGGGCGTAGGCCGCGCCGCAGGTATCGCCAGGCGACGCGCTCCAGAGCAGCGGTGTGACCACGGTTTCAGTCGGCCCGTAGCCGTTGAAGATGTATTGCGGGCGCAGGGCCTGCCAGGCCAGCTCGTAACCGGCTTGCGGCACGGCATCACCGCCAAAGCAGTAGATGCGCACCGGCGGCGGGTTGCCCACGCGCAGGGCATGCTCGGCCAGCTGTTGCAGATAGACCGGCGGGAACACCGCAATGGTCACGCCATGCCGGTGCATCTCGGCGTAGGCCTGCTCGGGCAGCCACAGGCTGTCGTCGCGCACCAGCACACTGGCGCCGTTGATCAGCAGGTGCATCCAGGCCTCATGGGCGCCATCGAAGGCAAATGACATGAAGTGCAGCTCGCAATCCTGCGGGCCGGTTTCATAGCGCTCACCGTTGGCCAGGATGTGCGAGGCCAGCGGCCCATGCGCCACGGCGACGCCCTTGGGCATGCCGGTCGAGCCCGAGGTGTAGATCACATAGGCAAGGTTGTGCCTGGACAACGCCACCTCGGGTGCCGTGTCCGGGCCTTGCTGCCAGGCGGCCGGCAGGTCCACCGCCAACGTCGGCAAACCCTGAGGGATCGGCAGCGTGCCCAGCACATCGCTCTGGGTCAGCACCAATGCCGCGGCGCAGTCCTGCATCATGTAGCGCAGGCGGTCCTGCGGATAGGCGATGTCCAGCGGTACATACACACCACCTGCCTTGAGCACCGCCATGAACGCCACCATGATGTCGGTGCAGCGGCGCATGGCGATGACTACCCTGACCTCGGGGCCGACGCCCTGCTCGATCAGGCGGTGCGCCAGGCGATTGGCCTGCGCATCGAGTTGGCGGTAGCTCAGGCGTTGATCGTCGAAGCGGATCGCGATGGCTTCGGGCGTGCGGGCGACCTGGTCGGCGAACAGTTGATGGACGAAACGGTCGTCCGGATGATCGTCGCCGGTCTGGTCCCACGCTGCCAACAGCTGCTCACGCTCGTGGCTGCCCAGCATCGCCAGCTCGGCGACGCGCTGATGGGGTTGTCGCACGATGTCGGCCAGCAGATTGCACCAGTGCTGCGCCAGCGCCTCGATGCGCGGACGGTCGAACAGCGACGTGGCATAGACCAGCGAAGCGCCCAGACCTTCGGCATGCTCGAAGGTGTCCAGAGTCAGGTCGAACTGTGCGGTATAGCGCTCCCAGGCCAGGCCTTGAACTTCCAGCCCGGGCAGGCTGCGCGTCTGCCCCCGGAGCTCGGACTGGTGATTGTAGAGCGCCTGGAACAGCGGGCTGTGGCTCAGGCTGCGTTCGGGGTGCAGCGCCTCGACCAACTGCTCGAACGGCAGGTCCTGATGAGCCTGGGCCGCCAGGGCGGTCAGGCGCGTCTGTTCGAGCAACTGGCTGAAGGTGGTGTGCAGGTCGAAGTCGGCCTTGAGCACCTGGGTATTGACGAAGAAGCCGATCAGGCGTTCGGTTTCCAGGCGATTGCGGTTAGCGATCGGCACCCCGACGCGAATGTCGTCCTGCCCCGAATAGCGGTGCAACAGGGTCTGGAAACTGGCCAGCAGCAGCATGAACAGGCTGACGCCCTGCTGCTGGGCCAATGCCTTGAGCGAGTCCACCAGGTCGCGATCCAGGTCGATGGCGATACTGGCGCCGGCGAAGTCCTGGGTAGCCGGGCGTGGGCGATCGCCGGGCAGTTCGAGAACCGGTTGGCGGTCTCCCAGCTGGCCCTTCCAGTAGGCCAGCTGGCGCTCTCGCTCACCGGCCTCCATCCACTGCCGCTGCCATACGGCGTAGTCGGCGTACTGCACAGGCAGTTCAGGCAGCTCGACCGTTTGCCCAGTGCGCAGCCCTTGGTACAACTGCACCAGCTCATCGACCATCACCGGCATCGACCAGCCATCGGAGACGATATGGTGCAAGGTCAGTACGAGGACATGGTCATCTTGTGCCACGCGTAACAGTTTCACGCGCAGCAACGGCCCGTGCTCCAGGTCGAAGGGGCATTGCGTCTCTGCCTCGGCCAGACGCTTGAGCAGCGCGGCCAGGTCGTCCCCCTCGCGCAGTTCGACCACCTCGCTTGGCAGGTTGAACGGCTGCGCTGGATGGATCACTTGCAGGGCATGGTCACCCGCCTGGCGGAAGGTAGTACGCAGGGTCTCGTGTCGCGCGATCAACGCTTCGAAGCTCAGGCGCAGTGCATCGACATCCAGATCGCCGCGCAGGCGCAGGACCGTGGCCATGTTGTAGGCGGTGCTTTCAGGTGCCATCTGCCAAAAGAACCACTGCCGCTGCTGGGCGTAGGACAAGGCCAACGGCTGCGTACGGTCGACCGGCTGCAACGCCGGGGCGGGCGCGTCCGTGCCCTGCCCGATCAATGCGACGAAATCAACCAGTAGCGGGGCTTCGAACAGCGTGCGCAGGGGTATTTCCAGGCCCAGGGCCTGGCGGATGCGCGAGGTGACTTGGGTGGCCAGCAACGAATGCCCGCCCAGTTCGAAGAAATGATCGGTCAGACCGATACGGTCTACCTTGAGGACCTGGGCCCAGATGGCAGCGATCTGTCTTTCACGTTCGCTGCGAGCGGGCACATAGGCAGGCTGGTCAAGATTCAGCTCGGGCTGTGGCAGCGCCTTGCGGTCCAGCTTGCCGTTCGGCGTCAGCGGCAACGCGCCGAGGAACATCAGGTGCGCCGGAACCATGTAGTCCGGCAATGCGCCCTTGAGGTGGCTTGCCAGGTTTTCGCGCAACGCATCCTGCTGTTCGAGAGCACCCTCGATCACCAGATAGGCGACCAGTTGCTTGCCGGTCGGCCCGTCGATGTCGATCACCTGTGCTTCGCGCACCTTGGCATGCTCTTGCAGCCGCGCTTCGATCTCGCCCAGCTCGATGCGCAGGCCGCGAATCTTGACTTGATGGTCGATGCGACCGACATAGTCGATAACACCATCGACACGGTAGCTCGCCAGATCGCCGGTACGGTACAAACGCCCGCCGCCGACCGGGTCGAACGGGTCGGGAATGAAACGCTCGGCGGTCAATGCCGGGCGGTTGAAATAACCACGGGCGAGGCAGCCGCGGCCACCGATCAGCAGTTCGTTCACCCAACCGACCGGGGCCAAGCCAAGGCCATCGTCACAGACGTACGTCACCCTGCCGCCCACCGCCCGACCGATCGGCACGATGGCTTTGCCACCGGCACCGGGCTGCAAGCCGGCGCAGTCCTGCACGGTGGTCACCACGGTCGCTTCGGTAGGCCCATAGGTATTGAGCAGACGCGCCTGCTGCAGGCCGCTGGCGTACCAGTCGCCGAGACTTTCCATCGGCATGGCCTCACCCCCCACGTGCACCTGACGCAGCGACGCGCAGGCGCCGGCAGGCAGTTTTTCCGCCGCCAACATGCGCCAGTAGGCGGTGGTCAGGTCCGCCACGGTGATGCCGTGGGTGACGATGGCCTGCTTGAGGGTTTCGATGTCCCACAGCTGCGGTCCGCGCATGACCACCCGGGCACCGCAACACAAGGCTGGGTAAAGCTGCTCGACGAAGCCATCGAAGTTGACCGTGGCAAACTGCAGCACCCGATCACTGGCGTCGAGTCGCGAATAGTCAGCCGCCACGCTGCAGAACACCGACAGTTCTCGATGAGCGACGGCCACACCTTTCGGCTTGCCGGTGGATCCGGAGGTGTAGATCACGTAGGCAAGGTTGTCGGCGACAGTCAGGTTCACCGGGTTGGCTGTGCTGTAGTTGTCCAGCCATTGCTCATCCGCCTGCATTTCCAGGCAGGTCACTGCAGGGGAAATCGGCAGCGTCGGTGCCAGGTGAGGCTGGGTCAGGAGCAGGTAAATGCCGCTGTCCTGCATCATGAAACGCAGGCGTTCCTGCGGGTATTGCGGGTCGAGCGGCACATAGGCAGCACCGGCCTTGAGGATGCCCAGCAGGCCTACCACCATGTCCAGGCTGCGTTCCACGGCGATGCCGACACGCACATCAGGCCCCACGCCAAGTTCGCGCAGCTTGTGGGCCAGCTGGTTGGCGCGGCGGTTGAGTGCGTGGTAAGTCAGCGTCTGATCATCGAGGACCAGCGCCGTGGCCTGCGGTGCGCGCTGGGCCTGCGCCTCGAACAGCTGATGCACGCCAAGGTCTTCGGCGAAACGCAAGGGGGCCGAGTCGACGGCTTCGAGTGCCAGCGTGTGCTGGGCTGCGGTGAGCAGTGGCAACTCGGCGACCGGCAATGCCGCCTCACTGGCCAGTGCGCCCAGCAGGTTGACCCAGACCGATGCCAGGCGCTCGATCCGCTCGACGTCGAACAGGTCCGATGCATAGCCGAAGGAGGCGATCACGCCATCGCTGCGTTCGAGGGTGTCCAGCGACAGGTCGAACTGCGTGGTGTGCTCGACCAGGTCGACCTCCTCGACGCTCAGCCCTTGCACGCTGTCGCCGGAGACCCGCTCGCCAAGATTGCTCAGGTGGTTGTACATGACCTGGAACAGCGGGTTGTGGCCCAAGCCCCGCTCGGGCTTGAGCGCTTCCACCAGTACGTCGAAGGGGATGTCCTTGTTCGCCTGAGCCTGCAGGGTGGTCTCCTTGACCGCCAGCAGCAAGTGCCTGAAGGACTGCAACGGGTCGACCGCCACGCGAGCGACCAGCGTGTTGACGAAGAAACCGATCAGACCTTCCAGCTCGAGGCGATTGCGGTTGGTCACCGGGATGCCGATGTTGAGCGTTTCGCGTCCGCTGTAGCGCGACAGCAGCAGTGCGAACGAGGCCAGGAACACATGGAACAGCGTGGCATTGGCGGCAACCGCCAGGCGCTGCAGATCGGCCGTGAGCGCGGCTGGCAGGAGCACATCCACGCGCCCGCCTCGATAGCTTTGGACCTGAGGACGAATACGGTCGGCAGGCAGCTCGAGGACTGCAAAATCGTCTTCCAGCGTGGCTTTCCAGAATGCCAGCTGAGCCTGCAGCTCGCCCGAGGCCAGACGTTCGCGCTGCCAGGCGGCGTAATCGGCGTATTGCACTGCCAGCGCCTGGCGTTCGAGCGGCTGCCCGGTGGTGTGAGCGTTGTAGACGGCAGCCAGCTCGCGGACCATGACGCTCATGGACCAGCCGTCCGAGACGATGTGGTGCAACAGCACGGTCAGCACTTGCTCCTGCGAGCCACCCTGGAACAGCTTGACCCGGATCAGTGGACCCTGTTCGAGGTCGAAGGGGGTGAGCGCTTCGTCCTGTATGCGCTGCTGCAGCGCCTGGCCGTCCGCCGCACTGAGGTCATGAAATTCGATGATCGGCGATGCTGCGGGCAGTACGCGCTGCAGGGGGATGCCGTCATGCTCTTCAAAGACCGTGCGCAGGGATTCGTGGCGCATCACCAGCGCATCGAACGCGGCCTGTATGGCGGCGCGGTCCACCTGACCTTGCAAGCGTACGGCCAGGGGGGTGTTGTAGGCGGTGCTCTGCGGGTGCAGCTTCCAGAACATCCACTGGCGATACTGAGCATGCGAAACCTGCAGCGCGGTCGTCCGGTCCAGGGCCTGGATTTCCCCTCCGGCGACCTGCTCCAGCCCCTGCAGCGCTTCGGCGAAACCGGCCAGGTCGGCAGTGTCGAAGAGCACCCGCAAGGCCACGTCCAGGCGCAGTTGCTGCCTGATCCGCGAGACTACCTGGGTAGCCAGCAACGAATGCCCACCCAAGGCGAAGAAGTTGTCGTCGAGGCCGACCTGGTTCTGTTGCAGCACGTCGGCCCAGATGGCCGCGACCTGGCTCTGCAGCACTGTCTCTGGAGCGCGGTAAACGGCCGTGACAGCGACCGGTTCAGGCAGCGCCTTGACGTCGACCTTGCCGTTGAGGGTCACTGGCAGACGCTCCAGCAGCATCAGGTAATGCGGCACCAGATGCTCGGGCAGGGCCAGCTTCAGCGCGGCCCGAATGCCGTCGACGACGGCTTGACGGGCCTCGTCCTGTGCTGGCCAGCGCTGGGGGACCAGGTAGGCGGCCAGCTGCCGATCGGCGTCTTCGCCAACCACTCGCACAACGGCGCTTTCGATCCCCGGCAACTGCCGCAGACAGGTATCAAGCTCGGCCAGTTCGACGCGGTAGCCGCGAATCTTCACCTGGCCATCGATACGTCCGGCGAAAACGCGTTCACCGTCAGCATCCAGGCGTATCCAGTCGCCGCTACGGTACATCCTCGCACCTTCGGTACCGCTGGGGTCGGGCACGAAACGCTCGGCGGTGAGCGCCGCCTGGCCCAGGTAGCCACGCGCAAGCCCTGCACCGGCGATATAGAGCTCTCCCCTGGCCTTGCCGGGCACCGGTTGCAGACAGCTGTCCAGCACATGGGCGCGCAGGTTTTCCAGGGGCTGGCCGAGCAGCGGCAGATCCTGCAGGGCATGGGTAAGGACACCGACCGTGGTTTCGGTAGGGCCGTAGTGGTTGATCACGTCGAGGCCGGGCGCCAAAGCCTTGATCCGGCCCAGAAGTGCCGCGCTGCAGGCTTCGCCCCCGACCACCAGGCAGCGCCGTGGCAAGGCCTCGGCGCCGGCGGCGAGCATGGCCTGCAAGTGCGAGGGGACGATTTTCAGTGCATCGATGGCATGGGTCTGCAGGTAGGCGGCGAAGACCTCGGCGTCGAGCACCGTCTCCTTGGGCAGCATGTGCAGGGTCTTGCCGTAGCACAGCGCACCGAACAGCATGGTGTGGCCAAGGTCGGCCGCAGGCGTGGTGACCATCGCCAGGCTGCTGATCTGGTCCATTGGCAGGCGTTGGCTCACGCCGCGCACATAGTTGACCAAGGCGCCGTGGCTGACCGCGACGCCCTTGGGCTTGCCAGTGGTGCCGGAGGTGTAGATGACATAGGCAAGGTTGTCTGCATGGACCGCCACCTTGGGCGCCGACGCTGGCGGGTAGTCGCCCTCGAGGGCGATCGCCGTCACGCCTTGGGGCAGGCTGATCTGCCCTGCTCGGCCAAGCACCCAGTTGACCGCGCTATCGGCAAGCATGAAGTTGATGCGAGACTGGGGCTGGTCAGGGTCCAGCGGCAGGTAGGCGGCCCCGGCCTTGAGCACGGCCAGGATGCCGATAAGCATCTCGCAGGAGCGGTCGGCCACCACGCCGACCCGCTGGTCCACCTGTACGCCACGATCGAGCAGTGCCTGAGCCAGGGCATCCGAGCGTGCCTGCAAAGTGGCATAGCTGATCCGACCGGCGTCTGCGCTCGCTGCCAGGCCCTGCAAGTTGCGCTTGGCGGCCGTTTCGATCAGGTGATGAACGCACAGGTCGGGCTCTGGCGAACCGGCAGCTTGCTGCTCCACCCAGTTCGCCGCCTGAGTCGCCAAGGGCAGCTCGCCAACCGGAGTGGCGGATGATTGGGTCAGCCCATCGAGCAGTCGCAGCCAGTCTTCGCCGAAACCGATGATCGTGGTTTCTTCGAAGACATCCAGCGCATAGGTGAGCACAGCGTGCAGACGCCCGGCGCTTTCATAAGTGTCGAGGGATAAGTCGAAGCGAGCGCTGTGCTTGTCCAGGGCGACCTTTTCCAGCGTCAGCCCGCTACCAAGGCGGACCTGACCGGCGTCGGCGATAGCCGCCTGATGGTTGAACAGCACCTGGAACAACGGGCTCTGCGCGCTGCTGCGGTCCAGGTCGAGCGCCTCGACCAGGCGCTCGAACGGCAGGTCCTGGTGCGCCTGGGCCCCGAGGGCGGTGTCCTTGACCCGGCCGAGCAGTTGGCTCACATCCATGAGCGGGTCGATATCGGTATGCAGCACCTGGGTGTTGATGAAGCAGCCGATCAAGCCCTCGACTTCGGTACGGTGACGGTTGGCGACCGGAACGCCGACGCGGATCGCGCGCTGGCCACTGTAGCGTTGCAGCAGCAGCTTGAACGATGCCAGCAGCACCATGAACAGGGTGACGCCCTGGGCACTGGCCAACGCCCTGAGACGCTCGGCGAGCGCCGGATCGATCTGCAACTCGCGCCGTGCGCCGCGGTGGCTCTGTGCACCAACACGCGGATGGTCGAACGGCAACTCCAGCACGGCATGATCATCACCCAGTTTGTCGCGCCAGTAGCTCAGCTGACGCTCCTGCTCACCGGCTTCCAGCCAGCTGCGTTGCCACAGCGCATAGTCGCGGTACTGGATGGGCAGAGCCGGCAGGATCGCTTCGCTGCGCTGACACGCGGCATCGTACAAACGCACGAACTCGTCGATCAGTACATTCAGCGACCAGCCGTCGGCAACGATGTGGTGCAGGGTAAGCAGCAACACGTGCTCGTCGGTGGCCAGTTGCAGCAGGTTCACGCGCAGCAGCGGTCCCTGCAGCAGGTTGAAAGGTGCCTGCGCTTCGGCTTCGGCCAGAGACGCGACACGGGCCTCGCGTTGCGCCATTGCCAAGGCGGTTAGGTCATGCTCGACGATGGCGACTGCCTGTGCGGCGACAACGTCCTGGTACAGGTGCTCGCCCTGGGTGCGCAGGCGCGTACGCAGGCTCTCGTGGCGCGCGACCAGACGATCGAACGCCTGCTGCAGGGCTGGGCGGTCGAGCTGGCCTTGCAGGCGCACGGCCATGGGCAGGTTGTAGGCCGCGCCCTGCGGGTCCAACTGCCAGAGAAACGACATGCGTCGCTGGGCATAGGACAACCCATCGCGCTCATCGCAGGCAACATCGGCAGGGATCGGAAACACGGAAAAGTCGACGCCCTCTGCCTGTAGCCCAGCCAGGAACAAACGGCGTTTTTCCGGCGGCAGTTCGATAAAGCGGCGAGCGAGTTTCAACGAGTTTTCGGCATTCATGCGATGCGTCCTTAGCGATAGGAAGCGGGACCACAGGGCCCAGTCATCCCTCAAAGACGAAACAGCCGCGAGCTGATTTAGCCCAAGCCCCGGCCACCGACGACAGCCCGGGCTGCTCGATTAAATCGCCGGGAAGGCGACTCGTCTGAACGTCATGCCTACCCTCCAGAAGGGGCCTCGCGATGCTCTCCACCCCTGGGCAGCCCCAATAGTTCGTTTCCCGCTTGAGTGGCGGGTCGGGCGGGCTTTGGATTGATTTGAGAAAGTCGGGGGCGCTTTGCGACCCCGACTTTCTACAGCCCTTCGAGTTGCGCCATCAGATCACTAAGCCGATCAACCTTGTCGTCATCCAGCGCACTGCCCTGCAACCCCTGCACATACTCGGCCAGCTCCTCCACCGTGCTGCACTCGAACATCGCCCGCAGCGGCACGTTCAGCTGCAGCTGCTTCTGCACCCGCGAGGCGATCTGCGTGGCCAGCAGCGAATGCCCGCCCAGCTCGAAGAAGTTGTCGTGCACCCCTACCCGCTCGGCCTTCAGCACATCGGCCCAGATACCCGCCAACACGTCCTCCAGCTCATTGCGCGGCGCCTGGTAGGCCTGGCTGTGCTGGCCGCCGATGTCGATGGCCGGCAGCGCCTTGCGGTCGAGCTTGCCGTTGGCATTGTGCGGCAGGCTGTCGAACCAGCCCCAGTGCAGCGGCACCATGTACTCCGGCAACTCGGCACGCAGGCGTTGCTTGATCTGCTCCAGCAATGCGGCATCGGCGGCGATCCCCTGGTGTGCCACCAGGTAACCGACCAGATGCTTGCCGTTGGCGCCTTCCTGTACGCCCACCGCTGCATCGCGGATTTGCGCCTGTTCGTGCAGGCGGGCTTCGATCTCGCCAAGCTCGATGCGGTAGCCGCGTATCTTCACCTGGTGGCCGATGCGCCCGACGTACTCCAGCACACCGTCCGGGCGCTGCCGCGCCAGGTCACCGGTACGGTACAGGCGCTCGCCCGCAGCACCATGGGGATGGGGGATGAACGCCAGGGCAGTGCGCACCGGGTCGCCGACATAGCCACGGCCCACGCCGGTGCCCGCAACGCACAGCTCACCCACTGCGCCCAACGGCACCAGTGCCTGCTCTTCGCCAAACAGGTACAGGCGGTTGTTGTCGGTCGGCGTGCCGATCGGCAGGTAGCTGCCTTGGGTCGACGCGGCATCGACGCGGAAGAACGCCACGTCATCGGAGCATTCTGCCGGGCCGTAGGCGTTGACCAAGCCGATCTGTGGGTAACGCTGCAGCCACTGCGCGGCCAGCTCCGGTGGCATGGCTTCGCCGGTCGGCAGCATCCAGCGCAGGCCGTCGAGGGTCTGGTGGTCGTTGGCCAGCATGCCCTGGATCAGCGACGGCACGCTTTCCAGCACAGTGATGCCGGTGGCTTGCACATGCGCCAGCAGGCCCTGCGGATCATGGGCGATGGCATTCGGCACGATCTCCACCTTGGCGCCGAACAGCGGCGCGGCAAGGAACTGCCACACCGAAATGTCGAAGCTTTGCGAGGCGGTCTGGGCGATCACGTCGTGCTCGCTCAGGGCCAGGTACGGCACCTTGCTCAGTTGGTTGTTGAGCATGCCACGCTGCTCCACCATCACCCCTTTCGGCAAGCCGGTGGAGCCTGAGGTGTAGATCACATAGGCAAGGTTGTCCGGCCCACTGTGAATGCCAGGGTTGTGGCTGGCAACCGGGCTGGCCTGGGTGTCTTCCCAAACCAGCAGCTGCGGCCGTAGCGCAACGTCCAACTCGGCCAGCAACTGCCGGCCTTGCTCGGCACAGGCTGCACTGCACACCAGCACCGGGGTACGGCTGAGCTGGATGATGCTCTGCAGGCGCGCCGCCGGCAGCCCTGGGTCCAGCGGCAGGTAGCCGGCGCCGGCCTTGAAGCTGCCGACGATCATGCCCAGCAGCGGCAACCCGCGCTCGGCCAGCAGCGCCACCGGTTGGTCCACCTTTACGCCGGCCGAGATCAAGGCGTGGCCCAGGCGGTTGGCCGCCAGGTTCAGCCCGGCATAGTCGTAGGAGGCCGCCAGGCAGCGGGCCACGGTACGTTCCGGGTGGGCGGCCACCTGCGCCTCGAACTGCGCGATGTAGCTCTGTTCCAGCGGATAAGCCCGCTCGGTGCGGTTGCAATCTTGCAGCAGGAAGCGCTGTTCTTCTGCCCCCAACAGCGGCAGAGCGCTGACCTCGCCGTCGAAGCCCTCCACCAGCGCCAGCAACAGGCGCTTGAACTCGGCCAGCAGGCGCTCGACGGTCGGGTAGTCGAAGTAGCGTTGGTCGAACGACAGGTGCAGGCCCAAATCGTCACCCGGGTAGCACACTGCCGTCAGCGGGAAGTTGGTGTGGGTACGGCCCGAGTCGGAGCTGGCGTTCAGGTGCTGGGCGTGGTCGAGCACGGCGGTTTCCACCGGCGCGTTCTCGAACACGAACAGGCTGTCGAACAGCGGCTGGCCCTTGGGCAGCTCGCTGCACTCCTGAATCGCCACCAGCGGCAGGTACTCGTACTCGCGCAGCTCCATGTTGCTTTGCAGCAGGCCCTGCAGCCACTGACGCACACTGCAACGCTCACCCGACACGGGCAACTGCACACGCAGGGCAACGCTGTTGATGAACAAGCCGACGGTGCGCTGCATCTGCGGCATGCTTACCGGGCGCCCGGCCACGGTCACGCCAAAGGCCACGTCGCGGTCGCCACTGTAGCGTGCCAGCACCAGGGCCCAGGCGGCCTGGGCGAAGGTGTTGACGGTAAGCTGGTGGGCCTGGGCCAGTTCGCGCAGGCGCACGCCTGCGCTCACGTCCAGCCGGGTGTAGCAGTCGCCGACGACCATGCCGCTACCGGCGTGGTCATGGCGCAGCGGGCGGTCGCTAGGGATGGCCGTGGCGCGTTCGAAGCCGGCCAGGTTGGCCTGCCACCAGGCGCGTGCATCATCCAGGCCCTGGCGTTGCAACCAGCCGATGTAGTCGCGGTAACGCGGCGGCACCGACAGCTGGGCCTGGCGACCGTCGCCGAGGGCCTGGTAAACCTCGAAGAAGTCGTTCATCAACAGCGAGCGGCACCAGGCATCAATGAGGATGTGGTGGTTGCTCATCATGAACCAGTAGCGCTCGTCGGCCACGCGCACCAGGCGCAAGTGGAACGGTGCTTCGCTGAGCAGGGCAAAACCGGCCTCGCGCTCCTGCTGGTGCAGGGCCTGCAGGCGCTGCTCCTGGGCCTCGTCAGCAAGGCCGCGCCAGTCCTGGTAGTCCACCGCCAGCGTGCCCGGCTTGTGGATGATCTGCAGCATCGCCTCGCCGCTGTTCCAGCTGAACGATGCGCGCAACGCTTCGTGGCGCGCCACCACGGCCTGCCAGGCTTGGGCGAAACGTTCAGGGTCCAGGGCACTGTTGATGCGGTAGCGGTCTTGCATGTAGTAGAGGCCGGTGCCCGGCTCCAGCAGGGTGTGCAGGAGCATACCTTCCTGCATCGGCGTCAGCGGGTAAACGTCCTCGATCTGCGCAGCCGGTACCGGCAGTGCGTCGATCTGTTCCTGGGTCAGGTGCGCCAGCGGGAAGTCCGATGGGGTGAAGCTGCCGTTGCCATCGGCCAGGCAATGCGCGACCAGCGCCAGCAGCTCCTGGCGATAGGCCTCTGCCAGCCGGGCAATGGTCTGCGGCTCATAGCGCTCGGCGCTGAAGGTCCAGCGCAGTTGCAAGGCACCGCCATACACCTGGCCATCGACGCTCAGCCAGTTTGGCAGTGGTGCATCGAGGTCATGCGCCAGACCAGCCGGCGTCTCCAGCGGCTGGAACAGCGCCGCGCTGTCGAACTGCTGGTCGAACTGGCCCAGGTAGTTGAAGGTGATACGCGCCTGCGGCAAGGCCGCCAGCTGCTCGCGCCCGGACGGGTCGGCCAGATAGCGCAGTACGCCGTAGCCCAGGCCCTTGTGCGGCACCTGGCGCAGTTGTTCCTTGATGCGTTTGATCGAACCGGCCCGCGCCGCGTCGTCCTCGCCTGGCAGCGGGCGCAGGCTCAGCGGGTAGGCGTTGGTGAACCAGCCGACGCTGCGGGTCAGGTCCATGTCTTCGAACAGCCCGTCACGGCCGTGACCTTCGAGCTGTACCAGCACTTCCTCATCGCCGCTCCAGCGACTCAAGGCACGTGCCAGTGCAGTCAAAAGCAGGTCGTTGACCTGGGTGTGATAGGCCGCCGGGGCCTGTTGCAGCAGTTGCCGGGTCTGCTCCACGTCCAGGCCGATGGCCAGGGTCTGGGCGTGGCGGTGCAGGTTGCCGCCCTGCGGATGATCACACGGCAGCTCGCGGCGCACGCCGCCCAGTTGGCCTTGCCACCAGCTCAGTTCGTCGCGCAGCGAATCGCTGCCGGCGTAACTGGCCAGACGCGCAGCCCAGTCGCCCATGGCATGAGTCTTGGCTGGCAGCGGCTGACCACGGTAAAGCGCCTGCAGGTCTTCCAGCAGTACCCGCCAGGACACGCCATCGACCACCAGGTGATGGATCGCCAGCAACAGGCGCTGGCTGCCCTGCCCGTCACGCACCAGCAAGGCGCGCAGCAGCGGGCCTTGTTGCAGGTCGAGGCTGCGCTGCAGGTCGGTGTACAGCGCCTGGCAATCGGCGAAATCGGCGACGGTGGCGGTCCACAGCAATTGCCTGGCGTCAGGTTGGGCGTACTCCGCCTGCCAGCGGTCACGGGCCTCGCAGAAGCGCAGGCGCAGGCTGTCGTGGTGCTGCACCAGCATAGCCAGGGCCTGCTCCAGTAGCGCCTCATCCAGCGCTTGACGCGCCTCCAGCAACACCGCCTGGTTCCAGTGCTGCGGCTGCGGCACTTCGCTGTCGAAGAACCAGTGCTGGATCGGCGTCAGCCCGCTCTTGCCCTGACGCAGCCCCTGTTCGACCGTGCTCGCGGCTTCGCTGTGCTGAACCACGGCCGCCAGGGTCTGGATGGTCTGGTGCTGGAACAGGTCACGCGGGGTGAATTGCAAGCCGGCCTGACGGGCCCGGCTGACCACCTGGATCGACAGGATCGAGTCGCCGCCCAGTTCGAAGAAGTTGTCCTGCACACCCACCCGGGCAACGTTGAGCACATCGCGCCAGATCTGTGCCAGTTGCGTTTCCACCTCGCTACCAGGGGCCTGGTACTGTTGACGCGCTTGTTCCAGGTCCGGCAGCGGCAGCGCACGGCGGTCGAGCTTGCCGTTACCCATCAGCGGCAGGCAGTCGAGCAGCACCAGGTGCGCAGGCACCATGTAATCCGGCAGGTGCTGGCGGGCATCGGCTTTCACTGCTTCACGCAGCAGGCTTTGCGCCTCGCTACCGGCGCTGGCCTGCTTGCACACCAGATAACCCACCAACTGCTTGCCACCCGGCAGGTCGAGGGCCAGCACCACGGCCTCGTCGACATCGGCATGGGCCTGCAAGCGGCTCTCGATCTCGCCCAGTTCGATGCGGAAGCCGCGGATCTTTACCTGCTGGTCGGCACGCCCGACGTACTCGACCAAGCCGTCAGTGCCCAGCCGCACCAGGTCGCCAGTGCGATACAAGCGGCCACCTTCGCGGCTGAACGGGTCGGCGACGAAGCGCTCGGCACTGAGGCCCGGGCGGTCGTGATAGCCCTGGGCCAGGCCGGCGCCGCCAACGTACAGTTCGCCAATGCCACCTTGCGGCAACAGGGCAAGGTCTTCGTCGAGGATGTAGGCCGTGCGGCTACCGATGACGCGGCCGATCGGCACACTGCCGAGGTCCGCTGGCAATACCTCAGGCGCCAGGCAGGCCAGCGGCATGACCACGGTTTCGGTCGGGCCGTAGGCGTTGAAGAACTGCTGCGGCGCAAAGGCCTGGCGAATACGCTGCAGGTGCTCACCGGTCAGCGCTTCGCCACCGGTGATCACCAGGCGCACCGGCAGTTGTTCGCCCTGCCCGCTCAGGTATTGAGCCAGCTGGCTGCCATAGCTGGGGGTAAAGCCCAGAATGCTCACCTGCTGCTCGCGCACCAGCTGGCAGATGTCCTCGGCGCCCCACTGACCCTGGGCGCGCAGTACCACACGGGCACCGCACAGCAACGGCACCCACAGGCGCTCGCTGGCAGCGTCGAAGTTGATCGAATAGAAATGCAGCTCGCAATCATCGCTGCGCATGCCGAACGCCGCGATTACCGCCTGACAGTGCATGGCGAATTCGCCATGGCTGACCACCACGCCCTTGGGCTTGCCGGTGGAGCCGGAGGTGTAGATCAGGTAAGCCTGGTGCTGCGGCAGGTTGAGGTTGTCCAGAGGCGCATCGCTGTACGCCACCAGGCAGGCGGCATCGTCTTCCAGGCTCCAGCGGGCCACGCCCTCAGGCAGCTCGCCCAGGGTTTGCAGCAGCTCACGCTGGCTGAGCAGCAAGCCGATGCGGCTGTCTTCGATCATGTAGCGCAGGCGGTCGAGCGGGTACTCGGGGTCGAGTGGCACGTAGGCGCCGCCGGCCTTGAGAATGGCCAGCAGACCGACGACCATTTCCAACGAGCGCTCCAGCGCCAGGCCCACGCGTACCTGCGGGCCGACGCCACGCTCGCGCAGGGCGCGGGCCAGGCGGTTGGACTGCTGATCGAGTTCGGCATAGCTCATGTGCTGGCCGGCGAAGGTCAGCGCGCCAGCCTCTGGCGTGCGCGCCGCCTGGGCGGCGAACAGGCCGTGCAGGGTCTGCTCGAGGTCGAAGCCGTGCTCGCCCTGCAACTGGCCGGCCAGCACCTGCTGTTCGGCGCTGCCGAGCATCGGTAGCTCGCACAGGCGCTGCTGCGGGTTGTCCAGCAAGCCGACCAGCAGCTGCTGCCAGTGCTCGGCCATGCGCGCGATGCGGGGCTCGTCGAACAGGTCGCGGCTGTAGGTCAGGCAGCAACCCAGGCGGCCGTCGAGGTCGGTGACTTCCAGGTACAGGTCGAACTTGGTGGCACTGGCGTCGTTGACCAGATAATCCACCTGCATGCCGGCCAGTGTGCGGCTTTGCTGGAAGGCCCAGCGCTGCACGTTGCACATCACCTGGAACAGCGGGTTGTAGGCGCTACTGCGCGGCGGTTGCAAAGCTTCCACCAACTGATCGAACGGCAGGTCCTGGTGCGACTGGCCTTCGATGGCGGCCTGGCGCATCTGCTCCAGCAGCGCGTTGGCGGTCATCTGACCGTCCAGCTCGCAGCGGAGCACCTGGGTATTGAGGAAGGCGCCGATCAGGCCTTCGCTTTCCGGGCGGATGCGATTGGCCACCGGCGCACCGATGCGCAGGTCACGCTGGCCGCTGTAGCGGTGTAGCAAAGCGGCCAGGGTGGCGGTCATGGTCATGAACAGGGTCAGGCCGCGCTGGCTGTTGAAGGCATGCACACGGGCGACCAGCGCCGGGTCGAGTTCGAAGCGGTACAACTCACCGCGGTGGCTCTGTACTGCCGGCCGCGGGCGGTCGGCAGGCAACGCCAGCACCGGGTGCTCATCGCCCAGGCGGTCCTTCCAGTAGGCCAATTGGCGAGCGCCCTCGCCGCTTTCCAGCCATTGCCGTTGCCACACGCTGTAGTCAAGGTATTGCACCGGCAGCGGCGCCAGCGGTGACTCGCGGTCATCGACAAAGGCTTCGTACAGTTCGCCCAGCTCGCGGGCGAAGATGTCCATGGCCCAGCCTTCGGTGACGATATGGTGCAGGGTCAGCACGACGTAGTGCTCGCGCTCGTCGGCCTTGACCAGGCAGGCGCGCAGCAACGGGCCGCGCTCCAGGTCAAACGGCTGGTGCGCCTGGTCGTCGGCCAGTTGTTGCAGGCGTTGCTGGCGGGCATCAATGGGCAAGGCGCTGGAGTCTTGCCAGTCGAGGTGCAGGCCACTGTCTTCGGCCACGCACTGATACGGCACGCCGTCGATGCTGGGGAAGGTGGTACGCAGGGTTTCGTGGCGCACGATCAGCGCCTGCAGCGCACGCTCGAAGGCGTCCACATGCAGGGTACCGCGCAGGCGCGCCATACCGCCGACGTTGTATGCGGGGCTGTCCGGCTCCATTTGCCAGAGGAACCACATGCGCTGCTGCGAGTACGACAGCGCTACGGCCTGACGGCGGTCGACGCGAGCGATTGCGCCTTGCAGGTTGCGCTCGCCGGCCGCGCGGATGCGAGCGATCTCGGCACAGAAGGCGCCCAGCTCACTGGCTTCGAACAGGGCCTTGAGCGGCAGCTCGACATCGCAGGCCTGGCGGCTGCGCGAGACGATCTGGGTGGCCAGCAGCGAGTGTCCGCCCAAGGCGAAGAAGTCATCCTGCAGACCGACGCGCGGCAGGTTCAGCACCTCGCGCCAGATGGCGGCGACCTGTTGCTGCAACTCGGTTTGCGGCTCGACATGTTCGCGTTGCTGCCACACCGGGGCCGGCAGCGCCTTACGGTCGACCTTGCCGCTGGGGCCCAGTGGCAGCTGTGCCAGCTGGATGAGCTGCGCCGGCACCATGTACGCGGGCAGTTGCTCGGCCAGCACGGCCAGGACTTCGCCGGGCTGCGCACTGCCACGGTAATAACCCACCAGTTGCGCGCCAACGGCATCCTTGTGAATCAGCACCAGCGCCTGCTCCACACCTGCCTGTGCCAGCAGGCAGGCCTGCACTTCCTCAGGCTCGACGCGGAAACCACGCACCTTTACCTGCTGGTCGAGGCGACCGAGGTATTCCAGCGCCTCAAGCTGCACCTGCCAGCGGGCACGGTCGCCGCTGCGGTACAGACGCTCGCCGTGCCCGTCGGCCTGGGGCACGAAGCGCTCGGCAGTAAGGCCGGGGCGGCCAAGGTAGCCACGGGCCAGGCCCGCCCCACCGAGGTACAGCTCGCCCGGCACGCCGGGGGCGGTCAGCTCAAGCTCATCGTCCAGCACACGGCACACCACATTGCCCAGCGGCCGGCCGATTGGCGAGCGCTCGCCATCCGCCGCCTGGCAGTGCCAGTGGGTGACGTTGATGGCGGTTTCGGTCGGGCCGTAGCGGTTGTGCAACTGCACCTGCGGCAGCACTTGCAGCACGCGGTCACGCAGCGTGGCAGAGAGCGCTTCGCCACCGGAGAACAACCGGCGCAGGCTGCTGCAGGCACCCGCCTGCGGCTCCTGGACGAACACCTGTAACAGCGGCGGCACGAAGTGCAGCGTGGTCACGCCATGGGCCTGCACCAGCGCGGCAATGCGCTGTGGATCACGGTGTTCGCCGGGGCCGGCAAGTACCAGTGTGCAGCCGGTCACCAGCGGCCAGAAGCATTCCCACACCGACACATCGAAGCTGATCGGCGCCTTCTGCATCAGCACGTCGCTGTCATTCAGCGCGTAGGTGGCCTGCATCCACTGCAAGCGCTCGGCCAGCGCCGCATGGGTATTGCCCACGCCCTTGGGCTGGCCGGTGGAGCCGGAGGTGTAGATCACGTACGCCAAATTGTCGCCGCAGAGGTGCAGGCCAGGCGCGTGGCTGGGCCAGCTGTCCAGGTGCAGCTGGTCGAGGGCGATGGCGCTGACCCCGTCGACCTGCGGCAGCTTGCCCAGCTGGCTGCTGTGGCTCAGCAACAGGCCGGCGTTGCAGTCGGCGAGCATGTAGGCCAGGCGTTCGGCCGGGTAGTCAACGTCTAGCGGCACATAGGCGCCGCCGGCCTTGAGGATCGCCAGCAGGCCCACCAGCAACTGCGGTGAACGCTCGATGGCGATCGCTACGCAGGTGTCGGGGCCGACGCCTTTGTCGCGCAGGTAGTGCGCCAGGCGGTTGGCCTGCTGGTGCAGTTCGGCGTAGTCGAGGCTACCGCCGTCCCAGGCCAGGGCAGTGCGCTGCGGGGTCAGGCGTGCCTGCTGATTGAGTTGCTCGACCAGCAGGTGCTGCGGTGCGCTGGCCGGTGCCTGGCCCCAACCCAGCAGTTGCGCGCGGCCAGGTTGGTCGAGCAATTGCACCTCGCCCAGCACCCGCTGCGGCGCTGCGCACACCTGTTCGAGCAGCGCCAGCAGGTGATGGGCCAGACGTTTGACGGTGCTGGCGTCGAACAGCTCGGCGGCATAGTCAAAGGCCAGGCTCAGGCGGCCCTGATGGTCTTCTTCACTGTGCAACTGAAGGTCGAACTTGGCTTCACGGCTGTGCCACGGCAGCTCCTCGGCCAACAACCCCGGCAGGCGACGCAGGGCCGACAGGTCGCGTTGCTGGTGGTTGAACATGACCTGGAACAGACCTTGCTCACGGGCTTCAGGCAGGGCTTCGACCAGCTGTTCGAACGGCAGATCCTGGTTAGCCTGCGCCTCAAGGGTGGCCTGGCGCACTTGGGCCAGCAACTGCGTGAATGGCAGGCGGCCATCGAGCTGCGCGCGCAGTACCTGGGTATTGATGAAGAAGCCGACCATACCCTGGGCTTCCAGGCGCGGGCGGTTGGCGTTGGGCACACCGACACGGATGTCAGCCTGGCCGCTGTAGCGGTGCAGCAGTGCCTGCCAACCGGCCAGCAGGACCATGAACAGGCTGGCCTGCTGTTCGCGGGCCAGGCCCTTGAGTGCGTCAGCGAGCTTGGCCGGCACCTTGAGGTTGAACCGCGCAGCACTGTGCTCGCGCTGGCTGGCGCGGGGGTGGTCGGTGCACAGGTCGAGCACCGGCAGTTCATCACCCAACTGTGCCTTCCAGTGCTGCAGTTGGCGTTCGGCTTCACCGCCGGCCAGCCATTGGCGCTGCCAGGTGCCATAGTCGGCGTAACCCAGGGTCAGCGGTGCCAGGTTGGCCTCCAGGCCCTGACAACGGGCAGCGTAAAGCTTGGCGAATTCATCCAGCAGGATGTTCAGCGACCAGCCGTCAGCGACGATGTGGTGCAGGGTCACCCATAGCTGATGGTCTTCGTCGTCCAGGCGTGCCAGGGTCACGCGTAGCAATGGGCCTTGGGTCAGGTCGAACGGCTGACGGGCCTCGGCTTCACGCTGGTCGGTGACCTGCTCGAGGGTTTGGCCTTCGAGGTCCAGACGGCGCAGGCTGAACGACTGCTTCGGCAAGATGCGTTGCAGGGCCTCGCCGTTTTCTTCGCTGAATACCGTGCGCAGGGATTCGTGGCGTGCCACCAGCGCCTCGAACGCCGCTTCCAACGCGCTTTCGTCCAGCTCGCCGCGCAGTTGCAGGCCGGCCGGGATGTTGTAGGCCGCCGATTGCGGCTGCAACTGCCACATGAGCCACAAGCGGTTCTGCGCCAGCGACTGGGGCAAGGCCTGAGTGCGCTCCAGCGTTGCGATGGTGGCGGTGCCAGCAGCGCCCTCGGCGATGATCGACGCCACAGCGTTACGGTAATCGGCCAGTACCGGCGCTTCGAACAAGGTGCGCAGGCTCAGGTTGACACCCAGCTCATCGGCCAGACGCGCGCTGGCCTGGGTGGCGGCGATGGAGTTGCCGCCCAGCAGCAGGAAGTGGTCGTCTGCCGCAACCGCCTCAACCTTGAGGATATCGCGCCACACAGCGGCGATGCGCGCCTGCAGCTCATCGCCAACAGCCGCGCTTGCACCGGTTTCGTTCAGGTCAGGGAAGCGCGCGTAGCAGTCCAGGCTGCCATCGTCCATACGCAGGCGACAGGCCGAGCGCTGCAGCTTGCCACTGGAAGTCTTGGGCAACGCGCCCGGGTTCAGCAGCAGGACCACGGCCGGGGCCTGGCGGCAGGCGTCGGCGATCACCTGGCGCAGGGTCTTGATCAGGTCCTGGGGCTTGATTGCCTTTTGCACATTGCGGCTGATCTCCACTGCCACGCCGATGCCCTCCTCGCCGCGCTGCTCGACGGCAAACACGGCCACCCGGCCTTTGCGCAGCACCTCGACTTCGCGTTCAAGGGTTTTTTCAAGATCCTGCGGGTACAGGTTCTGACCGCGCACGATCAGCATGTCTTTCAGTCGCCCGGTGACAAACACCTCGCCCTCGCGCATGAAGCCCAGGTCGCCGGTGCGCAGCCAGGTCTGGCCGTCCATTGCAACGAAGGTACGGGCGCTGGCTTCTGGGTTGCGCCAGTAACCCAGGGCGATGCTCGGGCCACCCGCCCAGATTTCGCCGACCTGGTTGTCGCCCAGCACCTGCAAGTGCTGCGGCTCGACAACACGTACCGGGTGACCGGGCTGCGGGTAGCCGCAGCTCATCAGCACGCTGCCTTTGCCCGGCTCGGCGCGGTTGGCGGCGAAGGCTTCGGCGTCCAGTTGCAGCGCGGCGATGCCCTGGCCACGGCGGCTGCCGCTGACGAACAGGGTGGCTTCGGCCAGGCCGTAGCTGGCGAAGAAGCTTTGCGGGTCGAAGCCGCTGGCCTGGAACTTGTCGGCGAACGTCGCCAGGCTGTCCTGGCGGATCGGCTCGGAGCCGGAATAGGCCACGCGCCAGCGGCTCAGGTCGAGCCCGGCCAACGAGGCCTCGCTAACCCGCTCGCTGCACAGGCGATAGGCAAAGTCGGGGCCACCGCTGATGGTGCCGCCATACTCGCTGATGGCCTGCAACCAGCGCTGCGGCCGGGCCAGGAAGTAACCCGGCGACATCAATACGCACGGCACGCCACTGAAGATCGGCTGCAGCAGGCCGCCAATCAGGCCCATGTCGTGGTACAGCGGCAACCAGCTGACGATCACGTCGTCGGGGTTGAGGTCGATGCCGAAACCTTGGCGGATCAACTGTTCGTTGGCCACCAGATTGCCGTGGCTGACCTGCACGCCCTTGGGCAATGCGGTGGAGCCCGAGGTGTACTGCAGGAAGGCGACGTCATCAGCCTTCAGCACGGGCTCGCGCCAGTTCGCGGCCAGCGCCGAGTCCAGGCTGTCCACTGCCAGCAGTTCAGGGCCGTTGTCCGCCGCCAGCGCTTCCAGGCCTTGCAGGCTGCCGTGCAAGGCCGTAACAGTCAGCAGCAGGCGCGGCTCGGCATCGTCGATGATCGACAGCAATCGCTCTTGATGGTGCTGGCGGGCCGACTCCGGCGGGTAAGCCGGTACCGCGATCACCCCGGCATACAGGCAACCGAAGAACGCCGCCACGTAGTCTGGACCACTGGGGAACAACAGCACAGCACGGTCGCCGAAGCCGGCACGGGCCTGCAAGGCAGCGGCGATGGTGCGTGCACGCTGGTCGAGCTCCCGGTAGCTGAGCACGGCCTGCTCGCGGGGATCGTCGGCCAGAAAGCGCAAGGCGATCTTGTCCGGGGTCTGCGCGGCGCGTTGCGCCAGGGCCTGGACCAGCGAGTGCGGGAGTTCGAAGGCGTCCGTCATGGGGTGTTCCTGCCAGTGTCTGGGTAAGTCGCGCCGGCGCGGCCACGCAAGGTCGGTGGGCAGCGTTCGGCAGCCGGATGTACACAGGGGAACGGATTGGCGGACGGAATAATTAAGGTTCTTCACGGATTGTGGAGTGAGATGGGGCTGGGGCTGGGGCTTGCAGGTTGAGGGCTTATCCATTTGATGGGGTGGCGCTGCTGGCCCCTTCCGCCCTTACGGCGGTCACTTTTTTTCTTGGAGAAAAGTAACCAAAAACCGCTGGCTCCCACATACGGCCTCCTGAGGTCTCCAAGTTACGGGTGGCGTCTGGGCTGGCGTTGTTTTCGATAGTGGCATAGGTGGTGGATATTCGGGCCTCTTCGCGGGGCAAGCCCGCTCCTACAGGTACAGCGCAAACTTTGAATTCGGCGCAACCCCTGTAGGAGCGGGCTTGTCCCGCGAAGAGGCCGGGACTGCCAATGCAAATCGCAGGGCGCAGCCCTGCCAGCCACACCACAATTCCGCTGGTAAATAAACAAAGCGAGAGCGCAGCGATTCGCCCGCCGTTGCCCTGGCTGTTGATCTTGATCTGGCTCTTGATCTACCAGCGACTTCAGGAGGCCGAGCGCAGGTCTTGCGCAGGGAGGTGGAGGCCATGGATGGCCGGAAAGCGCTGAGGCCCAGGATGGGCCGTACAGCGCGGTCCTCCCGGAGCAAGACCGGAGCGAGGGAACCCGTAGCGCAGCGAAGGGCCGGATGCAGGAGCAAGCGGTTTTTGGTTACTTTTTTCCAAGAAAAAAAGTGACCCGCCGTAAGGGCGGAAGGGGCCCGAAAAGCCACCACATCAATTGGATAAGCCCCCCAACCTACAAACCCCACCACCCGAACCACCCCCCCGGGCAATCCGATGGCAGACCAACGATACGGACCAAGAAGTGACCCGCTTCACGCTGTTGCGAATAGAACCAACCGGAATACGTACTGATTCGATTTCGCATTTGACAATAATTATCATTGGGAATAGCGTGTCGCACGTCGTTGGAAGCATCCAGTTACAGGATGCTCCCTCCCCCTTAAGAGACAAGGTGATTTCCATGGCGGAACAGCTATCCACAGGTAAGTGCGATTCACCCTTGCTGCAGGCATTCGTCGACAACCGAAGCATTCTGGTCAAAATCGCCGCACGGATCACTGGCTGCCGTTCGCGCGCTGAGGATGTGGTGCAGGATGCATTCTTTCGGCTCAGTACCGCGCCGCAGATCACCTCGTCCTTCAAGGCTCAGCTGAGCTACCTGTTCCAGATCGTGCGCAACCTGGCGATCGACCACTATCGCAAGCAGGCGATGGAGCTGCGCTATTCCGGTAGCGAGGAAGAAGGGATGAATGTCGTCATTCAGAACGCCTCGCCAGAAGCCAAACATATCAATCTGACGACGCTCGAAGACATCGCTGAAGCGCTCAACGAGTTGCCCAAGCGCACCCGCTATGCCTTTGAGATGTACCGCCTGCATGGCGTGCCGCAGAAGGACATCGCCAAGGAACTCGGCGTATCGCCGACCCTGGTCAACTTCATGATCCGTGATGCCCTGGTCCACTGCCGCAAGACCGCCAGCCGCCTGGCTTGAGGCATTCAGGGGTCGCCAGGCGACCCCGCCCAGCGGTCAGACTAACGCACACCGATCAAAAAACCGCTCGCGCCCCAGGATCATCAGCGCTGCCCGCTTGTGAGGGAAGTCAAACTCCTTCTCGCAGTGGAAGCACTGATTCTGCATATAGCCGATCATCTTCGCGTTATCAGCCCGCGGTTCGGCTACCACGCGCTGAGTGCGCGGATCATCCAGGAACAGGTAGTGCACCAGCGCCGACATCCAGCTGGCAACCTTGTGCGGCCCACGATGGCTCTCTTCGCCTACCAGCATGTGGATACCGCGGTCATAGTCGTCAGCCGGGTAGAACGGCGCAATGCGGTCTTCCTTGGCCCAATAGGCCTCGAAATAGGCGAACGGTTGATCGTCGAAACAGCCAATCAAGGTCAAGGTATGCGGGTCAGCCTCAAGCTTGGCCAGGTACTCCCGGTGTTGCTCCAGGCTGCCCTGCTCCTGCCAGAAATGCGCCACCCGCGGGTTGTTCTGCCAACGGTTGTAACGCTGCAGATCCTGCTCGATCTCCAAGGTGCGCAGCGACACCCACGCCCCCAGCCGCGCATCGAAACGCCGATACACCTCACCCCGCGGCTTGGGCGCTCGCACCGGGTGACGCTTGCCATGGCTCATCTGCATCTGCTGCGGATAAACCCCCACAGCCGACTCACCCAACCAAGGCTGCGGAAGCTGCCAGAACAGTGTGCGCTCACTGAGGTAGACACCTGCTCGCTCAGTGGCCAGCAACAAACCATTGGCCTGAGCCTGCGGCACCGGGTCGGGCAAATGCCACTCAAGCCGCTGGCAACCCGGATCGCGCGCAAACAGCCAATAACAGGCCGCCCACAACGCTTGTTGCGGCCGCTCACGGCACAGCTCCAGCACTTGCACGGCAAGCACCTCGCCCGGTGCCAGGTGGAGCTGAATCAGCGGGCGGCCCTCAAGGGTCAGGCTCAGGCGACAGTCACCCTCATCGGCACTGAGGCTACGCCAACGGGGTAAGGACAGGGGCTGCGAAGCGGCATCGAACGGCATGGTCTTGGCTCACGGCAAATGAAAGAAAGGCTCACTTGTGCAAACGTCAGCGCACCACGCTAATTTAGTGGCCAGGCGCGGCAACGGTGATTCGATAAGGCTGAAAGATCCGCAGCAGTTCGCCGTTGTCGCGCAGGCGATCCAGTAACAGCTCGAACGCTTGGCTGCTGATCGGTGCGCCCGGACGCAACAGGGCGTAGTGATGGTAGACCTGGTCCACCCGATCGGAGGCCATCAGCTGATTACGGCTGGCCGGGTTGCGCACTAGAAAGTCGCTGAAGAACGAGCGCGTCACCAAAGCGATATCGGCACGCCCGCGCTGGACCATGAACAGGTTGCTGTCGTGGGAATAGGTCAGCGTCGCGTTGTAGCTGGCGCTCAACTGGCGCGAGTCGGCAGTGAACTTGGCGAAGGCGTAATGATAGCCGTTGAACAATGCCAATCGTTTGCTTCGAAGGTCGTCGAAATAGTGCTGGTCGCGCCCAGGTTGGCGCTGTGCGACAAAGATTTCGGCGTCCTCCAGACCCATGTCGACGGCCTGGTGGGCAATCTGCTGCCAACCCCACTGCGGGTTCTCGAAGATCGCCATGTCAGTGCGACCCTGCTGAAAATCACCAAAGCGTCGCGGAATCGAGGTCGGCACCAGAACGAAGTGATAGTCATGCTGCAGCGTGTTCAGGGCCGCGGCCAGTTGCGGCAACAAGCCGCTGTCGACGCCTTGCTCCGGGCGCACGGTATACGGCGGGAAATGCGCCGCGCCGATCCTCACCTCGACGCAGGCTTGAGCCTGAGCAGGTGCAGCCAGCCACAGCAGGGCGAACATCAGCAGCGGGGACATGGCCTTGAGCCTGGGCATTGGAGTCAAGACACACACTCGATACGGGACGTAACCTCGATTGGCCTAAGCTAGGCGTTTTCCCGCCCAGGCACAACCGCCGGGTATGCCAAAGTGCCAGGGGGTGTCGCGCGGGCCGACTTTGGCTACGCTCTAGCAAGTCTTGCAAGGGAGCCCACCATGGCCCATTGGTTAGTGATCGACCTGGAGGCCACCACCGACGACGGTGGCTGGCCGGTCACGGAAATGGAAATCATCGAAATTGGCGCCAGCCTGGTGACCCGCGAAGGGCATGAGGTCGACCATTTCCAATGTTTCGTCAGGCCCAAACGGCGCCCGCAACTGACGCCGTTCTGCCGCGAGCTGACCCACATCAGCCAGGCCGATGTGGATGGCGCGGCCTGTTTTCGTGAAGCCTGGGCCCAGTTCGAGGGCTGGCTCGGCGCGCAGGCCGATGCGCTGCAGGCCTGGGTCAGTTGGGGTGACTATGACCGGCGGCAATTGCTTCAGGAATGGCACGACTACAAGGTCCGCAGCCGGCTCCAGGATCTGCCCCACATCAACCTCAAGCAGCGCTTCGCCAAGGCGCGTCACCTGCAGCGCCCCGCCGGCCTGAACGGCGCGCTGCAACTGGCCGGCTTGCAGTTCACCGGCCAGCAGCACCGTGCCCTGGAAGACGCGCGCAATACCGCACGCCTGCTGCCGCTGAGCCTGCCGGCCGACGGCGCCTGAAAGCAGATGACGACGGGGCAGGCCTTGGGCATACTGGCCAGCCCTTTTTCTCATCCTTTTTCAGGAGTCGCCCCATGTTCAAGGTCAACGAGTACTTCGATGGCACCGTCAAGTCGATCGCCTTTACCGGCGAAGAAGGTCCGGCCACCGTTGGCGTGATGGCCCCGGGCGAATACGAATTCGGCACGGCCAAGCGCGAGATCATGCACGTGGTTTCCGGCGCGCTGACCGTCAAGCTGCCGGGCAGCGACAACTGGGAAAACTTCACCGCCGGCAGCCAGTTCAATGTGCCTGCCGACAGCAAGTTCCAGCTGAAAGTGGCTGTTGAAACCGCTTACCTGTGTGAATACCGCGACTGATGCATTGAATGTGCGGGCCTCTTCGCGGGGCAAGCCCGCTCCTACAGGTTCAGCATGATCCCTGTAGGAGCGGGCTTGCCCCGCGAAGAAGCCCGCCCAGATACCCTCAACCGCGAATAAACGCCGCCACCCGCTCCGCCGCCGTCTGCAAATGCCCTTCATGGGTCAACCCCGACGCCTTCAACGGCTTCAGGTCATGGTCCGCCGCACCCAGCCAGCACACTTCGATCGCCGGCGACAGTTGATACCCTTCCACCGCCTGCCGGTTGCCCAACGCATCACGCTCGCCCTGCACGATCAACGTGCGCGTACGCAACCCTGCCAGATGCTCGACCCGCGGCTTTTCCGGCTTGCCCACGGCATAGAACGGATAGCCCAGGCATACCAGCGCATCGACCTCCAGTTCATCCGCCACCAGGCTGGCCATGCGCCCGCCCATCGACTTGCCGCCAATCGCCACAGGCCCCGTGACCAAAGGTCGCACCTGCCCATACACCTCGCGCCAGCGCTCCAGGAGCACCTTCTGCGGATTGGGTGGCCGCTTGCCACCGCTGAGCCGCCGCTCGGCCATGTAGGGAAACTCGAAGCGCACCACGGCCACGCCTTGTGCCGCCAGCCTTTGCGCCATATCGCTCATGAAGCCGCTGTCCATCGGCGCGCCTGCGCCATGGGCGAGGATCAAGCAGCCCGAATAGCCGCGATCACTGCCTGTTTGTGGAGCATCGCAGCGCAAGCCTGGGACATTTCCCACATGCGCCCATTGACCCCCGTCAATACCGGCACTTTGCCCTTCTTTCATTCTTGCCTCGCTGTTTAGCCTGCCTATAACCGTGGATGGGAACCCATACATGAACACAACACCCAGTACCGCCTATAACTACAAGGTGGTCCGCCAATTCGCCATTATGACGGTGGTGTGGGGAATCGTCGGGATGGGGCTCGGCGTATTCATCGCCGCTCAACTCGCCTGGCCCTCACTCAACTTCGACCTGCCGTGGACCAGCTTCGGCCGCCTGCGCCCGCTGCACACCAATGCGGTGATCTTCGCCTTCGGCGGCTGCGCGTTGTTTGCCACCTCCTATTATTCGGTGCAACGCACCTGCCAGACCACCCTCTTCGCACCGCGCCTGGCAGCGTTCTCGTTCTGGGGCTGGCAACTGGTCATCGTCCTCGCCGCCATCAGCCTGCCGCTGGGCTACACCAGTTCCAAGGAATACGCCGAACTGGAATGGCCGATCGATATCCTCATCACCATCGTCTGGGTGGCCTACGCAATCGTCTTCTTCGGCACGCTGATCAAGCGCAACACCAAGCACATCTATGTCGGCAACTGGTTCTTCGGCGCGTTCATCCTTACCGTGGCGCTGCTGCACATCGTCAACAACCTGGAGATCCCGGTCAGCCTGACCAAGTCCTACTCGGTCTACGCCGGCGCCACCGACGCCATGGTGCAGTGGTGGTACGGGCATAACGCGGTGGGTTTCTTCCTGACCGCAGGCTTCCTCGGGATGATGTACTACTACGTGCCCAAGCAAGCCGAACGGCCGGTGTATTCCTATCGCCTGTCGATCGTCCACTTCTGGGCGCTGATCACCCTGTACATCTGGGCCGGCCCGCATCACCTGCACTACACCGCCCTGCCCGACTGGGCACAGTCGCTGGGCATGGTGATGTCGCTGATTCTCCTGGCACCGAGCTGGGGCGGCATGATCAACGGCATGATGACCCTCTCCGGGGCCTGGCACAAACTGCGCAGCGACCCGATCCTGCGCTTTCTGGTGGTGTCGCTGGCGTTCTATGGCATGTCGACCTTCGAAGGCCCGATGATGGCCATCAAGACGGTCAACGCCCTGTCGCACTACACCGACTGGACCATCGGCCACGTGCATGCCGGCGCCCTCGGCTGGGTGGCGATGATCTCGATCGGCGCGCTGTACCACACCATCCCCAAGATCTACGGCAAAGAGCGCATGTACAGCATCGGCCTGATCAACGCGCACTTCTGGCTGGCAACCATCGGCACCGTGCTGTACATCGCCTCGATGTGGGTCAACGGCATCGCCCAAGGCTTGATGTGGCGTGCGGTGAACAGCGACGGCACGCTCACCTACTCGTTCGTCGAAACCCTGGTGGCGAGCCACCCCGGCTTCATCGTGCGCTTCGTTGGCGGGGCGATCTTCCTCAGCGGCATGTTCCTGATGGCCTGGAACACCTGGCGCACGGTGCGCGCACCACACACCGTGCCCGCCCCTGCCAACGCCCAACTGGCCTGAGGAGACACGCCTGATGAAACATGAAGTCATCGAGAAAAACGTCGGCCTGCTGGCCATCCTGATGGTCCTGGCCGTCAGCATCGGCGGCCTGACCCAGATCGTCCCGCTGTTCTTCCAGGACGTCACCAACAAGCCGGTCGAGGGCATGAAGCCATACACCGCGCTGCAGCTCGAAGGCCGCGACATCTATATCCGTGAAGGCTGTGTCGGCTGCCACTCGCAGATGATCCGCCCGTTCCGCGCCGAGACCGAGCGCTACGGCCACTATTCGGTGGCCGGTGAGAGCGTGTGGGATCACCCGTTCCTGTGGGGCTCCAAGCGCACCGGGCCGGACCTCGCGCGGGTCGGCGGACGCTACTCCGACGACTGGCACCGGGCGCACTTGTACAACCCGCGCAACGTCGTGCCCGAGTCGAAGATGCCGTCCTACCCGTGGCTGGTGGCCGATCAGGTCGACAACAGCCACACCGAGGCCAAGATGCGCGCCCTGCGCACCCTCGGCGTGCCCTACAGCGATGCCGACATCGCCGGGGCCCGCGAGGCGGTCAACGGCCATACCGAGATGGACGCTCTGGTGGCCTACCTGCAGGTGCTCGGCACCGCGATCAAGAACAAGAGGTAAGCAATGGACCTGTCAATTGACATCGGCATGATCCGCGGCATCGGCACCCTGGTGGTGATGATCGCCTTCATCGGCCTGAGTCTGTGGGTCTTCAACCGCCGCCGTGACCGTGATTTCGCCGAAGCGCGCCTGCTGCCCTTCGACGATCACCGCCTGCCCCCTGCCGGGCAGGAATCTGCCATGAGGAATAATCGGCAATGACCACCTTCTGGAGTACCTACATCAGTGTACTGACCCTCGGCAGCCTGATCGGCCTGACCTGGTTGCTGCTCAGCACGCGCAAGGGGCAGAGCTCGGACACCACCGACCAGACCATGGGGCACAGCTTCGACGGGATCGAGGAGTACGACAATCCGCTGCCCAAATGGTGGTTCTGGCTGTTTGTCGGCACCCTGGCATTTGGCGTTGGTTACCTGATTCTCTATCCGGGCCTGGGCAACTGGAAAGGCATCCTGCCCGGCTATGAAAACGGTTGGACTCAGGTCAATGAATGGCAGCGGGAAATGGACAAGGCCGACGCGCGCTTCGGGCCAATCTTCGCCAAGTTTGCCGCCATGCCGGTGGAAGAAGTGGCCAAGGACCCGCAAGCGCTGAAAATGGGTGGCCGTCTGTTTGCCTCCAACTGTTCGGTGTGCCATGGCTCGGACGCCAAGGGCGCCTATGGCTTCCCCAACCTGACCGACAGCGACTGGCGCTGGGGTGGCGATCCGGAGACGATCAAGGCGTCGATCATGAGCGGTCGGCACGGAGTCATGCCGGGTTGGGCAGAGGTGATCGGCGAACAGGGCGTAGCCGATGTGGCGGCATTCGTCCTGACCAGCATGGACGGCCGCAGCCTGCCGGAAGGGGCCAAGGCCGATCCGCTCAAGGGCCAGGAGATCTTCGCCGGCAACTGCGTGGCCTGCCACGGGCCTGAAGGCAAAGGCACCCCGACGATGGGCGCGCCTGACCTGACCCATCCGCAGGCGTTCATCTATGGTTCGAGCTTTGCCCAGTTGCAACAGACCATTCGCTATGGTCGCCAAGGGCAAATGCCGGCGCAGGAAGATATCCAGGGGCATGACAAGGTGCACCTGCTGGCTGCCTATGTGTACAGCCTGTCGCAGCAAGAGCCCGCTGAAACCGTAACTGCGAAATAACCCCGCCCTCCAAGCCCACACACAGATCCTGTAGGAGCGGGCTTGCCCCGCGAAGGCGTCAGCCCTGACAACATCGTTGCCGGGCCTGACGCCTTCGCGGGGCAAGCCCGCTCCTACAAGGGCTGGGTGGCTCCGCTCCTGCTTGCACCCCCTTCGAACAGAACTAAGCTTGTTGCCAAAGTGGCCACGCACTCAGCGTCGGCCTACAACGCGGCGCATGGCCTGACGCCGCGCAGACTTTGGCACGGTTCAACTTACGGCTTTGGGATGATACCTAGGGTATCCTGACCCGAAAAAAGCCTGACCGATCGATCAGAAAAAGTTGAAAAACGGTACACATTACAAGAATTTATTTGTGTACAATCTTTCGAACCCGAAGCCGCGGGACGGCGGCGAAAAGGGCCTGGACACGGGTCGGCGCAAGCAGCCTTGGATTGCGATAACCCTGGTGGTTACCGATACTGGCGCCGATTTTCAACCAACAAGAACTACCCAAACCGTGGAACCTTAGAATGAGCACAGCAATCAGTCCGACTGCTTATAACTATAAGGTGGTCCGCCAGTTCGCCATCATGACGGTGGTCTGGGGGATCCTTGGCATGGGCCTCGGCGTCTTCATCGCCTCGCAACTGGTATGGCCTCAGCTGAACCTGGACCTGCCATGGACGAGCTTTGGCCGCCTGCGCCCACTGCACACCAACCTGGTGATCTTCGCCTTTGGCGGGTGTGCGCTGTTCGCCACCTCCTACTACGTGGTGCAGCGCACCTGCCAGACCCGGCTGATCTCCGACGGCATGGCCGCCTTTACCTTCTGGGGCTGGCAGGCGGTGATCGTCAGTGCACTGATCACCTTGCCGATGGGCTACACCACCACCAAGGAGTACGCCGAGCTCGAATGGCCGATCGCGATCCTCCTGGCCATCGTCTGGATCACCTACGCACTGGTGTTCTTCGGCACCATCGTCAAGCGCAAGACCAAGCACATCTATGTCGGCAACTGGTTCTACGGCGCGTTCATCGTGGTCACCGCGATGCTGCATATCGTCAACCACATCTCGTTGCCGGTCAGCCTGTTCAAGTCGTACTCGGCTTACGCCGGTGCCACCGATGCGATGATCCAGTGGTGGTACGGCCATAACGCCGTAGGCTTCTTCCTCACCACCGGTTTCCTGGGGATGATGTACTACTTCGTGCCCAAGCAAGCCGAGCGGCCGATCTATTCGTATCGGCTGTCGATCGTGCACTTCTGGGCGCTGATCACCCTGTACATCTGGGCCGGCCCGCACCACCTGCACTACACCGCCCTGCCCGACTGGGCGCAGTCGCTGGGCATGGTCATGTCGATCATCCTCCTGGCACCGAGCTGGGGCGGCATGATCAACGGCATGATGACCCTGTCCGGGGCCTGGCACAAACTGCGCACCGACCCGATCCTGCGCTTCCTCGTGGTGTCGCTGGCGTTCTACGGGATGTCGACCTTCGAAGGCCCGATGATGGCCATCAAGACGGTCAACTCGCTGTCGCACTACACCGACTGGACCATCGGCCACGTGCATGCCGGCGCCCTCGGCTGGGTGGCGATGATCTCCATCGGCGCCATCTACCACATGATTCCCAAGCTCTACGGCCGCATCCAGATGCACAGCATCGGCCTGATCAACGCGCACTTCTGGCTGGCGACCATCGGCACCGTGCTGTACATCGCCTCGATGTGGGTCAACGGCATTACCCAAGGCCTGATGTGGCGCGCGATCAACGATGACGGCACCCTCACCTACTCGTTCGTCGAGGCCCTGCAGGCCAGCCATCCGGGTTACATCGTCCGCGCCCTGGGCGGTGCGTTCTTTGCCTCGGGCATGCTGTTGATGGCCTACAACGTGTTCCGTACGGTGCGTGCCGCTGACGCGACACAAGCGGAAGACGCCGCCAAGATCGTCGTCGTGGGAGCGCACTGATGAAGCATGAAGCAGTCGAGAAGAATATCGGCCTGTTGGCCTTCTTCATGGTCATCGCCGTGAGCATCGGCGGCCTGACCCAGATCGTCCCGTTGTTTTTCCAGGACGTCACCAACAAGCCGGTCGAAGGCATGAAGCCGCGCACGGCGCTCGAGCTCGAAGGCCGCGATATCTATATCCGCGAAGGTTGCGTGGGTTGCCACTCGCAGATGATCCGTCCGTTCCGCGCCGAGACCGAACGCTATGGGCACTACTCGGTGGCCGGTGAAAGCGTCTGGGATCATCCGTTCCTGTGGGGTTCGAAGCGCACCGGGCCGGACCTTGCCCGGGTCGGCGGCCGCTATTCCGACGATTGGCACCGTGCGCACCTGTACAACCCGCGCAACGTCGTGCCTGAGTCGAAAATGCCGTCCTATCCGTGGCTGGTCGAGCACACGCTCGATGGCAAGGACACCGCGAAGAAGCTCGAAGTGCTGCGCACCCTCGGTGTGCCGTACACCGACGCCGACATCGCCGGTGCTGCCGACGCGGTCAGGGGCAAGACCGAGATGGACGCCCTGGTGGCGTACCTGCAAGGCCTTGGCACCATCATCAAGAGCAAACGGTGACGCTGATGGATATCGGAATGATCCGTGGCCTGGGCACCGTGGTGGTGATGGTGGCTTTTGTCGGCCTGGCGCTGTGGGTGTTCAACCCACGGCGCAAGCAGGATTTCGACGAGGCGACGCGATTGCCCTTTGCCGATGATCCCGAGGCCAGCCAGCACGTCGACAAAGCGCAAGCAAAAGCGTCTAGGAGCAAACAAGAATGACAACCTTCTGGAGTCTGTACGTCAGCGTCCTGACGTTGGGCACGATCTTCGCCCTGACCTGGCTGTTGCTGTCGACCCGCAAGGGCCAGCGCGAAGAGATTACCGACGAGACCGTCGGGCACGCCTTCGATGGCATCGAGGAATACGACAACCCGCTGCCCAAGTGGTGGTTCTGGCTGTTCGTCGGCACCATCATCTTCGCCCTCGGTTACCTGGTGCTGTACCCGGGGCTGGGCAACTGGAAAGGCATCCTGCCCGGCTACAGCTACCTTGATACCGACAAGCAGACCGAGTTCAGCAACGGCCAGCCAGGCTGGACCGGCGTGCACGAGTGGGAAAAGGAAATGGCCAAGGCCGACGCCCGCTTCGGACCAATCTTCGCCAAGTTCGCCGCCATGCCGATCGAAGAAGTGGCCAAGGACCCGCAGGCACTGAAAATGGGTGGCCGGCTGTTCGCCTCCAACTGCTCGGTGTGCCACGGTTCCGACGCCAAGGGCTCGTATGGTTTCCCCAACCTGACCGACAACGACTGGCGTTGGGGCGGCGAGCCGGAGACCATCAAGACCTCTATCCTGAACGGTCGTCATGGGGTCATGCCGGCCTGGTCGGAAGTGATTGGCGAACAGGGCGTGGCCGATGTCGCCGCCTTTGTCCTGACCAACCTGGACGGGCGCACCTTGCCCGAAGGGATCAAGGCCGACGCCGCCAATGGGCAGAAAATCTTCGCCGCCAACTGCGTTGCCTGCCACGGCCCGGAAGCCAAGGGCACGCCGGCCATGGGCGCGCCTGACCTGACCCATCCGCAGGCGTTCATCTACGGCTCGAGCTTTGCCCAACTGCAGCAGACCATTCGCTATGGCCGCCAGGGCCAGATGCCGGCGCAAGTCGATCTGCAGGGTAACGACAAAGTGCACTTGCTGGCGGCGTATGTGTACAGCCTGTCGCAGCAGGAGCAAGAAGAAACCGCCAAGGCTGATTAGCGGTCTGTCAGTGCCGGCCTCTTCGCGGGTTACCCGCGAAGAGGCCGGCAAATCCATCCCGAAATGACCTGGATCAATTGACACCCGCCATAACACGATTCAACCCGCCAACCCAATGCGGCTAAAAGTCGCACCACCGCCCCGCCCCGCCAACACAGGCGTATCATGGGCCGCAGAGCGCCAGCAGACGGCGCACGACCACGGCCGGCACGCACTGGCCATGGCATTTCTCCACAGCCGTGGGACTTGATGATGAGCAAGCAAATACCGGTACATGACGTCACCCCGCCTGCCAGCAAAGGAAAGGATTCCGTCGACCTCTACGCCTCTCGCGAGAAGATCTACACCCGTGCGTTCACTGGCATTTTCCGCAGGTTGCGGATGGTCGGCGGCGCCGTGCTGTTTCTGCTCTACTTCGGCACCGTATGGCTGAACTGGGGCGGCCACCAGGCAGTCTGGTGGAACCTGCCCGAGCGCAAGTTCTACATTTTCGGCACGACCATCTGGCCGCAAGACTTCATCCTGCTGTCGGGCATCCTCATCGTCGCCGCCTTCGGCCTGTTCTTCATCACCGTCTATGCCGGCCGGGTGTGGTGCGGCTACACCTGCCCGCAAAGCGTCTGGACCTGGATCTTCATGTGGTGCGAGAAGGTCACCGAAGGCGACCGCAACCAGCGCATCAAGCTCGACAAGGCGCCGATGAGCGGCAACAAGCTGCTGCGCAAGACCGCCAAGCACACCCTGTGGCTGCTGATCGGCCTGGTCACGGGCCTCACCTTTGTCGGCTATTTTTCGCCGATCCGCGAACTGGTCATCGAGTTTTTCACCGGCCAGGCCGACGGCTGGGCGTACTTCTGGGTCGGCTTCTTCACCCTCGCCACCTACGGCAATGCCGGCTGGCTGCGCGAGCAGGTGTGCGTGTACATGTGCCCGTATGCGCGCTTCCAGAGCGTGATGTTCGACAAGGACACGCTGATCGTCTCCTACGACCCGCGCCGTGGCGAACCCCGCAGCCCGCGCAAGAAAGACCTCGACTACAAGGCCCAGGGCCTGGGCGACTGTATCGACTGCACGATGTGCGTGCAGGTCTGCCCAACCGGCATCGACATCCGCGACGGCCTGCAGATCGAGTGCATCGGCTGCGCCGCCTGTATCGACGCCTGCGACAGCATCATGGACAAGATGAACTACCCCAAGGGCCTGATCAGCTACACCACCGAGCACAACCTGTCGGGCCAGAAGACCCACAGGGTCAGGCCACGGCTGATCGGCTATGCGCTGGTGCTGCTGGTGATGATCGGCGCCCTGGCCGCAGCTTTCGCCACCCGCTCGCTGGTCGGCTTCGATGTCAGCAAGGACCGCGTGCTGTACCGCGAGAACGCCCAGGGGCGGATCGAAAACGTCTACAGCCTCAAGATCATGAACAAGGACCAGCGCGACCACGTCTATGTGCTCGACGCCAGCGGCCTGCCCGATCTCAAACTCGAAGGCCGGCGCGAGATTGCCGTGGCCGCCGGTGATATCGTCAGCCTGCCGGTGCAGCTGTCGGTCGCCCCCGAGCAATTGCCGTCGACCACCAACGACGTCCTGTTCACCCTCAAGGATGCCGATGACAACGGCACCAAGGTTGAAGCCAAGAGCCGCTTCATCGGCCCGCAAATACGCTAAGGAACCGCTCCATGCCTGCCACCGCCACCAGCCCCTGGTACAAGCACCTCTGGCCCTGGATCATCATTGGCATCCTGACCACCTCGGTGTGCCTGAGCCTGACCATGGTCAGCATTGCCGTGCGCAATCCGGACAACCTGGTCAACGACAACTACTACGAGGCCGGCAAGGGCATCAACCGCTCGCTGGACCGCGAGCTGCTGGCGCAGACCCTCAACCTCAAGGCGCGGGTGTTCCTCGACGAGCTGACCGGCGAAGTCGAACTGCGCCTGAGCGGTAACAGCGACCCGCAAACGCTGGAGCTGAACCTGATTTCGCCGACCCAACCGGACAAGGACCGCAAGGTACAGCTGGCGCGCAGCGAGCCGGGACGCTATATCGGCCAGCTGGATGACAAGGTCGAGGGCCGGCGCTTCGTCGAATTGCTCGGTAGCCAGGATGGCCAGGTGTGGCGGCTGTTCGAGGAAGAGAAAGTCGCGCATGGCGTGACCCTGGAACTGGGTGACGAGGCCCTGCAAGGGGCCGAGCATCGATAATGACCGGCGCTAGCTGGGGCCGCTGCCGGCCCCTTCGCGGGTCAAGCCCGCTCCTACAGGATCTGCGCCGGCTTCAACAACGACGCACTACCTGTAGGAGCGGGCTTGACCCGCGAAGGGGCCGGCAGCAGCCCATCTCACCCATAAGACAGTAACCCGATGACCCACCCCACCCTCTGCTACCACTGCGCCCTGCCCGTCCCCGCCGGCAGCCGTTTCACCGCCGTGGTGCTCGGTGAACCACGTGCGTTCTGCTGCCCCGGTTGCCAGGCCGTGGCCGAGTCGATCGTCGCCGGTGGCCTTGAGCATTACTACCAGCATCGCAGCGAAACCAACGCCAACCCCGAGGCCTTGCCACGCCAGCTGCAGGACGAACTGGCGCTGTACGACCGGGCCGACGTGCAGCAAAACTTCGTCCGTCATCAAGGCGCCCTGGCCGAGGCGGTTCTGATGATCGAAGGCATCAGTTGCGCCGCCTGTGGCTGGCTGATCGAAAAGCACCTGCGGGCACTGCAAGGTGTCGCCGAAGCCCGCCTCAACCTCTCTAATCACCGCCTGTTGATCAGCTGGGACGACCAGCAACTGCCGCTCTCACGGCTGTTGGCCGAACTGCGCCAGATCGGCTATGCCGGCCATCCCTACCAGCCCGATCAGGCTGCCGAGCAGTTGGCCAAGGAAAACCGCAGCGCCCTGCGCCGACTGGGCGTGGCCGGCCTGCTGTGGTTCCAGGCGATGATGGCGACCATGGCCACCTGGCCGGAATTCAACATCGACCTGAGCCCCGAACTGCACACCATCCTGCGCTGGGTCGCGCTGTTCCTGACCACGCCCATCGTCTTCTACAGTTGCGCGCCGATATTCAAGGGCGCCGCCCGCGACCTGCGCACCCGCCACCTGAGCATGGACGTCTCGGTCTCGCTGGCCATCGGCCTGGCCTACTGCGCAGGGATCTGGACGGCGATCACCGGCAGTGGCGAGCTGTACTTCGATACCGTTGGCATGTTCGCACTGTTCCTGCTCACCGGCCGCTACCTGGAGCGGCGCGCCCGCGAACGCACCGCGGCGGCCACCGCGCAACTGGTCAACCTGCTGCCGGCCTCGTGTCTGCGGCTCAACGACGATGGCCGCAGCGAGCGCATTCTGCTCGCCGAACTACAGCGCGGTGATCGCGTGCAGGTGTTGCCCGGGGCGGTGATTCCGGCTGACGGGCGCATCCTCGAGGGCTGCTCGAGCGTCGATGAGTCACTGCTGACCGGTGAATACCTGCCACTGGCGCGTCGTCCGGATGACCGTGTCACTGGCGGTACGCTCAACATCGAAAGCAGCCTGACCGTCGAGGTCGAAGCGCTCGGCCAGGCGTCGCGCCTGTCGGCGATCGTCCGCCTGCTGGAGCGGGCCCAGGCGCAGAAGCCGCGCCTGGCGCAGATCGCCGACCGCGCCGCGCAGTGGTTCTTGCTGTTCAGCCTGCTCGCCGCCGCCGCGATCGGTGTGCTGTGGTGGCAACTGGATGCCTCGCGGGCGTTCTGGATCGTCCTCGCCATGCTCGTCGCCACCTGTCCCTGCGCCCTGTCCCTGGCGACCCCGACGGCGCTGACCGCCGCCACCGGCACCCTGCACAAGCTCGGCCTGTTGGTGACCCGCGGCCATGTGCTGGAAGGCCTCAACCAGATCGACACGGTGATTTTCGACAAGACCGGCACGCTCACCGAGGGTCGCCTGGCCCTGCGCAGTGTACGTCCGCTTGGCGCGCTCGCCGCCGACCGCTGCCTGGCCTTGGCCGCAGCCCTGGAAAACCGCTCCGAACACCCCATCGCCCGCGCCTTCGGCCGCACCGCGCAAGCCGCCGAGGAGGTGCAGAACGTGCCCGGCCTGGGCCTTGAGGGGCAGCTCGACGGCCAGCGCCTGCGCATCGGCCAGGCCAGTTTTGTCTGCGCCCTGAGCGGCGCCGAAGTGCCGCCAGTGCCCGAGCCGCGTGGCCAGTGGCTGCTGCTCGGTGACCGCCAGGGGCCGCTGGCCTGGTTTGGCCTCGATGATCGCCTGCGTGACGACGCCAAGGCCCTGCTCGACGCCTGCAGGGCGCGCGGCTGGCGGACCTTGCTGCTGTCCGGCGACAGCTCGCCGATGGTCGCCGAAGTGGCCGCGCAACTGAACATCGACCAGGCCATTGGCGGTTTGTTGCCGGACGACAAGCTGGCACGCCTGCGCGCGTTGCAAGCCGAAGGTCGCAAGGTGCTCATGCTCGGCGACGGGGTCAACGACGTGCCGGTGCTGGCCGCCGCGGACATCAGCATCGCCATGGGCTCGGCCACCGACCTGGCCAAGACCAGCGCCGATGCCGTGTTGCTATCCAATCGCCTGCAGGCGTTGGCGCAGGCCTTTGACCTGGCCCGGCGCACGCGCCGCGTTATCCTCGAGAACCTGCTCTGGGCCACCCTGTATAATGGCCTCATGCTGCCCTTCGCCGCGCTGGGCTGGATCACCCCGGTGTGGGCCGCCATCGGCATGTCGGTCAGCTCGTTGATCGTGGTTCTCAATGCCTTGCGCCTGACCCGCTTGCCGCAGGCGCCCGTGGCAGCAGATCAGCCCCGCGTTGAAGCCGGCACCGGCTCAACCCTTCTCAACTGAGCGATACCACCATGCCCGCCCTCTACATCATGATCCCCGCAGCCCTGCTGATCGTCGGTGTGGCCATCTACATCTTCTTCTGGGCGGTGGACAGCGGTCAGTACGACGACCTCGACAGCCCGGCACACAGCATCCTCTTCGACGACCAGGACCCGAGCCACCAGGCTGCGGTCAAGCACGACAGCGCCAAGCCCGCCGACGAGGACAAGACCCCTCGTGACTGAGTTGCTGCCACTGCTGGGCTCCGCCCTGGTCCTCGGCCTGCTCGGTGGAGGGCACTGCCTGGGCATGTGTGGCGGGCTGATGGGCGCCCTGACCTTGGCCATCCCCCGTGAACAACGGGGCAGGCGCCTGCGCCTGCTGCTGGCGTATAACCTGGGGCGGATTCTCAGCTATGCCTGTGCCGGCCTGCTGGTCGGCCTGGCCGGCTGGGCCGTGGCCAGCAGCCCTGCCGCCCAGGCGCTACGGGTGGTGGCCGCACTGCTGCTGATCGCCATGGGGCTGTACCTGGCTGGGTGGTGGAGCGGGCTGACCCGGGTCGAAGCACTGGGACGGGGCTTGTGGCGGCACATTCAACCGATCGCCACGCGCTTGCTGCCGGTGTCCAGCATACCGCGGGCACTGTTGCTCGGCGCGCTATGGGGCTGGTTGCCGTGCGGGCTGGTGTACAGCACCTTGCTCTGGGCAGCGAGCCAGGGCAATGCCGGCTACAGCGCGGCGTTGATGATTGCCTTTGGGCTAGGCACCTGGCCGGTGTTGCTGGCCACCGGGCTAGCGGCGGAGCGGGTCAACCGCCTGCTGCGTAAACGCAGCGTGCGCGTGGCCGGCGGCGTGCTGGTGATGCTGTTTGGCCTGTGGACCCTGCCCGGGCCGCACCAGCACTGGCTGATGGGGCATTGAGATTGCCGGGGCGGCGGACCGGTCGAAGGACTGCGCAGCGGCCCCAATGCTTTTTGATACAAGTCAACATAGATTCTTACAGACGCGCCTAGACTCCGGACACTGATGCTCCTTTTCCGGGGACTACCCACATGCTCGACGACATTCGTTGGGATGCCGACCTGATCCGCCGCTACGACCTGGCCGGCCCTCGCTACACCTCCTACCCGACCGCGGTGCAACTGCACAGCGAAGTGGGTTCTTTCGACCTGCTCCACGCCCTGCGCGAAAGCCGCCGGGCGACGCGCCCGCTGTCGCTGTATGTGCACGTGCCGTTCTGCGCCAACATCTGCTACTACTGCGCCTGCAACAAAGTCATCACCAAGGACCGCGCCCGCGCCCAGCCCTACCTGCAACGCCTGCAGCAGGAAATCCAGCTGATTGCCTGCCACCTGGCCCCTGAACAGCGTGTTGAACAGCTGCACTTTGGCGGCGGTACCCCCACCTTCCTAAGCCACGTCGAGCTACGCCAGTTGATGGCTACCTTGCGCCAGCACTTCAACCTGGTCGACGATGCCAGTGGTGACTTCGGCATCGAGATCGACCCGCGCGAGGCCGACTGGTCGACCATGGGCCTGCTGCGTGAACTGGGCTTCAACCGGGTCAGCCTCGGCGTGCAGGACCTCGACCCAGTGGTGCAGCGCGCGGTCAATCGGCTGCAGAGCCTGGAGCAGACCCGCACGCTGATCGAGGCGGCGCGTACCCTGCAGTTTCGCTCGGTCAACCTCGACCTGATCTACGGCCTGCCCAAGCAGACTCCGGAGGGCTTCGCCCGCACCGTCGACGAAGTGATCCGCCTGCAGCCCGATCGCCTGTCGGTATTCAACTACGCGCACCTGCCCGAACGCTTCATGCCGCAACGGCGCATCGACAGCAGCGACCTGCCGGCCCCGGCAGCCAAGCTGGAGATGCTTCACGCCACCATCGAGCAACTGACCGGCGCCGGCTACCGCTACATCGGCATGGACCACTTCGCCCTGCCCGACGACGAACTGGCGATTGCCCAGGAAGAAGGCACTTTGCAGCGCAACTTCCAGGGCTACACCACCCACGGTCACTGCGACCTGATCGGCCTCGGGGTGTCGGCGATCAGCCAGATTGGCGACCTCTATTGCCAGAACAGCAGCGACCTCAACACCTACAAAGAGACTCTCTCCAGCGCCCAGCTGGCGACCCAGCGTGGCCTGTTGTGCAACCAGGACGATCGTCTGCGCCGCGCCGTTATCCAGCAACTGATCTGCCACTTCGAGCTGAGCTTCGAGCAGATCGAACGGCAGTTCACGATCGATTTTCGCGGTTACTTCAACGCTCAATGGCCACAACTGCAAGCGATGCACCGCGATGGCCTGATCAGTCTGGATCGCCACGGCTTCAAGGTCCTGCCTGCCGGTCGGCTGCTGGTGCGGTCGGTGTGCATGGTGTTCGACGGCTACCTGGCCCAGCTTGATCGCCAGCGTTTTTCACGGGTGATCTGAGCCAGAGCAAGACGATATACCCACATGGACATCGTTCAGTGAGCGACACACTAAGGACTGGTGAACGGCTACGGCACACCCCTGCCGTAGCCAGGTCGACGCGGCCGCAAAAAGTGCGCGCTGGCCTCCAGCCTATGCCGTCGGTTATCCTTACGGCTTATGTGTGATTTCCCACAAGGATCGATTGAAATGTCCGAGCCAGTCAAACTGCGCACACACAATCAGGCCCATTGCAAGGATTGCAGCCTGGCCCCCCTGTGCCTGCCCCTGTCCCTCAACCTTGAGGACATGGACGCACTGGATGAGATCGTCAAACGCGGTCGCCCACTGAAAAAGGGCGAGTTTCTGTTCCGCCAGGGTGACGGTTTCGCCTCGGTCTACGCAGTACGCTCCGGTGCGCTCAAGACCTTCAGCCTGAGCGACAGCGGCGAAGAGCAGATCACTGGCTTTCACCTGCCCAGCGAACTGGTCGGCCTGTCCGGCATGGACACCGAGGCCTATCCGGTTTCGGCCCAGGCGCAGGAGACCACTTCGGTCTGCGAAATCCCGTTCGAGCGCCTCGATGAACTCTCCGTGCAGTTGCCGCAACTGCGCCGTCAATTGATGCGGGTGATGAGCCGCGAGATTCGCGACGACCAGCAGATGATGCTGCTGCTGTCGAAAAAGACCGCCGACGAGCGCATTGCAACCTTCCTGGTCAACCTGTCAGCGCGCTTCCGTGCACGCGGTTATTCGGCCAACCAGTTCCGCCTGAGCATGTCGCGCAACGAGATCGGCAACTACCTGGGCCTGGCCGTGGAGACCGTGTCGCGGGTGTTCACCCGCTTCCAGCAGAACGGTCTGATCAGCGCCGAGGGCAAGGAAGTGCATATCCTCGACCCGATCCAGCTGTGCGCCCTGGCCGGCGGCGCAATGGACGCCTGAATCCGCCAGCACTACGGGGTATACTTGCCGCTTGGTTTTACAGGATACCCCTTACATGCACAGCGACACCTTCGACCTCAAAGCCCTGATCCGTCCGGTAGTGGACTTCCCCAAGGCAGGCGTGATCTTCCGTGACATCACCCCGCTGTTCCAGTCGCCGCGCGGCTTGCGCTATGTGGCCGACCAGTTCATCGAGCGCTATGTCGAGGCCGAGTTCAGCCACATCGGCGCGATGGACGCGCGCGGCTTCTTGATCGGCTCGATCATCGCCCACCAGTTGAACAAGCCGCTGATCCTGTTCCGCAAACAGGGCAAGCTGCCGGCTGATGTGCTCTCGGAGGGCTACCAGACCGAATACGGCGAGGCTTTCCTTGAAGTCCACGCCGACAGCATCTGCGAAGGTGATTCGGTGCTGATCTTCGATGACCTGATCGCCACTGGCGGTACCCTGCTGGCGGCCACCAACCTGGTGCGTCGCACCGGTGCCCAGGTGTTCGAAGCGGCTGCGATCATCGACCTGCCAGAGCTGGACGGCTCGCGTCGCCTGCAGGCGGCCGGCGTGCCGACCTTCTGCCTGACCGAGTTTTCCCTGAACGAATACTGAGTCGCCTGTCTTTGGGCCGCTTTGCGGCCCAGCGTCCCGGTAAATCGGCTCCCATCCCTGTAGGAGCGGGCTTGACCCGCGAAACCGGCGAAGCCGGTGCCATCCACCACGGTGGCTGGACCGGCCTCTTCGCGGGTCAAGCCCGCTCCTACAGGGTATGCGGCGCGCCTGCCAAAAGGCTGGGTGATCTTCTACTGACTCACAACGAAATCGGCCGGCGCCCAGCCAACGCATGGGCCAAGGTCCCGCCATCGACCAGTTCCAGCTCGCCGCCCAGCGGCACGCCATGCGCAATCCGCGAAGCCACCAGCCCCTTCTCGTTCAGCAATTGCGCAATGTAGTGCGCCGTCGCCTCACCTTCCACAGTCGGGTTGGTCGCCAGAATCACCTCAGTAAAACTGCCCTGCTCTTCAATCCGCGCCATCAGCTGCGGAATGCCGATCGCCTCAGGCCCCAAGCCGTCCAGCGGCGACAGGTGGCCTTTCAATACGAAGAAGCGCCCGCGATAACCGGTCTGCTCCACTGCGTACACATCCATCGGCCCTTCCACCACGCACAGCTGGGTATCGTCGCGGCGGACATCCGCGCACAGCGGGCACAGCTCCTGCTCGGTCAGGGTGCGGCACTGACGGCAATGGCCTACCCCTTCCATCGCCTGGGTCAGGCTCTGGGCCAGGCGCAGGCCGCCACTGCGATCGCGCTCGAGCAACTGCAGCGCCATGCGCTGGGCGGTTTTCTGACCGACGCCAGGCAAGATGCGCAGCGAGTCGATCAGTTGGCGAATGAGAGGACTGAAGCTCATGGGAAAGGCCTGACAGATCAATGAGAGGCGGTTTATACCGGCCAAGGCAGGCAGCGTCAAATCAGCTAGCCGTTGCTGCGGTTGACCTACGGACGCCTGCCAGCGTTCACATGCCTGGCAGCGGGCCGTAGCGCAGGCGAAAAAAAACGCCCGGTGCGAACCCCGAGCGTTTTTGCCGCGACCTGTCCTGCAAGGCCTGGTCGCCGGCCAGTACCCATCAGAATGGCATCTTGAACCCAGGCGGCAACTGCATACCGGCAGTCATGCCACCCATCTTGTCCTGGCTGTTCTGCTCGACCTTGCGTACTGCGTCATTGACGGCAGCAGCGATCAGGTCTTCCAGCACTTCCTTGTCTTCCTGCATCAGGCTGTCGTCCAGGCTGATGCGCTTGACGTCATGACGCCCAGTCATCACCACACTGACCAGGCCCGCACCGGATTGACCGGTCACTTCTGCATTGGCCAACTCTTCCTGCATCTTGGCCATTTTTTCCTGCATCTGCTGCGCCTGCTTCATCAGGCCGGCCATGCCACCTTTCATCATGGGGTACACCTCGATTGGGTCATGTGATGCGCCCGGCACACTGCCGGCCACACGGATATCGGTTTACTGCGCCTGGCTGACCAGGGGCTCCACAGGTTCAATAGTATCCTGCCGCACGGTCGCGCCAAACTGGCGGATCATCTGCTGGATGAGCGGATCCTGCTCGATCGACACTTCCGCCTCATGCTGACGTTCGGAACGCTTGCGCGATGCGGCTTGGGCTGGCGTCTCCTGTTCGGGGCGGATCAGCTCGATCTTCAGCTGCAAGGTGCGCCCAAGGTGCTGGTTGAGCGCCTCGTTCAAGCGCCGCTGCTGGGTCGAGTTGAACAGCGCGCCCTGAGCAGGGTCCAGGTGCAGCAGCCACTCATCACCGTCGGCAGCGATCAGCGTACAGTTTGCGGCGATGTTGCCTGTCATCCCGGATACAGGCAACTGTGGGAATAATTCCAGCCATTGCAGGGCCAGGCCGGTGGCCGGCTTGGATGCTGGCAGTGGCTCAGGCAGTGCAGCCGGCTCGGCCTCGTGCACGTGTTCAGCCAGTTCGTCCAGGTAGCTGAAGCCGACCGGGTCAGACTCTGGCGCGTAATAGTCTTCGTCCAGCGGCGGCTCGTCGTCGCGGTCCATGCCTACCGATTCGTAGGCAGAGGGGTCGAACGGCGGCTCATCATCTGCAGGCTGGGCACTCTGCGGCGCCACTGCCGGCGCCGCTGGTTGTGGCGCGGGTCTGGCGGCTGGCGCAGGAGCAGCGGGCTCGTCCCACGGCAGGTCGATGACCTCTTCCACCACAGGTTCGGGCGCAGCCACAGCGATTTCAGGCTCAGACTCAGGCACAGCCTCGGGCGCTGCGGGCACTGCAACCGGCTCGACGACAGCAGGCTCTGCCGCCGCTACAGGCACGGCAACTGCAACCGGCACCTGGGCAACTGGGGGTTCGGCAACAATTGCCGCCGCTGCCACCGGTTTTGCAGAATCAGCTGTGGCCTGGCTGATCCCCACCGGCTTTAGTACCGGTTTCGGTGCGTCGTCGGTATCGGCCGGCCTGAACGCCAGCATGCGCAACAGGACCATCTCGAAGCCGCCACGCGGATCCGGTGCCAACGGCAGGTCGCGTCGGCCGATCAAGCCCATCTGGTAATAGAACTGCACATCTTCGGCCGGCAGCGCCGAGGCCAGGCTCAACACCCGGTCACGGTCGCCGTGGCCGTTATCGACCGCCTCCGGCAATGCCTGGGCAATCGCCACCCGGTGCAGCACGTTGAGCATTTCGGCCAGCACGCCGCTCCAGTCCGGGCTCTGCTCGGCGAGGTCGCGCACGGCCTCGAGCAGTGCCCGCGCATCGCCTTCGAGCAGTGCCTGCAGTACGCCATACACCTGCCCGTGGTCGAGGGTGCCGAGCATCGCCCGCACATCAGCGGCGAGCACCTTGCCTTCGCCAAAGGCGATGGCCTGGTCGGTCAGGCTCATGGCGTCGCGCATCGAGCCATCGGCAGCGCGCCCGAGCAGCCACAGGGCGTCTTCTTCGTAGGGAACGCTCTCCGCACCGAGCACATGGCTCAGGTGCTCGACCACCCGCTCCGGGCTCATGTTCTTCAGCGAGAACTGCAGGCAACGCGAGAGGATGGTCGCCGGCAGCTTCTGCGGATCCGTCGTGGCCAGGATGAACTTGACGTAGGGTGGCGGCTCTTCCAGCGTCTTCAGCAAGGCGTTGAACGAGTGGGTCGAGAGCATGTGCACTTCGTCGATCAGGTAGACCTTGAAGCGCCCACGGCTCGGTGCGTACTGGACGTTGTCGAGCAGTTCGCGGGTGTCTTCGACCTTGGTGCGGCTGGCGGCGTCGATCTCGATCAGGTCGACAAAGCGCCCCTCGTCGATCTCGCGGCACACCGAACAGGTGCCGCAGGGCGTCGAAGTGATGCCGGTTTCGCAGTTCAGGCACTTGGCGATGATCCGCGCGATGGTGGTCTTGCCGACCCCACGGGTGCCGGTGAACAGGTAGGCGTGATGCAAGCGCTGGTTGTCCAGGGCGTTGATCAAAGCCTTGAGCACATGGGTCTGGCCGACCATTTCGCGGAACGAGCGCGGACGCCATTTACGTGCAAGAACCTGATAACTCATCAAAAAACCATCGCAAACTGAACCAGCGGGAGATCGCTAATGCTAGCGGAGCGGGGCCGAAATTGCACCCGGCCAATCTCGTCTACATTAAGGAACGCATGGTTCTGCGCTGATCAGGCCAGTCACCAACCCTATGCAGAGCCGGCAAGATCCCGCCTGGCATGCTTCATGCGGTGTTTGAACGCGTTTCTATGAATGACTGCAAGGCGTGCGCATTGAGAAAAATCAGGATTCCCAGCAATACCACCCCGATCGCCACTCCCTGAAGCTGGCTCATTTCTTCCCCGAAAAAAACATGCGAAGCAAGCAAACCTGATACAGGTACCAACAACGACAGCGGTGCGACCGTGGTTGCCGGGTATTTTTTCATGAGGTTGTTCCAGACCAGATAACCCAAGATCGTCGTGATATAACTTTGAAACCCGATTGAAAACACCGCTCCCCAGCTCAGGCTTTCTGCCAATCCTGAGAAGGGTTCCCATCCTTTGGCGACCAGGGTTAGTGCGAAAATGGCGGGCACCGAGAACAGGCTGGACCAGATGATGAAAGCCATCATTTCGACGGGACGATTGAATTTGACCAGCAGATTGCAGAAAGACCACGCCAACGCCGCGACCAGTATCAACGCTATGCCAGCGGGCGTGGACGAAGCATCAGTGGACAAAAGAATGATCATTAAGCCCACAACAGCCAGCAACATCCCGCAGCCGTGCAGTGCGGTTATGCGCTCCTTTAACAACACGCTACTGAAGATGATCGTGAAGAATGCGCTGAATTGCAGGAACACCGAAGACATCCCAGGCGACAAACCTTGGTACATGGCAAAGTTGACCATCCACCATAGCCCCGCCCCGAACAGTACGCCGTATAACGCCAAGACATAAAAAGAAATACCAGCCGGCCTTCGGATGAAGAACACCAACGGAATCGCGCAAAAGGTGAATCGTAGTAGGGTCAACAGATAGGGGTCGAGCGACCTCAAGCCGAGCTCGATCACTGAAAAATTACCCCCCCACACTATCGTGACCAATACGCCAGCGGCGAAGTCCAGCTTGCTAAGTTTCATTTTCGTGCGCCTGTTGTCTGACCAGCCCCCACACTATCAGCGCCGGCCGCGACTGAATGCCAGACGTCACCCCGACGACGCGTCAGGCCCATCTGAATTTTCCGGCCCTCTATAAACATGACGTGTTTAATCAGCAACCTGTCAGGCAGGCCAAATAGCACAGGACAACTGTGCAGACATGAACAGGCCGAGGCCGAAAACGGCATGGGTGCAGAGGCTGCGCAAGCAGTTTTTCAAAGGCGTGGGTGTTTTCGCAGCAAAGAACCCCGCCCCCATTGCCGGCTGCATCAGGCATAGCGGCGCTATGGCCGAGCACAGACCAAAAATCAGCGCCTGAGACAGTGTCGGCGATAGCAGCCATCCCTGCCCCGCCATTGCGACCAGCAGCCCTGCGAATAGCAGCCCGATCGCATAGTGCAGCAGCCAACCCCAGGCTAGCTCATGACGCACTGGCGTAGCCTTGGCGATTGCCTGATGGCGAATACGCCCTTGCAGCACATGCCCCGCCCAGCGGCCAAGCATGGCGTAGTTCAATGTGGTAATACCCAGGCGCCTGAGCAGCAGGGTCCACAAGTCCATGACCAGAGTGGCACCGATGCCGATGAGTATGATGGATAAGGTCAGGTTGGCGATGGTCATTGTGAATGCCTCTGGCGAGTTGACGGAAAAGCCCAATGCCGCGCAGCATAGAAGTTGAAGTCAACTTCAAGTCAAGGAGTCGTCAATGGACATCGCCGATGTGGCCAAACGCACTGGAGTGCCTGCCTCGACGCTGCGTTACTACCAGAAGATCGGCTTGCTTCGGTCGTTGTCAGGGCCCGGTCAGCGCCGACAATTTGCGGCGGACGTGGCGGATCGGCTGGCGCTGATTGCATTGGGGCAGGCAGCGGGTATTTCGCTGGACGAAGTGGGCGCGATGCTGGTGGACCTGCAGGTGGATCGGGGGATGTTGATCGCCAAGGCAGACGAGATAGATGCGCGGGTGAAGCGGTTGCAGGCGATGAGCAAGGGTCTGCGGCATGCGGCGGCGTGTCCGGAGAAGGATCATCTGGCGTGTCCGACGTTTCAGCGGTTGATGAAGTTGTCGGCCGCGGGGGCGCTGCCGGCTGAGCCGAGGCGGAAATTGATTTAGAGAAATCCTTTAGGAGCGGCGGTGCGGCGATCGGACTTGCCCGCGAAACCGGCACAGCCGGTGCCTGCCATACACCGGGGTGGCTGGGCCGGCCTCTTCGCGGGACAAGCCCGCTCCTACAGGGGTATGCGCCGTATTTGAAGGCTTTGTTCTCTGCGCGGTAGTGCAGCCCTCAGACACCTCAGATGCCCTCCAGTCGTAGGACATTTCCGAACCTGAAACCAAATACTTCAGATTAGTCGTGCTTCGGAACTATCCTACGCGCCTTGCCGAAGCGCCTGTCTTGTCGGGGATATGCCTCGGGGATAACTTCCTCGGGTCGCCATATCTGGTGACCGGGTGTGAGAACCCGTACGAAACTCATTCGGCAAGCCGTTATGGCAGCCGTACGCCGGCAGACTTCGGTCTGGCCGAGTTTGTCCGTTTCCTCGGTTTCTCACCCTGCGTACGGCTGCCACCTTGACCCGTAAGAAGGCTGAGATGGCAGCTCCTGCTGAAATGGAGATTCGCCATGAAAAAAATAGTGCCCGCCCCCCTCTTCCGACAACAGCCCCATCTACGCCTCCATTCAACCCGACCTTTACCCACCTGACGCCTTGGCCCACACCCTTGAACTTCAGTGCTGCTCGGCTATATCAAACACCTGGTGCGCGAAGGGGATATGGAGGATGACCACAAGTTTCTTGGGGCTGCCGATTACCTGAGTGCGTTTGCCAAGGCGATCATGGACGACATCGAGGCTGCACGTAGCCGGTTGCATTGAGTCTGGCTTGAGATTGCCGGGGCCGCTGCGCAGCCCTTTCGCGACACAAGGCCGCTTCCACACCGTCCGCGCTCGCCCTGTAAATAGGGAGCATGCACGATCAGGGTGGGAGCGGCCTTGTGTCGCGAAAGGGCTGCGCAGCGGCCCCAAACCAGGCGACCAAGCCTTAACTGATAAGCGCTGGAGGTTGACCCGCGAAGAGGCCCGCAAACACACCATCCGCCAGCAAGGCAGACAGCGAATAAATTCTGGAGAGGGAGGTTTGACGCTGAGGCAGGACAGTCGGCATATTTTCCGACCCCTGAAATGGAGGCGGCCCCACCAGCCACACCCCGGCACTCAATGTCCCCGCCTTGGCTGCTTCCTTCCGGATCTGACCAGGTAGCATGCAAGCATGCAAGGGAATCAATGCAGGCCTTACAGGAAAAGGGTTTGAGGCTGATGAGGGTGCAGTATCTCTACCTGCGTGAACACCACGCATGGACGCTCATGGCTTGGGGTGTGACCAGAATTGTTCCACTCAATTGGTCCACTTTAGTGGTCCACTCTGGTGATCTCATGGCCTATATCGTCCGCCGACAGTCTGTCTATTACCTCAACCTGAGACTACCGAAGCACCTGTTCCCGAACCGTGACACCCTTCGTCTATCGCTGCGAGTGAGAGAGCGTCAGGCAGCCCTGTACCTTGCCAGCTCACTTGCTCAGCAGGTAAACAGCCATCTGAGCGAACACCCCTTAACGTCCCCCGAGACTCTGCGTGTGCTGTGCGTTCAATGGCGCGACTCGTCACCTCTGCCAACCACCCTGCCGCAACTGCACCGGGCAACGGTCACCCCAGCCAACCCGTCAAGTAACGGCCCTACCCTCGCTGCTCTCTCGAAGCTCTATATAGAAGAAGGGAAACGTGGCGGCACATGGCGGCAGGGCAGTATCGATGACGTAGAACGTGCCCTAGCGGATCTGTTCGAGCTGATGGGTGATATGCCTGCGGTAGCGTTCGATGCTCAACAAGCCCGCCTGCTGAAAGAACGGCTCAGTCGCTGCCCCCAGTACTTTGGCCTACGCCCCGAGTTCAAGGGCAAGACCCTGAGACAGGTGGTGGAATCAGGCAGCACGTACAAACCCATCACCGCCGTGACTGTGAACAACAGGCTCCGCAAGCTCAATGCCTTCCTGAATTGGTGCAGGGTGAACGGGTATGTGGCTGACAACCCGCTAGCCGGAATGAAAGTGATGACAGGATCTGCCAAAGAGGCACGGCTGTCGTTCGACTCTGGCGACCTGATAATTCTCCTAAACCAGGACTTCCTACTTAAAGAAGCCCGCAAGCTTCCATGGCGTTACTGGCTGCCGCTGCTTGGGCGAGTCACTGGGGCACGCATTGAAGAGCTGTGCCAACTACGTGTCGATGACTTCATTGAACAGCAGGGCATCCAGTGCATCCGCGTTGATGACAGTCGCGAAGGACAAAACCTGAAGAACGCCAGCAGTCGTCGTGTGCTGCCTCTGCACCCCGCACTTATCGATCTAGGCCTGCTTCAGCATGTTGAAGCAGTTAAGGCGACTGGAGCTGATCGCCTGTTCCCCGAACTAGAAGCGGTGCGAGGGAAGCTGGGCCACGCACCCTCGAAGTGGTTTGGGCGGTACAAGATGAAGCTGGGCATCACCGACCCGAGGAAGACTTTCCACAGTTTTCGCCACACGCTCATCGACGACTTACGCGACGCCGGGGTACAGGACTCACTCATCAAGAGAATCGCCGGGCACGAGGACAGCGCGGTGACCTTCAGCATTTATGGCAGCCGATCCCCGTTGAACGCGATGATGGACGCACTTCGCAATATTCCCGTGACCCAAGCCTAGCCTAGCTCGATGGCCGAACCACCGGGTCCGGCCTTCTATAATGAGAGATGCCCCACGGGACCAGAAACCTTAAAGGGGCAGCCCAACGGTGGGTGGTGGATAGAAACTTACTGCGACGCTTTTTTTCAGGTGACTTGTTGACAGGGATTTCTGAGCCTGTATGATGGCACCCATCACCAAGCCACCGGTGATTATCAGGCCCCAATAGCCAGCTGCAACACCTACCTCCCTGCGGATTCGACCAAAAGTTGAATTGTTAGCACGGAGGTTTTGTCGTGCCCTGGATTTGACAAATCTAGACATCCTAGACCTAGTTTCAACCACGCGAGTAGCCTCAATGCCCTGACGACACGCCCAGCACTGATCTGCAACACATCCTCAGCCTGTAAAGGAGCGCAGCCATGACATAAGAGAATCACCCTTGTTCACTCGGCTAAGCATAGAGCCGCAAGGTAAAGCTGATACCCCAACTCTACTCATAAAACGGAATATCGAGTTTCCGTGACGGCATCACTTTACCTAAATCCCCTACAATTACAGAGAGAACATTCGATGCCCTGACAACACGAACAACTACACACCTCGCCCGCATTAGAGTCACGCGAGGAAACCGCAATCTATTAATGCCCACAATCATCGCTAAACTAATAGCGACGGGCAACTGCACTCCAAATTTGAGAAGTTAACATCATATGAAAACGCAAAACACATACACCCACCCAACACACAACCAAACAGCTGGCGCTGTAATCATGGCTAACGGAACCCCCTTCACGGTGCCGAATACGCTCTACAACACGCTAAAACTCGCTGCTGATCTGGAAGGAGAACGCGAAGCACTGACTAGCTTAGTGGATGTACTGGAACGACAGCTGGATGCTGATGCAGATAAGGTAGAGTTCTACGACGACATGGCCGGCACAGAGGAGCTCTTTAATACAGGCGTCACTGCTAAGGCGAATGATACGGGCAAGACAAGGTTCGTCAAATATCTTGTTCAGCATAAGATTCTGATGGGCGGGGGATATAAGCGCAACCTACCATACCAGCAACATCTGGATGCTGGACGATTCAAGGTTGTGTGGGTCAATTGCGTGGACCGCAAGACCGGCAAGCGGAAGATCACTCCCGTTCCTCTGTTCACTGGTAAAGGGATCATCTGGATTCAGCAATTTATTAAGCAGAACGGACGAGATGGCTTGTAATGGGATTGGCTTGGCACTACCAAAGCGGTAGTTAAGGGCACCACTGCATCATGACTGCCACTTGGCGAGCCAAGTCTAAATGGGAAAGTGCGGGGCCGGGAACGACGTTATGCACCGATCTTGGCTGAAGCACTCTTAGAGGATCGCTAATGGTAACGCATGGACAGCCGCTGTACACATTGCAATAAACCACCAAATTAACACCCGGCGAGCTCGATAGCCTTCTCCCAGAAGGCAATCTTATTTGCTGCAGCCCATAGGCCGTTGAGCAGACGTGGGCTTCGCGGCACCTGGAGAAAGGCGGACCAACAACCTAATTTCTCGGTAGGAGCACCCATTGATGACTTAATAATTATACCGAGCATTTATCCGCCCTGACGATCTATGCCTGACGCCTGTTCCATCGTAAACCGACTTCCTATCACCCACTTAAGACTGAAGCGAATGTGTGTGTGTGTGTGTGGGGGGGGGGGGGGGGGGGGGGGCGGATGACTTAAATCCTGTACTTATAGAGAGAAACAAATGACCCAGAATATTAGCTACAATCAGGCTGTAACCAAACATACCACCAGCAGCATTCTTGCTGGTAATGGAGGCCCCATCGAAGTCCCCGCCTTCAGCACTACGATTAATGGCGACGATGACACTGAACATCCTGTGACCATGAGCAGCCTGGAGATTGCAGAACTGACAGGCAAGCGGCACGACAACGTAGCCCGTGACATCCGGACGATGCTCGAAAGCCTTGATTTGCCCCACCTCAGTTTTGAGGGCGGATATAAAGACCTGAATAATCAGGAGCGGATGTGCTTTAACCTCCCACGCGATTTGACTGAAACGCTGATCACCGGTTACAGCATCCCGCTTCGCCACAAGGTTGTTGTGCGATTGCGTGAACTTGAGACCAAGGCGGCCAAACCGCCTGCGTTCATACTGCCGGATTTCACGAACCCAGTTGTAGCAGCTCGCGCTTGGGCTACAGAGTTCGAAGGCCGCACCCTGGCCCTTGAGATTGTGAAGGAACGCGACGAGAAGATTGCCAAAGATGCACCGAAGGTTAAGGTGTTCAACAAGTTCATTGCCTCAGGAGGCTTGTACGGTTTTCAAGAGTTCTGCACGCAACTGAGTGTGAATCAACGCACCATTAAACTTTGGCTTCGTGATATCAAGTGGCTTCGTGTAAACCGCTGGGAGCGTAATCCACTCCCGACTGCCAAAGCTGTAGACGATGGTTACTGTAAAGTAATCTCTGAACAGAATGAGTATGGCTTCAGTCAAGTAATCAAGTTCACTGAGAAGGCCAAGGCCTATGTTGAACTCAAGGCCCCAGACCACGTTCGCAAGAAAGTTGATGGCAGCCACTCTCAGGCAGCATAACCATGTACCGCGATGCCGTTGAATATCACCCAGTGCACTTCTTGACTCCAGGGAGTAATGCACTGGGGTTGTTAGCAACGAGTTCCCGACCATCCATAACCGGAACACACCGAGGCTCGCACATGAACTAGATCGCACACAAGGAATAACATTCATGAAGTTAAATACAGCTACGCTCGAACATATCGCATGCCCCACTGAACAACTTCGAGCAAAAGTAGCCGAAGCCCGAACCACATTACTTGGCAGTGATGTTTACGACAAAAATACTGGAGAGTATTACGGGACCTACATTGAAGTTCCATTCTCACCAGGCCAGCCCTCAAAACAGCCAGATAAACCTACTAGGCTGAAGGAGCGCTGGTACGCTGAAGAGGATGGCACCCCTCGACTCTTACAGGACAACCCAAGTAGCCCTCCGCAACTCGCTCCGATTATTGAGCTGTTTCCTCGACAACCGGATAAACAACCGGGGCAGAAGTCGCGGGCGGGCAAGAAACCCCAGGTTATCGACAACCCCCTTGCCGATATTTTGAGCGTTCTGAGCTTTGAGGGTCACCACACGCCCTGGTTAGATGACTTCGCCTTTGGAGCGATATACATGGGCCCAGGTTTGATCGGGGGCCGCCACAGCGTATCCCTCGCAGACGTCAAGCGGGTACTGCGCATTCATGAACTCTCAGTAGCGGCGGCGGCTGAATGTCTCTGCAATCATGACAGGGAACCAATGAGCACCCGGCAGATACAGCGGGTAATACAAGCCGCAAGAACCGCACTACGTGGCATAGCATTACATCTTGAACGCCACTCGCACATTGCTGAATCCGTTGGCATGACGATCAACTTCGACACTCTCTGGCCAGCTCAAGGCGAACGCGATTTAACAACTGTCCCCCGCTCAAAGAAATACCTGGCACTGGAGATGAGGCGGGCGGGAGCTCCGATCAAAACGGTCGCGAGAGAGCTGGGCATCTCCAAGAACACTGTCAAGGCTTGGGATAAAGGGTCACTGCCGGTAGCAGAGAGGGGGGGTCAATGATCGGCAATTAGCGACAGATATATAGAGTGAATCTCGCCATGCTCAGCATGGTGAGTGAACGCATGGCCAAAGCGAAGCTTTGAGATTAACCACCTCTACTACTTATTAGCCATGTAACGTTGACGTCACCGATGATAGCCTGTGCCTAGAGGAACATATGATAATCTTGCAGGGTTAACGGGGAGATGGGGCGGACAGCCCTCCCCGCTCTTGATCTTAACTGTAGAATCAAGCCCCGGAGTTGATGTTCGTGACGATGCGTCACATATTGTTATGAAAGCTAACATTGCAAGCATAAGGGGCTTCTACTCTGCCCCAACTCTAATGAGTGCATTCATGGGTAAATGTCAATGTAGCTTAGTGAGCCGGGACTATCGGGAACTCCTCGTGGGGACAAGACCGTGAAGCGCTTAGCGCCTAGATCGAGCGCTTCGCACAATTCCGCGCCACTGTGTTGTGCTAAGACCTCGTTGCCAGGTGGTAGATAGCCAAAGGTCTCAGTGGAGCCAGTATCCATAACGACAATGTCGATTCGCTCACGGGTTACGTCTGAATCATGCTGAAAACGTAGCTCGCGGAGGTCGCGTAGCTGCTAAAAGACCGCCGCGCCGCTGCCGAGGCTCACCCTGTACCACTGTTCCATGACGACGCCCACCAATCGTAACAAGCCAGCCCTTACCTTACTCGTCGACCGAGAGAGTCACATCTCAAGCTGGGAAATGCCAAAAATGGAGTGCCAAGCCGGCAAGGCACACCAGCATTTCATGCAATACGACTTCGCCAGACGCTTACCACCAATCTGCCCCACGCAACTGATGACACCGGTAGGAAGACTTTGCCCGCACTTCCACTCGACACGGCAAAGGCAGCAACACTTGCAGCGGGACACCCTTAGAACCGCGTGGTTAAGCGACCATGGCGAAGGTCGCCTAAGCACAGCTCCATCCGCTCGTCGAGTGCACCGACTAACCGCACGTGCTTGGAGTACTTGATCCTAAACTCAAGAGCAGCGGCAATTTTGTTTACCTGCCACCATGCATGGGCTTCATATGGATCATCGAAGTGCCTAGACTTGTCTCCACATATTGCCCTATAGCGTTGCTGTGATGTCGACCAGCCCACGAAAGGGATATCTGGTAGTGCCGGATCTGGGTAGGGAAGCTTCTGAGACCCACCAATGCAGAAAAACTTGTTGACCTCCTGTGGCACGAACACACAGGTAATCGGGCCGTAATCGGCGTTGCCGGTCATGAGGATATCCTTGTCCAAGCACCACGAGGCTTCATTCAGATCGTATCCGTACTCCCCCCGCGACCAACATACAAAATGCTGAAAGCTCTCGAAGCTCGACCTTGCCTCCGCATACCCTGGATTGGCTAGCTTCCTCGCACTGGACGTGCAACGCTCCATCAACGCACCGTATCTGCTCGCACTAAGGCTTTGATAAGTGATCGTCTCGCCCTCACCAGGCTCAGACCAGTGCTTCAACCACTGACCGTTAAGCTCTCTATCGTATTTAACCCTGACCTTGCGTTGCTTCATGTACCTGAACCCTATCAAGCCGCGTCGAGTGCGGCTAAAAACCAAACGGTGAGTCGGTAACCCCGACAGACCACTACCCACCAATCGAACCGCCGCTTGCAGTACAGCGCCATACCACAATGCAATGGTGCACATGTCGACACTGGTAGGATGGCATTCCACCCCGATGTCACGATTAGTGTGTTCACGATTAGAGCACATCCCTGGACGATGGGGAAATGCCTGCCCCACCCCACCATCCAGCCCTGCAACATCAATTCGGCACCCGAGTCAGGGAGCTGCGTGTGGCTATGGGCATGAGCCAGGAGGCTTTTGCTGATCGGTGTGGCTTCGCTAGGACGTACATGTCCCGTATAGAGACGGGGGGAGCGAATCCGTCCATCAACGCCATCAAGGTGCTGGCCGACGCCCTAGGCGTCAGCATTTCCGCTCTGTTTGAAGGAATGTGAGCCAGCGCCAAGCCTACACGCCAACGCTTTATTTAATTGGTTGCTAATCGCCAACTAGGCCTATGCGCGCACCTCTGACAGCTAGCCTTTCCTCTAACCCCTATTCATGCTGGGATTGATACGCGCAGGGTCAAGAGAATCGCCCTCCTGAGGAATTAACCTTTCAAATAATAAGGGCTTAGGTTCAGCCAGTCATTTAGCTGCCGCGATGAAGGAGAAGGCCGCTATCTAAGCAGCCGGTGGAGCATCCGGGCTGCTGCAATGATCGGAGAGCAGGGAGGCAGGCATCATGTCGGAACAAGAAGTTTGCATCACCACAGTGGTCCCGCGTCTCTGGGGGAATCAAATGGCCATGTGCGAGGCCCTTCCTGCCCTGGCGTTACTGCTTACTGAGACCGGCCACCCTGATCAGGCTGTACGGGTAATGCAACTGTCCAAGAGACTTCTGGATTCAAGCTACAAGATCGAACCGGCAATCAGGGCTCTCGTGGAGATATCAGGCAGGAGGTTTCGGCCTGCCAATGATGAAGACGCTAATCCCTGATACTTGTGAGAGCGAGACAAACCCTGTAAAGGACCGAGCGTGTCGACTCCACTCTTTGAATCTATGGTAATAGCGCCCTGACCAGTCCATACTAAGCTATCGCCAGAATAAAATTGAGAGCCTTACATGACCATATTACCGGATGTAGAGGTCAAACTGGATCTAACACCAGTCTTGCAAAGCACCTATCAAGATGCAGCTTCGCCGCTACTTCAAGAAGTTGGTAAGCTGGGAGCGGATGCTGCCCGAATGGTTCGACTTGCACTATTTCCAGTACAGTTTGCTTCACATTATCAAAAGCGACTTGAGAATTACCTAAACCAGGCACTACAGCGCGTCCCGGAACAGGATAGAGTCAAGCCTGTAGAATCACTGGTTTTACAAGTATCTGAGAAGCTGCGCTTTCAGGAAGAAGACTCCTTGTTAACAGATATGTACTTAGAGCTTCTTGCATGTGCATTTGACAAGCGCCGCTGTGGTCAAGCTCACCCTGCATTCACCGGATTGATATCGCAGCTTAGTCCGGACGAAGCAATTCTGCTCAATCATCTAGCCGGCCCCTTAGCTAGAATTTACATCGGCAAGGAACTGCTATCATGGACCGAACACTCGCGCGACATAAAAGCGCATCTAACTGCTAACTCACTTGAACCAGTAGAGTTAGATTGGAATCGTTTCATAGCCCCTGAGATTCTTTCGCAGCCAGCTTACTTGCAGCTTTACATACAACACCTACAGACACTCGGGCTGATTGAGTACGTTAATGACCAACAACACGCTCTCGCTTCATGCTTCAGTGTATTAAATGGGCAACCAGCCTGGGCGGTAAAGCTGAGTGAATTCGGTAGCTTATTCCATGCCGCTTGCACACGTGGGCCGACAATCAAGGCGACCACAGCAGACAGGATTTGAAAGTTTTGGGGCGGAACGCTAGCCTGCCCCAACACGGAAATTAGCTCATGGCGCAGCAGCGAAACCTCCCTTCCAATGATCCCTGACCGCTAGTAAGAAAGGCTCATTGACCAGGTGGAATTTGTCAAACTGCTCCAACGCTAAATACCGTATCGTTTATTGCCGCCAGCGGTTATGCAGTATCGACCACCTCTAGGCCCATAGCACACATTACCGCCCGCACATGAACAGCCCCCACCACTATCGAAGCCCCCTCCCTGCCGCTGCTCCTGCTCATAGGCTCTATGCTGAGCTCTCCTGTGCTCAGCAGATTTAGCCGCAACACGAGCCTGAACACTAGCCTGCTTCTTGAGCTCAGCGAATTGCTCAGAGTAGGGAGCGATAGCAAGAGTATGAAGGAGTTCAAATTTCTCAACCGCCTCTCTTACTCGAACTTTCGGACTATTTGACTCATAACGCTTGCTTTCAGTAATAGCCATCTCCGCACCGGCACGAAGGTATGGATCTCGATCATTAGTTTTGCGGACAACCTCTCGAGCCATTGCCTCATAATCTATCGAAGGCTGAGAAGAGTAAAAGTCAAACATGTTTTCGCCATCTTCAATCATGCGTTTCAATGGCGCCTCCAATGATTGCAGGGATGCAATGGCGGCAAGCACCTCGCCCTCCGATGTATTTTGGTTGCCACTGACAACATCACTAACGTAGCGGCTCATTGCAAATTTCAGCAGGGACACCCTGGAGTTGACCAAAGACTTAGCGTCATACGCTGACTGGCTGTAGGTCTTAGGCGTGGATGAATCTAGGTAAACATACACGATACCTCCCCCACTAGCGTTGCTTCCCAACCTCACTACTTCTGCCGAAGAATTGAGGTACGAAGCTGGGGAATTTGTCTGACCCCGCTTCAGCGCTAGCTGTCTGCGGACCTCGCTGTCTACAAAAAACGAGCAAGTCCTAACCGTCGCTTTCGCTGACGAACAGCCCCTCGCATCGAGGTCGCTGAGATTGCAAGTTCTATCGCTGTACTGGGGCTTGCACATAATCAAGTAATGCTGATTCTGACACCCGGCAAGGAGTGCCGTCATGATAAAGCCAGTTAGCAGTAGTCGAAGCATCAAATTCCCCATCCTGGGATTCAAGCAAGATGGCAGTTCGCCAGTGGATTTAACTTTATACAAGATCCGCACAGAGACTGTGAGGGTGTTCTCGCCGAAACACCGCCGCATCGAGGTTACCAGATAGCCGCCTGCGGGTATGACCTCGCCAAGTCCTAAGAAGCCTAGCTTTGTAGTCTTTAGGCTCTACCCAACCGACCACAAGCTGATGAATACACTTAACCCCAGAGATCCGTGTTCATTAGACTTGATTTTATTAATGAATACAGTCACACTGCCAGCATCTAGAATCAAATGAATACAGAGGCAGCCGTATGGCACGAGTTGGATACATCCGTGTTAGCTCCATAGATCAGAACGTAGATCGCCAGCTTGATGGTGTTACTCTGGATAAAGTCTTCACCGACAAAGAGAGCGGTGCTACGACCGACCGCCCGCAATTACAAGCGATGCTTGAGTACGTGAGAGAGGGAGATAGCATCGTCGTTCACTCGATTGATCGGTTTGCTCGCTCGCTGTCCGACCTGCTCAAACTGGTAGAAGACCTGACCAAGCGGGGCATATTTATCCGCTTTGATAAGGAGCAGTTGGAGTTCACTGGCGAGGACAACCCGACCCAGCAATTGATGCTATCGATGATGGGAGCTGTCGCACAATTTGAGCGAGCTATGATCAGGGAACGCCAACGAGAAGGTATCGCCAAGGCTAAAGAGAGAGGCGCCTACAAAGGCCGTACTAAGACAGTGGATGACGCAGCAATACGAGCAGCTATCGCTGGTGACGGCGTAACCAAGGGCTTGTCATTCCGTAAGGCGGCTGAGCAATTGCGTGTAAGCCTGAGCACCATCCAGCGTGCGATGAAGGCTAGCACCTGACTTCACTCAATCCAAGCCACTACAATTGTTGAGATGACATTATGGATGATGATAAAGCGGCCGTCCTGGCCGATACCTTAGAATTGCTGCACCTTAACCAGATCGCCCTCAGAGCTTCGGTGGAGGAGGTCAGTGCCTGGATACGAAAGCGGGGCAGCTTGAACGTCCACCATAACGTGATGGCGATCCTAGAGGCACTGGACACCAATTCGGAAGCAATAGCTTCAGCCATAGAACGGCTGCGACCCTAGCTAACGACCCCGCCTGCGATATTCTGGAATTTGCGCCACTGGCAGCGACAGCGAATAGTCGAGGTTCTTAACACCGCTCCCCAGATCAAGCATTTGACTGCAGACGAGCCAGATGCATCTGACGCTGCAGCTCCTCAATTGTGAGGGCTGGCATTGAGCGATGAAGCATCGCGTGGCAATTAGGACAAACCGGACGCAGGTCTTGCTCTGGATTCAAATCATATTCCCCACCCTGCTCCGACAAAGGTTTAAGGTGATGAACATGTATGAACCCCCTACCTAACTCCCCATAAACCTTCTCAAACTCAAAGCCACATACAAAGCACTTTCGCCCCCAACGCTTAACACATCGCAATCTAGCCCCACGATCTCGTTCATACACTTTGACTATCTTCATTGAAGCAGCACCCTCAAGCACAGTCGCAGAGACTGCCCCCTCAACTAATTTCTGTATATGCTGAGAACTAAAATCCCACACCACCTTTAGAGGATCCCCATCAGCGGCGTCCACTACTTCATATGGCAGAGCAATCCCAGCGAACATAAATGGATCTCTATCACTTTGACGATAGAAGACGAATACACTCTCTTCTTGACCAATAAGCTTAGAGACAAGCGGCTGACCCAGCCTATAATCCGATCTAGCGTACCAAACCAACCTACTGTCAAGGTAGTGATTATTATAGTTATGCCCAGTCCTGCCAGCGCTGCCTACATTACAGAATAAAAAGTGGTTACCAGCGTGATAAACATGCCCGCTGTACCACTTACCACCAGTGGGGCGAGGGATGCCGAGCAATGCGAGCACCCCTACCCTCGTGTATTCTTGCCCAACATTAAATGACAGACTCTGAACATCAGAATCATAAGAAGAATTATTTAACATCTCGGCTCCTGATGCTGCATCCATCCCCCCTGAGAAAGCACCTGCACTCTGGTCTGGTCTTACGACCTTGTAACCAACATTGCTAAGCCGCTTTTCAGCAGATGAGATCAAGTAATCATCAAAGAACCTTGCCCATCGACTCTCTAAAATTACCGCCTCAACGGTCAAATCCAACCTACCCCCTATAAAGAGCCTGGTAAATCCATTGGAAACCTTAGGTTTCGTGAGCAGTGACACGGCGGTTTTGTAACCACCAATTGAGCCGAGCATCTTTAAAAACTCAATCGGCCTATACTTAACGGCCCGTTGAGCTTCTGCTGCTTTCTCTCGCAAAAAAGCAGTAAATACGTCGTCTTCCACTGGAGTCATTGACATTGGCTATTCCCTGCAATTGTTCGCTTCATAAACTTCATCTCTATGCATTCACTCAAACCACACCATAGTAGCATGGAGCCTAAATGAAGATAATCGATTATAAGCGTAGCGGCATCGGCAGTGATACTTAATAACTCCTCAGTAGGGAGCCCTTTGCCTTCCTGAGAACTGCGTTGACCACTAACGCATTACGCCATCACCCCAACTGCTTCGCGCTTTTTTATAGGACAAAGAGAACGGCTAAAGGTAAACAAGGTCAGCGCGGGGCCCGTCGCCGCATATTCCCAATAATATGCACTAGGTAAGGTGTCAGCTCATGCATGAGTAATCCGGAAAGCTTTTCGAGATCCGGTTCCGTAAGAATGGCGCCTTCATCCAGACCAAGGTTGCTGATTGTATATTGCACTGCCCTATCAATAGCTTGATCTCTTGCTCTTAGAGCTGAGCGCTTCACGGCCTCACTTAATATACAATCAAACGCTCGCTCAATGCTGCCATCAGGAATGCGTCCATAGTTATAAGATGCATGTACATCAGCTCTATCAAGCCCAAGGTCAAATTCTATATCAATTTCCTGAGAACTTCTTGGATCAATACAGTAACTAGTATGCACAGGCGCACCCGAATAACTCTCAGCCAAGCATACCACCATCCGCCGGACGCCGAAGAACTCTACATACCCAAGCAGTTGACCATCCGTCCCCCGGTTACTCACTGTCACACAGTGAAGTGGAATCCCTTCCGGCCTACGCAGAATTAAATCACTCTCATACCAGTACCCGAAGCATGCCTCCGCTCCGTCCTCCAGCAAATACTGCCTGGCATTAATACAATGTTGGGGTACAACCCCGTTAACTACAGCAAAACAAAGCACAGATTTAACGAGCGAGCGACCCGATAGCGGACCACCAAACTCCATGATAAAATTCAGCGGGCTCTCTGAATACCTTGACTGCACTCCAGAGTTGGCAATGGCCGACTCCAAGTCAAATTTAGGATACTTCCGCTTAACACCTTTAAGTATCTTACGCGCCTCTTCAGGAGTACGAGCGACGAGCTCAATCTTCATCGCTCCAGAACCTTCGGGAGTTTGGCTGAACGTGGCTCTAGCTGGACTCATGCTACCATCAGCATGTAGCAATAGCTCCTCGCCGTCGAGGTTCTCAACCTTTAACGAGGGCAACTCTCCACGCTCCCTTTTTATTCCAATTAACAGGCTAAGAGAGTGAAGGTCCTTTGCTAAAGCGCTATCCCAAGCCTGGCCAACACCACTATTACACCTAATACAAAGCACACCAGATACCTTGTAGCGTCCGCCAACGGCATTAATTATAATGTGCTCATCAGAATCATTATCTGACGTAATCGCGACATCACACAGCACACACTCTTTCACCTCTCCTCCTTAAGAATAACTCTTGGAACACCGGCGACACGACCACGACTGAGCACCCTATTCCATTTTGACAAGTACTACTTATGCTCTGAGTCACCAATACGAGATTCAGAGTTTGACTATACTGATTTAACCGGTGTTGTGCCGTGAAACTTATGAATGCATTCCACATCAGCTTTCAACTGCAGTCGGCTGACCATCCCTCGGGATATCATCATTGATACCTCGATCAGGATAAAAGCCGCCCACTTACTAACATCCACAACATCTCGCAAAACGATGTGATCATGTCTAGCATCGTGGACTGCCTCACTACGAAGCTGATAGAGCTGAACTATTCGCCGATCTATGAGGCCCCACCCTTCAGGATTAGAGTAACGGTAACGGCCATAACAAAGCAAAGCCGTCAACCCTCTTCTAATCTGCTCAGTCACCTTAGACTTACTGATTGAAAACATACATTCGATACAGCTCCAATACTTTACGAACTTCATCTCAAGACTTGTATCTGCTTGAGCATCTAAGAACCAGTAAAGAGCGCGATATACAGCACTTTCCGCGTCACCCCTAGCGTCGGACTGTATGATACGAATAATTGCTTGAAACCACTCACAAGCGACAAGAGAGTCAGCATGCTCTCTAGTGAAGTCCAAACGTTGGATACCATCGAAGCTGGTTTTGAGATGGAGGAGCTTAGAGTTAGAATTTATGGAGAACCATGTGACCGCTCCCGGTTTGAAACGGCCTTCTAACCCAGGCACAAGGCGCACTGCCGCTCCGCCGCGTTTCAGGCAAACAGCACAAGAGAGAGCAAGCAAGCCACAGGTTGCCTTCGCCAATTCGAAGAAGCGACGCTCTGCATTATTCGGACTCCCTTTAACCCGAGCACTTAGCCACAAGCCGTGTTTAGTTTCTTTCCATGCGGCATTGATAACTGCATCTTGAGCAACACTGGACTTCAGCACACCGAAACTAGGCTTACTAATGACCACACTACCTATATTAAAACCATCAAGATCCACGAACTCAATACCACTCAAAGCTGTATAGAATTCATGCTCACTCACGCAGCGAACTGCTACGTCTTCAACCTCTCTAAAAAAGCATTCTACGCTATCAACAACATCATCTTCGTACCAACGCCCCAAAACCTCTTTACACACAAGATCAATATCACTCGCGTCGACATACTCCTTACCCGAAAGCGTTTGCCAGACGAGTCCACTCAGACGCTCAAAACTTTCTAGCGCCGCATTGGAAAAACACACTATATCGCCTTTGGGCGTCTTCACTTGCCTATAAACACTTTCCATAAAGCCGAAAGCCTTAGAAGCTTGATACTCAGTCATAAGATTCGCTGCTTTCAGCAAAACACTTAAGGCTGCCTGAGCTTGTCGCAATTGCTTCGATGGCATGGATATCCGTTACCTTGGCAGTAGGAGGATCAGTTCATCTTAGTTTTGGGGATATGGGGTACGCAACAACCCACCACAGGTATCAGATAGCTTGCGTACCGCATGTGTCTGATATCTTAAACGCTAATAGCTGGACCTGCAGTCATACGCATAACAGATACTAAAAGGCCCCGCCGTAGCGGGGCCTGATCTCCTGTTAGTAGCTCCGCAATGCGCCAGTCAAGAGGGTAGAGGAACTGCGAGCTCCCTTCCACTCAGCAGCCGGCTGAGTTCCTTGCATGAGTAGGGCCTCGTAGTCAGTGATACCAGCGGTCCTAGCTGCGAGGGCTACATGCTCTCGCGCAATCCGTTCAGCGCTCGCAGGCGTCGTGCTGGGTGTAAATTGCACGGTCCAGAGGGTGGTGAGCTTGTGTTTCACATAGTGATGGTTCTTCAGCACCTCGTAGAACCTGGCCCGCGCAGCGGTGGAGACAGAACCGTTCAAGTCCACAGTGAGAATTGCATGAATGGTCATTATTTACGCCCCCGCTGCTTGTTGGATTGAGCTACCACAGACGCTGCGAGCACCTTGGTATCAGCACTGAACTTGGTGCTTTGCAAAGCCTTGCCAGCTTTTGCTTCCATCTCAGCGCTCGTCTGCTTACCAGTTTTTGCCTGAGCCAAAGCAGACGCAGCAAAGCTCTTGGCTATAGCGGAAGCAGCAGGATCACGAAGCGTCTCAGAAGCCAGCTTGGCGACTTTAGGGGAGGTTCGATTAGTATTGGTCATGGTTGTCAAATCTCAATCAAAGGTAGATTTGTCAGACCAGAGGCTTGCCAACGAGCAGGAAGCCATTGACGCAGGCTACACGGTTTGGCTCAATGCTCGTCCCCTGGACTAACGCGTAGTCGCTACCGTGGTGTCAGGTGGTGCGGGTGATTGCGTTCTAAGTTTGGCGACCGAAGCGCTATCACTCGCAGACTCTTCTTCCTACCTCGTCCGAGGTCAGTAACTGGCAAGGACACTACATCTAGTGCCTAGCTCTTGCCTGCAATACAAGATAATGCGGTCTCGGGGCCTTTGCAAGGTGAGCGCCTGTGGATAACTTGTGCATAGATTTTGTGTGATTCGTGGGTATCGGCTGTGGGCCTTATCCCCAGAGGTTTTCACTTTTTTTGGGAGCACGTACAAGGCCTGTCGCCGTTTGCCGGGGTCGGCCCCTCTTACAGAAGCCTGTAGTTGTGCCACAACCACTCTCCTTCCGCCCCTTGCTGAAATGCTCCACTGCCTAAGGACACTCCTACGCTCGGGCGGCTCTTCATCGCCCGGAACCCGAGCCAGGCCAAGTAGTGGAGCGCGCAGTCTGCCCCTTCACACGATATCCACCTAGCTGATACGTTTCCCGCTCAACCCCCTTGGGGAAGGGCATTGATTTAACGTGGGTTGCAGACGATGTATTAGGCTTCTTGCCTCGCGCGCTGGCGTTGTTGATCCTCTCGTTCATCCCGGTGGTGAACGTCATCGCCGCGCCGCTGTGGTTGATTTTCGGTGTGTGGATGATGGCGATCCAGTACATCGACTATCCGGCAAGACCGAGCAATTTACTCCACACCAATAATTACAACTTTTGGTAGGTCGTTCTAACAGATGTAAAATCTATCTATCCGCTATTGTCCAGAGACCACCAGCGTGAGTCCGGCCTGGGCCTCGACGCTCAGCGGGAGTACATCAAGGTTGCCGCACAGCAACATGGATGGCAGGTCGTGACAGAATTTGAAGACGTGGGGGTCTCGGGATCTATTCACCCGCTACAGCGCCCAGCAGGGGCATCAGCGTTCGCCAATGGCAGGACTGTGGTAGTTGCCAAGCTTGACCGACTGAGCCGAGACGTTGAGCACATTGCTGGCCTGATGAAACGAGGCAACTTCAAGGTCGCGACAATGCCCAACGCCTCTACGGTGGAACTGCACATTCACGCGATGCTGGCCGAGCAGGAACGCACCATCATCAGCGAACGAACCAAAGCCGCTCTTAAGTCTCTGGAGGCACGAGCAGCGGCTGGTGACACCGAAGCATTGGAGAAGATCAATAACCGCTCTCAGGCACTCGCCAAGGTTCGTAGCATGCTGAATAGGACGAAGGGACACGATACCCAGCGTCAGCAGGCAGACGAACGTGCAGCGTCGGTCAAGGACACTATCCGGTTGTGCATCCATGATGGTGCCAGTAGCCTACAAGCGGTGGCCGATTGCTTAGTTGCACGTAAGATACCTACCGCTCGTGGTGGACAGTGGTCACCGACGGCTGTGATGCGTGTGATGCAGCGACTGGGCTTGGAACTGGCTAAGGCCGCCAGCGGCCCTACAAGCTTGTAAACCTCCTTCAACACCACGTTTGGAAGTCTTTCGAACACCCCGCGATATTTTGAAATCGTAGTGTGCGGCTCGCTACGGGCCAGCCAGAAGCATTAAGCACCGACTCACCCGTTCACCCGCGAGCCAGTTGCTAACGTTCCTCATTTGAGACACTCCGATGATATTCCGACTCCGGCTCACCCTAATATTCGGCAGTAGCTGACGCACGGTTTAGATGATTGCAGGTATCTGCCAATATGGAGATGGCAGGGTATTAAATCCGCACTCCCTAACCTGCCACTCACGATTGAAGCTCACCCACGAGGCATCCCATCATGGAAGACAAGGCCGCAGTAGTCGCTGACACCCTTGAAATGCTGCTGATAAATCAGACAGCGTTACGGGCAGCCATCGAGGAAGTGGATACGTGGATACGCCAGCGTGGCTCAGTTAACATCCATGAAAACGCAATGGTTGCACTCGAAGCCCTAGAGACCAATGCCGAGGCCATGGCGTCCGCTATTGAGCGACTACGCTCATAGCCGCCTTCGGGGCGGCTATCTTTCACCTTCAATACTATATAAAAGTGCTAGGTGGCTAGGACAGTGTAGGGTCTCGGCGGCATAGCTAGATTCAGCCCTGCGAGGCTGAAGAGTTGAAAGTTACCGCCTCTACCGATACCCAGACCTATCTCTTAGGTGATAGCTCGCCCTACAAACGTGCATAAGACGAATTATCATAGAGCTTGTTTAACATCCGCGATGAACTGGCGAGCAGCAGCATCGTTTCCATTAATCCAGATCTTTGTAATACCCTTAATAAAATGAGATTTTTCTATGTTTAACCCCCCTGATACATGACGAGCCCAGTCATGAAAATCGACCCCCGCAGCAGCCGCTAGAGCAACATCCAAATCTAGCCGGTCTACGCGAAGCTCTCGTGCAGTCTCATCCCTATCAAAGCCATGAAAACCACTTTGAAGAATTCTATCTGGAGCTTCAGCACCAGGCAAGAAAACATGGGGCCACGGAAGAACTAGTTGACCACGCGACTCTCTTTGATCCCCATCAAAGCATCCAATGAGAGTGGCCCAGCCTTGCACCCTAGGCATTGTACGAAGGATTTTAACTATTTCTGACTCACCATCACTCGATACGGAGTAGCTTATTTGCCTAGAAAAATCTGGATCAATATTTTCAACCATAGCCTCGCAAAATTCTTTCGCAGTATCATCCTCAACAATAAGCAGAGCCTTGTGAGAAACCCCACCACCTAACAATGAAGATATGTGATGCTGGCGTGGCGATGTTATCACCTTTGAACGCGAACCACTCCCCAAGAGCAAGTACACGTTGCTTATTGGTATCTTCTGCAAAATCACTGGCGAATGCGTTGTCAGCAGAAAACTAATCCCCCTCTGCTTCCCTTCTCTGGCCAGGAAGTCCATAAAAGCAACTTGAGACCGTGAAGAAACATGAGTTTCTGGCTCCTCAAGAATCACCAAGGAGTCACTTGACGCCCGTTGAACCGCCCATATAGCAGTGAGCATTGCTAGCTCCCCCTGCCCCATGGTTTCACTGCAATACTCAACATCCTCAATTTTAACCTTAAAGTACGGCCACACATCGAATGGGCCATATTCTAAAACTTCCCACACCTCACAGGCACTGTAATTCTTACCCACTACATAGGATGCCAGCTTGACCTGCGGCTCAGAAAAAACCCTCCCTGTGATTCCGTCAAGCACGTCTTCAAATGCTTCATCCCCCTGGACTTGCTGCCGACACATGGTAGAAAACAACGAGGGATCAAGCCAAGTACAGGCTACCGTATCATCACCTTCGACAATCTTTTTGCCGCTAGAGAAAGTGACACGACGAGCATGCTGCGTGCCGCTCTTATCTATATTGAAATTTATTATTGAGCCATTGATGCGGTCTTGCTGAACAATCAGGTCAGGGGTGCCAGATGAATTTAACAAACCCTCAACAATAGCATGAGCAAAAGTTGATTTACCTACACCGTTCCCACCAACTAGAGCTGAAATACCCTTCCCCAAAGGCACACGGGCATCTTCAATTGTTTTAGAGTTCTCCAGCGTTATGACCTGAATGCATTCGGCGTAATCTCGCTTGAAGACCGCTCTCCAATCATCATTAAAGCTAGCGGCGCGGACACTCATTTCAGCTCCCCCCAACCTGAATTCTGAATGAGACGACTGAGAGCGTCTGGCTCACGCACCCCACTAGAACTAATCAACTTCAGTCTATCCTTGATGTCAGTCAGGGCCGTAGAGCTATATCCGCTAGCTACTGAAAACTCCAAAAACGCGTACCATATTGCAAAGTCACGCAGAAGGATTGATGAGACATCAGCCACCCTAGAAGTCGCTCGATCCTCATATATTGGAATTAGTGCAAGTGCAGAAGAAGCTTCTGAACCCTCCTCTCTCTGGGAACTCTCAACTCCAAGCAGGTGAAAATAAGTCAAGAACTGACCAATATACTTAGAGTGCTTGGAATCAAAAGCACCAAGCAGCGTTCCTCGAGCAACAAACACCAGCCAGGAGTACAATGTTGCCTTGTTGAATTTCGGTTTCGGAACCGTAGCGCACGACTCGACAAATAGATCTAAGCAACTCGCCAAACAGGAGCGATCATGACCGCCAAGTGGCTCTTCACTCCTATAAAGCTCCACCAAGTCATTACCGATTATCTTCGTTGCAATCGTGCCGCGCTTGACGGTCAACGCAACACGACAAATCACGTCATCATAAGCCATTCGAGCATTTGAAAACCCGAACTGCTCCTTACCGACACCACGCGCCTCTAAAGAAAGCACAAGCTCTCTTATTTGATCTCTAACTGGACCGTAGAATGCATTTCTCTGCTCAGCCCCTGTCAAGTTTGAAGGCTGATTTAGACGATAGAATAGCTCTGCTGGCTCTGATGGCTTAAAATCGACAATCCTATATAGCCGAAGCGTAAACTGGTCAAACTGGCGCTTAACCTCATCAGGAAGCATCCTATACTTCAACCCATCTAAATCTTGAATCTTAGGATCTAAGGGGTCCGTAGATCCATCTACAGCGAATTCTCCCCGGACAAAGTCCCGGATCGCCACTAGACGCTGCTGACCATCTAGTACCTCTTGCTTTCTTGTTTCAGGGTTCTCAATCACGTGAATCGGTGGGACGTGCCACTCACGAAGAACGCTGTCTATCAATCTTTGCTTTTTAGACTTCGGCCAAACCTCACCCCGTTGGAAATTTGGCTGCAAATCCAACGCCAGCGATTCGATCCGGGTCATAACTGTCTGAATATCCGGATCCCAGGGAACTAGCCGCATGCTTCCTCCTTAAGCAATGAGAGTCAATGTGCGAGCATAACAGATTCGGCTCACGGACCAATTCGAGATCCGCTTCATCATGGACGGCACACCACACACCTCAACATAAACAGAAGCTACTTTTCTGAAACCAGTGTGATTGCTCTGGACGCGTCGAAGATGGAGTTCCGGCGGCTTGGCAGTTAGCAAAGACCAGCATCAGCCCGATAGGGCACGTAGAAATCTGAACTGGAAGAACAGCGGCAGGGCGGAAAGCTAGAGAGAGGTGATAGAATTGCCGGCATGGTGCACCACTTAGGTGTACTACGGCACTGGTCCACTTCGAGATTTTGAGAGAGGAAAGTCCTTTAGAATTAAGGACTTACAGTATGGAGGCAGCCCCACCAGCCACACCCCGGCACACGATGTTCCCGCTGTGGCTGCTTCCTTCCGGATCTGACCAGGTTAACGGGTAATCGTTGCGGAGGGACCGATGGAGCCACCACTACGCTGCTCGCCATGTGACGAGCCGCGCCATTGTACCGCTCTGAGACGAAGTTACAACCTCTGCATCAAGAAAAAACCATCATTTCTCAATGACTTGTCCCGCAACCCCCTCAAACGCTAATGCCCTGCTCGCCAAGGAAGACGATAAACGCATCCTCATCCAGCACCTTCACCCCCAGCTCACTGGCCTTGGTCAGCTTCGACCCGGCACCCGGCCCGGCAACCACACAGTGGGTCTTGCCCGACACCGAGCCCGCCACCTTGGCGCCCAGGCTCTCCAGCTTGTCTTTGGCGATGTCGCGGCTCATGCGTTCGAGGCTGCCGGTCAGTACCCAGGTCTGGCCCGCCAGTGGCAGGCCTTCAACAACTTTCTTCTCACTGGCCCAGTGCATGCCGAACGCTAGCAGCTGCGCCTCGATATCCCGCGCCAGTTGCTGGTTGGCCTCAACCTTGAAGAACTCACGCACTGCTTCGGCCTGCTTGGCCGCCAGGGCTTGGCGCAGGTCGATACCGTCGGCAGCGATGATCTGCTCCAGACTGCCCAGCTTGGCCACCAGCTTCTCGGCACCGGTCGGGCCAACCGAGGCGATGTCGAGCTTGGCGATCAACCCGGCCAAGGTGGTGCTGGCAGCAAACTCCGGGGCCAGCTCACCTTCGTCCTGCAGTTGCATGCCGCTGTCGAGCAATTGCTGGATGACCTCGCGGTTGTGCGCGTCCTCGAAGAAGTTGTGGATCTCGTGAGCGACTTCCAGGCCGATGTCCGGCAGGTAGGTCAGCACTTGCGGCAAGGCCACTTGAACCCGCGCCAGGCTACCCAGCGAGCGCGCGAGGACCTTGGCGGTCTCCTCGCCAACATCGGGAATCCCCAGGGCGTAGATGAAGCGCGCCAGGGTCGGGCGTTTGCTGTCCTTGATGGCGTCCAGCAACTTGTTGCTGGAAACCTCGGCAAAGCCTTCGAGGTCGACGATCTGCTCGAAGGTGAGGCTGTAGAGGTCTGCCGGCGAGCGGATCAGGCCTTCATCGACCAACTGCTCGACGCTCTTCTCACCCAAACCGTCGATGTCCATGGCCCGCCGCGAAACATAATGGATGATCGCCTGCTTGAGCTGCGCCGCACAGGCCAGGCGGCCAACGCAGCGGTACACCGCCCCTTCACTGGTGGTCTCCTTGCCCTTGCTGCGCTTGATCAACTGGGTACGCTCGACCTGCGAGCCACACACCGGGCATTCACTCGGCACCTCGACCGGCCGGGCATCGTCGGGACGGCGCTCGAGCACCACTTGCATGACCTGCGGGATAACGTCACCGGCGCGACGGATGATCACCGTGTCGCCGATACGCAGGCCCAACCGGGCGATTTCATCCATGTTGTGCAGGGTCGCATTGGACACCGTCACGCCAGCCACCTTGACCGGCTTGAGCCGCGCCACGGGGGTGACGGCGCCGGTGCGGCCGACCTGGAACTCGACGTCGAGCACTTCGGTCAGCTCTTCCATCGCCGGGAATTTGTGGGCGATGGCCCAACGCGGTTCACGTGCGCGGAAGCCCAGCTCGCGCTGCGAGGCCAAGCTGTTGACCTTGAACACCACGCCGTCGATCTCGTAGGGCAACTCGTTGCGCCGGGCGCCGATGTCACGGTAGTAGTCCAGGCACTCTTCAATGCCGGCAGCGTGCTTGAGCTCGCGGCTGATGGGCATGCCCCAGGCCTTGAGCTGCTCGAGGATGCCGATATGGCTGTCGGCGATGCTCTCGGAGACCTGGCCCAGGCCATAGCAGCAGAACTCCAGCGGGCGGCTGGCGGTGATCTTCGAATCCAGTTGGCGCAGGCTGCCGGCAGCGGCGTTGCGCGGGTTGGCGAAGGTCTTGCCACCGCTTTCGGCTTGCGCAGCATTGAGCCGGTCGAAGCCGGCCTTGCTCATGTACACCTCGCCGCGCACTTCGAGCACCGCCGGCCAGCCACTGCCCTGCAGTTTGAGCGGGATATTGCGCACGGTGCGCACATTGCTGCTGATGTCTTCGCCGGTGCTACCGTCGCCGCGGGTGGCACCTTGCACCAGCTGGCCATCGCGGTAAAGCAGGCTGACCGCCAGGCCGTCGAGCTTGGGCTCGCAGCTGTAATCGACCTTGCCTGGCTGGTCGAGGCCGTCCACCACCCGCCGATCAAACTCGCGCAGGTCGGTTTCTTCGAAGGCGTTACCCAGGCTGAGCATGGGCACTTCATGACGGACCTGGCTGAACGCGGCCAGGGCACTGCCACCGACGCGCTGAGTCGGCGAGTCTGGCGTCACCAGGTGCGGATGCTCGGCTTCCAGCGCCTTGAGCTCGTTGAACAGCCGGTCGTATTCGGCATCGGGGACGCTTGGCTCGTCGAGCACGTAATAGCGGTAGTTGTGCTGATCGAGCTCGGCACGCAGTTCATGGATTCGGGTTTCGGCGGTCATGGTCATCTTCTCTTGCAAAGCAAAAGAGCAGCCCCGGGGCTGCTCTTGCGCTTGAATCATACGGACAGGATCGAGGCAGGATCTGTCCGTTCGGTGGTATCAACGCTTCTGGGTCAGCGCACGGCGCTCGAACTCGACGATGCGCTGGCGATAATGCTCGATGGTCTGCGCGGTCAGTACGCTGCGCTGGTCATCCTTCAACTCGCCGTTCAGCTCATGGGCCAACTTGCGCGCCGCGGCGACCATTACATCGAAGGCCTGCTTGGGATGACGCGGGCCCGGCAAGCCAAGGAAGAAGCTCACCGCACGGGTGCTGAAGTGGTCGATGTCGTCCAGGTCGAACACGCCCGGCTTGACCGCATTGGCCATGGAGAACAGTACTTCGCCATGACCGGCCATGCTTTCGTGGCGATGGAAGATGTCCATCTCGCCAAAACGCAGACCGCTCTCGAGAATGTTCTGCAGCAGCGCCGGGCCCTTGAAGCCGCTCTCATCGCGGGAGATGACACTGATCACCAGGACTTCTTCAGCCGGTGGCATATCCTTGACGCTGCTGTTCGACGACGTCGACGAGGCATAACCACCGTTGCGGTTGCTCTCGGTTTCGTAGTCATCGTCAGCATCGGCAAACAGGTCGGGCTCACGGCTATCGGCGGCCAGGCTCAGGTCACCCTGCTGCGATTCAGTGGCGCGCTTGCCGCGCTTGGAAGCCTTGCTCGGCTTGATATCGCGCTCGCGCTCACGTCCGGCGCTGAGCGACGGCAGGTCGGTTTCATCCAGCTCCGGCTCTTTATGCTCACCCTCGAGCACGCGCGCAGGGCCGAGCACCTCAGCCCCGCCCTCTTCATCGGGCAGGTTGGTGTAGCTGCGGTCCAGACGGAATTTCAATTTGCCCTTGCCACCACGCATGCGACGCCAGCCGTCAAAAAGAATACCGGCGATGACAATGATGCCGATGACGATCAGCCACTCGCGCAGACCGATTTCCATGTAATCCCGTGCCTCTATCAAAAATATGCTTGAAAACAAAGGGTTCAAAGCCCTTTAACACGTGGCGCCAACTCTATGTTCTGACAGGCGTTTTACCCACGCAAAATACACGTGACATTAAGCTAGCACGACCTTGCGCAACTTTACACCGTCTGTCGCACATGACAGGGGCTTTTACCGTGGGAAAACGCCCTATCTTCGCTTATCAGGTGTCTACCATGGCCATTGCTTCCTCTACATCAACTGCAACAAGACGTGAACAGCCCGGCTCGTGCATGGTCACCCCCATCAATTGATCGGCCATTTCCATGGCGATCTTGTTGTGGGTGATGTAGATGAACTGCACGGTCTCGCTCATCTCCTTGACCAGCCGGGCGTAACGCCCGACGTTGGCATCGTCCAGCGGCGCATCGACTTCGTCGAGCATGCAGAACGGTGCCGGGTTGAGCTTGAAGATGGCAAAAACCAACGCTAGCGCGGTCAGGGCTTTTTCGCCGCCGGACAGCAGATGAATCGTGCTGTTTTTCTTGCCCGGCGGACGCGCCATGATCGTCACCCCAGTATCGAGTAGATCTTCGCCCGTCAGTTCCAGGTAAGCACTGCCGCCACCGAAAACTTTTGGAAAAAGCGCCTGTAAACCGGCATTTATCTGATCAAAGGTATCTTTGAAGCGGTTGCGGGTTTCCTTGTCGATCTTGCGAATGACGTTTTCCAGGGTCTCCAGCGCTTCGACCAGATCAGCATCCTGAGCATCCAGGTAACGCTTGCGCTCAGACTGCTGCTCGTACTCTTCGATGGCCGCCAGGTTGATCGCGCCGAGGCGTTGGATACGCCCCTCGACCTGTTCCAACTCTTGTTCGGTGCCCTGCTCGCTGGCGTCCGGCGCCAAGCTGGCAAGGACGCCTTGCAGATCGAAGCCATCGGCGAGCAGTTGCTCCTGCAAGGTCGTGCGACGCAGTTCCAGGCCTTGCGACTCCAGGCGGGACTGCTCGAGCTGGCCGCGCAGCAGTTGCGCCTGCTGCTCGGCCTGGCTGCGGCGCTTCTCGGCGTCGCGCAGTTCGCGGTCGGCCTCGTCCATGTGCAGGCGGGCCAAGCGCATTTCTTCATCGACGCTCATGCGTCGCTCGAGCAATTCTTCCAGCTTGAGGCGCAGTTCCTCCTGCGGTGCCTCGCCCTCCTCCAGGTTCAGGCTCAACTGCTCCTGGCGTTCGCTGAGGCGGGCGGCTTGCTGCTCAAGACGCTCCAGGGCCTGGCGGGTGGAATCATGCTGAGCGCGCAGCGAGCCCAGGCGCACGGCCAGTTGATGGGCATGGTCCTTGTGCTGGCGAGCCTCTTGGCGAATACGGTCGAGGCCTTCGCGCAAGGTGTCGCGACGGGCCAGCAATTGCTCGCGCTGGTCGGTGTCCTGGGCCATCAGGTCGAGGGCTTCCTGCAGGATCAGGCGCCCCTCGCCCAGCTGTTCATGCTCGATGGCGCGCTGTTCTTGCAGCTCGGTCAGCTCTTCTTCAAGCCGGCGTCGACGCAACTCAAGCTGTTCGGCGCGGGCACGGCCGGCAGACAGCCGCGCCTTGAGTTCACCGTGCTGGCGGTTTTCGTCCTGGCTGCGGCGGCGCAGTTGCTCGCGCTGCTCTTCAAGGTCGCGCTGTTGTTCACGATGGGCCTGCAGTTGCTGATCCAGCTGTTCGAGCAGCGCCTCCTGCTCCAGTTGCTCGGCAGCCAGCCGTTCGATCTCCTGGCCGCGGGCGAGGATGCCACCTTCGGCTTCACCGCCGCGGCTGACCCGCAAAAAATTCCGCCCGACCCAGTAGCCATCGCGACTGACCAGGCTCTGCCCGGCGCCCAAGCCGGAACGCCGCGCCAGTGCTTGCTCAAGACTTTCAACGGGCAGCACCTGACCGAGCCAAGGCGTCAGGTCGGTGCGCCCCTCGACCTTGTCGAGCAGGCTCCCGACCAATCGTGTGCCGTCCCCATCGGCCAGCAGCAAGCGCAGGTCGCCCTGCTCCAGCGCCGCAAAGTCGAGACCGGCGAAGTCATCTACCAGTAGCGCTTGCAGGTCGGCGCCCAGCACGGTTTCCACCGCCAGCTCCCAGCCGGGCTCGACACGCAGCCCTTCAGCCAGTGTGGGGCGTTGTTCCAGGCCTTGGGCGCGCAGCCAGTCGACGGCACCAGCGGCAGGCTCCAGCGCGGCCTGTTGCAGCGCCTCAAGCGAGGCCAGACGACCGCCCAGACGCTGCTGATCGCCCTGCACCTGCTGGTGGGCCTGAGTCGCCTGCTGGAGTTGCTCACGCACGCCCTCAAGCCGCTCGACCACTTCCTGCTCGGCGACGTGCAGCTCTTCAAGTAGTAACTCGCTGCTGGCCACCTGCTCGGACAATTCGAACATGGCGGCATCCTGCGGATCTGCGCCCAGTTGATCGCGCTCTTCGCCAAGCTTGCGCTGGCGCTCGGCCAGGCGCTCAAGACCAGATTCGAGCTGCTGCAGACGCGACTGCTGAACTTCGGCCTGACGCCGCGGCTCGGCCGAGCGGGTATTGAAAACGTCCCACTGCTCCTGCCAACCGTGCATGCCCAGCTCGGCTTCTTCGAGGGTGGCCGCCGCTTCTTCGGCAGCGGCCAGGGTCATCTCCTGCTCCGGCTCGAGCATGGCCAGCTCTTCGCCGAGGGTGGCCAGCAAGGTGCGATCGTGCCCCAGGTGCGACTCGGTCTCCAGGCGCGTGCGTTCAGCTTCCTTGAGGTCATCCTGCAACTGCCGCAGACGCTGCTGGCCATGCTGGATGCTCTGCTCGACCCGGGCGATATCGCCGGCAACCGAATAGAAGCGGCCTTGTACCTGGTTGAAGCGCTCGGACAACTCGTGATGGCCATCACGCAGGCGCTCGATGCTGGCATCGGCATTGCGCTGCTCGGCCACCAAGGCCTCGAAGGCCACTTCCTGATCGCCGGTAATCGCCGTGCGCTGCTGCACACGCTCATCCAGCGCACGCCAGCGCAGGGCTGACAGACGCGCCTTGAGCTGGCGTTCGCTGGCCTTGTATTCACGGTACTTCTCGGCCGCCTGGGCCTGACGGTGCAAGCGTTCGAGCTGACGCGCCAGCTCATCGCGCAGGTCGGTCAGGCGGGCGAGGTTTTCCTGGGTGCGGCGAATGCGGGTTTCGGTTTCGCGGCGGCGCTCCTTGTATTTGGAGATGCCTGCCGCTTCTTCGATGAAATTGCGCAGTTCCTCGGGCTTGGCTTCGATCAGCTTGGAGATCATGCCCTGCTCGATGATCGAGTAGCTGCGCGGCCCCAGCCCGGTGCCGAGGAAGATGTCGGTAATGTCGCGTCGACGGCACTTGGTGCCGTTGAGGTAATAGGTGTTCTGCGCGTCGCGGGTGACCTTGCGCCGGATCGAGATCTCGGCATAAGCCGCATACTCGCCGACCAAGGTGTTGTCGCTGTTGTCGAACACCAGTTCGATGCTGGCCTGGCTGACCGGCTTGCGGCTGGTCGAGCCATTGAAGATGACGTCGGTCATCGACTCGCCACGCAGGTTTTTCGCCGAGCTTTCGCCCATGACCCAGCGCACCGCATCGATGATATTGGACTTGCCACAGCCATTGGGGCCAACCACGGCGGCCATGTTGCTGGGGAAGTTGACCGTGGTCGGGTCGACGAACGACTTGAACCCGGCCAGGCGAATGCATTTGAGGCGCATCGGTCAGGTCCGCGCCAATGCCGCCAGCACCAGCTCGCAACTGCGCTGGCAATAGGCAACCAATACCTCGCGGATTCGCGGCAGGTCGCGCGCGACCACCGCACTGAGCAGGCGGTCGAACAGTTCGAGGTAGTCGAGCATGTTTGCCTGACGCTGATCGAGCGCCAGGTAATAGGCACGGCTCATGGCCGGCTGAAGGTTCTCGACGGTTTCCTGCAGATACGGATTGTCGGCGAATGGATACGCTGCACGCATCACCGCGAAGCTTTCGGCAACGAAAGTCTTGATATCGGTGCTGGCATGGGCCTGTTGCAGGCGCTGCTGAATGCCCATAAACGGCATCAGGTCGGTCTCGGTGCGCCATTTTTGCGCAACGGCATTGCCGAGCAGGATGTAGAACTCGCCCATCAAGGCACACAGGCTGCGCACGCTACGCTCGTCGAGCTTGGTTACGTGGGCGCCACGACGCGGCAGGATCGCTACCAGATGGCGACGCTCGAGGATCAACAGCGCCTCACGCACCGACCCGCGGCTGACGTTCAGTGCCTGGGTGACCTTCTGCTCCTGGATGCGCTCGCCTGGCGCAAGTTCACCGCGGATGATCCGCTCTGCCAGGTAGTGGGCAATTTGCTCGGAGAGACTGTCCGGCGCCTTGAACGTCATGGTTTTCCTTCAAAATCATTGAACTGGGCACAAGGGGCGGATTGTAGCGCACTTGCCTGGGGCTCGCGCAGAGGGGCATCGCGGTTTATTCGCGGGCACCGCCCCCACCCGAGCGGCGCGATCTATGCTTGTAGGAAAGGCGTCAGGTGCGGCGAAGACTCGGCATGCGCGATTTCTTGACCTTTGAGTCAGAAAAATATTGACCCAATGATCAAGCCTGCTTAGAGTCCGCCGGAACAACAATAAAACCATTGCGAGGCCTTCCCCGTGATCCAGTTTCTCGTTAACCAGGAGCTGCGTAATGAGCACGCCCTGGACCCGAACATGACGGTGCTGCAATACCTGCGCGAGCACCTCGGCAAACCCGGCACCAAGGAAGGCTGCGCCAGTGGCGACTGCGGCGCCTGCACCGTGGTAGTGGGTGAGCTGATCCAGGACGAGCAGGGCCAGGACAGCCTGCGCTACCGCAGCCTCAACTCGTGCCTGACGTTTGTCTCATCGTTGCACGGCAAGCAATTGATTAGCGTCGAAGGCCTCAAGCATCAGGGCGAACTGCACAGCGTGCAGCGGGCCATGGCCGACTGCCATGGTTCGCAATGCGGCTTCTGCACCCCGGGCTTCGTCATGTCGCTGTTCGCCCTGCAGAAGAACAGCGACGGCCCCGACCTGCACCAGGCCCAGGAAGCTCTCGCCGGCAACCTCTGCCGCTGCACCGGCTACCGGCCGATCCTCGATGCCGCCAAGCAGAGCTGCACCTCGCCGTGCCGCGACCAGTTCGACGCGCAACAAGCGCAGACCATCGCCCGCCTCAAGGCCATCACCCCGGCCGAGACCGGTGAGCTGAACAGCGGCGACAAGCGCTGCCTGGTACCACTGACCGTCGCCGACCTGGCTGACCTGTACAGCTCGCACCCGGAAGCCCGGCTGCTCGCCGGTGGCACCGACCTGGCGCTGGAAGTGACCCAGTTCCACAAGACCTTGCCGGTGATGATCTACGTCGGCGGTGTCGCCGAGCTCAAGCGCATCGACACCACTGCTACCCATCTGCAGATCGGCGCTGCTACCCCGCTGACCGACTGCTACGGCGCGCTAAGCGCGGAATACCCGGACTTCGGCGACCTGCTGCACCGCTTTGCCTCGCTGCAGATCCGCAACCAGGGCACCCTCGGCGGCAATATCGGCAACGCCTCGCCGATCGGCGATTCGCCGCCCTTGCTGATCGCCCTGGATGCCCAGGTGGTCCTGCGCCAAGGCCAACGCCAGCGCACCTTGCCCCTTGAAGACTACTTCATCGACTACCGGATCACCGCCCGCCAGGACAGCGAGTTCATCGAGAAGATCATCGTGCCGCGCGCGAGCAACGACTGGACCTTCCGTGCCTACAAGGTTTCCAAGCGCCTCGACGACGACATCTCCGCGGTGTGCGCGGCGTTCAACCTGAGCATCGATGACGGTGTGGTCAGTGGCGTGCGCATCGCCTTTGGTGGCATGGCAGCCATCCCCAAGCGCGCGCGCGCCTGCGAAGCCGCCCTGCGCGGCAAACCGTTCAACCAGGCCAGCATCGAACGCGCCTGCCAGGCCTTGGCCGAAGACTTCAGCCCGCTCACGGATTTTCGCGCGAGCAAGGAATACCGCCTGCTGACCGCACAGAACCTGCTGCGCAAGTACTTCATCGAACTGCAATCGCCGCACATCGAAACCCGGGTGACCGCCTATGTCTAACCATCACGCCTTCAAGAGCCAGGCCGAGATGGCCGAACTGTTCCGCCAGGACCTGACCACCGGGGTCGGCCGCAGCGTCAAGCACGACAGCGCCGACAAGCACGTGACCGGCGAGGCGATCTATATCGATGACCGCCTTGAATTCCCCAATCAGCTGCACGTCTATGCGCGCACCTCAGACCGCGCCCATGCGCGCATCCTGCGCATCGACACGTCGCCGTGCTATGCCATCGAAGGCGTGCGCATTGCCATCACCCACGAAGACATCCCCGGCCTGAAGGACATCGGCCCGGTGGTTGCCGGTGACCCGCTGCTGGCCATCGACAAGGTCGAATTCTTCGGCCAGCCAGTGCTCGCCGTGGCCGCGCGCGACCTCGACACCGCGCGCCGCGCTGCCATGGCGGCGATCATCGAGTACCAAGACCTCGAGCCGGTGCTCGACGTGGTCGACGCCCTGCGCAAGAAGCACTTCGTCCTCGACAGCCACACCCACCAGCGCGGCGACTCGGCGGCGGCATTGGCCAGCGCCCCGCACCGACTACAAGGCACGCTGCACATCGGCGGCCAGGAGCACTTCTACCTGGAAACGCAGATCTCCTCGGTGATGCCCACCGAAGATGGCGGGATGATCGTCTACTGCTCCACCCAGAACCCCACCGAAGTACAGAAGCTGGTGGCCGAAGTACTCGATGTGCCGATGAACAAGATCGTCCTCGACATGCGCCGCATGGGCGGCGGTTTCGGCGGCAAGGAAACCCAGGCGGCCAGCCCCGCTTGCCTGTGCGCGGTGATCGCGCGGCTTACCGGCCAGCCAACCAAGATGCGCCTGCCACGGGTCGAAGACATGACCATGACCGGCAAGCGTCACCCGTTCTACGTCGAGTACGACGTAGGCTACGACGACGATGGCCGCTTGCATGGCATCCAGTTCGACCTGGCCGGCAACTGTGGCTACTCGCCCGACTTGTCTGGCTCGATCGTCGACCGGGCGATGTTCCACTCGGACAACGCCTATTACCTGGGCGATGCCACCGTAAATGGTCACCGCTGCAAGACCAACACCGCCTCCAATACCGCCTACCGCGGTTTCGGCGGCCCGCAGGGAATGGTCGCCATCGAGCAGGTGATGGACCACATTGCCCGCCAGCTCGGCCGCGACCCGCTGGCCGTGCGCAAGGCCAACTACTATGGCAAGACCGAGCGTAACGTCACCCATTACTACCAGACCGTCGAGCACAACCTGCTCGAGGAAATGACCGCCGACCTCGAGGCCAGTAGCGACTACGCCGAGCGGCGCGAATCGATCCGCCGCTTCAATGAGCACAGCCCTGTATTGAAGAAAGGCCTGGCGCTGACCCCGGTCAAGTTCGGCATCTCCTTCACCGCCACCTTCCTCAACCAGGCCGGGGCGCTGATCCACATCTATACCGACGGCAGCATCCACCTCAACCACGGCGGCACCGAAATGGGCCAGGGCCTCAACACCAAGGTCGCCCAGGTCGTCGCCCAGGTGTTCCAGGTTGATTTCGACCGCATCCAGATCACCGCAACCAATACCGACAAAGTCCCCAACACCTCGCCGACCGCCGCCTCCAGCGGCGCCGACCTGAACGGCAAGGCCGCGCAGAACGCCGCCGAGATCCTCAAGCAACGCCTGACCGAATTTGCCGCGCGGCACTGGAAGGTCACCGAGGAAGACGTCGAGTTCCGCAACGGCCATGTGCGCATTCGCGAAGAGATCGTCAGCTTCGAGAGCCTGGTGCAGCAGGCCTACTTCGCCCAGGTGTCGCTGTCGAGCACCGGTTTCTATCGCACGCCGAAGATCTTCTACGACCGCACCCAGGCCCGCGGTCGGCCGTTCTATTACTTCGCCTTCGGCGCAGCCTGCGTCGAGGTGATCGTCGACACCCTGACCGGCGAGTACAAGATGTTGCGCGCCGACATCCTGCATGACGTCGGCGACTCGCTGAACCCGGCCATCGACATCGGCCAGGTCGAGGGCGGCTTCATCCAGGGCATGGGCTGGCTGACCACCGAAGAGCTGGTATGGAACGCCAAGGGCAAGCTGATGACCAACGGCCCGGCCAGCTACAAGATCCCGGCCGTGGCCGACATGCCGCTGGACCTGCGCGTCAAGCTGGTGGAAAACCGCAAGAACCCGGAAGACACCGTGTTCCATTCCAAGGCCGTCGGCGAGCCGCCGTTCATGCTCGGCATGGCCGCCTGGTGCGCAATCAAGGATGCGGTGGCGAGCATTGCCCACTACCGCGTGCAGCCCGACATCGACGCCCCGGCAACGCCCGAGCGGGTCCTGTGGGGCTGTGAGCAGATGCGCAAGGCAGTGGCTACTGCGCAACCTGCGGTGCAGGAAGTGGAAAGCGTCACGCACTGACAACACCCTCCCTGTGGGAGCGGGTTCAACCGCGCCCACAGGGGCCGTGTAGATCTTCAGAGAGGTTCAGGATCATGCACCAATGGATCAACGCCCTCGCCGACCTGCAAGCTCGCGGCGAACCCTGCGTGCTGGTCACCATCATCGAGGAACGCGGCTCGACCCCGCGCAACGCCGGCTCGAAGATGGTCGTCAGCGCCCGCCAGCTGTTCGACACCATCGGCGGCGGCCACCTGGAATACAAAGCCTTGCACATCGCCCGGCAGATGCTCGAGGAGCAACGCAGCACGCCCCACCTGGAGCGTTTCAGCCTCGGCGCCAGCCTTGGCCAATGCTGCGGCGGCGTCACCGTGCTGTTGTTCGAACCGATGGCCGCGGTGCAGGCGCAGATCGCCGTGTTCGGCGCGGGCCATGTCGGCCGGGCTCTGGTACCCTTGCTCGCCGCCCTGCCCTGCCGAGTGCGCTGGATCGACTCACGCGAGCAGGAGTTTCCCGAGCTGATCCCCGCCGGGGTCAGCCGAATCATCAGCGAGGAGCCGGTTGACGAAGTCGCTGACCTGCCGCCAGGCAGCTACTGCATCGTCATGACCCACAACCACCAGCTCGATCTGGAGCTGACCGCGGCCATCCTCAAGCGCAATGATTTCACCTGGTTCGGCCTGATCGGCTCGAAGACCAAGCGGGTCAAGTTCGAGCACCGCTTGCGCGAGCGCGGCTACGACGATGCCCTGCTGGCGCGCATGCGCTGCCCAATGGGCCTCGCCGAGGTCAAGGGCAAACTGCCGATCGAGATCGCCGTGTCGATTGCCGCCGAGATCATTGCCACCTACAACGCCTGCTTCGGCCAGCACGATGCTGCCGTCAACGCCGGCCCTATCGCCCAACTGCTGCCGCCTTCCCGGCGCAGCCAAGCCATCTGACGAGCGTTATATGAGCACAACCCGCAAAGCCTACCGTTCCGCCATCCTGCACAGCGTCGCCGACCCTGCCGAGGTCGGCCTGGAAGCGTCGCATGCCTATTACGAAGACGGCCTGCTGGTGGTCGACAACGGCCGCATCAGCGCGCTCGGCCATGCCAGCGACCTGTTGCCCACCCTCGATGCCGATATCGAAGTGGTGCACTACCAGGACAGCCTGATCACCCCGGGTTTCATCGACACCCATATCCACTTCCCGCAGACCGGCATGATCGGCTCCTACGGCGAGCAATTGCTGGACTGGCTGAACACCTACACCTTCCCGTGCGAAAAACAGTTCGCCGACAAGGACCATGCCGACAAGGTCGCGAAGATCTTCCTGCAGGAACTGCTGCGCAACGGCACCACCACCGCACTGGTGTTCGGCAGCGTGCACCCTGAGTCGGTCAATGCCCTGTTCGAAGAAGCCGAGCGTCTTGACCTGCGCCTGATCGCCGGCAAGGTGATGATGGACCGCAATGCACCTGACTACCTGACCGACACCGCCGAATCGTCCTACAGCGAGAGCAAGGCGCTGATCCAGCGCTGGCATGGCAAGGGCCGCCTGCACTACGCAGTAACCCCACGCTTCGCGCCGACCAGCACCCCCGAGCAATTGGCCCTGGCGGGGCAGCTGCTCAAGGAGCATCCAGGCGTGTACCTGCACACCCACCTGTCGGAGAACCTCAAGGAGATCGACTGGGTCAAGGCGCTGTTCCCCGAGCAGAAGGGCTACCTGGACGTCTATGACCATTTCGAGCTGCTCGGTGAGCGCTCGGTGTTCGCCCACGGCGTGCACCTGTGCGACGACGAATGCCAGCGCCTGGCCGAAACCGGCTCGGCGGTTGCCTTCTGCCCGACCTCCAACCTGTTCCTCGGCAGCGGCCTGTTCAACCTGCCGCAGGCGGAAAAATTCAAGGTCAATGTTGGCCTGGGTACCGACGTCGGCGCCGGCACCAGTTTCTCGCTGCTCAACACCTTAAATGAGGCGTACAAGGTCATGCAGATGCAGGGCGCACGCCTGCACCCGTACAAATCGCTGTACCTGGCGACTTTAGGTGGCGCCCGAGCGCTGCGCTTGGACGACCGCATCGGCAGCCTGCAACCGGGCAACGACGCCGACTTCGTGGTGCTCGACTACAAGGCCACGCCACTCCTGGACTACCGTATCCAGCAGTCCAACAGCATCGAAGAAACCCTGTTCGTGTTGACCACCCTCGGCGATGACCGCACCGTGCGCGAAACCTACGCCGCCGGACGCTGCGTGCACCAGCGCTAAGCTTCGCGCGCCAGGCCCCGGTACTCTGCGCCGCCGATCGCCGCCCCGGGCCAATGGCCAGTGGCGTTGCAGGGTGCCGGCATTTGCAGTGACAGCTCGGGCCCCTTCGCGGGGCAAGCCCGCTCCTACAGGTTCGGCGGCGTTCACCGATCCTGTAGGAGCGGGCTTGCCCCGCGAAGAGGCCCGAAGCCTCACCACACAGTCACCCGAGGAAGACGATCAACCCTTGGCCGGTGCGCGCTTCTTGGTCTGCAGCAAGTGCGAAAACACCGCATGCAGATCATCCGAAGCACTCTCTTCGTCCAGGTTCAACTTGCTGTCGATATGGTCCATGTGATGCATCATCAGGCTCACCGCCTGCGCGGCATCGCGCGCCTCGATGGCGTCGATCAGTTGCATGTGTTCATCGTACGAGCAATGCGAGCGGTTGCCGCTCTCGTACTGGGCGATGATCAGTGAGGTCTGCGACACCAGGCTGCGCTGGAAGCTCACCAGCGGTGCATTGCCCGCCGCCTCGGCCAGCTTCAGATGAAACTCGCCGGACAAGCGGATCCCCGCGCCACGATCGCCACGGGAGAAGCTGTCGCGCTCCTCGCGGACCATATGCCGCAGCTCGTTGAGTTGCTCGACGGTTGCATGCTGCACCGCCAATTCAGTGATGGCCCGTTCGACCATGCGCCGCGAGAAGAACACCTGGCGCGCTTCTTCAACCGTTGGGCTGGCGACCACAGCGCCGCGGTTAGGCCGCAACAGCACCACGCTTTCATGGGCCAGGCGCGACAGCGCACGGCGAATGATGGTGCGGCTGACGCCGAAGATCTCGCCCAACGCTTCCTCGCTCAACTTGGTGCCAGGCGCCAGGCGCTGCTCAAGGATCGCCTCGAAAATATGCGCGTAGACGATGTCGTCCTGGGTACCGCTGCGGCCGGCCTTGCCAACGCGCACAGGTTTCTTGAGAGGTTGCAGCTGTTCGTTCATGGGCACTCGAGCACGGGAATCCGCCAGTCGGACCTTGACTGTAATACCTGTCAGAGGGTGGATGGCAAGCCCTGGTTGATAAATAAGGGGAAAGGTATGCGTCCATTGTACACAGGCTGACCCGTTTCTGCAGGTGGCCTTTTCGCCATATAGCCACACTGCGAAGGATTGTGCGAACAAAAGATAAAACATTATTTGCATTCTTTGTACACAAAAGGATAATCCAGCGAGCGACTTCCTGACCCATAAGTCAACAAAACGGTCAGGCGTCTGCCACCCCCTCGCGGAGTCACCAAGTGCATGGCGCAGGTCACTGGCTCCGAACAACAAGAAATACTTGAGGAGTACCCCGCTGTGGAAAGCCGCAAATCCGAAGCCCCTACGCTGGATCTCGCCCCGCCGCCCGAAAGGAGCTGGCTGGAGCGGATTTTCAAACTCAAGCACCACGGCACCACCGTCAGGACGGAAATGATCGCCGGGGTGACCACCTTCATCACCATGGCCTACATCATCTTCGTCAACCCCAACATCATGGCTGATGCGGGTATCGATCACGGCGCGGCATTCGTCGCCACCTGCATCTCGGCGGCACTCGGTTGCCTGTTGATGGGCCTCTACGCCAACTGGCCGGTCGGCCTGGCACCGGGGATGGGCCTCAACGCCTTCTTTACCTACACCGTGGTCGGCACCATGGGCTACACCTGGGAGGCCGCGCTGGGTGCGGTGTTCGTTTCCGGGGTGCTGTTCATGTTCCTGACCTTGTCGAAGGTGCGCGAGTGGTTGCTCAACAGCATCCCGTTGAGCCTGCGCCATGCAATGGGGGCTGGCGTCGGATTGTTTCTCGGACTGATCGGCCTGAAGACCGCAGGCATCATCGTCGACAGCCCGGCCACGCTGATCAAGCTGGGCTCGCTGCATGAACCTGGCCCGCTGCTGGCGGCGGTGTGCTTCCTGATGATCGCCATCCTCAGCTACAAACGGGTATTCGGCGCGATTCTGATCAGCATCGTCGGCGTCACCCTGGCCGGCTGGGGACTGGGCCTGGTCAAATTTGGCGGGGTGGTGTCGATGCCGCCGAGCCTGGCGCCGACCTGGATGGCCATGGATGTCGCCGGCGTGTTCAACATCAGCATGATCAGCGTGGTCCTGGCGTTTCTCTTCGTGCACATGTTCGACACTGCCGGAACCTTGATGGGCGTTGCCCAGCGAGCCAACCTGGTGGGGCCGGATGGCAAGATCGAAAACCTGTCACGGGCCTTGAAGGCCGACAGTGCATCGAGTGTGTTTGGTGCAGCGGTGGGTGTACCGCCGGTGACCAGCTACGTCGAGAGCGCGGCAGGTGTTGCGGCGGGTGGCCGTACCGGGCTGACTGCCGTGGTGGTTGGCATCCTGTTCGTCGCGGCGATGTTCTTCGCCCCGCTGGCGGGGATGATCCCCGCCTATGCGACTGCTGGCGCGCTGATTTATGTGGCGATGCTGATGATGGGCAGCATGGCCCATATCAACTGGGACGAAGCGACTGACAGCATTCCGGCGATCGTCACGGTGATCATGATGCCGTTGACCTTCTCTGTAGCGGACGGCATTGCGCTGGGCTTTATCAGCTATGTGGTGCTCAAGGCGGGGACGGGCAAGTACAAGGAAATCTCGGCCAGTTTGTGGGTACTGTGCGCGATATTCATTGCCAAGTTCGTGTTCCTTTAACCTCCGCTGCGATAACCAAGGGCGCTTCGGCGCCCTTTCTTTTGGGCTGGGCTTTGGGGGTGTGCGGTGAGGATTGTGGGCTTATCCGTTTGATGTGGTCGCGCCACTGGCCCCTTCCGCCCTTACGGCGGGTCACTTTTTTTCTTGGAAAAAGTAACCAAAAACCGCCTGCTCCTGCATCCGGCCTCCTGACGTCGCGAAGTTACGGGTGGCGTCTGGGCTGGCGTTGTCTTCGACAGTGGCTGCGGTGGTGGATATTCGGGCCTCTTCGCGGGACAAGCCCGCTCCTACAGGTATTGCGCAAATTTTGAATTCGGCGCAACCCCTGTTACGGGTGGCGTCTGGACTGGCGTTGTCTTCGATAGTGGCAGGTGTGGTGGATATTCGGGCCTCTTCGCGGGGCAAGTCGGATCGCCGCACCGCCGCCCCTACAGGTATTGCGCAAATTTTGAATTCGGCGCAACCCCTGTTACGGGTGGCGTCTGGGCTGGCGTTGTCTTCGATAGTGGCAGGTGTGGTGGATATTCGGGCCTCTTCGCGGGACAAGCCCGCTCCTACAGGTACAGCGCAAATTTTGAATTCGGCGCAACCCCTGTAGGAGCGGGCTTGTCCCGCGAAGAGGCCGGGACTGCCGATGCAAATCGCAGGGCGGAGCCCTGCCAGCCACACCACAATTCCGCTGGTAAATAAACAAAGCGAGAGCGCAGCGATTCGCCAGCCGTTGCCCTAGCTGTTGATCTTGATCTTGATCTTGCTCTTGATCTACAGCGACTTCAGGAGGCCGAGCGCAGGTCTTGCGCAGGGAGGTGGAGGCCATGGATGGCCGGAAAGCGCTGAGGCCCAGGATGGGCCGTACAGCGCGGTCCTCCCGGAGCAAGACCGGAGCGAGGGAACCCGTAGCGCAGCGAAGGGCCGGATGCAGGAGCAAGCGGTTTTTGGTTACTTTTTTCCAAGAAAAAATCGGCATAGGGGGCAGCCCTCTAGCCGCGCCCCTGCCACACCACCCGGCATGCGGGTCCGCACCGGGCGGTTCGAGAACTCCAGATCAGATCAGGCGGGGTAACCCCATCCGGTCAAACCAGGCAACCGTCAGTACGCCATGAATCAGGCCGGCACTGTTATGCCATACCCTATGGCTCTGCGCCGCAGTCTGTGCAGCCAACTTGGGGCTGGCGCCCATCTTGCGCACTTCACGATAGATCGTTCTGCCGGTTCTCCATTGCTTGAGCTGGATCGCCCTGAGCCTTCGTCGTATCCACCCGTCCAAACGCCTCCACATCGCGGTGGTTTGCGACAAGCAGAAGTACGCTTTCCAGCCCAGTAGGTAAGGTCTCAACCCCTCAATCACCTGCTCCAGACTTCGACCACCATTACGTTTGGTCAACCCCCGGATCCGTTGTTTGAAGGTCTGTAACGCCTTGGTTGTTGCCCAGCGTCTGATCTTGCCTTGCGCTGACAGCCAGAAGCCGTACCCCAGAAACTTTCGACCAAACGCACTGCCAACCGCGCTTTTGCCTTCGTTCACCCGCAGCCCAAGACGACCGTAAAGGCGTCGGAGCAGTGCCATCACCCGCAAGCCGGCTTTGGGGCTTCGAACGTAAACGTTGGCATCATCCGCATACCTGACGAAGCGATGACCCCGTCGCTCCAGCTCCTTGTCCACCTCATCCAGCACCACGTTCGCCAACAGGGGTGAAAGCGGACCGCCTTGCGGCGTCCCCTGTCGGTCCACCACTATGTCCTGGCCGATCAATGTCCCGCAGTTCAGGTAGGCACGAATCAGGCGCAGTACGCCACGATCAGTCACCGTCCTGCTCAGCCGGGCGATCAGCAAGTCATGCTGGACGCAGTCGAAAAACTGCTCAAGATCCACGTCCACCACGATTCCACACCCCGAATGGATGTGTTGCTGCGCGGCCAAAACAGCTTGGTGCGCGTTGCGACCGGGGCGAAAACCATAGCTGTGCTCACTGAAACCAGGATCCAGCAAAGGCTGGAGAACCTGCAGCAGCGCCTGCTGGATGACCCTGTCCGTGACCGTCGGTATACCGAGCTTACGCTCGCCACCGCCCGGCTTTGGGATCAATACCCTACGCACCGGCGCTGGCCGGTATTCACCCGCCAGCAGTTGCCGACGGATCAGCGGCCACGCCGTTTTCAGGTGCTCTACGGTTTCGTCGATCGTGAGACCGTCTACACCTGCAACACCTTTGTTCGAACGCACCCGCTTGAGTGCAAGCAATAGATTTTCTCTGGTTAGGGCTGCTTGCAGCAGCCCTCCATCTGTGGGGTTTGGATCATGTCGCGGACAGCCAGCTTCAACGCTGGAGCCGCGCGCCAGGGATTCACCCCTCTTCGTCGACTCCCGCCCCGAGTTACCAGGCATCTGTTGCACGGCCGGCTGTATCTTCATGTCAAACCACTTTCCTTCTCGTTCGGCCCTTCGCTGTTAAACAGCTACTACGACCTCTGCTGACTTCTCGCTCCAGCTCACACCGTCGTCCTTTCGGACACAAGGCGAGATCTCCCCGGGTAAGAACGCCATCCTTCACCTCACAACCGCCGCATTTACGTATCCGGCCTTTAGGCCACAAGAGCTTCGCAGGCACTTGGCTGCTCGCCCTGACCGAATACGCCTCAGATGCGATTCGTGTACCTCGGCTCAAGGTTTATGCTCCACGCTTCCTCCCCACAGTCGGTCGCCCTTCTGCAGTTGCGCTTCGCTTCGCTCGCTGTGGCCAGCTCGCGGGAGGACTTGCACCTCCAGGATGGCGCCCATGCCGGGCGCACAAGTGACCCGCCGTAAGGGCGGAAGGGGCCGGTAGCACCACCACATCAAATGGATAAGCCCCCAACCCAACCCAACCCCAACCCCCCCTGGCAAAAAGTCCAGACGAAAAAAAGCCCGCCAGTGTGAGAGCGGGCCAAGGACCTACGAAGATTCTTCTAGCGACCAACTAGCTTCCACGATAGGTCGAGTAGCTGTAAGGCGAGATCAGCAACGGCACATGGTAGTGCTCCTGCTTCTCGTCGACCCCAAAGCGCAGCACCACAACATCCAGGAACGCCGCTTCTGGCAAAGCAACGCCCCGAGCCCGATAGTAATCCCCGGCGCTGAACTGCAACTGGTAGACGCCGGTACGGTAATCATCACCCTGCAGCAACGGCGCATCGACGCGGCCATCGCTATTGGTCAGCGCGGTGTTTACCAATTCCAGCTGCTGGCCTTCGACACGGTACAGCTCGACCTTGATCGAGCTGCCTGGGCAGCCATGCGCAGCGTCCAGTACGTGAGTGGTCAAACGTCCCATTTGCGTGTCGCCTCTTGTTCAGTTCGTGGGCAGAAAATACCCAGCAAGCACCCTAAGAGGGCCTGCCGTGTGCGGGAATGAGTTCATTAAGACACTTTCTCAATAGATTGTACACAATTTTTTAGACCCTTCCGCACCACCGCCTCTCACGCCTGCGAAAACCTGCTATGTGAGGCCGGATATGGGTTGTATGCGCAGGCCAAGGTCATTAGCTGACCATTCAGGCAAGTTTCTTGCAAAGCATTCTCAAGCGACAAAAGGGCAGAAATGCGGAAAAACAGGCTTACAAAAGATTTCAGAAGTTGTATACAATCAGCCTATCCGGTGAGTGCGACAACCCGACGCGGGCCCACCACCCCTCGCACAACGTACAAGAAGGAAGACTGCAGTGAGCGCTGACTACCCTCGCGACCTGATCGGTTACGGCAACAACCCACCTCACCCGCAATGGCCGGGCAACGCCCGCATCGCGCTGTCTTTCGTACTCAATTATGAAGAAGGTGGCGAGCGCAACATCCTGCACGGCGACAAAGAGTCCGAAGCCTTCCTCTCTGAAATGGTTGCCGCCCAGCCCCTGCAGGGCCAGCGCAACATGAGCATGGAATCGCTCTACGAGTACGGCAGCCGCGCAGGCGTATGGCGCCTGCTCAAGCTGTTCAAGGACACCGGCGTGCCGCTGACCATCTTCGCCGTGGCCATGGCCGCCCAGCGCCACCCTGACGTGATCCGCGCCATGGTCGACGCTGGCCATGAGATCTGCAGCCACGGCTACCGCTGGATCGATTACCAGAACATGGACGAGGCCCAGGAACGCGAGCACATGCTCGAGGCCATCCGCATTCTCACCGAGCTCACCGGCGAACGCCCGCTGGGCTGGTACACCGGCCGCACCGGCGCCAACACCCGCCGCCTGGTGATGGAAGAAGGTGGTTTCCTCTATGACAGCGACACCTACGACGACGACCTGCCCTACTGGGAAAGCAACAACCCGACCGACAAGCCGCACCTAGTGATCCCCTACACCCTGGACACCAACGACATGCGCTTCACCCAGGTGCAGGGTTTCAACTGCGGCGAGCAATTCTTCCAGTACCTCAAGGACGCCTTCGACGTGCTCTACGAAGAAGGCGCCGAGGCGCCGAAGATGCTCTCCATCGGCCTGCACTGCCGCCTGATCGGTCGCCCGGCGCGGCTGGCTGCGCTCAAGCGCTTCGTCGAGTACGCCAAGAGCCATGAGCAGGTCTGGTTCGCCCGTCGCGTGGACATCGCCCGCCACTGGCACACCACCCACCCGTACCAGAAAGAGAACGCCTGATGACCGCCTTCAAGACCCTCACGCCATCGACCCTCGACCGCGACGCCTTCGTCAGCGCCTTTGCCGACGTCTACGAGCACTCGCCGTGGGTTGCCGAGAAGGCCTATGACCTGGGCCAACTGGCAGAGCTGGACGAGGTCGAAGCCCTCCACCAGCGCATGAGCGACATCCTCCTCAGCGCCAATCACGCTGACCAGCTGGCCTTGATCAACGCTCACCCGGACCTCGCCGGCAAGGCCGCGATCCAGGGAGAGCTGACCGAATCGAGCACCAACGAACAGGCCGGTGCCGGTATCCACCAGTGCACCGCCGAAGAGTTCGCCCGGTTCACCGAACTCAACGACGCCTACAAGGCCAAGTTCCAGTTCCCGTTCATCATGGCGGTCAAGGGCAGCAACCGGCACCAGATCCTCGCCGCGTTCGAGAAGCGCATCCATAACGATGCCGCTGCCGAATTCAAGGAAGCCCTGGCGCAGATCAACCTGATCGCGTTGTTCCGCCTGCTGCAACTGTAACAACCGCGGGCCCGCGCCCGCCGCAACCGTCTTAGCCCTATTCAGAACATAGAAGAAGAGATAACAAGCATGCGCACACTAGTGATCGAGCCCCTGACCAAAGAAGCCTTCGCCCAGTTCGGTGACGTGATCGAAACCGACGGCAGCGACCACTTCATGATCAACAACGGCTCGACCATGCGCTTCCACAAGCTCGCCACGGTCGAAACCGCCGAGCCCGAGGACAACGCCATCATCAGCATCTTCCGCGCCGACGCGCTGGAAATGCCCTTGACCGTGCGCATGCTGGAACGCCATCCGCTGGGCAGCCAGGCTTTCATTCCGCTGCTCGGCAACCCCTTTCTGATCGTGGTCGCGCCAGTTGGCGATGCACCTGTATCAGGTCATGTCCGCGCCTTCCGCAGTAACGGCAGGCAGGGCATCAATTACCATCGCGGCGTTTGGCACCACCCGGTGCTTACGATCGAAAAGCGGGATGATTTCCTGGTGGTTGATCGCAGTGGTTCCGGCAACAACTGCGACGAGCATTACTTCAGCGAGGAACAGATGCTGATCCTCAATCCCCACCAATAAGAAAAGGTCGGTCATCCAGGGGCCATGCGTGCCTGAGTTGTGACCGGCAAGAGGTAACTACTGTGGAAGCACACCTTCACGAATGGCTGAACCTGAGCATTCGCTGGGTTCACATGATCACCGGCGTGGCCTGGATCGGTGCATCGTTCTACTTCGTCTGGCTGGAGAACCACCTGAATCGAAGCAACCCGCGCGATGGGTTGTCAGGTGACCTCTGGGCCATCCACGGTGGCGGTATCTACCACCTGGAGAAGTACAAGCTCGCGCCGCCAAAAATGCCCGAGAACCTGCACTGGTTCAAATGGGAAGCCTATTTCACCTGGATGTCCGGGATCGCCCTGCTGTGCGTGGTGTTCTACTGGAACCCGACGCTCTACCTGCTGGCACCCGGCAGCACCCTCAGCGGTGCCGAAGGCGTTGCCATCGGTATCGGCTCGCTGGTGGCCGGCTGGTTCATCTACGACATCCTTTGCGACTCGCCACTGGGCAAGCGCCCCGCCCTGCTCGGCGGTGTGCTGTTCGTGCTGATCATCGCCGCCTGCTGGGGCTTCAGCCTGGTGTTCAGCGGCCGTGGCGCCTACCTGCACACTGGCGCGATCATCGGTACGATCATGGTCGGCAACGTGTTCCGCATCATCATGCCGGCCCAACGCCAGCTGGTGGCTGCGATCGAGAACAACCAGACGCCTGACCCGTTGCTGCCGGCCAAGGGCCTGCTGCGCTCGCGCCACAACAACTACTTCACCCTGCCGGTGCTGTTCATCATGATCAGCAACCACTTCCCGAGCACCTATGGCAGCCAGTACAACTGGCTGATCCTGGCCGGGATCGCAGTGGCTGCGGTATTGATCCGTCACTACTTCAACACCCGTCACGACAGCAACAAGTACGCCTGGACCCTGCCGGTCGGCGCCCTGGCGATGATCTGCCTGGCCTACGTCACCGGCCCCAAGCCGATGTCTGTTGCGCCTGAGCAGGCTGCGGCGAAGATCGACTACCAGCCGCTGCCAGCCACTGCCGTAGGCGGCAAGACCGCCGCCGAGCTGCGCGCCGAAGAAGCCACCAAGGCTGCCCAGGCACCTGCCGAGGCGCCAGCCCAGGCCAGCGCCCAGGGTGCGGGTGACACCTTCGACACGATCCACAATGTCATCCAGGAACGCTGCACCGTGTGCCACTCGTCGAAACCGACCAGCCCACTGTTCAGCACCGCACCTGGCGGCGTGGTATTCGACACGCCGCAACAGATCCAGGCCCAGGCCGCGCGGATTCAAGCGCAAGCGGTTGCCAGCCAGATCATGCCGCTGGGCAACATCACCCAGATGACTGTCGAGGAACGCAAGCTGGTCGGTGACTGGATCGCCAAGGGCGCCCCGGTCAACTGATCGACACCGCAAGCCATACATCGACGTCAAGCTGTACGTAGTACGTTGCAAGCATCGAGCTAGGACTCCCGGTGGTACCCAGGCCTTGTCTGGCAAGCCTGCCACCGGGAGCCCGACGCTTGGCTCCGAGAATAAGAACAAAACTCGAGGTGCTGCATGTCCGAGTCATCCAAGGCGTACATTCCCGTTGCGCCGCCCCGACAGCCCCTGCCCCTGTTTCAGCTGATTCTGGTCGGCCTGCAACATGTGCTGCTGATGTACGGAGGCGCGATTGCCGTGCCGCTGATCATCGGCCAGGCTGCTGGCCTGTCACGCGAAGAAGTCGCGTTCCTGATCAACGCCGACCTGCTGGTCGCAGGCGTTGCCACCATCATCCAATCGTTCGGTATCGGCCCGGTCGGCATTCGCATGCCGGTCATGATGGGCGCCAGCTTTGCCGCTGTCGGCAGCATGGTGGCCATGGCCGGCATGCCCGGGGTGGGCCTGCAGGGGATCTTCGGCGCGACCATCGCCGCCGGCTTCTTCGGCATGCTGATCGCGCCGTTCATGTCCAAGGTGGTGCGCTTCTTCCCACCACTGGTCACCGGCACGGTGATTACCTCGATCGGCCTGTCGTTGTTCCCGGTCGCGGTCAACTGGGCCGGCGGCGGCGACCAGGCAGAAACCTTCGGCTCGCCGATCTACCTGATGGTGGCCAGCCTGGTGCTGGCGGTCATCCTGTTGATCAACCGCTTCATGCGCGGGTTCTGGGTCAACGTTTCGGTACTGGTCGGGATGGGCCTGGGCTATATCCTGGCCGGCTCGATCGGCATGGTCGACCTGTCGGGCCTGGGTGCTGCACCCTGGCTGCAGGTAGTGACCCCGCTGCACTTCGGCATGCCGACGTTCAGCCTCGCACCGATCCTGTCGATGTGCCTGGTGGTGGTGATCATCTTCGTCGAGTCCACCGGCATGTTTCTCGCGCTGGGCAAGGTGACCGATCGCGAAGTAACCCCAGGGATGCTTCGCCGTGGCCTGTTGTGCGATGCCGGCGCATCGTTCATCGCGGGCTTTTTCAACACCTTCACCCACTCCTCGTTTGCCCAGAACATCGGCCTGGTGCAAATGACCGGGGTACGCTGCCGCTACGTCACGGTCATGGCCGGCGCCATGCTGATCATGCTCAGCCTGCTGCCCAAGGCGGCCTACCTGATCGCCTCGATCCCGCCGGCGGTACTCGGCGGTGCGTCCATCGCCATGTTCGGCATGGTCACCGCGACCGGGATCAAGATCCTCCAGGAGGCGGACATCGCTGACCGGCGCAACCAGTTGCTGGTGGCAGTGAGCATCGGTTTTGGCCTGATCCCCGTGGTCAAGCCGGAATTCTTCGCCCAGATGCCTGGCTGGATGGAGCCCATCACCCACAGCGGCATCGCCATGGCCACGCTCAGTGCCCTGGTGCTGAACGTGCTGTTCAACATCCTCGGTGGGGCTGATCGGGCGGCGCACAACGACGCCTGTCACCAGCACTGAATGAGAAGGGGTGGCGCTGCTGCCCACCCCGTTTCTCATACCTCGTAGCAACGCATCACCGTCGGCCCGCCGGAATGGGCCGTCCGGGGCGCCTGCGCGCCGAAAACACCCCAACAAAAACAATAAGTCCGGGAATCACAACATGAAGCGCATCACCTCGTCCCTGTTGCTGGGCAGCAGCTTGCTGGCCGCCCTCCCCACCCACGCCGGCGAATGGCTGCAGTGGCATGGCGAAAGCCTGTCGTACTTGTACGGCAAGGACTTCAAGGTCAACCCAGGCATCCAGCAGACGATCACCTTCGAGCACGCCAACAAATGGAAGTACGGCGACACCTTCATGTTCGTCGACAAGATTTTCTACAACGGCAAGGCCGACGCCAGCAAAGGCGTCACTACCTACTACGGTGAGTTCAGCCCACGCCTGTCACTGGGCAAGATCACCGGCCAGAGCTTCGCCTTCGGCCCGGTCAAGGACGTGCTCCTGGCGATGACCTACGAGCGTGGTGAAGGCGACAACGAGGCCTACCTGATCGGCCCCGGCTTCGATCTGGCGATCCCTGGCTTCAACTACTTCACCCTCAACTTCTACCTGCGCAACACCGAAGGCAGCCGCCCCGGTGACAATGTCTGGCAGATTACCCCGGCCTGGTCCTACACCATTCCGGTCGGTCGCTCCGACATTCTCATCGATGGCTACATCGATTGGGTGGTGGACAACGACCAGACCCGCCGCGGCACCTACCACGCCAACCTGCAGTTCAACCCGCAGGTCAAATACGACCTGGGCAAGGCGCTCAACCTCGGCGCCAAACAGCTGTATGTCGGCTTTGAATACAGCTACTGGAAAGACAAATACGGCATCGACAGCCGTGGCAACGTCGACAGTAATCAGAGCGTTGCCAGTGCGCTGGTGAAAGTGCACTTTTAAGAATCTGACCAAGCGCCCAAGTTTGGTGAGTAGTGCTCCAGGACGGAGCACTTGAGGCGCGACGCGCAAGTGAGTAATCTGCGCGCCCCCTCGCTCAGGGCAGAATGATTTCTGCCCGCGTTTTCTGACCGCTCAGTCAATGAATTCGGGCGGTTGGCCAACGTGTTGCCAGCCTTACAGTACCCTTTTCATCCGTTCAGAAAGACGTCGAGCAGGATAGCTGCGACCAACTGCGAAAGTTGGCGCAGCTCTTGCCAAACAGTTGTGGCCTATCGAAAAAAACTGACTCAAAAGACAAGAAAGGCGCCACTTACGAGCGCCGACAACAGATAGAAACAAGGGAGCGACACACCCAATGCGTACCATCAATAGCCTGATCCTCGCCGGTGGCCTGCTGGCTTCTGGCGCAAGCGTCGCTGGTGACCTGCTGCAGTGGCAGAACAACAGCCTGACCTACCTGTGGGGCAAGAACTTCAAGGTCAACCCGGCGATCCAGCAAACCGTCACCTTCGAGCACGCCGATGGCTGGAAGTACGGCGACAACTTCATCTTCGTCGACAAGATCTTCTACAACGGCAAGAAGGACTCGGGTAACGGCGACAATACCTACTACGGCGAGATCAGCCCGCGTTTGTCGTTCGGCAAGATCTTCGACCAGAAGCTGGCATTCGGCCCGGTCAAGGACGTGCTGCTGGCGATGACCTACGAGTTTGGCGAGGGTGACACCGAGTCGTACCTGATCGGCCCTGGCTTCGACCTGGACATCCCGGGCTTCGACTACTTCCAGCTGAACTTCTACCAGCGCACCACCGACGGCAGCCGTGCCGGTGACAATGTCTGGCAGATCACCCCGGTCTGGTCGTACACCATTCCTGTGGGCTCCTCCGACATCCTCATCGACGGTTTCATGGACTGGGTGGTCGACAACGACGAGAACCGCCGCGGTACCTATCAGGCCAACCTGCACTTCAACCCGCAGGTCAAATACGACCTGGGCAAGGCGCTGCACCTGGGTGACAAGCAGTTGTATGTGGGCTTTGAGTACGACTATTGGAAGAACAAGTACGGGATCAAGGATTCCGACGGGTTCACCACCGACCAGAACACCGCCAGCCTGCTGGTCAAGGTGCACTTCTGATCTGAGTAGCTGGGGCTGCTGCGCAGCCCTTCGCGGGGCAAGCCCGCTCCTACAGGATCTGCGTCGATCACAAAATCCGGCCGACCGCGGATCCTCCTACAGGATCTGCGTCGATCACAAAATCCGACCGATCCCGGATCCTCCTACAGGACCTGCGTCGATCACAAAATCCGACCGATCCCGGATCCTCCTACAGGATCTGCGTCGATCACAAAATCCGGCCGACCCCGGATCCTCCTACAGGATCTGCGTCGATCACAAAATCCGGCCGACCGCAGATCCTGTAGGAGCGGGCTTGTCCCGCGAACCGGGGCCTTGCCCCGGCCATCCACTGCGGTCACTTGGCGGGTTTGAACGCTCGCCACACCTTGCCCACCACACTCACCAGCGCCAACACCAGCGCCCCGGCAACCATCCCGACAACGCCATTGAGCAACGCCCCGGTCAACGCCCCACCGCGCCCGGCACTGAATGCCTCGATCGCATGATGCAGCGGCTCGACGCCATGCACCAGAATCCCGCCACCGACCAGAAACATTGCCGCAGTACCAATCACCGACAGGCTCTTCATCATGTACGGCGCCGCCCGCAGGATGCCGTTGCCCACCGCCTGGGCGGCACGCGAAGCCTTCTGGGTCAGCCACAAGCCAAGGTCATCCAGCTTGACGATGCCGGCCACCAGCCCATACACGCCGATGGTCATGACAATCGCAATGCCCGACAGCACGATGATCTGCTGGGTCAGCGGCGCATCAGCCACGGTGCCCAGGGTGATCGCGATGATCTCCGCCGAGAGGATGAAGTCGGTGCGCACCGCGCCCTTGATCTTGTCCTTCTCGTAGGCCACCAGATCAACCTTGGGATCAGCCACCGCCTCTGACCGCGCGCTGTGCTCGGCGTCGTCCTCGGCCTTGCCATGGAGGAAGGGGTGCGCCAGCTTCTCGAACCCCTCGAAGCACAGGTAGGCGCCCCCCAGCATCAGCAGCGGGGTCACCGCCCAAGGAATGAACGCACTGATCAACAGCGCCGCCGGCACCAGGATCAGCTTGTTAAGGAACGAGCCCTTGGCTACCGCCCAGACCACCGGGATTTCCCGTTCGGCGCGCACGCCGGTGACCTGCTGGGCATTGAGCGCGAGGTCGTCACCGAGTACGCCGGCGGTCTTTTTAGCCGCGACCTTGGTCATCAGCGAGACATCGTCGAGCACTGTCGCGATGTCGTCGATCAGTACCAGTAGACTGCTTCCTGCCATGTTTGCCTGTATCCCATAGAGTCAATCGCCAAATTCTAGCCCAAACCTGCTGCCTTGAGCGTCCGTCAGGGCCGGTGCTACCATGCCCGATCCCTCTTAGAGGCGACCATTCCGAGGAAGATCCCTGACAATGAGCACCATTCGCGAGCGCAACAAGGAACTGATCCTGCGCGCGGCCAGCGAGGAATTCGCCGACAAGGGCTTTGCCGCCACCAAGACCAGCGACATCGCGGCCAAGGCCGGCCTGCCTAAGCCAAACGTGTACTACTACTTCAAATCCAAGGACAACCTCTACCGCGAGGTCCTGGAAAGCATCATCGCGCCGATCATGCAGGCGTCCACGCCGTTCAACGCCGACGGTGATCCCAAGGAAGTGCTGAGCGCTTATATCCGCTCCAAGATCCGCATCTCGCGTGATCTGCCACATGCTTCCAAGGTATTCGCCAGCGAGATCATGCATGGCGCGCCGCACCTGTCGCCGAGCCAGGTCGAGCAGCTCAACGAGCAGGCCCGGCACAACATCGAATGCATCCAGCGCTGGATCGAGCGCAAGCAGATTGCTCCGGTCGATGCCCACCACCTGATGTTCAGCATCTGGGCGGCGACGCAGACCTACGCGGATTTCGATTGGCAGATTTCAGCGGTCACCGGCAAGGCCAAGCTGGCTGACAGTGATTACGAAGCCGCGGCCGAGACGATCATTCGCCTGGTATTGAAGGGATGTGAGCCAGAGGCGGCCTGAGCCGGCCCTAGGGGCTGCTTTGCAGCCCATCACGGGACAAGCCCGCTCCTACAGGGGTCGATTAAATCAATGAGTTAGCGTTGTTGTGGGAGCGGCCTTGCCGGGGCGCCGGACCGGTCGGAAAGGGCCGCAAAGCGGCCCCAATGGCACAGATCAGGCAGCCACACCCGCATCTGCCGTCAAGCCAACCTCCTCGATCGCAGTGATCGCGCACTGCTCGTCGATATCCGACGTATCCCCGCTGATCCCCACCGCGCCGAGCACTTTGCCGGCTTGATCACGAATCAGCACGCCACCCGGCGCCGGCACCACCGGCCGCTCGCCCAGCCCATTCAGCGCGGCAAAAAATGCCGGCCGCTGCTGCGCATCCAGCGCCAGCAAGCGCGAGCCCTTGCCCAGGGCAATCGCGCCCCATGCCTTGCCGGTCGCCAGGTCCGGGCGCAACAGGCTGCCGCCATCCTCGCGCTGCAGCGCCAGCAGGTGACCGCCGGCATCCAGCACCACCACGGTCAGTGGCGCCGCGTTGATCTTGCGGCCCGCCGCCAGCGCGGCGTTGACCAGGCCGACAGCGACTTTCAGGGTCAATGTAGTCATTGCAAAGGTCCTCTTCTTGTTGTGAGAAGCCCCGAGGGCAGTTAAAAACCTGTCCTGCAAATAGAACACAACGGCATATCTTTTTGTATACAATATTTTTAGACGATCGTGCACGATCAGACTAAACGCCGTTTTTATGGGCTTCCCGACGAAAGCTATCGGTTCCGATGAAAATGGATTGACCTAAGCCGCCGAGCGTGAATACACTTTGCCGCAGAGCAAGTTGTATACAATTACAAAATCGATGAGGCACAACCCATGAGCAAAATGAGAGCAATCGATGCAGCCGTGCTGGTCATGCGCCGTGAAGGTGTAGATACCGCGTTCGGCATCCCAGGGGCTGCCATCAACCCTCTGTACTCGGCCCTGAAGAAAGTCGGCGGCATCGATCACGTCCTCGCTCGCCACGTCGAAGGCGCCTCGCACATGGCCGAGGGTTACACCCGTGCCAATCCGGGCAACATCGGCGTGTGCATCGGCACCTCCGGCCCTGCCGGCACCGACATGGTCACCGGCCTGTACAGTGCGTCGGCCGACTCCATCCCGATCCTCTGCATCACCGGCCAAGCCCCGCGTGCACGCTTGCACAAGGAAGACTTCCAGGCCGTCGACATCACCAACATCGTCAAGCCGGTGACCAAATGGGCCACCACCGTGCTCGAGCCGGGCCAGGTGCCGTACGCCTTCCAGAAGGCCTTCTTTGAAATGCGCAGCGGCCGCCCAGGCCCTGTGCTGATCGACCTGCCGTTCGACGTGCAGATGGCCGAGATCGAGTTCGACATCGACGCCTACGAGCCGCTGCAGGTGAACAAGCCTGCCGCCAGCCGCGTACAAGCCGAAAAAGCCCTGGCCATGCTCAACGACGCCGAGCGTCCGCTGCTGGTCGCCGGTGGTGGCATCATCAACGCTGATGCCTGCGAGAAACTGGTCGAGTTCGCCGAACTGACCGGCGTACCGGTGATCCCGACCCTGATGGGCTGGGGCATCATCCCTGACGACCACCCACAGATGGTCGGCATGGTCGGTCTGCAGACTTCGCACCGCTACGGCAACGCCACCCTGCTCAAATCCGACCTGGTACTGGGCATCGGCAACCGTTGGGCCAACCGCCACACCGGCTCGGTCGACGTCTACACCGAAGGCCGCAAATTCGTCCACGTCGACATCGAACCGACCCAGATCGGCCGCGTGTTCACCCCGGACCTGGGCATCGTTTCCGATGCCGGCAAGGCCCTGGACGTGTTCCTCGAAGTGGCCCGCGAGTGGAAAGCCGCCGGCAAGCTGAAGGACCGCGGCGCGTGGCTGGAAGACTGCCAGCAGCGCAAGGCCAGCCTGCAGCGCAAGACCCACTTCGACAACGTGCCGGTCAAGCCGCAGCGGGTTTATCAAGAGATGAACCAGGTGTTCGGCAAAGACACCTGCTACGTCAGCACCATCGGTCTGTCGCAGATCGCCGGCGCGCAGTTCCTGCACGTGTACAAGCCGCGTCACTGGATCAACTGTGGCCAGGCCGGCCCGCTCGGCTGGACCATTCCTGCTGCACTGGGCGTGGTCAAGGCCGACCCGAAACGCAAGGTGGTCGCGCTGTCCGGTGACTACGACTTCCAGTTCATGATCGAAGAGCTTGCAGTGGGCGCGCAGTTCAACCTGCCATACGTCCACGTGCTGGTGAACAACGCCTACCTCGGCCTGATCCGCCAGGCGCAGCGTGGCTTCGACATGGATTACTGTGTACAACTGGCGTTCGAGAACATCAACTCGACCGAAGCCGGCAGCTACGGTGTCGACCACGTCGCCGTGGTCGAAGGCCTGGGTTGCAAGGCCCTGCGTGTGTTCGAGCCGGGTGACATCGCCCCTGCCCTGCTCAAGGCGCAGAAAATGGCCGAAGAGTTCCGCGTACCGGTCGTGGTTGAGGTGATTCTCGAGCGTGTGACCAACATTTCCATGGGCACCGAGATCAACGCGGTCAACGAGTTCGAAGACCTCGCCCTGGTCGGCAACGACGCGCCTACCGCGATCTCGATGCTCGACTGACTGCCTGACGCCCCCGCGCCGGCTGTGCCGGGGGCCTTCTTCTGCAAGGAGACAACCATGCCTCGCTTCGCTGCCAACCTGTCCATGCTGTTCACCGAGCAGGACTTCCTGGCCCGCTTCAAGGCCGCCGCCGACGCTGGCTTCAGTGGCGTCGAGTACCTCTTCCCGTACGATTTCAGCCCCGCCGAGATCAAGCAGCAACTCGACGGCCACGGCCTGACCCAGGTGCTGTTCAACCTGCCGGCCGGCGACTGGGGCAAAGGTGAGCGCGGCATCGCCTGCCACCCGGACCGCGTTGAAGAATTCCGTGCCGGCGTCGACAAAGCGATCGAATACGCCAAGGTGCTGGGCAATACCCAGATCAACTGCCTGGCCGGTATTCGTCCGCAGGGCCTGCAGTGCGCCGATGTGCGCAAGACCTTTGTCGACAACCTGAAGTTTGCCGCCGACAAGCTGCAAGCCGCCGGGATCCGCCTGGTCATGGAAATGATCAACACCCGCGACATCCCCGGCTTCTACCTGAACACCACCAAGCAGGCGCTGGAGATCCAGGCCGAGGTCGGCAGCGCCAACCTGTTCCTGCAGTACGACATCTACCACATGCAGATCATGGAAGGTGACCTGGCCCGTACCCTCGAGGCCAACCTGAAGCTGATCAACCATGTCCAGCTGGCCGACAACCCCGGCCGCAACGAGCCAGGCACCGGCGAGATCAACTACCGCTTCCTGTTCGAGCACCTGGACCGCATCGGCTACCAGGGCTGGGTGGGCGCGGAGTACAAGCCGCTGACCACCACCGAGGCAGGCCTCGGCTGGCTCAAGACCCATAACGCAATCTAAGGCACGCACGCGCCCTCTGCAGGAGCGGGCTAATCCCGCGAAGAGGCCTGCCCAGCTACCGCGGGGCATGGCAAGGGCTGCGCCCTTGTTCGCGGGGCAAGCCCGCTTCTACAGGGGTGCGAGTCGCCTCTCCAGCGAGATTCAACAATTACAACGAGGTAATCTCTCATGGCTAAAATCGGTTTCATCGGCACCGGCATCATGGGCAAGCCCATGGCCCAAAACCTGCAAAAAGCAGGTCACAGCCTGTTCGTTTCCACCCACCACGACGCGGCCCCGGCTGAGCTGATCGCCGCCGGCGCAGTCGCCCTGGCCAATCCGAAGGAAGTGGCCCAGGAAGCTGAATTCATCATCGTCATGGTTCCCGATACCCCACAGGTCGAAGCCGTCCTGTTCGGTGAGAACGGCGTAGCCGAAGGCATTGGCCCGAACAAGATCGTCATCGACATGAGCTCGATCTCGCCGACCGCCACCAAGGCCTTCGCCGAGAAGATCAAGGCCACCGGTGCCGCCTACCTGGACGCGCCAGTCTCCGGTGGTGAAGTCGGTGCCAAGGCAGCGACCCTGAGCATCATGGTCGGCGGTTGCCCGAAAGCCTTCGAGCGCACCCTGCCGCTGTTCGAACTGATGGGCAAGAACATCACCCGCGTCGGTGGCAATGGCGATGGCCAGACCGCCAAGGTTGCCAACCAGATCATCGTCGCCCTGAACATCCAGGCCGTCAGTGAAGCGCTGCTGTTCGCCGCCAAGAACGGTGCCGATCCGGCCAAGGTGCGTGAAGCACTGATGGGCGGTTTCGCTTCGTCGAAAATCCTTGAAGTGCATGCCGAGCGCATGATCAAAGGCACCTTCGACCCAGGCTTCCGCATCAACCTGCACCAGAAGGACCTGAACCTGGCCCTGCAAGGCGCCAAGGAGCTGGGCATCAACCTGCCCAATACCTCCAACGCCCAGCAAGTGTTCAGCACCTGTGTCGCCCTCGGTGGCGGCAACTGGGACCACTCGGCGCTGATCAAGGGCCTGGAGCACATGGCCAACTTCTCGATCCGCGGCGACAAGTAACAGGTTGTAAGCCTTCTCTGGCCTCTTCGCGGGACAAGCCCGCTCCTACAGGTACTGCGCGAATCCTGTAGGAGCGGGCTTACCCCGCGAAGCAGCCAACACCGATGAGCCTGCGACCACGGGCCCGTCAGTGGCAACGCGCAACACCGCCCCTGGTTCAGCCTGCACGGAGGCAGTTCCGGGGGCGTTTTTGCTTTAGCAGAACAACAATAATCTGGGAGCCTGCCATGTCGGTCGATCCGCAACAATTACTCCGCGAGCTGTTCGACACAGCCATCGCCGCCGCCCACCCCCGCCAGGTCCTCGAACCCTACCTGCCCGCCGACCGTAGCGGCCGGGTCATCGTCATCGGTGCCGGCAAGGCCGCCGCCGCCATGGCCGAAGTGGTCGAAAAAAGCTGGCAGGGCGAAGTCTCCGGTCTGGTCGTGACCCGCTACGGGCACGGCGCCAACTGCCAGAAGATCGAAGTGGTCGAAGCCGCTCACCCGGTCCCCGACGCCGCCGGCCTGGCCGTGGCCAAGCGCGTGCTGGCGCTGGTCAGCAACCTGTCCGAAGACGACCGCGTGATCTTCCTGCTGTCAGGCGGCGGCTCGGCCCTGCTGGCCCTGCCCGCCGAAGGCCTGACCTTGGCCGACAAGCAACAGATCAACAAGGCGCTGCTCAAATCCGGCGCCACCATCGGCGAGATGAACTGCGTGCGCAAGCACCTCTCGGCAATCAAGGGCGGCCGCCTGGCCAAGGCCTGCTGGCCAGCCACGGTGTACACCTATGCCATTTCCGATGTGCCGGGCGACCTCGCCACGGTGATCGCCTCTGGCCCGACCGTGGCCGACCCGAGCACCTCGGCCGACGCCCTGGCAATCATCAAGCGCTACAACATCGGTGCGCCCAAGGCCGTCATCGACTGGCTCAACAACCCTGCCTCGGAAACCGTCAAGGCGGATGATCCGGCGCTGGCCCGCAGCCACTTTCAGCTGATCGCCAAACCCCAGCAGTCGCTGGAAGCCGCCGCCGTCAAATGCCGCCAGGCCGGCTTCAGCCCGCTGATTCTCGGCGACCTCGAAGGTGAGTCGCGCGAAGTCGCCAAGGTGCACGCCGGGATCGCCCGGCAAATCGTCCTGCACGGCCAGCCGCTGAAAGCGCCCTGCGTGATCCTTTCCGGCGGCGAGACCACCGTCACCGTGCGCGGCAACGGCCGTGGCGGGCGTAACGCCGAGTTTCTGCTCAGCCTTACCGAAAACCTCAAGGGCATGCCTGGGGTGTACGCCTTGGCTGGCGACACCGACGGCATCGATGGCTCGGAAGAAAACGCCGGCGCCGTAATGACCCCGGACAGCCATGCCCGCGCCGCTGCCCTGGGTCTGTCAGCCTCGGACGAGCTGGACAACAACAACGGCTACGGCTACTTCGCCGCGCTGGATGCGCTGATCGTCACCGAGCCGACCCGCACCAACGTCAACGACTTCCGCGCCATTCTGATCCTCGAGACTCCGCAATCATGACGCCTGATAAAAAAGTCAAAATCCTCGCCACCCTCGGCCCAGCCATCAATGGCATCGACGATGTGCGCCAACTGGTCGAAGCCGGGGTGAACATCTTCCGCCTCAACTTCAGCCACGGTGAACACGCCGACCACGCCCTGCGCTACCAGTGGATTCGCGACGTCGAACAGCAGCTCAACTACCCGCTGGGCATCCTCATGGACCTGCAAGGGCCAAAGCTGCGCGTGGGCCGTTTTGCCGAAGGCAAGGTTCAGTTGCAGCGCGGCCAGGCCCTGCGCCTGGACCTCGACAGCACGCCGGGCGACAGCCGCCGGGTCAACCTGCCACACCCGGAAATCATTGCTGCGCTGGAGCCGGGCATGGACCTGCTGCTTGATGACGGCAAGCTGCGCCTGCGGGTGACCGCCAAACACAGCGATGCGATCGACACCGAAGTGCTCGCCGGTGGCGAGCTGTCCGACCGCAAGGGCGTCAACGTGCCGCAGGCAGTGCTCGAGCTCAGCCCGCTGACCGAAAAAGACCGCCGCGACCTCGCCTTCGGCCTGGAGCTGGGTGTCGACTGGGTGGCGCTGTCGTTTGTTCAGCGCCCGGAAGACATCATCGAAGCGCGCCAACTGATCGGCGACCGCGCCTACCTGATGGCCAAGATCGAGAAGCCTTCGGCGGTCGAGCAGTTGCAGGCGATTGCCGAGCTGTCCGACGCGATCATGGTTGCCCGTGGCGACCTGGGCGTGGAAGTGCCGGCCGAAAGCGTGCCGCAGATCCAGAAACGCATCATCAATACCTGCCGCCAGCTCGGGCGCCCGGTGGTGGTGGCGACACAGATGCTCGAGTCGATGCGCTTCTCGCCGGCGCCGACCCGCGCCGAGGTCACCGACGTGGCCAACGCCGTGGCCGAAGGCGCCGATGCGGTGATGCTGTCGGCCGAGACCGCCTCGGGTGACTACCCACTGGAAGCCGTGCAGATGATGAGCAAGATCATCCGCCAAGTCGAAAACGGCCCGGACTACCAGGCCCAGCTCGACGTTGGCCGGCCCAAGGCCGAGGCTACCGTCTCGGATGCGATCAGCTGTGCGATCCGCCGGATCAGCGGGATCCTGCCGCTGGCGGTGCTGGTCAACTACAGCGAGTCGGGTGCCTCGACGCTGCGTGCTGCGCGTGAGCGACCACGGGCGCCGATCCTCAACCTGACGCCGAACCTGGTCACCGCACGGCGCCTGAGCGTGACCTGGGGCGTGCATTCGGTGGTCAACGACCGTCTGCGCCAGGTCGACGAGATCTGCTCGACGGCGCTGGAGATTGCCCAGGCGCAAGGCATGGCCAGCCGGGGTGACACCTTGCTGATCACCGCCGGTGTGCCTTTCGGCAAACCGGGAACGACTAACACGCTACGGATCGAGACACTGATCTGAGACCGCCGGGGGCGCTTTGCGCCCCATTCGCGGGTCAAGCCCGCTCCTACAGGAATCTCACAAATCCTGTAGGAGCGGGCTTGACCCGCGAATGGAGGGCAAAGCCCTCCCTGGCCCAGGCAACACCGACGCTGCGGAAAACCGAGGCCCAAAGAGGCCCACCGCCCACCTCAACCCTACTGACTGCCCATGTACACGAAAAATTTCGTCAACCCGTGCCCCGACTGGGCCACGGCGCTGCTCAACGGCTTCAGCCAGGTGGTGCTGCAGCGCAACCCGCTGTGCGGCCTGTGCTGCCTGCTGGCCATCCTTCTGACCGCGCCCAACCTGGTCGGCGGCGCCCTGCTCGGCGCCCTGGCCGGCCTGCTCACCGCACAACGGCGCGGCTATGACCGCGGCGACCGCCAGGCCGGGCTGTACAGCTACAACGGTGTGCTGATCGGCGTACTGTTCAGCGCGGTACTGCCGTGGTCGGCGATTTTACCGCCGCTGATCATCGCCGCCGGTGGCCTGTCGAGCATCCTCGTCCATCAATGGCGCAAGCGCGGCGGCTATCTGCTGACGGTCTATACGGCGCCGTTCGTGCTGTTCGGCTGGGGCGCCCTGCTCCTGGCCGAGCCTTCGGCGGTGAGCGCCCCGGTCGAGGCTGAGCCGGTCCAGGCTCTGGCCCGCGGCCTAGGCCAGATCTTCCTCCTCGACCAACCACTGGCCGGCGTGCTGATCGCGATCGGCCTGTTTATCTGCAACCGCTACGCTGCGTTCTGGGCACTGCTTGGCTCCGCTATCGGCGGCAGCGTGGCGCTGCTCGCCGGCGAAGCACAGACCGCCTGGATGGGGCTGCTGGGGTTCAATGCGGCGCTGGCCGCGCTGGCCTTCTGCAGCCAACGCGAACGCCCCTGGCTGCCGTTGCTGGCCATTGTCCTGGCGATCCTGCTGCAGCCGCTGTTCAACCTGCTGCCAGTCGCCGGGCTGACCGCCCCGTTTGTCACTGCCTGCTGGTTGCTCAATCTGAGCCTGCACCTGCCACGCCTGGCCGGAGGTGGCAACCCGCGCCGCTTGCACAGCTGAGGGGCAGCCCCTAGGCTCTGGCCATTGAACATTGGAACGCGCCCATGCCAACCCCTGCGAGCCTGCGCGAGCGGCTCTACATCATCGTCTTCCAGACCGACACCACGGCAGGCAGACGCTTCGACAAGACCCTCCTGCTGATCATCCTTGCCAGCCTGGTGACGGTCATCCTCGACAGCATCGACCAGGTGCACCAGAGCTATGCCGGCCTGCTCGCCGCCATCGAATGGGGCTTTACGGCGATCTTTCTCGCCGAGTACCTGACGCGCCTGTACTGCTCGCCCAAGCCGCTGCGGTATGCCTTCAGCTTCTACGGGCTGGTCGACCTGCTGGCGATCGTGCCCGGGATCATTGCGCTGTACTACAGCGACGCCCAGTACCTGCTGATCATCCGCGTGATCCGCATGCTGCGAATCTTCCGCGTGCTCAAGCTTGGCCAGTACCTCAAGCAGGCCAATTACCTGATGGCGGCGCTGCGCGGCAGCAAGCAGAAGATCATCGTCTTTCTGGTCACCGTATCCACCCTGGTGACCGTGTTCGGCACCTTGATGTACGTGATCGAAGGCCCAGAGCATGGCTTCACCAGTATCCCCAAGGGTATCTATTGGGCCATCGTCACCCTGACCACCGTCGGCTTCGGCGATATCGTGCCCAAGACCCCGCTAGGCCAGGTGCTGTCGTCACTGGTGATGATCACCGGCTACTCGATCATCGCCGTACCCACCGGCATCTTCACCGCCGAACTGGCCAATGCCATGCGCGGTGAGCAGCTGCAGCATGACTGCCCGGTATGCCGCAAAAAAAGCCATGAACATGGCGCGGCATTCTGCTCGCGCTGCGGTAATGCACTGTTTACCAAGCGGGAATAACCAAAGCGTTTTTTGTTCTTTAAACCGCTGCGAAGCACCCGCTATAGTCGCTGGCAATCTGCCAACAATTCTTAAAGAACAAGGAATGCGTCGTGAAAAAACTGTTCACTGCCTCACTGCTTGCCGCGGGCCTGACCCTCGGCAACCTGGCCCATGCAGCGCCGACCCTGCTTAACGTTTCCTACGACGTGATGCGCGACTTCTACAAGGACTACAACAGCGCGTTCCAGAAGCACTGGGAGGCTGAGCACAAGGAGAAGGTCGCCCTGCAGATGTCCTTCGGTGGCTCGAGCAAGCAGGCGCGGGCAGTGATCGATGGCCTGCCGGCCGATGTCATCACCATGAACATGGCGACCGACATCAACGCCCTGGTCGACAACGGCAAGCTGGTCCCGGACAACTGGGTGACACGCCTGCCGAACAACAGCGCGCCGTTCACCTCGGCCACCGTGTTCATCGTCCGCAAGGGCAACCCGAAAGCCCTGAAAGACTGGCCCGACCTGCTCAAGGATGGCGTGCAGGTAATCGTGCCCAACCCGAAGACCTCGGGTAATGGCCGCTATACCTACCTGTCGGCCTGGGGCTACGTGCTGAAGAACGGCGGCGACGAGAACAAGGCCAAGGACTTCGTCGGCAAGCTGTTCAAGCAGGCGCCGGTGCTCGATACCGGTGGCCGTGCCGCCACCACCACGTTCATGACCAACCAGATCGGCGACGTGCTGGTGACCTTCGAGAACGAAGCCGAGATGATCGCGCGGGAGTTCGGCCGCGATCAGTTTGAAGTGGTCTATCCAAGCGTTTCGGCCGAAGCCGAGCCGCCGGTGAGCGTGGTCGACAAGGTTGTCGACAAGAAAGGCACCCGCGCCGTGGCCGAGGAATACCTGAAGTACCTGTGGTCGCCTGCGGCCCAGGAGATCGCCGCGCAGAACTACCTGCGCCCGCGTGATCCGGCGGTGCTGGCGAAGTACACCGACCGCTTCCCGAAAGTCGACTTCCTCTCGGTCGAGAAGACCTTCGGTGACTGGCGCACCGTGCAGAAGACCCACTTCAATGACGGTGGCGTGTTCGATCAGATCTATACCGGTCAGTAACTGACACTGACTGGGGCTGCCACGCAGCCCCAGTCAACCGCAGCCGCTTGAACTTCCCAGCCCATTGCCAATCAGTTCCTTGAGTAACCCTTCTCCGCTCGCCCCGGCCCAAGGAGTACTCCAGTGCTGCGTTTCCTCACCCCGTTCCTGCTTGGCATGATGCTGAGCACCTCACTGTTCGCCGCTGACCCCACGCCTGCCGAAACACCTGCCGAGGAGCCGGCCCCAGTCCTCCAGGGCGGCCTGCTCGGTGCGTTGGCCGACAGCTTTGACAGCGCCGCCCAGCAACTCGATCTCGACGCCCACCTGGTCGACGCCTGGCGCCTGCGCACTGATCGCGCGGCCAAAGAGGTCGAGCGCCTGGTCAACCGGCATTCGGCCGAAGACTCGTTGCAACTGACCGGTAACTTTCTGCTGCTGACCCTGACCTGGGCCGCCAGCTTCGCCCTGCTGACCACGCTTGGCCGCTGGCTGGCCGGCCGCTGCGGGCGAACCCGCCTGGTGCAGTCACGCAAACGGCTGCGCGGCCTGCTCGGCTATTTGCTGCCCTACACGCTGCCAGCCTTGGCCAGCCTGCCGCTGACCCTCTACGCCAGCCGCTTCCTTGACCCCTCGGTGGCCCGCGCGCTGGGCCTGAGCCTGGCCTACGCCACCAGCAGTGGCCTGTTCTCGACGTCGATCATTCTTTGCCTGATCACCCTGTTTGACGCCGGCCACAAGCGCTCGGCGGTGGCAGTGATCCGCCGCTTGGCACCCCGCTCGCTGTTCATGATCGGCTTTCTGGCGGCCTGGAGCGACGCCCTGACCAGCCCGCAGATTGCCCGCCAACTGGGCGGCAACGTCACCGCCAGTATCGCGGTGATCACCGGCCTGCTGGCCACCTTCATCTTTGCCAGCCTGGTCCTGCGCCTGCGCCGACCGGTGGCCCACCTGATCCGCAACCGCGACCTCAAGGACCGCCTCCAGCACCGCGCTGTCCAGGAAACCCTGCGGATCTTTTCCAACCTCTGGTACCTGCCGATCCTGATGATGATCCTGGTATCGGCCATTCACCTGATCGGCGCTGGCGAAGAAAGCCAGAAGGCCCTGCAGAACGCCCTGCTGACCACGGTGCTACTGGTGGCCGCAGTATTCCTCAGCACCCTCATGCAGCACCTGCTCGCCTCCGGCAGCGTCGATACCGAGCAACGCGTGCGGCCCTACAAAGAGCTGCTACGCAGCCTCGCCCATGCACTGCTGCGAATTGCCATGGCGGTGGCCTTCATCGAGCTGCTGGGGCGCATCTGGGGTTTCTCGGTGGTCAACTTCGCCCTGAGCAACAGCCTCGGCCAGGCGATCAGCAACTCGTTGTCGAGCATCGGCCTGATCCTGCTGGTGACCTGGCTGCTGTGGGTGGTCCTCGACACCGCGATCCAGGAAGCGCTCAAGCCGGCGGTAGGCAAACGCGCCGCGCGTCAGCCGAGTACCCGCACGCGGACCATCCTGCCGATGCTGCGCAACGCCATCAAAGTGGTGCTGATCGTGATCTGCACCATCACCACCATGGCCAACCTGGGGATCAACGTCGCGCCGTTGCTGGCCGGTGCCGGGGTGATCGGCCTGGCGATCGGTTTTGGCTCGCAGCAGTTGGTCCAGGATGTGATTACCGGGCTGTTCATCCTGATCGAAGACACCATCTCGATCGGCGACTGGGTGGTGCTTGATTCAGGCCACGCGGGCACCGTCGAGAGCCTGACCATCCGTACCCTGCGCCTGCGCGATGGCAAAGGCTTCGTGCATTCGGTGCCGTTTGGCCAGATCAAGGCGGTCACCAACCAGTCGCGGCAGTTCGCCTATGCGTTTTTCTCGGTGCAGTTCACGTATGACAGCGATGTCGATCAGTCGATGGCGCTGATTCACGAGGTGGGCAAGTCGATCAGCGAAGACCCCCTGCTGAGGATCAACCTGCAGGGGCCGTTGCAGGTGTTCGGGGTAGACCGGATGGACTTGAACGGGTTTGTCCTCACCGCCCAGTTCCGCACCATTTCCGGTGGGCAATATGCGGTGAGTCGTGCGTTCAACGAGCGCCTGAAAAAGCGCGTGGACCAGACCGACAATGTCGCGTTTGCGCAGGTGTATCCGATGCTCGCGCAGCCTCGCGCAGTGTCAGCCTGAGAGGGTGGTGGATGGCACCGGCTTCGCCGGTTTCGCGGGGCAAGCCCGCTCCTACAAGGTTCACCGCAATCCCTGTAGGAGCGGGCTTGCCCCGCGAAGGGGCCGGTACGGCTGGCCTCAATCCTGTTGACGGAACACCAACGCCTTCAATCCACCCTCCGGGTCCGCATCAGGAAACTCCGGCGGATTCTCCAGCCGCTCGACAAACGTCAGCCCAGGCGCCTGCTCGGCCATGCCCTGAATCAGGAAGTCCGAGCCAATCCCCGGGTCATTTACACAGGCCAGCACCGTCCCGCCCGCGCTGAGCAACTCCGGCAAACGCCGGAGAATCTTCGCGTAGTCCTGGGTCAACACGAAGCTGCCACGCTGGAAGGTTGGCGGGTCAATGATGATCAGGTCATACGGCCCATACTTGCGCACCTTGCCCCATGACTTGAACAGTTCGTGCCCGAGAAACGCCACCTGGCCTACATCATGGCCGTTGAGCCGATGATTTTCACGGCCACGCGACAGCGCCGACTTGGCCATGTCCAGGTTGACCACTTGCACGGCACCACCGGCCATGGCCGTCACCGAGAAGCCACAGGTATAGGCGAACAGGTTGAGCACGCGTTTGCCCGCAGCTTGTTCACGCACCCAGCGCCGGCCGTAGCGCATGTCGAGGAACAGCCCGTTGTTCTGCCGTACGCCCAGATCAAGCAGGTAGGTCAGGCCGTCTTCGACCACTTCACGTTGCTGCACCGGCTCACCAAGCAGCCACTGGCCAGGGCTGTCGGGCAGGTAGCGGTGCTGGATCAGGATCGCCTCGCCCGTCCATTGCGGGGCCTGGGCAAGCTTGCGCAACATGGCTTCAAGCGCTGCCAACTGGCCCTCGGCCGGCTCGCGAAACAACGCCACCAGCAGCACACCCTGCAACCAGTCCACGGTGATCTGCTCAAGCCCCGGCCAGCAACGGCCACGGCCGTGGAACAGGCGGCGGGTCTCTGCGGGTGCAGGGTCGAGGGCAGTTAGCAGGTGCTGTTCGAGGGTGTCGATCACGGAGGTCATGGGCAAGTCGCAAGGCTTGAAAAGGGAGCATTCTACCCAATGCCGGCCTGCTTGACGGCTACCTTCGAACGAAACCACCAGCCCTGCTGCATACCCGCCGCTGCCAGCAGGATCAGCGCCACCCCCAGCCATTGCAACGGCGCCAGACGATGGCCGAAGGCCAGCCAGTCGACCAGAATCGCCGCAATCGGGTAGATGAACGACAGCGCACCGGTCAGCGCAGTAGGCAGACGCTGGATGGCACTGTACAGCAGCACATACATCAGCCCGGTGTGGACGACGCCCAGCGTCACCAGGCTGGCCAGCGCCGGCATTTCGCCCGGCAACCCACCGAGCTTGACCCACGGCGCCAGCAGGATGGCGCCGGTGGTGACCTGGATCAGCGCGATCAGGTGCGGCGGCGTGCCGCTAAGGCGCTTGATGATCAGTGCCGCGACCGCATACAAAAACGCCGCGCCCAAGGCCAGGCCGATCCCCAGCAGGTACTCACTGCCACTGCCCTGCCCCGCGCCATGCGCGCTGACGATGGCCAGCATGCCGACGAACGCCACGCTCAGCCAGGTCAGTTTGGCGACAGTGATCTTCTCACCGAGGAACAGCGCCGCGAGCCCGACCAGAATGAACGGCTGGACGTTGTATACCGCGGTGCCGATGGCGATTGAGGCGCGAGAGTAGGAGGCGAACAACAGTAACCAGTTACCGACGATGGCCACCCCGCTGACCACGGCCAGGAGCAACGCAGTACGGCCAATCACCCCAGGCTTGAGCAAGCCGAAACCGGCACAGATCAGCAGCAAGGTGCCAGCGCCGAATACGCAGCGCCAGAACACCACCTCCAGCACCGGTCGGCCGGAGACCAGCACGAACCAGCCGATGGTCCCGGAAATCAGCATGGCGACCACCATTTCCAACGAGCCACGGCGTACTGAACTGTCCATCTCACACCTCCTGATGACGATGGCAACAGTATGAACAAGGGCCGGCGCTGCCTTCCAGCGGATAAACAAGGCGCAGCCTGCCTTGCACCTTTACTATCAAGGCAATACTCCGCATCTGCCTGAGGAAGTAAAAACATGACCGACGCCATCGATCAACTGCTGATCAATGCCCTGATGGAAGACTCACGGCGCTCACTCAAGGCCCTTGCGCACATCAGCGGGCTCTCCGCCCCCAGCGTCAGCGAGCGCCTGCGCCGACTGGAAGAACGTGGCGTGCTCCGTGGCTACACGGTTGATGTCGACCCGCGCAGCTTTGGCTACCAGTTGCAGGCCATCGTGCGCATCCGCCCGTTGCCCGGGCAGTTGCAGGAAGTCGAACGGCAGATCATTGCCATCCCCGAGTTCACCGAATGCGACAAGGTAACGGGTGACGATTGCTTCATCGCCCGCCTGCATGTGCGCTCCATGGAGCAACTCGACAGCTTGCTCGACGGCCTCAATGTGCTGGCCGAGACCAATACGGCGATCATCAAGAAAAGCCCGGTAAAGCGACGGCTGCCACCGATGGACTGAGCACTGGATTTGCGGGTGTCGTGCAGTGACGGCCTCTTCGCGGGGCAAGCCCGCTCCTACAGGATCTACAGCGTTCACCAAACCTGTAGGAGCGGGCTTGCCCCGCGAAGAGGCCGTCACTGACACGCCTAACTCCAACTGCTGGTGATTTTTTGTACACAAGAATGTCACCTTTAGTGCCATTTTTGTGTGCACTTCTGAGAAGTAACGCACCACGACGTTACACACCGCACTCTTAAAAATCTGACCAATTAATCAACTAATTGAACACAATAAAAATATATCCTGTTCATTTGGTCAACTTATAAATCCATTTATTCATAAACTTATCTTTAAATAGTAAAGATTGAAAATGATGGCAAGCTAAAACCAGCATCCACAATGGCATAGAACTGGCTTTTGTGTGTTTGTGTTTTGTATACAAAGTTAAGCAAACACAAATACACAATAACGCGCAGCGCCTGTTCCAACAGGCCGCCGCCTTCAGAACCCAGTGATGCCAACGCCTGCATCGGATGAAACAGCGAGCCCGTGCGCCCTCGCCTATTCATCGCAGCCAACGTGCATCAGGAGCCGCCGGAATGAGTAGCAGCCTCGACCTTGCCCCTGAACTATCCGTCGCCAGCACCCCGTCCACGTCAACGTTGACCGGCCACTTGCCGAACCTCGAACTCAGCCCGCGCCTGCACAACCGCGACCTCGCCCCGACCCGCAGCGAAGGTCGCCGCTGGGGCGGCTACAGCATCTTTGCCCTGTGGACCAACGACGTACACAACATCGCCAACTACTCCTTCGCCATGGGCCTGTTCGCGCTCGGCCTGGGCGGCTGGCAGATCCTTCTGTCGCTGGCGATCGGGGCAGTGCTGGTGTACTTCTTCATGAACCTGTCCGGCTACATGGGGCAGAAAACCGGCGTACCGTTCCCGGTCATCAGCCGCATCGCCTTCGGGATCCACGGGGCGCAGATCCCTGCACTGATCCGCGCGGTCATCGCCATCGCCTGGTTCGGCATCCAGACCTACCTCGCCTCAGTGGTCCTGCGCGTGCTGCTCACCGCCGTCTGGCCGCAACTGGCCATGCATGACCAGGACAGCATCCTCGGCCTGTCGAGCCTGGGCTGGGTGTGCTTCGTGGCGATCTGGCTGGTGCAACTGGTGATCCTTGCCTACGGCATGGAGATGGTCCGCCGCTACGAAGCGTTCGCCGGCCCGGTGATCCTGCTGACGGTGGCCAGTCTGGCCGGGTGGATGTACTTCCAGGCCGACACGCGCATCGCCTGGTCAGTGGCCGAGCCACTCAGCGGCTATGAGATGTGGCGCAACATTTTTGCCGGCGGCGCCCTGTGGCTGGCGATCTACGGCACCCTGGTGCTCAACTTCTGCGACTTCGCCCGCTCTTCGCCGTGCCGCAAGACCATCCGCGTCGGCAACTTCTGGGGCCTGCCGGTGAACATCCTGGTATTCGCGATCATCACCGTAGTGCTCTGTGGTGCGCAGTTCCAGATTAACGGGCAGATCATCGACAGCCCGACCCAGATCGTCGCGAGCATCCCCAGCACGCCGTTCCTGGTGCTCGGCTGCCTGGCCTTCCTGATCGTCACCGTGGCGGTGAACATCATGGCCAACTTCGTCGCGCCGGCGTTCGTCCTCAGCAACCTGGCGCCCAAGCATCTCAACTTCCGCCGCGCCGGGCTGATCAGCGCCACCCTGGCGGTGCTGATCCTGCCGTGGAACCTGTACAACAGCCCGTTGGTGATCGTGTATTTCCTGTCTGGCCTGGGCGCCCTGCTCGGCCCGCTGTACGGGGTGATCATGGCCGACTACTGGCTGCTGCGCAAAGGCTGCATCAACGTACCGGAGCTGTATAGCGAGAACCCTGCCGGCGCCTATCACTACACCCGCGGGATCAACCTGCGCGCGGTGGCAGCGTTCGTCCCCGCCGCGTTGCTGGCGATCGTCCTGGCACTGGTGCCCAACTTCCATGGCGTGGCGCCGTTCTCCTGGCTGATCGGGGCTGGCATCGCCGCAGCGGTGTACCTGCTGATCGCCCCGCGCAAGCGCCTCTACCACGATGTCAGCGGCGAGTGCATTGCCGTCGACCACAGCAGCCACTGATCAAGGAGATCCCTGCATGCGTATTCTGATCGTCAACGTCAACACTACCGAAGCCATCACCGAGGCCATCGCCGAGCAGGCGCGCAGCGTTGCCGCACCGGGCACCGAGATCATCGGCCTGACGCCCTGGTTCGGCGCAGAGTCGGTCGAGGGCAATTTCGAGAGCTACCTGGCGGCAATTGCCGTGATGGACCGGGTGTTGGCGTATGAGGGGCCGTACGATGCGGTGATCCAGGCCGGCTACGGTGAACACGGCCGTGAGGGCCTGCAGGAGCTGCTCGACGTGCCGGTGGTCGACATCACCGATGCTGCCGCCAGCACCGCCATGTACCTGGGACATGCCTATTCAGTGGTGACCACCCTGGACCGCACCGTGCCGTTGATCGAGGACCGCCTGAAGCTTTCGGGGCTGTATGACCGCTGCGCTTCGGTGCGCGCCAGCGGGCTGGCCGTGCTTGAGCTTGAGGCCGATCCGCGGCGTGCGGTCGAGGCGATTGTCGAACAGGCCGAACGGGCCGTGCGCGAGGACAAGGCCGAGGTGATCTGCCTGGGCTGCGGCGGCATGGCCGGGCTTGATGAGCAAATTCGCCAGCGCACCGGGGTGCCGGTGGTGGATGGGGTGAGTGCCGCGGTAACCATTGCCGAGTCGCTGGTGCGGCTGGGGCTGAGCACGTCCAAGGTGAGGACGTATGCGACGCCCCGGGCGAAACAGGTGATTGGCTGGCCGATGCGGCTTGGCCGCTGATTGAGCATCGGCCTGAGCCGGCCTGCTGCTCAGGTCGGACAGGCCTTGTTGCCGCCATCGAGACCCTGACGGACATTACGGCTGAGCATGCTGGCCTTGCCGTCATGCCAGGTCAGGGTAATCACGTACAAGCTGTCGAAATCCTCATTGCTCCAATCATCAGTGATCACCTGTTCATCCCCTGCAGCCTTGCCGGCCACCGCGTTGATCAAGTCCGGCAGGTAGCCGTGCGACCAAGCGGTATAGACCGTCGCATTGCGATACTTGTTACTGGTCAGCTCGTCTGCCAGGGCATCGTAGTCATTGGCCCCGTAGTCGATATTGACTGGCAGGCCCAGGCGGATGGCACTCGGCGTAATCGTCATCAGCGGACGGATGTAGCTGTAGCTGAGGTCCTGGCTGCCTTCCTCGACATGCCGCGAAGGATTGGCGGCGAACACGTAGTCGGCCTCACCCACCCGCTCGGGCAATACCGTCGCAAGGTCGATTGCGCGGTTGAGGCCCTGACAGTTCAATTGACCGAGGCCCTCGCCAGGCTTTTCGGCGTGGCGCAGGAAGACCAGGGTCTGCACACCGTCGACCGGCTGCTCGCGGCTTTCCACGACGCCCAGCGTGACGGGTACGAGAATCGCGGCAAGCGCGGCGACCAACATCAGGTGACGGCGTCGCAAGTAGTGCGGCAACTTCATGGCGAAAGACTCATCCGGCAAATAGAGGGAGGCGTCCATGCCTGCATTCCATGCTCGTCGACCGGGGTCTATTAGGCAATAGCCGCCCGGCGCGGCATTTCCTAGACCGCTAAACGTGAGCAAAATTCACTTTAGCGGGCAAACGTTGCCAAATGATGTCGTTAGCAAGGTAGCAGCGGATCAGTCGTCGCGGGTCAGCACTTCAAGCAATTCGATCTCGAAGGTCAGGTCCGAATGAGGTGGAATCGCGCCCACGCTGCGCTCGCCATAGGCCAATTCCGCTGGCACCTGCAACCTGCGCTTGCCACCGACGCGCATCCCCATCAGGCCTTGGTCCCAACCCTTGATCACTCGACCGCTGCCGATCACGCACTGGAACGGCTTGCCGCGCGACCAGGACGAATCGAACTCGCTACCATCGGCCAGCCAGCCAGTGTACTGGGTAGTGATCAGCGCGCCCTTGACCACGGCCTTGCCGTCGCCTTCTTGAAGATCAATGACTTGCAGTTCGCTGCTCATGCGGGTTCCTTTCAAGCGGATATCGAAAGGCGCCGTTTTCTCAGGTCTGCCGCGGTTTGGCAAGCACGGTTGGCTAGTTGTGTTCGTCGAAAGCTTGCTGGCCGGTGAGTTCGCGGGTCTGGTTGGCAAAGCAGTACCATGCTGGTTTTTCTTCAACAAAGATCTGCAAATCGAAGGCCCAGGCTTCGTCGCCGTCGAGCAGGCCAACCGGAATGGCATAGAAGTCGTTGGCCTTGAGCCGGTAATAAAGGTGCGTGCCGCACTGGCCGCAGAAGCCACGCTGGGCCCAGTCGGAGGAGTTGTAGACGCTGGGCGCACGGCCGTCGATCTGCGGCGGCTGGCTGCAGCTGACCACCAGCAACGGGCCGCCGGTCCATTTGCGGCACATGCTGCAGTGGCAGGCGCTGATCTGGGTGCTATCGATCAGGGCGGTCAACTGGGTGGCGCCGCAGAGGCAGGAACCTTGCTTGTGCAGGGGCATGGGAAGCTCCTTCAACGTGAGCGGGAGCTGGCAAGTATAGGCACGGGGTGGCGATCAATCGGATTAGTGACGCACCGGCGTCAGCACCGGCTCGCCGGCAAAGAATGCCTGCAGGTTGCGCAGCACCAGGGTGACGGTATCGCGCGCGGCTTCTGGCGATTGCCCGGCCACGTGCGGAGTCAGTACGGTATTGCCCAACGCCTTGAGCGCTTGCGGCACGGCCGGCTCGTCATCGAATACGTCCAGCGCTGCGCCGGCGAGGGTGCCGTGTTGCAGGGCTTCGGTCAGCGCGTGAGTGTCAACCACGCTGGCCCGGGCGATATTGACCAGATAGCCTTCAGCGCCGAGCGCTTTGAGTACCTCAGCGTTTACCAGATGGCGGGTATTGGCCCCACCCGGGGTGGCGATCACCAGGATGTCGACGGCGTCGGCCAGCTGCAGCGGGCTGTCGTACCAGCTGTAGGCGACGTCGGTACGGGGTGTGCGGCTGTGGTAACTGATGCTCATGTCAAAACCCAGCGACGCCCGTTTGGCAATCGCCAGGCCAACCGCGCCAAGGCCGAGGATACCCAGGCGCTTGCCTGATACCGAGGGGCTGATGACCCGATTCCACTCGCCACGGCGGGTGCTGGCATCACCGCGAGGAATGTCGCGCAGCAGCGCCAGGAGCATGGCCAGGGTGTGATCGGCGACCGCGTCTGCATTGGCGCCCGCGCCATTGGTGACGGTGATGCCGCGGGCTGCGGCAGCAGTCAGGTCGACCTGCTCGTAGCCGGCACCGATCACACAGATGATCTGCAGGTTGACCAGGGTGTCGATTTCAGTGGCGGTGAGGCCCAGCGGACCACGGGTGAGGACCGCGTCGATCTCGTGCGCATGGCGGGTGATGGCCTCGGCACGCAGCTGCGGCGACTGGGCGCGAATCAGGCGGTAACCAGCCTGCTCCAGCAACGGCAGGTAAACGTCGACGGTTTCAACCAGTACCAGGACTGTCTTGCTCATGCACCCTCCGGCTCAAATGCGAGGGGGGATTATGCGGGGACGGGGGCAAGTACAGTCAAGATTACTGTCAGGGTTGTCAGGACGCCCGTTAGATCGCGACAACGCTCAAGGCATGCGCCGGATAGATAACCAGCCCTCGCTATTGCGCAAACGCCCGCCCCAACCCACCTGGCACGCCACTGCTGTCAGTCTCCTGCCAAGGCCCCTCTGGGCTCAGCGACCAGCTCCAGCCGCCGTCATAGCGGTAATAGGTGCGCTGGCGATAGAACGTATTGGGCTTCTTCTCCAACACATACACGCCAAGCTTCGGATCCCAGTGACTGGCCCCCCCAGGCGGCGGTGCAAAGCTGGCAGACGTGCGCGGCATCGGCTTGGGTATCGCCGCCGGCTTGCTCGGCTGGGTCCCAGGCTGGCTGCCCGGCAGTGGCTTGACCACCGGCCCCTGGCGCGGTGGCACGGTCTCGATCGGCGGCAACGGCTGTTCGACCGGTTCACGCACGGTACACGCGGACAGACCCAGGGCCAGGGTGATCAGGGTCAAACGAACAGTGCTGTTCATGGCGGGGTTCTCTTAGCGGTCAGGGCTGTCGATGGTCACATGCTGAGTAGCCGGGCTACGGTTGCTCAGCGGCGCACTTTGGCCGATCCATTCGCCTTGGGTCGGCTGGCCTGCGCGGGAGACACGTGCAACCAGTTGGACTTCATTGAAATCGGACAGTTTCATCTGCGCCATCATCGCATCGGCATCAGACAATTCCAGCTCGATCGGCAATTGGGCCACGGTGACCCGCTTGGCCGCCAACGGCATGGGTGGCCCGCTGGTGGCCCGGGCAAAGATGAATACCGTGTCGCCCGGCTGCACCTTGTCCTTGAGCGCTGCCGCCAGTTCAACCCTGACCTTGAGCCGGGCAGCCGGCGCAGCTGCAACGCCCGGCTGGGCCTGGAGCCGCTCGGCAGCGCGGTCGATACCACCCTGCAACGCCGCCCGCGACGCATCGCCTTCGGGCAGTTGCGCCAGCAGCCGCTGCCAATAGTCGATCGCCTCCTGATAGCGCTCGCCCTCGAAGGCGGCGATACCACGCAGGCCGAGGCTGGTGACTTCGTTCGGGTCGGCCTTGAGCGCCTCGTCGGTGAGTGCCTGCACCTGCGCGTTCCATTGTTTGTCAGCGGCAAAGTACAGGGCCTGGGCCCACTGGCCGAGCAGCTCGGGCTGGCGTCCGGCCAGGGCCAGCGCTCGCTCGAAGGTCTTCGCCGCATCGGCCGGGCGCTGATCGGCCATGTAGGCACGGCCGAGGAAGTACAAACCTTCAGCTGAGTCGGGCTGGGCCTGGACGGCGCGCTCCAGGCGGGTGGTCATCTCATCCATGGATTTCGGCGCCTCGGCGAACTCGCGGGTCAGCTCGACCTTGTCGGCGGCGCCGAAATGCAGGTACAGGCCCAAGGCCATGACCGGCACCAGCACGGCTGCCAACAGCGGTAGCGCCTTGCCCAGATGACCTTGGCGCGGCGCCTCGGCGCCCTCGGTGTCGGCCAACAGCTCACGCGCCGCTTCATCGCGACCGGTGGCCAGTTGCCCGGCATCGAGCACGCCTGCGGCCTGCTGGGCAGCAAGCTCGGCAACGCGCTCCTGGTACAACGCCACGTTGAGGGCGGTACGGTCTTCTTCCTGCTGACGGCCACGGCCACGCAGGATCGGGATCAGCAAAAAGCCGAGGGCGGCGAGCAACAGCAGGCCCGCGCCAAGCCAGAATTCAGTCATGGGTGTGTTCTTTATCCAGCAGTTTGGCGAGACGCTCGCGTTGTTCGGCGGTCAGCTCATCGGAGCCAGCCGCCACCGGGCCATGACGCCGACGGACAATCACCGCCAGCACCACGAAGCCACCGACCAGCAGTATCCCCGGGCCGAACCAGAGCAGCCAGGTACGCCCGCTCAAGGCCGGCTTGTAGCGCACGAAATCACCATAGCGATCGACCATGAAATCGACGATCTGCTGGTTGCTGCGGCCTTCGCCGAGCATACGGAAGATTTCTCGGCGCAGGTCAGCGGCAATCGGTGCGTTGGAGTCTGCGATATCCTGGTTCTGGCACTTGGGGCAGCGCAGCTCCTTGGTCAGTTGCTGATAGCGCTCACGCTCGGCGTCGTCGCGAAACTGATAAGTGTCGATCGCGGCCTTGGCCACGCCAGCCAGGCTCAGGCCAAGCACGGCCGCCGCTAACCAGCGCTTCATGGCTTGGCCTCATCGACCAGGCCCTGGTACAGCGGCGCCAGTTGCTCGCGCCAGACCGTGGCATCGACGACGCCGACGTGTTTGTAGCGAATCACGCCCTGAGCGTCGATGAGGAAGGTCTCCGGCGCGCCATACACGCCCAGGTCCAGGCCCAGGGTGCCCTGCTCGTCACGGATATCCAGCTGATAGGGATTATGGAAATCGGCCAGCCACTTCAACGCCGCGGCATTGTCATCCTTGTAGTTGATGCCATGGATCACCACGCCCTGCTCTGCCAGCTGGTTCAGGTACGGATGCTCGACTTTGCACGATGGGCACCAGGTGCCCCAGACATTGACCAGCGCCGGTCGGCCGAGCAGGTCGGCCTGGGTCAGGGCCCGCTCGCCCTGCACTGACGCCAGGGAAAACGCCGGGAACGGCTTGCCGATCATTGCCGAAGGCAGTTCGTCAGGCTTGAGGAACAGCCCCTTGTAAAGAAACACCGCCATCAGCAGAAACACCGCCAGTGGCAGAACCATGATCCAACGCTTCATGCAGTTGCTCCAGACACGCCCAGGACATCACGCACCCGGGTCTTGACCTTGACCCGGTAGCGCCGGTCGAAGGCCGCCAGCAGGCCACCCAGGCCGGTCAGCAGACCGCCCAGCCAGATCCACCTGACGTAAGGTTTGATATGCACGCGCACCGCCCAGGCACCGTTCTCCAGCGGCTCGCCGAGGGCGACGTAGAGGTCACGGGTAAAGCCGGCGTCGATACCGGCCTCGGTCATCATCGACTGCTGCACGGTGTACAGGCGCTTCTCGGGGTGCAGCACGCTGACTTCACGGCCATCGCGCGAGACGCGCACAGTGCCCTTGTCGGAGATGAAGTTCGGCCCTTCGAAGTGCTTGGCACCCTCGAACAGGAAGTGGTAACCGCCGAGCTCGACGGTTTCGCCCGGCGCCATGCGCAGGTCGCGCTCACTGCTGTTGCTGCTCGACAGCACCACACCCAACGCGCAGACCGCCAGGCCCACGTGCGCCAGTTGCATGCCCCAGTAGCTGCGCGAGAGGCCGCGCAGGCCCTTGCCCAGGCCTTTGTGACGGGTCTTGTCGAAGATGTCGCGCAGACCCGCCAGCACCACCCAGGCAGCCAGGGCGAAGGTGGCCAGCGCCGGCCAGTCGAAATCATCGGCGATCAGCCCGGCGATCGGTGCGAGGATCGCGCTGCCGATCAGCACCGGGGTCAGCATGCCTGCCAGCCACTTGCCCGGGGTGTTCTTCCAGCGCACCAGCACACCGACCCCGAGCACCACCATCAACAACGCCATCAACGGCAGGAACAGCGCATCGAAGTACGGCGGGCCGACCGACAGCTTGGCCCCGGTCAGCGCATCCAGTACCAGTGGGTACAGCGTCCCCAACAGGATCATCGAGGCCGCCACCACCAGCACCAGGTTGTTGGCCAGCAGCAGCGTCTCCCGCGACCACAGGGCAAAGCCCACGTGGCTCTTGACCACGGGAGCGCGCAGGGCAAACAGGGTCAGCGAGCCACCGACCACGAACAGCAGGAAGATCAGGATGAACACGCCACGCGACGGGTCGGCGGCAAACGCATGCACCGAGGTCAGCACCCCGGAGCGGACCAGGAAGGTCCCCAGCAAGCTCAGCGAGAAGGCAGCAATCGCCAGCAGCACCGTCCAGCTCTTGAACACCCCGCGTTTCTCGGTGACGGCCAGCGAGTGGATCAGCGCCGTGCCTACCAGCCACGGCATGAACGAGGCGTTTTCGACCGGGTCCCAGAACCACCAGCCGCCCCAGCCGAGCTCGTAATAGGCCCACCATGAGCCCAAGGTGATACCCACCCCGAGAAAGGCCCAGGCAACGATGGTCCACGGCCGCGACCAGCGCGCCCAGGCCGCATCCAGGCGCCCGCCGAGCAATGCCGCGATGGCAAAGGCAAAGGCCACCGAGAAGCCCACGTAGCCCATGTAGAGCATCGGCGGGTGGACGATCAGGCCGAAGTCCTGCAGCAGCGGATTAAGGTCGCGGCCATCTGTCGGCACTTGCGGCAACAGGCGCTGGAACGGGTTGGAGGTGACGATCAGGAACGACAGGAAGCCCACGCTGATCATGCCCATCACGGCCAGCACGCGGGCCAGCATGACCTGCGGCAGCTGCCGGGAGAACACCGAGACGGCAAAGGTCCAGCCACCAAGGATCAGTGCCCAGAGCAACAACGAGCCTTCATGGGCGCCCCACACCGCACTGAACTTGTAGTACCAGGGCAAGGCGCTGTTGGAGTTGCTGGCAACGTAGGCGACCGAGAAGTTATCGGTCATGAAGGCATGGGTCAGGCAGGCAAAGGCAAACGCGAGGAAGGCAAACTGACCCCAGGCCGCCGGCCGTGCCAGGCTCATCCACAGGCTGTCACCACGCCAGGCGCCCAGGAGCGGCACGCTGGCCTGCACGACGGCAAAGCAGATGGCCAGGATCATCGCCAGCTGGCCCAGTTCGGGAACCATCAGGGCAGCGTTCATGGTCTTTGCTCCGTACCGGCGGCAGCGGCCTGGCCGCTTTCCTTGAGCGCCTTGGTCACCTCGGGCGGCATGTATTTCTCGTCATGCTTGGCCAGCACTTCATCGGCCACCACCACGCCCTCGGCATTGACCTTGCCCAAGGCCACGATGCCCTGCCCTTCACGGAACAGGTCTGGGAGGATGCCGCGGTAGGTGATTGGTACCGACTTGTTGAAGTCGGTGACCACGAAACGCACGTCCAGCGAGTCGGACGAGCGCTGCACCGAGCCTTTTTCAACCATGCCACCGGCGCGGATGCGGGTGTCCAGCGGCGCTTCGCCATTGGCGATCTGGGTCGGGGTGTAGAACAGGTTGATGTTCTGCTGCAGGGCACTCAGGGCAAAACCCACTGCGACGGTGACACCGACCAGCAGGCCGACGATGAGCAACAGGCGTTTCTTGCGCTGCGGATTCACAGATTGTTCTCCCGGCGCAGACGACGCGCCTCTTCTTGCAGGTAGCGACGTCGACCGAGCAGCGGCGCGGCGACGTTGAGGGCCAGCACCGCCAGGCAGATGCCATAGGCCGACCACACATAAAGGCCATGGTGGCCCATGGCGAGAAACTCGCCGAAGGAGGCGAAACTCATGGTGCGGCCCTCCGCCCGAGACTGTTCAAGACTTCTTCCCTGACCCAACTGGCGCGCGCCTCGCGCTTGAGCACTTCCAGACGCATGCGCAGTAGCAGCACCGCACCAAAGAAGCAGTAGAAGCCCAGCGCCGTCAGCAGCAGCGGCAGCCACATCTCTGCGGGCATCGCCGGCTTTTCGGTGAGGGTGAAGGTGGCGCCCTGGTGCAGGGTGTTCCACCACTCCACCGAGTACTTGATGATCGGGATATTGATCACGCCGACAATCGCCAGCACCGCACAGGCCTTGGCCGAGCTGTCCCGGTTGCTGATCGCCTGGCCCAGGGCAATGATGCCGAAGTACAGGAAAAGCAGGATGAGCATCGACGTCAGGCGCGCGTCCCAGACCCACCAACTGCCCCAGGTCGGCTTGCCCCAGATCGCCCCGGTGACCAGCGCCACCGCAGTCATCCAGGCGCCGATGGGGGCTGCGCACTGCAGGGCGATGTCGGCGATCTTCATTTTCCACACCAGGCCGACCACGCCGGCCACCGCCAGCAGCACATAGCAGGACTGCGCCAGCATGGCCGCCGGCACGTGGATATAGATGATGCGGAAGCTGTTGCCCTGCTGGTAGTCCGGTGGCGCAAAGGCCAGGCCCCAGGTAATGCCGACCGCCAGCAGGAGGATGGCGGCGACGGTCAGCCACGGCAGCAGGCGGCCGCTGATGGCATAGAACCATTTTGGCGAGCCGAGCTTGTGAAACCATGTCCAGCTTATTTTCATCAGGGTGCATCCGGTGTTGTCTGGGCTTTAGGCGGTTGCTCCGCAGGCCCAGATCTCGTTATTCGCCGACGCTGATCTTCAGGCCGGCCGCTATCGCAAAGGGTGCCAAGGTCACAGCCAGCGCAGTCAGGCTGGCCAGCCACAATAAATGGCCGGTCGCCGGCATATTCTGCAACGCCGCTTGCAGGGCGCCACTGCCCAGGATCAATACTGGGATATACAGCGGCAGGATCAGTAACGCCAGCAGCAAGCCGCCGCGCTTGAGGCCGACCGTCAGTGCCGCGCCGACTGCACCGAGCAAGCTCAGCACCGGCGTGCCCAACAGCAGCGAGGCCAGCAGCACCGGCAGGCAACTGCTTGGCAGCCCGAGCATCATGGCCAGCAGCGGCGCCAACAATACCAGCGCCAGCCCGGAAAAGATCCAGTGCGCCAGCACCTTGGCCAGCACCAGCAGCGCCAACGGATGCGGCGACAGCACCCACTGTTCCAGTGAACCGTCTTCAAAATCGCTGCGAAACAGCCCGTCGAGCGAGAGCAGTACCGCCAGCAATGCAGCCACCCAGACCAAACCAGGCGACAAGGTTTGCAACAATTGTGTCTCTGGGCCCACCGCCAGGGGAAACAGGGCAACCACGATGGCAAAGAACACCAACGGATTGGCCAGCTCCGCTGGGCGGCGGAACAACAGGCGCGCTTCGCGGCGCAACAACAGGACGAATACACTCATGCCGCCCACTGCCCCACGTTCAGTTCACGGTAAGCGGACGGCTTGCAGACCAGGCTGTGGTGGGTAGTTAGCACCACGGTGCCGCCGGCTTCGCAATGGGCCGCCAGATGGGCCTCGAGTTGCGCGACGCCCTGCTTGTCGAGGGCGGTGAACGGCTCGTCGAGGATCCACAACGGCGGGCTGTCCAGGTACAGCCGGGCCAAGGCGACACGCCGCTGCTGGCCGGCCGACAAGGTGTGGCACGGCACGTCCTCGAAGCCGCGCAAGCCTACCGCCTCGAGCGCCTGCCAGATCGCGTCGGGGCTGGCCGGCTGGTGCAGGGCACAGAGCCAGGCGAGGTTCTCCTCGGCGGTCAGCACATCCTTGATACCGGCGGCATGGCCAATCCACAGGAGCATGCTGGCCAAGGCATGGCGCTGCTCGGCGAGTGGCCGGCCATTGAGCAGGATCTGCCCGGCGGTGGGCTGCATCAGCCCGGCCAGCAGCCGCAACAGGCTGGTCTTGCCACTGCCGTTGGGGCCGCTGACTTGCAGCATGTCGCCAGGGCGCAGCTGGAAATCCAGGTGCTCGAAGAGCAGCCGCCAGTCGCGTTCGCAGGCCAGGCCAGTGGCTTGAAGGTCGAGGGTCACGGTTTCGCCTTATGCTGTGTAGGGCTCGTCATCGGTGTCGTCTGCTTCGCGGGTCAAGCCCGCTCCTACAGGGTCTTCGCCGCCCCTGTAAGAGCGGGCTTGACCCGCGAAGCAGACGACACCGATATCAGCCATGTGTCTCAAGTCGCCCCCTGCCCTGCCGTTATACTGAGCAGTGATGGGCGGCGCGGCCGGCATTATTACACGCGGCGAATCGCTGCCAAGAGGGCTGGCCCCACAGGTTGTATACAATCATGACCGAAATCAATAGTCTCGGCACACAAACAGTGCTACCGGTACAAACGGCCAAGGCAGCGATGACCGGTGAACTGCTGCGCCTGCTGCAACCGCAGCCAGGCCTGCTGGCTGCGGGCGATACCGTTCGCGCCGAAGTCATGTCGCTGAAACAGATTGGCGTCGACTTCCAGTTGCTGTTGCGCCTGACCCTGGCCAACGGCAGCCAGACCCAGCTCCAGGCCAACGCCAATCAGCCCTTTGCCCTCGGCAGCCAACTGCTGCTCAGCCAGACCGACGGCAACCGGCTGGCCGTCATGGTTCAACAGGCCAATGCCGGTAACGCCACCACCCTCACCCGCCTCGACACCACGCAGGTACCGATCGGCACGCTGCTGCAAGGCAAGGTCCTGACCAGCCAGGCGCTGCCACTCAACCCCGGCGAGGCGGCGAGCTTCCGCTCGCTGGTGAGCCTGCTCAACAGCAGCCAGGCCGGCGCCACCCTGAGCATCGACAGCCCGCGTCCGCTGCCCATCGGCAGCCTGCTCAGCGCCTTGGTGCAAGGTGATCAGTCGCTGCGCTTCGTGCCACTGAGCGGCCGTCAGGAGCAACTGCTGGTCAGTCAGCAACTGGCCACCCAGCAGAGCCGCCAGGCATCGCTCACTGGCGTCTTGAACGCGCTGCAGCAATTGACCAGCACTGCCGCCAGCAATGGCGAAGTGCGCGCCACGGCCGAACGCCTGTTGGCCAGCCTGCCGGACGCACGCCAGTTGGACGATGCCAAGGGCGTGGCCCAGGCGCTGTCCAACAGTGGCGGATTTCTCGAGTCGAAGCTGCTCGGCGGGCAAGCCGCCGGCATCGCGCCGGACATCAAGGCGCAGTTGATCCGCCTGGTCGCCCAGGCGCTGCCCGGCGTCCCCGGCAATCCGGTCATCAGCCCGGCGGTTGCCGCCAACACCCTGGCCCAGGTCCTCCCGGGCATGGCTCGCAGCGCCTTGGGCATGCTCGACCGGGTCAGCCCACGCCCTCAACCGGGGACCTTCCCCCTGCCCTCGCGGCTGCTGCAGAACCTCGAGCAAGACGCTGATCTGCAACAACTGCTGCGCCTCGCCGCAGCGGCCATCTCGCGCCTGCAAAGCCACGCGCTGTCCAGCTTGCAGCAGACCGGCACACTGGAAAACGGCAACCTGCAGACCACTTGGCAGACCGAGATCCCGATCCGCCACGGCCAGGACTTCATCCCTCTGCAGGCCAAGCTGCAACGTGAAGAAACCGCGCAACAGCAGGCTGACCCACAGCGCGAGCAACGCGATCCGCTGGAGTCGCTGTGGCGCATCGAACTGGCGTTCGACCTGCCGCCGCTGGGTCCTTTGCAGGTCCAGGCGCAACTGAGCCAGGGACGATTGTCTGGCCAACTCTGGGCAGAGCTGCCACGCACTGCGCAGTTGATCGACAGTCAACTCGGCAGCTTGCGCGCCCGTCTGCTTGAGCGTGGCCTGGAGGTGGGCGACCTGGCGTGCCATCCCGGCACCCCGCCCCAAGGCCCACGAACCCGACTCGAACAACGCTGGGTGGACGAGACCGCATGAGCAACAAGCAACCACGCCAGGCCATCGCCCTCAGCTACGATGGCGACCAGGCCCCTACCCTCACTGCCAAGGGCGATGACGAGCTGGCCGAAGCCATCCTCGCCCTGGCTCGCGAGCATGAGGTGCCGATCTACGAAAATGCCGAGCTGGTGCGGCTACTGGCGCGCCTGGAACTGGGCGAGCAGATCCCCGAAGCGCTGTACCTGACCATCGCCGAGATCATCGCCTTCGCCTGGCAGCTGCGCGGCAAAGTGCCGCCAGGCTTTAACGACGAGCCTGTCCCCCCTCGCGATATCACCCCTGACAGGCTGCGCCTGCCACCGACCACAAGCACTAAGTAACGCCTGCCAGCGGCAAAGCCTACCGATCCTGTGCGGCTCCATCCCACAGGATCCCCCCATGCCCTACATACCGAGCGAAAACCTGCACCTGCCGCGCGAAGCGCTGATCGACTTCCCGCGGCCCGACACCCTCGCCAGCGAGCAGTTGGCAGGCTGGCTGCGGGGTCGAGGCATCGAGCTGGCGCCGGCCGACATCGACGTTGTCACCCTGCACTACCAGTACGAACCGCTGGGCGAAGGTCGCCAGCACTTTCGCGAAAACGCCATCGTCACGCAAAAAATGTCCCTGGTCGAAGCACTGCTCGGCAATTGGCAGGGTGAGCCCAGCGAGGGCTATGGCAATTTTCATTTCGGCGACTGGGCCGGCCTGGCACCACAAGGCGCGGTCACCCTGGTTGAACGCCTGGAGCCGGAAATCGCCTTGTCCAACGCCTCGGCGTACCTGATCTTCAATGGCCTCTATCGGCGCACCAGCCCGCAGGTCTATGGTCCTCAGACCAAGCTGGCGGTGAGGGCCGAAGACTTCCAGGGTTTCATATGGGGCCTGCACTTTCACCACTTGTACCGAGCCAGCCTCGACCGCTTCTGGGAAGCGCGCCTCGCCCATTACCAGCGCGCGCTGAAGATCAGCTTCATCGCGGCCTGCAACCGGCAGGTGCTGGAAGGCAGTCTGTCGGACCAAGGCCAGCGCCTGGCTTGGCAGGCGGCAGGCCTGAGCCGGAGCAAGCTGCCCGCGTTGCAGCGACGGATGCTCAATGTCTACGGCTACACCTCGACCTCGATCCTTTGCCTGACCGACGCCGACAGCGGATTCACCCTGCTCTACCTGCCGGGCAACGCCTCACCCTTGCATGAATTTTCCGATCAGGCGGCCATGCAGCAGTGGTTCGCCGAGCAATGCCAGGACCCGGCGAAGCGAGTCGCACTGGAACGCTATTTCACTCCCGCCGACTGGCCCGACGGCCTCGACTACAGCGGTTTGCGCACCGCACTCAAGGGCCTGGGGCTGTACCCTAAACCGCACCGGCTTGCGGTCAACCACGATGGCTTCGCAACCAGTGGCTTCTGGGTTGCTCAGGAGATGGTCAACTACCGCGCCCAGACTTACAGCCCGCTCATCATCGGCGATCTGTTTGCCTACCTGGCAGAACGGCAAAAACAACGCAGCTACGAAGATGCCGACAGCCAGATCACCACCAACCACCAGATCGACAAGGCGCGCTGGACCAGCTACCTGAATGCGGCCATGGTCATCATCAGCCCGTTGGCGATGGTCGTGCCGGAACTGATTCCCGTCCTGCTGACCGGCGGGCTGAGCCAGTTCGCACTGGGCATGGATCAGCTGCTCAACGGCAAGACGCTGGAGGAGAAGTCCAGCGCCGTGACCACTCAGGTGTTCGGCCTGCTCAACGCGTTGCCACTGGCCGCCACCCTGGCGGCCGACCCGGCGCAGGTCTACCGCTGGTACCGACCCGGCTTTGTCACCCCGTCCCGGCTGCGCGACCTGCTCAGCGCCGGCAGCCCAGCCGCCAGCCAGGCCGAAGAAATCGAGCTGGCACCCGCGGAAAGTGCCTTCCGTGAAGCGCCTGTCATACCGTCCTCGCAGATCAGCGCGCTGGCCACGCGCATCGATGCAAACCTGCACGTGCGCTTCCTCGGGTGGTTCGAAGAGGACGGCAAGGCAACCGGCAAGTGGATGGAATACGAGCTGGCCAGCGACAGCTTCATCAAGCTCGAAGAGGCGCGACTCGCTGAACCGCCGCGCTGGATCGTCAGCAACCGCAGCACCCTGGTCAGGCTGGCCGACCTCAGCCACCCGGTCAGCGATGTGCAGCGCATGGCAACCCTGCGAGCGCTGGGCATCCATGTGCATTTGCCGATTGAACTTGGCGCCTACGACGCGCTGGCGACTACGGCCATCCCGCGGATCATTTCCAGCCTCTGGGTAGGCGACCGCGCCATCGGGCCGACCTTTCTCGAAGCGCTGGCGCATAACGCCCAAGCCTTGAGCGCAAGCGACTACCGTTACCAGCTGTTCCTGTCGCGACTGAACCCGGACGCCTATCAGCACAACCTCGCCTTGCTGGCCGAAAGAGCGCCCACCCTGGTGGTCTCGCCGCTGGAACAGCAGCCTTTCTTCCAGGCATTCACCACCTCGAGGTACTTCAGCCAGTACCAGGCCGCAATCGACGGCAATGGCGGCGTTGCCACCAATTTCAGCTCAGCCTGCGACATCTTGCGCTATCGGCTGCTCAGCCACTTGGGTGGCATCTATCTGGATGCCGACGACCAATTGCTGCTGGCCGCCAGACCGGAGCGTGATCCCCTTCCGCTGTTGCGCCAGCCTCTCAAGACCTCCGCGGACGGCCTCTTACTGGCACCGCCGGTGTCCAACGACCAGATGGGGATGTACATCAAGTTCAACAGCAGCGTGATCGGCAGCCATCCCGGCAACCCGACTCTGCAGGCTATTTCCGATGAGATCCTGCGGCGCTACCAGCTAGAACCGACTTTCTACAGCCGCCGCCCCTTCCGAGCTGACAACAGCGCGGCCCTCGCCGCCTATTCCCGACGACTGAGCCTGCTTACCGGGCCGGGCGTGCTCAACGATGTCATCGACCAGCGGCTGCCCTGGCTCAGCCAGCTGCGTGAAATCTGCAATCTGCTGGTTGCGCCTCTGCATGACGTGCATCGAGCGATCAATCTGCGGGGGTTCAGTCAGACGTTGCACGAGCATGTGCCTATGGACCAGATCTTTCAGATGGGCCAGGCGCACAGCTGGTGGATCACTGAGCCGGCCGCTAACTCGCTGTCATCCGTGATCCCATGTATCAGCGCTCTGCCGAGTTCGAGCTCCGGGTGAAACCGCCGAGGGGTTGATTAAGGGTTCTTCAGTGATTGTGGGGGGAGATGATTGGCTTGGTTGGCTTGGCTTGGCTGGCTGGTTGGCTTGGGAATTGTGGTCTTATCCAATTGATGTGGGGGCGCCACTGGCCCCTTCCGCCCTTACGGCGGGTCACTTTTTTTCTTGGAAAAAAGTAACCAAAAACCGCCTGCTCCTGCATCCGGCCCTGCGCTGCGCTGCGGGTCCCCTCGCTCCGGTCTTGCTCCGGGAGGACCGCGCTGTACGGCCCATCCTGGGCCTCAGCGCTTTCCGGCCATCCATGGCCTCCACCTCCCTGCGCAAGACCTCCACTCGGCCTCCTGAAGTCGCGAAGTTACGGGCGGCGCCTGGTCTGGCGTTGTTTTTGATAGTGGCATGGGTGGTGGATATTAGGGCCTCTTCGCGGGGCAAGCCCGCTCCTACAGGATCTGCGCAAATTTTGAATTCGGCGCAATCCCTGTAGGAGCGGGCTTGCCCCGCGAAGAGGCCGGTACTGCCAACGCAAATCGCAGGGCGCAGCCCTGCCAGCACCCCACAAATCCGCTCGTAAACAAACAAAGCGAGAGCGCAGCGATTCGCCTGCCGTTGCCCAGGCTGTTGATCTTGCTCTTGATCTACCAGCGACTTCAGGAGGCCGAGCGCAGGTCTTGCGCAGGGAGGTGGAGGCCATGGATGGCCGGAAAGCGCTGAGGCCCAGGATGGGCCGTACAGCGCGGTCCTCCCGGAGCAAGACCGGAGCGAGGGAACCCCGCAGCGCAGCGGAGGGGCCGGATGACGGAGCCAAGACCTTTTTGGTTACTTTTTGGGGCGTTTGCCAAAAAGTGACCCGCCGTAAGGACGGAAGGGGCCATCACAGCCACTACATCAAATGGATAAGCGCCCAACCCACAAGCCCAAGACCCAGACCCACCCCCCCGAAGTCCGCGAAAAACCTAATTAAATAGCCCCGCAACGTCCGCCAGTCGAGCCACCTTTGCCAGCCTTACCCCACGACAAAAGTGACCTGCATGAACAACCAATACGTGAACGCCAAGGGTGTGCAATACGTACGCGACAACCTCACCGGCTTCCCCAGGCCGGACCGGGCGGCGGCCGATGCCATACGCCAATGGGCCACAGCACAAGGCCTGGCGCTGGACCCAGACAAGACCGACGCCGTCACCCTGCACTATCAGCACGACCCGCAACGCGGCTGGGTCGGGGTCGTCACGCAGAAGATGAGCCTGACCCAGGCAGTGTTGTCCAACTGGCAGGGCGAGTCGAACAACAACATGATCGGCGCCGCTCTCGGTGCACCCTGGGCCGGCCAGTTTCCCGAGGCCCCCCTGACAATCGTCGCAAGCCTGCGCGGTCAAGGCCTGATCCACTACGGCGACCCGTACGCGATCTTCAACGGCCTGTTCCGCCAGACCGAAACCCAGGAATACAGCGCAGACACCCATGTCCCGCTATCGGCCGAGGCCTTCCAGTCGTTCATCTGGAACCTCGACTTCCACGCACACTACAAAGCGATGCTCGACAGCTACTGGCAAAGCAATCTGGAAAGCTACCGTATCGGGGCCAAGATCAACCTGCTTGCCGCGTGCAACAAGCAAGTCAGTGAAGCCAGCCTCAGCGACGCGGGCAGGCAGCTGGTCTGGCAGGCCTGTGGCCTGCTGGCCACACCGCCGCTGACCAGCAGCACAGGCAAGGCCCGCAGCAAAACCAGGATCCAGTCCAGGTTGCTCAACGTTTATGGCTACCCCTCCACCGACCTGTTGTGCCTGCGCGATACCGTCAGCGGCCTGACAATCCTGTATATCCCTGGCAACGCCTCGCCATTGCATGAGTTCAGGGACAAACAGCACCTGTTCGACTGGTTTACCCAACAGTGCCGTGAAGCCCCAACCCGCGACGCACTGCAGGCCCACTTTGCCCTCGCCGACCGCGACGACGGTCTGAGTTACAGCGGCCTGCACACCGCCCTGTGTGGGCTAGGCAGCTACCCCAAGCCCTACCACCTCGACAGCGACCGCCCCGGCTTCACCACCGAAGGCATCTGGGCGCCGGCCGACTACATCAACTACAAGGCCAAGGACTACAGCCCGCTGATCGAGGGCGACCTGTTCCTAACCCTGGCCAAGCGCCACAAGCGGCGCAGCTACCAGGACGCCGACTTCATCATCACCCGCGACAGCGACGTGACCAAGGCCAAATGGCGGGGCTACCTGAACTCGGCGATCAACCTGCTGGCACCGCTGGCACTGGTGGTGCCGGAACTGGCGCCGATATTCGCCCTCGGTGGCGTCGCCCAGTTCGGCTTGGGCCTGGACCAGGCCATCCACGGCAAAACCGCGCAAGACAAGGCCGACGGCGTCACCACCACGGTATTCGGCCTGCTCAACGCGGCGCCCCTGATCACCACCGGATTGTCCAAGGCGCCGGTGCTGCTGCGTTTCAAGCAAGATCGATTCGTCCTGCCCAGCCGGGTCAATGAGCAACTTGGCTATCCATTGAGCCCCATCACCCCGCCGCACTTGCCCGCGGCCGACGTGGCTGACTATTTCCACCTGCCGGAGGCGATTGCGCCGCTGCCCGCGGGTAACCCTGGTATCGCCGGCGCAATCATCAGGACGCCGCGATACGACGGTACTCCTGACCTGCTCACGGGGATGATCGGCGGTTATAACGCGGAGATGGTCTACGATATCGAGGCGGATGCCTTCATTACCGAAGGTGATCTCAACGAGGTTGCACCCACCTATTACATCGCGACACCAGACTCGCTCAACCTGATCGAGGTCAACGCCGCCTCCCGCCCCGTCACCGACCAGATGCGCATGTCCAGCCTGCGCGCGCTGGGGGTCGATCTGCAGCTGCCTGTCTCCCTCCCTCACTTGCCCAGTGAAAGTCTGCACCCCATCCCCAAGCAGATCCTCAGCATCTGGGTAGGTGACCGTGTTCTCAGTCAAAGCCTGATAGCCAATATCGCCACCAATGCCGATCGGCTCAACGGCAGTCAGTACGCATTTCGCCTCTATTTGTCCAAGACTACTCCGGCGGCATTCGAACAGAACCTCCAGTTGCTGAGCGCCCGGGCGCCCGGGGTGACGGTGCTGCCGTTGGAAGAACAACCGTTCTATGCAGGTTTTCGCAGCCACCCGAACTACCGCCAGTACGCCGCCGCCATTGACGGCAATGGCGGCACTGCGAGCAATTTCGCCTCGGCCTCGGATGTCCTGCGCTATGCCTTGCTCGACCACGAAGGCGGCTTGTACATGGATATCGACGATACCCTGCTGATGCCCGGCGAAACCGCCAACATGCTCCCGGACCCCGCGCAGGAAACGCCAGGCGAAGCCCTGGATCAGGTGCCTCTGGCGACCAGCGCCGAAGGGCTCCTGCTGTACCCGCCCATGTCCAACGAAAAGATGGGCATGAACTGCCTGTACAACAGCAGCCTGATTGGCAGCCATGCCGACAACCCGACGCTCAAGGCAATCCTTCAGGAAATGCACAGCCGCTACCTCGCCGAGCCGGCGTTCTACGATACCCGTCCGACCCTGCAAAGCGACCCGGAAGCCTTCTATCGCTACGCCAGCACCCTCAGCCGCCTCACAGGCCCAGCGCTGTTGACCGACGTGGTCGACCGCCACCTGCCCGCCCTGCAGGTAATGCGGCAGATCAACAACCTGTATGCCTTCCCTCGAATCAATTCATGGCGCTTTATCAACCTTGAGCACTACAAAGCGATCCGCGCCCAATTGCTGCCGCTTGACCGGGTGGCCCGGGTAGGTGGCTTCAACTCTTGGGCCAAGCCATGACACCTTGAAAAAAGGCGACCCGCGAATTAATGCCGGTCAGTTGAACCAGGTCGCCTGTTTTGGGGCCGCTTTGCGGCCCTTTCGCGACACAAGGCCGCTCCCACAGTGACCGTGTATGCCGCTATTTACAGGGCAAGTGCGGACATTGTGGGAGCGGCCTTGTGTCGCGAAAGGGCTGCAAAGCAGCCCCCGACGGCTTAACTGACCGGCATCAACCCGGGGTTCGCCTTTGCTATCTCATTCGCTGCGGTGCAGCTTGGTCATCAACTGCGCCTCGGCCTGGGTCAGGCCACAGGTCTGGGTCAGTTCCTCGACACTGGCGCCCATCCCCACCAGCTTGGCCGCCTGGGAGAAGGTCACGTCGTTAGGATCACGCTGCTCCAGCTTGTGCAGTTTATCCGGCAATGGCGCCACCACCGTGCGCAACTCATGCAGCGCCTCGCCCATACGCACCGTGCCGTTCTGATAATCGTCCAGGCGCTTGGCCAGGTCCTTGATGCGCTGGTCGCGCAGCGCGTCGCCCTGTGCCTGCTGGGTAGCCAGCTCGCGCTGGCGTTTGCTGTAGTTGAGGAAGAACCACAGGCTCAGCGCCCAGAGCAGCGCCAGGAAGATGACAGCAACCTCGAAAATCAACTCAGATATTCTCCAGCTCGGACCACTCTTCCTCGGTCATCATCTTGTCCAGTTCGACCAGAATCAACAGCTCGCCGTTCTTGTTGCACACGCCCTGGATGAACTTGGCCGACTCTTCGTTACCCACGTTCGGCGCGGTCTCGATCTCCGACTGACGCAGGTAGACCACTTCCGCGACGCTATCGACCAGAATGCCGACCACTTGCTTGTCGGCCTCGATGATGACGATTCGGGTATTGTCGGTGACTTCGGTCGGCACCAGGCCAAAGCGCTGGCGGGTGTCGATCACGGTGACCACGTTGCCGCGCAGGTTGATGATGCCCAGCACGTAGCTCGGCGCACCCGGTACCGGCGCGATCTCGGTGTAGCGCAGGACTTCCTGCACCTGCATGACGTTGATGCCGTAGGACTCGTTGTCCAGGCGGAAGGTTACCCACTGCAGGATCGGATCTTCGGAACCTTGTGCGGACGACTTTTTCATTCCCCTACCCTCAAAATCCGCCATCGGCGGTGTGCTCGGTCTGGCCGCGACAGCGGCGGCCTTCATTTATTGGTGTTTGGCGTGCATCTGTTTGACGGCGCCGCTGGCGATCAATTCGGCCAGTTCGGCGACATCGAGCAAGGCACACATGTGTTCGATCACCGTGCCGGCCAGCCACGGGCGCTGCCCGCGCTGGCTGCGCCACTTGATCTCGTTCGGGTCCAGGCGCAGCGAGCGGCTGACCTGATGCACCGCCAGCCCCCACTCGTAGCCCTGAACAGAAATCACATACTGCAGGCCCTGGCGAAAATCCTCGCGGTAACGGTCAGGCATGACCCAGCGCGCAGTGTCCAGCACCTTGAGGTTACCCGCCTGGCAGGTGAGGATGCCGAGGAACCAGTCAGGCTGGCCGAACAGCGGTGTCAGCTCCTGGCCGGCCAGGGTATAGATCGAACCCAGGCAGACCAACGGCACCGCCAGAGTCAGCCCGGCGACATCGAACAGCAAACACTCGAAGGGCTCGGCTGCCCAGTGCGGGCGACCATCGGCGGTGACCGGCGGTACCGGCATGCGCGCCGACGGCAGGTGCACATCGACCACGGGCGCAACTTTCTCGGGAGCCTGCACCTGGGTCAATACCGGAATACTGGCCTCGGCCACCACCTCGGCATCGACCACAGTGACAACCGGCTCCGGAGCGGGCGCAACCGGCGTCAGGACGCTGGCGAGAAGCTTGGGCTGCGGCTCGGCGAACGCGCGGGTGGCCAACGCTGGCGCAGCTTCTGGCTGGCGCTGGGCATCAAGCGCCTGCTCCTCGCGCACCGCCGCTTCGAAGTCTTCGCCAGGCGCTGCCGCAGGTAGTTCGACAAGTATGTCGAACGACTCGGTGGCCTCCTGAAGCAAACCATCGAGGTAGGATTGCAAGGCCAATTGGGGCTTGCTGGTGATCTGCCGCACTGGGTTCATCAGGCCACCTGCAGGGCGGGTTTATAGGTAAGCATGTGCTTGAGCAGCGCGCGGTAGGCGACTACCCCGCGGCTCTTGCCATCGAATTGCGACGGCGTGACACCTGCCCTGCTGGCATCACGCAGGCGCGTGTCGACCGGGATGTAGCCCTGCCAGACGCTCTCTGCGTAGGTGTCGCGCAAGACCTTGAGGGTTCCCAGCGAAGCCTGCGTGCGGCGGTCGAACAGGGTCGGCACGATCTGATACGGCAGCGCCTGCTTGCGCGAGCGGTTGATCATGGCCAGGGTGCCCACCATGCGCTCCAGGCCCTTGACCGCAAGAAACTCGGTCTGCACCGGGATGACCAGCTGCTGGCTGGCCGCCAGGGCATTGACCATCAGCACGCCGAGCAGTGGCGGGCTGTCGATCAGGGCGAAGTCGAAATCCTGCCACAGCTGCGCCAGACTCTTGGCGATCACCAGGCCCAGGCCACTCTGACCCGGCGACTGGCGCTCGAGTACCGCCAGTGCGGTGCTCGACGGCAGCAAGGCGATGCGCTCATGACTGGTCGGCAGCAGCAGCTGGCCCGGCAGCCCTTCTGGCACCGTGCCCTTGTGCAAAAACAAGTCGTAGCAACTGTGTTCCAGCGCATCCGGGTTATGCCCGAAATAACTGGTCATGGAGCCATGTGGATCCAGGTCGACAACGACCACGCGCTTGCCCGCATCGGCCAGCAAACCGGCCAGGGCGATAGTGGTGGTGGTCTTGCCGACGCCACCTTTTTGATTGGCTACTGCCCAGACTCTCATGGTGCGCTGCTTCCTCCCGGTATGGCCGCCTGCCCTGCCGGGAACGGTGTGAAATTCAGTGACGGGGATTTGACGGGGCTAGCCCCCTCCCGCCGGTGCAGTGGTTGCCGGTGCACTTTGTGTGCCAGCACGGCGCAATGCCGCATCGGGTGTGGCATTGGCGCTGCCGGTCGCGGTCAGGCTGCGGCGTACCTCGAGGTTGCGCGAGATCACCAACACTACCCGGCGGTTGCGCGCGCGGCCTTCGGCTGTGTCATTGGTGGCAACCGGCTGGTATTCGCCATAACCCACCGACGCCATGCGCCCTGGGTTGACCCCGTTCATGGCCAGCAAGCGGACGATACTGGCCGCGCGCGAGGCCGACAGTTCCCAGTTGGTCGGGTACTGCGCGGTACGGATCGGCAAGTTGTCGGTAAAGCCTTCGACGTGCACCGGGTTGGCGAACGGCTTGAGGATGTTGGCCACCTTCTCGATGATGGCGAAAGCGGTATCGCTGGGCATGGCGTCGCCGCTGCCAAACAGCAGCGACGAGTTGAGCTCGATCTCGACCCACAGTTCATTGCCGCGCACGGTCATCTGGTTGGCGCTGATCAGGTCGCCAAAGGCATCGCGTACGTCATCGCTGATGGTCTGCAACGGATCGGTGCTGGTCTGCGCCAGGCCGGCGTCGGTCTCTTCGCTGTCCTTGACCAACGGCACGGCCGGCCTGACGCTGAGCGGCTGCTCATCGCCGATAGGAATTGGCTGCATGCTCCGCTCAGGGTCGTTGAATACCCCCAGCAGTGCCTGGGAGACGACCTTGTACTTGCCCTCGTTGATCGAGGAGATCGAATACATGACCACGAAAAAGGCAAACAGCAGCGTGATGAAGTCGGCGTACGATACCAGCCAACGTTCATGATTTTCGTGTTCCTCGGTATGACGACGGCGACGCATGGCTTACTCCATGAAGCCTTGCAGCTTCAGCTCGATCGAGCGTGGGTTCTCGCCTTCGGCGATCGACAAGAGGCCCTCCAGGAGCATCTCGCGGTAGCGCGATTGACGCATGACGATGGCTTTGAGCTTGTTGGCGACAGGCAGCAGGATCAGGTTGGCGCTGGCCACGCCATAGATGGTGGCGACAAAGGCGACCGCGATGCCATTGCCCAGCTGCGACGGATCGGCCAGATTGCCCATGACATGGATCAGGCCCATCACGGCACCGATGATGCCGATGGTCGGCGCGTAGCCACCCATGCTCTCAAAGACTTTTGCCGCCTGGATATCGCGGCTCTCCTGGGTCAGGAAATCGACCTCGAGGATACTCCGGATGGCCTCCGGCTCAGCGCCATCGACCAGCAGCTGCAAGCCCTTGCGGGCATAAGGATCGGGTTCGGCGTCAGCCACTCCTTCCAGCCCGAGCAAGCCTTCCTTGCGCGCGGTGAGGCTCCAGTTGACCACCCGATCAATGCCGCCAGCGAGATCGACCCGCGGCGGGAAGAGGATCCAGCGGACAATCTGCAGCGCGCGCTTGAACGACGACAACGGCGCTTGCAGCAGCGCCGCGCCGAGGGTGCCGCCGAGCACGATCAACGCGGCCGGGGCATTGAGCAGCGCGCCAACGTGGCCACCCTCGAGGAAGTTGCCGCCGACAATCGCGACGAAGGCGAGGATCAGGCCAATCAGGCTGAGGACATCCATCAGACACAGGCCTCGACCAGGTGCTTGCCGATCTCGTCCAGGCTGTACACCGCATCCGCCAGATTGGCTTTGACGATGGCCATGGGCATGCCGTAGATCACGCAGCTGGCTTCATCCTGGGCCCACACGGTGCTGCCGCCCTGCTTGAGCAGGCGCGCACCTTCACGACCGTCGGCGCCCATGCCGGTGAGCACCACCGACAGGACCTTGTCGCCATACGACTTGGCCGCCGAGCCGAAGGTGATGTCCACGCACGGCTTGTAGTTGAGACGCTCGTCGCCCGGCAGAATCTTCACCGTGCCACGGCCATCGACCATCATCTGCTTGCCACCGGGGGCCAGCAGGGCCAAACCTGGACGCAACACGTCGCCATCCTCAGCTTCCTTGACACTGATCTTGCACAGTTTGTCCAAGCGCTCGGCAAAGGCTTTGGTGAAGGCCGCGGGCATGTGCTGGATAAGCACGATCGGCGCCGGAAAATTGGCCGGCAGCTGGGTCAGGACCCGCTGCAGCGCCACCGGCCCGCCGGTCGAAGTACCGATTGCGACCAGCTTGTACGGCTTGCGCTTGGGCGCTGGCGCATGACTGGCAGCTGGCGCCGCGGCCCGCACCGGGGCAGCCGTGCGCACCGGCGCCGTGCCAGCGAAACTGCTGGCAGGTGCATGACTGCTGGCCGCTGCCGTCGGGGCTGGCGCTGCAGTGGGCGCCGGCGCGGGCGCGGCATAGCTGCCAAAACGGCGGTTGCTGCGCGACAGGGTATGGACCTTTTCGCAGAGCAGTTGCTTGACCTTGTCCGGGTTGCGCGAGATGTCTTCGAAGTTTTTCGGCAGGTAATCCACCGCGCCGGCATCCAGCGCATCGAGTGTGACCCGCGCGCCTTCATGGGTCAGCGAGGAGAACATCAGGACCGGCGTCGGGCAGCGCTGCATGATGTGGCGCACGGCAGTGATGCCATCCATCATGGGCATTTCGTAGTCCATGGTGATGACATCGGGCTTGAGCGACAGCGCCTGGTCGATTGCTTCCTTGCCATTGGTCGCGGTACCCACGACCTGGATCGTCGGGTCCGCCGAGAGAATTTCCGAGACGCGGCGGCGGAAGAAACCGGAATCATCCACCACCAGGACCTTGACTGCCATAAACACTCCATTAGGTGGCGCAACCGCGAGGTCGCGCCACCGAAATCAATAACGCCGGGCGGCGTAACGCTTGAGCATGCTCGGAACATCGAGGATCAGCGCGATACGACCGTCGCCGGTAATGGTGGCGCCGGACATGCCCGGGGTTCCCTGGAGCATCTTGCCCAGCGGCTTGATCACCACCTCTTCCTGGCCGACCAGCTGATCGACCACAAAGCCGATGCGCTGAGTGCCCACTGAGAGGATCACCACGTGCCCTTCGCGTTGCTCCTCGTGCACCTGGTTCTGCACCAGCCAGCGCTTGAGGTAGAACAGCGGCAGGGCCTTGTCGCGGACGATCACCACTTCCTGACCATCGACCACGTTGGTGCGCGACAGGTCGAGGTGGAAGATCTCGTTGACGTTGACCAGCGGGAAGGCGAACGCCTGGTTGCCCAGCATGACCATCAGGGTCGGCATGATCGCCAGGGTCAGCGGCACCTTGATGACGATCTTCGAGCCCTGGCCCTTGGCCGAGTAGATGTTGATCGAGCCGTTGAGCTGGGAGATCTTGGTTTTCACCACGTCCATGCCCACGCCACGCCCGGACACATCGGAGATCTCGGTCTTGGTCGAGAAGCCCGGGGCGAAGATCAGGTTGTAGCAGTCCGATTCGCTCAGGCGTTCGGCCGCGTCCTTGTCCATCAGGCCTTTTTCCACGGCCTTGGCACGGAGGATGTTCGGGTCCATGCCCTTGCCGTCGTCAGAGATCGACAAGAGGATGTGATCGCCTTCCTGCTCGGCCGACAGCACTACCTTGCCTGTGCGCGCCTTGCCGGAGGCCTCGCGCTCATCGGGCATTTCGACGCCATGGTCGACGGCGTTGCGCACCAAGTGCACCAGCGGGTCGGCCAGGGCCTCGACGAGGTTCTTGTCGAGGTCGGTCTCTTCACCGACCAGCTCCAGGTTGATTTCCTTCTTGAGCTGGCGCGCCAGGTCACGGACCAGACGCGGGAAGCGGCCGAAGACTTTCTTGATCGGCTGCATGCGGGTTTTCATCACCGCCGTCTGCAGGTCGGCGGTCACCACATCAAGGTTCGACACGGCCTTGGACATGGCCTCGTCGCCACTGTTGAGGCCCAGGCGGACCAGGCGGTTACGCACCAGCACCAGTTCGCCGACCATGTTCATGATCTCGTCCAGGCGCGCAGTATCGACGCGCACGGTGGTTTCCGCTTCGCTGACGTGTTTTTCCGCAGCCGGAGCCGCAGCTCGGGCCGGCGCCGGGGCGACTGGCCGGGCAGCGGCCACGGCTGCAGCGCTGGGGGCTGCTGCGGGCTTGACCGCAGGGCTGGCTTCGACCTTGGCGGCGACCGCCGCCACTGGCGCCTCGGCGGTTACCGTGTCGGCGTTGAACTTGCCCTTGCCGTGCAGTTGGTCAAGCAAGGCCTCGAATTCGTGCTCACTGATGTCATCGCCGCTGGCGGCGGGTTCGCCACTGGCAACAGGCGCGGCCGCAGCCGGCAGCGCGTCGGCGGCAAAGGTGCCCTTGCCGTGCAACTGGTCGAGCAGCGCTTCGAATTCGTCGTCGGTGATTTCATCGCTGGCCGGCGCCGCTGCAGGTGCCTCTGCCGGCGCGACGGCGACTTCAGCAGAGAACTGGCCCTTGCCGTGCAGTTGATCGAGTAACGACTCGAATTCAGCGTCAGTGATCTCGTCAGCGTCAGCAGCCACCGCGTCCAGCGCCTTGGCCGGTTCGGCCAACGACTGTTCGCTGGCAGCAGCCTGCGCCTTGACCGCATCGAGGGAATCGAGCAGCTGTTCGAATTCGGTGTCGGTGATGTCCGCCTCGGCGGCAGCAACCGGAGTCTCTTCGACTGCCGGCACGACGGCCACGGCAGCACCCGGCTCAGCCAGGCGCGACAACGCCGCGAGCAACTCGGGCGTGGCCGGGGTAACTTCACTGCGCTCGCGCACCTGGCCGAACATGCTGTTGACCGCGTCCAGCGCTTCAAGCACCACGTCCATCAGTTCGGCGTCGACCCGGCGCTCACCTTTGCGCAGGATGTCGAAGACGTTCTCCGCGATATGGCAGCACTCCACCAGCTCATTGAGCTGAAGGAAGCCGGCGCCCCCTTTTACAGTGTGAAAACCGCGAAAAATTGCATTGAGCAGGTCGGCATCATCAGGTCGGCTTTCCAGCTCGACCAATTGCTCGGACAGTTGCTCAAGAATTTCGCCGGCTTCTACCAGGAAATCCTGAAGGATTTCTTCATCGGCGCCGAAGCTCATTAAACGTGCTCCCTAAAAACCAAGGCTGGACAGCAGATCGTCGACATCGTCCTGACCGGACACGACGTCTTCACGCTTATCGGCATGAATCTGCGGACCTTCACCCCGAGTCGGATGTTTTTCTTGATCTTTTTCAGCACGCAGCTGCTGGTGGTCATGTTCGATACCGGCAAAACGGTCGACCTGACTGGCCATCAGCACGAGCTTGAGCAGATTGCTTTCTACTTCGGTGACCAGCGCCGTGACGCGCTTGATCACCTGGCCGGTCAGGTCTTGGTAGTCCTGGGCCAGCAAGATATCGTTGAGGTGCCCCGAAACCTTACGGTTACCTTCGGCGCTGTGTGTCAGGAAGCTGTCGACCCGTTTGACCAGGTCGCGAAACTCTGGCGCAGCCACTTCGCGGCGCATGAAACGCTGCCAGTCGGCGCTCAGCGCCTGGGCCTCAGCTGCCAGCTCATTGAGCACGGGCGTGCCCGCCTCGACCAGGTCCATGGTGCGATTGGCCGCACCCTCGGTCAGCTTGACCACATAGGACAAGCGCTCGGTGGCGTCGGTGATCTGCGAGACTTCTTCAGCCTGCGGCATGGACGGGTCGATCTGGAAGCTGACGATGGCACTGTGCAGCTCACGGGTGAGCTTGCCGACTTCCTGGTACAGGCCTCGGTCACGGGTCTGATTAAGCTGATGAATCAGCTGAACAGCCTCGCCAAAACGGCCGCGCTCAAGGCTCTCGACCAGTTCCTGGGCATGCTTTTTCAGGGTCGATTCGAACTCACCCAGCGATGTATTGTTTGACTCCATGGTGCCCCCTGGCGTGACTTAGCCGTTCACGCGTTCGAAGATCTTTTCGATCTTTTCTTTGAGCACCTGGGCAGTGAAAGGCTTGACCACGTAGCCATTGACGCCGGCCTGGGCCGCTTCAATGATCTGCTCGCGCTTGGCCTCGGCGGTGACCATCAGCACTGGCAAGTGCTTGAGGCGGTCATCGGCACGCACCTGACGCAGCAGGTCGATGCCGCTCATGCCGGGCATGTTCCAGTCGGTTACCAGAAAATCGAACGCTTCGCTGTGCAGCATCGGCAACGCAGTGGTGCCGTCGTCGGCTTCCTTGACGTTGGTGAAGCCCAGATCACGCAGCAGGTTCTTGATGATCCGCCGCATCGTCGAGAAGTCGTCAACGATGAGGATTTTCATGTTTTTGTCCAATTAGACCTCCAAGCAGTCTTAAACGCGCTCGGCCCCGAGCGCGCATTCAATCAATTCGGTACAAGGTGAAACGACTGCATCGAAACTGCGCTCAGCGTGCCCGCCATTCGCCCAGACGGCTGCGCAGACGCGCTGCGCATTGGCTGTGCAACTGGCTGACACGTGATTCGCTGACCCCCAGCACCTCACCGATTTCCTTGAGGTTCAGCTCTTCGTCGTAGTACAGCGCCAGCACCAGCCGCTCGCGTTCCGGCAGGTTGGCGATCGCGTCGGTCAGCGCAGCCTGGAAGCGCTCGTCTTCCAGGTCGCGTGACGGCTCGACCTGGCCGCTGGCGCCGTCCTCGTGCAGCCCTTCGTGCTCGCCGTCCTGCAACAGGTCGTCGAAACTGAACAGGCGGCTGCCCAGGGTATCGTTCAGGATCCCGTAGTAATCATCGAGACTCAGTTGGAGTTCGGCAGCAACCTCGTAATCTTTAGCGTCGCGACCACTTCTTGCTTCAACCGCGCGCATTGCGTCACTGACCATACGGGTATTGCGGTGCACCGAACGCGGCGCCCAGTCGCCCTTGCGGACTTCATCGAGCATGGCCCCGCGGATGCGGATGCCGGCATAGGTTTCAAAACTGGCGCCCTTGCTGGCGTCGTACTTGTTGGCCACTTCGAGCAGGCCGATCATGCCGGCCTGGATCAGGTCTTCGACCTGGACGTTGGCCGGCAGGCGCGCGAGCAGGTGGAAGGCAATGCGCTTGACCAGCGGCGCGTAACGCTCGACCAGCTCGTACTGGGCGTCCTTGGACGCCTTGCTGTACATCTTGAAACCGCTCGCACTCATAGCACTGGTCCCGCACTGGTGGGTTGCACCAGACGCTCGACGAAAAACTCCAGGTGTCCGCGTGGATTGGCCGGCAACGGCCAGCTGTCGACCTTCTGCGCGATGGCCTTGAACGCCAGCGCGCACTTGGACCGAGGGAAGGCTTCATAGACCGCCCGCTGCTTCTGTACCGCCTTGCGTACACATTCGTCGTACGGCACGGCGCCGACGTATTGTAGGGCGACGTCAAGGAAGCGATCCGTGACCTTGGTCAACTTGGCAAACAGGTTGCGCCCTTCCTGCGGGCTCTGGGCCATGTTCGCCAGCACGCGGAAGCGGTTCATCCCGTAGTCGCGGTTGAGCAGCTTGATCAGTGCGTAGGCGTCGGTGATCGAGGTCGGCTCATCGCACACCACCAGCAGGACTTCCTGCGCGGCGCGGACAAAGCTCACCACCGAATCACCAATGCCGGCGGCGGTGTCGATCACCAGCACGTCGAGGTTGTCGCCGACTTCGCTGAAGGCCTGGATCAGCCCGGCGTGTTGCGCGGGCTGCAGGTGCACCATGCTCTGCGTGCCGGAGGCAGCCGGGACAATCCGCACACCGCCAGGTCCCTGCAGCAGCACATCGCGCAGCTCGCAGCGGCCCTCGATGACATCGGCCAGGGTGCGCTTGGGCGTGAGCCCGAGCAGGACATCGACATTGGCCAGGCCAAGGTCGGCGTCCAGCAGCATGACCCGGCGGCCCAGCTCGGCCAACGCCAGGGACAGGTTTACTGAAACGTTAGTCTTGCCGACGCCACCTTTGCCACCGGTCACGGCGATCACTTGTACGGGATGCATGCTACCCATATCTGTTCTTTACCTTGTCTCGCTTGGACCGAGGCCACATGAAGGGCTGTTCTCAAAGCCCTTGATGTAGGTACTTTTCACTTCGTTCATCCTCAACCCGCGCGCTTGCCAGAGTTGTGGTAGAGATCAGCGAACATGTCGGCCATCGCCTCTTCGCTGGGGTCTTCCTGCATTTGCACACTGACCGCCCGGCTGACCAACTGATGCTTGCGCGGCAGGTGCAGGTCGTCAGGAATGCGCGGGCCATCGGTGAGATAGGCCACGGGCAGTTCATGACTGATGGCCAGGCTCAGCACTTCGCCGAGACAAGCCGTTTCATCAAGCTTGGTCAGGATGCAGCCGGCCAGGCCACAGCGCTTGTAGCTGTGGTAGGCCGCGGTCAGCACCTGTTTCTGGCTGGTGGTGGCCAGTACCAGATAATTCTTCGCGGCAATGCCGCGGCCGGCCAGGGTCTCGAGCTGCATGCGCAGGGCCGGGTCGCTGGCCTGCAGGCCAGCGGTATCGATCAGCACCACGCGCTTGCGCAGCAGCGGCTCCAGCGCCTGGGCCAGGGACTCGCCCGGGTCGACGTAGGTCACCGACACGTTAAGGATCCGGCCAAGGGTCTTGAGCTGCTCCTGGGCGCCAATGCGGAAGCTGTCCATGCTCACCAGGGCCAGGTTGCTGGCACCGTACTTGAGCACGTAGCGCGCCGCCAACTTGGCCAGGGTGGTGGTCTTGCCCATGCCGGCCGGGCCGACCATGGCGATCACTCCACCCTCCTCGATCGGTTCGATTTCCGGCACATCGATCATCCGCGCCAGGTGCGCCAGGATCATCCGCCAGGCTTGCCGGGGTTCATCGACCTCGCCAACCAGATCAAGCAGTTCACGCGCCAGCGCACCGGTCAGGCCGACCCGCTGCAGGCGACGCCAGAGGTTGGCCTGCATCGGCTTGTTGCCCTGCAACTGGCCCCACGCCAGCGAGCCGAGCTGCACTTCGAGCAGTTCGCGCAAGCCCGACAGCTCTTCGCGCATGGCATCGAACAGGCGTGGATCAACCGGTGCCAGGGCAGCTGCGGCGGGCACCGGTGGTACCTCCACATGCGCCTCGACCAGCGGCTCGGAAGCGGTCAGCGACAGCCCGGCAAACAACTGCCGGTTGCCTTCGTCGGTATCGGTGCGGTTGCTCAGCTCGGCCTGGGCGGTAGCGATGCGCGAGTGGGTCTTGCGCAGCTCGTCTTCGAGCTCGACATTGGGCACGCGCGGGGCCAGGGCCGACAGCTTGTAGTCCAGCGCGGCCGTCAGCTCGACACCGCCGGCAATGCGCCGGTTACCGATGATGGCGGCATCGGAGCCAAGCTCATCCCGGACCAGCTTCATGGCCTGACGCATATCGGCGGCGAAAAAACGCTTAACTTGCATAACCCACTACCTCAGCCGTTGGGGCCCACGGTGGCAACGATGGTGACTTGCTTGTTGTCAGGTATTTCCTGATACGCCAAAACATGCAAATTCGGTACAGCCAGGCGACCGAAGCGCGACAACATTGCGCGAATCGGCCCGGCTACCAGAAGAATAGCGGGTTGGCCCTGCATCTCCTGACGCTGGGCCGCTTCGATCAGCGAACGTTGAAGCTTCTCGGCCATGCTCGGTTCCAGGAGAACACCATCTTCCTGACCTTGCCCGGCCCTCTGCAGACTATTGAGCAAAATCTGTTCCAACCTTGGTTCCAAGGTGATCACAGGCAGCTCGGACTCAACGCCGACAATGCTTTGCACGATGGCGCGACACAATCCGACGCGCACTGCCGCCACCAGCGCGGCGGTATCTTGACTCTTGCCGGCGTTGTTGGCGATCGCCTCGGCGATACTGCGAATGTCGCGTACCGGCACCTGCTCGGAGAGCAACGCCTGCAGGACCTTGAGCAGCCCCGACAAGGAAATGACACCTGGCACCAGCTCTTCGGCAAGTTTAGGCGATGCCTTGGCCAGCACCTGGAGCAATTGCTGGACTTCTTCGTGGCCAATCAGCTCGTGACAGTGCTTCTGCAGGATCTGGTTCAAGTGCGTCGCGACCACCGTGCTGGCGTCGACCACGGTATACCCCAGCGACTGCGCCTGGGCCCGCTGACCGACATCGATCCACACCGCCTCCAGGCCGAAGGCAGGGTCACGTGCGGCGATGCCGTTGAGGGTACCGAACACCTGGCCTGGGTTGATCGCCAGCTCGCGGTCGGGATAGATCTCCGCCTCGGCCAGGATCACCCCCATCAGCGTCAGCCGATAGGCGCTGGGCTGCAGGTCGAGATTGTCGCGAATGTGCACTGTCGGCATGAGGAAGCCGAGGTCCTGGGAGAGCTTCTTGCGCACCCCCTTGATCCGCGCCAGCAACTGCCCGCCCTGGTTGCGGTCGACCAGCGGAATCAGCCGGTAACCCACCTCAAGGCCGATCATGTCGATCGGAGTCACGTCATCCCAGCCCAGCTCCTTGGTTTCCATGGCGCGCTGCGGCGAAGGCAGCAGATCTTGCTGGCGCTGCACTTCGGCCAGCGCCTTGACCTTGCTTGCCTGCTGCTTGCGCCAGACCAGGTAGGCAGCGCCGGCCGCTACCACGCCCAGGCCGAGGAAGGCCACGTGGGGCATGCCCGGCACCAGGCCCATGACGATCATGATCCCGGCCGCAACCGCCAAGGCCCGCGGCGAGTCGAACATCTGCCGGTTGATCAGCTTGCCCATGTCCTCGGAGCCCGAGGCCCGGGTAACCATGATCGCGGCGGCGGTGGACAGCAGCAACGACGGCAATTGCGCCACCAAACCGTCACCGATGGTCAACAGAGCGTAGACCTTGCCGGCCTCGCTGAATGGCATGCCGTACTGCAGCATGCCGATCAGCATGCCGCCAATCAGGTTGATGAACAGAATCAGCAGGCCGGCGATAGCATCACCACGAACAAACTTGCTGGCACCGTCCATCGAGCCGTAGAACTCGGCCTCCTGGGCTACTTCGCTGCGGCGGGCCTTGGCCTGCGCCTGGTCGATCAGGCCGGCATTAAGGTCGGCGTCGATGGCCATCTGCTTGCCGGGCATGGCGTCGAGGGTGAAACGCGCGCTGACCTCGGAGATCCGCCCGGCACCCTTGGTCACCACCACGAAGTTGATGATCATGAGGATGGCGAACACCACCGCACCGACCACATAGTTACCGCCGATCACCACTTCACCGAAGGCCTGGATCACCTTGCCCGCGGCCTGGTGGCCCTCATGGCCGTGGAGCATGACCACCCGGGTCGAGGCGACGTTGAGCGCCAGGCGCAGCAGGGTCGCCACCAGCAGGATGGTCGGGAATGCGGCGAAATCGAGTGGGCGCAGGGCGTAGACGCAGACCAGCAGGACCACGATCGACAGGGCGATGTTGAACGTGAAGAACACGTCGAGCAGGAATGGTGGAATCGGCAACATCATCATTGCCAACATCACCAGCAGCAGCAGCGGCACACCCAGGTTGCCCCGACCGAGGCCGGCCAGGTTGTTGCGGGCGTTGCTGATTAACTGAGTGCGATCCACCGCGAGTCCTCTTCGAGCAAAAACTTTGACGCCGTCAGGGCGACTGGCGCTGTCTTTGCAAGAAGCTGTCCAACTTTGGCCTGGGCCTCTCAGTACCGGCCTTTTCGCGGGGCAAGCCCCAATTTGCGCCAATGAAAACGTGCTGATCCGGTAGGGACAACGGCGATTACCCGCATTGGGATTGTATGTGGCTGTGAGTCAGCTGGTGAGGGCTTCGCCCTCATTTCGCGACACAAGGCCGCTCCCACAGAGACCGCGCCAGCTTGAGGTTTAGTGAAAGGCAGTTGCTCACACAGAGACCGCGCCAGCTTGGGAGCAGCAGGGCTGCCGGACAGGTCGCGATGGGCTGCGACGCGAGCCTAAACCAGACAACCCGACCTCAACTGTCGCGGCGCAGATCCGGCGGGATCGGCAGATCTTCCTTCAACGGCTCCGGCCGCTTGCCCTTGCCCGCGCGGAACTGGCGGATCTGGAACACATAGGCCAGCACCTGCGCCACCGCCAGGTACAAGCCCGCCGGGATCTCCTGCTCAACCTCGGTCGAGTAAAAGATCGCCCGCGCCAGCTCCGGCGACTGCAGGATCTGCACCTTGTGCTCGGCACCAATCTCGCGGATCTTCAACGCGATGAAGTCGGTGCCCTTGGCCAGCAGCAGCGGCGCTGCCGCCCCACCCTTCTCAGGGTCGTACTTCAACGCCACCGCATAGTGAGTCGGGTTGGTGATGATCACGTCCGCCTCGGGGATCGCCGCCATCATCCGCCGCTGGGACATCTCCCGCTGCAACTGACGAATCCGCTGTTTGACCTCGGGCCTGCCGTCGGAGTCCTTGTGCTCGTCGCGCACTTCCTGCTTGGTCATCTTCAGTTTCTTGTGCGTCTGCCACAGCTGGAACGGCACGTCTGCCGCCGCAATCAGCAACAATCCCGACGCCATCCACAAGGCACTCCAGCCCACCACCTGAATGCTGTGAATGATCGCCTGTTCCAAGGGTTCATTGGCAATCGCCAGCAGCGCATCACGGTCCTTGGACAGCACCACCAACCCCACCACCAGGATCAGCACAAACTTGGCGATGGCCTTGATCAGCTCGGTCAAGGCATTGAGCGAGAACATCCGCTTGATCCCGGCCAACGGATTCATCCGACTGAATTTTGGCTGCAGCAGGCTGCCGGAAAAGATGAACCCACCCAAGGCGATCGGCGCCACGAACGAGATCACGAACAGCAGCACCAACAGCGGTTGGACCGCCCACAAGGCCTTTTCGCCGGAGGCCAGGAGCAAGGTACTCATGGTCCGCTCATCCATCAGCACTTCACGCGACAGGGTGAAGTTCATGTGCATGAGGTCCATCAGGGTTTCGGCCATATGCCCGCCGAACGCCAACAGCCCGCCTGCCCCACCCAGGGTCACCGCCACGGTATTGAGCTCCTTGGAACGGGCGATTTCACCTTTCTTGCGCGAGTCCTTCACCCGCTTGTCGGTGGGATCTTCTGTCTTGTCCTGACCGCTTTCGCTCTCGGCCATGGTCAGCGCGCCCTTGCCAGTTCACGCAGCCATTGCAGCGCTTCAGTGACCAACTCCTGGTAATGGGCATGGATATCGGCCAAGCCTACCCAGAACATCCAGATACCCAACACCAGGGTCAACGGAAAACCAATCGAGAAGATGTTCAACTGCGGTGCAGCGCGGGTCATCACCCCAAAAGCGATGTTGACCACCAGCAGCGCCGCGATCACCGGCAGGATCAGCAGCAAGCCGGCACCGAACACCCAGCTCATGCGCCCGACCATCTCCCAGTAGTGATTGACCACCAGGGCACTGCCCACCGGCAAGGTGGTGAAACTTTCAGTGAGGATCTCGAATGCCACCAAGTGACCATTCATGACCAGGAACAGAATGCTTACCAGCATGGTCATGAACTGGCTGACCACTGCCACGTTGACGCCGTTGGCCGGATCGACCATGGACGCGAAGGCCATACCCATCTGCACCGCGACGATCTGCCCGGCAATCACGAAGGCCTGGAACAGCAGCTGCAAGGAAAAACCGAACAAGGCGCCGACGATGACCTGCTCGCCGCACAGGAGCAGGCCGCGCAGGCTCAGCGGCTCGAACTCGGGCAGCGGTGGCAGCCCCGGCACGATCGCCACGGTGATGGCCACCGCCGCGTACAGGCGGACCCGCGCCGGCAGCATCTTGGTGCCGAAGATCGGCATGGTCATCAGCACCGCAGTCACCCGAAACAGCGGCAACATGAAGGTGGCAACCCAGGTGCCGATCTGCGCAGCGCTCAGCTCCAGCATGGTCTTCTCACCCGATCAGCAGCGGGATGTTGTTGTACAGGTTGAGGAAGTACTCCATGAACTTGGTCACCAGCCAAGGCCCGGCGACAATCAGCGTCACCAGCATCACCAGCAGGCGCGGAAGGAAGCTCAGGGTCTGTTCGTTGATCTGCGTGGCGGCCTGGAACATGGCCACCACCAAGCCCACCAACAGGCTCGGCACGACCAGTACGGCAACCATCAGGGCGGTCAGCCAGAGCGCATCACGGAACAGGTCAACGGCGACTTCAGGTGTCATGCAAGGCTCTCCTTGACGGCGTCAGACGCCGCCGAAACTGCCAGCCAGGGTGCCCATGATCAGCGCCCAGCCGTCAACCAGGACGAACAGCATGATCTTGAACGGCAGGGAAATGATCAGCGGCGACAGCATCATCATACCCATCGCCATCAGTACACTGGCGACCACCATGTCGATGATCAGGAACGGGATGAAGATCATGAAGCCGATCTGGAAGGCGGTCTTCAGCTCCGAGGTGACGAACGCCGGCACCAGGATAGTCAGCGGGGCCTGCTCGGGGCTGGCGATGTCGGTGCGCTTGGACAGGCGCATGAACATGTCCAGGTCGCTCTGCCGGGTCTGCGCCAGCATGAAGTCCTTGAGCGGGCCCTGGGCCTTGTCGATGGCCTGCTGGGCAGTCATCTGCTCGTTCAGGTAGGGCTGCAGGGCATCCTGATTCACCTTGTCGAACACCGGCGCCATGATGAACAGGGTGAGAAACAGGGCCATGCCGGTCAGCACCTGGTTCGACGGGGTCTGCTGCAGGCCCAGCGCCTGGCGCAGGATCGAGAAGACGATGATGATCCGGGTGAAGCTGGTCATGAGGATGACAAACGCCGGAATGAAGCTCAGCGCCGTCATGATCATCAGGATCTGCAGGCTGACCGAATACTCCTGCTGGCCGTCCGCCCCACTGGACAGGGTAATGGCCGGGATCGACAGCGGGTCGGCGGCCAAGGCCAACGGCGCGGCCATCAGCAGCGCCAGGGTCAACAGTACGCGCAGGGCGCCGGTCATCACTTCTTGTCCTTCTGATCCTTGCCCATCAGCTCCAACAGCCGCTGGGCGAACTCTGGCGCGGCCGGACGGGCACCGCTTGGCACCTCGACCGGCTCGGCCAGCACATGCAGGGCCTCGATGCTGCCCGGGGTGTGCCCGATCAGGATCTGCTCCTTGCCCACCTGCACCAGCAACAAGCGGTCGCGCGGGCCGATGGCGCGGCTGCCGACGATCTCGATCACCTGCCCGCCGCGCGGCGCCGCACCTTGCATGCGCCGCAGCAGCCAGGCCAGGAAGAAGATCAGGCCGACCACCAGCAACAGGCCCAGGACCATCTGCGTCAGCTGTCCACCCAGGCTGCCGGGCGGCGTGCTCGCAACAGGGGCGCCCGCCACCTGGGCAGCGATCGCCGCTTCACTGGCCAGCAGCGTCGCGGCGGCCATCACGGCGCGCATGACAGGCTTCACTCAGCGCAGCTTCTTGATGCGTTCGCTTGGGCTGATCACGTCGGTCAGGCGGATGCCGAACTTCTCGTTGACCACCACCACTTCGCCGTGAGCGATCAGGGTGCCGTTGACCAGCACGTCCAGCGGCTCGCCGGCCAGCCGATCAAGCTCGATCACCGAGCCCTGGTTGAGCTGCAGCAGGTTGCGGATGTTGATTTCGGTACTGCCGACTTCCATCGAGATGCTCACCGGGATGTCCAGGATCACGTCCAGGTTCGGCCCTTCGAGGCTGACATTCTCGTTTGGCTTGGGCGAGCTGGCGAACTCTTCCATCGGCAGGCGACCCGAGCCGCCGCCATCACCGGCCAACAGGGCGTCGATATCGGACTGCCCGGCATCACCGGTTTCTTCCAGGGCCGCAGCCCACTCGTCGGCCAGGGCCTGGTCCTCGGCAGAGGTGATCTCGTTTTCGTTAGCCATAAAATCCTCGACAGGCATTCAATTCGGGGGTTGCGACCGGCACGCCGTCAGCGGCGCTCGATCGGATCGATGATCTGCAGCGACAGGGTGCCCTTGTGCGAGCCCAGGCGTGCCTTGAACGACGGCACGCCATTGGCGCGCACGACAAGGTGCTCTGGCAGCTCTACCGGGATCACATCGCCTGGCTGCATGTGGAGGATGTCGCGCAGCTTCAGCTGGCGCCGGGCCACGGTCGCTGTAAGCGGTACGCTGACGTCCAGGACGTCCTCGCGCAGGGCCTTGACCCAACGCTCGTCCTGGTCGTCCAGATCGGACTGGAAGCCGGCATCGAGCATCTCGCGCACGGGTTCGATCATCGAGTACGGCATGGTCACGTGCAGGTCGCCGCCGCCACCGTCGAGTTCGATGTGGAAGGTCGATACCACCACCGCCTCGCTCGGGCCGACGATGTTGGCCATGGCCGGGTTGACCTCGGAGTTCATGTACTCGAAGTTGACCGGCATGATCGCCTGCCAGGCTTCCTTGAGGTCGACGAAGCACTGGTCGAGGACCATGCGCACCACGCGCAGCTCGGTCGGGGTGAACTCACGCCCTTCGATCTTGGCGTGACGGCCGTCGCCGCCAAAGAAGTTGTCGACCAGCTTGAACACCAGCTTGGCGTCGAGGATGAACAACGAGGTGCCACGCAGCGGCTTGATCTTGACCAGGTTGAGGCTGGTCGGGACGTACAGCGAATGCACGTACTCACCAAACTTCATCACCTGCACACCGCCCACCGCGACGTCAGCGGAACGCCGCAACAGGTTGAACATGCTGATCCGGGTGTAGCGGGCGAAACGCTCGTTGATCATTTCCAGGGTCGGCATGCGCCCGCGGACGATCCGGTCCTGGCTGGTCAGGTCGTAGCTCTTGACGCTACCCGGCTCGGCAGCGGTCTCGGTCTCTACCAGGCCATCGTCCACGCCGTGCAACAGCGCATCGATCTCATCCTGGGACAGCAAGTCCTGTACGGCCATCTCGGACTCCTACTGCAATACAAAATTGGTGAACAGCAGCTGGTCGATGACCGGCTTGCCGACTTCCTTCTGCGCCACTTCCTGGACCACCACGGTGGCCTTCTGGCGCAGCATCTCCTGACCCACCGAACTGCTCGCCAGGGTGTCGAAGCCTTGACCGGAGAACATCATCACGAGGTTGTTGCGGATCACCGGCATGTGCACCTTGAGCGCATCCAGGTCAGCCTGGCTGCGGCCCTGCAAGCTGATACTCACCTGCATGTAGCGCTGGCGGCCGTTCTGGTTGAAGTTGACCACGAAGGCCGGGGTCAACGTCTCGTAGATCGCGGCCGGCTTGGCACTGGCCAGGGCGGGGTCTACTGCCGGCGCGGCATCACTCTTGTGCATGATGAACCAGGTGGCACCGACCGACAGGCCGATGGCCAGCAGCAAGGCGCCGGCCAGCATCAGGATCAGCTTGAGTTTGCCTTTCGTGGCGGGGTCTTTCACTGCGTCGCTATTCGCCATGCCAATAATCCGTCGTCCAGCTGGGGTAGAAAGGAGGATGACGTGGCTTGAGCAAGTGTTATGCCAGAATTCCTATGACGGCCGAACAGACTTCCGCATCAGCGGACTGAAGTGATATCTGCGGTGAGCATACGGGGGCTGCTGCGCAGCCCTTTCGCGACACAAGACTGCTCCCACAAGTAGGTAGCAGGCAGGGCGCGATAGCGTCGCCGTACCTGTGGGAGCGGCCTTGTGTCGCGAAAGGGCCGCGTAGCGGCCCCAGCATTGGTGCTTTCACCGAAGAAATACAGGTAACGCACAGAAGGCCTTCAGGCGTAGTAATCCACCGCGCTGTCGCCGATGACCACCTGTTGCTCCATTGGCCGCGCAGCTTCGGCCGTACCGCCCTGCTCCGCCGCTGCGGCTTCAGCCCGTCGCGCGGCAACCCCGGACAACTGCGAAGCGTCCTGCTGGGCCTGCTGTTGCTGGCCCCGCGACTGATCGGCGACGCTCACATCCGGCTGCGCCAGCCCTTGCTGGGCGAACAGCTCGCGCAAGCGGTGCAACTGGCTGTCGAGCGTATCGCGCACGCCAGCATGGCCGCTGATGAAGGTGACCTGGGTCGACTGATCCGTCGCGACATTGACGCGGATGTCCAGGCGCCCAAGCTCAGCTGGCTCGAGCTGGATATCAGCAGACTTGAGGTTCTGACTGGAGAGATACATGACGCGGTTGACCAGCCCCTCAGTCCAGGCGCCCTGGTTCATGGCCAGCGGCTGGTGCAGCGGCGCCGGGGTGGCAGGCACGGCATTGGCGGTCTTGGCCGTGGCGGCCTGGGTCAGGTTGGCCAGGCGATCGGCAAAGTTGTCGACGCGGGTATCACTGCTGGCACTCTTGGTGTCTTTCAGGCCGTCTTCAAGCAGATTGCCAAACGCATTATCGCCAGGCTCGGATTCGCCGCCCTCCGCCTCGGCCTGGCCGACCAGATTCGCCAAGGTATTGACGGCTGCCTGATCGTCACTGGCTGGTTGAGCGCTGGCGTGCGCCGAGGTAGTGCCCTTTGCCTGGGCGCTCTGTTCGAGCGCCAGGCGCAGCGTGGGCAGCCCCGCCAGCGCATCGGCCTCAGGATCAAAGGCCTCCTCTACAGCTTCTTCTACAGCCGTTGCCGCGGGCTGTAGCGCCACCGCCTGGAGCACCGGCGCAACGGCCTCGGCCTGAGCCTGGATCAATTGCGCACCAGGCTGCGCGTCGCTGACCTGGCCGGCCACCAGGTTGGCGTCGAGCGATCCGGCGCTATCACTTTGCGCGCTATCGGCCGCCTGCTGAGACGGATCATTGGCTGGCAACTTATTGCCGTCAGCGGCAACCGCCGGCTTGTCGCCGGCGTCTTTGTTGCCGCTGGGCGCGCTGCCCTGAGTACCTTTTGGCCGGCCTTGGGCAACCTTGTCGTCTGCCTGCCTGGCCATCACCTGATCGAAGCCCTTGCCCTGCTCGCCCGCCGTACGCTGTGGCTTGTCGGCCATGGCAGCGCTCGCGCGCGACGATGCACCTGCGACGTTGGCTTGCAACAAAGGGTTGGGTGAAACAGGCATTGAACGTCTCCGCGCCGGAAGGCATAACAGTCATCTGAGCAGAGAGAGGCAAAACTCGCGCCAGCTTTAGCTCAGCCTGTCGAAACACGCTCGCACTCGCCGCGATAGAAACACTGCACAGCCCGGTATTCCTGATCGATGCGGGTGATCAGGTCCTCAATGCCGTGCAGCGATGACTGCCGCACACGGTCTTCGAGCTGTTGGCACAACGCAGCCAGGCCCACTGCACCCATGTTGCTGCTGCTGCCCTTGAAACTGTGGGCAGCCATGCCCAGTTCGGCGGCGTCTCGCGCCCCGTGCAGTTGGCTCAGGCGGCGCTCGGAGTCCTCCAGAAACGTCTCCAGCAACTGCTGATAGCCGCCCTCCATGACTTCCTGCAGGTCACTGAGGACTTTGTAATCGATGTGCACGTCCATCACCTGTTCACTCCCTGTATCGGCAGCCTCGCGCTGCGAAGGGCTCACCAGAGCACCTCCACCCGTGCGCATCGGCCACCTTCTGTCCATTGTGCATGCTGACTCAGGCGCCGCACCAGATTTACCCCGCGACCACTCAAGCCTTGCGCCTGCAACGGCTGCGCCAGCAACTGCTGGACATCAAAGCCGCTGCCGCTGTCACGGATCTCGATGATCAGACGACCGCCGTCGCCACGAGGTTCCACCTTCAAGTCAAACCGCACATGACCAGCAACCAACCCAGCCAGGCGGGCGCCACGTTCGCGGTAATAAGCAGCGAACCCCAGCGCGTCGCGCTTGAGCGTTGAGTCCAGGCCCAGCACGCCATGTTCCAGGGCATTCGAGTAGAGCTCGCTGAGCAACGTGTGCAACAGCCCGCTACTGGGCCGCAGCCCGTGGATTTCCTGCAGCAGTTGCAGCAGGTAAGGCACGGGATTGAAACGCTTCAAACTGGCGCCGCGCAATTCGTAGCTTAGCGACCAATCCAGCGGACTGGAGCGCCCGCTGTCGGAATACACCATCGCCTGTGGCAGCTCCAGGCTCGGCGCGATCATACGGATATCACACAAGCTGATGTCGTCCCGGGGCCGCCCGCCAAATCGCTCCACGGCCTGCAGCACTTCGTCGAACAGCCGCTCGGGTTGACGATTGTCCGCCACCACCGCCTGCAGCCGCTCGACACCGAACAAGCGCTCCTGATCATCGCTGGTATCGATCACCCCGTCCGAGAGCAACAACAGCCGCTCATCGACGCCCAAGGCCAGCACCAGGGTGCGGTCATCGAACCGCTCGGGGCTGAGCACCCCCAATGGCAGATGAGTCGACGCCAGGCTGCCCAACACCTCGCCGTCGATCCCCAGGTGGTAGCCATCAGGCATGCCCCCGTTCCAGACCTCGACCGTGCCGCACTGAAAGCTCAGGTTGAGCAGCATCGCGCAACAGAACATGTCCACCGGCAGGATGCGCTTGAGCTTGGCGTTCATCTCGCGCAGGGTCTCGGCCAGCCCGTAGCCCTTGGCGGTCATGCCGTAGAACACTTCGGCCAGCGGCATCGCGCCCACTGCGGCGGGCAAGCCGTGGCCGGTGAAGTCGCCCAACAGCACATGCATATCGCCCGACGGGGTGAATGCCGCCAGCAACAGATCGCCGTTGAACAACGCATAGGGCGATTGCAGGTAGCGGATATTCGGCGCACGCAGGCAGCCGGTGTGCGCCACCTTGTCGAACACTGCCTTTGCCACCCGCTGCTCGTTGAGCAGGTGGTGATGGTGGCGGGCGATTTCATCCCGCTGCTGGAGGACTGTCGCCTGCAGGCGGCGCAAGCGGTCCATGGCGCGGATCTTGGCGCCGAGGATCACTGCACTGTAGGGTTTGGCCACGAAGTCGTCGCCACCCGCCTCAAGGCAGCGCACCAGGGCGTCCTCCTCGCTCAGCGAGGTGAGAAAGATGATCGGCACCAACGCTTCGCCGGCCAAGGCCTTGATCTGGCGGGCCGCCTCAAAGCCATCCATGACGGGCATCAACGCGTCGAGCAGGACCAGTTGCGGGCGCTGTTCAACGAACAGGGCAACCGCCTGCTCGCCGTTGTCGGCAGTGAACACCTCATGCCCATGGCGCCGGACGATCTGCGCAAGCAGCAGGCGATCGGCCGCACCGTCCTCGGCAATCAAGACACGCAGCGCATGCTCTGCGGGCATGGCGGCGATCAACTGATGTCGAACAGTTTATCGAAATTGGAGATGGCGAAGATCTTGCGCACATCAGAATTGGCGTGGACCACCCGCACATCAGCGTCATCGCCGCCAACATGGTCACGCAACAGCAGCAACATGCCTAGCGCCGAACTGTCCAGATAGGTCGCCTCTTTGAGGTCGATCACCACCTGATCAGGTTTGTGGTTGTGGCGCTCGTAGGCATCCCTGAATTCCTGATGCTTGCCGAAATCGAATCGGCCTTTGACGGCGATGGTGAGGGTTGTGCCGTCCGCTGAAAGCGTGGGTTCGACTGCCATGCTAGCGATTCCTTCGATGATGGCGGATACAACTTGGAAAGGTTTAGCAGCCGCGGCGCGGCGGTGCAAGCCAACGTGGCGACAGGCCGGTCAGCGTCGACCTCTTCGCAGGTAAACCCGCTCCCACAGAACTAACGCTAACTCATTGATTTAGCAGAACCCTGTAGGAGCGGGCTCGCCCCGCGAAGAGGCCCGAACGGGCTACATGAAGCTCTGCCGCGGCAGCCGCTGGGATAATTCATCCAGCAACTTCTGCTCGCGCTTGTCCTCGGCACGCCGCGCCTCGTCCAGATAGCGCTGGACCAGCTTGCGCAAACCCTCGACCCTGGCATAGGCCTGCTGCCAGGTATTGCGGGCGTTGTTCAGGTTGGTCTGATGCCAGGTCAGGCTCTGCCGCTGCTGGGTCATGGCCGTTTCCAGCTGCGCCAGGAAGCGCTGGTAGTTGAGCAGCCAGCTGCCATTGACGCCTTGCCCGCCGCGATTGATCCATTGCAGCTGGTAATCCTCGCGAAAGCGCTCGAGTTCGGCGAGTTTGGCCTGAGCCTGGGCGACCTGCTGCTGAAAATGCCCCAGGCGCTGGACAGCCTTGCGCTCCGCCTCTTCGGCCATTTCGACCACCGGCGCCAGACGCGCCGCTCGGCTAGGCATGCTCATGGCCTATCAGCCGCCCGCCGGCGCGGCGAACACCGCGCCCAGCTGTTCGCGGCTCTGTGCCATGCCAACGTTCTCATCCAGGCCTTGGCGCAGGAAGCCCACCAGCTTGGCCTGCAAGGCGATGGCAAGGTCGGTCTCCGGGTCACCACCGGGCACATAGGCGCCCACGCTGATGAGGTCGCGACTCTGCGACAGGCGCGACCACAACTGCTTGAATTTTTGCGCCTGACGCAGGTGATCGACATCGACCACCTGGGGCATGACCCGGCTGATCGATGCTTCGATATCAATGGCCGGGTAGTGGCCTTCTTCGGCCAGGCGCCGCGACAGCACGAAGTGACCATCCAGCACACCCCGCGCGGCGTCGGCGATCGGGTCCTGCTGGTCATCACCTTCGGACAGCACCGTATAGAACGCCGTGATCGAACCACCGCCGGCCTCGGCATTACCCGCACGCTCGACCAGCTTGGGCAGCTTGGCGAACACCGAAGGCGGATAGCCACGGGTTGCCGGCGGCTCACCGATGGCCAGGGCGATCTCACGCTGGGCCTGGGCGAAACGGGTCAGGGAGTCCATCAACAGCAGGACGTTCTTGCCCTTGTCACGGAAGTATTCGGCGATCCGCGTGCAGTACATGGCTGCGCGCAAACGCATCAGCGGCGCATCGTCGGCGGGCGACGCCACCACTACCGAGCGCTTCAGGCCTTCTTCACCGAGAATGTGCTCGATGAACTCCTTCACCTCACGACCCCGCTCGCCAATCAGGCCGACCACGATGATCTCGGCTTCGGTAAAGCGCGTCATCATGCCGAGCAGTACCGACTTACCCACGCCAGTACCGGCGAACAGGCCCAGACGCTGGCCGCGACCAACCGTCAACAAACCATTGATGCTGCGGATGCCGACATCCAGCGGCTGGCTGATCGGGTCGCGGTTGAGCGGGTTGATGATCGGCCCATCGAGCGGCACCCAGTCCTCGGCTTTCATCCCGCCCTTGCCATCCAGGGCACGTCCGGCACCGTCGAGCACCCGGCCAAGCATGCTCATGCCCATGGGCAGACGGCCGCTGTCGTCCAGCGGCACGACACGGGCGCCCGGGGCGATCCCGGCAATGCTGCCGACCGGCATGAGGAACACCTTGGTGCCGGAGAAGCCCATCACCTCGGCTTCAACCTGCACCGGGTGATAGCTGTCGTCGTTGATCACCATGCAGCGACTGCCCACTGCGCCACGCAGCCCTTCGGCTTCCAGGGTCAGGCCGACCATGCGCAGCAGACGGCCTTCCACGACCGGCTGCTCGGGCAACTTGATGACCTCGGCGTAGCCGCCGAGGCGCTTGCCGAAACTGGTGCGGTCAAGGCGCATCGGTGCTCCCCAGCGCAAGGGAAAGGTCTGCTGCCGCCGGATGCAAGGCCTGGTCGTGCAACTGATCGAACAGCTGCGCCACGGCCTTCTCCATACGGGTTTCCATGGTCGCGTCGATGCGACTGTGAGCGGTCTCGATGCGGCAGCCGCCGGGCAGCAGCGCCTCATCTTCGAGCAGCTTCCAGTTCTCCTCATGCCGCTCGCGCAGGGCCTTGGCCAGCTCGAAGTCCTGCGGATTGAGGTGAATGCGAATATTGTCGGCGCCCATCGGCAGCAGCTTGAGCGCTTCGCGCAGGACATGGGTGATCTGGCTGGAGTCGGTGCGCAACTCACGGCCAATCACCTGGCGCGCCATGTGCGCGACCAGATGCACCACAGAGCGCTCGATCTGCGTGTCCTGCTCGGCGATCGGCTCGAGCAGATGCCCCATCAGTTGCTCGAGTTCGGCCAGCTTGGCCGTCAGGGCGACTTCGGCCTCCTGGCGAACCTTCAACTGGGTGCTGTGAAAACCTTCGCGCTCGCCCGTGGCGAAGCCTTCGTTATAGGCCTCCTCACGGATCGCTTCGAGCTCTTCAAGGGTCAGCGGCTGGACTTCCTCGAGCGGCACTTCTTCAACTTCGGCCTCGATGATTTCCGGCTCGGGCTCCGGCACATACTCAGGCTCAGGGTCGAAGCTGGGCAGCGTCCACACGTCGACGCCTTCAAGGTCGCGGGCGCGGATCAGATCGCTGGTGTGTTCGCTTTTGGACATGTCGTAGGATTCTCAAAAGTCGGCCAACGCGATCCCTGCAGGAGCGGGCTTGTCCCGCGAAGAGGCAGGGCCAGCCGCTGTTGTGTATGGCACCGGCTCTGCCGGTTTCGCGGGTCAAGCCCGCTCCTACAGGGTTCCGTTAAATCAATGAGTTAGCGTTAGTTACATGAGAGCGGGCTTGCCCGCGCAGGCGTCGGCACGGGCAAGCAAGGCCAACCTGCCGACGCCTTCGCGGATACACCCGCTCCCACAGAGGGGATGGCGCCAGCAGGCCAGCCGCCGCGATCAGATCATTTCTTCGGCGCCTTTGCCGCCGAGCACGATCTCGCCAGCATCGGCCATACGCCGGGCGATGGTGAGGATTTCCTTCTGCGCCGTTTCGACGTCGCTGACCCGCACCGGGCCCTTGGCCTCGAGGTCGTCGCGCAGCAGCTCCGAGGCACGCTTGGACATGTTCTTGAAGATCTTGTCCCGGACCCGCTCGTCGGCCCCCTTGAGCGACACCACCAGCACGTCCGAGGACACCTCGCGCAACAGCGCCTGGATCCCGCGGTCGTCGACGTCGGCCAGGTTGTTGAAGACGAACATCAGGTCTTCGATCTGCTCCGACAGGTCGTTGTCGATCTCGCGGATCGAGTCCATCAGCTGGCCTTCCACCGAACTGTCGAGGAAGTTCATGATGTCTGCAGCGCGCTTGATGCCACCCAAGGTGGTGCGCGCGGCGTTGGAGTTGCCCGAGAACTGCTTCTCGAGGATCTGGTTCAACTCTTTCAGCGCCGCTGGCTGCACGGTATTGAGCGAGGATACGCGCAGGATGATGTCCAGACGTACCTTGTGGTCGAAGTTACCCAGCACTTCACCGGCCTGGTCTGGGTCCAGATATGCCACCACGATGGCCTGGATCTGCGGGTGCTCGAAGCGGATAACGTCGGCCACGGCACGCGGCTCCATCCACTTGAGGCTGTCCAGGCCACTGGTGTTGCCACCGAGCAGGATGCGGTCGATCAGGCCGTTGGCCTTGTCTTCGCCAAGCGCCTGGTTGAGCATCTTGCGGATGTAGCCATCGGAGCCAACCCCCAGGCTGGTCTGGTCGCCGACGATCTCGACGAACTCGCTCATCACCTGCTGGACCTGCTCGCGATGGACGTTGCCCATCTGCGCCATGGCCACGCCGACCCGCTGCACTTCCTTGGGGCCCATGTGCCGCAGGACCTGGGCAGCATCGGTCTCGCCCAGCGAGAGCAGGAGGATCGCCGCCTTGTCGGTGCGGCTCAACTTGGCGGTAACGGCTCGGTTATCACTCATCGGCGTTGATCCACTCTTTCACGACCTGGGCCACGCGACCCGGGTCCTCGGCCACGAGGCCCTTGATTGCGTTCAGCTGTGCCTCATAACCCTCGCTCGGGCTCGGCAACAGAATGCTTTGCGGGCCACCCAGGCTGACCCGGTCGTTGGCCAGTTCGCCATCCAGACCGATCATCCCGCCCAGTTCCATGTCGCCGTCTGCGGCGGCTTGCTTGCCACCACTGGTAATGTTGTTGAGCACCGGCCGCAGCACGCCGAACACCAGTACCAGGATGAACACCACGCCCAGCACTTGCTTGACGATGTCCCAGAACCACGGCTGGGTGTAGAACGCGGCTTCGGCGATTTCCACGCTGCGGTCAGCGGCGAACGGCACGTTGATCACGGTCACGCTGTCGCCACGACTGGCATCGAAGCCGACGGCATCCTGGACCAGGCGGGTGAAGCGTGCCAGGTCGTCGGCAGCCCACGGTGCGCGGGTGGTCTCGCCGGTGGCGGCGTCGATCTTGGCCTGGTCGTCGACCACCACCGCCACCGACAGGCGGCTGAGGCGGCCTTGTTGTTGACGGGTGTGGCTGATCGAGCGGTCCAGCTCGAAGTTCTTGGTCGACTGCTTGCGCTTGTCGGCTGGATACGGCGCGAGCATCGGTTGCCCAGTGGCCGGGTCCATGATCTGCGCGCCATTGGCATCCAGCAACGGCTGGCCTGGCTGCACCGCACCGGCCGGCGCGGCGCCGGCAGCAGCGTTCTGCGGCGCGGCGGCAGCGGCTGGCGGCTGATTGCTGAGGGCACCCGGCACGCCTTGCGGACCCTGGCTGCTGGTGCGCTGCTCATCCACCGACTGCTCACTGCGCAGGGCTGGCTGGTCAGGGTTGAACTGCTCGGAGGTGGACTCGACCGCACTGAAGTCGACATCGGCGGACACTTCGGCCTTGTAGCGGTCGTTGCCCAGCACCGGCTGGAGAATGTTGTGCACACGCTGGGTGAGCATGCCTTCCATGCGCCGACTGTAATCGAACTGCTTGCCGGCCATGCTCAGGGCGGTGTCCTGCAACTGATCGGAGAGCAGGTTGCCCTTCTGGTCGACCACGGTGACCTGGGTCTTGTCCAGCTCGGGAACGCTGGTCGCCACCAGATTGACGATCGCCATTACCTGGCCCGCCTCGAGGGCCCGGCCTGGGTACAACTCGACCAGCACCGAGGCGCTCGGCTTGCGCTCGTCACGGACGAACACCGAACTTTTCGGGATTGCCAGGTGCACGCGTGCCGCCTTGACGTTGTTCAGGCTCGACACCGTGCGCGCCAGTTCGCCTTCGAGGCTGCGACGGTAGCGGGTGGTTTCCATGAACTGGCTGGTGCCCAGGCCCTGCTCTTTGTCGAGCAGCTCGAAGCCAACGTTGCCATCGCCTGGCGCCACGCCAGCGGCTGCCAGTTTCAGGCGCGCACGGGAGAGGTCGTCGGCCTTGACTAGCAGAGCGCCGGAGTTGGGCTCCACGTTATAGGGGATGTCGGCCGCGCCGAGCACTTCCATGACCTGCTTGGTGTCCATCCCGGCCAGGCTGCCATACAGCGGCCGGTAGTCCGGCTGCTGCGACCAGAGCACCACGGCAAAACCAATGGCCACGCTGGCAGCCAGGCCGACCAGCAGGCCAACCTGACGCAGCATGGGCATGCGTGAAATATTTTCCAGGAACGACATGCCGAACAGCGGCGGCTTGGCCACTGGCGGCCCACTCTTGGTGGGGGCGTTATCGACGACTGCTTCGGCCATGACTCAATCTGTCCTCAAACCGGCATCTGCATGATGTCCTGGTACGCCTGGACCAGCTTGTTGCGTACCTGGGTAAGGGCCTGGAACGATACGGAGGCTTTCTGCGAGGCGACCATCACGTCGGTCAGGTCGACGCCGCTCTTGCCGATTTCAAAGGCGTTGGCCAGGTTGGACGAGGCTTGCTGGGTTTCATGGACCTTGCCAATAGCCTGGCCGAGCATGTCGGCAAAGCTGCTCTGCCCTGGCGCCAGCTCAGGCGCGGCAGCGACCTTGGGCAGCGACATGGCATCGGCCTGCATGGCACGCATGTCCAACATCAGACGATTGAATTCAACACCTTGGCTCATGAACTTCTCTCTCCGGCGGCCGCATTTTTTTGACACTCATGCAGCGGATAGCCTACGTAAAGCAACAAAGGTGCCAGCCATCGCGACTAATTTCCCAGGGATCACACAATTCCTGTGGGAGCGGCCTTGCGTCGCGGATAGGGCCGCAAAGCGGCCCCGGCGATCTTTGCGGCGCAGCTGAAGACCTGGGGCCGCTTCGCGCCCCTTTCGCGACACAAGGCCGCTCCCACAGAGGTCCGCACCAGTTGCAGATGATTTGCCTGTCAGCCGAACAGGCTGGCCTCGACGTCGAACCCGGCATCGCGCATCTGCGCCAGCTTGTAACGCAAGGTGCGCGGACTGATGCCCAGGCGCTCGGCTGCCTCTTTGCGCCGACCGCGCTCGGCGCGCAGGGTATCGATGATCATCTGGTACTCATGGCGGCGCATGTCATCGCCCAGTCCGCTGGCCTCTGCAGTGGCTTCAAATGATGGCTCAGTGCCAGCTGACAAGGGAATGGCGCCTGCCAGACAGAAATCCGCCGCCTCGATAAGGCCGCCCTGCTGGAGGATCAACGCCCGCTGCAGGGCGTTGTCCAACTCGCGCACGTTGCCCGGCCAGGCATGCTGCTGCAGGCAACTGCGGGCGGCGGCGGACAAGCGCACCGGCGCATGCTTCATCTTCGCCACATGGCGCGCCAGCAACCGCTCGGCCAGCGGCAGGATATCGCCGCTGCGCTCGCGCAGCGGGCTCCAGGCCAGCGGAAACACCGACAACCGGTAGAACAGGTCTTCACGGAAGCGCCCCGCCGCCACTTCACCGGCCAGATCGCGGTTGGTGGTGGCCAACACCCGAATATCCAGCGTGATCGGCTTGCGCCCGCCGACCCGCTCGACTTCACGCTCCTGCAACACGCGCAGCAGCTTGGCCTGCAAGCCCAGCGGCATTTCCGATATCTCGTCGAGCAGCAAGGTACCGCCATTGGCCTGTTCGAACTTGCCCGCTTGGGCGGCGATGGCACCGGTGAACGCGCCCTTCTCATGGCCGAACAAGGTTGCTTCGAGCATGTTGTCGGGGATCGCCGCGCAGTTGATCGCGACGAACGCCTGCGCGGCACGCGAGGAATGCTGGTGGATGTAACGCGCCAAGACTTCCTTGCCGGTGCCCGACTCGCCGGAAATCAACACGGTGGAATCACTCCGGGCAACCCGCGCGGCCAGCTCGAGCAATTGCCGGCTGGCCGCTTCGCAGGCGACCGGCCCATCTTCATCGACACCGCCCACCCGACCGCCCGCATGCCGCTCGACCAGGCTAAGCAGCGCTTTGGGCTCGAACGGCTTGACCAGATAATCTGCCGCGCCCTGACGCATGGCCTGCACCGCCCGCTCGACTGCGGCATGGGCGGTCATCAGCAGGACCGGCAACTGCGGATGCTGGCTGCGCAGCTGGGCCAGCAACTGATGACCGTCCATGCCCGGCATGTTGACATCACTGACCACCAGGCTGAACGACTCGCGAGCCACTGCCTCGAGCGCCTCCTCGCCACTACCGACAGCCAGGTAGGCGAAACCGCCGATTTCCAGGGTGTCGGCCAATGCCTGACGCAGGGCCCGATCATCCTCGACCAACAGCACCTTGACGCCCATCACACGGCCTCCATTGGCAACTCGCCAATCAGCGGCAGCACCACCTGCACGCAGGTGCCGCGGGCGACTTTCGAGCGCAGTTGCACGCTGCCCTGGTGAGCCCGGACCACGGCCTGGACCACCGCCAGGCCGAGGCCGGTACCGGTGGCCTTGGTGGTCAGGAACGGCTCGCCGAGCCGCGCCAGCAGTTGTGCGTCGATCCCGCAGCCGGCGTCACTGATGCACAGGTGCAGGGCCAGCCCGCGACGGAACAGGTGAATCTTGACCCGCGCAGGCGTCGGGCTGGCCTGCAAGGCATTTTCGATCAGGTTGAGCAAGGCGCCTACCAGGGTGTCGCGATTGCACAGCAGCTCACCCAGGTGGGTATCGCATTGCCAGCGTACCGAATGCCCTTGCACATGCGCCTGAGCGGCCTGTTGCAGGGCCTGGAACAGCGCCTTGGGGCTGACCCGGTCGGCCAACGGCAGCTCGCCACGGGCAAACACCAGCATGTCGCGCACCTGGTGCTCCAGTTCGTGCAGGCGCTCTTTGAGATTGCCGGCGAAACGCTGGCGGGTGTCCTTGGCCAGTTCTTGCTGTGGATCAGCCAGATGGCTGGCGTAGAGCATCGCCGCCGACAACGGCGTACGAATCTGATGGGCCAGGGAGGCGACCATGCGCCCCAGCGACGACAAGCGCTCATGGCGTGCGAGCTGGTCTTGCAGGCGGCGGGTTTCGGTCAGGTCAGTCAGCAATACCAACTGGCCGGGCTCGGCATCCAGCGAACGGGTAGCAATCGACAGGCGTCGGCCATCGCGCAGCGACACTTCGTGGCCGTCATCCTTGCGCGGGGCAAAACTGCGGGCGATGACCTGACGCCACAACTGGCCGATCAGCGGCTCGCCAAGCAGCTCGCAGGCTGCCGGGTTGGCTTCACTGACCAAGCCTTGCGCATCGATCACGATGACCCCGCCCGGTAGCAGGTCGAGCAGGTTCTGCAGGCGGTTGGCCAGGCGCTCTTTCTCGTCCAGCTCGGCCATGCGCTGCGCGCTGACCACGGCCAGCTCACCTTTGAGTTCACGCACCCGCGCTTCGAGCATGCCGTACGACTCGTTCAGCTGGCTCGACACCTGGTTGAACAGCGCGACCGCCTGCTCACGGCCTTGGTGGGCTTGCTGCTCGTCCGGAATACGGGAAATCGGGGCGGCCTGGGGCATCGTGCTCTCTCGCGTGGCTGACCGTCATAAAAACGGTGTGTTGCCAGCGGTGTAGCAATAGCCGTGCCGGAGATAGGGGTATCTGCAGTTCTGCTGGGGCATGTTAAATCGTGGGGCCGCTTTGCGGCCCTTTCGCGACACAAGGCCGCTCCCACAGTGTCCGTGCCTGCCCTGTAAATAGCGGCATGCACGATCCATGTGGGAGCGGCCTTGTGTCGCGAAAGGGCTGCAAAGCAGCCCCCGGCGTCTTAACTGACCGGCATTGGGGCAAGCCCGCTCCTACAGAGTGTGCGCCGGCCCTGCAGGAGCGGGCTTGCCCCGCGAAAGGGCCGGCGCTGACGCGCCGCCAGGCGTCAATCCTCTGCCTGCTCCTCGCCACCCTGCCGGCTCATGCCGTACTTGCGCATCTTCTCAACCAGCGTGGTCCGGCGAATCCGCAAGCGTTCAGCCGCCCGCGCAACAATGCCATTGGCATCGTCCAGCGCCTGCTGGATCAAGCCTTGCTCAAGGTTGCCGAGGTAGTCCTTCAGGTCCAGCCCTTCCGGCGGCAGCATGGCGTGATTGGAGAAGCTCGGCGCATGGCCATTGATTGCCACGCGCTCTTCGAGGTCGCTGCGCAGACTGTCGACCAATTGCTCGTCTTCGTCATCGACATAGCGGAACTTCTTCGGCAACTCCGACACGCCAATCACGCCATACGGGTGCATGATCGCCATGCGCTCGACCAGGTTGGCCAGTTCACGCACGTTACCCGGCCAGCCATGCCGACAAAGCGACATGATCGATGCCGAATTGAAGCGGATCGAACCGCGTTTCTCGTGTTCCATGCGCGAGATCAGTTCATTCATCAGCAACGGGATGTCTTCGACGCGCTCGCGGAGCGGGGCCATCTCGATCGGGAACACGTTCAGGCGATAGTAAAGGTCTTCGCGGAAGGTGCCCTCCTCGATCATGCTCTCGAGGTTCTTGTGGGTCGCGGCGATGATCCGTACATCGATGCTCTGGGTCTTGTTGCTGCCCACCCGCTCGAAGGTACGCTCCTGCAGCACACGCAGCAGCTTGACCTGCATAGGCAGCGGCATGTCGCCGATCTCATCGAGGAACAGCGTACCGCCATTGGCCAGCTCGAAGCGCCCGGCACGGCTGGTGATCGCCCCGGTAAAGGCGCCCTTCTCATGCCCGAACAGCTCACTCTCGAGCAGCTCTGCCGGGATCGCCCCGCAGTTGACCGGCACAAAAGGCGCTTCACGGCGCTTGGAGTGATAGTGCAGGTTACGCGCCACCACTTCCTTGCCGGTACCGGACTCACCCAGGATCAGCACGCTGGCATCGGTATCCGCCACCTGCTGCATCATCTGCCGCACGTGCTGGATGGCGCGGCTGGTACCGACCAGGCTACGGAACAGATTGGTTTCGCGCTGGCGACCGCGCTCACGGGCTTGGTCGTACATCTCGCGGTAGACCTGGGCGCGGTGCAGCGAGTCGAGCAACTGGCTGTAGCTCGGCGGCATCTCCAGACTGGACAGGACGCGGCGACGCAGGTCTTCGGGGAAGTCCGCCGAAGAATTTTCACCGAGCAGCAATACCGGAAGGAACTCATCCCAGGCAGCCACTGTCTTAAGGAGCGCCAAGACGCCTGCTGGGGCACTGACCGTACCGATCAGCACGCACAGCACTTCGCGACTCGAAGACAATGCCTCTACCGACTGCTGCCAGTCCTGGCTGGAGCACGGCAGGTTTTCTTCGCCGAGGAAATTAAGCACCACCGCGAGATCGCGGCGGCGGGCGCTGTCGTCATCGATCAGGAGAATCTTGGTTTCACGCCACATGCAATAGCAACTTCCCTAGTCATATCGGCGCCCCCGAGGGCGTGCTCGACATCATTCCGACTGAATGGTCAGTGTTAGGACGTCTGAAATTCGAATACAGCCACTAGTAAAGTCAAAAAAAACTACACAGTCAAATTTATGGCGCGCAGATTTTTGCATCTTGTCAGTGTCAGCTGAACAGATGGTATACCTTGGCGGCGTTTTTCGCCTGACGGATTTGCATCATCTCGTCGACTAAAGTTTGACGCTCGCCACTTGCAACCTCAATTAAATGGCGATAGACCTCGAGCAATTGCTCAAGGCTGGCCCTTACAGCGCTTTCATTTTCAGACGCTTCAGCCAGTACGTCTTCGACGCACAGCCGACACTCGAGGTCGAGTTCGCCCACCGCATCCCAGTCGCGCCCGGCCAAAGCAGCCAGCAGCGCTTCGCGGGTCTGCTCGATACGCTCGATAACCTCGCTCATGACAGTCTCCTTGAATCAGCCTTCAGGCTGCTGGTCGGCGATCGCGTCCCAGCCTTCCTTGACCGTGATCAGCAGGCGCGCGACTTCGTCGATGATGGCTGGATCACTCTGCACGTTGGCCTCAACCAGGCGGCGGCTCATGTAGGTGTAGAGGTTATCCAGCTCTGTCAGGCTCTCGGCGTGGTTTTCCAGGTCGAGACCCTCGCGCAGGCCGCCGATGATGTCGATGGCCTTGCCGATCAGGATGCCCTTCTGGGCGATATCCTTGCGGGCAATCGCGCCCTTGGCCTGGGCCAGACGATCCAGACCACCCTGCATGAGCATTTGCACCAGGCGGTGCGGGCTCGCCTCGGACGTCTGCGCCGCACCGTTGACTTTCTGGTATTGCCGAAGGGCCAACATCGGGTTCATGTATCTACCTCGTTGCAGCGAAAAGGTTGCTTGTACCTTGTGTATCGCCGCCGCGTCAAAAAACTTTAGCGGCTGAAACAAAAAGCCCGGCGCGTCGATATGACGCAGCCGGGCTTTGCACGAGCAGCCAGGAATCAGGATTTCTTGGCTTGGGCGTTGATGGCTTCGAAGATCGAGGTGATCTGGTCGGCCTGGGCCTTCATCTTGCCCAGCGCGGTATCCAGGGCAACGTACTTCTTGGTCAACGAGTCGGTCAGCGAGTCAGTACGACGATCAAGCGCAGCCTGCTGCTCGGCAAGGTTCTTGGCCACTTTGTCCAGGTTCGTCTTGCGATTCGCCAGGCTACCATCGGTGGCGTTGTAAGGGTTAACTGCCTTGTTCATGCGTTCAAAGAGGCCATTGGCGCCCGTGAACAGCTCCTGCACTTCGCCACCCAGCTTCTTGTCGTTCATCGCCGCGGTGAACTTGGTGCTATTGAACTCCAAGCTGCCGTCTTTCTGGGTGTTGACACCCAGCTGGCTTAACGTGGTCAGACGATCACCCGAACCTACCTCAGTTAACACACTGCGTATGTCCGACAGTAATGAGCGCGTTGTAGGGTCATTGGTCAGAGAGCCCAACACCATATTGCCATCTTCGTCTGTGCTGGTACTGGTTAGCGACGAAATGGCCTTCTGCAGTGTGTTATAGGCATCAACGAAACCTTGAACAGATGTCTTCAGGCCGTCATTGTTAGCGGCTACCGTCACCTTGGTCGCTGTGCCAGCCGCACTGGCGCCAGTAAGCTCGAGCTTGATGCCACTGATAGCATCGCTGACCGTATTGGAAGCACTCTTTACCTCAAGACCATCGATCAGAACTACCGCATCCTTAGCGACCCCGGTAATGAAGCCCGCGCCGTTATCCTCCATGGACTGGGTACCATCGATGTCCAGGCCAAGGCCCGCCACCGAGATATCGGTGTTGGCACCGGTAGCAGTGGAACCAAGAACCAGACGCGCTCCATCTTTACCGGCAATGATGTTCGCGGAGAAACCGTTATCACCCAACTCTTTGTTAATCTGATCACGCACAGTCTGCAGCGTGGCGTCGGCCCCCACCTTCACGGTGTATTCTTTACCGCCCTGACTGATGACCAGGTCACCTTCAGCGATAGCATGGCTTGCACCACCACTGAATGGCTGGCTTGCAACCTTGGAGCTGGTCGCCACATTCTTGACTTCGATGCTGTAGGTACCTGCCACAGCCGTATTGCTGGCAGTGGCCTTTACAATTGCCTCACTTGCAGAAGATGCGGCGAAAGCATTGAACGAGGGCGCAGCTTTATCGTTGAGCTTGCCCATGGCCGTTGTAAAAGCCGTAAGGGCACTTCGCAGCGCGCCAACCCCTGAGATATACGCAGTATTGTTAGCAGTCTGCCGAGTAATCTGCGCCTGCTTGGCTGCAGTATCGGCGTTGACCAAGGCGGAAACGATCTGGGTAATGTTTAAACCAGAACCCAGGCCAGTACTGGAAGTAATCGGGCTTGCCATGCTGCTATCCCTCTCGTCAACGTGTCAGCCCACTCCTGCGGGACTAACATGCCTCACTTCATTGATATTCGCCGCCAATCATACCTTGGCGTCGAACAGAACACTGTTGACATCGCTCAGGCTGCGAGCGATCCGCAGAGCCTCCTCCGATGGCAGCTGACGAATCAGTTGCCCGCTATCGGTTGCGATGACTTTGACAACAATCTTGCCGGATTCTTCATCCGTGGAGAATGCCAGGTTGCGCTGTGACGCCTTCAGGAATTTTTCGATTTCCGAAACTGCACTCTTGACCTTTTCAGCATCCTTCGCCGCCAAAGAGTCTTCATCCACTTCGCGCTTAGCATGCTCCGCCTCGCGGGCAACCGGCTTTTCGGCAACCTGCTCAGCCGAACGTGCGGCCGGATACGACAGGTTCAGCTTGACGCTCATGTCCATGTCCACCACCTCGCAATGAAAAGGCGGGGAAGCACTGCAAGAGCACTTCCCCGCCAGCAACTAGGCAGATTAGCCCAGCAGCTTGAGTACTGCCGACGGCAGTTGGTTGGCCTGTGCCAGAACCGAAGTGGAAGCTTGCTGCAGGGTCTGCTGCTTGGTCAGCTGAGCAGTTTCAGAAGCGAAGTCGGTGTCCTGAATACGGCCACGAGCAGCTTCGGCGTTCTCGTTGATGTTCTGCAGGTTGTTGATGGTGCTGGTCAGGCGGTTCTGGGCAGCACCCAGGTCAGCACGGGTGGTGTTGATGTTCTGCAGTGCGTCATCGATACCGGTAACCACCGCCTGGAACAGAGTATCGTAGTCATCCGCCGTCATGTCAGAAGCAGACATAGCAATGGTGGAGTTTGCGTTCAGAGCCGACATGACACCAGTATCACTGGTGTCTACCGATGCGCTCAGAGTAATGGAGATCTGGTTGCCAGTACCGCCATTAGAGCCCACCTGGAAGGTCATGGTGCCAGCGTCACCGCTCAGGAGCTTCTTGCCGTTCAGCTCAGTGCTACCAGCGATACGGTTGATTTCATCCAACATCGCCTTGAACTCGCCGTTGAGGGCGTCACGGTCCTTGAAGCTGTTGGAGTCGCTTCGAGCCTGCAGGGCCAGTTCACGCATCCGCTGCAACATGTTGGTCTGCTCTTGCATCGCACCTTCAGCAGTCTGGGCGATGGAGATACCGTCGTTGGCGTTCTTGATAGCCATGGTCTGACCACGGATTTGCGAAGTCATGCGAGTCGCGATCTGCAGGCCTGCAGCATCGTCTTTGGCGCTATTGATCTTCAAGCCCGACGACAGGCGGGTCATCGAAGTGGCCAGTGCATCGGAAGCACGGTTCAGGTTTTTCTGAACGCCCAGAGAGGTGGTGTTGGTGGTAACGGTCAAAGCCATGACGAATTCCTCGTTGGATTGGGTACTGCGGCTTCCGGCCTTGGCAATTCGCCGGGTGTGGCACAGAGAACCTTCGTAATAGTTATCGTCGTCAAGGCGGGTTGCTTTAGGGGATTTTCAAAAAAAATTGCTGGCATCCTGCCAGCCCAATGAAATCAAGGTGTTGACGCCAGAAGTCTGGCGCACCGCCCATGCTGGTTTGGCGGGAACCGCAAAACCCTCATAAAAAAAAGCCGCCAGAAAGCGGCGGCGTTTGGTATCGCAAGAAAGGGTCAGTCACTGCGCTCGATAATAGCCGAGCCCCAGGATAGCCCGACACCGAAGCCACTAAGCGCGACGCGTTTATGCTGCGAGCCAAGCACGTGCTTTTCAACCAGCAATGGAATGCTCGACGACACGGTATTGCCGGTCTCGATCATATCCTTGACAAACTTATGCTTGTGCTCACCATCGTCGAAACGCGCTGAAACGGCATCGACAATTGCAGCACTGCCCTGATGGAGGCAGTACACGTCGACATCCTCAGCCCTGAGCTCACTCGCCTCAAGCAATTGCTGCAGATGGGCAGGCACCTTGACCAAGGCAAAGTTATATACCTGGCGACCATTCATGAAGAATTTGCCGTCAGTGGTGCGCAGATGCTCGGCACCCGCACCGTCGCTGCCAAACAGCGATTTACCTAACTGCCAGGCGGCATCTTCGCCCATCCAAGTGGCCGTGGCCGCATCCCCGAATAGCATGGTGGTATTGCGGTCCTCGGGGTCGACGATCTTGGAGTAAGGGTCAGCGGTGATCAGCAGGCCGTTCTTGAGGCCCGCCGCCTCCATGAAGCCTTTCATCACATAGAGGCCATAGACATAGCCAGAGCAACCCAGCGAAACATCGAAGGCAGCAACCGCGGTCGACAAACCCAGTTTGTGCTGAACGATAGCGGCAGTGTGCGGCAGCCCTTCAGCATCACCGTTCTGGGTCACGACGATCACCGCATCGATAGCGGCCGGATCGAGTGATGGATTAGCAGAGAACAGATTCTTTGCAGCTTGCACGCACAGGTCGGAGGTTTCCTGACCGTCATCTTTGCGCGGCAAGAAGGTCGAACCGATCTTGCCAAAGATAAAATCCTGATCTTTGCCGAATTTTGCGCCTTGGGCGTAGTTGTCTACCCCTTTAGCCGGCACGTAACTGGCGATACTTTTAATGCCAATCATATGGCTTCCCAATTCTGAAAAAGCAAAATGCCTGCTGAGCGGCACGAGCGTTTGCGGGGGAGGCAAAGCTCCTGGCAACACGCTTCATCAGCTCAGCCGTTCCCGGTTGCGGCAATCATATCAGTGAAGATGCTTGCCGTAACTTCCGAGTCACGTGCTTTTGTCTATTCCCGGGAGCAAGCGCAACGGCGCCCGCTTGGAATCCATTGCACGTTCAACCCAAGTATTGGTTGGGGCGCCCGATCAAGAGACGCCCTTGAAGCTGGTTACGCTCACCCGGCGCAACCTCTGATCAATTGACGACCGCTCTGATTACGTACTGTAACGGCAAGGCATCCTGCACGGCAGCTTCCGGGTCTTTGCCTGCCGCCGTCGCCATTGCATGGATAACCGGCAGATAGCGCTCGCGCTGGGGCTCGTCGAACACGCGCGGTATCCCCGCCTCCACTGTCAAACCCGCCTGGGTGAACATTTCCAGCATGGTGGCAAGTGTAAACCAACGGATATGCGTCCTGTCGAACAGGCCCGAGTCTTCATACCTGAAGTCTCCAACACTCAAGCGAACCTGAACACTCCAATGCTGGGCGTTCGGGATACACGCAACGATACTGGTACCTGGCGCGCTCGCCTGACGGATTATGTTCAACAGGTGCCACGGATCGTACAGATGCTCCAACACATCGCCAAAGACCCAGCAATCGGCCGCAAGATCCGTGGCCAGAAGGTCAGTAGTCACTGCCTCAATATTCATGTCCAGCACACGGTCACAATGCTCCCGGGCCAGCGCCGCGTAACTGGGTTCGATCTCGATCCCCGTGTAATGCACGCTCGGGTTCAGCTTCTTGTACTCACGGGCAAGTGCACCCGAACTGCAACCAATTTCCACCACGCGCGTTGCATTGACTGGCATTAATTTCAGAAGATCAGAATTGTGTCGCTGATGGACCGGTGTTTGGCTTTGCACGCTTTTCTCCTGAACGGTGGGATCTCGCTTTTCGTCATACTTGCTTTGATAGCGGCGCAAACCTTCTCGCCAGCTAGGTGTGCCGAACGCGCCCCCGCTCTCATGCACGACGCTAAGTGGCCAAGTCCCCATGCGCAGTCCTTTTGCCTCGGCCTGACGACAAAAGTCCATGTCATAAAAATGGAACTGAAACTGCTCATCGAAACTTACACCGGCCTGTACCAGCCGCTCACTATCGGCAGCCAGCAACAGCCCATCCAGCAGCTTGCATGCCTGCGGCGCCGGTCCGAAGTTAGAAACAGCGCATGGGAAACTGCTGCCATGCCCTACAGCGCCACTCAGGAAGCATTTGTCATCCCAGGTGAGCCGTTCGTCGACAAACGCCCACGCCGGTTGCCCCTCAACGCGGCGGGTGTTGCCTGCAAGGCCAATGACATCGAAGGTTTCAACCCCATCCCTTAACCGCTCCCCCCACCAGTAATCACATAGGTGTACGTCATCATGCACAAATACCAGGATTGCTGGATCTTCTTTGGCCTGATCGATGGCACGGTTGTACAGGGTCGACAGCCCTTCAGTATTGCGCGCGTGGAGCACCAACTCTACTGGATTAGACGCGTGATGAATCTGCAGGGACCGGCCCAATGCAGTTTTGCTCGGGAAATCCTCACGAGACTCACGCGTCGCACAAATAATTCGGATAGGTTTCATGTGGCTATCTGTCAATAAGTGGTTCATAGGGCAATACGACACTGAATTACAACGCTGCCAACCAGGCCAGCCCCGCACCGGGCGTTACCTTTTCATCGAAAGCGCGCCCGGTAAAAGCCTGCGGCCAACGTTCGCACAGCGCTTGCGCGACGCGCGTATCAAATGCCGATGCACGCCTGACGCTGACCTCAGACTGCGGTGCCCAGACCGCCATCAAACCCGCGTCCTGGACACGCAGGGAAAGGTCGATATCGCTCCCAGGCATGCCCTGCAATCCACCCACCTGCTCAAACAGACCCTTGCCCAACATCAAGCAATCGCCTGAGACGGCAGAGCAGCTACGAACCGATTGCTGCCAGCGCTGTTCTGCACTCAACCATGGCTCATGTATCCGCGGGCCATCGAGCAATTGATAGCCTGCGTGCGAGAGCGTCGCGCCCGCGCCATACAAGGCGCCGCCAACCACACCCACTTCAGGACGCTGGACTTCATTGAGAAGGCTTTCGAGCCAAGCAGGGCTCATCACTTCTCCTGCACCGGAAAATAGCACCAGGTACTCGCCCCGAGCCTGGCTGGCGGCCAGATTGAGCAAGTCGTCATGCGATCCTCCAGGCTTGCCCATCAACAATCGCACGCGGCTGCCCGCGCCCTGGGGAGCTTCGCCTTGAGGAGCATCAGCATCACCCACGCACGCTACCAGGATCTCATAGCGCGGGTAGCGAGTGCGCTGCACGATGCTGGTCAAGCAAGGCTGGAGCGCGGCAAGTCCGTCCATGCTGGCGATCAGGATGCTGACTAACGGCGTAGTGCCATGCCGGTAATCAATACCCAGGCCGGCCACACCCCGTTCACTGACATTGGCACGATAGCCAAGCTGTCTGAGGTGCCGTTCCAGTACCGTAACGGCCTCCTTAGTCATGGCCTCTGGCGACTGCTCGCCCAAAATCAAGTAGTCATCCAGATGAGCCAAGCTGGCCATCCCCTGAGCCTCTACAAGGCGCAGCAGCAGGTCGAGCTCCAAGGCTTGCGGCTGGCTTTCGCTGTATGCCCCCACGTCAAGCACTGCCTGACGTCGCATGAGCCAGTGCCGAGACATCAATCCAGGTTGACTGCGCAGCAAGTCCAGGTCGGCGCCTGGGCGTACCACGTCGTGCAACCGTCCCTGATCATCTCGCTGAACTTCATGGGCACAAATGGCCTGACACGCAGGTCCTTCGGCCAACTCCAAAAGCAGGTGCATGAGTCCGCCGGCGAGCACTTGCTCGCCAGCGTGCAACAACATCAACCATTCGCTGGGCAATTGGTGAATCACTTGGTTCAGATGAGCGACCCAGTTCTCAGGCGTGACTTGAACAAAATGAAGTGTTTCTTGGGAAGTCGTGATCACCGGCAGTTTGCCAGCTTTGAGCACCAGCAACTTGAAGTTGCGTACACCACTGCCTAGCAGACTATCGAAAGTAGCTTGTAATCCCGCATCATCATCGCCCAAGTCCAGCACCACAAAAGCGAGCTGAGGCGGGGGCGACTGCTCTAGTTGCTCCAGCACACGCTGACGAGCGACATCGTCCAGAATTGTGGTATCGAGCAGCGCGAGCAAATGGCCTGATGGGGTCGCGGCCAGCCCTTGCTCAGGAGAAAGTGCCGGAATTGCTGCCAACCGCTGGCACCAGTCCTGCAGTTCACGTACCGGGCGCTCATCGGTGTCTGCGGCCCATGATCCGGACAAGCGCAGGCAAACTTCGCGATTGAACATGCCTAACGCCATTGCTTGCAGATAACGCTGCTGCAGACTGCCAGGCGTGTCGTTGGCATGCACCTGCAACAATTCGCGCTGACGCACCCAAGCGCCTTCCAGGGCGCGGTAATGCTGCGCGCCAGCCGGCCAGGCATGACACAGGAATTCCAACTCGACCAAGCTATCGAACAACTCAATGTGGTAATACGGCATCTCAACGTACTGTTGTGGCGCGAACACTCGCCCAGGCGCCGCTGCGACACTCTTCCACGTCGAGGTAAACAACAATCGCTGTTCTGATGCGCCATACGTGTCGCGCACGAAGCGATTGAGCACGTCGAAGTTATCACTGCAAAGGCCAACGCCGGCCGAGTCCCACTCACGCAGCGTGCGTAGCGCCAATGTCAGACGCTCCTCCAACTGAGTCGCAGATAACGGGGACACCACATACTCACTCACCACATCGGTTTGCTCGAGACGCTCGATTTCGCCATGGGTCAGCAGCGCGTACGACAACCCCACACGCCAGGCAGGGAAATCGACAGCGTCTGGCAGATGGGTCAAAACAGCCTTCAGCGCTGATACACGCAATACAGCACGCCAAGCCTGCTGAGCGGCCTGAGCATAGACCTGCAGACGGCTAAGGGCGCTTTGTTCGGCCGAAGGTAACACTGCCGATCCAACCTTGTGATATGTCACCTCGCAATTGGCCGTGGCATAACCCAAGGCATACCCTTGCGCACCGATTGCCTGGGACGCCCCGTGCAAGAGCGCGGCTGCATTATCCAAAGCTGCCGGCAGGATGAAGTCAGCATCCAGGCTCAGCACCACCAAGGGCGTCGTCACTTGATCCAGCGCTTGCATCAAACGCTCTTTGCAAACCTCGCCCGAACTGACGCCATGCAATGACTCTAGCGCGACGCACGGCACGTCTGCTTGGCTGTAGTAATGATGCGCTCGTGCACGGGTATCGGCTTGCTCGTGGCCGAGCAGGATGACGGTTACATCACTGCGAGCCCCGGTAGTGATTACGCTCATAAAACACCTGTTTCAAATGATGGTTTAGCGCCCAGCCACGCCAGGCGCCGGAATTCAGTCGGCAAGCCAGGCGTTGGCCCAGTGCTGCAGATGGCGCGGCGCAAGCACGTAGTCGCGCAATACCGCTTCGCGAAGCCTATCGCCTTGGATATAGCTAGCGCCTGGGTCAGCAAGGTGCATACGAATGGCATCCAGCCACAATTCGGTTGTGTTTGAGCGGACCCGAGTGCATGGCAGGTAACCGTCGTAAGCCTTGGTGTCTGTACAGATCACCGGAAAGCCACAAACACCGTACTCCAGCAGCCGTAGATTGCTCTTGCAGTCGTTGAACAGGTTTTGTTCGAGGGGCGCCAAGGCAAGGTCGAGGTTAAGACTGGCCAGCTTGCGCGGGTACTGAGACAGCGGGACGCCCTTATGAAATTCCTTGATATAGGGACGCAGCATTTCCGGGCACATACCAAAAAACACCCAGTCAACCTCATCTGCAAGTGCCCGAACGACGCCCAGCATCAGCTCCAGGTCACCACGATGGCTCGTACCTCCCGCCCATCCGACTCGCGGCTTTGCGCTCGTCTGGCGCTGACTTGAAAGGCCCGTCCACAGTGATGCGGACAACATGTTCGGAACAACCCGAATATCACGGTGCAAATGCGACAGAGCGTCTGCCAGTGGCTCCGTGGAAACCACCAACCGGTCACACAGCCCGATCGCTTGACCCAATAGTTCACCGATATTTTTTGGCCGATTACGGATGTGATCATTTTTTTCAGACGGTTCGATCACGTAATCGTCAATTTCGAATATTCGCCGAGCACTGGAGTATTTCTTGAGCTCTGCGATTTCCTTGATGCTGTCGGCGGAATAGCGCAGTTGCAAGATCATCGTATCCGGCTTTTCCCGCTCTGCCGCTATAGGGTCGACTGCCTGATAACTGATCCGTCCTTGAATCCAGCCGGCGCGCTCCAGCTCTGAGAATGGCTGAATGACCCGATAATGCCCGATAGCGGACGTATTGAAAGGTAACGCCAGAACCGACGGCATTACCCGAGCGATAAAGGGATCCCAACCACTACGCAGCCCTGGCTCGAGCCTGAAGCCCCCTTGTATGAGGCTCAAGTTCTTATTGTAAGCCGGGTCATTGGCGACAGTGGGCAGCCAGCGCTGATAAAAGGCCTGCTGGTCAACATGCTCCTTGCTAGGTGCGCTAGAGGCCATGCGAGCCACTCTCGAAAACGGCGTCCAGACTACAAGGTAGCCTGCCTCACGCACCCTCAAGCACAGATCTGCATCGAACCAGCTTTGCTGCAGCGCCTGCGTATCCAAGCCTTGCAGCTCATTGAAAAGCTCACGCCGAATCATCAAACAATCCAGGCTCAACGCACTCCAGTTCTGTACCAGACGCGACCGGCCCAGATAGCTTTCAGCGTCAGCCGCATTCCCCGCAAACGGATTACCCGCAGGGCCGTTCAGACCCAGGACCAATGCACTGGGTCCAGCAGTACCATCGCGGGCATAAAGTTTCGGCCCGACTATTCCCACCTCGGGACGCTGGGCTTGGCTCATCAGCTCATGCAACCACTGTGCGTCAAACAGCGCGCACCCGACATCAAACAACAAGAGATAGTCGCCATACGCGTGTTCACCGCCCAGGTTCAGGCTTGCCGCCCCCGCCTGTACGTCGACCTCAAGTATACGCAACTGGTGACTGCCCATACCCTTCATGGCCATCAGCCAATCACGCACTTCAACAGGTTCATCCCCGCTGGCGATCAACAACACTTCATAGTTGCTGTAATGGGTGTACTCAAACAGCGACTCGACACAACGGCGCAACGTCAGCAGGTCACTGCCGACCTGAATCAAAATAGAGACGCTAGCCTGAAACTCGTGCTGATAGTGCACGCGGCTCGCCATACTCTTGGCAACTGCTTCAACTTCAGCTGCTACCCCCATGCGCGTCAAATGCGCACGCACCACTCCGGCGGCATGGGCTTGGACTGTCGGATCAAGCATCCAGTCGGCGTAGGTATGCTGGCTCTGCACCAGCAACTCGGGAATATGCTCGATTGCTGTTAAACCATGAGTTTCGACTAAACGCCAAATCGCATCATGGGGCGCCAGGCTGCCGAACTGGGTATCAAAACCTTCCAGGGCAGACAGCGCCTTGCAGTTGAATGCCAGCTGTCGACCTACGTAAGGCAAGCTGCGCATCAGATCCAAATTGAAGTCGGGCTTGAAAATCGGCTGGCTCGATTCGCGCCCATTGTAAGCACCTTCATCGCTGTACAGACATAAGCTGCTGGCATTCAATGCCATGCGCTCTGCCATGATCACCAGCGCGTGGGGATGTAGGCGGTCTCCCGCGCGCAACAGTAGCACCCAGTCCGCCGATGAGTTCGCCAGCCAGGCATTCACATTACCGAAGCCATCCTCATGGCGAAGCTGAAGCCGTACCCCCGTCACCGTCAATAAGGGCAGTTGACCGGTGCCCAGCACCTGAATATCGCTCGCGGCATATGACTGCTGAGCCAGGCTATCGAGAGTGGCACGAAGGGCAAGCTCTTCGCCTTCGTCGCAGAACACTACCGGCATAATACGGGGACGGCTTTGCCACTGCTCGACACGCTTGGGCAACAGCCGTTGCTGCCCCTCAGACAATGTTCGACACTCCAGCCAGTCAGCGTACAACTCTACGAAACTGAGGCTCTGAGCGCCCACCTGCTGATTGAAAGAAGCCATTTGCCGGCTAGTAAAGTTACGCATTTCCAGCTCTAGCCACACATCTTCAACGCCGCCAGTGTATGAGGGCATCGGCAAGTAACGCACCCATCCTTCGGCAGGTTCCTGCTCACCTGTTCGCGCGGCCAACATCTGCTGCAACCATTCAGTCTCACCCTTGGCCGCCTCAGTCATCGCCACGTGATAACTGAGCCTTCCAGCATGAATCCGTTCTACGCTCAGCACCTGTTCAAGGCTGGCCAAATGCCCACGACGCAGTAGGCAAATGTACAACGCCATATCTAATCGCGCACAAAAGCCCTGTCCATCCTGCACCAACATCTCCAGGTATTCCCCCACCTGGGCACGGCGGAAAAGTGCGTGGCTGATACCACCAAACAGGTTGACTGCATTCTCGGCAACACACGCCAACAGATCTGTACCATAGAGCACAGCAGTGGTCGGAGCGACCACTGCGTTGAGCGCTCGGGAAGGCAGCAAGATGTCATCGGCGTCGCAGACCAGCCGCTGGCTGATCACCATGTTCACCTGCTCATGATCACACAGCGCCCTCACCTGGAAGCTTATGCACTGGGTCATCAAGAGGTCATCGTCGCAGAGGAATTTAACCATCTCCCCTGTAGCGTGACCGAGGCACGCCTGCATGTTACGGGCGAACCCAAGGCGCCCTGGATTGCGCACGTAACGCAGTGCTACCGAAGACGTCTCGCTCAGCTCATCGCAAATCTTCTTGATCTCCTGACCCAGGCTGTCATCACATATGACGACTTCCAGGTTCGGGTAATCCTGGTTCAGCGCGCTGCTCAAAGTGCGGCGGAAGAAAGCGGGATTGAACGCTGGGATGGCGATGGAGACAAGAGGTTGTGCGTTCACGCGTTGCTCACTTAGCGATAAAACATTCAATGTCATCAGGCACGCCGTGGCGGTAATCTGTGTACAGGCCGCCTAGCACGATCAGGCGTCAATCAGATGTAATTGACCAACGATAGCCCCGCAACTTTCGCGTAAGCCTGCAGTGAAGCCTGCAACATGTTGGTTTGCATCGTCAGGCGAAGCATCACCTCTGCTGGGTCACTTTCACGAATCGAACTCTGGGTCTTGACGTTCTCAGCGCTCAACGCTTCATTGGTTTCGGCCTGCACATCCAGCGACTGCCCACGCCCACCTATTGCGCTGATCGACGACGACACCTGGCTGATGCCACTTGCAATGTTGCCTATAGCCGAATCCAGCGATGCCAGGAAGTTCTGCCGCGCCACCGGGTCAGCATCTTGCGGTGTCGTTAGCGCAGTACGCAGCTTGCTGATGGTGTCGAGCACGTTCTGAGTCTGATGCGTTTCTACCTTGACGGCGAACGAATCCCCAGCGTTTGGTGCACCCGACAACTCAAAGCTGACACCGGCTACAGTTGCGGTAGTCCCATTCGGCCCACCCAATGCACCGGAAGCGACCGGGCGGCTATCAGTAGTAACCGGTGAGGCATACAGTTCGAAAGTGCTGGTTCCCGTAAATTTGAGGACTGCTCCCCCTGGTGGGAACGCCGCTTTATACGCAGCCTTGTCAGTGATGCTCGCGCCAGTCACTTGCTCAGATGAGGCATTACCCGGGCTGCGGGTTCCTGAAAGCTGATCGGCCTTCGAACTCAGACTGAACGTATGGCCAGCGATGGCGGCATCTTCGTTGCCCTTGTCGCCATCCTTGTAGGTGATGTCCAGTCGTAGGTCGACGCCCCGGAAGCTGATGGTGGTGTTATCACCATTGGGATCGAACTTACCGCCCTGACTGGCTTCTAGCGTCACGTCATTATTGTTGGCATCGGTGATTTTGAATTCGGTGCTGCTGCTGAATTCGATTTTGTAAGGCTCTCCACTGCGGAAGCGATCGTTGTAGGTCGAGTTGCCCGATACCTGACCATTGGAAAGGCCAACACGGCCATCGTCCGTCGCTGGCGCGGTCATCTTGGTCTCGCTGCGACTGGTGTTGAGCGCTTGCTCGAACGCGTCGTAGCCAGTCTCGTTGGCAGCCAGGCTGATCATGTCCCCGACCTGCAGGTTCAGCTTGCCTTGGTCGCCCTGATAGCTGTAGGTCCCGTCGGCGTTGCGCGCGTAGGGCGGGGTGTCGCCTTTCGAACCGGAGAAGAGGTATTGACCGCTCTCGTCCTTGCTATTCATCAACGTCAACAACTGGTCTTCCAGTGAAGCGAGTTCATCCGCGTTGGCTTTACGATCTGCATCAGTGAAAGCGCCGTTACCTGAGCTCACGGCCAGTTCATTTACACGCTGCAGAAGTGTACCGATCGAGTTCAAGGTGCTCTCGGCAGTCCCCAGCGCATTTCGCACATTGGTGATGTTGCCCGAATACTGCTTGAGCATGTTCTGCTGCTGCTCCAGCTGTAACAAGCGCGCTGCACCCACCGGGTCGTCCATACCGGTCCGCACACGGATGCCGTCGCTGGCCTCCTGCTGAGTCTTCACCGTGTTGGCAAAGTTCTTCTGGTAATTGGCGCTGTTGGTGTTGTAGAACTGCGAAGTAGAAATGCGCACGGTCTACGGCTCCTTAAAGGCTGTTGATCAAGGTGGCGAAGGTTTCCTGGGCCGCCTTGATGATCTGCGACGACGCGGTGTAGTACTGCTGGAACTTGACCAGGTTGCCGACCTCTTCGTCGACCGACACACCCGACAACGAATTTCGGCCATCCAGTGCAGAGGTCTGCAAGGCACTGGTGGCGTTACCGTCCATCTTCGCCTGATTGGCCTTGCCACCCACATTGGACACCAGCTTGGCATAGGCATCAGTGATGCTGATGCCCTTGCCATTGGCGCCGACATCGACGGTCGACTTGGTCTGCAGGTCGATCACCGACTGGGCGTTGCGGTTGTCGGCCGAGCCTGCGCCGGTCAGCGCCACACTGAAGCTGTCACCCGTCTGCGGCGCGCCGTTGACGTTCATCTCGAAGGTGAAGTTGCTGCCCAGCGCGTTACCGTTGGCATCGACCATCGGCACCGACAGCTGCAGCTTGTTGTCCTGCCCGGGGATGATTGTGCCGGTGCCGATCGAATCGCCCTTGGCGTTGTACAGCGTGTAGCTTTGCGGCGAGGCGGTGTTGTCGCCGAACACCAGCTTCACCGGGGTGGAATACTTGAGGCCGGTCTGCAGCTGATTGAGCTGAGTCGGGTCGTAGATATCCAGCTCTGAGGTAAGCGTCGGCTGGGTGATCACCCCCGTGCCCTTGTTGCCCGCGCCACTGGTGCCGGTCAGCGGCGCAGACAGGGCCAGGCGCTTGGGATCGGTCAGTACCGACTCGATGTCGGATGCTGCATTGCGAGTGGGGGTGATCTTGAAGCTGTCGCCGGCAGCCACGGCGGCGCCGTTGAGCGAAAGGCTGAAACCGTCGATCACCGGAGGCGGCGTCTGGCCCAGGTCGTAGCTACCCATCTCGGTGTTATCGGGCAAACGACGCACGGAATAACCGGTGGCACTAGTAAAGGTCACCTGGTAATCGTTGGTGGTCAGCTTGCCGGTGTCCTTGATGGTCACATCCAGGTTGCCAGAGCCTGCGCTGTTGCCCGGTTTGGCGACACTGCGTTCGCTGATTGCCTTGGCGCTGTTGATATCGCCGAACAGAATGGCGCCGAAGTCGCCGTTCTTGTCGACCCCTTGCGCCAGCTGGCTGTTGATCGCATCGGCGACCACCAGGGCAACCCGCCCAAGCTCGTTGAGCGCCGGATCGAGGGTATCACTGCGGTAGCGAATCAGGCCGCCGAGTTCACCACCGGTGGTGCTGTTGGTGATGTCCATCTTGGTCGAACCGCGGTTGAGCACCAGGCTCATGCGGGTCGGATCGGTCGCACCCGGTTGGACACCGATAGTCTGGGTGGTATTGCCCAGTACCAGCGCTTGGCCGTTCTTCAGATAGATGTCGTAGTTGCCATTTTTCTGCTCGACCACATCAGCGCCGATCAATGCTGTCAGCTCGCGCACCGCACCATCGCGTTGATCAAGCAGGTCGTTGGGCTGGCCGGAGACGGCACTGGCTCGCACGATCTGATCGTTGAGGTCGGCGATGCTTTTGGTCAGGTTGTTCACCTGAGTAGCGATCGCGGCCATGTTGCTGTTGATATTGCTGTTCTGCTGGTTCAACTGCGCCGAAAGCGTATTGAAACGCTTGGCCAGGCTCTGCGAGCTGCTCAGCAACAACTGCCGCGAGGCATCTTCGTTGGGTTTGGCAGAGGCGTCCTGCATGGCGCTGAAGAAGCTCTGCAGTGCGGCGGTGATACCGGTGTCGGCACTCGACAGTGAAGCGTCCAGCGAGGTGATCTGGCTGAGGTAGGCGCTGGCGTCGCTGGACAGCGAGGTGGTCGTGCGCAACTGGTTCTCGAGAAACGCGTTGTACACCCGACGCACGTCGGCCAGGGTGGTCCCGGTACCGATGTAGACGTTGCCTTGCTGCTCTGCGCCTTTGGTCTTCTGCACGTTCTGCTGGCGCGAGTAGCTGTCGACATCGGCATTGGCGATGTTGTTACCCAGGGTGTACATCCCGGACTGCGCGGCGCCAAGCCCCGACATGCCAATATTGATCAAACTCGCCATGGTTGCGGACCCTTATAGTTGCGTTGTAGTACCGAGCGACGCATAGCTCTGGTACGACTTCATCTGTCTTGCGATCTGCGAGATCTTGCTGGCGTAGTTCGGGTCGGTTGCATACCCGGCCTTTTGCAGTTCTCGCACGAACTGTTCTGGGTTATCGGCTGATTTCACTGCATCTTGATAGCGCGAATTGCTCTGCAGCAGGCTGACCAGGTCGTGGAAGCTGTCCTGGTAGGAATCGTAGGAACGGAACGCTGCCGTCTCCTTGACGAACTGCCCGTCACGAAACTCGCTGGTGATCGCCCGCGCTTCGCCGCCTTGCCAACTGCCCGTGGCCTTGATGCCAAACAGGTTATGGCTGCTGCTGCCGTCGCCGTTACGCATGACCGACTTGCCCCAGCCGGTTTCCAGCGCCGCCTGGGCCACCAGATAGCGTGGGTCGACACCGATCCGCTTGGCGGCCTGCTCGGCCATGGGCAGCATGGTGGCGACGAATTCGTCGCTGTTGCCAAAGGCCCGCTTCGGCGCCAGCGGCGGCTGGGCCACGGCGCGACCGAGAATACGCGTGCCGCCATCGGCCGCGGCAAAGGCCTGCGCCGGCTCCCAGTCACCCTTGACCACGCCATTGACCATTTGCCCATCACGGGCCGGAATGGCAGCGCTATTGGTGGTTGCCGCCGGAGTACCCGCCGACGGCACGATGCCGGCCAGCAGGCGATCGGTGAGCTTGCCCGGCAAGGACAGGCGTCGTGAGTTGAGCGCCGCGACGTCGTTGCGTGTGCTCGTGGTTGAACTGCCGTGTACCGGGTCGGCCACCTTGGCACCCCACAGCGCCGGGCCAGCGGCCTCGCCACGCAGGAACGGATTGGGCGTGGCAACCTGGGCCTTCTGCTTGGACAGCTGGCGCATCAGGACTTCCTGCAAACCGATACCACCGCCCTCGCGGGACATGCTCACGGCCAACTGCTGGTCGTACATGTCGCGGTACTGCTTGACCGTTTCGGTGTTCATCGGGTTATCGGCGGCGAGCACGTCGCTGGCCTTGCGTGACGCCTTGAGCATCTCGCTGATGAACAGCGACTCGAATTCCTGGGCTACCTTGCGCACATTGGCTTCGCTGTCGCGATCACCATGCTTGAGCGACGTCAGGCGATTGAGGTCGGTATAGGCGCCGCTGTCGGCGTGGGTCGAGACCAGGCTCTTGGAGTCCATGCGCGGGTTCCTCAGATCACGATCAGGTCGGCTTGCAAGGCGCCGGCCTGCTTGAGGGCTTCAAGAATTGCCATCAGGTCGCTGGGCGCTGCGCCAACCTGGTTCACCGCGCGGACGATTTCATCCAGCGTGGTCCCCGGGCCGAACTTGAACATCGGCTTGGCTTCCTGCTCGGCATTGACCCGCGAGCGTGGCACCACGGCGGTCTGGCCGTTGGAGAACGGCCCCGGCTGGCTGACGATCGGGTCTTCGGTAATGGTCACGGTGAGGCTGCCGTGGGTCACGGCTGCCGGCGACACCTTGACGTTCTGGCCGATGACGATGGTGCCGGTACGCGAGTTGATGATGACCTTGGCCACCGCCTGGCCCGGATCGATCTCGAGGTTTTCCAGAATCGACAGGTAATCGACCCGCTGGCTCGGATCCATCGGCGCCGTGACCCGGACCGAGCCGCCATCCAGGGCTTGGGCGACACCCGGGCCGAGCAGGTCGTTGATCTTGTCGACGATGCGCTTGGCGGTGGTGAAGTCTGGCCGGTTGAGGTTCAGGGTCAGGCTGTTGCCCTGGTTGAAACCGCTCGGCACGGCCCGCTCGACGCTGGCACCGCCGGGGATGCGACCGGCCGACGGTACGTTGACGGTGATCTTCGAGCCGTCACGGCCTTCGGCATCGAAGCCGCCCACCACCAGGTTGCCCTGGGCGATGGCGTAGACGTTGCCGTCGATACCCTTGAGCGGCGTCATCAACAGGCTGCCGCCGCGCAGGCTCTTCGAGTTACCAATCGACGACACCGTGATGTCGACAACCTGACCAGGCTTGGCGAACGCCGGCAGGTCGGCATGCACCGACACCGCGGCGACGTTCTTCAACTGCACGTTGCCGGAGCCGGCCGGTACCTTGATGCCGAACTGCGACAGCATGTTGTTGAAGGTCTGCAGGGTGAACGGGGTCTGGGTGGTTTGGTCACCCGTGCCGTTGAGCCCCACCACCAGGCCATAACCAATCAGCTGGTTGGTGCGCACGCCAGAAATACTGGCGATGTCCTTGAGGCGTTCGGCGTGAGCGGCGAACGCACAGGACATGAGGAGTGTTGCGGCAATCAGCTGCCTGATGTTGAACATGGGCATCCAGACTCAGAAAGGCCACAGCGGGCTGATGAAGAAGCGGTCCAACCAACCCGGCTGGCTGGCATCGGCAAACGAGCCAGTACCCGAATAAGTGATGCGCGCATCGGCAATACGGGTCGATGGCACGGTGTTGTCGGTCGCGATGTCATCGGCGCGGATCAATCCGGCGATGCGTACCAGTTCGTCACCGGTATTGAGGGTCATCCACTTCTCGCCGCGCACGGCAATGATGCCGTTGGGCAGCACTTCGGCCACGGTGACGGTGATCGAGCCGGTCAAGGTATTGCCCTGGGCCGCCTTGCTGTCGCCCTTGGTCGCACGGCTGCCGCTGTAGCCGGCATCGAGCGACAGGTCGCCACTGCCCAACGGGTTATTGGTGTTGGGGATCGCGCCAAACAACGAGGTCAGGCCGATGTTGGCCGTGCTGTCCTTGTCGATCTGCGAGTTGGCGCTCTTGCTGGCCGAGGTGCGCTCGTTCAGGGTGATGGTGATGATGTCACCGACCCGGAACGCCTTGCGGTCGCCGTACATGTCCTGTTCGAAACCGGCCTGGTAGATCGAACCGTTGTTGGCCGACGCCGGCAATGGGGTGCGCGGCAACACCGGCGCGTAGTACGGGTCGTTGGGTTTGGGCGTCGGACCGACGCAACCGGCCAACAACACCGCCCCCCCCAGGGCGAATACGGACAACAGACGCTTCATGACACTTACCTCACGGTGGAACAGACGCTGCAACAGCGACCTCAGGGATTACAGCTGCTGGGTGACGAACGACAGCATCTGGTCGGCGGTGGAGATGACTTTGGAGTTCATCTCGTAGGCACGCTGAGTGGTGATCATGTTGACCAGCTCTTCAACGGTGCTGACGTTGGAGTTTTCCAAGGTCTGCTGCAGGGTCGTACCAAAGCCGTTCAGGCCCGGCGTACCCACCTGCGGCGCGCCACTGGCAGCGGTTTCCAGGAACAGGTTGTTGCCCATCGCCTGCAGGCCGGCCGGGTTGATGAAGTCGGCGGTCTGGATGTTGCCGATGACCTGCGCAGCCGGGTTACCGGCGATGGTGATCGACACGGTGCCATCCTGGCCAACGGTGAAGGTCTGGGCATCGTTGGGCACGACGATGGCCGGCTCCAGGGCGAAGCCGTTGGCAGTGACGACCTGGCCATCGGAGTTCAGGTGGAAAGTACCGTCACGGGTGTAGGAGACGGTACCGTCGGGCTGCAGCACCTGGAAGAAACCGCGACCGTTGACGGCCATGTCCAGCGGGTTCTCGGTGGTCTGCAGGCTGCCGACCTGGAAGTTTTTCTGGGTGCCGACAATGCGCACACCGGTACCGACCTGCAGGCCCGACGGCAGTTCGCTGTCCTGGGTCGACTGGGCACCTGGTTGGCGCTTGACCTGGTAGAGCAGGTCCTGGAACTCGGCGCGATCACGTTTGAAGCCGGTGGTCGAGACGTTGGCCAGGTTGTTGGAAATGACCGTCAGGTTGGTGTCCTGGGCGGACAGACCGGTTTTAGCGACCCAAAGAGCCGGAAGCATAGTGTTCTCCTCGTGCGCCTGTTTTACGGCACCCGTTCAAATGTGATTAGCCGATTTGCAAAACACGCGCCATGGCTTCGTCGCCTTCCTTGGCCGTGTTCATCATCTTGACGTGCAGTTCGAATTGACGGGACAGCGCCAGCACCGAGGTCATCTCTTCGACGGCGTTGACGTTGCTCGACTCAAGGAAGCCCGAGACCACCTTGACGTTGATGTCGGCATCGGCCGGCTGGCCGCTGGTGGTGTGGATCATGCCGTCCAGGCCTTTGGTCAGGCCTTTGATGTCGGGGTTGACCAGCTTGATCCGGTCGACTTCGGCCATCACCCGCGGATCCTCGCCCATGGCGCGAATGCTGATGGTGCCGTCTTCGCCGACCTCGACCTTCTGCTCGGGCGGAATGGCGATCGGGCCGCCATTGCCTATCACCGGCATGCCGTTGCCGGCACGCAGCACACCGAGGGCGTCGATGTTCAGGCTACCGGTACGCACATAGGCCTCGCTGCCGTCGGGTGCCTGCACGGCGATAAAGCCGTTGCCGCTGACCGCGACGTCCAGTTCGCGCCCGGTTTCAACCAGGGCACCGGCGCTGAAGTCGGTGGCCGGGCGCTCGCTCAGGGCAAACGCGCGCGACGGAAAGCTGTCACCAAACACCGGCATCGAACGCGCCTGCTCGAGGTCACGCTGGAAGCCGTTGGTGGAAATGTTCGCCAGGTTGTTGGCGTGGGCCTTCTGCGCGAGCGCGTTCTGGCTGGCGCCGGTCATGGCCACGTAAAGCATCTTGTCCACAGTCATTCTCCGCTGCACTGGCGATCGTTTGCCGCTCGCCGCTGCTGTGCAGGCAACAAAGCAAGTTCCGAACCAACTTTCAAAAAAGATGAAAAAGCCAGTGAATACGGGGTTTTAAGGCGAGTCAGGGAAAGACGGCCGCCGGATATCCGGCGCCATGTTGCCGGGGACGGCAAACCCGCTTGGGATCAGGTCAATGCGCGGCCGTTGGCACTGCGCACGACTTGGACCTGCCGGGGCCGCTGCGCAGCCCATGCCTACGGCGCTCGGCAGCCGCCATTGGTGTAAGGCCCGGCAAAGCGCTTCCAGCCCTCCCCCGGCGACCACTGCGAGCACACTAGGCGCCCATCGGCCTGGCTCTCCCAACGCCACCATGGTGCAGTCCCGGCCTGCGCCTGGAGCAGAAACAGCGCAGCAGCACAGGCGACGATAAGGTACTTCATGAGCTGCTCCTCAAAAACGACAGACCCCTTGCGATCAAGGGGTCTGTGATTACGCCTGCTTCAGCAACTCATCAGGCCATCTGAATGATGGTCTGCATGATGGTGCTTTCGGTGGAGATGGTCTTGGCGTTGGCCTGGTAGTTGCTCTGCGCCTTGATCAACTCGACCAGCTCCTGGGTCAGGTTGACGTTGGAGCCTTCCAATGCGTTGGACTCGACACTGCCCAGCGTGCCGGTCTTCGGCGAGTCGATACCAGGGATGCCGGAGGTGTAGGTTTCAGTCCAGCGGGTACCGCCCTGTTGCTGCAGACCTTGCTCGTTGGCAAAGCTGGCGATGGCCACCTGACCAACAGCGCGCGACTGCGAGTTGCTGAAGCTGGCGAACAGTACGCCGGTCGAGTCGATGCTCAGGCTGGACAGGATGCCAGTGGCATAACCGTCCTGAGATTGCGACATGCGTGCGCTCTCGGTGTTGTAGGAGGTGGTGCTGTTCATCGACAGACGCATGCCAGCGGCATCGCCTACCGCACCATTGGAACCCCATACACCGGCCGGATCTTCAACCGCAGGCACCCAGCCGACCATGCTGAAGACGCTGTTGGTCACCGTGAACGAAGAGCCTGCCGGATGCCCGGTGTTGTCCGCAGTCATCGAGTTGACGCTGCCGTCGCTGTTGAAGTTGATGGTGCCCACCAGCGGCTCGGTGCTGGCCGGGTTGAACGGATTGCGACCATCAACCAAGGTGTACAAGGTCCACTCGTTGGTGCTGGTCTTGCGGTAGAACTGCTCGAGGGTGTGCTCGTTACCCTGGCTGTCGAAGACCTTGGTCGGGAACGACTTGCTGTACGTCGTTTCATCGGACGGATCGAAGGCCTTGTTGGCGACCATCACCGGCAGGTTGCTGGTCGCCAGGGAGATACCACCCGCAGCGCCAGTGGCGCCACTGGCTACCCAGTCACCATTGACATCCTGCTCGGCCGGCACCCAGCCAACCATGCTGAAGGCGTTGTTGTTGACCGTGAACGAAGCGCCCGCCGGTACACCGGTGGTGTCGGCAGTCATCGAGCTGATGGAGCCATCATTGTTGTAGTTGATGGTGCCCGACAGCGGCGCGGTGCTGCTTGGATCGTAGGGGTTGCGGCCGTCGACCAGGGTGTACATGGTGTACTGGTTGGTGCCGGTCTTGCGGTAGTACTGCTGGACGTCGTGCTCGACACCGGCACTGTCGGTGGCCTTGCTGGTGAACGCCTGGGTGTAGGTGGTCGGATCAGCCGGATTGAACGCGGCCATGACCGGCGGGGTGCTGTTGTCGAAGATCTGGAACGGGATCGACGCTGCCGAGGAGTTCAGGTTCAGCCCCTGGTCGATCAGGCTGGTAGCCTTGGGTTGCAGTGCCGAAGTGTCGATCTTCAGGTCGGTTAGCGAACCCTTCTGGATGTTGCCGGCCGTGTCCGCAGCATAGCCTTGCAGGCGCATGCCGTCGGCGGTGACCACGAAGTTGTCTTTGTTGGTCTGGAAGGCACCGGCACGGGTGTACATCTTCGAGCCGTTGTCGTTGAGGATAAAGAAGCCCTGCCCCTGAATCCCCATGTCCAGCACGTTGCCGGTGTTGTTGATGTCACCCTGGGTGAACTGCTGGGAGACCGCTGCCAGGCGTACGCCGTTGCCGATCTGGTTCTTGCCCACGCCCAGGCGGTTGGCGCCGGCATAGACGTCGGCGAACTCGGCGCGCGACGATTTGAAACCGGTGGTGTTGACGTTGGCGATGTTGTTGCCAGTAACGTCAAGTTGCTTGTTGGCTGCGTACAGACCGCTAAGACCGATATTGAAAGACATGTAATTGCTCCTGTTGCCGTCTAGTCGGCCTTAGATCCCGATGGTTTGTACGTCGGACAGGGAAACCTTCCCTAGCCCGGCCAGGTTCAGCACCATTTCGCCGGAGGCACTAAAGCTGACGCTGGTCACTTTCGCCGGCAGCAGGGTATTCATCTGCACCGACTGGCCGTCCACGGTGGTGCTGGCAGTGAAGGTGTAGGTACCCGGGTCGACCTTCTCGCCACTCGAATTGGTGCCATCCCAGATGAAGTCGGCGTAACCAGCCGCCTGCTCGCCCATCTCGATGGTCTTGACGGTGTTGCCGTCCTTGTCCTTGATGGTGATCTTCGCTTCGCTGATCGACTGCGGCACCACAAACTGCGCGTTGAAGCTCTCGCTGGTGTCGACCACGGCCTTGTCGTTCTGCACGACCACCGAGCGCCCCACCAGCGACGATGCCTGCAAGGCCTGGGACGAGCCCAGCGAACTGGTGATGGTATTGACCGAATCGTTCAGCGAGGTAATCCCCTCGAGACTGCTGAACTGCGCCAACTGCGCCACGAACTCGCCGTTGTCCTGTGGGTCCAGCGGGTTCTGGTGCTGCATCTGGGTAACCAGCAGCTGCAGGAACGCGTCTTTGCCGAGGGTATCGGTGCCGGTCTGAGATGCAGTGTTGGTGGCGGTCTTCTTGGTGCCGGTGCTGACACCCGACGCCGCGAGGACGTCATTGAGCGAAGTGCTATCGATAGCCATGGTCCTGATTCCTTATCACTGACCCAGGGTCAGCACTTTCTGCATCATGGTCTTGGCGGTGTTCATCAGCTCGGCGTTGGTCTGGAACGAGCGATTGGCGGAAATCATGTCAGCCATTTCCTCGACCACGTTGACGTTCGGGTAATAGACGTAGCCGTCTTTGTTCGCCGCCGGATGGTTGGGCTCGTAGCGGGCTTCCAGATTGCTCTGATCCTCGACGATACCCATGACCTGCACGCCCTGGCCGGCCTCGCCCTGGTCTTCGAACAGCGATTGCCCGACGCCGCCCTGGGCCTGCTGGAAGGTGGTGGCGAACACCGGGTGACGCGCGCGGTAAGTCTGGTCGATGCTCGACGAAACGGTCTCGGCGTTGGCGATGTTCGAGGCGACAGTGTTGAGGCGGGTATTCTGCGCACTCATGCCGCTACCGGCGATGTTGAAAACGTTGGCAAGGGACATGGTCACTCTCCGCGCAGGGCCGATACCAGCCCTTTGAATTTACTGTTGAGCAAGGTGAAGCTGGCCTGGAAACCGATCGCGTTTTCTGCGTAGTTGGACTGCTCGATCTGGGCGTCGACGGTGTTCTGGTCGATCGAAGGCTGCATCGGCGTGCGGTACTGCAGGCTATCGTCGGCCATGGCCAGGCCTTGTGCCTCGATGTGCCGGGTATTGGTCCGGTCCAGGGCAATGCGCCCTTTCTGCTGCTTGTCGGACTCGGCGGCGAGCACCGAAGAGAAGTCCATGTCACGCGCCTTGTAATTGGGCGTATCGGCGTTGGCAATGTTGTTGGCCAGCACTTCGGCGCGCTGCGCGCGGAAGCCCAGGGCCTTTTCATGAATGCCAAGCGCCTTGTCGAAACTGATGCTCATGTCTGAAAACCTTCGACGGTTGACCGGAATGTCGTTGGTCAAGCTATAGCAAGGCCTGTGCCAACCAGGCCGAAGCCACGTAAACCGGGACATTGCCAGCTACGCGGCACTCTGCCATGCCAGAAAAGCGGCAAAGTGCTTCCGCTTGGCGAGTGGCGAGCGGCAATCACTGAGCGGCAAAAGCGGCAATCCAAAAAATTGACGCCAGGCAATCGGGTTCCGTGGTTTCGCTGATTTCTTCGTGGGAGCCGGTAATGCTGGGGGCGCTTTGCGCCCCTTTCGCGACACAAGGCCGCTCCCACAGGGGGGACCGCGCAGTACCTGTGGGAGCGGCCTTGTGTCGCGAAAGGGCTGCAAAGCAGCCCCAGGCGCTTAAGCCAGGCGCGAGGCCAAAAAAAACCGGCGCCTGACGACGCCGGTTTTTTTCATCAGTCCAATCACTTGGCCTGGTAAATGATCCCAGGACTGCACTGAACCATCTGATAATGATCCGGCAAGCCATTGAGCGCTTCGGAAGCCCCCAGGAACAGATACCCGCCAGGCTTCAACGTGCTGTGAATACGCAACAAGATGTCTTTCTTCACCTGCGCCGAGAAGTAGATCAACACGTTCCGGCAGAACACCACATCAAACTTGCCCAGCGCCGCATAACTGTCGAGCAGGTTGAACGAGCGAAACTCGACCCGGCTGCGAATCGGCGCCTTGATCGCATAACGCCCCGCCCCCTTGGGATCGAAGTAACGCTGCAGGCGCTCCGGCGACAAGCCACGCGCAATCGCCAGGCTGTCGTACTCGCCGCTCTTGCAGTTGGTCAGCATGGTGCCCGACAAGTCAGTGGCAACAATCTGCGCACCCATCTTCAACTGGCCGAGGTTACTGCGCTCGAACTCGTCGATGGCCATCGACAGCGAATACGGCTCCTGCCCCGAAGAGCACGCCGCCGACCAGATCCGCAGACGCTGCCCCGGATTACCCTTGATGAACTCCGGGATAACCTTGTTCTTGAGCACTTCGAACGGGTAGGTATCGCGAAACCAGAGCGTCTCGTTGGTGGTCATGGCGTCGACCACCTGCTCGCGCAGGCCGCTGCGCGGCTGGCTCTGGATGCGCTGGACAAGCTCGCCCAGCGACTTGATACCCTGCTGCTCCATCAACTTGTTGAGACGGCTCGAGACCAGGTACTGCTTATTCTCACCCAGCAAGATGCCACAGGCTTTCTCCAGGAAGACCCGGAACTGTTCGAAATCCAAATTACCCGTAGACACTACTGCCGCCTCTATTCAATTGCTGGGGCCGGGGACATGCCCCGGCCGTTTCAATGCGTCGCCTTGATCCGGTCGACTACCCGCTGGGCCAGGTCGTCCGGTTTGAACTTGGCCAGGAAGTCGTCGGCGCCGACCTTCTTGACCATGGCCTGGTTGAACACCCCAGACAGTGAAGTATGCAGGACGATGTGCAATTTTTGCATGCGCGGGTCACTGCGAATCTCTGCCGTGAGGGTATAGCCATCCATTTCTGGCATTTCAATGTCCGAGATCATCATCAGGAACTCTTCTTCCGGACGCTTGCCCTCGTCGACCAGCTTGCGCAGGTAGTCCAGCGCCTGCCGACCATCATTGAGCGCCACCACCTCGACGCCGACCGTCTGCAGGCAGCGGCTGACCTGCTTGCGGGCGACCGACGAGTCATCGACAGCCAGCACCCGCAGCAGCACGGCCTGGTCCTGCACCTCGGCAGACACCACGCCGGCCGACACCGACTCGGACGACGGCGCGACTTCGGCCAGGACCTTTTCCACGTCGATGATCTCGACCATGCGATTGTCGACCCGGGTGACCGCTGTCAGGTAATGGTCACGGCCGGTGCCCTTGGGTGGCGGATGAATCTCCTCCCAGTTCATGTTGACGATGCGCTCGACCGAGTGGACCAGGAAGCCCTGGGTCTTGGTGTTGTATTCGGTAATGATGACGAAGCTCTTGCGGGTCTCTTCCTGCAGCCCGGGCAAGCCGGTGGCCATCGACAGGTCGAGGATCGGGATGGTCGCCCCGCGAATATTGGCGACGCCGCGCACCACCGGATGAGACTTGGGCAACACGGTCAGGTCCGGGCACTGCAGCACCTCGCGGACCTTGAACACATTGATGCCATACAGCTGCGAGCCATTGAGGCGGAACAACAAGAGTTCCAGACGATTCTGCCCAACCAGCTGCGTGCGCTGGTTGACCGAATCCATAACACCAGCCATGCCAGACTCCTTAACGTTTCTGCCTGCCTATTAAAGTCGGCACGGGCTTTGCTTTTTTTAGCGTCATGTATACGAAAACGCCATTTTCCCGACGACTGACGCGCCTGCTGGCTGGCCCACTGGCCGTGCTTTGCCTGCTGGCACCCAGCGCTCGCGCGCTGGCAGATGCGATCACCTTGCCTGAACAGCTTATCGGTGTCACCCAAGGGTTTCTTGAGTTCACTGTCGAGGATTATCTGGCGAGCACGCAGACGCAGGGGCGTTACGAGATCCAGGTGAACAACCTCGACCCGCGCCTGCGCATGCCGCTGTGCAGCCAAGCGCTTGACGCTTCGCTGGAAAGCCCGGCACAACCTTTGGGACGGGTGACGGTGCGGGTACGTTGCGACAGCAGTGCGCCCTGGACCGTGTTCGTTCCGGCGCAGGTCAAGCTGTACCGCGAGGTGGTGGTGATGGCCCGCCCGCTCAGGCGCGAGAGTGTGGTAGGTGAAAACGACGTGACCCTGCGCGAGCGCGACGTTGGCACGCTCAGCCAGGGGTTTCTCGGCAGCCTGGACCAGGCCGTGGGGATGAAACTGCTGCGCCCTGCCGTACTTGACCAGGTACTCACCCCGCAACACCTGGAACAGGCCGACGTAGTACGCAAGGGCGACCAGGTGGTGATCATTGCCCGCAGCGGCACGTTGAGCGTGCGCATGCCCGGCGAGGCGTTGGCCAAGGGCGGCCTGAGTGAACAGATCCGAGTCCGCAACCTGAACTCCAAACGGGTGATCAAGGCTCGGGTGACAGCGCCCGGGCAGGTCGAGGTGGCGATGTAACAAGGCTGGCGGGAAGGAACCGCTTTACCTAAACTGTGTCAGAAATGGGGTTACGCGAGCTTGCTGACAAGCGGCTATGCATTCGTGCCTAAAGTTTTTTTCGGGTTGGCCGAAAACATGGCAAGCGTCCAAATACCCAGGGGTTTCTGATCATGGTCATCGACTTCAGTCGTCTTAATAGCTCTCCGGCCGTCACCGGCGGCGTGCGCAGCACCAGCGCGACCGGCACCGCCGAAAAACCCGGCGAAACCAGCGAAGCGCCAGCACGCGCCAACGTCAGCGGAGAGGCAGTACACCTCAGTCAAGAGGCCCAGCAGTTGCAAAAGATCAGCGACAAGCTGCGCGATCAGCCCACCGTCAACAGCGCCCGCGTGGCCGAGTTGAAGCAGGCGATTGCAGATGGCAGCTACCAGGTCGATGCCGGCCGGGTCGCCAGCAAACTGCTTGAATTCGAAGCTCAGCGCTAAGCCATCGGCGCGCTGACTTCAAGGACGCTATAACCCAAGAGCCAGCCATGCACGACATTACTCTGCTGCAATTGATCGAAGACGACATCGCGCCTACCCAGGAGCTGCTGGAACTGCTGCAAAGCGAAGCAGTCGCCCTGCATGGCCGCGACATGGCCGCGCTGGAGCAGATCCTCGCGCGCAAGCAGTCGTTGATCGTGTTGCTCGAGCAGCAGGGCCAGCGCCGCAACAACCTGCTTGCCAGCCTTGGCCTGAGCGCCAATCGTGCAGGCGTACAGGCCGTGGCCGAGCAATCGCCGAATGGCGAACTGATCATGCAGCAGCTCGCCGTCCTTACCCAGCTGATGGACGCCTGCCAGCAGATCAACGAGACCAACGGTCGGATCATCCAGGTCCAGCAGGCCGCTACGGCCAACCAGATCAGAATCCTCAACGGCGGCGATTCCCCGTCGCTGTACGACAGCCGTGGCGCGACTTCGCCAATGGCCAAGCCTCGGGCGATCAGCCAAGTTTGATTTTTTCTATCATGGCACGGAACATACTGGCAAAATGCCGTTACTTGCGTGTGTCGTATTTGCCTGGAGATTGATAACCCGTGTTCAATGAATCCGATGCTCCCCAGCCCCCAAAGGTGCTGAGCACTCCTTTGGAGATCACGGCCAACCTGCGCCAGCTGCTGGATAGCCACGATCCGCTGATCATCACCTTCCATGAACGCAGCCAGCGGTTCCAGAGCTACGTGGTGCATGTGGACCGTGACAGCAACACCCTGGCATTCGATGAACTGATCCCGCGTGACGGTGAAAAGTTTATCGAGAACGGCGAGCCGTTCCGCGTCGAAGGCTTTCATGACGGGGTGCGTATTGCCTGGGAATGCAACACTCCCCTGACCATTTCTGAAGTTGACGGTCACCGCAGCTATCGCGGGCCGCTGCCCGAAGAAGTGGTGTACCACCAGCGGCGCAATGCTTTCCGCGCGGCGCTTAAGCTGTCGCAACTGGTCGACGTTATCCTGGATGGCACTCACCTCAAGGGCAATGGGGCGCTGCGCGGCAAGCTGCTGGACATCTCTGCCACTGGTTGCAAGATGCGTTTTGACGGCGATGTCGAACAGCGCTTGCAGCTGGGCCAGGTTTACGAGCGGTTCAAGGCGGGTAATCCGTTGGGGTTGAGCGATGTGATGGTGGAGCTGCGTCATCTGCACTTTGAAGAGCGCATCAACACCACGTTTGCTGGGGTGCGGTTCCATAACCTCACTGGCCAGTCGCAGCGCAAGATCGAGAGTTTTGTCTACCAGCTGCAGCGTGAGGCGCGGCGGTTTGACAAGGACGATTACTGATTTTTGTGCTGACATGAAAAATGCCACCTTCGGGTGGTTTTTTTTTGGGTTTTTTACGGATTGGTGGGGATGGTGGGTATTGGTCTTGGCTTTGGCTCTGGCCTGGTAGCTTGGGGCTTATCCATTTGATGTGGTGGCGCCACTGGCCCCTTCCGCCCTTACGGCGGGTCACTTTTTTTCTTGGAAAAAAGTAACCAAAAACCGCTTGCTCCTGCATCCGGCCCCTACGCTGCGCTTCGGGGTTCCCTCGCTCCGGTCTTGCTCCGGGAGGACCGCGCTGTACGGCCCATCCTGGGCCTCAGCGCTTTCCGGCCATCCATGGCCTCCACCTCCCTGCGCAAGACCTGCGCTCGGCCTCCTGAAGTCGCTGTAGATCAAGAGCAAGATCAAGATCAACAGCCAGGGCAACGGCTGGCGAATCGCTGCGCTCTCGCTTTGTTTATTTACCAGCGGAATTGCGGTGTGGCTGGCAGGGCTGCGCCCTGCGATTTGCATTGGCAGTACCGGCCTCTTCGCGGGACAAGCCCGCTCCTACAGGATGGGCGCAGACTTTGAATTCGGCGCAATCCCTGTAGGAGCGGGCTTGCCCCGCGAAGAGGCCCGAACATCCACCACACCTGCCACTATCGAAGACAACGCCAGCCCAGACGCCACCCGTAACTTGGCGACTTCAGGAGCAAGACCGGAGCGGAGGGCCGTATGTGGGAGCAAGCGGTTTTGGGTCACTTTTTTCCAAGAAAAAAAGTGACCCGCCGTAAGGGCCGAAGAGGCCAGAAAAGCCACCCCATCAAATGGATAAGCCCACAATTCCTAAGCCAGCCAGACCACCCAAGCCCACGGCGAACTCAGCTGACCTTGCCCACCTCAGGCTCAGGCCCCACACCCTGCTCCTGTTCTTCTTCGGTATCCTCCGCCCCAATCGGCGCCTGCATCACATCCTGCACCGTCTGCTCATCAACCCGCGGGTCGAGTGCCGCCGACAACGGCGAACCTGCCGCCGGCATCGCCACGTGACCCAACGGAGCATCCTGAACCTGGTGCAACCCAGTGACCGCCTTCGGCCGAATCCGCCAGACCAGCACCAACGCGAAAAACAGGAAGAACGCATAAAGCATCTGCGGGCCCAGCACCTTCATCAGCACACCGGCCGCCAACGGCCCGATACAGGCGCCCACGCCATAAGTCACCAGCAACATGGCCGTCAGCGACACACGCCGCTCACTTTCGACATGGTCGTTGGAAAACGCCACGGCCAGCGGATACAGGCAGAACTGCAGCAGGGAAATCACAAAGCCGATGCCGAACAGCATTTCCAACGGCACGCTAGGCAGAATCGCCAGCGGCAACGCCGCCAACGCCAGCCCGCCCGCCGCCGTGCGGATCAACACCGCACGGTCGTAGCGATCAGACAACCAGCCCAGTGGCCATTGCACCACCAGCCCGGCAAAGATGCAGCACCCCATGAACAGACCGATCTGCTCGGTGCTCAGCCCTTGATTGGCCGCATACAGCGGCGCCAGGCCGTAGAACGAACCGACGATCAAGCCCGCTCCCAGCACCGTACTCAGCGACTGCGGTACGCGCTTGATGAAGAACTTCGGCTCCATCGGCGCCGGGCGCAACGGCGCCGGGTGAATCCGCCGGGTCATTGCCACCGGCACCAGGCACAGCGCAAAGCACATGGCGACCAGCATCAGCAGCTCAGGGCCCAGTTCGGGATGCACCACCAGGATCAACTGACCGAGCACCAGGCCCAGGTACGAGGCGATCATGTAGCCACTGAACACGGCGCCACGCTGCTTGGCATCAGCCTGCTCGTTGAGCCAGCTTTCAATGACCATGTACTGGCACATCATGCCAAGGCCAACAATGATCCGCAGTCCGACCCAGACCGGCAACAAGTCAGTCAGCCCATGGCCGAGCACCGCCGCTCCGACGATCCCGGCACAGGTGGCGTAGGCCCGGATATGCCCGACCCGGGCGATGAGCCGGTGGCCAATCTTGCCGCCCAGTGCCAAACCAAAATAGTTGGCCGCCATCAATGCACCAATCCACAGGCTGTCGACATTGTCGGCAGCCAGGCGCAGGGCCAGGTACGTACTTAACAGGCCCGAGCCGATCAGCATCATCAAGGCGGCGAAATACAGCGAACGAAAAGACTTCCAGATCTGTCGCATGCGTCCCGAAGGGCTCCCTGGTCAGGTGGAGGATAGTGCTCGCAAGCATAAGGGCAAATGCACGGAGGCGCAGGCCCTGCGGCGCAAATAAAGCCGCAGGGACGTGTCCAGTGCCAGTTGTGTCGCGATCAGGCCTGAGCCGCCAGCACGCGCCGTTCCCAGGGCGTGATTTCATCAAAGAAGTCGCTCAGCTCGAGGGTCTTGGTCGCGACATAGCCTTCGATGAACTCACTGCCGAACAGTTCCCGCGCAAGCGTGCTGTGCTTGAGCCGCGCCAGTGCCGCATGCAGGGTGCAGGGCAGACTCAGGTGCTCCGGCACGGTGAATTCGCCCTGGATCGCCGCGGCAGGCTGCAAGCGCTGTTCGATGCCATGCAGGCCGGCAGCGAGGCTGGCGGCGATCGCCAGGTACGGGTTGGCATCAGCGCCCGGCAAGCGGTTCTCGACACGCCGCGCAATTGGCGCACTGGCCGGAATGCGCAGGCCCGCCGCGCGGTTGTCTTCAGACCAACAGGCATTGTTCGGCGAGGCATACGGATGACAGAGACGCTGGTAGGAGTTGACGTTGGGGGCGAACAACGCCGTGAAGTCGGCCATGCACGCCTGCAGCCCGCCAATGAAGTGCTGGAAGGTCTCACTGGCCTGCCCCGCCTCGTCGCTGAATACATTACGCCCGCTGGTAATCTCGACCAGGCTTTGGTGGATGTGCATCGAGCTGCCCGGCGTGCGCGCCAGCGGCTTGGCCATGCACACCACGATCAAGCCATGCTTGAGTGCGACCTCCTTGAGCAGGTGCTTGAACAGAAAGGTCTGGTCAGCCAGCAGCAGCGGATCACCATGCAACAGGTTGATCTCGAACTGACTGACGCCCATCTCGTGCATGAAGGTGTCGCGCGGCAGGCCGAGCGCCGCCATGCAGCGGTAGACCTCGCTGAAGAACGGCCGCAGGCCATTGTTGGAGCTGACGCTGAACGCCGAATGGCCCAGTTCACGCCGGCCATCCTTGCCCAGCGGCGGCTGGAACGGCTGGAGCGGGTCGGCATTGGCCGCGAAAACGAAAAACTCCAGCTCGGTAGCGACTACCGGTGCCAGGCCAAGGGCGGCATAACGGGCGATCACCGCCTTGAGCTGGCCGCGCGTGGACAGCGCCGATGAGGTGCCGTCGAGCTCGTTGGCATCACAGATGGCGAGGGCACGCGGGTCGTCGCTCCACGGCAGGCGATGGATCTGTGCCGGGTCGGCCAGCAAGGCCAGGTCACCGTCGTCGCTGCCGTAGAATTTCGCAGGCGGGTAGCCGCCCATGATGCATTGCAGCAACACCCCGCGCGCCATCTGCAGGCGTCGCCCTTCGAGGAAGCCCTCGGCAGTCATCACCTTGCCACGCGGTACGCCATTGAGGTCTGGGGTTACACATTCGATCTCATCAATGTCCGCCAGGTGCTCGCTGAGGGAGCGCAGGCTTTCGGTCGTCATGACACTGTCCTTGTTGTTTTCGCATGCCGGGACGGCAACGAGCACAACATAAGCCCGGGGTGTTTAAAATATCAAGCGGGTGATCGTGCGGGCCGTAACCCCGTAGGAACTGGCTTGCCCTAATAGTGTTCACCTAAGAATGCCGGGGCTGCTGCGCAGCCCATCGCGACGCAAGGCCGCTCCCACGCCGACCCTGTATGCCCCCATTTACAGGACAAGCGCGGACATTGTGGGAGCGGCCTTGTGTCGCGATGGGCTGCGCAGCAGCCCCGGCATTCTCAAGTGAACAGCATCAGAGAGGCCAGACCAGGCAACAAAAACCGCCAGTTCATTCACGCAAGGTCATGCCATTGGCCGGCAACGGCAGCGCGGTCTTGTAGCGCACCTGCTTGAGGGCAAAACTGGAGCGAATGTTGGCCACCCCCGGCAACCGCGTCAGGTAATCGAGAAACCGTTCCAGCGCCTGGATACTCGGCAGCAGTACCCGCAGCAGGTAGTCCGGGTCACCGGTCATCAGGTAGCACTCCATCACCTCCGGGCGCTCGGCGATCTCCTCTTCAAAGCGGTGCAGCGACTGCTCTACCTGCTTTTCCAGGCTGACATGGATGAACACGTTGACGTCCAGCCCGAGCACTTCGGGCGAAAGCAAGGTGACCTGCTGGCGGATCACTCCCAACTCCTCCATCGCCTTGACTCGGTTGAAGCACGGCGTCGGCGACAGGTTGACCGAGCGCGCCAGCTCGGCGTTGGTGATCCGGGCGTTTTCCTGCAGGCTGTTAAGAATGCCGATATCCGTGCGATCCAGTTTACGCATGAGACAAATTCACCTGATTCTTGTGTTTATCCGGAATGTTTATCTGCCCCCACGGACAAACGCAATGAACATGAGAGAAAAATTCTCCTGCCGTCCCTCTACCATGTAATTAGCGCTGACCTAACGGTCACAAGCCAGTAGTCAGCGGCGACCGCTTCAAAGCTCACAAAAACAACATCCGAGCGAGCGTAAACAGCATGAACGAGTACGCCCCCCTGCGTTTGCATGTGCCCGAGCCTACCGGCCGGCCAGGCTGCCAGACCGATTTTTCCTACCTGCGTCTGAACGATGCAGGTCAAGTCCGTAAACCGCCGATCGACGTCGAGCCTGCCGACACCGCAGACCTCTCCAACAGCCTGGTGCGCGTGCTCGACGAGCACGGCAACGCGCTCGGCCCGTGGGCCGCCGACATCGACCCGCAGGTGCTGCGCCAAGGCATGCGCGCCATGCTCAAGACGCGCATTTTCGACAGCCGCATGGTGGTTGCCCAGCGCCAGAAGAAGATGTCCTTCTATATGCAGAGCCTGGGCGAGGAAGCCATTGGCAGCGCCCAGGCGCTGGCACTCAACCGCAGCGACATGTGCTTCCCCACCTACCGCCAGCAAAGCATCCTGATGGCCCGCGACGTGTCGCTGGTCGAAATGATCTGCCAGTTGCTGTCCAACGAGCGCGACCCGCTCAAGGGTCGCCAGCTGCCGATCATGTATTCGGTGCGCGAAGCCGGCTTCTTCACCATCAGCGGCAACCTCGCCACCCAGTTCGTGCAGGCGGTCGGTTGGGCCATGGCCTCGGCGATCAAGGGCGACACCAAGATTGCCTCGGCCTGGATCGGTGACGGCGCCACCGCCGAGTCCGACTTCCACACCGCGCTGACCTTTGCCCACGTGTACCGCGCGCCGGTGATCCTCAACGTGGTCAACAACCAGTGGGCGATCTCCACCTTCCAGGCCATCGCCGGCGGTGAATCGACTACCTTTGCAGGCCGTGGTGTGGGCTGCGGGATCGCCTCGCTACGGGTCGACGGCAATGACTTCGTCGCGGTCTACGCGGCCTCGCGCTGGGCTGCCGAACGCGCCCGCCGCGGCCTGGGCCCAACCCTGATCGAATGGGTCACCTACCGCGCCGGCCCGCACTCGACCTCCGACGACCCGTCCAAATACCGCCCGGCCGATGACTGGAGCCACTTCCCGCTGGGCGACCCGATCGCCCGCCTCAAGCAGCACCTGATCTATATCGGCCAGTGGTCCGAAGACGAACACCAGGCGACTACCGCCGAGTTCGAAGCCGAGGTCATCACGGCGCAGAAGCAGGCCGAACAGTACGGCACCATGAGCAACGGCCAGATCCCGAGCGCCGCCTCGATGTTCGAGGACGTGTACAAGGACATGCCCGATCACCTGCGCCGTCAGCGCCAACAGCTGGGGGTCTGAGATGAACGATCACAACAACAGCATTGACCTGGAAACCGCCATGTCCACCACCACCATGACCATGATCCAGGCCCTGCGCTCGGCCATGGATGTCATGCTTGAGCGCGATGACAACGTGGTGATCTACGGCCAGGACGTTGGTTACTTCGGCGGCGTGTTCCGTTGCACCGAGGGCCTGCAGAGCAAATACGGCAAATCCCGCGTGTTCGACGCCCCGATCTCCGAGAGCGGCATCGTCGGCACGGCGGTGGGCATGGGCGCCTATGGCCTGCGGCCGGTGGTGGAGATCCAGTTTGCCGACTACTTCTACCCGGCCTCCGACCAGATCGTCTCGGAAATGGCCCGTCTGCGTTACCGTTCCGCCGGCGAGTTCATTTCGCCGCTGACCCTGCGCATGCCGTGCGGCGGCGGTATCTATGGCGGCCAGACCCACAGCCAGAGCCCGGAGGCGATGTTCACCCAGGTCTGCGGCCTGCGCACGGTAATGCCGTCCAACCCGTACGACGCCAAAGGTTTGCTGATCGCCTCGATCGAATGCGACGACCCGGTCATCTTCCTCGAGCCCAAGCGCCTCTACAACGGCCCGTTCGACGGCCACCACGACCGGCCGGTAACGCCCTGGTCGAAGCATGCCCAGAGCGCCGTGCCTGATGCTTACTACACGGTACCGCTGGACAAGGCGGCGATCACCCGCCCAGGCAACGACGTCACCGTGCTGACCTATGGCACTACCGTCTACGTGTCGCAGGTCGCGGCCGAAGAGACCGGTGTCGACGCTGAAGTGATCGACCTGCGCAGCCTGTGGCCGCTCGATCTGGAGACCATTGTCGAGTCGGTGAAAAAGACTGGCCGCTGCGTGGTAGTACACGAAGCGACCCGCACCTGTGGCTTTGGCGCCGAACTGGTGGCGCTGGTTCAGGAGCATTGTTTCCATCACCTCGAGGCGCCGATCGAGCGCGTCACCGGCTGGGACACGCCCTACCCTCACGCACAGGAATGGGCGTATTTCCCAGGCCCTTCGCGGGTGGGTGCGGCATTGAAACGGGTCATGGAGGTCTGAATGGGCACGCACGTCATCAAGATGCCGGACATCGGTGAAGGCATCGCGCAGGTCGAGTTGGTGGAATGGTTCGTCAAGGTCGGCGATGTGATCGCCGAAGACCAGGTGGTGGCCGATGTCATGACCGACAAGGCCACGGTAGAAATCCCTTCGCCGGTCAGCGGCAAGGTGCTTGCCCTCGGCGGCCAGCCGGGTGAGGTCATGGCGGTCGGCAGCGAGTTGATTCGCATTGAAGTCGAAGGCAGCGGCAACCACGTCGACCCGCCGCAGGCCAAGCCCGTCGAGGCTCAAGCAGCCCCGACCCCAGCGCCCGCCGAGGTGCGCGCCGAGTCGCCCGCAGTGCCTAGCCAGCCGACGCCCGCGCCAAGCGCCGCCGCGATCGTGCCGCGCCAGGCCAACGAAAAACCGCTGGCCTCCCCGGCCGTGCGCAAGCGCGCCCTGGATGCCGGTATCGAGCTGCGCTATGTGCATGGCAGCGGCCCTGCCGGGCGCATCCTGCATGAAGACCTCGATGGCTTCATGAGCAAGCCCCACACCAGCAGCGGCCAGGCGCCCAGCGGCTATGCCAAGCGCAGCGACAGCGAACAGGTGGCGGTGATCGGCCTGCGCCGCAAGATCGCCCAGCGCATGCAGGACGCCAAACGCCGGGTGGCGCACTTCAGCTATGTCGAAGAGATCGACGTCACCGCGCTGGAAGCCCTGCGCCAGCAGCTTAACCACAAATACGGCGACAGCCGCGGCAAGCTCACCCTGCTGCCATTCCTGGTGCGGGCCATGGTCGTCGCCCTGCGCGACTTCCCCCAGATCAACGCGACCTATGACGACGAAGCGCAGGTCATCACCCGTCATGGCGCGGTGCACGTCGGCATCGCTACCCAGGGCGACAACGGCCTGATGGTGCCGGTACTGCGTCATGCCGAAGCCGGCAGCCTGTGGGGCAATGCCAGCGAGATCACCCGCCTGGCCCATGCCGCACGCAGCAACAAGGCCAGCCGCGAAGAACTGTCCGGCTCGACCATCACCCTGACCAGCCTCGGCGCCCTCGGCGGGATCGTCAGCACGCCGGTGGTCAACACCCCGGAAGTGGCGATTGTCGGCGTCAACCGCATGGTCGAACGCCCCGTGGTGGTCGACGGCCAGATCGTGGTGCGCAAGATGATGAACCTGTCCAGTTCGTTCGATCACCGCGTGGTCGACGGCATGGATGCCGCCCTGTTCATCCAGGCCGTGCGCGGCCTGCTCGAACAACCCGCCTGCCTGTTCGTGGAGTGAGCATGCCACAGACTATCAACACCACCCTGCTGATCATCGGTGGCGGGCCTGGCGGTTATATCGCCGCGATCCGCGCCGGGCAACTGGGCATCCCCACGGTATTGGTCGAAGGCCAGGCGCTGGGCGGTACCTGCCTGAACATTGGCTGCATCCCGTCCAAGGCGCTGATCCATGTCGCCGAGCAGTTTCACCAGACCGCACGCCACGCCGGGCAGTCGCCGCTGGGCATCAGCGTCTCCGTTCCGCGCCTGGACATCACGCAAAGCGTGGCCTGGAAAGACGGCATCGTCGACCGCCTGACCAGCGGCGTTGCCGCCTTGCTGAAAAAGCACGGTGTGACGGTGATCCACGGCTGGGCGAAGATCATCGACGGCAAAACCGTTGACGTCGATGGCCAGCGTATCCAGTGCGACCACCTGCTGCTGGCGACCGGTTCGAGCAGTGTCGAGCTGCCCATGCTGCCGCTGGGTGGGCCGATCATCTCCTCCACTGAAGCGCTCGCACCGACGTCACTGCCCAAGCACCTGGTGGTAGTCGGCGGCGGTTATATCGGCCTCGAGTTGGGCATTGCCTACCGCAAGCTGGGCGTGCAGGTCAGCGTGGTGGAAGCGCGGGAGCGCATCCTGCCAACCTATGACGCCGAGCTGACCGCGCCGGTGGTCGAGTCACTGAAAAAGCTCGGGGTCGCCCTGCACCTGGGGCACAGCGTCGAAGGCTACGACGACGGCTGCCTGCTGGCGCGGACTGCGCAAGGTGAACAATTGCGCATAGAGGCCGATCAGGTGCTGGTTGCCGTGGGCCGCCGCCCACGCACCCAAGGTTTCAACCTCGAGAGCCTGGCGCTGAACATGAACGGCTCGGCGGTGGCCGTGGACGAGCGCTGTCAGACCAGCATGCGCAACGTCTGGGCGATTGGCGACCTGGCGGGCGAACCGATGCTGGCCCACCGGGCCATGGCCCAGGGCGAGATGGTCGCCGAGCTGATTGCCGGCCACGCACGACGCTTCGAGCCAGCGGCGATTGCCGCGGTGTGCTTCACCGACCCGGAACTGGTGGTAGTTGGCAAGACGCCGGAACAGGCCAGTGAATCGGGACTGGACTGCATCGTTGCGCAATTCCCGTTTGCCGCCAACGGACGGGCCATGACCCTGGAATCGAAAAGCGGTTTCGTGCGGGTGGTTGCCCGGCGTGACAACCACCTGATTCTGGGTTGGCAAGCAGTCGGGGTGGGCGTATCGGAGCTGTCGACCGCGTTTGCCCAGTCGCTGGAGATGGGCGCCTGCCTGGAAGACATTGCCGGCACCATTCACGCGCACCCGACCCTGGGCGAAGCAGTGCAGGAAGCTGCACTGCGGGCGCTGGGCCAGGCGCTGCATATCTGACCAGTGATCCAGGGGCGCGCTGCGCGCCCCTGTCGCGACCAAAGGCCGCTCTGACAGAACTAACGCCAAGTTAATGATCAAGCAAACCCTGTAGGAGCGGGCTTGTCCCGCGAAACCGGCGAAGCCGGTGCCATCCCCCCTGTGGCCGGCTGGCGTCGTCAAGGGAGAGCGACCCTGCCCTTACAAAGCAGGCTAACCCACATTCCAGCTGACCCCCATTGCGCGATAGAGCATCTGGATGCTTACTTATTCCTATAAATTATTATTTAACAAATGCTTATTACGCTTTAATCACTCCCCCTTCTGGCACTGCCGACCGCCCCGGCAGTCTGCCAACCGCTCAATGATCCTGCAGGGAAGATGATGGCCGATCCAAAACCTTTGCTTTTTGCGCTGTACGAACAAGCCAGCGTTGGCTGCGGCGGCGCGCCCAGCCTCTGGACCCACCCTGCGGATGACCGACTCAGCATCAACTCGTTGAGCTACTGGTCGAACCTGGCGCGAATAGCCGACCAGGCCAACCTCGACATGCTGTTTTTTGGCGACGTGCTGGGCTTCTACGACGTGTTTGGCGGCAATGCCGACGCGGCGATGAAATGGGCCGTGGAAGCGCCCGCCAACGATCCGTTGATGATCATTCCGGCCTTGGCCGCCGTTACAGAAAACCTCGCGTTCGGGGTCACCGTCACTACCAGCTATGAGCATCCGTTCACCCACGCCCGGCGTTTCAGCACCCTCGACCACCTCACCAACGGCCGGGTCGGCTGGAACATCGTCACGTCTTACCTCTCCAGTGCTGCGCGCAATTTTGGCCTGGAGCAGATGATCAAGCATGACGATCGCTACGAGCGCGCCGAAGAGTTTCTCGATGTGGTCTACAAGCTCTGGGAGGGCAGTTGGGCCGCTGACGCCGTTGTCGCCGACAAGGCTCGCCAGCTGTATGCCCGAGGCGACCGGGTGAGGCCGATCAATCATGCCGGCGAACACTACCGGGTAGCCGGCCCGCACCTCTCCTCGCCCTCACCTCAGCGCACGCCCCTGCTGATCCAGGCCGGCTGGTCGGGGCGTGGCCGAGAATTTGCCGCCAAGCACGCTGAGCTGATCTTCATCGCCAAGTCCAACCCACACGAGATCCGCGAGGGCCTTGAGCAGATCTGGGCGATGGCGCAAACACGCGGTCGCCAGTCGACCGATGTGAAGTCCTTGACCGTACTGCGCATCGTCACCGGCAAAACCGAAATCGAGGCCCAGCGCAAATACGATGAGCTGCAAAGCAACTATCACTTGCAGGCGCAATTGGTCAGTTATGCGGGTGACACCGGTATCGATATCAGCCGCTACGCCGACGGTGACGCCCTGTCGACGCACACCGAAGGCATGACCTCGTACGTGATGCGCCCCGACGGTAGCGGCAAACCGCTGACGGCCGGCGACGTCAAGCAGCGCTTCGCCAAGGTGACCCGCGGCAGCGATCTGATCCTGGTTGGCACCCCGCAGCAGGTGGCTGAGCGGATCGAGGAGCACGCACGTATTTCAGGTACCAGTGGCTACATGATCAACCCGTTGATCAGCCCCGGCAGCCTTGAAGATTTCGTCGAACTGATCATTCCCGAGCTGCAGAAGCGCGGTTTGTATCGCACGCAACCACAACGTGGGACCTTCCGCTCGCGGTTGCGCGAAGACGGTAGCAGTCATCTGCCGGATTCGGCGTACGGGGCATCGTTCCGCTTTGACTGAGCTGGACTGTGGGGCGCATGGCGCGCGATACAGGAGAAATGCAGGATGGAATTTGTTTCACGGTCTTCAAGAACGGAAGAACATCAGCGAGGGCGAACTTGAGTTTGGCGGGGCCCGAGAGCTTTGGTTTTTCCCAGTAATTCATGGCAGCAAGCGTGGCGGGCTACTGCAGACCGTTCTCGGCGCTGCGCTGATCGTTGCGGCTTCATTTGCTACGGGCGGGCTGCCGGCCTTATGGGCGCTGGCATTGCTAACGTGGCGGGTGGAGTAATGCAGATGCTCAGCCCACAGGCCAGGGGGCTAAGCCATAGCGGCTCACCCGAGAACCTAGCCAGCTACGCCGGGTCAGCGAAGAACACCACAGCGAGCGGCCTACCGTGTCGATCTGCATTGGCAAACGCCGCTGGGGCAGGGCGATCATCTCGGCATCAATCGTGACTCAGGACAAGGCGTAAGCAACTGCTGATAAGAGAGGGGCGCCGGCCCAAGTGGCGCATTACTCCAGCATTCCGAAGACGTCCTTTCCTAGGTGACTCCTCACTTTTGCGGAGTTACCCTGCCGAGTGATAACTAGTTTCGGCTTAGTCCCTCATGCGAGCGCCCACTTCGAAGGCTGTTTCAGACATCTTCTTGCGAGCGCTTCCGTCGACGTCGCTCTCGGGCAGCCAGCCGCTTCTCATGAAGTCGGTCGATAGCGCTGTAGACATCAACCTGGATGTGCTTTCGTGAAATGTCGGCCAGATTCTTCTCCATCTTCTTCAGGTGCTGGGCGACATCAACCGCTGGATCATTTCCAAGCCAGCTAACCCCCTCATGATCAGACATCCTCAGAATGTACGAATTTTCCTCTCGGGTTTTGTCAGAGCTACTTTTGATCCAGGATATCTTGACCTCGAATGTCTTCCCCTTGAGGGCCTGATATTCGGATAAGTAACTGCAGAGCCCTGCCCCAGGCTTGAGCACACTGATTCTTTCGAACGGGATCTTGGCGTCGTCGTTCATGGCCTCACCGTTCTGCAGTGGAGGGGTTATCGCGACCCTGATGTCATACGCGGTCGCATTCCCGGTGTTGTCCACGTGCAGGTTGAAATGCCTTGCTGACCACCGATTCGGGGCCAAGGTCACGACCACGTGAGGCTGAGCTGACGCCTCGGCCATTCTGGTAGTTTCCCTTGCAAGGACCAAGGTCACTCGCCACAGAAAGAAGGTCGCGATCGCCGTAGCGATTGTTCCGAGCAGCCCGCCGACCCCAAGTATCAGGCTCTGCCAAGGCTCTAGATCTGACATGATCAATCCGTCCGTAAATTGTCGAATGCGTCCGGCTCCGAGTGTAACCCGCAGCAAAGGCAATCGCTCCACTGGAGTACAAAGGGCCTGAATCGTGACGATGCCGGAAGTGATCGCAACCAGCGCTGAGAGACCTGCATCAACCATTTGGCTACGCTGGCTCGCAAGGCGGGATTCCCAATTTGATGTCCGATTCTCGGCCCACTAGCCTTGGCAGCCGACTGGAGTGGCCGATAAACGTGATCGGTGCTCATATTTAAGCAAAGGGAAGCCCACAGGCGAGCCCCCTTCAATTCTGCTACACGGCAGAGCTGGCCGACTGGGCATGGTGAATATCACCACTCCTAGTGCAAAGGTGTTCCCAAGACAGAGATGCCAGCCGCAAAGGGCGACTACGGAGCAAGTGCCACCTCTGGTGTTAGAGGTGGGGCACCTCAGATATGAGGCCATCCACCACAACGCCGCGCTGGCAGTGCCATACCTCCAGCAGCTACCCTGCCCGACCTACACCATTCAGCCATGGACGAAATCAGATGCAGCCACCAAAAAGATACTCAGTCGTGATGGTGGGCCTGGATGGTGGGCACACCCTTTATCCCATGAAGGAATGGTGCCGCCAGAATGCTGGTGAAGCTCCGCCTATAGACCCCAACACGAACTCTCAGCAACTACGTCGCGCCTTCGCGCGCATGGGCTGGGTCGTTGAGGAAACAGAAACACAGGTGCTCGTCCTTCACCCCGGCACACCGAAAACCGCTATCCAAGCCATCGAGAACGAAGATCTGGCCCAAGAGGGTGAAGACACCCCAGATTCAGATCGAGAGACAGTTTTTGAGCTGGAATGGCAGCTTAGGGACTTCATTTCCCACAATATCGAGTCACTGAAGGTCGAAGGCAAACCGTTGCGCCTTTACGTTGACCCCCAGGGTAGGGATGGCGTTGAGTACCCGACCAGCGTAGGCCCAATAGATATCCTCGCGTTGGATGCTGACGACTCGTTCGTGATATTCGAACTGAAACGCGGTCGGGTGGCAGATCGCGCTATTGGCCAGATCAGCCGCTACATGGGCTGGATCAAGAAGAACCTTGCCAAAGAGAAGGCGGTGAAAGGTGTCATCGTGGCTAAAAGCATCAGCGCCAACCTACGCCACGCTATTGTAGCGGTCCCAAACGTCTCGCTTTTTGAGTACGAAGTAGAATTCAGCCTGAAGCAAATATTTGAAGCTGATGGACCATCGTCGGACTAAGCGTAAGAAAGAACCCAGCTATCCCCCGCCCTGCCAAATACGGCCCTATTGCGGGTGTCCTCAGATTTGAGGGCACCCGCTTTCGCCTGGCCGGACTGGGCGGCGATGTGCCATGTTCGAGCCATATTCGTTCGAAAGTGAGGAACCCATGGAAGATAGGCCCCCGAGAACATCGTAGAGTTCAAGAAAAAAGCAGCTGATAAGACCAGTTACAAGACTCGACTGGAGGCCGTTGAAGAGCTTGGCCAACACCGCTGCCAGCAGTCTAAAGACATACTATGGAGGCTGATGATCAACGACCTTGTTCACGGTGTCCAACACAGGGCTTTTCTGAAGCTGCAGGCTTTCGGGGAAGAGGTAAGACTGCCCCGGAAGAAGAAGGGGCACCTGATCAAGGATATCAATAAGAAGCTTGCTGTAGTCGATCGCGCCATGTCGGCCAGCTACACCCGGGATGACTTCAACGCGAAATTCAAAGAGCTGTACCCGGAAGCGTTCGACGTTTACTCCTTCGAGAAGAAGGGTAGTTTCGACAAGTGGATTCAGAACGTATTGAACTCACTCCCCAAAAGCTGAGAAAGCCACTCAGCACAGTGTGGGAAGGCTTTCGCCCGCCTGGCGGAACGACATGCCAAAGCATCTTATGCAGCGACATTTAAGCCCCTAGACAATGACCCTGGCCGCGCCACGACACCCGACCCAGAAGTTGGAAGCCGAACTCATCAACGGCGACGGTGGACCAGGTGAAATCCTCGGGTTCAAGGAGCAGGCAATCGCTGCTGGCATCACCACCGGCAAGCCAGCTGACCGCATCGGCGCAGCCCTCACTGACCTCAAGGCCGAAGGTTGGAACCCGAACGTCATCGTGATGAACCCGCGTGACTGGTTCGCCATCGAGAGCGAGCGCGCCGAGGATGGCGACGGCCAGTATGTGATCGGTACACCGCGTGATCCTGCGCCACCCAGCTTGTGGGGCACTCCAGTCGTCGTCACCAACGGTATGCCGCAGAGTGAAGCATTGATCCTTGATACCAGCGTGGAAGCGCTGCTGGACCGCCAGGAGGTGACCGTTGAGGCCAGCCGCCATGACGGTGACAACTTCCGCCGCAACATGGTGACCATCTTGGCAGAGCTGCGCGCTGGCCTGGCTGTGTTCGCTCCCACAGCTACTCGACTCGTCACGCTGGCCGGCACGCCGACACCGTAACAACGAGCGTGGGTTAGCTGTGAGTGCCACGACCTCCTAACCGCAGCAGTCGGAGCCCTTCTTTCCTTTGTGGGGTGATCCGGCACTGGCCCGCACTAGCGGGCCTTTTCATTCATACCGGAGAAGACCATGAGCCATACCAATCTACCCAAGCCAGTTCAACGAGCCCTCAACCAGATCGCCCACAGCCGCGCCCTGTTGCGCCAGATGGAAGAGCGTGAGCGGTTGAGCAAAGAGATCGATCGCCTGTTGGCCAGCGGCCTGAGCGCAGCCGAAGCGCTGGAGCAGATCCGGTCGGCGCCGCCGTACATCGCGCCGACCTACTGAGGGGGGCGGGTCGAAAGTCTGGAAGGTTCGCTGACCTAGACCGCCTAGGACCCCACGTACACATTTTTTTCCCGGTTAAAAAAAGTTAAAACGAGGTTAACGCCATGCCGAACGTGCATGGGGCTGGAATCCACGGAAACAGCGGCATAGACGCCGATAGCACCCTCTGGCGGGTGTTAACCGAGTTAACACCTTTAACCTCGAAAAGTTAACGCTTTAACTCCCGCGAGTTAACACCTGGAGGCTACCTCTGATGACCTTTCAATCAGCTCCATCCACCTTTCAAGAGCGTTTCTCCCGAGCCTGTGACGTGGCCACCTTCTCTCTGGACAAAGGCGGTCCCTGTTACCTGTTGTGGGAAGTCGACCATGTCCAGGCCGGCCAGAGGGTGAAGCTCGATGGCGTGTTCTTCACAGAGGAGGAGGCACGAGTCTCGGCCGACTTACTGCGTGGCACCATGCGTGGCGCTCGCGCTTCCATGTGGAGCTATGCGCCCAACTGGAACCCTGACCCTGCCCGAGAGGCCTCCATCCGCCTGGAGGCGTTGCAGTGCCGCAAGATGCTTGCTCGGCGCCTGGGTGTGCACCTGGCTATGCCACAGGAGGCCGTGTGATGACCGCCGCCGTGATCGATTATGCATCCAAGACCAAAATCCGCCTGGGCGGCTTCTTGGGCAAGAAGTACGGCAAGCACCACCACTTCGTGCTGGATCGTGGCGACGCTCGAGAGGCCACCAAGGCTCTGGATGCAAACAACCCAGGCTTCGCTCGTGACCTGGCGGACTCTGAAACGAAGGGGCTGCGCTTCGCCATCTTCAAGAACGGGAAGAACATCAGCGAAGGCGAACTTGACCTGGGCGGGTCCAAGGAGCTCTGGTTTGTACCCGTTGTGCACGGCAGCAAACGCGGCGGGATGCTGTAAACCGTGGTTGGGATTGCGCTGGTGGTAGCGGCCTCCTACTTCACTGGAGGTTTGGCCGCCGGCGGTGCCGGGCTATTGGGTGCCGGAGCTGGTTCGCTCGCCACAGCCACTGCAGCATTCGGCTTCTCGATGATCGCACAGGGAGTCATTGGAGCCCTTAGCCCGCAGGCGAAGGGGCTGTCTCAAAGTGCAGCACCAGAAAATAGGCCTTCCTATGCTTTCGGCAGCGCCCGAAACACCACCGCCAGCGGTAACCCTGTCCCGATCTGCATCGGCGAACGCCGCTGGGGAGGAGCGATCATTTCCTTCGGGATCTATCCGCAGGATAAGGTTTAAGGCGAGCCGGGCCCCTACATACCCCGAATTCCGGGTATGTAGGGGTGTCCTTAGTTTTGAGGACACCCCGAAGGCCTTTGCCCACCGCTGATGCAATCAGGCATCCGGCCTCTGAGCGCTTTAGTTAGTGGCCTATTCCTCGTTCAATGGATTTGCATTCCTTTGCCTAACTCTGCACTCAGTGCAATGGCCGATCTGCTGCCAAAGCCCGCAGCGGGCCTGGGCCGGTCATTCCGTTGCACTACCCACGGCCTTTGCACTTTTTTGCGACGGAAAGCGCGTCGGCGGGAGGGGGACAAGTGTTTTTTTTACCGAGATTTTTTCACCGCGCCTTTTCCTACCCCGCTCTGCTCATCGGGCGCTTTGCTTTCTGCCGTGGCATGCTTAACCTCTTCCCTTTCCACAACAATCTGGATGGGTGGACTATTCAGTACACTCCCGAATATTTGGATACCTATAAAGTGTCGCATGCAATATCTATTGGTTCCATTGAAGAGCACATTTTTCTTTTGAATCAGCTCGCAACTTCTAGCTTGACCTACGTCGGAGAGTTGCGGAATAGCTTTGCATTTCATAAGGAGGAGGAGTGGCAGGTCTCAGAATTTGACTATGAGTTCATGCGATATCAAGGTCAGCTAGAGTCAGTGGTCAGTGACTATTTAATTCAAAGCGCTACACGCACAAGCATATTCCAGGACTCTTGGAAAGTAGGGGGTATTGGATATGATTCCAATGAAGATGCGTATCAAAGATTTGAAAACGTGGCTAGGTGTACGGAAGGCGAGGTTGGACTGTCGGTACGGGAAGTATGTAATAAGATAATTCACGCAATCAAGTTTGAGCTGGAGTGCGTGTGTGCTGAGCAGCAGAGGCTAAAATACTGGAGCGGAAAATGCCACTTGCACGGTGTACAGAGAGGCAAGTGTTGGCATGTCGAGTTGAATGTTAAGCAGTGGGGCTTTGTGTTGCAGTATTACTATGATACCGTTGACATCGCTACCTCTGAGTGATGTCAGTTATTTTGGTTGTGGCTTTTTATCTGGCAGCGATTTAAATTATTTGAATCAGTTGTTGTGCTCCGAATTTTGAGTAGAGATATATGGATATAGAAACTTTAAACCAGTGCTTGCAGTACGTACAACTCACGCGCCCGAAGAGTGATTTCGATAAGTTTATTCCTCTTATAGGTGCGTTGTGTGGTGCGATTGTGGGCGGATCAATCACCTATTTCATTGCAAGGCAAAAAGATCAGCGCTCGGAAGAAAATAAGTTAACTTGTTGCATAGAGGATGTGGGAAAAATTCAAGACTCCACTGATTCATTCATAAAAGAGTTAATGGGGCCCATGCAGGCTACGGCGTTGAAACAGGATTTGGTTAGACACAGGCTTCCTTACAACATTAGCCCCTTGTGCCTGGGTCGCTACTTTACTGATATCGCTCATGTATTCAATAGAGAGCAACGCTCATGGATCCAAGAAGTAATGAGCGACTTGGAATCGGTCAACGAGAAAATTCCAAAAATCATTAGCCGTAAGGATGTGCATAACTCGTATGATTACTCGGTACTGCTATTGAATGCGAGTGCTGCTGCTATCAATGTATCTAAAGCTTGCAGAAAAATAATATCTGGCAAGGAGCTTGTTGTGGGTGATGCTGAGCTTTTTAACGAGATAGGCTGTACGAATGATCAGGTTTCATACAGAGGCATGCTGATTAAGAATATTGATAATAATAACAATTTTCTCGGCTTGTGATTTTATCTCGCCATTCAATAGTTAAACCACCTTACCGGTGGTTTAACTTACGAGGTGATTGGCTTCAGTTTCGCGCTCATGCTCTGGGCTCCCGCCGCAGCACTAGTGAATGCACCCGCGTTGTTCGGGACTGGGCTCGGCCCGTGGACGTGGCTGGCCAGCTGGGTGTTCATCTGCCCCACCAGGTCGAGCAAATCGCACAGCACCTGCAGGACGTTCACCCCCTCAGACCCCAACCAAGTCTTGGGCGCCTGCAGGCTCTGATGCAGGTCGCTTCCGGTCGTCGCGTGATGGGGACGAAACGGGGACAAAAAGGGGAAAATTTCTGGCCTGAAACACAAATGGCTTACGCTGATTGGACGTACGCCATTGATTTTATTGGTGGGCCCACACCGACTTGAACCGTGGACCAAAGGATTATGAGTTCTTAGACCTGCAAAATTAATTTCAATCGGACGACTTAGATGCTCCAGCGCCCGATTTAGACTTTTCACGAGCTAGCAAGCCCGATACAAATCCTGTCAGTTGCCCACTAAAGTTTGGGACAGTTTTAATGGCATCTTTAATAAGATCTGACGAAAGAATTTCCTGCCAAGGACTACCATGGCTTTCTGGCGCAACGAATCGAAGTGGTTGCTCATCTAACCGCGCCAATGCGGACCTAAGCAACTCCACTTGCAAAGCGGGATCAATGGTTGATGCCTCTTTCCTGTAGCCTTCATAAGCCTTAGAAACGGAAGCCTTAAATCCGTAATCCTCAGAAAGTCGAAAGCATTGCCCTATCTGTTTGGTCGACAACCACGCAAACCATATTGGCGCCCCAACTGACAAAACGGACAGTAGAAGATTGATGATAATAGCAGTATCACTTGCACTAGGTGTTTTTATTAAGTCCGCAAGTCTAGAGAGCTGGCTGGATCCGAAATAGCTCCCAGCGGCAAGCGATACAAGCAAACCGACAACCCAAAGCTTCATGGACACGCCCAAATCAACAGATCGTTCAGCAAAGGCGGCGGCGAGCCCTTGGCTTGTAGCCGCCGAGTAAGCTGCATCCGCTTTCTTAACAACATCAGCAGTATCAACTGCAACCTTCGCTAGGTCTTTTTGCGTAGTTTCGACCTGCTTCAGGCTAGCGCGAACTTGTGCGCAATCCGCTTCAGCATCTTTTAAAAGCAGGACTAGACGATCTCTGCCATCTCGTACAACTTCAAGGTCTTCAGGTAACTGAATTGCAGCTTCACTCGCCGCCTCGATTCGCTGTATGAGAATTTCAAGATCATCTGACCTACGAGTGATATCCTTGGTCTTAGCCTCAGCCGACTGAAGAAGTCTACCAGCCACGCGAGCCTGCTTTTGTAAATCCTGAACGTTGTCATTTCTTAACACTCTATTCAAGGCGCGCTTTAGAGCATCAAGAGTGAACATAACAGCTGGTATCGCCAGCTGTGGGTTAGACCAAAGTTGTGTGACAGTGTTGACACGTAAAAACTGAATTCGATCAAAAAAAGACTGTAGTGCGTTATCCTGCTCGAAGCGGGCTTCATCGACGTCCTTGGTCAACATCGACTTAATTTCATTCACAACGCTTACGATGTCAGCACTGGTCATACTTGGGAAGGACCAGTTGCCATGAGCGATACTGAAAACAGAGTCAGCCGGAATCGAGGAGTCTATAGCTGCAGAGAGCTGCTCCAATTCATTGATCAGACGGAGTTGTGCAGCATTCATCTAAACCTCCTTGTTTGAGATGCTAGAGGATTCTTGCACCCTCAATGCACCCAAGGCGAGAGATGCACAAACCGAAAGTTCAGCCTAAGCCTTGATTTATATGGCGTCCCAGGGCCGGTTCGAACGGCCAACCTTCCCCTTAGGAGGGGGATGCTCTATCCAATTGAGCTACTGGGACACAAGTACCCTCGGCGAGCGCCGAATGGGCTGGACGGCGAGCATGTTAACCAGCAGGGCGCCGTTTGTCATGCCTGATACAGGCTTTTTGCACGTAATCCTTTTCTCCACCTTTGCAGCATCACTCACTCTGCTCTAGCGGGCCTATCAAGCCTTGTTCGCGCAGCAGCGCAAAGAATGCGCTAGCGGCCGCCTGCAAGGTGCTGGAGTTGTCCAGCAGATGCACCTGCGCATCGGCCTGGGCTTGCAGCCGAGCGCCGCGCTGGAGGCGCTGCTCGACCTCATCAGCTGTTTCTCGGCCCCTGGCCAACAGGTGCTGGCGCAGCACCTGCGGCGCCACTTCAAGCTGAATAGCCAGCAGGTCGGGGTAACGCTGGCGCGCTTCAGCGAGATAGCCGCGCGAACCATTGACCAACACATGACGGCCGGCCTGCAACCAGTCATCAATCTGCACAGGAATCCCATAGGCAAGGCCGTTTGCCCGCCAATACATGGCAAACTCGCCCGCTTCGCGCATCGCCTCGAACCGCTCGGGAGTCACGCCCTGCGCCAATTCACCCTTGGCTTCGGGCGATCGGGTAATGACCCGCCGGGCGATTTCAATCCCCTGAGAAGCCAATTTCGCCCGCACGGCATCGATCAAGGAATCTTTTCCCGATCCTGATGGTCCAACGAGAAATATCAGCCGAGCGGCCGTCCCAGGCCCGCCGCTTGCTTCATGTTGCATAGCCACTATGCTCTCTGTTAGGGACCTTGCGGATTCTAGGTGTTTTCCCTGCCCTTTTCCGCCCGTTACCAGATTTTGACGGCAGAGGTCTGACAATCAGGTGCTTCGAGCAAAGCAAAACTTTTCAAACCAGTACTCATTTCTGATAATTGGTACTGGCAAAAAGCCTTCAGCCGGATCACTATTTGTCACAGAATTGACGCCAAGGAAACGGCGAATTTGAGGCAAGATGAGCGCCCAAAATTACATGACGGTTGAACATTTTGTAGTCGCCACGGTCATATTTTCCACCGTGCGGGCAATTTGAGAACCGCTTCCCCCTGAACCAGAAAACCGGTCAATTTATATGCGCCCAATGAAACAGGCTATCTATTCAAGCCGCACCGCTGACAAGTTTGTCGTCCGCCTGCCAGACGGGATGCGTGAGCGCATTGCCGAGGTAGCGCGCAACCATCACCGCAGCATGAACTCCGAAATCATCGCACGCCTGGAGCAGAGCCTCATCCAGGAAGGCGCATTGGGCGACGAGCTGAGCATGCGCCTTGATAGCCCAGAGCTGAGCCTGCACGAGCGTGAACTGCTGCAGCGCTTCCGTCAGCTCTCCCACCGCCAGCAGAACGCGCTGGTTGCACTGATCGCCCACGATGTGGAAATGGCCGCCGACGCGTCCTGATGTGATGTGCGAATACAAAAAAGCCAGCTGATGCTGGCTTTTTTCGTTTTTGGCGTTGAGGTGTTTGTTGCCTGTGCGGGCCTCTTCGCGGGGCAAGCCCGCTCCTACAGGCTGGGCTGCCCCGCATAGGGCGTAACAAGCCTCAGAGCAGGAATACCGTCGCCAACCCGAGGAAGATGAAGAAACCACCACTGTCGGTCACGGCCGTGATCATCACACTCGCCCCCATCGCCGGATCGCGACCCAGTCGTACCAGCGTCATCGGGATCAACACGCCCATCAGCGCAGCCAACAACAGGTTCAAGGTCATCGCAGCGGTCATGACCAAACCGAGCGACCAGCTGCCATACAGCCAGAAAGCCACCGCACCAATCACACCGCCCCAGACCAGGCCGTTAATCAGCGAAACCGCCAGCTCCTTGCGCATCAGCCGCGAGGTATTGCCCGGGCTGACCTGATCGAGCGCCATGGCGCGAACAATCATGGTGATGGTCTGGTTACCCGAGTTACCACCAATACCTGCCACGATCGGCATCAACGCAGCCAACGCCACCAGCTTCTCGATCGAACCTTCGAACAGGCCGATCACCCGCGAGGCGAGAAACGCGGTGACCAGGTTGATTGCCAGCCATGCCCAACGGTTGCGCAGCGAACGCCAGACCGAGGCGAAGATGTCTTCTTCTTCGCGCAGACCGGCCATGTTGAGGACTTCGCTTTCGCTCTCCTCACGAATCAGGTCAACCATCTCGTCAATGGTCAGACGGCCGATCAGGCGGTCGCTCTTGTCCACTACCGGCGCAGAAACCAAGTCGTAACGCTCGAACGCCTGGGCGGCGTCATAGGCATCTTCGTCGGGATGGAAGGTCACGGGATCGGTCGCCATGACATCGGCAACCTGCTTCTCCGGATCATTCACCAGCAGACGCTTGATTGGCAGCACACCCTTGAGGATGCCGTCGGAATCGACCACGAACAGTTTGTCGGTATGGCCTGGCAGCTCCTTCAAGCGGCGCAGGTAACGCAACACCACCTCAAGGCTGACGTCTTCGCGGATGGTGACCATCTCGAAGTCCATCAGTGCACCGACCTGCTCCTCGTCATAGCTCAGGGCGGAGCGGACACGCTCACGCTGCTGGCCATCGAGGGTCTCCATCAGCTCATGGACAACATCACGCGGCAACTCGGGTGCGAGGTCGGCCAGCTCGTCGGCATCCATTTCCTTGGCCGCAGCAAGCAGCTCGTGATCATCCATGTCGGCGATCAGCGTCTGGCGTACCGCATCGGACACTTCAAGGAGGATGTCGCCGTCACGCTCGGAGCGAACCAGCTGCCATACGGTCAGACGGTCATCCAATGGCAGGGCTTCGAGGATGTAGGCGATGTCTGCAGGGTGCAGATCGTCGAGCTTGCGCTGCAGCTCGACCAGGTTCTGGCGGTGGACCAGGTTTTCCACGAGGTCATGATGATGACCTTCCTGACGGTGGGTCAGGTCTTCAACAACGCGCTGGCGCTGCAACAGGTCGATCACCTGGGACAGGCGATCTTGCAGGCTCTCTTGCGCTTTTTTTACTTCTACTTCAGTCATAGGCGAACTCCACTCCCAGCAGCGGAGCACGCCGGGGGAATCAATCGGTCAGATCTAACTTGGCAAATCGTGTTAGGGAGTAACTACTGGGTAAGTCCATGGTGGTATTCCACAAGCCCCGGCGGGGCTGACGGGCGCAATCATACACTGCAACAGTCGTCGGATCGCTTAAATTTTTGGCCAGAACAATCGTTTGCGCGATAAAGCTATGACAACGCTAGAGGCTATCAGTGCGACGGCGGGTATCGATGAAAAAGCACACCTGCGTGCTCTGCTATGGCGTGAAGTGCGCAGCAGGCTTGATCGGCTTGAGCTGGAGTCTAGCGGAGAGTACTGACAAATCAGTGAAACTGCGGACAACAAAAAGCCCGCCATAAAGGCGGGCTTCTTGATGAAGATGGTGGACTCAGCAGGATTCGAACCTGCGACCGCTCGGTTCGTAGCCGAGTACTCTATCCAGCTGAGCTATGAGTCCACATTGGTAGTTTTAGACCAGGTTACCACTGGTTGAAACAAGGTGCCTGTGCAAGCACAAACACCGTGCTATATGGTGGACTCAGCAGGATTCGAACCTGCGACCGCTCGGTTCGTAGCCGAGTACTCTATCCAGCTGAGCTATGAGTCCAAGTTGGTAGTTTTAGACCAGATTACCACTGGTTGAACAATCAGACCCTGCAAGCACGATCTTCATGTTGTATGGTGGACTCAGCAGGATTCGAACCTGCGACCGCTCGGTTCGTAGCCGAGTACTCTATCCAGCTGAGCTATGAGTCCGTATTTCTTGCCGCGCATTATAGTTCGCTTTACCGATTTAGCAAGAACTTTTTTCGTTTAATTTCAACGACTTACCGTTCTTACTCAGTTGAAGCGCCCTACATCAATAATGGCGGTGAGGGGGGGATTCGAACCCCCGATACCCTTATGAGGTATACTCCCTTAGCAGGGGAGCGCCTTCGGCCACTCGGCCACCTCACCGCAACACGAGGCGTATATTAAACAGGACCCTCCTCGTTTGCAAACCTTTTTTTCAAAAAAACTTCAAAAAAATTAAAGGCTTGGCTCTTCGTCCTTCTCTTTCTTGATCCGCAGGTAGATTTCCTCGCGGTGAACAGCCACTTCTTTGGGCGCGCTGACGCCAATGCGTACCTGGTTGCCTTTGACACCCAGGACCGTAACAGTGATCTCACCGTCTCCAATGATCAGGCTCTCGGCGCACCGACGAGTCAGAATCAACATAGCTTTCTCCTTACGCAGTTCAATCAGGGATAACAGTCTGTGGTAGCAGGACCTTGGTCGTGGACGCTAATAGGGCCTGCAAGGATGACGGGAGGAAAATGGACAGGTTTCCCTCTCCGACATCCAGAAACGCGAAGGGCGCGGCAAGCCGCGCCCCTCAAGCAGTCGCCTTACTCGCCTTGACGAGCAGGGGCGTCCAGCTCGAAAGCGGTGTGCAGGGCACGTACCGCCAGCTCGAGGTACTTCTCTTCGATTACCACCGAGACCTTGATCTCGGAGGTGGAGATCATCTGGATGTTGATGCTCTCCTTGGCCAGGGCTTCGAACATACGGCTGGCGACACCCGCGTGGGAGCGCATGCCGACCCCGACGATGGAAACCTTGGCAATCTTGGTGTCGCCGATCACTTCACGGGCACCGATCTCGCGAGCGGTGTTTTCCAGCACCTTGAGCGCCGCATCGTACTCGTTGCGGTGCACGGTAAAGGTGAAATCGGTGGTGTTATCGTGCGCGACGTTCTGCACGATCATGTCCACTTCGATGTTCGAAGCGCTGATCGGGCCGAGGATCTTGAAGGCAACGCCCGGGGTGTCCGGCACGCCACGAATGGTCAGCTTGGCCTCATCACGGTTGAAGGCGATACCGGAAATGATCGGCTGTTCCATGGATTCCTCTTCATCAATGGTAATGAGGGTACCTGGACCCTCCTTGAAACTGTGCAGCACGCGCAGCGGTACGTTGTACTTGCCGGCGAACTCGACGGAACGGATCTGCAACACCTTGGAGCCGAGGCTGGCCATTTCCAGCATCTCTTCGAAGGTGATCTTCTCCAGACGACGCGCCTGAGGCACCACCCGCGGGTCGGTGGTGTAAACGCCATCGACATCGGTGTAGATCTGGCACTCGTCGGCCTTGAGCGCCGCTGCCAGCGCCACACCGGTGGTGTCCGAGCCACCACGCCCGAGGGTGGTAATGCTGCCGTGCTCATCCACGCCCTGGAAACCGGCAACCACCACCACGCGCCCTGCCTTGAGGTCGGCGCGGATCTTCTGGTCGTCGATCTGCAGGATGCGCGCCTTGTTGTGCGAGCTGTCGGTAAGGATGCGCACCTGATTGCCGGTGTAGGACACCGCCGGTACGCCACGCTTGATCAAGGCCATGGCCAGCAGGGCGATAGTCACCTGCTCGCCGGTCGAGACGATCACGTCCAGTTCACGCGGAACCGGCTTGTCGCTGATCTGCTTGGCCAGGTCGAGCAGGCGGTTGGTTTCACCGCTCATGGCCGACAGCACGACCACCAGGTCATCACCGGACTCACGGAATTTCTTGACCTTGTCGGCAACCTGCTCGATCCGCTCGATGGAACCGACAGAGGTGCCGCCAAATTTCTGTACGATCAACGCCATTTCAAAGCTGCCTCTGCCCACGATGGGCACCCAATAATCAATCCAACATGAATGGCCCGCGACCAAGGCCGCGGGCCATTCATCTCAAAGCCCCTGTTCGGCGAACGGCACGGCCAGGGCCAGGGCACTGTCCAGCGCAGCGACGTCGACGCCACCACCCTGGGCCATGTCCGGACGACCACCGCCCTTGCCGCCCACCGCTGCAGCGGCCTGCTTCATCAGATCGCCGGCCTTGAGTTGGCCGGAGAGGTCTTTGGTCACGCCAGCCACCAGCACGACCTTGCCCTCATGCTCGCTGCCCAGCAGGATCACTGCGTGGCCGAGCTTGTTCTTCAGTTGATCGACCAGGGCCAACAGGGCCTTGCCGTCCTGACCATCCAGGCGAGCGGCGAGCACCTTGGCACCCTTGACCTCAACAGCCGCGTTGGAGAGATCGTCCCCGGCGGCGCTGGCGGCCTTGGCCTGCAGCTGTTCGAGCTGCTTCTCCAGCTGACGGTTGCGCTCAAGCACAGCCGACAGCTTGTCGATCAGGTTGTCGCGGTTGCCCTTGACCAGTTGCGCAGCTTCCTTGACCTGCTCTTCAGCAGCGTTCAGGTACGCCAGCGCGGCAGCGCCGGTGACCGCTTCGATACGGCGCACGCCAGAGGCCACGCCGCCTTCACTGATGATCTTGAACAGGCTGATATCGCCGGTGCGCTTGGCATGGATGCCACCGCACAGCTCGACCGAGAAATCGCCACCCATGCTCAGGACCCGCACGGTGTCGCCGTACTTCTCGCCGAACAGCGCCATGGCGCCCTTGCGCTTGGCGGTTTCGATATCGGTCAGTTCAGTGGTGACCTCGGTGTTACGGCGCACTTCGCGGTTGACGATCTCTTCAAGCTGCTTGATCTGCTCTGGCTTGACCGCCTCGAAGTGGCTGAAGTCAAAGCGCAGGCGCTGACTGTCGACCAGCGACCCCTTCTGCTGGACGTGCTCGCCCAGCACCTGGCGCAGCGCTTCGTGCAGCAGGTGCGTGGCGGAGTGGTTCAGCGCGGTCGCGTGCTGGACCTCGGCGTCGACTCGGGCTTCGATCTGCGCACCGACGCTCAGCGTGCCGCTGGCAACCACACCGTGATGGAGGAATGCACCGCCGGTCTTGGTGGTATCACGCACGTCGAAGCGCACGCCGGCAGCCTGCAGGTAACCGGTGTCGCCGATCTGGCCACCGGATTCGGCATAGAACGGGGTGCGGTCAACGATCACCACGCCCTGCTCGCCTTCGCTCAACTGCTCGACGGCCTGGCCATCCTTGTACAGGGCAACGACCTTGGCCTGGCCTTCGGTGGCGTCGTAGCCGAGGAACTCAGTGGCGACGTCGACCTTGACCAGGCTGTTGTAGTCCATGCCGAAGGCGCTGGCAGAACGTGCGCGCTCGCGCTGGGCGTCCATTTCGCGCTCGAAGCCTGCCTCGTCGATGGTCAGCTCGCGTTCGCGGGCGATGTCGGCGGTCAGGTCCATCGGGAAGCCGTAGGTGTCGTACAGTTTGAACACCACGTCACCGGGGACGACCTTGCCCTGCAACTGGGCCAAGTCCTGCTCGAGGATGCGCAGGCCCTGCTCGAGGGTCTTGGCAAACTGCTCTTCTTCGCTCTTGAGCACGCGCTCGATATGCGCTTGCTGGCTCTGCAGCTCAGGGAAGGCTTCGCCCATCTCGGCGACCAGTGCGGCCACGATCTGGTAGAAGAAGCTGCCCTTGGCGCCGAGCTTGTTGCCGTGACGGCAGGCGCGACGAATGATCCGGCGCAGCACGTAACCACGGCCTTCGTTGGACGGCAGCACGCCATCGGCGATGAGGAAGCCGCACGAACGGATATGGTCGGCAACCACCTTCAGCGACGGCTGGCCGTCGTTGCTGCAACCGATGGCCTTGGCTGCAGCCGAGAGCAGGTTCTGGAACAGGTCGATCTCGTAGTTCGAGTGCACGTGCTGCATTACCGCACTGATCCGCTCCAGGCCCATGCCGGTGTCCACCGACGGTGCTGGCAGCGGGTGCAGGACGCCATCGGCGGTGCGATTGAACTGCATGAAGACGTTGTTCCAGATCTCGATGTAGCGGTCGCCGTCTTCTTCCGGCGAGCCGGGTGGGCCGCCCCAGATGTCGGCGCCGTGATCGTAGAAGATCTCGGTGCACGGACCACATGGGCCGGTGTCGCCCATGGTCCAGAAGTTGTCCGATGCGTACGGCGCGCCTTTGTTGTCACCAATGCGCACCATGCGCTCGGCCGGCACGCCGATTTCCTTGGTCCAGATGTCGTAGGCTTCGTCGTCACTGGCGTAGACGGTCACCCAGAGTTTTTCCGCGGGCAGGTTCAGCCACTGCTCGGAGGTCAGGAAGGTCCAGGCGAAAGTGATCGCGTCGCGCTTGAAATAGTCGCCGAAGCTGAAGTTGCCCAGCATCTCGAAGAAGGTGTGGTGACGCGCGGTGTAGCCGACGTTTTCCAGGTCGTTGTGCTTGCCGCCGGCGCGGACGCACTTCTGGCTGCTGGTAGCGCGAGTGTAGGCGCGCTTTTCCTGGCCGAGGAAGCAGTCCTTGAACTGGTTCATGCCGGCATTGGTAAACAGCAGGGTCGGGTCATTGCCCGGAATCAGGGAGCTGGAGGCGACTCGGGTATGCCCCTGCTCCTCGAAGAAGCGAAGGAAGGCTTCACGGATTTCTGCGCTTTTCATAGGTTCTTCCACGGAAACGGCGGCCGTTAAGGCAAACACGTCGAAACGACGGCAAAGGGCCGCATTATATCGGTCCTGCAATCTCGGTGCAGTGTGTTTATGCGATGGAAACCGTCGATCAGACGGAATTTCAGGTCAACGCGAGCGAAACATGACCGGGATGCTATGTCGAGCCTTTGGCCAGTGGCAAGCCAATTACCGCTCAGGGGAAGGGAAAATGGAATAGAAGGTTAATTAAAAGGATTTCATGCCAGGTGGGATCCAAAAACAGGCGGGGGCTCAGGGCGGGCCTCTTCGCGGGGCAAGCCCGCTCCTACGGGCTTTGTGAACATCCTCAGGCCAGGCGCTGACCCGTATCCGGCACGATCAGGATCCCCGCCCGCAGCCCATTGCGTACCTTGGGATTGGGGAAGATGATCCGCGCGCCCTCCTCCTCCACCACCCAGCGCGTCTCGGCCAGGTCCTCGGCCAGCAGGTAACCTTTGCTCAGCTCGGAGAAGTTCTCGATGTCGGCCGGCAAATGCAGGTGGAAGTGGTCACTGTGCTTGATGATCTCACGGGCAACGCTGAACAACTGCAGGCCATCGAGGGTGTCATCGGCCGGCGGCTCGTTGCCTTCGATGATCTGCCGCAGTCGGGTTTGCAGCCGGTCTAGATTGACCTGCTCGTTCTGCCCGAATGGGCGCGCCTTGCCCAACTCCAGGGTGAACGCCTCGGCACCCAACTGCTCGTAGGTAAAGGCGCTGAAGGTGATCGAAGGCTTACTCTGCAGCAGCACCGCCTCCATGCCCGCCTCACGCAGGCGCACCAGCTCGCGGCGCGAATGCTGACGACCTTCCTTGTAGGGATAGAGGGCAAACTGCTCGATCTTCGAACCGCGGATCGCGGTATGCAGGTCGTAGTGCAGGCGATCACGTCCCGGCACACTGAAGAACACCCGGGCAAACTGCTCGAGCTCCGCAGCGCGCAGTGCCTCGAAGCCACTGGACAGCTCGTGCTTGCCATTGAACAGGCGGTTGATGTCCTGCTCGACATAGCGCTCGCCACGGCGAATCGCCGCTGGGCTACCGAACAGGAACAACACTCGCGCACGCGGCTTGATCTCGCCCCGCGCGACGCCGTGCAGCAACTCGTCGAGAAGCTCGATCGGCGCCGTCTCGTTGCCATGAATGCCCGCCGACAGCAGCAGATCGAGGCCGTTGTCCTGGCCCTCGGGCGGCCGCACTTCCAGCGCGCCCTCCCCCAGCCAGCGCAAACGCACACCACCGACTGTCACCTGGGTCTTCTCGGCCGGTTCGTGACTGGCCAGGGTCAGGTCAAGCAATTTGCCGAGGGCGAGCATAGGCGCTTCCTTAGTGGTTGTGACCGCAGTCAGGACCATGCACGTGGTCATCGTCGTCGCCGAGCTCAGCCGGCTCCATTTCCAGCTGCAGGCTGACCAGGTTGGTGGCCATCGGGCGCAGCAGCAGGTTGGCGAACTCGCTGTCGCCTTCAGCGACATCGACGCCGATCAGCAACTGACCACGGCCGTCCTGCTGAATCCAGACTTCTTTACCCTGCCAGAGCACCGCAAACCGGGTGCAGGAGGTTTCCAGCTGGGTGCCATCGTCATCTTCCAGGATCAGGCGCAGGGCATCGGACATTACAATTCTCTCTTCATGGTTGGCGTTGGAACGGGTAGACCGAACCCAACGTGAGGATCTGGGTGAGGTCATCCAGCGCCGTACGGCATTCGTCCAGCAGCTGCGGGTCGGCAAGGTCGCTCTCGCTCATGCGATCACGGTAGTGCCGGTCGACCCACTGCAGCAGCGTGTCGTACAGCGACGGCGACATGATAACGCCTGGATTGACCGCTGCCAGTTCAGTTTCCTTCAAGGCCACGCGCAACCGCAGGCAAGCCGGGCCACCGCCGTTCTGCATGCTCTGCTTGAGGTCGAACACCTTGACCTCCCTGACCGGTCCGCCTTGGCTGGTCAACTGGCCGAGGTAATTCCAGACCCGCTCGTTATTGCGGCACTCTTCCGGGACCACCAGCAGCATCGAGCCGTCATCGCGCGACAGCAACTGGCTGTTGAACAGGTAGGAACGCACTGCGTCCTCGACCGCCACCGCCGCACGCGGCACGCGGATCGCCTGGAAGTTGCCACCCTTGCTGGCCAGTTTAGCCTGCAGTTGGGCCAACACCGCATCGGTGTCGAGGAAGGCGTCTTCGTGGTAGAACAGCACCTCGCCATTACCCACCGAAATCACATCGTTGTGGAACACGCCCTGGTCGATCACCGCCGGGTTCTGTTGAGCGTAGACCACGCCATCATCACTGAGCCCGTGCAGGCGGGCGACTGCCTGGGAAGCCTCGAGGGTTTGCCGGGCCGGGTACTTCTGCGGCGCCGGGTAACGGCTGTCGAACGCACTGCGGCCATAGACAAAAAACTCCACGCCCGGCTCGCCGTAGGCGCGGCAGAAGCGCGTGTGGTTGGCGGCGCCCTCGTCGCCAAACTGGGCCACCGCAGGCAGCGCCTGGTGGTGAGCGAACACCTGCTCATCGGCGAACATCGCCGCCAGCACGCGACTGGTAGTCGGGTGCTCGATGCTACGGTGGTATTTGCAGTTGAGGTTGGCCGCGGTGAAGTGCACCCGGCCATCGGCGGTGTCGGCACTGGGGCTGACGGTGGCGGCATTGGCCACCCACATGCTCGACGCCGAGCAACTGGCGACCAGCAGTGGCATGGCTTCCTTGGCGGCGCGCCGGATCACCTCGGCGTCGTTGCCGGTGAAGCCCAGGCGGCGCAGGGCGGCGACATCCGGACGCTCCTGCGGGGCGAGCACGCCCTGCTTGAAGCCCAGGTCGCTCAATGCCTTCATCTTGGCCAGGCCTTGACGTGCCGCTTCACGCGGGTTGGAGCACTGTTGGCTGTTGCTCTGCGAGGCCACGTTGCCGTACGACAGGCCGCCGTAGTTGTGGGTCGGCCCCACCAGGCCATCAAAATTCACTTCGTAGGATTTCATCGGCTAGGCTCCGAGACCGTTTGTTATAAGGTGACGCCCGGCGTCAGCGACGCCGGCAGGACAAGGCTGGCGGTCTCCAGCGAAGCCACGGGGTAAGCACAATAGTCCGCCGCATAATAGGCACTGGCGCGGTGGTTACCGCTGGCGCCGATGCCACCGAACGGCGCGCTGCTGGCGGCGCCGGTGAGCTGTTTGTTCCAGTTGACGATGCCGGCGCGGCTGCGCAGCCAGAAGTACTGATAGCGCGCATGCGAGTCAGACAACAGCCCGGCGGCAAGGCCGTACTGGGTGGCGTTGGCCTCGTCGATGGCAGCGTCGAAGTCGTGGTAGCGGATCACCTGCAGCAGCGGGCCGAACAACTCTTCGTCCGCACGGTCAGCGACTCCGGTGACATCCAGGATGCCCGGGGTCAGCAGGGCGGCACCCGGCTGCGGTTGAGTCATTGCCAGCAGTGCCGAGGCACCGTTGCCCAGCAGTGCCTGTTGCGCGTCGAGCAGCGCCTGAGCGGCCTCCAACGAAATCACCGACCCCATGAACGGCGCGGGCTGCTGATCGAAGGCACCGACCGTGATGCTGCGACAGACCTCGACCAGTCGCGACAGCAAGCCGTCACCCCAGGCGCCTTGCGGCACCAACAGCCGACGGGCGCAAGTACACCGCTGGCCGGCAGAAATGAACGCCGACTGAATGATCGTGTACACCGCCGCATCGAGGTCCTTGACCTCGTCCACCACCAGCGGGTTGTTGCCCCCCATTTCCAGCGCCAGGATCTTGTCCGGGCGGCCGGCGAACTGCTGGTGCAGCAGGTTGCCCGTACGGCTGGAGCCGGTGAAGAACAAGCCGTCGATAGCTGGGTTGGCTGCCAACGCCACGCCCGTTTCACGCGCCCCCTGCACCAGGTTGAGTACGCCTGGCGGCAAGCCGGCCGCGATCCAGCACTTGACCGTCAGCTCGGCGACCTTGGGCGTCAGCTCGCTGGGCTTGAACACCACGCAATTACCCGCCAGCAGCGCCGGCACGATGTGCCCGTTAGGCAGGTGACCGGGGAAATTGTACGGGCCGAACACCGCCACCACGCCATGCGGCTTGTGCCGCAGCACCGCGGTCGCGTCAGCCAGCGGACCACTCTTCTCGCCCGTCCGTTCGCGGTAGCTTTGCAGCGAAATCGCCACTTTGTTGACCATGCTGGTGACTTCAGTAGCCGACTCCCAGAGCGGCTTGCCGGTTTCTTCGCCAATGCAGCGCGCCAGTTCGTCGGCATTGGCCTTGAGCTGCTCGGCGAACGCTTCGAGCACGCTGATGCGCGCATCCAGGCTCAGTTGCGCCCAACCGGGGAATGCCTGGCGCGCGGCCTGCACCGCTGCTTCGACCTGACCGGCGGCAGCCCCTTGGCCTTGCCAGAGCACGGCCTGGCTGACCGGGTTCAACGACTGCAGGGGTTCACCCTGCCCCGCGTGCCATTGTCCAGCAATGTAGTGCGTGGTCATGACTAGGCCTCCCGACCGGCCGACAGCGGCACCGCGCGAACATGATCGCCGACCCCAAGGCGCAAGCGCTTGGCAGTCGGCGGATCGACCACCAGGGTACCGGCGGCCAGGCGTGCGGGAGCAGCGGTGATGCGGCAGTCGTCACGTTTGCGGTTGTGGATCAGGTAAGGGGTGGCATCGTCGCCCGGCGTGCCCACGGCCAGTACCAGGTTCTGGCTGTCGCGCACCGCGCGAATCTTCGCGGTCTCGCACTCAATGGCCGGGCCCGCATCGAAGATGTCGACGTAACCCTGATAGTTGAAGCCTTCACGCTCGAGCATGGCCAGGGCCGGCTCGGTGTCAGTGTGCACCCGGCCGATGACCTCACGCGCCGCTTCCGAGAGGAAACAGGTGTACAGCGGAAACTTGGGCATCAGCTCGGCAATGAACGACTTGTTGCCGACGCCGGTGAGGTAGTCGGCCTGGCTGAACTCCATCTTGAAGAAGTGCCGGCCCAGGCACTCCCAGAACGGCGAGCGGCCAGCAGCGTCGGAGATGCCGCGCATTTCGGCGATGACTTTCTTGCCGAACAGCTCCGGGAACTCGGCGATGAACAACATCCGCGCCTTGGACAGCAGGCGGCCGTTGAGGCCGTTGCGATGGTCGCTGCGCAGGAACAGCGAGCACAGCTCGGAGTTGCCGGTGAGGTCATTGGCCAGGAACAGCGTAGGGATCTCGCGGTAGATGTTCAGCTCTTGCGACGCACTGACGGTCAAGCCGACCCGGTAGTTGTACCAGGGCTCGCGCAGGCCGACGGCACCGGCGATGGCACTGATGCCCACCACCAGGCCTTCATCGTTTTCCAGCACGAACAGGTAATCGGTGTCGCCACGCCCGGCTTCGCCGGTAAAGCTCTTCTCGGCCCAGCGCACGCGCTGCGCGAGACGTTCCTCGTTGGCGGGCAAAGTGGTCAACCCGGTGGTGCCGGTACTGCGCGCCAATTCGATCAGCGCGGGTAAATCGCTGCTGCGTACAGGACGAACGATCATGCTATCTCCTTGTGCGGCGGTCTGTGCCTGCCGCGAAACACTGTTCCGGGTCGCTGGCCCTGGCTATCCGGCCACGGGCATCAAACGGCGACCAGGCGCACGCTTGCTCCTTCACCGACGCCCAAGGCATCGGCCGCTTCGCTGTTCAGGCTGACCGGCTTGCCCGGCACCCAATCCAGCTCCAGCAGTACTGCGCGGTAGTCCTGCAACTGGCCATTGCACACCAGGTACGGACGCCCGCCTTTGACCGGCGCGTCTTCAAGCTTGACCGGCACCACTCGACTCTGGCCGATCGAGCGAATGCCCGAAGCGCGCGCATGCAGGGTTGGCCCGCCATCGAAGATGTCGATGTAGTGTTCGGTCTCGAAGCCTTCGCGCATGAGGATGTCGAAGGTGATCTGCGCGCGCGGGTGGACCTGGCCCATGGCTTCCTGGGCCTCATCGGGCAGCAGCGGCACGTAGATCGGGTAATGCGGCATCAGCTCGGCCAGGAAGGTCCGGCTCTTCAGGCCACACAGGCGTTCGGCCTCGGCATAGTTGAGGTCGAAGAAGTTGCGACCAATCGAATCCCAGAACGGCGACTCGCCTTGTTCGTCGCTGTAGCCGACTATTTCGGTCACCACCGAATCGGCGAAGCGCTCGGGGTGCGCGGCCATGAACAGCAAGCGGCCGCGCGAGTTGAGCTCGGCCCAGCCGCTGCCGACCAGCTCTGGCAGGATGTAGAAACTGGTCAACAGGCTGTTGCCGGTGAGGTCGTGGCACAGCGACAGCACGTGGATCTTGTTGTGGATCTTCAGTTCACGCGAGGCGTGCACGAAGGTCTCGTTGCGAAAACTGTAGAAGGGCTCGGAATAGCCTGCCGAAGCGACGATTGCCGAACAACCTGCGAGCTTGCCGGTGACGCTGTCTTCAAGCACGAAGAAGTAGCTCTCTTCGCCGTTGAAGCTCACTTCGGCGGCAAACGAGGTCTCGGAGGCGGCGATCTTGTCGCCCAGGCGCGCGGCGTCATCGGGCAGCGAAGTGACACCTACCGGGCTGTCCGCAGCCATGCGCTGCACTTCATTCAGGTCAGCCATTTGCGCGGGGCGCATTACCAGCATGGTGTCACTCCTTTCGGGTCTACGGGCCGCACGGGGGCGGCACGGAAAAGCGGCGGGCGCACTACTGCAAAAGGCGTCCGCACTGGAATTCAGGCATCGCCGGGCAGGCCGCAGTCGGCGCCTGACCGGCGAAGGTAACGCGGGGCTATCAGCCCTGGAGCAGCTTGGCCACGGCGCGCTCGAAGCGGTCCAGGCCTTCATCGATGTCGGCGTCTTCAACCACCAGGCTCGGTGCGAAGCGGACCACGTCCGGGCCTGCCTGAAGCACCATCAGGCCTTCTTTCTCGGCGGCATTGAGGACGTCCTTGGCTTTGCCTTTCCAGGCGTCAGTCAACACGCAACCGATCAGCAGGCCCACACCACGCACCTGGCTGAACAGCTCGACTTTCTCCAGACGAGCCTTGAAGCGCGCATGTTTGGCCGTGATCCCGGCAAGGGTCTCGGGGGTGTTGATCACGTCCAGCACCGCGCAGGCGACCGCGCAGCCCAGCGGGTTGCCGCCGTAGGTGGTGCCATGGGTGCCGACGGCCAGGTGCTTGGCCAGGTCATCGGTGGTCAGCATGGCGCCGATCGGGAAACCGCCACCCAGGCTCTTCGCGCTGGTGAGGATGTCCGGGGTCACGCCGTAGTGCTGGTAGGCATACAGCGAGCCGGTGCGGCCGACGCCGGTCTGCACTTCGTCGAAGATCAGCAGGGCATTGTGCTCATCGCACAATTTGCGCGCGCCCTCGAGGTAGGCCAGATCGGCCGGAACCACACCGCTTTCGCCCTGGATCGGCTCGATCACTACCGCGCAGGTCTTGTCGGAGATCTGTGCCTTGAGCGCTTCCAAGTCGTTGTAGGGCACGTGGCTGATGCCGGTGATCTTCGGCCCGAAACCGTCGGAGTACTTCGGCTGGCCGCCGACGCTGACGGTAAACAGGGTGCGCCCGTGGAAGCTGTTCACGGTGGCGATGATTTCGTGCTTTTCAGGGCCGAAGCGGTCATGTGCAACACGACGGGCCAGCTTGAAGGCGGCCTCGTTGGATTCGGCGCCGGAGTTGCAGAAGAACGCCTTGTCGGCAAACGTCGCCTCCACCAGCTTGTGGGCCAGGCGCAGGGCCGGCTCGTTGGTGAAGACGTTGGAGACGTGCCAGAGGGTATTGGCCTGCTCGGTCAGGGCCTTGACCAGTGCCGGATGGCAATGACCCAAGGCGTTTACCGCGATGCCGCCGGCGAAGTCGATCAGCTCGCGACCCGACTGGTCCCAGACGCGGGAACCCTCGCCTCGCACAGGAATGAACGCCGCCGGGGAGTAGTTGGGAACCATGACCTGGTCGAAATCGGCACGTTGCACCGGGGCTTGCTCAACGGACATCTGAGTCTCCTGAAGCGGAACGCTGGCCTGGAAGTGGCGAGCGATGGGGGGATTGTAAGGACTGATAAGCGCCTGTCCTTGCGGCCAAGCGACAACTTGTTACAGCGCAAAACCCTGTTTTGACCAGGCTTTCGGCAATGCGACAAACAGTGTCGCAATCGCGCAGTGTAAAGGAGCGAAGAGTGGCCGGGGAGAGCCCAGCGCCAAATGGGTGAACGGGTGTTCACCGCACTGGCCTGCCAACGCGTCAGCCGCGCTCGGCAGGCGCCGAGCTCAGCTCGAAGGGACTGTTGCTGCGTCGCTGGTTGCGGTCTTCGCGCGGGGTGGCGCCAAAGAAGTTGCGATACGCGCTGGAGAAGTGCGGCCCCGAGGAGAACCCGCACGACAAACCAATCTGAATGATCGATTTGCTGGTCTGCATCAACATCTGCCGGGCCTTGTTCAGGCGCAGCTCCAGGTAATACTGGCTAGGCACCCGATTGAGGTACTGCTTGAAGATCCGCTCCAGCTGCCGACGCGAGACGCACACATGCTGGGCGATCTCGTCAGTGGTCAACGGCTCTTCGATGTTGGCCTCCATCAACAGCACCGCCTGGGTCAGCTTCGGATGGCTCGAGCCCAGGCGGTTCTGCAGTGGAATACGCTGGCGCTCGCCCCCCTCGCGGATGCGTTCGACCACCAGCTCTTCAGACACGGCACCGGCCAGCTCCGCCCCGTGATCACGCGCCAGCACTGCCAACAGCAGGTCGACCACGGCCATGCCACCACAAGCAGTGAGCCGGTCGCGGTCCCAGTCGAACAGGTGGCTGGTGGCGATCACCTTGGGGAAGCGCTCGCCAAAATCATCCTGCCAGCGCCAATGCACCGCGGCCCGATAACCATCAAGCAGCCCCAGCAGGGCCAGCGGATAGACCCCGGCCGACAAGCCACCGATCAGGCAACCACTGCGCGCCAACTGCTTGAGGTTGCTGGACAGCGCGGCCGTGATCGCCTGCGGTGGTTCGTCGGCCAGCAAGAACAGCTTCTGAAAGCCTTCGAGGCGACCGTTCCAGGCTTCACCCGGCAAACGCCAGCCGACCTGCTCGCTGGGCTCGGCCTGGAGAAACGCCAACTCGTAGACAACATCCGGATGCACCCGCTGGGCCACCTGCAATGTTTCCTCGGCCAACGCCAGGGTCAACGGCTTGGTGCTGGGCCAGATCAGAAATCCGATTCGCTGGGTGGTCATAGGGCGTGGTCCGAAACCTGAGGTGATTCGAGTCAGTAGCGCCGGGTCAGGCTGCGCTCGCTGCGCAGCATGCCCTATTCTGGTGCAAAGGTGCAGCGTTTACTTCAGGCTGCCCGAGAGAAACTGCTTGAGCCGTTCTGATTGCGGATTGACCAACACCTCGCGGGGGTTGCCGCGCTCCTCCACCACACCCTTGTGGAGGAATACCAGCTGATTGGAGACCTCGCGGGCAAAGCCCATCTCATGGGTCACAACGACCATGGTGCGGCCTTCCTGGGCCAGCGCCTGCATGACCTTGAGGACGTCACCGACCAGCTCCGGGTCGAGTGCAGACGTGGGCTCGTCGAACAGCATCACCTCCGGCTCCATCGCCAGCGCCCGGGCAATCGCCACACGTTGCTGCTCGCCACCGGACATATGCCCCGGATAGGCATCCTTGCGGTGGGCGACGCCGACCTTGGCCAGATAGTGCTCGGCCTTTTCCAGGGCCTCCTTCTTGCTCATGCCGAGGACATGCACCGGCGCTTCGATGATGTTCTCCAGCGCCGTCATGTGCGCCCACAGATTGAAATGCTGGAACACCATCGACAGACGCGAACGCATGCGCTGCAACTGGCGCGGATCGGCCGCCTTGAGCGCGCCGTCCTTGCCCGCCACCAGCTTGAGTTCTTCGTTGTTGAGCAGGATCTTGCCGGCATGCGGCTGCTCGAGCAGGTTGATGCAGCGCAGGAAGGTCGATTTGCCTGAACCGCTGGAGCCGATGATGCTGATCACATCGCCCGCCTTGGCGGCCAGTGATACGCCCTTGAGCACTTCATGGCTGCCATAGCGCTTGTGCAGGTCTTGGACTTCGAGTTTGTACATGCTGTCGGTTCTCACAGAGCGTTCAGTGCTTGCGCGGCGCCAGGTAGCCGAGCCAGCGGCGTTCGGCCATCTTGAACAGGCGCACCAGAATGAAGGTCAGGCACAGATAGAACACGCCCGCCGTGATGTAGGCCTCGAAAGGCAGGTAGTACTGGGCATTGACCGTGCGCGCGGCACCGGTGATATCGATCAGGGTGACGATCGACGCCAGGCTGGTGGTCTGCAGCATCATGATCACTTCGTTGCTGTACTGCGGCAGCGCCCGGCGCATGGCCGAGGGCAGCAGGATGCGCCGGTACATCTTGAACCGCGACATGCCCATCGCCTTGGCCGCCTCGATCTCGCCATGGGGCGTGGCCTTGAGGCTGCCGGCGATGATCTCCGCGGTGTAGGCACTGGTGTTGATGGCGAAGGCCAGGCAGGCGCAGAAGGTTGCGCTCGACAGCCACGGCCAGAAGATGCTCGCGCGCACCGCTTCGAACTGAGCCAGGCCGTAGTAGATCAGGAACAGCTGCACCAGCATTGGCGTACCGCGGATCACGTAGGTATAGAGCCAGGCGCTGATGTTCACCAGCGGCCGCTTGGAAACCCGCATCAGCCCCAGCGGCACCGCCGCCAGCAGACCGAACAACAGCGACAGCGCCAACAGCTTGAGCGTGGTCAGCAGCCCGCCGAGGTACAGCGGCATCGCTTCCCAGATGACGTTGTAGTCGAAGATCATAGTTCAGCCGCCTTGACGCCCACCGAATAGCGCCTCTCGAGGTACTTCAGCACCAGCAGCGAGACACTGGTGAGCACCAGGTACAGGGCTGCCACCGCCAGAAAGAAGGTGAAGGGTTCGCGGGTGGCATCGGCCGCCTGCTTGGCCTTGAACATCATGTCCTGCAAGCCGACCACCGAGATCAGCGCCGTGGCCTTGGACAGCACCAGCCAGTTGTTGGTGAAGCCCGGGATCGCCAGGCGGATCATCTGCGGCACCATGATGCGGAAGAACACCTGGCGACTGCTCATGCCATAGGCCATGCCGGCCTCGGCCTGGCCCTTGGGAATCCCCAGGAAGGCCCCGCGGAAGGTCTCCGACAGGTAGGCGCCAAAGATGAAACCGAGCGTACCGATGCCGGCTGCCAACGGATTGAGGTCGATATAGTCATCGTAGCCAAGCAGTGGCGCCAGCCGATTGATCAGGTCCTGGCCGCCGTAGAAGATCAGCAGGATCAGTACCAGATCCGGAATGCCGCGGATCACCGTGGCGTACAGATCGCCCAGCCAGGCCAGCCAGCGCACCGGCGACAGGCGTAGCGCCACGCCGATCAGGCCAAGGACGATGGCCAGGGCCATCGACGACAGGGCGAGCTGTAGCGTCAGCCACGCCCCATCGAGGATGACTGCCCCGTAGCCTTTCAACATGATTGGGATTCCTCAGACCTTGGGAATGAAAAATGGTGCAAACCTCAGAGCTTCTGCTGTTTGCACCATTGCACAGGTGATACTCGACGTTTTACTTGGCTTCAGGGCCATAGATGTCGAAGTTGAAGTACTTGTCCTGGATCTGCTTGTACTTGCCGTTGGCGCGGATCGCGGCAATGGCGGCGTTGATCCGCTCGACATTGGCCGTGTCGCCCTTGCGCACGGCAATGCCGATGCCGTCGCCGAAGTACTTGGCGTCGGTGAAGGCCGGGCCTACAAAGGCAAAGCCCTTGCCGGCGTCAGTCTTGAGGAAGCCGTCTTCGAGCAGGGTCGCGTCAGCCACGGTACCGTCCAGGCGACCGGCAGCGACATCCAGGTAGATTTCGTTCTGAGTACCGTAAGGCACGACAGTGGCGCCCTGAGGAGCCAGCACTTCGTTGGCGAAACGGTTGTGGATCGAACCGCGCTGAACGCCGATCTTCTTGCCTTTGAGCTCGGCCAGCGAGTCGCTCACCGTCGCACCCTGCTTCATCACCAGGCGTGCCGGGGTCAGGTAGTAGCGGTTGGTGAAGTCGACCGATTTCTTGCGGTCGTCAGTGATCGACATGGACGACAGAATCGCGTCGATCTTGCGTACTTTCAGCGCCGGGATCAGGCCGTCGAACTCTTGTTCGACCCAGGTGCACTTGGCCTTCATCTCTTCGCACAGGGCGTTGCCGATGTCGTAGTCAAAACCCGCGATGCTGCCATCGGGCTGCTTGAAGGCGAACGGTGGGTAGGCGGCTTCAATACCGATTTTCAACGGCTTTTCATCAGCGTGCGATACCAGGGAAAACACGGACAGCGCCAGGGCGCCAAGCAGTGCAAGCTTCTTCATCAGGTAACTCCATCGGTACGGGGCAATACAAGGCAGGGGGTAACAGCTGCCCGAATGCGAATGGGTACAACGCAAGCCGCGAGGGGTATCGACCAAGGTCGCAGACCACGAGCGAGTGAGTGGCATTTTAACGACAGCCCGTTAGTCGATATTTCTTCAAAGCGACAACTAGTTATAGAAGCGCCTGAAACCGCGGCGGGCGATATTGACAGCTCTCGCGCATTATGCAAGAGCGGAAGAAAAACAACCTGTAACCAAAGCAATAAGTGCGCCTATTATTGGCAAAGCCTTGTATTCCGGCAAGTGTAGCGTGTCGAGACGGCATCAAGGAGATGAAATTGCCCAATGATAGCCCTTGGATGTTGCTGCCTGCCCCGTTCTCGTGCGAAAGGGGTGACAGAAAAGGGTTACCGATGAATGTCGAGGTAACAGAATGCAAAAACCCCGCCGTTTGCTCGGCGGGGTTGCTTGCACTGCGCTAAAAACGGGGGCGCAGCGCCCCCACTCCATCAGGCCGAAGCCAGGTTCATCTGTTTGTGGGTATCGATCAGGTGCTGCACCACGCCAGGATCGGCGAGTGTCGAGATATCGCCCAGCCCACCATATTCCGCGGTAGCGATCTTGCGCAGGATGCGCCGCATGATCTTGCCCGAACGGGTCTTGGGCAAGCCTGGCGCCCACTGGATGACATCCGGCGAAGCAATCGGGCCGATCTCCTTGCGCACCCAGTTCTTCAGCTCCAGGCGTAACTGCTCGCTCGGCTCGACGCCAGAGTTGAGGGTGACATAAACGTAGATGCCCTGCCCTTTGAGGTCGTGCGGAACACCGACCACGGCCGCTTCGGCGACCTTGGCGTGGGCGACCATCGCGCTCTCGATCTCGGCAGTCCCCATGCGGTGACCGGAAACGTTGAGCACGTCATCGACGCGACCGGTGATCCAGAAGTAGCCGTCTTCGTCGCGACGCGCGCCGTCACCGGTGAAGTACATGCCGCGGAAGGTCTTGAAGTAGGTGTCGACGAAGCGGTCATGGTCGCCGTACAGCGAACGCGACTGACCTGGCCAGGAGTCGAGGATCACCAGGTTACCCTCTGCGGCGCCCTCGATCAGGTTGCCCAGGTTATCCACCAGCGCCGGCACCACGCCGAAGAACGGCCGCGTCGCCGAGCCCGGCTTGAGGCCAGTGGCGCCCGGCAGCGGGCTGATGAGGATGCCGCCGGTTTCAGTCTGCCACCAGGTGTCGACGATCGGGCAACGCGACTTGCCGACGGCCTGGTGATACCAGTTCCACGCCTCCGGGTTGATTGGCTCACCGACCGAGCCCAGCAGACGCAGGCTGGAACCGTCGGCACCGGCCACGGCGGCCTCACCCTCGGCCATCATTGCGCGAATGGCGGTCGGCGCGGTGTAGAGGATATTGACCTTGTGCTTGTCGATGATCTTCGACACGCGGGTGATGTCCGGATAGTTCGGCACGCCTTCGAACAGTACGGTGGTCGCGCCGTTGGCCAGCGGGCCATAGACGATGTAGCTGTGACCCGTGACCCAACCGACGTCGGCGGTGCACCAGTAGACCTCGCCCGGACGGTAGTCGAATACCCGCTCGTGGGTCAGTGCGGCATACACCATGTAGCCGCCGGTGGTGTGCAGCACGCCCTTGGGCTTGCCGGTCGAGCCGGAGGTATACAGGATGAACAGCGCTTCCTCGGCACCCATTTCCTTCGGTGCGCAGTGGCTGGAAGCAACCTTCATCAGGTCTTCGAACCAGATGTCACGGTGCTGGTGCCAGGCGATCTCGCCACCGGTGCGCTTGCACACGATGATCTTCTGCACGCTGCTGGTTTCCGGGTTGGTCAGCGCCAGGTCGACATTGCCCTTGAGCGGCGTACGCTTGCCGCCGCGCACACCTTCATCGGCAGTGATGACGATTTTCGACTTGCAGTCGATGATGCGCCCGGCCAGCGCTTCAGGCGAGAAGCCGCCGAACACCACCGAGTGAATCGCGCCGATACGTGTACAGGCCAGCATGGCCACCACCGCTTCGGGGATCATCGGCATGTAGATGGTCACCACATCGCCGCGGTGCACGTCCTGGCCACGCAGGGCGTTGGCGAACTTGCAGACCTGCTCGTGCAGCTCACGGTAGGTGATGTTGCGGCTTTCGGAAGGGTCATCGCCCTCCCAGATGATCGCCACCTGGTCGCCGCGCTCTTCGAGGTGGCGATCCAGGCAGTTGTAGGAAACGTTCAGAGTGCCATCGGCAAACCACTTGATGTCGACATGGTGGTCGTCGAAGGAGGTCTGCTTGACCTTGGTGAACGGCTTGATCCAGTCCAGGCGCTGGGCCTGCTCGCGCCAGAAACCGTCGGGGTTGATCACCGACTGCTGGTACATGGCCTTGTAGGTAGCCTCGTCGGTCAGGGTGGTAGCCGCAACCTCGGGACGAACGGGATACAGTGGAGCCGCACTCATCTGTGTTACCTCGGTGTAATAGTTGTTTTTGTATGGGACCGTTTGTAACTGTACCAGAGCGGCAATGGCCATTCGACGTTGGTAGTAGCACACCCCTCTTCGACTCCGGGCATCTTGCGAAACCGCTCTAGTACGGGCGATGCCAGCAATTAGCCAGCAACCCTCCGATATTCTTCAAGGGATTGTTACAGATTCTGTCAACAGTCTTTATCAAAACCCCCACTGTTTCGGGCCAGGGGCCAGGCCTAGAATTGATCTCGCCAACAACGGCAAGGCGATTAACTTCTGGCAACAGCCCCCACGAAGGCATCCGTTAATCCCCCGCTAACTTTCCTCATTTAAAACTGGCTGTACTCGCGACGTCAAAAGCGCCGCGTGCCCTCTTACGACCTTAGACAGGTAAACAGAAAATGAAAGCGTTACTGGCATTGGTACTTGGCGGTCTTTGCAGCGCGGCGATGGCCGGCGAAGTTGCAACACATGTCGAGCAGATTCCGGTTGAACAGTACACCTACTCACAGCACCTGGATATCGCCCGCGTCCTGTCGATGAGCGAAGTCCCCAATATCTGCGAAGTAGTCCCCGCGCGCATGACCTATGAAGACTCCCAGGGCCAGAAGCACATTCTCGAATACCGTGTCATGGGCAACGGTTGCTCTAACGGTTAAGCCCGGTGATCGGGGGCCCTACGGGCCCCTATCCGACCGATACAGCGCCCCGGCAATCGAACGAACACCGCGATTAACCGCCAGACTTGTTAAGCGCATAGTCGCGCAACTTGTTGGCAATCGTTGTATGCGAAACACCTAGACGCTTGCCCAGCGCCCGACTACTTGGAAATTCCCCTACCAAGGATTCCAATACGGCCTTTTCAAACCGGCCAACTATTTCCGAAAGTTCGCCATCCAGGGAAAACTCTCCCAACGGTTGCCGCACACCATAATCGGGCAAACGTATATGCTCACCCTTCACTATCCCGCCATCGCATAATGAAACCGCTTGAAACAATACGTTTTCCAATTGGCGTACATTGCCCGGCCAGTGATAGTGCGCAAGTTTGTCTCTCGCCGCTGGCGCCAGGCGCGGCAGCACGCAACCAATCTGCCGACTGGCCTGGTCGAGAAAATGCTCCACCAGCCCTTCCAGGCCGTCCATGCACTCGCGCAACGGCGGAATATGCAACGACAGCACATTCAACCGGTGGTAGAGGTCCTGGCGAAACTCTCCCCTGGCGCACAACTCGGACAGATCGACCTGAGTCGCGCAGATCACGCGCACATCAAGGTAGACCTCCTCATCACTGCCGACCCGCCGAAAGCAGCCATCCTGCAGGAAGCGCAGCAGTTTCACCTGCAAGCGCGGGCTCATCTCCGCGACCCCATCGAGAAACAGCGTGCCGCCCGCCGTCAACTCCAGCAGCCCGAGCTTGCCCTCGGCCCGCGCCCCCTCGAACGCCCCCGGGCCGTAGCCGAACAGCTCGGTTTCGGCCATTGACTCCGGCAGGCCAGCGCAGTTGAGCGCCATCAACGGCGCCTGGCCACGCGGGCTGGCCAGGTGACAGGCACGGGCCAGCAGCTCCTTGCCCGTGCCGGTCTCCCCCTCGATCAGCAAAGGCGCATCCAGCGGCGCCATGCGCCGCGCCTCACGCACCACCGCAGCCATCACCTTCGAGCTCTGGAAGATGCTGTCAAAGCCACGCAGCTCCTGCTTGCGCACGTTATAGATGCGCTCGCCGATGCGGTCGGCCCGGTGCAGGGTCAACACGGCCCCGGCCAGTGCTTCGCTTTCGTCGTGCTCGGACTGCAGCGGGGCGATGTCGGCGAGAAACACATCGCCCTTGACCTTGATCCGCAGGCCGTTGATCCGCGACTTGTTGGCCCGGACCAGCTCCGGCAGGTCGAAGTCTTCGACATAACGCGCCAGCGGCAAGCCCGGCACCTCGTCGACGCGCACCCCCAGCAGCTGCGCCGCCGCCCGGTTGGCGGCGACGATGCTGCCACCCATGTCGATCGACAACACCGGAAACTCCAGCGCACCCAGCAACGCGTTGAGCTCCATGTGCCGACGCTCGCTGGGCATCAGCCCCACGCGCTTGACGCCGAACACCCCGGCGATCGACTCGAACTTGGGCCGCAAGGCCTGGAATTGCAGGTTCACCAGGTTTGGGCAATGCAGGTAGATGGCATTGCCGTGATCGCCACCCACCTCCCCGCGCAAGACGTTGATGCCGTACTCAACCAGCAGGTTGAGGATGTCTCGCAAGATGCCGATGCGGTTCTGGCAATGCACTTTGATACGCATGAAGAGCTCTCGAAGCGGGCGGATTTTTCATCCGCGCGCAGAAAAGTCGTAAAGATAAGCTGACAAATACCGGTGAACGATCAGCTGGATCTCCGTGATTTTCCTGGATACCGCCCATTTTGTAAAATTTACGTTACGAAATCTCACGCCACACCCCCTCCAGACCTCTGGAGACTGCGTGCAAAGCCGACGCCGAGCGGATATTCCTAAGCATGTCGCGATCAAAACAATAAAGCCCTCACCAGGAGAGCCACATGAAACAGACGCACTACGTGGCACGCGAGCCCGATGCACAGGGTTTTATCGAGTACCCGCAGCAGGAACATGAGGTGTGGAACACCCTGATCACCCGTCAGCTGAAGGTGATCGAAGGGCGGGCATGCCAGGAATACCTGGACGGCATCGAGCAGCTCAAGCTGCCGCATGAGCGCATCCCCCAGCTTGGCGAGATCAACAAGGTGCTCGGCGCCACCACCGGCTGGCAGGTCGCCCGGGTTCCGGCGCTGATCCCGTTCCAGACCTTCTTCGAGCTGCTCGCCAGCAAACGCTTCCCGGTTGCCACCTTTATCCGCACCCCGCAAGAGCTCGACTACTTGCAGGAGCCGGACATCTTCCACGAGATCTTTGGCCACTGCCCTTTGCTGACCAACCCGTGGTTCGCTGAATTCACCCACACCTATGGCAAGCTCGGCCTGGCCGCCACCAAGGAACAGCGCGTCTACCTGGCGCGGCTGTACTGGATGACCATCGAATTCGGCCTGATGGACACGCCGCAAGGCCTCAAGATCTACGGTGGCGGCATCCTCTCGTCACCTAAAGAGACGGTCTACAGCCTGTCCAGCGAGCCTGAGCACCAGGCCTTCGACCCGGTCGAGGCAATGCGCACGCCGTACCGCATCGACATCCTGCAGCCGCTGTATTTCGTCCTGCCGAACCTCAAGCGCCTGTTCGACCTCGCCCATGAAGACATCATGGCGATGGTCGAACAAGGCATGCAGTTGGGCTTGCACGCGCCGAAGTTTCCACCCAAGGTCGCGGCCTGAGCCGCCTTGACGATAACAACTCAAACTGGAACCAGACCCATGAATGCCTTGAACCAAGCTCACTGCGAAGCCTGCCGCGCCGATGCACCGAAAGTCAGCGACGATGAACTGGCGCAGTTGATCCGCGAGATCCCGGACTGGAACATCGAAACGCGTGACGGCCACATGGAGCTTGAGCGGGTTTTCCTGTTCAAGAACTTCAAGCACGCCCTGGCGTTCACCAATGCCGTGGGTGAAATCGCAGAAGCCGAGGGCCATCACCCAGGTTTGCTGACCGAGTGGGGCAAGGTCACCGTGACCTGGTGGAGCCACTCGATCAAAGGCCTGCACCGCAACGACTTCATCATGTGCGCGCGGACTGACAAGGTTGCCGAGGCGGCTGAAGGCCGCAAGTAAATCGCGCGCGACGCATATTTTGATGGATGGCACCGGTTCTCGCCGGTGTTCGCGGGGCAAGCCCGCTCCTACAGGGGGATGCGCAACCCTGTTGGGCGGGATTGTCCCGCGAACACCGGCGAGAGCCGGTGCCAGACACCCCCGCCAATACCCGCCTCTCCCCGCCTCGCCGTCCGGTATCCGCACGCAACCCGACAACTGACAGGCAAAAAGTTCAAACTGTCATGCAGACTGCTGTATCCTGCTCAAGCTTTTTCAAAGCCCCAAACGCGCCTGGCGCAGCCTTTTCACTCACACTTGCGAGGACGACGAGATGCACGAAATCCCGAATCTTCCCTTCCCAAGCTTGAACCCAGAAGAGCACACCGTTGCCGCTCACTCCGAACCGACGCCTGCCGTCGAGGATGGCGACGATACATCCAGCGCTGATCAGGAATAACTGCGCACGACAGTGTGAAAACGGCTGACTTACGGGAACTCCCACGTCATCGCGTTTTCACACCGTCCAGAACCTCTGCCACGAAGACCCCCAATGCCCGACTCACCGCGCCCCCTTGCGGTCACCCTGCAAGTCGTCTCGATCGTCCTTTTCACCTTTATCGGCTACCTGAACATCGGCATCCCCTTGGCCGTACTGCCTGGCTATGTGCATAACACACTGGGCTTCAGCGCCGTGGTCGCAGGCCTGGTGATCAGCGTGCAGTACCTCGCCACCCTGCTCAGCCGCCCCACCGCCAGCCGCCTCATCGATAACCTCGGCAGCAAGAAAGCCGTCATGTATGGCTTGTTCGGCTGTGGCCTGAGCGGGGTGTTCATGCTGGCCTGCAGCTTTCTCAGCGACTGGCCATGGCTGAGCCTGGCCTGCCTGCTGATCGGCCGGCTGGTGCTGGGCAGCGCGGAAAGCCTGGTCGGCTCTGGCTCGATCGGCTGGGGCATCGGCCGTGTAGGCGCCGACAACACCGCCAAGGTGATCTCCTGGAACGGCATCGCCAGTTATGGCGCACTGGCCGTCGGCGCTCCGCTCGGGGTATTGATGGTCAAGCACTGGGGGCTGTGGAGCATGGGCGTCAGCATCATTCTGCTGGCAGTGATCGGCCTGTTGCTGGCCTGGCCCAAGCGCGCCGCGCCGATCGTCAGCGGCGTGCGCTTGCCGTTCCTGCAGGTGCTGGGCAAGGTCTTCCCGCATGGCTCGGGCCTCGCCTTGGGCTCGATCGGCTTTGGCACCATCGCCACGTTCATCACCCTGTACTACGCCAGCCGGGATTGGCCTAACGCCGCGCTGACGCTGAGCCTGTTTGGCGCCAGCTTCATCAGCGCGCGGTTGCTGTTCGGCAACCTGATCAACCGGATTGGCGGGTTCCGTGTGGCAATCGCCTGCCTTTCGGTGGAAACCCTCGGCCTGCTGATGTTGTGGCTGGCACCGAACGCGGAGATTGCCCTGGCCGGGGCAGCACTGAGTGGCTTTGGCTTCTCGCTGGTGTTTCCGGCACTGGGAGTGGAAGCGGTCAACCAGGTGTCGGCGGCCAACCGCGGGGCTGCGGTGGGGGCGTATTCGCTGTTTATCGATTTGTCGCTGGGGATCAGCGGGCCACTGGTCGGCGCGGTGGCGGCAGGCTTTGGTTTTGCGTCGATGTTTCTCTTTGCGGCAGCGGCCTCGTGCTGTGGCTTGCTGCTGAGCGTATACCTGTATCGCCAGGCGCGGCGACTGCGCGCGGCCTGAATAGCTATCGCGGGGCACGCCCGCGATAGCTCTGACGATCAGCGCTGGGCGTACTGCAACACCACTTCCAACGGGTGGCGCATCTGCCGATCAGCCAGGCGTTTGACCTGGCTGCGGCACGAATAGCCGGTCGCCAATGGCTCGCCTTCCTTGTCCAGCTTGGTCGCCCACGACTGCTCGAAGATGGTCCGCGAGGTCTGCTGGTTGCGCGCCTCGTGGCCATAGGTCCCGGACATGCCGCAGCAGCCGGTTGCCTCGGTCACCAACTTGAGCCCCATCAGGGCAAACACCTGCTCCCATTGGCGAGTACTGGCGGGCACGTTGGTCTTCTCGGTGCAGTGCGCCATCAGGCGGAAGTTGCCGGGGTTGGCCGTCATCTGCTCTGGCAACACGTCGATCAACCACTCCTGCGGCAGCAGTACCTTCGGGCAATCTTCCAGGCCAGGCACCTTCTGATACTCCTGGCGATAGACCAGGGTCATCGCCGGGTCGAGCCCAACCAAGGGCACGCCACAATCGGCCAGGGCCTTGAGCTGACTGCCATTGCGAATCGCCGCCTTGGCAAACGCGCCGAGGAAGCCCTGCACGTGCAGTGGCTTGCCATTGGCACTGTACGGCGCAAGGAACACGCGATGGCCAAGGCGATGCGCCAGCTCGATGAACGAGGCCAGCAGCGGCGTTTCGAAGTAGCGAGTAAAGGCATCCTGGACCAGCACGATACTGCGCTCGCGCTGGGCCGGGGTCAGCTCGCGCAGCGCTGGCACGCTGGCCACGCCGACGCGGCAGCGGGTCAGGGTCGCCTGGAAGTTGAAGCGGCTGATCAGCGGGCTGTCGACCATGCCGATCTTGTCCGCCAGCAGCTTGCTGACCCACTTCGAACCCATCACCGCGTTGTACAGGCCCGGCGCATAGGCCATGTAGGGGATGCTGAACTCCAGCGAGCCAATCAGGTAATCGCGCAACGGGCGCTGGTAGCGACCGTGGTAGAGCTCAAGGAAGCGCGAGCGGAAGTCCGGGACATTGACTTTGATCGGGCACTGCCCCGCGCACGACTTGCACGCCAGGCAACCGGCCATGGCGTCATACACTTCGTGGGAGAAATCAGCCTGGCCTTGCTGCTGTGCGCGGTTGTTGCGCAGCCGCGTCGGCAGCCCCTTGAGCCAGGACACCTTGCTCCGCGCAGCCGCCAGCACGTCGATATCCGCCGCACCTTGCAGGCGCAGCCATTCGCGAATCAGCGAGGCACGGCCCTTGGGCGAATGCTGGCGCTCGCGAGTCGCCTTCCAGGACGGGCACATGGCATCGTTGGGATCGTAGTTGTAGCAGGCACCGTTACCGTTGCAATGCACGGCGCTGCCGAAGCTCTGCCAGACGCGCTCATCGATGGTCCGGTCAAGGTCGCCGCGCAAGGTCACGCCATCGACCTTGGTCAGGCCTTCAACGTTGTCTGGTGGGGTGCAAATCTTGCCCGGGTTGAGCTGGTTGTGCGGGTCGAACGCGCCCTTCAGGCGCTGCAGCGCCGGGTACAGCGCGCCGAAGTACTCAGGCACATATTCCGAACGCAGGCCTTTGCCGTGCTCACCCCAGAGCAACCCGCCGTAGCGCTTGGTCAGCGCCGCGACGGCATCGGAGATCGGCTTGACCAGCGCGGCCTGGGCCGGGTCTTTCATGTCCAGGGCCGGGCGCACGTGCAGCACGCCGGCATCGACATGGCCGAACATGCCATAAGCCAGCCCGTAGCTGTCGAGCAGGGCGCGGAAATCGGCGATGTAGTCCGCCAGTTGCTCCGGCGGCACCGCAGTGTCTTCAACGAAAGGCTGCGGGCGCACCTCACCTTCGACGTTGCCGAGCAGGCCTACCGAGCGCTTGCGCATGGTGTACACGCGAGTGACCGCCTCGGCGCCCTCGGCCAGGGTGTGCCCCAAGCGCTCGACGCCCTTGTCAGTCTGCAAGTGCGCGATGAACGCCTGCACCCGCGCGTTGACCTCGGCCGGCTCATCGCCGCAGAACTCGATCAGGTTGATACCCAGGGTCGGCCGCTCGGCGTCGGCCGGGAAGTACTCGGCGACGCTGTGCCAGACGATGTCTTTCATCGCCAGCATCAGCACCTTGGAGTCGACCGTTTCGATCGACAGCGGCTTGTGCGCCATCAGCGCATTGGCGTCGCGCAGGGCGTCCATGAAGCTGGTGTAGCGGACGTTGACCAGCACTGCGTACTTGGGAATCGGCAGGACGTTGAGCTTGGCCTCGACCACGTAGCCGAGCGAGCCTTCCGCGCCGCACAGCACGCTGTTGAGGTTGAAGCGGCCCTGCTCGTCGCGCAGGTGCGCCAGGTCGTAGCCGGTCAGGCAGCGGTTGAGCTTGGGAAAGGTGCTCTCGATCAGCTCGGCCTGGGTTTCCTGGATCTCGCGGGCGGTACGGTAGACCTCACCGGCGCGGCCTGGAGCGGCGCAGGCCTGGTCCAGCGCGGCATCGTCGATGGGCAGGCTGTGCAGGCGCTCGCCGCCGAGCAGCACGCTGTGCAACTCCAGCACGTGATCGCGGGTCTTGCCGTAGGTGCAACTGCCCTGGCCACTTGCGTCGGTGTTGATCATGCCACCCACGGTGGCACGGTTGGAGGTCGACAGCTCGGGGGCGAAGAACAGCCCATGGGGCTTGAGTGCGGCGTTGAGCTGATCCTTGACCACGCCGGCCTGGACCCGCACCCAACGCTCTTGCACATTGATTTCAAGAATTGTGTTCATGTGCCGCGACAGGTCGACAACGATACCGTCGGTCAACGACTGGCCGTTGGTCCCCGTGCCGCCACCGCGCGGGGTCAGCCGGATCTGCTGGAAGCGCGGCTCGTTCATCAGTGCTGCGACCTTGGCTACGTCGTCGGCATCCAGCGGGAACACCGCCGCTTGCGGCAGGCGCTGGTAGATCGAGTTGTCGGTGGCGAGCACGGTGCGGGTGGCGTAGTCGGCGCTGATCTGGCCACGGAAGCCGCTGCTGCGCAGGACTTCGAGGAATTCGGGGTAATTGACGGCAGGTGCGCTAGTCGACAGCTGGGCGATCATCGTTGGATGGCCTCTTGATATGGGCTGATTCACGGTAAACGTGCCACCCTGGCATGAATGACGCTGGCAAGGATGACGAGTAGGCCAATGTTCCTGTACTTTCCAGCCAGGGGCAAATGGATATTCCTGCCGCTATTGATGAGCTTTATGAATGAATTACCGCCACCTGACGCCCTCGATGTCCTTGCTGCTGGCATTCGAAGCCGCAGCGCGGCATGAAAGCTACACCCGCGCCGCTGCCGAACTGTCGCTGACCCAGAGTGCGGTCAGCCGCCAGGTGCAGGCGTTGGAGCAGCAACTGGGCCTGACGCTGTTTCGCCGCGAGGGGCGTCAGGTGCAACTGACGGACGTCGGCCGCTTGTACCAGCGCGAGCTGAGCGAGGCCCTCGGGCGGATCCGTAGCGCGACCCTGCAGGCGCTGGCCTACCAGTCCGGTGTCGGCACCTTGCGCCTGGCCACCCTGCCCACCTTTGGCTCGAAGTGGCTGCTGCCGCGCCTGCACGCTTTCTATGCTGCGCACCCCGGCATGCTGGTGCATATCCATTCGCGCATCGAAGCGATCAATTTTGACACCAGCGAAATCGACGCGGCGATCGGCGTTGCCAGCCATGACTTGCCGGGATTGATCTGCCACCGCCTGCATGCCGAGGAGCTGCTGGTGATCCTGCCGCCGAACGCGGCCAACGATGGGCAGGCCTGGAGCCCGGCGCGGATCAGTGGCGAGGTGCTGCTCAACGTGGCGAACAACCCGCACGCCTGGGGTGAATGGTTCTCGCACCATGACCTGCCCCACCGCTCGATGCGCCTGGGGCCCAGCTTCGAGCTGACCTCGCACTTGATTCAGGCGGTGCGCGCGGGGATTGGCATCGGCCTGGTGCCGCGAATCCTGGTGGAGGAAGAGCTGGCCAAGGGCGAGCTGTTCAGCCCCGGGTCGGCATTTGCCAGCCAGCGCAGTTATTACCTGATCTATCCGCCGCGCAACGAGGCGCTGCCGTCGTTGCGGGCGTTTCGTAGCTGGCTGCTGGAGCAGATCTGACCGACTGGCCAGCACAGGCAACAAAAAACCCGCTGCCAGTCGCCGGGCAGCGGGTTTTCATCCAAACCTATCAGCGCTTACTTGGCCACCGACTCCGCAGCGCCAGCACCGTCAACGGCACGCTTGCTCTTGACCGAATAGGCCAGGAACATCACCAGCAGCCACACCGGGATCGCATACACCGAGACCTGGATCCCCGGAATCATCAGCATGATGCCCAGGATCAACACGACGAAGGCCATCACCACATAGTTGCCGTAGGGGTACCACAGCGCCTTGAACAGCGGCTTCTGACCGGTACGGTCGAGGTGCTGACGGAATTTGAGGTGCGAGTAGCTGATCATCGCCCAGTTGATCACCAGCGCCGCCACCACCAGCGACATCAGCAACTCGAGGGCATGCTGCGGCATGAAGTAGTTGAGCAGCACGGCAACCAGAGTCACCGCCGCCGACACCAGGATCGAACGCACAGGCACCCCGCGCTTGTCGATCTTGGCCAGGCCGGCTGGCGCATCACCCTGCTGGGCCATGCCGTAGAGCATGCGCGCGTTGCAGTAGGTACCGCTGTTGTATACCGACAGCGCCGCCGTCAGGACCACGAAGTTGAGCAGGTGAGCAGCCACGTCGCTACCCAGCAACGAGAACACCTGAACGAACGGGCTGCTGCCATAGCTGCCGCCCGAAGCGTCGATGCTGGCGACCAGGTTGTCCCACGGGGTCAGCGACAGCAGGATGACCAAGGCACCGATGTAGAAGATCAGGATGCGATAGATGACCTGGTTGATTGCCTTGGGGATCACAGTTTTCGGCTTGTCGGCCTCGGCAGCGGTAAAGCCGAGCATTTCCAGGCCACCGAAGGAGAACATGATGATCGCCAAAGCCATTACCAGGCCACTGACGCCATTCGGGAAGAAGCCGCCATGCGCCCACAGGTTGGTAACCGAGGCTTCCGGGCCGCCGCTGCCGCTGGTCAGCAGGTAGGCACCGAGGCCGATCATGCCGACAATGGCCACCACCTTGATGATCGCGAACCAGAACTCGGCCTCGCCGAACACTTTGACGTTCATCAGGTTGATAGCGTTGATCAGCAGGAAGAACGCCGCAGCAGTGACCCAGGTCGGGATCTCCGGCCACCAGTAGTGGACATACTTGCCCACTGCACTGAGTTCGGACATGCCTACCAGGATGTACAGCACCCAGCAGTTCCAGCCCGACAGGAAGCCGGCGAAACCGCCCCAGTACTTGTGGGCAAAGTGGCTGAAGGAACCGGCAACCGGCTCTTCGACGATCATTTCACCGAGCTGGCGCATGATCATGAAGGCGATGAAGCCGCAGATCGCATAGCCAAGGATCATCGAAGGGCCGGCAGACTTCATTACCCCGGCCGAGCCCAGGAACAACCCGGTACCGATCGCGCCACCCAGCGCGATCAGCTGGATATGGCGGTTTTTCAGGCCGCGCTTGAGCTCGCCTGACTGCATGTTTTGTCCACTCATGAACGAAGTCACCTGCTTGTTTTTATCTGTGACGGAATCGGACCCACCGCGCTCGTGGCGCAGCGGAATGGGCAAGGTGGTTACCTTGGATTTTCCTCGACTCGGGCGACGCGGCGGGCAACAAAGGGCCCTGGACAGTCAACCGGGAGTCAGGAGCGCGCGGTACGCAAGGGGGTCACAGATAAAACGCGGCGCATTGTATACCTTCGCGAACGCGCAGGCGTCAACGCGTTGCGTCATTTCCTGTAAGAAAAACGCACCGGTCCCGTGGTATTTGCCTGAAAAGGCGGAGTGATCGGCGTACATGGCGCCTCCATTTGTTGTTCTGTTAACCGGGCTCTGCGGCCTGGCCATGCACACGGCATGGGCGCTATATCAGCGTGTGGCGGGGGGTTGGGCAAGGGGCTGGCGAGCTGCGCGAGCGCTCTGGCATGGGCTGTTCGGCAAGTTCTGTTTACACGCGGAGTGATCAGCCGTGAAACTCAGCGAAATCGTAAAAAAATGCTTACAGCCTGGCTAATAAACTTTCCAGTCAAAGCCGGCACCGCTCCCACAGAACGCGCACACCTGCAAAAATGCGTACCCCTGTGGGAGCGGCTTTGCCGGAGCGCCGGGCCGGTCGGAAAGAGCTGCACATCAGCTGCAAAATCTCCAGGCGAAAAAAAACCAGCCCGAAGGCTGGCTCTTTTCATACAACGGCCGAATCAGCCGCGCGGCTTGCCGCGGCCACCGCCAGCAGGCTTGCCATCGCTAGGCTTGCCGCGCAGGGGGCGATTGCCCTCTGGTTTGCTGGTGCGTTTGCGCATGTCGCTCGGGCGCTCGGCAACGGTGCTGCTGCTTGGGCGGCTGCCCTTGCGTGCAGCGGCGCTGTCTTCACGCGCTGGACGCGCCGGACGCTCGGCCTGGCCTTCCTGCGCCGGGCGCAGGTTGCGTACGCGCTCGCCACGGCCCAGTGGACGCGTGGACTTGCGCTGCATACGCTCCATCTTGTCCTTGGCCTTGAGGTTCATGGTCGGCAGCGCGACGGGCTGCAGGCCGACTTCAGCGGCAAGGATGTCGATTTCGTACTGGCTCATTTCGCGCCAGCGGCCCATCGGCAGGTCGGAGTTGAGGAACACCGGGCCGAAACGCACGCGCTTCAGACGGCTGACGATCACGCCCTGGGATTCCCACAGGCGGCGCACCTCACGGTTACGACCTTCCATCACCACGCAGTGGTACCAGTGGTTGAAGCCTTCGCCACCGGGCGCCTTCTGGATGTCGGTGAATTTCGCCGGACCATCTTCGAGGACCACGCCAGCCTTGAGGCGGTCGACCATTTCGTCGTCAACTTCGCCACGCACACGTACCGCGTACTCGCGGTCCATCTCGTAGGAGGGGTGCATCAGGCGGTTGGCCAGCTCACCGTCGGTGGTGAACAGCAGCAGGCCGGTGGTGTTGATGTCGAGGCGACCGATGTTGATCCAGCGGCCCTCTTTCGGACGCGGCAGGCGATCGAACACGGTTGGACGGCCTTCTGGGTCGTCGCGGGTGCAGATCTCGCCATCGGGCTTGTTGTACATGATCACCCGGCGAGTAGCCTCGGAGGCCTCCACGCGCTTGATCAGCTTGCCATCGACGGCAATCGCGTCGTGCAGGTCGACACGCTGGCCAAGGGTAGCGGCAACGCCGTTGACCTTGATCCGGCCCTGGCCAATCCAGGCTTCGACGTCACGGCGCGAACCCACGCCAATACGGGCGAGGACTTTCTGCAGCTTTTCGCCGGACGGAGGAATTGGCTGGGTATCTAGCAGGTCTTTGTCACTCATCTGGGCACCTCCCGGTGTAAGAATGAAATGCGGGTTTTGGCGACGAATGCGCCAAAGGGGCGCGCATCATACGCGGTTCGCAGGGCGAACGCACTCGAGAGTAGCGGGTTTTGTGTGGGCCGCGCAGGTTTGCGCCAAACGGTCGGTTGCGCGGTGCCAGTCGCGCCCTCTTCGCGGGGCAAGCCCGCTCCTACAGGGATCACACCAACCCTGTAGGAGCGGGCTTGCCCCGCGAAGAGGCCAGCGCAGGCGCCGCCGATTCAAGGCTTCGGCTCAATCTCAGCGTCAACCGAAGATTCCTCGTGGAGATCTTCAGAGGCCTCACGCAAGTCGTCGAAATCGGTCTTGAGGCCCTCCTCCATCGCATCGAGTTCGACCAGCAAGCTCCTGAAACTGGTCTCTTCCACCGGCTCGCCCGCCTCACTATCGCCTTCACCCAAGCTGGCATCTGCCAACGCCTGCAGATGCGCCGGCACCGGCGCATCATCCGGGTCGAGCAGCGGCTCAGGCTCCATTTCGCGCAGCTCGGCCAAGGCGGGCAAGTCCTCAAGGCTCTTCAGGTTGAAGTGATCGAGGAACACCTTGGTGGTGGCAAACATCGCCGGCCGACCCGGCACCTCGCGATAGCCAACGATCCGGATCCACTCACGCTCCATCAGGGTCTTGATGATATTGGTATTGACCGCCACCCCGCGCACGTCTTCGATTTCACCACGGGTGATCGGCTGACGGTAGGCAATCAACGCCATGGTCTCGAGCAGCGCACGCGAATAGCGCTGCGGCCGTTCTTCCCACAGCCGGCCCACCCACGGCGCATAGGTCTCACGGATCTGCAGGCGGTAGCCGCTGGCCACTTCCTTGAGTTCGAAGGCACGGCCATTACAGGACTTGGCCAGCACCTCCAGAGCTTTCTTGAACACGCCAGGCGCAGGCCGCTCCGCCTCTTCGAGCAGTTCATACAGACGTTCAAGGGATTGCGGCTTGCCCGAGGCCAGCAGAAACGCCTCGATCAGCGACGCCAGGTCGCGCGGTTCATTCAGGTTCATGGGTCTTCAGGTCTGCTTGCTTCACTCGGTCCGGGCGCGGACATGGATCGGGGCGAAAGGCTCATTCTGCACGAGTTCGATGAGCGATTCCTTAACCAGCTCGAGAATCGCCATGAAGGTGACCACCACGCCGAGTTTGCCCTCCTCGGCCGTGAACAGCGCGACAAAAGGCACGAAAGCACCGCCTTTGAGGCGCTCGAGCACATCGCTCATGCGTTCGCGGGTCGACAGCGTCTCGCGGGTGATCTGATGGCTCTCGAACAGGTCATTGCGGCGCATGACTTCGGCCATCGACAGCAAGATTTCCTCCAGGCTGACCTGCGGCAACAGTTTGCGCACCTTGGCCTGCGGGGCTTCCAGGCGCGGTATGACCACGTCGCGGCCAACCCGGGGCAACTGGTCGATGCCCTCGGCGGCGGCCTTGAAACGCTCATACTCCTGCAAACGACGAATCAGCTCGGCGCGGGGATCGCCCTCTTCTTCCTCGATTTCAGCCGAACGGGGCAGCAACATGCGCGACTTGATCTCGGCGAGCATGGCTGCCATCAACAGATACTCGGCGGCCAGTTCCAGGCGCACCGACTGCATCATCTCGACATAGCTCATGTACTGGCGGGTGATTTCCGCCACCGGGATGTCGAGGATGTCGATGTTCTGTTTGCGGATCAGGTACAACAACAGGTCAAGCGGCCCCTCGAAGGCTTCAAGGATCACTTCCAGGGCATCCGGCGGAATGTACAGGTCCAACGGCAGCGCGGTGAACGCTTCGCCATAGACCAACGCCAGCTGCAGTTGCTGGGGCGTTTCGCTGGCTTCGAGCGACGGCTGGGCCTCGATCAGTTCGCTCACGCGTTCGCCATGAACGGCGCGGGGTCGCCGCAGCCCACACGAACCACCTCCGGCTCGTCACCGGTCAGGTTGATCACGGTCGAGCCCTTGAGGTCACCAAAGCCGCCGTCGATGATCAGATCGACATGATGCTCCAGAGCCTGGCGGATCTCGTAGGGATCGCTCATCGGATCGTCATCGCCGGGCATGATCAGGCTGACACTCATCAACGGCTCGCCGAGCTCTTCAAGCAGCGCCAGCACGATCGGATTGGACGGCACGCGCAAACCGATGGTCCGGCGTTTTTCATGCATCAGCAAGCGCGGCACTTCGCGGGTGGCATTGAGAATGAAAGTGTACGGGCCTGGCACGTGCGCCTTGAGCAAGCGGAAGGTGGCCGTGTCGATCTTGGCGAACAGGCCCATCTGCGACAGGTCGCAGCACAGCAAGGTGAAGTTGTGGTTCTTGTCCAGCTGGCGCAGGCGGCGTACCCGCTCGACCGCTGTCTTGTCGCCAATCTGGCAACCCATCGCATAGGCCGAGTCGGTGGGGTACACCACCACGCCGCCCTTGCGGATGATTTCAACGGCCTGTTTGATCAGGCGCGCCTGCGGGTTTTCCGCGTGAATCTGGAAAAATTGGCTCACGAAGTCTTCCTGTTCATATCGCCATAGGCTGTTCATGCTTGAATCGGCGCCACAGAGGTGGCAGGTCCTCGGGCAATGGCCGGTAGGCACCGATCTCGCCCCAGGTGCCGGGGCCGTGGAAGTCACTGCCAGCACTTGCCAGCAGGCCGAACTCACGGGTGAGGATGGACATGGTGCCCACCTGCTCGGCGGGCATCATCCCATTGACCACTTCAAGCGCCTGCCCACCTGCCTGAATATAGTCGGCAATCAGCCGTCTGCGCTTGCTGCGGGTCAGTTCGTAGTGCATGGGATGGGCCAGGCTCACCCAGGCATTCGACCGGCGCAGGGTCGCGACAGTTTCCTCGAGTGTCGGCCAGTGCAGCTTGACGTCGCCCAGCTTGCCGGCACCGAGCCACTTGCGAAAAGCCTCGCCACGATCCTTTACATGGCCCGCCCGGACCAGGTACTCGGCAAAGTGCGGACGTGCCGGCGCATTGCCACTGTCGCCCAGTTCCTGCTGCACCGCGCGCGCACCATCGAGGGTGGCGGGCATGCCCTTGGCCGCCAGCCGACGGTCGATTTCTTCGGCGCGCAGCCAGCGACCGCGGTGCAAGGCCTCGATAGCCTCGAGCAGCGGCGGCGCATCGAGGGGAAAATCGTAACCCAATATGTGGATGGTGGCACCGCCCCAGGTGCAGGACAACTCGACCCCACTGACCCAGTGCATACCACGCTCAACGCAGGCTTTACGGGCCTCTGGCAAGCCTTCGAGGGTGTCGTGATCGGTCAGGGCGAGCGTCTGCACCCCGTGCTCGTGGGCGCGGGCGACCAGAATCGAAGGCGCCAGAGCGCCATCGGAGGCCGTGCTGTGACAGTGCAGATCAACATTCATGGAGGAGCGCTACCGCTGGAATCGATGTTTGATATTATGCCGACACATCCCGCTTCTGGCTGCCATTGTGAAACAATTCATCGATTTCATCCCGCTGCTGCTGTTTTTCATCGTCTACAAGCTTGACCCGCGCCCACTCGAGTTCGCCGGCCAGAGCTTCGAACTGGGCGGCATCTACAGCGCCACTGCGGTGTTGATCGCAAGCTCGCTGGCAGTCTACGGCGCCCTGTTCATCCGCCAGCGCAAGCTGGAAAAAGGCCAATGGCTGACGCTGGTGGCGTGCCTGCTGTTCGGCGGCCTGACCCTGGCGTTCCATAGCGAGACCTTCCTCAAGTGGAAGGCGCCGGTGGTCAACTGGCTGTTCGCAATCGCCTTTGCCGGCAGCCACTTCATCGGTGACCGGGTGTTGATCAAGCGCATCATGGGCCACGCGCTGACCCTGCCGGACGCGATCTGGGCACGGCTGAACCTGGCCTGGATCTGCTTCTTCCTGATCTGCGGCGCGGCCAACCTGTTCGTCGCCTTCACCTTCCAGAGCTTCTGGGTCGACTTCAAGGTGTTCGGCAGCCTGGGCATGACCGTGATATTCCTGGTCGCCCAGGGCGTCTACCTGTCGCGCCATCTGCACGACAGCGATCCCACTACCCCCAAGACCGAGGATTGACATGCTTTACGCCATTATTGCCAGCGACGTCGCCAACTCGTTGGAAAAGCGCCTGGCCGCACGCCCTGCGCACATCGAGCGCCTGCAGCAGCTCAAGGCCGAAGGCCGTGTAGTGCTGGCCGGCCCGCACCCGGCAATCGACAGCAACGACCCGGGCGAGGCCGGCTTCAGCGGCAGCTTGATCGTGGCCGAGTTCGACTCGCTGGTGGCAGCGCAGGCATGGGCCGATGCCGATCCGTACGTTGCAGCCGGGGTATACGACAAGGTTGTGGTCAAGCCTTTCAAGCAAGTGCTGCCTTGATCGTAGCGTGCCAGTCAGGGCTCGAGGGGAGTCCTGACTGACACGACGCCCCGCTCATCTAATCCGACCAACGGCCGACAACCTCCTGAATCGATACCAACTCAGGAGTTCCGATGCGCCAAGGTCCGCTGTCCCTGCTGCTTTGCCTGCTGTTGCTGAGCCCGTTGGCCTGCGCCAACAACGCCTTGTCGTTGGAGTCCGGTGCACGGACTACCGAGCTGCAACAACGCCTGGAAGAGAGCGACAAGCAACGTGCGACCCTCGCCGAGCAGCTCACCCGCCTGCGCCAGGACAACCAACGCCTGGCGCTGTCGATCAAGCAAATGCAGGCCAATACCCCCCAATCGCCGATCACCGACCAACAATTATGGTTTCTGATTGGTTCAGGCGTTGCACTGTTCTCGGTACTCTGCGGTATCTTTGCCAGTGGCGGACACAGAAGACGCCGTCAATGGTTGAATTGAGTGAGTCATGAGCGAGCTGTTACTGATTGATGATGACCAGGAACTCTGCGAGCTGCTCGGCAGCTGGCTGACCCAGGAAGGGTTCGTGGTACGTGCCTGTCACGATGGCCTGAGCGCGCGCCAGGCCTTGGCCGAACAGGCACCGGCCGCCGTGGTGCTGGACGTGATGTTGCCCGACGGCAGCGGCCTGGAGCTGCTCAAGCAGTTGCGTACCGAGCATACCGATTTGCCCGTGCTGATGCTGTCGGCCCGGGGTGAGCCGCTGGACCGTATCCTCGGCCTGGAACTGGGTGCCGATGATTACCTGGCAAAACCGTGCGATCCACGCGAGCTGACCGCTCGCCTGCGCGCGGTGCTGCGCCGTAGCCATCCGGCGGCGATCAGCAGCCAGGTCGAGATCGGTGACTTGGCCTTTAGCCCGGCGCGCGGGGTGGTCAATGTCGAGGGTCGCGAGATGACCTTGACGCTGTCTGAGAGCCGCATCCTCGAGGCCCTGCTGCGCCAGCCTGGCGAGCCGCTGGACAAACAGGACCTCGCGCAGATTGCCCTTGGGCGCAAGCTGACGCTGTATGACCGCAGCCTCGACATGCATGTCAGCAACCTGCGCAAGAAGGTCGGCCCGCATCCTGACGGCAGGCCGCGAATCGTTGCCCTGCGCAGTCGCGGTTACTATTACAGCCTCTGAGTCGTTGCGAGCGGCAGGTTCTCCTTGGATTTTTCGGGGGCTATGAGCTGTTTGCTTGGCTGGCTTAGGAATTGTGGTCTTATCCATTTGATATGGTGGCGCTACTGGCCCCTTCCGCCCTTACGGCCATCCCTTTCAAGGTCTTTGCGTTAACTCCGAATTTCATCATGTAGGCCAGCAATGCCGGGGGCGCTGCGCACCCCTTTCGCGACACAAGGCCGCTCCCACAGAGATAGCGCATGCCTCAAGAGCGGCGCGGCTCGCTCCTCTGGGCAACTGTCTTGCACTCAACCTCAAGCTGGCGCGGTCTCTGTGGGAGCGGCCTTGTGTCGCGAAAGGGGTGCGCAGCGCCCCCGACATACTCAAGTCAGACACAATTTCAAAATATCTTGAAAGGGATGGCCGTAAGGGCGGAAGGGGCCAGTGGCACCACCACACCTAATGGATAAGCCCCCAGCTTCCAAGACCCAGACCATAACCCCCGGCAACTCCTGAAAAACCAAAAAAAGCAGCCTGCCCCCTCCAATACATCTCTCGTAACTCACACCTTACAAATCCCCCCGCGTCTTTACCCTGCCTTTACCGTCACCTGACCGCGCTTGACCTTGATCTCCCTAAACTGGGCTCATCCGGTAACGACCGGCCCATGACAGGAGATACACCATGCGCAAGACCCTGATCGCCCTGATGTTCGCCGCCGCCTTGCCAACCGTTGCCATGGCCATGCCCGAAGGCGGCCCGCGCCACGACGGCCCACATCACCGCGGTGACGCGCCTTTCGCCCAGCTGGACCTGACCCACGAGCAGCGCCAACAGATCGGCAAACTCAAGGGCGAAGACATGAAAGCCCACCGCGACATTACCAAACGCTACCTGGACAAACTGCCAGCAGCCGACCAGAAAGCCATGAAGGACGAGCTCAAGGCCCGTCACGACAAGACCCAAAGCGAAATCCGCGGCCTGCTCAAGCCCGACCAGCAGAAGAAGTTCGACGAGCAGCAGAAAAAACGCGCCGAACGCAAGGCTGAATGGAAAGAGTTCCAAGCCTGGAAGGCTGCCAAAGCCGGCAAGGCCCAGTAAGCTGTCAAACCGATACCCGGCCCGCCCGCAAGCGGGCCGGGTTTTTCCCGTTTGGAGGAGGTACTCGTCTTGCGTTCACTGTTCTGGCGCATCCTGGCCAGCTTCTGGCTCGCCATCACCCTGGTCGCCGGTCTGTCGATCCTGCTCGGCCACATGCTCAACCAGGATAACTGGATCCTCAGCCGCCACCCGGGCCTGAACACCCTGGCCAGCCATTGGGCGCAGCATTACGAAGACGAAGGCCTGGAGTCCTCGCAACACTTTCTGGAACGCCGCAAACAGCGCTTCAAAATCGATGTGCAAGTGCTCAACGACGTGGGCGATGCAGTGGTGCCTGGCACCTTCCCGCGGCGCGCCGCCGACTTCGAAGCGCGCCAGCGCAATGATGAGCGCCGCCTGCCCTGGCGACGCCTGACCGAGGAATACACCAGCCCGAAAACTGGCGAGACCTATCTGCTGATCTACCGTATTCCGCATCCGGCGCTGGATGCCTGGCACCGCGAGAGCCTGCTCTGGCCGCTCAGCGCCCTGGGCATCGCACTGGTGGTGTTGACCTTGTTCAGCCTGCTGGTGACGCTGTCGATCACCCGCCCATTGAGCCGCTTGCGCGGAGCGGTGCACGACCTTGGCCAGACCAGTTACCAGCAAAACAGCCTGGCCAAACTGGCCGGGCGCCGCGATGAGTTTGGTGTGCTGGCCACCGACTTCAACAAGATGGGCGCACGCCTGCAGAGCCTGATCGGCAGCCAGCGCCAGTTGCTGCGTGATGTGTCCCACGAGCTGCGCTCACCGCTGGCGCGCCTGCGCATCGCCCTGGCCCTGGCCGAACGTGCCGAGCCTGAGCAGCGTCAGGCGCTGTGGCCGCGACTGACCCGTGAGTGCGATCGACTGGAAGACCTGATCAGCGAAATCCTCGCCCTGGCCCGGGTCGATGCCGAGCAGTCGCTGGCCGAGCCAGTTGATGTCAATGCCCTGCTCGGCAGCGTACGCAAGGATGCACTGCTGAGCGCACCGGATCAGGAAATCCGCCTCGAGGCCATGCCCGGCCTGACTCTGCAGGGCTGGCCGACGCTGGTCGAGCGTGCCGTGGACAACCTGGTGCGCAATGCCCTGCGCTTCAGCCCGCCCGGGCAGCCGATCGAGATCAGTGCGGGGCTCGAGCATGATCGCGTGGTGGTGACCGTGCGTGACCACGGCAAAGGCGTGGCGCCGGAGTACCTGGCCCAGTTGGGCGAACCGTTCTTCCGTGCGCCCGGGCAGGATGCGCCGGGGCATGGGCTGGGCCTGGCGATAGCCCGGCGGGCAGCGGAGCGCCACGGTGGCAGCCTGACGCTGAGTAACCATGCCCAGGGTGGCTTTGTGGCGCGGCTGGAGTTTCCTGTGACGGCTGTAGTGGGCAGTTGATCGCTGGGGCTGCTACGCAGCCCCCGACTCACTTACTCCCAGGCGCGAACAAAGTCGGTAGTTTCCAGGATTGGAGCAGTGCGCGGCTCGTTGACTGGCGTCCCCACATAGAGGTAACCGATCACCTCTTCGTTCGCCTCCAGCCCCAAGCCCCGGTGCACATGCGCATCAAAGGCCAAGTCGCCGGTCCGCCACACTGCGCCGATACCTTGCGCATGCGCCGCGATCAGGATGCCATGCGCGGCACAACCCGCTGCCAGTTGCTGCTCCAGCTTGGGCACCTTGAAGTGATCCTGCAGACGCGCAATCACTACGATCAGCAAGGGTGCCCGCATCGGCATGGCGCGAGCCTTGTCCAGCGCGGCCTGGCTGGCGTCACCTTTATTGGCGACCGCTTCGGCAAACAGCTCGCCAAGCTTTTCGCGCGCCGCGCCCTCGATGGTGAGGAAGCGCCAAGGGCGCAACTGGCCATGATCCGGCGCGCGCAGCGCGGCCTGGAACAACGCCTCGCGCTGGGCAGGATTGGGCGCCGGGTCGGTCAGGCGTGGTACGGATACACGGTTGAGCAATGCGTCGAGAGCCTCCATCGGCTACCCTCCTGGCAGATCAAAAGTGCCGTCATTCTGCACTATTGCCGCCGCTACGGCACAATCTACAGGTAATCCAATGCGTTTACTTCACCGGACGCACAGGTAGAATGGCGCCCCTTTCCGTATCGAGTCAGAGCAGATCACATGGCGTTGCCGACCTTAAGGATCATTGGTTTCATCATCGGCATCTTCCTGATCACCCTGGCGGTCAGCATGGTCGTTCCCATGGCCACCCTGGTGATCTTCGAACGCACTGGCGACATGCCCTCGTTCCTCTGGTCGAGCCTGATCACCTTTATCGCCGGCCTGGCCCTGATCATTCCCGGCCGCCCCGAACACGTCCACCTGCGCCCGCGCGACATGTACCTGCTGACCGTCAGCAGTTGGCTGGTGGTCTGCGTGTTCGCCGCGCTGCCGTTTCTCCTGACCCAGCACATCAGCTACACCAACGCCTTCTTCGAAAGCATGTCAGGCATCACTGCCACCGGCGCCACCGTGCTCAGCGGCCTCGACAACATGTCACCGGGGATCCTCATGTGGCGCTCGATGCTGCACTGGCTCGGCGGCATCGGCTTCATCGCCATGGCGGTGGCGATCCTGCCGCTGCTGCGCATCGGTGGCATGCGTCTGTTCCAGACCGAATCGTCGGACCGCTCGGAAAAGGTCATGCCGCGCTCGCACATGGTCGCCAAGTCAATCGTGCTGGTCTACGTCGGTATTACCTTTATTGGCAGCCTGGCCTTCTGGTGGGCCGGCATGAGCCCGTTCGATGCGATCAACCATGCCATGTCGGCGATCTCGACGGGCGGCTTCTCCACCTCCGACCTGTCCCTGGCCAAGTGGGACATCCCCGCCGTGCACTGGGTCGCAGTGGTGGTGATGATCTTTGGCAGCATGCCCTTCACCCTGTACGTGGCCACCTTGCGTGGCAACCGCCGGGCGCTGCTCAAGGATCAGCAGGTGCAAGGTCTGCTGGGCATGCTCATCGTCACGTGGCTGGTGCTCGGCACCTGGTACTGGGCCACCACCGACCTGCACTGGCTGGACGCCCTGCGTCACGTCGCACTGAACGTCACCTCGGTAGTCACCACCACCGGCTTTGCCTTGGGCGACTACAGCCTGTGGGGCAATTTCTCGCTGATGTTGTTCTTCTATCTCGGGTTTGTCGGCGGCTGCTCCGGCTCTACTGCAGGCGGAATAAAGATTTTCCGCTTCCAGGTGGCCTATATCCTGCTCAAGGCCAGCCTCAACCAGCTGATCCACCCGCGCGCAGTGATCAAGCAGAAGTACAACGGCCACCGTCTCGATGAAGAGATCGTGCGCTCGATCCTGACCTTCTCGTTCTTCTTCGCCATCACCATTTGCGTCATCGCCCTGCTGCTGTCGCTGCTCGGGGTCGACTGGATGACGGCCCTGACCGGCGCCGCGGGCACCGTTTCCGGGGTTGGTCCGGGGTTGGGCGAGGTGATTGGCCCAGCCGGCAACTACGCCACCTTGCCGGATGCCGCCAAATGGATCCTGGCCGGCGGCATGCTGCTCGGCCGCCTGGAGATCATTACGGTACTGGTGTTGTGCATGCCGGCGTTCTGGCGTCACTGACCGGCTCAGCGCCCAGGCGTGAGCGGTACTCGCTCGGGGTGGCGTCGAACCAGCGGCGGAACGCTCGGTAGAAGTTGCTCGGGTCGGCGAAGCCCAGGAGGTAGGCGGTTTCCAGCAAGGTCATGCCCGGTTGGGCGAGGTACTGCTCGGCCAGCTCCCGCCGGGTATCGTCGAGCAGGTTCTGAAAACTGGTGCCCTCCTCCTGCAACCGGCGCTGCAAGGTACGCTGCGACAGGTGCAGCGCCTGGGCCACGGTTTCGCGCTTGGGCTCGCCCTGAGGCAGGATGCGGCACAAGACCTGACGCACCCGATGGGTAACCCGGCTTTCCGAGAAGCGCGCCAGGTATTCGCCGGCAAAACGGTCATGCAGGATGGCCATCGCTTCATTGGCGGTGGGCAGTGGCGCTTCCATGTCAGCCCGCTCGAACACCAGTGCGTCGTGGGGCGAATCAAACACCAGCGGTGAGTGGAACGCTACCTTGTAAGGCTCGACGTTTTTCGGCTGTGGCCCCTGGATCAGCACCCGCCGCGGCTGGATCGGCCGACCGCTGAGCCAGGTACACAATGCCAATGCGCAGGCCAGCGAGGCCTCGGCGCTGTGTCGGGTAGGCGGCAAGTGGTCGCCATGTACCGTCAGGATCAGGGCATACCCATCCGGCCCGAGACGGAAGCTCAGGTCAGAACTTTCGGCAATGATCCGCTGATAACGCACCAGACGCTCGAAGCCCTCGGCAAGTGTGCGGCTCGACATCAGCGCGTAGCCGACCACATGGAAGGAGGCCGGACGCACCACCCTGGACATGTTCAGGCCAATCGCTTCGTTGCCCGACAGCTCGACCGCCAGCTGCCAGAGCCGGGTCATCGAGTCTTGCGAAAAGCGTGCATCCGGGTCGTCGAGGGCGGCAAAATCCAGCCCAAGTTGCTTGAACATGGCGCGGCAATCGAGCCCTTCCAGCTCTAGCGCCTTGACGATCCCTGATGCCCAGCTGGCTGACGTGGTTCTTTCGCTCATGGCAGGCTTCTTGTGCTGACCGCTCCAGCGGTGAAGGCCAAGGATACTCAATTGGCGCTTATTGTCACTGGCCCTCGCTGCTAATCACTCTAGACTCGAATCAGGCTCCACGCCGTGTATCCGACTCAATGACAAGTATTTCCGGGAGCACAGCCATGAACCGCACAGCGCAGTTCCGCAGTTTTGCCGAGTTCTACCCCTATTATCTGGGTGAGCACAGCAACCCCACCTGCCGCCGCTTGCACTTCGTCGGCACCAGCCTGGTGATTGCCCTGCTGGCCTACAGCATCGCCAGCGGCAAGTGGTTGCTGCTGCTGAGCGTGCCGATTTTCGGCTACGGTTTTGCCTGGATCGGGCACTTTTTCTTCGAGAAGAACCGGCCGGCCACATTCAAGCATCCGTGGTACAGCCTACTCGGCGATTTCGCCATGTTCCGCGACATCTTGCTAGGCAAGGTCAGCCTCTGATCAAGTCGGTGGCTTCCAGCGAAGCCGCCAAGCACCGGCCCTGACACGCGTGGTCACGGTGTACACTGCAGGCCTGCCACGCCAGGACTGCCCAATGACCACCGGCCCGATTCTTTCCCTGCGCCACTACCGCGACGAGCTGATTGCCCACAGCCATGACCACCCGCAATTGGTCTTTGGCCTCGGCGGCCGGCTGGATTTCGAGGTGCTGGGGCGCGGTGCGCGGGTCGACCGGCAAGCGCTGGTCGTGGTCCCGGCCGGTGCCCATCACACCTGCGGCAGTACCGCCGGGAGCCACTGCCTGGTGCTGGATGTGCCTGGCGAGCCGTGGCTGCACGAACAACTCGGGGCGCATGCCGATGCCAGTCGCCGCCTGTTCGAACGGCCCGGTGCCGTGGGCCTGGACAACCGTCAGCAACAGTTGGTCGACTGGCTTGCCGCCAGCCCTGTGGATGATCCCTTGATCGCTCGCCAGGGCGCCTCCCTGCTGCTGGCCAGTCTCTGCGCGCAGCACTCGGCCTGCGTGGTCGACATGCGCCTGCCCTACGCGGCGTTCGATGCGCACATCGAGCAGTACGCGGCGTATCCGCTGCAAGTAGCCGACCTGGCGCGCCTGGCCGGGTTGTCCAACGCTCGGCTGCATGCGCGCTTTGCTGCCGAGTGCGGGCTGACGCCGATGGATTACATTCGCCAGCGCCGGCTGCTCAAGGCGCGGCAACTGCTCAGGGAAACCCGGCTGCCGGTTGGCGAGGTCGCTGCACGGGTCGGCTACAGCTCGCAGAGCGCGTTTTCTGCGGCCGTGCTGCGCGACTTTGGTTGCTCGCCGATGGCATTGCGGCGCGAGCCTGGCGACAACTGACGCGAGGGGCGCGACAGACAACTGCACTGAGTAGACCTTAGAGTGTGGTGTCGCATTTATCGGGGCTGCCCCGCGAAGGGCGGCAAAGCCGCCCCAGCAATCCCAACAGCCGGCAAGGACTTACATGAACCACCGTACTGCACTCGGCGCCCTGCACATCGGCGCGCTGTTCTTCGGCCTGACCGGCGTCTTCGGCAAACTGGCAGCCTCGGCCAGCCCGACCATCATTGTGTTCGGCCGCGCCGCCTTCGCCGTGCTCGCGCTAGGCCTGTTTGCCAGCCTGGCGCGCCAGGCCTGGCAGCCGCTCAATGGTCAGGACCTGCGCCGCCTGCTGCTCGGCGGGGTACTGCTGGCCGGGCACTGGGTGAGCTTTTTCATCGCGGTAAAAGTCGCCGGCGTGGCCATCGCCACGCTCGGCTTTGCCAGCTTTCCGGCCTTCACCGTGATCCTCGAAGGGCTGTTGTTCCGTGAGCGCATCCGGCGCAACGAGACCGTGCTGGTGGTCCTGGTAAGCATCGGCCTGATCCTGGTCACACCGGCCTTCGACTTGGCCAGTGAAGCCACCAGCGGACTGCTCTGGGCACTGCTATCGGGGCTGCTGTTCTCACTGCTGTCGCTGACCAACCGCGCGGGCTCCGGACGCCTGCCAGCCGTGCAGGCAGCGCTGTGGCAGAACCTGGTGGTTGCCCTGTGCCTGGTGCCCTTCGCCGCACCCGGCCTGGCCAAGGTGAGCGGCATGGACTGGCTGTGGATCGGCTTGCTGGGGGTGTTCTGCACCGGCATCGCCCACAGCCTGTTCGTCGCCGCCCTGGCCGTGATCAAGGCGCGCACCGCTGCGGTGGTCTTCGGCATGGAACCGGTGTACGGCATCGCGGTGGCATGGGCGGTGTTCGCCGAGACGCCAACCTTGAGCATGCTCGCTGGCGGCGCGCTGATCATCTTCGCCATTGTCTTGTCCAGCCGCCTTGGCGCAGAACAATCGGCCAAGCAACGTTCGTTGGCCGAGGGTGCTTGATCAGCGATCGTTGTGGCCAAGGTCTCGCTGCGGATCGATCTGGTCGCGCACGCGCTGCTTGAGCACCTTGGCCTCGGGGAAACCGCCGTCGGCCTTGCGCTCCCAGATCTGCACGCCATCGCAGGTGATCCGAAACACACCGCCGCTAGCCGGTTCCAGCGCCACCCGAGCGAGTTCATCGGCAAACGTGCTGAGCAGCTCCTGGGCCAGCCAGGCCGCGCGCAGCAGCCACTGGCACTGGGTGCAATAGGTGATGACAATTTCTGCCTTGGCGTCGGCCATGATCAGGTTTCTCCCGCTGAGTGGACGCTTATACTAGCGGCCTTTCTTCCGGGTTTGAGACTGATAATGCGCCGCCTGCTGTTGTGCCTGATGCTGACGCTTACTTCCTGCTGCGTGCTGGCTGCCGAGCAGGCACGGCCCAAGGTCGGCCTGGTGTTGTCGGGCGGCGCCGCGCGCGGCCTGGCGCATATCGGCGTGCTCAAGGCCCTCGAAGAACAAGGGGTGCACATCGATGCCATCGCCGGCACCAGCATGGGGGCAGTGGTCGGCGGGCTGTATGCCTCGGGCTACAGCGTCGAAGAGCTGGAAAAGCTGGCAACCACCCTCGACTGGCAACAGGCCCTCTCGGACGCACCGCCGCGCAAAGACGTGCCGTTCCGGCGCAAGCAGGATGACCGCGACTTTCTGGTCAAGCAGAAGCTGAGTTTTCGCGACGATGGCAGCCTCGGCCTGCCGCTGGGCGTGATCCAGGGCCAGAACTTGTCGCTGCTGCTGGAAAGCAAGTTGGCGCACACCGCTGACACGCGCGACTTCGACAAGCTGCCGATCCCCTTCCGGGCGGTGGCCACCGACATTGCCAGTGGTGAAAAAGTGGTGTTCCGCCGCGGTCACCTGCCCCAGGTGATCCGCGCCAGCATGTCGATCCCGGCGGTGTTTGCCCCGGTCGAGATGGACGGGCGCCTGTTGGTGGACGGCGGCATGGTCGACAACATCCCGGTCGATGTTGCCCGTGAGATGGGCGTAGACCTGGCCATCGTGGTCGACATTGGCACGCCGTTGCGCGACCGCAAGCAACTGGCGACCGTGGTCGACGTGCTCAACCAGTCGATCACCCTCATGACCCGGCGCAATTCCGAAGAGCAGCTGGCCAGCCTGCATGACCAGGACATCCTCATCCAGCCGCCGCTGGCCGCCTTTGGCGTGACCGATTTCGGCCGTACTCAGGAGATGATCGATGCCGGCTACCGTGCCACCCGCGCGCTCGACGCACGCCTGGCCATCCTGCGCCGCGCCGAAGGCGATGCCGAGCTAGCCGTGGCGCGCTCCCCGCGCAATCGCCGGCCGGTGATCACCGCAATCAAGGTAGAAAACGACTCCAAGGTCAGTGATGACGTGATCCGCTACTACATTCGCCAACCCATCGGCGAGCCGCTGGAGCTGGAGCGACTGCAAACCGATATGGGCACCCTGTATGGCCTGGATTACTTCGATGGCGTGCAGTACCGCGTAGTGCACAAGGGCGATGATCACACCCTGGTGATCAACGCGCGTGGCAAGAGCGGCGGTACCGACTACCTGCGCCTGGGGCTGAATTTGTCGGATGACATGCGCGGCGACAGCGCCTTCAACCTCGGCGCGAGCTACCGCGTCAACGGCATCAACCGGCTCGGTGCCGAATGGCTGACCCGCGGCCAGATCGGCGACCAGCAAGAGCTGTACAGCGAGTTCTACCAACCGCTCGACATCGGCTCGCGTTACTTCGTCGCGCCGTACCTGGACCTGGGCTCACAGAATATCGAGGCGACCCTCGATAATGACCCGGTCGCCGAGTACCGGCTGGAGCGTTATGGCCTTGGGGTCAATCTGGGCCGGCAGATCGGCACTTACGGTGAGGTGCGATTGGGAGTGGGCAAGGCTTGGGGTGAGGCCGAGGTGCGCATCGGCGATCAGGACCTGCCCAAGGTCAGCTTCAACGAAGGTTTCTACGAGTTGAAGTACTCCTTCGACACGCTGGATAACGTGTACTTTCCGCACAGTGGCGAGGACATCGGCCTGACCTTGCGCAAATACGACGCCTCGCTGGACTCGGACACCGAGTACCGGCAGTGGCAGTTGAACATGGACAAGGCCTTTAGCCACGGGCCGGACACTTGGGTGCTGGGCGGGCGTTACGGGCGTACGCTGGATCAGACGGAAGTGGTCACATCGAGCTTCGTGCTGGGCGGCGCGCGGCAACTGTCCGGCTTCCGCCAGGACTCGGTGTCGGGGCAGAACGTCAGCTTGCTGCGGATGGTCTATTACCGGCGCTTGACGCCGCGGGCGTATCTGCCGCTGGACTTCCCGCTGTATGTCGGGGGGTCGCTGGAGCGTGGGCGAGCGTGGAACAACGACAATGAGTTCGACAGCGGGTATATCAATGCGGCTAGCGTGTTTCTTGGGCTTGAGACGCCGCTAGGGCCGTTGAACCTGAGTTATGGGACAAATAGCGAGCATCAGCAGGCGGTGTACCTGAACCTTGGGCATACGTTCTGAGGGATCGGTTTAATGAAGGGAGGGCCAAGGCTGCAAAGCAGCCTCGGCCTAATCAAGCCAGACCCTGTGTCAAAAAATCTTGAAGTGCAGCCCACTGTCCCACAACTTTCAAGGCTTCTCGAGATTCCCAAGAATCTTCGCATGCACCCGCATGCAGATTTCCAGGTCAGCCTCATCAACCCCACTGAACAGCTCAAGCCGCAGTTGGTTGGCAATCGTCTCGATCTGGTCAATCAGCGGCTTGGCCGGCGGACACAGCTGAATCTTTTTGGCCCGCCGATCCTCCATCACCGCCTGCCGACGCACCAACCCCTGCCCTTCCAGGCTATCAAGCAGACGCGCCAGGGTTGGACCTTCAACGCCCACACTCTGGGCCAGCTCACGCTGGGTCGGGGCTTCCTCGAAACGGGCCAGGTGCAACAGCACCAGCCAGCGCGCCTGGGACAGATTGAGCCCGGCCAGGCGGCGGTCCAGCTCGGCGCGCCAACCCCGGGACATCTGGGCCAGTTGCATACCGAAGCGGTGTTGGTTGTCAGTCAAGGGCATAAACAACTCATGGATAGTACTAATTATTAGCCAGCTAACCATGCTCTTGCCTGGCAGGCAAGGCTATCCAAGAGCGAAATGTCCGATAATCGTCATAAAGCATGACAGAGGTCAGCCGCGGCCCACCTGTTGGCGGGCAGATCGGATCAGAGCTCGAACTCGGCCGCCAACGCAGCACGGATGCAATACAACACACCCTCTGGCACACGTTTTTCAAACTGGGCGGCGATGGCCGACACCGGCGGCAGCTCCCCCTCGCCGTCGAGGAAGGCATCCTGTACTTCCATCATCAGCTCTTCGGGCAGGTCCAAGGCCTGGTCCAGACTCAGCTCCTGACGACCAATGGCTTGAGCCAGCAGGCTGTAGACGTTCTTCTCGCTGCAATTGAGCTGGCCGGCGATCTGCATCGGCGTCATGCCGGCACGCGCCAGGCTGACCAACTCGTGGCGCAGATCGACAACCACTTTCGGCGTATCGGCGGCGCTTTCGCCGCCGTTGAGCACCTCGAGGAACGCCTGGCCATAGCGCTCCAGCTTGCGCGCACCAACGCCACTGACCTGGGCCATGTCGCTGAGGCTGGCCGGCTGGCTGCGCAGCATCTCGAGCAGGGTCGAGTCGGGGAAGATGACGTACGGTGGTACGCTGTGCTCTTCGGCCAACTTGCGCCGCAAGGTACGCAAGGCCTCCCACATCTCCCGCTCTTCACCCCGCACCAATTGGCTGGCCGGGCTGCCACTACTGCCGCCAGAGCTCTTGGACGAGGTTTGCGGCTTGAGATCGCGGCGCAGTTGCAGGTTGACCTCACCGCGTAGCAGCGGTCGACAGCTGTCGGACAGGCGCAGGCCGCCGTAGCCCTCAAGATCGATGTCGACCAGCCCACGTGCCACCAGCTGGCGGAACAGCGAGCGCCATTCGTTTTCGCCCAGCGACTTGCCGACAGCAAATACCGAAAGCTTCTCGTGACCGAAGTTGCGCACCTTCTCGGTATCCTTGCCCACCAACACGTCGACCAGATGACCGACACCGTAGCGCTGCCCGGTACGGAACACCGCCGACAACGCCTGGCGGGCTGGTTCGGTGGCATCCCAGGTCTGCACCTGGTCGACACAGTTGTCGCAATGCCCACACGGCTGCTCGAGCACTTCATCGAAGTAGGCCAACAGCGATTGCCGGCGGCAGCGCGTCTCTTCGCACAGCGCCAGCATGGCATCGAGCTTGTGCTGCTCGACGCGCTTGTGGCGCTCATCGCCTTCGGAGTTCTGCAGCATCTGCTTGAGCATGACCATGTCCTGCAGGCCGTAGGCCATCCAGGCATCAGCAGGCAGGCCGTCACGGCCGGCACGACCGGTTTCCTGGTAGTAGGCCTCGAGCGACTTGGGCAGGTCGAGGTGGGCGACGAAGCGCACGTTGGGCTTGTCGATGCCCATGCCGAAGGCAATCGTGGCGACCATGATCAGGCCTTCCTCGTTGAGGAAGCGGCGCTGGTTGGCCGAGCGCGTCTCGGCCGCCAGGCCGGCGTGATAGGACAACGCCGGGAAGCCTTGCTCGCAAAGGAAGGCGGCAGTCTCGTCGACTTTCTTGCGCGACAGGCAGTAGACGATACCGGCGTTGCCCCGGCGCTCGCCGAGAAACGCCATCAATTGCTTGCGCGGCGCTTCCTTGGGCACGATGCGGTAAAAGATGTTCGGCCGGTCAAAGCTCGACAGAAAGCGTTCGGCGCCCTGCAAATGCAGGCGCTGGACGATCTCTTCGCGGGTACGCATGTCGGCGGTAGCGGTCAGGGCGATGCGCGGCACATGCGGGAACAGCTCGGCCAACTGGCCCAGTTGCAGATATTCCGGACGGAAATCATGGCCCCATTGCGAAACGCAGTGGGCCTCGTCGATGGCAAACAGCGAGACATCCAGCCCCTGCAGGAACTCGAGCATGCGCGGCTGAACCAGACGCTCGGGCGCCAGGTAGAGCATCTTTACCTCGCCGCGGCGCAGGCGCCCAGCCAGTTCGCGCTGCTGCTCGGCGTTCAGCGTCGAGTTCAGGGCAGCCGCCGCCACGCCAAGTTCGTCAAGCGTTGCGACCTGGTCGTCCATCAAGGCGATCAGCGGCGAGACCACCACGGTCAAGCCTGGGCGCAGCAGCCCGGGCACCTGGAAGCAGAGCGACTTGCCGCCGCCGGTGGGCATCAATACCAGGGCGTCGCCACCGTTGGCCACGCATTCGATGATCGCTGCCTGGCGCCCACGGAAACTGTCGTAGCCGAAGATGTCCTTGAGGACGCGCTGAGCCTGTTCGAGCATTGCAAACTCCGAAATCGCCGTACCATTCCTTGACACAGGCTGGACGATAAACCCGCCCTGCACACGTGCGAATGCGTAAGCAGCTTTTGCCACAGACCCCAAAACGGGCTCCCTGGCTGAAAAACGACGGATTATACCCCACTGTCCACCGCTACAGGACGCCTCGGTGACAGACGTTCCCTTTGCCCCGTCTGCGCAGCAAGATGCTAGAATTCATTATCGTTTAATTCCCCAAGGTAGCCCCGTAATGTCCTTCGCCGAGCAACTGACCCGCCTGCAAGTCTTCCTCGATGCCGACGAGCTGCATGAAGAAGCGCTGGATTACGTCGCCGCCCATGGCTACCTGACCGCGCTGTCGATCACCTCCGAGGTCGTTCCTGATCGTGAATGGATCGATGCGCTGTTCGCCGAGGAACCGCAATATTCCGGCGAGGCCCAGCGCACCGAGATCGAAGCCACCCTGGTCGCATTGAAGGCGCACATCAGCCGTCAGCTGGCCAGCGACGAGGAATTCGAGCTGCCGTGCGAGCTGGACCTGACCGAAGAGCCGGACGATTCCGAGCTGCGCGGCTGGTGCATCGGCTTCATGGAAGGCGTGTTCCTGCGCGAAGAAGCCTGGTTCGAAAACGCCGAGGAAGAAGTCAGCGAAATGCTTCTGCCGATCATGGTCGGCTCGGGCCTGTTCGATGAGCAACCGGAGTTCGAAGACATCGCCAAGGACGCCAACCTGCAGGACGACATGATCGTGCAGATTCCTGAAGCGCTGACCGCCCTGTACCTGCTGCTGCACGCACCTGACGAGAAGCCGGCGCTGCTCAAACCGCGCCACCACTGAGTGCGTTCGTGCGCTACCTGCTGCTGGCCATCGGCTGGCTCAGCGTCGCGCTGGGGGTGCTGGGGATCTTCCTGCCGGTGTTGCCCACCACCCCGTTCCTGCTCCTGGCTGCGGCGTGCTTCGCGCGAAGCTCGCCGCGCTTTTATGCCTGGCTGGTGAACCACCCCAGGCTCGGGCCATGGATCCGCGATTACCTCAGTGGCGAAGGTATTCCGCTCAAGGGCAAGGTCTACGCCATTGGCCTGATGTGGGCGAGCATAGGTTTGTCGTGCTACCTGGTGCCGTTGTTCTGGGCCCGGGTGTTCATGCTGACCAGTGCGGTGTTGGTGAGTGTGTATATCCTCAGGCAGAAGACCTTGCGCCGGCGCTGAGCCAGAGTGCTGTGTATCGGGGCTGCTGCGCAGCCCCTAAAGGGCTTACACGGTATCCACCTTCAACGAGTGATCATTGAGCATCCCATTGATGATGGTCGCCGTATCATGCCCCGACGCAATCATCCCCCCCGCCCCCGCCGTCACCCCATAGTGCTGAGCAAGGTCCACCCCAGCGAGATCAATGCTCTGCGTTGGCGCTGCCCCCGCCACGCTGCTGACCTCGATGGTCGAGACGACGTTACCGCCTGAAGCCGCGACCTTGAAGTGCAGGTAGTCATCCAGCGACCCCGCGCTGGCATTTTCCCCTTGCAGCAATTGCGACAGGTCGAGGCGGTCACTGCCAGGTGTGAAGTCGCTGACGGTGTCGTGCCCACTGTCGCCGTTGTGCCAGACAAACGTGTCGCTGCCGCCCCCACCCGCGAGCACATCATTGCCATGCCCGCCATCGAGCTGGTTGTCTGCGCCGTTGCCGGTGAGCCTGTCATCGAAGTCCGAGCCGATCAGGTTCTCGATGCTTACCAGCGTGTCCAGACCACCACCGCCTGTGGCCTGCTGACCCGTGACGCTCAGATCGACCGTCACCGCTGCCGACGCTGAGGCGTAACTGGCGGTGTCGATCCCGTCACCGCCGTCGAGGGTGTCATTACCAGCGCCAGCCAGCAGCACATCATCGACCGAGGTGCCCCCCAGGGTGCTGCCTGCATGGTCGGTGCTGCCCACCGCGCCGCCATGGCTGTCGCTGAGCGTATAACTGCTGGGGTAGTCCTGGTTCTCGCTATTGGCGGAGTTGATCACCCTGCTCAGCTTATGGCTTTCTTCGGCCTTGGCGTTGTCGACGTCGTTCGGCATGTTGACCAAGGGGACGCTGGAGAGGCCGTCGTGGCTGACAGTGGAGCTGCCGCCATCGCTGATGGGCGGGTAGCTGCCAGCGGCATCTTTCCACTCCGTCATCAGGTTGCCTTCGGGGCGGTCGTGATCAAGCTTGAGCGTTTCACCCTTGGACGAGGTCACGCTGATCAGGTCCTGACCATTGGCATCGCTGCTGACCTGCCCGAGCAATCCGGCGACCAGCAGCGCGGCGCTCATGCTGCTGGCGTTGGCGACAAACGCACTGCTGTCCAGGGCCACCCGCTGGCTGGCAACCATCTGCCGGTCTTGAATGTAGAGGGTGACCGTGGTGGTGCTTTCGTCGCCGTCCGCATCGCGGATGGTGTAGACGAAGGTATCGGTCGCCCCGGCCGGGCAGACGCTGTCGGGGTAGGACTGATAGGTGCCGTTGCCCTCGGCATCGACAATGACGTGACCGTAGGTACCCTGCACGATCACCCCGAGCTGACCGTGCGCAGGGGTCGACGTATCGTTGCCCGCGCGCACGCCGACCACGTATTTGCCATCGCTGAGGACATCCGCGCCGAACACGTCATTGCTTAACAGGTTGCCACTCACCTGGCACCCTTCGAGCACCGATGACGCGTCGCAATGCGCTTGCGGTACGTCGTCGACGATGCTGATGACAATGGTGCTGGTGGTGCTGTTGCCGAGTGAGTCGGTCGCCTGGTAGGTGAAGGTTTCAGTGGTGATGTTGGCGCCGTCGTTCTGGTGCACCGCTGAGTTCGGTGCCGAGGTCAGCGTGTAGCTGTAGGAACCATCGGCATTGACCTGGATCTGACCATGCTGGCCGACAGGATCGCCGACCAGGCTGTAGGTGAGCGCGCCATACCCTCCGCTGACCGCACCGACCAACGTGCCGGTGGCGGTTTCAGCGGTGGAACACGGCTGACTGCCGATCAGGTCAAGGGCCTGCTCATAAACCGTGACATCGCTGTCCTGGCTGGCAACCAGTTGGTTGTCCCGAACATGAATGGTGACCGTCGTGGTGCTTTCGTCGCCATCCGCGTCGCGGATGGTGTAGACGAAAGTGTCGGTCGCCCCGGCCGGACAGACGCTGTCGGGGTAGGACTGATAGGTGCCGTTGCCCTCGGCATCGAGAATCACGTAACCATAGGCGCCCTGCACGATCATCCCGAGCTGGCCATGAGCCGGGGTCGACGTATCGTTGCCCGCGCGCACGCCAACCACGTATTTGCCATCGCTGAGGACATCGGCGCCGACCACGTCATTCCACAGCAGGTTGCCACTGACCTGCCCCCCTTCGAGCACCGAGGACGAGTCGCAATGCGCTTGCGGCACGTCGTCGACGATGTTGATGACGATGGTGCTGGTGGTGCTGTTGCCGAGTGAATCGGTTGCCTGGTAGGTGAAGGTTTCAGTGGTGATGTTGGGACCGTCGTTCTGATGCACCGGTGAGTTCGGTGCCGAGGTCAGCGTGTAGCTGTAGGAACCATCGGCATTGACCTGGATCTGGCCATATTGGCCAACGGCATCGCCCACCAGGCTGTAGGAGAACGCGCCGTAACCACCGGTGACTGCACCGACCAGGGAGCCCGTGGCGGTCTCAGCCGGTGAGCCCGGTTGGCTGCCGATCAGGTCGAGGGCCTGCTCATAAACGGTGATATCGCTGTCCTGGCTGGCGACCAGCTGGCTGTCCTGAATATGAATGGTGACCGTGGTGGTGCTTTCATCACCGTCGGCATCACGGAGGGTATAGACAAAGGTGTCGGTAGCACCGGCCGGGCACACGCTGTTGGGGTAGGACTGGTAGGTGCCGTTGCCCTCGGCATCAAGGATCACGTAACCATAGGTGCCTTGCACGATGACCCCGAGCTGACCGTGCGCAGGAGTCGCCGTATCGGACCCGGCGCGCACGCCGACCACGTATTTGCCATCACTGAGGACATCCGCGCCGACCACGTCATTCCACAGCAGGTTGCCACTCACCTGGCAGCCTTCGAGTACCGCTGCCGAGTCACAACGAGCTTGCGGCACATCATCGACGATGCTGATCACGATGGTACTGGTGGTGCTGTTGCCGAGTGAATCGGTCGCCTGATAGGTGAAGGACTCCGTGGTGATGTTGGGGCCGTCGTTCTGGTGCACCGGTGAATTCGGTGCCGACGTTAGCGTGTAGCTGTACGAGCCATCGGCATTGACCTGGATCTGGCCATACTGGCCAACGGCATCGCCCACCAGGCTGTAGGTCAGGGCACCGACCCCGCCGCTGACCGAACCCACCAGCGTACCGGTCGCGGTTTCAGCGGTTGATCCCGGCTGGCTGCCAACCACGGTGCCGGGCGCCAGGTCGTTGCCGTCCTTGATCAGGTCCAGGGCCTTTTCGTAGACCGTGACGTCGGTGTCCTCACTGGCCAGCAGTGAGTTGTCATGCACGCTGATGGTGACCGTGGTGGTGCTGAGGTCGCCGTCCGCATCGCGAATGGTGTAGACAAAGGTGTCCGTTGCGCCTGCCGGGGGCACGCTGTTGGGGTAGGACTGATAGGTGCCGTTACCCTCGGCATCAAGCACAACGTAGCCGTAGGTGCCCTGCACGATCACCCCGAGCTGGCCGACGGCGGGCGTCGAGGTGTCGCTGCCGGCACGCACGCCAATCACGTACTGGCCATCACTCACGGTATCGGCGCCGATGATGTCATTCCACAGCAGGTTGCCGCTGACCTGGCCGCCCTCGGTCACGCTGGCGAAATCGCAATGTGCCCTGGGTACGTCATCGACGATGGTCACATCTAGGGTACCGGTGGCGGTACTGCCGTCGCTGTCCTGGGCCGTGACCGTGAAGCTCTCCTGCAGGTTGTTGACGCCATCAGCAGTAGCGTGCGCCTCATTGTCGAGCAGGCTGTAGCTGTAGCTCACCACCCCCGTGCTCGGCTCGTAGCCGGTAATCGTCAGGGTGGTGCCCAGCGCAGTGGTCACCGACTGCGGGAAGGCCTGCGCGACGCCGCCGCTGACCAGGGTGATGCCGGCAACGGTCAGGGTCTGCAGGCCATCGGCCGCCGTCACGGTGAAGGTGCCGCTCGGGCTGAGAGCGCCAGGATTGGGCGCGCTACCGTCGCTCAGGTGCTTTTCGTAAACCGTCAGCTCGCCACCGCTGGCGTCCAGCCCGCCCAGCGTGACCGGGTCATCCAGGTTGCTGATGTTCAGGGTCAAGGTTGCGCTGCTGGTATCGCCATCGGCATCCGTGATCGTGTAGGTGAAGGTCTCGACCCCATCGCCGCCGCCTTTCAGTGCCTTGAAATTAGCGTCATCCGGGTTGAGCGTGTAGGTGTAGGCGCCGTTCGCCGCCAGCACCAACGTGCCGTAAGTGCCGGCAAAGGTGCCGGCGATCACCGGCCCGCCGGTGACCCGGTCTGCGCCCTGCTGGTCGTTACTGAGGACGTTGCCGCTCAGCTCGAGGTGCTGTTCGGTGGCGACAATGGGATTACTGTCGTGCTCAGCCTGCGGTACATCGTCGATGATATTCACCAGCAGGTTGCTCGACGCGCTGCTGCCGTCGCGGTCTTCGGCGATGACGCTGAACTGCTCTTGCAGGGTATTGCTGCCATCGGCGTTTGGGTGCGCTTCGTTGTCGAGCAGGGTGTAGCTGTAGCTCACCACGCCGCTGCTCGGGTTGTAGCCGGTGATGGTCAGGGTGTTGCCCAGCGGCGTGGTGACGGACTGCCCCACGCCGACGACAACGCCGCCACTGATCACGGTGATGCCGCCGACAGTCAAGTTCTGCAGGCCATCGGCTGCAGTCACGGTGAAGGCGCTGCTCTGGGTCAGGGCGCCTGCGTTCGGCGCACTGCCATCGCTGAGGTTTCTTTCATAGACATTCAGGCCGTCGCCGTTGATTCCCACCCCACCCAATGTCACCGGATCGTCGAGATTGCTGATGTTCAGGGTGAGCACCGCGCTGCTGCTATCGCCGTCGGCATCCCTGATCGTGTAGCTGAAGGTTTCTACGTTACTGTCGCCGCCTTTCAGGCCTTTGAAGTCCGGGTCATCGGGGTTGAGGGTGTAGGTGTAGCTGCCATCGGTGGCCAGCACCAGTGTGCCGTAGGTACCGGTGAAGGTGCCGGCAATCACTGGCCCGCCAGGCACACGGTCGGCGCCCTGCTGATCGTTGTTGAGAACGTTGCCGGTCAGTTCAAGCTGCTGCTCGCTGGCGCTGACCGGGTTGCTGTCATCGACCGCCTGGGGCACGTCATCATGAATGATCACGTCCAGGCTGCCAGTGGCGACATCGCCGTCGCTGTCGCTGACCCACACCGGCAGGTGCTCATTGACGGTATTGCTGCCGTCACCGGTGGCATGCTGTTCGGCACCGGTGAGGGTGTAGCTGTAGCTCACCACGCCGGTGCTTGGGTTGTAGCCGGTGATGGTCAGCGTGTTGCCCAGTGGCGTGCTGACCGACTGCCCTACCCCGGTGACGATGCCGGCGGTGACCACGTTGATGCCGCCAACGCTGAGATTGAATACACCGTCGGCCGCCACCACGGTGAACGACCCTTGCTGGGTCAGCGCCGCCGGGTTGCTGTTCGATCCCAGCGCAAGATTGGCCTCGTCCAGCGCCAGTTCGCTTGGGCTCAGATCCAGCCCTTGCAGGCTGACCGGGTTGTCTATGCGATCAACCGGCGCTCGCGGCACGTCGCCATTATCATTGTTGTTGTCGATGTCCAGATCACCGACATACCGATTGGCAAGCTCCGGAATGCCATTGAAGCCGGCCGTGGGGAAGCCAATTTGAGGATCGACCCGCGCCGCCACTTCCTCGAGCATGACGAAACTGTGCCCACCGCCCAGCGCCCCCGGCGCTGCCGAGCCATTGGGCCCGGCCGCAGGTGCCTCGCCCTGCTGCGACGGGTCGGCGCCGGCAGCGATGGCTTGCTGCAAACGCGCCACATCGGCCAACTGCGCGTCGCTTGGCGGTGCATCGGCACTGTGTACGTGGGGTGCGCGGTTGGCGAGGAGGTCTGCGCTCATCTGCAGGCTGCTGTCGCGGCCCAGGGTCAGCTCGGCACCATTGTTCAAACGGACCGCCACGGCACCGGCGCTGCCGGTCTGCAACTGTTCGCCGGCAAACAGACGATCACCTTCGACCACCAGGCGCCGAGCGCCGTCGCCGCCCACCGCGAATACCTCGCCGACCACTTTGCTGACAACCCCGATAAATTTAGCCATGCGCGTACGCCTCCCTTGCCGATCGGATTTCGCAGCGTGAATAGCAGGGGGTCTACTGCGGTGAGGAGGCTCCAGCCTGATATAAAGGCGATAGTAATGATGGAACTTGGCCACCACTGAGCGACAATTTTCTGTCGCCAAATTCCGCCTTACTCTCCTTTCCAGCCCCTTTAGCTGCAAAAATTCTTGAACCTTTCCCAAGTGGCCTAAATCTGCCGATTGCAGCTTGATTTATGGGCCCGGTGAGTAGAACAATGTCGCGGATTCTTTAGACCTCATAAGTTTTTTTTCGCATAGCATTTATGAAAAAGAGTTCTTAGGTTGGGCGTTAAATGTTCTTAGCTCTGTTGTTACAAACTTGAAACAGTATGACTATCATTTTTCGTCATTTTTTTGGCGATTGCAGGACACATTTAGAGACCAGGGAGATGTACCCCAATGCGCGTTCTTACACCCATCACCAGTGCAATCCTGTTGGCCATGGCGTGCGCCAACGTTCAGGCGATGTCGATTACCGAGGCTGTTCAGAACGCCGTGGACCATCACCCGGAAATCAGCTCCTACCGCAACAGCCGGCTGTCTGCCGATGAGGATGTGAAGTTCGCCCGCGGCGGCTACTACCCAAGCGTCGACCTGGTAGCCGGCTATGGCCGGCAGCGCTCGGACAACCTCAACACCCGCGGCGTGAATGCCGACGGCACGCGCAATCACAATAAAGAGACGATGAACTACACCCAGTCGGAGCTGCGCCTGCGCCAGATGCTCTTCGACGGTTTCAACACCGCCAACGAAGTCGGGCGCACCGAGGCTGTGGCCAACTCCCGCGCCTATTACGCCCAGGCGGTGGCCCAGGATGTCGCCCTGCGTACCATCGAGGTCTACCTCGAAGTGCTCAAGCGTCGTGAGCTGGTGACCCTGGCCAAGAACAACCTGCAGGCGCACCTGCGGGTAAACGATCAGATCGGCCTGCGCACCGAGCGCGGCGTCGGTAGCACCGCCGACCTCGATCAGTCGCGCGCACGCCGCGCCCTGGCGGAAAACAACATGGACACCGCCGAAGTCGACCTGGCCGATGCCGAGGCCAACTTCTACAGCGTGGTCGGGCGCATGCCGGACGAGCTGGAAACGCCTTCGACAATCAAGGTCGAAATGCCCGGCACGATCGATGACGCACGCCGCGGAATGCAAGAGAACAACCCCTACCTGCGCTCTGCCCAGGCGGACGTGAACGCCGCCGAGCAACAGTACGAAGTGGCCAAGTCGCCGTTCTACCCGCGCCTTGATGCAGTGCTGGCCACCGGCGCCAACAACAACCTCGGCGGTGAGCGCGGGCACAGCAACAACGATTGGCAGGCCGGTGTCGAGCTCAGTTACAACCTGTTCCGCGGCGGCAGTGACAAGGCCCGCTTGCAATCCGATTCACACAAGATCAACCAGGCCCTGGACATCCGCAACAACGCCCTGCGCGAGCTCAACGAGAACCTCAGCCTGTCGTGGAACGCCATGAACAATGCGCGCAAGCAGACCCCGACCGCGCGCGAATATGCTGAAACCACCCAGCGCGTGCGCGCGGCCTACCAGGATCAGTTCGGTCTCGGCCAACGGACCTTGCTGGACGTGCTCGACAGCGAAAACGAGCTGTACAACGCCAATCGTCGCTACACCGAAGTGCGTTACACCGAGGAGTACTCGATGTACCGCGTGCTGGCGACCATGGGCGAGCTGCTGAGCAAGCAGCGTATTTCGCTGCCCCCGGAAGCCATCGCCAAGACTGAAGTACGCAGCGAAGCCAGGTTGCCCGAAATGCGCTAACCCGCACTTTCCCGGAGAAGCCTTCGGACGGTGCTGGAACCCTCCCCTGCGGTAGGAGTAGGCCATCGTGACCAGTATGCAGAGTGCCCAGCCGCGCCTGGACGTTGATGATCCGTTACTCGATGGCCTGTTGATCCTGTGCAAGCTGCACGGTTGCCCGGCGAGCCGTGCCAGCCTGTGCAGCGGTCTGCCGTTGGCCACCCGGCAGCTGGGCGCTGAGCTGCTGCCACGGGCGGCGGCCCGCGCCGGCTTGCAGGCGCGGGTGCTCAAGCGCGAGCTGACCGCCATCTCTGCGCTCAACCTGCCGGTGCTGCTGCTGCTCAACGAGGGCCGCGCCGCTGTGCTGCAGCGCTGGGGCGAGGACGGCCGGGCGCTGATTCTGCCCAGCGAGGCCGAAGGCGGTGAGCAATGGGTCGAGCGCCAGGCACTTGAGCAGGCCTATTCCGGCGAAGCCCTGTTCGCACGCCCGCGACACACCTTGGAGAACCTGCGCACGCCGTTGATGCCGAGGGTCGAGGCGTGGTTTCGCGACACCCTGCGGCATTCGCGCTGGCTCTACAGTGATGCCCTGCTGGCCAGCCTGCTGATCAACCTGCTCGGCCTGATGGTGCCGCTGTTCGTCATGCAGACCTACGACCGGGTGGTGCCCAACCAGGCGCTGTCGACCCTGTGGGTGCTGGTTGCGGGATTGTTCATCGGCACCGCCTTCGAGCTGGTGTTGCGCATGGTCCGCGCGCACCTGTTGGACCAGGCCGGGAAGAAGACCGACCTGATCCTGTCCGCGACCCTGTTCGAGCGCATCACCGGCATGTCGATGAAGGCCCGCCCGGCCACCATCGGCGGCTTTGCGCAGAGCATCCATGACTTTCAGGGTCTACGCGAATTTCTCACCGCAGTTACCCTCACCAGCATCATCGACTTGCCGTTCGTGGCGCTGATGCTGGTGGTGATCGGCCTGCTCGGCGGCTGGCTGGTGGTGATCCCGCTGGTGGCCTTCCCGATCGCGGTGGGCTTTGCCCTGTTCATCCAGATTCGCCTGCGCGACACCGTGGAAAAAAGCCTGAGCCTCGGCGCGGTGCGTCAGGCGCTACTGATCGAGACCCTCGGCGGCCTGGAAACGCTCAAGGCTTGCGGCGCAGAAAGCGAGCGCCAGTATCACTGGGAACACACCAACGGCGCGATAGCCCGGCTTGATGCCCACGCCCGCAACCTGTCGTCACTGGCCAGCAACGGCACGCTGTTCATCCAGCAGTTCTGCGGCATGGCGACCATCGTCGCCGGGGTCTACAGCATCATCGCCGGCAGCCTCAGCGTCGGCGCCCTGGTCGCCACCTACATGCTTGGCAGCCGGGTGCTGGCGCCGCTCGGGCAGATCGCCGGGCTGATCACCCGCTACCAGCAGGCCCAACTGACCATGCGCAGCACTGATGCCCTGATGGCCTTGCCGCAAGAGCGTCAAGCTGAACAACAGGCCCTCGAGCACACCACGCTCAAGGGCGGCCTGGGCGTCAGCCACGTCACCTTTCGTTACCCCGGGCAGAACGCCGCGGCGCTCAATGACATCAACCTGACCCTGCAACCTGGCGAGCGGATCGGCATCGTCGGCCGCAGCGGCTCCGGCAAGAGCACCCTCGGTCGGCTGCTGATGGGCTTCTATCATCCAGACGAAGGCCAGGTGCTGCTGGACAACCTCGACCTGCGCCAGCTGGACATCGCCGACCTGCGCAGCCAGATCGGCTATGTCGCCCACGACCTGCCGCTGCTGGCGGGCAGCCTGCGCGACAACCTGACCTTGGGCGCCCGGCATGTCAGCGACGCACGGATGCTCGAGGTGGCCGAGCTGACCGGGGTCAGCGAACTGGCCCGGCAGCACCCGCACGGCTTCGACCGGCCGGTGGGCGAGCGCGGCCAACTGCTCTCCGGCGGCCAGCGCCAAGCGGTGTTGCTGGCCCGGGCACTGCTGCTGGAACCGCCGATCCTTATTCTCGACGAGCCCACCAGCCACATGGACAACAGCAGCGAGGAGCAACTGCGCCAGCGCCTGCTCGAATGGGTGCCGGGCAAAACCGTGCTGCTGGTTACCCACCGCACCTCGCTGCTCAGCCTGGTCGATCGGTTGCTGGTGCTGGACAACGGCAAGATCGTTGCCGACGGGCCGAAGGATGCGGTCATCGATGCCCTGCGCAAGGGCCGCATCGGAGCGGCCTTGTAGTCATCCTTCGAGGAATAGTCCATGCCGTTGATGCGCAGTTATTTCCAGGGTGCCGGCAAGACCGCCGAGCGCGACTACATGCCCGAACTGGCCGGCGCCACCTTGCAGGATTCGCCGCGCCTGTCGCGCCTGACCGTGTGGCTGGCTGCCGCGCTGCTGCTGGTGGCGCTGGCCTGGGCCAGTCTGGCCGTGCTTGACGAGGTCACCGTCGGTGAAGGCAAGGCCATCCCTTCGAGCAAGATCCAGGTGGTGCAGAACCTCGAGGGCGGCATCGTCACCGAGCTCTTTGTTCGCGAGGGCCAGATGGTCGACAAAGGCGCGACCCTGTTGCGCCTGGACGACACCCGGTTCTTGTCGAACAAGGGCGAGAGCGAGGCCGACCGCTACGCGCTGACCGCCCAGGTCGAGCGCCTGTCGGCCGAAGCCGAGGGGCGGCCGTTCCAGCTGTCGGCGGAGATTCGTGCCAAGTCGCCGCAGGTGGCCGAGGACGAGACCGCGCTCTACCAGTCACGCCAACGGCGCCTGACCAGCGAGAAGCAGACGCTCAGTGAACAACTGCGGCAAAAGACCCAGGAGCTGGCCGAGTTCCGCTCCAAGGTCGACCAGTACCGCTCGGCCCTGGGCTTGCTCCAGCAAGAACTGAACATGTCCTCGCCGTTGGTCGGCACCGGGGCGATTTCGCCGGTGGAGATCCTCCGTCTGAAGCAACGTACTGTCGAAGCGCGCGGTCAGCTCAATGCCACCAGCCTGGCGATTCCCCGGGCTGAGGCGGCGGTGGCGGAGATCAAGAGCAAGGTGCAGGAGGCCGACGCGGCGTTCAGGTCAGAGGCGGCCAAGGAGCTCAATGACAAGCGCACCGATCTGTCGAAGATTACCGCGACCAGTATTGCCATCGATGACCGGGTCAACCGGACCACGGTGGTGTCGCCGGTGCGTGGCATCGTCAAGCTGTTGAAGGTCAACACGATTGGTGGGGTGGTGCAACCGGGCAGTGACCTGGTGGAGATCGTGCCGATCGAGGACAACTTGCTGATCGAGGCCAAGGTGCGCCCGCAAGATGTTGCGTTCCTGCATCCTGGACAGACCGCCATGGTCAAGTTCAGTGCCTACGACTACACCATTTACGGCGGGCTCAAGGCCAAGCTGGAGTTGATCGGTGCGGACACGGTCACGGATGACAAGGGCAATGCGTTTTACTTGATCCAGGTGCGCACCGACAAAAATCACCTGGGGGGCGATAACAAGCCGTTGTTGATCATTCCGGGGATGGTAGCGACGGTGGACATCATCACCGGGCAGAAAAGTGTGCTGGATTATTTGCTCAAGCCGGTGCTCAAGGCACGGACCGAGGCGATGCGTGAGCGGTGAAGGCCATGATTATCTGGGTGTCAGTGCCGGCCTCTTCGCGGGACAAGCCCGCTCCTACAGGTTAGCCAAACATCTTAATCGCCACCGTGATTACGCGCGAACGTCTCCCGCCCCATGGCCCTGATCTGCCCTTCGATCAGCGCCTCGAACGGGCGCAGCAATGCATCGAAGCACACCGGCGCCTCCAGTACATTCAGGCTCTGCACCACGGCCTCCAGGGTCGACAACGCGCCAGCCTCGGGCGCCTTGCGCAGCCGATAGCGCGACGGCGTAACCTGCTCCAGGGTTACCCGCGGCAATGCCGCCAGCAACGGGTTCAGGTAGATCAGCTTGCGCGCCTTGCGCCAGGTACCGTCGGGCACGACCAGCAGCAATGGGGTGTCATCCGTTTCGCCATAGGCGGTCAGCGGCTGGGCCTCTTCACCGGGAAACAACAACACCGGGCGATACCCCGGCAGCGCCAGCAGCGCCTCCAGGTCAGCAAACACCTCAGCCACACGCAGCTCGCCATTGACCAGACCCAAGGCAGCCAAACGTGCGGTGTTGAGTGCATGCGCAGTCTCACTCGGATGCTGTAGCAGCAACACACGGGTGCGGCTTTCAAGGCGGGGAATCAGCGAGCAAAGGCAATGCTCTAGCGCACGCTTGCAGCGCTCGCAGCGGGGTCTGGACATCGGCGTCTCCTGGGGCGGGCAAGTGTGCCATAACACCCTTTGCCGGTGAAGATCACGCTGCGGGCCGGAGCGGCCCGGTCAGCGTGGGGTATGGCACCGGCGTTGCCAGTTCGCCGACCCTGTAGGAGCGGGCTTGCCCCGCGAAGAGGCGATAACTGCCGATGCACATTCAGCTCTTCTGCTATCGGTTGAAGCGCTCCGCCAGGCTGTGCAGGTATTCCGCCATGCGTTCGAGGTCTTGGCTGATCTCGGCGCCTTGCTTGGCCTGCCCCGCGCTCTGATCACACAGATGGGCAATCCGCGTGATCTGCTGGTTGATGTCTTCCGCGACATGGCTCTGCTGCTCGGAGGCGGTCGCCATCTGCTGGCTCATGCCGGTAATACGGCTGACCGCCTGGGCGATCCCTGCCAATGCTTCGCGCACCGCCTCGACACTGTGCACGCTGTCGCGCGAGATCTGCTCGCCGCGGTTGGCGGTCGACACCGCGCGCTCGGCCCCAGCGCGCAAGGTGGCAATGATATGGTGGATTTCGTCGGTGGACGCGCGGGTGCGCTGGGCCAGTGAGCGCACTTCATCGGCGACCACGGCAAAACCGCGCCCCTGCTCACCGGCACGGGCCGCCTCGATGGCGGCGTTGAGCGCCAGCAGGTTGGTCTGCTCGGCAATCGAGGTGATCACATCGACCACGCTGCCAATTGATTGGGTCTGCTCGGCCAGGGCGTTGACCGCCTGGCCGATATCGCTGACGGCTTCGCTCATGCTGCCCATGGCCTGCAGGCTTTGCTGGGCCAGGGAGGTGCCCTGCTGGGCCAACTGGTCAGCATCGCTGGCTGCGTGAGCAGTGCTCTGCACGTTGTGGGTGACTTCTTGGATAGTGGCGGCCATCTGCGCGATGGCGGTGGCCGACTGATCAGTCTCGCTGCGCTGGCGATCGAGCATCTGCGCCTGGGCATCGGACAGCTCCGCCGATTGGGCAGCACGCGACTTGACTCCGATACCGGCATCCACCAGACGCGTCAGCGCCGTCTGCAGGCGCGCTTCCTCGCTGAGAATGGCCAGGTCGAGCTGCCCGCGCAGGCCGGGATTGTCGCTGTAGGTCAGGGCCACCAGCGGGCTGGTGAAAGCCTTGGGATGCTCGTCGAGGGTGCGCTGGATCGCCCGGTTCTGGCGATGTTCGACCAGGTACCAGGCACCTAGCAAGCTGGCCATCAGCAACCCCAGCGCGGCATACGGCGGTAGCCACAGGTAACCCGCGGCCGACAGCAAGCCTGCAGCGATGATGGGCCAACCCTGGCCAAGGCCATGGCCCAGGCGCGCCACCCAAGGCACCGCCGCGCGCCCGCCGCGCAGTCGCGCATAGAGGGCTTCGGCGCGGCGGATCTGCTCGCGGCTGGGTACCGAGCGCACCGACTCGTAGCCACTGATCCGACCGTTTTCATAAACCGCCGTGACATAGGCGCTGACCCAATAGAAGTCGCCGTTTTTAGCGCGGTTCTTGACCACCCCCATCCACGGCTTGCCCTGCTTGATGGTCTCCCACATATGGCCGAACACGGACGGCGGCATGTCGGGGTGGCGCACCAGGTTGTGCGTCTGACCGACCAGTTCATCGTAGGTGAACCCGCTGATCGCCACGAACGCATCATTGCAGTAGGTGATACGGCTGTTGAGATCGGTGGTGGAGATCAGCCGCTGATCGCTGGAGAACGTTCTTTCATGCTCGGTGACGGGCAAATTCATGCGCATCGGGGCAGTCCCTGCTTGGGTAGATGACGTGACGGGAAATTCCTGCAAAGCAACTAGATGTTTAGCAGAGTGCCACCCGCTCAGCGGTCAACCTTTGTAGGAAATTTCCCCATCTCGACGGAATGTCTTCAACAGCGGAGCGCTCAGCCCACGTTGAGCTGGCTTTTTAGCAGGTCGCGGAAGGTCTGGATCAGCGGCTCACGGCTACGCCCTCGGCGAACGATCAACGAAAATGGCGCCTGATAACCAAAGGTCGCCGGCGACAGCACGCGCAGGTCACCCTTCTCGACCCACGCCTGGGCATAGTGCTCGGGCAGGTAGCCGATGTAGGCACCGGAGAGGATCAGAATCAGCTGCGCCTCCATGCTCTCGACGGTCGCCGCGCTGTGCTTGAAGCCATGCCGGGCCAGCTCGGCCTGGCTCCAGTAGCCCCGGCCAACCATGCGTTGCTGGGTCACCACCAGCTCTGGGATACGCCGCTCGACATACAACGGATGCCGGCTACTGCAGTACAACCAGTGCTGCTCGCGGTATAGCGGTTGATAGACCAGGCCACTCATGCGCGAAGAAAACGCGCCGATGGCAAGGTCGAGGCGATTGTCCTGCACGCCCAGTTGCAGCTCGTAGGGGCTGGACACCGACAAGTGCAGGTGCACCGCTGGATGCTCCTGGCTGTAGGCGCCGATGGCTTCGGCCAACGGCAAGGCGCGGTCGCCGACCGTGGAATCGATCACGCCCAGATTGAGGGTGCCGCGCAACTCGCCCTTGAGCGCGGCGGCGTACTGCTCGAAGCCGTCCATTTCTGCCAGCAGGCGCAGGGTCTCCTGATGGAACAGCTCACCCTTGCTGGTCAGGCTGAAGCCGCCCCGACCGCGGTGGCAGAGGACAATCCCCAACGCGCTTTCGAGCTGGCTCATGTAGGTGCTGATGGCCGAGGTCGACAGGTTCAGGTCACGCTGGGCATTGGCGAAGCCCTGGTGGCGCACCACGCTGACAAAGATGCGCAGCAGTTTCAGGTCGGGCAGTGAAGAGGCCATGGCACAACGGTTCCGCAAGCTGGAAATCGCCAGAGTCTAACCGAGGCCGGATGATTAGTTTAGAAAATCCTGAAGTAAGTATTTGCCGGTAGCGATTCTTTCCAAGCACTACCTTGCGCAGACTGGCCGAAATGTCCCTAGCCGCCGGCACTCTGCGCCCGCTTGGCGCGCGGCGGCACAGGTTCGAACAAACAAAACAATCGACCGACTGATGAGGCCCACCGTGGACAAGACTCTCCACCAACCACTGGGCGGCAACGAAATGCCGCGTTTCGGCGGCATCGCCACCATGCTCCGCCTGCCCCACCTGCAAACGGCCGAAGGCCTGGACGCCGCATTCGTCGGCGTGCCTCTGGACATCGGCACGTCGTTGCGTTCGGGTACGCGCTTCGGCCCACGGCAGATCCGTGCCGAGTCGGTCATGATCCGCCCCTACAACATGGCTACCGGCGCCGCACCGTTCGACTCGCTGTCGATTGCCGACATCGGCGACGTCGCGATCAACACCTTCAACCTGCTCGACGCCGTGCGCATCATCGAAGAAGCCTACGACACCATTGTCGAGCATAATGTCATCCCGCTGACCCTCGGTGGCGACCACACGATCACCCTGCCGATCCTGCGTGCCCTGCACAAGAAGCACGGCAAGATCGGCCTGGTCCACATCGATGCCCATGCCGACGTCAACGATCACATGTTCGGCGAGAAGATCGCCCATGGCACCACCTTCCGCCGCGCTGTCGAAGAAGGCCTGCTGGACTGCGACCGTGTGGTGCAGATCGGCCTGCGCGCCCAGGGCTACACCGCCGAGGACTTCAACTGGAGCCGCAACCAGGGCTTCCGCGTGGTTCAGGCTGAGGAGTGCTGGCACAAGTCGCTGGAACCGCTGATGGCCGAAGTGCGCGAGAAGGTCGGGGGTGGCCCGGTGTACCTGTCGTTCGACATCGACGGCATCGACCCGGCCTGGGCTCCAGGTACCGGCACTCCGGAAATCGGTGGCTTGACCACCATCCAGGCAATCGAGATCATCCGCGGCTGCCAAGGCCTGGAGCTGATCGGCTGTGACCTGGTCGAGGTCTCGCCGCCCTACGACACCACCGGCAACACCTCGTTGCTGGGGGCCAACCTGCTGTTCGAGATGCTTTGTGTACTGCCGGGCGTAGCGCACCGCTGATCCCTCAGCGGCTGGAGCAGCACCAGGGCAGTGAGGCCCGCCAACACAAGAACAGACCGCCGGGCACCGTGCACCCGTCCGGACGGTCGATCTCGCCATAATAAAGATAATCGGGAGACCCCCAATGGCCTTGGACATCATTGTTGTACTGATCTATGCCGCCGGCATGCTCGCGCTTGGCTGGTACGGCATGCGCCGTGCAAAGACCCACGAAGACTACCTGGTCGCCGGGCGCAACCTCGGCCCGACCCTGTACATGGGCACCATGGCCACGACCGTGTTGGGCGGTGCCTCGACCGTTGGCACCGTGCGCCTGGGCTACGTCCACGGCATTTCCGGCTTCTGGCTGTGCGCCGCGCTGGGCCTGGGGATCATCGCCCTGAACCTGTTCCTGGCCAAACCATTGCTGCGCCTGCGCATCCTCACCGTGACCCAGGTGCTGGAGCGTCGCTACAACCCCATGGCGCGCCAGGCCAGTGCGGTCATCATGCTGGCGTACGCGCTGATGATCGGCGTCACCTCGACGCTGGCCATGGGCACCGTGCTGGAAGTCTTGCTCGACCTGCCGTTCTGGCTGTCGCTGCTGCTCGGTGGCGGTGTTGTGGTGGTGTATTCGACGATTGGCGGAATGTGGTCGCTGACCCTGACCGACATCGTCCAGTTCGTGATCAAGACCGTTGGCCTGATGTTCATCCTGTTGCCGGTATGCCTGTACAAAGTCGGCGGCTGGGATCAACTGGTGGCGCAACTGCCGGCGTCCAGCTTCAGTTGGACCACGATCGGTTGGGACACCATCATCACCTACTTCCTGATCTACTTCTTTGGCATCCTGATTGGCCAGGATATCTGGCAGCGGGTGTTCACCGCGCGTGACGCCAAGGTCTGCCAGCGCGCAGGCACTACCGCCGGTGTCTACTGCGTCGTGTATGGCCTGGCCTGCGCCCTGATCGGCATGGCAGCGCATGTGCTGATGCCGGACCTGGCCAACCCGAACAACGCCTTCGCGGCGATGATCAAAGCCACCCTGCCCGACGGCATTCGTGGCCTGCTGATGGCCGCTGCGCTGGCAGCAATGATGTCCACTGCCAGTGCCGGCCTGCTGGCCGCGTCCACCACCATTACCGAGGACCTGCTGCCCAAGCTGCGCGGCGGCAAGCAATCGAGCCTGGCCATGAGCCGTCTGTTCACCCTGCTCACCGGCCTGGTGGTGCTGGGTATCGCCCTGGCGGTGAATGACGTGATCAGCGCGCTGACCCTGGCCTACAACCTGTTGGTCGGCGGCATGCTGATCCCGCTGATGGGGGCGATCTTCTGGAAGCGCGCCACCACTGCCGGCGCTATCTGCAGCATGTCGCTGGGCTTTGCTACCGCGCTGCTGTTCATGTTCAAGGATGGCCTGGATGCCAACACGCCGATCTACTACAGCCTGGCGATTGGCTTGGTGAGCTTTGTGCTGGTCAGCCTGATGTCGCGGCGGTCGCTGGTGGCAGCGAAGCTGGCCTGATAGTCAGGTAGAGGCACAAACAAAAAGGCCGCGGCATCTTGAGATGCGGCGGCCTTCTTGTTTGTTTTGTCGGTGCCAGCCTCTTCGCAGGGCAAGCCCACCTGGTAAAGAGCCACAAAAAAGCCGCAGTATCCAACGACACGGCGGCTCTGGTGGTTTCAACGCCGCCGAGGTTGGCGTTTGCGTTGCTCTTCGTCAGTCGGTATCGGTACCGGCTGCAGGGGTGGTGGAATCAAACCCAAGGCTACCCCCAGGTCATGGAGCCAGTTGAACAGTGGTGTTTTCATAGTGCCCCCTTCACGGGTCAGCCTCACGGCGAATCAATCCTGCGATGCTTCATACAGATCATAGTCCGATGTCCTGTACTACGCCTACGCCTGATCTTACGGATATGGGCAATTTTGATCCGGATCAAGTTGTCGCGGGGGCTTCCGACCGCCGGTCAACTGTTTCACCTTGTTGCAGGTCGATCCAGGCCTGCAAATTTGCCCCGCACATGCCCTGTCGCCACATCAGCCAGGTGACCGCCTGATCGAACGGCGCTTGCAGCCGATGCACGCGTACCTGATCGCGCCCTGGCAGGCTGTCGAGCATCGACTGTGCCATCAACGCCACCCCCGCCCCGGCAATCACACAGGCGAGCATGCTCTGGTACGACTCGATCTCCATGACCCGCCCCATAGGCGTGTGGTCGTGGGCATACCAGGCTTCCAGGCGCATGCGGTACGAGCAGCCCTGGCGGAAGGTGAACACCGCCCGACCCGCCACATCGCGGGCGCTGCGCACCTCGGGGTGCTCGCAGCTGGTGATCAGCACCAGTACTTCCTCACACAACGGCACGCCGTCCAGCCCGGCCAGGCTCGGCGGGCCATCAACCAGCGCGGCATCCAGCCGGTGGCTCATCAAGCCTTCGAACAAGTCGCCACTGGGCGCCGCCTGTACCTGCAGGTTCACTGCCGGGTAGAGCTGGTGATAGCGGGCCAGTAGCGGCGGCAAATGGGTTGCCGCAGTGCTGTACATCGTCCCGAGGGCGAAGTCACCTGCCGGCTGGCCGCCCCTGACCGCCGAGAGCGCCTCTTCGCGCAAAACCGACAAACGGTGGGCGTAATCCAGCAGCACCTTGCCTGCCGGCGACAACTGCAAGCGCTGGCGCTCGCGCAGAAACAGCTCGACGCCCAGTTGTTCTTCCAACTGACGCAGGCGTGTCGACAGGTTCGACGGCACCCGGTGCAGGCGCTCGGCAGCGCGGGTCAGGGAGCCCTCCTCGGCGACCGCCTGGAAGATGCGAAGCTGACTGAATTCCATGCCATTCTCCAAAACAGAACAACTTGATCACGATTATTCAATTTTATTGAAGACCATTACAACCTACCCTGCTGTTCATCGCTCACCCCAGCGCAGGAGCCTTTCTCATGTCGCCGTTCGTACAATTGCTCGCCAGTGCCGTGGCCCTGATGATGGCCATGGGCATCGGCCGCTTCGCCCTGACCCCCCAACTGCCCACCCTGATTGCCGAAGGGCAGTTCGACCTGACGGCTGCGGGCCTGGTGGCCGCAGCCAATTACCTCGGCTATTTTCTTGGCGCAGTCGACGCCATGTTTGCCCGACGGCCTGCGCAAGTGCGGCTGCGCCTGCATGCAGGGCTGTGGCTGTGTGTGCTGTTGACCCTCGCGTCATGGGCGGTATCAGGCTTCTGGAGCCACCTGCTGCTGCGCTTGGGTACCGGCGTGGCCAGCGCCTGGGTGCTGGTGATGATTACCAGCCTTACCCAAAAACTGGCTGCCGCCCATGGCACACCGCGTCTTGGCGCGCTGGTGTTCGCCGGCCCGGGCCTCGGCATCGCTCTGACCGGCTTGCTGGCCCTGGCGGCGCACTTGCTCGGCATGGGCTCAGCTGCACTGTGGCTGATCTACGCGGTGGCGGCGCTGGTCATGTTGCTGGCCGTACGGCCCTGGCTGCCGCAGGCCCAGACGCCTGCCGTGGCGACCAGCACCGTGCAGATGGCTGCCACACGCAGCCCAGGCATTGCTCGGCTGGGGCTGGTGTACGCCTTGTACGGGGTCGGTTACATCCTGCCGGCCACCTTCCTGTCGCAGATGGCCAACCAGCGCTTCCCTGGCCATTGGCTGGCCGACCTGTTCTGGCCGGCCTTTGGCCTGGCAGCGGCACTCGGGGTGGTCGTGGTCAGCCTGCGCCGCACCGGTAGCACCCGCGGCTGGCTGACAGTGACACTCTGGCTGCAGGGCCTGGGCGTACTGGCCTGCCTGATGGGCGATGGCCTTGGTCTGGGCTTGGGCGTGCTGCTCTGCGGCGGGCCGTTCCTGGCCTGCATGCAGCTGGTGATGCAGCGCTCACGGGAGTTGGCGCCGCAGGCTACGCAGCGTAATGCCGGGCTGTTGACGGCCTGCTTTGCACTGGGTCAGTTGAGCGGGCCGCTCTTGGCGGCGCTGAGCAATCATTACAGCGGGAGCTTGCAACCGGCGCTGATCCTGGCCGCGAGTGGGCTGGGGCTGGCCGGGGTGCTGGTCCTGATTGGCAGTAGCCAGCGTGCGGCGTGTCAGGTGGGGATGCGTGCAGTGTCCTGAGGGGGCAGGCGCCTGTGCCGGCCTCTTCGCGGGGCAAGCCCGCTCCTACAGGATTGGGGAGTGACCGGGATCATCTGATCGACTCGAAACCTGTAGGAGCGGGCTTGCCCCGCGAAGAGGCCGGCACAGCCACGACTTATCCGACGACTCTGCGCAGTTGCTTACGCACCCAAGGCTCAGCGCTGACCAATACAACGCCAAACAGCACCATCACCGCCCCCAGCACAAAATTCACGCTCAGCGGTTCACCCAACAGCAGTACACCGAAGGTCACCCCGAACAACGGCGTGATGAACGAGAACACCGCCAGGTTCGAAGCCAGGTATTTGCGCAGCAGCCAGAACCAGGTCAGGTAGCTTACAAACGAAACCACCAGCCCCTGAAACAACACACTGCCAATGGCCAGCGGCGTCAGCGATACCTGGCCGATCTGCCCGCTGAGCAGGGCAATCAACAGCAGCCCGACAAAACCCACCATCAGCTGATAGAACAACGTCAGCGTCGCTGGCGCCTCTGAAAGCCGTGAGCCACGCACCACCACCGTAGTCGCGCCCCAAGCCAGGCCGGCCAGCACGCCGAACGCATCACCGAGCAAGGTACGCCCATCGATATGGTCCAGTTGCAGGCCGCCCGCAAAGGCGGTGGCAATCCCTGCAAAAGCCACCACAATGCCCAGCCACTGCAACAAGCGCAGGCGTTCGCTGGGCAGCATGAAGTGCAGGCCGAGCGCGGTAAACACCGGCGCGGTGTAGAGAAACACCGACATGTGCGCTGCCGAGGTGAGTTTCAGCCCCTCGGCGATGAACAAGAACTCCAGCCCAAACAACGCCCCCGCCAGCAAGCCCCCACGCCAGGTCGTGCCTACCTGGCCCCAGCCGCCGCGCCAACAGATCAGCACACCCACCAAAACAGCGGCGATGCCAGAGCGCAAAGCGGCCTGCATGACCGGCGCGATGTCCACTGCAGCCCACTTGATCAGCACCTGCTGACAGCCCCAGACCAGGCACAGCGCAAGCATCACTTGCAGGGCAAAGGCGTCGGGGTTCTTGCGGACCGCGCTCATGGGCGCGCTCCTTGGAAGGGCGATGGCATTGGCAAGGCTCGGCAGGGAAATGGGATCCACTGCCGATTATCGGGTGCTATTGGTCAGCCTTCCAGCCTAAATTGCGCCGCCGGCAATCTGCGCCTTGGCCGACACCTGCTCGAAGGTACTTTCGTCCAAAGGGTCGTGCTGCTCGTCCAAGACCTGACGGGGGTGTTCGAAACCGGGAATACTGCTATCGATCAGACTCAGCAAGCGTGAACCGCGCTCGGTCAGCACGTAATTGGCGCCATTACCGCCCTCCTCGGTCGGCCGACTGTCGATGTAGCCGCGCTCGAGGAGGATCTTCTCGTACTCGCAGGCACGCGTTTTCAACTGGTCGAGATCGCCGACCGGCTGACCGGCAGCGGCCAGTGCAGCGGCATGCTGCTCGGCATAGGGGCGCGGGGTGAAGCTTTGCTCAGCGCCGTTCTGCACTTCGTGCAGGAGGCGTTGGATCAGATCCCAGTCGTAGCTGCTCATGGAGGTTGGCTCCTGCTGTGAACGGAGGGGGTTACACAGCTTGGGACCTGTGGGGCGTGGTGAGCGTTCAGATGGATGATCAGTCTGCGGGTTGTAGTGAATGATTGAACTGACTGGTGCTGGAGATCTTTCCCACAGCGGTTAGAGAAGCGATTGCATAGGCCAGCTGTATTTTTTAAACTACGATCGCTCGATGAAAAAAATCGAGTCCAGTACGTTCAAACATTGGCTTGCCAGGCTGAAGGACAACGCCGGAAAAGCTCGAATTGTTTCCCGAATCAACCGCCTGACTGAAGGACTCCCAGGCGACGTTGCCCCCGTGGGACAAGGGATCAGCGAGCTGCGAATCCATCATGGTCCCGGCTATCGTGTCTACTTTCACCAGTCCGGGGACACTTGGGTGATCTTGCTGTGTGGTGGCGATAAGGGCAGCCAAAGCCGTGACATTCATGTCGCGCATCAGATCCTGCGGTTATGGAGAATGCAAAATGACTGAGACGTTTACCGAGTTTGATCCGGCTCGCTATCTTACTGATCCGCAAGCCATCGCAGAATTCATGTCAGACGCCTTGGAAACCGGAGACGCTGCATATGTGGCTAAAGCGGTGGGAGTAGTCGCCAGGGCAAAGGGGATGACTGAGCTTTCTAGAGAGACCGGGTTGTCTCGAGAACAGTTGTATCGCTCATTCAGCGCGCAAGGTAATCCGACTCTGAAAACATTCCTGGCGGTGATGAAGGCGCTTGGCGTTGATATGACGGCACGGCCGCATCCTGCTCGTTGATGCCTTGAGCACTTCATTCAGCCCTCAACTGCTAACCGTAGGCTTAATCATGGGATCAGGTCTGTATACAGGATCAAGTTGAATCGTCACTGCTTGCTTGAAAGGCAAGCGCAGCTCTGCCTGGCGGAAGAATTTCTCAGTGAGCGCGGAGATATCCGTGGTGTCGATTTCTCCATCTTTCAGCTGAGCCAGTCGGCTCCATTCAGTTCTGGACGGCTTGATCATGATATGTAGCCTCTGGTCTTCGCGGGTTTCGCACAGGAATTCAGTTCCCTAGTAGCCACCGAGACTAGGGAGTTTTTGAGCAAATCAACAGAACCTGGCTAGGCCGATTACGTCCGCCGGAAGCGCCCTACATACAATCAGGAAAGGGCTTGCCAGCTCTTACCGGGTGATCACAGCCGTTGAACTTCCAACACCGTTCCCCCTCAACCGGATACAGCCACTCAGCCACCCGGAGATGAAACGGATGAAACTGCTCCTGCGCATCACCTGTGCAACCACCCTGCTCTGCGCGCTGCCCACATGGGCCTGCACGCCGGAGGAAGCCACGCAAAAACGCGAGGACCTGGCCAAGCTGGTCACTCAGCTGACCGAACAGAATCCGCAGAAGGCCAAGGAGATCAACGACGAGCTGCAGGGCATGGACCTGGCAACCGAAAGCAAGGATCTGCCTGACAAGTGCCAGCTGATCGACCGCAGGCTGCAGGAACTCAAGGTCGCCGAGAAGAAAGCGGAGTGATTGGCATCAGCGCCTGCCCCTACCGACCACGCAAACAACACCGGCCTCATCAGAGGCCGGTGTTGTAATCAGCAAACAAGCGGGAAGACTTACTCAGCCTTCGGTACGCGCTTTTTCAGTGGCGCCAGGCCATCTGTGCTGGCCAGCGGTGCGTTTGGACGCGGCTTGGCGGTAGGTTTGCGCTTGGCGGCGGCTTTCTTCTCGCCGGTCTTCTTGTCGACCTTCTTCTTCTTGACGCCTACGGCCTTACCCGAAGCCTTGACCTTCTTCGGCCCGTTGTAGGTGCCTTTGACTTCCTTGATGACACGGCGCTCGAACTGCTGCTTGAGGTAGCGTTCGATGCTCGACATCAGGTTCCAGTCGTTGTGAGTGATCAGCGAGATCGCCAGGCCTTCACCACCGGCACGGCCAGTACGGCCGATGCGGTGAACGTACTCGTCGCCACTGCGCGGCATGTCGAAGTTGATCACCAGGTCCAGGCCGTCGATGTCCAGGCCACGTGCCGCCACGTCGGTGGCGACCAGCACCTTGGAGCCGCCCTGCTTGAAGCGTTCGATGGCCAGCTTGCGGTCTTTCTGGTCTTTCTCGCCGTGCAAGACGAACGCTTTCACATCCTTGGCCACCAGGTGACCGTAGACACGGTCGGCCAGCGCACGGGTGTTGGTGAAGATGATCGCCTTCTGGAAGGTCTCGTTGTCCAACAGCCAGTGGACGATCTTCTCTTTATGCTGGTCATGGTCGGCCATGATGATCTGCTGGCGAGTACCTTCGGCCAACTGCGAGACGCTGTTGAGCATCAGGTGCTCAGGGTTCTTCAGGACCTTGCCGATGATGTCGCGCAGCGCCGCGCCGCCGGTGGTGGCCGAGAACAGCAGGGTCTGCTCGCGGTTCTCGCACTCCTTGCACAGGCGCTCCATGTCTTCGGCGAAGCCCATGTCGAGCATGCGGTCGGCTTCGTCAAGCACCAGCACCTGCACGTGGGACAGGTCCAGGTTGCCAGCATTGAGCTGCTCGAGCAGACGCCCCGGGGTGCCGATCAGCACGTCCGGCACCTTGCGCAGCATGGCGGCCTGCTCCTTGAAGTCTTCACCGCCGGTGACCAGGCCCGACTTGATGTAAGTGAACTGCGAGAACAGCTCGACCTGCTTCAGGGTCTGCTGGGCCAGCTCGCGGGTCGGCAGCAGGATCAATGCACGGATCTCCACGCGCGGCCCGCCCAGATCAGTCAGACGGTTGAGCATCGGCAGGACGAATGCTGCGGTCTTGCCGCTGCCGGTCTGCGCCGTCACCCGCAGGTCACGCCCCTGCAACGCCAGGGGAATGGCCGCCGCCTGCACCGGAGTCGGCTCGACAAATTTCAGCTCGGCCACGGCTTTGAGGAGGCGTTCATGCAGGGCGAATTGGGAAAACACGGGGGTAACCTCGGGCAAGTGCGTAAATTCAAGTTGCATAGGGTAACGTTTTCCGCCGCCAGAACCGAATTTCTTTTGGCAACTTTGCCTCGATCCGCGCTCTAATTGCCCCTCGTTCCGCAATACAGACCGCTGCAACGCTCATGGATATCCAACGACTCTGGCACGACACCCTCGACCTCTGGGGCACCCTCGACCAACATCCGACCCTGCACGCCGCCCTCGGCTTGGCCGTACTGCTGCTGATCTCCCTGGTGATCGGCCGCCTGACGCGCTTCCTGGTGCTGCACGCCAGCCGCCTGCTGGCCCGGCAACAGGCGCTGAAATGGCTCGACGACCTGCGCCATAACAAGGTCTTTCATCGCCTTGCGCAAATCTCTCCCTCACTGATCATCCAGTTCGGCCTGAAACTGGTGCCCGAACTGGGTGCCACCGCCCAGCACTTCCTTGGCAACGTCGCCCTGGCCTTCAGCCTGCTGTTCATGACCATGGCCGTGTCGTGCCTGCTCGACGCCCTGCTGGACATCTACGCACGCACCGAGCACGCCCGCACCCGTTCGATCAAAGGCTACGTACAGTTGGCCAAGCTGGTCCTGTGGGTGCTCAGCGTGATCGTCATCATTGCCACCTTGATCGACCGTTCGCCGCTGTTGCTGCTGTCGGGCCTTGGCGCGATGTCGGCGGTACTGCTGTTGGTGTACAAGGACACCCTGCTGTCGTTCGTCGCCAGCGTGCAGTTGACCAGCAACGACATGTTGCATGTCGGTGACTGGATCGAAGTGCCGCAGGTCGGCGCCGACGGTGACGTGGTGGACATTACCCTGCACACGGTCAAGGTGCAGAACTTCGACAAGACCATCGTCTCCATCCCCACCTGGCGCCTGATGAGCGAGTCGTTCCGCAACTACCGCGGCATGCAGCAATCAGGCGGCCGGCGGATCAAGCGCAGCCTGTTCATCGATGCGGCCGGCGTACGTTTTCTGACCCGCGAGGAAGAACAGCGCCTGAGTGGCGTACGCCTGCTCGGCGACTACCTGACCAGCAAGCGTGAAGAACTGCAGGCCTGGAACGAAGCACTGGGGCCGGTCCCCGAGCTGTCGGCCAACCGCCGCCAGCTGACCAACATCGGCACCTTCCGCGCCTTTGCCCTGGCGTATCTGCGCAACCACCCGAACGTGCACCAGGGCATGACCTGCATGGTCCGCCAGATGCAGACCGGCGCCGAGGGTGTGCCGCTGGAGATCTACTGCTTTACCACGACCACGGTGTGGGCCGAGTACGAGCGGATCCAGGGCGATATCTTCGATTACCTGCTGGCGGTGCTGCCGGAGTTTGGCCTGAGCCTGTATCAGCAGCCGAGCGGCAATGACATGCGCGTCGGCTTGCAGGCCCGGCCCGCCGAGCTGCTGGCGCCGCAGCGCCAGCAGCAGTGGGAAGAAGCCTGACAGAAAAAGGGGCCGCTAAGCGGCCCCTTTGTTCATGCGCGTCGCCCTATGGGCGCCACCCCTTTGCTGCCAACCCGGCTCAGCCAGACCGATGCCAGGATCACCGTCCCGCCGATAAACAGCCGCCCCAGCGGCTCGTCCTGGTTCCAGATCAGCAGGTTGAGCAACAAGCCGACCGGTACATGCAGGTTGTTCATCACCGCCAGCGTACCGCCAGAAACCAGGCAGGCGCCCTTGTTCCACCAGTACAAGCCCAACGCGGTGGGGACCAGCCCCAGGAACAACAGCACCAGCCATTGCGTATCGGTGCTCGGCAAGTGTTCGGTGTTACCGAACAGCAGGAACGCCGGCAGTACGACGAGCAGCGCGCCCAGGTAGAAGTAGCCAAAACGCTTGTAATGCGGCAGGTCGCTGGGGTTGCGAGCCACCAGGTGGCGGTACAACACCTGGCCGGCGGCATAGGTGAAGTTGGCCAGTTGCAGCAGCAGGAAGCCGATGAAGAACTCGCCGCTGATGGTGTCCATGCGGATCACCGCCGCGCCGGCGACCGCCACCAGCGCAGCCAACAGCGCCCAGGGATTGAAGCGGCGATTGAGTGCGTCTTCGATCAGGGTCACGTGCAGTGGGGTGAGGATGGTGAACAGCAGCACCTCCGGCACGGTCAGCACGCGGAAGCTGAGGTACAGGCAGACGTAGGTGATGCCGTACTGCAGGGCGCCGATCAACAGCATCGAGCGCATGAAGCCCGGCTCGACCTGACGCCAGCGAGTCAGCGGCAGGAACACCAGTCCGGCCAGTACCACCCGAGCGAGCACGGCGAAATAGCTGTCGACGTGCCCGGCCAGGTATTCGCCGATCAGGTTGAAGGAAAACGCCTGGATCAGCGCGACGATAATCAGGTAGCCCATGGTGCTCTCTCGTGAATCAAGGCGGCGACCTTAGCGGGTTGCTGGCGGCGGGGCAACTGTCGGGGCAGGTGTTGGCCGGGCGGGCCTCTTCGCGGGGCAAGCCCGCTCCTACAGGGGCGGCGTCGACCGCAATATTTGGCCATTCCCCAGACCTGTAGGAGCGGGCTTGCCCCGCGAAGAGGCCAGACCGGCCAACACAAAAACCCCAGGCATAAAAAAGCCCGACCATCACATGGCCGGGCAGGCACACCCAAGGAGCAACAGGTGTCAGGGTTGGGAATTCGTTAAACCTCAGGCCACCGAGGCCAGCTGCGCCTTGGCCTGGTTCAGGCCTTTCTCATGGAAGTCGCCACTCATGTTCAAACCCTCGGCATGAATGAACGTCACCTCATGAATACCGATGAAGGCCATGACCTGGCGCAGGTACGGTTCCTGGTGATCGCTGGTGGCACCGGCATGAATGCCGCCACGGGCCGTCAGCACGATGGCGCGCTTGCCCGCCAGCAGCCCCTGCGGGCCAGTCGGGGTGTATTTGAAGGTGATACCGGCACGCAGCACGTGGTCGAGCCAGGCCTTGAGCGTGCTCGGGATGGCAAAGTTGTACATCGGCGCGGCCATCACCAGCACATCGGCGGCCAGCAGCTCATCGGTGAGCAGGTTGGAGCGTGCCAACGCCTCACGCTCGATTTCGGAGCGCTGTTCTTCAGGCTTCATCCAGCCGCCGAGCAGGCTGGCGTCCAGATGCGGCACCGGTGACACGGCCAGGTCACGCACAGTGATCTCGTCGGCCGGATGCGCCGCGTGCCACTGCGTGATGAAGTCACGGGTCAGCTGGCGGGACACGGAGTCCTGCTGGCGAGCGCTGCTTTCGATGATCAATACGCGGGACATGGGTGCCTCCATCGGCAGAAAGGGGTGCGATTCGATGGAGGTGAGATTAAAGGTTGACCTATCGATAAAAAAGCGTAAAAAGTGGGTTCAATCTATCGATTAATCAGTTTTATTGCGGCTTGCAGCTCAGCGCGATCCGCAGCTTGATGATCTGCCGGTTGAACTTGGCCGTAACGTCCACGCTCTGCTTGGCCGCCACATTGACCCGGCGCACCCGCGGGGCCTCGGGGCCGTTGCGGAATATCACCCGGCACGCTGCGGCCACCTCGCCATAGTTGTTCAGGGTGATGTTGCCGATGTCGTAGGCGGTGTCATAGGTGGTGTAGTCGAGCTTGACCCCGGTCAGCTCCTTCTCGACGTCGATCGGATAGGCCTGGGCCCCGAGGGGCAGGCACAGCAGTAATGCCAGACAACATTTCTTCATGGTGCGCTCTCCTTGATAGCGCGCAGCTTAGGACAACAGGAGCCGTAGATGAAAGCGCCCCGCGTGACCCTGGATCAGTGGCGGACCCTGCAGGCAGTGGTCGACCACGGCGGGTTTGCCCAAGCGGCCGACGCCCTGCACCGCTCGCAGTCGTCGGTCAGCTACACCGTGGCGCGCATGCAGGAGCAACTGGGCGTGCCGCTGCTGCGCATAGACGGCCGCAAAGCGGTGCTCACCGAAGCCGGCAATGTCCTGCTGCGCCGCTCGCGCCACCTGGTCAAGCAAGCCAGCCAGCTCGAAGACCTCGCCCACCACATGGAACAAGGCTGGGAAGCCGAAGTGCGCGTGGTGGTCGATGCTGCCTATCCCAGCGCCCGCCTGGTGCGCGCCCTCAGCGCGTTCATGCCGCAAAGCCGCGGTTGCCGCGTGCGCCTGCGTGAAGAAGTGCTGTCAGGCGTCGAAGAGGTGCTCCACGAGGGCATTGCCGACCTGGCCATCAGCAGCTTCAGCATCCCCGGCTACCTGGGCACCGAATTGAGTTCGGTGGAGTTCGTCGCCGTCGCCCATCCCGAGCACAGCCTGCACCGCCTGGGACGAGAGATCACCTTCCAGGACCTCGAGAGCCAGTTGCAAGTGGTGATCCGTGACTCCGGCCGCGCCCAACCCAAGGACGTCGGCTGGCTCGGCGCCGAGCAACGCTGGACGGTCGGCAGCCTGGGCACCGCGGCGACCTTCGTCGGCAGCGGGCTGGGCTTTGCCTGGTTGCCGCGGCACATGATCGAGCGCGAGCTGCGCGACGGCGTGCTCAAGCCCTTGCCGCTCGATCAAGGTGGCAGTCGCCACCCACTGTTCTACCTTTACTCGAGCAAGGAGAAGACCCTGGGCCCGGCGACGCAGATCCTCATCGACCTGCTGCGCAGTTTCGACACCGCGCCACTGGACGTGCCCTTCGCAGCCCCCGCACAAGCCTGAGAGGACGGCGCCCATGGCGTATTTCGAACACGAAGGATGCACGCTGCATTACCAGCAATATGGCCAGGGCGAACCCCTGGTACTGCTGCACGGCCTGGGCTCGAGCTGCCAGGATTGGGAACTGCAGTTACCTGAACTGAGCCGTCACTACCGAGTGATCCTGATGGACATCCGCGGTCACGGCCGCTCCGACAAGCCGCGTGACGGTTATCAGATCGCCACCTTCAGCGAAGACCTGCTGGCCCTGCTCGAACACCTGCAGACCGGCCCCGTGCACTTCGTTGGCCTGTCGATGGGCGGCATGGTCGGCTTCCAGTTTGCCGTCGACCACCCGCAGTGGCTGCGCAGCCTGTGCATCGTCAACAGTGCCCCTGAGGTCAAGCGGCGCACCCGCAATGACTGGATCTGGTGGGCCAAGCGCTGGAGCCTTGCGCGCATCCTCAGTGTCGAAACGGTGGGCAAGGGTCTGGCCGCGCGGCTGTTCCCCAAACCCGGGCAAGCCGATCTGCGGCAGAAGATGATCCAGCGCTGGGCACGCAACGACAAACGCGCCTACCTGAAGAGTTTCGACGCCATCGTCGACTGGGGCGTGGCGGAACGCATCAGCCAGATTCGCTGTCCCACACTGGTGATCGCCGCCGACCACGATTACACCCCGATACAACTGAAAGAGCGCTACGTCGCCCTGATACCCGAGGCTAGACTGGCGGTCATCGAAGATTCCCGGCACGCTACACCGCTTGATCAACCCGAGGTCTTCAACCAGACCCTGCTGCACTTCCTCGCAGCTGCATCCACCTCTCAAGGATCTTTGAGCCCATGCTGAAAAAACTCCTGCTCGCCGCCTGCTCGGTCGCCTTCGCCACCAGCGTCATGGCTTCGGACAAGACCCCTCACGTGCTGATCGACACCAGCTTCGGTCAGATCGAAGTCGAACTGAATGCTGAAAAAGCGCCGATCAGCACGAAGAACTTCCTTGAGTACGTTGACAGCGGTTTCTACAACAACACCATCTTCCACCGGGTGATCCCGGGCTTCATGGTCCAGGGCGGTGGTTTCACCGAACAGATGGTCCAGAAAGACACCCGTGACCCGATCCGTAACGAAGCCAGCAATGGCCTGCACAACGCCCGCGGCACCCTGTCCATGGCCCGCACCTCCAACCCGAACTCGGCTACCAGCCAGTTCTTTATCAACGTTGCCGACAACGCCTTCCTCGACCCGGGTCGCGATGCCGGTTATGCGGTGTTCGCCAAGGTCACCAAAGGCATGGACGTGGTCGACCAGATCGTCAATTCGCCGACCACCACCAAAAAAGGCATGCGCGATGTCCCGGCCGATCCGGTGTTCATCAAGTCTGCCAAACGCATCGACTGACCACGGCCGCTCACATGGATGTGAAGCCGCCTGAGGGTCGGGTAGAACAGGAGTTGCAATGCCCATGCTGTACCGCCGTTTCGAGAAACTGATCGACATCTTCCGCGAGGCGCCGAGCGAGGCGCCGCCGAGTACGGTGTGGCCCTTCTATCTCTACTACCTGCGCCAGGTCTGGCCGAGCTTCGTCGCTCTGCTGTTCGTCGGCCTGTTCGCAGCACTGATCGAGGTGGCGATGTTCGGCTACCTGAGCCGGATCATCGATCTGGCCCAGGGCACGCCGAATGCCAATTTCTTCAGTGAGCACAGTGGCGAACTGATCTGGATGCTGGTGGTGGTCCTGCTGTTGCGACCGCTGTTCTTTGGCCTGCATGACTTGCTGGTGCACCAGACCATCAGCCCGGGCATGACCAGCATGATCCGCTGGCAAAACCACAACTACGTGCTCAAGCAGAGCCTGAACTTCTTCCAGAGCGATTTTGCCGGGCGCATCGCCCAGCGCATCATGCAGACCGGCAACTCCCTGCGCGACTCGGCGGTACAGGCCGTGGATGCGCTGTGGCACGTGCTGATCTACGCCATCAGTTCGCTGGTGCTGTTTGCCGAAGCCGACTGGCGCCTGATGCTGCCCCTGCTGATCTGGATCGGCTGCTACATCGCCGCGCTCTACTACTTTGTGCCCAGGGTGAAGGCGCGCTCGGTGATTTCCTCCGACGCCCGCTCCAAGCTGATGGGACGCATCGTCGACGGCTACACCAACATCGCCACCCTCAAGCTGTTCGCCCACACCGACTACGAGCGACAGTACGCCCGCGAGGCGATCAGCGAACAGACCGAAAAGACCCAGCTGGCCGCCCGCGTGATCACCAGCATGGATGTGGTCATCACTACCCTCAACGGCCTGCTGGTGGTCACCACCACCGGGTTGGCGCTGTGGTTGTGGAGCCAGTCGCTGATCACCGTCGGCGCCATTGCCCTGGCCACCGGCCTGGTAATCCGCATCGTCAACATGTCGGGCTGGATCATGTGGGTGGTCAACGGCATTTTCGAGAACATCGGCATGGTTCAGGATGGCCTGCAGACCATCGCCCAGCCGGTCAGCGTCACCGATCAACCCCAAGCGCCAGCGCTCAAGGTCAGCCGCGGTGCCGTACGTTTCGACAATGTCGGCTTCAACTACGGCAAGGCGGGCAAGGTCATTGACGGCCTCACCCTGGACATCCGCCCGGGTGAAAAGATTGGCCTGATCGGCCCGTCGGGGGCGGGCAAATCGACTTTGGTCAACCTGCTGCTGCGACTCTACGATGTGGAGAGCGGGCGCATCCTGATCGACAACCAGAACATTGCCGAGGTCAACCAGGCCAGCCTGCGCGCGCAGATTGGCATGATCACCCAGGACACCTCGCTGCTGCACCGCTCGATCCGCGACAACCTGCTCTATGGTCGTCCTGAGGCCAGTGAAGAGGCGGTCTGGGAGGCCGTGCGCGGGGCCAGTGCGGACGACTTCATCGGCCAGCTGTCCGACGCACAGGGCCGCACCGGTTTTGATGCGCATGTCGGTGAGCGCGGGGTGAAGCTGTCCGGCGGCCAGCGTCAGCGCATCGCTATCGCCCGGGTGCTGTTGAAGAACGCGCCGATCCTGATCATGGACGAAGCAACCTCGGCGCTGGACTCGGAGGTTGAAGCGGCAATCCAGGAGAGCCTGGAGACCCTGATGCAAGGCAAGACCGTGATCGCCATCGCTCACCGGCTGTCGACCATTGCCCGCATGGACCGTCTGGTGGTGCTGGACAAGGGGCATATCGTCGAGAGCGGCACGCATGCCGAGCTGCTTGCCCAGCAAGGGTTGTATGCGCGGTTGTGGCATCACCAGACCGGCGGGTTTGTCGGGGTCGATTAGGCCAGGGCATACCAACGCTCTGTATGTTGTTGCCTGATCTGATCATGGTGGTCAGCAAGGCTGGGGGGCGCGTAGCGCCCCCCAGCGAGCTCAAGCCAGATACAAGGCAAAACTCTAACGCGATATTCCGCGCAGGCCGGTCAACTCAAAAGTCAGTCCCGCCGATAGGGCAACATCCCCCGCGCCTCGTCGGCATACGCCCGTATCCCTTCCCGCTCCTGCCCAAGGAAATCCTCCACTGCCCGCCGCAAGCCAGGGTGCAGCAGGTAGTGCCACGACCGGGTAATCACCGGCTCGAACCCGCGAATCAGCTTGTGCTCACCCTGGGCCCCTGCATCAAAGCGCTGCAACCCTTCAGCAATGGCAAAGTCCATGCCCTGGTAGAAGCAGGTCTCGAAATGCAACCGATCAAACTCATCCAGGCAGCCCCAGTAGCGCCCATACAGGCTATCGCCGCCAACCAGGCTCAAGGCCATTGCCACCTCACGCCCTGATTGCCGCGCCACCACTACCCGGATCGCCTCGGGCATGCGCTCGGCCAGCAGGCTGAAGAACTCCCGCGTCAGGTATGGCGCGCGTCGACGCACGGCGTAGGTATTGGCGTAGCAGAGATAGACGAAGTCCCACTGCAGCTCGCTCAACTGATCGCCCCGGTACCATTCGAAGTCGATGCCGTGGCCCAGCACCTGCTCGCGTTCCTTGCGCATCTGCTTGCGCTTGCGCGAGCTCAAGGTATCGAGAAAATCCTGGAAATCGCGATAGCCGCGATTGCTCCAGTGAAACTGGCACCCCAGCCGCTCCAACCAGCCCGGCAGGCCGCCGATGGACGCATCCAGGGCACTGTCAGTGAAGTTGATATGCGCGCTCGACAAGCCGCCCTTGCCCAGATATTCCGGCAACGCCTGCAGCAACAACAGGCCATCGGCAGGCTCGGCGGTCAGCAAGCGCGGGCCACTGACCGGGCTGAACGGCACCGCACCGAGCAGTTTGGGGTAGTAGGCGATCCCGGCCCGCTCGCAGGCATCGGCCCAGCCATGATCGAACACGTACTCGCCGAACGAATGCCACTTGCGATACGCCGGGAGTATCGCCCGCACCTGCCCGTCACGCTCCAGCAGCAGATGCTCGGCAGCCCAACCGTTTGCCGGGGCAATACTGCCGCTGTCCTCCAATGCACTGAGGAAGGCATGGCGCAGGAACGGTTCGCCCGCAGGCACCAGCGCGTCCCAGGTCGCTGCGGGCAGATCGCGAATGTGGGCAAGGCTGTACAGACTGATCACGCTTTCAACTCACGACGATGAGACGCTCAGTATCCGGCAAGGATGGCGCGGCTGACAAATGAGCAAGGGCGTTCTTAACGTCAGCGCCATCAAATAGACATTATTCTGTCATTACCCCCCGCAATACTTGCGCCTGTTTTCCGGAACCCCAGCGACCTGTCTATTCAGGCCTTTTCCGAAGACTTGCCAACTCGGGGGAAGGCGCAACAGCCTCCCCACACTTGTCCAACAGGGAGAACCGTATGCGTCTTGTTTCTACACTTACTGGGGTGAGCCTCACCGGCCTGATGCTGGCTCTGAGTACTCCAGCCAGTGCCGCAGTCGACGCCAAGCTGCTCGAAATGCTTCGTGCCAATGGCTCGATCAACCAGGCGCAGTACAACGAGCTGCAAGCCGACCTGTCCACGGAAACCAAGGAAAAGGCAGACCAGAAGGCCAAGACCGATCGCCTGAGCTCCTTTGAACAGAAAGTCGCCTGGGCCGCCAAGACCCAGATCAAAGGCGATGTGCGCCTGCGTTACGAAGACGTCAACGTCGATGACCCGAACTCCAGCAGCGGCAACCAGGACCGTCAGCGCGTGCGTGCTCGCGTCGGCTTCTACAGCGAGATCAACCCGCAGGTCGACGCTGGCATCCGTGTCGCCACCGGCAGCAGCGCTGATCGCCGCTCCACCAACCAGAGCCTGGACAACTACTTCGACAAGAAATCGCTGTGGGTCGACCTGGCCTACCTCGACTGGCACCCGACCGCTCTGCCGGGCCTGCACCTGATCGGCGGCAAGATGGCCCAGCCGTGGGTCAGCATGGGTGACATCATCTGGGACAGCGACATCAACCCGGAAGGCGTGGCCGCTACCTACAAGACCGACCTGGGCGGCGCCGAAGTGTTCGCCAGCGCCGGCCAGTACACGCTCAAGGACAACGTCGACGGTGACGGTGTGCAGTACAAGCACGACGCACAGGTCTACCACGGCCAGTTGGGCGCCCGCTTTGCACCGGCAGATGTGCTCAAGCTCACCGTGGGCGCAAGCATCTACGGCTACGATAACGACAAGGAAGCAACCATTCTGCAGTCGTTCGGCAACACCACCAACGAGTTCAACCTGGTGGAAGGCTTCGGCCAGATCGACTTCACCGGCCTGGCCATCCCGCTGTCGGCGTATGGTCAGTACGTGAAGAACACCGAGAGCACCGACGGCGAAGACCAGGCCTGGCTGGCGGGTCTGAAGACCAAGGTGGGTGCCTGGAGCCTCGACTACAACTACCGCGACGTACAGCGTAATGCCGTGGTCAGCCTGTTCACCGACTCTGACTTCGGTAACGGCTTCACCGGTTCGCGCGGGCACAAGTTCAAGGTTGGCTACGAGATCGACAAGAACTTCTCGCTGGGCGCTGCCTACCTGATGGCCAAGACCGACCTGTCGCAATTGCCGAACAGCAATGCCGATGTCGATACCTTGCAGGTTGACCTAGAAGCCAAGTTCTAAGCTGCTACACCTTGGCGTGAGTTTGAGCGGGAAGTGCCGATACCCATCCGGCGCTTCCCGTTTTTTTTGTGGTGTCAGGTGGGCCTCTTCGCGGGGCAAGCCCGCTCCTACAGGGGTGTAGGTGACCCTGTAGGAGCGGGCTTGCCCCGCGAAGAGGCCCAACCTGACAAGCCCAAATCAGCGCTTGCGCAGAATCACGCTACCGATCGAATAGCCCGCACCAAACGAGCTCAGCACACCCACCGCGCCCTTGGGCAGGTCATCCTGATACAGGTGGAAGGCAATCACCGACCCCGCCGAACTGGTGTTGGCATAACGGTCGAGAATCACCGGCGCGTCCTCTTCGGGTACATCACGTCCCACCAGCTTCTTGACGATCAGCTGGTTCATGCTCAGGTTGGCCTGGTGCAACCAGAAGCGCTTCACATCACTCGGTTGCAGGTCGTTCTCGCCCAGGTGCTGGCCGACCAGCTCAGCCACCATCGGGCACACCTCGCGGAACACTTTGCGCCCTTCCTGGACGAACAGCTTGTCCGCCGCCCCCTCGCCCTCCTCGGCAGCGCGGTTGAGAAAGCCGAAGTTGTTGCGGATGTTGTTCGAGAACTGGGTCAGCAGTTTGGTGCTGACGATGTCGAACTGATGGGCCGACGTGGCCAGGTCGGCACGTTCAAGCAGCACGGCAGTGGCGGCGTCACCGAAGATAAAGTGGCTGTCGCGATCGCGGAAGTTCAGGTGGGCGGTGCACACCTCCGGATTGACTACCAGTACCGCCCGGGCCTGGCCCAATTGCACGCTGTTGGCGGCCGTCTGGATGCCGAAGGTGGCCGATGAGCAGGCCACGTTCATGTCGAAGGCAAAGCCCTGGATGCCCAACGCCGCCTGCACCTCGATGGCGATGGCCGGGTACGGCCGCTGCAGGTTGGAACAGGCGACGATCAGCCCATCGACATCGGCCGCCGTACGACCCGCGCGCTGCAGCGCTTGGCGTGCAGCGTTGACGGCCATCTCGCAGAGAACCGACGGCTCGTCGTTGGCGCGTTCGGGCAAGCGCGGCTTCATCCGCTGCGGGTCGAGAATGCCGGCCTTGTCCATGACGAAGCGGCTCTTGATCCCCGAAGCCTTCTCGATGAAGGCAGCGTTGGATTCGGCCAGCGCTTCAACCTCACCTCGTGCTATGGCGTCGGCGTGGTCCTGGTTGTACTGGTTGACCCAGGTATTGAAGGAGTCCACCAGCTCTTCGTTGGAAATGCTCTGGGCCGGGGTATACAGGCCGGTGCCGCTGATCACGACGTTATGCACGGTCGTTCCTCTGGTCAGAGGCCATCGCCCTGTTTAGCGCTGGCCGGGAATGGGGGCAACATACTGGCACCTTGGTACCAATTTCAACTCGTTCGCTACCTGTACGAAAGCGGGCGAACGGGGCCGCAACGCGACCCCGAAAACACCCGCAAGTGTGCCACAACTGTGGAAGTTTAGCCCTCCACCAGGCTCCACTGTTTGCTCAGTCGCTTGTCGGAAACCGCGACTTTGGTGCCCAACTGCTGGGCAAACAACGACACCCGGTATTCCTCCAGCAACCAGCGATAGAGAGTCAGTTGTTCATCCCGCTTACCTTCCTGGGCATGCTTGTCGGCACGCGCCTTGTACTGAGCCCAGAGGTTGCTCAGCTCAGCGCTCCAGACCCGGTCTTTCTGCACCTGACTGCCGAGCTTCTCGAGGCGCAACTCGACCGCCTTCAGGTAGCGTGGCAGCTCCTTGAACCACAGGCTCGGTGTCTCGCGGACAAAGCCCGGGTACACCAGGTTGGCCAGCTGTTGCTTGATGTCGTTCAGGGCCACGGCGTGGCTGAGGTCGATCTTGCCCTTGAAGCGCTTCTGCAGACCATGCCACAGCTTGAGCACCTCCAGGGTCAGGCGCGCCAGCCGCTCGGCATGCTCGGCCCAACTGCCGCGCTTGCGCTCGACCAGCGAGGCAAGACCGGCGCCATCGCGCGGCAGTTGCGGTTCGCCTTCAAGGATGCAGCTGTCGAGGCTGGCCAGCAGGATGTCCTCGACCAACGCGTCGACCCGGCCCATGTCGCGGTACAACAGGCCCAGCTCGGTCAGCCCAGGCAGCTTGCCACGGAGAAACTTGGCCGGCTCCGCCAGCTGTTGCAGGAGCAGGCGCTGCAGGGCACGACGGTGCTGGAACTCGGCCTCGGCGTGAGTCGAGAAGCGCCCTTCGCGCACGCTGCCGCTGTCTTCGACCAGCGCCGGGTAGACCGTCATCGACAGGCCGGCAATCTTCTGCTGGGCCGTCTCGGCGACCTGGGCGAAGGCCTTGGCCTGAACCGGCTGCGCGGTCTTTTCCGTGCGCGGCATGGCCAGCGCGGCCTGGCTGGCGGCGACGAAGCGCGCGGTCAGCTCGGCAAGGTCGCGGCCTTCGCCAAGGAACTTGCCCTCGCCGTCGACCACTTCGATGTTCATCCGCAGGTGGTTCTCGACCAGCCCGGCGGCTTCCGCCCACGCCTCATCGGCCACCCGTGCGCCCGTCATGCGCAACAGTTCCTGGCCCAAGGCCTGGGGCAAACCGCCCTGGCCGAAGGTCATCCGCGACAACGCGGCCTTGACGAAGTCAGGTACAGGCACGAAGTTCTTGCGCAGCGCCTTGGGCAGGTTGCGCACCAGCGCCACACACTTGGCCTCGATCAGGCCCGGCACCAGCCATTCCAGACGCTCGCCGGGCAGGCTGGGCAACAACGGCGCCGGTACCCGCACAGTGACACCGTCGCGCGGGTGATTGGGTTCAAAGTGGTAGCTCAGCGGCAAGGTCAGCTCACCGACCTTGAGGCTGTCGGGGTACTGCGCGGCAGTCACTTCGCTGGCCTCGCGGGCGAGCACGTCCTCTTCGCGCATGATCAGCAGATTGGCATCCTTCTGGCTGGTCATGCGGTACCAGGCATCGAAGGTCGCGGTCTGGTGGATCTCCGCCGGCAGGCGCGCTTCATAGAACCCGTAGAGGGTTTCTTCGTCGGCCAGAATGTCCCGCCGACGAGCCTTGGCTTCGAGCTCGTCGAGCTGTTCGAGCAAGCGCTTGTTGGCCGTCAGGCACTTGGCCCGCGACTGGATTTCGCCGCCAACCAGGCCCTCACGAATGAACAGTTCACGCGACACCACCGGGTCGATCGGCCCGTAGTGCACCGGCCTGCGGCCAACCACGATCATCCCGTAGAGGGTGATCTGCTCGTAGGCCACGACCTGGCCGCGCTTCTTCTCCCAGTGCGGTTCGAAGTGGTTCTTCTTGATCAAGTGGCCGGCCAGCGGCTCGATCCAGTCGGGCTCGATCTTGGCCACCATGCGCGCATACAGCTTGGTGGTCTCGACCAGCTCGGCGGCCATCACCCACTGCGGCCGCTTGCGGCCAATACCCGAGGACGGGTGAATCCAGAACCGCCGCTGGCGGGCGCCGAGGTAATCGCCGTCTTCGGTCTTGTGGCCGATCTGGCTGAGCAAACCGCTGAGGATGGCCTTGTGCATCCGCGGATAATCGACCGGGTCTTTGTTGACCGTCAGTTGCAGGTCGCGGCAAATCAGCGCCAGCTGGCGATGGGCATCACGCCATTCGCGCAGGCGCAGGTAATTGAGGAAGTTCTTCCGGCACCAGTTGCGCAGCGGGTTGGCGGTCAGCGCCTGGCGCTGCTCTTCAAAGCCGCGCCACAGATTGACCAGCCCGGCGAAGTCGGAGTCGACGTCTTTCCACTGGGCATGGGCCTGGTCGGCGGCCTGCTGGCGCTCGGGCGGACGCTCGCGCGGATCCTGCACCGACAGCGCACTGGTGACGATCAGCACTTCCTGCAGGCTGCCCAGGCGCGCGCCTTCAAGCAGCATGCGGCCCAACCGCGGGTCGATCGGCAGACGCGCCAGCTGGCGTCCGAGCGGGGTCAGCTGGTTCTCGCGGTTGACCGCCGAGAGCTCCTGCAGCAGGTTGAAGCCATCGCTGATGGCTTTGCCATCCGGCGGCTCGATGAACGGGAAGGCGTCGATGGCGCCCAAGCGCAGGTGCAGCATCTGCAAGATGACCGCAGCGAGGTTGGTGCGCAGGATCTCAGGGTCGGTAAAAGCCGGCCGGCCGTTGAAGTCCTCTTCGCTGTAGAGGCGAATACAGATGCCCGGCTCGACCCGGCCGCAGCGACCCTTGCGCTGGTTGGCACTGGCCTGCGAGACCGCTTCGATGGGCAGGCGCTGGACTTTGGCGCGATAGCTGTAGCGGCTGATCCGCGCAGTGCCGGTATCGATCACGTAGCGGATGCCCGGTACGGTCAACGAGGTTTCGGCGACGTTGGTCGCCAGCACCACCCTGCGTCCCGGGTGCGACTGGAAGATCTTCTGCTGCTCGGCCGGCGACAGCCGCGCGTACAGCGGCAGGATCTCGGTGTGGCGCAATTGCGCCTTGCGCAGGATCTCGGCCGCATCGCGAATTTCCCGCTCGCCTGGCAAAAACACCAGCACGTCGCCCGGGCCTTTGCCGGCGCCGCGCTCATGGGCAGCGATCTCGTCGAGGGTGGCCAGGATTGCCTGGTCGACAGTCAGGTCGTCTTCGACCCGGTTGCCTTCCTCGTCCTGCTCGCTGGTCAGCGGCCGGTACCAGGTATCGACCGGGTAGGTGCGACCCGAGACTTCGATGATCGGCGCATTGTCGAAATGCTTGGAGAAGCGTTCGAGGTCGATGGTCGCCGAGGTGATGATCAGCTTCAGCTCTGGGCGGCGATGCAGCAGGGTCTTGAGGTAGCCGAGCAGGAAGTCGATGTTCAGGCTGCGCTCATGCGCTTCGTCGACGATGATCGTGTCGTAGCGTTCGAGGAAGCGGTCATGCTGGGTTTCAGCCAGCAGGATACCGTCGGTCATCAGCTTGACCAGGGTATTGGCATCGCTCTGGTCTTCGAAGCGCACCTGGTAGCCGACCAGCGCGCCCAGCGGCGTGCCGAGTTCTTCGGCGACCCGCGCCGCCACACTGCGCGCGGCGATCCGGCGCGGCTGGGTGTGGGCGATCTGGCCGTGCCGGCCGCGGCCCAGCTCCAGGCAGATCTTGGGCAGCTGGGTGGTTTTGCCGGAGCCGGTCTCGCCGGCGATTACCAACACCTGGTTTTCGGCAATGGCCTTTTTGATCTCGTCGCGCTTGGCGGCGATCGGCAGGTTGTCGTCGTAGCGGATGCTCGGCACGCTCTGCTGGCGCGCAGTGACCTTGGCGAAGGACGCCTGGACCTTCTCGACCCACTGGGCGAGCTTGGCCTCATCCGGGCGCTTGCGCAGCTCATGGAGTTGCCGGCGCAGCCGATGGCGGTCGGCGATCATGGCGTGGTCGAGGTTGTTCAGCAGCTGGTCGATGGCGTTGTCTGTCATGGGGCTTTTTAATGATGCAGGTGAGCCTGCTTGTGCATGATCGGCATTCGAAGGGGGGCGATTGTCGCATATCGAAGCGGGTTTTGGATTGCAGCGTGGGGTAACCGGCGCCGATCTGCAGATAAGCACTGTTCCTGTAGGAGGGGCTTGTCCCGCGAAGAGGCCATCACTGCGACAGTGGCGCATGGCACCGTCTGCGCCGGTGTTCGCGGGTCCAGCCCGCTCCTACAGGGGGCGCGCTTGACGGCCATGCCAATGTTTAGCCGAGCGCGAACTGAAGGTCGCCATTCACGCATTTAATCAACCTTACAGGCCATGGGAGTATCGATCCATGACCGCCCTCCCCTGCACCGCACGCCCGCCGTCCCGCCCTTCCCTGGCGAAGGTCAGGGCGCTTGTCGGCGAAAACCCGCTGGTGCATATCATCCTCGCCTTCTGGGCCCTTTGGCATTGTCGCCACGCGCGCCCCCCGGACACTTCGCTCACGCCGCACTGACCAGACCCGACGGGCAACCGCCGGTTAACCCAGTCCGACCGACCGCCCATAGCGGCGGTGGTCCCGTGCGCCTCAGCAATGATGCGCGAGCGAACCCATCATGCACTTTGCTCCCCTTGAGCACGCCCAACGCTTCTTGGCCGACAACCCCGACATCGACCTGATCGAGCTGTTCATCCTCGACGCCAATGGCGTGCCACGCGGCAAGCTGCTGCACCGCGACGAGCTGCTGGCGGTCTATCAAAGCGGCCGCCCGCTGCCCAGCACCATCCTCGGCCTGACCCTCAATGGCGACGACGTGGAAAACTCCGGCCTGGTCTGGGACGTCGGCGACATCGATTGCCGCGCCTACCCGCTCGAAGGCAGCCTGGTCCGCTTGCCTTGGCGCCGGGTGTCGACCGCCGCCGTGCAGGTCAGCATGCACCCCAGCGAAGGCCTGCCGGCCAGTGTCGCCGACCCACGCCATGTACTGCTGCGCACCATCGACGCGCTCAAGGCCGACGGCTACCACCCGGTGATGGCCTGCGAACTGGAGTTCTACCTGCTCGACCAGCAGCGCGATGCCTACGGCCGTCCGCAACCGGCACTGGACAATGATGGCGGCCGCCCCCGCGCCACCCAGGTCTACGGCCTGCGTGAGCTGGAGCAGATCGAACCGTTTCTCGCCGACCTTTACAGCGCCTGCAAGGCCCAGGGCATTCCCGCCCGTACGGCGATTTCCGAATACGCCCCAGGCCAGGTGGAGATCACCCTGGAGCACGGCGATGCGCTGGCCGCGATGGACCAAGCCGTGCGCTACAAGCGCCTGGTCAAAGGCATCGCCCACGCCCACGGGATGCAGGCGTGTTTCATGGCCAAGCCGTTTTCGCACCTGGCCGGGACCGGCATGCACATGCACCTGAGCCTGGCCGATGCCAACGGCCACAACCTGTTCGCCAGCAGCGATCCAGCGGGCACCCCGCTGCTGCGCCAAGCGGTCGCCGGCATGCTTCGCCACCTGCATGAGTCGCTGTTGTTGTTCTGCCCCAACGCCAACTCGTTCCGCCGCTTCCAGGCCAACAGCTATGCACCGCTGGCGCCAACCTGGGGCGTCGACAACCGCACCGTGAGCCTGCGCGTGCCGGGCGGCCCGGCCAACAGTCGGCACATCGAGCATCGCATCTGCGGCGCCGACGCCAACCCGTACCTGGCCGCTGCCGCGATCCTCGCCGCCAGTCACCAGGGCATCCGCCAGCAGCTCGATCCCGGCGCACCGGTTGAAGGCAACGGCTATGCCCAGGCTACCGAACATCTGCCCACCGACTGGCTGACCGTACTTGATGCCCTCGAGCAGTCGAGCTGGGCCAGGGAAGCCTTGGGCGAGGCGTTTCTCGGCGTCTACCTCAAGGTCAAGCGCGCCGAATACCGCCAGTTCATGGCCGAAGTCGGCGAGCAGGACTGGCGCTGGTACTTGCACCAGGCCTGAGCCCTACCCTCTTTACCTGAAGGAACACGCATGAACGCAGCAGTGAAGAACGGACCGGCCCAGCGCGCGCCGTCCTACTACAGCGCCACCCTCAACGACCAGACTCATTACCCGACCTTGCAGGGTACGCATCAGGTCGACGTGGCGATCATCGGCGGCGGCTTTACCGGTGTCGCCACCGCGGTGGAGCTGGCCGAACGCGGCCTCAAGGTGGCCATCGTCGAAACCAACCGGATTGGCTGGGGCGCCAGCGGGCGCAATGGCGGCCAGGTCACCGGTAGCCTGTCGGGCGATGAAGCGATGCGTACGCAGATGCGCGACCGGCTCGGTGCCGAGGTCGACGACTTCATCTGGCAGTTGCGCTGGCGCGGCCACGAAATCATCGAGCAGCGGGTGCAGCGCTATGCGATCGACTGTGACCTCAAGCGCGGTCACCTGCATACGGCGATGAAGCCTTCGCACATGGCCGAGCTGCGCGGTTTTCAGGCCGAGGCGCAGCGACGCGGCATGGCTGACCAGGTCGAGCTGCTTGATCGCGCCGCGGTCGCCCAGCACCTGCAGAGCCCGCTCTATCTGGGTGGCCTGAAAAACCTGCGCAACCTCCACCTGCACCCGCTCAATCTGTGCCTGGGCGAGGCGCGCGCCGCACACAGCCTGGGCGCGCTGATCTTCGAGAATTCCGAGGTCCTCGAGATCATTCACGGCCCACGCCCGGCGGTGGTCACCGCCCAAGGCAGGATCGAGGCGCGCCAGGTGATGCTTGCCGGCGATGTCTACCACTCACTGGAAAAGCGCCAGCTCAAGGGCAAGATCTTCCCGGCCATGGGCGGCATCGTCACCACCGCGCCGCTGGGCGAACTGGCCGAGCAGATCAACCCGCACGATCTGGCCGTGTACGACTGCCGCTTCGTCCTCGACTACTACCGCCTGACGGCCGACAAGCGCCTGTTGTTCGGCGGTGGCGCCAACTATTCGGGCAAGGACTCGCGGGACATCGCCGGCGAGTTGCGCCCCTGCATCGAACGCACCTTCCCCGCGCTCAAGGGCGTGCCGATCGAGTTTCAGTGGAGTTGCGCCATGGGCATCGTGGTCAACCGCATTCCGCAGCTGGGCAAACTCTCGGACCATGTCTGGTACTGCCAGGGGTATTCCGGACACGGTGTTGCCACCAGTCACATCATGGGCGAGATCATGGCTGAAGCGCTGACCGGGACACTGGAGAAGTTCGACACCTTTGCCGGGTGCAAACACATCAAGGTGCCAATGGGGGACTTGCTGGGGAATCCGCTGTTGGCGGCGGGGATGTGGTATTACCAGATGCTGGAGAGGCTGCGTTAAGAGCCAGGCATGCACAGTCTCTGTGGGAGCGGCCTTGTGTCGCGAAAGGGGGCGCGTAGCGCCCCCAAGCGCAATCAGGCGATCTTCTTCAGACCTTGCTTCTTGAGCTCTTCATCGCGCAACTCACGACGCAGGATCTTGCCGACGTTGGTGGTCGGCAACGCGTCGCGGAACTCGATGTAGCGTGGCACCTTGTAGCCGGTGACGTTGGCGCGCATGTGCTCCATCACCTGTTCCTTGGTCAGGGTCATGCCCGGCTTGACCACGATGAACACCTTGATCAGCTCGCCCGACTTCTCGTCTGGCACACCGATGGCCGCGCACTGCAGCACACCCGGCAGGCCAGCGAGGACGTCTTCGAGCTCATTGGGGTACACGTTGAAACCCGAGACCAGGATCATGTCCTTCTTGCGGTCGACGATGCGCATGTAGCCATCGGGCTGAATCAGGGCGATGTCGCCCGTCTTCAGCCAACCCTCACGATCAAGGATCTCGGCGGTGGCGTCTTCACGCTGCCAATAACCCTTCATCACTTGCGGGCCTTTGACGCACAGCTCGCCGACCTCACCAAGCGCCACTTCCTGGCCGCTGTCGTCGATGATCTTGCACAAGGTCGACGGCACCGGAATACCAATAGTGCCAATCTGGTTCGCTTCGGCCGGGTTGACCGCTGCGACCGGGCTGGTCTCGGTCATGCCATAGCCTTCGCAGATAGCGCAGCCAGTCACGGTCTTCCAGCGTTCGGCCACGCTCTGTTGCAGGGCCATACCACCGGACAGGGTGATTTTCAGCGCGGAAAAGTCCAGCGCGCGGAAGCCCTCGTTATTGCACAGGGCAACAAACAGGGTATTGAGGCCGACAAAGCCGGAGAACTTCCACTTGCCGAGTTCCTTGACCATCGCTGGCAAGTCGCGCGGGTTGCTGATCAGCACGTTGTGGTTGCCGATCAGCATCATTGCCATGCAATGGAAGGTAAATGCATAGATATGGTAAAGCGGCAGCGGGGTGATGAGGATCTCGCAGCCTTCCTGCAGGTTCGCCCCCATCAGCTCGCGGCACTGGAGCATGTTGGCCACCAGGTTGCGATGGGTCAGCATGGCGCCCTTGGCCACGCCGGTAGTGCCGCCGGTGTACTGCAGCACGGCGACATCGTTGGGCTGCGGATTGGCTTCGGTGACCGGCTGGCCGGCGCCCTTGGCCAAGGCATCGTTGAAGCGCACGGCGGCCGGCAGGTGATACGCCGGGACCATCTTCTTCACGTACTTGATCACGCTGTTGATCAACAGGCGCTTGAGCGGTGGCAGCAGGTCGGCCACTTCTGTGACGATGACATGCTTGACCTGGGTCTTGGGCACGACCTTCTCGGCCAGGTGGGCCATGTTGGCCAGGCACACCAGGGCCTTGGCGCCAGAGTCGTTGAACTGGTGCTCCATTTCCCGTGCGGTATACAACGGGTTGGTGTTGACCACGATCAGGCCTGCGCGCATGGCGCCGAACACCGCCACCGGATACTGCAGCACGTTTGGCAGTTGCACGGCGATGCGGTCACCCGGCTTGAGATCGGTATGCTGCTGCAACCAGGCGGCAAAAGCGCCCGACAAGGCATACATCTCGCCATAGGTGATAGTCTTGCCCAGGTTGCTAAAGGCGGGTTTATCGGCAAAGCGTTGGCAGGATTGCTTGAGTACTGCCTGGATATTGGGGAATTCGTCAGGATTGATTTCCGCCGTTATCCCGGCTGGGTACTTATCCTTCCAAAAATTTTCGATCATGGAAGCCAACTCCTTCAGCAACAGCGAAATTCTTCACGCGTTCATGCGCTTATTATTGATATGCGAAGTCGGTTCATTGCAAACCGTATCCTCTGAAAGCGGGCCGAGAGTAACAGCTTTGCCTGGGGTCGCCTAGAGGCCAAGTCCGGCCTTATGGTCACAATTATGACTCAATGAATTATATGAGTCATTTTTAGAGTAATTAGCCAAAATGTCGCAAATTAGGCTGTAACGCCGAGTCTGCCTGCCTTCAGTCAGGTAATGCTGGGGGCGCTGCCCACCCCCAGATAGCTCAGGCGATATCGCGCAACTCGCGGCGCAGGATCTTGCCGACCGGGGTCATCGGCAACGAATCGCGCAGGACGATGTGCTTGGGTACTTTGTAGCCGGTGAAGTTGGCCTTGCAGTAGGCCTTCAGTTCCTCGACGCTGACGCCACCCTCGCGCGGCACCACAAACAGCTTCACCGCCTCTCCCGAACGCTCGTCGGGCACACCGATCGCCGCGCAGTTGGCGACCTGCGGGTGGCCCATGATCACGTCCTCGATTTCGTTCGGGTACACGTTGAAGCCCGAGACGATGATCATGTCCTTCTTGCGGTCAACGATGCGGGTAAAGCCATCCGGGTCGATCACTGCAATATCACCGGTCTTGAACCAGCCGTCGGCATCCAGCGCCTGGGCAGTCGCCTCAGGCTGTTGCCAATAGCCTTTCATCACCTGCGGGCCCTTGATGCACAACTCACCGCGCTCACCCAGAGGCAGCTCATTGCCGTCATCGTCGATCACCTTGAACGCCGTGCCCGCCACTGGAATACCCACGGTACCCAAGCGGGCCAACGCGCCATAGGGGTTGGTGCTGGCCACTGGCGAGGTCTCGGTCAGGCCATACCCCTCGACGATGCGACAGCCGGTAATGCTTTCCCAACGCTCGGCAGTGGCCTTGACCAGTGCCGTGCCGCCCGAGTTGGTGACCTTGAGCGCTGAGAAATCCAGCGACTTGAAGCCCGGGTGGTCCATCAGCGCGACAAACAGGGTGTTGAGGCCCAGTAATGCCGAGAAACGCCACTTGCCCAGCTCCTTGATAAAGCCAGAGATGTCGCGCGGGTTGGTGATCAGTACGTTGTGGTTGCCGGTGACCATCATGCACATGCAGTTCGCCGTGAACGCATAGATGTGGTACAGCGGCAACGGCGCGATCATCACCTCCTGGCCGTCCTTGAGCAGCTTCTGCCCGTCCGGCCCATGCTGGGAGAAGCACGCCAGCACCTGCAGCATGTTCGCTACCAGGTTGGCGTGGGTGAGCATGGCGCCCTTGGCCAGGCCGGTGGTGCCGCCGGTGTACTGCAGCACGGCAATGTCGTCGAGGCTCAGTGGCACCGGCTTGTGCGTCAGCGCCCTGCCCTCGCGCAGTACCTGCTTGAACGGTACCGCCTGCGGCAGATCGAAGGCGGGGACCATCTTCTTCACCTTGTCGACCAGGGTATTGACCAGCCAGCCCTTGGCGGTGGGCAGCAGGTCGCCCATTTTTGCTTCGATCAGGTACTCGATACCGGTGTCGGGCAGCACCTCCTGCACGCGCTTGCCGAACAGGTTCAGGTACACCAGCGCACGGGCGCCGGAATCCTTGAACTGATGGCGCATCTCGCGTTCGGTATACAGCGGATTGGTGTTGACCACGATCAACCCGGCCCGCATCGCGCCGAATACGGCGATCGGATACTGCAGCACATTGGGCATCTGCACCGCGATGCGATCGCCCGGGACGAGGTCGGTGTGCTGCTGCAGCCAGGCAGCAAATGCCGCCGAGTGCCGCTCGAGCTCGGCGTAGCTGAGGGTGATCCCCAGGTTGCTGAAGGCCGGGCGGTCGGCAAAGCGCTTGCAGGAGCGCTCGAAGACTTCGACGACGGAGCGGTAGGCATTGATATCAATGCTAGAAGGCACGCCCGCCGGGCGCTTGTCATTCCAGAAATCGGCTTGCATTTATTGTTGTTCCTCTCTGCCTGGAGCGTCCCTGACCTGCTTGCCGAAAGGTAAACAGGCGTTCAGCCGACGTTAGCAGGTAAGCCAGGAGTGGCAAACACGCCAAGGGCCGCCATTAACATCGTGAATCTTATTTGTGGCCTTTCTGCAATCAGAACCGCCAGCCCGTCGTGCTGGGGCTTGCGATGTCGTTGCGACCCTGGCAACAGGCAAATTGACGGCGAATGTGATCCGATGAGCACCGGCAAGCGTCTCAAGGATCTGCCGGCAGCTCTGAGCGCGTTCGGCAACCGCACTGTGCAGCTGCGCCTGTACCCTCAGACGCGCCACTCGCTGCTCAACGAAATCAATCGCGACGAGGTCAGTACCGATATACTCGGCTGGCTCGAGCAAGCACTGGCCCTTGGCCGCGCGGCTCGCAATGAATGATAGGCAGGCCTCGTCCGCTAATAAGGAAGCCCTGATGACCCAGGTCACCAACACCCCCTACGAAGCCCTCGAAGTGGGTCAGACAGCCACCTTTGAGAAAAGTGTGGAAGAACGTGACATCCAGCTGTTCGCCGCGATGTCGGGGGATCACAACCCGGTGCACCTGGATGCCGAGTTTGCGGCCAAGAGCATGTTCCGCGAACGCATTGCCCACGGCATGTTCAGCGGCGCCCTGATCAGTGCCGCGGTCGCCTGCACCCTGCCTGGCCCGGGTACCATCTACCTGGGGCAACAGATGAGCTTCCAGAAGCCGGTGAAGATCGGTGACACCCTGACGGTGCGCCTGGAGATTCTCGAGAAGCTGCCCAAGTTCAAGGTGCGCATCGCCACCAATGTCTACAACCAGAATGATGAGCTGGTGGTTGCCGGTGAGGCCGAGATCCTTGCGCCGCGCAAGCAACAGACGGTTGAGCTGGTATCGCCGCCGAACTTTGTCGCCAGCTGAGATTGCGTGCTGCAGGGCAGACCTCTTCGCGGGGCAAGCCCGCTCCTACAGGTGTTCAGCAATCCTGTAGGTGCGGGTTTGCCCCCGCGAAGAGGGCAGTCCTGCCTCCCCCACAGTTCATTCCAACTCGCGCAGCCGCCGTTCGATATGCCGGCGCTCCGGCACTTGCCGGGTCAGCGCCAATGCCTGCCGCCACGCTTGCCGCGCTTGTTCGAGCTGCCCCAACTGATGCAACAGCTCAGCCCTGGCGGCATGCGCCAAGTGATAATCAAGCAATTCGCCCCGCTGCAGAATCGCCTCGACCGCCGCCAGCCCCGCCTGCGCACCATCACGCCTGGCCAGCGCGGCCGCCCGATTGAGCTCGACCACCGCCGACGGCCAATGGCGCTGCAACACCTCATACAGCCCGACAATCTCCTGCCAATCGGTATCCTCGGCCCGCGCCGCCTCGGCATGCACGGCAGCAATCGCCGCCTGCACGCTGTAAACGCCAATCTGCCGACTACGCAGCGCCTGCTGCACCAACTGGCACCCTTCAGCGATCTGCGCATGGTCCCATAGGCTACGGTCCTGCTGATCGAGCAGCACCAACTCGCCATCGTCGTCGGTGCGCGCCCGTTGCCGCGAGGCCTGCAACAGCATCAGCGCCAGCAGGCCGAGCACCTCCGGGTCCGGCAGCAACTGCGCAAGCAGACGCCCTAGGCGAATGGCTTCATCACACAGCTCACCCTGCAACAGCGCCTCACCCGAAGAAGCCGAATAGCCTTCGTTGAACACCAGGTAGATCACCCGCAACACGCTCTCGAGCCGCTCGGGCAGCTCAGCCAGCTCCGGCACCTGATAAGGAATGCGCGCATCGCGGATCTTGGCCTTGGCTCGGACAATGCGCTGGGCAATGGTCGCCGGGCTTTGCAAAAAGGCGCGGGCAATCTGTTCGGTGGTCAGGTCGCAGACTTCGCGCAGGGTCAACGGCACTTGGGCATCGAATGCCAGCGCCGGGTGGCAGCAGGTGAAGATCAGCCGCAGGCGGTCGTCGCCAAGCAGCTCGTCTTCGCCAGGATCGCGGCCTTCACGGTCCAGCAGCATGATCAGGTCTGCCTGAGAGCGATCGAAGCGGGCTCGCCGGCGCAACGCATCGATCGCCTTGAAGCGGCCAGCCGATACCAGCCAGGCCCGCGGATTGTCAGGTATACCGTCGCGCTGCCAGCGTTCGACGGCGATGAAGAAAGCATCGTGCATGGCCTCCTCGGCCAGGTCGAAGTCGCCCAGCAAACGGATCAGAGTGGCCAGGATCCGCCGCGAGTCGCGCCGGTAGACTGCCTCGAGCTGCTCGCGTAATGCCTGCGACGCGAGCATCAGTCAGGCATCCGCTGGGTGACCACCTCCACCAGGCGGTCCAGGCTCTCACCCCAGCCCTGATGAAAGCCCATTTCTTCATGGGCACGACAATCGCTGGCACTCCAGTGCCAGGCACGGGCGGTATAGCGGGTTTTGCCATGTTCCTCGTCGAAGGTCACCACGGCGGTCATGAAGGCTTTGTCCGACGGTACCCAGCCAGGTTTGAAGGCATCGGTGAAAACCAGCCGGCGCGGCGCGGCGATCTCGAGAAATACGCCCTGATTGTTGTATTCGGTACCGTCAGGGGCGCGCATCAGCGTGCGGAACAGGCCACCGACCCACAACTGCATTTCGCATTCCGGGGTGGTCATGCCGTGCGGCCCCCACCATTGCATGAGCCACTCGGGCTCGCTCCAGGCGCGGAACACCTTGGCCGGAGGGGCGTCGATCAGGCGGCTGATAGACAGTTCGTGCTGCGCCGATCCGTGGCCAGGGTGTGCGAGGGTCATTGTTATTGTGCTCCGCAGTCAGGGTTGCAGTTCGCGTACCGGGCGGACTTCGACACTGCCGACCCGCGCAGCGGGAATCCCTTTGGCAATGTTCAACGCTTCGTTGAGGTCGCGGGCATCGACCAGGTAAAAACCGGCCAGCTGCTCCTTGGTCTCGGCAAAGGGCCCATCGGTCAGGCTCATGCGGCCCGCCCTTACGCGCACGGTAGTGGCTGTCTGCACCGATTTGAGCGCCTCGGCAGCAAGCATTCGCCCAGAACCGTGCAGCGCTTCGGCGTACGCCTGGCACTCGGCATCTGCCGGGCTGTCCGCCAGGCTGTGCAGCAACCCTTCGTCACAATAGACCAGACACAGGTATTTCATGGTTGTCTCCAGCGCTTGCGCACAGTGCGTTTGGCGATAAAAGCAGGGGTTTTCAGCTCAGGGTTTGAGGTCGAACAAAGCCTTCTGGGTTTCCATGTCGAACGGCGCCGACCAGTGTTCGTGGATCACCTGCCATTGCCCTGCACTGCGCCGATAGCCAACACTGGCGCGCATGAAGCCGCACTGGCTGTCATCGTCGGCCGGGCCGCAGCGGTTCAACCAATGGGCCAGGCCCAAATCGCCATCGCCGTGGACGGTAAGTTGCTCCATTTCGAAGATCATCGGGCCTGTACACATGCCCATGCACATTTCCCAATGAGCGCGATAAGCGGCCTTGCCCTTGAATTGCAGGGCCTTGATTGCGTCGAAGGCGACGATATCGTCGGCATAGGGCGCGGTGATGCCGTCCATGTCGCGCTCGCGCACCGCCTGCATCCAGGTGTCGATCAGTTGACGGAGTTCGGTTTCGGCTGAGGTGTTCATCGGTCGATTCTCGCCAGCATGGCGCGGGGGTGTCCGGCGCCTTCACCAAGTGATCGAACGGGGGGCTGCGCAATCGACAGCTCGATGAAAAATAGTTGGTTCTGCCGGCGTTATCTTCGATAGTTGCAGGGTTGTGGCCGGCACGACCGACACATGCCCCCAGGAACTTGCCATGCCATTGACCAGCGAACCTTTGCACGCCACCCCACAGCTCGAGCTGTCCTGGGTACGTGCCAGCGGCGCCGCCAGCTTCCCCCGCCACACCCACGACGAGTACGTCCTCGGTGCCAACCTCAGCGGGCATGAAAGAATCTGGCTCGATGGCCGGGAAATGGATGTGTTGCCCGGTCAGGTGACCCTCTACAACCCCTTGGCCGTCCAGGGCTCAGCGTTCGCCGAAGGTGGCGTCGAGTACATCAGCCTGCACGTGGCCCCTGAGGCGCTGAGTGAGGTGATCGCTGCCAACAACCTGCGCTCGACCGCTCAACCGCCCAGCTTCGAGCACGGCATCCTGCAGCGGCCAGCCTTGTTCGCCGCTCTGCTCGAGCTGGCTCAAGCCAACGTCGAACACCGTGAACAGGCGCAGCTGCTGCTGTTCGCCCAGCTGTTGCTGCAGGCCTCGACGGCGCCAGGTGAGCAGTCACCCGCTGTCGCGAGCAGCCAGGCCTTCATGCGTGATCACCTGCATCAACGCCTCGAGCTCGACCAACTGGCGCAGGTCGCCGGCCTGAGCAAGTTCCACTACGTGCGTTGTTTCAAGAAGGCTACCGGCCTGGGGCCGCTGCAGTACCACATGCAACTGCGCCTGATCGAGGCCCGTCGGCGCCTGCGCCTGGGGCGACATCCGCAGGATGTGGCGCTAGACCTCGGCTTCTATGACCAGAGCCACTTCATCACCGCGTTCCGCCGGGTGCACGGGGTAACCCCGCAGCATTACGCCGCGGCGAGGATAAACTCGCGGTAGCCCGAAACGATCACGTAGACCGCGAAATAGCAGAAGATCGCCGCCGACAGCAGGTACGACCAGGTCAACAAGCGATCACCGAGCAAGCGCCCTCCCTGGCTGGCGATACCGCACAGGCTGACACACCAGAACACGCCGGCAGCAAAGAAGCCGCTCAGAAACAGCCCTGCATCCAGCAGACTGCCGCCACCGGAGCGGGAGATCAGCACTCCGCCTACCGCGGCGAACCAGAGAATCGCGCTGGGCGACGACATCGCCAGAAAGATGCCGCGCAGAAACTCGCGCCAGGCCGACTCCACCACCACCTCTGCCCGCGCCTGCATGTGCCCGCCGCGCCAGGCCGCCAGGATCATCTTCAGCGCAAACCACACCAGCAACACCGAGCCGCCCAGCCACAGGCTCCAACGGACCGCCTCGAACTGCAGCAGCACGGTCATCCCGGCCAACGCCGCGACCGCATAGACCAGATCACCCACGCAAGTCCCCAGCCCGAGCCAGAAACCTTGGAGAAAACCACGCTGCATGGCCAGGGTAATCATGGCGATGTTGGCGATGCCGATGTCCAGGCACAGGGACAGGCTAAGGAGAAAACCGTTGGAAAAAGGCATGAGGACTTGGCACACGACGCTGAAAGACAGGCCTGATCATCCCGCAAACAGGCGCAAAGGTATTGGAAGAAATTGCGCCTGTTCAAACCATCGCGACCTTAACCATTCAGAATCTTTCAACACCCGCCAGAACCCGCGCATAGCGTTCACGGTCCACATTCGCCCCACTGAGCACCACCGCAACGCGCTTGCCAGCCTGCCGCTCGCGCTCCTGAAGCAGTGCCGCCAGCCCGGCAGCGCCAGCGCCTTCGGCCGTGTTGTGGGTGGTTTCATGGTACAGGCGCATGGCCTCGGCCACTTCTTCATCGCTGACGCGCACGATACGCGCGGCATGCTCGTGGATCAGGGCGAACGCCTGCGGGTGTGGCATGCGGCAGGCCATGCCATCGGCGAAGGTGTCGGCTGTGGCGGTAGTGACGATGCGGCCTTGCTCGAAGCTTTGCGCGTAGGCATCGGCGGCGCTGGAGACCACGCCGACGATCTCGGTACGCAAGCCGAGCAGGTTGCGCGCCTGGATCAGCCCGCAGATGCCCGAACCCATGCCGATCGGCACATACACGCAATCGAGGTCGGCGACGGCTTCAAACAACTCCAGCGCGTAGGTTGCGACGCCGCGCACCAGCTCCGGGTGGAACGACGGCACCATGTCATAACCCAGTTGCTCGGCCAGCTGCGCGGCGTGCTCACGGGCCACATCGAAGTCGGCGCCATACTCGATCAGCTCGGCACCGAGGGCGCGCATGGCGGCGTTTTTTTCCCGCGAGTTACCCTCAGGCACCACGATCATCAAGGGAATGCCTGCCTGGCGGGCGGCAAGTGCCATGCTCTGGCCGTGATTACCGCGCGTGGCGGTCACCAGGCCCCGTGGGGGCGTGCCGCCTGCCAGCAATGAACGGACATAGACCAGACCTCCGCGCACCTTGAACGCCCCGGTGGGCGCATGGTTCTCATGCTTGACCCACACCTGGCAACCGACCCGCTCGGCGAGCACAGGCCAAACGTGCTGAGCGGTAGCGGGCAGGTGCTGGTGGACGAAAGCGGCGGCTTCGCGCAGGGCTGGCAAATCGAACATGACGATCATCCTTCATCGGTCTGAGTGTGATCCGATCCTAGGCGCAGCGCGTTGCATGGGTAAATCGATATCTTGCATATGTCGTCAATTCGAAGGGATTACTGAGCTTTGCGACACTCCGCTCAATGCCTTGCGCATCAGCCTGTCGACGGCCACCAGCCAGGCACCGTTGAAGCAGGGACTGGAAGCCGTGCGACAAGCCTTGGGACGTGCCTGATCAACCCTGAGTGCAACCCTCGCCCATGGCGCGATACTGCAAGGTGTGGACCTGGCCCTGGTGGTCTTCGTAGGTCATGGTGGCCGGCACCACCTCGCAGACGTTGGGAATGGTCGACAGGCTGATCACGCGCTTGATATCAAGGTTCATCGAGTAGTCGTACTGGATGGCCACAGGCGGGTTGGAAACCGGCTGAACCTCGTTGGCGAGGGCGAACGAGGACATCCCGGCTAATGCAAGAATCAAAAGTGCTTTCATGGTGTTTGGCCTTCAAGGCAATCACGCGAAATGATTACTTCAATATGCCGTCAATGGCGCGGAGAAGTTGTCATCCACTGCGAAGATGACACGAAGTACCGTTCCCGCTTTGTCGTACTGCTGGAGGGAATGAGTAAATTTTACGCCTCGTACGGCAGAGTTGAAGCCCGCAGTATGACAATCACCCTTGCGGGATATGCAACAATCTGCGACAAAGCCACCGATTTGAATTGACTGCAAAGTGACCATGACTGCCGTTGAGATCAGCACACTGACCGGCCTGCAGCGCCGTCTCCTCGATTACTTCTATCGACAGCACGGCTCGCGCATGCGTTCCGCCGCTGACGGTGTGCTGTGGGTTGCCCGTGTCGAGGGGATCATCGCGGGCCTGAGCCTGAGCCCGGTTGCCGACGGCCAGTGGCTTACTGGACTGTTGGTCGACCCGCAATGGCGTGGCCGTGGCGTTGCTGGAGAGCTGATAAAGGTGGCACTGGCGCAGGTGTCAGGCCCGACCTGGCTGTTCTGCCACCCAGACCTGCAAGCCTTCTACCAGCGGCTGGCGTTCAGCCCCGCTGATGCACTGCCCGATGCCTTGGCCATGCGCCTGACGCGCTATCAACGCAGCAAGCGCCTTATCGCCCTGGTACGCGATCAGTCGTCGCTGACGTCCAGCCCGGGGAACAGCACCTCGGTATAGCCGAACTTGGCGAAATCCTGAATGCGCGAAGGGTACAACCGGCCGATCAGGTGATCGCACTCGTGCTGCACCACGCGGGCATGAAAACCATCGGCAAAACGGTTGATCGGATTGCCTTGAGGGTCGATGCCTGAATAGCTGATGTGCTTGTAGCGCGGCACTACACCACGCAAGCCCGGCACCGACAGGCAGCCTTCCCAGCCGTCCTCGACCTCAGTGGCCAGCGGCGTGATCAACGGGTTGATGAGGATGGTCTGCGGCACCGCCTCGGCGTCCGGGTAGCGCTCGCTGCGTTCGAAACCGAAGATCACCAATTGCAGGTCAATGCCGATCTGCGGCGCGGCGAGGCCGACACCACCGACGTGGTGCATGGTCTCGAACATGTCGTCGATCAACTGTTGCAGTTCGGCACTGCCGATCATGTGCTCGGGCACGGGTGGGGCGATGCGCAGCAGGCGCTCATCGCCCATCTTCAGGATGTCTCGGATCATCTGGGGTTCGGCTCGCGGGTGTGGGGTTCGGCGGCCGCCGGATGCTCATGGCCGAGCACGGTAATGGTTTCCTGCGGCTTTTCGCCGTCGAAATCCTTCTCGCCGGGGTTCTTGCCCTCCGCCGACATGTGCTCGATCACCGCATTCATCTCGGCGCCGAGCAAGAGTACGGCGGCGGAAATGTAGAAGTACAGCAGCAGTACGATGATCGCCCCGATGCTGCCATACATGGCGTTGTAGTCGGCAAAGGTCTTGACGTAGTAGCCGAACCCCAGCGAGGCGATGATCCACACCACCACTGCCAGCACCGAGCCTGGGGTGATGAAGCGGAATTTCTGCTTCACATCCGGCATGACGTAGTAGATCAACGCCACCGCCACCATCATCAGAATGATGATCGCCGGCCAACGCAGGATGGTCCACAGGGTGACGATGAACTCCTGCATGCCGATCTGCGCGGCGATCCACTCCATCACTTGCGGGCCGAGCACCATCAAGGCAGCCGCGGCCAGGAGCATCCCGGCAATGCCGATGGTGTAGAAGATCGACAGCGGGATGCGCTTCCACACTGGACGCCCTTCCGGTACGTCGTAGGCAGCGTTCATCGCGCTCATCATCAGCCGCACACCGGCCGAGGCGGTCCACAGGGCAATCACAATACCTACCGAGAGCAGGCCGCCCTTGGATTGCTGCAGCTGGTCGATTACCGGGTTGACCTGCTCGAGGGCTTGCGGCGGCAGCACCAGCTCGGACTGCAGGCGCAGCCAGGAGAAAAAGTCCGGCAGGTGCAGGAAACCGATCAGGGCAATCAGGAACAACAAGAAAGGGAACAGCGAAAACAGCATCTGGTAGGCCAGTGCCGACGCATAGGTGGACATCTCGTCATCGAGAAATTCGCTGACAGTGCGCACCAGCACACGGTGCAGGGGAAGGCCCTGCAAGGCGGGAAAAATCATAGCGTCTCCTTTCGCCGCTCGATCATCTGGGGGCTGGCCGTCTCAACGGGAGGCCTTGTTTACTGCATGCAAGTCTAATAGACCACGCCAGCATCGATGCAGCTCATTGCCGCGCTAAAGAAAACGGCCGCCAGAGGGCAGCCGTTTTCCTACACCAGAGCCGATTAAGGCTTCTTCACGGCGTCCTTTACTTCGCCAACCTTTTGCTGGACTTCGCCTTTGACTTCCTGAGCCTTGCCTTCAGCCTTCAGCTTGTCGTTGTCGGTGACCTTACCCACACCTTGCTTGATATTGCCCGCTGCTTCGTTGGCCATACCTTTGACTTTGTCTTTGGTGCCACTCATGGGGAAATCTCCTTGAAGCAAAGACACGATAACTGTGTCGACATAGCATCGACTCATGCCGGCCGGCGAGAGTTTCAATTGATTTTCAGCGAATTCGCTTAACGGTAATCAGCGGGCGAATATCGCCCCAAATCGCCTGCCAGAGCTGCGCAAGCCGCCACCCCTTGCCTAGAATCGCTGCCAACGACCGCCCAACGCAGGCGGCTTTCATAACAACAACAGCTTTCGGAATCCCGCACCCATGCGCCTCATGCCTGTGCTGGCAGCCTTGCTGCCGCTATTCCCCTTGCCTGCCTTCGCCACTGCGCAGACCGCCACCCAGACCTTGCAGGTCACCCGCTACGCCGATGACGGCGAGCCCGGCAGCCTGCGTTGGGCGATAGAAACCAACAACCAGAACCCCGGCCAGTACCAGATCGACATCGCCGCGATCGGCCAGCCGCCGTACGTCATCCGTCCGACCCGCGCGCTCCCGGAAATCAAAGGCCCGGTGCGCATCACCGGCCTGTCCTGGGCCCGCGACGGCCAGTACATCGCCATCGACGGTTCGGGCTACATCAAGGACCAGGGCGTGCGCACCTGCCCAGGTGCCATGCCCGGCCAGTTCGGCACCAACGTACGCACTACCACCAACCCCGGGCTGGTCTTGCGCGACACGCAGGGCGTGCACATCAGCGGCCTGGAAGTGCGTAACTTCTGCATCGGCATCCTGGTCAATCGCGCCAGCGCCAACATCATCGAAGACAACCGCATCATCGCCAACAAGGGCGGTGCCGGCATCATGCTCACCGGCGATGACGGCGCGGGCAACCCGACCGCCACCACCACCAATAACAACAAGGTCCTGCGCAACCAGCTGATCGACAACGGCGACGGTCTGGAACTCACACGCGGCGCGGCGTTCAACCTGGTGGCCGACAACCTGTTCCGCTCGACCGCAGCCAATCCCGAGCCGTCGCAAGGCATCGAGATCCTCCTGGGCAATGACAACAACGTGGTGCGCAACCGCTTCGAGAACTACTCCGACGGCCTCCAGATCAATTGGGGCAACCGTAACTACCTGGGTGCCAACACCTTCAGCGGCAATTCGATCGGGGTCAGCATCACCGGCGAGGGCAACATGCTCGACGGCAACCTGATCCACGGTAACCGGGTAGGCGTAGCCTTGCGGCCAGAGCCGAACATCACCCGCACGCGCCTGACCGCCAACCGCATCTGGGCTAACAGCCAGGACATCCGCCGCTGCGAGGCGGGCGGTTCGTGTGTGCCGGAGCAGCGCACCGGCGCGATCATCTTTGGCGTACCAGCCCAGGCGCATGCCTTGTACGTAGGGTCGCGCGGGGTGGGTGCCGAGCTGGCGAAGAAAGACCAGGCGGTCATCTGCGATGCGCAAGGCGAGCCGAAGCCTTGCCAGCCATTGCCCAACCATAACCAGCAGCCGCCGCGGCTGCTGGCGCTGGACAAGGACGTGTTGCGGGGCGAGGTGCAGGGGCCGGCATCGAGTCTGCTGCGCATCGAGCTGTTCGGTAACGCCAGCGCGCAGGCGAGCGAAGCCGAGCAGTATCTCGGTGAAGTGCTGGTGAACAGCGATGAGCAAGGCCGCGCGCGATTTGCCCAGGTGCTGGAAAATGCCGGTAATTTGCACAGTTTCACCGCGACGGTGACCACCGCGGATGGCGCCACCTCGGAGTTGAGCCAGCCACTAAGGCGCTGAGGCATCCTGGGGCCGCGTTGCGGCCCCTTCGCGACACAAGGCCGCTCCCACAGAGACCGCGCCAGCTTGAGGTTTAGTGCAAGGCAGTTGCTCCCACGGGGATTTCAGCACCCTGCAAAATGGCGCTGATCCTGTAGGAGCGGCCTTGTGTCGCGAAAGGAGCGCAACGCGGTCCCGGCAATCTCGGACTTGTTCACGACGAGCCGGCACCGCACAATGTCAGGTCACCCCAGCGTCAACCCGCAGGAACCTGCATGAAACTCGATAAACCCAGCGCAATCGCGCGGCGCAACCTTGCGCTGGCCAAGCCGGTGCTCAACAGCGACAACTCCCTGTTCGCCATCCTCGACCCCAAGCGCAACCTGTGGTGGTTCGATGTCCCGGTGGCGCTGCTGCGCAAAGGCCAGCCCGACTGGGTCAACCTGCTGTTGCACAGCCCCGAATCCGATGAGCTGCAGCACCTCAAGGTGCCGATCAACTTCCTGCGTGCTCATCAAGAGCAAATGGAAGTGCGCAAGCCCGGCAAGCGCCGCTCGACCATCAGCCTGGCGCTGAGCGCCGACCGCGATTCGCTGCTGCGCGATACCCGCCCAGGCGGCGAGCAGCTGGACTTCCGCACCTTCGTGCAGGACTGATCAGACCTGCTCGATGCGATCGTCATGGATGACGATCAAACCTGCCTTGAACAGCGCACCAATGGCTTTCTTGAAGTTGCCCTTGCTGACGTTGAACATTTTGCTGATCACCTGCGGATCGCTCTTGTCACACACCGCCAGGGTGCCGCCTTCGGCTTGCAGGCGAGTCATGATCTGCTCTTGCAGGGTATCAGCCAGCGCCTGACCAACCGGCTGCAGGCTCAGGGCGATCTTGCCGTCGTGGCGCACTTCCTTGATGAAGCCCTTCTCGTGCATGCCCGAGCGCAGGAACTTGAACACCTCGTTCTTGTGGATCAGGCCCCAATGGCGGTTGTTGATGATCGCCTTGAAGCCCATGTCCGTCTCATCGGCCACCAGCAACTCGACCGGTTGACCGACGGTGTACGCCGCCGGGGTAAGGTCGAGGTAGCGATCCAGGCGCGCCGTGGCAGTGATACGCCGGGTGCGTTTGTCCAGATAGGCGTGGACCAGGCAATAATCGCCGATCTTCAGCGAACGCTTTTCTTCCGAGTAAGGCATCAGCAAGTCTTTGCTCAACCCCCAATCGAGGAAGATACCGGCACCGTTGATGTCCTTGACCTTCAGGCTGGCGAATTCGCCGACCTGGACCTTGGGCTTCTCGGTGGTGGCGATCAGCTGATCTTCGCTGTCCAGGTAGATGAACACGTTGAGCCAGTCGTCGAGCTCGGTGGGCGTGTCCTTGGGGATGTAACGCCGCGGCAGGAGAATCTCGCCGTCTGCGCCGCCATCCAGGTAGAGGCCGAATTCGACATGTTTAACGATTTGCAAACTGTTGTAACGCCCGAGTAGAGCCATTTCCGATGTTCCTCAAGACAAGGCGACTATTCTACACCTGAACCCGCCTCGTCGCCCGACCGCTGGTTCAGGGGGAACCGCCAAGGTGCCCTCGCGTCTACTGCCTGGCAAGCCTCTGCAAGGATCTGCTCATGCCTGTCTGCCTGACAACTGCCCTGCGCTGCACCCTGTTCGCCCTCGCCTGCACCCTGGCCATGGTGGGTTGCAGCCGTATCGACCTGGCCTATCGCAACCTCGATACCCTGGTGCCGTGGTCGCTGGGCGACTACCTGGACATGAACCGCGAGCAGAAGTCCTGGCTCGACCAACGGTTGCAGGAGCATCTGGCCTGGCACTGCAAGACGCAACTGCCCGGCTATCTCGACTGGCTCGATCAGATGCGCGAAATGGTTGCCAAGGATCAAGTTACCGACCAGGCCTTGCAGCAACGTACCGTCGAGGCACGCCAGGCCATCAGCCGGGTGACGGAGGCGATCACGCCGTCCGCGACCGAGCTGTTGCGCGGCATGGATGATCGGCAAGTCGACGAGATGCGCCAGGCGTTTCGCCAGGACATCAGCGAACGCCAGGCCAAGTACGTTGCAACGCCGCTGCCCCAGCAAATCGAAAACCGCGCCACACGCATGGAGAAACGCCTCAAGCCCTGGCTTGGCGAGCTCAACGCAGCCCAGCGCCTACGGGTGATGAGCTGGTCGCAGGCGCTGGGCGACCAGAACCGGCAATGGATCGCCAACCGCGCCCATTGGCAACAGCAACTGATGCTCGCCATGAACCAGCGCGCTACGCCAAGCTTCGAGCCACGCCTGGCGCAACTGCTGCAGCGCAAGGAAAGCCTGTGGACGCCGGAGTACCGTGCGGCGTTCGAGAATACCGAACAGCAGGCGCGCAGCCTGTTGGTGGACCTGGTGAAAGAGAGCAGCCCGGCGCAGCGTCAGTACCTGCAGGAGCGCCTGGCCAAGGTCCGCACCAGTTTCAGTGAATTGAAGTGCCTGAAGAGTTGAGTGTGCATCAGCGTACCTTGCGTCGATAAGGAAACACATCAATCACCTTGCCCCCCTGAATCGCCGCCTGCAGCCCCTTCCAGTAATCCGCGTCATACAGTTCCCCATGCAGGCGGCTGAACAACTTGCGCTGCCCCATCTCGGCAAACAGAAACGGCGGAAACTCCTCCGGAAACACGTCGTGCGCCCCAATCGAATACCACGGCTCCCCTGACATCTCATCCTCGGGATAACGCGGCGGCGGGATATGGCGGAAGTTCACCTCGGTCAGAAAGCAGATCTCGTCATAGTCGTAAAACACCACCCGCCCATGCCGGGTAACGCCGAAGTTCTTCAGTAACATGTCACCGGGGAAGATATTCGCCGCCGCCAGCTGCTTGATCGCCAGCCCGTAATCTTCCAGCGCCTCCAGCACCTGGGCCTCGCTGGCCTGCTCCAGGTACAGGTTGAGCGGGGTCATGCGCCGCTCGGTCCAGCAGTGGCGGATCAGTACCGTATCGCCGTCCAGGACCACGGTGGACGGCGCCACTTCGAGCAACTCGGCCAGGCACTCGGGGTCGAACTTGCCGCGCGGAAAGCGAAAATCGGCAAACTCCTGGGTGTCGGCCAAGCGCCCGACCCGATCGATGCTTTTGACCAGGCGATACTTGTCGAAGACCGTCGCACGGTCGACGGTCTTCGACGGTGAGAAGCGGTCCTTGATGATCTTGAACACCGTATTGAAGCCCGGCAGGGTGAACACGCTCATGACCATGCCGCGCACGCCGGGTGCCATCACGAAGCGGTCTTCGGTAGTGGCCAGGTGATTGATCAGCGCCCGGTAAAACTCCGACTTGCCATGCTTGTAGAAGCCGATCGAAGTGTACAACTCAGCGATGTGCTTGCCCGGCAGGATCCGCTTGAGAAAGTTGACGAACTCGGCCGGCACCTGCACATCGACCATGAAGTACGAGCGGGTGAACGAGAAGATGATCGACACCTCGGCCTCGTCGGTGATCAACGCGTCGGCCTCGATGCCATGCCCTTCGCGGTGCAGCAGCGGGATCACCAGCGGCCACTGTTCGTCCTGGGTGAACAAACGGCCTACCAGGTAGGCACCTTTGTTACGGTAAAGCACAGGCGAAAACAGCTCTACGGTCAGCGCCGGGTCCTTGCACACCCAGTCGGGCAGGCATTCGCGCAGTTGCTCTTCGAGCCGGGCCAGGTCGCCTTCCAGGTCGCCATACGGCACGCTGAACGGGTAGTCGGCAAAGATCGCCCGCAACAGCCCCTTGAGGTTCGTGCCGAGCGCGTAGCTGCGCGTTTGTGCGGCCCGCTGGTGGCTGCGCATGGCAGGTCGGGTGGTATGGATGAACATGCAACCATCGCTGATCTGGTCATGGCTGAACAGGCTGCAGAACAGCGAGTTGTACCAGGTCTCGGACAGTTCATCGTCCAGACGCGGATCAATCAGCCGGATGTAGGCACTCTTGACCAGCGGCCACTGCTCGACATCCAGCAGCACCTCTGGGTCGAAGGCATCCCGCAGCCAGCCGTTTACCTCGCCGACCTTCTCTTCATAGAGATTGATGCGCGCAGCTGCCGCCCGCTGGATCTGTTGCCACTGCGCCCGCTCGAAGCGCTCGCGTGCGCCCAGGGTGATGCGGCGGAAATGCTCGCGGTAGTTGTCGAAGCCATCGAGGATCATCCGGGCGATCTCGGTCGCCGGCCAGGACTGAGTCATACAAGAGCCTCTGCGCGGGGTTCAAGGGCTCAGCTTAGTAGTGCCGGCGGGTTTTGGTGAGTTGCGGGCCAGCACTTACAGCGCAAGAAAGCACAAGAACCGCCACCTGGGCTGACGTACACTCCCGCCCTGCCCTGTTGCCGGAGACCGTTGTGAGCCCCATCGCCCTTGCCCGCCTGCTAACCCTTGCCGCCGTCTGGGGTGCGAGTTTTCTGTTCATGCGCATCATCGCCCCCGAGCTTGGCACTGTGCCGACCGCCTTCTTCCGGGTATCGATTGCCTGCCTTGGGCTGGTCGCCATCGTCGCTGCTGCGCGCGTGCGCTGGGACTTCAACGGCAAGCTCGGCGCCTGCCTGGTATTGGGCATGATCAACTCGGGGATCCCCGCCACCTTTTATTCGGTGGCCGCGCAGGTGCTGCCGGCCGGCTATTCGGCAATCTTCAACGCCACCACGCCACTGATGGGCGTACTGATCGGCGCACTGTTCTTCCGCGAGCCGATGACCGCGAGCAAGCTGTGCGGGATCTTCCTCGGCCTGTTCGGCGTCGGCATCCTCAGCGGGGCCGGGCCGGTCGCGCTGGACATGGCCTTGCTGCAAGGCGCCCTGGCCTGCCTGGCGGCGACCACCTGCTACGGCTTTGCCGGCTACCTCGCGCGGCGCTGGGTCAGCGGGCTCGACAGCCGTCTGTCAGCACTGGGCAGCATGCTGGGCGCCACCCTGCTACTCACGCCACTGTTCGCCTGGAGCGCACTGACGCAGCCGCCGGCCAGTTGGGGCGGCTGGCAGGTGTGGCTGTCGCTGCTGGGGCTGGGCCTGGTGTGTACGGCGTTCGCTTACATCCTGTACTTCCGCCTGCTGGCCGAGATCGGACCGGTCAAGGCCAGCACCGTGACCTTCCTGATCCCGGTATTCGGCGTGCTGTGGGGGGCGTGGTTGCTGGATGAGGCGCTGTCGATGGGACACCTGTATGGCGGGCTGCTGATTGGCCTGGCCCTGTGGCTGGTGCTCAAGCCGGCGCGGACCCTTTCTTAGAAGTGGTGCCTGTCCGGGGCATCCCTTTCGAAGGCTCTGACATTGCGTCCGGCGGGAGTACGCCGGGGCTGCTCTGCAGCCCTTTCGCGACACAAGGCCGCTCCCACAGGTGCCGCACTGCTATCGAGCCATTTGCAGGAATGCGCAGCCGAGCACAAAAAACCGACCTCGGCTGACGTACCCTCCCGTCCTGCTGTTATCCGAGACCAATGACCCCCATCGCGATTTCCTGTGCCACAGCAGCCTTTCGCAGCAATTGATGATTTTTCATAATCTTTGGGAATCGTCCGGCAGACATGCCAAGCATCAAGGAAGTAACGTTCTTTCGCACTCGGACGGCTCCGACCTTCAAAACAAGCCCGCAAAACCGGAAGAACCACGCATGAATATACTCAGAGGTCGTTATGTACTTGTGCATCACGGGATTTTTGCCAGACAGTTTTCAAGATAGCGCGTTGAAATATGAGCTGGACGTGGCGCCTGAGTTTGAGCAGAGGGTCATGGATATTCTGGGCTGGAATAGCCTTGCCGCTGAGGCTGATGGGGAGTTGCCGCTGACCCATGAGCAGGTCAGCCGGATTGCAGATGCCGTCAATGAAACGCTGCCCCACAACTTCGACATGTTTATCGGCGTTGTTGCCTAGCAACCACCACAACCACACTGCAGAGTACCGATGAAACCCACCCACACCGGAGGACTGTCATCCTGCGTCTTCGAATGAACGAGCATTGATGGACGTGCTGATTGGCCTGGCCCTGTGGCTGGTGCTCAAGCCGGCGCGGGCTGTTTCTGAGAAGTAGTGCCTGTCCGGGGCATCCCTTTCGAAGGCTCTGGCATTGCGTCCGGCGGGAGTACGCAGGGGCCGCTTTGCCGGCTTCAACCATCAATCCAAGGGGACACCACCCGCAAACCGCCTTACGATACGCAGGAGCCAACTCACTCAGACCCCGCACCATGACCCTCGACAGCAATCCCCACTTCAAGAAAGTCCTGTTCCGCCTGGAACAGGACGCACAAGGCTATCCCCCGGCGTCAGTGGAAGGCCTCTGGGCAAAACAAGTCGAAGGCGGCTACCTCGTCGACAATATTCCCTTCTACGCCTACGGCATTGCGCCGGGCGACATCATCAATACCCATGACGAAGGTGAACACACCTGGTTCGACAGCCTGCAGAAAAGCGGCGGTGCCTCGGTGTTCCGTGTGTTGGCCAAGGCCCCCGGCAGTCTCGAGCAAGTGCGTGCAGCCCTGCTCGAGTTCGGCTGCCCCAGCGACGCCGAGCAGGCGGTGAAGATGCTCGCCGTCGAAGTGCCACCGACGATCGCCCTCGACACCCCGCTCTACTACCTGCTGACTCAGCGCGAAGCCGGCACTCTGGAGTTCGAGGAAGGCGTGCTGCGCCACGCCATCCCGGAAGAGTTCCGCTAAAGGCCTACAGCACGAACGATCAGAACAACCAGCGATACAGCAGATACGCAACCACTACCGCCAGCACCGGCCGCAGAATCCGATAAGCCTTGGGATTGGCCCGCTTGAACTGTTTCACACGGGTACTGATCTTGTTGCTGAAGCGCTTGCTCCAGGCATATGCCTGGTTGATCCCGCCGACCCGCTCATCATCAGTGTTCTGCGGCGCGGTCGCGCGGCCGAGGAAGGCGCTGACCTTGCGGTTGATGCGGGTCATCAGCGGGCTGGTAAGCGGCCGTTCGATGTCGCAGAAGAGGATCACCCGGGTCACGTCGGTCTCGTTCTTCACCCAATGCACGAAAGTCTCGTCAAACATCACGTCTTCGCCATCGCGCCAGGCATACGGCTGGCCATCGACATAGATGCGGCAGCTGTCCGAGTTGGGCGTCGACAAGCCCAGGTGATAGCGCAGGGAGCCGGCGAACGGGTCGCGGTGCGGGTTCAGGTGGCTGCCACCGGGCAACAGGGCGAACATCGCGCCTTTGACATTGGGGATGCTGCTGACCAGCTCGACAGTTTTCGGGCACAGGGCTTCTGCCGAGGGCAGCGGTTTGTCGTACCACTTCAGGTAAAAGCGCTTCCAGCCCTTCTTGAAGAACGAACCGAAACCGGCGTCGTTGTCTTTCTCGGCGGCGCGGATGTAGCCCTCGTCGAACAGGCGCATGGCCTCTTCACGGATGACCTGCCAGTTGTCCTTGAGCACGTCGAGCTCGGGGAAACGCTGGCGGTCCAGGTAAGGCTTGGACGGCACGCCGGAGAACAGGTACATCAGGCTGTTGTACGGGGCAAACAGCGCCGAGTGGTTGACGAACTGGCGCAGCACCGGCAGGCGCGCCTTGCCGCGCAAGTGCACGTACAGCACGCTGCCGATAAACACCAGCAGGACACCCGCCTTGGCGACAAAGGAAAAGGTCATGCAACACTCCTTGGCATAGGAAATCAGGCCATCACTTCCAGATAGCCGGACATCATAAACCCATCCGCCGCAGGTAAAAACAACTTGGGGCGGATAGCAATGTTGAAGATTTTGTAATAAAGGGGATGGTTGGGGTATTGCGTTCGGTCAGGGGAATGCGGGTTAAAGGGGAATTCTGGTGAGTCAGTGACGGCCTCTTCGCGGGGCAAGCCCGCTCCTACAGGTATTACGCCGAATTCAAAGTCTGCGTAAATCCTGTGTAGGAGCGTCGGTGCGCCGGTCCGGCTAGCCCCGCGGAGGCCACCACTGACCGACCGCTTATTGCTGGTTTTCCTGCTCGGTGAACAGGTCGGCAAAGAGCATGCTCGACAGGTAGCGCTCGCCAGAGTCCGGCAGGATCACCACGATAGTCTTGCCCTGCATCTCCGGTTTCTCGGCCAGGCGCACCGCCGCTGCCATCGCAGCACCACAGGAAATCCCGCAGAGGATGCCCTCTTCCTGCATCAAGCGCAGGGCCATCGCCTTGGATTCTTCATCAGTCACCGTCTCGACTAGGTCGACTACCGACAGATCAAGGTTCTTCGGCACAAAGCCGGCGCCGATGCCCTGGATCTTGTGCGGGCTGGGCGTGAGTTCTTGTCCGGCCAGGGTCTGGCTGATCAGCGGCGAGGACAGCGGCTCGACCGCCACCGACAGGATCGGTTTGCCCTGGGTGTGCTTGATATAACGCGACACGCCGGTGATGGTGCCACCAGTACCGACGCCCGCCACCACCACATCAACCGCGCCCTCGGTGTCGTTCCAGATCTCCGGGCCGGTGCTCTTCTCGTGGATTTCGGGGTTGGCCGGGTTGTCGAACTGGCCCGGCTGGAAGTACTTGGCAGGGTCGGAGGCAACGATCTCATTGGCCTTCTCGATCGCGCCCTTCATGCCTTTGGCGGGCTCGGTCAGGACCAGCTCGGCGCCCAGCGCCTTGAGCACCTTGCGCCGCTCCAGGCTCATCGAGGCCGGCATGGTCAGCAGCAGCTTGTAGCCGCGCGCGGCGGCAACGAAGGCCAGGCCGATGCCCGTGTTGCCCGAGGTCGGCTCGACGATGGTCATGCCCGGCTTGAGCTTGCCGCTGCCCTCGGCATCCCAGACCATGTTGGCGCCAATCCGGCACTTGACCGAATAACCGGGGTTGCGCCCTTCGATCTTGGCCAGAATGGTCACCCCGCGCGGGGCGATACGGTTGATCTGCACCAACGGCGTATTGCCGATGGAATGGGCGTTGTCTGCGTAGATACGGCTCATGGCAGGGTCCTTAACCGAGCGGGGGAAAGCCTCAAGGGTAAGCCTGCCTGAGGGGAGCGTAAAGCCCGTTCGAACTCCGCGCTGGCGGCTGCGGTCAACCGGACACCCGCAGTGGAGAGCCTTCGATGAAAGCCCGTTATCGCTGGCCACTGGTCGGCCTGGTCAGCCTTGTCGCGTTACTGGTAGTGCTGCACCTGGCCCTGCCGTACCTGGTGCGCGACTACCTCAATGACAAGCTGGCCGACATGGGCGACTACCGCGGCCAGGTCAGCGATGTCGACCTCGCCTGGTGGCGCGGCGCCTACACGATCAACGGCCTGAAAATCGTCAAGACCACCGGCAAGGTCCCGGTGCCGTTTGTCGACGCCCCGGTGATTGACCTGTCGGTAAGCTGGCACGCGCTGTGGCACGACCACGCGGTGGTCGCCGAGGTTGAGTTCATGCGCCCGCAACTGAACTTCGTCGACGGCCCGAGCAAACAGAACTCACAGACGGGTCAAGGGACCGACTGGCGTCAGCAGCTGGAAAAACTGGTGCCGATCACCCTCGACGAAGTGCGCATCGATGACGGCACGCTGACCTTCAGCAACTTCAATTCCAAGCCTCCCGTCGACCTCAAGGCGACCCGGCTCGAGGCGAGCATTCGCAACCTGACCAACGTGCGTGACGAGAAGGGCCGGCGTGATGCCAGCTTTGAAGCCACGGCCCTGCTGTTGGGTGATGCCAAGGTGGAAAGCCGCGCCACGTTCGACCCGTTCAGCGATTTCGACGACTTCGAGTTTCGCCTGCGCGCCACGGGTATCCAACTGCGCCGCTTGAATGACTTTGCCAGCGCCTATGGCAAGTTCGACTTCAATGCCGGCCACGGCGATGTGGTGATCGAGGCCCAGGCCGACAAGGGTCGGCTCAACGGCTATATCAAACCGCTGCTGCGCGACGTCGACGTGTTCAACTGGCAACAGGATGTACAAGACAAGGACAAAGGCTTTTTCCGCTCGATCTGGGAGGCGGTGGTCGGTGCCAGCGAAACCGTGCTGAAAAATCAGCCAAAAAACCAGTTCGCTACCCGCGTCGAACTCAGTGGCAGCGTGCATCAACAGGACATCAGTGGCTTCGAGGCGTTTCTGCAGATTCTGCGCAATGGCTTCGTCCAGGCGTTCAGTGCACGTTACGAGCAGCCGGCGCCTGATTCCGACTGAGGGTAAGCGCGACGCACCATTCAGAGACTGAATACCCGGTCTGCGTTTGCAGGTGGCGGGGGCCGGGTTATAGTCGGTTACAAATGATCAACAATGTTGTCTGGGCCAGCCCTTTCACGGGGCGTCGTGGGAGCGGGCTTGCCCCGCGATAGCGCCGACGCGGACACCCTATAGAGGATCGCTTCATGAAGTTCGAAGGCACCCGCGACTACGTCGCCACAGATGACCTGAAGCTGGCGGTCAACGCAGCGGTCACCCTGGAGCGTCCCTTGCTGGTCAAGGGCGAGCCAGGCACCGGCAAGACCATGCTGGCCGAGCAACTGGCGGAGTCGTTCGGCGCCAAGCTGATCACCTGGCATATCAAGTCCACCACCAAGGCCCACCAGGGCCTCTACGAATACGATGCGGTCAGCCGCCTGCGTGACTCGCAACTGGGCGTGGACAAGGTCCACGATGTGCGCAACTACCTGAAGAAAGGCAAGCTGTGGGAGGCCTTCGAGGCCGAAGAGCGGGTGATCCTGCTGATCGACGAGATCGACAAGGCCGACATCGAGTTCCCCAACGACTTGTTGCAAGAGCTGGACAAGATGGAGTTCTACGTCTACGAAATTGACGAGACCATCAAGGCCAAGCAACGCCCGATCATCATCATTACTTCGAACAACGAAAAAGAGCTGCCGGACGCCTTCCTGCGTCGCTGCTTCTTCCACTACATCGCCTTCCCCGACCGCGACACCTTGCAGAAGATCGTCGACGTGCACTACCCGAACATCAAGCAGTCGCTGGTCAGCGAAGCGCTCGACGTGTTCTTCGATGTGCGCAAGGTGCCGGGCCTGAAGAAAAAGCCGTCGACCTCGGAACTGGTCGACTGGCTCAAGCTGCTGATGGCCGACAACATTGGCGAGGCGGTGCTGCGCGAGCGTGATCCGACCAAGGCCATCCCGCCCCTGGCCGGCGCGCTGGTGAAGAACGAGCAGGACGTGCAATTGCTCGAGCGCCTGGCGTTCATGAGCCGCCGCGGTAATCGCTGACAGGAGCCGGTCATGCTGCTCAACCTGTTCAACGAAATGCGCGCGGCCAAGGTGCCGGTGTCGGTGCGCGAACTGCTCGACCTGCTCAATGCCCTGCAGCAGCGCGTGGTGTTCGCCGACATGGACGAATTCTACTTCCTGGCGCGGGCCATCCTGGTCAAGGACGAGCGGCACTTCGACAAGTTCGACCGGGCCTTCTCGGCCTATTTCAAGGGCCTGGAAAACCTCGACCGGCACCTGGAGGCGCTGATTCCGGAAGACTGGTTGCGCAAGGAGTTCGAGCGTTCGCTGAGCGATGAAGAGCGTGCGCAGATTCAGTCCCTGGGCGGGCTGGACAAGCTCATCGAGGAATTCAAGAAGCGCCTCGAAGAGCAGAAAGAACGCCACGCCGGCGGCAACAAGTGGATCGGCACCGGCGGTACCAGTCCGTTTGGCTCAGGCGGTTTCAACCCGGAGGGCATTCGGGTCGGCGAGGCCGGCAAGCGCCAGGGCAAAGCGGTCAAGGTCTGGGACCAGCGCGAGTACAAGAACCTCGACGACCAGGTCGAACTGGGCACGCGCAATATCAAGCTGGCCCTGCGCCGGCTGCGCAAGTTCGCCCGCCAGGGTGCAGCCGAAGAGCTCGACATCGACGGCACCATCGACCACACCGCGCGCGATGCCGGGCTGCTGAATATCCAGATGCGCCCCGAGCGGCGCAATACGGTGAAGTTGCTGTTGCTGTTCGACATCGGCGGCTCGATGGACGCCCATGTGCGGGTGTGCGAGGAGCTCTTCTCGGCATGCAAGACCGAGTTCAAGCACCTGGAGTACTACTACTTCCACAACTGCGTGTACGAATCGGTGTGGAAGAACAACCTGCGGCGCACCTCGGAGCGCTTCGCCACGTTCGATCTGCTGCACAAGTATGGCGATGACTACAAGGTGGTGTTCGTGGGCGATGCGGCGATGGCGCCGTACGAGATCACCCAGCCGGGGGGCAGTGTCGAGCACTGGAACGAAGAAGCCGGGTATGTGTGGATGAAGCGCTTCGTGGAGAAATTCAAGAAGGTGGTGTGGATCAATCCATACCCGCGCCAGACCTGGGATTACACCGCCTCGACCCACCTGGTCCGCGAACTGGTCGAGGACAAGATGTATCCGCTGACCTTGCAGGGGTTGGAGGATGCGATGAAGTACCTGTCCAAGTAGTTGTTGTCGTCTGGGCCGGCCTCTTCGCGGGGCAAGCCCGCTCCTACAGGATAGCGTGCACCGCACTACCTGCAGGAGCGGGCTTGCCCCGCGAAGAGGCCGGTATTGTCACCGCCAACGCTTGAGATACGCCTGCTGCTCCTGCCACGCCAACTCCTGCAGCACAGCCTTGAAGCGCACCTGCGCGCCCGGCAGGCACTGCGCCAGTTGCACGAGCGCCAACGGCGTCAGCGCGCCCAACCGCGGATACCCGCCGATTGTCTGCCGATCATTAAGCAATACGATCGGCTGTCCATCCGGTGGCACCTGCACCGCGCCCAAGGGGATCCCTTCGGAAATCATCGGCGGCCCCTGGTACTCCAGTTGCGGCCCCAGCAAGCGAATGCCCATGCGATCCGCTCGACTGTCGAGGGTCCAGTCACGGTTGAACGCGTCGAACAGGCTGGTGCCACTGAACTGGCCGATCTGCGCGCCCATCACCAAGTCCAGCAAGGGGGCGCCGGCATAGACCGGACGCAGCGCCTCAGGTACCTCGCACAACGCCGGCGAACCTGCAGCGAACGTCAGCAATTGCCCTTTGCCCAGCGCCCTGCCCTGACCATCAAGCCCACCGAGCGCTTCGCGCACCACCGTGGCACAACTGCCCAGCACCGCCTCGGCCTGAAAGCCACCGACTGCCGCAAGGTACGCCCGGGCGCCCTGCAGGGGTTGCCTGAAGCTGAGCTGCTGGCCCCTGTTCAGAGCAAAGCTGCGCCACGGTTTGAGCGGTTGTTGATCGATTCGCGCATCCAGGTCCGCACCGGCCAGGGCCAGGCAGCAGTCGCGCTCGGCGACCACACTGAAGCCGCCCAACGCCACTTCAATGACCGGCGCATGCAGGGCATTGCCGAGCAAACTGTTGGCCCAGTACATCGCCACCCAGTCCAGCGCGCCGCCTTGAGTAACGCCCAGGTGGCGTACACCAAAACGACCGCCATCCTGCACTTGGCAGAGCGCCGTGCTGGCTTCGATCCTCAAACTCATGCCTGGCCCTCCAAGGGACAATCATCACCACCCAGGTCGATGAATTGCGCATGCTCGATCGCCACGAAACGTACGCGGTCGCCGGGTTGCAGCAAGCTGTAGCCGTCGCGCTCGCGATCGAACAGGCGCACCGGGGTGCGCCCGATCAAGTTCCAGCCGCCCGGCGAGACGGCCGGATAGGCCGCAGTCTGCCGCTCGGCAATGCCCACGCTGCCAGCTGCCACGCGCTTGCGCGGGGTACTCAGGCGCGGGCTGGCCAGACGCTCATCGACCAACCCCATGAAGCCGAAACCGGGGGCAAAGCCCAGGGCAAACACCGGGTACTCACGTTCACTGTGCAGGCGGATCACCTCTGCTTCGGACATCCCTGCACGCGCCGCCAGCAGCGGCAACTCGGGGCCTACGCTGCTGTGGTACCACACTGGAATCTCGTGGCGACGACCGGTACTGCCGGTGTCAGGCTGCAACCCAGCCAAGGCTTGATCGATCAAGGCACGTGCCTGCGCAGGTGACAGGTCGAACTGGACCATCAAGGTGGTGTAGGAAGGCACCAGATCGACCAGGTGCTGGCCAAAGGCGCTGTTCAGGCGCTGACTGGCGGCGAGAATCCAGGGCATGTTGGCTTCATCGATGGCATCGAACAGGCGCACCATCAGGCTGTCGATGGCGACCACCTTCATGGCTGCATCAGGCCATCGAGGGCTTGGCGAATCTGCCGCACCGCCGCCACCGAGCTGTCATTGTCACCGTGCACGCACAGGGTGCTGGCGGCCAGCTGCACTGTGCTGCCATCGTCGGCCAGCAGCGCTTCACCGCGCGCCAGGCGCAGGGCCTGGTCGATGACCAGCGCCGGGTCATGGTGCACTGCGCCGGGCAGACGCCGCGACATCAGGTGGCCACTGGCGGTATAGCCGCGGTCGGCGAAGGCCTCGAACCACAGTGTCACGCCAATCTCATCACCCAGGGCCTGCGCCGCGCTGTCGTCGGCGGTGGCCATCAGCATCAGCGGCAAGCCGGGGTCATAGGCCGCTACGGCTTCGAGCACCGCACGTAGCTTGAGCGGGTCGGCCATCATGTCGTTGTACAGTGCGCCGTGCGGCTTCACATAAGCCACGCGGCTGCCCTGGACCTTGCAGATGCCGTCCAGCGCGCCGATCTGGTAGTGCAGCAAGTCGCGGATCTCCTCGCTGCTGCAAGCCATCGAGCGGCGGCCGAAGCCGACCAGGTCGGGGTAGGCCGGGTGGGCTCCGATGGTCACGCCATGCTGCAGCGCCAGCGCCACCGTGCGGCGCATGATGCTCGGGTCGCCGGCATGGTAACCACAGGCGATGTTGGCGCAGTCGATGTAGGGCATCACTTCGGCATCCAGGCCCATGCGCCAGCTGCCGAAACTCTCGCCCATGTCGCAATTGAGTAGCAGGGGTTTCACCAGGCGGACTCCCATGTCGATGTTCATGTGCCTACCTTAACGCGCTTGGAGGTATGGCGAACATAGACTCAAGGCCGCTCCCACAGGTCTGCGCTGAACCTGTGTGCGGCCTTGTGTCGCGAAAGGGCTGCAAAGCAGCCCCAGCGGGCTCAAGCCAAAAGAGCAGCCCGCGACCTAGCGCCAGCTCTCTTTGACGATCTTGCGTCGCCCGCCCATGATCACCCAGCCCAACAGCAGCAACAGGCTCTCCACCACGAACGCCAGCAGGAACCCAGTCGCCAGGCCCCAGCCAATCGCCTCGGGCACCAGCAGGATCTGGTAGCTATAGCCCTTGAGCGTCTCGTCACGCAGCTGCGGGTCCGCCTGCACCAGCACGTGCCAGCTCTGGCTCACCCAGGAGCCCTGCATCGCCTGCCACTCTTGCTCAAGCAGCTCGTTACGGATCAGCAGACTCTCGATGCTATTGGCGTCGCTGTTGAACACCGGGTCGTCACTGCTGCGGTAATGCCGCAGCAAGGCTTGCAGGTCGCCATTGAAGAAGCGCTGGGCGGTCTCCTGGAAGCCAGACAACGCCTCGCGCGATTCAAGCACGTGCGCCTCGACCCGCTGGCTGTAGTCCTTGACCACGCCTGGAACCTGGATACCGGCCAGCAGGCCAAAGGTGAACAACAGCAACCGCAGGTAACTTCTGAACATGCCGGGTCCTTAGCTTTGCCCATGGGCGATACATTCGCCATGTCGCCACAATGCCCATTGCCCAGGCAGGTAGCGGTTCCAGGTCTCGTTTTCGGTCAGTGCTTCGGTCGCAATCACCGTGACTACGTCATTAGTGGTGGTTTCAGACTGGAAATCGACGATCACGTCGACATCCTTGAGCCGTGCCGGGCCGAACGGGGCACGTCGGGTAATGTGCACCAGCTTGGTCGAGCAGAAGCAGAACAGCCAGTCGCCATTGCTGAACAGGCAGTTGAAGACCCCCTTGCCGCGATACTCGGCACAGGCTTCGACCAGCACCGGCAGCAACTGTTCGACCTCGACCGGCTCCGGGAAGGCGCTGCGCACGCGGTTGAGCAAGTCGCAGAAGGCCGCTTCGCTGTCGGTATCACCGACCGGTCGGTAGAAGGTGGTTTGCCCGCTGAACTCGGCCAATTGGCCATTGTGCGCAAAACACCAATTGTGCCCCCACAGTTCGCGCATGAACGGGTGGGTATTGGTCAGGCAAACCTTGCCGACATTGGCCTGCCGAATGTGGCCGATGACCACTTCGCTCTTGATCGGATAACGCTGTACCAGGTTGGCCACTTCCGACTCACTGCTCGCCGCCGGATCCTGGAACAGGCGCAGGCCGCGACCTTCATAGAAGCCGATGCCCCAGCCGTCACGGTGCGGGCCGGTCCGGCCGCCACGCTGCATCAGGCCGGTGAAACTGAAGACGATATCGGTGGGGACATTGGCACTCATGCCCAGCAGTTCGCACATGCTCGCGGCTTCCCTTAAAGACGTGGCTCGACCCGACCACGGCCGGGGGCCGCAGGCGGCGGATCGTTGCGGTAGCGGTCATTGCGGTCGGCGGCGACCGGCGCCTCGACCAGCACTTCGTGGTCTTCCTGGGCCTGGCGCTGGGCAGCGGCGGCGGCCAGTTCGCGGCGCTCGCGGGCGCGTTTTTCCAGCGGCCAGCGCAGCAGTACGAAAATCAGGTACAGGGCAAACGCGATCATGCCGTACATGGCCAGGTCGGAAGCGGCGCGCCAGGCGTTGTTGCCGACCTTGAAGGCGATATCCAGGGCACTGATGGCAATGGCCGGGGCGAAGCTCTCCTTGACCGGATCGACGATGGTCGGGGTCAGCAGCAGTACTGCGACGATCACCCGCAGCGGTTCACGCAGCCAACGCCACATCCAGCCAGTGAGTTTGAAGCTCACCAGCAGACAGCCGAGGGCGGCCACGGCATAAAGGCCCCAGGCGAGGGTATAGTCGTTCTCGGTCATGGTGTTCGTGCAAGCCAGGCAAAGAGATGCCTATGATAAACACTTTTAGGCGCAGGCGCCTGTTAAGCCATTAGCCGGACAAGCCCACTCCCACAGGATCACCGCTCCCCCTGTAGGCACGGGCTTGCCCCGCGAAGAGGCCAGCACTGCCGCCCCTTGCCTCGGACGAGACCCCAGATGCCCAATCCACCTATTGCCCAGCCCGCCCCCGGCGACGATCCCTACGCCTGGCTGCAGCAGCGCGACACCCCCGCAGTGCTCGACTACCTGGAGGCCGAAAACGCCTATCAGGAAGCCTGCCTTGCCGAACAGGCGCCGCTGCGTGAACAGCTGTTCGAAGAAATCAAAGGCCGCATCCTCGAAACCGACCTGTCGCTGCCCTCGCCGTGGGGCCCTTGGCTGTATTACACCCGCACCACCGCGGGCGACGAATACCCGCGCCACTACCGCTGCCCCCGCCCTGCCGACGATTCCAACACCGTCGACCAAGGCCGCGAAGAACTGCTGCTCGACCCCAACGCCCTCGCTGCTGGCGGTTTTCTTGCCCTCGGCGCCTTCAACATCAGCCCCGATCACCGTCTGCTGGCCTACAGCCTCGACACCAGTGGTGAAGAAACCTACACCCTGTACGTCAAGGAGCTGGCCAGCGGCAGCGTCACCACCCTGCCCTTCGAGGACTGCGACGGCAGCATGACCTGGGCCAACGACAGCCAGACCCTGCTGTTCGCCGAACTGGACGACACCCACCGCCCTTGGCGCCTGCGCCGCCACACCCTCGGCGAGGCCGACGCGCAGACCGTCTTCGAAGAGCCGGACGGGCGCTTCTTCCTGCACTGCTACCGGGCCAGCTCCGAGCGCCAGCTGATCCTGCTGCTCAACAGCAAGACCACCAGCGAGGCCTGGGTACTCGATGCCGACACCCCGCATGCCGCCTTCAGCTGCCTGGCGCCACGCCAGGAAAACCACGAGTACTACCCCGACCACGGCCAGCTCGACGGTCAATGGCGCTGGTTCATCCGCAGCAACCAGGACGGCATCAACTTCGCCCTGTACCAGGCGCCGGCCGACCAGGTGCCCCGCCGTGAGCAGTGGCAAGCGCTGGTCCCCCACCGCGAAACGACCATGCTCGAAGGCCTGAGCCTGAATGCCAGTGCACTGGCGTTGAGCTTGCGCGAAGGCGGCCTGCCAATCATCGAAGTGCACCCGCAGGGCTTGCCGCCCTACCGCGTCGAGCTGCCAGACGCGGCCTACAGCCTGTATGTGCAGGACAGCCTGGAGTTCGCCAGCACGCGCATCCGCCTGCGTTACGAAGCGCTCAATCGCCCGGCCCAGGTGCGCCAGCTGGAGCTCGCCAGCGGTGCCCAGCAAGTGCTCAAGCAAACACCGGTGCTGGGCGCCTTCGATGCCGACGCGTATGTCAGCCAGCGCCTGTGGGCGACGGCCAAGGACGGCACGCTGATCCCGATCAGCCTGGTTCGCCGCCGTGAAGACCTGGACCAGTGCGTGCCGCTCTACCTCTATGGCTACGGTGCCTACGGCGAAAGCCTCGACCCCTGGTTCTCGCATGCCCGCCTGAGCCTGCTCGAACGCGGCGTGGCCTTCGCCATTGCGCACGTGCGTGGCGGCGGCGAGCTGGGTGAAGCCTGGTACCGCGCTGGCAAGCAGGAGCACAAGCAGAACACCTTCGACGACTTCATCGCCTGCGCCGAGCACCTGATCAGCGAAGGCGTGACCCGCAGCGAGCGCCTGGCGATCAGCGGTGGCAGCGCCGGCGGCCTGCTGATCGGCGCGGTGCTCAACCAGCGGCCGCAACTGTTCCGCTGCGCGATTGCCGAAGTGCCGTTCGTCGATGTACTCAACACCATGCTCGATCCGGACTTGCCGCTGACCGTCACCGAATACGACGAGTGGGGCAATCCCGAGGAGCCCGAGGTGCATGCACGCATCAAGGCCTATGCGCCCTATGAGAACGTCAAGGCTCAAGCCTACCCAGCCATGCTGGTAATCGCCGGCTACAACGATAGCCGCGTGCAGTATTGGGAAGCTGCCAAATGGGTAGCTCGCCTGCGCACGCGCAAGACCGATGACAACCTGTTGTTGCTCAAGACCGAGATGGGCGCCGGCCACGGTGGCATGAGCGGACGCTACCAAGGCCTGCGTGATGTGGCGCTGGAGTATGCGTTCGTGTTCAATGAGCTGGGCGTGGTGTAACCCGCGATGCTTGTTGTCTAACCTGGTGTACGACAACAATTGCGCGTGGGAACTGCGCCCAGTCGCCGTTCCCACGCTATGACCAGAAGAACAACCATGCCTGACCATTCCCAGCTCAATGCCGAAATCCGTGACATGCTCATGGACTGCGGCCTGTTCGACAGCTTGCAACCCTCTGACTTTCAGGCTGTGGCCGGTTATTTCAGCCTGACGCACATGAGCGCAGGCGAAAGCATCTTTGCCGAAGGCGACGCGGGCAGTTTCATGTGCATCCTGCACCGCGGTCAGGTCTCGGTACGCAAGACCGACGGCGCTGGCCAACAGGTGGAAATCGCCACCTTGCGCCGCGGCGCCTTCGGCGAAATGGCCGTGCTCGATGGCGAGCGGCGCTCGGCCAGTTGCATAGCGGCCAGCGAATGCCAGCTGCTGACCCTGGGCAAGGACTCATTGGAAAAAATGCTCAACGAAGCTCCACGCATCGCTGCGCGGATCATCCGCGCCCTGGCCGTGGCCCTGTCCAAACGCCTGCGGATGCAGGATGGCCAGCGCCTGGCGCAGGTCTAGTCATCCTTGGGCGGTGGCCGCGGCGGCGGCTGCTGCATACCGGGCAAGGCCGAATCCTTGGGCGGCCCGGGCAGCGGCATGGGCGGCAGCAACGGGGCTCCCGGCTGGCTGTCGTAGGCCTTGGGTGGCGCGCTGGGGGTGATCTGCGGATACGGCGTGGGCGTGGCAGTGCCCGGTGCGCCAGGCACCGGCGTGGTGATGCGCGGCTGCTGGCCAGCGGCTTCAGCCGTCGGCACGCTAGCCAGGATCAATGCGGCGAGGATCGCATGCAACATCTGCAACCTCCTGTCAGGAATCTCTCTACAGCCTACGCGCATGTTCAGGTTTTTGCCTGTCCGCCTGACCTGCAAGCGCGCTAGACTCAACCCTATAACCGTCATTCGCCTGATTACAAGAAAGGTAACACCATGAGTTCCACCCTCTCCGCCACCGCCCGCCTCGACCGCATCATCGCCGACGCCAAGCGCGACAAGGAAATGGGCTACCGCGACAAGGCCCTGAAGATGTACCCGCACGTGTGTGGACGTTGCGCCCGTGAGTTTGCCGGCAAGCGCCTGTCGGAGCTGACCGTGCATCACCGTGACCACAACCACGACAACAACCCCCAGGACGGTTCCAACTGGGAGCTGCTGTGCCTGTACTGCCACGACAACGAACACTCGCGCTATACCGATCAGCAGTACTTCAGCGAAGGCTCGACCAGTACCCCGAGCATCGCCAAGGCCACCCACAACCCGTTTGCCGGGCTGGCTGGGTTGCTGAAAAAAGACTGACCCCCCGCAGTGGCCGGCAAGCCCGTATAATCGCGTTTTTTTTGCGAAGGGCCCCGGCACGTGGCAAACAAACGGTACAGCTGCATCGGCCTGTTCAACCCCAAATCCCCGGAAAACGTCGGTTCGGTGATGCGTGCGGCGGGATGTTACGGCGTCAATTCGGTGTTCTACACCGGCAAGCGCTACGAGCGCGCACGCGATTTCGTGACCGATACCAAGCGGGTGCATTACGACATCCCGTTGATCGGCATCGACGACCTGCAGCGGATCATCCCCCTCGGTTGCACCCCGGTTGCGGTGGAGCTGGTCGAGGGCGCCCGGCCCCTGCCTGAGTACACCCATCCGGATCGCGCTATTTATATCTTCGGACCGGAAGACGGCACGCTTGATGAAAGTGTGCGGGCTTGGTGTGAGGAGACGATCTACATCCCCACCGAGGGCTGCATGAACCTCGCGGCGACGGTCAATGTGGTGCTGTATGACCGCTTGGCCAAGGGACTGAACACGCGGTCTGGGCCAAAGTTCAAGTAAGGACTGTGAGATTGCTTGTATAGCGGCCAGTGGACGTCCGCCTGGCAAACCGACTGAACGCACGCAACTGGCCCAGGGTCAGCTGCTTACACTTCATGCGGAGACCTTGCCATGCTCGATATTCATTCCTCCTCGCTAGCCAAAGAGCACAATGTTCACGGCCTGGAAAGAGCCAGCTCGTTGGCCGGTGGCGCACTGATGGTCAGCAAGGGGCTGCGTCAGGGTGGCCTGATCGGCCTGCTGAAAGTGGCGGTCGGCGGCATGGCCCTGGCCCGCGGCTTCAGTGGCCATTGCTCGACCAAGGCCTGGTGGTTGCGTCATCGCCAGGAGTACCAGCGCTTGCGCGGCGATATTCAGCGCAGTGCGGCGGAGCTGGAGGTACTCAGGGACAGCGCCGAGGCGGCGACCCGCGGGGTGACGGTGCTGGGTGATGATTCTCTCAGTACCCCGAAAGCCTGAGCCTGCCCTTGGGGCTGCGGTGCAGCCCCGCTTGAGAGCGCCTAGCGCAAGAGCTTGCTTTGCAGCACTTCGGACTCGCGCCCCAATACACTCTCGCTGATCTGGATGAACTCATCAGTATTGACGCTGGGCAAGCGCATCAACCCCCGGGTGACATCATCCAGTGAGCGCTTGTTCTGCGTATACAGGCGAATTTCGCGGTCAAGCGACTGCAACAGCAGCACGCCCCGCGCCACCTGGCCAGGGTCGGCCTGCTTGCCACGCAGCCGGGTAACCTTGGCGCCCTGCTTGTGCATGCGCGCTTGCCAGGCCTCGTAGCGGTCATCACTCACACCACCGGCACGGCGCAGCAGTTCGGTCGCGTAGTAATCGGTCAGGCTTTCACTTATCCAGTCACTGCCATCGCGATCATTGATCTGGGCAAATAGCTGTACCAGCTCACGCAACAGCGGACTGCTGCCGGCCTCGCTGATCAGCGGCCGGTTGGCGTGCAGGAACAGCGAATTGCGCCCCGGCAACACCCCCCGCCACATTTCGTCGCGCGCGCCCACCAGCAACAACTTGGGTGGATTACGCGGGAACACCGCTTGCAGTTGCGGCCAGACAAACGTCAACAAGGTCAGGGTGTCCATGCGCCGCATGCCCTGCCCTTGCGGCGCTGCCACCGTCACTTCGGTTTCGCCCAGGCGGGCGCGACGGCTGCCGAGGTTGCCGGCCAGCACCCAGCCAGTCGGCCGGTCGAACAGCCGCGAGACGTTATCAATGCGGAACTTCTGCTTGCCGATACGCGGCCAGGCGGTCTCAACGCTCTTCCAGCCCGCTGGCAGCTCGAAGGCCAGCCGCGCGACCAGCTCGGTGCCGTCCTGCTGATCGAGGCGCGCGGGCGGAACCAGTTGATCACCACGGAACACCGCCCACTGCGGGGTTATCCGGCTTTCATAGGCGCCGCCATGGGGTTTCTGCTCGAGCTGCACGCGGTAGCTGAGGCTGGTCTTGCCCGCCGCAGGCCGCCAGACGCCGCGCTCGCCCTGCTGTTGCCACTGACCGTCGGCCTGGAACCCGCTATAGACGCCCTGTTTGCCCAGCGCGAAGTCCAGGCTGCGCACCACGCTGCCGTCGGCCAGGGTCAGGCGCACCTCAGCCTGACCGCTCGCGGGGAGCAAGCGCACCTGGTAGTCGAGATCGACCTTCTTGGCCCAGGCTGGCGAGCAGAGCGCAAGCGCGAGGGCCAACAGCAGAGGGCGACGCATACAGAAACTCCTTGTTCAGCAGAGGCGGTAGGCCGGCGGGATCAGCCGGCGCGGAAAATCAGGTGGTCTTCCCAGTCGTCTTCGTCCACGTCGTTTTCGCTGAGCATGCGCCCGGACTGGGAGATGCGCTGCTCATGCACCTGCGTGCGATCGCCACAGACCAGATGGTGCCAGGCCGGCAGGTCCTTGCCCTCGCTGACCAGACGATAGCCGCAGGTCGGCGGCAACCACTTGAACTCATCGGCCTTGCCCGGCGTGAGCTGGATGCAGTCTGGCACGTGCTTGAAGCGGTTGGGATAGTCACTGCACTGGCAGCTGTCGAGGTCGAGCAACTTGCAGGCGATGCGTGTGTAGTAGACGCTGTTGTCGTCTTCGTCCTCGAGCTTCTGCAGGCAGCACATGCCGCAGCCGTCGCAGAGTGATTCCCACTCTTGCGCACTGAGCTGGTCAAGGGTCTTGCGCCGCCAGAAAGGCGCGGTGTCAGCCATCATCACACGGTTTCCTGCATCTATGCTTTATCGTTGGCGCGCGGCACCGGCGTTTATCCACGGTGCGCGGCGGCGCCAGTCTAGAGCCTGGCCTTGGGCAAAGCCAGACCGCTTGTCAGTGCTGGCCAGACGCAGTAGCGTGCGGGGTTTAGCCAACCTCAGCAGGAACCCGCATGAGCGCCAATCCACGCGTTGCCGACTACGCCATCAACGAGCAGTTCATCAATCGCTGGTCGCCACGGGCGTTCAGCCCCGAGCCGATCAGCGAAGAAACCCTGCTGAGCTTCCTCGAAGCCGCACGCTGGGCGCCTTCGGCGTTCAATTCGCAGCCGTGGCGCTTTCTTTATGCCCGCCGCGACACGCCGAGCTGGGAGCGTTACCTGGAGTTGCTGGTGCCGTTCAACCGCAGCTGGGCACAGCAGGCTTCGGCGCTGGTGCTGGTGATGTCCAAGACTACCTTTACCGCGCCCGGCGCCAGTGAAGAAACTCCGGCCCTGTGGCACACCTTCGATACTGGCTCGGCCTGGGGCCATCTGGCGTTGCAGGCGAGCATCAGTGGCTGGCACACCCACGGCATGGCCGGGTTCGACCAGGAGCTGGCCCGCAAGGAACTGAAGATTCCCGAGGGCTACGTCCTGCATGCCATGGTTGCGATCGGCAAGCTGGGTGACAAGGCGAGCCTGGCCGAGGGCCTGCAAGCGCGTGAAGTACCGAGCCCGCGTCGACCGCTGAGCGAATTGGTCGCCGAGGGCGATTTCAGCCTGTAAACCGCCTGGGGCCGCGCAGCGGCCCCAGCGATCTCAATAGCCGCGCTGAAAATCCACTTCACCGCGCAACGCTTGCCCCGCCGCGAACTCGCGAACATTCTCGACAAACAAGCGCACCATCGCCACAGGCGAGGTCGGCGCCGAGCTGTGCCCGGTCAACAGCAGCCCCCAGGCCGTCCAGAACGGATGACGCGCAGGCAACGGCTCTTGCCGGCAGACGTCGATCACCGCGCCAGCCAGATGCCCCTGTTTCAATGCCTCGACCAGGTCGGCATCGACCACCGCCACCCCGCGCCCGGCATTGATGAACAACGCACTGGGCTTGAAGCGCTGGAACAGCGCGGCGTCATACAGATCGTGGGTCGCCGGCGTATCCGGCAGCAGATTGAGCACATAGTCCGCCTGCCCGACCATCTGCGGCAGTTGATCCAAACCGGCCACCTCGACGAACGGTGCCTGTGCGCGCGCCGTGCTGGCAACACCACGCAGGACCACCCCGAACGGCACAAGGAACTCGGCAACCCGTTGGCCGATATCACCGGTGCCGACGATCAGCACCTGGCGGCCCTCCAGGGTCCGCCCGGGGCGATCATCCCAGCGCCGCTCGACCTGGCTGACCAACCGCGACAACACATCGCGCTCATGGCCCAGCATGTAGGTCAGCATGTATTCGGCCATCACCTGGCCAAAAATGCCCACCGCACGGGTCAGCCGGTAATCGCGCGGCAAGCCCTCGCCGAGCAATGGCGTGATGCCGGCCCAGGTCGACTGCACCCACTGCGGCTTGTGCCCTTGGCGCAGCAGGCTGGCCAGCAGGTCGGGCTGGCCCAGCCACACCGGGCACTGCGGCGCCAGGCGGGCCAGCTCGGCCGAATCACCGCTGGTGAGGATCTCCAGCTCCGGGGCCGCCTCAGCCAGCAAGCCAGCATAATTGGCATGATCCTGTTCAGCGATCAGTACACGCATCTCGAAGACAACCTTGGCAAAAGCAGAGGCGACCCGACGCCGGATCGCTTGGCAGAGGATGGGCGACGCGCGGCGTCAGACCGGGTCGTTACGGCGCAGCAGTTCTTCGGGCAGGTGCTCGATGTACTCGTCTTCAAGCGGCGGCATCTGCAGGTGATAGCCCTGGTTTTCGAGGTTCTCCAGGACTTTGGCAATGTCTTCGCGGGCCAGCTGGCGCTCGGGCGTCAGCACCAGGTCGAAGGCGTGCACGGGCTTGCCGAAGGCTGGCAACAGCCCCTCTGGTACGCGCTCCAGGCCATCGGCCTTGAGCACATAGAGGTACATTTCGTTCTTGCGTGGGCTCTTGTAGATCGAACAGATACGTTTCATCAGGATTCTCCGGCACCTGCCAGATCATCCAGCAGCGCCTGGCCCATACGCTCACGGCGCCAGCCGCGCAGCGAATCGGGCAATTGATAGGGACCCTTGGGGTAGCCGCTCTTGAGCAGGGCTTCGAGGGTCTTCTTGCGCAGCATCAGCTCCGGGGCAATGCCCAATCGCTCGCCTTCGGCCTGGCCGACCGTACGCAGGCGCTTGAGTACGGCCGAGGCTTCGATCGGCAACGGCTCGGGCAATGCCTGCGGGTACTGCTCGGCTGGCACGCTACCGGCCTTTTTGATCAGCTTGAGCAGGAATTCGCCGTCCTGGCGGATGGTGCGCGGATGCATGTCGTCGATCTTGGCCAGCGCCGAGAGATTGTCCGGCTGGGTCTTGGCCATCGGCCACAGCGAATGCTCGCGCAGCACCCGGTTGCGCGGCACATCCCGGTTGCGCGCTTCGCGCTCGCGCCAGGCGCACAGCTCGCGCAGCACGGCCAGTTGCTGGCGCGACAGCTTCCAGCCCAGCTTGACGTCGCGATAGAGGGTCTCGGGTTCGACTTCACGACGCATCTGCGCCACCAGTTCGGCGCCGTCTTCCAGCACCCAGGCGTACTTGTCGTCTGACAGCCGCGGGCGCAACGCAATGAACAACTCGGCCAGGTGCACGGCATCTTCGGCGGCGTAGCTGACCTGGGTGTCGGAGAGCGGCCGCTGCAACCAGTCGGAGCGGGTCTCGCCCTTGGGCAGTTCCAGCCCGAGCACGTCCTGCACCAGGCGCGAGTAGCCCATCGAGAAACCGATGTTCAGGTAGCCCGCAGCCAACTGCGTGTCGAACAGCGGCTGCGGCAGCTTGCCGGTCAGGCGCAACAGCACTTCGAGGTCTTCGCTGCAGGCGTGCACGACCTTGACCACGCTGCTGTCTTCGAGCAGTTCGGCCAGCGGCTGCCAGGCGTTGATCAGCAAGGGATCGATAAGGAAGGCCTTCTGCCCGTCACCTACCTGGAGCAGGCCGGCTTTCGGATAGAAGGTGTCAACCCGCATAAATTCGGTGTCGAGCGCTACGAAGGGCAGTTCGCGCCAGGTCCGGCAGTGTTCGGCCAGGCTCTGGTCGTCACGGATCCAGTGTATTTCGATGGCCACGAGGCTCTCCCACAATCATTGGCGCGCAGTATATACGGCGCGGGCTCTGCGCGCGCAACCTGGCGACCATCGCCTCGATTGTGGGCTTGCCGCAGGGCTTGATCAGCCAGGCAAACTGAGTTTGGCGTACGGCGCACGGTCGATATCCAGGATCTCGACGGCCAACTGGATATCCAGGCCGGCCTGCGCGGGGATGGCCTCTTGCAGCACTTCGAGCAAGCGCGACGACAACTGCTGCTTCACTTCTGCCGAACGGCCGCTGAGGATCGCCAGGCGCACATGGGCAAATGCGCGCTCGGCGGGCGAAGTGCCGACCCGGTACTTGGCGAACGCTTGCGCGCGGCTCTTGATGTCCCGTTCTTCGCCAAACTGACCGCTGGCAAACAAGGCGTGGTTCAAACGCAACAGCAGCACATCGACGTTCAGCTCAGGCAGGTTGTCGCTGTATTCCAGGTTCATGTGAGGCATGCGCGGGTTTCCGGGTTGTAGGATGACTCGACAGACTACCCCACTCCCCCACAGCAGCAAAGGCGGCTATCCTCAAGATTCAACGCCTTTCGCCAACCCCTGAAAGAGGTGAAGAAATGCCCGTACCGCATGATCTGCTCGCTGACTTGCACATTACCGCCGAGGAATTCCAGAAACGGATCGACAAGGATCCGGCACTGCACAAATTACACAAGGAATATAACGGCAAGGACAAGGAGGTGGTGGCCGCTGAAGGCAATGCCAGCACCGATGACGCGGTGACCCGCCTGCGCAAGGAACGCCTGCTGATCAAGGACAAGATCGAACGGCTCGTGCATCCGGCCAAGACCTGAACATTACTCTGACAACGCGCTGCCAGAGCTGACGCTATCGCGGGGAGCGTGGTCTGGCCCCGCGATAGCGTCAGTTAAATTCATCGGGCTGCCGACGCCTGCAACGCGCTCTCCAGGTCGTCGATCAAGTCGCGGTAATCCTCGATCCCCAACGACAACCGCAGCAGGTTCTCGCTGATGCCCATGACGCCTTTCTGCTCCGGGCTCAGCGAGTTGTGCGACATGGTCCAGGAGTGGTTGATCATGCTCTCGACACCGCCCAGCGAATCGGCCAGGACAAAGATCGACAGCGCCTCCACCAGCCGATTGACCGCCGCCCGATCACCGTTGATGCGCATCGCCACCACCGCGCCACCGGTACGCATCTGCTGCGTGCACAGCGCATGCTGGGGATGGCTGGGCAAGCCTGGGTAGTAGACCTGCTCGACCTGCGGATGGCTTTCGAGGTACTGCGCCACACGCAGGGCGTTGGCGCTCTGGCGCTCCATGCGTACGTCGAGGGTCTTCAGCCCGCGCAGGGCCAGGTAGCAATCGAACGGCCCCTGAATCGCGCCCACAGCCATGCTGATCTTGCGCAGGCGCGCCAGCAGCGCGTCAGTGGCAGCAACCACGACGCCGCCGGTCAAGTCGGAATGGCCGCCAATGTATTTGCTCGCCGAGTGCATCACCAGGTCTACACCTAGCGTGATCGGCTGCTGGTTCCACGGTGAACAGAAGGTATTGTCGATGCAGGTGAGGATGCCGCGCTCACGCGCCAGCGCGCTGACCGCCTTGATATCGACCAGGTGCAGCAGCGGGTTGGTCGGCGACTCGATCCAGATCAGTTGGGTTTCCGGGCGAATGGCCGCCGCGACCGCGTCCAGATCGTTGAGGTCGACATAGCTGGTGGTCAGCCCGGAGGTACGCCCGCGGTAGTCTTCCAGCAGGCGGAAGGTGCCGCCGTAGACGCCGTTCATCACCACCACATGGGCATCCTTGGAGAGCAGCTCAAGCACAGTGGCGGTGGCGCTGACCCCCGAGGCACAAGCGACTGCGCCAACGCCCTCTTCAAGGGCCGCTACACACGTCTCGTAGGCATGCCGGGTGGGGTTGCTGACGCGGCTGTAGGCGTATTCCGGGTGATCGTCCAGGCCGCGCTTGCTGAATGAGCTGGAGGTGACGATGGCCGGGAAGATGGCGTTGTCGGCAACGCTGGATTGCTCCCCAGCGTGAATGGTGCGGGTGGCGAAGTTGCGCGGCTTGTCGGACATGATCGGGCCCATGGACGGGAAAGGAAACGGGTGGGTGTGCGCCACTATCGCATATCCGACGACTGCCGGCTGGCAGCAGAACATCCTTGTCGGTTTCCCTGGCCAGGTATTCTCTGCATGCTCCGCCTGGGCTAATCTCGAGGAAATTTTTCTGCAAGCAGCCAGCCGCCGATATGGACAGTTTCGACCAGCACATCCTCACCCTGCTCCAGCGCGACGCCTCGCTGTCCCTCAAGGACTTGGCCGAAGCCGTCAACCTCACCACCACGCCCTGCTGGAAGCGGGTCAAGCGTCTTGAGGAAGACGGTTATATCCGCGGCCGCGTAGCGCTGCTCGACCCGCATAAGCTGGGCTTGGGCCTGACCGTGTTTGTCCAGCTCAAGACCCAGCGGCATGACAGTGCCTGGCTTGAGCAGTTTGCGGCGACGGTGAGCGGCTTCGAGGAAGTGATGGAGTTTTATCGGATGTCGGGCGACTGGGATTACATGCTGCGGGTGGTGGTGGGCGACATCGCGGCGTATGACCGCTTCTACAAGAAGCTGATCACGAGTACCGATGGGCTGTCGAACATCACCTCGAGTTTTGCCATGGAGCAGATGAAGTACACCACCGCCTACCCAGTGCACCGCTGATCAGTGCCGCCCTCCTCGCCGGGCAAGCCCTTGATAACCGTGCTTTGCAGCGGTGATAGAGGAGACTGATCAACTGAGCGGGGAAAGCAATTTGACGCAGCCCCCCGCAGGTTATAGCTTGGACTCATGTGCGGCGATTTGTCCGCCCCCAACCATTCGAGTGCGACTGTGGAACACACTGCCCAGGCCCTGATCGACGGCTTCAACCGAAGAATCGACTACCTGCGCATGTCGGTCACCGACCGCTGTGACTTCCGTTGTGTCTATTGCATGGCCGAAGACATGCAGTTCTTGCCGCGCCAGCAGATCCTCAGCCTCGAAGAGCTGTACCAGGTGGCCGAGCGCTTCGTTGCCCTGGGCACCCGCAAAATTCGCCTTACCGGTGGCGAGCCGCTGGTTCGCCAGGGCATCGTCGATTTGTGCGGGCGCATTGCCGCCCTGCCCGGCCTGCGCGAACTGTGCCTGACCAGCAATGGCTCGCAACTGGGCCGCCTTGCGCAACCGTTGTTCGACGCCGGCGTCAGCCGCCTGAATATCAGCCTCGACAGCCTCGACGCCGACCTGTTCCGGCAACTCACTCGCACCGGCGATCTGCACCAGGTGATTGCCGGCATCGACGCCGCGCGGCGCGCAGGGTTTCGCCGGACCAAGCTCAACTGCGTGGTGCTCAAGGGCCGCAACGACGGCGAACTGGTTGACCTGGTGCGCTTTGCCATCGACCGCGAGCTGGACATTTCCTTCATCGAAGAAATGCCGCTGGGGGTCATCAGCGAGCACCAGCGCGGCGAGTCGTACTGTTCAAGCGATGAGGTCCGCGAACGTCTCGCCGCCCATTTCAGCCTGATCGAGTCGGCCGAATCCTCCCAGGGCCCGGCCCGTTACTGGCGCCTGGCCGAGGCGCCGCAAACGCGGGTTGGCTTCATTTCGCCGCACAGCCACAACTTCTGCGCCACCTGTAACCGCGTGCGCCTGACCGTTGAAGGGCGCTTGCTGCTGTGCCTGGGCAACGAGCATTCGCTGGACCTCAAACAGGTACTGCGGGCCCACCCTGGCGACAGTGACCGCCTGGAAAAAGCCATCCGCGAGGCGGTGCAGCTCAAGCCCTATCGTCACCACTTCGAGGTGGGCGGCGACGTGCAGATCCTGCGCTTCATGAACATGACCGGCGGCTGATCGGCCGCCTCTGGACTTCCATGATCGTCCACTCCCGCCCCGATGTACTGCGCGTGCTGTTTACCCTCAAGGGCTCGATCGTCAAGCGCATCGCCCTGCGCTGCCTGCTGGTCACCCTGCTGGCGGCGCTGATCGTACTGGTCGAGCGGCACTACCCGCAGCTGTTCTCGCCGGTCAGCGCTACGCCGTTCACCTTGCTCGGGCTATCGCTGTCGATCTTCATGAGCTTTCGCAACAACGCCTGTTATGACCGCTGGTGGGAAGGGCGCAAGGCCTGGGGCAAGCTGATCATCGAGGTGCGCTCGTTTGTTCGTGAAAGCACGGTGATTGCCGATGAGCGGCTGCGCAGCGAGCTGCTGCGCGGGCTGTGTGGATTTGCCCATGCACTGAACGCCGGTCTGCGTGGCGAAGCGCCACTGAGCGCAGCCCGGCCTTGGCTGAGCGAAACCGCGGTGATCAGTTCGCACAATGTCTGCGATGGCATCCTGCAAGAGATTGGCGGGCACTGCTCGCGCCTGGCGCAGAGCCAGCAGATCAGTGAATGGTGCTACACCCTGCTGGAGCAGCGCCTGCTGGGGCTGTCGGAAGTGCAAGCGACCTGCGAGCGGATCAAAGCCACCCCGCTGCCCTTTCCTTACACCCTGCTGCTGCACCGCACTATCTACATCTTCTGCCTGCTGCTGCCGTTTGCCCTGGCCGAGCCGCTGGGCTGGCTGGCGCCGCTGTTCACCACCATTGTCAGCTACACGTTCTTTGGGCTGGATGCGATTGGTAACGAGCTGGAGGATCCGTTTGGCCGCGACGAGAACGACCTGCCAACGGATGCCTTGGTGCGCACGATCGAGCGCGACGTGCTGGCGGCACTGGGGCATGCGCCGCTGCCGCCGGTATTGATGCCGGTGGAGCATGTGTTGAGCTGAGGGCTGGCCATGCGCAGAGGACGCCACGCTGGACACTAATAATTGGCCAGCCACGGCCGACTTGGTTAAGGTCGTCACACCCGATCGTGCAGGCCGCCCCATGGACATCAAGCAGCTCAAGTTCCTCCTTGCCCTCGACCAGACCCGCCACTTCGGCCAGGCCGCCGCGCTGTGCCACATTACCCAGCCGACCCTGTCGATGCGCCTGCGCAACCTTGAGGACGAATTGGACCTGGTGCTGGTCAAGCGCGGCCAGCGCTTCGAAGGTTTCACCGAGGCGGGCGAGCGTATTCTGGCCTGGGCGCGCACCCTGCTCGCCGCCCATGACGGGCTGCAGGCCGAAGCCGCCAGCTGCCGTGGCCAAGTGGTCGGCAGCCTGCGCCTGGGCAGCGTGCCGCTGGCCAGCTTCAACCCGATGCACCTGCTGCTGCCACTGCGCGAAAAGTATCCCGAGCTGCACTTCCAGCTCAGCTCGCACACCTCCGAGCAGATCGTCGACGGCCTCAGCCGCAACCAGCTGGACCTGGGCATCTGCTACCTCGACCAGGTCAACGCGAGCTTCTTCGATGTGATCGAGCTGGGCACCACCACCATGGGCCTGTTGCACGACAACCGGCATTTCCAGTTCGAACAGGCCACGCTGCGCTGGGAAGACCTCAGCGACATTCCGCTCGGCCTGCTCAGCAAGGGCATGCACTACCGGCAGTCGCTCGACCTGAGTTTTCGCAGCCGCGGCCTGGAACCGCTGGCGGTGCTGGAGAGCGACTCGACCTTTCAGCTGATCCAGGCGATCACCAGCGGCCTCTGCTGCGCACTGATGCCACTGGACTGCGGGCTGGAAGAACTCAGCCGAGACATGCGCATCATCCCCGTTACCGACGCCAGCGTGCTCAGCCCGCTCGGCCTGCTGCTACGCCGCAGCGAGCCGCGCTCGGCGATTGCCCAGCAGTGCTTCGACGAGGCGCGGGCGTTGTTTGGCGCCTGATCACTGACTCAGCGATACCGCTCCAGCCAATGCGCATAAGGCGCCGGCAGGGTCCAGGAGGCCTTGTCGACACCCAGTTCCTTGGCCGCAAAATACGCCCAGTGCGGATCCGCCAGGTGCGCGCGACCTACCGATACCAGGTCCAGCTGACCCGCCTGCAGTGCCCCTTCAGCCAGCTGCGGGGTACCAAAGCCCCACGCCGAAGTCACCGGCAGATCCGCCTCGCGGCGCACGCGTTCGGCAATCGGCCCCATGAACGCCGGGCCCCACGGAATGTTGGTCTCGGCAATGGTAAAGCCCACGCTGACGCTCAGCAGGTCCAGGCCACCGGCCTTGAAGCGACGTGCCAGTTCAATCGACTCTACCAGGGTCTGCTCGTCGCGGCCGTCATACTCCAGCACACCAAAGCGCGCGGTCAGTGGCAGGTTTTCTGGCCACACCTCACGCACGGCCGCCAGCGTTTCGAGAAGGAAGCGGCTGCGGTTATCAAAGCTGCCACCGTAAGCGTCGGTACGCTGGTTGCTGTGCTCGGAGAAGAAGCTCTGGCCCAGGTAGCCGTGGGCAAAGTGCAGTTCGATCCATTCAAAGCCAGCATCACGCGCACGACGGGCGGCGTCGACGAAGTCCTGGCGGACACGGGCGATATCGTCCAGGGTCATGGCCTGCGGCACTTTGGGCAGGTGGGCACCAAAGGCGATGGCCGACGGGGCGATGGTGTCCCAGCCACGCGCATCATCGGCAGCGATATGGTCGTCACCTTCCCACGGACGGTTGGCGCTGGCCTTGCGTCCGGCGTGGGCGATCTGGATGCCCGGCACTGAACCGGCGGCCTTGATGGCCTGGACCATCGGTACGAACGCCTGCGCATGGGCGTCGCTCCAGATCCCGGCGCAGCCGGGGGTGATGCGGCCTTCCGGGGAGACTGCAGTGGCCTCGACCACCACCAGGCCGGCACCACCCCGGGCCAGGCCGGCCAGGTGGACATGGTGCCAATCATTGACCATGCCGTCCTCGGCCATGTACTGACACATCGGCGGAATGGCGATGCGGTTGCGCAGGGTTACGTCCTTGAGGGTGTAGGGTTCGAACAAGGCGGACATGGTAAAGCTCCAGGGCTGATTTCAGATACGATAGTTCGATTATATTCGAACTATGGCAATTTGTGAAACCCCCGTTATCATATGGCCCATGCGAGCCTACAAACACCCCACTGCCGACGACCTGATTCTTGAGCGCGTGCTCTACGCCCTGAGCGACCCTGTGCGCATGGAAATTGTCCGCCATTTGGCGGGCGTCGCCGAGGCCAGTTGCGGCGAGCTTGACGGCGGCCGACCGAAGTCGAGCATGTCGCATCACTTTCGTGTGCTGCGTGATGCCGGGCTGGTGCATACGCGGAATGTCGGCACTACGCATATGAATTCGCTGCGTAGTGATGAACTGGATGGGCGGTTTCCGGGGTTGCTGAATAGCATCTTGCGCCAGCTGTGAATGGCTGTGCGTGAGGTTGATGCCGTCCGCGTGATGGGCTTTGGGGTTTTGTGGGCTTATCCATTTGATGTAGTGGCGCTGCTGGCCCCTTCCGCCCTTACGGCGGGTCACTTTTTGGCAAACGCCCGGTGTGCCGGCCCAGCCAAAAAATAACCAAAAAGGTCTCGGCTCCATCATCCGGCCCCTACGCTGCGCTTCGGGGTCCCCTCGCTCCGGTCTTGCTCCGGGAGGACCGCGCTGTACGGCCCATCCTGGGCCTCAGCGCTTTCCGGCCATCCATGGCCTCCACCTCCCTGCGCAAGACCTGCGCTCGGCCTCCTGAAGTCGCTGTAGATCAAGAGCAAGATCAAGATCAACAGCCAGGGCAACGGCTGGCGAATCGCTGCGCTCTCGCTTTGTTTATTTACCAGCGGATTTGTGGCGCGGCATGGCAGGGCTGCGCCCTGCGATTTGCATTGGCAGTGCCGGCCTCTTCGCGGGGCAAGCCCGCTCCCACAGGTCCAGCGCCGTCCCTGAGCTCAGCGCTGTTCCTGTACCGCGAAGAGGCCTGGCCTGCGCTCAGTAACCTTGCAGCACCGCCCGCACCACGCACTCAGCCATGGCCCGTCGGGTCTGTAAGGTGGCACTGCCCAGGTGCGGCTGCAGCACCACGTTGTCCAGCCCCAGCAACGCCTCAGGCACCTGCGGTTCATGCTCGAACACGTCTAGTGCGGCGCCGCCAAGCCGGCCATCGAGCAGCCTTGCGACCAGTTCGTCCTCATCGACCACGCTGCCTCTGGCGACATTGACCAGTACCCCTTGCGCGCCTAGGGCGGCAAGCACTTCAGCGTTCACCAGATGCCGTGAGGCCGCGCCGCCGGCCGCCGCCACCAGGAGAATGTCCGAGTCGGCGGCAAGGCGCTGCGCGCTGGCGTGATAGGCGTGAGCGCAGCCCTCCAGCGGGCGGCGGTTGTGATAGGCAAGCGTCACCCCGAACGGCTGCAGCCGCTCGGCGATGGCCTGGCCGATCCGTCCCAGGCCGATGATGCCGACCCGCTGCCCACGCAGGCTGGTGCCTAGCAAGGGAAACCCGCCCTGGCGCCACTGCCCCTGCCGGACAAAGCGATCCGCCAGGCACACCTGGCGCAACAGCGCCAGCAGCAGCGCCACGGCCTGATCGGCCACCGCATCGGTGAGAATATCGTCGGTGGTGGCGATGCGAATGCCCCGCGCCGTGGTCTGCTCCAGGTCGATGCGATCAAGGCCGACCCCGTTCACCGCAATCAGCCGCAGCCCCGTCAGCCCCGCCAGCAACCAACCCGGCACACCCTCGCCGCCGTTCGTCACCAGGGCGGCGAAGCGCTCGGGACGCTCGTCCAGCAGCGCTTGCCGGGCCCCTTCATCGTACGCGCGGAGCAACTCGAAACGTTCGCCCAGCTGGGCTTCGTAGTCCGCCAGCAGCGGCGCCAGCATCAACAGCTCAGGCTTCATCAGCATTTCCTCAGTCTGCCTGCACGGTGACCTGGCGTTGCTCGCCAAGGCCGTCGATACCCAGGCGCAGGGTCTGCCCTGGCCGCAGGAACACCGGCGCAGGTTTGATCCCCATGCCGACGCCTGGCGGCGTGCCGGTGGAAATCACATCCCCCGGCTGCAAGCTCATGCAGCGGCTGAGGTAGGCAATCAGCTGCGGGATACTGAAGATCAGCGTGCGCGTATTGCCGTCCTGGTAGCGCTTGCCGTCGACCTCCAGCCACAGACCCAGCGCATGCGGGTCGGCGACTTCGTCACGGGTCACCAGCCAAGGGCCGATCGGCCCGAAGGTGTCGAACCCTTTGCCCTTGTCCCAGGTACCACCGCGCTCGAGTTGCCACTCACGCTCGGACACGTCGTTGATCACGCAGTAACCGGCGACATGCTCAAGGGCGTTGGCCTCGTCGATGTAGCGCCCGCCCTTGCCGATCACCACGCCCAGTTCGACTTCCCAGTCGGTCTTGGTCGAACCCCGAGGGATCTCGACGTTGTCGTTCGGGCCGCAGACGGCGCTGGTCCATTTGCTGAAAATGATCGGTTCGCTGGGCACCGCCATACCGGCTTCCGCGGCGTGGTCGGCGTAGTTCAGGCCGATGCAGATGAACTTGCCGATCTTCCCGACACACGCGCCGATGCGGGGGTTGCCGGCGACCAGCGGCAGGCTCGCCGGGTCGAGCCTGGCCAGGCGTGCGAGGTTCTCGGGCGCCAGCGCGCTACCGGCGATATCGTCGAGCTGCCCGGCAAGGTCGCGAATGCGCCCCTCACTGTCGAGCAAGCCTGGTCGCTCCGCACCCTTGTCGCCATAACGCAACAGTTTCATGGGTATCTCCTGTGTCGATTCAAAGGGTTTACAGGCTCATGCCGCCGTCGATCAGGTGCACGCCGCCGGTGGTGTAGGCCGAGAGGTCGCTGCCCAGATAGACCGCCAACTGGGCGATTTCTTGCGGGCTGCCGATGCGCCCCATGGGCTGGCGGCCGACGAATTGCCGATAGACGTCCTCAGCCGTGCTGCCCTGGGCCGCGGCCTGGGCGGCAATCCGTTGCTGCAGCGACGGCGATTCAACGGTGCCGGGGCAGATTGCGTTGCAGCGAATGCCCGCGCCGACATGGTCGGCGGCGACCGCCTTGGTCAGGCCGATCACCGCCGCCTTGCTGGCGCCATAGGCGAAGCGGTTAGGCACTGCCTTGACGCTGGAGACCACCGACGACATGTTGATAATCGAGCCGCCACCGCGGCGCAACATGCCCGGCAGGGTGGCGCGAATCATCCGGTACATGGCGGTCACGTTGATGGCCAGCGAGCGTTCCCAGGCCGCTTCGTCGCAGTCCAGGATCGACCCGCTGTGCACATAACCCGCGCAGTTGAACAGCACGTCGAGATCGCCCAGCTCGGCGCACAACGCCTCGATGGCCGAGGTCGAGGTGACATCGAGCAGCCGCGCCTGGATGCCCGGTTCGTCCCGCAGGCGATCAAGTTGGATATCGGTGCCGATCACCTCGGCACCCGCTGCGGCGAAGGCCTGGGCACTGGCCAGGCCAATGCCCTGCCCCGCAGCGGTGATCAGCACGCGCTTGCCGGACAGGTTCATGCCGCCTCCAGTTTCAGCTCGGGGTTGGCCTGCGGCTCATGGCGGCCGAGCATCGCCGCCGGGATCGCCAGGATCAGCAGGGCACTGACGAACAGGCAGCCGCCCAGCACGTAGGTGCCGTTGTTCATGTTGCCGGTGAGGTTTTCCGCCACGGCGGTGATCATCGAACCGGTGAAGCCGGACAGGTTGCCGATGGCGTTGATCATGCCGATCCCGGCGGCGGCGGCAACGCCCGACAGCAGCGTGCCCGGCAGCGTCCAGAAAATCGGCATCAGGCTCAGCACACCGGACGCGGCCACGGTGAGAAACACCACCGAAAGCACCAGGTCGTGGGCGAAATAGGCGCTGAGGATCAACCCGCACCCGCCAATGAACGCCGGAATCGCCGCGTGCAGGCGGCGCTCGCCGGTGCGGTTGGAGTGGCGCGCGTTGAGCAGCATGGCGATCACCGCGACACCGTAGGGGATCGCTGTCAGCAGGCCGATCTCGAAGGTGCTGGTGATTCCCGCGCTCTTGATGATCGACGGCATCCAGAAGGCCAGGCCATAGAACCCGGTGTTGAAGGTCAGCAGGATCAACACCAGCAGCCAGACCCGCGGGTTGAAGAACACCTCGCCGAGGCGCGAGACCTTGCCCTGCTGGTCTTGCTGCAGGTTGGCCTTGAGCATCTGCTTCTCGTCCGCCGACAGCCAGTGCGCCTTGTCGATGTTGTCGCACAGGCAGGTGAATACCACGACCGCCATGATCACCGAAGGCAGGCCTTCGATCAGCAGCATCCACTGCCAGCCGGCCATACCGTGCCAGCCGTTGAGGCTGGTCATCAACCACCCTGAGAGCACCCCGCCCAGGGTCAGGCTGACCGGCATGGCCATGAGGAAGCCCGACATCACCCGGCTCTGGCGGTGGGTCGGGAACCAGTAATTGAGGTAGAGGATCACCCCCGGGAAGAACCCGGCTTCGCAGATGCCGAGCAAAAAGCGCAGCGCGTAGAACATGGTGCTGGCTTCGACATGGAACACCCCGGCGAGCGGCACGGTGAACGCCACCGCCATCGAGATGATCGCCCAGCTCAGCATGATCCGAGCGATCCAGAAGCGCGCGCCGTAGCGGTGCAGGAGCAGGTTGCTGGGCACTTCGAAGAGGAAGTAGCCCCAGAAGAACACGCTCGCGCCCAGGGCGTAGACAGTGTTGCTGAACTGCAGGTCGTTGAGCATATCCAGCTTGGCGAAGCCAATGTTGACCCGGTCCAGGTAGGCGGCCATGTAGCACAACAGCAGGATCGGCAGGATGCGCAGGATTACCTTGCGGTAGGTGCGGTCTTCGAAGCCCGGATCGCGGGCCGGTGCAGCGGGTTGGCTGTGCATTGTTGAAGCCCCTCGGCATGTCGTGCATGCCTGATTGTTGTTATCGACAGGGCACCGGGCGCGGCACGCCCGGTGGTACAGCGGTTCAGCGATCTATTGCAGCGGGTCGCGGCTGGGCTGGCCATCGACCAGGCGCAGCAGGCCCAGCGGGTTGTCGTCGCGCAGGGCCTCGGGCAGCAGGGCTTGCGGGAAGTTCTGGTAGCACACCGGACGCAGGAAGCGCTCGATCGCCAGGCTGCCGACCGACGTGCCACGGCTGTCGGAGGTGGCCGGATATGGCCCGCCGTGGACCATCGCATCGCAGACCTCGACCCCGGTCGGGTAGCCATTGATCAACAGGCGGCCGGCCTTGTGCTCGAGCAAGGCGACCAAGTCGCCGGCCGCGGCAAGGTCGTCAGGCTCGCCGAGCAGAGTCGCGGTCAGTTGCCCGCCCAGCGCATGCAAGGCCGCCAACAGCTCGGCGCGGTCGGCCAGCTCGACCACCACCGTGGTCGGGCCGAAGACTTCCTCCTGCAGCAAGGGTTCGGCGCTCAGCAGCAGCTCGGCGCGCGCCTGGAACAACTGCGGGCTGGCCTGTTCGACGCCTTGCTCGGCACCGGCCAGGTGACGGATGCCAGCGTGCGCCTTGAGCTTTGCCACACCATGGGCGTAGCTGCGCAAGGTACCCGCGTTGAGCATGGTCTGCGCCGGCTGATCGGCGATCCGCGCCTGCAGCTGCTCGACAAACCCGCTGAACTCGGCCGAACGCACACCGAGCACCAGCCCCGGGTTGGTACAGAACTGCCCGCAGCCGAGCACCACCGACGCGGCCAGCTCGGCGGCAATCGCCTCACCGCGCTGCGCCAGCGCGCTGGGCAGGACGATGACCGGGTTGATGCTGCTCATCTCGGCGAACACCGGAATTGGTTGCGCCCGAGCCGCGGCCATGTCGCACAATGCGCGGCCGCCTTTCAGCGAGCCGGTGAAGCCCACCGCCTGGATCCCCGGATGCTTGACCAGCGCTTCACCCACGCCTGCGCCGAAGATCATGTTGAACACACCGGCGGGCATCTGGCAGCGCTCGGCGGCGCGGATGATCGCCGCGGCGACCGCTTCGGCAGTGGCCATGTGGCCACTGTGTGCTTTGAACACCACCGGGCAGCCGGCGGCCAGCGCTGCGGCGGTGTCGCCACCGGCGGTGGAGAACGCCAGCGGGAAGTTACTGGCGCCGAACACCGCCACCGGCCCCAGACCCAGCCGGCACTGGCGAATGTCCAGGCGCGGCAGCGGCGTGCGCTGCGGCTGGGCGCGGTCGATGCGCGCTGCGAGAAAATCCCCCCGGCGCAGGACCTCGGCAAACAACCGCAACTGCCCACTGGTACGCGCCCGCTCGCCCCGGATACGCGCCGCCGGCAGCGCCGTCTCGCGGCTGACCAGGGCGATGAAGTCGTCATCCAGCGCCTCGAGCTCGTCGGCGATGGTGTCGAGGAACTCGGCGCGCCGTTGTGGCGCCAGCGCTCGATAATCGGGATAGGCCTGCGCCGCAGCGCTGGCCGCGGCGTCCACCTCGGCCGTGGTCGCCTGGTAGAACGCGCCTGGCAGTGCCTCGCCGGTACGCGCGTCGAGGCTGTGCAACAGCGGTTGGCCCGCGGCGCTGCGCGCGCCGCCGATAAATTGCTGACCTGGGTGTGAAGTCATGGACGTTCCTTGGCAATGCTGGAAAACACTGGACGCTAATCTAGGCGGGCCTGCGATTCTTTCCCAATGGCATTTGTGGATCATCCGATAACAGCTGGTTATCAAACTTCGCGAACTTTACGCGCGTCGGCCAGGAGGATTTCGGCGAACTCCAGCGCCGCCCCGCTCAGTGTTTCGCCCTTTCGGGTGAGGATGCCGTAGTCCTGGGGCTCCAGGTGCAAGGGGGTATCGACAATGCGCAGCACCCCGCTGGCCAGGTGCGGCTCGACCATGGCCTGGGGCAGCATACCGATCATCGGCCCGCCCTGCAGGACCTTGAGGAAGGTCTGCATGGAAATGGTGTCGATGGTATTGCGCGGTACGCCGACCCCAGCCTCGGCAAATGCCCGTTCCATCCGGCCACGGATCGGCGTGCCTTTGGGATAGAGAATCCACGGCCATTCGAGCAGCTGTTGCAGCGCGACCGGCCCCTCTTCGCAGAGCGGGTGCTGGTGGTTGACGACAAAGCAGAACGGCTCCGGCGCCAGCGCCTGGAAGTCGAAGCGCTGACGCTGGGCTTCATCAGTGAAGCGCGCCACCGCCAAGTGCAGGATCTTGTCCTCGAGCATGGCCATCAGGTGGTCGCTGGTCTGCTCCACCACTTCGATAGACAACAGCGGCCAGCGCTGCTTGATCTGCACGATGGCGTTCGGCAGCGCCACCGCAGTGGCGGCGAAGATGCCGCCGACCTTGAGGTGGCCATGACCGCCCCGACGCAGGCTGCCGATCTGGTCGACGAAGTTGCGCGCATCGTTGAGGGCCACCTGAGCGTACCGCACGACCTGCTCGCCGAGGGCGGTGGGCGGCATGCTGCGCGGCTGACGTTCGAACAGGGCAAAGCCCAGCAGGCTTTCGATCTCCTTGAGCATCTTGCTGATCGCCGGCTGGCTGAGGTTCATCTGTTGCGCCGCCAGGTGCATGTTGCGGGTCCGCCCGAGGGTGTCGATGAGCAACAGGTGGCGGAACTTGAGCCAATTGCAGACATGGGAAAACGACAGGTCGGACATGGTATTCGCCTTTGGTGCAATAACCAGATGTTATCGAATAGTGAAAATATGCCATTGGAGTTTATCGCGTCGCTTACCTAGCGTGCAGCTTTCAGGACTCAAGAGACTCATTGCCATGCCGCTGACCCTAACTCCCGCCAATACCCTGCCGCACGACGGCCTCACCGGCACCCTGGTGGGCCGTGCCTGGATCCCCGGACAGATCGCCGGCCCCTCGCCGATCGCCCTGCGCGCCGACGGCGTGTTCGACCTCTCCGAGCGCTTTGCCACCCTCAGCGAACTGTTCGAATGCGACGCCCCGCTGGCGGCGCTGCGGGCCACCCCGGGGCGTTTCGTCGGCAGCCTCGAGGCCCTGCTGACCAACAGCGGCGACCAGCCCGACGCCAGCCGTGCCCACCTCTTGCCGCCGCTCGACCTGCAGGTGATCAAGGCCGCCGGCGTGACCTTTGCCGCGAGCATGATCGAACGGGTGATCGAGGAGCAGGCCGGGGGTGACGCCGCCCGCGCCGAGGCCGTGCGCGCCACCGTCTGCGCGGTGATCGGTGACAACCTGCGCGCGGTCAAGCCCGGCTCCGAGCAGGCGCAGGCGCTCAAGGCGCTGTTGATCGAGCAAGGCCTGTGGTCGCAATACCTGGAAGTGGGCATCGGCCCGGACGCCGAGGTGTTCACCAAGGCCCCGGTAATGGCCGCCGTCGGCAGCGGTGCGGTGATCGGCGTGCACCCCGGCTCGCAATGGAACAACCCCGAACCCGAAGTGGTGCTGGTGGTCGACAGCCGCGGCCGGATCCACGGCGCGACCCTCGGCAACGACGTCAACCTGCGCGACTTCGAGGGGCGCAGCGCGCTGTTGCTGAGCAAGGCCAAGGACAACAACGCGTCCTGCGCGATCGGCCCGTTCATCCGCCTGTTCGACGAGACCTTCGACCTCGATGCGGTGCGCAACTGCGTGGTCGAGCTGGAAGTGCGCGGCAGCGATGGCTTCGTGCTCGCCGGCAGCAGTTCGATGGACCAGATCAGCCGCGACCCCGAAGACCTGGTGAGCCAGACCGTCAACGGCAACCACCAGTATCCCGACGGCTTTGTGCTGTTCCTCGGCACCCTGTTCGCGCCCACCGAAGACCGCGACCATCCAGGCGCCGGGTTCACCCACAAGGCCGGTGACCAGGTGCGCATCGCCAGCCCGCTGCTCGGTGCCCTGCACAACCAGGTCAGTTGCAGCGACCAGGCCGCGCCGTGGACCTTCGGCCTCGGCGCGCTGATGCGCAACCTGGCCGCGCGAGGCCTGCTGAACCGCTGAGCCGCTCGAGCGCCGTCCCCATAACAACAACAAGCGAGGCAGACCATGCAACCCGAGGCCACCCCTACCCCCACGCCCGATCCGCGCCAGCTGCGCCGGGCCATTTACACCGGCGCCGTCGGCAGTGCCCTGGAGTACTACGATTTTGCCCTCTACGGGCTGGCCTCGGCGCTGGTCTTCGGCCATATCTTCTTCCCCTCGCTGGGCACCACCGGCGCCCTGCTGGCGAGCTTCGCCACCTACGGCGCGGGGTTTCTGGCGCGGCCGTTCGGCGGGCTGTTCTTCGGTTCGCTGGGGGATCGAAAGGGGCGCAAGCTGGTCCTGCTGCTGACCATCGCCCTGATGGGCACCGCCACCACCTTGATCGGCCTGCTCCCCACCGGCCCGGTCGGGGCGGTGCTGCTGGTGCTGCTGCGCCTGCTGCAAGGCTTTGGCGCCGGCGCCGAACAGACCGGCGCGGCCACGCTGATGGCCGAGCTGGCCCCGCGCGAGCGCCGCGGGTTCTATGCCGCGCTGCCGTTCATCGGAGTGTTCAGCGGGCTGGCCCTGGCGACCATCACCTTCCGCGTGCTGCAGGCCACGCTGACCCCGGAGCAACTGCTCGACTGGGGCTGGCGCCTGCCGTTTCTGGCCAGCGTGGTGCTGATCTTCATGGCCGTATGGATTCGCCTGAAGCTCAAGGAGAGCCCGGTGTTCCAACAGCTCAGCCAGAGCCAGCAGGTCATCGAGTCGCCCATGCGCGCCGTGCTGCGCAACGCCCGGCGACCGCTGCTGGCGACCACCTTGATGCGCATGGCCGAAACCGGTTGCTCGACCCTCTACGCCACCGTTTCGATCGCCTTTCTGACAGGCTTCGCCAGCCGCCACCTTGGCGAGAGCGGCGCCAACCTGGCCGGTATCGGCACCAACGCGGTGCTCGCGGCGAGCATCGTCAGTATCTTCACCACGCCACTGTTCGGCGCCCTCTCCGACCGTTACGGACGCCTGGCGGTGTACCGCGGCGGTGCGCTGTTCGGCGCACTGTGGGCGCTGCCGTCGTGGTGGATGATCGACAGCGGCGATCCGACCCTGGTCTGCGTCGCCGTGGTCGGCGGTTTCGCCCTGGCCGCCAACAGCATGCTTGGCGCCCAGTGCGCGCACTTCACCGAACTGTTCGGCAACCGCTATCGCTATTCCGGGGTGGCGCTGTCGCGGGAAATCGGCGCGATGCTCTCTGGCGGCCTGGCGCCGATCCTGGGGATCTTCCTGGTCGGCCTGGCCGGTGGCGCCTATTGGGTGCTCGCGCTGTATACCTTGGCCCTGACCGGGCTTACCCTGCTCGGCACGTTGCTGTCGACCGAAACCCGCGGGCGAGACCTGACCCTGCTCGATGACGCGATCGGACGTGGCGCCGCCACCTCCACCGTTCCCGCACACGCCAGCGTTCTGCAACGCTGATCTGCGCCCCATAAAGACAAGAGAGACTTGAGATGAGCCACACGCCAAAACGCCACCTGCGCAGCCAGCAATGGTTCGACGACCCCAGCCACGCCGACATGACCGCTCTGTATGTCGAGCGCTACATGAACTACGGTCTGACCCGCGAAGAGCTGCAGTCCGGTCGGCCAATCATCGGCATCGCCCAGACCGGCAGTGACCTGACCCCGTGCAACCGCCACCACATCGAGCTGGCGCAACGGGTCAAGGCCGGCATCCGCGACGCCGGCGGCATCCCCATGGAGTTTCCGGTGCACCCGATTGCCGAGCAGAGCCGGCGCCCCACCGCCGCCCTCGACCGCAACCTGGCCTACCTCGGCCTGGTGGAGATCCTCCACGGCTATCCGCTCGACGGCGTGGTGCTGACCACCGGCTGTGACAAGACCACCCCGGCCTGCCTGATGGCCGCGGCCACCACCGACCTGCCGGCCATCGTCCTCTCCGGCGGGCCGATGCTCGACGGCCACCACAAGGGCCAGCTGATCGGCTCAGGCACCGTGCTCTGGCATGCCCGCAACCTGATGGCGGCCGGTGAGATCGACTACGAAGGCTTCATGGAGATGACCACGGCCGCCTCGCCGTCGGTGGGCCACTGCAACACCATGGGCACCGCACTGTCGATGAACGCCCTGGCCGAAGCGCTGGGCATGTCGTTGCCCGGCTGCGCGAGCATCCCGGCGCCGTATCGCGAACGGGGCCAGATGGCCTATGCCACCGGCCGGCGCATCTGCGAGCTGGTCCTGCAGGACGTGCGCCCGTCCTCGATCATGACCCATCAGGCGTTCGAGAACGCCATCGCCGTCGCCTCGGCCCTGGGCGCCTCGAGCAACTGCCCGCCGCACCTGATCGCCATCGCCCGGCACATGGGTATCGAGCTGTCCCTGGACGACTGGCAGCGCGTCGGCGAAAGCGTGCCGCTGCTGGTCAACTGCATGCCGGCTGGCAAGTACCTGGGCGAAGGCTTCCACCGCGCAGGCGGCGTGCCAGCGGTGATGCACGAGTTGCAGAAGGCCGGGCGCCTGCATGAGGACTGCGCCACGGTCAGTGGCAAGACCATCGGCCAGATCGTCGGCGACGCGGTCACCAGCAACCGCGAGGTGATCCTTCCTTACGACGCCCCGCTCAAGCACGGCGCAGGCTTCATCGTGCTCAGCGGCAATTTCTTCGACAGCGCGATCATGAAGATGTCGGTGGTGGGCGAAGCCTTCCGCCAAACCTACCTGTCCGAGCCTGGCCAGGAGAACAGCTTCGAGGCGCGGGCGATCGTCTTCGAAGGCCCCGAGGACTACCACGCGCGGATCGACGACCCGGCGCTGGACATCGACGAGCGCTGCATCCTGGTCATCCGTGGCGCCGGCACCGTCGGTTATCCAGGCAGCGCCGAGGTGGTCAACATGGCCCCGCCGGCAGCGCTGATCAAACGCGGCATCGACTCGTTGCCGTGCCTGGGCGACGGCCGCCAGAGCGGCACCTCGGCCAGCCCGTCGATCCTCAACATGTCACCCGAAGCGGCGGTGGGTGGCGGCCTGGCCCTGCTGCAAACCAACGACCGGCTGCGCGTCGACCTCAACGACCGGCGCGTCGACCTGCTGGTTGATGAAGCGGAAATGGCCCGCCGCCGCGCCGCCTGGACGCCACCCGTGCTGAACTCGCAGACGCCTTGGCAGGAGCTGTATCGCCAACTGGTCGGCCAGCTGTCCACCGGCGGCTGCCTGGAGCCGGCGACCCTGCACATGAAAGTGATCGCCCGCGAGGGCGGCATGCCGCGCCACTCCCACTAACCCCTCAGCGGGCGCCGGTGGTCTGCTCCACCTGCTCCTCGAACCAGCTGAGCACTGCCTGGCACGCGAAGCAGACACCACACTGGATGGCACGGGCTTCGCCCTGGTATGCGGCCCCTATGAAGCCCCAAAAAAAACCACGCGCAGTCAATGCGCGTGGTTTTTCAGGCGAAGCTGCCAGCCTCTTCCAGAGGCCGGTAGTGAGCGGCATCCATCAGCCGCCCCTGCGCTTGGTTACAGCGCCATGTCGCTGGCAGGATTGCTCTCGACCGGCGTGCTCGGCGCGGCATCGGCACCCACGCTCTGATCAATTACCGGCGGCTTGCCCAACTGCAGGGTCTCAGCAGTGTAGTTCCACTCTTTCTGCACAGCGGCCGGCGAGTCGTTCAGCTTGGTGCCGTAGCTCGGCACGATCTCGTGCAGCTTGGCTTGCCACTCAGGCGTCGCGACTTTTTCCTTGAACACGGTTTCGAGCACGTTGAGCATGATCGGCGCAGCGGTCGAAGCACCTGGCGAGGCGCCCAGCAGGCCAGCAATGCTGCGGTCCTGCGAGGTAACGACTTCGGTGCCCAGCTTGAGCACGCCGCCCTTCTCTTCATCACGCTTGATGATCTGCACGCGCTGACCGGCCTGCCACAGGCGCCAGTCTTCTTTCTTGGCGTGCGGGAAGTAGGTCTGCAGCGCGGCGAAGCGGTCGTCATCAGACAGCATCAGCTGGCCAGCGAGGTACTCGACCAGCGGGTACTGCTCGACACCCACCTTGGTCATCGGCCATACGTTGTGCAGCGTGGTGCTGCTCAGCAGGTCGAGGTACGAGCCGTTCTTGAGGAACTTGGTCGAGAAGGTCGCGAATGGGCCAAACAGGATGACTCGCTTGCCGTCCAGCACGCGGGTGTCCAGATGCGGTACCGACATGGGTGGCGCGCCGGTCGACGCGATGCCGTAGGCCTTGGCCATGTGCTGCATGGCTACGGTCGGGTTCTCGGTCACCAGGAACGAACCGCCGACCGGGAAGCCTGCGTATTCCTTGGCTTCAGGAATGCCCGACTTCTGCAGCAGTTTCAACGCGCCGCCACCAGCACCGATGAACAGGAACTTGGCGTCGGTAGCCGTCTGGGTACCGTCCTTGAGGTTCTTGTACTCGACGTGCCAGGAGCCGTCCTTGTTGCGGGTGATGTCCTGGACTTCGCTCGACAGCTTCAGGTCGAAGTTCGGGCGGGTCTGCAGGTGCTTGACGAACTGACGGGTGATCTCGCCGAAGTTGACGTCGGTACCGATCGGCGTCCAGGTCACGGCGAGCTTCTGGCTCGGGTCGCGCCCTTCCATCATCAGCGGAACCCACTTGGCGATCTGCGCGTGGTCTTCGGAGTACTGCATCGGGCGGAACAGCGGGCTGGCCTGCAGCGCATCGTAACGCTTCTTGAGGAACTTGATGTTGTCATCGCCCCAGACGAAGCTCATGTGCGGGGTGCTGTTGATGAACGAACGCGGGTTGTTCAGCACGCCCTGGCGCACTTGCCACGACCAGAACTGACGCGAAATCTGGAAGGCTTCGTTGATCTCGATGGCCTTGGAGATATTGACGTTGCCGTCTTTGTCTTCCGGGGTGTAGTTCAGCTCGGCGAGGGCCGAGTGGCCGGTACCGGCGTTGTTCCAGCCGTTGGAGCTTTCTTCGGCGACGCCGTCGAGGCGCTCGACCATCTCCATCGACCAGCTCGGCTCGAGCTCGTTGAGCCAGACCGCCAGGGTCGAACTCATGATGCCGCCGCCGACCAGCAGCACGTCGACTTTCTTGGCTTCTTCAGCGTGCGCCTGCATCAGGGTCGCTGCGACAGCCAGACCCAGCAGGGTCTTGCCAGCTTTCTTGAACATTGATCAATTCCAATCGTTAGCACGTAAGGAAGGCCTAGGCGGGGCCTCGTTGTTCCATGTCCTTCAGCGCGCGCTTGTTATTGATCATTGGAGTCAGCAGCTTAGAAACAGGGACGCCAGCCTCGGGTCGAAATGACCGGCCAGGGCTGAAACGTTTTTCCGATTGTAACTGAAATGCCAGCACAAACAAATTGCGGGGATGGGCGCAAGGTGGCGCGATGCCTCAGTGACCGAACGCCGCGCCCTGGTGGCTAGCTCGCGAAGCGGCCGCGCAGCCCGCAAACAAAAACCCCCTGCCACGTGAATGGCAGGGGGTCTTGGACTAAACCGTAGTCGGTTCAGTCGGACAACCTCTAAAATTACTGCTGTTGAGGCAGTTTATCGATCGGGCCGCAGCCGCCAATAATTTTAGATACAGAAACCGAAGGGTGGAACAGGTAGTCGTAAGAGCAATTCTTTTGCTGGTTGTAGACTTGGCCGGTGCAACCCGACAGCAGTGCAACACCCGATACGACTGCTACAGCAACGGTAGCTTTGAACAGCTTTTTCATACTAAGTCCTTTAAATTATGACGCGCTATCATACTGAAAGCGCGGCGCAGCTTACCGGAATCGGGGAAGATGATCAAATCAGCGCAGACGCGCACTTGTTGACCGGTGATTTAATTGATTGAGGACCAAACTGTATATTGAGTGGAACGACAGTTTCTGTTGTGTCAGTTATGGCCTCTTCGCGGCTCAAGCTCGCTCCTACAGGCGCTGTGCAGATCGCACAGCTGGTGAGCGACGCGGACCCTGTAGGAGCGGGCTTGCCCCGCGAAAGCGGCGCCAGTCCTACAACCTAATAATCAGATTTTCCCCATTCCCTGTAGTCCATTTCCCAAACAAACTAATACCGCCTCCAAGCCGTTGCCACTGCTCCGGACTCGCCCTAGTCTCGCCTGGTCGTTGCCAAATCAACGACCGGCTTTGACAGGCCTAACAGATCCCCGAGCACGTACTCCGTTCATGGCGGCTGTACGCGGGGCACCTTGTGTGCGCCGGGTTCTCTGGGATCCTCGGTCTGTCAACCCGTGTACAGCTGCCACCCTCTTGTTTGACAGCATGCCTGAGCCTTAACCATCGCCCAAGAAACGGTTCTGCTGCACACCAAACCACCCGACCAAGTTCTCACTCTCGCGACCCTGCACGAAATCGACAACGCTTGTAGCTTGGTCGAAGTTGCATTAAGTCGAATTCAGTCAAAGCAATAAATGGCTAACTAATCGAATTGAAGAGGAAGAAACATGGACAAGGATAATGATGCAAAAGACCTGGCCAATGCGCCGACCTTGCATACCGCCGTGCATTATCTTACCGGCATGGCTAAAGCCTTATCGCGAGACGTGATGCATGGGTTGATGAAGCCAGTGGATTCACCTGCCCCATAGCAACCCAAAAGCCGGGCCGCTCAAAGCCTTCTGAAATAGCGTCTGTTTTAAGTACGCCTGGGCTGCCTTGCAGACCTTTCCGACCGGTCCGGCGCTCCGACATGGCCGCGCTCAAACAACAAACGCTAACTCATTGATTTAGCTGAACCCTGTAGGAGCGGGCTTGCCCCGCGAAACCGGCGAAGCCGGTGCCATACACCACGGTGGCTGGACCGGCCTCTTCGCGGGGCCAGCCCGCTCCTACAGGGGATGCGCCGCATCTACGGGCTTTGTTCTCTGCGCGACAGCGCAGCCCGAAGGGCTGGCCAATCTTCCACAAGAGAACGGCGTCGCCTGAAGGCATACACAATAGTCGTGGGAGCGGCCAGAGCGCCATACCGGTTGGAAAAGGGCGCACAGCGACCCAGTATTGCTCGCCTCGGTGACGAAGCCAGAATAATACGCCTAGACTCACTAAAAAACTCAGCAACGACCAAGCAGAGGCCGTGAGTGTCACGTCTTACAACTATTAATCAGATTTTCCCCATTCCCTGTAGTCCATTTCCTAAACACACTAATACCGCCTCCAAGCCGTTGCCACTGCTCAGGACTCGCCCTAGTCTCGCCTGGTCGTTGCCAATTCAACGACCAGCTTTGACAGGCTGAGCTCAGAATCCGGTGACTGCTTTATGGCAGCCGTCCGTGGGGCACATTCGTGTGCGCCGAGATCCTGAGCCTCGGTCTGTCAACCTGCGTACGGCTGCCTCCATTGGTTTGACAGCTTGTGGTGGACGGCTCCCAACCGCTCAGGGATTACTATGTTAAAAATCGTTCCCGATCCACCCTGCTACTCAAGCGACTCCACCCACTCTCTCGAAGACATCCTCGTCCAGATCTCGGAGTACCTGGTCTAAGCCCTAACCGTTGCCCAACAAACGGTTCTACTGCACACCAAACCACCCGGCCAAGTTCTCACTCTCGCGACCATGCACGAAATCGACAACGCCCGTAGCTTGGTCGAAGTTGCGTTAAGTCGAATTCAGTCAAAGCACTGATCGGATAACTAATCGAATTGAAGAGGAAGAAATATGGACAAGCCTCTGGACTCACCTGCTCCATAGCAGCCCAAAGGCGGCCGCTCAAAGCCTTCTGTAATCGCGTCTGGCTTGAGTACGCTTCGGCTGCTTTGCAGCCTCCACAATGAAAACATGAGCTTCATGCCTGGCGTGCAATCCAGAAACGAAAAAGCCCCGCAGATTTTCATCTGCGGGGCTTTTCGATGTATGGCGGAGAGATAGGGATTTGAACCCTAGGTACTGTTGCCAGTACAACGGATTTCGAATCCGTCCCGTTCGACCACTCCGGCATCTCTCCAATGGCGCGAATCATACCAGCGATTTCGCCAAACGCAAACCTTTTTTTTAAAAAATTCGCGTGGTATCAAACGCTTGCGTCAATGCGTGCCTTACAGCGGCACGCCCAGACGCTTGGCAACTTCTTCGTAGGCTTCGATCACGCCGCCCAGACCCTGGCGGAAGCGGTCCTTGTCCATCTTCTCGCGGGTTTCTTTGTCCCACAGGCGGCAGCCGTCCGGGCTGAACTCGTCACCGAGGACGATCTGGCCATGGAATACGCCGAACTCGAGCTTGAAGTCGACCAGCAGCAAGCCGGCGTCATCGAACAGCTTGTTCAGCACTTCGTTGACCTTGAGCGACAGCTTCTTCATTTCCACCAACTGCTCGGCGGTGCCCCAGCCGAACGCAACGACGTGGGATTCGTTGATGAAGGGGTCGCCCTTCTCGTCGTTCTTGAGGAACAGCTCAAAGGTCGATGGCTCGAGCTTGATGCCCTCTTCAACGCCCAGGCGCTTGACCAGGCTGCCAGCGGCGTAGTTACGCACGACGCATTCGACCGGGATCATGTCGAGCTTCTTCACCAGGCACTCGTTGTCGCCCAGCAGCTTGTCGAACTGGGTCGGCACACCGGCTTCTTCCAGTTTTTGCATGATGAAGGCGTTGAACTTGTTGTTCACCATGCCCTTACGGTCGAGCTGTTCGATACGCTTGCCGTCGAACGCCGAGGTGTCGTTACGGAACAGCAGGATCAAGCGGTCGGCGTCATCGGTCTTGTAAACCGATTTGGCCTTGCCGCGGTAGAGTTCTTCGCGTTTTTCCATGATTGGGCTCCGCTTGCTTGAGTAGGTGGGCTAGGCGATTTCGCGCCAGTCGAGCCCGTGTTCCTGATTCGCCACCTGAAGCCAGTCCGGGTCGCACCCCAAGGTGTCGACGAAGCACTGGCGGGCCAGTTGTGGCAGGTTGTTCTTGCTGCTGAGGTGAGCCAGCACCAGGTGCTGCAGGTGCTGCCAACCCAGCTCGGCCACCAGATTTGCGGCCTGGTGGTTGTTCAAATGTCCTTGGCTGCCGCCCACCCGTAGCTTGAGAAAACGCGGGTAATGACCGCGAGCCAGTAGATCACGGCAGTGATTGGCCTCGATCAGCAAGGCATCCAGGCCTTGGTAGCGCTCCAGCAACCTGCTGTCGTAACAGCCAAGGTCGGTCAGCATGCCGAAGCGCCGGCGACCGTCGCTGATCACGTACTGCAAGGGCTCGAGCGCATCGTGCTCGACCCGCGCAGCACTGACTTGCAGCGCACCAATGCTCACGCTGTCGCCACAACCGAGAAAACCGGCCACCTCCACCGGCTTGCGCAAACCGCGCAAGGTGCCCTGGCTGAGGTAGACCGGTACATTGTAGCGCCGCGACAGCAAGCCTACGCCATGCACGTGGTCGGCATGTTCATGGGTGACCAGCACCGCACTGAGTTGCGCCGGGGCAACCCCGAGCAGCGCCAGGCGCCGCTCGGTTTCACGCAGGGAAAACCCGCAATCGACCAGGATGAACGTGTCACCACTGGCGATCAGCGTGCCATTGCCCTGACTGCCGCTTCCGAGTACTGCGAAGCGCACTTAACCCAGGTGGTCCTGAATGACGCTCAGCACGCGGCGGGCGACATCGGCCGGAGCCACGGTGTTGATGTTCTTCTCGACGGTAACCTGCACGCTTTCACCGACCTTGCTCAGGCGCACCTGATAACGCTCGGCACGCTCTTCGCGCTCTTCCTTGGTCGGCTCGCTGCCGAACAGGCGGCTGAAGAAGCCAGGCTGGTTCTGCTTGTCGTCAGGCTTCTCGGACAAGTTGATGTAGTACAGGCCCAGGCTGCGGTTGATGTCTTCGACGCGCCACTCGCCCTGCTCCAACGCACGGCCTACGCCAGACCAGGCACGGTCCAGGTCGGAACCCAGGTACAGCACTGGGTTGCCGCTGCCGTCTTCGCTCAGGCTGACGCGGCTCGGCGCATCGAAATCACGCGCGGCCAACAGCGATACCGAACCGCCCTTCTCGGCGCTGCGGTTCATGCTGGCGAGCATTTCGTCGACCAGCAGGGCATCGACGCCGGTATTGGTCGAGCTGGACGGGAAGTCGCTGTCGGCAGTGCTGCCGGCTGCACGCTCAACGCTGACCACGTACACCTCGGAGGTGTTGCGCTGCACGCCGGGCTCCATGCGCACACGCACGCGGACTTCGCTTTCTGCGCTACTGGCAGAGCTGGCCAGACGCTGGCCGAGCGACGCCGAAAGCTCGTCGAAGCGCTGCCAGGTGGTGGTGAATTCGCCGGTCTGCGGGCGCTCTTCAGCGATGCGGAAACCGTTGTCTTCGAAGAACTGGTGCGCCACCGGCCAGACTTCGGCAGGCGAGCGCTGGGCCAGCACCCAGCGGTTGTTGCCGCTGCGTTGCAGGCTGAAATCGCTGACATCGGCACCCGCCGAGAGCGGCTGTGGACGCGGCACTTCGTACTCGCCGGTGGCGGTGTCGTCAGCCACGTTACGCGGGATCGGCAACAGCGGATCGAGGCGCTTGACGTTGGTAGCGTCGGCCGGCAGCTGCATGGCAGCGGTCGGTTGCGCCTGCAGGTAGTCGCTGCCGCGGTCGCGGAAATAACCCTCTTCGCCCCACAGCCACCCGCAACCGCTGGTGCTGGAAATGATCAGGGCAAGGGCGGAAAGACCAGCCAGTCGCTTCATGCGGTGTACTTCCTCGATTAAACCAGTACGCCGGACTGGCTCAAGGCAGTACGGACTTTTTCGTGACAATTGTCGCTCAGCCAGGTCAGTGGCAGGCGAATACCTTTATGCATCAAGCCCATCTCCACGAGTGCCCACTTCACCGGAATCGGGTTGGCCTCGCAGAACAGGTCCTTGTGCAGCGGCATGAGTTGTTCGTTGATCGCGCGGGCCTTCTCGGCATTGCCCTCAAGGGCGGCCTCGCACAGATCGGCCATTTCGCGCGGGGCGACGTTGGCGGTGACGGAGATGTTGCCCTTGCCGCCCAGCAGGATCAGCTCGACTGCAGTCGGGTCATCGCCAGACAGCACGATGAAGTCCTTGCTGACGCCGTCGAGGATGGCCTTGGCCCGGGCCAGGTCGCCGGTGGCTTCCTTGATGCCGATGATGTTCGGCACGCTCGACAGGCGGATCACGGTCTCGGCCTGCATGTCGCAGGAGGTGCGGCCGGGAACGTTGTAGAGAATCTGCGGAATGTCGACCGATTCGGCGATGTGCTTGAAGTGCAGGTACAGGCCTTCCTGGGTCGGCTTGTTGTAGTAAGGCACTACCAACAGGCAGGCGTCGGCGCCGGCATTCTTGGCGTTCTGGGTCAGGTGCACGGCTTCGGAGGTGGAGTTGGCACCGGTGCCAGCGATGACCGGGATACGCCCGGCAACCCGCTTGACCACGAACTCGATGACCTGGATGTGCTCTTCGACATCAAGGGTTGCCGACTCGCCGGTGGTACCGACGGCGACGATCGCGTGAGTGCCTTTTTCCAGGTGGAAGTCTACAAGTTTGCCGAGGCTATCCCAATCAAGACGCCCTTGTGCATCCATGGGTGTGACCAATGCCACCATACTGCCCGCAATCATGTAACTGCTCCTGCCGGAAAAAGAGAGCGGTAATGGTACTGGCGCTACCGGCCTTGCACAAGCGAAGCTGGCGGGCGGAGCATTCCCCTCGGCGCGGCTTTTCGATACCCTTGATCCTTTGATCGGTGCAGCGCGGCCCGTCGGGCCGTCGACAGTGCTCCCCGCGTGCGTCCATGACCGCCCATACCGGCCCGGGACCCTGCAGAAAGGAGGCTAGCCCCCGTCCTGCCCCGACCGCTCATCGCTTTAGGAATGCTGCATGTCCACCCCCACAGTCCGCGAACAATTCCTTGTCATCAGTGCCTTGGGCCCTAATCCCATGGAGCTGGCCAATGTCCTCAGCCGTGCCGCCGTCGACAATCGCTGCGCGGTGGTCACCTCGCGCCTGTCGCGCCATGGTGAAACCAGTGCCCTGGTCTTGCAGGTCGGGGGCAGCTGGGACGCCCTGGCGCGCCTCGAAGCCACCCTGCCGGGCCTGGGCAAGAAGCACGGCCTGACCCTCGACGTGGTGCGTAGCGCCGATCAGGAAGTGCGCCCGCAGGCCCTGCCCTATGTGGCGTATGTCAGCGCTGCCTACCGCCCGGACATCATCAACGAGCTGTGCCAGTTCTTCCTTGACCATCAGGTCGAGCTGGAAGCCATGACCTGCGATACCTACCTGGCCCCGCAGACTGGCAGCAGCATGCTCAATGCCCAGTTCACCGTGGTCTTGCCGGCCGGCACCCAGATCAGCTGGCTGCGTGACCAGTTCCTGGACTTTGCCGACGCACTGAACCTGGATGCGCTGATCGAACCGTGGCGCCCACAGAACCCGATGTAAGGAAACTCCCATGGCCGTAGCACTCGACCAACCCGTTGCCGATTTCCAGGCCCAGGCCACCAGCGGCCAGGCTGTGAGCCTCGCTGAACTCAAGGGTCAGCAAGTGGTTTTGTACTTCTACCCGAAGGACAGCACCCCGGGCTGCACCACCGAAGGCCAAGGCTTTCGCGATCAGCATGCAGCGTTCCAGGCTGCCAATACCGTGGTGTTTGGCGTATCGCGCGACGGCATCAAGTCGCATGAGAACTTCAAGGCCAAGCAGGGCTTTACCTTTGAGCTGATCAGCGACAAGGACGAGGCGCTGTGCCAGCTGTTCGATGTGATCAAGCTGAAGAAGCTGTATGGCAAGGAATACCTGGGGGTGGACCGCAGCACCTTCCTGATCGACAAGGATGGAGTACTGCGTCAGGAATGGCGTGGGGTGAAGGTGCCGGGGCATGTCGATGCCGTGCTGGCAGCGGCTGAGGCCCTGCACAAGGCTTGAGATCGGTTGGGGCTGCTGCGCAGCCCTTTCGCGACACAAGGCCGCTCGCACAAGGTTGGCGCAGCCCATTGAGGCGTGCGATCCCGCGGGAGCGGCCCCAGTGATCAGAGCAGCGGTGCTACCGCTGGCTCTTGCCGCGGCCAGGCATCCAGCACGGCCTTGAACAAGGTCGCCAGCGGGATCGCAAAGAAGATCCCCCAAAAGCCCCACAGCCCGCCAAACAGCAACACCGCGCAGATGATCGCCACCGGGTGCAGGCTGACCGCCTCGGAGAACAACAGCGGCACCAGCACGTTGCCATCCAGCGCCTGGATGATCGCGTACACCGCCATCAGGTAGATGAACTGATCACCCCAGCCCCACTGGAACAGCGCGATCAGCGTCACCGGCACGGTCACCACCACCGCCCCCACATACGGCACCACCACCGACAGCCCCACCAACAGCGCCAGCAACGCTGCGTAGTTGAGCCCCAGACTGATAAAGGCGATGTAGGTGGCGATCCCACAGATCAGGATCTCGATGCCCTTGCCGCGAATATAGTTGGCGATCTGCCGGTTCATCTCGTCGCCCACCCGCGTCAGCAGGGTGCGCTCACGCGGCAGGTAACCGCTGACCCAACGGGCGATCAGCTCGCGGTCCTTGAGGAAGAAGAACACCAGGATCGGCACCAGCACCAGGTAGATCATGGCGTTGACCAGCAGCGGCAGGCTCGACAGGGAGAAGGTCAACGCCCACTGGCCGAACTTGCCGATCTCGCCGCGCACCGACTCGATCGCGCGCAGCACCTGCTCGTCGCTCACCAGGTGCGGATAACGCTCTGGCAGCAGCAACAGCAGCGACTGCCATTTGCCGAGCATCCCCGGCAACTCGTTGAACAGCGTGATCAACTGATGCCAGAGCAGCGGCACCAGCACCAGCAGAAACACCGCCAAGGCCCCCATGAACAGGGCGAACACCACCCCGACCGCAACACCGCTGGGTACCTTCAGCCGCTCCAGGGCGTTGACCAGCCCCTGCATGAGAAAGGCCAGGACCAGCCCCGCCAACACCGGCGCGAGCATGCCGCCCAGGGTCAGTACCGCAGTGAAAGCCAGGAACAGCAGGACCGCCAGCACCACCGCCTCCTCGTCGGAGAAGTAGCGCTGCATCCAGTCGCGAAGCACTTTGAACATTGACGATCCTTGGGAGAAAACTCAGGCCTTGCGCAGCCAGTAGGTATAGGTGCCGGACTCGGCCGTTTCGTGCAGCAGCGTATGACCGGACAAGCGGGCAAAAGTGCTGAAGTCGCGTTGCGAACCGGCGTCGGTGGCAATCACTTTGAGCACTGCGCCGCTGGCCAGGCGATTGAGTTCCATTTTTGCCTTGAGCAGTGGCAAGGGGCAGTTCAGCCCGCTGGCGTCGAGTTCGGCGTCGCAGGTCAGGGTATCAATCATCCGAGGGGGCTCCTGGCGGGGACAACAGTGCATGGCAGACAAGCTTCGTAGGATACCGCCACTGGTCGCCAAGGTGTGAGCGGGCTACAGTAGGGATCTTTGACCCGACGCGAGCTTCATGCATGAATCTACTGCGCCCCACCCTGCTGACGCTGGCCTGCCTGATGGCCGTCCCCGGCCATGCCGACGACCTGCCGTCACTGGGCGATGCCAGTTCTGCCATCGTTTCACCGCAACAGGAGCATGAACTTGGCCGTGCCTGGCTGAGCCTGCTGCGGGGCAACGTCAAGCAGTTGAACGACCCGCAGCTCAAGGACTACGTCGAGACCAGCGTGTACAAGCTGGCTGAAACCAGCCAACTGCAGGACCGACGCCTGGAATTCATCCTGATCGACAGCCGCGAACTCAACGCCTTCGCCGCCCCCGGCGGGATCGTCGGGGTCAACGGCGGGCTGTTTCTCAATGCCCAGAGCGAAGGCGAATATGCCTCGGTGCTGGCCCACGAACTGGCGCACTTGTCGCAACGCCACTTCGCTCGCGGGGTCGAGGCCCAGCAGCGCATGCAACTGCCGATGATGGCCGCGCTGCTGGCGGGCATCGTACTGGCGGCGGGCGGTGGCGGGGACGCCGGTATCGGCCTGATCGCCGGCACCCAGGCGGCGGCGATTCAGGAGCAGCGGCGCTTCTCTCGACAGAACGAACAGGAAGCCGACCGCATCGGCATCCAGAACCTTGAGAAAGCCGGCTTCGATCCGCGCACCATGCCGAGCATGTTCGAACGTCTGGCGCGGCAGTACCGCTATGGCGCCAAGCCGCCAGAGTTTCTCCTGACTCACCCGGTCACCGAGTCGCGGATCGCCGACACCCGCAACCGTGCCGAACAGATGCCCAAGGGCGGCGTCGAGGACAGCCTGCGCTACCAGCTGATCCGCGCCCGCGTTGCCTTGACCTATGAAGAGACCCCAGGGCTTGCGGCCAAGCGCTTTCGTGATCAGCTCGACCAGAATCCCAACCTCGATGCTGCGCGCTATGGCTTGGCGCTGGCGCAGATCAAGGGTGGCCGTCTCAACGAAGCGCGCGAGAACCTCAAGCCGCTGCTGGCCAAGGCGCCCAACGACCTCACCTACAACCTGGCGCAGGTCGACCTGGACATCACCAACAACCGCCTGGCCGATGCCCAGCAGCGGGTCGAGCGGCTGCGCGGCCTGTATCCCAGCAATTATCCGCTGCAACAACTGCGTGCAGACCTGCTGATCAAGCAGAGCAAGCCAGCCGAAGCGGAGAAGGTGCTGGATGATCTGGTCAAGAAGCGCCCGGATGATCCGGATGTCTGGTACGAGGTGGCCGAGGTGCGCGGTTTGTCGGGCAATACCATTGGCCTGCATCGAGCGCGGGCCGAGTACTTCACCTTGGTCGGCGATTTTGACCAGGCGGTGCAGCAACTTGATTTTGCCAAGCGGCGGGCGGGGAGCAACTTCCCCCTGGCGTCGCAGATCGATGCGCGCCAGCGGCAGATTCTTGAGCAGCAGCGCATGGTCAAGGACATGATGCGCTAGGACGATGGGTGTACCGGGGCCGCAAAGCGGCCCTCGTTACGCAGAGATCAGGCGTTACCTGACAGCTTCATCCGCGCAGCCTGGGCGAAGTCGAGCATGCGCTTGAGCGGCTTGATCGCCCGCGGAATCAACGCCGGGTCGACGAGGATCTCGTTACTGCCCTTCTGCAGGCAGTCGAGCAAGCGCTCCAGGGTATTCATCGCCATCCACGGGCAGTGCGCACAGCTACGGCACGACCCACCATTACCGGCAGTCGGCGCCGCAACGAATTCCTTGTCCGGGCACAGCTGCTGCATCTTGTAGAAGATGCCGCTGTCGGTCGCGACGATAAAGGTCTTGTTTGGCAGGGTCTGCGCGGCTGCAATCAACTGGCTGGTAGAGCCCACCGCATCAGCCAGGTCGATCACCGACTCCGGCGACTCCGGGTGCACCAGGATCGCGGCATCCGGGTACAGCGCTTTCATGTCGGCCAACTGCCGCGACTTGAACTCTTCATGGACGATGCAGGCACCGTCCCACAGCAGCATGTCGGCGCCAGTCTTCTTCTGAATGTAGCGACCCAGGTGCTGGTCGGGGCCCCAGATGATGGTCTCACCGTTGTCCATCAGGGTCTCGACGATTTCCAGCGCGCAGCTGGAGGTCACCACCCAGTCGGCACGGGCCTTTACCGCAGCAGAGGTATTGGCATAGACCACCACGGTTCGCTCCGGGTGCTTGTCGCAGAACGCCGAGAACTCTTCTACCGGGCAACCCAGGTCGAGCGAGCAGGTCGCTTCGAGGGTCGGCATGAGGATGCGTTTTTCCGGGGTGAGGATCTTGGCTGTCTCGCCCATGAAGCGCACGCCAGCAACGATCACCGTATCGGCAGGGTGATTCTTGCCGAAACGGGCCATCTCCAGTGAGTCGGAGACACACCCGCCGGTTTCTTCGGCCAGCGCCTGGATCACCGGATCACAGTAGAAGTGGGCGACCAGAACGGCGTTCTGGGCCTTGAGCTCGGCGGCGATGGCCGCACGGTACTCGGCCTCCTGCGCGGGCGTCAGGGGATTAGGCTGCTTGGCGTCAAGATGAGCTTGAACCAACAGGCGTTCGGAAATCTGGGTCATGATCGCTGGACCTGCGGGCGCGCGTGCGCGTCAGTCGAGTGTATCACCCAGCCCTGGCAGATCGGCTATTGGTGCCGGACGGCACGCAGGCCCTCACGGCCCTCTGCGGGCGGGGATTATTATCGCGCCGAAGGCTACAGACAATCAGGTCAATGCAAAAGCTATTTTTGTGGCTTGCCCGCGTTCTCCGGCAGCTACAGCACACTTGCAGCCAGTCAAGAAGCCGGGGCTGCTCTGCAGCCCCAAACCCGGCGACCCGGTATTAGCGAACTGGCATTGGGGCCAGCCCAGCCAACGACGATCAGCCCTGCGGCGACAGTGCAGCCAAGTGCGCACCGAGGATCATGGCGAACTCCTCGAGGGTCATCTTCTTGCCGTTGAAATCGACCATGCCATCGGCATAGTGCAAGCTCGACACTACGTCGTCGCCCTTCACCGTGGCCATGCCGCTCTGCAGCGCCATCATGCCGACCATCTCGCCGGCCTGGCTCGACTGCTGGGCGATGGCCTGGGCATCGCTCTGGCCTTCAAGCAGGGCCTGCAGGGTCGCCAGGTCGCCGATCATTGGCTTGGACAGCGACAGCTCGCCCTTCAGCTGGCTGACCAGTTGCTTGCCGAGCTGGTCAGGCGGCAGATCGAACGACGCCGGGTTGGCGAAGTCCAGCGCCAGGCTGAAGCGGCTCTGGCCATTGGCAGTCTTGAACGAAAGGTCCTCGATGGCCAGTTTCGGCTTGGCGACGAGGAGCTTCTGCAAGTCGGCTTGAACCTTGACCTTCTCTTCCTCGCTCATGTTGAACGAAGGCAGCGGCTCGCCCGCCGCTGTGGCGCGCTGCATTTCCTGCACTTCAGGCACCTTGGTCTGGTACCACTCGGCCAGTGATTGCAGTGCGGGAATATCCAGCGACTTCAGGGTCACTACCATCTGCGCGCTACCCACCTGGCGACCCGCGTAGCTGATGTCGGACACCTTGTACTCGATACGCCCACCGAGCTTGTCCTTGCCTTCGGCGCTGTACAGGTTGTTTTGCTCCAGCCCCTTGAGCAAGAGCACTTCCTGTTTCGGCCCGAGAGTCGCCTGGATCTGCCCGAGGAGCAGGTCGAGGTTGCCGACATAGACCATGTCATAGCCGGTGCTGGCCAGATTGCCGCCGATCTTCAGGCCCTCAAAGGTAAAGCTTGCGGGCGGATGGTCGTCACCGACCAGTTTCATGTCCAAGCGCCCGGCATTGCCGTGGATCTTCACCGCCTTGCCTTCGCTGTCGCCGCTGAGCAGCAGCTGCAGGCCAGAGAAGTCCAGGGTATTGCCATCAGGCTCGTTGAACTTGACCGGCGCCAGGCGGATATCGCTGTCGATGTGACCGCCGTAGCCGACGCTGACCTGCGCAGTGACCGGCGACCGGTCGCCAGCGGCGTTGAACCAGGCCGCGGTGTAGTCATCCTTTTCCAGGCTGCCGTTGCTGGCAACCATCACCGGCATCAGCTTCAGGGCCTTGACCCGCGACCATGGAAACGGCCCGTGCTCGAGCTGATCGACAATACCCACGTCAAAGTTCAGCGCCTCGCCCTCGCCTAGCCAGACATCCTTGGCCTTGAGCCGGTAATGCGCGGTGCTGGAGAAGAAGTGCCGCTCCAACGAGACCAACTCCAGGGCCATGCTGCCGCCGGTGCCGGTGGTGGCCTTGGTCATTTCCTGGTTGGCGCGGGCGACCGAGCTGGCCAGCTCGGCAGGCAATTGCTTGCCGGTGTACCAGGCGCCAGCGATGGCTGCAACGGCGATGGCAACGGCCAGACCGGAAAGGATGCCTACTGATTTCTTCATGAATTGAACCGAGTGCTGTCCATAGGGCTAGGCGCAACAGACGTCGCGCGGGGGCGCAAAGGGTAGCACCGACGATCGCCTGATGCGGCGTCATCAGTGTGGAAATTGTTGCCTGAATGTTCCGAGCAAAACTCTATTCGTAAATTTTTACGAACATCATAATCGATCATAAAAGACAAAAAATGCACCAAAAAGCAGCATAAAGGCTTAAATAGCCGATTACGATCGTATTGCCGTAACACCTTGTCATGTTTAACTTGACGAGAATGGGCTAATCGTTTTTTATTTTCACCACGCAATCGAGCGCCCGCCGATCAAAGACAAGCAGCGCCGCGATCACCCTTCGTCCACCTGCCCAGATCCACCCAGCACGACCTGACACAGGCGCGCCGCACGCGCCAACTGCCGCTCCACCATAAAAGGTAAACAACATGGAGCCCACCCGCATGACCTTGTCGCGCCCGCAATACGCCTCCTACGCTGTCCAGGCCCCGGAGTGCTACCCGCATGCAGCCTGAACAGAACACTATCGGCGGCGGCCAGATGCGCAAGTCCCTGCGCCTGTGGCATGTGGTGATCATCGGTTTGGCGTATCTCACGCCGATGACCGTGTTCGACACTTTCGGCATCGTCTCCGGCATCACCGCCGGGCATGTTCCCAGTGCCTATATCCTGGCCCTGCTCGGCGTACTGTTCACCGCCGTCAGCTACGGCACCCTGGTACGCCGCTTCCCCCAATCGGGTTCGGCCTATACCTACACCCAGCGCGCAATCAACCCGCACGTGGGCTTTCTGGTCGGTTGGTCGTCACTGCTCGATTACTTGCTGCTGCCGATGGTCAACGCGCTGCTGGCCAAGCTGTATCTCTCGGCGATGTTCCCCGAAGTGCCGCAATGGATCTGGGTGGCAGGTTTCGTCACCCTGATCAGCCTGGTCAATATGCGCAGCATCAATCTGGTGGCGCATTTCAACGCGCTGTTCGTGGCGGTGCAGGTGGCGATCATTGCGGTGTTCATCTACCTCTGCGTACGCGGCCTTGACCACGGCGAAGGCCTGGGTACGGCCTGGAGCCTGAGCCCCTTCGCCGATGCGCAGACCCAGTTCAGCGCCCTCGCCGCCGGCGCGACCATCCTCTGCTTCTCGTTCCTTGGCTTTGACGCCGTGACCTGCCTGTCCGAAGAAACCCGCGACCCGGCCAAGACCATTCCCCGGGCGATCTTTCTGACCGCGCTGATTGGCGGCCTGGTGTTCATTCTGGTGTCCTACTTCATCCAGGCCTACTTCCCGACCATGCAGCGCTTCCACGACCAGGAAGCGGCACTGCCGGAGATTGCCCTGTATGTCGGCGGCAAGCTGTTCCAGTCGGTGTTCATCGCCTGCACGGTGATCAACACCATCGCCTCGGGCCTGGCTTCGCAGACCAGCGTATCGCGCCTGCTGTACGTGATGGGGCGTGACGGGGTGATTCCGAGCAAGGTGTTTGCCCGACTGCACTCACGCTACAAGACCCCGGTGGTGAACATCGCGGTGGTCGGCCTGGTGGCGATGTCGGCGATCTTCTTCGACCTGGTCACGGCAACCTCGGTGATCAACTTCGGCGCGCTGGTGGCGTTCAGCTTCGTCAACCTGTCGGTGATCAACCACTGCTACCTGCGCGAGAAGCGCAACAAGGGCGTGGCGAACACCCTCAAGTACCTGGTACTGCCGACCATCGGCTTTTGCATCATCGTCTCGCTCTGGCTCGACCTGAACGAGCACTCGTTGCTGTTTGGCGGCGCCTGGGCCCTGCTGGGGCTGCTCTACCTGGGCTGGCTGACCAAGGCCTTCCGCGTTGCGCCGCCCAACTGCATCGCTGAATGACCTCCCTTCGACGCCCGCCTGACCGCGGGCGTCGGCCTGTTCGAGAAGGAAATCCCATGCTCCTGCGCCGCCTCTCCATCCAGTGGAAGATCACCCTGCTCGCCGGCCTGTGCCTGCTGCTGGTCGTCGCCCTGTTGGTGGCCACATCGCTGACCCAGGCCCGACGCAGCTCAGCCGAGGTGTTTGCGGCCAACAGCGAACTGCTCGACCACAGCGCACGCCTGCGCTTGCAGGCTCACGCCGAAACCCAAGCGTTACGTATTCAGCGCTACTTCATGGATGCCTACCAGTACGGCACTGGCTTCAGCCGCCTGGTGCAGGTACTCCGGCAGCAAGGCGCCGGAAACGTGCGCGAAGCGCTCACCACCCAGGCCCGCGCCGCATTGGCGGGCAATGCCGACCTGATCGGCCTGTACCTGGTGTTCCAGCCAAACGCCCTCGACCAGCAGGATGCCCGCTTCGTCGGCCAGGCCACCCAGGGCAGCAATGACAGTGGCCGCTTCTCGCTGTACTGGTCGCAGCCGCAGCACGGCACCCTGGAGGCGGAGGCCATGCCCGAGTCGATGCTGGCCGACACCCGCGTCGGCAGCAACGGCCTGCCCTACAACCGCTGGCTGACCTGCCCGCAGGAGACCGCCAGGGCCTGTGTGCTCGAGCCCTACTTCGATGAGGTCAATGGCCGTCAGGTATTGATGACCAGCATCGCCCTGCCCTTGCTGGACCACGGCAAGGTGATTGGCGTGATCGGCCTGGACATCGGCCTGGACAACTTGCAGCAACTGAGCCTGGCCGGTCGCCAGGAACTGTTCGACGGCCAGGGCCAGGTCAGCATCGTCAGCCCGGCCGGATTGCTCGCGGCACATAGCCGCGACAGCGCGCAACTGGGCAAGCCACTCGCACAGGCGATAGGCCTGCAAGGCCAGGCGCTGCTGGCGGCAATACACGCCGGCCAGCCAGTACAGCGCATGGATGAAGGCCAGATGCGTATCTCGCGGCCGTTCGCACCGATCCCCGACATAGCGCCCTGGCAGGTTTTGCTGGAGCTGCCCGAAGCGGTACTGCAGGCGCCGGCGGTCGCCCTCAATCAACGCCTGGCCTCTGACAACCAGCGAGCTAATACCACTAGCCTGCTGATCGGTCTGGGGGCCGCCGTGGCTGGCCTGCTACTGGTCTGGCTGACCGCGCGCGGGGTCACGAGACCAATCCTTGTCGTGGCTGAGCGCCTGCGCGATATCGCTAGCGGCGAAGGCGACCTGACCCGCCGCCTGGACTATGCCAGGCAGGACGAGCTGGGCCAACTGACAGGCTGGTTCAACCGCTTCCTGGACAAGCTGCAACCAGTGATCGCCCAGGTCAAAGGCTCGCTGGACGAAGCGCGCGGCACCGCCGATCAGTGCGCGGCAATCGCCAGCCAGACCAGCAACGGCATGCAGCAGCAACAGCGCGAGATCGAGCAGGTCGCCACTGCCGCCAATGAGATGAGCGCCACCGCCCAGGATGTTGCGCACAACGCCGCCCAGGCAGCACAAGCCGCGCGTGGTGCAGATCAGGCCAGTCGCGAGGGCTTGCAACGCGTCGCCGATACCCGCGCGGCGATCGACCGCTTGGCCTACGACATGAACGCAGCGATGGCCGAGGCGCGCTCACTGGAAAGCCGTAGCGAGCAGATCGGCTCGGTACTGGAGGTGATTCGAGCGATTGCCGAGCAGACCAACCTGCTGGCCCTCAATGCCGCCATCGAGGCCGCCCGCGCCGGCGAGGCCGGGCGTGGCTTTGCCGTGGTCGCCGATGAAGTACGCAACCTGGCGCAACGCACCCAGGTTTCGGTAGAAGAGATTCGCCAGGTGATCGAAGGCCTGCAGCAGGGCACCCGGGAAGTCGTCGGCGCCATGCACGACGGCCAGCGCCAAGCCCAGGACAGCGCCGGACAGATGCAACAGGCCTTGCCCGCCCTGCAGCGGATCGGCGAGGCTGTGGCGGTGATCACCGACATGAACCTGCAGATTGCCTCGGCCGCCGAGGAGCAGAGTGCGGTGGCCGAAGAGGTAAACCGCAACGTCGCCGGGATTCGCGATGTCACCGATTCGCTGGCCGGCCAGGCCGATGAGTCGGCCCGGGTCAGCCAGGCCTTGAATCGGCTGGCCAACCAGCAGCAGGCATTGATGGAACAGTTCCGCGTTTAGTCCGTGCTGGCCGCTTCGCGGGGCGAGCCCGCTCCTACAGGATCTCCGCTAACCCTGTAGGAGCGGGCTTGCCCCGCGAAGAGGCCGGCACCGGCACCCCAGCAGTATCGCCTTGAATAGAGCTCACCTTATGGATACACCACGCAAACCCACCTTCTTCGACTTGACCTGCGAACAAGGCCTGCTCCGCGCCTCCATCGCCGTCACCCTGTTCATTGCCACCATCGGCATTGGCTTCGGCCTTGCCTCAGGCTCGTTCTCGATCGTCTTCGATGGCGTCTACTCGCTGGTCGACGCAAGCATGAGCGGCCTGTCGCTGGTGGTGGTCAAACTGATCACCGCCCATGTCACCAGCGCACAGATGTCGCGCAAGCTGCGCGAGCGCTTCTCGATGGGTTTCTGGCACCTTGAACCGATGGTGTTGGCGCTCAACGGCATTCTCCTCAGCGGGGTTGCCATCTATGCACTGATCAACGCCATCAGCAGCCTGCTCGAAGGCGGCCGTGACCTGGAATTCGGCCTGGCGCTGATCTATGCGGTGCTGACGGTGATCGCCTGCGTCACCATCGCCATCGTCGAAGCCCGCGCCAACCGCACGCTCAACTCCGACTTCGTACGCATGGACGTCAAGGGCTGGGTGATGTCTGCCAGCATTACCGCGGCGCTGCTGATTGCCTTCTGTGTCGGCCTGGCTATCCAGGGCACACGCTGGGAATGGATCTCGCCGTATATCGACCCGGCGGTACTCGGCCTGGTGCGCCTGGTGATCATTCCGTTGCCGCTGTCGGTGGTGCGCCAAGCGCTGGCGGAGATCTTCCTGGTTACCCCGATCGACCTCAAGCAGCATGTCGACAGTGTCGCCCAGGCCTTCGTCAGCAAACACGGCCTGCAGTCGTACCGCGCCTATGTGGCCAAGGTCGGGCGCTCGCGGGAAATCGAACTGTACTTCATCGTGCCAACCGACATGCCAGCGCGGACCATCGGCGAATGGGATGCGCTGCGCAACGAGGTCGGTGATGCGGTAGGCGGCGAAGGGCCGGATCGCTGGATCACGGTGGTGTTTACCGGTGATCCGGAATGGGCGGAGTAACTTTCGGCTTTTGAACACCATAAACGAAAAAAGCCCGCCTCCGTTTCCGGGGCGGGCTTTTTCGTACTGCGTATGGTGGGTCGTGTAGGATTCGAACCTACGACCAATTGGTTAAAAGCCAACTGCTCTACCAACTGAGCTAACGACCCGTTGGATGGCGCGTATAATACTGATTTCTAACGAGAAATCAACACCCCATCATAAAAAATTTCAAAAATAAGGCGTTGGATCTTCGACACCGGCAGCCTTGAAGCCGTCTGCACGCAGGCGGCAGCTGTCGCACTTGCGGCATGCGCGCCCCTGGTCGTCGGCCTGATAGCAGGACACGGTGAGGCTGTAGTCCACGCCACGGGCAATGCCGGCCTGGACGATCTGCGCCTTGCTCATGTTTTGCAGTGGCGCCTGAATACGGAAGCCCTGCCCTTCTACCCCGGCCTTGGTGGCGAGGTTGGCCATGCGCTCGAATGCTTCGACGAACTCAGGGCGGCAGTCCGGATAACCGGAGTAATCCACGGCATTGACGCCAATGAAGATATCGCGCGCCTCGAGTACTTCGGCCCAACCCAGGGCCAGCGACAGAAAGACGGTGTTGCGCGCCGGTACGTACGTCACCGGAATGCCTTCACTCGGCGCCTCAGGTACGTCGATGCTGCTGTCAGTGAGGGCCGAGCCGCCAATACCGTCAAGGTTGAGGCCGATCACTTTGTGCTCGACCACGCCCAGGTCGCGGGCGACCCGGGCCGCCGCGTCGAGCTCGGCGCGATGGCGCTGGCCGTAGTCAAAGCTCATGGTGTAGCAGCTGTAGCCCTCGGCCTTGGCCATGGCGACTACGGTGGCCGAATCGAGGCCACCGGACAGCAAAATTACCGCGCGTTTCTCAGTCATGTTCCGTTTCCTCGTTATCAGCGGCCCGGTTCGTCGTTCCACAGCTGCTTGTGCAGCTGCAACTGGAAGCGCACGGGCAGGTTGTCGGCGACAATCCAGTCGGCCAGGTCGCTGGCCTTGACCTGATGGTGGCTTGGCGAGAACAGCACCTCACCGGCGCGCTGCTCAAGGTTGTACTGGATCAGTTTGGAAACCGCCCAGTCGTAATCCTCGCGCGAACAGATGACGAACTTGACCTGATCATTGCGGGTCAGCAGCTCGATGTTCTCGTAGCGATTGCGGTGGGATTCTTCGGACCCGGGCGTCTTCAGATCAACAACCCGGCTGACCCGCGGATCGACCTTGGAGATATCCAGCGCGCCGCTGGTTTCCAGGGACACTTCATAGCCGGCATCGCACAGCCGGGTGAGCAACGGCAAGGCATTGGGCTGGGCCAGCGGCTCGCCACCAGTCACGCAGATATAGCGCGGACGAAAGCCTGCCACTTGTTCGAGGATATCGTCGAGGGTACGCACGGTGCCACCGGTGAAAGCGTAGGCACTGTCGCAGTATTGGCAGCGCAGGGGGCAGCCGGTCAGGCGCACGAAAACGGTGGGCAGCCCAGCCGTTCGCGTTTCACCCTGCAACGAGTAAAAGACTTCGGTGATGCGTAAGGTATCTTGCATGATCGCCACGGGCGAGACAGCTAAACAGGCTGTCTGCCTCCGTCAGGCACTGTCGCGGACTCGACATAGCGTTATCCGCGTTAGCGTATTGGAAAAAGGGCGCAAATTTTACCGGAAAATGAGGGGATCCGTCCAGAAACCTTGGATCACGCGGTTGTCACCGGACAACTACCTTTGTCCCTATGAAGTCGCGAAGTTACGGGCGGCGTCTGGGTTGCTGTTGTTTATGATAGTGGTATGGGTGGTGGATATTCGGGCCTCTTCGCGGGGCAAGCCCGCTCCTACAGGTCCTGAGGCGCTCACAAAAACCTGTAGGAGCGGGCTTGCCCCGCGAAGAGGCCGGTACTGCCAATGCAAATCGCAGGGCGCAGCCCTGCCAGCCACCCCACAAATCCGCTGGTAAACAAACAAAGCGAGAGCGCAGCGATTCGCCAGCCGTTGCCCTGGCTGTTGATCTTGATCTTGATCTTGATCTTGATCTACCTGCGACCTCAGGAGGCCGAGCGCAGGTCTTGCGCAGGGAGGTGGAGGCCATGGATGGCCGGAAAGCGCTGAGGCCCAGGATGGGCCGTACAGCGCGGTCCTCCCGGAGCAAGACCGGAGCGAGGGAACCCCGCAGCGCAGCGTAGGGGCCGGATGCAGGAGCAAGCGGTTTTTGGTTACTTTTTTCCAAGAAAAAAAGTGACCCGCCGTAAGGGCGGAAGGGGCCAGCAGCCTCACCCCGTCAAATGGATAAGCCCCCAACCCAAACCCCCAAGCCAAAAAAAACCCGCGCCAGGCGCGGGTTTCTTTAAACAGTCAATTCACAGCTTCTGCAAATCACGCTGAGCCAGTTGCGCAGCAGAAGTGCCAGGATACTGAGTCACAACCTGCTGCAGGATGCCCTTGACCTTGTCAGTGTGCCCAAGCCGACGCTCGACATCAGCCAGCTTGTACAACGAATCAGGCACCTTGCTGTGCTTCGGATACGACTGGCTGACCTTGGCAAAGGCCTGACTGGCACCTTGCAGGTCACCTTTGGCCAGGTTCACTTCACCCAGCCAGTACTGCGCGTTTCCGGCGTACTGACTGTTCGGGTACTTGCGCAGGAAGGCGTTGAACGCCTGACTGGCCTTGTCGAAGTCCTTTTGCTTGATCAGGTCGAAAGCAGCATCGTAATAGAGCTTTTCTTTCGCCGGATCACCCGGCTCGCTATTGGCGGCCGGTTGTTGGGCAGCAACGCCAGCGGCAGCGCCGGCAGCTGCACCAGCAGCAGCCCCAGGGGCGCCACCGGTTGAAGAATTATCGGGAGTCGCGGCAGGCGCGGCGCCACTGTTGATGCGACGGTCCAGGTCCTGGTATCGCTCCAGGTTTTCCTGCTTCATGCGCGACACATCGTTTTGCAGCTCTTCGATGATGCCTTGCTGGCGGGAAAGCTGGTCCTGCATCTGTTGCAGCTGCATGAACAGCTGGCCCTGTGCAGAAGCAGGGGCCGAAGCCCCTACTCCGGCAGAGGCGCCGCTCGTGCCGTAACCCGCGGGCGGATAACTGCTCGCGTTGTCATCTACTACTGGAACCGCAGCCCAGGCCGCAAGCGGCAGGCTGAGTGTGAGGACGGTCAAAGCACGGCGGCACATTCGCATAGGACTTACTTACGCAGTTCTACGCGACGGTTTTGAGCCCAGGATTGCTCGTCGTTGCCGGTGGCAACTGGACGCTCTTCACCGTAGGAAACCAGTTCCAGCTGTGCAGGGGAAACGCCCTGCAGAACCAGGTAACGCTGGACGGCCTTGGCGCGACGCTCACCCAGAGCCATGTTGTACTCGCGGGTGCCGCGCTCGTCGGTGTTGCCTTCCAGAACAACACGGTTGCCGTTGGACTTCAGGTCCTTGGCGTGAACGTCCAGAGCGCGCATGGCTTCTGGCTTCAGGTCCGAGCTGTCGTATTCGAAGTAGAAGGTGGTGATTGCGCGCAGGGCGGCTTCTTCGCTCAGGCTGCCATCAACAGCGCCAGTGTTGGCACCGTAACCAGCGTTAGGATCAACAGCAGCGCCTTCACCGGCGTTGTCGCCACCTTTCGAAGAGCAACCTACAGCTACAGCCATGGCCAGAGCCAGCGCAGCGAATTTACCAAACTTCAGCATTTCCATCGTGAAACTCCTAATGAAACCCCAGTGTGTTAAGCAAAACGTATTACGCCGCAATCAGTTCAGGTAAGGGGACCAGGACGGTTCTCTGACTTCGCCTTGCGCGGTAGGAAGCGGGAGCCTCACGCGTCCGTTGAGAGACACGAGCATCAAGACTCCCCGGCCCTGCTGGCGGGTGGCGTAGATTAGCATGGTGCCGTTAGGCGCGACAGTGGGAGACTCATCAAGACTGGTCTCGGAGAGAATCTTTACACTTCCGCGCTGCAGGTCTTGTGCAGCCACCTTGAAGTTGGTGAAACCCTGTTGGCGATGAATCATCACCAAGGTCTTCTCGTCCGCCGAAAGTTTCGGGTTGGCGTTGTAGTTACCAACGAAAGTTACCCGCTCGGCACTGCCGCCACTTACCGAAGTCTTGTAGATCTGCGGCTTGCCACCACGGTCGGAGGTGAAGTACAGGGTGTTGCCATCCTTGCCCCAGAACGGCTCGGTGTTGATCCCTGGGCCGGCAGTAACACGGCTGATCTGGCGCGAACCCATGTTCATCACGTAGATGTCCGGGTTGCCGTCCTTGGACAGCACAAACGCCAGGCGCGAACCATCCGGCGACCAGGCCGGAGCACCATTGAGGCCTTGGAAGTTGGTGATCTGCTCACGGCGACCGGTATCGATGTGCTGGACGAAGATGCGCGGACGGCGCTGTTCGAACGATACATAGGCGATACGCTTGCCATCCGGCGCGAAGCGCGGCGACAGGATCGGCTCACGCGACTGCAGCAGGGTTACCGCACGCGCACCGTCGTAGTCCGAACGCTGCAGGGTGTAGCGGGTGTTATTCGCAGAGAAGCGCTCGGCCGTCACGTACAGCATACGGGTAGAGAACGCACCCTTGATGCCGGTGAGCTTCTCGAACGACTGGTCGGCAATGTAGTGCGACATGTCGCGCAACTGGTCGACGGTGCCCGCGACGCTGCCGGTCAGCACTTGCTGCTCGGTGGCGACGTTGAACAGCGCGTACTGCACCTGCAGGCGGCCGCCGGACGGCACGATGCTGCCGACCATCACGTACTGGGCGCCCAAGGCTTTCCAATCGCGGAAGATGACTTCGCTGGCCTGGCTCGGCTGGCTGATCATGTTCTGCCGCGGGATCGGCGAGTAGTAACCGGAGTTGCGCAGGTCATTGCCGATGATATCGGCCATGTCTTCCGGCAGCACGCTACCACCCTGCAGACCGAACGGCACTACCGCGATGGGCGTGGCCCGATCACTGCCGCTGGTAACCAGGATGTTCTTTTCCTCTGCAACGGCCATACCTGCCACGCAGCAGAGCATGACCAGCAGTCCTCGAAAGAGTTTAATCACAACGCGAGATCCTCAGGTGTAAATGTCATCTTGAATGAACGATACGGATTGAACTCGTTCGGCTTCAAGCCCTGCATTTCGGTCAAACGACCAATGTTCTTCACTGCTGCCACCGCCGAGCTGTCGAACGGGCCGTCTCCACTGGAGCGGGATACGCTGACGCTGGTGATGGTGCCGTCCGGCAGCATGTTGATCTGCAGAACTACCGTCATACCCTTGCGTGCAGATGGCGGACGCGCCCAGCCCTCGGCGGCGCGCATGCGGATCAGGTCGTCGAAATCACCGGCCACCTGGTCGCCCTGCTCGTCAGCCAGCGCTTGTTGCCGTTCGGTGGTATCAGACAGCAGCTCGGCCAAGGCCTGGGCTTTCTTGTCTTCCGCCGCCTTGCGGGCCGCTTCCTGTGCTTTTTTCTTCTGGGCGTCTGCCGCGGCCTTTTTCTTGGCCTCTTCAGCTGCCTTCTTCTTCGCTTCCTCGGCCGCCGTCTTCTTCTTGGCGTCCTCGGCTGCTTTTTTCTTGGCGTCTTCGGCCGCTTTCTTCTTGGCCTCTTCCGCTGCGTCTTTCTTGGCCTCTTCCTCGGCTTTTTTCTTCGCCTCGTCTTCAGCCTTCTTCTTGGCGATGTCGGCCTGCTGCTTCTCGGCTGCCTTTTTCGCTTCGTCGGCTTTCTTGGCCTCGGCAGCCTTCTTGGCTTCAGCTGTCTTCGCCGCTTCCTCGGCTTTTTTAGCTTCGGCGGCTTCGCGAGCCTCCTCAGCCTTTTGAGCCGCGTCGGCTTTCTTTTGTTCCGCAGCCTTCACGGCCTCCTGCTCGACCTTCTTCTGTTCCAGCTGCTCGACCTCGGTCTGGCGCGAAGCGGTTTTTTTCGCTTCCCCGGCAATCTTCTGATTGGTCTGGGTGGTCGCCTGACTCTTGGACTTGAGCTGGTAGAGCGTAGCCTGAACGATAGGCTTGGAAGGCGGCAGCTCCGGTGTCATGGCGAAGCTGACGAACAGCATCGCGAACACCAGCACATGCAAGCCGATGGCCCAGACACTGGGCCAGAAGTAGCTTTCCGAGGCGGATGGCTCTCGCTGTTGCATCAGGGCGCCTCGGTAATCAGGCCAACGTTACCGACACCGGCCTTCTGCAACCCGCCCATGGCGCCCATGACCGAGCCGTAATCGACAGCCTTGTCGCCACGAATGAAGACCTGGGTCTGCTTGCCCTGGTCGCGACCAGCGGCAATGATCTTGGTCACCGCATTGGTCATGTCCGGCAAGGTCATGGCCTTGTCCATCTGCTTGTCGGTATCGACCTCGCTGCCAAGGTTCCAGTAGTAGGTCTTGTCGGACTTGATCGAGATGGTCAGGATCTGGACGTTGTTGTCCTGCGGCAAGGCTTCGCTGGAAACCTTGGGCAGGTCGACCTTCACCCCTTGGTTGAGCATGGGCGCCGTCACCATGAAGATGACCAGCAGCACCAGCATCACGTCGATGTAAGGCACCACGTTCATCTCGGCGACCGGCTTGCGTTTGTGGCGAACTCGGGCCATGGGTTTCTACCTGATTACTCTTCGCTGGTGTGCACTTTACGGTGCAGGATCGCCTGGAACTCGTCGGCGAAGGTGTAGTAACGACCGATCAGCACTTCGCTGCGTGCGGCGAAACGGTTGTAGGCAATGACTGCCGGGATTGCCGCGAACAGACCGATCGCGGTGGCGATCAGGGCTTCGGCAATACCGGGAGCTACCGTGGCGAGGGTCGCCTGCTGGGCAGAAGCCAGGCCACGGAAGGAGTTCATGATGCCCCACACGGTACCGAACAGACCGATGTACGGGCTGGTCGAACCGACGGTGGCAAGGAACGGCAGGCTCTGTTCGAGCTTTTCTTCCTCACGCGAAATCGCGACGCGCATGGCCCGGCCAACGCCTTCCATGACCGCGTCCGGATCCACACCCGGCTGCTGACGCAGACGCGAGAACTCTTTGAAGCCGGCCCGGAAGACCTGTTCGACACCGGAATCCGGGTCGGGGTTGCTGCCAGCCTGACGGTACAGCTTGGACAGATCGATGCCTGACCAGAAGCGCTCCTCGAAGGCATCCAGCGCACGACGACCGGCGCGCAGCATTGTGCTGCGCTGGAAGATCATGATCCATGAAGTGACCGAGGCGGCCACCAGGATCAGCATTACCAGCTGCACCACAATGCTGGCATTGCTGACCAGACTCCACATGGAGGTATGGTCGACGACGTTAGCTTCCACGCTTATTCTCCTGCATTCGATTGAGTACCCGTGCCGTCCGCCAGGAAGGCGTCGCGCAGCTCTGGGGGGATGGCCCGGGGTTTGAAAGTGTCGGCGCGCACGGCGGCCACCAGGAACTGCCCCTCACAGAGCAGCGTTGCATCTTTTTCCCGCCAGACCTGCTGCACGAAACGCAGGCTGGCGCGGTTCAACTCAACGACTTGCGCGGTTACCCGCAGTTCATCGTCCAGACGTGCCGGCGCGTGGTAGCGCGCCTCAGTGGAATGAACCACGAACAGCAGGTTTTGCCCGGCCAGTTGGTGCTGGGAAAAGCCCAGATGTCGCAGCCGCTCGGTGCGCGCACGCTCCATGAATTTCAGGTAGTTGACGTAATACACCACGCCACCTGCGTCGGTATCTTCGTAATAGACGCGACAGCGGTGTGCGAACGATTCCAGCCCATTTTGCGCGCGCATACTCTAGTGCTTACTCCTCAGCTTGCCAATCCGCCCCGGCAACTGTTTTTTCAGTAATGTCCCATTGCCAGCTCGCCATGAACATGCCAGCGGTAGGACCACGAAAACCCCGATTCGATCTGTCATTCATCGGCCGCCTCGGAAAAACCTACGGGGTCAGCCAGACGCCCTGGAATGTTCAGACCAAAATGCAGGTAGGCGTGCCGGGTGACCACACGGCCCCGCGGCGTACGCATGATGTAACCCTGCTGGATCAGGTACGGTTCAAGCACATCTTCGATGGTGTGGCGTTCTTCGCTGATCGCCGCCGCCAGGTTGTCAACGCCGACCGGACCACCGTCGAATTTTTCGATCATGGTCAGCAGCAGGCGCCGGTCGGAATGGTCGAAACCACGCTCATCGACGTCCAGCAGGTTCAGCGCCAGATCTGCCACCGCCTTGGTGATTTCGCCCTTGCCACGCACTTCGGCGTAGTCACGCACCCGCCGCAACAGGCGGTTGGCAATACGCGGCGTGCCGCGGGCACGGCGGGCAATTTCATAGGCACCCTGCGGATCGATGACCAGGCCGAGAATCCCGGCCGAGCGCGTGACGATGGTGGCCAGGTCTTTATCGCTGTAGAACTCCAGGCGCTGGACAATGCCGAAGCGGTCGCGCAAGGGGTTGGTGAGCATGCCGGCGCGCGTGGTGGCGCCAACCAGGGTAAAGGGAGGCAGGTCGAGCTTGATCGAGCGGGCCGCCGGGCCTTCGCCGATCATGATGTCCAGCTGGAAGTCTTCCATGGCCGGATAGAGCACCTCTTCGACAACCGGCGACAGCCGGTGGATCTCATCGATGAACAGCACGTCGTGCGGCTCGAGGTTGGTCAGCATCGCGGCGAGGTCACCCGGGCGCTCGAGGATCGGCCCCGACGTACTCTTGACCGACACCCCCATTTCCTGGGCAATGATGTTGGCCAGGGTGGTCTTGCCCAGCCCGGGCGGACCGAAGATCAGCGTGTGATCGAGCGACTCGCTACGGCCACGTGCAGCCTGGATGAACAGCGCCATCTGTTCGCGCACCACCGGCTGGCCGATGTACTCGTCCAGGCGCAGCGGGCGAATCGCGCGGTCATGGACCTCTTCGCGGTCGCGCCCGGAGGCGGCGATCAATCGGTCGGTTTCGATCACTTGCTAATCATCCCTTTGAGGCTGCGACGGATCAGATCCTCGCTGCTCAGGCCAGCCTTGTCCTTGATCGCCGACACGGCCTTGCTCGCCTCCTGAGGCTTGTAGCCCAGCGAGACCAGCGCACTGACCGCATCGGCCTCGGCGGTCGAGGCGCCGCCGACCGGTGCCGGACCGTCGGAGACCAGGGTGAACATCGCCGGGGAGGTTTCCCAGGCCTTGAAGCGATCCTTGAGCTCGACCAGCAGGCGTTCAGCGGTCTTTTTGCCAACACCGGGCACGCGCACCAGCACCGAGGCGTCCTGGGCCTGCACGCAACGCACCAGCTCGTCGATTTCGAGGCCGGACATCAGTGCCAAGGCCAGCTTCGGGCCGACGCCATTAAGGCGAATCAGCTCGCGAAACAGCTCACGCTCGCGTTTTTCGCCAAAGCCGTAAAGCAGGTGAGCGTCCTCGCGCACCACCAGGTGGGTGTGCAGAGTAACCGGCTCGCCGAGCTTGGGCAGGCGGTACAGGGTCGTCATTGGCACCTCGAGCTCATAGCCCAGGCCGTTGACGTCGATAATCAGGTGTGGCGGTTGTTTTTCCGCCAGGGTGCCGCGCAAACGTCCAATCACGTTTTGATCCTTCCTCACGGGCGCCGGCCATCGACCGGTCAACCCTATCAGCAAATGCGCCGGATGAACGTTTCACCCGGTCAAAATGTGTATCAGCGCATGAAGCGACTACAGACGCAAGCGTCCGCCGCGGCGCCGGGCCGTGGTCAGCCCATGGGGGATAAGGCTGGAGCGGGTGTGCGCATGGCACAGGGCAATGGCCAGGGCGTCGGAGGCGTCGATCTGCGGTTTCTGGGTGAGCTTGAGCAAGTGCATGACCATCATCATCACCTGCTCTTTATTGGCGCCGCCGGTACCGGCCACGGCCTGCTTGACCTGGGTGGCACTGTATTCGGCGATTTCCAGGCCCGCTTCGGCCGCAGCGACGATCGCCGCACCGCGCGCCTGACCGAGCTTGAGCGCCGAATCGGGGTTGCGCGCCATGAACACGCGTTCGATACCCATGGTCACCGGGCCATGCTGCTGGATAATCTCGCTCACACCTCGAAAAACGATCTGCAGCCGCTCAGGCAGCTCGCCGGCGCCCGTGCGGATACAGCCCGAGGCGACGTATTCGCAGCCCCGAGCAGTCTGGCGTACCACGCCGAAACCGGTGATGCGCGAACCGGGGTCGATACCAAGAATCAGTGTCATAGCGCCTGCAAGGGTTGGGCGCGTGGGCGCCACTGAAATATTGAAGCCCTGAGGGCGTCAGAAAGCTGCGCTGCCAATGCCGGCCTCATCGCGGGGCAAGCCCGCTCCCACGCATGCGCGGTGGGCCGGCATCGACGCCTGTAGGCGTTACTGCGGACAACCTTAACCCAGCTGCTCCATGATCTCGTCAGAGATCTGCGCATTGGAGTAGACGTTCTGCACGTCATCCAGGTCTTCGAGCATGTCGATCAGCTTGAGGACCTTCTCCGCGCCGTCCTGGTCCAGTTCGGCGCTGGTGGTCGGCAGCATGACGATCTCGGCGTCGGCAGCCTTGAAGCCCGCCTCTTCCAGGGCATTACGCACCGCATAGAAGCTGTTGAAGGAGGTAAAGACGTCGAAGGAGCCGTCGTCGTTGGTCACCACGTCATCGGCATCGGCTTCCATGGCCGCTTCCATCAGCGCATCTTCATCCACGCCGGCAGCGAAGCTGATCTGCCCCTTGCGCTCGAACAGGTAGGCCACCGAACCGTCGGTGCCGAGGTTGCCGCCGCACTTGGAGAACGCATGGCGCACGGCCGCTGCAGTACGGTTGCGGTTGTCGGTCATGGCTTCGACCATGATTGCCACGCCACCTGGGCCGTAACCCTCGTAGCTGAGCTCCTCGACGTTGTCGCTCTCATTGGTGCCCGCACCGCGCGCAACTGCCCGGTCAATAATGTCGCGGCTCATGTTGGCGCCCAGTGCCTTGTCCAGCGCCAGGCGCAGACGTGGGTTGGACGCGGGGTCAGCACCGCCCTGCTTGGCCGCGACGGTCAGTTCGCGGATCCACTTGGTGAAGACCTTGCCTCTCTTGGCATCCTGGCGCTCTTTGCGGTGCTTGATGTTCGCCCACTTGGAATGACCAGCCATAACGACTCCAAATCCTTGTAACAGAAACAGGTTCCGCCCCGAAGGGCGGAACGCGAGGAAATCTGCGCGCAAGCGCGTGGGTGCATCCGCTTGGATGCACCCGGGCCGGGCTTACTCGACCTTGGTCTGCTCGCGCAGACGGATGTGCAGCTCACGCAGGGCCTTGGCATCGACCAGGCCTGGGGCCTGAGTCATGACGCACGCGGCGCTCTGGGTTTTCGGGAAGGCGATCACTTCACGGATCGACTGCGCGCCGGTCATCAGCATGACCAGGCGGTCCAGACCGAAGGCCAGACCACCGTGCGGCGGTGCACCAAACTTCAGCGCGTCGAGCAGGAAGCCGAACTTCTCTTCCTGTTCTGCCGCCTCGATACCCAGCAGACGGAATACCGCCTGTTGCATCTCTTTGCGGTGGATACGGATCGAACCACCACCCAGCTCGGTGCCGTTGAGCACCATGTCGTAGGCGCGGGACAGCGCGGTGGCCGGGTTGGCCTCGAGCTCTTCCGGCGAGCACTTGGGTGCGGTGAACGGGTGGTGCAGCGCGGTGAAGCTGCCGTCTTCGTTCTCTTCGAACATCGGGAAGTCGACGACCCACATCGGTGCCCACTCACAGGTGTGCAGATTGAAGTCGTTGCCGACCTTGATGCGCAATGCACCCAGGGCTTCGCTGACGATCTTGAACTTGTCGGCGCCGAAGAACACGATGTCGCCGTCGACCGCGCCAACGCGATCCAGGATCACATTGAGGTTGGCCTCGGGGATGTTCTTGACGATCGGCGACTGCAGACCTTCAACGCCTTTGGCACGCTCGTTGACCTTGATGTACGCCAGGCCCTTGGCACCGTAGATGCCGACGAACTTGGTGTACTCGTCGATCTTGCTGCGCGGCATGCTGGCGGCGCCTGGCACGCGCAGGGCGGTGACGCGGCACTTCGGATCGTTGGCCGGGCCGGCGAAGACCTTGAAATCGACGTCCTTGAGCTGGTCGGCAACGTCGACCAGCTCCAGCGGGTTGCGCAGGTCTGGCTTGTCGGAACCGTAGCGACGCATGGCCTCTTCAAAGGTCATGTGCGGGAAGTCACCGAACTCCAGGTCCAGTACTTCCTTGAACAGCTTGCGGATCATGCTCTCGGTGAGGCCCATGATCTCGGACTCGTCGAGGAAGCTGGTCTCGATGTCGATCTGGGTGAATTCCGGCTGGCGGTCGGCACGCAGGTCTTCATCGCGGAAGCACTTGGCGATCTGGTAGTAACGGTCGAAACCGGCAACCATCAGCAGCTGCTTGAACAGCTGTGGCGATTGCGGCAGGGCAAAGAAGCTGCCCGCATGGGTACGGCTCGGCACCAGGTAGTCACGCGCACCTTCTGGGGTAGCGCGGGTCAGGATCGGCGTCTCGACGTCGAGGAAGCCGTTTTCGTCGAGGAAGCGACGGATGCTGGTAGTGATGCGCGAACGCAGACGCAGCTTCTCGGCCATTTCCGGACGACGCAGATCGATGAAGCGGTAGCGCAGGCGGGTTTCTTCGCCGACGTCCGAGTATTCGTTGAGCGGGAACGGCGGCGTTTCAGCTTCGTTGAGCACGGTGAGCTGATAACCCAGGATTTCGATACCGCCGGACGCCATGTTGGCGTTGACCGCACCGTCGGGGCGCTTGCGCACCTTACCGGTGATCTGCACCACGTATTCGCTGCGCACGCGGTCGGCGGCGGCGAAGGTTTCGGCGCGATCCGGGTCGAAGACGACCTGGGCCATGCCTTCGCGATCACGGATGTCGAGGAAGATCACCCCGCCGTGGTCGCGGCGACGATGGACCCAGCCGCAAAGGGTGACTTCCTGGCCGTCCAGGCTCTCGTTCAGTTGGCCGCAATAATGGCTGCGCATCATGATGGTGGTTCGCTTCTCGTGATTCGTGTATTCGGTGGAGGCCTTGGCCGCCCAGAAGGGCTAATACTGCAAGACCCGGTCGGTGCAATTCAACTCAGTCGGCCTTGTCGCCGCCGGCCAGATTCTTTTTTGCCCCGGTCTTGAAGTCGGTTTCGTACCAGCCGGTGCCGCTCAGGCGAAAGCCGGGCACCGACAGCAGCTTCTTCAATGCCGGCGCCTGACAGGCCGGGCAATCAGTCAAGGGCGCGGCGCTGATCTTCTGCAGCGTCTCGAATTGATGATCGCAGGATGCACATTGATAGTCATAAAGGGGCATGGGTGTCTCTCGTCAACCATAACGACTGGCTGCCGGGGCAGCAAAAAGCGGGATTATATATGGTTAAGGAGTGCTGTGCAGCCCGCCCGGCGATCAACGCACGCTTGGCGGATCGAGCAGCCAGGCTACACAGATCACCCGAATCAGGCCGCTGAAGTTTCTCACCCCGCCGTGACGCAGGTGAACTTCGCGGTCCACGTACGACAACACTGCACTGACCGAGCAGCCATTGGCCTCGGCGATGCGCTCAAGGATTCGCCAATACACCTGCTCGAGCCGCAGGCAGGTAGCAAAGCCGTTGAGCCTGACCGAACGCGACACCGGCCGCACCTGCAGCATGTCGAAGTCGGCACTGAAGGGGTCGACCCATGCCTTGACCGGCCACTTGCCCTGGCAAGCAACACGCCTGCACCTTTGCACCATGACTTCCATCGCTGCCACTCCATCGCCAAGGGAACCTCCCCCGTGCCGGAGCACTGGGGCCAAGGCCTCCAATGAAGCGCTGCAACGCCATTGAAAAGCAGCGGCAAGGTTTTCCGGGCGCAAATGCAAAGGCCCGGCAGCGCTGAGCGATGCCGGGCCTTGCTGGCACATCAAGGTGGGTTTACTTACCTTCCAGCAGCACCCGCAGCATCCAGGCCGTTTTCTCATGGACCTGCATGCGCTGGGTCAGCAAATCGGCGGTAGGTTCGTCGCTGACCTTGTCGACCACCGGGAAGATACTGCGCGCAGTGCGCGTCACGGCCTCCTGCCCTTCGACCAGCTGGCGGATCATCTCATCGGCGGGCGGTACGCCCTCCTCCTCCTTGATCGAGGAGTGGCGCGCATAGAAGGCATAGGAACCCGGCGCAGGGAAGCCCAGCGCGCGTATCCGTTCGGCAATCGAGTCGACCGCCAGGGCCAGCTCGTTGTACTGCTCCTCGAACATCAAGTGCAGGGTGCGGAACGACGGACCGGTGACGTTCCAATGAAAGTTATGGGTTTTCAGATACAGCACGTAGGTATCCGACAACAGGCGGGACAGCCCATCGACGATGGACTTGCGATCTTCTTCACTGATACCGATATCGATTGCCATGAAGCTCCCCTTTCCATAAGGCTTGATCAGTCAAGCGGGCGGAAAACACTGTAACAAGTCTTGCCCAAGCATGCATGTGACCCAGGGCAAACCTTCCCTGTCATCCCCTCGGTTTGAGATGCCTGCGGCTTTACTGTTAAATAGGCAGTGTGCCACCCGTGCGGATTGTGAATGCCGGGTGCATAGGCAGGCCAGTCGTGTGATCGCGCTTTCTCTCTCATGCGCACCACGCTGCCCGCTCTTCCTGTGATCGGCCTTATCAATGCGAGCCAACCAACATGTTCAAGATCGTCCATCTGGTGACGGGCGTAGCAGCCTTGCTGCTGTCGCTCATACCCAGCCTCAGAACCGATGCAACACCCTTCCTGCTGCAACCGGAGGCCGTTTACCTGGCCTTGCTCGGCCTGCTCAACCTGCTTCTTGCACCGGTAGTACCGCTGTACTATCGAGGCACGCGGCAGCAACTGCAATACCTGGCCAGCGCCCTGCTGGTCGTGGCGGTGGTCCTGCAGACCGTGGCCTTGCTGGCCCGCCCGGAACTGGGCAATTTGCCCGCCTTGCTCTGCGCTGCCTTGGCGGTGGCCCTGCACTTGGTCGCGAGCTTCAGCCGCAACGGTAAAAAGTCCCGCGCCCACGTTGGCACCACCCAGGATGCCAATACGCGTGATACCGGCACCGTCAAGTGGTTCAACACCTCAAAAGGGTTCGGGTTCATTTCCCGCGACTCGGGCGACGATATCTTCGTGCACTTTCGCGCTATTCGTGGCGAGGGCCATCGCGTCCTGGTCGAAGGCCAGCGCGTGGAGTTCTCGGTGATGCACCGCGACAAAGGCCTGCAAGCCGAAGACGTGGTGGCGGTGTCCCGCCGCTGATCGGACCCACCTTGCGGGAGCAACGCTCCCGCAAGCCGCATCGATCAGTAATGAGGTGGCGGCGCCTCTTCCCCTTCACTGCCGTACTGCCCAACCATTTCCTCGTAACGCTTGATCAGTTCAGCCATCTGCAACTGCAGACGGTCGATCACCCGCCCCTGCTCCACCACAACATCGTTGAGCGACTGGATGGTGTCATCCTGAAACGCCATGCGGGTTTCCAAGTCGATGATCTGCGCTTCCAGAGACATCTGCTCAAGCCTCCTTATAGTCGTCATTCAACGTTTCGCGCAGGCGCTGACGAAGCTCGGCAAGCTGCGCCTCGCCGTACTCGACGGCTGCCACCTTGCCCCACACCGGCGCCGGCCACGCCGCATCGTCGCGGCGACGCACGATCACATGCATGTGCAACTGGCTGACCACGTTGCCCAAGGTCGCCACATTCATCTTGTCGGCGGCAAAACTCTGTTGCAGGGCCTGCGCAAGGTAGGTGGTCTCCTGCCACAACTGTTGCTGGTCGGCGGCATCCAATTGGAACAGCTCGCTGATATCAGCACGGCGCGGCACCAGGATGAACCACGGATAGTTGGCATCCTTGCTGAGCAACAGACGGCACAGCGGAAAGTCTCCCAGAACCAGGGAATCCTGCTGTAGACGCGAATCCAGGACGAACACGGCAATCTCCTTCAAAGCTAGCAGCCCGCTGAGCGCAGGCACGATGAGCGAAGGATACCTTGCTTCACACTGGACAGCATGAAATGCGACATTCAAGACGCGAATCGGCACTCTTTTGGTTCGCGTACTGGCAAAAAGCCCCAAGGCGGTAACACAGCGCTACTTTTCGCACCAAAATGAGGCCCGGCAGTGCGAGCCACCCCACTCTTTCCCATTAAAACTACTCAGGATGAACAATTAGCGGTAACACATTGACTTAGTTAGCAACCTTACTGTTATTCCCGGTACGCGTTACTGGCACACCATCAGACAGCTTGGACCCCCTATTCCCGGCGGTTTGCTCCTTGCCCAGCGGGTTATTGTGAAAATTTCATCAACGCAGTGTGAAAATGAGCACGCTTGTTGCATTCATTCCTCGCCAAGTCGGCACGAGACCTGCATTGACCAGGTGGACGCGACAAATAAAACAGCGGCATTGGACAAACCAGGGAGTTTCACGCGTCGGTGGTATTGATTACAGATTCATGACGACACTTGAAACAACGCTGGGGTAAACGACTCCCTAACCGGGGCCGTGGTTTGTGACATGGAATTAACGAGAAGCGACAAGTCATAAAGTTTGCGAAAAGTTGCTTTTTACATATCGCCAAGAACAGTCAGCGTGATATACATTTTCGCCGACATAAAAAGAAAGAGCTGCCCCATATAACTAAAACTCTTGGGCGCAGCGGTACTCTTCCTAAAAACCAAAGGAGCAAATCACGATGCGCGTGATGAAGTGGAGCATGATCGCCCTGGCCGTTGCGGCAGGGACCTCGCAGTTGGCCATCGCCTCTTCGCAGGATGAATCCAAGGGTTTCGTCGAAGACAGCCAACTGGGTGTAAAACTGCGTAACCTGTACTTCAGCCGTGATTTCCGCAACAACGATGACGGCCAAAGCCGTGCCGCTGAATGGGGTCAAGGCTTCATCGGCACCTTCGAGTCGGGCTTCACCCAAGGTACCGTCGGTGTTGGCGTAGACGCCATCGGCCTGCTCGGCCTGAAACTGGACAGTGGCCGTGGTCGCGCTGGTACTGGCCTGTTCCCAACCGGTTCGGACGGTCGCTCGCAAGATGACTACTCCGAAGCTCACGGCGCCGTCAAACTGCGCATCTCGGACACCACGCTCAAATACGGCGGCCAGTTCACCGCACTGCCGGTATTTGCCACCGACGATAGCCGCCTGCTGCCAGAAGTTGCTGAAGGCTTCTTGCTGACCAGCAAGGAAATCAAAGGCCTTGAGCTGAACGCCGGTCACTTCACCCGCCTCAACGCCCAAGCCCAGTCCTACAAAGACAGCATCGGCGGCAAGAGCAACGGCGTCAAAGGCCCAGGCCTGACCGAAGCCAACATCTTTGGCGGCACTTACACCATCACCGACGGCCTGAGCACCAGCCTGTACTACTCGCGCGTCGAAGATCACTTCCGCAAGTGGTATGGCAACGTCAACTGGGCACTGCCGATCAGCGACAATCAAGGCCTGGTGTTCGACTTCAACATCTATGACACCAAGTCGATTGGCGACAACCGCACCGGCGCCTTCGTGACCAAGGCCGACGGCACCGATGAGCTCGACAACATTGCAGCGAGCCTCTCGGCCGCCTACAACATCGGCGCACACACCTTCACCCTGGCTTACCAGAAAGTGACTGGCGACGGCGACTATGCCTACGGCATCGACGGCGGCGGCACCGTGTTCCTGGCCAACTCGATCGCGCGTTCCGACTTCAACGCCGAAGACGAAAAATCCTGGCAGGCCCGTTACGACCTGAACTTCGCCGAGTTTGGCGTTCCAGGCCTGACCTTCATGACCCGTTATGTTCACGGTAGCGGCGCCACCACCCAGACCACCAGCAATGGCAAGGAATGGGAACGCGACATCGACATCAAATACGTCCTTCAGGAAGGCCCTGCCAAGGACCTGAGCTTCCGCGTCCGTCAAGCCACCTATCGCTCCAGCGACGGTGTCTACTACGGCTCGAACTCGATCGACGAACTGCGTCTGATCGTCGAGTACCCGCTGAGCATCCTGTAAGCCTGGCTTGCAGTGCCCCGCACTTGAAAAGCCCGGCGATCACGCCGGGCTTTTTCTTGGCTGACAACTGCCCCGCTGTGGGGCATCCTGTACGCTTTCGTTTCGCCCCCGTAGAATGCGGGGTCATTTCAACGTCTTAGGCAATCGACACGGCCCCCCATGCGCACCAGTCAATATTTGCTCGCCACCCAAAAAGAAACCCCTGCCGACGCAGTGGTCATCAGCCACCAGCTCATGCTGCGTGCCGGCATGATCCGCAAACTGGCCTCCGGCCTGTACACCTGGCTGCCGATGGGCCTGCGGGTAATGCGCAAGGTCGAAGCCGTGGTCCGCGAGGAAATGAACGCCGCCGGCGCCCTGGAAGTACTGATGCCAAGCATCCAGCCTGCCGAGCTGTGGCAGGAATCTGGCCGCTGGGAGCAATACGGCCCTGAGCTGCTGCGCCTGAAAGACCGTCACGGTCGTGAATTCTGCGTCGGACCGACCCACGAAGAGGTCATCACCGACCTCGCGCGCAACGAGCTGGCCAGCTATAAACAGCTGCCGCTGAACATGTACCAGATCCAGACCAAGTTCCGTGACGAGATCCGTCCGCGCTTCGGCCTGATGCGCGGCCGCGAATTCATCATGAAGGACGCCTACTCCTTCCATGCCGACCAGGCTTCCCTGCAGGAAACCTACGACCGCATGCACCAGGCGTACTCCAACATCTTTACCCGCCTGGGCCTGGACTTCCGTCCGGTGCAGGCCGATACCGGCTCCATCGGCGGCAGCTACTCGCATGAATTCCACGTCCTGGCCTCCTCCGGCGAAGACGACGTGATCTTCAGCGACAGCTCCGACTACGCCGCCAACATCGAGAAGGCCGAGGCCATTCCGCGCGAGACCGTGCGCCCAGCCCCTGCCGAGGAGCTGCGCCTGGTCGACACCCCGGACGCCAAGACCATCGCGCAACTGGTCGAGAACTATGGCCTGGCGATCGAGAAGACCGTCAAGACCCTGATCGTGCGTGGCGCCGAAGAGGGCAAGCTGGTTGCCCTGGTAGTACGCGGCGACCACGAACTGAACGAAATCAAGGCCACCAAGCTTGAGCAGGTCGCTGACCCGCTGGTGATGGCCACCGACGCCGAACTGCGTGACGCCATTGGCGCCGGCGCCGGCTCCCTGGGCCCGATGAACCTGCCGCTGGACTGCGTGATTGACCGCTCGGTTGCCTTGATGAGCGACTTCGGCATCGGCGCCAACCTCGACGACAAGCACTACTTCGGCGTCAACTGGGAACGCGACCTGCCGGTCCCACAGGTCGCTGACCTGCGTAACGTCGTCGAAGGCGACCCGAGCCCGGATGGCCAGGGTACCCTGGTGATCAAGCGCGGCATCGAAGTCGGCCACATCTTCCAGCTCGGCACCAAGTACAGCGAGGCGCTCAAGTGCCAGGTACTGGGCGAGAACGGCAAACCGGTGGTGCTGTCCATGGGCTGCTACGGCATTGGCGTGTCGCGCGTGGTCGCGGCTGCCATCGAGCAGAGCTACGACGACAAGGGCATCATCTGGAACGATGCCCTGGCACCTTTCCAGATCGCCCTGGTGCCGCTGCGCTACGAGACCGAAGTGGTCCGCGAAGCGACCGACAAGCTGTATGCCGAGCTCACCGCCGCCGGTTACGAAGTGCTGCTGGACGACCGTGACAAGAAAACCAGCCCAGGCATCAAGTTCGCCGACATGGAACTGATCGGCATCCCGCACCGGATCGTGGTCAGTGACCGCGGCCTGGCCGAGGGTAACCTGGAATACAAGCACCGCACCGAGCAGGATGCCCAAGTGTTGCCGCTGAACGAGGCGCTGACCTTCCTGCAAGCCCGCATCCGCCGCTGATAGCCCAATGCGCGAGTGATCATGTACAAGCGAAGTACCTTTACCCTGGGGGGCGCCGCACTCTGCGGCGCCCTGTTCGTCAGCGGCTGCGCCAACCAGATGTCCCAGCGTAGCGAGCATGAGGAACGCGTCGAGCGCAAACAGCTCGAACACAGTCTGCAAATCGACGTCGGCGAGCCCAAGGTAATGGAGCTTCCCCAGCGGCGCGTGCGGGTCCACGAGCAGCAGCGCTTCGAAGTCACCGAGTTCGAAGTGACCCGCCGCTATGACCGCTATACGCCCTACCAGCCTTGGCGGGAGGTCTACGAGATCCCGCTGGGTGCGGTGGCGGTGGTCGCCGGGATTGGCGCCAACGTGGTCAATATTTTCGCCTTGGGCAATCTGCCGGACAGCATCACGCATGACTGGCTGAGCTACGGCGTGGCCGGGATCAACCCGTTCATGAACGTGCAGTCCAACGGTCGCGCCCAGCAGAATCTGGCCGGGATCAGCGAGGTGGAGAAAGACAAGCGCGAGGAGTACACCAGTTTGCCCTGGAGCGAGCGCCTGGTCGAAGTCAAGGCCGGCAAGCTCAATCACGAGCTGACCACCGATCGCAACGGCGTGCTGCGCCTGAACTTGCTGGATGCGCCCTTCTCCGAGCAGAACCTCAGCCGCATCGGCACCCTGCACCTGCAGGTGGTCGATGAGGACAACGGCATTCGCGGCGATGCCAGTCTGCTGGTCAGTGGCAACCTGCGCAGTAAGCTGCTGGAAGCCCATGAGCTGATTTTCGATGACCTTGAGGACGACGATGTCGGCCAATGGGTGCATCGGATCAAGCGCTTGTCCGAACTGGGGCTGGAAGAGGAAGCAAGCGAGCTGGAGCAGAGCCTGATCGAACTCACGCGCAATGATCCGGAGCTGCAGCAGGAGTTTCTTCAGGCGCTGACCAAACAGGCCGGGCGACTGGTAGCTGATCCAGGCGCGCGCTAGGCCTGGCTATCTTGGGGCCGCTGCGCGCCCCTTTCGCGATACAAGGCCGCTGCCACTGGGTAAACACAGAACCTGTGGGAGCGGCCTTGTGTCGCGAAGGGGGCGCGCAGCGGCCCTGACATTTCGACCGCAAGCGCCGATCAAGCGTCCGGAAACAACTCCATCTGCTCATGCGCCCCACGCAGATCCCGCAGCCGCACGCCCACTCCCAGCAAGCGCACCGGCTTGCCACCGCGGGCAAATGCCTGACTCAACAACTGCCGATAGCTCTCCAGATCCCGCCCCGCGCCCGCCTGCTCCAGGGTCGTCTGGCTGAAATCATGAAACTTGACCTTCACGAACGGCTTGTCCGCCTTGTAGCTGCTGTCCATCCGCGCCACTCGCTCATTCAAGCTGTCCAATAGCGCCGGAAGCCGGCCAAGGCAACTCTCAAGGTCAGGCAGGTCAGTGTCATAGGTGTTCTCGACGCTTACCGATTGACGCCGGCTGTCATTGTGCACCACCCGCTCGTCAATCCCCCGCGCCAGCCCCCACAAACGCTCACCAAAACTGCCAAACTCGCGCACCAGGGCCAACTTTGACCAGTCGCGCATGTCCATGCAGGTCTCGATACCCAAGCGGGTCAACTTGTCGGCCGTCACTTTGCCCACTCCATGCAGACGCGCAACCGGCAAGGCGGCAACAAATGCTTCAACCTCCCCCGGGGTGATCACGAACAGTCCGTTAGGCTTGCGCCAATCGCTGGCAATCTTGGCCAGGAACTTGTTTGGGGCGACGCCCGCCGAGACGGTGATGTGCAAGGTCCTCGCCACTCGCTTGCGGATGTCTTCGGCAATGCGCGTGGCACTGCCGGCAAACCATTGACTGTCACTGACGTCCAGATAGGCCTCATCCAGCGACAGCGGCTCGATCAGCTCGGTGTAGTCACGAAAAATTGCATGGATCTCTCGCGAAGCTTCGCGATAGGCCTCAAAGCGTGGCTTGACGATCAACAGGTCGGGGCACAGCTTCAGGGCATGGCGCGACGACATGGCAGAGCGCACCCCATACGCGCGCGCCTCATAATTGCAGGTCGCAATCACCCCGCGTCGCTCGGCAGAACCGCCCACCGCCATCGGCCGCCCGGCCAGGCGCGGGTCGTCACGCATTTCGATCGCAGCGTAAAAGCAGTCGCAGTCGATGTGAATGATCTTGCGCAAGGACATGGATGACCGTCAGCACTGTAAATTCATACAGATATTACCGCATGCGTTACCTGCTGAGACAGTAACGCCTGGCGAGCACTCGACAATTGGCCTACAAGCCCCGCCGTTGCTGAGCCGCAGGCCGAATCTGGACGCTAACAGATTGAACGGAAAAGAATTTTTCTCAGAAATAGCTTGACTCTGTGCGGCGAATCCGTAGAATTCATCTCAACAGGCGCGGGATGGAGCAGCCTGGTAGCTCGTCGGGCTCATAACCCGAAGGTCGTCGGTTCAAATCCGGCTCCCGCAACCAGATATAGAAAAAGGCCACTGTCTCGACAGTGGCCTTTTTCGTTGTCCGCAATAAAGCCTCCGGAAATAAATTCAGCAAAATCAAAGGCTAACGTTTGACACTCGGTCAAATTCGCGTATAGTCCACCTCACTGACGCGGGATGGAGCAGTTTGGTAGCTCGTCGGGCTCATAACCCGAAGGTCGTTGGTTCAAATCCAGCTCCCGCAACCAGATTCAAGAAAAGGCCACTGTGCAAACAGTGGCCTTTTTTATTGCCTACGAATAAGCCCGCACGATAATTTGACTAAAATCAAAGATTAACCTTGACGGCAGTTCAGATATCCGTAGAATGCGCACCACTGACGCGGGATGGAGCAGTCTGGTAGCTCGTCGGGCTCATAACCCGAAGGTCGTCGGTTCAAATCCGGCTCCCGCAACCAAATCGTCAGAACAAACCCCGAACTGTTTCAAACAGTTCGGGGTTTGTTGTTTCTGGGGTTTGACTCCCTCTCTTGCCTGCCCCTCCCCTCGCCTGACTGTCCCGCTGCCTGTCCCACATGGATGAACTATCTTTAACCCTGGCGGACGGCTGAAAGCGTCTCCGCCCGGAGTAATATCTGGATACGTTTTCCTAAGGGACTTCCACTTGGCCGCACCTTCCCCCTACCTCGCGCTATCGGCCCGAGGTAACCCATGACTGCCCACACGCCAGAGTCACCGACGCCACTCACTGCCGCGCTGCCTGCCGCTGCCCAGCGTCTGCCTTGGCTGGAGCGGATGAGTCGCTATCGCCAACCGATCGGCCTGGCCCTGACCTTGCTGCTGTTCGGCATGGCCCTAGTCGCCTGCCGCCACCTGCTCAGCGAACTGGACATCTACGCTCTGCACGACGCCCTGCTCAGCGTGCCGAGTACCTCGCTGCTCGGTGCCCTGCTGGCAACCTTGGTGGGTTTCGTCATCCTGCTCGGCTATGAATGGTCGGCCAGCCGCTACGCTGCCGTGCAACTGCCCACCCGCACCTTGGTAATGGGTGGCTTCAGCGCCTTTGCCATCGGCAATGCCATTGGCTTGTCGATGCTTTCCGGGGGTTCGGTACGCTATCGTCTATATGCCCGGCAAGGCCTAGGCGCTGCCGAAGTGGCCCGAATGACCGTATTTGCCAGCCTGTCGCTGGGCTGTGCGCTGCCACCTCTGGCCGCATTGGCCACACTCAGCGATCTGCCAGCCGCGGCGAACGCACTGGGGCTGGCGCCGAGCCTGCTGGGTGGCATCGCCATTGCCGTGTTGGCGTTGACTGCGCTACTGGTGATCGGTCTGTACCGCCGCCGATTGGCCGAACAACCCCTGCGCGACAGCCTGTTGGTCCAACTCGGCCGACGCACCCTGCGCCTACCCGGTGCGCGACTGGCCGGGCTGCAGTTGCTGATCACCGCACTGGACGTTGCTGCGGCGGCCACGGTGTTGTACCTGCTATTGCCAGAGGCGCCGCCCTTCGCTGCATTCGTACTGGTCTACCTGCTGGCCCTGGCCGCCGGCGTACTGAGCCATGTGCCGGGCGGTGTCGGCGTCTTCGAAGCGATCTTGCTGGCCGCTTTTGCCGACCAGCTCGGCGCCGCCCCGCTGGCCGCGGCCTTGTTGCTGTACCGCTTGATCTACGTCGTGTTGCCGCTGCTGGTGGCCTGCGTGTTGCTGCTCGCCAATGAAGCGCGACGGTTGCTGTTCGCCCAGCAGGCGATCAAGGCTGCCTCGGGGCTGGCCGCGCCGGTGCTGGCGATTTTGGTGTTTCTGTCCGGGGTGGTCTTGTTGTTCTCCGGGGCAACACCGGAGATCGATACGCGTCTTGAGCACATGGGCTTTCTCGTCCCGCATCGACTCATCGACGCTTCGCACTTCGGCGCCAGCCTGATCGGCGTGCTGTGCCTGCTGTTGGCCCAAGGCCTGCGTCGACGCCTGTCTGCCGCATGGCTGCTGACCACGACACTGCTGCTGGTCGGCGCCCTGCTGTCATTACTCAAGGGATTCGACTGGGAAGAGGCCTGCGTACTGACCTTTACCGCAGCCTTGCTGGCCGTGTTCCGCCGCTCGTTCTATCGCCCTAGCCGCCTGCTCGAACTGCCCTTCTCGCCGGTGTACCTGGTGGCCAGCGCCTGCGTCGTCGGCGCATCGGTGTGGTTGCTGTTGTTTGCCTATCAGGATGTGCCCTACAGCCATCAGCTGTGGTGGCAGTTCACCCTGGATGCGGACGCTCCGCGTGGCCTGCGTGCAGCCATGGGCAGCGCAGTGTTGCTGGTGTTTGTTGCCCTGACCTGGTTGCTGCGCACTGCTCGACCGGTAATCCATCTGCCCAACGAGGAAGAGCTGCAGCGCGCCAGGCAGGTCCTGCTGGCCTCCGACCAACCCGATGGCGGCCTGGCGCTGACCGGCGACAAGGCGCTGCTGTTCCACCCTAATGGCAACGCTTTCATCATGTATGCCCGCCGCGGCCGCAGCCTGGTAGCACTGTACGACCCGATCGGCCCAGCGCAGGAGCGTGCCGAAATGATCTGGCAGTTCCGCGACCTGTGTGACCTGCACCATGCCCGTCCGGTGTTCTACCAGGTGCGCGCAGAGAACCTGCCCTTCTATATGGACATCGGCCTGACCGCGCTCAAGCTGGGCGAGGAGGCACGGGTCGACTTGCGTCGTTTCGACCTCGAGGCCAAGGGCAAGGAGATGAAAGACCTGCGCTACACCTGGAACCGCGGCGGCCGCGACGGCCTCAGTCTTGAGGTGCACGAACCTGGCCTGGCACCGCTGGAAGCGCTCAAGCAGATCTCCGATGCCTGGATCAACGGCAAGAACGTACGCGAGAAAGGCTTCTCCCTTGGCCGTTTCAGCCCCGATTACCTCAAGCATTTCCGTATCGCCCTGATCCGCTTTCAGGGGCGCCCGGTCGCCTTCGCCAACCTGCTGGAAACGCAGAGCAACGAACTGGCCAGCCTCGACCTGATGCGCGCGCACCCCGAGGCGCCAAAGCTGACCATGGAATTCATGATGATCGGCCTGATCCTGCACTACAAAAGCCATGACTACGCCCGCTTCAGCCTCGGCATGGTGCCGCTCTCGGGCCTGCAACCGCGGCGCGGCGCACCCCTGACCCAGCGTTTGGGCTCGATGGTGTTCCAGCGCGGCGAACAGCTCTACAACTTCCAGGGCCTGCGGCGCTTCAAGGACAAGTTCCAGCCGGACTGGGAACCTCGTTACATGGCCGTGCCAGCCGGGCTCGACCCGCTGGTGGCACTGGCCGACACTGCCGCCCTGATCGCTGGCGGCCTGACTGGATTGGTGAAACGTTGATGATCCGACGCTATTGGCTGTACGTGTTGATTCCCCTGCTGCTGGCCCTGGCGGGCGCCGCCGTGTGGTTCTGGCTGTGGACCCGCCCTGCGCCCGAGGCGCGTGTCGAACACTTGACCCTGACCGACGGCAGCAGCCTGGTTCGGGCCACCCCCGGGGTCCACGCCAAGGCCAGAGTGGCCATCGGCGTGCCCGCGGAGCAGGCCTTGAGCGACAAGCAGCTGCTCGACCTCAGCCAAGCCGGCGCAGCGCAACTGGTGCAGGTGATCCTGCCGCCCAATGACTGCGCCAAGCAGCAACAGGCGCTGGACCAGGCCATCAGCCAGCTGTCCGCCGCGCCCACCCTGGTTGCCGGTATCGGACCAGGCGCGGCCCAGGCCTGGCGTTGGCTGGCGACACAAAGCGATGACAAGGCAAGGGCCATCTCGGTGGACTTCACCCTTGAGCAATCCGGTTGCCCAGCGCTGCCCAAGCGCGCTGGCCATGGCCACTGGAGCGTCGCCTGGAACGACAACCCGGATGATGCCAGCGCGGCCTTCGTACGCGATCAGGCCAACGCCGAGACCAGCATCAGCGACTATGACATCCACCTGCCGCAAGTGCTCAAGAGCCAGCTGACCCAGGTGTTGCTCGGCCACGATGGCAACGCGCTGAGTATCCCGGTGGTAGAAGTACCGGCGGGGCAGACCACCGACACCGTTACCCTGTTCCTTTCCGGCGACGGCGGCTGGCGTGACCTGGACCGCGATGTCGCCGGGGAAATGGCCAAGCTCGGCTACCCGGTGGTGGGCATCGATACCCTGCGCTACTACTGGCAGCATAAGACCCCGGAGCAGAGCGCTGCCGACCTGTCCGAACTGATGCAGCACTACCGGCAGAAATGGGGCACCAAGCGCTTTGTCCTGACCGGTTATTCGTTTGGCGCCGACGTGCTGCCGGCGATCTACAACCGCCTGCCGGCCGAAGACCAGCAACGGGTCGACGCGGTGATCCTGCTGGCCTTCGCCCGCAGTGGCAGTTTCGAGATCGAGGTCGAGGGTTGGCTCGGCAAGGAAGGCCAGGAAGCCCCGACCGGGCCGGAAATGGCGCGGATGCCGGCCGCCAAAGTGGTGTGCATCTATGGAGTGGAAGAAGCCGACGAGAGCGGTTGCACCGAGCACACCGCGGTAGGTGAGCGCCTCAAGCTGCCCGGCGGCCATCACTTCGACGAAAACTATCCGGCGCTGGCCAAGCGCTTGATCGGTGAAATCGAAACCCGCCAGGGCAAGTCCAGCGTCGCGGAACAGAACTGACAAGCACAGGGGCTGTGCCGCAAGCGAGCCGCGCACAGCGCCTATGGGAGCAACTCTCTTGCACTAAACCTCAAGCTGGCGCGGTCTCTGTGGGAGCGGCCTTGTGTCGCGAAAGGGCCGCAACGCGGCCCCAGCCATCTCAGATCTCGACCTGGGTCCCCAGCTCGATCACCCTGTTCAAGGGCAGATTGAAGAAGCGCAAGTTGCCATTGGCATTCTTCAGCAAGAAAGCAAACAACGCCCCACGCCAGCGCGCCATGCCCTCCAGGCGCGAGGCGATCACCGTCTCGCGGCTGAGGAAATAGGTCGTGCGCATCGGGCTGAAGTCCAGGTCTTCCAGATGACACAACTTCAACGCTTGCGGCACATCCGGCTCATCCATGAACCCGAAGTGCAGCAGCACGCGGAAGAAGCCGTCACCATACGCCTCCACCTCGAACCGCTCCTGCTCCGGCACCCGCGGCCGGTCTTCGCTGACCACCGTCAACAACACCACCTGGTTATGCAGCACCTGGTTATGCAACATGTTGTGCAGCAGCGCGTGCGGCACGGCATCCGCTCGCGCGGTAAGAAACACCGCCGTGCCCTCGACTCGATGCGGCGGCTGCACGCGGATGCTGCTGATGAATACCGGCAGCGGTAGCGCAGCCTCATCGATGCGTTCGACCAGGATCTGCTTGCCACGCTTCCAGGTGGTCATCAGCAAGAACAACACGGCCCCGGCCAATACCGGGAAAGCCCCGCCCTGGATCACCTTGGGCAAGTTGGCGGCAAAGAACAGCCCGTCCACCAGCAGGAAGCCCATCAGGATCGGCACCGCCAGCAACGGCGGCCACTTCCACAGCAACAGCATCACCGTGGCGACCAGCAAGGTAGTCATCAGCATGGTGCCGGTGACCGCTACGCCATAGGCCGCGGCCAACGCACCGGACGATTCGAAGCCGATCACCAGCAGCACCACGGCGACCATCAAGGCCCAGTTCACCGCACCGATATAGATCTGCCCCTGCTCGTCACTGGAAGTGTGCTGGATATGCATGCGCGGAATGTAACCCAGTTGAATCGCCTGCCGAGTCAACGAGAAGGCCCCTGAAATCACCGCCTGGGAGGCAATCACCGTGGCCAGCGTGGCCAGTGCGATCAAGGGCAGCAATGCCCAGGCCGGCGCCAGCAGGTAGAACGGGTTGCGCGCAGCTTCAGGGTTCTGCAACAGCAGCGCTCCCTGACCAAAATAGTTGAGCACCAGCGCAGGCAATACCAGGATGAACCAGGCGCGGGCGATCGGCTTGCGGCCAAAATGGCCCATGTCGGCGTACAGCGCTTCGGCGCCGGTCAGCGCCAGCACTACTGCGCCCAGCACTGCCACGCCGATGCCGGGATGGACGACAAAAAAACGCAGCGCCCAGGCCGGGTTGAATGCCTTGAGCACTTCCGGGCTTTGCGCAATGCCATGCAGGCCCAGCGCCGCCAGGACCAGGAACCAGGCGACCATCACCGGCCCGAAAAGGATGCCGATTTTCGCCGTGCCATGCTTTTGCACGAGAAACAGCCCGACCAGCACCACCACCGCAATCGGCACCACCCAGTGGTCGATGCCGTCGAACGCCAGGCCCATCCCCTCTACCGCCGACAGCACCGACACCGCTGGGGTGATCATGCTGTCGCCATAAAACAGCGACGCGCCAATCAGACCGCAGCCGACCATCAGCATGCGCAGCTTCGGATAGGGCGCCGCCGCCCGCCGCGCCAGCGCGGTCAGCGCCATGATGCCGCCTTCGCCCTGGTTGTCGGCGCGCAGGATGAAGGTCACGTATTTGAGCGAGACCACCCAGAGCAACGACCACAGGATCAACGACAGGATGCCGAGCACGCCGTCATGGTTGACCGGCACTCCATAGCCGCCGGAGAAGACTTCCTTGAGGGTATATAAAGGACTAGTGCCGATATCGCCGTAGACCACCCCTACCGCGGCCACCAGCAGGCTCACCGGCCGTGCCACGCCCTGCCCGCCTTCGGTGTGACTGCTTGCCTGAACCATCGAGCACTCCTGCAGACGGCCCTCGGGCCGGTTGAATTCACCTGCGCATCAGGGCCTTACCGATACCCCGCTACACTGGCGCGAAGCATAGCGCAGCGTTCGTCGCTTTTCTGCTGGTCAAGCGACCGCGCGCTCGCTAGAATTGCGCACTTTTTGATCAGAGGCGCCCAAAGCGCCCGCAAGCCTGGCCCTTGTTATCCAAGGGGCAGCCGCTTTCAATACCGAGGTTAGCTATGTCCACCACTCCCGCTTCTACCCCGCCGAAGGTAGGATTTGTTTCGCTCGGGTGCCCTAAAGCCCTGGTCGACTCCGAACGCATCCTGACCCAGCTGCGCATGGAAGGCTATGAAGTCGTGCCTACCTATGAAGACGCTGACGTCGTGGTGGTCAACACCTGCGGGTTCATCGACAGCGCCAAGGCCGAGTCGCTGGAAGTGATCGGTGAAGCGATCAAGGAAAACGGCAAGGTCATCGTCACCGGCTGCATGGGTGTCGAGGAAGGCAACATCCGTGACGTACACCCGAGCGTGTTGTCGGTCACCGGTCCGCAGCAGTACGAGCAAGTGGTCAACGCCGTGCATGAAGTAGTGCCGCCGCGTAAAGACCACAACCCGCTGATCGACCTGGTGCCGCCGCAAGGCGTCAAGCTGACCCCACGTCACTATGCGTACCTGAAGATTTCCGAAGGCTGCAACCACAGCTGCAGCTTCTGCATCATCCCGTCGATGCGCGGCAAGCTGGTCAGCCGCCCGGTGGGTGAAGTGCTGAGCGAGGCCGAGCGCCTGGTCAAGGCCGGCGTCAAGGAGATCCTGGTGATCTCCCAGGACACCAGCGCCTACGGTGTCGACGTCAAATACAAGACCGACTTCTGGAACGGTCGCCCGGTCAAGACGCGCATGCTCGAGCTGTGCGAAGCCCTGAGCAGCCTGGGTGCCTGGGTACGCCTGCACTACGTGTACCCGTACCCGAACGTCGACGATGTGATCCCGTTGATGGCCGCTGGCAAGATCCTGCCGTACCTGGACATCCCGTTCCAGCATGCCAGCCCGAAAGTGCTCAAGTCGATGAAGCGCCCGGCCTTCGAAGACCGCACCCTGGCGCGCATCAAGAACTGGCGCGAACAGTGCCCGCAACTGGTGATCCGTTCGACCTTCATCGTCGGCTTCCCGGGCGAGACCGAAGAAGACTTCCAGTACCTGCTCGACTGGCTGAGCGAAGCCCAGCTTGACCGCGTGGGTTGCTTCCAGTACTCCCCGGTCGAAGGCGCCCCGGCCAACGACCTGGGCCTGGATGAAGTACCGGATGAGATCAAGCAGGACCGCTGGGACCGCTTCATGGCTCATCAGCAAGCGATCAGCGCCGCGCGCCTGCAACTGCGTATCGGCCGCGAGATCGAGGTACTGATCGACGAGGTCGAGGAGCAAGGTTCGGTGGGGCGCAGCTTCTTCGACGCACCGGAGATCGATGGCAGCGTGTTCATCGACGGCGACCATGGTTTCAAGCCGGGCGACAAGGTTCGCTGCCGGGTGGTGGATGCCGACGAGTACGACATGTGGGCTGAGCCTGTCTGACGGCTTGAGATTGCATGGGGCGCGTTGCGCCTCAGACCACTAAAATACCCCGCCTACTTGCGGGGTATTTTTTTGGTTCTTCAGGGATTGGTGGGGGAGATGATCTGTTGGCTTGGCTTGGCTTGGCTTGGCTTGGCTTGGCTTGGCTTGGGAATTGTGGGCTTATCCATTTGATGTAGTGGCTGTAATGGCCCCTTCCGCCCTTACGGCGGGTCACTTTTTTTCTTGGAAAAAAGTAACCAAAAACCGCCTGCTCCTGCATCCGGCCCTCCGCTTCGCTACGGGTTCCCTCGCTCCGGTCTTGCTCCGGGAGGACCGCGCTGTACGGCCCATCCTGGGCCTCAGCGCTTTCCGGCCATCCATGGCCTCCACCTCCCTGCACAAGACCTCCACTCGGCCTCCTGACGTCGCGAAGTTACGGGCGGCGTCTGGGCTGGCGTTGTCTTCGACAGTGGCTGCGGTGGTGGATATTCGGGCCTCTTCGCGGGACAAGCCCGCTCCTACAGGATTTGCGCCGAATTCAAAATTTGCGCAATACCTGTAGGGGCGGCGGTGCGGCGATCCGACTTGTCCCGCGAAGAGGCCGGTACTGGCAACGCAAATCGCAGGGCGCAGCCCTGCCAGCCACCCCACAAATCCGCTGGTAGATAAACAAAGCGAGAGCGCAGCGATTCGCCTGCCGTTGCCCTGATTGGTGTAGAGCCAGGCAGGTATGCAATTCCTGTAGCGGGCTTGTCCCGCGAAGAGGCCGGTATTGCCAATGCAAATCGCAGGGCGCAGCCCTGCCCAGCCACGCCACAATTCCGCTCGTAAACAAACAAAGCGAGAGCGCAGCGATCCGCCTGCCGTTGCCCTGGCTGTTGATCTTGATCTTGCTCTTGATCTACCAGCGACTTCAGGAGGCCGAGTGGAGGTCTTGCGCAGGGGGGTGGAGGCCATGGATGGCCGGAAAGCGCTGAGGCCCAGGAGGGGCCGTACAGCGCGGTCCTCCCGGAGCAAGACCGGAGCGAGGGAACCCGGAGCGCAGCGCAGGGCCGGATGCAGGAGCAAGCGGTTTTTGGTTACTTTTTTCCAAGAAAAAAAGTGACCCGCGGTAAGGGCGGAAGGGGCCAGCAGCTCCACCACATCAAATGGATAAGCCCCCAATCTACAAGCCTCACACCCACAACCACCCCCTAGCCCCCGACAATCCGCGAAGAACCACTTTTTTGCATCTATGTTTTCCTCAACGACCATGGAGGATTTCCGGAATGCGATCGGCAATGACAGTGCAAACCCCACACCTGAGCGACTACCCGGAACTGGTCCGAGTCTGGGAAGCCTCGGTGCGCGCCACCCATGACTTTCTTCCCGACGCCTACATCGTGCTGCTGCGCGAACACGTCCTGTGCAAATACCTCGACGCCGTGATGCTGATCTGCTGCAAGGACAGCCGCCAGCGCATCCTCGGCTTTGCCGGCGTCGCCAGTGGCCGACTCGACATGCTCTTCGTCGCCCCCGAGCATCGCGGCAAAGGGGTGGGCAAACGACTGCTGCATTACGCCATCGATGAACTCAACGCCCAACGCCTGGACGTCAACGAGCAAAATCCACAGGCGCTGGGCTTTTACCTGCACGAGGGCTTCGAGATCATCGGGCACTCGCCGACCGATGGCCTTGGCCAACCCTATCCGCTGCTGCACCTGCGCCTGAAAGCCCCGACGCTGCGCGACTGCGGCTAGGAAACGGCGCAAATGGCACAGATTCCCAGCCCCAAGCCCGTTCGGGCAGGTACAATGGCAGGTCTTCCCCTGCCTTTAGCGAATCGTCTCCATGTCTGAACCCGTACGCCTTTCCAAACGCCTCATCGAGCAACTCGGCTGCTCCCGCCGCGAAGCCGAGCAATACATCGAAGGCGGCTGGGTGACGGTAGACGGCGTGGTCGTCGAACAGCCCCAGTTCAAGGTTGAAGGCCAGCAGGTCGCCCTGCTCCCGGGTGCCAGCGCCGAAGCGCTGGAGCCGGTCACCCTGCTGCTCAACCAGCCGGCCGGCATCGACGCCGAGACGGCCCGCGCCAGCATCGGCATGGATAACCTCAGCGAGCTCCATCGCGAAGGCGTGCGCCCCCTGCACGGGCACTTCATCCGGTTGTCCTGCGTGGCACCGCTGGAGCGTGGCGCCAGCGGCTTGCAGCTGTTTACCCAAGACTGGCGGGTGAGCGGCAAGATCGAGCGCGACATGCGCAAGCTGGAGCAGGAATACATCATCGAAGTGCGCGGTGAAACCACCCCCCAGGCCCTTGAGCGCCTGGCCCGCGGGGTCACCCGCAATGACCGCGAACTGCCCAAGGCCAAAGCCAGCTGGCAGAACGAAACCCACCTGCGCCTGGCCCTGAAGAACCCCCTGCCCGGCCAGATCAGCGAACTCTGCGCCAGCCTGCGCCTGGAGATCGTCAGCATGCGTCGTATCCGTGTCGGCGGTGTATCGATGGGCAAGACGCCCCTCGGCCAATGGCGCTACGTGGCCGCTACCGAACGTTTCTAAGCAACACCCCCGCGCCACTCGGCGCGGCTTTGAACAGGATTTGCAGCAATGAACCACAATGACGTCCTGCGCAGCATGCGCTACATGCTCAAAGTCAACGATGCCGAGATCGTCAAGATCATCGGGTTGTCGGGCCTTGCGGTGTCCACCGAAGCAGTCGCCACCTACATGAAGAAAGAAGAAGAAGCCGGCTACGTTCGTTGCCCGGATGAAGTCATGGCACACTTCCTCGACGGCCTGGTGATCCACCGCCGTGGTCGCGACGAGAGCCGTCCGCCGCAGCCGATCGAGGTACCGGTGACCAACAACGCCGTGCTGAAGAAACTGCGCGTGGCCTTCGAGCTGAAGGAAGACGACATGCACAGCGTGCTCAAGTCGGTCGACTTCCCGGTGACCAAGCCAGAGCTAAGCGCCTTGTTCCGCAAGGTCGGTCATGACAACTACCGCCCTTGCGGCGACCAGTTGCTGCGCAATTTCCTCAAAGGCCTGACCCAGCGCGTGCACGGCTGAGTGGTCATGCAGCACACAGTCTCGCCGGTCGGTATCGTCCGCTCTTGCTTCAAAGAGAAGTTCGCCATCCCGCGCCAGCCGCAGCTGGCGCCGGCGGCACGTGGCGTACTGGAGCTGCTGCCGCCGTTTGACCAGGGCGATGCCGTGGCAGGCCTGGAACAGGTCAGCCATGTGTGGCTGCTGTTCCTGTTCCATCAGGCCCTGGAAGACAAGCCCCGCCTCAAGGTGCGACCGCCGCGCCTGGGGGGCAACAAGAGCATGGGCGTATTCGCCACCCGCGCCACGCATCGGCCCAATGGCATCGGCCAGTCGGTGGTGCGCCTGGAGGGGGTCGAGCCGGGACGCTTGTTGCTGTCGGGCATCGACCTGCTCGACGGCACGCCGGTCCTCGACATCAAACCTTACGTACCGTATGCCGACAGCATCGCTGAAGCCTCCAACCTGATGGCCAGCGAGGCCCCAGCGGCGATCGCCGTGCGCTGGGACGACAGCGCCCTGCTCCAGGCTGGCGAGCATGCGTTGCGCCTGGGAGAGCCATTGGTAGCGCTGATCGAGCAGTGTCTTGCCCAGGATCCGCGACCAGCCTATCAAGTTCCACCGGTTGAACGCGTGTACGGGGTGAAGTTCTGGGATGTGCAGGTGCGCTGGCATTACCCGCAGCTGGACCAGATCCGGGTTCTGGAAGTGACCCTCGACAGCTGAGTTTTCGCGCTGACAGTAAGGCAAAAAAAAACGCAGGCCGAGGCCTGCGTTTTTTTTGGGGCGATCGCCTTACTTCTCGACGAACGCTCGCTCGATCAGGTAATCACCCGGCTCACGCATACGCGCAGAGACTTTCAGGCCGAAGCTGTTGAGCACTTCGCTGGTCTCGTCGAGCATGCTCGGGCTACCGCAGATCATGGCACGGTCGTCCTGCGGGTTGATCGGCGGCAGGCCGATGTCGCTGAACAATTTGCCACTGCGCATCAGGTCGGTCAGGCGACCCTGGTTCTCGAATGGCTCGCGGGTGACCGTTGGGTAGTAGATCAGCTTGTCGCGTACCGCCTCGCCGAAGAACTCGTTCTGCGGCAGGTGCTCAGTGATGAACTCCTTGTACGCCACTTCGTTCACGTAACGCACACCGTGAACCAGGATCACTTTCTCGAAACGCTCGTAGGTTTCAGGATCCTGGATGACGCTCATGAACGGCGCCAGGCCAGTGCCGGTGCTCAGCAGGTAGAGGTGCTTGCCCGGGTTCAGGTCGTCGAGCACCAGGGTACCGGTAGGCTTCTTGCTGATGATGATCTCATCGCCTTCCTTCAGGTGCTGCAGCTGGGAGGTCAGCGGGCCATCGGGCACCTTGATGCTGAAGAATTCCAGATGCTCTTCCCAGTTCGGCGAAGCGATGGAGTAGGCGCGCATGAGCGGACGACCGGTCTCCTGCTGCAGGCCGATCATCACGAACTGACCGTTCTCGAAGCGCAGGCCCGGATCACGGGTGCACTTGAAGCTGAACAGGGTGTCGTTCCAGTGGTGAACACTGAGGACACGTTCGTGGTTCATGTTGCTCATCTAAGGTGACTCCTGAAGAAAGACGCAGCGCGGACCAAGCGCACAGTTGCGCGATAGTTTAGGGGTAGCGACGTTATCTGTTAAATTGATTATCAAGATATGTCTTATCGGTTATATAGATATGCGATTCACTCTACGCCAGCTTCAAGTCTTCGTTGCCGTGGCCCAGTATCAAAGCGTGTCCAAAGCGGCCGTCGTGCTGGCGTTGTCGCAGTCGGCCGCCAGCACCTCGATCACCGAATTGGAGCGGCAATCGAGCTGCCAATTGTTCGACCGCGCGGGCAAGCGACTGAGCCTCAATGCCCTCGGTCACCAGTTGCTGCCGCAGGCGGTGGCCCTGCTCGACCAGGCCAAGGAAATCGAGGATTTGCTTAACGGCAAGTCGGGATTCGGCTCGCTCTCGGTCGGCGCCACGTTGACCATTGGCAACTACCTGGCGACGCTGTTGATCGGCAGCTTCATGCAGGTGCACCCAGAAAGCCAGGTCAAACTCCATGTGCAGAACACAGCGCACATCGTGCAACAGGTCGCCCATTACGAAATTGACCTGGGTCTGATCGAAGGCGACTGCAACCATCCCGACCTCGAAGTACAGCCCTGGGTCGAGGACGAACTGGTGGTGTTCTGCGCGCCGCAACATCCCCTGGCCAAGACCGGGCGAGCCGACATCGAGACGCTGTCTCAGGAGGCGTGGATCATGCGCGAACAAGGCTCCGGCACACGCCTGACCTTCGACCAGGAAATGCGCCATAAGCGCGCCAACCTCAATATCCGCCTGGAGCTGGAACACACCGAGGCGATCAAGCGCGCCGTTGAATCAGGCCTGGGCATCGGCTGCATCTCGCGCCTGGCTCTGCGTGACGCCTTCCGCCGGGGCAGCCTGGTACCGGTGGAAACCCCCGAACTTGACCTGTCTCGCCAGTTCTACTTCATTTGGCACAAACAGAAGTACCAGACCTCTGCCATGCGCGAATTCCTTGAACTGTGCCGCAACTTCACCGCAGGCGTGAGCCGCAGTGACGAGATCGTCTTGCCACCGATCGCCTAGAGCAGGATCACACCCCAGACCAGCGCAACCATGACCAGCGACACCAGTTGAGCTGCGCTGCCCATGTCCTTGGCGTTTTTCGACAGCGGATGACGCTCCAGCGAAATCCGGTCGATGGCCGCCTCGACCGCCGAGTTGAACAGCTCGACGATCAGGCCCAGCATGCACACGGCGATCATGATTGCCCGCTCCGCCCGACTGACCGGCAGCCAGAACGCAGTGGGCACCAGCACCACATTGAGCAGCACCAATTGCCGGAAAGCGGCCTCGCCCTTGAAAGCGGCGCGCAAGCCGTCCAACGAGTAGCCGGCGGCGTTGAAGATACGTTTGAGGCCGGTCTGGCCCTTGAATGGCGACATAGGTGTCACTTACCGATAAAAGGCCAGGAGGCTAGAGGAATGCGGGTCAAAAAAGCGTGAAGCAGCAGGGGTTAGCTGCTGGTAACTGATTCAAGTTGTTGCAGAAGCAGCGCGGCCTGGGTCCGGGTTCGCACCCCGAGCTTGCGGAAGATCGCCGTCACATGGGCTTTGATGGTCGCCTCGGAAACACTCAGTTCATACGCGATCTGCTTGTTCAGCAAGCCTTCGCAGACCATGGTCAGCACGCGAAACTGTTGCGGCGTGAGGCTGGCCAGACCCTCGCTGGCGGCCTTGGCCTCGGCCGAGACATCGACCTTTTCGAACGCCTGCGGCGGCCACCAAACCTCACCATCGAGGACCTTTTGCACCGCGTCCTGGATTTCTTCGAGATTGCTCGACTTGGGGATGAAACCGCTGGCACCGAACTCCCGCGACTTGACCACCACGGCCGCCTCTTCCTGGGCCGAGACCATCACCACCGGAATCTGCGGGTACTGACCGCGCAGCAGGACCAGCCCGGAGAAGCCGTAGGCGCCTGGCATGTTCAGGTCCAGCAGGACCAGATCCCAGTCAGACTTTTCCGTCAGGCGGGTTTCCAGCTCGGCGATGCTCGCCACTTCAACCAGGCGTACATCCGGCCCAAGACCGAGGGTAACGGCCTGTCGCATGGCGCTGCGAAACAGCGGGTGGTCATCGGCAATCAGGATTTCGTAAGTGGCCATCGATCTGTAGATCCTGTTCTGTGCCAGGCGCATGAGGGGTAGATAAGGCGCCGGGCAGGCAACTCAAGGCGCGGACGGCAGAGCCGCCGGCCGGTAAGGCACGGCGAAGTCCGGTCGCGCCCGAATCGGCGCCAAGGATGCCGAGCACGGTCAGGGTGGTCAAGCCAAAAGCCCCGCCGTACTCGCCCACCCTGGCTGCCAGCCCGCTCATTATGACCCAATCTGCCAAGCCTGCCCCTTGGACTATAGGAAGGTATGCAAACGCTGGTGGGCTTCGTCCTGAAGATCCAGCGGCAAATGCCGCTTGGCACTCAGGTAATGCAGGCTGAACACATCCAGGTAGGCATCCAGGGCTTGCGAGGCGCGCTGGTCGCCGGCAAGGTCCAGGCACATGGCGGCCACTTCGGCGGTGCAGAAATGATCATCGCGCTTGGAGCGGCGCAGCCGATAGCGGGACATCTGCTCGGCCTCCAGACTCAGCACCGGAAAGCGATCCAGATAGGGGCTCTTGCGAAACATCTTGCGCGCTTCAGTCCAGGTCGCGTCGAGCAGGATGAACAATGGGCGCTTGCCGGGCGCCAGGCTGACCTCGGTGACCACTCGCTCCTGGGCGACGAACTCACCGGGAAAGACGATGTAAGGCTGCCACTGTGGCTGTTCCAGCAGCGCCAGCAGGTTGGGGTCGACTGCGGTACGCTGCCAGCCGAAGGCTGACGTGTCTTCGACCAGGTCGGCAATCAGCCAGCCCGTGTTGGTCGGCTTCAGCGGCTCGGTGTCATGCATCAACAGGCAAACGCCCGCTTCGGCCGGGACCTTGGGCTTCAATGCACACAGGCAATGGCTGGCAATCACCCGGCACTGCGGGCAGCGCACGGCGCGCGAGCCGCGGGCAATGAAAGGCTTGACGCTGCGCGCCAGGCGCTCGGCGCGCAGGCGCGCTACCGCATGGCTCATGATGGCAAGCCGCTGGACAGATAAGAAATAGGCACTGCGATGACTCGACGAAAAACCGGCCGACAGTCTACCAGAGCGGCCGTCATTTGCCGTGCAGCCGGGCCGCTACGGGCTTTATAATCGATGACACGGCGCTCATGGAACGCCGACCGTGGGCGAAGGTCAAACCGCCAGTCATCGAACCAGGAGAGATTCATGCTGCGTCTTATCATCCCGACCCTGAGCCTGCTGCTCACTCTGCCGCTGGCGGCCCAGGCGGCTTCCAAGCAGGACTACGAGCTGAACCAGATGCTGCAGAAGGTCGCCAAGGAAAGCAGCGTCGGCACCCCGCGAGCGATCAACGAGGACATCCTCGATCAGGGCTACACCGTTGAAGGCAAGGCGCTGGTCAATCACTTGAGCGTGCGCCAGGAGCACGCCGCGCGCATGCAGTCCAACCCGCAGCAGGTTCGCAGCCAGCTGGGTGACAGCGTCTGCCGCAACAACGGCTACCGCCAATTGCTTTCCAAGGGCGCCGTGCTGGTCTATCGCTTCACGGTCTACAAGAGCAACAGCCCGGTCATGGATCAGGCTTTTGATGCCGCCAGCTGTGTTGACGGCAACAAGAAGAAAAAGTGATTCAGCCACGCTGATCACTTATTTGTTGACGCGCCGCTGATCCTCATCGGCGCGCAACTCTGCCAGCAGCGCCTGCAGGTAGCGAGAGTGCACCTCGGCGCCACCCAACCTTCGCCGACACTCCGCTTCGATACTCAGGTGATGAGCCCGCGCCGCATTCTCCAGCAGCCTGAACAGGTGCTGGTCTACCTCGATGACCAATCGACGCATGTAGCCACCTCCTGCCTCGAGCCCTCTGCCCCCAGTTAACCAAAGCCGCGCGACCATGGTGAGCCATCCGACCAGCGGCCTTTGCTGCACTGCACCCGGCAAGATCAGGCGTCAGGGTCTAGATTGATAACCAACACCTGCGGTTTTTCGGCGCGCTGGCCGGGAGTTGCCATCGGCCCGGTCAGAGGTTTTGCTGCAGAAGGAGACGTTGAATGCCTTATCAAGCCAATGAGCATCTGCTCAAGCACTTCAGGGACAACCAGATCGATCTGAGCAAGATCGACGAACAGCTGCAACAGGTGGCGCCGAACAGCGTCAACCTGCCCCTCTACCGCGACATGATGCTGACCATACTGCGCATGGCCCATGACGACGGCAACCGCTGGAACGCCAAGATCACCCTGCAGGCGCTGCGCGAGCTGGACCACTCCTTCCGCATGCTCGAACGCTACCGCGGTCGCCGCAAGGTCACCGTGTTCGGCTCTGCCCGTACCCCACTGGAACATCCCATGTACGCCCTGGCCAGAGAGCTGGGTGCGACCCTGGCACGCTCGGACTTGATGGTGATCACAGGTGCGGGCGGAGGCATCATGGCCGCAGCTCACGAAGGCGCCGGTGCCGAGCACAGCCTCGGCTTCAACATCACCCTGCCCTTCGAACAGCACGCGAACCCTACGGTGGATGGCACCGACAAACTGCTGCCATTCCATTTCTTCTTCATCCGCAAGCTGTTCTTCGTCAAGGAGGCTGACGGCTTGGTGCTATGCCCTGGTGGCTTCGGCACGCTCGACGAAGCATTGGAAGTGCTGACCTTGATCCAGACCGGCAAAAGCCCATTGGTGCCGGTGGTATTGCTGGACTCGCCTGGCGGAACCTTCTGGCGTGATTGCCTCGACTTCCTCAGTCGTCAGTTGGAAGAAAATCGCTACATCTTGCCTACCGACCTTAAGCTGGTGCGCCTGGTGCACAGTGCCGACGAGGCAGTGGAAGAAATCAACCAGTTTTATAGCAACTACCACTCGAGCCGCTGGCTGAAGAATCAGTTCGTGATCCGCATGCATCATCCGCTCAGTGATGCAGCGCTATTCGACATTCAGGAGGGGTTTGCCGATCTGCGCTTGAGCGGCAAATACCACCAGCAGGCGGACACCGGTGTCGAACATGAAGTGGGAAATTACAGTCACCTGACCCGGCTTACATTCGCTTTCAACGGCCGCGGCCAGGGTCGTCTACGGGAATTGGTGGACTTCATCAACTTGCCGGAAAACTGGGCCAAACCCCAACCGATGCACACGACCCAACGGGCGCGGGAAGCCCTCAAGGTCAGTTAGTAGTCGTCCAGGTCTCGGCCGCTCAACAGGCGGCCGATCATGTCCATGGGAAACCCACGGTAGGCAAGAAAGCGGGTCTGCTGGGCGCGACTGCGCGGATCAATCGGACGCTGCCCGGCAAACTTACGCTGCCAGACCTCCTGTAACCGGGTCGCCCAGTCCACGCCACTTTCGCGCAGCGCCTGTTCAACATCAGCACGGTCCAAGCCACGCTGACCGAGCTCCTCACGAATACGTGCGGGGCCATAGCCTGCGTTGGAGCGGTAATTGATGAAACTCTCGAGGTAGCGGGCTTCACTGAGCAGCCCTTCTTCGGCGAGCCGATCGAGGGCTGGCTCGATCAGTTCATCCGTAGCACCGCGCTGGCGCAGTTTGCGCGTCAGCTCCACGCGACCATGCTCGCGGCGGGCGAGCAGGTCCATGGCTGTCCGCCTGACGGCGACGGGGGTGTCGAGTACGGCGGACATGGGGCCAATCAATAACCGGCTTCGGCGTCAGCCAGGTCACCTGCACCGGCATCAGCCGCGGCAGCTTTGCCAGCGGCGGCTGCAGCGCCGACGTTAAGCAGCTTGTCGCGGATCTGTTTTTCCAGATCTGCACCAATGGCCTGGTTCTCTTGCAGGTACTTGGCAGCGTTAGCCTTGCCCTGGCCGATCTTGTTGCCTTGGTAGCTGTACCAGGCACCGGATTTCTCCACCAGGCCTTGGGAAACGCCCAGGTCGATGATCTCGCCGTTGCGGTAGATGCCCTTGCCATAGAGGATCTGGAACTCGGCTTGGCGGAACGGTGGCGAAACCTTGTTCTTGACGACCTTCACGCGGGTTTCGCTGCCCACCACTTCGTCGCCTTCCTTGACTGCGCCGGTACGGCGGATGTCCAGGCGAACCGAGGCGTAGAACTTCAGCGCGTTACCACCGGTGGTGGTTTCCGGGCTGCCGAACATCACGCCGATCTTCATCCGGATCTGGTTGATGAAGATGACCAGGCAGTTGGCGTTCTTGATGTTACCGGTGATCTTACGCAGCGCCTGCGACATCAGACGCGCCTGCAAACCTACGTGCATGTCGCCCATTTCGCCTTCGATCTCGGCTTTGGGCACCAGTGCGGCCACGGAGTCGACGATGATCACGTCGACCGCGTTGGAGCGCACCAGCATGTCGGTGATTTCCAGCGCCTGCTCACCGGTATCCGGCTGGGACACCAGCAGTTCATCGACGTTGACGCCCAGCTTGCCGGCATACTCTGGATCAAGAGCATGCTCGGCGTCGACGAAGGCGCAGGTGGCGCCGCTTTTCTGGGCTTCGGCGATTACCGACAGGGTCAGCGTGGTCTTACCCGACGATTCCGGACCGTAGATCTCGACGATACGGCCTTTTGGCAGGCCGCCAATGCCCAGAGCGATGTCCAGGCCGAGCGAGCCAGTGGAGATGGCCGGAATACCGGTACGCTCGTGGTCGCCCATGCGCATGACCGCGCCTTTGCCGAATTGGCGTTCGATCTGACCCAGGGCCGCAGCCAAGGCGCGCTTCTTGTTGTCGTCCATTGAAATCCTCACGTGTTCGACTGGCCCTGAATGGCCGGAATAACTGTATAAGTAGCCAGTATTATTCCACAGCGAGGCGCCTGAGCAAACCCCCGTTGGTGATTTACTCGGCACCAAGCTGTAACAAGCCGTCTAACGCGGCGATCACCGTTTGTCGGCGTACCGCTTCGCGGTCACCCTCGAACTGCCGACGCTCGCTATAGAGGTGGTCACCATCGGCCCAGGCCAGCCATACCGTGCCGACCGGTTTGGCCGGCGAGCCGCCGCCAGGTCCGGCAACGCCGCTGACAGCCACCGCAAAGCGCGCGCCGCTTGCTGCCTGGGCACCCTTGACCATGGCCTCGACCACCGCCTGACTGACCGCTCCCACCTGCTCGAAGAACGCGTCCGGCACGCCCAATTGGCGCGTCTTTTGCCGATTGGAATAGGTCACGAAGCCGGCCTCGAACCAGGCAGAACTGCCGGCAACACGGGTAATCGCTTCGGCGATGCCGCCGCCCGTGCAGGATTCAGCAGTACTCACCTGGGCATTGAAACGCAGCAGATGCTCGCCCAGTCGGGCGGAAAGAACGGTGATCGGGTCCATGGCCGGCTCCTTGCTCAAGTCCGCACTACCCTATCACCCTGGCTCGCCTGGGCAAGGCTTGGCTGACCTGAACATGCCAATAAGGACTGGCTGGGAATGCTCGGCGTCGACTGCAGCCCATCCTCTCTGCAGCAGCGGGAAAAAGCCTGTACCATTGCCGGTTTCAAAATCGCCCACCGAATCACCGCTGTAAGGCCCCGAATGTCTGACCTCTCCGCGCACACTCCAATGATGCAACAGTACTGGAAGCTGAAGAACCAGCACCCGGACCAGTTGATGTTCTATCGCATGGGCGATTTCTACGAGATCTTCTACGAAGACGCGAAGAAAGCCGCCAAACTGCTGGATATCACCCTGACCGCGCGCGGCCAGTCGGCCGGCCAGTCGATCCCCATGTGCGGGATTCCTTTCCATTCGGCGGAGGGCTACCTGGCCAAGCTGGTAAAGCTTGGCGAGTCGGTGGTGATCTGCGAACAGATCGGTGATCCGGCCACCAGCAAAGGCCCGGTGGAGCGCCAGGTGGTGCGCATCATCACCCCAGGCACGGTGAGCGACGAGGCGCTGCTCGATGAGCGTCGCGACAACCTGATCGCGGCCCTGCTCGGTGACGAGCGCCTGTTCGGCCTGGCGGTGCTGGATATCACCAGCGGCAACTTCTCCGTGCAGGAGATCAAGGGCTGGGAGAACCTGCTGGCCGAGCTTGAGCGGATCAACCCGGTCGAGCTGCTGATCCCTGATGACTGGCCACGCGATTTGCCGGCGGAAAAGCGCCCGGGCTGCCGCCGCCGGGCGCCATGGGACTTCGACCGAGACTCGGCGCGCAAGAGCCTGTGCCAGCAGTTCGCGACCAAAGACCTCAAGGGCTTTGGCTGCGACAAGCTGACCCTGGCGATCGGCGCGGCAGGCTGTCTGCTGACCTACGCCAAGGAAACCCAGCGCACCACCCTGCCCCACCTGCGCAGCCTGCGCCACGAGCGGATGGACGACACGGTCATCCTCGACGGTGCCAGCCGCCGCAACCTGGAGCTGGACGTCAACCTCGCCGGCGGCCGCGACAATACCCTGCAGTCGGTCATCGACCGTTGCCAGACCGCCATGGCCAGCCGCTTGCTGAGCCGTTGGCTGAACCGCCCGCTGCGCGACCTCAAGGTGTTGCAGGCACGTCAGGACTCGATCCGCTGCCTGCTGGATGGCTACCGGTACGAAAAACTGCAGCCGCAACTCAAAGAGATCGGTGACCTGGAGCGTATCCTCGCCCGGATCGGCTTGCGCAACGCCCGCCCACGCGACCTTGCGCGCCTGCGCGATGCCCTCGGCGCGCTGCCCGAGCTGCAGAACGCCATGGCCGAACTGGAGGCGCCGCACCTGGCGCGCCTGGCGGCCATTACCGGGACCTACCCGGAGCTTGCCAGCCTGCTGGAGCGGGCCATCATCGACACCCCGCCCGCGGTCATCCGCGACGGTGGTGTGCTCAAGGTCGGCTACGACAGCGAGCTCGACGAACTGCTGGCGATGAGCGAGAACGCCGGGCAATTCCTGATCGATCTGGAAGCCCGCGAGAAGGCCCGTACCGGCCTGGCCAACCTCAAGGTTGGCTACAACCGGGTTCACGGCTACTTTATCGAACTGCCGAGCAAGCAGGCCGAACAGGCTCCCGGTGACTACATCCGGCGCCAGACTCTCAAGGGCGCCGAGCGCTTCATCACGCCTGAGCTGAAAGCCTTTGAAGACAAGGCGCTGTCGGCCAAGAGCCGCGCGCTGGCGCGCGAGAAGATGCTCTATGACGCGCTGCTGGAAAACCTGATCAGTCATCTCGCTCCACTACAGGACAGCGCCGCGGCCCTGGCCGAGCTGGATGTGCTGAGCAACCTGGCCGAGCGCGCACTGAGTCTGGACCTGAACTGCCCAAGCTTTGTCGACGAGCCTTGCCTGCGTATCGAGCAGGGTCGCCATCCGGTGGTCGAGCAGGTTCTGACCACGCCGTTCGTTGCCAACGACCTGGGCCTGGACAACAGCACGCGCATGTTGATCATCACCGGCCCGAACATGGGCGGTAAGTCGACCTACATGCGCCAGACTGCGCTGATCGTGCTCATGGCGCACATCGGTAGCTTCGTTCCGGCGACGCGTTGTGAGCTGTCGCTGGTCGACCGTATCTTTACCCGAATCGGTTCAAGTGATGACCTGGCCGGCGGGCGCTCCACCTTCATGGTCGAGATGAGCGAAACCGCCAACATCCTGCACAACGCAACCGAGCGCAGCCTGGTCCTGATGGATGAAGTCGGCCGCGGCACCAGCACCTTCGACGGCCTGTCGTTAGCCTGGGCAGCCGCCGAGCGCTTGGCCCAACTGCGCGCCTATACCCTGTTCGCTACACACTACTTCGAGCTGACTGTGCTGCCGGAGAGTGAGCCGCTGGTGGCTAACGTGCACCTTAATGCCACCGAGCACAACGAGCGCATCGTCTTCCTTCACCACGTCCTGCCCGGCCCGGCGAGCCAGAGTTACGGCTTGGCCGTAGCTCAGCTTGCCGGCGTGCCGGGGGCGGTGATCCAGCGTGCCCGCGAGCACCTGGGTCGCCTGGAGACCGCCAGCCTGCCGCACGAGGCACCCGTGGCAAAAGCCAAGGGCGAGCCACAAGCGCCGCACCAGAGCGATCTGTTCGCCAGCCTGCCGCATCCGGCCATCGACAAGCTGGGCAAGCTCGACCTGGATGACATGACGCCACGCCAAGCTATCGAAATGCTATATCAACTGAAGAACCTGTTATAACGGCCGCCTGCGCAAGCTGGTAGAATCCCGCGCGGTTTGCTGGTGCTGCAGGTTATTAGCCTGGCCTGCAGCCACACACCTGTGAACCGCGCTGCCCTGCAAGGAAGGGCACGCTGCCGTTGCCTGAGGAGAAAATTAGAAATGACCTTCGTCGTCACCGACAACTGCATCAAGTGCAAGTACACCGACTGCGTGGAAGTCTGTCCGGTGGACTGCTTCTATGAAGGCCCGAACTTCCTGGTCATTCACCCGGACGAGTGCATTGATTGCGCCCTGTGCGAGCCTGAATGCCCTGCCCAAGCCATTTTCTCAGAAGATGAAGTGCCTGCTGGCATGGACAACTTCATTGAGCTCAACGCTGAGTTGGCGGAGATCTGGCCGAATATTACCGAGAGGAAAGACGCTTTGCCTGATGCGGCGGAGTGGGATGGCAAGACCGGTAAGATTGCCGATCTGGAGCGCTGATTGGTTCAGTTGTTTCAGTTCGAAAAAAGGCGGCCTTCGGGCCGCTTTTTTTTGGGTTATCCAGGGATTGTTGGGGGGATTATCTGTTGGCTTGGCTTGGCTGGCTGGCTGGCTGGCTGGCTTAGGAATTGTGGGCTTATCCATTTGATGTGGTGGCGCCACTGGCCCCTTCCGCCCTTACGGCGGGTCACTTTTTTTCTTGGAAAAAAGTAACCAAAAACCGCTTGCTCCTGCATCCGGCCCTTCGCTGCTCTACGGGTCCCCTCGCTCCGGTCTTGCTCCGGGAGGACCGCGCTGTACGGCCCATCCTGGGCCTCAGCGCTTTCCGGCCATCCATGGCCTCCACCTCCCTGCGCAAGACCTCCACTCGGCCTCCTGAAGTCGCAAAGTTACGGGCGGCGTCTGGGCTGGCGTTGTCTTCGATAGTGGCAGGTGGGGTGGATATTCGGGCCTCTTCGCGGGACAATCCCGCTTACAGGTACAGCGCCGAATCCGAAATCTGCGCAAACCCTGTAGGAGCGGGCTTGTCCCGCGAAGAGGCCGGTACTGCCAATGCAAATCGCAGGGCGCAGCCCTGCCCAGCCACCCCACAAATCCGCTGGTAAACGAAAAAAGCGAGAGCGCAGCGATTCGCCTGCAGTTGCAGCGGCTGTTGATCTTGATCTGCGCTCGGCCTCCTGACGTCGCGAAGTTACGGGCGGCGTCTGGGCTGGCGTTGTCTTCGATAGTGGCAGGTGTGGTGGATATTCGGGCCTCTTCGCGGGGCAAGCCCGCTCCTACAGGGATTACGCCGAATCCGAGATCTGCGCCAACCCTGTACAAGCGGGCTTGTCCCGCGAAGAGGCCGGTACTGCCAATGCAAATCGCAGGGCGCAGCCCTGCCCAGCCACCCCACAAATCCGCTCGTAAACAAACAAAGCGAGAGCGCAGCGATTCGCCAGCCGTTGCCCTGGCGGTTGATCTTGATCTGGCTCTTGATCTACCAGCGACTTCAGGAGGCCGAGTGGAGGTCTTGCGTAGGGAGGTGGAGGCCATGGATGGCCGGAAAGCGCTGAGGCCCAGGAGGGGCCGTACAGCGCGGTCCTCCCGGAGCAAGACCGGAGCGAGGGAACCCCGCAGCGCAGCGGAGGGGCCGGATGCAGGAGCAAGCGGTTTTTGGTTACTTTTTTCCAAGAAACAAAGTGACCCGTCGTAAGGGCGGAAGGGGCCAGTGGCGCCGCCACATCAAATGGATAAGCCCCCAACCTACAAGCCCAAGACCAAAACCAAGCCCAATCCCCAACGCATACGAAAACGCCCACTGCAAAGCAGCGGGCGTCCTCAAAATCCTGACAGGCTACCTTCTGAAAAACAGACAAAAAAAAGGGGCGGTTTGACCCGCCCACATTTTTTCCGTAGTCCCTGCTTGTCCCAAACATCATCCTGATGAATCGCTTCCTGCGATGTCCTTGGCCTTCATCCTGAGGGCCTGTGCCTGTCCGTTGGCACAGTTCAGATACTATCGATTTCCCCAGGCCAAACAACTGCAGGATCTTACCAATCATTGCAGGGGACACATTTCCTAAAACCCTAAAACACCATAATTATCAATAGCTTATGAATTCAGAGCCAATGAAAACGACAATGATTTACTGATCAGCAGGCCAATCTCTTACAGCCCGCGTAAGCGATGTCTTACACGCTGTGCAACAAGGGTGGCACTTGTCGTATTTTTCCCACACTGCCCATTTTTCCACACATACAAAAACGCCCCGAAGCAATCGGGGCGTCAGTCACCACAAAGCACCTTACTGGAACAGCGACTCACTAGAGAGGCCATTCTTCTCGAGGATCTCGCGAAGACGCTTGAGCCCCTCGACCTGAATCTGCCGCACACGCTCACGCGTCAGACCAATCTCCAGGCCAACATCCTCCAGCGTGCTGCTCTCATGGCCGCGCAGCCCGAAGCGACGCACCACCACCTCGCGTTGCTTGTCGGTCAACTCGCCCAACCACTGGTCGATGCTCTGCGACAGATCATCATCCTGCAGCAGTTCGCACGGATCGGTAGGACGGTCATCGGTCAGGGTATCGAGCAGGGTCTTGTCGGAGTCCGGCCCCAGCGACACATCCACCGACGACACCCGCTCGTTTAGACCCAGCATGCGCTTGACCTCGGCAACCGGCTTCTCCAGCAGGTTGGCGATCTCTTCAGGCGATGGCTCGTGGTCGAGTTTCTGGGTCAGCTCACGCGCGGCGCGCAGATAGACATTGAGTTCCTTGACCACATGGATCGGCAGGCGAATGGTGCGGGTCTGGTTCATGATCGCCCGCTCGATGGTCTGGCGGATCCACCAGGTCGCATAAGTCGAGAAGCGGAAACCACGCTCCGGGTCAAACTTCTCCACCGCGCGAATCAAGCCAAGATTGCCCTCCTCGATCAAGTCGAGCAGCGACAGACCACGATTCACATAACGGCGGGCGATTTTAACAACCAGGCGCAGGTTGCTTTCGATCATGCGTTTGCGACCAGCAGGGTCGCCTTTCTGCGAGAGGCGTGCAAAGTGCACTTCCTCTTCGGGGGAGAGCAGCGGCGAGAAGCCGATCTCGTTGAGATACAGCTGGGTGGCATCGAGCGCCCGGCTGTAATCGATGTACTTGTGTTGCTTGAGCGACGAGGCCGACTTGGCCTTGGTCCGAACCGATGGTACAGCAGGTTCGTCTGACACCGCATCCGTTTCCAAGACAATGCCCGTCTCCATCAGGAGAAGGTCATCATCGATGTCAAACTCCGGCACTTCTTTACTGAGAGCCATTGTTATAGTCCTTTGCTGAGTTCGAACTCAGACTCTAGCGGCACCTGATTCCCTGGCAGCGCTGGAGCCTGTCCCCTCTACATCCAAGGAACAGGCCGGGTACAACGATCAACGACGTGGCAAGAACTGGAGCGGATCGACGGGTTTGCCCTGACGGCGGATTTCAAAATGCAGTTTCACCCGGTCAGTGCCCGTGGACCCCATTTCAGCGATAGCCTGCCCTGCCTTGACCTGCTGCCCTTCCCGAACCAACAGCCTGCGGTTGTGACCGTAGGCACTGACGTAGGTATCGCTGTGCTTGATGATGATCAGCTCGCCGTAGCCCCTCAAACCACTTCCGGCGTAGACCACTGCACCACCAGACGCAGCAAAAACAGGCTGTCCCAAATCACCGGCGATATCAATGCCTTTATTCAAACTACCGTTTGAAGCAAATTTTCCAATCAGCACGCCGTTCGCTGGCCAGGTCCAGCCGCCCGCAGTGCGCTCTGCGGCGGGCACCGAAGTCACCGTAGTAGTGCTCGTGGCCGGCGCAGTGGTCACCACCTTGCCGCTGCCTGTAGGCACCGGCGCGGTGCCTACAGGCCGGCGGATGACGGTGGTCTTGCTCGATGACGAAGGACTGGATACCACCGTGGTACTACCGGTCGAACCACTGCTGAAACGGATCGCCTGGCCTGGGCGGATGGTATACGGCGCGCTGATGTTGTTGCGCGCGGCGAGCTCTTTGTAATCCCAGCCATAGCGGAAAGCGATCGAGAACAGCGTATCGCCGGGCTTGACGGTGTATTGCCCGGACGTCACGGTCGGTCGCTTGGGCGCGGCAGCATTGCGGTCGACTACCCGCGCACCGCTGGTCGAGCTGGTGCTGGAGCAGCCTGCCAGCAGCGTGCCCATGGCCAGTGCAATCACCAGGAGCTTGAAACCCGATCGATCCTTGCGCTGCAGACTGTTTGTGTGACCCACCCGCGCTCCCCTCATGATGCCGTAAACCGTTATGGCGAAACGAAATGCAATAATGTTGCAATTATAACCGAGCCCATCCGCCTTGGGTGGGCGCTACGAGACCCGATGCTGCTACTGCACATGCGAACACCCCGCCAGATAGACAGGGCCGTGCGGCAAGAATTCGTCAGCGTAGCAAATATTCCGTGCGTCTCAGGCCAGCGGACCGTTGAGCAGGGGCACGAAGCGCACTGCGCCCATCACCCGCCGAGAGAATCCATGCTCCTCACGGACGATCAGCAGCAGCTGTTGAGACTCTCCCGCCGGGCCGACCGGTATGACCAGTCGCCCCCCAGGAGCAAGCTGGTCGAGCAGGGCCTGGGGAACCTCCGGTGCAACCGCGGTAACGATGATGCCGTTGTACGGCGCCAGCGCCTGCCAGCCGTCGCAACCGTCGCCCCAGCGGAACACCACGTTGCGCAGGTTGAATTCAACCAGGCGCTCCTTGGCCCGGTCCTGCAGGACCTTGATCCGCTCGACCGAAAACACCCGCTCTACCAGTTGCGCCAGGATCGCCGTCTGGTAACCGGAGCCGGTACCGATCTCAAGCACCTTGTCCAGCGGCCCTGCCTCCAGCAGCAGTTCGCTCATGTGGGCGACGATGAATGGCTGGGAGATGGTCTGGTTGTGCCCGATCGGCAGGGCGGTGTCTTCGTAGGCCCGGTGCGCGAGCGCTTCATCGACGAAGAGGTGACGCGGCGTACGGCGAATGGCCTCGAGCACCTTGCTGTTGGTCACCCCTTCCTCGCACAGCCGCTGGATCAACCGCTCGCGGGTACGCTGGGAGGTCATGCCGATCCCGTGGCGCTGCATATCGTCCTTTTCCCGCATCAGAGCACGCCCTCCAGCCAACCATCGAGCTGTTCGAAGGCGTCGTTGAAGGTCCGGTCGAGCTGCAGCGGCGTGATCGAGACGTAGCCCTGCATGACCGCATGGAAATCAGTGCCCGGCCCGCCATCCTCGGCATCTCCGGCCACTGCGATCCAGTAGCCTTCCTTGCCGCGCGGGTTGACCACCTTGGTCGGCGCCGCCGCCCGGGCACGATGACCGAGCCGGGTGAGCTGGATACCGCGGATGTGCTCCAGCGGCAGGTTGGGAATGTTGATGTTGAGAACCGTGCGCGGCGGCAGTTGCAGACGCGACTGTGCCTCGACCAGGCGGCGGGCGATGTGGGCGGCCGTCGGCAGGTTGTCTGGCTGGCGCGAAAGCAACGAAAACGCCAGCGAGGTACCGCCGAGGAAACGCCCTTCGAGGGCTGCCGCGACCGTGCCGGAATACAGAACATCGTCACCCAGGTTGGCACCCAGGTTGATACCCGAAACGACCATGTCCGGCGTGTACGGGAGCAAACCGTTAAGCCCCAGGTGCACGCAATCGGTCGGCGTGCCGTTGAGGCTGATGAAGCCATTGGCCAGGACCTGCGGGTGCAGCGGCCGGTCCAGGGTCAACGAGCTGCTGGCGCCGCTCTTGTCCTGGTCGGGAGCAATCACCGCGCACTCGGCGTAATCCGCCAGCGCAGCATGCAGCGCGGCGAGGCCGGGCGCGGTAACACCGTCATCATTGGAAATCAGAATACGCATGGGCTGTCCGTCTGCCCTGCCGGCACCAGATCGACAAGTTCGCGCACAACCACGGTGGCGAAGCATCCGGCCGGAAGGACGAATTCCAGTTGCAGGATATCAGGCTCGGGATAATGCCACGTAAGCCCACCAATAGGGAGCCGCAGTATGCGTCGTTCGTGACTCATCCCCGCGCCCGCCAGCCAGTTGCACAATGCCAGGTGTTGCTCGCCGAGGCCCGACTCGAGCGCCGCCGTGGCTGCGCCGGCCGGCGTGGCGCCTTCGCCCCACAGTGGCCCGGTCGGATGCAGGTCAAGAATGGCCAGGCGTGGATCAGAGCATTCGGCCTCGCCCGCAGCAAAAAAGCTGCGACTGTCGGTGAAGGCCAGCAGATCACCCACCTGTGCCCGTTGCCAACTGCCATCCGCAACCCGCGCGGCCAGCACCTGGTTGAACAGGTAGCTGCGTCCGGCCGAAAGCAGCCGTGAGCGTACGTTGCGCTGCTCTGGCAATGCCGCGCGTTCAGCCCACTGCTGGGCGTCATGCACGTTGCCGCCGCCGTGGCCGAAGCGCTGGCTGCCGAAATAGTTGGGCACGCCCTGCGCCTTGAGCTGCTCCAGGCGTGCATCCAGTGCGGCATGGTCCGCCGCCAGGGCGGTCAGGCGCAAGGTGAAGCCGTTGGCTGAGTGCGCGCCACGTTGCAGCTTGCGCTGGTGGCGAACCTGCTTGAGTACACGCAGGGTTTCGTCCTCAGCGCGCGACAGGTCCGGATCGGCCTTGCCCGGCAGGTGCAGGCTGAACCATTGGCGGGTCAGGGCCTGGCGATCCTTGAGGCCGGCGTAACTGATCGAACGGACCGGCACGCCGGCAGCGCGAGCAAGACGGCGAGCAGCCTCTTCGGTGTTCAGGTCACGTTTCTCGACCCACAGCCAGAGGTGTTCACCCTGGCCGGACAGCGGAATATCGAGGACTTCGTCGACCTGAAAATCTTCGGCCACTGCCTTGAGCACGGCAGTACCCAGCGCTTCACCCGAGGCCCGAGGCCCCAACAGTTGCAGTTCGTTCATGCTGGCAACAACAGGGCGACCGCGTGCACGGCGATACCCTCCTCGCGCCCGGCGAAACCGAGTTTTTCCGTGGTGGTGGCCTTGACGTTGACCTGATCGAGCTCGACCTGCAGGTCGTCGGCGATGCGTTGGCGCATGCTCTCGATATGCGGCGCCATCTTGGGCGCCTGGGCGACGATGGTGGCGTCGACATTGCCAACCTTCCAGCCCTTGGCATGGATGATGGCCAGCACATGACGCAGCAGCACGCGGCTGTCAGCGCCCTTGAACTGTGGATCGGTGTCGGGAAAGTGCTTGCCGATATCGCCGAGCGCTGCGGCGCCCAGCAGGGCATCGCTCAAGGCGTGCAAGACGACGTCGCCGTCGGAATGGGCCAGCAGGCCGTATTTGTGAGGGATACGCACCCCACCCAAGGTAATGAAATCACCGTCGGCAAACCGGTGCACATCGTAGCCATGGCCAATACGCATAGAAAAACGCCCTGATTAAGTCAGGGCGGGATTCTACCTGCTTTGGACTACCTTGGGCGTTTGGTTTTAGGGCTGCGACGCAGCCCCGTCGCAATCAAACCCGGCGCAGGGACTGCGCGTGATGGCGCAGGTGCTCGTCGATGAAGCTGGCGATGAAGTAGTAGCTGTGGTCGTAGCCAGGCTGCAGGCGCAAGGTCAGCGCATGGCCACCCTTGCGTGCGGCCTGCTCCAGCGCCTCGGGCTTGAGCTGCGTGGCGAGGAAATCATCGCGATCGCCCTGGTCCACCAGCACCGGCGGGCACTCGCCAGCCGGGGTCTCGGCCAGCAGCACGCTGGCATCCCACTCACGCCAGCGCGCACGGTCGTCACCCAGATAACGGGAGAAGGCCTTCTCGCCCCACGGGCAGTCCATGGGGTTGCTGATCGGTGAGAACGCCGACACCGAGCGATACCGCCCCGGGTTGCGCAAGGCGCACACCAGCGCGCCATGCCCACCCATGGAGTGGCCACTGATGCTGCGCTGGTCGGAGGCCGGGAAATGCGCCTCGACCAGTGCCGGCAACTCGTCTACCACGTAGTCATGCATGCGGTAGTGTTGAGCCCAAGGCTGCTGGGTGGCGTTAAGGTAGAAACCGGCGCCGAGGCCGAAATCCCAGGCACCGTCAGGGTCGCCCGGCACCTGCTCGCCACGCGGGCTGGTGTCGGGCGCGACGATGATCAGGCCAAGCTCGGCGGCCAGGCGCTGGGCGCCGGCCTTCTGCATGAAGTTCTCATCGGTACAGGTCAGGCCGCTCAGCCAATACAGCACCGGCAGCTTCTCGCCCTGCTCCGCCTGCGGCGGCAGGTACACGGCGAAGACCATGTCGCAGCCGAGTACCTTGGAGTGGTGCCGATAACGCTTGTGCCAGCCGCCGAAGCTTTTCTGGCAGGAGATGTTTTCCAGGCTCATGGCAGACCTCAGAAGTGAATCACGCTGCGGATGCTTTTGCCTTCATGCATCAGGTCGAAGGCTTTGTTGATGTCCTCCAGGCCCATGGTATGGGTGATGAAGGTATCCAGCGGGATCTCACCCTTCTCGGACATTTCGACGTAGCTCGGCAGCTCAGTGCGGCCACGCACACCGCCGAACGCCGAACCGCGCCAGACGCGACCGGTCACCAGCTGGAACGGACGGGTGGCGATTTCCTGGCCGGCACCGGCGACACCAATGATTACCGACTCACCCCAGCCTTTGTGGCAGCACTCAAGGGCCGCACGCATCAGTTGAACATTGCCGATGCACTCGAACGAGAAATCCACGCCGCCGTCGGTGAGGTCAACGATCACTTCCTGGATCGGGCGATCGTAATCTTTCGGATTGACGCAGTCGGTAGCGCCCAGTTGGCGGGCAATTTCGAACTTGGCCGGGTTGATGTCGATGGCGATGATGCGCGAGGCCTTGGCCTTGACTGCGCCGATCACGGCCGAAAGGCCGATGCCGCCCAGACCGAAGATGGCCACGGTGTCGCCCGGTTGTACCTTGGCGGTATTGAGCACCGCGCCGATACCGGTGGTGACGCCACAGCCGAGCAGGCAGACCTTCTCCAGCGGCGCGTCTTTCTGAATCTTGGCTACGGAGATTTCCGGCAGCACGGTGTACTCGGAGAAGGTCGAAGTACCCATGTAGTGGAACAGCTGCTGGCCTTTGTACGAGAAGCGGGTGGTGCCGTCCGGCATCAGGCCCTTGCCTTGGGTGGCACGGATGGCCTGGCACAGGTTGGTCTTGCCCGAGCGACAGAACTTGCACTGGCCGCACTCAGGGGTATACAGCGGGATCACGTGATCACCTACCGCCACCGAGGTCACGCCTTCGCCAATCGCTTCGACGATGCCGCCGCCTTCATGGCCAAGGATCGACGGGAAGATCCCTTCAGGATCGGCGCCGGAAAGGGTGTAGGCGTCCGTGTGGCAGACACCGCTGGCGACGATGCGCACCAGCACCTCGCCCGCCTTGGGCATGGCGACGTCGACTTCGACGATTTCCAGGGGTTTCTTGGCCTCGAAGGCAACGGCGGCGCGGGACTTGATCATGAAAGGTCTCCAGATAGAGGGTCGATGCAATGTGCCAGTGTAATTCACTCGTGTTTGATGAATAATCAGGCCAAAGACAAAACATTATTGCTGTACAGGGATAATCATGAGCAATCGCTGGGAAGGCATCGACGAATTCGTCGCGGTGGCTGAATCAGGCCAGTTCACTGCCGCTGCCGAGCGCCTGGGCGTTTCTTCCTCGCATATCAGCAGGCAGATCGCCCGCCTCGAAGAGCGCCTGCAAACGCGCCTGCTGTATCGCAGCACACGTCGCGTCACCTTGAGCGAGGCCGGCCAGACCTTCCTGCAGCATTGCCAACGCCTGCAAGATGGCCGCGAAGAGGCGCTGCGGGCTGTCGGCGACCTGGCCAGCGAACCCAAGGGCCTGCTGCGCATGACCTGCGCGGTGGCCTATGGCGAGCGCTTCATCGTGCCGCTGGTGACCCGTTTCATGGCGCTCTATCCGCAGTTGCGGGTGGACGTCGAATTGAGCAACCGCACCCTGGACCTGCTGCACGAAGGCCTGGACGTGGCGATCCGCCTGGGGCGTTTACAGGACTCACGCCTGGTCGCCACCCGCCTGGCGCCGCGGCGGATGTTTGTCTGCGCCTCGCCGGCGTACCTGGAGCGCTATGGCCGGCCGCACAGCCTGTCTGAGCTGGCACGGCACAACTGCCTGATCGGCAGTAGCGACATCTGGGCGTTGAAGCTGGAGGGGCGGGAATTGAGCCAGCGGGTTCAGGGCAACTGGCGCTGCAACAGCGGCCAGGCGGTGCTGGATGCGGCGTTACAGGGGATGGGGTTGTGTCAGTTGCCCGACTACTATGTGCGCGAGCATCTCGACAGCGGTGCATTGGTGTCGCTGCTGGAAGCGCATCAGCCGCCGAATACGGCAGTGTGGGCGTTGTATCCGCAGCAGCGGCACCTGTCACCGAAGGTGCGGCGGCTGGTGGATTATCTGAAGGAAGGACTGGGGCAGTTACCGGAATACGCGACCCGGTAGACTGACGATAATGACTGTCAGTGCCGGCCTCTTCGCGGGGCAAGCCCGCTACAGGTTTGGGCACTGCCCCACAGCATGTTCAGTGCCGGGCAGACCAGCGCAGGCGCAGCCACTCGAGGTCTTCCGGCCGGGTGACCTTGATGTTGTCACTGCGTCCTTCGATCAGCCGCGGCGCCTGCCCTGCCCACTCCATCGCCGAGGCCTCGTCGGTCACGGCAACATCGGACACCAGGCATTCGGCCAACGCCCGGTGCAAGGCACCCAGGCGAAACATCTGCGGGGTAAACGCCTGCCAGATCGTACTGCGGTCCACCGTAGCGCTGACCCGGCCACTGGCATCCGCCCGCTTGAGCGTGTCGCGCGCCGGCACAGCGAGCAAACCACCCACCGGGTCATCGGCTAATTCAGACAACAACAGGTCGAGGTCACTGCGTGCCAGATTCGGCCGGGCTGCATCATGTACCAGTACCCAGTCACCATCCGCCGCCCCGTGGGCATGCAACAACAGCAAGGCATTGAGTACCGAGTCAGCGCGCTCGCGCCCACCCGGGGCACGCTGGATACGCGGATCGCTGGCACAGGGCAAGCCAGGCCAGTAAGGGTCATCCGCGGCAATGCTGACCACCACACCTTTGAGTGCGCGATGGCCGAGAAAACAGTCAAGGGTATGCTCGATGATCGTCTGCCCGCCCAACTGCAGGTACTGCTTGGGACGATCGGCAGCCATCCGCGCGCCAACACCGGCGGCAGGAATTACAGCCCAGAAGGCCGGAAGCGACGCCGTCATTTCTGTGGCAACTGGAAGAGCGTCTCGCCTTCCTTGACCATGCCCAGTTCGTGTCGGGCGCGTTCCTCCACGGTCTCCATACCTTTCTTCAACTCCAGAACTTCTGCATCGAGCACGCGATTACGCTCCAGCAGCCGCTCGTTCTCGGCATGCTGTTCGTCAATCTGCTGCTTGAGCTCGGTCACTTGCGCCAGGCTGCCGCTACCCACCCAAAGGCGGTACTGCAGGCCACCCAGCAGCAGGAGCAAGATGAGAAACAACCAATAAGGACTGCGCATCTAGATATCCAGGGTCAAAAGGCCGCCGCGCCGAAGTCTTATGGGGCTTGCGATAGCACGAAGCCTGGCCGAGGCCAGGCTTCGTCGACAGAAACCCCGTAGGAGGCGCCTGAAGGTTCAGTACGAACGTTCAGACATCCTCGGCTGCTGCCTTTTTACCATCTCTTGCTTAGCCGCGAAACTCGTCGCGACCACGGTACACCGCCTTGGCGCCCAGTTGCTCTTCGATGCGCAGCAGCTGGTTGTACTTGGAAACGCGGTCGGAACGGCACAGCGAGCCGGTCTTGATCTGGCCAGCAGCGGTACCGACAGCCAGGTCAGCGATGGTCGAGTCTTCGGTTTCACCCGAGCGGTGCGAGATCACTGCGGTGTAACCAGCGGCCTTGGCCATCTGGATGGCTTCGAGGGTTTCGGTCAGCGAGCCGATCTGGTTGAACTTGATCAGGATCGAGTTACCGATGTTCTTGTCGATGCCTTCCTTGAGGATCTTGGTGTTGGTCACGAACAGGTCGTCACCGACCAGCTGGATTTTCTCGCCGATCTTGTCGGTGAGGATCTTCCAGCCCGCCCAGTCGGACTCGTCCAGGCCATCTTCGATGGAGATGATCGGGAAGCGCTCGGTCAGGCCTTTGAGGTAGTCAGCAAAACCTTCGGCGTCGAACGACTTGCCTTCACCGGACAGGTTGTACTTGCCGTCTTCGTAGAACTCGGAAGCCGCGCAGTCCAGGGCCAGCGTGACGTCGGTGCCCAGCTTGTAGCCGGCATTGGCGACGGCTTCAGCGATGGCCGCCAGAGCGTCTTCGTTGGACGTCAGGTTCGGCGCGAAGCCGCCTTCGTCACCCACGGCGGTGTTCAGGCCACGGGCTTTGAGCACAGCTTTGAGGTGATGGAAGATTTCGGTGCCCATGCGCAGGCCATCGGAGAAGGTCTTGGCGCCAACTGGCTGAACCATGAACTCCTGGATGTCGACGTTGTTATCAGCGTGCTCGCCACCGTTGATGATGTTCATCATCGGTACCGGCATCGAGTACTGACCCGGGGTGCCATTGAGGTTGGCGATGTGCGCGTACAGCGGCAGGTCCTGGTCCTGGGCAGCGGCCTTGGCGGCAGCCAGGGAGACGGCCAGGATGGCGTTGGCGCCCAGCTTGGCTTTGTTCTCGGTACCGTCGAGGGCGATCATCGCGTGGTCGAGGGCTTTCTGGTCAACCGGGTCTTTGCCCAGCAGCAGGTCGCGGATCGGGCCATTGATGTTGGCAACAGCCTTGAGGACGCCCTTGCCCATGTAACGGCTCTTGTCGCCATCACGCAGCTCAAGCGCTTCGCGCGAGCCGGTGGAAGCACCGGACGGCGCGCACGCGCTGCCGATGATGCCGTTGTCGAGCAGTACATCGGCTTCCACGGTGGGGTTGCCACGCGAATCGAGAACTTCACGACCTTTGATGTCGACGATCTTTGCCATTGTTGTAAGCACTCCAGAATTGACGAAAACAACGCAGCTTAGGGAATTCGAGCCTTTCACCAGGCGAATATGCAGAGGGCAGGCCTGGCGAAGGGGAGCCCCTGACCGGCAGGTCAGGGGTGGAACGGGCGGTACTTTACCCGAGAAATGAGCTTTACGCGGTTTCTACCGTCGGAAAACTTTTCACCAGGTCGTCCAGTTGCTTGAGCTGGGCCAGGAATGGCTCCAGTTTGTCCAGGCGCAGAGCGCATGGACCGTCGCACTTGGCGTTGTCCGGGTCCGGGTGGGCTTCCAGGAACAGCCCCGCCAGACCTTGGCTCATGCCGGCCTTGGCCAGGTCGGTGACCTGGGCGCGCCGACCACCTGCAGAGTCGGCACGGCCGCCCGGCGTCTGCAGGGCGTGGGTGACGTCGAAGAACACCGGGTACTCGAACTGCTTGAGCAGACCGAAGCCGAGCATGTCCACCACCAGGTTGTTGTAGCCGAAGCTCGAACCGCGCTCGCAGAGGATCAACTGATCGTTACCGGCTTCGACGCACTTGGAGAGAATGTGCTTCATCTCCTGCGGTGCGAGGAACTGGGCCTTCTTGATGTTGATCACCGCGCCGGTCTTGGCCATTGCCACGACCAGGTCGGTCTGCCGCGAGAGGAAGGCCGGCAACTGGATGATGTCGCAGACCTTGGCCACCGGCTCGCACTGGTACGGCTCGTGCACGTCGGTGATGACCGGCACGTTGAAGGTCTGCTTGATCTCTTCGAAGATCTTCAGCCCTTCTTCCATGCCGGGACCACGGTACGAGGTCACCGACGAGCGGTTGGCCTTGTCGAAACTGGCCTTGAACACGTAGGGGATACCGAGCTTCTCGGTAACCCGCACGTACTCTTCACAGACCTTCAGGGCCAGGTCACGGGATTCCAGCACGTTCATGCCGCCGAACAGAACGAACGGCTTGTCGTTGGCAATCTCGATGTTACCGACGCGAATGATCTTCTGGGTCATGGATCAGGCCTTGTTCTTCTGTACCAGTGCCGCCTTGACGAAACCGCTGAACAGCGGATGACCGTCACGCGGGGTCGAAGTGAACTCCGGGTGGAACTGGCAAGCGACGAACCAAGGATGGTCCTTGGACTCGACCACTTCGACCAGCGCACCATCGCCGGAGCGACCGGAGATCACCAGGCCAGCATCGACCAGCTGTGGCAGCAGGTTGTTGTTGACTTCGTAACGGTGACGGTGACGCTCGACGATGACGTCCTTGCCGTAGCAGTCATGGACTTTCGAGTTGCCGATCAGCTGGCATTCCTGAGCACCCAGACGCATGGTGCCGCCCAGGTCGGAAGTCTCGGTACGGGTCTCGACGGAGCCGGTGTTATCGGCCCACTCGGTGATCAGGCCGACTACCGGGTGACCACTGTTGCGGTCGAACTCGGTGGAGTTGGCGTCGGTCCAGCCCATAACGTTACGGGCGAACTCGATCACCGCAACCTGCATGCCGAGGCAGATACCCAGGTACGGGACCTTGTTCTCGCGAGCGTACTGTACCGCCTGGATCTTGCCTTCGACGCCACGCAGACCAAAGCCGCCGGGGACGAGAATCGCGTCAGCGCCTTCGAGCAGGCTGGTGCCCTGGTTCTCGATGTCTTCGGAGTCGATGTAGCGCAGGTTGACCTTGGTGCGGTTCTGGATACCGGCGTGGCTCATCGCTTCGATCAGCGACTTGTACGCATCGAGCAGTTCCATGTACTTGCCGACCATGGCGATGGTGACTTCATGCTCTGGATTGAGCTTGGCATCGACCACTTTGTCCCACTCGGACAGGTCAGCGCTGTTGCACTGCAGACCGAAGCGCTCGGTGACGAAATCGTCCAGGCCCTGCGCATGCAGGATGCCCGGGATCTTGTAGATGGTATCGGCGTCTTCCAGGGCAATCACCGCACGCTCTTCAACGTTGGTGAACTGGGCGATCTTGCGCCGCGACGAGCTGTCGATCGGGTGATCGGAGCGGCACACCAGCACGTCAGGCTGCAGGCCGATGGAGCGCAGCTCCTTGACCGAGTGCTGGGTTGGCTTGGTCTTGGTCTCGCCAGCGGTGGCGATGTACGGGACCAGGGTCAGGTGCATCAGCATCGCGCGCTTGGCGCCGACTTCGAAACGCAACTGACGGATCGCCTCGAGGAACGGCTGCGACTCGATGTCGCCGACCGTACCGCCGATTTCCACCAGGGCTACGTCGGCATCGCCGGCACCCTTGATGATGCGACGCTTGATCTCGTCGGTGATGTGCGGGATGACCTGGATGGTCGCGCCCAGGTAGTCACCACGGCGCTCCTTGCGCAGCACGTGCTCGTAGACACGGCCCGTGGTGAAGTTGTTGTTCTGGGTCATGGTCGTGCGGATGAACCGCTCGTAATGGCCCAGGTCAAGGTCGGTCTCGGCACCGTCGTGGGTGACGAACACTTCACCATGCTGGAACGGGCTCATGGTGCCCGGATCGACGTTGATGTACGGATCCAGCTTGAGCATGGTGACCTTGAGTCCCCGCGCTTCCAGGATGGCCGCCAGGGAAGCCGAGGCAATGCCTTTCCCCAATGAAGAAACAACACCGCCCGTGACGAATATGTAGCGCGTCATGAAAAACCCTAGAAGTCTGCGTTAAAGCGGCCAGCGCCGCCGGAGAAAGCGAAGGAAGGCCGAAGCCCCCGATCACCTGCGTCAATCACAGTGCATCTCGAAAAACTGCCGCGTCTGTACAGACCAGGGAATACCCGGCATGGAGCTCGCTCGTCATTTTAAGAAATCAGCCCAGCAAAAAACTGCTTGGTAATCGGCAACTGCTGTGTTTTCGATGAAGCCACAGAAGTTGTATCAAGAAGGGAGGGTAGTCTACCGGAATGTACCCTTCAGCTCAAACCTTGCGCGTTCGTCGGTAACTGCCATTCGAGTTGGCAGCCCTGCTGAGCCAATCCTGGCAGGTTGGCTACTGCGAGCACGTGCTCGCCACACAACAGCAACGGCAGGCGCGGACGCACGAAATGCGGGACCTGGCACTCGTTGAGCAGGCGCTTGAGGTCGCGATGGCCGCGGTCTTTCAAGGCAAGTACTTCACCGCCCTGACGGTAGGCAATGCGCAGGCCATGTGGCGGGTAGACGCCGCTCAGGCGCACACTGCCGTTGCCCACCAGGGCCAGCGGCAAGCTCGGCCTGGGCCAGGCCTGCTCGCCGGCGACCGGCTGCAGCCAGTCGCCACTGAGCCACCAGATGCGGCCATGGCTGCGTTGCAGCTGGCCGTCTGTCAGGCGCCACACCGGCTGGGCGTCATGACTTGCATCGCGCAAGGCGTCCCAGCCTGCCCAGTGACGTGCGTCGGGTAATCGGGTGCGTGAGCTGAGCCAGTATTGCAGGGCATTGCGCTGGCGGGCGGGCGAGAGTGCCTTGAGCGCATCCAGGGCCAGTGAGTCCAGACCTGCCCACGCGACCGGCGCGCCCTGCCCCGCTGCATTGAGGTCGTCCCTGGCCAGCTCGTCCAGCAGGCCCAGCGCTTCGCCGAGATGATCCGCGCTGCGCGCCAGGCTCTGGCTGGCTTGCGGCCAGCGCTGGCGCAGCAGCGGCAAAATGTCGCCGCGCAAAAAGTTACGCGCGAAGTGGCTGTCGGCATTGGACGGGTCTTCGATCCAGGACAGACCCGCGTGTTCGGCATGGGCGTGCAATTGGTTCCGCGACTGCCCCAGCAGCGGCCTGACCAGACGGCCCCGGCCCAACGGCCTGACCGCCGGCATGGCTGCCAGACCGCGCAGCCCTGCCCCGCGCAACAAGCGAAACAACAAGGTCTCGGCCTGGTCATCGCGGTGCTGGCCGGTGAACAGCACGTCGCCAGGGCCGAGGATTTCGCTGAAGGCTTTATAACGGGCATCACGGGCCGCCTGCTCGAGGCTCGCGCTGGAGGCGACCTGGACGTAGATGACGTGAAGCTCGATACCAAGGCTGTCGCAGATGGCTTGGCAATGGGCTGGCCAGGCGTCGGCGGCAGATTGCAGGCCGTGATGCACATGCAGGGCACGCAAAGGCGGCGCGGCGTGGCTGCGGGCGTAGTCGGCGAGCAGCTGCAGGAGGACAGTGGAGTCGAGGCCGCCGGAGAAGGCGACATACCAGGCGGGCGATTGCTGCCAGGGTGAAAGGGTCGAGGTGAGGTCGATCATCTTTGCCTCACTGGAGAAAGCCTGGGGCCGCTGCGCGACCCTTTCGCGACACGAGGCCGCTCCCACAAGGACGGCGGCGCTTTCGAGCTGCGCGTGGGAGCGAAAAGGGCTGCAAAGCAGCCCCAGGCGATATCAGAGACCGTAGCTCATCAGGCGGTCATAACGGCGCTTGAGCAGCGTCTCGTTATCAAGCTTGCCGAGCATGTCCAACTGCTCGAGCAGGTCGGCCTGGATGCTTGCAGACATTGTCGCCGGATCACGGTGGGCGCCGCCCAGCGGCTCCGGAATGACCTTGTCGACAATGTTCAGGCTCTTCAGGCGCTCAGCGGTGATACCCATCGCTTCGGCGGCATCAGCGGCCTTGTCGGCGGTCTTCCACAGAATCGAGGCGCAACCTTCTGGCGAGATCACCGAGTAGGTCGAGTACTGCAGCATGTTCAATTGATCGCAGACGCCAATCGCCAATGCACCGCCCGAACCGCCCTCACCAATCACGGTAGCGATGATCGGAGTTTTCAGACGAGCCATGACGCGCAGGTTCCAGGCAATCGCTTCGCTCTGGTTACGCTCTTCGGCGTCGATACCCGGATAAGCACCTGGGGTATCGATGAAGGTCAGGATCGGCATCTTGAAGCGCTCGGCCATCTCCATCAGACGGCAAGCCTTGCGGTAGCCTTCCGGACGCGGCATGCCGAAGTTGCGGCGAACCTTTTCGCGCACTTCACGGCCCTTCTGATGACCGATGACCATGACCGGCTTGCCATCCAGACGAGCGGTACCGCCGACGATTGCAGCGTCGTCGGAGAAGTGGCGGTCACCGTGCAGCTCTTCGAACTCGGTGAAGATGTGCTGCAGGTAGTCGAGGGTGTACGGGCGACGCGGGTGACGCGCCAGGCGAGCGATCTGCCAGCTGGTCAGGTTGCCGAAAATGCTTTCGGTCAGGGTGCTGCTCTTGTCCTGCAGACGGGCAATCTCATCGCTGATGTTCAGCGAGTTATCGTTGCCGACCAGGCGCAGCTCTTCGATCTTGGCTTGCAGGTCAGCAATCGGCTGTTCGAAATCGAGGAAATTCGGGTTCATAGGCATCCGTCTTGGGTCGACGGCCAGGCGGCCGGCCGGTTGATCCGTTTGGCGCCCTACCTTAAGGGATCAGGCGCATTCAGGTCGAGATTAAAATTGGTCGCTTTAGCGGTATTGCAGGAAGACGTTCTCACGCCCGAACTGGTCACGCAGGGCCTGAATCAAGCCGTCGGCGGGGTCAATTGACCACTCGTCGCCGAACTGCAGCATGGCCTTGGCGTCGCTTCCGGTGTATTCGAGGGTAATCGGGCAGCCGCCACGATGGCGGGTGATCAGCTCGCCGAGCCAGCTCAGGCGGTCACCTTTGAGCGCGTCATGGGCGATCTTCAGGCGCAGGCTTTCAGCCAACCGCGTACGCGCATCTTCCATGGTCATCACTTGCTTGACCCGCAGGCGCAGGCCACCGGAGAAATCATCGTTGCTCACTTCGCCTTCGATCACCACCATGGCATCGGTTTGCAGCAGCGCCTGGGCGGCCATGAACGAATCGGCGAACAGCGACGCTTCGATGCGCCCGGAGCGGTCATCCAGGGTGACAAAGCCCATCTTGTCGCCCTTTTTGTTTTTCATTACCCGCAGCGCAATGATCATCCCGGCCACCGTCTGCACCTCGCGCGAGGGCTTCAGGTCGATGATCCGTTGCCGGGCGAAACGGCGGATCTCACCTTCGTACTCGTCGATCGGGTGGCCGGTCAGGTACAGGCCCAGGGTGTCTTTCTCGCCCTTCAGGCGCTCCTTGAGGGTCAGCTCGCGAGCTTTGCGATGCTGGGCATAGATGTCTATGTCCTCCTCCACCAAGAGCCCGCCAAACAGGTCGACATGGCCGCTGTCGGCGGTGCGCGCCGTCTGCTCGGCCGACTTCACGGCCTCTTCGAGCGCCGACAGCAGCAAGGCCCGGTTACGGTCGATATTGGCGTGGTAGGCCTTGATCTCGTCATGGAAGTAAGGGCCGAGACGGTCCAGTGCGCCACTGCGGATCAAGGCGTCCAGGGTGCGCTTGTTGACCCGCTTGAGGTCGATCCGCTCACAGAAGTCGAACAGGTCCTTGAATGGCCCGCCAGCAGTGCGCGCCTCGACGATGGCCTCGACCGGCCCCTCACCGACGCCCTTGATCGCGCCCAGGCCATAGATGATGCGGCCATCGGGGTCGACCGTGAACTTGAACTCGGACGCGTTGACGTCCGGCGCGTCCAGACGCAGCTTCATGTTGCGTACTTCTTCGATCAGCACTACCACCTTGTCGGTGTTGTGCATGTCCGCTGAAAGTACTGCTGCCATGAACGGCGCGGGGTAGTGCGTCTTGAGCCAGGCGGTCTGGTACGACACCAGGCCGTAGGCGGCGGAGTGCGACTTGTTGAAACCGTAACCGGCGAATTTTTCCACCAGGTCGAAGATGTTCCCCGCCAGGTCGCCATCGATGCCGTTGTTGGCGCAACCTTCGATGAAACCGCCACGCTGCTTGGCCATTTCTTCGGGCTTTTTCTTACCCATCGCCCGCCGCAGCATGTCGGCGCCACCGAGGGTGTAACCGGCCATGACCTGGGCAATCTGCATCACCTGTTCCTGATACAGGATGATGCCGTAGGTCGGCGCCAGTACCGGTTGCAGGCCGTCGTACTGGTAGTCGGGGTGCGGATAGGCGAGCTCGGCACGGCCGTGCTTACGGTTGATGAAGTCGTCGACCATGCCCGATTGCAGCGGGCCTGGGCGGAACAACGCCACCAGTGCGATAAGGTCTTCCAGGCAGTCGGGCTTGAGCTTCTTGATCAGCTCTTTCATGCCGCGCGACTCGAGCTGGAATACTGCGGTGGTCTCGGCCTTCTGCAGCAGTTCGTAGGTCTTTTTATCGTCCAGCGGGATGAAGTCGATGTTCAGGTCGGGCAGGCCGCTCTTGGCCTGCTCACGGTTGATCGTCTCCATGGCCCACTTGATGATGGTCAGGGTACGCAGGCCGAGGAAGTCGAACTTGACCAGGCCGGCGGCCTCGACGTCGTCCTTGTCGAACTGGGTAACCAGGCCGCCGCCCTCTTCGTCACAGGCGATCGGCGAGAAGTCGGTAAGCTTGGTCGGCGCGATGACCACACCACCGGCGTGCTTGCCGGTACCCCGGCAGACCCCCTCGAGCTTGAGCGCCATGTCCCAGATCTCGCGGCCGTCCTCGTCACCCTTGAGGAAGTCACGGAGAATCTCTTCCTGCTCGTAAGCCTTCTCCAGGGTCATGCCGACTTCGAACGGAATCATCTTCGACAGGCGGTCAGCCAGGCCGTAGGACTTGCCCTGCACCCGCGCCACGTCGCGCACCACCGCCTTGGCGGCCATGGTGCCGAAGGTGATGATCTGGCTCACCGCGTTGCGCCCGTAGGCGTCGGCCACGTACTCGATGACCCGGTCACGACCGTCCATGCAGAAGTCGACGTCGAAGTCGGGCATGGAAACCCGCTCAGGGTTGAGGAAGCGCTCGAACAGCAAGTCGTAGGCCAGCGGATCGAGGTCGGTGATCTTCAGCACATAGGCAACCAGCGAACCGGCACCCGAGCCCCGGCCTGGACCAACCGGCACGCCGTTGTTCTTGGCCCACTTGATGAAGTCCATAACGATCAGGAAGTAACCGGGGAAGCCCATCTGGATGATGATATCCAGCTCGAACTTCAGCCGGTCGAGGTAGACCTGGCGCTTGGCGTCGTAATCTTCAGTGGTGTCCTTGGGCAGGATCACCGTCAGGCGCTCTTCCAGGCCCTCGTGGGAGACATGCCGCAGGTAGTCGTCGATGCCCATGCCGTTGGGCGTGGGGAAGTCGGGCAGGAAGTGCTTGCCCAACTGAACCTGGATGTTGCAGCGCTTGGCGATCTCGACCGTGTTGGCCACGGCGTCCGGCAGGTCGCTGAACAACTCGGCCATCTCTTCCTGGCTTTTCAGGTACTGCTGGTCGCTGTACAGGCGCGGGCGACGCGGGTCGTCCAGCGTCCAGCCCTCGCCAATGCAGACGCGGGTCTCGTGGGCATCGAAGTCGGTCTGCTTGATGAAGCGCACATCGTTGGTCGCGACCAGCGGCGCGCCGAGCCGGTCAGCCAAGGCGACGGCGGCATGCAGGTAGTCTTCGTCACCGGCGCGATTGGTCCGTTGCAACTCGACGTAGAAGCGCCCGGGGAACATGCCCATCCAGTCGCGCAACAAGGCTTCGGCGTCGTCAGTGCGGCCATTGAGCAGGGCCATGCCGATGTCACCTTCACGTGCGGCGGATAGCACGATCAGGCCCTCGCTGGCCGGCGGGATCCAGTCGCGCTGAATGATCACCAGGCCATTGCGCTGACCGTCGACCCAGCCACGCGAAATCAATTCGGTGAGGTTGCGATAACCCTTGGGGTTCATCGCGAGGAAGCAGATGCGCGACAACGGCGCTTCCGCATCAGCACCTGCCAGCCACAGGTCGGCGCCGCAGATCGGCTTGATCCCTGCGCCCATTGCGTTCTTGTAGAACTTCACCAGCGAGCACATGTTGCTCTGGTCGGTGATCGCCACCGCCGGCATGTTCATCCCGGCCAAGGCCTTGGCCAGCGGCTTGATCCGCACCAGGCCATCGACCAGGGAGAATTCGGAGTGCACGCGAAGGTGAACGAAGGAAACCGACATGGAGGGTCCTATAGCAGAGCGAGACAACAAGCGCGGGATTGTACCGTAAATGTGCTTGGCTTTCGTGACGGTTAAGCCATTGGGAGAGTCGCGAAGGGCCGCTAAGCGGCCCCGATGCGCGATCAGATCAGCGAGGTGGCAGCGCCCTCACGCGCTTCCCAGGCCGCGCGCACCGGCGCGAACGAGCGCCGGTGAATCGGCGTAGGCCCAAGACGTGCCAGTGCTTCCAGGTGCACCGGAGTCGGATAGCCCTTGTGCCCGCCCATTCCATAACCGGGATAGATCAGCTCGAATGCACTCATCTCGCGGTCGCGGGTGACCTTGGCGAGGATCGATGCTGCGGCAATCGCCGGCACCTTGGCATCCCCCTGAATCACGGGCGCGGACGGCACCGCCAAGGTCGGGCAGCGATTACCGTCGATCAGCGCCAGTTTCGGCGTGATGCTCAGCCCCTCGACCGCGCGCTGCATGGCCAGCATGGTCGCGTGGAGGATATTCAGGCGGTCGATCTCTTCGACCTCGGCGCGAGCGATACAGAAGCTCAAGGCTTTTTCGCAAATCTCGTCGAACAGCGCTTCACGCTTGGCTTCGGTGAGTTTCTTCGAATCGTTGAGGCCGAGGATCGGTCGATTCGGATCAAGAATAACTGCCGCCGTCACCACCGCGCCGCAGAGCGGGCCTCGGCCGACTTCGTCGACACCGGCAACCAACTCTTCGACCAGGGTGAAATCCAGTCCCATCTGCATCTAGCGTTGCTCCAGCAAGGCAAGCACCGCCTCTGCCGCCTGGTTCGAGGCGTCACGGCGCAATGTGCGGTGAATCTGATCAAAGCTTTCGGTTTGCTGGCTGCCGTCGGCAACCAGCGGCGCCAGGGTTTGCGCCAAGGCTTCACTGGTGGCGGCGTCCTGCAGCAGCTCGGGCACCAGCAGACGCTGGGCGAGCAAGTTGGGCAGCGACACGTAGGGGCTCTTTACCAACCGTTTGAGAATCCAGTAGGTCAACGGCGCCAGGCGATAGGCAACCACCATCGGCCGTTTGTACAGCATCGCTTCCAGGGTCGCGGTGCCCGAGGCGATCAGCACGGCGTCACAGGCGGCGAGCGCCTGGTGCGACTGACCATCGAGCAGGATCAGCGGCAAGTCGCGGCCTTCGAGCATCTGCTCGATCTGCGCGCGACGGCTCGCATTGGCGCAGGGCAGCACGAAACGCACGCCTGGCAACAACAAGCGAAGGCGCTCGGCGGCATCCAGGAACAACGCCCCCAGACGTCCGACTTCGCCGCCACGGCTGCCCGGCATCAACGCTACCAGCGGGCCTTGGGCAATCCCCAGCTCGGCACGCGCCGCCTGGCGATCGGCCTCCAGCGGAATGGTGTCGGCCAGCGGATGGCCAACGAAGCGCACCGGCACGCCCTGCTCTTCATAGAAGCGCGCCTCGAAGGGCAACAGCGTCAGCATCAGGTCGCAACCTTCGCGAATCTTCAGTACCCGCTTCTGCCGCCACGCCCACACCGACGGGCTGACGTAGTGCACGGTCTTGATCCCGGCCTGACGCAGCTTGAGTTCGATATTCAGGGTGAAATCTGGAGCATCGATGCCGATGAACACATCCGGTCGTTCGCCGATCAGCGTCTGGATCAGCAGTTTGCGACGCTTGAGCAGCTCGCGCAGGCGCCCCAGCACCTCGACCAGGCCCATGACGGCCAAGCGCTCCATAGGGAAATACGACTGCATGCCCTCGGCTTCCATCAGCGGGCCGCCGACGCCGATGAAACGCACATCAGGGTGGCGCGCCTTGAGCGCACGCATCAGGCCCGAACCAAGAATATCGCCGCTGGCCTCGCCTGCGACCAACGCAATACACAGTTGGCCCATATCAGCGAGTGATGCCGCGTGCGGAGTTCTGGATCGACTGACGGAACAGCTCAACCTCAGGATGCTGGCTGGCGAGCTCGGCGAGTTCCTTGAGCGCCTCTTCGACGGTCAGACCTTGGCGGTAGACGGTCTTGTAGGCGCGACGCAGGCAGTGGATCACTTCGTCGCTGAAACCACGCCGGCGCATGCCCTCGAAGTTCATGCTGCGGGCCTCGGCCGGGCTGCCGAACACGGTGACGAACGCAGGTACGTCCTTGCCGATGGCGGTGCCCATACCGGAAAACGCGTGGGCGCCGATATGGCAGTACTGGTGCACCAGGGTGTAACCCGAGAGGATCGCCCAGTCGCCCACATGCACATGGCCAGCCAACGCGGTGTTGTTGACCAGGATGCAATGGCTGCCAATGACGCTGTCGTGGCCGATGTGGGCATAGGCCATGATCAGGTTGTGATCGCCAACAGTGGTTTCCGCACGGTCCTGAATGGTCCCGCGGTGAATGGTCACGCCTTCGCGGATCACGTTGTGATCACCAATGACCAGGCGCGTGGCCTCACCCTTGTACTTGAGGTCAGGGGTGTCTTCACCAATCGAGGAAAACTGGAAGATACGGTTGTGCTTGCCGATCTGGGTCGGCCCCTTGAGTACCACGTGAGGGCCAATGACAGTGCCCTCCCCGATCTCGACGTCGGGCCCTACGATCGACCAGGGGCCCACCTCGACGCCTTCGGCCAGCTTGGCCGAAGGGTCGATGATCGCCCGCGGATCAATCGAATTCATAGGGAGCGTTCCGCGCAGGTGATCTGAGCCGAGCAGACCGGTTTGCCGTCGACCAGCGCGCGGCACTCGAACTTCCAGATCATGCTTTTGCGGCTGAGGAACTTGGCCTCGAGTACCAGCTGATCACCCGGCAGTACCGGCTGGCGGAAGCGCAGCTTGTCCGACCCGACGAAATAGTAGAGCGTGCCGTCTGCCGGCTTGGCATCAAGCATCTTGAATCCGAGAATCCCGGCCGCCTGGGCCATGGCCTCGATGATCAGCACGCCCGGCATGATTGGATGCGCCGGGAAATGGCCATTGAAGAACGGCTCATTGATGCTGACATTCTTGTAGGCACGAATGCTCTGGGCCTCGAAGTCCAGCTCCGTGACCCGGTCCACCAGCAGGAACGGGTAACGGTGAGGCAGGTATTCGCGAATCTCGTTGATGTCCATCATTTCGGGGGGAAGCCTGTAGTAAGAATAGGGAGCGCAGGTGCTGACCAGACGCTCCTTTTGCAATCCAGAGAGGAGCCAGCTAGCAACGGTTCACTCTTGCTCAGGAAATGGTATCAGCCTTCTGATGCCGGCTGGCCACCTGAGGTCACGGTATCGACACGTTTTTCCAATTGCTGGAGACGCTTGGCCATGTCGTCAAGCTGACGAATGCGCGCGGCGCTCTTGCGCCAATCGCCCAAGGTCTGCATGGCGGTACCGGAAGAGTAAGCCCCCGGTTCGGTGATGGAACGGGTAACCATGGTCATGCCGGAAACGAATACGTTGTCGCACACATCGATATGACCCACCATGCCGACGCCGCCGGCGATGGTGCAATGCTTGCCGATCTTGGTGCTGCCAGAAATCCCGACACACGCGGCCATGGCCGTGTGATCGCCGATCTGCACGTTGTGTGCGATCTGGATCTGGTTGTCGAGCTTGACCCCGTTACCGATCAGCGTGTCAGACAGCGCGCCGCGGTCAACCGCGGTATTGACGCCAATCTCGACGTCATCACCGATGCTCACCCCGCCGATCTGGGCAATCTTGCGCCACACACCCTTCTCGTTGGCGAAACCGAAGCCCTCACCACCGATGACCGCACCCGACTGAATGGTCACCCGCGCACCGATGGTCACGTCGTGATACAGCGTGACCCGCGGCGCCAGCCAGCCACCCTCGCCAATCACACAGCGGGCACCGATGAAGCAATGCGCGCCTACAGTCACATCGGCGGCGATACGCGCGCCGCTTTCGATCACCGCAAACGGGCCGATACTGGCACTGGCGTCCACCTGGGCGTCCTCGGCAACCACGGCGCTGGGATGAATACCCGCCACAGCCTTGGGCTTGGGATCGAACAGGTGGGAGATGCGCGCGTAGGCCAGGTACGGGTCCGCCACGATCAGGGCGTTGCCGGCAAAGCCTTCGGCATCCGCAGCCTTGAGCAGTACCGCAGCAGCCTGGGCGTTATCCAGGAATTTGCGGTACTGCGGGTTGGCCAGGAAGCTCAACTGCCCTGGACCGGCTTCCTGCAAGGTAGCCAGGCCGGTGATCTGCAGCGACTCGGGGCCCTTGAGGGTTGCGCCGAGCGCCTCGGCCAGTTGGCCGAGCGTCATGGTCAGGGTCATATCAACGGGCTTGGTTCATGCGCTCGATAACTTGGCGAGTGATGTCGTACTGCGGTTTGACATCGATCACTGCGCCGCGCTCGAGTACCAGATCAAAGCCGCCTTTCTTGATGACTTCTTCGACTGCACCATCCAGCTTGGGCTTGAGCTGCTTGAGCATGTCACGGTCGGCAACGGCCTTGGCTTCGTTGAGTTCCTTGGACTGGAACTGGAAGTCACGGGCTTTTTGCTTGAATTCAAGCTCAAGGCGCTCACGCTCTTGCTGCTGCATCTTGTCACCGCCCTTGATCAGACGGTCCTGGATGCCCTTGGCGCTGCTTTCCAGGCCTTTGAGCTTGGTCAGTTGCGGGCCGAACTTCTTCTCGGCATCCACTGCGTATCGCTTGGCAGCATCCGACTCGAGCAGGGCCATCTGATAGTTCAGTACGGCAACTTTCATTTCAGCGAAAGCCGGGGTGGCGACCAGCGCCGCGGCCAGGATGGCCAGTTGGGTCAACTTACGCACGATGCACTCCTGAATAATCCGTTGTCGTTAAGCAAGGGCCGACCTTAGAAGGTCTGGCCCAGAGAGAATTGGAACACTTGGGTGTCGGCTTCGTCCGGCTTCTTGATTGGCATCGCCAAGCTGAAGCTCAGCGGGCCCAACGCGGTAATCCAGGTGACACCAAGGCCGACCGAGCTGGCCATGTCTGAGAAACCGACCTTCGCGCAATCAGGCTTGGAGCCGCAATTGGTGTCGAACACGTTACCCACATCCCAGAACACGGAGGTGCGCAGCGAGCGCTGGTCCTTGACGAACGGCAGCGGGAACAGCAACTCGACGCCACCCTGGACCAGCACGTTACCACCGAACGGCAGCGGATCCTGATCCGGGTCGGCGATGGTACCAGGCTTGGTGCCTCGGCTTGGCGTACTGCGTGGACCCAGGCTGCTGTCCTTGAAACCGCGCACGGAGTTGAAGCCACCCGCGTAGTAGTTCTCGTAGAACGGCAGACCCGAGGTGCCGCCGAAGCCGTCGCCGTAACCCAGTTCAGTGTGCAGACGCAGGGTGTAGTCGTTGGACAGTGGCTTGAACAGCTGGCCACGGTAGTCGAGCTTGTAGAACGACAGGTCGCTGCCCGGCACGGTGGTTTCCAGGGTCAGGCTCTGGGAGTGACCACGGGTCGCCAGCACACCTTTGTTCAGGGTCGATTCGGACCAACCGACAGATGCCTTGAAGTTGAGGAAGTTATCGCCTTCCTTGTCGACGAAGTCGAAGATCTCGTCAACGGTGTAGCGGCCAGTCTTGAGTTTGTCCTGCTGCACGGTCAGGCCGTAGGTCAGGCGCGAGGTCTCGCTGATCGGGTAACCGATGCTGACACCGGCACCCAGGCTGTCCACCGCATAGCTGGCCACGTCGACGTCGAGGTCGTCGTAGTCGGTGCTGCGGTAGAAGGCGTTGTAGCCCAGGCTGACGCCGTCGGCAGTCCAGTAGGGGTCAACAAAACCGAAGTTGTAGCGGGTCTGGTATTCCGAGCGGGTCAGGCCAATCGAAACCTTGTTACCGGTACCGAGGAAGTTGGTCTGGCTGATCGAACCACCGAGGATCAGACCGGCGCTCTGGGCGAAGCCGACGCTGGCAGTGATCGAACCCGAGGCTTGCTCTTCAACGCTGTAGTTGACGTCGACCTGGTCGTCGGTACCCGGTACCGGCGGCGTCTCGACGTTGACCTCCTTGAAGAAGCCCAGGCGCTCGAGGCGGGTCTTGGACTGGTCGATCAGGTAGGTCGAAGCCCAGCCACCTTCCATCTGGCGCATTTCGCGACGCAGTACTTCGTCTTCGGTCTTGGTGTTGCCGCGGTAGTTGATACGGTTGACGTAGGCACGCTTGCCCGGGTCGACCACGAACATGATGTCGACGGTGTGGTCTTCGTCGTTCGGTTGCGGCACGCCGTTGACGTTGGCGAAGGTATAGCCTTCGTTACCCAGGCGGCGGGTGATCAGGTCGGACGAAGTGGTCATCACCTTGCGCGAGAAGACCTGACCTGGTTGCACCAGCAGCAGCGACTTGACCTGGTCCTCCGGCACCTTGAGGTCGCCGGACAGCTTCACGTCGCGAACGGTGTACTTCTCACCTTCATTGATGTTGACGGTGATGTAGACGTGCTTCTTGTCCGGGGTGATCGACACCTGGGTAGAGGCGATGTCCATGTTGATGTAGCCGCGGTCCAGGTAGTACGAGCGCAGGCGCTCGAGGTCACCGGAGAGTTTTTCGCGGGCGTACTTGTCGTCGTTCTTGAAGAACGACAGCCAGTTGGTGGTCTTCAGCTCGAACAGCTGGCCGAGCTCGTCATCATCGAACACGGTGTTGCCCACCACGTTGATGTGCTGGATCGCGGCGACCGTGCCTTCGTTGATCTTGATCTTCAGGCCAACCCGGTTACGCGGCTGCGGCACGACTTCGGCGTCAACCTCAGCCGAGTAGCGGCCTTGCGCCACGTACTGGCGTTGCAGCTCGTTACGCACGCCTTCAAGGGTGGCGCGCTGGAAGATTTCACCTTCGGCCAGGCCCGACTGCTTCAGACCCTTCATCAGGTCTTCGGTGCTGATCGCCTTGTTGCCTTCGATCTCGATGCTCGACACCGACGGGCGCTCGACCACGTTGATGATCAGGACATTGCCGTCGCGGCTAAGCTGGATGTCCTGGAAGAAGCCGGTCTTGAACAGCGAGCGGGTGGAGTCCACCAGGCGACGGTCATCGGCCTGGTCACCTACGTTCAGGGGCAAAGCGCCGAACACGCTGCCGGCGGATACCCGCTGCAGGCCGTTGACACGAATATCGGAGATGGTGAAGGACTCGGCGTGAACTTCAGCGATCATCAGTGCGGAGAGGACCGCAGTTAGCAGCAGACGTTTCATGAAGTCCTTTTATTCCAACTGGCAATAAACAACCTGCTGCAATAGGGCAGCAGGTTCGCAATTGAGCGAAGCTTTTATAGTCGACCCAGATCGTTGATCAGGGCGAGCAACATCACCCCTATGACCAAACTGATACCGATCTGGACCCCCCAACCTTGCACCCGATCCGACAGCGGTCGACCGCGTGCCAGCTCGATCAGGTAGAACAGCAAATGCCCCCCATCCAGTACCGGGATGGGCAGCAGGTTCAGAACCCCCAGGCTTATGCTCAGGTAGGCCAGGAAATTCAGGAAATCCCCCACGCCGGACTGGGCTGAAGCGCCCGCCACTTTAGCAATGGTTATCGGTCCGCTCAAGTTTTTTACCGAGAGCTCTCCGAAGAGCATTTTCTTCAGCGATTCGAGGGTCAGGATGCTCATGTTCCAGGTGCGTGATACACCCTCGCCCATGGCGTCCAGCGGCCCATAGCTGACTTCGCGCAGCATGGTTGCTGGCCATTCGACACCTTTGACGCCGGCACCGAGGAAACCGCCGGAGGCCTGGCCTTCGCCACGCCGCGCCAAGGTTACCGGAACGTCCAGCACCGCACCGTCACGCTCGACACGCATCATCACTTTGGCTTCGGGGTGGGCCCGGACGCTGTCGACCACTTGCTGCCAGTCGTTCAGCGCAACGCCGTCCAAGGCCAGCAACTTGTCACCGGTTTTCAGCCCCGCCACGTCGGCCGGGCTTTTCGCCTGGATTTCGGCCAGCACGGGAACCACCGCCGGGCGCCATGGACGCAGGCCAAGCGACTGGATCGGATCGGGCTCGTCGGCGCCCTTGAGCCAGGACTTGAGGACGATGTCGTGCTGACGCTCGGCAGTAGCACCCTCGTCGAGCACGCCAACACGCAGGGTGCCGCTCTCGCCGAGGCGACGCACCAACTGCAGATTGACCGCAGACCAACCATTGGTCGGTTTGCCATCAACAGAAACAATCTCCTGGCCGGCACTCAGGCCAGCGCTGGCGGCCAGGCTACCCGCCTCTACCGCACCGATGACCGGACGCACCTGCTGGGTGCCGAGCATGGCCAGCAGCCAGAAGAAGACAATCGCCAAGAGGAAGTTGGCGATCGGGCCGGCGGCGACAATCGCGATGCGCTGCCCAACCGACTTGCGATTGAATGACTGGTCGGCCAGCGCAGGCGGCACGTCGCCCTCGCGCTCGTCGAGCATCTTCACATAGCCGCCCAGCGGAATTGCTGCCACCACGAACTCGGTACCATGGCGGTCGTGCCAGCGCAGCAATGGCGTGCCGAAGCCTACCGAAAAGCGCAGCACCTTGACCCCACAACGGCGGGCAACCCAGAAGTGACCGAATTCGTGAAAGGTGACCAATACACCCAGTGCAACCAGGGTACCGATAATCATGTAGAGCGCAGTCATATCCATCTCCGAATGACATTCAGGACAACCCTGGAGCGAGCGCGCATCAGCGGCCGTGTCGCCGCAACCACTCCCGGGACAATTCCCGGGCGCGCTGGTCGGCGGCGAACACCGCATCCAGCGACGGCAATGCAACTACAGGCTCCTGCTCGAGCACTTGCTCGATCATACCCGCGATCTCCGGAAAGCGGATACGCCGCTGGAGAAATGCCTCGACCGCCACTTCGTTGGCCGCGTTGAGCACTGCCGGCGCACTGTTGCCGGCTTCGGCAGCGTGCCGCGCCAGGCGCAGGCAGGGGAAGCGCTGTTCGTCAGGTGCCTGGAAATCCAGACGAGCGATGGCGAACAGGTCCAACGGTGCCACGCCGGAGTCGATCCGCTCAGGCCAGGCCAAGGCATTGGCGATTGGCGTGCGCATATCCGGGTTACCCAGTTGGGCGAGCACCGAACCATCCACGTAATCCACCAGCGAATGAATCACGCTTTGCGGATGCACCACCACTTCGACCTTGGCTGGCGCCGCATCGAACAACCAGCACGCCTCGATCAGCTCCAGGCCCTTGTTCATCATGCTGGCCGAGTCGACCGAAATCTTGCGTCCCATCGACCAGTTGGGGTGTGCGCAGGCCTGCTCGGGCGTGACCTGCTCAAGTTGCGCCGCCGGCGTTTCCCGGAACGGTCCACCGGAAGCCGTCAACAGGATGCGCCGCACGCCGACCGCACCCAGGCCGCGGGCATAGTCGCCGGGCAGGCACTGGAAGATCGCGTTGTGCTCACTGTCGATCGGCAGCAACACCGCACCACTGCGGCGCACGGCATCCATGAACAGCGCGCCGGACATCACCAGCGCCTCTTTATTGGCCAACAGTACTTTCTTGCCTGCCTCGACCGCAGCCAGGGTTGGGCGCAGACCCGCCGCGCCAACAATGGCCGCCATCACTGCATCGACTTCACTGGCAGCCGCCACCTGGCACAGCCCCGCCTCGCCCTCGAGCACCTCGGTGGCACTGCCGGCAGTGGCCAGGCCGGCGCGCAACTGTGCAGCCGCCTCAGCGCTGGGCACCACGGCATAGGCCGGGCAATGCCGCAGGCACAGGGCGAGCAATTGCTCGACTTGCGAATAGCCGCTCAGGGCGAACACCTGGTAGCGCTCGGGGTGACGCGCGATCACATCCAGCGTGCTGAGACCGATCGAGCCGGTGGCCCCCAACACTGTAATGCGTTGCACAGCGCTCACATGACACCCCATTCGGCGGCCCAGAGCAGTACAGCGAACATCGGGATCGCCGCCGTCAGGCTGTCGATGCGATCCAGTACGCCGCCATGGCCTGGCAGCAGATTGCTGCTGTCCTTGATGCCTTCGCGGCGCTTGAACATGCTTTCGGTCAGGTCACCGACCACCGAGGCCATGACCACCACCACCGCGCCGAGCAAGCCGAGCAGCAATTGACCGATGCTCCACTCGCGCACCAAGGCGACGCCAAGGGCGATCAGCAGGCTGACCGTGAGGCCACCGTAGACACCTTCCCAGCTCTTGCCCGGGCTGACTTGCGGCGCCAGCTTGCGCTTGCCGAAGGCACGCCCCGAGAAATAGGCACCAATGTCGGCCGCCCAGACCAGGACCATCACCGAGAGAATCAGCCAGTTACCCTGCGGCCAATGCTTGAGCAGCACCAACCCCTGCCAGGCCGGCAGCAGCACCAGCAGGCCGATCAACAGACGGCATGCAGCACTGGCCCACAGCTCGCTGCTGCGCGGATAGGTGAGCACCAGCCAGGTCGCCAGCGCCCACCAGATCACCGAGGCACCGAGCACCCACGGCGCGAGGTCGGGCATCAGGTAAAGCAGCATCAGCGCCCCACCCACCACTGCGGCGTAGGCGATGCGTAGCGGCTGGGCCATGAGTCCGGCCAGACGCGCCCACTCCCAGGCACCCAGCGTCACCACGAAACCGATGAAGAGGGCGAAATCCCCGCCATTGAGCAAGAAGAAACCACCCAGCGCGATCGGCAACAGGATCAGCGCGGTAATGATGCGTTGTTTAAGCATTAAGCACGAGCTCCAGCCTCGACCTGCTCGCTAGTCTTACCGAAGCGGCGCTGGCGCGAAGCGAAATCGGCCAGGGCGGTACGCATGGCCTCGTGTTTGAAGTCCGGCCAGAAGAGGTCGGAGAAGTACAGCTCGGCGTATGCCAGCTGCCATAGCAGGAAATTACTGATGCGATGCTCGCCACCGGTGCGGATGCACAGGTCCGGCAACGGCAAGTCGCCGGTTGCCAGGCAGGCCTGCAGCAGGCCGGGCGTGATGTCGTCCGGACGCAGATGCCCGGCCTGAACTTCGCGCGCCAGCCGCTGTGCGGCCTGGGCGATATCCCACTGGCCACCGTAGTTGGCAGCAACCTGCAGGATGAAACGATTGCTCCCGGCCGTCGCCGCCTCGGCCTCGCGCATGGCGGCCTGCAGCTCCGGATGAAAGCGCGAGCGATCACCGATGATGCGCAGGCTGATGTTGTTCTCGTTGAGGCGCTTGGCCTCGCGGCGCAAGGCCGTAAAGAACAACTCCATCAAGGCACCGACTTCTTCGGCCGGGCGCTGCCAGTTTTCGCTGGAGAACGCAAACAGGGTCAATACCTCGACCCCGGACTCGGCGCAGACCTCAATTACCGCGCGCACCGCATCAACGCCAGCTTTATGCCCGGCAACACCGGGCAGCAGACGTTTCTTGGCCCAGCGATTATTGCCGTCCATGATGATCGCGACATGGCGCGGCACCGATGACGGTACCGCTTGCTTGGTCTTTTCCATGAAGAGAACCCTGGCCTCAAACGGCCATCAGGTCAGCTTCCTTGGCCTTCACGGCAACTTCGATCTGAGCCACGAACTTGTCGGTCAGCTTCTGGATTTCGTCAGCGGCGCGACGCTCCTCGTCTTCGCTGATTTCTTTTTCCTTGACCAGATCCTTGAGCTGGCTCAGCGCATCACGACGGATATTGCGCACAGCAATGCGGCCGTCTTCAGCAGCGTCACGCGCCTGCTTGGTGAAACCCTTGCGGGTCTCTTCGGTCAGCGCCGGCATGGTGATCAGCAGCAGCTCGCCGAGGTTGGTCGGGTTCAGGTTCAGGCCTGCACTACCGATGGCCTTGTCGACTGCGCCAAGCATGTTGCGCTCGAACGCCACGACCTGCAGGGTGCGCGAGTCCTTGACGGTGATGTTGGCCACTTGCTTGATAGGCGTGTCCGCGCCGTAGTAAGGCACCATCACACCTTCGAGGATGCTCGGGTGGGCTACACCCGTGCGGATACGGCCAAAGGCGTGCTGGAGCGATTCCAGCGACTTGGTCATGCGTTCCTGAGCATCTTTCTTGATTTCGTTGATCATGCTTGGCCTTCCTCGATCAAAGTACCTTCAGCGCCACCGACCACGATGTTCAGCAGGGCGCCAGGCTTGTTCATGTTGAATACCCGCAATGGCATCTTGTGGTCGCGGCACAGGCAGATTGCGGTCAGGTCCATCACACCAAGCTTGCGATCCAGGACCTCATCGTAGGTGAGGTGATCGAACTTCTCGGCGTGCGGGTCCTTGAATGGATCGGCAGTGTACACACCGTCGACCTTGGTCGCCTTCAACACCACATCAGCATCGATTTCGATGGCGCGCAGGCAGGCTGCGGAGTCGGTGGTGAAGAACGGGTTGCCGGTACCGGCGGAGAAAATTACCACATCCCCGGAGTTGAGGTGGCGAATAGCTTTGCGACGATCATAGTGATCGGTAACGCCGACCATGGAAATGGCCGACATGACCAGCGCCGGGATGTTCGAACGCTCAAGGGCGTCGCGCATGGCCAAGGCGTTCATCACGGTGGCGAGCATGCCCATGTGGTCACCGGTGACGCGATCCATGCCAGCTGCGCTGAGCGCTGCACCGCGGAACAGGTTGCCACCGCCAATGACCAGGCCTACCTGGACACCGATACCGACCAGCTGACCGACTTCCAGGGCCATGCGATCCAATACTTTCGGGTCGATCCCGAACTCTTCCGAGCCCATCAGGGCCTCGCCGCTAAGTTTGAGCAAAATGCGTTTATAGCGAGGTTGGCGACCACTCACCTGCTGAGCCATTGCGAGTCTCTCCTGCGGCGTTTTAAGAAAATTCTGCGCGGGCTGGATACAGCCTGCTAACTGTAGCGTGGCGCTGCTTCAGCGCCAGCGGAGCCAAGCCGGATAAACCCGGCTCCGGTTTGACAAAGAGGCTGCGCGCGTGAGCGGGCAGCCTCTTTGGGGCGACAGACGGAGTCTGTCTTACTGCTTGGCAGCAGCCAGCTGGGCGGCAACTTCTTCAGCGAAGTTGTCAACCGGCTTCTCGATGCCTTCGCCGACTTTGAAGTAGGTGAAGGAAACGATTTCAGCGCCGGCCTTCTTGGCCAGTTCGCCGACTTTGATTTCCGGGTTCTTGACGAAGGCCTGTTCTACCAGGCTGGCTTCGGCCAGGAACTTGGAAATACGGCCTTTGACCATGTTCTCAACGATGTTCTCAGGCTTGCCTTTGATTTTTTCTTCGTTGAGGGTCAGGAATACGCCCTTCTCACGCTCGATCGCTTCAGCCGAGACTTCCGATGGCAGCAGGAATTCCGGGTTGCTTGCAGCGACGTGCATGGCGATGTCTTTGGCCAGCTCGACGTCACCGCCTTTCAGGACCACAGCTACGCCGATCTTGTTGCCGTGCAGGTAGGTACCGACAACGTCACCCTCAACGCGCACCAGGCGACGGATGTTGACGTTCTCACCAACCTTGGCAACCAGGGCTTCACGAGCAGACTCGCGGGAAGCGATCAACGGCGCGGCGTCGGTCAGCTTCTCGGCGAATGCAGCTTCAACGCTTTCAGCGACGAAGTTCTTGAAGTCGTCTTGCAGGGCCAGGAAGTCGGTCTGCGAGTTCACTTCCAGCAGTACAGCGGACTTGTCGTCAGCCTTGATGGCGATAGCGCCTTCAGCGGCAACGTTGCCAGCTTTCTTGGCGGCCTTGATGGCGCCCGAAGCACGCATGTCATCAATGGCTTTTTCGATGTCGCCGTCAGCCTTTTCCAGGGCTTTCTTGCAATCCATCATGCCTTCGCCGGTACGCTCGCGCAGTTCTTTTACCAGCGCTGCAGTAATTGCTGCCATTTCAAAATCCTCTTGGAAAGTTTTTCAACCATTCCACCCGCTCGTCACGGGCGTTCAATTCTGTAAACCCTCTGCCTTCACGCCAGCAGGAGAACATCATGCGGCGGTGTTGCTGACAGGAGGATTTCAGGTGGCAAAAAGGGGGCCAAGCCCCCTTTTCGCGTGCCAAGTAGACGCCGGGCGTCAATTACTCAGCAGCTGGTGCCGCCGCTTCTTCAGCGTAGACTTCGGTGCCGCCAGCAACGTTGTTGCGGCCGCGGATGACAGCGTCAGCCATCGAAGTCATGTACAGCTCGATGGCGCGGATGGCGTCGTCGTTGCCTGGGATGATGTAATCAACACCTTCCGGGCTGCTGTTGGTATCGACTACGCCGATAACCGGGATACCCAGCTTGTTAGCTTCGGTGATCGCGATGCGCTCGTGATCAACGTCGATAACGAACAGAGCGTCTGGCAGACCGCCCATATCCTTGATACCACCCAGACTGCGGTCCAGCTTCTCCAGATCGCGCGAACGCATCAGAGCTTCTTTCTTGGTCAGCTTGGTGAAGGTACCATCTTCGGCCTGGGTTTCCAGGTCACGCAGACGCTTGATCGAAGCGCGGATGGTTTTGTAGTTGGTCAGCATGCCGCCCAACCAGCGATGGTCAACGTACGGCGAGTTGCAACGAGCGGCTTGCTCGGCGACCAGTTTGCCGGCGGAACGCTTGGTGCCGACGAACAGGATCTTGTTTTTGCCCTGGGCCAGGCGCTCGACGAACGACAGAGCGTCGTTGAACATCGGCAGGGTTTTTTCCAGGTTGATGATGTGAATCTTGTTACGCGCGCCGAAAATGTACTTACCCATTTTCGGGTTCCAGTAACGGGTCTGGTGACCGAAGTGCACACCGGCCTTCAGCATATCGCGCATATTGACTTGGGACATGATAGTTCCTTGATAAGTCGGGTTGGGCCTCCACGTATCCCAATGACCAACCCGCGAAGCCGAAGCGTTCGGGGCACCCAGGCCATCGTGTCGACACGTGTGTGGGTTAATGCTCACGGGGTCGTCCCCGAAAGCGGCGCATGTTATACCACAGACTGCAGCCTAACGGAACCCGGATACTGCCTCGCCCGTCAGCGACTTTTGCAGCGAGCGCTCAATCGCGCCAGAATGCTCCCACAAGGCCACGGCGGCGGCGGCTTTCTCCCGACAGCGGGGGGCGCTGCTCTGCTAGAATCCGGCCTTTCCCGTTTGTTCGCGCCCCGCGAGGCGCCGTAGAGAGCCTGTAATGACCGTTACCATCAAGACCGCAGAAGACATCGAGAAGATGCGCATCGCCGGCCGCCTGGCCGCTGAAGTGCTGGAGATGATCGAAGAGCACGTCAAGCCCGGCGTCACCACCGAAGAGCTCGACCGCCTGTGCCACGACTATATCGTCAACGTCCAGCAGGCGATCCCGGCGCCGCTCAACTACAAAGGCTACCCGAAGTCGATCTGCACCTCGATCAACCACGTGGTCTGTCACGGCATCCCCAATGACAAGCCGCTGAAGAACGGTGACACGCTGAACATCGACGTGACCGTGATCAAGGACGGCTACCACGGCGATACCAGCCGCATGTTCCATGTCGGCAGCGTGCCGGTCTGGGCCGAGCGCCTGTCGCAGATCACCCAGGAATGCATGTACAAGGCCATCGAGCTGGTCAAGCCGGGCTGCCGCCTGGGCGACATCGGTGAAGTGATCCAGAAGCACGCCGAGAAGAACGGCTTCTCGGTGGTCCGCGAGTTCTGCGGGCATGGCATCGGCAAGGTATTCCACGAAGAGCCGCAGATCCTCCACTACGGCCGCGCTGGCACGGGCATGGAGCTCAAGGAAGGCATGACCTTCACCATCGAGCCGATGATCAACCAGGGCAAGGCCGACACCAAGGTGCTCGGCGACGGCTGGACCGCGATCACCAAGGACCGCAAGCTCTCGGCGCAGTGGGAACACACCCTGGTGGTGACTGCTACCGGCTACGAGATCTTCACCCTGCGCAAAGACGACACCATTCCCCGTACCTCAGCCTAAAATCCAGGAAAGCGACGCGATGCCCCAGGTGGATCCAGAGCTGTTCGACCGCGGTCAGTTCCAGGCGGAGCTGGCGCTCAAGGCAAGCCCCATCGCTGCCTTCAAGAAAGCCATCCGCCTGGCCCGCGAGGCGCTCGACAAGCGCTTTCGGGAAGGCCGCGAGATCCGCCGACTGATCGAAGACCGCGCCTGGTTCGTCGACAATATCCTGCAGCAGGCCTGGAACCAGTTCGACTGGCAGGATCAGACCGGTATCGCCCTGATCGCGGTGGGTGGCTACGGCCGGGGTGAGCTCCACCCCTACTCCGACATCGACTTGCTGATCCTGCTCGATGGCGCCGAACACGAGCGCTACCGCGACGCCATCGAAGGTTTTCTGACCCTGCTCTGGGACATCGGCCTGGAAGTCGGCCAGAGCGTGCGCAGCGTCGAGGAGTGCGCCGAACAGGCCCGCGCCGACCTGACGGTGATCACCAACCTGATGGAAAGCCGCACCATTGCCGGCCCCGAGCCGCTGCGCCAGCGCATGCTCGAGGTCACCAGCACCGCCAAGCTGTGGCCGAGCAGAGAGTTCTTTCTGGCCAAGCGCGCCGAACTCAAGGCCCGCCACCACAAGTACAATGACACCGAATACAACCTCGAACCCAACGTCAAGGGCTCGCCAGGCGGCCTGCGCGACATTCAGACCGTGCTCTGGGTCGCGCGCCGCCAGTACGGCACCCTGAACCTGCATGCGCTGGCCGGCGAAGGCTTCCTGCTGGAGAGCGAGAACGAACTGCTGGCCACCTCGCAGGCGTTTCTGTGGCGGGTCCGCTACGCCCTGCACATGCTCGCCGGGCGTGCCGAAGACCGCCTGCTGTTCGATCACCAGCGCAGCATCGCCGCGCTGCTCGGTTTCAGCGACGAGAACCCCAAGCGCGCCATCGAGCAGTTCATGCAGCAGTACTACCGGGTGGTGATGAGTATCAGCCAGCTGTGTGACCTGATCATCCAGCACTTCGAGGAAGTCATCCTCGCCGACGAAGACAGTGGCACCACCCAGCCGCTCAACGCCCGCTTCCGCCTCCATGATGGCTATATCGAGGCAGTGAGCCCGAACGTGTTCAAGCGGACCCCGTTCGCCATGCTCGAGATCTTCGTGCTGATGGCCCAGCACCCGGAGATCAAGGGCGTGCGCGCCGACACGGTGCGGCTGTTGCGCGAGCATCGCCACCTGATCGACGACAGCTTCCGCAACGATATCCGCAACACCAGCCTGTTCATCGAGCTGTTCAAGTGCGAGATCGGCATCCACCGCAACCTGCGCCGGATGAACCGCTACGGCATTCTAGGCCGCTACCTGCCGGAGTTCGGCCTGATCGTCGGGCAGATGCAGCATGACCTGTTCCACATCTATACGGTCGATGCGCACACCCTCAACCTGATCAAGCACCTGCGCAAGTTGCAGTACACCCCGGTCTCGGAGAAATTCCCGCTGGCCAGCAAGCTCATGGGGCGTCTGCCCAAACCTGAGCTGATCTACCTGGCGGGGCTCTACCACGACATCGGCAAGGGCCGCCAGGGTGACCACTCGGAGCTCGGCGCGGTCGACGCCAAGGCCTTTGGCGAACGCCACCAGTTGCCGACCTGGGATACCCGCCTGATCGTCTGGCTGGTGCAGAACCACTTGGTGATGTCCACCACTGCCCAGCGCAAGGACCTCTCCGACCCACAGGTGATCAACGATTTCGCCCTGCTGGTCGGCGACGAGACGCGCCTGGACTACCTCTACGTGCTGACCGTGGCCGACATCAATGCGACCAACCCCAGCCTGTGGAACTCCTGGCGCGCCAGCCTGCTGCGCCAGCTCTACAGCGAGACCAAGCGCGCGCTGCGTCGTGGCCTGGAGAACCCGCTCGACCGCGAAGAGCAGATCCGCCAGACACAGAGCGCGGCACTCGACACCCTGATCCGCGAAGGCACTGACCCGGACGACGTCGAACAACTCTGGTCGCAACTGGGCGATGACTACTTCCTGCGCCATACCGCCACCGATGTCGCCTGGCACAGTGACGCGATCCTGCAGCAGCCCGCCGATGGCGGCCCGCTGGTGCTGATCAAGGAAACCACCCAGCGTGAATTCGAGGGCGGCACGCAGATCTTCATCTATGCGCCCGACCAGCACGACTTCTTCGCGGTGACCGTGGCGGCGATGTCCCAGCTCAACCTGAACATCCATGACGCGCGAATCATCACTTCCAGCAGCCAGTTCACCCTCGATACCTACATCGTGCTGGACAACGACGGCGGCTCGATCGGCGACAACCCGCAGCGGGTCAAGCAGATCCGCGAGGGCCTGACCGAAGCCCTGCGCAACCCCGAGGACTACCCGACCATCATTCAGCGCCGGGTACCACGCCAGCTCAAGCATTTCACCTTCGCGCCGCAGGTGACCATCCACAACGATGCACAGCGGCCGGTGACCATCCTCGAGATCATCGCCCCTGACCGACCGGGCCTGCTTGCGCGGCTGGGGCGGATCTTCCTCGAGTTCGACCTGTCCTTGCAGAATGCCAAGATCGCCACCCTGGGCGAGCGCGTCGAAGACGTGTTCTTCGTTACCGACGCCGACAACCAGCCGCTGTCCGACCCGCAGCTGTGCAGCCGCCTGCAGGAGGCGATCATCCAGCAACTGCAGGCCGGCCAGGCCAGCGATGCCAGCCCTACCCGCGTAACCTTCTAACGATTGACGAGACCTTGCGCCGATGAACCATGCCTTGACCCAGCTGCAGCCCTACCCGTTCGAGAAACTCCGCGCCCTGCTGGGCAGCGTGAAGCCGGCAGCGGACAAACGCGCCATCGCCCTGTCGATCGGTGAGCCCAAGCACGAATCGCCGGCGTTCGTCGCCAAGGCCCTGGCCGACAACCTCGACAAGCTCGCGGTCTACCCGAGCACGCTGGGCCTGCCTGCCCTGCGCCAGGCGATCGGCCAGTGGTGCGAGCAGCGTTTCGGCGTGCCGACTGGCTGGCTCGATGCCGACCGCCACATCCTGCCGGTCAATGGCACCCGTGAAGCGCTGTTTGCCTTCACCCAGACGGTGGTCAATCGTGCCGATGACGGCCTGGTGATCAGCCCCAACCCGTTCTACCAGATCTACGAAGGCGCCGCCCTGCTCGCGGGCGCCACCCCGCACTACCTGCCGTGCCTCGAAGACAACGGCTTCAACCCCGACTTCGATGCGGTATCGGCTGAAGTCTGGCAGCGCTGCCAGATCCTCTTCCTCTGCTCGCCGGGCAACCCCACCGGTGCGCTGGTGCCGATGGACACGCTGAAGAAGCTGATCGCCCTGGCCGATGAGCACGACTTCGTGATTGCCTCGGACGAATGCTACAGCGAGCTGTACTTTGACGAAGAGAACCCGCCGCCGGGCCTGCTCACCGCCTGCGCCGAGCTCGGCCGTAGCGATTTCAAGCGCTGCGTGGTGTTCCACAGCCTGTCCAAACGCTCCAACCTGCCCGGCCTGCGCTCGGGCTTCGTCGCCGGCGACGCCGCGATCATCAAGCCGTTCCTGCTCTACCGTACCTACCACGGCTGTGCCATGCCGGTGCAGACCCAGCTGGCGAGCATTGCCGCCTGGCAGGACGAAGCCCACGTGCGCGCCAACCGTGATCAGTACCGGGCCAAATACGACGCGGTGCTGGATATTCTCCAGCCGGTGATGGACGTGCAGCGTCCGGATGGCAGCTTCTACCTGTGGGCCAAGGTACCTGGCTGTGATGCCGCGTTCACACGCGACCTGTTTGAAGCACAGCACGTGACCGTGGTGCCAGGTTCGTACCTGTCGCGTGACGTGGATGGGGTTAATCCGGGCGCTGGTCGGGTGCGCATGGCGCTGGTAGCACCACTGGCGGAGTGCATCGAGGCCGCCGAGCGGATTCGGGATTTCCTGAGCAAGCGCTGATACCTGAAGATCCTGGGGCCGCTTTGCGGCCCCGGCGATCTACCTGACCTGCCCCAGATTGGCCTCACTCAAGTCCAGCTCTCCCAGCACCTGGCGCACCACCTCATCGCCCACCAGATGCTGGCGATGCAGGTTGTACAGCTCCAGCCGCTGCGCCCGCAGCGCCTTGACCCGCAAGCGCCGTTCGAGCAGGTCCATCTGCTCAGCCAGGGCCCGCGCCTCGGCAGTGTCGTTGTAGCTGTCCAGTTCATCCCGGTATTCCGCCATCAAGCGCGCCTTGAGCTCCACGGCCAATGTCGCCTGGGCCGCGTCCTGGGGGGCATTGGCATCGATCACCTCTTCCGCCTCAAGGGCATGGATCGCCGCCTCGGCGGTGCGCCGCCAGGCTTCCTGAACCTCCTGCTGCAAACGCTCGTCGGGGCTCTTGGTGACCCCGCGCAAGAGGATCGGCAAGGCGATACAGGCCCCGATCAACGACAGCAGGATCACCCCGGCAGCGATGAAGATCAGCAGGTCGCGCTCCGGAAAGGCCTGGCCCGCGCCCATCAGCAGCGGCACCGACATGACACCGGCCAGGGTCACCGCACCACGCACGCCACCCAGAGTCAGCAGCCAGCACGAGCGCGCCGTGGGTACCAGCACCAGCTCTGGCTTGCCGCGCCAGCGACGGACCACGCCGATCGCCCGCCAGATGCTCTGCACCCAGATGAACCGCAACAGGATCAGCGCGGCGAAGATCGCCAGCACATCGAGGCAGCGGTAGGCCAGGGTCGGCCAGACGGTAGCTTCGTGGCTGACCACGGCCTTGATGATGTCCGGCAACTGCAGACCCAGCAGCAGGAAGATCAACCCATTGAAGGCAAACTCCAGCAGCGACCAGACACTGCGGTTGAGCAGCCGTGTACTGGTCTGGCGCGGCAGCAGGTCGAGCCAGCTCTGCATCATGCCGGCCGCCACCGCCGAGAGAATCCCCGACACGCCCAGGCGTTCGGCCAGCACATAGGCGGCAAACGGCAGCAGCAACATGAACACCACGTGGGTGGCCGGGTCATCCCAGCCACGGGTGATCATCCACATGCGCAAGCGGCCGATCAGCCAGCTCAGGGCAACGCCGACGGCCAGGCCGCCCAGCGCCACCAGAACAAAGGTAAGGCTGGCGTCGGTCAACGAAAACACGCCGGTGATCGCCGCTGCCAGGGCGAACTTGAAGGTCACCAGGCCGGTGGCGTCGTTCATCAGCGCCTCACCCTGGAGCATGTGCATCAACGGTGTCGGCAAGCGATCCTGAGTAATCGCCGAGACCGCCACGGCATCCGTGGGCGACAACACGGCCGCCAGGGCGAAGGCCACCGCCAGCGGAATATCAGGCAGCAACCAGTGAATGAAGTAGCCTGCCCCGATCACGGTAAACAGCACCAACCCCACCGCCAGGGCTACTACCGGCCCGCGCAGGCGCCACAGTTCACGCTTGGGAATGCGCCAGCCATCGGCAAACAGCAGCGGCGGCAGAAACAGGAACAGGAACAACTCCGGCTCCAGCGCCACATGCAGGCCCAGGCTGGGCCAGGCCAGCAGCGCACCGGCAGCGATCTGCACCAGCGGCAGTGGCAGCGGGATGATCCGCCCCACCAGTTTTGACACGCTTACCAGCGTCAGCAGGATAAGGACGGTATAGGCTGACTGCATCAGCAAGCTTCCTGTGTAATTCGAAAATCCCGGCGCAGCGTAAACATCGCCTCTGAAACAATATGTTAGCGGTGAGCGGTGATACTGCACCGCTGCACGATAGTCGCAGGTACCGGCTGGATATGTAACACCATGCTACTAGACACGCTGTGACACGCAACGTCCCGTCGCGCTCGGCAGCAAGCCGTGGCGCCGGGCTCATCGATGTCGCATAATCGCCTCCACCCTTTCTTCACGGAGTATCGGGGACGCCAGGCTCGCCCTGCCGCCCCAGGCATTCAATGGCTTACACTCTTTACGGCATCAAAGCCTGTGACACCATGAAAAAAGCCCGTACCTGGCTTGAAGAACAGGCCATCGAGTACGTGTTCCACGACTACAAGGCTCAAGGCATCGATCGCGACAGCCTCAACCGCTGGTGTGACGAGCACGGCTGGGAGGTTGTCCTCAACCGCGCCGGCACCACCTTCCGCAAGCTCGACGACGCCAGCAAGGCCGATCTTGACCAGGCCAAGGCCGTCGAACTGATGCTCGCCCAGCCGTCAATGATCAAGCGCCCGGTGCTCGACCTCGGTGAGCGCACCCTGGTCGGCTTCAAGCCCGATCTGTACGCCGCTGCGCTGGCCTGAGCCCGCCTTCGCTTCAACCCTTATTCGCAAGAGGTAATCGCATGTCCACTACCCTGTTCAGCCTGGCCTTCGGTGTCGGCACCCAGAACCGCCAGGGCACCTGGCTGGAAGTCTTCTACGCGCAGCCGTTGATCAACCCAAGCGCCGAGCTGATCGCTGCAGTCGCGCCGGTTCTTGGCTACGAAGGCGGCAACCAGGCGATCGCGTTCAGCAACGCCCAGGCTGGCCAACTGGCCGACGCCGTCAAGTCGGTCGATGCCACGCAGTACGCCCTGCTGACCCGCCTGGCCGAGAGCCACAAGCCGCTGGTCGCCACCCTGCTGGCCGAAGACGCCGCACTGACCTCGACCCCAGAGGCCTACCTCAAGCTGCACCTGCTGTCGCACCGCCTGGTCAAGCCGCATGGCGTCAGCCTGGCCGGCATCTTCCCGCTGCTGCCTAACGTCGCCTGGACCAACCAGGGCGCCGTGGACCTGGCTGAAGTGGCTGAGCTGCAACTGGAAGCACGCCTCAAAGGCGAACTGCTGGAAGTGTTCTCGGTGGACAAGTTCCCGAAGATGACCGACTACGTGGTCCCGGCCGGCGTGCGCATCGCCGACACCGCCCGCGTGCGCCTGGGCGCCTACATCGGCGAAGGCACCACGATCATGCACGAAGGCTTCGTCAACTTTAACGCCGGCACCGAAGGCCCAGGCATGATCGAAGGCCGCGTCTCCGCTGGCGTCTTCGTCGGCAAGGGCTCGGACCTCGGCGGCGGTTGCTCGACCATGGGTACCCTGTCCGGTGGCGGCAACATCGTCATCAAGGTTGGCGAAGGCTGCCTGATCGGCGCCAACGCCGGCATCGGCATCCCGCTGGGCGACCGCAACACCGTTGAAGCCGGCCTGTACATCACCGCCGGTACCAAGGTGAACCTGCTCGACGAGAACAACCAACTGGTCAAAGTGGTCAAGGCCCGTGAACTGGCCGGCCAGACCGACCTGCTGTTCCGTCGCAACTCGCTCAACGGCGCGGTGGAGTGCAAGACCCACAAGTCGGCCATCGAGCTGAACGAGGCGCTGCACGCGCACAACTGAGAACCCTCGGGTTCAAGGTGATAAGATCGGGTCTGGCGTAATGCCAGACCCGTTTTTATTTCCAGGTCTCTCAATATGTTCCAGCCCTCCCCCTGGCGCGCCGACTTTCCGGCCATCGCCGCCCTGCAACGCCAGCACCAGACCTATCTGGACAGCGCCGCTACCACGCAGAAGCCACAGGCCCTGCTCGATGCCCTGAACCACTATTACGGCCATGGCGCGGCCAATGTGCACCGTGCCCAGCATTTGCCCGGCGCCTTGGCGACCCAGGCGTTTGAAACCAGCCGCGACAAGGTTGCTGCCTGGCTCAATGCTGCCGACGCGCGTCAGGTGATCTTCACCCATGGCGCCACCTCGGCGCTGAACCTGCTCGCCTATGGGCTGGAGCACGGTTTCAACGAAGGCGACGAGATCGCCATCAGCGCCCTTGAGCATCACGCCAACCTGCTGCCGTGGCAGCAACTGGCGCGGCGACGCAACCTGCGCCTGGTGATCCTGCCGCTGGACGAGCACGGCTGCATCGACCTCAACCAGGCCCTGCAACTGATCGGCCCGCGTACCCGTTTGCTGGCAGTCAGCCAGCTGTCCAACGTACTCGGCACCTGGCAACCCCTGCCAGCGCTGCTCGCTCACGCTCGTGCCCAGGGTGCGTTGACCGTGGTCGACGGTGCTCAGGGCGTGGTTCATGGCCGGCATGATGTGCAGCAATTGGGCTGCGACTTCTATGTGTTTTCCAGCCACAAGCTGTACGGACCGGAAGGCGTTGGCGTGCTGTACGGCCGCCAGCACGCGCTGCAGCAGTTGCTGCATTGGCAGTTTGGCGGAGAGATGGTGCAACTGGCCGACTACCACAGCGCCAGCTTTCGCCCGGCACCGCTGGGCTTCGAGGCGGGCACCCCGCCAATCGCCGGGGTGATCGGCCTGGGCGCGACCCTTGACTACCTGGCCAGCCTCGATGCCAGCGCGGTCGAACGGCACGAGGCCAGCCTGCATCAGCATCTGCTGCGTGGCCTGGCTGATCGCGACGGCGTGCGCATTCTCGGCACGCCGCAGACGGCGCTGGCCAGCTTTGTCGTCGACGGCGTGCACAACGCTGATATCGCTCACCTGCTGACCGAGCAAGGCATCGCCGTGCGCGCCGGGCATCATTGTGCGATGCCGCTGCTGCAGGGCCTGGGCCTGGACGGCGCAATCCGCGTGTCGTTGGCGTTGTATAACGACAGTGACGACGTGCAGCGCTTCTTCGACGCGCTGGACCAGGGCCTGGAGATGCTGCGTTGAACCTGTCGAGCGAGGCCCAAGAGGCCTTGGCGACCTTTCAGCAGGCCCGCGGCTGGGAGCAACGGGCGCGCTTGCTGATGCAATGGGGCGAGCGCCTGGCAACGCTGGATGAGTCGGAGAAGTCCGAGGACAACCGCGTGCATGGCTGTGAAAGCCTGGTGTGGCTGGTGGCACACCAGGACAACGGCCAGTGGCGGTTCAAGGCCGGCAGTGATGCGCGCTTGTTGCGCGGGTTGCTGGCATTGTTGCTGGTGCGGGTGCAGGGGCTGCACAGCGCTGAGCTGGCGCAACTCGACCTGCGTGGCTGGTTTACCGAGCTGGGGCTGGAGCGGCAGTTGTCGCCTTCGCGCAGCAATGGCCTGCATGCCGTGTTGCAGCGCATGGCGCAGTTGGCCGCTGCGCCGTGAGCTGATGTCAGTCAGCGCCGGCCTCTTCGCGGGGCAAGCCCGCTCCTACAGGGGCCGCGCCGGTCTTCAGCATGGCACGGCCCCTGTAGGAGCGGGCTTGCCCCGCGAAGAGGCCCGCACTGACTGAGCAGACTATTCGGCGACCACCCGCTCCGACGGCCGCCGGGCGCCGCCGACCAGTTTCTCCACCGCCTTGCTCGCCGCCACCATGCCAAAGGTCGCCGTGACCATCATCACCGCGCCAAAACCGCCCGAACAGTCCAGCCGCACGCCTTCACCAACAAAGCTCTTCTGCAGGCAAACGCTGCCATCACCCTTGGGATAGCGCAGCTGCTCGCTGGAAAACACGCACGGCACGCCATAATTGCGCGAGGTATTGCGCGAGAAGTTGTAGTCACGGCGCAAGGTCGAGCGCACACGCGAGGCCAGCGGGTCGTTGAAGGTCTTGTTGAGGTCGCCGATCTGGATCTGGGTCGGGTCGATCTGCCCCCCTGCGCCGCCGGTGGTGACCACGCCGATCTTGCGCCGGCGGCACCAGGCAATCAGCGCCGCCTTGGCCATCACGCTGTCGATGCAGTCGATGACATAGTCGATTTCGTTAGTGATGCACTCGGCCATGCTCTCGCGGGTGACGAAATCCGCCACTGCGTGCACCGTGCAGGCCGGGTTGATCGCCCGCAGGCGCTCAGCCATGACCTCGACCTTGGGCCGCCCGACCTGCCCCTCAAGGGCATGCGCCTGGCGGTTGGTGTTGCTCACGCAGACATCGTCCAGATCGAACAGGCTGATCTCGCCCACGCCACTGCGCGCCATGGCCTCCGCGGCCCACGAGCCCACGCCGCCGATGCCGACGATCGCCACATGGGCCTCGCGCAGGCGTTGCAGCCCGTCGTCACCGTACAGCCGGGCAACGCCGGCAAAGCGTGGATCTTCTGTGCTCATGGTCAGTACCCCGAAAAAACCGGCGCGTATTATAGGCCAGCTGGGCGATCGTGGGGCTGCTTTGCAGCCTGATTGCGATGCAAGGGCGCTCGCCAAAAGGCACCCCGACTAACAACTATCCGATTAACCCTGCTTTAATGTCCTATCAGCAAATGCGAAATGGACTACAACAGAGCGGGATCAATACTTCATCCTCCGAGGCAAGCCCAAGCCACTGCCTCATCTGGAAACCGCCCCGCTCCCTTCTTCGGAATCTTCAAACGCCTATGTCATCACGCAAATTCGGCCTCAATCTGGTGGTCGTGCTCGTCATCGCTGCGCTGTTCACCGGGTTCTGGGCGCTGATCAATCGCCCGGTATCGGCACCTGCCTGGCCGGAACAGATCTCCGGTTTCTCCTACTCGCCGTTTCGCCTGGGTGAAAGCCCGCAAAAAGGCCAGTACCCGACCGATGACGAGATGCGTCAAGACCTCGAGCAGATGAGCAAGCTGACCGACAGCATCCGCATCTACACCGTCGAAGGCACACAGGCGAACGTCCCGCGCCTGGCCGAGGAGCTGGGCCTGCGCGTGACCCTTGGAATCTGGATCAGCCCGGACCTTGAGCGCAACGAGCGTGAAATCAACAAAGCCATCGAGCTGGCGAACACCTCGCGCAGCGTGGTCAGGGTGGTGGTGGGCAACGAAGCGTTGTTCCGTGAAGAGGTCACGCCCGAAGCCCTGATAGCCTACCTGGACCGGGTTCGTGCCGCGGTCAAGGTACCGGTCACCACCAGCGAGCAGTGGCACATCTGGAAGGAACACCCGCAACTGGCCCAGCACGTCGACCTGATCGCCGCGCACATCCTGCCGTACTGGGAGTTTGTGCCCATGCAGGACTCCGTGGAATTTGTCCTTGAGCGCGCGCGCGAGCTCAAGCTGCAGTTCCCACGCAAGCCGCTGCTGCTTTCGGAAGTCGGCTGGCCGAGCAACGGCCGCATGCGCGGCGGTGCCGATGCCACCCAGGCCGACCAGGCCATCTACCTGCGTACCCTGGTCACCACGCTCAACCGGCGCGGCTACAACTACTTCGTCATCGAAGCCTACGACCAGCCATGGAAGGCCAGCGACGAAGGCTCGGTGGGCGCCTACTGGGGCGTGTTCAACGCCGAGCGCCAGCAAAAATTCAACTTCGAGGGGCCGGTGGTGGCCATCCCGCAGTGGCGTGCGCTGGCGGTCGCCTCGGTGGTGCTGGCGATGCTCGCCCTGACCATCCTGCTGATCGACGGCTCGGCCCTGCGCCAACGCGGGCGCACCTTCCTCACCTTCATCACGTTCCTGTGCGGCTCGGTGCTGGTGTGGATCGCCTACGACTACAGCCAGCAATACAGCACCTGGTTCAGCCTGACCGTCGGCTTCTTGCTGGCGCTGGGCGCGATTGGCGTATTCATCGTATTGATGACCGAGGCCCACGAACTGGCCGAGGCAGTGTGGACGTTCAAACGCCGCCGGGAATTCCTGCCGGTACAGGGCGACAGCGCCTACCGACCCAAGGTCTCGGTGCATGTGCCGTGCTACAACGAGCCGCCAGAAATGGTCAAGCAGACCCTCGACGCCCTGGCCGCGCTGGACTACCCCGATTATGAAGTGCTGGTGATCGACAACAACACCAAGGACCCGGCTGTGTGGGAGCCGCTCAAGGCCCACTGCGAGCTGCTCGGCGAGCGCTTCAAGTTCTTCCACGTCGCGCCCCTGGCCGGCTTCAAGGGCGGCGCGCTGAACTACCTGCTGCCGCATACCGCCAAGGATGCCGAAGTGATTGCCGTGATCGACTCGGACTACTGCGTCGACCGCAACTGGCTCAAGCACATGGTGCCGCACTTCGCCGACCCGAAGATTGCCGTGGTGCAATCACCCCAGGACTACCGCGACCAGCATGAAAGCGCCTTCAAGAAGCTCTGCTACAGCGAGTACAAGGGCTTCTTCCACATCGGCATGGTGACCCGCAACGACCGTGACGCGATCATCCAGCACGGCACCATGACCATGACCCGACGCTCGGTGCTCGAAGAGCTCGGCTGGGCCGACTGGTGCATCTGCGAAGATGCCGAACTGGGCCTGCGCGTGTTCGAAAAAGGCCTCTCTGCCGCCTATGCGCACAACAGCTACGGCAAGGGCCTGATGCCCGACACCTTCATCGATTTCAAGAAGCAGCGATTCCGCTGGGCCTATGGCGCCATCCAGATCATCAAGCACCACGCCCGCGCACTGCTGCGCGGCCAGGGTAGCGAACTGACCCGCGGCCAGCGCTATCACTTCCTGGCCGGCTGGCTGCCATGGGTAGCCGACGGCATGAACATCTTCTTCACCGTCGGTGCGTTGTTGTGGTCGGCGGCGATGATCATCGTCCCGCACCGGGTCGACCCGCCGTTGATGATCTTTGCCATACCGCCGCTGGCGCTGTTCTTCTTCAAGGTCGGCAAGATCCTGTTCCTCTACCGCCGCGCGGTCGGGGTCAATCTCAAGGATGCCTTCGCCGCCGCTCTGGCCGGCCTGGCGCTCTCGCACACGATCGCCAAGGCGGTGTTGTACGGCTTCTTCACCAGCAGCATGCCGTTCATCCGCACGCCCAAGCATGCCGACAGTCATGGTCTGCTGGTGGCGATTGCCGAGGCCCGCGAAGAGCTGTTCATCATGCTCCTGCTGTGGGGCGCGGCAGCCGGGATCTACCTGGTCCAGGGCTTGCCGAGTTCAGACATGCGCTTCTGGGTAGCCATGCTGCTGGTGCAGTCGCTGCCGTATCTGGCCGCGCTGATCATGGCTTTCCTGTCGTCGCTGCCCAAGCCGGCGGACAGCAGCGTCGAAGCGCAGGCAACCTGAAGGTCGCCCTCGCTCGACCTGTGGCAGCGGCCTTGTGTCGCGAAGGGCCGCCTGGCGGCCCCAATGCCCGTGCCCGCCGACATCATTTGATATAAGATAACGCCCCTCGTTTTTTCGCCTTGCCTTGCCCCGGAGTTCCCCATGACGGCCCCAGCCGAGCTCTCGCCTACCCTTCAACTGGCCTGCGACCTGATCCGCCGCCCTTCGGTGACCCCGGTCGACGCCGACTGCCAGTCGCAGATGATGAACCGCCTGGGCGCTGTCGGCTTCCAGCTCGAGCCCATGCGCATCGAAGATGTCGATAATTTCTGGGCCACCCATGGCAACCAGGATGGCCCGGTATTGTGCTTCGCCGGCCACACCGATGTGGTCCCGACCGGCCCGGTGCAAAACTGGCAGCACGAGCCATTCCAGGCACTGATCGACGCTGATGGCATGCTCTGCGGGCGCGGCGCTGCCGACATGAAAGGCAGCCTGGCGTCGATGGTAGTGGCCAGCGAGCGCTTCGTGAATGACTACCCCAACCACCGCGGCAAGGTCGCCTTTCTCATCACCAGCGACGAAGAAGGGCCGGCCCACCACGGCACCAAGGCCGTGGTCGAGCGCCTGGTCGCGCGCAACGAGCGCCTGGACTGGTGCATCGTCGGCGAACCGTCGAGCACCAACCTGCTCGGTGACGTGGTCAAGAACGGCCGTCGCGGCTCGCTCGGCGCCAAGCTCACCGTGCGCGGCAAGCAGGGCCACGTGGCCTACCCGCACCTGGCACGCAACCCGATCCACCTGGCCGCGCCGGCCCTGGCGGAGCTTGCTGGCGAACACTGGGACGAAGGCAACGCGTTCTTCCCGCCGACCAGCTTCCAGATCTCCAACCTCAATTCCGGTACCGGCGCCACCAACGTGGTGCCGGGCGACCTGACCGCCCTGTTCAACTTCCGCTTCTCCACCGAGTCGACCGTCGAGGGCCTGCAGGCTCGCGTCGCGGCGATCCTCGACAAGCATCAACTGGAGTGGTCGATCGACTGGGCGCTGTCCGGCCTGCCGTTCCTCACCGAGCCTGGCGAACTGCTCGACGCCGTGTCCGCGAGCATCAAGGCAGTCACCGACCGTGATACCCAGCCGTCGACCAGCGGCGGCACCTCCGATGGTCGCTTCATCGCCACCATGGGTACCCAGGTGGTCGAGCTCGGCCCGGTCAACGCCACCATCCACCAGGTCGATGAGCGGATCCTGGCCAGCGACCTCGACTTGCTGACCGAGATCTACTACCAGACCCTGGTCCGGTTGCTCGCCTGATGCTCGCCTGCCCTCTTTGCCAGGCCGCCCTGTCGCCGCTGGACAACGGTGTTACCTGCCCTGCCGGCCACCGCTTTGACCGGGCCCGCCAGGGCTACCTGAACCTGCTGCCGGTGCAGCACAAGAACAGCCGCGACCCGGGTGACAACCAGGCCATGGTCGAGGCCCGCCGCGACTTTCTCGAGGGTGGCCATTACGCTCCGGTTGCCCGCCGCCTGGCCGAGCTTGCCGCTGAGCGCCAGCCAGGAGCCTGGCTGGACATCGGTTGCGGCGAGGGCTACTACACCGCCCAGTTGGCCCAGGCCCTGCCCGACGCCGACGGTTACGCCCTGGACATCTCCCGCGAGGCAGTCAAGCGCGCGTGCCGCCGCGCGCCGCAGGTGACCTGGATGGTCGCCAGCATGGCCCGGGTTCCGTTGGCCGACGCCAGCTGCCAGTTCATCGCCAGCGTGTTCAGCCCGCTCGACTGGCAGGAGGCGCTGCGCCTGCTCAGCCCCGGTGGCGGCCTGATGCGAGTAGGCCCGACCAGCGGCCACCTGATGGAGCTGCGCGAGGTGCTCTACGATGAAGTACGCCCCTACGCCGATGACAAACACCTGGCATTGGTGCCACAGGGCATGACCCATGCCCACAGCGAGATTCTCGAGTTTCGCCTGAGCCTGGCCGCGCCCAAGGCCCGCGCCGACCTGCTGGCCATGACCCCGCACGGTTGGCGTGCCAGCGCTGACAAGCGCGCCCTGGTGATCGACCAGGCCGAGCCGTTCGAGGTCACGGTTTCCATGCGTTATGACTATTTCGTGCGCCAAGACTGAGCACACCCGGAGCCCTTTATGCGTCAACCCGATATCGAGATCTACCTGAAGGACACCGACGTTGACCACAAGCAGGTTGCCGCCTGGCTTGCCGAGGCGTTGGGTCCATGCACTGAGTGGAGCCAGAAAGGCCTGACCTGGAAGTGCCAGGCCGGTAACATTCCGGTGACCTGGTTACCCAAGGCTGTAGGGAAATGGAACAGCCTCTACCTGGAAAGTGACCAGAGCCCATGGGACGACGACATCGCCTGCGCCCGCGCAGCCTATGCCGCACTGCAGGTCGAAGTGCGCTGTGCACCCGGCAGCTGGAGCGAGGAACATGGAGAGGAAGATGCCGATCGTTGGGTCCGCATCAGTGCCGACGGTGAAGAAGAAATCACCTGGCGTACGCAATAAGCAGCTTCAAGTCGTATGCGGCACGCTTCAAGCGTGATCGCATCAGGCTGCAAGTTCCACGGTCAACTTGCAGCTTGAGGCTTGAGCGTTAGAGGCCGATTACGTCTTCGGCCTGCAGGCCTTTCTGGCCCTGCGTCAGGTTGTACTCCACCTGCTGTCCTTCGACCAGGGTACGATGCCCCTCACCGCGGATCGCCCGATAGTGGACGAACACATCCGCCCCGCCTTCGCGCTGAATGAAGCCATAGCCCTTGGCATCGTTGAACCACTTTACATTCCCAGTCTCACGAGACGACATCTGAACTACTCCGATTTTTTATTGTGAAGATCGCCTTGCAGGCACTGGGTCCTCCCCGTGCCGACGCAGCTTGCTGAAATATCCTGCAAGGTGCGGACCGAGTATATGACACGGAACAAAGAAAATTCATGACCGGGATATGAATTGCAGATTTTTGCTGAACTTACGCGGATACGGCAGACTAACTGATTGGATGTCGACTCGAAATTCCTTCCAGGGCCCCTATATCCCATGACCCGATCTCCCCTGCGCCGCCTGATCTTCGGCGCTCTGCGCCGCGTGCTGTACCTGTGGGTGCGCTCCGAGACCATCAACCAGTCTTCCCTGACCCTCAATCTCGACCGCAGCCGCCCGGTGTTCTATGCCCTGCCCTCACCGGCGCTGACCGACCTGGCCGTGCTCGACCGCGAATGCACCAAGGCGGGGCTGCCGCGCCCGGTGCTGCCGGTGGCCGTGGGCAACCTGCACGAGCCGGCGGCGTTCTTCTACCTGACGCCAGATCCGGACTGGCTCGGCCGGCAAGACAAACGCGGTGCGCCGCCGACCCTCGAGCGCCTGGTTGCGGCGATCAGCCAGCACGCCGAAGAAGACGCGCAGATCATTCCGGTCAGCGTGTTCTGGGGGCAGACCCCGGCCAGCGAATCCAGCCCGTGGAAGCTGTTGTTCGCCGATAGCTGGGCGGTCACCGGCCGCTTGCGCCGGCTGCTGACCATCCTGATCCTGGGACGCAAGACCCGCGTGCAGTTCTCTGCCCCCATCCACCTGCGCGAACTGGTCGAGCAGAACAAAGGCCACGAACGCACGGTACGCATGGCCCAGCGCCTGATGCGCGTGCATTTCCGCAACCTCAAGACCGCCGTGATCGGGCCCGACATCTCGCACCGGCGCAATCTGGTCAAAGGCCTGATCCACGATCCGCAGGTGCGCCAGGCGATCGCCGACGAGGCCGAGCGCGAGAAGATTCCACTGGCCAAGGCCGAGGCCCAGGCGCTGCGCTACGGCAACGAAATCGCCTCGGACTACACCTACACCGCGATCCGCTTCATGGAAGTGGTGCTCAGCTGGTTCTGGAACAAGATCTACGACGGCATCAAGCTCAACCACATCGAGCAGGTGCAAAGCATCGCCCCAGGCCATGAAGTGATCTACGTGCCCTGCCACCGCAGTCACATCGACTACCTGCTGCTGTCGTACCTGCTGTTCCGCAATGGCCTGACCCCGCCGCACATCGCCGCCGGAATCAACCTCAACATGCCGGTAATCGGTGGCCTGCTGCGCCGCGGTGGCGCGTTTTTCATGCGCCGCACGTTCAAGGGCAACCCGCTGTACACGGCGGTGTTCAACGAATACCTGCATACCCTGTTCAGCAAAGGCTTCCCGGTCGAGTACTTCGTCGAAGGCGGTCGCTCACGCACCGGGCGCATGCTCCAGCCGCGCACCGGCATGCTGGCGATCACCTTGCGCAGCTTCCTGCGCTCGTCGCGCACGCCGATCGTCTTCGTGCCGGTGTACATCGGCTACGAACGCGTCCTCGAAGGCCGCACCTACCTGGGCGAGCTGCGTGGGGCGAGCAAGAAGAAAGAATCGATCTTCGACATCTTCAAAGTGTTCGGCGCACTCAAGCAGCGCTTCGGCCAGGTCTACGTCAACTTCGGCGAGCCGATCCGCCTGGCGAGCTTTCTCGACCAGCAGCAGCCGGGTTGGCGTGAACAGCAACTGGGCCCGCAGTTCCGCCCGGCCTGGCTCAACGAAACCACCACCCGCCTGGGTGAGACCGTGGCCCGCCACCTCAACGAAGCGGCGGCAGTCAACCCGGTCAACCTGGTCGCCCTGGCCTTGCTTTCGACCAGCCGCCACGCCCTCGATGAAGACGCGCTGGTGCGGGTTCTCGATCTCTACCTGGCCCTGCTGCGGCAGGTGCCGTACTCGGCCCACAGCACCTTGCCGGAAGGCGATGGTGGGGCGTTGATCACCCATGTGCGTGGCATGAAGCTGCTGTCCGAACAGAACGATGCGATGGGCCGCATCCTCTACCTGGACGAAGCCAACGCGGTGCTGATGACCTACTACCGCAACAACGTACTGCACATATTCGCCCTGCCGGCTTTGCTGGCAAGTTTCTTCCAGAGCAGTTCGCGAATCAGCCGCGAGCTGATCGGCCAATACGTCAAGGCGCTCTATCCGTACCTGCAGGCGGAGCTGTTCCTGCGCTGGAGCGCCGAGGAGCTCGACGCGGTCATCGATCAATGGCTCAGCGCCTTTGTCGAGCAAGGCCTGCTGCGCTTCGAGAACAACGTCTACCTGCGCCCCGCACCCAGCTCGCGCCAGTTTGTCCTGCTGACCCTGCTGGCACGGACCATCACCCAGGCCCTGCAGCGCTACTACATGGCCACCTCGCTGTTGCTCAACAGCGGCCAGCAGACGCTCAGCGCCGAAGCGCTGGAAGACCTTTGCGTGATGATGGCCCAGCGCTTGTCGATCCTGCATGGGCTGAATGCGCCGGAGTTCTTCGACAAGACGCTGTTCCGCCACTTCATCCAGACCCTGGTCCAGCAGGGCGTGCTGCGCCCAGACAGCAACGGCAAGCTGGGCTATCACGACAAGCTCGGCGAGTTGGCCGAAGGCGTCGCCAAACGCGTGCTGTCGGCCGAGCTGCGCCTGTCGATTCGCCAGGTGGCGCTGCACCGCGAAGGGAACGAAAAAGCGTCACTGCAGCAAGCAATCAGCTGACCACACGAGCGACCTGCCCGGGAAAATCCGCTAAAGTCCCTGGGGTTGGCCACAAGCCAGCCCCAGGACTACGGAGATTCCATGAAAAAGCTCTTGATGCTGTGTTGTGCATCCTTGCTCGCAGCCTGCTCCAGCAACAGCAATACCCCCTCGCACCAGGCCAGCCTGGACGGCGAAGTCTTCTATCTGCAGCGCATCGCCCTGCCGCCCACCGCCACCCTGAGCGTCAGCCTGCAGGACGTTTCGCTGATGGATGCCCCGGCCACAACCCTGGCCAGCCAGGCCGGCCCGGTCAAAGGCAATGTGCCGCTGCCATTTCACCTGACCTACGACCCCGCGCAGATCAAACCGGGCCATCGCTATGCGATCAGTGCACGGATCGAACTGGACGGCAAACTGCTGTTCATCAATACCGAGCATCATGGCGTCGAGCTTGATGGCAGCCCTGCACAGCCGCTGCGGATCAAGGTCGATCCGGTTCGTTGATCTCGCTTATTCATCGTCAAAAGGAAGTACCCATGATTCGCTCCTCCCTGCGCCTCGGCACCTTGTGCGCCGGCCTGCTGCTGTCCGCCAACGCCCTGGCCCTGTCACTGGGTGACCTGAGCCAGCAGGATGCCGCTGGTGGCCTCAAGGATGCCCTGACTCAAGGTGCCCAGGTTGCCGTCAAGCAACTGAGCACCCCGGGCGGCTTCAGCAACAACCCCGACGTGCGCATCGAGCTGCCAGGCAACCTTGGCAAGGTGGCCAAGACCATGAAAATGCTCGGCAAGGGTGACCAGGTCACCGCCTTGGAAGACGGCATGAACAAAGCGGCCGAGGCGGCAATGCCTCAGGCCCAGGCGATCCTGGTCGATGCCGTGAAGAAGATGACCGTTACCGATGCCAAGGGCATTCTCAGTGGCGGTGATGACTCTGCCACCCAGTACCTGAACAAGAGCAGCCGCGAGCAGATCCGCGCCAAGTTCCTGCCGATCGTCAAGGCGGCGACCGACAAGGTTGGCGTGGTTCAGCAGTACAACAGCTTTGCCGGCCAGGCCTCGGCCCTTGGCCTGGGCAGCTCGAAAAATGCCAGCGTTGAAAGCTACGTGACCGAGAAGGCGCTGGATGGCCTGTTCGAGATGGTCGCCAAGCAAGAGCAGAGCATTCGCCAGAATCCTGCCCAGGCGGCGACCAGCCTGGCCAAGAAAGTCTTCGGCGCGCTCTGATTCAACCGCTGCACCGTGGGGCTGCTTCGCAGCCCTTTCCTGCGGTGCTCAGTCCTTCCTGACCTTGAACCACGCCGCATACAGCGCCGGCAGGAACAACAGGGTCAGCACCGTGGCAACGATCAAGCCACCCATGATCGCCACCGCCATCGGCCCGTAGAACACGCTGCGCGACAACGGAATCATCGCCAGCACCGCCGCCAGGGCGGTCAGCACGATGGGCCGGAAACGCCGCACAGTCGCTTCGATGATCGCCTGCCAGCGCTGCATCCCTGAGGCAATATCCTGCTCGATCTGGTCAATCAGGATCACCGAGTTGCGCATGATCATCCCCGCCAAGGCAATCGTGCCAAGCATGGCCACGAAGCCGAACGGCTGACGGAAGATCAGCAGGAACAGGGTCACCCCGATCAGTCCCAATGGCGCCGTGAGGAACACCATCACAGTGCGCGAGAAACTGCGCAGCTGGATCATCAGCAAGCTCAGCACCACGACGATGAACAGCGGCATGCCGGCGTTCACCGACTTCTGCCCACGCTCGGAGTCTTCCACGGTACCGCCGACTTCCAGCAGGTAGCCGTCTGGCAGGTTGTTACGTACCTCCTGCAGGGTCGGCAGGATCTGCTGGGTCAAGGTCGCCGGTTGTTCCTTGCCATAGATATCGGCGCGTACGGTGACCGTCGGCAGGCGGTTGCGGTGCCAGATGATGCCCTCCTCGAAGCCGTACTCGAGGGTCGCCACCTGCGACAGGGCAACGCTCTGGCCGTTCTCGGTAGGCACGGCGAGGCTGGCCAGGTTGGTCAGGTCGCTGCGTGCTTCGAGCGTGCCGCGCAAGAGGATTTCGATCAGCTCGTTGTCCTCGCGGTACTGGCTCACCGAACTGCCGGTCAGCGAACTCTGCAGGAACGTCGACAGGTGCGCCGTGCTCACGCCCAGGGCGCGCGCGCGGTCCTGGTCGATCTTGAGGAAGACCGCCTTGCTCGGCTCTTCCCAGTCCAGGTGGACGTTGACCACATAGGGGTTCTCGCGCACCCGGTCCGCCACTTGGCGGGCCAGCGCACGCACCTTGTCGATATGCTCGCCGGTCACCCGGAACTGCACCGGGTAGCCTACCGGCGGGCCGTTTTCCAGGCGCGTGACCCGCGAGCGCAGCTCCGGGAACTGCTCATCCAGGGTTGCGATCAGCCAGCTGCGCAGCGTCTCGCGCTCCTCCAGCGACTTGGCCAGCACCACGAACTGGGCGAAGCTCGCCGCCGGCAGTTGTTGGTCCAGGGGCAGGTAGAAACGCGGCGAGCCCGTGCCGATGTAGGCCACGTAGTTGTCGATACCGTCCTGGCGCTTGAGCAACCCCTCAAGACGCTTGACCTGTTCGGTGGCGTTGCTCAGCGAAGCACCTTCGGCCAGTTTCAGGTCGATCATCAGCTCCGGACGCCCCGACGCAGGGAAGAACTGCTGAGGCACGAAACGGAACAGCAGGATACTGCCGACAAAAGCAGCGATGGTCAGCAGGATGACCGTCTTGCGCCGCCGTACGCACCACTCCACCACGCGCCGCACGCGCTGATAGAACGGCGTGGCGTACGGGTCGGGCGCCTGCCCGCCATGACGCGCCGCGTGGAGCTTGGCCAAGTCAGGCAGGAGGCGCTCGCCCAGGTACGGCACGAACAGCACCGCGGCCACCCACGAGGTCAACAGGGCAATAGTCACCACCTGGAAAATCGAACGGGTGTACTCGCCTGTGCTCGACGCTGCGGTGGCAATCGGCAAGAAGCCGGCGGCGGTAATCAGGGTGCCGGTCAGCATCGGGAAGGCCGTGCTGGTCCAGGCGTAGCTGGCCGCCTTGAAGCGGTCGAAGCCCTGTTCCATCTTGATCGCCATCATCTCCACGGCAATGATCGCGTCGTCCACCAGCAAGCCAAGCGCCAGTACCAGCGCACCCAGTGAGATCTTGTGCAGACCGATGCCGAAGTAATGCATGGCGGCAAAGGTCATCGCCAGCACCAACGGGATGGCCAAGGCCACCACCAGGCCGGTGCGCAGGCCAAGCGAGAAGAAACTCACCAGCAGAACGATCACCAGCGCCTCGACCAGCACCTGGACGAACTCGCCAACCCCGGCCTTGACCGCCGCCGGCTGGTCGGAGACCTTGCGCAGCTCCATACCCGCCGGCAGGTTGTGTGCCAGGCGTTCGAACTCGCCTTCCAGCGCCTTGCCCAGCACCAGGATATCGCCACCGTCCTTCATCGACACGGCAAGGCCGATGGCATCTTCGCCCATGAAGCGCATGCGCGGCGCGGGCGGGTCGTTGAAGCCGCGATGCACTTCGGCCACATCACCGATCCGCAGGGTGCGGTCGCCGACTCGAATCGGGAACTGGCGAATCTGCTCGACACTGTCGAAACGGCCACTGACACGCAGGTTCAAGCGCTCGCTGGGGGTCTCGAAGAAGCCTGCGGTGCTCACCGCATTCTGCTCCTGCAAAGCCTGCTGCACCGACGCCAGCGGCACGCCGAGGGTGGCCAGCTTGATGTTGGACAGCTCGATCCAGATTTTCTCATCCTGCAGGCCGACCAGCTCGACCTTGCCGACATCCTTGACCCGCTGCAGCTGGATCTGGATGCGGTCGGCGTAGTCCTTGAGCACGGCGTAGTCGAAACCATCGCCGGTCAGCGCATAGATGTTGCCGAAGGTGGTGCCGAACTCGTCGTTGAAGAACGGCCCCTGAACCTCCGGCGGCAAGGTATGGCGGATGTCCGCGACCTTTTTGCGAATCTGGTACCAGAGCTCGGGAATGTCCTTGGAGTGCAGCGAATCGCGGGCCATGAAGGTCACCTGCGACTCACCCGGACGGGAGAACGAGACGATCTTCTCGTACTCGCCGGTCTCCATCAGTTTCTTTTCGATGCGCTCGGTGACCTGGCGCGAGACTTCTTCGGCGGTGGCGCCCGGCCACAGGGTGCGAATCACCATGGCCTTGAAGGTAAACGGCGGGTCTTCGCTCTGCCCCAATTTGCTGTAGGACATGGCACCGATCGCTGCCAGCAGGATCATCAGGAACAGTACGATCTGGCGATTGCGCAGCGCCCAGGCGGAAAGGTTGAAACCCATCGGGACTTACTCCTTGGCCGCCAGGTCTACTTCACGGTTGCTACGATCTACCGGCCGCACCTGCTGGCCTTCGCGCAGTACATGGCCGCCGGCGGCGACCACCCAGTCGTTGGCGCCGAGGCCATCGAGTACCGGCACGCTGTCCGAGCCATACGCCCCCAGGCGCACGGCGACACGCTCCAGGCGTTTGTCCGGGTTCACCCGCCAGACGTAGGCCTGACCCTGTTCGGCCGTTACCGCCGACAACGGCACGGCCAACGGCGCCAGGCCATCGTGGGCAATGAACACCCGCGCGCTCTGGCCGAGTTCGGCCGGCGCCTTGGTCGAGTTGAAGGCGATTCGCGCGGCGAAGGTGCGCGAACGCGGATCGGCGGCTGGCGACAATTCGCGAATGTGCGCCTCGAAACGTTGGTTGGGATGTGACCAGAGCTCGACGCTGACCGCCTGGCCCACGGCGAAGCCGGCGAACTGCTGTTCCGGCAGGCCAATCACCACCTCGCGCTCGCCATCGGCGGCCAGGGTGAACACCGTCTGCCCGGCGGCAACCACCTGGCCGACTTCGACCTGACGCTTGGCGATCAGCCCGGCCTGCGGCGCGCGCAGCACGGCATAGTCGGCCTGGTTGCCGGCGACGTCGAACTCCGCCTTGGCCTGCTTGAGCCGCGCCATGCCTGCGCGGTAGAGGTTCTCGGCGTTGTCGAACTGGGAGCGGCTGACCATCTGCCGGTCGAGCAGCGTGCGGTAGCGGTCACGCTCGGCCTGCACCAGCGCCAGGTTGGCCTGGGCGGCGGCCCACTGGGCACGGTTGGCCTCCAGTTGCAGGCGCACATCCTGCGGATCGAGCTCGGCCAAGGGCTGCTCCGCCTTGACCCGCTGCCCTTCTTCTACCAAGCGCTTGGTGACCTTGCCGGCGATGCGGAAGGCCAGCTCCGGCTCAAAGCGGGCACGGACCTCGCCCGGATAACTGTTGGCAGCGGCGCCAGCCGGATGCGGCTGCACCACCAACGCCGGGCGTGGCGCAGCCGGTGCCGCGGTTTCCTGACCGCAGGCGGCCAGCAGCAGCGCTGCGGCGGCGGGCAAAGCGATGGACAAGGCATGACGCAACATGATGAATGACCTTCTGCGAAGCGCACTTTTAATATTTATACTGCCGAGTATATTAAATCAGGGAACCGATGCCGGGAAGCCGCCGTCGGAGAGAAAATCAACATTAACGATTGGTCGCCGATTGCAGCCGGAGCGCACCTGACCCGGTAAGATGGGCGCCTGTTCACCAAGATGCGGATTCCAATGCCCAACGACGCACCCATCGGCCCCGGCCGGCCGAAGGATCTGGCCAAACGACAGGCCATCCTCGAAGCCGCCAAGGCGCTGTTCCTCAGCCTTGGCTATGCCAACACCAGCATGGATGCGGTCGCTGCGGCGGCAGGTGTTTCAAAACTTACGGTCTACAGCCACTTCACCGACAAGCAGACCCTGTTCGGTTCGGCGGTCATGGCGACTTGCCAGAGCCAATTGCCGGAACTGATCTTCGAGCTGCCGGACGACGTCCCCCTCGATCAGGTACTGCTGAACATCGCCCGCGGTTTCCAGGCGTTGATCAGCAGTGACGAGTCGGTCAAGTTGAGCCGCCTGATCATTGCCTTGGGCAGCCAAGACCCTGGCTTCAGCGAATTTTTTTACGAGGCCGGACCCAAGCGTGTGCTGGCCGAAATGGAGTCGCTGCTGCGCTGCGTGGCCGAGCGCGGCTTGCTGCGTATCGACAACCCGTTGCGGGCGGCCGAGCATTTCTTCTGCCTGATCAAAGGCGCGCCGGACTACCGCTTGCTGCTCGGCTGCGCGCCGCCGCTCGAAGGCGACGAAGCCGAGGCGCATGTGCGCGAAGTCGTCGGGCTGTTCATTCGCGCCTACCGCAACTGACGACTCACGCCACCGCGTGCGGCAGCCACAAGGCCAACTGCGGGAAGCAGATCAGCAACGCGATCAGGGCAAGCAGCGCCAGGCAGAACGGCAGCGCGCCGTACACCACGTCCATGAAGTTGCCCCGACCGCGAATGCTCTGCACCACGAACAGGTTCATGCCGAACGGCGGGGTGATCTGCCCCATCTCGCAAAGGATGATCAGGATCACCCCGAACCACAGCGGGTCGAACCCTAGCGCGACGACAATCGGCACGATCAGCGGCGCGGTGGTGATCAGCATGGCCAAGGTGTCCATGAAACAGCCCAGGACGATATAGAACAGGATGATCACCAGCAGGGTTGCCAGCGGCGACAGGCTCAGTTCGCTGACAAAGGCGACCAACGCCGTGGTCAGGCCAATGGACGCCAGCACGAAGTTGAGAAAAAACGCCGCCAGGGTGATGAAAATGATCATGCCGGTGGTGCGCAGGGTCGCCTCGAACGCCTTGCCCAGGCTCTCTCGGGTTAGCGCGCGCCGCCACAAGCCTACGCCCAGCGCCGCCAGTACCCCCAGCGCTGCCGATTCGCTGGCGGTGGCAAAGCCACTGTAGATCGAGCCGATCACCAATACGAAGATCGCCAGCGGCGCGAGCAGATCAGGGATGCTCGCAAGCCGCTCGGCCCAACTGTAGTGGACTTTTACCCCACCCAGGCTGGGGCGGATCAGGCATGCCACGACGATCACCGCGACAAACAACAGGCTCAGCAAGATGCCCGGAAGGGTCGCCGCCAGGTACAGCTTGGGCACCGAAACGTTAGCGATCAGGGCGAACAGGATCATGTTGATCGACGGCGGAATGAGGATTCCCAAGGTGCCGCCAGCGGCAATCGAACCGAGAAACAACGGCGCGTTGTAACCCTTGCGCTCCTGCTGGGGGATCGCCAGGGTCGAGATGGTGGCAGCCGTCGCCACGCTGGAGCCGCTGGTGGCCGAGAACAACGCCGATGCGCCGATGTTCGAGTTCATCAGGCCTCCTGGCAACCATGACAGCCATTTCTCGACAGCCTGGTACATTCGCCCTGCCACCCCCGAACAGACCAGCAACTCGCCCATCAGGATGTACAACGGAATCGCCACCAGCAGAAACTCGGCACTGGTATTCCAGGCGATTTCACCCATGGCGTTGCTCAGTGGCAAGCTCGAATAGAACAGCGACAACGACATGCCCAGCAGGCCGACGCTGACAGCCGCCGCAACGCTTAGCGCCAGCAGACCCAGAAGGATGACCAGGGTAACGCTCAGCATGGTTCTTGCTCCTTGTGCACGGGTGGGTGGGGGCTGAGCTCTTCCTGGATTTCTTCCTCGACCGAGTTGATACCGATCAGCGCACTCACCGCGCGCCAGCGCCCGCGCACCAGGTGGGTCATGCTGGTGAGCAGCAGCATAACGATGGTCAGGGCAAAGAACAGATAGCCCGCGAACCAGATCGATTGCGGGATCCACTGCGGCACCTGCAACGGCGTATTCGAGATCGAGCCGTATTCGATGGAGTCGCGCAGGACGTTGCCGGCGTGCAACAGCAGCGTGCCGACCAGGATCGCCATGCACAGCAACGCGAACAGGTCGAACAGCACCCTGGTTTTCAGCCCGAGGCGGGCATAGAGGATATCGACGCGGACATGCGAGCGCTTCAGCAGGGTCACTGGGAAGGCCCAGGCGCTGGTAATCGCCAGCACATAGCCGGCGATCTCGTCGGCACCGCCCATGGACACGCCGATGGTCTTGCGCAAGATCAGGTCGACAGCGATCAGCACGGCACAACCGAGCAAGGCCACCCCGCCACCCCAGGTGCCTGCCTTGGCAATGGCATTGATGACGCTCGCGCCTGAACGGACCTTTTGCATGGTGGGCTCTCCGGAAACTCATTGCGTTCATCGGCAGCGGCGGCCTGCGCCGGCGGATGCAGGGTGGTCATGGGTGCAATCGGACACCAATGGTCATGCCCACGGTGGCATTCCAGCGCTCGCTACACGCCAGGCCACAGCGCCTGCCCCAGTCATTGGCGATCTTCACCACGATCTGGCGCAGTGCCTGTTTCTCGGTGGCGCTGGGCGCGGACACGGTCATGTGCGCTGGCTGATGGATCTGGCAGTCGGGTCTGCCGATGTTGCAGGCCAGCGCATAGCGGTTCTCGTTGGCAGTCGCCTGCCAGAGGCCATCCTCAAGCACTTGCGCTTGCGTCTGCAGCAACTGCTGAACGGAGGGCGGCAGTTGCTGCCAACGCTTGAGGCCGATGCCGTAGAAACCGATCGACCAGTCCACTGGCAGGTTGTAGATGTAGTCGGCCACGTCATACCACTTGGCGGCGTTGCCAGAACCGATGCCAGTCACGGCGCAATCGATGACGCCGGTCTGCATGGCCGTGACCACCTCGGCGAACGGCAGGGTTACTGGCGCGGCGCCGATGGCCTTGACCATTTCCGCCATGTTGCGGCCACGGGTGCGAATCTTGCGGCCCTGCAGATCGCTCAACGCATTGACCGCCTCGCGACAGAAAAACACCTGGGCGGTGTAGGGCACGGTGGCCAGCAACTTGATGCCGTGACGCTCAGCCATGCGCTGCGCCAGCACCGGCTTGTAGGCATCGGCAATGGCCCGCGCAGCGTCGATGCCGTCGGCCATGCCGGGCAGGTCGACACCTTCGAAGGTCGCATCGTCTCCGGCAACAAAGGCGAATACGCCCATGCCGATGTCGACCGCGCCAAAACGCATCAGGCGGATGATCTCAGGACCCTTCAGGCCACTCTCCGACAAACCCAGCAGTTGCGCGGTGACCTTGCCCTGCGAGCTGGCAGGCAGGGTCTGGTTCCAGAACGGCTGTTCTACTGCGCGAAAGCTGTAGTTGTGGCTGCCGCCGCCAACCACGTTGAAGCGGATGTTCGGGTAGTCGTCGGCAACGGCAACCGAGCTGGCCAGCAGCACACTGGCCAGCCACAGGGCGAATCGAAAGCAGGGTTTCATGGTAGTCCTGTGTTCTTGTTGGAGGATCTACTGGGCAGAAACGCAAAGCGATGCGGCGTGGCTATCAGCAGTCCTGGCGGATCGCTGCATCAATCATCGGCCGCGAGCCGACCACGTCGGGAAACTTCTCACCCTTGGCCAAGCGCGCCAAGGTGTGCTTTTCGTTTTCCTGAAAGTCGATGGCGCGCTGGGCCAGCTCAAGTACCTGGCCAGGCCTGAGGAAGACAATCCCGTTTTCATCAGCCACTACCGCATCGCCCGGATGGACGACCACCCCACCGCACTGGATCGGCGTGCAGAACTCGCCGTCAGCGCCCAGTATGCGCGTGGTGATCGCACTGGCGCCACGCGACCACACCGGCACGCCATGCTGGCGCAGCTCGCCCAGGTCGGTCACGCAGCCATCAACGATGATCCCGGCAATGCCGGCCTGCCGGGCGGCATAGGCCATGGCCCCGCCCAGCGCTGCGGTGACTCGCTCGCCGCAGCGATCGACTACCAGAAAATCGCCCGGCCGCGCGCAGCCCATGGCGTAGTGCAGGATACCGCCATCAGTCCCCGGCATGCGCACGGTGACAGCAGTGCCGACCACCCGCACGTTCTGCAGATGGGCCTTGATTTCAGGGTTGGGAATGCCACGGGTGGTGAAGTGGCCAATGGTCGCCGGCTCGGCCTTGAGCAGGGTATCGAGTTCGGCACGGTCAATCGGAACAGGCAGTTGTTCGATGATATACATGAGGAAGTCTTATTGTGATGGGTGCATTTCCGTATGGGTTCGGTCATCCTAACAAGCACGTCTTCGTGTCGATAATAAAAATCAATGAGCCGATTTCGGGGAAATTTTTATCATGCGAATTACCCTGATGCAGATCGAGGCGTTCTACTGGACGGCCCGTTTGGGCGGCGCGCATGCCGCCTCTCGTCATCTTCATCTGACCCAACCGGCCATCTCTTCGCGGATCAAGGAGATGGAGTCGCTGCTGAGCGTCAAGCTGTTCGACCGCAGCAAGCAGCGCATGACCCTCACCGCCGACGGCCACACCGCACTGCGGCATGCCGAGCTGGTCCTCAACAACAGCGTGCAGCTCGAACAATTTGCCGCCAAGCAGAAGGAACACCGGCGCCTGCGCCTGGGTGCCGACGAATGTTCGGCCATGGTCGGGCTGACTGCGGTGATCAGCGAGATCAAGGCGCACTTTCCGCAAATCACCCTGGAGATCTCGATCGATGTCGGCGCGGAGCTCAATCGCAAGCTCAATGATCACGAGCTGGACATGGCGCTGCTGACCAACCCGGCCACGCGCGAGGACGTTACCGATGTGTTTCTCGGCTGGATGACTTTTCAGTGGGTGGCGGCGCCGCACCTGGACATTGGCGAGGGGCCGTTTCTGGCGACCCAGGCGCGCCAGCACTCGATCGTCACCCACAGCGCGCCGTCGACCTTGTACTCGGTGGTCGACCGTTGGCTGAAGGAAAGTGGCGCGGCGTCGAATGCCTTCCATTCGAGCAACTCGCTGGCGTTCATGGCCAAGATGATTTCTGCCGGGCACGCCATCGGCATCCTGCCGGTGCCGTTGATCCGCGAAATGCTGGCGGTGGACATGCTGAAGATCCTGCCGTGCGATCCACCAATACCGCCGGCAAAGTTCTGCCTGTCATACCTGACCGAGCGCCCCGACATGCACCTTGAAGAGCTGGTGGCGATCACCCGGGCGACCTTGGTCAAGCAGAACTTTCTGATCGACTGAGGCTACTGGAATTGGGCCGCTTTGCGGCCCCAATACAGACGAGCCGGATCAACCGCCGCGCAGCGCCTGCTGCACTGCGGCAATCTGTTGCCCGGCGCTGTTCAGCCAGGACAGATCACTGCCCATCAGCAACATGTCGCTGCCCATTTCGATCAAGCGCCGGGCCGTCTGCAGATCGGCCGGGAAGCACGGCACCATGACCTGGATCGAACGCGCATGACACTTGTCGATGAGCACCTGGAGGCGCTCGAACACCTCCGGATTGCCCAACCGGTAGTCGACCGGCAGCCCCCGCGACAACGAATAATCGGCCGGGCCGAAATGCACTGCATCGATGCCTTCGACATCGAGTATTTCATCGATGTGGTCAAAGAACTCGTAGCTTTCAGCCATGGGCACGATCACGCTCTGGGCATTCTGCGCCTCGGTGTAGCGCGCCCAGTCGAAGCCAGGCCCGGCATAGCCCGCTGAACGCACCGAGCTGTCCCCCCCGCGCCGGCCCAGCGGCGCAAACTTGCTGAAGCGGATGATCTCGCGCATCTGTGCGGCACTGTGCACTTGCGGCACGATCACACCTGAAGCGCCCATTTCCAGCGCCTTGCGGATATCCCACTCGAGTGTGCCGCGGACCCGCACCAAGCTGTGGATGGCCGCATTGCTGGCCGCCAGAATCAGTTTTTCCATGTCGCGGTCAACGCCCAGCGCGGTGTGCTCGGCATCGATAAAGACAAAGTCCAGGCCCCAGTTGCCGGCTACCTCGATGGGCATGCAGGCGGTGCTGTAGATGTTCATGCCAAAGGTGTTGCCAGCCGCCATCCGCTGCTTGAGCGAGGTCTGTGTGCTGTGCATGGTGATGCTCCTGCCCTGTGGTGGATGAGTCGCCATCAGATGCGATAGGTTTCCGGCAGGCGATCGCGGAACGGATGCACCTCGAACACGCCAGGGTCGCGAATCAGCGACTTGTTGCGGGCCTTGCCCAGGTCGATGTCGACGCTGTACACACCGTCTTCCAGGCCCGCGCGGACCAGGGTCTTGCCGGAGGGCTCGATGATGTGGCTGGTGCCGATGAACTGCATGCCGCCATCCATGTCGTTACGGTTCGGTGCAACGAAATAGACCATGTTCTCGGCCGCACGCACCGTGCTGAAGATGTCCGGCAGCATGCGCGCCTGCTCCGGCCAGGCGGCAGGCAGGACGACGATGTCGGCACCTTCCAGGGCCAGGGTACGCACGACCTCAGGGAAGCGGATCTCGTAGCAGATAGCCAAACCGATGCGACCGATCTCGGTGTCGAAGATTGGCGCTGTCCACTCCTGCGGGCGATCAGTGAAGCGGTCGCCGATCATGAACGGCAGGTGCCGTTTGCGGTGCAGGCCGATGATCCCCTGCGGGCCGATCAGGGCCGCGGTGTTGAACACCGAGTCGGCGTGTTTCTCGTAGAAGCCGACAACGATGAGGATGCCGGTCTGCGCCGAAGCTTCCAGCAACGGCGCCAGCGCGTCGATGGCGATCGCGCCACGCTCGAGGTCTTCACGGCTGTCGAACGAGCCGCCGGTCAACAGACATTCGGCGAAGGCGATCAGGCGCGAACCTTCGGCAGCAGTCTGACGGGCCAGCGCAGCGACCTTGTCGATGGTCATGCTCGGGTTGTCGGCCGGGTGGATCTGGGCAACGGAGATTTTCATGCGGGTCCTTTTCTTATAGTGCGTGTCTGCTAGTGCGCGCGCCGCCGCAGCGGCGCACGGGGGATCGTCACTGCGGTTGGAAGTCCATGGCCTGGTAGACCTTGCGGACCAGTTCAGGATTGATCTGCGCGGCATACTTGCTGACCACCGGGCGGATCTTGTCCTGGATGCGGGCCACCTCTTCGGCAGCCAGTTCATTGACCTGCATGCCCGCGCTGCGCAACTCGGCGATCGCCTTGCTGTCGGCTTCGCGGGAGATCTTGCGCTGCTCGATGCGCACCTCCATGGCCACCTCCGAGAGCAGCTTCTGCTCATCCGGGTTGAGCGAGTCCCAGAAGGTCTTGCCGATCAGCACGATCTGCGGGTTGTAGTTGTGCCGGGTCAGGCTCAGGTATTTCTGCACTTCGTTGAATTTCGAAGCGAGGATCAGTGCGGCCGGGTTCTCCTGGCCATCGACAGTGCCCGTCTCCAGCGCCGTATGCACTTCGGTGAACGGCAACGGCGTCGGGTTGGCGCCCAGGGCGGTCCACACATCGAGGAACAACGGCGACTGCTGCGCGCGGATCTTCAGGCCGGCGATATCTTCGAGCTTCTGCACGGGACGCACGTTATTGGTCAGGTTGCGCACACCCAGCTCCCAGAAGGCCAGGCCGACCAGGTTCTTTTCCGGCAACTGATCGGTGAGCATCTTGCCCACCTCACCGTCGAGCATGGCATCGACCTTGGCGGTGTCGTTGTACAGGAACGGGAAATCGAGGATGCCGAAGTCAGTCACGTGGTTGAGCATCAGGCCAGCGTTCCAGGTCATCATTTCGATCACCCCGCCCTGCAGCGACGACAGCACCTGGACATCGCCGCCAAGGACGCCGTTGGGGAAGGTTCGCACCTTGATCTTGCCGCCGCTGCGCTGCTCGACCTTCTTGGCGAACAGCTCCATACCGATGGCCGGCGGCGTGCCCTTGGGGCTGGTGGCGGCAAACTTGATGAGCCGGCTGTTGTAGTCGGCGGCAAAGCTCATGCTGCTGGCGAGCAGCAGGGCCGCGACGGCTGCGAATGGCTTATACATGGCAGGTTCCTTTTTTATTGTTGGGTGTTAGTGGGCGAACCATTGCGCGGGGACGGTGACCAGCTCGGGGAAGATCACCAACAGGAACAACACGATGATTTCGGCGATCAGAAACGGCATGGTGCCCTTGAGCAGCGCTTCGTAGCGCATGCGGCCAATACCGCAGACCACGTTGAGCACCGTGCCCACCGGCGGGGTGATCAGGCCGATCGAGCAATTGACCATGAACAGCACACCGAAGTAGATCGGGTCGATGTTGGCTGCGGTAACCACCGGCACCAGGATCGGCGCCAGCAGCAGCACCGTCGGCGTGAGGTCCATGACCATCGAGATCAGCAGGATCAACAGCATCAACACCACGATCAGCAGCCGTGGGCTGTCGATCACCGGCTGGATCAGGTCGATGATCTGTCCGGGAATATCGGCAATGGTGATCATCCAGGCCGGAATCGACGCGCAAGCGACCAGGAACATCACCGCCGCTGTGGTCTTGCCGGCACGCAGCAGCAGGTCGTTGAGCGACTTCAGGTCGAGCTCGCGATAGACCAGGCACGACACCAGCAGCGCATACACGCTGGCCACGGCACCGGCTTCAGTCGGTGTCACCACGCCAAAGCGCAGGCCGACCACGATGATCACCGGCAGGATGAGCGCCCAGATGCTGTCGACGAATGCCTTCAGGCGCTCCTTGCCAGAGGCCTTGGGGCTCAGCTGCACATCGGTATCGCGCCGCGACACCAGCCACCAGGCGACGACCAAGGCCAGCGCGATCAGCAGCCCTGGGGCAATCCCGGCGAGAAACAGCTTGGTGATCGACAGCCCCGAAGCCACGCCGAAGACGACGAAGCCGATGCTCGGTGGAATGATCGAACCGAGCACCGAGACCGAGGCGATCAGGCCTCCCGAGCGATTGCGGTTGTATCCGGCGATGACCATCATCGGCAGCAACAGCGCGGTCAGCGACGCGGCGTCGGCCAGTGCCGAACCAGACAGGCTCGACAGCAGCACACCGGCAAAGATGGTCACGTAGCCAAGCCCGCCGCGCATGTGGCCAACCATGGCGATGGCCAGGTTGATGATGCGCTTGGACAAGCCACCACTGTTCATCACCTCACCGGCAATGATGAACAAGGGGATGGCCAGCAGGGGAAAACTGCCCGCCGAGTTGATGATGTTCTGCGCGATGATCTGCCCGTCGAACAGGCCGAGCAGCCCCATCAGGGCCACGCCGCAGAGGATCAAGGCGTAAGCGATCGGCACGCCGAGCAGAATGGCGGCCATCAGCACGCCGACAAAAAGATACAGGGCCATTATTTGACGGCTCCCTGTTCGACTGCCAGCGCGGGCTCCGCGACCTGCGCAGGAGGGGCGCTGATCAGGGTCCGGACCAGTTGCACGCCCAGCAGGACACCGCTGCACACCGAGAACACCAGGCCCGCACCATAGAACAGGGCCATGGAAATACCGGTCGAGGGCGCACCGACATGGAGGTTGATCAGGGTTTGCTTGAGGCTGCCATCAAGGAACAGCCAAGTCACATAGAGCATCAGTAGTTGGGTCGCTGCCAGCATGTACTTGGCCATACGTGGCGAGACACGGCTGGTCAGTACATCGACACCGATGTGGCCGTTTTCATGGAGCATCAACTGGGCGCCGGCGAATACCAGCCAGACGAATGCCAGGCGCGAGAATTCTTCGCTGAAGAACAGCCCCGAGTTGAAGCCATAGCGCAGCACGACGTTGGTGAAGATCAGGCACGTGATGCAGATCAGGCACGCAACGACCAGCACCTTCAGTGCAAGGAAGTAACCCTTGAGGAGTGCGTTCATGGCGCCTCCCGGCTATTGACCGACGGGAGGGCGCCGCGAGGGCGAGGACGTGAACTTAGCATGGAGATCACCTTGTTGTTTTTTTGGTTATACGTCGTCGTATGACCTAACAAAGTGTCTGTGAAATGCTCTCTCCCCGCTGCCTCAACATTTTTATCAGGGTTATAAGGAATACAGATCAGCAGCGGGCGTTGCGGTTGTGCTTCCGCTGCCCTTGTGGAAGCGGCCTTGTGTCGCGAAAGGGCCGCGAAGCGGCCCCAGCACGCTCAAGCCAAACGCACAACGAAAGGTATGAAAGCGCTGCCCTACCCCTTCAACGCCTTCTTCGGATAAATGTCATAGCGGCTCGACTTGCCCTCAAGGCTATGACTCGGCTTGGGACCGTCAATGATCGGCGCCTTGCGCGGCCGTTTGACCACCACCCGATGCGACGCCAGGGCCAGCGCCGCCTCAAGCAACGCCGGTGCATCCAGGTCGTCTCCAACCAACGGCCGGAACACGCGCATCTCCTTCTTCACCAAGGCACTCTTGTCGCGGTGCGGAAACATCGGGTCGAGGTAGATCACCTGCGGCGGCTCGCCCTGCCAACCGCGCATGCGCTCGATGGCATTGCCCACCAGCAAACGCATCCGCTCGACAATCACCCCCACCTCAGCATCGCCGCGCCCACGTACCAGGCCATCCTCGAGCAGCGCGGCAATCAGCGGCTGGCGCTCGATCAGAGTCATCTGGCAGCCCAGGCTGGCCAGCACGAAAGCATCCTTGCCCAACCCCGCCGTGGCATCCAGCACCTGCGGGCGCACGCCCTGGGCGATGCCCACGGCCTTGGCGATCATCTGCCCGTTGCCACCGCCAAACAGCCGCCGATGCGCCGCCTGCCCCTCAACGAAGTCCACCCGCACCGGGCCAGGCGCCTGCGGCCCCAATTGCTGCACCTGCAGGCCATCAGCGCCGACCTGCACGGCGAACTCAGCCGAATCATCGGCCAGCGGCAGACCCAGCCGCTCAGCCCACGCCACCGCCTGCGCCTGAAACTGCGGCGCCATCGCCTCGACCCTGATGCCCGTGCCCTGCTCTTGCTCTACCATCCGTTCCCGCACCCGAAAAAATTAATGAAACGCCGGCCACGGCCGATACACGCAGTATCCGCTATTCTGCCAGAGCACAACACGCGCAACTGCCATGTCAGATACTCTTCCCATCGGCTTGACCTACCTGTCGCCCGTCGGCAACTACGGTCGGCAGAATACCCAGGCACTCGGCGGCGTCAGCCACCTGTGGCAGGATTTCTTTGCCCGGGCCATGGCTGATCAGCAAGGTCAGGAAGAAGACACCTTCAGCCAGGCGCTGGTGCAGTATGACCAGGACAGCGGCGAACCGATCGGCGGCGCCCGTGCCCTGGCCCTGATCGACGCACAGCGCGCCTGCCCGGTCAAAGAAACTCAGGTCGTTCCACCCGAGCCGCTGTTTCTGCCCAAGGCAGAACTTGAGGCCAACCTGCTGGAGCCGGCGCCTGAACCCTTCAGCGCTGCCGAACTGATCGAGCAGCAACGCAATCTCGACCTCAACAACAGCTGGCTGCGCCCGGTGGTCATGAGCCACGGCCAACCGCTGCCAGCACCGGGGGCCGCGCCCTCCCCGCGCCCCCTGCACCTGCCGATCGCCGAGTTCGAGATGAGCCTGCTCGACCCTGCCGCCGAACCCTTTGACGACAGCACCCTGGCGCAGCAGCAGAACGACCTCGAGTTCGATACCCACTGGGCGCGCCCGGTCGTACTGAACAACGTCCGCGTTCACGCCTGAGGTCAGCGGCAGATCTGCCAGCGGCCCATGTCCAGGTGAAAGTGGTTGTGGTGAGCCGCGTTGTAATCTGGCCCCAATACCGTACTGAAACTCTCGCAGGCCGCCTGGCGGACCTGCCGGAGAAACTCGGCCTTCTGCCCGCCTGCCTGCCAGTCCTGAGCGAGAACGATACGCTGGCCGTCCTTGAGCCGAAACCCGCTGACATCCAGGGCATTCGCCGTGGCGTGCTGGCTGAGGCGGCCTTCCTTGCGGTTATAGACATTGCGGCAGGCAAAGCTACCCAAGTGCTCGACCTGCGTCACCGGCTGGCCAAACACCCGCTGCGCCGCCGGCTGCAGGCCGTGCTCCTCGAACAGGGCGTAGGCTACCGCCAGCGGGCAAGTGGCCAGGAAACTGCTGCTCAAGCGCGCCTGCCCTGCCTCGACCCGCCATACATTCTGCAGCGGGCAGCGCGCGCTCACCGGGCTGTCGGCCTGCTGGCGAAAGCGCAGTGCCGAGGTGGCCAGTGCCTGCTGACACAGCGCGGGGTCATCGCGCAGCCGTGACAACTTGAAAGGGCTGAGCAGATTGGGCGGCTCACGCACATCCAGTACCGCCCAAGGGTTCCATGCCGAAGGCGGGCGCCAGCCCAGATACCAGGCTTGCCCCGCCGCAAGCAGCAGGCCGAACAGCAGCCAGGCGAACCAGCGCATCAGGCTTCAGCGACGGAACAGGTCGTTGAGCTGGGCAAACGGCAACGCCTGTTCGCTGTAGCCAAACGTACCCTGATCACGAATCTCCAATGCCGCCCGGTGCATCGCCCCCAGCGCAGCGCGGGCCAGTGACGAGCCGACACTGATACGGCGCACGCCCAGATCCTGCAACTGATTGACGCTCAACGGCACCCCCGCCAGCCCCATCAGCACATTGACCGGCCTGGGCGCGACAGCCTGCACCACAGCGCGCACCTCATCGACGCTACGCAACCCCGGTGCATACAGTACATCGGCACCCGCTTCGGCATACGCCTGCAGCCGCAGGATGGTGTCGTCGAGGTCCATGCGGCCATGCAGCAGGTTTTCGGCGCGGGCACACAGGGTGAACGGAAACGGCAGGCTGCGCGCCGCCTGAACCGCGGCGCGAACACGCTCTACGGCCAGGCCCAGGTCGTAGATCGGCGCTTCGCTGCGGCCACTGGCATCCTCTATCGAACCCCCGACCAGGCCTGCCTCTGCGGCACGCAGAATGGCCTGGGCACAGTCGTCCGGCAGGTCGCCAAAGCCGTTTTCCAGGTCTGCCGCAACTGGTAGCGGCGTCGCATCGACTATCGCGCGGGCGTTGTCCAGGGTTTCATCCAGGCTGAGCGCGCCTTCGCCATCCGGGCGAGCCAGGCTGAACGCCAGGCCGGCGCTGGTGGTAGCCAGGGCCTCGAAGCCGAGGCTGGCCAACAGTCGCGCCGAACCCGCGTCCCAGGGATTGGGGATGACGAAAGCACCGTCACGCTCATGCAGTGCCTTGAAGGCCTCGGCTCGCAGGGTTTGCACATCCATGGTCACAGGCTCCGGCAGGTTGAGGAGTGGTCAGAGTAGTCCCAGTTGTTCGACCTCAGGCGCGCGCGGCAATTCCGGCAACGTTGCCAAGCCCGGCAAGCGCTCGCCCAGACGCTGATGAAAGCGCTGGGCCAATGCAGCGGCCAGGCGGTTATCGGAGGTGTGCAGGAAGATGTACGGGCAGCGGCCCTGCTCGATCCATTCAGCGACCTTGGCCACCCAAGGCGTCAGAAACGCCTCGTTCGCTTCCAGCCGCGGGTGGCCGATAAAGCGGATTTGCGGATGCTGGCTGAACGCCGCCGGCCGAGGCGGCACACGCGGCTTTTTGGCCTGGGCGTGAAGAACCGCAGGGTCGTCAGAGCTGCAACTGAACAGCGCGCGTGGATCCAGACAGATGCGCTCTACCCCGCGCCCGAGCAGCAGGCGGTTGAGCGCACGTTCCTCGTCGCCACGGGCGAAGAAGCCAGGGTGACGCACTTCGACCGCGACCGGTACGCCGATGTGTTCGAGAAAGTAGTCCAGCTCCGCCAGCCGCGAGGGGCCGAACAGTGCGGGCAGCTGCAGCCAGTAGGGTGAGACCCGCTCGCCCAATGGCGCCAGCAGACGAGTGAAGTCGATGGCCGCCTGCAGGTGCTCGCGCAGATCTCCCGCATGGCTGACGTCGCGGGGAAATTTTGCAGTAAAGCGAAAATGCGCCGGCATGATCTGCGCCCAGCGCTCTACCGTGGCAGGCGCGGGACGGGCATAGAACGTAGTGTTGCCTTCAACAGCATTGAAGACTTGGCTGTACAAACCGAGAAATTCAGTGGCCTTGGCGTCGGCGGGATACAGGTAGTCGCGCCAGGCGTTTTCGCTCCAGGACGGACAACCGAGAAAGTAAGGCAGTGGCGATGGATTCATCCATCAAATGTACAGATCAAGCCCTGTCACTTCCATCTCCCAATCGCAGAAGCCAGCCGTGGCCAGGTAGCTGGCCAGCGCGGTCGCCGTGCGCCGGTCACGCGCGCGCGGGAAGATCAGGTCTTGTTGGCGGGCCGGCAGACCACCGCTGCGGCGCGGAGTCCTGGCCTCCTGAGGCACTTCGATGTCTTCGACCAGATCGGCATCTTCAACTGCCTCTTCACGTACCGGTGCCTTGCGCACTGGGCGCTTGATCGGATAGGACTGTGATGAGAAGCCGTCGATACGCATGAAATGAACACTCAGGACCCATGATGGCAATCTAGCAGCATCCGCGATTCATCGCGAATGCCGTTGTGATAACTGGACCACATTTCATACGAAAGGTTTAGCGCGAAGGTCGCTCGCCGATGAATAGCCGTCAGAACGCCTTGGGCGTCGCGACGTTATCACGCAGATAAACCGGTTGCGCCTGGTCGGCAGGAATCGCCTCGCCGCGGTCCCAGGCAAAGTTTGCCAGGCTGAGCACGTCCAACGCATTCGGCAGCAGCGTGGCGTCGCTGGCGCTGACGCTTGGCGCCAGGCGCTCGGCGTAATTCCAGCCAGTACCGGCACCGAACCAGTCACCCTTGCTGCCCTCAGGCAGCACGACCCGCTCGGGCGCCAGCACTGCCTCGCGTCCGAGCAGGCGCATCTCGCCTTCGCTGGCCTGGTAGCAACCCCAGTAGACTTCGTCCATGCGCGCATCGATGGCTGCCGCAACCTGCTGGATACCGCGCTCGCGCAGCACTCCCTGGGCCAAGGCTGCCAGATTGGAAACCGGCAATACCGGGCGCTCCAGGGCAAAGGCCAGGCCCTGCACCACGCCGATGGCAATCCGTACCCCAGTGAAGGCGCCTGGCCCACGGCCAAAGGCGATGGCATCGAGTGCGCTCAACGGCACGCCGGCGTCAGCCAGCAGTTGCTTGATCATCGGCAGCAGCTTTTGCGCATGCAGGCGCGGGATGACCTCATAGTGGCTGGTCACCTTGCCGTCATGCAGCAGCGCGACGGAACAGGCTTCGGTGGCAGTATCCAGGGCCAACAGGGTGGTCATCGAACGGTTTCCAAGCGAAAAGGGAAAGAGCGCCAGTATAAACGACTACGGCCCGCAAGCGGGCCGTAGTCGAATACAAGGCAGGGATCAGCTCAGGGCTGCCAGCACCTTGGTAGTGATCGCATCTACCGAACCAACACCTTCGATGTGGCTGTACTTCGGCTTGCCGTTGGCGGCGGCCAGGTTCTGGTAGAAGGCGACCAGTGGCTTGGTCTGGTCGTGATAGACCGACAGGCGATGACGCACGGTTTCTTCGGTGTCGTCCTTGCGCTGGACCAGCTCTTCACCGGTCACGTCGTCCTTGCCTTCGACCTTCGGCGGGTTGTACACGACGTGATAGACGCGGCCCGAGCCTTCATGCACGCGACGGCCAGCGATGCGCTGGACGATTTCTTCGTCTTCCACGGCGATCTCGACCACAGCGTCCAGTTCGACGCCGGCGGTGACTAGGGCTTCAGCCTGCGGAATGGTGCGTGGGAAGCCATCGAACAGGAAGCCGTTGGCGCAGTCGGCCTGGGCGATGCGATCCTTGACCAGGTTGATGATCAACTCGTCGGACACCAGCTTGCCAGCGTCCATGATCGCCTTGGCCTCCAGACCCAGCGGGGTACCCGCCTTCACCGCGGCGCGCAGCATGTCGCCGGTGGAGATCTGCGGAATACCGAACTTCTCGGTGATGAACTTTGCCTGAGTACCTTTACCGGCCCCGGGAGCTCCCAGCAGAATTACGCGCATCTCGTGCTCCTCATATTTTTTTATGCAAATCAATGGATTCGGCGTCAGGGCCAATTCCGGAAAATCGGGTATCGACCAGAAAATCGGTCAAAAGGCTGCTCAAGATACACAGCACCCGGCGACCAGACAAGCGTCCCAAAGTTGCAGCAAAGCGCCACTTGCGACCTGCCGCCGCAGGGGTTGCGCTCAGCGCAACCCCGCTCCCCAGCCCTGACCCGGCCGTGTGCCCGATCAGTCATGAGGGTGACCGCTGGCCGCTCAACCGGTATTGCGCAAGCCAGCGGCGATGCCTGCCACGGTGACCAGCAGAGCCTGCTCCAACGGGCTGTCCAGAGCGGCCTCGCGGCTGCGCGAGCGCGCCAGCAACTCGGCTTGGAGCCGATGCAGCGGATCGAGGTAGGTGTTGCGCAGGCTGATGAATTCCAGCGTCTCGGGGCTGTGCGCCAGTAGCACCGGCTGCCCGGTCAGGCCCAGTACCACCTGGCATGACTGCGACAATAGGTCGCGCAGCTGCGCACCTAAAGGGAGCAGCTGCGGTTGCACTAGACGTTGGTCGTAGGCCTTGGCGATTTCCGCATCGGCCTTGGCCAGGACCATTTCCAGCATGTCGATGCGCGTGCGGAAGAACGGCCATTGTTCACGCATCTGCGTCAGCAATTCGCCCTGGCCGCGGGCCAAGGCGTTGTTCAATGCAGTTTCCCATCCCAGCCAGGCGGGCAGCATCAGCCGGGTCTGGGTCCAGCCAAAGATCCAGGGGATCGCCCGCAGGCTTTCGATACCGCCGGCACGGCGCTTGGCCGGGCGACTGCCCAGCGGCAGGCGACCAAGCTCCTGCTCGGGCGTCGACTGGCGGAAGTATTCGACGAAGTCAGGGTTCTCGCGAACCACCGCGCGGTAGGCCTTGACGCCGTCAGCCGCCATCTGGTCCATCACCTCGCGCCAGGCCGGCTGCGGTGGAGGGGGTGGCAGCAGGGTGGCTTCGAGCACGGCGGCCAGGTAGAGGTTGAGGTTCTGCTCGGCGATTCCCGGCAGGCCGAACTTGAAGCGGATCATCTCACCCTGCTCGGTGGTGCGGAAACGCCCCGCTACAGAGCCCGGTGGCTGCGACAGGATCGCCGCATGGGCCGGGCCGCCGCCACGGCCAACGGTACCGCCACGACCATGGAACAACAGCAGCTCGACCTCATGCTCACGGCAGATGCGCACCAGGTTCTCCTGGGCACGGTACTGTGCCCAGGCCGCCGCCGTGGTGCCGGCATCCTTGGCCGAATCGGAGTAGCCGATCATCACCTCTTGCGGGCCGCGCAGGCTGCTGCGGTAACCCGGCAAACCCAACAGGCGCTGCATCACCGGCCCCGCATTATCGAGGTCGGCCAAGGTTTCGAACAGCGGCACCACGCGCATCGGCCGGGTCAGGCCGGCCTCTTTGAGCAGCAGTTGCACCGCCAGCACATCGGAGGCGGCGCCCGCCATCGAGATCACGTAGGAACCCAGCGACGCGGCCGGTGCTGCAGCAATCTCGCGGCAGGTGGCGAGCACTTCGGCGGTATCGGCCTGGGGCGTGAAATGGGCCGGCAACAACGGCCGGCGATTGCTCAGCTCAGCCTGGAGAAAATCGACCCGGCGTTCTTCGTCCCAGTCGGCATAGCGCCCCAGCCCCAGGTAGTCGGTGATTTCCGATAACGCGTCACGGTGACGGGCAGCATCCTGACGCACGTCCAGGCGAACCAGGAACAAGCCAAACGTGACCGCTCGGCGCAGGCAGTCGAGCAACGGCCCATCGGCGATCACGCCCATGCCGCACTCATGCAGGGACTGGAAGCACAGCTCGAGCGGTTCGATCAGGTCACGGCTGTCCACCAGCACCTGGGCGTTGAGCGGCTGGCTGGCACTCAACGAGGCCTGCGCCCAGGCACGGGTGGCGCGCAGCCGGTCACGCACTTGCTTGAGCAGGCTGCGGTAAGGCTCGGCGCTGTCGCCAACACGCTCGCGCAGGGCCGCACTGGCCTGCTGCATGGACAGCTCGGCGGCCAGGCTGTCGATGTCGCGCAGAAACAGGTCAGCCGCCATCCAGCGCGCCAGCAGCAACACTTCACGGGTGACTGGCGCGGTGACATTGGGGTTGCCGTCGCGGTCGCCGCCCATCCATGAGGCGAAGCGAATAGGCGCCGCTTGCAGCGGCAAGCGCAGGCCGGTGGCCTCGAACAGGGCCTTGTCGACCTTGCGCAGGTGATTGGGGATGGCCTGCCAAAGCGAATGCTCGATGACCGCAAAGCCCCACTTGGCTTCGTCGACCGGGGTGGGTCGGGTGCGACGGATTTCTTCCGTGTGCCAGGCTTCAGCGATCAGCCGACGCAGGCGCTCGCGGATCTGCTCGCGCTCGGCCGGGCTCAGGTCGCGGTGGTCCTGGGCAGCCAGTTGGGCGGCAATGGCGTCGTATTTCTGGATCAGCGTGCGCCGCGCGACTTCGGTCGGGTGGGCGGTGAGCACCAGCTGGATATCCAGCTTGGCCAATTGCCGGGCCAGGGCATCATTGCTATGACCGGCCTGCTTCAGGCGCGCCAGCAACTCGGGCAGCACCCGCGCTTCGAAGGGCTCGGGCTGGCCGGGGTCGCGGCGATGGATGAGTTGATACTGCTCGGCGATGTTGGCCAGGTTGAGAAACTGGTTGAAGGCCCGCGCCACCGGCAGCAACTGATCATCGGCAAGATCATCGAGGGTCGAACTCAGCTGCTCGGCACCGCCCCGGCGATCCGCCTTGGCGCTGTGCCGAATGTCTTCGATCTTCTGCAAGAATGCGTCGCCATGCTGCTGGCGAATGGTTTCGCCGAGCAACTCACCCAACAGATGGACATCCTCACGCAAGCGTACATCGATATCGGTCATCAGGCCTCTCTCCGGCGCGGCAGTCCGCGCATCCGTTCAGGAACCAGCACATCCCAAGAGTGCCCACAGCAACGCCATCTAGGCAAGCCTGAGGCGGGTTGAGCAACTAAAGTGAATGCAGGGCGTATCCATGCAGTCCCAATCAGGCAACGCCTATTTTCGAGGCTTCACAGAGGTCACCATGAAAATCCGCGAACTCGCCCAGCATTGGGAACAGAACGCCGCAGGAAGCTTGAGCCCCACCAGCCATGTGCTCCACCTGGACCTTGAATCCGAAGCGCGCCTGGCCGCGCTGATCGACATGTACCCCAAGCGTACTGCTGAAGAGCTGCTTGGTGAGCTGGTCGCCGCCGCCCTCGAAGAAATCGAGGCGAGCTTCCCGTACGTCCAGGGTCGACAAGTGATTGCCACTGATGAGGAAGGTGATCCGCTGTATGAAGACATAGGCCCAACGCCGCGCTTCCTGGCGCTGTCCCGGCGTCACCTGCAGAACCTGAGCAGCACCGAGGAAGACCCGCGTACCGACTGAAGCGAGAAGCTTGGCGGGGGCGCCCTGCGCCCCTCATTCAGGGCGCAACGGCGACTCAACACGCAACTGTCGCACTGCACAATCACCTCGCCACTACCCTTCTGAACCCTGAAAGTTCCGCAAAAAACCGCTGACCACTCAGTCAGAAAATACTTGCCAAGCCTAGGTATTTTTTTCGGAACTATTCGAAAAACGCTCCAGTCCGAGCCAATAGCCATCACGCTAAAACCCTGCACACAGTGGTTGTGCTCAGCTCAGCGTAAAGCGCGCACTGTCAGGGAAAGAGCGATGGACTGCCACAGACATTGATCTCAGGAGTGATCCAATGGAGCTGACCAACATGAAGACCCGCACTTCGCCAACCTCGTCTTTCCACTTGCGCGGGCTCAAGCTGGCCGCACTGGCGCTGGGCAGCAGCCTGGTACTGGCCGGTTGCGCCGGCAAGCCGCCGAGTGAGCAGTACGCCGTTACCCAATCGGCCGTGAATTCTGCCGTCAGTGCTGGCGGTACCGAGTTTGCAGCCGTCGAGATGAAAGCGGCGCAGGACAAGTTCAAGCAGGCGGAAATCGCCATGCACGACAAGAAATACGACGAAGCCAAGCTGCTCGCCGAACAGGCTGAGTGGGACGCCCGTGTTGCCGAGCGCAAGGCGCAGGCGGCCAAGGCCCAGAAGGCCGTGCAGGACTCCCGCCAAGGTGTCCAGGACTTGCGTGAGGAAGGTCTGCGCAGCGCTCAATGAGCCTGCCCAGCGTTCTCTGAGCCTTCGTAACTGATCAAAGGATGAACATTATGCGCAACTACGTCATGATCCCTGCCCTGCTGGCCCTGAGTGTTGGCCTTGCTGCCTGCTCGCATGATCCGAATGCCAACCTGGAGTCGGCCCGCACCAGCTTCTCCGCGCTGCAGAGCGACCCGCAGTCGAGCAAGCTTGCCGCGCTGGAAACCAAGGACGCCCAGGACTGGCTGAACAAGGCCGACAAGGCCTACATGGACCGCGAGAACGACAAGAAAGTCGACCAGTTGGCCTACCTCACCAGCCAACGTGTCGAAGTCGCCAAGCAGACCATCGCTCTGCGCACTGCCGAAGGCGAGCTGAAAAACGCCTCCGCCCAACGTGCCCAGGCCCGCCTGGATGCCCGTGACGCGCAGATCAAGAAGCTTCAGGACAGCCTCAACGCCAAGCAGACCGACCGCGGCACCCTGGTCACCTTTGGCGACGTATTGTTTGACTTCAACAAGGCCGAGCTCAAGAGCAGCGCCTTGCCTAACGTCACCAAGCTGGCGCAGTTCCTTGCCGAGAATCCTGAGCGCAAGGTGATCGTCGAGGGCTACACCGACAGCGTCGGTTCGGCCAACTACAACCAGAGCCTGTCCGAGCGCCGCGCTGGCGCGGTGCGCATGGCCCTGGTACGTGCCGGTGTCGACCCAGCGCGGATCGTTGCCCAAGGCTATGGCAAGGAGTATCCGGTAGCGGAAAACACCAGCAACTCCGGTCGTGCGCAGAACCGTCGGGTTGAGGTGACTATCTCCAACGACAACCAGCCGGTGGCGCCACGTACGGTTAGCCAGTCGCAGTAAGGCTTGTTGCGTGACTAAAAACCCCGCCTGATGGCGGGGTTTTTTGTTTCCAGTATCTTTTGCTCGCGTCTGGCTTAAGACCATCGGGGCCGCTTCGCGACCCTTTCGCGACACAAGGCCGCTCCCACAATGTCCGCGTTTGCCCGTCAAAGAGGGATGTACACGGTCGGCGTAGGAGCGGCCTTGTGTCGCGAAAGGGGCGCGCAGCGGCCCCAGCGCCTGTCCGGCTCACGCGATACTCACTGCACCTGCCGCGGCGCCTCTTCGCCCACACACCGCACCGCCCGTTTGCGATCATCCACCAGCACCCCACTCAAGCCCTTCTGCTGGGTATCGAACAGCACCAGCACGCCATCCATGCATTGCGCCACCTGCGCAGCAGGCTGCAGGGAAACCTTGTAGTCCTCCCCCGGCACCGTCTTGAGCATGGTGAAATCCTGCAGCAACAAGGCATCCTCAGGCTTGGCAAAGTGCAGGTAGCCGTAATACCAGAGGGCTCCCACCGTCACCATGATACTGCCCACACCGGTCAGGATCAGCGGGATGGCGTTGCGTTCTTCACTCATTGCTTGTTCTTCTCGTCAGGGTAGTTGGGCACTTCCGCCAGGCGGCGAAGACCATTGAAATGGCTCGGGTCGTCGATGAAACGCAACATCACCTGACGCCAGGTCGGGTCGGCAAAGGTCTGAACATGGCCGCCGCGGGTCAGCTGCAATACCCGTGGCGGCGGCGCGTGCTGGTAAAGGCGGATGCCGTTGTCGAGCGGCACCAGGTTGTCGTCGATGCTGTGGAAGAACAGCTTGGGCGGGCTGTCCAGGCGCTCGATGGAGCGGATTGCACTGTCGCCATCCGGCACCAGCCAGGACAACGGCACCTGCAGCGGCCAGGTCAGCCACGAGCCACTCAAAGCATAACGCCCCACCGCGCGGTAGCTGGCCGGCACGCCATCAAACACCAATGCGCTGAAGCGCTGGCGCTGCTCGGGGTGCGCCGCCAGGTAATGAATGGCCATCGCCCCGCCCAGGCTCTGCCCCAGCAGCACCAGCGGCTTGCCCTGCACTTCAGGCGCTTGTTGCAGCCAGTCGATGGCCGCGGCGATGTCCTGGTAGACCTCAGGCAGGCCGGGTTTGCCTTGCGACAAGCCATAGCCGCGGTAATCGATCATCAACACCTGATAGCCCTGCTCCGGCAACCAGTAACTGCCACCCAGATGCCCGGGCAGGTTGCCGCCGTTGCCATGCAGGTGCAACACCGTGCCCTTGACCTCGACTCCGGCCTTGACCGGCAGCCACCAGCCGTTCAGACGCACGCCATCGGCGGTCACCAAGGTGACATCGCGATAGGCCAGTTTGGCCCGCTCAGGGGTAAAGGGCTGGCCGGGCTCAGGGTAGAACAGCAGGCTGCTGCAGCCACTCAACAGCAGCACCAGCACGCCCAGGGCCAGGCCACGGCAGGTATCAGAGAATGTTCGCGTAGTCGGCTTCAATACGATCCAGGCTCAGGTGATTGAGGAAGTTGGAGAAACACATCCACGCCGACAGCGCGTTGAGGTCACGGAACTGCTCAGGCAGGTACTTGGGCGGCTCGACCAGGCCTTCCTCGACCAGTTGGCGCAGGGTGCGCATGTCTTCCAGGGTGGTCTTGCCGCAGAACAGCAGCGGGATCTGCTCGAGCTTGCCCTTCTTCACGGCCAACTGAATGTAGTTGTAAACCATGATGAAGCCCTTGAGGTAGGACAAGTCCTTGGTAAACGGCAGGCCATTGGGCACCGAGCCACGGAATACCCGGCTGGCGTTGCTGTAGCTCTGGCCGATCTCGAAGCCTTGCCCACGGAAGAACTCATAGACCTGCATGAAGTCTGCGCCCTCTTCCACCATGTGGATGGCGCGGGTGCGGTTGGTCAGTTTGCGCAGGCGGCTCGGATAAGAGGCAAACGCGATCACCTCCATGAGGATGGCCAGGCCCTCCTGGGTCACGGTCGACGAGGGCGGGCCCTTGGCCAGAAAAGTGCAGATCGGCTGGTTGAGGCCATTGAGGGTGGTGCCGACATGCACCAACCCTTCGTGCACCTCCAGCGCACGCACGTCGCGGCTGTTGAACATGGCGTCGGCGCGCACCTTGATGTAGTCCGCGCCGGCCGCTGCGTCGGCAACGATGCCGTCTGACTCGAACACGCGGATGGTGCTCTCGGCCTCGCCGAACACCTTGTTCAGGCGGCGCTGCAGGATATCCACCGCCTCTTTGGCCGTGAGGTTCTTCGGCTCGTCCTTGAGGTCGCCACGGCCGTCGATGTTGTTCAGGTAGTCGGAGAGCATCAGGCCGAGGTCGGCCAAGGTCGGATCACCCGCATGGAAGGCATCCGAGGCGGCTCCGTAGAGCTCCTGGGAGATCAGGCCAAAGTCCTCGGTGCCGCGCGCCTCGAGCATGCGCACGACCATCCGGTACTCCTTGCACATGCGCCGCATGATCTGCCCGACCGGGTTGAACTGGCCAAGCCGGCGGGTGATGTCGCGCTCGATGTTCTGGAACTCGGCCTTCACCGCCCCCGAATCAAACGCCAGCGGACGCGCCAGATAATACGCGCGGTCAACGGCGGGTGGCTCCTTGCCTTTGCTCTTGAGAAAGCCCTGGCGGATGCTGTCGTCCCACTTCACCGCATCAAGCACGCGGATGGGGGTTTGCGCCGCGACAATGCGGTCGGACAACCCACGGATAGTCTGCTGGTACTCGTCCACACCGAATTCCTTATGTCGGCTGTTACTTGCCAGCGCGCTTGAAGCGCGCCACTTCGACGAACAGGTCGGAGTTGGCCGGGTCGTCCAGGTAAGCCAGGACGCGCTCGGTCGGGCTGTCAATCAGCACGCCTGGGCCATTGTCTTCTGGCACTTCAGTGCTGCGACCGGCCAGTTCCTTGCTGCTCACCGCTTGCTGCACCTGATCGACATCGAGGTTGTACAGCACCAGGTCGTTGCCGTCCTGGCTGACGTCGAATCCGCCAATCAGGAAATTACCGCCCAGGCGCTTCGGCACCCCGGCTGACACGTACCAGCGGTTGCCATGCCGGGCAACGGTGAAGGCATATTCTTCAGGTGCCTTGCCCTTGGCCCGGGCCACCGCCTTGTAGGTGTTGCCACCGGCTCGGCTGATGCTCAGCTTCAAAGGCTCACCCCAGGCATCCTTGCTGCTCCAGTTGCCCAGCAGCGCCTTAGGCGCAGGCTGGTTGGCCGGCAGCGGATCACCAAAGGTCACCAGACAACCGCCCAGCAGCAGGAATGACAACGTCAACAACACCACACGCCAGGCTTTCATCAGGCTCTCCTTGAAAGTTCGGTCACCGCCTCAGGCCGATGCCAGCACCAAGTGCAGGTATCGGGTAAGGATAGCGAGCATCTGCCCATCGGCTTGCGCATTCGCCTCGATCAGCAGGCCCTGATATTCCATCTGCTCGATAATCGCCGTCAACATCTGCGCATCTTGTTCGGGATGGCGTGAACCCACCACCTGGAGCATCTGCCGTGCGCCATGCAGGAGAATCTGCTCATGAGCGCGGACCAGATCAGCCAGCCGCGGGCACAACAGCGCCTCCTGGCGGAAGGCCTGCTCGGCCATGAGGAAATCACGCCGGTTGTGCAACTGGCGGCTGACATAGTCGGCGGTCATCCGCGCGACTTCGTCAACCAGGCGCGCCTGGGCCTGGGCGCTACCATCACCTTGGGCGAGCAACTGGCGCAGGACCACTTCGGTGTTGGACCAGAGCTTGGCCATGTAGTCTGCGCTGCGCTCGACGTACTGGGCGAAGGTATCGGTGAGCAAGTCCTCGATGTCCTTGAAGTAGTAGGTGGTAGCCGACAGCGGTACACCCGCTTCGGCGGCCACTGCGCGGTGACGCACGCCGCGCACGCCGTCACGCACGACGATGCGCATGGCGGCGTCGAGGATCACCTGACGGCGCTGTTCGCTGCCTTGGCGGCTGGTCTTGCGCCCTTGGTACTGCACACTTTCGGCGACGGCGCTGGCCACGCCGGCCGCACCTTGTTGGGCGTTTGCTGGTGTCACAGTGAATACCTCGTTTCAGTTGAGCCTGGCGTAGGCTGTGCCGGCCACTTCGCGGGGCAAGCCCGCTCATACAGGTATACGCCGAATTCAAAACTGCACAGATCCTGTAGGAGCGGGCTTGCCCCGCGAAGCGGCCGGCACAGACAACATAAGCCTACATCCATGAAAAAGCCGCCTGATTAGGCGGCTTGTTCAGATCACTCAGGCCTGTGGACGCATATGCGGGAACAGGATCACATCGCGAATCGACGGTGAGTTGGTCAACAGCATCACCAGGCGGTCGATACCGATACCCTCACCCGCAGTTGGCGGCATGCCGTACTCCAGCGCACGAACGAAGTCGGCGTCGTAGTGCATGGCTTCGTCGTCACCGGCATCTTTCTCGGCTACCTGGGCCAGGAAACGCTCGGCCTGGTCTTCGGCATCGTTGAGCTCGGAGTAGGCGTTGGCGATCTCGCGGCCACCGATGAACAGCTCGAAGCGGTCAGTGACGTTCGGGTTGTTATCGTTGCGACGCGCCAGCGGCGACACTTCGAACGGGTACTCGGTAATGAAGTGCGGCTGCTCCAGCTTGTGCTCGACCAGCTCTTCGAAAATCATCACCTGCAGCTTGCCCAGGCCTTCGTGGCCGAGCACCTTGGCCCCGGCCTGCTTGGCGATGGCGCGCGCCTTGTCGACGTCCTGCAGGTCGGCGGCGGTCAGCTCAGGGTTGTACTTGAGGATCGAGTCGAACACCGACAGGCGCACGAACGGTTCGCCGAAGTGGAACACCTTGTCGCCGTACGGCACGTCGGTGCTGCCCAGAACGAGCTGCGCCAGCTCGCGGAACAGCTCTTCGGTGAGGTCCATGTTGTCTTCGTAGTCGGCATAGGCCTGGTAGAACTCGAGCATGGTGAACTCGGGGTTGTGCCGGGTCGAGACGCCTTCGTTACGGAAGTTGCGGTTGATCTCGAAGACCTTCTCGAAACCACCGACCACCAGACGCTTGAGGTACAGCTCAGGCGCGATACGCAGGAACATGGCCATGTCCAGCGCGTTGTGATGGGTCTCGAACGGCTTGGCCGCGGCGCCACCAGGGATGGTCTGCAGCATCGGCGTCTCGACTTCGAGGAAGTCGCGCTGGGCCAGGAAGCTGCGGATGTGCGAGATCACCTGCGAGCGCACACGGAAGGTGTGGCGGGTTTCTTCGTTGACCATCAGATCGACATAGCGCTGGCGGTAGCGCTGCTCGGTGTCGGTCAGGCCGTGGTGTTTGTCTGGCAGTGGGCGCAGCGACTTGGTCAGCAGGCGCACGCTGGTCATTTCGACGTACAGGTCGCCCTTGCCGGAACGGGCCAGGGTGCCTTCGGCAGCAATGATGTCACCGAGGTCCCAGGTTTTTACCGCGGCCAGGGTTTCTTCCGGCAGGGTCTTGCGGTTGACGTAGACCTGGATGCGCCCGGTCATGTCCTGGATCACCATGAACGAGCCACGGTTGAGCATGATGCGACCGGCAACCTTGACCGGGATCGCTGCAGCTTCCAGCTCTTCCTTGGTCTTGTCGACATACTGTTTCTGCAGGTCGCTGCAGTAGCTGTCGCGGCGGAAGTCGTTGGGGAAGGCCTGACCCTTGGCGCGTTCTGCGGCAAGTTTTTCCTTGCGCAGGGCGATCAGGGTGTTTTCTTCCTGTTGCAGGTCTTGCGGGTCGAGTTTGAGGTCGCTCATGTCGTCACATTTTCCATCAGGGATTCATTGCCCTCGCCCGGGGGCGAGGGTCTTGCAGCAGCTAACAACCGGAAAGCTTACAGGCCCTGCTTGAGGCTGGCTTCCAGGTATTCGTCGATATCGCCGTCGAGCACCTTGTCGCAGTCGCTGCGTTCGATGTTGGTACGCAGGTCTTTGATCCGCGACGCGTCGAGCACGTACGAGCGAATCTGGTGACCCCAGCCGATGTCCGACTTGCTGTCTTCCAGGGCCTGCGAGGCGGCGTTGCGCTTTTGCATTTCCTGCTCGTACAACTTGGCCCGCAGCATTTTCATGGCGGTGTCTTTGTTGGCGTGCTGGGAACGTTCGTTCTGGCAACTGACCACGGTGTTGGTCGGTACGTGGGTAATCCGTACGGCCGAGTCGGTGGTGTTGACGTGCTGACCACCGGCACCGGAGGAGCGATAGGTATCGATGCGCAGGTCGGACGGGTTGATGTCGATCTCGACCTTGTCGTCGATCTCGGGCGATACGAACACTGCCGAGAACGAGGTGTGACGACGCGCGCCGGAGTCGAACGGGCTCTTGCGCACCAGGCGGTGCACGCCGATTTCGGTCCGCAGCCAGCCAAAGGCGTACTCACCCTTGATATGTACGGTGGCGCCCTTGATACCGGCGACTTCACCTTCGGACAGTTCCATGATGGTGGCTTCGAAGCCACGCTTGGACGCCCAGCGCAGGTACATGCGCAGGAGGATGTTGGCCCAGTCCTGTGCTTCGGTACCGCCGGAACCGGCCTGGATGTCCAGGTAGGCGTTGTTCATGTCCATCTCACCGCTGAACATGCGGCGGAACTCAAGCTTGGCGAGGGATTCTTCCAGGTCCTGGAGCACGGCAACGACGTCGTTGACGGCGCCTTCGTCGTTTTCTTCGACGGCCATGTCGAGCAGCTCGCGCGAGTCGGCCAGACCGCTGGACATTTCATCCAGGGTGCCGACGATCTGCGCCAGCATGGCGCGCTCGCGGCCCAGCTCCTGAGCGTACTCAGGCTTGTTCCAGACGGCCGGGTCTTCCAGCTCGCGGTTGACTTCGATCAGGCGGTCAGCTTTGTGATCGTAGTCAAAGATACCCCCGAATCGATTCGGAACGTTCGGTGAGGTCCTTGATGGTGTTGAGGATCGGTTGGATTTCCATGGGCAGCCTACTCGCGCGAATTCGGTGAAAAGCCGGTGAGTATAAACGAGTCTGACCCATGGCGGCAGACCCGCCGGGCGGTAGAGCAGTCAGAAAGCGATGCCGGGGTAGGCAGCGCAAACTCAGGCGATACCCACTTGGTTGCGTCCGCTGTTCTTGGCCAGGTAAAGGCCTTTGTCGGCCGCCGAGATCACTTGCCGGCATTGGCTGCCAATACTCGGTGTCACAGTGGCCAGGCCGATGCTCACCGTCAGACGGGCATCGGCGCTGGGCGCGGTGTGCGGGATGTTCAGGCCGAGCACCGTCTGCCGCAGTTTTTCGGCAATCAGGCGTGCCCCGCCCGGCGAGGTATTGGGCAGGACCAGCGCAAATTCCTCGCCGCCATACCGGGCCGGCAGGTCGGAGGGTCGCGAGCACGAGCCGCGAATCGCCCCAGCCACCTGGCGCAGCGCTTCGTCACCGGCCAAATGGCCGAAACTGTCGTTGTAAGCCTTGAAGTAGTCGACGTCGATCATCAGCAACGAGATTTGTTGCTGCTCACGTATCGCCCGCCGCCACTCAAGCTCCAGGTACTCATCGAAGTGGCGGCGATTGGACAACCCGGTCAGGCCGTCGGAGTTCATCAATCGCTGCAGCATCAGGTTGGTGTCGAGCAACTGCTGCTGGCTGACGCGCAGCGCCCGGTAGGCCTCGTCACGCTGGAGCAAGGTCATGTAGGAGCGCGAGTGATAGCGAATCCGCGCCACCAGCTCGATGGTGTCGGGCAGCTTGACCAGGTAGTCGTTGGCCCCGGCGGCAAACGCCGCGCTCTTCACCAGCGGGTCTTCCTTGGTCGACAGGACGATGATCGGGATGTCCTGGGTCTGTGGATTGTTGCGGTACTCGCGCACCAGCGTCAGTCCGTCCAGGCCAGGCATGATCAAGTCCTGGAGGATTACCGTGGGCTTGATGCGGATGGCCTGGGCAATCGCCTGGTGCGGATCGGCGCAAAAGTGGAAGTCGATGTTGTCTTCATGGGCCAGGCCCCGCCGCACCGCCTCGCCGATCATCGCCTGGTCATCGACCAGCAGGACCATCGCCGCATTTTCATTGGTGGTCGGGAAACCGTCGATCGGTAGATCATTCATGCCTATTCACCAAGTCACTGCCGGTCAGGCAGCGTGATCGAATACATACCTTCATTTCGAGAAAACCTCCATCAGGCGCCCGGCAATACGTTCCAGCGGGCGAATTTCCACTGCCGCGTCGATCGCCGCAGCCGCTTTGGGCATGCCATACACGGCGCTGCTCTGCTGGTCCTGGGCAATGGTCAGAAAACCTTGCTGGCGCATCAGCTTCAAACCCTGTGCGCCATCGCGCCCCATGCCGGTAAGCAGTACGCCCACGGCAGCGCCACACCAATAGCGCGCCACGCTCTCGAAGAACACATCGATCGAAGGCCGGTAGATCTCATCGACGGGGTCGGCAGTGTAGGCGAGCTGGCCGCTTTTCATCAGGCGGATATGGTGATTGGTACCGGCCAACAATACCTGCCCAGCCTGCGGCGGTTCACCTTCGCGGGCCAGGCGCACCACCAGCCCGCAGGCGCTGCTGAGCCACTCGGCCATGCCGGCGGCAAACACCTGATCAACATGCTGGACCAGGACGATGGCCGCTGGAAAATCCTTGGGCAACCCCTTGAGCAGCACCTCGAGTGCGGCCGGGCCACCCGCGGACGAGCCAATGGCCACCAGGCTGCTGCATTGCGAGGCTTCGCGCAGAGTCGAAGGCACCGCCCTGGGCGCGCCGGGCCGCTGCTGGCCGATCAGCCAACCGATGTTGAGGATCTTGCGCAACAACGGCGCTGCCGCCTCGCGCGCATCTCCTGCGCCGAGCGCCGGCGTGTCGACCACATCCAGGGCGCCATGGCCCATGGCTTCGAACACGCGATGGACATTCTGCTTGCGGTCGACGGTGACGATGACAATGGCGCAGGGGGTTTCGGCCATGATCCGTCGCGTCGCCTCGACCCCATCCATGATCGGCATGATCAGGTCCATGAGAATCAGGTCCGGGGTCTGCTCGGCACACCGGCGGACCGCCTCCTCGCCATTGCCCGCGACCCACAGCACCTGGTGCGCCGGCTCGAAGGCCAGTGCCCGGCGCAGGGCCTCGACAGCCATGGGCATGTCGTTGACGATGGCGATCCTCATCCCTGTGCACCTCCAATCAACTCGACCACCGCATCCAGCAACGCATCGTCGTGGAAACTGGCCTTTGCCAAATAGTAGTCGGCTCCGGCATCCAGTCCACGCCGGCGATCTTCCTCACGGTCCTTGTACGACACCACCATTACCGGCAGCGATTGCAGGCGCTGGTCGCGGCGCACCAGGGTGACCAGCTCGATGCCGTCCATGCGCGGCATGTCGATGTCGGTGATCAGCAGGTCGAAGTCCTCCCCGCGCAGGGCGTTCCAGCCATCCATGCCGTCTACCGCCACGGCCACGTCATAGCCTCGGTTACCCAGCAGCTTGCGTTGCAGCTCGCGTACGGTCAGCGAGTCGTCAACCACCAGCACGCGTTTGCGGGCCTGGCCCTTGAGCGCAGCGCCGCCACGCTCGATGCGCTCCAGGCGACCCGTGCTGAGCAGCTTTTCCACCGAACGAAGCAAGTCTTCGACGTCGACGATCAGCACCACCGAGCCGTCGTCGAGCAGCGCCCCTGCGGAGATGTCCTGGATCTTGCCCAACCGCGGATCGAGCGGCATTACCACCAGTACCCGTTCGCCGATCAAGCGCTCCACGGCCACCCCGTAGAGCTGGTCGCGCTCGCGGATCACCACCACGCGCAGGCTGCTCTCCTCGCCCTGGACCGCCGGGCGATTGAGCAATTGGTTGGCCGACACCAGGCCGATATGCCGCTGTTCGTGCCAGAAGTGCTGGCGCCCTTCGATCTGCACGATGGCTTCGGCCGGTACGTCCAGGGTCCGTTCGATATGCGCCAGGGGAAAGGCGTAGGCCTCGCTGCCGACTTCCACCACCAGGCTGCGCACCACCGACAGGGTCAGCGGCACTTGCAGGTGGAAACAGCAACCCTGGCCGGCCACCTGGCTCAGCTCGATCGAACCGCGCAGTTCGCGGACCATGTGCTGCACCGCATCCAGTCCGACCCCTCGGCCAGACACCTCGGTAACCGTATCACGCAGGCTGAAGCCCGGCAGGAAGAGGAACGTCAGCAGCTCTGCTTCGCTCATCTGCGCAACAGTCTCGGCCGGCGACAACGCGCGCTGGACGATGCTGCGGCGCAAGCGTTCGAGGTCAATGCCGGCGCCGTCGTCGTTCAGCTCGAGAATCAACAGGCCGGCCTGGTGCGAGGCGCGCAAGCGGATCACTCCGTCACCCGGCTTGCCTGCCAGCAGGCGTCGCTCGGGCAGTTCGATGCCATGGTCGACCGCGTTGCGCAGCAAATGGGTCAACGGCGCTTCGAGCTTTTCCAGCACGTCGCGGTCGACCTGGGTCTTGTCGCCTTCGATTTGCAACTGGACCTGCTTGCCCAGCGAGCGACCCAGGTCGCGGACCATCCGGCTCTGCCCCGCCAGCACGTCGGCAAAGGGCCGCATGCGGCAGGCCAAGGCGGTGTCGTAGAGGTTCTGCGCACGCTGACTGGCTTGCCAGCCGAACTCGTCGAGTTCGGCGGCCTGCTGTTGCAGGATCTGCTGGGTCTCGCCCAGCAGGCGCTGGGTCTGGGCCAGGGCGTCGAGCACTTCCAGGCTCTGGCCGCTGCCTTCGAGTTGACTCTTCAGGCCATCGAGCGCGCGCATGCCTTGGCCGTGCATGCGCTTGAGCCGCTGCAGGCTGGCCAGGTAAGGCTTGAGCCGCTGGGTTTCGACCAACGACTTGCTCGACAGGTCGAGCAGGCTGTTCAAGCGGTCAGCCGTGACCCGCAACACCCGCTCGCTGCCTTCAGCACCACGTTTACCTGGCTTGCGCGGGTCTGCGCCCTCGCCTTGCGGCTCGAGTACGACCGCCGCCTGCTCAACCAAGGGAGTGGTCGGCGCCGGTTCGACAGGCAGAGGAGCCGCCTGGGTCGGTATGGCTGCGGCAAACGCGGCATTGGGATCAAGCAGCGCCGCCATCTGCACCAGAAACCCTGGTACCGCCGCTTCACCGGCGACATCACCGGGGGTGGCGATGCGCATCAGCAGGTCGGTACCCAGCAGCAGCGCGTCGATATGCTCGGGACGCAAGCGCAGGCGGCCCTCCTGGGCCGCCACCAGGCAATCTTCCATGACATGCGCGACACTCACGCCAGCATCGACGCCGACAATCCGCGCCGCGCCCTTCAACGAGTGCGCGGCACGCATGCAGGCTTCGAGCTGGTCAGCCTGGGTCGGGTTGCGCTCCAGCGCCATCAGGCCACTGCTGAGCACCTGAGTCTGGGCCTCGGCCTCCAGGCTGAACAGTTCGAGCAGCGAAGCGTCACGCATTTGCTCCGGGGTCATGACAGGCTCCGCTTCACGGCAGACAGAAGATGTTGCGAATCCAGTACGCGCACACTGCGCCCGCGCCACTGCAGCACTGCCGCAGTGAAGTGGGCGGTGTCCTGGCCATCACCGCAACGTTCGCTGTCGAGGCGGTGGATACCATCGATTTCATCCACCTGGACCACCACCGGGCCACCTTCGGCGGCAAGGATGAGCATGCGTGGCATCACCCGCCCACTGCGCGCCTGCGCCGGCAGTATGTCGACCCCAAGCAGGTCTGCCAGCGACAGGCACGGCACGAGGGCACCGCGCACGTTGGCCACACCCTGCAACACCCGCGAGCGCTGGTGCGGCAGCGAATGCACCGGCTGCAGCGGGGCGATTTCGGCCAGGCTGGCGGTGGCCAGTGCCAACCATTCCTCTCCCAGGCGGAACAGCAGCATCGAGCGTCCGCTGCACGTCTCGACTGGCGCCGGCGCCTCTATCTGTTCGTCCTGCATCAGCGCATAGCGATCGAGCAGCCGGGTCGCCGCCGACGCATAGACCTCGCAGTTGCGACAATGGATATGCCGCTCAAGCAGCGGGCACTGCTTGTTGCCGTGCACGCCGATGCGGTTCCAGCAATCGTCGATGCGCTCGGACTCCTGGCTGGCCAGTGGCATACCGTTGGCAGCAATCATCGTTCAGACTCCCGTCCAGCCCGGGCGGCACGTTCCTGCAAGCGGCGCGCGCCGGCCTCATCGCCCTGCGCCGCCAGCAACGCCGCCAGATGAATCAACGCTTCAGGGTGCTGTGGTTCAAGGTACAACGCCTTGCGGTAATGGATCAGGGCACTCTGGCTATCGCCATCGGTATCGCTGAGCAACCCCAGCCAGTAGTAGACCTGTGCGTTCGGTGCGAAATGACGCAGGTAGTGCTCGCAACGGGTGCGGGCTTGCACGCTATCGCCGGCATTGGCCTGGCGGGCAATGCTGGCCAACAGCTCGTCCGGGGTTTCGCGCGGTTGCGCAGCGCCGGCCAGCGGCGCTACCGAGCGCAGTGGCCGGGCAGCGGGCGGCACCGCGCGCGGGGCAACGATCGACACAGGCAGCGGACGGCTGATAACCACCGGGGGGCTTGCGGCTACCGCGGCAATGTCTGCCTGTCGGACATAGGCAAACGACTGGGGAATGCCCAGCGGCCGCATGCCCAGGCGTGCCAACAGGCTGCCCTCGGCGGGGCCGATGAACAACACGCCCTGGGCATGGATCAACTGCTTGAGCACCTCGAACACCCGACGCTGAGTCGCCACATCGAAATAGATCAACAGGTTGCGGCAGAACACGAAATCGTACTGGCCTGCACGGCTCTGGAGCGCCGGGTCCAGCACATTGCCCACCTGCAGGCTGACCTGCCGGCTGACCCGCTCGTGCAACCGATGGCCCTCTTCGCACTCGCTGAAATGCCGCTCGCGAAACGCCAGGTCGCTTCCGCGAAAGGCATTGCGCCCGTACAGCGCCTGCCGGGCGCGGGCCACCGAGTGGGCGCTGATGTCGAGGCCGTCGATGGCAAAGTCGCCGGGGTTGATGCCACTTTCAAGCAGTGCCATGGCGATCGAGTAAGGCTCTTCGCCGGTAGAGCATGGCAGGCTGAGAATGCGCAGCGGCCTGGCGCCAGCCAGTTCGGCAAGGCGCTTGTGCGCCAGGCTGGCCAACGCGGCAAATGATTCGGGGTAACGGAAAAACCAGGTTTCGGGGACGATCACCGCCTCGATCAAAGCCTGTTGCTCGACCCCGGACTGGAGCAGACGCAGCCAGTAATCGTCGAGGTCGCTGGCCTCCAGCGCGGCGCAACGCTGGCGCAACGCCCGTTCGACCATCGGCGCCCCCACCGATTCGACATCGAGGCCGATACGCTCCTGCAGAAAGCGGAAAAAGCGCTGTTCGCTCATGCTGGAACCTGCCCGGTTTGCTCAGGGAACAACAGCTGACGCACCTCATCAGGTAGCAAGTCGTTGACCTGGATACGTTGCAGCAGGCCCTCTGCGTCCTGGCGTACCGGCCCCAGATACGGCGCATCGGGGTTGTCCAGGCCGTAGGGCTGGAACTCATCGGGATGACAGCGCAGGGTGTCAGTGGCCTGTTCGAGAATCAGCCCAAGACGCAGCGGCGCGTGCGCCGCAGGAGGCAGGTAGTGCACCAGCACCAGACGGGTGCTGGTGCGCTGTGCAGCCGGGGTAGCGAAGCTCAGGGCCGTCAGATCGATCACCGGGATCAGCGCACCGCGATGGGCAAGAATCCCCGCCACCCAGGCTGGCGCCTGGGCGATCGGCTTGAGTGCGCGGCGCGGCAGCACCTCGATGACCTCGCGCACATCCAGGGCGAAGCGTTGCTGTCCGAGGCGAAACTGCAGGTACAAGGCGCCTTTGCCGTGGCCGGCCGGTTGTTCGCGGGAGGGCATGTTGTTCATCGTCGTCAGACTTTGAAACGCGATACACCGCCACGCAGGCCGGCCGCCACCTGGCTCAGTTCGTCAATGGCGAAACTGGCCTGGCGCAGCGACTCGACGGTCTGGGTACTGGCATCGCTGAGCTGGGCCAGGGCCTGATTGATCTGCTCGGCGCCGGTGGCCTGGGCCTGCATGCCGTCGTTGACCATCAGCACGCGCGGCGCCAGGGCCTGGACTTGATGAATGATCTGGCTGAGCTGCTCGCCGACCTGCTGCACTTCGAACATGCCGCGGCGCACCTCTTCGGAGAACTTGTCCATGCCCATGACCCCGGCCGAGACCGACGACTGGATCTCGCGGACCATCTGTTCGATGTCGTAAGTGGCCACCGCAGTCTGGTCGGCCAGCCGGCGCACCTCGGTGGCCACCACGGCGAAGCCACGGCCGTACTCGCCGGCCTTTTCGGCTTCGATGGCGGCGTTGAGCGAGAGCAGGTTGGTCTGGTCGGCAACCTTGACGATGGTCACTACCACCTGGTTGATGTTGCTGGCCTTCTCGTTGAGGATGCCCAGCTTGGCGTTGACCAGGTCGGCGGCGCCCATGACCTGGTGCATGGTCTCTTCCATGCGCGCCAGGCCCTGCTGGCCGGAGCCGGCGAGAATCGAGGCCTGGTCGGCGGCGGAGGTGACCTCGGTCATGGTCCGGACCAGGTCACGCGAGGTCGCGGCGATCTCCCGCGAGGTGGCGCCAATCTCGGTGGTGGTGGCTGCTGTTTCCGTGGCGGTGGCCTGCTGCTGCTTGGAGGTGGCGGCAATCTCGGTGACCGAGGTGGTCACCTGCACCGACGAGCGCTGCGCCTGGGCTACCAGGTTGGCGAGGGCCTCGGCCATTTCGTTGAAGCCGGTCTCGATGGCCCCGAACTCGTCCTTGCGCTCAAGGTTCAGGCGCATGCTCAGATCACCCGAACGCAGCTTGTCGAGGGCGTGGACGATACGTTGCATGGGTGTGGTGATGGCGCGCATCAGCAGCAGGCCACAGATACCCGCAGCGATGATGGCCAGTACCAGCGAGACGATCATGCTGCCCTTGGCCGTGGCCACGGCGCTGACGATCTCGTTGGTGGCTGCGTCCGCGGATTCACGGTTGCGTTCGATGACCGTGTTGAGGTGCTTGCGGCCTTCGATCCAGGACGGCGTGAGCACCTCGGAAATCAACCGTTGAGCTTCGGCATAGTCTTTCTGCCGGTAGACCTCGAGCACCTGCTTGATGTCTTCGACATAGCGCTGTTCCATGCCGACGAAGGTATCAAAACTGGCCTGGTCATCGCTGGTGCGGATGGTCCCCTTATAGCTGGCCATAGTCTCGCGCAGGCGATCCTCGAAGCCCTTGAACAGCTCCATGTCGGCGCTGGTGATCTCGCGATGATTGCTCAGGCCAACCAGTTGCTGGCTGGTGACATAGCTGTCGACCCAGGCGCTGCGGATCATCGAGCTGTAGTAGACGCCGGGAATCGCGTCGGCCGCGACCGCCGATTCGCTCGTCGAGATGGCCACCAGCCTCGAATAGGCGGCCACGATCATCAGCAGCATGATGGCGATGATCACGGCAAAACTTGCCAGGATCCGTTGGCGCATGGTCCAGTTCTTCACAATCAGCCCTCAAGAATTCAGTGCGAGCGGGAAAGCGCCGAAGTATAGCCTAGGCGTCTCACCCGTTCGCAGCTCAATTGCAGGGGATTCAGGCGTCCCTGGCTGATGGCGCAATCAGTACCGGGCTATTGGCCAGCAGCAAGCCGGACCTGGCTTTCCAGCTCCTGACGCAGGGCCGGATCCAGGCGCAGTTGTCGCGCCAGTTCGTCGAGGTAGCTACGCTCCATGAAGTTTTCCTGGTCGACCATCATCACGCTGGCCAGGTACATCTCGGCTGCCATTTCCGGCGTCTGTGCGGCACGCGCCACTTCTGCCGGATCGAGCGGCTTGTTCAGTTCGGCGTGCAGCCAGTGCTGCAGTTCGCGATCACTGTCGAGGCGGGTGAACTCGCCCTCGATCAGCTCGCGTTCACGCGCATCGATATGGCCATCGGACTTGGCCGCTGCAACCAATGCTCGCAGCACCGCCTGGCTGTGCTGCTCGGCCTGCGCCGGCGGCAGCCGATCGAGCGTCTGTGGCTCATGCTGCTGACCCTGGGCCTGGCCGGCCTGCCAATTGCCATAGGCTTTGTAGGCCAGCACGCCAAGTGCGGCGAGGCCGCCGTAGGTAAGCACCTTGCCGCCGTATTTGCGTGCGCTCTTGTTGCCCAGCAGCAGGCCCATCGCACTGCCGGCCAGGGCACCCCCGCCCGCGCCCGAGAGCAGCCCGCCAAGGCCACCAAGGCCACCAGCGCCTAGGCCAGGCTTGCTCCCGGCGCCCTTGCCCGCCTGTTTGCCGAGCAGTTCCTGACCGGATTTGAGCAGTTGATCGAGCAAGCCTCGGGTGTTCATTGATGCGTCTCCACAGTGCACAAGGTAACGCCCAGAGTAAGGCTTGCCCGTGTGTTCGCCACGGGGGGATTTGCTTCGGGATGTTGCATAAGGCGGACTTCGTTAAACCTCGTTATCTTCAGAATCATCCTACACGGAGCGGTCCGGCTCCTTACAGTCGCACATTTGAACCGATCATAGCGGTATCATAATCTGATACCATGAATAACCATCAACGAAGTACCCTGGAAGCGCTATTCCAAAAACCGGTGCCAAAGTCGCTGGAATGGCTCCGCCTGGAGTCGCTGTTGGTATCGCTTGGCGCATACGTCGTCGAAGGCAGCGGCTCACGCATTCGCTTCGAACTTAACGGCATGATCGCAACATTTCATCGCCCTCACCCTGGCAGGCACGCCAAGCCCTATCAAGTGCGGGATGCTCGCCAGTTCCTTGAGCAGGCAGGAGTAACACCATGAATGTCATGACCTACCGCGGCTACGCTGCTCGCATCGAATACAGTGACGAAGACCAGTTGTTGATCGGCCATGTTGCTGGAATACGCGACGTGATCGGTTTTCATGGGGAGTCGATCAGCGAGTTACGCAACGCGTTCGAAGAGGCAGTGGACGACTATCTGCAGACGTGCGAGCGGCTCGGAAGAGCGCCGCAAAAAGCCTACTCAGGCAAGCTCAGCCTACGCCTCGAACCTGCCCTTCACGCCAGCGTGGCAGCCAAGGCCGAGCTGGCGGAAAAGAGCATCAACCAATGGGTCAGCGACATACTCAGCCGGGCAGCCTGTAGCTGAAAGCGTCGCTGTCATTTGCTCGTCGAAAGCGCAGTTAGCAACAACGTCTGAGCATCTAATCCCTCAAATCCGATTCATGAATCGGATTGGCCCGACTGGTCGCGCGCTGGTACTGCGCCGGCCAGGTCGCCTTGTTACCGCCCAGGTCATCGTCGGCATGCAGTGGCCAATACGGATCACGCAGCAGCTCACGGGCAAGGAAGATGACATCCGCCTGGCCAGTACGCAGGATGTGCTCGGCCTGGGCCGGTTCGGTGATCATGCCGACGGTGCCAGTAGCGATCTCCGATTCCTTGCGCACACGTTCGGCGAAACGGGTCTGGTAGCCGGGGCCGGTCGGGATCTCGGCGTTGACCGAAGTACCGCCCGACGAAACGTCGATCAGGTCGACACCGATCACCCGCAGGCGACGCGCCAGTTCGACAGTTTCGTCCGGGTTCCAGCCATCTTCCACCCAGTCGGTTGCCGACACACGGACAAACAGGGGCAGCTCTTGCGGCCAGACTTTTCGCACGGCTTCAGTGACTTGCAGGGTCAGACGGATGCGGTTCTCGAAGCAGCTACCGTAGTCATCGCGGCGCTGGTTGCTCAGCGGCGAAAGGAACTGGTGCAGCAGATAGCCATGCGCAGCGTGGATTTCGACCACCTTGAAGCCTGCGCTAAGGGCCCGCTCGGCGGATTTGACGAAGGCGCTGACGACGCCCTGGATCTCGTCCGAGCTCAGTTCGCGTGGCGGGGTATGTTCCGGGTCGAACGCGATCTTCGACGGCCCAACGGGCTGCCAACCGCCGTCCTCAGGTTTGACGCTGCCATGCTTGCCCAGCCAGGGCCGATGGGTGCTGGCCTTGCGCCCGGCATGAGCCAGCTGGATGCCCGGCACCGAGCCCTGGGCAGTGATGAACCGGGTGATGCGCTGCAACGCGGGGATCTGGACGTCGTCCCACAGGCCGAGGTCTTCGGCAGTAATACGGCCGTCAGCGGTGACGGCGACGGCTTCGGTGATCACCAGGCCGGCGCCACCCACCGCGCGGCTGCCCAGATGCACCAGATGCCAGTCATTGGCCAGGCCGTCAGTGGCAGAGTATTGGCACATCGGTGAGACCGCGATGCGGTTGGGCAAGGTCAGCTGACGCAGGGTGTAGGGCTCGAGCAACAGGCTCATGAGGGTACCTCCCAAGGACTCCAAATGGTTGACCGGGCCGGGCACTCATGAGCGACTCTGGCCTGGTACCGGTTCCTTTGAGCCTAGACCAGTTTGCGCCAGTGCCGACCTCTTCGCGGGACAAGCCCGCGCCTACAGGTACCGCGCCAAGCGTCTGGCCAGCGCCAAATCGGTAGGCGCGGGCTTGCCCCGCGAAGAGGCCAGCACATCCAGCACACCCTGCGCTGTTGAAGACCCTGTCAGCCCGGTCCCCCCTTCACTGACAGCATCACCGCGGCTCCATATGCGCAATCATCAACTGCACACTCTCATTGCCACGAAACTCGTTCACATCCAGTTTGTAGGCCAACTCCACCCAACGCACCGTCGGATTAGGCCAGACCTCCCGGTCAATGCCAAAGGCAATGCCATCCAGCCTGACTGCCCCACATTCGCTCTTGAGCACCACTTTCAGGTGCCGCTCGCCGACCACCCGCTGCTCGACCAGCTGGAAGACGCCATGGAACAGTGGCTCGGGGAAGTGCTGCCCCCACGGCCCGGCGCTACGCAGCGCCTTGGCCAGGTCCAGATGAAACTCCTCGACCGCCAAGGTGCCGTCGGACAGCAGCCGCCCAGTCAGGTCATCCTCACACAGCTGGCGCCGGGTCTCTGCGTCGAACGCCTCGGCAAACGCCGGGAAGTTCTCCGCTGGCAGCGACAAGCCCGCCGCCATCGCGTGACCGCCGAACTTGCTGATCAGCTGCGGATGACGCGCCGCCACCGCATCCAGCGCATCACGAATATGAAAGCCCGGGACCGACCGCGCGGAGCCCTTGAGCATGCCCTCCCCGGCATCGGCAAAAGCGATGGTCGGGCGGTGATAACGTTCTTTCAGCCGGGATGCGAGAATACCGATCACCCCTTGGTGCCAATCAGCGTCGAACAGGCACAGACCATAGGGCATCGACTCGACAGGCAGGTCCTTGAGCTGGGCCAGCGCTTCGCGCTGCATGCCCTGCTCGATGGATTTGCGGTCCTGGTTGAGGCCGTCCAACTGCTCGGCCATGTCCCGCGCCAGGGCCGGGTCGTCACACAGCAGGCATTCGATTCCCAGGCTCATGTCGTCGAGCCGTCCAGCAGCATTCAGCCGCGGGCCGAGAATGAAGCCCAGGTCGGTCGAGGTAATGCGCTGGTAATCACGCCGGGCGACTTCAAGAATTGCCTTGAGGCCAGCACGGGCACGGCCGGCGCGAATCCGCTCAAGCCCCTGGTGGACCAGGATACGGTTGTTGGCATCCAGCGGCACCACGTCGGCCACACTGCCCAGCGCGACCAGGTCCAGCAGCTCGCCGATGTTCGGCTGCGCCTGGGTCTGGTAACGGCCCAAGCTGCGCAGGCGCGCACGCAGGGCCATCAGCACATAGAAGATGACCCCGACACCGGCCAGCGACTTGCTCGGGAACTCGCAGCCAGGCTGGTTCGGGTTGACGATGGCATCGGCATCCGGCAACTGGTTGCCCGGCAGGTGGTGGTCGGTGACCAGCACCTTGAGCCCGGCAGCCTTGGCTGCCGCGACCCCCTCCACGCTGGAGATACCGTTATCGACGGTCACCAACAATTGCGGCTGACGCTGCAGTGCCACTTCAACGATCTCCGGGGTCAGGCCATAGCCATACTCGAAGCGGTTCGGCACCAGGTAATCGACGTGGGCCGCGCCCAAAAGGCGCAGGCCAAGCACGCCAACGGTACTGGCTGTAGCACCGTCGGCATCGAAGTCGCCGACGATCAGGATCCGTTGCCCCTGGTCCAGCGCCTCAACCAGCAGCTCGACCGCCGCGTCGATGCCCTTGAGCTGTTGAAACGGCAGCAGGCGCGCCAGGCTCTTGTCCAGTTCGGCCTCGGACTGCACGCCACGGGCGGCGTACAGGCGAGTCAGCAAGGGTGGCAGGGCGCCGAGAAACGGCAGGGTTGGCGGCAGCGGGCGGGGTTCGATACGCATGGGGTCTTCAGCAGTCAATCAATAAGGGTTCAGGTCAGCCACGCTCACCGAGCAGCCACTGCAGCTGCACTTCGTGCTGGCCACGGTCGTCGGTAACGAACACAGTGCCTTCGCTGATCATCACATCCCACTTGATGCTGCGCGGCATGTCCTTGGCGAGGATTTCCAGCACATCCTGCGGTACGGCAGCGATGTTGAGGTTTTTCAGATTCTTCACCGCGCCGACCACCTTGGTCTCCCAGACCCGCAGGCTGCCGTAGGCCAACAGGCTGGTACGTTCGGTACGACGCGAGCACCAGGTCAGGCGATCAGCATCTGGCTGACCGACTTCGATCCAGTGCAGGACACGATCATCCAGGCTCTTTTCCCACAGGGCAGGCTCGTCGACATCCGACAAACCCCGGCCAAACGACAGATGCTCGTTGTACCAGAGCGCGTAGGCCAGCAGACGAACGGCCATGCGCTCTTCGGTTTCCGAAGGATGGCGGGCGATGGTCTGTTTGACGCTTTCGTACACGCCGCGATCGAGGTCGGTCAGGTTCAGTTCGAATTTGTAGGTGGTGGACGGCTGGGCCATGGCAAACGGGCTTCTTGCAAGAGAAAAGTCGCCCAGTCTAACTGATCCTGCCTTCCTTGCGTCGCAGCAGTATCTGCCGCTGGCGACCTATGATAAAACCACCCCTCCGCCCATTTGCCACGGATGCCTCATGCCCACGCCCAGCAAACCCCTCGCCGGCCTCAAAGTCATCGAGCTCGGTACCCTGATCGCCGGCCCATTCGCCTCGCGCATCTGCGCCGAATTCGGCGCCGAGGTGATCAAGGTGGAGTCGCCCGACGGCGGCGATCCGTTGCGCAAGTGGCGCAAGCTTTATGAGGGCACCTCGCTGTGGTGGTTCGTACAGGCCCGCAACAAGCAATCGCTGACCCTCAACCTCAAGCATGACGAGGGCCGCGAAATCCTCAAGCGGCTGCTGGCCGAGGCCGACATTCTGATCGAGAATTTCCGCCCCGGCGTGCTGGAAAAACTCGGCCTGGGTTGGGATGTGCTGCATGCACTCAACCCGCGCCTGGTCATGGTGCGGTTGTCCGGTTTCGGCCAGACCGGGCCAATGAAAGACCAGCCAGGCTTTGGCGCGGTGGGTGAGTCGATGGGCGGGCTGCGCTACATCACCGGCTTCGAGGATCGCCCGCCGGTACGCACCGGCATTTCCATCGGCGACTCGATCGCGGCCTTGTGGGGCGTGATTGGCGCACTGATGGCATTGCGACACCGCGAAGTGAACGGCGGCGAAGGGCAAGTGGTGGATGTTGCGCTGTATGAAGCGATCTTCGCCATGATGGAGAGCATGGTCCCCGAGTTCGACGTGTTTGGCTTCATCCGCGAGCGCACCGGCAACATCATGCCGGGCATCACCCCTTCTTGCATCCATACCAGTGCCGACGGCAAGCATGTCCAGATCGGCGCCAACGGCGACGCGATTTTCAAACGCTTGATGCTCGCTATTGGTCGTGATGACCTGGCCAGCGACCCAGGCCTGGCCAGCAACGACGGCCGCGACCTGCGCCGCGATGAGCTGTACGGGGTGATCGACCGCTGGGTCAATGGCCTGCCACTGGAGCAGGTGATGCAGGCGCTGACCGCTGCCGAAGTGCCGGCCAGCCGGATCTATTCGGCCGAAGATATGTTCAGCGACCCACAGTTCCTGGCTCGTGAGATGTTCCTTCAAGGCCGACTGCCGGACGGCAAGCCGTTCAAGATGCCTGGCATCGTGCCCAAGCTGTCGGACACCCCCGGCTCCACTGAATGGGTAGGCCCTGCGCTGGGCGAGCACACCGAGTCGGTACTTGCCGGGCTGGGCTACGACCCGGCTGCGATCGCCCGTCTGCGCGAGGCAGGCGCGGTCTGAGCCGGCGCCATCATTCATGCCCAGACGTGCCGGCCGGCTCCTCCTCTCGCTGATTATCTGCACCCTGTTACCGCTCATGGCCGAGGCCAAGGAGCGCTTGCTGTGGCTGGTCCGCGACTTGCCCCCTTTCACCATCTTCGAAGGCCCGGAAAAAGGCCAGGGCGTGATCGACAGCATGCTGGCGCTGCTGATCGAGCAGATGCCCGAGTACGAGCACAGTGTCGTTCGGGTCAATCGCGCACGCGGCATCCAGATGCTGCAGGAGCCCAGCTTCACCTGCGACCCGACCTTGTTGTGGACGCCAGAGCGAGCCAAGTTTGCTCGCTTCTCGCAGCCGACACTGGGCGTGTTGAGCAGCGGCCTGCTGGTACGCAAGCACGACCAGAGCATGATCGAGCCCTTCCTCAGTGCCCAGCAGGTCGATCTAAAGGCACTGCTGGCGCAGACTCAGCTCAAACTGGGCATCGTCGCCGAGCGCAGCTACAGCGCGCAGGTGGATGAAATGCTGCGCCAACTGCCCGAAGGCGCCCTCAGCCGCCATTACGGCAACGATGCAACCGCCAACCTGCTGCAGATGCAACAACTGGGGCGTCTGCAATTGTTACTGGGCTACTGGCCGGAGGTGCGTTATCTGGTCCAGCAGCAAGGCGGACCGCTGGACGACTACCTGTTCTACCCGATCCAAGGCGTCCATCAATATCAGTTTCTGCATGTCGCCTGTTCCGACACGCCGCTGGGACGCGAGGCGATCAAGCACATCGATACGCTGTTACCGGCTTTGCGCCGAGACACCCTGCCTGGGTTCTATGCGCGCTGGCTCGATCCGGAACTGCGTGAGAATTATCTGCGCCAAGCCCGCCAACGAGTCGATGATCTGGCCGGCGAAGCGCCTGCTGATCCTTGAGTCGGGCATTTACGGCAGACAAAAGAAACCCCGGTCGCTGGGGAGGACGACCGGGGCGAATCGAAAGCCTGGAAGGGCTTCCCGTGACAGCCTGTCGAAACCGGAGCAAAGCGTCGATGGGCTGCCATTACCGCATCTGACGGTTGTCTCAGGCGAAGGTTCCATGAATGTGTTGCTGATGCTGCAACGCGGCGATAACGCACGGCTGCAGACGCCCCTCGGCAATTTGCAGATCGCGGTGCAAACCGTCGACCAGGTCGATCAAAAGGCTTTGCTCCAGCAGTTGGCGCGGGCTCACGGCCCGTTGCAAGGTCAGCGCGCCCTGGCTGTCAATGACGGTCAACTGATGATGGCCGCTGGCATCAATCGCACTGAGCTGGGCCTGATAGGGGGTCAAGGCTTGGTTGAGCAGTCTGCAGATTCTTTCCATCCGGCGTACTCACTTAGGTGGGGGACTTATCGGTACTGACCTTCAGGCGCAGTACAAAGTTCGTCACTGCGGGCCCTTTCAGTGAGCATGCGCGGGCAACATGACAGTTTGAAACTCGCTCTGAGCGGACCTTGGGCTGGATCCCTGGATGCGTATCAAGGCATGCCGCAGGGCTGGCGTAGACAACGGCCATGGCAGTTCGGCGATAACCCACAAGCCTTGTCTGCGGGCCATGGCAGCGCAATCTGGTGTACCTGGACGGCGGGTTCCTACGAACAACAGAGCCTTGGGGGCGGCGACCTGGCTCAGTTGTTCAAGCAAGGCGTTGCTTTCGCCAGCGGGCATGGCGTGGTCCAGGACCAACAGGTCACAGCGACGGGTGCTGCCCAGGCAGGCCATGGCGGCAGGCAGATGTTCGGCTACGCGAACATTGAACACACCTTGAGCGTTACACGCCTGGTGCAGGGTGATCTGATGGCAAGGGCTTGCCTGGTAGATCAGGATATTGAGCCGGTTCATGGGTCGCTCCCGAGCGCCTTGCGCCCTGACCAAGTGACCCGCCACTGTAGAAAAACGATTGTCGCTTTACATTCAGAAATGTCTGAAAGTGTTGGGGAACAATTCCCACTTTAAAGTTCTATTGGAATTGCGCCTGGCTTGAGTTCGCCTTTGGGGTTGGGGCTTTTGGGGTGGGGGCTTATCTATTTGATGTGGTGGCTTTTCGGGCCCCTTCCGCCCTTACGGCGGGTCACTTTTTTTCTTGGAAAAAAGTAACCAAAAACCGCTTGCTCCTGCATCCGGCCCTTCGCTGCGCTACGGGTTCCCTCGCTCCGGTCTTGCTCCGGGAGGACCGCGCTGTACGGCCCATCCTGGGCCTCAGCGCTTTCCGGCCATCCATGGCCTCCACCTCCCTGCGCAAGACCTCCACTCGGCCTCCTGAAGTCGCTGGTAGATCAAGAGCAAGATCAAGATCAAGATCAAGATCAAGATCAACAGCCAGGGCAACGGCTGGCGAATCGCTGCGCTCTCGCTTTGTTTATCTACCAGCGGATTTGTGGGGTGGCTGGCAGGGCTGCGCCCTGCGATTTGCATTGGCAGTACCGGCCTCTTCGCGGGACAAGCCCGCTCCTACAGGATTGCGCCGAATTCAAAACCGGCGCTGTACCTGTAGGAGCGGGCTTGCCCCGCGAAGAGGCCCGAATATCCACCACCGCAGCCACTATCGAAGACAACGCCAGCCCAAACGCCGCCCGTAACTTCGCGACTGCAGGAGGATGCAGGAGTAGGCGGCTTATTTATGAGCGGATTTGTGGGGTGGCTGGGCAGGGCTGCGCCCTGCGATTTGCATTGGTAGTACCGGCCTCTTCGGGCAAGCCCGCTCCTACAGGGATTACGCCGAATTCAAAATTTGCGCAATACCTGTAGGAGCGGGCTTGTCCCGCGAAGAGGCCCGAATATCCACCACTGCAGCCACTATCGAAGACAACGCCAGCCCAAACGCCGCCCGTAACTTCGCGACTGCAGGAGGATGGTAAGCGTCCGCCCAACTCACCTTGCGTAAGTTAGGCAGACACCCACTGATGCGGTAACAGTTGCCCGATCTCACTGGCCCGTTGCGTCGGCAACCGCGTCAGTACATCTTTGAGATAGGCATATGGATCATGCCCACTCATGCGCGCCGATTGGATCAGGCTCATGATTGCAGCTGCTCGTTTGCCGCTGCGCAACGACCCGGCAAATAACCAGTTCGAGCGCCCGAGTGCCCATGGCCGTATCTGGTTTTCAACTTGGTTGTTGTCGATGGGCACAGCACCATCGTCCAGGTAGCGCGTCAGCGCTACCCAGCGTTTCAGGCTGTAGTCGAGGGCTTTGGCCGTGGCTGATCCGTTGGGCACCAGGTCGCGCTGGGCCAACATCCAGTCATGCAATTTTTTACTGATCGGTACCGCCATTTCCTGACGTATTCGCCAGCGATCTTCATCACTCATGTCCCGCGCCTGGCGTTCCACCTCGTACAGGCCGCTGATCGAGTGCAACGCCTGTTCGGCTAGCTGACTTTTGTTCGCCACATGCAGATCGAAAAACTTGCGACGGGCGTGGGCCATGCAGCCGATCTCAGTGATGCCTTGCTCAAAACCAGCTTTATAACCAGCGAAGTCATCGCAAACCAGCTTGCCGTTCCAGTCGCCCAGGAAGTTACGCGCGTGTTCGCCAGCACGGCTTGGGCTGAAGTCGTAGACCACCGCCTTGAGCGCCGAAAACGGCGTCGTGCTGTAGGCCCAGACATAGGCTCGGTGGGTTTTCTTCTCGCCCGGCGCAAGCATTTGCACCGGCGTTTCATCAGCGTGAATCACGCCCTGGTTCAGAACGGCTTCACGCAGTGCATCGACCAGCGGCTGGAGCCGCACACCGGTTTGTCCGACCCACTGGGCCAGGGTCGAACGAGCGATTGCCAGCCCCGCGCGGCCAAAGATTTTCTCCTGCCGGTACAGCGGCAAGTGGTCGGCAAACTTCGCCACCATCACGTGGGCCAACAAGCCTGCGGTCGGGATACCTTTGTCGATAACCTGCGCCGGCACCGGCGCCTGCATCAGTATCTCGCACTGACGGCAGGCCCATTTGCCACGCACATGTTGCTCGACAGTGAACACGCCCGGCGTGTAATCCAGCTTCTCGCTGACGTCTTCGCCGATGCGCTGAAGTTGGCAGCCACAGGCGCACTGAGTGTCTTCGGGTTCGTGACGAATCACTGTGCGTGGAAACTGCGGCGGCAATGGCGCACGTTTCGGAGATTGCCGTGGCTCGGCTTGTGGCGAAGCTGGAAGGAGCTGTTTCAGTTCTGCTGCGATAGCTTCAAGGTCTGTGTCGAGCAGGTCGTCCAGCAAGCTGCCTTGCGCCGGGCTGATTTGCTCGCTGCGCTTAGCAAACTTGTGGCGCTTGAGCAGGGCGATTTCGAACTTGAACTGTTCGATGAGGATTTCATCGTTCTGGATCTTCCTGCTCATCGCCTCGACTTGGGACTGCAACTGCAGCGCCTGTGCCGCTAAGGCACGGAGCTGTTCCGGGGTCATCTGGTCGAGGTTGGGCGAGAAAGTCATGCCGCCGATTGTGCCAGAGCAGGCCCGAAACGACGACAAGCAGACCGGTCAAATGGCCGGCGATTACAGCATGCTGATCACGCCACCCGTACCGACTCGCTGCCACGGCAAACCCAGTACCAACGCCTGGAGTTGTTCGCTGTCGAGTTCGACCTCGCAGCCGTGGCGAATTCCGGGCCAGTGAAACTTGCCTTGGTTCAGTCGCCGCGCCGCAAGCCAGACGCCCACGCCATCGTGCACCAGTACTTTCATCCGGTTAGCCCGACGATTGGCGAACAGATAGGCGCAGTGCGGCTTCGCCGCACCGAACACTGCGATCACCCGGGCTAATGCGGTTTCGGTGCCGGCGCGCATATCCATCGGCTCGGTGGCCAGCCAGATTGCATCGATGCGGATCATTGAGCGACAGCCCGGATAAATTGCGCGCAGCCCTCGGGATCTGAGGTTGGCCATTTCACTGTGATCACTTGGCCGGCCATGGGCAACTCGATGATCACTGACGCTTCGGCTGGCCGTTTAGGTACGGCTTTTAGCGGGACGAATGCCGGTAGTGAAGTCGCTGCGGGCTGGTCTCGATAGAGCGGCATCCATTTTCGGATGACGTTGGCATTGATGCCGTGGCTGATGGCGACACTTGAGACAGTGGCCCCAGGTTGCAGGCATTCCTGAACGACTTGGGCTTTGAACGGTTTCGGATAAGAGCTTCGTTGGCGCATGGAAATCCTGGCGATAAGGGCGATCGCGTCCGCTTAAAAATACGCGGACACCATCGCCCTTAAAGCTGGAGTTCGGAAGGTGAGTTCGCCGGACGGTTACGGAGGATGCAGGAGTAGGCGGTTTATTTATGAGCGGATTTGTGGGGTGGCTGGGCAGGGCTACGCCCTGCGATTTGCATTGGTAGTACCGGCCTCTTCGCGGGGCAAGCCCGCTCCTACAGGGATTACGCCGAATTCAAAACCGGCGCTGTACCTGTAGGAGCGGGCTTGTCCCGCGAAGAGGCCCGAATATCCACCACCGCAGCCACTATCGAAGACAACGCCAACCCAAACGCCGCCCGTAACTTCGCGACTGCAGGAGGATGCAGGAGCAGGCGGTTCATTTATGAGCGGATAAAAGTGACCCGCCGTAAGGGCGGAAGGGGCCAGAAGCGGCAGCACATCAAATGGATAAGCCCACAATTCCTAAGCAAGCCAAGCCAAGCCAAGCCAAGCCAAGCCAACAGATCATCTCCCCAACAATCCGTGAAAAAAGCCCATCTCAAGGATGGGCTTTTTCAATACTGCGGCTACCGCTTACAACGGCTTACCACGATTGCCATGCTGGCTGACAAACGCCTGCACCGCCTTCAGATCGTTAGGCAATACCGTACAACGCTCTTCACGGCTGAACAGATCAGTCAGGTGCGTCGGCAACTCCAACGCCTTGCCCACACCAGCCTTCTCCACTGCCTCAGGGAACTTGACCGGATGCGCAGTGCCCAGCACCACCATCGGGGTATCCAGGCTACGACGGCATTCACGGGCAGCCTTGACCCCAATCGCAGTGTGCGGATCAAGCACTTCACCGGTGCTGGCGAAGACTTCAGCGATGGTTTCGCAGGTCTCTTCGTCGCTGACCGCCAACGAGTCAAACAATTTGCGCGCTTCGGTCCAACGGTCTTCGTCGACGCTGAAACCGCCACCTTGCTTGAAGTTGGCCATCAGCTCGGCAATCGCAGCGCCATTACGGCCATGCAGGTCGAACAGCAGGCGCTCGAAGTTGGACGAGACCATGATGTCCATCGACGGCGACAGGGTCGCGTGCAGGGTGTCCTTGACGTACTGGTTGCCGCTCATGAAGCGGTGCAGGATGTCGTTGCGGTTGGTCGCCACAACCAGCTGGCTGATCGGCAGGCCCATGTTGCGCGCCAGGTAACCGGCGAAGATGTCGCCGAAGTTACCGGTCGGCACCGAGAACGCGATCGAACGCGCCGGGCCGCCCAACTGCAGGGCTGCATGGAAGTAGTAGACGATCTGGGCCATGATCCGCGCCCAGTTGATCGAGTTGACCGCGACCAGGCGGGTGCCCTTGAGGAACGACTGGTCGGCAAAGCTGGCCTTGACCATCTCCTGGCAGTCGTCGAAGTTACCTTCGATGGCGATGTTGTGGATGTTCTCGCCAAAGATCGAGGTCATCTGCCGACGCTGAACTTCCGACACACGCTGGTGCGGGTGAAGGATGAAGATGTCGACGTTGTCGCAGCGGCGGCAGCCTTCGATCGCAGCCGACCCCGTGTCACCACTGGTGGCGCCGACGATAACCACGCGCTCGCCGCGCTTGGCCAGAACATGATCGAGCAAGCGGCCGAGCAGTTGCAGGGCGAAGTCCTTGAACGCCAGGGTCGGGCCGTGGAACAGCTCCAGGACCCACTCGTTGCTGTTCAGCTGGCGCAGCGGTGCCACTGCGGCGTGAGAAAACGCGCCGTAGGTTTCTTCGAGGATCTTCTTGAAATCGGCATCGGCGATGCTGCCGGTGACGAACGGGCGCATGACCCGGAAGGCCAGCTCGTGATACGGCAGGCCGGCCCACGAGGCGATCTCTTCCTGGGTGAAGCGTGGCAGGTTCTCTGGCACATACAGGCCGCCGTCAGTGGCCAGGCCTGCGAGCAGGACATCTTCGAAGTTCAGGGCCGGGGCCTGGCCGCGAGTACTGATATAACGCATGGATGCAAACCTTCGATGCTGGAGCCCGGGCCGCACAGGCGGCCCGAAGGCGAAATTAGTTGAGCTGTTCGACGCGAATGCGCACGACCTTGCCGACCACATCCTGCAGAGCTTCCAGGGCGACGATTGCATCGTTGATGCCCTGCTCGACCACGCGGTGAGTGACCAGGATCATCGGCACCAGGCCATCCTGCTCCTCGGCTTCCTTCTGCATGATCGACTCGATGTTGATACCGCGCTCGGAGAGGATGCTCGCGACCTGGGCCAGTACGCCCGGATGGTCCTTGGCCTGGATGCGCAGGTAGTAGGAGCTCTCGCAGGCTTCGATCGGCAGGATCGGGTGAGCAGACAGCGAATCGGGCTGGAAGGCCAGGTGCGGCACGCGGTTCTCCGGGTCGGAGGTCATCGCACGGACCACGTCGACCAGGTCGGCGACCACCGACGAGGCGGTCGGCTCCATGCCGGCGCCGGCGCCGTAGTACAGGGTCGAACCGGCTGCGTCGCCGTTGACCATCACGGCGTTCATCACGCCATTGACGTTGGCGATCAGGCGGTCGGCCGGGATCAGCGTCGGGTGCACGCGCAGCTCGATGCCAGCCGGGGTGCTGCGGGCAACGCCCAGGTGCTTGATGCGGTAGCCCAACGCTTCGGCGTAGTTGACGTCAGCGGTGGTCAGCTGAGTGATGCCCTCGGTGTAGGCCTTGTCGAACTGCAGCGGAATACCAAAGGCGATCGAGGCAAGGATGGTCAGCTTGTGCGCCGCATCGATACCTTCGACGTCGAAAGTCGGGTCGGCTTCGGCGTAACCCAGGGCCTGCGCTTCGGCGAGAACATCCGGGAAGGTGCGGCCCTTCTCACGCATTTCAGTGAGGATGAAGTTACCGGTGCCGTTGATGATCCCCGCCAGCCAGTTGATGCGGTTGGCCGAAAGGCCTTCACGGATAGCCTTGATTACCGGGATGCCACCGGCCACGGCCGCTTCAAAGGCGACGATGACGCCCTTCTCGCGCGCCTTGGCGAAGATTTCGTTGCCGTGCACGGCAATCAGCGCCTTGTTCGCGGTCACCACGTGCTTGCCGTTTTCAATGGCTTTCAGGACCAGATCGCGGGCAATCGTGTAGCCGCCGATCAGTTCGATGACGATATCAATCTCCGGGTTGCACGCGACCTCGAACACATCAGCGGTAATGGGGGTACCGGTAATCTGGCAGTTCGGGTTCTGCGAGCGCATGGCGATCTGTGCAACTTCAATACCGCGCCCGGCACGGCGGGCAATCTCCTCGGCGTTGCGCTGAAGTACATTGAAGGTTCCGCCACCGACGGTCCCCAACCCACAGATGCCTACTTTGACCGGTTTCACTGTGAACTCCCCATTGAACGGCCGGCACCTGCGCCGACCGTGAAACATTGCCGTCACCCCATGACGACGGCGTACTGAATGAATTACTTGGCAGCTTTTGCATCACCGGCAAGGGCCAATTTGGCCACTTGTGGCGCCGGCTGGTAACCCGGAATCACCTGACCGTTCTCGAGCACGATCGCCGGCGTGCCATTGACCCCGATCGACTGGCCCAGGTGGAACTGCTTGCCGACCGGATTGGCGCACTTGGCAGCCTTGATCTCTTTGCCTTCGACCATCTTGTCCATCGCCGCCTGGCGGTCGCTGGAGCACCAGACCGCCTGCAACTGCTCATCGCCCGGCGAGCCGAGGCCCTGGCGCGGGAAGGCGACATAACGCACTTCGATACCGCGACGGTTGAGCTCCGGCACTTCGGCATGCAGCTTGTGGCAGTACGGACAGGTGGTGTCGGTGAATACGGTGATGTGCGACTTGGTTTCGCCCTTGGCAGGATAAACCACCATCTCGGCGGCGGGAATGCCGTTGATGAGCTTGGCGACGCCCTGGCGCTCGGTCTTCTCGGTCAGGTTGACCGGCTTGCCATCCTGGATCTGGAACAGATAGCCCTGCATGACGAACTGGCCATCGGCGCTGGCGTAGAGCACGCGACCGCCCTGCAGTTTGACTTCATAGAGGCCATTGAGCGGGCTGCTGGCAACGCTCTCGACCGGGACTTCCAGCTCGAGCGTCTGCAGGGTCTTGCGAATTGCCTGTTCGGCGCCCGCGTTGCCATCGGTGGCCGCCGCGGAGGCGAAAGTACTGGCCAGCGCCAAGGCGGCGGCGGCGAAAATCTGGGTCACGCGCATGGGGTACTCCTGAAGACGGACGGGGCCGGAGGACGTCGCCTGCGTAAATAATCGCGGCGACCGTGCGGCCCTTGGTGCAAACCGCCCAAGCCTACCACATCAGGCCCGCGCTGAATGGTCCCTGGGCGCCGCTTGGCGGAACATGAAAATCATTCATCCACGCGGATGATGCTCGGCGTGCAGCTGTTGCAGGCGGGCCTTGGCTACATGGGTGTAGATCTGCGTGGTCGACAGGTCGCTGTGGCCCAACAGCATCTGTACCACGCGCAGGTCGGCGCCATGGTTGAGCAAGTGGGTTGCGAACGCATGACGCAGGGTGTGCGGCGACAGCGACTTGTCGATACCGGCGACCATGGCCTGGTGCTTGATCCGATGCCAGAAGGTCTGCCGGGTCATCTGTTCACCGCGCAAGCTGGGGAACAGCACATCGCTGGGACGCTCATTGAGCAGTTCGGCGCGGGCCTGGCGCAGGTAGCGCTCGATCCACAGCACCGCCTCCTCGCCCATCGGCACCAAACGCTCCTTGCTGCCCTTGCCCATGACGCGCAGCACACCTTGGCGCAGGTTGACCTGATCGAGGGTCAGGCTGACCAGTTCGGTTACTCGCAAGCCGCAGGCGTAGAGCACTTCGAGCATGGCACGGTCGCGCTGGCCGATGGCTTCGCTGAGATCCGGCGCCTGCAGCAAGGCTTCGACGTCCGCCTCCGACAGGGACTTGGGCAGTGGTTTGCCCAGTTGCGGCATATCGATCTGCAGGGTCGGATCGACGCCGATCAGTTTTTCCCGCAGCAAATACCGATAGAAGCCACGCAACCCGGAGATGAAACGCGCGGTGGAACGTGGTTTGTAACCTTGATCGAGGCGCCAGGCCAGGTGATCGAGGATCAGCTCACGAGCGGCGTCTGGCAGCGCTACGCCACGCTCTTCAAGCCAACCGTTGAACAGGGCGAGGTCGCTGCGATAAGAGGCGCGGGTGTTGTCGGAGAGGCCTTTTTCCAGCCACAGGGCGTCGAGGAACTGGTCGATCAGGGGGTGGTCAAGGGCGGGCATGCAGGGTGTCGAATGAGAAGAGTGGGCGTCAGTGTTTCACAGTGAATATGCGCTTGTCTGTACTGGCCTCTTCGCGGGGCAAGCACAGACCACGCGATACTATCAGGCCTCAGCCAGCACCGGCACCGGGCGCTTGTCCTCATCAATGGCGACGAAGCTGAACACCCCATGAATCGCCCGCTCACGCCCATCCAGGTACATGTTCTCGACGAACACATCGACCTGCACCTGCAAACTGGTATTGCCCACCTTGACCACGCTGCCGACCAGCTCGACGATCGAGCCCGCCGGGATCGGGTGCTTGAAGTCGATACGATCGGTCGACACCGTCACCAGCGGCAGCCGGCAGAAACGCGTGGCGGCAATAAACGACACCTCGTCCATCCAGGCCAGGGCAGTCCCGCCGAACAGGGTGTTGTGGTGATTGGTGGTATTGGGGAACACCGCCTTGGTCACGCGCGTCACCGATAGCTCGGTGCGGCGCTGGATTTCCTGGTCTCGGCTGCTGGTCATGGTTATGTCACATCGCAATGGCAAGGTTTCATAAAGCAAAAAAGCAGCCCGAAGGCTGCTTTTTTTCTCGCAGGGTGGCCGCAGCCACCCGTCAAACTGTACTCAGGACAGTTTTTCTTTGATGCGAGCGGCTTTGCCGGACAGGTCACGCAGGTAGTACAGCTTGGCTTTACGCACGTCACCACGACGTTTCACGGCCAGGCTGTCGATCTGCGGGCTGTAGGTCTGGAAGGTACGCTCAACGCCAACGCCGCTGGAGATCTTGCGCACGGTGAAAGCGCTGTTCAGACCGCGGTTACGCTTGGCGATGACAACGCCTTCGAACGCCTGCAGACGGGAACGATCACCTTCCTTCACTTTAACCTGGACGACAACGGTGTCGCCTGGTGCGAAGGTCGGGATTTCCTTGCTCATCTGCTCTGCTTCGAGCTGCTGGATGATTTTGTTAGTCATGCTGTGCTCCTAAGGTGGATAAACGTGATCCACCATCGATACGTTAACTATCGTTCCGCTCGCGGAGGTATTCCTCGAGCAGCTTCTTCTCTTCTCCAGAAAGTGAGCGACTTTCCAGAAGATCGGCGCGTCGTTCGAAGGTCCTACCAAGGGACTGCTTCATCCGCCATCGCCGGATATGTGCATGGTTGCCACTTAGCAACACGTCGGGTACACGCTGATCCGCATACACCTCAGGTCGGGTGTAGTGCGGGCAATCCAGCAAGCCATCGGTGAAGGAGTCTTCCTCCGCCGAGCCTACATGCCCTAAAGCTCCGGGCAGCAGCCGCGTAACCGCATCGATCAGTACCATGGCCGGCAGCTCACCACCGGAAAGCACATAGTCCCCAATCGACCACTCTTCATCGACATAAGCATCAATAAAACGCTCGTCAATGCCTTCATAACGGCCGGCGATCAGGATCAACGATGCCTGTTCGGCCAAGCCTTTGACCGCTTGCTGATCCAGCTTGCGGCCTTGTGGCGAAAGGTAAATTACCTTTGCCGCTGCTCCGGTCGCTTGCCTGGCACTGGCCAGGGCATCTTCCAGAGGCTTGATCTTCATCACCATCCCCGGACCACCGCCAAAAGGCCGATCATCCACCGTGTGGTGGCGATCACTGGTGTAGTCCCGCGGATTCCAGCAAGTGACTTGCAACAAGCCCTGCTTCACCGCGCGGCTGGTAATGCCGTACTCAGTAATGGCCGAGAACATCTCGGGGAACAACGTGATGACTTCTACGCGAAGGTTACCCATCAGTTAGAAATCCGCGTCCCATTCGACCCGCATCACACCGGCTTCGAGGTCGACTGTCAGCACACATTGCGCCGTATAGGGCAACAAGCGCTCACGGTCATCCAGGCTGCCTGCGCAAGGCTTGACCACCATTACATCGTTCGCGCCGGTCTCCAACAGGTGATCAACCGTGCCGAACAGCTGTTCGTCCTGGTTGATGACTTTCAGACCGACCAACTGGTACCAGTAGTACTCGTCGTCCGTCAGGTTGGGCAAAAGGCTGCGCGAGATGCAAATCTCGTAACCGCTCAGAAGACGCGCTTCATCACGATCGTCGAGCCCTTTGAGCTTGGCGACCAGCTCCTTTTTATTGGAACGGCCACTGACCAGCTCTACCTGCTTGACCGAGCCTTCGCGCCGAAGCGTCCAGTCACGGTAATCCAACAGGTTTTCAATCGGATCGGTAAAGGAGTACACCTTCACCTCGCCGCGAACGCCGTGAACCGAAAAAATCTTGCCAACGACGATGAGGTCGTCAGCCTTTTCTGGCGTCGCGTTCATACTGTTCAGGCAGCAGCCTTGGCAGCTTCCTTCAGCAGCTGAGCAACACGCTCAGACGGCTGTGCGCCGACGCTCAACCAGTGAGCAACACGGTCTTGTTTAACGGACAGACGAACTTCCTGACCACGGGCGATCGGGTTGAAGAAGCCAACCTGTTCGATGTGGGAGCCGTCACGCGGGTTGCGCGAGTCGGTTACGGTCAGTTGGTAGAACGGGCGCTTTTTGGAGCCGCCACGGGCAAGACGAATGGTAAGCATTGAACATCGTTCCTGTAGTCGGTGCTGCAAATCATGATGCACAGCGGGCACACGGGTGCCCGAAAGGCCGCATATTCTCAAGGAATATACGGACTTTTGCAAATGCCTTTTTACTTCAAGGAAAAAGGCCAGCCTGCAGATCTGCTATTAAGCTGCCTCTCTCTATAAAAGGCAGCGGTATTCCCGCCGAAGCGGGGTTCCGGGCAGCGGCGCAGTTGCCGCCACTGACCTGAATCGGTTTACAGCTTGGGCATGCCGCCACCCGGCATCATGCCGCCAAGGCCGCGCATCATCTTCGACATGCCGCCCTTGGTGGAGAATTTCTTCATCATCTTCTGCATTTGCTTGTGCTGCTTGATCAAGCGGCCGACGTCCTGCACCTGGGTGCCAGAACCGAGGGCGATACGGCGTTTGCGCGAACCGCTGATCAGCTCAGGGTCACGGCGCTCGGCCGGGGTCATGGAGTTGATCATCGCCTCCATCTGCTTGAACTGCTTCTCGGCCGCGCCCTGGGCGTTGCCCATCTGCGACAGGTTGACGCCGCCAATGCTCGGCAGCTTGTCCATCAGCCCGCCCAGACCGCCCATGTTCTTCATTTGCTGCAGCTGGTCGCGGAAGTCTTCGAGGTCGAAGCCCTTGCCCTTCTTGAGCTTCTTGGCAAGCTTGTCGGCCTTGGCCTTGTCGATATTCTGCTCGGCCTGTTCGATCAGGCTGAGCACGTCACCCATGCCGAGGATCCGCGAGGCGATACGGTCAGGGTGGAACGGCTCGAGCGCTTCGCTCTTCTCGCCCATACCGATGAACTTGATCGGCTTGCCGGTGATGGCGCGCACCGACAGTGCGGCACCGCCACGGGCATCACCGTCGACCTTGGTCAGCACCACGCCCGTCAGCGGCAGTGCATCGCCAAAGGCCTTGGCGGTGTTGGCGGCGTCCTGGCCGGTCATGGCGTCGACCACGAACAGGGTTTCGACCGGCTTGACTGCGGCGTGCAGGGCCTTGATCTCATCCATCATGTCGGCGTCGATGTGCAGACGGCCGGCGGTGTCGAGGATGACCACGTCGATGAACTTGAGCTTGGCCTCGCGGATGGCCGCTTCAGCAATGGCCACCGGCTTCTGGCTGATGTCGGACGGGAAGAAGGTCACCCCGACCTCATTGGCCAGGGTTTCCAGCTGTTTGATCGCTGCCGGGCGGTAGACGTCGGCGGAGACCACCATGACGGTCTTTTTCTTGCGCTCTTTAAGGAAGCGCGCCAGCTTGCCTGCGGTGGTGGTCTTGCCCGCACCCTGCAGGCCGGCCATCAGTACCACGGCAGGCGGGGTGGCGTTGAGGGCGAGGTCTTCGTTGGCCGCGCCCATCAGGCTTTCAAGCTCGGCCTGGACGATCTTCACGAACGCCTGGCCCGGCGTCAGGCTGCGCGAGACTTCGGTGCCGACCGCGCGTTCCTTGATGCTGTTGACGAAATCCTTGACCACCGGCAGGGCGACGTCGGCCTCGAGCAGCGCCATGCGCACTTCGCGCAACGTGTCCTTGATGTTGTCTTCGGTCAGCTTGGCCTTGCCGGTGACATGGCGCAGCGTCTGTGACAGGCGGTCGGTCAGGTTTTCGAACATGGTGATCCTTTCAGGCTTGGCAAAGCCGAGGTTTGTCAGGCGCCCTGGCGGAATTTGGACACGCGCGGGGCACAGCAAGCCGGCGATTATAGCGAAGAGTTGTGGCTGCGCACACCATGCTCGGATGGATGTACCGGCATCAATGCCGCCAGGCCTGCCATCGGTCTTCCTTGGCAGACGCGTTCTATGCCAAACTCCGTCTCTTTCAGGGCTTGCCTACCAGGACTTATGCTCTCTTCACCCAGCCTCATCCCCAACCTGATCGCCGCCGGCCTCTATATAGTTGCCGCGTTCTACCACGGCAGCCGCCTGGCCCAGGGCACCCGTGCCGACAAACGGCTGCTCGGCCTGCTGGGAGCAATTGCCGTGATTGCCCAGGGCGGTGCCCTGTTCTTCCAGCTGATTACCCCGCTCGGCCTGAGCCTGGACTTCTTCAGTGCATCGAGCCTGATCGCCGTTGCCGTGATCAGCCTGACGCTGCTGGCCTGCCTGCGCATCCCGGTGGAAAACCTGCTGATCCTGCTGTTCCCGCTCGGCGCGATCACCGCCCTGCTGGCCCAGTTCGCGCCGCCGGGCACCGTGCCGCTGATCAACGAAGAGCCCGGCATCCTCGCGCACATCCTGCTGTCGATCCTGGCCTACGGGCTGTTCACCATTGCCGTGTTCCAGGCCCTGCTGTTGCTGCTACAGGACCACCAGCTCAAGCACAAGCACCCGTCCGGGCTGATTCGCAACTTCCCGCCGCTGCAAACCATGGAAAGCCTGCTGTTCGGTTTTCTCTGGACCGGCTGGGTCCTGCTCTCGCTGTCGCTGATCTCTGGCTGGCTGTTCCTCGACAACCTGTTCGCCCAGCACCTGGTGCACAAGACCTTGCTCGCGTGCATCGCCTGGATCGTGTTCAGCGTGCTCTTGTGGGGTCGCACACGCCTCGGCTGGCGTGGCCACAAGGCGATCCGCTGGACCCTGGCCGGCTTCTGCCTGCTGATGCTGGCCTATTTCGGCAGCAAGCTGGTACGCGAATTCATCCTGCATATCTGACGGTCACCTATGGATAGCCTGCCGTTCGTCCAGTTGCACGCGCCACTGTTAGCCACCCTGGCCTTGGCGCTGCTGTGGGCGGTGCTGTTCAGCACCGTCGACGCGGCGCGCCAGCTACTCACTGGCCAGGCGCGTGGCACAGATTCGGCAGAACCCGCCCTGCCCGCGCAGGCCCTGGTGTTTGGCGCCAGCCTGGGCAAGCTGCTGGTACTGGGCCTGGCCTGCCTGATCGGCCAGCACCATAGCGGCGATCATGGTTTCTGGGCGGGTGGCCTGACGGCCGCGCTGGTCCTGCTGGTACTCGCCGAGTACCTGCCCAGGCGTCTGGCCCGGCGCAACCCGCAGGCCTTCGTCAGCTTCGGCGCCAGCCTGCTGAAACTGCCGCTGGCCATCCTGCAACCGCTGGCATGCCTGCTCGACGGCAGCGCCAAGCTGATCCTGCGCCCATTCCGCGCCCAGCCAACAGCGGTTGCCCTGCACGCGCAGGACGAGGATGAAGAGGATCAGGACGAGCTCCACGCGTTCAACCGCCACGGTCTGATCGAAGGCCTGCAAGCGCTGGACAAGGTCACCGTCAACGACATCCTGGTGCCGCGCAACGAAGTCGACGGGGTCAACCTGGACGACCCGATCGAGCGCATCATCGAGCAGTTGATCGTCAGTCGGCACACCCGTTTGCCGGTGTATCACAACGACATCAATCAGGTTGAGGCGGTACTCAACACCAAGCTGATCAGCCACCTGTTGCCCCACGCCGAACTCACCCTGCAAGCCCTGCACGCTGCCTGCTACGAGCCGTACTTCGTGCCCGAAAGCACGCCACTGCAGATGCAACTGCTCAATTTCCACAAGCAACAGCGCCGGCTCGGCGTGGTGGTCGACGAATACGGCGAGGTCCTCGGCATCGTCACCCTCGAGGACATTCTCGAAGAGATCGTCGGCGAGTTCGAAGACGAGCAAAGCCAGGACAACCCGCACATTCACCCGCAGGCCGATGGCCGCTTCGTCATCGAAGGCACCGCCTCGCTGCGTGATCTCAACCGCAGCCTGGGCTGGCACCTGCCCTGCGATGGCGGGCCGAAGACCCTCAATGGCCTGGTCACCGAAGCACTGGAGAGCATACCGGCCAGCGCGGTGTGCCTGAAGATCGGCCGCTACCGCATGGAGATCCTCGAAACCGAGGACAATTGTGCCAGCAAGGTACTGGTCTGGACCGTGACCCGCTAGCTATACTCCGGTCACGCTTACCCAGCCCTGCCGTCCCGCCCGCTACCCGCACTCGGCGCCACACGGCCAGTCCGCTTCACTGACACCCCTGCGGTCCTGTTTCAACACCCTGAACAGCGCCGTCCCCCTCCCTATCCCCTGGGCCATCGTCAGTCGAGCGACTTACAACAATACGCTCCGGCGTCCGCGCGCCCGTGCCTGCCTGGCACTGCGTGGATTGCCCATGGAGTATCCGACTGTCAGGGACCTACACATGACGACCAGCACTACCTACACCGACTCGACCCCGGCAGCCCCGGTCAACTCGCCTGCGCGGGTGGCCACCGCCAGTTTCATCGGCACCGCCATCGAATTCTATGATTTCTACGTCTACGCCACGGCGGCCGCGCTGGTGATCGGCCCGGTGTTCTTCCCGTCCGGGTCGGGCACCGCACAGATGCTGGCGGCTTTCCTCACGTTCGGTATCGCCTTCATGGCCCGGCCATTGGGCTCGGCACTGTTCGGCCACTTTGGCGACCGCATCGGCCGCAAGTCGACCCTGGTTGCTTCGTTGCTGCTGATGGGGGTGTCGACCACGGCCATTGGCCTGCTGCCAGGCTATGACAGCATTGGCGTGTGGGCACCGATCATCCTCTGCCTGCTGCGCTTCGGCCAAGGCCTGGGGCTGGGTGGCGAATGGGGTGGTGCAGCGCTGCTGGCCACGGAAAATGCGCCGCCCGGCAAACGCGCCTGGTTCGGCATGTTCCCGCAATTGGGCCCTTCGATTGGCTTCCTGGCAGCCAACGGCCTGTTCCTGACCCTGGCGCTGTCGCTCAGCGACGAGCAGTTCCGTGACTGGGGCTGGCGGATTCCGTTCCTGCTCAGCGCCGCACTGGTGCTGGTCGGCCTGTATGTGCGCCTGAAGCTTGAAGAAAGCCCGGTGTTCGCCAAGGCTGTAGCGCAGAACGAGCGGGTCAAAATGCCCGTGGTCGACCTGTTCGCCAAACACTGGCGACCAACCCTGTTGGGCGCAGCGGCGATGGTGGTGTGTTACGCGCTGTTCTACATCTCCACGGTGTTCTCGCTCAGCTACGGTGTCACCACCCTGGGCTACAGCCGCGAGACGTTCCTTGGCCTGCTGTGCTTCGCGGTAGTCTTCATGGCCCTAGCCACACCGCTGTCGGCCTGGCTCAGTGACCGCTACGGGCGCAAGCCGGTGCTGATCATCGGCGGCCTGTTGGCGGTGGCGTCGGGCTTTACCATGGAGCCGCTGCTGACCTCGGGGTCGACCACCGGGGTGGCGTTGTTCCTGGCCCTCGAGCTGTTCCTGATGGGCGTTACCTTCGCGCCGATGGGTGCTCTGCTGCCGGAGCTGTTCCCGACCCACGTGCGCTATACCGGCGCCTCGGCGGCGTACAACCTGGGCGGCATCGTCGGCGCCTCGGCGGCACCGTTCTTTGCCCAGAAGCTGGTAAGCATGGGTGGGTTGAGCTGGGTCGGTGGCTATGTGTCGGCAGCAGCGGTGATCAGCCTGATTGCTGTGCTGTGCCTGAAAGAGACGCGCGACGCGCAACTCTGAGTGAACGGGGGCCGCTGCGCGGCCCCCGTCTGCCTTGGATCAGAACTCGACTTTGACAGCCTGCGCAGCGCGCGTGGCCTTGGCCCGCGCGGCTTCGATCGACTCGTCGCGCGCCAGGCATACGCCCATGCGCCGCTGGCCGTCGATCTCTGGCTTGCCGAACAGGCGAATGGCGGTGTCCGGCTCGCTCAACGCGGCGCCGAGGTTGGCAAAGCTGGTCTGCTGCGACGTGCCCTGTGGCAGGATCACTGCCGACGCCGACGGACCGAACTGACGCACCAGCGGAATCGGCAGGCCGAGGATCGCCCGGGCATGCAGGGCGAACTGCGACAGGTCCTGCGAAATCAACGTCACCAGGCCGGTGTCATGCGGACGCGGCGAGACTTCGCTGAACCATACCTGATCGCCTTTGACGAACAGCTCCACGCCAAACAGGCCGCGCCCGCCCAGTGCATCGGTGACCGCCTGGGCCACTCGCTGCGACTCGGCCAACGCCTTCGGGCTCATCGCCTGGGGCTGCCAGGACTCCTGATAGTCGCCCTTCTCCTGACGGTGGCCGACCGGCGCGAGGAAGGTCGTGCCGCCAACGTGGCGCACGGTCAGCAGGGTGATCTCGTACTCGAAATCGATGAAACCCTCGACGATTACCCGGCCCTTGCCGGCACGGCCGCCTTCCTGGGCGTAGTCCCAGGCCTGACGCAGGTCAGCGTCACTGCGCAGCAGGCTCTGGCCCTTGCCCGACGAGCTCATCACCGGCTTGACCACGCACGGGTAGCCGACATCGGCCACGGCGGCTGCGTAGTCTTCAAAGGTGTCGGCAAAATGGTAAGGCGAGGTCGGCAGGTCGAGCTCTTCGGCGGCCAGGCGACGGATGCCTTCACGGTTCATGGTCAGCTGGGTGGCGCGGGCGGTGGGCACCACGTTGAAGCCTTCATTTTCCAGCTCGACCAGCGTCGCAGTGGCGATGGCTTCGATTTCAGGGACGATGTAGTGCGGCTTTTCCGCTTCGATCACCGCACGCAGGGCCACGCCGTCGAGCATGTTGACCACATGGCTGCGGTGGGCGACCTGCATGGCCGGCGCATTGGCATAGCGGTCCACGGCAATCACTTCGACGCCCAGGCGCTGCAGCTCGATCACCACTTCCTTGCCCAGCTCGCCGCAGCCGCACAGCAGTACTCGGGTCGCGGTGGGCGACAATGGGGTTCCGATACGGGTCATTTCAGGTCCTCGAAGGCGTCCGGGGCTGCGTCAGGCTGTACGCCGCCCGCTGAAAAAGGACCCGTATTCTACACCCAGCGACTATCCGGCGAACGCGTTTTTGCGGGCACGCCAGGTCATCGCCAGCCACACCGCAGTCACCCCGGCAAACTTCGACGCTAGCGCCGTCCCGGCTACGGCGGGAGTGAGGGCACCGATCATGCCGAAGAAGATCACCGTATCCACGGGAATGCTCAGCGCCGAACTCAGCCACAAGCGATCGCGCAGCGGCCTGCGGGTGATGCTGAACACCAGCCAGTCGATCAGTTCGGAAACGAAGAACGCGGTAGCGCTGGCCAAGGCGATGGCCGGCTCCGAGGTGACATAGGACAACAGCAACGCCGCCAGCATCGCCAGCAGTGCGCCGTGGCCATAGCGGGTTTGCACCATGTCGCGCAGGATGAACACCAACCCGCCCCAGGCGGACCAGATCACGTCCAGGTGCGGGGCGCTGGAAAAGGCGTAGTTGATCAGCACTACGCTGCTGATATAAGCGAGCAGATAGAACATGGCAGGCGACCTTCGGGCAAGCCGCACAGATTACTTGATTTTCGAGTCAGTGCCAGCCTCTTCGCGCGGCAGAGTTATCCCCTTCAGGCAACGGATCCATGGCACCGGCGTTGCCGGTGTTCGCGGGACACGCCCGCTCCTACAGGGTTGGACATCCCCTGTAGGAGCGGGCTTGCCCCGCGAAGAGGCCATCAAGCCCGGCACAAGCGTCACACCCCGAGCATGATCCCCGCCGCCACTGCGCGCTCATGACACAAACGCAACACCTGGCGCCGCTCGGTATTGTCCATCCGCCCCCAGCGGCTGATCTCGGCCACGGTACGTTGGCAACCGGTGCACATGTCCTGCTCGTCCAGCGCACAGATACTGACGCAGGGCGAAGCAACCGGACGTTCGACTTCACTCATGTCAATCCTCCTGCAGTGCCAGGACACGCGCATAACGTTCGGCGTTATGTACGTAGTGGGCAGCACTCGCCTCGAGCATACGCTTTTGCGCATCGTTCAGCTCGCGCACCACCTTGCCGGGCGAGCCCATGACCAACGAGCCGTCAGGGATTTCCTTGCCTTCGGCGATCAGCGCATTGGCGCCAATGATGCAGTGCTTGCCGATTCGGGCCCCGTTGAGGATCACCGCATTGATGCCGATCAGGCTGTAGTCGCCGACCGTACAACCATGGAGCATGGCGTTATGGCCTACGGTCACGCCTTTGCCGAGGGTCAGCGGCACCCCCGCGTCGGTGTGCATCACCGTGCCGTCCTGGACATTGCTGTCTTCGCCGATGTCGATCAGCTCGTTGTCACCGCGCAGCACAGCGCCAAACCAGACACTGGCCCGGGCCTGCAGACGCACCTTGCCGATCAGCGTGGCGTTGGGCGCAGTCCAACTGCTGGGATGGGTTTCTACCCGCATATCGCCCAGGCGGTATTTCATGTATGGCTCCTCACGGCATGGCAAGTGGCGGGGTCGTCCCCGCTCAATTCTGAATGAACCGCTCTGGCGGCTTGTGCAAGCTGATCCGAGCATCGAACAGCAGGTTGACCAGCTCGACGATCATGATCGCCGACAACCCCCAGATCTTGTACTCGCCGTACCGATAACTGGGCACATACCAGCTACGGCCCTGGTAATCGATCCGGTGCGTGTGGTCACGCGGGTCCTGCCGGAAGAACTCCAGCGGAACGGTGAATACTGCGGCGATCTCGGCATCGTTGGCGTGGTATTCGACATAGTCCGGAATCAAACCGACGAATGGCGTCACTTTCAGGCCGTGCAGCGAAATCAGTGGACTGAGTGGCCCGATCACCTCCACCAGGCCAGGCGGCAGGCCGATCTCCTCCTGCGCCTCGCGCAGGGCAGTAAACACCAGGTCAGGGTCTTCCGGGTCTCGCCGGCCACCGGGAAAGGCCACTTCGCCGCCATGGGTGGAAAGCCCCTTGGCGCGCAGGGTCAGGACCAGTTCGGGCTCTTCGCTACGGGTGATGGGCAGCAGTACCGCCGCTTCCGGAAAACGGCGATCCGCCTCCAGCGAGACGGGGTTATGGTTGCTCATTCGGCGCAGAAGCTCGTCCAGCATTACGTACTCTCGATGGCATGACCTGCCGTGCATGATGCACCAAAAGCCGCGAGGCACCCAAGCCCTGGCCGAAGGCGGCTTGCGGCAAGACCGTCGGCCACGCCAAGATAGGCTGACTTAAAGGGAAGCAAAGCATGAATTTCTGCAGCGCGTGCGGTAAACCGGTGATTCAGCGGATTCCCGAGGGCGACAGCCGCCTGCGGTACGTCTGCGAGCATTGCCAGACCATCCATTACCAGAACCCCAATATCGTCGCCGGGGTGCTGCCGACCTGGGGCAGCCGGGTGTTGCTCTGCCGCCGGGCGATCGAGCCACGCCGCGGGTACTGGACACTGCCGGCAGGCTTCATGGAGAACGACGAGACCACCGACCAGGCCGCCCGTCGCGAAACCGTCGAAGAAGCCTGTGCCCGTGTCGGCGAACTGAGCCTCTACCAGCTGTTCGACCTGCCGCACATCAACCAGGTGCACCTGTTCTTTCGCGCCGAACTCAGCGACCTGGACTTCGCCGTGGGCGTCGAGAGCCTGGAAGTGCGTCTGTTCGAGGAGCATGAGATCCCTTGGGCTGAGCTGGCTTTCCGGACCGTCACACGCACACTAGAATGCTATTATCGCGACCGCATCGAGCAGCACTACCCCATAGGCCATGAATACCTGCCGCCGATGAACGTCGCATCGCCCCTTAAATAGCTTGCAGGGATACCGTTTCATGCGTTGGTTGCTAGCCCTTTTCTGCCTCAGCGTCGTGTCGGTGTCCCAGGCGGCCTTCACCGAGACGATCATTCGCAAGCCAGCAGCAGCGGCGCAGTCGCAGGTGCCGGCGCAAGCACATCCGCTGATCGACAAGGTGCTGGTGCTCAAGTCCGAGCGCCGCCTGCAGCTGATCAGCCGCGGCGAGCCGCTCAAGACCTACCGCATCTCGCTGGGCAAACAGCCCAAGGGCGCCAAGCAGCGCGAAGGCGACAAGCGCACGCCAGAGGGCTTCTACTGGCTCGACTGGCGCAAGGTCAGCGACCGCTACAACCTGGCCATGCACATCTCCTACCCGAACATCACCGATGCCGCCAAGGCCCGCCGCGAAGGCGTCGCTGCCGGCAGCATGATCATGATCCATGGCACGCCGCTGGACGAAGAGTACCCCGAGTGGTATTTCCACACCCTGGACTGGACCGAAGGCTGTATCGCCATGCGCAATGACGACATGCGCGAGGTCTGGAGCCTGGTCAAGGACGGCACGATGATCGAGATCCGTCCCTGACGTCCTACATTTTTACGTCGGCCATCAGAAATTTCTGATGCAAGACAAGAAATCGCCTTACGCAACCGTAGGCAGGGGACCGCATCCAAACGATTGCTTAGATTTTTAGAATTCACGCAGACGAGTACTTCATCGTACGTCAACTGCGGAATTCTTCCATGTCGATTGACCTTTCCCGCACTGCCCGCCAATGCCTTGCTGCGCTGTTGCTGACGCTCCTGCTAGGGCCGCAGGCGCTGGCCAACGACCCTGCCAGCCAGCAGTTGCGTGAGCAACAGCGCTCGCTACGGCAAATCGAGCAGCGCCATAGACTCGAGCAATGGCAACGCCGGCGACTGTCACCCGACGAGCAGCAGAGCCCCCGTGAGCAAACTCCGGATAGTGCCTGCTGGCCAGTGTCTGGCGTGCGCCTGACCGGCAACCAGCTACTCTCCAGCGCCACCCTCGAGCATACCCTGCGACCACTGTTGCACCCCTGCATGGGCGTGACCGACCTCAACCGCTTGCTCAAGGCGATCACCGAGCGCTACGTGCAGGCCGGTTATCCGACCAGCCGCCCTTACCTGGCGCGACAACCCCAGGCTGGCGCAGCGCTGGAACTGGTCGTGGTCGAAGGCTTCGTCGAGTCGATCAGCCTTAGCGACAGCGACCTGCCGCTCTCCCTGCGAGGCGCCTTCCCTACCCTGCTGGGCAAGCCCCTGTACCTCCCAGCGCTCGAGCAAGGGCTCGATCAACTCAACCGCCTGCGCGCCTACGACCTGACGGCAAGCCTGCTCCCGGGCACACTTGCCGGCGGCACCCAGGTGCTCGTCGAGCCGCAACGGGTCGGCTCACGCTGGCACCTGGACAGCCAGACCGATAACCGCGGCAGTGCCCTGACGGGTCGTCAGCGCCTGAACCTGGGCCTGGGCCTGGACAGCCCGCTTAACCTGAACGACGACCTGCGGCTGTCGCTGAACTCGGCAGTACTGGGCGCACCGGGCACAAGCCGCGGCGTCAGCCTGTACTACAGCTTGCCTTACGGCCCGTGGACCTTCGCTCTCAATGTCAGCCAGCTCAGCTACAGCGCGCCGCTACCCGGCGGCCAGCATGTGAGCAGCGGCAGCAGCCGCTTTCAGGGGGCGAGCGCCGAGCGTGTGCTCTGGCGTGGCCAGCAGGGCATGCTCAGCGCCAGCGCCCGGCTCGACCGCAAGCAACTGATCAATCGGCTGAGCAACAGCCCTGTGGGGGTACAGAGCAGCAACCTCACCACAGTGGAGTCCGGTATCAATCTGCTGTGGCTGGACGGCGGGCTATGGAACGTCTACCTGGGCATGGCCCACGGACTTGCCTGGCTGGGTGCCGACCCACCGGCCGCCGGGCCCAATCACCCGCAACCGCGATTTCACAAGTACCGCGCCAACCTGCTGCACCTGCGCCAGGGCCCTGCGCAAAGGCCCTGGCGCTGGCAAAGCGAACTCGCCTTGCAATACAGCCGTGACCTGCTCCCCGCCATCGAGCAACAACTGCAAAGTGACGATTCAGCCGTACGCGGCTTTCGCCAGTACACCGTCTCCGGCGCCAGTGGCGCCACCTGGCGCAACACCCTCAGCCAACCCCTCGCCCTGAGCTTGCCCTGGGGGCTGCAAATCCGCCCGGCGCTCGGCCTTGACCTGGGCTGGAGCCGCCTCGCCCAGGGCAGCCCCTTGCAGCGCCTGATCGGTACCAGCGCCGGCGTCGAACTCAGCCTTCCCGGCAGCCGCCTGCGCCTGGATTACCAGCACCCTCTCTACGCCAGTGACCGTCCCCGGCAAATGCTCGAGCCGGGGTTCTGGGTACTGGACTGGACCTTGAGCCTTTGATTCACCCACAACAATGAGAATGGAACCATGCCAAGTCGTGTAGAACCTACCTTGATCCGTCCGGATACCCTTCGCTGGGCCATCTTCCTTGGCCTGTTCAGCACCTGCGCAGCGCTGGCCCAAGGGCCCCTGCAACCGATCACCGGGCCAGGCGGTACGCCTGTGATCAACCCCGGGCACGGCGTGCCGGTGATCGACATCGTCGCGCCCAATGCCAGTGGCCTGTCGCACAACCAGTTTCTTGACTACAACGTCGGCAAGCCTGGGCTGGTCCTGAACAACGCCCCGCAAGCCGGCCAGTCGCAACTGGCCGGCGCCCTTGCCGCCAATCCACAGTTTCACGGCCAAGCGGCCTCGACCATCCTCAACGAAGTGGTCAGCCGCAATGCTTCGCTGATCGAAGGCCCGCAAGAGATCTTCGGCCGTGCCGCCGACTACATCCTGGCCAACCCCAACGGCATCACCCTCAATGGTGGCAGTTTTATCAACACCACCCGGGCAGGGTTCTTCGTCGGCACCCCGCAGGTTGACGGCCAGCAACTGAAGTTCATCGACACCCTGCAAGGCAGCGGCACGCTGCAGGTCCTCGAAGGCGGCCAGCACAATGACGCTGGCGCACTTGACCTGATCGCCCCGCAGATCGACAGCAAAGGCGAGCTCAGCGCCAGAGACGAGCTCAACCTGACCGTCGGTCGCAACCGCATCGACCTCACCAGCGGCGAAATCGTCGAGCACCTTCCCGCCACTGCGTCGAGTATCGACGCCCGCTTGTTCGGGGCGATGCGCGCCGGGCGCATCCGCGTGATCAGTACCGCCGAAGGTGCCGGCGTGCGCATGGGCGCAGTTGAAGCAGCAGGCCGTGATGGCGTGTATATCCGCAGCGCTGGCGACCTGCTGATCAGCAGCGATCGCAGCGCATCCGCCACGCTGCGCAGCGAGCACGGCAAACTCGAACTGGGGGCCGACAAAGACCTCACCCTGCGCGCCGTCGAGGCTCAGGCCAAGCAGATAGAAGCCAAGGCCGGCAAACTGTTGACTCTGGACACCGCCGCCCGCGAACGCATCACCCGTGAACAGCAAGCCTGGGACACCAAAGCCTGGTTCATCACCACCGAGACCTACAGCCAAGAACGCACCACCACCGAGCGCACGCAGCAGGGCACGCAGTTGCGCGCCGAGGACGGTATCGCGCTGAACTCGGCCGGCGACATGAAACTGGTGGCCGCCACGGTTCTGGCCGGGGACGAGTTGAATCTGGCCAGTGGCGGTGCACTGGACATCGAAGCGGGTGTAGACAGCAAGCGTGTGGAGGAGTCCATCCGCCATCGCAAGCACCTGTGGCGCGGTGATAGCGACAGCAATGACTACCAGGAAACCTCCAAGGGCAGCCTGCTGGGCGGCAAGCAAATCGTCGCAACGGCGGCAGGGACGATTACCGTGCAAGGCAGCAACTTGTCCAGCGAGGGCGATAGCTTGCTCTACAGCGACAAGGGCAGCCTGGTGGTCAAGGCCGACCAGACCACGTCCAGCTCTACCTCGCATCGCAGCGACAGCAAGCTGTTCGGTTTGTTGAAAAAAGCCAAGGACGCCTCGGCCAACGATCACCAGGCGCATGGCAGCGAGTTACAGGCCCAGAACAATCTGCGCCTGGCCAGTGCCGAAGAGATGAAAATCCATGGGTCCAAGCTCAAGGCAGGCAAGCAGCTACAGCTCGACGCCAAGGGCGACCTGCTGATCGAGAGCGCTGAGTCTCGCCGCGAAGAACACGTTAACAGCCATCAGCGTGGCTTCACTGCCAGCGCCGAACAGACCCAGCAGGCTCAGGACGGCAAACCCGATTCGCGCCAATACAAGGCCAGGGTGGGCTACGAGGTCGCCAACACCCGCAGCGATCGCACGCACTCCAGCCAACAGGCCAGTGAACTGCAGGCAGGCACCATTGACCTGCGCAGCGACGGCCAGTTGCAGGTCAACGGCTCGAAGGTGCAGGCCAGCGCGGGTGACCTCACCATCACGGCCAAACAGACCAGCCTCGGCGTCACCCGCAATGAGCACGATGAACAGACCACCACCACCCAGAGCGGCGCAGGCCTGGCCCTCACCGGCGGCATCGACAAGCTCGGCAGTGCCTTCGACGGCTATCACAACCGCGACAGCCAGACCGCCAAGGACAGCAAGGTCCAGCGCACGCAGTTGCAGGCCAGTGGCAAGCTGGCCATCGCCACCGATGAGCTGGTGACCGAAGCCGCCCGTGTCGACGCGGGCGATACCCTGCAGGTAGTGGCCAAGCGGATCGACAATCGCGCGGTGCACGACACAGAAGAGCGCCAGCACGAGACGGACAACTGGAGCGCCAGCCTCGGCGCGAGCCTTGAGTACCGCGACCTGACCCGGCCAATCGAGCGGCTGGTCGAAGGTGGCGAAGCACAACGCTTCCAGCAGGCTGCAACCGAGGATGCCCTGGCCGCGCCCAGCGTCGGCGGCGAGATGACCGTGGATCACCTCAAGCGCCTGGAGAACCAGCGCCGCGGTTATGCCCAGGTCGGTGAGTTGTCCGGTGCTTCAGTGCAGGTCAAGGCCGACAGCATCGATGACCAAGGCACCGCCTGGCGCGCCAATTCCGGCGCCCTGCGCGTCGACAGCGGCCGCCACAACATGAGCGCCGCCGCCGACCAGCAACAGCACAGCGTCGACCGACTGGCCTTCGCTGGCGAGTTGCGCGTAGACAGCAGCACCGCCACCGACCTCAATGTGCGCGCGATCGGCAAGGGCGACTCGCTGGCCAGTCAGAAGACCACCGAGACTGCCCGTGTGGGCAGCCTGTATGGCAAGCAAGGCATTCAGGTGCAACTGGGCAGTGACGGTCATTACGAGGGCAGCCGCCTGGACGGTGGCGACGGCGGCGTCAGCGTGGTCAGTGCCGGCCGCTTGACCCTGGCCCAGGCTACCGAGCGCAGTACCGAGCAGAGCACCCAGCTCGATGGCAATGCCTGGGCCAAGGGCGGCAACCGTCCCGGCAGCACTGGCGGTGAAGTACGCGGCTACCTCAAGCATGAGCAACGCCAGGTCGAGGACGGCAAAGCGCAGGTTGCGCAGATCGACGGCAAGGGCGCTGTGCTGCTGAGCAGCGCAGGCGACCTGGTGCTCGAAGGTACGCGCATTGGCAGCCGTGCAGCCAAGGTCGGCGAGGTACGCCTGGAAAGCGCCGGCGTGTTGCAGGTCAAGGCCGCCAGCGACAGCCATCAAGCGCATGGCAGCAAGCTCGGTGGTGGTCTTGAGCTGGCCGCCAAGCACGGCACTACCCAGGGTGGCGCGGTGGGCGGGCACTTCAACGCTGGCAGGCTCGACGAGTCTGCCAGTCAGGCGGTCGATGCACGCGTTGAAACGGCTGGCACCCTGCGCGTGAGCAGCACCGCCCGTGAAGACAGCGCCGTGCACCTGCAAGGCTTGCAGGCCTCAGCCAAACGCATCGAGCTGAATGCCGAGAATGGTGGCCTCCACCTCGAAGGCTCAGCGGACCGCGACCAGCGAAACAACCTTGACGTCATTGCCGGGGCTGGCATTGCCAAATCCACGGGTGCAACCACCAGCCAGGGTTTGCATGGCCGGGTCAGCGTGGCCGTGGACAAGCGCGACAACCAGACCTGGAACGCCAGTAACCTGCGCGCGGAGCACGTCGCGCTGAACAGTGCCGGCGACAGCCGAATCGAAGCCGCCCGCCTGCAAGCCACGGCGATCGACGGCAACATCGGTGGCGACCTGCACCTGGCCAGCCGCAAGGACCGGGTCGACAGCCTGAGTGTCGAGGTAGATGGCCGCGTGAGCCGAGAGCAGAACCCTCAGGGCTATATCAATGCACTGAGTGCGCTGGCTGGCCCAGCGGGGGGCAAGGTCACCGAGAAAGTCGGCGCGAGCGTGGGCAAGGCCGACCCGAGCCTGTCACCGACCTTGAAGCTTGAACTGTCGCATCAACAGCGCGACACCGTCGGCACGCAGACCAGCCTGCAAGGGCGTGACGGCATCGACCTCGAGGTGGGTGGTGACGCCCAGTTGGTGGGCGCCACGCTGCGCTCGGCCAACGGCGCGGTCAATCTGCAAGCGGGTAGCGTGACCGAGCAGACGTTGACAGGGCGTGATTATCGCCGGGATGTCGTGGTCGATGCCTCCAACTCACCAGTTGACCTGGGTACTGCTCTCGTCGATGCAGTCAAGACCAGCCGTGGGACTGAAGGCGAGAACGCCTTGAACCTGGGGCTGTTGCGCACCAGTGGGCATGACCGCAGCGAGCAGTGGACGGCTGGCGTGCAAGGCAAGCCACAGCGCTAGACGTTTTGTGTGTGTTGTCAGTCCCGGCGCCTTCGCGGGGTCTGCCCTGATGTTGTTCACTTGAGAATGCTGGGGCCGCTTTGCGGCCCTTTCGCGACACAAGGCCGCTCCCACAGTGAATCGTGTATGCCTCTATTTACGCGGCATGCGCGGACAGTGTGGGAGCGGCCTTGTGTCGCGATGGGCTGCGCAGCAGCCCCGGCTCTCTCAAGTGAACAGCATCAGGGCAAGCCCCCGCGAAAAGGGCCGGCACTGGCAATGCACCTACCAACTGACCTGCCGCTGCATCCGCGACGCCTGCGGCCCGATCAGCTGCGCCCCACGTAACAGCGGTGTAAGCGCGGCATCGGGGTGCAAATCAAGGCTCAACTGCGCCCGCCGCCCCAGCAGGTCGGCATCAATTACCCCCTGGTGCTGGCCGGGCGCCTCCAGCCTGGCCAACAGTCGCCATCCTTGCCGACAATCCATCTCGACAGCAGCACGCCCCAAGCCCAGCGACCAGGGTTCAACCAGCGCCAGATCCTCCACGGCAATGCGCCCTTCTGCAGCGCTGCAGCCCCAGCCGGCACCCTTCATCCGCAGCACCCCCTGCCACTGCCCGGCCAGCCGGTAACCGCTCGCGACTCTGGTTTGCGCCGCAAGTGCCTCCAACTGGCCCTGCCAGCGCCAGGGCCAGCCGTGTACACGCGCCTGCCAGCCCTGCCCCTGAAACCCAAGACGAGCCTCGGCGTCCAGACGCCAAGGGCGCAGTTGCCAAGACACCGGACCGACCTCGCCCCACTGTGTCGCCTGGCCGCGCCAAAGGCTGCCGCTGACACCTTTGGCCGACAGACCGAGACCTTCGCCAACCCAACGCGCCGGTAACTGCGCCAGCACGCTCACGGCAAACACCAGCGCCAGCCACAGCCCGCTGCGCCAACTCAAGGGCGCACCTGCAGGGCAAAACGCAGGCCGTCGCCGTCCTGCTCCAGGCCCCACTGCAGCGGCTCGACACCGTCGGCCTGCAATGCCAGCAGCCATTGCTCGAGGCGCTTCTCGTCAGCCACCTGGCCACGCAACTGCCACGTGTCATCCAGCGCTTCGACGTCAGCCAGGACGATCTGCCGTGCCTGCGCCGACTGGCGCAAGCGTTCCAGCGCCAGCACTGGGCCGTCGTGCAGGCTGGCCGCCGACTCGGCCAATGCCCGCCACTGCTTTGCCTCTTGCCAGTACGCCAAGCCTTCGCGCACCAGCAGTGATAGGCCCAGCACAACGACCACTGCCCAGGCGAGGGGGAGCCGATAGCGCTGCAAAGACGCACGATTCATCACGCTGCTCCCAAGTCGAACACTGCTTGCCACTGCCCTGGCTGGCCATCGTCACTCACCTCGACCTTGGCCCCCGCAGCGCCAGCCAGCGTTTGCCAGGCGGGCCCAGCCCCCTCCCCGGCCAGCCGCACGTGCCAGCGCTGGCCATCGAAACGCACTGCATGCAAGCGCCAGCCGGGATGCTCGCTCAGCCACTGTTGCAGTTGAGCCTGCAAGCCTTCGAGCTGGCGCAGACGCACCCGCCGTTCGTGCTGATCCTGCTGCAGGCGCTTGAGTACCAACGCCGCCTGGCGCACGCCGGTCTGCTCGCCGGTCACGGCAATCACCTGCTGGCGATAGAGCTGGCCTTGGCGCCACTGCTGGCTCAACCAGAGGCCGCCCCACACCGCGGCCAGCAGTAAACATCCCGCCGCCAGGCGCACCTGGCTACGCGGCAGGCCATGAGGCTGGCGCAGCCGCGGTGACTCGAACAGCCCGGGCAGACCATCCAACGCCATCAAGCGCGTGGGCCAACGCCCCGCCATGGAGGCGAGCGAGAGTTCGCTCCAGGGTCGCGACGGCACCTCGCCCAAGGAGCCCGGCCAGCACAGCCAGTGCTCTTGGCCATCGCTGGCGGTACCTTTGAGCAGCTCCACGCCCTCATCCCGTCGCCACGACCAACCACACCCCGGCTGCGCCACCGGCAGCAGCTGCATTTCTGCCCAGGTGCGCTCGACCACCAAGCCCCACTGCGCACACTGCTGTCGCCAGCCTTCAAGCGCAGCGCGGGCAACCACGGCCAGACGCAGTTGCCCCGGTAGCCGCTGCAGGCAGGCACACAGCACCTCTTCGCTGCTCTGCAACAGCCGCTCTTCGAGTAACAACGGCCACTCCTCGCGCTTGAGCCCGGGCGGCGCCGGCAACTGAAAATGGCTGCACAGCTGCGCCGGAACGATCAAGGCGATGCGTCCAGCGAGATGCGCCGGCGGTTCGCCCTGCCCCTCACGGCTAGGCTGGCCGCGCTCCACCAGCAGCCAGTCCCACGGCTGCCCGGCGCTGCCAGGGCGCAGCAGCAGCCAGGGCCGGGCCGGCGCTCGTCGTAACCAGTCAGGCGTCATGCGCGCCCCCTTCATGAGAGCCCATGGGGCAAGGCAAATGTGCAGACATAAGGTGCTCCGTCACGCTGCAATTGCACACGCACGCCACGACCGGGGTGCGCGGGCTGATCAGATGGCCAGGCCAGCCAGCGGCCACCCTGGTGATAAAAGACATTCCAGGCACTGACCCGCTGCAGACGCTCGCGCACCACCCACTGCGGCGCGCCCACGGCATACAGGTCGGCCGAGCTTTCCAGCAGCAGTTGCTGCTCGCGGGGCTGGTAACGCAGACGCTGGCGTTGCAGGCGCGAACCACCCTCGGCCTGCGGCCAGGCCGCGGCAGCTACCCAGAGCAGTTGATCGTGCTGCGGTTGCCAGTCGAGCCAGCGCACGGCCAATGGCAGGCGCTGCTCGTACACGCGGCGCAGCACCGGGCTGTCGAAGCGCCGCTCCAGTGCCAGGCAAAACTCCAGCACGTCAGTGTCGGCGGTCGGCGTGTCGAGCCGCTCGCGGACCTTCAGCCAGCCATTGACAAGGGCTGCGAGCATGATGCCGAGCAGCGCAGTCAAGGCCAGCGCAACCATCAGTTCGATCAGGGTCAGGCCGGCTTGACGGCGTTTCATGGGCGCTCCACAAACACGCTGTACTGGCCCAGCGGCACGCGCTGGTCGCGGTCGGCAAACAGCTGCAGATCACCCCGGCGCAAGTCGCGCACGCCGGTGCCGCGCAGCTGCAGTTGCCAATGACAGGCCTGGCTGCCCTGGTTGAGCACGCCGCTGTCGCGCTGGGTCGGCGGCCAGTACTGCTCGACGGCAAACCGCGCTTGCAGTTCACGCGCGCAGAGCAGGCCGAGCCGGTGCTGCTGGATGACCTCCTGCACAGCCAGGCGCTGGCGCAGGACCTGGCTGGCGATCACCGCCAGCACGGCGGCAATCGCCAGGGCGACGACCACTTCGAGCAGGGTGAAGCCGCGCTGACGGGCCCTCATGGGGTACTGGCCGTGTGCAGTTGACCGTCGCGCTGCCACTGCCAGCGCTGGCTGCCCTGCGGCCACTGCCACAGCACTGTGCCGGGACGTGCCCAGCCGTCGGGGGTGAAGATCAGCTGCGGGGCGCTGCTGGCAGGCCAGTCCGGGCGCAACGCCTCCGGCCAGTCGCCGAGGTGCGTCGGTTCCACCTGCCAGGCATCGCCCTCGCGGCGGACAAACTCCGGCCGCTGGCCGTTCCAGCGCAGCCCGCGCAACTGCCCGGCATGCCGGGCCAGGGTAGACTGCTCGCGGGTCTCTGCGGCCAGCCGGGCAAGGGCCTGGTCGATCCGGCTGCTGCCACTGTCGAGCCAGGCCACGCTGAGGCCGGTCATCAGCCCGGCAATGGCCAGCACCACCAGCAACTCGATCAGGCTGAAGCCGCGCTGCGCCGGCATGGGTCACAGCTCCCAGTTGCCCAGGTCGGCGTCCAGCGCCTCGCCACCCGGCACGCCATCAGCGCCCAGCGAATAGACATCGACCCGGCCATGTTCGCCCGGCATGCGGTACTGGTACGGGGTGCCCCAAGGGTCTTCGGGCAGGCGGCGAATATAGCCGTCACTGCGCCAGGCGCGCGGCACGGGTTCCTGCGCCGGCTTCTTCACCAGCGCGGCCAGGCCCTGCTCGCTGCTGGGAAAGCGCAGGTTGTCGAGGCGGTACATGTCCAGCGCCTGTTCCAGGGTTGCCAGGTCGGCCATGACCTTCTGCCGCATGGCCTTGTCCTGGTTGCCCAGCACGCTGGGCGCGACCACCGCGATCAACAGGCCGATGATGAAGATCACCACCATGATTTCCATCAAGGTGAAACCCCGTTGACGCTTGCGTCGGTGCTGCATGTCGATTCTCCTCATCACAATTGCAGGCCCTGGTTCAGTTGCATGATCGGTAGCAGTACTGCGAGCACGATGAACAGCACCACGCCGCCCATCACCAGGATCATCAGTGGTTCGAACAGCGCCATGGCCGTGTCGACCTGGCGGGCGAAGCCGCGCTCCTGGTCATCGGCGACACGTTCGAGCATGTCGGCCAGGGTGCCGCTGGCCTCGCCACTGCCGACCATGTTCACCAGCAACGGCGGAAACTGTTGGCTGGCGTCCAGCGCGCGGTGCAGGCTGGTGCCGCCCTGCACCTGCTGGCGGACCTGCTCCATGGCCAGCCGGATGCGCCGGTTGCCGACCGTCTCGGTAGCCACCTGCAGCGCTTCGAGCAAGGCCACGCCGCTGCCACTGAGAATCGCCAGGCTACGGGCCAGCCGCGCGCTTTCGAGTACCTGCAGGAGGCCGCCGATACGCGGCAGGCGCAGCAACAGCTGGTCGCGGCGCAGGCACCAGTGCGGCTTGCGCAACAGCCAGCCGCCGAGCAGCGTTGCCATGAGCGCCGCGCCGAGCAGCCAGGGCCCGGCGCTGACCAGGCCCTGGCTGATGCCGATCAGCACTGCAGTGACCAGCGGCAGGCTCTGCCCGGAATGAGCGAATTGTTCAGTGAGCTTGGGCACGACGAAGGTCATCAGGCCGACCACCACCGCCAGCGACACGCCCATCAGCACGCTCGGGTAGATCAAGGCGGTGCGCGCCTTGTGCTGCTGGCGCTGGACCTGTTCGAGGTGATCGGCCAGGCGCGTCAACACTTGGGCCAGGCGCCCGGAGCGCTCACCGGCTTCGACCAGCGCGCAGTACAGCCCGGTGAACGGTGCGCCCTGACGGGCCAGGCTGCGGGCCAGCCCCAAGCCCTCGGCCAAGGCCCCGCGCACGGCCACCAGCACGGCATGCAGCGCTGGCTGGCGCAGTTGCCGCTCGAGCGTTTGCAGGGCATCCACCAGCGGGATACCGGCGCCACTGAGGGTGGCCAACTGGCGGGTCAGCTCGCACAATTGGGCGCGACTCAGGCGCTGGCGACGCGGTTTGGCAGCGCCGCTGTCCTGGCGTTTCAGGTGCCGCGCGAACAAGCCCTGCTCGCGCAGCAACTGCCGCGCATGCCGCTCGCTGTCGGCCTGAAGGCTGGCGCCGTGGGTTTTGCCGGCGAGGTCGACGGCCTGGTAGCGATAGGTCGGCATAGGTCAGCCCTGGACCACGCGCAACACTTCGGCAAGGCTGGTCTGGCCCTGCCGGAGGCAGTCGCTGGCCATGCTCACCAGGCTCTTTCGGCGCTCGACCAGATAGTCCTGCATGGCCAGTTCGCTGGCGCCGTCGTACAACAGCGCGACCAGGCCCGGGTCCAGCTCAATGAATTCGTACAGGCCCAAGCGGCCGCTATAGCCACTGCCCTGGCACTCATCACAGCCGACTGCATGGTAGGTCTCGCTCAACCCGGCCAGCTCTGGCCACAGCTGGCGCTCGGCGCTTTGCAACGGTTGCGCCACGGCACAGCTGCACAATCGTCGCACCAGCCGCTGGGCCAGTACCCCGCGCAGGCACGAGGCGATCAGAAACGGCTCGATGCCCATGTCGCGCAAGCGCGTGACCGCGCCGACAGCGCTGTTGGTGTGCAGGGTCGATAACACCAGATGGCCGGTCAGGCTCGCCTGTACGGCGATCTGCGCGGTCTCCTGGTCACGAATCTCACCGAGCATGATCACGTCCGGGTCCTGGCGCAGGATCGCCCGCAGGCCACTGGCGAAGGTCAGCCCGGCGCGCGGGTTGATCGCAGTCTGACCGATGCCGGCAATGGCGTATTCGACCGGGTCTTCGACGGTGAGGATATTGCGGCTGCCGTCATTCAGGCTGTTGAGGCTGGCATACAGCGTGGTGGTCTTGCCCGAACCGGTCGGGCCGGTGCTGAGGACGATACCGTTGGGCCGTGCCAGGCAACTGCGCAGGCCGCGCAAGACCGCCTCGGGCATGCCCAGGTTGGTCAACGCGAGCAGACTGGCCTGTTTGTCGAGCACGCGCATCACCACCCGCTCGCCATGAATGCCGGGCAAGGTCGACACCCGTACATCGACCTCGCGGCCGGCGGCGCGCAGCGTAATGCGGCCATCCTGGGGCTGGCGCTTCTCGGCGATGTCGAGGCGTGCCATGACCTTGATCCGCGACACCAGCATGGCCGACAGCGCCCGCGGTGGGCGCAGCACTTCGCGCAGGTGGCCATCGACGCGCAGGCGCACCACCAGACTCTGCTCGAAGGTCTCGATGTGGATGTCCGAGGCGCGCAGGCGCAAAGCCTGGCCGAACAGGCCGTTGATCAGGCGAATCACCGGCGCTTCGTCATCGCTTTCGAGCAGGTCTTCGATGCGCGGCAGCTCGTTCATCAGGCTGTCCAGGTCGACCCGCTCGCCGATGCCTTCAATCAGCGCTTCAGTGCTGGCACTGCCCGCTTCGTAGAGTTGGCCAAGGCGGCTATCGAACGCCGCGGCGTCAAGGTATTCAAGCTCGCTCGGCTGGCCATGCACGCGCAGCAGTTCGTGCAACTGATCGCTGTCGGCATCTGGCCGCAGCCATAGCTGCCAGCCTTCGGCGTGCGGCAGCATGGCCAGGCCGGCTTGGCGTGCAAGGCGATAGGGCAGCATTACCAGTTGCCTCCTTCAAGCCGCGCCCGGCTCGACGGAAACACCTTGAGCAGCGGCATGCCTTCGGCCAGTTCTGGCAGTTGCAGCGGGGTGGTCTGTTGCAGGCTGCGGTACTTTTCCTGGCTCAGGCCCGCCAGGCTCGGCCCGTCACGCAGGATCCGCGGACGAATGAACACCATCAGGTTCTGCTTGGTGTTCTTGCTGGCGTCGGAGCGGAACAGCCGGCCCAAGCCAGGGATGTCGCCAAGAAACGGCACACGCTGGTTGCTGGTGCTGAGCTCGTCGCTGATCAGCCCGCCAAGAATCACCAGGCCATTGTCCTCGACCATGACCTTGGTCTTGATCTCGCGCTTGTTGGTGATCACGTCACTGGCGCTGGTGCTGTCGGCGATCGACGACACCTCCTGGACGATATCCAGGCGCACGCTGTTGTCGATGTTGACCTGCGGCTTGATCCGCAGCTTGACCCCGACTTCCTTGCGCTCGATGGTCTGGTACGGGTTGGCATTGTTCTGCGTCACCGAGCCGGTGACAAAGGGCACTTCCTGACCGACCAGGATCGACGCCTCGGCGTTGTCCAGGGTCAGCAGGGTGGGCGTGGACAACAGGTTGAAGCCGCTCTTGCCCTTGAGCGCATTGATCAACATGGCGAAGTTGAAGCCGCCACCAAAACTGCCGATGCCTGCGGTAACGCCGGTGGTGGCCGAGAGCAGATCACCCAGCGCCGTATTGTCGCCACTGGCAGCGGCCCCGGCGATGCTGGCGATATTCACTCCGTTGCTGCCGAAGTTGACGATACCGGCACCGAACTTCTCGTCAGCGAACAGCCACTGCACGCCCAGCTCCTGCGCCTGGCTGTCGGAGACCTCGGCAATGATCGCCTCGACCACCACCTGCGCGCGGCGAATGTCGAGCTGTTCGACGATGTTGCGGTAGGCCGCCAGCTCGCTGTCCGGGCCGACCATGACCACGGCGTTGGTGCCCTCTTCATACTCCAGGCGGATCCCCGAGTCGCTGGCCATGGCCAGCGCTGGCTCCTTGCCTTCGCCCTGCCCTTCCGCGGGCACGGCGCCGGTCTGGCTGAGGCCGCGCAACACCTTGACCACTTCACTGGCGTTGGCATGGCGCAGGTAGATCACTTGGGTATTGCTGTTGTGCAGGCTGTCGCTGGGCCGGTCGAGCTGGGCCAGCAAGGCCCGCACGCGCTCGCGGCTGTCGGCGCTGCCACGCACCAGCAAGGCATTGCTGCGCGGGTCGGCCACCACCTGGGCGCGGTCGGCAGCCTGTTCGCTGGCCAGCAGGCGGGTCATCAGCTGGGCGGTGTCGGCGGCGCTGGCATGCTGCAGCTTCATTACCTGCAGCGGCTCGTCACTGACCTGGTCAAGCTGGCGCAACAGGCTGTCGATGCGTTCAAGGTTGCTGCGCCAATCGGTGACCACCAGCAGATTGGCCGCCGGATACGGCGTGATCACCCCCACCCGGGGGTCGATCAACGGCTTGAGAATGCCAAGCATCTGCTCGCTGGCGGCGTTGCGCACATTGAACACGCGGGTCGCCACGCCATCACTGCTGGCGGTTTTTGCCCCGCCGGCTTCAACCGGCACCGGCTCCAGCCGCGCCGCCTGGTCGGGGACGATCTTCACGCTGCCGTTGGGCAGATCGACCGCGGCATAGCCCTGGGCGCGCAGCTGGGCGAGAAAGATGTCGTAGATCGCATCGGCGTCATGCCGGTCGACGGTGCGCACGGTGACCTTGCCCTTGACCCGCGGATCGACGATGAAGGTGGTGCCGGTGATGCGCGAGACGCTGTCGATGAATTCACCCAGTTCGGTGTCGACGAAATTCACCTCATAGACCGGTGTGCCGCTGTCGTCGAACTCCGGCTCTTCGGCCCAGGCCGGCGACAGCGCGCCCATCAGGGTCAGGCTCAACACACCGGTCATGCAGTATCGTGCAAACATCACTCATCCTTGCCGCTTGAAGCCGGTCACGGCAGGCCGTGGCGGCCAGGGCAGGCGTTCGCGCCGCCCCTGGTTGTCGAAAATCAGGCCATCGGCGTCGATGTCCTGCAGGACGATGCCGGGCGCCAGGCGCTGGCCACGGCCAAGCGTGCGCACCAACTGGCCGTAGCGCAGGACCACGACGGTGGCCGACAGCGGCTGGGCGCGCAGCCCGCCGAGGTACTGCACGGGCAGCCGGGTCAAGGGGATCAGGCCGTCGCTGACAGGTGCCTGCCAGTGGCCGACCATCAGGCCCGGCAACGGCTGTTCGCCGCTTACGTTCGCGGTCGCCGGCTGCGGCTGGCGGCTCGCTTGCAGCACGCACTGCGCGGCCAGCCAGCCGGCCAGGGTCAACAGCGCGCCATTGAGCAGCCGGTTGCGCCAGGTCACGAGGCCAGCTGCCGTGGGTGCCAGCCCGGATGACCTTGTACGTAGCGCACCTCGGGCAGTTGCAACGGCGCCAGCTGCCAGTCGCTGGGCTGGCGCGCCAGCCAGGCTTCGAGGGTCTGCCACAATGGCTCACCGGCCTGGGGATCGAACTGCAGACCAAAGGTGCGGCACAGCCCCTGGACCGCATCGAGCCCGGCAATTCGCTTGCCCTGCGGGCTGTAGCTGACGCGCCAAGCCTGGCTTTGCCAACGTGGCAGGTCCTGGCTGTTATCCAGCAGCAGGGGGTCACCGAACAATTGCTCGGCGGCGTTTTCCAGGACCTGCTCGACCTGCCGCGCGGGGGCTTCGACTACCGGCGCGGGGTAGCCGCCGGTGAGGCTGATCAGGTGTTCACGGGTGATCGCCTCGCCAGCTGCGAGTGGGTAGTCGTAGCGCAGGCCAGGCAACAGCACCGGCATGCTGCTGTCGTTAGCCAACGCCTGATGCAGCAAACGGTCCCAACTGCCGCCACGCGTGTCGCGCCGCCACAGCGCCTGCGGTGCGCGCGCCAGCGGTTGATCGAGCCAGGCGGCGTGGCCGGCGCGTTGCTGGCGCAGCACGCTGCGCAGCGGGCCGACCCGGCCCTGCGCGGCGGGGGTCAGTTGATGTTCGAAGGCGGCGAAAAAGCGTGCGTCGAACTGCCACTGGCCCGCCACCTGCTGGCAGCGCAGGCGAAACGCGCCACTGCCGCGGCAGCCGGCAAACAGCACCGGTACACGACGGCCGCTGGCCTGGGCGACCTGCACCGGGGCCGGCCACAGGTCCTGGCCGCGGGCGCACAGCAGTACGTCTATTTCAGGCAGCCGCTCGGCCAGCCACAGGCCGGGACCGGTGCCGACATCGGCCAAGGCCACGACCAGGTCCGCCTCTCGCCGCGCTTGCTGGAAGACAGGCTGCAGCGATTGATACCACTGCTTGAGCGAGGCTTTCTGATCCTGGGCGTAGGGATCGGTGACGCCCACCACCGCGATCCGCGCACCGCCGCGCTCGAACAGGCGCAGGCTTTCCAGACCGAGCGTCTTGGCCTGGTCGGGTGCAAGACCGGCAGCGAGGGTCACCGCTGAGGATTGCTTATAGAGCGCCGCGCAACGCTGCGGCCAGAGCACTCGTTCATCGCTGCTGACGCGTACTTCGCTGCCGAGCAACTGGCTGCCTTGCACTCCGCTTTCGCCTTGCGTCAGGTAGGCCAGGCCGCTGCCGTTCCAGCCCTGGCCGTTCTCCAGGGTCAGGCAGTTATGCGCACCGGCCTCGCTGCGCAACTGTTCGAGCAGCGCCGCCAACACCGGGTAGCCACCGAGCTGGGCAGCGCCCGCCTGGCTGGCGTCGAGCAATGGCGCAAGGTCGGCGTGCGCGGCACTGGCGCTGCTGCCGGTCATCCATGGCGCACGGCCGAGATGGCTGACCGGTCCCAGTCGGGTCGCCGGCACCACGGCCAGGCCGGGTTGGCGGGCATCCAGTGTATCGGCCACATACAACAGGTCGAGCGCTGCACTGCCAGTGCCTTGCCCAGGGAGCGCAGAACAGGCGCCGAGCAGCGGTGCCAATGCACCGACACCCATCCAGCTGATCACTTCGCGTCTGCCCACACTACTCGCCATCAGGCCTGCATCCTTTCCGAGTTCACTTAGGGACCCGGATATTGCGGCGCTCACATGACAGTTTAATGGCAGTTATCCGACAGTAATTTCGGAATGATCTTTCAACCACCCTTGCTAAGAGCGACTAGTTTTAAGCGGACCTTAATATTTCTGCCAAAGAATCATCACACTTGCCCTCTAAAGTCGCGGGTTCCTCCAACTCAGCCAATATAAGGACACCCTGATGAGTCGAGACACCGGCGACAACCTGGACCGGAACCTGAGCGGCAACCTGCCAATGGCCAGCGTCATGGACGCTTACCTGAGCCGTCGCACCGTGATGCGTGGCAGCCTTGGCGCAGCGATCGCGATGATCGCCGGTACCGGTCTGACAGGCTGCTTCGATAGCGGTGGCGGTTCCGACCATGATGAGGATCCGGTTACCGAGCCAGAAGTACCGAAACTCGCCCTGGGCTTCACCTCCATCCCCGGTTCGCGCACCGACGCCTGCGTCGTCGCCGCCGGCTACAGCGCCTACGTCCTGGCACCGTGGGGCACGCCGCTGAACAGCAACGGCAACCCGTGGAAGTCCGATGGCAGCAACACCTCCACCGACCAGGCCAACGCCATGGGCATGCACCATGACGGCATGCACTTCTTCCCGATCAATGGCAGCTCCGAAGATGGCCTGCTGGCGATCAACTTCGAGTACATCGATGCCGCTGCCCTGCACCCGGCCGGGCCGACCACCGATGCCAGTGGCAAGCGCCCGGTCGAGGAAGCACGCAAGGAGATCAACGCCCACGGCGCCGGCGTGGTACGCCTGAAGAAGGTCAGCGGCCGCTGGCAAGTGGTCGACAACGACCCGCTCAACCGTCGCTTCACCACCGTATCGCTGATGGACATCTCCGGCCCGTTGCGCGGCACCGATCACGTCAAGACCAAGTTCTCCCCGGCCGGTACCCAGGCCCGTGGTACCAACAACAACTGCGGCAACGGCTACACCCCGTGGGGCACCTACCTGACCTGCGAAGAAAACTGGCCGGGCATCTTCGTCAACAAGAGCACCCGCCCGGCCGACCAGGCGCGGATCGGTGTCGGCACCTCCAGCGGCCAGTACAAATGGGAAACCTGTGCCGGTGACGCCAGCGAAGTCGATGATGAGTTCGCCCGCTTCGACGTCACCCCGACCGGTGCCAGCGCTACCGACGACTTCCGCAACGAAGCCAGCACCTATGGCTATATCGTCGAGATCGACCCGTACGACGCCAGCACCCGCGCGGTCAAGCGCACTGCGCTGGGGCGCTTCCGCCACGAAGGCTGCTGCCCGGGCCTGCCGGTCGTGGGCAAGCCACTGGTCTGGTACACCGGCGACGACTCCAACAACGAGTACCTGTACAAGTTCGTTTCCACCGCAGTGTGGGACGCGGCTGACGCCACCCCGGCCGATCGCCTGGCCACCGGCGCCAAGTACATGGACCAGGGCAAGCTGTATGTCGCCCGCTTCAACGCCGACGGCAGCGGCAACTGGTTGCTGCTCGACGTCGGCACCGTGACCACTGGCGGTACTACCTTGGGCGCGCTGTATGGCGACCTGGCGGGGATCATCCTCAATACCCGTGGCGCGGCCGATGCAGTTGGTGCAACGCCGATGGACCGCCCGGAATGGACCGCGGTGCACCCGGTCAATGGTGATGTCTACCTGACCCTGACCAACAACAGCGCGCGCACTGCCGACAAGGTCGACGCGGCCAACCCGCGTGGGCCGAACCGTCACGGCCACATCATCCGCTGGCACGACAGCGACGATCACCTGAGCTTCAACTGGGATATTTTCGTGTTCGGCGCCAACGCTGCCGGCACCGCTGACATCAACCGCTCGGGCCTGACCGAACTGAACCAGTTCGCCAGCCCGGATGGCATGAGCTTCGATAGCCGTGGCGTGCTGTGGTTCGAGACCGACAACGGCGAGTCGACCCTGACCAGCTACACCAACGACCAGCTGCTGGCGGTGATCCCGACCGATCTGGTGGATGCCACTGGCAAGCAGATCCCGGTCAATGCGCAAAACCAGGTGGACCTGCGTCGGTTCTTTGTTGGGCCTAATGGCTGTGAAGTCACCGGGATCGCCTTTGCGCCAGACAACAAGAGCATGTTCGTCAATATCCAGCACCCGGAAAACTGGCCGTACAACGATGTCGCCACCGATGCGACCCCAGCGGGCGCTACCGTGCGGCCGCGGGCTTCGACGGTGGTGATCCAGCGTAATGATGGCGGTGAGATCGGTACTGCCTGATCCGGCCTCTTTGCGGGTCAAGCCCGCGCCTACAGGATTTGCGTCCCATGCGCCTTCCGGGCTCTACGCAAAACCTGTAGGAGCGGGCTTGCCCCGCGAACACGGGCAAAGCCCGTGCCATCCATCGCGATACCGGTGTCAGTAACAAGACTGCAAACATCCCGAGCACTATCAGCAGCTACCACGCCAGCGGCTCACGCCCGCGCACCCGCACCCGCTGCGCCGGCACCCGCGCATGCCACTGCACCACCCCCAGCGCCTCCACCTGAAACTGACTGCGCAAGCTCAACCCCTCCTCCTCGAACGACAACTGCAACAGATAATGCCCACTGTTGAGCAGCAAGCCCTCGCTCAACCGCGCAAAGGTCTCGTCATCCACCGCCCCCAACGCCTGGCGTAACGCCGCCGCGTCGACATACCCCGCCGCTGGCCGCCCACTGACAATCCGGCTAAGCAACGAACGCGGATAACGCCCCTCGTACAACGCCTCCAGCAGCCCCAGATGCTCAAGCCCCAGCGCATTGGCATTGAGCCGCCAGCCACTGGTCTGCGGCAAGGCACACAGCATCGGGTAGCGGCTTTGCCGAGTCGCATCCGGCTCAAGCAACAGGTTCAGCTCACTGGCGTCGACCATGGGCTGATTGGCCGCCAGCCGCGCTGGCTGCTGGCGCAGGTACTGCGCGCTCTCGGCGCCTTGCAGACGCGCATCGCTGTCACTGTCGAGCCAGTCCGCCAGCGCGTGCACCAGCCGCTCAGCGGCCATGTCATCGCCCAGCAGTTGGCGCAACTGGCGCTCGGCGCGCTCACCATCCTCGCCCAGCAACGCGTTGACGTTGAAGCAGGTGTGCTGATCACGCACCCGCAACTGCGCCTTGCCGGCGCCAAAGTCATAGTTCAGCGGCTGCCCGCGCAAGGCCTGCCAGAACAATGGGCTCGCCCGCCAGGCAGGGTCGCGCAAGGCCTGCTTGGCATAGGCCAGCCCCGCCTGCTCCATGGCCCGCGCCTGTACCCGCTGCTGCAACAGGCGCACTTCATCAACCTGCCGACGGCCACCTTCGACCAGCCAGGCCAGCCCTGCGGCAATCATTGCCAGCGCCACCATGACCATCAGCAACGCCGCGCCGCGTTGTCGTCCACCGCCCATCCTTGCCACCGTTCTGATTGTACAAAGGCGCCAGTCAACACCGTGCGTGTTGCAGGCAGATGGCAAGACCATCGACAGTCATCTGCTCGTCATCAACGGCAGGCAGGATTGCCTCTCTTTTCATGGCCTTACAGGAGTAGTCGCAAATGGGTGGCATCGGAATCTGGCAACTGGTGATCGTGCTGATGATCGTGTTTCTGCTGTTCGGCACCAAGCGCCTCAAGGGCCTGGGCAGTGATGTTGGCGAGGCGATCCAGGGTTTTCGCAAGTCGATGGGCGGCGACGCTGACGCCACCCCGACGACTCATGCTCAAGTCCAGCAACAGCCGCCGCTGAACGGCCAGCCCGTGCAGCAGGCACAAACGGACCGCCAGGCCTGATGTTCGAGGTAGGCTTCACCGAGCTTGTACTGGTAGGCGTGGTCGCCCTGCTGGTGCTCGGCCCCGAACGCCTGCCGGTGGCGGCGCGCACACTCGGGCGCGGGCTGGGCCAGGCGCGCCGTGCAATGCATGCGTTGCGCACGCAAGTGGAACGGGAAATCGACTTGCCGACGCTGGACAGCGCACCGCTGCAGCGTCTTGAGCAGGACATCCGCCAGGGCATCCGCCTCGAAGTGGAACCGGCCAATGACGCCGCTGCGCCGCAGCCAGCGCCACTACCGGCGAAGGAGAGCAGCTCATGAGTGTGGCCATGCAACCTGAGGCGCGCATGCCGCTGACCGAGCACCTGCGCGACCTGCGCAAGCGCCTGATGCGTGCCCTGCTGATCATCGGCGTGCTGTTTGCCGGGCTGTTCCCGTTCGCCCAGACCCTCTACACGCTGATTTCCGAGCCGCTACGGCGCTATCTGCCGGAAGGCACCAGCATGATCGCCACCAGCGTGACCTCGCCATTCTTGACGCCGTTCAAGCTGACCGCGATGTGTGCGTTGTTCCTGGCCATGCCGTTGCTGCTGCACCAGGCCTGGGGCTTCATCGCTCCCGGGCTGTACAAGCGTGAACGGCGCATAGCGCTGCCGTTGCTGCTGTCGAGCATCGTCTTGTTCTATGGCGGGATGGCGTTCGCGTTCTTTCTGGTGTTCCCGATGATGTTCGGCTTCTTTGCCAGCGTGACCCCGGACGGGGTGGCGATGATGACCGACATCGGTCTGTACCTGGATTTCATCATGGCGCTGTTTCTGGCGTTTGGGCTGGCCTTCGAGATCCCGGTGGCGACCTTCATCGTGGTCTGGGCGGGGCTGACCGATGTGGCGGCCCTGCGCAAGAGTCGGCCTTACGTGATCGTCGGTTGCTTTGTGGTGGGGATGATCCTGACGCCGCCGGATGTGTTTTCCCAGACGATGCTGGCAGTACCGATGTGGGTTCTGTTCGAGGTGGGGTTGCTGGCGTGCGGGATGTTACGCCGGCCTGGGGAAGGCCGAGAGGTTGTTGATGAATGAGCCGACGTCTTCGCGGGACAAGCCCGCTCCCACATGGACAAAGGTGATACATCACCCAGCCCGAAAGTGCGCCGCACTCCCTGTAGGAGCGGGCTTGTCCCGCGAAGAGGCCAGTAAAGGCTAGAACTGAGCGAGCTGCCAGACCTCATAGGCTGGCGTCTCGTACGGGTGGCTCTGCTTGAGCGCAGCGACGACCTGAGCGATCAGGTCGTCGGCCACCACCAGCTCCACCTTCCATTCGTCCACCATCTCGACCTGGCCAGCCTGCCCGAGAAACGGCTGGCTGCCGCCCAACGGGCGAAACTGGCCCTGGCCGAGGGTCTGCCAGGCGCAGTGGTCATAGCCGCCGATACGTCCGCCGCCAGCGGCGAACACAGCGGCCTTGACCACGTCGACATGGCTCGCCGGGACGAAGAAGGCGAGCTTGTACATCGCTTAGTTCACCCAGACCCGCGCATTGCGGAACATGCGCATCCAGGCTGCATCTTCCTGCCACTCATCCGGACGCCACGAGTTCTGCACGGCACGGAACACACGCTCCGGGTGCGGCATCATGATGGTCACGCGGCCGTCGCGGCTGGTCAGGCCGGTGATCCCGCGCGGCGAACCGTTAGGGTTGGCCGGGTAGGTTTCGGTGACCTTGCCGTGGTTGTCGACAAAGCGCAGCGCGACGCAGCCGGACAGGTCGGCTTCAAGCAGTGCCTCCTGGCTGGCGAACTCGGCATGGCCTTCACCGTGGGCAATGGCGATCGGCATGTGCGAACCGGCCATGCCCTGGAGGAAGATCGAGTTGGACTTCTGCACCTCGACCATCGCCACACGCGCCTCGAACTGCTCCGAGCGGTTACGCACGAAGTGCGGCCAGTACTCGGTGCCCGGGATCAGCTCGTGCAGGTTGGACATCATCTGGCAACCGTTGCACACACCCAGGGTGAAGCTGTCGGTACGCTCGAAGAAGGCCTGGAAGGCATCGCGGGCACGGCTGTTGAACAGCGCCGACTTGGCCCAGCCCTCACCGGCACCGAGCACGTCACCGTAGGAGAAGCCACCGCAGGCAACCAGGCCCTTGAAGGCTTCCAGATCGACGCGACCGGCGAGGATATCGCTCATGTGCACGTCGATGGCGTTGAAGCCGGCACGGTCGAACGCTGCCGCCATCTCGACCTGGCCATTGACGCCCTGCTCACGCAGAACGGCCACTTGCGGGCGCACGCCCTTCTTGATGTACGGCGCAGCGATGTCCTGGTTGACGTCGAAACCGAGCTTGACGCTCAGGCCCGGGTTGTCTTCCTCGAGCAGGCCGTCGTATTCCTGGTCGGCGCAGTCGACGTTGTCGCGCAGGCGCTGGATCTGGTAGCTGGTTTCTGCCCACTGGCGCTGCAGCAGGCGACGGTCGCCCTTGAACAGCACCTGGCCCGCCAGCTTGATCAGCACTTCACCGTTGTTGATTGGCTGACCGATCACTGCAACGCAGTCTTCGCCCAAGCCAGCCGCGCTGAACTGTGCCAGCACATCAGGCGTAGCGTCCTGACGCACCTGGATCACCGCACCCAGCTCTTCGTTGAAGAGGATGGCCGCGACTTTCTCTGGCTTGCCGGTCAGGGTGTCCAGCTCCAGGTCCAGGCCGCAGTGGCCGGCGAAGGCCATTTCCAGTGCGGTGGTCAGCAGGCCACCGTCGGAACGGTCGTGGTAGGCCAGCAGGTGACCGTCGGCGTTGAGGCCCTGGATCACGGCGAAGAACGCCTTGAGGTCTTCAGCGTCGTCGACGTCCGGCGCTTGCGCACCGAGCTTGCCGTGGGTCTGGGCCAGGATCGAGGCGCCCATGCGGTTTTTACCGCGGCCCAGGTCGATCAGGATCAGGTCGGTTTCGCCCTTGTCCATGCGCAGTTGCGGGGTCAGGGTCTTGCGGATATCAACCACCGGGGCGAAGCCGCTGACGATCAGCGACATCGGCGAAGTGACGCTCTTCTCCGCGCCCTCTTCGCTCCACTTGGTCTTCATCGACATGGAGTCCTTGCCCACCGGAATGGTCAGGCCCAGCTCAGGGCACAGTTCCATGCCGACGGCCTTGACCGTGTCGTACAGGCGGGCGTCTTCACCCGGGTGGCCGGCAGCCGACATCCAGTTGGCCGACAGTTTGATGTCGGACAGCTTGCCGATGTGCGCGGCAGCCAGGTTGGTCAGGGTCTCGCCGATGGCCATGCGGCCGGACGCCGGAGCGTCGAGCAGGGCCAGCGGGGTACGCTCGCCCATGGCCATGGCTTCACCGCTGTAGACGTCGAAGCTGGTCGCGGTGACGGCGCAGTCGGCCACCGGAACCTGCCACGGGCCGACCATCTGGTCGCGGGCAACCAGGCCGGTGATGGTGCGGTCGCCGATGGTGATCAGGAAGCTCTTGCTGGCAACAGCCGGGTGACGCAGGACGCGCTCGACCGAGTCGCTCAGTTGCAGTTCGCTCGGATCGAAATCGTCGCCAAGCTCCGCTTCACGGGTCACCGAACGGTGCATGCGCGGCGGCTTGCCGAGCAGCACGTCGAGCGGCATGTCGACCGGGGTGTTGCTGAAGTGGCTGTCGGTCACGGTCAGGTGCGGCTCTTCAGTCGCTTCGCCGACTACTGCGAACGGGCAGCGCTCGCGCTCGCAAATGGCCTTGAAGCGCTCGAAGTCGGCGGCATCGACCGCCATCACGTAACGCTCCTGCGACTCGTTGCTCCAGATTTCGTGCGGGGCCATGCCCGGCTCGTCGTTGGGCACGTTGCGCAGCTCGAAGCGGCCACCGCGGCCACCGTCGTTGACCAGCTCAGGGAAGGCGTTGGAAATACCGCCAGCGCCGACGTCATGAATAAAGGCGATCGGGTTCTGGTCGCCCAGCTGCCAGCAGCGGTCGATAACCTCTTGGCAGCGGCGTTCCATTTCCGGGTTTTCGCGCTGTACCGAGGCAAAGTCGAGGTCTGCCGAGCTGGCACCGGTGGCCACCGACGAAGCGGCGCCGCCGCCCAGGCCGATCAGCATGGCCGGGCCGCCGAGCACGATCAGCTTGGCGCCAACGGTGATCTCGGCTTTTTGCACGTGGTCTTCACGGATGTTACCCAGGCCACCGGCGAGCATGATCGGCTTGTGGTAGCCGCGCACTTCTTCGCCGTGCGGGGTGTTGATCGACTGCTCGAAGGTACGGAAGTAGCCGGTCAGGGCCGGGCGACCGAATTCGTTGTTGAACGCCGCGCCGCCCAACGGGCCATCGACCATGATGTCGAGGGCGGTGACGATCCGCTCAGGCTTGCCGTAGGGCTTTTCCCAAGGCTGTTCGAAGCCCGGAATACGCAGGTTGGACACGGTGAAGCCGGTCAGGCCAGCCTTGGGCTTGGCGCCACGACCGGTCGCGCCTTCGTCACGGATCTCGCCACCGGAACCGGTGGAGGCACCGGAGAACGGCGAAATGGCGGTCGGGTGGTTGTGCGTCTCGACCTTCATCAGGATGTGCACCGGCTCCTGCACCGCACCGTACTGGCGGGTCTCAGGGTTCGGGAAGAAGCGCCCAGCGACACTCCCGACGATCACCGAGGCGTTGTCCTTGTAAGCGGACAAGACGCCTTCGCTGTGCATCTGGTAGGTGTTCTTGATCATGCCGAACAGGCTTTTTTCCTGCGACTGACCGTCGATGTCCCAACTGGCGTTGAAGATCTTGTGACGGCAGTGCTCGGAGTTGGCCTGGGCGAACATCATCAGTTCGATGTCGTTCGGGTTGCGCTTGAGGCCCTGGAAGGCCGCCACCAGGTAGTCGATCTCGTCTTCGGCCAGGGCCAGGCCGAGGTCGATGTTGGCTTGCGCCAGCGCCTCACGGCCGCCCGCGAGGACGTCCACCGAGGTCATCGGCTTGGGCTGGGCGTGGCTGAACAGATCGCCCGCCTCTTCCAGACGGGCCAGCACGCGCTGGGTCATGCGGTCGTGCAGCTCGGCGGCGATCAGTGCGGCATCGGCATCGCTGAAGCTGCCGGCGACGTAGTAGGCGATACCACGTTCCAGGCGGTGGATGGTCTGCAGGCCGCAGTTGTGAGCAATGTCGCTGGCCTTGCTCGCCCAGGGCGAAATGGTGCCCAGACGCGGAACCACCAGGAACAGGCGGCCGTTTGGCTCCTGCACCGGTACGCTTGGTCCGTACTTGAGCAGACGAGCCAGCACCTGCTGCTGGTCAGCGGTCAGCTCACCGTCGACTTCGGCGAAGTGGGCGAATTCGGCATACAAGCCGGTAACAGCGGGGACTTTCTGGCTCAGTTGCTCAAGGAGCTTACCGTGGCGAAAGGCAGAAAGGGCAGGAGCGCCGCGCAGGATCAACATCGTCGGGACAGCCTCAGGAAGGGGTGTGCTTAGAGGCCGTGCATTCTAGCGTAATTTAAGCGGTTCCGGCACCCGCCCGACACCAATGCTGCCGGGCGGCGGAACCGGACTCCAAGGTCAAAAAAACAGTGGCAAGCGGCAAGGTGCAAGCGGCAAGAAAAAAGCGAATAGCGCACACCCCGCTTTTACTTGTAGCGTGCCGCTTGCAGCTCACAACTGAGGTTTGCTAGCAGACCTGCCTTTCATTGTCGAGATATGGCAGGCGCGGCCCTTTGCGTATACTGCAACCTATGTTCGCCCACACTGCTTTACGCCAGCGTTGCGCCAAGTGGCTCTTCGCAACCGGACTCTTCCTGATGCTCGGTGCCTGTGTTGAAAAACCCAGCACCCTCGAACGCGTCAAGGAGGACGGCGTGCTGCGCGTTGTTACCCGCAACAGCCCGGCCACCTATTTCCAGGATCGCAACGGCGATACCGGCTTCGAGTACGAGCTGGTCAAGCGTTTCGCCGATGATCTGGGGGTGAAGCTGGAGATCGAAACCGCCGACAACATCGACGAAATGTTCAATCAACTGGGCAAACCGTCCGGCCCGGTCCTGGCTGCGGCCGGCCTGGTCAGCAGCGAAAAGCGCACCACCCAGGCGAAATTCTCCCATCCTTACCTGGAAGTCACGCCGCAAGTCATCTACCGCAACGGCCGCTCACGGCCGACTCAGGCCAAGGGCTTGCTCGGCAAAAAGATCATGGTGCTCAAGGGCAGCAGCCACGCTGAACAGCTGGCGGCGCTGAAAAAGCAGTTTCCTACACTGGAATACGAAGAGTCTGACGCGGTCGAGGTGGTCGACCTGCTGCGCATGGTCGACGAGGGCCAGATCGACCTGACCCTGGTCGATTCCAACGAGCTGGCCATGAACCAGGTCTACTTCCCCAACGTGCGCGTGGCCTTCGACCTCGGCGAATCCCGTGACCAACGTTGGGCGGTGGCCGCTGGCGAAGACAACAGCCTGCTCAACGAGGTCAACGAATTCCTCGACAAGGCGCAGAAGAACGGCACCCTGCAGCGCCTCAAGGACCGTTACTACGGGCATGTCGACGTACTCGGCTATGTCGGCGCCTATACCTTTGCCCAGCACCTGCAGCAGCGCCTGCCCAAATACGAAAAGCATTTCAAGAACTCGGCCAAGGTCGAGGAAGTCGACTGGCGCCTGCTCGCGGCGATTGGCTACCAGGAGTCGCTGTGGCAGCCTGAAGTCACCTCCAAGACCGGCGTGCGCGGCCTGATGATGCTGACCCAGCGCACCGCCCAGGCCATGGGCGTGTCCAACCGGCTGGACGCCAAGCAGAGCATTACCGGCGGCGCCAAGTACTTCATGCTGGTCAAAGAGCAGCTCGACGACAGCATCAAGGAGCCAGACCGCACCTGGTTTGCCCTCGCCGCCTACAACGTCGGCAGTGGCCACCTGGAAGACGCCCGCACCCTCGCCAAGCGTGAGAAGCTCAACCCGAACAAATGGCTGGACGTGAAGAAGATGCTGCCGCGGCTGTCGCAGAAGCAGTGGTACAGCAAGACCAAGTACGGCTACGCCCGTGGCGGCGAGCCGGTGCATTTCGTGGCCAACATCCGGCGTTACTACGACATCCTGACCTGGGTGACCCAGCCGCAGCTCGAAGGCCAGGTCGCCGAGGGCAACCTGCACGTGCCTGGGGTCAACAAGGACAAGCCGGCGGAGCAGTCGCCGCCGATGTAGTGTCAGTGCGGGCCTCTTCGCGGGGCAAGCCCGCTCCTACAGGGCTCGAGGCGCCCACAAAACCTGTAGGAGCGGGCTTGCCCCGCGAAGAGGCCCGCACTGGCTCACCCCAAAACCTGCTACCCCTTCGCCCGCCGCGCCTTGAAGAAGTCACTGAGCATCTGCCCGCACTCCTCCGCCAGCACGCCACCCTCATACATCACCCGATGATTGAGAAAGCCCTGGGTAAAGAACTGCCCCTGGCTCTGCACGATCCCCGCCTTGGGCTCCAGCGCGCCATACACCACCCGCGCCACCCGTGAATGAACAATCAGGCCAGCACACATGCTGCACGGCTCCAGGGTCACGTACAGCGTGCTGCCCGGCAGACGGTAATTGCTCGCTGCCGTGGCCGCTGCGCGAATTGCGACCATTTCGGCATGTGCACTGGGGTCGCTGTCGACAATCGGTCGGTTGAAGCCACTGCCGATCACCTGCCCATGCTGCACCAGCACGGCGCCGACCGGCACTTCGCCCAGGGCCGCGCCTTCGCCGGCCAGCTGCAGGGCCAGACGCATGAATTCCTGATCACGGCTGCGATCGATGATTTGCGGGCGCATCAGACCACCGCAATCGCGGCCATCAGGCCGGTTTCCATGTGGTCGATGACATGGCAGTGGAACATCCAGGTGCCGGGATTATCCGCCACCAGCGCCACCTGGGCGCGTTCGTTCTTGCCCAGCAGGTAGGTATCGGTGAACCACGGCTCGACGATCTTGTGGCGATTGGAGCCGATGACCTTGAAACTCATGCCATGCAAGTGAATCGGGTGCTGGTACTGGGTCATATTTTTCAGTTCGAAGATGTAACTCTTGCCTTTCTGCAGCGTGGCGATCGGCCGGTCGGCGCAGGTCTTGTCGGTGATGTCCCAGGCCTTGCCATTGATCTGCCACAGGCTTGGTGGCCGGCCGCTGTCGGTGTCGACCGAGACCTTGCCCACCCACTCGAAATTGAAGTTGATCTTCTCGGCATTCTCCAGATCCGGCTCGGCAATCGGGTTGGCCGGCAGAGCCTTGGGCCAGTCGCCTGGCGCCTGTTGGGAAGCGACCGAACGCAAGGTGCCCAAGCGTACGAAGCCATCGCGCAGAGAGATTTCCTCACCCGCCTGGGGAATGCGGATAGCCAGGCAGATGCGCATGCCCGGCCCCAACCAATAGTCGTCGTCCAGTGGCCGCGGCGTGACCGGGTTGCCGTCTAGGGCATAGATCATCGCCTCGCAGTTACCACGCAGGTTGATCCGGTAGGTCCAGGTGTTGTCCAGATTGAGCAGACGCACCCGCACCACTTGGCCTGCCGGCAGCTCAGTGACCGACTCGGTCTGGCCATTGATGGTGATCAGCCGCCCGGCGGTGCCGTTGCGCGCGGCCTCGCGGGGGATGCTGAACGGCAGCCAGGCGCCCTGCTCGTCGACGTGCCAGTTTTTCAGGCTCAGCGCGCGCTCGTGCTGGAAACCGGTAGGCTCGCGCTCTTCAACGATCAGCGGGCCGACCAGACCGCGACCGAGCTCTTCGGAGCTGCTCACATGCGGGTGGTACCAGTAGCTGCCGGCATCCGGCACGCGGAACTTGTAGTCGAAGAATTCGCCCGGCTTGACCGGCAGCTGCGACACGTACGGCACACCGTCCATTTCCAGCGGCAGGCGGATACCGTGCCAGTGGATGGTGGTTTCAACCGGCAGGTGGTTGATGAAGCGCACCCGTAGCCAGGTGCCTTGGCGCACGCGCAATTCGGTGCCCGGCGCCGATGGACCGAAGGCCCAGGCTTCGGTCTTGAACCCCGGCACCAGCTCGACTTCCAGCGGTGCGGCGATCAGTTCGTAGTCATGCCCGGCATTCTCGTCCTCGACCTTGCCCAGCCAATAGCGCGCTGCGCCTCCAGCGCCCAGGCCAACCACGACCAAGCCAGTCAGGCCTTTGAGCATTTGTCGACGGGTAAAGGACATCGGTGCGGGTACCTCATTCAAGCGCGATCAGTCTGCCAGCAGGGGCTGGCGAGGAAGGGCGAATACGATACACCTGCAAGTGAGAAAGATTAAGTGAAGTGTTGGGACGGGTGTGAAGTGCGAGCCTTGGAAATGCTGATGGTGGTGGGATTGCCACGTGTTTCAGGCTTGAAATTGCCGGGGCTGCACACCTTCAAGCTGCCAGGACACCACCCGCAGATACAACAAGGGCGCCTCTCGGCGCCCTTGCGGTTCAGCTTATTCCCACTCGATGGTGGCAGGCGGCTTGCTCGACACGTCGTAGGTCACCCGCGAGATCCCTTCGATCTCGTTGATGATGCGGCCGCTGACAGTCTCCAGCAGCTCGTACGGCAGGTGTGCCCAGCGCGCGGTCATGAAGTCCACGGTCTCGACGGCACGCAGGGCAACGACCCAGGCGTAGCGACGGCCGTCGCCCACGACACCCACCGATTTCACCGGCTGGAACACCACGAAGGCCTGGCTGGTCTTGTGGTACCAGTCAGCCTTGCGCAGCTCTTCGATGAAGATGTGGTCGGCGCGACGCAGGATGTCGGCGTATTCCTTCTTCACTTCACCCAGGATACGCACACCCAGGCCCGGGCCCGGGAACGGGTGGCGGTAGACCATGTCGTACGGCAGGCCGAGTTCGAGGCCGATCTTGCGCACTTCGTCCTTGAACAGCTCACGCAGCGGCTCGACCAGCTTGAGGTTCATTTCCTCTGGCAGGCCACCGACGTTGTGATGCGACTTGATCACGTGGGCCTTGCCGCTCTTGGCGCCAGCCGACTCGATCACGTCCGGGTAGATGGTGCCCTGGGCGAGGAACTGGATGTTGTCCAGTTTGCTGGCTTCGGCATCGAATACGTCGATGAAAGTGCGGCCGATGATCTTGCGCTTCTTCTCCGGGTCGGCTTCGCCTTCCAGGTTACCCAGGAACTGGGCTTCAGCGTTGGCGCGGATCACCTTGACGCCCATGTTCTCGGCGAACATGGCCATCACCTGCTCGCCTTCGTGCAGGCGCAGCAGGCCGTTGTCGACGAACACGCAGGTCAGCTGGTCGCCAATGGCGCGGTGCAGCAGCGCAGCAACGACCGAAGAGTCGACACCGCCAGACAAGCCCAGCAGGACGTTGGCAGTACCAACTTGCTCACGTACCTGGGCGATGGCGTCTTCGACGATCTTCGAAGGGGTCCACAGCGCATCGCAGCCGCAGATATCGAGGATGAAGCGCGACAGGATGCGACCGCCCTGCTTGGTGTGGGTCACCTCAGGGTGGAACTGCACGCCATAGTAGCCACGCTTGTCGTCGAACATGCCGGCGATCGGGCAGCTTGGGGTGCTGGCCAGGACATGGAAGTCGGCTGGCATCTTGGTGACCTTGTCACCGTGGCTCATCCAGACGTCGAGGCCGAATACGCCGTCGTCGTCGATGTGGTCTTCGATGCCGTCGAGCAGGCGGCTCTTGCCGACTACGTCAACACGGGCATAACCGAATTCGCGCAGCTCGGAGCCTTCAACCTTGCCGCCCATCTGCTCGGCCATGGTCTGCATGCCGTAGCAGATGCCCAGCACCGGTACGTTCAGGTCGAATACGGCCTGCGGTGCGCGCGGGCTGTTGGCTTCGTGGACCGACTCGGGGCCGCCAGCGAGGATGATGCCGCGCGGGTTGAATTCGCGGATCGCTTCATCGTCCATGTCGAACGGGTGCAGTTCGCAGTAGACACCGATCTCGCGCACGCGGCGGGCGATCAGCTGGGTGTACTGGGAACCGAAATCGAGGATCAGGATGCGGTGAGCGTGAATGTCGAGGGCCATGACTCAATCTCGTCAGTGGAAATCGGAAACGACACGGGGCTGTCGTAACAGCCCCGCTTGCTAGTGATGCTGGAAGCCTCAACCTACGCGGTAGTTTGGCGCTTCCTTGGTGATCTGCACGTCATGCACGTGGGACTCGGCCATGCCGGCACCAGTGATGCGTACGAACTCCGGCTTGGTGCGCATCTCTTCGATGGTCGCGCTGCCGGTGTAGCCCATGGACGAACGCAGGCCGCCCATCAGCTGGTGGATGATCGCTGCCAGCGCGCCCTTGTACGGCACACGGCCTTCGATACCTTCCGGGACGAGCTTCTCGGCACCGGCCGAGGAATCCTGGAAGTAACGGTCCGAAGAACCTTGCGCCTGCGCCATGGCACCCAGCGAACCCATGCCGCGGTAAGCCTTGTACGAGCGACCCTGGAACAGCTCGACTTCGCCCGGGGCCTCTTCGGTACCGGCGAACATCGAACCCATCATGACGCACGAAGCGCCAGCGACGATGGCCTTGGACAGGTCACCCGAGAAACGGATACCGCCGTCGGCGATCAGCGGTACGCCGGTGCCTTCGAGGGCAGCGGCGACGTTGGCGATGGCGCTGATCTGTGGCACGCCGACACCGGCGACGATACGCGTGGTGCAGATCGAGCCAGGGCCGATACCGACCTTGACGGCGTCAGCGCCGGCGTCTGCCAGGGCCTTGGCCGCAGCACCGGTGGCAATGTTGCCGCCGATCACCTGCACTTGCGGGTAGGTTTCCTTGACCCAGCGCACGCGATCGATCACGCCTTTGGAGTGGCCATGAGCAGTGTCGACCACCACCACGTCAACGCCAGCGGCAACCAGCGCGGCTACGCGCTCGCCGGTGTCCTTGCCGGTACCGACGGCAGCGCCGACGCGCAGACGGCCTTGGTCGTCCTTGCTCGCCAGCGGGTAGGCCTTGGCTTTTTCGATGTCCTTGACGGTCATCATGCCCTTGAGGCTGAAGTTGCCATCGACGATCAGGACTTTTTCGAGGCGGTGCTTGTGCAGCAGCTCGCGCACTTCGTTCTTGTCGGCGCCTTCGCGCACGGTGACCAGACGCTCTTTAGGCGTCATCACGTCGCGCACCAAGGCATCCAGGCGGGTTTCGAAACGCACGTCACGCGAGGTGACGATACCGACCAGGTCGCCGTTCGCCAGCACTGGCACACCAGAGATGTTGTTCAGGCGGGTCAGGTCGAACAGGTCGCGCACGGTGGCGTCGGCTTCGATGGTGATCGGGTCCTTGACCACGCCAGCCTCGAACTTCTTGACCTTGCGAACTTCGCCGGCCTGCTGCTCGATGGTCATGTTCTTGTGGATGATGCCGATGCCGCCTTCCTGGGCCATTGCGATGGCCAGGCGTGCTTCGGTCACGGTATCCATGGCGGCGGAAACCAGCGGAATGTTCAGCTCGATGCCACGGGTCAAACGGGTCTTGAGACTGACTTCATTAGGCAGTACCTCAGAGTAACCAGGTACAAGGAGAATATCGTCGAAGGTCAGGGCTTCTTGGCTGATACGCAGCATCGCGGGGGCTCCCGGGCGGGAAAAATGGAAGCGCGCCATTATACTCATGCACGGCGCGCCGCTCAATGCAAAATAAGGGCCTTCGGTCAGGCCTATGGCAGTTTTACCTGCACAACCGTCACTTTCTGGTCGAGCCAGTCGGCAAAGGCGGCGAGAAAGGCCGGGGTAAAACCGGCCTCGCCCCAGTTGTTGAAGATGAACCCCAGGTTGGAAAAGGCACATGGCTGCAAAAACAGAAAGCCATTGATGTCGTCTTCGAAGGCGCACAGCGGGCAGGTGAAGTTGTCGCTGACCCCGGGCATCCACTCCTCCAGGCTCTCGAACAGCGGTTCGCCGACCTCGCGGCGGCACTCCGGACAGCCGGCTTCTTCGAGAAAACCTTCGGTGGGGGTATAGATGCAGCGCTTGAGCATCACTTCGAGGCCGTTGACCGGCTGGTCGAACGGCAGCTTTTCCGGGTGCAGGGCAATCTTGCGCGCCCCCGCAGCCAAGGCATAGCCCATACGGTTGCCGGTGCGACCACAGGTAGTCAGTTGCTCCTCGACGATCTTTTCCCGCACCAGCCAGCGCAGGATCGCCCGGGCACGGGCCTCATGCACCGGGACAGTGGACAGTTTGGGGACGATGATGCTCTGGGTGTTCATGAACAAGGCAGGCCTGGGGGCTTTGGTAATCTGCCAATTCTACCGCCTGCTCAGCCGCTCAGGTAGCGACCAATCAGCGCCAGCCCGCTGGCCAGTACCAGCCAGGTCACCAACCGCACGAAGGTTTCGCGCGACAGTTTCAAGGTCAGCCGCCGGCCTACCCAGAGGCCGATGAACATCACTGGCAACAGGCAAGCCGCCAGCAGTAACAAGCCGGTGTCGGCGTAGACACCGGCAATCAGGAACAGCGACAGGCGCACCACGGTACTGCAACTGATCAGCGCACTCTGGGTGGCCCGGACTTGTTCCTTGGCCTCCAGTCGCGCGTTCAGATAGATCGCGTAAAGAAAGCCGCCACTGCCAAACAACGCGCCAAAAAGCCCGCCTACCGTACCCATCGGGATGGCCCAGGCGCCGTGCAGCCGCGCGGGGCGAACCTTTACCGCCAGGCTGTAGAGCGCATAGCCAGTAACGAACAGGCCCATCAGCAACAGCAACAGATCCGACTTGAGCTGGAGCAGGAAGATCACCCCCAGCGTGCAACCCACCGCCATGAACGGCAGCAGGCGCAGCAACTCGTCACGCGCTACGGCCTTGCGCGCCGGCAGCCAATTGCCGAAGGCGGCGACGAAATCCAGCAACACCAGCAGCGGGATGATCTTCGCCAGCGGCATGAAGTGGATCAGCACCGGCCCGGCCACCAGCGCGGTGCCGAAGCCGGCGATGCCAAAGACGATATACGCCACGCCGACGCCGAGCAGGATGGGCAGCCAATCGAGCGTGGAAAACGACAGTTCAGCAAACATGCGCTGGATTCCAGAAGGGATCGGGGAAGGTTAGCCGACCGGCGGGGCCGCTTTGCAGCACTTTCACGACACAATGCCGCGCCCACAAGCACAACGCCAGTTTTGAGGCCTGCGCGCCCCCTGTGGGAGCGGCCTTGTGTCGCGAAATGAGGGCGTAGCCCTCACCCGGTGACTCACAACCACACACAATCCCGATGTGTGATGCCGGTGAGGGCTTCGCCCTCATTTCGCGACACAAGGCCGCTCCCACAGAGACCGCACCTGCTTGAGTTCGGTGCAAGGCACGGTGCATCCCTTCGCCGTGTCCTTTATGATGCCCAGCATGATCAAAGACCCTTTCGAACGACTCGGCCTCGACCGCGAGGTCCTCACCGTCAGCCAACTGAACGGCCGCGCCCGCGTGCTGCTCGAGGACGTGTTCCGTAATGTCTGGGTGGAGGGCGAGATCTCCAACCTGGCCCGTCCAGCCTCCGGGCACATCTACTTCACTCTCAAGGACAGCGGCGCCCAGGTGCGCTGTGCGCTGTTTCGGCAGAACGCCACACGCGTGCGCCAGGCCCTGCGCGACGGCCTTGCGGTGCGGGTGCGCGGCAAGGTCTCGTTGTTCGAGGGCCGCGGTGATTACCAACTGATCCTCGATACCGTCGAACCGGCCGGTGACGGCGCGCTGCGCCTGGCGTTCGAGGCGCTGAAGGAAAAGCTCGGCGCCGAGGGCCTGTTCAGTACCGAACGCAAGCAAGCGCTGCCCGCCCACCCGCAACGCATCGGCATCATTACCTCGCCCACCGGCGCGGTGATCCGCGACATCATCAGCGTGTTTCGCCGTCGCGCGCCGCAGGTCGAGCTGAACCTGATCCCCACCGCAGTCCAGGGTCGCGAAGCGATCAACCAGATCGTGCGTGCCCTGCGCCTGGCCGACAGCCGCGGTTACGACGCGCTGATCCTGGCCCGCGGCGGCGGCTCGCTGGAAGACCTCTGGTGCTTCAACGAAGAGGCCGTGGCCCGCGCCGTGGCCGCCTGCGTAACACCGATCGTCAGTGCCGTAGGCCATGAGACCGACGTGTCGATCAGCGATTTTGTTGCCGACGTGCGTGCGCCCACGCCGTCCGCCGCTGCCGAACTGCTGGCGCCGGACAGCAGCGGCCTGCAGTTGCGCCTTGAAGGCCTGCAGCGCCGGCTGTTGCTGCGCATGCAGAACCGCCTGAGCCATGACCGCCTGCGCGTCGAAGGCCTGGCCCGGCGCCTGCGCCATCCGGGCGAGCGGTTGCGCCAGCAAGCGCAGCGCCTGGACGACCTGGACATGCGCCTGCGCCGCGCCTTCATGCTCAACCTGAAGCAACGCCACCAAGGCCTGGAGCGACTCGACACACGGCTGGCGGCGCAGCACCCAGGGCGCACCCTGAAGCTGCTCGGGCAGCGCCTGGACAGCCTCGCCGAGCGTTTGCCACGGGCCATGCGCGAGGTGCTCAAAGACCGCCGCCAACGCTTCCAGGCCCAGTTGCAGACCTTGCAAGTGGTCAGCCCGCTGGCGACCCTGGCGCGCGGCTACAGCATCCTCCTCGATGACCGTGGCCAGGCCATCCGCAGCGCCGCCCAGACCCGCAACGGCCAACGCCTGACCGCTCGCCTCAACGAAGGCGAGCTGCAGGTGCGGGTCGAGGACAACCACCAGACTCCGGTCACCCTTTCGCTACTGGACTGACACATGCCGCGACTGCTCGCCCCTCTGCTTGCCCTCTCCCTGGTGCTGCTGGCCTCCGGCGCTCAGGCCAGCTACATCACCCGCACCCTCAACAAACCGGTACCGGGCGGCGTTGCCGTGGTCGACCTGGGGCCCGGCGCCACTGCGCCGGATGCCCGCTTCGACGGCAAGCCGGTGCTGGTGGTCAAGGAGCAGGATGCCTGGCTGGCCATCGTCGGCATCCCGCTGACGCAGAAACCGGGCACTGCGACGCTGACTCAAGGCGCTCGCAACCTGCCCTTCACAGTCACCAGCAAGAAGTACCCTGAGCAGCACATCACCCTAAAGAACAAGCGTCAGGTCAATCCGAACCCGGCTGACCTCAAGCGCATCGACCGCGAGCTTGCCGAGCAGATCAAGGCCTACCGCAGTTTCAGCCCCAACCTGCCGAGCAACCTGATCCTCGACAAACCAGTCAGTGGCCCGCTGTCGAGCAAGTTCGGCGTGCGGCGCTTCTTCAACGGTGAAGAGCGCAACCCCCACGCCGGGCTCGACTTTGCGGTACCAGCCGGCACCCCGATCAAGACCCCGGCCAACGGCAAGGTGATCCTCATCGGCGATTACTTCTTCAATGGCCAAACCGTATTCGTCGACCATGGCCAAGGGTTTATCAGCATGTTCTGCCATATGTCGAAGATCGACGTGAAACCCGGACAGCAACTGCGCCGAGGGGAAGTGGTGGGCCGGGTAGGCTCGACTGGCCGAGCGACCGGGCCGCACATGCACTGGAACGTCAGCCTGAACGATGCACGCGTAGACCCGGCGATCTTTATCGGCGCGTTCCAGCCCTGACCCCCGCCACGCTTTTTCGCGGCCCCCCCCTCCCACAGTGTCCAGCAGCGCCCTGCCTTTCGCGTCCGCCACAGGGGCAAACAGCGCCGCGGCCCCTGTAGGAGCGGGCTTGTCCCGCGAAGAGGCCAAACCTGCAGACCCCATGAGCCGACAGTTGCGCCATCCAAAACCACCACGCAACCCAAACAAACCCCCAATAAAAATATCGCGATAAAATCTCGCAAAACTGTTTTTTTTAAGCATTTATCTCAATTTTTTGAGAGCACTTGCCATCCCTCACCGCTCTGGTTAGGGTTGAACCCATGAAAACCTCCACCACCCTCATTCTGCTCCGTCAACACCGCAGCCTCTGCCTGGTCAGTGCACGACTACCAGGGTGAATCGCGTCGCCTCGCCTTTTCATCTCGTTATCGTTCGGCAGGCCCGATCTCGGCCGCACATCAAAGGACTACTTCCATGACCATGCTCAAAGACCCTTCGAAGAAATACCGCGCCTTCCCGACCATCGACCTGCCGGACCGCACCTGGCCGTCCAAGGCCATCACCGAAGCGCCGATCTGGTGCAGCTCGGACCTGCGTGATGGCAACCAGTCGCTGATCGAGCCGATGGACGCGGAGAAGAAGCTGCGGTTCTGGAAGACCCTGGTCCAGGTAGGCGTGAAGGAAATCGAAGCGTCGTTCCCGTCTGCCTCGCAGACCGATTTCGACTTCGTGCGTACCCTGATCGAAGACGGCCACATCCCGGACGACACCACCATCCAGGTGCTGACCCAGGCCCGCGAAGACCTGATCGCACGTACCTTCGAGTCGCTGCGCGGGGCCAAGAAGGCCATCGTTCACTTGTACAACGCCACCAGCCCGTCGTTCCGCCGCATCGTCTTCAACCAGGACAAGCAAGGCGTGAAGGACATCGCGGTGAACGCGGCCAAGCTGTTCGTCAAGTATGCCGCCCTGCAGCCAGAGACCCACTGGACCTTCCAGTACTCGCCAGAGACGTTCAGCGCCACTGAGCTGGAGTTTGCCAAGGAAGTCTGCGACGCCGTGATCGAGGTATGGAACCCGACGCCTGAGCACAAGATCATCCTCAACCTGCCAGCCACCGTTGAAGTGTCGACGCCGAACGTCTATGCCGACCAGATCGAATGGTTCTGCCGTAACGTCAACCGCCGCGACAGCGTGCTGATCAGCCTGCACACCCACAACGACCGTGGCACCGGCATCGCCGCCACCGAGCTGGGCCTGATGGCCGGTGCCGACCGCGCCGAAGGCTGCCTGTTCGGCAATGGCGAGCGGACCGGTAACGTCGACCTGGTGACCTTGGCGCTGAACCTCTACACCCAAGGTATCGACCCGAAACTGGACTTCTCCGACATCGACGGCGTGCGCAAGGTGGTCGAAGAGTGCAACCAGTTGCCGGTGCACCCGCGTCATCCGTATGTGGGCGACCTGGTCCACACCGCGTTCTCCGGCTCGCACCAGGACGCGATCCGCAAAGGCTTCGCCAAGGTCCAGGACACCGAGCTGTGGGAAGTGCCGTACTTGCCGATCGACCCGGCCGACATTGGCCGCAGCTACGAGGCGGTCATTCGCGTCAACAGCCAGTCGGGCAAGGGCGGCATCACCTACCTGCTCGAGCAGGAATACGGCATCAGCCTGCCGCGCCGCATGCAGATCGAGTTCAGCCAGGTGGTTCAGGGCGAGACCGACCGTCTCGGCCTGGAAATGACCGCCCAGCAGATCCATGGTCTGCTGCACAAAGAGTATCTGCAGGCCAACAGCCCGTATGCATTGGTCAGCCATCGCCTGCAGGAAGAGAACGGCAACAGCGCGGTGGAAGTGGAAGTCGCGGGTGAAGGCGAGACTACCCTGCACTGGCGTGGCAAGGGCAATGGCGCCCTGGAGGCCTTGGTTGCCGGCCTGCCGATTGCCGTTGAGATCATGGATTACAACGAGCACGCGATTGGTGCCGGTACCAATGCCAAGGCCGCGGCGTACATCGAGCTGCGTGTGGCTGGCGGGCGTCCGGTGCATGGTGTGGGCATCGATGAGAACATCACCACGGCGAGTTTCAAGGCGCTGTTCAGCGCACTGAATCGGTCGCTGAGCCAGCAGGAGGCGAAGGCGGCCTGATCGGCTGAACCTTTGTACAAAAAAGCCCGCATCGATTGATGCGGGCTTTTTTGTGGTTCTTTACGGATTTTTGGGGGGTAGGAATTGTGGGCTTATCCATTTGATGTGGTGGATTTTCTGGCCCCTTCCGCCCTTACGGCCATCCCTTTCAAGGTCTTTGCGTTAACTTCGGATTTCATCATGTAGGCCAGCAATGCCGGGGGCGCTGCGCACCCGGCTCACTCAAGCCAGACTAAATTTCAAAGACCTTGAAAGGGATGGCCATAAGAACGGAAAGGGCCAGAAAACCCACCACATCAAATGGATAACCCCCCACCCCCCATGCCCTACCCCATCATCCCCAGCAATCCCTGAAAAAAAAAGGGGCGCCGACCAAGCGCCCCATAAGCCGTAAAGCACACAACAAATTCAGATCAATCCAGCAGCGCCATCGCCTCCGCACTGCACTCGGTAATCCGCCCCCAATCACCGTTCTTGATCCAGCTACTATCAAGCATCCAGGTCCCCCCCACGCACATCACATTGGCCAGCGCCATGTAGTTACGCACGTTAGCCGGATTCACCCCGCCAGTCGGGCAGAAGCGAATATCCCCAAATGGCCCGCCAAAAGCCTTGATCGCCGCCACGCCACCACTGATCTCCGCCGGAAACAACTTGAACCGACGATAACCAAGCGCATAGCCCATCATGATTTCCGAAGGCGTGCTGATCCCCGGCAACAACGGAATATCGCTGTCGACACCCGCCTCGAGAATGTCCGGAGTAATCCCCGGGGTAACCACAAACTGCGCACCCGCCGCCTGCACTGCAGCAAACATGCCGCGATCAAGCACGGTGCCGGCACCGATGCACAACTCCGGACGCTGCTCACGCAGGACCTGGATAGCCTTCAGGCCATGCTCGGAGCGCAGGGTCACTTCCAACGTGCGGATACCGCCAGCGGCCAGGGCATCGGCCAGCGGCAAGATATCTTGCTCGCGGGCGATGGTGATCACCGGCAGGATGCGCGCCTGGCCACAGATCGCATCGATCCGGGCGGTTTTTTCGGCCATCGAGAGCAACGGCTGTGGGCGTTCTAGGGTGGTCATGACAGTGGATCCTTGGCTCATGGGCACCAGTAGATGTCCAGGGGGTCGTGAAGAAAGGCGCGAATCGGCATTTCGGTTGGGTCGTCGCCCTCCAGCGCGGCGCGCAGGGTAGCGAGTTTGCCCGTGCCTTGCACGGACAGGGCAATGAAGGCGGCGCTGGCAAGCAATGCGCGGGTCATCGACAAGCGTTGGTGCGGCACGCTGGGCGCCAGCATCGGCAGCACGCGGCGCTCAGAGACCTTGGCCAGACCCTGACGCAGCAGCGGACTGGCCGGGAACAGCGAGGCGGTATGGCCATCGTCACCCATGCCCAGCACCAGCACGTCGATCGGCGGCAGCTCGGCCAGGGCCTGATCAGCCAGTTCGGCAGCAGCGTCGAGGTTGGCGGCGTTCTGATAGATACCGACAAAGCGCGCCTTGGCCGCAGCCCCCTTGAGCAGATGACGGCCAAGCAGCCCGGCATTGCTGTCGGCATGCTCGACCGGCACCCAGCGTTCGTCGGCCAGGCTCACCGTCACCTTGGACCAGTCCAGTGGTTCGGCCGCAAGCTGTTCGAGGAACGGCACCGGGCTACGTCCACCGGACAGCACCACACAGGCCTGGCCCTTGGCCGCAATGGCCTGGCGCAGACGCTCGGCGACGTCGCGCGCAAGCGTTGTTGCCAGAGCATTGGAATCGGCCAGCCGATGGGTTTTCACAACGTCTGGCAGTTGCAGTTCAGATATCGCCATACCAAGACCTCCCGTCTCGTGTAATCAGTGCAATCGAGCTCATCGGCCCCCACGACCCAGCCGCGTACGGCTTGGGCGCTTCACCGGTGTTCTTCCAGCCGGCGATCAGCTGGTCGCACCATTTCCATGCATATTCGATCTCGTCCTTGCGCACGAACAGGTTCTGGTTGCCGCGCATCACTTCGAGCAGCAAGCGCTCGTAGGCATCCGGGATCCGCGCACTGCGCCAGGTATCGGAAAAATTCAGCTGCAGCGGGCCGCTGCGCAACTGCATGCCCTTGTCCAGGCCCTGCTCCTTGGTCATCACCCGCAACGAAATACCTTCGTCCGGTTGCAAGCGGATGATCAGCTTGTTACCGATCTGCAAACGCTGTTCCGGGGCAAAGATGTAGTGCGGGGTTTCCTTGAAGTGGATGACGATCTGCGACAGCTTGCCTGGCATGCGCTTGCCGGTACGCAGGTAGAACGGCACGCCCGACCAGCGCCAGTTGCGAATGTCGGCGCGCAGGGCGACAAAGGTCTCGGTATCGCTCTGCGCGTTGGCGTTGTCTTCTTCCAGGTAACCCGGCACCGGCTTGCCATCGCTGTAGCCAGCGATGTACTGACCACGCACCACAGCGGTGCTCAAGGCCTCGCCGGTAATCGGCGCCAGGGCCTTGAGCACCTTGACCTTCTCATCGCGAATACTGTCGGCAGAGAGGTCGCTGGGCGGGTCCATGGCAATCAGGCAGAGCAGCTGCAGCAGGTGATTCTGGATCATGTCGCGCAGCTGGCCGGCTTTGTCGAAATAGCCCCAACGGCCTTCGATGCCGACTTTTTCGGCGACGGTGATCTCCACATGGGAGATGGAATTCTGGTTCCACTGGGTTTCGAACAGGCTGTTGGCAAAGCGCAGGGCAATCAGGTTTTGCACGGTCTCCTTGCCCAGGTAATGGTCAATCCGATAGACCCGGCTTTCCGGGAAGAACCGCGCCACCGCGTCATTGACCCGCCGCGATGACTCAAGATCGTGACCAATAGGCTTTTCCAGCACCACACGGGTGCGCTCGACCAGGCCGGCCTTGTCGAGGTTTTCGCAGATTGCGCCGTAGACCGCCGCTGGCGTGGCGAAATAGGCGATCAGCGGCAGCCCGGGCGCAGCCTGTTCGGCCAGGGCCAGATAGCCCTCGGGCTGAAGGAAGTCCAGGTGCAGGTAGCTCAGCCGCGCCAGGAAACGCCCCAGTACAGCGCTTTCGAGGTCTGCATCCGGCACATAACGGCGCAACTGCGCCTCGATGTTGGCCAGGTGCTGCTCGCTGTCGCCGGCCTCGCGGGCCAGCGCCAGCAGGCGTGAATCGGCATGCAGCAGCCCGGCACGGTCGAGCTGGTAGAGCGCGGGGAACAACTTGCGCAGTGCCAGGTCGCCAAGGGCGCCAAACAGGGCAAAGGTGCAAGGTTCAACACTGATCGCAGCCATGATGTTGGTTCTTTCCTAAAGTTGGCCTAGGAATATCGCGTTCTAACGCGCTTTTCAAGTATCAATGTAGTAAAAACAACAACATTACCGACAAGTGTGACAGACAAGTGGTAGATCCACCCTGCCGACAGTACGATAGACAACCCTGCAAAAAGCCTGCTGCAACCCCAGCCGGCTGTCTTCTCGACCCAAGGACATACCATGGACCGCGTGCGCAACCTCCTGGAACAGATCCAGGGACGCCTCGACGAGCTGAACAAGGCCGAACGCAAAGTCGCCGAAGTCATCCTGCTCAACCCGCAACAAGCCACTCGCTTCAGCATCGCCGCCCTCGCCCAGGCGGCCAAGGTCAGTGAGCCGACGGTCAACCGCTTCTGCCGCTCGTTCGGTGTCAGCGGTTATCCCGAGCTCAAGCTGCAACTGGCGCAGAGCCTGGCCAGCGGCGCCGCCTATGTCAGCCGCGCGGTCGAAGCCGATGACGATCCAGCGGCCTACACCCAGAAGATCTTCGGCAGCGCCATCGCCTCGCTCGACAGTGCCTGCCAGCAGCTCGATCCGCAACAGATCAGCCGCGCCGTGGACATGATGATCCAGGCCCGGCAGATCCACTTCTTTGGCCTCGGCGCCTCGGCGCCGGTGGCGCTCGATGCCCAGCACAAATTCTTTCGCTTCAACCTGGCGGTGTCGGCCCACGCTGATGTGCTGATGCAGCGCATGCTCGCCTCGGTCGCCCACACCGGTGACCTGTTCGTAATCATTTCCTACACCGGGCGCACCCGTGAACTGGTCGAAGTCGCGCGCCTGGCCAGAGAAAACGGTGCCTCGGTGCTCGGCCTGACCGCCGCCGGCTCACCGCTGGCCAATGCCTGCAGCCTGAGCCTGCACATCCCGCTGCCCGAAGACACCGACATCTACATGCCGATGACCTCACGGATCATCCAGCTGACCGTGCTCGACGTGCTCGCTACCGGCATGACCCTGCGCCGCGGCGTGGACTTCCAGCCGCACCTGCGCAAGATCAAGGAGAGCCTCAACGCCAGCCGTTACCCGATCGAAGACGACGACCTCAATTGAGCCGGTGCGCCTGCAAGCTCAGGTGCGCGCGCTGCCCTGGCGCCAGGCTCAGGCCCTCGCCGCTGCCGCTGGCGGCTTCGACACAGACAAAGCCCTGACTTTCCCGCCCGCTGACGCCCATCAGCGGCCGATTGCCCGGATGCCAGACCACGGTGTCGTCACTGTCGCCGGTATCGATGCACAATTCGCGCTGCCAGGCCGGGTCGTGCAACTGCACCCGCGGGGTGCCGGGGTAGACCTTCTGGCAACTGCCCTTGAGCTTCAACGCACCATTTTCGCGACAGGCCTGGCGACTGAGACGGTCATAGCCATCGATGTCCTCCAACCCAGACAGCGCTATCTCCGACACGTCACTGATGCGCCAGTAGGCCAGCAGGGCATGGCTCAACTGGCAGGGCTCGCTGTCCTGGTGCTCGGTGCTCAGGCTCAGCTCCATGCGGCTGCCAAGCCGGGCATGCAGGTCGACCTGCCAGTCGCACAGGTCCAGCTGCCATTTCAGGCTGACGCCCTGTTCATCTTCGCAACTGTCGACCAGTTTCCAGTCCAGCAGCCGCGCCCAACCATGCGCTGGCCACAGGTCTTCACTGGGGTGGCGACCATACCAGGGCCAGCATACCGGCACGCCGCCGCGGATCGCACCGACCTGCGGCCACTGCTCGGCACACCACAGCCAAGGTCGTTCGCCCGCTGGCTGAAAGTGCAACAACTGGGCGCCTTGACGGCTGAATACCGCTTGGCAAAGGGGATGATCGATGATCAGCACATCGCGCTGCTGGTAACGCTCCCACTCGAACGTCGGCCTGGGCCGTTGCGCGCAAAAGAAGCGATGTAGCGGATGTTCAGGCATGGTTCCAAAGCTCTTGTTGTTTGAGATAGCGCTGTCTCGACCTGAACCTGACAACCACTGCGGACAGTGGTTGTCAGGAAGCCGGGAATGGATGGCGTAAATTTACAACAATTCGTCTCAGAATGACGACTGAATCTTCAGGCCTGCGACCAGCGCGTTATCCACCTCATCGACCCCACCCGGGCTTTTGATGTACTGCAGGTTGGGTCGCACGGTCAGCCAGTTGGTGACATGGAAGCCGTAATACAGCTCGGCGTTGTACTCGGTGCGCTGCAGTGGGACGAAGCCCGGGTTGTCGTAGTCGTTGATCCCGCTCATCGCGTTGAGCTGCTCGGCGCGCTTCTTCACATCGTCGTTGACGTGGATGCGGGCGATGCCGAAGCCGATGTCATCCTTGGGCCGGGCGTCGAACGCGCCTTTGTAGACCAGGCCGACCTGCTGGTAGTTGTCGACCACGTTGGTGGCCTTGTCGTGCACGGTAAAGTTGGCAAACAGGCTCAGGCCGCGGCTGGCATCGCTGCTGTGCGCGGTGACCTGCTGCTGCGCCACCACCCACCAGCCGTGCTTGCTCGAGTGCGACTTGAAGCCGGCACCGCTGATGCCCTGCGGGTTGCCGTTGACGTCGTCGTAGACGTCTTCGGCGTCGGCCGTGCTGTAGTAGTAACCCAGCCGGTACTCGCCCGGCAGGCCGTTGACCTTGGGTGACCAGACCATTTCCACCGGCAGGATCGCGCCCTTGGTGCCGCTACCGCTGAGTTTGAAGCCGTTGCCGGTCTCCAGGTTGGAGGGGTTCTGCTCGAACGCACCGGCCTGAACGAAGAACTCCGGGGTGATGTTGTACTTGACCCGCAGCGCCCATTGGCTGACCGGCCAGTTGTACCAGATGCCGCCCACCCAGTTACCGACCTGGGAGCCGCAGAACGCCAGGTTCTGGAAGTCGCAGGGGAAGCTGTTGAATTCCTCACCCGGCCCGAAGCGCCCGAATTTCACGTCGAGGGCGCCATCGAAGTACTTCTGCTTGATCCACATCTGGGTCAGCCGCCAGGTCTGGCCACGGCCCCAGACTTCCTGCACCGAGCTGAACTGCCCGGCGCGCGGATCGCTGATGCGGTCGTTGGACAGGTTGCGACCGCTGCGCTCGGTGATCGCCAGCTTGAACTCAGTATCGTGCCAGCCGAGGATCTTCTCCAGGTCCAGCGCCATGCCGAGCGCGAACTGGTCGCTGTAGCGTGCGGTCTTGTCGTCGTTGTAGCCGCCATTGAGATTGCCGGCGACCTCACCGACGTAGTCGAGGGTGAAGTCGTAGCCCTTGTCGAGCAGCTCGGTGCGCGTCCCGCCCCAGTCGCCGGTCATCCATTTCGACTCGCTGGAAAACGCCTCGGCGGCTTGCGCACCGCTGCTGCCGACCATCGCCAGCAACGCCAGCGAACCCCATGTTTTGATGCGATTGCGATGTTCCATCCCTTTGCGTCCTCTTTTCTTGTTATTGATCCAGACGTTTCAACGGCCCTTGAAGCGAGTCACGTTGTCCTTGAGCGGCCTGGCAACACTGGACAGGTCCAGGCGCTCGCCGCTGTGTGCATCAAACAGCAACACCCGCGCCGGATCGAACTGCAGGTTGAGGCTGTCACCGACCTGGCAGGCCACGTCCGGCGCCAGCCGGCAGCAGACCTTGGTCTGGTTGAGGGTGACGAACACCAGCAGGTCAGGCCCGGTGGGCTCGGTGACCTGGACCTCGGCGCGGATCGTCGGCAGGCCGTTGCCCTGCGCTGCGCCCAGGCTGATCTGTTCCGGACGGATGCCGAGGATCACCTCGCGGCCCTCCAGCGCTTCGCGGGTAGCCCCCAACGGCAGCTCACAATGCGCCTGGCCACTGTCGAGCAGTGCCAGCAAGCGCCCGTCCTGGCGGGTCAGGCGTACCGGAATGAAGTTCATCGGTGGCGAGCCAATGAAGCTGGCGACAAACTGGTTGGCCGGATCGTTGTAGATCTGCTGCGGCGTGCCGAACTGCTGGATGATGCCGTCCTTCATCACCGCCACCTTGTCACCCAGGGTCATCGCCTCGATCTGGTCGTGAGTGACATACACCGTGGTGGTCTTCAGGCGTTGATGCATCAATTTGATTTCGGTGCGCATCTCGACCCGCAGCTTGGCATCAAGGTTGGACAGTGGTTCGTCGAACAGATAGATCTTCGGCCGTCGCGCCAGTGCTCGACCCATCGCCACCCGCTGCTGCTGGCCACCGGAAAGCCGGCCCGGCTTGCGCGTGAGCAGGTGTTCGATCTGCAGCAGCTTAGCTACCCGTGCCACTTCTTCGTCAATCGCCGCCTGGGGCATCTTGCGGATCTTCAGGCCGAAGGCAATGTTGTCGCGCACGTTCATGGTCGGGTACAACGCGTACGACTGGAACACCATGGCGATGTCGCGATCCTTTGGGCTCATGCCGCTGACGTCCTGACCGTCGATCAGGATCGCCCCACCACTGATGCTCTCAAGGCCGGCGATGCAGTTCATCAAGGTCGACTTGCCACAGCCCGACGGGCCGACCAGGATCAGGAACTCACCGTCGTCGATTGCCAGCTGAATATCCTTGAGCGTGTCCGGCAGGCCCGCGCCGTAGGTCTTGTTTACATTGCGAAGTTCGAGTGTTGCCATGACTTACCCCTTGACTGCGCCAGCGGTCAGCCCGCGCACGAAATACTTGCCCGCCACTACGTAGACCAGCAGGGTTGGCAGACCGGCGATCATTGCCGCGGCCATGTCGACGTTGTATTCCTTGGCCCCGGTGCTGGTGTTGACCAGGTTGTTCAGGGCCACCGTGATCGGCTGCGAATCGCCGCTGGAGAACACCACGCCGAACAGAAAGTCGTTCCAGATCTGGGTGAACTGCCAGATCAGGCAGACCATGATGATCGGCGTCGACATCGGCAGGATGATTCGCCCGAAGATGGTGAAGAAACCCGCGCCGTCGAGCCTCGCCGCCTTTACCAGCGCATCGGGAATGGTCACGTAGTAGTTGCGAAAGAACAGCGTGGTGAAGGCCAGGCCGTACACCACATGGATCAGCACCAGGCCACTGGTGGTACTCGCCAGGCCGAGCTTGCCCAAGGTGAACGAGGCCGGCAGCAGCACGGTCTGGAACGGCAGGAAGCAGCCGAACAGCAGCAAGCCGAAGAACAGCTGCGACCCGCGAAAGCGCCACATCGACAGCACGTAGCCGTTGAGCGCGCCGATCGTGGTCGAGATCAGCACCGCGGGCACGGTGATCATGATCGAGTTCCAGAAGTAGCCACTCACGGTCGCCCAGGCCTTGGCCCAGCCGATCCCGGTGACCACCGTCGGCCAGCTCAGCAGGTTGCCGGCACCGATATCTTCCGGGGTCTTGAAGCTGGTCAGCAGCATTACCACCAGCGGCACCAGGTAGAGCAGCACGGCGAGCGCCAGCACGCTGTGGATGGCGATTCGGCCGAGGCCGATCGCGGGTTTGTCGAGGCGGTCAGTCATGGCGCTTGGTCCTCAGCTCGGAGTACAGGTAAGGCACGAGGATCGCCAGGATCGCCCCGAGCATGAGGATCGCACTGGCCGAGCCCATGCCCATCTGGCCGCGACTGAAGGTGAACGAGTACATGAACATCGCCGGCAGGTCGGAGGCGTAGCCCGGGCCGCCAGCGGTCATCGCCGCGACCAGGTCGAAGCTCTTGATGGCGATGTGCGAGAGGATCATCAGCGCACTGAAGAACACTGGGCGCAGGCTCGGCAGAACCACCTGCCAATAGATCCGCGGCAGGCTCGCGCCATCGATCTGAGCGGCGCGAATGATCGATTGATCGACCCCGCGCAGGCCGGCCAGAAACATCGCCATGATGAACCCCGAGGCCTGCCACACCGCGGCGATCACCAGGCAGTAGACGACCCGGTCGGGGTCGATCAGCCAGTCCAGCCTGAAGCCCTCCCAGCCCCAGTCACGCAGCAGCTTGTCGAGGCCCATGCCGGGGTTGAGCAGCCACTTCCAGGCGGTGCCGGTGACGATCATCGACAGCGCCATCGGGTACAGGTAGACGGTGCGGATGAAGCCTTCGCGGCGAATGCGCTGGTCGAGCAGCACCGCCAGCAGCACGCCGATGACCAGGCTGATGCCGATGAACAGGCCGCCGAACAACAGCAGGTTCTTGCTCGCCACCCACCAGCGGTCGTTGTCGAACAGCCGCTGGTACTGGGCCAGGCCGGCCCACTTGTAGGTGGGCAGGAAGGTCGAGGTGGTGAACGAGAGGACGAAGGTCCACAGGATGTAACCGTAGAACCCCACCAGGATGATGAACATGCTCGGCGCCAGGACCAGTTTCGGTAACCAGCGCTGCAAGGCGTCCAGGGGTGAGGCCCGCAGTTGGGCGGTCAAGGTATTCATGTGTGCGATACCTACAGTAATGAATGTCGCGCACTGGCGCCTTCAGGAGCGGGCTTGCCCGGCGAACAAGGGCGCAGCCCTTGCCATCCACAGAGGATGTCTGGGCGGGTCTCTTCGCGGGACAAGCCCGCTCCTACAGGGTCAGTGTGTGGTCGCGGGAGCGGCTTACTGAGCGGCCTTGATCGCCGCACCCAGCTTCTTCGCCGCATCGGCAGGATCCGCCTTGGGGTCGTTGATGTAGTTGGTCACCACATCGAAGAACGCCCCCTGCACGGCCAGATTGGTCGCCATGTTGTGCGCCATGCTCGGCTGCAGGCCGCCGCTCTGCGCATCGGCCAGGAAGTCCTTGGCCGAGGTCTGCGCGCAGGCATCGAAGCCCTGCCCGGCCATGTCGGCAAGCATGTCCTTGCGCACCGGGATCGAGCCCTTGTTGCTGCTGAACAGCTTCTGGAAATCTTTGCCCATGACTACCTTGGCGATGTCCTGCTGGCCTGCCGAGGTACCGGCATCCTTCTGCTTGAACACCACCAGGGAGTCGATGTTGTAGGTAAAGGCCTTGTCGGTCCCGGGGAATGGCACGCACTGGTAATCCTGGCCGGCGACTTTCTTGGCCAAGGTCCATTCGCTCTTCGCCCAGTCACCCATGACCTGCATGCCGGCCTTGCCGTTGATGACCTTGGCCGCTTCGAGGTTCCAGTCCTGACCCTTGCCATCGACGTCCATGTAGGTCGCAATCCTTTTCAGCTCGGTCAGCGCCTTGACCATCTGCGCGCCGGTCAGCGCCTGGTTGTCGAGGTCGACCATGGCTTTCTTGTAGCCCTCGGCGCCCATCACCGACAGCACCACCGCTTCGAAGACCGTGCTGTCCTGCCATGGCTGACCACCGTGGGCAAGCGCGATGAAACCGGCGGCTTTGAGTTTGTCAGCGGCCGCATAGAACTCTTCCAGCGTGGTCGGCGCCTTGTCGATGCCGGCCTTCTTGAACACTTCGGGGTTGATCCACAACCAGTTGACCCGATGGATGTTGACCGGCACGGCGACGTAATCGCCGTCGAACTTGACCGTGTCTGCGACTTTCTTCTCCAGCAGGTCATCCCAGTTCTCGGCTTTGGCGACATCCTTGAGCACGTCGCTGTCGAGCAGCCCGGTCGATGCCCATTCCTGGATATCCGGACCTTTGATCTGGGCGATGCCTGGCGGGTTGCCAGCGACTGCCCGGCTCTTCAGCACGGTCATCGCTGTTGCGCCACCGCCGCCTGCTACGGCGCCGTCTTTCCAGGTGAAGCCGTCTTTCTCGACCTGGGCCCGGAGCACATCGACAGCGGCTTTTTCACCGCCTGAGGTCCACCAGTGCACCACCTCCACAGTTCCTTTGGAGTCGGCGGCAAGGGCGCTCAGGGGCAAGAGCGAGGCAAGAGAGATGGCGGCGGTGAGGCGCAGAGTGGAATTCATCGAAGTACCTTTCTTGTTGTTATGCAGTGCAAGACTCTCGCTTGCGTTGCAGAGGAGTGTACTGACGCTGTGGGCAACGTCAGGTAACGAAGCGCTGTGCGAATGTCATCACTTGGTGACATTCGCCCGCGCCAGCCCGCTCGCCAGGCTTCGCGCCAGCGGCAAGTCGGGCAGGAGCAGCGCCTGGTAGGCGTGATAGAGGTCAGGCTTGCCCGACCAGATGGTCGTGCTGGGGTGGTTGCCTGGGTCGAGTTCGTGGTGCCAGCTGCCATCGTTACGATCGACCAGGTGCGTCTCGATGAATGCCCAGAAGCAGCGATACCACTGCTGGTACTGCGCTTCGCCAGTGCGCTGGAGCAAGGCTGCGGCTGCGGCGCTGGCCTCGGCGTGCGGCCAGTGCAGGCGCTGGCGGATCAGCGGGCGGTTGTCCCAGTCGAGGGTGTAGACAATGCCCGGAGCACCGTCGGCGTGCCAGGCGTGCGTGCAGGCACTGGCAAACAGGCCGCGGGCGGCAGGCAGGAGCCAATCGGGGCTGGCCAGACCTGCCAGCTCGCGGGCAGCCTCCAGATGCAACACCAGCCGAGCCCACTCGAAACTGTGCCCGGGGGTACTGCCATAGGGGCGAAAGCCGTCGGCCGGGTGATTGATGTTGTAGTCGAGGACGGGTTGCCAGTGCCGGTCGAAGTGTTCGATGACGACGAAGCCGTTGCGCCGGGCATGGCCATGAATGATCCGCTCGACGATACGCAGTGCGCGCTCAAGCCAGACACTATCGCCGGTGACATCGGCCAGGGCGAGAAACGCCTCGGTGGCGTGCATGTTGCTGTTGGCGCCGCGATAAGCCTCCTGATGCTGCCAGCCCTGGTCGAAGGCTTCGCGCACGGCGCCCTCCTCCTCGTCCCAGAAATGCCGTTCGATGATCTGCGTGGCGGCTTGCAACAGTCCGCCTGCGGCCGCGCAACCAGCGACGACCGCCGAGCTGGCGGCAAGCGCGACGAAGGCATGCAGGTAGGCTGCCTTGCCAGGGTCGCCGTGGCCATCGTGATAGGCATACCAGCCGTCGTGGCGGGCATCACGCAAGGGGTCGAGCAAGGCGGCGACGCCGTGCTCGACCAGCTCCAGGCAGCCAGGGCTGCCCTGGAGGTGGGCCATGGCGAAGCAATGGGTCATGCGTGCGGTGTTCAGCGTGTCGGCGCTGGCTGCAGCGGGCAAGCGCCCTTGGCCGTCGAGGCTACCGAAGCCTGCCGGCAGGCGTGAGGCCTTGGCGAATGTCAGCAGACGCTTGGCTTCAGCCTTGCGCCAGGCGGTCTGCCCGGAGGAGTCATCGTTGCGCATCGACCTGCGGCGTCCTTGTCGAGAACAGGCCGGGTGCCTGTCGCTGAAGCGAATTCTAGCCAGATGCCGGTGACCGCCATGTCACGAAGGCCTGTGCAAATGTCACCGAATGGTTACAGGCTGGCGTGTGTGCAGCGCTCACTCGGCCGTACGCGGCAGGCACAAGGTCACCCGCAACCCGCCCTCGCGCAGGTTCAACAGGCTCACCTCGCCGCCATGGCTATGGGCAATGTTGCGGGCGATCCCCAACCCCAAGCCATACCCCTGTTGCTGCCCGGCCAGGCGAAAATGCGGCTCGAACACCTGTTCCATGCGCTGCTGCGGCACCCCAGGCCCCTGGTCGTCGACCTGCAGCACGAACCCTGCGCCATCATCGATGATGCGCAGGTGAGCGCGCTGGCCATACTTGATGGCGTTGTCGACCAGGTTGCCGATGCACCGCCGCAGGGCCAAGGCCTTGCCTGGGTATGGTGCCAGCGCGCGACCTTCAAGGGTGATTCGGCCGTCACCCAGGTACGGCTCGGCGACAATCTCCAGCAACTGATTGAGGTCGACCGGCTCGATGTTCTCGTGGATATCTGTATCTTTCACGCACTGCAGCGCGCCTTTGACCAGCAGTTCAAGCTCGTCCAGGTCGCGGCTGAACTTGGCTTGCAAGTGCTCGTCATCAAGCAGCTCGACGCGCAGGCGCAGGCGGGTGATCGGCGTGCGCAAGTCATGCGAAATGGCGCTGAACAGCTGGCTGCGCTCGGTCAGGTAGCGGCTGATACGCTCGCGCATGCTATTGAAGGCACGCCCCACCTCCACCACTTCGCTGCCGCCGCCCTCGGTCACCGGCGCCACGTCGGCCCCCAGCGACATCTCGCGCGCCGCCCGCGCCAGACGCTTCAACGGCCGGCTCTGCCAGTGCACCAGCAAGCCGATGAACAGCAGCAACAGCGCCGTGGTCAGGGCAATGAAACCGATCTGCTGGCGCGGCAGCCGCTCGGTTTCGAGGCTGGTGTACGGCTCCGGCAGCAACGAGGCGATGTACAGCCACTCGCCCTCGGCCAGGCGGATCTGCGTCACCAGCACAGGCGGGTTGAGTGGTTCGAGGGTCAGCGAGTAGTGCGCCCAGGAGCGCGGCAACTCATCCAGTTTCAGGCCGCTGTTGAAAATGCGCAGTTCGTCCGGGCTGACGAACTCGACCGAAATCTCCAGCTGTTGACCCAGGCTCTGGTGCAGTACCTCCTCGAAAACGTCGATCACCGTCCGCTTGCGCGGGGTGATCGGCAACGTTGACATGTCCAGCGGCTTTTCGTTGAGCGAGACGAAGAAACGCGTGCCGCCCATGCTGCGCAACTGGTCGAGGACCATGGGTCGATAGCCTACCGGCAACGAGCGAAAGTAGCTGACGCTGGCACTCATCGAATGGGCCAGGCTGCGCGCGCTGGCCTGCAGGCCTTGAAGCTGGCTGGCGCGTAACTGAGCGACCCAGATCAGGCTCGACAGGCCTTGGGCGAGCAGTACCACCAGCAGGGTCAGCAGCAGCATGCGCCCGAGCAGCGAGCGCGGCAGCAGGCGCCAGCGGCGCTCAGTTGCCGGGGCAGACATGCGCCGCCAACAGGTAGCCACTGCCGCGTACAGTGCGAATCAGTCGCGGCGGTTTTTCAGTGTCACGCAGGCGTGAGCGCAGACGACTGACCGCCATGTCGACGATACGATCGAGCGGCATCGGCTCGCGGCCGCGCGTGGCGTTGCCAATGGTGTCACGGTCGAGAATCTGCTGCGGATAGTCGAGAAACAGCTTGAGCAAGGCGAAGTCGGCGCCGGAGAGAATCACCTCTTCGCCGTCGCGGTGGAACAGGCGATGGCTGATGGTATCCAGGCGCCAGTCGTCGAAGGCCAACACAGCGCTGGCCGGAGCCGCCTGGCCGAACTCGGCGCGGCGCAGCAGGGCCTTGATGCGTGCCTGCAGCTCGCGTGGGCTGAACGGCTTGCCCAGGTAGTCGTCGGCGCCCAACTCCAGGCCGATGACCCGGTCGGCCTCGTCGGAGCTTGCGGTCAGCATGATGATCGGCACCCGCGAAAGGCGCGGATGCTGGCGTACCCAGCGGCACAAGCTGAAGCCGTCCTCATCGGGCAGCATCACATCGAGGATCACCAGATCGCACGGCATGCTGTCCAGCGCCTGGCGAAAGCCCTGGCCGTCAGCCTCGGCGCGAACCTGAAAGCCCGCCCGGCTCAGGTAGATTTGCAGCAGTTCGCGGATGTCCTGGTCATCGTCGACCATCAGGATCGATCTGGCGGCAGTACTCACAAAAGTCCCTTCCCATGGTCGACGCGGGTCTGTCTGCCCGCTGTTATTTTTATTGGGTAACCGGTGCTGCTATCGCGGGGCAAGCACTCCCGCGCAATCAGTGCTCCAGCGTCTGCTGCAGCGCCACCCCGGCCCCCAGCAAGCCGGAAAACTCAGCCGTCACCAACCACACCGGGACCCCATCGAAGTACCCGCTCATGCAGCCCTTGTCGGCAAAGCTTGCGGCAAAACCACTGCGCAGGAACAACTCCGCAAACCGCGGGATCACACCGCCAACGATATACACCCCACCCCGCGCGCCGAGAGTAAGCACATTGTTGCCCGCCACCCGCCCAAAGAACCGACAGAACTGTTCGACCACCGCCAGTGCGCGCGGCTCGCCGCCTAGGGCGGCATCGGTAATTTCAGCCGGCGAGGTGTGCCGCTGGGTATCGCCATCCAGCGCGCACATGGCCTGATACAGCCGCACCAACCCGCCGCCACTGAGCACCGTCTCGGCACTCACATGACCGATCTGCCGGTGCATCTGTTGATGGATGGCCGCTTCGCGAGCGTTGCCCACCGGCAGGTCGACATGCCCGCCCTCGCCCGGCAACGCCAGCCAGCGTTGCTCGCCCAGGCGCAACAGACTGCCCACGCCAAGCCCGGTACCCGGGCCAATCACCAGGGCCGGACGCACCGGGTCAGCCTCGCCCGCGCACACCTGGTGAAACTCGCCATCGCGCAGACGGGTCATGCCCAGGGCCATCGCCGAGAAGTCGTTGATCATTTGCAGGTGTTCGACCTGCAAGGTCCGGCAGAAGGCCTTGCGGCTCAAGCGCCAGTGGTTGTTGGTAAAGCGAAACTCGTCGCCATCGACCGGCCCGGCAACCGCCAGGCATACCGCCGCCAAGCCACCACGGGCGATACCCTGCTCCCGCAGGTAGGCTTCGATCGCCTGTTCAGGGCTGGTGTAGTCCGCGGTGGCAAACACCTGGACAGCGTGTAGCTGGTTGTCGCGCCACAGGGCAAAACGTGCGTTGGTACCGCCAATGTCGCCAACCAGCAGGTCTTTCACGTGAGATTCTCCAGGCCAGAAGTAAAGGCGCTGGCGCCCTGCTCGGCCGAGCTGAACGCCACCCGCATGAAGCCGAACAGCTCGCGCCCGCAGCCCAGGTCGTTGCCCAGCGGCGCGGCGGGCAGGTCACGGCTGGCCAGTTCCTCGGCCGAGACCATCACCTGCAGCGTACCTTCGACACCATCGACCCGCACGATATCACCATCACGCACGCGTGCCAGCGGGCCACCGTCATAAGCCTCGGGACAGACGTGGATCGCCGCCGGAATCTTGCCCGATGCACCGGACATGCGTCCGTCGGTGACCAGCGCGACCTTGTAGCCGCGATCCTGCAGCACGCCGAGAAACGGCGTCAGCTTGTGCAGCTCTGGCATGCCATTGCAGCGCGGGCCCTGGAAGCGCACCACGGCCACGAAGTCGCGCTCCAGTTCGCCCGCCTTGAACGCATCGGCCAGCGACTGCTGATCATGGAATACCCGCGCCGGGGCTTCGACCACCTGGTGCTCCGGGGCCACCGCAGACACCTTCATCACTCCTCGGCCAAGATTGCCTTCCATGACGCGCAAGCCGCCTTCGGCCGAGAACGGCCGCGCGACCGGACGCAGGATGCTTTCGTCCAGGCTCTGCGCAGGCCCTTCGCGCCAGACCAGACGACCGTCCTCAAGAAACGGCTCCTGGGTGTAGCGGCGCAAGCCAGGGCCGGCGACCGTGTTGACGTCCTCGTGCAGCAGCCCGGCATCGAGCAGCTCGCGGATCAGGAACGACATGCCGCCTGCCGCCTGGAAGTGGTTGATGTCGGCCTTGCCGTTGGGGTAGACGTGGGACAGGGTCGGTACCACCTCGGACAGGTCGGCCATGTCTTGCCAGGTCAGCTTGATCCCTGCCGCCTGGGCGATGGCCGGCATGTGCAGGGTGTGGTTGGTCGAGCCGCCGGTGGCGTGCAGGGCAACGATCGAGTTGACCAGCGCCTTCTCGTCGACGATCTCGCCCAGCGGCATGAAGCTGCCACTGGCCTTGGTCATCCGCGTCACCTGCTGCGCCGCCTCGGCGGTGAGCGCATCACGCAACGGGGTGTACGGATTGACGAACGATGCGCCCGGCAGGTGCAGCCCCATCACTTCCATGACCAGCTGGTTGGTGTTGGCCGTGCCATAGAAGGTGCAGGTGCCGGGGCTGTGGTAGGAGTTCATCTCCGATTCGAGCAGCTCTTCACGGGTGGCCTTGCCCTCGGCATAGCGCTGGCGCACATCGGCTTTCTGCTTGTTGGAGATGCCCGAGAGCATCGGCCCGCCCGGGACGAACAGGGTCGGCAGGTGGCCGAAGCGCAACGCACCCATCATCAGGCCGGGGACGATCTTGTCGCAGATGCCGAGCATCAGCGCCGCATCGAACATGTTGTGCGACAGGGCAATGGCAGTCGACATCGCGATCACTTCGCGGCTGGCGATGGCCAGCTCCATGCCGGGTTCGCCCTGGGTCACGCCATCGCACATGGCCGGCACGCCCCCGGCAAACTGGCCGACCGAGCCAATGTCGCGCAGGGCCTGCTTGATCTGTTCGGGGAAGTGCTGGTACGGCTGGTGGGCCGAGAGCATGTCGTTGTAGGCCGAGACGATCGCCACGTTGGCCGCATTCATCATGCGCAGCGTGCCTTTGTCCTCGGCGCCGCAGCCAGCCACGCCATGGGCGAAGTTGGCACACTGCAGGGCCGCACGCATCGGCCCGTCGCTGGCCGCGCCACGTATCAGTTGCAGGTAGCGCTCACGGGTGGGACGGCTGCGTTCGGTCAGCCGTTGGGTGACCTCAAGGATGCGCGGGTGCATGTACTGGACTCCAGGCTGACGATAAGGGTGGTCTGAAGCGCAATTTCCCCTCCAAACGATTGCGACCTAGGCTCAAGGTAATGGTGCCTGGTGCATCGCGGAAGCAGCTCGCCCGACCACTCGTTGTATGTTTAAACAAAATACTGCCATCAAAAGGGCTTGTTTTCTATCCCATAACGAATAATCTTGTTATTCCAATAACAAAACCGTTTCAGCGAAGGCAGGTTTCTCGGTCACACACCTTGTGCCACAGCCTTCCAACGACTGCCAGAGGTATTGCCCATGACCCTTCGCATCGCCATCAATGGATTCGGCCGCATCGGACGCAACGTCCTGCGCGCACTGTATACCCAAGGCTACCGCCAGGACCTGCAGGTCGTCGCCATCAACGACCTGGGCGACAGCGCAATGAACGCCCACCTGCTCAAGTACGACAGCGTGCACGGCATCTTTGATGCAGAGGTAGCCGCCGATCACGAAAGCCTCACGGTCAATGGCGACCGGATTGCCGTCAGCGCCATTCGCAACCCGGCCGAACTGCCCTGGAAGGCCGAAGCGATCGACGTGGTGTTCGAATGCACCGGGCTGTTCACCGACCGCGCCAAGGCCGCCGCCCACCTGAGCGCAGGCGCAGGCAAGGTGATCATCTCGGCACCGGGCAAGGGCGTCGATGCGACAGTGGTGTACGGGGTCAACCATGACGTACTGCGGGCGTCGCACCAGATCATCTCCAGTGCCTCCTGCACCACCAACTGCCTGGCGCCTATCGCCCAGGTGCTGCACCGTGAATTCGGTATCGAACAGGGTCTGATGACCACCATTCATGCCTACACCAACGATCAGGTGCTGACCGACGTCTACCACAGCGACCCGTACCGCGCGCGCTCGGCGACCCAGTCGATGATCCCCAGCAAGACGGGCGCCGCCGAGGCGGTCGGCCTGGTGCTGCCGGAGCTCGCCGGCAAGCTCACCGGCATGGCGGTACGGGTCCCGGTGATCAACGTGTCGCTGGTCGACCTGACGGTGAACCTCAAGCGTGATGCCAGCGCCGACGAGGTCAACCAACTGTTCCTCGAAGCCAGCCGGCACTCGCGCGTGCTCGGTTACAACGCCCTGCCGTTGGTTTCATGCGACTTCAACCACAACCCGCTGTCGTCGATCTTCGACGCCAACCATACCCGCGCCAACGGCCGCATGCTCAAGGTGCTGGCCTGGTACGACAACGAGTGGGGGTTCTCCAACCGCATGCTGGATAACTGCCTGGCACTGTGTAGCGCACGCTGATCCAATTGCGCCTACCCTGTGGGATCGCCTTTCCCACAGGGGCCGCGCTGTGCGTTGATTTGCCGCCTGGAGATATCTCCTTACCAATTCTTTACCGCAGCAACACTTGACCAACCGCATAGATGATAAGCATTATCATTCACCCCGCACCGGTCAGGTTCTCTCGTGAGTCAGTCTCGCTTCAATACCGTCTTTCTTGCCCAGCGTCTCAGCCTGCTACGCACGCTGCAGGGCATGGTAGGCAATCCCAGCACGGCCGAAGACCTGCTGCAGGAAACCTACCTGCGCGTCACCCGCGCCTTGGGCGATCGGCCGATCGAGCACCTTGAGCCTTTTGTCTTCCAGACCGCACGCAACCTCGCGCTTGATCACCTGCGCGCGCGCCGGGTACAGGCCCGCACGCTGGTCGACGATATACCCGAAGAGATCCTGCACAATGTCGCCGCGCCCACCAGCAGCAGCGAGGACGCTGCCCATGCCGAGCAATTGCTCAAGCACTTGAGCGTCAGCCTCGGCCAGTTGAGTGCGCGCCAGCAGCGGATTTTCATCCTCAGCCGGTTGCACGGTGCCAGCTACCTGGAAATCGCCGAGCAATTGCAGGTCTCGGCGAGTACTGTGCAGAAGGAACTGAAACTGATCATGGCTATCTGCATGGGCGTGGCTGATCGCCTCAAGTGAGCCGACCGCTCGCCACTCGACCAAGGTAAACCCTTGCCTTGGCTCGTCGCAGCCTTGATTATTTGCAAAAAACGCTCATCGCAAGGATCCCCCGTGACTGACAGCCCCGTCCCCCGCCCATCACCCGCCGGGCCCGATGCCCGTGCTCGTGCCATGGACGAGGCACTGGACTGGCTGGTACGCCTGCAATGCGCCAGCGAGGACGATACCCGCGCCTTCGAGGCGTGGCTGAGCGCCGCTGCGCAGAACGCCGAGGCCTATGTCGAGGCCGAGGCCCTGTGGAATGGCACGCCCCTGCGCCAGGCCGCGCTACAGATTCACCAGACTCGGCGCAAAACCGTCGCGGCGCGCCTGCGCTCACACTGGAAGCCGCTGGCCACTGCCGCCGTGCTGCTGGTCGGGCTGTTCACCGTAGGCAACCTGCCCGTGCGCCTGCAGGCCGATCACCTGACCGTGGTAGGCGAACGCCAGCGCCTGCAACTGGGCGACGGTGCGAAAGTCCTGCTCAACACCAATTCAGCCTTCGCCAGCGACCAGCGCGACGGGCGCCAGGTGGCTCGGCTGCTGCAAGGTGAAGCGTACTTTCAGGTGAGCGGCACTGATCGGCTGCCGCTGGAAGTGCAAGCCGGCCCGCTGCGGGCGCAGGTGCGCGATACCGATTTTGCCGTGCGTTATCTGGACGGCGAAGCGCAGGTCCGCGTGCAGCGTGGCGATGTCGACCTGCAGGCTACCAGCGATCAGCGCATCCGCCTCAGCGCCGGCGACAGCATCAGCGTCGGCCCAAAGGGTTTCGGCGAGCGTCTGCGGCCCGACATGCACAAGGACCTGGCCTGGATCGACGGCCGCCTGGTGTTCGAGAACTGCCCGCTGAGCCAGGTCCTGGCTGAAGTACGCCGTTACTACCCCGGCTGGATCATCAGCCGCAACGCGCAGCTCGAGCAGGTTGCGGTAACCGGCAATTACCGCGTCGATCAACCGCTGGAGACCCTGCGCGCCCTGGCCCACATCACTTCGGCGAAACTGCACGAATACCCGGCGGTAGTCATTCTCAACTGACCGCGAATTTATTTTTACGCGATAGCGCCAGCCCAGTCGTCTCGTTATAGCCAATGCAACTGATTCTTGTTTTTAAGCAGGAACAGATCGCACCTATAACAGTCCGCGCGTCTGGGAGCGCTTTCGATGTCCACAGGTCAAACTCGCCCGTCTCCATCTTCCCGCCGTATGGGGCAATTGTCCCTGCTCAGCTTGGCGCTGCTCGCCAGCGGTGCCTGCAGCCTGCCAGCGCTGGCCGTAGAGCCGGCCCAGGCCAGCAGCCCGCGCATGGGTGACTATCGCTTCGCGATTGCCCAGCAGCCGCTGGTCTCGGCGATCAATGCTTTCAGTGAGGTGACAGGCTGGCAGGTCGGTTTCAACGCTGATGTTGCCAATGCGGTGTCGTCGCCCGGCGTGCAGGGTTCGCTGACGCCCGAGGCCGCGCTCAAGCGCTTGCTGCAGGGCACTGGCGTGGGCTACCGCAAGATCGGTAACGGCAATGTGGTGCTCGAGCGCCAGTCGGCCAGCAACGTGATCGCCCTGCAACAACTGACCGTCAGCGCCACGCGCAACGCCCAGGACGTCAGCCAGGTGCCGAGTACTGTCAGCGTGATGAGCCGCGAGCAGCTGGATCGGCAGAACGTCAATGACATCAAGGATCTGGTCCGCTACGAGCCGGGCGTTTCAGTGTCTGGCACCGGTCAGCGCAGTGGCCTCAACGGTTACAACATCCGCGGTATCGACGGTGACCGGATTCTCACCCAAGTCGACGGTGTATCAATCCCCGACAGCTTCTTCTACGGCCCCTACGCGCAGACCCAACGTAACTACGTCGATCCGGAAATCGTCAAGAGCGTCGAGATTCTGCGCGGCCCCGCTTCGGTCCTGTATGGCAGCAATGCGATTGGTGGCGCGGTCAGTTACTTCACCCTCGATCCAGAAGACATCATCAAGCCTGGCAAGGACGTCGGCGCGCGCCTGAAGACCGGCTACAGCTCGGCCGACGAGAGCTGGCTGACCTCGGCCACGGTTGCCGGACGCCAGGGTGAGTTCGACGGCCTGCTGCACCTGAGCCAACGCAACGGCCACGAAAAGGAATCCTACGGCGAAGACGGCGGCACCGGGCTGGACCGCACTGCAGCCAACCCTGAAGACGTACGCACAACCAATATTCTCGCCAAGGCCGGCTGGAACTACGCCGACGACGCGCGCCTGGGCTTCACCTACGAGCGTTACAAGGACGATCGTGATCAGAACATCCTCAGCGCCGTGGGCGGGCCTTTCATCCCCGGCATGGGCGCCTCGGGCATGTACCGCACACGAACCGGCAACGACACCGTCACCCGCGAGCGCTTCGGCATCAACCATGAGTTCGGCCTCGATAGCCTGGTGGCCGACCATGTCAAATGGAGCCTGAACTACCAGATCGCCAAGACCGATCAGAACACCGAAGAGCTCTACGTACCGATCGTCCGTCAGGTCCTGCGTACACGCAACACCACCTACAAGGACCGTCAGTGGGTGTTCGACGCGCAGGCTGACAAAGCCTTCAGCATCGGCGCAACCGAGCATCTGCTGACCTATGGCACTACCCTCAAGCACGAGAAGGTGACCGGCTCACGCAGCGGGGACGCGACCTGTGTAGCGGTCGGTTCCGGTTGTCCGTCGATCGGCGCCAGCTATGCCCCGAACGCCCAGGCGCTGGTCAGCGACTTCCCCGACCCGACCGTCAATACCTACAGCCTGTTTGCCCAGGATGAGATCCGCTGGAACCAGTGGACCTTCATGCCAGGTGTACGCTACGACTACACCCAGCTCAAACCGCACATGACCGATGCCTACCTGCGCGGCTTGCAGGGTTCGTCGACCACGCCTGCAGGCGACGTCGACGACGCGCAGAAAAAATGGCACCGCGTTTCGCCCAAATTCGGCGTGACCTATGCCTTCAACGACAACTACACCTGGTATGGCCAGTACGCCGAAGGCTTCCGTACGCCAAGCGCCAAATCGTTGTATGGCCGCTTTGAAAACCCCGGCCTGGGTTACGTGGTGCAACCGAACCCCGGACTCGAACCTGAAAAAAGCAAGAGTTATGAAACCGGGCTGCGCGGCAACTTCGATGCGGGCAACTTCGATGTGGCGGTGTTCTACAACAAGTACCGCGACTTCATCAACGAAGAGGCCGTACAGTCCGCCGACCTCAGCAACAGCTTCCAGGCCAGCAACATCAAGCATGCCACCATCAAGGGCACCGAGATCAAGGGCCGCCTGAACCTGGACCACTTCGGTGCACCTGAAGGCCTGTACTCGATCGGCTCGGTCGCCTATCTGTACGGCCGTAATGACGATGACGGCCAGCCGCTCAACAGCATTAACCCGCTGACCGGCGTGTTTGGCCTGGGTTACGAACAGGCTGACTACGGCACCCTGCTCAGTTGGACATTGGTGAAGCGCAAGAACCGCGTGGATGACACCCGATTCTTCGCGCCAGACGGCTCCAGCTCGCGCTTCCGTACCCCAGGTTACGGCGTGCTCGACCTGACCGGCTTCTACAAGATCACCGATGACCTGACCGTCAATGGCGGCCTGTACAACCTGACTGACAAGAAGTACTGGCAGTGGGATGACGTGCGCAAATACGCAAGCGTCGGCGCCAACGGCCAGAGCGAGGCAGCAGTCACCCAGCCGGCCAACCTCGACCGCCTGACTGCGCCAGGGCGTAACTTCGCTATCAACCTGATCTGGGATATCTGACCGGGCGCGGTGTTTCAGCACCGGCCTCTTCGCGGGGCAAGCCCGCTCCTACAGGTTCAGCACCAACCCTGTAGGAGCGGGCTTGTCCCGCGAAGAGGCCGCCACTGACACCGCTCAGGTGAGGTTTTTTTACTGTCGCGCGTCTTCTTGTTCGTCTTGTCTCTAGACACCTAATTTGCCAAGGACCACACCCATGACCGCCGCCACCGCCGAGCGCGCCAGCCTGCGCTCGCAACGCCTGAACCAGATCACCCACGCGCCCCACAGCGAACTGGACGCGCTGGTCAAAGCCCACGCCCCGTTCGACAGCCGCGAAAGCTTCGCCCGTTTCGTCGTCGCTCAGTACCTGTTCCAGTCAGAACTGCAGGCGCTCTACAACGACCCGCAACTGATCGCCATCGTCCCTGACCTGGCCCAGCGCTGCCGCGCCGAGCAAGCCCGCCTGGACCTTGCCGACCTCAACACCGCAGTCCCCGGACCTGTTGCCGGCGCGCTGCAAGCGCCGAGCCTGGGCGAGGCCATGGGCTGGATCTTCGTCTCCGAAGGCTCCAAACTGGGCGCCGCGTTCCTGATCAAGCGCGCTGTGGCCCTGGAGCTGTCGGACAGTTTCGGCGCCCGTCATCTCGGCGAGCCGGCCGGTGGCCGCGCCGAAGGCTGGAAGCAGTTCACCCGAATCCTCGATGGCCTGGAGCTGTCGGCCGAGGAAGAAGCCGCCGCCGAGCGCGGTGCCGTGGCCGCCTTCGAGCGCTTCACCACGTTGCTCAAGCATGCCTACGCTGCAGACGCCGCGCTAGCCTGATACGCTTTACCCAGCCACAGCACTTGTGGCCGGCCGTCCTTGCAGTGAGACCATGACCCGACTTGCCCGCTCGAAACTGTCCCGCCTGCTGTATGGCATCCTGGCCTATGTGAGCCTGGGCATCGGCCTGGTCGCCATCGTCATCCCTGGCCTGCCGACCACCGAGTTCATCCTCCTCGCTGCCTGGGCCGCGACCCGCAGCTCGCCGCGCCTCAGTGCTTGGCTGGAAAACCACCGGCTGTTCGGGCCGATCCTGTACAACTGGCGCAACGGCAAGGTCATCCAGCGCCGGGCCAAGGTCAGTGCCACCCTCAGCATGCTGTTCTGCGCAGGCCTGATGCTGATCTTTCTCGACCACCACTGGCCGGTGTTCCTGGCGATCGGCGGCATGAGCCTGGGCAACCTGTGGATCTGGTCGCGCCCAGAGCGGGCGACAGACACCACCGTATCAAGCGATACACACACCCATCAGCTCAAAGGCTCAGCACCCCTGAATACAACCCATACGCCGCCAATCCCGCGCCCACCAGCACCGCCGCAAAGATCAGCTTCTCCCAACGGGTAAACACCGCCTGCCCCTGCTCATGCTTGGCCCGGGCAAACAGAATCACCCCCGGCGCATACAGCAAAGCCGACAGCAGCAGGTACTTGAGCCCGCCGGCATACAGCAGCCAGACTGCGTAAATCAGCGCCAGGCCCGCCACCAGCAAATCCTTGCGCCGCACCCGTGGCTGGCCGTCATAGCCCTCCCCGCGCACCGCCAACAGCACCGCATAAGCCGCTGACCACAGATACGGCACCAGAATCATCGACGAGGCCAGGTAGATCAGGCTGGTATACGTCCCCGCCGACACCAGGGTGATCAACAAGAACCCTTGAATCATGCAGTTGGTCAGCCACAGCGCATTGGCTGGCACCTGGTTGGCATTCTCCCGCGTCAGAAAACGCGGCATGGTCCTGTCCTTGGCCGTGGCATAAAGGATCTCGGCACACAGCAGTGCCCAAGACAGCAATGCGCCAAGCAGCGACACCGCCAAGCCGATGCTGATCAGCAAGGCGCCCCACGGCCCAACGATGTGCTCGAGCACCGAGGCCAGCGATGGGTTCGGCAATCCGGCCAGTTCTGGCTGGGTCATCACCCCCAGCGACAGCACGTTGACCAGCACCAACAATGCCAGCACGCCCAGAAAACCGATCACTGTGGCCTTGCCGACGTCCGAACGCCGCTGCGCGCGCCCGGAATAGACGCTCGCCCCTTCGATACCGATAAACACGAACACCGTCACCAGCATCATGTTGCGCACCTGCTCCATGACGCTACCGAACTGCGGGTTGCCCAGCCCCCAGATATCGCGGGTGAAGATGTCGGCGCGAAAGGCAAACGCGGCAATGACGATGAACATCAGCAGCGGTAGCACCTTGGCCACCGTGGTCACCTGGTTGATGAAGGCGGCTTCCTTGATCCCGCGCAGCACCAAAAAGTGCACCGCCCACAGCAGCAACGAGGCGCAGCCGATGGCCACCGGTGTGTTGCCTTCGCCAAACACCGGGAAGTAAAAGCCAAGGGTGCTGAACAGCAGCACGAAGTAGCCGACATTGCCCAGCCAGGCGCTGATCCAGTAACCCCAGGCCGAAGAAAAGCCCATGTAGTCGCCGAAACCGGCCTTGGCGTAGGCGTACACCCCCGAATCCAATTCCGGCTTGCGATTGGCCAGGGTCTGGAACACGAACGCCAGGGCCAGCATGCCCACGGCGGTGATCCCCCAGCCAATCAGTACCGCGCCGACATCGGCGCGTGCGGCCATGTTCTGCGGCAGGGAGAAAATCCCGCCACCAATCATCGAGCCGACCACCAGCGCGATCAATGCGCCAAGGCGCAACTTCTGTCCCGGTTCGCTCATGCGCCCCCCAATGGTTTCATGTCATCCATCTGAAACACTTAAAAGGCTATATAAAGAGCCCACTTATATAAGACTAAGTGCTTAAACCTATAGCAGTCATCGCGCATTTGTCTATCGCCAGCACTTGGCAATTTTTTCAGATTTTCAGAGAACTATAGCCCCGTCTGATAATGCTACGAATTCTCAGGAAAAATTTGCGAAACCGGTAAAAGAGACTAGCTTGAGAATTCGCAGGCTTGAACAGAGCGTTTGCTCTAGAAGTACATGGAGGTGCCAGCGCATAAGGCCTGCAGCATAGCTGTCGGCACTCTCCAGGAGACACCGTGAAGGATTTTTCGTACTTCACGGCATCATGAACTGATCTAGGTCAGGGCATGACACCGGCGTCAGTTTTAACCTGATGTCAACTTTCTCCTGGCTCGGAGTTGTTAAATGTCTGATTCTCCCGAGAAACTAAAACTGGGTGCACTGGTTGCACTTGTCGTCGGCTCGATGATCGGTGGCGGGATATTTTCCTTGCCGCAAAACATGGCCGCCAGCGCGGGGGTCGGAGCCGTATTGATCGGCTGGGCGATCACCGCAGTGGGCATGCTGACCCTGGCCTTCGTGTTCCAGACCCTGGCCAACCGCAAACCAAACCTCGATGGCGGGGTGTATGCCTACGCCAAGGCCGGTTTCGGCGACTACATGGGCTTTTCCTCGGCCTGGGGTTACTGGATCAGCGCCTGGCTGGGCAACGTCGGTTACTTCGTCCTGCTGTTCAGCACCTTGGGCTACTTCTTCCCGATCTTTGGCGAGGGCAACACCCCGGCGGCCGTGATAGGCGCGTCGATCCTGCTCTGGGCCGTGCACTTTCTGGTGCTGCGCGGGATCAAGGAAGCGGCGTTCATCAACCTGGTCACCACCGTGGCCAAGGTCGTGCCGCTGGTGCTGTTCGCGCTGGTCTGCCTGTTCGCCTTCAAGCTCGATGTGTTCACCGCCGACATCTGGGGCCTGGGCTCGCCCGATCTGGGCAGTGTGATGAACCAGGTGCGCAACATGATGCTGGTCACCGTCTGGGTATTCATCGGCATCGAGGGCGCGAGCATCTTCTCCTCAAGAGCAGAAAAACGCTCCGACGTCGGCAAGGCGACGGTCATCGGTTTCATCACCGTGCTGCTGTTCCTGGTCCTGGTCAACGTGCTGTCGATGGGGGTCATGACTCAACCGGAACTGGCCAAGCTGCAGAATCCGTCGATGGCCGCGGTGCTCAAATATGTGGTCGGCGACTGGGGTGCCGTGCTGATCAGCATCGGCTTGATCATCTCGCTGCTCGGTGCCCTGCTGTCGTGGGTGCTGCTCTGCGCGGAGATCATGTTTGCCGCCGCCAAGGACCACACCATGCCGGAGTTCCTGCGCAAGGAGAACGCCAACCAAGTACCGGCCAACGCGCTCTGGCTGACCAACGCCATGGTGCAGATCTTCCTGGTCATCACGCTGTTCTCGGCCAGTACCTACCTGTCGCTGATCTACCTCGCCACCTCGATGATCCTGGTGCCCTACCTGTGGTCTGCGGCCTACGGCTTCCTCATGGCACTGCGTGGCGAAACCTACGAGCAAGCCCCGGGTGAACGCAGCAAAGACCTGATCATCGGCGCTATTGCCCTGCTCTACGCGATCTGGCTGCTGTACGCCGGCGGCATGAAGTACCTGTTGCTCTCGGCCCTGCTATACGCCCCTGGCGCGATCCTGTTCGCCAAAGCCAAGCGTGAATTGGGCCAACCGATCTTTACCAATGTGGAGAAGCTGATCTTCGCCGCCGTGGTTGCAGGCGCGCTGTTTGCCGCCTACGGCCTGTACGACGGTTTCCTGACTCTCTGACCACTGATTTGCACCATGGAGGTTTCAACCATGTCCACCGATAAAGTTAAGTACGGCGTCCATTCCGAAGCCGGCAAACTGCGCAAAGTGATGGTGTGTTCTCCAGGTCTGGCGCACCAGCGCCTGACGCCGAGCAACTGCGACGAGCTGCTGTTCGATGACGTGATCTGGGTCAACCAGGCCAAGCGTGACCATTTCGATTTCGTCACCAAGATGCGCGAGCGCGGCATTGAAGTGCTGGAGATGCACAACCTGCTCACCGAAACCATCCAGAATCCTGAAGCCCTGAAGTGGATTCTCGACCGCAAGATCACCCCAGACACCGTCGGCCTGGGCCTGACCAACGAAGTGCGCAGCTGGCTCGAAGGCCTCGAACCGCGCAAGCTGGCCGAGTTCCTCATCGGCGGCGTGGCCGGTGAAGACCTGCCCGACAGCGAAGGCGCCAGCGTGATCAAGATGTACCGCGATTACCTCGGCCACTCGAGCTTCCTCCTCGACCCACTGCCCAACACCCAGTTCACCCGTGACACCACCTGCTGGATCTATGGCGGGGTCACCCTCAACCCGATGTACTGGCCAGCGCGCCGCCAGGAAACCCTGTTGACCAGCGCGATCTACAAGTTCCACCCCGAGTTCACCAACGCCGAGTTTGAAATCTGGTACGGCGACCCGGACAAGGACCACGGCAAGGCCACCCTGGAAGGCGGCGACGTCATGCCGATCGGCAATGGCGTGGTGTTGATCGGCATGGGCGAGCGCACCTCGCGCCAGGCCATCGGCCAGCTGGCGCAGTCGTTGTTCGCCAAGGGCGCGGTGGAGAAAGTCGTGGTTGCCGGCCTGCCCAAGTCGCGCGCGGCAATGCACCTGGACACCGTGTTCAGCTTCTGCGACCGCGACCTGGTGACGATCTTCCCGGAAGTGGTCAAGGAGATCGTGCCGTTCGTCATCCGCCAGGACAGCAGCAAACCCTATGGGCTCGACGTGCGCCGCGAGAACAAGTCGTTCCTGGACGTGGTTGCCGAGTCGCTCAACCTCAAGCAACTGCGTGTGGTTGAAACCGGTGGCAACAGCTTCGCCGCCGAACGCGAGCAGTGGGACGACGGCAACAACGTGGTCGCCGTGGAGCCCGGCGTGGTCATCGGCTACGACCGCAACACCTATACCAACACCTTGCTGCGCAAGGCCGGCGTCGAGGTCATCACCATCAGTGCCGGCGAGCTCGGCCGCGGCCGTGGCGGCGGCCACTGCATGACCTGCCCGATCGTACGCGACCCTATCGATTACTAGACGACCTGCACCCCGGTCACGCCCACACGGCGCTGGCCGGGTACCTCACCGAATCCAAGGAGAACTGTCATGGCGTTCAACATCCATAACCGCAACCTGCTCAGCCTGGAACACCACACCACGCGTGAGTTGCGCTACCTCCTCGACCTGTCGCGCGACCTCAAGCGCGCCAAGTACACCGGCACCGAGCAGCAACACCTGAAGGGCAACAACATCGCCCTGATCTTCGAAAAGACCTCGACTCGCACCCGCTGCGCGTTCGAAGTGGCCGCCTACGACCAAGGCGCCAACGTCACCTACATCGACCCCAACTCGTCGCAGATCGGCCACAAGGAGAGCATGAAGGACACCGCGCGTGTCCTCGGCCGGATGTACGACGCCATCGAATACCGCGGTTTCAAGCAGGAGATCGTCGAAGAGCTGGCCAAGTTCGCCGGGGTGCCGGTGTTCAACGGCCTCACCGATGAGTATCACCCGACCCAGATGATCGCCGACGTGCTGACCATGCGTGAGAACAGCGACAAGCCGATCCACGACATCAGCTACGCCTACCTGGGTGATGCCCGCAACAACATGGGCAACTCGCTGCTGCTGATCGGCGCCAAGCTCGGCATGGACGTGCGCATCGCCGCGCCAAAGGCGCTGTGGCCACTCGACGACCTGGTTGCGCGGTGCCACAAGTACGCCGAAGAAAGCGGCGCACGGATCACCCTCACTGAAGATCCGAAAGCAGCGGTCAAGGGCGTCGACTTCGTGCATACCGACGTCTGGGTATCGATGGGCGAGCCGGTCGAGGCCTGGGGCGAGCGTATCCAGCAACTGCTGCCCTATCAGGTCAACGCCGAGCTGATGAAAGCCACCGGCAACCCACGGGCCAAGTTCATGCACTGCCTGCCGGCCTTCCACAACTCCGATACCAAGGTTGGCAAACAGATCGCCGAACAGTATCCGCACCTGAAAAACGGCATTGAAGTGACTGACGACGTGTTCGAGTCGCCGGCCTGCATCGCCTTCGAGCAGGCGGAAAACCGCATGCACACGATCAAGGCGATTCTGGTCTCGACTCTGGCTGACCTGTAACAGCCCGACGCCGCCTCCAGCAGCCCTCGGCCCCTGGAGGCGTGCTCTCCTTCGTTTTGCCAAAGGACACTTCACCATGCGTATCGTTGTTGCATTGGGCGGCAACGCCCTGTTGCGCCGCGGCGAACCGTTGACCGCTGACAACCAGCGGGCCAACATCCGCATCGCCACCGAACAGATCGCCAAGATCCACCCCGGCAATCAATTGGTCATCGCCCACGGCAATGGCCCTCAGGTCGGCCTGCTGTCCCTTCAGGGCCAGTCCTACAAGCCAGACGAAGCGTATCCGCTGGATGTGCTCGGTGCCGAAACCGAAGGCATGATCGGCTACATCATCGAACAGGAACTGGGCAACCTGCTCGCCTTCGAAGTGCCGTTCGCCACCCTCCTCACCCAGGTTGAAGTCGACCCCAACGACCCTGCGTTCAAGGATCCGACCAAGTTCATTGGCCCGGTTTACGCCAAGGACGAAGCCGAGCGCCTGGCCAAGGAAAAGGGCTGGGTGGTCAAGGCCGATGGCGACAAATACCGCCGCGTGGTGGCCAGCCCGAAACCCAAGCGCATCTTCGAGATCCGCCCGATCAAGTGGCTGCTGGAAAAAAGCAGCATTGTCATCTGCGCCGGCGGTGGCGGTATCCCGACCATGTATGACGAGCAGCGCAAGCTCAAGGGCATTGAAGCGGTGATCGACAAGGACCTCTGTTCGGCGTTGCTCGCCGAGCAGCTTGAGGCCGATCTGCTGGTGATCGCCACCGACGTCGACGCGGCGTACATCGACTTCAACAAGCCCAGCCAGAAGGCCATCGCCCAGGCCCACCCCGACGAACTGGAGCGGCTTGGCTTTGCCGCAGGCTCGATGGGGCCGAAGGTCCAGGCAGCCTGCGACTTTGCCCGCAACACCGGCAAGGTCGCCGTGATCGGCTCGCTGGCAGACATCGAAGAGATCGTCAAAGGCACGGCCGGGACGCGGGTTTCAACCGCCAAGCCCGGTATCAGCTACCGTTGAATGCAGTTGGCGGGCCTGTGGCCCGCCTTTTTCAACCTTGCGGAGGATTGCACCATGGCCAAATTCGAACCGGGGCATGTCCATATCGAGCGCACTGCGCTGAACAACAACGACCACAGCTACGATCTGAATATTCAGTACGAAGCCGCGCAGGACCCCCAGGAAGGCCGGGGTATCCAGTTCCATTTGCATGGCAGCATCGAGGGCAAGACAGTCGACGAGAAGTTCTTTTTGCCCAAGGACCAGGTGCTGCCAAGTTTTCTCAGCCTGGCCACGCGCAAAGCCCAGAGCTACATGCCCGCTGGCAAGAAATTCGAGAGCCTGGGCTCTTCGCACAAGATCTACGACCTGATGTTCGAGGACATACGCCAGCAGCTGGACGTGAAATCCGGCGACCCGATCAAGCCCGAGCATCTCGGCTGAAGCAGTCTTGCTCCTACAGGATCGCAGTGGGCGAACGGATCGTAGCTGGATGTGATACCGGTGAGGGCTGCGCCCTCATTTCGCGACACAAGGCCGCTCCCACAGTGATCGCGCTAACTTTAAGGTTGTGTGCCAAACAGAATCCCCCCGCAGAGTCCGCGCATGCCCCAAGACTGGTGCTGTGTCTGTAGAAGCGGCCTTGCCGGGGAGCCGGACCGGTCGGAAAGGATCGCGTAGCGGTCCCCGCGCTATTGGGCATGCCCGAATTCTCAAGGCATACTGACGCCCTCCCCGGTCACTGCCCTACAGCCCCTCATGCGCATCCACGTCAGCTTCATCGACCGCGTCGGCATCACCCAGGAAGTCCTGGCCCTGCTCGGTGCCCGCCACCTCAACCTGGATGCGGTGGAGATGGTCCCGCCCAACGTCTACATCGACGCCCCCACGCTCAGCCCGGCAGTACTTGAAGAACTGCATGACGCGCTGTTCGAGGTCCACGGCGTACAGTCGGTCGAAGTCGTCGACATCCTCCCCGGCCAACGCCGCCACCTGCAACTCGATGCCCTGTTGGCGGCCATGAGTGACCCGGTACTGGCGGTCGACAGCGCTGGCAAGGTGCTGTTGGCCAATCCCGCGCTGATTGCCCTGTGCGGGCGAGAATCGGCCGGGCGCTCGGTCGGCGAACTGTTCAAGGACCCTGACCTGCTGCAGGCGCTGCTGGACAACAACTTCCACCTGCCGATGCGTGAGATGCAGCTCAACGGCCAAAGCCTGCTCCTGGATGCCACCCCGATCACCAACGCTGGCGGCTTGCTCACCCTGTACCCACCAACCCGCATGGGCGAGCGCCTGTCGGCCCTGCACCACGACCACGCCGAGGGGTTCGACGCGCTGCTCGGTGATTCTCCGGCCATCCGCACCCTAAAGGCCCGCGCCCTGCGCGTGGCGGTGCTCGACGCGCCGCTGCTGGTGCATGGCGAGACGGGCACCGGCAAGGAGCTGGTGGCCCGCGCCAGTCATGCCCTGAGCAGCCGTCACGCCGCACCATTTCTGGCGCTCAACTGCGCCGCACTGCCCGAGAGCCTGGCCGAGAGCGAACTGTTCGGCTACGCCCCCGGCGCCTTTACCGGCGCACAACGGGGTGGCAAGCCCGGGCTGATGGAGCTGGCCAACCAGGGCACGGTGTTTCTCGACGAGATCGGCGAGATGTCGCCGTACCTGCAGGCCAAGCTGCTGCGCTTTCTCAGCGACGGCAGCTTTCGCCGGGTTGGCGGTGATCGCGAGGTCAAAGTCGACGTGCGCATCATCAGCGCGACCCACCGCGACCTGGAGCGGATGGTCGCCGAAGGGACCTTCCGCGAAGACCTGTTCTACCGCCTCAACGTGCTCAACCTGCAGGTACCGCCGCTGCGTGAGCGTGGCCAGGACATCCTCCTGCTGGCGCATTACTTCATGCAGCAGGCCTGCACCCAGATCCAGCGCCCGCCCTGCCGCCTGACGCCAGGCACCCATGCCGCGCTGCTGGCCAATCCCTGGCCGGGTAATGTGCGGCAATTGCAGAACGTGATCTTCCGCGCCGCGGCGATCTGCGACAGCAATCTGGTCGACATCGACGACCTGGACATTGCAGGTACATCAGTGGCGCGCGGTCAAGAAGGTGAGGTGGCGAGCCTGGAGCAGGCAGTAGGCGACTTCGAGCGCGAGTTGCTGCAGCGCTTGTATGCCAGTTATCCCTCGACCCGGCAACTGGCGGGGCGCTTGCAAACTTCCCACACCGCGATTGCCCAGCGGCTGCGTAAATACGGAATTCCAAACAAGGCCTGACAGGGTTACTGCGAATTTTCTCAGCACTCTTGGGCACTGGGCCTTCATGCTCAGGAAAATCCCGTGTAGTTATCAGATTTTTCTTGGGGGCTACCCCCGGACGCATTCAAGTACTGCCGCGTAGAATGGCGAGCCGGGCACTTGCACTCGGCCCCTGAACAGGGCCCCGTCCGCCTTCTAGAAAATGAAGAGTAGCCTTAATGCTTGAACTTGATTTTTACGGGACACTTGTCGCCGCATCCCTGGTATTACTGTTGGGCCGTGGTCTTGTTATGCGCATCAGTTTTCTGCGAACTTACAATATCCCGGAACCGGTCGCAGGCGGCCTGCTCGTGGCGCTACTCCTGCTGGCGTTGCGCGCGCTGGAGATTCAGGTCAAATTTGATACTTCCCTGCAAACGCCATTAATGCTGGCGTTCTTTGCCACCATCGGCTTGAGTGCCGATATCAGTAGTTTGAAAAAAGGCGGACGCGTTGTTGGGGTCTTTTTATTGGCGGTGACTGGGCTTCTGGTGGTGCAAAACGCCATGGGCATCGGCCTGGCGAAAGCGTTGGGACTCGACCCGTTGCTGGGACTGCTGTCCGGTTCGATCTCCTTGTCGGGCGGCCACGGTACGGGCGCCGCCTGGGGCGCGACCTTCAGCGAACAGTATGGCGTAGCGTCGGCCACTGAACTGGCACTGGCTGCGGCAACCTTTGGTCTGGTGCTGGGCGGCCTGATCGGCGGCCCGGTCGCTCGCCTGTTGATCAATCGGGTGCAAACACCTGGCCTCAAGCAGGAAACATCACGTTTGCCCAAGGGCTTTGAACAGCCGAACGAAGAGCGTTTGATCACCCCATTTTCAATGATCGAGACCTTCGCCTTGATCTCGACCAGTTTGATGGCCGGTACGCTCTTGAGTGGTGTGTTGCAAGGCACTGCGTTGGCCTTGCCGACATTCGTCTGTGTGTTGTTTGTCGGTGTGCTATTACGCAACGGGCTGTCTGCGTTAGGCCTGTATCAAGTCTTTGAACGGGAAGTTTCGGTATTGGGCAATGTCAGCCTGTCGCTGTTTTTGGCGATCGCATTGATGTCGCTCAAATTGTGGGATCTGGCAGCACTGGCCCTGCCCTTCTTTATCTTGCTGGCCGCGCAAACATTGGTCATGGCCCTGTTTGCGATTTTCGTGACATTCCGAATCATGGGTTCCAATTACGACGCAGCAGTCTTGGCAGCAGGCCACTGCGGTTTTGGACTGGGTGCAACGCCCACTGCGATTGCCAATATGCAAGCCGTCACCCAACGCTTTGGGCCCTCGCAGATTGCGTTCCTGGTGGTGCCGATGGTGGGCGCGTTCTTTATCGACATCATTAACGTGATTGTGATCAAGTTGTACTTGGCGCTGCCATTCTTTGTCGCCCTTTGACAGCTGACAACGATCACGTAGCACGCTGCGCTCGCCAGAGTGTATTTAAATCAATACGCTGTACTGAATTCGATACATATCCCCATCGGTAAGCAATACCAAGGGTTTGATCCTCAAACCCTTTTGCCCACGCTCGCTACTGTATCGGTTTCATTCCACAGGCCTGAGCAAAGCTCATATTAAAATATTTAAGCCATTGATTTATAACAGCTTTTAATCAATGGCCGCATTTTTGCTTAGAGAAGCCCAACCCAAGAGTGCGGCCCACCGCGCCCACGCCCTGCTTCCCTGAGGAATTCCCATGAGCGAGTTGCGTTTCACTGAAGATCACGAATGGCTGCGTACTGAAGCCGATGGCAGCGTCACCGTAGGCATCACCGCCTTCGCCCAGAACGCCCTGGGTGATGTGGTCTACGTGCAACTGCCGGAGCTGCAGCGCTACGAGCAAGCTGCCGAAGCTTCCACCGTCGAATCGGTCAAAGCTGCCAGCGGCGTATACATGCCTCTGAGTGGTGAAGTGGTGGCAGTCAACGAGCAACTGGCTGACAACCCCGAGCTGGTCAATGAAGACCCGCTGGGCGAAGGCTGGTTCTTCCGCTTCGTCCCCGCCGACGCCAACGCCGTGGCCGCCCTGCTCGACCAGGACGCCTATGACCGCCTGATCAAAGCCAACGCCGACGCCTGAGGAGCAACCGACCATGACTATCAACCTCGGCACCGCCAACGAATTCATCGCCCGCCACATCGGCCCGCGCACCGCTGACGAGCAGGCCATGCTCGCCACCCTCGGCTTCGACAGCCTTGAGGCCATGAGCGCCGCCGTCATCCCCGACAGCATCAAGGGCACCAGCGTGCTGGGCAACAGCGACGGCCAGAGTGAAGCCGATGCCCTTGCCGCCCTGAAGGCCATCGCCGGCAACAACCAGCTGTTCAAGAGCCTGATCGGCCAGGGCTACTACAACACCCACACCCCGGCACCGATTCTGCGCAACCTGCTGGAAAACCCCGCCTGGTACACCGCTTATACCCCGTACCAGCCCGAGATTTCCCAGGGTCGCCTGGAAGCGCTGCTGAACTTCCAGACCTTGATCAGCGACCTTACCGGCCTGCCAATCGCCAACGCCTCCCTGCTTGACGAAGCCACCGCCGCCGCAGAAGCCATGACGTTCTGCAAACGCCTGTCGAAAAACAAAACCAGCCACGCCTTCTTCGCCTCGGTCCACTGCCACCCGCAGACCCTCGACGTCTTGCGCACCCGTGCCGAACCGCTGGGCATCGACGTAGTGGTCGGTGATGAGCGTGAACTGAGCGACGTCAGCGCCTTCTTCGGCGCACTGCTGCAATACCCGGCGAGTAACGGCGACGTGTTCGACTACCGCGAGTTGGTAGAGCGCCTGCACGCGGCCAATGCCCTGGTCGCGGTCGCCGCCGACCTGCTGGCGCTGACCCTGCTGACCCCGCCTGGCGAGTTCGAGGCCGACGTGGCCATCGGCAGCGCCCAGCGCTTTGGGGTGCCGCTGGGCTTTGGTGGCCCGCATGCGGCCTACTTCGCCACCCGCGATGCGTTCAAGCGCGACATGCCCGGGCGCCTGGTCGGGGTCTCGATCGACCGCTTCGGCAAGACTGCCCTGCGCCTGGCCATGCAAACCCGCGAGCAGCACATTCGCCGCGAGAAGGCCACCAGCAACATCTGCACCGCGCAGGTGCTGCTGGCCAACATCGCCAGCATGTTCGCCGTCTATCATGGCCCGGCAGGCCTCAAGCGCATCGCCGAGCGTACCCACGCACTGACCGCGATCCTCGCCGCCGGCCTCACCCAGCTGGGCACCGAGGTGGTCACCGAAGGCTTCTTCGACACCCTCACCCTGGCCAGCGGCGAAGCCACTGCGGCCCTGCACGACAAGGCCAGTGCCCAGCGCATCAACCTGCGCCAGATCGACGCCGGCCACGTTGGCCTGTCGCTCGACGAAACCTGCGGCCAGGCCGATGTCGAAGCGCTCTGGCAGGTATTTGCCGGCGACCAGCCGCTGCCCGACTTCGCCACCCTCGCCGCCGCCAGCGCCTCGCGCCTGCCAGCCGCACTGGTGCGCCAGTCGGCAATCCTCGAGCACCCGGTGTTCAACCGCTACCACAGCGAAACCGAACTGATGCGCTACCTGCGCCGCCTGGCTGACAAGGACCTGGCGCTGGATCGCAGCATGATCCCGCTGGGCTCTTGCACCATGAAGCTCAACGCTGCCAGCGAAATGATCCCGGTCACCTGGGCCGAATTCGGCAACTTGCACCCCTTCGCACCTGCCGCGCAGAGCCAGGGCTACCTGCAGATGACCCGCGAGCTGGAAGCCATGCTCTGCGCCGCCACTGGCTATGACGCCGTGTCGCTGCAGCCCAACGCCGGCTCCCAAGGCGAGTACGCCGGCCTGTTGGCGATCCGTGCCTATCACCGCAGCCGCGGCGAGGCGCACCGCAATATCTGCCTGATCCCGTCCTCGGCGCACGGCACCAACCCGGCCACCGCACACATGGCCGGCATGCGCGTGGTAGTCACTGCCTGCGACGCCCGTGGCAACGTCGACATCGACGACCTGCGCGCCAAGGCCATCGAACACCGCGAGCAGCTCGCGGCAATCATGATCACCTACCCGTCGACCCACGGCGTGTTCGAGGAAGCGATCGGCGAGATCTGCGCGATCATTCACGACAACGGCGGCCAGGTGTACATCGACGGCGCCAACATGAATGCCATGGTCGGCCTGTGCGCCCCCGGCAAGTTCGGCGGCGACGTCTCCCACCTGAACCTGCACAAGACCTTCTGCATCCCTCACGGCGGTGGCGGGCCCGGCGTCGGCCCGATCGGCGTCAAGTCGCACCTGGCGCCATTCCTGCCGGGCCATGCCACGCTGGAGAACACCGGCGGTGCTGTCTGCGCGGCACCGTTCGGCAGCGCCAGCATCCTGCCGATCACCTGGATGTACATTCGAATGATGGGTGGCGCTGGCCTGACCCGCGCTTCGCAGATGGCCATCCTCAACGCCAACTACATCGCCCGGCGCCTGGAAGAGCACTATCCTGTGTTGTACACCGGCGGCAATGGGCTGGTGGCACACGAGTGCATCCTCGACCTGCGCCCGCTCAAGGACAGCAGCGGCATCAGCGTCGACGACGTGGCCAAGCGCCTGATCGACTTCGGTTTCCATGCCCCGACCATGTCCTTCCCGGTGGCCGGCACGCTGATGATCGAGCCGACTGAGAGTGAGGCCAAGGAAGAACTGGACCGTTTCTGTGAAGCGATGATCAAGATCCGTGAAGAGATTCGCGCGGTCGAGAACGGCAGCCTCGACAAGGATGACAACCCGCTGAAAAACGCCCCGCACACTGCGGCGGAACTGGTCGGCGAGTGGACCCACGGCTACAGCCGCGAGCAGGCGGTATACCCGTTGGCGAGCCTGGTCGAAGCCAAGTACTGGCCACCGGTCGGCCGGGTCGACAACGTCTTCGGCGACCGCAACCTGGTCTGCGCCTGCCCGTCGATCGAGAGCTATCAGGACGTCTGAGGCGCCTGTCAGAGGGGCTGCTGTGCAGCCTTTTCGCGGCACAAGGCCGCTCCCACAAGGGGCGGCGGCACTCACCATCCCTGTGGGAGCGGCCTTGTGTCGCGAGAGGGCCGCGTAGCGGTCCCAGGGCCCTGTCAAACGACGTCAAGCCAACTGGAGGAAGCACCATGTCACTGAGCGTCTTCGACCTGTTCAAGATCGGCATCGGCCCCTCCAGCTCGCACACAGTCGGCCCGATGCGCGCCGCCGCCCGCTTCGCCGAGGGGCTGCGCCGGGACAACCTGCTGGCGCAGACGGCCAGCGTCAGGGCTGAGCTGTACGGCTCGCTGGGCGCCACCGGCAAAGGTCACGACAGTGACAAGGCGGTGCTGCTCGGCCTGGAAGGCGAGCACCCGGACACCGTCGACACCGAGGCCATCCCTGCCCGCCTGCGGGCCATCCGCGACAGCGGCCATTTGCGCCTGCTCGGCGAGCACGACGTCGCGTTCATCGAGAAGCAACACCTGGCGATGATCCGCAAGCCCCTCGCCTACCACCCCAACGGCATGATCTTTCGCGCCTTCGACGCCGCCGGGTTACAGATCCGCAGCCGCGAGTACTACTCGGTGGGCGGTGGTTTCGTAGTCGACGAAGAGGCTGCCGGCCACGACCGTATCGTCGAAGACAGCACACCACTGACGTACCCGTTCACCACCGGCAAGGCGCTACTCGCCCATTGCACTGCACAGCAACTGTCGTTCAGCCAGGTGATGCTGGCCAACGAAGCTGCCTGGCGCCCGGAAAGCGAGACCCGCGCCGGGCTGCTGCGTATCTGGCAGGTGATGCAGGACTGCGTCGAGGCGGGCTGTCGTCACGAAGGCATCCTGCCTGGCGGGCTGAAGGTCAAACGCCGGGCACCGGCGCTTTACCGCCAGCTCAGTCAGCACCCGGAGGCGAGCCTGCGCGATGCCCTGTCGGTGCTCGACTGGGTCAACCTGTATGCGCTGGCAGTCAACGAAGAAAACGCCAATGGCGGGCGCGTGGTAACCGCGCCCACCAATGGAGCGGCGGGCATCGTCCCGGCGGTGCTGCATTACTACATGCGCTTCGTTCCAGGGGCCAGCGACGACGGCGTGGTGCGGTTTCTCCTCACCGCCGCGGCCATCGGCATTCTGTACAAGGAAAACGCATCGATCTCGGGTGCCGAAGTCGGTTGCCAGGGCGAAGTGGGCGTGGCCTGTTCGATGGCGGCTGGGGCGCTGTGTGAAGTCATGGGCGGCACCCCGCAACAAGTCGAGAACGCCGCCGAGATCGGCATGGAACACAACCTGGGCCTGACCTGCGACCCGATCGGCGGCCTGGTCCAGGTGCCCTGCATCGAGCGCAACGCCATGGGCTCGGTAAAGGCCATCAATGCCGTGCGCATGGCCTTGCGCGGCGACGGCCAACACTTCGTCTCGCTCGACAAGGTCATCCGCACCATGCGCCAGACCGGCGCTGACATGAAAAGCAAATACAAGGAGACCGCCCGCGGCGGTCTGGCCGTCAACATCATCGAATGTTGAGCCCAACAATAACCAAGGAGTCATCGATGTCCGAAACACTGCTCAAGACCCCCTTGCACGCCCTGCACCTGGAGCTCGGCGCGCGCATGGTGCCGTTCGCCGGCTTCGACATGCCGGTGCAATACCCACTGGGCGTACTCAAAGAGCACTTGCACACACGTGAGCAGGCCGGCCTGTTCGATGTTTCGCATATGGGCCAGATCCTCCTGACCGGCAGTGATGCGGCCCGGGCTCTGGAGTCGCTGGTACCGGTCGACATCATCGACCTGCCGGTAGGCATGCAGCGCTATGCGATGTTCACCAACGAGAACGGCGGAATCCTTGACGACCTGATGGTCGCCAACCTGGGTAACGACCAGCTGTTCCTGGTGGTCAATGCCGCCTGCAAGGAGCAAGACCTCGCCCACCTGCGCCAGCACATCGGCCAGCGCTGCGAGATCCAGCCGCTGTTTGCCGAGCGCGCCCTGCTCGCCCTGCAAGGCCCGGCGGCGGTCAAGGTACTGCAGCGGCTGGCGCCAGAAGTGGCGAACATGACCTTCATGCAGTTCCGGCCGGTCAAGCTGCTGGAGCAGGACTGCTACATCAGTCGCTCGGGCTACACCGGCGAAGACGGTTACGAGATCTCGGTGCCTGCCGCGGGTGCCGAAGCCCTCGCCCGGCGCTTGCTGGCCGAGCCTGAAGTGCAGGCGATCGGCCTCGGCGCGCGCGATTCGCTGCGCCTGGAAGCCGGCCTGTGCCTTTATGGCCATGACATGGACAGCAGCACCACGCCGATCGAGGCAAGCTTGCTCTGGGCCATTTCCAAAGTACGGCGCGCCGACGGACCGCGCGCCGGTGGATTCCCTGGCGCCGAGGCTGTGTTCGCGCAACAGCAGCAGGGCGTTGCGCGCAAGCGTGTCGGCTTGTTGCCACAGGAACGCACGCCAGTACGTGAGGGCGCAGACATTGTCGATGAAGCCGGTACGGTAATTGGCAAAGTGTGCAGCGGTGGCTTTGGTCCGACACTCGGCGCACCGCTGGCGATGGGCTATGTCGATAATGAACACAGCGCACTTGATACAGCGCTGTATGCACTGGTCAGAGGCAAGCGAGTAGCCTTGAAAGTCAGCAAAATGCCTTTTGTTCCGCAACGTTACTATCGCGGCTGAAGGCCGCGCGAGGCAGGCGTCGGTTATTCGTTTTCGAACCTGCCTAATAACTTTTGAACATGGCGCCAGCCCAGGCGCCATGCAGCCTGAGGCAATGTGTTCGGTAATCGGAAAAGGGGCGAAATCTGGCCATTTGCAAGGGCTTGTTTTTCTCGCTGGACTTGTCGTACATTCAGCTCACTGTGTTTGCATGGGTCGCTTTAGTTGGTGACCTGGGCAAGTAGCCGCTATTGCTACAACCCGCTCGACGTCTCTGACTTTCCTGCAACCCAGCCCAGTACTCTTTCGCTTACAGGAAGCGATAGAAACTGTCATCACTATCCAAGATTCATAGGAAGCAAGACCATGGCTGAGCGTCAGAGCGGTACCGTCAAGTGGTTCAATGACGAGAAAGGTTACGGCTTCATCACCCCAGAGAGCGGTGCTGATCTGTTCGTTCACTTCCGTGCCATCCAGGGCAACGGCTTCAAGAGCCTGAAAGAGGGCCAGAAGGTCACTTTCGTCGCGGTCCAAGGCCAGAAAGGCCTGCAGGCTGACGAAGTCCAGGCTGAAGGCTGATTTCTCGTAAAAAGCCCCTGCATTGATTTGCAGGGGCTTTTTTATGCCCGCGATTCCATAGAATGCGCCTTTGCCATCTGGAGCTGCCATGCATGTCCAAGCATTCCCTCATACCTCAGGGTGATTTCCCACCGGTAGGCCTGGGCCGTCGCATGGCGGCGATGTTCTATGACTTTTTGCTGTGCACCGCCCTGCTGATCGTGACGGCAGGCGGGTACAAGCTGGTGCAAGGGGCGATTATCGGCGAGCAGCGCATGCGTGAGCTGACTGATGCTGGCGCGCTGGATGGCGACCCGCTGTTGTCGACGATCCTGCTGTTCGCCCTGTTCGGGTTCTTTGCCAAGTTCTGGACCCATGGTGGTCAAACCTTGGGCATGCAGGTCTGGGGGGTACGGGTGCAGAACGCCGATGGCAGCGCCATCAGTTTGTGGCAAGCGCTGCTGCGCTTTGTCGTGGCGATTGCGTCTTGGCTGTGCCTGGGGCTGGGTTTTATCTGGTCACTGATCGACAAGCGCAAGCGCAGCTGGCATGACATCTATTCCGAAACTCAGCTGGTGCGGGTGCCCAAGCAGAAAAAATGAATCAGTGGCCCTAGTAGGATTTTCACGGGTTGTTGGGGGGATGGTCTGTTGGGTTGGGTTGGCTTGGGTTGGCTTGGGTTGGCTTGGCTTGGCTTGGCTTGGCTTAGGAATTGTGGGCTTATCCATTTGATGTGGCGACTTTTCTGGCCCCTTCCGCCCTTACGGCGGGTCACTTTTTTTCTTGGAAAAAAGTAACCAAAAACCGCCTGCTCCTGCATCCGGCCCTTCGCTGCGCTACGGGTCCCCTCGCTCCGGTCTTGCTCCGGGAGGACCGCGCTGTACGGCCCATCCTGGGCCTCAGCGCTTTCCGGCCATCCATGGCCTCCACCTCCCTGCGCCAGACCTCCACTCGGCCTCCTGACGTCGCGAAGTTACGGGTGGCGCCTGGGCTGGCGTTGTCTTCGATAGTGGCAGGTGTGGTGGATATTCGGGCCTCTTCGCGGGACAAGCCCGCTCCTACAGGATCTGCGCAGATTTCGAATTCGCGCAGTACCTGTAGGAGCGGGCTTGTCCCGCGAAGAGGCCGGTACTGCCAATGCAAATCGCAGGGCGCAGCCCTGCCCAGCCACCCCACAAATCCGCTGGTAAATAAACAAAGCGAGAGCGCAGCGATTCGCCAGCCATTGCCCTAGCTGTAGATCTTGATCTACCAGCGACTCCACTCGGCCTCCTGAAGTCGCGAAGTTGCGGTGGCGTCTGGGCTGGCGTTGTTTTTGATAGTGGCAGGTGGAGTGGATATTCGGGCCTCTTCGCGGGGCAAGCCCGCTCCTACAGGATTTGCGCCGAATTCAAAATTTGCTCAATCCCTGTAGCGGGCTTGTCCCGCGAAGAGGCCGGTACTGCCAATGCAAATCGCAGGGCGCAGCCCTGCCGGCCACACCACAATTCCGCTGGTAAACAAACAAAGCGAGAGCACAGCGATTCGCCAGCCATTGCCCTAGCTGTTGATCTTGATCTACCAGCGACTCCACTCAGCCTCCTGAAGTCGCGAAGTTGCGGTGGCGTCTGGGCTGGCGTTGTTTTTGATAGGGGCAGGTGGGGTGGATATTCGGGCCTCTTCGCGGGGCAAGCCCGCTCCTACAGGTATTGCGCCAATTTTGAATTCGGCGCTGTACCTGTAGCGGGCTTGTCCCGCGAAGAGGCCGGTACTGCCAATGCAAATCGCAGGGCGCAGCCCTGCCCAGCCACCCCACAAATCCGCTGGTAAATAAACAAAGCGAGAGCGCAGCGATTCGCCAGCCATTGCCCTAGCTGTTGATCTTGATCTACCAGCGACTCCACTCGGACTCCTGAAGTCGCGAAGTTGCGGTGGCGTCTGGGCTGGCGTTGTTTTTGATAGTGGCAGGTGGGGTGGATATTCGGGCCTCTTCGCGGGGCAAGCCCGCTCCTACAGGTATTGCGCCGAGTTCAAAATTTGCGCAATCCCTGTAGGAGCGGGCTTGCCCCGCGAAGAGGCCGGGACTGCCAATGCAAATCGCAGGGCGCAGCCCTGCCAGCCACCCCACAAATCCGCTGGTAAATAAACAAAGCGAGAGCGCAGCGATTCGCCAGCCGTTGCCCTGGCTTTTGATCTTGATCTTGCTCTTGATCTACCAGCGACTTCAGGAGGCCGAGTGGAGGTCTTGCGCAGGGAGGTGGAGGCCATGGATGGCCGGAAAGCGCTGAGGCCCAGGATGGGCCGTACAGCGCGGTCCTCCCGGAGCAAGACCGGAGCGAGGGAACCCGCAGCGAAGCGGAGGGCCGGATGCAGGAGCAAGCGGTTTTTGGTTACTTTTTTCCAAGAAAAAAAGTGACCCACCGTAAGGGCGGAAGGGGCCAGAAACGCCACCACATCAAATGGATAAGCCCCCCCAACGCACAAGTGAGCCCTAGCCCATCAACCCGCCCGACGCAACAACCACACCCCAGCCAGGGCACAAACCCCCGCCGGTATCACCACCGCCAACAGCGGCGGGAAGCCGAAGACCTGGCTCGAAGGCCCCAGCAGGTCCTGGGCAATGCGGAACACGAAGCCCACCAGCACACCGGTGAACACCCGCTGGCCCAACGTCACCGAACGCAGCGGACCAAAGATGAACGAAATCGCCATCAGCACCAATGCCGCAGTCACCGCCGGCTGCAACACCTTGGTCCAGAACGCCAGCCAGTACCGCGCATTGTTCAGACCCTGATCCTTCAGGTAGTGGATGTAATCCCACAATCCGGTAATCGACAGCGACTCCGGCGCCAGCACGACCGTGTTGAGCAACTGCGGCGTCACCGACACATCCCAACGCTCTTCCGGAGCCTTGACCACTTCGGTGTGATCGCCACGGAAATAGGTCGTGCTGACATCGCTGAGCAGCCAATGATCGTCGTTGTACTTGGCCCTGCGGGCAAAGCTGGAAGTGACGATCTTGCGTTCTTCATCGAAGCGGTAGCGGGTCACGCCCAGCAGCAAGCCATTGGGCTGCACCGAGTTGATGTGCACGAACTCCTCACCCTGGCGGTGCCACATGCCGCGCTTGGAGCTCTGCGCCTCACCGCCGCCCTGGGCCAGGGAGCGTTCGGCCTGGCCCTTGTTCTCGGTCACAGGCGCCACGTACTCACCGATCAGCACGCCGGCCAGCATCAGTACCAGCATCGGTTTCATCACCGCCCAGACGATGCGCCCAATGGACACACCCGCCGCGCGCATGATGGTCAGCTCGCTGCTGCTGGCCAGGCTGCCAAGGCCGATCAGGCAGCCGATCAGTGCCGCCATCGGCAACATCTCGTAGAGCCGGCGTGGCGCGGTGAGCATGACGAAGTAACCGGCGTCGAGCACGGTGTAGGTATCGCTCAGGTCGCCCATCTCATCGATGAAGGCGAACAACGAGGCCAGGCCGAGAATGATCCCGAGCACAGCCAGAATGGCCATCAGCACGCTCATGCCGATATAGCGATCAAGCTTAGCCATGGGTCACCCCCGCACGCTGCGCAGCACGTTTGAGGCGCATCGGCTCCCAGTACATCAGGCCCAGGCCGATCAACAGGAACAGTCCATGCACCCACCACACGCCCAGCGCAATCGGCAGCTTGCCCTTCTCGAGGGCGCCGCGTACGGAAATCAGCATTGTCAGGTAAGCCATGTAGAGGAGGATCGCCGGCAGCAGCTTGAGGAAGCGGCCCTGGCGCGGGTTGACCCTGGACAGCGGCACCGCCATCAAGGTGACGATGAACACCAGCAGCGGCAACGACAGGCGCCACTGCAGCTCGGCGCGCTCACGCAGGCCTTCATGCCCGAACAGTTGCGAAGTCGGGATGGCCTCGCGCTCGGTGACTTCTTCGCTGACTTCAGGCTTGGGCAGCAGTACACCGTAAGTGTCGTACTTGATCGCCCGGTAATCGGCCTGGCCAGGGTTGCCGTCGTAGCGGTAGCCGTTTTCCAGAATCAGGTAGCGGTTGCCGTCGGCCTGCACTTCCTGATGGCCCTTCTCGGCCACCAGCACCGAAGGCGCGCGGTCCTTGGTCTTGTCCTGGTTGAAGCGCTTCTCGGAGATGAACACCCCATCGAGCTTGACCCGATCATCCGACAACCGCTCGGTGTAGGTAACCCGCGAGCCGTCACGCAGCATCTGGAAACGCCCAGGCACCAGGGTGTCGAACTCGGTCAGGGCGTCCTGCTGGTTGATGATCTGCTGCACCTGCGAAACGCCCTGTGGCGCCAGGCTCAGGCTGAGCCAGGCGACCAGCAGGGCGACCAGCGCCGCCGGTGCCATGGTCATGGCGAGCAAACGCTGCTGGCTCATGCCCGTGGCGGAAAGCACGGTCATCTCGCTTTCAAGGTAGAGCCGGCCATAAGCCAGCAGAATCCCCAGGAACAGCCCCAGCGGCAGGATCAGTTGCAGGAATCCCGGCAGCCGGAAGCCCATGATCAGGAACAGCACGCCGGGGTCGAGTACCCCCTGCGCGGCCTGTGCCAGGTATTTGATGAAACGCCCGCTCATGATGATCACCAGCAGCACAGCGCTGACGGCGCTCAAGGTCAGCAGGACCTCGCGGGACAGATAACGAAAGACGATCAAACCAGACACTCCTGGGTTGTCAGGGGCGGACAGCCAAATAATGGCTTCAGACAGCCAAGACCAATGCCGGTTCGCCAACGGCGAACCTCCATGTAAAGTGCGCGCATTATCCTGTGATTGCCCTCGGCTGTCACTTGGCCGCGCACGACAGCGTACATCGGGGTTGTCATCAAGCTGGCGGCAGGCTCAAACTGGCAGCTTTTCCGCTGGCACGCGACGACGCGGCCATGCCCTTGTTGCGCGCACACGATTGGCGCCATCTGACAGATCATTCGGGGACCCTGACATGGAACTGGTTGTAAAAAGCGTAGCCGCTGCATCCTTGAAAACCGCCACGCTGGTCGTGGCCGTCGGCGAAGGGCGCACGCTCGGCGCCGTCGCCAAGGCTGTCGACCAAGCGACCGAGGGTGCGATCTCGGCCGTGCTCAAGCGTGGCGACCTGGCCGGCAAGCCTGGCCAGACCCTGCTCCTGCAAAACCTGCCGGGCCTCAAGGCCGAGCGCGTGCTGCTGGTCGGCAGCGGCAAGGACGCCCTCGGTGACCGCACCTGGCGCAAGCTGGCAATCAGCGTTGCCGGCGTGCTGAAAAACCTTGGCGGCAGCGACGCGGTACTGGCGCTGGACGACATCGCCGTGACCGGCCGTGATGGCCACTACGGCAAGTATCGCCTGCTGGCCGAAACCCTGCTCGACGGCGAATACGTGTTCGATCGTTTCAAGAGCCAGAAAGCCGAGCCGCGCGCGCTGAAAAAGATCACCCTGCTCGCCGACAAGGCCGGCCTGGCCGAGGTCGAGCGCGCTGTCCAGCACGCCACTGCGATCGCCACCGGCATGGCCTTTACCCGCGACCTGGGCAACCTGCCGCCAAACATCTGCCACCCGATCTACCTGGCCGAACAGGCCAAAGAGCTGGGCAAGGCGCACAAAGGCCTCAAGGTCGAAGTGTTTGACGAGAAGAAGATCAAAGAACTGGGCATGGGCTCGTTCTACGCGGTAGGCCAGGGCAGCGAGCAGCCGCCACGGCTGATCGTCATGCAGTACCAGGGCGCCAAGAAGAGCGAAAAACCCTTCGTGCTGGTCGGCAAGGGCATCACCTTCGACACCGGCGGCATCAGCCTCAAGCCTGGCGCCGGCATGGACGAGATGAAGTACGACATGTGCGGCGCCGCCAGCGTATTCGGCACCCTGCGCGCCGTGCTCGAGCTGAAGCTGCCGATCAACCTGGTGTGCATCCTGGCCTGCGCCGAGAACATGCCAAGTGGCAACGCTGCCCGTCCGGGCGATATCGTCACCACCATGAGCGGGCAGACCGTCGAGATCCTCAACACCGACGCCGAAGGCCGCCTGGTGCTGTGCGATGCGCTGACCTACGCCGAACGCTTCAAGCCTCAAGCGGTGATCGACATCGCCACCCTGACCGGCGCCTGCATCGTTGCCCTCGGCAGCCACACCGCCGGCCTGCTGGGTAACAACGACGAGCTGATCGGCCAGTTGCTCGACGCCGGCAAGCGCGCCGACGACCGCGCCTGGCAGCTGCCGCTGTTCGATGAGTACCAGGAGCAACTGGACAGCCCGTTCGCCGACATCGCCAACATCGGCGGGCCGAAGGCCGGCACCATCACCGCCGCGTGTTTCCTGTCGCGCTTCGCCAAGGCCTACAACTGGGCGCACCTGGACATCGCCGGCACCGCCTGGATCAGCGGCGGCAAGGACAAGGGCGCCACGGGCCGCCCGGTACCGATGCTGACCCAGTACCTGCTCGACCGCGCCAACGCGTGATCCCTCTAGGCGAGCGGCCTTTGCGGTCGCTCGCCAATGGACTGAACCATGAGCCAAGTAGATTTCTATGTCCTGCCCACCGACGCCTTGTCGGCGCGGCTGGATTTCGCCTGCAAGCTGTGCGAAAAGGCCTGGCGCCTCGGCCACCGGGTGTACCTGCATTGCCAGGATGCGACCCAGCGTGGCGAACTCGACCAGCGCCTGTGGCAGTTCAAGGGCGAAGCATTCGTGCCCCACGACCTCGCCGAAGCGCATGCCGACGCCACGGTGGTGCTGGGCCTGGGCAACGATCCTGGCACGCATGACGATCTGTTGATCAACCTCAGCGCAGCGGTGCCGGAGTTTGTCGGCCGCTTCCAGCGAGTCGCTGAAATAGTCGTTGAGGAACCAACGATTCGCGAGGCTGCCCGAGAACGGTTCCGTTTCTACCGGGAACAGGGCTATGCTCTGCAGAATCACCGCCTACAGCGACTTTGACGACGATGGACAAGCACTCTCCCCGGCCCGACTCTGCTCATCTGCTCGACGACCTCGAGTCGATCCGCGAGCTGTTGGGCGATGCTGACCTGCAACCGCCGCTGCTGACCGATACGGTCGAGCAGATTCCCCTGCTACTCGATGAGCCTGCCGGCAACGCCCCGCCAGTGCTGACAGAACTGCAACCCGCCGAGGACGAGGACGACCCGCAGGCCCGCCGCCAGGACACCCTGCTGCGCCTGGATGCCGAGTTGCGCGCGGCCGCGCAGTTGATCATGCAGGATGTGATCAACGACTTTACCCCGCATATCGAAACCGAGATCAAACGCCGCCTGGATGCGCGCATAGAGCGATTGCTCAAGCGGCCCGAGTAACCATCGGTCTCAGTTATCTCAGTGATGGCCTCTATCGAGCTCGCCAATCTGGCTGCGATCCCCCTCGCAGCTTATCGCTTGAAGCTTGCGGCTCCGTTATACTTCTCGGCTTTCCCGAATTAATGCCTAAGGGTCCCGCCGCGCATGGATAAGACCTACCAGCCGCACGCCATCGAAACTTCCTGGTACAACACCTGGGAGTCCGAGAACTATTTCGCCCCACAAGGTGCAGGCGAGTCCTACACCATCATGATCCCGCCGCCGAACGTCACCGGCAGCCTGCACATGGGCCATGGTTTCAACAACGCGATCATGGACGCGCTGATCCGCTTCCGCCGCATGCAGGGTCGCGACACCCTGTGGCAGCCGGGCACCGACCACGCCGGTATCGCGACCCAGATGCTGGTCGAGCGCCAGCTCGAGGCCAAGGGCCAGAACCGTCATGACCTGGGCCGCGAGCAGTTCCTCGACAAGGTCTGGGAGTGGAAGGAACAGTCCGGTGGCAACATCAGCCGGCAGATCCGCCGCCTGGGTTCGTCGGTCGACTGGAGCCGCGAGCGCTTCACCATGGACGACGGCCTCTCCGACGCGGTCAAGGAAGCCTTTGTCCGCCTGCACGAAGACGGCCTGATCTACCGCGGCAAACGCCTGGTCAACTGGGACACCAAGCTGCACACCGCCATCTCTGACCTTGAAGTGGAAAACCACGACGAGAAAGGTCACCTGTGGAACCTGCGCTACCCGCTGGCCGACGGCGCCAAGACCGCCGATGGCAAAGATTATCTGGTAGTGGCCACCACTCGTCCGGAAACCCTGCTGGGTGACGCCGCCGTTGCCGTCAACCCGACCGACGAGCGCTACCAGGCGCTGATCGGCACCTTCGTCAAACTGCCGCTGGTCGGCCGCCTGATCCCGATCATCGCTGACGACTACTGCGACCCAGAGTTCGGCACCGGCTGCGTGAAGATCACCCCGGCCCACGACTTCAACGACTATGAAGTCGGCAAGCGCCACAACCTGCCGCTGCTGAACATCTTCGACAAGAATGCGCTGGTGCTGGCCAATGCCCAGGCGTTCAACCTCGACGGCAGCCTCAACGAGCAGATCGACACCAGCCTTCCCGCCCAGTACGCCGGTCTCGACCGCTTCGTCGCGCGCAAGCAGATCGTTGCCGACCTCGACGCCCAAGGCCTGCTGGTCAGCATCGACGACCACGCCCTGAAAGTGCCGAAAGGCGACCGCTCCGGCACCATCATCGAGCCGTGGCTGACCGACCAGTGGTACGTCTCCACCAAGCCGCTGGCCGAGCCTGCGATCGCTGCCGTTGAAGATGGCCGTATCCAGTTCGTGCCCAAGCAATACGAAAACATGTACTTCTCCTGGATGCGTGACATCCAGGACTGGTGCATCAGCCGTCAGCTGTGGTGGGGCCACCGTATTCCGGCGTGGTACGACGAGGCCGGTCAGGTCTATGTCGGCCGCAACGAGCAGGAAGTGCGCACCAAGCACAACCTGGGCAGCGATGTGGTCCTGCGCCAGGACGACGACGTGCTCGACACCTGGTTCAGTTCGGGGCTGTGGACCTTCTCCACCCTGGGCTGGCCGGAGCAGACCGAGTTCCTCAAGAAATTCCACTCCACCGACGTGCTGGTCACCGGTTTCGACATCATTTTCTTCTGGGTCGCCCGGATGATCATGCTGACCATGCACCTGGTGAAGAACGAGGACGGCACCCCACAGGTACCGTTCAAGACGGTCTACGTGCATGGCCTGGTCCGCGATGGCCAGGGCCAGAAGATGTCCAAGTCCAAGGGCAACGTGCTTGACCCACTGGACATCGTCGACGGCATCACCCTCGACGCCCTGCTGGAAAAACGCACCAGCGGCATGATGCAGCCAAAACTTGCCGAGAAGATCGCCAAGCAGACCAAGGCCGAGTTCCCCGAAGGCATCGCCAGCTACGGTACCGACGCCCTGCGCTTCACCTTCTGCTCGCTGGCCTCGACCGGGCGCGACATCAAGTTCGACATGGGCCGCGTCGAAGGCTACCGCAACTTCTGCAACAAGATCTGGAACGCCGCCCGCTACGTGCTCGACAAAGGCGAAGACTGCGGCCAGAACGGCGAAGCCTACGAGCTGTCGCTGGCCGACCGCTGGATCATCTCGCAGCTGCAGCGCACCGAAGCCGAAGTGACTCGCCAGCTCGAGCAGTTCCGCTTCGACCTGGCCAGCCAGGCACTCTACGAGTTCATCTGGAACCAGTACTGCGATTGGTACCTGGAGCTGTCCAAGCCGGTCCTGTGGGACGAGAACGCCCCGGTCGAACGCGCCCGCGGCACCCGTCGCACCCTGGTCCGGGTATTGGAAGTGGCGCTGCGCCTGGCGCACCCGTTCATGCCATTCATCACCGAAGAAATCTGGCAGCGCATCGCGCCGCTGGCTGGCATCGACGGCAAGACCATCATGCTGCAACCGTGGCCAGTGGCTAACGAGAGCCGTATCGACAGCGCTGCCGAAGGCGATATCGAGTGGCTGCAGAACTTGATGAACGGCCTGCGCAACATTCGCGCCGAGATGAACATCGGCCCGGGCAAGCCGCTGCCATTGTTCCTCAAGAACGCCAGTGCCGACGACCAGCGTCGCCTGCAGGAAAACGAAGCCCTGCTGAAGAAGCTGGCCAAGGTCGAGTCGTTCACCGTACTAGGCGAACAGGACGAAGCGCCACTGTCGGCCACCGCACTGGTGGGTGATCTGCAGGTGCTGGTGCCGATGGCCGGCCTGATCGACAAGGACGCTGAACTGGCGCGCCTGAACAAGGAGATCCAGCGTCTGCAGGGTGAAGTTCAGCGCGTCGGTGGCAAGCTGTCGAATGCTGCCTTCGTCGACAAGGCACCGCCTGCGGTGATCGACAAGGAACGCGCCAAGCTGGCTGAAGCCGAGCAGGCGCTGGCCAACTTCACCGAGCAGCATGCGCGGATCGCCGCACTGTAATCTGACACTGCTGACCTGACCGGCGAGGGCCTTGCCCTCGTTTCGCGACACAAGGCCGCTCCCACGGGGAACGCGTCGTTCGCCAGAGGCTCTGGTAGACACGCCTTTCCTGTAGGGGCGGCCTTGCTTCGCGATAGGGCTGCACAGCGGCCCCCGCCAGCAGCGACGCTCTACCGGAGTCTGCCATGACCCAGAAACCCACCCTGCACCCGAGAAACCGCCACCAGGGCCGCTACGACTTCCCCGCGCTGATCAAGGCCCACCCTGACCTGGCCCGCTTCACCATCACCAACCCCCACGGCAACCCCAGCATCGACTTCGCTAACCCCGAAGCCGTGCGGGTGTTCAACCGCGCCTTGCTCAAGGCCCAGTACGGCATCCAGCACTGGGATATCCCGGCTGACTACCTCTGCCCACCGATTCCCGGCCGCGCCGACTACATACACGTACTCGCCGACCTGCTCGCCGAAGACAACGCTGGGGAAATCCCCCGTGGCCCACAGGTGCGCGCACTGGACATCGGTGTAGGCGCCAACTGCATCTACCCGCTGCTCGGCCACAGCGACTATCGCTGGCGCTTCCTCGGCTCGGACATCGACCCGCAGGCCCTGGCCGCGGCCAAGGCCATCGTCCAGGCAAACAGCCTGAACAAGGCCATCAGCCTGCGTCAGCAGGCCAACAGCAAGCACATCCTCAACGGCCTGCTCGAGGCGGATGAGCGCTTCGACATCACCCTGAGCAACCCGCCCTTCCACAGCTCGCGCGACGAGGCCACCCGTGGCAGCCAGCGCAAGTGGAAGAACCTCGGTAAACAGGACCCCAAGCGCAAGCTGCCGGTGCTCAACTTCGGCGGTCAGAACAACGAGCTGTGGTGCGAAGGCGGCGAGATCCGCTTCGTCACCCAGCTGATCGCCGAAAGCCTCGCCTGCGCCCAACAGGTGCTGTGGTTCACCAGTCTGGTGTCCAAGGCGAGCAACTTGCCAGGGATCGAAGCCGCGCTGAAAAAGACCGGCGCCAAGGCCGTGCGCATCATCGAGATGGGCCAGGGCCAGAAACAAAGCCGCCTGGTCGCCTGGAGCTTCCATGACGACGCCGCCCGCCAAGCCTGGCACGCCCAGCGCCAAGGCAAAACGCAGGCGTAAAAAAACCGCGCCTGGGCAAGCCGGGCGCGGCTTTCACTGCAGTGTCGACAATTACTTGTTGACGGCGTCGGTCAGGACCTTGGCAGGTACGAACTTGACGACTTTCTTGGCAGCGATTTCGATGGCAGCGCCAGTCGAAGGGTTACGGCCGGTACGGGCAGGACGCTCGGAGACTTTCAGCTTGCCGATGCCTGGCAGAGTGATCTCAGCGCCGTTTTCCAGTTGATCGGCAACGATCTGGCCCAGTTGCTCCAGTGCATTGCGAGCGGTGGTTTTCGGCGCGTCGATTGCTTCGGCGATGTCGGCAATCAGTTGGTCTTTGGTCAGTGCCATGGTGGTGTTCCTTCCCTAAAAATTCAGAGGTTATGCAGCGTGCTACGTCGTTATCGGGCCAGCCCGAAACAATCCGGCGGGCCGCGCCAATCGCGTATGTAGATACGCAAATCGGTGTTTGGTTCGACACGACGCAAGCGAACTGCCAGCAATGCGCCATTCAAGGGGCGCAAGACGGCGCAAAGCTACCACAGGAACGGATAAATATCCGCTGCCAACGATGACTTTATGCAGGTTTTTCGGGGGTTTGGCCTGAAAACATCGAAAATTGAACAAAAAATCAACAACAGGCATTTACGCCAACTTCTGGCCACTGCATCACCCGATCTCTGGGTTAAACTTAGCGACTTTGCACAGCACCCTGTGGCCAACTGCCACGTGTGCCTCAACACCGCCGAGATTTCCCATGCCAATCCGTCACTGCATCGTTCACCTGATCGACAAGAAGCCCGATGGCAGCCCCGCCGTGCTCCATGCACGAGACCACGAGCTGGGCGCTTCGGACGCCATCGAAAACCTCCTGGCCGACCTCAACGACAGCTACAACGCCAAGCAAGGCAAAGCCTGGGGGTTCTTCCATGGAGAATCCGGCGCGTACCCGTTCAGCGGCTGGCTCAAACAGTACCTGGGCGACGAAAAAGACTTCACCGCCTTCAGCCGGATCGCCGTCGAGCACCTGCAGAAGCTGATGGAAGAGTCCAACCTGTCCACTGGTGGCCATGTGCTGTTTGCCCATTACCAACAAGGCATGACCGAGTACCTGGCCATCGCCCTGCTGCACCATAGTGATGGCGTGGCGGTGAACGCCGAACTCGACGTCACCCCGTCACGCCACCTCGACCTCGGTCAACTGCACCTGGCGGCGCGGATCAACCTGTCGGAATGGAAGAACAACCAGGCCTCCAAACAGTACATCTCGTTCATCAAGGGCAAGAACGGCAAGAAAGTCTCGGAGTACTTCCGCGACTTCATCGGCTGCCAGGAGGGTGTCGACGGCCCCGGCGAGACACGCACCCTGCTCAAGGCCTTCAGCGACTTCGTCGAGAGCGAAGACCTGCCAGAAGAGTCTGCCCGCGAGAAAACCCAGACCCTGGTCGACTACGCCACCAGCCAGACCAAGCTGGGCGAGCCTGTGGGGCTGGAGGAGTTGTCCAGCCTGATCGACGAGGAACGCCCCAAGGCCTTCTACGACCACATCCGCAACAAGGACTACGGCCTGTCGCCGGAGATACCTGCGGATAAGCGCACGCTCAATCAGTTCCGCCGCTTCACCGGGCGCGCCGAAGGCTTGTCGATCAGCTTCGAAGCGCACCTGCTCGGGTCGAAGGTCGAATACGACGAAGAGGCGGGCACGCTGATCATCAAAGGGCTGCCAACGCAGCTGATCGATCAGTTGAAGCGTCGCACGGACTGATTTCGGCGACGCTTGCACTACCTTGATAGGAGGCCACCAGTGCCTCCTTGGCCGACTTGCGCAGCTTCTTTACCAAGCGCTCCTGGCGCAGTGCTTCGGCCTTGTCCGGCCACTGCTCGACATAGACCAGCGCCTGTGCCGGACTGGTCTTGAAATAGCGCGCGCCCTGCCCTTTCTGGTGCTTGAGAAAACGCCGCTGCGGGTCATCGCTGATGCCGCAATACAGCGATCCATTGGCAGCGCGCACCAGGTACACGTACCACGGCTTGCAAGGCAGGTTGAGGGGAGTCTCGCTCACGGTTTCATTCATGCATCAGGAAGACGCGCCAGCTTAACCGCTCAGCGCGCCTGCTGGAACGTCCGCAAGCCCTTGAACGCTTGCTGGCGGACCTTGTTCTGCAGCATCGGTGTCCATCCCAGCAGTACGCCCGGCAGGCCCAGCGCCTGACGTGACCAGCGCCACAGGTCGAAATGATCGTGGTGCTCACGGATCAGTCCGTCACGAATCACGAAACGCGCTTGAATGTCATTGATCACGATGCGGCCGGTCTGGCTGAACAGGTAGGTCGCCACCCAGTGCGCGCTCGCGCTGTCGGCAGTGGCGCGGACCTGGTCGAAAGTCAGGCTGAAATCCTTGGCACGCGTGGTGAGCATGCGCCACATGTCACCCGCGTCCTGTCCACGCAGGGTGCCGAAGACGGGGTCGCTGAAGACGATGTCCGGGCTGTAGCAGGCGACCATCGCCTCGGCGTCCAGGCGCTGGAAGGCTTGGTAGAAGCGCGTGATCAGGGCTTGGTTGGCATCGCTCATGGCTGGGGTCCGTCCGGGTATCGAGAGCGGAACGATAATCTGCGCCGGGGCAAGATGCCATGCCCATTTGCGTCATGAATGCACCTTGCACCCCACATGACTGACATAAAACCTGCAAGCGCGAGTTTGCCCCGCGACAGGCCGTCAGAGACAACCGCTAAACCCGCTCGCTGCTGACCTGCACATGCAATGCCCGCCCCGCCTTAAGGCCAAACACGATAGCGCCCACGCCCAGCACGGCAAAGATCCAGCCCACCGCCGTCCAGCCACCGGTAAGGTCATGCACCAAGCCCACGGCAAACGGCCCCATCGAGGCCAGGGTGTAGCCAACCCCTTGGGCCATGCTCGACAGGTTTGCCGCCACATGGGCATCTTTGGAGCGCAGTACAATCAGGGTAAGCGCCAGGGCAAAGGTCCCGCCCTGCCCCAGTCCGAGCAGCACTGCCCAGCCCCACAAACCGGACATCGGCGCATACAGGCAGCCGAACAGCCCGGCCAAGGTCACCAGCATGACGATGACGATCGCCAGCCGCTGGTCCTTGCCACGGGTGGCCAGCCAAGGGGCGCTGAGCGAGCTGATCAACTGCACGATCACCGAACCCGAGAGCACCAGCCCGGCATCGGTCGGGCTCAGGCCACGGCCGATCAGAATCGACGGCAACCAGCCAAACACGATGTACGCCAACGACGATTGCAGGCCCATATACAGGGTCACCTGCCACGCCAGTGGATCACGCCACAGCCCGCGCACCTTGTAGGCCACCTTGTGCGCCCCGTGGCCCTGGCGCGCCTGCGGCAGCCAGATCAGCATGGCCAGCAACGCCGGGATCATCCAGAAGCCCAGGCCCAATGCCCAGCTACCGCCAAGCTGCTCGCTCAACGGCACGGTCGACCCCGCCGCCATCGCCGCGCCCAGGCACAACGCCATGGTGTAGACCCCGGTCAAAGTGCCGGCCTGGCGGGGGAAGTCACGCTTGACGATACCCGGCAGCAACACCCCGATGATGCCGATACTGGCGCCTGCCATCAGGCTGCCCAGAAACACCCCGGTCGCGCCAAAGGCACTGCGCACGACAATGCCCAGGGCCAGGGTCAGGAGAATCCCGAGGATCACCCGCTCGCTGCCAAAGCGCCGCGCCAGCACCGGCGCCAGCGGGGCGAACAGACCCAGGCACAGCACTGGCAGGGTGGTCAGCAGACCGGCCTGGGCAGCGCTCAGCCCGAGCCCCTCGGATACCTGGCCGAGCACTGGCGACATGCTCGACAGCGCCGGGCGCAGGTTCAGTGCCACCAAGACCAGGCCGAGCAACAGCAGCCAGGGCCGCGGTACCGCAGGAGGCTGCTGTTGCACCTGTTCGTCATCGGCTTCGGCGTCGATCAGCAGCTCGTCGAGTTGCGCTTCATGCGCAGTTTGCTTGGGTGTGCGTAATTCGTTCATGACCTTCTCGTTGTCAGGATTCGATGAGCGTCCGGCTCAGACACTTGGCCCGCTCCGGATCACGTTGCTCGATGGCTTCGAGGATCTGCCCGTGCAGGTCGAACACCGACTGGCAGCGCGGGACCTTGCTCATGTTGTGCTCGAGGGCGGCGGCCACCACGCCGGAAAAATAGCGGTACAACTCGCTCAGTGCCGGGTTGTGCGCGGCATCCACCAGGCGTTGGTGAAACACCAGGTCGCAGCTGACATAGGCATCGAGGTTGGCGTGAAAATGCGCAGCGCTGCCTTTGAGTGCCTCGCGCAGGCCGTGCAGGTCGGCCTCTGTGCGGCGCAGGGCTGCCAGGCCGATGGCCTCGGCTTCGAGGATGTGCCGGGTTTCGCGGGCCTGCTCGGGCGAGCAGCGGGACATCGCCAGTACTGCATGCAGCGGATCGACGCGGGTGCGCAGGTAACTGCCGTCACCCTGGCGGACTTCGACCAGGCCGCTGAAGGCCAATACGCGCATGGCTTCACGCACGGTGTTGCGGCTGATGCCGAGTTCGGTGGCCAGTTCTGGCTCGGTGGGCAGGCGTTGGCCGACTGCCCAGACGCCTTCGAGAATGCGTTGGCGGAGTTGGTCTACTGCGAGTTCTACCAGAGAACGCCGGACAAGTTCGGTTGCCATGTGGGGTTAATCACCCAATCATCCTATGAATTTATCGAGCTTACTTGAAATGGCCTGAAACAGAAAGACTCTGGGGGTGGGCTGGCACGAGCTTGAGTCGCACAAAATGAAGGTTTTTCGCGGATTGGGGGGGGCGATGGGGCTGGGGCTTGTGGGTTGGGGGCTTATCCATTTGATGTGGTGGCGCCACTGGCCCCTTCCGCCCTTACGGCGGGTCACTTTTTGGCAAACGCCCGGTGTGCCGGCCCAGCCAAAAAATAACCAAAAAGGTCTTGGCTCCGTCATCCGGCCCCTACGCTGCGCTTCGGGGTTCCCTCGCTCCGGTCTTGCTCCGGGAGGACCGCGCTGTACGGCCCATCCTGGGCCTCAGCGCTTTCCGGCCATCCATGGCCTCCACCTCCCTGCGCAAGACCTGCGCTCGGCCTCCTGAAGTCGCTGGTAGATCAAGAGCCAGATCAAGATCAACCGCCAGGGCAACGGCGGGCGAATCGCTGCGCTCTCGCTTTTGTTTATTTACCAGCGGATTTGTGGGGTGGCTGGCAGGGCTGCGCCCTGCGATTTGCATTGGCAGTACCGGCCTCTTCGCGGGACAAGCCCGCTCCTACAGGTATTGCACAGATTTTGAATTCGGCGCAGTACCGGCCTTTTCGCGGGGCATGTCGGATCGCCGCACCGCCGCCCCTACAGGGATTGCGCAAATTTTGAATTCGGCGCAAATCCTGTAGGAGCGGGCTTGTCCCGCGAAGAGGCCCGAATATCCACCACACCTGCCACTATCGAAGACAACGCCAGCCCAGGCGCCACCCGTAACTTCGCGACGTCAGGAGGCCGAGTGGAGGTCTTGCGCAGGGAGGTGGAGGCCATGGATGGCCGGAAAGCGCTGAGGCCCAGGATGGGCCGTACAGCGCGGTCCTCCCGGAGCAAGACCGGAGCGAGGGGACCCGCAGCGCAGCGAAGGGCCGGATGCAGGAGCAGGCGGTTTTTGGTTACTTTTTTCCAAGAAAAAAAGTGACCCCCACAATGCCTAAGCCAGCCAAGCCAAGCCAAGCCAAGCCAAGCCAACAGATCATGCCCCCCAACAATCCGCGAAGAACCAAAAAAAACGCCCGACCCGATATTCCAGGTCGGGCGCTAGGTGACTCACCGCAAGCCGTCAGCCTAACGCATCAATCAGCGCCTGATTCATCTCCGGCGTCCCCACGGTAATCCGCAAGAACTGAGCAATCCGCGTCTGCTTGAAGTGCCGCACAATCACCCCCTGCTCACGCAGACGGGCCGCCAATTGCGCCGCATCCTGCTGCGGATGACGGGCAAAGATGAAGTTGGCCGCCGAAGGCAGCACTTCAAACCCCTTGCCCTGCAGTTGCTCGACCAGTGCCTCGCGGCTGTCGATCACCTTGCGGCACGTTGCAGCAAAATACTCACGATCCTCGAACGCTACCGCCGCTCCAACAATCGCCATGCGATCCAGCGGATACGAGTTGAAGCTGTTCTTGATCCGCTCCAGCGCGTCGATCAGGTCGGGATGTCCCACCGCCAGGCCAACCCGCAAACCCGCCAGGGAGCGCGACTTGGACAAGGTCTGGGTAACCAGCAGATTGTCATAGCGATCAACCAGGCTGATAGCCGTCTCGCCACCGAAGTCGATGTACGCCTCGTCCACGACCACCACCGAGTCACGGTTGGCCCGCAGCAACTGCTCGACCACGTCCAGCGGCATCAGGCAGCCAGTCGGCGCATTCGGGTTGGGGAAAATGATCCCGGCATTGGGCTTGGCATAGTCTGCAATGCGAATCTGGAACTGTTCATCCAGCGCCACCTGCTCGAAGGGGATGCCGTACAGGCCGCAATACACCGGGTAGAAGCTGTAGCTGACGTCCGGGAACAGCAGCGGCGCGTCGTGCTGGAACAGGCCATGGAAAATGTGCGCCAGCACTTCGTCCGAGCCATTGCCAACGAACACCTGCTGCGCGGTTACGCCGTAGTACTCGGCCACGGCCTGCTTGAGCCGGTCACCGTTAGGGTCAGGGTACAGGCGCAGGTCATCGTTCAGCTCACCGCGCATGGCCTCCAGGGCCTTGGGCGAGGGGCCGTAGGGGTTCTCGTTGGTGTTGAGCTTGACCAGCTTGGTCAGCTTCGGCTGCTCACCCGGCACGTAAGGCACCAGGTCCTTGACGAAGGGACTCCAGAATCGACTCATGTTCAGTTCCCCTTGGTTTCGGTGAGGATGCGGTATTCGGCGCTGCGCGCGTGGGCGGTCAACGACTCGCCGCGGGCCAGCACCGAGGCAGTGTGGCCCAGCTCGGACGCGCCCTGCTCGGAGCAGAAGATGATCGACGAACGCTTCTGGAAGTCATACACCCCCAGCGGCGAAGAGAAGCGCGCAGTGCCCGAAGTCGGCAACACGTGGTTGGGACCGGCACAGTAGTCGCCCAGCGCTTCACTGGTGTGGCGACCCATGAAGATCGCGCCAGCGTGGCGAATCTGTGGCAGCCAGGCCTGCGGGTCGGCCACCGACAGCTCAAGGTGCTCAGGCGCGATACGGTTGGCGACTTCGATCGCCTGCTGCATGTCACGCACCTGGATCAGCGCGCCACGGCCATTGATCGACTTCTCGATGATCTCGGCACGCTCCATGGTCGGCATCAGCTTGTCGATGCTGGCGGCGACGCGGTCGAGGAACTCGGCATCCGGGCTGACCAGAATGGCCTGGGCGTCCTCGTCGTGCTCGGCCTGGGAGAACAGGTCCATGGCGATCCAGTCCGGATCGGTCTGGCCGTCACACACCACGAGAATCTCCGAAGGCCCGGCGATCATGTCGATCCCGACCTGGCCGAACACATGACGCTTGGCGGTGGCCACATAGATATTGCCCGGGCCGACGATCTTGTCTACCTGCGGCACGCTCTCGGTGCCGTATGCCAGGGCGGCAACTGCCTGCGCACCCCCGACGGTGAACACCCGGTCGACACCAGCGATGCACGCTGCGGCCAAGACCAGCTCGTTGAGCTCGCCGCGCGGGGTTGGCACCACCATGACCACCTCGCCTACCCCGGCGACCTTGGCCGGGATGGCGTTCATCAGCACCGAAGAGGGGTACGACGCCTTGCCGCCCGGGACATACAAGCCGGCACGGTCGAGTGGAGTGACTTTCTGGCCGAGCACCGTACCGTCGGCTTCGGTGTACTGCCAGGAGTCCTGCTTCTGCCGCTCGTGGTAGATGCGCACACGTTCGGCAGCCTTTTCCAGCGCTTCACGTTGGGCCGGGGTGATCCGGGTCAGGGCCAGCTCCAGGCGCTCACGGCCGAGGATCAGGTCATTGATCGACGTGGCCTGGACACCGTCGAAGCGCTGGGTGAACTCCACCAGCGCGGCGTCACCGCGCTCGCGCACGGCCTTGATGATGTCGAGCACGCGCTGGTTGACCGCGTCATCGGACACACTCTCCCAGCTCAGCAGATGATCCAGATGTCGGGCGAAATCCGGATCAGCGGCGTTGAGACGGGCAATTGCAGTGGACACGGTCATGGCGAGGGCCTCGAATAATAGCGAATGCTCAGGCGCCCAAGGCTACCAGTCGATCCGCGCGGGCACCTGAGAAAAATGGCTATGACGCGGATAGACGGGCGCGACAGCGGAGGTCGCGCGCAGAAGTCAGCCGCGGTGTCGCGATTCGACCGCTTGGCGCAGGGTGTCGATCAGGCTCTGGATGCGGGCGTGCTGCATTTTCATGGAGGCCTTGTTGACCACCAGGCGCGAGCTGACCATGGCGATCAGCTCTTGCGGCTCCAGGCCGTTGGCGCGCAGGGTATTACCGGTGTCGACCACGTCGATGATCTTGTCGGCAAGGTTGATCAGCGGTGCCAGTTCCATCGAGCCGTACAGCTTGATGATATCGACCTGGCGGCCCTGCTCGGCGTAGTAGCGCTTGGCTACGTTGACGAACTTGGTGGCGACGCGCAGACGGCCCTTGGGCTCTGGCGCACCGACCACACCGGCGGTCATCAGCTTGCAGCAGGCAATCTGCAGGTCCAGGGGCTCGTACAGGCCCTGGCCACCGTACTCCATGAGCACGTCCTTGCCAGCCACCCCGAGGTCGGCGGCACCATGCTCGACATAGGTCGGCACGTCGGTGGCGCGCACGATCAGCAGGCGCACGTCGTCCTGGGTCGTGGGGATGATCAGCTTGCGGCTCTTGTCCGGATTCTCGGTCGGCACAATACCGGCTTCAGCCAGCAATGGCAGGGTATCGTCGAGGATTCGGCCTTTGGATAGCGCGATGGTCAACATGGGAAACGTCGGTCCTTAAGCGGCTATAGCCGGCCGGGTTACAGACCCGACCGCTCGAAATTCAGTAGGCGCATCCTTGCGCCTGTCACAGATTAACCCGGTACGCGGCGGATCTTGGCGCCGAGCATCTGCAGTTTTTCTTCGATGCACTCGTAACCACGGTCGATGTGGTAGATGCGATCGATCAGGGTGTCGCCCTCGGCGACCAGCGCCGACAGCACCAGGCTGGCCGAAGCACGCAGGTCGGTGGCCATCACCGGAGCACCTTTGAGCGACTTGACGCCAGTGACGATGGCAGTATTGCCTTCGACCTGGATCTGCGCGCCCATGCGGTGCATCTCGTAGACGTGCATGAAGCGGTTTTCGAAGATCGTCTCGATCACTGCACCGGTGCCTTCGGCAATGGCGTTGAGCGAGATGAACTGCGCCTGCATGTCGGTCGGGAACGCCGGGTACGGCGCGGTCCGCAGGTTGACGGCCTTGGGCCGCTTGCCATGCATGTTCAGCTCGATCCAGTCTTCGCCGGTAGTGACATCGGCGCCGGCTTCCTTGAGCTTCTCAAGTACCGCTTCGAGGATGGTCGGATCAGTGTCCTTGACCTTGACGCGACCGCCGGTGACGGCAGCAGCGACCAGGTAGGTACCGGTTTCGATGCGGTCCGGCATGACCCGGTAGGTGGCCGAGTGCAGACGCTCGACGCCATCGATGGTGATGGTGTCGGTGCCAGCGCCCTGGACCTTGGCGCCCATGGCGATCAGGAAGTTGGCCAGGTCGACCACTTCAGGTTCGCGCGCGGCGTTTTGCAGTACGCTGCGGCCTTTGGCCAAGGCAGCGGCCATCATGATGTTCTCGGTACCGGTAACGCTGACGGTGTCGAAGAAGAAGTGCGCACCGCGCAGGCCGCCTTCAGGCGCCTTGGCCTTGATGTAGCCGCCTTCGACTTCGATCTTCGCACCCATGGCCTCGAGGCCACGGATGTGCAGGTCGACCGGGCGCGACCCGATCGCGCAACCGCCAGGCAGGGCCACTTCGGCCTCACCGAAACGCGCGACCATTGGCCCCAGGACCAGGATCGAGGCGCGCATGGTCTTGACCAACTCGTACGGCGCGACCAGGGTCTTGATCGTGCGTGGGTCGATTTCCACCGACAGCTTCTCGTCGATCACAGGCTCGATGCCCATGCGCCCGAACAGCTCGATCATGGTGGTGATGTCGTGCAGGTGCGGCAGGTTGCCGACCGTGACCGGGCCATCGGCCAGCAAGGTCGCTGCAAGGATCGGCAGGGCGGCGTTCTTCGCCCCGGAAATGCGGATCTCGCCATCAAGACGAGGGCCGCCAGTAATAATCAGTTTGTCCATAGGAATCTCGCCGCCAAGTAGGCTCAGGTGCGCTCAGCCCAGGCTGCGCTGCTGAAAAATTTCATGGTTACCGCGTGGATGCTGCCATTGGCAATCCATGGATTAAGGTGAGCATAGATCGCCTGTTGACGCTTTACCGGGCCCAGCCCAGCCAGCTCGTCGCTGATCACGTTCAACTGGAAGTTGCAGCCTTCGCCTTCAACTTCGACCCGGGTACCCGGCAATTTTTCTTCAAGGAAGCTCTTAACTTCTACAGCCTGCATGCTCAACCTCAATCGGCGCCCTGTGCGCGCGGGTCGGCCATCATACAAAAAAGCCCCTCGCCTGCGAAGCCCATGAACGGACGCGCTGACCGAGGGGCCTTTCACCTGTGCGGGCATTCAGCCCGCGAGTACTTCTTCCAGGTCATAGACCTCGGCGATTTCGCGCATGTCTTCAGGCATGCCGCGCAGTTCCCAGGACTTGCCTGCGGCCTGCGCGTCACGCATGAACGCCAGCAGCAACGACAAGCCGACACTGCTCGACTTGACCACTGCCGAGCAGTCCAGCACCAGCCGCTGCTCGCCGCTGGCACCGATCAGCGCCTTGCCTTCCTTGCGCAGGGCCGGGCCGCTGCGAAAGTCCAGCACGCCGGCCAGGCGCAATACGCCCGGCTCGGCCATGCTCACGCCGGCCTCACTCATTTGACGGTTTTCTCCGACGAGGTGTCGGCGGTCTGCTTGGCCTTGGCCACTTCGCCTGCCCAGCCGTCGATGGTCTGGTCCAGGTTGTTGCCGTTGCGCGACATGGCGTCGGCGAACTGGTCGCGGAACAGCTTGCCGATGTTGATGCCGTTGACGATGACGTTACGCACCTTCCACTCGCCATTGAGCTTGACCATGGTGTACTGCACCGGATAAACCGCGCCGTTGTTGCCAGTGACCTTCATGTTGACGCTGGTGCGGTCATCGGTCTCGGCCTTGGCCGGATCGACGGTAATGCCCTGGTTGTTGTACTCGAGCAAGGCATTGCCATAGAACTGCATCAGGCTGCGCTTGAAGTTCTCTTGAAAGCGCTGCATCTGTGCCGGCGTGGCCTTGCGCGAGTACTTGACGGTCATGATGCTCTTGGAAATGCCATCGGCATCGACCACCGGTCCAAGATTACTGTTGAGGGCATCGTAGAAGGCTTGCGGATCCGCCTTGTACTGATCCTTGTTGGTTTTGAGGTCGCTGAGCAGCCGCGTGGTGGTGGTCTGGATCACCTCATGGGCAGATTGCCCCGGGGCAGCCAGGGCCAGCAGGGGGAAGGCTGCCAGCAGGACCAGCAGGCCGCGTCGCAGGATCGAGATCATGGAAACTCCTTAGTTAGCTGGGTCGGCTTGTTTCGGTTCTTTGCCAACGGTATTGAGCAGGAACTTGCCAATCAGATCTTCCAGCACCAATGAAGACTGGGTGTCGTGAATGATGCTTTCATCCTTCAGCACCTGATCCTCGCCACCCACGCTGATGCCGATGTATTTCTCGCCGAGCAACCCGGCGGTCAGGATCGAAGCAGTGGAATCGACCGGCAGGTTGTCGACCTTCTTGTCCAGTTGCAAGGTCACCCGACCGGTGTAGGAATCGCGGTCAAGATCGATGGCCGTGACCTTGCCGATGGTCACACCGGCCATGGTCACTTTAGCTCTGACCGTCAAACCGGCGATATTGTCGAAGTACGCATAAACTTTATATGTATCGCTGCTCGGGCTGGCAGACAGCCCGCTGACACGCAGGGCCAGCAGGAGCAACGCCAGGATCCCGGCCAGGAGGAACAGGCCGACACCGATTTCCAGGGTGCGGTTTTGCATCAGAAATCTCCAAACATCAAGGCGGTCAGAATAAAGTCCAGACCCAGGACTGCCAACGAGGCATAGACCACGGTCTTGGTAGTGGCACGGCTGATCCCCTCTGAGGTGGGTTCGCAGTCATACCCCTGGAATACGGCGATCCAGGTCACGACGAAGGCAAACACCAGGCTCTTGGCCAGGCCGTTGAGCACGTCGTCGGTAAAGGAAACACTGTTCTGCATGTTGGCCCAGAACGAGCCTTCGTAGACGCCCAGCCAGTCGACCGCCACCCACGAACCACCCCAGATGCCGACCACGCTGAACAGCAGCGCCAGCAACGGCAGCGAAATGAAACCGGCCCACAGGCGCGGCGCAACGATGTACTTGAGCGGATCGACGCCGATCATTTCAAGGCTCGACAGCTGCTCGGTGGACTTCATGTTGCCGATCTCGGCGGTCAGCGCGGAACCCGCACGGCCAGCGAACAGCAAGGCAGTGACCACCGGGCCGAGTTCGCGCAGCAGGGTCAGGGCGACCATCTGCCCCACTGCCTGCTCCGAACCGTACTTGGTGAGAATGCTGTAGCCCTGCAGCGCCAGCACCATGCCGATGAACACGCCCGAGACGACGATGATCGCCAGCGACAACACACCGACCGAATACAGCTGTTTGACCAGCAACTGGAAGCCACCGCCAATGCCGCCACGACCGACCAGTGCATGGAACAGGAACAGGCACGAGCGGCCGAGCACTGCCACCACGTCGATGGCCGAGCGGCCGAGCAAGCGAACACGTTCGAGCAAGGATCTTCTGCGCATCAACGCGTCCCCAACAGATCGGCGCGGTAGTCAGGCGCAGGAAAATGGAATGGCACCGGGCCGTCCGGGTCACCCTTCATGAATTGACGGATCCGCGGGTTGTCCGAGCCCATCAGTTCGTCCGGGGTACCCTGGCCCAGCACCTGGCCGTCGCCGACCACATAGATATAGTCGGCAATGCTGGCCGTTTCGGCGAGGTCGTGGGAGACCACGATGCTGGTAATTCCCAGCGCATCGTTGAGCAGGCGAATAAGCCGCACCAGGACTCCCATGGCAATCGGGTCCTGGCCGACGAACGGCTCGTCGTACATCAGGATCTGCGGGTCGAGAGCAATTGCCCGTGCCAGCGCCACCCGCCGCTTCATGCCGCCGGACAGCTCGTCAGGCATGAGGTCGATGGCGCCACGCAGGCCGACCGCCTGCAGCTTCATCAGGACGATGTCGCGAATCATCTCTTCCGACAACTGGGTATGCACGCGCAGCGGGAAGGCGACATTCTCGAACACGTCGAGGTCGGTAAACAACGCACCGCTCTGGAACAACACCCCCATCTGCTTGCGCGCATCGAACAGATCGCCGCGCGACAAGGTCGGCAGATTTTGACCGGCCACCCAGACTTCGCCGCTGGACGGCCGCAACTGGGCGCCCATAAGGCGCAGCAAGGTCGTCTTGCCGCACCCCGATGGTCCCATGATGCCGGTGACCTTGCCGCGCGGGATGCGGATATCGACATCGCTGAAAATGCTGCGCGAACCGCGCTTGAAGGTGACGCCCTTCAACTCGACCGCGTAGGCGCTATCCACACTCATCTAGACTCCTTGCAATACAGCCTCGTCTCAATGGACGCCTGCCCTCATCGTGAAGGCACACACGCCCCCCGCGGGCCGAATAGCGGCGAACTATAGCACCGCAGCCATGCTCGCCCCAAGGCCATAGCCCGAGTCATTCAGGCCAGCGACAGGCTTGTGTGAACCGGGTGTGGCAATCGAAGGATGAGCCTTTGCCGCATTGCAGCTATAATCGGCGCCTTTCATCAGGCATTGCTTTTCGACATGAGCCAATCCAGCGAGCTGATCCTGTCCGCCCAACGCACCTTGCGCCTGGAAGTCGAGGCCGTCGAGGGCCTGTTGCCGCGAATCGACGACAACTTCGTCAAGGCCTGCCAACTGATCCTGGCCAGCAAGGGCCGGGTGGTGGTGCTGGGCATGGGCAAGTCCGGGCACATCGGCAACAAGATTGCGGCAACGCTCGCCAGCACCGGCACGCCGGCGTTTTTCGTGCATCCGGCCGAAGCCAGTCATGGCGACATGGGCATGATCACCCGTGACGATGTGATCCTGGCCCTGTCGAACTCTGGCAGCACCGCCGAGATCATGACCCTGTTGCCGCTGATCAAGCGCCTGGGCATTCAGCTGATCAGCCTGACCGGCAATCCGGACGCGCCCCTGGCGCAGGCGGCCGAGGTCAACCTCGACGCCCGCGTCGCCCAGGAAGCCTGCCCGCTGAACCTGGCGCCGACCTCCTCCACCACTGCCGCCCTGGTGTTGGGTGACGCGCTGGCGATCGCCCTGCTCGAGGCGCGCGGCTTCTCTGCCGAGGACTTCGCCTTCTCGCATCCCGGCGGCGCCCTTGGCCGTCGGCTGTTGCTGAAGGTCGAGAATGTCATGCACACGGGCACCGACCTGCCGCAGGTGCAACGCGGCACGCTGCTCAAGGACGCACTACTGGAAATGTCTCGCAAAGGTCTGGGCATGACCGTGGTGCTCGAAGCCGACGGCACGCTGGCCGGGGTCTTCACCGACGGCGACCTGCGTCGCAGCCTTGACCGTAATATCGATGTTCACACGACCCTGATCGACCAGGTGATGACCGTGCACGGCAAGACCGCGCGGGCCGAAATGCTCGCAGCCGAAGCGCTGAAGATCATGGAAGACCACAAGATTGGTGCACTGGTCGTGGTTGATGACAATGACCGCCCGACCGGCGCGCTGAACATGCACGACCTGCTCCGCGCCGGGGTGATGTAATGAAGAGTGACAAGATGACCCAAGACTTTATGCAACGCGGCAAGGCCATCAAGCTGGCGGTATTCGATGTCGATGGCGTGCTCACCGACGGCCGTCTTTATTTCCTCGAGGATGGCAGCGAATTCAAGACCTTCAACACCCTCGACGGCCAAGGCATCAAGATGCTCATGGCCTCGGGCGTGACCACCGCGATCATCAGCGGGCGCAAGACACCGGTGGTCGAGCGCCGTGCGAAAAACCTCGGCATCCCTCACCTGTATCAGGGCCGTGAGGATAAACTGGTGGTGCTGGACGGCCTTCTCGCCGAACTCGGCCTAAGCTATGAGCAAGTCGCCTATCTGGGCGACGACTTGCCAGACCTGCCGGTGATCCGCCGTGTAGGCCTGGGCATGGCGGTCGCCAACGCCGCGCCGTTCGTACGCCAGCACGCACATGGCGTGACCCAGGCACGCGGTGGCGAAGGTGCCGCACGCGAATTCTGTGAACTGATCATGCAGGCCCAGGGCACCCTGGACGCTGCCAACGCCAATTACCTGTAAGGCCGCACATGTTCAGCAAGAAAGCCAAAAACATCGCACTGTCCAGTGTGATCGCCGCCGTGCTGGTGGCGGTCGGCTACTGGAACATCAGCCCCGAGAGCTTCCTCGACAAGCCGGTAGCCCAGACCGACGAGAACGCCATCGACTACTACGCGATCAACGCCCACAGCGTGCAGTTCCTGCCCGATGGCAAGATGCAGTATGAAATGACCGCGGACAAGGTCGAGCATCTCAAGGCCACCGAGGTGACCCTGGTGACCACTCCCGACCTGCAGATGTACCGTGGCACCGAGTTCCCCTGGCATGTGCAGAGCGTGCGCGCCGAGGTCAACCCGGATGGCAGCGAAGTCGAACTGATCGACAAGGTGCGGGTCGCACGTACTGACGAGAAACAGCGTGAAACCATCATTACCACGACCCGCATGACTGTGTTCCCGCAGAAGCAATATGCGCAGACCGAGCAAGCCGTTAGAATCGACGGCTTCGGTGGCACGACTACGGGTACCGGAATGAAAGCGTATTTGAAAGACGGCAGGATGGACCTGCTGTCCAACGTAAGAGGACAGTATGAGGCTCGTTAAAACACTCCCCTTTTTGCTCAGCCTGAGCGCAGCACTGGGAAGCGCGAGCGCCTTGGCCCTGCCGACCGATCGTGACCAGCCAATTCGTATCCAGGCCGACGACGCTCACCTGGATGACAAGCAAGGCGTGGCGACCTACAAGGGCGATGTGATCATCACCCAGGGCTCGATGAAGATCACCGGCAACACCGTGACCATGACCCGCGCCACCAATGGCGACATCGACGTGGTGACCTCGGTGGGCAACCTGGCCTACTTCGAGCAACAGCAAAGCGCCGACAAAGCCGACAAGATGAAGGGTTGGGCGGTAACCATTCAGTACCAGGCGCAGAAGGACACCATCATCCTCACCGACCGCGCCAAGGTCGAGAACGAAGGCAACACCACCGAAGGCGAGAAAATCGTCTACAACACCAAGTCGCAGGTGGCCACCGCCGGCACCTCCAGTGGCGCCGCCTCCACCAAGCGCCCGCGCATCGACATGGTGATCCAGCCGAAGAAGAAGGCCGAGTAAATGGCAACCCTCAAAGCCCAGCATCTGGCCAAGAGCTACAAGAGTCGGCAGGTGGTTCGCGACGTCAGCCTGTCCATCGACAGCGGCCAGATCGTCGGCCTGCTTGGCCCTAACGGCGCCGGCAAGACGACCTGCTTCTACATGATTGTCGGTCTGGTCCAGGCCGATCAGGGCCGCGTACTGATCGACAACCAGGATGTCAGCCACCAGCCGATGCACGGACGTGCACGCGCCGGCATCGGCTATCTGCCGCAGGAAGCCTCGATCTTCCGCAAACTGTCGGTAGCCGACAACATCATGGCGATCCTCGAGACCCGCAAGGAACTCGATCGCGAAGGCCGTCGCAAGGAGCTGGAAAGCCTGCTGCAGGAATTCCACATCAGCCACATCCGCGACAACCTGGGCATGAGCCTCTCCGGTGGCGAACGCCGCCGTGTCGAGATCGCCCGCGCCCTGGCCACCGCACCGAAGTTCATCCTGCTGGACGAACCGTTTGCCGGTGTCGACCCGATTTCCGTGGGCGACATCAAGCAGATCATCCACCACCTCAAGGCCAAGGGTATCGGTGTGTTGATCACCGACCACAACGTCCGCGAGACCCTGGATATCTGTGAAACCGCCTACATCGTCAACGACGGTCAATTGATCGCTGAAGGCGATGCCCAGACCATCCTGGCCAATGAATTGGTCAAGGAAGTCTACCTGGGTCACGAGTTCCGACTCTGACTCAGGCTTTGCCAGAGCACTGGCAAATCGGCCTCATTGAGGCTTAAGTGTTACAGTGCTCTAGGCAAACGCTACAAATTAAGGCATATAACTTGCTTGAAATTGGCGCTCCGGCGCCCTTCGTGTAGTGGATGGCGCATGCGCGCCGGCGACCAAGGTACTAAGCCCAAGCCATGAAAGCATCGCTCGTCCTAAAAATGGGCCAGCAACTGACGATGACCCCGCAGTTGCAACAGGCCATTCGTCTGCTTCAGCTCTCTACCTTGGACCTCCAGCAGGAAATCCAGGAAGCGCTGGAATCCAATCCGATGCTCGAACGCCAGGAAGACGGCGAAGACTTCGACAACAGCGACCCGATGGCGGATAACACCGACAGCAAGCCGGCCGCCGAAGCCAACGATAACAACTTCCAGGACACCTCCTTCCAGGAGGGCACCGCCTCTTCCTCCGAGAATCATGAGGAAGGCGAATGGAACGAGCGCATCCCCAACGAACTCCCGGTTGATACCGCCTGGGAAGACATCTACCAGACCAGCGCCAGCAGCCTGCCGAGCAACGATGACGACGAGTGGGACTTCACCACCCGCACTTCTGTCGGCGAAAGCCTGCAGAGCCATCTGCTGTGGCAGCTGAACCTGGCACCGATGTCCGACACCGACCGCCTGATCGCCGTGACCTTGGTCGATAGCATCAACCAGCAGGGCTACCTGGAGGATACCCTCGAGGAAATCTGTGCCGGGTTCGACCCCGAGCTGGACATCGAGCTGGATGAAGTCGAAGCCGTCCTGCACCGGATCCAGCAGTTCGAGCCCGCCGGCGTCGGCGCGCGCAACCTCGGCGAATGCCTGCTCCTGCAACTGCGCCAACTGCCTGCCAGTACGCCGTGGATGGCCGAAGCGCAGCGCCTGGTCACCGACTACATCGACCTGCTCGGCAGCCGCGACTACAGCCAGTTGATGCGCCGCATGAAGCTCAAGGAAGACGAGCTGCGCCAGATCATTGAACTGGTGCAAAGCCTCAACCCGCGGCCAGGTTCGCAGATCGAGTCAAGCGAGCCCGAGTACGTCGTACCTGACGTCATCGTGCGCAAGGACAGCGACCGCTGGCTGGTCGAGTTGAACCAGGAGGCCATCCCCCGCTTGCGGGTCAATCCGCAATATGCCGGGTTTGTCCGGCGCGCCGATACCAGCGCCGACAACACCTTCATGCGCAACCAGTTGCAGGAAGCGCGCTGGTTCATCAAGAGCCTGCAAAGCCGCAACGAGACCTTGATGAAGGTTGCCACGCAAATCGTCGAGCACCAGCGTGGTTTCCTCGACCATGGCGACGAAGCGATGAAGCCGTTGGTCCTGCATGACATCGCCGAGGCGGTGGGCATGCACGAGTCGACCATTTCGCGGGTCACCACCCAGAAGTACATGCATACCCCGCGCGGTATCTATGAACTGAAATACTTTTTCTCAAGCCACGTCAGCACCTCGGAGGGCGGTGAATGCTCGTCCACGGCGATCCGCGCGATCATCAAGAAACTGGTTGCAGCGGAAAATCAGAAAAAGCCATTGAGTGACAGCAAGATCGCTGGTTTACTGGAGGCACAAGGCATCCAGGTAGCCCGTCGCACCGTCGCCAAATACCGCGAGTCGCTCGGCATCGCACCGTCGAGTGAACGCAAGCGATTGATGTAGCCCCTGGGATGCGCCACAGCGTTTGTGGGGCAGGTGCAACACCTGCCTCTTTATGCACGGGCAACAAAAGGAGAAGCTGTATGCAAGTCAACATCAGTGGACACCATGTAGAAGTCACCGACCCTCTGCGCACCTATGTGCTCGAAAAGCTTGATAGGGTCGCAGGACACTTCGACAAGATCACCAACGTGCAGGTCATCCTGAAAGTCGAGAAGCTGCAACAGAAGGTCGAAGCGACCGTGCAGATTCCTGGCGGCGAAGTGGTTGCCAATGCCGAAGACCAAGACATGTATGCAGCGATCGACGCCCTGGCTGACAAGCTCGACCGCCAACTGAAAAAACACAAGGAAAAACAGCAAAGCCTGCTGCAAGGTGCAGCCGCCCGCTGATCCCCCTCATCCATGATCCGACTTGAAACCATCCTGACCCCCGGCCGTTCCCTGGTGAACGTGTCGGGCGTCAGCAGTAAAAAACGCGCTTTGGAAACCATTGCCGCAGCGGTCCACCGCGAAGTCCCCGAGCTCGATGAGCAAGACCTCTTCGAGAAGTTGATCGCCCGCGAAAAACTGGGCTCGACCGGGTTTGGCAATGGCATCGCCATTCCTCATTGCCGCCTCAAGGGCTGCGAGAATCCGGTAAGCGCCCTCCTCCACCTGGCTGCACCCATTGATTTCGACGCCATCGACGGCGCGCCCGTGGACCTGCTGTTTGTCCTGCTGGTGCCCGAAGCCGCCACCGATGCCCACCTCGAACTTCTACGCCAGATCGCGAGCATGCTCGATCGCAAGGAAGTCCGAGAGCGCCTGCGCGCTGCCAACAGCAGCGAGGCGTTGTACCAAGTCGTCCTGGACGAGCAAAGCGGGAGCTGAATATGCGCCTGATCATCGTCAGCGGCCGTTCCGGCTCCGGCAAGAGCACCGCCCTTGCCGTACTGGAAGACAACGGCTACTACTGCATCGACAACCTCCCCGCAGGGTTGCTGCCGCAGCTGGCGGAGAATGCGCTGATCAACACCGAGCTGATGCAGCCCAAGGTTGCCGTGTCGATTGATGCGCGCAACCTGCCCAGCCACCTCTCGCGCTTTCCCGAGCTGCTGGAAGACGCGCGCAGCAAGCATATCCAGTGCGACGTGCTGTATCTGGATGCCGATGAAGACACGCTGCTCAAGCGTTTTTCCGAGACCCGCCGGCGCCACCCACTGACCAACGCCAATCGCTCGCTTGCTGAAGCGATCCGTGTCGAGAGCGAGTTGCTGGGGCCGATCGCCGACTTGGCCGACCTGAAGATCGACACCACCAATCTCAACCTCTACCAGCTGCGCGACTCGATCAAGTTGCGCCTGCTCAACCAACCCGAGCCTGGTACCGCGTTTCTCGTTGAATCGTTTGGTTTCAAGCGCGGCATGCCGGTTGATGCCGACCTGGTATTCGACGTGCGCTGCCTGCCCAACCCGTACTGGAAGCCCGAGCTACGCGAGCATTCCGGCCTCGAGCAGCCTGTGAAGGACTACCTGGCCGCCCAGCCGGACGTCGAAGAGATGTACCAAGACATTTCAAGCTACCTGCTTAAATGGCTCCCCCGTTTCGCCGCCAGCAACCGCGCCTATGTCACTATCGCCATCGGCTGCACCGGCGGCCATCACCGCTCGGTCTACCTGACCGAACGCCTTGGCCAGTCGTTGCAGCAATCCCTGAAAAACGTCCAGGTCCGCCACCGCGACCTCTAGCCCACAGGATCCACCCCACGATGCCCGCCCGCGAAATCACCATCATCAACAAGCTGGGCCTGCATGCCCGGGCGGCGGCAAAATTCGTCGGTGTTGCCGGACGCTTTCCCTGCCAGGTAAAAGTCGGCCGTGCGCCGGACAAGCTGGTGGATGGCAAGAGCATCATGGCTGTGATGATGCTCGCCGCCGGCAAGGGCACCCAAGTGCACCTGCACACCGAAGGCGAGCAGGATAACGATGCGCTGGATGCCTTGGAGGCGCTGATCAACAACTACTTCGACGAAGGCGAGTAACCCTCGCAGACTCCACTCGAGCGCGCTTGATACCTCACGCAGCAACATCCCTTACCAATTGTCTGGATGAAACTCGACTCGATTGCCTTTATACCTATGTAGGTATAGATTGAGCGGGTATTTTCATGGAAGCATCAAAGCGGGTAAAACCTGTTTACTGGGTTGGCAGCAGCAGAAAAGATCTTCAAGCCCTCCCCCCAGACATTCAGGACACATTCGGTTTCGCCCTCCACCTTGCTCAGGAAGGTAGCAAGCATCTACAGGCAAAAGCCTTGAAAGGGTTCGCAGGCGGTGGCGTCCTTGAAGTAATAGAAGACCATGACGGTAATACCTACCGAGGGGTCTACACAGTGCGCTTCAGCGCAGGGATATACGTCCTGCACTGCTTCCAGAAGAAATCCAAGGCGGGTATCAAGACGCCCGGCCACGACATAGCGCTGGTCCGAACACGCTTGAATTTTGCAAAAGCACATTCAGAGGAAAACAAGCATGAGTGAGATCGAAGAAGGCAGTGGCAATGTCTACGCCGACCTCAACTATCCTGACGCAGGCGAAATGCAGGTCAAGGCGCATCTGGCTAGCAAGATCTGCAGCATCATCAAGGCCAGACACCTGACCCAAACCCAAGCTGCAGCCATCCTCGGCCTGCCACAACCGAAGGTTTCAGAAATGATTCGGGGCAGATTTCGCGGAATCAGCGAAACGAAGATGATTGACTGCCTGGCACGCTTGGGCCGCGACGTTCAAATCGTGGTAAAAGCTGCACCCCGCTCACGCCCTCAAGGACGTATTGAAGTGATCTTCGCCTGAAACTTCATTTATTCACAATGACGAAGGCGGAGCCCTCCACCTTCGCTTTGCTCACGACATCGCCGTATCCATCACCATCATCAGGCAGAAGCCGAGACACAGGCCCAGGCTTGCCAGACGATGATGGCCATTGCTGCGCGACTCAGGGATGATCTCCTGGGTTACCACCAACAGCATCGCCCCCGCCGCACAGGCCAGGCCCAACGGCAACAGCAGCTCCGCGACGTTGACCAGCCAGGCGCAGATCACCGCAGCCAATGGCTCGACCAGGCCCGAGGCGGCACCGATCAGAAACGCCTTGAAGCGAGGCATGCCAGCGCCTGCCAGCACCAGCGCAATTACCAGTCCCTCGGGCACATCCTGCAAGGCAATGCCCATCGCCAGGCTGTCGGCATCCGCCATTCCACCGCCTGCCGACACGCCAATGGCCATGCCTTCGGGGATGTTATGGGCAATGATGGCAATCACGAACAGCCAGATCCGTGCAGCGATCACCGGCTGGTTCCCGTTACCCACCAAAGCCTCTGGCGAAGCGCCGGACACCTTGAGATCCACCAGAAACAGGCACAGGGCGCCGAACAACAGGCCAAAACTGATGATGCCACCGGCGCCCCAAGGGCTGAAGCCGATGGCCTGGGCCGCGTCCAGACCCGGAATGACCAGGGAGAACGCCGTTGCCGCGAGCATCACGCCGGCGCCAAAGCCGAGCAAAGTGTCAGCCAGAGCGACCGGCATGTTACGGATCACCAACACCGGTACCGCGCCCAACGCCGTCCCCAACGCACACAATGCACCGCCCTCGAGGGCGCGCAGCATGCGTGGTTCCAGGTCCAGCCAGTCGATAGCGCGCGTTACCAGCAACGCAGTACCCACCAGCAACAGCAAAGTCCCGAGCGCCAGTCGGAACAGGCGCACACTACCGACAGACATCACCTCAGCGCGCATACCGGGTCGGCTCACTTGAGGGCTTGATGATATCGACGTTCGACTTCGGCCCAGTCGACCACGTTGTAGAACGCGCCGATGTATTCAGGACGACGGTTCTGGTACTTCAGGTAATAGGCGTGCTCCCACACGTCCAGGCCCAGAATTGGCGTATTGCCGTGCATCAGCGGGCTGTCCTGGTTGCCGCTGCTTTCCACTACCAGGGTCTTCTCGGGCGTCACGCTCAACCAGGCCCAGCCACTGCCAAAGCGGCTCAGTGCAGCCTTGGTGAAGGCATCCTTGAAGGCTTCGAACCCACCCAGCTCGGCGTCGATGGCCTTGGCCACGTCACCTTGTGGCAGGCCACCGCCCTTGGGCGACATGACCGTCCAGAACAAGCTGTGGTTGGCGTGGCCGCCGCCTTGGTTGATCACTGCGCCCTGCAGCTTTTCTGGCAATTGCTTGACCGCAGCCACCAGTTTTTCTACCGACCAGTCGACCCACTCGGTGCCTTCGATGGCAGCGTTGAGGTTGTTGATGTAGGTCTGGTGGTGCTTGCTGTGGTGAATCTCCATGGTCTGAGTATCGATATGCGGCTCAAGCGCATCGTAGGCGTAAGGCAATGCAGGCAAGGTATGAGGCATGTCAGTGGACTCCGTAGGCGTGTGGGCGAGGAGTGGCGTCCGGCTGGGCCGCCAGCTCGCTCGTCTCGGGTGCGTTGCGATTGAGCAAACGCTCGGTACGCGGGTACTGGCCGTACTCAGCGATGAAACTCAACAGTTCGGTATAGGTGCGCGCACTGTGGCGCAGCGCCGCTTCACGCAAGGCTTGCGGCAAGCGCGGTTCCTGGCTGGTCTGAAGCAGGCGCTGATGCGCGGAGCACAGGTAGTCGGCGCTTTCGTGGGGCTGGTTCAGGCGCAGGTGCAGGTCGGCCAGGTTGTGGTGGGCGATGACGAAGGCGGCGACCGCCTCGTCGACGTCATGCCAGCGCTCGAGCAGCACCTGGGCCAAGGCCAAGGCTTGCAGGTAGTGTTCCCGGGCATCGACCAGCTCGCCCTGTTCGAACAGGCGATTGGCGTTATCCGTGGTGCGTTTCCAGTGCTGCATGACGTGCCTCCTGGGCGGCTCTGATCAGATGCCGCCGGCGGTAAGTTTTTCCGGATCGAGCAGCGCCTCGAGCTGATCACGCGACAGGTCGGTGTGCTCCAGCGCCACATCGATGATCGGCCGGCCTTGCTTGTAGGCGGTCTTGGCGATCTCGGCGGCTTTCAGGTAACCGATGATCGGGTTCAGCGCAGTGACCAGGATCGGGTTGCGCGACAGCGCTTCCTTGAGCTTGGCGTCATTGACCTTGAAGCTGGCGATGGCTTTGTCGGCCAGCAGGCGGCTGACATTGGCCATCAGCTCGATGCTTTCCAGCAGGTTGCGCGCGATGACCGGCAGCATCACGTTCAGTTCGAAGTTGCCCGACTGGCCGGCGATGGCGATGGTGGCGTCATTGCCGATCACCTGAGCGGCGACCATGGCAGTGGCTTCCGGGATCACCGGGTTGACCTTGCCCGGCATGATCGAAGAACCCGGCTGCAGCGCTTCGAGTTCGATCTCACCGAGGCCGGCGAGCGGGCCGGAGTTCATCCAGCGCAGGTCGTTGGCGATCTTGGTCAGGGCCACGGCAGTAGTCTTGAGCTGGCCCGACAGTGCTACGGCAGTGTCCTGCGAGCCGATCAGGGCAAACAGGTTTTCACCCGGGGTGAACTCGACCTTGGTCAGGCCGCTGAGCTGGCGCGCGAAACCGGCGGCGAACTGCGGGTGGGCGTTGATCCCGGTGCCGACGGCGGTACCGCCCTGGGCCAGCGCCTGCAGGCTCGGCAGGGTCGCCTCGATGTGTGCCCGGGCAGCGTTGATCTGCGCCGACCAGCCACCAAGAACCTGGCTCATGCGCACCGGCATGGCGTCCATCAGGTGAGTGCGGCCGGTCTTGACGTACTGGTGTACCTCAACAGCCTTGGCGTCGATCACCGCGATCAGGTGCGCCAGGGCTGGCAGCAGTTGCTCGTGTACGGCCAAGGCGGCGCTGACATGGATGGTGGTCGGGATGATGTCGTTGCTGCTTTGGCCACAGTTGACGTGGTCATTGGCATTGACCGCTTCGCCCAGCACGCGGCTGGCCAAGGTGGCGATCACTTCGTTGGCGTTCATGTTCGAGCTGGTGCCCGAGCCGGTCTGGTAGACATCCACCGGAAAATGCTGGATGAAATCCTCGGCCAGCAACTGCTCCACAGCCTTGACGATAGCCTGGCCCTGGTCGGCAGTGATCTGTTCCAGCTCGACGTTGGCCTTGGCTGCCGCAGCCTTGGCCAGCAGCAGCGCGCGGATGAACTGGGCCGGCATGCGCTGGCCGCTGATCGGGAAGTTGTCGACCGCGCGTTGGGTCTGAGCGCCGTACAGGGCCTGGGCCGGCACCTGCAGTTCACCCATGCTGTCACGCTCGATACGGGTATTACTCATTATCAATTCCTTGCATCAGTTCATCGGGAGAAATAGAAGGCAGCAGCACGCAATTGGCGAGCTGCAGGGCATAGGGCTGCCAGCGCTGGTTCTGTTCGCGGCGATCGAGGTTGCGCAGGTCGAGCAACGGCCGCCAGGCCTGGTCGAGGCACTGGGCGCGCCAATGCCAAGGCAGCATGCGGTCGCCGGCGGTATCCAGCAGCAAGCGGAATGAGGTCAGGGCCACCGTCCATGGCGAGGTCTCGGTGCAGCACACCAGGTAGCGACCTTCCGCCAGGTAGTGCTCGATAAGGCGCGGCTCATCAGGGTCGAGGGCGCAGCGAATGCGCCGGCTGAGCCAGCGCCAGTTTTCCAGGTAGGGCAATTCGTGAAGGACGGATTTCATGAACATCATCGCTGGTGTCTGGATAATGATATTCATTATTAAGTGATAAATAGAATCACTTCAAGTGGAAAACGACAAACAAAAAACCCGGCACGTGGGCCGGGTTCTGTGGGCATCTGTTGAATCAACTACCAGCGACGGTCATCCGCTCGATCAGCACAGAGCCGGTGTGGATGTTGCTGCGCGTCTCGATATCGCTACCAATCGCCACAATCTGCTGGAACATATCCTTCATATTGCCGGCGATAGTTACTTCCTGAACAGGGAACTGGATCACTCCGTTTTCGACCCAGAAGCCCGCGGCACCGCGCGAGTAATCGCCAGTCACCATGTTCAAGCCATGCCCCATCAATTCTGTCACCAGCAAGCCGCGGCCCATCCGCCGGATCAGCGCCGCCTGGTCCTCGACACCATGGGTGACGAACAGGTTGTGCACGCCGCCGGAGTTGGCCGTGCTTGGCAGGCCCAACTTGCGGCCGGAATAGGTGCCCAGCAGGTAGGACACCAGCTGACCATTGTCGACGAACGGCTTGGCGTAGGTCGCCAAGCCGTCCCCGTCGAACGACGCACTGCCTAGCGCCCGCGGCAGGTGTGGGCGTTCATCCAGGGTCAACCAGCTAGGAAACAGCTGCTGGCCGATGGCGCCATCAAGAAACGATGACTTACGGTACAGATTGCCGCCGGAGATCGCCCCCAGGAAACTGCCGAACAGGCCGCCCGCCAGCTCTGCCGAGAACAGCACCGGGACCTCACAGGTTGGTACCGGCCGCGCGCCCAGGCGACTGGCCGCACGCTGCGCGGCGTGCACGCCAATGCTGCGCGGGTCGGCGAGCAGCTCGCCCTGGCGATTGACGTCGTACCAGTAGTCACGCTGCATCTGCCCTTCGCCCTCGGCGATCATCACACAGCTCAGGCTGTGCCGGGTCGATGCATAGCCACCGATGAAGCCATGGCTATTGCCATAGACGCGGCAGCCCTGATGGGTATTGAGGCTAGTGCCGTCGGCGTTCTTGATTCGCGGGTCGGCCTCGAACGCTGCTTCTTCACACGTCAGGGCCATTTCGATCGCCTGCTCGGGATCGATGTTCCAGTCGTGATAGAGGTCGAGTTCGGGAAGGTCGCGGGCCATCAGCGCCGCATCGGCCAGGCCGGCGCACTCGTCTTCGGAGGTATGCTTGGCGATCGCCAGGGCCGCGGCAACGGTCTCGCGAATGGCGTCGGCGCCGCTCGCCGAGGTGCTCGCCGAGCCCTTGCGCTGGCCAACATAGAGGGTGATACCGAAGCCTTGGTCGCGATTGAATTCAACCGTCTCGACCTCACGCTGGCGCACCGTGGTGGACAACCCCTGTTCCAGCGACACCGCCACCTCACAAGCGCTGGCGCCTTGGCGGCGCGCCTCGGCAACGATCGCTTCGACTTGCTCCTGCAATGCCGGCAGGTCCTTGGGGCCAATGCTCTGGACTGCACTCATGGTTTTCTCCACTCAAATTCTGCTTACGGCAAGGGTCATTCTACGACCGGGCCGGACAAGCGGCCCCCGACTGGTTATCATGGCGGCGTTTTCCAGCGGACTGCCACCATGGTTGATTCATACGACGACGCCTTCGACGGCGAAAAAAGCAAAACCCAGATCAAGCGCGAGCTTCTGGCCCTGGTCGAACTCGGCGAGCGCCTGACGACGCTCAAGGCCGATACACTGGCTCGCCTGCCCTTGACCGACCCCTTGCGCAAGGCGCTGGCCGATGCCAGCAAGCACACTGCGCACATTGCCCGCAAACGCCACATGTCGTTTGTCGGCAAGCTGATGCGCGACCAGGACATCGACGCCATCAACGCGGTGATCGAGCAGCTCGACAGCTCTACCCGCCAGTACAACGAGCGCTTCCACAGCCTCGAGCGCTGGCGCGACCGTCTGGTCGACGGCAACGACGAGGACCTCGAGCGGTTTGTCCAGGAATACCCTGAGACCGACCGTCAGCACCTGCGCTCGCTGATCCGCCATGCTCAGCACGAAAAGGCGCGGGACAAACCGCCCGCGGCCGCGCGCAAGGTCTTCAAGTACATTCGTGACCTTGACGAAACCCAGCGCGGCTTGCGCTGAGTTCTGCCAGACAGCCATCGGCCGCAGCCGCTCCCATCCGGGAGCAGCTGCGGCCGGTGATGCGTTGATGACTCAAGCGCCGGTCCCGCCCACGGTGATCGCATCCAGTTTCAGCGTCGGCTGACCAACACCCACTGGCACCGACTGGCCATCCTTGCCACATGTCCCCACGCCACTGTCCAGGGCCAGGTCATTACCCACCATCGATACCCGGCTCATCGCCTCAGGGCCGTTGCCGATCAACGTTGCGCCCTTGACCGGCGCGGTGATCTTGCCGTCCTCGATCAGGTAGGCCTCGCTGGTAGAGAAGACGAACTTGCCGCTGGTGATGTCGACTTGACCACCGCCCAGGTTGGCGCAGTAGATACCCTTCTTCACCGAGGCAATGATCTCTTGCGGATCGCTGTCACCGGCGCGCATGTAGGTATTGGTCATGCGCGGCATTGGCAGGTGCGCGTAGGATTCACGACGACCGTTACCGGTGACCGCCATGCCCATCAGGCGCGCGTTGAGCTTGTCCTGCATGTAGCCCTTGAGAATGCCGTTCTCGATCAGCGTGGTGCACTCGGTCGGCGTACCTTCGTCGTCGACGCTGAGCGAGCCACGGCGGCCTTCGAGGGTGCCATCATCGACGATGGTGCACAGGCTCGAGGCGACCTTCTCGCCAATCTTGCCACTGTAGGCGGAGCTGCCCTTGCGGTTGAAGTCGCCTTCCAGGCCGTGGCCCACCGCTTCGTGCAGGAGCACACCGGACCAGCCTGGGCCGAGCACTACCGGCAAGGTGCCGGCCGGGGCCGGCTTGGCGTCGAGATTGACCAGCGCCTGGCGCAGGGCTTCCCGGGCGTAGCCCATGACCCGCTCTTCAGTGAAGAAGCGGTAGTCGGTACGCCCGCCGCCGCCCTGCCCGCCACGTTCGCGACGGCCATCTTTTTCGACGATCACGCTGACGTTGAAGCGCACCAGGGGACGCACGTCGGCGGCCAGGCTGCCATCGGCGGCGGCTACCAGAATACGTTCCCAGACGCCGGCCATGCTCACGCTGACCTGCTGGATGCGCGAATCAAGTGCACGCGTGGCGACGTCGACACGCTTGAGCAACTCGACCTTCTCGGCCCGGCTGAGCACGTCCAACGGATTGTCCGGTGCATACAGCGCCGCCACGTCCTGGCTGCGAAACGCTTGCACCGCGCCGTTCTGCCCGGCGCGGGAAATCGAACGGGCCGCACGCGCTGCGGAAGTCAGGGCTTCGAGGTTGATCGCGTTGCTGTAGGCAAAGCCGGTTTTCTCACCGGACAGGGCACGTACGCCCACGCCCTGGTCAAGGTTGAAGCTGCCTTCCTTGACGATGCCGTCTTCCAGCGCCCAGGTTTCCGAGATCTGGCCCTGGAAGTAGAGGTCAGCGGCGTCGATGCCGGGACCTGCCAATTCGCCCAGCACAGCCTGCAGGCTGTCCAGGGTCAGTCCGCCCGGGGCCAGGAGCTGCTCACTGACGGTGGATAACATCTGGCTCATAGTCACTCCGAGGTGTGCGCAGGCCGCAAGGCGTCCTGCGAGAAAAAGCGCCGGTGCTCTATCACCGGCATCCGCGCCCGTATGGACGCTTGTTCATCGATATTGCGTTCAGCCAGCAGCACGGCTTCACCGCGTGCCTGCTCAGCGACGATCCGCCCCCAAGGGTCGACGATCGCCGCTTGGCCGTGGGTTTCCCGTGGTCCTGGGTGGATCCCGCCTTGTGCTGCAGCCAGCAGGTAGCACTGGGTCTCGATCGCTCGCGCGCGAATCAGCACTTCCCAATGCGCCGCGCCGGTTACCGCGGTAAAAGCCGCCGGTGCGCTGATCAGCTCGGCGCCCGCCGCGCGCAGGGCGCTGTACAACTCGGGAAAACGCAGGTCATAGCACACCGACAAGCCCAACCGGCCCACTGGGGTATCGGCAACCACCACGTGGCCGCCATGGGCATAATCATCGGACTCGCGGTAGCGACCACGGTTGTCCGCCACGTCGACATCAAACAGGTGCAGCTTGTCGTAACGGGCCGCTACCTGGCCATCCTCGTCGATCAGCAGCGAACAGGCATGCGCTTTGGCATCGGGCTGGTCGACCGGCGGCAAGGGCAGAGTACCGGCGACTATCCATAATCTGAGGTCGCGAGCGGTGCGTTTCAACCATGGCAGGATCGGCCCCTCGCCACGCACCTCCGCGCGACCGATGACGGCCGCGTCACGACGGCCCATGGCGGCGAAGTTTTCCGGGAGTACCGCCAGCCGTGCGCCGCCTGCGGCAGCTTGCTCAAGCAGCGCGCCAGCGCGCTGCAGGTTGGCCTGCACATCGTCCTGGCTGACCATCTGAATCACCGCTGACTTCATCACTGCTCCTAGCGAGATTTTTCGAAAGGTTTCACAAAGGTGATTTTAGGCTCTTTCCACGGCCCTTCGACTCGATAGTGCACGCTGGCGAAACGCGATACCCGGTCGCCAATCAGTCGATCGACCAGAAACAGCGCACCGCCAATGGCCGGGGCACCGACGATCAGCGCCGCCAACGGCAGGTTGTTGGTCACCGGCAAGGTCACTTGCAGGTTGGCAGCGACCCGGTCACGGACCATGTCCAGTGTGCCGTCCAGCTCGAAGTTGCTCGAAGGGCCGGTGATGGTGATCGGCTCGCGGGTCACGTACACCCCCTCACTGCCGACCAACAGGCCCTTGACTCGATCATAGGCCAAGCCTTTGTCGAACAGGTCGGAAAAGTCCAGGCGCAGGCGCCGGCCAATCGAGTTGAAATTGAGCAGGCCAAACACCCGCAAGGCCTGGGCACTGCCATCGACCTCGACGAACTGGCCAGTGCGCAGGGCCGCATCGAGGCTGCCGGAGAACCGTTTGACGCCCACCCAGGCCGGCGAGCCCGGCCAACGACCGTCGACATCCAGACGAAAATCGCGGCTGGTAACCGTCGGAGCAAAGCCAAACGCCTTGAGTACATCTGCCAGGTTGTTGCCGTCCAAGCGGCCTTTGTACCAACTGGAGGTCGTCCCTGGATCGCCTTCCCAGCCGCCACTGCCATCGATGTGCAGGCCTTTGAGTTCAAGGTCGATGTCGTCGAAGGAGACCCCACGCGAGGTCGGTCGCAGCTTGAGCGCCACACTGCCGAACAGGTCGTCACCGCGGTAGAGCTTGTCGATGGTCAGGTCGAGCGCGGGGACTTTGCGCGGATCAAACGTGGCCAGCGGGTCAGGCGCATCCTCGCTTTGCGCTTGCGCGGGGTCCGCCGGCGGCAGGCGCAAGGTCTGCAGTTTGACCAGCATGGCTTGTGCCTTGGCGTCGGGGATCCGCGCGTTGCCGATGACTTCCTTGCTGTCCAGGCGCAGGTCCCACGCACTGGCACCACGCGCCAGGCGTACCACGGCCTGGTTCAGGTCCATGCCGTAGGCCTTGAGCTGGCCAATGCTCAGGTCGACACCTTGCAGGTTCTGGCGTGCACTGCCACCTGGGTCTTCCCCGGCGAAGCGCTGCGCCTGTTGCTGCCAGGGTTCAAGGTCGAGCGTCTCCAGCCGGCCACGCACACGCAGGCCCTGCCCAGATGGCACCTGGGCTGTACCGCTACCCAGGAGCAATTCGCCACGACCTTGGTCCAGCTTGTCGGCGGGCGCGGCATAGGCGAAGCGGGCTAGATCGGTATAGGCAGCATCAAAACGCCGTTCGGCGCCCTTCAGGGACATGCTGAAGCGGCTATCGCGCACCTCTTCGGCCGCCTTGCCAAACGGCGCTGGCAGGTCGATGGCCAAGCCTTTGAGCGACGACTCGACGCTGAGCTGGTTATCCCGACTGCCGAAATCGAGTTGCAACTGGTAAGGCAGATCGCCGCTGGCAGGCAAGGTCTGCTTGAACTGCAACCAGTCGGTCAGGGCCGGCAGTGCCACCTGACCGGTGGCGTTGATGCGGGTCTGCATCTGCCCAGCCTGGCCTTGCGCAAGGATCTGCGCACTGACCGGCTTGCCAAATGCTTGCAAGGTGATGCCCTTGCCACTCAGGCCTTTGTCCAGATCAAAGCTGAAATCGCCCTTGAGCTTGCTCAGTTCCAAGGTCGGCGGCGCCACCTGCAAGCGCGCGCCAGCGGTGGCGAAATCCACCTGCACCTTGGGCTGCTCGCCCTTGGCCAGCGGCACATCCAGCTTTACTTTGCCCTTGAGTGGCCCCTCGCCTTCCCAGCCAGCAAAGATCTCGCCGGTACCGATCGGCGCCTGCTGGAGAATCTTCAGGCCATCGCCGAGGCCACCGTCAAAGTCGCCCTCAAGATACAGATGGCTGTGCTGGCCGGCGTCGACATGGGGAATGTCGACACTGACGTCGCTGACCTTGGTGTCGAGCAACAAGCCACGCTGGGCCTTGATGCGCACGCCGCTGTCTTCGATCAGGACGTCACCGGCGACCTGCTGCACCTGCGGCCAGCCGGGCTGGAAATCGAGCGCCGCATCGCGCACCTTGAAGAACAGGCTGATGCTGCGTGACTCGGGACTTGCGTCATGGTTCAGCGAACCCTGGTACTGGAAATAGCCCTCGTCGACAGTGCCTTTGACGATGGCAGAGCGTAGCCATTCGTCGAGCGCTGGACTGAGCACTTCCGGGAGGTACTTGGCGGTATAACGACCATCACCTTCCGTCAGGCCGACGCGCAAGTCCATGTAGCTCTCGCTGCCGGGCTCGAACAGCAGGCGGATGAGGAAGTCACCCGCAATCTTGCCCTCTTCGCCGAGCACTTTCAGGTACGGCGCGATGAGGGTGAAACCCTGCTTGTCGAGCCGCCAGGTGAGCAGTGCATTGGCCTGTTGGTAATGCCAGGGTTTGGCGAAGATCGGGTACAGGTGCAGCATGAACGCATCAGTATCAAGGCGCAGTTCGCCGTGCCCGAGGTCACCGGCGATGCTGCCGCTGACATTGCCGGCCCCCGGCGCGCCGTGATAGGCATCGAAGCCGACACGCTCAAGGTTGGCAGCGAACTGCAACCGCTGGTCGCCCTCGGCCTTGGGCCGAATGTCCAGGCTGACATTGCGCAAGGCGCCGGAGACCTTTAGCGCATCGACCACCGCCATGAGTTTCTCTGGCAGCGGCGCCAGTGCCTGGACCAGCGGAGTCAGTGGGGTCAGGTCGAGACGATCGGCCTGGACCTGCCAGGCTTCCTCGGCCGGCGTTTGCGAGCGCCGCTGCTGTACCTGCAAGTGGGTTTCCCAACGGGTCTTGCCGATGCTCGCAGCAAGCGAGTCGAGCACCACCGCGTAGCCGTTCTCGCCACGCCGGACCCAGGCCGACAACGCCAGGTTGTCCAGGCTGACCGCCTTGCGCTCTGCATAGGCACCGCGCAACTGCGGTGCATTGAGGCGCACAACCCCCTGCTGCAACTCACCCTTGCGCCAGTCGACCCACACCTCACCACCGGCACTCAGCGCTTCGGCCCGCCATTGCCCGAGCACGCGCGGCGGCAGCCAGCGCGCCCAATCACTCTGCGGCAGGCTCAGGTAAGCCTGCACCGCCCCCTCACGCCAGGCCTCGGCCGTGGCCTGGCTGCGTAGCCTGAGCGCCAGCGGCTGACCATCCGGCAAGGTCGCGCGCAGGTCAACGGCCTGACGCGAAGCACCTGCCTGCAAGCCGAGGCTGACGTAGGTAAGGGTGACTGGATCGCGCTGCCAGGGCTCAAGCGTGACCTGACTGTCGAAAACATCGATGCGGCCCAGCTGCTGCAAGCGTTGCAATAGCTGGGCTGGGTCTGTCGCGGTGTCTTGCGTGTGCGGCAGCCCTTCAAGCGTCCAGGCGCCGTGCTGGTCTTCGCGCACCATCAGTTGCAGGCCACCCAACTGAATACGCGCCAGACGTACCTCGCGCGCTTTGAGGCTCGCCCACAGGTCAGGGACCACCTTGACCTCGTCCAGGCGCAGGGCATCTGCGCCCTCGCCCAACTGCAGATCACGCACGCGCAACACCGGGGCCAAGCCGCTCCAGCGGCCTTCGAGTGCGCCCACATGCACCGGCAGGCCAAGCGCCTGCTCGGCCTTGCTCTCGACATCGGCGCGGTACTCGGCCACCAGTGGCACCAACTGCCTGCCCAGGCTTACATATAACGCCACCAGCACAGCCAGCAGCGCACACAGGCCCAAGCCCCAGCGGGTCAAGGCGCTGAGAACGCGGGTCAGACGTCCCATGGCCATTGCCCTCCAAGTCGTGCCTTAACTATGGCCCGAAGCGAGGTTTTCGCCACCCGGCGAAGAGTTTCAGAACGCGTCAGAGCAGCACCACATCGTATTGTTCCTGGGAGTACATGGACTCGACCTGGAAGCGAATGGTTCGACCGATGAAGGTTTCAAGTTCGGCGACATTGCCGGATTCCTCATCCAGCAGGCGGTCGACCACTTTCTGGTTGGCCAGCACGCGATAGCCCTCGGCCTGATAGGCGCGCGCCTCACGGAGGATCTCGCGGAAGATTTCGTAGCAGATGGTTTCCGGAGTTTTCAACTTGCCTCGGCCCTGGCAGCCGGCACAGGGCTCGCACAGCACCTGCTCGAGGCTCTCGCGGGTACGCTTGCGGGTCATCTGCACCAGACCGAGCTCGGTGATACCGATGATGTTGGTCTTGGCGTGATCGCGCTCGAGCTGTTTTTCCAAGGTACGCAGCACCTGGCGCTGGTGCTCTTCATCTTCCATGTCGATGAAATCGATGATGATGATCCCGCCGATATTGCGCAGGCGCAGTTGCCGGGCAATGGCGGTCGCCGCCTCGAGGTTGGTCTTGAAGATGGTCTCTTCGAGATTGCGGTGGCCCACGAACGCCCCGGTATTGACGTCGATGGTCGTCATAGCTTCCGCCGGGTCGACCACCAGGTAACCGCCGGACTTGAGCGGCACCTTGCGTTCAAGGGCACGCTGGATTTCGTCTTCGACGCCATACAGGTCGAAAATCGGCCGTTCACCGGGATAGTGCTCGAGGCGATCGGCGATCTCCGGCATCAGTTCGCCCACGAATTGCGTGGTTTTCTGAAAGGTTTCCCGCGAGTCGATGCGGATCTTCTCGATCTTGTGGTTGACCAGGTCACGCAGGGTACGCAGGGCCAGCCCGAGGTCTTCATAGATGACCATCGGCGCGCCGCAGGTCTGGATCTGGCTGGCGATCTGCTCCCACAGCCGGCGCAGGTAGCGGATATCCTGAAGAATATCCTCTTGGCGAGCGCCCTCGGCAGCAGTACGCAGGATAAAGCCACCGGCGTCCTTGATATTCTCTTGCTCGACGCAGTTGCTGACCACCTTCTTGAGGCGTTCGCGCTCGGCTTCATCCTCGATTTTCAGCGAAATCCCGACATGGCTGCTGCGCGGCATGTACACCAGGTAGCGCGAGGGGATCGACAGCTGCGTGGTCAAGCGCGCGCCCTTGGTGCCGATCGGGTCCTTGGTTACTTGAACCACCAGTGCCTGGCCTTCGTGCACCAGTGCGGTGATGTTTTCCACCGCCGATCCCTCGCGCTGGGAAATCTCCGAGGCGTGAATGAACGCTGCGCGCTCCAGGCCGATGTCGATGAAAGCCGCCTGCATGCCAGGCAACACCCGCACCACCTTGCCCTTGTAGATATTGCCGACGATGCCGCGGCGCAGGGTGCGCTCGACATGCACCTCCTGCAGCACACCGTTTTCCACCACTGCCACGCGCGATTCCATCGGGGTGATGTTGATCAGGATCTCTTCACTCATGGCAGGCTCTCATCAAAGGTCTGGGGTAATCATGGATCGCTGACCAGTCTCTGGCTAGCGCGGCGTTCAATCCTCTGGCTGGGCCGCTGGCTGCTGCCAGCAGGCAATGGCGAAACGCCCGAGCAATTCGGCCGTTTCACTCAGCGGCAGGCCGACCACAGCCGAGTAACTGCCAGCAAGCGCGGTAACGAAAACCGCCCCCAGGCCCTGGATCGCGTAGCCGCCGGCTTTGTCCAGCGGTTCGCCGCTGTCCCAGTAGCGCTCTGCTTCGTCACGACTGATGGCACGAAAGCGCACACTGCTCGTCACGCAAAGGCTCTGGCAGCGCTGACCGTCGTTCAAGGCCACGGCAGTCAGCACCTGGTGTTCGCGTCCGGAGAGCTCGGCGAGCATCGCCAGGGCATGTTCGCGGTTTTCCGGTTTGCCGAGGATCTGCCCATCGAGCACCACTGCGGTATCGGCGCCGAGCACCACGCCAGCACCCGACAGCTGCGCGCAACCGGCTGTCGCCTTGGCTCGGGCCAGGCGCTCGACATAGGCCGAGGCGCTTTCACCGGGCAGCGGGGTTTCATCGATGGGGGCACTGAGCGGGGTAAACGGCACGCCGATCTGGGTCAGCAGTTCACGACGGCGCGGCGAGCCTGAGGCAAGGTACAACGAGTTCATGTGGACATATCCCTGTCAGTCGCGGCGATGCCGGTCAGTTGATGTGCAGGCGTCGGCGCAAATCGCGCAGGGCAAAGCTGATCCACGGCCAGAGCAAGGCACTGATCACTGCCGACCAGACCAGGGCCAGTGTCGGCAGGCGATTACCGGTCAAAGCGCTCAACCACAGCTGAATCAACTGGGCGATGCCGAAGATCACCAGAATCACCAGGCTCTGCTGCCACAAGGGGAACATGCGCAGGCGCTGCTGCAAGGACAGCACCAGGAAGGTGATCAGGGTCAGGATCAAGGCGTTTTGCCCGAGCAAGGTGCCGTAGAGCACATCTTCAGCCAGACCCAGGACGAACGCGGTGGTCATGCCGACCTTGTTCGGTACCGCCAGCGCCCAGAACGAGACCAGCATGGCCAGCCACATCGGGCGAAACACTTCCATGAACTGCGGCATCGGCGAAACGCTGAGCAACAGGCCGATGACAAAGGTCAACCAGATCACCCAACCGTTCTTGCTGCGCGAACTGGCCATCATTGCCTCCGGGGTTGGCTTTGCGGTGCGGGCGCCGCAGCCGGGTTGACGGGCGCCGCGCCCTGGGCTGCCGGGGCAGGTGCAGGCGTCGCTGCAGGTGTCGGCGTGGCGGGTACGGTGCCGGCGGGCGCCGCAGGTGCAGCGGGCGCTGTCACAGGGACTGTTGCATCGCCACCAGCGGCTGCAGGCGCAAGGCTGATGCCCTTGCGGTCAGCTTCTTCCTGGGCAATCGCCGCTTCCGTGGCGCGCTGCTCCGGGGTACGCCGGTCACTGAACACCAGCAGCATGTAGCGACTGCGATTGAGTGAGGCCGTCGGGATCGCGCGGACGATCGCGAACGGCTGGCCGGAGTCATGGATCACTTCGTTGACTGTCGCCACCGGATAACCGGCCGGGAAGCGCTGGCCCATGCCGGAACTGACCAGCAGGTCGCCTTCCTTGATGTCGGCGGTATCGGCCACATGGCGCAGCTCGAGGCGCTCCGGGTTACCGGTACCGCTGGCGATGGCGCGCAGGCCGTTGCGGTTGACCTGCACCGGAATGCTGTGGGTGGTATCGGTCAGCAGCAAGACCCGCGAGGTGTAGGGCATCAACTCCACCACCTGGCCCATCAGGCCGCGAGCGTCGAGCACTGGCTGGCCGAGGAACACGCCATCGCGCTCACCCTTGTTGATCAGGATGCGGTGCGTGAAGGGGTTGGGGTCGACGCCGATCAGCTCGGCTACCTCGACCTTCTCGTTGACCAGGGCCGACGAATTGAGCAGCTCGCGCAGGCGCACGTTCTGCTCGGTCAGGGCGGCCAACTTCTGCAGGCGGCCCTGCAGCAGCAGGGTCTCGGTCTTGAGTTTTTCGTTCTCGGCGGCAAGCTCGGTACGGCTGCCAAACTGGCTGGCGACCCCCTGCCAGAGGCGTTGCGGCAGGTCAGTGAGCCAATACGACTCCATCAGCACCAGCCCCATCTGGCTGCGTACCGGCTTGAGCAAGGCAAAGCGCGAGTCGACCACCATCAGTGCAACCGACAGGACCACCAGCACCAGCAGACGAACGCCCAGCGAAGGGCCCTTGGAGAAAAGCGGTTTAATGGGCCGTTCCTCGTGGACGACGATTCAGGTGGTCATTGGCCATTGAACAATGCACCAGCCTGCTGCGGGTTGACGGAAACAGCGCCCAACGGACGCCAGCCCAGCGCATACAGGTAGCACTGCACGTGCTACCTGTAAACCGGGCGTTCACTGATGGAGCCTGGACAGCACCAGGGATCACTCGCTGGAGAGCAGGTCCATGGCGTGCTTGTCCATCATCTCCAGGGCGCGACCACCGCCACGGGCGACGCAGGTCAGCGGGTCTTCGGCGACGATCACCGGCAGGCCGGTTTCCTGGGCCAGCAGCTTGTCGAGGTCACGCAACAGGGCGCCACCACCGGTCAGTACCAGGCCACGCTCGGCGATGTCGGAGGCCAGCTCCGGCGGCGACTGCTCCAGCGCGCTCTTGACCGCCTGGACGATGGTCGCCAGGGATTCCTGCAGGGCCTCGAGCACTTCGTTGGAGTTGAGGGTAAAGGCACGTGGCACGCCCTCGGCCAGGTTACGGCCACGCACGTCGACTTCACGTACTTCACCACCTGGGTAGGCGGTGCCGATTTCCTGCTTGATGCGCTCGGCGGTGGATTCGCCGATCAGGCTGCCGTAGTTACGGCGCACGTAGGTCACGATGGCTTCGTCGAAGCGGTCGCCGCCAACACGGACGGACTCGGCATAGACCACGCCATTGAGGGAGATCAGGGCGATTTCAGTGGTACCACCACCGATATCGACGACCATCGAACCACGGGCTTCCTCGACCGGCAAGCCGGCACCGATGGCCGCAGCCATAGGTTCTTCGATCAGGAACACTTCCCGGGCACCGGCGCCAAGGGCCGATTCACGGATGGCACGGCGCTCGACCTGGGTCGATTTGCACGGCACGCAGATCAGCACACGCGGGCTGGGCTGCAGGAAGCTGTTTTCGTGAACCTTGTTGATGAAGTACTGCAACATTTTTTCACAAACGCTGAAGTCGGCAATCACGCCATCCTTCATCGGACGAATGGCAGCAATGTTGCCGGGCGTACGGCCCAGCATGCGTTTGGCTTCGGTACCGACGGCGACGACGCTTTTCTGGTTGCCGTGGGTACGGATGGCAACAACCGAGGGCTCATTCAGGACGATACCGCGCTCACGCACGTAAATAAGGGTGTTGGCAGTACCCAGGTCGATGGAAAGATCGCTGGAAAACATGCCACGCAGTTTCTTGAACATGGGAAAGTGACCCTGGGGAAAGCGTGGGTAAAAAAGTGCGGCAAACTCTAACAATGGCAGGGATTTTGGGCAAGGAGCCAATATGTTAAATTGGCAGTTTTTCCGAGCAAGCCTGCAGATGATCGCGGTGTATGACCGCCAAAATGCCGGCATGTTCCTCATCACGGAACCAATCCGTTTCGTTTCACTGGAGATCCCCAATGGCGCTGCAACGCTCCGACGTGGAAAAGATCGCCCATCTGGCCCGACTGGGCCTGAATGAAGGCGAACTGCCACGCATTACCGACGCCTTGAACAGTATTCTCGGGCTGGTCGACCAGATGCAAGCCGTCGACACCGACGGCATCGAGCCCCTGGCCCACCCTCTGGAGGCCAGCCAACGCCTGCGCCCCGACCAGGTTACTGAGCGCAATCAGCGCGACACCTACCAGGCCATCGCTCCGTCGACCGAAAACGGTCTGTACCTGGTTCCGAAAGTCATCGAGTAAGGGATAGCACCTGCCATGCATCAATTGACCCTGGCCGAGATCGCCCGCGGACTCGCCGACAAGACGTTTTCCTCCGAAGAGCTGACTGGCGCCCTGCTGGCGCGGATCAAGCAACTCGACCCGCAACTGAACAGCTTCATCAGCGTCACCGAAGAACTGGCCATCGGCCAGGCCCGTGCCGCCGACGCCCGCCGCGCTGCGGGCGAGGCTGGCGTGCTGCTGGGTGCGCCGATCGCCCACAAGGACCTGTTCTGCACCAATGGCGTACGCACCAGTTGCGGCTCGAAGATGCTCGACAACTTCAAGGCGCCCTATGACGCCACCGTGGTCGCCAAGCTGGCCGAAGCCGGCATGGTCACCCTGGGCAAGACCAACATGGACGAATTCGCCATGGGTTCGGCCAACGAGTCCAGCCACTACGGCGCGGTGAAGAACCCGTGGAACCTCGAGCACGTCCCGGGCGGCTCGTCGGGTGGTTCCGCCGCGGCCGTGGCCGCGCGCCTGCTGCCGGTCGCCACCGGCACCGACACCGGCGGCTCGATCCGCCAACCGGCGGCGCTGACCAACCTCACCGGCCTCAAGCCGACCTACGGCCGTGTCTCGCGCTGGGGCATGATCGCCTACGCCTCGAGCCTCGACCAGGGCGGGCCGATGGCGCGCACCGCCGAAGACTGCGCCCTGCTCCTGCAAGGCATGGCCGGCTTCGACGCCAAGGACTCGACCAGCATCGACGAGCCGGTCCCGGACTTCAGCGCCAACCTCAATGCACCGCTGCAAGGCCTGCGCATCGGCTTGCCGAAGGAATACTTCGGCGCCGGCCTCGATCCGCGCATCGCCGACCTGGTCCAGGCCAGCGTCAAGGAGCTGGAGCAGCTCGGCGCGGCGGTCAAGGAAATCAGCCTGCCGAACATGCAGCACGCCATTCCGGCGTACTACGTGATCGCCCCGGCCGAGGCCTCCTCGAACCTGTCGCGCTTCGACGGCGTGCGCTTCGGCCACCGCTGTGACAACCCCAAGGACCTCACCGACCTGTACAAGCGCTCGCGTGGCGAAGGCTTCGGCCCCGAAGTGCAACGGCGGATCATGGTTGGCGCCTACGCGCTGTCGGCCGGCTACTACGACGCCTACTACCTGAAAGCGCAAAAAATCCGACGCCTGATCAAGAACGATTTCATGACCGCCTTCGAGCAGGTCGATGTGATCCTTGGCCCAACCACGCCGAACCCGGCCTGGAAGCTTGGCGCCAAGAGCAGCGACCCGGTCGCCGCCTATCTGGAAGACGTCTACACGATCACTGCCAACCTGGCCGGCCTGCCCGGCCTGTCGATGCCAGCCGGCTTCGTCGAAGGCCTGCCGGTGGGCGTGCAACTGTTGGCGCCGTACTTCCAGGAAGGTCGCCTGCTCAACGTCGCGCACCGCTACCAGCAAGTCACCGACTGGCACACCCGCGCTCCTAACGGCTTCTGAGGAATTCACACATGCAATGGGAAGTTGTTATCGGGCTGGAGATTCACACCCAGCTCGCCACCCAGTCGAAGATTTTCTCCGGCAGCGCCACCACCTTTGGCTCCGAGCCGAACACCCAGGCCAGCCTGATCGACCTGGGCATGCCCGGCGTACTGCCGGTGCTCAACCAGGAAGCGGTGCGCATGGCCTGCATGTTCGGCCTGGCGATCGACGCCGAGATCGGCGAGCGCAACGTGTTCGCGCGCAAGAACTACTTCTACCCCGATCTGCCCAAGGGCTATCAGATCAGCCAGATGGACCTGCCGATCGTCGGCAAGGGCCACCTGGACATCGCCCTTGAAGACGGCACCATCAAGCGCGTCGGCATCACCCGCGCGCACCTTGAAGAAGACGCCGGCAAGAGCCTGCACGAAGACTTCAACGGCGCCACCGGTATCGACCTGAACCGCGCCGGTACGCCGCTGCTGGAGATCGTCTCCGAGCCAGACATGCGCAGCGCCAAGGAAGCCGTGGCCTACGTCAAGGCGATCCATGCACTGGTGCGTTACCTGGGCATCTGCGACGGCAACATGGCCGAAGGCTCGCTGCGTTGTGACTGCAACGTGTCGATCCGGCCAAAAGGCCAGGTCGAGTTCGGCACCCGCTGCGAGATCAAGAACGTCAACTCGTTCCGCTTCATCGAGCGTGCGATCAACAGCGAGATCCAGCGCCAGATCGACCTGATCGAAGACGGCGGCCGGGTAGTCCAGGAAACTCGCCTGTACGATCCGAACAAGGACGAGACGCGCTCCATGCGCAGCAAGGAAGAAGCTAACGACTACCGTTACTTCCCCGATCCGGACCTGCTGCCGGTGGTCATCGAGCGCAGCTTCCTCGAGACCATTCGCGCCAGCCTGCCGGAGCTGCCACCGCAGAAGGTCGAGCGCTTCCAGCGCCAGTACGGGCTGTCGGCCTACGACGCCAACGTGCTCGCCGCCAGCCGCGAACAGGCCGACTACTTCGAGGTCGTGGCGCGCATCGGTGGTGACGCCAAGCTGGCTGCCAACTGGGTCATGGTCGAGCTCGGCAGCCTGCTGAACAAGCTGGGTGTCGAGATCGACCAGGCGCCGGTCAGCGCCGAGCAACTGGGTGGCATGTTGCTGCGCATCAGCGACAACACCATCAGCGGCAAGATCGCCAAGACCGTGTTCGAAGCCATGGCTGCCGGTGAAGGCGATGCAGACAGCATCATCGAAAGCAAAGGCCTCAAGCAGGTCACCGATACCGGCGCGATCGACAAGATGCTGGACGAGATGCTTGCGGCCAACGCCGACCAGGTCGAACAGTACCGCGCCGCCGACGAGGCCAAGCGTGGCAAGATGTTCGGCTTCTTTGTCGGCCAGGCGATGAAAGCCTCCAAAGGCAAGGCCAACCCGGGGCAAGTGAACCAATTGCTCAAGGCCAAGCTCGAAGGGTGATGTTTTTTACCTGCTAGCGATCCGGCGAGGGCTTTGCCCTCGTTCGCGGGGCAAGCCCGCTCCTACAGGTTCTCTGCCTACCGCACGGTCGGCGCAGTACCTGTAGGAGCGGGTTTGCCCCGCGAAGGGCCGCGCAGCAGACCCATGGCCTGCGGAGCATCCGATTTGGTAAGGCGTACCTTCAGCGCCCTCGCGCTTTTCTCCCTGCTGGCCGGCTGTGCCAGCCACGATATCGACCCACGCGGCTACGACACCAGCGGCACCGCTTCGTACTATGGCTCGCGCCATCACGGCAAGCGCACCGCCAGCGGTGAACCGTTCAACCAACATGGCCTGACCGCCGCCCACCGCAGCCTGCCTTTCGGCAGCCGCGTCCTGGTAACCAACCTGGCCAACCAGCGCAGCGTCGTCGTGCGCATCAATGACCGTGGCCCGCACACGCGGGGGCGGCTGATCGACCTGTCACGTGCGGCAGCGGAAAAAATCGGCATGATCCGTAGCGGAACCGCGCGAGTGCGGGTACAAGGTCTGAGCGACTGATCCAAGCGGAGCACCGACCATTTTCGACCTTGCCACCCTCCCCACCTTCAGCCTCCTGCAACTGGGCCTGGGCCTCGTATTGCTGGTGATCGGCGCCGAACTGCTGGTGCGCGCAGCCCTGCGCCTGGCCAGCCGCCTGCACGTGCGGCCGCTGATCATCGGCCTGAGCCTGGTTGCCTTCGGCAGTACCGCGCCACAACTCACCGTCAGCCTGCAGGCCGCCTACCAAGGCGCGCCGGACGTCGCGGTGGGCAGCGTGATCGGCAGCAATATCTTCAATGTGCTGGTAATCCTCGGCCTCGCCGCCTTGATCATCCCCCTGCGCGTCTCGCGGCAACTGGTGCGCCTGGACATTCCGCTGATGGTCGCCGCCAGCGCACTGGTCTATCTGTTGGCCAGCAACGGCCAACTGGGTCGCCTCGAAGGCCTGTTGCTGCTGATCGGCCTGATCGGCTACCTGGTCATGCTTTGGCATCAGTCACGGCATTACGCCCGTACCTACCCGGCACCCAGCCCGCTGCCAATCCGCAGCGGGCGCTTCTGGAGCGGTGCAGTGCTGCAGATTGCTCTCGGTCTGAGCCTGCTGAGCCTGGCCGGGCACCTCTTGCTCGAGGCCGCGGTGGAGGTCGCAACCGACCTAGGTTTGTCTGAGCGGGTGATTGGCCTGACGGTGGTTGCCGTGTGCACCTCGTTGCCGGAACTGGCCGCCGCGCTGGTGGCAGCACTGCGCGGTGAGCGTGAGGTGGCGGTGGGCACGGTGATCGGCAGCAACCTGTTCAACCTGCTGGCCGTGCTGGGGGTGACCGCGCTGGTCACGCCCACGCCGCTGTCGATCTCGCCCAATGCGCTGGGCTTTGACTTGCCGGTGATGCTTGGCGTCGCCTGCCTGAGCCTGCCGGTGTTCTACTCCGGGTACCGGGTAACGCGGGCCGAGGGGTTGGTCTTTCTCTGTCTGTACCTGGCGTACGGCCTGCACGTGGTGACCTTCACCACCGGTATGCCGCTGGCCGGGCGCCTGGAAAAGCTGATGCTGTTCTATGTGCTGCCGGTGCTTGGGGTGATCCTGCTCTACACCACGGTACGCGCTTGGCGTCGGCAGCACTGACCGAGGGCACCAGTGCCGGCCCCTTCGCGGGACAAGCCCGCTCCTACAGGATCTGCGCAAATTTTGAATTCGGCGTATACCTGCAGGAGCGGGCTTGTCCCGCGAAGAGGCCGGGATTAACAACACCCCAGCCCCCGCCAAGCACCACCCGAAAGAACTATCAGCCCCTGGCCTGACGCTTCTTCTTCAGCCGGAACGCCACACCCAGCACGGCAATCCACACCGGAATCAACATCACCGAGATGCGAATCGGCGGCGTCAGGTACATCACCACCAGAATCAGTACGATAAACGCCAGGCACAAGTAGTTGCTCACCGGATGCCCCCAGCTGCGGTAGAACGGCGTCTCCCCCGCTGCGATCTTGGCCTTGCGGAATTTCAGGTGGGTAATGCTGATGCTCGCCCAGTTGATCACCAGTGCCGACACCGCCAACGCCATCAGCAGGCCAAACGCCTCCCCCGGCATCAGGTAGTTGATCAGCACGCACAGCCCAGTGGCCGCTGCCGACACGCCGAGCGCCGTTAACGGTACACCGCGACGACTGACCTTGAGCAACTGACGCGGTGCATCACCCTGGCTGGCCAGGCCGAACAGCATGCGGCTGTTGGCATACACGCAGCTGTTGTAGACCGACAGCGCCGCGGTCAGTACCACGACATTGAGAATGGTCGCCACCAGGTCGCTGTCCAGTTCGTGGAAAATCATCACGAACGGGCTGCCGCCCTGCACCACTTTCTGCCACGGGTACAGCGACAGCAGGATCGCCAGCGCACCGATGTAGAAGATCAGGATCCGGTAGACAACCTGATTGGTCGCCTTGGGAATGCTCACCCGTGGGTTGTCCGCCTCGGCCGCAGTGATGCCGACCAGCTCCAGGCCACCGAAGGAGAACATGATGACCGCCAGGGCCATGATCAGCCCACCGACACCATTAGGGAAGAAACCGCCGTACTGCCACAGGTTGGCCACACTGGCATCGGGGCCGCCATGGCCACTGGTCAGCAGCCAGGCGCCGAAACCGATCATGCTGACGATGGCAACGACCTTGACCAGGGCAAACCAGAACTCGAGCTCGCCGTAGACCTTCACCTGGGTCAGGTTGATGAGGTTGATGGCGACAAAGAAGATCGCTGCCGTCGCCCAGGTGGGGAAGTCTGGCCACCAGTACTGCACGTAAATGCCCACGGCGGTCAGTTCGGCCATGCCCACCAGGACGTACACCACCCAGTAGTTCCAGCCCGAAACAAACCCGGAGAATTCGCTCCAGTATTTGTGCGCGAAGTGGCTGAAGCTGCCCGCCACCGGCTCCTCGACGACCATTTCGCCGAGCTGGCGCATGATCAGGAAGGCCATCAGGCCAGCGATGGCATAGCCCAGCAATACCGAAGGGCCTGCCATCTGGATGGTCTGGGCGATCCCCAGGAACAGCCCTGTACCAATGGCCCCGCCCAGGGCGATCAGCTGGATATGCCGATTTTTCAGCCCGCGCTGTAACTGCTCGGGCGAATTCTGGTCTTGCATGAAGTGTCCTTTGTCAGGAGGCAGTGTTGTTTGAGTTAGTGCAGTCAGGATCTAGATCCATCCGCCCCACTGCAAGATGAAGATACCGATATTGGTGGTGATCGCCGCCATTAGCGTAGTGATGACGATGATCGACGCGGCCAGTTGGTGGTTGCCGTTGGCGGCACGCGCCATGACGTAGCTGGCCGCAGCAGTCGGGCTGCCGATGTAGAGAAAGAGGATGCCCAGTTCGGCACCGCGAAAGCCACACAGCCAGGCACCGAGGGTGCCGACCAGCGGCAACCAGACCATTTTCACCAGGCTCGCATCCACCGCCAGCCTGCCGCTGTCACGCAAGGCGGTCAGCGACAATGTGCCACCGATACAGATCAGCGCCAGCGGCAAGGTCATCTGCGCCAGGTAATCGCCTGAGGTCAGCAGCCAGTTGGGCAGCGGCACCTGAGCGTAGGCCATCGGCGTTGCCAGCAGCACGCTGATGATCAGCGGGTTGCTGAAGATGCTCTTGCAGATGCTCCACGGGTCGGACTTGAGGTCTGGGCTGTAGACCGCCAGCACCACCGCCGAGAGCGAGTTGTACATGAGGATCACCAGGCCGGCGAGCACCGCGCCGAGCGAGATGCCATAGTCGCCATAGAGGCTGGCAGCCAGGGCCAGGCCGATCACCCCGTTGTTGCCGCGAAACGCGCCCTGGGTATAGATACCGCGTTCGGCCAATGGCGCTCGCCAGATGGCCAGCCCCCAGGCCAGGGCGAAGCCGACCAGGGTGATGGCGATGAAATAGAAGATCACCCCGGGCTTGATCGCTGCATCCAGGTCGGCGTGGTAAATGCCGAGGAACAGCAAGGCGGGCATGCAAACGTTGAACACCAGCGCCGAGGCGACCTTGCTGAAGTTGTCGTCGATCAGGCGTACACGTTTGAGGAAAACGCCCATGAACAGCATGGCGAACACCGGCGCGGTGATGTTCAGCGTCTGGATAAGGAGGGCGAGCATGCGCGAGCGGTCCTGAAAGGGGTTGCCGTTAGGGCGCTAATGATACGCCAGCGGTCGCAAGTTGCGGGGAATCGACGGCGATAAAAGGAAATTTCCTTCAGAACTGTCTTACAGATTGCCTGAACTACCTTGGGGTGCCTTGCAGCCCTTTCGCGACATAAGGCCGAGGCGAAGGCCTGCGCAACACGGTCCATTGTGGGAGCGGCCTTGCGTCGCGAAAGGGCCGCAAAGCGGCCCCAGAATTCCCGGACTAGCACTCCCCTCTCAGGAAATCCGCGTACCCAGCACCTTCAGGAAGGCCGCCAACCAGGCGGGATGCGCAGGCCACGCGGGCGCTGTCACCAGGTTGCCATCGACATGCGCCTGATCCACGGCGATGTCGATAAACGTGCCGCCCGCCAGCCGCACCTCAGGCGCACAAGCCGGATAGGCACTGCATTCACGCCCTTCCAGCACACCCGCAGCCGCCAGCAGTTGCGCACCATGGCACACCGCCGCAATCGGCTTGCCGGCCTGATCGAAGGCCTTGACCAACGCCAGCACCTGCTGATTCAAGCGCAGATACTCCGGCGCCCGCCCGCCAGGGATCAACAGGGCATCGTAGCTTTCGGGCCTCACCTGGACGAAATCGAAGTTCAGGGCAAAGTTGTGCCCTGGCTTCTCGCTGTAGGTCTGCTCGCCCTCGAAGTCATGAATCGCCGTGCGCACGGTCTGCCCGGCAATTTTCTCCGGGCACACCGCATGCACGGTATGGCCCACCATGCTCAGCGCCTGGAACGGCACCATCGCCTCGTAATCCTCGACGTAATCACCGACCAGCATGAGAATCTTCTTCGCCGTCATCGCATCCACTCCTGAGCAAGCATCGGAACAATCACAGCACGATAGTCTGCTTCTGCGCTGAGCGATATCCAGCGCAGGCTTCAGCCACGTCGATCAAGCAGATTCACCACCAGCCGATCCAGCCAGCCCCACACCCGCTGCTTGAGCCGAGACCATAGCGGCCGCGCATTCCAGTGCTCGAGGTCGACCTCCTTGCTGAGGCCGAAGTCTCGTTCGAAGCTGGCCGCCACCGCGGCAGTCAACGGCGGGTCGAGCGCCTCGATATTGGCCTCGAGGTTAAAGCGCAGGTTCCAGTGATCGAAGTTGCACGAACCAACACTGACCCAGTCGTCCACCAAAACCATCTTCAGGTGCAGAAAGCACGGCTGAAACTCGAAGATCCTTACCCCGGCGCGCAACAACCGTGGGTAGTAGCGATGGCCGGCATAGCGTACCGACGGGTGGTCGGTGCGTGGGCCGGTCAGCAACAGGCGCACGTCGATGCCCTGGGCTGCGGCGCGGCGCAGTGAGCGGCGCACGCTCCAGGTCGGCAGGAAGTACGGCGTCGCCAGCCAGATCCGGCGCTGGCCGCTGTTCAGCGCGCGCACCAGCGAATGGAGAATATCGCGATGTTGGCGCGCGTCGGCGTAAGCCACCCGGCCCATGCCCTGGCCTTGCACCGGTACCTTCGGCAGGCGCGGCAGGCCAAAGCCCTCTGGCGGTCGCCAGGCCGTGCGGCGGTTGTTGGCGTGCCATTGGCGATCAAACAACAACTGCCAGTCGCTGACGATCGGCCCTTGCATCTGGACCATGACTTCATGCCATTCACTGGCCTCGGCGTGCGGTGTCCAGAACTCATCGGTGACACCCGTACCACCGACCGCTGCCCAGTGCTCATCAACCAGCAACAGCTTGCGGTGGTCACGATAGAGATTACGCAGGCCGCGCCGCCAACTCAGACGGTTGTACCAGCGCAGGTACACCCCAGCATCCTGCAGCCGCTGACGCAACGCCGCCGTAAAGGCCAGCGAGCCGTAGTCATCGAACAGGCAGCGCACTCTCACTCCGCGTCGTGCGGCCAGCTCCAGCGCTTCGACCACCGCCTCGGCGCAACCCCCGGCCTCGACCAGGTACAGCTCCAGATCGACCTGACGCTCGGCACGCATGATCGCCAGGAGCATCCGCGGAAAAAACTCGGGGCCGTCGATCAGCAGCTCGAACTGGTTGCCATCCCGCCAGGGGAAAACCGGCCCCGGCATGTCAGCGGGCGGTGAAGATCAGTACCGCGTTGACCGGTACTGAAGGGTTGATCGACTTGAGCTTGGCGAACGTACGCAGGCTTTCCAGGCCAGGCAGCAGGCCGTAGTCACTGGCGCGCAGAATCAGCGGCTCAAGGGTTACTACCTGGAAACGTCGCTCATCCAGCCGGGTCGCCATCAACAGGGCGTTATAGCTGTGCGACTGGCCGTGCAGGGTGACGGTAAGCGGCATGCGCAATTCGATCTGCGCGCCGTTGGCCAGGTTGTTGATCGGCTGCAGGTCGAGCTTGGCCTTGACCGTCGCATCGGGAAACTTGCCAACTTCAAACAGTGCGTCACGCATACGCTCGTCGCGCAGGGGGATACCGCTGCTGACCGAGTCCATCTCGATGCTCAGCCCGGCCACACCCTTGCGATCGACGCTACCGTGCAACACCAGGAAGCGATGGACCTCGATGGTGTCGCCGTTCTTGCCCGTGACAAACGACAAGCGCGAGGACTCACCATCGAGATGCCAGTTGGCATGAGCGGGCAGGCAAAGAGCCAGCAGCAAGGCTGGCAGCAGACGGGCGAAATTGAGCATGAGAAGTTCCGTGAAACAAAGCCATCAACCTTACCCGCCCGCCCTCACGGCAGCAAGCGGCAGCCCACACGCGGCCCCTGCCACACGGCCAGGCTGGTGCGCCCGAGGCCTTCGGCAAGTACCTGGTGCTGGCGGCTGTCTTCTTCCAGGCGGCTCAATGGCAGGTACTGTTTAACGTAGCCACGGCAGTAAGCCTGGTCAAAGCCCATGACGAACCGGCACGAGCAGTACTCCTTGGCCGAGTAGGCCGAGAGAATCCCGGGAAAGTCCGCCAATGCCTGACGCTCGTGCCATACCCAGGCCAGTAGCGCCGCAGCCAGTACCAGCAAGAGGCGTTTCATGATCCGCCTCCGACTGCCGCCAGTATCCGCTTGAGCAACTGGTTGTGGCTGTAGCTGGCGTCACGGTCATCGGCATAACGCACCACCACCAGCTTTTGCCCTGGCAACACATACAACGCCTGACCCCAATGGCCCAAGGCTGCATAGGTATCGGCCGGGGCGTCCGGCCATGGCAGCGAGTGCCCCGGCAGCGCGCGGTTGAGCCACCAGTGGCCACCAGGGGTCGCCTCACCCGGGATGGCCTCGGCGGACGTGAACGGCGCGCGATTGAAGGCCACCCACTGCGCCGGGAGCAGCTGCCGATCCTGCCAGCGGCCGTGCCGTAGCATCAGCAGGCCGATACGCGCGAGGTCGCGTGCGCTCAGGTAGAGGTAGGACGAAGCAACATAGGTACCGGCGCCGTCCCGTTCCCACACTGCGCTGTCGATGCCCAACGGCGTAAACAGCGCCTGCCACGGGTAACTGGCGTACTGCGCCGGCTCGAGCATTCCACGCAAGGCGCCGGCAAGCAGGTTGCTGTCACCGCTGGAATAGACAAAGTGGCGGCCCGGCGGCTGCTCGGCTTTCATCGCCGCGGCGAAGCCTGCCATGTCGTCGCGGCCGCGCGCGTAGAGCATGGCGATCACGGACGACTTCAATGGCGCGTACTCGTAATCCTCCTGCCAGGCCAGGCCACTGGCCCAGTGCAGCAGGTCGCGCAGGCGCAGCTCTGGATGCTGACTCAGGGCTGGATAGAAGCGTACTGCCGGGTCAGCCAGGGCAAAGCGCTGTTCGCCATAAGCTACGCCGAGCACGGTGGCCAGCACGCTCTTGCTGACCGACCAGGTCAGGTGCGGGGTATCGGCATCAGTCGGCGCGCTATAACGCTCATGCAGGATGCGGCCATCGCGGATGATCAGCAGTGCATCGCTGCGCACGCCACTGCGCTCGGCGTCATCGCGCACGGGGAAGGCATAGTCATCGACAGCCTGCCAGTCGATTGCCGCAGGCTCGGTTTGCCAGTCCGGCTCAGGCCAATGCTCGGCCGCGGCCGGCAAGACCAACGCCCCTATCAGGCAGAGCCACCCTCTCGACACGCCCATGCCCAGCCCTCTGCTCAGCGACCGGGCGAGCGTGCCACAGCTTCATGACAGTCCGGCGGCGCTCCAGGCCTTGGCCAGGCGCTTGTCTCTGGCGGCACTGGCCAAGGCCAGCACGCCTTGGTCACGCTGCCAAAGCTGCGCCCACTGTTCAGGCCCTGCCGCAAGTGCCGCATCGAGCTCGCCGCGCAACGCCTGAAACTGGGCATAGATCCCGCCTAGCAGGAGATGGCCAGCGACGCTGTCAGCGCACTGGCGACTGCCCTCGGCGCATGCACCGAGCAGCCCGAGCAGGCGCAATTGCAACGCCTGAGGCCAAGCGCACTCCTGGCCGACGCCATATAGCCAGGCCAGCATCGCAGCGAGCACATACAGGTCTTCGAGTGAGCGGAACGGCTTGACGTAGGCATCCCAGCCATCACCGGCCAGCAGCTCGCAGGCGGCGTGCTGCAACTGCACACGGGCATGCCCGACCTCGGGCATCAGCGGCAGGGTCGGCAGCGCCTCGAGGGTAACCCCCGGCTCGCCAGGATAGACCACCGCCAGGCTCAGCCGCGGCGGCTCGCCCGGGGCCTCGCAGCGGGCGGCCACCAACAGCCATTCGGCATCAAGACCTGCGGTAACGAAGTCCTTGCTGCCGGTCAGGCGCAGGCCGTCGAGGCGGGTGTGCATGTCTGCCGGGCGCACGCTGCGCCGCTCCGTGGCACACAGCGCGCCAAGCGATGCCGGGGCACTCGGCCAGAGTACGCGCAACGCGGCCTGGTAACCGATCAGAAAGGCCAGCCCCGGGGTGGCCATGGCACGCCCGCCGAGCACCGCCAACTCGAAGGGCGCCAGCGTGCCGAGGCGCTCGGTCTGCGCACCATAGATGTCGCCCAGGCCGCCGGCCAGCGGGTATCTAAGCGGGTCATTGAGTCGTTGCAACCAAGCCATCAGACGCTCCTTCCAGGGGTGTCATGCAAGCATCACCAAAGATTCACCGAGGTGACACCGGGCATACCTAGGCTGACTTTGCACAACAAGGCCGACCGGCTGCAACCCCCAATGGCTGGCTTATGGAGACTCGGAATGACTCGGATCGCTCGCTCTGGCGACAACAGCACTGAACGCCGTCTGCACGCCGAACGCCTGGTCGGCGCCGCGGCCCTGCAGGAAGCCCAAGCCCTGCGCTTCGCGGTGTTCAGCGGCGAATTCAAGGCCAAGCTCAAAGGCGCCGAACACGGCCTGGACATGGACGACTACGATATCCACTGCCGGCACATTGGCGTCCGCGACCTGAGCACTGGCCGCCTGGTTGCCACCACGCGGCTGCTCGACCATCAGGCTGCGAGCAGCCTGGGCCGCTTCTACAGCGAAGAGGAATTCCGCCTGCACGGCCTGTTGCAGTTGCAGGGGCCGATCCTCGAGCTGGGCCGCACCTGCGTCGACCCGGCCTACCGCAACGGTGGCACCATCGCCGTGCTCTGGGGCGAACTGGCCGAAGTGCTCAACGAAGGCGGCTACAGCTACCTGATGGGCTGCGCCAGCATCCCCATGCAGGACGGCGGGGTGCAGGCCCATGCCATCATGCAACGCCTGCGCGAACGCTACCTGTGCACCGAGCACCTGCGCGCCGAGCCGAAGAACCCCCTGCCCAGCCTGGCCCTGCCTGGCAATGTCATTGCCGAGATGCCACCGCTGCTCAAGGCCTACATGCGCCTGGGCGCGAAGATTTGCGGCGAGCCGTGCTGGGACGAGGATTTCCAGGTGGCTGATGTGTTCATCCTGCTCAAGCGCGACGATCTCTGCCCGCGCTACGCTCGCCACTTCAAGGCAGCGGTCTGATGGCGCGGCTGCGGGTTCTCGCCCGTCTGTCACGCTTGCTGCTGGTGCTGCTGCTTGGGGCCAGCATGGCGGGCGTGATCGCGGTTGGCGAGCGGCTGGGGCTGAAGCCGTCAATGGCCCTGCGTCAACGCTGGAGCTGTTGGTTCATGCAGCGTCTGGTCGCTGCCTTGCCGTTCAATGTGCAGGTGATCGGCGCGCCGCCGCAGGAGCCGATGCTGTGGGTCGGCAACCACGTGTCATGGACCGACATCCCCTTGCTGGGCATGCTCACGCCGCTGTCGTTCCTGTCCAAGGCCGAGGTGCGTCATTGGCCGCTGGCGGGCTGGCTGGCGGAAAAGGCCGGGACGGTGTTCATTCGTCGCGGCGGTGGCGATGCACAGCGTTTGCGTGAGCAGATCAGTCAGCAGTTGGCTGACGAGCAACCGTTACTGATCTTTCCGGAGGGCACCACCACTGATGGGCGCAGCCTGCGCACCTTTCATGGGCGCCTGCTGGCCGGCGCGATCGACCAGGGCACGCCGCTGCAGCCGGTGGCGATCGAGTATCGGCGTGGCGGCGAAGCTGATCGGGTGGCGCCGTTCGTAGGCGATGATGATCTGGTGTCGCACCTGCTGCGTTTGTTTGGCCAGGCGCGGGGGGAGGTGCGGATTCATTTGCTGGCACCGATCAGCAGCCTGGGTAAAGAGCGGGCGGCGCTGGCATTTCAGGCGCAGCAGGCGATTCAGGTGGCGTTGTTTGGCGATGATGAGGTGGAGCAGGCGCCGCGTCGGCAGGCGCGGGCGGCCTGATATTTGATGATGGCAGTGCCGGCCTCTTCGCGGGTCAAGCCCGCTCCTACAGGATTCGGGAATGACCAGGATCTTGTGATCGACTCCAATCCTGTAGGAGCGGGCTTGCCCTGCGAAGAGGCCGGCCCTGACTAACGACTGGCCGCAAACACCTGCAACTGCGGATAAAACACCCTGAAATCCTCCAGCAACGGCTCATACAGCGCCTCGAGCTCACCCATCACCCCCGCCATTCCTTCCGGCCGCGACAAGCGCCGGGCGATCCCCCTGAATACCTGCTCCAAGGTGGCGAAATCGCCATACGCCCCCAGCCAGTCATCGGCAGCCATGAACGGCGCGATATGTGCCAGCCGCCCCGGTAACTCGGGCTCAGCCAGCAACACCCGGTAGAACTCGCCGGTGAACTCGGCCAACGGCTGTTCGGCGTAGTCCTGCCAATGCCGCGCCAGGCAATGATCGAAAAACACATCCAGAACAATCCCGGCATAGCGCCGCCGTTCGCGCGGAAACCGCCCCAGCGCAGCCAGCACCTGCGGATGGCTGTCGGTAAAACTGTCGATCTGCCGGTGCAGCCGGATAGCCGCCTCCAAGGTCGGCGGGAAGCGCCCCTCAAGCGAGCCTTTGACGAAATCGCCATACAGGCTGCCGAGCAATTGCTGCGGCTGCTGGCCGCCAAGATGCAGATGTGCGAGATAGTTCATGACGCCAGTCTAGCACTGCCAGCACCAATATCGTTATAACGCGATATAGCGATTTGCACTCAGCTCAGAACCTCTTCGTCTTTGTATATCGGGAAATACCGATTTATATTTCGCCCCATCGCGATATAGCGCAACACATCACGAGCCTACTCATGCCTATCGACCTCGACGACATAATAAAAGCCCTTTCCCACCCGGTACGGCGCGAAATCCTCACCTGGCTGAAAGACCCGGCGGCGCAGTTTCCCGACCAGCACCACAGCACCGAGCACGGTGTCTGTGCCGGGCAGATCGATCAGCGTTGCGGCCTTTCCCAGTCGACTGTCTCGGCCCATCTGGCGACCTTGCAGCGCGCAGGCCTGATCAGCAGCCAGAAGATTGGCCAGTGGCACTTCTTCAAACGCAACGAGGACACCATTCAGGCGTTTCTCAAACAACTGAGCCAAGCGCTCTGAACAGGGCTTTGTCATTTCCCTTCCCAACGATTCTCGCGAGGCTTACTCGATGACCACGCTTTTCGATCCGATCAACCTGGGCGACCTGCAACTGCCCAACCGCATCATCATGGCGCCACTGACCCGTTGCCGCGCCGATGAAGGCCGGGTGCCCAACGCGTTGATGGCCGAATACTACGTACAGCGCGCCAGTGCCGGGCTGATCCTCAGCGAGGCGACCTCGGTAACGCCGATGGGCGTCGGCTATCCGGACACCCCAGGGATCTGGTCGAACGACCAGGTGCGCGGCTGGACCAACCTGACCAAGGCCGTCCATGCCGCCGGCGGGCGAATCTTCCTGCAACTGTGGCACGTCGGCCGGATTTCCCACCCCAGCTACCTCAATGGCGAGTCGCCGGTGGCGCCAAGCGCAATTGCCGCCAAGGGCCATGTCAGCCTGGTTCGCCCACTGGCCGACTACCCGACCCCGCGCGCACTGGAGAGCGAAGAGATCGCCGACATCGTCGACGCCTACCGGGTGGGTGCCGAGAACGCCAAGGCGGCCGGCTTTGATGGCGTGGAGATCCACGGGGCGAATGGTTACCTGCTTGACCAGTTCCTGCAGAGCAGCACCAACCAGCGTAACGACCGCTACGGCGGATCGCTGGAGAACCGCGCACGCTTGTTGCTGGAAGTGACCGACGCGGTGATCGAGGTGTGGGGCGCGGGCCGCGTCGGCATGCACCTGGCACCGCGTGCCGATGCCCATGACATGGGCGATGCGGATCGGCTCGAGACCTTTACGTATGTTGCCCGGGAGCTGGGCAAGCGCGGCATCGCGTTTATCTGCTCGCGTGAGAAGCAGGCCGATGACAGCATTGGTCCGATGATCAAGGAAGCGTTTGGCGGGCCATACATCGTCAACGAGCGGTTCGACAAAGCCGGTGCCAATGCGGCGTTGGCCAGCGGCACGGCCGATGCGGTCGCGTTTGGCGTGCCGTTCATTGCCAACCCGGACCTGCCGGCGCGGCTGGCAGCTGATGCGCCATTGAACGAGGCGCGGCCGGAGACCTTTTATGGCAAGGGACCGGTGGGCTACATCGACTATCCGCGCCTGTAACTGAAAAGAGGGGCCGCTTTGCGGCCCCTTGCGGCTACTGCTGAGGCCGGGCGTTGATCTGCTGCTGCAGGTTCTGCACCTGGTTCTGCAAGGTGTTCAGGTTACGCGTGGTCTGCCCACGGAACGCATCGAACTCCTGCACCGAGGCGCCGCTCGCCGCTGCAGGACGGTTGTCGGCCTGGCTCTTGAGCACCAGCACGTCCTGCTCCAGGCTCTCGATCGCCGCGCTCGGATTGCCCTGTTTCTTCAGCGCGGCAATTTCGTTGCTCAGGGTCTTCAACTCGGTGTCCAGCTTGCCGCCATCCAGCTGCCCCGACTTGAGCGCTGCCAATTCGGCATTGACCGCCTTCAGCTGCGCCTGCAACTGGCCCTGCAGCTCAGTCACCGTCTTCTGCTGCTCACGGGTGTCAGCCAGGACCTGCTCCAGGCGCTTGCCCAGATCCCCGGCCTGGCCCGCGACGCCCTGCTGCTGCTTGCCCTGCTCCGCCAGGCTCGCCTGCAACTGGCGGATCTGCAGCTTCAGCGCCTCACTGCCCGTATTGACGCTGGCATCACTGGCCTCGACCTTGCCACTGATCGCCTGCAAGCGTCCGGCGGCCTCTTCGCTGATACGAGCAAAGCTCTCCTGAGTGGCCACCAACTGCTGCTCCATCAGCGAGATCTGCTGGAAACTCCACCAGCCCAAGCCCGCCAGGGCAATGAACGAAGCGCACAGCAAGGCCCAGAGCGGCGCGGTGTTGGCTGGACGGGCGGCCTTCTGGCGGCTGCGCGCCACGTGCTCAGGGAGCAGTTCATGGTCATCACGGGTGCCGGCACGCAAAGGGGGCACGTCGTCGATATCGTCGCGAAGATCGTTACGCATGGGTGCTTTCAACCACAGTAATAGCAAAGAGGCATGAGTATAAACCGCTTGCGCGGCGCACTGATGACCATCATCCGCAGGACAGGTTCACTGATGGCCCGGGAGGTTTTTCCACCAGCCGCAGAATTCATCCAGCGCGGTCCACAGGCTGACCTGCGGGCGGTAGTCCAGGTACTGTCGGGCGCGGCTGATGTCGAGGGTAAAGTCCTTGCTCATGACCTGCACGCCGAGCCGCGACAGGGTCGGTTGCGGCCGCCCCGGCCACAGCATGCAGGCCGCTTCGTTGAGCGCCGCCATGCTGTAGGCAAGGCCTGGCGAACGGTACCGGGTGACCTGCGGCAGTTGCATCTGGCGCATGACATAGTTGACCACGTCCCACAGCGGCAGCGGCTGGCCATTGCTGATGTTGTAGGCCTGGCCCAGCGCCTGCTCATCGGCGAACAGCGCGCTGAGCAACGCCTCGTTGAGGTTGTGCACGCTGGTGAAGTCGACCTTGTTCAGGCCGTTGCCAATGATTGCCAGGCGGCGCTTGCGCTGCATCTGCATCAGCCGGGGAAAAATACTCGCATCACCCGCACCCGTGACGAAGCGCGGGCGCAGGGCGAGCACCTCGAGGCCGAATTCCTGGGCGCCGAAAACCTTCTGCTCGGCGAGGTATTTGGTGCTCGCGTAATGGTCATGGAAGCGCCGCGGCAGCGGCTCTTCGCGGATGTCCAGGCGCGAGCGGCCATTGAAGTACAGCGAAGGCGATGAAAGGTGTACGAGCCTGCGCACATGCTCCTTGAGGCAGCCCTCGACGACATTCTCGGTGACCACCACATTGCCCTGGTGGAAATCCTGATAGCGGCCCCAGCTACCCACTGCACCCGCGCAATGCACCACGGCGTCGATGCCTTGGCACAGGCGCCGGGCCAGCTCGGCATCGCCCAGATCGCCAGGAATGAACTGCGCGCCGCGCCTGACCAGATGCTCCACGCCTTCGGCACGCCGGCCGTTGACCCGAACGTCAAGACCTTGCTCCAAGGCAAAACGCGCAAAGCGTCCGCCGATGAAGCCGCTCGCGCCGGTGACCAGAATTCGCATGTGACACTCCGCCTTGCCAGATTTCAGATGCAGTTGACGTCGCTCGCGCCTACAACGGCACCAGCCAGCCCGGCGCCATCTGGCGCAGGTGCTCGGTCAACTGAGCGAGCAATTGCCCGCCATTGCGCCAATGATGCCAGTACAGCGGCACATCGATAGGCGTATCGGCACAGATTTCCACCAATTCGCCACGCTGCATCTGCGCCGCGGCCTGCCGCTCCGGGACCAGTCCCCAGCCTACCCCAGCTTCGGCCATGCGCAGGAACCCTTCTGAAGACGGGCACAGGTGATGCAGAAAACCGTCTTCGATACCCAGTGAAGCCAGGTAGCGATGCTGCAGGAAATCATCCGGGCCGAACACGATCGCCGGGGTGCGCGCCAGTCGCTCAGGCGCGAAACCCTGCGGAAAATAGCGCGCCATGAAGCGCGGGCTGGCCAGCGCCCGGTAGCGCATCGCGCCCAGGGGCAGGCTGCGTGCGCCGGCCACCGGCCGCTCGCTGCCACACAGGCAGGCCGCCACTTCGCCGGCACGCATGCGCTTGAGGCCAACCTCCTGGTCCTCGACCACCAGATCGAGCAACACCTGCTGCTCGGCGCAAAACTGGCTCACCGCCCCCGCCCACCAGGTCGCCAGGCTGTCGGCATTGAGTGCGATGCGCAGACGCTCCGGCATGCCCCCCTCGTCAAGCGCAGGCACCTGAGCCTGCAGATCGCGCTCAAGCAAACGCACCTGCTGCACATGGTTGAGCAACTGCCGGCCGACTTCGGTCGGGCTTGGCGGCGTGGCGCGTACCAGCACCGGCTGACCCACCCGCGCTTCAAGCAGCTTGATGCGCTGGGAGATAGCCGATTGCGACAGGCCCAGAACCTGCGCCGCGCGCTCGAAGCCGCCTTGTTCGATCACCGCGGCGAGGGCGGCGAGCAGCTTGTAGTCGAACATCTATTTCTCTAATGCCTGATCAGCTTTATTTGTTTTTCTTATACAGCGGCGTTACCCACAATGACCAGCATTCAATCAGGCAATACGCGTCGGCGAGTGGGTCGGCGCCAGTGGAGTGTTCCCGCTATGTGGCAGAGTTACATGAACGGCATGCTGGTCGCCTTTGGCCTGATCATGGCCATTGGTACGCAGAACGCCTTTGTCCTGGCCCAGAGCCTGCGCCGCGAGCATCACTTGCCGGTGGCCATCCTCTGCGTGGTGTGTGACGCGCTGCTGGTGGCGGCTGGGGTGTTCGGCCTGGCGACGGTGCTGGCGCACAACCCGATGCTGCTTGCCGCTGCCCGCTGGGGGGGTGCGGCATTTCTCATCTGGTATGGCGCCAAAGCGCTGCAACGGGCGTGTTCCCGGCAGAGCCTGGCGCAACAGCAGGGCCAGGGCGCACGTTCGCGCCGGGCGGTACTGCTCAGCGCCCTCGCGGTGACCTTGCTCAACCCGCACGTGTATCTCGATACGGTACTGCTGATCGGCTCGCTGGGCGCCCAGCAGAGTGTTCCCGGTGCCTACGTGGCGGGCGCAGCCAGTGCCTCGCTGGTGTGGTTCTTCACCCTTGCCCTGGGCGCTGCGTGGCTGGCGCCATGGCTGGCGCGGCCAACTACATGGCGCCTGCTCGACCTGATGGTGGCGGTGATGATGTTTGCCGTTGCCGCGCAGTTGATCCTCGACTGAAGGCCATTGGTCTAGCCTGGGCAACCGCTCTGGAACCTCTAATCCCTATAGTTGTTGCGTGGTTATGCGCGGGGGCTGGTGATATAGTCCAGAGCTTGCGTCGCAAAGAGTACAAACTCGCCGACGTGTACCGGGCCGCCCGTGATCGGCCTTGCGCAAACCGCGAAGTAGACCTGAATCAGGAGAGTTACCATGGCTTTTGAATTGCCGCCGCTGCCGTACGCCCACGATGCCCTGCAGCCGCACATCTCCAAGGAAACCCTGGAGTACCACCACGACAAGCACCACAACACCTATGTCGTGAACCTGAACAACCTGGTCCCAGGCACCGAATTCGAAGGCAAGACCCTGGAAGAGATCGTCAAGACCTCTTCGGGTGGCATCTTCAACAACGCCGCTCAAGTCTGGAACCACACGTTCTACTGGAACTGCCTGGCGCCAAACGCTGGCGGCCAACCGACTGGCGCTCTGGCTGAAGCGATCAACGCTGCGTTCGGTTCCTTCGACAAGTTCAAGGAAGAGTTCAGCAAGACTTCGATCGGCACCTTCGGTTCCGGCTGGGGCTGGCTGGTGAAGAAGGCTGACGGTTCCCTGGCCCTGGCCAGCACCATCGGCGCCGGCTGCCCGCTGACCAGCGGCGACACCCCGCTGCTGACCTGCGATGTCTGGGAACACGCCTACTACATCGACTACCGTAACGTGCGTCCCAAGTATGTCGAGGCGTTCTGGAACCTGGTCAACTGGAAGTTCGTTGCCGAGCAGTTCGAAGGCAATACCTTCAAGGCCTGATTCGTTTCAGATTGCCTTGTAAAGAACCCGGTCTCGGCCGGGTTTTTTTGTGGTTCTTGATGGATTGTTAGGGGGAGATGAGCTGTTGGCTTGGCTGGCTGGCTGGCTTAGGCATTGTGGGCTTATCCATTTGATGTGGTGGTGCCACTGGCCCCTTCCGCCCTTACGGCGGGTCACTTTTTTTCTTGGAAAAAAGTAACCAAAAACCGCTTGCTCCTGCATCCGGCCCTCCGCTGCGCTGCGGGTCCCCTCGCTCCGGTCTTGCTCCGGGAGGACCGCGCTGTACGGCCCATCCTGGGCCTCAGCGCTTTCCGGCCATCCATGGCCTCCACCTCCCTGCGCAAGACCTCCACTCGGCCTCCTGAAGTCGCGAAGTTACGGGTGGCGTCTGGGCTGGCGTTGTCTTTGATAGTGGCAGGTGTGGTGGATATTCGGGCCTCTTCGCGGGACAAGCCCGCTCCTACAGGTTTTTGCGCCGGGTTCAAAATCTGCGCCAATCCTGTTGGTGCGGCGGTGCGGCGATCCGACATGCCCCGCGAAAAGGCCCGTACAGCGCCGAATTCAAAATTTGCGCAATCCCTGTAGGAGCGGGCTTGTCCCGCGAAGAGGCCGGTACTGCCAATGCAAGTCGCAGGGCGGAGCCCTGCCAGCCACCCCACAAATCCGCTGGTAAATAAACAAAGCGAGAGCGCAGCGATTCGCCTGCCGTTGCCCTGGCTGTTGATCTTGATCTTGCTCTGATCTACCAGCGACTTCAGGAGGCCGAGCGCAGGTCTTGCGTAGGGAGGTGGAGGCCATGGATGGCCGGAAAGCGCTGAGGCCCAGGATGGGCCGTACAGCGCGGTCCTCCCGGAGCAAGACCGGAGCGAGGGAACCCCGAAGCGCAGCGTAGGGGCCGGATGCAGGAGCAAGCGGTTTTTGGTTACTTTTTTCCAAGAAAAAAAGTGACCCGCCGTAAGGGCAGAAGGGGCCCGAAAAGCCACCACATCAAATGGATAAGCCCACGACCTCAAGCCCAGCCCCCCCCAACAGACAGGAGACTCGCGCCCCGTTTGTCAGCACACTCACCCTCAAAAACCTACACCAATCAGCCCTGATCAATAGTAAAACTAATGCTTTCCCCAGCCTGACTAACCCCCACCAAATCGCGGCATTTTTTCACGCCCAGCTAGCCCTCCAGCTCTTGCTCCGCACGCATAGCGCGCTAACATCAAACCTCGGGAAAGTTGCCGTATCGCACTCAAGTCGCAGGCCAGCTCAACCGATACAGTACCCAGGCAATGGGTCGATAGTGTATTGCCAAGTCTGATGGCAAAATAATGGCGTGCGCGTGGATTAAGGAAACCCCATTGAAGCTGGAATTTCGGAACAGCTTGTCGGTCAAGTTGCTCAGGGTAGTGCTCCTCTCGGCGCTGGCAGTTGGCGTCGTGCTCAGCTGTGCGCAGATCGTCTACGACACCTACAAGACCCGCCAAGCCGTCAACAATGATGCCCAGCGCATCCTCGACATGTTCCGAGACCCGTCGACCCAAGCGGTGTACAGCCTCGACCGAGAGATGGGCATGCAGGTGATTGAAGGCCTGTTCCAGGACGAATCCGTGCGCATGGCCTCGATCGGCCACCCCAACGAAACCATGCTGGCAGAAAAGTCCCGCCCCCTGCAGGACATGTCCATGCGCTGGCTGACCGACCTGCTCCTCGGCCAGGAACGCACCTACACCACGCAACTGGTCGGCCGCGGCCCCTACAGCGAATACTACGGCGACCTGAGCATCACCCTCGACACCGCCGCCTATGGCGAAGGCTTCCTGATCAACGCGGTGATCATCTTCATTTCCGGGGTGCTGCGCGCACTGGCCATGGGCCTGGTGCTGTACCTGATCTATCACTGGATGCTGACCAAACCCCTGTCAAAGATCATCGAGCATCTCACCCAGATCAACCCCGATCGCCCCAGCCAGCACCAGATCCCCCTGATCAAGGGCCATGAGCGCAACGAGCTGGGGCTATGGGTCAACACGGCCAACCAGCTGCTGGCTTCGATTGAGCGCAATACCCACCTGCGCCACGAAGCCGAGAACAGCCTGCAGCGCATGGCCCAGTATGACTTCCTGACCGGCCTGCCGAACCGCCAGCAGTTGCAACAGCAACTGGACAAGATCCTCGTCGACGGCGGTCGCCTGCAACGCAGGGTGGCCGTGCTGTGCGTCGGCCTGGACGACTTCAAGAGCATCAACGAACAGTTCAGCTACCAGGTCGGCGACCAGCTGCTGCTGGCCCTGGCCGACCGCCTGCGCGCCCACAGCGGCCGTCTCGGCGCCCTGGCGCGGCTGGGCGGCGATCAATTCGCTCTGGTCCAGGCCGATATCGAACAGCCCTACGAGGCCGCCGAACTGGCGCAAAGCATCCTCGACGACCTCGAAGCGCCATTCGCCGTCGACCTGAAGGAAATTCGCCTGCGCGCGACCATCGGCATCACCTTGTTCCCGGAAGACGGCGACAGTACCGAGAAGCTGCTGCAAAAAGCCGAACAGACCATGACCCTGGCCAAGGCCCGTTCGCGCAATCGCTACCAGTTCTACATCGCCAGCGTCGACAGCGAGATGCGCCGCCGCCGCGAGCTGGAAAAAGACCTGCGTGAAGCCCTGCCACGCAACCAGCTGTACCTGGTCTACCAGCCGCAGATCAGCTACCGCGATCACCGCGTGGTGGGCGTCGAAGCCCTGCTGCGCTGGCAACATCCAGAGCTGGGCATGGTGCCGCCGGACCAGTTCATTCCGCTGGCCGAACAAAACGGCAACATCATTGCCATCGGCGAATGGGTGCTCGACCAGGCCTGCCGACAACTGCGCGAGTGGCACGATCAAGGCTTCAGCGAACTGCGCATGGCGGTCAACCTGTCGACCGTACAACTGCACCACAACGAGCTGCCGCGGGTGGTCAACAACCTGCTCCAGGCCTACCGCCTGCCGCCGCGCAGCCTTGAGCTGGAGGTCACCGAAACCGGCCTGATGGAAGACATCAGTACCGCCGCCCAGCACCTGCTCAGCCTGCGCCGCTCCGGTGCGCTGATCGCCATCGACGACTTCGGCACCGGTTACTCCTCGCTCAGCTACCTGAAATCGCTGCCGCTGGACAAGATCAAGATCGACAAAAGCTTCGTCCAGGACCTGCTTGACGACGATGACGACGCGACCATCGTTCGCGCCATCATTCAGCTCGGCAAAAGCCTTGGCATGCAGGTTATTGCCGAGGGCGTGGAAACCGCCGAGCAAGAGACCTACATCATCGCCCAAGGCTGCCACGAGGGTCAGGGCTATCACTACAGCAAGCCGCTCTCAGCGCGCGAGCTGACTGCATTCCTCAAGCAGGCCCAGCGCAACCAGGCGTCAGTGCTGTAAGCGCTGCCAGCCCCGAGAACGCACCGCGAGCGGGCATTTTGATGAATTCAATGCCCAACCCTTTACAGCAAATGCAAATCTTTCGCATGATGTTGCGGTTTCGCGTGCCACGGCGCACCGTCCTACCCAATGGTCCAACCACACGACGCAGGAAAACCAACAATGATTCGTATGCCCCTGGCTTCCGCCAGTCTGCTGGCCATCGCCATCGCTCTCGCCGGTTGCGGCGAAGGCAAGAACGACAAGGCTGCCGCACCGCAAGCCCAGGCACCTGCTGCCGCCAGCACCGCCGCCGCAGCGCCCGGGGCGATCGACGAAGCCGCTGGCAAAGCTGTAGTCAAGCACTATGCCGAACTGGTCTCGGCCGTCTACAGCGACTCGCTGAGCACCGCCAAGACCCTGCAGAGCGCCGTCGACGCGTTTCTCGCCAAGCCCAACGACGAAACCCTGAAGGCTGCCAAGGACGCTTGGGCCGCCTCGCGCGTTCCTTACCTGCAGAGCGAGGCGTTCCGCTTCGGCAACACCATCATCGACGACTGGGAAGGCCAAGTTAACGCCTGGCCCCTGGACGAAGGCCTGATCGACTACGTCGACAAGAGCTACGAGCACGCCCTGGGTAACCCTGCGGCCAGCGCCAACATCATCGCCAACACCGAGATCCAGGTCGGCGAAGACAAGATCGACGTCAAGGACATCACTCCCGAGAAGCTGGCCAGCCTGAACGAGCTGGGCGGTTCGGAAGCCAACGTCGCCACCGGCTACCACGCCATCGAATTCCTCCTTTGGGGCCAGGACCTGAACGGCACTGGCCCCGGTGCTGGCAACCGTCCGGCGTCCGATTACCTTGAAGGTACCGGCGCCACCGGCGGTCACAACGACCGTCGCCGTGCCTACCTGAAAGCAGCCACCGACCTGCTGGTCAAGGACCTCGAAGAGATGGTCGGCAACTGGGCGCCGAACGTCGCCGACAACTACCGCGCCACCCTCGAGGCCGAGCCGGTCACCGATGGCGTGCGCAAGATGCTGTTCGGCATGGGTAGCCTGTCGCTGGGTGAACTGGCGGGCGAGCGCATGAAGGTTTCCCTGGAAGCCAACTCGCCGGAAGACGAGCACGACTGCTTCAGCGACAACACCCACTACTCGCACTTCTACGACGCCAAGGGTATCCGCAACGTCTACCTGGGCGAGTACACCCGTGCCGATGGCAGCAAGCTGACTGGCCCGAGCCTGTCGTCGCTGGTGGCCAAGGTCGACCCGGCCGCCGACGCCACCTTGAAGGCTGACCTGGAAGCCACCGAGGCGAAGATCCAGGTGATCGTTGATCATGCGCTCAAAGGCGAGCACTACGACCAACTGATCGCTGCCGATAACACTGCCGGCAACCAGATCGTGCGTGACGCCATCGCTTCGCTGGTCAAGCAGACCGGTGCGATCGAGCAGGCTGCAGGCAAGCTGGGGATTGCCAACCTGAATCCGGATACGGCTGATCACGAGTTCTGATCGGTTCGTAGCGATTTGAAAAAGGCGGCCTTCGGGTCAATGCCGGTCAGTTAAGACGCCGGGGGCTGCTTTGCAGCCCTTTCGCGACACAAGGCCGCTCCCACACGGATCGTGCATGCCGCTATTTACAGGGCAGGCGCGGACATTGTGGAAGCGGCCCCAAAACAGGCGACCTCGTCTTAACTGACCGGCATTGGCCTTCGGGTCGCCTTTTTTTTGTTGCAGGCACGCGGGAAGGACAAACTTTTCCAGGACCAAGTGCCGCCACCTGACACCGATTTCATCCAGTAATTGCAAATTGCTCTTATTCAACAAACCTCATCCTGCTAAGCTTGCACGCCGGTTTTTCGCCCATGCCCAGGATTGTTGATGTCCTTGCTCCGCCTAAGCCCCCTGCTGCTGGCTACTGCTCTTGCCGCCTGTGACGACGCGCCGCGTTTCACCCAGGCCGAGCCGGGCGAGGCCCTGTCCGGTGGCAAGGCGACTGTCCTGCGCGCAGACCGCAATGCCTATTCGCTGCCCTCAGCCAACCTCTCGGCAGAGCGCCGGCTGGATTTTGCCGTCGGCAACAGCTTCTTTCGCAACCCTTGGGTGATCGCCCCCGCGACCACCACCGCCCGTGATGGCCTTGGCCCACTGTTCAATACCAACGCCTGCCAGAACTGCCACGTGCGTGACGGCCGCGGCCACCCGCCCGAGCCCGATGCGAGCAATGCGGTATCAATGCTGGTACGCCTGTCGATCCCCGATCAACCGGCCTACGCCAAGGAAATCGAACGCCTGGGCGTCGTCCCCGAGCCGGTCTACGGCACCCAGCTGCAGGACATGGCCATCCCCGGTGTCGCCCCTGAGGGCAAGGTGCGCGTGACGTATCAGCCCGAGACAGTCACCTTCGCCGACGGCCACAGTGTCGAACTGCGTCGACCCACCCTGCAGATCACCCGACTTGGCTATGGCGCCATGCACCCCGACACCCGGTTCTCGGCCCGGGTAGCCCCGCCGATGATAGGCCTGGGCCTGCTCGAAGCGATCCCCGATGCAGCCATCCTGGCCAATGCCGACCCCGACGATCGCAACGGCGATGGCATCAGGGGCCGCGCCAATCAGGTCTGGGATGACGCCCAAGGCAAGACCGTGCTTGGCCGCTTCGGCTGGAAGGCCGGCCAGCCCAACGTCAATCAGCAGAACGTGCATGCCTTCGCCGGCGACATGGGCCTGACCAGCACCTTGCAACCCAAGGATGACTGCACCCAGGCGCAGACCGATTGCCTGGCCGCGCCCAACGGCGACGGTGCCAACGGCGAAAAGGAAGTCAGCGACAATATCTTGCGCCTGGTCACGTTCTACACCCGCAACCTGGCCGTGCCGGCCCGACGCGATGTAAATGCGCCACAGGTGCTGGCCGGCAAGAACCTGTTCTTCGAGGCCGGCTGCCAAGCCTGCCATACCCCCCAGTTCACCACCACCGCCGATGCCGCAGAGCCGGAGCTGGCCAATCAGCTCATCCGCCCCTACAGCGACCTGCTGCTGCACGACATGGGCCCGGGCCTGGCCGACAACCGCAGCGAGTTTGCTGCCAGCGGCCAGGACTGGCGCACCCCGCCCCTGTGGGGCGTCGGTCTCAGCGAGGCGGTCAGTGGCCATAGCCAATTGCTTCATGATGGCCGCGCGCGCAACCTGCTCGAGGCCGTGCTCTGGCACGGCGGCGAAGCGCAGCGGGCACGCGACCAGGTCTTGACCTTCAATGCCGAGCAACGCACTGCGTTGCTGGCTTTCCTGAATTCACTTTAAACGCGCAAGGAGCCGGGCATGTTCCGACCCAAACTGTTGTTCACCAGCCTCGCCGCACTCGCTCTGGGCGCCTGCTCGCCGCAGGACCCGCAAGCGGTGACCTCCGCCGCCATCGCCAAGCAGGTGATCCTGCCGACCTACAGCCGTTGGGTCGAAGCCGACCGCCAACTGGCCACCAGCGCCCTGTCGTACTGCGAAGGCAAGACCACGCTGGATGCCGCCCGCGCCGACTTCCTCAATGCGCAGAAGGCCTGGGCCGAGCTGCAACCGCTGCTGGTCGGCCCGCTGGCCGAAGGTAACCGCCCATGGCAGGTGCAGTTCTGGCCTGACAAGAAAAACCTGGTTGGCCGTCAGGTCGAGCAACTGGTCAACGGCGACAAGCCAATCGACAGCGAGAGCCTGGGCAAGTCCAGCGTCGTTGTGCGCGGTCTGTCGGCCTACGAGTACATCCTCTTCGACAGCAAGCCAGACATCGCCACTGCCGAGCAGAAGGCCCGCTACTGCCCGCTGCTAGTCGCCATCGGCGAGCATCAGAAGGCCCTCGCCGAAGAGATCCTCAAGGGCTGGAACAGCACCGACGGCATGCTCTCGCAAATGACCAAGTTCCCTAACCAGCGCTACGCCGACTCGCACGAGGCAATCGCCGACCTGCTCCGTGCCCAGGTCACCGCGCTGGACACCCTGAAGAAAAAACTCGGCGCGCCGATGGGCCGTCAGAGCAAGGGCATCGCCCAGCCGTTGCAGGCTGAAGCCTGGCGCAGCCACTCGTCGATGAAGAGCCTGGAGGCCAGTCTGAAGGCTGCCCAGGCAGTCTGGGTCGGGGTCGACAACCAAGGCTTGCGTGGCTTGCTCGGCAAAGACCAGAGCGCGCTGGCGGAAAAGATCGACGACGCCTACGCCACCTCGATCAAACTGCTGGCTGACAACCAGAAGACCCTGGGCGAGCTGCTCGCCGACGACGCCGGCAAACAGTCGCTCAACCAGATCTACGACAGCCTCAACGTCGTCCACCGCCTGCACGAAGGTGAACTGGCCAAGGCGTTGAACATCCAGCTGGGCTTCAATGCCAACGACGGTGACTGATCATGTTGCGACGCCAGGCAATCAAACTCGGTAGCGTATTGCTCAGCGCCCTGACTCTGGGCGGCTGGAGCCTGTTCCGTAACAAAGGCAGCGAACCTTTGCTGCTTTCGGCGCGCGATGACGGCGACGGCAAGCACTACGCGGTGGGCTACCGCCTGGACGGTAGCCAGGTGTTCGCCACCGAGGTGGCCCAGCGTTGCCACGACATCATCAACCACCCCGAGCTGCCGATCGCGCTGTTCGTCGCCCGCCGCCCGGGTACCGAAAGCTACCTGGTCGACTTGCGTGACGGGCGCCTGCTGCAGACGCTGCGTTCGCAACCGAACAGGCACTTCTATGGCCACGCGGTGATCCACAGCAGCGGCGAATGGCTGTATGCCACCGAGAACGACACCAGCGACCCCGGGCGTGGCGTACTCGGTGTCTACCGCTTCGAGGGTGAGCGCTTGGTCCACAGCGGCGAGATCCCGACCCACGGCATCGGTCCGCATCAGGTGTCGTGGCTGCCGGACGGTGAAACCCTGGTGGTGGCCAACGGCGGCATCCGCACCGAGGCCGAGAGCCGGGTCGAGATGAACCTCAATGCCATGGAGCCGAGTCTGGTACTGATGCAGCGCGATGGCACCCTGTTGTCCAAGGAAACCCTCGCCCAGCAGATGAACAGCGTGCGTCACCTGGGCATCGGCAGCGACGGTACCGTCGTCGCTTGCCAGCAGTTCATGGGCGATGCCGACGAGACCGCCGAGTTGCTGGCGATCAAGCGTCCGGGCGAGCCGTTCCAGGCGTTTCCGGTGGCCGAGCGGCAACTGCAGTCGATGGCCCAGTACACGGCCAGCGTCGCCATTCACAGCGACCTGCGCCTGGTGGCATTGACGGCACCGCGGGCCAACCGGCTGTTTATCTGGGACCTCGACAGCGCTGCGGTGAAGCTCGATGCACCGATGCCGGACTGTGCCGGGGTCGGGGCGGTGCAAGATGGCTTTGTCGTCACGTCCGGGCAAGGCCGCTGCCGGTTCTATGACTGCCGCAAGGCAGAGCTGGTCGGCCAGCCGATGGAATTGCCGTCCGGGTTCTGGGATAACCACCTGCATCTGGCTTGACTGGCGGGCCTCTTCGCGGGACAAGCCCGCTCCTACAGGGGTAGCGCCGTTCCAAGGATCAGCGCTGTACCTGTACACCACAGTGCCTGCGCCGGACGCTGTACCTGTAGGAGCGGGCTTGCCCCGCGAAGAGGCCAGCCCAGCCACACATCCCCTCTTTCTTAGCCACTTTCCTGAAAACAGGCAATACTCTTCCCATCCGCACGTGGGCAGGATCGCCCGTGGTCGTGCCAGACCTATAACAATCACGTTTCCAAGGAAGTGGACCTATGCTGCGCCGCCGCATGCTGATCATGTTGGCCGTCGTGCTGCTGATCGTCTTGATGCTCGGGGGCTACAAGGCCTTCTCGATCTACCAGCAGATCCAGGTATTCAGCGCGCCCAAGCCGCCGATCAGCGTCACTGCCGTGACCGCCGAACAGCGCCAGTGGCAACAACGCCTGCCCGCCGTTGGCAGCTTGAAAGCGCTGCAGGGCGTCGAGCTGAGCCTGGAAGTGGCCGGCACGGTCAAATCACTGCACTTCGAGTCCGGCCAGCAAGTAAAGGCTGGCGAGCTGTTGCTGCAACTCGACAGCGGCGAAGAAACCGCCCTGCTCGGCACCGCCCAGGCTGACCTTGGCCTGGCCAAGGTCGACTTCGGCCGCGGCCGCCAACTGGTCGGCGACCAGGCGATTTCCCGCGGAGAATACGATCGACTCAATGCCCAGTACCTGCGCAACCAGGCGGTGGTCGAACAACTTCGCGCATCCCTGCAAAAAAAGAGCATCAAGGCACCCTTCGACGGCACCATCGGCATTCGTCAGGTGGATGTAGGGGCATTCGTCGCCAGCGGGACGGTGATCGCCACCCTGCAGGACCTCTCTAGCCTCTACGTCGACTTCAACGTTCCCGAGCAGGCACTGACACAGCTCGCCCTCGGCCAGCAGGTACTGCTGCAGGTCGCGGCCTTCCCAGGGCAGACTTTCACCGCCAGCCTCAGCGCAATCAACCCCAAGGTCGAGGAAAGCACGCGCAACCTGCTGGTACGCGCCACCCTGGCCAACCCGCAGCGCAAGCTGCTGCCAGGCATGTTCGCCAACCTGCTGGTACTGCTGCCCAACCCGCAACCAGCGGTGGTAGTGGCGGAAAGCGCCATCACCTACACCCTGTATGGCAACTCGGTGTATGTGGTCAGCCCGAAAAAAGATAAAGACGGCCAGCCGGAAAACACTGCCGACGGCCAGCCGCAACTGATCGCCGAACAGCGCACGGTACGCACCGGCGAACGCCGCGATGGCCTGGTAGTGGTCAGCGAAGGCCTCAAGGCGGGCGATCGGGTGGTCAGCGCCGGGCAGCTGAAGCTGACCCCAGGTGCGGCGATCCGCATTACCCAGGCCCCGGCCTTGCCCACCGACAACCCGCAAAGCGCCGCCGGCGCCCACTGATCAGGAGGCTGGCATGGCGTTCACCGACCCGTTCATCCGCCGCCCGGTGCTGGCCAGCGTGGTCAGCCTGCTGATCCTGCTGCTTGGCTTCCAGGCGTGGAGCAAGCTGCAGATCCGCCAATACCCGCAGATGGAAAACGCCCTGATCACGGTGACCACCGCCTACCCCGGGGCCAATGCCGAGACCATCCAGGGCTACATTACCCAGCCGCTGCAACAGAGCCTGGCCAGCGCCGAAGGCATCGACTACATGACCTCGGTAAGCCGGCAGAACTTCTCGATCATTTCGATCTACGCGCGCATCGGCGCCAACAGCGACCGCTTGTTCACCGAACTGCTGGCCAAGGCCAACGAAGTGCGCAACAAGCTGCCGCAAGAGTCCGAAGCGCCGGTGCTGAGCAAGGAAGCGGCGGATGCCTCGGCACTGATGTACATCAGCTTCTACAGCGAACAGATGAGCAACCCGCAGATCACCGACTACCTGTCGCGGGTGATTCAGCCCAAGCTGGCCACCCTGCCCGGCATGGCCGAAGCAGAAATCCTCGGCAACCAGGTGTTCGCCATGCGCATCTGGCTCGACCCGGTGAAGCTGGCCGGTTTCGGCCTCTCGGCCAACGACGTCACGGCGGCGGTACGCCGCTACAACTTCCTCTCTGCCGCCGGTGAGGTGAAGGGCGAGTACGTGGTCACCAGCATCAACGCCACCACCGAGTTAAAGTCGCCAGAGGCATTTGCCGCCCTGCCGCTGAAGACCGACGGCGATACCCGGGTGCTGCTCGGCGACGTGGCGCGGGTCGAGATGGGCGCGGAAAACTACGACACGGTCAGCTCGTTCGACGGCACGCCGTCGGTGTATATCGGCATCAAGGCGACCCCGGCGGCCAACCCGCTGGAAGTGATCAAGGAAGTGCGGCGGATCATGCCCGAGCTGGAAAGCCAACTGCCGGCCGCGCTCAAGGTGTCCATCGCCTATGACGCCACGCTGTTCATCCAGGCCTCGATCGACGAGGTGATCAAGACCCTCGGCGAAGCGGTGCTGATCGTGATCGTCGTGGTGTTCCTGTTCCTCGGCGCGCTGCGTTCGGTGCTGATTCCGGTGATCACCATTCCCCTGTCGATGATCGGCGTGCTGTTCTTCATGCAGATGATGGGTTACTCGCTGAACCTGCTGACCCTACTGGCGATGGTCCTGGCCATCGGCCTGGTGGTCGACGACGCCATCGTCGTGGTGGAAAACATCCACCGCCATATCGAAGAAGGCAAGACGCCGTTCGATGCCGCCCTTGAAGGCGCACGGGAGATCGCCATGCCGGTGGTGTCGATGACCATCACCCTGGCCGCCGTGTATGCACCGATCGGCTTCCTGCAAGGGCTGACCGGGGCCTTGTTCAAGGAGTTCGCGCTGACCCTGGCCGGCGCGGTGGTCATCTCGGGCATCGTTGCCCTGACCCTGTCACCGATGATGTGCGCCCTGCTCCTGCGCAGCGAGCAGAACCCGACGGGATTGGCGCATCGCCTCGACGTCATTTTCGAAGGGCTCAAGGTTCGCTACCAGCGCCTGCTGCATGGCACGCTCAACAGCCGGCCGGTGGTGCTGGTGTTCGCCGTGATCATCCTGTGCCTGATCCCGGTGCTGCTCAAGTTCACTCAGAGCGAGTTGGCCCCCAACGAAGACCAAGGTGTGATCTTCATGATCAGCAGTGCGCCGCAGCCGACCAACCTCGATTACCTGAACAGCTACACCGATCAGTTCACGCCCCTCTTCAAGGGCTTCCCGGAGTACTACTCGTCGTTCCAGATCAACGGCTTCAACGGCGTGCAAAGTGGGATCGGCGGCTTTCTGCTCAAGCCCTGGAACGAGCGCGAACGCAGCCAGATGGAGTTGTTGCCACTGGTCCAGGCCAAGCTCGAGGAGATCGGCGGGCTGCAGATCTTCGGCTTCAACCTGCCGTCGCTGCCCGGCACCGGCGAAGGCCTGCCGTTCCAGTTCGTGATCAATACCGCTGGCGACTACCCGGCCTTGCTCGAGGTCGCCCAACGGGTCAAGGAGCGCGCCCAGGCCTCGGGCAAGTTCGCCTTTCTCGACATCGACCTGGCCTTCGACAAACCGGAAGTGGTGGTCGATATCGACCGCGCCAAGGCAGCGCAGATGGGCGTGTCGATGGATGTCCTGGGCGGTACCCTGGCGACGCTGCTGGGCGAAGCGGAGATCAACCGTTTTACCCTCGAGGGGCGCAGTTACAAGGTGATTGCCCAGGTTGAACGGGCCTACCGGGACAACCCGGGCTGGCTGAACAACTATTACGTGAAGAACGATCAAGGCCAGTTGCTCGCGCTGTCGACCCTGATCACCCTCAGCGATCGCGCTCGCCCGCGCCAGCTCAACCAGTTTCAGCAACTCAACTCGGCGATCATCCAGGGCGTGCCGATCGTGAGCATGAGCGAGGCGCTCGACACCGTTCGGCAGATCGCCCGCGAAGAAGCACCGGAGGGGTTCTCGGTGGACTACGCCGGGGTAGCACGGCAGTTCGTCCAGGAGGGCAGCGCGCTGTGGGTTACGTTTGGCCTGGCATTGGCGATCATCTTCCTGGTACTGGCGGCGCAGTTCGAAAGTTTCCGTGACCCACTGGTGATCCTGGTGACGGTGCCCTTGTCGATTTGCGGCGCGTTGCTGCCGTTGTTTCTCGGCGTGTCGAGCATGAACATCTATACCCAGGTCGGGCTGGTGACGTTGATCGGCCTGATCACCAAGCATGGCATCCTGATCGTCGAGTTTGCCAACCAGTTGCGCGCAGACAAGGGCCTGGGGGTTCGTGAGGCGATCGAGGAAGCGGCGGCGATTCGCTTGCGGCCGGTGCTGATGACCACGGCGGCGATGGTGTTTGGCATGGTGCCGTTGATTCTGGCCACGGGCGCCGGGGCGGTGAGCCGGTTCGATATCGGTATGGTGATTGCCACCGGGATGTCGATCGGAACCTTGTTTACCCTGTTCGTCTTGCCCTGTATTTACACGCTGCTGGCGCACAAGACGGCGGCGCGGGAAACACAAGCAGTGGGGTCATGACATTTGCCTCGCCTGTACGGGCCACTTCGCGGGGCAAGCCCGCTCCTACAGGAGGGGGGTGCCCCGCGAAGTGGCCCGCACAGGCGACACCTACCTGACTAGCGGCGTACCGGACGCTTCTGCAACTTGCGCTGCAACGTGCGCCGGTGCATGCCCAGTGCCCGCGCGGTCGCGGAGATATTGCCTTCATGCTCGCCGAGCACGCGCTGGATATGCTCCCACTGCAGGCGGTCCACCGACATCGGGTTTTCCGGCACCAGCGAATCCAGGTCGGCATGCTCGGACAACAACGCCGCCAGCACATCATCGGCATCGGCCGGCTTGCACAGGTAGTTGCAGGCACCGCGCTTGATCGCCTCGACCGCGGTGGCGATGCTCGAGTAACCGGTGAGGATCACCACGCGCATCTCCGGGTCCATCTCCAGCAGCTTGGGCAGCAGCACCAGGCCGGAGTCGCCCTCCATCTTGAGGTCCAGCGCGGCGTAGTCCGGCAGGTCGTTCTGGGCCAGGATCAAGCCTTCTTCGGCCGACGAGGCAGTGCTCACGCGAAAGCCGCGACGGCTCATGGCACGGGACATGACCCGGGTGAAAGTGGCGTCGTCGTCCACCAGCAACAAATGCGGCAGCTCTTCGCCTTCGACCTGAATTTCATCGCTCATTGTTCATCTCCTCGCTTGCCATGGGGCAGGCGCAGCTCGGTCAGCGTGCCGCCCTGCTCATGACTATAGAGTTTCACCGAGCCGCCCGCACGCGTGACGCTGGCTTTGCTCAGGAACAGGCCCAGGCCGAAGCCCTTGCCCTTGGTGGTAAAGAAAGGTTTGCCGATGGCCTCGGCGATGGCCGGTGGGATACCCGGGCCATGGTCGCGGATACTGATGATGATGTCCTGGGCGTCCCAGTCCAGGCGTACTTCCAGATCATCCGGGCAGGCATCGGCAGCATTGTTCAACAGGTTTAGCAGGGCCTGGGTGAGGTCCGGCGGCGGCGACAGCTGAGGCACCTGGCCATCGCGCAGGCGCTGGAAGCGATAGCTGGCCTCCGGGCGCATCAAATGCCAGCGGTTGAGCGCTTCGTCCAGCCAGGCGGTGACGTCCTGTTCGACGATCGCCATGCGCCGGTTGGCTTCGGCGGCGCGCACCAGTTGCTGCAAGGTCTGTTTGCACAGTTTGACCTGGTCCTGAAGGATTGCCAGGTCTTCCTGCAGTTGTGCGTCGTGGTGATCCTGGCGCATCTCGTTGAGCAGCACGCTCATGGTCGACAAGGGCGTACCCAGCTCGTGGGCGGCCCCTGCGGCCTGGGTCGCAACCGCCAGCAACTGCTCGTCGCGCAGGCTTTCTTCGCGCCGCTCGCCGCGCAGCTGCTCCTGACGGCGCAGCTCCTCGGCCATGCGTGCGGCAAAGAAGGTAATCACCGCTGCTGCCAGGGCGATACTCAGCCACATGCCATAGACCTGCATCTTGTCGCGGGCCAGCGGCAGTGTTTCGAGCGGGTAGAACTGCACCAGCAGCAAGCTATAGGCCGCCAGGGCGAGGCCCGAGAGCACCAGCGAATAGAGCCACGGCAAGGTCACCGCGGCAATCGCCAGCGGCACCAGGTAATACGACACGAACGGGTTGGTCGAGCCGCCCGAGTAATACAGCAAGGCACTGTGAATCAGCAGGTCGCAGGCCAGCTGGAAAGCGTACTCGAGCTCGGTGACCGGCAGCGACAAGCGCAAGCGCAGGGCGGTGAAGGCACACAGAAATGACGACAGCACCAGCGTCGCGACCAGCGACAACCAGGGCAGCGGTAGCAGTTCGGTCCAGTAGGCAACGCCCACCGAGCCTGCCTGGGCAGCCAGGACCAGGACGCGAATGACGGTCAGGCGCCAGAGGTTCTGGCGTGTAGCGGACAGCGGATGGGCGGCAGCGAGCATGAGCTCTCCTGATGAGTGCTCCAGGAAAATCGGCTGGAGTATACCGAAGCCGGGCCCCTCGCTGCAGCGATGCGGCAAAGCGCCACACTTTGTCACAGCTTGCTGATGGCAGGCGTGAACCCACTACACTGTTGCCGGTCTGATCGGCCATGCGTGGAAAGGATACAACGCCTCCGCGCCTCTATTTTGCCAAGGAGTCACACATGCAAATTCCTCGTCGCGGCACTGCCTTCATTCTCTCTTGCGGCTTGTTGGCCAGCCTGCCGGCGCTGGCTGCCGATGAGCCGCGCTACAACCAGGTCTCGCTGCGCGCCGAAGTCAGCAAGGAAGTGCCGCGCGATCTGATGGTCGTGACACTGTACAGCGAAGCCCAGAACAGCGATCCGGGCAAGCTCGCCAAGGACATCACCGAGACCATGAACAAGGCCGTGCAACAGGCCCGCCAGGTCAAGGAAGTGAAAATCAGCCAGGGCAGCCGCAACAGCTACCCGGTGTACGACGCCAAGGGCCAGAAGATCACCGGCTGGCGCGAGCGCGCCGAGTTGCGCCTGGAGAGCGCCGACTTCCCGGCCTTGTCCAAGCTTACCGGCGATCTGCTGCAGGATCTGAAGATGGGCGGCATGGACTTCTCGATCGCCCCCGCTACCCGCAAGACCAGCGAAGATGAGCTGCTCAAGGATGCGGTCAACGCGTTCAAGGCCCGCGCCCAGCTGGCGACCGAAGCACTGGGTGGCAAGGGCTACAAGGTGGTCAACCTGAACCTCAATAGCAGCGGCTACCCGCGCCCTTACCTGCGCAGCGCACCGATGGCGATGAAAGCCATGGGCGCGGCTGACGAAGCGGCGACGCCGGACATTGAAGCCGGCACCAGCGAGGTCAGCATGAATGCCGATGGGCTGATCGAAGTACAGATGCCTTAACGGCTAAACCTTTCGCACTGCTTGGGGCCGCTTTGCGGCCCCACTTACACACATTTCAGAACTTTCCTACGCGCCTATCAGGCGCATCTTGCTTGACACCCCACCTTGAAATATTCGGCAAAAAGCCATCATTTACCCCGCGCAAACGATCAACTTCGCCGAAACTTACATCGATGCGACATTGATGTACGCTCGTGCCACATTCTAGCCACTGGCTATCCTTGAGACTGTTGCATTGGCGATCCGCCCGGCATAAGTATCCAAGGGTCGGCTCACGAGGCCGCCTCACACCAAAATGACAACAATGAGGCCACCATGCTCAAACACGCAGTCATTCCGTTCCTGCTCGGCACAGGTTTGCTCGCCGGCACCCCGTCCGCCCTTGCCGCGAGCAATCTGGTGTTTTGCTCCGAAGGCAGCCCGGCGGGATTCGATCCCGGGCAGTACACGACCGGAACCGACTTCGATGCTTCGGCTGAGACCGTGTTCAACCGCCTGACCCAGTTCGAACGCGGCGGCACCACGGTGATCCCGGGCCTGGCGACAAAATGGGAGGTAGCCGAAGACGGCAAGACCTACACCTTCCACCTGCGCGAAGGGGTCAAGTTCCACAGCACCAGTTACTTCAAGCCGAGCCGTGAATTCAACGCCGACGACGTGCTGTTCACCTTCAACCGTATGCTCGACAAGAATCACCCCTTTCGTAAGGCCTACCCCACCGAGTTCCCCTACTTCACCGACATGGGCATGGACAGCAACATCGCTCAGGTCGAAAAGGTCGACGAGCACACTGTGCGTTTCAGCCTCAACCAGGTCGACGCCGCTTTTATCCAGAACCTGGCCATGAGCTTCGCCTCGATCCAGTCTGCCGAATACGCCGAACAGCTGCTCAAGCAAGGCAAGCCTGCCGATCTCAACCAGAAGCCGATCGGTACCGGCCCGTTTGTTTTTAGCAAGTACCAGAAAGACGCGCAGATCCGCTTCAAGGGCAACAAGGATTACTGGCAACCCGAGGACGTCAAGATCGACAACCTGATCTTCGCCATCACCACCGATGCGTCGGTGCGCATGCAGAAGCTCAAGAAGAACGAATGCCAGGTCACCCTGTTCCCGCGCCCGGCCGACATCAAGCCGCTCAGTGAAGACAGCAAGCTACAGATGCCCCATCAGGCCGGCTTCAACCTCGGCTACATCGCCTACAACGTGATGGATAAGCTCAAGGGCAGCACCACCCCTAACCCGCTGGCCCAGCTCAAGGTCCGCGAAGCGCTGGACATGGCGGTCAACAAGCAGCAGATCATCGAATCGGTCTACCAGGGCGCTGGCGAGCTCGCGTCCAATGCCATCCCGCCGACTCAGTGGTCCTACGACACCAGCATCAAGGACGCACCGTACGACCCAGAAAAAGCCAGGCAATTGCTCAAGGAAGCCGGCATCAAGGAAGGCACCGAGATCAGTCTCTGGGCCATGCCGGTGCAACGACCGTACAACCCCAATGCCAAGCTGATGGCCGAGATGCTTCAGGCCGACTGGGCCAAGGTCGGCATCAAGGCGAAAATCGTCAGCTATGAATGGGGCGAGTACATCAAGCGCTCCAAGGGCGGTGAGCAAGGCGCCATGCTGATCGGCTGGAGCGGTGACAACGGTGACCCGGATAACTGGCTGGGCACCCTGTACGGCTGCGATGCAGTCGACGGCAACAACTTCTCCAAGTGGTGCTACAAGCCCTACGACGACCTGATCAAGCAGGCCAAGGCCACCTCCGACCAAGCCAAGCGGGTTGAGCTGTACCAACAGGCTCAGCACATCCTCAAGCAGCAAGTGCCGATCACCCCGATCGCCCACTCCACCGTCTACCAGCCAATGAGCGCCAAGGTGAAGGACTTCAAGATCAGTCCGTTCGGCTTGAACTCCTTCTATGGCGTAAGCGTGGACAAATAGCGCCCGCGATACCCTCCGATAGCTCATCAGACGTTTCGTCGCGAGCTATCGGAAACTTCCCACAGCACTAAGCGAATTCACAACCTGCCGCCCTTTTTCTGACGCCAGTAAGGTCAGGAACGGGATTCTGTTGCCGAAATTTCGCCTTGACCACGAGGTAAAGGACTGTCGATTGAAACCCTGTAGGAGCGGGCTTGCCCCGCGAACACCGGCAACGCCGGTGCCATGCACCACGCAGGCCGGTCGGGCCTCTTCGCGGGGCAAGCCCGCTCCTACAGGGTATGTGCGCGGCAGCGCAGCTGCATGGTTTCTGCCCGGCGATCCCGTGGCAACCCCTGGCAACACCGCAACAAACGCCCCGCTCACGAGGCAGGACGATAACTAAAAAAGAAAGGGAGCTTCAATCTTGAGACTACTCCAGAAAACCACACTGGCCATTACCGTCGGCGCATTCTGCGCCCTGACCCAGGCCGAACCCGCGAGCCAGGAATTCTTCCCGCTCAACCTCAAATCCACCAGCGAGCAAGACCAGGCCACCGGCTTCTTCGACGGCCAAAGCCTGTCCGGCACCACCCGCAACTGGTACGCCCGCGAACGCGCAGCCCGCGGGGCCCTATGGAAGTACAGCAAAAGCGATGGCAGCCGCCAGCAAACCCACAGCCGCGAGAACTGGCTGCAGGGCAACATCCTCAACTACAGCTCGGGCTTCACCCAGGGCACCGTCGGCTTCGCCGCCGAGGTCGCCGCCTACAACGCTATCGCCCTGCTACGGGACCGAGCCAGCATTGCCGGGCCGAACAACCGCACCCTGACCCACAGCGATGGCGAGCCCCTCGACCAGTGGAGCAAGGCGGGCCTGGCCAACCTCAAGGCACGCATCTCCAACACCACCCTGACCGCCGGCCGCCAGTCACTGGATACGCCGATGATCGCCACCATCGGCAACCGCGCCCTGCCCTCGAGCTTTCAGGGCATCAGCCTGCACAGCGCCGAGTTCGACAATCTGTCGTTCGATGCGGGCAGTTTCGACCGGGTCTCGCCACGCACCGAACAAAGCCTGAGCAAGTTTCGCAGTGAGTACGGCGCCGCGGGGCTCGAAACCGACCGCGCCAGCACGGTCGGCATCAACTACCAGCCGTTCAAGAGCCTGACCACCAGCCTGTATGCGGCCAAGGTCGACGACTTCTGGAACCAGTACTACTTCGGCGCCAACCACGTGATCGGCGACAGCGCGGTGCTGAGCCTGAGCACCGGCCTGAACTACTACAAGACCGTCGACGAAGGCCGCAAGAAGCTGGGCGAGATCGACAATGACACCTACAGCCTGTCGTTCGGCCTGACCCATCAGGCGCACACCTTCAGCGCTGCCTGGCAACAGGTCATGGGCAATGAATACTTCGACTACCTGCACGAAACCAACGGCATCTTCCTGGCCAACTCGCTGCTGTCGGACTTCAACGGCCCCAACGAGAAATCCCTGCAGCTGTCGTACGTCCTGAACATGGCGCCCTATGGCATGCCGGGCCTCAAGTTCAACCTGTACAACGCCCGTGGCTGGGGCATCGACGGCACCCATTATCGCGGTAACGCCTACGACGTGCGCGGGATGGACGGCGAGACTCACTACGAGTGGGGTATCGGCACCAGCTACGCGGTGCAGAGCGGGGCACTGAAAGACACCAGCATTCGCGCCACCTACACCGCCCACCGGGCCAGCAAGGCGCAAGCCGACGGTAGCCTCGACGAGTTTCGCGTGGTAACTACCATTCCTTTCAACATCCTCTGACCGTTGCCGCCACGGCGCGCGTCAGATGTGCCGTGGCGGCTACGCTGAATACTTCATTGCAGGGAGGTTTCATGACATCTCTAGCGCTACGCACTGCCCTGGCCGCGGTCATCTTCAGCGCCGCCACAAGCCTGTCGGCCAAGCCGCTGGTGGTCTGCACAGAAGCCAGCCCGGAGGGCTTCGACATCGTCCAGTACACCACAGCGGTCACTGCCGATGCCGCCGCCGAAACCCTGTTCAATCGCCTGGTCGACTTCAAACCCCGCACCACCGAAATCCAGCCAGCGCTGGCCGAACGCTGGGAGACCAGCGCGGATGGCCTGACCTACACCTTCCACCTGCGCCGCGGGGTGAAGTTTCACCGTACTGGCTACTTCACCCCGAGCCGCGAGTTCGATGCCGATGACGTGCTGTGGAGCTTACGCCGCCAGCTCGACCCCAATCACCCGTGGCACGCCAAGACCAGCGTCGGTTACCCGTACTTCGAGAGCATGTCGTTCAGCACCCTCATCAAGTCAGTGGAAAAGACCGACCAGCACACCGTGGTGATTACCCTGACCCGCCCGGAAGCGCCGTTCCTGCGTGACCTGGCCATGGCCTTCACCTCGATCTACTCCGCCGAGTATGGCGATCAATTGCTCAAGGCCGGCAAGACCGCCGAGCTCAACAGCAAGCCGATCGGCACCGGGCCGTTCATCTTCCAGCGTTACAACAAGGATGCCCAGGTGCGTTTCAAGGCCAACCCGGACTACTTCCGTGGCGTGCCGCCCGCCGAAACGCTGGTGTTCGCCATCGCCAGTGATAACAACGTGCGCCTGCAGAAGCTGCGCGCCAACGAATGCCAGATCGCGCTGCACCCCAAGCCCGACGACGTGCCATCGATCAGGCAGGACCCCACGCTCAAGGTCGTCGGTATGGAAGCCTTGGTCACCGGCTACATCGCCATGAACACCGAGCGCCGGTACCTCAGCGACGTGCGCGTACGCAAGGCGATCAACATGGCCTTCGACCGCCAGACCCACGTCGACCAGTTGTTCGGCAAAGGCAACGCTCTAGTCGGGGTCAATCCGTACCCGCCGAGCTTGATCGGCTACAACACCGACAACCGGAATCCGCCGCGTGATCTCGACAAGGCCCGCGCCCTGCTCAAAGAGGCCGGCGTGCCCGAAGGCGCTGTACTGACCTTGTTCACCCGCAACGGTGGCGGCCCGACCAACCCCAATCCGCGCCTCTCGGCAGAAATGCTGCAGGCCGACCTCGCCAAGATCGGTATCAAGCTCGACATCCGCGTCATGGAATGGGCCGAGATGCTCCGTCGCGCGAAGAACGGCGAAGCTGACCTGGTTTCCACCGGCTGGGGCAGCGACAACGGCGACCCGGACAACTTCCTCGGCCCGCTGCTCAGTTGCGAAGCCGCGAGAAACGGTGAGAACTATGCGCGCTGGTGCAACCCTAAGTTTCAGGCGCTGATCACCCGAGCCCGTGAACTCGTCGACGAGGATCAACGCGCCAGCCTCTATTTCAAGGCCTTGGCGGTGTACGATGAAGACCAGCCCTGGATCAGCATGGCCCATCCGAAAATGTTCACGGCCATGCGTGAGAACGTGGAGGGTTACCACGTGAACCCTCTGACCAATAACAACTTCGCCACTACCCGGGTGAAGTAGCACAAAAACAATGACCGCCGGCAGCCTGCACGGGAGCCGGCGGCGCAATCCGGCAGGCGCCCGACTGGCGGCCTGACCGGCTGATGAGGTACACCCGACCATGTTGAGTTTTATCGCACGGCGCCTAGGCCTGCTGATCCCGACCTTTTTCGGTATCACCCTGCTGACCTTTGCGCTTATCCGGCTGATCCCCGGCGACCCGGTGGAAGTAATGATGGGTGAGCGCCGGGTCGATCCGGAAATGCATGCCCAGGCCATGGAGCGACTGGGCCTGAACAAGCCGCTGCCGGCGCAGTACCTGGACTACATCGGCAAGCTCGCCCAGGGCGACCTGGGCGAATCGCTGCGCACCCGCGAGAGTGTCTGGAACGAGTTCACCACGTTGTTCCCGGCAACCCTCGAGCTGGCCTTCGCCGCACTGCTGTTCGCTGGCATTGTCGGGCTGCTGGCCGGGGTGATCGCCGCGCTCAAGCGCGGCTCGCTGTTCGACCACGGGGTAATGGGTATTTCCCTTGCCGGCTACTCGATGCCGATCTTCTGGTGGGGGCTGATCCTGATCATGTTCTTCTCCGTGAGCCTGGGCTGGACGCCGGTATCCGGGCGCATCGACCTGCTCTACGACATTGAGCCGAAGACCGGTTTCATGCTCATCGACACCCTGCTCAGCGATGAACAAGGCGCCTTCAAGGATGCCGTCATGCACCTGATCCTGCCGGCCATTGTCCTCGGCACGATTCCCCTGGCAGTGATCGCCCGCATGACCCGCTCATCGATGCTCGAAGTGCTGCGCGAAGACTACATCCGCACCGCCCGCGCCAAGGGCCTGTCACCGGCCCGGGTGGTATTCGTGCACGGCTTGCGCAATGCGCTGATCCCAGTGCTGACGGTGTTCGGCCTGCAGGTTGGGGCGTTGCTCGCCGGCGCCGTGCTGACCGAGACCATCTTCTCCTGGCCGGGCATCGGCAAATGGCTGATCGAAGCCATCGGCGCCCGTGACTACCCCGTGGTTCAGAACGGCATCCTGTTGATTGCCTGCCTGGTCATCCTGGTCAACTTCGTCGTGGATATCCTCTACGGCCTGGCCAACCCACGCATCCGTCATCAGCGCTGAGGCCCCGTCATGACCCGTCCAATTGCAAACCCCGTGACCGCGCCCAGCCCGGTCGACCAGAGCCTGCTCTACCCCTCGCCGTATAAAGAATTCTGGCAGGCTTTCTCGCGTAACAAAGGCGCTGTGGCAGGCCTGGCGTTCATGTGCCTGGTGGTATTCAGCGCGCTGTTCGCACCCTGGGTCGCCCCGCACAACCCGAGCGAGCAATACCGTGATTTCCTGCTGACCCCGCCGGTGTGGCTTGAGGGCGGCAGCTGGCAGTTCATCCTCGGCACCGACGAGGTGGGCCGCGACCTGCTCTCGCGACTGATCCAGGGCGCCCGGCTGTCGCTGCTGATCGGCCTGTCGTCGGTGGTCATCTCGCTGATTCCGGGCATCTTCTGCGGCCTGCTCGCGGGCTTTTTCCCACGCATTCTCGGGCCGTCGATCATGCGCCTGATGGACGTCATGCTGGCCCTGCCGTCGCTGCTGCTGGCGGTGGCGATCGTCGCCATCCTCGGCCCTGGCCTGCTCAATACGGTGATCGCCATCGCCATCGTCTCGCTGCCCTCTTACGTGCGCCTGACCCGCGCTGCAGTGATGGGCGAGCTCAACCGCGACTACGTCACCGCCGCCCGCCTGGCCGGCGCCAGCCTGCCACGACTGATGTTCGTCACCGTGCTGCCCAATTGCATGGCACCGCTGATCGTCCAGGCCACGTTAAGCTTCTCTTCGGCGATCCTCGACGCCGCCGCACTGGGCTTTCTCGGCCTCGGCGTGCAACCACCGACGCCGGAGTGGGGCACCATGCTCGCCTCGGCCCGCGACTACATCGAACGCGCCTGGTGGGTGGTGAGCCTGCCCGGGCTGACCATCCTGCTGACGGTGCTGGCAATCAACCTGATGGGCGACGGGCTGCGCGATGCGCTCGACCCGAAACTGAAGAATGCCGTCTGAGGAGAACGCCATGTCACTGTTACAGATCCACAATCTGAATGTGCGCTTCGGCGACGTCGATGCGGTGCCGGTGGTCGATGGCCTGGACCTGACGGTGGACGCTGGCGAGATCGTCGCCATCGTCGGCGAGTCGGGCTCAGGCAAGTCGGTCACCATGATGGCCCTGATGGGCCTGATCGACGCCCCCGGACGGATCACTGCCGACGCGATGAGCTTCGCCGGCACCGACATGCTCACCCTCAGCGGGCGCCAGCGGCGCAAAGTGGTCGGCAAGGACATCGCGATGGTCTTCCAGGACCCGATGACCGCGCTCAACCCCAGCTATACCGTCGGCTTTCAAATCGAGGAAGTGCTGCGCCAGCACCTCGGCCTGAAGGGCAAGGCGGCTCGGCAACGGGCCCTCGAACTGCTCAAGAAAGTCGAGATTCCCGCTGCCGAAAGCCGTCTGGACGCCTACCCGCACCAGCTCTCCGGCGGCATGAGCCAGCGCGTGGCCATTGCCATGGCGATTGCCGGCGAACCGCGCCTGCTGATCGCCGATGAACCGACCACCGCCCTCGATGTGACCATCCAGGCGCAGATCATGGAACTGCTGGTCAACCTGCAAAAAGAACGCAACATGGCCCTGATCCTCATCACCCATGACCTGGCCGTGGTCGCCGAGACCGCCAAGCGGATGTGCGTGATGTACGCCGGCCAGGCCGTGGAAGTCGGCCAGGTGCCCGAGCTGTTCGACATCCCCGCCCACCCCTACAGCGAGGCCTTGCTCGCGGCCATCCCCGAGCACAGCATCGGCGCCGAGCGCCTGGCAACCCTGCCCGGTATCGTCCCCGGCCGCTACGACCGGCCGCAGGGCTGCCTGCTGTCGCCGCGCTGTCCCTATGTGCAGGACAACTGCCGTAACCAGCGACCGCTGCTCGCTGCCCAGGCGCATAGCCTGGCGCGCTGCTTCTACCCGCTGAACCAGGAGGTGGCGTGATGACTGCCGTACTGACTGCACGTGACCTGACCCGTCATTACCAGGTATCCCGCGGCCTGTTCAAAGGCAACGCCCTGGTACGCGCATTGAATGGCGTATCGTTCGAGCTGGAGGCCGGCAAGACGCTGGCTGTGGTCGGTGAATCCGGCTGCGGCAAGTCGACCTTGGCGCGCGCGCTGACCCTGATCGAAGAACCCACCGCCGGCTCACTGCAGATCGCCGGTACCGAAGTCACTGGCGCCAGCAAGGCTGAACGCAAGCAACTGCGCCGCGACGTGCAGATGGTTTTCCAGAGCCCGTACGCCTCGCTCAACCCACGGCAGAAGATCGGTGATCAATTGGCCGAGCCACTGTTGATCAACACCTCGCTGAGCAAGGCCGAGCGCCGCGAGCGGGTTCAGGCGATGATGCAGCAGGTCGGCCTGCGCCCGGAGCATTACCAGCGTTATCCACACATGTTTTCTGGTGGTCAGCGTCAGCGTATTGCCCTGGCCCGGGCAATGATGCTGCAGCCCAAGGTGCTGGTCGCGGACGAGCCGACCTCGGCGCTGGACGTGTCGATTCAGGCCCAGGTGCTGAACCTGTTCATGGACCTGCAGAAGGAGTTCAACACCGCCTACGTGTTCATCTCGCACAACCTCGCGGTGGTGCGCCATGTGGCGGATCAGGTGCTGGTGATGTACCTCGGTCGGCCGGCGGAGATGGGCCCGAAGCAGGATATCTACGACAAACCGTTGCACCCTTATACCCAGGCCTTGCTGTCAGCGACGCCGGCGATTCATCCCGATCCGTTGAAGCCGAAGATTCGCATCAGCGGAGAGTTGCCAAACCCGTTGAACCCGCCGGATGGCTGTGCGTTTCACAAACGCTGTCCGTATGCCACCGAGCGCTGTGGCAAGGAAGTGCCGGCGTTTCGCCAGGTGGGCTCACGCCAGGTGGCTTGTCATTATGCGGAGCAGTTTTTGTAGCTTTAACTGACGTTGGGGCCGCAAAGCGGCCCCAACAATGATCAGTGCATGAAGATCGCGATCAGGATGATGATCGGGATCGGTACGCCAAGCATCCACAGCAAAATAGAGCGCATGTTGTTTCTCCTAGTCGATTAACCCGTTAGCGAAGCGGTGTGGTGCTGGTGGGCACCGGCCGACGTTCGCCATAAACCACTCCCTCTTCCTCGATCCAGCGTGCCTGGTCGCGTTGACGACCACCAAACAGCGCCATGAAGCTTGCGAAGAATGCACCGCACAGCAGGGCAACAAAGGTCCACAGCGCAGTCCATGCAGCCACCTTGGCGGCAGTGTCCGCAGCTTGTTGAGCGGCCAGCTTGACCTTCTCGGCGTCGGCTTGAACTTGGGCATACACCTGATCGACCCGCGCTTCGGCTTCGGCCTGGGTCAGGCGAGTGCGTTGCGCGACCAGTTGGGCGAGGTAGGTGCGGTCAGCCGGATCCATCGGGCCACCGTTGGCCAGGGCGCGAGTGATGATGCGAGCCGCAACGGTGTTGGCCGCGTCCTCACTGACTGCGGCCGGGCCTTCACTGCGGAACAGGCCATCGACGAAATAACCCATCGGGTCAGAATTGCCTTTATCGCTTTGGGTGTCCACAGTGGCTGCAGCCGCCGTGGTCATGCCCGCTACAGCTGTAGCGCCCGCCTGAGCTCCGGCACTGGCAATATTGCCTGCGGTCGAGACGATCAATACAGCCGTCACCAGGGTGGCGATAGCCCAGGACAGGAAGCCGTGGGCGGTATCGCGGAAGTACACTTCATCCCCGTGCAGGTTGGCCCACTTCACCCGCAGGCGACCAGCAACGTAACCGCCAAGCCCCGACGCGATGATCTGGGTCAGCAGCAGCCAGACAATCGTGGAAATACCCAACGCCTTGGCGCTGACGCCCTCATGCGCCCATGGCGAAGATGCTGCAAACCCCAGGCCCGCGCCGAGGATCATCAGGATCAATGACAAGGCAGCCGCGGTAGCGGCACCGGCGAATATCGCCGCCCAGGACACACCCGAACGATTCGGGGCCTCGGCGACGGTGGATGACAGATCGGCAGTGGTTATCATGATTCATCGCCTTTTATTGTGAGCAACAGGTCCTTTTGCCTTGCAGTGAGGTAGTTGCAGGCGATGTGCCAACTGTGTCAAAAAATGACACACATACAAATCAATGGGTTAGGCGATGGTCACGTCCTAGGATCGTGCAAAATACGGCTTATTGGTTATTGCTCAGGGCGTTATGCAATGCGTAGCCGGCTGTTGGCGCATCGCGCCGGCGAGGCGCACGCCACTGACTGCACACAGACAGTTGCCCCAGCCCTAGCCCCCCGGCACTATTCCATACATGACCCAGAGCCCAATCCCCGACGGCCCCGAACAGACCTCGATCACCGCCGCCACGGTCCTGCGCTACCACCTGTGCTGGAAGCGTCGTGACCTTGACGGAGTCATGGCCCTGTTCCACCCCGACGTCGAATACCACGACTTCTTCCAGAACCGCGTGCTCGGCTACCTTGAGTTGCGCGACTACGTCCGTGCCTGCCTGCCCCACGAAGCTGGCGAAGACATCGTCCACAGTGACCGCATTCGCGTCGACGGCTGCACGGCATTCATCCAGTACCAAGTCACGGTGCAAGGCGGCGATGGTCTGGCTGCGTTCCAGTCGAGCGAAGCGATCACCGTCAACCACGGGCTGATCTGGCGGGTCAACGAATACGCCACGCTGGTCCGGCAGAGCCGCCCGGCGTCCACCGGCAACCGCGCGCGCCCGGCCACCAGCCGCCTTGGCCTGTCGCCGCGGCAACTGAGCACCATGGCCCAGGACCTCGAGCATTACTTCCAGCGCCAGCGCCCGTATCTCGATCCGGAGCTCGACTTGCAGCAGGTGGCCAAGGACAGCGGCTACAGTCGCAACCAGATCTCCTACCTGCTCAACCAGGTGCTTGGCCAGAGCTTCTACCGCTACGTCAACCAGGCCCGCCTGCAGCACCTGCTGGCCGGGCTGGATGACGACAGTGTTGCTTCGACCATGGACGAACTGGCCTTCGGTGCCGGTTTCAATTCGTTGTCGGCCTTCTACAAGGCGTTCCGCGAGCACACCGGGCTATCGCCCAAGGCCTACGTGAAGCAAATTTCCCTGCGTGCACGCACGTAAGACAGCCACCCCGCCAGGACCCTAGGATCGGCCACAGACCTTTACCGATGTGGAGCCGCACCTGATGCAAGCCTGGCGCACGATCAGCCTCTGGATGGACCAGCTCGACGAGCCCCTCAGCGCGCGCCCTGCCCTGCGCGAGGACCTCGACCTCGACGTGTGCATCATCGGCGCCGGCTACACCGGCCTGTGGACCGCCTACTACCTCAAGCGCCAGGCCCCGCACCTGAACATCGCCATCGTCGAAGCCAACATCGCGGGTTTTGGCGCGTCGGGTCGCAACGGCGGCTGGCTGATGGGCAACATGCTCGGCGAAGACCGTATGCTCGCCACGCTGTCTCCCCAACAACGGCGGGCCAGCATCGACCTGCTGCATGGCATCCCCGATGAAGTCCAGCAGGTGCTGCAACGCGAAGGCATCGATTGCGACTACCGCAAGGGCGGCGTGCTGTACTGCGCAGCGCGCTACCCGGAGCAGGAGCGCAGCCTGCGCGCCTATCTCGACGACCTCTACCGCCAGGGCATGAACGAGGACGACTACCGCTGGTTGCGGCCTGAGCAACTGGATGCGCAACTGCGCATCAGCAACGCCTATGGCGCGATCTTCAGCCCGCACACGGCGACCATCCAGCCGGCCAAACTGGTACGCGGCCTGGCCCGCGTGGTCGAGCGCCTTGGCGTGCCGATCTACGAGAACAGCCCCGCCATCGACCTGCAGTCTGGCGCGGTGCGCACACTGCACGGCAAGGTTCGCGCGCACTGGATCGTGCCGGCGGTGGAGGGCTATGCCGCCAGCCTGCCGCCGCTCGGGCGCCATCAACTGCCGGTGCAAAGTCTTTTGATCGCCACCGAGTCGCTGCCCGAATCGACCTGGGAGCAGATCGGTCTGTCGCACGGCCAGGCCTTCAGCGAAAGCAGCCGCCAGGTCACCTACGGCCAACGCACTGCCGATAACCGCCTGGTGTTCGGTGCACGCGGCGGTTACCGCTTTGGCGGCCGCCTGCGGGAGAACTTCAACCTCGACGACAACGAAATCGAACTGCGCCGCTACCTGTTCGGCGAGCTGTTCCCGCAGCTCAAGCACGTACGCATCAGCCATTCATGGGGCGGCAACCTCGGCATGGCCCGGCGCTTCCGCCCGCACATGCTCTGCGACCGGCAACGCGGCATCGCCGTGGCCGGCGGCTATGGCGGCGAAGGCGTCGGCGCAACCAACCTGGCCGGGCGCACGCTCGCCGCACTGATGCTCGACCAGCACAACGCATTGACTGCCCAGCCTTGGGTACATGACAACCGGCCGCTGTCGAGCCTGGCCAGCTGGCCACCCGAGCCCTGCCGCTGGCTGGGCTACAACGCAATCATCAAGAGCTTCGTCCACGAGGACAGAACCCTCGCCAACCCCACCAGCGCGCCGTGGCGGCGACGTCTGGCCAGCAGCATGGCGGACTTCATGGAAGGCTTCATGCACTGACTTGCCCTTAACACCAGAGAGGATCCACCGGTCATGAGCATCACCCAGTTCAAACACACCGACAGCGCCGTGCTGGCCGAGTCCAACCCGGTCGCGGTCCCCCTCGGCGACCCCATCGCGGTGACCTCGGTCACCAGCGTCGAGCGCAGCGACGGCGTTGAAACCGGCATCTGGGAGTGCACTCCCGGGCGCTGGCGGCGGCAGATCGTGCAACAGGAGTTCTGCCACTTCATCAAGGGCCGCTGCACGTTCACCCCCGACGGTGGCGAGCCCCTGCTCATAGAAGCCGGAGACGCATTGATGCTACCGGCCAACAGCACCGGCATCTGGGACATCCAGGAGACCGTGCGCAAGACTTACGTGTTGATTTTCTGATCCGCTGATCGCCTCTGCCGCCCCTTCAAGAACAACAGACCAAGCAAGGTATACCGGACATGCGCACGCTCATTATCGCTCCACTGATGCTGGCCGCCTGTGTGGCCAACGCCGCCGACTCGGTGAAGATCTACAACTGGTCCAGCTATATTGCCCCGGACACCCTCAAACAGTTCCAGCAAGCCTCGGGCATCGTCCCGACCTACGACGTGTTCGACAGCAACGAGACCCTCGACGGCAAGCTGATGACCGGCAACTCCGGCTATGACGTGGTATTCCCCTCCAACCACTTCATGGCGCGGCAGATCCAGGGCAAGGCGCTGAAGAAACTCGACAAGACTCAGCTGCCCAACTGGCAAAACCTCAACCCGGTGCTGCTCAAGGCACTGGAGGTAAACGACCCTGGCAACCAGTACGGTTTCCCCTACCTGTGGGGCAGTACTGGCATCGGCTACAACATCGACAAGGTCAAGGCGGTGCTCGGCGACGACGCGCCGGTCGACTCGTGGGACCTGATCTTCAAGCCCGAGTACATGGCCAAGCTCAAGAGCTGCGGCGTGGCGGTGCTCGACAACGGCCCCGAGCTGCTGCCAATCGCCCTGCACTACCTGGGCCTGCCGCACCACAGCAAGGACCCGAAGGACTATGACAAGGCCAAGCAATTGCTGATGAACGTACGCCCGTACATCAGCTACTTCCACTCGTCGAAGTACACCGGCGACCTGGCCAACGGCGATGTGTGCGTAGTCGTCGGTTTCTCAGGGGATGTCCTGCAGGCGAAGAACCGCGCCGAGGAGGCCAACAATGGCGTCAAGGTGGGCTACTCGATCCCCAAGGAAGGCGCGCCGATGTGGTTCGACATGGTCGCCATGCCAGCCGATGCGCCTGACGAGAAGGCCGGCTACGCGTACATGAACTACCTGCTGCAGCCGCAGGTGATGGCCAACATCAGCAACCACGTGCAGTACGCCAACGGCAACCTCAAGGCGGACGCGCTGGTCGACCCGGCCCTGAAAGGCAACACGATGATTTATCCGAGCGAGGACATGATGGGCAAGCTGTATGCGCTTGAGGCGATGCCGGCGAAGATCGACCGGATCAGGACACGGCTCTGGACCAGCATCAAAGCCGGCAATTGATGACCTGGGGCCGCTGCGCGGCCCATTCGCGGGACAAGCCCGCTCCTACAGGATCTGCGCGGTCCTTGCAGGAGCGGGCTTGACCCGCCAATGGAGGGCAAAGCCCTCCCGACGATCAGTGGTGTTCGCGGGTCGCGCGGAATTTCACGTCCGGCCAGCGCTCTTCCATCAACGCCAGGTTGACCCGGGTTGGTGCCAGGTAGGTCAGGTGACCACCGCCATCGACCGCCAGGTTTTCCACCGCCTTGTTCTCGAATTCCTCGAACTTCTTCTTGTCGTCGCAGCTGATCCAGCGCGCCGACCAGACGGTGATCGGCTCATAGCCGCACTCGACCTTGTACTCTTCCTTCAACCGGCTGGCGACCACATCGAACTGCAGCACACCAACGGCGCCGAGGATGATGTCGTTGCTGCGCAGCGGGAAGAACACCTGGGTCGCGCCCTCTTCGGCGAGCTGCTGCAGGCCCTGACGCAGCTGCTTGGACTTGAGCGGGTCTTTCAGGCGCACGCGGCGGAACAATTCCGGGGCAAAGTGCGGGATACCGGTAAAGCCCAGGCTCTCGCCTTCGGTGAAGGTGTCACCGATCTGGATCGTGCCGTGGTTGTGCAAGCCGATGATGTCGCCGGCAAAGGCTTCTTCCAGCTGCTCACGCTCGGACGAGAAGAAGGTCAGCGCGTCGCCGATGCGCACGTCCTTGCCCGTACGCACATGGCGCATCTTCATGCCCTTCTCGTACTTGCCCGAACAGATGCGCATGAAGGCGATACGGTCGCGGTGCTTGGGGTCCATGTTCGCCTGGATCTTGAACACGAAGCCGCTGAACTTCTCTTCCACCGGCTCCACGGTACGCTCGTGAGCGACCCGCGCCAGCGGGCGCGGCGCCCAGTCGACGACGGCATCAAGCACGTGATCGACACCGAAGTTGCCCAGTGCAGTACCGAAGAACACCGGGGTCAGCTGACCATTGATGAATTCTTCCTGGTTGAATTCATGGCACGCGCCCTGAACCAGCTCGAGCTGTTCGATGAAGCGCTCGTATTCGTCACCCAAATGCGCGCGGGCTTCGTCGGAGTCGAGCTTCTCGATGATCTTCACCTCGGTACGCTCGTGGCCGTGGCCGGGGGTGTAGACGATGATGTAGTCGCCCGCGAGGTGATAGACGCCCTTGAAGTCGCGGTAGCAGCCAATCGGCCAGGTGATCGGCGCAGCCTTGATCTTGAGTACCGCTTCGATTTCGTCGAGCAGTTCGATCGGGTCGCGAATGTCACGGTCGAGTTTGTTGATGAAGCTGACGATCGGCGTGTCACGCAGACGGCAAACGTCCATCAGGGCGATGGTCCGTGGCTCAACGCCCTTACCGCCGTCGAGCACCATCAGCGCCGAGTCGACCGCAGTCAGGGTGCGATAGGTGTCTTCCGAGAAGTCTTCGTGGCCAGGGGTGTCGAGCAGGTTGATCATGTGCTCGCGGTACGGGAACTGCATCACCGAAGTAGTGATGGAGATGCCGCGTTGCTTCTCCATTTCCATCCAGTCGGAGGTGGCGTGGCGGTCGGACTTGCGCGACTTCACGGTACCGGCGACGGCAATGGCCTTGCCCATCAGCAGGAGCTTCTCGGTGATGGTGGTCTTACCGGCGTCGGGGTGGGAAATGATTGCGAAAGTGCGGCGCTTCGCGACTTCGGCGGCCTGGTTGGTCATGGGAAATCGCCTGACTGGGGATTGAAAAAAGGGGCAGTATCATACCTGAAGTCGGCCGAGGACCAAAGTTTGATCTCGGCCGACTCATCTGAAAATTGACTGTTTGCACCCATCTAAACGTCAGAGAAACCTTCGAGCGTAACTGGCGCTCTACCGGGCATGTGCGCAACGAGTTCGAGCGTTCCACCCATCGCCTCAACGTAGCTGCGCAGGGTAGAAATCAGCATATCGCTACGCTTCTCCACCTTGGACACATTGGCTTGGCGAACCTCCAACCGTTCAGCAAGGCCCTCTTGCGTCAGTTCAAGCTGTTTGCGAAGGGCTTGCAGGGTCATTTCTTCGCGTATCAATTCTCGACCAAGCGCCTCCACTCGGGCTCTGCGCTCAGGCGGCAGGCCGTTGATAACTTCATCAAGTGTCTTGGACATCATGCTCTCCTTTCGCCAGATGCCGTTCAAAGCGCTCGTCGGCACGCTTGATCAGTCCCTGGTAGAACCTTCGTTGATTCACGCTACATTTGTCGCCCCCGACGAGGATCACTGCCCGCCGGGCAGGATCGAAAGCAAAGGCAACCCGCCAGACAGCGCTTCCCGCTGTAAATCTCAACTCCTTCATATTCAAATACCGCGAGCCGCCAAGTGTGTCCACGCGGGGTCGACCGAGGGACGGCCCCTCGGCCTGCAGCAGACGCAAGTGGCCAAGCAGACGCACTTGAACCAGAGGGTCAAAGCCTTCGAACTCTTCGAGAAACTCCGCACAGAATGTGATTGACCACACCAACAAAATACCTCCGAAGGAATATTCCTTCAAGTGACTATCGTTGTTTTTGCGCAGTCAATCCTGAGCTTCACCCAACCTCTCTAGATAGCAGGTAATTCAACGCCTCAATGTAAGAATTACGCTGCTTTTACGCGCGTAAATTCACCTTGACCAGTGATTAACGCTGGCCAAATGCCGCTTCAGATGGGAACCTTTACGACCCTGGAGACGTCCATCCCCTGCAACCCGCTGCGGTTCAGGGCTGGTAACACCTGCATCACGAGCCCGACGGGGCTTGGCTCATGGCGTGAATGCGCAGCCCTGCTGCGCCACGCTGCTACTCGCGATCACACTGCCTGCCGCCAGGAATGGCCGGTCGCCACGGGAGTGTGTTCGCCGACGACAAAAAAGGAGTCCAACTGTGGCCGAACGCTACGGAAAAGGGCTGATGGGATGGGCCGCCGCGCTTGTCATCCTGGCCCTGCTGATCCACTGGATCGGCATCGATACAATCGCGCGCTATCGCGACGATCTGTGGTTCTACCTGCAAGCGCACCTGGTTCTGGTGCTGGCTTCGATGGCGGCGGCGTTGGCCGTGGGCATCCCGGCTGGCATTGCCTTGAGTCGACCGCACCGGGTCGACAAAGCCGAACGCTTCATGCAGTTTTTCAATGTTGGCAACACCATCCCTCCCCTGGCCGTACTGGCCATCGCCCTGAGCATTCTGGGCATTGGCGCAGGCCCCGCGATCTTCGCGCTGTTCCTCGCCTCCCTCCTGCCGATCGTGCGCAACACCTACGAAGGCCTGAAAAACGTCCCCGTTTCGCTCAAGGAGGCCGCCACCGGCATCGGCATGACTGCGCGCCAGCAACTCTGGCAGGTCGAGTTGCCCAACGCCGTGCCGATCATCGTCGGCGGTGTGCGCGTTGCCCTGGCATTGAACGTGGGCACTGCGCCCCTGGCGTTCCTGATCGGCGCCAATAGCCTGGGCAGCCTGATCTTCCCCGGCATTGCCCTGAACAACCAGCCACAGCTGATCCTCGGCGCGGCCTGCACGGCGCTGTTGGCGCTGTTGCTCGATGTCCTGGTGAGCTTCTCCAGCAAGCGCTGGCTGGAACGTGGCCTGGCCCAATAAGAAGAGGGAACCCATGAAAAGACCTATCGCCTTGCTCCTGGGCGCGGCCCTGCTGTTCGCAGGTTTCGCCCAGGCAGCGGAAAAACCACTGATTCGGATCGGCGCGCGTGTGTTCACCGAACAGACCGTGCTCGCCGAAATCACCGCGCAATACCTGCGCGCCCATGGCTTCGATGTCCGGGTAACCACCGGCCTTGGCAGCAGCATCGCGCGCCAGGCACAGGAGACCGGCCAACTCGACCTGATGTGGGAGTACACCGGCGTCTCGCTGGTGTCCTACAACCATATCGACGAGCGCATGCCCAGCGCTGAAGCAACTTACGCCAGGGTCAAGGAACTGGACGCGAAAAAGGACCTGATCTGGCTGACCCCGTCGAAGTTCAGCAACACCTACGCCTTGGGCTTGCCCGCCAAGGTCGCCGAGCAATACCCGCAGATGCGCAGCATCAGCCAGCTCAACCGGGTTTTGCGCGACGAACACGAACGCAATCACCTGGTCGCGCTCGACACCGAGTTTGCCAACCGTCCCGACGGCCTCGGTGGCCTCAAGGAACTGTATGACCTGCCGCTCGATCGGGGCAACATCCGCCAGATGGACGCCGGCCTGGTGTACACCGCGATGCGCAACAACCAGGTATTCGCCGGGCTGGTGTACACCACCGACGGGCGCCTGAACGCCTTCAACCTGACCCTGCTGGAAGACGACCTGCATTACTTCCCCGACTACACGGCCGCGCCGGTGGTGCGCAAGTCGGTACTCGACGCCAATCCCAAGCTGGCCGCACTGCTCAAACCACTGGCGCAAACGCTGGATGACGAAACCATGCGCCAGCTCAACGCCAAGGTCGATGTCGACCACCAGAACCCGACCGCTGTCGCAGCCGCGTTCCTGCGTGAGCATCCGCTTGACGAGGTACAGCCATGAGCCTGCTCGACACCTTTGCCCACCTCGACTGGGCGCAAGTGCTGCAACTGACCTGGCAGCACATCACCCTGGTCGGAATCGCCGTCAGCCTGGCGATTCTGTTCGGCGTGCCGCTGGGCATCCTGATGACCCGCTTCCCCGCCCTGGCCGGCCCGCTGCAGGCCAGCGCGACGGTGCTGCTGACGATCCCGTCGATTGCCCTGTTCGGCCTGCTGCTGCCGTTCTACTCCAAGTTCGGCCAAGGCCTCGGCCCGCTGCCGGCGATCACCGCGGTGTTCCTTTATTCGCTGCTGCCGATCCTGCGCAACACCTACCTGGCCCTGACCAATGTCGAACCAGGTATCCGTGAAGCGGCGCGCGGCATCGGTATGACGTTCGGCCAGCGCCTGCGCATGGTCGAGCTGCCGATCGCGGTACCGGTGATTCTCGCCGGGGTACGCACTGCCGTGGTGATGAACATCGGCGTCATGACCATCGCCGCAACCATCGGCGCCGGTGGCCTGGGCGTACTCATCCTGACTTCCATCAGCCGCAGCGACATGTCGATGCTGCTGGTCGGCGCCGTGCTGGTCAGCCTGCTGGCGATCATTGCCGACCTGCTCCTGCAAAAACTGCAACGTGCCCTGACTCCAGAAGGACTGCGCTCATGATCGAATTGAAGAACCTCAGCAAGACCTTCGACGTCAACGGCAAGGCCGTCAAAGCCGTCGACTCGGTAAGCCTGACCGTCAACGAAGGCGAAATCTGCGTGTTCCTCGGCCCTTCGGGCTGCGGCAAGAGCACCACCCTGAAAATGATCAACCGCCTGATCACGCCGACCTCCGGCCAGGTGTACATCAACGGCGAAGACACCTCTGGTCTGGACGAAGTGACCCTGCGCCGGCGCATCGGTTACGTGATCCAGCAGATCGGCCTGTTCCCCAACATGACCATCGAGGAGAACATCACCGTGGTCCCTCGCCTGCTCGGCTGGGACAAACAGAAGTGCCATGACCGCGCCCGCGAGCTGATGAGCATGATCAAGCTCGAGCCCAAGCAGTACCTGCAGCGCTATCCGCGCGAGCTCTCCGGTGGCCAGCAGCAACGGATCGGTGTGATTCGTGCGTTGGCCGCCGACGCGCCGGTGTTGCTCATGGACGAGCCGTTCGGTGCGGTCGACCCGATCAACCGCGAGATGATCCAGAACGAGTTCTTCGAGATGCAGCGGGCACTGAACAAGACCGTGATCATGGTCAGCCACGATATCGACGAAGCGATAAAGCTGGGCGACAAGATCGCCATCTTCCGCGCGGGCAAGCTGCTGCAGCTGGATCACCCGGATACCCTGCTGGCGCACCCGGTGGATGATTTCGTGAGCAACTTCGTCGGCCAGGACAGCACGCTCAAGCGCCTGCTGCTGGTACGCGCCGAAGATGCTGCGGACAACGCCCCGTCGGTCAGCCCGGAAACGCCAGTCAGCGATGCGCTGGAACTGCTCGACGAGCATGACCGGCGCTATGTGGTGGTTACCGATGCCGCGAACAAGGCACTGGGCTATGTGCGCCGACGCGACATGCATCGCCAGCAAGGCACCTGTGGTGACTTCCTGCGCCAGTTCAATGCCACCGCCTCGCACGATGAGCACCTGCGCATCCTGTTGTCGCGGATGTACGAGTTCAACCGGGCGTGGTTGCCGGTGCTGGATGCCGAGCAGGTATTCCTTGGCGAGGTGACCCAGGAGTCGATTGCGGCTTACCTGAGCTCGGGACGTTCGCGCGGGGCCAAGACCAGTATCGTCTCGCCGGCTGAGGCAGTCGCCTCCTGATCCCTGGGGGCGCTGCGCGCCCCTTTCCCGCCGAGGGGGGACAATTCGAGCTTCGGTAACAAAAAATTTATGACGAATTTCAGCGCTTTTTCAGCACTGCTGATGTGGCCATAAATATGAACACCCGGCGCCGATTTGCCCTCTGCTGCCCATGACCGACCAACGGTTCATCTGACCATCTACGGGCCGTTCTCATGGGAAATTCGCCCTTCATGCAAAGAACGCAGCTCTCAGCGGATCGCAGCCTGATCCCTGCCTATTCCACAATTTTTTACGTTAGCGGCCTGCGCAGGAACATCTGCCAGTCATATGAGTCGGTTATTCAAGAGACTGCTCGTCGATCCACGACGATCGTGTCGGGATTGCCTGTTGATCTTGCTTTGTTCACACCCTAAAGTGCGCGCCGAACGTCCATGCTGGAAACGATCCATCCGGCTCAAGTACTGACGACGAGACAGCAAGGTCACCCGCCGCTCCGCTTCACGGGCACGGTTGACCTTTTTGCTTTCGGCGACATGCCTTGGGAAGTAGGCGAACCAAAGTGGGGATACAGAGGGCGTTCAGTTTGCAGCCACTTTCTTTTTCAGTTTGCCCATGGAGTCCCTGAGCATGTCGATCCAGGTCGAAGACTATTTCGCACGTGACACCTTCCAGAAGATGAAGGCGTTCGCCGACAAGCAAGAAACCCCGTTCGTACTGATCGATACCCAGATGATCAGCCAGGCCTATGACGACCTGCGCGCCGGTTTCGAATTCGCCAAGGTCTACTACGCGGTCAAGGCCAATCCTGCCGTCGAGATCATCAACCTGCTCAAGGACAAAGGCTCGAGCTTCGACATCGCCTCGATCTACGAGCTGGACAAGGTGATGAACGAGGGCGTCAGCGCCGACCGCATCAGCTACGGCAACACCATCAAGAAGTCCAAGGACATCCGCTACTTCTTCGAGAAGGGCGTGCGCCTGTTCGCCACCGACTCCGAAGCCGACCTGCGCAACATCGCCAAGGCCGCGCCGGGTTCCAAGGTCTACGTACGGATCCTCACCGAAGGCTCGACCACGGCTGACTGGCCACTGTCACGCAAGTTCGGCTGCCAGACCGACATGGCCATGGACCTGCTGATCCTTGCCCGTGACCTGGGCCTGGTGCCTTACGGCATCTCCTTCCACGTTGGCTCGCAGCAGCGCGACATCAGCGTCTGGGACGCCGCCATCGCCAAGGTCAAGGTGATCTTCGAGCGCCTCAAGGAAGAAGACGGCATCGTCCTCAAGCTGATCAACATGGGTGGCGGCTTCCCGGCCAACTACATCACCCGTACCAACAGCCTGGAAACCTACGCCGAAGAGATCATCCGCTTCCTCAAGGAAGACTTCGGTGACGACCTGCCGGAAATCATCCTCGAGCCGGGCCGTTCGCTGATCGCCAACGCCGGCATCCTGGTCAGCGAAGTGGTGCTGGTAGCACGCAAGTCGCGCACCGCCGTCGAGCGTTGGGTATACACCGACGTGGGCAAGTTCTCCGGCCTGATCGAAACCATGGACGAGTCGATCAAGTTCCCGATCTGGACCGAGAAGAAAGGCGAGATGGAAGAGGTGGTGATTGCCGGGCCGACCTGCGACAGCGCCGACATCATGTACGAGCACTACAAGTACGGCCTGCCGCTGAACCTGGCGATCGGTGACCGTATGTACTGGTTGTCTACCGGTGCCTACACCACCAGCTACAGCGCAGTGGAGTTCAACGGTTTCCCGCCGCTGAAGGCTTACTACCTGTAATCGAGAACGGGGCCGCGAGGCCCCGTTTTGTTAACGCTGCCAATCAGCGACGGTACTGGGCAAAGTTCTCGAACCGAGGCACATCAACCTCAGTGACATTCATCGTGAACTCCAGCTTGATCGGGGCGTTTACCGCGACCCAATGATCTTCCCAACGAGGTCGCTCGCGCGCACTCAGCAGCGCCTGCCCACGCGCACCCAAGGTGACGCCCTCGCATTCACCGCACTCTGGCTGGACAATCTTGCTCCCGTCGACGCGAACTCGCCACAGCACCGGTTTTTTGCTGGTGACGTAATAGCCGACATGGCTGTTACTACTCAGGTCCCAATAATCTTTATGCGAAGCGCCTGCCTCGGAGGCAATGGTAAGGACCTGATAACCACTGTCTTCACCCTCGAAGTAACCAAACCAGAACTGTTGGGGAGCGACCGTCAGCCCCGACTCGACGACGGTGAGCCAGTTGTTCTGACGCGTGCGCGGGGTACCCTCAAACGAATCCAGTATGCCGGTGAAGCCCAGCGTTTCAGTGCTGAACGTGGCAATGAACGAACGCTCTTGAACGTAGTGCATGGTGTCGTACTCGGTGACAGGGGGAGCGCCAAAGTATTGCGCCGACGCTATCGAGGGTGCAGGCGTAACCTTTTCCCCGCACCTGTGTGCTGCTTCAACCCCGTCGCTTAAGTTCTTCGGCATACGCCGCAGCCTCAACGGCCAGGTCCGTGCCAGCGCCTTGCAGTGTCAGCAACGCACTGCGCAGAAAATTCACATTGCCCTCACGCCGTGCCCGTTCAAGCCATGGCCCGGCTTCACCCAGGTCGCCTCGCTCGGCCAGCACCATCGCCAGGCTGAACATCCCGCGAAAGTCCCCTGCCTCGGCCGAGCGCCGATACCAGCGCACCCCGCGTGCGGGGCTGGCCGGGGTGGCGATACCCTGCTCCTGATAACGGCCAAACAGGTTCATCGCCTTGGCATGCCCCAAGTGCGCCGCCTTTTCGTAGCAGGCCAAGGCAAACGCCTGATTGAGCTCGACACCACGCCCGGTCGCCAGCAGGTTGCCCAAATTGTACAACCCCCAATCCAGCCCCAAGCGCGCGGCGGCCTGGTAATGCAGGGCAGCACGCGGCAAGTCCTGCTCACCGCCCCAGGCATGCTCATGACAACGCCCGAGCATGTTGTGCGCCATCGCACTGCCGCCCTCGGCGGCAATCGCAAACCACTGCCGGGCAACCTGTGCATCGCGCTCGATGCCGCGCCCATCAAGCAAGATCTGGCCGAGCAGTGCCTGCGCTTCAACCACGCCCTGCCCCGCCGCGGTCAGAATCGCCTGGGCGGCCTTGCCGGGGCTGGCGGCAAGCATGGCCTTGAGGTCAGCGACATCCACCACCTCTTCACGACGCAGTTGATACGACATGCTCAGACCTCAGCCCAACGGCGCAGCAGGTTGTGATAAGTGCCAGTCAGTTGCAGCAGCGACGGGTGCTCAGGCACATCGGCGGTGAGCTGGCGGATGGCATTGTCCATTTCGAACAGCAGGGTCCGCTGGCCGTCATCGCGTACCAGGCTCTGGGTCCAGAAGAACACCGCCAGGCGCTCGCCGCGGGTGACCGGGTTGACCTTGTGCAGGCTGGTGCCCGGATACAACACCATGTCGCCCGCAGCCAGCTTGACCTGCTGCATGCCATAGGTGTCCTGGACTACCAGTTCACCGCCGTCGTAGCTGTCCGGGTCGCTGAGAAACAGCGTCGAGGACAGGTCGGTGCGCACGCGCTCAGGGCTGCCCTGCGGTTGACGCAGGGCGTTGTCGATGTGGAAACCGAAGTTGTCACCCTGCCGGTAGCAGTTAACCAGCGGCGGGAAGACCTTGTGCGGCAGTGCCGCCGACATGAACAGCGGATTGCGCCACAGCCGCTCGATCAGGGCGTTGCCGATCTCCTTGGCCAACGGGTGCGCCTCAGGCAACTGCAGATTGTGCTTGGCCTTGGCCGACTGGTGGCCCGCAGTGATCTTGCCGTCAGCCCAGTCAGCCTGCGCCAAGGCCTCGCGAATGCGGGAGAGCTCTTCTGCGTCAAAGAGGCCGGGAATGTGAAGCAGCATGCTGGCGGCACCGAGTGGGATCAAAGGGCAGCAATGATATTGATTCCCTTTTACGTTCCACAAGCCCCGTTTGCCGGATGCAACGCACGAGCCCGGAAAAACCGTAAGGATAAATTGTAAAGATTGTAAATAACACACGAATGGTAACGCTTCTCAATTGTTCCTTACATTTCCTTACATTACTATCCGCGGCCTTCATACCTTGGGGAAGGCTAATAATAATGCGCCACGTGCCATCTGCTGTGAGTTCACCACGTCTGCTCGCTTCCGCCATCGGCGTTGCCATCAGCGCCACTTCGGTGTATGCGGCCGAGCCTGTCGTCAACCTCGATGCCACCAGCATCGACGGCAAGGCCGAGAAAGCCAGCACCGAGTACAAAGTCGAGAAAGCGGCTTCGCAGAAGTACACCGCGCCGCTGGTGGACACACCGCGCTCGGTCACCGTGATCCCGCAGCAGGTGATCAAGGACACCAATGCCCTGAGCCTGCAGGAGGCCCTGCGCACTGTGCCGGGCATTACCTTTGGTGCCGGTGAAGGTGGCAACCCCCAAGGTGATCGTCCGTTCATTCGTGGCTTCGACGCACAGGGCGATACCTACCTCGATGGCGTACGCGACACCGGCGCACAGACCCGCGAGATCTTCGCCGTGGAATCGGTCGAGGTCGCCAAAGGCCCGAACTCGGCAATCGGTGGCCGCGGCGCTGCCGGCGGCACGATCAACCTGGTGAGCAAGCGCGCCCACCTCGGCAACTCGCTGGATGGCGCCTGGACCTGGGGCAGCGACCAGACTCAACGCTACACCTTCGACGGTAACTACCAGTTCAGCGACAGCGTCGCCGGCCGTCTCAACCTGATGACCCACGAAAGCAACGTCGCCGGCCGCGACAAGGTCAACTACGACCGCTGGGGCATCGCCCCATCGCTGGCCTTTGGTCTCGGCACGCCGACCCGGGTCAACCTCGACTACTACCACCTGGAAAGCGACGACCTGCCAGATTCGGGCATCCCCTACACCGTGCCCACCGGCGGCACCGGCAACCGTACTTCTGCTGATCCAAGCAAGCCGTACGCCGGTGGTGACAGCGACAACTTCTATGGCCTGACCGGGCGCGACTTCCGCAAGAGCCGGGTGGACATCGCAACCTTCGCCATCGAGCACGACCTGAGCGACACGCTGACCGTGAAGAACACCCTGCGCCACGGCAACAGCATGCAGGACTACATCCTCACCCAGCCCGACGACAGCAAGGCCAACGTCAACAATGGCAGCGTCTGGCGCCGTGCCAACACCCGTGTCGGCAACACCGCGACCACTACCAACCAGACTGACCTGTTTGGCGAGTTCTACCTGGGCGGCTTGAAGAACAGCTTCTCCACAGGTATCGAACTGAGCCGCGAAGAGAGCGAGCGCTCCTCTTACAACGTCAACACCAACACTGGCGGGGCTACGACATCCAGCTGTAACCCGAGCCTGATCGGCGCCAGCAGCGGCTACAACTGCACCTCGCTGAGCAACCCGAACGCTGACGATCCGTGGGATGGGGCAATCTCGCGCAACTATGCCGGTACCGACACCAACAGCAAGACCCGCGCCCTCTACGTCTTCGATACCCTCGAATTGACGCCGCAGTGGCTGTTGAACATGGGCCTGCGCTACGACCACTTCGACACCGACTACAAGACCTACTCCGCTGACGGAGCCACCACTGCCAAGGGCAGCGATACCAGCGAGTTCATCACCGGCCAATTGGGCCTGGTCTGGAAGCCGGCTGAAAACGGCAGTATCTATGTGTCCTACGCCACCTCGGCGACCCCACCAGGGGCAATGCTCGGCGAAGGCATGGAAGGCAACACCCTGCCGGGCAGCACCGATCGTCAGGGCCGTCTGCTGACCAGCGACCTGGAACCGGAAGAAACCACCAACTATGAGATCGGCACCAAGTGGGACCTGCTCGACCAGCGCCTGTCGCTGACCGCTGCGCTGTTCCGCACCGAGAAGGAAAACGCCCGCGTCCAGGTCGATACCACCACCTACGAAAACGTCGGCGAAACCCGCGTGCAGGGCATCGAGCTGTCGGCCAGCGGCAAGCTGACCGACAAGTGGCAAGTGTTCGCCGGCTACACCTACATGCAGGCTCGCCAGATCGACGGCGGTGCATTGGGCAAGGCCAACGACGGCAACCAGCTGCCAAACACGCCGAACAACAGCGCCAGCCTGTGGACCACCTACGCCATCACACCGAAGCTGACCGTTGGTGGCGGGGCGTTCTACGTGGATGACGTGTACGGCAGCGTAGCCAACACCACCATGGTCGACAGCTACGTGCGCTACGACGCCATGGCGTCCTACAAGTTGACGAAGCACGTCGACCTGCAACTGAACGTGCAAAACCTCACCAACGAGGTGTACTACGACAAGGCCTTCTCCACCCACTTCGCCAACCAGGCAGCGGGACGTACGGCCTTGCTGACCACCAGCGTCCACTTCTAAAGGCACCAGCCCAAGCCCCGTTCATACAGTGAGCGGGGCTTTTGCGTACCAAGGCATAATGCACACTGCCGGGCTTAGAGCGGCAAGACAAGGTGATCGATGTGGTGAAGAAGTCGCTGTTTCAATTGCACTGGTTGTTTGGCATCACCGCTGGCCTGGTGCTGGCCCTGATGGGTACCACCGGGGCGATCTGGTCGTTCCAGGAAGAACTCCTGCGCCTGTTCAACGCCGATGTGCTCAAGGTCCAGGTACGCACTGAAGGTGTGCTGGCGCCGGCCGAGCTGGTACGCCGGGTCGAGACCGCGCAAGGCGACAAAGTGGCGATGCTCTGGGTCGATATGCGCGAGGGCAACGCCGCACGGGTCTTCTTCACCCCAGCGCCAGGCCAGCGTCGTGGCGAGCTGCGCTATGCCGATCCGTACACCGGTGAGCTCAAGGGTGAAGTCGCCGGACAAGGCTTCTTCGACCTGATGCTGCAATTGCACCGGTTCCTTGCCAGCGGCGACACCGGCCGGCAGATCACCGGCGCCTGCACCCTGATGCTGATCTTCTTCTGCCTCTCGGGGCTGTACCTGCGTTGGCCGCGCAAAGCACTCGACTGGCGGGTCTGGCTGACCTTCGACTGGGCCAAGAAAGGCCGTGCGTTCAATTGGGACCTGCATGCCGTGGCCGGTACCTGGTGTCTGCTGTTCTACCTGTTGTTTGCGCTGACGGGGCTGTTCTGGTCCTACGAATGGTACCGCGAAGGCCTCAACAAACTGCTGGCCGACGCCCCAGCTGCCGGCCAGCAGCAAAAACGCGGTGAAGGCCGCGGCCGCCATGGGCCGCCCAAGGTCGACAAGAACGCGCCACCACTGGTGGTCGATTACGATGCCATCTGGGCCAACCTCAAAGACACGGCCGGACCGGGTCTGGCCGCCTACAACCTGCGCCTGCCGCCGGCGGGTGGTCAGCCGGCAACGCTGTTCTATCTGCTTGACGATGCCGCCCACGAGCGCGCCTTCAATACTGTCACCCTCGATCCAGCCAGTGGTCAGTTCAAGCGCGTGGAGCGCTATGCCGACAAGTCGTTCAAGGCGCAACTGCTGCAGAGCGTGTATGCCTTGCACGTGGGCAGCTACTTCGGCCTGCCGGGGCGGATCATCGTCACCGTGGCCAGCCTGACCATGCCGCTGTTCTTCGTCACCGGCTGGCTGCTGTATCTCGACCGCCGCCGCAAGAAGCGCCAGGTGCGCGTAGCGCGTGGCGCAGTCGACCGCGACTCGACCTCCGGCGATAGCTGGCTGATTGGCTTTGCCAGCCAGAGCGGCTTTGCCGAGCAACTGGCCTGGCAGAGTGCCGGGCAGTTGCAGGCGGCCGGGCTGCCGGTACAGGTGCGTGCACTCGGTGAGCTGAGCGAGGACGACCTGCGTCAGGCACGCCGCGCCCTGTTCGTGGTGAGCACCTTTGGTGACGGCGAAGCGCCGGACAGCGCGCGTGCATTCGAGCGCAAAGTGCTCGGTCAGGCCTGGCCGCTGGACCACCTGGATTACGCCCTGCTCGCCCTTGGCGATCGTCGGTATCCGCACTTCTGCGGCTTTGCCCGACGCGTGCAGGCGTGGCTGGGCGAGCGTGGCGCGAGCAGCGCGTTCAGCCCGGTGGAAGTGGACAATGCCGATCCGGCTGCACTGCAGCAATGGCAACAAGAACTGGCCCGGCTGACCGGTGTTCAGCCTGTCGCCGCCTGGCAGCCGCCAAGCTTCGGCAACTGGACGCTGATCCGCCGGCAGTTGCTCAACCCCGCCAGCCAGGGTCTACCGGTGTACCTGATCGGCCTGCAAGCCGAGGCGCCCGCCAGCTGGGCGGCAGGTGACCTGGTGGAAATCCTGCCATGCAATGGGCAACCACGCGTGGATGCCTGGCTCAGTGGCCTTGGCCTTGACCGCAACACCCGAGTACAACTCGACGGCCTCGACGAAACCCTCGGCCAGGCGCTGGCCAGCCGTCAGCTGCCGACCAGCCGCGAACACCTGGTAGGCGTGCATGCGCAGGCCCTGGTGGATTCGCTGGTGCCGATCGGCAGTCGGGAATACTCGATCGCTTCGATTGCCAGCGACGGCGTGCTGGAACTGATCGTCCGCCAAGAGCGTCACCCTGACGGTAACCTGGGCCTGGGCTCGGGTTGGTTGACCGAGTACCTGCCGCTACAGGGCAGCGCCAGCCTGCGCCTGCGGCGTAACAGTGGCTTCCAGCTGCCGGAGGCGCCAGCGCCGGTCATCCTGATTGGCAACGGCACCGGCCTGGCCGGCCTGCGCAGTTTGCTCAAGGCGCGTATCAACGAGGGTGAGCAGCGCAACTGGTTGCTGTTCGGCGAACGCAACCGCGCGCATGACCTGCTTTGCGCCGATGAGCTGCACGGTTGGCTGGACAGTGGCGACCTGCAACGGCTGGACCTCGCGTTTTCGCGGGATCAGGCCGAAAAGGTGTATGTGCAGGATGTGCTGCTCGAGCAGGGCGAAGAGGTGCGTCGCTGGGTCGCTGATGGCGCCTGTGTGTATGTTTGCGGCAGCCTGCAGGGCATGGCCGCGGGGGTGGATGCCGCGCTCAAGGGGATTCTCGGCGATGAGGCTGTGCAACAGCTGGTCGAGGACGGGCGCTATCGGCGGGACGTGTACTGATCAGCCATCGAAGTAGCCAGTGTTGGCCTCTTCGCGGGGCAAGCCCGCTCCTACCGGGTTAGCGCTGAACCTGTAGGAGCGGGCTTGTCACGCGAAGAAGCCAATACTGATCAGTGCAGCTCGAAGGTATCCGCATCCAGGTTCGCCGGGAAGCGCGTGCGGTACGCCGCCAGCTCCGCCGCGCGCAGCACCACGGTAAACACGCCGTCCGCTTCGCCCGCGCTCAACAGGCTCTCGCCCTGGAAATCCAGCACCTGGCTGTCCCCCGAATAAGCGAAGCCCTTGCCATCGGTACCGACCCGATTCACCGCCGCCACAAAGCACAGGTTCTCGATCGCCCGCGCGGGCAGCAGTCGGTTCCAGTGCATCCGTCGCGCCGCCGGCCAGTTCGCCGTGTACAGCAGCAGATCGGTGTCCTGGGCATCGCGGCTCCACACCGGGAAGCGCAGGTCGTAGCAGATCAACGGACGGATCCGCCACCCCTTGAGCTCGAACTGTACTTGCCGCTCGCCCGGCGTGTAATGGTTGTGCTCACCGGCCATGCGGAACAGATGGCGCTTGTCGTAATGCAGCACCTCGCCATCCGGGCGCGCCCACAACAGGCGGTTGCGGTGGCTGCCATCCGCCGCCTGGACGATCACACTGCCGGTAACCACTGCAGCGAGCTTCTTCGCCTGAGCCTTGAGCCATTTGTAGGTCGGGCCATTCTCAGGCTCGGCCAGGGCCTCGGACTCCATCGAGAAACCGGTAGTGAACATTTCCGGGAGAATCACCAGGTCGACCTCGCCAAGCGCCTTGAGCAACTCTTCGAAGTGCGCATAGTTGGCCTCACGGTCGTGCCAGGCCAGAGTGGTCTGGACCAGGGCAACCCTCAGGTTGGGCAGTTCGCTCAGATCGCGCATAGTTTCTCCGCTGCCTGACGCAGCGTCTCCTCACGTTTGGCAAAGCACAGGCGCACCAGGCGTTGCTCGGGGATGGGCCGCTGGTAGAACACCGACACCGGAATACTCGCCACACCGTGCTCACGGGTCAGCCACAGGGCCATGTCGACGTCGTTCAGGTCGGGGCGGATCTGGGCGTAGTCCACCAGCTGGAAGTAGGTACCGGGCGTAGGCGTGAAGCTGAAACGCGACCCCTGCAGCAGGCCACAGAACAGGTCACGCTTGGCCTGGTAGAAGCTCGGCAACTGCTCGGTATGCTCGGGGTGTTCGGCCATGAAGTCGGCCAGCGCACACTGCAAAGGCGTCACACCGCAAAAGTTGACGTACTGATGGACCTTGCGCAGCTCGGCGCTGAGCGCTGGCGGGGCGATCACGTAGCCGGTTTTCCAACCGGTGACGTGGTAGGTCTTGCCAAACGAGCTGATGACGAACGCGCGCGCATAGAGCTGTTCGTGGGCAAGCACGCTGGCATGGCGCACGCCATCGTAGATCAGGTGCTCATAAACTTCGTCGCTGACCAGGTAGATATCGCGTTCGGCGATCAACCGCGCCAGTTGGTCAAGGTCGTCGCGGCTGATCAAGGCACCGCTGGGGTTGTGCGGCGAATTGAGGATGACCATGCGCGTGCGCGGGCTGAGGGCGTCGCTGAACTTCTGCCAGTCGATGGCAAAGTCGCCGTCGCTCAACTGGACATGCACGCAGCGGCCACCGGCCAGCTCAACCGAAGGCTCGTAGCTGTCGTAGCAGGGGTCGAAGACGATCACTTCATCGCCCGCCTGGACCACTGCCTGAATCGCGCAGAAGATCGCCTCGGTGGCACCCGGGGTGATGGTCACTTCCTGATCGGCATCCACCTCAACCCCATACTGGCGGGCGACCTTTGCCGCCACCTGCTGGCGCAGAGCCGGCAGGCCGGTCATTGGCGCGTACTGGTTATGCCCGGCGGCCACATGCCGGCCAACCGCATCGAGCAGTGCCTGCGGGCCGTTGAAGTCAGGGAAGCCTTGGGACAGGTTCAGCGCGCCGGTTTGCACCGCCAGCTGCGACATGGTGGTAAAGATGGTCGTGCCGACATTCGGCAGTTTGCTGCGAATCATGGAGCCCTCTTTCCTGGGGTGTATCCGGCACGGGATGGAGTCCGAGCATAGCGGATCGAGCAGTCAGGAAAAAGGTTGAAACAATAGGGGCATTTGCGCAGGGTCAATGTGACCGCTGCCAGAAGAGGCCGCATCAGACTCAGGGCATGCGCTGTGTCTGTGGGAGAGGCCTCGTGTCGCGAAAGGGCCGCAGCGCGGCCCCATTTACCCGGTCGAAGCCTAGCGCTTGTCTTTGCGCTTCTTCTCGGCCTTCTTGTGGTGCGACATCAAGCGGCGCTTCTTGTTGACCTGGCGGTCGGTGAGGGTGTTCTTGTTACCCTCGTAAGGGTTTTCGCCACCCTTGTACTCGATGCGGATCGGCGTACCGACCAGCTTCAATACCCGGCGATAGGTGTTTTCCAGGTAGCGCGAGTAAGACCGCGGGATCTTGTCGGTCTGGTTGCCGTGAATGACGATCAGCGGCGGGTTGGCGCCACCCAGGTGAGCGTAACGCAGCTTGATCCGACGACCGTTGACCAACGGCGGCTGGTGCTCGCTGATGGCATCTTCGAGGATCTGCGTCAGGCGGCTGGTCGGCCAGCGGGTGACCGCCGACTTGAACGCAGCCTGTACCGACTTGTACAGGTTGCCCACGCCCGTGCCATGCAGCGCGGAAATGAAGTGGATGTCGGCGAAGTCGACGAAGAACAGCCGGCGCTCCAGCTCGGTCTTGACGTAGTCACGCTCGCCAGGCTCCATGCCATCCCACTTGTTCAGGGCAATGACGATGGCGCGGCCGGCTTCGAGGGCGAAGCCGAGCAGGTTCAGGTCATGGTCGACCACACCTTCGCGGGCGTCCATGACAAAGATCACCACGTTGGCGTCCTTGATCGCCTGCAGCGTCTTGACCACCGAGAACTTTTCGACTTCCTCGTGGATCTTGCCGCGCTTGCGCACCCCGGCGGTGTCGATGAAGGTGTACTTGTCACCATCACGCTCGAACGGGATGTAGATACTGTCACGGGTGGTGCCCGGCTCGTCGTAGACCACCACACGCTCTTCGCCGAGCATGCGGTTGACCAGGGTCGACTTGCCGACGTTGGGGCGACCGATGATGGCGATCTTGATGCCATCTTTCTCGCTCGGACCCGGAATCCGTACGGCTTCCTGGCCTTCGGCAACTTCCTGGTCGAGGGCTTCTTCTTCCTGGTCGCGCGGGATGTGCCCGAGCACTTCTTCCATCAGCGCGTTGATGCCACGGCCCTGGGAGCCTGCCACCGGAATCGCGTTACCCATGCCCAGCGGCGAGAACTCGGCGCGGGCCAGGTCTGGGTCGATGTGGTCGATCTTGTTGGCGACGAGGATCGCCGACTTGTTTCGCTTGCGCAGGTGATCGGCGATCATCTGGTCAGCGGCGGTCATGCCGGCGCGGGCGTCGACCAGGAACAGCACGTAGTCGGCTTCCTCGATGGCCATCAGCGACTGCTCGGCCATCTTCTCGTCCATGCCGACTTCGTCACCGGTGATACCGCCGGTGTCGACCAGGATGAACGAACGACCCTGCCAGGTGGCATCGCCGTACTGGCGGTCACGGGTCAGGCCCGACAAGTCGCCAACAATGGCGTCACGGGTTTTGGTCAAGCGGTTGAACATGGTGGACTTGCCGACATTCGGCCGCCCCACCAGGGCGATTACGGGAACCATACGGCTCTCCACTCTTGAATTCTCGAAAATGCAAAGGCCGCTGCAGAGCAGCGGCCGGAGTTCGCGCGGCGCATCGTGCGCCGCAACTCGAGGCCCGCAGGCCTCAAGCATAGCTTCAGCGGATAGTCAGTGCCTCGAGCTTGCCGCTGTTGCCGAAGACATAAATGGTGTCGCCGACCACCAGAGGGCGGGCGCGCAGGCCATCACTGTCGATACGCTCACGGCCGACAAAGCGACCATCGACCTGGCTCAGCAGGTGCAGGTAACCTTCGAAGTCACCGACAGCCACGTAGCTGGAGAACACTTCCGGGGCCGACAGCTGACGGCGAGCCATGGAATCATTGCTCCACAGGGCGCTGGACGAACGCTCGTCGACGCCTTCGACTGTACCCGAAGCCTCGCTGACGTAGACGTTGCCGAAGCCCTGGGCGACACCCACGTAGCTGGAAGCATCACGCTGCCACAGCACGCGGCCGCTTTCCAGGTCCAGGCCCGCGACGCGGCCCTGGTAGGTGCTGACGTACAGGGTACCACCAGACAGCAGCAAGCCGCCGTCGATATCCACTACACGGTCCAATTCCGAACGGCCCTGTGGGATGGCCACACGGCTTTCCCACACCGGGATGCCGCTCTGGGTGTCAACGGCGATGACCTTGCCAGTCGACAGGCCGGCGATGGCCAGGCGATTGGTCACGATCGGCGCACCGGTGCCACGCAGGGTCAGTACAGCCGGGGTGTTTTCGTAGATCCAGCGGCGATCACCGGTCGCGGCATCGAGGCCGATCACGCGGTCGTCCTGGGTCTGCACCACCACCACGTCACCGTTGGTGGCAGGCGGCGCCAGCACTTCACTGGTAACGCGGGAGCGCCAGCGCTCCTCACCGGTGCTGCTGTCCAAGGCAATCACTTCACCCTTGAGGGTGCCGAGCATGACCAGGCCATAGCCCACACCGACCGCGCCGGAAACCGGCAGGTCGAGGTCCTTCTTCCACACCACGTCGCCGTTGATGCGGTCCAGGGCGAAGACTTCACCAGTGACGTCGGCGGCATAGATGCGGTCGTTCTCGATCGCCGGTACCAGGGTATTGTACGAATCACCCTGGCCGTCACCGATCGAACGGCTCCACTGCTTCTTCAGCACCACTTCTTCGGTGAACTTGGTCAGCTCGGCCGGAGGCAGTTCCTTCTTGCTGTTGCTGCTGCAACCCGCGGCCAGTACGGCCAGGGTCAGCACTGCTGCTTGTTTCCAACCGATCACGTCAAGCGTCCCCTTTGGCCAGGTCATCCAGCTTCAGTTGCAGGCCACCGACCGCTGCTTCATCCGACAGCGCGGCCTTGGCTTTTTCGTATGCACTATGCGCATCACCGGCGCGACCCAACTGAACCAGCAGATCGCCCTTGAGTTCTTCACGGCTGGCCTGGAACGACTTGTCGGCATCGCCATCGAGCAGCTTGAGCGCCTCGTCGGCCTTGTCCTGGGCAGCCAGGACACGGGCCAGACGCTGGCGCGCGATCTCACCGAGGGTGACATCGGCCGGTTTGTCCATCACGCTCTTGAGCTCGTTGGCGGCGTCGTCCAGCTTGCCGCTGTCGACCGCAACCTTGGCCACGAACAGGCTGCCGTACTGGGCGTAGGCGGTGCCTGCAAACTCGCTCTTGAGCTTGCCGGACAACTCCGCAACCTTGGCCGCATCAGGCTCGCCGGTCGGCGTCAGGGTAGTTTCCAGCAGGTTCTGGTACAGCACAGAAGCGCCTTGCGACTGGTTGCTCTGGTACTTGTGCCAAGCCTGCCAGCCCATTACCAGGGCAGCAGCCAGCAGGGCGCCGGTCAGCAGCGGCTTGCCGTTGCGGTCCCACCAGTCCTTGGCCGCACTCAGGCCATCATCATCAGTACTCGACACCCCAATACTCCTATTCAGCAATTCGGCTGGTTGACCGCTTCACGCGTGTGCGAGAGCAGTTTGCAGATGCTCGGCCAGAGCATCCCAGGCAATGTTCTGTTGTTCGCCCTGGCCACGCAGGGGCTTGAAACCTACCACTTGTTGCGCCAACTCGTCGTCCCCCATGATCAGGGCGAACAGCGCCCCGCTCTTGTCGGCCTTCTTGAATTGGCTCTTGAAGCTGCCGCCACCGGCGTTGACCGCCAGGCGCAGGCCCGGCACGTGATCGCGCAGGCTTTCGGACAGTTTCAGTGCGGCCAGTTCGGCCTGCTCGCCGAAGGCGCACAGGTAGACGTCGATCTGCCGGCTGATCGACTCAGGCACCTTGTCCAGGGTCTCCAGCAGCAGGATCAGGCGTTCGATGCCCATGGCAAAACCGACGCCCGGGGTCGGCTTACCGCCCATCTGTTCAACCAGGCCGTCGTAACGACCACCCGCGCAGACAGTACCCTGGGCACCGAGCTTGTCGGTGACCCACTCGAATACGGTCTTGCTGTAGTAGTCCAGGCCGCGCACCAGCTTGGTGTTGAGCACGAACGGAATGCCCGCGGCGTCCAGACGGGCCTTGAGCCCCTCGAAGTGCACGCGCGATTCTTCGTCCAGGTAGTCTTCCAGCTTCGGCGCACCGACCAACACCGCCTGGGTGTTCGGGTCCTTGCTGTCGAGGATGCGCAGCGGGTTGCTCTTGAGGCGGCGCTGGCTGTCTTCGTCAAGTTGCTCGAGGCGCGCCGAGAGAAACTCGACCAGCGCGTCACGGTAACGGGCACGAGCTTCACTGGTGCCCAGGCTGTTGAGTTCGAGCTTGACCGCGTCCTGGATGCCCAACTGGCCCCACAGGCGCCAGGTGAGCATGATCAGCTCGGCGTCGATGTCCGGACCATCGAGGTTGAACACCTCTACGCCGATCTGGTGGAACTGGCGGTAACGGCCTTTCTGCGGGCGTTCGTGGCGGAACATCTGGCCGGTGTACCAGAGCTTCTGCACCTGGCCATTGCCGGTGATGCCATGCTCGAGCACGGCCCGCACGCAGGCAGCAGTGCCCTCGGGACGCAAGGTCAGCGAATCACCGTTGCGGTCGTCGAAGGTGTACATCTCTTTCTCGACGATGTCGGTGACTTCACCAATCGAGCGCTTGAACAGCTCGGTGAACTCGACGATCGGCGTACGGATCTGGCTATAGCCGTAGCCGTCCAGCAGGCTGGCCACGGTGCCTTCGAAGTACCGCCACAGCGGCGATTGCTCCGGCAGGATGTCGTTCATGCCACGAATGGCTTGCAGCGATTTGCTCACGAAAAGTCCTTACCAATCTGTGTTTCAGCTACGGGCGATCAGCGCCGCGTCAGCCTCGACCTTTTCGGCCGCTTTCTGACGGATGAGCCGTTCCAGCTCATCGACCAGGTTGTCATTGTTCAGCTTCTGCGCCGGCTTGCCGTCGATGTAGATCAGGTTCGGCGTACCGCCGGTGAGGCCGACATGGGCCTCCTTGGCTTCACCCGGGCCGTTGACCACGCAACCGATCACGGCCACATCCAACGGTACCAGCAGGTCTTCCAGGCGCCCTTCCAGCTCGTTCATGGTCTTGACCACATCGAAGTTCTGCCGCGAGCAGCTCGGGCAGGCGATGAAGTTGATCCCACGCGAGCGCAGACGCAGCGACTTGAGGATGTCGTAACCAACCCGCACTTCTTCGACCGGGTCAGCCGCCAGCGAAATACGAATCGTATCGCCAATGCCTTCGGCCAGCAGCATACCGATGCCGACGGCGGATTTCACTGTCCCTGAACGCAGGCCACCGGCTTCGGTGATACCCAGGTGCAGCGGCTGCACGATCTGCTTGGCGAGCAAGCGGTAGGCTTCGACGGCCATGAACACGTCAGAGGCCTTGACGCTGACCTTGAAGTCCTGGAAATCCAGGCGATCGAGGTGCTCGACATGGCGCATCGCCGACTCGACCAGCGCTGCCGGGGTCGGTTCGCCGTACTTCTTCTGCAGGTCTTTTTCCAGGGAACCGGCGTTGACCCCGATACGGATCGGGATGCCACGATCGCGGGCGGCATCGACCACCGCACGCACGCGGTCTTCGCGGCCGATATTGCCCGGGTTGATGCGCAGGCAGTCGACGCCCAGTTCGGCCACGCGCAAAGCAATCTTGTAGTCGAAATGAATGTCGGCGACCAGCGGTACGCTGACCTGCTGCTTGATCCGCCCGAACGCTTCGGCGGCGTCCATGTCTGGTACCGAGACGCGAACGATGTCGACGCCGGCGTCGACCAGGCGCTGGATCTGCCCGACCGTGGCGGCGACGTCATTGGTGTCGGTGTTGGTCATGCTCTGCACCGCGATGGGCGCATCGCCACCCACCGGCACATTGCCGACCCAGATCTTGCGGGATTCGCGACGTTTGATCGGAGATTCGCCGTGCATGAGTTACTGCCCCAACTTCAGGCGAGCGGTTTCGCCACTAGTGAACGGTGCAACGTCGACGGCCTGGCCGTTGTAGCTGACCTGGGCGCCACGGGCGAAGCCCAGGCGCACCGCGAACGGCGGCTTGCCAGTCAGTTCCAGGCTGTCACCCTTGCGTTTGACGGCGCTGAACAGCACCTTGCCGCTGCCATCGGAGACCTGGGTCCAGCAATCGGCGGTAAATTGGATCGCGATCTTGGCGCTGCCGGCTGCAACCGTTTCGCTGGCGGCCGGTGGGGCGGTTGCACTGGCAGGCACGCTGGCGGCTGCGGCTGGCGCAACGGGTGCGGCAGGCACGGCGGCAGTCGGCGCCGGTATGGCAGCGGCAGTGGCAGGCGCAGTCGGCGCCGGGGCAGTGTTGGTGGCGGCTGGCGCGGTGGCGGCTGGCGCCTCTTCATTGGCCGAACCGCTGGTCTCGCCAGTCGGCGCCTGGTCGAGCGGCAGCGGCGCCGATTCAGGCTGTTGTCCTACGCTGACGGCCTGGTCTTCAGGCTCGTCCAGCGGGTGGATCTGGGTCGTGCCGTCGGCGCTTTCGACTTCGACATGTTCCAGAGCCATCTTCGCCAGGTCAGCGCCAGGCAGGTTGCTTTGGTCTTTCCACCAGAAGAAGCCCCCGCCAATCACGGCCACCAGCAATACCAGGCTCACCACCCGCATCACATTGTGCGAGAGGCGCACCGGTTCTTCGATCCGCCCCAGCGAATGCACCTCGCTGCCCTGCGCATGGGTGCCGGTGAACTGGTCGAAGGCTGCCACCAGTGGCGCCTGGTCCATGTCCATCAGCTTGGCGTAGGCACGGATGTAACCACGGGCGAAGGTGTGCCCTGGCAGCTTGTCGAAGGCGCCGGATTCGAGGTTGTTCAGCGAACTCAGGGTAAGGTTGAGCTTGCGGGCGACCTCGGCTTGCGACCAGTCGCGGTTTTCACGGGCCTGGCGCAAGACCTCACCGGGGTGCTGGTGAGTCGCTGCTGCTACTTCGGGATGCGCGGCTTTCATCATTGCTCCGACAGGTATTGCTGATATTCCGGCGTACCGGGATAAAGTCGTTGTAGTTGCTGGCCCAGCTCGGCCACCGTCGCCGGCTCGTCGAACACCCGCGCCAGGCGGCTGCCCATCAGCAGGCTGCGGGCATCGTGGTCGCTCAGTTGGCTGAAACGATCGTAGTAATCCCGGGCCGGCACATAATGCCTGTTTTCGTAGGACAACTCAGCCATTTCCAGCAACGCTCTGGGTTGCCGCTGGTTGAGCTGCAAGGCCTTTTCCAGATGTTCACGGGCTTCTGCGCGGCGGCCCTGCTTGAGGGCAGTCAGACCGAGGTTCTCGAACACCCGCGAGCGCTCAGGATACAGGGTATCGCCGGCTGCAAGGCGAAACACCGCTTCGGCCTGGCGAAAACGCCCCTGAGCATATAGGAAACTGCCGTAGTTGTTGCGAATCCGCGTGTCATTGGGCCGCTGAGCGAGTGCTTTGCGAAAGTGCTCATCAGCCAATGCGGGCTCGCTCTGGGCTTGAAACACCAGGGCCAGGGCAGCGTGGGCGTCGGCATCACGGCTGTTCAAGGCCAACGCCTTGACCAGTGGCGCCTTGGCCTGCTCGGTCAAACCTTGTTGCAAATAGCCCAAGCCCAACTGCACGTATGCCCGCCCGGCTTCCACCCTGCCCTGCTGGCTGGCCAGCGGATCACCCGCGCCGCCAGATACGCAGCCGGCCAGCAGCAACAGCGACAGGATCGACAGCGCGGCGCGCAGGGTCATGGCAGGTTCTCGGTCAGTGGCGCGCAGCGCTGTCTTGCTGTTGGACGTCGTCGTTGAGCTGACGCACGGCAATGTAGCGCTCGCTGCGACGGGTGCGGTCCATGACCTGGCCGACCAGCTGACCACACGCAGCGTCGATGTCTTCGCCACGGGTAGTACGGGTGGTAACGTTGAAACCACCGTGGTGGAGCAGGTCCTGGAAGCGGCGAATCGCGTTGTTGCTCGGCCGCTCGTAACCGGAATGCGGGAACGGGTTGAACGGGATCAGGTTGATCTTGCACGGTACGTCGCGCAGCAGTTCGATCATCTGCTCGGCGTGTTCCGGCTGGTCGTTGACGTCCTTGAGCAGGGTGTACTCAATGGTCAACACGCGCTTGCCGCCCAGCGTGGACATGTAGCCCATGCACGACTCGAGCAAGACTTTGAGCGGGTACTTCTTGTTGATCGGCACCAGTTTGTTGCGCAGTTCGTCATTCGGCGCGTGCAGCGACAGCGCCAGGGAAACGTCGATGTGCTTGGCCAGTTCGTCGATCATCGGCACCACGCCCGAGGTGGACAGGGTGACGCGACGCTTGGAAATGCCATAGCCCAGATCATCCATCATGATCTTCATGGCGGCGATGACATTGTCGAAATTGAGCAACGGTTCGCCCATGCCCATCATCACCACGTTGGTAATGGCGCGGTCGACTTTGGCCGGGACGGTTCCGAAGGATTTGTTCGCAAGCCACACCTGGCCAATGACTTCGGCGGCGGTGAGGTTGCTATTGAAGCCTTGCTTGCCGGTGGAGCAGAAACTGCAGTCCAGGGCGCAGCCGGCCTGCGACGAAACGCAGAGGGTACCGCGGTCGTCGGTTGGGATGTAGACGGTCTCGACGCAGCTGCCGGAGGCAACGCGGATCACCCATTTACGGGTGCCGTCGGCGGAAATGTCTTCACTGACCACTTCCGGTGGCCGAATCTCGGCAACAGCCTCGAGCTTTTCGCGCAAGACCTTGCCGACATTAGTCATGGCGGCGAAATCATCGACACCAAAATGGTGAATCCATTTCATTACCTGACCGGCACGGAAGCGCTTCTCCCCGATAGAGTCGAAGAACTGTTCCATTTCCGGCTGGGTCAGACCCAACAGGTTGATTTTGCCAGTAGATGTCGTCATGGATTCACCCTCACCCGTAAGCTTTCGCTTAGCGAGTGGTTACCTCGGTAGCAGCGAAGAAGTAAGCGATTTCGCGAGCGGCAGCAGCTTCGGAGTCCGAACCGTGGACGGCGTTGGCGTCGATCGATTCAGCGAAGTCAGCACGGATGGTGCCGGCAGCAGCTTCTTTAGGGTTGGTAGCGCCCATCAGCTCACGGTTCAGAGCGATGGCGTTTTCGCCTTCCAGAACCTGGACAACAACTGGGCCGGAGGTCATGAAGGCAACCAGGTCACCGAAGAAACCGCGCTCGCTGTGCTCAGCGTAGAAGCCTTCGGCTTCGGCTTTGGACAGTTGCTTGATTTTCGAAGCAACGATTTTCAGGCCGGCTTCTTCGAAGCGAGTGGTGATCTTGCCGATGACGTTTTTGGCTACTGCGTCAGGCTTGATGATCGAGAAAGTGCGTTGAACAGCCATGGTAACTCCAGAAAATTGAGTGTTGCGAAAAATTAAACCCGCGAATTATACGCGGGTTCTAGGTGATTGCCTAACCTGCAGTAACGCTCAGTCGGCTTCGTCGATCCAGGCCGCCTGGATGGCTTCCAGCACTTTCTCACCGCCGCGTGACGGATCGTCGCTGAATTCTGGCAGAGCCAGCACCCAACGGTGCAGATCGACGAAATTTACATAACGAGGATCAACGTCCGGCTTGCTTTCTGCAAGCTGGATGGCGATCTCAAGTACATCAACCCATTTCAGATCCATGCCAGCCTCCAGGCTCAGTGCGGCGCTTCGGCGGCGTGGTTGAGGGAATACTTGGGAATTTCGATGGTCAGGTCTTCGTCACCGACTACCACCTGACAGCCCAGGCGCGACTGCGCTTCCAGGCCCCAGGCCTTGTCCAGCATGTCCTCTTCGAGCTCGTCGGCTTCTTCCAGCGAGTCGAAACCTTTGCGAACGACGCAGTGGCAGGTGGTGCAGGCCTTGACGCCACCGCAGGCGCTTTCCATCTCGATGTGATGGTCGTGGGCCAGCTCCAGGATGTTGGTGCCTTTGGGCACGTCCACCTCAAGCCCTTCAGGGCAGAATTTCTCGTGCGGCAGGAATGTCACCAGCGGCATCGGTTACTCCTCGATCTCATTCAGATTGCGCCCGGCCAGTGCGGCTTTGACCGTCGAATCAAGGCGACGGGCGGCAAATGCATCGGTCACCTGCGACAGACGCTTGGTCTGTTGCTCGATGGCGGGGCCATCGGTGCCGGCCAGCAAATCACGTAGTTGTTGCATCTGGAAGGCAATCGCCTCGCGCTCTTCGGCGCTCAGCAGACGTTCGCCATCGGCATCCAGTGCGCCCTGCACCGCTTCGAGCAGGCGTTCGCCGTCGACCTGGTGCTCACGCAGCTGGCGTGCCCGTTTATCGGTACCAGCATGCTCGAAGGAGTCCTTGAGCATGCGCGCAATCTCACCGTCGGTCAGACCGTACGACGGCTTGACCTGAATGCTCGATTCCACGCCCGAACCCAGCTCGCGGGCAGCGACACTGAGCAGGCCATCGGCGTCAACCTGGAAGGTCACGCGGATTTTCGCTGCACCGGCGACCATCGCCGGGATGCCGCGCAGTTCGAAGCGTGCCAACGAGCGGCAGTCGCTGATCAGCTCGCGCTCACCCTGCAGGACATGGATCATCATGGCCGACTGGCCATCTTTGTAGGTGGTGAACTCCTGGGCACGGGCCACCGGAATGGTGGTGTTGCGCGGGATCACCTTTTCCATCAGGCCGCCCATGGTCTCAAGACCGAGCGACAGTGGAATGACGTCCAGCAGCAGCAGTTCGCCGCCTTCACGACGGTTGCCGGCCAGAGTATCGGCCTGGATCGCGGCGCCAATGGCCACTACCTGATCCGGATCGATCGAGGTCAGCGGCGCACGCCCAAACAGCGTGCCGACTGCTTCGCGAACACGCGGCACACGGGTCGAGCCACCGACCATGACCACCGCCGCCACCTCTTCCAGCTCGACGCCGCTGTCACGCACGGCGCGACGGCAGGCCTTGAGGCTACGGGCAATCATCGGTTCGATCATGGCTTCGAACGCTGCGCGGCTCAGCTCGCCCCGCCAGTCACCATGCTGCACGCTGACTGCATCGGCGTCAGTCAGGGCTTCCTTGGCGGCGCAGGCGGTTTGCAGCAGCAAGCGCTGGGTGGCCGGGTCGAGATCGGCAGACAAGCCCGCCTGCTCGATGATCCAGCTGGCGATGGCGTGATCGAAATCATCGCCACCCAGCGCAGTGTCACCACCGGTGGCCAGCACTTCGAACACGCCTGCGGTCAGGCGCAGGATGGAGATATCGAAGGTACCGCCACCCAGGTCGAAGATCGCCACCACGCCTTCGGCGTTCTGGTCCAGGCCGTAGGCAACGGCAGCTGCGGTCGGCTCGTTGAGCAGACGCAGGACGTTGAGACCGGCCAGTTTGGCGGCATCTTTAGTGGCTTGGCGTTGGGCATCATCGAAGTAGGCCGGGACGGTGATCACCGCACCGACCAACTCACCACCGAGGGTCTCCTCGGCGCGCTGACGCAGCACCTTGAGGATGTCGGCAGAGACTTCCACCGGGCTTTTCGGGCCCTGGACAGTCTCGATGAACGGCATGTGCGACTCGCCGCCGACAAAGCGGTACGGCAGTTGCTCGCCCAGCTGTTTGACGTCAGCCAGGCCACGCCCCATCAGGCGCTTGACCGAAAGAATGGTGTTCAGTGGATCACTGGACGCCGCTTCGCGGGCCACTTGGCCGACTTCGATGGTGCCATCGAGGTAGCGCACCGCGGACGGCAGGATGACATTGCCCTGAACATCGGGCAGCGGCTCGCTGCGGCCGCTGCGCAAGGCGGCAACCAGAGAATTGGTGGTGCCCAGGTCGATCCCCACGGCCAGGCGGCGCTGGTGCGGCTGGGGGCTCTGACCGGGTTCGGCGATCTGCAGTAGGGCCATGCTTATCTAGATACCTTAGGCGTCATCACGGGCAACGCCGGGTTAATCGTCGAGGCGCTCTTCCAACTGGCGCACTTCTTGGGCGAGCTTGTCGAGGAACTGCATGCGGCGCATCAGGCGTTCAGCCTGTTCACGCTGGGCAGGGTCGTTCCAGCAGGCGGCGAAATCCTCGTTCAGCGTGTCCTGGGCGACCTTGAGGCGCTTCTTGAACACGCCGACCGCATCGATATCGGCCAACTCTTCAAGCTCTTCGCGCAGCTCCATCTGCTGCAACAGGAAGTCCGGGTCATGCACGGTGACTTCCTGCGGCACTTCGTGGCCACTGATGGCCAGCAGGTAACGGGCGCGCCGCGGGGCGCTGCGCAAGGTCTGGTAGGCGTCGTTCAGCGCTGCCGAGTTTTCCAGGGCAATACGCTGCTCGCGCTCGGAGGCATCGGCGAAACGGTCGGGATGGACCTCGCGGGCCAGTTCGCGGTAGCGAACGGCCAGCTTGTCGAGGTCCAGGCGAAAGCCCGGCTGGAGGTCAAACAGAGCGAAATGGCAAGGAGTACCCACGTCAAGCCTCAGACATTGAAGCTTTCGCCGCAGCCACATTCACCGCGCACGTTGGGGTTGTTGAACTTGAAGCCTTCGTTCAACCCTTCCTTGACGAAGTCCAGTTCGGTGCCGTCGAGGTAGACCAGGCTTTTCGGGTCAATGATGACCTTCACGCCGTGATTCTCGAACACCTGGTCTTCGCCTGCCACTTCGTCGACGAACTCCAGCACGTAGGCCAGACCCGAGCAGCCAGTGGTGCGCACGGCCAGGCGGATGCCTTCACCCTTGCCACGCCCGTCGAGGGAACGCCGCACGTGGTTGGCGGCGGCTTCTGTCATGCTGATAGCCATCTGAACTCCTTACCTTTGCGTCAAGCGACTCAGACCAAGCCCTTTTTCTGCTTGTAGTCGCGCACGGCCGCCTTGATGGCGTCCTCGGCGAGTACCGAGCAGTGGATCTTGACCGGTGGCAGCGCGAGCTCTTCAGCCAGCTGGGTGTTCTTGATGGTTTCGGCTTCGTCCAGGGTCTTGCCCTTCATCCACTCGGTGGCGAGGGAGCTGGAAGCGATGGCCGAACCGCAGCCGTAGGTCTTGAACTTGGCGTCTTCGATAACGCCCTGCTCGTTGACCTTGATCTGCAGACGCATCACGTCACCGCAGGCCGGGGCGCCAACCATGCCGGTGCCGACATCCGGATCGTCAGCATTCATCTTGCCGACGTTGCGCGGGTTTTCGTAGTGGTCGATGACCTTTTCACTGTATGCCATGGTGCAATTCCTTCCTCATCAGGGAGCCGCTCTTGCCGGCGACTGCTTAGTGGGCGGCCCACTCGATCTTGGAGATATCGACGCCGTCTTTGTACATGTCCCACAGCGGCGAGAGCTCACGCAGCTTGTTAACCGCCTCGCAGACTTTCTGCGCGGCGTAGTCGACTTCTTCTTCGCTGGTAAACCGACCGAAGGAGAAGCGGATCGAACTGTGTGCCAGCTCGTCGTTACGGCCCAGAGCGCGCAGTACATACGACGGCTCGAGCGAAGCGGAGGTGCAGGCCGAACCGGACGATACCGCGATGTCTTTGAGCGACATCAGCAGCGACTCGCCTTCAACGTAGTTGAAGCTCAGGTTCAGGTTGTGCGGAACGCGGGCGGTCTGGCTGCCGTTGACGTACAGCTCTTCGAGGTCCGAGACCTGCTTGAAGAAGCGGTCGCTGAGGGCCTTGATGCGCACGTTTTCGCTGGCCATCTCTTGCTTGGCGATGGCGAACGCCTCGCCCATGCCGACGATCTGGTGGGTCGGCAGGGTGCCCGAACGCATGCCGCGCTCATGACCACCGCCGTGAATGATTGCCTCGAGGCGGACCCGCGGCTTGCGGCTGACGTACAGCGCGCCGATGCCTTTGGGGCCGTAGACCTTGTGCGCCGAGAACGACATCAGGTCGACCTTCAGCTTCTGCACATCGATCTCGACCTTGCCGGCCGATTGAGCGGCGTCGACATGGAACAGCACGCCGCGCGAGCGGGTCAGTTCACCGATCGCGGCGATGTCGTTGATCGAGCCGACTTCGTTGTTGACGTGCATCAGCGAGACCAGAATGGTGTCGTCGCGCAGCACCGCCTCGACCATGGCCGGGGTGACGATGCCGTCATCGCCTGGCTCGAGGTAGGTGACTTCGAAACCTTCACGCTCGAGCTGGCGAGCGGTGTCGAGGACCGCCTTGTGCTCGATCTTGGAGGTGATGATGTGCTTGCCCTTGGTCTGATAGAAGTGTGCAACACCCTTCAGCGCCAGGTTGTCGGACTCGGTAGCACCGCTGGTCCAGACGATCTCGCGCGGGTCGGCGTTGATCAGCTCGGCTACCTGGCGACGGCCATTTTCGACCGCTTCTTCGGCGCGCCAGCCGAACACGTGGGAGCGCGACGCCGGGTTACCAAAGTTTCCGTCGACCAGCAGGCAGTCGGCCATTTTCTGGGCAACGCGTGGGTCGACCGGGGTGGTCGCGGAGTAATCGAGGTAGATCGGCAACTTCATTGAGTATCTCCTATCAGGCGGTGGCGTCGCTCGTCGCTACGGTTCAGTCGACGGCGGACGTCTCAATCTTGTCCAACTGGGCGGATCGGCCCGCGACACGGCGCAGGTCCTGACGCTGGGCGACTTCTTGCACCTCACGGCGCATGACCAGGTCGGACAGGCTGATGCCACTGAGGAATTCGTGGATCTGCTGGCTGAGGTCACACCACAAGTGGTGGGTCAGGCAGGTGTCACCGGCATGACAATCTCCCAGGCCCTGGCAGCGGGTAGCATCGACCGATTCATTGACCGCATCGATGACCTGGGCCACCTGGATGGTTTCCATGCTCCGTGACAGCTGATAGCCGCCACCTGGACCGCGCACACTGGAAACCAGGCTGCTGCGGCGCAGCTTGGCGAACAGCTGCTCCAGATAAGAGAGGGAAATGCCCTGGCGCTCGGAAATGTCGGCCAAAGACACCGGCCCATGCTGCGCGTGCAGTGCCAGGTCGAGCATGGCGGTCACGGCGTATCGGCCTTTGGTAGTCAGTCGCATGGCGTATGGGTACCACGGGAGTTACAGGATGTGTGCGAGTATGCAATTCCCGAGCATTTAAGTCAACTATAAGACCTAGTGCTTTAGTCGGGATTGTACTCGGAGGGCGGGCGCGAGTTTAGCAGACCAGGGGCGTGAGCACACGCCCCAGATGACCAAGTGATGTCAATGCGGCTGCGTGTCGCTCTGAGCCGCCTGTTTGACCTCGACGAAATCCTCTTCAGGCAAGGCTGGCAGCGCCTTGCCACAATAGTCGCTACCAAGGTTGGTCAGCGCCCCGCACATGCCTTCCAGACGCTCGTCGACCGCCTGCAGGTGGTCGAGCATCTGGCCGATGGCACGAGCCACCGGATCGGGCATGTCGCCGCTGACACCGTAGGCATCAAAGCCGATCTTCTCGGCCATGGCCTTGCGCTTGGCCTCGACCTCGCTGTCTTCGCTCTTGACGATGATCCGCCCCGGGATGCCGACGGCGGTGGCGCCAGCCGGCACCGCCTTGGTGACCACGGCATTGGAGCCGATCTTGGCCCCGGCACCAACGGTGAACGGCCCCAGCACCTTGGCCCCGGCACCCACCACGACACCATTCTCCAGGGTCGGGTGACGCTTGCCTTTATTCCAGCTGGTACCACCCAGGGTCACCCCCTGATAGAGGGTGACGTCATCTCCGATCTCGGCAGTCTCGCCAATGACGATACCCATGCCGTGGTCGATAAAAAACCGCCGACCGATGGTGGCTCCCGGGTGAATCTCGATACCGGTCATCCAGCGGCCGAAGTTCGACACCAGCCGCGCCAGCCATTTGAAGTCGCGCCTCCACAGGGCATTGCCGAGGCGGTGCAACCAGATGGCATGCATGCCCGGATAGCAGGTGAGCACCTCGAAGGCGTTACGCGCCGCCGGGTCGCGATGAAACACGCTTTGGATATCTTCACGCAGACGTTCGAACATCGATCAATCCTTCCGCTTATGCGACTCACCCCGGGCAACCTTCTGGGTCTCGGTGAGAATGCCGCGCAATATGCTCATTTCTGTACGTTCGACCGAGCTGCGCCCATACAGACGACGCAGGCGCGCCATCAGGTGCTTGGGCTTGTCGGGGTCGAGGAACGCGATGTCCACCAGGGTCTTTTCCAGGTGGTCATAGAAGCGTTCCATTTCGTCCAGGGTCGCCAGCTCACTGGCATCTACCACTTTCTCGACTTTCGACGGCGCACCCTCGGCAGCCAGCCAGGCCATGCGCACCTCGTAGGCGAGCACCTGGACCGCGGCAGCAAGGTTCAGCGAGCTGAAGTCGGGATTGGAGGGAATGTGCACATGGAAGTGACATCGCTGCAGTTCGTCGTTGGTCAGGCCGGCGTGTTCGCGACCGAACACGAGGGCGACTTCTTCACCCATGCCAGCGCGCTCGACGGCCTTGGCCCCGCATTCGCGCGGATCAAGCATCGGCCACGGCAGGCTGCGATCTCGGGCACTGGTGCCGATCGCCAGACTGCAACCGACCAAGGCTTCTTCGAGCGAAGCGACGACTTCAGCGCCTTCCAGCACGTCATCGGCACCGGAGGCGCGGGCGCTCGCATCGGCGGCAGGGAAGTCCAACGGCTGGACCAGCACCAGGCGCGCCAAGCCCATGTTTTTCAGGGCACGCGCAGCGCCGCCGATGTTGCCGGGGTGGCTGGTATTGACCAGAACAACACGAATATTCTGCAGCAAGGTGTTGTGCTCATAGAGGCGGCTAAAGGGGGGACCGATCTTACAGAACCGACCAGCGTAACGCCACGAATGCGAATGTCACCCTTCTGCTGAGACAGTTTTCTGATAGAATGTGCGGCTTTCTTCTTTAACATCTCCAGGTGAAACGCCCATGCAGCCTATGCTGAATATCGCCCTGCGCGCTGCTCGCAGCGCCAGTGAACTGATTTTCCGCTCCATCGAACGCCTGGATAGCATCAAGGTCGACGAAAAGGACGCCAAGGACTACGTCTCCGAGGTTGACCGCGCTGCCGAGCAGAAAATCGTCGATGCTCTGCGCAAGGCCTATCCAAACCACTCCATCCAGGGTGAAGAGACCGGCCTGCATGCCGGCTCCGGCGAAGAAGGTAAAGACTACCTGTGGATCATCGATCCGCTGGACGGCACTACCAACTTCCTGCGTGGCGTTCCTCACTTCGCGGTCAGCATTGCCTGCAAATACCGTGGTCGCCTGGAACACGCCGTTGTTCTCGACCCAGTCCGCCAGGAAGAATTCACCGCCAGCCGTGGCCGTGGCGCCCAAGTCAACGGCCGCCGCCTGCGCGTCAGCTCGCGCACCAGCCTGGAAGGCGCCCTGCTGGGCACCGGCTTCCCGTTCCGCGACAACCAGATGGCCGACCTGGACAACTACCTGGGTATGTTCCGCGCCCTGACTGGCCAGACCGCCGGCATCCGCCGCGCAGGTTCCGCCAGCCTGGACCTGGCCTATGTTGCCGCTGGCCGCTTCGACGCCTTCTGGGAGTCGGGCCTGTCCGAATGGGACATGGCTGCAGGCGTGCTGCTGGTACAGGAAGCCGGTGGCTTGGTGAGCGACTTCAACGGTGGCCATGACTTCCTCGAGAAGGGTCATATCGTTGCTGGCAACATCAAGTGCTTCAAGGCTGTGCTGACTGCTATTCAGCCGCACGTGCCGCACTCGCTGAAGCGCTAAGGCGTATTTCAGCCACAAAAAAGCACCCTTCGGGGTGCTTTTTTATGGGCGTGGGTTTTGGGTTGTGGGTGGGTTGTGGGGGCTTATCCGTTTGCGGTGGAGACGCTGCCGGCCCCTTCCGCCCTTACGGCGGGTCACTTTTTTTCTTGGAAAAAAGTAACCAAAAACCGCTTGCTCCATCATACGGCCCTTCGCTGCGCTACGGGTTCCCTCGCTCCGGTCTTGCTCCGGGAGGACCGCGCTGTACGGCCCATCCTGGGCCTCAGCGCTTTCCGGCCATCCATGGCCTCCACCTCCCTGCGCAAGACCTCCACTCGGCCTCCTGAAGTCGCTGGCAGATCAAGAGCAAGATCAAGATCAACAGCCAGGGCAACGGCAGGCGAATCGCTGCGCTGTCGCTTTGTTTATTTACCAGCGGATTTGTGGGGTGGCTGGCAGGGCTGCTCCCTGCGATTTGCATTGGCAGTACCGGCCTCTTCGCGGGACAAGCCCGCTCCTACAGGGATTACGCCGAATTCAAAATTTGCGTAATCCCTGTAGGAGCGGGCTTGTCCCGCGAAGAGGCCCGAATATCCACCACACCTGCCACTATCGAAGACAACGCCAGCCCAGACGCCACCCGTAACATCGCGACTTCAGGAGGCCAAGTGGAGATCTTGCGCAGGCAGGTGGAGGCCAAGGATGGCCGGATGCAGGAGCAGGCGGTTTTTGGTTACTCTTTTCCAAGAAAAAAAGTGACCCCCCGTAAGGACGGAAGGGGCCCGAAAAGCCATCACATCAAATGGATAAGCCCACAACAAGACCCGCAAGAAATCCTTACTGCGCCCGACTCAACACCAATTTGCCATTCTCATCCAGCGGAATGGTCGAGCCCGGCTCGTGATCCATCTTCACCTTGCCGACCTTGTCGCCAATCGAATAGGTCACGTTGTAGCCCACAACCTTCTCGCTGAGGTCATGGACTGTATTACAGCGGGTTTGCGTGGTGGTGTAGGTATCACGCTCCTGCATGCCCTCCTGCACCTTGTTACCGGCATAGCCACCACCGACCGCACCAGCCACGGTAGCGATCTTCTTGCCGGTACCACCGCCAACCTGGTTACCCAGCAAACCACCCGCCAAGGCACCGACAACGGTACCGGCGATCTGGTGTTGATCCTTGACCGGCGCCTGGCGCGTCACGGTCACATCCTTGCACACTTCACGCGGGGTCTTCACCTGCTGCTTGATCGGCTGCACATCAGTCACTTCAGCGACATCAGGGCCTTTGTTGACCAAGCTGTAGGTCGCCACAGCACCTCCGGCAGTGACACCGATAGCGCCCAGCACCGCACCCACCAGCATTGATTTATTCACGTGAACCTCCTGATCGTACCGGCGGGTCAGAGCCCGCGCTTCTCCCAGCCTTGGAGCAAAAAAAAAGCCGCGAGTTCAACACTCGCGGCTCTCTTTGCGCCAAACGGCGTAGGACAAGTCCTTACGGACGCTCGTCCACACCCTCAGCCTTGACCGGTGGAATCAGGTCTTCGCTGTTCAGGTTCAGCCAGATCAGCACCACGTTGGCGATGTAGATCGACGAGTAGGTACCGGCCATGACCCCGATGAACAGCGCCAGGGAGAAGCCGAACAGGTTGTCACCGCCAAAGATCAGCAGCGCGGCAATGGCCAGCAAGGTCGATACCGACGTGGCAATGGTCCGCAGCAGCGTCTGGGTGGTCGAGACGTTGATGTTCTCGATCAGCGAAGCCTTGCGCATGACGCGGAAGTTTTCCCGCACCCGGTCAAACACAACGATGGTGTCGTTGAGCGAGTAACCGATGATCGCCAGCACCGCCGCCAGCACCGTCAGGTCGAAGGTGATCTGGAAGAACGACAGGATACCCACGGTCACGACCACGTCGTGGATCAGCGAGATGATCGCACCCACGGCGAACTTCCACTGGAAGCGGAACGCCAGGTAGATCAACACGCCGCCCAGCGCCAGCAGCATGCCCAAGCCACCCTGGTCACGCAGCTCCTCGCCCACCTGCGGGCCGACAAACTCGACGCGCTTGAGGGTTGCCGGGTTGTCGCCGCCAGCCTTCTGCAAGGCTTCAGCGACCTTCGAACCCAGTTGTGGGTCATCACCCGGCATCCGCACGAGCAAGTCGGTGGTAGCACCAAAGCTCTGCACGATGGCCTCGTGGAAGCCGGAGTCGGCCAGCTCGGCACGGACTGACTTGAGATCGGCCGGACGCTCGTAGGTCAGCTCGATGAGCGTACCACCGGTGAAGTCCAGACCAAAGTTCAGGCCCTTCTGCCACCAGCTGAACAACGCCAGGATGGTCAGCAGGACAGTGATGGCGAACGCGACATTGCGCACGCCCATGAAGTTGATGGTTTTCATGGTTATTCCCTCAAACCCACAGCTTCTTGATGTCACGCCCGCCGCAGGTCAGGTTGACCATTGCGCGGGTCACCATGACGGCGGTGAACATCGAGGTGAAAATCCCGAGGGACATGGTAACCGCGAAGCCCTTGACCGGGCCGGTACCCATGGCGAACAGGATACCGCCGACCAGCAGGCTGGTCAGGTTGGCGTCGATGATCGCGGTGTAGGCACGGCTGAAGCCTTCGTGGATGGCGCGCTGTACCGACATGCCGTTTTTCAGTTCCTCGCGAATCCGCGAGAAGATCAGCACGTTGGCGTCGACCGCCATACCCATGGTCAGCACGATACCGGCGATCCCCGGCAAGGTCAGGGTGGCGCCGAGCAGCGACATCAAGGCCAGCAGCAGGATCATGTTGCCGGTCAGGGCGATCGTGGCGATCACGCCGAAGCCACGGTAGATGGCAATGATGAACAGCGAGACAAACAGCATGCCCCACAGGGACGCATCGACACCCTTGGTGATGTTGTCGGCACCCAGGCTTGGACCAATGGTGCGTTCTTCAGCAAAGTACATCGGTGCAGCCAGGCCACCAGCACGCAGCAGCAGGGCCAACTCGGACGACTCGCCCTGGCCATTGAGGCCAGTGATGCGGAACTGGCTGCCCAGCGGCGACTGGATGGTCGCCAGGCTGATGATCTTCTTCTCTTCCTGGAAGCTCTGTACCGCCACTTCCTTCTCGACGCCGTTGACCATCTGCTTGACGTAACGGGTGGTCGGCTTCTGTTCGATGAAGATCACCGCCATGCTGCGCCCGACATTGCTGCGGGTAGCGCGGCTCATCAACTCGCCGCCATGACCATCGAGACGGATATTCACCTGCGGACGGCCATGCTCGTCGAAGCTCGCCTGGGCATCGGTAACCTGGTCACCCGTGATGATCAGGCCACGCTCGACCGGCGCGGAACGGCCGCCGTCACGGAACTCGAAGATCTCGGTGGTCGCGCGCGAGGCACCCGGCTCGGCACCGAAGCGGAACTCAAGGTTGGCAGTCTTGCCGAGAATACGCTTGGCTTCGGCAGTGTCCTGTACGCCTGGCAGCTCGACCACGATGCGGTTGGCACCCTGGCGCTGAACCAGCGGCTCGGCCACACCCAGCTCGTTGACCCGGTTACGCACGGTGGTCAAGTTCTGCTTGATCGAGTATTCGCGGATCTCGGCGACTTTGGCCGGGGTCAGCGCCAGACGCAGCACGGCGAGCTCGTTGCGCTCGGTGGTGGTCAGGTCGAAATCGGAGAAATTCTTGCGGATCAGGCTCTGTGCCTGGTCGCGGGTTGCATCGTCGGAGAAGCCCAGCATGATGCCGCCGTCCTGCTGAGGCAGGCTGCGGTAGCGGATGCGCTCTTTGCGCAGCAGGGTCTTCACTTCACCTTCATAGACCTTCATCCGGGCGCTCATGGCCTTGTCCATGTCCACTTCGAGCAGGAAGTGCACACCACCGGACAGGTCGAGACCCAGTTTCATCGGGCTTGCACCCAGGTTGCGCAGCCATTGCGGGGTGGTCTGGGCCAGGTTCAGGGCCACGACGTAATCATCGCCCAGTGCCTTGCGCACCACATCCTTGGCTGGCAGTTGGTCTTCCTGGTTGGTCAGGCGGATCAGCGCACTGCCCTTTTCGCCCAGGCTACCGCCCTTGACGGTGATACCGGCCTCGGCCAGCGCCTTGCTGACGCGATCGAGATCGGCCTGGTTGACCTGCAGCGCGGAGCTCGCACCGCTGATCTGTACCGCCGGATCATCCGGGTAGAGGTTGGGAGCGGAATAAATGAAACCGATCGCCAGTACCAGCACGATCAGTGCGTATTTCCACAGAGGGTATTTGTTCAGCATCACGCCGCCCGTTCAAGACGCGGGGCGCGTTGCGCGCCCCGACTGGAAAAGAAAACCGGTAACTCAGATAGCCTTGAGCGTACCTTTTGGCAGGGTCGCGGCAATGGCGCCCTTCTGGAACTTCAGCTCGACGGTGTCGGACACTTCGAGTACTACGAAATCATCGGAAACCTTGACGATTTTGCCAGCGATACCGCCGTTGGTGACAACTTCGTCACCTTTCTGCAAGTTGCCCAGCAGGTTCTTCTGCTCTTTGGCGCGCTTGGCCTGTGGACGCCAGATCATCAGGTAGAAGATGACCAGGAAGCCGACCAGGAAAATCCACTCGAAACCACCACCCATAGGAGCAGCGGCGGGGGCTGCAGCATCCGCGTAGGCGGCGGGGATCAGAAAGCTCATGTGACACTCCAGTTGTTATGTTGCAACGTGTTGGGTTGGCAAACGGTAATAGACAGTCAGTCCAAAGGCGGCACAGGAAGCCCGCGCTTGGCATAGAAGGCGTCGACAAAGGCGGCCAATTTACCTTGTTGAATAGCCTCGCGTAAACCGGCCATCAGGCGCTGGTAATGACGCAAGTTGTGGATCGTATTCAACATGCTGCTCAACATTTCGCCGCACTTGTCCAGGTGATGCAGATAGGCGCGGGAGAAGTTGCTGCAGGTATAGCAATCGCAGGTCGGATCCAGCGGCGAATCATCGTGGCGATGGAACGCATTGCGGATCTTGATCACCCCGGTATCGATGAACAGATGCCCATTGCGCGCATTGCGCGTCGGCATCACGCAGTCGAACATGTCGACGCCGCGGCGCACACCCTCCACAAGATCCTCGGGTTTGCCTACCCCCATAAGGTAACGAGGTTTGTCAGCCGGCATCTGCTCCGGCAGGTAGTCGAGCACCTTGATCATCTCGTGCTTGGGCTCGCCGACCGACAGGCCACCGATGGCCAGGCCATCGAAGTCGATGTTGACCAGGGCTTCCAGCGAGCGCATGCGCAGGTCCTGGTACATGCCCCCCTGAACGATGCCGAACAGCGCGGCGGTGTTGTCGCCGTGGGCGTTCTTCGAGCGCTGGGCCCAGCGCAGCGACAGCTCCATCGAGGTGCGCGCGACGTCATGCTCGGCCGGATACGGCGTGCACTCGTCGAAGATCATCACGATGTCCGAGCCCAGGTCACGCTGGACCTGCATCGACTCTTCCGGGCCCATGAACACCTTCGAGCCGTCGACTGGCGAGGCGAAGGTCACGCCCTCCTCCTTGATCTTGCGCATGGCGCCCAGGCTGAACACCTGGAAACCACCGGAGTCGGTGAGGATCGGGCCTTTCCACTGCATGAAGTCATGCAGGCCGTTGTGCTTCTTGATCACTTCGGTGCCTGGGCGCAGCCACAGGTGGAAGGTGTTGCCGAGAATGATCTCGGCACCGGTGGCCTCGATGTCACGCGGGAGCATGCCCTTGACCGTGCCATAGGTACCGACCGGCATGAACGCCGGGGTCTCGACCGTGCCCCGGGGGAAGGTCAGGCGGCCGCGACGGGCCTTGCCGTCGGTGGCCAGCAGTTCGAAGGACATTCGACAGGTGCGACTCATGCTTGATCCTCGGGGCCGCGTGGCGCCGGATTGCGGGTGATGAACATGGCATCACCGTAACTGAAGAAGCGGTACCCCTGCTCGACCGCCGCCGCATAGGCGGCCATGGTCTCGGGATAACCAGCGAAGGCCGAGACCAGCATCAGCAGCGTGGACTCCGGCAGGTGGAAATTGGTCACCAGGGCGTCGACCACATGGAACGGCCGGCCCGGGAAGATAAAGATGTCGGTATCGCCACTGAAGGCCTTGAGCTGGCCATCACGCGCCGCGCTTTCCAGCGAGCGCACGCTGGTGGTGCCTACCGCGACCACACGACCACCCCGCGCACGGCACGCCTCGACGGCGTCGACCACGTCCTGGCTGACTTCGAGCCATTCCTTGTGCATGTGATGGTCTTCGATCTTGTCGACCCGTACCGGCTGGAAAGTACCCGCGCCGACATGCAAGGTGACGAAGGCGCGTTCGACGCCCTTGGCGGCGATCTGCTCGAGCAGTGCCTGGTCAAAGTGCAGTCCGGCGGTGGGCGCTGCGACCGCACCGGCGCGCTCGGCATAGACCGTCTGATAGCGCTCGCGGTCGGCGCCCTCGTCCGGACGGTCTATATAAGGCGGCAGCGGCATATGGCCGACCCGGTCGAGCAGCGGCAGCACCTCTTCGGTGAAGCGCAGCTCGAACAGCGTGTCGTGGCGCGCGACCATCTCGGCCTCGCCACCGCCATCGATCAGGATCTGCGCACCGACCTTGGGCGCCTTGCTGGCGCGCACATGGGCCAGCACCCGATGGCTGTCGAGCACGCGCTCGACCAGCACCTCGAGCTTGCCGCCCGAAGCCTTCTGGCCAAACAACCGCGCCGGAATCACCCGGGTGTTGTTGAACACCATCAGGTCGCCGGGGCGCAGGTACTCGAGCAGATCGGTGAATTGTTGATGTGCCAGCGCGCCGCTCGGTCCGTCTAGAACCAGCAGTCGGCTGCCATGGCGCTCGGCCAGCGGGTGGCGAGCGATCAGGGAATCGGGGAGTTCGAAGGAAAAATCGGCGACGCGCATGATTGTGTTCGGTTCGACAGGGCCGCAAAGTTTAGCCCAACGCGTGAAAATTCTCCATGAAAGCCGATTGACCGAGTGCGGGAGCCTCTCTATACTGCGCGCCACAAGCCCTGATGGCGGAATTGGTAGACGCGGCGGATTCAAAATCCGTTTTCGAAAGGAGTGGGAGTTCGAGTCTCCCTCGGGGCACCATTTGCAGCACATAGACGACTACCAGCGTCTACAGCAACCCCCTAAAGCCCGCTAAAGCGGGCTTTTTAGTTTCTACGGATCGCCCCCATCTCTGCCTGCTAGAGGCTGCGTGCAGTCGCTCACTTAGCGGCCGACTTTAAGATCTCCCCCTTCCCTGTAGTCCATTTCCCAAACTGCCTTCTACCCCCCTTCAAGCCATTGCGGCGGTCCAAATCGCACTCTAGTCTCGCCCGGTCGCTGCAACGTGACCTGCGAGCCCTGAGGGGCATCGCTAATTACCCTTCAGCAGGGAGTACGCCCGTGAAAGATTTCGTCATCAGCGTCAACAACATCGTTCTCTACTTATCCCTCGCAATGATCTGGCTGGCTGCACTTGTCGTCATGTTTATCAGTGGCTTGTTGCCAGGGCTGGGTATTCTCGTGGGCGGTAGCCTCATGTGGTGCATCGTTTCCGGCTTCTGGTTCGTCCATTCAGCCACCTACGAAGAACTGCGCAAGCTCAACGCAGACAAAAGCTGAGTGGCCAGACGCACGCTCTGTTCATGAGGTGCTTGCCTACGCAGGCTAACCGTTCCGGCACCTCGAGGACGGTCAGGTATGGGGGGCTCAGCTGGCAGGGGCCTGCAATGAACTGCGCCCACACTCGCCCCTGCCCCAATTCCGCCGACACTTCCAGAATCATTCTTATGTACAGGCTGCCTTGCCAGCCACCGTGTTGTGCCACATCTGGATCAGCAGAACCCTGACGCCTGAAGTTCGGCGAATACCCCAGCAGAGATACTGCAAATCAATTGGGAAAGGCCCCAGGCAAGACCTACTCTGTCATTCGTCGGATATATAACAAAAGTATTGCTCCGATGATGGCCAGTAGCCATTCTGGCGCCCTTTAATTGACGCGCATCTACCGAACCATGATCAAAACCGTGCCCTGTCTGGCAGCAATGATGCTGCTGAGTGGGTGCAATGGAGTGCCAACTACTTACGTCTTGGACCCGGTCTATGACCAGGCCTTCGTAGTCACCTCGCGCGGCCCGCTGCCGCTGCTGCTGATGGCCTCGGCCATCCAGTGGAACGAGGAGTATGCAGTGACCGCAAAACACACCCCGTTCCTGCCCGATGTGGTCCATGAGGGCTTGGGTGACGTGGTGTTCTTCAAGCACAAGGCGGCGCAGGTGCCGCTATGGCGCGATTACGTGCCGGGCGAAGCCGTGACTGCGGTCGGCTTCAACAGCCTGATGCTACCGGTACAAGGCAAAGGCCACGCCCTCGCGCCCCTGGTTCGCCTGGAGGGCACCAAGGGCAGCGTGTTCTACTCGGTGCATGACGGCCCGATTGTCAAAGGCATGTCCGGCGGCCCGGTGTTTGCCGAAGACGGCAAGGTGCTGGGGATAAACATCGCGTTCGTCTCCAAGGACGAGCTCCAGGCGCGCAACCGCATGGACCTGGTCAACAGCAAGCGCATCAGCGTGTTCATGTCGTTCAATGAAATCGACAAGGAATGGCGGCGCTTTCAGTACCTGACCGCGCAAAAATCAAAACCTCAGACGCCTGCCGGGTCGGCACCAAAAGTGGTGGTGGTTGCTGCGGGGCATTAAGGCGAGGCCTTTCAAGGTCTCGGAGACTCAGTCTGGCTTGAGTAAGCCGGGGCTGCTTTGCAGCCCCTTCCGACCAGTCCGGCGCACCGGCAAGACCTCTCCCACATCAGAGATGTGATGCTGCTTTGTGCACAGGTCGCAGATTAATTTGAGCGAGAAGGGGTCGCGTGGGGCTGGGCAAGTAGATCAATTCCCAGCGCGCGAATGACCTTGATGACCGTCTCGAATCGAGGCTTGGCGCCTGGGCCAAATGTCTTGTAAAGACTTTCCCGGCCCAAACCAGTTTCCTGGGCAATGTTTGCCATTCCACGAGCCCTCGCAATATGACCAATGGCTCGCAAAATCTCATCCGAGTCGCCATCGGCGAACACTTGAGTCAGGTACTCGCTGATAGCCTCATCACTATCCAGGAGGTCTGACATGTCAAACGGAATCAATTCGTGGTTCATTTGGCAACCTCCTTCGCGAGAAGCCTCGCCCTTTGAATATCACTGGACTGGGAGGACTTATCTCCACCCGCCAGAAGAATGATCACTCTCAAGTGTCTCTTGATGAAATACACCCGGTATCCGCTTGAGACATCAATGCGCAACTCACTCAGACCGCCACCAATCGATTTAAAATCTCCAAGGTTCCCCAGAGAAACTCTTTCGATTCGACGACCAATCGCCAATTTGGCGGGTAGGTCGCTCAAGCTTTGGTGCCAGCGTCTGAATTCAGCTGACTGTAAAACGTCATAATTCACTCACACCCCATCGTATCCTTATGGATACAGAAATCAATCCTTGATCGGTCGTAGTGAAGGCTGACCGACATCAGCCAGTACGATGCAAGGTCGAGGCGTTGAGGGGTATTGGAAGGATTCCCACGTCGGGGTCAGTCTTGTCCCGGCAGGCAGTAGTCAAAAACGTCTGGACACACTCCCTCGACGAACAGCACCGAACCTTACCTGCAGCCAGGCGTCGGAAGCTGCATCCGCTTCGTTTCGAGGTTCACCCTGTGAAAGAAATCATCGCGCGCAAGCTGCGCCTGGTGGTGAAGACCTTCGGCTATATCGGCTGGTCGCTGTTCTGGCTGCTGATCTGGGATGTGTTGGTCACCATCGACTTCATGCTGTTCTTCAACAGCAAGTTCACCTTGCCCTTGATGCCACTGACCCTGCTCGGTTCGGCACTGGTGGTGCTGGTGAGCTTTCGCAACAGCAGTGCCTACAACCGCTGGTGGGAGGCGCGCACGCTGTGGGGGGCGCTGGTCAACAGTTCGCGCAGTTATGCTCGCCAGGTACTGACCCTGATCGATGATGGCGACGAGGGCCTGAACCCGGTCAAGGCAACCTTGCTGCGCCGGCATGTGGCGTATGTGAACTGCCTGGCGGCGCACCTGAAGGGCGACAAGTGCCCGGACGAACTGATGGCGTTCATCCCGCCCCAGGAGTTCGAGCGGCGCAATCGCTCCAACAACTTCGCCAACGACATCCTCAGTGGCTCGGCGGCACTGCTGTCCCGCGAGTACAAGGCTGGTCGGCTAGACAGTATTCGTTTGGCCCGGCTGGAGTCGACGCTGGTAGACCTGTCCAATGCCCAGGGTGGCATGGAGCGAATCGCCAACACCCCGCTGCCCTACCCTTATGTGTATTTCCCGCGGCTGTTCATTTCGCTGTTCTGCCTGATCGTGCCGATCGGCCTGGTCGAGTCGCTGGGCTGGTTCACGCCGCTGGCGTCGACGGTGGTCGGTTTCATGCTGCTGGCGATAGAACGGATTGGCACAGACCTGCAGAGCCCGTTTCGCTTCAGCGAGCACCAGATCCAGATGGACACCATCTGCGAGACCATCGAGCGCAACCTCGAGTCGATGCAGCGAGAGGCGCAGTGTGGCGAGCTGGTGCGCTGAGAAGCAATGCCCGCTCAGGCCCGTACAAAGCGCTGGCGCAGCACATCACTCAACAGGTCCACCAGCAACACCAGTATCAGCATGCCGATGATCACTGTGCTGGCTTGAGCCTCCTGGAACAGGCTCAGGGTGGTGTAGAGCATCTGTCCCAGCCCACCGGCGCCGACGAAGCCCAGCACGCTGGCCATGCGGATGTTGTTTTCCCAGCGATACAGGCCGTAGGCCAACAGTTGCGGCCAGAGATTGGGCAAGGTCCCGAAGCAGAACGCCGCCACTTGGCTACCCCCCTGCAAGCGAATGGCTGCCGCTGGCTCGGTTGGGGCGTTTTCCAGCGCTTCAGCGAACAAGCGGCCGAGCACGCCAGTGGTGTGCAACGCCAGGGCCAAGGTGCCCGCGTTCGGCCCAAGCCCCGCCGCCAACACAGTCAATGCCGCCCAGACCAGTTCGGGAATCGCCCGCAAGGCATTCAGAAGCAATCGCGCCGCCACCTGCAGCGGCCAGCCGAAGCGCCCGGCGGCGGGCAGCGCCAAGAGCAGGCCAAGAACCATCGCCAGCAACGTGCCAAGCCCGGACATGGCCAGCGTTTCCAACGCCCCCTGCAACACTGCGCGCAGATGCTCGGCAGACAGATCGGGGCTCATGAAGCGCAGTGCGTACTCACCCATCTGCGCCAGCCCGCCATTACCGACCACGGCGGCCAGGTCCAGCTCCAGGTAGCTGAATGACGCCAGCACCGCCGCCAGGATGGCGACAATCAACAGCAGGTTGATCGCCCGGCTCACGTCAACCTCCCACGCAGCACCCGGCTCAGCCCATCGGCAAGCATCACCAGCAACAGGAAAGTCAGCAGCATGCTCGCCACCTCAGCGCCGGCGAACATGCGCATCGACAGGTCGATCTGCTGCCCGAGGCCACCGGCGCCGACAAACCCCATCACCACCGAGGCGCGTATCGCGCACTCCCAGCGGTAGACGGTATAAGACAGCAACTCGCTCGCCGCCGTCGGCAGGATGCCGTAGAAGAACGCCATCAGCCGCCCGCTACCCGCTTGCAACAGCGCATGAGCAGGGCGTTGGTCGACCGATTCGTAGACCTCCGCATAGACCTTGCCGAGCATGCCGCTGTAGGTAATGGCGATGGCCAACACCCCGGCAGTGGGCCCCAGGCCCACTGCCCGCACGAACAACAACGCCCAGACGATCTCAGGCACGCTGCGCAGGAAAATCAGCACAGCGCGCACCGGCAGTCGCAACAGGCGTGACACCACACCGGCCCGGCCAGCTCTGGACGCGGCACGCAATGACAGCGCCCTGCTCGCCGCCAGGCTCGCCGGAATCGCCAGCAGCAGCGCCAGGGCCATGCCGGCAGTGGCCACGGCCAAGGTCTGCACGGTGGCTTCGAACAGCAGGGCGAGAAAATCTCGGTCGTGCGCAGGCGGCCAGAAGGCACTGACAAAGTTGGCCATCTGCTGACGATTGTCCGCCTGCAGCAACACTGAAGGATCAAGCTCACTCAAGCCGAGGCCCGGCCAGAGCAGCGCCAGGCACAATAGCGTGATCAGCAGCCGGGGCAGCGCAGCAGGATCGCGCCGATCAGCACTCAGCATCGGGGGATCTGTACCGTCGGGCTAACAATGGGCGTGAGCGGCGCAACCAGGTGTTCATTGGCATACAGCGCATCCAGCATGGCCGTACTCACCTGCCCGGCGGCGCAGTCGAACACCACTTGGCCGTCACGGATACCCACCACCCGCGGGAAGTGCGCCAGCGCCAGCTCCACCGCGTGCAGGCTAGCGACCAGGGTGACCCGGTGCTGCTGAGCATGCCGATTGAGCAACCCCAGGCTGTGCTCGGCCAGCACCGGGTCCATCGCCGACACCGGCTCATCGGCCAGCAGTACTTCAGGCTGCTGATAGAGCACCCGGGCGATGCCTACCCGCTGCAACTGGCCGCCCGACAGCTGGCCGCACTGGACGAACAGTTTGTCGGCCATGCCCAGCTCGGCCAACGCCTGGCGCGCGCCCGGCACATCGGTGGGGTAGACCAGGTTGAGCAAGCCCCTGGCCATCCCCCAGCGCCCGAGCCGGCCGGCCAGCACCGCCGTGATCACCCGCTGGCGTGGCGGCAGGGGCGGAGCCTGGTGGATCAGGCCGATGCGCGCACGCAATCGCTGGCGAGCCCGCGCCGACAGCGCCCAGGGCTGCTCGCCGAGCACCTCCAGGCGACCGCTGCTCGGCTGCACGGCAGTTGCAATCAGATTGAGCAAGCTGGACTTACCCGCGCCCGACGGGCCGATGATCGCCACCCGTTCACCGGCCTCGATGCGCAACTCCACTGCCTCCAGGGCACGGACCAGGCCGTGACGCAGACCGGCCCCTTGCAGGCAGATACTCACTTGAGCAACCCGGCCTCGCGCGCAGCTTGCTCGGTACCCTGGTAGTTTTCCGGGCTGGTCTCGATGAAGCGGCTGGCCGCCTGCAGGTCAAGAATCGCCTTGTCCTCAGGCTTGGCCGGATCGAGGTCGAGGAAGGCTTGCTTGATCTTGGTTTTCAAGGCCGGATCAAGGCTACCGCGCACGGTCCAGTTGTAGTCGTAGTAGGTTGGCGTGGTGGCGAACACCCGGACCTTGCGGGTGTCGACCTTGCCGGCCTTGACCAGTTTGTCCCAGACGCTGCTGTTGAGCACCCCGGCATCTGCCTTGCCGGCCTGGACCCACGCTGCGGTGGCATCATGGGCTCCGGAGTAGGCCACCCGGCTGAAGTACGCCTCAGGCTTGATCTGGTCATTCTTGAGCATGAAGTAACGCGGCATCAGGCTGCCGGAAGTGGATGAGATCGAACCGAAGGCAAAGGTCTTGCCCTTGAGGTCAGAGAGGCTCTTTACCGCCGGGTCGGCAGTGATGAACGTACTGGTGAACTGGGCATCCTGCTCGCGCTGTACCAACGGCGTGGCGGTTGGGTCCTTGAGGTGCACCTGAACGAACGTGAAGCCGCCCAGCCAGGCCATGTCCAGGCGATCGCTCGCCAGCGCCTCGACCACGGCCGGATAATCCGCCACTGGCACGAACTGCACCTTCATGCCCAGCTTGCCTTCCAGGTATTCACCCAGCGGCTTGAACTTGCGCAGCAGTTCAGTGGGCGCTTCATCGGGAATGGCGCTGACACGCAGGATTTCAGCAGCCTGAGCGATGACCGCGGAGCAGGAAAGTACCAGTCCGGCAGCGAGCGCCAGAGGACGTTTGAGCATGGGATTCTCCGGTTCAATAGCGGGGAAATTGCCGGCGAATGCGCCGACCGTGGGAATTATAAGAGCACCGAGCGCAAAGGCCAGCTTTGCTACAATCGCCCATCACGAATATCTGAGGTACGTATGAGCGAACCGATCCGTCTGACCCAATACAGCCACGGCGCCGGCTGTGGCTGCAAGATCTCGCCGAAGGTGCTGGACGTGATCCTCGCCGAGAGCGGCACGCAGGTCCTCGACCCCAAGCTGTGGGTCGGCAACGCCTCGCGCGACGACGCCGCCGTGTATGCCCTGGATGACGAACGCGGGGTAGTGTCGACCACCGACTTCTTCATGCCCATCGTCGACGACCCCTACGATTTCGGCCGCATCGCCGCCACCAATGCCATCAGCGACATCTACGCCATGGGCGGCGACCCATTGATGGCCATCGCCATTCTCGGCTGGCCAGTCAACGTGCTGCCTCCCGAGGTTGCCCGTGAAGTGATCCGCGGCGGTCGCGCGGTGTGCGCCGAGGCCGGTATTCCGTTGGCAGGCGGGCATTCCATCGACGCCCCCGAGCCAATCTTCGGCCTGGCCGTTACCGGCGTGGTCAACAAGCGTCACCTCAAGCGCAACGACACCGCCACCGTCGGCTGCCGCCTGTACCTGAGCAAACCGCTGGGCATCGGCATCCTCACCACGGCCGAGAAAAAAGCCAAGCTGCGCGAGCAGGACAAGGGCCTCGCCCGCGACTGGATGTGCACCCTCAATACCCCCGGCAGCCGCTTCGGCAAGCTTGCTGGGGTAATGGCCATGACCGACGTCACCGGCTTTGGCCTGCTCGGCCATCTGGTGGAGCTGGCCGAGGGCAGCGGCCTGACTGCGCAATTGGACTACGCCGCCGTGCCGCGCCTGCCAGGCGTTGACTACTATCTGGCTGAAGGCTGCGTGCCAGGCGGCACCTTGCGCAATTACGACAGCTACGGGCACAAGATCGGCGCGCTCAACGACGAACAGAAGCACCTGCTGTGCGACCCGCAGACCAGTGGCGGCCTGCTGGTGGCGGTCGCACCGGAGGGCGAAGGCGAGTTTCTCGCGGTTGCCGCCGAGCTTGGCCTGAATCTGGCGCCCATCGGTGTGCTGGTCGAACGACAGGGCTACGCGGTCGAGGTGCACTGATGCGCCACGACTGCACCGATTTTCATCAGTTGTTTCTCAGCGACACGCCGCTGATGGACATGCGCGCGCCGGTCGAATTCGCCAAGGGCGCGTTCCCGCATACGGTCAACCTGCCGCTGATGACTGACCAGGAGCGGCAGAAGGTCGGTACTTGCTACAAGCAGCACGGCCAGGCCGCAGCGATCACCCTCGGCCATCAGTTGGTCAGCGGCGCCGTGAAACGTGAGCGCCTGCATGCCTGGGCAACCTTCGCCAAGACCCACCCCGACGGTTATCTGTATTGCTTCAGGGGCGGCTTGCGCTCGCTGATCGTCCAGCAGTGGCTGCGCGATGAAGCCGGCATTGCCTACCCGCGGATCAAGGGTGGCTACAAGGCCATGCGCACCTTTTTGCTCGAGACGACCCAGCACGCCGTGGCCGAGTGCGACTTCGTCCTGCTGGGCGGCCTGACCGGCACCGGCAAGACCGATGTGCTGCATCAACTGAGCAACGTGCTGGACCTCGAAGGGCACGCCAATCATCGCGGCTCGAGCTTCGGCAAACGCGCGAGTGGCCAGCCGGCGCAGATCGACTTCGAGAACCGCTTGGCCATTGATGTCCTGAAAAAGCGTGATCGCGGTATCGAGCAGTTCGTGCTCGAAGATGAAGGTCGGATCGTCGGCAGCTGCACCCTGCCGCTGGAGCTGTACCAGGGCATGCAGCAGTATCCGATGGTGTGGCTGGAAGACAGTTGTGCCAACCGCGTCGAGCGCATCCTGCGCGACTACGTGGTCAACCTGTGTGCCGAGTTCGTCGATCTGCATGGCGAGGAACAGGGGCGCGTGTTGTATGCAGAGCGCATGCGTACGAGCCTGGCCAATATCCGCAAGCGCCTGGGTGGGGAACGTTTCCAGCGCTTGTCCGAGTTGTTGCAGCAGGCACTGCAGGAGCAACTGCGCAGTGGTGCGGTGGACCTGCACCGGGGCTGGATCGAAGGTTTGCTCAAGGAGTACTACGACCCGATGTATGCCTATCAGCGCGACGCCAAGGCCGAGCGCATCGAGTTTGCCGGAGATGCGCGGGAGGTGCGCGAGTACCTCAAGGCGCGGAGCCTGCACGGTCGATCGAAACAGGCCCGGTGACCTCACTGCCCCGGACTGAGCACCCGCTCCAACTCCGCCGCGCGGTCGCGGGTCATGCCCATCACGCACATGCCGCCTTCGATCTGACGCAGGGTGCCGCCGCTGGCCTGCGCCTGAAACGCACCGTTGCCATCACGGTAGGCGATCCACTTGCGCTGCACATCACGCAGGCTTTTCTTCGGCTCGGCATCGAGCTTGGCCATCAGTTGCTTGTACACGCGGTTCAAGCGCTGGTCCTGCAAGGCAGTCTCCGCCTGGATGCAGCCAGTCATCGCCGCGGTACTGGCGGCGGTGTCCATGCACTGGCTGTAGCGCGATGAATAGTCCTCGGCCTGGGCCAAGCCGGCGAAGCAGGCCAGCGCGGCGGCACTGGCAATCATGTGGCAGCGAAACATGACGACTCCTTGCGTAAGTATCAGTTGCCCAGCCTAGCACCGTCGCTCAACCCGCCTGGCAAATAATCCGCAGCCGCTCCCGCAACCAGGCATGCCCGGCGTCGCCTTCACGGCGCGAATGCCAGGCTTGGGCGAAGGCGAAGGGGGCAATCGGCAATGGCGGGGCGAAGCTGCGCAAGGCAGGGTCCAGGCGCGCACCGACAAGGCTGCGGCGGGCCACCGTGAGGATCAGGTCGGTGCCGGCGATCAGCGTCTGCGCCACGCCCCAGTGCGGCAGCGTCAAGGCGATGCGCCGGTGCTCGCCAAGCGCCTCGAGGGCGAGGTCGATTTCATTGTCGATCCCTGGCCGCACCGCCACCAGCACATGCGCCCGCGCCAACCACTGCGCCAACGCCAAACCGCCACGTGCAGGCAGGCTGCGCCGATCGGCCAGGCAGATGAACGACTCCTCGAACAGCACCTGATGCTGCACCTCCGCGGGCAATTCGGGAAAGACTCCAAGGGCGAGGTCCACTTCGCCATCAATCAACTGCCCTTGCATCGCTTCGCGGCTGCCTTGCGACACCACCAGATCGACACCTGGCGCCTCTTCGCGCAAGTGACGCATCAGCGCTGGCAGGACCACCCGCGCGCCGTAGTCCGACATGGCCAGGCGAAACGTGCGCCGCGCCCTGCCCGGCTCGAAGCCAGGGCTACCGAGCAGGCCATCGAGTTGCTGCAGGGCCTGCTGCAGTGGCTCGCGCAAGGCCTGGGCGCGGGCGCTCAAATGCAGCCGACCGGCGCGGCGGACCAACAGCGGGTCGGCGAAGATTTCGCGCAACTGAGCCAGCGCATGGCTTACCGCCGGCTGGCTGCGGTGCAGGCGTACCGCCGCGCGCGAGACATGCTGTTCGCTGAGCAGGGCGTTGAGGGTCAACAGCAGGTTGAGGTCGATGCGGCGCAAATCATCCATCGGGCGAATACAGCCTGTGCAGACTTCGAATTTCCATCATTGAAATGGATAACCGAGACTGGAGCCAGTCTTTTTTCTGGAGCAGAACCATGCCGAATGCGCTCGCCCTGTCCGCCATCATCCCGTTGATCATCGCCCTCCTGGCAGGTGCCGCCGTGCCCTTCCAGGCGGGGAGCAATGCCGCCCTGGGGCGCTTGCTGGGCCATCCGCTATGGGCAGCGGGGGTATCGTTGCTGATCAGCCTGATGCTGCTGATCCCGGCGTTACTGGTGATGCGCGCGCCACTGCCGCAGCTGCACAACCTCGCCCAGGCGCCTTGGTGGGCGTGGCTTGGCGGGGTCGCCGGGGTGCTTTACATCACGGCAGCACTGGTACTGACGCCACGTTTGGGGGCTGCCGGGTTTATCGTCTGCGTGATTGCCGGGCAGGTGCTGTCCTCACTGCTGATCGACCAGTGGGGGCTGATGGGATTGGCCAAGCAACCGGTGAATGGGCTGCGCTTGGCCGGGGTGGGGATGATCATCGCAGGGATGCTGGTGGTGCAGTGGGGCACGGCGCGCTAGGGAGCTGGATTTTGTGGCGTCCTGGTTGATCAAAATGCCTGCGGCTGCTCCGGCGGCATCAGCACCTTGTCCACCTGAAAGCGCAACGAAGGCATCTGCGTCGCTGCATATACCGCCACCCCCAGCGCCGCGATCAATGCCACATCCAGCCAGCGCCACCCCGGCATGTCACTGGCGCTGCGCGCCTTCCAGCACCACCAGCCCTGCCCCACACAGAACACGCCGATCGCCGCCAGCCACAAGTAGAACCCTGCGCCAAACCCGATCAGGTCCTGGAAGGCATAGCTGCGGTTATCCGGCAGACGATCAATAGCAAAGCTGCTGGCGGCCAGATACAAGGCCGCAAGCCCAAGCACCAGCGCCAACCGGCGAAAGCGCCGATGGGCCAGCACGGCCACTGCCAACAGCGGGTTGGCAAACCACTGATACAGCCCGAACGGCACGCCCCATGGCCCGTAGATCAGCATCTGCAACGCCGGCATATGCCGCCCGGCGCTCATCTGCGCGCCATCGAAGGCCAGGCTCAAGAGAAAGATCAGCAGGCTGAGAGAAAGGTAGAAAGCTGGCAACCGTTGGCTCCATCAGGGTCGGCGAAACGCCGACCATAGCGCACCCTCGCCTCAGACGACAGGCGGCTCCAGCAACAAGCCGTAGATCCCCGAGTCAGACAGCTCGCCAGCCACGCACCAGCGGGCGCGCAAGGTGCCTTCGAGAACGAAGCCCTGGCGCTCGAGAGTGCGCGCCGAGCCCTGGTTACGTGGGTCGATCTCGGCTTCCAGGCGACGCATGTGCAGGGTGTGTGCGAGGTAATCGATAAAGCAGGTCAGGGCTTCGTCCATGTAGCCGCGACCCTGCACGCTGCTGGCCAGGCAATAGCCGATCTCGCCACGGCGTGAGATGTCGTCGATGTTGAACAACTGGACCATACCGATCAGCTCGGCGTTGTCGCGCCGATACATGCCGAGCTTGAGCTGCTCACCGTTGGCGTAGGCCTGGCGGTCGGCGGCCAGGGCGCTTTCGGCTTCGGCGAGCTGCTGCCAAGGGGCGTGGTGCCAGTAACGCATGACTTGCGGGTCGGCCATGATCGCCAACCAGCGCGCGGCGTCGGCATGGCGCATGGGGCGTAGCAGCAGGCGGGGGCTTTCGAGGCACAGGTCAGTGGGGAAACTGCGGGGTTGGGTCACGCCGGACCTCCTGTCCATTGCTGGAAAGATGACAGTCTAGCGTCAGTCGAGTCTGCTGGGGAATCAGGGATTTTGGGGCCGTGTAGCGGCCCCCGGAGATCAAAGCAGACATGCCTTACACCCGACAGCCGTCAGGCGACCTCTGCCCCCTCATCCGGCCAGTGCGGCTCGTTGGCCTCCAGCGGTGGCAGGCCGTAGGCAGCCCGGGCAGCATCACAGCTGGGGTTGTGCACCCCGTTGACCCACGACGCATCAAACTCGCGGCACGGCGTCGAGCGGTTGGCGTAGATGGTACAGCCGACCTGCTTGCCGATCTCGCCATCCAGGCTGATGCAGCGGCAGGGTTTGGCGTCGGTGCCGATCATGGCAACCCGGGTCGGGTTGATCTGCACCACCAGATCGTCGGGCACCAGGCCGCCGGATGACTGGCATTCGCCCCAGAAGAAGGACACACGGAAGTACCCGCAGCAGGCGCCGCAGTCAAGGCAAGGGTTATATTCGGACATGATGGCCAGGAGGGAAGGATTGTTGTTATCGGGGCGAAAGCCCGCGGCGCCATTTGTAATCCAAGCAAGGGCGGCTGAGAAGAGGGGAATGAAAAAAAGCTACCAGCGGTAAGCGGCAAGCTGCAAGAAACAGCGCGGTGGCAGCACGTGAGCGCATAAAGAAAAACCGCAAGAGGCTGCTCTAGACAGCCCTGCTTGCGGCTTGAAGCTTGAAGCTTACTTGCTGGTCAGACCGTCCGCCCGGAACATCTGGCGGATGCCACGTATCGCCTGGCGGATGCGGTCCTGGTTTTCGATCAGGGCGAAGCGCACATGGTCGTCGCCGTAATCACCAAAGCCGATTCCCGGCGACACGCAGACCTTGGCTTCGGCCAGCAGCTTCTTGGCGAACTCCAGCGACCCCAGGTGCGCGTAGGCTTCAGGAATCTTCGCCCAGATGTACATCGAGGCCTTGGGGTTCTCGACCATCCAGCCCAGCTCGTGCAAGCCCTTGACCAACAGGTTGCGCCGCTGGCGGTACTGCTCGGCAATGTCGCGTACACATTGCTGGTCGCCTTCAAGCGCAGCGATCGCCGCCACCTGCAGCGGGGTGAAGGTGCCGTAGTCGTGGTAGCTCTTGATCCGCCCCAAGGCACTTACCAGCTCCGGGTTGCCGACCATGAAGCCGATACGCCAGCCAGCCATGTTGTAGCTCTTGGACAGGGTGAAAAATTCCACCGCGATATCCTTGGCGCCCGGTACCTGCATGATCGACGGGGCCTTCCAGCCGTCGTAGACGATGTCGGCATAGGCCAGGTCGTGGATCACCAGGACATCGTACTGTTTGGCCAGGGCCACCACGCGCTCGAAGAAGTCCAGCTCGACGCACTGTGCGGTCGGGTTGGACGGGAAGCCGAGGATCATCATCTTCGGCTTGGGGATCGATTCGCGGATCGCCCGCTCGAGCTCATTGAAGAAGTCGACGCCCGGCACCAGCGGTACTGAACGCACTTGTGCACCGGCGATAACGGCGCCGTAGATGTGGATTGGGTAACTGGGGTTGGGCACCAGCACCGTGTCGCCATGATCGAGGGTGGCAAGCATCAGGTGCGCCAGGCCCTCTTTCGAGCCAATGGTGACGATGGCTTCGCTTTCCGGGTCGATGTCGACTTGGTAGCGGTCCTGGTACCAGCGCGAAATGGCCCGACGCAGGCGCGGGATACCGCGCGAGGTGGAGTAGCCATGGGTGTCGTCACGCTGGGCGACTTGTACCAGCTTCTCGACGATGTGCGGCGGCGTGGCGCCGTCGGGGTTGCCCATGCTCAGGTCGATGATGTCCTCGCCACGGCGGCGAGCGGCCATCTTCAGCTCGGCGGTGATGTTGAAGACGTATGGGGGGAGACGATCAATGCGCGCAAAGCGGCGCGGCGAACCTTGGTCGGCCATGTGAACCTCTGAGGACGTAAGCGCCCGGAACCGTCCGAGCGACGCTGGCCGCTGTGGCGGCCGAATCAGAAGATAATGCTGAAAAGGTGTATGTGTAAAGGTTAATTTCCCGTTTTATTGTTGATTTTTAGGGCGATCAGCAGATCAGTGGTGTGGGCTTGGTTTGGCGTTGGAATTGTGGGCTTATCCATTTGATGGGGTGGCCAGAAGCGCCACCCCATCAAATGGATAAGCCCCCAACCTGCAAGTCCCACCCAATCCGAACCCAAAAAAAACCCCAGCACAAGGCCGGGGCTTTTTTCGCAACAGGCGACTATCAGCGAGCGTACGTCATCAGTACATCCGCTGCAGTCTGGCTATCCACCGACATCATCACGCTCAGCGCGGTAACAGTGAGGATAGAGAAACCAAACACCTTGCGCGCCCACTTGCTGTCGTCTTCAGCCTTGTAGCCACCCCAAGCCATGTACAACCAGTACAGACCCATACCGGCCGCTACAGCCAGGTAACCAAGCCCGGCATAACCGCCAAGCGTCAGCATCAAGGTAGCCAGCACAAACGCCAACACGTACAGCACGATCTGCTTCTTAGCCGCCAGAATACCGCGCGCCACCGGCAGGACCGGGATCTTGGCAGCGCTGTAATCGTTGAAGCGGAAGATCGCGATCGCAAAGCTGTGCGGCATCTGCCACAAGCTGAACATCACCAGCAGGGTCACCGCAGCCAGGTCGAAGCTGTTGCTCACGGCGCAGTAGCCGATCACCGGAGGCATGGCACCAGACAAGCTGCCAACCAAGGTACCGTGCACCGATTTGCGCTTCAGCCAGAGGCTGTAGAAACCGACGTAGATGACGAAGCCGATCAGCGCGCAGAACGCCGCCAGCGGGTTGGCCTGGACATACAGCAAGCTGAAGCCACCCAGCCCGAGCAGGGTGGCGTAGATCAGCGCGAGGGGCAGCGACATGCCGCCCTGAACCATGACGCGGTTCTTGGTACGTTCCATCTTCAGGTCGATGTCACGGTCGATGCAGTTGTTGAACACGCAACCGGACGCAACCACCATCGAAGTACCAACAACCACCGCCAGGAACAGGGCGAAGTCCACATGCCCCTTAGCGGCAAGGAAGAAACCGCCTGCCACGGAAAGCACGTTACCGAAAATGATCCCCGGTTTGGTGATTTGGATAAAGTGCTTCAGTGACATGCAGTCTTACCTCACTTGGCCATCATTTCGAAGTGGATGCTGAACATGATCCACAGCGACAGGCCGACCAGCAGCGCGATTACCAGAATGGTGAACAGGAACGTCGAGACATTGGAACGCTGCTCTTTCGAGCGGTCCATGTGCAGGAAGTACACCAGGTGCACCACGACCTGAATGACGGCCATGGCCACCACGATCAGGACGGTCAGGTTCTTCGGAAAGGTCGGGAACATCACCAGGCCGAACGGGATCGCAGTCAGGATGATCGACAGGACAAAGCCGATCATGTACGACTTCACGCTGCCGTGGCTGCCTTCATGATGAGTGGGATGTGCATTAGCCATTACAGAACCCCCAGCAGGTAGACAACGGTGAACACGCAGATCCAGACCACGTCCAGGAAGTGCCAGAACAGGCTCAGGCAGCTCATGCGGGTCTTGGCGGTCGGCGTGATGCCGTGCTTGTTGATCTGATACATCATGATCGCCATCCAGATCAGACCAGCAGTCACGTGCAGACCGTGGGTACCGACCAGCGCGAAGAACGCCGACAGGAAGCCACTGCGCTGCGGACCGTAGCCCTCGGCGATCAGGTGATGGAACTCGTAGATTTCCATCGCGATGAAGCCAGCACCGAACAGGAAGGTAACAGCCAACCAGCCCAGTACACCTGCTTTATTGCCGTCGAACATCTTCAGCATGGCGAAGCCGAAGGTGATCGAGGACAGCAGCAGGAACGCGGTTTCAACCAGCACGAAGTCGAGCTGGAAGATGTCATGACCCGACGGGCCGCCGGCGAAACCGCCGGACAGCACCGCGTAGGTGGCGAAGAGCGACGCAAACAGGATGCAGTCGGTCATCAGGTACAGCCAGAAACCGAGTACGGTCATCTGGCCCGAGTCGTGGTGGTGATCGTCGTGCCCATGGTCATGACCATGAGCGTCACCGTGGATTACTTGACTGGACATTGATTACACCCGTTCAAACGATTCGACACGTGCGCCGGCAGGCAGAGCACCTGCTTGGGCCAGCGCTTTCATGCGCTCGCCTTCGATGCGCGCCACTTCTTCAGCCGGAACCATGTAGCCCTGGTCGTCACGCGCAGCGTGGCGAACGAAGACAGCGATGGTTGCAACCAGGCTTGCGCCTACCAGCCACCAGATGTGCCAGATGAAGGCGAAGCCGAAGACGGTCAGCAGCATGCCCATGAACAGACCGGTAGCGGTGTTGTTCGGCATGTGGATCGCTTCGTACTTGCCCGGAACCTTGTAGGCAACACCGGCTTCCTTGGCTTCGTGCCAGCAATCCAGGCCAACCTTCTCAGGCATGTGAGCGAAGTTGTAGAACGGAGGTGGCGACGAGGTCGACCATTCCAGAGTACGGCCGCCCCATGGGTCGCCGGTCACGTCCAGGTTCTGCTTGCGATCGCGGATCGAAACGACGATCTGGATCAGCTGGCATGCGATACCGAACAGGATCAGCACGGCGCCGACTACCGCTACCCACAGGTAGGGTTCCCACAGTGGGTTGTCGGAGTGGTTCAGACGACGGGTCATGCCCATGAAGCCCAGGGCGTACAGCGGCATGAACGCAACGTAGAAGCCGGAGATCCAGAACCAGAAGGCAGCCTTGCCCCACTTCTCGTTCAGGGTGAAGCCGAACGCTTTCGGGAACCAGAAGGCGAAGCCGGCAATGTAGCCGAATACCGCACCACCGATGATCACGTTGTGGAAGTGGGCGATAACGAACAGGCTGTTGTGCAGCACGAAGTCAGCACCTGGAACAGCCAGCAGAACGCCGGTCATGCCACCAATGGAGAAGGTGACCATGAAGCCCAGGGTCCACAGCATCGGTGCGGTGAAACGCACACGGCCCTGGTACATGGTGAACAGCCAGTTGAACAGCTTCACACCGGTCGGAATGGAGATCAGCATCGTCGCCAGGCCGAAGAAGGTGTTGACGCTGGCGCCGGCACCCATTGTGAAGAAGTGGTGCAACCAGACCGCAAAGCCGAGGATGGCGATCGCGCCCGATGCATAGATCATCGAGTGGTGGCCAAACAGACGCTTGCCAGAGAACGTCGAAGTCACTTCCGAGAACACGCCGAACGCCGGCAGAATCAGAATGTAGACCTCAGGGTGACCCCACGCCCAGAACAGGTTGACGTACATCATCGGGTTCCCACCAAGCTCGTTGGTGAAAATGTGGAAGTCCAGATAACGGTCAACAGTCAGCAGAGCGAGTGCAGCAGTCAGAATCGGGAACGAAGCAACGATCAGCACGTTGGCCCAGGTGCAGGTCCAGGTGAAGATCGGCATGTCCATCAGCTTCATGCCAGGAGCACGCATTTTCATCACGGTGACCAGGAAGTTAACGCCGGTCAGCGTTGTCCCCAGACCCGATAGCTGTAGCGCCCAGATGTAGTAGTCGACACCTACGCCAGGACTGTACTGAATACCCGCAAGCGGCGGATAGGCAACCCAGCCGGTCTTGGCGAACTCACCAACACCCAGGGAGATGTTGACCAGCAGCACGCCTGCCAGCAGCAGGTAGAAGCTCAGGGAGTTCAGGAACGGGAAGGCAACGTCACGTGCACCGATCTGCAGAGGAACAGCAAGGTTCATCAGGCCGGTGAAGAACGGCATCGCCATGAAGATGATCATGATCACACCGTGAGCGGTGAAGATCTGGTCATAGTGTTCAGGCGGCAGATAGCCTTCGGAACCACCGGTGGCAGCAGCCAGCTGGGTCCGCATCATGATGGCGTCGGCAAAACCACGCAGCAGCATGATCATCGCGACGATGATGTACATCACGCCGATTTTCTTGTGGTCGACAGTCGTCAGCCACTCGGACCACAGGTAGGTCCACTTGCGGAAGTAGGTGATCAGACCTACCACGGCGATACCACCGAGCGCGATCATGGCAAGCGTCACCATGACTATCGGCTCGTGATACGGGATCGCCTCCAGACTTAATTTACCGAACATCTCTTACTCCTCTGCCCCGGCAGCTGGTTGCTTACTCGAGTCCACACCCTGGGTTGTGGCCAGATCCTTGCTGCCTTCTTCTTCGTGGCTCGGACGACCGCGGTTCATACCTTCGTACTTGTCGACGATGATCTGGAACTGGTCAGCCGAAGCCTCGCTGTACAGCGCGACTGGGTTGTACTCGCTTGGTTTGGCCAAGGCTTCGTATTCGGCCTTGTCCAGCTTCTTCGGCGACTGCTTGACTTCTGCAACCCATTTCTCGAAATCGGCTTGGGAAGTGGCAGTGGCCTTGAATTTCATACCGGTGAAACCGGCGCCGCTGTAGTTGGCGCTGATACCGTCAAACTCACCGTTCTCGTTGGCGATCAGGTGCAGTTTGGTGGTCATGCCGGCCATCGCGTAGATCTGGCCGCCCAGGCCCGGGATGAAGAACGAGTTCATCACGGCGTCGGAGGTCACGCGGAAGTTAACCGGGGTATTAGCCGGGAAGACGATCTTGTTGACCGTGGCAATGCCCTGCTCCGGGTAGATGAACAGCCACTTCCAGTCCAGCGCGACCACGTCGATCTGCACCGGCTTCACATCGGAATCCAGTGGACGGTACGGGTCCAGCTTGTGGGTGGACAGGTAGGTGACGTAGCCCAGGGCGACGATGATGATGATCGGGATGATCCAGATGGCCAGCTCGATCTTGGTCGAGTGCGACCAGTCCGGAGTGTAGGTGGCTGCCTTGTTGGAAGCACGATACTTCCAGGCGAATGCCAGGGTCATGATGATGACCGGCACGACCACCAGCAGCATCAGGCCGGTAGCAATCAGGATAAGGTTCTTTTGCTCAATGCCGACCTGACCCTTCGGGTCGAGCAGGGTCCAGTTGCACCCACTGAGTAAAAGCATGCCTAAAAAGGGCAATATGCCAAACAGTCTGGGGTAACGCTTTTTACTCATCTCACGACCTCTAGATCAGCTTGCTTCAATGCAATTTGTGTTTTGGTAGCCAACACTTCGTCCTGCCAAGCGTTAGCATTTTTCGGCTCGAATTCGCTCCTGCCTGGGGTCCGACTGCTGGACTTGGGCGGTTAGCGGGCTTTACGGTGCTTATGGTTTCGTAGGCAAACGGCCTGTTACTGCAGACCAAGTCCATTTGGTGCGGGAAAACGCGGAGGGGTATCCGCCCGGTATCGCCGTTGGGCGAAACTTGACGAAGTCAGCAAAAAGGAGCCGTGGCTTCCTTCAAATCCTGCGACTCGCAAGCAGTGCCGAACGGAAATTGGGGGCGATTGTAGATAGGTCGCCCCCCCTTTACTATGACTTATTGAGCAACAGTCTTTTACAGGATATGTAACAATCCGCCAGCAAAATTCAACTTCGCGACAGTTTGTCGCACCCCGTGCGGCAGGCCTCAAACCCTTGCTCTGCAAGGCTTTGTGTTTGATCTGAATCAACCGGGAAGGCGGATAAGGTGGTTATCTCGCCGTGCAACAGACTTGCATCAACTCGGGACTTTGGTCTAAGCCCGCTGACGGTTGCGATAGATGCCAAACGGCACCAGGATGGCGGTCAGGATGAACGCCACGAGCGCCCACTGCGCCAGGGACAACCCCAGGATCGGCGGATAGGGGGTGCTGCAGAACCCCTCGACCTGGAACGCCAGTGGCCAGACCTTGGCCAGTGGCAGGTCGTCGACGATCGGCTGCAGGGTATCGATACCGCAACTGACCGCGGGGTTGGCGAGTATATACACATGGCGGCCCGCCGCAACGATTCCGCCAATCGCGCTGAGTACCACCAGCCCTTCGAACAGGTTCAGCCCGCGGCGTCCGGGCATTGCCGCAGCGACGAAAGCAAACACGGCAATCAATAGCAGGGCATAACGTTGCAGGATGCACAGCGGGCAAGGCGCTTCGCCGAGCACGATCTGCATATAGAGAGCGCCGCCGATCAGGGCAAGGCAGATCAGCCCCAGCAGCACCAGGAAGCGCCGCTCACGGTTCAGGCGCGATGTTTGTTCGTTCATTGCCGATTCCTTCGATGGAGAGTGGCAGCACGCAGGCCTGCCCGAGGGCCAGTCTACACGCTGAGCATGACCTGTATTGCGTCGAGGAAGCGGCGAGACGGCAGGATTCGCAGACGTCTAGGACCTGCAGGAACGCCATCGGTTCAACGGCGGCCCTGCATTAATGACGGCGCGGATGCCGGACAGGCGCAAGCCCCTCGACACCCGCGAGTGAAGGATACAGTGATTAAAGCGCGATTAAGGATGAAACATCGGCGTCGTCCTAACGGATCACTCCAACGCCGCAGCCGGCCCGAAGAACTCATACCGGCTCTGCCCTTCCGGCACCCCCAAGCCCTTCAACTGGCGCTTGATCGCCGCCATGAAGCCCTTGGGCCCAAGGAAGTAGGCATCCACATCACGCTCACGCGGCAGCCACTCAGCCAGCAGCTCCGCGCTCAACAGGCCAACCGCATCGGCCTCGCCACCCGCTTCGGCATGGCAATAGAAGCGCTTGAGCTGCGGATGCTGCGCAGCCAGGCCATCGACCCAGTCGCGGAACGCATGCACCGCACCGTTACGGGCACAGTGAATGAAATGCACCGGCCGCTGGGTTTGCAGCGCCGCCTGCAGCATCGCCAGCGTCGGCGTGATACCGACGCCACCGCTGATCAACACCAGTGGCTTGTCGCTGGCCGCCAAGGTGAAGTCACCGGCAGGTGGGAACAGCGCCAGGCTGTCGCCGACCATCAACTCATCATGCAGATAGCTGGAAACCTTGCCGCCCGCTTCGCGCTTGACGCTGATCCGGTACTGCTGGCCATCGCACAAGGCCGACAGGGAATAGTTACGGCGCTGCTCGGCGCCCTCGATGAACAACTGCAAGCCGATATATTGGCCAGGTGCTGCCTTGAGTACCGGCTTGCCGTCGACCGGTGCGAAATAGAACGAGACGATCTCGCTGCTCTCGCGCTCCCGGCGCACCAGCTTGAACTCGCGTGCCCCGCGCCAGCCGCCCGCAGCCTCTTCTTTCTGCTTGTAGAGGCCCTCTTCGGCACCTATCAGGATGTCAGCCAACTGCCCGTACGCTGCGGCCCAGGCATCGATGACTGCAGCGGTGGCGATCTCCTTGCCCAACACCTCCTCGATGGCACGCAGCAGGCAACTGCCGACGATCGGGTAGTGCTCAGGCAGGATCTGCAACGCAACATGCTTGTTGATGATCTGCCCAACCAGGCCGCCGAGCTGCTCGAGCTGATCGATGTGGCGGGCATACATCAACACGCCGTTGGCCAGCGCTCTGGGCTGGTCGCCGCTGGCCTGGTGAGTCTGATTGAACAGCGGACGTACCTCGGGGTATTCGCTGAGCATCATCTTGTAGAAGTGCGTAGTCAGTGCCTCACCGCCGCTTTCGAGCAGAGGAACGGTGGCTTTGATAATGGCGCGTTGTTCGGCATTGAGCATGGCAGTAACTCCTGAGCCTGTGGCTGCGAATGGATGCACTGGCTATTTCACCAATCGTGCCAACTCTCAAGGCCAGCAAAACCGGGCCTTCGAAAGCTACCGTGTCAAAACGACTACGGCAGGCGTATAGTCATAACGACCAATTGGAGTCTTTATGACCGCAAAGCCACTGCTCACCGCCCTCCTCCCTCTGGTCAGCGATCTCTCCCGCGACCTGCCCGACAAGGAGCGTTACCGCCGTCTGCTGGAGGCCATGCGCAGCCTGCTGCCGTGCGACGCCGCTGCCCTGCTGCGGCTGGATGGCGAGTGGCTGGTGCCGCTGGCGGTCGACGGTCTGGCGCCAGACACCCTCGGACGGCGCTTCAAAGTCAGCGAGCATCCACGCTTTCAAATCCTGCTCAGTAGCCATGAGCCAACGCGCTTCGCCAGCGACAGCGAGTTGCCCGACCCCTACGACGGCCTGGTCAATGCGCCGCACGCCGACCTCGAAGTGCACGACTGCATGGGCTGCCCGTTGATGGTCGACGAGCAACCCTGGGGCCTGCTGACCCTCGATGCGTTGACCCCGGGGCAATTCCAGAGCCTTGAGCTGGATGCCCTGCAAGCTTTCGCCAGCCTGGCGGCGGCCACCGTTACCGTGGCTGAACGCATCGAGCACCTGGCCCTGCGCGCCGAGGATGAACATCAGCGCGCCGAGGTCTATCGCCAGGCCAGCGGCCAGGACAAGGAACTGATTGGCCAGAGCACCGCGCACAAGCGCCTGGTCGAGGAAATTCGCCTGGTCGGCGGCAGCGACCTGACCGTGCTGATCACCGGCGAGACCGGTGTCGGCAAAGAGCTGGTGGCCTTGGCCTTGCATCAAGCCAGCAGCCGCGCCAAGCAGCCATTGATCAGCCTGAACTGTGCGGCCTTGCCCGAAACGTTGGTCGAGAGCGAGTTGTTCGGCCATGTCCGTGGCGCCTTTACCGGCGCCCATGGCGAGCGCCGCGGCAAGTTTGAGTTGGCCAATGGCGGCACGCTGTTTCTTGACGAGGTTGGTGAACTGTCGCTGACCGTGCAGGCCAAGCTGCTGCGCGTATTGCAGAGCGGCCAATTGCAACGGCTGGGTTCGGACCGCGAACACCGGGTCGATGTGCGCCTGATCGCCGCAACCAACCGTGACCTGGCCGACGAAGTGCGCAACGGCCGTTACCGCGCCGACTTCTACCACCGGCTCAGCGTCTATCCGCTGCACGTCCCGCCGTTGCGCGAACGAGGTCGTGATGTGCTGCTACTGGCAGGCTACTTCCTCGAGCAGAACCGTTCGCGCCTGGGCCTTAACAGCCTGCGCCTGAGCAACGCAGCCCAGGCGGCATTGCTTGCCTACGATTGGCCGGGAAATGTGCGCGAGCTGGAGCACCTGATTGGCCGCTCGGCCCTCAAGGCCCTTGGCCAGCATCGGCAGCGGCCGCGGATTCTTACCCTGGAGGCAGATGATCTCGACCTGCGTGCCATGGCTGAGCTGAACACTGCTGCGCCCTTGCCTGCGTTGGCCGCAGGCCTCGCGCCGGTGACGGGCGACCTGCGCGAGGCGGTCGATGCGTATCAGCAAAAGGTCATTGAGGCCTGTCTGCACCGACACCAGAACAACTGGGCCGCTGCAGCGCGCGAGTTGGGCCTTGATCGCGCCAACCTTGGGCGCCTGGCGCGGCGGTTGGGGATTAAATGACATGACAGGAACAGGCCGCTTCCGGGGCTGTGGTGGATGGCACCAGCTGTGCCGGGTTCGCGGGTCGAGCCCGCTCCTATAGAGGTATATGGCGTAGTCATTAAAGGGCTATTTCTTAGAACATTTTGTCACCCGCTGAAAAACATTTGCCTTATCCCCCCCGCCAATCCCCTGTAAACACTGCCCTCCTTACAAAAGCATTAGTAAGGAAAGCCTCTGGTCGCTTTTTTGCGGGCTGCTATATCTCCCATACCACCGGAAATAGGCCTGTTCAGCTGGCTCGGTGCGCGCTCACTCCATTCGGCAGTCAGACGCACCGGCAAGGATCCAATCGAGTTGATCCGCATGAACAGTCCGCCAGCAGGGAGCATCCATGGACAACATCGTCGTCGCTGACAAACACACTTCCTCCGTCACTCAGAACGCCTGGGGCAACCTCAGCCTCAAAGATCCGAGCCTGGTGCAGATGCCAGTGGCACCCGACAAAGTCGCCACGGTCAGCCGCCAAGGGCAGGACCTGGTAGTCAATCTAAAATCGGGCGAGAAGATTACCGTCGGCAATTTCTTTGCGGTCGATCAGGACGGCCTTCAGAGCGACATTGTGTTTGTAGGCGAGGATGGCACGCTCTGGCATGCCAACTACAACGCCGATGCCTTCGCTGGCTTCACCTTCGAAGAAGTGGCTTCGCTTGATGAGTTGATGGCTGGCATTGGTGTTGCCGGCAGCGGCACGCCAACCTGGGCAATCGCTGGCCTGAGCCTGCTCGGCGTCGGCGGTGCAGCCGCAGCCTCAAACAACGGTGGCGGCGGCAGCAGCGGCGGTGACAGTGACCCCGTGCCTGGCGATACCACCGCCCCGGCCTCCCCCATCGACCTGCTGGTCTCGCCCAACGGCCTGCGCCTGACGGGCTCGGGCGAAGCCGGCAGTACCGTCAACATCCGCGATGCCGCAGGTAACCTGATCGGCACCGGCACCGTGGGTGCCGATGGGCGCTTCGATGTTCAGCTGTCGACCCCGCAGATCAATAGCGAGAACCTCGAGGTCACCCTGACCGATGGCGCCGGCAACACCTCGGCGCCCGGTACCGTGACCGCGCCAGATGCCACCGCGCCGGTAGCCCCGAGCGAACTGGCCATCAATGAACAAGGCAGCGTGCTGACGGGTCGTGCCGAACCCGGTTCGACCGTTCAGGTACGCGCCGCCGACGGCAGCGTGCTGGGCAGCGCCATCGCCGCCGCCGACGGCTCGTTCAGCATCGACCTGCAGCCCGCCCAGACCGACGGCCAGCCGCTGCAAGTCAGCGCTACCGACGCGGCGGGCAATACCTCGCCTGCGGCAAACATCAGCGCCCCCGATGTCGAAACCCCACCGGTGGATACCACTGCCCCCGATGCGCCAACCAACCTGGTCATCGGCGCGGCTGGCAATCAACTGTCTGGGCGCGGCGAGCCCGGCACCACCGTGCAGGTACGTGATGCCGACGGCAACCTGCTGGCCACCGCCACGGTAGGCGCCGATGGCAGCTTCCAGGTAACCCTGGCGCCCGCCGTGATCGACGGCAGCGCGCTCCAGGTGACACTCACCGACGCTGCGGGCAATGTCTCCCAAGCCACCAGCGTCGCCTCGCGCGACCTGACTGCGCCGGCGCAACCTACTGATTTGCAACTGGCCGACGGCGTGACCCTGACCGGCCGTGGCGAGCCCGGCACCACCGTGCAAGTACGTAACGCCGCCGGCACGCTGATCGGCAGCGGCGTGGTCGCCGATGATGGCAGCTTCAGCCTGACCCTGTCGCCAGCCCAAGCCAATGGCGAGGCGTTGGACATTCGCCTGGTCGACGGCGCACAGAACAGCTCGACACCGTTGCAGTTCGATGCCCCTGACATCACCCCACCTGCAGCACTCAGCGACATCGTGATCGGTGCGGGCCGTCAGGTCCTGGCGGGTCGTGGCGAAGCGGGTGCAACCGTTGAAGTACGTGATGCCGACGGCAACCTGATCGGCACCGCTACGGTGGGCGCCAACGGCACCTTCGTCATCGAGCTGGATAACCCAGTGTTGCCCGGCGAGAACCTCAGCCTGACCCAGACCGACCCAAGCGGCAACGTCTCACCCGTGCTGGAGTACGAAGTCCCGCTGACTACCGCGCCAGCAAGCCCAAGCGACCTGCTGATTTCTGCTGACGGTTCCTCTATCAGCGGCACAGCACCCGCCGGCAGCGAAGTGGAAATTCGCGACGCCAACGGCAACGTGATCGGCTCCGTGGTGGTCGGCGACGACGGCACCTTCGTCGTCGCGCTCAACCCGCCACAGGCCAACGGTGAGCTACTCGACGTCGTCGCTGTCGATGCCGACGGCAACAGCTCGCTGCCTGTGCAGCTGACTGCACCTGACATCACCGCCCCGGCGATCCCTACCGAATTGGCCGTCAGCGCCGACGGCAGCGTCCTGACTGGCCGCGCCGAACCTGGTAGCACCGTACGTGTGGTCGGTGCAGATGGCGCCGAACTGGGCAGCGTGCTGGTCGGCCCGACCGGCATCTTCAGCATTGCCTTCGCGCCGCCGCTGATCGACGGCGAGGCACTGCAAGTGTCAGCCACGGACGCCCAAGGCAATACTTCTGGCTTCGCTGCGGTCAATGCGCCGGACATCGATAACCCCGTCGACACCACGGCGCCGCTGCAACCCACCGACGTGCTGGTCAGCGGTGACGGCCGCACCGTCAGTGGCCGAGGTGAAGCCGGCACCACCGTGAAAGTCCTGGACGCCGACGGCAACGTCCTGGCCAGCGCCACGGTCCTGCCCGATGGCACCTTCAGCGTGCAACTACCGAACGAGGTAATCGATGGCTCGGCACTGCAAGTCACCCTTACCGATGCCGCGGGCAACGTATCGACGCCGGCGACGGTCGCTAGCCCAGACCTGCTGGCGCCTGAGCAGCCTACCGAGCTGGTCCTGACCGATGGCACCAGCCTTACCGGTAGCGCAGAAGCCAACGCCCGGGTTGAAGTCCGTGATGCCGCCGGCAATGTAATCGGCAGCGGCACCGTTGGTGCTGACGGCAGCTTCACCCTCACCCTCGACCCTGCTCAAGCCAATGGCGAAGCGCTGGACATTCGCGTCATTGATGCGGCCGGCAATGTCTCCGTGCCGCTGGCCTACACTGCGCCGGATATCACTGCGCCGACCGCTATTACCGACGTTACCGTCGGTGCCGGCGGCCTGACGATCGCCGGGCGTGGTGAAGCGGGTGCCACCGTGGAAGTGCGCGATGCCGATGGCAATGTGATCGGTAGCGGTACCGTGGGTGCCAACGGCACCTTCCTGATCGACCTGGATAGCGCCGTAACCCCGGGTGAAACGATCGCACTGGTGCAGACTGATGCCGCCGGCAACGTTTCCCCTGAACTGTCATTCGACGTGCCGAATACCCCCGTGCCGGCAAGCCCAAGCGACCTGCTGATTTCTGCTGACGGTTCCTCTATCAGCGGCACAGCACCCGCCGGCAGCGAAGTGGAAGTTCGCGACGCCAACGGTAACGTGATCGGCTCGGTGGTAGTCGGCGACGACGGCACCTTCGTCGTCGCGCTCAATCCGCCACAGGCCAACGGTGAACTGCTCGACGTCGTCGCTATCGATGCCGACGGCAATAGCTCGCTGCCTGTGCAACTGACTGCGCCTGACATTACCGCCCCGGCGATCCCGACTGAACTGGCGGTCAACGCTGACGGCAGCGTGCTGACTGGCCGCGCCGAGCCTGGCAGCACCGTACGTGTGGTCGGTGCCGATGGCGCCGAACTCGGCAACGTGCTGGTCGGGCCGACCGGCATCTTCAGCATCGCACTCGACCCGCCACTGATCGACGGCGAAGCACTGCAAGTTTCGGCCACTGATGCCCAGGGCAATACCTCTGGCGTCGGCACAGTCAACGCACCCGATATCGACAACCCGATCGACACCACCGCGCCGCTGGCGCCGACCGATCTGCTCTTTAGCAGTGACGGTCGCACGGTCAGTGGTCGCGGTGAAGCCGGCACCAGCGTGAAACTGCTGGACGCCGATGGCAACCTCTTGGCTGAAGGCACAGTGCTACCTGACGGCACTTTCAGCGTGCAACTGCCAAGCGGGGTGACCGATGGCTCGGCCCTGCAAGTCACCCTCACCGATGCCGCAGGCAATGTCTCGCAGCCTGGCTCTGTCACCTCCCCTGACTTGCAAGCGCCTGGCCAGCCTGCCGACTTGACCCTGACTGATGGCACCAGCCTCACCGGTAGCGCAGAAGCCAACGCCCGGGTTGAAGTACGCGATGCCGCCGGCAATGTGATCGGCAGCGGCACCGTTGGTGCTGACGGCAGCTTCACCCTCACCCTCGACCCTGCTCAAGCCAATGGCGAAGCCTTGGACATCCGCGTCATCGATGCAGCCGGCAACGTCTCCGTGCCGCTGGCCTACACCGCGCCGGATATCACTCCGCCCACCATCATCAGCAATGTCACCGTAGGTGCTGGCGGCCTGGTTATCGCCGGGCGCGGTGAAGCCGGTGCCAGCGTGGAAGTGCGCGACGCCGATGGCAATGTGATCGGTAGCGGTACTGTCGGTGCCAACGGCACCTTCCTGATTGACCTGGATGCTGCCGTTGCCCCAGGCGACTCCATCGTGCTGGTGCAAACCGATGCCGCCGGCAACGTCTCGCCTGAACTCTCGTTCGACGTGCCGAATACCCCTGTCCCAGCAAGCCCAAGCGATCTGGTGGTGGCCGCTGACGGTTCCTCGGTCAGCGGTACCGCGCCCGCCGGCAGCGAAGTGGAAGTTCGCGACGCCAACGGCAACGTGATCGGCTCCGTAGTGGTCGGCGACGACGGCACCTTCGTCGTCGCGCTCAACCCGCCACAGGCCAACGGTGAATTGCTCGACGTCGTCGCTATTGATGCCGACGGCAACAGCTCGCTGCCTGTGCAACTGACTGCACCAGACATCACCGCTCCTGCGATCCCTACCGAACTGGCCGTTACCGCCGACGGCAGCGTCCTCACCGGCCGCGCCGAACCTGGCAGCACCGTACGTGTGGTCGGTGCAGATGGCGCCGAGCTCGGCAGCGTGCTGGTCGGCCCGACCGGCATATTCAGCATTGCACTCGACCCGCCACTGATCGACGGCGAGGCACTGCAAGTTTCGGCCACTGATGCCCAGGGCAATACCTCTGGCGCAGGGACGGTCAACGCACCCGATATCGACAACCCGATCGACACCACCGCGCCGCTGGCGCCGACCGATCTGCTCTTTAGCAGTGACGGTCGCACGGTCAGTGGTCGCGGTGAAGCCGGCACCAGCGTGAAAGTGCTGGACGCCGATGGCAACGTCTTGGCTGAAGGCACAGTGCTTCCTGACGGCACCTTCAGCGTGCAACTGCCAAGCGGGGTGACCGATGGCTCGGCACTGCAAGTCACCCTCACCGATGCCGCGGGCAATGTCTCGCAGCCTGGCTCTGTCACCTCCCCTGACTTGCAAGCGCCTGCCCAGCCTGCCGACCTGACCTTGACCGATGGCACCAGCCTCACCGGTAGCGCAGAGGCCAACGCCCGTGTGGAAGTACGCGATGCCGCCGGCAATGTGATCGGCAGCGGCACCGTTGGTGCTGACGGCAGCTTCACGCTCACCCTCGACCCCGCTCAAGCCAACGGCGAAGCCTTGGACATCCGCGTCATCGATGCAGCCGGCAACGTTTCCGTGCCGCTGGCCTACACCGCGCCGGATATCACCCCACCGACCGTTATTACCAATGTCACCGTCGGTGCTGGCGGCCTGGTCATCGCCGGGCGCGGTGAAGCAGGCGCGACCGTGGAAGTGCGCGACGCCGATGGCAATGTGATCGGTAGCGGTACTGTCGGTGCCAACGGCACCTTCCTGATTGACCTCGATGCTGCCGTTGCCCCAGGCGACGCCATCGTGCTGGTGCAAACCGATGCCGCTGGCAACGTCTCGCCTGAACTCTCGTTCGACGTGCCGAATACCCCTGTCCCAGCAAGCCCAAGTGATCTGGTGGTGGCCGCTGACGGTTCCTCTATCAGCGGCACAGCACCCGCCGGCAGCGAAGTGGAAGTTCGCGATGCCAACGGCAACGTGATCGGCTCCGTGGTGGTCGGCGACGACGGCACCTTCGTCGTCGCGCTCAATCCGCCACAGGCCAACGGTGAGCTGCTCGACGTCGTCGCTATTGATGCCGACGGCAACAGCTCGCTGCCTGTGCAACTGACTGCGCCTGACATCACCGCTCCAGCGATCCCGACTGAACTGGCCGTCAGCGCCGACGGCAGCGTGCTGACTGGCCGCGCCGAACCTGGCAGCACCGTACGCGTAGTCGGTGCCGATGGCGCCGAACTCGGCAGCGTGCTGGTCGGCCCGACCGGCATCTTCAGCATCGCACTCGACCCGCCATTGATCGACGGCGAGGCACTGCAAGTTTCGGCCACTGATGCCCAGGGCAATACCTCTGGCGCAGGGACGGTCAACGCACCCGATATCGACAACCCGATCGACACCACCGCGCCGCTGGCGCCGACCGATCTGCTCTTTAGCAGTGACGGCCGCACGGTCAGTGGTCGCGGTGAAGCCGGCACCAGCGTGAAAGTGCTGGACGCCGATGGCAACGTCTTGGCTGAAGGCACAGTGCTTCCTGACGGCACCTTCAGCGTGCAACTGCCAAGCGGGGTGACCGATGGCTCGGCCCTGCAAGTCACCCTCACCGATGCCGCAGGCAATGTCTCGCAGCCTGGCTCTGTCACCTCCCCTGACCTGCAAGCGCCTGGCCAGCCTGCCGACCTGACCTTGACCGATGGGACCAGCCTCACCGGTAGCGCAGAAGCCAACGCCCAGATTGAAGTACGCGATGCCGCCGGCAATGTGATCGGCAGCGGCACCGTTGGTCCTGACGGCAGCTTCACCCTCACCCTCGACCCTGCTCAAGCCAACGGCGAAGCGCTGGACATCCGCGTCATTGATGCGGCCGGCAATGTCTCCGTGCCGCTGGCCTACACCGCACCGGATATCACCCCACCGACCGTTATTACCGATGTCACCGTCGGTGCTGGCGGCCTGGTTCTCGCCGGGCGTGGTGAAGCCGGTGCCAGTGTGGAAGTGCGCGACGCCGATGGCAATGTGATTGGTAGCGGCACTGTCGGTGCCAACGGTACCTTCCTGATCGACCTCGATGCTGCCGTTGCCCCAGGCGACGCCATCGTGCTGGTGCAGACCGATGCCGCCGGCAATGCTTCCCCTGAACTGTCCTTCGACGTACCCAACACCCCGGTACCGGAAAGCCCAAGCGACCTGGTGGTGGCGCCTAACGGCGCCTCGATCAGCGGCACGGCGCCAATTGGCAGCGAGGTTGAAGTTCGCGACGCCAACGGCAACGTGATCGGCTCTGTCGTAGTCGGCGCCGATGGCACCTTCGTCGTCGCACTCACCCCGCCGCAGGCGAACGGCGAGCAACTGGACGTAGTAGCCATCGATGCGGACGGCAACAGCTCGCTGCCAGTACAACTGACTGCACCTGACATCACCGCTCCGGCGATCCCTACCGAACTGGCCGTCAGCGCCGACGGCAGCGTCCTCACCGGCCGCGCCGAACCTGGTAGCACCGTACGTGTGGTCGGTGCCGATGGCGCCGAACTCGGCAACGTATTGGTCGGGCCGACTGGCATCTTCAGCATCGCACTCGACCCGCCACTGATCGACGGCGAGGCTCTGCAAGTTTCAGCCACTGATGCTCAGGGCAACACCTCTGGCGTGGGTACCGTCAATGCTCCGGACATCGACAACCCGATCGACACCACTGCCCCCGTGGCACCAACCAATCTGCTGATCACCAGTGATGGCCGCACGGTCAGTGGCCGCGGTGAAGCCGGCACCACCGTAAAAGTGCTGGACGCCGATGGCAACGTCTTGGCTGAAGGCACAGTGCTTCCTGACGGCACCTTCAGCGTACAACTGCCAAGCGGGGTAACCGATGGCTCGGCCCTGCAAGTCATCCTCACCGATGCCGCAGGCAATGTCTCGCAGCCTGGCTCTGTCACCTCCCCTGACTTGCAAGCGCCTGCCCAGCCTGCCGACCTGACCTTGACCGATGGCACCAGCCTCACCGGTAGCGCAGAGGCCAACGCCCGTGTGGAAGTACGCGATGCCGCCGGCAATGTGATCGGCAGCGGCACCGTTGGTCCTGACGGCAGCTTCACCCTCTCCCTCGACCCTGCTCAAGCCAACGGCGAAGCGCTGGACATTCGCGTCATTGATGCGGCCGGCAATGTCTCCGTGCCGCTGGCCTACACCGCACCGGATATCACCCCACCGACCGTTATTACCGATGTCACCGTCGGTGCTGGCGGCCTGGTTCTCGCCGGGCGTGGTGAAGCCGGTGCCAGTGTGGAAGTGCGCGACGCCGATGGCAATGTGATTGGTAGCGGCACTGTCGGTGCCAACGGTACCTTCCTGATCGACCTCGATGCTGCCGTTGCCCCAGGCGACGCCATCGTGCTGGTGCAGACCGATGCCGCCGGCAATGCTTCCCCAGAACTGTCCTTCGACGTACCCAACACCCCGGTACCGGAAAGCCCAAGCGACCTGGTGGTGGCGCCTAACGGCGCCTCGATCAGCGGCACGGCGCCAATTGGCAGCGAGGTTGAAGTTCGCGACGCCGACGGCAACGTGATCGGCTCTGTCGTGGTCGGCGCCGATGGCACCTTCGTCGTCGCACTCACCCCGCCACAGGCGAACGGCGAGCAACTGGACGTGGTCGCCATCGATGCCGACGGCAACAGCTCGTTGCCAACCCTGATCACCGCCCCCGATTTCACCGCACCAGAAGTCCCGACCGACTTAGTGGTCAGCGCCGATGGCAGCACTCTGAGCGGCCGTGCTGAGCCCGGCAGCACCGTACGCGTAATCGGCGTCGGCGGAACTGAGCTGGGTAGCGTACTGGTCGGCCCGACTGGCGCCTTCAGCGTCGCCTTCGCGCCGCCGCTGGTCAACGGCGAGGCGCTGCAGGTCTCGGCCACTGATGTTCAAGGCAACATCTCCGGCTTCGGTACGGTCAATGCACCGGATATCGACAGCCCGATCGACACCACCGCGCCGCTGGCGCCGAGCAACCTGCTGATCAGCAGTGACGGCCGCACCCTCAGCGGTCGCGGTGAAGCCGGCACCACGGTGAAAGTGCTGAATGCCGACGGCACGGTCCTGGTCAGTGCCACAGTACTGGCCGATGGCAGCTTCAGCCTGCAACTGCCTACAGCCATCACCGATGGCTCGGCACGGCAAGTTACCCTCACCGATGCGGCAGGCAATGTGTCGCCGTCGGCCTCGGTCACCAGCCCTGACTTGCAAGCACCTGAGCAACCTAGCGACCTGACCCTGACCGATGGCAACAGCCTCACCGGTAGCGCCGAGGTCGGTGCCCGAGTGGAAGTACGCGATGCCGCCGGTGAGCTGATCGGCAGCGGTACCGTCGGCGAAGACGGGACCTTTACCCTGATCCTCGACCCACCTCAGGCCAACGGCGAAGCGCTGGCCGTCAGCGTGATCGACGCGACCGGCAATGCCTCGGCCCCGCTCGCCTTCGACGCACCGGACATTACCCCGCCGGGCATCATCAGCAACGTCACTGTCGGCACCGGTGGCCTGGCGATTGCCGGGCGCGGTGAAGCCGGCGCCCAGGTACAGATACGCGACGCCGACGGCAATCTGATCGGCGAAGGCACGGTAGGCGCCAACGGCTCCTTCCTGATCAACCTGGACGCCGCGGTAGCGCCGGGTGAACCGATCGTTCTGGTGCAAACCGATGCCGCTGGCAACGCCTCGCCTGAACTGTCGTACAACGTGCCGAACACCCCGGTTCCGGCTAGCCCGAGCGACCTCAGCGTGGCGCCGGACGGCTCCTCGATCAGTGGCACAGCGCCTGCTGGCAGCGAGGTACAGGTACGTGACGCCGACGGCAACGTGATCGGCTCCGTAGCGGTCGGTGACGATGGCACCTTCGTACTGCCGCTCAGCCCGGCACAGGCCAACGGCGAGCTGCTCGACGTCGTTACCGTCGACGCTGACGGCAACAGCTCACTGCCGACTGCCATCACCGCGCCAGATATCACCGCCCCGGACATCCCGACCGCCCTGGCGGTCAGCGCCGACGGCACGCAAGTCACCGGTCGCGCCGAACCCGGCAGTACCGTGCGCGTCGTCGGCGCCAACGGCAGCGAACTGGGCAGCGCCCAGGCCGGCGCCAATGGCGTATTCACCATCACGCTTGACCCCGCGCAGGTCGGCGGCGAGGCACTGCAGGTCTCGGCCAGCGATGCCAAGGGCAACACCTCTGGCTTCGCCAGCGTCAACGCACCCGACATCGACAACCCGATCGACACCACTGCACCGCAACCGGCCAGCAACCTGCTGTTCAGCGGTGACGGCCGGACCATTACCGGTCGCGGTGAAGCGGGCGCTACCGTCAAGGTGCTGAATGCCGATGGCACGGTCCTGGCGAGCAGCGTGGTGCTGGCTGACGGCAGCTTCAGCGTGCAGTTGCCCGCGTCGGTAACCGATGGTTCGACACGGCAAGTCACCCTCACCGATGCCGCCGGCAATGTGTCGCAGCCTGCCACCGCCACCTCCCCTGACCTGGAGGCGCCTGCGCAGCCGACCGGGCTGAGCCTGACCGATGGCGACAGCCTGAGCGGTTCCGCAGAGGCCAACGCCCAGGTAGAAGTGCGCGATGCCGCTGGCACCGTGATCGGCAGCGGTACCGTCGGCCCTGACGGCACCTTCACCCTGACCCTCGACCCACCGCAGGCCAATGGCGAAGTGCTGGACATTCGCGTGATTGATGCCAAAGGCAACACCTCGGTACCACTGGCCTTCGACGCACCGGACATCACCCCGCCGACCGTCATCAGCGACGTCACCGTTGGCGCCGGTGGCCTCACCTTGGCCGGGCGCGGCGAAGCGGGCGCCCAGGTACAAGTGCGCGACGCCGACGGCAATCTCATCGGCGAAGGCACGGTGGCCGACAACGGCACCTTCCTGATCGACCTGGAAGCCGCCGTCGCCCCAGGCGATGCCATCGTGCTGGTACAGACCGATGCCGCTGGCAATATCTCTCCTGAACTGTCGTTCGACGTGCCGAACACGCCAGTACCGGCCACGCCCAGCGAGCTGGTCCCCGCTGCCGACGGCACGTCGATCAGCGGCACCGCGCCGGCCGGCACCCGCGTGGAAGTGCGCGACGTCGACGACAACGTGGTCGGCACCGTGGTGGTCGGCGCCGAAGGCACCTTCGTCGTTGTCCTCACCCCGCCACAGGCCAACGGCGAACAGCTGGACGTGGTCGCCATCGATGGCGACGGCAACAGCTCGCTGCCTGCGCAAGTGACGGCGCCGGACATCACCGCGCCAGCGATCCCGACCGAACTGGCGGTCAGCGCTGACGGCACGCAACTGACGGGTCGCGCCGAGCCCGGCAGCACCGTGCGGGTGGTGGATGCTGACGGCACCGATCTGGGCAGCGCCGAGGCCGGCACCAATGGCGTGTTCACCCTCACCCTCGATCCGCCTCAGGTAGACGGCGAAACACTCCTGGTCACGGCCAGCGACGCTCAGGGCAATGAGTCTGACACCGCCACCGTCACTGCACCCTTCATCGACACGCCGATCGACAACACGCCACCCGAGCAGGCCAGCAATGTGCTGATCAGCCCAGACGGGCGCACCATCAGTGGCCGCGGTGAAGTCGGCGCCATCGTCAAGGTTGTCGATGATCAAGGCCAGGAGCTGGTCAGCGGCACGGTACAGCCCGATGGCAGCTTCAGCGTGCAGCTGCCAACTGCGGTAACCGATGGCTCGGACCTGCAAATCACCCTGACCGATGCCGCTGGCAACGTGTCGCCTCCCGCTACGGTTACCTCACCTGACCTGACCGCACCCGAACAGCCGACCGGGCTGACCCTGATCGACGGCAACAGCCTGAGCGGCAGCGCAGAGCCCGCTGCCAGGGTAGAAGTTCGCGACGCCTCGGGTGATCTGATCGGCTCGGCTGAGGTGGCGCCTGACGGCACCTTCAGCCTGATCCTCGAGCCCGCCCAGGCCAATGGCGAAGTGCTGGACATCCGCGTCATCGATGCCGATGGCAATACTTCCATTCCGCTGGCGTACGACGCCCCGGATATCACCCCACCCGCTCCCGCTACCGACATCACCGTCGGCAGCGGTGGCCTGGCCGTGTCCGGGCGCGGGGAAGCCGGCGCCAGCGTGCAAGTGCGCAACGTTGACGGCGATGTGATCGGCAACGGCGTGGTAGGCCCCAATGGCACCTTCCTGGTTGACCTCGACCCTGCCGTTGCCCCGGGTGATACGATCGTCGTGTTCCAGAGCGATGCCGCTGGCAACCTCTCCGTTGGGCAGTCGTTCAACGTGCCAAACACGCCGGTCCCGGACAGCCCGAGCGAGCTGGTCCCTGCCGCTGACGGCTCGTCGATCGGCGGTACGGCGCCCGCCGGAACCGAGGTGCAGGTACGCGATGCCGACGGCAATGTGATCGGCTCTGTAGTGGTCGGTGACGACGGCACCTTCGTGGTGCCCCTCACCCCTGCGCAGGCCAATGGTGAAGTGCTGGATGTGGTGGCCATCGACCCGGACGGCAACAGCTCGTTGCCAACCCAGGTCACTGCGCCCGACATCACTGCGCCAGACCCTGCAACCAACCTGCAACTGAGCGCCGACGGCGTGACCCTGGTCGGCAACGGCGAGCCCGGTGCCAACGTCGAGGTCACCGATGCCGACGGCACGGTGATCGCCAGCGGGGTGGTCGGCCCGAACGGGGTGTTCACCCTGACCCTGTCGCCTGCCCAGGACGATGGCCAGGCGCTGGAAGTGCGCCTCAGCGATGCCGAGGGCAACACCTCGGCCGCCACCGCCATCACCGCGCCTGATCTGGATGGGCCACTGCTGCCGTCCGGGTTTGCCATCGACGCCAGCGGCACCCTGCTTACCGGCGTCGGCCAGGCGGGTTCTACCGTTACCGTGCGCAGCGCGGCCGGTGACCTGCTCGGTACCGCCATCGTGGCTGCCGACGGCCGTTTCAGCGTGACCCTCGGCCAGCCGCAACGTGACGGCGAGAGCCTGGCGATCAGCGCCGACGACCCGCGTGGCAACACCGCCGGGCCGGTCAACTTCAACGTACCGGACACGCTGGCGCTGCCGGTCACCGATGAGGCGATCAGCCCTGACGGTAGCCTGGTCAGCGGCCAGGGCGAGCCGGGCGCGACGATCACCGTGCGCGGTCCTGCGGGCGAGTTCCTCGGCAGCGGCGTGGTCGGCCCGCTGGGTGATTTCGAAGTCACCCTGATCCCGGCGCAAACCAATGGTCAGGCACTGACCATCGACCAACGCGACCTGGCCGGCAACCTGTCCACCGCCGTGGCCGTCACCGCCCCCGACACTGAAACGCCAGACGCGCCGACCGGCCTGGGCCTGTCTGCCGACGGCAGCGTGCTCAGCGGCTCCGGCGAACCGGGCGCCACCGTTACCGTGACCGGCACCAATGGCGTCGAGCTGGGTAGTGCCGTGGTGCAAAGCGATGGCAGCTTCCAGGTCACCCTGGATCCGCCACAACTCAACGGCCAGACCTTGTCCGCCACGCAGGCTGATGCCGCAGGCAATGTCTCTGAAGCCTCTGACCCGCTCAATGCGCCCGACCTGCAAGCCCCAGCGCCTGCACAGGGCGTGGTACGGGACGACAGCGGCAGTGTGATCAGCGGCCAGGGCGAGCCGGGCACTACTGTTGAAGTCCGCGACCCCAATGGTGGACTGATTGGTAGCGACGTGGTCGGCCCCGACGGCACCTTCAGCGTCACCCTCAACCCTGTGCCGAACAATGGCGAAACCTTGTCGGTGGTGCTCGTCGATGACGCAGGCCTGATTTCCGGCAGCGTTCCCGTGACCGCTATCGACACCACGCCACCTGCCTTGCCCACCGGCCTGCAGGTGAACAACGACGGCACCCTGGTCTGGGGTACCGGCGAGGTGGGGACTACCGTAGAGGTACGCAACGCCGATGGCGATGTACTGGGTACGGTCACCGTACCGGCAGGCGGCACCTTCGCCGTGCCGCTGGACCCAGCCCAGCGCGACGGCGAGACGCTCGACGTGGTGCTGATCGATGCCTCTGGCAATGAGACTGTGCCTGTCGCCACCACCGCACCTGATCTCACCGCACCGGCGCAGCCTACCGATGTGACCGTTAGGGTTGATGGCACCGTTACCGGCAATGCGCCGGGTGCCACTGAAGTGATCATTCGCGATGGCAACGGAGATGTGCTGGTCAGCGCACCTGTAAGCCCTGACGGCAGCTTCACCGTTACCCTGCCAACCGACCAGGACAACGGCCAGTCGCTGACCCTGGAAGCCATCGACGCCGCGACCAATAGCAGCCCGCTGGTGCCGATCACTGCACCCGATACCACCCCACCCGCAGCAGCCACCGACATCACTGTCAGCCCTGGCGGTGACACCGTTGGCGGTACTGCCGAACCTGGCAGCACGGTGATCGTGCGCGATGGCAACGACGAGCTGGGCAGCGTGGTAGCAGGCCCGGACGGTACCTTCGTGATACCGCTCGACCCACCCTTGAGCAACGGCGACACCGTCCAGGTAGTGGTTCGTGACCCTGCCGGCAATGAAACGTCAGTCGACATCAGTGGCCCGGACGGCACCGAAGTGGCGGCACCGTCGGACCTTGCAATCAGCGCCGACGGCTTCCTTCTCACCGGCCAAGGCACCGTCGGTGCACTGATCACCGTTACCTCGGGCGGCACCACGCTGGGCACCGCGATCGTAGGCACCGATGGCGTGTTCCGGGTGTTCTTCACCAATGCCCAACTTGACGCGCAGACCTTGCAAGTCAATGCGCGCCTGGGTGCTGGTGGCAAACCTTCGATACCGGTCACTATCGTGGCCGACGACAGCACCGCGCCGGATGCACCAACCCAACTGCAGGTCGACCGCAGTGGCAGCACCCTGACCGGTCGAGGCGAAGTCGGCGCCACCGTGACGGTGGTCAACGCCGCCGGAACGCAAGTAGGCACCGGCACGGTCGGCAGCAATGGCCTGTTCAGCATCACCTTCGACACGCCGCAGGCCAACGGTCAGACCTTGACCGTGACCCAGGCCGATGCCGCGGGCAATGTCTCGCTGGCCAACACCGTGCCGACGGTTGATCTGCAGGCGCCAATTGCCGCCACAGAGGTCACCCTCAACACCGCTGCCACAGTAGTAAGTGGCAGCGGTGAGGCCGGCGCGCAGGTCACTGTGCGTGATGCCAACGGTAACGTGCTGGCCACCGGCAACGTCAATGCCAGCGGTCAGTTCCAGATCACCCTGCCTAGCGCACAGACCACCGGCGCACCGCTGCAGGTCACCCTCAGTGATAGCGCAGGCAATAGTTCGCCGCCAACCAGTGTCGCCACGCCAGACCGCACGCCTCCGGCAGCGGTCAGCGACACGCTGCTCAGCGCCGATGGCCGGCAACTCGCCGGTAGCGGTGAAGTCGGCGCCACGGTACAGGTGCGCAACGCCGCCGGGACCCTGCTGGGCTCGGCCACGGTCGGCGCCGACGGCCGCTTCACGGTGGTCTTCGACACGCCGCAAGCCAGCGGCCAGCCGATTGGCGTGACCCAGGTGGATGCGGCCGGCAATACCTCGCCAGCCATCTCGGTCACCACCAGCGACCTGACCCCGCCAGCGCCGCTGACCAACCTGGTGCTCAACAACAACGGCCTGACCCTCACCGGCCTCGGTGAAGCCGGCGCCAGCGTTACCGTCCGCGGGCCAGACGGCACCATCATCGGTACCGGCCAAGTCGCCGCCAACGGCAGCTTCAGCTTGACTCTCGACACTGCGCAGCTCAATGCACAGCGCCTGAGCGTGACCCAGGCCGACGCGGGCAACAATACCTCGACCGCGGTGAACGTCACCGCGCCAGACCTGACCCCACCCGCCGCGCCAAGCAACCTGGCCCTGGCCCCTAGTGGCGTGCAACTGACCGGCAGCGCCGAAGCGGGCAGCACGGTGTTAGTTCGTGACAGCCTTGGCAACGTCATAGGCACCACCGTGGCCGCCAGCAATGGCACCTTCCAGGTCGACCTGAGCAGCGTTCAGGCCAACGGTGAGACCCTGCGCGTCACTGCCACCGATGCCGCCGGCAACGTCTCCCCAGCCGGCTCGTTCACCGCACCGGACACCACGCCGCCGGCAGCCGTCGGCAACCTGGCGGTGTCCGCCGACGGCAACAGCCTGGCAGGTGTCGGCGAAGCCGGCGCCACGGTAACCGTCAGCGCTGCCGATGGCACTCCGCTGGGCACCACCACCGTGGCCGCCGATGGCAGCTTCACAGTACCGTTGAACCCCGCCGCCACCCCTGGCGAAAGCCTCAGCGTGGTGCAGACCGACACCAGCGACAACCCATCGCCGGCACAGACCATCACCGCGCCGGGCAACCTCGCGCCTGATGTGCCAAGCAACCTGGAGCTGGCCGACGACGGGCTCAGCGTCACCGGCTCGGGCACCATTGGCAGTACTGTCAGCGTCTACGGCCCGGGCGGCGTCCTGCTCGGCAGTGGCGTGGTCGGCAACGACGGTACCTTCAACATCGCCCTGGGCAGCGTCCAGGCCAATGGCGAAGTGTTGCAGGTCAGTGCAGTCGGCACCGACAACAGCGCCTCCCTGCCAGCCACCCTGCAGGCGCCGGATACCACCGCCCCGCAACCGCTCAGCGACCTGCAGTTGTCCACTGATGGCCTGACCCTCACCGGTCGTGGCGAAGTGGGCGCCCGCGTGACCATCATCGGCCAGGGCGGTGTCGACCTGGGCGAAGGGATCGTGGCTGCCGATGGCACCTTCAGCATTGACCTGGCTGTCGCGCAGATAAACGGCGAGACGATCACCGGCAGCCAGTTCGACGCGGCCGGTAACGAGTCCAACAGCATCAACCTGACCGCGCCTGACCGGGTTGCCCCTGATGCGCCGGAGAACCTGGCCTTTGCCGGCAGCGGGACGCTGCTCAACGGTACCGGCGAGGCCGGCGCCAAGGTCAATGTACTGGCCGCCGATGGCACTTCACTGGGCAATGGCACGGTGCGCGCCGACGGCAGCTTCCAGGTCACCTTGACGCCGCCACAAACCAATGGCCAGACCGTCAATGTGGTGCTGACCGACGCCGCTGGCAACCAGTCAGCGGCCAGCAGCCTCGGCGCGGCGGATACCACCGCGCCTGACCCGGTCACGACGCTGGCAGTCAGCAGCGATGGTGCGCTGTTGACCGGTCGTGGCGAAGCGGGTGCAACTGTAACGGTGACCGGCCCGAACGGGCTGAGCGAGTCGATACAGGTCGACCCTAATGGCTACTTCGCCATCACCCTTGATCCGCCGCTGGGCAACGCACAGCTGCTGAGCCTCACCCAGGCGGATGCCGCTGGCAACGTATCGGCGCCAGCCACCGTGCTCTCGCCGGACTTCACCCCGCCGGCCCTGCTCACTGAAGTCGCGCGCAATGACGACGGCAGCGTGGTCACCGGGCGCGGCGAGGTAGGGGCCACGGTCACCGTGACCAATGCCGCAGGCACCGAGCTGGGCAAAACCACAGTGCTCGCCGACGGCAGCTTCCGGGTAGAACTGACTCCGGCCCAGATCAACGGTGAAGCCCTGTCGGTGCAACAGGCCGACCCACCCGGCAACATCAGCCTGCCGGTGGTGATCAATGCGCCAGACCTGACCCCGCCGGAGGCACCGACGGAGCTGCGCCTCAATGCAGCGGGTGACCAGCTGTCCGGCGTCGGCGAGCCCGGCACGACCGTAACGGTCTACCTGGGCCTCGGCCAGACCAAGACCACCGTGGTCGGCGACGACGGCACCTTCCAGGTTGCTCTGGACGCCCCTCAACTCAACGGCCAGCAGTTGCTGGTAACCCTCACCGATATCGCCGGCAACGTTTCGCCGTTCGGTACCTACACCGCTCCCGATATCACCCCGCCGCAAGCCGTCGTAGCGGCGATCAATGACAGCGGCACCCAGCTCAGAGGCACCGGTGAAGCGGGCGCGAAGCTAACAGTCATCAACGACAAAGGCGAACAGGTCGGCACGGGTTCGATCGATGCCGACGGCACCTTCGTGGTCAACCTGTCGCCCTCGCAGGTCAATGGTGAGGTGCTGAGCATCATTGCCCAGGACGCTACGGGCAATCCGTCCGCGCCCACCTTTGTCGATGCAAGCGATCTGACCCCGCCCGAACAGCCCATCGACCTGATTCTGAGTAACGCGGGTGCCACGCTGAGCGGCACCGCCGAAGCGGGTAGCACGATCACCGTGCTCAGCCCCGACAACACGCAGATCGGCGTTATCCTGGTACCGGATAACGGCAGCTTCAGCGTTACCCTGAACCCTGCGCAGAGCAACGGCCAGACGCTGACCGTAATTGCCACCGATGAGGCCGGCAATGCCTCGGTGCCGGGTTCGGTGACGGCGCTGGACACCACCGCACCTGACCAGGCGACCAACATCACGATCAACACCGATCGCAGCGTGCTGAGCGGCCGTGGCGAGCCGGGGGCCGAGGTTTCGGTCAGCCGTGGCGGGAATGTTCTGGGCACTGGCCGCGTCGCTGCCAACGGCACCTTCGAGATCACGCTCGACCCACCCGCTACCGGTCTGCTTCCGGTACTCACCATTAAACAGACCGACGAAGCAGGCAACTCGTCGGACACCGGCTATACCGTTCCGCTGATTGCGGCCCCCGCAGCGCCGACCAATGTCGAATTGGCGGGCGATGGCCTGACCGTGACGGGTTCGGCAGCGGCCGGCTCGCAAATAAGGGTCTACGACTCCGCCAACCAGCTTATCGGTAGCGGCGTCACTTCCATCAACGGCGGCTTCAATTTCCAACTGGATACGCCACAACTCAACGGTGAAACAATCTCGGTGGTGGTCTTCATCGCCTTGGGCAATGAATCGCCACCGGTCATCATCGACGCCGCCGACATCACCCCTCCGGCGGCACCGCTGGTCGCCAACCTGTCGACCAACGGCCTGGTGCTGACCGGTACCGGGGAGCCGGGTGCCAGCGTGACGGTACGTGATGCCAACGGCGACGTGCTCGGCACGGGTACGGTCAACGCCGGCGGTGCATTCAGCGTCAACCTCAATACGCCGCAATTGAATGGCCAGGTCCTGGCGGTCACTCAGGCTGACGCGGCCGGCAACGTCTCTGACGACACCAGCTACACCGCACGGGACGTACAGGCCCCCGGCGCGCCGACCGAGCTGGCCGTCGATGGCACCGGCACCGTACTGACCGGCAAGGGTGAACCGGGCGCGACCATCAGCATCGTCGGCCAGGCAGGCACGGCCATTGTCGGCAGCGATGGCAACTTCACCTTCACGCTCAGCCCGGCCCAGCTCGACGGTCAGTCGCTCACCGTGCGTCAGGCGGATGCCGCCGGCAACCTCTCGGGTGCCGGCAGCGTCACCGCGCCCGACAGCACGGCGCCAGCAGCACCGATCGCTACCATCAACACAACCGGTGCAGTGGTTTCAGGTTCGGGGGTAGCCGGCAACACCATCACCGTGCGCAACAGCAGCGGTACCGTGCTGGGCAGCGCGGTGGTCGCCGCCACCGGCGCCTACGCCATCACCCTCAACCCACCGCAGACCGACTTCCAGGCACTCAGCGTCACCCAGAGCGACCCGACCGGCAACACCTCCGCCGGTACCGCGCTGACCGCACCGGACTTCACTCCACCGGCGGCAGCCACTGCTCTGGTGATCAATGCCGACGGCAGCGTGCTCACTGGCCGCGGTGAACCGGGGGCGACGGTTACCGTACGTGGACCGACCGGCACCGTGCTGACAACGGCGCCGGTTGAAGCCGACGGCACCTTCCGGGTGGTCCTGAACCCTGCCCAGGACAACGGCCAGTCGCTGTCGGTCACCGTTACCGATCCGCGCAACAACACCTCGGCCAGCGCCAGCATCACCGCGCCGGACGTGGACGCCAACACCCCCGTGGTGGCCAGCGACAACCTGGCAACCGCCACGGTCGAACTCGCCGCGGTGAGCAGCAGCAAAACCTACGCCGACAGTTTCACCACCGTACTTGCCGGCTTCCAGAAAACCTACACCTGGACCGTCGCTGCCGGGACCACAGCCGATCCGACGTTGACCCTCAACACCGACAGCGTGGTGGCGCTGCTGGATAACACCACCTTCACATTGCAAGTGAAAGACGCCAGCGGCGCCTGGGTGACTTTGGCCAGCGGTACCAGCCAAGGCTTGCTCGACCTGATCCTGCTGCCACTGGGCCAGGGTCTCCAGGTCGACATCGGCACACTGCAGGCGGGTGACTACCGCCTGACCGTGGGCAGCGGCGGCATCGGCGTGCTGACGACGGTCACCACCACCCTGGACATCACCAGCACTTCGCTGACCGAGTTCACCGGCACCGGCACAGCGGCCACCGGCAACGTGATCACCGACCCAGGCATCGACGGCACCACCGACGTGCGCGGGCCAGACAGCGCGGCCGTGCTCCAGGTGCTGAAAAACGGCGTGTATGTCGACGCCGGTGCCGGCACCACCGTGCAAGGCCTGTACGGCACGCTGGTGATCCGCGCAGATGGCAGCTACACCTACACCCCGAGCGGCAGCCCGTCGAGTGTCGGTAAAGTCGACGTGTTCAGCTACCAACTGGCCACTGACGGCGGCCTGAAGGACACCGCCAACCTGTATGTGCGGATCGATAGCCCACAAGCTACTGAAATCTGGAGCGACACCAACTACAGCGCACCGGCAACCGTGGTCGACGCTGTCAACGATGTCGACAACACCGGCATCAGCCTGATCAACCGCGAAACCACCAGCACTGCCAACCTGGCGACGCTGAACTTGCCGGTGCTCGGTAGCCGCTCGATCACGTCGGCGGCCAATATGGTCGCGCTCGACACCACGGCGGACCTGCAAGTAGTGCTCAACTCGAACAACCTGCTCGGCCTGCTCAACGGGACCAAGATCGAACTGCTCAAGGCCAACGCTTCCGGCACCTTCGTGGTGGTCGACACCGTCAATGGCGGGTCACTGATCAGCCTGCTCGGCGGTGGTGCAGCGCATACCTTCCAGGATCAAGGACCGGGTAGCTACCAGATCAAGGTTACGGCGGGGGGCATCGGCCTGCTTAGCTCGATCAACACCACCATCAACACCACCACCACCTACAACAAGGAGTTCATGGTAAGCGGCTACACCCCAGTGAGCGGCAACCTGATCAACGACACCAGCGGCACCGGCAGCGACACCCTCGGTTCGACCCTGACCGTGCTCAGCGTGCTGGTTGCAGCCAACACCTACTCGATCCCGGGTTACAACGGGGTCAGCGTGACCGGTACCTACGGCACGCTGCTGGTGCATGAGGACGGCAGCTACACCTACACCTTGAAGTCGGGCCTGACCTCGGCAGTGATTGGCCAGCACGACACCTTCACCTACCAGCTGACCCACCCCAACGGCACCAGCGACACCGCGCAGTTGACCGTCAACCTGACGGAAGCCGGAACGGTGACGGCGTTCTCCTCGTTGCTCGCCGATACCAGCGGCGACGATGGCGCAGCGCAGATGGCCAGCCTCGCCGCAGTATCGTCCAGCGACCTGATCCAGGGCAGCGAGGGCAATGACCATCTGGACGGCAGTCAAGGTGGGGCGATCAGCCTGCAGGGCGGTGCCGGTGACGACACCCTGGTGATCGTCGACCAGCAGTTCACCAACGTCGACGGCGGCAGCGGTACCGACACACTGCTGTGGGCCGGTGGCGATGCCAGCATCGACCTGGGCAACCTGGTCGGCCGTGTACACGACATCGAGATCATCGACCTCAACGACACCAGTGCGGTCACCCTGAGCCTCAACCTGGCGGATGTGATCGCGGTCACAGAAACCGGCAATGACACCCTGTTGATCAAGGGTGGCAGCGAGGATTCGGTGCAGTTGACGGATAACTGGACCGTAAATGGTAACCAGACTGCCGACGGAATCGACTATACCCAATACACAGCCCAGGAGGATCCGAGCCACCACTTGTGGGTGCAGAACGGCATCCATGTCGTCTGAGGCTGATGCACACCGCCGGGATTCGTCCCGGCGGCAAGGACGAACAAGCAGTAAGGGAATGATGTGAAGCGATGCTGTCCGCTGTCACCGCTGTTGCTTGGAGCCCTCGGGCTCCTGGCCTTCCAACTTCACCCGGCCGCCCTCGCGGCCGATGACATCGAACCCCAACTGCGCACAATCGGGCCATCGCTGTTACGCGATGCGCCCGACGCCGTGCCTGCGCGGGCGCCGCTCGGGCAGTCCGCCGAGGTTGGCGACCGGCTCGGCCTCGACGAGGCAGTACTGGTCGCGGCGCAGTGGCACCCAAGCCTTGCCGAAGCAGTCGGCAACCTCTACAAGCAGGGCGAAGGAATCAATGTCGCCCGTGCCGGTTATTACCCTCAGATTTCAGGCGGCGTGCGCGCCGGCTACGACACCGGCAACGGTGCCGACCGTGGCAGCCAGGCCTTCAACCTGTCGCTCAAACAGATGCTGTACGACTTTGGCAAAGTCGACTACGCCGTCAATGCTGCGCGCGCCGCCGCCGCACGCGCCCAGGCCAACATTTTGCTGGTACTCGACGAACTGGCCCGCGACACGGCCTACGCCTGGATCGAGACACGCCGCTACGAACAGCTGATGGTCATCGCCCGCGATCAGATCCGCGGCGTCGGCGACATCGTCGGGCTGGCCCGCCAGCGCAGCGACATGGGCGCCAGTGCCCGCTCCGACACGGTCCAGGCCGAGTCGCGGGTAGAAGGCGCCAGGGCGACCTTCGAGGAATACCAGGCGCAGTATCAGCGCTGGCGTTCGACACTCGCAGCGTTGCTCGGGCGCATCTCGCCGCCGGCCTTGGCCGAGGAACCACCGGCGCAGCTATCAGGCGCCTGCACGCGCTCGATGGAAGGCGATGATCGCTTGCCCGCGGTATTGATGGCCCTGGCCCAGCGTGCGCAGTCCCAGGCCGAACTGGCTCAGGCCAAGGCCGAAGCCTACCCGACCCTGTCGTTGCAGCCACAACTCACCCACTACCTGGACAACGAGTACGACCGCGACAACTCGCGGCTCGACCGCACCCAGGCCGGCATTTACCTGAACCTTGAAGTACCGATCTATCAAGGCGGGGCGATCAGCGCACGCACGCGCGCCGCCGGCCATGCACTGACCTCCGCCGATGCCGCCGAAGACGCCGCGCGCCTGCAGGCACGCCGCGGCCTGGCCGAAGCCAAGGCGCAGACCGCGGGCCTCGGCCGACGCCTGCGCTCGCTCGAGGCACGCCAGGTCAGCATCCAGGAAGCGCGCATGCTCTATGGCCGGCAATACCTGGACTTGGGTACCCGGCCCCTGCTCGACCTGCTCAATGCCGAACAGGAGATCTACCAGTCGCGCTTCGAGCTCGCTGGCACCCGCTCCGACCTGCTGCGACTCGACATCGATTGCCTGTACAACAGCAGTGCGCTGCGCTCGGCCTTTGGCCTTGAGGGTCGCAGCCTGCAAGGCGTGGAGATTCAACCATGACTGATGCCGTCAACCTGACCCAGCAACCGCAACAGGCCGCAGCCGCACCACCGCCGCCGCGCGCCGATCTCGGGCCGTGGCTGGAGGTAATGCTGCAAGTCGCCCACCACTACCGCCTGGACGTCTCGCCGCAGCGCATTCGCCTGGCGGCGGTCGAGGACGCCCGGCCGCTGGATGAGATCCTCCGGCACATGGCACGCCAAGCCGGCCTGACCCTGCGTTTCGTGCGTTTCGATGCCAAGGGCCTGCGCCAATGGCGCACACCGATGGTGCTCGAACTCGACGATGGGCAACTGGCCGTGGTCGAAGCGGTCACCGAGCAAAACGACCTGGCGGTGGTGTTCGCTGGCGACCAAGGGCTGACCTCACGCATTGAGCGCGAGGCCCTCACCGGGCGCATCGTGCGGGTTGCCCTGCTGCGCCCGGCACGACCACTGCGCGATGTGCGCACCGACGATTACACCGCGCCTTATGACCGCCACTGGTTTGCCCGCATCGTCCTGCGCGACCTGCGCCCCTACGGGCAGGTGATGGTCGCTTCGATGGTGGCCAACGTGCTGGCCTTGGCCGGCGTGCTGTTCTCCATGCAGGTGTATGACCGGGTGATCCCCGCCGAATCGATGCCTACGCTGTATGTGCTGTTCGGCGGTGTGGTACTGGCCCTGATATTCGATTTCAGCATGCGCCTGTTGCGCCTGAAGGTCACCGACCTGCTCGGCAAGCGGGCCGACCTGCGCATCTCGGACCTGGTCTTCGGCCACGCGCTGCGCCTGCGCAACTCGGTGCGGCCGAAATCCACCGGCTCGTTCATCTCGCAGTTGCGCGAGCTGGAACAGATTCGCGACCTGATCACCTCAAGCACCGCCACCGCCCTGGCCGACCTGCCGTTCTTCCTGCTGTTCCTGCTGGTGTTCTGGCTGATCGGCGGGGTGCTGGTGGTCATTCCGCTGGTGGCCCTGATCGCCATGATTCTGCCCGGCCTGCTCGCCCAGCGACGGCTGGCGCGGCTGGCCAACGCCTCGATGCGTGAGTCGGCGCTGCGCAACGCCATGCTGGTGGAGAGCATCCAGGGCCTGGATGAAATCAAGGCACTGCAGGCCGAAGCGCGCTTCGAGCGTCAGTGGAACCAGTACAACGCCGCCTGCGCCCATAGCAACCTGCGCCTGCGCACCCTCACCAACGGCCTGGTGACCTGGACCCAGAACGTCCAGGGCGCGGTGTTCGCCGTGGTGATCGTGGTCGGTGCGCCGATGGTCATCGCCGGCGACCTGACCACCGGTAGCCTGGTAGCCGCCTCGATGCTGGCTTCGCGGATGATGGCGCCGATGGCCCAGCTGACCCACGTGCTGACCCGCTGGCAACAAGCCAAGGTCGCCCTCGAAGGGCTGGACAAGCTCATGCAGTCGCCGGTGGACCACCCTGAAGGCGAAGCCCGCGTGCACCTGCCGGCCATCCGCGGCGAGTACCAGTTGCGCCAGGCCAACTTCCGCTACAGCGCGGAGGCGCCGCCGTCCTTGAGCATCAACCAGTTGAACATCCAGCCGGGTGAACGCATCGCCGTGCTGGGGCGCAACGGCGCCGGGAAATCCACCCTGCTGCAGGCCCTTGGCGGGGCGATGGACCTGGTCCAGGGCGAGATCACCCTGGACGGTATCGCCCTCGCCCACCTCGACCCGGCCGATCTGCGCCGCGACGTCGGCCTGCTGCCGCAATACGCCCGGCTGTTCCACGGCACCCTGCGCGAGAACCTCACCCTTGGCGCGGGGCAGGCCAGCGACCAGGAGCTGGTGGCCGCGCTGGCCGCGACCGGCGCGCTGGAGTTCGTCCGGCAACTGCCCAAGGGCATGGACCATCTGGTGCTTGAGGGCGGCACCGGGCTATCCGGTGGCCAACGCCAGGCGTTGGTGCTGACCCGCCTGCTGGTGCGCCAGCCGCAAGTGCTACTGCTCGATGAACCAACGGCCTCGCTGGATGACGTCACCGAGCGCAGGTTGCTCGACAACCTCGAGCGCTTCAGCCAGGGCCGCACCCTGGTGATCGCCACCCACCGCATGAGTGTGCTGCAGCGGGTCGACCGGATCATTGTGCTCGATGGCGGGCGGATCATCATCGACGACAGCCGCGACGCCGCTCTGGCGCGCTTGAGTCAAGGAGCCAAAGCATGAGTGCCGATCAACTTCCGGCTTCTTATCTGGATGGCCAGGATGACCACGCGGTGTTGCGCGCCGGTCGCCTGATCAGCGTGTGCGCAATCATGCTGGCGCTGTTTCTGGCCTGGGCTGCGTGGTTCGAGGTGGTCGAAGTGTCGACCGGCACCGGCAAGGTAATCCCCAGCTCGCGTGAGCAGGTGATCCAGTCGTTCGAAGGCGGCATCGTCGCCGCCATGAACGTTGCCGAAGGCGATCTGGTCGAGCGCGGGCAGATCCTCGCCCAGCTCGACCCGACCAAGACCTCCTCCAGCGTTGGCGAAAGCGAGGCCAAGTACCGCGCGGCGCTGGCCAGTGTCAGCCGGTTGCGCGCGGAGGTCACCGGCAAGCCCCTGACCTTCCCCGCCAGCCTGAACGATTCGCCTGACCTGATCGAGGCCGAGCAGGCGCTCTATCAGACCCGGCGGCGAGGCTTGGAGCAGACCCTGGCCGGGATCGAGGACTCGCTGCGGTTGGTCCGCAGCGAGCTGAAGATCACCGAGAACCTGGCCAAGATGGGCGCATCGAGCAGGGTCGAGGTGATTCGCCTCAACCGCCAGCGATCGGAGCTCGAGCTCAAGGCCAACGAGGCACGCTCGGATTATCTGGTGCGCGCCCGCGAAGACCTGGCCAAGGCCAGCGCCGAGGCCGACAGCCTGTCGCAGGTGATCCGTGGCCGCAACGATTCACTGACCCGGCTGACCCTGCGTTCGCCGGTGCGCGGTATCGTCAAGGACATCGAGGTCAATACCCTGGGCGGTGTCGTCCAACCTGGCGGACAGGTGATGAAGATCGTACCGATGGACGAGCGCCTGGTGATCGAGACCCGCATCGCGCCACGGGACATTGCCTTTATCCATCCTGACCAGGCAGCCAAGGTCAAGATCAGTGCCTATGACTACTCGGTGTATGGCGGGCTGGAGGGCAAGGTGGTCGGGATCTCGCCGGATACCTTGCAGGATGAGGTCAAGCCGGAGATCTACTACTACCGGGTGTTTATCCGCACCGAACAGGACAGCCTGCAGAACAAGGCCGGCAAACGCTTTGCGATTGTCCCTGGGATGATTGCCACGGTGGATATTCGCACGGGGCAGAAGACCATTCTCGATTACCTGATCAAGCCGCTGAATCGGGCCAAGGAGGCGCTGCGCGAGCGGTGATCGCCGGGGCTGGGTTTTGTCCTGCCAGTACTGGCCTCTTCGCGATCCGACGTGCCCCGCGAAGAGGCCGGTAGATCCACCCGACAATCCGCCTAAAGCCTCGCTCCAGCAGGCCGATAACCCTGGCATCCTCTCTTTTTCAAACAGACCCAAAGGTTGCCCATGGCCACGCAAAATGCCCGCGCGGACTCGTTGTCCCTGCTGCTCTTCACCTTGCGTAGCGGCAAGCTGATGGCTATCAACCTGCTCAAGGTCAGCGAGATTATCACCTGCCCGGCGCTGACCAAGCTGCCCGAGTCGCACCCCCACGTCAAAGGCGTGGCAACCCTGCGTGGCAACTCGCTGTCAGTCATCGACCTGTCGCGTGCCATCGGCGAGCGGCCACTGGCCGACCCCGACGGCGGCTGCCTGATCGTCACCGAGATCAGCCGCTCGCGCCAAGGCCTGCACGTGCAGGCGGTGAGCCGTATCGTCCATTGCCTGAGCACCGACATCAAGCCGCCACCGTTCGGCTCGGGCAACCGCTCGTTCATCACCGGCGTGACCCGGGTCGACAACGCCCTGGTGCAGGTGCTGGATATCGAAAAGGTCATCCACGCCATTGCACCACCGCCGCACGAGGCGCAGCCCGGCGCTCTCAGCGAGGAAGACGCCAGCTTGCTCGCCGCCGCCAATATTCTCGTGGTCGATGACAGCCACGTGGCCCTGCAACAGTCCGTGCATACCCTGCGCGGCCTGGGCATCGACTGCCACACCGCACGCAGTGCCAAAGACGCGATCAACGTCCTGCTGGAACTGCAAGGGACCGACAAGGAGATCAACATCATCGTTTCCGACATCGAGATGTCGGAAATGGACGGCTACGCGTTTACCCGCACCCTGCGCGAAACGCCGGACTTCCAGCACCTGTATGTGTTGCTGCACACCTCGCTGGACAGCGCCATGAGCAGCGAGAAAGCCAAGACTGCAGGGGCCAATGCGATCCTGACCAAGTTCTCTTCGCCAGACCTGACCGATTGCCTGGTGACGGCAGCGCGCAGCGTGGTATTCGCCGAGCACTGATGCTGGCTATGGGGCCCGATGGCTTTTGTCAGTAGGGACAATCTGACGACGCTGATATATTCAGCGACAAACTCCCAGACTTGATGCCTGGGATGTCTGGGGCATAATTCATGTCCTTCAGCTGTCTTTTGTCGGTACCGTGTATGAAGTTTTCCCGCTACCTCCTGATCGCCTGCGCCCTGTTCAGCGGGGTCGCGCAAGCCTCCAGCAGTCAGGCCTGGAACGAGTATCGCCAACAGATGCTCAAGGACTGCCTGGCCGCCAGCCAGCTCAAGGACGCCCACGCCCGTGGCAAGCCGGCCGAGTTCGATGACCGGGTCGGTTTCAGCGTCTTGCTGATCGAAGGCGTCTATCCGCAGAAGCACATGAAGCGAGCCACCGGCACCGAGCTGTGCCTTTACGATCGCCAGCACAAGCAGGCCTTCGTCAGCGAGTGGAAACCGGGCGCCTGAGTGAACGAGTCGATCCGTTTTGCCTGCACCGGCTGTGGCAAATGCTGCACCGGCCATCATGTCCCGCTGACCTTGGCTGAGTCGCGCCAGTGGGCCGCTGCGGGCGGCCAGGTGGTGGTGTTGATCGAAGGGTTCCTCGCCGATGGCCCGGGCATGCCGCCCGAGCAACGCGAGCATGTTCACGGCCGCTCGCACCCGGTCAGTTGCGGCGCCGCCGAACTGCGCGTGTCGGTGACGTTTGCGGCGTTCAACCCGGGGCGCTGTCGCAACCTCGACGAACACGACCTGTGCACGATCTACGACACGCGGCCGCTGGTCTGTCGTATCTATCCGGCAGAGATCAACCCGCACCTGCCGTTACGCCCGGAAAACAAGGATTGCCCGGCAGAAGCCTGGGGCCAGGGTCCGGAGCTGATCCATGGCCAGGTACTGGCCGATCCGCAGCTGGTCGCGCTGATCGCTGCCTCGCGTCAGGCAGACCGCGACGACATTGCGGCCAAGGTTGCGATCTGCCAGGCGCTGGGCATGACCACCAGTGCGCTCAAGGGCAAGGGCTTTACCGCGTATCTGCCCGACATGGGTGCTTTTGCCAGCGCACTGGCGCAGACGCTGGCTGAGCAGGGCAGTGCCTGGAGCCTGCATGTGGCGACTCCTGACCTGGCCGAAAGCCTTGCAGCGCATGGCCTTGACACGACCACCGAGACGCCGGTGTATTACGCCTACATCGGCTTCTAGGGCGGCATCACAATCCTGTAGGAGCGGGCTTGTCCCGCGAAGAGGCCAGCCCGGTCACAGTGGTGTATGGGATCGGCTAAATTGCCGAAACTGTCAGCGCTGTCAGCCAGGCGTCACCCTCCCGACCCGATCAAAGCGCTATAAGCTTGCATAGACCCCACTGTTTTCCCACCGGTGCCCGACCTGATGCGACGCTCCTCCCGCTCTGTAGTGTTTGCCGCCCTGGCGATTATTCTGCTGGTGGCCTTGGGCTGGTGGCTGACTCAGCGCCAGGCCGCACCCGTGGCCCGCAGCCAGAACGCAGTGCCGGTACGGGTGATCAGCGTCACCGAGCAAGACGTGCCGCGCTACGCCAGCGCCATCGGCTCGGTGCTGTCGCTGCACAGCGTCGAGATCCGCCCGCAGGTCGAAGGGGTGCTGACCCAGGTGCTGGTCAAGGAAGGCCAATGGGTCAAACAGGGCGACCTGCTCGCCACCCTCGATGACCGCTCGATCCGCGCCAGCCTCGACCAGGCCCGCGCCCTGCTCGGCCAGAGCCAGGCGCAGTTGCAAGTCGCCGCGGTCGACCTCAAGCGCTATCGCCTGCTCAGCAGCGACGACGGCGTCTCCAAGCAGACCCTCGACCAGCAGCAGGCGCTGGTCAAGCAATTGCAGGCCACCGGCAAGGGTAACCAGGCGGCCATCGCCAATGCCCAGGTGCAACTGTCATACACGCAGATTCGCTCACCGGTAACCGGCCGGGTCGGCATTCGCAATGTAGACCCCGGTAATCTGGTGCGTGCCAGCGATACCCAGGGCCTGTTCAGCGTGACTCAGATCGACCCGATCGGCATCGAGTTCGCCCTGCCGCAACAGATGCTGCCCACCCTGCAAAAACTGCTCACGGCTGCCACCCCGGCCGTCGTCCAGGCCTACCTCGATGCCGAAGGCGAAAGCCGCCTGCTCGGCGAAGGCTACCTGGCGTTGATCGACAACCAGATCTCAGCCACCACCGGCACCCTGCGGGTCAAGGCCGAGTTCGACAACAAGGACGGCCTGCTCTGGCCTGGCCAACTGGTGACCATCAAGCTGCAGACGGCGCTCGACCAGCGCGCATTGGTGGTTCCGCCACCGGTGGTCCAGCGCGGTGTCGACGGCCACTTCGTCTACCGCCTGGACGGCGACAAGGTTACCAGTGTGCCGGTCAAGGTTCTGTTCCAGGACAGCACCCTGAACATCATTGCCGGGGTCAAGGCCGGTGACACGCTGGTGCTCGACGGCCAGTCGCGGCTAAAGCCCGGGGCCAGGGTCGAAGTGCTCGGCGATGCCCCCGGCAGCGCCGAGATGGCCGACCACAAGGCGCAGCCATGAACAGTCGCAATGGCCTCTCGGCCTGGTGCATCGACCATCCGGTGGCCACCCTGCTATTGACCTTTGCCCTGGTCCTGCTGGGTGCCATCGCCTTCCCTCGCCTGCCGGTGGCGCCGTTGCCGGAGGCAGATTTCCCGACCATCCAGGTCACCGCGCAACTGCCTGGGGCCAGCCCCGAAACCATGGCCTCCTCGGTGGCAACACCGCTCGAGGTGCAGTTCAGCGCCATCCCCGGCATGACCCAGATGACCAGCAGCAGCGCGCTGGGTTCGACCAACCTGATCCTCCAGTTCAGCCTCGACAAGAATATCGACACCGCCGCGCAGGAAGTCCAAGCGGCGATCAATACCGCCACCTCGCGCCTGCCGCAGGACCTGCCCAACCCACCGACCTGGCGCAAGGTCAACCCGGCGGACAGCCCGGTGCTGGTGCTTACCGTCAGTTCTGCGCAAATGCCCGGGCACGAACTCAGCGACTACGCCGAGACCCTCCTCGCGCGCCAGCTGAGCCAGATCGACGGGGTCGGCCTGATCAACATCTCCGGGCAACTGCGCCCGGCCATCCGCGTTCAGGCCCAGCCGGAGAAACTCGCCGCCATCGGCCTGACCCTGGCCGACCTGCGCCTGGCCGTTCAGCAGACCAGCCTCAACCTGGCCAAGGGCGCGTTGTATGGCGAGCACAGCGTGTCGACGATTGCCGCCAACGACCAGTTGTTCCATCCCGAGGACTACGCTCGGCTGATTGTCTCCTACCGCGACGGTGCCCCGGTGCACCTGTCGGATGTCGCCAAGGTGATTCAGGGCGCCGAGAACGCCTACGTCAAGTCATGGTCCGGCGATCAGCCAGGGCTCAACCTGGTGGTGTTCCGCCAGCCAGGGGCGAACATCGTCGAGACCGTCGACCGCGTGCTCGAAGCGTTGCCACGGCTGCAAGAGATGCTGCCGGCCTCGGTCGAGGTGTCGGTGCTGCAGGACCGCACGCAGACCATCCGCGCCTCGCTGCACGAGGTCGAGCTGACCCTGCTGATCGCGGTGATCCTGGTCATCGGGGTGATGGCACTGTTTCTTCGCCAGTGGTCGGCGACCCTGGTGGTGTCGAGCGTGCTTGGCGTATCGCTGATCGCCACTTGCGCCCTGATGTACATTTTCGGTTTCAGCCTGAACAACCTGACCCTGGTGGCCATCGTCATCTCGGTGGGCTTCGTGGTCGATGACGCCATCGTGGTGGTGGAAAACATCCACCGTCACCTGGAGGCCGGCGACGACAGCCGCACCGCGGCGATCAAGGGCGCGGGTGAAATCGGCTTCACGGTAATCTCGATCAGTTTCTCGCTGATCGCCGCCTTTATTCCGCTGCTGTTCATGGGCGGGGTGGTTGGCCGGCTGTTCAAGGAGTTTGCCCTGACCGCCACCTCGACCATCCTGATTTCGGTGGTGGTGTCGCTGACCCTGGCGCCGACACTCTGTGCGCTGTTCATGCGCCAGGCGCCCAAGGCGCATCAGGATGGCTTCGGCGAGCGCCTGGTGCGCTGGTACGAGAAAGGCCTGAACCGCGCCCTCGCCCATCAGCGCCTGACCCTCACCGTGTTCGGCCTGACCCTGGCGCTGGCCGTGGTCGGTTACGTAGCGATCCCCAAGGGCTTCTTCCCGCTGCAAGACACCGGTTTCATCCTTGGTACCAGTGAGGCTGCGGCCGACGTCTCGTACCCGGCGATGATCGACAAACACCAGGCACTGGCCAAGGTCATCGGCGCCGACCCCGCGGTACGCGCTTTCTCGCATGCCGTGGGGGTGACCGGCAACAACCAGACCATCGCCAACGGCCGCTTCTGGATCGCGCTGAAACCGCGCGGCGAGCGCGACGTCTCGGCCAGTGAGCTGATCGATCGGCTACGGCCCAAGCTGGCCCAGATCCCCGGGGTGGTGCTGTACATGCGTGCTGGCCAGGACATCAACCTCAGCTCCGGCCCGTCGCGCACCCAGTACCAGTACGTGCTCAAGAGCAACGACGGTGTCGCGCTCAACCTGTGGACCCAGCGCCTGACCGAGCGCCTGCGCGAAAACCCGGCCCTGCGCGACCTGTCCAACGACCTGCAGCTGGGGGCCAGCGTCACCCGGATCGACATCGACCGCCAGGCCGCCGCGCGTTTCGGCTTGACCACCAACGACATCGACCAAGCGCTGTACGACGCCTTCGGCCAACGCCAGATCAGCGAATTCCAGACCGAGACCAACCAGTACAAAGTGATTCTCGAACTGGACGCGCGCCAGCGCGGCAAGGCCGAGAGCCTCAACTACTTCTACCTGCGCTCGCCGCTGAGCAACGACATGGTGCCGCTGTCGGCCGTGGCCCACGTTGCCGCGCCCAGTACCGGGCCGCTGTCGATCGCCCATGACGGGCTGTTCCCGGCGGCCAACCTGTCGTTCAACCTGGCCCCAGGCGTGGCCCTCGGGGATGCCGTGCGCATCCTTGAACAGACCCAACGCGAACTGGGCATGCCCGACTCGATCAGTGGCAACTTCCAGGGCGCAGCGCAGGCGTTCCAGAGTTCGCTGTCGAGCCAGCCGTGGCTGATCCTCGCTGCACTGGTAGCGGTGTACATCATCCTTGGCGTGCTCTACGAGAGCTTCGTCCACCCCCTGACGATCATCTCCACCCTGCCCTCGGCCGGGCTCGGGGCGCTGATCCTGCTCTGGGCGATGGGCCAGGATTTCAGCATCATGGGCCTGATCGGCGTGGTGCTGCTGATCGGCATCGTCAAGAAGAACGGCATCCTGCTCATCGACTTTGCCCTGGACGCCCAGCGCCAGCATGGCTTGACCCCCGAGCAGGCGATTCACCAGGCCTGCCTGACCCGCTTCAGGCCGATCATCATGACTACCCTGGCCGCCCTGCTCGGCGCGGTGCCGCTGATGTTCGGCTTTGGTACCGGCGCCGAACTGCGCCAGCCGCTGGGCATCGCGGTGGTCGGCGGATTATTGGTGAGCCAGGCGCTGACGCTGTTCACGACGCCGGTCATATACTTGGCCCTGGAGCGTCTGTTCCATCGCCGCCAGCCCGCCGTTGCGGCCGCGCCGAACGCCAGTTGAGACAAAAGCATGCGTGTACTGATCATCGAAGACGAAGAAAAAACCGCCGACTACCTGCACCGTGGCCTGAGTGAACAAGGCTTTGCCGTCGACCTCGCCCGCGATGGTATCGACGGCCTGCACATGGCCCTCGAAGGCGACTACGCGGTGATCGTCCTCGACGTCATGCTGCCGGGCCTGGACGGCTATGGCGTGCTGCGTGCGCTGCGCGCGCGCAAGCAGACGCCGGTGATCATGCTGACCGCCCGTGAGCGGGTCGAAGACCGCATCCGCGGCCTGCGCGAAGGCGCCGACGACTACCTCGGCAAGCCGTTCTCGTTTCTCGAACTGGTCGCCCGCCTGCAGGCCCTGACCCGCCGCAGCAGCAGCCACGAGCCGTTGCAGGTGCAGGTCGGCGATTTGTGGATCGACCTGATCAGCCGCAAGGCCAGCCGCGCCGGCCTGCGCCTGGAGCTGACCGCCAAGGAATTCTCGCTGCTCAGCGTGCTGGCGCGGCGCCAAGGCGAGATCCTGTCCAAGACGGCCATCGCCGAGCTGGTCTGGGACATCAATTTCGACAGCGACGCGAACGTCGTCGAGGTCGCCATAAAACGCCTGCGCGCCAAGCTCGACGGGCCGTTTGAAAACAAGCTGCTGCATACCATTCGAGGCATGGGCTATGTTCTGGAAAACCGTGCCGGCTAACTCCATCGCGCTGCGCCTGGCGGCGCTGTTCATGCTGGTGGCGATGGCGGTATTTTTGCTGATCGGCGCGGCGCTGTACCGCCAGGTCGACCGCAGCCTCGACCTGCTGCCGGCCGCCGAACTGGACGCGCGCTACAGCGTGCTCGAGTCGACCCTCAACCGCTTCGGTAACGCCGAGCACTGGGCCAAGATCCACAACAAGCTGAACCTGCTCGCTGAAGAAGACCGGCGCATCCGCTTCTGGGTGGTCAGCAGCGACCCGACCTTCGAGTACGGCCAGCCCACCGAGCAGCTGCGTCAGCTCGCCGAAGGCCCACAGGGCATGCGCGACCTGCGTCTGGCCGACAGCCCCTACCCGTACAAAGTGCTGGTCAGCGAGCTGCCCGCGCTGGGGGAGCGGCCGGCACTGCACTTCATGATCGGCATCGATACCGAGACGTTCTGGCAGGCCCAGCACAGCCTGCTGGTGGCCATCGTCGGCCTGGCGGTGCTCGGCGTGCTGCTGGCGGCTGTGCTGGGTTATTGGGTCGCGCGGATCGGCCTGCGACCGTTGCTGGCGTTGTCCAACGAAGCCCAGGCCCTGGCTCCGCCTCGCCTGGACGGGCGGCTGCAAACCCAGGCGCTGGCACCGGAGCTGGCGCAGTTTGCCAACGCCTTCAATGCCGCGCTGGATCGGGTCAGCCTGGCCTATTCGCGGCTCGAGGCGTTCAACGCCGATGTCGCCCACGAGCTGCGTTCTCCGCTGACCAATCTGATTGGTCAGACCCAGGTGGCCCTGACCCGCGGCCGCAGTGCCGAGCACTACTTCGAGGTCTTGCAATCGAACCTGGAAGAGCTCGAGCGCCTGCGCAGCATCATCAACGACATGCTGTTCCTGGCCAGCGCCGATCAAGGCAGCAAGGCCACTGCATTGACCCAGGCTTCGCTGGCCGAAGAAGTCGCCACCACCCTCGACTACCTCGACTACATCCTCGAAGACGCGCAGGTGCAAGTCACGGTCTGCGGTGATGCCCTGGCACCGATCGAGAAAGCCCAATTGCGCCGGGCGCTGATCAACCTGCTGAACAACGCCGTGCAGCACACCGCGCCCCACCAGGTCATCGCGGTGCACATCGAGGCCGGGCCCGAGCAGGTCAGCATCGCCGTGAGCAACCCCGGCCCGACCATTGCCGACGAGCACCTGGCCCTGCTGTTCGAACGCTTCTACCGGGTCGACGCTGCGCGCAGCAACCACGGCGGCAGTAACCACGGCCTGGGCCTGGCGATCGTCAAAGCCATCGCGCTGATGCACGGCGGCAGTGTCTTCGTGCGTAGCACGGGTGGCGCCAACACGTTCGGTATTTGCCTGCCAAACGCTCAAACACGCGGGTTTGCGGGCAAACTCTGAACTTTTCGACGCGTATCCTTACCTTTTGCGCAACAGTGCTTATCCCGCCAAGCGCTGTTTCTGCGATGTTATTGGGACTAACTTAGCCCTGTCTCCACTAACACTTGCCCCGCAAGAAGGTTGTTGCAAATGTCCAACAGTATGGGTGTTGCCAGCGTATTCGTTCTGTCTTCCCTGTTGTTGTCGCCCCTGGCCATGGCTGAAGAATCGCCGGCCTTTGTCGCTCGAAACGCAGCACTTGCCGCTGTTCACCAAGATGCACGTGAAGGCTATGCCGCACAGCAGGCAGAATCCGCAAAAGACGCACAGCAGACCGCTGCAAAGGTCGTCAAAGACGACAGTGCCGATAGCTGATCGGCGTTATCCCGAGGTTTACTTCGCCTTGGGACATGGCATGGGCGCATCCCCTGCCAATATGTTAGCCTCTAAAAGCCGCTGCCGATCAGCGGCTTTTTTTTATGTGTCGAAAGGTTCAGCCTGACTGTTACGAATCCCTCTAAAAAGATTTGCAATTCCGACAATAAAAACTGCACCACCGTCAGATAAAGGAGCTCTTACCGGTGACTTCCGCTTTTCGTTTCTCCCCGCTTTTCATTGCATTCGCCGCAACGATGCCACTCAGCGCACACGCCGATGAAGCCAAGGCTGAAGGCTTTGTTGAAGGCTCGTCGCTGAACCTGCATTTCCGCAATGCCTACTTCAACCGCAACAACCTCAATACCGGCGTACGTGACAACCGCGAGTGGGGCCAGGGCTTCCTCGCCCGCTTCGAGTCCGGTTACACCCCCGGCACACTAGGTTTCGGCCTCGACGCCCACGCCATGCTCGGCCTCAAGCTCGACGGCGGTGGCGGTTATGCCGGCACCAGCATCCTGCCTGAACACGTCAAGGATGATGGCGAGCTGGGCGCTGCGCCGCACTCGTTCTCCACTGCGGGGGCAGCGATCAAGCTCAAGGCGTTCGACACCGAACTCAAGGCCGGCGACCTGTTTCTGACCAACCCGGTGATCGCCGGTGGTGAGACGCGCATGTTGCCGCAGACCTTCCGCGGCGTCAGCCTGACCAACACCAGCGTGGACGGCCTGCTGCTCGAGGGCGGCCAGGTGAGCTTCACCAAGCCGTACAACCAGAGCGGTCATCGGCGCATCGATACCTACTATGGCGCGCTGCAAGACAATCGCGACAGCGACCACCTGAGCTGGGCGGGCGCGTCGTGGAGCGGCAGCGAGAACATCACCAGCAACCTGTATGCCGCCGAGCTGAAGGACATCTGGAATCAGTACTACGCCGACTTTGACTACACCTACGTGGTCAACGACCTGGTCAGCCTGAATCCGGGCGTGCACTTCTACCACACTCAGGACACCGGCCAGGCGCTGCTCGGCAGCATCGACAACAACACCTTCAGCCTGCACTTCACGGTCAATGCCGGTTATCACAGCATCACCGCCGCTTACCAGCGGGTGAATGGCGACACGCCGTTCGACTACATCAACCTGGGTGACAGCATTTACCTGGACAACTCGCGGATGTACTCGGACTTCAACGCCCCCAACGAGCGGTCGTGGAAGCTGCAGTATGGCTATGACTTCGCCGGTGTCGGTGTGCCGGGCCTGAGCTCGTCGCTGTCGTACTCGCGCGGTGAGGCCGACCTGACCAAGGCCGACCAGAACACCACCTACTACGACTACTACAACCCGCAAGGCAAGCACGCAACCCACTGGGAACGTGACCTGGATGTGAAGTACGTGTTCCAGCAAGGTCAGCTCAAAGACCTGTCGGTACTGCTGCGCTACGCCAGCCACCGCGCCAACCAGGCCTATGGCTCGGGGCAGGACAACGATGAACTGCGGGTGATCGTGGATTATCCACTGAACGTGTTCTGACCGATTGCCCTAGCGCCACTGGGGCCGCTGCGCGGCCCCAGCATTCTTGAATGTCTGCGCCAAGCGCTGCACCATCAGCTCATTCCGTCGGACAACCTGATTAAATCTTGTCCGACAATACCCGCTTCCCTACACTACCGCCGCCGCGAATCCGCCCTACCCTCAGGGACATGGAGGGACTTATGCAGTTGCGAGCATGACGTTACCCAATCGAGCACCGCGTTACGCCCTGTACAAGTCACACCCTGAACTGTTCCTCAACCTGGGCAGTTGTTTCGCCGTGCTCGCCATCCTCGCTATCGTCAGCTACCTGCTGGCCCGCGAGCGTGACAGCGTCGAGCAGTCGGCCATTCGCTCGTCGAGCAACATCGTCCAGCTGATCGAGAGCGATATCCTGCGCAACGTCGAACTCTACGATCAGTCGCTGCAAGGGCTGATCTGGGCGGTCGGGCGCAAGGAACTGCCAGAAGTGCCCAGCCAGCTGCGCCAGCGCCTGCTGTTCAATGAAGCCTTCGTCGATCGGCGCAAGGGCGATGTACTTTGGCTCGACCGCCAGGGCAACGTGGTCGGTGACTCGGCCAACAGCGTGCCGCGCCAGGCCAACTTCGGCGAAACCGGGGTGTTCAAGGCGCACATGCACAACCCCGACCTGGGCCTGCTGATCGGTCCGCCGTTCAGGGCCCAATTCGGTGACATGGAATGGTCGATCAGCTTCAGCCGGCGGATCAACGATGCGCAAGGCGCGTTTGCCGGCCTGGCTGCCGGGGCGTTGCGCCTGAGCTACTTCAGCGAGCTGTTCCAACGCCTGGACATCGGCAAGGACAGCAGCATCAATCTGTTCAATACCCAAGGGCAACTGCTGGCCCGCCAGCCCTCGCGTGCCGATGACCCGTTGATCGGTTCCGACTACAGCAAACGAGTGAACTTCCAGCGCATCCTCAGCGAGCACAGCGGTAATTTCACTGCCAAGTCAGGCGTCTCGGACGAACAACGCATGTTCACCTTCTCGCGGGTTGCCGACCTGCCGCTGATCGTACTGGTCGTGCATGGCAGCGATGAGGTGTTCGAGTCGTGGCGGCGCACGGCGATCGTGGTCAGCTTGGCCACCGGCGTACTGTGCATCGGTATCCTCTGGCTGACGCTGCTGCTTGGCCGCGAGCTGCGCCGTCGGCACGATGCCGAGCAAGGCTTGGCGACCCTGGCCGCGACCGATAGCCTGACCGGCCTGGCCAACCGGCGCCGACTCGACCAGGTGCTGCGCCAGGAATGGGCACGCGCCCAGCGCAATCGCAGGCCATTGGCGGTGCTCATGGTGGATGTCGACTACTTCAAGGCATTCAATCAGCGCCATGGCCATGCCGGTGGCGATCATGCCCTGCGCGAAGTAGCAAAGACCATCGAGCGCTGTATCCGCCGGCCGTCGGACCTGGCAGCGCGCTACGGGGGAGAGGAATTTCAGGTGGTGCTGCCGGAGACAGAATTGCCCGGCGCCTTGATGCTTGCAGAACGGATCAGGGCGGATGTGGCGGCGCTGGCGCCATTCGGTGCGGATACGCAACCGGTGACAGTCAGTATCGGTATCGGCCTGTACATGCCCGGCACCCAGCAAGACCTGACCGGACTGCTGGGTGAGGCGGATGAAGCCCTCTATCGGGCCAAGGCCGAAGGCCGTAACCGGATAGAGGGGCCGCTCGCTTAAGAGCGTGCGCGTGCGGCGTCACGCAGGGCTTTTACCTGGTCGTGATTACGCTGAACGCCTTGCAGCTGCTTTTCAACCAAGGTGTAGGTCGGATCACTCACGCTACGACCCAGCTTGACCAGCTTCTCACGAGCGTCCTTGTAGGCTTTGAGGGCATGGTCTTCGCCACGCTCAACTTCGTTGAGCACCGCCTCCTCGTCCTTGCCGGTGACCAGCGACTTGAGGTTGACCCAGCCACGGTGCAGGTCGCCGCTGAGGCTGGTAGAGGTTTCTGGATCGCCACCCAGACGACGCACTTCGCCTTGCAGCTCGGCGGCGGCGCTGGAGCACTCAGTGCCACGTTGGGCGAAGAACGCCTTCAGCTCTGGGTTTTTCACATCACCGGCAGACTCTTTGAAGCCTTTCTCGCCATCCTTGCTGAATTCGATGAGGTCGTTGAGAACGTCAATCACGTCTTTGTTTGGATTACTCATGGCTCAAACTCCTTGGCAGATGATAGTCCTAATGAATAGAGCAGCCTTCGTGCCAAGCCGCCGATAAAAAATAAAACTAATAAAATCAATGAGTTGAGTTTATGCGAGACAGAGGCCTAACCGGCGTTCTGCATGATCGCCGCTTGGGCGCTCGTGCAGTTTGCAGTATGGTCGCGGCTTTCCCTTCAGACGGGCATGACGATGAATCCCGAATCGCTGCAACTGCTGGTCACGCGGACCATGCCCTTCGGCAAATACCAGGGCCGGCTGATCGCCGACCTGCCCGGCGACTACCTGGGCTGGTTTGCCCGCAAGGGCTTTCCGCCAGGGGAGCTGGGGGCGTTGCTGGCATTGATGCACGAGATCGATCACAACGGGTTGGGGGAGTTGCTGGTGCCGTTGCGGCACAAGCAGCGGCGCTAGATGCGTATAGATCAGTCGACTGCGCCGGCTATCGTGGTGTATGGCACCGGCTTCGCCGGTTTCGCGGGGCAAGCCCGCTCCTACAGGATTTGCAGCACGCCACAATCCTGTAGGAGCGGGCTTGCCCCGCGAAGAGGCCGGTATAGCAACTGCCTCAGGCTTTGGCGGGCGCAACCGCCAGCTCGACCTGCTCCGGGCGCTTGATCAGCGCATACACCAGCGCCGTCACCAGGCTCCCGGCAACAATCGCCAGCAAGTACAGCAAGGCATGGTTGATGGCATTCGGGATCAGCAGCACAAACAGCCCGCCATGCGGCGCCATCAGCTTGCAGCCAAAGTACATCGACAACGCACCGGTCAGCGCGCCACCGGCAATACTCGCCGGAATCACCCGCAGCGGGTCCTTGGCCGCAAACGGAATTGCCCCCTCGGAGATGAAGCACAAGCCCAGCGCCAGCGCCGCCTTGCCAGCCTCGCGCTCACTCTGAGCGAACTTGCTGCGGGCAATGAAGGTAGCGATGCCCAGGCCAATCGGCGGCACCATGCCCGCCGCCATGGTCGCCGCCATCGGTGCATAACTGTGGGTCGACAGCAGGCCCACCGAGAAGGCATAGGCGGCCTTGTTGATCGGCCCACCCAGGTCAACGCACATCATGCCGCCAAGCAGCAGCCCGAGCAGGATGGCATTGGTGGTGCCCATGCTGTCGAGAAACTGGGTCAAGCCGGCGAGCATGGCCGCCACGGGCTGGCCGACCACGTAGATCATCACCAGGCCGGTAAACAGGCTGGCCAGCAGCGGAATGATCAGGATCGGCTTGAGCGCATCGAGGCTGCTCGGCAAATTTACCCAGCGGCTGATGGCCTTGGCGCTGTAGCCGGCGAGAAAGCCTGCGACGATGCCGCCAATGAAACCCGCGCCAAGGGTGGTCGCGAGCATCCCGCCAATCATGCCCGGGGCCAGCCCGGGACGATCAGCGATCGACCAGGCGATATAGCCCGCCAGCAGCGGCACCATCAATTTGAACGCGGCACCGTCACCAATCTGCATCAGCGCTGCCGCCAGGGTGCCGGGCACTTCGTGGGCATTGATGCCAAACACATAGGACAACGCGATCAGCAGGCCGCCCGCCACCACCATCGGCAACATGAACGAAACGCCGGTCAGCAGGTGTTTGTAGACGCCGGCCTTCTCGCCTGTATTCGACGCTTCGCCAGTGGCCTCGGCCGCGCTCTCCAGCTTGCCTTCGAGCAGGGCCTTGTCGAGGGTGGCCTTGGCCTGCTTGAGGGCGATGCTGGTGCCGCAGCGGTAGATACGCTTGCCGGCGAAGCGCGCGGTCGGCACTTCAATGTCGGCCGCCAGCAGCACCACGTCAGCCTCGGCGATCGCCGCTGCCGACAACGGATTGCGCGCGCCGACCGAGCCCTGGGTTTCCACGATCAATTCGTAGCCCAGCTGCTGCGCAGCCTGTTGCAGGGCTTCGGCGGCCATGAAGGTGTGCGCGACGCCGGTCGGGCAGGCCGTGACCGCAACCAAACGCGGCACGCCGAGCGTAGCCGGGGTCTCGGCCGCAGTGCTGGCGACGTGCAGCTGGGCATTCGCTGCCGCCTCGTCGAGGAAGCCTTCTCGGTCTGCCAGGGCCTGGGCCGGTGTGCTCTGGAACAGGCGCTTGCCGACAAACCGCGACAGTTCGACCGGCCCGGTGCTGATCACCAGCACCCAGTCGGCTTCGGCGATCTGCGCCGCGCTCAGGCGTCGTTCTGGATGCTCGGCATCCTGTACTTCGACGCTGGTGCTCCAACCCCGCCGCTGCGCGGCAGCCGCCAACAGGCGTGCACTGAGCACACTCGACACTTGGCCATTCGGGCAGGCAGTAACGATGGCAATGTTCATCAGCAACCCTCTTGTTGTTCTGTCAGCTGCACGGCGGCCTCAAGGCGCGCCAGATGATCGCGATCGCGAATGCCAAAGCCGACCTGCGTCACTGCCTGAGCTGCAATAGCCGTGGCGCGGCGCAGGGTCAATCCAGCGTCTTCGCCCAGCAGCAGGCCGTGGAGCATGCCGGCCACCAGCGAGTCGCCAGCGCCGACAGTACTCGCCACGCTGACCTTGGGCGGCTGCGCGTGCAACCGCCGGCCCGGGCTGAACCAGCTCACGCCCTGCTCGCCCTGGGATACCACCACGTGCTCGACACCGCTGGCCAGCAGGCGCTCGGCGGCGGCCTGCTGCTCAGCTGCGGTGTGCACGGCAAGACCGAGCGCTTCGCCGAGCTCTTCAGTGTTCGGCTTGACCAGCCAGGGCGCTGCTTGCAGACCGGCGCGCAGTGCTTCACCACTGCTGTCCAGTACCACTTTCAAGCCTTGGCCCTTCAGTTGCAGGAGCAACTGGCAGAACCATTCGGGGTCGATCCCGCGCGGCAGGCTGCCGGCCACGACCACCGCATCATGGCCCGCGGCGACCTGCTCCAGGTCGCGCATCAGGGCGATGCGCGCGGCCTCGTCGACCTGCGGACCCTTGCCGTTGATATCGGTCACCTGGCCATCGGCCTCGACCAGCTTGATGTTGCTGCGGGTTTCGCCCGGCACCCGCACAAAGCAGTCGGTGAAACCGCGCCACTCGATCAGCGCCTCGAACGGCTGCAGGTTGTCGCGCCCAAGAAAGCCCGCGACGGTGACGCTGTGGCCAAGGTCAGCCAGCACCTGGGCGACGTTGAGGCCCTTGCCGGCGGCGTGGCTATGCTGGGCCTGACTGCGGTTGACATGCCCCGGGCGCAGCCTGTCGAGGCTGACGGTAATGTCCAGCGCCGGGTTGAGGGTCAGGGTGAGAATCTTGGCCATCAGTAACGCTCCACCAGCGCCCGCACTGCGGCGGCGCTGTCCTGTTGCAGGGCTTCGCACGCCAGGGCGCGAGCCGTACGATATTCGGCCTGGCGAACCAGTGCCTTGACTTCGGCCACGCTGCGCGCGGCAACACTCAGCTCGTCGACCTCCAGGCCGAGCAGCACGGCCACCGCCTGCGGGTCAGCGGCCAACTCGCCACAGACGCCGACCCACTTGCCCTCGGCATGGGCGGCGCGCACGGTCATGTCGATCAGGCGCAGTACGGCCGGATGGAGGCCGTCGGCCTGGGCCGAGAGGCTCGGGTGGCCGCGGTCGATCGCCAAGGTGTACTGGGTCAGGTCATTGGTGCCGATGCTGAAGAAGTCCACCTCGCGGGCCAGCTGTGGCGCCAGCAAGGCCGCCGAAGGCACCTCGACCATGATTCCCAGCTGCAGGTCATCAACGGGGATTTCTGCGCGCAGGCGCTCGACCATGGCCTTTGCTTCACGCCACTCGTGAACCTGCCCGACCATGGGGAACATGATCCGCAGCGGGCGGCCATCGGCCGAGCGCAGCAGCGCACGCAACTGGTCTTCCATGAGCTGTGGCCGTTGCAGGGTCAGGCGAATGCCGCGCACGCCGAGGAAGGGATTGTCTTCGGCGGCGATCGGCCAGTACGGCAAGGGTTTGTCGCCACCGACGTCCAGGGTGCGCACCACCAACGGCCGGCCGCCAAGACCATCGAGCACACGGCGGTACTCAGCCTCTTGGGTGGCGACATCGGGCGCTTGCGTATGGCCCATGAAAATCAGTTCGGTGCGCAGCAGGCCGATGCCTTCGGCGCCCTGCTCGACCACCTTGTCGATGCCGCTGCTGTCGCCGATGTTGGCGAACACTTCGACGGCATGGCCATCGCCGGTCACTGCCGGCTCATGGCGCTGGGCCCAGGCAGCCTGCAGGCGCTGCTCGCGCGCGTCGCGTTCGGCCAGGGCACGTTGCAACTCGTCGGCCGGCGGTGCAACGCTGACACGACCGCGCTGGCCATCGAGCAACAACGGCGTACCGGCTTCAAGCATGAGGATCGCCGCGCCGGCGCCGACCACCGCCGGGATGCCCAAGGCACGGGCGACGATGGCACTGTGGGCAGTAGCGCCGCCATGCGCGGTAACGATGCCGGCGACCCGTGCAGGGTCCAGCCGGGCCACGTCGGAGGGGCCGACTTCGGCCATCACCAGCACGTAGGGCTCGGCAGGCTCGGGGGTGTCTTGTACGCCACACAGCTGGGCCAGCACACGCCGACCAATGTCGCGCAGGTCCGCGGCGCGCTCGGCGAGCAGCGCGTCGTGCAGGGCCTCCTGCTGACGCGCGGCGGCCTCGATCACCGCCATCCAGGCCGCCGCCGCGCTTTCTCCCTGGGCCAGGCGCTGTTCAACATCATCGGTCAGGGCCGGGTCAGCGAGCATCTCCTGGTGGGTGATGAAAATTTCGCCGATGGCCTTGGCACTGCGCTGGACCAAGATGTGCAACTCGTTATTGACCGCCTCCAGCGCGGACCGCAGCTTGCTCCGCTCCTGGGCCGGCGACTCACCGCGCAAGGGGTAGTCGATCTCACGCTCGACACACACGTGGGCCGGGCCACTGGCGATCCCCGGCGCCGCCGCAACGCCCTGAATCAGGCTACCCGGCAGCGGCGCAACGACTGCCAGCGGGGCCTCCTGGACGACAGCCTGCTCAGCTTCCGGCAACGGCTCGACCTCTTCGCCCAGGCCTTGCTCGATGGCCGCCAGCAGTACCGGCAAGGCATCGGCCGCGATGCTCGGTTCAGCGATCAGCTCCAGGGTCTGCCCACGCCGCGCGCCGAGGCCGAGCAGCTTGCTCAGGCTTTTGACCGACACCGCCGGCTGGACGCTGTCGAGCAGGCGAATGCGGATCTCACCCTCGAAGCCTTTGGCCAACTGCGCCAGCACCTTGGCCGGGCGCGCATGCAAACCATGCGGGTTGGCCAGCACGATGCGCGCGCTGGGCCAATCGGCGGGCACTTCCCCGCCCAGCACTTCCAGCACGGTGCGGCTGCTGGTCGCCTGGTAGAGCATCTGCCCGCGGCCTTCGATCAGTACTTCGCACAGGCGCTCGAGCAGGACCTGGTGGGCCGCGCCCAAGCTGGCCAGGCAGAACAGGCCGTTGAGCGGTTGGTCACGATAGCGCAGCGGTTGCTGTGGCGTCATGAAAGCCAAGCCCGGTTGGCGCACCTGGCGCTCGCTGTGCAGCCACCACAAGCCCTCGCCCAACGGCAGCGGCTCGGCCTGTTGCAATACCGCGGCGAAGCCGCTGTCGACGCAACCGGCACGTTGCAACAGTCGGGCACCGCGCCAGGCCAACTCGTCAAAGTCTTCTGCCGGCAAGTTGAGCCCGACCAGTTGCGCATCCAGCGCCAGCGCCTGTGGCGCGCCCTGCAGCAGCTTGAGCAAGGCCTCGGCGGAGCTGGCGCGGCGCAAGGCCTGGGCAAGGTCGGTCTCGCCCAGGGCGCGGGTCAGCAATTGCAGCAGGCGCAGGTGTTCATCAGAGCGGGCGGCAATGGCGATGGCCAGGTACACCATCTGCCCATCGCCCCAGTCGACCCCCTCGGGAAACTGCATCAGGCGCACACCGGTGGCGAACACCTGGTCGCGGGTCTGCGGCGTGCCATGGGGGATGGCGATACCTTGACCAAGGAAGGTCGATCCTTGCGCCTCGCGGGCTTGCAGTCCCTCCAGATAGCCTTCGGCAACCAGGCCGTCGGCTACCAGACAGCCCGCCAGCAGGCGCAATGCCTCGCCTTTGTCGGCAGCCGTCTGGCCCATGGCTATCTGCTCAATGGCGAGCTCTAGCATGACCTTCTCCTTTTGCAGTACGCGATGAGGTACTGAGGTATTGTTGTGAAATTCACGGAAACCACCAGTTCAATGGCCAGACGCTGGCGGCAACACGGCAGTAAATTAGCTAGCTGAAACGATTAATCTGACCAGGCGGCCACGTTACTCGATAATCTGCCGTCGAAACAGCCCCATCCTGTCGGACAATTGCGACAATGGTCGTCTGCGCGCGGCCTTGAACATGGGTGAAACTAACCGATCAAGCCCGCGGCCAGTCCCGGAAATAACAAGGAAAATTCGGTGAAACTCAGCGATATTGCCCGTCTGGCCGGTGTGTCAGTCACCACCGCCAGCTACGTCATCAATGGCAAGGCCGAACAGCAACGCATCAGCAACAGCACAGTCGAGCGTGTGCGTGCTGTGGTCGAAGCCCATGGCTTCACGCCCAACCCGCAGGCTGCAGGCCTGCGCAGCCGGCACACGCGCACGCTGGGCTTCATCCTTCCGGACCTGGAGAACCCCAGCTATGCGCGCATTGCCAAGCAGCTCGAACAAGGCGCGCGCGCCCGGGGTTACCAGCTGCTGATCGCCAGCAGCGATGATCGCCCCGACATCGAGCGGCAGTTGCAGCAGTTGTTCCGTGCCCGGCGCTGCGATGCGTTGTTTGTGGCCAGTTGCCTGCCGCCGGAAGACGACAGCTATCGCCAATTGCAGGACAAAGGCCTGCCGGTGATCGCCATCGACCGTCGGCTGGACCCAGAGCACTTCTGCTCGGTGATCAGCGACGACCGCAACGCCAGCCAGCAATTGGCCAAGAGCCTGTTGAGCATGCGTCCGCGCAGCATCGCCCTGATCGGCGCGCGCCCTGAGCTGTCGGTCAGCCAGGCCCGTGCGGGCGGTTTCGAGCAAGCCTTGCAAGGCTATGCCGGCGATGTCCGGCGTTACCAGGGCGAGGCGTTCAGCCGCGAGTGCGGCCAGCGCTTGATGCAGCAGCTGATCAGCGATCTGGGCGGCCTGCCCGATGCCTTGGTCACTACCTCTTATGTGCTTCTGCAAGGGGTGTTCGACACGCTGCAGGCGCGTCCTGCCGATTCGCGCCAGTTGCAGCTGGGAACCTTTGGCGACAACCAACTGCTGGACTTCCTGCCGTTGCCGGTCAACGCCATGGCCCAGCAACATGGGCTGATTGCCGCCACCGCGCTGGAGCTGGCCCTGGCGGCCATCGAAGACAAACGCTACGAGCCAGGCGTGCATGCCGTGGCGCGTACCTTCAAGCAACGTATCCAGCCGGCCTGAGCATGCGCCTGATCGACACCCACACCCACCTGGACTTTCCCGAGTTCGACGCCGACCGCCAGCGCCTGCTGGACCGCGCGACGGCGCGGGGAGTGGAGCGTGTGGTGGTGCTGGGGGTGCATGCCGAGAACCTCCAACGGGTGTGGGATCTGGCCTGTGCCGAGCAACGCGTGCACGCCGCGCTGGGCTTGCATCCGGTGTACCTGGAGCAGCATCGGCCAGAGCACCTGCTTGAGCTGCGCGGCTGGCTCGAACGCTTGCAGGGTGATCCGCGGCTGTGTGCGGTTGGCGAGTACGGCCTGGATTACTACTTGCCTGAACTCGACCCGCAGCGCCAGCAGGCGCTGTTCGAGGCGCAGTTGCAAATGGCCTGCGACTTCGATTTGCCGTCCCTGCTGCACGTGCGTCGCAGCCATGCCCAGGTGATCGCCACGCTCAAGCGCTTCAAGCCTGCACGGGCAGGCATCATCCATGCGTTCGCCGGCAGTTTCGAGGAGGCCCGGGAATACCTCAAGCTCGGTTTCAAGCTCGGACTGGGCGGCGCGGCGACCTGGCCGCAGGCGTTGCGTCTACGCAAGACAGTTGCCCGTTTGCCGCTGGAGAGCGTAGTGCTGGAGACCGACTCACCGGACATGGCCCCGGCAATGTATGCCGGGCTGCGCAACAGCCCGGAGCACTTGCCGGAGATTGCCGTGGCGCTGGCTGAGTTGATCGGCATCGAGGCAGTGGCGTTGGCTGAAATCAGCAGCCGCAACGCCTGTGAGCTCTTTGGCTGGTGACACCCTGGCTAACGGCCACAGGCCTGATCAGACCAGCACCGTCCACAAGGCAAACCCCGCATACCACAGCACGGCCGACCTCAGCAGCAGCTCCCACAGGCTATCGAGCCGCGCCAGGCCGCGCTGGGGGTCTTCACCCTCGGTAATGTCATCTGCCACTCGCCCGACCCGCGCCACCAGGTGCCCAGCGCTGATGCGAACGTTGAGCAACTCATGCAGCATCACCCGCATGACCGCGACAAAGTTGCCGACCAGGGCGAAACTCAAGGTCAACACCCGTACCGGCAGCCAGTCCATGACATGGCGCAATTGCTCGGCCTTCTCTTTCAGTAGCGGCTGGCCGCTGTGCTCGCCACACAGGGCCAACAGGCGATAGGCCAGGGCCGCAGCGGGGCCCAGCAGGAAGTACCAGAAGATCACCGCGAAGAAGCTCTGGTAGGCCTGCCACAACAGATACCCCTGAACCCGGATCAGCAGACTTTGCGCATCATCGGCGGCCAACCCCAGGTCCCGCTCGGCAACATGCACGGCGGCCTGTTCATCGCCACGGCGCCAGGCATCGCGAAACGGCCCGAGCGCGGCTTTGGCATCGCCGCGACCCAGGCTGTAGATCAGCACCAGCAAGTGGATCGGCAGCGCCAGCAGGCCATAGGCGACCGGCTCCAATACATGCAGCAACAGCACCAGCACGGCAACCGGCGCCAGCACCAGAATGGCCAGGCTCCACCACGGATGGGCCTTGCCGCTACGCTCCAGGCGCACTAGCTCGGCAATAAAGAAACCGTCACGCTGCAACCGCTGGCGCAACGCCGAGAACTTCTCGACCCAAAGCACCAGTACCAACACCAGAAAACTCATGCCTGTACCTCGTTATCCTGCAGATCGGCGCGGTAGCGATTCCAATCGAACGCAGGGCCCGGATCGGTCTTGCGCCCTGGGGCGATATGGTCGTGACCACGGATGCGCTGCGCATCGATCACTGGCCAAGCGCCGCGGATCTCTTGGGTGAGCCGCGCCAGCGTGGCGTATTGCGCATCGCTGTAGGGCTGGTCATCGGTGCCCTCCAGTTCGATACCAATGGAGAAGTCGTTACAGCCCTCACGACCCTCGAAGCGCGAAACCCCGGCATGCCAGGCGCGATCGAGCAACGACACGAACTGGGTCACGGCGCCGTCGCGCTCGACGAACAGGTGGGCCGAGACGGTCAGGTGGCAGATGTCCTGAAAATACGGGTGCTCGGCAGGGTCGAGCTGATTCTGAAAAAACTGCTGAACCTTGCCGGTCCCGAAACAGGCGGGGGGCAGGCTGATATTGTGGATCACCAGCAGGCAGATAGCCTCGCCCTCAGGGCGGCTGTTGAAGTTTGGCGAGGGGCAGTGGGTAACGCCGGAAAACCAGCCTGTCGCACGGTCCAATTGCATCGAGCAGATCCTGAGTATCACCAGGGACGGGAGATCAGTATGCCCCTTGGCCTTGTGGGTTGCATGTAAATCATTGTGCCTGGTTGCGCAGGCGCTCCAGCACCGAATCCAGCGCCCGCTCGAACAGCAGGCGATCATCGAGCAGGCGCACCTCACCGCGGCGCAACGCCTGGGCCAGGCCGGCACTGCTCCACTCGCGCACCTTGATCCCGCCGCGGTTGGCGAATACCAGGCGGTCGCTGCCATCAATGCGCGCCACCAGCTTGCAACGCAGCCGCACCTGCGCACCGGTTACTTCGAGCCAGCTGCCGAGCCGCAGGCGCTGGACCGGTTGCGCCAGCACAGACTGCTCGTCGAGCAATCCGGGGCAGGCGGACTCATCGGCAATGGTGAGCACGATCTCGTCGGCCACCAGCACCTCGCGAGGAGGCGCCTGCTGATCATTGCCGGCCGCGCAGGCGCGCAGGTGCAGTTGCTCAAGCTGGAGGAAAAACTCGCGGGTAGCAGCAGACTCGAGGGCGATGCTGGCCAGGCCATCACGCAACGCCTTGAGCAACCCTGGTACCTGCTCCAACAGGTGCTGGCAGGCCTGCGCCCCGCAGGGCGGGACAATGCTGGCCAACAGTGCATCCATGGTCGCCAGGCCGTCGGACCACGCCACCGAGCCTTCACCCTGCTTGAGCCAGGCCAGCAACAGCACCTGGCTCCAGGACTGCACCAGCATCTGCACCACCGCCTCAGGCAAGACCCGCCCGCGCAAACGCTGATTGAGCGCCTGCTGTACCTGCTGGCGAGCCTCCAAGGTGCGGGCGCGGCCCTCCTCGGCATCGCGGGTGCGCTGCTCAAGCAGATCGTTGCGCCGCCGCTCCTCCTGATTGAACGCCTGAAACTCTGCAAGCAGCTCGGCGAACAGCTGCGGATCATCGGTAAAGTCATTCAGCAGGCGCTGCACGATCCGCTCGACGCGCAGTTGCAGACTGTCGCGCGGGCCGTGGTCATCATCCTGCCAGCCGATCGCAGCAGCGCCGATCTCGTTGAGCAGACGCCGTGCCGGGTGGTTGGCGCGGCTGAGCAGGCTTTTGTCGAGCAAGGCCACCTTGAGCATCGGGATGTGCAATCGGCCGAGCAACGCGCGCAGATTCTTCGACAGGTTGCCATCGGCCTGGATGAAGTCGAACACCAGGCCGAGCAAGTTGATCAGGTCTTCGTCGGCGTCACTGATGTGCCGGTGAGTACCACTGCGTACGCTCACGCGCCGGAGCAGCTGCTGCAGTTGCTGGCCCAGGTGAAAATCGTCCGGCTCATCGGTAGCCGGCACGTAGTTCTGCAGGTGCGAGAGCAGCCGCAGCAGGTCAGCGGTACTGATGGGCTGGGCAACCGCGACGCTGTGCAAACGCGGGGAAAATCGCCCTCGGGCGGGGGCCAACAGCGCCTGCAGGGTGGTGAAGAAAGCGTGCGCGGCATGGTCTGCGTCCGGCTCATTGGCAGTCGCACGGCGCTCTGGAGCGCGTCGCTCTGCCAGCCGTCGATCATCGGCCCGGCGCCTAGGCGCGGGCTTGAGGGCTGGCAACACACCCGCAGCGGCAAGCAACTGGTTGGCCTCGCCATACAGCAGGTCGAGGTCACGCAGTACATAGCGCTCGAACAGCTTGAGCAGGATCAGCTTGACCCGCGGCCCCACGCCCAGGCTGCGACCGGCGTCGAGGAAGTATCCGCACAGGCGTTCCGGGCCGAGCGGGTTGCGCCGCAGCTCCAGCTCCTGCCCCAGCAACGCCTGGAAACGCAAGCCCAATTGATCGAGGGCGAAGCCATCGCGGGACTGCACCCGCGCGAGCATGGCGTTGAGCACTGCGGCGCGTTCGCCTTGCGCTGCCTGACCAAACGCAGGGCAGGGCAACAATTCAGCCTGACCAAGCCGGGCAAAGGCGGCATGGAAGGTATCAATAAAGCTTCGTTCGATGCTCTTGCGCTTGAGCCGCAGGTCACGCATGGCCTCGAAATAGAGACTTTGATCGACCCGTTCGACAGCCCGATCGGCCATCTCGAACAGCCCGTCGTCGGCATTGTCGAAGAGTGCCTGCAAGCCTTGGCGCAGCTGCAGCCCCGCCTTGTCTCGTACCTGCAGGAGCAGGATCGGAAGGCTTGGCAAGTGCGCGCGCGCACTTCTGTCGATGGCAGCCGCCAAGGGCACCACCTTGCCTTCTTTACCCATTCCCAACTCCTTGCAGGAAAATCGTCAAAGCCATGACGTCAAATACTGGACGCATTATCGGCAAAAAATCTGACAGCTACCAGCCCGCTGTTCACAGGCCTGGTGAAAAGACCGCGATTTGCCGCAAATGCTCAGCCGCCCTGACCGAAGGTCAAGGTTGCCATGGCTGTACACACCCGTCCCCTGCCCTATAATCGCCGGCATCTAGCTTGTGGAGCCGACCATGCCGAACCTACGCCTCGCCGACCTGACCGCCGAAATCGAAGCCAACGTGCGCCGCGCGCTGCTCGAAGACATCGGCAGCGGCGACATCACCGCCCAGCTGATCCCTGCCGAGCGCCTGGCCAAGGCGACCATCATTACCCGCGAAGATTGCGTGATCGCCGGCACGGCTTGGGTGGATGCGGTGTTTCGCCAGCTCGACCCGCGCGTGGCGGTGCACTGGCAGGTCAGCGACGGTGACCAGGCCAAGGCTGACCAGCCGTTGTTTCACCTTGAGGGCCCAGCGCGCTCGCTGCTCAGCGGTGAGCGTTCGGCGTTGAATTTTCTGCAGATGCTTTCGGGCGTGGCCACTCGTGCGCGTTTTCTCGCCGATCTGGTGGACGGCACTCAGGTGCGCCTGCTCGACACCCGCAAGACCCTGCCCGGCCTGCGTCTGGCACAGAAGTACGCGGTTACCTGCGGAGGCTGCGACAACCACCGCATCGGTCTGTATGACGCATTTCTGATCAAGGAAAACCATATCGCCGCGAGCGGTGGGGTGGCTGAGGCGGTGACCGCCGCACACCGCATTGCGCCGGGCAAGCCGGTCGAGATCGAGGTGGAAAGCCTGGATGAGCTGCGCCAGGCGCTGGCGGCGGGTGCCAACATCATCATGCTTGATGAGCTGACGCTGGATGAGATGCGTGAAGCGGTCCGGATCAATGCCGGCAAGGCCAAGCTGGAGGCCAGCGGGGGGGTCAACGAGAGCACCCTGCGGGTGATTGCCGAGACGGGGGTGGATTACATTTCGATTGGGGCGATGACCAAGGATGTGAAGGCGGTGGACTTGTCGATGCGGCTTAGTCTGTGAGCTGAGCTGGGGCTTGGCCTTGGCTTGGCCTTGGCCTGGCCTTGGCCTTGGCCTTGGCTGGCTGGCTGGCTGGCTGGCTTAGGAATTGTGGGCTTATCCATTTGATGTGGTGCTGCTACTGGCCCCTTCCGCCCTTACGGCGGGTCACTTTTTTTCTTGGAAAAAAGTAACCAAAAACCGCCTGCTCCTGCATCCGGCCCTGCGCTGCGCTCCGGGTCCCCTCGCTCCGGTCTTGCTCCGGGAGGACCGCGCTGTACGGCCCCTCCTGGGCCTCAGCGCTTTCCGGCCATCCATGGCCTCCACCTCCCTGCGCAAGACCTCCACTCGGCCTCCTGACGTCGCGAAGTTACGGGCGGCGTCTGGGCTGGCGTTGTTTTTGATAGTGGCATGGGTGGTGGATATTCGGGCCTCTTCGCGGGGCAAGCCCGCTCCTACAGGATTTGCGCCGAACTCAAAATTTGCGCAATACCTGTAGGAGCGGGCTTGTCCCGCGAAGAGGCCGGTACTGCCAATGCAAATCGCAGGGCGCAGCCCTGCCGGCCACCCCACAAATCCTCTGGTAAATAAACAAAGCGAGAGCGCAGCGATTCGCCTGCCGTTGCCCTGGCTGTTGATCCTGATCTACCAGCGACTGCACTCGGCCTCCTGAAGTCGCGAGGTTACCGGTGGCGTCTGGGTTGGCGTTGTTTTTGATAGTGGCATGGGTGGTGGATATTCGGGCCTCTTCGCGGGGCAAGTCGGATCGCCGCACCGCCGCTCCTACAGGTATTGCGCGAATTTTGAATTCGGCGCTGTACCTGTAGGAGCGGGCTTGCCCCGCGAAGAGGCCGGTATGCCAACGCAAATCGCAGGGCGCAGCCCTGCCGGCCACACCACAAATCCGCTGGTAAATAAACAAAGCGAGAGCGCAGCGATTCGCCAGCCGTTGCCTTGGCTGTTGCTCTTGATCTGGCTCTAGATCTACCAGCGACTTCAGGAGGCCGAGTGGAGGGCTTGCGCAGGGAGGTGGAGGCCATGGATGGCCGGAAAGCGCTGAGGCCCAGGATGGGCCGTACAGCGCGGTCCTCCCGGAGCAAGACCGGAGCGAGGGAACCCCGTAGCGCAGCGTAGGGGCCGGATGCAGGAGCAGGCGGTTTTTGGTTACTTTTTTCCAAGAAAAAATCGGCATAGGGGGCAGCCCTCTAGCCGCGCCCCTGCCACACCACCCGGCATGCGGGTCCGCACCGGGCGGTTCGAGAACTCCAGATCAGATCAGGCGGGGTAACCCCATCCGGTCAAACCAGGCAACCGTCAGTACGCCATGAATCAGGCCGGCACTGTTATGCCATACCCTATGGCTCTGCGCCGCAGTCTGTGCAGCCAACTTGGGGCTGGCGCCCATCTTGCGCACTTCACGATAGATCGTTCTGCCGGTTCTCCATTGCTTGAGCTGGATCGCCCTGAGCCTTCGTCGTATCCACCCGTCCAAACGCCTCCACATCGCGGTGGTTTGCGACAAGCCGAAGTACGCTTTCCAGCCCAGTAGGTAAGGTCTCAACCCCTCAATCACCTGCTCCAGACTTCGACCACCATTACGTTTGGTCAACCCCCGGATCCGTTGTTTGAAGGTCTGTAACGCCTTGGTTGTTGCCCAGCGTCTGATCTTGCCTTGCGCTGACAGCCAGAAGCCGTACCCCAGAAACTTTCGACCAAACGCACTGCCAACCGCGCTTTTGCCTTCGTTCACCCGCAGCCCAAGACGACCGTAAAGGCGTCGGAGCAGTGCCATCACCCGCAAGCCGGCTTTGGGGCTTCGAACGTAAACGTTGGCATCATCCGCATACCTGACGAAGCGATGACCCCGTCGCTCCAGCTCCTTGTCCACCTCATCCAGCACCACGTTCGCCAACAGGGGTGAAAGCGGACCGCCTTGCGGCGTCCCCTGTCGGTCCACCACTATGTCCTGGCCGATCAGCGTCCCGCAGTTCAGGTAGGCACGGATCAGGCGCAGTACGCCACGATCAGTCACCGTCCTGCTCAGCCGGGCGATCAGCAAGTCATGCTGGACGCAGTCGAAAAACTGCTCAAGGTCCACGTCCACCACGATTCCACACCCCGAATGGATGTGTTGCTGCGCGGCCAAAACAGCTTGGTGCGCGTTGCGACCGGGGCGAAAACCATAGCTGTGCTCACTGAAACCAGGATCCAGCAAAGGCTGGAGGACCTGCAGCAGCGCCTGCTGGATGACCCTGTCCGTGACCGTCGGTATACCGAGCTTACGCTCGCCACCGCCCGGCTTTGGGATCAATACCCTACGCACCGGCGCTGGCCGGTATTCACCCGCCAGCAGTTGCCGACGGATCAGCGGCCACGCCGTTTTCAGGTGCTCTACGGTTTCGTCGATCGTGAGACCGTCTACACCTGCAACACCTTTGTTCGAACGCACCCGCTTGAGTGCAAGCAATAGATTTTCTCTGGTCAGGGCTGCTTGCAGCAGCCCTCCATCTGTGGGGTTTGGATCATGTCGCGGACAGCCAGCTTCAACGCTGGAGCCGCGCGCCAGGGATTCACCCCTCTTCGTCGACTCCCGCCCCGAGTTACCAGGCATCTGTTGCACGGCCGGCTGTATCTTCATGTCAAACCACTTTCCTTCTCGTTCGGCCCTTCGCTGTTAAACAGCTACTACGACCTCTGCTGACTTCTCGCTCCGGCTCACACCGTCGTCCTTTCGGACACAAGGCGAGATCTCCCCGGGTAAGAACGCCATCCTTCACCTCACAACCGCCGCATTTACGTATCCGGCCTTTAGGCCACAAGAGCTTCGCAGGCACTTGGCTGCTCGCCCTGACCGAATACGCCTCAGATGCGATTCGTGTACCTCGGCTCAAGGTTTATGCTCCACGCTTCCTCCCCACAGTCGGTCGCCCTTCTGCAGTTGCGCTTCGCTTCGCTCGCTGTGGCCAGCTCGCGGGAGGACTTGCACCTCCAGGATGGCGCCCATGCCGGGCGCACATCGGCATAGGGGGCAGCCCTCTAGCCGCGCCCCTGCCACACCACCCGGCATGCGGGTCCGCACCGGGCGGTTCGAGAACTCCAGATCAGATCAGGCGGGGTAACCCCATCCGGTCAAACCAGGCAACCGTCAGTACGCCATGAATCAGGCCGGCACTGTTATGCCATACCCTATGGCTCTGCGCCGCAGTCTGTGCAGCCAACTTGGGGCTGGCGCCCATCTTGCGCACTTCACGATAGATCGTTCTGCCGGTTCTCCATTGCTTGAGCTGGATCGCCCTGAGCCTTCGTCGTATCCACCCGTCCAAACGCCTCCACATCGCGGTGGTTTGCGACAAGCCGAAGTACGCTTTCCAGCCCAGTAGGTAAGGTCTCAACCCCTCAATCACCTGCTCCAGACTTCGACCACCATTACGTTTGGTCAACCCCCGGATCCGTTGTTTGAAGGTCTGTAACGCCTTGGTTGTTGCCCAGCGTCTGATCTTGCCTTGCGCTGACAGCCAGAAGCCGTACCCCAGAAACTTTCGACCAAACGCACTGCCAACCGCGCTTTTGCCTTCGTTCACCCGCAGCCCAAGACGACCGTAAAGGCGTCGGAGCAGTGCCATCACCCGCAAGCCGGCTTTGGGGCTTCGAACGTAAACGTTGGCATCATCCGCATACCTGACGAAGCGATGACCCCGTCGCTCCAGCTCCTTGTCCACCTCATCCAGCACCACGTTCGCCAACAGGGGTGAAAGCGGACCGCCTTGCGGCGTCCCCTGTCGGTCCACCACTATGTCCTGGCCGATCAGCGTCCCGCAGTTCAGGTAGGCACGGATCAGGCGCAGTACGCCACGATCAGTCACCGTCCTGCTCAGCCGGGCGATCAGCAAGTCATGCTGGACGCAGTCGAAAAACTGCTCAAGGTCCACGTCCACCACGATTCCACACCCCGAATGGATGTGTTGCTGCGCGGCCAAAACAGCTTGGTGCGCGTTGCGACCGGGGCGAAAACCATAGCTGTGCTCACTGAAACCAGGATCCAGCAAAGGCTGGAGGACCTGCAGCAGCGCCTGCTGGATGACCCTGTCCGTGACCGTCGGTATACCGAGCTTACGCTCGCCACCGCCCGGCTTTGGGATCAATACCCTACGCACCGGCGCTGGCCGGTATTCACCCGCCAGCAGTTGCCGACGGATCAGCGGCCACGCCGTTTTCAGGTGCTCTACGGTTTCGTCGATCGTGAGACCGTCTACACCTGCAACACCTTTGTTCGAACGCACCCGCTTGAGTGCAAGCAATAGATTTTCTCTGGTCAGGGCTGCTTGCAGCAGCCCTCCATCTGTGGGGTTTGGATCATGTCGCGGACAGCCAGCTTCAACGCTGGAGCCGCGCGCCAGGGATTCACCCCTCTTCGTCGACTCCCGCCCCGAGTTACCAGGCATCTGTTGCACGGCCGGCTGTATCTTCATGTCAAACCACTTTCCTTCTCGTTCGGCCCTTCGCTGTTAAACAGCTACTACGACCTCTGCTGACTTCTCGCTCCGGCTCACACCGTCGTCCTTTCGGACACAAGGCGAGATCTCCCCGGGTAAGAACGCCATCCTTCACCTCACAACCGCCGCATTTACGTATCCGGCCTTTAGGCCACAAGAGCTTCGCAGGCACTTGGCTGCTCGCCCTGACCGAATACGCCTCAGATGCGATTCGTGTACCTCGGCTCAAGGTTTATGCTCCACGCTTCCTCCCCACAGTCGGTCGCCCTTCTGCAGTTGCGCTTCGCTTCGCTCGCTGTGGCCAGCTCGCGGGAGGACTTGCACCTCCAGGATGGCGCCCATGCCGGGCGCACAAGTGACCCGCCGTAAGGGCGGAAGGGGCCAGTGACGCCACCACATCAAATGGATCAGCCCCCAACCTACAAGCCCCAGACCCAGCCCCAGACCCAGCCCCAGCCCCAGCCCCAGCCCCAGCCCCAGCCCCAGCCCCAACCTATCCGCCCCCGCCTCAAAAAGTCATAAAAAAACCGGCCTCAGGCCGGTTTTTTAGAAGCAATTCCTGCAACCTCAGAACGAAGCGTCGGCCAAGCCATCCAGATAACGCTCAACATCCAGCGCAGCCATGCAGCCCGCACCCGCCGAGGTAATCGCCTGACGATAAACGTGGTCAGCCACGTCACCCGCAGCAAACACACCTTCAACGTTGGTAGCAGTGGCGTTACCTTCACGGCCACCATGAACCACCAGGTATCCGTCTTTCAAAGTCAGCTGACCTTCGAACAACGAGGTGTTCGGCGTGTGGCCGATCGCGATGAACACACCATCAACGGTGATCTCATCGCTGCTACCATCGTTGTTCTTCAGACGCGCACCAGTAACGCCCATGTTGTCACCCAGCACTTCGTCCAGCGTGGCATTGAGCTTGAGCTCAATCTTGCCCTCAGCAACGCGAGCATTGAGCTTGTCGACCAGAATCTTCTCGGCACGGAAAGTCTCACGGCGGTGCACCAGAGTCACTTTGCTGGCGATGTTGGCCAGGTACAGAGCCTCTTCGACAGCAGTGTTACCACCACCGACAACGGCAACCGGCTTGTTGCGATAGAAGAACCCGTCGCACGTTGCGCAGGCGGAAACACCCTTGCCCATGAACGCCTCTTCCGACGGCAGGCCCAGGTAGCGCGCGCTGGCACCAGTGGCGACGATCAGTGCGTCACAGGTGTAGGTACCGCTGTCACCTTGCAGGGTGAACGGCTTGCTGGCCAGATCGACGGCATTGATATGGTCGAAGACGATTTCGGTCTCGAACCGCTCGGCGTGCTCCTGCATGCGCTGCATCAGGGCCGGGCCGGTCAGGCCATGCGGGTCGCCCGGCCAGTTGTCGACTTCGGTGGTGGTGGTCAGCTGACCACCCGCCTGCATGCCGGTGATCAGCAGCGGCTTGAGGTTGGCGCGGGCGGCGTACACTGCGGCGCTGTAACCGGCAGGGCCGGAACCCAGAATGATCACCCGCGAATGACGTACTTCAGACATGTCGAACTCCTGTCGAGCGCACCGCACGGGGGTCGGCTGTGGAGGGCCGGCGGCGGCAGCAGCTGAAAAAAAAGGACCCACGCAGCACTTGGGGAAGGCTAAAACGCACGGGTCCGGAAACCTTTAAGTTGAACGAACTGTAACGAGGACGCAGAGATTAAGGAAATACCCTTCGACAATCCACCTTATAGACAGGCTCTATCCATGTAGAAAACCGATAGAAAATACCCACGCGCTTTTGTTACAGCCCGTTTCCCGGCATCTGCCTGCCTTTCGTCGAGGCGGCAAACTCGGTAAGGTCAGCGCGTTTTCCTTCTTCGGAGCATATTGATGCAAGCCCCCGTCCTTTCTGGCCCCCAGTACCTGCGCGAAGGGCTGAAGCTGATCATGAGCCCAAACCTGCGGATGTTCGTCCTGCTGCCGCTGGCGATCAACCTGCTGTTGTTCGGCGGCCTGGTGTATTTCGCCGGTCATCAGTTCAGCCTGTGGGTCGATACGCTGATGCCGACCCTGCCGGACTGGCTGAGCTTCCTTACCTACATCATCTGGCCGCTGTTCGTCGCCTTGGTGATCCTGATGGTGTTCTTCACCTTCACGCTGGTCGCCAATATCATCGCAGCGCCGTTCAACGGCTTCCTGGCGGAAAAGGTCGAGGTGGTGGTACGCGGTGAAGACACCTTCCCGGCGTTCAGTTGGGGCGAACTGGTGGCGATGGTGCCGCGCACCTTTGGCCGAGAAATGCGCAAGCTGGGTTACTTCCTGCCGCGTGCGATCGGCTTGTTCATCCTGTCGTTCATTCCCGTGGTGAACGTGGTCGCCGCGCCGCTGTGGCTGATCTTCGGCGTGTGGATGATGGCCATCCAGTACATCGACTACCCGGCGGACAACAACAAGATGAGCTGGCAGGACATGCTCGCCTGGCTGCGCCAGAAACGCTGGCAGAGCATGGGCTTTGGCGGCATCACCTACCTGGCGTTGCTGATTCCGTTCGTCAACATCGTGATGATGCCGGCGGCGGTGGCCGGGGCGACCTTGTTCTGGGTGCGTGAGCGAAGCTGAAATCGCCGGGGCCGCCTGGCGGCCCCGGCCTTCTTCGATCAGATACTCAACTGATTGGAAAACTGCCCGACCACTTCCACCACCCGTTTCGCCCCATCCTGAATCTCGACGATCACGCTGCCAGTCTCCCCGGCCAGGCTCAAACCCTGCTCGGCCTGGCGCTTGCTGGTGTCGATGATGTCCACTGCCGCCTGGGCCAATTGTTCGTTCTGCTGCACCACGCGGGCAATTTCCTCGGTGGCGGTACTGGTCCGTGAGGCCAACTGGCGCACTTCATCAGCGACCACCGCAAAGCCGCGACCCTGCTCACCGGCCCGCGCAGCCTCGATCGCCGCGTTGAGCGCCAGCAGGTTGGTCTGCCCGGCAATGTCGCTGATGGTCTTGATGATCGAGCCAATTACCCGCGACTGGGTGTCGAGCGCCTGAATGCCTTCAGCCGCCTGCTGCATGGAGGCTTCCAGGCCACGCATCACGCTGACGGTCTGGGTCACCACATCGGTGGCCTTGCGCGCACTGGCGTCGGTCCCCAGCGAGGTGCTGTAGGCAATGTCCGCCGCCTGCGCCACGGCTTGCTCCTGGTTGACCTGGTCAGTGATGACCGTGGCGAACTTGACCACCTTGTACAGCACATCATGGGCATCGATGATCGGGTTATAGGAAGCCTCAAGCCAGACCACACGGCCATGGGCATCGATGCGCTTGAAGCGCTCGGCAACGTACTCGCCACGGCGCAGCTTGTCCCAGAACGCCTGGTAGGCCATCGAACCGGCCTCCTCGGGTTCGCAGAACATGCGGTGGTGCTTGCCACGCACCTGCTCAAGGCGGTAGCCCATGGTCTGCAGGAAGCGCTCGTTGGCGGTCAGCACCTGGCCGTCGAGGCTGAACTCGATAACCGCGGTGGAACGCATCAAGGCGTTGATCAGGCTCTCGTGCTCACGGGAGGCTTCGATGGTGCGGGTCAGGTCGCTTGAGTGCAAGGTGAAGTACTTGATGCGCCCGTCGCTGCCCTTGACCGGTTGCAGGATCGAACGCAACCACGCCTCCTCGCCATTGCCGCGCAGCAGGCGAAACGCGCCATTGAGGTGCTCGCCACGGTTGATCGCGGATTTCATCCGTTGATAGAAGTCGAGTTTCTTCACATGCGGCGGGACGATATCTTCGATGTTGCGGCCGATGAGCTGCTCGGCGCGGTAGGACATTTCTTTCTCGAAGTTGCCGTTGACCGTTTCGATACGCCCCTGGGGATCGAGCTGCAGCACCAGCATCTCGCTGTCGAGGCTGTTCTTGACCTGCTCCATCGACATCAGGTCTTCGCGCAACTGCTGGATTTCTTTCTTGAGCTTGCTGTTGAACATTACCGCACTCCTGGAGCGCAACGACCCTTCGAATGCATCTGCATCGGCTGCCCCATCTACCTTCTTGAGTGCTCCCAAGGGAAATATTCAAGCCGCTGCCACCAACTCACCCTGACTGTCACCTGCTGGTCATGCGCCAGTCACATTCCCGCAACCGCGCAGGCGGACACTTTTCTCATGAATACACCCCGCCTGCGCATCACCTTGGTCAGCGAAACCTTCCCACCCGAAATCAACGGCGTGGCCACTACGCTCGGTCGGCTCAGCGACGACTTGCGTCAACGTGGGCATCAGCTGGAAATCATCCGCCCGCGCCAAGCGGATGACGCGGGAACGATCAACAGCGACGACCTGCTGCTGTGCAAGGGCTGGGCATTGCCCGGCTATCCTGGGCTGCAATGGGGTGGGATTTCCGTGCACAAGCTCTGCCGACGCTGGCGCCGGCAGCGGCCAGACGTGCTGTACATCGCCACCGAGGGGCCTCTGGGCTTGAGCGCCTTGCGCGCCGCGCGGCGACTGAAGATTGCCGTAGTCAGCGGTTTTCACACCAACTTCCCACAGTACTGCGGCCAATATGGCCTGGGTTTGCTGGCGCGTGCGCTGACCCACTACCTGCGCTGGTTCCACCGGCGCACAGCGATGACCCTGGTGCCCAGTGCCAGCCAGCGCCTGGAACTGGAGCGCCGCGGGTTCGAGGGGCTAGCCTTGCTGGCGCGAGGCGTCGATGCCTGCCTGTACAACCCCGCCCGCCGCAGCCATGCGCTGCGCGAACACTGGGGCTTGGCGGCAGACGATCTCGCAGTGCTGCACGTCGGCCGGCTGGCAGCGGAAAAGAACCTGGGCCTGCTGCGACCCTGCCTGGAGGCGCTGCAGCAGACTTATCCACAGCGGCGCCTGCGCCTGATCATCGTCGGCGACGGGCCGCAGCGGGCCAGCCTCGAACAGCAGCTACCCGATGCGGTGTTCTGTGGAACGCAACGGGGTGAAGTGCTTGCCGAACACTATGCCAGCGGTGACCTGTTCCTGTTCCCGAGCCTGACCGAGACGTTCGGCAACGTGGTACTTGAAGCCATGGCTTCAGGGCTGGCCGTGGTTGCCTACGATGAAGCAGCAGCGGCCCAGCACATCCGTCACGGCCACAGCGGCGCCTTGGCCATGCCTGGCGACCAGGCGGGATTTATCGATGCGGCATGCTGGCTGCTCGAAGACAGCGAAACCCTGCGACGGGCCCGCCTCAATGCCCGCCAGCATGCAAGCCGCCAGGGCTGGCCGGCGATTGTCGAGCAGTTTGAAGGGTATCTGGAGAGCGCTTGCCATCAGGCCAGTGTGCAGGGCAGTCACAGCGCGGATGTACTGCTGGGGGTCAAGCCGGGGTCGTCAACGCCGCGCGTCTGAGCAGTGTCAGTGATGGCCTCTTCGCCGGGCAAGCCCGCTCCTGCAGGACATGCGGTGCACCCGATCCTGCAGGAGCGGGCTCGCCCCGCGAAGAAGCCATCACTGACAGCCAATCAGCGGCCCGGTCAGGCCAGCGCCTTCTCGATCGCCTGCACCACCGTCGGATCATCCGGCGCGGTACGCGGTGCAAAACGGGCCAGCACACGGCCATCCTTGCCGACCAGGAACTTCTCGAAGTTCCAGCTGATATCCCCCGGATACTCGGCGCCCTCACCCGCCAGCAGCCGATACAACGAATGACGCTGTGGGCCATTGACCTCGAGCTTGGCGCTCAACGGAAAGCTCACCCCGTAATTGAGGCTGCAGAACTCCTGGATGTCTTTCTCGCTGCCGGGCTCCTGACCTGCAAACTGGTTGCAGGGCAGGCCGAGCACACTGAATCCCTTACCCTTGAACTGCTGATACAGCGATTCGAGCGGAGCATACTGCGGCGTCAGGCCACACTTGGAGGCGACATTGACCACCAGCACCACCTGCCCCTTGAACGGAGCAAGGGGTAGGTCCTCGCCGTTCAACGCCTTCAACGTCAGGTCGTGAAATATACTCATGATGACTTCCCCTCTCAGGTTCCCGGTTGTCGCTGGGGCGAAATCCGCCCACTAAAAAGGCGCGCGGGCAAGCCGTCAACCCTCCCATGGAGAGCCAGTACGGCTTGCCCGAGCGCCTGGCGACTTTCTGAGCTTAGCGCAGAAAATCAGTGGTGATGGCCACCTTCGCCATGGACGTGGCGGTGAGCGATTTCTTCTTCGCTGGCATCACGCACGTCGACAACCTTGACCTGGAAGGTCAGGCGCTGGCCGGCCAGCGGGTGGTTGCCGTCGACAGTCACGTCGTCGCCGTCGAGGTCACGGATGGTGACGATCTGCATTTGGCCATCTGGCGCGGAAGCATGGAACTGCATGCCGACTTCCAGTTCGTCGACACCTTCGAACATGCTGCGGTTGAGGGTGCTGACCAGCTCGGCCAGGTACTCGCCGTAGGCATCTTCCGGCTCGATGGTAACGTTCAGTTCGTCACCAGCCTGCTTGCCTTCCAGGGCTTTTTCCAGGCCTGGGATGATGTTGCCAGCACCGTGCAGGTAAACCAGCGGCGCGCCGCCGGCGGAGCTGTCAATGACCTCCCCGGCGTCGTTAGTCAGGGTATAGTCGATGGAGACAGCCTTGTTGGCGGCGATCAGCATGGGGCGAGACCTTTTGCAAAAGAATGTAGAGCGGACAAGTGTAACCAACGCATCGCCCGATTGCGAACGCACGGCGGACGATGGGCGATCCGTCAGTCGGGTCACGGGCTTCCACCAGGATGAACACGGCCACTGGGTGGTCGAGCTGTCCTGCGCTCACACCCAGCACCTGCGCCACCAGCCGCCCTGGCAGGCGCGGCCGTGGGTGCTCGATGCGCACCAGCGCGAACAGCGGATCGGCCAGATTTTCGCTTGCGGTTGGTGCGCACAGGGGCGCGATTAGCGATATCCTTGGCGATTGATTCCTTGCACCGCTTTATCTCGAGAAGCACGCATGCAGACTTTTTTCATTGCACCGACCGATTTTGGCGTCGGCCTGACGTCCATCAGCCTGGGCCTGGTTCGCGCCCTTGAACGCGGAGGGCTGAAGGTCGGCTTCTTCAAGCCGATCGCCCAACCCCATCCCGGCGACACCGGGCCTGAGCGCTCGACCGAACTGATCGCCCGCACCCATGGCCTGAAACCGCCAACGCCACTGAGCCTGTCCCAGGTCGAGCGGATGCTCGGCGATGGCCAGCTGGACGAGTTGCTCGAAGCGATCATCCGCCTCTACCAGCAGGCTTGTGTCGGCAACGACGTGGTGGTGGTCGAAGGCATGGTGCCGACCCGGCATGCCAGCTATGCAGCGCGGGTCAACCTGCACCTGGCGAAGAGCCTGGACGCTGAAGTGATCCTGGTTTCCGCACCGGAAAACGAAGTGCTCAGCGAGCTGTCCGGGCGCGTTGAACTGCAGGCGCAGCTGTTCGGCGGGCCGCGCGACCCGAAGGTGCTGGGGGTGATCCTCAACAAGGTACGTACCGACGAAAGCATGGCCGCCTTTGCCAGTCGCCTGCGCGAGCATTCGCCGCTGTTGCGTGGCGACGACTTCCGCCTGCTCGGCTGCATTCCCTATCAACCCGAGCTGAATGCCCCGCGCACCCGTGACGTGGCCGAGCTGCTCGGCGCGCAGGTGCTCAATGCCGGTGACTACGAACAGCGGCGGATGAACACTATCATCATCTGCGCACGCACCGTGGCCAACACCGTGCCGCTGCTCAAGCCCGGAACCTTGGTGGTGACCCCGGGCGATCGCGACGACATCATCCTCGCCGTGAGCCTGGCTGCGATCAATGGCGTGCCCCTGGCCGGGTTGCTGCTGACCAGCGACAGCAAGCCTGACCCACGCATTCTCGAACTGTGCCGTGGCGCCTTGCAGGCCGGCTTGCCGATCCTGTCGGTGAGCACCGGCTCGTATGACACGGCCAACCAGCTCAACTCGCTCAACCGCGAGATCCCGGTGGATGACCGCGAGCGTGCCGAGTTCATCACCGACTTCGTTGCCAGCCAGCTCGACGCCGTCTGGCTGCACCAGCGCTGCGGTACACCGCGCGAAATGCGCCTGTCGCCAGCGGTGTTCCGCTACCAGCTGATCCAGCGCGCCCAGCAGGCCAACAAGCGCATCGTCCTGCCAGAGGGTGCCGAGCCGTTGCTGGTGCAGGCCGCGGCCATTTGCCAGGCGCGTGGCATTGCCCGCTGCGTGCTGCTGGCCAAACCCGAGGACGTCCAGGCGGTAGCCCGTGCCCAAGGCATCACCTTACCGCCCGACCTGGAGATCCTTGACCCCGATGTGATCCGTGGGCGCTATGTCGAGCCGATGGTCGATCTGCGCAAGAGCAAGAACCTCAACGCGCCGATGGCAGAACAGCAGCTTGAAGACCCAGTGGTGATCGGCACCATGATGCTGGCCCTGGACGAAGTCGATGGCCTGGTGTCTGGCCTGGTGCACTCCACCGCCAACACCATTCGCCCGGCCTTGCAACTGATCAAGACCGCGCCGGGCAGCAGCCTGGTGTCGTCGGTGTTCTTCATGCTGTTCCCTGAGCAGGTGCTGGTGTATGGCGACTGCGTAATGAATCCGCACCCCAGCGCAGCCGAGCTGGCCGAGATTGCCCGGCAGAGCGCCGAGTCGGCCGAAGCCTTCGGAATCGCGCCACGGGTGGCGATGATCAGCTACTCAAGCGATTCGGCGAGTGACGAGGAAGTGGAGAAAGTCCGCGAGGCTACGCGACTGGCGCAACGCGCCGAGCATGACCTGGTGATTGACGGGCCGCTGCAATACGACGCCGCCGCCAACCCTGAGATTGCCCGCCAGTTGGCACCGCAAAGCCCGGTTGCCGGGCGTGCCACGGTGTTTGTCTTCCCCGACCTGAACACCGGCAACACGACCCACAAGGCCGTCCAGCGCAGTACTGACGGGGTGAGCCTCGGGCCGATGCTGCAGGGGCTGCGCAAGCCGGTCAACGACCTGCCACGCGGGGCGCAGGTGGACGATATCGTCCACACCATCGCGCTGACGGCGATTCAGGCCAGCAGGGTCGAGTGATCCGTGGGGCTGCTTTGCAGCCCTATCACGACACAAGGCCGCTCCCACAGGACCGCGCCATGTTCATCCATGCGCGGTATCTGCAGGAGCGGCCTTGTGTCGCGATAGGGCCGCAACGCGGCCCCAGAACGATCAGGCGTTATGGGTACTGCTGAACCTGCCCTTGCTGCTCATACTGCTGGCCAGGAATAGGCTTCAGATTTACCTCTACCCGGCGATTCTGCGCCCGGCCATTGGCATCGGCGTTGCTCGCGATCGGCTGGTCCGGGCCCAGGCCACGCACCGAAACCCGCGACGCATCGACACCCTGCGAAGTCAGGTAAGTGCTGACCGCCTGCGCACGACGCTGGGACAGGTCCATGTTGTGCTGGCGGCTGCCGGTGCTGTCGGTGAAGCCAATCACTTCGATGGTGTTCTGGTTGAACTGCTTGAACGAACCGGCGAGGTTGTTCAGTGGCGAGTAGAAGCTTGGCGAGATGTTCGCCGAGTCGGTTGCGAAGGTAATGTTGCCCGGCATGATCAGCTTGATCTGGTCGCCCTCGCGCTGCACTTCGACACCGGTATTGGCCATGCTCTCGCGCAAGGCTTTTTCCTGGCGGTCGGCGTAGTAGCCATAACCTGCGGCGGCGGCACCCACCGCAGCGGCGCCAATCAACGCGCCCTTGCCACGGTTGTTGTGGTCGATTGCGGCACCGGCAACAGCGCCGGCCAGTGCGCCCAGGCCGCCGTACTTGGCGGTTTTGCTCATCCCTGTGGAGCCTTGCGCCTGACCCTGGTTGTCGTAAGGGTTCTGGCTGGCGCAACCCGACATCAGGGCAGCGGCGGTAGCGACGATAATCAGACGACGCATGGTGAACATGGAAAGCTCCTACTGAAATTCAAGTGTGCAGTAATCATGCTTGGATCTATGCCAGGCTTGGATCTCGGCGAAGCGGAAAAATTCCATCATGCATCAGGCACGTACAAACGGATTCTCGCGCATCTCTTCGCCGAGGAGGGTGTCGGGACCGTGCCCGGTCACCACAACAGCCTCTTCATCCAGCCGGTACAAGCGATCCTTGATGGAACGAACGATAGCGCGCTGATCGCCACCCCACAAATCGGTGCGGCCAACGCCCCGTCGAAACAAGGTATCGCCGGCAATCAGCAGTTTTGCGTCAGCGAACCAGAAACTCATCGAACCGGGCGTGTGTCCAGGCGTGTGCAGCGCCACGCCGCAGCCGCAGGCAAGCGCTTCGTCATCACCGAGCCAGCGGTCCGGCGGCGGCACCGGCGTGTAGGGCACACCAAACATCTGGCACTGCATTTCGAGGTTGTCCCACAGCGGCTGATCGTCCTTGTGCAGGTGCAGGGTCGCACCGGTCAGCTCCTTGAGCTTGCCAGAGGCCAGGAAATGGTCGAAGTGAGCATGGGTGTGGATGATGCTCACCAGCGTCAGGCCGTGGGCCTGCAGGCGTGCGAGGATCATCTCCGGGTCACCGCCAGGGTCGACCACGAGGGCTTTCTTGCTGACCGGGTCGCCGATCAGGGTGCAGTTGCAGCGCAGCGGGCCGACGGGGAAGGTTTCGCGGATGAGGGAAACGGGGGTGCCATTCATCAGTGTCTATACCACAGTAATTTCAAGCGTAATCGAAGAGGGTTTGCACACGTGCGAGAGCCTCTTCGACGACCATTTCAGGCGCGGATTCGATACGTTCGGCACTCCGCGCTTCGAGATCAACTGTGCGCAGTTGGTTGCACAGAATCACGCCTTGAACCTGGGTTCCGGCACCACTTAGCGTGACAGCAAACCCCGCATGTCGTGCGTAATCACCCCCTTGAGTAATCGGTACGATCACTGCGAGGCCCGAGGTATTGTACGCCGCAGGCGTCAATACCAACGCCGGCCGCGCTGAGCCTTGCTGCTCCCGGCCAAGGGTGGGATCAAGGTTGATCCGCACGATATCGCCTCTGGCGAACCTGCCACGCCTCACACTTCACGCCCCACAGGCCGCATATTGTTCCACGCTGCCAACTCTTCGGGCTCAGCTGCGTTCAAGTCGCACTGAGCCATGAGGTCTTCCAGCTTGTACTTGGGCTTGGGTCTGACGGGCTTGAGCACCATGGATTCGCCTGCTGTATCCAGGCTCATGATCGAGCCGATACTCAAGCGCATCTGTTTAAGCACGGTGGCTGGCAAACGGATAGCCGCGCTATTGCCCCACTGTTGAATCTTGACTTCCATAAGTATCTCCAAAGGTAGATACAGAATAGAAACCCTCCGAATGAATGCAAGCAATTTATAGATACACCGTATCTACATTGTCATTCTTGAGGGTTATTTTGAAGCCCACCAATCAGCAATAGGAGGCTTCCTATAAGCTGCTAGGAAACACTACCGGTTATGTCACTAACTCTAACCCGACAATGGCAGCGCCTCAGGGCAGATAAAGCCTGAACAACCCGCCCCCAAGCGCCCCGCCGTTGGAAATCTCGATCCGTCCATTTACCCCATCGAGCTCATGCAGCGCGGCAATCCGTGCAGCAAAATACAGCCCCAGGCCTGTGCTGCCAGTCAGCGGGTCGATACCCTGGACGTAGTCTTCCTGACGCTCGAGCATGCGCTGTGGATAACCCGGGCCGTCGTCATTGACGCTGATGACCAACTGCTCGCCCTCCTCTTCGATGCTGATCAGCAAGGCATGGCAGGCAAACCGTATCGCGTTGGTCAGCACATTGGAGATCACCGAGCCGACCAGTTCGCGGTCGAAGAAGCCCAGCGGGTTGTCGATGTCGATCCGCCAGGTAGCCAGGATGTCGCGGTGCTTGAGAACGTCCTGATGGATCGCCAACTGCGCTTCGATGAAGTCATCCAGCTCGTGGTAGTCAGGGCAGATCGGCAATTGGTTGACGCCCAGCTTGTACAGCCCCAGCAGTTGCACCAGCATGCCGTTGAGGTGGCTGAACTCATGCTCGATCACCCCTTGCTCATCGCCTGTGCGATGCGCTTCGGGCAAGCTCGCGACCCATTGGCCGTGGGCCTGGATCAATGCCGAGAGGGTGTTCTTCATGTCATGCACGGTGGAGGCGATCACCGTAGAAAAATCCAGCCCCTCATTATCTTGATTCATGCGCCGAAGACTCGGATATGCAGTTTGCGGTAACGGTCATAACGACTGTCGCTGGGCGGAATACCGGCCACACTCTGCAAGCAGCTGCGACATTCCTGGATAAAGGCTGGCGAAGGGTTTTCGCCGGCAATACGCAACACCGCCTGGGCAGTATTGAGGGCAATGCTGATGTTTCTCGGCTGCAGTGACAGTGCTCGGCGAAACTTCTCCAGCGCCTCGTTGAGCTGGCCGGCCTGATAGCTGCGCACACCTTGGCGATTGACGTCGACGGCCTCGGTGATTGCATTGAGCACGAGCGGATCGTCGGTCAACTTGGCCACGTTCTGCATCACTTTCGGGTCGTCGCCGTAGGTTTCCACGCAGCTCTTGAGAATGCCGATGGCGGCCGCTTCCTGGCCCATCTGCTGGAGCTGCCGGGCCACGGTCAAGGCGGCATCCACCGAGAAGAACTGATCCATCTTGTCCAGCCGCAGTATGGCCTGTTCGGTCAGCTTGACCGCAGTATCGGGGTCACCGGCCTGCTGCAGGCTGGCGGCCTTCATCATCCGCGCACGCACCTGCAGCCCTTGGTTGTCAGCATTATCCTTGGCCACTTCGCTGAGCACTGTGTTGATCTCGACCCGGGTCCGCGCATCGAGGCCGAAGCCTGCGTTCCTGCTCATCAACGCCTGGGCCAGGCCCAGGTTGGATTCAGGGTCTTTGTAACGCGAACTCTGGCCCTGGTTGACCGCATGCCGGTAGGCCTTGGAGGCGCAGTCGAAATCTTCGTTACCCATGGCCAGCTTGCCCAGCGCCGCTTGCCGGCGAACCGACAAAGGTGACAGGCGCACTGCCTCTTCGAGCATGTTCTGGGCACGCTTGGATTCGCCTTGGGCGACCAGCACCTCGGCCATGCCGTCATACAGACCTGGCATGATCGGGAAGGCCTTCAGCGCCTGTTCATAGACACCTTGCGCCTGGGCGTTCTGGCCGCGCTTGTGCAGCACGCTGCCGAGCATCGTGTAGACCCACGGTTGCGGGCGGTTGGCGAGGATCGCCTTGAGGAACTTCTCCAGCTCTTCAAAACGGGCCAGGTTGCGCAGTGCATCGGCCCGATAGCGCAGGCACAAAGGTGCAAACCGGGGGTCTTTCTTGCACATCTCGGCACAGGCCACCAGCACCTCGGCCGGACGCCCGCGGTCAAGCGCCTGCAGAATGGGTTTGAGCAAGGTCTTGCGCTGCACCAGTTTTTCCAGGCGCTGGGCCAGGCCGACGCGGTTGAACGGCTTGGTCAGGTAGGCATCCGGCTCGTGCTCGATCGCACTGAGGACGATCGCCTGGCTGCTCTCGGCGGTGACCATGATGAACACACATTCGTGGCTGATCAGCTTGTCGAGAATCATGTCCTCGAGCACTTGCTGACCGTTCTTCTTGCCGTCGCCGAGGTGGAAGTCCTGCAGCACGAAGTCATAGCGCTTCTGCGCGCACATGCGCAGGGCCTGTTCGCCGCTGTCGGCAGTATCTACGTCGCGCACGCCCAGCTCACGGAGCATGGAACGGGTCGAGGTGCGAAAGTCGGTGAAATCGTCGACGATCAGAAAGCTTTTTTGCCCATACTGCAGCATCAACACGACCCTTATTGGGAGTGGTTGGAGAATGGCGTGCGGCGATGCATGCCGCCGAGTCTTGTATCGGCAGGGCGGCGAAAAAGATGAGCCCCATGAAGATATGTGCACAACCATGGCTATAAGCCACCCTTGTAGCATGACGCCGCCAGGGTTAAACCAGCAAGCCCAGTGATTTGGCCTTGGCCACCGCTTGGGTACGCCGCTCGACGCCAAGTTTGCTGTTGATGTGACTGGCGTGGGTCTTGACGGTGTGCAGGGAGATGAACAAGCGCTCGCTGATCTGCTGGTTCGAGCAGCCCTGGGCGATCAGGTCGAGCACCGCCAACTCCCGCCCACTCAAGGCCTCGCCACTACCGCTGGTGCTGGCTTGCGGCTGTGGCAGACGCGCCAGCAGTTCAGTCTGAACCGGGCAACTGCTGCGCTGCGACAACTGTTCGCGCAACCACACCGGCTGCTCTTCGATCAGCTTTTGAAAGGCTTGCAGGGCGCCGCCTTGCGCTGCTTGCAAGGCCTTGGGCAGCAGGCCGGCGGCGAGTTGCTCACGCCCCTCGCCAAGCAACAGGGTAATCCACTGGCAAGCAGCGCTGACCACCAGCATCTGCCCACCGCTGGCCTGGCCGCGCTCGACCAGGTCTTGCAGACGTGCGGTGGCCTCCTGCGTGCGCCCGAGCACCTGATCAAGCAGTGCCTGCTGCAGCTCGATGTGCAACGCCAGCAAGGGATGAAACTCCGGCGCCGCCGCAGGCTGAGCGCCACCGTAGGTTTGCCCCAGACGCAACAGCCAGGACTCGGCGAGGTCAGTGCGGCCTTGCGCCAGCCACAGCTCGCACTTCACCAAGGTGATCATGGCCAGGTAGAAGATCGGCGGGACATCCCAGATGTGCATCAAGCGCTCGGCTTCGGCGAGCTCTGCAAAGGCTTCGGCAAACTGCCCTTCACGGCCGTCGAGCGAGGCGATTACGCAGTGGCCGATCAGCACGCTGATGTCGCGGCAGGCACGCGCCTCACTGAGTCCGGCGCGCAAGCGTGCACGCCCTTGGCCAGGTTGCAGCTGCGCAGCCAGCAGGTAGCCTTCATACAGTGTCAGCCGGGCGCGCACAGCATAGAGGCGCTGCGCCGAAAGCCCCTGCAAGCGCTGCAGGCCCTGGCGCACCTCGTCGAGCGCACGCTGAATTTCGCCACGGGCATGCAGCACGCGCGCCCGGTCGTAATGAGCCAAGGCTTCGAACAGCGGATTGCCGACCCGCTGCGCCAGCTCGAGGGCCTCGCGGTTCCAACCGCGCGCACGCCAGAAATCGGCATCGGCAACGGCCAGGTTGGACAAGGTCGACAGGCATACCAGACGCTGGCCGTAGCGCTTGTTCGGCAGGCTCTGCAGGGCCTCGATGCAGTAGTTGAGGGTCTTCTGGCGATCGCCTCGGCCGCGTGCAATCACCCCACTCAAGGCCAGCCACTGGGCCAGCATGGATTTTTGCGCGGTGGCCGACGGCGCCGGCAGGAAGCGGCTGAGATGAGCCGCCAGCTCTTCGGCCGCATCCAGCTGGCAGGCCAGGCCCAAGGCCCAGCTGTACAGCACGATCAGGCGCGGGGTGCTGATCAGCAGGCTGTCGGGCAGGTCCATCTTCCAGCGCAGCAACATGCCGACGTTCTGCTCGGCGAGCAACTGCTCCTCTGACAGGCTCTGCACCAGGTCGGCTGCAACGTTCAGGTGTCCGGCGCGCAGGGCCTGCTCCACCGCTTCGTCGAGCAGGCCCTGGCGTTCGAACCAGCGGCAGGCACGCAGGTGCAGGCCCGCCAGGGGCTCGCTGGCCTGGCGACTGCGTAGCAGGTCGGAAAACAGATGGTGATAGCGGTACCAGTGGCCGTGCTCGTCGAGCGGTACCAGGAAGACCTGATGGGCTTGCAGGTAACGCAGGATTGCGGCGCTGTCCTGACGCGCGCGCAGGGCGTCGCACAGATCGGCACAGAAGCGCTCCTGGCAGGCGGTATCGAACAGAAACGCCTGCACCTCGGCCGGCAGGATATCGATGACTTCTTCCAGCAGGTAATCACGGATGAGGCCTTCGCCACCGTGTAGCGCCTGCGGCAAGGCATGCTCGTCACCCGACTCGCTGGCGGCCAGTTGCCAGAAGCGCAAGCCGGCGACCCAACCGTCGCTGCGCTGGATCAGGTTGTCCAGCGCCTGACCGCGCAAACCGGTCGGCTGCCGACCAATCACGGCCAGCGCTTCATCGGCGGTGAGGCGCAGGTCCTGTTCGTTGAGTTCGCTCAGCTGGCGCGACAGACGCAGTCGCGCCAGATGCCAGTCAGGGCGCTGGCGGCTGGTGATCATCAGCACGATGCCAGGCGGCAAGTGGTTGAGGAAGAATTGCAGGCAACGGTCAAGCACCGCGCCTTGGGCCAGGTGGTAATCGTCGAGTATCAGCAGCAAGGGTGTGTCGGCTTGCAGGTAGAGGGCGAGCTCGTCGAGCAAGCCATCGATCCACTCTTCGAAAGCGAACGGTTGATGACGCTGACGCATCTTCAACAGCCCCATGGCCTGCCCACCCAAGGCCGGGCAGTACTGCTGCAGCCCTTCCAGCAGGCGCTCGAGGAAACGTCCGGGATCAGCATCGCGTTGGCTCAGGCCGAGCCAGAGGCTGCGCCAGTGATCAGGTAGCGACTCACAGAATTCGATGGCCAAGGAGCTTTTGCCGAAGCCTGCCGGCGCGTTGACCAGTAACAGCCGGCCTCCCAGGCCAGCCTGCAGTCGCTGGCACAAACGCGGGCGCGCGACATGACCGTCCGGCAAAGGTGGCCGAAAGAAACGCCCGTCCAGCAGGCCGAGGGCCTGACTGGCGAATCCATGCATACGGGACAGATCTGTCATGGCCGGCTCGTTCTAAGGGGAAGACTTCGGCGGTACGGATGACTTCCGAGACTAGCGGGTATCTCGGCGCATTTGAAGATGATGGGCGCGTTAATCGTGAAAAAGACTACGACAAAAAGAAACAGCACTGATTGACGGGAGTGAGACGAATCGCGCCGTTTCAGGGACGCCCTCTTCGCGGGGCAAGCCCGCTCCTACAGGGTCTGCGGGGGCCACAGTTGAAACTGTAGGAGCGGGCTTGCCCCGCGAACACCGGCACAGCCGGTGCCATGCACCGCCGTAACGAAAACGCCCCGGCTAACCGGGGCGTCTCGGGAGTCACACGAGTTTCACATCTGTCAGATCAGCGCACACCGTCCTGGCGCAGCGCAGCGGGCTGGAAATCGCTCTTGGTGGCCGTGAAGCCGAAGTCGTAGGCACGCTTCTCCTCGTTCTTCATGCCCAGGGCGAGGTAACGACCGGACTGCAGGTCGTAGATCGCTTCCAGGGTGTACCACGGCACCTGGTTGTTGTAGTAGTCCTGCGCATGCGCCTCGGACACGCGCCACAGTTGCCCGCGACCGTCGTACTGGTCGATCACGGAAGCCTGCCAGGTGTCCTCGTCGATGTAGAAGTCACGCTTGGCGTAGATGTGCCGCTGCCCAGGCTTGAGGGTCGCGACCACATGCCATACACGGCGCAGCTCGTAGCGGGTCAGGTCCTGGTTGATGTGGCCGGCCTTGAGGATGTCGGCATATTTCAGCGAAGGTGAATCGAGCTTGTAGCTGTTGGACGCGATGAACAGCTCCTTCTTGCCTTCCAGCTTCCAGTCGTAACGGTCTGGCGCGCCGTTGTACATGTCCAGGTTGTCCGAGGTCCGCAGGCCGTCGGCTGCGGTACCCGGGCCATCGTAGGACACCTGTGGCGCTTGGCGCACCCGACGCTGGCCAGCGTTATAGATCCACGCCTTGCGCGGCTCCTTGACCTGGTCGAGGGTCTCGTGCACCAGCAGGACGGTGCCGGCCAGACGCGCTGGCGCGGTGACCTTCTGCTTGAAGTAGAACAGGACGTTGCCCGGGTTGGCGGGGTCGAAGTCCTTCATCCGGTCACGGAAGACGAACTGGTCCTGGAAGTTGACCAGGCTGTAGGAGCCGTTCTGTTGCGGTGTGGCCTGGGTCACCAGGCGGGTCACACTGCCGCCACGGTAGCGGGTGATGTGGTTCCAGATCACCTCGACGCCGCTCTTGGGAATCGGGAACGGGATCGCAGTCTGGAAGTCGTTCAGGCCGTTGCCGCCTTCGACCAGGGTGGTCTTGGTGGCGTTCTGCTTGATCGCGGCAAACACCGAATCAGGCACGGTCGAACCCCGATGGGTCGGGTACACCGGGATCTTGTAGGTCTCCGGATAGCGCTTGAACATCGCCAACTGCCCGGGCGAGAGTTTGTCCTTGTACTGCTCGACGTTCTGCGCGGTGATGGTGAACTTCGGTTTCTCACTGCCATACGGATCGGAGAGAAAACCTTTGCCGTCGACGCTGCCAGCGGTTTTCGACAGCGGCTGCCACGCCGTGATCGAGCCATCGGCGTTACCGGCCTTCTCCGCGCCCATCGGTGTCAGGGTACTGCCCAGCTTGGCCGCCTCGTCAGCGGAAACCGCAGCCATGACGCTGGTCGCCAGCAGGGACATGCCCAATACACCGGCCTTCAGCAGACTTCTGGTCTTGTTCATTCTGATGTCGTCCTGGATCAAAGTGCTTAGAAGTTCACGCCGAAGCTGAGCGCAACGAAGTCGCGATCATCCACCGTGGTGTACTTGCCATCGAAGAAGTTGGTGTACGACAGGCTCGCCGTATAGGTGTTCTGGTACTCGGCGTCGAGGCCCAGGCTGATTGCCTTGCGGCCTTCCTCGAAGTTGCCGCCAGGGCCTGGCGAATAACCTGAGACGTCATGCGACCAGGCCACGTTGGGCTTGAGGTTGACCCCGGCGAACACATCCGGATAGTCCCAGATCACCCGGGTGCGATAGCCCCAGGAAGTGCTGGTGGTGTAACCGTCGTTTTCGCAGTTGCGGCTGAGGTTGGCAGTGGAAGCACCGGCACCGGCGCCGTTGATCGTGCTGTTGTTGAGCGCCATGCAGGTATCCGCACCGCCAGTAGCCGGCAACGGCCCAGGACCATAGACCGGGTCACGGCCATAGCGAACATCACGGGCGCTTTCCAGGCCGCCCACGTGGGTTACGCCCAGTTCACCTACCACGGTGACGCGGCTGGCGCCCATCACTTGGTCGAAGAAGTGCGTCAAGGTGGTCTGGAACTGGGTGATTTCCTTGCGCCGGTAACCGTGCAGGTCCTGCCCTGGGGTACCGGTCAGCAACGAGGCGTTGGTCAATGCGCCGCCGATCGGGCGGACACCGGCGAACAGGATGTCGGTAGAGTTCAGCTGTACCGGCGCATTGGGCCGGTAGCTGATCTCACCGCTCCACGCGGTACCGGTGGGCAGCGTGGTGGAGAAACTCAAGCCATACAGACGGATGTCTTCGGGGTATTCCACGAAGTACTCCGAGTTGCCTGCCACGATCAGTGGCGCCAGCCCCTGCAGCGCGGGCGGCAAGCCAGCCAGGCCGCCGAACACCGATGGCGCAGCACCGGTGGCGCTGAAGATCGGCGCACGGCTGTGGTAGTTCATGAAGTAGGCACCGAATTCGGTGTCCAGTGGTTCGAACATGTAGCGCAAGGCAACCCCGAACTGGCCACTGTCGCGGGCATCGCGGTCTGCCCCGCGGCGCACCAGCACGCCTTCCTCGTTGTAGTCCACGCCGCGTGCGGCCAGCACGCCCTGGGCGACTGGCGGCAATGCGTTGAGGGTGCGGCTGCTGTTGAGTACGCGCAGGTTGTCGGTGCAACCGTCGGCGATGATGTCCGGCTGGGAGAAGAACGTGCCGCAGTTGTCGACGACCGTCTGGTCCCACTCGATCTGGTAGAAGGCCTCGGCCGACAGATTGTCCGTCAGGCTTTGCGAGATGTAGAACATGTTGACCGGGATCAGGCCTTCCTTGATCTCGGCGCCAGGCCGGCGGAACGCGGCCACGTCGATCGGGTTGACCGAGTTGATGCCACCACCGATGAAGGTACTTTCACCCCAGCTGATCACTTGCTTGCCCAGGCGCACGGTGCCCGGCATGTCCGCAATGTTGTAGTTGTGGTAGACGAATGCATCGAGCAGTTCTGCACCCGACGACTGCGCACCTTCCTTGCGGTTGGAGTCGCTGATGTCCTTGAACTGGCGGCTTTCGTCCTTGAGTTCGAAGTCGTACCAGTACTTGCCCCGGACAAACACGCCGGTGTCGCCGTACTTCAGTTCAAGGTCGTGGATGCCCTTGAAGATCTTCGAGAAGGTTTCACCTTTCTTGAAGTTCAGGTGACCATCGTCGGAGGTCTGTGACAGCCCCTTGCCGCCGTTGTTGACCCCGATCAGGTTCTTGTTGGGGCTGGCCGTCGACCAACTGGCGCCCACCGAGAGCGACGAATCGAACTGACCTTCGATTTCCCCGATGTTGAAGCTGACGGCAAACGCGGGACTTGCAAGCGTGGAAGCAAGACTGACGGCAAGGGGCAGTTTTGCCCGGCGCCAGAAGGGGTTTGCAGATTTCATCGACGCTACTCCATGTACTTTTTTGTTATGGCAGTGAGTCCTTTCAAGAACGGCCCGAGCGACCGGCATACAGGCTTGCGCCCGCGACGATGCGAGTTGCACGCATCGCCCTCCCCCATTCCTGAAAATCCCCTGGCCCCGACTATAGCCAGCAGGCACAGGCGCATGATCCCTCTAAAGTGTGATTTGCGTTCCGTGCCTGCCGCCCGCCCCGATCCTGTCCGGTGTGCGAGCTGACAGTGCTCAAGCATGGCGCAATTTTGCCGTTTGACAAGGCGCCGTCCTCTCTGCAACGCGGGTCACGCCGCTCACGCAGGTGACCCGACGGATTATTACAGGGTCGACAGGAAGGCGCTGTTGCTTGCCTGCCACTCGACGATGTCGACACGGATGCGCTTCTTGTCCAGCTTGCCGACACTGGTCTTGGGAATTTCAGTAACAACGGCGATCTGGCTGGGAATGGCCCACTTATTGATGTGACCTTCTTCGACAAACGGCTTGAGGTGATCCTTGAGCGTGCGTGCATCAAGGCTCTGTCCTTCGCGGATCACCAGCAGGGCAAACGGCCGCTCGCCCCACTGTGGGTCGGCGACGCCAACCACCGCCACTTCGCGCACGGCCGGGTGGCGGCTGATCAGGTCTTCGAGGTCGAGCGAAGAAATCCACTCACCGCCGGTCTTGATCACATCCTTGATACGGTCGCGGATATCGATGTAACCCATGCCGTCAAGCGTGGCGACATCGCCGGTGTGCAGCCAGCCGCCGGCCCACAGCTCTTCGCTCTTCTCCGGCTCCTTGAAATAGCCCATCGACAACCAGGGTGCGCGCAACACCAGTTCGCCCTGGGTCTCGCCATCGGCGGGGAGGAAGCGGCCCTCGCCATCGACGATCGCCGCTTCGACCAGCGGTACCGGCACACCGGCCTTGATCCGGTAGGTGACGCGCTCGTCGTCGCTGCCGGCCTGCAGTTCCTCGTTGATGTGCGCGGCCGAGATCAGCGGGCAGGTCTCGGACATGCCATAGGCTGCCGTCAGCTGAATGCCTCGCGCCAGCGCCGCCTCGTAGAGGCCACGGTTGAGCGCGCTGCCGCCGATGATCACCTTCCAGCCGCCGAAGTCCTGGCCTTGCGCTGTCGGGCAGTTGAGCAGCATCTGCAGGATGGTCGGCACGCAGTGGGAGAAGGTCACCTTCTCTTCACGCCACAGCTTGACCAGCATGTCGGGCTCGTAGCGACCCGGGTAGACCTGCTTCATGCCCATCATGGTGGCGGCGTAGGGAATGCCCCAGGCATGCACGTGGAACATGGGCGTGATCGGCATGTACACGTCGTTGCTGCCCAACAGGCGCACGCTGTCGATGCTGCCCAGCACCGACGACTCGGCCAGGGTGTGCAGGACCAGTTGGCGATGGGTGAAGTACACGCCCTTGGGGTTGCCGGTGGTGCCGGTGGTGTAGAAGGTGGTCGCCACCGAATTCTCGTCGAAATCGGGGAAGTCGTAATGCGCGCTGGCAGCGGCCAGCAGTTGCTCGTACTCGCCAACCAGGTTGGGCAGTTCGGCGGATTTTTCCGGGCCGTCGGTGATCAGCAAGGTCTTCTCGACCGTGGTCAGTTGCCCGGCGATGGCCTGGTAAAGCCCGACGAAATCACTGTTGACCAGCACCAGGCGATCCTCAGCGTGGTTCATGGTGTAGAGGATCTGCTCGGGAGACAGACGCACGTTGATGGTGTGCACTACCGCGCCGATCATCGGGATGGCGAACATGCATTCCAGGTAGCGATGGCTGTCCCAGTCCATGACCGCGACGGTATCGCCTGGCTTGACGCCGGCCTCGGTCAGCACGTTGGCCAAGCGCGCGATGCGTTCGAGCAGTTGGGGATAAGTGAGCCGGACCTGGTCGCGATAGACGATCTCGCGGGTTTTCTCATAGCGGCTGCCCGACAACAGCAGGCGCTTGATCAGCAGCGGGAACTGGTAGGCACCTTCGGCGGGCTTGATGATGCGGGTCTGCAACATGGGTAGGCCTTTTCTCGAGTACGGTGGGGTCAGGCGCCTACTCTAGAGCGCTGATGTGACAGCCAAATCAGCCGAAGGAATGATTTGCTTGGGCGAGGTATGAGTGCGTCGGCGACATTGACTGAGCGGGTGATTGGCTACAACACTGCGCCACTGTCAGCGGACCCCACAACACTGCCCCAGCCACCGGAGCCCCAAATGCCCAGCTCGCGCCGCGCCGTCTTTCTCGATCATCAATCGCTCGACCTCGGTGACCTCGACCTGTCGCCCTTGCAAGCCCCATTCGACCACCTGCAACTGTACGCCTCGACACATCCCGAACAGGTGGTCGAGCGGCTGCAGGGCGCGACTGCGGTGATCAGCAACAAGGTCCAGCTGGATGCCGCGACCCTGGCCGCCAACCCGCAACTCAAGCTGATCCTGGTCGCCGCCACCGGCACCAATAATGTCGATCTGCAGGCCGCCCGCGCCCAAGGCATCACCGTGTGCAACTGCCAGGGCTACGGCACGCCGTCGGTGGCCCAGCACACCTTGGCCTTGCTGCTGGCCCTGGCCACACGCCTGTGTGACTACAACCAGGCAGTGGCTGCCGGGCAGTGGGCCAAGGCCAGCCAGTTCTGCCTGCTGGATTTCCCCATCGTCGAACTGGAGGGCAAGACGCTCGGTCTGCTCGGCCATGGCGAACTGGGCGGGGCCGTGGCGCGCCTGGCCGAGGCGTTCGGCATGCGCGTGCTGAGCGGGCAGATCCCGGGTCGCCCGGCGCGCGCCGGACGCCTGCCGCTGGACGAATTGCTGCCGCAGGTCGATGCACTGACCCTGCACTGCCCGCTCACCGAACAGACCCGACACATGCTCAGCCACCGCGAACTGGCACTGCTCAAACCCGGCGCCCTGGTGGTCAACACTGCCCGCGGCGGGCTGATCGATGAGCAAGCGCTGGCCGATGCCTTGCGCAGTGGCCATCTCGGCGGCGCCGCCACCGATGTGCTCAGCGTCGAGCCCCCGGTCAACGGCAACCCCTTGCTGGCCGCCGACATCCCGCGCCTGATCATCACCCCGCACAGCGCCTGGGGCGCGGTGGAGTCGCGCCAGCGCATCGTCGGCCAGCTCAGCGAGAACGCCCAGGCGTTCTTTGCCGGACAGCCGCGCCGCGTGGTCAGCTGAGCAGCGCCAGCCTCTGCTACACTGCGCGACTTTTTTCAGGAGGCGTCGTCCATGGACCCGCGCAGTGAAGTGTTGCTCCGTCAGGCGGAGCTGTTCCAGGGCTCGGTACTGCTCGCCGGCCTGCCCGCCGACGATCTGCTCGGGCAACTGCCCCAGTCCCATGGCTGGACCTGGCACGCGGGCGACCAGGGCATGCTCGAGAGCCGCTTTGCCGGGCGCAGCCAACATGGCGTCAACGTGCCTGAGGTGGCCTTCGATGCGGCAGTGCTGTTCTTGCCCAAGTCACGCGACCTGGCCGCCTACCTGCTCAATGCGCTGGCTTCGCGCCTGGCCGGGCGCGAGCTGTACCTGGTGGGTGAAAAACGCGGAGGCATCGAGGGTGCGGCCAAGCAGCTGCAGGCCTTCGGCAAACCGCGCAAGCTCGACAGCGCACGCCACTGCCAGCTGTGGCAGGTGACCATCGACAACGCCCCCGACGCCACGCCGCTGGAAAGCCTGGCAGAGCGCTTCGATCTGCCGCTGGCCGACGGCCCGCTGCACATTGTCAGCCTGCCCGGGGTCTTCAGTCACGGCCGTCTGGACCGTGGTACGGCGCTGTTGCTGGAACACCTCGACGGCCTGCAAAGCGGTCACGTTCTGGACTTCGGCTGCGGCGCCGGGGTGATCGGCTCGATCATCAAGCGTCGCTACCCGCAGAGCCAGGTCACGCTGCTCGACGTCGATGCCTTTGCGGTCGCCAGCAGCCGCCTGACCCTGGCAGCCAATGGCCTGGAAGCGGAGGTCATCAGTGGTGACGGGATCGATGCCGCGCCACGCGAGCTGAACGTGATATTGAGCAATCCGCCGTTCCACAGCGGGGTGCACACCAACTATCAGGCCTCGGAAAACCTGCTGAAAAAATCAGCCGAACATCTGCGATCGGGTGGCGAACTACGGCTGGTTGCGAACACCTTCCTGCGCTATCAGCCGTACATCCAGGCAGCGCTGGGCAACTGCCGAACGCTCATCGAGGAACAAGGCTTTCGCATCTATCAGGCAAAACGCGGTTAACAAAATAGGGCTTGCCGAAACCAATTCGCCTAGGCAGAATCCGCTCCGTCCTAGGGGAGTAGTCTCCCGCAAGCACCCTCGCTTGCCCGGTACGCGTCAACATACTTGGTCCTCAGACCATGGCGCGTACGACCTACGGTCCGCAGCAGACGGATCCAGGGTTTGACAAGACCTATGACACGCACACCTTACCCGGGGCGGGAAGGCTGTACGTGTCATAGCCGTGTCGACCCGCCCCCGTAGGTAGCCTGATGCTGGAATCCTTGTTAGTCCCCACCGCAATCGTCGCCCTCGCCGAAATTGGCGACAAGACGCAATTACTCGCGCTCATCCTCGCCGCTCGCTTTCGCAAGCCTTGGCCAATCATCGCCGGCATCGTCGCCGCCACCCTGGCCAACCATGCCGCAGCCGGTGCAGTCGGAGCCTGGGTGAGTGGGTTTTTCAGCGAAACGGTCCTGCACTGGATCCTTGCCGCAAGCTTTACCGCCACAGCGTTGTGGACACTGGTGCCGGACAAGATGGATGACGACGAGAGCACCGCGCGCCGCTTCGGTCCGTTCCTGACCACTCTGATCGCGTTCTTCCTGGCAGAAATCGGCGACAAGACTCAGGTAGCCACGGTCATGCTGGCCGCGCAGTATCCGCACCTGATCATGGTCATCATCGGCACCACGCTGGGCATGCTGATCGCCAACGTGCCGGTCGTATTGGCGGGTAACTTCGCCGCGGACAAACTGCCGCTTACGCTGATCCGCCGCCTGGCTGCAGCTGCGTTCGTGGTCCTGGCGATCGTCGCGGTGTATTCGGCGATGAAGAGCAGTGGCTGGGTAGGCTGATAGCTCAAAGCGGCAAGCTTCAAGCCACAAGAAAAAGCAGCCGCGTTCGCAGGCTGCTCAGCTTGGAGCGTGCAGCTCGACTACTTCTTGGCAGCCTGATACAGCGGCATCACCTTGGGAATAGCAGCCTGCAGCGACGCAATGCGGCTGCTCGACGCCGGGTGAGTGCTCATGAATTCAGGCGGAGCGCCTTCAGAGGCTTTGGTCATCTTGTTCCACAGGGTGATCGCGGCATTCGGGTCATAGCCGGCACGCGCCGACAGCTCCAGGCCAATCAGGTCGGCCTCGTTTTCATTGGCGCGGCTGTTGGGCAGGGTCATGGCATAGTTCACGACCGTATCGGCCATGGCCATGCTGCCTTCACCCAAGCCGAACAAGGCGCCAGCGCCGGAACGCGCCATCTGCACACCGTAGGCCTTGGACATGGCTTCACGGCCATGCTCGCGCAGGGCGTGGGCAATCTCATGGCCCATGACCGCCGCGATTTCGGCATCGGTCAACTTCAGCTGATCGATCAGGCCGGTGTATACGATGATCTTGCCGCCAGGGCCGCAGTTGGCGTTGAGCTCGTCACTCTTGATGACGTTGACTTCCCACTTCCACTGCGCCGAGTCCGGACGAAATTGTGGGGCCTGAGCGATCAAACGGTCGGCGATGGCCTGAACACGTTTGGCCTCGGCGCTGTTCTTGTCCAGAACACCCTTGCTCGATGCCTCGGAGAGGGTCTGCTGGTACGACTGGGCGTACATCTGGTTGACCTCATCGGTCGAGAGCATGCTGAACATGTACTGCTTGCGCTCGACGCCCACGGCACCACCACTGGTGGTATTCACCGCCTGGCAGCCACCCAGCAGGACGCCGGCACTCAACAGGCTGACAACTAATGACTTACGCATACAACACTCCCTATTTACGTGCCGCGTATCCTAGGGCTTGAAGGCGGGGGCCGCTAGAGCCGTAGGGAAGTTTTCTGACGCCTGTGCCGGCCTCTTCGCGGGGCAAGCCCGCCCCTACAAGGGTCTGCACATTCCCTGTAGGAGTTCAGCTTGCCCCGCGAAAAGGCCGGCACAGTCCCCCCATCAGGCCGGGGTCAGGCACTCCGGCGCATCCAGCCGTGGATCATTGACGAAGTTCGCCAACGCCCGCTCACGCAACGCCGCCGGCGGGCTGGCCAGCAACTCCTGCAGGCGCGCCAGCGGCGTATCCGGATCGAGCCATGCCGCCTGCCCGGCCTCGTCAAGAATCAGCGGTCGACGCTGGTTGACCGCCGCCTGGGTGACCACCGCGCAACTCAACCAGACCTGCTCCTGCACCGGGTAGGCCTCCCAGATGCCTGCAAAGTACAGCGCAGCGCCCTCCCCCGGCGTCAGCCAATAGGGACGCTTGCGCACACTGCCACGCCATTCATAAAAGCCATTGGCCGGCATCAGGCAGCGGCGCTGGCGAAACGCTTCACGGAACATCGGTTGCTCGACAAGCGTTTCGGCACGCGCTTGCGCGGGGGTGCGGGAGAGGTCGGTCAGCCATGGCGGGGTCAAGCCCCAGCGGGCCCGGGCCAGTTGTGACTGGCCGTCGACCTGGCGCTGGATGATCACCGATGCGCCCGGCGAGATGTTCCATTGCGCCTGCTGGTCAGCCGGATAGCCCGGCAAGGCAGCGAAGGCCGGGGACCAGCGAAACAGGGCGTAGCGTCCACACATGGCGATAAATAACCTAGCAAATCAGGGTGCCGGGGAAACTCTCCGGTTCGTCGCCAGCAACTGGCTGGGCATCATTGTACGCATCGATCAACTGCCGTGCGTACCCGGCCTGTTCATCGGCCACCGCCAGACCGAGCAACCCCTGCATGGGAAGTTCGCCGGCCGCACCGACCAGGTCACGCCCCACCACATGCACGCGGACGCCTTCGCTGGCGAGCATGGCAACCAGCAATTCGGCTTCGAGCAGGTTTTCCGGTTCGTAGATTCGCTGCATCAGGCGTCATCCTCGCGTCTTACATCCAGCATCCATTCTTCACCATGCACCTGCAGGATGAAGATGATCGGGCGACAGCAGACCTGGCAATCCTCGATATAGGTCTGGTCACCACCCGACAGATCGATGGCGGTCTCGACCTGCTCGCCACAGTAGGGACAATCGTAGAGTGCAGATTCCAGCATCGCGGCCTCCGCGGTGACTTATGCGTATAATTGCCGGTCTATTTACAGGGCTTGCGCGTGTCCGAGCCGTTTTTCGGACCCGACCCCTATCTATTACCCTAGCCGTTTCCAACAAGAGAGCATGATGGGCGAATTCGATGCCATCCGACCGTACAACGACGCTGAGGTCCCTGCCGTGCTGGCACGCCTGCTCAGCGACCCGGCATTCCTCGATATCCTCACCCACTTCCGCTTCCCGCGTGCCGCCGGTGCTTTCGGCTGGCTGCTGAAACCGCTGATCGCCCGTCGCCTGCGCAAGGAGTTCGCCGGCGTCAGCTGCGTATCGACCCTGCAGGACAAAGTCGAATACTACGTCGACCAGACCATCGAACATGCTACCGATGGCGTGACCTACTCTGGCGTCGAGCAGCTCAAGTCGGGGACAGCGTACCTGTTTCTGGCCAACCATCGCGACATCGTGATGGACCCGGCCTTCGTCAACTATGCGGTGTACCACGCGGGCCTGCCGACGCCGCGCATCGCCATTGGCGACAATCTGCTGCAGAAGCCGTTTGTCAGCGACATGATGCGCCTGAACAAGAGCTTCATCGTGCACCGCTCGCTGACGGGGCGGCGGGAAAAGCTGGCGGCGTACCAGATGCTTTCGGCGTACATCAATCATTCGATCCGCAATGACGGCGCTTCTATCTGGATTGCCCAGGCTGAGGGCCGCGCCAAGGACGGTGATGACCGGACCGATTCGGCGATCCTGAAGATGTTCCACATGAGCCGCAAGGACGAGCCCTTCGGCGCGGTGATCCAGGGCTTGAACCTGACCCCGGTGTCGATCAGCTACGAGTACGATCCTTGCGACCAGGCCAAGGCCCGCGAGCTGTACATCCGCGCGACCACCGGCACTTACAGCAAGGCGCCCGGTGAGGACGACAACAGTATCGCCAAGGGCATCACCGGCTATAAAGGCCGGGTGCACATCAACTTCGCCGCGCCGGTGAGCGAGTTCTTCGACGATACCAAGCAATTGGCCCAGGAAATCGACCGGCAGATTCTCGGCGGCTACCGGCTGTTCCCGGTGCATTACCTGGCCTATGCGATGTGGAGCGAGGCCGACCCTGCACTGCAGGTGCCTGCAGCGGACAAGCTGTTCCCTGGGGAAGAGCTGGCGCGGGCCAAGGAAGAATGGCAGCGGCGCCTGGATGCGTGCCCGGTCGAGCATCAGCCGTACCTGGTGCTGCAGTACGCGACGCCGGTGCGCAACCAGTATCAGGTCAAGGCGCAAAGCCCGGTTGCGTGATCCTGATGGGGCCGCGTTGCGGCCCTTGCCAACCGCTCGGGCAAGGCCTGCCTAGCAGGCTCGGGGCTTCAGACCCAGGTGCTGAACCAAGACAACAGTAGCGACATCGCCAGGCAAGAGAAGCCGAGGATGTAGTAGTAACGCGGCACGCGCCGGTCAATCGCATCCACCTGGCCTTCATCGACCGCGAGGTTTTCGCGGGTTATCACCGCACGTCGCCGCGCACTGTGCACCAGCAGCCCGCCTGGACAGGTAATGAGCAGCGCGAACAGATTGATCAGCTTGGCCGGGTGGGCAGCCAGCAGGCCCCAGAGCACTTGCAACGACATCGCATGGCCTCGCAGTAGCGACAATAAAGCCGGGCATTCTACCCAAGCCGACCCCGCTCGCCGGTCTTTTACGACCAACTGTCACTAAATTTCATCTGTCACTAGCTCGTCATGAGAACAGGCCACGCTGTCGGCCTTTTCCTCTCAGGGAGCTTGCCATGCTGCATGCCGAAAACCAGGACCGGTTGTACCTCGTTGTCCAGAGCGATGAACAAGAGGCGCTGATTGATGGTTTGTCGATCAATGTGCAGGATCGTCGGTGGTTGGTTTACTGCGCTCTCGGTGGGCATGCACACGAGTGTCTGCCGGAGGTTGACGTGCAGACGGGCTTCAGCGTGCTCGACTTTCATATAGAGGCGGCCTGAGGCTGGTGTTTCGCCAGTTGGCTTGGCTTGGCTTGGCTTGGCTTAGGAATTGTGGGCTTATCCATTTGATGTGGTGGCTTTTCGGGCCCCTTCCGCCCTTACGGCGGGTCACTTTTTTTCTTGGAAAAAAGTAACCAAAAACCGCCTGCTCCTGCATCCGGCCCTTCGCTGCGCTACGGGTTCCCTCGCTCCGGTCTTGCTCCGGGAGGACCGCGCTGTACGGCCCATCCTGGGCCTCAGCGCTTTCCGGCCATCCATGGCCTCCACCTCCCTGCGCAAGACCTCCACTCGGCCTCCTGAAGTCGCGAAGTTACGGGCGGCGTCTGGGCTGGCGTTGTTTTTGATAGTGACATGGGTGGTGGTTATTCGGGCCTCTTCGCGGGGCAAGCCCGCTCCTACAGGATCTGCGCAATTTTTGAATTCGGCGCAATACCTGTAGGAGCGGGCTTGCCCCGCGAAGAGGCCGGTACTGGCAACGCAAATCGCAGGGCGCAGCCCTGCCAGCCACACCACAAATCCGCTGGTAAATAAACAAAGCGAGAGCGCAGCGATTCGCCTGCCCCCCCGTTGCCCTGGCTGTTGATCTTGATCTTGCTCTTGATCTACAGCGACTTCAGGAGGCCGAGTGGAGGTCTCCTGAAGTCGCGAAGTTACGGGCGGCGTCTGGGCTGGCGTTATTTTTGATAGTGGCATGGGTGGTGGATATTCGGGCCTCTTCGCGGGGCAAGCCCGCTACAGGATCTGCGCAATTTTTGAATTCGGCGCAATACCTGTAGGAGCGGACTTGTCCCGCGAAGAGGCCGGTACTGGCAACGCAAATCACAGGGCGCAGCCCTGCCAGCCACCCCACAAATCCGCTGGTAAATAAACAAAGCGAGAGCGCAGCGATTCGCCTGCCCCCCGTTGCCCTGGCTGTTGATCTTGATCTTGCTCTTGATCTACAGCGACTTCAGGAGGCCGAGTGGAGGTCTTGCGCAGGGAGGTGGAGGCCATGGATGGCCGGAAAGCGCTGAGGCCCAGGATGGGCCGTACAGCGCGGTCCTCCCGGAGCAAGACCGGAGCGAGGGAACCCGTAGCGCAGCGAAGGGCCGTATGATGGAGCAAGCGGTTTTTGGTTACTTTTTTCCAAGAAAAAAAGTGACCCGCCGTAAGGGCCATCCCTTTCAAGGTCTTTGCATTTTTCTGAATTTTTCTTTGGCTTGAGCTCGCCAGGGGCGCGCAGCGGCCCCGGCGAGCTCACGCCAAGCGCAATTTCAGAGCACCTTGAAAGGGATGGCCGTAAGGGCGGAAGGGGCCAGTGGCGTCACCACACCAAATGGATAAGCCCACAACCCGCCCTCAGATCCACCCCAAACATCAGCGACACACCGTAAAAAACCCAAAAAAAACCCGCTGCCGGATCACCCAAGGCAGCGGGCTTTTTAATGTCAGCTCAGCCTTACTCGCCAAGCACCTGACCAATGGTCGGATCCTTGAACAAGCGGGTCAGCGCATCACTCAACACATCACTAACCAGCTTGGTGTTGGTTTCCTGATTCGGCGCCATCCCAAAACGCTGGTCCAGCGAAGCACCATAGCGACCACTGTAACGACGATTGGCATTGGCTACGTCAGCACGGAAGGTCGCACCAATGGTTGCCTCGGTCACATACATCTTGTCCTTGGGCGACTGGTACTTCAGCTCGGCCAAGGTCACGGTCAGCTGCGGCGCATTGTTGGCATTGGCGGTCGGCGTAAAGCCAAGCAGGCGCACTGCGGCTTCAGCCTGGGCCTGCAGCTTGGGCAGCACATCGTTGCCGGTGACGCTGATGGTGCTGGTCTCCGGGTACATGCCACCGCGGGTACCAAGCGACTGCGAAGCACGACCATCAACCACCTTGACCACCACCGGCTGGCCACGGCCGACCGGGTTGAGCTGGGCGGTGAGCTTGGGTTGCGGGCTGAGTTGTTGCGGGCTGTGGGCACAACCGACCAGGCTCAGGCTGGCCACCGCGATCAAACCGAACAGCAGACGTTGCAACATGCGCGTTTCTCCAGAAAATGCGTCTAAGTCCCACAGTATAACTAGCCCCAAGCCCCAAGCGGCAAGTGGCTGTCACACAGGTTTCATGAGCTGACCGTTATGCTTGCGCCAGCCCACTCGAAACAGGACATCACTACTATGCGCTCGCTCTGGAACCTGCTCTGGCAACGCTCACGCCCGCGTACTTATGCCCGTCTCGATTACGACGGCAAATGCCTGGCCTTCAAGCACTGCGCACAGCCTCCAGGCGGCAGCGGCTGGGTTCAGGTCAGCGAAGCCTACCTCGGCTGGCTGGGCCAGCCACTGCCTTCCAGCGCCCGAGTTTGCGCCCGTGCAACCCGCCGTTGGCAGCAGCGCAGCCTGCCAGCCTGACAAACGCTGCAATAAAAACTCCGAATAACGACCTTTCTGCCCGCGACATCGCTATAATCTCCCCCCGATTATAAGGACGTCTCCTGATCGGGCCCCGCACCTGCCGCTTGACCCCGGCACCTTCACCGCCTCGCCCACAGAGAGCCTTCCACTTCAGGTCTTGCATCGGCTGTCGTGCCTGCTTTTTCTGGCCTTCTGCTTTGCATGAACCTGTGGGTTGCCATCGCGCAGTCCCTTTTTGAGGTTCACGTCTCCAAAAGAGCGTGAAAAAACGGGTTTTCACAACTTCACAAGAGTGTGGCGAGCAAAATGAACAGTCTGGCATGTGCAAAAGCAGCAGATGTGTCCCGAACGGCCCCTAATGGCCGGCAATTGCGCTCATCCTCGATGAGTCACTGAGGCCGGTCCATAACGCACGTCGGGCACCTTGACCATAAGTCGAATTGCCGCACCCGCGGCAAACAGCGTTCAATAGACGAACCCTGAGACTGATTGGCGGTGTCCGCGGAAGTTGCAAGAACTGCGAAGAGTCGGCCATGGCGATCCTGGCAACCCCAGAGATCCTATGCTGTCAATTAGGTGCTGTAGATTGTGGAGACGCGTTAATGGCGCAGAACGAATCGGTTGATGTAGTACTGGTAGGCGCGGGCATCATGAGTGCCACCCTGGCCGTACTGCTCAAAGAGCTCGACCCGACCCTCAAGCTGGAGGTCGTCGAAGCGATGGACTCCGGGGCTGCGGAAAGCTCCAACCCCTGGAACAACGCTGGTACCGGCCACGCTGGCCTGTGCGAGCTGAACTACACGCCCCAGGCCGCCGATGGCAGCATCGACATCAAGAAGGCCGTGCACATCAACACTCAGTTCGAGGTTTCGCGCCAGTTCTGGGCGTACCTGAGCAAGAAAGGCGGCCTCGGCTCGCCACGTGCATACATCAACCCCGTGCCGCACCTGAGCTACGTCGAAGGTGACAAAGGTGTGTCCTTCCTCAAGAAGCGTTTCGAGCTGCTCAAGCAGCATCACGCCTTCGCCGAGATGGAGTACACCGAAGACAAGGCGGTGATGAACGAGTGGATGCCGCTGATGATGCCCGGCCGTCCGGCCGACCAGCAGATTGCTGCAACCCGCGTGATGAAAGGCACCGATGTCAACTTCGGCGCCCTCACCAACAAACTGCTGAAGCTGCTGGGCAATACCCCGCAAACGCAGGTCAAGTACAGCAAGAAAGTCGTCGGCCTGCGCCGCAACGGCAGCGGCTGGACGGTCAGCATCAAGGACGTCAACAGCGGCGGCAGCCGTGAAGTCGACGCCCGCTTCGTCTTCCTTGGCGCTGGTGGTGCCGCCCTGCCCCTGCTGCAGGCCTCCGGCATCCCCGAAAGCAAAGGCTTCGGTGGCTTCCCGGTCAGCGGCCAATGGCTGCGTTGCGACAACCCGGAGATCGTCAAGCAGCACCAGGCCAAGGTTTACAGCCAGGCCGCTGTCGGCGCCCCACCGATGTCCGTGCCGCACCTGGATACCCGCGTGGTCGATGGCAAGAAATCGCTGCTGTTCGGGCCGTACGCTGGGTTCACTACCAAGTTCCTCAAGCATGGTTCGTTCTTCGACCTGCCGCTGTCGGTACGCATGGGCAACATCGGCCCGATGCTGGCCGTAGCCCGCGACAACATGGACCTGACCAAGTACCTGGTCAGCGAAGTGATGCAGTCGATGGAGCAGCGCCTGGATTCCCTGCGCCGCTTCTACCCCGAAGCCAAGGCTGAGGACTGGCGCCTGGAAGTGGCCGGTCAGCGCGTGCAGATCATCAAGAAGGACCCGAAGAAGGGCGGCATCTTGCAGTTCGGTACCGAATTGGTATCGGCCGCAGACGGCAGCCTGGCGGCCCTGCTGGGTGCCTCGCCGGGTGCCTCGGTGACGGTTTCGATCATGCTCGAGCTGATCGAACGCTGCTTCCCCGAGCAGACCAAGGGTGCCTGGGCTGCCAAGCTCAAGGAAATCTTCCCCGCTCGCGAGAAGGTCCTGGCCACCGATGCAGCGCTGTATCGCAAGATCAGCGACTACAACGACGAGGCGCTGGAAATGGTCGAAAGCAGCCCGGCTCAGCATTACGCCTGAGTCAGCTGAAACAAAAAACGCCCCTCGGGGCGTTTTTTTTTGGCTGCGTCAGGCGCGGCCTGTGCGCGAGTCTAACCGGCGCCTGCAGGCTGTGAAGCGATCAACCACGGGCCTTGTCGATGATCTCGATGTACTCAGGCGCCTGGCGCTGATCGCCGATCTGCTGGGCAAACGTCTGCCCGTGTTCATCCTTGCCATCCAGGTCGTAGCCAGCCTCGACGAAGAAACCGACAAAACGCTCGAAGTCGTCAATGCGCAGGCCACGGTAGGCCTTGACCAGCTTGTGCAGCGACGGCGAGGTCACGCCATCGGCCGGGTCATACTGAAGGAACGACTTGATGTAGTCGTCGCTGATCTCGTCACCAATCACTTGCTTCTTGTCTTTACGCATTGCCGACTCCAACTGGGCCATCACGGAATTTCAAAGGCCGGCAGTTTACCCCCCGCAGCGCACAGCCCTCAACGCGTACGTACAGTGCCGGTGTGCAAGTCGGCCCAGATGTGGCCGTTGGCGTAACTGAGAAACTGCACATAGAGGGTCTCGTTGCGCAGCAGGTCCATGATCACCCGGTAATCGGCCATCGGATAGTTCAGGGCGAGGGTGCGGGTCTTCTCGTCGTAAACCGGCTTTTTCAGGCTCTTGCCGGCTTCGCCATCAAACGTGAGCAGGACCTGGCTGATGGTCGCGCCCTTGCTCAGCGGCTTGCCCTTGAGACGCATCTGCAACGAGGCGGTGATCGGGATCGGCTGTTGGTCGGATTGACGCTGGGTGCCGACCACTACCGAATAATCGGTGACCTGCAGCAGCTGCTGGCCGGTTGGTACTTCCTGGCGCAGGGACTGGTCATCAGGCGGGAGGAACTGGCTGTGCAAGGGTGCCGCAGACAGCGGCAGACTCACCGCCAGCAAGAGGGGGATAAACGCACGCATGAAAGGCTCCTTGGCATGAAGGGGCACTCTAGCATGGCACCGGCTATGCCGGTGTTCGCGGGGCAAGCCCGCTCCTACAGGTGTAGCGATAATCTCGTAGGAGCGGCCGATGCGGTTACAGGCCTTTTACGGCAAAGATGCCATTGGCGTTGCGCCAGTAGCCTTTGTAGTCCATGCCATAACCAAAGATGTAACGATCGACACACGGCAGGCCAACAAAATTGGCTTTCAGGTCCGGGCTCGCCTTGCGGTCGTGGTCCTTGTCGATCAGCACGGCGGTGTATACCGCACGGGCGCCAGCGTGCTTGCAGAACTCGATGATGGCACTGAGGGTATGGCCTTCGTCGAGGATGTCATCGACGATCAGCACGTCGCGATCGATGAACGACACTTCCGGCTTGGCCTTCCAGAACAGTTCACCGCCGCTGGTCTGGTTGCGGTAGCGGGTAGCGTGCAGGTACGAGGCTTCGAGCGGGAACTGCAGGTGCGTCAACAGCTTGCCGGCAAAGATCAGGCCGCCGTTCATCACGCAGAACACCACCGGGTTCTTGTCGTGAAGTTCCTGGCAGATGTGCGCACCCACCTTGGCGATGGCCGCTTCGACCTCGGCTTCGTTGTACAGGCAGTCAGCCTCGCGCATGACTTGACGGATGTGCTCGAGATCGGCGGACATGGCGCTCTCCAAGGGGGTCGGAATCGGAAAAGCGGGCAAAGGTACGCATCCCCTCGTCCCAGATCAAGCGTTTATGGACTAACGTGCTCAATGACGAAGCGACAGCTCAGGCTGAATAGATTAATCTAGCGCGGTTTTTTTGCCCGCCTTCCGGAGCCCTCCCCCTATGCCCACTCGTGAGATCCGCCATCCGCTGATCCGCCACAAGCTCGGCCTGATGCGCCGTGCCGATATCAGCACCAAGAATTTTCGCGAACTCGCCCAGGAAGTCGGCGCGCTCCTGACCTACGAAGCAACCCAGGACCTGCCGCTGGAGTCCTACGAGATCGACGGCTGGAGCGGTAAAGTCCAGGTCGAGAAAATCGCCGGCAAGAAGATCACTGTAGTGCCGATCCTGCGCGCGGGCATCGGCATGCTCGACGGCGTGCTCAGCCTGATCCCAGGCGCCAAGGTCAGCGCCGTGGGCGTGGCGCGTAACGAGGAAACCCTCGAAGCGCACACCTACCTGGAAAAGCTCGCCCCGGACATCAACCAGCGCCTGGCGCTGATCATCGACCCGATGCTGGCCACTGGCGCCTCGATGGTTGCCACCATCGACCTGCTGAAAAAAGCCGGCTGCAAGGAAATCCGTGCGATGGTCCTGGTCGCCGCACCAGAAGGCATTGGCACGGTCGAGAACGCGCACCCAGACGTCCAGATCTACACCGCGTCGATCGACCAGCGCCTCAATGAACATGGCTACATCATCCCTGGCCTGGGCGATGCCGGCGACAAGATCTTCGGCACCAAGCAGAAGGACGCCTGATCATGCAGGACGGCTTCAACGACCCGCTTTGGCGCCAGGTCGTCTCGGGCGCGCAGATGCTCTTCGTGGCATTCGGCGCGCTGGTATTGATGCCGCTGATCACCGGCCTCGACCCTAACGTGGCGCTGTTCACCGCTGGTATCGGCACCCTGCTGTTCCAGCTGGTGACCGGCCGCCAGGTGCCGGTGTTCCTCGCTTCGAGCTTCGCCTTCATTACCCCGATCATCCTTGCCAAAGGCCAGTTCGGCCTGGCCGAGACCATGGGCGGGGTAATGGCGGCAGGCTTCGTCTACACCTTCATGGGCTTGATGGTGAAGATCAAGGGCACGGGTTTTATCGATCGCATGCTGCCACCGGTGGTCATTGGCCCGGTGATCATTTCCATCGGCCTGGCCATGGCGCCGATTGCCGCCAATATGGCCATGGGCAAGGGCGGGGACGGCGCGACGCTGATCCCGTACCAGACCGCCATGCTGATTTCCATGCCGGCCCTGCTCACCACGCTGATCGTGGCGGTGTTCGGCAAGGGCATCTTCCGCCTGGTGCCGATCATTTCCGGGGTGCTGGTAGGGTTTGCCCTGTCGTTCGCCTTTGGCGTGGTCGATACCGCCAAGATCGCCGCGGCGCCCTGGCTTGCGCTGCCGCACTTCACGGCGCCCGCGTTCAACTGGCAGGCGATCCTGTTCATCGTTCCGGTCGCCTTGGCGCCCGCGATCGAACACATCGGTGGGGTCATTGCGGTGGGTAGCGTGACCGGTCGCGACTACCTGAAAAAACCCGGCCTGCACCGCACCCTGCTCGGTGATGGCCTGGCCACCACGGCTGCCGGCCTGTTTGGCGGCCCGCCCAATACCACCTACGCCGAAGTGACCGGCGCGGTGATGCTGACCAAGAACTACAACCCGAAGATCATGACCTGGGCGGCGGTATTCGCCATCACCCTGGCCTTCATCGGCAAGTTCGGCGCGCTGCTGCAGAGCATTCCAGTTCCGGTGATGGGCGGTATCCTCTGCCTGCTGTTCGGTTCGATCGCTGCGGTGGGCATGAACACCATGATCCGCCACAAGATAGACCTGAGCGAAGCGCGCAACCTGGTGATCGTTTCGGTGACGCTGGTGTTTGGTATCGGCGGCGTGCTGATTGGCAGCGGTGACGGCCCGGATGACTGGGGCCTGAAAGGAATTTCGCTGTGCGCTGTAGTGGCGATCGCCTTGAACCTGCTTCTGCCAGGCAATGACAGCTGGAAAAACAAGAAGCTGGATGATCAGTTGCCCTGATTGCTGGCATTGGATTGAGCGGGCCGTGCTGGCCTCTTCGCGGGTCAAGCCCGCTCCTACAGAATTTACACAGCCCTGTAGGAGCGGGCTTGACCCGCGAAGAGGCCAGCACGGCCCCTCAGATCAAGCGGTCTCGCACATCCCGGCCAATGCCTTCACCCACTCCGGGTGATCATTCATACACGGCACCAGCACCAGCTCTTCGCCCCCCGCCTCGATAAACTGCTCGCGCCCGCGGTCGCCAATCTCCTCCAGCGTTTCGATACAGTCGGCCACAAACGCCGGACACATCACCAACAGCTTTTTCACCCCAGCCTTGGCCAACTCGTCCAGGCGCGTCTCGGTGTACGGCTCGATCCACTTGTCCCGGCCTAAGCGCGACTGGAACGACACCGACCACTTGCCTTCGGCAATGCCCATCTGCTGCGCAAAAGACTTGGCCGTGGCCATGCACTGGCCGCGATAGCACACCGCGCGCATCTCGGCACTGGCATCCAGGCAACAATCGGCCGCCCGGAAGTCGTGCTTGCCGGTCGGGTCGAGCTTTTTCAGATGGCGCTCGGGCAAACCATGGAAACTCAGCAGCAGGTGATCGTAGTCCTGCTGCAGGTGCGGCCGGGCGCTGGCCACCAAGGCATCGATGTACCTCGGCTGGTCATAGAACGGCTGCAGTACGCGCATCTGCAGCGGCAACTGGCGCTCGCTGATGGTCTGTCGCGCCTGTTCGATCACGGTGGTCACCGTGCTATCGGCAAACTGCGGATACAGTGGCGCCAGGGTCACCTTGCGCACCCCTTGTGCGGCCAGACGGTCCAGCACATCAGGTAATGCCGGCTGGCCATAGCGCATGGCCATTTCCACCGGGCCATGCGGCCAGTGCTCGACCATCGCCGCCTGCAGACGGCGGGTCAATACCACCAGTGGCGAACCTTCATCCCACCAGATCGAGGCATAGGCGTGGGCCGACTGCTCGGGGCGCTTGATCAGGATCAGCGACACCAGCAAGCGGCGTACCGGCCACGGCAGATCGATCACGTAGGGGTCCATGAGGAACTGATTGAGGTAACGGCGCACATCGGCCACCGAAGTGGAGGCTGGCGAACCCAGGTTGACCAGCAGCAGGGCATGATCGGTCATGCAGCGTCCTATGTCAGAGGCGGCTGGACAGGTCGTCCAGCGCCGATTGCAGATCGTTGAAGCGGAACGTGAAGCCCGCAGCCAGCAGCCGTACCGGGCGGGCACGCTGCCCACCCAGGAGCAGGACCGACAGCTCGCCGAGCCCGGCCCTGAGCAACAAGGCCGGCACCGGTAGCAGGGCCGGGCGATGCAGCGTCTTGCCCAGGCGCTTGGCGAACTCGCGGTTGCGCACCGGCTCCGGCGCGCAGGCATTATAGGGACCGCTGGCGTCAGTGTGATGCACGAGAAAATCTATCAAGGCGACCTCATCCTCTATATGGACCCAGGGCATCCATTGTCGGCCGTTGCCCAGAGGCCCACCCAGGCCCAGCTTGAACGGCAGGCGCAAGCGCGCCAGGAAGCCGCCATCGCTGGCGAGTACCAAGCCGGTGCGCAGCAAAACCACACGGATGCCAAGGGCCTGCGCACGCTGTGCGGTTTCTTCCCAGGCGATGCACAACTGGCTGGCGAAATCTGCCTTCACCGGTGGCGAGGCTTCACTCAGCTCACGCTCGCCGCCGTCGCCATACCAGCCCACCGCTGAGCCTGAAATCAGCACCTCGGGGCGCTGCTGACGTTGCTCCAGCCAGGCCAGCAACTGCTCGGTCAGCGCGATTCGGCTGGCCCACAGCAAGTTGCGCCGGGCGCCCGTCCACGGCCGGTCGGCAATCGGCGCACCGGCAAGGTTGACCACCGCATCCACGGTTTCCCCGGGATCGAGGTCTTCCAAGCGGGCAATACCGCGCACGCTGGCACCACACAATCGGGGCACCTGTTCAGCGCGTCTGCTCCAGACGGTCAGGCGATGGCCTTGGCCAATCCAGAACTGGCAAAGGTGCTGGCCTATCAAGCCAGTACCGCCGGTCAGCAATATATGCATGGCTGTGTCCTCGCAGAGGGCGGCCGTGGTCTATTTTTAAGATCAAGGCACTTTTTTGACCGAACGCTCTCGGATAAACATAGGCCAAGCTGACCTATCGAGCGGAATAACCTTATACAAACATTGTGCATTGTACAGGTTTGCCTGACCGCGTAATCTGCTTATAGCTAGGTTCAAATGAGGCCATCATGACAGTACCTATTGCCATCATCGGTGCCGGTATCGCCGGCCTTTCCGCAGCCCAGGCCCTACAGAAGGCCGGGCAGACCGTTCACTTGTTCGACAAGGGCCACGGCAGCGGCGGCCGCATGGCCAGCAAACGCAGCGATGCCGGCGCGCTTGATCTGGGTGCGCAGTACTTTACCGCGCGTGATCGACGCTTCGTCGAACAGGTCCAGCACTGGGTCGCCTCCGGTTGGGCCGAGCAATGGAAGCCGCAGCTCTACAACTATCGCGAGGGCGTGCTGACCCCCTCCCCGGACGAGCAGATCCGTTGGGTGGGCGTACCGCGCATGAGCGCCATCACTCGCGGCTTGCTCAAGGATGTCACGGTCAATTTCGGTTGCCGCATTGCCGAAGTGTTTCGCGGCAAGCAGTACTGGCATCTGCAGGACACCGAAGGCAACAGTCACGGGCCGTTCAGCCGGGTGGTGATTGCCGTGCCCGCGCCCCAGGCCACCCCGCTTTTGGCGGCCACGCCGAAGCTGGCTGCGGTTGCCGCAGGTGTGCAGATGGAGCCGACCTGGGCCATCGCCCTGGGCTTCGAAACCCCGCTCGACACGCCGATGCAAGGCTGCTTCGTGCAAGGTAATTCGCTCGACTGGCTGGCACGCAACCGGAGCAAGCCTGGCCGCGACGAGCACCTCGACACCTGGGTGCTGCACGCCACCTCGGAATGGAGCAAGCAGCACATCGATCTGACCAAGGAAGCAGTCATCGAACAGCTGTGGGGCGAGTTCGCCGAACTGGTCGGCTGTGTGATCCCTGCTCCCACCTTTGCCCTGGCTCATCGTTGGCTGTATGCACGGCCTGCCGGCAGCCATGAATGGGGCGCGCTGGCGGATGCTGACCTGGGTTTGTACGCGTGCGGCGACTGGTGCCTGTCTGGCCGCGTCGAGGGTGCCTGGCTCAGTGGCCAGGAAGCCGCGAGGCGCTTGCTTGAGCATCTCGACTGATGGTCGGTAAAGCTATACAGAAATAAAGGTTTGCATAACTTTAAGGCTGTGCTGGAATAGACTTGTACATAAGCGACATGCCTGTACAAGTTTTTCTGGAGACAGCGATGAACGCCACGTCGAAACCCCGCCTCGGCATCAGTGCCTGCCTGCTCGGCCACAGCGTGCGCTACAACGCAGGCCACAAGGCTTCCGATCTCTGCCTCTCGACCTTTGAAGCTCATTTTGAATGGGTGCCGCTGTGCCCTGAGGTTGCCATCGGCCTGGGTATCCCGCGCGACCCGATTCGCCTGGTGGGTGACCCGCAGCGACCCGAAGTGGTCGCAACGCGTAATCCCGGCATGGACCTGTCGGGCCCGCTGCGCGCCTATGGTGAGCAAATGGCCCATGAGATCGGCGATGTCTGCGGCTACATCTTCATGCAGAAGTCGCCGTCATGCGGTCTGGAGCGGGTCAAGGTTTATCAGGACAACGGTTATCCGGCCGCCCAAGGGGGGCGCGGAGCCTATGCCGACGCCTTTTGCGCGCGCCGTCCCGACCTGCCCGTTGAAGAGGAAGGCCGCCTGCATGACCCGGTACTGCGAGAAAACTTCATCAGCCGCGTGTACGCCTATGCCGACTGGCAGCAGCAGCTTGCCGCCGGGCTCAGCCGCGGCGCCTTGATGCGCTTCCATGCGCGCTACAAATACATGCTGATGGCCAACAATCCCAAGGCCTATCGCGAGCTCGGTCGCCTGCTGGGCACCCTGCGCAAGGACGACGACCCGCAGGAAGTCGGCCCACGCTACTTCAGCCAGCTGATGCAGGCACTGCGCCGTTGTGCCAGTCGAGGTACTCACAGCAATGTCCTGCAGCACCTGAGCGGCTACCTGCGCGACGCACTCGACCAGGATGATCGAGCAGAACTGCAGCAGCTGATCGGTCAATACCAGCAAGGTATCGTGCCACTGGTAGTGCCGCTGACCTTGCTCAAGCATCACCTGCGCAACCACCCCGACCCGTACCTGAATGAGCAGGCCTACCTGCAGCCCCACCCCGAGAGCCTAGGTTTACGCAATGCAGTCTGAAACTCTCCTGCCCATCGGCGAACTGGCGCGCCGCACCGGGGTCAACCCGGTCACCTTGCGTGCCTGGGAGCGTCGCTATGGCCTGCTCAAGCCTCAGCGCACGCCAAAAGGGCACCGTTTGTATCCACTGGAACAGGTAGAGCGGGTCCAGGCCATTCTCAGTTGGCTGGAGCGCGGTGCGTCGGTGGGCCAGGTGCGCGAGCTGCTGGAGCGGGCACCGAGCAACGCCCCCAAAGGCGATTGGCAGCCCCGTGAGCACGCCCTTGTCGACGCGATCGGCAGCCTGTCCCAGCGCGCCCTCGACCAGCAGCTCAATCAGGCGATGGCGCTGTATCCGGCGATCACCCTCTGCGAGCAACTGCTGCTGCCGTTGCTGCAGAGTCTTGCGCGGCGCTGGCAGAGCCACTTCAACGCACGCCTGGAACAGGCGTTTTTCCACGCCTGGCTACGCAGCAAGCTCGGTGCCCGGGTCTACCACGATAACCAGCAACTGCAGGGCGCTGCCGTGCTGCTGGCGGTCGACAGCGAACGCAGCTTCGATGCCCAGCTGTGGCTCTGCGCCTGGCTACTGACCAGCAGCGGCTACCCGGTCGAGATCCTCGAGCAGCCGGTCAGCGGCGCGCAGTTGATCCGCGCCGTCAACCAGCTGCAACCACGCGCGCTGTTACTGCAACTGGGCCCCCGCATCGACGCGCCGCAGCTGGAGCGCACCCTGCAAGGCATTCCGGGGTTGAAACTGCTGGGCGGCGAGACGGTTTCCTTGCATGAAGCCCAGCTGCACGCCTTCGGATTGGCCGAGCTGTACGTGTTCGATACCCCCCAGGCTGCCTTGCGCCTTCTGCAGCAATGACAGTGACACCTGTAGAGATGAAATCTTCATGCAATTGATCTGGCTGCGCAGCGACCTGCGCATCGATGACAACACCGCCTTGAGCGCCGCGTGCGAACGTGGCCCGACCCTGGCCATCTGGATCGCCAGCCCGGGACAATGGCTGAGCCATGACGATGCGCCGTGCAAAGTCGACTTCTGGCTGCGCAACCTGCGCGAGCTGCGCCAGTCACTGGAGCAGCTGAACATACCGTTGCTGATCCGCGAAACAGACACTTGGCACGACGTGCCGCAGGTACTGCTGGAGGTCTGCCGCACGCATCAGGTCCAGGCGGTGCACTGGAACGAGGAATACGGCATCAACGAACAGCGCCGTGATGACGCGACCGTTGCCCTGCTTGAGCAATCCTCGATCAGCACCCATAGCTACCTCGACCAGCTGTTGCTGCCGCCGGGTAGCGTGCTGACACGCAGTGGCCAGTACTTCCAGGTGTTCGGCCAATTCAAGCGCGCCTGCCTCGATCGGCTGCACCACGGTTTGCCGGGCTTGGCGCCCAAGGTCAAAGCGCAGGCGGCGCAGCCCATTGCCAGCGACCCCATTCCTCAGCGCATCGACGGTTTCGAGCAACCACCACGCGCCTTGCGTGACCACTGGCCCGCAGGCGAAGCCGAGGCACAGCGGCGGCTGGCTGTTTTCATCGATGATGCGATCGACGACTACCTGCAATTACGCGACCTGCCGGCCGAGCCCGGTACCAGCCAGCTTTCGGCTTACCTGGCTGCCGGGGTGATCTCCCCGCGTCAGTGCCTGCACGCTGCACTGTCGGCCAACCGCGGCGAGTTCGACAGCGGCAGCGTCGGCGTTCAGACCTGGATCAACGAGCTGCTCTGGCGCGAGTTCTACAAGCACATTCTGGTGGGTTATCCACAGGTGTCCCGCCATCGCCCGTTCCGTGCACACACCGATGCCCTGCCCTGGCGCGACGCACCGCAGGACTTCAAAGCCTGGCAAGAAGGCCGCACCGGCTTCCCCCTGATCGATGCCGCCATGCGCCAGCTGCTCGAAACCGGCTGGATGCATAATCGCCTGCGGATGATCGTTGCGATGTTCCTGAGCAAGAATCTATTGATCGACTGGCGTCTCGGCGAGCGGCACTTCATGCGGCATCTGATCGACGGTGATCTGGCTGCCAATAACGGCGGCTGGCAATGGAGTGCCTCTACCGGAACCGATTCAGTGCCCTATTTCAGGATATTTAACCCCGTCACGCAGTCACAGCGCTTTGACCCCAAGGGTCGCTTCATTCGTCATTGGTTACCGGAATTGAAGGCGCTTGATGAAAAATCTATTCATCTACCGGTGAAATCTGCCGATCTTTTTGCTACATATTCATACCCGAGCCCGATCGTCGATCTCGCACGTAGTCGCCAGCGCGCCTTGGCAGCCTTCAAAGGGCTGTCCGACTGGCAGGAGCAGAAGGATGCACCTTGCAAAACTCACGTAGGTTCTGGATCACAGGAGCGACCAATGGATTAGGTCTTGCGCTCGTGGCCGGATTACTCGAACAGGGCCACCAAGTGGCTGCCAGTGGCAGGGACAGCCCACAACTCGCGCAATTGGCCCATCAGCATGGCGAGCGCTTGCTACGCCTGGCGTGGCGGCTGAATGAGCAGAATCAGGCAGCCGTGGCCGCCGAGCAACTGCAGGCTGCCTGGGCCGGGCTGGACGGTTTGATCATCAATGCCGGCACCTGCGATTACCTGGCAGACGACGTGCCCGCCACAGACGTGTTCCAAGCGATTGTCACCAGCAACCTGCAGGCCAGCGCGCACTGCCTCGCTGCGGCGTTGCCGTTGCTGGCCGAGGGCAACATGCCGCAGGTGCTGGCGATCCTCAGTCGGCATTCGGCGATGCAGTTGCATGAGCCGAACCAGCCTTTGAGTGGGGCCAACAGCCCACCGCACTGGTTCCGCGAGCAGCGTCCGGTGCTACAGGCGCTAGGTATCGATCTGACGCTGGTGGCGCCGCAGTCACTGAAAGCGCCGGTCACGCTGGCCCAGGCGATACCTGAACCGTGGACGCCGCAGAGTGCCGCCCATGAACTGCTGAGCAGCTTGGCCCAACGCGAACCGGAGCTGGTGCTGGAGGCCTTGAGCCTGAACAGCCTCTGGCCGCTGCCACGCTGAGCCAGCAGACCCTGCGTTCAAGCGGTGCGGCGATCCGACTTGGCCCGCGAAGAGGCCAGCCCAGCCACCGTGGGGGATGGCACCGGCTTCGCCGGTTTCGCGGGACAAGCCCGCTCCTACAGGGTATGCGCCGCATTCAAGGCAGACGCGAAGTACTTGCGGGAGCGGCCTCGCCGGGACACCGGACCGGTCGGAAAGGGCCGCAAAGCGGCCCCAGCAGGCTCAAGCCAACAGTAACTTCACAGCACTGTGAAGGCTGGTATCAGCGGCGATCGCCTCAAAGCGCCATGCGGTAATGCAGGGAGTAGCTCTCTACACCGTCATTAGGCTGCTTGATGCCCGCATTGGAATAGTGGATAGCCCGTACGCCTAGCTCATGCCCGCCGGCAAAGCGCAGGCCGAAGCCGATGCGGTCCTCGAACTGGAACGACGAGCCCAGCTCATTGCTCTCAAGCTCGGTACTGGAGAACGCAGCAACGCCGATACCCGCTTCGATATAGGGTTTGACCGAGTCCCCGGCAAACTCATAGACGAACACCGGTGCAAACGACAAGCTGTGATTGCTCGCGGTCTGATCTCCATCCCAGTAGGTGTAGGCGCCATCCCAGTAACCGGTGAGACGGCCGACACTGGTCTGCCACCAACTGGCATCCCAATTCGATTGCAGACCCAGCCGGTAGACCATGGTGGAGTCACCGGTCTGCCCCACGGATAACGAAACATCTGCCGCGTGCGCCGCACTGAGTTGCCCCACGGATAAGGCGGCAGCCGCCACCAAGCCAAGCAGTTTCTTCATGAGAAACGTCCTTTTTCCTAATGCTGTTGTTAGTTGTTGTTGCCCTCACAGGCAAATCAATAGAAATCGGCAGTAGTACGATAGTTCAGCTTCACGCGTAGAATTTCACGATTTTTTTACACTTTGAAGCTTTGCACACTGTCGGACATCTTCCACAGCAAAGGTAGGATTTTTCTCAGATTTTCCGGATCAGCACTGCTCCAGAATGCGCTCTCGCGGGCCGGACCATCCGCCAGCAAGTTGCGCTCGGCCAGCAACCGTTGCAGTTGCCGCGCCACCGCCGCACCGGTATCGATGATTGCCACGTCGGCAGGCACCATTTCAGCCAACAGCGGACGCAAGAACGGATAGTGCGTGCAGCCAAGGATCAGCGTGTCACAGCCAGCGCTCAGCAGCGGCTGAACGTAGCCGGCCAGCAGCTGACGCAACTGCGGGCTGACCAGGTCGCCGGCCTCGATGCGCTCGACCAGGCCGGGGCACGGCTGGGTGATCACCCGCACATCGTTGGCGAAGCGATCGAGCAAGGCGGCGAACTTGGCGCTCTGCAAGGTGCCGGTAGTGGCCAGTACACCGACCACACCCGAACGGGTCGCGGCCGCAGCCGGTTTGACCGCCGGCTCCATGCCCACCAGTGGCCACTGCGGGTAGCGCTCGCGCAGATCGGCGACTGCCGCCACGGTGGCGGTATTGCAGGCCAGCACCATGGCCTTGGCGCCCTGCTGCTGGAAGAACTCGGCAATATGCCGCAAGCGCTGACGAATGTAGTCAGGGGACTTCTCGCCGTAAGGCACATGACCGCTGTCGGCCACGTACAGCAACGACTCGTTGGGCAGCAGGCGCTGGATTTCGGCAAGTACCGACAAACCGCCGACCCCCGAATCCATCACGCCTATCGGCGCCGAACGATCAGCCATGGCGATGGCTGCATACCGGGCAGGCAGGGTCGCGCTTGACCCGCAGTTCGCGCATGCGTGTGGTCAAGGCATCAATCAACAACAACCGCCCCACCAGCGGCTCGCCGAAGCCGGCCAGCAGCTTCAAGGCTTCCAGCGCTTGCAGGCTGCCCACCAGGCCGACCAGCGGGCCGATCACCCCTGCCTCGCTGCAGGTCAGCTCGGCCTCGCTGCCATGGCCATACAGGCAGTGGTAGCAGGGGCTGCTGTCGCGCCGAGGGTCGAACACCGACAGCTGACCCTCGAGGCGAATCGCCGCACCACTGACCAGCGGCTTGCCGTTGGCAAAGCAAGCAGCGTTGACCGCCTCACGGGTGCTGAAGTTGTCCGAGCAGTCCAGCACCAGATCGACCGCTGCCACCGCAGCAGCCAACGAATCTTCGTCCAGTGCCTGGCGATGGGCGACCAGGCTGATCTCGGGATTGATCGCCTGCAGACGCTTGATCGCCGAGTCGACCTTGGCCAGGCCGACGCTGTCGCTGTCATGAATGATCTGCCGTTGCAGGTTGGTCAGGTCGACCGTGTCGAAGTCAGCCAGGTGCAACTCGCCGACACCGGCCGCTGCCAGGTAGAGGGCCACTGGCGAACCCAGCCCGCCGACCCCGACCACCAGCGCCTTGCTCTGCTTGAGCCGCAACTGGCCGTCGATGTCCACCTGCGACAGCAGCACCTGGCGGCTGTAGCGCAACAGCTCCTGATCACTCAGCATGCCAGGCGCCCCAGCGAAATCCGTTGATGACCGCCGAGGTCGATGCGGCTCGAGACCGCGCTGAAACCGCGCTGGCTGAGCAGTTCGCGCACCGCTGGCGCCTGGTCATAACCGTGCTCCAGCAGCAGCCAGCCGCCGGGCAACAGGTGTTGCGGCGCCTGGGCGATGATGACCCGCAAATCGTCCAGGCCATCTGCGCCGGCCACCAGCGCACTGCTCGGTTCAAAGCGCACGTCGCCGGCGACCAGATGCGGGTCTTCACTACGGATGTACGGCGGGTTACTCAGGATCATGTCAAAGCGCTCGCCGACCAGGCTGTCATACCAATGGCTGACGCGCACCTGGACATTGCCCAACTGCAGGCGCAGGCGATTGCGCTCGGCCAGGGCCACGGCCTCCTCGATGCGGTCCACCGCCAGGACCTGCCAGGCCGGCCGCTCGCTGGCCAGGGCCAGGGCGATGGCGCCGGTGCCGGTACCCAGGTCGAGCAAGCGTGCCGGGGTCGCCGCTTGCAGTTCAAGCGCGGTTTCCACCAGCAGTTCGGTATCTGGCCGCGGGATCAAGGTGTGCGGTGCCACTTCCAGGTCGAGCTTCCAGAACCCCTGCTGACCAAGAATGTAGGCGACCGGTTCGCCGGCACGGCGGCGCGCCAGGAAATCGGCGAAGCACTGCGCAGCCTCGCTGCTGACGATCCGCTCGGGCCAGGTGTGCAGGTAGCTGCGCGACTTGCCAAGGGCCGCAGCCAGGAGCAATTCGGCGTCCAGCCGTTCAGTCGGCGAATCCGGCAACTGCGCATTGCGCAGCAGGCTGGCGATGATGGTCATTAATCCCCCAGGGCCGCCAGTTGGTCGGCCTGATATTCAGCCAGCAAAGGTTCGATCACGGCATCGACGCCACCGGCGAGGATATCGTCGAGGGAGTACAGAGTCAGGTTGACCCGGTGGTCGGTGACCCGCCCCTGTGGATAGTTGTAGGTGCGGATGCGCTCGGAACGATCGCCCGAGCCGACCAGCAGCTTGCGTTCGCTGGCGATGGCGTTCTGCGCGGCGCTGGTCTGGATGTCATTGAGCTTGGCCGACAGCCAGGACATGGCGCGAGCACGGTTCTTGTGCTGCGAGCGCTCTTCCTGGCACTCGACGACGATACCGGTCGGCAAGTGCGTGATGCGGATCGCCGAGTCGGTCTTGTTGATGTGCTGACCGCCCGCGCCGGATGCGCGGTAGGTGTCGACGCGCAGGTCGGCCGGATTGATCTCGATCGCCACCTGTTCATCAGGCTCGGGCAGCACCGCCACGGTGCATGCCGAGGTATGGATGCGGCCCTGCGATTCAGTCTCCGGCACGCGCTGGACACGGTGCGCGCCCGACTCGAACTTGAGCTTGGCGTAGACATTGTCGCCTTCGACGCGGGCGATGATCTCTTTGTAGCCGCCGTGTTCGCCTTCGTTCTCGGAGAGGATCTCGAGCCGCCAGCCACGTTTCTCGGCATAGCGCGAATACATGCGGAACAGGTCGCCGGAGAAGATCGCCGCTTCGTCGCCGCCGGTCCCGGCGCGGATTTCGAGGAACACGTTGCGGCCGTCGTTGGGGTCCTTGGGCAGCAGCATGCGCTGCAACTGCGACTCCAGCACCAGCAGTTGCTCTTTGGCTTCGCGGACTTCCTCGACGGCCATTTCACGCATGTCCGGATCGCTGTCCTTGAGCAGCGCCTGGGCCCCCTCGAGGTCGCCCTGCACCTTGCGCCACTCTTGATAGGCAGTCATCACCGGCTCGACTTCGGCGTATTCACGCGAATAGGCGCGAAAACGCGTCTGGTCGGAAATGACCTCGGCATCGCCCAGCAGGGCGGTGAGTTCCTCGAAGCGGTCCTGGAGCGTGTCCAGTTTGTTCAGCAGCGACGCTTTCATTGCGGGGGTTTGTCCGTGGAGCCCTCGTTGAGGGCAAAGAGTTCCTGGGCCATGGCCAGCGCATCGACGCGGCCCTCGGCCGAGAGCTTTTTCAATTGCACGCTGGGCGCATGCAGGAGTTTATTGGTCAGCCCGCGAGCCAACTGGGCCAGCACCTCTTCCGGGTTGCCGCCGTTGGCCAGCAGACGCTGGGCCTTTTGCAGTTCTTCGTCGCGCAGGCGCTCGCTTTGCTGGCGATAGGCCTTGAGCACATCCACCGCAGCCAGCTCGCGCAGGCGCACCATGAAATCCTCGGCGCCCACCGATACCAGCTCTTCGGCAGCCTGAGCCGCGCCTTGGCGGCTCTTGAGGTTTTCTGCGACGACATCGTGCAGATCATCGACGGTGTACAGGTAGACATCGTCCAGCTCGCCGACTTCCGGCTCGATGTCGCGCGGCACGGCGATGTCGACCATGAAGATCGGCTTGTGCCGACGCTGCTTCAGCGCGCTTTCGACCGCGCCCTTGCCGAGGATCGGCAACTGGCTGGCGGTGGAACTGATGACGATATCGCTGCTGGCCAGCTCCTGGGGGATGTCGGCCAGCAGCACCGCATGCGCGCCAAACTGCGCGGCAAGGGTGCTCGCCCGCTCCAGGGTCCGGTTGGCCACGACGATGCGCCGCACGCCTTGTTCATGCAAGTGGCGAGCGACCAGGGTGATGGTCTCGCCGGCACCGATCAACAACGCCTGGCTGCGGCCCAGGTCACTGAAGATCTGCTTGGCCAGGCTGACCGCAGCAAACGCCACCGAAACCGGGTTCTCACCGATGGCGGTGTCGGTACGCACCTGCTTGGCCGCACTGAAGGTGGCCTGGAACAGGCGCCCGAGCAGAGGCCCGATGGTTCCGGCCTCGCGGGCCACGGCGTAGGCCGATTTCATCTGGCCGAGAATCTGCGGCTCGCCGAGCACCAGCGAGTCGAGCCCGGAGGCAACCCGCATCATGTGCCGCACCGCATCATGCTCTTCGTGCACATAGGCACTGGCGCGCAGTTCATCGACACTCAACTGATGATACGCGGCCAGCCACTGCAACACGGCGTCGGCGCCCAGTTCGTCCTGCTCTATATAAAGCTCGCTGCGGTTGCAGGTGGACAGGATCGCCGCCTCACGGCTGGCGGTCAGTCGACACAGCTGCTGCAGGGCATCGACCAGCTGCTCGGGCGTAAACGCCACGCGCTCGCGTACGTCTACCGAGGCAGTCTTATGGTTGATACCAAGTGCAAGAAAGGCCATGCAAGGTCGCTGGTTGTGACGTGAAGCCGATAATTGTCCTACTTCGCAGGATTCAGAACAACCACCGTTCGCTATTGTCGTAATAGATCAGCGCAATCCACACCGGCCTGCCGCGCGGGCCCTTGATAAACAGCATGGCTGCGCAGGTGGGTTTGCCACTGCGCTTGTGTCATCATGCTCCGACCGTCGGTTAGCACTTCTATACCTCATTTATGAATAGACCCTACGCACTGCTGCTTACCCTCGCCCTGCTCCAGGGCTGCCAGAGCCTGGCCCCGAAGAGCGAGGCCCAGACGCCCGTTGCCGACGCGGCCAAGGCCGAGCAGGACAAGCCCGTGGTGTACGGATCATTCAAGCAGGACACCTTCTACAGCTTGTTGGTGGCAGAGCTGGCCGGCCAGCGCAACCGCTTCGATATCGCCCTGGCCAACTATGTCGACCAGGCCGAGAAAACCCAGGACCCTGCCGTCTCCGAGCGGGCCTACCGGATCGCTGAGTATCTGGGCGCCGACGAGCCCGCGCTCGACACCGCCCTGATCTGGGCCCGCAACGATCCGGACAATCTCGATGCCCAGCGCGCTGCGGCCATCCAGCTGGCCCGCGCCGAACGCTACGACGACTCCATGGCCTACATGGAAAAGGTCCTGCAGGGCCAGGGCGACACCCACTTCGATTTCCTCGCGCTGTCCGCCGCCGAAACCGACCAGAGCACCCGCGACGGCTTGCTGCAAAGTTTCGAGCGGCTGCTGGTGAAGTATCCAGACAACAGCCAACTGGTGTTCGGCAAAGCGCTGCTGCTGAATCAGGACGGCAAGGCCGAAGAGGCATTGAGCCTGCTCGAGGCACATCCGCCTGAAAACGGTGAGATCGCCCCGACATTGCTCCGCGCTCGCTTGCTGCAAGCCCTGGACCGTGGTCCGGAGGCGCTGCCATTGCTGCGCGGGGCTATCCGTGACAACCCGGAAGACAAGCGCTTGCGCCTGACCTACGCGCGTACCCTGGTTGAACAGGACAAGATCGCCGAGGCCAAGGCCGAGTTCGAAAGCATGCTTCAGCAATACCCCGAGGACGACGAACTGCGTTACTCGCTGGCGCTGGTATGCCTGGAGAGCAAGGCCTGGGAGGAAGCCGAGGGCTATCTGCAGGAGCTGATCGAGCGTGACAGCAACGTCGACGCCGCGCACCTGAACCTGGGGCGCCTGCACGAAGAGCGCAACGACCCCGAAGCGGCGCTGCGTGAATATGCCCTGGTCGGCACCGGCCCCGATTACCTGCCGGCGCAGCTGCGCCAGGCCGACATCCTGATCGCCAACGGCCGCGGCAGCGAGGCCTCGCGACTGCTCGCCGAAGCCCGCGAAGCGCAACCGGACTACGCCATCCAGCTGTACCTGATCGAAGCCGAGACCTACGGCAACAATGGCAAGGAAGCCCAGGCTGACCAGGTCCTGCAGCAAGCCATCAAGCGCTATCCGGACGACCTCAACCTGCTCTACACCCGTGCCATGCTGGCCGAGAAGCGTAACGACCTCGGCCAGATGGAAAAGGACTTGCGCGCGATCATCGCCAAAGAGCCCGACAACGCCATGGCAATCAATGCCCTCGGCTATACGTTGGCCGATCGCACCAGCCGCTATGCCGAAGCCAAGTCACTGATCGACAAGGCACACCAGTTGACCCCGGATGACCCGGCCGTGCTCGACAGCCTGGGCTGGGTCAACTATCGCCTGGGTAATCTGGACGAAGCCGAACGCTTGCTACGCCAGGCACTGGAACGTTTCCCCGACCATGAAGTAGCCGCTCACCTGGGCGAAGTGCTCTGGGCCAACGGCAAGCGCCGTGAAGCCCGCCAGGTCTGGGCCAAGGCCTTCCAGGCCCAGCCCGACAGCCCTATCCTGCGCAAGACTGTGTTGCGCCTGACCGGATCCGAGACCCTTTAAGCCATGTTCTTGCGTCATTGCATTACCTTTACCCTGATTGCCCTGCTGACCGGCTGTGCCGGATTTGGCAGCCGCGAGGCCCTGCAAGGCAAGGGCGACCCGCAGTTGTGGCGTCAGCACAAGGCTCAACTGAGCACCCTCGACGGCTGGCAGATCAACGGCAAGGTCGGCATCCGCGCACCGAAAGATTCGGGCAGCGGCACGCTGTTCTGGCTGCAGCGCCAGGACTACTACGACATTCGCCTGGCCGGCCCTCTCGGCCGCGGTGCCGCACGCCTGACCGGTCGCCCCGGCGGCGTGGTGCTCGAAGTGGCCAATCAAGGCCGCTATGAGGCGCCAAGCCCAGAAGCTCTGCTCGAAGAACAGCTTGGCTGGGAGTTGCCGGTGTCGCACCTGGTCTGGTGGGTACGCGGCCTGCCAGCGCCTGACAGCAAGAGCCAGCTGACCCTCGACGATGACAGCCGCCTTGCCAGCCTGAACCAGGATGGCTGGCAGGTCGAATACCTGAGCTACACCGAGCAGAACGGCTACTGGCTACCCGAGCGTCTCAAGCTGCACGGCAAGAACCTCGACGTGACCCTGGTGGTCAAGGACTGGCAGCCGCGCCAGCTGGGACACTGATCAATGCGCACGTTGACCCTGCCGGCCCCGGCCAAGCTCAACCTGTGGCTGCATATCATTGGTCGCCGCGACGACGGTTACCACCAGCTTGAAACCGTGTTCCAGTTTCTCGAACACGCCGATGAACTGCGCTTTGCCCTGCGCGACGATGGCCAGGTACGCCTGCAGAGCGAGATCGCCGGCGTCGACCACGACAGCAACCTGATCGTGCGTGCCGCGCGCCAGTTGCAGCAACAGGCTGGCTGCACGCTCGGCGTGGATATCTGGCTGGACAAGGTCCTGCCCATGGGCGGCGGTATTGGCGGCGGTAGCTCGGATGCCGCGACCACCCTGCTCGGCCTGAACCATCTGTGGCAGCTAGGGTGGGATCACGACCGCCTGGCCACCCTGGGTTTGGCTCTCGGTGCCGACGTACCGGTTTTCGTCCGCGGTCATGCGGCGTTTGCCCAGGGTGTCGGCGAACAGCTGACCCCGGTCGATCCGGAAGAACCCTGGTATGTCGTGCTGGTGCCGCAAGTGTCTGTCAGCACAGCGGAAATTTTTTCACATCCACAGTTGACACGTGATTCCCTCCCCCTTAAGATGCGCCCCGTTCCCGAGGGAAACAGTCGAAATGACTGCCAAGCGGTGGTAGAGCAAAGTTATCCTGAAGTTCGCAATGCGTTGAATCTTCTGGGTAAATATACTGAAGCTCGATTAACCGGTACTGGAAGTTGCGTGTTTGGGGCCTTCCCAAGCAAAGCCGAAGCTGATAAAGTTCTGGCCCTTCTTTCAGAGACACAAACAGGGTTTGTGGCAAAGGGAAGCAACGTTTCGATGTTGCATCGCACGCTACAGAGTCTGCTCTAGAAGTCGAGTGTTAAGCACTCGCAGCAACAGATACAGGGGCGTCGCCAAGCGGTAAGGCAGCAGGTTTTGATCCTGCCATGCGTTGGTTCGAATCCAGCCGCCCCTGCCATTTTCCTATACTCATCCAGGTATACCCTCAGCCTTCAGGTACTGCGCGTGTCCAAGATGATGGTCTTTACGGGGAACGCTAACCCCGATCTGGCTCGGCGTGTCGTACGTCAGCTGCATATCCCTCTCGGTGACGTCTCTGTCGGTAAATTCTCCGACGGTGAGATCAGCACTGAGATCAATGAAAATGTCCGCGGTAAAGACGTCTTCATTATTCAGCCGACCTGCGCTCCGACCAACGATAATCTGATGGAACTGGTAGTGATGGCAGATGCCTTCCGCCGCTCCTCAGCTTCCCGAATCACTGCCGTGATTCCTTACTTCGGATACGCCCGCCAGGACCGCCGTCCGCGTTCGGCACGTGTAGCCATCAGCGCCAAAGTTGTCGCTGACATGCTCACTGTCGTGGGTATCGACCGTGTTCTCACCGTCGACCTGCACGCTGACCAGATCCAGGGTTTCTTCGATATTCCTGTCGACAACATCTACGGCTCGCCCGTACTGGTCGACGATATCGAAGACCAGCGTTTCGAGAACCTGATGATTGTCTCCCCAGACATTGGTGGCGTCGTGCGTGCACGTGCTGTTGCCAAGTCGCTGGGTGTCGATCTGGGTATCATCGACAAACGCCGTGAAAAGGCCAATCACTCCGAAGTGATGCATATCATCGGCGACGTCGAAGGACGCACTTGCATCCTGGTAGACGACATGGTCGACACCGCCGGCACCCTGTGCCACGCGGCCAAGGCCCTGAAAGAACACGGCGCTGCCAAGGTTTACGCCTACTGCACGCACCCTGTTCTCTCTGGCCGAGCGATCGAGAACATCGAGAAGTCGGTACTGGACGAACTGGTGGTGACCAACACCATCCCGCTGTCCGCCGCTGCTCAAGCCTGTGACCGTATCCGCCAGTTGGATATCGCACCGGTTGTCGCTGAAGCGGTCCGCCGCATCAGCAACGAAGAATCGATCAGCGCGATGTTCCGCTAAGCGGCACACCGTTGACGAAAAGCGCCCCGCCCCGACCCCGTTGTCGGGGCGGGGCTTTTTTGCCCACCCCGTTTGGCGCTGGTCGCAAACGCCTGCGGGAGATGGCTATTTTGGAGAAGCAAAATGACTGATTTCATCCTGAACGCCCAAAAGCGTACTGACCTGGGGAAAGGTGCGAGCCGCCGCCTGCGTCACTCGCTGAGCATCCCTGCCGTTGTCTACGGTGGCGGTAAAGACGCTGAATCCCTGACCATCGTGTCGAAGGAAATCGCCAAACTGTTCGAAAATGAAGCTGCCTACAGCCACGTTATCGAGCTGAACGTTGACGGCACCAAGCAAAACGTCATCGTCAAGGCCATGCAGCGTCACCCAGCCAAGCAATTCATCATGCACGCTGACTTCATTCGCGTCGTTGCTGGCCAGAAGCTGACCGCTCAGGTTCCAGTGCACTTCATCAACGAAGAAGCACCGATCAAGAAAGGCGGCGAGATCTCGCACGTTGAAGCTCAGATCGAAGTTTCCTGCGAAGCCAAGGATCTGCCAGAGTTCATCGAAGTCGACCTGGCTAACGCTGAAATCGGCACCATCATCCACCTGTCGGACCTGAAAGCTCCGAAAGGCGTAGAGTTCGTAGCTCTGGCCCACGGTGATGACAAAGCTGTTGCCAACGTTCACGCTCCGCGTGTTGCGCCGGAAGCTGAAGAAGGCGCTGCTGAGTAATCTACTCGGCACGCCGGTGTTGACCGGGTTACAGTGCCCAGCACTGTAACCTACCAACTCCAAGGAAGAGCCCCTACGTGACCGCCATCCAGTTGATCGTCGGCTTGGGTAACCCCGGCCCCGAATACGAACAGACCCGGCATAACGCAGGGGCTCTTTTCGTTGAACGCATTGCCAGCGCCCAGCGTGTCTCCTTGACTGCTGACCGCAAATATTTCGGCCTGACGGCTAAATTCAGCCATCAGGGCAACGACGTCCGTCTGTTGATTCCCACCACCTACATGAACCGCAGCGGCCAGTCCGTAGCGGCCTTGGCCAATTTCTTCAGGATCCCACCTGCGGCAATTCTGGTGGCTCACGACGAACTCGACTTGCCTCCCGGCGTCGCCAAGCTCAAGAAGGGCGGCGGACACGGCGGGCACAACGGCCTGCGCGACATTATCGCGCAGCTCGGTAACCAGAACGACTTCCATCGCCTGCGGCTTGGCATAGGCCACCCGGGTGACGCCAAGCTGGTCTCCAACTTTGTCCTGGGCCGCGCACCGCGTGCCGAACAGGAAAAGCTCGACGCCAGCATCGACTTTGCCCTCGGCGTGCTGCCGGACGTGCTCGCCGGCGACTTCGCCAAGGCCATGCGCGAGCTGCACGGCCAGAAGGCCTGATATCACCTAGAGGGGAATTTCCATGGGTTTCAATTGCGGCATCGTCGGCCTGCCCAACGTCGGCAAGTCCACCCTGTTCAACGCGCTGACCAAGTCCGGCATCGCGGCTGAGAACTTCCCCTTCTGCACCATCGAGCCGAACAGCGGCATCGTGCCGATGCCAGATGCGCGCCTGGCGGCGCTGGCCGAGATCGTCAAGCCGAACCGCATCCTGCCAACCACCATGGAGTTCGTCGACATCGCCGGCCTGGTGGCGGGTGCTTCGAAAGGTGAAGGCCTGGGCAACAAGTTTTTGGCCAACATCCGTGAAACCGACGCCATCGCCCACGTGGTGCGCTGCTTTGAAGACGAGAACGTGATTCACGTCTCGAACAGCGTCGACCCCAAGCGCGACATCGAGATCATCGACCTCGAGCTGATCTTCGCCGACCTCGACAGCTGCGAGAAGCAACTGCAGAAAGTCACCCGCAACGCCAAGGGCGGCGACAAGGAAGCCCTGGCGCAAAAGGCGATCCTGGAAAAGCTGATCCCGCACTTCACCGAAGGCAAGCCGGCGCGCAGCCTGATGAAGAACATGGCTGACGACGAAAAAGCCGTCATCCGTAGCTTCCACCTGCTGACCAGCAAGCCGGTCATGTACATCGCCAACGTTGCTGAAGACGGCTTCGACAACAACCCGCACCTGGACGTAGTCCGCGCCATCGCCGAAGAAGAAGGCGCGGTCGTGGTGCCAGTGTGCAACAAGATCGAGGCCGAGATCGCCGAGCTCGACGATGGCGAAGAAAAGGACATGTTCCTCGAGGCCCTGGGCCTGGAAGAGCCCGGCCTGAACCGTGTGATCCGCGCCGGTTACGAGCTGCTCAACCTGCAGACCTACTTCACTGCCGGCGTGCAGGAAGTCCGCGCCTGGACCGTACGCATCGGCGCCACCGCCCCGCAGGCCGCCGGCGTGATCCACACCGACTTCGAAAAAGGCTTCATTCGCGCCGAAGTGGTCGCCTATGACGACTTCATCCAGTTCAAGGGTGAAGGCGGTGCCAAGGAAGCCGGCAAATGGCGCCTGGAAGGCAAGGACTACATCGTCAAGGATGGCGATGTGATGCACTTCCGCTTTAACGTCTGATGGTTGCCGTGGAGTTCCACGGCGTCTGAAGAACCACAAGCCCCCGTGATCGCCTGGCGACACGGGGGTTTTGCGTTAAGGCCCAGCCCTTTCAAGGTCTTTGAGATTTAGTCAGCCTCAAGTAAGCCGGGGCTATTGAGATACTCAGCTCAGAAGCTGTATTTCACGTTGAACATCACGTTGCGCGGCGCTCCCCAGAACACGGTGCCGTAATTGCCGATGCCGCTGTAGTAGTGCTTGTCGAACAGGTTGTTGACGTTGACGGTGGCCTTGAGGTGCTGAGTGAAGTCATAGCCGCCAACCAGCCCCACCAGCGTGTAGGACTTCTGCTCAAACTTGGCAGTCGGATCGTCGATTTCGTACCAGTCCTCGTCGCTCGGCTTGAAAAACGTCGAGCTCTGCCAGTAGACGTTGCCGCCTACCGTCACCTTGTGCCAGTCGCCCGGTAGGCGGTAGTTGGTGGCGAGCTTGAACAGATGCTGCGGCTGGTTGGTGGCCTCGCGTTTGCCATCAGCGTCATGCGACTCGGCAAAGGTATAGCCGGCCATCAGTTGCAGATCTTTCATAACCTCACCGGCGACCTCAAGCTCCACGCCACGGGTGGTGACACCTTGCGCCGCTCTGTAGGCACTGCGGCCCTCAGGCGTCAGCCCGCCGCTGAGGATGGCCAGGTTGTCCTGTTTCAGTTCGAAAAGCGCCAGACTGGCATTCAGGCGCTCCTGAAAGTAGGCCCCCTTGAGGCCAATCTCGTAGCTTTCGCCAGTCAGTGGGTCGATGGGGGTGCCATTGCTACCAAGGCTGTAAGCCTGTGGCTTGAAGATGTCGGTGTAGCTGGCGTAAACCGTGTGGAATTGATCCAGATCGTAGGTGACGCCCACGTAAGGGACAATTTCGCTGGAATTGGTCGCGCTGGCCGGAGCCCTTCGACCAATGGCGTTGATCGTGTCGATATCCCATTTGTAGTCGACGATTCGTGCCCCCAGAATCACCGAGAAGGCGTCAGTCGGTTTGAGGACGGTTGCCGCAAAACCTACTCGTTGCCGAACCTCGAAGTCGAACGTCGACCACCATTCGAAGTTGGTCGGCACGTCGCCATACCCGTTCCACTGGAACACATCGTCGATCACGCCATTGGTAAGGCCGTCGTCGCGCTTGGACGTGGATTCGGTTCGGGCGATGCTGTAACCGAACACCGCCTCATGTACGCGCCCACCCAGGCTGAAGGGGCCGCGAGCGTAAAGATCAAGGCCCTGCTCCTTGCTGGTAGTGTTGAACTTCGATGCGGTGCCGGCCAGATTGTCTGGGTCGGGCGGGGTGATATTGCCGCCAATGAAACCATGGGAAATCCTCCCATCGGCCTGGATGGCCTCACTGCTGATCCCCGAGATCAACTCGCGCGAGCGGTAGTCGCGACTGCTCAGCACACCTTTGAGCACCCACTCGTTATCGAAGGTATGCGCAAGCTCGGCGAAGGCACGTTGGGTTTCCTGATTACGCCAGGTCCAGCGATCAGCCGCGTTAGTGCTGCGGTCGAACTCGACTGTTCTGCCATCTTTGTAGAATGCAGGCAATGAGCCGGTGGTACTGCCGTTGTCATAGTTCTTCTGCACGTCATAGCCGACCGTGACCAGCGTGCTGTCGCTCAGGTCAGCTTCGATCACGCCATAGAACGTGTTCTGCTCGCCCGTCAGGTAATCGACGTAGCTGTGTTGTGACTGGGTGCCGGCGACCATCCGCCCACGGATATGACCGCTGTTGGTCAGCGGCCCGGAGAGGTCGACGTCGGCAGTGTACTTGTCCCACGAGCCTGCGCCAGCGCCAACACGGCCTTGGAACTTCTCGGTCGGGCGCTTGCGCACCAAGTTGATCACCCCCGATGGGTTACCCGAACCATTGACCAGGCCAGTCGCGCCCTTGAGCACCTCAACCCGGTCATACACAAGGCTGTTACCAATACTGTAGTTATCGCGCAACGAGCCACCATCCGATGACAGGCTGGGCACGCCGTCGAACTGATAGTTCTCCAGTTTGAAACCGCGTGAGTAGTAAGTGAATGCCTCAGAGCTCTCCTGGTTGACGGTAATACCGGGAGTTTGCTTCATCACTTCCGAGACGCTTTGCAGATTCTGGTCGTCCATCTGCTGACGAGTCACCACGGTGAGCGACTGCGGGGTCTGGCGCAGGCTCAGGTTCATGCGGGTAGCCGCAGCGGTTTCGCCAGTGGTGTACGAACCCGATCCTTCGGTGGTGCTCCCCAGCACGCTTGCGGAAACGGTAGTTGCTTCAACTTCAAGCGCCCCGGCATCGCCAGGGACGCCGTGCACGACGTAGCCGTCGGCGCTGCTGCGCACGCTCAAACCAGTGCCGCGCAAGACCTGGGCAAAGCCTTCGATAACGCTGTAACTGCCCTTTATGCCAAGGCTGGTCAAGCCTGCCACCTGATAGCTCTGCACTGAGATCGGTGCGCCCGCGGCTTGGGCGTAGCGCCCCAGCACCTGCTCCAGTGGCCCTGCCGGGATGTCGTAAGGTTGAACTTGCGCCTGGGCGTGGGCCAGTACCGGCAACGCCAGCGGCAAAACGCCCAAGGCCAGACGGGTTGCCAGAAGCAGGCCGCCTGGCGACGGCAGGGTCGTCTTGCAGGAGGGTGAAGTCATGGTTGCGAATCTCCGTTCATTGTTGGCCATGGAAAGGACGACCGAATGCGGAAAACACGCAATGGGAATGCAAATTATTTCATGGCACTGTCTGCCTTGACCGATACCAGCGTCAGCCATGGGGTGTACTGACGCACTTGGATGGGCAACGTGCGCGCCAGTAAGCGCAACGCCCGATCACTGTCATCGCTGGGCAGCATTACCGTCACCCGCAACGCCGCCATTGCCTGTTTGTCGAACAGCACCAGGCCTTTGCGATGCCGCGCCAGGCGCTCCAGCACTTCGCTCAGCGGCTGGTCATAGGCCAGCAACTGATGGGCATTCCAGGCGTTCTGCAAGGCGAGGCTGTCGACCTTCTGCACAGTGCCAGGCCCGCTGGCGTCGAAGCGCAGCCGCTCACCGGCATTCAGGGTCTGGCTGTGACCTGCGCTGTCGATCCGGGTAACGGACTCGAGCATGGTCACCAGCGTAGCGTCGTCGAGGCGCTCGACGATAAAACGCGTACCCAGCGCGCGAATGCTTCCTTGAGGCGTGGTCACGTAGAAAGGCCGCAGTGGATCCTTGGCCACATCCACCAGAATCTCCCCCTGCAACAGGTTCACCCGACGTTGATGCGGATCGAACTGCAGATCCACCACCGAGCTGGCGTCCAGATCGATCATGCTGCCATCGGCAAGGCGTTCGCTGTGACGTTCGCCGCTGGCCGTACTCAAGTCGGACAGCGCAAAGCCTTGCTGCAGATACAAGGAGCCAAGTAGCGTGGTCGCGCCGATCAGTGCCACGATCGCCAGCGACGTCAGACTCCGGCCTGGACGCCCTGCCTGGCGTAACGCTGCACGTGCCGGCTGCGCCGGGAGCGCTTGCAGGGATGCGAGATGACCCTGCAGGCGGGCAATCGCCTCGGCATGTTGCGGATCCAGCGCCAGCCAGTCGGCGAATGCCTGTTGGGTTTCGGCGTCGGCCTGGTGATCGAGGCGCACCAGCCATTCGGCGGCCTGGCGACGTACTGCAGGCGGAAAAGGCTGAGTCATCAGTGCATTCCTGCCACGTCATCGCACGCTTCCAATGCAGACACCAAGTCCATTTGCACGGTCCTCAGCGAAATACCCAGGCGCACCGCAATATCGTTTTGGCTCAACCCCTCCAGGTGCCGCAGCATGAACGCTTCTCGGACCCGCGGCGCCAGGCGCGACAGGGCCCGGTCGATGCTTTCAAGCACCTGCACCGCCTGCAGGATCTGCTCCGGTGACGGTGCCTGATCGAGCGAGCACGCCCACAGTTCCAGCTCATCCCGATAGGCTTGTTCCAGACGCTTGCGCCTTCCGTTGTCGATCAACAACCGACGGGCTACCGTGGCAAGGAATGCGCGCGGTTGGCTAGGCGCCACATAGGGGCCTGCGCAAAGCACGCGTATGAACGTATCTTGAGCCACGTCCGCCGCGTTATGCGGGCAGTGCAAGCGACGACGCAGCCAGCCGAGCAACCAGCCGTGGTGGCCTTGGTAGAGTGCCTCGAGCGTTTCGGCCGGTGCGAGCGGAGTGGGCTTCATCACGAATACTTGCTAATAAGAATTATTTGATGTTAATCGAACTGCTGATCGCCTCGCAATGACGCATCCTCTGCCTCGCTAGCCGACCAGCGACCCAGTTTGTCGGCATGCAGTTGGACTTGCGCTGACTACACTGCCAGCCGCCAAAAGACTACACTGGCCACTTGATAGAAGCGGGATAACCGAAGCGCTGCCTCGAAACCCGATGGTCTGACCTTTGCCGGTCAACCGTCTGGTCTGCAGGTCCGGACCATGGCCGGCTTGCACCTCGGAGCACACATGAGCGCACGAATCTGGCTTCTCGCCCTGGCGACTTTCGTCACGGGCATGGCAGAAAACATCACCATCGGCATCTTGCCGGCACTGGTCGACGGACTCGACGTCCCCCTCGGGATTGCCGGGCAACTGACCACGGTGTTCTCTCTGGCGTTCGCCGCTGCCGCCCCCTTCTCACCCCTGCTGACCCGACGCTTTCCATTGCGTGGCCTGTTGTGCACAGCGCTGGGGCTGTTCGCCCTGTGCAATCTGTTCGCAGCGCTGGCGCCCGGCTACGGCGCCTTGCTCGCCGCGCGCATCGGCATGGCCGCGACCAGCGCGCTGACGTGCCTGACCTGCACGCTGATGGCCACGCGCATGGTCCCGGATGCATTGCGCGGGCGCGCTATCGGGGTGATCTTCATGGGCATCAGTGGCTCGCTGGTACTCGGCGTGCCGGTGGGCATGCTGTTCTGCGATGCACTTGGCTGGCGGGGCGTATTCGTCGGTTTGGCCCTGCTGGCGCTCGCGGTGTTACTGGTGGCCTGGCGGGCATTGCCAGCGCTGCACGGCAGCGAGCGGATTGCTGCGGGCAGCTACTGGCGACACCTGCGTGACGGACGCCTGACTGCCGCGCAGTGGGTTTCACTGTTGATGATCGCCGGACACTTCACAGTGTTCGCCTACCTGGCACCCTATGCCTTGCAGATCGGGCAGATCCCTGAGCCGTGGTTGGCGGCGGTATTTGCCGCGTTTGGCATCGCGGGTGTCTCGGGCGGTTATGTCGGAGGCTGGATGGCTGACCGACTCGGGACCACCCGGGCTATCGTCTTGACGCCTTTGCTGTACCTGGCAAGCCTGCTGATGCTGCCGCTGGGCGCAGGCACGCCGTGGCTGTTCCTGCCGCTGATGATGCTCTGGGGTGGCGTCAGCTGGATGGTCTCGCCCGTGGTGCAGAGTTACCTGGCTGCCCGTGGCCCGGATACCTTCCAGGCCGGCATGAGCCTGAACCTTTCTGCCATGCACCTTGGCGTGGGCGTGGGGACCGCTGTGGGTGCAGTGGTCATCGCCCATTCGACGCTGGCCGCCACACCGTGGGCGGGCGGCGGGCTGACAGCGATCGCGCTGATGCTGGCCGCGTACTGCGCCGGTAAGCCCAGACGGCGTATACCGAACGCCGGCGCATGTACTGCGGGCCAGGCCCCTCGCAGGAGGTGAAACTCACGGGCCCGGGCTGCTGCTCTTCTCAGGGCACCTAGACACGTCGATATCGCTGGCCCGGACTGCGAGGAGATGCCGGATCGGTCATTTCTACCAAACCGGCTTCCAGTGCAGGCTTGAGATAGTTCTTGTTGAAGGACGGTCGATGCACAAGCTGCAGGAGGCTCATCAATTCACTCGTTTTCAACGCAACACCGGGCGGTAGAACCGCCAACAAACGTGCAACCTGGACGCTTACTTGATCGCTTACTTGATCGCTCTGGGCAGCCTCAATGAGTGCAATATGCAACGCTTCCAACATGAACTCCACAAACGGGGTTGCCTCTGCTGCCTGATCTGCAGCCGCCAGCGCCGCATAGTAAGTATCCTGCTGCGCGCGAATCACAGTCTCCACCGGCAAGTACGCCATGACCGGACGCCAGTGGCTCAACATCAAGGTTTGCCATAAACGCCCCATCCGCCCGTTACCATCAGTGAAAGGATGAATGAATTCGAATTCGTAGTGAAAGACGCAACTGGCGATAAGTGGGTGCCAGGTACATCTCGCAAGCCAGTACAGGAGATCGTGGACCAACGTCGGCACTCGGCTTGCCGGTGGGGCCATCTGCAGTAAACGCTGTCCCCGGTAAATGCCGACGCCGCCTCGTCGGTAATGGCCTGCGTCGTCGATCAAACCCTGCATCAACAGCGTATGCGCCTGCAGCAAATCGGCCTGACGATTCGGTCTCCATCCTGGCATGGCATCGTAGGCAGAAAATGCGTTGCGCACTTCCTGGATCTCTCGGGGCAGGCCCAGCACCCGCTTGCCCTCCAACACAGCGGTTACCTGCTCCACACTCAGCGTGTTGTTCTCGATTGCGAGTGAAGCCTGGATGGTGCGGATGCGGTTGCCCCGACGCAATTGCGGCGCTAGAGCATCTTCTCGCCGGGCCGTCAGCATCCCCACCTGCTCACTGATGTCAGCAACCAGGCCCAGCATGGCCGGAGTCAGAGTGAGCGGCGGTTCATACCTTTTCATGCACAGAATTCTCAGGTGGGCGCCCGTCACGATATCCAGTGACCACACAGGGGTAAAGCCCACTGCACGGATTGTTAACTTGGCGCTGTGCAGCTAATCGACATGGAGTGCTTTCGTTCAGAAATTCCTGAACTGATTATTTGCCCCCAGCGATTTTTCGCGACCCATTCCCTCATCAGAATCCAATGCCCCTGCTCAACCTGTTCCCTGAACCTGCTGGCGTGTATGGCCCGAACGGCCCGCGCTGGGTGCGCTGCAAAAGCACCTTGCGCATGCCGGTAACCCCCACCGCTGAAATCGCCTGACCGGAATCCGACCATGACCACACCTCACTACATCGACGGCCGCTGGGTCGAAGGCCAAGGCAACGACTGCATCACCGTGCATGAGCCGGCGCTGGGCCTGCCGTTTGCCGAACTGATGTCGGCCAGCACCGCGCAGGTCGACCAGGCGGTCGCCGCTGCGCGCCGTGCGCTGCCCGCCTGGAAGCAGACATCGGCTGGCGAGCGCGCCGCGCTCCTGCGCGGTTTCGCCGAGCAACTGGGCGCACGCCGCGAAGACCTTATCGCCCTGCAGATGCGCAACAACGGCAAGCCTCGTCATGAAGCCGAGATCGACCTGGACGATGCCGTGGCGACCTTCACCTACTACGCAGACCTGGCCGAGCAACTGCCCGAGAAAAACCGCGACGTGCCGCTGGCGGTACCTGGCTTCAGCGCCCGCACCCGGCTGGAACCGGTCGGCGTGGTCGGCCTGATCGTGCCGTGGAACTTCCCCTTGGTCACCAGTGCCTGGAAGCTGGCCCCGGCCCTCGCCGCCGGCTGCACGGTGGTGCTCAAGCCTTCGGAAGTCACTCCGCTGATCGAACAGGCTTACGGCCAGATCGCCGAACAGCTTGGCCTGCCTGCGGGCGTGTTGAACATTGTCAACGGCAAGGCCGAGACCGGTGCTGCGCTGAGCGGCCATAGTGGCCTGGACAAGCTGTCGTTCACCGGCAGCAACGGTGTCGGCAGCCAGGTCATGCGCGCTTCGGCGGTGCAGTGCCGGCCGCTGACGCTGGAGTTGGGCGGCAAGTCGGCGATCGTCGTGTTCGACGACTGTGATGTTGATCAGGCGGTGGAGTGGATTGTCGCCGGGTTTACCTGGAACGCCGGGCAGATGTGCTCGGCGACCTCGCGCCTGTTGGTTCAGGACGGTATCGCCGATGCATTGTTGCCACGCCTGCAGGAGGCGCTGGAGAAGCTGCGCGTGGGCAACCCGCTCACCGAAGAAGTCGACATGGGGCCACTGACCAGCCAGGCGCAATGGCTGAAAGTCGCTGGCTACTTTGCCACCGCCCGGGACGAGGGTTTGCAATGCCTGGCCGGCGGCAAGGCACTGGACCGTGAGGGCTGGTTCGTCAGCCCGACGCTGTATGTGGATGTGCCGCAGAGCAGCCGCTTGTGGTCGGAAGAGATCTTTGGCCCGGTGCTCTGCGCCCGCCGCTTCTCGACCGAGCAGCAAGCCATCGCTCAGGCCAACGACAGCCGCTTCGGCCTGGTTGCCACCGTGTGCTCGGCCGACCTGCAACGTGCCGAGCGTGTCGCCGATGCGCTGGAAGTTGGCCATGTGTGGATCAACTCGGTGCAGGCGGTATTCGTCGAGACGTCGTGGGGCGGCACCAAGGGCAGCGGGATCGGCCGCGAGCTCGGGCCTTGGGGCTTGTCCGCGTATCAGTCGGTAAAGCATGTGACGCGCTGCCTGGGTTAACCACCGGATGCGCTGAAAAGCCCCTTGATGGCAGCTGCCACAAGGGGCTTTCACGTTCGGCCGCCTGAGGTCGGCTCGTGACCGGCAGCGCTTGGGCTGTCGTTGTCTTCGACAGTGGAATGGGGGGTGGATTTTCGGGCCTCTTCGCGGGGCAAGCCCGCTCCTACAGGGAGGGTGCCAATCTGCAGGCCACAGAACACCTGTAGGAGCGGGCTTGCCCCGCGAAGAGGCCGACACTGCCAACCCAAACATCAACTGGGTGACTTTCCTCCCTTCTCGCGAAGTCCCACTACCTGGTACCCCCACAATCACAACACCAGGCCGGACCAACCATGCACCCTCAACGCACCGCCTTGCACAACGAACTGCACGCCCGCCCGTCGCTGTACTTCGACGGCCCGGCGCACGTCTTCCATCTGGCCCTGCTCGGCGGCAACGCGGCCTGCACGGCGCTACTGCAACGCTGCTGCGCACAGGCCTGCGACCTCGAAGCGGCCCAGGGCATCACTAACCTGGACGGCCACCCGTTCAAATGGGAACGGCACACCGAGTTCTTCACCCTGACCCTGGTCGTGCCCTGCGCCGCCACCGCCACCGACTGGCAAGCGTTGCCGGCGGTACTGGCCGACGCCATAGCGCCGCAGTCGGCCGAGGTGATCAACGCGGTGCAGGTGCTGGTGCGCGACGAACAGGACCTGGACCTCAGCCGCCACGGTTTCAAGGACCCCTGCGGGTCCTGCGTCGGCGGCGGCGATGCCGTGGTGTGGAGCGACTTTCGCCTCACCGAGGACGGCACCAACCGCTTCCTGTTCATCAACCGCCGGCTCAACGCCTATCGCCAGGGCCGGATGATCCGGCGCCTGCTGGAGATCGAGACGTACCGCATGATGGCTTCGCTGGCATTGACCACGGCGAAAGCACTGGGCCAGGAGCTGGACGTTTTCGACAAGACCCTGGTGAGCCTCTCCGAACGCAGTGCCAGCGTCGCTGGCCACGACTCCAAGGCTCTGCTCGAAGCCATCGCCCACCTGTCGCGGCAGGTGGTCAGCCGCACCGTGAAGACGCGCCACCGCTTCGGCGCCAGCCAGGCCTACGCGCAGCTGGTGTTCGAGCGCCTGGGCGAGTTGCGCGAGAGCCATGTCGGCGATTGCCAGCGGCTGGGGGTATTCATCGAGCGGCGTTTCAAGCCGACCGTGCGCTATTGCTCGGCCACCGAGCAACGGCTGGAGCAACTGGCAAAGAACGTGGCCAACCTGGGCGACCTGCTACAGGCACGGGTTCAGGTCGAGATGGAAGAGCAGAACGCGCAGATCCTCGGCAGCCTGAATGCGAGGGCCGATGCGCAGGTGAAGATCCAGCGGGCGGTGGAGGGGCTGTCGATCATTGCCATCACCTATTACCTGCTGAACCTGTTCAAGCTGCTGTATGGCGGGCTGAACGTGCTCGGCGCAGGCCTGGCGGCGCGCGATGCGCTGTTGGCGATGACGCCAGCGGTGATGCTCGTGTTGCTGGTGATCCTGCTGCGGATCAGGCAGGCCAAGCAGCATTGATTGAGGCAGGGAGGCCACGGGTGCTGGGGGCGCTGCGCGCCCCTTTCGCGACACAAGGCCGCTCCTGCAGGGACCGCATCGGCGCTTTTGCAGGAGCGACCTCGCCGGGGCGCCGGACCGGTCGCAAAGGGCTGCAAAGCAGCCCCAGCGTATTCAGACCAGACGCAATTTCACAACCTCGCCTCAGGCCGGCTCGTCAGCCGGGCGCTGAGCTTCCTGCACCAGCACCATGCTCTGTGGCGACGACAGGGCAATCCCGGCATCGCGCAACCGCGCCAGCACCGTGAACAGCAGGTCGCTGCGGGTCGCCGACACTTGCCGCGGCCCGGCCACATAGCCACTGGCACTCAACACCATGCCACTGGCGGTGAGGTCCTTGAAGGTCACCGAAGGCGTCGGCGCATCGAGGATCGCCTCGTGCTCGGCATACGCCGCCAACAGCAGTTCACGTACCTGGTTCGGGTCGGTCTCGAGCGGCAGGGTCAGGCTGATGCCGACCACGCCCAAGGCATTGCCCATGGTCACGTTGCGCACGTTCTGCGAAATGAACTGCGAGTTGGGCACGATCACCGTGGAGCGGTCGGACATCTGGATCTCGGTGGCGCGCACGTTGATCCGGCGAATGTCACCCTCGACCCCAGCCAGGCTGACCCAGTCACCCACCTTGACCGGACGCTCGGTGAGCAGGATCAGGCCGGAGATGAAGTTCTGCACGATCTGCTGCAAACCGAAACCGATACCCACCGACAGCGCACTGACCACCCAGGTCAGGCTGGTCAGGTTGATGCGCAGGGTCGACATCACCAGCATGGCCAGGAACAGGAAGCCCAGGTAACCGACCAATGTCACCAGCGACGCGCGCATGCCGGCGTCCATGTCAGTCTCGGGCAGCAGGCGCTCGCTCAGCCAGCGCTTGACCACGCGAATGGCGAACAGGCCACCGAAGAACATCGCCAGGGCAATGAAGATGTCCTGCGGAACGATGTTCAGGTTACCCAGGACCTTGCCACCGCTGCCGTCCCAATCCGCCAGGCTCAGCAGCAGCTCACCCGGGCTGGTGCCCGACGGCATGAACGCCAGCAAGGCCGCAGCAAACAGCAGTAGGGTGCGACCGATGCCCGCCAGGATGGTGCTGGCCTGGGCCTGGTGCCGCTGGGCCAGGCCCAGTGCCGAGGCCAACGCCAGGCCGCCAGGCTGGCGCGGCGACAGCAGGGCTTCGCACAAGTCGCCGAACACCGTCACCAGCAGGTAGGCGCAGGTGGCGACCACGCTGATCCAGAGCAGCTTGGCCGTCAGGAAGTAGGCCAGGGTCAGGTAGCCGGTGAGCAGCGTCAGCACGATGAGCGCCAGCCACGTCACCACCACGAACGGGATCAGCCCAGCCAGTCCGGTAGGCCGCTCCAGGCCGTGATGACGCCGGGCACGGCGGTAGCACACCAGCGCAGCGGCGAACAGCGACGCCACCACCAGGGCGGTCACGCCGTTGGTGGCAAGGGTCAACGCCAGGCTGGTGCCGATCACACTGTTGATCCGCTCCTGGGTCAACAGCACCATCAGCGCCAGCGCGAGCAACTTGGGGAACCAGCCAAGGGCGCTGGCCACTTCGTCCGGGATCGGCGGCAGGCGCCAGGACGGCCGCTGCAACATCAGCATGGCGCGGCCCAAACCGGTAATGAAGGCGCTGAAAATCACCAGGGTAAGTACATGGTTGATCAGGCTGGCGATATCGGCACTCAGCTCGGCACTGGTTTCCAGGCCCCAGCGCACCAGCGATACCGAGCCGGAGATGGTCGCCAGGGTGGCCAGGCTGACGCTCAAGGCCAGGGCGCTGCGGCGCAGGCGGCCCTCCGGCAGCCAGCGGATCATCGCGTCGGCCAGCAGCCGCTCGAACACCAGCCGGACCAAGGTCCAGACCAGCAGTGCAGCGACCAGGCTGGTGATGAACAACCAGCGGTGTTCGGCGCTGAAGGCGCTCGCCACGGCATCGGCGGCTTCACCGCGCAGGGCACGCAAGCGGGCGACATCATCGTCGGTGGGGCGAATGAAGCTCGACCAGAAGGCCGGGCTCAACGGGCTCGCGGCGCGGCTGGTGATCTGTGAGTTGAACTGGCTGCGGCGCAGGTTGACGATCTGCGTCGACAGATCACGCGCTGACTGGGTCAGTTGGGTGGCGGTCTGTTGCTGGGCCAGCAACGATTTTTTCTCGCTGGTCAGTTGCTGACGCTGACGGGTGATGCTGTCGGCTTCATCCGGTAGCACCGGGCCAAGCACGTTGAGCTGATCGTCCAAACGCTGCAGATCAGTGGTGCGCAGTGCGACCAAGGCATCCGCCTGGCGCTGCACGACCATGGCCGCCTGCCGCAATTGCGAGAGCTGATCGTCATTGGCCTTGCTGCTGACGCCTTGGCGAATCTGGTCGAGCCGGTCACTCAACTGCTCCAGGCTGGCATTTTCATCCAACGCAGGCAGCTCACCGGCCAGCAACTGCGAAACGGGGGTAGCCCCTGCCGACCAGGCCGGCGTGGCTACCCACAAGAGCAGGGCAAGAATCCCCACACACAAACGGTCAAGGCTGATACGCCTCATTGCATTCCCCTATTTACAAGCGCAACTGGCGGAGAATTCTACGCGGCTTCAGGGCTCAGGTGAGCGCCGTTTCTCGGTCGAGCAGCTGCCGTTTGCGTTCCACGCCCCAGCGATAGCCGCTGATGTCACCATCCCGGCGCACCACCCGATGGCAGGGGATGGCCACCGCGATGCGGTTGGCCGCGCACGCCAGCGCCACCGCCCGTACAGCCTTGGGTGCACCGATGCGCTCGGCGATATCGCTGTAACTGACCCGGCAGCCCGCCGGGACCTCGCGCAGGGCCTGCCAGACGCGCTCCTGAAAGGCTGTGCCCTGGACGTCCAAAGGCAGTTCGAGGCCCAGCGCGGGCTGCTCGACGAAGCCCACGACTTGGGCAACCAGGCGCTCGAAGCTGGCGTCCCCGCCGATCAGGTCCGCCTTGGGGAACTGATCCTGCAGCGCATTGAGCAGGGCTTCGGGTTCATCACCCAGAAGAATCGCGCAGATGCCACGTTCGCTCTGCGCCACCAGAATGGCGCCGAGCGAACACTGGCCCACCGCGAAACGGATCGTCACACCCTGGCCACCGGCGCGATATTGCCGGGGGCGCATGCCCAGGCGCTGGCCTGCACTTTGGTAAAAGCGGCTGTTGGAGTTGTAGCCCGCATCGTAGATGGCGTCGGTGACCGTCGCGGCCTGATTGCCGAGGCCCTCGCGCAGTCGCTGGGCGCGGAACGCCGAGGCATAGGCTTTGGGGGTGAGGCCGGTCGCGGCCTTGAACAGGCGCTGCAGATGGAAAGGGCTGACGCCGAGTTCGCTGCCCAGTTGCTCGAGGCTCGGCGCGCTGTCACCGGCTTCGATCAGACGGCAGGCGCGGGCAATCAGCTCGGTGCGCCGGGCGCTACCGGTACACCGCTGGCAGGCACGGTAGCCCGCGGCTTGGGCAGTGGCCGGGTCGGGGTAGAAAGTGACGTTGGCGCGCTTGGCCAAGCGCGATTTGCAGCCGGGCTGGCAATAGATGCCGGTGGTGCGTACGGCGTAGACGAAGTGCCCGGCGGCAGCGCTGTCGCGAGTTTGCACGGCGAGCCAGCGGTCGGCGTCGGTGACGTAGGCAGGCTTCATCGGTTGTTTCCTTTTGAGCAGAGTATTCAGCCTGACAGGCCCGGGCCTGCCAATTCACTCTCAATCTTGCGCGTGTAATCAACGATCCTGACCGCTGCGCGTCCCATCAACCTACAGCACGCCACAGATACCAGGCCGCTGCCGTTCGGTGAGGGCTCCACAGCACGGCCAGCGCACGGATCTGCGCCGGGGTCGGCGCCTTGTCCAGGCCCTTGATCCTGCGGTACCCCTCGCGCACTCCAAAGTCATCCACCGGCAAAATGTCCGAGCGTTCCAGGCAGTAGATCAACAACATCTCCACCGTCCAGCGCCCTACCCCACGCAAGGTCACCAGTCGCTCGATCAACGCATCATCCTGCAAGCCAAGCGCCTCCTCGCGGCTGGGCACCACACCGTCCAGGCGGGCCTGGGCAATCCCCTGCACCGTCGCCAGCTTGCTAGCGGAGAAGCCACACCCGCGCAACGCTTCAGGGCTGGTCGCCAGCAATTGCTCCGGAGTGGGAAACGCAACGCCGGGAAACAACCCCAGCATACGCCCCAGAATCGCCTCGGCCGCACGCGCATGCAGTTGCTGATGGGCAATCGCCCGCACCAGCGCCTCATACGGCTCACGCCCCGGCGTCGCCTGATGCAGACACGGCCCGGTCGCGGCGATATGGCGCGACCAGTCTGCGTCCAAGCCTGCCAGATAGGTTGTGGCCTCGCGCAAGGCGGCGGGCGAGAGATCAGCGAGGATCATTGACGAATACCAGGGTAAGCGTAAAAGCCCTCATTCTAGACCAGCCGCTCATCACTAAAACGCCAGATCATGCGCGACAATTTCGCGGCATACCATTGCTCTGCGCCGTCCACCACCCATAGAATTGAGAAGTATTAACAAACGCACTTCCATCCAGGGTCAGGGCAATTGCAACGATGCAGATGAACGACACGCTCAAACCGGCCGAGGTCAATCTGCTCTATCAATCCCACCATGCCTGGCTGAGCGGTTGGCTGCGGGCGCGGGTCGGTTGCCGGGAAAACGCCGCCGACCTTGCCCAGGACACTTTTGTCAGGTTACTGCGCGCACGCCAGGTATCCGCCCTGAAAGAACCCCGCGCCTACCTCAGCAGCATCGCCCGGGGCCTGATGATCGACCAGTTTCGCCGACGCGCCCTCGAGCGCGCCTATCAGGAAAGCCTGGCCAACTTGCCCGAAGGCGAAGCGCCCAGCGAAGAGCATCGACTGGTCATCCTCGACACCCTCGAACGCCTCGACCGTGCCCTGCACCAGCTCAAGCCACGGGCGCGTCAGGCCTTTCTGCTGGCGCAGCTCGACGGCCTGAGCATCGTCCAGATCGCCAAACAGCTGGACGTCTCCCGCGCCACCATCGAACGCGACCTGGCCAAGGCCCTGGGCGTCTGCTATCGGCTGCGCTATGCCGACGCCTGAACTCAACCCCGCCCAGACGCAAGTCGACCAGGCCATCGACTGGCTGGTGAAGCTGCGTTTCGACGAGCCCAGCGCGCGCACTGAGCGCCAGTTCCAGCAGTGGCTGGCCAGCCATCCGCAGAATGCCCAGGCCTGGCAGCGGGTGAGCACTCTCAGTGACGAACTGGCGGGCCTGCCGGGCGACCTCAGCCGACGCACGCTTGAGGGTAGCCAGCGCCAGCGGATCAGCCGCCGCGACCACCTCAAGGTGCTCACGCTGCTGGCGGTGGGCGGCAGTTTTGCCTGGGCCGCGCGCGAGCCGCTGGGCCTGCCGGCGATGCTCGCCGACAGTCGCACCGGCACCGGTGAACGCAGCGACCTGCGCGGCAGCGACGGCAGCCGCATCCAGCTCAACACCAACACTGCCATCGACCTGCGCTACAGCGTCGATCAACGCCTGCTGACCCTCGTCGAAGGCGAAATGACCCTGGACAGCAACGCCGACGACAACCGGCCGTTCGTGGTCAAGACCGGTATCGGCGCCTTGACCACCCAGAACGGCCTACTGTTGCTGCGCGAGAATGACCAGGGCCTGTTGCTGGCGGTTCGTCGGGGCGAAGTCACGCTGTCGGCCAACGCTGCGCCATTGCGCCAGGTACATGCGGGCGAAGTGCTGCAAGTGTCCGCCGCTGGCACCTTCCAGCCTGCCGTACTACAGGCTGATCCCTGGGGTTGGACCGATGGCGTGCTCAGCGTGCAGCAGATGCCCTTGGGAGACTTCGTCACCGAGCTCTCACGCTACCGACCCGGCCTGCTGCGCTGTGCGCCGGAGGTGGCCGAGCTGAAGGTATCCGGCACCTACCAACTGGCCGATACCGAGCAGATCCTGCTGCTGCTCGCGCGCAGTCTGCCGGTGCGCATCGACTACCGCACGCGTTATTGGGTGAGCATCGGCGCCGCCTGAAAAAATTCGAAAATAAATGAGGTGGATGCTCACCTTCGCTCGGCCTGAAGGAACAAAGCCCGAAAAGTGGTCTACGCAGCCTTCAGGAGCGCTTCATGATTCACCCCGGTTCCCCTCGCAACGACAACCTGCGCCATGCCGTGCGCGCCGCCCTGCTCGGCCTCAGCCTGGCAGGCGCCTGCGCCCTTCCCTTGCAGGCCCAGGCCGCAGCCGTCAGCCAGCGCCAGCAGATCGACTGGAACATTGCGCCTGGCCCATTGGCCCCCGCACTGGACCAGATGGCCCGCCAAGGCGGCCTGAACCTGTCGTTCGATGCGAACAGCCTGCAAGGCAAGACCACCCGTGGCGTGCAGGGCCGGCATGACAGCGCTCAGGCGTTATCGATCCTGCTACAGGGCAGCGATGTACAGGTCCAGGAAGAGAGCGATACCAGCTTTCTGTTGATCCCGGCGGTGGACATTGGCAGTGCGATGGAGCTGGGGGCGACAAGTGTCTCCAGCAATCGCTTGGGCGAGACCACTGAGCATTCCGGCTCCTACACCACTGGCGCAGTGACTATCGGCAAGATGCCGCAAACCCTGCGTCACACGCCGCAGTCGGTGACCGTCGTCAGCCGTCAGCGGATCGAAGACCAGAACATCACCAACCTCACCAGCCTGCTTGAGCAGACCCCCGGCGTAGTGGTCAATTACACCGACAGTGAGCGCGTACAGTATTACTCCCGCGGCTACGCAATCGACGCCATCCAGTACGACGGCGCGACCGTCGTCCAGAGCAGTGGCGGCGGCTCATTCATCCAGAGTGATTCAGCGTTCATTGACCGCGCAGAAGTACTCCGCGGCGCTACCGGAATGTTACGTGGCGCTGGCAACCCATCGGGAACAGTCAATCTGGTGCGCAAGCGGCCGACTCACGAGTTCCAGGCCGAAGGCTTGGTCACTCTTGGTTCGTGGAATGCGCAACGTTACGTCGCTGATATCTCCGGACCGCTGACCGAGACGGGCAACGTGCGCGGCCGGGTGATCGCCGTGCACGATGATCGCGACCTGTTCCAGGACTCGCGCATGGAGCGCAAGGAGGCGTTTTCCGGACAACTGGCATTCGACCTCAGCGACAGCACGACCCTGACCACCGGCGTCGAGTGGACCAAGCTGGACGCTACCGGCGCCTGGGGCAACCTGCCTGCCGACTTCGACGGTTCACCGCTGCCGCTTGGCCGCAGCACATACCTGGGCGCTGAATGGAATCGTTGGGACCGGAGCAACCTGCAGACCTTCGCCGAACTGGAGCATCGCTTCGATAATGACTGGACGCTCAAGTTGATGGCACTGCGAACTCACTTCGAGCTGGATAATAACGGTTTCAAACAGACCTACATGAGCCGCGCCAGCAATACCAATCCCTACTTGATGACGTATCAGGTCACCGAGGGCGATGGTGGCGAGAGCCTGCAGAACAACCTCAGCGCAACCGTCAATGGACCATTCGACCTGTTTGGTCGGACCCATGAACTGATGCTCGGCGTCGAGCGGATACGCAACGACTCCTATGCGTCGGGCACTAACCGGGTGGTGTATTCGAACATCGTCGATATCCGCAACTGGGACCCGAAGACCAGTCTGGCCGAACCGACCATCAGCGACATCCCCCACCCGGTGCGCACTCGCACCACTCAGGAGGCCGCACACGCCACCTGGCGAATTTCCCTGGCCGATCCACTGACTGCGGTGATCGGTGCACGCGCCAACTGGTATGACTACGAGCAGGAAAACAACGTCGGCGCCAACGGCAAATTCAGCGTCGATGAAAAGATCGTGCCTTACGCGGCATTGATCTATGACCTCAATGACAACTTCAGTGTCTACGCCAGTTACACCGAGATCTTCAACCCACAGACCGTGGTCGACAAGAGCAATTCAGTACTCGATCCGGTCGTCGGCGAAGCCTATGAAACCGGGATCAAAGGGGAATTCTATGAGGGGCGCCTGAATGCCTCCCTGGCCTACTTTCGCATCAACCAGGTCGGTACACCGGTCGATGACCTTTCCAGCCAGCTCGGCTGTAATGGCGGTACCGGCTACTGCAAGATCGCCTCAGGCAAGAGCCGCAGCGAAGGCATAGACCTGGAGCTTTCTGGTGAAGTGCTGCCTGGTTGGCAGGTCAGCGGTGGCTATACCTACAACACCACCGAGTACGTAAAGAACACCGCGGCGACCAACGGCAATGCGATCCGCACCACCGACCCTGAGCACCTGCTCAGGCTGTTCACCAGCTATCGCCTGCCCGGCGCGCTGGATGCCTGGACGGTTGGCGGTGGCGTGCAGGCGCAGAGCAACATCTATTCCGAAAGCGGCACGGCCAAGGCCACACAGTCGGGCTATGCCGTCTACAACGCGCTGCTCAAATATCGCTTCAACGACAACTACTCGGTGCAGTTGAACGCCAATAACCTCTTCGACAAGAAGTACTACCGGCAGATCGGCACCACTGCCACTGGCTACTACTGGGGTGATCCGCGCAACGTCTCGGTAACCCTGCGCGGGACCTTCTGACCCAGGCGAGGGCTCTGCCAAGCCCTCACTCCACCGCAGCCTTGAGCTTGCCCGCCCGGCGGTACGACTGGCGGGCGAAGCACACGAACAACCCGGCCATCAGCGCCAACGCCATCGGCAACCCATGCGGTGCCACTTCCATTGCCGCGCCGCTGACCAATGGCCCGACCAGGCTACCGATCCCCCACAGCAGCCCAACGCTGGCATTCGCAGTGACCAGGTCGCGGCCCTTGAAACGCTGCCCGATCAACACCAGCGCCAAGGTGTAGATCCCCCCCGCCACCGCGCCCAACAGCACCAGCATCGGCCACAACAGCCAGGTCATCTGCAGCAGCCACGGCAGGGCAACTCCGATCACCATCGCCAGCAAGCCGCACACCAGGTGCAGGCCGGTCCGCTCGACCCGGTCGGCCAACCAGCCCAAGGGCAACTGGAACAGCATGTCGCCGGCAAACACTACCGTCACCATCAGCGCTGCCACGGCCACGGCGAAGCCATGGCTACTGGCATACACCGGCAACAGCGACAGCACCACCGCATCGAAGAAGGAAAAGAACAGCACCGCTACACACAGCGCCGGGGCGACCCGCAGGAAGCCACCCAAGGTGAAGCTCTTGTCGTCTTCCTCGCCGTGTTCGACATGATCGTTGGGCACCGTCAGCACGATGCACAGCAACGCAAGGCCATAGCAGCCGGTGACCACCCCGGTCACCCACGGGCTATGCGCGCCGACCAGCGCCAGCATGGCCGGGCCGAGCACCTGGAAGCCGGTGAAACTGGTGGCGTACAGCGCCATGATCTTGCCGCGGTTGTGCTCGGGGCAGAGTTCGTTGACCCAGGACTCACCGAGAATGATCGCGATCCCCATGCCCAGGCCCAAGCCCAGGCGCAGCAGCGCCAGCAGCCAGATAGACGAAAACGCCCACTCCAGCAGACCGACGCTCACGGTGCACAGGCTGAAGCACAGCAGGTAGATGGTGCGTCGGGTCAGGTGCCGGCAGCAGGCATCGACGAGAAACGCCGAGAGCATCATGCCCGCGGCCGGAATGGCCGAGACGATGCCGATCTCGAAGGTGCTTGCGCCGGCTTCATGCAGACGCAACGACACCAGTGGCAGGCTCGCCCCCAGGCTGAAGCCCACTACCGACACGGCGAACAGAAGGCCCGCCAACAAACGCATGTTCATTACCCACTCCTTGCAAGCCGGCACCACCGCAGGCGCGGCCGTAGTCGGCTGAAAACCCTGAAAGATGTTCGAGCGCAGGCGCCCTGGGTCAGGCCGGGACGGCGATGAGCACAGGGACGCGGATCAGTTCAGGGCAAGGTGTGGCGAGAAGGTAAAGGCAAACAGCACGCTGCGCCGACGCTTGAGCACTGTGTCGCTCGGCCACGCACGACGACAGGCCTGGGCTGCAGGCTGACGGGCTTGGAGGAGACGCTGGCTACGGCGCATTGCATCGACTACGCAGGTTGAAGAGGAGGCGGCACTCTAGGCCAAGGCGGCTTGCAGCGTCAATCGCTGGGGCCGCCTCGCGCCCCTTTCGCGACACAAGGCCGCTCCCACAGGATCAGCGCTCGTCCCGTAAATATGGGCATCACGCGGTCCTGTGGGAGCGGCCTTGTGTCGCGAAAGGGTCGCAACGCGGCCCCGACGGTTTCAACGTTTGCCCGTCGACGGCAGCAATACCGCCAACACGCCAAACAGCGGCAGGTACGAGCACAGCCCATACACATACTCAATGCCGCGCAGGTCAGCCACATAGCCCAGCAGCGCCGCGCCAATCCCGCCAAAGCCGAACATCAGGCCAAAGAAGATCCCGGCAATCATGCCGACATTGCCCGGCACCAGTTCCTGGGCATAGACGACGATGGCAGAGAACGCCGAGGCCAGGATAAAGCCGATCACCACGCTGAGCACGGTGGTCCAGAACAAGTCGGCATACGGCAGGGCCAAGGTAAACGGCGCCACACCGAGGATCGAGAACCAGATCACCGCCTTGCGCCCGATCCGATCACCGATCGGCCCACCAAAAAAGGTCCCTGCCGCCACCGCCCCGAGGAACAGGAACAGGTGCAACTGTGAACTCGCCACCGACAGGTCGAACTTCTCGATCAGGTAGAAGGTGAAGTAGCTGGTGAAGCTGGCCATGTAGAAGTACTTGGAGAACACCAGCAGGCCCAGCACGGCCAAGGCGGCGATCACGCGCTGTCGCGACAAGCCATGGGTGGCCTGTACAGCCTTGCGTGCCTTGGCCTGATTCAGATGCTCCTTGTACCAGCGGCGCAGCAGCAAGGTCACGCCAAAGAAGAACAGCGCCGCCAGGCCGAACCAGGCGACATGGCTCTGGCCGAAGGGAATGACGATTGCCGCCGCCAGCAACGGACCGAACGCCGAGCCCGCGTTACCGCCCACCTGGAAGGTCGACTGGGCCAGGCCAAAGCGCCCACCCGAGGCCAACCGCGCGATCCGCGAGGTCTCCGGGTGAAAGGTCGAAGAGCCAATGCCGACCAGCGCCGAGGCCAGCAGGATCATCGGAAAACTGCCCACGAACGCCAGCATGACGATGCCCACCAGCGTGCACAGGGTGCCCAGCGGCAACAGGTTCGGCGTCGGCCGCTTGTCGGTGTAGAAACCGACCCACGGCTGCAGCAACGACGCAGTGATCTGGAAGGTCAGGGTGATCATGCCGATCTGGGTGAAGCTCAGGTCATAGTTGGCCTTGAGCATCGGATAGATGGCCGGCAGTACCGACTGGATCAGGTCGTTGATCAGGTGCGCCAGGGCGCAGAAGCCGATGATGCGCATCACCAATGGGTTGGCGCCTTGGGCTGCCGACGCACTGGTGGTGCTCTGGGTACTACTGATGGCCATGGGCTGGATATCCGTCCGCGGGTTTGGGATCCGATTATCGGGAAACAAATAGATACATAGCTAGCTTTTTTGCCACCTGTCCGCCACGCACTTGTAAATGGTTCTCAATATATTTAGCATCCATGGCACATTGCCCCCGTCCACATTGGGCACCTCTGCCCTCTTTCGCGAGCAACCGATCCATGAGCCCGATGCCCGCCCTGCAGCGCCAGCCCGACCCCGAACGCGAGGCGCTGGAGTGGTTTTCCTTGCTGCGCCAGCCCGGTTGCGACGAGCAGCAGCGCCGCGCATTTGCCGACTGGTCACAGGCCCCTGACAACGCCCGTGCATTCGCCGAGCTCGAAACCTATTGGCAGCAGCTCAAGCCGCCAACGGCAAGGCCCCGCCCGCGCGTGCTGAAGGCCCGCCGCAGCCATCTGGGCAAGGTGCTGGCCGCGTTGTTCCTGCTGGTGCTGGCGGCCCTTGCCTACCTTTACTGGCCGCTGATGCAGCGCCTGGCCAGTGAACTGCACACCGCCAGCGGCGAGCGCCGCAGCGTGCGCCTGGCCGATGGCTCGACGATGCACCTGGACAGCGCTAGCGCGATGAACGTCGATCTGCGCGGCCGCACCCGCCAGTTGCATCTGGTCCAGGGCCAGGTCTACCTGGAGGTGATGCTCGATGGTCGCGCCATGGAGGTGCAGGTCGACAGCGCACGTATCCAGGTGTTCGGCACTCGCCTGATGATCGCCCGCTCGGCCGACCATGACGAACTGGTCGTGCTCAACGGCAAGGCGATGATCATCCAGGGCGGTGACCAGCGCATGGTCTCGGCCGGGGAACGGGTGACCTTCTCCGAACAGCGCATCGACCCGGTACAGAAGATCGATGTAAAAACGGCCGATGCCTGGCGCAACGGCCGCCTGCTGGCCAAGGAGCAACCCTTGGGCCAAGTGCTGGAGCGTTTGGGCGGCTATCAAGGTCAACGGGTATGGCTGATGGATGAGCAAACCGCCTACCGGCGTGTCAGCGGTGAGTTCAATCTTGACCGTCCGGCAGAGAGCCTGCACACGCTTGCCGCCGAGCAGCAATTGCGGCTGTATGACCTGTTCGGCCAGTGGCTGATCGTGCGCTGAGCAGGGCGTTGCCGGCTAAGCGTTTGAAAGCGTGTAAATTTTTTTTGAATTGAGTGTTGACAGGGGGGCGTTTCAAGCGAATAATGCGCGCCAGTTGGCTACATAGCTCAGTTGGTTAGAGCATAGCATTCATAATGCTGGGGTCCGGGGTTCAAGTCCCTGTGTAGCCACCAACTTCTAAAAGGGCTTACCGAAAGGTAAGCCCTTTTTCTTTGCCTGCAATAAACCCCAGCCACAAATAACCGCATCGCGCCTGCCCTCCTGCCAGCGAACCTATCGCCGACAGGAGGCTACACCATCACCAGTTATAGGTGAGATCGGTGGTCAGGGTGCGCCCTTCGCCGTAGTAGCAGTCCCACTCGCTGGTGCAACTGCTGACGTACTTGCGGTCTGCCAGGTTGTGCACGTTCAGCTTCAAGCGCAAACCACGCACCTGTAACGCAGACTCACTGAAGTCATACGACAGCATGGCGTCGTACACCGTGTACGACGGGATCATGAAGTGCTCGTCCGCGGTTTGCGTACCATCGCTACCGCGCACATAGCGCGCGCCGACACCAGCGCCCAGCCCACGCCAAGCGCTGTCACCGTGCAGCTGGTAGTCCAGCCACAGCGATGCGGTCAACGGCGACGTCCCGGCCATCCGCCGCCCTTCACGGCCATCGTTGTCCTTGACGTACTTGACCTGGTTACGCGCCACCGACGCGATCAGGTTCAGGTCCTGAGCCAAAGCCGCCTTGCCTTCGAGCTCGACCCCCCGCGAACGCACTGCGCCGGACTGGTTACTGTAGGGCGACTGCGGGCCGACCGAGGTCAGCACGTTGGTCTGGTCGATCTGATAGACCGATAGCTGGATGAAGCTCTCTTGCCCACTCGGCTGGTATTTGACGCCTGCCTCATACTGCTTGCCGATCGACGGCTCGAAAGGCTTCTGCTCGGCATTGGTCCCGCTGAGGGGCAGGAACGATTCGGAATAGCTCAGGTAAGGGGTGACGCCGCTGTCGAACTTGTAGCCCAATCCGGCACGGCCACTGAACTGCTCGTCGCGGCTACCACTGCTGTCACTGCTCGGCGGCACTCGGTTGTCGGTCTTGGCCCAGTCATAGCGGCCCCCCAGGGTCAGGAACCAACGCCCCCAATCGAGCTGGTCCTGCAGGTACACACCGGTCTGGTCAACGGTGTTGTCCCAACGGGTCGGGTTGACGTAGTTCAGCGACTGGCCGTAGACCGGGTCATACATGTCGATGATCGGCGGGTTGAAGTCATAGCGGCCAAGGAACTTCGAGTTCGAGTGATAACGGTCCAGGCCGATCAGCACGGTGTGCTGGACCTCACCCGTGGCGAAGCGGGCCTGGGCCATGTTGTCGATGCCCAGCACCTTGTTCTTCTGTGCCCAGTCCACGCCATAGCGGGTCATGTAACGCTGGTCGTTGGCGCCCGTTTGCGGGTTGGTGACGAAGCGATAGCCATGCAGCGGCGCCACGTATCGGTCATCGACCGAGGCGTAGCGGGTGTTCTGACGCAAGGTCCAGATGTCGTTGAGGGCATAGCTCAGTTCATAGCCGACACTGAACTGCTCACGGTCATAGCTGTTGAGATCTGGCTCGCCGATAAACGTGCTGCGCTTGATCCGCCCTTGCGGGCTGGAGAACACCGTGCCCACCGAAGGCAGGCCCTGGGCCTCGGGTACATCGTTGTCTTTCTGGAAATGCCCGTAGACCGTCAGGCTCAACTGGTCGTTGGGGATCCAGGTCAGGCTCGGCGCGAGCATGTAGCGCTTCTGCTCGGTGTAGTCGATCTCGCCGTTCTTGTCGGTGACGGTGCCGGTCAGGCGGTACAGCCACTCACCCTGCTGATCCAGCGGCCCGCCGAAGTCGAAGGCGCCGTAGCGACGGTCCTGACTGCCGCCACCGAACACGATCTCATGCAATGGCGTCGCGGTCGGGCGCTTGGAAACCATGTTGATGATACCGCCAGGCTGGTTCTGGCCATACAGCACCGAGGCCGGCCCCTTGAGCACTTCAATGCGTTCGAGGGTGTAGGGGTCGATCTGCAGGGCACCGCCGGTGCTGCCATTGCCATACGGCAGGTGCAGGCCATCCAGGTAGAGAGGCGTCGGCAAGAAGCCACGCGAGGTGACTTCGTCGAACAGGCCGACCCGATCAGGAAAACCCCCGCCGGTGATCCCCGGGGTGTAACGCAAGGCCTCGGTGACCGTCTGCGCGCCCTGCGCGGTGATCTGTCGGGCAGTGACGATGTTGATGGTCTGCGGCACTTCCAGTAGCGAGGTGTCGGTCTTGGTCGCGGTGCCGGTGCGCCGCGCCACGTAGCCTTGCACCGGGCCCCAGGCACTCTCCAGCGTACGGCTGTCGACCTGGGTCGGCGCCAGCTCCAAGGCGTCACCGCTGGCCTGCGGCTGCAGGCTCCAACTACCGCTGGCGGTGATCCGCAGGGCCAGGCCACTGCCGGCCAGGGCACGCTCGGCGGCCTCGCGGGCGCTCATCCGGCCGACCACGGCGGGTGCTTGCCGGCCCTGGACCAGGCCCGGCTCGGCGGACAGCACCTGGCCACTGTCGCGGGCGATACGCGCCAGGCTATCGGCGAGCGGGCCTGCGGCGATGTTGTAGCTGTGCACGGTATTGATCGCGTCGCTAGCCACGGCCGGGGAGATCAGGCCATGGCTGCTACCCATGGCGATAGCCAAGGCCAGCAGGCTGGGGCGAAGGGCAAGGTTGGACATGGGTGTCGCTCGAAGTGAGTGGATGTTGCATACAGGACACGCCAGCGCGGCAATCCCCTCACCCGTTGTGCACTTCAATCCGCGTCAGCCAGAAACCACTGCGTTGCAAGGTGATCGGCAAGGTCTCGGCCAACGCTTGCAGGGTACGGTCCACCTCGCCCAACGGGAAGCTGCCATACACCCGCAACCGCGCCGCCTGCGGGCTGATACGCAGCAGGCCAGGGTGGTAGGCACGCAACGCCTCGACCACGTCACCCAGCGGCTCGTCACGCACATCCAGATGGCCTTCGGTCCAGGTACTGCGCGACCACAGCGACACTGCTTGCGCAGCTACACCCTGCCTATCGAAGCGCACGACCTGACCGGCCTGCACCTCAAAACTGGCACCTTGGCCGGCAGCGAGCAGGACTCTCCCCCGCTGCACGCTGAGCAGCGTCGCCGCAGCCTGCTGACGCAACAGCAGCGTGGCACCGTTGCACTGCAACAGGCCATCGCGGCAGCGCACGCGCATGGGCTGAGCGGGCGCGTCGGCAGCCTCCAGGAGCATGGCCCCGGTGAGCAGCTTCAACTGCCGGGAGCTGGCGTCCAGGTGCACATCGAGCGCACTGCGCGCGTCCAGCTGCACCCGGCTGCCGTCCGCCAGGGTAAAGCGCCGGCGCTCACCGGTACCCGTGCGCAGGTCAGCAAAGGCGTGCTCCAGCGGCATCAGGCGATTGACCCAGGCGGCACTGCCGAGCGTGAGTAACACCGCCGCCAAGCCACCACCCAGGACCCTGCGCCGTGACAGTTGAGCGCTCTGACGTAGCGCCCGCCCGGCCAGGTGCAGTTGGCCGGTGGTCTGCAGGTCAGCCAGCGGCGCCGCCATCAGACCGTTGACCCGCTGCCATGCAGCCTGGTGCACCGGCGCCTGGGCCAACCACTGACGAAATCCGGCATGCGCGGCGTCTTCCGCTGGCAACCGTTCGAGCAGCAACAACCAGTCGACGGCATCGCGGGTGGCTTGCTCGAGTGCACTCATGGCGAGACGCTCAAGCAATGCAGGAAGGCCCGGCGCAAGTCTCGTTCGACCGTCGCCAAGGACACCCCCAACTGTTCGGCGATGTCCGGCTGGCTCAGGCCTTCGAGGCGATGCAGGATGAACGCATGGCGGGCCCGGGCCGGCAGGCCATCGAGCAGGCGGTCGATTTCGGCCAGCGCTTCGCGCACCAGCGCCAGCTCTTCGGGCGAGGGGTGACACTGCTCAGGCAAGTGCGCCAGCTCTTCCAGGTACACCTGCTCCAGCGCCCGGCGTCGATACAGGTTGCTCAGCAGACGGCGGGCGATGGTTGCCAGAAAGGCCTTGGGCTGGTCGAGGCTGGCCAGTTGCGGCGCATGCAGGGCGCGCACGAAGGTGTCCTGGGCCAGGTCGGCCGCATCATGCGGGCAGTTCAGCCGTCGATGCAGCCAGGCGCAAAGCCAACGGTGATTGGCGTGGTAGAGATCAGCAGCGGGATCGGACACGGAGCAAGCCAGGCGTAAATAGTAATACCTATCATTAGCATGGCGTTGGGCCATAGCACAATCCCTTGGCCCAGGCTTGCTGCCGCGACCCCCTTTCCGCTCAGCGCACGCCCGAGACCATCACGGCCAGACCCAGCCCGATCAACGCGACGCCAATCAGACGATCGACCATCAGTTGCCGCTCGATCATCGCCTGGCGCAGCGCAACGCTGGAGAAAAATACCGCGACCAGACTGAACCAGAGCCAATGGGCGAACGACATGAACGCGCCGTAGGCGAAGTCCAGTGCCAGCGGGCTATGCGCCTCGACTACCTGGGTATAGGCGCTGATCACGAAGAGCATGGTCTTGGGGTTCAGTGCATTGGTCAGAAACCCTGTGCGCAGCGCTGCCAGCAGGCCGCTACGTGGTAATTCGCCGCCGTCGTCGAGGCGGATCGGCGTGATATTGGTCAGCGACTTGTAGCCCAGGTAGATCAGGTAACCGGCGCCGAGGACTTTCATCGCCAGAAACAACGACGGGCTCTGACTGATGATCACGGCAATGCCGAGCACGGTGTACAGCACATGCACCTGCACACCGAGGGCGATGCCGATCGCTGCTGCCAGACCGGCCTTGCGCCCCTGTGCATAACTGCTCCGGGTAACCATGGCGAAGTCCGCCCCAGGGCTGATCACGGCTAGCAGGGTGAACAGGGCGACGGCGATCAATTCATTCATGGAAGCTTCTCGATAGGCGATGAAAATGCACAGAGCGCTGATTATCGATGGCTTATCCACAGGGCAAAATCGATTTATAGTGTGATGAATACGCTAGTTTTTCTCACAAATTGGTTTTGCCTGTGGCGGCCTCTTCGCGGGGCAAGCCCGCTCCTACAGGGGGCGTGTCGATCATTGAATCTGGACATCCCCCAATCCTGTACCCGCGAAGAGGCCGGCGCATACAAGCGAGAACCCGATGAAACTGCCCCCGCTCAATGCCTTGCGCTACTTCGACATCGCCGCCGATACCGAGAGTTTCGTGCGCGCCGCCGAGCGCCTGCACGTCACCCACGGCGCCGTCAGCCGCCAGGTTCGCTTGCTCGAAGAGCACCTGGGGATCGAGCTGTTCGAACGGCGTAACCGGGCCATCTTTCTCACGGCGGCAGGCCGCGAACTGCATGGCACAACCCAAGCGCTGTTCGATCAGCTTGAAAGCACCCTACAGCGCCTGCAGCAGCAACAGCCAGACAAGGTGCTGGTGCTGTCCTGTGAGCCAACCATCGCCATGCGCTGGCTGATCCCACGCTTGCCGGGCTTCCACACTGCTCACCCGGACATCCAGCTGCATCTGGTGGCCGCTGGCGGGCCAGTGGACTTTGCCCGCGGCGGGATCGACCTGGCGCTACGCCGAGACGACTTCCAGTGGGGCCGGCACCTGCACAGCCGCAAGATCTGCGACGAATGGGTCGGGCCAGTCTGTCGCCTGGGCCTTGAGCGCGCGCTGGATGGCCAACGCCTGCTGCACAGCCGCACCCGCCTCGAGGCCTGGCCCAGCTGGCTGCGCTTGAGCGGTAGAGCCACCCCGCAAGCGACGCGCAGCGAGTACGAGCATTTCTACCTGTCGATCCAGGCCGCCAGCGCAGGTCTTGGCCTGGCCATCGCCTCAGCGCTGATGGTCCGCGACGAACTGGCCAGCGGCCAGTTACAGGCGCCTTTCGGCTTTCTTCGGGATGGCTCTGCCTATCACCTGCTCAGTCCATGGCCGCTGGATGACGGCAGCCCTTGCCAACGCTTCGCCGAATGGGTGAGCCGTGAAGGCCAGCAATGCCTGGCTCAGCTGGGCTTGATACAGAACGATGAACCGGCACTGCCGTCACCACCCCAGGTGCGATAACCCGCGGTGTCGAGGTGGATGCGTCCGGACGGGTAGCGCCCAAGGCCCATGTTCCAGGCCTGGCCATGCTGCTGCCAGAAATGGCACAGCGGATTGGGATCGGCCCAGGCGGGCAACAACAGGTCGACGGCAAAGGCGCGGGTATGAGCGCTATCCCGAGCGCCACCCGCACAAGCATTCAGGCGCGGCTCGCGATAGGCCGACACCACTTCGAACTGACGCAGGATTCCTTGTTCATCAAGGCGCTGGATCAGTGCCAGGGTCGAGCGCACGCTGGGCCACTGGCTGGCCGGTGGTACGGCAAAAGGTGCGGCGTGGCATAGCCGCCAGTCGGAGGCAGAGCGCAGCAGTTGATGGATCGGCACGACGCCATACAGGCGCGCATCCACCAGCATTTCGCGAAAGGGCCGGGTCTGATGATCACCGGCCCACTGGGCGAACATCCACAGGTCACGCTCATCGGCCTGCGCCCCGCCCGCAACAAGCAGGCCTACTGCCAATGCCACTTTCCTTGCGTGTTTCATCCCCTACCTCGCGATCAAATCAAAGCCCGTTTGTCAGCGCAGCACTGCAAGGCAGTAAAACAGGCAAACCCTGGCTAATACGCAGCAACACTCTATCCCCGCAGAATGAGCATCGTCGTGCGTAAATCTGAGCCATCATTGTCAAGTGCCAATGCCCCTGATACGTAAAGCACGTTGACTGCATCGTCCACGGTGGCATAATCAGTCCCACTACTCAGCCCCGTACGCGATGATTCAGTTCATCGGCTGTTGGGGTGAAGAAACCGGCCTAGCGCCGGTTTTTTCGTTTTCAAGGAATGAAAGCATTGCGTACTGCGTGTTTCATCGACGGATACAACGTGTTCTACGGCCTGGTCGCTGGCACGCGCTATAAATGGCTGGATCTGCCAGCTTTGTTAGCCCACATCCTGCACGTCGAGCAGCCCCAAAGCCAGGTCAGCTCAATCAGCTTCTTCACCTCAGGCGTAAAGCCGGCCCTCGCAAGCCGCGGTTCGGAGTCCAAGGAAGCCCAAGACAGCTATCTACGCGCATTGATCGCCCGCGATGTGGCTGTATTTCATGGCCGCCACCAGCTCGAACCTCGCTGCGCCCCCCGCTTTATCATCAAGCAGACCCCACCCTGCAGGCGAGATCAGGTCGCGATATGGAAGCTTGAAGAGAAGGAAACGGATGTCCACATTGCGATCAGTATGTATCGGCTCGCTGCCCGTCAGGCCAGTCTCCAGGCAGATGCACGCATTCAGCAGATTGTCTTGGTTTCTGCCGATACCGACATGACGCCTGCCCTGAAGGCACTGCGCGAAGACTTTCCAGAGTTGAGGCTAGGCGTAGTCCTGCCTCATCGGGAAGGCATGAAGCGAACCCCTCCGGGATCCCTCAAAAACTACGCGCACTGGATGCGTCATGTGGTGACGACCGAGGAACTTGCTACCCACCAGTTGCCTGACAGGGTGCCAACCCGCAAGCGGCCGGCAATTCAACCCGGCTATTGGTAGCAGCCTTCGATGAACGCGCATTCACGCAGCACTTATAGGCAGTGCTGCGACTGCGTGATTACTCCAAAGCCCGCAGGCGATACTGCGGCGGCAGTTGGGCAAAGCCGCTGATGGTGGTGTCCAGGCTCTTCCAGCGGCCGTCCTTGATGCCATAGATGCAACCATGGACCGACAGCTCCTGGCCGCGATGCCAGGCGTTCTGGACGATGCTGGTGTGGGCGACGTTGGCGACCTGCTGGATCACGTTCAGCTCGCACAGACGGTCGACCCGCGCTTCTTCGCTGTCGAGCTTGGCCAGTTCGCCACGCTTCTCGTAATAGAGGTCGCGAATCGAACGCAGCCAGCCGTCGATCAGGCCGAGCTGGCGGTCCTGCATGGCCGCGCGCACGCCGCCACAGCCATAGTGGCCGGTGACGAGGATGTGTTTGACCTTGAGCACTTCGACCGCGTACTGGATCACCGACAGGCAGTTGAGGTCGGTGTGCAGCACCACGTTGGCGACATTGCGATGGACGAACAGGTCGCCCGGCAACATGCCGACGATCTCGTTGGCCGGCACGCGGGCATCGGAGCAGCCGATCCAGAGAAACTCCGGCGTTTGCTGGCGGGCCAGCTTGGCGAAGAAATCAGGGTCGCGCTGGGTGATGGCATCGGCCCAGCGCTCGTTGTTGTCGATCAGTTCCTGCAGGTCATGCATGGTCTTGCCTCATCAGGTTATGCCTGTGTGACTGGACCTGCCCCGCCGGGGTCACTCCTCGAACAGAGTACAGGCCATCACCAGGGCGTCTTCGCGCCCACCGGCCATGGGGTAATAGTCGCGGCGCCGGCCGACTTCGTTGAATCCGTAGCGTTCGTACAAGCGGTAGGCCGACTGGTTGCTGGCACGGACCTCCAGAAAACACTCGCGCCCGTTGAGCTGGTAGGCGCGCGCCATGAGTTGCTCGAGCAGGCGCAGGCCGAGGCCACGGCCCTGGTTCTCTGGCTTGACGGTGATATTGAGCAGGTGCGCCTCGTCGATGATCACGTTGATCACGCCATGGCCGACCTGCTGGTGGCCGTCGAACATCAACCAGACTTCATAGGACTTGAGCGCATCCTGGAAGATCCCGCGGGTCCACGGATGACTGAACGCGGCATATTCGATCTTAAGCACGGCATCCAGATCCGCCTCGTTCATCGGGCGGAAACTGATCGAATCACTCATTCATCGCTCTTCCAGCGCGCCATCAGCCGGCGCATCGCTTGCCAGACGTCCGCTTTGCGCTGCGGCTCGTCCATCAACAGTTCAAGGCCAGGCAAGGCCCAGGCGTCGCCCAGGCCCTCGACCTTCAGTTCTTGGTAATAGGCGTCTGCCTGGGCCTCACCGGCGAAGCGCAGGGCGGGCAGGCCGATCAGCCACAGGCAGGTACAGGGGCTTTCTTCAAGGCGTGCCTGGATAAAGCCCTGAACGAAATCGCGTGCGGCTTCGGGGCCCTGGTCCATGTTGCCGCGCACCAGCAACGGCCAGCGCACGGGCTCTCCGATGATCTGCGGGGCATCCGGCAGGCCGGCGGCGCGCAGCATGTCCTTGAGCAGCAGGTAGGATGGGTCGCGGCTCTGGAACGGCTGGCCGGTGGCCAGTTCGACCAGCAACAGGCAACTGCCTGCGCGCAGCAACTGCAGGGCGAAGCGTGGCGGCGCTACCGGCGCGGGGCGGGCGACGGGCGCCGCCGCTTCAGCCTCGACCGGCTTGCTGGCTGGCTTGGCGAGGCTGGCAGGACGCGGGATTTCGATCTTCGGCCGCTCGACCGAGCGCGCCTGAGGCGTCACGGCTGCAGACGCGGGTGCAACAGGACGGACCTCGAACTCGGGCTCATCGACCGGTGCCAGCGGCAGCAGCAGCTCAGGGCGCGACGGCGCGGCGAACGGCAGTTCGGCGCGCGGCAACCAATGCACCACTTGCATGGCACTCAGGTAGGCGCGGCGGCGGGACTCGATCAGCACAGCACGGTCATCCGGGAAAAATTCAGTCGGCCATTCTACCGCCCTTGGCCCGCTTGCGCCGCTACTGGCTGGCGGAAATTTGTCGCCTGCAGCGGCCTCTTCGCGGAGCAAGCCCGCTCCTGCAGGATATGTGGCGCATTTACGGGCTCGCAAAACCTTGACTCATACGCATTACGGACCAAGGGGTGAAATCCTCCCCCCCGGATGCAGTACAATCGCCAACTTTTAACTTGGCAACGAGTTGACCCGCCGATGATCGAACCCAAGCGCGTCCTGCGCGCCCTCGCCGAACACTGGGCATTGATTGAGCCGCTGTGCGAGCGCTTCGACCAGGGCACCCTGAGCCTGATCGAACTGCGCCAGCAACTGGGCCGCCAACAGGTGGAAAGCACCCCGCAGGACATCACCCAGCTGCTTGATGTGTGGATTCGCCTGGATATCCTGGTGCCGGTCGCCAAGAGCCCGAACCGCTTCGAGCTCAACGCCCAGATCCACGATTTCCTGGCCTACCTGCGCCGCGAGCACCGACTGGGCTTGTGCCTGGAGATCGAGGCCTACCTGCGCCACCTGGAGCGTTTGGCCGGGCATATCCAGGACGCCTTCGACAACCGCGACAGCGACGACCTGGCACGCCAACTGCGCTTGCTCGACATGCGCGTACGCGACGTGCTGAAGAAGCTCGACAACGACGAACAGGCACTGGTTGCGGTGGCCGAACGGGCCAAGACCAGCAACCGCCAGATCCCGCTGCGCCAGCGCTATGCCGAGGTTCTGGCGACCTGGGACGAGTACGTCGAGCCGATGATCCAGCTGGTCAACGCCGATGGCGCCTTCGAGCAGGGCGTACGCAAGGTCGAGACGGTGCTGCTGCGCCTGCTCGGCGAGCAGGCCCGGCTCGGCCACCTGGTCGACGACGACATGCTGCTGCGTACCCACGCGCGCATCCTCGAGATGCAGACCAGCGCCCAGTTGACCTTGCGTCATGCCCGCGAACTGCTGTTGCCGCTGCGCGAAGAAGCGCGCCGGCACAATGCTGTGACCCGTGGCGCCGCGCTGGCCCTGTCGGTGATCCGGCGCAAGGGCATCGACGCCGTGCCGCACGCGGCCATGCCGCTGTTCACCCGGCCGCAGAGCACCTTCCTCGGCAGCGCCAGCCAGGTCGAGGCCTATGTCTACGCGCTGGCCCGCTTCGAGCCGAAGCCGGCGCGCTTCCCCAAGGCGCACAGGACCGACAAGGGCCCGACCCCGGCCGCGCCGCGCACGGTCAAGGAAATGCTGCAGCGCTGCCAGGCCGCCCTGCCCCTGCCCGACCTCATGGTCTGGCTGCTCGAGCAGGAGCCCGAAGGCGCCACCGACGAACTGCTGTACTGGTTCTCACGCCTGTCACGGGAAAAGCGCTTTGCCCGCGAACGCCTCGAGCGCCGCGACTACTGCACGCTCGAACACCGGGTAAGCCTGCGCTCCTTCGCCCTGACCGCCCCATCGCCAGACACCACCGCGAGCCCAGCCAATGCATCTTGATCTTTCCGAACTGTCCCAGCTGGCACCGATCTTCCGCGAGCTGTTCAAGGGCTTCCACGTCAGCCGCCGCGACCCGGAGCTGTACGCCCAACTGTCGAACTTCCAGGATCAGTACCGCACCCTGTTCAAGGCGCTCGGCTTCGAACTGGTGTGTGATACCCGCGGCTTCTACTACTTCGTCCCGGAGTTGGCCGCCGCGCAGGTCAACAAGACCGCCCAGCGCCTCTCGCTGTTCACCTTCATCCTGGTCGAGCACCTGGCCGACCAGGGCCGCGACCCGATTGCCGTGCTCGATGGCGGCAGTATCGGCCGCGACGAACTGCCGTCGTTGCTGGACAAGTACCGTGACCTGTTCATTCAGGCCGAGGTGCAGACCGTCGAAGAGCTGGAAGAAAAGATCCTGCGGCGCATGACCCAGCTGGGCTTCGCCCATGAAGAAGGCGGCATCTACCGCTTCCTGCCACCGATGCACCGCTTCCTCGATGTGTGCCTGTCGGTGCAGCAGGACCGCGACCTGGCCGCCACCCTGCACAGCGACCTGCCGCTGCCCACGCCGGTATTGCTCGAAGACGACAGCGCCGAACAACTCGACAACACCGCCGACCCGCTCGACCTGACCCCGTTCGACGGCGACGAGAGCGAAGAAGACGCCTTGGCCCGGGCCATCCGCGAAGAGCAACAGGAGATTGACGCATGAGCCAGGAACGCTACGGCATTCGCCGCTTCGCATTGCTCAACACCGCCGGCTACAGCCTCGGCCTGTTCCCCCTGGAGCACCCGCTGTCGGTCTACGGCGCGAACAACCTGGGCAAGTCGGCCTCGATCAACGCGCTGCAGTTCCCGATCCTGGCGCGCATGTCCGACATGAGCTTCGGCAAGTACAGCCTGGAGCAGTCGCGCCGGTTCTATTTCGCCAGCGACACCAGTTACATCCTCTGCGAGCTGAACCTGCCCCACGGTCCGCACGTGATCGGCGTGGTCGGGCGCGGCCCGGGCGGTGGTTTCGGTCACCAGTTCTTCGCCTACAAGGGCGAGCTGGACCTCGCCCACTACCAGAAGGACGACACCTGCCTGCGGCAAAAAGAGCTGTTCACCAACCTCGAGCGCAACGGCCTCAAGGCCTATGAGCTGAAGCCTGATGAACTGCGCCGGCTGCTGGTCGGTGGCCACACCTCGGTGCCGCTGGACCTGACCCTGATCCCGCTGCGCTCGACCAGCGAACAGAGCCTGAAGACCTTCCGCGCGCTGTTCATCAACCTGCTGCACATGCGCGAAATCACTGCCGCCAAACTCAAGCAACTGTTCCTCGACGCCTTCGAGCACAGCCTGCGTTCGGGCAGCGTCGACTACATTGCTGCCTGCGAAGAAGCCTTCCGCGACGTGCGCCGCATGGAGCAGGACTACAACGCGCTGGTTTCCGCCGGCCCACTGGTCGAGGCCCTCGCAGGCGGCGTTGCCCAGCGCAACATCCTGCGCGGCAAGCTGCACCGTATTTCGCCGCTGCTGGACAACCTGCTCGGCACCTGGCAGGACTACGCCATGGCGCGCAAGGAAGAGTTGGTAATCCAGGCCGAGCACTACCGTGGCGAGCAAGACCGGCTGCAGAACGACCAGCGTGGCGGCACCCAGGAACTGATGCGCCTGGAGCGCGAGATCACCGGCATCCAGCGCTGGCTTGGCGAGCTGTCGGTGCTCAAGCACCGCTTCGCCCTGGTTGATGACGTCAAAGTGCTGGAGCAGCAGTTGCTTGCCGCCAAGGACGCCCACGACGAGCTGGCCGGCGCCCTGGCCCAGTCGCGGCAGTTCTCCGCCGAAGACCTCGACGAGCGCGTGCGCGACCTGGAAAAACGCGTCAAAGCGGTCAAGCAGCAGCTCGACCACGCCGATAACAACAGCTACGCCCGACTGCGCGAGGAGTTCTCCCAAGGTGATGTCGACCGCCTGATGCGCCTGTTCAATGGCGCGCTGTTCAGCTTGCCGCTGGGCGAGCGTGGCATCGAGCTGGACGACAGCGATCTGTGGGTAAAGTCTCTCGAAGCGGTGCTGGACAGCTTCAAGGGCGAGCGCTTCGAGGTGCCGGGCCTGTCCATCGACCTCTCGCACATCGACCCGCCGGCGCTGCAAGCACTGGCCGACCGCGCTGCGCTACGCGACCAGAAAGACCGCCTGGAAAAAGAGCTCAAGCAACTGCGCACCCAGCAGGCCGTGGCCGCTGACCGCAGCGCCAGCAAGGCGCAAACCGAAACCCTGTACCAACAGGTGCTGGATGCGCAAAAAGCCCTGGAAGACTTCCGTCGCGCGGAAACCCTGGCCGCCGAAGAGCCGGAAAAGCTCGAACAGCTGTCCCAGCTCGAAGCGGCACAGGATGAACTGAAGCGCTCCAGTGACGCCTTCACCGAGCGCGTCCAGCAACTCTCGGCCAAGCTGCAACTGGTCGGCCGGCAGATCGCCGACCTCGAAGCCAAGCAGCGCACCCTCGAAGACGCCTTGCGCCGGCGCCAGTTGCTGCCCGCCGACCTGCCGTACGGCACACCGTTCATGGAGCCGGTCGACGACTCGATGGACAACCTGCTGCCATTGCTCAACGACTATCAGGACAGCTGGCAGGGCCTGCAGCGGGTCGACAACCAGATCGAGGCGCTGTACGCCCAGGTGCGCCTCAAGGGCGTGGCCAAGTTCGACAGCGAAGACGATATCGAGCGCCGCCTGCAACTGCTGATCAACGCCTATTCGCACCGCACCGAAGAAGCCCTGACCCTGGCCAAGGCGCGCCGTGCGGCGGTCACCGACATCGCCCGGACCTTGCGCAACATCCGCAGCGACTACGACAGCCTCGAGCACCAGCTGGCCCTGTTCAACCGCGAGATCAACAAGCGCCAGGTATCCAACCTGGAGAGCTTCCGCGTGGTCCTGGCGCCGAACAAGGAGGCGCTCAAGCACATCGACCAGATCATCCACAGCGCTGGCCAGTACGAGGAAGGCGAGACGCTGTCGGTGTTCGACCTGACCCAGAGCAGCGACCAGGATCACAAGAACGAAGAGGCCAAGGAGTACCTGGCGCGACTGGTAGCCGCCAACCACAACCAGCTGGGCCTGAAGGACCTGTTCGAACTGGCCTTCGAGATCACCAAGATCAACAGCCAGCCGGTGATCCACGCCGACATCGACGGCGCCGCCTCCAACGGCACGACGATGACCATCAAGGCGCTGACCAACATGTACCTGTTGCTGCACCTGATGGACCGCGACCTGGCCGGGCGCATTCGCCTGCCGTACTACCTCGACGAGGCGGCGGACATCGACGAACGCAACCAGGCCGCGCTGCTCGAGACCAGCCAGCAGCTGGGCTTCGTGCCGATTCTGGCGAGCGTGAAGCCGCAAGTATCGGCGCACGTGGCGATCGACCTGGAAGGTGGTAGCGGGCCGAATGGCATCTATATCGATGAGTCGGACTGGAAGTACATCAGCCGGATCGACGAGGTGAAGGCGGTTGTGCGTGAGGATCAGGCCGAAGAATTGGCCTGATAGCGGTGTATGGGGCCGCTGTGCGGCCCTTTCGCGACACTAGGCCGCTCCCACAAGATCAGCGCATGGCCGAGCCCTGCACTACCCCTGTAGGAGCGGCCTTGCGTCGCGAAAGGAGGCCGAAGGCCTCCCCGGGATCAACGCGGTATTACTGCGCCCACGGCACGATCGGAATCGCCGTCACCGCATTCTGCGGGCTGCCTTCGATCAGCCGGTCGCTGTACACCAGGTAGACCAGGGTATTGCGCTTCTTGTCGAGGAAGCGCACCACCTGCATGGTCTTGAACACCAGCGAGGTGCGCTCCTTGAACACCTCCTCGCCATCCTTGAGCTCACCCTTGAAGTTGATCGGCCCCACCTGACGGCAGGCAATCGATGCTTCGGCACGGTCCTCGGCCAGGCCCAGACCACCTTTCACGCCGCCGGTCTTGGCCCGCGACAGATAGCAGGTCACACCCTCGACCTTAGGGTCGTCAAAGGCCTCGACAACGATCCGGTCGTTCGGCCCGACAAACTTGAACACGGTGGACACCTGGCCAACTTCCTCGGCCCCGGCAAGCATCGGCAGCGTCAACGCGGCCACGGCAAACAGCTTTTTCAGCACGTTCATTCCCTCAGACCAGAACCAGGTTGTCACGGTGCACCAGCTCAGGCTCGGCGCTATAACCGAGCAGGCTTTCGATGGCGTCGGATGGCTGACCAATGATCTTCTGCGCCTCCAGGGCGCTGTAGTTGGCCAGGCCGCGGGCAACTTCGAGGCCATCCGGGCCGACGCAAACGACCATCTCGCCACGGCGGAAACTGCCCTGCACGGTCTTCACGCCGACCGGCAACAGGCTCTTGTTGGCGGCGCGCAGGGCCTGCACGGCACCGGCGTCGAGCACCAGCGTGCCGCGCGTCTGCAAGTGCCCGGCCAGCCACTGCTTGCGTGCCGCGAGCATGCCCCGCTCGGGCGAGAGCAAGGTACCCAGGCGTTCGCCGGCCTTGAGCCGATCCAGCACGCGCTCGATGCGCCCGCCGACAATAATCGTGTGCGCCCCGGAACGGGCCGCCAGACGCGCTGCGCGCAGCTTGGTCTGCATGCCGCCACGGCCCAGTGCACCGCCGGTGCTGCCGGCCACAGCATCGAGGGCCGGGTCATCGGCACGGGCCTCGAAGATCAGTTGCGCATCAGGGTTGTTACGCGGGTCGGCGTCGAACATGCCATCGCGGTCGGTGAGGATCACCAGCAGGTCAGCCTCGACCAGGTTGGCCACCAGCGCCGCCAGGGTGTCGTTGTCACCGAAACGGATCTCGTCGGTGACCACGGTATCGTTCTCGTTGATCACCGGCACCACACCCAGGTCGACCAGGGTGCGCAGGGTGCTGCGGGCATTGAGGTAACGCTTGCGGTCGGACAGGTCGTCGTGGGTCAGGAGGATCTGCGCAGTGTGCTTGCCATGCTCGCCGAAGCTCGACTCCCAGGCCTGCACCAGGCGCATCTGGCCGAGTGAGGCGGCCGCCTGCAGCTCGTTCATGGCACTCGGTCGCTTGGTCCAGCCAAGCTGGCTCATGCCCGCAGCGACAGCCCCGGAGGAGACCAGTACCAGCTCCACCCCTGCTTCGCGCAAGGCCACCATCTGCTCAACCCAAACACCCATGGCACCGCGGTCAAGGCCCTTGCCATCCGCGGTCAGCAGGGCGCTGCCGATCTTCACGACCCAGCGCTTCGCGCCCGTCACCTTGCTTCGCATCTTCATCCAACCCATGTCGATTCGTAGATACCAAAACGCCGCTCCTGAGAGCGGCGTTTAGTGTACTGCAACCGGTCAGTCGCGCACGTAAATGATTTCCGGGCCGTCTTCGTCGTCCTCGAAATCATCATCCCACGGATCATCGTCACCGATGTCGTGCACGCTCTTGACGCCAGTACGGCGCAAGGTGCGGGCATCGTCCAGGGCCTGCAGCTGGGCACGCGCCTCGTCTTCGATACGCTGATCGAGGTCGGCCAGCTCGGCGGCGAAGGCCGGGTCGGCAGCCAGGCGATCGGCGCGGTCTTCGAGGTAGCGCATGATGTCGCGGCTGAGAGCTTCGGTGCCCTGCTTGGAGATGGCCGAGATCACATAGACCGGACCTTTCCACTGCAGGCGCTCGACCACTTCCTTGACGCGCTCGTCACGCTCGTCGTCCATGAGCATGTCGCTCTTGTTCAACACCAGCCAACGCTCGCGCTCAGCCAGCGACGGGCTGAAGCGGGTCAGCTCGTTGACGATGACTTCGGCAGCATCGGCCGAGCTGCTCTCATCGAGCGGCGCCAGGTCGACCAGGTGCAGCAGGATGCGCGTACGGGCCAAGTGCTTGAGGAAGCGAATCCCCAGGCCGGCGCCTTCCGAAGCACCTTCGATCAGGCCAGGAATGTCGGCGATGACGAAGCTCTTCCAGCGGTCGACGCTGACCACGCCCAGGTTCGGCACCAGGGTGGTGAACGGGTAGTCGGCAACTTTCGGCTTGGCGGCCGAGACCGAACGGATGAAGGTACTCTTGCCAGCGTTGGGCAGACCGAGCAGGCCGACATCAGCGAGAACTTTCATTTCCAGCTTCAGGTCACGCTGATCACCCGGCTTGCCTGGGGTGGTCTGGCGTGGCGCACGGTTGGTGCTGGACTTGAAGCGGGTGTTGCCCAGGCCGTGCCAGCCGCCTTGGGCGACCATCAGCTTCTGGCCCGGGGTGATCAGGTCACCGATGATTTCCTGGGTGGTCGCATCGATCACCGTAGTGCCGACCGGCACGCGCAGGACCAGGTCTTCACCTTTCTTGCCGGTGCAGTCGGTGCTGCCGCCATTAGCGCCGCGCTGGGCGTCGAAGTGACGGGTGTAGCGATAGTCGACCAGGGTATTGAGGTTGTCGTCGGCCACCATGAACACCGAGCCACCGTCACCACCATCACCACCGTTGGGGCCACCGTTCTCGATGAATTTCTCGCGGCGGAAGCTCATGCAACCGTTACCGCCGTCACCGGCTTTGACCCGGATCGATACTTCGTCAACAAACTTCATAAAAACCGCCTCTCGTCACATGACGAGCTGAATTGACTCAAAAACATGAGGCTCTTGCAAAAATGAGCGCGGCGACCCCGATACGCAGAGACCAACGCCGGCAGCCCAGGCAAACAGCTTTGCAAGAGGCTCACCACAAACGAAAAAGCCCCGTCGCATGACGGGGCTTTTCCAGCGACAGCGCGATTAGCCCGCGACGACGCTCACGTAACGGCGGTTGAACTCGCCTTTCTTCTCGAACTTGATCACGCCTTCGATCTTGGCGAACAGGGTGTGATCCTTGCCCATGCCAACGCCGTAACCGGCGTGGAACTGGGTGCCGCGCTGACGCACGATGATGTTGCCGGCCTTGATGACCTGGCCGCCATACATCTTCACGCCAAGGCGTTTCGATTCTGAGTCGCGACCGTTACGAGTACTACCACCAGCCTTCTTGTGAGCCATGGTTCAATTCTCCAAATAAATTACGGGGATCTAGGAAATTAAGCCTGGATGCCGGTGATTTTGATCTCGGTGAACCACTGGCGGTGGCCCATACGCTTCATGTGGTGCTTACGACGACGGAACTTGATGATGCGAACCTTGTCGTGGCGGCCTTGCGAGATGACTTCAGCGACAACAGTGGCACCAGCAACAACTGGAGCACCGATGGTGACGTCGTCGCCGTTGGCGACCAGCAGGACGCGATCGAAAGTCACGGATTCGCCAGTGGCGATTTCCAGTTTCTCGATCTTGAGGTATTCACCTTCAGCGACTTTGTACTGCTTGCCGCCGGTAACGATTACTGCGTAAGACATGGTATTTCTCCGATAATCCTGCTCACCCAGCTCTTTATATGATGAGTATTGGCTGGCATGGCTGCACAGGGCTGGAACGGCCCGGCGCAATTGCGTAAGGCAGGTGCTGCCCAGGAAAGTTAGGGTGCGCGATTGTACGCAACCCAGGATGGCCTTGCAAGTACTGCCCCCGACCTACAGGCACCGTGCCTTGACACACCGGGACCCGCGACCTAGCATGCCGCGCAACCCCAATGGAGCAGCCGATGCAACCCCAAACCTTCTACCGCGCGGTAGCTGATGATTTCAGCGCCGTCGACGAGATCATCAAGAAGCAGCTGACCTCGCGCGTGCCGCTGGTATCGAAGATCGGCGACTATATCACTTCGGCCGGCGGCAAGCGCCTGCGCCCGCTGCTGGTGCTGCTCTGCGGCAAGGCGCTGGGGCGCGAAGGCGACGACCTGCGCCTGCTGGCCGCGACCATCGAGTTCCTGCACACCGCCACCCTGCTGCACGACGACGTGGTCGACATGTCCGGCATGCGCCGTGGCCGCTCCACGGCCAACGCGCTGTGGGGTAATGCACCGAGCGTGCTGGTCGGCGACTTCCTCTATTCGCGCTCGTTTGAAATGATGGTCGAGCTGGGCTCGATGTCGGTCATGCAGATCCTCTCCAAGGCCACCCGGGTCATCGCCGAGGGTGAAGTGCTGCAGTTGTCGCGAGTGCGCGACGCCAGCACCACTGAAGAGGTCTACATGGAAGTCATCCGCGGCAAGACCGCGATGCTGTTCGAAGCCTCGACCCACAGCGCCGCTGCCCTGGCTGGAGCCAGCGACGCCCAGCGCGAAGCCCTGCGCACCTTTGGCGACCACCTCGGGGTGGCGTTCCAGCTGGTCGACGATCTGCTCGACTACAAGGGTGATTCGCAGACCCTGGGCAAGAACGTGGGTGACGATCTGGCCGAGGGCAAACCGACCCTGCCCCTGATCTACACCATGCGCGAAGGCACCCCGGAGCAGGCCGCACTGGTGCGCAAGGCGATCCAGAAAGGCGGCCTCGAGGACCTCGAGCAGATCCGCACTGCGGTGGAAGCATCCGGCGCGCTCGACTACACCGCGCAGATGGCCCGCGACTATGTCGCTCGCGCCATTGCCTGCCTCGAGGTGCTGCCAGCCAGCGAGTACCGTGATGCGCTGGTCGAGTTGAGCGAATTCGCGGTCGCTCGTACGCACTGATTACACGCAACCTCTATCGCGGGGCCAGCCCGCTCCCACGCAGCCTTCAAGGGGTCGTGGGAGCGGACTTGCCCCGCGATTGCGTTGACACGCGCACTACACACCTGCCAGACAAAACCTTATACAATATGGGCCTTTACCGTCCGTCTGTTTAAGGAACCCCCGTGAGCACTTTGCCACCCTGCCCCCAATGCAACTCCGAATACACCTACGAGGATGGCGCGCAGCTGATCTGCCCCGAGTGCGCCCATGAGTGGTCGGCCAATGGCGAAGCCGAAGCCGCCAGCGATGACGTGGTGAAAAAGGACTCGGTCGGCAACGTCCTGCAGGATGGCGACACCGTTACCGTGATCAAGGACCTCAAGGTCAAGGGCTCGTCACTGGTGGTCAAGGTCGGCACCAAGGTCAAGAACATCCGCCTGTGCGATGGCGACCATGATATCGATTGCAAGATCGACGGCATCGGCGCAATGAAGCTCAAGTCCGAGTTCGTGCGCAAGGTCTGACCCGCGTTCACGGAGCTGCCCTCAGGGTGGCTCCGACAGATCCTGCAACAGGATTGCCTGGCCGTTCACGAAAAAACGCCACAAAACGCCAATAGTCACTTGCTATTTTGATAATAAGAATTATTCTCATTGGAAATTGTTATCCAAGGAGAATAGCCATGACTTATCTGATCGACGCCTGGCTGGACCGTCCCCACCCCTACCTGAGAATTCTCCATCGCGAGACGGGCGAAGTCTGCGCCGTGCTTGAACAAGAGGCGCTGGATGAACTGCGTGACCAGGGCGACCTGGACCTGAACGGGCTGAATTCGAGTGAACCGGTGGTGCTCAAGGAGCTGGTGCGCAATCTGTTTCTGTTCTGCTATGCGCGGGCGTTGCGCCCTGGGGCTGGGGGGACAGACTGGAATTGAGCCTGGCGGTGAATCAACAGCGTCCTCTTCGCGGGTCAAGCCCGCTCCTAGAGGGATAGCGCTGCTCTGACGTTCAGCGCCGGACCTGTAGGAGCGGGCTTGCCCCGCGAAGAGGCCAGACCAGGCTCCAGAGGACGCAGAGCAAGGTCTACGCCCAGCCGGTCTTACAGTACGTCGAGCAGCTCGACGTCGAACACCAGCACGCTGTGCGGCGGAATGCTACCAACGCCTTGGGCGCCGTAGGCCAGCTCGCTCGGCACGTACAGGCGCCATTTGCTACCGGCATTCATCAGCTGCAGGGCTTCGGTCCAGCCAGCGATCACGCCACCAACCGGGAATTCAGCCGGCTGGCCACGCTCGTAGGAGCTGTCGAACACAGTGCCGTCGATCAGGGTGCCGTGGTAGTGGGTACGCACGTTGTCTTCAGCGGTCGGCTTGGCGCCGTCACCCGCGGTCAGCACTTCGAACTGCAGGCCCGAAGCCAGGGTAGTGATGCCTTCACGCTTGGCGTTTTCAGCCAGGAATTCCAGGCCAACAGCAGCAGCGACTTCAGCCTTGGCAGCTGCTTCGGCCTGCATGATGTCGCGGATGGTCTTGAACGCGGCCGACAGGTCAGCCTCGCTGACGCGGCTCTCGGCACCGTTGAAGGCGTCGGTCAGGCCAAGCAGGATGGCGTCCAGGCTCACGCCCGGTGGCGGGTTGTCGCGCAGCTGGCCGCCCAGCTGACGGCCGATGCCGTAGCTGACGCGCGTTTCGTCGGTGGACAGATTGAGTTCGGACATTGGCTTGCTCCGCTGCAGGGCGCAGTGAAGCCGCGCCCTTGATCAAAAGGGCGAGCAGCCTAGCACACTGCGGTGCAGCTGTTCAGCTACCAGGCCGAGCGCGAAGAAATCGGCATCTTCAGGTCTTCTTCAGGGTGATTGCCCATGCCGCACATTTCATCCTGCACAGACCAATGAATCAGGTTCATCGACAGCAAGGGCAGCGGCTGCAGCAGTTGCCGCGCATCCTCTACCGAGTGCACCCGCAAGCGCTCGCCGCGGCTGTCGGCCAAGGGATGCGGCCGCCCATGAACGCGCGCCTCAAGCAGGTAATCGCCGCCTTCGATGGCGATCAGGTTGACCTCATCGACATGGCCCGCCCTGGCCTCACCGTTCAGTTCATGCAGGTTCATCAAGAGCACCTCGCTGTGGGAACCACGCGTGACTGTTCATCTTTTGTACAGGCGCAACAAAAGTACAAGGCTTAAGCACAACCGCCCGTCCGTTTCGCAACGGTCGGGCGGTTGAGTACTGCGTAGAGCGGGCCGGTCAGTGCTTGGTCAGCTTGTCCAGATAGCCCATCACGAATGCCGAGATGACAAACGTCATGTGGATGATCACGTACCACATCAATTTATCGGTGGAGATGTTCTGGGCATCCATGAACACCCGCAGCAGATGGATCGAGGAAATCGCCACGATAGAGGCGGCGACTTTCATCTTCAGCGAAGTGGAGTCCATCTTGCCGAGCCAGCTGAGCTTTTCTTTGCTGTCGTCGATGTCCAGTTGCGAGACGAAGTTCTCATAGCCGGAGATCATCACCATGACCAGCAGGCCGCCGACCAGCGACATGTCGATCAGCGACAGGATGACCAGGATCAGGTCGGCCTCGCTGAGGGCGAAGACGTTGGGCAGGACGTGGAAAACTTCCTGGAAGAACTTCAAGGCCAGGGCCAGCAGGCCGAGGGACAGGCCGAAGTAGATAGGGGCAAGCAACCAACGCGAGGCGTACATCGCGTTTTCGAGGATACGTTCCATGGAGGATAGAGACTCGTCAGGTGAGCGGAAAAGCGAGGGCGAGTATAGCCAGCCACCTGTGACAGCAAAAGCCTGCGGTGGGTTGCCGGAGGTATGGATACAGTTTGTGTCTGAACCGCACAGGGTCCGCAATTGACCAATCAGGTTTCCGGGTGGAACTGATAATCCCCCAGGTTGCGACAGCGTTCGCCATTGATCTTGCGCAACTGGCCCTGCAGGTGCAGGCACCAGATCTGCGGATCTTCCGACACCTGATAACCATGCAAGGTCAGGCTGTCAACGATGGCATTGAGCACCGATTCCGCCACCAGAGGGCCATGGAATGGCCCCTGCGCCTTGATTGCCGAGGGTTGTTCGCCCGCCATGCCGGCGGCAAACAGTAGCGTCCACATGCCGTTGTCGCCAGCCAGCGGACGGATGCTGCATTCGATGCGGGTCACCAGGCCCAGGCACTGGCGGGTGAGGCTGAGGTTGCGCATGGCGGCGTCCCCTCTGAAAAGCCCAGTTCAGCCCCGATTCAGCAGGCTGTTTCCATCCTGAACGGTGTAGCGATCCATAAGTTCCAGCATAGAGGATCAACGGAAAAAGATGGAAAACCGGCGCTGAACGGTAGCACATGGCCGCTAGCGCCGATTTATTGACTCAAGCCGGTTTGGCTTGGGCGATCATTTCCTCGAGCCGTTCCTTTTCGGCGTCCTTGATGTCTTCTTCGCTGATCATCTCGGCGATCTCACTGAGGCGCTCTACCACCCGAGCATTGACACTGCCTTCCGGGAATTCACCGTTTTCATCCGGCGTACCGGCGTCGGCGCCGACCAGCAGGCTCAGCGCTTCATCAGCCTGGCTGACTGCATAGACGTTGAACTGACCCGACTCCACTGCCTGCAGGACGCGCTCATCGAGCATCAGCGTGGCGACGTTGGCCTTGGGAATGATCACCCCTTGCTCGCCGGTCAGGCCACGCGCCTCGCACAGGCGGAAGAAGCCTTCGATCTTCTCGTTGACGCCCCCGACCGCTTGCACCTCGCCGAACTGGTTGATCGAACCGGTGATCGCAAAGCACTGCTTGAGTGGCGTGCGCGACAACGCCGAAATCAGCGTGCAGGCCTCGCCCAGCGATGCACTATCACCGTCTACGTAACCGTAGGACTGCTCCAGGGCGATGCTGGCAGAGATCGCCAGGGGGAATTCCTGGGCATAGCGGCTGCCGAGGTAACCGGTGAGGATCATCACCCCCTTGGAGTGGATCGGCTGGCCGAGGTTGACCTCACGCTCGATGTCGACGATGCCGCTGCCGCCCGGGTAGACCGTGGCCGAGATCCGCGCCGGCATGCCGAACGCCGAGTCACCCACCTCAAGCACGGTCAGGCCGTTGCACTTGCCGATCGCCGCACCCTCGGTGTCGATCAGGATGATCCCGGCGAGCATGTCGTCGAGTACCCGCTGCGAGACCCGCCCGGTACGGGTGGCCTTGGCCTTCAGCGCACGCTCGATGTGACCGGCGTCGGTCATCTCTTCGCTGGCCAGCTGGCGGATGAAATCGGCTTCGCTGACCAGTTGGAACAGGTCACCAATGCGCGCCGACAGGCGTGACTGGTTCTCGGCCAGACGGGCACTGTAAGTGGCCAGACGCGCCACCGCATCGCTGGTCAGCGGTGCCATGCCCTCTTCGTTGGTGCGGGTACGCAGCAACTGGGCAAACTGCTCCAGGTTCTCGTCGAGCATGGGCATGTCTTCGTCGAAGTCGACCAACACCCGGAACATCTCCTGGAAGTCCGAATCGTGGTCCTGCAACGCGTAGTACAGTTGGCGCGAGCCGATGATCACCAGTTTGACGTTGAGCGGGATCATCTGCGGCGTGAGGCTCACTGTCGCAACGCGGCCCAGTTCGCCCAGGGGCGACTCCATCTTCAACTTGCGCGACTGCAAGGCGCGTTTGAGGCCGTCCCAGACGAACGGCTCACCGAGCATCTTCTCGGCTTCAAGAATCAGGAAACCGCCGTTGGCGCGGTGTAGCGCACCTGGGCGCATCTGCTGGTAAGAGGTGTACAGCGCGCCCTGGTCGGTGCTGTATTCGATGCGGCCAAACAGGTTGTCGTAGGTCGGGTGCGGCTCGAACACCACCGGCGCACCGCCGCTGCTGTGGTGGCCGACCACCAGGCTCGGGGCGTACTGCTCTTCGAGCATCTTGCGCGCCACGGCGTCGGTCTTGCTGTCGTCGACCAGTTGCTCGACCACGGTGCGCAGCAGGTTCAACTGCACGGACTGCAAATAGGCGCAGACCGCCGCGTTTTCAGCGTACTTCTCCGACAACGGCGCCAACAGCGGCTGCAGGGCCAGGGTGATGGTTTCTTCGTTGAGCTGGCGCAACTGGTTGTTCGACTCGCGCTTCCACTGCGGCAGGCTGGCGAGCTCTTCGTTGAGGCGTTCTTCGAGGAAGGAGATGTCCTCATGGAACTGCTCGCGAACTTCTTCAGGCAACTGGGCGAACTCGGCCTCGTCCAGCGCCTTGCCGTCGCTCATCGGCGTGAAGGCGACGTTGCTGGCATCGCGGTAGAGGGCGACGTCCTTTTCCAGCGAGGCACGCTCGATGATGTCCAGGGCCTTGTCATAGCGCTGGTTGAAGGCGCGGTCGATGGCGCCCTTCTTCTGCTGGTAGGACGGGTGCTCGAACACCGCCGGGAAGGTCGCCAGCAAGTTATCGATCAGGCCGCCCATGTCGGCGATGAACGCACTGGCGGTACCCGAAGGCAGTTCCAGTGCACGCGGTTCGCGGGTGTCTTCGAAATTGTTGACGTAGACCCAGTCGGCCGGGGTCTGTTGACGCTTGCCCTCGGCCTTGAGGTAGCGCTTGACGAAGGAAAAGCGGCCGGTGCCCGGCTCGCCCATGACGTAGACGTTGTAACCAGGGCGCGGCATGGCCACGCCGAACTGCAGGGCCTCGACAGCGCGTTCCTGGCCCAGGACACCGCGAAACGGCTCCAGATCGTCGGTATGAGAGAAGGCAAACTGCTCAGGAGAAAAACGCCGGGTCAGGGCTTCAGGCGCAAGACGCAGGCGCGCAGCGACAGGATCGGGCATTGGGTTTCCTTACTTCGGCGGGGCGATGGAGGCATTCTTGCGCTCCCTGAGCACGCCTTGCAAGGCTCTGCGGGACTTTATGTCGCAGTACCCTTCAGCGATTACCTATGCAATTTTTCGCAATAAGCCACGCAACCTTTGGATCATGCCTAAACTCCAACCTTGCGCGGGTAGGCGTGTTTGCTTTCCCGACCTGGCAACGGCGTTGCCAGAACCCTGAACCTTGGTACGTCTACTGAGAAAGAGAACAAAGCTATGAAACGGATTCTTCTGGGTACTCTGTTCACCGCAATCTCGATCAATGCCATGGCCGAAGCGCCGGGTGGACCGAATTGCGGCTGGGGCAACATGCTGTTCGAAGGCCAGCGTGGCACTCCTGCTCACTTCCTGGCATCCACCACCAACGGCACTTCTGGGAACGCCACATTCGGCATGACCTCTGGCACCAACGGCTGCTCGACCAAGGCTTCGCTGACCTACGGCGGCAAATCCTGGTTCGCCATGAACGGCATGATGAACGAGCTTTCCGAAGACATGGCGCAGGGCCAGGGCGAAGCCTTGACCACCTATGCCGTGGTCCTCGGCGTAGCACCTGAAGATCGCGCGCATTTTGCTGCGGTCACCCATCAGCACTTCGGTGAGATCTTCAACAGCGCCGATGCCACCGCCGAGACCGTGCACAGCAACACCCTGGCGGTGCTCAAGAGCGATCCGCAACTGGCCAAGTACGCTACCGAGGCTTGAGTCCGGCCCTTCCCGCCCCCTCCCGGGGCGGGATTGGCACTCCACTATCGGCATCATCCAGACGTAGTTGCCCGACATGCTCAAACGCCTTGCCCTTTTGGCGCTGTTTGTCAGCGCTCAGCTTCATGCTGCGCCCCACGTTGACCCCGCACGCCTGCAACAGCTGGCGGCGACGCCCTACTGGATCGCCCTCGGTCATTACGAGACCGGCAAGCTCGGCGGCTGGCGAAGCTATGTCGACGATACCAACTTCTTCCTCTCCGAAGACGGCGGTCACCACCCAGACCGCGAGTTGGCAGCCACGCTGCAAGCGCTGTATGCGCCAGCAAGCCTGGGCGACAAACACGCCCAATGCGTGTTCCCGGCACGCACCCGCTGGCTGCGTGAGCAGCTCGCACTGACTGACCTGCCACAACCGGACTGCCCGGAGTACCGCCAGTGGTACCAATCGGTCGACCCGCACAGTGCGGTGCTGATCTTTCCGGCGGCCTACCTGAACAGCCCGTCGTCGATGTTCGGCCACACCCTGCTGCGCATCGACCAGGCCAAGACCCGCGACGACGACACCACGCTGCTCAGCTACGCGATCAATTTCGGCGCCTACATCGAAGGCAGCGACAACAGCATTCTGTACGCCTGGAAAGGCCTGATGGGCGGCTACCCGGGGCTGTTCGCGCTGATGCCCTATCAGGAAAAACTCTCCGAATACCGCAGTCTGGAAAACCGCGACCTGTGGGAATACCAGCTGGACCTGACCCCGCAGGAGACCGGGCGCATGGTCGAACATGTCTGGGAACTCAAGCAGATCCAGTTCGATTACTTCTTCTTTGACGAAAACTGCTCCTACCGCCTGCTCGAGTTGCTGCAGGTGGCGCGGCCAGGCCTGGACCTGACGTCGCAGTTTCCGCTGACCGCGATCCCCACCGACACGGTGAAGGCGGTCAAACAATCGGGGCTGGTCTCGGGTGTGCGCTACCGCCCCTCCCGCGAGCGCGAGTTGCTCGCCCGCGCCGACGCCCTGGACCATCAGGAAAAACAACAGGTGCTGGCTCTCAGTGCCGACACCGGACACCTGCAGAGCGCCGATTTCGGCGCCCTGCCCGCCCCACGCCAAGCCTTGGTGCAGGACGCCGCCTACCGCCTGGAGCGCTACCGCGCCAACGGCCAGGTGCGCGACCCGGCGCAGGCCAAGCGCAGTTTCGAGCTGCTCCGGGCGATCAACCGCAATCCGCCGCCGCCGCTGGAGATCGAACGCCCAGGGCTGCCGGAAAACGGCCATCAGTCGCGTACCTGGCAACTCGGGGTCGGCACCCGTGACGACCGCGCCTATGCCGAGTACGGCCTGCGCATGGCCTATCACGACCTCAACGACAACGCCTATGGTTTCCCGCTGGGGGCGCAGATCGAAATCCTTCAGCTCAAACTGCGCCAGTACGAAGGCAACGATTGGCAGGTGCAGCGCCTGGACCTGGCGACCATTCGCTCGCTGACACCGCGTAACGACCTGCTCAAGCCACTGTCGTGGCAAGTTGCAGGCGGGCTCGAGCGGGTGCCGGGCAAGCATGATGACGAGGTGCTGGTGAGCCATGTGAACGGCGGCGCCGGCGGCACCTGGCAGTTGGCCGATGGCTTGCTCGGGTTTGCCCTCGGCACCGTGCGGGTCGAACATCACAATGACTTCGCCCAGTTCGTCGCGCCAGCGGCGGGCTTCAATGGCGGGCTGTTGTGGCGCAATGGATTGGGCAACATGACCCTGGAGGCCAAGGGCGACTACTTCACCAATGGCGAGGTACGGCGCAGCGTCAGCCTGAATCAGCAGTGGGAGATCAGCCAGGACCTGGGCTTGCGGTTAAGTGCCAAGCGCGAGTTCAGCCATCTGGCGACGGCGCAGAATGAAGTGATGCTGGAGTTGAAGTGGTATCACTATTGAGCGTGCCTGGGCTGGCCTCTTCGCGGGGCAAGCCCGCTCCTACAGGGATAGCGCCGTTTTCAGGATCAGCGCTGTAACTGTAGGAGCGGGCTTGACCCGCGAAACCGGCAGAGCCGGTGCCATCCACCACGATGGCTGGGCTGGCCTCTTCGCGGGGCAAGCCCGCTCCTACAGGGATAGCGCCGTTTTCAGGATCAGCGCTGTACCTGTAGGAGCGGGCTTGACCCGCGAAACCGGCAAAGCCGGTGCCATCCACCACAAAGGCTGGGCTGGCCTCTTCGCGGGGCAAGCCCGCTCCTACAGGGATAGCGCCATTTTCAGGATCAGCGCTGTACCTGTAGGAGCGGGCTTGACCCGCGAAACCGGCAGAGCCGGTGCCATCCACCACGATGGCTGGGCTGGCCTCTTCGCGGGACAAGCCCGCTCCTACAGGGATAGCGCCGTTTCAGGATCAGCGCTGTACCTGTAGGAGCGGGCTTGACCCGCGAAACCGGCAGAGCCGGTGCCATCCACCACGATGGCTGGGCTGGCCTCTTCGCGGGACAAGCCCGCTCCTACAGGGATAGCGCCGTTTTCAAGATCAGCGCTGTACCTGTAGGAGCGGGCTTGACCCGCGAAACCGGCAAAGCCGGTGCCATCCACCACAAAGGCTGGGCTGGCCTCTTCGCGGGGCAAGCCCGCTCCTACAGGGATAGCGCCATTTTCAGGATCAGCGCTGTACCTGTAGCGGGCTTGACCCGCGAAACCGGCAAAGCCGGTGCCATCCATCACAATGGCTGGGCTGGCCTCTTCGCGGGGCAAGCCCGCTCCTACAGGGATAGCGCCGTTTTCAGGATCAGCACTGCAACTGTAGGCGCGGGCTTGACCCGCGAAACCGGCAGAGCCGGTGCCATCCACCACGATGGCTGGGCTGGCCTCTTCGCGGGGCAAGCCCGCTCCTACAGGGATAGCGCCGTTTTCAAGATCAGCGCTGTAACTGTAGGAGCGGGCTTGACCCGCGAAACCGGCAGAGCCGGTGCCATCCACCACAAAGGCTGGGCTGACCTCCGGGGGCGAGTGCCGCGAATGGGCTGCAGAGCAGCCCCAACCGGCTCAACCCCGCGCGTTAAACCACGCCTTGCGCCAGCATGGCATCGGCAACCTTGACGAAGCCGGCGATGTTCGCGCCCTTGACGTAGTTGACGCTGCCGTCGGCTTCTTCACCGTAGTGCACGCAGGCATGGTGGATCGACTGCATGATGTTGTGCAGCTTGCTGTCTACTTCACCGGCCGTCCACAGCAGGCGCATGGCGTTCTGCGACATCTCCAGACCACTGACCGCAACGCCACCGGCGTTGGAGGCCTTGCCCGGCGCGTAGAGGATGCCCGCGTCAATGAAGATATCCACAGCCTCGAGGGTGGTCGGCATGTTGGCGCCTTCGGCCACGCACAAGCAGCCATTGCGCAACAGGACGTGGGCGTCTTCAGCGTTCAGCTCGTTTTGCGTCGCGCATGGCAGGGCGATGTCGCAGGCCAGGGTCCATGGGGTCTGGCCCTTGCGGAACTCCAGGCCAAACTGCTCGGCCAACTCGCTGATGCGACCGCGCTTGACGTTCTTCAGCTCCATCAACGCATCCCACTGCGCATCGTTCAGGCCGGCTTCGCAGAACAACGTGCCTTCGGAGTCGGACAGCGAGATGACCTTGCCGCCCAGGTCCATGACCTTGCGCGCCGCATACTGGGCAACGTTGCCGGAGCCGGAGATCGCCACGCGGCGACCGTCGATGCGCAGGCCCTTGCGCTTGAGCATCTCTTCAGCGAAGTACACGCAGCCGTAGCCGGTGGCTTCCGGACGAATCAAGCTGCCGCCGTAGTTCATGCCCTTGCCGGTCAGCACCGAGGTGAACTGGTTGGCCAGGCGCTTGTACTGGCCGAACATGAAGCCGATCTCGCGCGCGCCCACGCCAATGTCACCAGCCGGGACGTCGACGTCGGCACCGATGTGGCGGTACAGCTCGCTCATGAACGCCTGGCAGAAACGCATGACTTCAGCGTCGCTCTTGCCCTTCGGATCGAAGTCCGAACCGCCCTTGCCGCCGCCCATGGGCAGCGAGGTCAGGGAGTTCTTGAAGGTCTGTTCGAAGGCGAGGAACTTCAGCACGCTGAGGTTCACCGAACGATGGAAACGCAAGCCGCCCTTGTACGGGCCGATGGCGCTGTTCATCTGAATCCGGTAGCCGCGGTTGACCTGCACCTTGCCCTGGTCATCGACCCAAGAGACGCGGAACAGGACGGCGCGTTCCGGCTCGACGATGCGCTCCAGAATACCGGCTTGCAGGTAATGAGGGTTGGCTTCGAGGAACGGCCACAGACTGCGCAGGACCTCTTCCACCGCCTGGTGGAATTCTGGTTGGACTGGGTCGCGTTGCTTAAGACGCGCGAGGAAATCGTCGACAGATTCGAACATAGACAGCTCACCAAGAGAGAGTTGGACTTATTGGTTTTTTTCGACTCTATCAAGAAGCACTCGCACTGGAACAGGGCAGAATGTCGTTTTTTTGAAATTATTTGGTGCGTTTTATATAAATGTATACAACTTGAACCGTTCTTTTCCCCGCGAAGAAGCCACAACTGCCTGATCACAGGCACAAAAATGGGGCCGCGAAGGGCCCCATTGTTGTGCAGCTAGTGGCGTATCACTGCGCCAGCTTCTTGTGCCGTACCCGGTGCGGTTGGGCAGCAGCATCGCCGAGGCGCTTCTTGCGATCGGCTTCGTACTCGGTGTAGTTACCCTCGAAGAACAGCACGTTGGAGTCGTCTTCGTAGGCCAGGATGTGGGTGGCCACACGGTCCAGGAACCACCTATCGTGAGAAATCACGATCGCGGCGCCCGGGAAGTCCAGCAGGGCTTCCTCCAGCGAACGCAGGGTTTCGACGTCGAGGTCGTTGGACGGTTCGTCGAGCAGCAGGACGTTGCCACCCTCCTTCAGGGTCAGCGCCAGGTGCAGACGGCCACGCTCACCACCGGAGAGGTCCTTGACGAACTTCTGCTGGTCGCCGCCCTTGAAGTTGAAGCGACCGACGTAGGTGCGCGCCGGGATTTCGTAGTTGCCGATACGGATCTGGTCGGAACCGTCGGAAATCTGCTGGAACACCGACTTGCTGCCATCGAGGTCTTCACGGCTCTGGTCGACGCAGGCCAACTGCACGGTTTCCCCGATTTCGATGCTGCCCGAATCCGGTTGCTCCTTGCCCATCAGCATGCGGAACAGGGTCGACTTACCGGCACCGTTACCGCCGATCACGCCGACGATGGCGCCCTTGGGCATGGCGAACGAGAGGTTCTCGATCAGCACGCGGTCGCCGTAGCTCTTGCTGACGTTCTTGAACTCGATGACCTTGTCGCCCAGGCGCGGACCGGCCGGGATGTAGATCTCGTTGGTTTCGCTGCGCTTCTGGAATTCCTGCGACTGCATTTCTTCGAAGCGGGCCAGACGTGCCTTGGATTTCGACTGGCGGGCTTTGGCGCCTTTGCGCACCCACTCCAGCTCTTCCTTCATGGCCTTCTCGTGGGCGCTCTGCTGCTTGGACTCTTGCGCCAGACGATCAGACTTGGCTTCCAGCCAACCCGAGTAGTTGCCTTCGTACGGGATACCGGCGCCGCGGTCCAGCTCGAGGATCCAGCCGGCCACGTTGTCGAGGAAGTAACGGTCGTGGGTAATCGCTACCACGGTGCCCGGGAAGTCGTGCAGGAAGCGCTCCAGCCACGCCACCGAATCCGCATCCAGGTGGTTGGTCGGTTCGTCGAGCAGGAGCATGTCAGGTGCGGACAGCAGCAGGCGGCACAGGGCCACGCGGCGCTTCTCGCCACCGGACAGGTGCTCGACCTTGGCATCCCAGGCCGGCAGACGCAGGGCATCGGCGGCAACTTCCAGTTGGCGCTCGAGGTTATGCCCGTCGGCAGCCTGCAGGATCGACTCGAGCTTGGCCTGTTCGGCGGCCAGTTTGTCGAAGTCGGCATCCGGCTCGGCGTAGGCGGCGTAGACCTCGTCCAGGCGGGCCTGGGCGTCCTTGATCACGCTGACCGCTTCCTCGACCACTTCACGCACGGTCTTGCTTGGATCGAGCTGCGGCTCCTGCGGCAGGTAGCCGACATTGAGCTCGGGCATCGGCCGGGCTTCGCCGTCGAACTCTTTGTCGACGCCGGCCATGATTTTCAGCAAGGTCGACTTGCCCGAACCGTTGAGGCCGAGCACGCCGATTTTGGCGCCTGGGAAGAACGACAGGGAAATGTTCTTCAGGATTTCCCGCTTCGGCGGCACGACCTTGCTCAGCCGATGCATGGTGTAGACGTATTGAGCCAAAACCAAGCCCTCTAATAGATAGGTAAAGACATCGACGTACGACCTGACTGGTGCCAGGGGGATGTGTTTACGGGGTGTTGAACAAAGTCGACCATTCTACGCCAAGTCGGGGCGTTATACAGATGGCCGGATGGCGGACCGGATCGATACCGGTCGGCAGGCTGACGTCTGGCCTCAGGCAAGCTGCCAGGCCCGCATCGCGGACCCTGTGCAGATGCTGACGTCATCAAGCGAACGCCTCAAACGCGGCGCTGTTTTGCTTGTTTGCCACGCGGCAGGCGATTGCCCGCCTGCTCGGCCAGGCGCGCAGCCCAGGCGGCCTTGGCATTGAAGCCAGCGACCTGGACGGGCTGGGCAGCAGGCGTGCTAACAGCAACCGCGCTCGGCGCAGGTTTGTCTGCGAACTTCACCGCCGGCCTGGCCGCAGGGGCCACAGCAGCAACGGCAACACGCTCGACAGGCCCTTTGGCCGACTTGCGCAGCTCGGCCAGCGACGGACTCTTGCGCACCGCGGCTGCAGCGTCCGGCTTGACCAGCGAGCGCTGGCAAGACTTGCAGGATACGTCATCGGCCACGACAGTGCTGACCAGGGTCTGACTGCTGCGCCCGCAGGCGGAATCGAGGCCATTGGTGGAATAGTGGGTAACCAAAACCGTACATCTCCAGAAGCGTTGACATTGAAGCGGCGCGCATTCTCGCACAGGTTGCAGGGGCTTGCCGAACCGCCCCCGACAGACACCCCAATCGCCCCTTGATATCCGGCACTGGCACTTAGCCATATTTGCAGGCATGCTAGCCGGCTTCATGTGCCCCGACTTATAGTGCGCGCCGTCCCAGGCACGGGCACAGCGCATGCATGCTCAACCCCTGCCATCGCCGCCCAATTGCAGGACCGACGCTTGACCAATCTCAACCAACCGCCTGCTTTGCGTCCGACTCCCTCAGTGGCAACCGCCTCCCTGCGCGGCTCGCTCAAGGGCGCGTTGGCCTTGCTTGCGCTGGTTTTGCTGGGGTTGCTGGTGTGGCAACTGTTCGCCCAGTTCCGTCATACCCAAGCCGAACTGCGCCAGCACAGCGTAGCGTCGAGCGCCGAACTGGCCGATCACCTCAACCTGAACATGGCCCTTAAAGCCCAGCAAACGCTCAACCTGGTCCAGCCTTACGCCAAAGCGCCGACACCCGAGGCGTTGCCCTCGCTGCTTACGACCTTGCAAGCGCGGCTGCCTAGCCTGAGTCATATCGCCTGGCTGGACAGCGAAGGGCAGCTCATCCGCGATAGCCTTGACGGTAGTCCTGACCGTCTGTTGATTGACGAGCTGCTGCAGCTGAATCAGGGGCGTAGCTACTTTTTCGCCAATGACACCGACAACAGCGGGGTCTACCTGCTCTTGCGCCAACCCGCTGAACAAGGCCGCGGCTATTGGCTACTGCGTTTATCCAACGACTACTACCGGGTACTGACCGCGCACCTGAACAGCCCTGACCACCCACTCTGGCTGCTGGAAAACAGCCGTAGCGGCGCCGTGCTGGAACGCCATGAACCGACCGAGCTGAGCACCGAACCACTGCAAAGCGTGATGCTCGCCTTCATCGACAACAGCAGTTGGCAACTACGCGGCCTGTACGACGAAGGCCTGGCGCGGCAACGCCTGCTGCCGGCCCTGATCGGCAAGTGCCTGCTGGTGCTGCTGTGCGCCCTGTTGCCGGTGATTGCGCTGGTCGGCATGCGCCGTCGCCAGCACGCGCTGCAGGAGGATCGCCGGCGCTACCAGGACATCTTCGAAGGCACCGGGGTGGCGCTGTGCGTACTCGACCTGACGACCCTGCCCGGTCAACTCGACCGCTATCACCTGCGCAACCATGCCGCGCTCAAGCAGAGCCTGGCGCTGGAGCCCAACCTGCGTCGCTCACTGCTGCAAGAATTGAAGATCACCGAGATCAACCAGGTCGCCCGCCAACTGCTCAATGTCGAGTGTAACGAAGGCGCCTGGCAACGCCTGATCGAAGGCAGCGGGCACGGTCGCGACAGCATCGGCATGCAGTTGATCGACGCGCTGATCGAGCAACGTACGCTGCTTGAGCTGGAAGTACGTCTGCCGGCGCCGTTGGGCGGCGACCTGCACCTGTGGCTGATGGCACGCCTGCCGCTGCAGCGCCGCGACTATCAGGCGGTGATCCTCAGCATCAGCGACATCACCAGCCGCAAGCAGGTCGAGCTGTCACTGCTGGAGCGCGAAAGTTTCTGGTCGGACGTGGTGCGCACGGTGCCCGATCAGTTGTACGTGCAGGACGTGGCCAGCCAGCGGATGATCTTCAGCAACCGCCACCTCGGCCAGACCCTGGGCTACGAGCGGGCGGAACTGGCACAGATGGGCGACCGTTTCTGGGAGCTGCTGCTGCACCCCGAAGACGCCGCGCACTATCGCGACTTGCGCCAACAGCAGCGCGACAGCGGGCACAGCCAGTCACTGCACTGCCAACTGCGCTTCCGCCACCGGGACGGCCGCTGGTGCTGCTACGACATCCGCGAGCAGGTGCTGACCCGCGATGCTGATGGCCAGGTCAGCCGGATCATCGGCGTCGGCAAGGATGTCACGGTGCAGATCGAGGCCAGTGAGTCGTTGCGCGACAGCGAACAGCGTTATCGCATGCTCGCCGAAAGCATCAGCGACGTGATCTTCTCCACCGACAGCCACTTGCAGCTCAACTACGTCAGCCCCTCGGTAATGACCGTGCTGGGCTACCAGGCCGATTGGATCTTTGAGCATGGCTGGCAATCGATCGTCGCCAACCCGGCCCAGTTGACCGGCGTCTACAGCCTGATGGACCGGGTCAGCAAAGTCCTCGAAGACCCTGAACAACTGGCGCAGTTGCGTAGCCAGCTGCCCACCCAGCTGTTCCTGTTCGACTGCCTGCGCGCCGATGGCCGCAAGATCCCCATCGAACTGCGCCTGGTGCTGGTCTGGGACGAACACGAGCGCTTCGAAGGCGTGCTGGGCGTAGGCCGTGACATCAGCCAGCAGCGCCGTGCCGAAAAAGACCTGCGCATGGCCGCGACGGTATTCGAGCACTCCACGTCGGCCATCCTCATCACCGACCCGGCTGGCTACATCGTCCAGGCCAACGAGGCGTTCAGCCGCGTCAGCGGCTATTCGGTCAGTGAAGTACTCGACCAGTTGCCCGGCATGCTGACCGTGGAAGAGCAGCAGGATGCACACCTGCGCTACGTGCTCAAGCAGCTGCACCTGCGCGGCAGCTGGGAAGGCGAGGTATGGCTCAAGCGTCGCGATGGCGAACACTATCCGGCCTGGGTCGGCATCACCGCCGTGCTCGATGACGAGGGCGACCTCGCCAGCTACGTGTGCTTCTTCACCGACATCAGTGAACGCAAGGCCAGTGAACAGCGTATTCACCGCCTGGCCTACTACGACGCACTGACCCACCTGCCCAACCGCACCTTGTTCCAGGACCGGCTGTATACCGCCCTGCAACAAGCCGAACGGCAGAAGTCGTGGGTGGTGCTGATGTTCCTCGACCTTGACCGCTTCAAGCCGATCAACGACTCGCTCGGCCACGCCGCTGGCGACCGCATGCTCAAGGACATGGCCCAGCGGCTGCTCGATTGTGTCGATGATGATGACACCGTGGCGCGCATGGGCGGCGACGAGTTCACCTTGCTGCTGCAACCCCGAGCCAGCCGCGAAATGGCCCTGAACCGCGCCATCCATGTGGCCGAGAACATCCTGGCGAGCCTGGTCCGGCCGTTTGTTCTGGAGAACCGCGAATTCTTCGTCACCGCCAGTATCGGTATCGCCCTGAGCCCGCAGGACGGCAGCGAACTCAGCCAATTGATGAAGAACGCCGACACTGCGATGTACCACGCCAAAGAGCGCGGCAAGAACAACTTCCAGTTCTACCAGACCGAAATGAACGCCAGCGCGCTGGAGCGCCTGGAGCTGGAAAGCGACCTGCGTCATGCCCTCGAGCAGGACGAGTTCATTCTCTATTACCAGCCGCAGTTCAGCGGCGACGGCAAACGCCTGACCGGCGCCGAAGCCTTGCTGCGCTGGCGCCATCCGCGCCGCGGCCTGGTGCCGCCGGGCGACTTCATCCCGGTAATCGAAGAACTTGGCCTGGTGGTGGATGTTGGCGACTGGGTGCTGCGCGAGGCCAGCCGTCAGCTCAAGGCCTGGCACCAGGCCAAGGTGCGCGTGCCCAAGGTGTCGGTGAACATCTCGGCACGGCAGTTCTCCGACGGCCAGCTGGGCACACGGATCGCCACCATTCTCGAAGAGACCGGCCTGCCGCCGGCGTGTCTGGAACTGGAGCTTACCGAGAGCATCCTGATGCGCGAGGTCAATGAGGCCATGCAGATCCTCGACAGCCTGAAGAACCTCGGCCTGAGCATCGCGGTCGATGACTTCGGCACCGGTTACTCGTCGCTCAACTACCTCAAGCAGTTCCCGATCGACGTGCTCAAGATCGACCGCACCTTCGTCGACGGCCTGCCCGAAGGCGAGCAGGATGCGCAGATCGCCCGTGCCATCATTGCCATGGCCCACAGCCTCAACCTGGCAGTGATCGCTGAGGGTGTCGAGACCCACGAGCAGCTTGAGTTCCTCCGCGAACACGGCTGTGACGAAGTCCAGGGCTACCTGTTCGGCCGACCGATGCCGGCCAACCAGTTCGAGGCGCAGTTCAGCAACGAGACGCTGTTCATGTTCCAGTGACAGCGCGGCGCAGACCCTTCCCAGCCGCCCTGAAAAACGGACCTGAAAGTCAACTCGAACGCCCGCCCAGCCCAGGCTGGGCGCGGCATGCGACATGAGCCCCATTGGTCCGCGACATGACGCCACTTCATATGCCATGTGCGGATCAATCGGTTAGAATGCCCACCCAATTAAGCCCCGATCCTTGAGGACCGCCATGTTCAGCCGTGATTTGACCATTGCCAAGTACGACGCCGATCTGTTTGCCGCCATGGAGCAAGAAGCTCAGCGTCAGGAAGAGCATATCGAGCTGATCGCTTCGGAAAACTACACCAGCCCCGCGGTCATGGAAGCCCAGGGTTCGGTACTGACCAACAAGTACGCCGAAGGCTACCCAGGCAAGCGCTACTACGGTGGCTGCGAATTCGTCGACGTGGTCGAGCAACTGGCCATCGACCGTGCCAAGGAGCTGTTCGGCGCCGACTACGCCAACGTCCAGCCACACGCCGGTTCCCAAGCTAACGCAGCGGTCTACCTGGCCCTGCTGTCGGCCGGTGACACCATCCTGGGCATGAGCCTGGCCCACGGCGGTCACCTGACCCACGGCGCCAGCGTCAGCTCGTCGGGCAAGCTGTACAACGCCATCCAGTACGGCATCGACGCCAACGGCCTGATCGACTACGACGAAGTCGAGCGTCTGGCTCTGGAGCACAAGCCGAAGATGGTCGTGGCCGGCTTCTCTGCCTACTCGCAGGTTCTGGACTTCGCCCGTTTCCGCGAAATCGCCGACAAGGTCGGTGCCTACCTGTTCGTCGACATGGCCCACGTGGCTGGCCTGGTTGCCGCGGGCGTCTACCCGAACCCGGTGCCGTTCGCCGACGTCGTTACCACCACGACGCACAAGACCCTGCGCGGTCCACGTGGCGGCCTGATCCTGGCCCGTGCCAACGCCGAGATCGAGAAGAAGCTCAATTCTGCGGTCTTCCCGGGCGCCCAAGGCGGCCCGCTGGAGCACGTCATTGCGGCCAAGGCCATCTGCTTCAAGGAAGCCCTGCAGCCTGAGTTCAAGGCTTACCAGCAGCAAGTGGTGAAGAACGCCCAGGCCATGGCCGAAGTGTTCATCGAGCGCGGTTTCGACGTGGTTTCCGGCGGTACTCAGAACCACCTGTTCCTGCTCTCGCTGATCAAGCAGGACATCTCCGGTAAAGACGCCGACGCTGCCCTGGGCAAAGCGTTCATCACCGTGAACAAGAACTCGGTACCGAACGACCCACGTTCGCCGTTCGTTACCTCGGGCCTGCGTTTCGGCACACCAGCCGTTACCACGCGTGGCTTCAAGGAAACCGAGTGCCGCGAGCTGGCGGGCTGGATCTGCGACATCCTCGCCGACCTGAACAACGACGCGGTGATCGACAGTGTTCGCGAGAAGGTCAAGGCTATCTGCAAGAAGCTGCCGGTGTACGGCAACTGATTGGCGATTGCCTGATGTGAAAAAGCCCGGCCTAGTGCCGGGCTTTTTCATGGATGAGGGAATTCTGCCAGGGATCCACTATGAAAAATAAGATGCCGCACTAAAATCAAGAAACTTCCTACAACTAAAAATTATAGGCTGTTCAACATCCTGGGTTCTTTCAAGAGGCGTGCTGGTGATCAATACAAGATATTTGCCATTTGCTTATACCGCTCGGGCAATGACGAATTGAATTCAAGAAATCGCTTGAAGGTTCCTTCAGTGGTTTCTTCCATCGCCTGCGCTTCCTGATTGATCTTTGCATACCCCTGCTTAGCGATGGCATTCAGTTCCTGAAAATAGATCATCGCCTCCTTCGTCACTAACTCTCCTGACACACTAAAACAAATAGCTTCCGGATCAGTTATATCGATGAGCGCACCGCCGAAGTCGGCCATGTAAGAATTCATGACACCCTCAGCATATCCTTCAGTATGCTGTGCATAACGCATGATATTGCCAATCTCATCCCGCCTTTCTACACTTTTAGTCTTCGGGGTTTGCATGCTTTCATTTAGCACGGCGGCAAAAGGCACTTGACCTTCCTTATCAACAGCCTGACTTGATTTTGCATTAGGTGCTGAAATCTTGGTTTCATCACTGACAATTCTCACCGCTTTCTCCCTATTGGATCACCTCATCCATGAGTTAAATAAAACTGATCAGACCGGTTAAATCAGGCCTATTATTCCCCAGGCACAGGCCAAGGCGGTGGTATCGAAGTCGAATGGCAAAGTGACTTTGGTTTCGGGCTGCTCAGCAGCATGGAATTATAAGAAGCACTAATAAATACTAGTATGTAATATTCGCCATCTGTTTGAAGCGTTCAGGTAGGGAAGAATTAAACTCAAGATACCTTTCAAAGGTCGTTTCAGTCGCTTCGCCACGCGCCTTACCATCATTATAAATCTCTAGACGACCCCGCTTGGCAATAGCGTCAATTTCACGATAATAAAGCATCGATTCTGGTGTCACTATCTCCCCAGACAGGCTGAACCTAACCACATCCGGATTTGACACATCAATCAAAGGTCCTCCGATGTCATCCAGGTACGCCAACATTGAGCCCTCAGCGTACCCCTCGGACTGTCGGGCGTATCTCAGGATACTTCCGATTTCATCCTGCCTTTCTTCTCCTTTGGGCTTAGAAGTTTGCATGCTGTCATTTAGCACGGTGGCGAAAGATATGTGGCTTTCCTGGCTAACAGCCCGAGTCGCTTTTACACTCGTGATTGACTCCTTGGTTTCATCACTGACAATTCTCACCGCTTTCTCCTTATTGGATCACCTCATCCATGAGTTAAATAAAACTGATCAGACCCGTTAAATCAGGCCCATTATTCCTCAAGCAAAAAGTACGCCACTCCTGCACAGCCCCGTGGGAGCGCGCGCTATCGCTAAGTTAAGATTCTCCAGCATCGGATAAGCGGCAAAAAATTGCCGCTGTATGGGAAAGGTAGCTGGGGAAAATAGTTGTAAGCGGGGAGCTTTTTAAAGGCTCTTCATGGATTGGCAGGGAAGATGGGGCTGGGCTTGGGTTTTGGTCTTGAAGGTTGGGGGCTTATCCATTTGATGTGGTGGGTTTTCTGGCCCCTTCCGCCCTTACGGCGGGTCACTTTTTTTCTTGGAAAAAAGTAACCAAAAACCGCTTGCTCCATCATACGGCCCTTCGCTGCGCTACGGGTTCCCTCGCTCCGGTCTTGCTCCGGGAGGACCGCGCTGTACGGCCCATCCTGGGCCTCAGCGCTTTCCGGCCATCCATGGCCTCCACCTCCCTACGCAAGACCTCCACTCGGCCTCCTGAAGTCGCTGGTAGATCAAGAGCAAGATCAAGATCAACAGCCAGGGCAACGGCAGGCGAATCGCTGCGCTCTCGCTTTGTTTATTTACCAGCGGATTTGTGGTGTGGCTGGCAGGGCTGCGCCCTGCGATTTGCATTGGCAGTATCGGCCTCTTCGCGGGACAAGCCCGCTCCTACAGGTTATGTGTCGTTCACACAGGCTGGGCATTCCCAGATCCTGTAGGAGCGGGCTTGTCCCGCGAAGAGGCCCGAATATCCACCACCCATGCCACTATCAAAAACAACGCCAGCCCAGACGCCACCGTAACTTCGCGACGTCAGGAGGCCGGATGCAGGAGTAGGCGGTTTTTGGTTACTTTTTTCCAAGAAAAAAAGTGACCCGCCGTAAGGGCGTAAGGGGCCAGAAAAGCCACCCTATCAAATGGATAAGCCCACGATTCCTAAGCCTAGCCAAACTGGGCTTTGAGAAGTGTGGGTTATCCGTTTGATGGTGTGTGGCAGAGGGTTCAGCCACCACCCTGCCCCGAGTGGGCCACACGGCCCGACAATCACTCGCCAGACAACGCCGCGAACCCCGCCCGGATCTTCTCCTCCGGCAGTTCATCACCAATGAACACCAACACACTCTCACGCGCGTCGCCTGGCTTCCACTCAGCATCCCAGTCAAAGCCGTACAGCTTGAGCACCCCCTGGAACACCAACCGCCGCTCATCACCGGCAATGCTCAACACGCCCTTGTAGCGCAGCAGCTGCTTGCCATGGCTTTCCAGCAACTCGTTCATGAAGTCGCTGAGCCGGTCGATGTCCAGCGGCGTGCCGGTACGCAACACCAGGGTCGAAATACGGTCCGGGCTCGCAGACTTGAGCACCGGGCGTAAGGTCGGCCGTAACGTCAAACCCAGATCGGTGTTGAGGTTGAAACCGCGCACGTCGAGCAATTCGGCCAGGTCAATGCGGCCATGCTCGACCACGCGAATGCCAGCCCGCCCATTGATCCGCGCCAACCGCTCGGTCAGCGCCTCGACCGCAGCAGGCTCGACCAGATCGGTCTTGCTCAGCAACAACCGATCAGCAAAGCCGACCTGCGCCTGGGCGATGGACTGGGTCAGGTGCTGGTCGGCATGGGCCGCGTCGACCAGGGTGATGATGCCGTCAAGGATGTAGCGCTCGCGCAGTTCCTCGTCGATGAAGAAGGTCTGCGCCACCGGCGCCGGGTCGGCCAGGCCGGTGCACTCGATGACCAGGCGGTCAAAGGCGATCTCACCGGCATCGAGGCGCTCGAGCAACAGGTACAGGGCCTTGGTCAGGTCGGTATGAATGGTACAGCAGACGCAGCCGTTGGCCAGGGTCATGACCTGCACCGGCTCATCGCCAAGCAGCTGGCTGTCGATGCCGGCCTCGCTGAATTCGTTTTCGATCACGGCGAGCTTCAGACCATGCTCGGCCTTGAGCATGTGCTTGAGCAGGGTGGTCTTGCCAGCACCGAGAAAGCCGGTCAGGACGGTTACGGGAATGGGCGTTTGCACGCAAAAAATCTCCTCGAGCCAGAAATGAAAATGGGAGCCCGGCTGCCCGGGCTCCCACAGGTTCACGCTTGCCGCTGGTTCAACAGCACTTCGGGCCAGACTTGCCACCGTAACGGGCTTCCTGGCGTTCTCGGAAGAACTCCTCGTAGCTCATCACCGGCTTGTCCGGGTGTTTGCCCTGCATGTGCTCGACATAGTTGTCGTAGTCGGGCATGCCGACCATCAGGCGGGCTGCCTGCCCCAGGTACTTACCCAGTCGACCCAGGTCGTTGAACATAGCTGCAGTCCTCTCGTTTACGCGTCAGGCAGTGCCTGGAACGGGGTTTCCTTGTCGCTGCGCTCCTTGCGGCCCAAGGCGCCATAGCCGACCTTGAGGGCGAAGAACAGAATGCTGAACACCACCACGAGGAACAGGATGGTCAGGCCAGCGTTGGTGTAGGCGTTGAAGATCACGTGCTGCATCTGGCCGATGTCCTTGGCCGGAGCCAGCACCTGACCGGCGTCCAGGGCCACGCTGTACTTGTTGGCCAGCGCCAGGAAGCCGACCGCCGGGTTCGGGTCGAACAGCTTGATGAAGCCGGCAGTGGTGGTGCAGATCAGCAGCCAGACCGCTGGCAGCAGCGTGACCCACATGTAGCGCTGACGCTTCATCTTGATCAGCACCACGGTGCCGAGCATCAGGGCGATACCCGCCAGCATCTGGTTGGAGATGCCGAACAACGGCCACAAGGTGTTGATGCCACCCAGCGGATCAATCACGCCCTGGTACAGCAGATAACCCCAAAGCGCTACGCAACCAGCGGTGGCAAGCAGGTTCGCGCCCCACGACTCAGTGCGTTTGAGCGCTGGGACGAAGCTGCCCAGCAGGTCTTGCAGCATGAAGCGCCCGGCACGCGTACCGGCGTCCACTGCGGTGAGGATGAACAACGCCTCGAACAGGATCGCGAAGTGGTACCAGAAGGCCATGGTGTTTTCACCCGGCAAGACCTGGTGAAGAATCTGCGCGATGCCCACGGCCAGGGTCGGTGCACCGCCGGCACGGGCCAGCACGGTGTGCTCGCCGATGTCACGGGCAACCGCTTCAAGTTGCTCAGGTGTGATCAGGAAGCCCCAGCTGCTGACCGTCTGCGCCACCGTCACCACGTCGGAGCCAACCACCGCTGCCGGGCTGTTCATGGCGAAGTATACGCCTGGCTCGATCACCGAAGCGGCGACCATGGCCATGATGGCGACGAACGACTCCATCAGCATGCCGCCGTAGCCGATATAGCGGGCGTTGGTTTCGTTGTCGAGCAGCTTGGGCGTGGTCCCCGAGGAGATCAGCGCATGGAAGCCGGACACTGCACCGCAAGCAATGGTGATGAACAGGAACGGGAACAGCGTGCCTTTCCAGACCGGACCGGTACCGTCGGTGAACTGGGTCAGGGCGGGCATCTTCAGTTCTGGCGCGAGCACCAGGATACCGATGGCCAGGGCAACGATGGTGCCGATCTTGAGGAAGGTCGACAGGTAGTCACGCGGCGCCAGCACCAGCCAGACCGGCAACACCGCAGCGACAAAGCCATAGCCGACCAGCATCCAGGTGATCTGCACACCGGTGAAGGTGAACGCCGGGCCCCAGACTGGATCCGCCGCAACCAGCCCACCGGCCCAGATCGACAGCAGCAGCAGGACCACGCCGATGATCGAGATCTCGCCAATCCGCCCCGGGCGGATATAGCGCATATAGATGCCCATGAACATCGCGATCGGGATGGTAGCCATCACCGTGAACATGCCCCACGGGCTCTCGGCCAGGGCCTTGACCACGATCAGCGCCAGCACCGCGAGGATGATGATCATGATCAGGAAGCAGCCGAACAGGGCGATGGTGCCCGGGATCCGGCCCATTTCTTCACGGACCATGTCGCCCAGCGAACGACCGTTGCGGCGGGTAGACATGAACAGGACCATGAAGTCCTGCACCGCACCAGCCAGCACCACCCCGGCGATCAGCCACAACGTACCGGGCAGATAGCCCATCTGCGCCGCGAGCACCGGACCGACCAGCGGCCCCGCGCCGGCAATGGCCGCGAAGTGGTGGCCGAATAGAATGTGCTTGTTGGTCGGGACGTAGTCCAGACCGTCATTATTGAGTACCGCAGGCGTGGCCCGACGGGGGTCGAGTTGCATCACCTTGGTGGCGATGAACAGGCTGTAGTAACGATAGGCGACCAGGTAGATGGCCACTGCCGCAACCACGATCCACAAGGCGTTGATGGCCTCGCCGCGACGCAGGGCGACCACACCCAGCGCACCGGCTCCCAGGAGTGCCACCACTAACCACGGAAGGTGGCGTAGCAGGCTATTATTGTTGTTCATGGTTTACTTCCAGCTGGTGGATTGGAAAGACCGCCCAGCGAGTCTAGGGCCAGTCAAGGCGCATTGCCACACTTGCTTTGATCTAGAGCCCTCGCTCCCCGATTGCTTGAGCTGATACGGCCACCCTTTCAACTATAGTCAGGATGTCTTGCGGAGGGTTTTTCCCATGAGCAATCACGACGAACGCCGGCGCTTCCAGCGCATCGACTTCGACGCCCCCACTGAATTGCGTCAAGGCGACCGGCGCTGGCCGGTGAAACTCCTCGATTTGTCGCTCAAAGGCTTGCTGGTGCAGCGACCGGCGGCATGGGATGCAGACGCGAGCCAGGACTTCGACGCTGTCATTCATCTGAATGACAAGCAGACCCAGGTCCGCATGCAAGTCGAACTGCGCCATGAGGAACCCGACCGGCTCGGCTTCATCTGCCTGTTCATCGACATCGATTCGATGAGTCATTTGCACCGTCTTGTGGAATTGAACGTCGCCGACAGCACCGAAATGATGCGTGAACTGCGACAACTCATCGAAGATTGATATCTCTTAGCTAGCTAAGATTCTCCCCACCATTTGTTTCCTGTCTACCCAGACAGCTTCTTACGGGGCGTCTGGGCACTTGTACACATCTCTCTGATACAGCTTTTGACGAGTTGGAACGCATTCTGCATTCAGCTAAAGCGCTGTTTGCGGGCACCCTTGTGCGCGCTCTGATCAAAATATTGTATACAATTCTTGTGGCCATCTATTGTGGTAAGTGTCTACAGTAGCCGCACAACAATAAACAGAGAGCCTGCTCTAATGACTACGTCCCCTAGCACGTCTCCCACCCAGCGCCCCGAGGACGAAAACCTCGGTTTGGGTGCCAACCTGGCTTATGGTCTGCAGCACGTGCTGACCATGTATGGAGGGATTGTCGCTGTACCCCTGATCCTGGGGCAGGCCGCGGGGCTCAACCCCGCCGAGATCGGTCTGCTGATCGCTGCCTCGCTGTTCGCCGGTGGCCTGGCGACGCTGCTGCAGACCCTCGGGCTGCCGTTCTTCGGTTGTCAGTTGCCGCTGGTGCAGGGTGTGTCGTTTGCGGGTGTTGCAACCATGGGGGCAATCCTCAGCAGCGAAGGCGGCGGCGGCCTGCAAGGTGTGCTCGGCGCGGTCATGGCGGCCTCGTTCATCGGTTTCCTGATCACCCCGGTATTCTCCCGGATTACCAAGTTCTTCCCACCGCTGGTGACCGGGATCGTCATCACCACCATCGGCCTGACCTTGATGCCGGTTGCCGCACGCTGGGTGATGGGCGGCAACAGTGCCTCACCGGAGTTTGGCAGCATGGCCAACATCGGCCTGGCCGCAGCGACCTTCGCCATCGTCCTGCTCCTGAGCAAGCTGGGCAACGCGGCGATTTCGCGGCTGTCGATCCTGCTGGCGATGGTCTTTGGCACACTGATCGCCTGGTCGCTGGGCATGGCCGACTTCGGCAAAGTCGCAGAAGGTCCGATGTTCGCCTTCCCTACCCCGTTCCACTTCGGCATGCCGACCTTCCACATCGCTGCGATCCTGTCGATGTGCATCGTGATCATGGTGACCCTGGTAGAAACCTCGGCTGACATCCTTGCCGTCGGCGACATCATCGATACAAAGGTCGACTCCAAGCGCCTCGGCGATGGCCTGCGCGCGGACATGGCCTCGAGCATCCTGGCGCCGATCTTCGGCTCCTTTACCCAGAGTGCCTTTGCCCAGAACGTGGGCCTGGTGGCCGTGACTGGGGTGAAGAGCCGCTACGTGGTGGCTACCGGCGGTGTGATTCTGGTGGTGCTTGGCCTGTTGCCGGTGATGGGACGGGTGATCGCTGCAGTGCCGACGCCGGTATTGGGTGGCGCGGGTATCGTGCTGTTCGGTACGGTGGCCGCTAGCGGTATTCGTACCCTGTCGAAGGTCAGCTACAAGAACAACGTCAACCTGATCATCGTCGCTGCCTCGCTGGGCTTTGGCATGATCCCGATTGCCGCGCCAAACTTCTATCACCACTTCCCGAACTGGTTCGAGACCATTTTCCACTCCGGCATCAGCTCGGCGGCGATCATGGCGATTCTGCTGAACCTGATCTTCAACCACTTCACCACGGGTAATTCCGATCAGCAGTCGGTGTTTGCCGCGGGCTATGAACGCACTATCCAGTATTCGGACATCTCGGCTCTGCGCGATGGCGACTACTTCAAGGATGGCAAACTGTTTGATGCTGAGGGCAACGAAGTGCCGTTACTCGAAGCGGATGAGCATGGAGGCGAGGCGCCCCGGCGCAAGGCTGTCGCCGAGCACTGACCGCTGATCGAGCGGTCATGAGGGGAGCCGATGCGCATCATCGGCTCCCCTTTTTTCATGGGTTTCTCAGGGTTTGTTGGGCGGATGGTCTGTTGGCTTGGCTGGCTGACTTAGGAATTGTGGGCTTACCCATTTGATGGTGTGGCGCCACTGGCCCCTTCCGCCCTTACGGCGGGTCACTTTTTTTCTTGGAGAAAAGTAACCAAAAACCGCCTGCTCCTGCATCCGGCCCTTCGCTGCGCTACGGGTTCCCTCGCTCCGGTCTCCTGAAGTCGCCAAGTTACGGGTGGCGTCTGGGCTGGCGTTGTTTTTGATAGTGACAGGTGGGGTGGATATTCGGGCCTCTTCGCGGGACAAGCCCGCTACAGGGGGGTTACGCCGAATTCAAAATCGGCGCAATACCTGTAATCGATGGACTCGCCCCCGCCGAGGCCGGTACTGCCAACGCAAATCGCAGGGCGCAGCCCTGCCCAGCCACACCACAAATCCGCTCGTAAACAAACAAAGCGAGAGCGCAGCGATTCGCCTGCCAGCAGTGGCTGTTGATCTTGATCTGCGCTCGGCCTCCTGAAGTCGCGAAGTTACGGGCGGCGTCTGGGCTGGCGTTGTTTTCGATAGTGACAGGTGGGGGTGGATATTCGGGCCTCTTCGCGGGGCAAGCCCGCTCCTACAGGGGTTACGCCGAATTCAAAATCGGCGCAATACCTGTAGGAGCGGGCTTGTCCCGCGAAGAGGCCGGTACTGCCAACGCAAATCGCAGGGCGCAGCCCTGCCCAGCCACACCAAAATTCCGCTCGTAAACAAACAAAGCGAGAGCGCAGCGATTCGCCTGCCGTTGCCCTGGCTGTTGATCTTGATCTTGCTCTTGATCTACAGCGACTTCAGGAGGCCGAGCGCAGGTCTTGCGCAGGGAGGTGGAGGCCATGGATGGCCGGAAAGCGCTGAGGCCCAGGATGGGCCGTACAGCGCGGTCCTCCCGGAGCAAGACCGGAGTGAGGGAACCCCGAAGCGCAGCGTAGGGGCCGGATGCAGGAGCAAGCGGTTTTTGGTTACTTTTTTCCAAGAAAAAAAGTGACCCGCCGTAAGGGCGGAAGGGGCCAGAAAAGTCACTACATCAAATGGATAAGCCCACAATTCCTAAACAAGCCACGGTCACTCAAACAAAGCGTCCAGCGCCTGCTCCAGACGAGTAACGGCGATCACCTGCAGACCAGCCGGCGACTCTTTCGGCGCATTGCCCTTGGGCACGATCGCCCGCTTGAAACCATGCTTGGCCGCCTCCTTCAAACGCTCCTGGCCACTAGGCACCGGCCGCACCTCGCCCGACAAACCAATCTCGCCGAACACCAGCAAACCATGCGCCAACGGCCGGTTACGCAGGCTCGACATCACTGCCGCCAGCAACGCCAGGTCAGACGCCGTCTCAAGCACCTTGACCCCGCCGACCACGTTGAGGAACACATCCTGGTCATGAGTGGGAATGCCACCATGCCGGTGCAACACCGCCAGCAGCATCGCCAGGCGGTTCTGGTCCAGGCCCAGGGTGACCCGCCGGGGGTTAGCCAGGTGACTGTCGTCAACCAGCGCCTGAACTTCGACCAGCATTGGCCGAGTCCCTTCCCAAGTAGCCATGACCACACTACCGGGGACTTCTTCCTGAGCGCGGTTGAGGAAGATCGCCGACGGGTTGGACACCTCTTTCAAGCCACGGTCAGTCATGCCGAACACGCCCAGTTCGTTGACCGCGCCGAAACGGTTTTTCACTGCACGCAGCAAGCGCAACCGGCCGTCCGATTCGCCTTCGAAATACAGCACGGTATCGACCATGTGCTCCAGCACCCTGGGCCCAGCCAGCGAGCCTTCCTTGGTCACGTGGCCAACCAGAAAGATCGCCGTGCCGCTCTGCTTGGCGTAGCGCACCAGCAGCGCCGCGCTTTCGCGTACCTGGGCAACGCCGCCAGGCGCTGACTGCAACTGCTCGGTGAAAATGGTCTGGATCGAGTCGATGACCATCACCCGCGGCTTTTCAATGCGCGCCGTGGCGATGATGGTCTCGATGCAGGTCTCGGTCATCACCTTGAGCTGGTCCTGCGGTAGCCCCAGGCGCCGCGAACGCATTGCTACTTGCTGCTGGGACTCTTCGCCAGTGACATACAGCGCCGGCATGCTGGTGGCGATATTGCACAAGGTCTGCAGGAGAATGGTCGACTTGCCGATGCCCGGATCGCCGCCGATCAACACCACCGAGCCGTCGACCAGACCGCCACCCAGCACCCGATCGAGCTCGGCGCTGCTGGTGGTGAAACGCGGGATCTCTTCGACGCTGACCTCGGCCAGGGTCTTGATCTGCGCCTGCTGGCCAGTCCAGCTGGCACGCCCGCTGGGCGCCGCTGCGCCGCCGCTTTCGATCATGGTCTCGACCAAGGTATTCCAGGCGCCGCACTCGCCGCACTGGCCGGCCCATTTGGGAAAGGTCGCGCCGCACTCGGTGCAGCCATACAAGCGCTTGGCCTTGGCCATAGGGGCAGTCTCCGGGCAAAAGTCGCCATGATAGCCGAGCCAGCGCTGTCTCGAACCCCAAGCGATGCGACAAAACTATTCGATCTAACCGAAGTCACTAACTGCAGGAATCACGCAGGCCGCGTTCAAGTGGCTTACACTGCGTTTACTTATCCATTTGTTACAAGGAACAGACCATGGGCATGATCAGTGAATTCAAGGCGTTTGCGGTAAAAGGCAATGTCGTCGACATGGCGGTCGGTATCATCATCGGCGCCGCCTTTGGCAAGATCGTCTCGTCGTTTGTCGGCGACGTGGTGATGCCGCCGCTAGGCCTGCTGATCGGCGGCGTGGACTTCAGTGACCTGGCTATTACCCTCAAGGCGGCCGAGGGCGATATTCCGGCGGTGATGCTGGCGTATGGCAAGTTCATTCAGACGGTCATCGACTTCGTCATCGTCGCCTTCGCCATCTTCATGGGTGTCAAGGTGATCAACCGGCTCAAGCGCGAAGAAGCCGTAGCGCCGAGCGTGCCGCCAGCGCCAACCCCGCAGGAAACCTTGCTGACCGAGATTCGTGACCTGCTGAAAACGCAGAATCAGAATCGCTTGCCCTGATAACTGAATGGGGGCGCGTAGCGCCCCTTTTGCGACACAATGCCGCTCCAACACGGTTCACTGCATCCCGTTCGATCGGCGCTGCAAGCGCTGTCCGTTACCAGTAGTTTTCTACCGCGACCTGCCCCGGGCGCTTGCTCAGGTTCAACTGCAGGTCTCGCGCCTTGAGCACCTTGCGCGTGTCATCGATCATCTGCGGGTTGCCGCAGAGCATGATGCGCGAATGCTCCGGGGAAAACTCAAGCCCCGCCGCACGCTCCAGCTCTCCATTTTCGATCAGCGTGGTAATCCGCGCATTGAGTGCGCCTGGGTGCGCCTCACGGGTGACCACCGGAATGAACTGCAGCTTGCCGGCGAACTCCGCCAAATATTCACGCTGCTCCAGACCGGCGATCTCGTCGAGGTAGGCCAGCTCGTTAGCCTCTCGCACCGAGTACACCAGCTTGATCGAGTCAAACCGCTCCCAGGCCTCAAAGTCCTGCAGGATCGACATGAACGGTGCGATGCCGGTACCCGTGGCCAGCAGCCACAAGTCGCGACCATCAGTGAAACGGTCCAGGGTCAGGTAGCCAAACGCCTGCCGATCAATCAGCAGGGTATCGCCCTCGCCAAGCCGACTGAGCTCGCTAGTGAACTCTCCGCCCGGGACCACAATCGAAAAGAAGTCCAGGTGTTCGTCATGCGGTGCGCTGACCATCGAGTAAGCCCGCCAGACCACACTGCCATCGGCCTTGGTTACGCCCAGCCGGGCAAACTGCCCGGAGCGAAAGCGAAACCCAGCGTCGCGGCTGACCCGCAGGGAGAACAGGCTTGGCGTCAACGGCTGGACGTCGAGCAGGGTCTGGCGGGTGAATTTGTCGGCGCTGGCGGTCATGACGGGCTCCATAAATCAGATGCGCCCAGTTTCGCCCAAAGCGACGGGGATGAACACCGACGGTTTGCAAGGGCAAGCCCGATGCATAGGTGCCCTAGCATGCTATTACAAAAATATCTGACAAATTCCAAGGACGTTTCCTACACTCTACCGGGCGAATCTGCCATCGGATCCAGCCAATTACTGGGAGCACGCAATGTCGCAATGGAGTTCTGACCAGCTGCAGGTGCTCTTGGCCCAGCGCGAGCCGCAGCAACTGTTCAGCCGCGCCCTGAGGCTCGTTGAAGACTTGGGGATGTCGTATCTGGGCCTCACCTTGCACATCCACATCGCCGCCAGCCGTCCGAAGATCATTCTTTACAACAACTATCCGCGCGCGTGGACCGCCTACTACACCAGCGACGAAGTGTTCAAACAGGACCCGGTCGCCAACCAGTGTCACCGCTCGACGCTGGCGGCGCTGTGGACCGACGACCTGTACAGCGAGGTCCCGGAATTTCGTGAAAAGGCCTGCAGCCATGGTTTGCGCCATGGCTGGACCCAGTCAGTCCATGATCAACGGCACAATGAGACTCAACTGAGCGTGGCCCGCCCCTTGGGTGCCATCGACATCTGCGAGTTCTACGAAAACAGCGCCCGCGTCCTCTGGCTCTGTCACAACCTGCATGCGCTGCTCAGTGAGCACCACCTGGCCGGCATGGCGCCAGTCCCCAAGCTCACAGAGCGCGAACTGGAAGTGCTCAAATGGTCCGCCGATGGCAAGACCGCTGCGGACATCGCGCGCATCCTGTCGCTGTCGACCAGCACCGTCAACTTCCACATCCGCAGCCTGATCAGCAAGACCAACGCCGCCAACAAGGCCGGTGCCATCGCTATCGCCGCCAGCCGTGGCCTGCTCTGACGCCGGACACCACCGCGTGTGCAAAGCCCTGTAGAATCCCGCCCCTGAAGCTCGTCGTGGTCTGCGGCGGGCAGATTCGTACCCGAGCCCCATGCCATGCCCCTGCTGACCAGCCCCTTCGCCGAACTTGACCTGATCCGCCAACCGGAACAGGCCGATGACCCCCTGCAAGCATTCGATGCCGCCGACCAGTACCTGCTCGAGCACCTGGCCAGCCAGGCGCTACCGGGCGATTGCCGGGTGTTGGTGCTCAATGACAGCTTTGGCGCCCTGGCCGCCAGCCTCTGCACGAAGCTGCAGGTGGTCAGCAGTGGTGATTCGCACCTGGCACGGATGGCCCTGGAAAAAAACCTGGCACGCAACCAGCAGCCGTTCGACAGCGTTCCGTTCATACCGGCCAATCAAGCCTGGCAGGGGCCGTTCGACCGCGTCCTGATACGCGTACCGAAGACCCTCGCCCTGCTCGAAGAACAACTGATCCGCCTGCAAGGCCACCTGGCACCCGGTGCCCAGGTGATCGCCGGAGCGATGATCAAGCACTTGCCACGGGCGGCAGGTGACCTGCTGGAAAAATACATTGGCCCGGTACAGGCCTCGCTGGCGCAGAAAAAAGCCCGCCTGCTGACCGCCAGCGTCGCCGAGCGCCCGCTGAGCGCCTCCCCCTACCCGACTCGCTATCACCTGGATGCGCCGGCGCTTGAACTGGTCAACCACGCCAACGTGTTCTGTCGTGAAGGGCTGGATATCGGCACCCGCGCGTTTCTCCCGCACCTGCCGCGCAACCTTGGCCAGGCGCGTGTTGCTGACCTGGGCTGTGGCAACGGCGTGCTAGGTATTGCCTGCGCCCTGCTCAACCCTGAGGCGCAGTTCACGCTGGTCGACGAGTCGTACATGGCGGTGCAGTCGGCGCTCGACAACTGGCAGGCGGCGCTCGGAGATCGGCTGGTAGAAGTGCAGGCCGCCGATGGGCTGGCGGGGCAGGACAAGCAGTCGCTGGACGTGGTGCTGTGCAACCCGCCGTTCCATCAGCAGCAGGTGGTGGGCGACTTCCTGGCGTGGCGAATGTTCCAGCAGGCGCGCGATGCGCTGGTGGTGGGTGGCGCGCTGTACATCGTCGGCAACCGCCACCTGGGTTATCACAGCAAGCTGGCGCGATTGTTCCGCGGCGTCGAGCAGGTGGCGGCAACGCCCAAGTTCGTGGTGCTCAAGGCGCGCAAGTAACAGTAAATACTTCTGTGCAAGTCAGTGGCGGCCTCTTCGCGGGGCAAGCCCGCTCCTACAAGGTGGAGGTGATCCTGTAGGTGCGGGCTTGCCCCGCGAAGAGGCCATCCTTGTCAGTGGGTGCTGAGCCCTGCCGCACTCATGAACAAGCGCATCAGCCACGCCACCACCCCCAGCGCCGCCACGCTGGCTGCCCAGATCAGTACCAGCCAGCCCAAACGCTGCCACAGCGGTTTCTTCTCTTCGACGCTTTGCTTACTGTTCATTGCGCCCGCCTCCTCAGTGGTAGCCGTCTTCATGGCTCACCTTGCCGCGGAATACGTAGTAGCTCCAGAAGGTGTAGCCGAGGATGAACGGCAGAATGAACAGCGTACCCACCAGCATGAAGCCCTGGCTCTGCGGCGGCGCAGCGGCCTCCCAGATGGAAATCGACGGCGGGATGATGTTTGGCCAGATGCTGATCCCCAGCCCGCTGTAACCGAGAAAGATCAGCACCAGGGTCAACAAGAACGGGGTGTAGTTGGCGTTGCGCGCCACGGCCTTGAGCAGCCCGTAGAAGGTCACCAGCACCAGGATCGGCACCGGCATGAACCAGAGCAGGTTGGGCATGCTGAACCAGCGATCGGCGATCTGCGGATAGGCCAGTGGCGTCCACAGGCTGACGATGCCGATCACCACCAGCAACACCAGCGCCAACGGCCGGGCGAGGTCGTGCATCTGCTTCTGCAACGGCCCCTCGGTCTTCATGATCAGCCAGGTGCAGCCGAGCAAGGTGTAGGCGACTATCAGCCCCAGCCCGGAATACAGGCTGAACGGCGTCAGCCAGTCCAGCGAGCCGCCCGCATAGTGGCGGTCGACTACCTTGAAGCCTTCGATGAACGCCCCCAGCGCCACGCCCTGGAAGAACGTCGCAACCAGTGAGCCACCAATGAACGCCTTGTCCCACAGGTGGCGCTTGTCATCCTTGGCCTTGAAGCGGAACTCGAACGCCACGCCGCGGAAGATCAACCCCACCAGCATCAGGATCAACGGCAGGTACAGCGCCTCCAGTACCACCGAGTAGGCCATCGGGAAGGCGCCGAACAAGCCGGCACCGCCCAGTACCAACCAGGTTTCGTTGCCATCCCACACCGGCGCGACGGTATTCATCATGACATCGCGGTCGCGCTCGGCTTTTACGAACGGGAAGAGCATGCCAATGCCCAGGTCGAAGCCGTCCATCACTACGTACATCATGACGCCGAAGATAATGATGACGGCCCAGATCAGCGGAAGATCGATACCCATGGCTCAGGCCTCCTTGTTCAGGCTGGCGGCGCCGGCAGTGGCGTCGGCGTTGTCATCGGCAGCAGACAGCGGCCGTGCCGGCGTACGTTGCTGACCGGGACCGCCCGGTGGCTGGGTGTTGCCCTCGCCAGTGTGCGGGCCTTTGCGCACCAGGCGCATCATGTAGCCAAGGCCAGTACCAAACAGGGCGAAATAGACCACCACGAAGATCACCAGGGTCAGGCTGAGCTGCAGGGTGCTGTGATTGGAAACGCCTTCGGAGGTGCGCATCAGGCCATACACCACCCACGGCTGGCGGCCGATCTCGGTGGTGAACCAGCCCGCGAGGATCGCAATCAGCCCGGACGGCCCCATCCACAGCGCCAGGTAGAGGAACGGCTTGCAGCTGTACAGCTTGTCGCCTTTGCGCAGCCACAGGCTCCACAGACCGACGAAGATCATCAGCAAACCAAGGCCGACCATTACCCGGAACGACCAGAACACGATGGTCGAGTTGGGCCGGTCTGCCGCGGGGAATTCCTTCATTGCCGGCACTTGCTTGTCGAGACTGTGGGTCAGGATCAGACTGCCCAACGCCGGTATCTCCACCTTGTAGCGAGTGGTCTCGGCCTGCATGTCCGGGATACCAAACAGAATCAGCGGGGTCGGCTCGCCGGGGACGTTCTCCCAGTGGCCTTCGATGGCAGCGATCTTCACCGGCTGGTGCTTGAGGGTGTTGAGGCCATGGAAATCGCCGATCACCGCCTGTACGGGAGCGACGATCAAGGCCATCCACATGGCCATCGAGAGCATCTTGCGCACCGCAGGGTTGTCCCGCCCGCGCAGCAGGTGCCAGGCGGCGGACGCACCCACGAAGAAGGCCGTGGCGACGAACGCGGCAGTAGCCATGTGCATCAGTCGATAAGGGAACGACGGATTGAAGATGATCATCAGCCAGTCGACTGGCACCACGCGGCCGTCGATGATTTCGTGACCCTGCGGCGTCTGCATCCAGCTGTTGGAGGCGAGGATCCAGAAGGTCGAAACCAACGTCCCCAGCGCCACCATCAGGGTCGAGAAGAAGTGCAGGCCACGCCCTACGCGGTTCCAGCCAAACAGCATGACGCCGAGGAATCCGGCCTCGAGGAAGAACGCGGTAAGCACCTCGTAGGTGAGCAAGGGGCCGGTGACTGCCCCGGCGAAATCCGAGAAGCGGCTCCAGTTGGTCCCGAACTGGTAGGCCATGACCAGGCCCGAGACCACGCCCATGCCGAAGTTGACGGCGAAGATCTTCGACCAGAAATGGTAGAGGTCTTTATAGACACTCTCGTGGGTCTTCAGCCACAAACCCTCGAGGACCGCAAGATAGCTCGCCAAGCCAATGGTGATGGCCGGGAACAGGATGTGAAACGACACGGTAAAGGCAAACTGGATTCGGGCGAGCTCTAGGGCTTCTAAGCCGAACATGGTGCTTCCTCTTCAGATAATCCGGCATCCGGGCTGGTGGCCCGTCGCCCACTGCCCCCACGGTTATCGAGTGCGGCGCGTTGGAATTGTTCTGTTCGATCGCAGGGATTCTGGCCTTGTGGCCAACTCGTTGCTTTTGGAACGATTGATCCAAATCAACGGCTGTGTTCAAGCATAGTCCCGAATGGGCGGAGCAGGCGTGTGGTGGAATGCCGCGTGACCGCTTGTCTCACCCGCTTTACCAAGACGTGAAAAGGTGCTCACTTCGCGCCATAGCAACCATTTGTTACAAACAGGTGGTACGCTCAGCACCCCAAGGATCGCCGAGGCTGCAGGTTTCACGATGTCCGACGCCACCCCGCAGTTACTACGTCACCATCGCCCCTTTCTCGCCTTCTGGCTGGCCCGTGTGTTCACCGCCAGTGGCTTCCAGATGCTCACGGTGGCCATCGGCTGGCAGCTCTACCAACTGACCGGCAACGTGCTCGACCTGGGCTTGGTTGGCCTGGTCGAATTTGCCCCGCGTGTGCTGTTCATGCTGCATACCGGGCATGTTGCCGACCGCTACGACCGGCGCAAGGTCGCCGCTCTGTGTCAGAGCCTGCAGGGGCTGATCGCCATGGCGCTGGTGGTGGGCAGCGCGACTGACAACGTCAGCCGCGAGTTGATCTTCATCCTGGCCTTCCTGCTGGGGGCCACCCGCTCGTTCGAAATGCCCGCGACCCAGGCGTTGCTGCCCAACGTGGTGCCACCGGGCCTGTTTCCCCGCGCGGTAGCGGCGTCGGCGTCGGCGACCCAGGCCGCGACCATCGTCGCCCCGGCAATTGGCGGCTTGCTGTATGCCTTCGGCAGTATCTGGGTGTACGGCCCGACCGTGGCGCTGTACGCGATTGCCTGCGCGCTGACGCTGAGCCTGGATGCCCGCCAACAGGTCGCGCAGCGCGGCCGCGCCAGCCTGGAGTCACTGCTGGCCGGAATCCGCTTCATCCGCAGCCGCCCGGACATTCTCGGCGCCATCTCGCTGGACCTGTTCGCGGTGCTGCTCGGCGGCGCCACCGCGCTGTTGCCCGTATTCGCCAAGGACATCCTGCTTACCGGCCCGTGGGGCTTGGGCCTGTTGCGCTCGGCACCGGCGGTCGGCGCCTTGCTGATGTCAGTGTGGCTGGCGCGCTTCCCGTTCGAACGCAAGGTTGGCCGGACCATGTTCACTGCCGTCGGGGTGTTTGGCGTGGCCACCATCGCCTTTGGCCTGTCGACCTCGTTCTGGTTCTCGCTGGCGGTGCTGGTGGTACTGGGCGCGGCCGACATGATCAGCATGGTCATCCGCAGCTCGTTCGTGCAGTTGGAGACGCCGGATGAGATGCGCGGCCGAGTCAGCGCAGTGAACGGCTTGTTCATCGGCGCCTCGAATCAGCTCGGCGAGTTCGAATCCGGGGTCACCGCGCACTGGTTTGGCACAGTGCCGGCGGTAGTGCTCGGCGGGGTCGGCACGCTGGTGGTGACCGGGGTGTGGATAAAACTGTTCCCGACATTGGCCGGGCGCGATCAACTGCACAGCAAACCTGTCGAGCACGCGCCAGCCGCGGGCCACTCATAGCAGCAGGGTCAGGCACTGCTCGTAACCGCTGCGGGCGCGGTAACCGTGTCCGCTGTCCACCCAGCCGGTGGTTCGGTACAAGCCCAGCGCGGCGTGATTGCCAGGGTCGACCGACAACTGCAGGCGAGCGACATCCGGCCACATGGCGCGGACCCGCCCCGGCAAGGCCTGCATGCACGAACGCCCAACGCCGCGCCCTTGAACCCGCTTGTCGACCTGAAGCGCCGTCATCACCGCTGCGTCAGCCTGGGCCCAAGCGGGCAAAAATGCGCCACGCTGGAGCAACAGCAACGCCTGTGGCACGCCCTCGACCACCAGCACCAGCGCGCGCCGCTGATCGCTCGGGCTGCTCAGCAGCAGGTACAACGCACTGGCCACATCCCCGGCGTACTGCTGTTGCTCGGGGTGCAGCTGGATATCCTCCAGTTGCTCGCGCTGAACCGGGGTCAAGTCACGGTAATCGATCAGTTGCACAAGGGTGCTCTCAAGATGGCCGCCGACGGCGCGCGGCACAGAATCTGCAGTGTATCGCGACATTGATTACCGCTCACCGAGCATGCTGGTATGATGCGCGGCTTTTTTCTGCCCCACATAAACCACGGCATCCGGTACGGTCTGTGCTTTGCTGATGGGGTCGATACATTCACGGCGCCGGGGGCGCCAGGGGAGCGGGCATGCTGGAAAGGCTGTTTCAACTAAAAGCACACAACACCAATGTGCGCACCGAAATACTCGCGGGCGTCACGACCTTCCTGGCCATGGCCTATATCCTGTTCGTCAACCCGAGCATCCTCGGCGAGACCGGCATGGACAAGGGAGCGATCTTCGTCGCCACCTGCCTGGCTGCAGCCATCGGCTCGGTGACCATGGGCCTGATCGCCAACTACCCGATCGCCCTGGCGCCGGGCATGGGCCTCAACGCCTTCTTCACCTACACCGTGGTGCTGCACCTGGGGCACACCTGGCAAGTGGCACTGGGGGCGGTGTTCCTGTCGGCGGTGCTGTTCTTCCTGCTGTCGATCTTCCGCATTCGCGAGTGGATCGTGAACAGCATTCCGCTGCCCCTGCGCTCGGCGATTGCCGCGGGTATTGGCCTGTTCCTGGCGCTGATCGCGCTGAATAACGCCGGTATCGTCGTCGATAACCCGGCCACACTGGTCGGCCTTGGCGATCTCAAGCAACCGGCGCCGGTCCTGGCCACGCTGGGCTTCTTCCTGATCGTCGCGCTCGAGGCGATGAAGGTCCGAGGCGCCGTGCTGATCGGTATCCTGGCGGTCACCGTGGCGTCGATCCTGATGGGCGTGACGCCATTCGCCGGAGTGGTCTCGATGCCGCCTTCGTTGGCACCGACCTTCCTCCAGCTGGATATCGCCGGCGCCCTCGACGTGGGCCTGGTCAGCGTGATCTTCGCCTTCCTGTTCGTCGACCTGTTCGACAATTCCGGCACCCTCATCGGCGTCGCCAAGCGTGCCGGTCTGATGGGCAAGGACGGCCACATGCCGAAGATGGGCCGCGCGCTGATCGCCGACAGTACCGCTGCAATGGCCGGCTCACTGCTGGGCACCTCGACCACCACCAGCTACATCGAATCAGCTGCGGGCGTGAGTGCCGGTGGCCGCACCGGCCTGACCGCCATCGTCGTCGCGGTGCTGTTCCTGCTGGCGCTGTTCTTTGCCCCGCTGGCCGGCAGCGTGCCCGCCTTTGCCACCGCACCGGCGCTGCTGTTCGTCGCGGTGCTGATGGCCTCGGGCCTGGCCGAAATAAACTGGGATGACGTCACCGAGGCCGCACCGGTAGTGGTGACCGCCCTGGCCATGCCGCTGACCTATTCGATCGCCAATGGCATCGCTTTCGGCTTCATTACCTGGACAGCCATCAAGCTGATCTCGGGTCGCCGCCAGGACCTCAATCCGGCGCTGGTGATCCTCTCTATTCTGTTCGTCATCAAGCTGGGCTGGTTCAACGCATGAGTGCTGTCTTCGATCCGTCTTCCTATGAAACCCTGCTGACGCCCAAGGTCGAGCGCCTGCGTGATCTGCTCGCGCCGTTCGATGCGCCGGAGCCGGCGGTATTCGACTCGCCGCGTGCACACTATCGCCTGCGCGCCGAGTTTCGCCTGTGGCGCGAGGAAGGCCAGCGTCACTATGCGATGTTCGCCCCGGGTGAGAAGCACAAGGCGATCCTGATCGACGACTTCCCTATCGCCAGCGAACGTATCAATGCGCTGATGCCGCGCTTGAAAGCGGCGTGGCAGGCCAGCGAAGCGCTGAGCAACCGGCTGTTCCAGGTGGAGTTCCTGACCACCTTGGCGGGCGATGCGATGATTACCCTGTGCTATCACCGGCCGCTGGACGAAGCCTGGGAAGTGGCCGCTCGGCAGTTGGCTGAAGACCTCGGTGTGAGCCTGATCGGTCGCTCCAAGGGCAAGCGCCTGGTGATCGGCCGCGACTATGCGGTAGAGAAACTGGACATCGCCGGGCGCACCTTCAGTTACCGCCAACCCGAAGGCGCCTTCACCCAGCCGAACGGCGCGGTGAACCAGAAGATGCTCAACTGGGCCTTCGAGGCTATCGGCGAACGTGACGACGACCTGCTCGAGTTGTACTGCGGCAACGGCAACTTCACCCTGCCGCTGGCCACCCGCGTGCGCCAGGTGCTGGCCACCGAGATCAGCAAGACCTCGGTCAACGCTGCCCTGCACAACCTCGACGAGAACGCCGTGGGCAACGTGCGCCTGGTGCGCCTGTCGGCGGAAGAGCTGACCCAGGCCCTCAACGAGGTGCGGCCGTTCCGTCGCCTGGAAGGCATCGACCTGAAAAGCTACGACTTCGGCACGGTGTTCGTCGACCCGCCCCGCGCCGGCATGGACCCGGACACCTGCGAGCTGACCCGCCGCTTCGAACGCATCCTGTACATCTCTTGTAACCCGGAAACCCTGGCGGCAAACATCGCCCAGCTGCACGATACCCACCGTATCGAACGCTGCGCGCTGTTCGACCAGTTCCCCTACACCCATCACATGGAAAGCGGGGTGTTGCTGGTTCGCCGCTGAGCTGAAACGCAATCGCGGGGCAATCCCGCTCTCACGCAGTGATCAGCGTGGGAGCGGGTTTGCCCCGCGATGCGTTTGCCGATCAGAAGTCGAAGAACACCGTTTCGCCTTCCCCCTGAATGCGGATATCGAAACGGTATGCCGTCTTCCCATCCACTTCGCAGCGCTTGGCAATCAAGGTTTCACGTCGTTGCGGCTGCTCGATCAGGTTGAGCACCGGGCATTTGGCATTGGCCTCGGCTTCGTCATCGAAATACAGCCGGGTGTGCAGCTGGATATTGATCCCGCGGGCAAACAGGCTGATGTTGATGTGCGGTGCCATCGGCACGCCTGCAGCATTGTTGACCACACCCGGCTTGACCGTGTGCAGGGTCCAATCACCGGAGTCGAAGGTGGTAGCGGTACGACCAAAGCTGTTGAAGGCGTTTTCCAGGTTGTAGTCATCCTGGTAGTCGCCATTGGCGTCGGCCTGCCAGATCTCCAGGAACGAGTCGCGCACCAGATGGCCGTTGCCATCGTAGACCTGGCCAAGCAACAGGATGTGCTCGCCCGAGGCCTCGGGACGGGCCAGGCGGTTCCAGATTTCCTGGTCGCGGACCGGGTTACCGGCCGCTTCCAGGGCCAGGCCGATGTGAACGTAGGGGCCGGCAGTCTGCGAGGGGGTTTCCGGCAGCAGTTCGATGGGCATGACGGAGCTCCTCAGCGGTTTTCGAAGTGGGTCTGGCGCTGGCCGCGCAGAACGATGTCAAAGCGGTAGGCCAGGCAATCCATCGGGTTGGCGTTGCTCATGTCGAGCTTGGCGATCAACTGCTGGACCGCTTGCGGGTTGGCGATGGACTTGACGATCGGGCACAGCGGGATGAGCGGGTCACCCTCGAAGTACAGCTGGGTGATCAGTTTGGTCGAGATCGACGGGCCGCTGACCGAGACGTGGATGTGCGCCGGCCGCCAGTCATTGGGGCCATTGCGCCATGGGTAAGGGCCCGGCTTGATGGTACGGAAGCTGTAGTAGCCGTCGCTGTCGGTCAGGCTGCGGCCGACGCCACCAAAGTTGGGGTCGAGCGGGGCCAGGTAGCGGTCGTTCTTGTGCCGGTAGCGGCCACCAGCGTTGGCCTGCCACATTTCCACCAGGGTGTTGGGCACTGGCTTGCCGTACTGGTCGATCACGCGGCCGGCAACGATGATCCGCTCACCAATCGGCAAGCCACCGTTGTTGAAGTTCAGCAGCAGGTCGTTGTCATGCTGGCCGAAGCGCAGGTGGGTGAAGTCCGGCCCTGTGCTTTCGCTGATCGACTGCGGAATGCTCACCAGCGCCTGGCGCGGGGAGCGAGCAATCGACGTCTTGTAGTCAGGCGTAAAGGCTTTGGGGTGCCAATTGCGATCACGGATCACGAAGCGGCTGTTGTCCTGGGCGGGCATGCCGTTTTCCTCTTATTGGAATGATACAAACGCCTGGGCGTGGCAGGCGGACTTGCAGTTTCCGACAGGTCGGACGTGATGAACACTGAAATCAGCGGTTTTAGGCATAACCTTTTGGTTATGGGTGTACGCTTCCGTTCACAGAGCGGGTGTGACTGAACTAATCTTTATCCTCATGTTTCAAGGTCCGGAGAGCGCATCATGGAATGGCGAAAAGGCCGACGTAGCGACAATGTCGTCGATGCCCGTGGCGGGGGCGGTGGTGGCGGGATGCGCTTTGGCGGTGGCAAGGGCCTCGGCCTCGGCGCAATCCTGCTGATTGTGGGTATCGGCTGGCTGACCGGCCAGGACCCGATGCAGATCCTCGGCCAACTGGCCGGCCAGATGGAGCAGCAGCAAACCGCTCCCGCCGGTGTCGAGGGCAAGGCGCCACCGGCCAATGACGAGCAGGCCGCGTTTGTCGCGTCGATTCTCGGCGACACCGAAGACACCTGGAAGGCCCTGTTCGCCCAGTCCGGCAAGCAGTACCGCGACCCCAAACTGGTGCTGTTCAGCGGCCAGGTCAGCTCGGCCTGCGGCTTTGCTTCGTCGGCGGTCGGGCCGTTCTACTGCCCGGGCGACCAGCGGGTGTACCTGGACATGAGCTTCTTCCGAGAAATGGAAAGCCGCTTTGCCGCAGCGGGCGACTTCGCCCAGGCCTACGTGATTGCCCACGAGATCGGCCACCATGTGCAGACCCTGCTAGGCGTGTCCGCACAGGTCCAGGCCGCGCGCCAGCGCGGGCAGAAGATGGAAGGCGACAATGGCTTGCTGGTGCGCCAGGAACTACAGGCGGACTGCTTCGCCGGGGTCTGGGCGTATCAGGCGCAAAAACGCCTGAACTGGCTGGAGCCGGGCGACGTCGAGGAGGCGTTGAATGCCGCCAATGCGATCGGCGATGACCGGCTACAGCAACAGGGCCAGGGCCGCGTGGTACCCGACTCGTTCACCCACGGTACCTCGGCGCAGCGCGTGCGCTGGTTCAAGACCGGCTTCGCCAATGGCGATGTGAACCGCTGCGATACCTTCAACGCGCGTAGCCTGTAATTCCTCCAACGCATCTACGCGGATGACACCGCGTAGATGCGTCTGAAAAACCAAGCATTTTCAGTCGGTTACAAATCCCTTGAAAAAGCGTTTCAGCTCCCGGCCAGCTGGCCGATAACTCGTGCACGAATCAGCGGGCACTCAGGAAGAATAACGCCCAGCGATTTAGATCAAGTGAGCGAACAATTTTCTGGAGAGCGTGCATGAACAGCTGGTTTGCCAACATCAGCGTCAACCTCAAACTGGGACTGGGCTTCGGCCTGGTCCTGCTTCTGACCGGCCTGCTGGCCCTGACTGGCTGGACCAGCCTGGGCAGCCTGATCGATCGCAGTAACTGGATGGGCGACATCGGTCAGCTCAACAAAGACCTGACTGACCTGCGCGTCGCGCGCCTGCAATACATGCTGGCCAACGGCGACGACACGGCAGCGGCCAATACCCAGGCCAAGCTGGACACCTTCAGCGCGCAACAGCAGCGCCTGGTCGTCAGCTTCAAGAGCCCGGAAAACGTCAAGCTGCTGAATGAACTGGGCAGCATCATCGACGACTACAAGCAGTCGCTGGCCAAGATGCGTGCGGGCTTCAAGACGACAATGGCCAACCGCGACAACATGAACGTCACGGCGGCCCGGGCCGACGAGATCCTCGATGCAATCAGCCGCGACGTGCTCGCCCAGGCCCAAGTGGACAGCGTACGCCTCGCGCAATACCAGGCCATCAGCAAAACCCGTCAGCAGTTGCTGCAAGTGCGGGTTGACGTGCGCGGCTACATTGCCGACAACAGTGCCGCCAGCGAACAAGCTGCGCTGCGCCAACTCGACGCCGCCCTGGTCGAAGTCGACAACCTCAAGCGCCAGCTGCCCAGCGAAAGTGCTCGCCTGCAGCAGTTTGACCAGAGCGTGCAAGCCTACCGTGACGCCGTGCGGGCGTTCCGCGATGCAGTCGCGGCGATCGCCGTGGCCCGTGCCGAGATGACCGTGCAAGGCGCCGACATCGTCAAACGCAGTGACGCCCTGTACAAGATCCAGATCGAACGCCGCGACATCGAAAGTGAGCAGGCGCGCAACCTGCAGATCATCTCGACGCTGCTGGCGCTGCTGGTCGGCATCTGCGCCGCGATCATCATCACCCGCCAGATCACCCGCCCCCTGCGCGAGACCATGACCGCGGTGGAGCGGATCGCCGCCGGTGACCTCACCCACGACTTGCGCGTGACCCGTCGCGACGAGTTGGGGGTTCTGCAGCAGAGCATCGGCCGTATGGGCACGACCCTGCGCGAGTTGATTGGCGGTATTCGCGACGGCGTCACGCAGATCGCCAGCGCCGCCGAAGAGCTGTCAGCCGTCACCGAGCAGACCAGCGCCGGTGCCAACAGCCAGAAGGTCGAGACCGATCAGGTGGCGACGGCGATGCACGAGATGGCGGCGACCGTTCAGGAAGTGGCACGCAACGCCGAACAGGCTTCGCGCGCGGCGACCGGTGCCGATGACGAGGCGCGTGCCGGTGATCGGGTGGTCGGCGAGGCGATCAGCCAGATCGAGCGCCTGGCCGAGGAAGTCCAGCGCTCTACTGAAGCGATGAACCTGCTCCAGCAGGAAAGCCAGAAGATCGGTAGCGTCATGGACGTGATCAAGTCGGTGGCCGACCAGACCAACCTGCTGGCGCTCAATGCGGCCATCGAAGCGGCCCGTGCCGGCGAGGCCGGTCGCGGCTTTGCCGTGGTGGCCGATGAGGTGCGTGGCTTGGCCCAGCGCACACAGAAGTCTACCGAGGAAATCGAAGAGCTGGTTGCCAGCCTGCAGAACGGCACCCAACAGGTGGCCAACGCCATGCTGGGCAGCAGCAACCTGACTCAGAGCAGCGTCGAACTGGCACGCAAGGCTGGCGGCTCGCTGGAGAGCATTACCCGTACGGTGTCGAGCATTCAGTCGATGAACCAGCAGATCGCCGCGGCGGCCGAGCAGCAGAGCGCCGTGGCGGAAGAGATCAGCCGGAGCATCCTCAACGTGCGCGATGTGTCGGAGCAGACCGCTTCGGCCAGTGATGAGACGGCGGCGTCCAGCGTCGAGCTGGCGCGCTTGGGTGGGCATCTGCAGATGCTGGTAAGCCGGTTCCGCGTCTGACCTTCAGGAGACCGGGGGCCGCCTTGCGGCCCCAGCGGTTTATTTGACGACCCTGCCCTCCCCGCGCCCACGCGGATCAGACGCCGTCTCGATCTTTTCGCCATTGACCCGAATCGCCTGGATATCGCCCATCTCCCAGCCCTGATCCTCGAGCACATAACCCATCTTCTTCAACTCCTCGGCCACCGCCCCGGTCAACGGCGCATAGCTGTCGAAATAGATGGTGTCCTTGGGCAGCAACTGATGATGGACGCGCTGCGCCGCCACCGCCTTTTCCAACGGCATGCCGTAGTCATACAAGTTGTTCATGACCTGGAAGATCGAGGTGAAGATCCGCGAACCGCCCGGCGTGCCGAGCACCAGCGTCACCTTGCCATCGCGGGTCACCAGGCTCGGGCTCATCGACGACAGCATGCGCTTGCCCGGGGCAATCGCGTTGGCATCACCGCCGACCACGCCAAAGGCATTGGCAGTACCCGGCTTGGCACTGAAGTCGTCCATCTCGTCATTGAGCAGGAAGCCCGCCCCCTTGACCACCACGCCGCTGCCGTAATCGAGGTTCAGGGTATAAGTGTTGCTGACCGCGTTGCCCTGGTTGTCGACGATCGAGAAGTGCGTGGTCTGGTGCGGCTCCAGCCCTGGACGGACCTTGTCGGTTGCCGAGATGGCTTCGGGGTTGACCTGCTTGGCCCGCTCGGCGAGGTAATCCTTGGCGATCAACTTATCCACAGGCACATCGGTGAACGCCGGGTCACCGAGGTAGTCGGCACGGTCGGCGAACACCCGTTTCTCGATCTCGGCCAACAGGTGGATGTAGCGCGCAGAGTTCTGCTCGACGCCCTTGAAGTCCGCAGCGCGGTTCTCCTTGATGCCGAGCAACTGGGCCAGGGCGACCCCGCCAGAGCTCGGCGGCGGCGCGGTGTAGACCACATTGCCGCGCCAGTCGATGGCCATCGGCTCACGCCACAGCGCCTTGTAGTCCTTGAGGTCGTCTTTGCTGATCAGGCCCTTGTCGGCCTGCATCTGTGCCACCAGCAGGTCGGCGGTCTTGCCCTGGTAGAACTCGCTGACGCCTTTGTCGGCAATGCGCTCAAGGGTCTGCGCCAGCTCCGGCTGCCTGAACAGCTCACCCACCTTCATGCTGCCAAAGTAGTCATTGAAGTTGGTGGCGGTCTTGAACATGCCTTGGGCGTCGTCGCGGTACTGGTACTGCTTCTGGGCGACCTTGAAGCCATTCTTGGCGTAGCCGATGGCTGGAGTCAGCAGCTCGCTCCACGGCAGCTTGCCGAATTTCTGGTGGGCTTCCCACATGCCCATGACCGTGCCCGGCACGCCAGCGGCGCGCACGCCGACCAGACTGAGGTTCTCGATGACCTCGCCTTTCTCGTCCAAGTACATGTTGCGCGTAGCCGCTTTGGGTGCCACTTCGCGGTAGTCGAGGAAGTACGGCTTGCCGTCGACGTACAAGGTCATGAAACCGCCGCCGCCGATGTTGCCGGCCTCAGGGTAGGTCACTGCCAGGGTAAACGCCGTGGCTACCGCGGCATCTACCGCGTTGCCGCCCTTCTTGAGAATATCGGCGGCTACCTGTGCACCATATTGATCAGGCGCAGCCACCGCGCCGCCTTCCAGCGTGACGGCAAATGCCGACGAACAGCTCAGGATAGAGGCCCCGAGGGCCATGGCCTGGAACATGACAAGACGCATGCGCACATCCTTGGTGTTGTTTTTGTTGATCAGTCATTAAGGCCGAAGCCCTCCAACTAAGCAAACACCCGAACCGCAAGACGACGCCAATCAGTCAGACTTGTCGCGTTCAGAACACTCAGCAGGCATAAACCGCGAGCTTGTGCTGGATGAAGTCGAGGAAGCACTGGATGCGCAGGGCCAGCTGGGTGTTGCGGTAGTAGACCGCATGGATCGGCTGGCGATAACCGTTGTTGAGGTCGGCCAGCAGCACCTGCAGGCGCCCGGCGCGAATATCTTCGTGGGTCATGAAGTGCGACAGGCTGACGATACCCTCCCCGGCCAGCGCCAGCTGACGCAGGGTCTCGCCGCTGGAAGCAAGCAGGCTGGGACGAATACTCCAGCGGTCACCTTCGGCATGGCGCAAGGGCCACTGGTTGAGGGTTTCGGGCTGGCTGAAGCCGAGCAGACAGTGCTGGTCGAGGTCTTCGACCGTGTGCGGCATGCCTCGCCGCTGCAGATACGCCGGGCTCGCCAGAATCTGTACCGGGCTGCAGCCCAGCGAGCGCGCATGCAGGCTGGAGTCGGCCAGATCACCAATGCGAATGGCGACATCGGTGCGCTGTTCCAGCAGGTCGATGATCAGGTCATCGGTGTTCAGCTCCAGCTCGATGTCCGGGTATTGCTGACGAAACTCGCCGATCCACGGCACGATGGCGTGCAGCATGAACGGCGCCGCCGCATTGATCCGCAATCGCCCGGAAGGGGTTTGCCGGTTCATCGTCAGGCGCTCTTCCATCTCGTCCATCTGTTCGAGAATGGCCCGCGAACGCTCGAGAAAAAACCGCCCCTCCTCGGTCAGGTCCATGCGCCGGGTGGTGCGGTTGACCAGCGTGGTACCGAGCTTGGCCTCCAGCCGCGACAAGGTCCGGCTGACGGCCGAGGGCGTCTGGCCCATCTGCTCGGCGGCAGCCGAGATCGAACCACAGTCGATCACGCTGACGAATACCTGGAGTTCTTCGGAACGGGTTTTCACGCTGTGCGCCTGTCGTAGGGGGTGCGCTGATTGTCGACCGTTGATTGCCAGGCGAGCAAGCCTGATCGGCGCCCCGCCATGCTTCACTGGGCGCCAAAGACCTTAGCCAGGTGCGCCTCATACGCTGCCAGGGTGGCAGGCAGGTCCGGACGCTTCATCACATCCACTGCCAGGAACGTCGGCAAGCCAGTCATCCCCAGGAACTGATTGGCCTTGTGGAACGGGAAGTACACCGCATCCACGCCCTTGCCTTCAAAGAAATCGCTCGGATCATCAAACGCTTGCCGGGGTGCATTCCAGGTGGCCGAGATCATGTACTGCTTGCCTTGAATCAGCCCGCCGCTGCCGTACTTCTGCGACGCATCGGAACGGGTCCGCCCATCACTGGCGTACAGGCTGCCATGCCCTTCGGTGAACACTTCATCGATGTACTGCTTGACGGTATACGGCGCGCCCATCCACCAACCTGGCATCTGGTAGATGACGACGTCGGCCCACAGGTACTTCTCGACCTCTTCCTTGATGTCGTAGCCACCATCAATAAAGGTCTGTTTGACGTCATAGCCTGCGCGATCGAGGTAGGCAACCGCGAGCTCATGCAAGGTTTCATTCAAGCGGCCGTCAGAATGGGCAAACTGTTTACCGCCGTTGAGCAGGAGAATCTTTTTCATGCTGAGCCTCTGGGCATCTGTGTCGATCCGAAGACCGAAGCGAATTGGATGGCGGCAGATTAGAGGCTCGCGAGTGCGCGAAACAGCAGCGTCAGAGCAAAATACATTTGCGTTCAAATCACAAATTACAATTTGATTGTTGCTTTAGAATCGCTTCACCACCTTTATAGAGATCCCCTCATGAGCGAGCAATATGCCTTCATTCTGAAAGCCAAGACCCGTCCGGAAATGGCCGACGCCTTTGAACAGTTGTTCAGTGCCTATGTTGCGCCAAGCCGGCTGGAACCCGGCTGCATCGAGTACCACATGCTGCGCGACAAACAAGACCCAAGCCTGTTCGTGTTTTATGAGGTCTGGGCCAACAAGGCTGCGCTGGACGTACATTCGGCGCTGCCACACATGCAGCAGTTTTCTGCGCAGCGGATGGATTACCTGGAGCGTGACTTCGAAGTGCAACTGATCGACATGCTCAGCCCGTCCTCGGCTAGCCGTTGACCAGCAGGTGGGTGCCGAGCAACGCCAGGCCAATGAAGAAACAGCGTTTGAACAGCTGCGCACTGATGTGCTGGCGCAGCCATTGACCGGCGGACATGCCCAGCAGGGCTGGCGCCAGCATCAGCAGCGACGCGCCCAACGCCTGGCCGCCCAGCGCATCCTGGCCGGTCAGACCCAGCGCCAGGGCGAGGGTCGAGACCGTGAACGACAGGCCCAGGGCCTGGACCATTTCGTCACGCGATAGGCCCAAGCCCTGCAGATACGGCACCGCCGGCATCACGAAGACGCCGGTCGCCGCGGTAATCACCCCCGTCACCAGGCCGCACAATGGCCCCAGCCAGGGCTCCTGTCGTGGCGCCACGCGAAAGCCACGCCCGAACAGCCCGTACAGGGCGTACACCAGCAACGCCGCACCCAGCGCGTGCGCGGCCCACGGGCCGCTGTCGATGCCCAGCCAGATGCTGCCCAGCAAGGTGCCGACGAAGATCATCAGCAACATCCCCGCCAGCCGCCGCAACAGCGCCAGCAGATGCCCGCCGTTGGCCAGCTGCCACAGGTTGGTCAGGGTCGACGGCACGATCAACAACGCTGCCGCCTGCGCCGGTGGCATGGCCAGGCCGAGCAGGCCCATGGCGATGGTCGGCAGGCCCAGGCCGATGACGCCCTTGACCGTGCCGGCCAGGATGAACGTCAGTACCACCAGCAGCGACAGGGCCGGGCCTATGTCTTGATAGAAGGCGAGAACATGCGTCATGCGGGGCCTGTGTGCGCGTTTGCAGGATAGGTGGCGGCGCTGATTACGCGCCTGGAGCGCACGGCCTCTTCGCGGGGCAAGCCCGCTACAGGTTCTGCGCCAGCCGAATGACTACCTGTAGCGGGCTTGCCCCGCGAGAGGCCGTGACAGTCACGGTCCGAATTTAGCAGACCGACAAACGCCTTTGCCAACCACGCCAGGTTTTCACGCAAGATCCCGCTTGCCACCGGGCAAATGCAGTCCCCACAATCACCCGCCTAGACGCACCCGAAAAAGGAATTCCACGTGCCCTCCATCTATCAGCTCAAACCGCGCTTCCAGGCGCTGTTGCGCCCAGCAGTGCAGCGCCTGTACGACCGTGGCGTCACCGCCAACCAGGTCACCGTCGCCGCCGCCGTGGTTTCAGTGCTGCTTGGCCTGCTGCTGGCCGGGCTGCCCCAGGTCACCTGGCTGTTCATCCTGATCCCCGTGTGGATGCTGCTGCGCATGGCGCTCAACGCCGTGGACGGCATGCTCGCGCGGGAATTCGGCCAGCAGTCGCGCCTGGGTGCCTACCTCAACGAGTTGAGTGATGTGATCGCCGATGCGGCGCTGTACCTGCCGTTCGCGCTGCTGGCAGGGGTATCGCCGACGCTGGTGGTGCTGGTGGTGCTGAGTGCAGTCATCAGCGAGTATGCGGGGGTGATGGGGCCGCTGGCTGGCGCGTCGCGGCGTTACGACGGGCCGATGGGCAAGAGCGATCGGGCCTTTGCTTTCGGCGTGCTGGGTGCCGGGGTCGCCTTCGGCCTGCTCAATGCAAGCTGGATCAACGGCTTGTTGCTGGTCATTCTGCTGCTCTCGCTCTATACCCTCTACAACCGGGTGCGCCGAGGGCTGGCCGAAACCCGCTGACCCCTTCGCCGCCGGACAAGGACCTCTGCCATGCGCCAAGCGCAATCGCTGCATTTCTCTACCCATGATGGCGTGGAGCTGCACTACCGTTACTGGCCCGCCACCCGCAACGAGCACCAGCCACGCCGGGCTGTGGTGATGTTTCACCGCGGCCATGAACATGGCGGGCGCATGGCCCATCTGCTCGACGAACTGGACATGCCGGGCTACGACTTCTTTGCCTGGGACGCCCGCGGCCACGGTCAGTCGCCCGGGGCGCGCGGAGACAGCCCGGGGTTTGCCACCAGCGTGCGCGACGTGCAGACGTTCATCGAGCATATCCATGCCAGTCACGGCATCGCCGAGGCGGACATGGTGGTGCTGGCACAGAGTGTCGGGGCCGTGCTCATCGCCACCTGGGCGCATGACTACGCGCCCAAGGTCCGCTGCCTGGTGCTCGCCTCGCCTGCGTTCAAGGTCAAGCTCTACGTGCCCTTTGCCAGGCCCGGCCTCAAGTTGCTGAAGGCGCTACGCGGCAATTTCTTCGTCAACAGCTACGTCAAGCCACGCCTGCTGACCCACGACCCGGAGCGGGTGGCCTCCTATGTCGCCGACCCGCTGATCAGCCGGCCGATTTCGGTGACCATGCTGCTCGGCCTGTACGAGGCCGCCGATCGCGTGGTGGCAGATGCCCAGGCGATCCAGGTGCCCACGCAGATGCTGGTGTCCGGCTCGGACTTCGTCGTTGAGCGCGCCCCTCAAGAGCAGTTTTTCCAGCGCCTGGGCAGTGCTCGCAAAGAGCTGCATGTGTTGCCCGGATTTTTCCACGATACCCTGGGCGAACGTGAGCGCGGCCACGCTCTGGCGCGGATCAAGCGCTTCGTCGAGCATTGCTTCGAAGCCCCTGTGGCGGCGCCATCGCTACTCGACGCGGACAAATCCGGCGCCAGCTGCGCCGAAGCCGAAGGCCTCGCCGCGCCGCTCCCGCGCAACTCGCCGCGCGACCTCTACTGGCGCGCTACCCGGGCGGGCCTGCGTCTGGGCAAGGGCTTTTCCGAGGGGGTCAAGCTGGGCTTCGACACCGGCTTCGACTCCGGCAGCACGCTTGACTATGTCTACCGCAACCAGGCCAGCGGCAAGGGCAAACTTGGCGAGCTGATCGACCGCAACTACCTCGATGCGATCGGCTGGCGCGGCATCCGTCAGCGCAAGCTGCACGTCGAGGAGCTGTTGCGCCAGGCCATCCATACCCTGCGCGAGCAAGGACGCCCGGTGGACATCGTCGACATTGCCGCAGGCCATGGCCGCTACATCCTCGAGGCGCTGCACGAGCTGGAGCGCCTGCCCGACTCGATCCTGCTGCGTGACTACAGCGAACTAAACGTGCAGCAAGGCAGCGCCTTGATCGCCGAGAAGGGCCTGAGCGACATCGCGCGCTTCGTACAAGGCGATGCCTTTGACCGGCAGAGCCTGGCCGCACTCGATCCACGCCCGACACTGGCGGTGGTGTCCGGGCTCTACGAGCTGTTCGCCAGTAACGAGTTGGTCAGCAACTCTCTGGCGGGCCTGGCCGATGCCGTGCAAACCGGCGGTTATCTGGTCTACACCGGCCAACCCTGGCACCCGCAGCTGGAGATGATCGCCCGCGCCCTGACCAGCCACCGTGGCGGCCAGGCCTGGGTCATGCGCCGGCGCAGCCAGGCGGAGATGGACCAGTTGGTGGAGGCTGCGGGGTTCCGCAAGATCACGCAGCGTATCGATGAATGGGGCATCTTCAGTGTCAGCCTGGCGCAGCGGGTAGATTGATGACCCGCGAAGCTGGGCTGATCCGCAGGGGCATGCTGTGGCTGTTGCTGCTCGGCCCGTTTTTCTTCCTCAGTTATGGCCTGAGTAATACCCATACCGCGACCCGTGACGACGTCGGCAGCCTGGTCTTCGCCTGGGAAAGGCAGATGCCGCTGTGGCCGTGGACGATCATTCCGTACTGGTCCATCGACCTGCTGTATGGGCTGTCGTTTCTGCTGCCACGCAACCGCCGGGAGATGGACCGCCATGCCTTGGCGCTGCTCACGGCGCAACTGATCTGTGTGGCGTGCTTTCTGCTCTGGCCGCTGCGCTTCACCTTCGAGCGGCCGGAGCTGAGCGGCCTGTTCGGCTGGTTGTTCGATGTCTTGATGGGCTTCGACAAACCGTTCAACCAGGCCCCTTCGTTGCACATCGCGCTGCTGGTGATCATCTGGACGATGTTTGCCCGGCATGTACAGGGGCCGATTGGCCGCTGGCTGATGCACGCCTGGATGGGGCTTATCGGTGTGTCGGTATTGACCACCTGGCAGCATCACTTCATCGACGTGCCGACGGGGGCCTTGGTGGGCTTTGTCTGTGTCTGGCTGTGGCCGCGTGAGGGCCGCCTGCCGCTGCTGGCCATGCGCCCGGCAACGGATCCGAAGCGCTGGCGGCTTGGCGCGTATTACAGCCTCGGCGCGGCGCTGTGCGCGGGGCTGGCGCTCGGGTTCGGTGACGCTTGGCTGTGGTTACTGTGGCCGGCCGTGGCATTGCTGATAGTGGCGCTCAACTATGCGCTGCTGGGCGCCAGCGGCTTTCAAAAGGGCGCGGATGGACGCTTGTCGACGGCTGCGAGCGCGTTGCTCGCACCTTATCTGCTCGGAGCGTGGATCAACTCGCGGGGGTGGACGTGCAAGCACCCGCAAGCCGATGAGGTGTGCGATGGGGTATTTCTCGGGCGTATTCCCGGGCGCGGCGAGGCGGCAGGCTTTACCGCCATCGTTGACCTGTGTGCGGAGTTGCCGTGCGCTTATCGCCCTGGAAAGGACACGCCCGCTCCTGCAGGTTATGTCAGCGTCCCATCGCTAGACCTCGTGGTTGCCGAGCTGGACGTGCTCCGGCAGGCCGCCAACGCCATCGAACGCCTGCGGCGCAAAGGCCCGGTGCTGGTCTGTTGCGCCCTGGGTTTCTCGCGCAGCGCCAGCGCCGTCGCTGCCTGGTTGCTGGTCAGTGGCCGCTGCAGGCGTGCAGTGGAGGCCGAGGCACTGATACGCCTCGCCCGACCAGGCATCGTCCTGCGCGCCGCCCACCACCACCTGCTTACCCAACTGGAAACCCAGCCATGACCCTGCACCTGGTAGCCACCCTGCTCGGCCGCGGCCGACAGCTCGAGCGCCTCAGCGACGGCATCAGCCTGGTTGCCTTGGCCTACGGCCTGGCGCCACTGCTGGGCGCCGAGCTTCACCCGCTGGCCAGCGCCCTTTGCGCCTTGCTGCTGATGCTGGGCGCTGTGCACAAATACTGGGCTATCCGGGTGGCCCTGGATGCCGAACTGTTTGCCCGACTGGCCAGCCGTGACGACCTGCCAGCCGCCACTCAACAACTCGACCGCGCCCTGTTCGAGCTAAACCTCAAACCCAGCGCCAGCGATCCGCGCGACTGGCCAGCCCGCAGCCAGGCCGCACTCGGCCTGCTGCGTCGGCAGGCGCTGTGCCTGGGCCTGCAGATCGTGCTGACCCTGACTACGCTGCTGACACTCCCCTTCATCGGATAAGAACCGTGCCATGCTCGCCGCCCTGACCGCCTTCGTGATTACCTCCGCCGCTCGCCTGATCACCGGCGCCCGCGCCCTATGGCTCGGCTGCACGCCACAACCGGTGCAGCGCCTGTACTTCGCCAACCACAGCAGCCATGGCGACTTCGTCCTGCTCTGGGCCTCCCTGCCGGCGCCACTGCGCCGCAGAACCCGGCCGGTCGCCGGTGCCGATTACTGGGCCAAGCCCGGCCTGCGCGACTTCATCATCCGCAAGGTATTCAACGGGGTACTGATCGACCGCCAGCACAGCGAGGCCCAGCACAACCCGTTGCAGCCGGTGCTGGATGCGTTGGCCGGCGGCGACTCGCTGATCTTCTTCCCTGAGGGCACGCGTAACCTCAGCGACGAACCACTGCTGCCGTTCAAGAGTGGGCTGTTCCACCTGGCCTCGGCCAACCCTGCCATCGAAGTCGTGCCGGTGTGGATCGCCAACCTCAACCGGGTCATGCCCAAGGGCCGCGCCTTGCCGCTACCGCTGCTGTGCACGCTGAGCTTTGGCGAGCCGGTGCGGCTGGGCCCAGACGAAAACAAGCACGCATTTCTCGAGCGGGCCCGCCAGGCCCTGCTGAACCTGGCCCCCAAGGATGCCTGAGATGGACGACAACACCCTTTCCCTGTTCGCCGGCATCGGCGCCCTGCTCCTGCTCGCCAGCATCATCGGCCGCCTGCTCAAATGGCGCGCCGGTAGTGCGCCACACGCGGTCATCGACAACCTCAACGCACGCATCAATGCCTGGTGGGTGATGGTGCTGGTCATCGGCATCGCCTTCCTGTTCGGCAAGTACGGCGTGATCGTGCTGTTCTACTGTGTATCGTTCTATGCCTTGCGCGAGTTCATGACCCTCACCCCGACCCGGCGCGGCGATTATCCGGCATTGGTCGCGGCGTTCTATGTCGCGCTGCCGGTGCAGTACCTGTTGATCGCGATGGACTGGTACGGGCTGTTCAGCATCTTCATCCCGGTCTATCTGTTTTTGTTCCTGCCGATCCTGGCCAGCTTTGGCGGTGACACCACGCGCTTTCTCGAGCGTGCCTCCAAGGTGCAATGGGGGTTGATGATCGCGGTCTACTGCCTGTCGTCGGTGCCGGCATTGATGACCCTGGACATCCCCGGCTACGAGGGCCGCAACCTGCTGCTGATCGCCTGGCTGATCCTCGTGGTGCAGATCAGCGACGTGCTGCAGTACGTGTGTGGCAAGCTGTTTGGCAAGCGCAAGGTGGCGCCCAACCTGTCGCCGTCGAAGACCCTCGAAGGGCTGCTCGGTGGCGTGGCCCTGGCTACCCTGGTGGGTGCGCTGCTGTGCTGGATCACCCCGTTCAGCTTCTGGCAGGCGGCACTGATGGCCTTGACCGTAAACGTCATGGGCTTCTTCGGTGGCCTGGTGATGTCGGCGATCAAGCGTGATCGCGGGGTCAAGGACTGGGGGCACATGATCGAAGGGCATGGCGGCATGCTCGACCGGATGGATTCGGTGTGCTTCGCCGCGCCGGTGTTCTTCCACTTCGTGCGTTATTGGTGGGCGTGACCTGCGGCGATAGCGCGCTCAGGCAGGTGGACGTCGAGCCCAGGCAACTGCATGCGGGTCTATAGCCCTATGGTGGTGCGTCATTGAGCCATCCAAAAGGAAGCCCGTCATGTCCGATTTCATCACCGTCCTGCGCGAAACCTGCCCGACTCCGGTTGTCGACGCTACCAAGTGGAAGCGCATTGGCGGCGATCCGCACACGGTCAACCTCAATGCCTACCTCTCTGCCGATGGCAGCAAGATCATGGGCACCTGGATCTGCACGCCGGGCAAGTTCGAGGTCAACTACGACAAGTGGGAGTTCTGCCACTTCCTCGACGGCTACTGCATCGTTACCCCGGAAGGAGAGGAGCCCAAGCACCTTAAAGCGGGTGACGTGTTTGTCATCGAGCCGGGGATGAAAGGCACTTGGGAAGTGGTCGAGACCGTACGCAAGTATTTTGTCTTTGCCTGATAGATGTGAGCGGATTCAAGCCCTGCTGAGATGCCTGTGGCGTTTTCGCGGGGCAAGCCTGCTGCTACAGGGGCTGCGGCCAGTGCGGGCGAATCAGGTCTTTGCGTTACCTTCGGATTTCATCATGTAGGCCAGCGCCCCCGGCTCACTCAAGCCAGACCAAATCTCAAAGACCTTGAAAGGAATGGCCGTAAGGGCGGAAGGGGCCAGCAGCACCACCCCATCAAATGGATAAGCCCCCAACCTCCAAGACCCAAACCCAGCCCCATAGTCCCCACCAATCCGCGAAGAACCAAAAAAATCGCGAACCAGATACCCTCCCCCAGGTGCGCAGTTACAGGGGAAGAGCCATCTGACCCGCGATCAAGATAAAGCCCACCTCACGTCTCAATCGTGCTTGCGATAACCCTCAACGATCGCCGAAAAATCCTTGCCGCCTTCGCCGCGCAGGCTCATCGCCTGATACAGCTGCTGCGCCACGGCACCGAGAATCACCGGCTGGTGCGCCTGGCGTGCTGCTTCAGTGGCCAGGCCCAAGTCCTTGAGCATCAGCTCCGCACCAAAACCACCGGTGTACCCGCGCGAAGCCGGCGCGCTGTCGATGACGCCGGGCCACGGGTTGTAGGTATCCGAACTCCAGCAGCGCCCGGTCGAGCTATTGATGATGCCGGCCAGCACCTGCGTGTCGATGCCCAGCGCATTGCCCAAGGCCATGGCTTCGGACACGCCAATCATCGAGATACCCAGCAGCAGGTTGTTGCAGATCTTGGCGATCTGCCCGGTTCCCACCTCGCCACAATGAACGATGTTACGGCCCATCTGCTTGAGCACCGGCTCCAGGCTGGCGAACAGCTCGGCACTGGCACCGACCATGAAGGTCAACGTTCCGGCCGCAGCGCCGCCGGTGCCGCCGGACACCGGAGCATCGCCCATGTCGATACCCTTGGCAGCGGCAGCCTTGGACACGTCCCGCGCAGTCTGTGGGTCGATCGTGCTGCAATCGACCGTCGGCGTACCCGGGCGTATGCCTGCCAGTACCCCATCCTCGTTGAGGTAGACGCTGCGCACATGCGCGGCGGCCGGGAGCATGGTGATCACCAGCTCACTGTTGGCCGCGGCGTCCTTCGGCGAGGCGCTGATCTGCCCACCGAGTTCGGCAAGCTCGGCCAGCACGGCCTGGTTCAGGTCGAACAGGTTGAGCGTGTGCCCCGCCTTGATCAGGTTACGGGCCATGGGTGCACCCATGTTGCCCAAACCGATGAATGCAATGCGCATGACGGGCCTCCTTAGCGCAGGCTGATGGTGGTGTTGACGCCGTCGTTGACGCTGTCGTCATCGAACCAACGCGCCGTGACCGTCTTGGTCTGAGTGTAGAACTGCACCACCTGCTTGCCATACGGGCCGAGGTCACCGAGCTTGGAGCCACGCGAGCCGGTAAAGCTGAAGTACGGTACCGGCACCGGAATCGGGATATTGATGCCGACCTGGCCGACGTCGATCTCGCTCTGGAACTTGCGCGCTGCGGCGCCACTCTGGGTGAACAGGCCGGTGCCGTTGCCGAACGGGTTGCGATTGACCAGGGCAATGGCCTCGTCGAGGGTATCGACTTCAAGCGTCACCAGTACCGGACCGAAGATTTCCTGGGTGTATACCTGCATCTCTGTGGTCACGCCGGAGAATAGCGTCGGGCCAACGAAGTTGCCCTGCTCGTAGCCGGGCACGGTCACCTCGCGGCCGTCCAGCTCAAGCGTGGCGCCTTCCTTGATGCCGCTTTCGATCAGACCCAACACGCGCTCCTTGGCGCGTTTCGACACCACTGGGCCCACATCGGTACCCGGTTCGCAGCCGGCGTTGACCTTGAGCTGACTGGCCGCAGCCTTGATATCGGGCAGCCACTCACGGGCCTTGCCCACCAGCACCGCGACCGAGGTGGCCATGCAGCGCTGACCAGCCGCACCAAAGGCGGCGCCGACCAACGCGTTGACCGTCTGCGTGCGGTTGGCATCGGGCAGCACCACGGCGTGGTTCTTGGCGCCCATCATCGACTGCACCCGCTTGCCGTGCTGGCTGGCGAGGTTGTACACGTGGGTGCCAACCTCGGTGGAGCCGACGAACGAGATCGCCTTGATGTCCTGCTGGGTGCAGATCGCATCGACCACCTGCTTGCCGCCATGCACCACGTTGAGCACACCGGCCGGCACACCGGCTTCCAGCGCCAGCTCCACCAGCATCACGGTCGACAGCGGATCCTGCTCGGAAGGCTTGAGTACGAAGGTGTTGCCACAGACGATCGCCATGGGGAACATCCACAGCGGGATCATCGCCGGGAAGTTGAATGGGGTGATACCGGCGCAGACGCCGATTGGTTGGCGCAGAGTGTAGGTGTCGACCCCACCAGCGACGTTTTCGGCGAATTCACCCATCTGCAAGGTGCCGATCGAGGCGGCATGTTCGACCACCTCCAGGCCACGGAAGATGTCGCCTTCGGCATCGGCGATGGTCTTGCCCTGCTCGGCGCTGAGGGTCTGGGCAATACGCTTGCTGTGTTCGCGAATCAGCGCCTGCAGCTTGAGCATGATGCGCATGCGCGCGCCGATCGGGGTGTCGCGCCAGCTGGCAAAGGCGCGCTGGGCAGCGGCCACGGCGGCGTCGACTTCTTCAACGGTGGCAAATGGCACCCGTGCCAGCACTTGCTGGGTGGCCGGGTTGACGACATCGCGCCACTCAGTGGTCTTCGACTCGACCCACTGGCCGTCGATCAGCAGTTTGACCTGATCGACCTTGGCCTGGGCAGGATTGTGAGGTGCGTTCATCTGCGCTCTCCTTGGAATTATTGTGGGGACGAGATTGCCAACAGGCGCTGGCGTCTAGGCGCTGAATTCGAGTATAGATGTGCAAACATCCAACAAGAACGCACAAAAAAACCGGATCATCATGCAAAAAGACCTCACCTCCCTGAGCTCGCTGAACTGGGACGATTTGAAGTTTTTCCTCGAAGTGGCGCGTACTCGCAAGGCCAGCAGCGCGGCCAAACGGCTGGGTGTCGACTACACCACGGTGTCGCGGCGGATCACCTCGCTGGAGAGCGCGCTGGGTACCTTGCTGTTCGAGAAGTCGCGGACCAACGGCTTTGTGCTCACCAGCGAAGGCCAGCGCCTGCTGGGCTATGCCGAGGCAATCGAGAGCACCTTGCACATGGCCTGCGAGCAAGTCTCAGGCTCCGGCGTGGCGTTGTCGGGGCATGTGCGCATGGGCTGTACCGAGGGGTTTGGCAGTTTCTTCGTCACCCCGCAGCTGAGCCACTTCGTCGATGCCTGGCCAGCGATTTCGGTGGATATCCTGCCCTTGCCGCACTTCATCAGCCTGTCCAAGCGCGAAGCCGACATCGTCATCGCCCTCGAGCGCCCTGAGCATGGGCCGTATGTCTGCTGCAAGCTGTGCGACTACCGCCTACGCCTGTACGCGACCCAGGACTACCTCGAGCGCCACGAACCGATCCGCCAGGTCAGCGATCTGGCGCGCCACCCGTTCATCAGTTACGTCGATGACCTGGCCTTCAGCTCGGAGCTGCTGTACCTGGCCAACCTCATCCCCAATGCCCAGGCACACCTGCGCAGCACCAGCGTTATCGCCCAATACACCGCAGCGCTGCAGGGGCGTGGGCTGGCGATACTGCCGTGCTTTCTCGCGGCGCAGGACCCGCGGTTGGTTACCGTGTTGCCTGGGGAGGTGGAGATTACCCGGCAGTTCTGGATGTACTGCCGGGAAGACCTGCGCAAGCTCAAGCGGATTACCCTGTTGTGGGATTACATCCGCGAGGTGACCGAGGCGAATGCCCCGCTGTTGATGGGCGATTCGCGGGAGATGTGCTTTGCGCAGCAGTGAACAGACGCAGGGCTAGGCCGTTATTCAGGTAATGCCTGTTCGAGCATCAACCCGGAAATACGCCGGACTTTGCGCCCCACAGCCTCTTCAAATATGCCTGCCCTCGGCTCGATCAGACTGAAGCAGTGCTTGGCGCGGGTGATGCCGGTGTACACCAGTTCCTTGGTCAGCACCGGGTTGAGCGCATCCGGCAGCACCAGCGCGGTATGGCCGAACTCCGAGCCCTGCGATTTGTGCACGGTCATGGCAAAGACCGTCTCGACCTCGTTGAGTCGGCTGGGCAACACGAAGCGCACACCACCGCTGCCATCGTTGCGGGGGAAGGCCACTCGCAATACTGGCGTGCCCTGATCATCTGGCAGGCGCAGGGCGATACCGATATCGCCATTCATCAGGCCAAGGCCATAGTCGTTGCGGGTTACCAGCACCGGTCGGCCTTCGTACCAGGGTTGATGCGTGTCTATCAGACCGGCGCTATGCAGGACGCGCGCGACTCGCTCATTAAGGCCAGCGACGCCCCAGGGGCCTTTGCGCACCGCACACAGCAGCTGGAACGCTTCGAAGCTGTGCAGGACCGCACTGGCCCACTGCTCCCAGCGTGGATCACTGGCCGGGGTCGCCGCTTGCGGCCGCTGGCGGCCAATGGTGCGCAGGTAGTGCCGGTAGCCCTGCGGCCCGTCTTCATCACGGGCCAGACCATCGAGCAGCAGCCGGTCGAACCTGCGGTCATGTTCGCCTTGCAGCGACAGGCCATGCACATCGGCGAGTTTCTGCCCGAGCACATCGCGCGCCTGTTGCGCCTGCTGACGGTTGACCAGGCGGGCCAACTGGCCGATGCCACTGCCCTCGCCGAAGCGCCGCGAGTGACGCAGCATCACCACCTGCTGCGCCAATGGATTGCGCTGCGGGTCACCGGCGTCAAGACCGCTACTGTCCAGCGACTGGCCGCCGACCTGCTCCAGCCAGGCTTGAGTCGCCGGCGAATAACAGCCGTCCTCGGCGTCCCGGCAGAGGTCGCCGAGCACTGCGCCCGCTTCCACCGACGCCAATTGATCCTTGTCGCCAAGCAATATCAGGCGCGCGTTCGGTGGCAATGCATCAAGGAGGATTGCCATCATTTCCAGGTCGATCATCGACGCTTCGTCGATCACCAGCACATCCAGTGGCAGTGGATTACTCGCGTGATGGCGAAAGTGCCGCGAGCCGGGGCGGCTGCCCAGCAGGCGGTGCACGGTGCTGACATCGGTGGGAATCTGCGCGCGCACTGCGGCACTCACTTGCAGCAGTTCGACCTGCTGGCCGATCGACTCGGTCAGACGCGCAGCCGCCTTGCCGGTGGGCGCCGCCAGGCGAATTCGCAGCGGACGGCCCTGCTCCACGGCAGGCGCCTGCAACAGTGCCAGCAGGCGCACCACCGTCGTGGTCTTACCGGTACCGGGGCCGCCGGTAATGATGCTGAACGCAGCCCGGGTAGCGAGGGCGCAGGCGAGCTTCTGCCAATCTACCTGGCCCGCCAAGGCGCCACCGTCGAACAACTGCGCGAGACGCACGTTCAGGTCTGCCGGGATCGACTCGTCGGCAGCCAGGCGCTGACGCAGGGCGTCGTCGATCTGCCGCTCGTAACTCCAGTAACGGCGCAGATACAGGCGCTGGCCACTGAGTACCAATGGCCGCGACAGGTGGCCCGGCGTATTGCCTGCGGCCACCAGGGGGCTGGCAGCGATGCGCTGGCGCCAGGTGTCCTCGTCAAGGTTCGCCAGCAGTTGCGAGGGCAGCAGCAGAGGGCCGGCCAGCGCATCGCCTTCCGGTGGCAGCGACAAGGCAAAGTCGGGCTCGGCCAGCGTTTGACCGAGGTCCAGGCAGACATGCCCGTGCCCCAGCTGGTGGCTGGCCAGGGCTGCTGCCATCAGCAGCAGCGGATCACTGCCGGGCGCACGTTCTTCGAGAAAACCCACGAAGGCCCGGTCCAGGGCGCGCAACCAGCCCCGCTCGACCCAGCGATCAAGCAGGATCAACAGGTCGTGGCTGTCGCGCAGCGGCGCCAGCGACGCCAGTTGCTCGGCATGCAGGGGTGTTGGCAAAAGGTCAACAAGGCGTCGGCTCATGGCGCGGCTCCAGCAAACAGGTCCTGTTGTTCGGGTGCCTTGACGCCACGGAACAGGGCGTCGAGGGCTTCGATCAGCTCGCGTGGCGGCTTGACGAAATACAGGCCATGGCCTGTGCGGCTGGCACCGCGCAGGAAGATGAACAGGGCACCGCCGACATGACGGTCGTAGTCGTAATCGGTCAGGCGGGCACGCAACTGACGGTGCAAGGCCAGCAGGTAGAGCACGTACTGCAGGTCGTATCGATGATCGAGGATCGACTGCTCCATGGCCATGCTGTTGTAGGCTTGGGTGTCGGGCCCGAGCCAGTTGGACTTGTAGTCGGCGACGTAGTAACGACCGTCCAGTTCGAAGGCCAGGTCGATGAAGCCCTTGAACATGCCATTGAGCTGGCTGGCCTCGGCGGCCGGACGGGCCGAACCGACGTGGGTATACCGGGCCACCAGTTGGTCGAGCTGGAGCACATCGACCTGATGGCTGGCAAACCAGAATTCCATTTCGATCTGGTACTGGCGCAACTGTGCGAGTGACAGCGCTGGCCCTTCTGCCTGAAACGGCAGCGGCTCGTTGAGCAGTTGGATCAGCCATTGGCTCAAGCCGGGGATCCAGCCGGTCCAGTCGCGACGGTTGCAGCGCTGGCCAACCGTGCGCTCGATCAGGTCAGGGTTGCCGCTGATTTCGGCAAAGCCTTCGCGACCGACCCATTCCAGCAAACCATGCAAGAAAGTGCCTGGGTTCGGTCCACGCGGGAAGCGGTGGATGTCGCCGCTCTCGGCAGGGATTTCGCGCAGCTGCTGCGCATCGACGCGTTCGTCATCCATCAGTTGCTGGGCTTGAGAACTGTCGGCGCCGAGAGTCTGGTCGCCGACCCGCAGGGCGCTGTAGGAGGCGATCCACCAATTCTCGGCAGCGGCCCGGCGCGGCTTGCGCGCGGGCAGCAGCTCGCGCGAGTCTTGCGGGATCAGGTAGCGGCCTTCATCGGCTTCGGGCACAGCACCACAGGCGATGTCCTCACTCGCCGCCTGCAGGGCTTGCAGCCAATCAGCCAACTGGCTCGATGCTGCGAGCGGCTGGCCCCCTCCGAGCAGGTAGCCGAGTGCCGAACGGTGCAGTTGCGAGTGCTTCTGGCTGCCGCGCTTGAGGTCGGCAACGCCGAGCCAGCAGGCATGCTGGGCACGGGTCAGGGCGACGTAGAGCAGGCGCAGGTCTTCGGCAAGGCGTTCGTCGTCGGCGCGGGCGATCTGTTCTTCGTCCGGCGTCAGGGTCAGGTGGGCATGGCCCTCGCTGTCGTGCCAGGTCAGCGGCAGGCGCTGGCCATCGACGGGTTTGCTGGTGCAGATAAAGGGCAGGTAGACCAGTGGATACTCAAGGCCCTTGGACTTGTGGATGGTCACAACCTTGACCAACTGCTCGTCGCTCTCCAACCGCAGGATTTGCTCCTCTCCCGCCTGGCCGGCACCGGCGAGGTTTTCCGTGAGGTGACGAATCAGCGCCTGCTCGCCATCCAGCTCACCCGCAGCCTGTTGCAGCAGTTCGGCCAGGTGCAGCAGGTTGGTCAGCACCCGCTCGCCATCACTCCTGGCAATCAGCGTGCGCGGCAGCTTGAAGTCGTGCAACAGCCTGCGCAGCATTGGCAGCACGCCCTGGCGCTGCCAGGTATCACGGTATTGCCGAAAGCGCATGACCCAGTCTTCCCAGACACGCTCATCCTGGTTCAAGCGCTCAAGCTCAGCCAGCGATTGGTCAAGGGTCAGGCTGGCCAGCGCGGCCTTGAGCAGGCGCTCGGAATCGGGCTCCGCGCATGCCTTGAGCCAGGCCAGCAGATCATGCGCTTCCTGGGCGGCGAACACCGAATCCTTGTCGGAGAGATAGACACTGCGCACGTCCCGTGCAGCGAGCTCGGTACGGATCAACTGCGCTTCGCGGCCATCACGAACCAGAATGGCAATGTCCGACGGCAGGCACGGGCGCAACAGACCCTGGTCGTTGCTAAAACCGGTGACACCCTGCTGGCCGCCATTGAGCAATGCCACGATCTGGCTCGCGCAACTGGCAGCGAGCTGCTGGCGGTAGAGGGTGCTGGACACCGGCTCCTCGCTCTGCAGTTGCCAGCACTGTAACGCGGCACTGCGCTGGCCGTTGATCAGCAGTCGCTCGCCACGGCCCTTGGCGCGGACTTCGACGAAAGGCAGAGGGTTGTCTTGCGCTGCGCGGAACAAGAACGCACCACGCCCTTCGGCACGTGCCTCGGCCTGGAGGAATACCCGGTTGACCGCACTGACCATGGCCTGGCTGGAGCGATAGTTGGTGTCCAGGCTGTGCAGCCGGCCCATGGTCGCGCGACGCGCGGCCAGGTAGGTAAAGATGTCGGCGCCGCGGAAGGCATAAATCGCCTGTTTTGGATCACCGATCATGAACAGGCCGGTCTCCGGGCGGTTCTCGCTGATCCGGTAGATACGCTCGAAGATGCCGTACTGAACCGGGTCGGTGTCCTGGAATTCGTCGATCAGGGCGACCGGAAACTGCTCACGGATCAATCCGGCCAAGCGCTCGCCAGAGGCTTGGCTCAGGGCATGCTCCAGACGCAGGAGCATGTCGTCAAAACCCATTTCAGCACGGCGGCGCTTTTCTACTTCGAAACGCGCCGAGACCCAGCAGGCGGCATGCTCCAGCAGGCGCACCTCCGGGCTGGGCAAGCTGTTCAGTTGCTGGCGCAGATGCTCCATGGCATTCAGGGCCGGGTGCTGCGGCGGCTCGCCGGATTTCCACGCCTCGGCCATGCCAGCCGGGGTCAGGCGGGTAAACCCGGTGCCCAGGTCCAGTTCCACGATCTGCTCGTCACCGGCCCAGGCACGCAGCTTGTCGAACCAAGGCTCGAAGTAACGCGCCTGCATCTTGCGCCCATCGGCCTGCTTGGCAGCCACGGCCTCACGACAGATCTGCTGCAACTCATCTGCCCACTGCGTCCAAGGTGCCTTGAGCTGACGCAACTGGGCACTGCGCTCTTGCAGGGTGGCGTCGATAAGGGCCTGCGGCTCGGCAGCATCCAGCTCGCTGCCCAGCCGTCCGAAAAGGGGGCGGATGCGCGGCAGCAGCGCATCAGGGCTGACCCAGTTGCCGCGTACCCAGGCCAGTGCCTCGCCGCGCATGCCGTAGCAGAAACGTCGCCAGTAGTCGCGCATGACCTGGCCCAGCAGTTCGCTGTGGTCGGTCTCAAGGCTCTGGGTAAACAAGCTGCCGCTGTCGAACGCGTGCTCACGCAGCATGCGCTGGCACCAGCCGTGGATCGTCGATACCGCGGCCTCGTCCATCCACTGCACGGCCACTTCAAGGCGGCTGGCGCAGCGCGGCCAGAGCGCTTCAGGGTAATCGTCGCGCAGCAGTTGCAGCAGCGGGTCGGCGTCTGGCAGTTCACCCCGGAAGAAGCGTGCAGCTTCTGCCAGACGGGTGCGGATGCGTTCGCGCAGCTCTTTGGTTGCCGCGTCTGTGAAAGTCACCACGAGAATCTGCGGCGGCAACAGTTCGCGGCCAAAGCCCTGCTCTTCGCCATGCCCGAGGATCAGGCGCAGATACAGCGCGGAGATGGTAAAGGTCTTGCCGGTACCGGCGCTGGCTTCGATCAGTTGGCTGCCATGGAGCGGAAAGCTCAGGGCCAAGGGGCGGGCCTGGATCATGCGGCACTCTCCGGGTTGCTCAAGCTCTGCCATGGTGCGGCGAACAGGGGGCGGTACAGGGTTTCACACCAGCCTTCGAAGGTTTCGTCGGCACTGAGCGCGGCAAAATCACGGAATTGCCGGGCCAGGGCCAGGCTCTCGCTACGCTCGCCAAAGCTGTTCTGGCCGTCGCCTTCATAAGCGCGTGCGGCAGCAACCAGGGCCTTGTCTGCATCATCCTGGGCGAGCCAGGCGAAGGCGGTCTTGGCGGCGACGGGCAGCGGTGCATTCATTGCGGCCTGGCGCGATACCAGCAGATCGCCAAGCAGCTCGGCTGCCTGCATCTGCGGCAACGGCTCAAGCAGCAGGGTCAGGTCGCTGGCCACCAGCGCACTGTGCAGCGGGTAGCCGGCGGCACACGCGGCCAGGTGCATGACCCAGGTCGGAATCAGTCGATGCCGCTTGAGGTTGTTGCGCCCGGCACTGATGGTATTGGGTACCGTGGCGATACTCAGCAGGCTCTGGTCTGGTGCCTGATAGACACGCCCCAGCCAGCCCTGCAGACGATCGCCGCCGCGTTCGAAGTGGATAGGCAGTGCGCCTTCGACCAGGGTCGGCCAGCGCTGCAGCAATTGCCGATGGCGTTGCAGCAGATCGGGCAGCGGTTCGATCAGCTCGCTCTGGAGAATCTCTCCGAATCCGGCCAGCGGTAGCAGACCGCAGGCCTGCAGACGGCTCGCCTGACGCTGCAAGGCCTGTTCGGCGTTGCCCGGATCGGCCAAGGCAGCATCCAGCAGGCGCTCGCTGATGCCATAGCGTTGCAAGGCATCTAGTACGAAGGGCTCTTCGTCCGGGGTCGGCGCTTCGAGGGCCTCGAAGTAGACTTTCAGCCGTTGGCTGAAAAAATGACGAACAGGATGGCGGAGAAAATCCTGCAGCTGGGTCAGGTTCAGCGGCTCGTCGTTGGTATAGGGCGGCAAGGCTTCATATGCCGGTGGCGGCGACTCGTCCGCCTGGTGCAATACTTGCCACTCATGGGCATAGCTGAATAGAGCGCTGCCTTTCTGGAAGTAACGTTGACTGAACGGCTGCAACGGATGCTCCTGAGTCAAGGCATGCAGCAATTGCTGGCCGCCATCTTCGCGCAAGTCTTGCTTGGCATCGGCTAGCCGCCAGCCTGCGGCCAGGTGATCGCGCAACTGCCCGATCAATACCGATGCCGGACGCTCGCTGTTGTCACGAATGCTCCGGCCAACCCAGCTGACATACAGTTGGTCACGGGCAGACAACAGCGCTTCGAGCAACAGGTAACGATCGTCCTCACGGCGCGAGCGGTCGCCGGGCCGGTAATCGCTGGCCATCAGGTCGAAGTCGAGCGGCTGCTGGGCGCGGGGATAATCGCCGTCGTTCATGCCGAGCAGGCAAACCACTCGGAAAGGAATCGCACGCATCGGCATCAGCGTGCAAAAGTTCACCGAGCCGGCAAGAAAACGCTGGGACAGCTTGCCTTGGTCCAGGCCAGACAGCCACGCCTCGCGAACTACCGTCAGCGGTAGCGGATCCTGAAGGCCAACGGTCTCGCAAGTCTGTAACCAAGCATCGACAAGGTCCTGCAATTGCACCAGGAGAAACTCGTCGTGCTCTCCTTCGGCCAGGAAGAACACCTGTAGCAAGGCGTTCAGACGCTCGCCCCATTCGGTTGCGCTGGCAGGTTGCGACAGCGCTTGGCAGGCCACGTCCAACGCGTCGAGCAAGGCCACCAAGGGACCGATCAGTGCCGCATCGAGACCACCGATTTCGTCATACGGCTCGATACCATCACAGCCCTCGCCTACCCCAACTGCATAGCCGAGCAGCATGCGCCGCAAGCCAAACCGCCAGCTGTTCTGCTCCAGGCCTTCAGGCAGACCCAGCGTCGCCCGTTGCTCAGCGCTGAGCCCCCAGCGGATGCCAGCCCCTTCGATCCATCGATGCAGCGTCGACAGGTCGCTTTCCTTGATCGCGAAACGCGCGCGCAGTGCGGGTACATCGAGCAGGTCAAGCACTTCGCTGACAGCGAAGCGACTGTCAGGCAACTTGAGCAGGTGCTCGAGGGCGATCAGCAGCGGGTCGCGACCGCGTTGGCCTTGGTCGGTCAGGGTGAACGGAATGTAGCGCGGGTCGTAACGATCCAGTTGACCGAATACCGCGCGAATGTGCGGCGCATACGCATCGATTGCCGGCAGCATGACGATGACATCACGTGGTCGTAGCGTAGGATCGGCGCTGAAGCGAGCGAGCAACTGATCATGCAGGATCTCCACTTCACGCTGGGCACTGTGAGCGACATGGAAACGTACCGAGCGATCCTTGCTTGGGTCGACTGCCGGCCAGACTTCACGCGTCTCTGCCAATGGCCGCAACTCGAGAATGTCGTCCTGCAGCTGGTTGAGCAGGGTCGTTGGCTGGCCCTCGCTGAACAGATCGATGCGGCCATCGCTGAACACCCCTTGGTAGCTACCAGGGTCGTCGTAGCTGTCCAGCAGGTTGATGTAGTCACGACCTTGCTTGCCCCAGGCAGCCAGTAGCGGGTGAGCGTGCTGGTGCAGGGATTCGTCGTCCAATTGCAAGGGCATGCCTTGCTTGCGCTGCTGACGCTTGTACTGGTGCCTGAGCAGATCCTTGTCGGCGACGATATCGCCCCAGTGGTGGCGACATGGATTGTGCACACACAGCAGCACTTGGCTGAAACGGGCCAAACCGGCAAGGGCCTCGAGTGCTTGAGCTGGCAGGGAAGAGATGCCAAAGACGATTGCCCGCGGCGGCAGACCGCTGGGGATCTGTTCGAGGCTGTTCATGCGTTCGATGAAGCGCTGATGCACCCCCGCTCGACTCTGGGCCATGCCTTGCTCGCCAACATCCTCAAGCAAGGCTCGCCACAGCTCGGCCTGCCAACGATTGCCTGGAGGCAATGGCTTGCGCTCGCCGCGGGCGCTGTTGAGTACATGCTCCCCGGCCGCCCACTCCTTGAGCCAGTCGGCGCGATAGACCTGGTACTGGTCGAACAAGTCGGCCAGGCGCTCAGCCAATTGGTAGCGCTTGCGCAGATCACTGTCATCGGTAAGGAAGCGCCGCAGCGGCTCGAAATGGGGCCGCTCGATCAGTGCGGGAAGCAGGCGCATCAGACGCCAGGTCAGCGGTGCCTTGTCGAGCAGGGACACTTCGGGGATTTCGTCACGCCCCAGGACCTTGCGATACAACTGCCACATGAAGCTACCAGGAAGCTGCACGTCGATGGCGGCAGCGATGCCACAACCGCCCTGATCATCGTCTTGAGGGTCTTCTGCCAAGGCCAGCTTCAGCCATTGCGCGATGCCATTGCTCTGTACCAGGGCGACTTCATTGTCCAGCGGTGCAAGGGGGTAGCGCCGCATCCAACTTACCACCAGGCTGCGCAGGTCATCCAGGCGGTTGCCGTGGACGATCATGAAGCCGGGGTGTAAGCGGGTATTAGCCATTGCGTACTCTCTGGAGGGCAGTCGGTGGTGGGGAACCATATCACGGGGATCGGCCGCGAACTGAACACCACACGGCCACATTTCTTTTCAGCCAGAAAGACAAAACCCCTACCTGCTCACGCAGATAGGGGTTTTGCGAAATGAATCTTGACGATGACCTACTCTCACATGGGGAAACCCCACACTACCATCGGCGATGCATCGTTTCACTACTGAGTTCGGGATGGGATCAGGTGGTTCCAATGCTCTATGGTCGTCAAGAAATTCTGTAGCCAGAATGTCCAGATGGACAGCCCAGCGAATTCGGATATGTGATTTGTGATGGTGCGAATTTTCAGCTGTTTCGTCTTCACCACCGCAATTCGCGCTAGCAAATTGCTTGGGTGTTATATGGTCAAGCCTCACGGGCAATTAGTATTGGTTAGCTCAACGCCTCACAGCGCTTACACACCCAACCTATCAACGTCGTAGTCTTCGACGGCCCTTTAGGGGATTCTAGATCCCAGTGAGATCTCATCTTGAGGCAAGTTTCCCGCTTAGATGCTTTCAGCGGTTATCTCTTCCGAACATAGCTACCCGGCAATGCCACTGGCGTGACAACCGGAACACCAGAGGTTCGTCCACTCCGGTCCTCTCGTACTAGGAGCAGCCCCTCTCAAATCTCAAACGTCCACGGCAGATAGGGACCGAACTGTCTCACGACGTTCTAAACCCAGCTCGCGTACCACTTTAAATGGCGAACAGCCATACCCTTGGGACCGGCTTCAGCCCCAGGATGTGATGAGCCGACATCGAGGTGCCAAACACCGCCGTCGATATGAACTCTTGGGCGGTATCAGCCTGTTATCCCCGGAGTACCTTTTATCCGTTGAGCGATGGCCCTTCCATACAGAACCACCGGATCACTAAGACCTACTTTCGTACCTGCTCGACGTGTGGGTCTCGCAGTCAAGCGCGCTTTTGCCTTTATACTCTACGACCGATTTCCGACCGGTCTGAGCGCACCTTCGTACTCCTCCGTTACTCTTTGGGAGGAGACCGCCCCAGTCAAACTACCCACCATACACTGTCCTCGATCCGGATAACGGACCTGAGTTAGAACCTCAAAGTTGCCAGGGTGGTATTTCAAGGATGGCTCCATGAGAACTGGCGTCCCCACTTCAAAGCCTCCCACCTATCCTACACAAGCAAATTCAAAGTCCAGTGCAAAGCTATAGTAAAGGTTCACGGGGTCTTTCCGTCTAGCCGCGGATACACTGCATCTTCACAGCGATTTCAATTTCACTGAGTCTCGGGTGGAGACAGCGCCGCCATCGTTACGCCATTCGTGCAGGTCGGAACTTACCCGACAAGGAATTTCGCTACCTTAGGACCGTTATAGTTACGGCCGCCGTTTACCGGGGCTTCGATCAAGAGCTTCGCTTGCGCTAACCCCATCAATTAACCTTCCGGCACCGGGCAGGCGTCACACCCTATACGTCCACTTTCGTGTTTGCAGAGTGCTGTGTTTTTAATAAACAGTCGCAGCGGCCTGGTATCTTCGACCGGCAAAAGCTTACGGGGTAAACCCTTCACCTTCGCCGGCGCACCTTCTCCCGAAGTTACGGTGCCATTTTGCCTAGTTCCTTCACCCGAGTTCTCTCAAGCGCCTTGGTATTCTCTACCTAACCACCTGTGTCGGTTTGGGGTACGGTTCCCGATTGTCTGAAGCTTAGGAGCTTTTCTTGGAAGCATGGCATCAACCACTTCGTCGCCTAAAGGCAACTCGTCATCAGCTCTCGGCCTTGAGATCCCGGATTTGCCTAAGATCTCAGCCTACCACCTTAAACTTGGACTACCAACGCCAAGCTGGCCTAGCCTTCTCCGTCCCTCCATCGCAACAATCGGAAGTACAGGAATATTAACCTGTTTTCCATCGACTACGCTTTTCAGCCTCGCCTTAGGGACCGACTAACCCTGCGTCGATTAACGTTGCGCAGGAAACCTTGGTCTTTCGGCGTGGGAGTTTTTCACTCCCATTGTCGTTACTCATGTCAGCATTCGCACTTCTGATACCTCCAGCAAGCTTCTCAACTCACCTTCACAGGCTTACAGAACGCTCCTCTACCGCATCACCAAAAGGTGATACCCGTAGCTTCGGTGCATGGTTTGAGCCCCGTTACATCTTCCGCGCAGGCCGACTCGACTAGTGAGCTATTACGCTTTCTTTAAAGGGTGGCTGCTTCTAAGCCAACCTCCTAGCTGTCTAAGCCTTCCCACATCGTTTCCCACTTAACCATGACTTTGGGACCTTAGCTGACGGTCTGGGTTGTTTCCCTTTTCACGACGGACGTTAGCACCCGCCGTGTGTCTCCCATGCTCGGCACTTGTAGGTATTCGGAGTTTGCATCGGTTTGGTAAGTCGGGATGACCCCCTAGCCGAAACAGTGCTCTACCCCCTACAGTGATACATGAGGCGCTACCTAAATAGCTTTCGAGGAGAACCAGCTATCTCCGAGCTTGATTAGCCTTTCACTCCGATCCACAGGTCATCCGCTAACTTTTCAACGGTAGTCGGTTCGGTCCTCCAGTCAGTGTTACCTAACCTTCAACCTGCCCATGGATAGATCGCCCGGTTTCGGGTCTATACCCAGCGACTAAACGCCCTATTAAGACTCGCTTTCGCTACGCCTCCCCTATTCGGTTAAGCTCGCCACTGAATATAAGTCGCTGACCCATTATACAAAAGGTACGCAGTCACCTAACAAGTAGGCTCCCACTGCTTGTACGCATACGGTTTCAGGATCTATTTCACTCCCCTCTCCGGGGTTCTTTTCGCCTTTCCCTCACGGTACTGGTTCACTATCGGTCAGTCAGTAGTATTTAGCCTTGGAGGATGGTCCCCCCATGTTCAGACAAAGTTTCTCGTGCTCCGTCCTACTCGATTTCATTGATAAGAGATTTTCGTGTACGGGGCTATCACCCACTACGGCCGCACTTTCCAGAGCGTTCCACTAATCTCAAACCAACTTAAGGGCTGGTCCCCGTTCGCTCGCCACTACTAAGGGAATCTCGGTTGATTTCTTTTCCTCAGGGTACTTAGATGTTTCAGTTCCCCTGGTTCGCCTCTTGCACCTATGTATTCAGTACAAGATACTCAGCTTATGCTGAGTGGGTTCCCCCATTCAGAGATCTCTGGATCACAGTCTGTTTGCCGACTCCCCAAAGCTTATCGCAGGCTACCACGTCTTTCATCGCCTCTGACTGCCAAGGCATCCACCGTATGCGCTTCTTCACTTGACCATATAACCCCAAGCAATCTGGTTATACTGTGAAGACGACATTCGCCGAAAATTCGTACATGCTCAATTAAGAGCGCATCACAAATTTTACCTTAGCCTGATCCACTACCAGTGAAAGTAGTGTTCAGTCTATTTCTATCACATATCCGAATTTTTAAAGAACGATCTGACAAAAGTCAGAAATCAACATTCATCAACGAATGTTCATTTCTAAGTTCTGACAAGCGATTGCGTAATGCGAAAAGTGGTGGAGCCAAGCGGGATCGAACCGCTGACCTCCTGCGTGCAAGGCAGGCGCTCTCCCAGCTGAGCTATGGCCCCATTTGATCTAGGCTGCACCCTGTAATTGGTAGGTCTGGGCAGATTTGAACTGCCGACCTCACCCTTATCAGGGGTGCGCTCTAACCAACTGAGCTACAGACCTATAACAGGGTCGCGTTACAGCATCGTCTTTATACAAGTGAATCAAGCAATTCGTGTGGGAGCTCATCAGCAGGCTGATGTCTTCGATTAAGGAGGTGATCCAGCCGCAGGTTCCCCTACGGCTACCTTGTTACGACTTCACCCCAGTCATGAATCACACCGTGGTAACCGTCCTCCCGAGGGTTAGACTAGCTACTTCTGGTGCAACCCACTCCCATGGTGTGACGGGCGGTGTGTACAAGGCCCGGGAACGTATTCACCGCGACATTCTGATTCGCGATTACTAGCGATTCCGACTTCACGCAGTCGAGTTGCAGACTGCGATCCGGACTACGATCGGTTTTGTGAGATTAGCTCCACCTCGCGGCTTGGCGACCCTCTGTACCGACCATTGTAGCACGTGTGTAGCCCAGGCCGTAAGGGCCATGATGACTTGACGTCATCCCCACCTTCCTCCGGTTTGTCACCGGCAGTCTCCTTAGAGTGCCCACCATTACGTGCTGGTAACTAAGGACAAGGGTTGCGCTCGTTACGGGACTTAACCCAACATCTCACGACACGAGCTGACGACAGCCATGCAGCACCTGTGTCAGAGTTCCCGAAGGCACCAATCCATCTCTGGAAAGTTCTCTGCATGTCAAGGCCTGGTAAGGTTCTTCGCGTTGCTTCGAATTAAACCACATGCTCCACCGCTTGTGCGGGCCCCCGTCAATTCATTTGAGTTTTAACCTTGCGGCCGTACTCCCCAGGCGGTCAACTTAATGCGTTAGCTGCGCCACTAAAATCTCAAGGATTCCAACGGCTAGTTGACATCGTTTACGGCGTGGACTACCAGGGTATCTAATCCTGTTTGCTCCCCACGCTTTCGCACCTCAGTGTCAGTATCAGTCCAGGTGGTCGCCTTCGCCACTGGTGTTCCTTCCTATATCTACGCATTTCACCGCTACACAGGAAATTCCACCACCCTCTACTGTACTCTAGCTTGCCAGTTTTGGATGCAGTTCCCAGGTTGAGCCCGGGGCTTTCACATTCAACTTAACAAACCACCTACGCGCGCTTTACGCCCAGTAATTCCGATTAACGCTTGCACCCTCTGTATTACCGCGGCTGCTGGCACAGAGTTAGCCGGTGCTTATTCTGTCGGTAACGTCAAAACAGTAAGGTATTCGCTCACTGCCCTTCCTCCCAACTTAAAGTGCTTTACAATCCGAAGACCTTCTTCACACACGCGGCATGGCTGGATCAGGCTTTCGCCCATTGTCCAATATTCCCCACTGCTGCCTCCCGTAGGAGTCTGGACCGTGTCTCAGTTCCAGTGTGACTGATCATCCTCTCAGACCAGTTACGGATCGTCGCCTTGGTGAGCCATTACCTCACCAACTAGCTAATCCGACCTAGGCTCATCTGATAGCGCAAGGCCCGAAGGTCCCCTGCTTTCTCCCGTAGGACGTATGCGGTATTAGCGTTCCTTTCGAAACGTTGTCCCCCACTACCAGGCAGATTCCTAGGCATTACTCACCCGTCCGCCGCTGAATCGAAGAGCAAGCTCTTCTCATCCGCTCGACTTGCATGTGTTAGGCCTGCCGCCAGCGTTCAATCTGAGCCATGATCAAACTCTTCAGTTCAATACTGCTTGGGTTTTTAAGAAACCCTAAACTTGGCTCAGCAATCTCAAATGACTACTATGATTTCTCATGTGGCCACTTGTGATGCTGATAATCTTGGCGACTATCAAACCATACTCACAAGCACCCACACGAATTGCTTGATTCAATTTGTTAAAGAGCGGTTGGTTAAGAGCTTTTCATCTCAACCGAGGCGCGAATTCTACGCTTTCCTCTGTGTCTGTCAAGCGTTTATTTCGAAGTATTTTGCGAGAAACTCGTTCAACTTCAAACACTTCACAAAACAGGTGTTTCTACTTAAAGACAAAACCCCTACCTGCTCGCGCAGATAGGGGTTTTGCGAAATGAATCTTGACGATGACCTACTCTCACATGGGGAAACCCCACACTACCATCGGCGATGCATCGTTTCACTACTGAGTTCGGGATGGGATCAGGTGGTTCCAATGCTCTATGGTCGTCAAGAAATTCTGTAGCCAGAATGTCCAGATGGACAGCCCAGCAAATTCGGATATGTGATTTGTGATGGTACGAATTTTCAGCTGCTTCGTCTTCACCACCGCAATTCGCGCTAGCAAATTGCTTGGGTGTTATATGGTCAAGCCTCACGGGCAATTAGTATTGGTTAGCTCAACGCCTCACAGCGCTTACACACCCAACCTATCAACGTCGTAGTCTTCGACGGCCCTTTAGGGGATTCTAGATCCCAGTGAGATCTCATCTTGAGGCAAGTTTCCCGCTTAGATGCTTTCAGCGGTTATCTCTTCCGAACATAGCTACCCGGCAATGCCACTGGCGTGACAACCGGAACACCAGAGGTTCGTCCACTCCGGTCCTCTCGTACTAGGAGCAGCCCCTCTCAAATCTCAAACGTCCACGGCAGATAGGGACCGAA
>NZ_JAGINK010000001.1:5000-1335000 GCF_017875955.1 Pseudomonas sp. BP8 | reverse complement strand
CGCAGTGCCAGCAGAACCGCCCCGATAGAGGCATACACCACCCACTCCTTAAGGTCGGAACGCACAATCCACAAGAAGTGCAGCAAGCCCAGCCCCAGAATCACGTACACCAACCTGTGCAGCTTCTTCCACCGCGCGCCCAAGCGTCGCTGACTGTATCGGTTGGAGGTCACCGCCAGGGCCAACAAACCCAGGAAGCCCAGCACGCCAACGATGATGTAAGGCCGCTTGCGTAACTCGACCCCCAACTGCCCCCAATCCAAACCGAGGATGAACACCATGTAGGCACTCATGTGCAGCACTATATAAGCAAAGCACCACAGACCGAGCTGACGACGCACGACGATCCAGCCCGACCAGCCGGTAAGCCGCTGCAAAGGGCTCATGCTCAAGGTGATCAGGAGGAAGATCAAAGCCCCCAGCCCTAGCCGATCGACCAGGATCTTGCCGGGGTCTGGCCCCAGCAGGTTCATCGCCGCCTCATACAGCCACCATCCCGGGAACAGGCAGCCCAGTACGAAGATAACCAAGCGAAACCACGGATAGCGCATCAGTAGTTCTTCCGCAGATCGAGCCCACTATATAGAGAGGCAACCTCGTCGGCGTAACCGTTGAACATCAGCGTGTCGCGCACATTGGGGCTGAACAGCCCGCTGGGTAGGCGACGCTCCCGGGCCTGGGTCCAGCGCGGGTGATCGACAGTCGGATTGACGTTGGCGTAGAAGCCATACTCGGTGGGCGCAAGACTCTCCCAGGTCGTGGTTGGCCGCTCGGCTACCAAGCTGATGCGCACGATCGATTTGATACTCTTGAAACCGTACTTCCATGGCACGATCAGGCGCAGTGGCGCGCCATTCTGGTTGGGCAGCTCCCGGCCATACATGCCGACCGCGAGGATCGCCAACGGGTTCATCGCCTCATCCAGGCGCAAGCCTTCCACATACGGCCAGTCGATCAAGGCGAACGAGGAGCGCTGTCCCGGCATGCTTTTCGGATCTTGCAGGGTCTCGAAGCGCAGGTATCGAGCCTTGGAGGTCGGCTCGACCTGCTTGAGCACTTCGGCCAGGCTGAAGCCAAGCCACGGAATCACCATCGACCACGCCTCGACGCAGCGCAGCCGATAAATGCGTTCTTCCAGTTGGTAGGGTTTGACGAAGTCTTCCAGGGCATAACGCCCAGGCTTGGCCACTTCACCGTCAACCACCAGGCTCCACGGCTCGGTTTTCAAGCTGCCGGCGTTGGCCGCCGGATCGCCCTTGTCAGTCCCGAACTCGTAGAAATTGTTGTAGTGGGTGGCATCCTTGAACGGCGTGATCGGCTCATCCTTGACCGTGATCGCCTGCCACCGGGCAGTGCCGAGCTTGTCGGTGAACCAGCCAGGGGCAGCGCCGGGCGCAGCATCGGCGTAGCGCGATGGCTCTGCACCAAGTGCCATTCCCGGCAATGCGCCCGCAGCGATACCTGCCAGGGAAGCACCCAGCACGGCGCGACGGGAGAGATAAAGGCTTTCTGGAGTGATCTCCGACGCCTGGCAATCGGAAGGACGAGCGATCTTGATGAGCATAACGGCTCCACAGCACGGGTAACTGATGTACCCGTAAGACTATGGAGCCGGAAGGTTATTCCGTCATTAAATCAACTTCAGACTTTTCGACGGCGAACCCGCAGCAGGTACTGCACTGGCCCGGACACCGCATAGCCGAGGAAGATCAGCAGGAGGATGCGCGGCGGATCACTGAACACCACGGCAAACACCAGCACCACCGCCAGGATCGCCACGAACGGCACGCGCCCGCGCAGGTCCAGTTCCTTGAAGCTGTTGTACTTGACGTTGCTGACCATCAGCATGCCCGCGGCCGCGACCAGCAGCGCAACCAGGAACGACAGCTTCGAACCCTGAATACCAAAGTCGCTGAACGCCCACACGGTACCGGCCACAACACCTGCCGCCGCCGGACTGGCCAGGCCGATGAAGTAGCGTTTGTCGGCGGTGCCGACCTGGGTATTGAAACGCGCCAGGCGCAATGCGGCCCCGGCCACATAGATGAAGGCCACCATCCAGCCGACCTTGCCCATGTCACCCAAGGCCCAGCCGAACGCCAGCAGCGCCGGCGCAACGCCAAAGGCAACCATGTCGGACAGCGAGTCGTACTCGGCGCCAAAAGCGCTCTGGGTGTTGGTCATCCGCGCAACACGGCCATCCAGGCCATCGAGCACCATGGCCACGAAAATGGCGATCGCAGCAAAGGCGAAGTACTTGCTCGCCTGGACTGGGTCACCTGCACTCATGGCGCTCTGCGCACTGATCGAACTGATGATCGAATAGAAGCCGGCGAACAGGTTGGCAGTGGTGAACAGGTTTGGCAGCAGATAGATACCGCGATGCCGCACCTTGCGCCCTTCGGCGTCATGCCCCTCTTCAACATGTTCATCGACAGGTAGCAGGCTTTCGGCGTCGGAGGCCTTGTTCGGCTCCTCGGGACGTTCGCTCATGAAAAATACCTTGCAACTGAGTGGAAAATGTTTCGACACGGGCTTGCGAAACAGGTTCTGACAGCAAGCCACTGGTCGCTTTATACCAGAAGCGCGCCGCCTAAACGAAAAAACGCGGCCGAAGCCGCGTTTTTCATTTCATCGCAAAGGCTTAGTTCTTGGCCTTGTCGACGATCTTGTTAGCCGAGATCCAAGGCATCATGGAACGCAGCTGCTCACCGATGATCTCGATGCCGTGGCTAGCGTTGTTACGACGCTTGGCGGTCATAGATGGGTAGTTGGTGGCGCCTTCGGAGATGAACATCTTCGCGTATTCGCCGTCCTGGATGCGCTTCAGAGCGTTGCGCATTGCCTTGCGGGATTCATCGTTGATGATCTCTGGGCCAGTCACGTACTCGCCGTACTCGGCGTTGTTGGAGATCGAGTAGTTCATGTTGGCGATGCCGCCTTCGTACATGAGGTCAACGATCAGCTTCAGTTCGTGCAAGCACTCGAAGTAGGCCATTTCCGGCGCGTAGCCAGCTTCAACCAGGGTTTCGAAACCGGCTTTGACCAGCTCGACGGTACCGCCACACAGAACAGCCTGCTCGCCGAACAGGTCGGTTTCAGTCTCGTCCTTGAAGGTGGTTTCGATGATGCCGGTACGGCCGCCACCGACGCCAGCGGCGTAGGACAGGGCGACGTTCTTGGCGTTGCCGGAAGCGTCCTGATAGATAGCGATCAGGTCAGGAATACCGCCGCCTTTGACGAACTCGGAGCGAACGGTGTGGCCCGGGGCTTTCGGCGCGATCATGATCACGTCGAGGTCGGCACGCGGAACAACCTGGTTGTAGTGGATCGCGAAGCCGTGGGAGAAGGCCAGGGTAGCGCCCTTCTTGATGTTCGGCTCGATCTCGTTCTTGTACAGAGCGCCCTGGAACTCGTCCGGGGTCAGGATCATGACCAGGTCGGCAGCGGCAACAGCGGAAGCCACGTCGGCAACTTTCAGGCCGTGGGCTTCTGCCTTGGCAACGGTAGCCGAACCTTTACGCAGACCGACAGTAACGTCTACACCGGAGTCCTTCAGGTTGCACGCCTGGGCGTGACCTTGCGAACCGTAGCCGATGATGGCGACTTTCTTACCTTGGATGATGGAAAGGTCGCAGTCTTTGTCGTAGAAAACTTTCATGAAATACCCCTGTTATATCTCGGCCCCTGTGGAGCCATCGCTAATTTTTGAAGTTAGATGCTGAGCACTTTGTCGCCACGGGCAATGCCGGTGACTCCACTGCGCACGGTTTCGAGAATCGATGCGGTACCGATCGCCTGGATGAAGCTGTCCAGCTTGTCGCTGGTGCCGCTCAGCTGCACGGTATACACGCTGGCGGTGACGTCGACGATCTGCCCACGGAAAATATCCGTGGTGCGTTTGATCTCGGCGCGCTGGGCGCCGGTAGCCTTGACCTTGACCAGCATCAGTTCGCGCTCGATGTGCGCGCTCTCCGACAGGTCGACCAGCTTCACCACTTCCACCAGCTTGTTCAGGTTCTTGGTGATCTGTTCGATCACTTCGTCATGGCCAACGGTGGTCAGGGTCAGGCGCGAGAGGGTTGGGTCCTCGGTCGGCGCCACGGTCAGGCTTTCAATGTTGTAGTTGCGCTGGGAGAACAGGCCGACCACGCGAGACAAGGCACCGGGTTCGTTTTCCAGCAGCAGGGAAATGATGTGCCGCATATCAGGTACGCTCCGTCTTGCTCAGCCACATGTCACGCATCGAGCCGTCTTTGATCTGCATCGGGTAGACGTGCTCACTCCTGTCGACCGCGATATCGATGAACACCAGGCGGTCCTTCATGGCGAAAGCTTCTTCAAGCTTTGGCTTGAGGTCCTTCAGGCTGGTGATGCGGATACCGACGTGGCCATAGGCCTCGACCAGCTTGACGAAGTCAGGCAGCGACTCGACATAGGAATGCGAGTGACGGCCGTTGTACGCCATGTCCTGCCACTGGCGAACCATGCCCAGTACGCCGTTGTTGAGGTTGACGATTTTCACCGGCAAGCCGTACTGCATGCAGGTGGACAGCTCCTGGATGTTCATCTGGATGCTGCCTTCGCCGGTCACACAGGCAACGTCCTGGTCGGGGAAGTTGAGCTTGACGCCCATCGCCGCCGGGAAGCCGAAGCCCATGGTGCCCAGGCCGCCGGAGTTGATCCAGCGGTTCGGCTTGTTGAAGCGGTAGTACTGCGACGCGAACATCTGGTGCTGACCCACGTCGGACGTCACGAAGGCGTCGCCGTTGGTCACTTCACACAGGGTCTCGATCACGGTCTGCGGCTTGATCACGCTGCCGTCGCCCTTGTCGTAAGGGAACAGGCCGCGGTCGCCACGCCACTCGTCGATCTGCTTCCACCAGGCTTCCAGCGCAACCTTGTCAGGCTGCTCACCGATTTCCTTGAGAATTGCCAGCATTTCGCTGAGCACACTGTCGACAGGGCCAACGATAGGCACGTCGGCCTTGATGGTCTTGGAGATCGATGCCGGGTCGATATCGATGTGGATGATCTTGGCGTTCGGGCAGAACTTCGCCGGGCCGTTGATCACACGGTCATCGAAACGCGCACCGACTGCCAGGATCACGTCGGCATTGTGCATTGCCTGGTTGGCGGTGAAGCTGCCGTGCATACCGAGCATGCCGAGGAACTGGCGGTCGGTACCCGGGAAGCCACCCAGACCCATCAGGGTATTGGTGACGGGCAGGTTGAGCGACTTGGCGATCTCGGTCAGCGCTTCGGAGCCGCCACCGAGAATGACGCCACCACCGGAGTAGACCACTGGACGCTTGGCGGCGAGGATCATCTCGGCTGCCTTGCGGATCTGCCCCGAATGGCCACGTACGGCCGGGCTGTAGGAGCGCAGCTTGACCTTCTTCGGATAGACGTACTCGAACTTCTCGGCCGGGTTGGTCATATCTTTTGGAATGTCGACCACGACCGGGCCAGGACGACCGGATTGCGCCAGGTAGAAGGCTTTTTTCAGGACTTCCGGGATTTCCGAGGCATGTTTGATCATGAAGCTGTGCTTCACGATCGGCCGCGAGATACCGATCATGTCGGTTTCCTGGAAGGCATCGGTGCCGACCATGGTGCTAGGCACCTGGCCCGACAGGATGACCATCGGAATCGAATCCATGTAGGCGGTGGCAATGCCGGTGATGGCATTGGTTGCACCCGGGCCGGACGTTACCAGCACTACGCCGGCCTTGCCGGTAGCGCGAGCATAGCCATCGGCCATGTGGGTCGCAGCCTGCTCGTGACGAACCAGGATGTGCTCGACTTCCGGCTCTTTGAACAGCGCGTCGTATACATGAAGGAGAGCACCGCCAGGGTACCCGTAGATGTGCTTAACGCCTTCGTCACGCAAGAAGCGGACGACCATCTCAGCGCCAGATAAAAGCTCCACGTTGTTCACCTCTAAAACGCCAGAATACCGTCCCTAGTGGACGGGTCTTAATAGGTTTACTGCCAAGCAGAGCACGAGCGAACGTCAGCACTGACTGAGCAAGTATTGGGAGTACCCCAGAGTGTTGCGGGGTTTTCCCACCCAGCGCGAGGTAACGCGTTGCGGGGTGTTACAAGTCGGCGCGGGTGTGCGCCTCATGATCTGCTTAGCGGGTCTGCTTCTGGCAGTCCCTCTAAAGCGGAAACTGGATTCTTGTGATTCGCCGCCATTAAGTCAAGAAAAATTATTGCCAATTTTTCCTCAGGATGAATTCGTTCCACCACGAATCAATCAGACAGCAGCAGAAAAACAAACAAAAGACAAAAAAAGAGCCGCAATCTGCGGCTCTTCAAAGAAAAACAGAAGAAATCAGGCGGAACGGCTTATCACTTGATCGAATTCAGCCAGTAGTCGGCGAAGCACGCGACTCTGCTCCGGACGATCGACGAAAACCGTTTCAGCCATTACAAGAATGCCGGAAGCGCTTGGCAATGGCTGACCATGCTCGAGAATGAGCTTCATTCGCGGCAGGAAAATCCACTGTAGCCACAGCTCGAAGCTCATCGAATCCACCGCAAACGGCACCACACTGGCGAGCGCTTCGGCACTCGGTGGCTGATCGCTCCACCAGCCTTGGCTGCGCAATTCGTGCTCGATCAGCAGCAGGTGATCGGCGATGTCGAGGATACGTTGCTCGGCCATCACAGATTGACCCGCGCTTTCTGTCGCGCAAGTGCGGCGCCGGCGCTGTCACCTTGCTTCTCGCGAGCCTGGGCAATGGTGTTCCACAGCTCTGCCTGCAGGTCAGGGCGACCATTGGCGTAGGTCAGGGCACGCCGTGCCAGTTGCTCGGCCTGGGCCGCATCGCCCTGCGACAGACGCACCTGGGCCAGGCGGAACAGCACCTGCGGCTCGCGTGGGGCAATGCGCTGGGCACGCTCCAGGCTCGACGAAGCGCCGTTGAAGTCGCCGCTGCCCTGCTGCGTCTGGGCGGTGGTCAGCAATGCCAGCACCGGGCCATCGAGCTGCTCGTCGGCCGACAGGCTGCCGCTGGTGGTGTTGCTGCGCGGGATCCCGGTAGGGGCGTTGCTGGTAGCCGGTGCGCTGTTCATCGAGGCGATGTCGAACGGCTCATCGGCAATCGGATTGGGATTGGTGGTCATCGGCCCGGTGCTGATCGGCGCCGTACTGATCGGCGCCGCGCCATTGGCGGCCGGGAAGGTCTGGATCGAGGATGCGCCCGCGCCCTGCGGGATCATCACGGTCACCCCGGAATCTTCAGGCAGCGATTGCGCCTGGCGGGTACCGCCGCTGCCGGCATTGACCGCCGTGCGGTTGGCGGAGATCCGCTCACTGTTGGACACCCGAGAGCTGGAGTCGACCACCGGGATATTGCCGCGTGGAACGCTGGCGCAGCCATGGAGCATGGCCAGCGCGGTCAAGGCAGGAAACCACCACTTGTTCACTTCACACCCTCTTCAAATGCGGCTGATGGCCTGTGGGGCTGATCCGCCCAGGCCACCAGTAGCTTAATTCATCCAGCCCTTGACCCAGTCCATGACCGAATCTGCCGGATTCTGCTCACCGCCACAGGCGACGCCAGCGGCCGGTTCGCTGCCGCGAATATACGGCATCTGCACCGCTCCCGGACAGGTGCTGTCGGAACCGTTGCCGCTGTACGGATCGATCCACGACTGCACGACGTTGTCCGGCTGCGGCATGTCCAGTGGCAGCGGGTCGGCCTTGCGCATGAAACTGGTCCAGACCTGCAGTGCACCGGTGGCACCGGTGAACGGCGTCTTGCCATTGTCATCGCGGCCGAGCCAGACCACCGCCAGCAGATCCTGGCTGAAGCCGGAGAACCAGCTGTCGCGTGAGTCGTTACTGGTGCCGGTCTTGCCGGCCAGGGTCAGCGAGTTCGGCAACACACTGTAGACCGAACGACCGGTACCCTCACGCATCACCCGCTGCATGGCGTTCTGCACCAGATAAATGGCACCTGGGTCAAAGGTCTGCTGGATCTGGAACGGATAACGCTTGAGCGGCTCGCCCTCGGCAGTGAGCACACTGCGGATACCGCGCATTGGCGTGTTGAAGCCACCGTTGGCGATGGTCTGGTACATGGTCGCGACCTGCATCGGCGACATCCCGCCCGCACCCAGCAGCATCGACGGGAAGGCCGGCCAGTCGACGTTGACGCCCAGTCGACCGATGGTCTTGATCACGTTCGGCACGCCGACTTCCAGGCCCAGCTTGGCTGTGGACAGGTTGTACGAGTTGGCCAGGCCCTGATACAGGTAGATGGTGCCGTGCGGGCGCCGGTCGTAGTTTTGCGGACGCCAGACCTGGCCGTCGGCGCCCTTGACCGAGAAGGGTTCGTCCTGCACCCAACTGGTGAGGGTGTACTTGCTCGGTTTTTCCAGCGCGGTCAGGTACACCGCCGGCTTGACCAGCGAGCCGATTGGCCGCACCGCGTCGATGGCCCGGTTGAAGCCAGCGAAGCCCGACTGGCGACCGCCGATCAGCGCCTGCACTTCACCGGTCTCCGGGTTGGTCACGACCATCGCCGACTCGACCGCATCTGAGCCCTTGCGTCCGGTCAGACGCTTGAAGGTTTCGCTCATCGCCGTTTCGGCCTTCATCTGCAGGATCGGGTCGAAACTGGTGAAGATGCGCAGGCCTTCTTCGGTCAAGTCTTCGTCACGGTAGTCCTGGCGCAGCTGGCGCTTGACCAGGTCGAGGAAAGCCGGGAATGAGCTGTCGGCGAGGCTGCCACGCTTGGTCACACCCAGTGGCATCTTTTTCGCCGCTTCAATCACTTCCTTGCTCGCCACGCCCTGCTCTGCGAGCAGGTCCAGCACCAGGTTGCGGCGCGTCAGAGCACGCTCCGGGTAACGCCGCGGGTTGTAATAGGACGGGCCTTTGACCATACCCACCAACAAGGCGATCTGGTGCAACTTGAGCTCCTGCAGCGGCTGACTGAAGAAGAACTGGCTAGCCAGGCCGAAGCCGTGCACGGCGCGCTGGCCGTCTTGGCCGACGAACACCTCGTTGAGGTACGCCTCAAGGATCTCGCGCTTGTCGTAGTGCAGCTCGAGCAGGACCGCCATCATCGCCTCGGTCAGCTTGCGGCTGAGGCTGCGTTCGTTGGTCAGGTAGAAGTTCTTCACCAACTGCTGGGTCAGGGTACTGCCGCCCTGGCGCATGGCGCCGGACGAAGTGTTGACCCACACCGCACGGGCAATCGACTTCGGCGAAACGCCGAAATGGCTGTAGAAATCGCGGTCTTCGGTCGCGATCAGAGTTTCCAGCAGGTAAGGCGGCACCTGGTCGATCTTGATCAGGATGCGGTCTTCGAGGTTCTTCGGGTAGATACCGCCGATCATCAGCGGTTCCAGACGCACCACGTCGAGCTTGCCGCCGTTGGCGCCGCTCATCCCTGCGACATAGTCGCCGGAGAAGCGTACACGCACGAACTGCGCGGGTTCCATGCCTTCATAGAACTGGAAGCCACGGGTATTGAGGTCGACGTTGTTACCGTTGACCGACGCTGCACCCGGGCCGTTGGCCGCGCTTTCGCGGCGATAGCCGAGGGCATCGAGCTCGGTAAGGAAGTCGTTCTTGCTCAGCTTCTGGCCGACGAACAGCTCCAACGGCCGGGCATACACCTTGGCCGGGATAGTCCAGCGCTTGCCGGAGAACTTCTCCTGGACGATGGCATCGAGGTAGATCGCAAAGCCGGCGACGATCACCAGGCCGACCAGGCTGAGCTTCAGGGCCCAACCCAGCCAGGCACGGGAGCGGCCGGGCGAGCGTTTCTGCGGAGTACGGGGATTTCGGGATCGAGTCATGGCGGCGGATTATACGCACTTTAGTCAAGGCAGGCCCGGCGGTATGCAGGGACGGCACCATTGACCATAATGGCGCATTCGAATTCCCTTACTCCGAAGGATTGCCCGTGAGCCAAGCCCTCATCAGTGCCCTGCAGAACCCTGCCCTCTACCCTCACCCCGTGGATGGCTTCCAGCTCATCGAGACGCACATCTCCTGGGTCCTGCTCACCGGTGAGTACGCCTACAAGATCAAGAAGCCGATGAACTTCGGCTTTCTCGACTTCACCGGCCTGGACCAGCGTGGGCATTTCTGTAACGAAGAGTTGCGCCTTAACCAACGCCTGACCGACGGTCTCTACCTGGACGTCCTGCCAATCACCGGCAGTGTCGAAGCACCTCAGCTGGGCGGCGAAGGTGAGCCGATCGAGTTTGCCCTGAAGATGCGTCAGTTCCCTCAGAGCCAGTTGCTCAGCACCCTGCAGGCCAATGGTGAACTGACCGCCAGCCATATCGACCAGATGGCCCGGCAGATCGCCGAGTTCCACCTGCAGACCCCCAAGGTCGCGGCCGAGGAGCCGTTCGGCTCGCCTGAGAGCGTAATGGCACCGGTCGAGCAGAACTTCGAGCAGATTCGCCCGTTCCTCAGCGACAAGGCCGACCTGCAGCAACTGGACAACCTGCAGGCCTGGGCGCGGAGCAGTTTCGACCGCCTGCAAGGCCTGTTCGAGGCGCGCAAGGCCAACGGTTTCATTCGCGAATGCCACGGTGATATCCACCTCGGCAACGCCACGGTGATCAATGGCCAGGTAGTCATCTTCGACTGCATCGAATTCAACGAGCCGTTCCGCAAGACCGATGTCTGGGCCGATACCGGCTTCCTCGCCATGGACCTCGAAGACCGCGGCCTGAAATGCCTGGCACGGCGTTTCATCAGTCAGTACCTCGAGCTGACCGGCGATTACCAAGGGCTTGAACTGCTCAACTTCTACAAAGCCTACCGCGCCCTGGTCCGCGCCAAGGTCGCACTGTTCAGCATGCCGGCCGATGCCGATGGCGTGCAGCGTGCCACTACCCTGCGCACCTACCGCAACTATGCCAACCTGGCCGAAAGCTACAGCGCGATCCCCTCGCGTATGCTGGCCATCACCCACGGTGTCTCGGCAGTGGGCAAGAGCCATGTGTCGATGCGCTTGGTCGAGGCGCTGGGGGCAATCCGCGTGCGCTCCGACGTCGAGCGCAAGCGCTTGTTCGGTGAGCAGGTCGAGCACAATGCCGGCCAGTTGCAGGCCGGTATCTATCAACAAGAGGCTAGCGCCGCCACCTACCAGCGTCTGCATCAATTGGCCGAGGTGATTCTGCGCGCGGGCTTCCCGGTGGTACTGGATGCGACCTATCTCAAGCGCGAGCAACGCCAGGCCGCGGCAGACGTCGCCAGCGGGACCGGCGTACCGCTGTTGATCCTCGACTGCCATGCTCCCGAGGCCGTCATCGAAAGCTGGCTGGCCCAGCGTCAGGCGGACAACGACGATCCCTCGGACGCGACCCTCGACGTGGTCAAGGCGCAACAGGCCAGCCGCGAACCGTTGACCGAGCAGGAGCTGCGCGACAGCAAGCGCGTCGACACTCAGGAAAGCGCCAGCATGGACCAGCTGATCGAGCAGATTCGCCAGCGCCTGCCAGGGCTGTAAGCCTTCCTTCAGCCGGATATTGATCGTATTTGTGCAGGCGACTTTGCGGGGCAAGCCCGCGAAGTCGCCTGCACTGCCCCACCCCTCCAGCAGCATCCCGTCGGCTCCGATGGCAAAACGCCGCGTATCTCCCAGCCCCCGCTACACTCCTGTCTGACCTGCTCGCGATTTTCCACATGACCCGTTCAGCCATCGCAAGGAGGCTCGATGAACGATGAACTGCAACACCTGAAGAACCTTGGCAAGACCTCCGCTCAGTGGTTGCATGCGGCCGGTATCCATAACGCATCGGACCTTCGTCGGCTGGGCGCGGTTGGCGCTTATCAGGCGGTGCGAACCCGAGGCTTCCGGGCGTCGAAAGTGTTGCTGTACGCAATCGAGGGCGCGCTGCTGGACATGCACTGGAACGATTTGCCTGCCGAACGCAAGCAAGCGCTCAATCAGCAGCTGGACGCCAAGAACCCTCCGCAAAAAAATCAGAAATAAATCAGGAAAGGGATTGACGTAGAAATGAGAATCGTTATGATTATCACAACTGGTCGCGAGACTGGTTGGGTAACCTGAAAGCCCCTGGTTCGGACTCTCAGATTATCTCCTCATCAGGCTAATCACGGTTATTGACCCGGCTTTTTGCCGGGTCTTTTTTTGCCTGCGATTTAGCGCGGTGGGCTGTCAGGCCTGTTCGCGGGGCAAGCCCGCTACAGGGACCGCGTCGCGCCAGATGCTCAATGGGTTTTGCGCAACTGAGCACAATAATCCTGCTCAGGCAGCGCGGCGGTGAACCACACGTAATCGGCCATCCCCGGTTCCACCGTCTCGCCAACCTCGGCCAGCAGCACCACCTTGGTCTCGCCCTTGGCGCCAAGGTCGGCCAGATGCAGCGGTACGCCCAGATCCTTGCGCACGTGATAACTGCCGGCAAACAGCAAGGCGGGCTGTGGTGCCGCCAGCAACCGCTCGGCAATGCGTCGATCTCGCTGCTGCTGGACAGCCAGCATCGCCGGCAGTTGGCTGTCCGGGAGCAATCCGCAGTGCCCCTCGCGCACCTGCTGCAACAGCGCCGCCTTGACTGCAGGCGCATTCGACTGCGGTCCCTCGATTGCGGTCGGCTGACGATAGGCCTGACGCAGCTCGTCGGTAGAAAGATTGGCCGCCAGCAACGCTACCTGCTGCTGCAGCGCCTCGCGCACGATCGGCCCGTAGAATGCCCAGTCCCAGCCCTCTTGCCAGGCCAAGGCCTGGGCCAGGTCATCCGGCAAGGGCGACTTGCCGACCAGTGCGTCAACCCGCGCCTGCTGCTCGGGCTGGAGCATTTCCAGCAGCAGGCTGCCCTGCGCACGCTGCCCCTGCAGGGCGCGCAGCAGCCACAGTTGCAGGGCATGATGGTCGGGGTTGTCATGCTTTTCTCCCACCAGCACCCGAGGCGTATCGGCCAACTGCGCGAGCAATTGCTGCGGGCTGAGCAGACGACCGCTGGCAAGCTCGCGAATCTGCCCCAACTCGGCGCTGTCACGACCTTCACTGCTTGGCCAGGCCGGCAATGCCGGCACGCGGGATGAGTGCGCCTGGCAACCACTCAAGGCCAGGGCAAGGCAAAGCGACAGCAACGGATAACGCATGGCGAGCCTCCTAACGAGTGATGATCAGCGGATGGCCACGCTCCGGATGATCCTGGACCAGCACATCGATACCGAACACGGCTTTCAACGCCTTTGGCGTGAGCACCTGGCGTGGCGTATCCAAGGCATGGCAGCGCCCCTGTTCGAGGAGCAGCACCTGGGCACAGTAACGCGCCGCCAGGTTCAGATCATGCAGGATGACCAGTACGGCGCCGCCGCGGTCGGCGAAGCTACGGACCGCCTGCAGGGTGGTGTGCTGATGCAACGGGTCAAGCATTGAAGTGGGTTCGTCAAGCAGCAGCGTGGCCCCAGCCTCGCCTGGCCACAGTTGCGCCAGCACCCGCGCCAGGTGCACGCGCTGGCGTTCACCGCCAGACAGCGCCAGGTAGCTGCGTTGCAGCAGGTGCCAGGCATCCGCTGCACGCAGCGCGGCCTCGATGATCTCTTGGTCACGTTGCTTGCCGCTACCATGGGGTAAGCGACCCATGCCAACCACTTCTTCGACTCGGAAGGCAAAACCGAGGCTGGACACCTGTGGTAACACTGCCAGATGGCGCGCCCGCGCCTGGCCGCCCCACTGCGCCAATTCACGGCCCAGCAGGCGCACCCGACCCTGGTCAGGCGTCAGCTCACCACACAGCGCGCCGAGCAGGCTGCTCTTGCCAGCACCATTGGGCCCGAGCACGCCAAGGATCTGGCCCGGCTGCAGGGTCAGGTGAAGATCGTGCAGGACCTCGACGCTACCCCGGCGCAGATGCAGCCCTTCGACTTCGAGCATCAGCTGCGCCCCCGGATCAGTAACAACAGAAAGAACGGCGCGCCGATAAACGCCGTGACGATGCCGATCGGCAGTTCTGCAGGCGCCAAGGCAAGGCGCGCAATCAGATCGGCAAACAGCAGCAGCGACCCGCCCGCCAGCAATGATGCCGGCAGCAGCACCCGATGATCAGGCCCTGCTACCAGCCGCACCAGGTGCGGCACCACCAGACCGATGAAGCCGATCAACCCCGCCGCCGCCACCGCTGCCCCTACCCCGAGTGCCGTACAGAACACCAGCTCACGCTTGAGCGCCTCCACGTCGACACCCAGATGACGCGCTTCCGATTCGCCCAACAACAAGGCATTGAGCGCCTGGGCCCGACGTGGCAGCCACAGGGCCACAGCCACAGTCACCACAATCAACGGCCACAGCCGCTGGTAACTGGCGCCGTTGAGGCTGCCCAGGTTCCAGAAGGTCAGGCTGCGCAAGGTGGCATCGTCGGCCAGGTAAGTGAACAGACCGACCGCCGAGCCCGCCAACGCGGTCAGGGCGATACCCGCCAGCAACATGGTGGCAACATTGGTCTGGCCGTCACGCTTGCCCAGGCGATAAACCAGTGCCGTCACCCCTAAACCACCGGCAAAGGCACACACCGACAACAGGTACGGCGCAAACCACTCCGGGATGCCTCCCAGCCAACTGCCCCCGACGATCGCGATCGCGGCGCCCAACGCTGCACCGCTCGCCACCCCGACCAGGCCGGGGTCAGCCAGCGGGTTGCGAAACAAGCCCTGCATGGCCACCCCGGACAATGCGAGGACAGCGCCAACGGCAAGCCCGAGCATGGTCCGCGGCAGGCGGATCTGACCGAGGATCATCTCGGCCTGCTCCAGGCCATCAGCGGCCACCGGCAGTCCGAGCAGGCGCACGCCCGCGCGCAAGGTATCGAGCAGCGGCAGGCTGACCGGGCCCAGCGCCAGCGACAACCACACCGCCAACAAGCACAGCAGGCTCAGGCCAATGAACAGCGTACGTGGCTTGATCCTTTGTCTCATTGGGCGAGGCTGGCCTTGGCCGCCGGATAGAAGGCAGCGGCCAATTGCTCAAGGGTGGCCGGCAGGCGGGGGCCAAGGCCACCGACCAGCAGCGTCGGGTCAAGTGAGACCAAGCGCTTGTCGCGGATCGCGCGCGAGGCGGCCAGCGCCGGATTCTCCTTGACCAGCGCCTGCAACGCCTGCTCGCCGCTGAGGCTGCGGTCGGAGAACACCAGGACATCCGGGTCCAGCGCGGCCAGGGTTTCGACCGAAAAGTTCTTGTAGCCTTGATGATCCGCCAGGTTACGTGCGCCCGCCTGGCGCAACAGCCAGTCACCCGCAGTGCCCTGCCCGGCGATCATCGGCTTGGCGCCGGCATGGCCGACCAGCAACAGCACGCCTGGCGCCTTCTGGCTGGCCTGGGCCTGCGTGACCTTGGCCTGCAACCGATCGAGTTGCTGGCGGTAGCCGCTCGCCAGTTCGCTGGCTTTCTGCTCAGCGCCGAGCAGGCTGCCCAGGTGCTTGAGGTTTTCGTCCACGGCGGCCAGCTCGGCCTTGCTCGAGAACAGTTCGACCCGCACCCCGGCGCTACGGATCTGCGCCAGCACGGGCGGCGGGCCCATCTCCTCGGTACCGACCAATACATCGGGGCGCAGGCTGAGGATCCCCTCGGCCGACAACTGGCGCTGATAACCAATGCTCGGCAGGGCCTTGAGCGACTGCGGGTGCTGGCTGGTGGTGTCGACCCCGACCAGGCGCTGCTCGCCGCCCAGTGCGCTGACCCACTCGCTCAAGGCGCCACCCGCACTCACCCAGCGCTGTGGCAGATCAGCGGCCAGCGTCTGGGTGGAAACAACAAGACCAGCGCACAAGGCGACCAGGGCAGCAGGAAGGCGCATCATCGGATTCCTTTGCAGAAGACAAGCCGCGCGCCTTGTGGCGGGCGGCGGAACTGCGCACCATAGACAGCGCAAGCAGCAGGCGGGCAATTTGATAATTATTCGCATTGAAGCGTCAAGCCTATCCCTATTCCATCTCTTTACAGCACGAGTCTTTCCATTCGATGCATTTTCTTTGCACTGGCGACCAACTCGCCGAAGGTCAAAGCCGCGCGTTCAGCGTAGCCGGCCAGGCACTGTTCGGCGTGCGCCGCCAAGGTCAGGTGTTCCTCTACCGCAACCGCTGCCCGCACAAGGGCATCCCGTTGAACTGGGCGCAGGATGACTTTCTCGACGACAGCGCCAGCCTTATCCACTGCGCCCAGCATGGTGCGCTGTTTCTGATCGAGAGTGGCGAATGCGTGGCGGGCCCCTGTGAGGGCGAACAACTGCAGGCCCTGGACGGTCATGAAGACAGCCAGGGCATCTGGCTCAAAGGCTGAGCAACACCGGTAACGGACGGTCGATGACGATCTGTTCGGCATCCAGCCGGGTACCATAGGCCAGCACCTCGACGCCATCGGCCACAGCCGCGCGCAGGGCTGCGGCATAGGCCGCATCGATCTCGTCAGCAGGACGCACGGCTTCGACCCCGGTGAGGTTGACGCAGTACAGCTGCACGGCGCGGATACCTTGCCGCGCCAGGGCCGCCAGCTCGCGCAGGTGTTTGGCGCCGCGCTGAGTCACCGCATCGGGAAAGGCCGCCACGGCGCTGTCCGGGAAGCCCAGCGTGACGCTCTTGACCTCGACGTAGGCCGGCCCGCTGGCGAACTCCAGGCGAAAGTCGATCCGACTGTTCTCCTCGCCATAGGCCACCTCACGCCTGAGCGCAGTAAAGCCAGCCAGCTCACTGATCAGCCCGGCGCGCAAGGCTTCCTCGACCAGGGCATTGGCCCGGCCAGTATTTACACAGGCCAGCCGCCCTTGCGGGGTCTCGCTGATCTCCCAGGTGCCTGGCAGCTTGCGCTTGGGATCATTGGAGCGGCTGAACCAGACCTGGCCACCTTCGCGCATGCAGTTGAGCATGGAGCCGGTGTTCGGGCAGTGGATGGTCAATTGCTCGCCATTGGCCAGTTCGATGTCGGCGAGAAAGCGCTTGTAACGGCGCAGCAGACGGCCTTGTTCGAGTAGTGGAAAGAACGCCATCAGCCTTGCCAGATCTTCAGGCCACGGGCGATACGCTGCACGGCCTGCTCCAGGCGCGGCAGGCTCTGGGTATAGGCAAAGCGCACATGGTGGCCGGCCTGATGGCGACCGAAGTCCAGCCCGGGGGTGAAGGCCACATGCTCGGTTTCCAGGAAGTGCCGGCAGAAAGCGAAGGCATCGCCACCGAATGCACTGATGTCGGCATATAGATAGAAAGCCCCCTGCGGCTCCACGGCGATGCCGAAGCCCAGTTCACGCAGCGCGGGCAGCAGGTAGTCGCGGCGCCGGGCAAACTCGGCCCGGCGCTCTTCGAGGATCGCCAGGGTCTCAGGCTGGAAGCAGGCCAATGCAGCATGTTGGGCCATGCTCGGCGCACTGATGTAGAGGTTCTGCGCCAGCTTCTCCAGATCAGCCACGGCGTTGGGCGGCGCCACCAGCCAACCGAGGCGCCATCCGGTCATGCCGAAATACTTGGAAAAACTATTCAGGACGAACGCCTCGTCGTCGACTTCGAGCACGCTGGGGGCGTCCATGCCGTAGGTCAGGCCATGGTAAATCTCGTCCACCACCAGGTGGCCGTGACGCGCGTGCACGGCCTGCGACAGGCTGGCCAGGGCCTCACGGTCGAGCACCGTGCCCGTCGGGTTGGCAGGCGACGCGACCAGGGCGCCGACGCTGTCCTGGTCCCAATGGCGTTCAACCAGATCAGCGGTGAGCTGGTAATTGACCTCCGGACCGACCGGCACCAACTGCGCAGCGCCTTCCACCAGGCGCAGGAAGTGACGGTTGCAGGGGTAGCCTGGATCGGCCAGCAGCCAGTGCTTGCCGGGGTCGACCAGCAAACTGCTGGCCAGCAGCAGCGCACCGGAGCCGCCCGGAGTGATGAGGATGCGCTCGGGGTCGATCGACAGCCCATAGCGCTGGCCATAGAAGCCGGCGATCGCCTCACGCAGTGCAGGCAGCCCGCGTGCCGCGGTGTAGCGGGTGTGTCCATCGGCCAATGCTGCCTGGCCGGCGGCGACGATCGGCGCGGCGGTGGTGAAGTCCGGCTCGCCGATTTCCAGATGGATGACATCATGGCCCGCCGCCTGCAGTTCGTTGGCCCGCGCCAGCAGGGCCATGACATGAAAGGGTTCGATGGCGCGACTGCGCGCGCTGTAGGGCTGAGCCATGGGGCCTTCTCTCAATTGGGTCTAAACTGTTGATTCGACCGTTGCACGCCACTGAACGTGCGGCTCACGCCGCTGTCAACACGTAGGATCGGCCGGGCTAGCGCACCCCCGATCTATCTGGTAAGTTCGGCGGCTCGCAGTCGCAGGGCCGGCGGTCGCCGGAGATGGAGCATCCTGCGCATTGGATCAGATGAGTGAGAGGCGGTCTATTCATGTCCACCCAAGAAAAGCAAAAAGCCAGTCATAATCTTTATGGGGTCGAACCCTACCAGGCGGCCAAGGGTGAGGAGTACATGGGTGAACCCATGCGCAAGCACTTCACCCAGATCCTCAATGGTTGGAAGCAAGAGTTGATGATCGGCGTCGACAAGACCGTTGACCATATGAAGGAAGAGGCGGCCAACTTCGCCGACCCGGCAGACCGTGCCACGCAAGAGGAAGAGTTTGCTCTTGAGCTGCGCGCACGTGACCGCGAGCGCAAGCTGATCAAGAAAATCGACAAGACCCTGCAGTTGATTCAGGACAAAGACTACGGCTGGTGCGAGAGCTGTGGCATCGAGATCGGCTTGCGTCGACTTGAAGCACGCCCTACCGCCGATCTTTGCTTCGATTGCAAAGAGGTAGCGGAGCAAAAGGAAAAGACCAACGGCAAAGGTTGATTCCGATTCCCACCAAACGGGGCGCTCAAGGCGCCCCGTTTCATTTATAGATACCGTAAGTCCATGACCCCATCACGCTACGTCGGGCGTTTCGCCCCCACTCCCAGTGGTTTCCTGCACTTTGGCTCGCTCGTCGCCGCCCTTGCCTCCTGGCTGGACGCCCGCGCCGTCGATGGCCGCTGGCTGTTGCGCATGGAAGACACCGATCCGCCGCGGGAGATGCCCGGTGCCCGCGATGCCATCCTGCAGACGCTCGAGGGTTACGGCCTGGAGTGGGATGGCGAGGTGGTCTACCAGAGCCAGCGTCACGACGCCTATGCCGAGGTGGTCGAGCGGCTGTTTCGCCAGGGCTTGGCCTATGCCTGCACCTGCTCGCGCAAGCAGCTGGAAGGAAGTAACGGCATCTACCCTGGCACCTGCCGCAACGCCGGCCATGCCCGCGAAGGCGCGGCGATCCGCCTGCGGGTGCCTGAGCTGACCTACCGTTTCAGCGACCGCGTGCAGGGCACGTTCGAGCAGCATCTGGGCCGTGACGTCGGTGATTTCATCATCCAGCGCCGTGATGGACTGTATGCCTACCAGCTGGCCGTGGTGCTGGATGATGCCTGGCAAGGTGTTACCGACATCGTGCGCGGGGCGGACCTGCTCGATAACACCCCGCGTCAGCTTTATCTGCAGGAACTGCTGGGGTTCTCGCAGCCGCGTTACCTGCATATCCCGCTGATCATCCAGCCGGACGGGCACAAGCTGGGCAAGTCGTACCGCTCGCCACCGCTGGCGCCGGACCAGGCCACGCCGCTGTTGCTGCGGGCGCTGCGCGCTCTGGGGCAAGTGACTGAGCCGGCGCTGGAACGCGCCAGCCCGCGCGAGGTGCTGGACGTGGCCCGCCGGCAGTGGCGACCTGAGGCGGTTGCGCGGCAGATGACCATTCCCGAGGCAGAGCTGCGCTGATCCTGCCGGTCTCTTCGCGGGGCAAGCCCGCGAAGAGGCCGCCACCGGCAAAAAACCAATAGATTCAATTTCTTGCCGTACGATGCGGAATCCCGCTAGCATCGCCTCCGCCATTTGCGCCAATAATAAGTCCAAGCCCGCAGCGCCCAACCATCGAGGCCAGCATGTACATCTATCGTTTGGTCCTGCTTCTGGTCGTGGGGATCTACCTGTTCTCACCGGCCATCATGGACTGGTGGATCGAGCCGACCGGAGCCTGGTACCGCCCCTACCTGCTCTGGCTGATCCTGATCGTCGTCACCTTTATCCTGCAGAGCCAACGAGATGCCGATGAGCTTTAGCCTGACCCAGATGATCCTGATCAGTGCCGGGTACCTGGGGGTGCTGTTTGGCGTGGCCTGGATCAGCGAACGTGGGCTGATCCCGCGCTCGGTCATCCGCCACCCACTGACCTACACCCTGTCGCTCGGGGTCTACGCCAGCGCCTGGGCCTTCTACGGCTCGGTGGGCCTGGCCTATCAGTACGGCTACGGCTTCCTCGCCTGTTACCTGGGAGTCTCCGGGGCCTTCCTGCTGGCGCCAGTGCTGCTCTACCCGATCCTCAAGATCACCCGCACTTACCAACTATCGTCGCTGGCCGACCTGCTCGCATTCCGCTTTCGCAGTACCTGGGCCGGTGCGCTGACCACCATCTTCATGCTGATTGGCGTGCTGCCGCTGCTGGCCCTGCAGATCCAGGCCGTCGCCGACTCGATCAGCATCCTCACCGGCGAGCCGGTCAAGGCCCGCGTGGCGTTCGCCTTCTGCGCGCTGATCATCCTGTTCACGATCTTCTTCGGCTCGCGCCACATCGCCACCCGTGAGAAGCACGAGGGCCTGGTGTTCGCCATCGCCTTCGAGTCGGTGATCAAGCTGCTGGCCTTGGGCGGTATCGGCCTGTACGCCCTGTATGGCGTGTTCGGCGGACCACACGAGCTGGAAGTCTGGCTGCTGCAGAACCAGACCGCTCTGGCCGCATTGCACACGCCGCTGCAAGAAGGCCCCTGGCGGACCCTGCTGCTGGTGTTCTTCGCCTCGGCGATCGTCATGCCGCACATGTACCACATGGCCTTTACCGAAAACCTCAGCCCGCGCTCGCTGGTCAGCGCCAGCTGGGGCCTGCCCTTGTTCCTGCTGCTGATGAGCCTGGCGGTGCCGCTGATCCTCTGGGCCGGCCTGCGCCTGGGGGCAAGCACCAACCCGGAATACTTCACCCTCGGCCTGGGCATTGCCGCCAACAACGAGGCGCTGGCGCTACTGGCCTACGTCGGCGGGCTGTCTGCGGCCAGTGGGCTGATCATCGTCACCACCCTGGCCCTTTCGGGCATGGCCCTCAACCACCTGGTGCTGCCGCTCTACCAGCCTCCGGCCGAAGGCAATATCTACCGCTGGCTGAAATGGACCCGCCGGGCGCTGATCGTGGCGATCATTACCGCAGGGTTCATTTTCTACCTGACCCAGAACAACCACCAGAGCCTGGCCAACCTGGGCATCGTCGCCTTCGTCGCGACCCTGCAGTTCCTCCCCGGGGTGCTCTCGGTGCTGTATTGGCCGACCGCCAACCGACGCGGCTTCATCGCCGGGCTGCTGGCCGGCATGCTGGTGTGGATGATGACCATGCTGCTGCCGCTGCTGGGCAATCTACAGGGCTTCTACATCCCCCTGCTGGACATGATCTACGTGCTCGACGACACCAGCTGGCACATGGCGGCAATCGCCTCGCTGGCCGCCAACGTCTTGCTGTTTACCCTGATTTCGCTGTTCACCAACGCCAGCAGCGAAGAGATCAGCGCCGCCGAAGCCTGCGCTGTCGATAACGTCCGGCGGCCGCAGCGGCGCGAGCTGCACGCCGCCTCGCCACAGGAGTTCGCCACCCAGCTGGCCAAGCCGCTCGGCGCCAAGGCCGCGCAAAAGGAAGTCGAACAGGCCCTGCGCGACCTCTACCTGCCGTTCGACGAGCGCCGACCCTATGCCTTGCGTCGGCTGCGCGACCGCATCGAGGCCAACCTGTCCGGCCTGATGGGGCCCAGCGTGGCCCAGGACATGGTCGAAACCTTCCTCCCGTACAAGTCCGGTAACGAGAACTACGTTACCGAAGATATCCATTTCATCGAGAGCCGCCTGGAAGACTATCACTCGCGCCTCACCGGCCTTGCCGCCGAGCTCGACGCCCTGCGCCGCTACCATCGCCAGACCCTGCAGGAGCTGCCCATGGGCGTCTGCTCGCTGGCCAAGGACCAGGAGATCCTGATGTGGAACAAGGCCATGGAAGAGCTGACCGGGATCGCCGCCAAGCATGTGGTCGGTTCGCGCCTGGTGACCATCGGCGAGCCGTGGCGCGAACTGCTGCTGGGTTTCATCAACCTTCCCGACGAACACCTGCACAAACAACGGCTGGCCCTCGACGGTCAGCCGCGCTGGCTCAACCTGCACAAGGCGGCCATCGACGAGCCACTCGCCCCCGGTAACAGTGGCCTGGTGCTGCTGGTTGAAGACCTCACTGAAACCCAGGCCCTGGAAGACAAGCTGGTGCACTCCGAGCGCCTCGCCAGTATCGGCCGCCTGGCCGCAGGCGTAGCCCACGAGATCGGCAACCCGATCACCGGCATCGCCTGCCTCGCGCAAAACCTGCGCGAAGAACGCGAAGGCGATGGCGAGATCACCGAGCTATCCAGCCAGATCCTCGAACAGACCAAGCGGGTCTCGCGCATCGTCCAGTCATTGATGAGCTTTGCCCATGCCGGCGGCAGCCATCAGAACAACGAAGAGCCGGTGTGCCTGGCCGAAGTCGCCCAGGATGCCATCGGTCTGCTGGCCCTGAACCGGCGCAATTTCGAAGTACAGTTCTTCAACCTGTGCGACCCGGACCACTGGGCCGAGGGCGATCCGCAACGCCTGGCCCAGGTACTGATCAACCTGCTGTCCAATGCCCGCGACGCTTCGCCAGCCGGCAGCGCGGTGCGCGTGCGCAGCGAAGTCAGCGAGCACACCGTAGACCTGGTGGTCGAGGACGAAGGCAGTGGCATTCCGAAAAACATCATGGACCGCCTGTTCGAACCGTTCTTCACCACCAAGGACCCAGGCGAGGGAACCGGACTGGGCCTCGCACTGGTCTATTCCATCGTGGAAGAGCATTATGGGCAAATCACCATCGACAGCCCCGCCGATATCGAACGGCAGCGTGGCACACGGATCCGCGTGACCCTGCCCCGGCATGTCGTAGCGACGTCCCCTGAAATTCGAGACCGTCGAGAGAATTGAATCAATGCCGCATATTCTGATCGTCGAAGACGAAACCATCATCCGCTCGGCCCTGCGTCGCCTGCTCGAACGGAACCAGTATCAGGTCAGCGAAGCCGGCTCGGTGCAGGAAGCCCAGGAACGCTTCAGCATTGCCACCTTCGACCTGATCGTCAGCGATCTGCGTCTGCCTGGTGCGCCGGGCACCGAGCTGATCAAGCTTGGCCAGGGTACGCCGGTGCTGATCATGACCAGCTACGCCAGCCTGCGCTCGGCGGTCGACTCGATGAAGATGGGCGCGGTGGACTACATCGCCAAGCCCTTTGATCACGATGAAATGCTCCAGGCCGTGGCGCGCATCCTGCGTGATCGGCAAAACGCCCCGGCGCCAGCGCCGGCCAGCGCCGAGCCACGCCCCAATGGCAAGCCTGCCGCGGCCGACAAGGGCAGCAGCAATGCGGCCAATGGCGAGATCGGCATCATCGGCTCCTGTCCGCCCATGCAAGACATGTACAGCAAGATCCGCAAGGTCGCACCGACCGACTCCAACGTGCTGATCCAGGGCGAGTCGGGCACCGGTAAAGAGCTGGTCGCACGCGCGCTGCACAACCTTTCGCGCCGGGCCAAGGCGCCGATGATTTCGGTCAACTGCGCGGCGATCCCGGAGACCCTGATCGAGTCCGAGCTGTTCGGCCACGAAAAAGGCGCGTTCACCGGCGCCAGCGCCGGGCGTGCCGGCCTGGTCGAAGCCGCCGATGGCGGCACGCTGTTCCTCGACGAGATCGGCGAACTGCCGCTTGAGGCGCAGGCTCGCCTGCTGCGCGTTCTGCAGGAGGGCGAGATCCGCCGGGTCGGCTCGGTGCAATCGCAAAAGGTCGATGTGCGCCTGATCGCGGCCACCCACCGCGACCTGAAGAACTTGTCCAAGGCAGGCCAGTTCCGTGAAGACCTCTATTACCGTCTGCACGTGATTGCCCTCAAGCTGCCGGCCCTGCGTGAACGCGGCGCCGACGTCAACGAGATTGCCACGGCGTTCCTGGCCCGCCAGAGCGCGCGTATCGGTCGAGACGACCTGCACTTCTCCAGCGAAGCCGAACAGGCTATCCGCCACTACAGCTGGCCGGGTAATGTGCGCGAACTGGAAAACGCCGTCGAGCGTGCGGTGATTCTCAGCGAGAGCCCGGAGATTTCCGCGGAGCTGCTGGGCATCGACATCGAGCTGAGCGATCTCGACGATGACGACCTGATGGACAGCCTGCCGCCACTGGGTGGCGGTAACACCAGTAACGCCAGCCACGAGCCCACCGAAGACCTGTCGCTGGAGGATTACTTCCAGCATTTCGTCCTCGAGCACCAGGACCACATGACCGAGACCGAACTGGCCCGCAAGCTGGGCGTGAGCCGCAAGTGCCTGTGGGAGCGTCGCCAGCGCCTGGGTATCCCCCGGCGCAAGAGCAACGCTACCAGTGAGTAACAGATTCTGCCGTTGAAAATCCCGGGGCCGCTTTGCGGCCCCAGTCGTTTGCGCCGGTAACCGATCAGATCCCGCAAAAATCTGTTACCCATTCCCTCCCGCCGTAACAGCCACCGAGGCGTACGGTAACGAAATTTCTACATTTGCCCCCTCGCCCAACCTGCCAAAAACCCGCAACCCCTTGAATTTACTAGGTTTGCAAAAGTTGGCACGGCACCTGCTATATGTTTGGTACAAGAACAATAACAAGCACTGCAACTCAGAATAAGAACAAGACGAAACGGCTCACGCACAATAAAAACAAGACGGCGGAGGCGCAGCTAACTGATTCTTTTGGAGAGGAGTTGTGTTTGGGGCTTGCCCCACAACCAGGCAGAGAACAACAAAAACTGCACTAAAGCAGCGCCTAAACTGGTTGGATCGACAGATCAGCATCACCTCAGCGGCCAAAGCAATCCGTTTGCTCTTTACCCCCGGTTTGGGGGTCGTCCACAAGTTTCGAGCTTTGTGGGCAGGGCACTCAACAAAAACAAGAAGCCCAGCAGAAAAACAATAAGAGCACGCAACGACACTTCTTGGGGAGCTTAGGCTCCCCTTGTCGTTTCTCTCCCCCGCCAGCAGCACCCCGTGGCACACCGCCTACACCATTCCCCAAGTAAATGCTAGAATCCCCGCCCATCATGCGGCCATTCTCTTATCATTGGCCGAACATTCCTTCAAACAGTGCATCCCATGCTGAAGAAGTTGTTCCAGTCGTTCCGTCCTCCCGTTAGTGGTCAACACCACAGGCGCACCACGCCTGAAGTGATCAACAAGAGCCAGCACTCGCTGCAGCGCAGCCAGTTCAGCCGCCACGCGGTGGGCATCGTCGATCGCCTGCAGGCTGCCGGATACCAGGCCTATCTGGTTGGCGGCTGTGTGCGCGACCTCCTCCTGGGTATCACCCCGAAGGATTTCGACGTCGCCACCAGTGCCACGCCCGAGCAGGTTCGTGCCGAGTTCCGCAATGCGCGGATCATTGGCCGCCGCTTCAAGCTGGTCCATGTGCATTTTGGCCGCGAAATCATCGAAGTCGCGACATTCCGCGCGCATCACTCCGATGAAGATGAAGGTGATAGCCACCGTTCGTCGCATAATGCCAGCGGGCGCATCTTGCGTGACAACGTATACGGCACCTTGGAAGAAGACGCGCAACGCCGCGACTTCACCATCAATGCCCTGTACTACGATCCGGTCAGCGAGCGCATTCTCGATTACGCCAATGGTATCCACGACATCCGCAACCGCTTGTTGCGCCTGATCGGCGATCCTACTCATCGTTACCAGGAAGACCCAGTGCGCATGCTGCGTGCCGTGCGTTTCGCTGCCAAGCTGGACTTCGGCATCGAGAAACACACCGTGCAGCCGATCCGCGAACTGGCGCCGATGCTGCGCGACATTCCGCCGGCCCGGCTGTTCGAGGAGTGCCTCAAGCTGTTCCTGTCCGGTCACGCGGCGATCACCTTCGAGATGCTGGTCGACCTGAAGCTGTTCGAACCGCTGTTCCCGGGCAGCAGCCACGCCCTGGAAGAGCGCCCGAGCTATACCCACACGCTGATCAGCCAGGCACTGGCCAACACCGACCTGCGGGTCAAGCAGGGCAAACCGGTCACGCCGGCGTTCCTCTTTGCGGCCCTGCTCTGGCCAGCCCTGCCCGGCCGCGCGCTGTACCTGCAGAGCCAAGGCGTGCCACCAATCCCGGCCATGAACCAGGCCGCGCACGACCTGATCGCCGAACAGTGCCAGCGCATCGCCATTCCCAAGCGCTTCACCCTGCCGATCCGCGAGATCTGGGACATGCAGGAGCGCCTGCCACGGCGTAGCGGCAAACGCGCCGACATGCTCCTGGACAATCCACGCTTCCGTGCCGGTTACGACTTCCTGCTGCTACGCGAAAGCGCCGGCGAGGAAACCGAAGAGCTTGGCCAATGGTGGACGGACTACCAGGACGCCAACGACAGCGAGCGTCGCGACATGATCCGCGACCTGGGTAACCGTGACGACGGCGCCGGTGCAGCCCCGCGCAAGCGCAAGCGCAGTGGTGCCAAGCGCAAGCGCAGCGGTGACGAGGCGTTCGAGTAAACATGGCGAGCCGCGCCTATATCGGCCTGGGTAGCAACCTGGCCGAGCCGGCTGAGCAGCTGCGCAGCGCCCTCGAAGCCTTGGACAAGGCCGAGGGCACGCGGCTAGCAGGTGTCTCGCGGTTCTATGCGAGCGACTCGTTGCTCCCCGGCCAACCGCGCTATACCAATGCGGTGGCGGCACTGGACACCTCGCTGACGCCACTGCAACTGCTCGATGCCCTGCAGGCCATCGAGAATGGCCAGGGCCGTGTCCGCCAGGAGCGCTGGGGCCCGCGCACGCTCGACCTCGATGTACTGCTGTTCGGTGACCAGGTCATCGATATCCCCCGCCTCAAGGTGCCGCACTACCACATGCAGGCCCGCGCCTTCGTGCTCTATCCGCTGGCCGAACTGGTACCGCCCGATTTCGCCCTGGCCGATGGCCGCAGCCTGGCGCAGCTGCTCGACGATTGCCCGTTTGTCGGCCTTGAGCGCCTGTAATTCGGGCGCTGCAGACGACGGTAACGCCAGTAACACCCTCATCGTAACAATGCGGTAACAGGGTGATTGACTTCCCCCCCCTCGCTCACGACTATAGGCGTCCCGTGGCCCCATTAAGCCACCTATCACCTATTTAGGCCCGGACGGACCTGTACCCCGAACATCACAGACGATGATGTGCCGCTCCGGAAGATGAATGCATGCGTTGTTCGCAGTCGTTTTTCACAGCGCCTGAACGAGGATTTCCTACATGCCTGATGTAACCCTGACCACCCTCAATGGCCTCAAGGCCAAGGGTGAAAAAATCTCCATGCTGACCTGCTACGACGCGACCTTTGCCAAGGTTGCCAGCCAGGCGGGCGTGGACGTGCTGCTGGTAGGTGACTCGCTGGGCATGGTCCTGCAGGGGCATGACAGCACCCTGCCGGTCACCACCGCGGAGATGGCCTACCACACCGCATGCGTCAAGCGTGGTAACCACGGCGCGCTGATTCTTGCCGACCTGCCGTTCATGGCCCATGCCACCCCCGAGCAAGCCTTCGCCAACTGCGCCACGCTGATGCAGGCCGGTGCGCACATGATCAAGCTCGAAGGCGCTGCCTGGCTGGGCGAGACCATTCGCCTGCTGGCCGAACGCGGCGTGCCGGTGTGCGCGCACATGGGCCTTACCCCGCAGACGGTCAACGTTCTTGGCGGTTACAAGGTCCAGGGCCGCCAGGAAGCCCAGGCACGCCAGATGCGTGCCGACGCCATTGCCCTGGAGCAGGCCGGTACGGCCATGCTCCTGCTCGAATGCGTGCCCAGTGAACTGGCCGCCGAGATTACCCAGGCAGTGAACATTCCAGTGATCGGCATCGGTGCCGGTAGCGCCACCGACGGCCAGGTGCTGGTGTTGCACGATATGCTCGGCTTGTCCCTGAGTGGCCACGTGCCGAAATTCGTCAAGAACTTCATGGCCGGCCAGCCGGACATCCACAGTGCTCTGGTCGCCTATGTTAAGGCGGTCAAGGACGTCAGCTTCCCTGCCAGCGAACACGGATTCAGCGCATGAATACAGTCAAGACCGTCCGCGAGCTGCGCGCTGCCGTCGCCCGCGCGCGCAGTGAAGGCAAGCGGATCGCCTTCGTACCGACCATGGGCAACCTGCACAGCGGTCATGCCGCACTGGTGACCAAGGCCGCGCAGCGGGCCGACTTTGTCGTTGCGAGCATCTTCGTCAACCCGCTGCAGTTCGGTGCGGGCGAAGACCTCGACACCTACCCGCGCACCCTCGCCGCCGACCAGGAGCGCCTGCTGCAGGCCGGCTGCCACCTGCTGTTTGCTCCCACCGTCGAAGAAATGTATCCCGACGGCACTACGGTGCAGACCCGGGTCAGCGTGCCGCAGTTGTCCGAAGGCCTGTGTGGCGCCAGCCGCCCAGGGCATTTCGAGGGCGTGGCCACCGTCGTCAGCAAGCTGTTCAACATGGTCCAGCCTGACCTGGCCGTGTTTGGCGAAAAGGACTACCAGCAGTTGGCCGTGATCCGGGCCATGGTGCGCGACCTGAACATGCCAATCCAGATCCTCGGCGAGCCGACCGTGCGCGCTGAAGACGGCCTCGCGCTGTCGTCGCGCAACGGTTACCTGAGCCCCGAGCAACGCACTGCTGCACCGGCCCTGTACCGCGAGCTGAGCCAGATCGCCGACAGCATCCGCCATGGCCAGCGCGACTATGCGGCATTGATCGTGGCCGCCCAGGCGCAGCTGCTGGCGGCCGGTTTCCGCCCGGACTACCTTGAGGTACGCCATGCGCTGACCCTGCGCCCGGCGATGATCGATGATCGTGACGTGGTGGTGATTGCCGCGGCATACCTGGGTAACACCCGGTTGATCGACAATCTGTATCTGCACCTGGACGAACCCAGCGCCTGAGCCCATTCCCCAGCCCCTGGAGAACCCTGTAGGAGCGGCGCTGCGGCGCTCCTACAGGGATTGCGCCAACCAGGCGCTGACGGTGGATTGCCCTGCTGCCCGGCCAAAATTCTCCGCACCCTCCCCCATTCCCCCCGCGCAACCAATGCCTATAATGGACCCGACCCTGCAACTGGCAACGACTGCCCGTTGTCCTAGGCACGAACATGCACCAAGGAAACCATCCGCAATGGCGTATTACCGTACCCCCCATGATGTGACGGCCCTGCCCGCCTGGCAGGCGCTCCAGCAACACCGCGACGCCATGCAGGACTTCAGCATGCGCGAAGCCTTTGCCGCCAACCCAGAGCGCTTCGATCAGTTCTCGTTGAGCAGCTGTGGCCTGTTTCTCGACTACTCGAAAAACCTGATCAGCGAACAGACCCGCGAGCTGCTGGTCAACCTGGCCAACGAAGTCGATCTGAGCCAGGCCATCAAGTCGATGTTCAGCGGCGAAATCGTCAACGCCTCCGAAGGACGACCGGTGCTGCACACCGCCCTGCGCCGTCCGGTCGGCGACAAGCTGAGCGTCAACGGTGTCAACGTGATGCCTGAAGTGCACAAGGTGCTCAACCAGATCACTGAGCTGGTCGGCCGCATCCATGACGGCCTGTGGCGTGGGTACAGCGAAAAACCCATCACCGACGTGGTCAACATCGGTATCGGCGGCTCGTTCCTCGGCCCCGAGCTGGTCTCCGAGGCACTGCTGCCTTACGCCCAACGCGGTGTGCGCTGTCACTACCTGGCGAACATCGACGGCAGTGAGTTCCATGAGCTGTCGGCCAAGCTGGCGGCCGAGACCACCCTGTTCATCGTTTCGTCGAAGTCGTTCAACACGCTCGAAACCTTGAAGAACGCAATGGCTGCGCGTACCTGGTACCTGGCCCAGGGCGGTTCCGAGGCCGAGTTGTACCGGCACTTCATTGCTGTCTCGAGCAACAAGGCCGCCGCCGTCGCCTTCGGTATCCGTGAAGAGAACATCTTCCCCATGTGGGACTGGGTCGGTGGGCGCTACTCGCTGTGGTCGGCCATCGGCCTGCCAATCGCCCTCGCCATCGGTACCGCCAACTTCAAGGAGTTGCTGTCCGGTGCCTACACCATGGACCAGCACTTCCAGACCGCCCCCTTCGAGAAGAACATGCCGGTGCTGCTGGCCCTGCTCGGCGTGTGGTACGGCAACTTCTGGGGTGCGCGCAGCCACGCGATCCTGCCGTACGACCACTACCTGCGTAACATCACCAAGCACTTGCAACAGCTGGACATGGAGTCCAACGGCAAGAGCGTATTGCAGGACGGCAGCCCGGTGAAAACCGACACCGGCCCGGTGATCTGGGGTGGCGTCGGCTGTAACGGCCAGCACGCTTACCACCAGCTGCTGCACCAAGGCACCCAGCTGATCCCGGCCGACTTCATCGTGCCTGTGGTCAGCTTCAACCCGGTGGCCGACCACCACCAGTGGCTGTACGCCAACTGCCTGTCGCAAAGCCAGGCGCTGATGCTCGGCAAGACCCGCGAAGAGGCAGAGAGCGAACTGCGCGGCAAAGGCCTGAACGAAGCGGATATCGCCAAGCTGGCGCCGCACAAGGTGATCCCGGGCAACCGTCCGAGCAACACCCTGGTGGTCGAGCGTATCAGCCCACGTCGACTCGGCGCGCTGGTGGCGATGTATGAGCACAAAGTGTTCGTGCAGAGCGTGGTCTGGGGCATCAACGCCTTCGACCAGTGGGGCGTCGAGCTCGGCAAGGAGCTCGGCAAGGGCGTCTACCAGCGCCTGGTCGGTGCCCAGGAAGCGTCGGCTGAAGATGGCTCTACCCAAGGCCTGATCAACTACTTCCGCGGTCGTCACCGCGGCTGATCCGATTACAAAAGCTGGGCGCTGCTTTGCGGCACCCAGCTTTCAATTCACCAGCGCTTTGCACCACCATCGCATCAAACCTGTTTGATTCGAGGAACACGTTCGCTGACTACACTGTCCATCGAATGATTGCCCCGACAAGAGCAGGACAACCCGCCATGTTCGATCTCAGCAAGTACCCCACCGCCCTGGCCGTCAGCCAGGCCGCGCAACTGACCCCAACCGACTATCAGCGTCTGTACCGCCAGTCGGTGGACGATCCGGATACCTTCTGGGCCGAGCAGGCCAAGCGTCTGGACTGGATCAAGCCCTGGCGCCAGGTTCAACAGGCCGACCTGACCACCGGCGAAGCACGCTGGTTCGACGGCGGCAAGCTCAACGTCAGCTACAACTGCATCGACCGTCACCTGGCCAAGCGTGGCGAGCAGACCGCCCTGCTCTGGGAAGGCGACGACCCACAAGACAGCAAAGCCATCAGCTACCGCGAACTGCACCGCCAGGTATGCCGCCTGGCCAACGCACTCAAGGCCCGCGGCGTGAAAAAAGGCGATCGGGTGTGCATCTACATGCCGATGATCCCCGAAGCCGCCTATGCCATGCTCGCCTGCGCGCGTCTCGGCGCGATTCATTCGGTGGTGTTCGGCGGCTTCTCGCCCGACGCCCTGCGTGATCGCATCAACGATGCCGACTGCCGCACCGTGATCACCGCTGACGAAGGTATCCGCGGGGGCAAGCGTATCCCGCTCAAGCTCAACGTCGACAAGGCCTTGGCCAGTTGCCCCAACGTCAGCAGCGTGTTCGTCGTGCGCCGCACTGGCGGCGAAGTGGCCTGGGACAACCAGCGTGACCTCTGGTACCACACCGCCACCGAGCTCGCAGGCGACGACTGCGCGCCCGAACCGATGGACGCCGAAGACCCGCTGTTCATCCTGTATACCTCCGGCAGCACCGGCAAACCCAAGGGCGTGCTGCATACCAGCGGCGGTTACCTGCTGCAGGCAGCGATGACCTTCAAGGTGGTGTTCGACTACCGTGATGGCGAGGTGTTCTGGTGCACCGCCGATGTCGGCTGGGTCACCGGTCACAGCTATATCGTCTACGGCCCGCTGGCCAATGGCGCGATCTCGCTGATGTTCGAGGGTGTGCCCAACTACCCGGACAGCTCGCGCTTCTGGCAAGTGGTCGACAAGCACCAGGTCAACATCTTCTACACCGCCCCCACCGCCCTGCGAGCACTGATGCGCGAAGGTTCGGCGCCGCTGCAAGGCACCTCGCGGCAGAGCCTGCGCCTGCTTGGCAGCGTCGGTGAGCCGATCAACCCGGAAGCCTGGGAATGGTATTTCGAGGAGGTCGGGCAGAAGCGCTGCCCCATCGTCGACACCTGGTGGCAGACCGAAACCGGCGGCATCATGCTCAGCCCGCTGCCCGGCAACCAACAGCTCAAGCCCGGTTGCGCCACGCAACCAATGTTTGGCGTGCAACCGGTGCTGCTCGATGAGCAGGGCAAGGTCATCGAAGGCCAAGGAGCTGGCCTGCTTGCCATAAAAGCCAGCTGGCCCGGGCAGATCCGCAGTGTCTACGGCGATCACCAGCGCATGGTCGATACCTACTTCAAACCGTTTGCCGGCTACTACTTCACCGGTGACGGCGCCCGTCGCGATGCCGATGGCGACTACTGGATCACCGGCCGGGTCGACGACGTGATCAACGTTTCCGGCCATCGCATCGGCACTGCCGAGGTGGAAAGCGCACTGGTGCTGCATGACAGCATCGCCGAGGCCGCCGTGGTCGGTTACCCTCACGACCTCAAGGGTCAGGGCATCTACGCCTTTGTCACACCCATGAATGGGGTAACCCCGGACGACGCGCTCAAGGCCGAGCTGCTGGCCCTGGTCAGCAAGGAGATCGGCAGTTTTGCCAAGCCGGAGATGATCCAGTGGGCACCCGCGCTGCCCAAGACCCGTTCAGGCAAGATCATGCGGCGTATACTGCGCAAGATCGCCTGCAACGAGCTGGACAGCCTGGGCGATACCTCGACCCTGGCCGACCCAAGCGTGGTCCAGGGGCTGATCGACACACGCCTCAACTCATAAAGGGCGGCCCATGGCGGGCTGTCGCGCACTGCAGGTCGCCATGGAAGCCTTACGCCGTCGTATCGAAACCCAGGTCATGAGCCTTACCGGCCTGGCCCTCGGCCAACTCGACCTGGAATCGCCCAAGGGTGATCCCGGCTTGTTTGGCCCGCGCAGCATCAGTTGGCAAGTGCATGGCGATTTTCCCAGCATGCTGGTGGGCGGTATCAGCGCGCTGATGCTGCAATTGCTCCACCCACTGGCATTGGCCGGGGTGTGGGATCACTCGAACTTCCGCCAGGACCTGCTCGGCCGCCTGCGCCGGACCAGCCAGTTCATCTCCGGCACCACCTTTGGCTCGACCCGTGATGCCGAGTGGCTGATCGACAAGGTACGCACCATCCACCTGCAAGTGGTCGGCACCGCCGCCGATGGCCGAGCCTATGCCGCCAGCGACCCCGACCTATTGACCTGGGTGCATGTCGCGGAAGTCAGCAGTTTTCTTGCGGCCCACCTGCGCTACCGCAACCCGCAGCTGTCGCGGGCCGACCAGGACGCCTACTACAACGAGATTGCACTGATTGCCGAACGGCTTGGCGCGCGCGACGTGCCACGCTCCTGCCAGGAGGTCGACGACTACCTGCAGCGCATGCGCCCTCAGTTGCAGTGCGACGCACGCAGCCTCGAAGTGATCAGCATCCTGCGCCAGGCACCGGCGCCCAGCCGCCTGGCCGCGCCGGTCGGCAAGCTCATGCTGCAGGCGGGCATCGAGTTGCTGCCAGACTGGGGCCGGGACATGCTCGGCCTGCACCAGGGCGACCTGCGCCGGCGGGTCATTCGCCTCGGCATCGAGCGCACCGCACCGGTGTTGCGCTGGGCCATGCGCGACTCCTCGGCGCACCGCGCCAGGCGCCGCATGGGCATTGAATAGGTCAATTCGGTCAGCGCTGCGGAACCGATTTAACGTGCCATACTCCAAGCACTCCCGCTCGGACAGACGACGCTGCACATGCCCAAAGGATTGACTCGCGCCCTCGGCGCCTTGCTGGCCCTCGTGGCCCTGTACAGCCTGCTTGGCTTCCTGATTGTTCCCGGTGTCGGTTTGCGCATCGCAAACCAGCAACTGGCCAACTATGCCACCGTGCCAGCCCAGCTGCAGCGTATCGAATTCAACCCGTTCAGCCTTGAGCTGACCCTCTGGGGCCTGCAGATCGGCGAGCCCGGCAAGGAGCAGGTCGGCTTCGAACGCCTTTACGCCAACCTTTCGCTCGACAGCCTGTGGAGCGGTGCATTGCACCTGGACGCTGTCGAACTCGACAAGGCCCGCAGCGAGGTGTTGTTCCGCAAGGACGGCAGCCTCAACCTCAGCCAGCTGTTCAAACTGCCGCCTGGCGAGGCCAAACCCGAACAGGCCGACAGCGACCCGTTCCCCCTGCGCATCGGCAGCATCAAGCTCAGCGAAGGCTACCTGCACTTCCAGGACCTGCGCCCCAGCGAGCCGATCGAGTTCCTCTACGACTCGATGAACCTCGAGCTGAAGAACCTCAGCACCCTGCCCGACGACAACGCCGACATGACCCTGGTGGCCAACGGCCCCGCAGGCGGTCGAATCGACTGGAAAGGCACGCTCGGCCTGTCGCCGATCAGCTCCGAAGGCACCCTGAAGATCACCGACGGCAAGATGAAAGCCTGGTGGCCCTACGTGCGGGACGCCGTGCCGCTGGTACTGGAAGACGGCGTGATCAGCCTCGATACCCACTACAAGCTCAACCTGTCGAAAGAAACCGAGCTGCTGCTGGACAACACCTCGGTACGCATCGCCCCCTTCGCGATCAAGTCACCGGATGGCCGCCCACTGACGCGCCTGGCCAGCCTGGAAGTGAGCGAGACCTCCATCGACCTGGCCAAGCAATTGGTCACTGTTGGCAAGATCCGCAGCGACAAGCTCGAGACCTGGGCTGCCCTTGAAAGCGACGGCCAGCTCGACTGGCAAAAGCTGTTCGCCAGCCAACCCGCCAAACCGACGCCGAAAGAAAAGGCCGAACCTGCTGCAGCCGAACCGAGCAGCCAGGAAAAAGCTGCAGCAGCGCCGAGCAAGCCCTGGCAGGTACTGCTCAAAGACGTACAGGCGCGCAACTACATGATCCATTTGGCTGACCGCAGCCAGAAAGAGCCGGTGGCATTGGACGTCGGTCCTCTCAACCTTGACCTGAAAGGCTTCGACAGCCTCAACAAGTCACCCTTCACCCTCAAGCTCGATAGCGGTATCGGCAAGCAAGGCAAGCTGCAGGCCGCCGGTGAGGTCAATCTGGCGCCGGTCACCGCCAAGCTGGACGTCAGCACTCAGGATATCGACCTGCGCATCGCCCAAGCCTACATCAGCCCGTTCATCCGCCTCGAGCTGCGTAGCGGGATGCTCTCCAGCGACCTCAAGGTCGACCTGAAAAGCACCGCGCCGCTGGCCTTCAACGTCGGTGGCACGGCCAAGGTCAGCCAGTTGCATACCCTCGACACGATCAAAAACCGCGACTTCGTCAAATGGCAGCAGCTTGACCTTAGCGGGCTGTCATACGTGCATGGCGATGCGTTGACAATCGACAAGGTCAACCTGCTGCAACCCTATGCCCGCTTCATCATCAACGAAGACCGTACCACCAACGTCGATGACCTGCTGATTCCGCAGCCGCCCGGTGCCGCCAGTCCTGAGCAGGGTAAACCGGCAACGGCCAGCACTGACAAGCCACTAGCCATTCGTATCGGCCAGATCGACATCAACGATGGCTCGGCCAACTTTGCCGACCTGACCCTGACGCCCAATTTTGCCACCGCCGTACAGCAGCTCAATGGCCAGGTCGGGACCATCGACAATCGCAAGCCTGCACCTGCCAAAGTCGACATCAAGGGCAAGGTCGACCGTTATGCGCCGGTGACCATCAAAGGTGCGCTCAACCCGTTCAACCCGATGGCCAGCCTCGACATCGCCACCAGCTTCAAGCGGGTCGAGCTGACCACCTTGACGCCCTATTCCGGCAAGTTCGCCGGTTTCCGGATTCGCAAGGGGCGGCTCAATCTCGACCTGCATTACCTGATTACCAACGGCCAGCTCAAGGCCGAGAACAAGCTGGTAGTCGAGCAGTTGCAACTGGGTGAGAAGGTCGACAGCCCGGATGCCGTGGACCTGCCGATCCGCCTGGCGGTAGCCTTGCTCAAAGACACTCAAGGCAAGATCTCGATCGAGCTGCCGGTAACCGGCGACCTCAACAATCCGCAGTTCAGCGTCATGCCGATCGTGTGGCAGACCTTGCGCAACCTGGTGCTGCGCGCAGCTCAGGCGCCGTTCAAGTTCATTGGTGGGCTGGTCACCGGCGGTGGCTCGGAGGACCTCGGCACCGTGGCCTTCGCCGCCGGCTCCAGCGACCTTAGCGGCGACGCGCAGTCGGCTTTGGACAAGCTCGCCGCCGCGCTCAAGGAGCGCCCTGAGCTGCGCCTGGAGATCGAAGGCACCAGCGCCCAGACCAGCGACGGCCCGCTCATCGCCGAGCAGCGCCTGGAGCGCGAGTATCAAGCGACCTGGTACAAGATCCTGCAGCGCCGTGGTGACAAGGTACCGGCCAACGCATCCATGCTGGTGGTCGATGACGATGACAAGCCAGCGATGCTCGAAGGGATCTACCGCACGCGCCTCAAGCAGCAGCCTCCGGGCGAGTGGGAACAGCTGGGGCGGGACGAGCGCACGGCCAAGCTGCGTGAAGCGGTGATCAAGTCCTGGGCTGAAAGCGCGGCCCTCTTGCGTCAGCTGGGCCAGGAGCGCGCCGGTACCATCAAGGATTACCTGGTGGACAAGGGCAAGCTTGAGGATGAGCGGGTGTACTTCATTGATACCACCCTGGGCCAGGCTGAGCGGGATGGGCGAGTGATTACCCCGATGCACCTGGATGCGGAGTGAGCCCGCCCTGGCGTCTTTGCGCAAGCCCGCGCCTACAGTGCTAGGCGCTACCCCTGTAGGACCGGGCCCCGCGAATACGCCGGTATTGATACAGCGCTCATTTGGCTGGCTGGCTTAGGAGTTGTGGGCTTATCCATTTGATGCGCTGGCGCTTCTGAAACCGCCTGCTCCTGCATCCGGCCCTTCGCTGCGCTACGGGTCCCCTCGCTCCGGTCTCCTGAAGACGCGAAGTTACAGGCGGCGCCTGGGCTGGCGTTGTTTTTGATAGTGGCAATTGGGGTGGATATTCGGGCCTCTTCGCGGGACAAGTCGGATCGCCGCACCGCCGCCCCTACAGGTATCGCGCAAATTTGAATTCGGCGCAGTACCTGTAGGAGCGGGCTTGTCCCGCGAAGAGGCCGGTACTGCCAATACAAATCGCAGGGCGCAGCCCTGCCAGCCACCCACAAATCCGCTGGTAAATAAACAAAGCGAGAGCGCAGCGATTCGCCAGCCGTTGCCCTGGCTGTTGATCTTGATCTGGCTCTTGATCTACCAGCGACTTCAGGAGGCCGAGCGCAGGTCTTGCGCAGGGAGGTGGAGGCCATGGATGGCCGGAAAGCGCTGAGGCCCAGGATGGGCCGTACAGCGCGGTCCTCCCGGAGCAAGACCGGAGCGAGGGAACCCGTAGCGCAGCGAAGGGCCGTATGATGGAGCAAGCGGTTTTTGGTTACTTTTTTCCAAGAAACAAGTGACCCGCCGTAAGGGCGGAAGGGGCCAGTGGCATCACCACATCAACCGGATAAGCCCCCAACCTACAAGCCCCAGCCCCCCCCCCGGACAATCCATGGAATAACCATAAAAAAGCCCCGACATATGCCGGGGCTTTTTCATTTAAGGTGGCCAGGTCCATCTAGCCGTCAGGACAATCCTGATTATTCGGCCTTCAGGCCACCAGCAGATACGTCACGAACACCTTTGATTTTCTTGGTGATCTCAACAGCGGTGGTTTTCTGAGCGTCGGTGACAGCAACGTCAGACGACAGCGACACAACACCTTTGTTGGTTTCTACTTTGATGTCCGAGCCTGGAATGCCTTTTTCTGTCAGCAAGTCAGCTTTGACCTTGGTAGTGATCCAGGTATCGCTGGTCTCTTCCTTAGCCTTGGTGACTTCACCAGCGGCCAGCATCATTGGCGCCTGGGTGGGCTGCTGGGCGAATGCCGCGTTAGCCATGGTCAGGGTCAGAGCGGTAGCAGTGGCGGCAGCAATGGCGAACTTCTTCATACGAGACACTCCTGTTGTTCGAAAGGTCTGCACCAAGTCTGTTGGCGTCAGATACTTAGAGTGTTGCACGGCCTGTGCCAGCTTTATCAAAACTAGAAAACCGTTATAAATCAGTAATTTACATATCCATCAAATTAGTCAGGGTCGTGCATTTTGCAAGCCGGGGCAAATTCCTGCATGCAAGATGCAAGTACTCCAAGGGTTTTACTCGGCCGACGAGATACAGTGCCAATACCGGCCCCTTCGCGGGGCAAGCCCGCTCCTACAGGAGTGGCAACCACATCCATGAGGAGCGGGCTTGCCCCGCGAAAAGGCCGTCACTGGCGTAATCCGCAAAGCAAAAAAAAGGACCCCGAAGGGTCCTTTTCAAAGCCACTAGAGTGACTTAAACGCCGGAAGCCTTGGCTGCCGCAACGTCTTTGATCGACAGCTTGATACGGCCGCGGTTGTCCACGTCCAGTACCAGAACCTCAACCTCTTCACCTTCCTTCAGCACGTCGGTGACTTTCTCTACGCGCTCATTGCTGAGCATCGAGATGTGCACCAGACCATCCTTGCCAGGCAGGATGTTGACGAAGGCGCCGAAGTCGACGATGCGCTCAACCTTACCAACATAGATCTTGCCGATCTCGGCTTCTGCGGTAATACCCAGAACGCGCTGGCGAGCTGCCTCGGCCGCTTCCTTGGTTTCGCCGAAGATCTTGATCGAGCCGTCGTCTTCGATGTCGATCGAAGCCTTGGTCTCTTCGCAGATACCACGGATGGTCGCGCCGCCTTTACCGATGACGTCACGGATCTTGTCGGTGTCGATCTTCATCGCGATCATGGTCGGGGCGTTGGCCGACAGCTCGGTACGCGACTGACCAATGATCTGGTTCATCTGGCCGAGGATGTTCAGGCGCGCTTCCAGGGCTTGGCCCAGGGCGATTTCCATGATCTCTTCGGTGATGCCGTTGATCTTGATGTCCATCTGCAGCGCAGTAACGCCTTTGGCGGTACCGGCTACCTTGAAGTCCATGTCGCCCAGGTGGTCTTCGTCACCGAGGATGTCGGTGAGGATGGCGAACTTCTCGCCTTCCTTGACCAGGCCCATGGCGATACCGGCAACCGGCGCCTTCATCGGCACACCAGCGTCCATCAGAGCCAGCGAAGCGCCGCAGACCGAAGCCATCGAGCTCGAACCGTTCGATTCGGTGATTTCCGAAACCACGCGGATGGTGTACGGGAATACGTCAGCGGCAGGCAGCATGGCTTGAACCGAACGACGGGCCAGACGGCCGTGACCGATTTCGCGACGGCCAGCACCACCCATGCGACCACACTCGCCTACCGAGAACGGCGGGAAGTTGTAGTGCAGCATGAACGGGTCTTTCTTCTCGCCTTCCAGGGTGTCCAGCAGCTGTGCATCACGCGCAGTACCCAGGGTCGCAACGACCAGAGCCTGGGTTTCGCCACGGGTGAACAGCGCCGAACCGTGAGTCTTCGGCAGGACGCCGACTTCGATGTTCAGCGGACGTACAGTCTTGGTGTCGCGACCGTCGATACGTGGCTTGCCGTTGACGATGTTTTCGCGAACGGTGCGGTATTCGATTTCACCGAAGATCTCTTTGACTTCGGAAGCCGACGGCTGGCCTTCAGCACCGGAGAACTTGGCGATCGCTTGATCACGCAGCTCACCCAGACGCGCGTAGCGGTCGGCCTTGACGGTGATGGTGTAGCCCTGCGAAACGCCTTCGCCGAACTCGGCGCGGATGGCGTTGAACAGTTCGGTGTTGGCAACGGCAGGTTTCCAGTCCCAGGTCGGCTTGGCAGCTTCGGCAGCCAGCTCTTTTACAGCCTGGATCACAGCCTGGAATTCGTCATGAGCGAACAGCACGGCGCCCAGCATCTGGTCTTCGGTCAGCTCTTTGGCTTCCGACTCAACCATCAGTACGGCGTCGGAGGTACCGGCAACGACCATGTCCAGGCTCGAAGCTGCCAGTTGCTCGTAGGTCGGGTTCAGCAGGTAGCCGGTGCTTTCATGGAAAGCAACACGGGCGGCGCCGATCGGGCCTTCGAACGGAATACCGGAGATGGCCAGGGCAGCCGAGGTACCGATCATCGCAGCGATGTCCGGATCGGTCTTCTTGCTGGTCGAAACGACGGTGCAGACGACCTGCACTTCGTTCATGAAGCCTTCTGGGAACAGCGGACGGATCGGACGGTCGATCAGACGCGAAGTCAGGGTCTCTTTCTCGGAAGGACGGCCTTCGCGCTTGAAGAAACCACCAGGGATCTTGCCAGCGGCGTAGGTCTTTTCCTGGTAGTGCACAGACAGCGGGAAGAAGCCCTTGCTTGGGTCTGCGTGCTTGGCACCGACCACGGTCACCAGTACGGTGACATCGTTGTCTACGGTGACCAGAACTGCGCCGGACGCCTGACGGGCGATGCGGCCTGTTTCGAGGGTTACGGTCGATTGACCGAACTGGAATTTCTTGATTACCGGGTTCACGGTTTCCTACCTTTTCAATGGCTCTGGGGGAACTGGTTTCTTGCGAATTCTTGGGCAGAACGGGGAATCGGCCCCATTGACCGTCCAGATACAAATCGAGGCTGGGAGCCTGGCCGCTGGGCGGAAAATCCGCTCAGCGAAACCAGGCTGCCAACCTCGAAGATACGCATGACGTGTCCGACGGTAGCGCTGCCAGGCAGCGCTCCCGACGCATGCAACACGCCATGCACACCACTTGCCAGGCCGCTATTAGCGACGCAGGCCCAGACGACCGATCAGGGTGCTGTAACGAGTGGTGTCTTTGCCTTTCAGGTAGTCCAGCAGCTTACGACGCTGGTTAACCATACGGATCAGGCCACGACGCGAGTGGTGGTCTTTACCGTTGGCCTTGAAGTGGCCTTGCAGCTTGTTGATGTTCGCGGTCAGCAGAGCAACCTGAACTTCCGGGCTACCAGTGTCGCCAGCAGCTTGCTGGTAGTCGGTAACGATTTGAGCTTTTTCTTCAACGCTGAGGGCCATGAGGCATCTCCACTTAAACGGATCCCGCGAGCGGGGTCCAATAGGCCAGGGACGAAACCCTGTATTAATAAAAGAGGTGTGACCGTGCCTACTGACAGCCATCCTCGTATCCCCCGGTGTCGGCACTTGCCATCACCGGAGGTATCGGTCATTCCGACCGAATCAAGCGACGTGGCGCAATGCGCCCGTCTTCGCTCACTTCACCGATACCGATGAAGCGACCGTTGTGATCCTGTACCCGGACCATGCCGAACTGCGGCCCTTCCGGAGCACGTACTGCCTGGCCATGCAGCCAGTAGAACGCGCTGTGCTCGGACAGCTGCACCAGCGGCCAGTCTAGCAGCCCGCTGTCGGATGGCATCAGGAAGCGGTCGAGCGCTTCGTTACCACCCTCGGCGTGAGCTTGCTCAAGCTCTTCGAGGGTCACGGTCTGTGCCAACTCGAAAGGCCCGGCCTGGGTCCGGCGCAGCTCGGCGACATACGCACCACAGCCCAGCGCTTCACCGATGTCTTCCACCAGGGTGCGGATATACGTCCCCTTGGTGCAAGCAACCGTGAGGCGGGCTCGGGTGCCTTCGCACTCGAGCAGCTCCAAGCGGTTAATAGTAACAGAACGCGCCTCGCGCTCCACTACCTCTCCTGCACGCGCCAGCTTGTACAGCGGCTGGCCGTCCCGCTTGAGGGCCGAGTACATCGGCGGTATCTGGCTGATCGGGCCGCGAAACCGCGGCAGCAAGGCCTCGATATCGGCGCGACCAACGGTTACCTCACGCGTCTGCAGGACTTCGCCTTCAGCGTCCGCAGTGCTGGTAGTCTGCCCCAGCTGCATGACGGTTTCATAACCCTTGTCGGAGTCCAGCAGGTACTGCGAGAACTTCGTGGCTTCACCGAAGCACAACGGCAAGACGCCGCTGGCCAGCGGGTCGAGGCTGCCGGTGTGGCCAGCCTTTTCAGCATTGAGCAGCCAGCGGACCTTCTGCAAGGCAGCATTGGAGGTGAACCCCAACGGTTTGTCGAGCAGGATGATGCCGCTGACGTTGCGGCGAATTCGTTTGACCTGGGCCACCCGTTACTCCTTGGTGTCCGGCTCGTCGGAATCCTGATGCTGACGGTCTTCAGCAACCGCACGCTCGATCAGGGCCGACAGGTGCACACCACGGCTGACACTTTCATCGTAATGGAAGTGCAGTTGCGGCACGCTGCGCAGCTGCATCGAGCGGCCCAGGTGCAGACGCAGGAAGCTCGCGGCGTTGTTCAGCGCCTTGACCGACTGCTTGACTGCATCAGGCTCGTCTTCCTGGCCCATGACGGTGATGAACACCTTGGCATGGCCCACGTCGCGGCTGACGTCGACGGCGGTGATGGTCACCAGGCCGACACGGGGATCTTTGACTTCACGGCGGATCAGCTCGGCAAGCTCGCGCTGCATCTGATCGCCAATGCGTTGGGTACGGCTATATTCTTTTGCCATTCTTTTGCTACCTGTAACTTAAAGCGGCAAACGCCCGGCCAAGCGTGAAGCCTGACCGGGCGCTACCTGCAGAGGCGTTGCCAACCGCCCTGGGGCGGGGCATCTGCCAGCCCGACCCTTACAGGGTACGAGCCACCTGGACTTTCTCGAAGACTTCGATCTTGTCGCCGACCTTGACGTCGTTGTAGCTCTTGACGCCAATACCGCACTCCATGCCCGAGCGGACTTCGGCCGCATCGTCCTTGAAGCGACGCAGCGATTCCAGCTCGCCTTCGAAGATCACAACGTCCTCGCGCAGTACGCGGATCGGACGGTTGCGGTACACGGTACCTTCGATGACCATACAGCCAGCGATGGCGCCGAACTTCGGCGAACGGAACACGTCACGTACTTCCGCGACACCCAGGATGTTCTCGCGAACATCGCTGCCGAGCATGCCGGTCAGGGCTTTCTTGACGTCTTCGATGATGTCGTAGATCACGTTGTAATAACGCATATCCAGACCTTCCTGCTCGACGATCTTGCGGGCGCCGGCATCGGCACGCACGTTGAAGCCGAACAGCACCGCGTTGGACGCCAGGGCCAGGTTGGCATCGCTCTCGGTGATACCACCGACACCGCCACCAATCACACGGACCTGCACTTCGTCGTTGCCCAGACCGCCGAGCGAACCGTTCAGCGCTTCGAGAGAACCACGTACATCTGTCTTGAGGACGATGTTGAGGGTTTTCTTCTCGGCCTGACCCATGTTCTCGAAGATGTTTTCCAGCTTGCCAGCGTGAGCACGGGCCAGCTTGACCTCGCGGTACTTGCCTTGACGGAACATGGCAACTTCGCGGGCTTTCTTCTCGTCGGCAACTACCGACAGCTCGTCACCGGCTTCCGGCGTGCCATCCAGGCCGAGAATCTCGACCGGGATCGACGGGCCAGCTTCCTTCACAGGCTTGCCGTTCTCGTCGAGCATGGCGCGAACGCGGCCATAGTTGGAACCGCACAGGACCATGTCGCCCTGACGCAGCGTACCGTCCTGAACCAGGATGGTGGCTACTGGGCCACGGCCTTTGTCCAGGCGCGATTCGACCACGACGCCACGGCCAGGGGCAGTCGGCGTAGCAGTCAGTTCGAGAACCTCGGCCTGCAGCAGGACGGCTTCGAGCAGTTCATCAACACCGGTACCCATCTTCGCCGAAACCTTGACGAATGGAGTGTCACCACCCCACTCCTCGGAGGTCACGCCTTCGACGGACAGCTCGTTGCGGATACGATCGAGGTCAGCACCAGGCTTGTCGATCTTGTTCACTGCAACTACCAGCGGAACGCCAGCTGCCTTGGCATGCTGAACAGCTTCACGGGTCTGCGGCATCACGCCGTCGTCCGCTGCCACCACCAGGATGACAATGTCGGTCGCCTTGGCACCACGGGCACGCATCTGAGTAAACGCAGCGTGACCAGGGGTGTCGAGGAAGGTGACCATGCCACGGTCGGTTTCGACGTGGTAGGCACCGATGTGCTGGGTAATACCACCGGCTTCGCCAGCGGCAACCTTGGCACGACGGATGTAGTCGAGCAGCGAGGTCTTACCGTGGTCGACGTGGCCCATGACGGTCACGACCGGAGCACGCGAGGTGGCTTCACCTTCGAACTTCAGCGATTCGGCCAGGGAATCTTCCAGGGCGCTGTCGCTGACCAGGGTGACCTTGTGGCCGAGTTCTTCGGCGACCAGCTGAGCAGTTTCCTGATCGAGCACCTGGTTGATGGTGACCGGAGTACCCATCTTGAACATGAACTTGACCACTTCAGCGCCCTTGACGGACATCTGGTTGGCCAGCTCGGAGACAGTGATGGTCTCGCCGATGCTTACCGCACGGATAACCGGACCGGTAGGGTTCTGGAAGCCATGCTGGTTGCGCTTCTTCAGCTTGCCCTTGCCACGGCCACCGCGACGGAAGCCATCGCTTTCTTCTTCGGTGGTACGCGGAGCGGCACGCGGAGTAGGCGCCTTCTCTTTCTCTTTGACCTTGACCTTGATCGAGACGCGCGGAGCTTCGCCACGACCGCCACGACGATCTTCATCGCGGGTGCGGTTTTCAGTGCGACGGGCTTCTTCTTTCTTGCGCTCGGCTGCACGAACTGCAGCTTCTTCGCTCAACGGCTCCTGCGCCGCAGCTGCCGGGGCGGCTGCAACAGGGGCGGCGGCAGGCGCAGCCTCAGCCTTACCAGCCACTGCACCTTGCGGAGCATCGCGACGGGACTGCTCCTCGATGCGCTGGCGGGCGTCGGCGTTGGATTTTTCGCGGGCGGCATTTTCTGCCACGCGGCGCTCTTCCTGCTCGCGGTTCTGCTCAGCCTGGATTTCTTCAGGGCTGCGCTGAACGAAAACTTTCTTCTTGCGTACTTCTACGCTGATGCTCTTGCTACCGGCGACACGCAGGGTGCTGGTGGTTTTGCGCTGCAAGGTAATCTTGCGCGGCTCTTCCACTTTTGCCTTGTGGCTGCTCTTCAAATGAGCCAGCAATGCCTGCTTCTCATTATCGGTCACTACCTGACCGGCGTCGGTGTGTGGCAGACCTGCCTCACGCATCTGCTGCAGCAGGCGCTCAACCGGTGCAGCGACCTCTTGGGCCAATTCTTTCACCGTGACTTGCGTCATGCACTTCTCTCCTCAGGCCGCGCCTAATTACTCGAACCAGTGGGCTCGGGCGGCCATGATCAACTTGCCGGCACGCTCTTGGTCGATGCCGTCGATGTCGAGCAGGTCGTCAATCGACTGCTCGGCCAGGTCTTCGCGGGTAACCACGCCGCGCACCGCCAGTTCGGCCGCCAGGTCCTTGTCCATACCCTCAAGAGAGAGCAGGTCTTCGGCCGGATGGGCGTCTGCCAGTTTTTCCTCGGTAGCGATGGCTTTGGTCAACAGGCGGTCCTTGGCACGAGCACGGAGCTCGTTGACGATATCCTCGTCGAAGCCATCGATGTTGAGCATTTCTTCCAACGGTACGTAGGCAATTTCTTCCAGGCTGGTGAAGCCTTCGTCGACCAGCACCTGAGCGAGTTCCTCATCGACTTCCAGCTCGTCGACGAAGTTGCGCAGGATGTCGCCAGTCTCGGCTTGCTGCTTGGCCTGGATGTCCTTCTCGGTCATCACGTTCAGGGTCCAGCCGGTAAGCTGGCTTGCCAGGCGAACGTTCTGACCACCACGACCGATGGCCTGAGCCAGGTTGTCCTCGGCCACGGCGATATCCATGGCGTGGGCATCCTCATCAACGATGATCGCCGCGACCTCAGCCGGCGACATGGCGTTGATAACGAATTGCGCGGGGTTCTCGTCCCAGAGGACGATATCCACACGCTCACCGCCCAACTCGCCGGACACCGCCTGGACACGCGAACCGCGCATGCCGATGCAGGCGCCTTGCGGGTCGATGCGTTTGTCCTTGGAGCGAACGGCGATCTTGGCGCGCGAACCCGGATCACGGGAAGCGGCCATGACCTCGATGAGGCCCTCGGCGATTTCCGGCACTTCGATGCGGAACAGTTCGATCAGCATCTGTGGCGCAGTACGCGACAGGATCAGCTGCGGACCGCGGTTCTCGGTGCGGATTTCTTTCAACAGCGCGCGCAAGCGCACGCCGACGCGGAAAGTCTCGCGTGGAATGATGTCTTCGCGAGCCAACAAGGCCTCGGCATTGTTGCCCAGGTCGACGATGACATTGTCGCGGGTAACCTTTTTAACGGTACCGGAGATGATCTCGCCAACGCGTTCGCGGTAGGCGTCGACCACTTGGGCACGTTCGGCTTCGCGGACTTTCTGGACGATGACCTGCTTGGCGGTCTGAGCGGCGATACGACCGAATTCGATAGACTCGATCTTCTCTTCGATCACGTCACCCACCTTGGCTTCAGGGTGGGTCTCGTGAATCTTGTCCAGCCAGGTCTCGATCGCCGGATCATCAAGATCGGCTTCATCGACCACGGTCCAGCGACGGAAGGTCTCGTAGCTACCGGTGTGGCGGTTGATTTCCACACGCAGGTCGACTTCGTCCTCAAAACGTTTTTTGGTTGCAGTGGCCAGAGCCACTTCCAGCGCCTCGAAAATGACGCCGGGTGGTACACCCTTTTCGTTGGATACCGATTCAACAACCAGCAGTACTTCTTTGCTCATCGTACGCCTCGCCTTGCGCAAGCCATTGGGCCCGGATAGTCCGCCGGGCCCGGCACGTCTCAGTCAAAACTGGGAATAATATTGGCCTTGTCGATCGAGTCGATCGGCAGCAGGAATTCTTGATCGTCTACCTGGACGATCACATCCTGATCCTCCACGCCGCGGAGAAGGCCCTGGAAGTTACGACGACCCTCGAAGGGTGAACGCAGCTTGATCTTCACTTGTTCGCCGGCATACGAGGCAAACTGTTCAAGCGTGAACAGTGGGCGTTCCATGCCAGGAGAGGACACCTCTAGGGTGTATTCAGAGCTGATCGGGTCTTCGACATCGAGAACGCCGCTCACCTGATGACTGACCTTTGCACAGTCATCCACCATGATGCCGCCGTCTTTTTCGATGTAGATACGCAATACCGAATGCTTGCCCTGGGAGACGAACTCGATTCCCCAGCACTGAAAGCCCAGAGCCTCGACAACCGGGGCCAACAAGTCCTGCAACTGTTCTAGCTTGCTCGACACCTGAACCCCCTCGTGCATGCTGTGCAAATAAAAAATGGGCAAAGCGCCCATCCCTGAAAGCGCCGTTGGACAACGACGCCTAAAACTGTTCGGCTAGCAAAAAGCCCCTGAAAAGGGGCTCCGCTGAAGCTGGTTGCGGGGGCTGGATTTGAACCAACGACCTTCGGGTTATGAGCCCGACGAGCTACCAAGCTGCTCCACCCCGCGACAAAGCTGGGGCGAAAGTATAAGACTGAACCCTATGCTGGGTCAATCCGACCTCCACCTACAAGAAAGCCCGCTAAAGCGGGCTCTCATGCTTCAATTGGTACCGAGAAGGGGACTCGAACCCCTACACCCTATGGGCACAACCACCTCAAGGTTGCGTGTCTACCAATTCCACCACCTCGGCAATACTACATTTGAAACCCGTTACTTCTGCTCTTCGGTCGAAGGAGGCACATCACCTGTTGGGGCGGTGTTACTCTTCTGCTCCTGGAGCACCGGTACATCATCATTAACTGCCGGCTTCTGCTCTTTCACTTCAAGTACTGCTGGATCTGGCAAACCGGCTTGAGTTAGCTGGTGTGCCTGCTCCTTTGCGAAGTATCCTAACCCAAGTGCAGTTAGAAAGAAAGTAGCAGCGAGTATAGCAGTGAATTTACTTAGGAAGGTAGCGGAACCTTGGCTCCCGAACACAGTATTTGAAGCCCCTGCGCCGAAAGATGCACCTGCTTCCGCACCCTTACCCTGTTGCAGCAATACCAGCACTACCAGCGCCAGTGCAGCCAACAGATGAAAAACAACTACGACGGTTTCCATCATTTGTTCAGTTTCCTGCGGCGCGACAAATTGCACCGAATTCGTCTGCGTTCAGGGACGCTCCACCAATGAGCCCCCCATCGATATCCGGCATGCCGAACAGTTCGGCCGCATTGGCCGCCTTCACGCTGCCGCCGTAGAGAAGCTGCACATTTTCGGCAACTTCAGCGTCCTCTGCCGCCAACTGCTGGCGGATGGCAGCATGCACATCCTGAGCTTGTTGTGGCGAGGCCGTAAGACCTGTGCCAATGGCCCATACAGGCTCATAAGCAATTACTGCATTGGCAAAAGCACTAACACCAAACGCGTCGATGATACTGCTTAGTTGACGCCCGACAACTTCGAGCGTCTTGCCCGCCTCGCGCTCTTCGAGAGTTTCCCCTACGCAGAGCACTGGCTTCAAACCTTTGGCCTGGGCAGCTGCAAACTTGCGGTTAAGCACTTCGTCACTTTCGCCAACGATCTGGCGACGCTCCGAGTGCCCGACCAGCACCAACTTGCAACCGACTTCAGCCAGCTGACTCGGTGCAACTTCGCCGGTCAGCGCGCCCTGCTCGGACTGTACAGCAGAATTCTGTGCTCCAACGATAATTTCCGTTTCGGCCAGTTCATCAATCACTTGATTGACGAACAAGGCTGGCGGAAATACCGCAACTTCGACACCGCTCGGCAGGCTCAGCTTGCTCAAGCCCAGGGTCAGCTCAGCGACGCTGGCGCGGGTACCGTGCATCTTCCAGTTACCAGCTACCATAGGGCGACGCATGCTTTACCTCGTCGGTCAAAGTGGGCGCAGATCTTACCCAACCCGAACTGCGCTGGCAAGGGTCTTCAAGCACAAACTTCAGAGACCAGTTTGGCCAGGGCTTCGGCATGGCCGCGGACTTGGTTTTCGTCGTCACCTTCGACCATCACCCGCACCAGTGGCTCGGTGCCAGACTTGCGCAGCAATACCCGACCACGGCCTGCCATGGCTTCTGTCACCTTGGCACTGGCTTCTTTCACCAGAGGGTTTTCCAGCGGGTCAGCGGTGCCTGCGGCGTAGCGCACGTTGATCAGCACCTGAGGGCACTTGCGCAACGCCTGGCGCGATTGCGCAAGGTTTTCGCCACGACGCTTGAGCGACAGCAGCACCTGCAGCGCAGCAATGATCGCATCGCCGGTGCTGGTGTGGTTGCAGCACACCACATGGCCGGAGTTTTCACCGCCGATCTGCCACTCACGCTCGATCAGCTCGGCCATGACATAGCGATCACCGACCTTGGCCCGCGTGAACGGTATCTCAAGCTCCTTGAGGGCCAGTTCCAGGCCGAGGTTGCTCATCAGGGTACCCACCACCCCACCTTGCAGCTTGCCGCGCTCCTGGAGGTCCCTGGCGATGATGAACAGCAGCTCGTCGCCATCGACGATGGCGCCGGTGTGGTCGACCATCAGCACACGGTCGCCGTCGCCGTCGAAGGCGATACCCAGGTCGGCGTGACCGACCAGCACGGCAGCCTGCAGCGACTCGATGTGGGTCGAGCCGCAGTTGAGGTTGATGTTCAGACCGTTAGGCTCGGCATGCAGCACGGTGACATCGGCGCCCAGCTCACGGAACACGCTAGGCGCTACTTTGTAGGTGGCACCGTGAGCGCAATCGATGACCAGCTTGAGACCTTCGAAGCTGGTGCTGCTTGGCACGCTGCTTTTACAGAATTCGATATAGCGACCCGCAGCGTCGTTGATGCGCGAGACCTTGCCGAGCTTGCTCGACTCGACCACGGTCATGGGCTGGTCGAGCAGCTCTTCGATCATCAGCTCGACTTCATCCGGCAGCTTGGTGCCCTGGCCGGAGAAGAACTTGATGCCGTTGTCGTCGTGCGGGTTGTGCGAAGCACTGATGACGATCCCCGCCTCGGCGTGGAAGGTGCGAGTCAGGTAGGCGATGGCCGGCGTAGGCATCGGCCCGAGCAGCATCACATCGGCGCCGGCCGCAGACAAACCGGCCTCCAGCGCGGATTCGAACATGTAGCCAGAGATGCGCGTGTCCTTGCCTACCAGCACGCGACAGGCGCCTTGCTTGCGGAAGGCCATGCCTGCCGCCCAGCCGAGTTTCAGCATGAAGTCAGGGGTGATCGGAGCGACGCCAACGCGGCCGCGGATACCATCGGTACCAAAGTATTTCTTGCTCATAGGAACTCCAGTGTTCTTATTCGGCGTCCTGCACGGCGGCAATCATGCGCACCACATCGACGGTTTCGGCCACATCATGCACACGCAGGATGCTTGCGCCCTTGGTCATGGCCAGGGCGGCCAGGGCCAAGCTGCCAAACAACCGCTCACCAACCGGCCGACCCAGGGTCAGGCCGATCATGCTCTTGCGCGAGACGCCGACCAGGAGCGGGCGCCCCAGGCGATAGAGCGCCTCCATGTGCTTGAACAGGCTGAGGTTGTGTTCGAGCGTCTTGGCGAATCCGAAACCCGGGTCGAGAATGATCCGCTCGGCGCTGATTCCGGCCGCGGCACAGATGGCCATACGCCCTTCGAGATAACGCGTTACGTCGACGGTTACGTCGTCGTAATGCGGATTGTCCTGCATGTTGTCCGGGTCACCGCGCATGTGCATCAGGCACACCGGCAAGCCGGTGGCCGCTGCGGCATCCAGCGCACCATCACGCTCCAGGCCGCGCACGTCATTGATCAGCCCAGCGCCCAGGCGCGCTGACTCGCGCATCACTGCTGGCGTCGAGGTGTCGACCGAGATAACCACGTCCAGGCGACTGTTGATCGCCTCGACCATGGGCGCTACCCGCTCAAGTTCTTCGGTGACAGAAACCGCCCGCGCACCAGGCCGGGTCGACTCGCCACCAATGTCGATCAACGTAGCACCTGCAGCGACCATGGCTTCGGCGTGGCGCAGGGCCTCGTCGCGCTGGTTGAAGCGACCACCGTCGGAGAACGAATCAGGGGTGATATTGAGAATACCCATGACATGGGTACGCGACAAATCAAGAACCCGGTTGCCGCAAGGCAACCGGGTCGGGTACAGCTGTGAGGTCATGATAACCCTTAGTGTTGAGCCGCTGGACCGCCGATCGGCGACTCCGGACGATCACCTTGGGAAGCCGACGTACCTGAAGTACCAGTATCGTTGCTATCCCAATCGCGAGGCTCGCGCGGCGTACGACCGGCCATGATGTCGTCGATCTGATCGGCATCGATGGTCTCGTACTTCATCAGGGCATCGGCCATGGCGTCAAGCTTGTCGCGGTTCTCGGTGAGAATCTGCTTGGCCGTCGCATAGCACTGGTCGATGATGCTGCGCACTTCGGAGTCGATCAGCTTGGCGGTCTCGCCCGACACGCTGGTGTGCTGCGAACCGGCGCTGCGGCCGAGGAACACTTCACCTTCTTCTTCGGCGTACATCAGCGGACCGAGCTTCTCGGACAGGCCCCACTTGGTGACCATGTTACGAGCGATCTGGCTGGCACGCATGATGTCGTTGGAGGCACCGGTGGTGACGCCATCGAAGCCCAGGGTCATTTCTTCAGCGATACGGCCACCGTACAGCGAGCAGATCTGACTGATCAGCGCACGCTTGGACAGGCTGTAACGGTCTTCCTCAGGGAGGAACATGGTCACACCCAAGGCACGGCCACGGGGAATGATCGAGACCTTGTAGACCGGGTCGTGCTCAGGCACCACGCGACCGACGATAGCGTGACCCGCTTCATGGAAGGCCGTGTTGCGCTTCTCTTTCTCGGACATGACCATCGATTTGCGCTCAGCGCCCATCATGATCTTGTCCTTGGCCAGCTCGAATTCCTTCATTTCGACCACAGGCTTGCTTGAGCGCGCGGCGAACAGGGCAGCTTCGTTGACCAGGTTGGCCAGGTCAGCACCGGAGAAGCCAGGGGTACCACGCGCGATGACCGCCGGATTGACGTTGTCGCCAATCGGGGCTTTGCGCATGTGCACCTTGAGGATCTGCTCACGGCCGCGGATATCCGGCAGCCCTACCACCACCTGGCGGTCGAAGCGGCCTGGACGCAGCAGCGCCGGGTCGAGTACGTCCGGACGGTTGGTCGCGGCGATGACGATGATGCCGTCGTTGACTTCGAAGCCGTCCATCTCCACCAGCAACTGGTTGAGGGTCTGCTCACGCTCGTCGTGACCGCCGCCCATGCCGGCGCCACGGTGGCGACCAACAGCGTCGATCTCGTCGATGAAGATGATGCACGGCGCGTGCTTCTTGGCCTGCTCGAACATGTCACGCACGCGGCTGGCACCCACACCGACGAACATCTCGACGAAGTCCGAACCGGAAATGGTGAAGAACGGCACTTTGGCTTCGCCAGCGATGGCCTTGGCCAGCAAGGTCTTACCGGTACCCGGCGGGCCAACCATCAGCACGCCACGCGGGATACGGCCACCCAGGCGCTGGAACTTGCCCGGATCCCGCAGGAACTCGACCAGCTCGCCAACTTCTTCCTTGGCCTCGTCGCAACCCGCGACGTCAGCCAGGGTGGTCTTGACCTGATCTTCGGAGAGCAGGCGCGCCTTGCTCTTGCCGAAGCTCATCGGCCCACCTTTGCCACCCGCCCCGCCCTGCATCTGGCGCATGAAGAACATGAACACCGCGATGATCACCAGGATCGGGAAGCTGGCTACCAGTAGCTGGGTCCAGATGCTTTGCTGTTCAGGCTGTTTGCCCTCGACCACAACATTGTTGTTGACCAGGTCGCCGATCAGGCCGTTGTCGGCAATTGCCGGACGCACGGTCTTGAAGTTATCGCCATCGGTGCGCTTGCCGGTAATGACGGCACCGTCGACCGTGACGCGCTCGACCTTACCGTCCTTGACCTGCTGAATGAAGTCAGAGTAGTTGAGGGTTTGCGGCTCGTTCGGGCTGGAGAAGTTGTTCATCACCGTCACAAGGACGGCAGCGATGATCAACCACAGGATCAGATTCTTTGCCATGTCGTTCAATTAGCTACCCTCTGAGGTCGGCGCACGACGCAGCCGTGCCTCGCATGATATTCACCGCCCTAACTTACTACATTACCTACGCATCCGCAGGCGCCGTCTGTAACCCTTTGTGAAACCAAGACTACACGAAGTTCGGACGATCCTGACGCAGCGGCTGATTGGAATTAACTATCAACCACTGCTCAAGCCGCCATTTCACGCCCCTTTGAAGCCCTTCGCCAGCATGTACTGCTCGCGGGAGCGATCCCGGGAGGAGGACGGCTTGCGCATCTGTACCTTGTCGAACTTGCTGCGCACGTCCTTCAGGTACACATCAAAACCTTCACCCTGGAAGATCTTGATCAGGAAATCTCCGCCTGGACGCAAAACCCGGGTTGCCAGGTCCAGCGCCAATTCACAGAGGAACATGGCTCGCGGCATGTCCACTTCAGGCGTACCACTCATATTGGGGGCCATATCGGAAATCACAAGGTCCACGTGCGAATTGCCCACCGCCGCGAGAATGCTCTGCAGCACGGCGTCTTCGGTAAAATCGCCCTGGATGAAGGTGACATCGGGAATCGAGTCCATTTCGAGGATGTCGGAGGCGATCAGCCGACCTTGACCACCGATCAGACGACTGGTCACCTGCGACCAGCCACCCGGGGCGGCGCCGAGGTCGATGACACTCATGCCAGGGCGGATCAGTTTGTCCTTTTCCTGGATCTCAAGCAGCTTGTAGCTGGCTCGCGAGCGATAGCCATCCTTCTGCGCCTGTTTGACGAAAGGGTCGTTGAAATGCTCTCTCAGCCAGTTATGGCTGCTCTTGGAACGCTGTACCACGGTACACCTCGATGAATAGCGTCGTGATTGACTGGGCGCAGCCACGGGCCCTCGGGTAAAATGGCTACCAATTTTACAGAATCAGACGAAAAGGGTCAGATTATGCCGCTCAATAACGAGCAGAAGAAGCAGTACAAGTCTATTGGTCATGACCTCAAGCCGGTCCTGATCGTTGCCGGCAACGGCGTCAACGAGGGCGTCATCGGTGAACTGGAACGCGCCTTGGCCGACCATGAGCTGATCAAGGTCGAAATTCGTTCCGAGGATCGCGAAGAACGCAAAGCCGCTATCGCCGAGCTGTGCAAGCAAGGCCGCGCTGAACTGGTGCAGACCATCGGCAAGAAAGCCCTGATCTACCGCAAGAACCCGCAGCCCAACAAGCAGCTGTCGAACATCCACCGTTTCAAGTAACGGTGGCTCCAGTCAGCGGCGCGCCTGGCGCGCCCTGACCGGGACCGGCTGGGCAACCAGCACGATGCCGGAAAAACCCAGCACCAAAAAGCAGAACATCTGCCAGCGTTCGCCCACGGATATTCCGTAGCGTAGCGTGTAGTAGCTGATGCAGGCGGCAAAGCCGAGCAACAGCATCTGACCGCGAAACTGCTGCCACCAGGCAGCCAGACCATCTACCCTCGCCAATACCGCCAGCTGGGTCAGCAGACCAAGCAAGGCCACGCCAATCAACCAGCGATCGATCTGCGCAGCCACGTCCTGTACCAGCAACGGTGCCAGGCCGGTGACTTTGAGCGCCGGCACCAACCCGACGTGGAACACCCACAAGCCGCCAACCCAGAATACCTGGGCCAGCTGCCAGAGGATCCCCTCGAGGGATGGCGCCCGCAGGCGCCGGTCAGATGTGTTTGACTTCGACAATCTCGTACTCGACCGTGCCGCTAGGCGTCTTGATCACCACGGTATCGCCCTCTTCCTTGCCAATGATGGCACGGGCGATCGGGGCACCGACCGAGAGCTTACCCTGTTTGACGTCGGCTTCGTCCTCACCCACGATCTGGTAAGTGACCTGGTCACCGGTCTCGGTGTTTTCCAGGTCGACGGTAGTGCCGAAGATGACCTTGCCGGTGTGGGCAATGGTGGTCACGTCGATCACTACCGAGTTCTGCAGACGGCCTTCGATGTCGCGGATGCGCGCTTCGACCATGCCCTGCTCTTCACGAGCAGCATGGTATTCGGCGTTTTCCTTGAGGTCGCCCAGCTCGCGGGCTTCACCGATGGCCTGACTCAAGCGCGGGCGCTCGGTCTTGGCCAGGAACAGGTGCTCTTCTTCCAGGGCGCGAGCGCCCTGGACGGTCATCGGATACTTGGTAATGCTCATGCTTTGAGTCCTGCATGCAGATCCTGCAAGCGACGAACGGTCTTTTCAGGGCCGAATTTCAGCGCTTCGCAGATGGCTTCACCGGCCGCAATGGTAGTCGTGCAGTAAATCTTGTGCTGCAGCGCATTGCGACGAATCGAGTAGGAGTCAGCGATCGACTGGCGGCCTTCGGTGGTGTTGATGATCAGCGACACTTCGTCGTTCTTGATCATGTCGACCACGTGCGGACGACCTTCGGTCACCTTGTTCACGCGACGCACTTTCAGGCCAGCCGCCTCGATCACCTTGGCGGTACCGACAGTAGCAACCACTTCGAAGCCCAGGGCGATCAGGTCGCGGGCAACGCCAGCCACTTGTGGCTTGTCGTCGTCACGTACGCTGATGAACGCGGTACCGCCAGTTGGCAGTACTTCGCTGGCACCCATCTGGGCCTTGGCGAAAGCTTCACCGAAGCTGTCGCCAACGCCCATGACTTCGCCGGTCGATTTCATCTCAGGGCCGAGGATCGGGTCAACCCCTGGGAACTTCGCGAACGGGAAGACGGCTTCCTTGACGCTGTAGAAGTTCGGGATGATTTCTTTGGTGAAACCGATCTCTTTCAGCGTCTTGCCGGCCATCACACGGGCGGCAATCATCGCCAGCGAGGTGCCGATGCACTTGGAGACGAACGGTACGGTACGCGAGGCGCGCGGGTTGACTTCGATCACGTAGATCTTGTCGCCCTGCAGGGCCAGCTGCACGTTCATCAGGCCAACCACGCCCAGCTCCAGGGCCATTTTCTTGACCTGGTCGCGAACTTCGTCCTGCACGTGGGCAGGCAGCGAGTACGGTGGCAGCGAGCATGCGGAGTCACCGGAGTGAACGCCGGCCTGCTCGATGTGCTGCATGATCGCGCCGATCACCACGTCGGTGCCGTCGCAGACCGCATCCACGTCCATTTCGATGGCGCAGTTGAGGAAGTGGTCGAGCAGCACCGGGCTGTCGTTGGACACTTGCACCGCTTCACGCAGGTAGCGCTTGAGCTCGTCCAGCTCGTAGACGATTTCCATGGCGCGACCACCCAGTACGTACGAAGGACGCACGACCAGCGGGTAACCGATGACGCCAGCGGCACGAATCGCCTCCTCTTCGCTACGCACGGTAGCGTTTGGCGGCTGCAGCAGGTTCAGGCGCTGGACCATTTGCTGGAAGCGCTCACGGTCTTCGGCACGGTCGATCGAATCCGGGCTGGTACCGATGATCGGTACGCCGGCTTCTTCCAGGGCGCGAGCCAGCTTCAGCGGAGTCTGGCCGCCGTAGTGGACGATGACGCCTTTGGGCTTCTCGACACGGACCACTTCCAGCACGTCTTCCAGGGTCAGCGGCTCGAAGTACAAACGGTCGGAGGTGTCGTAGTCGGTGGAGACGGTTTCCGGGTTGCAGTTGACCATGATGGTCTCGTAACCGTCTTCACGCAGGGCCAGTGCAGCGTGTACGCAGCAGTAGTCGAACTCGATGCCTTGGCCGATACGGTTAGGACCGCCACCCAGGATCATGATCTTGTCGCGGTTCGACGGCGCGGCCTCGCACTCTTCCTCGTAGGTCGAGTACAGGTAGGCGGTGTCGGTGGCGAACTCGGCGGCGCAGGTGTCGACGCGCTTGTACACCGGGAACACTTCCAGCTTGTGGCGGTGACGACGCAGGTTCTTGTCGGTGATACCGAGCAGCTTGGCCAGACGCTGGTCAGAGAAGCCTTTGCGCTTCAGGCGCAGCATCAGGTCTTTGTCGATGGCCGACAGGGCCAGGGTCTTGACCTTCTCTTCTTCCTTGATCAGGTCTTCCATCTGCACCAGGAACCAGTGATCGATACCGGTCAGGGCGAAGATTTCGTCGCAGGTCATGCCCGCGCGCATGGCGTCGGCGACGTACCAGATACGCTCGGCGCCCGGCACGGTCAGTTCACGCTTGAGGATACCGCTGGCTTCGGCGCTGGCCAGGTCGACTTTCTCGTCGAGGCCGCACACGCCAACTTCCAGGCCACGCAGGGCTTTCTGCAGGGATTCCTGGAAGGTCCGGCCGATGGCCATGACTTCACCCACCGACTTCATCTGGGTGGTCAGGCGGGCGTCGGCTTTCGGGAATTTCTCGAAGGCGAAGCGCGGCAGCTTGGTCACGACGTAGTCGATCGACGGCTCGAAGGAGGCTGGGGTGCGGCCGCCGGTGATGTCGTTCTGCAGTTCGTCGAGGGTGTAACCGACGGCCAGCTTGGCGGCGATCTTGGCGATCGGGAAGCCGGTAGCCTTCGAAGCCAGGGCCGAGGAACGCGATACACGCGGGTTCATCTCGATCACGACCATGCGGCCGGTGTCTGGGCAAATACCGAACTGGACGTTGGAACCGCCGGTTTCCACACCGATTTCACGCAGCACCGCCAGCGAGGCGTTGCGCATGATCTGGTATTCCTTGTCGGTCAGGGTCTGCGCTGGAGCAACGGTGATCGAGTCACCGGTGTGCACGCCCATCGGGTCGAAGTTCTCGATCGAGCAGACGATGATGCAGTTGTCCTTCTTGTCGCGGACCACCTCCATCTCGTATTCCTTCCAGCCGATCAGCGATTCGTCGATCAGCAGCTCTTTGGTCGGCGACAGGTCCAGACCACGGGCGCAGATTTCTTCGAACTCTTCACGGTTGTAGGCGATGCCGCCACCGGTGCCGCCCATGGTGAAGGACGGACGGATGATGCACGGGAAGCCGAGCTTCTCGAGTACCGCGTTGGCCTCGTCCATGCTGTGGGCGATGCCGGAACGCGGGCATTCCAGGCCGATGTCTTTCATCGCCTTGTCGAAGCGCGAGCGGTCTTCGGCCTTGTCGATGGTGTCGGCGTTGGCGCCGATCATTTCCACGCCGAACTTCTCCAGCACGCCATGGCGCTCGAGGTCCAGGGCGCAGTTCAGTGCGGTCTGGCCACCCATGGTCGGCAGGACGGCGTCAGGGCGCTCCTGCTCGATGATCTTGGCCACCGACTGCCATTTGATCGGCTCGATGTAGGTGGCGTCGGCCATGGCCGGGTCGGTCATGATGGTGGCCGGGTTCGAGTTGACCAGGATGACGCGGTAGCCTTCCTCGCGCAGGGCTTTACAGGCCTGGGCGCCGGAGTAGTCGAATTCGCAGGCCTGGCCGATCACGATCGGGCCAGCGCCGAGAATCAGGATGCTTTTAATGTCTGTACGTTTTGGCATTGGGTGCTCACTCAAATCCGCGGGTCAGTCGGCAAGCCGTCTTGAACATGCTCAGGTCAGGCGCTGCCGGACGCAGCCGAGGCTGGTCCGGGGCCTTGATGCAGGATGCTCAGCGGCGCTTGGCCATGGCATCGATGAAACGATCGAACAGTGGCGCGACGTCGGTCGGGCCTGGGCTCGCTTCAGGGTGACCCTGGAAGCTGAACGCGCTCTTGTCGGTGCGCTCGATGCCCTGCAGGGTACCGTCGAACAGCGACTTGTGGATGGCGCGGACATTGCCCGGCAGGGTGGCTTCGTCGACGGCGAAACCGTGGTTCTGGCTGGTGATCATGACCACGCCGGTGTCCAGGTCCTGGACCGGGTGGTTGGCACCGTGGTGACCGTGACCCATTTTCACTGTCTTGGCGCCGGAGGCCAGGGCCAGCAGCTGGTGGCCGAGGCAGATGCCGAAGACCGGAATTTCGGTTTCGAGGACGGCCTTGATCGCCTGGATCGCGTAGTCGCATGGCTCAGGATCGCCAGGACCGTTGGACAGGAACACGCCATCCGGATTGAGCGCAAGCACTTCGCTGGCCGGGGTCTGGGCAGGCACCACGGTCACGCGGCAGCCACGGGCGACCAGCATGCGCAGGATGTTCAGCTTGACGCCGTAGTCGAAGGCGACCACGTGGTACGGCAGCTCGGAGGCCTCCAGAGTCGGGTGGCTGTCGGTTTTCAGCTCCCATACGCTCTCGCGCCACTCGTAGCGCTCTTTGGTCGAGACTTCCTTGGCCAGGTCCATGCCTTTCAGGCCTGGGAAGGCGCGAGCAGCGGCGATGGCGGCTTCTTCGGTAATGTCGTCACCGGCCAGAATGCAGCCGTTCTGAGCGCCTTTTTCACGCAGGATGCGGGTCAGGCGACGGGTGTCGATGCCAGCGATGGCGACGACATTGTGTTCTTTCAGGTAGTCAGACAGCGACTGGGTCTTGCGCCAGTTGCTGGCAACCAGCGGCAGGTCACGGATGACCAGGCCGGCAGACCAGACACGGTTGGACTCGGCGTCGCCCGGGTTGATCCCGGTGTTGCCGATGTGCGGGTAAGTCAGGGTAACGATTTGCTGGGCGTAGGAAGGGTCTGTAAGGATTTCCTGGTAGCCGGTCATAGCGGTGTTGAACACCACCTCACCAACGGTCTGCCCGTCGGCTCCGATGGCTTCACCGCGAAAAATGCTGCCATCGGCAAGGGCGAGTATGGCTGGCTTAGTCAAGAAGACCTCCCGTAAATCAAGCCTGAAAGGGCGATCGCAGGTTGCAAAAAAGCGGAGTGACGTATGGACACGTCACCCCGCTTCATGTGCTGAATATCTCTGCGCGCTTTTAGTGGACACACTAAAGCTGTAGCTTACAGGAATGAGGGTTTTCGGTCTACCGCATATGTGTCTCTAAAACACAGGATTGCGACAGTTTCCCTCAATTCCAGTCGAGCCGTGAAGCAGGCGCTGCTGATCTGGCAAATCAACGCAGGTCGAGCACGTCCTGCATGTCATAAAGACCAGGCGCACGCCCGTCCAGCCACAGCGCGGCACGCACCGCGCCCTTGGCGAAGGTCATGCGGCTGGAGGCCTTGTGAGTGATCTCGACGCGCTCGCCTTCTGCAGCGAACAGCACGGTGTGGTCGCCCACCACGTCACCGGCGCGCACAGTGGCAAAGCCGATGGTCTGGCGATCACGCGCACCGGTCTGGCCTTCGCGGCCATACACGGCCACTTCAGCCAGATCGCGCCCCAACGCCTGAGCCACAACCTCACCCATGCGCAGCGCGGTACCCGACGGCGCATCAACCTTGTGTCGATGGTGGGCCTCGATGATCTCGATATCCACTTCGTCGCCAAGCACCCGCGCAGCGGTATCGAGCAACTTCAGGCAGAGGTTCACACCAACACTGAAGTTGGCCGCAAAGACGATCGGGATTTCTTTGCCCGCCTCGGCCAGCAGCGCTTTCTCTTCTGCCGAAAAGCCGGTGGTGCCGATCACCATGGCCTTGCCTGCCTTACGGCAGAACGCCAGGTTCTTCAGGGTCACCGACGGGTGCGTGAAGTCGATCAGCACGTCGAACTCTTCTGCAACCTTGGCCAGGTCACCAGAGATGGTCACACCGATGCGACCCAGTGCCGCCAACTCGCCCGCATCAGCACCCACCAGGGAGCTGTCGGGCTTGTCGATCGCCGCCGTAAGGCCTGCACTCGGCGCCTGTTGCTGCACAGCTTCGACGAGGGTCTTGCCCATCCGCCCCGCCGCGCCCATTACCGCAATACGTCGCATAGCCTGTTCCTTGTCAGAGATCGCCGAAGAAGCGCTTCACACCCTCGAACCAACCGCTGGCCTTGGGCGAATGGGAGCTGTCACCCTCAAGCGAGTCACGCAGCTCTTCGAGCAGCTCACGCTGACGACGACTGAGGTTGACCGGGGTTTCCACCGCCACGCGGCACAACAGGTCACCAGCGGCACCGCCACGCACAGGGGCGACGCCCTTGCCACGCAGGCGGAACTGCTTGCCGGTCTGGGTGCCATCCGGGATCTTCAGCTTGACCCGACCATCGAGGGTCGGCACTTCCAGCTCACCACCCAGGGCAGCATCGGTGTAGCTGATCGGCACTTCGCAGTACAGGTGCTTGCCGTCGCGCTGGAAGATCGCGTGCTCACGCACGCTGATCACTACGTACAGGTCGCCGGTCGGGCCGCCGTGGGCACCCGCCTCGCCTTCGCCGGACAGGCGAATGCGGTCACCGGTGTCGACGCCAGGCGGCACCTTGACCGACAGAGTCTTGTATTCCTCGATACGGCCTTCGCCGTGGCACGAGCCGCATGGGTCGGTGATGATCTTGCCCTGGCCATGGCAGCGCGGGCAGGTCTGCTGCACCGAGAAGAAGCCTTGCTGCATGCGCACCTGGCCGATACCGCCGCAGGTCGGGCAGGTCGACGGGGTCGAACCCTTCTTCGCACCGCTGCCGTCGCACGGCTGGCAGTTGACCAGGGTCGGCACACGGATATTGACCGTGGTGCCGCGCACGGCTTCTTCCAGGTTCAGCTCAAGGGTGTAGCGCAGGTCGCTGCCGCGCGCCGCGCCGCCACGACCGCCGCCGCGAGCGCCACCGAAGAAGTCACTGAACACATCGCCAAAGATGTCGGAGAAGTTGGCACCACCGAAGCCAGCCCCGCCGCCACCCATGCTTGGGTCGACGCCGGCGTGACCATACTGGTCGAACGCCGCGCGCTTGCTTGCGTCAGACAGCACTTCGTAGGCCTCGTTGGCCTCCTTGAACATGTCTTCCGATTCTTTGTCGCCCGGGTTGCGGTCCGGGTGGTACTTCATCGCCAGACGGCGATAAGCCTTTTTGAGGTCAGCTTCGCTGGCGCCGCGCTCGACACCCAGGACCTCATAATAATCACGCTTGGACATAGGTCATTTGCACCTTGTTGGGCGTCCGGCATCCGCGCCGCGCCGTCAGTACCCGCCTGCAGCACACCGGAGTGGGCAGACAACTACTGTAAAAATTCTCGAATTCCAGATACACCAACGCGGGAGCAAGCCCCCGCGCGGCGACATCCTACCAGTTCAGCGGCATTTGCCGCTGAGCTGGCCGACAACATGCAGGGATCACTGCTTGTTGTTGTCTTTCACTTCCTCGAACTCGGCGTCAACCACGTCATCGTGCTTGGCTTCCGGCTCGGCCTGCTGCTGGGCGCCGCCCTGAGGCTGCTCAGCCGACTGCTCGGCATACATCTTCTGGGCAACTGGCGCGGAGACCTTGGACAGCTCTTCGACCTTGGCGTCGATGGCAGCCTTGTCGTCGCCTTTGACAGCGGCTTCCAGGGCAACGACAGCGGCTTCGATCGCGGTCTTCTCTTCCGCGGTCACCTTGTCACCGGCGTCTGCGACCATCTTGCGGGTCGAGTGAACCAGTGCATCACCCTGGTTACGGGCAGCGGCCAGTTCTTCGAACTTGCGGTCTTCCTCGGCGTTGGCCTCGGCATCACGCACCATGCGCTCGATCTCTTCGTCGGACAGACCGGAGTTGGCCTTGATCACGATCGACTGAGTCTTGCCAGTCGCCTTGTCTTTGGCGCCGACATGCAGGATGCCGTTGGCATCGATGTCGAAGGTCACTTCGATCTGCGGCACGCCACGTGGAGCCGGTGGAATGTCCGCCAGGTCGAACTTGCCCAGCGACTTGTTCTGACCCGCCTGCTTACGCTCACCTTGCAGCACGTGAATGGTCACGGCGTTCTGGTTGTCGTCGGCAGTCGAGAACACCTGCGACTTCTTGGTCGGGATGGTGGTGTTCTTCTCGATCAGCGCAGTCATCACGCCGCCCATGGTTTCGATACCCAGGGTCAGCGGGCTGACGTCCAGCAGCAGTACGTCTTTGACGTCACCGGCCAGTACCGCGCCCTGAATGGCAGCACCCATGGCAACTGCTTCGTCCGGGTTGACGTCTTTACGCGCTTCTTTACCGAAGAAATCGGTAACCAGCTTCTGTACCAGCGGCATACGGGTCTGACCGCCGACCAGGATCACGTCGTTGATCGCGCCAACGTCGATACCGGCGTCTTTCAGCGCGATGCGGCAAGGCTCGATGGTGCGCTGAACCAGGTCTTCTACCAGCGATTCCAGCTTGGCGCGGGAGATCTTCACGTTCAGGTGCTTCGGACCGGTTGCATCTGCAGTGATGTACGGCAGGTTGACGTCGGTCTGCTGGCTCGAGGACAGCTCGATCTTGGCTTTTTCAGCGGCTTCTTTCAGGCGCTGCATGGCCAGCGGGTCACCCTTGAGGTTCATGCCGCTTTCTTTCTTGAACTCGTCGACGAGGTAGTCGATCAGGCGGATGTCGAAGTCTTCACCACCGAGGAAGGTGTCACCGTTGGTGGCCAGTACTTCGAACTGATGCTCGCCATCGACTTCGGCGATTTCGATGACCGAAACGTCGAAAGTACCGCCGCCCAGGTCATACACGATCACGGTGTGATCGCCCTTGGCCTTGTCCATACCGTAGGCCAGTGCGGCTGCGGTTGGTTCGTTGATGATACGTTTTACGTCCAGACCCGCGATGCGACCGGCATCCTTGGTAGCCTGACGCTGGCTGTCGTTGAAGTAGGCCGGAACGGTGATGACCGCTTCGGTGACAGGCTCGCCGAGGTAGTCTTCGGCGGTCTTCTTCATCTTTTTCAGGATCTCGGCGGAGATCTGTGGCGGTGCCATCTTCTGGCCGTTGACTTCGACCCAGGCGTCGTTGTTGTCAGCCTTGACGATCTTGTACGGGACCATCTGAATGTCTTTCTGCACGACTTCTTCGTCGAAGCGGCGACCGATCAGACGCTTTACCGCGTACAGGGTGTTGTGCGGGTTGGTGACCGCCTGGCGCTTGGCCGACTGACCGACCAGGATCTCGCCATCGTTGGCGTAGGCGATGATCGAAGGGGTAGTACGCGCGCCTTCGGCGTTCTCGATAACCTTGACGTTACCGTTTTCCAGGATGGAGACGCACGAGTTGGTGGTCCCCAGGTCGATACCGATGATTTTACCCATGTTAACTCTCCCGAAACTGAATTAGGTGGCAGCGGCTACATTGGCCAACTGCGGTAATATTTGAGTGCTTGACACCTAGATGGGGACGCCCCGGAGGATTTCAAGCCTTCTCGTCGATCGAAGGTTGGGCAACTGCCGGCGCCTTGCTGACCACCACCATGGCGGGGCGCAGCAGACGGCCATTGAGCATGTAGCCCTTCTGGAACACCTTGAGCACGCTGTTCGGCTCTACGTCGGCACTCTCTTGCAGGGCCATGGCCTGGTGATGCTCGGCGTTGAACGGCTCGCCGTGCGGGTCGACTGGCTCGAGGTTGTAGCGCTTGAGGGTGTCGTGGAACATCTTCAGGGTCAGCTCGATGCCTTCACGCATCGGCTTGATCGACTCGTCTTCAGCGCTGGAAAGCTCCAGGCCGCGCTCCAGGCTGTCGATGACTGGCAGCAGGTCGCCGGCGAACTTCTCCAGGGCAAACTTGTGCGCCTTCTCGACGTCTTGCTCGGCGCGACGGCGGATGTTCTGCAGGTCGGCGGCAACGCGCAGGGACTGATCCTTGGCGGCGGCCAGCTGCTCCTCGAGCACCTGAACGCGGGTGCCGAGATCCTCAGAGCCTGCCTGTTCGGTGTTTGGGGTGTTGTCATCCAGCTGTTCGTCAGCCATTGGGTATCTCCTCCGCAATTTCTGGTATGCGAGCTTACTCGCCTTGGTTGTCGGCTATATGGGGTCGGAAAAACCAGGTTCAAGGGGCAAGGCACTTTTCACTTGCCACCAGGCAATCTCCAAACGGGCATTGTCAGCCAGGCAAAAAGCACTGTATAAATATCCAGACATGACCCTTCGGGAGCTGCCCTCATGCTGGTCCACCTGTCCATTCACAACTACGCCATCGTCGAACACCTTGACCTCGAGCTCGCTCGCGGCATGAGCGTGATTACCGGCGAAACTGGCGCCGGCAAGTCGATCATGCTCGACGCCCTCGGCCTCGCCCTGGGCGATCGCGCCGACAGTGGCGTGGTGCGCCCCAGCGCAGACAAGGCAGACATCCTGGCCACCTTTGACCTGGTGGACATTCCCGAGGCCAGCGTCTGGCTCAGCGAGCGCGACCTGGAGCACGAAGGCCCGTGCATCCTGCGCCGGGTGATCACCGCCGAAGGCCGCAGCCGCGGCTATATCAACGGCACGCCCTGCCCGCTCGCCGACCTCAAGGCGCTGGGCGAGTTGCTGATCGACATTCACAGCCAGCACGAGCACCAGTCGCTGCTCAAGACCGACACCCATCGCCGGCTGGTCGACGAATACGCCGGCGCCATTGACCTGTCGCGCCAGGTGCAATTGGCCGCCCAACGCTGGCGGCAAACCCGCCAGGAGCTGGAGCGGCTGTCCAATTCCGGTGATGAACAGCGCGCACGCCAGCAACTGCTCAGCTATCAGCTCGAAGAGCTGGACAACCTCGGCCTGGGCGAAAACGAGCTGGAACAGCTTGAGCAGGAGCACAAGAGCCTGACCAACGCCGAAGCGCTGTTCGGCATCTGCCGCCAGGTGATCGAGCAGTGCAGTGAAAGTGACTCGGGCAATGTGCTCAACGCCCTGACCGTCAGCCTCAACCGCTTGAGCGCGGTGACTGGCGGGCCAAAGGCGCTCGATGAAGCCGCGACGATGATTGCCAGCGCGCAGATCCAGGTCGAGGAAGCGGTGGGAGAACTCAATCGCTTCCTGGATAACTTCGACGCCGACCCGATGCGCCTGCAGGCCCTGGAAGAACGCCTCGACACTATTTATACACTGGCACGCAAGCACCGCGTGCACCCTACCCAGCTGCCGGACCTGCAGCAGCGATTGATGGAAGAGCTCGAAGGGCTCAACGCCAGCGACGAATCGCTCGAGCGCCTTGGCGAGGAGCTGGCGGCATACGCCCAGCACTACCAGGCCAAGGCCACCGAACTTAGCGCCTTGCGCCAGCAGGCGGCCAAGCAGCTGGCAACGGCGGTGGAGCAGGAAGTCCAGCGCCTGGGCATGCCGGGCGGGCGCTTCTGCATCGAGCTGACGCCATTCGAGAGCAGCGAGCTGTCACCGCATGGCCTGGAGCAGATCGAACTGCTGGTCAGTGCCAACCCCGGGCAACCACTCAAGGCGCTGGCCAAGGTCGCCTCGGGCGGCGAGCTGTCGCGTATCAGCCTGGCGATTCAGGTGATCACCGCGCAGACCTCGCGGATTCCTACGCTGGTCTTCGATGAAGTCGATGTAGGGATTGGCGGACCTACCGCCGAGATCGTCGGGCAGTTGCTGCGCCGGCTCGGTGATCGTGGCCAAGTCCTCACAGTGACTCACTTGCCGCAGGTGGCGGCGCAAGGGCATCACCATCTGTTTGTACATAAAGTGCGCAACAGCGAAACCACCCATACTGCAGTGGCTAACCTGGGCAAGCGTGAGCGGGTCGAGGAAGTGGCGCGGATGTTGGGCGGGATCGATCTGACCAAGGAATCGTTGGCGCATGCGCGCAAGATGGTCGTTACCAGTAAGATTTGAGCATCCTTAGTCGGTCAGTGCGGGCCCCTTCGCAGGTGTACGACCGACCCCACAGGGACCGCGCCGCTCAAGAGCCTAGCGCTACCTCCTGTAGGAGTGGCCTTGTGTCGCGAAAGGGCTGCGAAGCAGCCCCGGCAAGCTCAAGCCAGACACCCATTTCGAACCCCCAAAAGCCCCACCCCAGAAAGCACAAAGGCGACCCTAAGGTCGCCTCCGCTTTCAATAACGATCGAAATCGTTACTTCTTCTTACGCACGTACAGGACCAGATTGTGGTCCACCAGCTCGAAGCCATGCTCAGCCACGATCTCTTTCTGACGCTTTTCGATCTCGGCATCGAAGAACTCGATGACTTCGCTGGTTTCCACGTTGACCATATGGTCGTGGTGGCCGCCGTCAGCCAGCTCGAATACCGCGTGGCCGCCGTCGAAGTTGTGACGTACAACCAGACCCGCCGCCTCGAACTGTGTCAGTACGCGGTAGACAGTAGCCAGACCGACGTCTTCGCCAGCTTCCATCAATGCCTTGTAAACATCCTCGGCACTCATGTGACGCTGCTCTGTCGAGTCCAGCATCTGTAGGATTTTGACTCGAGGCAGTGTCACCTTGAGACCAGCTTTGCGCAGTTCGCTATTTTCAACCATGGTCAGCTTTCTCGCCGATGCTGCTTCGCAGCTTCTCTTAATACGGGTATGATCGGGGTTTACGTTGTCCAGCCAAGATAGTGGAAGTCGCCCACCGATGCAAAAGTCCAAGCTCTTGCTAACCAGCCTCACCCTCGTGGGACTGCTCGCACTCGCCGGTTGCTCGTTTCCCGGGGTTTACAAAATCGACATCCAGCAGGGCAATGTCGTCACGCAAGACATGATAGACCAATTACGCCCGGGAATGACCCGACGGCAAGTAAGGTTTATCATGGGCAATCCCCTCATTCAGGATACGTTCAACACCAACCGTTGGGATTATCTCTACAGCCTGCAGCCCGGTGGCGGTAAACGTCAGCAGGAGCGCATGAGCATCTTCTTCAATGAAGGTGATCAGCTGGTCAGCCTGTCTGGCGACTTCATGCCAGGCGTGAGTAAAGACCAGGAGATTCTTGGCGGCAGCGGCGACACCAGTGTCAGCCCGGCGGCACAGCCCGGCGAGCCGACCGAGCCGAGCCAGCCCGCAGAGAAGCCGGCCAAGCCAGGCTCTGTTGAAGAGTCGATCCAGCGCGAGATCGACACCATCGAGACCACCCCGGTCCCGACACCAGCACCGCTGGATACCTCGCCGCAATAAACTGCAGCGACAAGAAAAAGCCCGGACCATGGCCCGGGCTTTTTTGTGCCTGCTGTTTAGCGCTACTCAGCCATTAAGTTGCTTGGCACGCTGGCAGAAGGCATCAACCAGGGTATTGGCCGCCTGATTGAACAGCGGGCCCAAGGTAGCCCGCACGATCGGCCCGGCGTAATCGAACGACAGATCGAGACTGATCTTGCAGGCCTTCTCACCCAATGGCTTGAACACCCATACACCGTGCAACTGGCTGAACGGCCCCTCCACCAGGTTCATCTCGATCGACTGCCCCGGCACCAGCACATTACTTGTAACGAATTGCTGGCTCATGCCGCCCTTGGCCACTTCCAGCTTGGCCCGCATGTGCCTGTCACTGCTTTCGATCACGGTCGAGGCCGAGCACCACGGCAAGAACTGCGGATAGCTGGCCACATCGTTGACCAGATCGTAGAGCGCCTGGGCAGGGTACGGCAGCAGGGCGGAGCGTTGAATATGGGTAGTCATCCAGGCGTCACTTCCAAGGCTGGGCGGCGACGCTTCACAGCGCACCGAAAAACAGGTTCTGTGCAATGCACAGCGCCTGCATTGTCCGGGATTCAATCGGCAGGCTCAAGCACACCGAAATCCCGTAGCCGACGACGCCACGACTGCCTATAATGCGGCCCCTATGGCTAAGCAAAAGAAACATCCGACCGGGACCATCGCGCAAAACAAGAAGGCGCGACACGATTACTTCATCGAACACAAGTTCGAGGCCGGGCTGGTCCTGTCCGGTTGGGAAGTAAAGAGCCTGCGGGCCGGCAAGGCACACCTGACGGACAGCTACGTGCTGCTCAAAGACGGTGAAGCCTGGCTGTTCGGCAGCCATATTGCCCCGCTGACCGCCGCCAGCACCCACGTCATCGCCGACCCTATCCGCACCCGCAAGCTGCTGCTGAACAAGCGCGAGCTTGAGCGTGTAGAGGCCGCCGTGTCGCAGAAGGGTTATACCTGCGTGGCGTTGGCGTTGTACTGGAGCAAGCACCTGATCAAGTGCGAGATCGCGCTTGGCAAGGGCAAGAAGGAGTTCGACAAGCGCGACACCCAGCGCGAACGCGACTCCAACCGCGAGATCCAGCGCGCCGTGCGTAACAAGGGCAAGGAAGACTGACTTCCGCCTGCTGGCACTGCCTGGTTGCAGGTTCGGGCTCAACCCCGCTCTCACAGAGCTCACGCTAACTCATTGATTTAGTGGAACCCTGTAGGAGCGGGCTTGCCCCGCGAAACCGGCAGAGCCGGTGCCATGCACCACAGTGGATGAGCTGGCCTCTTCGCGGGGCGAGCCCGCTCCTACAGGTTGAGCGCAACCGTTTGAGTCCGGCGAAAACGCTGGGGGAACGGTTTACTCGCGAAGGCCGCGGGGCAACTTTCAGTTCCTAGCGCCCGTTGCGCCGCTCCGCCCGCGCCACGCGCTGGGCCTCTTGCTGCGCCTCTTCGAGCACCTCCTGCACATACAAAATGTGCCGGCTCGACACCTCCCGCGCTTCCTCCGCCCTGCCCTCGACAATCGCCTGGTACAGCTCACGGTGCTGCCCGATCAGCATGTCGCGCGTCTCCGTACGCTGCTGATACATCCCACCAATGTTGGTCACCACGTTACGCTTGAGCAAATCGAACAGGCCACGAATGGTATGCAGCAACACCGCATTGTGGCTGGCCTCGGCAATCGCCAGGTGGAAGCGCGCATCCGCCGCGCCTTCCTCCACCCGGCTCACCTCATCCTTGCGCGCATAACAATCCTGCAACGCATCAAACGCCGCCTTGAGCCGCTCGCGGTCCGGCTCAGTGGCACGCTGCGCCGCGTAATAAGCGCATGAAGCCTCCAACGTATGGCGAAACTCGAGCAAGTCACGCTGCGCTTCCGGGCTGTGCTCAAGCAACTGCAGCAGCGGATCGCTGAACGTCGCACCCAGCGACGCCGCGACATAGTTGCCGCCACCCTGGCGACTCACCAGCAGCCCCTTGGCCACCAGCTTCTGGATCGCTTCGCGCAGCGATGGCCGCGACACGCCGAATTGCTCGGCAAGGGCGCGCTCGGCCGGCAGCCGCTGACCCGATGTCAGTGTGCCCTCGAGAATCATCCCTTCCAGCCGCTCGACAATGTCGTCGGACAGGCGCCGTTGGCGGACCTGATCAAAAACCATCACATGCTCTCCACAAACCCCGCACCGAATTCGGGGGCGCCTATTCTGGCCTATCCAGGCCGTTCCGACACGCATCAGTTGGCGATTTTGCCCCGCCATCACCCGCCCACTCATCGGCATCCGACCAAAGTTTGCCCCGAGACAAATTGACACGGGCGCAGCCGCGCTTTTAACCTAGCGTCCAGACATTGTAAATTGGTCTTACCAATTATCCAATGCCAGTGCTGACCAACAACAATTAGGGGCCACCCCATATGCAAACCTGGCAACAACTCTATACCCCCCTGGGAAGTCTTGGCCTGTCCGCAATGGCGGCGGTCATCCCGATCGTATTCTTCTTCCTGGCCCTCGCCGTGTTTCGCCTCAAAGGCCACGTGGCGGGCAGCATCACCCTGGGCCTGTCGATCCTGGTGGCGATCTTTGCCTTCAACATGCCGGTGGACATGGCCCTGGCCGCTGCCGGCTATGGCTTCCTCTACGGCCTGTGGCCGATCGCCTGGATCATCGTTGCCGCGGTGTTCCTCTACAAACTCACGGTCAAGAGCGGCCAGTTCGAAGTGATCCGCAGCTCGGTGCTGTCGATCACCGACGACCAACGCCTGCAAGTGCTGCTGATCGGCTTCTGCTTCGGCGCCTTCCTCGAAGGTGCAGCAGGCTTCGGCGCCCCCGTGGCGATCACCGCCGCACTGCTGGTCGGCCTGGGCTTCAACCCACTGTACGCCGCCGGCCTGTGCCTGATTGCCAACACCGCACCGGTGGCCTTCGGCGCCCTCGGCATCCCGATCATTGTCGCTGGCCAGGTAACCGGCATCGACGCCTTCCACATTGGCGCCATGACCGGCCGCCAGCTGCCACTGCTGTCGCTGTTCGTGCCGTTCTGGCTGGTGTTCATGATGGACGGCCTGCGCGGCGTCAAAGAAACCTGGCCCGCCGCCTTGGTCGCCGGCCTGAGCTTCGCCGTCACCCAGTACTTCACCTCGAACTTCATCGGCCCCGAGCTGCCGGACATCACCTCGGCCCTGGCCAGCCTGATCTCGCTGACCCTGTTCCTCAAAGTCTGGCAGCCAAAACGCTCGTTCGCCGCCGCCCAAGGCAGTGTCGGCGCCGCCGTGGTGCAATCCAGCGGCAGCCAGCCATCGCCCTACAGCTTCGGGGAAATCTTCAAGGCCTGGTCGCCGTTCCTGATCCTCACCGTGCTGGTGACGATCTGGACCCTGAAGCCGTTCAAGGCCGCGTTCGCCCCAGGCGGCGCGCTGTACAACCTGGTGTTCAACTTCGCCATCCCGCACCTTGATCAACTGGTGATCAAGACCGCACCAATCGTTGCCGCTCCAACCGCCATGCCTGCGGTGTTCAAGCTCGACCCGATTTCGGCCACCGGCACGGCGATCTTCCTCTCCGCGCTGATCTCCATGGCCGTGCTCAAGATCAACTTCAAAACTGGTCTTACCACTTTGAAGGAAGTCTTCTGGGAGCTGCGCTGGCCAATCCTGTCGATCGGCATGGTGCTGGCTTTCGCCTTCGTTACCAACTACTCGGGCATGTCTTCGACCATGGCCCTGGTACTCGCCGGCACCGGCGCCGCGTTCCCGTTCTTCTCGCCGTTCCTCGGCTGGCTGGGCGTATTCCTGACCGGCTCCGACACCTCGTCGAACGCCCTGTTCAGCTCGCTGCAGGCGACCACCGCGCACCAGATCGGGGTCAGCGACACCCTCCTGGTGGCGGCCAACACCAGCGGCGGCGTGACCGGCAAGATGATCTCGCCGCAATCGATCGCCGTCGCCTGCGCCGCTACCGGCCTGGTCGGCAAGGAGTCGGACCTGTTCCGCTTCACCGTCAAGCACAGCCTGTTCTTCGCCACCATCGTCGGCCTGATCACACTGGTCCAGGCCTACTGGCTCACCGGCATGCTGGTTCACCACTAAAGTGACAGGGGCCGGGTCCGCTACGGCGCGCCCGGCAGCCGCCCCTCTCCACCTTTACAGCGAGAATCCATGATCATTTCCGCCTCCACCGACTATCGCGCCGCGGCCCAGCGCAAGCTGCCGCCCTTCCTGTTCCACTACGCCGACGGTGGCGCCTACGCCGAGCACACCCTGCGCCACAACGTCGAAGACCTGGCCAGCATCGCCCTGCGTCAGCGCGTGCTGAAGAACATGTCCGAGTTGAGTTTGCAGACCCAACTGTTTGGCGAAACCCTGAGCATGCCTGTGGCCCTCGCCCCCGTTGGTCTCACCGGCATGTACGCCCGCCGCGGCGAAGTGCAGGCCGCCCGCGCCGCTGCCGCGCACGGCATTCCCTTCACCATGTCTACGGTGTCGGTGTGCCCGATCGAAGAAGTCGCCCCGGCCATCAACCGGCCGATGTGGTTCCAGCTTTATGTATTGAAAGACCGCGGCTTCATGCGCAATGCGCTGGAGCGGGCCAAGGCCGCCGGAGTCAAGACCCTGGTGTTCACCGTCGACATGCCGGTACCCGGCGCGCGCTACCGCGATGCCCACTCCGGCATGAGCGGCGCCAACGGCCCAATGCGCCGCATGCTGCAAGCCATGACCCGCCCGCAGTGGGCGTGGGACGTCGGCGTGATGGGCCGCCCGCATGACCTGGGCAACATCTCCACCTACCGTGGCAACCCGACCGGCCTGGCCGACTACATCGGCTGGCTGGGCAACAACTTCGACCCGTCGATCTCCTGGAAAGACCTTGAGTGGATCCGCGAATTCTGGGACGGCCCGATGATCATCAAGGGCATCCTCGACCCGGAAGACGCCCGCGACGCGGTCAAATTCGGCGCCGACGGCATCGTCGTCTCCAACCACGGCGGCCGCCAGCTCGACGGCGTGTTGTCCAGTGCCCGCGCATTGCCAGCCATCGCCGACGCGGTCAAGGGCGAGATCAAGATCCTCGCCGACTCAGGCATCCGCAGCGGCCTCGACGTGGTGCGCATGATCGCCCTCGGCGCCGACAGCGTGCTGATCGGCCGCGCCTTCCTCTGGGCCCTCGCCACACATGGCCAGGCCGGGGTGAAGAACCTGCTCGAACTGTTCGAAAAGGAAATGCGCGTGGCCATGGTGCTGACCGGCGCCAAGTCGATCAGCGAGATCAGCCGCGATTCGCTGGTCCGCGAACTGGGCGCCTGAACGCGCCCGCCCGACACACCCGCCTGATTGCCCGGGGCACGGCGCACAGCAGATGCGCCGGCCCCGCGAGGAGACTGCATGAGCCTGCCCGCCACCTTTGTTAGCGACGCCGCGCGCCTGATCCCGGCCGAACGCCGCTTCTACGACCCGACCTCGACCCTGGCCTTTGGCACCGACGCCAGCTTTTATCGGCTGATCCCCAAGCTGGTGGTGCGCGTCGAGTCCGAGGATGAAGTGGTCGGCCTGCTGCACCTGGCCCAGCGCGATCGCGTCGCGGTGACCTTCCGCGCCGCCGGCACCAGCCTCTCTGGCCAGGCCATCAGCGACTCGGTGCTGATCGTGCTGGGCGATAACTGGAACGGCAAAGAGATCCGCGGCCAAGGCGAACAGATTCGCCTGCAGCCCGGTGTAATCGGCGCCCAAGCCAACGCCTGGCTCGCCCCGTTCGGGCGCAAGATCGGCCCCGACCCGGCCTCGATCAACGCCTGCAAGATCGGCGGCATCGTCGCCAACAACGCCAGCGGCATGTGCTGCGGCACCGCCCAGAACACTTACCACACCCTCGCCGGCCTGCGCTTGGTGCTGGCTGACGGCACCCGCCTGGACAGTGAAGACCCGGCCAGCGTCGCCGCCTTCGAACAGAGCCACGCCGGCCTGCTCAACGAGCTCGCCCGGCTAGGCCGCGAGACCCGCGCCAACACCGAACTGGCCGCGAAAATCCGCCACAAGTACCGCCTGAAGAACACCACCGGCCTATCGCTCAATGCGCTGGTGGACTACGACCAGCCGCTGGATATCCTGCAGCACTTGCTGGTCGGTTCCGAAGGCACGCTGGGCTTTATCAGCGCGGTCACCTACGACACCGTGCTCGACCACCCGCACAAGGCCTCGGCGCTGATCGTCTTCCCTGACGTGGAAAGCTGCTGCAAGGCGGTCACCGTGCTCAAGCAGCAGCCGGTGTCGGCGGTCGAACTGCTCGACCGGCGCAGCATGCGCTCGGTGCAGGACAAACCCGGCATGCCGCTGTGGGTCAAGGCACTGTCGGACAACGCCTGCGCCCTGCTGATCGAATCACGCGCCGCCAGCCAGAGCCTGCTGCATGAGCAACTCACGCTGATCATGGCCTCGATCGCCCACTTCCCGCTGGAGCAGAAGGTCGACTTCAGCGAAGACCCGGCGGTGTACAACTTGCTATGGAAAATTCGCAAGGACACTTTCCCTGCTGTCGGCGCGGTACGTCAGACCGGTACTACGGTCATCATCGAAGACGTCACCTTCCCCGTCGAGCAACTGGCCGAGGGCGTCAACCGGCTGATTCAGCTGTTCGACAAGCACCGCTACGACGAAGCAATCATTTTCGGCCACGCACTGGAAGGCAATCTGCACTTCGTCTTCACCCAAGGCTTCAACAGCGCCAGCGAAGTCGCCCGTTACCAGGCGTTCATGGACGACGTCGCCCAGTTGGTCGCAGTCGAGTTTGGCGGCTCGCTCAAGGCCGAGCACGGCACCGGCCGCAACATGGCGCCCTTCGTCGAGCTGGAGTGGGGCCATGATGCCTACCAATTGATGTGGCAACTCAAGCGCCTGCTCGACCCCAACGGCATCCTCAACCCTGACGTGGTGCTGAGCGAAGACCCGGCCATCCACCTCAAGCACCTCAAGCCGCTGCCGGCTGCCGACGAGATCGTCGACAAGTGCATCGAGTGCGGCTTCTGCGAACCGGTCTGCCCGTCCAAAGGGCTGACCCTCAGCCCACGTCAGCGCATCGTCATGTGGCGGGATATCCAGGCGAAAAAGCGTGCTGGCGAAGACGTTCGCGAGCTGCTGCGCACCTATCAATACCAGGGCATCGACACCTGCGCTGCGACCGGCCTGTGTGCCCAGCGCTGCCCGGTCGGGATCAACACCGGCGAGCTGGTGAAGAAGTTGCGCGGCCAGTCGGCCGAGCATGCCAAGACCGCCGACTGGCTGGCCGAACATTTCCGCACCGCCCTGCGTGGCGCCCGCTTTACCCTGGCCGCCGCCAACGGCGCGCGCAAGCTGCTCGGTGCGCCACGTTTAGCGCAGATCAGCGCGTCGGTGAGCAAACTCAGCAACGGTCGCGTCCCCCAGTGGACCTCAGCCATGCCGCAGCCCTTGCGCGCCATCGACTTCGGTCCGGCGAGCAACGACGCCCGGCCGCGGGTGGTCTACCTGGCGGCGTGCGTATCGCGGGTGATGGGGCCGGCGTATGCCGATCGTGAGCAGAGCTCATTGCTCGACAAGACCCGCGCGCTACTGGAGAAGGCCGGTTATCAGGTGGTATTTCCGGAAAATTCCGACAGCCTTTGTTGCGGTCAGCCGTTTGCGTCCAAGGGCTATGCCGAACAGGCCGAGCACAAACGCCAGGAGCTGATCGCCGCACTGCTGCATGCGAGCCGCGGTGGGCTTGACCCGATCTACTGCGACACCAGCCCGTGCACCTTGCGTCTGGTGCAGGACCTGGGCGAGACCCGGCTCGACCTGTATGACCCTGTGCGGTTTATCCGCACTCATCTGGTCGACCGCCTGGAGTTCACCCCCCAGGAGGCGCCGGTGGCAGTGCATGTGACCTGCAGTACGCAGCACTTGGGCGAGAGCCAGGCGCTGATTGACCTGGCGCGGCGTTGCAGTAAGCAAGTGGTGATCCCCGAGGGGATTCATTGCTGTGGGTTTGCCGGGGACAAGGGGTTTACTACGCCGGAGTTGAACGCGCACTCGCTGCGCAGCTTGAAGGATGCGGTGCAGTATTGCAGCGAAGGGATTTCGACTAGCCGGACTTGCGAGATTGGCTTGTCGAGCCACAGCGGCATCGACTATCACGGGTTGGTTTACCTGGTGGATCGGGTGACCCGGGCGCGGAGTATTTGAGATCACGCTGCGAAGCCCGTAACGTGCTCAGTGCGGACACCGCAGTGTATGGCACCGGCTTGGCCGGTGTTCGCGGGTCAAGCCCGCTCCTACAGGTTCTCTACCAGCCGAAAGATTGACGCAAAACCTGTAGGAGCTGGCTTGCCCTGCGAATCGAGGGCAAAGCCCTCGCCTACGGTCTCACCACCCCCGCCGATGCCAGCCTCTCCAAGGATCGCCCCACAGGCTCTCCACCCACCCAAAGGTTGACCCAAAACCTGTAGGAGCTGGCTTGCCCTGCGAAACGAGGGCAAAGCCCTCGCCTACGGTCTCCCGGCGTAGGATATTTCCGAATCTGGAACCAAATGCTTCAGCTCCAACGTGCTTGGGAATTATCCTACGACCGCTGCAGCCGTTTCACTGTTGTTCAGCAAGTGCAGCAGGGGCTAATTTCCTGGGGTCGTCGATGTCCGGCGACGGGGTGTGAGAGCCCGACCTAGTGGTAGCCAATATGGCAGCTGTGCGCGGGCAGGATTCGTCCTGGCCGGGTACCTAGGTCCGGTCTCTCACACCGCGAACAGCTGCCACCCTCAATTCTGTGAGAGGAATTCTGATAGCAGCTCCTGACCGCCCTAGGAGTTACATCATGAAGAAAATTGTTCCCGACCCACCCCGCTCCGCCCGCGCCCTGATCGAGCACGCCCTCACCGGCCTCTACAACGCCGAGCAAGGAGCACCCGCATGAGCCAAGCCCCCAACAACTGGACCACAGCAGGTCTCGAAACCTGCCTAGACCTCTACCGCATCCAGCCCGGCGTCCCCGCCGAACGCGCTCACGAAGAAATCTCCGTCCTCCTCGGCCTGGTCCGCTACCTCACCTACGAAGCCGAAATGGAAGGCGACCGCCTGCTCCTGTGCGCAGCACGCTACTTCAGCGCCTTCGCCAAAGCCATCGCGGACGACATCGAAAACGGCAAGACCGAACCGACGCCGCCACACTGAAGTGCCACCCATGTCAGCAGGCCAGCACTCCGATTGAACCCTCGCTCAAGCGGCGCAGTCCACCTAACAGGCCCACCTTCCAGAGGCCTTCCAGAAGGAGACACCCATGAAAGGTACTGCGCTCTCAGCCCTGTTCGCGGCCGCTACCCTGCTGGCCTCGCCGGTGTTTGCAGCCGATGATCTCTGCGCCATGAACCTGCAGAAGATCGACGACCAGATGACCACGGCCGGCACGACCTCAGAAGGCCTCGACAAGACCATCACCGACCATGTCGACAAAGCCAAGGCCGCCCAAGCGTCGGGCGACACCGAAGAATGCATCGCCATTACCAGCAAGGTGCTGGAACGTCTCGAGAAGACTGAAAAAGGCAGCGGCAGCTCCGGCGGTAGCGGCGGCGCGTGAGCCTGAATCACGGGCGACAGGACAGGCTGTCGACGTCGCCCGCGTAAAGGCGTATACTCCGCCTTGCGTGCTGAAAAGCGCGTTCAGCTAGAGCTGAGTGTGGGGCCGATTAGGATTCGACGCCGGTCGCGAAACTCTAGGTGCATGCCGAGTTGGTAACAGAACTCGTAAATCCACTGTTGCAACTTTCTATAGTTGCCAATGACGAAAACTACGAGGGTTACGCTCTCGCTGCGTAAGCAGCTGAGCCCGCTCTCCTGGTAGCTTCGGCTCCAGCAATCACTAGGGGATGCCTGTAAACCCGAAGTGATTGTCATACAGAACAGGATCGTCGTGTAGCACGTTGTGGGCAAAGCGACTAAAACTTACACAACTCGTCCAAAGCACCCTGCCACTCGGGCGGCTGCGGATTAACTCAGTAGAGACGGCTAAGCATGTAGTACCGACAGCGGAGTACTGGCGGACGGGGGTTCAAATCCCCCCGGCTCCACCAAATCCTCAGAAGAAGACGCCCCAGGGCGTCTTTTTTTGTGCCTGGAATCTGGAGTTCAGTAAGCCGGCCACAGATCCTAGCGCGCGTTGCACCAGCCGTCCGTACATCAACCGTACGACCTTGACGCCTACGACCGACCCGTCTATTGTACGTACGAGCCAAGCTCGAACGACATCCAGTGAAAATCAAACAGTAATTAATCGATACAGATACTGGTTGAAAATCAGATTGAAACTGACGTTAAACAGCTAGAAAACCGTAAGGAAGCAAGATGATAGACCTAACCAAATCCAATGTACGCAAGCGATATTGGCATGCGGAATGACCTCAAGGAATAAGACACCATCCAGTTCCAATAGCAGGTGACCAAATGCCAACACCCGTTGAAAACTTGAACGCAGCAAAAACTGCGCGCCTTGATCTCAAGACGACTGAGTTCGCCAAAGAGTTCATCCGCAAAGCGGCAACCATTTCAGGTCTCGACATGACGTCTTTCATCATGGCTTCCGCTTTCAAAGAAGCCGAAGCAGTCATGGAAAACTACAACCGCCTGAAGCTCTCGGAGAAAGCATTCTCTCGGCTACACGAAATTCTTCGCGAGGGAGATGAAGAAGCAACTCCACCCCCAGCGCTGGTTAAACTCATGAGGAGTAAAAATACACGTGCAAGAGATCGGTAATTACGAAATAGATAGCAACCTGCGCGCGCATTATTCCTCCTATATATTCCCCAAGACCTTCAGCTGCGGAGAAGCGTTCCTCGACGAATACTTCAAGAGCAAACTAAAGCGGGCCTTGAAGAGCGAGAACGTCACTGGCATTGGCGCGATAAACGATAAAGGAGAGCTGATTGCTATATGCACACTGACCTTTCTTATTTTGGATAAAGCGCGGGTTCAGAATTATCTGGAACACGGATATCAACCCCCTCAGGTTCCGGCGGTCAAGCTGAGCATGCTTGCTGTTGACGTGTCTTATCAACGACAAGGCATTGGCGGAGAGCTGCTGATGATCGCTTTCGATCAGGCTATCACTGTACACATGACCATACCTATTAAAGGGATGTATCTTGATGCAGCACCCAAAGCGATCAAATTCTACCAGTCGCTCGGTTTTGAGACTTTGGACAAGGCGGGTGTTGATGGGACTACGCCGATGTTCATCACGATTAGGACGATGATCGCGGCCGCCTCTGCTGGCGTAGCTGATAGCTGACCGACTTTTTCTGTTAAATAAGGGCGTTGATAGCGCTAAGTTATCTCCGCGACACATAGCGCCCTCCGCCCTCTATACAGCCTTATCCCTGAAGCTAAACGACATATACGCATACACCGTATATCAAGTATCAGAATTAGATACATCAATGGTCTCATTGCTCCCTCCAAACAAGCGCTCAGCCACCTGCCGCCCTCGCTTTAGGCCTTCCTCCGTCAACCAAATCGATTTATTCCTATTTACCGGATCGCTGATAAGCCCTTGTTCATGCAATCGATTCATCACCTCGAAGTCGAAACCCTTCCAGGCATTGCCATGCTCAGAGCTGAATGCTGCCAAGAGGGCCAGCGCTGCATCTTCAATAAGTTTGTCGTCGTATTCCATGATTGTAGCTCCACTCATATTTGGCAGGCGCCAGAAAACAGGTGTGCTATCAAGGATACCAAGACGTCAGTAAGGGGCCAATGAATACGCCTTGCACAGATCAAGCAAGAACCGCCTGCTTCTTTTCTGAAAATCACTAAATATCAATGCCTTAGCATTCGCTTCAACGTGCCCTCACGGCAAATTTCGGTAAAATCCTCGGCACAATGGACTGCTGAAAGGTTGAAAAATGGACTTCACCGCTATCATCTCCAAGAACTGGGACACCCTGAGCTGGTTTATCCCGCTCGTCATCTTGCTTTTTGCACTCAAGAATCCAGGAGTAAAGGGCTATCTGGGCGAGCTGCTCGTACGCTACTTCGCTTGGCTGCACCTGGACGAGCGAACCTATCGCCGCCTGCACAACATCACCCTGGACACACTCGACGGCACCACCCAGATCGACCACGCTTTCCTCTCGGTGTACGGCATTTTCGTGCTGGAAACGAAAAACATGAGCGGTTGGATCTTCGGCAGCGAAAAGCAAGCGCAGTGGACGCAGAAACTCTACAAGCGCACCTTCAAATTCCAGAACCCGCTGCGGCAGAACTACAAACACCTCAAAGCACTGGAAATGAGCTTGGGCGTAAGCGCCGAGTATTTGCATTCAGTGATCACCTTCGTCGGTGACAGCACACTCAAAACGCAAATGCCCGCCAACGTTACCCAAGGCAGCAAATTCATTCGCTACATCAAGTCATTTCAGCAGCCAGTTTTCAGCGAGTCAGAAGTCGACGCGATGCTGCTAGCCCTGCAAACCAACCGCCGCGCGCCCACCCTCGCCACGCAGCGTGAGCATGTACAAAACCTCAAGCGCCGCAGCGATCCGACAGCCGAGAGGCAATGCCCGAAATGTGGCAGTTCGCTGCTGATTCGGACGTTCAAGTCAGGTGCCAAGGCGGGGCAGCAGTTTTGGGGGTGTTCGGCATTTCCCAAATGCCGAACGATGCAGAACTTCTAAGACGCGGAAAGGATTGCGTGCGCGGTGATGCAGTCGTTGCGCACGAAGCGATCAGTTGAGCCTTCGACCGGCGCGCATCGCGTCGGTTTGCATCTGACCTTCAGTGCATCGCGTAACTATGCATAGCGCCGTGCAGGTGAGCGCATGGGTTATTGCTAGCGCCCCCAGCTGTACTGATACCGGTCACGAACGCTTTCGAATAAGCCTTTGCGCCACTGCCCCACTGGCCAAATATGGCCATTTGCCTTCCCAACAAACTCCTTATCTCCCTGTCAAAAAGTTGATACGCCAGCATTTTTGATAGAGAATTAGAAACAGGATGCATTTTAGCGTATTTCAGTATGCTTTAAGCGAGTGCAGGGAATGGACGAAGACAGAACCTCAGATGCGGCCGTGCCGCCCATCGACCAGCTTGATCTCACCGCACACGGCGTTTTGGGCCACTTCGCCAAGTCGTCGCGCAATGTCCAACTGGTGAATTTTCTGATGGCCATGGACCAGGTCGACCGCTGGGCTGTGGATTTTGACGAAGACGCCCCCGGGCAACAGTTCGAAATTCCGCTGCTGATGCAAGAGATCCAGACCTTCGTGGAGGCCTATGCACGCGTGCTGCATCGGCTTCCGCAGCCATTCGCCGAGCTACTGGCACACCTCACCTCGTCGCGCTGCATGTACCTGATGCGGTATGTCGCGCAGCGCAATGAAGGGTTCACTGGAGCGCTGGCAGCACTGTTAGGGAGCGACTCATCGCAGTCGCAGGACCTGGCGGCGTTGCAACGCCGGCTGGATGCCTTCAGCAAGACGCACCTGCTCAGCGAGATTTTCTGCGGGGAGCGGCTGCGCGAGATAACACAGATCATGGGGAGTTACGCAGATGTATAAGGGACGCTTGAATCCTGTCGCCCAGGCGATAGGCAAATCTGTGGGCAAGCGCGCGCTGCTGGGCGGGGTGCTGGGCGCCTGGCTGGTGCTGGCCGGGCCGGCGTTCGGCGCGACCAGCAGCCTGGGCGCGACGTCGAGCAGCCTCATCTCGCAGCAGGACTCCGTCGTCGCCGATGCGATCAAGGCCGATGCCGAGGACTGTGCCGATGGCACCAAGCAAGGCACCATCGGCGCCTCGATCAGCGATGCGCTGAAAATCCACACCGAGCTGGCGTCGGCCACTCCCAATGTCGAATCGCTGTTCAGCGCCACGGCTGACTGCTTCGGTGGCTTGGGCAGCCTGTTCGACCTGTCCGGCTCGATCCCGAGCCTGGGCAGCATCCTCGCGTCGGCCCAGGCGGCAGTCTTGCAGTACGCACAGAAAAAAGTCTGTTCGGCGGTCCAGCAAGTCGCGTCGATGGTGACCACCCCGATCAACCAGGCCATTGGCAAGGTCAGCAGCGGCTCGTCGCTGGGCGATCTCAACGGCCTGACCAACGGCCTGGTCAGCAAAGGCATGAACACCCTCGATCCGGAGCTGGGCAGCGGCTACCACCACGCCGCGGCAGGCTACGAAGCCACCTACACCGTCGACGTCAACCCGTTCAATTACGTGCAGACCGACTTCGGCGGTGGCACCGGTGCCGGCACCACGGCCCCGGCAACCACCAACAGCGTGGCGGCGCCTGCCAGCGCAGCACCGGCGACCAGCACGTCGTCCAGTAGCTCGACCAGCTCCTCGTCGAGTTCGAGCAGCGGGTCATCCAGCTCCGCCGCGGGCCTGTTCAACTAAAAGGGGCTGTCGATGAAAAAGATCGCAGCAGTTTTGGCGGTGGGTCTGAGCGTAGGGATCACGGCGCTGCCTGCCCAGGCGCTGAGCTGGGCGTCGGTGCTGACCTTCATCAGCACGATGCAGAGCGAGATGAGTGCCTGGTCGGTGACGGTCAAGCAGACCGCGCTGTCGGCCAACGTCGTCTCGCAGATGGACAGCGATTCGAAAAAGCAGCTGGCCAACGCGGTAGGCACCATCGAGATGTCCAACCGAGTGATGAAGGCGGTGACCTCGTTCGATTCGGCAGTCGGCCAGCCGGTGACCATCAAATGCACGGCCCAGGAACAAGGCAAGCTGTTCGTGGAGGCCGTGTCGCAGCGTGACAAGGACGCGGCGAAGCTGATGGCCACCTACGCCTCGCAGCGCGTCGGTTCCAGGGCAACTGCCGATCAGGCGGCCCTGGCCATGCACCGCGATACCTACTGCACCGTGTCCGAGGCCCGGCAGGGCATGTGCACCCTCAATGCCAACGGCATGCAGGGCTGGGATGTGGACTACGCCGGGCCTTTCAGCGAGACCACCCTCGCCCCCGAAGGCGAGGCGGCGGCGTATGCCTACACCGCGATGATCACCGATCAGCGCGCCGAGGCGCACATCGACTGCAACAGCGCCGCCTGCAACGCCGCTCAGTCGCAGCAGCTCGCCACCTCGGCGATGAGTGCGATGGCTGCCAACTCTCTCGTAGGGCAGGTGACGGATCGTCGCGTGCCAATGCTCACAGGGCAGTGATATGAATTTTCGCCTGAAGTTAGCGGGCATTGTCGCCGGGTCGACAATGATCTCCAGTTTTTCCTACGGTGCGCTGTACGGTTTCGGCCCCGCCGAGGCATGGACCGCGGCACAGATCTCCCTGCACACGGCGTCAGTCAGCGCCAACATTGGCGCCTTTGGCACCAGCTTCGGTGCGCAGATGAGCTACAAGTTCGAGCAGATCATTTCCGCGGTGGCCATTGCGACCAAGCAGGAAGCGCTGTCGGCGAACGTGGTAGCGGACAACAACCGGCAAACCTCCGAACAGTTGGTCAACGCCATTCGTGCGCAACAGCAGAACACCTCGGTCGCCAAGGCCTACCTCGACTTCAACGCGGCGACCGGCCAAGGCTTCGACCCGTGCGGCACGGTGGCGAAAAACAAGTCGATGGACCTCGCCTTCACCACCCTGGCAGCCAAGGCCAAGGCAGCGGTCGGTGTGCTCGACGCCTCCCCTGGCCGCCTGGTGACGTCGACGGCCCAATCCATGCAGCAGCGCCTCAAACAGCACCGTGACAAGTTCTGTACCACCGCAGAGGCAAATGCTGGCCTGTGCACGCTGAGCACCTTGCCCGGCGGTGACACCAATGCCGCTCTGCTGTTCGAGCCCGCGGAAGAGAACTCGTTGACCACCGAAGCACGCACCGCTTACATCCAGCATGTGATCGGCCCACCGGATGAGGCGCTGGCCAAGGCGGCCGGCGCGACCCCTGCCGGTGAAACCTACATGGTCCAGAAAAACCGCAAGGACTCACTGTTGTCGGTGCCGGCCTACAGCCTGTCGACGATCAATGCGGCCAACACCCGTAGCACCCAGTTCGGCGGCAAGTCGCCCAACGAAGTGCTCAAACTGCGGGTGAACCAGTACTTCGGCGGCAAGGAATCCGAACAGTGGTCGGGTAACCTGGCGCGCCAGACCCAGCGCGGGCTGTTGGTCGAGGCGGCCAAGATGGGCGGCCTCGAGGTATGGATCCATCAGCAGCAGTACGAGCAGAACCAACGGCTGATCGCCAACCTGGCGACCCTGGTGGTGGCATCGTCCGACCGCCTCGGCGCCCCGCTGGAATCGCGCTATCAGAAGGTGCTGTCTGAAACCGCCAAGCAGGCGGTGCAGTGAGATGCGTATGAAAAAGGACTTCGACGAAGCGCGCGAGCCGCGTAAATGGCAGGTGTCGTTCGGCGTTTCGCTGGCGCTCACCTCGACCTTGGCCTGGGCCTATTGCCCACCTCAGTATCAGGAAACCGTCGTCTCGCCGGCATTCACGGCGGCTACCCAGACGCTCAACGCAGCGGTATCGACAGTCGACGCTTCGCTCTCGGCCATCCTCGAGACCCAAAGCCAGCGCCTGACCTCGGCCATCGCGGTAATGACCAAGCAGAAGGCCCTGGCCGCCAACACCGTCGCCGAGGCGGGGCGTAATTCGGCTCAGCAGACGGCCACCGCACTCAACGTGCTGGCCCAGACAGAACGGGTCAAGCAGGCTCGCTTCGACTACGGCGGTGAGTTCGGCCAAGGTTTCTCGCCGTGCAAGGTCTACTCGACCCGAACGCTGATGAGCAACCGCGATGCCGACATGACCACCGAGGTTCGCCAGCGGGTCAAATCCGAGATCGTCGCCGCCCCAGGCACATACGCCGAGCCGATCAGCGCCCAGACCACGCTGGTCAAGGCGCGCGAGAAATTCTGCACCCAGGACCAGGCCGATTCGGGCCTGTGCAGATCGGTAGGGACGATGCCGGGCGCCGACCTGACCGTGGCCACCTTGTTCGAACCCGCCATGGAAGGCGAAACCCTGTATGAAGCCAAGGTCGGCTTCGTCAACAACATCGCTGGCCTGCCGGACGGCCCGGTGCCGGCATCGGCCGGTAAATCGTCTGCCGCCGAAGACTATTCCCTGTCCAAGGCCCGCAAGGACGCGCTGGTCTCGCCTGCGCTCGCCAGCCTCAAGGCGATTCAGCTCGACTACTCGGGTGTAACCGGCAAAGAGACAGGCTCCGACCTGCCGCTGGCGGTGCATTTTCGCAACGAGGTCAAACGCTATTCGGGCAATACGGCCGAATACGACAGCTGGGCCAGGGTAATGTCTGCCCAGAACGAGCGCGGCGCGCTGGTCGAACTGCTGAAGATCAAGGCGCTGGACCTGGCCATCCAGGAGAAGCAGTACCGCCAGTACGAAAGCATGGAAGCCCAGCTGGCTTCGCTGGTGTCGATGGAAGTCACCGCAGGTGGTGCGCAAGACCGCACCAGCGAAGCGGCTTCGGATGCAGCCAAGCAAAACGTGAAGCAGAGTGTGCAGTGACGGAGCGCAAGGTATGAACAGAATGATCTTGCGCGGCGTTGCCGCCGTGGGCCTGGTGGCCTGTGCCCACGGCGCCGTTGCCGACACCTGCATGGTGTCGCCGACCGACAAGGAAGTTGTTTCCGGGCGTTTCGGCAAATTTCGCGGCGGCGGCTCGAGCAACTTCGGCTCGGCCAACCAGAAAGCGCACATGCACGATGGCCTGGACTTTTCCACCAGCGGTGCGTCGCAACCGGTGTATGCGACCACTGAGGGCGTCATCACCTTTGCTGGCAGCCGACGGTCGGCGGGTAACGCGGTACTGATCAAGCGGGCCAATGGCGATATCGTGGCGTACTACCACCTTAGCGGTTTTGCTAATGGCGTGACCCGCGGGGCTACGGTAAAACCCGGACAGCAGCTCGGTCTTTCCGGCAATACGCCCAGCAGCACCATGGCCAAGCATTTGCACTTCACCTACGGCACCGCGCAGAAGGATCAGGCCAGGGCCAAGGCGTTTTCCGAAAATGCCCAGCGTGGGCCGTTCAACCCGGCCCAGTTACCGTCCGCGTTCAATCGGCAGGCCGACATCGGCTGGAAGACTGACCCGGCCCCCTATTTCTGCCAGACTTATTCCATTCAGGATGGACACCCGGAGCACTACCCGATCCTGGGCAAGGACACCAAGGCGCAACATGAGATCCTGTTCGGCAATGTTCCCTCAGGCGGCGTGGCCCCCGACTCCACCGCGGAGCCTGTGCAAGTGGCTGCGGCCAACGCCGATGCCGCGCTGGCTGAAGCAGATGGCAAAACACCTGAGATGTACTTGTCTGACTCCGATGGCTATGGTGCTTTGCCGACGGCTCCCATCGGTGGCTACGACACCATGTCGGTTTCGGAAATGCTGATGACGGAAGCGACCCGTCGGTTCAGCGACGCCGAGTGGAACAACAGCATCACCCACGTTTCCAGCCGCGCCCTGTGGGTCGACTACAACCGGGCGACAGGTGTCAGCAATTATTTGTCGGAAGCGATTTATCGCAAGAAAGAACGAGTTGAAGCATTGCTTGCCGTTTACGCGTCGCAGAAATTGGCAGGTCAACGGGCACAGACCGATTGGGCGCATCAGCGTGCCCAGAAAGGAGCTGTGTCCAGATCCATTGAATAACGCGGCGCCCACGAAAAGGTAATCACAGATGGAACCCAATGAACTCAAGAAGCCTGCCCCAGCCGACGCTCACTCTGCTGCCGGGCCGCACGCCGAGCCGGGGCGGAGTTACGCAGGCCTCTTGGTCCATCATGGCGCAGCGCCCTACAACGATGATTCTGCACAACCGAAAAGCTACTACGTCACCTTGAAAACCCCCGCTGGCGAGCAAACCCTATGGGGCGCCGAACTCGAGCAGGCCATAAGCGGCGCTGGGGTGCAACCCGGCGAAGCTGTTCAGCTGGATTACCAAGGCAACGCCGAGGGTTCGGCGCAACCGGCCTGGAGCGCACGGTCGATTGATCCGGCAGCGCTGCCGGCCTCTGCTCCCGACACCACACCTGAGGTAACGACTGCAGGCCAAGATGCCCCAGCCAGCCAGGCGCCCACTGCCCGCAACGACATCGACCCCGTAACACTCGATGCGCTGATGAAGGTGACGGAGAATCTGCAGAAGAAAGTCGATTCGCTCAACCCAGAGGAAGTCCGGCGGATCAACGCATCCCTGCATGAGGGTGACGCGAAGGCCGCTGGCAAACGCTCGGAACAAGAGGCCAATGGTGCCGAAACCTTGTTGCGAGGCACTGCCGAGTTGGTAGGTGGCGTGGCGTCGTTGACCGGTGCTGCCATGCAGGGTCTGGGCAAGGGAGCGGACGCTCTGGCCAATGCCTGGCGGGGCGGATCAAAGGCCCAGGACGCTCAAGCGAGTGCGGTGGAGCCGGCGTTCTCGGAAGAAACGGCTGGCCGCGTGCAGGTGCTGCCTCGCCTTTCCGAATACCGTGTCGATCAGGTCGAGAAAGCCGCCAACAACTACGAGAAGGCACATGTCGCCTTCTGGAATGCCGGCGACATGCCCCAGGTTCGTCAGCAGATCGAGACCCGCGCCGAGCAAACCGGCCTGACCGTGCCCGAAGTGATCGAGAAGATGAAGCCCGACGGTGAATTCACCGACCTGCATGAAAAATTCGTCGAGGCGGTAGGCCAATCACCCGATGCCCAAAGCAACAAGAAAGCCATGGACAAGGCCCTCACCGGCTGGGCGCGTCAGTACGGCCGCGCCCAGGAAGAGTTGCTGAACCCGGAAACCGAAGGCAGCCCGCATTACGACAAGCTCAAGAACCGTCTCGAAACGTCCAGCCAGAGCATCCATGCCAACGCCGGCAATACACCGGCCTTCGACGGCGAAGCGCAGTCGCACCTGGAGCGCCTCAAGGACGTCATGCAGCGCATCGGCGAGCGACTCAAGGAAATGGTCCAGGGCATCGTCGACCTGGTCCGCGGCAAGCCTTCAGGTCCATCGTCAGGCAACGATTTCACCCCGTGACAGGGGAAAACACCTAGCCAATGCCGAAATGGAGCCATGAAGGCGCAGGCATGACATCCAAGCAAGGAAAACGGAATGAAAGAGTACAGCAACTGGAAAGAAGTCACCGCCACGCCAGAGGCCCATCTGGATTTCCTGCGGGTGGTCGACGCCAGCCTGGATGAAGGCCTGGGTGGCAAGAACCTCTATCAGAAACTGGCCCAGGAAATCAGCGTGGATGGCAAGGCGTTCAGCCAGGCCTTCCACCTGAACAACCTGGAAAACAACTCGGGCAACTGGGATACCGACGAGACGCCAGACCCAGTGAAACTGGAAATCGTCTCGCTCACGTCGAAGATCAAGCAGGCTGATCCAGGCTACGACATGGCTCACTTCACGGTCGGTTATGAATACATGATCAGTGAGATGAAAGAACGTGGCGTAGACGTCGATGCCGGCTTGGATCACAGCGACCCAGCACCTAAACGCACCAGTGGTGCAGACTACGAGCCTGGCATGTAATGCCGGAGGCGCTTGTGAAAACCACCCTATCGATCGTTGTAACGTTGAGCGCGTTGACCCTGGCCAGTGCTGCCCAGGCTCAGAACAGCCCCGAGGCGGCTGAAGAGCAATGGCAGGAGTTGCCGCGCAACACCACCATCTATGTGCCGGTTCCGCAGCAGGTCACGCCGGTTAGCGCATACCGGTCGTGCTCCAATCGCTATGAAGGTGAGCGTTGTGACTTCGCCACGCCTCAGCAGGGGGTCGTCGAAGGCACCTGCGAGGCACCTGAAATGCGCCAACCGCCAGCGTATGGGTATCAGGTCCAGCAATACCCTGCACAAGTGCGAACAGGGCTGGTGTGCACGCCGGTCGACACCCCTGCTCCCGGTGGCCCAGGTAGCGGGCCCGCCAACCCTGGCCACGAGACGCCCTACGCGCCCCCGCAAGCCCCAATGCCGCCCGCTGAAGCAGCGCCGCAATAAAGCCACCGAGCCTACCCGACTCAGCACCTAGTCCGCTGGGTCTGAGTCGTCCGCCTGTTGACGGGGAGCAACAGAGGCCTGCATGTCGAGGATGAACTGGTGTATTGAAGGCAGCTTTTTCTGGAACGTCGGATCCTGCTCCGGCGGGCGGAAGATATACCCCTCACGCAGATGCAGTGCCACCTGCTCCTGATAGCGCTCGACGAACCGCTCACGGATACGCCCGGCCTCAGGCGTATCTTCGGCGACAATCTCCTCCAGCAGCCACTGCGCCACCTGCGCGAAGATCACGCTGCGGTTGTACTGCTCGGTATTCAGCTCGGACTGTGCATAGGTGGAATTGAACTGCCGCTCCATCGCCTTCATCGTGAGCTTCTTGAGCTCAATATCGTCCTTGAGGGCGGCCACCTCGCGTGCCAGGCGGGCCTCTTCTGCGCTTGCGGTGCGATTGGCTTCGTTTGCTTTGGCGACGACTTGCAAATACTGCTCATGCATTTGCTCGACCACCGCCGTCAGTTGCTTCGCAATGCCTCTGAGCTCTACCGTTTCCGAGAAGTATTGCCGCACGAGGTCACGCAGCGGCTCGAGCTTCTGATTGGCGTAGTCCCTGCCAGCATCCCAGCCTTCTGAGTAGCCATTGGAGCGTCCTTGTTCGAAGCCCTCCTGCCGGCCTTGCTGGCGCCCCACATGGAGGTTGGCCTCGGCCTGTTGAAAAGAGCCGTTGTAGCCGCCGTCCAGACTCATGTTGCTCTTGCGTCCCGCCCAGTTATGGTCCATTCCGTAAGCTCCTTGCATCGGCGCATCGTCGCGTCACTCGCCTCACATTGTAGATAATGGCACTGCGATCAGGGCCGATAGCGCCTACTTGGTCGTTTTGATCTCGGCTCCCGCCGCCTGCAGCGCATCAGCCTGAGGCAAAGCGAACTCCGCCAACCGGTGCACGGCAACCGCCACCCAATCGCCGCCAAAGCGCTCGTCTTCCAGCACAGATTTCAGCGCCAGGATCGGCACACAGTGCCCTGCTTGCCCTTGGACATAAAAAGCGGCCAGCCATTCGGGCAGCAGGTGATTTATCGCGTCATGGGTTTCGACGGTGAACATCAATGCCAGCGTGCCGGGCATGGCCTTGACCTCCCGGCTGGGGAGGGCGTCGGCCAGCCAGAAGGCCACTTCACCGAGCTGGTTGGCCAGGATCGGCAGCAAGGCAATCACTTTGCGCCCATCGTGACTGACCACAATACCCGGCTCGAGGTCGACCGTGGGCGCACCGAAGTCCAGCGCCTCATGACGAATGGGCAGCGTCTGCAGAAAATGCTCTAGCAGCGTGTACATCTCGAATGCCGCCGGGATGTCTTTCTGAATGGCTGGAGTGCTCTTGGCCATCACGCTGACAAAACCACCGCCTGACTGCGCAAATACATTGCCACTGATGGCTTGTGCCACGAATGCTTCAAGTTCATCAAGCGAATACATGTTCAACTTCCCTGCACCGGGTCGACTAGACTGAACTTGAAGTTGCTTCAAGGTCAAAGTTACTGTCAACAGTGTGTCTCTGTTTGCAGCCCAAACTTCAAGGAAGTATCAATGAGCCATCAGTTTCATTGCGCATTTCAAGCAGCCCCCGGTAACGTTGGCGGGGTACTGAATATCGGCCCTGCCTCGGTCAGTATCGATCTGGACAATCTGCACCTGTTTGCCGAGGTGGTCGGGCAAATCGAAAAGTCTCGGGCGGGCGGCGAAACCCGCTCGGAAATCCTCGGCGAGTGGGCTGCTCGCGAGGGGATCGACTGGGCGCATATCGGCTTTCATCCCTGCCGCGAAAGCTACAGCCTGCGTTACAACGGCGTAGCGTGGGAATCGCCCGCCGATGCGACAATCGCGGCCGCTGCCGAGGCCAGGTTATTCCTGGATAACATGCGCCTGCAGGCCTGATACCTGCACGGGGCGCTCACTGACGTCATAGGAGGACCTAGCTTCATTGGCCGTGGCCGAGAACTCAAACTCAACCCGGCGATTGACCGCGCGGCCCGTCGCGGTGTCATTCGAGGCAATATAGTTTCCAACTTGACCTTGGGCACTTATCTTCGACGCTTCTACGCCGCGCTGAACCAGATACAACTTCGCCGCTTCCGCTCTGAGTTGGGCAACGCGGCGATTCGCCTCCATGGTTCCCACACTGTCGGTGTAGCCAAAGATCTTCACCTGCCGCGCTGTATGCGCCGAGCGCACCAGCACCTCGGCATCTGCGGCGCTGGGGCCGAACCTTGAGTGGCCAAAGGCGAAGTTCAGGGTCATGTGGTTGATCGAGCCCTGGATCTGTTCCTGCTGCGCACTGATGGCCAGCAGCTCCTGGCGGCTGCCGTTCGCATCGGCCTCTGCGGCCGCCAAACGTACCCGCAGGCTCTGGATTTCGACACGCAGCGCGTTGATCGTTTGCTGCATCTGCGCGGCGTCCTGGCCCTGGGGCGGCGCGGTCGCACGAGAAACCGGTGCGGCAGGGCTGTCGATCAGTTCAAACCCCGCAAACGCCTTTGGGGCGAGTGCTGCGGACAACGCAACCAACACCAACGGCAGCACGGCGCGAGGGGTGGCAATCAGGGTGCTCATACATTTCTCCAGAACCGCAAGATCACGAAAACGATAACCGACCAGGCATACCCCAATATCAAGGCCAGAGCGCCCGCCAGCAAATACGTGCGCAGCGGGTCGATGGCGTCTTGGCCAAGCGGCTTAAGCCCGGGCACCAGGGTGGCTGGGAACCAGGCAAACAGCAGCGCCACCAGCGGGGCAAGCCACAGGCCAAGGCGCAGCCGACGATGGTCGGCACCGCGCGTCCACCAGGCGTACCAGCCGAGGCTGAGCAGGTAGGCCGGTAGCAGCATCACGCTCAACAACAGGGCCGAAAAGGACAGTGCCGCGGCGTAGAAGCGCGGCGTCCCTTCAGTCATCTCACCCATCGTGATGGCGACGACAGCGATGGCAAACGCCACAAGGGCCGCCAACAGCGGCACCAGCAGCAGCCACAAGGCCGCGCGGCGATCGCCCACCACCCTCAGGCCCGGCTCCACGGCAAGTGGCGGTAACGGGTAGGACATGCCTGAAAACTCCTTGTAAGGGCCAGCTGAACGGTGATGTTCAAGACAAGCGTCGCAGCATCTGGGGATGATGCCGATCAGCCAGCGTTCAACGTCCTGTCAATGATCAAAATGGCCTGTTAGAAAAATGTCGATAAGGATGGCGAGTATGAGTTTGAGGCCATTTGCCGTCAAGGTTAAATCCTGAGGTTAGCCAGGCGTTCGCTTGACCAAGGGCAAGGCCTGGCGCACACTGCGCCCATCAAAAAAACGCTTTTCTAACAGGCTAAATTGATAGCATTTTGTCATCCAGGAAGGATCTGCCGCATGAAAGCCCTGCAACTCGCTGTACCCCTGCTGGTTTCGCTCGCCTGCTCTAGCGCCTTTGCCCAAAAGATCGACCAACCCGAAGCCAACGCGCGCCTTACCCAGGTGCTGACGTGCAAACGCAACGTTTCGCTGGAGCAATTCGAAGCGCTGGTCAAGGCAGCGAATGGCAAAGCCATCGTTCGTGCCTCGGCGATAGACGATGGTGAATACACGGTGCCGAACCCGCTGGACGTTTACGGTCGCCCGGTCACCCAGCTTTCGCTGCACCCAGGCGCCAACGGCGAAGGCGACTTCAACGGTTACGGCGGTGCATTCAGCGGCGAGAGCCTGCAGACGGTCGCCAAGCTGGCAGGCATCGCCAAGGACGAAGTCGGCGATTACAAGCAAGTCGTCGGCAACCATGACCTGTGGCTGTATGAAGACTCAGGCAGCACCTACATCAACTGCTCATACGATGTGCGCACGGTGACCAAAACCATCAAGAGCAAGGCGCGCGAGGCAGCGGATGCCGTCAAGCGGGCGACCCAGTAACACTTGGCGATCCGACACGGATTGAATGGCGTCAGGGGATGAGCTTCAGGACCCTGGCGCCGGCGTTTCTGCCAACGGTCAAGGATGACCTGAAGCGCCCTCCCCGGCAGCGCAATCGGCTACGCCGAGCAATACTGTTTGGCCATTTGGTGAATGCGCGCTGCCGCCTGCGCCTGGGCTTGAGCCTGCTCGCAAGCCCAAAGCAGCGTCCCGGCGTCAGGAATATAGGCCACCCCACTCGCCTTCTTCGCCACGAACCACAGCGCACGCATGACAAACAGCGGGTCGCCATTGAGTCGTTGATCACCCGCTGCATGTAGATGGCCGACCAGCGCCTGCGTCGCGCCGATCAACCCCTTGCTCTGGCCATACTGGATCAACGTGCCCAGCTCCTCCGGCTTCATCGAAGGATGGATTGTCAGCGGCGTGCAGAGGTCGGCATCGAGCAAATCCCAGAACGTCACGCCATCCTTGCAGACCATACCCACACGGCGGCCACCGGCCATGTCATCGACCTCGATAAAGGTGCCCGGCTGATACTTGTGGATTTTCATCTTGTAGCCCTTACGGATTGACTGACCGACCATCGTCGGCAACAGGTGCATTCTAAGCATGCAGCCGACACAACGCACCATCGGGCCGTGTCAGGGCTCAGGGGCATCCCAGGCGACGGTACGCTCCAGCACCTGCTCCACAGGACAGGCGATCATCGCCCGGGCCAAGGGCTTGCCATCCGCTCCAGGTATCTCGTAGGCGTCTTTCAAGGTGCCTTCGGGGCGCTCGGCAATCCATGCTGCGGCCTGTTGTAAACCATCGCTGAGAAAGCCCGCCTGGTCCGCCTCACCTACATGCCGCATGTCGATCGCGACCAGCACACCGCGCGCATCGGTGAATGACGGCGCCTCATGCACAGCCTCCAGCGCTCCCACCACATTACCGTTGGTATCGTGCAGCAGGAAGGGATCACCGATAGCCAGCGGCGCTCTGGCAAGGGCGCCGTCAGCGGCCTCCGCAACAATCCGACTGGCCTCGTACTCAAAGCCCAGATCGGCAAAGGCCGAGGACCCCTCAGGGTCAATCCGCACCACTGCATAATTGGCCGACACGTCGGACTTGGGTACAGGAACCGCTTCAAGACCCAGTCGTTGAAGGTGCTCAGCTTCGGGCTTAGAACTGGCGAGCAATGACGAGAGTTCGGCCACTTGCGCGTGGGACTGGGCTGCCAAGACTGATGCGTGCTCCGCTTTGCGCGTCGCCAGCCGATTCTCGATGTTGCTACCGGCGGGGTCATCGGGCATGGACGAGGCGCTCTGGGCCTTCTCGTCCCATGCGAAGAACTTCTCACCTAGCTTTCTGCCTATGCGCTGAACAAGAGGGTCGCCCAGCGAGTCATCGTTTTCAAAGATAACCTTGCGGCCGTTGACTGGCTGATCGAACGGCGCGGACTGCCGTCTGAACGGTAACAACGTACCGCGCTCCGTCGGGAAGGGTTCATTGTTGATACGGGTGAAAGACCCGTCGGGATTGGGCGTGAAAGCCTCATTGCCTTTGAACAGTCGCGAGTCGATCAGCGCTTCCTGCAGCCGCTGGGGATCTTTGATCACAGCATTGTACTGCTCGATGCGCTTGAGCTCTTCCGGCGGCATCGGCCCCATTTCGATGCCTGCTGACTTCAAGCTGTCGTACATGAAGGCCAGCGGGCCAGCGGCCAGCACATCATTACGGTAACCGCCCCCGACCTGGGAATGCGCGCCCGCAAACTTCACCTCTTCAATGCGCGAGTTGTCGTCATTGCGCAGCGCACTGGTCAAAGGAAACGTCGCGCGATATTCATGCATCGCCACCAGATGGGTGGTCGAGTCGACGTTTTTGCTTATTTCCAAGTTCTTGTTCGGATGGCTATCGGTTATCGGGATGCCATACGAAGCAACGGTGTCGAAAATGCCGAGCTTGTTCACATGAACCTGACCTGGCGGAACCAGGTACTCGCGTGTGGGTTTCCAATCGCTATCGAGCTTCGGCACACCGCGGTCGATGATCTCGTTTGCCAGCGCGCGCGCCTGTGCCGCACCCCGGCTGAAGCCGATCAGGTTCACATCGATCTTGTGATCCTGGTTCTTGTTATAAAAGGCGACAAAGGCATCGTAGGCCTGCTCGATACGCTCCTGGCCGCCCAGCCCCGTCCCCCGCTCCAGCAAAGCGACTGGCGTGCTGGACTTCTGGCTGCCGACCCCATCAAGGTAGATCTTCTCTGACTGGCCGAGGTATTGCGTGGGGTCATACGTTAATGGCGCATGATCGGAGTTCAGAGAAAGATTGGTACCCTGCGCGGCATCCAGCTCAAAAAGCCTGGCCACATTAGTATGGCCGCCTTCGGGCGTATCGTTGTCTTTGCTATTAGCCGTGCCATCCAGATACACACTAAAGTATACGGATTTACTCATTTCATATCCCTATGAACAACGATCACTCAGGCTTCGTTCAACTTCAGAATGTGGGCCTTGATTGCGTTACCGGCGCACTCCATGAAACGTCCATAGAACGCCTCGCCCAGATGTAGCAAGGGAGACCCCTTCAAGGAGTCGGCCGCCGCATCCAGGGCAATGACGCCAAACTGCTCCGCAATAATTTCGATACTGCGTGTGCGCATCGATGGCTGGTCGTAAGGCTTCTGATACCACGTGGAAATTTGGTACTGGATGTCATTTCGCTCGAATGCCGCATACAAATGCTCGGCGAGCGCGATGACGGTTTCGCGAATCAGGCCCGGGTCGATATCGTGCGCTTCAAGCAAGGCTTCGACGGGGGCGTTGGCAACCGCGAGCAGATCAGCGGTGGTGTAGCCGGCCATCGGCGGGAATACGCCAGGAGGAAGCTCAACCCCGGGGCCAGACGCCTGATGGATGTTGTCGTCATCTTGCATGGAAATGCTCCTTGCTCGGCAATAATTGCTGAAGGGTAGGCTCGCCCAGCGAGCCATCGTTTTCGGATCAAAGCGCCTGGCTACAGGGGTGCAACTGCCTATCGGACTCACTCACTGCACAGCCCTGCGCAGCGATGCCGTTATCAGTCTTCATTCAACTTCAGAATATGCGATTCGACGGCGTTTCCGGCGCTCTCGACAACACTCAGATAGAACACTTTACCGAGGCGTCGCAACGGTGAGCCTTGCAACGCGGCGGCCATCGCAGTCTGCGCAACGATGCCGAATTGCTCTGCAATGATCTGGACACTGCGCTTGCGCATCCAAACCTGGTCATACGGCTTTTGATACCAACTCGCAATTTGGGACTGAACATCCTCTCGCTCGAACGCCGCATACAAATGCTGAGCCAGCGCGATGACGGATTCGCGAATCAGAGCGGGGTCGATAGCGTGTTCTTCGAGCAACCTTTCGACAGAGGCGTTGGCCACCGCGAGCAGATCAGCGGTGGCGTAGCCTGGCAGGGGCGGGAATACCCCAGGTGGTAGCTCGACAACGGAGCCAGGCTCTTGATGAGTGTTTTCCGCATCCTGCATCGGGCGCTCCTCGCTTGGCACAGTAGTGCGAATACTAATCTCACCCATGGTGAAAATCAATTTTCTAACAAGCATTTTTGACAGGCATGCAGCTGAGTCAGTTCACGCCCGCCACCTGGCCCAAGGCACCCCCACGGCCATCTTGCAGGCTCTGCACGGCGGCGTGGTACAGCAGCGTCAGATCCTGCCTGGCAGCCATCACCTCGCCGTAGAACACCGCCGCTACAAATGGCGCCACCCGAAAGAAGTCGGGCAGTACATCCGGAGGACTGGCGTGTAGCGGAAAGATCGGGTTTGCAGGCGCTGCCAGCTCGAATTCATAGCCGAACCCGCCCAGGCCGGTACGCTCGGATAACGCTTGGGCAATACACAACACTGCCACCAGGCCGATGTCCGCCACATCGTCGGCGTACAGCTCTCCGTCATCGTAGTAGAACTGTTCGCCACGCACGATGGCCTGATCGGCGAGCCCGGTAAGGAGCCGTCGAAGCTGGTCTTCCAGTGGATTCTCAACCATGCGAAGCCTCTGCTCAGCGCGACCGCAGCCGCGTCTCAAGTTGCGCACACCCGTTGCGCGTCACCGTCCAAGACAGCCAAGGGCGGGAATAATTCCCCGCCCATTGGTTATCTGTGGGCAAATGGCCACCCGCTCAGTGCAAGGTGGCCGGCCTGCTCATCAATCGTCTTCGTTGCCGACATTGGAGCGGCTGCCGGCGTAAGGCTCACCGGCAGGCGAACTGGCGCGCCCCGTCCACTGGCCAGCAGCGTCATCCTGCGCATTGCGACCGGCGCCGCCGGCAGTCGTCGCTCGCCCGCCCTCATTACCAACCGAGGATGAACCAGCGGCAGGCGCCGCGTCATTGAACTGATGATCCCTGACCCCGGCGTCATCTGCCCGCTCGGCAAATGACGCGGCCGATTGTTGACCGCCGCCACTTCCGACGGAGGCCGCCCCACCCGACGCAGAACCACTGACGGCATAAGGCTGACCGGCGGCCGATGTGCCACGCCCCTGACCAGCACCGCCGCCCTGCGCAGCACCGCCGGAGCCGTCGGCGGCTGTTGCACGCCCGCCCTCGCTACTGGCCGAAGAAGCCCCAGCGGCGAGCGCCGCGTCGCTGAACTGGTGATCCCGGACCCCAGCGTCATTGGCCCGATCGGAAGAGGAAGCAGCCGATTGTTGCTCGCCACCGCCCACCGAGGCCGCCCCACCCACTGCAGCGCCGCTGGAGGCGTAAGGCTCACCGGCAGCGGACCTGGAGCCACCCGCCGACGCGCCAGCACCGCCATCCTGTGCAGTGCGGCCAGCACCGTCGGCAGCTGTCGCTGACCCGCCCTCGCTAGCGAGGGAGGCCGACCCTGCAGCAAGCCCCGCATCGTTGAACTGATGGTCGCCGACCGCAGTGTCTGCGCCCTCGCCGGAGGAACCCGCCGACTCCTGGTCGCCGCCGCTTCCGGCCGGGGCCGCCCCACCCGATAGCGATTCCTTGAATGCCTGGATACGCGCGTCAGCACCTTCATGGTAAGCCGCCCGGCCCTCGGCCCCAGCGGTCGAGAAGGCCTGCTTGTAGTCAGCGCCGGCAGCGCTGGCGGCCGAGGCAAGCCCGGCACCCGCCGTCAATGCACCCGCCGTCAGACCATCACGCATGCGCCCAGCGGTAGACCCTGCTTCGGAGCCGCGGAACGACTCCACTCCCGCCCGGCCTGCAGACAGTGCAGCGCTACCCGCGTTGCGCATCGCCCTGCCAGTCGACGCGGTGCCACCTGCAATCGCCCGACCCAGGGCAACACCGGCCGCATCACTGACCTTCTCGCCGGTGGTACGGTTGTCGCTGGCCGCAGTAGCCGCAGTAGCCGCACTGGCTTCTGACCCACCGGATTCTCGGGATGCCGCCCCGCCCGCACCCTGGCCGTTCGCACTGAGCAGCGGCGAGCTGCCACCCGAACCACCGCCGCCGCGAGGTCCGCCACCCTTGGGGTCAGTCGGCGAGCCGCCATCAGGCGGTGGCAGCCTGCCTTGGCCGCCACCCAGGCGCATACCCGAGCCACTGCCCTGAACACTTGCGCCGACCCTGCTCATGCCGCCTCGCATATCAGACACCGCATTGGTCTCACCCATGCTGCCAAGACCTCCGCCGATCCAGCTGAGTACCTGGTCGGGCAGTGTCTGGGGCAGGCCGAAGATCATGTACAGGACCGGCAACAACGTCAGCCCGAACACCATGAACCACCAGGCGAAGGTCAGAAATTCCGCAATGGCACCCACGCCGCCCGACGAGGAAACCACCGCGCCACGCATGGCGAAGAAGCCCTGGGCTATGTAGTCAATCACTGGGTCGGACACCAGCACCGCCGCGAATAGACCAAGAACAGCCAGCGCAGGACGGGCGAACAGCGACAGCAACAGCAGGTAGCCTTGGGTCTGCGAACCCACGAATGTACGATCCGGCGTCATGTGCATCACAGCCCAGAGCGGCGCGGCAATGATGGATTGCAGTACGGCGAGGAGCCAGCCGACGAAGACGATCATGAACAGCGTGTACGGCAAGCTCGGCAGAAACACGCCGAAGTAGAACGCCAGCGGCTCGATATAACTGGCCATCAGCGCCAACTGCTTGACCGGCACCTCGATGACCCAGTCCCAGAGCGGGGTGACAATTTTGTCCAGGTCAAGCCCGTTACCCAGACCCTTGACCGAGGAAAGCGTGCCTGCAAGCACCCTCACTGCTGTGCCAGCACTCTTGATCGCGACATCGGCTACTAGAATCCCTCCGCGCGCAACCGCCAGGTAATCCCCAACGCACTTCATGCGATTGAGCGACCCCCCCATTTGTCCAGCCGTTCCGCAAAGCGGGGTCTGCCCGTTGCTGCCTGCACCCGTAGCGATCTCAACCACATTCAGCATCAGGCCGTTGACGAACGAAGACATCTTGGCATCCATGTCCGCCCTGAGGGAGCCCACGTTGATGTCGCTACTTGGATCCTTGGGAATCAGGCTGGAAAGATCTTCTGCCTTGCTTTTCTTCGCGTCGGTGTAAGAGGATTTCTCTTCTGCCTTCTTGTTGATCGCCTCAGCAACGGTGGTCACGCTATTGATCAGTAATGAGGCACGCGCATCTGCAGGCAAAGCACTGAGTGAGGGTGCGCCCACCGACCCAACCGGCTCGGCAAGCACACCGGCAATCTGCCCGCGAACCATGCCAACACGCTGGAACCAGCCGCCAGCCGCTGCCCAACCATCGTCGGTCAGCGTCGTGATAAAGCCTTTGAGGCCATTGTCGACACCGCTCTGGCCACTATTAACTTCGGAGGCGAGATCGGTCGCTATCTGCTTCTCCCACTTGTCCACGATGACGTTGAAGTTGTCGGAATCGACGGCGTCCCATCCAGCGTCATTGATCGTTGCAGGCCAGGACCTGACCCAGGTATCCAGCTCTTGCATCATCAATGTCGCGGCAACCACTTTTTTGGTCTGCACCGCCGCGCGCAGCTGTTCCAAAGCCTGGGGTATTGGCTCCGATTTTGCCTGGGCCGAGTAACTGGCCACTTTCACGGTTCCGCAGAATGGCTCGCCCCCCGCCAGATTGGTGATTTCGTTACGGTCCTGGAGGAAGAAAGTGAGCTCCACCCGACCATCCACTTCAGTGGTCCTGTCCGCGCCATTCGCTCTGACCTCGGGGGAAGAGCCTGAAGCAGTGTTGTTCCTGTAGATCTCGTTTGCCGCCTTGGCACAGTACGATGCCGCAAGGTATTGCCGGGCGAAATCGCGCAAGCCGTAGAAGTTACCGGGCGCATTGACCCCCTGAACGACACCGTTGGGCGACAGCACGCCCATGGCCATACCCGCCTTGTAGGTGCCATTGGCAAAGCCGACACCCCAGAGTGAGAACATCAGGACGATGAGCTGAATGAACGAAAAGCCGCTTGTGGTCGGCAACAGGACCGCGCCGCCCGCCACGATCCTCACCGGCGTCCAGAGTGACGACCAGCTCTTGCCCATCGCCTCGCCATCGTTGGCGGTGTTGGTCACGCCCATCACTGCGACGTAAGAGACGATCAGGGAACCGATGATCAGGATTCCGCTGTTGAAGAAGCCGAACATGGTCGCAAGGATATTCGCGCTTGCCCCCACCATATTGGGGTCGGTGCCTTTGACCAATGCATCGATTACCGGACCAAAGATCCTGGTCAGCATCTCGACCGATTGATCGGTGCAGGCGCTCGGATCGCTGCACGGAGAAAACGGCATCTGAGCCATTGTGAATACCTACCTGAATCGAGTTGCGGACGGTTGATCTAAATCGTTCGCGACGAATTCCCCTTGGAATGCTCCGTCGTCCTTGAGATGGGCTGCCATGCAGCCCTGGCTTTACAGATGCCCTTGAGCTAGCGCCATGCTACCACCCTCGAAGCGGTAGCCTGCCGGATAGATTAGGCCGGGTAATCTTAAACCAGATATCAGCTAATTATCAAAATAATGTTACGAAAGAAAATTAACAAAAACACTGAACAAGCTCCTAGCCATCTACCAGTTTCGATATTTTAGAAGACCTCAAGAATTCACGATAAAGTCAATAAAATCATCGAAAACAGCATAAAAAGTGCTTTAAAAGACAACAAAAACGGAAAAAATGCTCCAAGCCGCGCGTAATCCTCGCTTGGAAATTTAGCTTTATTCAGATACCTTGAAAAGAGCCCAAATCCTGCCAAATAAGGTCAGCGCGACGCCTGACCGAGAGGCCTGGAGCCTGAATGTGACGCACATGGCGACAGTGATTGCCGGCGAGAGGCACCAAGGAAAAACAGCGCTGAGATCCGGGTCGAAGGCTTGTACTGCGGGAGTTTGAGCAGCCACCCAGAGAAAAGATACGATTCTCAGATCGCGGCCGAACGGCTTTTCACGCGATCGTGTAGGTATGCTTCAAATCATCAAAAAAACGATTCATCCGACTCAACCGCAAGAAACAAAACAGTAAAAATGCTATGGTTATCGAGGACACGAACCGCGGGGTTCGTGAGGGATTACCCACAGCACGTCAGCGCAGAGGGATTGATTGCCGGCTTTCGAATACAGGAATGCGCGGCGCCCTAAGCACAGAAGCAGACGCTGCTGGATGCCGACTGATTCGGGCAGGCTCAAGCCCTGTGAAAAATGACGGACATAGATGCAGCTATCAATTCGCGATGCGAGCCGATTCGTGATCGGCGCCGGGTTAATGAGACAAAAAGCCATTGAGGCCTCAAACAACCCGGCAATTAGTTTTGACAACGTAGCGCAAGCCGCCCTGCGTGATACCCCTGACAGTCAAAAGATCCGTCAGACTATCGACGCACTCGCTGATCAAGAGGCGCAATGGCTACGCAACACGCCGCCTCACACCTTAAGTTCCGATCGGGTTATGCAGAGCCGGAAGGCCGAGGTCAACGCGTTCACGGCCATTCATCGCGCAGTGGTCAGCGCCGTAAGCTTCGAAGCAGCCAGCCCGGACGAGAAGGATGGCGAGCAAAGCGTACTACGCCAGTCGCTGCTCGACGCCTTGGAGGCGATCGACAATACCTCGGGTTCACGCGCTGACCGGGAGGGCCTGCTCGCCAATCTGCGTGATCAGGTGGTTTCTGTCTCCTCGGATGGCGACTTCATGAAGGGTGCGCTGCGCGATAGCGAGCAAGCGTACCTGGCCGCCGACCTGGACAAGACATTTGCCCGTTACAACACCCCATCACTGCAACGCAGCGCTGATCTAGACGACTACAGTCTGTAAGGAGCAAACGCCATGCCGACCGCACAGGACTTCCAGAGCTTCACAGCATCCGTATTCCCTTCTCAATCGGCGGAAGTCGTCATCGCCAAGCAGCCCGTGCTGGCTGACCACGGTCGCGACCTGCGTAGCGCGATCAACCAGCTTCCGCCTGAAGCCTCTCGAACGCTGCTCAGTGAATACGGAGCTGCAACCCCCGCTCTTGTGACCACCATCGAAGACGCGATTCTGCTGCGTGAGTTTGCGTTCGAGCACGCAGCCCAGCAGGCGAACTTGAGTAAGGATTGGCTGAGCGACGCAGACGCACACACCTCAGGTATCAATGAGTCAGTAGCAGCGTCGAACGACACCTGGAACATGGCCCCCTGAGCGCGAACAAGAAACCGGAGCTGTTCCGGCTCTTGTCCGCAATTGCACCAAAGCAACAATCAGCGCGAAGCAGCCTTCAGCTGGTAAAGGCTATCTTGGCAGCCCATGGACGCCACTGTGAAGCGCACTTCATACCGCGCATAGTCGCTGGCGCGCACGCCTGCAGGGCGACGCCCCTTATCGACGGCCGAGTGATACGCCAGAACCGCATCGCACGAGGTCATTTCGCTACCACGGGCGTTTAGCCTTGCCGCCTTCGAGCGCATCTGCGCCTCGAAACCCGCATCATTGATGGCAACCGGTGTACGCTCAGGCGTGGTGACCAAGGCGGTGTGCTGCCCCTTCGCTACCCCCAGAAAACCCACGATGATCGAGATGTTCCCAGCGCGATCAATACGCGGCATGCCTGTGAAGCGCGTCGAGAATTGCTCCATCGCAGCCAGCTGACTGGTCGTTCGCCCCGTCAACGTCGCCCAGTACGCCTCGGGCGGGTTATAGGCGTCGTAGGCCGGCGCGGCCCTGTCGTAGGGCTTACCCGCCATCTTCAGCTCCTGCTGCCTGCTAAAGTAGCGCTGACGGCATTTGCTGCTGGTTTCCGCGTCCATTGATTGCCCTGACTTGGCACTGTAGAGCAGAGCAGCGGCACACTCGTAATCATACTGGCCGTTGAAGTAGAGATACTGCCCACTCCGAGCCGGATTGCGCGTTGGCACCAGATCCAGCCCGCTACCTCCCGTACCGTTGGCGACCCCGGTAACAACCCCAGCTGGCATCATCGAGGTCAGCGAACTTACAGCCTCATCCGAAAAGCGAATCTTGGTCGTCCCGTCCGGCATCTGCTCGGTGGTTACACAGCCCGCCATAGCCACAGCGGCCAGAACAGGCAGGATGAGTTTGCACTTGATCATGCTCGTATCCTTACTTGAAAAATCTGCATGGGCGCGCTCAGAAGAACCGCCCCATATCTTGCTGTTTAACCTTGGCTTGCCGGGTGTCCTGCAGTTGCCGCACCACATCGCCAGAGCGCATCTCGATCGGCTCGCCACAGGGCTCACCGACCTCGACCACGTAGCCGTCACGAACACTTACCTGCACGAACCGGACGAACTCGGCGCGAGCCATGAGCGCGCGCTTGCTGCTCTCGTCGACGAAAATGCCAAGGGTCAGCGGCGGCATGCGCCCGTCCATGAAGTTGACGCCCTCGACCGACAGGTAGAGGCGATCGGACACGTAGGCGGCCTGAAAAGGCATGAACGACGCCCAGGCCGCCTCGAACGGCTGAACCCCCACGTACAGGGTGTTGCCCTCCAGCGCAAAACTGAAACGCCCACTTTGCATGGGCGAAAGCAGCATGACCTGATCGTGATTGGGATGACGCAGCACTTCGTCCCGCTTGAAGTTCGCCGTCCACCGCAGAAAGTTGGCGTAGGCCACGACCTGCCTGGCAGCCCGCGCTACCCGTGCCCGCTCTTCTGCGCTAATGGCCGGCCCCACATCCGTTTGGCCCTGGATACCCATCGATCTCAGTCCTCGTGTTTTTTGCGTTTTTCCAACATGCCGAAGAAGTCATCAAGGATCTTGTTCAACATCTTCTGCGGCGTGTGGCCGAAGTTCTTCGCATGCTCGGAAACACGCTCATGGTTGTCATTGCGCAAGGTGTAGGAGTTGGAAGGGTCTTTTTTCCGGTTGCGGAACGAAATGATCCCCGAACGGCGCGCCATCGACATCATGCGCTCGTAATCCGTGTGCGAAATGTTGAATTTCTTGCGGATATCGACCTTGGTCAGGCGCTCATCCGCCTTCATCAACCGCACACTTTCCAGCATCAGGTTATGTAGCTGGTTCAACCGCACCAGGTGGTTGAAGCCACTGTCGATCTGCCCTCGTTCCACCGCACCGCGATCGGTGTCAGGGCGGGCCAGGCCGCTGGAAAGGTTTTTCAGCACGACCTCGTCGGACAGGTCGAGCGGGTTGCGGTTCTTCTTGGTTTCCTTGAAGTCGGGCGACTCGCCGCTCAGGTAGTACACCGAGCCCTGCTTGGCAATTTCCACTTCGAGGAAGGAACAGGCCACCATGAAGATGTCTTCGGTGCAGAGCTTGCGCGACACACCTTGCTGAATGACTTCGCGGCTCAGCGCCTGATCAGCGGCGCGCATGGCGGCGTGGGTGTGCTTGGTCCGCTGAATGTCCTGGACCATGTTGAAATACGACTTCAACGGCAGCACCTTGTCCGACAAGTTGACCAGGGGGTGCAACTCCTTGACGGTGTCTGCCAGTACATCCGGCGAGGGGACCAGCAACGACCTCAGGCCTTGGGCAAGCGACAATAATTTCGCCCCGTCTTTCACTTCATTCGCTGGTCGCATATACGTACCTAAGATTTTCCAATCCAAATTAGTCTTCAAGTGCCGGCGGCGCAGAACAACCGCTCAAGCAGAACAGCAGCGCAAGGCGTGGTCGGCCTTGGCTGCTCATCTCCAATCCTGGAAAAGATCCTCCTTCGGCAACTGCATAGCAGCGAAGATGGGTGCAACGGAAATCATTGCGGTGCCAAACATCCGAGATCACCGCCCTGCCCTGGGTCAAGCCCCATGGACTGAAGCGTCTGCTTGGTCAGTTCCACCTGTGCCTTGATCGACTCGGGATCGTTCGCCATCTGCTGCGCGACAGCATTTTCAATCGGCGACTGAGTGGAAGCAAGATGTGACAGAGTCGACAATACTGCAATTACCAAAATTGGTGGCACGACCCACGCCAGCACCGCCTTGCGCCGGCGCGACTTGTCCTGCCGCGCCGCATCGCTGGCGGCCTGCTCGCGCAGAGCCTTGCGTGAGGGCTGGGGCGCTGCCGCGGGGTACGGAGCACCGACTGCAACGGGCGGCAAGGCCTCCGCATGCGCGCCCACGCGCTCAGCTTCGTCGCGCTGGAAGTAGTCGTTCAGGGCATCGTTCAGGCATTCCGACAGGGCCTGGCGCACCTTGTAGGCAACCAGTGCCGGGTCGATGTGGGTGAGTGAGCCCTTGCGATCCGTGTCGGCATGGAACATCAGCTGCAGGGCAGCCAGTTCGTAGTGCGACAGCGCCCCGGCATCCTCTTCGATCGCCAGGCTGGCAGCCCCCTTCAGCGCGCGCTGATGGCCGTCATCCTCGGCCACATCGAAACCGCTGACGACCAGGGAAAGCTGCTTGAACGCCTTGGGAATACGCACGGTCCGGGTGGCCCGCTGCGCGTCATGTGGGCTTTGGCTGTCGAACACTACCAACAGGTGCTGGCCCGCGCTAAAAATACGGATGCTGGGGTCGAACTCGAAGTTCGGGGCTTTGGCTTTCATGTACTTTGCTCCTTAAAGTTTTCCAAAGATGTCTTCAAGCACGACGGCTTGGGAAAGACCCGTCATCATCTTTGGCTTCCCTGTGCGGTGGTCGACGAAGAAGGCAGCCGGCACCCCCGCTTGCTCCTTGCCATTGTTTTCGAACGCGGCGTACAAAAACGCCAGATTGGTACTCAGTTGCTCGACCGTCTCCGGCGATGGCTCGGAGCGAATCTGCTCATGCTTGCCCAGCACGCGCTGAAGTGTGCCTTTGTCCTTGGCCTGCAGGATCGTGGCGGCAAGCGGCACTCCCTCGGCGGGGTTGCCCAGCGCTGCGGACGGAATCCACTTGATGGTATGGCCCTTTGCCGCGTAAGCCCTTGTTAGGTTGTACGCCTCTCTGCAGTACGGGCAGCGTGGGTCGATGATGATGTAGACGGTATCGCCGATGCCGCCATCGCCCTCCTTGACGCCGGCCAGTGAGTCCACTGTCTTCATCGATTCGGGTACCGTGCCTTGGAATTTACCGTCCATGGCAGCAGCCTCGCGCACGTTCGGGGACTCCACCGGCGACATCAGCGGCGCGGTGCGTGCAACCGGCGCGGCGGCGACTGGCGGGTTTGCGGGGCGAGGGCTGGCAGCACGGGCCGCGCCCGGCAGGAAGGCGTCGGAAATGTTCGCGCCCGATTCAGCATTCCAGGCCACCCCTGTGAACAGCACGGAGGAATCCGGCGTGCTGAACAGCACCACTTGATGGCCGTTCTTTTCCACGGTCCACGCGGTCAAACCGCCCAGGCCGACCGGGCGGGCGTCGACGATGCGGCCATAGCGCGATACCCGTTGCGCTGTCAGGTCATCGAGCGACTGCTGTGCAGGGTTAGCCGCAACGGCGCCTTGAGCGGTGATGAAGGAAGAGAGGTCTGCCGTTTGAGCAGGGTCGGCATGGGCGGCGGAAACCCCCGCCGCAAGCGCCGCCAACACGGCTAGAGGTCTTGCAATCACACCTTTCATGGCTCGATGTCCTTATTAATAATCCAATACGACCGTATTCTAACAAAAAAGTAGATCTTGGCACCAAAAAAACAAAAAAGGGCCATCTTTTGAGATGACCCTGATAGTGGCAATGCGCTCATCGCCGCAGCGTCAAGACACGCCTTGCTCAAGCGCTGCCGCCTGGGCTGCAGCATGCTTCTGCAGTTGCACCGCCTCGTAGCGCTGCTTGTCGGCCTCCAGGTACTTGTACGCCGACATCGCTTGCTCAAGGCCGTTAACCGCCTTGTCGAGCTGAGGTTCGGCCAGCGATACCCCCGCTTTGCACTCGTACAGGAAATGCGACAGGATCCCCGGCGCCTCCGGAAAGCCCGCCTGGCGGCCGATTGTCTGCAGGGCGTACCACATGTCGCGGTCGAAGAAGCGCAACCAGCGCATTTCCGCAGGTGGCAGCACCCCCAGGCGCCGGGCCTGGAAGAACATGGCGAAGATGATCGTCCTGACAAACGCGTGGGCGTGCAGAATGGCGCTGGCGTTAGGGTGCTTGATGTATTTCTGAATGATCGCCCGTGGCACTTCCAGGGGCACTTCAGGTTTCAACCACGCATGAGGATCTGGCGCGCCCTTGCTGCCCTTGCTGCCCTTGCCTGAAGGAGCCTTGAACTGATCCCAGCACCAGGCAATCATGTAGTCACTGTCGGCCATGGCCGCCTTGAACGCACTGTCATCCAGCGAGGCATCCGTCGCCACCACCCGGGGCAGCGCAATAGCCACCAGCAGGGTTTCGGCGGGAGACAGGTTGCCCACCCGGGTCCAGTGCTGCCCCAACTGACGACGCATCACTTCGGTGGCCTTTTCCCGATCGAGGGTAGGCGCCCAGGTCCGGTCCGCCTGCTCCGCCCAGCCACTGATCAACAGATGCTCATAGACAAACTGGCGAGACGTCTGCGACATGCCGAATACCGGATGGTCGAGCGGCTGGGCAATCAGGTCGAGCTCCGCGAACATGCGCAGGTGCGGGTACTGCGCCTTGCTCTCTTGCACATAACTCTTGATGTTATGCGTCTTGGTGAATTTGAGTTTGGGGTGAGTCTTGTTGATGCGGATGAACATGCGCACCGACAGAATCACCATCAGCACCAGCAAGAAACCGTTGATGACCAGCGAAGACGAGGTGATTTCGCTCCATGCCACCGTCGAAAAATCACGCTGGCAAGCGCCGACGATGCCGTCCGGAGAACACATCCGCCCGACCCATTGATTGATCGCAGAGATCCCCGGAAGCGTGGCGAAGTCGCCAATGACGCTCAACAGCCATAGCTGCACGTAACGGACGTAGACGTAGGCGGTCGCAATCTTGTCGTGGGCGAAGTACCACAGGCCCCAGCCCCCCAGGTACAGCACCAGGATGATGCCGATGAGCACTGCGGGGTCATCCCAGGTGAAGCTTCTTTGCCCTCCTCCTTGTTGCTTCATTCAACGCCTCCTTGCGCCGAAAATGCCTTCACACCCTCGACGCCGCAAAGAAATGTGCCGGCCTTGTGCATACTGTTTTCTACCTGACCAACTCTCTGAGAATGTTGTGCGTGGTACGCACTCGTCCTACCAGGAAAACCCCGGCCTGACGAAACACCGCCCGCACGGTCATTTTCTTCACGACCTCGATGTAGACCAACGCGAACGTCATGCACAGCGCCAACGGCAGTAGAAACTTCCACAACGCCGGCACCAGCAACAACATCAACCAAGGCAAGGCGGCGCTTGCGTTGATCACGAAAAAACGTGCAGGTGGCGCGCTTCTGCTCCAGTGATATCGACCTTTTGCCATAACCCCTCCCAACTCTCGCTTGCAATGCCATTACAGGACGCTCCCGGCTCAACCGTGGCGCAGATCGCGGGCGGTCGACTCGCTGATCAGACCCGCCGCGAGCAAGCGATCCGCTTCGGCGGCAAAGGTATGCCCTTCCTCGCGGACGAATTCGGCGACCCGCTGGGTTACCCGGCCCATGTCGGTCAAGTCCATCAAGGTGTCGCGTACCTGCTCGGTGAATCTCAGCCAGGACCGGGCCGCTGTGCGCTTGCCATCGACCGTGGGCACGAGCTTCTGCGCCATCATGAACCGGCTGGTATCGACCAGGTCGTAAATCGCGGTCGCCCGTTCCTGCTCGGGGAACCGCGAGATCATCCTGCGCATGATCGCCGCGACGTCCTTGGCGTGGACCGTGCCAAACACCGGGTGGCCGGTCAGCGACAATTCGACCGCCGCGCGAATGGTTTCCTGGTCACGCAGTTCGCCGATCACACATAGGCCGGGCGCACGCCGCATGGCCTCGCGGTTGGCCCGGTAGAAATCCTTGAAGTGCGTAGGAATTTGCGACTGAACGAAGATCGAGTGCTTGCTCTGAATCTTTTCGTAGGTGAATTCGATTGGTTCTTCGTGGCTGATCAGGTTGCCCTTGATCGGCGTGTCATTTTCAAGAATGAAGCGGTTGATGGCGGCAAAGGTGGTCGTCTTGCCATGGCCCGTCGCCCCGGCGATATAGACGATACCGTCACGCGGCGTGGCCATCCTCACGATCTCCTCGCTCAGGCCAACGTCCTGAATCCGTGGCGGGTCGTCAGGAATCGCCCGGATGACAATCTGGCACGATGTATCGCCATGGCAGGCAATGGGCGAGGCGTTGACCCGGTAGGCGTAACGCAGGCGCGCGCCGCGGGCATCCTTGCGCTGCGGGTCGAACAATTCGTAGCGCTCGTTGACCGCGGTGCCGGAGACGATGTCGGTGGTGGCCGTGTCGCGGTTGGCGGCCATCTTGAGCAGCTCGTTGACCTCACCGACATCCAGCGCACGCCGGGTGACCCCATACAGCCGGCCGTATTTCTTCACCACGACGGGCAATGCGGGCTGGATGAAGATGTCGCTGACGCCATGGCTCAGGGTTTCCAGCATCATCGCCTTGAACTGCTCAGGACGATCGAAGCGAAACGGGTCTTCATAACTGGTCAGCCGCTCCAGGCGCTCGATCAGGGCACCCGGCTCCAGCATCATCACGTCATCATGAAAGTCCTGCTTCATTGCGGCCGGCCTTCACTGGCCGCAGGCTGGGCGCGCAGCTCACCACCGCCGGGTGCGGCAAAGGCCTTGGCCGCACCTGGCTGGCTGGCAACGCCGGGCGCCGCTGCCGGGCTGGCTGCACGCGCGGGTGCCGGCCGGCGCACAGGATTGGCGACCGTCGAGGTTGCAATCGAGCTGCGCCAGGCACTCATGTTTTCATTGAACTGTGGCAAGGCGGTGATGCGCAGCAAGGTTTCGTCCACCGCCATCGTCTGCCCCTCTTTGGTGACGGGGATCGCGGCACCGGAAATGATCGGCATGGTGATCTGGCCGTGGCGGGCAAACTCGCTGAACCGGCGCATGCCATCGATATCGCGGTTCATCCGGTCGAAGCCATAGGTCAGCATCAGGTTTGCCTGTTCGACACCTTGTTTCCAACCGTCACGCACGGCCAGCTTCCATACCCGCTCTTCCTCGTCCGAGCGCGGCATCAGCGCCGACACCAGAGACGTGCGGTCCATGGCGGGCAGCGGGAAGCTCAGGTATTCGCGCCAGCTTGGCGGCACCGAGGAAAAGCGCGCTTGCGACTCGATCTTGTAGGACGCGCCGGAAAGACGCAGCGTGTAGTCACCGTCCTGGTTGTACAGGTGGCGCGCCTCGGTGATCACCGGCGGCACGACACGGTCCTGGATCATCAGGCCGCTGAAGTCGTATACGGTATCGAACTCACGCTCGCGCGACTTCAGGGCCTTGTTGATGTTGGTGAGCTGCCACGCCAGGCCGGCCTTTACCCCCACTTGCAACGCCGCATCGAGGATGGCCTCGCCGCGGGCCGCCGACGCCTGGTTCTTCTCGTCACGCATGGCCTCGACGGCCGACCGGGCATCACCGTTATCAGCCTGCTGCTGCACGTAGGCAGGCTTGTCATACAGGCGCTCGGCGTCTTCGAGGGTCATCGGGGGCATGTCCATCGCCATGATCAGCCCCTCCCCACAGCCAGAGGTACCGGCTTGTAGATCAGGCGCAGGGTATTGGTGCTCTTGTCGAGCACGACATCGGCGCCGGTATCGATCTGCACGGCGATATCCTTGAGGACGTTGATCGGCGTCGCTTTGCGCACCCAGATGTTGATGGGCTTGAGGTCGACGCGCTTGCCACTCTCGACATAGGCGTAGCCATAGCGGCGGGCGAACGTCTGCAGCAGCTCCTGGGGCTTGCCGATGAAGTCGATATCGACCTGGTCGGTGTCTACCGCAGCCTGCCTGGAAGCGGCCTTGACCCGGTCAGCCGTCAGCGACGATACATAGTTGTGCTGGGAGTTGACCGCCACGGCCACCTTGTCGGCAATGATCCGGCTGGCAAAGGCCTCGGTGTCATCGGTGGTGGGTTTGGCAGAGCTTGCACATCCGCCCAGCGCAACCAACGCCAGCAGCACGCCGCCTACCTGGCTGCAGCGCGCACCCATGAGCATTCCTTTCATGTAAAACTCCTGAAGTTGTAATTCTGATCGACCCGGCATGACCCTGCGCCCAAACGCTGCGGGCAGTCTGCGGCGGCCTGTTCTACTGGTAGCTGACCACGTACTGGGCGTGGCGCTGCTGTTCGAGGTACTTTCCCCATTTCACCGCGAGCGGGATCAGGTCTTTCTTGTAGATATCGTTGAATTTCCGGGTACGGGAATGGTAATTGGCGGCGCGGGTCCAGAAATCCTGACCGTTGTTTTCGTCGAGCTTCTGGCGCAGCAGCCAGGCCGCCAATTCCGCGTTGTAACAGCCGCGCCAGGCGACATCGGATTTGGTAATGGCCGGGTACGAGGCGAACACGCCTTTCGGGCCCCAATGGGTGGTGTTGATCTGGAAGTGGCCAAGGTCGGAAGTGCCGTTGGTGTTCGAGACACTTTGTCCGTTCTTGCCGCCTTCCTTGCTGGAAATCGCCAGCAGCACGTTGGCAGGAACCCCTTGGCGCTGAGCGGCCTGGACGACACAGTCGATATCGGCCGGGCGCACGGCATAGAAGTCGTCCGCCTGGACCAGCGCGGGCCACAGCGTCAGCGCGATGAATACGCGGTACAAGTGCGTGCCGGCCATGCTCAGATGATCCACTTCTGATGCTGGAACCAGAACCAGAACGCACCGTCGACAAACAACTGCCCTGTCGAGACCTGCCAGCTGCGGTAGGACTTCTTCATGCCGAACACCCACAGCGCGAAGCCGATCGACAGCCAGTTCAAGGCAACCATGATGCCCGCGCCGCTGGCGAGCATGTAAACAAAACCAAGCATGGCGAGCACGCTGGCGATGAAGAACGCCCTGGAATGCAAGCGATGGTTGCGCGCGATGCGCTCGATCTCGTCGCGCTCGATGGTGGTCAGCTGCTCTTTCACCCGTTCGTTGCGATAGCGTGCAGCGTGGTCACGGACCTTCTTGACGTCATCTTCTTCGAACAAGGCAAAATCGCAGTTGTTGCAGCCCCAGCTGTGCAGCACGCGGATCTTGCCCCTCGGGCTCTGCTCAAGCTCCTGGTGATCGCCCTCGTCCTTGAGCAGCACACCCCGCTCACACTCTGGGCAGGCGGGGCTGAAGTTCGACTGCCACAGCGCCTTGATGTGCTGGTTGCCCATACGCAGCTGATTCACGCCCAACGCCGCCATCGGCATTTTGATGAACGCGTACTTCGCTACTTTCTTCCCTGTGCTGAACAGCCCCATCGCCTCACCATAGCATGCAGAAATTCTAGTTTTTGATTATCTGTCAGATTTATATCGTCGTCAATTTATGACAAATCTATCTCACGGCGGCCGACCAATGGTCAGCCGCTTAACTGTCCTGCTGCCCCTCGATCAACGTGCGGCAGTGTGCATCCAGCTCACCCAGTTGTTTGCGCATCCCTGCCACACCGAGCGCTTCAGGCTCGGCCGACAGGGTGTAGGCCGTTTCGCGGCTGATGGCATCACAGGTGTTCTTGATCCGCTCTTCAGCCGCCCACTTGTCGGACAGCGACTCAAAGCCCTCACCGGCAGCCATCAGCTGCATGTCGAGCAACTGTTGCGGATCGGCGATTGCCAATTCGCCCACCCCGGCATCGTCCGGCAACTGTTCTTCTGTAGCCGCAACCACCGGGGCCACCGGCATACTCCCGAGCAGGTCAGCCACAGCCAGAAGGCTCGCTTCGATCGCCGCCGGGCTCAGCGGGTCGTGCGGCGGCGGGGTGGGCGCGGGTGCAGCCACCACCTGCGCCACGACTGCAGGCGCTGGTGTTTCCGGCAGCGGCGCAGCGGCACGCGGCTTCTGCAGCTCGCCCGTCAGGTACGCCCCGAGCACAGCGAACGAGGTATCCAGGCGGCCAAGCACAGGCCGGTCCGGATCTGCATAGTTATGTTCGAAGACGCTGTGCATCCGGGCAAAGGTGGGGTCGCCCTTGACCACCGAGCGCACCCGCTTGGCGAATGAGCCATCTTTCAGGCTGTCGACAAACGCCTTGCGCGACTCCCTGCTCTGCGGCAGATCCGACGGCTCGGGCGGCTCGACCGGGATGAAATCGTTGATGCGCATTTCTTTCGGCGCCGGGCCAGCGGTGTAGAAACCCAGGCCGCGGATCAGCGCAACGCCACCGGTCTTGCCGTTCTGCGATTTCTTGCCGATGAGGAAGGTGAATTCGCCGTTTTCCTGCATGGCAACATCGTCGTAGTTCAGCCGGCTGCGCTGCTCGATGGCGATGTTGTCGGACTGGCGCAGCTTGTCGTTGGCGCCGCCTGGCGAGCGCTCGAAGTTACCGACCATGGCCTGCGAAGACTCAGCCGCCGCACCCTGCACGCGCCGCCAGGTCTCGGACTCGGTACCCGACGTCAGTCGGCCAACCGCGCGAATATTGGTGTTTTCCCAGGTGGCATCAGCTTCTTCGGCACTGGACTTCTTCAGCGAAGAGAAGTCCTGCGCGGCGAACGTCACGCTGAAGCCCAGGCTTCGTGCCTGCGCCGGTGCCACCGCGAAGCCGACCACGGCGTAATAGCCGTATTCATCGAGGATGGTATAGAACGGGAACTGCGAACCCGTCGGGCGGCTGTCGATGATTTCGCGCACCACCCCTTCGACCCGGTTACCCAGGCAGCCGGCCATCATCTGCTTGATGCTGCCGACGATCATCTTGCCAAGCATGCGCATGCTGTCCGGTGCACGCTCCAGTGCCGGCAGCAGCACCACCAGCAGCCGGCGATTGATCACCACATCGTAGAAATCGACATCGCCGACCCGGGTCTTGAAGATGTGCCCATAGTTGAAGGTCAGGTCGTTGAAGATCCGCCCCAGCTGCATGACGATGTAACCGTGCTGCTCGAGGGTCTTGGTTTCCTGCTTCTTCAGCTTGGTTTTCTGATAGCCCGGCAGGGTCAGCAGGTACGAGCGCAACGGCGCGACGATGACATCGAACATGTCGCCGTACTTGCCGTCATGCTCCCAGACCAGCTCTTCGATGATGTTCAGCTCGAAGTACTCCAGGTACTTCTCTGGCGACAGGTTGATGTGGCCCTTGTCGCGCAGGTACGTCAGCGGGCGGGTCAGCGCCGCCACGAACATGATCGCGCGGCCTTTCCACATGTCGCCGCCACCGCCCGAGTCATCCATCAGCGACACGATCAGCTCGATCAACATGCCTGACGAGGTGTTGCCCATCATGTTCATGTTGTTGGTGACTTTATCGACCTGCTTTTCGACGAAGTCGCGGCCGGAGGTAATGAAGTTGATGATCAACAGGTCATCTTCGCGCCCCAGGTAGCGCGACAGGCGGAAGATCTCCTTTTGCAGCTTGGGGTCGCCCTTGCCGTCGACATAGATGAAGCCGGTGTTCTGCACCAGTGCGTTGAAGACGATCCCCAGCAACAGCTCGGTGTTGTGGGTGACCAGGCTGTCGTCGGTAATGTACAGGTGGTGCGGGTGATCGATCTCGATGCACTGGCACTGCGCCTGGCCGGCAGCGGTGACTTTCCAGACTTCTGCCCAACCGTCGAACTTGGCCGTACCGCGCTTCTTGCGCACCTTGGGCAGCATCACCACGACGCCACGCGCCATCAGTGCCCGAATGGCATCGGTGGTCACGGTATGGGCCTGTTCAGTGCCGTCCGGCTCGCGGCTGAGCACTCGCCAGAGGTGGTCGCCGGTGGCCTGGGCACGGCGGCCGTCGCGCGTGGCCAGGGTCCAGATCGGCTGAACGCCCTGTTCGATCACCCGCAGCACAGCGGCCTGCTTGCCATCCGGGGTAGACACGCTGTCGCCCACCTTGAGCTGGCCCATGCTGACCCAGCCCTGCGGCGTGAGCACCTTGGCGTGCTTGGGCTGGGGCTTGCCGGAACCGGTGGTGCCGAGTACCAGCTGGTGCGTGCGCAGGTCACTGTCGCCAGCGTAGATCTGCTCTTTGCTCTCCAGGTCGTTGCCGAAGAGGGTGACGCCCTCGCCCTTCTTCTTCCCTTTGTAGGAACCGTCGTTGACGTCCGCCAGCTTTGGCACCCGGTACGGGAAGTCAAACGCGCGGTTTTCCACCGCCACGAATTTGCGCTTGAAGGCCCAGGCCAGGAGCAACAGCAGCTCGCCCGAGAACGGCACCTTGATCAAGATCAGGGCCAGGATCGGCAACGCGAACGTACCGAATACCGCACCGTCGACGGACTGAAAGAAGTCACTGAAGCGCTGCCCGGCGAGACGGGTATCCTTGCGCCGCCGGCTGCTGCTGACTTCATGCTGACGGGATGCGCCCTTGTACTGAGCCATCTGTCGCCCCCTTAAACCACGTCTTCGAATGCACTGGCGCTGATGTAGTCAGCGACCAAGTCCTTGGCGATCCGCGCAATCACGGACTGTTCCATGTCGTCATCGACGAACTCGACGTCTTTGAACGTTTCGCGCTTGAGCCGCTCGACCATGTCCTTGCAGCCCCCTGACGGGAAGCGTCGGGCGAGCAACGCCAGCGCATCCGGGCGCGGCATGTGCTCGTAGAGCATGGTGCGCAGCTTGCGGTCTTCGGCGGTGGTGGTCAGCGCCCAGAGCCGCATCGGCCCGGCAGACATGGTGAACAGCTGGCTGTAACTGGCGTTCTTGGTCTCGAAACGCGCCAGGAAGGTACACCCGTGCTTGTTCGCACCGTGGACGAAATTGACCAGCGCATGTTCTTCGGTATCGGAAAGGCCGATGTTCTTTCTCAGCCAGTCGCGGGTTTCCTTGGTGCCCGAGTCAAGGATGAACGTCGCCGTGGCAATCTTTGTCAGGGGGCCAAAGTCCTCCATCAGCTGGGAGGCCAGGATGATTTCCATGTTCCATTTACGCGCCTCGCGGCCGTCGGTCTGCATCTGCTCCTGAAGCCCGGAATGGCCGCCGGTCTTGTGGAACTCGTCCATGCACATGACCTTGTATTCGTCGACCAGATCGGCCACCAGGCGCTCGTAGAACGGCAGGTATTTCTCGGTGAAGAAGGGGAAGTCCTCTTTGGAGAAGGCCACTTTCTTCATGAAACACTGGCGAGCGATCATGTACATCAGGGCCGTCTGCTTCTTGGCCGAAGCCGAGCCCTGCAGCGCCACGTCCTGCAGGTCGAGGGCAACGATACGGGCACTGCCCACGTCGAAGCGGGTGTGGTCGGAGAACACCGGGAAGTCGCCAACGGATTCGCGAATGCCGAGGATGAAGGCATCGACCAGGCTGCGCCCTACCTCACCAGAGCCTTCGTATTCGGCGCGCACTTCTTCGGTCGACGCCACCGCCACCAGGTCATTGAGGGTCGGCACCGCATAGCGCTGGGTTACCTCTGCTTCATAGACCATGCCGGCGTCGAACATCGCATCGACCAGTTCCCAGTAGGTGGTGGCGGGCAGAATGCGGAAACCCAACTGCGCCACCGCGGTGTCGACCACATCGTTATGGCCTGGCTTGTAGGTCTCCGGGCTGGCCCGCTCGATCTTGTCGTCCTTGCGCCGGTAGGCCAGATCGACCATCCGCCCAACGAAGTTGCTCATCCCCTCGTAAGGCTTTTCGCGCTCGGGCGGCGTCACCAGAATGGTCAGGAAGTTCTTGTTGAACTCGCGGTCCTTCGGCAGCGGGTAACGCTGGCCCAGCGGCGTATCCAACGGGTTGATGCAGTCCTTGCGGGCGTTCTGCAAACGTTTGTACACCACCAGGTGATGCAGCCTGGGCGGCAGGTTGTCGCGAACCAGGTCGCAGAAACCGGACGAGGAAATTCCGATATCGGTAATGCCGATGTAGGGCAGGCCGGTCAGGCCAGGCATCAGGCACGATTCAAAATGGTTGTTGTTCATCAACACCGATTTACCCGAACCCGGCTTGCCGGCGATCAAGGTGATCCAGGTGGTCTGCTGGGACGAGAAACGCTGATACTTGAGGATCTTGCCGTCCAGGCTGCGGTAGATGGTCGAGCCCTCCTGGAACGGCGAAGCAGGCCGGGTCAACGGCAGCATCGCCACCGCATCGCCCAGTGGCGCTGCAGCAGGGTTGCCCAGGTGCTTGGTGGTCAAGGCCAGGCAGTTGGACTGGAACGCCTGCATCGGGTTGCCAGTACGCTCGATGAACACCGGCTGGCCCCACGCCTCCAGGGTGCGCCAGAGCTTCGACTTGCGCAGCGCAAGCTCCTTCACGCCTTTCTCGTCAGGGCTGGACCAGGTCATCGCGGCCACTTGCAGCTTGACCATGCACTCACCGTCGCGCACCCGCTCACGCAGCTCTTTGGTGGCCAGGTTGATGTTGCGGTTCTGTTCGGAGGTGACCGACAACAGTTGGGCAAACAGGCTTTTCCAGGCCAGCACACTCATGCCATCGGAGGACAGCATGATCGACACCGAATACGGCAGCGCTCGCGACACGCCGTTTTCCTGGGTTTCGGCACGGTTGAGGCTGTTGAACAGCGTATTGAAATACTGCGGCTCTGCCGGCGGAATCGACATCAGCAAGGGCGCATAAACGCGCGATCCGACCCGCACACTGGTCGGGTCCGGGAGCAGGCTTGAGCGCTGCCCACTGCCAATTTCGCCCGAGGTGACCATGATCTGGCTGGGCAGCGTGGGGAACATGAACTCCGATTTGTCATCGCTGCGGTCGTTGGTCTTCCACCGCATGGGGATCGCGCTGCCCGGGATGTAGGGCTTCCAGGTACGCGGAGTGATGTCCGGATTGACCTTGGCACGGATCGCGCGAATCGCTTCACTGACGTCGAGGATATCCGCCGAGCAGCCGAACTCGGGAGAAGTCAGGTCCTCGGTAATCTTCGCCACGAAGGAAAGATGACGATCCTTGAGGTAGGAGATTGGCCGCAGCAGGTTCTGCGCATCAGCGGTTGCTGGCCAGTCTGACGCTTTCCTGAACTCATTGGTGGCTTCCCGGGCCATTGTCCGTTCGGTCTGGTCGAGCAACGCAGGTCGCGACCAGAACACCAGGTAGCATTCTTCGTCATACACATACTGGGCGTACTTTCTGACACCTTCATTGATCAGGTGACGGACATTCAAACTCAGGCGTTCAGCGGTAGCCGACTGCTGCAAGGCGTTCTGCTCCAGCGGCGCGGTCGCATCCAGATCGCGACTGAAGACAATCTGCAGATGATGCCCGCGCACCTTGAAGTAGACGGCCAGAGAGGCTTCCAACAGGCTCACGAGGCGTTCGAACTGCTCGCGGCCGAGCACGCTTTTGGTGCCATTGAAGCGGACGATGGACGCCAGCGAACCGTCGTTGGCGACGATCGATTGGCCGCCATCGACCGTCTCAAGATCGCAATAGTCCTGCACGTCTGCCTTGAGCTGGCTCAGAACCGTCAGGATCACCGCCTCGAGTTTGTTAAACATTTCCTTGTTCTCCCTTGATAACCTTCTCAACGGCGAGGCTGATCAGCTCTGCGGTCTGGTGCATTAAGCAAAATTCTTCATTAATTGGCCGGTCAATGCGGACCAATTGCCCGGCAAAAACAGCGCGCGGTTATGTTCCGCGTAATATTCAAGCTGTCCGTCCTTGAAGGCGTTCTTGGTGGGGAACAGGCGCAGCGGCGCCAGCCATTCACCGCGCCTGGCGTATTCTTCGTCGCTGACAAGACTCTTGCTCGCGAGTGTTTCCGCTACACCCAGGACGGTGATGACTTCACCGCCGAACACTTCTTTGAGCGAGTCACTGCCACGAAACTTGAACGCGGCGAGCAGGCTGGTAAGTTTGTCATTGACGGCCGCATCACCTAACAGCTCATTGACATAGATACAGCGGGCAATGTTGTTGATTTCTGTCTGCGTCAGTTCCTGCACGGCGACGAAAAAGCCCGAACTGTTCATTGCGCAGGCGCCCAGGTGATGCACTTGGCGACACAGGTTGCAGGCAGTGACCAGGTTTTCTTTGGTGCAGTTGTCGACGTTGCCGTCCAGTGCATGCAGCTCTTGATACTTGGCCGATTTGAAACCACAAAAGCGGCAGGTGTAGTTATCCCGCTGCAACACAGACGTGCGAAGTTTGGCATTCGCTTCACCGTGAAGTTTGCCTGGAGCATCGTCGGAGCGCCAAAGTGGCCGGCGTACACCGAAGACTGGCTGGTTGGCAGTTCGGCTGACATAGCCGCTTGCCAGGGTGGGGATATCGACTGCCTGGTTACCAGCAGAGGGTTGCTCGCTCACGTCTGAAATCCCCGAAACGGTGTTGAGAATGCGGGGCTTTGCGCCCCGCCTTACGGTCAGCGACGCCCAGCCTTAACCGACGGTGGTGTTGCGCATGATCCACATCACGGTGCCAACACCCGCCATCAGGCCGCCGATGAACAGGCCGACAATGGCGGACAGCGGCTTTTCACGCTCGTCCTTGGAAGCTTTCCACAGGGTGTACAGGGACATGGCCACGACCACGAAGCCACCAATCGACACCAGGGAGATGAGCAGCGTGGCACCGCCCTGAGCTGTGTCGTCGATGTTGGTCATGACATCGCTGGCAGTCTTGCCGCCGGAAGTATCCTGGGTCAGGTCGGTCTTGCTGATGGCGAAGGCCGACGGGGCTGCCAGGACACCTACTGCAGCAGTGATTGCGCGAACTTTGGCCGAATCGTAAGCAGCTTTCAGGGTTTTCAGTGCTTTCATGAGTGACGCTCCTTGGGTTTCATATATCGAAAAGCCGTTACGACCACGGCGTGAAAAGTCCAACCAGATTGAATCCGATCGTGTTGTTGAGTACATCGCTGAACCATTTGAAGTTCCACGCCAGGATGCCGCCAATAATCCACCCACTGGCAGTGCCGAGGCCGGCTTGAGTTTGATTGTTGTAATAGCCGTTGACCGTCAACCAGCCTTTCACCATGGCAATGAAACCGACCACCTGCATGATGCCCAGCAAGGCCAGTGTTGCCAGTTGCGCCTGTGCTTGTAAGGTGCTCCCGGAAGAGGAGTAGGACAACATGCGCGAATTGGCATAATCGCCGGTCAGCGTTCGCGACATGATGCCCATCCATTCCAATGTGCCGATGGCCAGCAGAATAGAGCCGATAACCAATTGCACGCAGGCCGAGCCAACGGAAAAACGCTGGCGCCCGGCAACATACTTCAATGCGTTATCGTGGGTCACACCCCAGAGTTCCACGAGGGCGGACGCGGTCAGGTAAAGCCCGATCAGCGCGGCAATTCCCTGGCACATCATAATCGCCGTCGGGACAACTTTCCCGATGTTGACCATCACGTCTACTAGATCGGCATATCCGGCTGCCATGAATACTTCCCTGTTTAAAGAGCGGGTGTGGTGACCACGATTCCGCTGTCACGATCTACGGCGAGCACTTTCAGCTCGCGACGAACCGGGGGCAATGGGTCACCGGCTTTCACGCTGTCTTCGCGATCACCGCTCTGGACCCAGGCCCGGTGGCCGACCACCGCCTGCACTTTGTAGCCGGTCGATTGCGGGATGGGGTGAGCGTTCTTGGCCAGCCCCTGAGCCTGATTCTGTACCGGTGCCTTGCGCGGCGGCTTGACGATCTCGACGCGCTGACGACTCGCCTCGAAGGTGTCCATGCGCTGATTCAGACCGGCAATGGTGCTATCCAGCTGATTGATCTGACGCAGCAGCAGCTGGGTATTGCGCTCGGATTCCTGGCGCACGATCTTCAGCTGTTTTTCACTGTTCTGCTGGGCCTGGAGGGCGGCTTGCGCCTGCTCCTTGGACTTGGCCAACTCAATGCTCAGCACGTCCATCCGCGGCCCCTGCGCAGCTTGCGCCTGGGCTTGCGCGACGCGCTTGGCTTTGGTCGCGGGTGACGAGGTCGTCTTGATAACGACCACGGCAATGATGATGAGGGCCACAAAGCTGCCGGCAAATACGCCTAAAAGTTTTCCGAACGACCAGTTCTTCATGTCGAACTCCTTATCGAGATTGATCGTGAACGTCTTGCAGGAAGAACAGGCCGAAGCCCTTGTTCGCAGGCGTCGCGTAGGTTGCAGGGCGGTTGAATCCACGCCGCACTTCCGACGCAATCGATGTCCCCATCTCGCCAACCGACATACCGATGACCTGCTTCGAGGAGGGCTCGGTGGTGGTCTGGGCAACTACGCCACTTGGGCTGATGACCGTCGTCCCCGCAGTTTGCTGATAGGCCCGGCCGTAGCCAGACAGCAGGGAGGCAGCGCCCAGGGCGAAGTAGCGCTCCATGGTGTGGTGATCCTTCGTCTCGGCAATGCCTTGCTTGGCATCGTCTTCGCGAAGCGCCACCGCACTGATGCGCATGGTCGGCCGCGTGTCGTTCACAGGCGGTGCAAGAATGGTGAACTTGACGCGGATGTTATCCGGCGCCTGCTCGATTTTGCCGATGAGCTTGGAGCCGTTCCACTTGCCACCACGAATGGTTGCCAGCACATCGCCGCCGTCATCGGTGTTGACCTCCGCATCGAGCGTGGCATACATGATCGTGCCGGTCTTGATCAGCATGGCTCGGTCGGTGTCACCCACCGCCTCGATGCCGTTGCGGTCTTTCTCGGTCTTGGCGGTGCGTGCTGCACCGCCACTGTCGTTGGCCACACTGCGCTCTGCCGGGTAGTAGCTGACCGTGCTGAAACTGCTTTTTTCAGCAAATCCTTTGGCGCTTTCCGATTCGCCCATCAGCTGCTTGATCGACTTGAGTGTTTCACTCTTCAGCTCGGTGACGTAGGCGTCACGCTCTTGCTGGGCCTTCTTCAGCTCTTCCTCCAGGCGTCTGCGTTCCTGCTCATCCGCCTGGGCGTTGGCCGCGCCACCTTGCTGCCGAGCGCCCTGGGTACCGGCCGCAGCATCCCGCGGCGGTTGCCCCGCACCGACATAGATCGGCGGCTGCTGACTCGCAGTGTTGTACGGTTGGCCAGGCACATTGAACTGGACAGTCTCGTCTAGAGCGTGATCCCTGCCGGTGGACACCACGATGTTCGGATCGAAGCCTGGCTGATACGACATGCCGCGCTCAGCGGCCTGCTGAGCCTCCAGGGAGCTTCGCTGATTGCGGCGCTCTGCTTCGGCTGCAGAAATCGGGTCGACCGACACCTCTGGCTGCGGGGCTCGCGGCACATCGACCTGGGCCGTCTTGCCGACCGGTTCGTCCTTGGACGTCATGCCGTTGTAAGCCATTGCTCCCAAGGCAACCACGACGACTCCAGCAGCAATCAGCGAGACCTTGCCGACACCGGAGCCGAACACGGCCTGCAGATTGCGCTGCATCTCGTGAGATTTGCGCGTCTTGTTGGTTTGTCCGTCGGAAGACTCGTCGCGATCAGCTACCAGGGATTCGTGCTCTTCATCAAAGCCGGCGTCACTCGACGGTGTATTGTTCTCACTCATTGCAGATTCCCTTGCTCGATGAAGACGGTAACGGCTTGCCCACCGGTCGTGAACGTGACGCTGTTCTGCAAACCGGCGTAGCGATAGACGGCCACGCCAGTCGTGCTCCGCGCAGCATTGGTGTACGCAGGGTATTGAGCGTCAGCCTTCGCTTTCACATACATGTTCTGGCGATAGCTCCAGGCTTCCACGCCATCCAACCCGGTGACCCTCAAGCGCTGCGCCTCTTTTGGCGGTACGCCGTCCAGGAAGTAGGTCAGCGCATTGTCGATGCTCGGCATGTTCATCAGGGCAACCCTGGCCACGGCGTCAGGGTTGCGCCCTGGCACCTTGGCATCCACGCGCATGTCCACTTCTTCCTGGCCGGCAGCCAGAATCAGAATGATCGGGGTGGACAGCCCCCGCAGAGTGACCGTCACGTTGCCGTAGGCCGCAGCAGTGGCTGGGTCGAGGGTCAGGATGTTGGTGGGCGCGACATTGCCCGCCTGCCCGCCCTGCCCAGCGCCACGCTCGCGCCCATCGCTGAACAGCTCGCGGTTGATCGACACGTTCTGGATCATCCACGGCTGCCCGGCGTAGTCAGAGAACACAATCGACGATTGCTGGCCTTTGCTCAGGCGAACAATGGGCGGGGACACACCTGGATCAAGGTCCAGGGCCAGGGTGCGAGTCACGGGCTTGGCCGGGCTGACGTAGGGCGTGGCCTTCTGTTTTTCACGCTCGAGCCAGAGCTTTTTGACCAACTCCAGCTGTGCAGCGGTCAGTTGCGAGTCCTGCACATCCTGAATCGTCTCGTTGACGACATCTTCCGGGCGTGGGTAGACCACTTGAGCACTGCTGGCCACCTGCCGACCCAGACCGTTCATGGGCGGCAGCGGCGGCGCTTCATTTGCCTGCGACGCGGCACCCTGCGCGGCAGCATCGGCGGAGGCAGGCGCGTCTTGCAGCTCGTTGGCAAAAACAGGCATAGCAATAGCGCTCGCAAGCAACGATGCGATCAGATGCTTCTTCATGGTCACTTCCTTGAGATGTACGGCGACAACTGAACAGAATCGACGGCGATCCCTTTCGTGTTAGTGGCCGAAGCCGGGATCTGAACAATGGTTACAGCCGCCAGGAAGTCCTGGCGTGAGCGCGGCTGCTGGTCACCACCGACGTAGAATTCGATAGCAACCGGCACTTGCACCAACCAGTAGTTCTGTCCTGTTGCGAGCACGCCGCTCTCTTCGACCTGGCCGACTTGAGTGGCCATGGCGCGCAAGATCATTCGCCCTTTGAGGACGCGTTCCAGGTTCCCCGAATCGTCAAGCGTCTTCAGGAATGCCTTGCGCCCGTCATCCGTGTACCAGCGGGCCCCTGCGGCATTGAGGTTGGAACGGTAATTCACGTAGTCGTAGGAATATGAGTTCACGACAGCGTCCTTGGCGTACTCGGCCAACGTCGCCGGCGTCACACGCGGATTGCTTTCCGTCGAGACTTCACAGATTGCGTGGTTGTCCGTAGTCGGAATCCAGCGGTACTTCGGGTACCAGAAAACCACTGCTCCAATGGTCAAACCGAACACACAAGTAAGCACCAACAGTTGGCCCCAGACACGCTTGTTACGGCGCTTGAGGTCGAGGCACTCCAACTGGAGACGCTTGACCTCCCTGACGGTAGCCGCCGCTTCCCCGGGCGTTTCGTCCAGCGCCAGCTCCAGCAGCTTCTCCTCATCGGTGCCCCGGCGAACCTCCGGCGCATCGCCACTCGGGGTTCCGTGCTGGGTTTCCTTACTCGACATTCCGGATTTCCCCTGTCGTTCCGTCATAAATGCAAATCGAGTCGGTTCCGTCATAGAACACGACGTTTTCAAAGTTGGTTTGTGTCACGAGCCAGATGGCGGCGACCGCTACACAGGGGAGCAGACCAATGCAGGCCCATTCACCGATATCCAGCAGAACGCAAAGCATTCGGTTGTAGCGTCGTAGCGCGCGAACATCCACGTCTTCGCTGGACCTGCTGCCCCATGACGTGGTCGTTGATTCGAGTTCATCCATATCTCGCTCCGTGAGCAGCATTTTCAGCCAAAACTTAGAAAGGTGCAACACCGAAATTTTGACAGATAGGAACAATCCTTGCAATCCGCGACGTATTTTTGCACATCGAGATGCTGACCATATCGTCAAAACCAGGTTCGTCAGAGCCAAGCTGTAACGCTTGAGTCATGATGAAAATGAGCCTTCAAGCACAGCCACCCCTCCCGATCTAAAGCCCTAAAGGCTTGATTTACGGGGGAATTCAGGAAATGGCGATACCGTGCAGGCCCATACGCTCAGGTGAGGAGGTCTACACAAGAACACGACTTTGAAAATTATCGGCCGAAGCTTTCTTTTAGATCTATGCCTCTTGGCTATTCATGTCGATCAGAATGGCCGGAGTCAGTCGTAGGCGGGCATGATGCAAGGGCCGAGCAAGCGTTAACGGATTGGGATTTCCGCGCTTTACCGGCGACATTTGAGCAAGGGATAACCGCAGGCCTCGCAACACATCCTCCATGACAGGCCTTTAGTCAGGGTCGAAAACACCCCATGAATCCTGTTCGAATGGCGATTTTCCACTATCCGCTCATATTTATGCGATGGCGGCTTTTTGCCACCAGCCCAGCCGTTGACCGCTGACGGCTGCGAACGTTCAGCATTTGGCGAGATTTGTCGGGTTAAATGGCTGTCCGCGACGGAAAGATAACTGCGATGCGCCACCGAGGAATCGCCAAGCTGCAGCTGTACGCGGCTTGTCAGGCGAAATCCTCGAAGGGGGTTGGCGGGAGAATCAGACTTAATGGCAGGGGGGCGCCTGATGGTATGCGCAGCTCAAACTGGGGCAGCGACCTTGCGTCGCGAAAGGGGCGCGAAACGCCCCCGCCCATTGTCGGCTGCTATCCCACCGAGCGCGCCGCAACCCCTCGCGCATGTCCACGGTTGGTGACGATCCCCAGGAACGAGATAAAGATCGCCAGGCTCAACGTCGCCGTGACTTCCGCGCGATGTTCCTCGGTGTACATCATCACGCTCAGCGCTGCGGCAATGAAGATGATCACCGCCCAGGTCAGCCAGGGGAACAGCCACATCTTGAACTTCAGCTCGGCGTTCTCCCGCTCCAGGCGGCGGCGCATGCGCAGCTGCGAGATGGCGATGACCATGTACACCAGCAGCGCGATGGCGCCGGAGCTGGCCAGAAGAAACTCGAACACGCCCGCCGGGGCAAAGTAGTTGAGGATCGCGATGGCCGCACCGATCAGCGTGCTGCCGAACACCGCCGCCCGGGGCACGCCAACCTTCGAGGTATTTTTCAACAGTGCCGGGGCATCGCCGCGCTTGGCCAGCGAGTACATCATTCGCGAGGCAATGTAGATCGACGAGTTCATGCAGCTGGCGACCGCCACCAGCACGACGAAGTCGACCATGAACGCGGCGTTGGGGATATTCATGATTTCCAGCGCACGCTGGTACGAACCCACCACCGCCAGCTGTGGGTCGTTCCATGGCACGATGGAGATGATCACGAAGATCGACAGGATGTAGAAGGTACTGATCCGCCAGATTACCGAGCGGGTCGCCTTGGCGATGTTGCGCGACGGGTCACTGGATTCGGAAGCGGCAATGGTCACGGCCTCGGTGCCGATGAAGCTGAACATCACCGTGATAAAGGCGCCGATCACCGCCGACCAACCTTTGGGGGCAAAGCCGCCATATTCGGCGACCAGGGTGCTCAGGCCGCTGACTTCACGGTTGGGCAACCAGCCCATCAGGGCGGCGAAGCCAAGGCTGATAAAGCCCAGAATGGCGACCACTTTGAGGATCGCAAACCAGAACTCGAATTCGCCGTACTTGGCCACGCTGAACAGGTTGGTGCCAGCCAACAGGAGAATCGACAGCAAGGCGAAGATCCAGCTGTCGACCTGCGGGAACCAGGCGTTGAGCACGTGGCCTGCGGCCAAGGCTTCGATAGGAATCACCAACACCCAGAACCACCAGTACAGCCAACCGATGGTATAGCCGGCCCAGCGGCCGATGGCCTGATCGGCGTAGGTCGAAAACGACCCGGTGTCGGGATGCGCGACGGCCATTTCGCCGAGCATGCGCATGACCAGAACCACCAGGGTTCCGGCCACGAAGTAAGAGATTATGGTGGCCGGCCCGGCTGCCGCGATGGCGTGCCCTGAGCCGACGAAAAGCCCCGCGCCGATAATGCCCGCAATGGACAGCATCGTTACGTGACGTGGTTTGAACCCTTGCGCGAGGTTACTACCATCAGATCCCACGGTGTTCATTGATCTTGTTCTCTTTTTGCTGACACAAGGAAAGGACGGGCAGGTGTAGGCGAAAAAAACTCCTTAGCAAACAATGGGTAGGCGCGTTGAGCGCGCTCTGGTATCGGGTTTTACACGCATTGCAGAGCAACGCGCCAGCGGATTTCGTGAACCATTTAAGCGGGGTGAGACGGGGGGAAATTATGCGAGAACGTCTCACAGGTGTGAGATCACGACAGGGCATGTTCATTCGCGCCAGATGTCGCGAGTGGCATGTCTGTTTGCGGCATGCGCCGAGAAGGTCTTTCGTGGATTGCCCTGGGGGGATGGTATTTTTGGGGGGGGAGATTGGGGGCTTATCCATTTGATGTGGTGGATTATCTGGCCCCTTCCGCCCTTACGGCGGGTCACTTTTTTTCTTGGAAAAAAGTAACCAAAAACCGCTTGCTCCATCATACGGCCCTTCGCTGCGCTACGGGTTCCCTCGCTCCGGTCTTGCTCCGGGAGGACCGCGCTGTACGGCCCCTCCTGGGCCTCAGCGCTTTCCGGCCATCCATGGCCTCCACCTCCCTGCGCAAGACCTGCGCTCGGCCTCCTGAAGTCGCTGGTAGATCAAAAGCAAGATCAAGATCAACAGCCAGGGCAACGGCAGGCGAATCGCTGCGCTCTCGCTTTTGTTTATTTACGAGCGGATTTGTGGGGTGGCTGGCAGGGCTGCGCCCTGCGATTTGCATTGGCTGTACCGGCCTCTTCGCGGGACAAGCCCGCTCCTACAGGGATTGCGCAGATTTTGGATTCGGCGCAATCCCTGTAGGAGCGGGCTTGCCCCGCGAAGAGGCCCGAATATCCACCCCACCTGCCACATTGAAGACAACGCCAGCCCAGACGCCACCCGTAACTTCGCGACGTCAGGAGGCCGAGCGCAGATCAAGATCAACAGGCACTGCAACGGCAGGCGAATCGCTGCGCTCTCGCTTTGTTTATTTACCAGCGGATTTGTGGTGTGGCTGGGCAGGGCTGCGCCCTGCGATTTGCATTGGCAGTACCGGCCTCTTCGCGGGACAAGCCCGCTCCTACAGGTTTAGCGCAGATTTTGAATTCGGCGCAGTACCGGCCTCTTCGCGGGGCATGTCGGATCGCCGCACCGCCGCACCAACAGGATTAGCGCAGATTTTGGATTCGGCGCATAAACCTGTAGGAGCGGGCTTGCCCCGCGAAGAGGCCCGAATATCCACCACCCATGCCACTATCAAAAACAAAGCCAGCCCAGACGCCACCCGTAACTTCGCGACGTCAGGAGGCCGAGTGGAGGTCTTGCGCAGGGAGGTGGAGGCCATGGATGGCCGCAAAGCGCTGAGGCCCAGGAGGGGCCGTACAGCGCGGCTCTCCCGGAGCAAGACTGGAGCGAGGGGACCCGTAGCGTAGCGCAGCGCAGGGCCGGATGCAGGAGCAGGCGGTTTTTGGTTACTTTTTTCCAAGAAAAAAAGTGACCCGCAGTAAGGGCGGAAGGGGCCAGTGGCACCACCACATCAAATGGATAAGCCCACAAGACCTAAGCCAAGCCAAGCCAAGCCAAGCCAAGCCAAGCCAAGCCAAGCCAACAAATCATCTCCCCCAACAATCCGTGAAGAACAAAAAAAGCCCCGGTCTCCCAGGGCCCCGTTGCTCAGGCGTCTGCCTACGCCTGGCCGGTGCGCTCGAAGCGCCGGGCCAGCAACAGGTAAGCGAGGATCCCCAGCACGCCATGGGCGGCCACGAACCAGAGTGCGTTGTCGAACGAGCCGGTGCTGGCCACCACGTAACCAATCACCAGCGGCGTGATGATCCCGGCAATGTTGCCGATGCCATTGAACACACCGCCGCACAGCCCAACCATCTTGCTCGGCGCCACATCCGACAGCACCGCCCAACCCACTGCCGCCAGGCCCTTGCCGAAGAACGCCAGGGTCATGAGCATGATCACCGCAGCGTTGCCGTCGACGTAGTTGGCCAGGACCAGGCTCGTCGACAGCGCCATGCCGATCACGAACGGCGTCTTGCGCGCCCGAGATGGATGCACCCCGCGCCGGATCAGCCAGTCGGACACGAAGCCGCCGAGGATGCCACCGCTGAAGCCACAGATCGCTGGCAGCGCAGCCACCCACCCGGCTTCCATGATGGTCATGCCGCGGCCCTTGATCAGGTAGATCGGGAACCAGGTAATGAAGAAGTAAGTGAGCGCGGTGATGCAGTACTGGCCCAGGTACACCGCCCACAAATTGCGGCTGGTGAACAGCTGCAGCACTTCGGCGCGGGTGGGTTTGCTCTTGGCCGTCTTGCGCTCCTGTTCAAGGTCGACCAGGGCGCCACCCTCGCGCATGTAGTCCAGCTCCTCGCGGCTCAGCCCCGGCGCACTGTGCGGCTCGTGATACAGGCGAAACCACACCACACTCAGCACCAGCCCCAAAACCCCCATCCAGATGAACACCTGCTCCCAGCTCAGGCTGTGAGTCATCCACGCCATCAGCGGCGCGAACAGCACCACCGCCATGTACTGCGCAGAGTTGAACAAGGCCGATGCCGTACCGCGTTCACGGGTGGGGAACCAGCAACTGACGATGCGCGAGTTGGCCGGAAACGCCGGCGACTCGACCAGGCCGAGCATGAAGCGCATGGAAAATAGCGCCACCGCCGCCGACACCCCAGCCAGGCCCATCCAGCCGACCGTACCTTGCAGCAGCGTGAACAACGACCAGAGGATCAGGCTGATGCCGTAGACCCGGCGCGCACCATAGCGGTCCAGCAGCCAGCCGCCGGGGACTTGCCCGAGGGCGTAGGCCCAGGCAAACGCCGAAAAGATCATGCCGAGCATGACCGGGTCGAGGCCGAGATCGCTGAGCACTTCGGTGCCCGTGATGGACAAGGTCGCGCGGTCGGCATAGTTGATGACGGTGATGACGAAAATCAGCGCCAGCACCAGGAAGCGATGACGACCGATGCTGGCCTGCACCAGCGGTGCGGCGGCGGTTTTGCTGTTCATGATGACCCTCTTGCTTCTCACGGAAGCGATTGTTCTTGTCGGGAGGCGAACGGCCCGGGGGCTATGGCGTGTGCACGCTAGACACGATGGGGCGGCAGCTCACCGCGAAAACAGGCAGCGAGGTTGTCGAGGACCATCCGCCCCATGTCCAGGCGAGTCTGCAAGGTGGCACTGGCGCGATGCGGCTGCAGGCTGACCTGGGCGAGATCACGCAAGGCTGGCGGCACCTGCGGTTCATCGACGAATACATCGAGGCCTGCCCCGGCAATCCGCCGTTCGCGCAGCGCGTCGACCAGTGCCTCCTCATCCACCAACTTGCCGCGGGCGACGTTGATCAGGTAGCCGTCCGGCCCCAGCGCTTCGAGCACTTCACGGGTGATGATCGCCTTGCCGTCATCCGCCGAGGCCGCCAGGACCAGGACGTCTACCGAGCGCGCCAGCTCGCTGAGGTCGCCGACAAAGCGATAGCCGGTTTCGGCCTGCTCGCGCCGGTCGCAGTAAGCGATGCGCATGTCGAAGGCCAGGGCCCGCTTGGCAATCGCATGGCCCACCCGGCCCAGGCCGACGATACCCAGGTTGATCCCACTGACCTTGCGTGCCAGCGGCAGGTTGACCGTGCCCCACAGGCCTTCCCGTACCAACCGCTCACCCTCGCCAAGGCGGCGCAAGGTGGCGATGATCAGGCCGATGGCCATGTCGGCGACATCATCGGTGAGCACGCCGGGGGTGGTAGTGACATGGATGTTGCGCTTGGCGGCGTGCGCGAGGTCGACGGCGTCAGTACCGATGCCGCTGATGGCGATGATCTGCAGCGCAGGGAGTTGATCCATCAGCGCGTTGGACAGGCCCTTGGCGCCGCCGGTGACTACCCCGCGTATCTGCGGGCCGATCTCTGCAAGCAGCTTGTGCGGGTGTTGCTGCTGGTACAGGCGATGCACACGGTACTCGCGCAGCAGTACCTCATCGATGGCATCGGGTACTGGCTGGGTCAGCAACAGGTCAATCGGAGTGTCTGAGTTGTTCATCGTTGGCATCCGGCAGCTCGGGTAATGACGTCGATGCTAGGACCACGATCGATACAGGTCTAATATAGATAGTGGATCGAATAATACGGATGTTGAATCATGGAACTGCATCAGTTGCGCTGTTTTGTCGCCGTCGCCGAAGAACTGCATTTCGGCCGGGCGGCTGTTCGCCTGCACATGACCCAACCGCCATTGAGCCGACAGATTCAATTGCTCGAGCATTCGCTTGGGGTGCTGCTGCTCGAGCGCAACAACCGCCAGGCGCGGCTGACGCCGGCCGGGCAGAAATTTCTCGAAGACGCGCGGCGCGTGCTGCAGATTGCCGAGTCGGCCAGCCTCTCGGCACGGCGGATTGCCCATGGCGAGGCCGGTCGGCTGATGCTGGGTTTCACCGCTGTTGGCGCCTACAGCCTGATCCCGCAGCTGCTGGTGCATGCCGCCGAAGTACTGCCGGACATTGACCTGGAGTTGAGCGAGCGAGTCTCGCTCGGCCAGGTGCATGCGCTGGAAACCGGCATGATCGATGTCGGCTTTGTCCGCCAGGTGATGCCCAGTGCCCGGGTCGAGTACGTGCTGATTCACCGTGAACCGTTCGTGGCTGCCCTGCCCCATGGCCATCCTCTGGCGTCCAAGGGCGAACTGAAGCCCGAGGATTTTCATCAGCAGCCGTTCATCATGTACAGCGAGACTGAAGGCCGGTACTTCCACGACCGGATTGCCAACCTGTTCGCGCGGCATGAAGTGCAGCCGCGTTACACCCATCAACTGGGCCAGACCCATTCGATCATCGGACTGGTGAATGCCGCACTGGGGGTTGCAGTGGTGCCCGCATCAGCACAGGCGCTGCACATGGAAAACGTGGTGTTCAGGCCGCTGGCGCAGAATGAACAGCAGGCAGAAATGTTCTTAGCGTTTTGCAGTGACAATCCCAACCCGGTGCTGCCGGCGTTTGTCGAAGTGGCCCGGCGGTTCTTTGCCTGAATCGCGGCATTGGCCAACGCACACCCTGTAGGCGCGGGCTTGCCCCGCGCCTACAGGGTTCTGCTAACAGCCATTGCCTGATGTTCAGCGCACCAGGCAAGGCCGCTTGTTATCGAAGCTCCACCCCGGAATCAAAAACTGCATCGCCACGCTGTCGTCGCGCGCGCCCAGCCCCATGTTGCGATAGCACTCATGCGCCTTGGCCAGTTGATCCTCATCCAGCTCCACCCCCAGCCCAGGCCGCTCGGGCACACGCACATGGCCATCAACGATACGCAGCGGATCGCGGGTCAGCCGCTGGCCGTCCTGCCAGATCCAGTGCGTGTCGATCGCGGTGATCTCACCCGGTGCCGCAGCCGCCACCTGGGTAAACATGGCCAGGGAAATATCAAAGTGGTTGTTCGAGTGCGAGCCCCAGGTCAGGCCCCAGTCATTGCACATCTGCGCAACCCGCACCGAGCCTTGCAGAGTCCAGAAGTGCGGGTCGGCCAAGGGGATATCCACAGCCTGTGACTGGATCGCATGGCCCATCTGCCGCCAGTCGGTGGCAATCATGTTGGTCGCCGTCGGCAAGCCGGTGGCACGGCGGAACTCGGCCATCACCTCACGTCCGGAATAGCCATTTTCGGCACCGCACGGGTCTTCGGCATACGCCAGCACCTGATGCTGATCACGGCACAGGGCAATAGCCTCCTTGAGTGACCAGGCGCCATTCGGATCAAGGGTGATGCGCGCCTCCGGGAAGCGCTCGGCCAGGGCGGTAACCGCTTCGATTTCTTCCTCGCCGCGCAACACGCCGCCCTTGAGCTTGAAGTCACTGAAGCCATAGCGCTGCTTGGCGGCCTCGGCCAGGCGCACCACCGCCTCCGGGGTCAGGGCTTTTTCGTGGCGCACGCGCAACCAGTCGTCGTCAGCATCGGCTTCATTGCGGTAGGCCAGGTCCGTCTGCTGGCGGTCGCCGATGTAGAACAAATAACCGAGCATCTTCACCGCATCACGCTGCTGGCCCTCGCCCAGCAGCGCTGCCAGCGGTACGCCCAAGTGCTGGCCGAGCAGGTCGAGCAGCGCCGACTCGATGGCGGTCACCGCATGCACGGTGATGCGCAGGTCGAACGTCTGCAGGCCGCGACCCGCGACATCGCGGTTGGCGAAGGTCTGGCGCATGGCATTGAGCACGCGCTGGTAATGGCCGATCGGTTGGCCGACCACCAGGCTGCGGGCGTCTTCAAGCGTCTGGCGGATGGTCTCGCCACCGGGCACTTCACCCAGGCCGGTGTTGCCGGCACTGTCGCGCAGCACGACGATGTTGCGGGTGAAATACGGGCCATGGGCGCCGCTGAGGTTGAGCAGCATGCTGTCGTGGCCAGCGACCGGGATTACCCGCAACTCGGTGACCACTGGCGTGCCGGTATGCGCCGGCTGGATACCATTGAACGATTCTGGAGTGCTCTGCATATTCATGATTATTGTCCTGCAGGTTCAGTGAGTGTGGCTCAAGGCCGACTGCGGTTTGGGATCATTGGAGGCACCGGCCTTGGGCCGGGTGCGGACGAAGAACACCACGATGGCGGCCAGTACCGAGGTCACGGCCAGGCCGTACAACCCGCCCTGAATCGAACCGGTGTGCTGTTCGAGAAGGCCGAAGGTGGTCGGCGCGACAAACCCGCCGAGGTTGCCCACCGAGTTGATCAAGGCGATTACCGCCGCAGCGATCCGTGCGTCCAGGTAGCCCTGGGGGATCGGCCAGAACAACGCCGACGCCGACTTGAAACCGATCGCCGCAAAACACACGGCGACAAAGGCGAATACCGGTCCGCCGGTGGTCGACATGAACATGCCGATCGCGGCAATCACCAATGCGCCAGCGACCCAGGCCTGCTGGAATTTCCAGCGCGCGGAACCGGCAGCGAAGGCGTACATGGCGATGATCGAGATCAGCCAGGGGATCGAGTTGAAGAAGCCCACCTGAATGTCCGACAGGTCACCCATGCGCTTGATGATGCTCGGCAGCCAGAAGGTGGCGGCATAGATGGTCAGCTGGATGCAGAAGTAGATCAGGCAGAACAGTACGATCTGGCGGTCCTTGAGCAGACCCCAGGACGACACCTTGACCACCCCGTGGGCCTCGCGCTCACGCTGCTCGCGGTCGATCGTGTCGACCAGCGCGTCTTGTTCAGCGCGGCTCAGCCATTTGGCATCATGGGGTTTGGAGTCGAGCCAGAACCAGACGAAGAAGCACAGCGCCACCGAGGCCATGCCTTCGATGAACAGCATCCACTGCCAGCCGTGCAGGCCCATGCCCTGAATCTGCATCAAGACCCCGGCCAACGGCCCGGAGATCAGCGAGGCCACGGCCGAACCGCTGAGGAAGATGGCAATCGCCTTGCCGCGCTCGGCGGCGGGCAGCCAGCGGGTGAAGTAGTAGATCACCCCGGGGAAGAACCCGGCTTCGGCCACGCCCAGCAGAAAGCGCAGCACATAGAACTGGGTTTCGGTCTGCACGAAGGCCATGGCGGTGGCCACCAGGCCCCAGGTGAACATGATGCGGGTCAGCCAAAGCCGTGCGCCGACGCGCTGCAGAAGCATGTTCGAAGGCACTTCAAATAATGCGTAACCGATGAAGAACAGGCCTGCACCGAAGCCATAAGCGGCGGCACTGATACCCAGGTCGCTTTCCAGGTGCGGGCGGACGAAGCCGATGTTGACCCGGTCGAGGTAGTTGACGATGAACATGATGACGAACAGCGGCAAGACGTGGCGTTTGACCTTGGCCACGGCGCTGGCCAACACGTCATCGCGCCGTAGGGACGGATCGAGGGTGTCGTTCACTGCAAAATCTCCCACTATTTGTTTTTGTGCGGGTCGATGGATGTCGCGGCGGGAGGCAGTCCGCCTTGCTTGTCTGACATGCCAGTGGACGAAATCATAGGGCCTGTGCAGTTGTACGACAAGAACACGAACAGGCGGCAAATTACAAAATACAAGCTAATAAAACGCTTAATTTCGGCAAAAATCGCTGATAGAGAAATAACAGGATGGTCATCAGGCCGTGATCGAGGCGTAGAAATAATTCAAAAAACTAACTTGTCATACAAGTCGGGGTGCTAATCTCGCCGCTATCACGCTGCACTTGTACGACCTCCATCAGGAGCCGCACCATGAATCTGTCTGCCCCGCTCGAAACCGCCCGCAAGCGTGGCCATAGCCGCGCCCATGACCTGGTTTCCACCCTGACCCAGCAGATTCTTCTGGGCACCTTCAAGCCCGGCGACAAGCTGCCGTCGGAGAACACCCTCGTTCGCGACCATGGTGTCAGTCGCACCGTGGTGCGCGAGGCATTGTCGAAGTTGCAGGCGTCGGGGCTGGTAGAGCCGCGCCATGGCATTGGCACGTTCGTGATCGAGCGCGAGGCCCAGTCCCGCCTGCGCGTCGGCGCGGAAAACGCCGCCAGCGTGCGTGACCTGCTCGAACTGCGTATCGGCCTGGAGGGCCAGGCGGCCGCCCTCGCCGCCCTGCGCCGCAGCGAGCAGCAACTGCTGCGCATGCGTCAGGCGCTGGATGATCATCAGGACATGGCGGCGGCCGGTGATAGCTGCATCGAGCCAGACCGACGTTTTCACCTGCTGATCGCCGAGGCCACCGGCAATCTGTATTTCACGCAGATGATGGCGCAGTTGGGCAGTGGCCTGATCCCGCGTAATCGCCTGACGGCGGATGAGCGCTCCGGCTCCAGGCTGGCGCGGCATGCTTATCTGGCCAACCTTGAGCATGAGGCGATCCTCAATGCCATCCGCCGCCAGGACCCGGACGCGGCGCGGGCGGCGCTCTGCTTGCACCTGTCCAATAGCCGCGATCGGTTGTTGCCGGAGTGATCTGTGCGGACTGTGCCGGCCTCTTCGCGGGACTAGCCCGCTCCTACAGGGCCAGCGCCGGATCGGAAACCGGCGCTGGCCCTGCAGGCGCGGGCTAGTACCGCGAAGAGGCCCGCCGAGTCGATCAAATCTGGGTAAAGCGCCCCAGCCGCTGACGCAGCATGCTGTTCTCGCTGCGCAACTGGTGCACCTCCTCCAGCAACTCCAGCGCCAGCGCCACCCCCTCCCATTCCAGCTCAAGCTCGTGATGCAGCTTTACCGCACGCTTCAAGGTGCCCGGCGCACGGTCATCGAACAGCCAGTCCTCCGGCGTTCGCCCGGAAGGTTCAACAATGCCGTGTTCGACAATTTCGATCACGCAGTCGGCCGTCAGGTCGGCTTCCTGGCAGAGGGTTCGCATGTCCAGTTGAACGATCAGGGTGCTGCTCATGATCAACTACTCCATTGTGTCCTCGGATTGAACGCGGCTTTCTCGGAGAGCTTGGTCCACAATTCGCGGGTTTGCTCATCCGATTGGGTCGGCATGACCACCTTGAGCTGCGCATACAGATCGCCACGTTCGCCTTGCTTGTTGGCCAGGCCCATGCCCTTGACCCGCAAGCGCTGACCGCTCTGGCTGTCTGGCCGAATGGTCAGGTTGATCTTGCCGGTCAGGGTTGGCACCGCCACCTTGGTACCCAATGCCGCCTCCCAGGGCGCCAGCGGCACGGTGATGATCAAGTCATGGCCTTCGACATCGAACAGCGGATGCGGCGCCATGCGGATGGTCAGGAACAAGTCGCCGTTGGCGCCACCGCCTACCCCTGGCGCACCCTGGCCCTTGAGGCGGATGCGCTCGCCATCGGTCACCCCGGCAGGGATCTTGACGTTGAGGGTCTTGGTGGTGAACCCGGTGCGCTGGCCGGCGCCGTTGGTCTGCGGCACCTGGAAACTGATCTGCTTGGATTCCTTGTTGAGCGTCTCTTCAAGGAAGACTGCCAGTTCCAGTTCCACGTCCTGCCCTCGCCTGCCAGCGCTGCGCTGTTGTTGCTGCTGCCCGCGACCGAACGGGCTGCCGCCACGGGCGCCGAAGATCGAGCTGAAGAAATCCGAGAAGTCGCCGCCTTCGAAGCCCGCACCCGCGCCAGCACCGCCACGGTTCTGCCAACCCGGCGGGGCCTGGAACGGCCGACCATGCTGGCCGCCGTACTTGCGAATTTCGTCGAACTCGGCACGTTTTTGCGCATCGCCGAGTACTTCGTAGGCCTCGTTGGCCTCCTTGAACTTGTCCTCGGCGTCGCGCTCCTTGCTGACATCGGGATGATACTTGCGGGCCAGCTTGCGGTACGCGGCCTTGATCGCCTTGTCGTCCGCGGTGGGCTCTACGCCGAGTATCTTGTAATAGTCTTTGAAGTCCATCTATGGATCACCAGTGTGAATTTTCGTGTTGCATCTGAAGATAGGGGTCAAGCATAGCCTTTCAAGGTCGGCTTGGGGTTGCTATAGAGCAGACGACTGGTCTTGATTCTGCTGGCCACTGGCATAAACTGCGCGGCCGTTTTGCCTCCGGAAGCTATTTCCCATGTCCGACGTATCCCCGGCCCGTGCCCTGGGCATCGACTTTGGCACCTCCAACTCCACGGTCGGTTGGCACCGCCCAGGTGCCGAATCGCTGATCACCCTGGAACAGGGCAAGATCACCCTGCCCTCGGTGGTCTTCTTCAATATCGAGGAGCGTCGCCCGGTTTACGGCCGCCTGGCCCTGCACGAATACCTTGAAGGCTATGAAGGGCGCCTGATGCGCTCGCTGAAGAGCCTGCTCGGCTCCAAGCTGATCAAGCATGACACCAGCGTGCTCGGCAGCGCCCTGCCGTTCAAGGACCTGCTCGGCATGTTCATCGGCGAGCTGAAGAAGCGCGCCGAGGCCGATGCCGGCCGCGAATTCGACCAAGTGGTGCTGGGCCGGCCGGTGTTCTTCGTCGACGATGACCCGGCCGCCGACCAGGAGGCCGAGGACACCCTGGCCGAGGTCGCGCGCAAGATCGGCTTCAAGGATGTTTCGTTCCAGTACGAACCGATTGCCGCGGCCTTCGACTACGAGTCGGGCATCGACCGCGAAGAGCTGGTGCTGATCGTCGATATCGGCGGTGGTACCTCTGACTTCACCCTGATCCGCCTGTCGCCGGAGCGCCATCTGGACGACGACCGCCAGAGCGATATCCTCGCCACCGGTGGTGTGCACATCGGCGGTACCGACTTCGACAAACAGCTGAGCCTGCAGGGCGTCATGCCGCAGTTCGGCTATGGCAGCCGGATGAAGAGCGGTGCCCTGATGCCGACCAGTTATCACCTGAACCTGGCGACCTGGCACACGATCAACGCGGTGTACTCGCAGAAGTCGCAGCTGGCCTTGGGCAACATGCGCTACGACATCGAAGATGCGCAGGGCATCGACCGCCTGTTCAAGGTCATCGAGCAGCGCGCCGGGCACTGGCTGGCCATGGAAGTCGAAGCGAGCAAGATCGAGCTGACCGACCAGGACAGCCGCCTGATCGACCTGCGTCGGGTCGAGCCGGAGCTGACCGTGGAGTTGACCCGGGCGCTGTTCGAGGATGCCATCGGCAGCCTGCTGGAGCGCGTGCGTGGCAGCGTCAGCGACTTGCTGAACAAGGCGGGTGTGAGCGAGAGCCAGGTGGATACGGTGTTCTTTACCGGCGGCTCGAGCGGCATCCCGGCGCTGCGCAACAGCGTGGCGGCGATGCTGCCCAAGGCGCGGCATGTCGAAGGCAACATTTTTGGCAGCATTGGTAGCGGCCTGGCGATCGAGGCGCGCAAGCGTTACGGCGTCATTTGACGGTTTTTGGGGCTGCTGCGCAGCCCTTTCGCGACACAAGGCCGCTCCCACAGAGACCGCGCGAACCTGTGGGAGCGGCCTTGTGTCGCGAAAGGGCCGCACAGCGGCCCCAAAAATCTTCAATCAGACCAGTTCAGCGCGACGCAACTCACTCTTCAGATACGCATAATAGATCGGCCCCGCCACCACCCCCGGCAGTCCAAATGCCGCCTCGAACACCAGCATCGCCAAGAGCAGTTCCCACGACTTGGCACTGATCTGCCCGCCGACGATCCGCGCATTGAGGAAGTATTCGACCTTGTGGATCACGATCAGATAGCCCAACGCCGCCAGCGCCACCCAGATCGACAGCGACAAGCCGACAATGGTGATCAGCGTGTTCGACATCAGGTTACCGATCACCGGCAGCAGGCCGAGCAGGAAGGTCAGCACGATCAGGGTCTTGGTCAACGGCAGGTGCACGCCAAACAGCGGCAACACCACGGCGAGGAAGATGCCGGTGAAAAAGGTGTTGAGCAGGGAAATCTTGATCTGCGCGAAGACAATGTTGCGAAACGCCGTCACCAGCAGGCTCAAACGCTCGAACAACGCCGCAGCCAGCGGTTTGCGCCGGGAGATGTCCGGCAGCCGCTGCAAGGCGACGATAGCGCCTAGGATCATCCCGATCAGCAAGGTGACGAACATGTGCGCCATGCCCTTGCCGACCAGTTGCAGCTCACCCAGATGGCTCTTCAGCCACTCACCGATGGCCACCTTGAACTCGGCCGCACTGGCCGGCAGGTAGCCTTCGATGAACGGTGGCAACTGGCTGCGCGCACGCTCTACCAGGAGCATGAACTTGTCCAGCGAGGCCCCAGGGTTTTCTGCCTCGTGCAAGAGAAAGCTGAATGCGCCGGCAATCAACAAGGTCAGCGTAGTGACGACCAAGGTGCCCAGCAGCGCCACCGCCAGCCAGCGCGCACGCTGTCCGGCAATCAGCGGCTGGAGCCGCGGGGTGAGCATGTTGACCAGCTCGAACACCAGCAGGCCCGCCAGCAGGCTGGGCAGCAACTTGAGCGGGAGCGCCAGCAGCAGGCCGGCAAAGACGATGATCCAGCTGGCCAAGGTGACCTGGCGAGGGGTGAAAGTCATACAGCCTCAGGGGCAGACAGCGGAAAAGACCCGCAGTCTGCCAGCCTTCTGCCAGCAAACATAGGCGCAGGTCACTTCTTCTTCAGGCAGTCGCTCATGAATGCTTTGCGCTCGTCACCCTTGAGGGTCTTCTCGCTGGCGGTGGCGTTGCAGGTCTTCATCTTTTCCTGCTGGGTAGCCTTCAGGCACTTGCTCATGAAGGCTTTGCGCTCATCACCCTTGAGGGTCTGCTCGGTGGCCTCGGCATTGCAGGTTTTCATCTTCTCCTGCTGGGCAGTGGCGGCAAATCCTTGCGCGCTGATCAATAGCCCCAACAGCAGCAACGGCACGTGCAGCATCTTCATGGCGTGATCTCCTTGTCTCCGCGCCCGACGCACGGACATGACGCTGAGTGTAGACAAGTTTTTTCGGCGCTCACTCAGGCGGCACGGGCCCGCCGGCGGTATTGCTCGGGGGTGCATTGGGCCTGACGCTGGAACATTGCAATGAACGCCGAGGCGCTGCTGTAGCCAAGGTCAAAAGCGATCGCCTGGATCGGCTCGCCAGCTTCCAAGGCCTCGATCGCGCGCAAAAAACGCAAGCGTAGACGCCACTCACCAAAGCTCATGCCCAGTTCACGCAGAAACTGCCGCGCCAGGGTCCGCTCGCTTACGTGCACTCGCGCCGCCCACGCGGCCAGCGGCCGGTTGTCGCCAGGCTCGGCGCTGAGGGCTTCGAGCACCTGGCCTAGGCCTTCATTGCGCGCGAAGGGCAGATAGCAGGCCTGAGTGGGAGCCAGGGACAGCTGATCGAGCAGGACCTCGACCAAGCGCTGGTCGCGTTGGTCCTGGGCGATCGTCAGGTCGCGCCGGGCAAAGTCGCCCAGAATAGCCTTGAGAATCTCGCTGATCTCCAGGCTGCACGGCGTTTGGGGCAGTGCCTGGCACAGGTCGCGGTGCAGGTACACCGAGCGATAGACGATGGCTTGAGGGTTGTAACAGCCATGTTCGGTGGCAGGCGGAACCCACACGGCGTAGTGCGGCGGCGAGATGAAGCGCTGGCCGGCAACGTCCAGGTGCATCACGCCGTGAGCGGCGTAGTTGAGCTGACCCCAGGCGTGACTGTGGGGGGCGCTGAAGGTGTCGGCGCTGAACTCGTCGTAGCGGAAGTAGACCGGGGCCGGGAGCTGGTCGAACTGGGGGATTTCGAGGTATTTGCCGGTCATTGTCTGGATCGCAGGGTGGGTTGTCTGGATAGGAGTATAGGCTTGCGGACAGACAGCGGATAATGCGCGACACCAGGATTTTCTGCTACAGCACAAGAGCACCCGCAACATGAACTACACCTTCCCCCTGCTGGCCATCCTCATCTGGGCCGGCAACACCGTCGTCACCAAGCTCTCGGCCGGTGCCATCTCACCGGCCGAGATCGGTTTCTATCGCTGGCTGCTGGCCGGCCTGCTGTTCACGCCGTTCCTGCTGCCCAAGGTCTGGCGCAACCGCGCGGCGATCCGCCCGCACCTGGGCAAGGTGATCATCCTCGGCGTACTGGGCATGGCCCTCTACCAAAGCCTGGCCTACTTCGCCGCAAGCGTCACCAGCGCGACCAACATGGGCATCATCGTTTCGCTGATGCCGCTGATGGCATTGGCCCTGTCGATCGCCTGGCTAGGCCAGCGGTTGACCTATGGCGCCCTGCTCGGCGCACTGGTGTCATTGGTCGGGGTGGTCGAAGTGGTCTCTGCCGGCCAGCCACAGGCGCTGCTCGACCAAGGCCTGAACCGCGGCGATCTGTTGATGCTGGTGGCAACCTTTGCCTACGCCCTGTACAGCTTTCTGCTGAAGAAATGGCAACTGCGTCTGCCGCCCCTGCAATTGCTCTACCTGCAAGTGCTGGTGGCGATCATCGTGCTGCTGCCGCCGTTCCTGTTCGCCAGCAAGACTGGGCTCGACAGCAACAACATCGGCCTGGTGCTGTACGCCTGCGTGCTCGCCTCGATGATCGCCCCGCTGCTGTGGATGCAGGCGGTACAGCGCCTGGGGCCGAGCCGCACGACCTTGTTCTTCAACCTGCTGCCGGTGGTCACCGCCCTGATCGCCGCCGGGGTACTCGACGAACAGCTGGCCAGTTATCACCTGTATGGCGGCCTGCTGACCCTCGCCGGCGTGCTCCTCGCCGAACGCTGGACCACCCCGCTACGCCGCGCCGTTACAGCCCCGCAGCTTTAAGCCGGGCAGCGTGTTCAGTGAACAGCCGCACCGGCTCGGCGCCCTTGCCCACCGCGCCGAGTGACTGGTTGACGATGTCCAGGTGGTCGAGCGGATAGTCGTCACCGATCACCTGGCCCAGGTGCGAACTGTTGCGCCCGACCATGCCATCACACTGGCCTTTTTCGCGCTCGAAGGTGCGCGCGAACAGGCGGCAGAAGCGGTTGCTGCCATCAAAGCGGTTGCGGCCCTGGTCGGTGCGTCCCGGCTGCAGCGTGCCGGACCAGGAGTAGTAGCGCACGCCGTTCACTTCATACGCCCCCTCCCCGCCCCACACCTCTGGCAGCCCCTGTGGATAAGCCAGGTTGAACCGCGCCACGCCGTGGTGGGTGAGCGACTGATGCGAGGCGTGCACATCGATCGGTAGCGGATCGCGCCGCCAACCAGTCTCCAGCCAAACCAACAGCTGCGCCAGGCCATGCAACACGGCTTTGAGGATGCGCCCGTGGGGAGAGTCGCCCGGCGCCTTGTGGTCAAGGTAGTCGGCCAGCTCCGAGCCATGATTGGGCCCGGCTACCGAAGTCACCGAAGCGACCCGATCCGGCCGCTTGGCCGCCGCATAGCGGGCGCTGAGTGCGCCCTGGCTATGGCCGATGAGGTTGACCCGCTCGGCGCCGGTGCGCTGGCAGAGGTCTTCGATGATCGCCAGCAACTGCTCGCCGCGCACTTCACTGCTGTGCAGCGGTGAGACCTGCACCGGGTACACCTTGGCGCCACCCTTGCGCAATGCCGGGACGATGCCAAACCAGTAGGGGTAGAGCAGTACGCGCACGAAACCGAGCATGCCCGGCACCAGCACCAACGGGTATCGCGTGGCCAGATCCTGGGTCATCGCCTTTGCCCTCTGCGTGGTCAGTTGGCCAACACTACAGGCCCGTCGATGACGATCGCAATCGAACTCCTGAGGCGCGCTGCGGTTCCAAACCAAACAGACCCTGAGCAAGGAGCGGGACCATGTACAAGCAGACCCTGGCAATCCTTCTGGCCAGCGCCACCCTGGCCGCCTGCGGCAGCCGCCCGGAAAACCCGGTGGACTACGTCACCTACCGTGACGAACCGCTGGTCAAGCAGGTCGAGAACGGCATGACCATGCAGAAGGTGATCGCCATTGGCGGCAGCCCATCGACGGTCATCGACCTGCCCCATGGTGGCACCTGCAACGACTACATCCTTAACCGCGACGGCCACCAGCAGCCTTACTACGTGCGTTTTGATGCCACTGGCCACGTCGATGCCAAAGGCTTCAAGACCTGCAAGCAACGAGAAGAGGACAAGGAAGCCGTGTCCGGCACCTGAGCCCTCCTGACGCCCTGACCACCCTGTTTTTTCGGAGATAATCATGAGCAATGTTGAACTGACCGATGTGAAGACCCTGCGCGAACGTGCCCGTCAGCACGTCGAGCAAGGGGCGGTGACCGAAGGCTACAACGCCGATCGCGAAAAGATCCTGCAGGTACTCAATGAGTCGCTGGCGACTGAACTGGTGTGCGTGCTGCGCTACAAGCGTCACTACTTCATGGCCAGCGGCATCAAGGCCAGCGTCGCTGCTGCGGAGTTCCTCGAGCACGCCAACCAGGAAGCCGAACATGCCGACAAGCTGGCTGAGCGGATCGTCCAGCTCGGCGGTGAGCCGGACTTCAACCCAGACAACCTCACCAAGAACTCGCATGCGCAGTACGTTGCGGGTAACTCGCTGAAAGAGATGGTGCTGGAAGACCTGGTGGCCGAACGGATTGCGATTGATAGCTATCGCGAGATCATTCAGTTCATTGGCGAGAGCGACCCGACTACCCGACGCATCTTCGAAGACATCCTCGCCCAGGAAGAAGAGCACGCCGACGACATGGCGGATCTGCTGCAAGGCCTGTAACAGCTGGGGGGCGCTTTGCGCCCCTCTCGCGTCCCAAATCCGCCCCCACAGCGAAAACGCTAACTCATTGATTTAGCAAAATCTTGTAGGAGCGGGCTTGCCCCGCGAAACCGGCGAAGCCAGTGCCATCCACCACGGTGGCTGGACCGGCCTCTTCGCGGGGCAAGCCCGCTCCTACAGGGTACGCGCCAACCTTGCAACCGCGCCCGTCCCCCGCCTTTACCTCACTTCTTGACCGCCGCTGGCGCCTTGCCCGCACGCATCTGTTCAAGCAGCGGCGTGCACTGGTTAGGCACATCCCCACTAGGCGCAATCAACGCCAGCAACCCCGCCGCCGGCCCGATCGCCACTCCCAGCGCCACCATCCCCGCGCCGCGCAAAGCCAATGGCAGCGCCTGCACGCCAGCACTAGGCTTGGCAAACGACCCGCGTACATACAGCGGCGAGCGCAACGAGAACAGGCGCACGCCCTTCGACTCAGGGGTGATCTTCATGTCCAGGCGCTCACTGGCGAAGTTCGCCGTGCCGTCGACATAGATGATCGCGTTCTCGGTGTCGAAGAGAAACAGCCGGGTGCTGGCCAGACCATCCTTGATGCCGACATCGGCGGCCGCGCAGTTGATCTTCACGTCCTTGTCACCAAACAGCTTGCCGATCACATAGTTGCCGACGTTGAGTCCGGCAATTTCCATCAAGTCACGGCTGATTGCGCCATCGTTGATCAACAGCCGCAGGTCGCCATTCGAGGTACCCAGCAACGCGGCCACCGAGTTACCGCGCCCGCTCAGGTCGGCATCGCCGTTGAGCTCGCCGAAACTGGTCTGCATCGGAGCAAAGGTCGGGAACAACTGCTTGAGCTTGAAGCCACGCGCCGTCAGCTTGGCACGGCCTTGCAGGGGCACGCTGCGACCGTCCAGGCGGATGTCCGAAGACAGGTTGCCGCCCGCCACGCCAAAGCGCAGTGGCTGCAGACGCAACAGACCATCCTCTAGCAGAACGTGGGCCGACAGATCCTTGAACGGCAACTGCTCACTGTGAACGATGCGCTTGCCGCTGAAGCTGACGTCGGCGTCCATCGCCCGCCAGCGCTCGGTGCGAAACTCTTCAACCGGCAGGACCTTGTCCGTTGGCTGCTTGCTGGCACCACCGCGAGCCTTTTGCTCGGCATTGGAGTCGGCACCGATCAGCGGCGCGAGGTCCTTGAACAGCAGTTGATTGGACACCAGCTTGCCAGACAACTTGGGCCGCGGCTGGCTGGCGACGAAGCCCAGGTCACCATGGATATCACTGTCGCCGATCTTGCCGTTGAAGCCTTCGTAGTTGAAGCGGGCGCCTTGCGGGTCGTGCAGATTGGCGATCAGGCGGCCGTCGGTGGCATAGGGCGGAGTGTCCGGCAAGGTCACTCCGGTCAACGGGTACAGGTTGCCCAGGCTTTTGCCCGAGAGGCGCAGGCGCAGGTCAAGGGCGCCAAGGTTGCGTGGATCGGTCAGGGTGCCGGCCACGACCACATGGGTGTCGGCAATGCGCACATCGGCCTGCAGCGGGAACGGTTGGTTGGCGTCCTGCAGCGCGAGCAGGCCGCCGATCTTGCCGGTGCCGGACACCGGCTGATCCTTGTAGCGTCCCTTGGCCTTGAGGCCGAAGGCGTAGTCCTGGGCACCGGCGGCCTTGTCGGCGCTGGCCTTGCCCACGATCTCACTGAACGGGATCGGCTTGCCCAGTGGGTCGATCTGCACCTTCATGCTGGTTTTCAAGGTCTGGTCGTCAAAACTGACGTTGCCTTGGTCAAAGCCGATGGCTCCGATGTCCAGTACCCATTTCGACGGTTCAGCGTTGTCGTCCTTGGGGCCGAAGTCGAAGGTCCAGTTGGCCCGACCATCGGCCAGCCGGGTCAGGCTGGCATTAGGCTTGGTCAGGTCGATGCGCGGGATGACGATCTGCTGGAAGATCAGCGGCAGCGGCGCCAGGCGAAACTCGACGCGCTCAAGGCTGACCATCTGCGGCTCCTTCAGCCAGTCCGGGTTGCCTAGGGTGAGGTCTTCGGCAATGAACCGCGGCCACGGCACCCACGCACGCCAGCCGCCCTCTTCCGGCTCGGTGCGCCACTGCACGGCAAGATTGCCGTTGATCGCGAAGGGACGCTGCAAGGCCTCGGAGACTTTCTCGTTGAGCAGTGGCTTGGCCCGGTTCCAATCGAACGTGGCGATGACCACCACCAGGATCGCCAGCACGGTGATCAGGCTGGTGAAGATCCAGGTGAAGATTCTGGCTGGGCGCGTCATTGCGGAGGTCTCCTGACTGCATGGCACAAAGCGGGCACGGACGATGGCACTTAGTATGTCGGACTGATGAAAACCCGAGGGGTTTAATCCAAGGCGCATGATAACCAGGAATTTCCTGACAGCTTGATCGGCTTTTCCTCAGCACCTGCCCCTGAAGGGCACTTCGCAACACGCCATTACTTGGCCAGCTTACACCCTGCAAACATTGATCTAGAGGCGTCTGCGCACAGTATCAATGCGGTCGATTGTTACCATTACCCTTATGAACTTTTCTCTGGCGCGAGCGCGAGTAGCATTGGCTCCGTACCCACTTTCCAGCCCCCCAGAGGAGCACCAAATCATGAAACGCCAACTGCTGCTGAGCCTGACCCTGACCCTCGCTGCCACCAGTGCCTTCGCCCTGCCGGCCCAGGAACAACACCTGACCGCCGAGTCCCGCTCGAGCACTGCAACTGCTGCCCAGCCCCTCGACACCTTGGCTGAAGGCGGCGCCGAGCGCTTGCAGGAACGTGCCGCCCGTGTCGCCGAGGGTGGTTCGGATCGCCTGATCGAACGCACTGGCCGGGTTGCCGAAGGCGGCTCTGATCGCCTGATCGAACGCACTGGCCGAGTCGCCGAAGGGGGCTCTGATCGCCTGGTAGAAATCAGCCGCGCGAGCTGATCGCCATGGTCGAAAAGAACAATCCACGACACTGCGCCTGCTATCCTCCGAGCCCGGTCCATTGACCGGGCTTTGTTTTTCTATCCAGAATGCCCCGTCGTACAGCCACAGAAGCCTCACCATGCTGCCTCGTGCCGAACAGAAGCTACAGACCCGACAGGCCCTGCTGGATGCTGCCTGCCAGCTCATGGAGAGCGGCCGCGGCTTCGGCAGCATCAGCCTGCGCGAAGTGGCCAAGAGCGCTGGCATCGTGCCGACCGGGTTCTATCGGCACTTTCCCGACATGGACGCCCTCGGTCTGGCCTTGGTCGAGGAAGTCGACGTCACCTTCCGGCGCACCATCCGCCTGGTGCGGCAAAACGAATTCGAACTGGGTGGCATCACCGACGCCTCGGTACGCATCTTTCTCGATGTGGTCGCCGCCCACCGCGCGCAGTTCCTGTTCCTCGCCCGCGAACAGTACGGTGGCTCGCAGGCCGTGCGCCAGGCCATCGCCCGTTTGCGCCTGGACATCAGCTCAGACCTCGCTACCGACCTGGGGCGCATGCCACGCTGGAAGCACCTAGACGCAGCGGCCCTGGAAGTCATGGCAGACCTGGTGGTGAAGACTGTCTTCGCCACCCTGCCCGAGCTGATCGACAGCCCTGACCCACAGACTGCGCAGCCAATGAGCGCGCAGGAGAAAATCACCCAGCAGTTGCGCTTCATCTTCGTCGGCGCACGGCATTGGCAGGGCCTGAGCAGCTCCGGCTGATACAGCGTTACTGCCGGGCAAGCCCGCTCCTACAGGTTCAGTCGGCGCTGCGATCCCTGTAGGAGCGGGCTTGCCCCGCGAAGAGGCCAGGACTGACACACCAGCACTGCTCCAGCGCCACTCACCAGTTCTGCTACCATGACGCACTGCCCGATTGCGACGAGCGCTTCCATGTCCGACCCCCGCCCCACCCCGTCCGAGCTGACCACCCGCATTGCCCGTTTGCGCCAGCATTTCGCCGAACGCATCGTGCCGCTGTGGCAAGGTCCGGGCTGGAACGCAGAGCTGGCCCTGCCCTTCGAAGCGCTCGACGCACAGCACCAGCCGCTGCCCGTGCAGCGCTATCGGGCCATGGCCGTCGCCCGTCAGTTATACCTGTTCAGCAGCCGCATCGAGCAACCGGGTGCGGCCGAGCGCGCCGGGGCGCTGTTTCGCTCGCTGCAGCGGCATTTTCACGATGCCGAACACGGCGGCTGGTTCTACAGCATCGATGCCGCCGGGCAGCCGCTCGATCGGCGCAAGGATCTCTACACTCACGCCTTCATCGTCTTCGCCTGCGCGCACTACTGGGGCAAGATTCGCGAGGGCTTGGTGGAAGCCACGTTGAACGCCGCCCTGGACATCGTCGCCGAGCGTTTCGCCCGCGATGATGGCCTGTACGAAGCAAGCCTCGCTGAAGACTGGGCAGACCTGGGCAGCGGCCCGTTGCAGAATCCGCAGATGCACCTGGCCGAAGCCTTCCTGCAGACCCTGGCGGTACGCGACGATGACGACGTGCAGCAGGCGCTCCTGCAGCTGTGCGAAGCCCTGCATGCGCACTTCATCGAGCCCGAGCATGGCCTGATGCTGGAGCAACCGCGCGGGGCTGTGGATAACTGGTTTGAACCGGGCCATCAGTTCGAATGGTTCTATCTGCTCGAAACTTCACCTTTGCTGCGAGGCAGCGCCCTGCACGCATCCATTACCCAGGCATTTGCCTACGCCGAGCAAACGGGCGTGAAGGATTCGGCAGTACTGGCGTCGCTCAATGTCCAAGGCGAGGTCATCGACCCGACTCAACGCATCTGGGCCAAGGCTGAGTATGTGCGGGCACTGGCGTTGCGTTCAGGCAGCGAAGAACAGTTGCTGCAGCAACTGCTGAACTTCGAAGCGAGCTTCCTGCACGCGGGCGGCTGGCACGAATGCCTGGACGCCAGCGGCGTGGTGAGCCGGCATGACATGCCGTCGACCACGCCCTATCACCTGGCGACCTGCCTTGAAGGCTTGCAGCGCCTGGCCTGACCCCTCACTTCTACCTGACACCTCTACCTTGTAACTGACACCTCTTCCTTGTAGGAGCGGGCTGGCCCCGCGAACAAGGGCAGAGCCCTTGCCCTACGCAGTCGGTATCCGGGCTGGCCTCTTCGCGGGGCAAGCCCGCTCCTACAGGGCTGGCCGCTGTGTCCTGAGGTTCGCTCTACTTCGCCGAGCGATCAATCGAGAACCCAGCCCAATCCTGGCTCACCGGCATCAGCTCAAGGCTGTTGATATTGATGTGCGCCGGCTGGTTGAGGATCCAGAAGATGGTCTCGGCGATGTCCTGCGGCTGGATCGCCTCGGCGCCAGCATAGGTGGCGTCGTATTTGGACTGGTCTCCGCCAAAGCGCACCAGGGAGAACTCACTCTCACACAGACCCGGCTCGATGTTGCTGACCCGCACGCCAGTACCGCGCAGGTCGCAGCGCAGGCTCAGCGAGAACTGGCCAACGAACGCCTTGGTGCCGCCATACACGTGGCTGCCCGGGTACGGATAGTTGCCCGCCACCGAACCGACGTTGAGGATCGACGCGCCACGGCCATGGGCGATCAACCGCGGCAAGAGCAGGCGGGTGGTGTACATCAGGCCCTTGATGTTGGTGTCGACCATGGTTTCCCAGTCGTCCAGGTCGCACTTCTGCGCCGGGTCCGCACCCAGCGCGAGGCCGGCGTTGTTGACCAGCCCGCGTAGTTTGTCGAACGCTGGCGGCAAGTTGGCGATGGCTTGCTCCATGGCCGCGCGGTCTCGCACATCGACCACCACGCCGTGCACTTCGGTCTTGGCCGAGAGCTCGGCGCACAGGGCGTCCAGGCGCTCCTTGCGGCGGCCGGTCAAAACCAGTTTCCAGCCGGCATCGGCGAACAAGCGAGCAGTCGCCTCGCCAAAACCGGAAGTGGCGCCAGTGATGAATACGGTGGACGTCATGCTGTTCTCCTTCGCAATGGGGGGTGTCGTCGGCAGGCCTGGAAGGATGCCCGCCGCCAGCGCTACCAGCAAGCCGTTTTGCAGACTGATCAAAAAATGATCAAACCCCGCAAAGCCTTGCAGCAGAAGCCTCGGCGCAGTGTATACGCATGTTATCCACAGGCCTTTCCCCACGGAATGGGGGCAACTCGTCGGGTTGCGGGAACGAATCAGCCGTGCAGGCGTCTGGGGATAACTCTGTGGTGATGGCGCAACGCTTTCAAACGTGCCGCTTGCAGCGGTCTGTCCAAGGCTTTTGCACAGAGTTATCCACAGAATTGACAGGATTTATGGTGGATGCCTAGGGTGTGGATTTATCCCTGTAGAATCAATGATTAGCAGCACTTGATCAAAAAACGATCAGACACCTCCAGGCCTCTAACGGTGGGGCCTACAGCTGATTGCCACCATGTTTTCCACAGGCAGCCACACATTATCCGTGGACAGTTTTGTGCCTGTGGAAACAAGGGCTCGGAGCGGGGTTTGCGGGGATATGGCGGCGGGTGTGCGACACGTTGTCCACATTGAGATTGCTGGGGCTGCTGTGCAGCCCTTTCGCGACACAAGGCCGCTCCCACAGAGTCGCGGCGCCTGTGGAAGCGCCTTGTGGGAGCGGCCTTGTGTCGCGAAAGGGCCGCGCAGCGGCCCCAGCAATCTCAATGGCCGCCGAGATAGGCGTTACGCACTTCTTCGTTGACCAGCAACTCCTGCCCCGTACCGGTCATGCGAATCTGCCCGTTGACCATCACGTAAGCCCGGTCCGACAGCTTCAGCGCATGGTTGGCATTCTGTTCGACCAGAAAGATGGTCATACCGGTCTTGGCCAACTCACGCAGGGTGGCAAAGATCTGCTTGACCACGATCGGCGCCAGCCCCAGCGACGGTTCATCGAGCAACAACAGCTTGGGCCGGCTCATCAAGGCCCGGGCAATCGCCAGCATCTGCTGCTCGCCACCGGACATGGTCATCGCCCGCTGGGTACGCCGCTCCTTCAACCGCGGGAACAGTTCGTACATGCGCTGCATGTCCTCGGCGGCATGCTTGTCGCCGATCGGGATGGTGCCCATCATCAGGTTCTCCTCGACAGTCATGTCGGGAAACACCCGGCGTCCTTCCGGCGACTGGGCGATGCCGTTGGAAGCAATGTAGTGCGAGGACTTGCGGGTAATGTCGGTGCCGCGATAGACGATCTGCCCGGACGCCGCGCGCGGCTGGCCGAAGATCGACATCAGCAAGGTCGACTTGCCCGCGCCGTTGGCACCGATCAGGCTTACCGTCTCGCCTTCGTTGATGTGCATCGAGACCTTTTTCAGCGCCTGGATCGGCCCGTAGAACACGTCCAGGTCCTTCAGCTCGAGAATGGGTGCAGTCATACCAGTTCCTCTTCATCAGCACCCAGATAAGCGGCGATTACCGTCGGGTTGTGGCGGATTTCCTGCGGTGCGCCTTCGGCAATGACGTTGCCGTGGTCGAGGACGACGATATGGTCGGAGATGCTCATGACCATGCCCATGTCATGCTCGATGAGCACCACGGTGATGTCATGCTCATCGCGCAAGACGCGGATCATGCGGCTCAGCGCCTCGGTTTCCTGCGGATTGAGACCAGCCGCCGGTTCGTCCAGGCAGATGATCTTGGGCCGCGTACACATGGCCCGGGCGATCTCCAGCCGGCGTTGCTGGCCGTAGGACAATTCGCCCGCCAGGCGGTTGGCACAATCGACCAGGTCGACCACCTCCAGCCAGTAGAAGGCGTGGTCCAGCGCATCGCTCTCGGCCTTGCGATAAGCCTTGGTGTTGAGCACCCCGGCCAGCAGGTTGCGGTTGACCCACATGTGCTGGGCCACCAGCAGGTTTTCCACTACCGACATTTCCTTGAACAGGCGAATGTTCTGGAAGGTCCGGGCCAGGCCTGCACGGTTGACCAGGTGAGTACCGCCGAACATCTTGTAGTACAGGCGGTTGGCAAAGCGTGCCGGCGAAACGAAGTCAGTCGCCTGGAAGCGCTCGCCTAGCAGTTGGATGACGTCGGTGCGGTTGCCGCGCACGTTGAGTTCGATGCGCCCGCCACTGGCCTTGTAGAAGCCGGTCAGGCAGTTGAACACGGTGGTCTTGCCGGCGCCGTTAGGCCCGATCAGGGCGAAGATCTGGTTGCGCTTGACCTGCAGGCTGACATCGCTGAGCGCCTTGATGCCGCCGAACTGCATCATCAGGTGTTCGACCGACAGAATGATTTCCTCACTCATGGCGCCACTCCTTTACGCGGGACCACACCGGCACGGCTGATACGGATCAGTCCGCGCGGTCGCCAGATCATCATCAACACCATCAACACGCCGAACAGCAGCACGCGGTACTCGGAGAAGCTGCGCAGCAACTCCGGCGCCACGGTCAGGACGAACGCCGCGATGACCACACCAACGGTCGAACCCATGCCGCCCAGTACAACGATCGCGAGGATCAGCGCCGACTCGAAGAAGGTGAACGACGACGGGTTGACGAAGCCCTGGTAGGTGGCAAAGAACACCCCGGCCAGGCCCGCCGTGGACGCCCCGAGAGTGAACGCCGAGAGCTTGACCAGCACGTGGTTGAGGCCCATCGAGCGGCAGGCGATCTCGTCTTCGCGCAGCGCTTCCCAGGCACGGCCGACCGGCATGCGGGTCAGCCGGTGCTTGATGTAGAGCACCGCCAGCACCACCAGGAACAACACGATGTAGATGAACAGGAATTTGATATTGGGGTTGTAGTCGATGCCGAAGAACTCGTGGAACGGCACCCCGCCGTCCTTGGCGCGACGGCCGAACTCCAGGCCAAAGAAGGTCGGCGACGGCGCCGGCATGCCGTTGGGCCCACCGGTAAACGACAGCCAGTTGTTCAGCACCAGCCGGATGATCTCGCCAAAGCCCAGGGTGACGATCGCCAGGTAGTCACCGTGCATGCGCAACACCGGAAAGCCCAATATGCACCCGGCCAATGCCGCAGCAATGGCCGCCAGCGGCAGCACACTCCAGAAGCCCAGGCCCAGGTATTGATAGCCCAGCGCCAGGCCATAGGCGCCGATCGCGTAGAACGCCACGTAGCCCAGGTCGAGCAGCCCGGCCAGGCCGACCACGATGTTCAGGCCCAGGCCTAGCAGCACGTAGATCAGGCCGAGGATGACCACGGTCAGCAGGTACTTGTTGGCAAAGATCGGAAAGACAATGGCGATCACCACCAGCGCCGGGATGATGTAGCGCAGGCGCGACTTGTAGTCTGGCGCCAACACATGCACGCCCGTGCCGCCACTGTCGAAGCCTTGCAGCATGCGCTGGCCGGCGCTGCTCTGGAAGAACAGGCTGAGCAGGAAGCGCCCGACCATTACCCCGCCGACCAACCAGGCCACACGGGCCGGCTCGGCATTGAAGGTATAGCCGTCGAGCACCACGCCGACCACAGGGCCAAACACGATCAGTGCCAGCAGGCCGGCAACCACGGTTTCGATCAGGCTGCGTTTGATATCGAATGCGGAAGAAACAGTTTGCGCTGAGGACATGTTCACACCTTAGCCACGAGCGGGCGACCCAGCAGGCCTTGGGGACGGAAGATGAGGATCAGCACCAGCAGCGAGAAGCTGAACACGTCCTTGTAGTCGGAGTTGATCAGGCCTGCGAACAGCGACTCGGAAATCCCCAGGATAATCCCGCCCAACATGGCACCCGGCAACGAGCCGATGCCGCCCAGCACCGCCGCGGTAAACGCCTTGATGCCGATGATGAAGCCGGCATAGAAGTCAAAGGTGCCGTAGTTCATGGTGATCAACACGCCGGCCAGGGCGGCCATCACCGCGCCAATGACGAACACGTAGGAGATCACCCGGTCGGTATTGATGCCCAGGATCGAGGCCATCTTGCGGTCTTGCTGGGTCGCGCGGCACATGCGTCCGAGCTTGGTGTACTTGATCACATACGTGAGCAGGCCCATGCCGACGAACGCGGCAATGAGGATGAAGATCTTGGTGTAGGTCAGTTGCACGAAGCCTGTGCCCACTTCCACGCGCCAAGCACCTTCGAGCAGGGTCGGCACGCCTTGCTGACGAGCACCCTGGCTGATCTGGGCGTAGTTCTGCAGGATCAGCGAAATACCGATGGCGCTGATCAGTGGCGCCAGCCGAGTGGAATTGCGCAGCGGTTTGTAGGCGATGCGTTCAATGGTGAAGCCGTACACACCGGTGACCACCACGGTGAACAGCAGTGTGCCGAGCATCAGCAGGGGGAAGGATTCGACACCGAAATAAGCCAGCAATGCCAGGCTGATCGCCGCAAGGTATGCGGAGATCATGTACACCTCGCCGTGCGCGAAGTTGATCATGCCGATGATGCCATAGACCATTGTGTAGCCGATGGCGATCAAGCCATAGACCGACCCGAGGGTCAGGCCATTGACCAGTTGCTGCAGGAAAATACCATCCATAACGCAATCTCGCTGAGTGAGATTGCACAAGCGCCGACCACGGCGAGCCTCGGATGAAGCGGCCCTCGCAGCGCAGAACCGGTGCAGATCTACGGATAAAGACAGGTACCGCAGGGGCGTTGGCCCGGGCGCGCGCCCGGGCCGTCAGCCGTTGTTATTTTTGTTTTTCCAGCTGGTGGTACTTACCGTCCTTGTCCCACTGGTAGACCACATAGTCGGAGACGGTCAGGTCACCCTTGGCGTCCCACTTCTTCTCGCCCATGACGGTCTGCACCGGGTTGGCCTTGAGCCACTTGGCGGCCTCTTCGCCCTTGTTCGACTTGGCGCCGTTGAAGGCGGCAGCCAGGGCCTGAACCGAAGCGTAGGCGTACAGGGTGTAGCCCTCTGGCTCGGTACCGTTCTTGCGGAACTCGTCGACTACCGCCTTGCTGTCGGGCAGCAGGCGCGGGTCGGCGCCGAAGGTCATGTACACGCCATCGACATATTGTGCGCCGCCCGCAGTGGCGACCAGTTCGTCGGTGACGATGCCGTCATCGGACATGAACTTGACGTCTTTCAGGCCGGCTTCACGCAACTGGCGAACCAGCGGGCCGGCTTCCGGATGCAGGCCGCCGAAGTAGACCACGTCGGCGCCTGCGCCACGGATCTTGGTGACCACGGCGCTGAAGTCTTTCTCGCCACGGGTCAGGCCTTCATACAGCACGGGTTTTACCCCGCGCTTCTCAAGCTGAGCCTTGGTCGCGTCCGCCAGGCCCTGGCCATAGGTGTCCTTGTCGTGCAGAACCGCGACCTTCTTGCCTTTGAGCACATCGACAATGTAGTCACCGGCGACGATACCTTGCTGGTCGTCACGCCCGCACATGCGGAACATGGCGTCCAGACCGCGCTCGGTCACCTGCGGGTTGGTCGAGCCAGGCGTGATGGCGATGACCCCGGCATCGGCATACACCTCGGATGCGGGAATGGTATTCGACGAGCAGAAGTGCCCTACCACGCCGGCTACCTTGTCCTGATCGACCAGGCGGTTGGCGACGGCCACGGCTTGCTTCGGCTCGCAGGCGTCATCGCCTTTTACCAACTGGATTTTCTCGCCATTGACGCCGCCTGCGGCGTTGATCTTGTCGGCCGCTGCCTGCGCACCTTTCATGTATTGCTCGCCAAACGCTGCGTTGGCCCCGGTCATCGGGCCTGCGACGCCGATCTTGAGGTCGGCCTGAACATACGAAGAAACACCCAGTGCCGTAGCCACGGCGAGCGCCAGGAAACCTTTCTTGTAAAACGTCTGCGACATGAGGTGGTGCTCCTAGAGTTTTTTTTGGTTGGCACTACAACTTCAGCACCTTGCTCAGAGCAAGGGCCGTGCCATTGGTTTTGTTATTCAAGGAAACACACCGGGAGGGCTGCGCGGCGGCACGCGCCGGGCTTTCTTTATTGAGCGTGCAACCGTCTGGCACCGGCAAGGCGCCACCACCGACCCAGCAAAGGAGCAACCATCCAGTGCCATCATTGCAACCCCGCCCAGTGTGAACGTGCAACCTGCCTGTAACCGCGTGCGTCACCGAAGTGCACACCGCTGGTGCGCGACTGCTACAGGGGGCACTGTTTCAAGGCTAGCTGGTGCACGGAAAAACACCTGTTTCTGCAAGATCGCCGCGTTATCTGAACCTGTAAGAGCGGGCTTGCCCCGCGAAGCGGCCACAACTGACACTCCCCCGAAAAACACTGGCACAATAACCGCCACCCCCGCGCGCTTGCGCCGTTTCAGCGAGCGCCGCTGACCTGGAGCTTTACATGAGCGAGAGCGCATTCGCCGAGCGCATCGTGCACAACCTGCTCGACACCGACTTCTACAAGCTGACCATGATGCAGGCGGTGCTGCACAACTACCCGGACGCCGACGTCGAGTGGGAGTTTCGCTGCCGTAACGGCGAGGACCTGCGGCCTTATCTGGGCGAGATTCGCAAACAGATAGAATTGCTCAGCGAGCTCACCCTCGATGATGGCCAGCTGGCCTTTCTGGAACGCATCAGCTTCCTCAAGCCGGACTTCCTGCGCTTTCTGCGCCTGTTCCGCTTCAACCTGCGCTACCTGCAACTGGGCATCGAGAACGATCAGTTGTGCCTGCGCCTGCGGGGTCCCTGGCTGCATGTGATCCTGTTCGAGGTCCCCCTGCTGGCGATCATCAGCGAGGTGCGCAACCGCCACCTGCACCCGCGCATGCGCCTGAGCGATGCCAGCGACCAGCTCTACCGCAAGTTCGACTGGCTCCGCGCGCACGCCAGCGACGACGAACTGGCCGAGCTGCAGGTCGCCGATTTCGGCACCCGGCGGCGCTTCTCCAGCCGCGTCCAGGAAGAAGTGGTGCGGGTCCTGCGCGACGACTTCCCGGGGCGCTTCGTCGGTACCAGCAATGTCGACCTGGCATGGAAACTGGATATCAAGCCACTGGGCACCATGGCCCACGAGTGGATCATGGCGCACCAGCAACTCGGTCCGCGGCTGATCGACAGCCAGATCGCCGCACTCGATTGCTGGGTCCGTGAGTACCGCGGGCTGCTCGGTATCGCCTTGACCGACTGCATCACCATGGATGCCTTCCTCAACGATTTCGACCTGTACTTCGCCAAGCTGTTTGATGGTTTGCGCCACGACTCCGGCGAACCGGTAGCCTGGGCAGAAAAAGCCATCGCGCACTATCAGCAACTGGGCATCGACCCGATGACCAAGACCCTGGTGTTTTCCGATGGCCTCAACCTGCCCCGCGCGCTGGAGATCTTCCGTGCCCTGCGTGGCCGCATCAACGTCAGCTTCGGCATTGGCACCAACCTGACCTGCGACCTGCCCGGGGTGGCGCCGATGAGCATCGTGCTTAAAATGACCGACTGCAACGGCTCGCCGGTGGCGAAGATCTCCGACGAGGCCGCCAAGACCCAATGCCGCGACGAAAACTTCGTCACTTACCTGCGCCACGTATTCAAAGTCCCCCACAAGGAGTAACCCATGCAAGCCGTCCAGCAAGAGATCGCGCAGCAGCTCAAGGTGCAGCCGCCATTTGCCGACGCTGCCGCGCTCGAGGCCGAAGTTGCCCGGCGCGTGGCCTTCATCAAGGATTGCCTGGCCAATGCCCGGCTCAAGACCCTGGTCCTGGGCATCAGTGGTGGCGTCGACTCGTTGACGGCCGCCCTGCTCGCCCAGCGCGCGATCAACGAGCTGCGCGCCGACAGCGGCGACAGCGCCTACCGCTTCATTGCCGTGCGCCTGCCGTACCAGGTGCAGCACGACGAGCATGACGCCCAGGCGTGCCTGGACGTGATCAAGGCCGATGAAGTACACACCGTCGACATCGCCCCCGCCGTACGTGCCTTGGCAGGCGAGGTGAAAACCCTGGAAGGCGCCTCGCCGACCCTGGTCGACTTTGTCGTCGGCAACACCAAGGCGCGCATGCGCATGGTCGCCCAGTACACCATTGCCGGCGCGCGCGGCGGGCTGGTCATCGGCACTGACCATGCGGCCGAAGCGGTGATGGGCTTCTTTACCAAATTTGGTGATGGCGCATGTGATCTGGCGCCGTTGAGCGGCCTGGTGAAGCACCAGGTGCGGGCCATTGCCCGTAGCTTTGGCGCGGCCGAGGCGCTGGTGGAAAAAGTACCGACGGCGGACCTGGAAGACCTCGCGCCGGGCAAGCCGGATGAAGCGTCACATGGCGTGACCTACCAGCAGATCGATGCGTTCCTGCATGGCCAGCCGGTGAGCCAGGAAGCGTTCGACATCATCGTCAGCACCTACCGCAAGACCCAGCACAAGCGCGAACTGCCGTTCGCGCCTTGATGGCTTCTGGGGCCGCGCTGCGGCCCTTTCGCGACACAAGGCCGCTCCCACAAGTCCAGCGCAATACGCCGGTATGTGGGAGCGGCCTTGTGTCGCGATTGGAGGGCAAAGCCCTCCCCCATGCTCAGGCAGTCGTTACTTGACGACAACCTTGCCTTTCATCATCGAGATGTGGCCCGGGAAGGTGCAGAAGAAGCTGTAGTCACCGCCAGCTTCCAGTTTCGAGGTATCGAACTTCACCTCGGTTTCTTTCTCTGGCGCGCCAATCATCGCGGTGTGCGCAATGATGTTGGCGTTGTCCGCCTTCAGGTAACCCTTGTCAATGCCCTGGGTCATGCCTTCAGTGGCAATGGCCTGCATGTCGGCCGTCTTGCTGATCACCAGGTTATGGCCCATGACGTTCTTCGGCAGGTTGCCGGTATGGGTCAGCTTGACGGTGAATTCCTTGCAGCTTTTGTCGACCGTGAATTCCTTGCTGGTGTAGGACATCTGGTCAGTCGACTCGACCGTCACCGAGCATTCGGCGGCAAAGACAGAGGCACTGGCGAGGGTCAGCAGGGATACCGCTACAGCTTTCGCAAACATCGTGAATCTCCTTGGCAGGGTTTTATCAATTGCGAGACTGCCTGAAACCGGAACGGGCGTCCCTGATATGCATCAAGGGGTGTTCAGTGGCCAGCCAGTAAATTTGTTCTATGGATTGTATACAACCAATCTAAGTGCACATCATGCCCTCTTACTGGACGATGAGACAACCTCACAATTGGAGCAATTGATATGTCCCTTGGTAGCTTGCTGAACAGCCTCTTGGCCGCTTACGCCCATGGCGCGACCGGCGCCGCCTGTGAGTTCTCCCGCCCCGAGTGAACGCAGGCCTTGGAAGCGGACGCCTGGCGCCTTACCCTTGCACCTCTGTGAAGGGAGAGAAGCAATGCCTGTACGTTCCGTTTGTGTCTTCTGTGGTGCCAGCATTGGCAGCAACCCCGCCTACCGCGAAGCTGCGGTCGCCCTCGGCCAGGCCATCGCCCGCCGCGGCCTGACGTTGGTTTATGGCGGTGGTGCGGTGGGCCTGATGGGCACGGTTGCCGACGCCGCCATGGCCGCTGGTGGTGAGGTGATCGGGATCATCCCGCAGAGCCTGGTCGACGCCGAAGTCGGCCACAGTGGCCTGACCCGCCTGGAAGTGGTCGACGGCATGCACGCACGCAAAGCCCGCATGGCCGAGCTCAGCGATGCCTTTATCGCCCTGCCGGGTGGCCTGGGGACGCTTGAGGAGTTGTTCGAGGTGTGGACCTGGGGGCAACTGGGCTACCACGCCAAGCCGCTGGGACTGCTCGATGTAAACGGCTTCTATACCAAGCTGGGCGGGTTCCTCGACCATATCGTCGAAGAAGGTTTTGTGCGACCGCAGCACCGGGCGATGCTGTTGCTCGGGCAGCAGGCGGATGCGTTGCTGGACGGGATGGATGAATTCGTCGCGCCGGTGGTGCCCAAGTGGGTCGATCGCGCGCCTGACTGACCGTGCATCAGGGCCCGCTGCGCGGGCCTTTCGCGACACAAGGCCGCTCCCACAGGTACGTTGCACGCCTCGAAGGCGGCGCTGACCTTGTGGGAGCGGCCTTGTGTCGCGAAAGGGCCGCAAAGCGGCCCCATCAACCTTCAGATCAACGCGGAACCGCTGGCTGACGCGGCTTCTTCTTGCCGCCGCCCTTGGCCGCTTCCTTACGCTCCTTGGCCGCCTGCTGGTTACGCGCAAACGCCTCAGCCTTGGCCTTCTCGCGCTTGTCCCACGGCTTGCTGCCGTCACTGGCGCGCGGTGGCAACCCGGAGTGCTGAGTGAGGATCTTCTGTTCCTTGCCCACCTTGTGGCTGCCGCTCGGCGTCGAGTTCTTGCGTCGGGCGCTCTGGTAGCTGTCAGTCTGCGGCTGGTGCAGCGGAATCAGCTGGTGCTTGCCCGGGCCGATCAAATCGGCACGGCCCATCCGCTCCAGGGCTTCACGCAGCATCGGCCAGCCCTTCGGATCGTGATAACGCAAGAACGCCTTGTGCAACCGGCGCTGCTCGTCGCTCTTGACGATATCGACGCCTTCGCTCTTGTAGGTGACCTTGCGCAGCGGGTTCTTGCCCGAGTGGTACATGGCCGTGGCCGAAGCCATCGGCGACGGGTAGAACGCCTGTACCTGGTCCGCACGGAAGCCGTTGCCCTTGAGCCACAGCGCCAGGTTCATCATGTCTTCGTCGGTAGTGCCCGGGTGCGCGGCGATGAAGTACGGGATCAGGTACTGCTCCTTGCCCGCCTCCTTCGAATACTTCTCGAACATGCGCTTGAAGCGGTCGTAGCTACCGATGCCCGGCTTCATCATCTTGTCCAGCGGGCCACGCTCGGTGTGCTCCGGGGCAATCTTCAGGTAACCGCCGACGTGGTGGGTGACCAGTTCCTTGACGTACTCCGGCGACTCCACCGCGAGGTCATAGCGCAGGCCCGAGGCGATCAGGATCTTCTTCACCCCCGGCAAGGCGCGGGCCTTGCGGTACAGCTCGATCAGCGAAGTGTGGTCAGTGTTGAGGTTCTCGCAGATACCCGGGAACACGCACGACGGCTTGCGGCAGTGTTTCTCGATCTCGGTGCTCTTGCAGGCGATGCGGTACATGTTGGCGGTCGGCCCGCCGAGGTCGGAAACCACCCCGGTGAAGCCCGGCACCTTGTCACGCATCTCTTCGATCTCGTGCAGGATCGACTCGTGCGAACGGTTCTGGATGATCCGCCCTTCGTGCTCGGTGATCGAGCAGAAGGTGCAGCCACCAAAGCAGCCACGCATGATGTTGACCGAGAAACGGATCATCTCGTAGGCCGGGATGCGCTCCTTGCCATACGCCGGGTGCGGCACACGGGCGTAGGGCATGCCGAACACGTAGTCCATTTCCTCGGTGGTCATCGGAATGGGCGGCGGATTGAACCAGACATCCACTTCGCCATGCTTCTGCACCAGCGCGCGGGCGTTGCCCGGGTTGGTTTCCAGGTGCAGCACGCGGTTGGCATGGGCATACAGGACCGGGTCGTTACGCACCTTCTCGAACGATGGCAGGCGCAGCACGGTCTTGTCGCGGGTCATGCCCGGGCTGTCGAGGATCTGCACCACCTTGGCTTCGTTGGGGTCTTCAGCATCGCCCTTGGCCTGCTCGATGGCGCAGGCCTGAGTGTCCTGGGTGTTCACATACGGGTTGATGATCTTGTCGACCCTGCCCGGACGGTCGATCCGGGTAGAGTCCAGTTCAAACCAGCCCTTGGGCGTGTCACGACGAACAAACGCAGTGCCGCGCACATCGGTGATCTGCTCGATGGTCTCGCCGCTGGACAGCCGCTGGGCAACCTCGACCACGGCTCGTTCGGCGTTACCGAACAGCAGAATGTCGGCGCAGGCGTCGATCAGGATCGAATGGCGGACCTTGTCCTGCCAGTAATCGTAGTGAGCAATCCGGCGCAGCGACGCCTCGATGCCACCGAGCACGATCGGCACGTGCTTGTAGGCTTCCTTGCAGCGCTGGCTGTAGACCAGGCTGGCGCGGTCAGGACGGCTACCGGCCAGGCCACCGGGGGTGTAGGCGTCGTCGGAGCGAACTTTCTTGTCGGCGGTGTAGCGGTTGATCATCGAGTCCATGTTGCCGGCAGCGACACCGAAGAACAGGTTCGGCTCGCCGAGCTTCATGAAGTCGTCTTTGGACTGCCAGTTCGGCTGGGCGATGATGCCCACGCGGAAGCCCTGGGCTTCGAGCAGGCGGCCGATGATGGCCATGCCGAACGACGGATGGTCGACGTAGGCATCCCCGGTCACGATGATGATGTCGCAGGAATCCCAGCCGAGCTGATCCATCTCCTCCCTGCTCATTGGCAGGAAAGGCGCTGGCCCGAAGCATTCGGCCCAGTACTTGGGATAGTCGTAGAGTGGTTTGGCTGCTTGCATGTCAGTGACCGGTTCTTGGTGTGCAGGGAAATCGCGGGCGCGGAATATAGCACAAATTTTGATCACATCCGACGGTAATGGTCGGATTTTGCCTGAGCGCATCCGGCACAGAGACGATGGGAGAATCCGCCATCAGCGTGCGAAGGCACGAAGAGGAAAATGGTTTTCATCAGCATCTGATCAACCCTATGGGCACAGTACCGTTACCAAGTGGTCACTAAATGTTATCCCCCCTCCCCCCATTTCAGTGCTCAACTATATGAAATAACAAGTGAAAACACGGAGGGAACACGCCAAAACGATTAATCCTGAGATGCATCCTCCTGCCTCCGAAGAGCTTTCCTACAAATACAATCTCCTGGTCTAGCCGCCTCATTATTGAGGCCAACTAATCCGCAGTGCTACAAAGTACCTGCGTTAATCACCGCATATTCTTCTATGGAATCCTATTAAGTGAGCCGGGCTTGGCATGCTTGATTCTGGCTTACATGCCAGATCTCCAACGTTTTCACCTGATGCGTTCGGTAGTGCCCGTCGTGCCACAAAGCGCCCTTCGCAAAGGTTTGAGAGAACAAATGTCGACGATCAGAAGCCTTGTCGTTGCACTAGGCACCACGCTGCTTCTCAAGGTTGCCATGGTGATACCAGCATTGGTGCTGGCAGACATCATCGACAGTCTCTCAAACTCAAGCCCATCGTCATCCACGCTACTGGTCATATTCCTTTGCTTGATGGCTAGCCAGGCGCTGCTTATGCCCCTTCAAGCCTGGTGCCTGGCCCGACTCATCCAAGATCGGGTTCGCCATCTTTCGATCAACTGGTGCAGGAACTTGTTGGAAAAACGCTTCGAGGCGTTCGGGCAGCTGCATGGGGGAGTTCTGGTCAAAGTCTTGGATCGCGGAATAACTGCGCAAGAGCGCTGGCTGGGATTTCTGATTGGTTCTGCCTGGCCAATTCTTGCAGAAGCTGCAGTGCTGGCCGGTGTATTCATCTATTTCGGCGCGGGCCCGGTGCTAATCGGGCTGGCGGTGGTTAGCATGCTTTATCTTCTAAGCAACAGCGCTTTGGTGCGCTGGCGTCGACCTCACATAGAAGCGGTCAATGCGAGGGAGGATGAGTTGGCTGAACAATGGGTCGATACCTTCGCAAGCGCTACAGTGATCAAGCTTGAACGCGCCGAAGCGGCCGCCATGCGACCGGTCAATCAGACTCTTGTGCAGTATGCCGATGCAGCAGTCTGCGTAGCGACATCTGGTGGCTGGGTACAGGCGCTGAAAACGCTGTTTATCGGGCTTGGCAGTGGTGGGACGCTAGCCTGGGGAATGCTGGATCAAGCCAGCGCAACGCCGTCACTCAGTCTTGGCGAACTGGTCGCACTGTTCACCTTGACCGGCGGCCTTTTGGGCGGAATTGCTCAGCTTGCCGAAGCCTGGCGCATGCTTGACCAGTTTCGCGTCGACAAGCGAAAACTCGAGCAGTGGCTACGTTTACCCGACTTTGCTTGCGCCTCTTCGGCAAAAGGCGCTCCGAACGAGGCGCCGGCCAGCCTCAGCCTTCATCCATGCAGTTTGAACGAGGGCACTGAAGTACGCTTGCTGCTCAGCGAGGCGCTGACCATTTTCCCGGGTGAGCGGGTAGCTATCGTTGGCCCTAGCGGCGCAGGAAAATCAACGCTGTTACATGCACTTGCCGGCACTCTCCATACAATAAGACAACACCTACACATCGACGGCAGATGCGTTGAGGAAATGGATGCTTCCAGTCAGTTTCAAAAAATTCGATTGTGCCCGCAGGGGGCACGTTTCATTCCCGGCACTTTTGCCCGTGCAGTCCTTTTTGATCACGACCACGACAGAACTGAAGTCCAGTCCTGGCTCAATCGTCTTGGCTTGGAAAGCGAGTGGTATCTACGAGAATTGGATGGGAGAGGCGACAGCGTCTCTGGAGGTGAGGCTAAGCGACTTTCACTGATGCGATTACTGAACCAACCAGGGGCGTACAACCTGTTCGACGAACCCACAAGCGGCCTTGACGGCCCGCTGGCCGGCAAGGCTTGGGATTTGTTATTCGAGTCCCTCGGGGGGCACAGTCTTGTCTGTGTCACTCACGATCAGGACGCGTTGCAACGATTTGACCGGATCATCCGCCTGAAAGGAGGAGAGATCGTGGCCATTGAGACGCCTATCGGTAGCTGACCTACATTCCTTCAAACCAAAAGGCTCGGCAGCGCCACACCAAGCGACTTTGAGCGAACGACACAATCATTCGTCGTCGTCGAAGTTGTACGCACCCGGCGCCAGGTTTTCGAAGCGGGTGTACTTGCCGATGAACGCCAGGCGGACAAACCCGATCGGGCCGTTACGCTGCTTGCCGATGATGATTTCGGCCACACCTTTGTGCTCTGTCTCCGGGTGGTACACCTCGTCCCGGTAGACGAACATGATGACGTCGGCGTCCTGCTCGATTGCACCGGATTCACGCAAGTCGGAGTTGACCGGGCGCTTGTTCGGGCGTTGTTCCAGCGAGCGGTTGAGCTGCGACAGGGCAATTACCGGGCAGTTGAACTCTTTCGCCAGGGCCTTGAGCGATCGGGAAATCTCGGAGATTTCGTTGGTGCGGTTATCGCCGCTGGAACCGGGGATCTGCATCAGCTGCAAGTAGTCGACCATGATCATGCCGATCTCGCCGTGCTCACGCGCCAGACGGCGGGTGCGCGCACGCATCTCCGAAGGGCTGATGCCGGCGGTATCGTCGATGAACAGCTTGCGGTCGTTGAGCAGGTTGACTGCGGAGGTCAGGCGCGGCCAGTCGTCGTCGTCGAGCTGACCAGAACGGACCTTGGTCTGATCGATACGGCCAAGCGACGAGAGCATACGCATGATCAACGATTCGCCTGGCATCTCGAGGGAGAACACCAGTACCGCCTTGTCGCTGCGCAACACGGCGTTCTCCACCAGGTTCATGGCGAAGGTGGTCTTACCCATCGATGGACGGCCGGCAACGATGATCAGGTCGGCCGCCTGCAGGCCGCTGGTCTTGCCGTCGAGGTCGGTGTAGCCGGTGGAGATACCGGTAATGTCGCTGTCGGAGTTGAACAGCGTGTCGATACGGTCGATGGCTTTGGTCAACAGCTCGTTGACCCCCACCGGGCCGCCGGTCTTGGGCCGCGCCTCGGCGATCTGGAAGATCTGCCGCTCGGCATCGTCGAGGATCTCTGCGGCGTTGCGGCCCTGCGGGTTGAACGCGTTGTCGGCGATGTCGGTGCTGATGCTGATCAGCTGGCGCAGCGTGGCGCGCTCGCGAATGATCGCCGCGTAGGCCTTGATGTTGGCAACCGACGGGGTGTTCTTGGCCAGCTCGGCCAGGTAGGCCAAGCCGCCGACCTGGGTAGACAGGCCTTCGCGGTCCAGCTGTTCGTGCAGGGTAACCACGTCGAACGGCTGGTTGAGATCGACCAGCTTATGGACCGCGCGGAAGATCAAGCGGTGGTCATGGCGATAGAAGTCACCATCCGACACCTGGTCCAGCACCCGCTCCCAGGCTTCGTTGTCCAGCATCAGACCACCGAGCACGGCCTGTTCGGCCTCGATGGAATGTGGCGGCACCTTCAGCGCGGCGGTTTGCAGGTCGAGTTGTTCGGGATTGGTGATCTCGTTCATGTCCACAAAGAATTCTGGGAGAGGAGAAAAACAAAGGGCACGGTCTGCGAAAGGCAGAGCCGTGCCCGATGTTAACCGCCTAGCTCACAAGGAGCCAGCCGATTGCTGCAGCTTAGGCTGCGACGACGACCACACGTACGGTGGCTTCAACGTCGCTGTGCAGGTGCACGGCTACGTCGTATTCGCCAACGTTACGGATGGTGCCGTTCGGCAGACGAACTTCAGCTTTAGCCACTTCAACGCCGGAGGCGGTCAGGGCGTCAGCGATGTCGTGGGTGCCGATCGAACCGAACAGCTTGCCTTCGTCGCCAGCGGTGGCAGTGATGGTCACTTCCAGCTCGGCCAGTTGGGCAGCACGGCTTTCAGCCGAAGTTTTCTTGTCGGCAGCAGCCTTTTCCAGCTCGGCGCGACGTTCTTCGAACGCAGCCAGGTTGGCGGCGTTGGCAACGGTGGCCTTGCCGAATGGCAGCAGGAAGTTACGGCCGTAACCGGCTTTAACTTTAACTTTGTCGCCCAGGTTGCCCAGGTTAGCGACTTTTTCCAGCAGGATCAGTTCCATTTGGTAAAACCTCTTAACTTTTAACCTTCACCGTTCGCGGAATCATCACCCTGAGGCGACTTGCGACCGCGAAAATCAATCAGGCTATCGACAATGGCCAAAACCACGAGCAACGGATAGATCAGTTGCATGAACAGGACCAGCGTGACGTACAACCCGACCAGCCAAAACTTGCCCAGTCGTTTCTGTGCCACCAGCCCGTGCAGCAGGGCAAGCCCGGCGAACATGAGCGGTACGCTGCATAGCGGCGTGAGCAGTGCCAGGGCAGAACCGAAGTTCGGACCGAACACCATGCACACCAGCAGCAGCAGCGCTGGCAACCGAGGAATCCGCACCGCTTGAAACTCGCGGCCGAAACCTCCGGGGTTGTACAACGAGGCCTGCCAGTAGCGCCCCAACATCAGGGACAACACACTGACAACCTGCAGCAGTGCTGCAATCAGGCCGTTGAGCACAGGTACGATGAGCGCCCCGAGGCGTCCCTGTTCCTCTACCGATAACTGCTGGTAGAGACCGTCGAGCATCTGCGGCAGGGCTTTTTCAAGCGCTCGCGCCAGAGCTTCAATCGGTTCACGGAACACCGAACCAAGGATCACACCGTACAACAGGCCCAGCGCGATGCTGGCAAGCAGCACCCGGTTCCAGGAATGCCCGGCGCGCAATAGCGCAGCCAGCCCCAGCGTACCCAGCAGCACCATCAAGGTGCGCGGCTCGCCGAAGACCCACCAGGCCAACGCAGGTAAAACACCCCATACGATGACCGAGGAAGCGTCCTTGAAACCGCGCCGCAGGAACACCAGGCTCCCAGCGGCGGCACACAACCAGAACAACAGCGGCAATGCCGCACAACCGGCCACCACTACGGTGGCCTGCACGCGACCGCGCATGATGAAATCAGCTAACGCTCGCATGCTTATCCCTTGCTACTTGTCGAAAACCCGGTCTCAGCGGCCGTGGCTGTCGGTGTAGGGCAGCAGGGCCAGGAAGCGGGCGCGCTTGATAGCGGTAGCCAGCTGACGCTGATAACGAGCTTTGGTACCGGTGATACGGCTTGGAACGATCTTGCCGGTTTCGGATACGTAAGCTTTCAGGGTGTTGAGATCTTTGAAGTCGATCTCTTTCACGTCTTCAGCAGTGAAGCGGCAGAATTTACGACGACGGAAGAAACGTGCCATGTAATAGGCTCCTCAAAAGGTCCGTGGATTACTCGTCAGCGTTATCGCTGTTGTCGCTGTCATTGCTGTCGTCGCCTTCGGCGCCATCAGCAGATTCAGGACGGTCACGACGCTCACGGCGCTCGCTGCGGTTCTCTTCTGCCTTGAGCATCTCGGACGGGCCGGTGACGGCTTCGTCGCGACGGATGACCAGGTTACGGATCACGGCATCGTTGTAGCGGAAGTTGTCTTCCAGCTCGGCCAGGGCCTTGCCGGTGCACTCAACGTTCAGCATCACGTAGTGAGCCTTGTGAACATTGTTGATTGCGTAGGCCAGTTGACGACGGCCCCAATCTTCCAGGCGGTGGATTTTGCCACCATCTTCTTCGATCAGCTTGGTGTAACGCTCAACCATGCCGCCGACTTGCTCGCTCTGATCCGGGTGGACCAGGAAGATGATTTCGTAATGACGCATGAATGCTCCTTACGGGTTAGTAGTCTGCCAGGAAATCTGGTCAGACAAGGAGTGAATGACACTGTATGACTTGCCTTGTGCAGAAGGCACATGCGCGCCTGCCTGCTGGGCAAGGGGCGCAATTGTAGAGAAGGCCGAACGCACAAGCAAGGTGATTGGCGATTATTTGAACAGCCGGAAACATATCCATCGATCGCAGCGCCTGGGCTAGCCTCTTCGCGGGTCAGGCCCGCTCCTACAGGGTTCAGTGTGATCCCCGCAGGAGCGGGCTTGACCCGCGAAGAGGCCTGTTCAGACCACCCATCAGCGCTTGAGCTGACGCTGGCGCACGGCCTCGAACAGGCACACGCCGGTGGCGACCGACACGTTAAGGCTGCTGACGCTACCGCCCATCGGCAACTTCACCAAGAAGTCGCAATGGTCACGGGTCAGGCGACGCATGCCTTTGCCTTCGGCGCCCATGATCATCACGATCGGCCCGGTCAGGTCCTGTTGGTAGATTTCCTGCTCGGCCTCGCCAGCAGTACCGACGACCCACAAGCCACGCTTCTGCAGTTTTTCCAGCGTGCGCGCCAGGTTGGTCACGGCCACCAGCGGGATCACCTCGGCGGCGCCGCAGGCAACCTTGCGCACGACGGGCGTGAGGGTGGCCGACTTGTCCTTCGGAACCACCACTGCGGTGGCACCGGCAGCATCGGCGGTGCGCAGGCAGGCGCCGAGGTTATGCGGGTCGGTGACACCGTCCAGGACCAGAATCAGCGGCGGGGTTTCGGTGCGCTCGAGCAACTCCTCGAGCATCAGCTCGCCCCACACCTGGCTCGGGCTGACCTCCGCCACCACGCCCTGGTGAACGCCTTCGACCCAGGCGTCCATCTCACGCCGTTCGGCCTGGCCGACCGGCACGCGGTTTTCCGCGGCCAGTGCCAGCAGCGCCTGGACACGCGGTTCGCTGCGCCCTTCGGACAGCCAGATCTGCTTGACCCGCTTGGGGTGATGCTGCAACAGGCCCTGCACGGCATGCACGCCGTAGATTTTTTCCAGCTGACTCATGACTTGCTCTTGCTCTTGCTTGGCGCGCCCGACTTCGGCGGCCCCTTGCGGTGCTTGGTCGGTTTGCCGGAGGACGACTTGCTGCCCTTGCTCGGCTTGCTGGCGGCCGGGGCGTTACGCGCCTCGCCCATCAGCGCCTTCTTCATCTCGCGGCTCTTGCGCACTTCGGCGTTACGCTGCACGGCGTCCTTGGGGAAGTACGCATCAGCGGCTTCGCTCTTGCGCCGGCGTGGCGCCGGGTCGATCTTGGCTTCGACCTTGGCTTCACGCTGCTCGACCGGCTTGGATTTACCCGCGCCCGCGCCTGCAGCAGGGCCATCGACAGCGCCGCGCTTGCGACCGACGGCAGCCGTGGCGCTCTTGTCCGACACTTCGAAGTCGATCTTGCGCTCGTCGAGGTCGACCCGCATGACCTTGACTTCAATCGTGTCGCCCAGACGGAAGTTACGCCCGCTGCGCTCGCCCGACAGACGGTGGTGCACCGCGTCGAAGTGGTAGTAGTCACCCGGCAGCGCACTTACGTGCACCAGGCCTTCGACGTAGATGTCGGTCAGCTCGACAAACAGGCCGAAGCCGGTCACCGCAGTGATCACACCCGGGAAGATCTCGCCAACGCGATCCTTCATGTACTCGCACTTGAGCCAGTTGACCACGTCGCGCGTAGCTTCATCGGCACGGCGCTCGGTCATCGAGCACTGCTCGCCCATCTGCTCCAGGGTGGTCTCGTCGTACGGGTAGATGCGCGCCTTGGGAATGCTCATGGCGCCCGCGCGCTTGACGTGCGGGGTTTCTACCTTGGAACGGATCACGCTGCGAATGGCGCGGTGCACCAGCAGGTCGGGGTAGCGACGGATCGGCGAGGTGAAGTGGGTGTAAGCCTCGTAGTTCAGGCCGAAGTGGCCGTTGTTGTCGGTGCTGTACACCGCCTGGCTCAGCGAGCGCAGCATGACGGTCTGGATCAGGTGGAAGTCCGGACGGCCGGCAATGCTCGCCAGCAGCGCCTGGTAATCCTTCGGCGACGGCTCTTTGCCCTTGTGCAGGGACAGACCCAGTTCGCCGAGGAAGGCGCGCAGTTTTTCCAGACGCTCCGGCGGCGGACCATCGTGCACACGGTACAGCGAAGGCACGTGGTGTTTGCGCATGAACTCGGCAGTGGCAACGTTAGCCGCCAGCATGCACTCTTCGATCAGCTTGTGGGCTTCGTTGCGCACGGTCGGACGAATTTCGTCGATCTTGCGATTTTCGCCGAAGATGATCCGGGTTTCCTGGGTCTCGAAGTCGATCGCGCCACGGGTATGACGGGCCGCCAGCAATACCTTGTACAGCGCGTACAGGTGCTTGAGGTCTGGCAGGACTTCACTGTACTCCTCGCGCAAGGCCTTGCCTTCGCGGGTACGGGAGTGCTCGAGCATGCTGCTGACCTTGTTGTAGGTCAGGCGTGCGTGCGAGTGGATGACTGCCTCATAGAACTGGTAGTCGACCATCTGGCCAGACTTGTTGATGGTCATTTCGCAGACCATGGCCAAGCGATCGACGTGCGGGTTCAGCGAGCACAGGCCGTTCGACAGTTCTTCCGGAAGCATCGGTATTACCCGCTCCGGGAAGTACACCGAGTTGCCGCGCTGCTGCGCTTCGATGTCGAGGGCCGAACCCAGGCGCACGTAGCTGGATACGTCGGCGATCGCCACGTACAGGCGCCAGCCGCCAGAGAACAGTCGCAGCTTGCCTTGCGGCTCGCAATAAACGGCGTCGTCGAAGTCGCGGGCATCTTCGCCGTCGATAGTGACGAACGGCAGATGGCGCAGGTCGATGCGCTTCTCTTTGTCCTTCTCTTCGACTTCGGAGCGGAACTTGCGCGCTTCCTTGACCACTTCCTGCGGCCACACGTGGGGGATGTCGTAGCTGCGCAGGGCAACGTCGATTTCCATGCCCGGGGCCATGTAGTTGCCGATCACTTCGACCACATCACCTTGCGCCTGGAAGCGCGGCGTGGGCCAGTGGGTGATCTTGATCTCGACGAACTGACCGATCTTGGCGCCGCCGTTACGCCCCGCGGTGACCAGCACTTCCTGCTGGATCTTCGGGTTGTCGGGGGTCACATAGCCGATGCCGCCTTCTTCAAAGTAGCGACCGACCACGCTTTCGTGGGCACGCGAGATGATCTCGACCAGCACGCCTTCGCGGCGGCCACGGCGGTCGGTACCGGAAACGCGTGCCAAGGCACGGTCACCGTCGAAGGCCAGGCGCATCTGCGACGGGCTGAGGAACAGGTCGTCGCTGCCATCATCGGGGATGAGGAAGCCGAAGCCATCGCGGTGGCCCGAGACGCGACCACAGATCAGGTCAAGCTTGTCTACCGGGGCATAGGTGCCGCGCCGGGTATAGATCAGCTGACCGTCGCGCTCCATGGCGCGCAGGCGGCGGCGCAGGGCTTCGATCTGCTCTTCCTCGTGCAGACCGAACTCTGCCGCCAGCTGCTCGCGCGCCGCGGGCTCGCCTCGGTCGGCAAGGCGCTGCAGGATCAGCTCACGGCTGGGAATAGGATTATCGTATTTGTCCGCTTCGCGAGCGGCCTCGGGATCGAGGGATTGCCAATCGGCCATCAGAAGGGGTTCACCTTGGGGTATATAGAGTAGAAGTTTGGCATAGGCGTATTGAAACCGGAAATGTCGGCCTTGGACAGCCCCCGTCTGAGGGTCTTGTTCGCATTGGAAGGCCTGTGGAATCAACGGGTTGAGTTTTTTGAATTTTTTTTGATGCTGGGGGTTTACAGCCCCCAGGGGCATCCGTATAGTGCGCACCACAACGACGGACACCGACGTTGTAGTTGAGATGAACGATGTTGTAAAGCATCAAGTGATTTCGACAATGTGTGCCCAGGTGGCGGAATTGGTAGACGCGCTGGTTTCAGGTATCAGTGACCGCAAGGTCGTGGAAGTTCGAGTCTTCTCCTGGGCACCAAATATTTAGAGCGATAGATAGCAGGTCTGTCTGTCACTCAGCAAGAGATTCATCGCAGTACGCTGTAGATGTAAAGCTTTGCCCAGGTGGCGGAATTGGTAGACGCGCTGGTTTCAGGTATCAGTGATCGCAAGATCGTGGAAGTTCGAGTCTTCTCCTGGGCACCAAATAAAAACCCACTAGCTTGCTAGTGGGTTTTTTCTTGCCTGCGTTTTTTGTTGCCCTGCCCTATTGTGGGGTGCCCCGCGAAGAGGCCGGTTCGGCCAACTCCCCCTCAGAAACTCTTCTCGAACTTCAGCGCCACCTCGGTCTGATGGTACGCATACGCCCAGTCGATGCTGCTATCGGTCACCGTGCGCTTGGCATACAGGCTCGGCACCACGCCGGCGACGGCAAAGCGCGGCACGCTCAGGCTGGCAATGTAGATCTGCTGCCGATCCTTGCGCAGCCCCCCGAGAAACGCATCCGCCTCATCGTACTGGGTCTTGCGATACAGGCCGATCACGCTCAGGTTCACGCCCACATCAAAGCTGTGGTACGCCCCCAGGCTGGCCAGGTATTCGCGATTGCTCGCGGTGTCGGCCTCCTGGCTGCGCCGGGTATAAGTCACCCCACCGAATACCAAGGTGCGCGGATCGAGCAGATAAGACAGCGACGTGCCGACCTGCCGCTCGTCGTAATCGTCGAAATATTCACGTTGCTCGCCCTGAAAGCGAAAATGCTTGTCCTGCAACTGCACGCTGATCTGCAGCCGGTTGGTCAGATTGTGCTTCCACTCGCCACGCACACCGCTGGCCTGGTACTTGGTGTGGTGGTCGCTGTAGTAGTTTTCGAACAGCGGCGTCAGCGACACATCGTTCAAGGCGCTCTGATAGTTGTACCCGGCGTAGACCACGCTGGTGTTGTCGTCATACCAGGTCTCGGTCTGGTCTTCGTCACTGTGCTTGTCGTAGGTGTTGCCGTAAGTCAGGCCCCGCACCAGCACATGGTGATTGCCGGCGATCTGCAAGCGGCGCTCCGCGGCGACGTCGTAGACCACACTGGAGGACTTGATTGGCTTGGGCATCTGCCGCGAATAGTCGAAGCACTCGGAGAAGATCGTGCACACCTGGGTCGTGGTGATCATGCCGTTACCCTGGTTGATGTTGCTGTTGTAACCAAAACCCAACGAGGCCGACCCATGCCACTCGCGACGGGTGTCGATGGCCTTGCGGTATTCACCGAGCACACCGAGCACCTGCTCGGGGACTTCAGCACTGGCGACCTCGCCGAACAGCGTTTCGGCCTCGCGGGTCTGGTTGTCTTCGAACAGGGTCCGCGCCAGTTCCAGCCGCGCCCGAACGAAGCCGGGCTGCAGCTCATCGGCGCGGCGCAGGTGGGCGATGGCCTGCTTGTACTTGCGCTGCTGGCGATCGATCAGGCCTTCGGCCATTTCCACCAAGGCCTGCTCATACCCGGGCAGTTGCCGGTAGCGCTCGACAAACTGGCGCACCTTGCCCCACTGCTGCAGGTTGATCGAGACATAGATGGCCGGCCCGAGATCTTCCAGGGTGTTCTGCACGTTGTACGTCTGCCCCTCGATGCTAATCAGCGAAGCGTCGTTCTCGGCCGGGTCCGGCGCCCCCAGGTTGGCCCGCTCACGCGCCTCGGCGCTGCGGTCAATCTTGTTCAGCAGCAGACGGGTATCGTCATCGTCGGCCAGCAGCGCGGTGGAGAACAGGGTCGAGACACACAGCAGGGCGACGCGCACCCGCAGGGACGGCAACATGGTGATCGGTCCGGGACAGAAAGGAATATGTGGGAAGGGGGAGCCGAAGCGCCCGCCTCCGTTTCACGGGTGTGTTACTGCTTGGCGCCGCCGAAGGCGACTTTGGTGGTGCCAGCGGTGTAGATACCCGCCAAGGCCTCGGCGCTGTTGCCGTAGAACTGGCCTTTGATCTGGCTGCTCCGAGCGAACGAACCGTTGGCCGCAATGGTGGTGCCCGCGAAGTTGATCGAACCCACGGTACCGGCCAGGGTGCCGGAGCCGCTGCCGTAGTTGGCGGTCAGCACGCCACTGGTCACGCCTGCGGCGGTACCTGGGTTGTACTGATTGATGCCCACGACGTTGTACTTGGCGTTGACCAGGGTCGGCATGCTGGTAGTCGGGTTCTCACCAACGAACCAGACCGTACGGTTGGCGTGCGACAGGTTCAGGTCAGTGCTGTTGGTCGGCTGGGTGCCGGTCTTGGCAGGCGACCACTCACCGAAGTACACCTCGGAGCCCGATACCTTGGCGATGACTTCACCGCCGAACTGTGGGTAACCCGGAGACGGCGCCGCAATCTGGCGATAGGCAAATACTTCGGTGTTATAGGCAACCTGATTCTTCCAGGTTTGGGAAGTGGTGACGTTATTCAAGGGGTTGACGATGAGTGCCGAGGTCGTGCCATAACCACTCAGAAGCGCATTGGTCTGAGCAATCGGACCCGCTTTGAAACTGACAACTGATGCACTATTGACATTGCCACCCGCAACGGTAGGCATCGCAATGCCTGCCGTACCGACAGCCATCATATTCGATGCCTTAGCCACGACAAAAGCCGACGAAGAACCGCCACTAACGGGTGCGGCGAGCGCGCCGGAAGTTACCAGCGTCAATGCAGCCATCACAAAAAGTTTCTTCACAACAATCTCCTTATCATAGGTTGAGAAAACACTGTTTTTACTAAAACAGCAAAAAATCTAGAAGCGTGCGGTCAAGCCCACCTTGAGGGTACGACCGGGAGCCGGCATCACCGTCCGTGACAGCGGATCAAGGTAATATCGGTTTGTAATGTTGTTCACGCCAACGTCGACATCAATGTGCTTATTGACGTGCAAGGTCGCATAACTGTCGAACACCCAGATGGGATGCCACTCGTAGGGCTGGTTGATACCTTTGACAAAATTAAGATTCTGTTCGATCCACTTGGCCTCTTCCTTGTTCTTGGCGCTGCTGTGATACACCATGCGCGCGCCCAGCTCCAGGCGCTCATCGAACAGGCGCACACCCCCATCCAGGTTCAAGGAATATTTAGGCTGCAAGCTGGTTCTGGAGAACGTCGACGGGAAACCACCGGTCACGCATTCCTTTACCCTGCCGTAAATAGGATCAAGGGTATTGGCCACATCTTTATCGCATAGACGCTGATCAAGCCGATAGCTGGCGCCGAAGCTTGTAAAATATTTACCGGTATCAAAACGCGCCTGCAGCTCGATACCCGACATCAGCTTTTTTTCATACTGAATAATGTTATAAGAGAAATCCCTATCTATGTAATCCTTGATCTCGCTTTTATAATAATTAACACGTAAATCCGCGCTTCTCCACTCGGGAGCAAACCCTAGCAGGTCTTGAACATAGCCTACCTCCCAGTTATAGGCATGTTCAGGGCTCGGCTGATTAGCGGTAACACCCATCCCCGTACCTGAATACGATTGGGAGTCTTCGTAGATGGTGGGGAAGCGAATAAACTCAACATAACGCGCATACACCCTGGCGCTGTCACTCAGCTTCACGGTGACCCCAGCCATAGGCGCCCAAGCGCTATCCTCACGTTTTTTCGGCTTGGCCCAGCGTTCACTCTCCGGTATTTGTTGGTAGGGACTGCTTGTCCCAGCCCAGGTGGGCAGATAGCGCGCAACGGTACGTCCACTACCTTGAGCGTTGACCACCTGCTCATTCAGATCAATCGTGCCGTTGGTGAAGGGGTTGGCACTGCTGTCCAGCACCGTGCCCTTGAGCGGTACCTGGACGTCATCTGCCTGCACATAATACACACCGTTTACGGATGCATCCCCAAGGGTTGCGGCTACGTTTTCTTCGATGAAGTCTGGATCGTCGACGCCCCAACTTTCCACCTCAGCACGCACCGTTTTCTCGAAGTCGAGGGCTTCTTGGTCACTCAGCAGTCGCTTGTAACCGAAGTTCTCTGCGGTTTGGTAAGCGCTAACATCCCAGCCCGCTGTTTGAGCTTTCCGATAGTCATCCAAGGTCGTATCAAACGAGTTGTAATCGCTGTAGCGCGCCCCCGCAGTAAACGTCAACCACGGCGTTGCAGCCCACTCGTTATTAAAGCTGAAGTTATACTGTTCACGTCTCCCACCGCGTGGCCCCAAATAATTCAAGGCAAAGATATAATTGCTACCAATATCCTTGGACGCATTGTCACTCTGCTCCAGTTTTTCTTTGCTGAAATCGCCCGACAGCGTCAACATCCAACTGTCCGTCAGTTGCATGCGGTTACCGAGCGTAACGCCCCAGCGATCATGTTGGGTCACCTGCAGGGCACGCGAGAACAGGTTGAAGCGACCGTCGCTATTGGCTAACTTATCGGGCATCGCTGTATTCCCATTACACCCTGACAGGCTGTAGCGGCATTGCACATAATTGTCCCACGCCGCATCCCCATCCCCGGCGATGGCATACACCTGCTCGCCGTTCTGGTAGCGCTTCGAGTCGCTTTTGGTCATCCAGAAGCCGGCATCCAGATCGACCCAACGGTTATCTTCCGGATTCCACGTGTAATTGATCGAAAGCGTGTCCTGGTTGACTTCACTGTAGGGCAGCTGAAAACCGAAATTGCTGCCGCTGGGCACTTGATGCATGGTCTCGTTGATCAAGTAAGGCATGGTTTCGCCAAACTCGATATCGCTGTGCATGTAGGAAACTTTGACACGCTGTTCATAGGGCAAGTAGACCGTTCCCTTGAGCAGCGTGGTGCGCATTTCGTTCGACGTGCCTGATACTTCTCCACCTGGGTTATAGAAGCTGGCCAGATAGTTCCCCGTGGTGTCGCCAATTGCCTGAGCGTTCTTCGCCGCCTCCCCGTCGTAGCCACTTTCAGACTCGTAACGCTTACTGCCCTCCTTACCGCTGTAGTAGTTACCCTTCTTGCGATAACTGTAAGCACCGAGCAGGTCGAAATTTTCCTGGCGGGTCGCCGCGGCGATGCGAAACGCATTGTCCTCGAAGTCGAAGTCATTCGAGCGCGAGGACTCATGCGGGGTATAGAGCGTTCCGCCGCCGTTGGCGAAATAGATGTACTGACCTGCGCGATAGGCCCCTTCGATGTCGCGGTAATCCCGCCCCAGGTTGTTGATACCGTCTTCATTGGGCGCCACGGCATTGCTGGCAGTCTCGCTCTTGATCTCCAGCCCATAGCGCTCACCCGGCGTGACGATGTCCTCGGCGTCCAGGGTGCGGATCTCGACCGAGCCACCGATGCCACTCTTGACCCCAGGGGTCATCGACGGCCCCTTTTCCACCGAGATGCCGCCGATCATGTTCGGGTCAACATAGTTGCGGTTGGAAACCCCCGCCGACCCCAGCCACACCGAGGTGGATTGCTCAGTACCGTCGACCGTCACCGGAATCCGCCCTTCGCCCTGGATGCCACGAATGTTCGGATCAAGCGCCCCGCTGTTGCGCGACTCGCCGCTGTAGACGCCGTTCAAGCCCTTGAACAGGTCGCCAACGCTGGCGCCCTTGTAGCGCTCGATGTCTTCCTTGCCGACGTACACGTTGGAAACGTCCTTGCGGTAGACGTCGTTCTTGCCCTTTTCGTCCAGCGCCTCCCACTCGCCCTTCACCTCCGACGCCTCCAGCACCTGCAGGCCTTTCTGCGAGGTACCGGACTTGTTCAGTTCGTCCTCGAAGCCTGCGGGCAGCTCGATCTCGATCGCACCCATGTTCGGTGTGGACGTCTTGCCGGCCTGGGGTTCTCCCTCGGCCAAGGCGGCGGGGCTGGACAGCGCCAGCAGGATCGACCAGGCCAACGGCTTGAGGCGCATGGGCGACGGTGGTGTGGTGAGCAAGGGCATGGCGAGACCTGTGTTTATCGATACATGGCAGTTTCATGGCCGCTCTGTGGCGGCGGAGTGATACTACCGATAAACGCAAATGAATCTCGTTTAGATGTATATGCGAGAGGCAAAAAAATGTATGCGTGGGAGTTGGGTGAAGGGCGGCATCGCCGGGTGCAACCGACCATCGCGCCTGGCTTGAGCCTGCCGGGGCCGCTTCGCAGCCCTTTCGCGACACAAAGCCGCTCCCACAGGATTGTCGCGGGCCATAGACTCGCGTTGTACCTGTAGGAGCGGCCTTGTGTCGCGAAAGGGCTGCGCAGCGGCCCCGGCATCAATGAAGACTAAAGCGTAACTTCAGGACGACCGAGACCACGCCCCTAACGCTTCTTGCCAAAAATCGACTTAGGCGCCCGGCCAAAGTAGCGGGTAAACGCCACGGTGAAGTTGTTCGGGTACTTGTAGCCCACCTGCCACGCCGCCTGCGCCACCTGCTGGCCGGACTCGAGCAGGGTCATCGCCTTGCGCATGCGCAGATCCAGCAGCATCCGCGCCGGGGTCGAATCGAACAGGTAGCGAAAGCCTTCCTTGAGCTTGTGCTCGTTCATCCCCACCGCCGTGGCCAGGTACTCAACGGTCAACGGCTGGTGCAACTGCTCGCACAACAGGTTGCGCGCGCGTTCGATGCGCTCGATCTCGCTGGTACTCAGCGGCGAGGCGACACTCTCTTGCGGCGCCAGCAGGTTGAACTGCTCGGACAACAGGCTGAGGGTATGAATATGCAGGTCGAGCCGGTTCGACGGGTTGAGCAAGCCCGGCTGCAGATAGCGCACCAACGCCGCCGCATGCGCCTGGGCGGCCTTCGAGCTGGGGCGAAAATCCAGCCGGTGCAAGCGACCACTGCCCAGCACCTGGGCCGCGCGCTCCTCGCCGACATACTTGCACAAGGTCGGTTGGTCGATCACCAGGCGCAACTGTGAGGCGGTTTCATTCGCTTGGTAACGGCGCTCGCCGGGCGTCGCCCGAAACGCGGTAATGGTGGTGTGCCCCGCCTCGAAAGCGAGGTGGTTGCCATCCTTGCCGGTGAATCCGGACTTACCCTGCAGGCCAATGGTCACCACCATCACGTGGCCGTCATGCGGACCACAGGTTTCCTCGATCAGTGGGCGGGTCGGGTGGTAGTGCAGGCGCCCCAGCGACAGGCCCTGCTCGAGCTGCAACAGCTCCGAATAGCACTGGCCGACCTCCTCGCCCAGCTGCATGCGCAGACGCCCGTCGGCCAGCACGCTGCGCTGCCGGTCCTGATCCAGGCCGAGACGGCAATTCCCTTTCATTGTGGTCATGGCGACCTCCCTGAGCAGCCACGAGCCGCGATTCGCATAGAAACGACTCCGGCTCGCATACTTATACTGAATGATTCTCATTTAATATATATCACCTTTTTCAGTGATTCGGCCATGACTTGTTTCGTTTCACCTGAGCGGCCAACGACAGGGAGTTACCGTGCCTCAACGTGCAAAGCTGACACCGTGCAGCGCGTACCCGACCTATAAAGCGGGTGCGCGATGAATTCCGACTACCAGGATCTGCGTACTGCCCACCCCCTCCAAACCTGCTGGGACCTGCAATTAGGCGGCCTCGGCGCCGACGCCCTGCGCGTCGCCCTCGAGTGCGGCCTGTTCGATCAGCTGCGCGAGTTCGCCAGCGCCCAGCACACCGCCACCGCCCTCGCCCTGGACAGCGGCGCAGCCGGCTACCTGCTCGAACTGCTGTGGTGCCTGGGCCTGCTCGAACGCGACCAGCAGCACCCACCGCGCTACCGCAATCTGCCGATGGCCGAGCTGCACCTGCGGGCCGAGGCCAGCGGCTACTGCGGCGATGCCTTGCTGTTTCGCCATCGCGTGCTGCGCCAGACCGGCAATCAGCTCGGCGATTACCTGCGCAACGGCATGACGCCGCCGCCGCTGAGTTCGCCGACCATCGCCCAGGGCTGGGCCAATGCCGCCCGCCTGCAGATCGCCCAGGAGCAGCGCGTGGTAACCAGCGAGGTCGCCTGCGCGCTGATCGAGCGCCTGCCCGAATGCGCCCAGTTGCAACGCGTGCTCGACCTCGGCGGTGGCCCCGGGCTGGTCGCCATCGCCCTGGCCGAGCGCCTGCCGAACCTGACCGGGGTGGTCTTCGAGTACCCCGAGACCGCCGAGGTGGCCGAAGACAACATCCAGCGTGCCGGCCTCGGCGAACGCCTGCAGGCGGTTGGCGGTGATCTCAATCACGACGATATCGGCAGCGGCTTCGACCTGATCTGGTGCTCGTCGGTGCTGCACTTCGTCCACGACCTGCCGGCCATGCTCCGCCGCCTGCACGCGGCGCTGCGCCCCGGCGGGCTGCTGCTGTGCTGCCAGGCCGAAGTGCCGGACGAGCGCCAAGCCGCTGCGCAGGTGCTGCCTTATTACCTGCACATGCGCCTGCAAGGGCGCCACGTGCTGGCCGAAGGCGAACTGGCGCGCCAGCTCCAGGGCGCCGGCTTCAGCGCGGTGCAGCAACTCAACGGACTGCGCTTCCCGGTGACCCCGGTCAACGCCGTCATCGCTCGCAGAGCCCAAGGGTAAACCGATGAACCGCACTCGAATCGCCGGCCTGCAACTGCTGTTTGGCTGGCTCAACATGGCCCTGGCGGTACCCAGCATCTACCTGATGTTCGGCATGCCGCTGGTGATGCGCCAGTACGGCTGGAGCGGCACCGAAATCGGTCTGTTCCAGCTGGCCGGGCTGCCCGCGGTGTTCAAGTTCCTGCTCGCCGTGCCGGTGCAGCGGGTGCGCCTGGGCAAGGGCCACCTGGTCCACTGGATGCTCCTGCTCGCCTTGGTGCTGCTGGTCCTGTACTGGCTGATCGGCCGGCAGAACCTGATCGAGCAGCGTCTGCCGCTGTTCGCCATGACCTTTGCCATCAGCATCATTGCCACCTGGATGGACATCCCGCTGAACGCCCTGGCGGTGCAGTGGCTGCCCCGTAGCGAACAGCTGCGCGCCGGTAGCATCCGCTCGGCGGCGCTGTTTCTCGGCGCGATCATCGGCGGCGGGGCGATGCTGCTGGTCCAGGACCGGCTGGGCTGGCAGGCACCCTTCGTGATCATGGGCGCGGCGCTGGTGCTCGGTCTGCTGCCGCTGCTGGCCCTGCGCAAGCGGGCCCAGCCGCTCGAGCCGGAAGCCGCCGCACAGCCGGGTTTGGTCGCCGACTGGATGAGCTTCTTCAGCCAACCGGCGGCACGCCAGTGGACCTGGGTGCTGCTCACCGCCTTTCCGTTCATCGGCGCCGCCTGGCTCTATCTCAAGCCGCTGATGCTCGACCAAGGCATGGCCATGCAGGACGTGGCCTGGCTGGTGGGCATCGCCGGCGGCGCCACCGGGGCCGTGTCGAGCCTGCTGTTCGGCCGCCTGATACCGGTGTTCGGCACCGCTCGGGCCATTTTCCTGTACCTGCTGGCGGCGCTGCTGGCGCTGGTGCTGCTGACCGTCAGCGTCTGGCTGCGGCTGGGGCCGAACTGGTTGATCGCCAGTGTGCTGCTGCTGGCGGCAAGCATGGGCGCGGTGTCGGCGTTGATGTTCGGCCTGACCCTGTTCTTCAGCCGCCGGCACCGCACCGCCAGCGACTACGGTCTGCAATCGAGCCTGTTCGTCATCAGCCGCCTGGCCGCGCCGGTGGCCGCCGGGCTGCTGCTCGACCGGCTCGGCCACCACGGCATGCTCGCCTGCCTCAGCGGCGGGCTGCTGCTGGCCCTGTTGCTGGCCTGGCGAGTACGCCACCGCATTGCCGGCAGCGCCGAAGCGCTGCTGGCCAGCGAACGCCGCGCCACGCCTGGCGCGTTGACTATCGTCACCGAGGGTAAACCATGACACACCGGACCGTCGGCATCTGCCTGGTCAGCCGCGACAGCGCGCTGCGGGAGGATGTGCACGCAGTGCTGGAGCGGCTCAACCACTGGTTGGGCCACGAGACCCCGCGGCACAGCCAGCATTGGCCGGACAACGACCGGCAGTGCCTGTACCGCCAAGTCGCCGAACAGGCCCAGGCTTATGTGCGCGCGCATGCCAAGGGCCATGCCCTGTACCTCGACCTGCAGCTGTTCGGCGATGCCGACGCCGCGCGTTCGGCCCTGGCGGCGGCGGACACCAGCGACAGCGACTATGTGCTGTTCGACACCCGCCAGCTCGACCAGCAGCCGGACCACGACCCGCTGGTCGAATTGCTCGCCGCGCAGCCGCAGGCCAAGCGTTCGCCCAGCTCGGCGCTGCTGCTGTGCAGCCAGGACGACCTCGGCCACTGGCTCAACCGGCTCGGTGGCAACCGCCTGCTGCGGGTGCCCCAGGCCGAGCAGCAGCTGCGCCGGGCCGACCTCCTGCGGCTGTTCGTCGACCACCTCGAACACGCCTACTTCAACCGCCTGCTGTCGCGCACCACGCTGCAGTCCAACGAGCCGGTAGCTCTGGCCCGCGACATCCAGAAGCGGATGAACGCGCGCTGGGCCGCTCAGTGGGATTGCCACTTCTTCACCGGCTCCATGGTCGCCGGGTTCATCGACTCGATGGGCGGTTTGCTCAAGGACAGCGGCAGCGGTTTCTACACCGCCAGCAACGAGCACGCCCTGGCCGTCAGCGCCCTGGCTGGCTGGCAGTTGTACCGGCGTGCGTACGTGATCGTGATGACCTCGGGGATGCTCGACGAAATGCGCGGCACCCTGGCCAACCTCAAGCGTGCCGGTGCGCCGGGGCTGGTGATCTGCGCCGACTCGGCGGAGACAGTCTGGTACGCCTTCCAGGGCAGCCTGGACAACGACAACGACGGCCACCAGGTAATCGCCGCACGCGGCCTGTGGCAGCGTTTCATCCGTCGTCCGGAAGAGTCGCGCGCCAGCGTCGAGGCGGCCTTCGCCTCGCTCGATGGGCAACCGGCGCCGACCTTCCTGTTCGCCACCCAGGCCGTGCTCGAATCGCGGGTCGAAACCGGCCCACAGGATCAACTGGCACCCGCGCCGAGCCCTGAACTGGCCCTCGATGCCCGCCAACGCGCCGCCCTCGCCCAGGTGCTCGAGGTGCTCAACAACGAGCCGGCGCGCATTCTCTGGCACTGTGGCCGGCTCACCGACAGTGAGCGCCAGCGGGTCATGGCCCTGGCCCGGCGCAGCGGCATCGCCCTGGCCGACAGCATCATCGCGCCTGGCAGTGTCACCGGTTATCAGGACCAGGAGCCGGTGCTCAACTACCTTGGCCCGCTGTCGATGTACGGCTTCAGCCGGCGCATCCATGCCTTCCTCGAACAGCCCGAGGCCGAGCATGGCAAGCCTTGGCTGTTCTTCATCAAGGGCAAGATCGACCAGTCGGCCACGCCCTACTCCGAAGGCCGCCTCAAGCGCCTGTTCCATATCGCCCAGGTCAACCGCCAACGCGCGCACATTTCGCCGTTCACCGACCTCGCCCTCGACCTGCCGCTGAGCACACTGCTCGACTACCTCGAGCAGCATCTGGCCGTAGCACCGGCGCTGTTGCAGGCACGCCGCGAGCGCCTGCAACGGCTGCAGCGGACCCGCGAAGCGTTGCCGAGCGACCAAATCGAAACCCTGCCGATGACGCCGAACTTCTTCTTCAATCGGCTTGGACAGTTGCTCGCCGAGCTGATCGAGCGGGACGGCTACCGCTACACCGGCGTGTACGACGTCGGCCGCTGCAGCATCTCGGCGATGCGCAACCTGCCGCGCACCGACGCCGGCTTCTCCGGCTGGTACGGCCGGGCGCTGATGGGCGATGCGTTGATGTCGCTGCCGTACATCGCCCTGAACAACCGTCAGCACGTCCTGGCGTTTATCGGCGACGGCGCACGCGCGCTGGTGCCGGACATCGAGCAGCGCCTGGCCATGTCGCTGGCCAGCAGCGCCGACGCCGGCCAGCGCAACGTCACCGTGATGTACCTGGCCAACGGCGTGCTGTCGATGATCCAGACCTACCTCGACAAACGCTACGCCTGCCACGGCGCAGCGCAGGTCAACGTGCCGCTGGCCACTGGTCCGGCCTGGGACGAACAGGCCTTCGGGCCGATCCGCGTGTGCCGCGCGCGCCTGCTGCAATTCTGCCCCACGACCCTGCGCCAGGCCCTCACTGCACCTGGCCGGCTCAACTTCTTCGACGTCTGGCTCGGCCACAATTCGGAGGGCGATGGCTTGAGCCTGGTCTCCGAAACGGCCTGGAGCCGCCTCAACACAGAGACCCTCTGATGAAATTCGGATTCATTGCCCACCCCACCTCCTCCGGTCTGCTGCACCAGGTCAAGCTGGTCGACATGCTCGACCGTACCCTGGAGGAGCAGGCCTGGGGCTACAGCAGCGAGCGTTGGCGCCAGCGCAACCTGGTGCCCTTCGTCGACTTCGGGCGCATCGTCAGCGCCTGTGGCGCCGAGTGTTCGGGCATCCTCCAGTTCATGCCGCTGACCGCCGAGCAAATGCTACGCCAGCCACGCGCCATCGCTGAACGGGTGCTGCAAGGGGTCAACGCGCTCAAGGCCGAGGGCGCCGACCTGGTCGGCCTCGGTGGCTTCACGGCGATCGTCGGCAACCGCGGCGTGGCCACCATGGAGCAGGCCGACGTCGCCGTGACCACCGGCAACTCGCTGACCGCCTACGCCGCCTATGCCAACCTGCTGGACAGCCTCGAACAGCTGGGCGTGGCCGCCGAGAACGCCGAAGTGGCCGTGCTCGGCTACCCCGGTTCGATCGCCCTGGCCGTGGCGCGCCTGCTCGCCGAGCACGGCTGCCGCCTGCGCCTGGTGCACCGCGGCAACCCGCGTCAGGCGCAGGCGCAGCTGGAGTACCTGCCGGCCCAGTACCACCCCCAGGTCAGCCTGCACGACAGCGTCGAAGACTGCTACGCCACGGTGCGCTTCTATGTCGCCGCGACCTCCAGCGGCGGCCTGATCGACCCGCGCCGGCTGCTGCCGGGTTCGGTGGTGATCGATGCCGCGCTGCCCAAGGACGTGATGGACGTCGCGCACACCCGGCGTGACATCCTGCTGGTCGACGGCGGCCTGGTCTCGGCCAGCCAGGCGGTGCACCTGGGCCTGCGTACCCTCGGCCTGGAGCCCAAGCGGAGCATGAACGGCTGCCTGGCGGAGACCATGATCCTCGCCCTCGAAGGCCGTGCCGAACCCTTCTCGATCGGCCGCGACCTGCCGGTGGACAAGGTCCTCGAGATCGGCCGGATTGCCGAGCGCCACGGCTTCACGCCGTCGCCGATGGCCAGCGACGGCGAGGCGCTGGGCAGCGACGACTTCGGCCGCCTGCGCCGCCACCATCACGGCCAGCGACCGGTACGCGTCAGCGACGCCAAGGACGACCCGCTGACCCTGCGCCGCGAAGTGCTCAACAACTTTGGCGAACACATCAACCCGGTGCTGCGCGAGTTCTACCAGTTCAACCACATCGAGCGGGTGTTCAGCCACGGCGAAGGCTGCTGGCTGACCGACCTCGACGGCCGCCGCTACCTGGACTTCGTCGCCGGCTATGGCTGCCTCAACGCCGGGCACAACCATCCGGCGATCAGCCAGGCGCTGCAGCACTACCTGCAAGCGCAGTTCCCCACGTTCATCCAGTACCTGTCGGCGCCGCTGCACGCCAGCCTGCTGGCCAAGCGCCTGGCCGATCTCGCCCCGGGTGACCTGCGCCGGGTGTTCTTCAGCAACTCCGGCACCGAGGCGGTCGAGGCCGCACTCAAGCTGGCGCTGGCCGCCAGCGACAAACGCAGCGTGGTGTATTGCGACAACGGCTACCACGGCAAGACCCTCGGCGCCCTTTCGGTGACCGGCCGGGCCAAGCACCGCACGCCGTTCGAGCCGCTGCTGCCGCGCTGCGACAGCCTGCCCTTCGGCGACCTGCAGGCGCTGCGCGAACGCCTGACCAAGGGCGATGTGGCCGCCTTCATCATCGAGCCGATCCAGGGCGAAGGCGGCGTGATCCTGCCGCCTGAAGGCTACCTGGCCGGGGTCCGCGCGCTGTGCGACGAGTTCGACTGCCTGTGGATTCTCGACGAGATCCAGACCGGCCTGGGCCGCACCGGCAAGCTGTTCGCCTGCGACTGGGAGGCGACAGCGCCCGACATCATGGTGCTGTCGAAGTCGCTCTCCGGCGGGCTGGTACCCATCGGCGCGACACTGTCGCGCGAGTCGGTGTGGCAGCGGGCTTACGGCGACATCGACACCTTCGCCCTGCACACCTCGACCTTTGGCGGCAACAACTTCGCCGCCGCCGCCGCGCTGGCCGCACTCGACGTGCTCGAACAGGACGATCTCACCGGCAACGCGGCGCAGGTCGGCGCGCACCTGCAGCAGGGCTTGCAGCAGGTGGCCGCGCGTTACCCGTTCATCAAGGCGGTGCGCGGGCGCGGGCTGATGCTGGCGATCGAGTTCCACAACGACATGAGCGGTGGCATCGAGGCGCTGGTGCGGGAAATGGCCGGGCGCATTCCCGGGCACCCCGGGGCCACCTACCGGATGCTCTCGGGCAAGGCCCGGCGGCATCTGCAGGCGGCCATGGTCGAGCTCGAGCAGAGCCTGGAAGACATGTTCGTGCTGCGCCTGATGACCAAACTGTCCGAAGAGCACGGCATCCTCACCTTCGTCACCGCCAACAACAACCGGGTGATGCGTATCCAGCCGCCGCTGGTGTTGAGCCTCGACGAAGCGCAGCGCTTTCTCGCGGCGTTTGCCAGTGTCTGCGAGGACCTCGCCACCTTCGAGTCTTGAGGTTGACAGTGCCGGCCTCTTCGCGGGGCAAGCCCGCTCCTACACGATCAGCGCAATCCCTGTAGGAGCGGGCGTGCCCCGCGAAGAGGCCGGCACTCGTTCCCTGCCCCAACGGCATGCATAGTTTTTTCACGCCACCTCATACGAATCCCCCTACAGACCGGATTGAAACTGCCAGCATCACAATTGAAAATAGTTCCAGTTCGTATCTACTGAATGGAAGAAAGCGATATGACCCTACCGCCGCTGGTCGAACCCGGTGCCGAGCTCACGCGTGAAGAAGTGAACCGCTACAGCCGCCACCTGCTGATCCCCAACCTCGGGGTGATCGGCCAACGCCGCCTGAAAAACGCCAAGGTGCTGGTCATCGGCGCAGGCGGCCTGGGCTCGCCCGCCCTGCTCTACCTCGCCGCCGCCGGCATCGGCACCCTCGGCGTGATCGATTTCGACCGGGTCGACGAGTCCAACCTGCAGCGCCAGGTGATCCACACCGTCGAGAGCATTGGTGACCTCAAGGTCGAAAGCGCCCGCCAGGCCATCGCCCGGCTCAACCCGCTGGTCAAGGTGATCACCCACAACGAACGGCTCGAGCCGGACATGGCCGTCGCGCTGTTCTCGCGCTACGACCTGATCCTCGATGGCACCGACAACTTCGCCACGCGCTACCTGGTCAACGACGCCTGCATCCTTGCCGACAAACCCTACGTGTGGGGCTCGATCTTCCGCTTCGAAGGCCAGGCCTCGGTGTTCTGGGAAGGCGCGCCGGACGGCCGTGGCCTCAACTACCGCGACCTCTACCCTGAGCCACCACCGCCGGAGCTGGCCCCGTCCTGCTCGGAAGGCGGCGTGCTCGGCGTACTCTGCGCGGCCATCGCCTCGATCATGAGCACCGAAGCGATCAAGCTGCTGACCGGCATCGGCGACCCGCTGCTGGGCCGCCTGATGGTCTATGACGCCCTCGAGATGAGCTACCGCGAGCTGCGCATCCGGCCCCTGCGCAACCGCCAGCCGGTCACCGCGCTGTCCGACTACCAGGCTTTCTGCGGCCTCAACACGCCCTCGGCGGGCAACGATCACAGCGTACCGCTGATCAGTACCCAGCAGTTCAAATCGCTCAAGGACGCGGGCAAGGCACCGGTGCTGATCGATGTTCGCGAACCGACCGAATGGGACATCGTGCACATCGACGGCGCCCTGCTGATGCCGAAGAGCGCTGAGGTCGCGGCGCAGATCATCGAACGCTTCGGCCGCGACACCGAACTGGTCATCACCTGCAAGTCGGGTATGCGCTCGCAGGCGGTGTCCAGTGACCTGCGCAAGCTCGGCCTGGACAAGGTGCGCAACCTTGAGGGCGGCGTGCTGGCCTGGGTCCGCGATATCGACCCGGCGCTGCCGAGCTACTGAGGGCGCGGGCATGCCATTGCGCATTACCCGTAAGGCACTGGAGCAGATCCGCCGGCAGGCCGCCGCCGACCATCCGATCGAAACCTGCGGGGTGATCGCTGCGGCCTGTGGTTCGCGGCTGGCCGAGCGGGTGATCGCGATGCGCAACCAGGCGGCCTCGCCGACCTGGTTCAGCTTCGACCCGCGCGAGCAGTTGCGGGTCTGGCGAGAGCTCGACGAGCACGACGAGGAATGCCGGGTGATCTACCACTCGCACACGGCCAGCGAAGCCTGGCCGAGCCGCGACGACATCGCCCATGCCCTCGACCCCGAACTGCACTACCTGATCGTGTCGACCTGGCCGGGTGCCAGGCACCCGCTGCGCAGCTTTCGTATCGTCGACGGGCGGGTGTTCGAAGAGCACCTGGCGATCCACGAATGAATCAACGTGGTGGCCCACAGACGGGCCGCCAGGACACCACTTCAAAGGAGATTCACATGTCGGTTTCAGTCATGGTTCCAACCCTGCTGCGTCCTCTCACCCAAGGCCAGAAGAAGGTCGAAGCGCAGGGCGAGACGGTGCGCCAGCTGATCGACCAGCTCGACAGCCGCTACCCCGGGATCAAGGCCCGCCTGGTGCATGAGGACGAGGTGCATCGCTTCGTCAACATCTACGTCAACGATGACGATATCCGCTTCGCCGACGGCCTGGCGACCGCGATTGCCGCGGGTGACAAGCTGACCGTGCTGCCGGCGGTGGCCGGCGGCTAACCAGCCGCGGTTGATTCAGTTCGGGCCTCTTCGCGGGGCAAGCCCGCTCCTGCACGATCACCGCAATCCCTGCAGGAGCGGGCTTGCTCCGCGAAGAGGCCGACCCCAACACCCTCCATCCCCAAGGTAACCCCACATGTCCCGTATCCTGCACGAAGGCGGCCTCGCCTGGCGCAGCGGCCCCTGCCTGCCTGCGTGGCAGAGCCTGAGCGCGGCCCTGGCCCGCCAGGGTGAGTGCCTGGGCCTGCGTCACAAAGACAGCCAAGCCGGCCCTGACAGCCCGGCGCTGCAACTGCTGCACCCCGATCTGCGTCCGCTGCAGACCCGCCTCGTCGGCTTGCCCGGGTTGCCGCTGGAGCTGTCTACCGAATTCACGCTCCAGGCCGCCTGTGGTCTCATGTCGGTGCACGGCCGCGCCAGTGGCAGACCCCAGGCGCTGGGCGTGAACTATCTCGCCACCCTCAACGCCGCGCTGGCCTGGCAGGGCAGCCTCGCCGCCGCCGTTGGCCAGTTGCGCGGCGGCCGCTTCGCCAACGTCGAACTGGCCCCGGCCGGCGGCGCCCTGCTGAGCATCGGCCAGTACCTCGCCGGTGCCACCGCGCCAGAAGACCCCGAGCAGCTGCTGCCCGGCCAGGACGATGCCCTGGCGCGTCCGCCGTTCATCTCGGCAGACGGCGTGCTGTTCGAGCTGGAAACCCTCGACAGCCAGCCTTGGCGGCGCTTCTGGAGCACGCTTGAGGTCAGCGACACAGTCGCCGGCAAGGCTTGGCAGCAGTTTCTCCTGCGCTACGCCCGCGCCGTGGCGCCGATGCCCGCCGAGTGCCTGGATGCCGTGGCGCGCTTGCCGCTGGCGCGGATCCAGGCGCTGGCCCAAGACTGCGGCGTGGCCCTGGTGCCGGTGCGCAGCCCGCAGCAGCGCCGCGCCGATGCCGACCATGCGGCCAGCGCAGCCGCCCCGTGGCAGATGCGCCACGGCCCGGCCGCCACGCCGCGCGTGCGCAAGGCGCCGGGCAAGCTGCCGCTCGAAGGCATTCGTGTGCTGGAGTCTTGCCGACGCATTCAAGGCCCGCTGGCCGGACACCTGCTGTCACTGCTCGGCGCCGAGGTGATCCGCCTGGAGCCGCCCGGAGGTGATCCGCTGCGCAACATGCCGCCGTGCGCCGAGGGCTGCTCGGTGCGTTTCGACGCACTCAACCACCTGAAGCGCGTGCGCGAAGTGGACATTAAGTCAGCCCAAGGCCGCGCCGAGATCCACGCGCTGTGCGCCGAGGCGGACGTGTTCCTGCACAACTGGGCGCCGGGCAAGGCCGCCGAACTGGCGCTGGACGCGGTCGACCTGCACGCCGCGCAACCGTCGCTGATCCATGCCTATGCCGGAGGCTGGGGCGATGCCCAGGTCGACGCACCGGGCACCGACTTCACCGTGCAGGCCTGGTCGGGGGTCGCCTCGCGCATCGCCAGCGCCTCCGGCACCCGTGGCGGCACCCTGTTTACCGCGCTCGACGTGCTTGGCGGGGTGATCAGCGCCCAAGGCATCTGCGCGGCGCTGCTCGAACGCGAGCTGCATGGCCACGGCAGCCAGGTGCACAGCTCGCTGCTGGGCGCTGCCGACCTGCTGCTCGACCCGCACAGCGGCGCGCTGTCGCCGAGCCTGCTGCAAGGGGTGTTCGCCACCGGCGACGACCTGCTCGCCATCGACTGCCAGACCCGCCAGCAACACCAGGCACTGGCCCGCCTGCTCGGTGGCGAAGCAGACCCGCGCCGCCTGCACGAGCAACTGCGCGGCGCCGGCAGCGAACACTGGCTGAACGCCTGCCTGCAAGCCGGGATCCCCGCCAGCGTCGTCCATGAAGACCTCGCATTGCTCGCCACCGACCCGCGTCTGGCGCCGAGCCTGACCCAGCGCGCCTATCGCTCTGTTCAATCTCCGTGGAGTTTCACATGAATACTGCCGGCATCATTGACCTGGTTCCACTGCACACCCGCCGCCGCTGGACTGAAGACGGCAGCTACCCCAACCAGGATGTGTTCAGCCTGTTCCGCCAGCGTGTCGCGCAGTCGCCGGACAAGGCCGCAGTGCTCTCGCCAGAGGGCAACATCAGCTACGCCGAACTGCTCGACGCTGCCCTGCGCCTGGCCAGCAGCCTGCGCCAGGCGGGCATCGTCGCCGGCGACGTGGTCGCCTATCAGCTGAGCAACACCTGGCGCTGCTGCGCCATCGACCTGGCGGTGGCCGCGCTGGGCGCAATCGTCGCCCCCTTCCCGCCGGGGCGCGGCAAGCTGGATATCCAGGCGATGGTTCGGCGCTGCGACGCCCGCGCGGTGATCGTCCCGCAAACCTACGCCGACATCGCCCTGTGCGAAGTGATCGAGTCGCTGCGGCCAACCTTGCTCTCGCTGCGCGTGCTGATCGTCGATGGCGAGCCGCGGGCTGGCTGGTCGACCCTCGACGCTTTGCTCGACCAGCCGCCGCTGGACCTGGCCAGCCTGCCCAAGGTCTGCCCGGATTCGCCGGTGCGCCTGCTGGTGTCGTCCGGCACCGAGTCAGAGCCCAAGCTGGTCGCCTATTCGCACAACGCCCTGGTCGGCGGCCGTGGCCGCTTCCTGCAGCGCATCAGCGACGACGGCGCCGAGTTCCGCGGCCTGTATTTGGTGCCGCTAGGGTCGTCGTTCGGCTCGACCGCGACCTTTGGCGTGCTCAGCTGGCTCGGCGGTTCGCTGGTGGTGCTGCCGCGCTTCGACGTCGGCGAGGCGATCAAGGCCATCGAGCAACTGCGCCCAAGCTTCATCCTCGGCGTACCGACCATGCTCCAGCGCATCGCCGCCGACCCGGCCCTGGCCAGCATCGACAAGTCCAGCCTGCGCGGGTTGATCTGCGGCGGCTCGCTGATCGACGAAGCAACCGTGCTGCGCTGCACCGAGAACTTCGCCTGCGGCTTCATCAGCCTGTACGGCTCGGCCGACGGTGTGAACTGCCACAACACCCTCGACGACCCGATCGACGTGGTCCTGGGCAGCGTCGGCAAACCCAACCCGGCGGTCTGCGAGATCCGCATCGTCGACGACCTCGGCCGCGAACTGCCACAGGGCGATGTCGGCGAGATCACCGCGCGCGGCCCGCTGAGCCCGATGCAGTATGTCAACGCCCCGGAGCTCGACGAGCGCTACCGCGACGCCGAGGGCTGGGTGAAGACCGGCGACCTCGGTTTCATCGACAACCAGGGCTACCTGGTGCTGGCTGGGCGCAAGAAGGACATCATCATCCGTGGCGGCGCCAACATCAGCCCGGTGCAGATCGAAGGCCTGGTCATGGCCCACCCCGACGTGGTCACCGTGGCCTGTGTGCCGGTGCCCGACGCCGACCTCGGCCAGCGCGTGTGCCTGTGCGTGACCCTGCGCGAAGGCGTGGCCAAGTTCGCTTTGGCCGACATCAGCGCGTTTCTGCGTGAGCAGGGCCTGGAGGTCAACAAGCTGCCCGAATACCTGCGCTTCTATCGTCACCTGCCGCTGACCCCGGCCGGCAAGATCGACAAGCGTGCGCTGGCCGCCGATGCCGCAGGGCTCAGCGAACCGGCCCGGCAGGCGGGCTGAGGCATGGCCATGAGTGCGATTCCCGACCTACAGCTGGCGCAGCGGGTGCGCCGCTTCGTCGAGCAGGAGATCCTCCCGCGCGAGCTCGAACTGGGTGCCTGCGACGCGGCGGCGGCCGTGCTCGCCGCCGCCCTGCAGGACCAGGCCAGGGCCGCCGGGGTGTTCGGCAACTTCTACCCACGCGCCGATGGCAGCCGGGCGCTGCCGTTGCTCGACTACCTGGCAATCGCCGCCGAGGAAGGGCGCAGCGAATTCGCCCCGGCGATCCTCGGCTGCGACGCCAGCCTCGACGCCTACATGCTCGGCCGCCACGCCAATGCCGAACTGCGCGAGCGGTTCTTCCTGCCGTTGCTGCGCGGCGAGCTGGTGCCCTGTTACGCGATGTCCGAGCCCGATAGCATCGGCTCGATCCCGGCGACCCTGGCCAGCCGCGCCGAGTGGCACGGCGAGCACTGGACGCTGAACGGCCGCAAGTGGTTCATCTGCCGCGCCGGCCGCGCCGACTTCGCCACGGTCATCGCGCGTACCGCCGATGGCCCCTTGCAGCAATCGCTGTCGATGCTGGTAGTACCGACCGACAGCCCCGGCTTCGCCTTCGTCCGGCCACTGGCGCTACTTGGCCGGCAACAGGGTCAGGGCGAGCTGCTGTTCAAGGATGTGCAGGTCAGCCCGCAACAGGTGCTTGGCGCCCCCGGCGAGGGCATCGCCCTGATGCAACGCCGGCTCGGCCTCGGCCGGCTGCTGCGCGCCGCGCACTGGCTGGGCCTGGCACAACGCTGCTTCGACGACCTGTGCGCCCGCGTGCATTCGCCCCGCGGAGCCCAGGCGCGACTGGCCGACAAGCAACTGGTGCGGGCCCGGGTCTATAAAGTGTTCCGCGAGATCGCTGCGGCGCGCGGCCTGCTGGCGGACGCTGCGGCCAAGTTCGACCGTGGCCAGGCCAACGCCATCGAGGTCAACCTGGCCAAGCTGGCGGCGTCCGACGCGCTGTCCTCGGCGGTCGACTCAGCGGTGCAGGTGATGGGCGCCGAAGGCCTCAGCGAGTTGTCGCCACTCTCGGGGATCTACCGCAACGCGCGCACCACGCACATTCTCGACGGCACCGACGACGCGCTGATCAGCACCCTCGGCCGTGACCTGCTGACGGCCACCGCGCCGGGCCGGGCTTTCGACTGCCGCTCCCCCTCGCTGCTGCTGGACAAGGTGACACCATGAACAAGCACGCGGCGCTCGCCGCCCTGCTGACCTGCGCCATGGGCCTGCCGATGATGGTGTTCTACGCCCTCGGCGTGCTCGGCCCGCAACTGATCGCCGAGCTCGGTATCGACCGTGAGCAGCTGGGCTGGTTGACCACCAGTGCCTTTGGCCTGGCGGCACTGCTGTCGCCCTGGGCCGGTGCTCTGGTGCAACGGATCGGCTCACGCAATGGCCTGCTGGCATTGTTCCTGCTGGTGGCGCTGTCGTTCAGCCTGATGGCGGTGCTGCCTGGCTTTAGCGGGGTGGTCATCGCCCTGCTGTTCTGCGGCGTCGCCCAGGCCCTGGCCAACCCCGCGACCAACCAGGCGATCGCCCTTGCCGAGGACGCGCCCAAGGCTTCGCTGGTCGGCCTTAAGCAGGCTGGGGTGCAGGTCTCGGCGCTGATCGCCGGCCTCGCCCTGCCGCCGCTGAGCGCTTGGCTCGGCTGGCGCCTGGCGCTGGCCTGCTGGGTGCCTTTGGCGCTGCTCCTTGCGCTGCTGGTGCCATTGCAGATAGCGGCACCGGCTGCCGGCCCCAGGCCTGCAATGCGCCTGGCCAAGGCCAATGGCTGGTTGCTGCGGCTAATGGCGATTCAAGGCTGCGCGGGCTTGTGCCTGTCGGCCTTCATTACCTTTTTCGGCGTGTATGCCAATAGCCTGGGAGTGGATGCGGCGAGCATCGGCCTGATGGTCAGCGCTTTCGGCGTGATGGGTATCCTCTCGCGCCTGCTGTTGACGCCCCTGGGTGCAGGTCTCAAGGATGAGACCGTGTTGCTCGGTGGGCTGTTTATCTTTGCCCTGGGCACGGTAGTGGTCATGCAACAGGCAGCGCCGCAGCGCCATTGGCCGTTGTGGGCCGCAGTGGTGGGCATGGGCCTGAGCCTCGTGGCGAGCAATGCGGTGGCGATGAGCATGCTTCTGCGCGAGCCACGTTTCGGCGGCGCGGCGAGCAGTGCCGGCTTGCTGTCGCTGGGATTCTTTGGCGGTATCGCTATCGGCCCACCGCTGTTTGGCGCGCTGCTGCGCCAGCCGGGTGGGTTCTCTGCGGCCTGGTCATTGTTGATTTTCGCGTTATGCGTTGGCGCCGTACTGTGCCGAAGCCTGTACCGCGCCCGTCGTTCACAGGAGCTCAGCAGCCATGCCGGAACAGCGTAAGCGACGGGCAGCGATCAATGCGCTGCTCAAGCAACTGGACAGCATTTCGCGACAGTGCGGCGAACAGTTTCCACTGTATCGCCTGCCCCGTGACAAGCAGTGGAAGCTCTCCCGCCGTGGCTCCTGGCTCGGCGGGTTCTGGACCGCGCTGTGGTGGCGTCGCGCGGCCTTCACCGAGCTGAGCGAAGACCACGACCAGGCGGCGTTCTGGTGCCGTCAGCTGGTCGCCCAGTTAGACGAGCCAAGCCTCAATCGCAGCTTCGTGTTCTGGTATGGCGCCGCCCTCGGCGGCCGACTGGCCGAAGCCAATGAAGCACGGCAGCTGGCCTGCCGCGCCGCAGACGCCCTTGCCCGGGATTATCACCCAGAGATCGGCGGCTGGCCGCTGGGGCCGGGCATGGGCGGGGGCGACAAGGGCCGTGTGACCCTCGACATCGACGCCCTCGCGCCGACCCTGGCGCTGATGCACCTGCAGCGTGATGCCGGGCAGATCGCCATGGCCCGCAACCACCTCGAGCTGTGCCTGCGGACCTTGCGCACGCCAACCGGCGCCTGGGCCAGTTACGCCCGATGGCAGGCCGATGGCAGCTTTCAACAGGGCCCGGCCGGGCAATGGGCACGGGGTCAGGCGTGGGCCATGCTCGGCCTGGCGGAAGCGGTCGGCTTGTATGGCGGCGTTTATGCCGACGCGGCCCGTGAGGCGTGCGAGTACTGGGTACGCCGCTGGGGCGAGAGCGCCAGCCAGGGTGCGCTCAAGGCTGATGAAGCCGACCCGTGCGCGGTGGCGATTGCCTCGGTGGCATTGTTGCGCCTATGGCAGTGCCTGCCGGGTATGAATGACTGGCGCGACCTGGCCTGCCGACAGATTGCCGCGCTGCTCTCGGCCGAGGTCCAGCAGGGGAGTTTTGTCGGGCATTTCTACCGCGTGGGAGCGGAGCAGGAGCAATTGGTCGAGTCGGCGTGTGCGACGTATTTTCTGGTCGAAGCGTTGCTGACCCAGGATCAAGTGCTGGCGTTGCGGGGAGGGATTGCCGGCTGGTAGCCGGGGCGCGGCCCCCTCATGCACTGGGGCCGCTTGGCGGGCCAATCAGCTCAGTAAGCTGCTCATGAATTTCTTGTCAGGCGGCCACTTGAGAAACAATTTCGTTTACCATTGTTTCCAAATATGTAGCCGTAAGCGAGGAAGTACCCGCATGACGATCCGTCCGCAAATGCTGATGCGCAGCCTGGCCGCCGCCGTCCTGAGCCTGGTGATCGGCGCTCCGGCAGCCATGGCAGACGCCCCGGTCAGCCTGACCCTGTACAACGGTCAGCACAAGGAAATCGGCGAAGCCATCGCCAAGGCCTACGAGGCCAAGACCGGCATCCATATCAATATTCGCAAGGGCAGCAGCAACCAGCTGGCCAGCCAGATCATCGAGGAAGGCGACCGCTCGCCGGCCGACGTCATCTATACCGAAGAGTCGCCACCGCTGAACAACCTCGGCGAACTGGGCCTGCTGGCCAAGATCGACGACGCCACCCTGAACATGCTGCCCAAGGAATACGTCGCCGCCAACGGCAGTTGGATGGGCGTCACCGCGCGTACCCGGGTGGTGGTGTTCAACCCGAAGAAGATTGACGAAAAAGACCTGCCGCAATCGGTGATGGACTTCGCCGACCCCGAGTGGGACGGCCGTGTCGGCTTTGTTCCGACCAGCGGCGCCTTCCAGGAACAGGCCGTGGCCATTCTCAAGCTGCACGGGCGTGAAGCCGCTGAAGAGTGGCTGACCGGCCTGAAAGCCTTCGGCAAGACCTACACCAACAACATGGTTGCCCTGAAGGCCGTGGAAAAAGGTGAAGTCGACGCCGTGCTGGTCAACAACTACTACTGGTACGCCCTCAAGCGCGAGCGCGGCCAACTCGACTCCAAGCTGTACTACCTGGCCGACGGCGACGCCGGTGGCCTGGTGACCATTTCCGGCGCCGCCGCGGTCAAGGCCAGCAAGCATCCCAAGGAAGCCCAGGCTCTGCTCAACTGGATGGCCAGCGAAGAAGGCCAGCGCGTGATCACCCAGACCACCGCCGAGTACCCGCTGCACAAGGGCATGGTCTCCGACCAGGGCCTGAAGCCGTTCGAAGACCTGCGCCCACCCAAGATCACCCCAGCCGACCTCGGTAACGCCGAAGAAGCCCTGGAGCTTGAGCGCGAGGTCGGTCTGCTCTGATGACTGCCGTCCTGCACCCTGCGGCCCCCGCGCGTTTCGTGCCACGCCGCAAGCGCCCCTCGATCTGGGTGGTGCTGCCTGTCTTGTTCCTGGTGGCGATGAGCTTGCTGCCATTGCTCTACGTCGCCCTCAAGGCCTGGGAGGCGGGTTGGCAGGAAGCGCTGCACCTGCTCTGGCGGCCGTTCGTGTGGGGCTTGCTGCGCAACACGATGCTGCTGATGGTTGGCGTCACCCTGGTGTGCATGGTGGTCGGCCTGGCGCTGGCCTGGCTGCTCGAGCGCAGTGACTTGCCCGGGCGCCGCCTGTGGGGCGTGGTGCTGTGCCTGCCGTTCGCGGTGCCGTCGTTCGTCAGCAGTTTCACCTGGGTATCGCTGAGCTCGGACTTCGAAGGCCTGGGCGGGGCGATCATGATCATGGCGCTGTCCAAGTATCCGCTGATTTTTCTGCCAGTGGCGGCAACCCTGCGCAACGTCGATACCTCACTGGAGGAGTCGGCGCGAACCTTGGGTTGCAGCCGCTGGGGGGTATTTCGCAAGATCACCCTGCCACTGCTGTGGCCGTCGATGCTCGGCGGCGCGCTGCTGATCGCCCTGCATATGCTGGTGGAGTTCGGTGCGCTGTCGATCCTTGGCCTGCAGACCTTCACCACGGCGATCTACCAGCAGTTCGAACTGGAGTTCAGCAACGCCAACGCGGCGATGCTGTCAGCGGTGCTGCTGGCGCTGTGCCTGGTGATGCTGACGCTGGAACTGCGGGTCCGTGGCAAGGCGCGTCATGTGCGGATCGGCCAAGGCGTCGCGCGGCGCGCGCAGCCGGTCAAACTGCGCGGCTGGATGGCGCTTGGGCAGCTGTTCTGTCTGGGCCTGGCGGTACTTGGCAGCGGTATCCCGCTGGCCATGCTCGGCTACTGGCTGAGCGTTGGCTCGTCGGCGGCCTTCCCGGTGGGTGAGATCAGCCAGGCGCTGTTCACCTCGCTGTCGGTATCGCTCGGCGGCGCAGGCTTGTGCGTCGTTCTGGCGCTGCCGATCAGTTTTTTGGTGGTGCGCTACAAGGGCCGCCTGGCGATCTGGGCCGAGCGCCTGCCGTATCTGCTGCACGCCCTGCCGGGGCTGGTGATTGCCCTGACTCTGGTGTTCTTTGCCCTGCACTATGTGCCGGCGCTGTACCAGACCACGGCGTTGCTGCTGCTGGCCTATGCATTGCTGTTCTTGCCGCTGGCGCAGGCGCCGGTGCGCACGGCGCTGAACAAGGCCTCGCCGACTCTCGAAGAGGCTGCGCGGACGCTGGGCGCGAGCAGCTTCAGTGCGTTCTGCCGGGTGACCCTGCCGATCATCTTTCCGGCGCTGGCGGCGGCTTTTGCGCTGGTGTTCCTCGATGCGATGAAGGAGCTGACGGCGACCCTGCTGCTCAGCCCGACCGGCATGACCACGCTGGCCACCGAAGTGTGGGCGCATACCGCCAACGTCGAGTTTGCTGCGGCGGCGCCTTATGCGGCGTTGCTGATCGTGGTGTCGGGGTTGCCGGTTTATCTGCTGACCACGCGGATGTACCTGAACCGGGCGTGAAGCTTTTGGGGCCGCTGCGCGGCCCTTTCGCGACACAAGGCCGCTCCCACAGGTACCGCGTCAATCCACCCGCGGCGCTGCCCTTGAGCGGCCTTGCCGGGGCGCCAGACCGGTCGGAAACCAGGGCGAAGCCCTCGCCAAGGCCCTCACGCCCTGAACTGCCCCAGGCTGGCGCGCAATTGCCCGGCCAGATCATCCAGCACTTTGCTGCTCGCCGTGGTCTGCATCACCACCTGCGCCGATTGCTCGGCCTGCGCATGAATCGTCTCTACCCTGCCCCGCACCGCCTGCGCACCGTGCGCCTGCTGCTCGGCCGCGCGCGTGGCCAGGCCAATTGCCGCATGCACCTGCTCCACCGCCGCCTGCACCGACTGCTGCCGGCGCTCGTTGTCACGTAGCACCAACAAGCCTTCGCTGGCCTGGCGCCCGGCCTGGCTGATGGTCGCCACCGCTTCCTTGGCGCCTTGCTGCAAGGCCGTGATATGGGCCTGGATATCGCCCGTAGAGCGCTGCGTCTTGCTCGCCAACGCCCGTACTTCATCGGCGACCACGGCAAAACCACGCCCGGTCTCACCAGCGCGCGCGGCTTCGATGGCAGCATTGAGCGCCAGCAGGTTGGTCTGCTCGGCAATACCATGGATCACCGTCAACACCACCTCGATCTGCTCGCTCTGCTTGGCCAGGCGCTCGATCACCTGGGAGCCGGTGTCGACCTCGCCGGCGAGGGTCTCGATCAGACCGGCGAGTTGGGTCGAGGTCCGGCTGTTTTCGTGGGTGGCCTGGCGGATATCCACCACCTGCTGCAAGGCGGCCTGCATCGCCTGACTTTCGGCTTGGGCCTCGTCGGCCATGCTCGACAGGTCACGCAGGCTGGCGGCCACTTCGTCGCGCTGGAGTGCGGCGGCGGCATCGGCGCCGGCGCTGCGCTGGGTCATGACGCCGATTTCGACCCCGGTGCGCTGGGCCACTTCGCCGGCCTCGCGGACGATCGGCTGCAGCTTGTCGACAAAGCGATTGACCGCCGAGGCCATGTCGCCGATCTCGTCGCGACTATCGAGGCTGACCCGCTTGGTCAGGTCGCCATCGCCGGCAGCCAGGTCGTCGAGGGCGGCGATCAGCAAGCGTAACTTGCTCACCACCCGCCGGCCGAGCACCACAGCCACCACCAGCAGTACGCCCAGGCCAACCAGGACCAGACCCAGACCAATCCGCCAGCGCAGCTCGCCAGCGGCATCGCGCACACTCTGGGCGGTATTGGCCTGCATCGCGGTGGCGCTGCCCTGGGCGGTTTCCAGGCGTGCACGCAGGGCCTTGCCGCTGTCGGCGGCGGCCGCACCGAGGCTCTCGCCAACCAGCTGTTCGCCACTGCCGATCAACGCCACAAAGCGCTCATCGAGGGCTTTGAGTTGTTGTTCGACGCCCGCCGTGGAGACACCCATCAGGACCTTGCCGATCTCTGCGCCGTTGGGGTTGATTGGCGCTTCGACGAAGTACACCGACGGGTCCTTGCGCGCCGCATCAAGCACCTTGTCCAGCGCTCGCTCTCCCTGCCCCTTGTCGATCAGGGCTTGGTTGATCGGGTTCTGCCGATTGAGGTAGCGGGTCAGGTGCTGGCCTTGCGCGTCGTCGTAGATCACGAACAGTACGTTGGGGTTACGCTGAGCGCGCCGCGCGAAGTCGGAGAGCACCGGTACGTCGTTGTCCCAGATCGCTCGCGGCGCGACCGAGGCGAGCAGCTCGGCCATGTCATTGGCGGAATCCTTGAGGTTTTGCTCGAGGGTGGCACGCAGTTGCTGCTGCTCGCTTTGCAGGCGCGTCGAGAGACCGCTGCTCAGGCGCTGACGAGTACTGCTGGAGAGGCTGTCGAGGCCGGCGCGCACATCCTGCCCGGCGAGTTCCAATTCGGTGGCGAGCTTGCGGCTGTCTACACCCAGGCGTTCACTCAGATCGGCCTCCAGTGCGGTGACGGTGCTCCGGGTCAGCGCAACGGCGACCAACACCTGCACCAAAAGAGCGATACCCAAAGCAACAAACACGGGGCGCAACAGGCGGCTTCGTAACAGTGAAAGGATGGCGGACACGGTGAAACCCTCGTACTTCTGGCGCCACTATTTTGATGGCATCCACAAAGCGTTCATACAGCAAGGGTTGTGCCGCATTGGTTGGCTGGCGCGCAGGATTCTTCGTGCGGCAAGCCCGTGCCTACAGCGAGCGCTGTCGTTCAAACAGCTTGTGTAGCACGCCCCAAAAGGTTCTTCTGCATCCGGCCCCTACGCTGCGCTTCGGAGTTCCCTCGCTCCGGTCTCCTAAAGTCGCGTAGTTACGGGCGGCGTTTGGGCTGGCGTTGTTTTTGATAGTGGCAGTTGGGGTGGATATTCGGGCCTCTTCGCGGGACAAGCCCGCTCCTACAGGTACAGCGCTGAATTCAAAATCGGCGCAAATCCTGTAGGAGCGGGCTTGCCCCGCGAAGAGGCCGGTACTGCCAATGCAAATCGCAGGGCGCAGCCCTGCCAGCCACACCACAGATCCGCTGGTAAATAAACAAAGCGAGAGCGCAGCGATTCGCCTGCCGTTGCCCTGGCTGTTGATCTTGATCTTGCTCTTGATCTACCAGCGACTTCAGGAGGCCGAGCGCAGGTCTTGCGTAGGGAGGTGGAGGCCATGGATGGCCGGAAAGCGCTGAGGCCCAGGATGGGCCGTACAGCGCGGTCCTCCCGGAGCAAGATCGGAGCGAGGGAACCCCGAAGCGCAGCGTAGGGGCCGGATGATGGAGCCAAGACCTTTTTGGTTACTTTTTGGGGCGTTTGCCAAAAAGTGACCCGCCGTAAGGGCGGAAAGGGCCAGTGGCACCACCACATCAAATGGATAAGCCCCCAACCCACAAGCCCCAGCCCCAGCCCCAGCCCCAGCCCCAGCCCATCCCCCCGCCAATCCGAAAACAACCAAAAAAAACGCCGCGGCCCCCTTGCGGAAGCGCGGCGTTCAATCAGCCCAGAAGCCGAATCAGGCGAACGGATGACGCAAAACGATAGTCTCGTTGCGATCCGGGCCAGTCGAAATGATATCGATCGGCGCACCCGTCAGCTCCTCGATGCGCTTGATGTAAGCGCGAGCAGCTTCTGGCAGCTCTTCCAGGGTCTTGGCACCCAGGGTCGATTCGTTCCAGCCTGGCATCTCTTCGTACACCGGCTCCAGGCCAATGTAGCTGTCAGCATCGGAAGGCGCATCGATCACAGCGCCGTTCTCGTTCTTGTAGCCAACACAGATGTTGATGGTTTCCAGACCGTCGAGCACGTCCAGCTTGGTCAGGCAGATGCCCGAGATGCTGTTGACGTCGATGGCACGACGCAGGATGACAGCATCGAACCAGCCGCAACGACGGGCACGGCCGGTGGTCGAACCGAACTCATGACCACGCTTGGCCAAGGTAGCGCCAGTCTCGTCGAACAGCTCGGTCGGGAACGGACCGGAACCGACGCGAGTGGTGTACGCCTTGGTGATACCGAGGATGTAGTCAAGGTACATCGGGCCAACGCCAGAACCGGTAGAGATACCGCCGGCGGTGGTGTTGGAACTGGTCACGTACGGGTAGGTACCGTGGTCGATGTCCAGCAGCGAACCCTGGGCGCCTTCAAACATGATGTCCTTGCCGGCGCGACGCAGGTTGTGCAGTTCGGCGGTGACGTCGAGCATCATCGGCTTGAGCTGCTCGGCGTAGGCCATGCACTCGTCCAGGGTCTGCTGGAAGTCGATGGCCGGCTCTTTGTAGTAATTGACCAGCTGGAAGTTGTGGTAATCCAGCAGCTCACCGAGCTTGGCGGCAAAACGCTCACGGTGGAACAGGTCACCGATGCGCAGGCCGCGGCGGGCGACCTTGTCTTCGTAGGCTGGGCCGATACCACGACCGGTAGTACCGATCTTGGCTTCGCCACGGGCCTTTTCACGGGCCTGGTCCAGCGCCACGTGGTAGGAGAGGATCAGCGGAGCGGCCGGGCTGATACGCAGGCGCTCGCGCACCGGTACGCCCTTCTCTTCCAGCTTGGTGATTTCACGCATCAGGGCATCGGGGGCGACGACCACGCCGTTGCCGATCAGGCACTGCACGCCTTCACGCAGGATGCCCGAGGGAATCAGGTGCAACACGGTCTTCTCACCGTTGATCACCAGGGTGTGGCCCGCATTGTGACCGCCCTGGTAGCGCACTACGGCGGCAGCATGTTCGGTCAGCAGATCAACGATCTTGCCTTTGCCCTCATCACCCCATTGGGTGCCCAGGACGACGACATTCTTACCCATAACACTTGTCCTCATTCACGCAAACTTGGTTGCCGGCCTACTGCCGACCGAAAGATCTCAATGGGTCAGCGGCAGAACCTGCCAGCGCCCGTCTTGCTGAATCAATTGCCGATCACAATCCGCCTCGAGAGCAGCACTCAGCGGCTGGCCAGGCAGTGCCTGAACCACACGCTGGCCCTCGTTGCGCAACTGGCAGACCATCTGCCAGAGGGTCGCGTCGCCGCTGTCGGGCATCCAGATGCCGCCAGAAGGCAATACGACCTCCGCTCGCCCCAGTGTGACCAGGGTCTTCAAATCCGTGGAGAAACCCGTGGCCGGGCGTGCCCGGCCAAAGTCGGCGCCGATGTCATCGTAGCGTCCGCCCTGGGCGATCGACTGACCAACCCCAGGAACGAACACGGCGAACACCACGCCGGTGTGATAGTTGTAGCCGCGCAACTCGCCGAGGTCGAAGTACAGCGGCAGTTGCGGGTAACGCGCTGTCAGCCGATCAGCGATCGACAACAGGTCATCCAGTGCTGCCAGCACGCTAGCCGGCGCACGGCCCAGGCGGACACGGGCCTCGGCCAGCACTTCACGTCCACCGCACAGCTCGGTCAGGGCCCGCAGCATGCTGCTGAGGTCCTTCGGCAGGTCTGCGGTGAGTGCATAGACTTCATCGCGGGCCTTGCGCTGCAGGGCATCGAACAGCTGCTGCTCGACATCGCCAGACAGCCCGGCGGCACGGGCCAGGCCGCGGTAGATACCGACATGGCCAAGGTCCATGTGCACGTCCGGCACATCGGCCAACTGCAGCATGGCCAGCATCAGGCTGATCACTTCGACGTCACTGGTCGGGCTGGCATCGCCATACAGCTCGGCGCCCAACTGGATCGGGCTGCGCGAGGTGGACAGCTGGCGCGGCTGGGCGTGCAGCACGCTGCCGGCGTAGCACAGCCGGCTCGGACCTTCACGGCGCAGGGTGTGCGCGTCGATACGCGCGACCTGCGGAGTGAAGTCGGCACGGAAGCCCATCAGGCGGCCGGACTGCGGGTCGACCACCTTGAAGGTATGCAGGTCCAGGTCCTGGCTGGCACCGGTGAGCAGCGATTCCAGGTACTCGATATGCGGGGTAACGACCAGTTCGTAACCCCAACTCTGGAACAGGTCCAACACCTGCCGACGTGCGATCTCGATGCGCGCAGCTTCAGGTGGCAGTACTTCCTCGATGCCATCTGGCAGCAGCCAGCGGTCTACCGTTGCCATTACGCCTTTTCCCCTCTGGTCCGAGCGGCCTGCCTGGAGGCGAGCCGTGAGTAAAGCAGGCATTGGCACACAACAGCAGGCAGCACTCATCCCAGCGCAGCCGCCGTACCAACACCTTCGAATTACCAGCGTCGTGGCTGAGCCATGAATGGCAATCAACCTTGCAGACGCAAAAAAGCCGGGAAATTTCCCGGCTGACTCATCATACACCCCTTTTCCTTCGGGATGCACCCCGCCGGCAGTTTTACCTGCCGGGCGGGGTTTGCAGCGGCCTGCAGGGCCGCCAGATCAAGGCTTGCTCTTGTCCAGATACCGGAAGAACTCGTTCTTCGGATCCAGCACCAGCACATCGCTCTTGCTCGAGAAGCTCGCGCGGTACGCTTGCAGGCTACGGTGGAACGCATAGAAATCAGCGTCCTGGTTGTAGGCCTTGGCGTAGATGGCAGCCGCCTGGGCGTCACCATCACCACGGGTTTCCTCGGATTCACGATAGGCTTCAGCAAGCAGTACGCGACGCTGACGGTCGGCATCCGCGCGGATACCTTCAGCCAGTTCGTTACCCTTGGCACGATGCTCACGGGCTTCGCGCTCACGCTCGGTGCTCATGCGATCGAACACGCTGCGGTTGACTTCCTTCGGCAGGTCGATGGCCTTGACGCGAACGTCGACCACCTCGATACCCAGCTCCTTGTTGGCCATGCGGTTCAGCGAAGCGGTGATGTCAGCCATCAGCGCGTCACGTTCACCGGAAACCACTTCGTGCAGGGTGCGTTTACCGAACTGGTCACGCAGGCCGCTTTCCAGACGACGCGACAGACGCTCGTCGGCGATCTGCTTGAGGCCCGAAGTCGCGGTGTAGAAGCGATCGGAGTCCTTCACCCGCCATTTGGCATAGGCGTCGACCATTACCGCTTTCTTTTCCAGCGTCAGGAAGCGCTGGGTCGGAGCATCCAGGGTCATCAGGCGGGCGTCGAACTTGCGCACCTGGTTGACGTACGGGATCTTCACATGCAGGCCAGGCTGGACATCCGCCTGAACCACGCGACCGAACTGCAGCAACACCGCGCGCTCGGTCTGAGCGACGATATAGAAGCTGTTCCAGGCCACGACAGCCAGCACGACTGCGGCGATCAGGGCGATCAGCGATTTATTGCTCATCAGCGGCTCTCCCTAGTACGCAGCGTCTGTTGTTGCTGTTGCAGGTCCTGCGCTGCGCGCACGGCCGCGTCGTTGGCCGACGGCGACGTGCTGCCGGCAGATGCCGACGTGTTGCGGCTGCCTTCGACCATCTTGTCCAGCGGCAGGTAGAGCAGGTTGTTCTGCCCGTCCTTGGTTGCCACCATGACCTTGCTCGAATTGCTGTAGACCTCTTGCATGGTCTCCAGGTACAGACGCTGACGGGTGACGTCCGGCGCCTTGCGGTACTCGGTGACCAGCTTGGTGAAGCGGTCGGCCTCACCCTTGGCACGGGCAATCACTTCATCGCGGTAGCCGTTGGCGTCCTCGATGATGCGCTGCGCCTGACCACGGGCCTCTGGCACCACGCCATTGGCGTAGGACTCGGCCTGGTTGCGGGCACGCTGCTCGTCTTCACGGGCGCGGATCACGTCGTCGAAGGCTTCCTGCACTTCACGCGGGGCTGCCGCGCTCTGTACGTTGACCTGGGTGACGGTGATACCGGTGCGATAGGTATCGAGGAAGCGCTGCAGACGCTCGCGGATATCCACGGCCATCTGTTCACGACCCTCGGTCAGCACCTGGTCCATCGAGGTGGAACCCACCACGTGGCGCAGGGCACTGTCGGTCGCATGTTGCAAGCTCACTTCCGGCTGGTCGACGTTAAGCACGAAGTCCTGCAGGTTGGTGATCTTGTACTGCACGGTCAGCGGCACCTCGACGATGTTCTCGTCTTCGGTGAGCATCTGCCCCTGCTTGGTGTACGCACGCTCACGCGTCACGTTCTCCATGTACTTGCGATCGATAGGCGGGAAGTAGATGTTCAGGCCTGGACCCACGGTCTCGTAGTACTTGCCGAAGCGCAGCACGACAGCCTGCTCCTGCTCGTCGACCACGTAAACGGCACTGTACAGCCAGATCGCAGCCAACACCGCCAGGCCAATGCCCAGCAGGCCGTAACCGCCACCCTTGCCGATATTGCGGTCACCACCACCGCGTTTTTTGCTGCCGCCGAACATGCCGTTCAGGCTGTCCTGCAGCTTGCGGAAGGCCTCGTCGAGATCCGGTGGTCCTTTCTTGTCGCCACCACCACCGCCGCCGCCGCCACGGCGACCGCCCCAGGGATCCTGATTATTCGAGTTGCCACCCGGCTCGTTCCAAGCCATAGCGCTCTCCATCTGATAAAGCAAAGACGCGCCCACGGCGCGCCGTCCAATGCTACAGAATGCCTGTCACGGCTGCCCGGCGACCTCGACGGGCATTTATTGCAAAGTGTGTTGCGCGATAAACGTCTGCGGCTCCAGGCCTGCACGACTGACCAGGCGATTGAGCTCGACCATGGGCAGGCGCACACTCAGCAAGCTGCTGCCTTCGTCATCATGTTCCTCGCCTTGTACCACGCCCAGTTCAAAGAATTGCGCGCGCAAGCGGGCAAAACGCTGTTCAAGGCGCAGGGTTCCGACAAACAGATCATCCCCCAGTAACTCGGCAATTGCCTGACCCACCAGCTCCAGGCCACGTCCATCACGTGCCGACACCCAGACCCGTTCCGGCTTGCCATCGGCATCCCGCTGGATCTGCGGCTCGACATCCTCGAGCAAGTCGAGTTTGTTATAGACCTCGAGGATCGGCAAGCCTTCGGCACCGATCTCGCCCAATACTGCCAGGACCTGTTCGATCTGTTCCATGCGCTCAGGCTCATGGGCATCGATCACGTGCAGCAGCAGGTCGGAGTTGCTCGACTCTTCGAGCGTAGCCCGAAATGCCTCGACCAGCTTGTGCGGCAAATGACGGATGAAACCCACGGTGTCGGCCAGCACGATCGGCCCCAGGTCATCCAGCTGCAAACGGCGCAGGGTCGGATCCAGGGTGGCGAACAGTTGGTCGGCCGCATAAACATCGGAAGAGGTCAGCGCATTGAACAGGGTCGACTTGCCGGCGTTGGTGTAGCCGACCAGCGATACCGACGGGATATCTGCGCGTCTGCGCCCGCGCCGCGCCTGTTCGCGCTGGCTGCGGACCTTCTCAAGGCGGGCCTTGATCTGCCGCAGACGAACTCGCAACAGACGCCGGTCGGTTTCCAGCTGGGTTTCACCGGGACCGCGCAGGCCAATACCGCCCTTCTGCCGCTCAAGGTGCGTCCAGCCGCGCACCAGCCGCGTGCTCATGTGCTCGAGCTGGGCCAGTTCGACCTGCAGCTTGCCTTCATGGGTACGCGCCCGTTGGGCGAAGATATCGAGAATCAGCCCGGTACGGTCGAGCACGCGACACTCGAAAACACGTTCGAGGTTGCGCTCCTGACTGGGCGTGAGGGTGTGATTGAAAATCACAAGGTCTACCTGTTCGGCGTTGACCAGGTCGCGCAATTCCTCGACCTTGCCGCTGCCAATCAGGTATTTGGCGGTAGGCTGGTGCCGCGTCACTGTAGACAGCGATACGATCTCAGCTCCGGCCGACAGTGCCAGTTCCTGAAACTCCTGCGGGTCTTCGCGCGCCTCAGGGTTCTGACCTTCCAAGTGAACGAGTAGTGCTCGTTCACCACCACCGTGGCGCTCAAAGAACAATGCAGGCTCCTATCAGGCGTTGCCTGGTTCGCTGTCGCCGTTCTCGGAATCGGACGGGCTTGGCAGGCGAACCGGACGTGCTGGAACCACGGTCGAGATAGCGTGCTTGTAGACCATCTGGCTGACAGTGTTCTTCAGCAGAACGACAAACTGGTCGAACGATTCGATCGAGCCCTGCAGCTTGATCCCGTTGACCAGATAGATCGAAACCGGGACCTTTTCTTTTCTCAAGGTGTTCAAGTAAGGGTCTTGTAGCGAATGCCCTTTTGACATATGCCGCACTCCTGTAAGGATCAATAATAAAAAACACGAAAAATCGATGATTACGCCGCCCATTCGCAAGAATAGTCGGCAATTAGCAGGGACTCAGCTCAATATGGAGACGGACCCAAGGTATTTCAAGGTGCGGGACAGATTGTCGCAGGCCAGGCTATCCAGCCAGTGTACGTCGGACCAACCGCGTAACCAGGTAAACTGCCGCTTGGCCAGCTGGCGAGTGGCGATAATACCGCGTTCTCGCATCTCATTCTCATCTAGCGTGCCGTCGAGGTAATCCCAGACTTGCCGATAACCCACTGCCCGTATAGACGGCAGGCCCGCATGCAAGTCACTTCTGGCGCGCAGCTTTCGGACCTCGTCGACGAAGCCCTGTTCCAACATCTGTGAAAATCGTAGCGCAATTCGCTGATGCAAAATGTGACGATCTGTAGGAGCAATCGCCAGACTGGCGACAGTATAGGGCAAATGTCCGCCTGCGCCTGCGTCTGCGCCGCTACTTTCGGCCAATTGCCGCTGGCGATGTGCAGTCATGCTCTCACCGCTGACCCGGTAGACCTCCAGTGCGCGAATCAACCGCTGCGGGTCATTGGGGTGAATGCGGGCCGCCGAGACCGGATCGACCTCGGCCAACTGCCGGTGCAGTTCGGCCAGGCCCAACGCACTGGCCTGGGCCTCGAGCTCGGCGCGTACCGCCGGGTCGGCGGCCGGCATGTCAGCCAGACCGTCGAGCAACGCCTTGTAATAAAGCATGGTGCCGCCGACCAGCAGCGGGATCTTGCCGCGCGCTGTGATCTCGGCCATTGCCGCCAGGGCATCGCTGCGAAACTGCGCTGCAGAATAGCTCTCGGCCGGGTCGATGATGTCGATAAGACGGTGCGGATGTGCGGCCAGGATTTCTTTCGAAGGTTTGGCGGTACCGATGTCCATGCCGCGATAGACCAGCGCCGAGTCGACGCTGATCAGTTCACAGGGGAGCACCTTGGTCAGCTCGATGGCGAGGTCGGTCTTGCCGGCCGCCGTCGGGCCCATAAGGAATATTGCTGGGGGCTTGCCGCTCATTTCATCGACCGCGCAGGAAGAGTTTGTCCAGATCGTCCAGGCCCATCTGGGTCCAGGTCGGTCGGCCGTGGTTGCACTGGCCGCTACGTTCGGTGTTTTCCATATCCCGCAGCAGCGCATTCATCTCGGGAATGGCCAGGCGCCGATTGGCACGCACAGCGCCGTGGCAGGCCATGGTGCCGAGCAGTTCGTTGAGGTGCGCCTGGATACGGTCACTGGTGCCGTACTCCATGAGGTCGGCGAGCACATCCTGTACCAGCCGGTTGGCCTCGGCCTGCTTGAGCAGCGCCGGGATCTGCCGGATGGCCAGGGTTTCCGGGCCTAGCCGCTGCAGCTCAAAGCCCAGGCGCTGGAACCACTGCGCATGCTCTTCGGCGCAGTCGGCCTCGCGTTGACTCAACGCCAGCGATTCCGGCACCAGCAGCGGCTGACCACTCAGGCCCTCGCTGGCCATCGCGACCTTGAGCCGCTCGTACATGATCCGCTCGTGGGCCGCGTGCATGTCGACCAGCACCAGGCCGACAGCGTTTTCGGCCAAGATATAGATTCCCTTGAGCTGAGCCAGGGCATAACCCAGCGGTGGAATATCGCCTTGGCTTGCCGGCAACGCCGCAGCTGCGCCGTTGTTCAACGGCGCATAGAACTCACGGTAGGCCGCTTGCGCTTCAGCCACCGGCAACGGCTGCGAGGGGCGTGGTGTGTACTGGTACTGATAGCCCGCGCCCGCGCCAGAACCGGGCTGAGGCTGGGTTTGGGGCTGAGCTTGCGGCTGTTCAAGCACGGGCGAGGCCAGACGCATTTCGCCCTGAGGGCCGAATTCGCCTGCCTGCTGGCCGCTCGGCTTGACCAGTTCACTGGCCGCGGCAGGTGTAGCCAGTTGATCTTCCGGACGCACATCCGCCAGCGCCCGGTGCAGGGTGCCGTAGAGGAAGTCGTGGACTGTGCGCCCTTCGCGGAAGCGCACTTCGTGCTTGGTCGGGTGGACGTTGACGTCAACACCGTTGGGCTCGAGCTCAAGGAACAGCACGAAGGTCGGGTGCCGGCCGTTGAACAGCACGTCGCGGTAGGCCTGGCGCACCGCGTGGGCGACCAGCTTGTCGCGTACCGCACGGCCGTTGACGAAAAAGTACTGCAGGTCGGCCTGGCTGCGCGAGAAGGTCGGCAAGCCAACCCAGCCCCACAAGCGCAAGCCATTGCGCTCGACGTCGATCGGCAGCGCCTGTTCGAGGAAGCCCGGACCGCAGATCGCGCCGACGCGCCGCGCCCGCGAGGTGTCGTCGGGGGCCTCGTGCAAACTGAGAATGCTCTTGCCGTTATGACGCAGGTGGAAGCCGACGTCGAAGCGGGCCAGGGCCAGCCGGCGAATGACTTCTTGCAGGTGGTCGAACTCGGTCTTCTCGGCCTTGAGGAACTTGCGTCGGGCCGGGGTATTGAAGAACAGGTCACGCACTTCCACCGAGGTGCCCACCGGGTGCGCAGCGGGCTGCACCCGCGGGGTCATGTCGCGGCCTTCGGTCTCGACCTGCCAGGCTTCGCTGGCATCGGCGGTGCGCGAGGTCAGGGTCAGGCGCGCCACCGAACTGATCGAGGCCAGTGCTTCACCGCGAAAGCCGAGGCTGAGCACCCCTTCGAGGTCTTCCAGCTCACGGATCTTGCTGGTGGCGTGGCGGGCCAGCGCCAGCGGCAGGTCGTCGGGCGAAATACCGCTGCCGTCGTCACGCACGCGCAACAGCTTGACCCCACCCTGCTCGACCTCGACGTCAATTCGCCGAGCGCCGGAGTCCAGGCTGTTTTCCAGGAGCTCCTTGGCCACCGACGCGGGGCGCTCGACCACCTCGCCAGCGGCAATCTGGTTGGCCAGCCGCGGACTAAGCAGCTCGATGCGCGAACCACCACTCATTGCTGGGACGCCAGCGTGGTGCCAGGAATATCCAGGTGCTGGCCGACCTTCAGCTCATCGCTCTTGAGGCTGTTGCTGCTGCGCAGGCTGGCCACACTGACCTGGTAGCGCACGGCGATCATCGCCAGGGTTTCACCCGGGCGCACGGTGTGGTCGCGCGGGCCTTGGGCGATCTTGCCACTGTCACGCAGCCAGGCGATGTAGGTGCCCGGCGGCGGGCTCTGCTGGAAGTACTGGCGCAGGCCGGTGTGGATCGAACGGGCCAGCGCCTGTTGATGGCTGCGCGTAGCCAACTTGGCCGCTTCGTTGGCGTTGGAAATGAAGCCGGTCTCGACCAGGATCGATGGGATGTCCGGCGACTTCAGCACCATGAAGCCCGCCTGTTCCACGCGGCGCTTGTGCAGCGAGGTGATGCGGCCCATGTTGCCAAGCACCTTCTGCCCGACGTCGAGGCTGGAGCTGAGGGTCGCGGTCATCGACAGGTCGAGCAAGACACCGGCAAGCATGCGGTCCTTGTCGTCGAGGCTGACGTTGCCGGCGCCGCCGATCAGGTCAGAGCGGTTTTCCGTGTCGGCCAGCCAGCGCGCGGTCTCGGAGGTGGCACCACGATCAGACAGGGCAAACACCGAGGCGCCAAAGGCGGCCTTCGACGGCGCCGCGTCGGCGTGGATCGACACGAACAGGTCAGCGCCCTTCTTGCGGGCGATCTCGGTGCGTTTGCGCAGTGGGATGAAGTAGTCACCGGTGCGCGTCAGCTCGGCGCGGTAACCCTTCTCGCTGTTGATCTGGCGCTGCAGCTCCTGGGCGATCTGCAGGACGATGTCTTTTTCATGCTGGCCACGCGAGCCCGAGGCTCCCGGGTCTTCACCGCCGTGGCCGGCATCGATGGCAACGACGATATCGCGCTTGCCACTCGGCGCTGGCGGCAGCTTGATGGCCGGTTGCGTCGGCGTCACCGGCACCGCCGGGGTGGTCACCGGTGCCTGCACCGGGGTTGGCGGCGGGGTCGGCGTGCTGGCAGCAATGGCGTCGGCTTCCTGGTCATACAGGTCGACCACCAGACGATTGCCGTACTGGGCATTGGGCGCCAGGATGAAGCTTTTCGGCGTCACGGCCTTTTTCAGGTCGATCACTACGCGCAGGTCGGTCGGCGTACGCTGAGCCGAGCGCACGCTACTGATCGGCGTATTGGACGTGGAGACATTGAGCGGCGCGCCCAGGGTCGCACCGTTGATATCGATGACCAGCCGATCCGGCGCGCTCAGCGTAAAGACGCTGTGCTGCACAGGGCCGGACAGGTCGAAGACCAGCCGTGTGTTATCCGGCGCGCGCCACAGACGCATGCTTTTGACTTGTGTGGCGGCCAGAGCGTCGACGGTCACTGCGGTGAGCAGAAGACCTACAACGGCGACCAGTGCGCGTATGCGCATACCTATCCCCATCTACTGTTTGATTTTGTTGGCCAGCGCGGTGCACCAGGCTTCGCCGCGAGGCCCCTGCGGCGACAGGTACAGCGAGCGCCCGCCCGCTTGCGGGCTTATGGTAATGGTCAGGTCCGGCTTTGGCAAAACGCCCGCACCTTTATCGGGCCACTCGAACAGGCACAGGGCATCACCTTCGAAATAATCGCGGATGCCGAGGTACTCCAGTTCCTCGGGATCGACCAGCCGATACAGGTCGAAGTGAAACGCCCGCAGCTCGCCGATTTCGTAGGGTTCGACCACGGTGAAGGTCGGGCTCTTGACCGGCCCGGTATGGCCCAGGCCGCGGATCAGGCCGCGCGACAAGGTGGTCTTGCCAGCACCCAGGTCACCTTCGAGAAAAATCACGCCGTGACCACCGGTCACCTCGGCCAGTTGTGCGCCGAAGGCCACGGTGGCCTCTTCGTCGGCCAGAAACAGGGTTACGCCAGACACGCTGAATGCTCCTCCAGTAATTCTCGAATGACCGGCAGCAGATCACTGGCTGCCAGGCCTCTACCCTTGACGCCGAGACGCTCGCCGGCACAGGCATGCAGCCAGGTACCGAGGCACGCCGCCGACCACGCGTCCATACCTTGCGCGAGTAACGCTGCCAGGACGCCACTGAGCACATCGCCCAGACCTGCACCGGCCATCGCCGGATGACCACGCCCGCACAGCGCCAGTTGTCCGTCAGGGCTGGCAACCAAGGTACCGGCGCCTTTGAGTACGCAGACGCTGGCATATTTACGCGCCAGCTTGCGCGCTGCGCCGGCTCGGTCGGCCTGTACCGCCTCGGTCGACACCCCGAGCAGCCGCGCCGCCTCGCCCGGGTGCGGGGTGAGGATACTGGCGCTGGGCAAAGCCAAGGGCGTACGCGCCAAGAGGTTGAGGGCATCGGCGTCCCACACCTGGGCCAGACCGGCATTGGCCACCGCCGATAGCAGGCTGCGGCCCCAGGCGGCCTGGCCGAGGCCAGGCCCGACCACCAGCACCGAGGCACGCTCCAGCAGCGCCATCAACTGATTGGCCGAACTTACCCCCAGGCACATGGTTTCCGGCAGACGGGTCAAGGCCGCCGAAACATGCTCGGGGCGCGTGGCCACACTCACCAGGCCGGCGCCACAGCGCAGCGCTGCCTCGGCGCTGAGCAATACCGCACCGCCGGTGCCAAGGTCGCCACCAACCACCAGTACATGGCCGAAGTCGCCTTTGTGGGCGTCCGCACGGCGTGCTGGCAGGCTGGCGAGGGTATCCCGACTGAGCGGTTTTGGCAGATTGCCGAGGTGTTTGGTCTGGGGCATGGGGTCAAAGGCTCCGATGTCTGGCAGAATTATACGCACCTGAGCCTGTAATGCCTTGTCCATCCATGTCCGTTTGTACTCCTGACCTCGCCGAGCTGGCCCAATCGATCAAGGATTGGGGCCGTGAACTCGGCTTCGCCCATGTCGGTATCGCTGGTGTAGACCTTGGCGAGCATGAACAGCACCTGCAACGCTGGCTCGACGCTGGCTACCAGGGCGAGATGGACTATATGGCAGCGCATGGCAGCAAGCGTTCCCATCCCGATCAACTGGTGCCGGGGACCTTGCGCGTGGTGTCGCTGCGCATGGACTACCTGCCGGGCGATACGCGCATGGCACAACTGCTGGCGCAGCCGGAAAAAGCCTACGTATCGCGCTATGCACTGGGGCGCGACTACCACAAGCTGGTGCGCAAACGCGTGCAGCATCTGGCTGATCGAGTTCAGGAGGCGATTGGCCCGTTTGGTTTCCGCGCCTTCGTCGACAGCGCGCCCGTGCTGGAAAAGGCCATCGCCCAACAGGCCGGGCTCGGCTGGATCGGCAAGAACACCCTGCTACTCAATCGCAAGGCGGGCAGCTACTTCTTCCTCGCCGAGCTGTTCGTCGACCTGCCCTTGCCGGTCGACGAAGCGCAGGCCAGCGAGCACTGCGGACGCTGCCAGGCGTGCCTGGACGTGTGCCCGACCCAGGCTTTCGTCGGACCTTACGTGCTCGATGCACGGCGCTGCATCTCCTACCTGACCATCGAACTCAAGCAGGCTATCCCGGTCGAGCTGCGGCCGTTGATCGGCAATCGGGTGTTTGGCTGTGATGACTGCCAGATCGTCTGCCCATGGAACCGCTTCGCCCGGCCTACTCAGGAAAACGACTTCAAGCCGCGGCACGGGCTGGACAATGCCGAACTGGCGGAGCTGTTTCTCTGGGATGAGGCGACCTTTCTCGGCAATACCGAAGGCTCGCCACTACGCCGGGCGGGATATGAGCGCTGGTTGCGCAACCTGGCGGTGGGCCTGGGCAATGCGCCGTCGAGCATTCCCGTGCTGGAAGCGCTGCACAAGCGCCGGGATTACCCGTCGGAGCTGGTGCGCGAGCATGTGGAATGGGCATTGGCGCAGCACGAGGCGCGCCGACAGGGATAGCGGTGTCACCCCATCGCGGCGCAAGCCCGCCTAGGCTCCCGGCTCGCCACAGCCCCTGTAGGAGCGGGCTTGCCCCGCGAAGAGGCCCTTACAGGCACACCCTCACTGCTGGTCGTTATAATGAAACTTGGGCATTTCCCAGTGAAAACGAATCGCCAGCAACCGCACCAGAAAGCCGCCAAACAGCGTCAGCAGCATCGCCTGCTCGGCCGGCACCTCGAAGTACACACAGCCCAGATAGAACCACGCCGCCGCAAACGACACGCTGGCATACAGCTCGCGGCGGAACACCAGTGGAATATCGTTGCAGAAAATATCCCGCAGGATCCCACCAAACACCCCGGTGATCACCCCGCTGATCGACGCCACCAGCATGCCCTGGCCCATCTCCAGCGCGGTCATGCAGCCAATCAGGGTAAAGGCCACCAGCCCCAACGCATCGAGCACCAGAAACAGCGAACGCAAATGGCGCATCAACGGCGCAATGAAGATGGTCAGCAGGGCGGCAAAGCTGGTCAGCACCAGGTACTCCGGGTGCTTGACCCAGGTCAGCGGGTAATGCCCCAGCAACACGTCCCGCACCGAACCGCCGCCCAGTGCAGTGACGCAGGCGATCAGCACCACGCCAAACCAGTCCATGCCGCGACGTCCGGCAGACAACGCACCAGTCATGGCTTCGGCGGTAATCGCGACGAGGTAGAGCATCAACAACATGGTGCGTGTCCGCTGAAGAAAGGCGCGCAGTCTAACCAGTTGTTCGGGGCACCAAAAGAGGGCGCAATGACGATAGTCGGCGCCCTTGGCAGTCAGACCTTGATGAAGTGCTCACGGTAGTGACGCAGCTCGGCGATCGACTCGCGGATATCGTCCAGCGCCAGGTGGGTACTGCCCTTCTTGAAGCTGTCACGCACGTCAGGCGCCCAGCGCGCGGCCAGTTCCTTGAGGGTCGAGACGTCGAGGTTGCGGTAATGGAAGTAGCTTTCCAGGGTCTTCATGTGGCGGTAGAGGAAGCGCCGGTCCTGGCAGATGCTGTTACCGCAGATCGGCGACTTGCCCTTGGGCACCCACTGCTCGAGGAACTTGACCGTTTCGGCCTCGGCCTCGGCCATGCTGATGCGGCTCTCGCGCACCCGCTGGGTCAGGCCCGAACCACCGTGGGTGCGGGTGTTCCACTCGTCCATGCGCGCCAGCACTTCATCGCTGTGATGGATGGCAATCACCGGGCCTTCAGCCAGGGTATTGAGGTTGCTGTCGGTGACGATGGTGGCCATCTCGATGATGACGTCGTTGTCCGGATCCAGACCGGTCATTTCCAGATCGATCCAGATCAGGTTCTGTGTGTTGTCCATGAAGGGCTCCTCGAATAGGCCGTCATAGTAGCGTAGCGGCAGCGGGCAAAGGTAAGCGGATTGGACTGGGCGCGGGCATGCTAGACTGCAAGCCGTTTTCTTTCTGCCCCGCCAACACGGAACCTTCATGGCCAAACGCCAGCTCAATCGCCGCCAAAACTGGCGCATCGAAAAAATCCAGGGCGAGCGCGCCGCACGCGCAGCCAAACGCGAGCAACATGCCTTGCAAGAACTGGAGGGCGGTGACTTGGGACCGGAGCAATTCGGCCTGGTCATTGCCCACTTCGGCGTGCAGGTCGAGGTCGAAGCCCAGGACGGCGAAACAGCAGGTCAGGTCTTCCGCTGCCACCTGCGTGCCAACCTGCCAGCGCTGGTAACCGGCGACCGTGTGGTATGGCGTGCAGGCAACCAGGGCATTGGCGTGATCGTCGCGCAACTGCCGCGCAGCACCGAGCTGTGCCGGCCGAACAACCACGGCCAGCTCAAGCCGGTGGCGTCCAACGTCGACCTGATCGTGATCGTCTTCGCCCCGGCTCCCGAGCCACACGCCAACCTGATCGACCGTTACCTGGTGGCCGCCGAGCACGCGGGCATCCGCCCACTGCTGCTGCTGAACAAGGCCGACCTGGTCAACGACGAGAACGGCCCGGGCCTGAATGCCCTGCTCGAGGTATACCGCGAACTCGGCTACCCGCTGCTGGAGGTTTCGGCGCACGAAGGCGATGGCATGCAGCAGCTGCAAGAGATGCTCGATGGCCATGTCAGCGTGTTCGTCGGCCAATCGGGCGTGGGTAAATCGTCGCTGGTCAACAGCCTGCTGCCCGCCGCGCGCACTCGCGTTGGCGACCTGTCGGAGTGGTCGGGTCAGGGCACACACACCACGACCACCGCGCGCCTGTATCACTTCCCCAATGGCGGCGACCTGATCGACTCCCCGGGTATTCGTGAATTTGGCCTGGTACATGTCAGCCGCGATGACGTCGAGGCAGGCTTCATCGAGTTCCGCGACCTGTTCGGCAACTGCCGCTTCCGCGACTGCAAGCATGATCGCGAACCGGGTTGTGCGCTGCTCAAGGCGCTGGATGAAGGGCGGATCAAACCGCAGCGGATGCACAGCTACCGCTCGATCATTGCCAGCCTGACGGAAGATACCTACTAAGATTCGGCGGGGCCCTGAGACCGATCAGGGCCGCCTGCGCGCACCACTGTGTGAGCAACTGTCCTGCACCGAACCTAAAAGCTGGCGCGATCTCTGTGGGAGCGGCCTTGTGTCGCGAAAGGGCCGCAAAGCGGCCCCAATCTGTCTCAAGCCCAGGCGCTTACTCCCTGGGCTCGTCCATCTTCAACGTACCATCCTCGAAGATGTTCATCTTCTGACGCAGCTCTCGCGGCTGCATCGGCGCCTGTTCGGCAGCGCCCGGTGCTGGCGGTACAGCAGCGCCCGGGACCGCTGGCGCAGCCGGGGCATCGGTCGCCGGTGGCGCCTCAGGGGTACCCTGCTCACCCTCGATATTACGCTGAGCCTTCTTGGTCAGAACGATGATATCGATGCGCCGGTTGACCGGGTTGAACGGGTCCTTGCGATCAAACAGCGACGACGAGGCATAACCCACCACCCGTGCCACCTGATCATCCGGATAACCGCCCGCAACCAGTGCCCGGCGTGCCGCGTTGGCGCGGTTGGCCGACAGCTCCCAGTTGCCGAACTCGCCGCTGCCGGCATACGGTTTGGCATCGGTATGGCCACTGACGCTGATCTTGTTCGGCACGGCCTTGATGGTGTCAGCCATCGCCAGCAGGATGTCTTCGAAATACGGCTGCAACCGTGCGCTGCCGAGGGTGAACATCGGCCGGTTCTCGGCATCCATGATCTGGATGCGCAAGCCGTCCTGGGTGATCTCGAACAGGATCTGGTCCTTGAACTTCTGCAGCTGCGGATTTTCTTCAACCTTGTTCTGCAGCTCTTGCAGCAGCAGGTTCAACCGCTCCTGCTCGACCTGCTCAGCCATGGTCTCAACCTGCTCCTTGTTCAACTGCAGGTTGTTGTCAGGCTTGGGCTCGGCCTTTTCTTCCGGGTTGATGGTCCTGTCCGGAGCAAGTTCCGGCGTACCACCCAGGTCGATGACATAGGGCGTGCCGCTTTCGGCGAAACCGATCGGGTCCTGGAAATAACCGGCGATGGCGATCTTCTGCTCGGGCGTGGCCGTGGACATCAGCCAAAGCACGAGGAAGAACGCCATCATGGCCGTGGCGAAGTCGGCGAAGGCGATCTTCCACGCGCCGCCGTGGTGACCCCCGCCAAAGCGCTTGACGCGCTTGATGATAATCGGCTGGTTGTTTTCCATGACTCAGCGACCGCGAACTGCTTGTTCCAGCTCGGCGAAGCTTGGGCGGTGCTTGGGATACAGCACCTTGCGCCCGAACTCCACGGCCAGCGATGGCGGCATGCCAGAGGCAGACGCAACCAAGGAAGCCTTGATCGACTCGTACAGGTTGACCTCTTCCTTGGCATCGTGCTCCAGGCACTTGGCCAGAGGGCCGAAGAAGCCGTAGGCGGCAAGAATACCGAAGAAGGTACCGACCAGCGCCGCACCTACGTGCATGCCGATCGCGGCCTGGTCACCCTCACCCAGCGAGGCCATGGTCACGACGATACCCAGTACTGCGGCAACGATACCGAAGCCGGGCATGCCGTCGGCAATGCCATTCACGGCATGCGAGGGGTGCTCGAGCTCTTCCTTCATGCTCAGCAGTTCCATGTCGAACAGGCCCTCGAGCTCATGCGGCGCCATGTTGCCGGTGGACATGATGCGCAGGTAGTCGCAGATGTACGCGGTCATGCGCTCATCACCGAGCACCGCCGGGTACTTGGCAAAGATCGGGCTGGCCGAGGCATCTTCAATATCCGCCTCGATGGCCATCATGCCTTCGCGGCGGCTCTTGTTGAGGATCTCGTAGACCAGGCCCAATACCTCCAGATAGAAGGTGTGGGTGAAGCGCGAGCCGAACATCTTCAGCGACTTCTTGACCACATGCATGGTCATGTAGCCGGGGTTGGCCTGCAGGAATGCGCCGAAGGCCGCACCGCCGATGATCAGTACTTCAAATGGCTGGATCAGCGCTGCGATCTTGCCGTGGGAGAGCACGTAGCCGCCGAGCACGCTCGCGAATACGACAATGATGCCGATAATTTTAGCCATAGGTTCAAAGCACTTGAAGTCGTGGACAGGGTCTGGAACGGGAGCTTTAAAACTCTTCTTCTACTTATCGGCAGAACTGCGCCAGACTATAGCCACTCTAAGCGAAAAGCCAGTTCGGACTGATGTCAAAATGCCAATTGAAACCAAGGTACCTGCTCAGATTCCGCGCACACTCGAGGGTTGGATAAAGCTGCTGGACGGCGTCCGTCTGCCAGTGCCCAAAGAGAGTCACGACCGCGTTTTGTCGGCCATCAACGACAATCGCCGGTCGCTGCGCGAGATCGCCGAACTGATGCAAGACAGCCCTGCCCTGGTGCTGTCGGTCATGCGCGAAGCCAACCATCCGACCAACGCCAGCCAGGCCGAGCCTGCCGAGAGCCTGGAGATTGCCCTCAATCGCCTCGGTCTGGCCCGCAGCGCGCAGTTGCTGGCGCGCTTGCCAGCGCTGCCAGGCGACGATATACCGCCGGTGCTGCGCCAGTTCCTGCTGATCAGCCAGCATGCCTCGCAGCAGGCCAGCGGTCTGTTCGCCAGCCGCCTGGCGCGGCTCTGGCAGGAGATCCACTGGGGCAGCCTGCTGTTTCTGTCACCGCTGTGGCCAATGGCGCTGGCCTATCCCAAGCTGCTCGACACCTGGGAGCTGCGCGTCATCCACAAGGGCGAAAACGCCAGCGCGGTGGAACTCGAACTGTTCGGCGTGCGCCTCATGGAGCTGTGCCAGGCCGTAGCCAGCCACTGGCGCCTGCCCGGTTGGGTTACCCAGGGCTATCGCCTGCTGACCTCCGAGCGCGAACTGCTGGCCCAGGTATTCAACGTCGCCCGCGACCCCGACAGCCTCAGCCAGCAACATCGCCTGGACGAGGAGCCAGGCCTGCGTCGCTGGTTCAACCAGCCGGCCAATACCGTCCTGTTGGCCAACGGCCTGGCGCTGTCTGCCCAGGTCGGCTGGGACAACCCGCACCTGCTGCGCTGGCAGTTGCTCACTGCGCTCTACCTGCAGATCTCGCTGGATGACGTCCAGCAGCAGGTTCACCAACAAGCCGCCGCAAGCGCCCGCCATCACGCCCGCCACGCACTGTTCCACCCGGCTGAGGCACTGATCTGGCCCTGGCACCAACGCCGCCCGCACCCCGACATGCTCACCCCGCCTCCACCGCCCACCCAGGCCCTGGAGCGCTGGCGCAAGCTGTGCGGCGAGCTGCTGGTTCAGCCCAGCCCGTTTACCAATGCCGTGCACCTGGCGACCCAGGCCCGCGAGGCCCTGGAGGCCTGCGGCATGCAGCGGATCATGCTGTTGATGCACGACAAACCCAACGACCTGCTGCGTGTGCAGCAGTGCGCTGGAGTGCCGAAAGAGGCCGCCGCGCTGACCCTGCCGGTTGGGCAGAGCAAACTGCTGCAGCGTTTGACCAGTCAGGCCGGGCAACTGCGCCTGACGCCGGAAAACCACGCACAGTTCGCTGCCTTGCTGCCCGCACCGCTACGTAGCTTGTTGCCCAGCGAGCACCTGCTGCTGCGTTCGCTGGCGGTCAATGGCCAGGTACTGATGCTGATGATTGCCGACCAGGGCGGCAGACCGCTGGCCGATGTGGGCGTACAGGCCTTTGCCAAGACCGCGCAATGCGTGGAACGCGCACTGGCCACCTTCAGCACCCGCAATGCTTGAGCCTTAGGCTACAATCGCCCCCTCGTGGCTCACCCTGGAGACTGTGGATGACTGACTTTTCCGGCTTGCCGCTGGTGATCGAACCGGCCGAGCTGTTACCGCGCCTGGACTCGCCACAGCTGATTCTGGTCGACCTGACCAGTGCCAACCGTTATGGCAGCGGGCACATCCCCGGCGCTCGCTTCGTCGAGCCCAAGCGCACCCAACTGGGCCAACCTCCAGCGCCAGGCCTGTTGCCGGCGCGGGCCGACCTGGAAAAACTGTTCGCCGAGCTCGGCCATCGCGACGACGCCGTCTATGTGGTCTATGACGACGAAGGCGGCGGCTGGGCCGGGCGCTTCATCTGGTTGCTCGACGTGATCGGCCATGGCCGCTATCACTACCTCAACGGCGGCATCCAGGCCTGGCCAGCAGACAAGCTCTCTACCGAGGTACCGCCACACGCCACCGGCACCGTGAAGCTGACCCTGCACGCCGAGCCCACGGCAACCCGCGAGTACCTGCAAAGCCGTCTTGGTGCAGCCGACCTGGCCATCTGGGACGCGCGTGCGCCGGGCGAATACCGCGGCGAGAAGGTCCTGGCTGCCAAGGGCGGACACATCCCTGGCGCAGTCAATTTCGAGTGGACCGCCGGCATGGACATGAATGACCATCTGCGCATCCGCAAAGACATGGCAGAGATCCTTCACGGCCTGGGTATCACCCCGGACAAAGAAGTGATCACCCACTGCCAGACCCACCACCGTTCCGGCTTCACTTATCTGGTGGCGAAATCCCTCGGTTACCCACGGGTCAAGGCCTACGCCGGCTCTTGGGGCGAGTGGGGCAACCATCCGGACACGCCTGTAGACGTTTAAGGAAACTCAATGAAATCCCGCTTGTTCATCCTCAGCCAGTACCTGCTGCCGCACCACCTGCTGTCGCGCCTGGCCGGCTGCGTCGCCGAGTGCCGCGCGCGCTGGTTCAAGAATGCCTTCACTGCCTGGTTCGCCAAGCGCTATCAGGTCAACATGTCCGAGGCACTGGTCGAAGACCTCAGTGCCTACGAGCACTTCAACGCGTTCTTCACCCGCGCCCTGAAGCCGGGCGCACGCCCGCTGGACGAAACCCCGGGGGCCATTCTCTGCCCGGCCGACGGTGCGGTAAGCCAGCTCGGCCCGATCGAGCATGGGCGCATCTTCCAGGCCAAGGGTCACGGCTACAGTGCGCTGGAGCTGCTCGGCGGCGACCCGGCCCTGGCTGCGCCGTTCATGGGCGGTGAGTTTGCCACTATCTATCTGTCGCCGAAGGACTACCACCGCGTGCACATGCCGCTGGCCGGTACCCTGCGCGAAATGGTCTACGTGCCGGGCAAGCTGTTCTCGGTAAACCAGACCACGGCGGAAAACGTGCCGGAGCTGTTCGCCCGTAACGAGCGTGTGGTCTGCCTGTTCGACACTGAGCGTGGGCCGATGGCCGTGGTATTGGTCGGCGCGATGATCGTGGCGTCGATCGAGACCGTTTGGGCTGGGCTGGTGACGCCACCCAAGCGTGAGCTGAAGACTTTCCGCTACGACGAAGCGAGCCGTGCGCCTATCCATCTGGAGAAAGGTGCCGAACTGGGTCGTTTCAAGCTGGGATCGACGGCGATTGTGCTGTTTGGGCCAGAGCAGGTGAAGTGGGCGCAGAACCTGGGTGCTGGGTCTGCGGTGCGCATGGGTGAGCTGTTGGCGGTGCCTGGCGAGGCTTGATTTGCGCGGTAGTTCTTTAGGGATTGTCGGGGGCTAGGGGCTGGTTTAGGTTCTGGGGCTTGTAGGCTGGGGGCTTATCCATTTCATGTGGTGGAGCTGCTGGCCCCTTCCGCCCTTACGGCGGGTCACTTTTTGGCAAACGCCCCAAAAAGTAACCAAAAAGGTCTCGGCTCCATCATCCGGCCCTCCGCTGCGCTGCGGGTTCCCTCGCTCCGGTCTTGCTCCGGGAGGACCGCGCTGTACGGCCCATCCTGGGCCTCAGCGCTTTCCGGCCATCCATGGCCTCCACCTCCCTGCGCAAGACCTCCACTCGGCCTCCTGAAGTCGCTGGTAGATCAAGAGCCAGATCAACGGCAACGGCAACGGCAACGGCAGGCGAATCGCTGCGCTCTCGCTTTGTTTATCTACCAGCGGATTTGTGGGGTGGCTGGCAGGGCTGCGCCCTGCGATTTGTATTGGCAGTACCGGCCTCTTCGCGGGACAAGCCCGCTCCTACAGGGATTGCGCAGATTTTGAATTCGGCGCAAATCCTGTAGGAGCGGGCTTGCCCCGCGAAGAGGCCCGAGTATCCAACCCACATGCCACTATCGAAGATAACGCCAGCCCAGACGCCGCCCGTAACTTCGCGACGTCAGGAGGCCGAGCGGAGGTCTTGCGCAGGGAGGTGGAGGCCATGGATGGCCGGAAAGCGCTGAGGCTCAGGATGGGCCGTACAGCGCGGTCCTCCCGGAGCAAGACCGGAGCGAGGGAACCCGGAGCGCAGCGGAGGGCCGGATGCAGGAGCAAGCGGTTTTTGGTTACTTTTTTCCAAGAAGTGACCCGCCGTAAGGGCGGAAGGGGCCAGAAAAGGCACCCCATCAAATGGATAAGCCCACAATTCCAAAACCAGCCAAGCCAGCTGATCATTTCCCCCAACAACCCGTAAAGCACCCTTAAAAAGCCCCAGCATGACGTCAATCACACAGGGTCTTTTCGCTTGCAGGGGGCCGGCGCTACAGATCAACCACGCGCATCGCGGTCGCGCAAGCCCAGCAGATACAGCACGCCATCCAGGCCCAAGGTCGAAATAGCCTGCTTGGCCGACTGGCGAACCAGCGGCTTGGCCCGGAACGCCACGCCCAACCCAGCCAGGGACAGCATCGGCAGGTCGTTGGCGCCATCACCCACAGCGATGGTCTGGGCCAACTGCAAGCCTTCCTTGCTCGCCAGCTCCTGCAACAGCTCAGCCTTGCGCTGAGCATCGACGATCGGCTCGATGGCCACGCCGGTCACCTTGCCATCGACCACTTCCAGCTCGTTGGCGAACACGTAGTCGATACCCAGGCGCGCCTGCACCTGCTTGGCGAAGTAGGTAAAGCCGCCGGAGAGGATTGCCGTCTTGTAGCCCAACCGCTTGAGCTCGGCAAACAGGTTCTCGGCACCTTCGGTCAGGCGCAGGGAAGCGCCAATCTCGTCCAGAACACCAACGTCCAGCCCCTTGAGCAGCGCCATGCGCTCCTTGAAACTGGCGCGGAAATCCAACTCACCACGCATGGCCCGCTCGGTGATCGCCGACACTTGCTCGCCAACGCCCGCGGCCTTGGCCAGCTCGTCGATGACCTCAGCCTCGATCAGCGTCGAATCCATGTCGAACACCGCCAGACGGCGGTTACGGCGGAACAGGTCGTCCTTCTGGAAGGCGATGTCGACCGCCAGCGCTTCAGACAACGCAAAGAAATCAGCGCGCATCGCCTGGGCGTCGCTCGGCTCACCGCGCACGGAAATTTCCAGGCAGGCCTTGGCCTTCTCGCTCGAAGCAGCAAGGGCGACCCGCGCCGACAAGCGCTCGATACGTTCGATGGTCAGGCCGTACTGGCTGATCACCGCACTGACCCGCTGCAACTGCTCAGGAGTGACCTTGCGGCTCAGCAGCGTCACGATTTGACGCGGTTCGCCTTGGCTATCTGCCCAATGCTGATAATCGGCTTCGGAGATCGGTGTGTAGCGCGCCTGCAAGTTCAGCTCGTGGGCCTTGGCTTGCACGCTTTGCAGCAAGCGGGTGGCCACTTCGTTATCTGGAATATCGACCAGGATGCCGAACGACAACGTGCCGTGCATGACCGCCAGGCCGATGTCGAGGATGTTCACACCGCCCTGGAGCAGGACGCCGGTGATTGCGGCAGTGAGACCGGGACGGTCCTCACCGGTGATGTTGATCAGGACGATTTCGCGCAAGACCGGGCTCCGATTTCGATGAAAAATGCGCATTCTACCGATTTTCGGTGACTATCGGGCGCCGCTTATACTTTGCCGACAAATCCCGGCTCGCTATACTGCGCAGCACTTTCTCGCCATAAAGAGCCGCGCTCTGTGAACCGGCCCACGCCAGTCAAATCCGATAACTTCTTCCTGATGCTGTTCCATGCCTTGCGCCAACGCCGCGTACCATTGGCATTGCGCATCGCCAGCACCAATATCTTTCTGGTGGCCATGGCGCTGGTGATCTACGCCTGCGTGATGGGCCTGCAGTTCAAGCAGGCCATGCACGAGCAGGCGGACGCACTGGGTCAGAGCCTGACCATCCAGACTGCGACCTCGGCCACCGAGCTGCTGGTGTCCAACGACATCCTCAGCCTCAACGTGCTGCTGGGCAACCTGGTGAAGAACCCACTGGTGGCCCACGCGGCGATCTACAGTGTCGACAACCGGATCCTCGCCGAGGCCGGCCAGCGTCCGAAAAACAGCTTGCTGGGTGAAGCCGAAGGGCTCTACCAGACCAAGATCACCTTCCAGGACGTGACCGCTGGTCAGTTGCGCATCAGTCTCGACATGAGCCAGTTCCAGCAGCCGATGCTGATCAGCCTGCAGAGCATGGGCATCCTCGCCGCGATCCTGCTGGTGCTGGCCCTGACCCTGAGCCTGCGTCTGGGCCGTTACATCTCGACGCCGCTGCTGCAGTTGCGGGTCTGGCTGCGTGATCCGCATCCCTACACCCCTGGGATCGATCGCCAGGACGAAATTGGTGATCTGGCTCGCCAGCTGCACGCGCGCCTCGCCCCTCCGCCGCCCCCTGAACCCGAGGAGGAGGAAGACGACGAGGACGGCTTCGATGAGCCGCACGAGACGCCTGTTGCGGCCAAGGTCGCACCACGGGCCAAGGTGGTGGCGCAGCAGGACGACGAGGACGATGAAGCGTTTGCCGACTTGATCGACACCCCTGAGCCCAGCGCCAAACCCAACCCGGTGGTTTCCGACGAGCCGCAGTACAGCGCTGTGCTGGCGGTTCAGTTGGGTTCCCAAGAGCAGCTACGTCGCCTGCCCCGCACGCGCCTGACTGAATTGCTCGAGCGCTACCGCGACTGCCTGGAGCAGGCGGCCTCGCTGTATGAAGGTGAAACGTTCACGCTCAACGACGGCAGTACGCTGTTGCTGTTCCACAGCCGCGACAGTGGCGAGGACTACCTGACCAACGCCATCTGCTGTGGCGAGCTGCTGCGCGCCCTGGGCCATGCCCTGCAGATCGAGGTGGCCGACAGCGGCATCACCCTGCAACTGCAATTGGGCCTGACCCTGGGCGACGACCTGCAAGGCTTGGAGCAGGTTGATCTGTTGATGGCCGAGAAAGCCCAGGACGCCCTGGCGCTGTCGCAGCACAGCCGTAACCTGTTGCTGGTCGAGCGGCAGATCACCGATGACGCGCTGGTGCGCCAGCGTGCGCGCATTCGGCCGATCGCCAGCCCTGAGGGCGCGTGCTGCGTGGAGCGGTTGATGGAGCCCTATCCGTCGATGCTGGAGCGGCAGTTGGCGCGTATGCACGAGCGCCGGGCCTGATTCAATGGCCAGTGGGGGCTGCTGCGCAGCCCCTTCGCGACACAAGGCCGCTCCTACAGTATTCGCGCTGTCCGAGAGACTTACACTGCACCTGTGGGAGCGGCTTTGAGTCGCGAAAGGGCCGCAAAGCGGCCCCGGCAATCTTCGCCAGGCACAAAAAAAGCCCGCATCGCTGCGGGCTTTTTCACATCTGTACGCTCATCAGAAGCGGAACACTTCCATGTCGGTGCGAATCGGCGAAGCCATCGGGATCTTGGACTTCTCCGGCGCCTTCTTGACCTGAACCGGCGCAGCAGGCTTCTTCGGTGCCTCTTCGGCAATCGCCGGCTGATTGGCAAGCGGTTTGAGCGCAGTGCTCAACTGCTCAGCCAGCTTCTGCAGCAATTGCCCCTGAGCCTGCACCTGGGAAGACTCACTGCCTTCATGCGGCTGCTCGAGGTGAATGATGCGGTTGTCGCGCACATTGCCTCGGCGATCAAGCAGGCGCCATTGGGCGTCGAGGATCGCCGGCTGTTTCTTGCCAGAATCGAGCCGGGTAATCGACAGCAGGACCTGCACGTCAGGCGAGAATCCACTGCTGGCCGGCGCCAGAACCACGCGCTGGCTGTCCAGGCGCCAGGCAAGCTGACGTACCAGCAACTGGTCGATATCCGACGAAAGGCTACCAGCCCAACGACCGTCGGTCGCCGAAGTCAGGCTGCCATCGGCCTGGCGCTGGAGAAAGGTTTCGCGCTGCAGGTAGTCGGCAACCGATACCGGGCCGAGCACCACAGCCATGCCCGCGCTCTGCGCAGGCTGGCCAGGATCACCGCTGTCCAGCTGATACAGGGCAACCGGCTGGTGCATGCTGCACCCACTCAGGCCCAGCACGCCAGTCATCAACAGCGCAAATGGAAGGCGCAGAAGTTTCATCATCCCATCCAAGCGGCCGCCACTCGGCACACCGCAGTGATACACATGTAAAGTCTTCTGGGCGCACAGCCACGCTGGCGCCGCAGGGGCACTATCATCCGCGAAATAGCCGTCCGACTCCAGTGTTTCCGCCGGTAACAACGTTGAAATTGCTGTTTCAGGCGATTGACACAGTCAGTTCGGGGCCTCCACCATCAACCCGTCAACCCGCTGAAAACCGCGCGGTAGCTTGCTGCCACGCCGGCCGCGCTCACCCTTGTAGTGCTCCAGATCGTCGGGCTTCAATGAAAGCGTACGCTTGCCAGCTTGCAATACAAGGGTCGAACCCTCGCTGATCACCGCCAGATCGGTAACGTACTCTTCACGGCTGGCCACTCGATCGCCCGGCACGCCGATGATCTTGTTGCCCTTGCCCTTGCCCAGTTGCGGCAGGTCAGCGACCTTGAACACCAGCAGACGGCCCTCGGTGGTAACCGCGGCCAACCAGTCCTGCTCGCGGTTGGTTACCGGTCGCGGGGTTATCACCTTGGCGCCATTGGGCAGGCTGAGCAGGCCTTTGCCGGCCTTGTTCTTGGCCTGCAGGTCCTCGCCCTTGACCACGAAGCCGTAACCGGCGTCCGAGGCCACCACGTACAGCGCATCGTCCTCGGGCAGCAAAACGCATTCGAAGGTCGCCCCGGGCGGCGGAGTCAGGCGCCCGGTCAGCGGTTCGCCCTGGCCACGCGCCGAAGGCAGCGTGTGGGCGGCCACCGAATAGCTGCGTCCGGTCGAGTCAATGAGCACGGCAAACTGATTGGAGCGCCCGGCCGCAGCGGCCTTGAAGCCATCGCCGGCTTTGTAGGAAAGACCGGTGGCGTCGATATCGTGGCCTTTGGCGCAACGCACCCAGCCTTTTTCCGAGAGCACCACGGTGACCGGCTCGGTCGGCATCAGCTCGTTTTCCGACAAGGCCTTGGCTTCGCTGCGCTCGACAATTGGCGAGCGGCGGTCGTCGCCATAGGTTTCGGCGTCCTTGATCAGCTCGCTGCGCACCAGTTTGCGCAGTTTGGCGTCGCTGCCGAGCAGGGCCTGCAGCTTGGCCTGTTCCTTGAGCAGTTCGTCCTGCTCGCCGCGAATCTTCATCTCTTCCAGGCGGGCCAGCTGACGCAGGCGGGTCTCGAGGATGTACTCGGCCTGAATTTCAGTCAGCTCGAAACGGGCAATCAGGGCCTGCTTGGGATGCTCCTCGGTACGGATGATGTGGATAACTTCATCCAGGTTGAGGAAGGCCGTGAGCAAACCGTCCAACAGGTGCAAGCGGCGCTCGACCTTGTCCAGGCGGTGCTGCAAGCGACGACGGACAGTACCAATGCGGAACTGCAGCCACTCCTGCAACAGCGCGCGCAGGTTCTTCAACTGCGGGCGGCCGTCGAGACCGATGATGTTGACGTTGACCCGGTAGCTGCTCTCCAGCTCAGTGGTGGCGAACAGGTGCTGCATCAACTCGTCGGCATCGACCCGGTTGGAGCGTGGGATGATGACGATGCGGCACGGGTTCTCGTGGTCCGACTCGTCGCGCAGGTCAGCCACCATCGGCAGTTTCTTGGCCTGCATCTGCGCGGCGATCTGCTCGAGCACCTTGGCCCCGGAGACCTGGTGCGGCAGCGCGGTGACGACGATGTCACCGTCCTCGACGCGGTACACGGCGCGCATGCGGATCGAGCCTTTACCGCTTTCGTACATCTTCAGGATGTCGGCGCGCGGCGTGATGATTTCAGCTTCGGTCGGGTAGTCCGGGCCCTGGATATGCTCGCACAACTGCTCGAGGGTGGCCTTGGGCTCATCGAGCAGGCGCACACAGGCGCTGGCCACTTCACGCAGGTTGTGCGGCGGCACGTCGGTGGCCATGCCCACGGCAATCCCGGTGGTGCCGTTGAGGAGGATATTCGGCAGGCGCGCCGGCAGTACCGCCGGTTCCTGCAGGGTGCCGTCGAAGTTTGGCACCCAGTCGACGGTGCCTTGGCCGACTTCGCTGAGCAGCACTTCGGAATAGCGCGACAGGCGTGCCTCGGTGTAGCGCATGGCGGCAAACGACTTTGGATCGTCTGGCGCACCCCAGTTACCCTGGCCGTCGACCAGGGTATAGCGGTAGCTGAACGGCTGGGCCATCAGCACCATGGCTTCATAGCAGGCGGAGTCGCCGTGCGGGTGGAACTTGCCGAGCACGTCGCCGACGGTACGCGCCGACTTCTTGTGCTTGGAATCGGCATCCAGGCCCAACTCGCTCATGGCATAGACGATGCGCCGCTGGACCGGCTTGAGGCCGTCGCCGATGTGCGGCAGGGCGCGGTCCATGATCACGTACATGGAGTAGTTGAGATAGGCCTGTTCGGTGAAGTCAGCCAGCGAGCGGCGTTCAACGCCGTCCAGGCTGAGTTCCAGTGAGTCGCTCATGCGGGCCTCGTCATTTCAGGTTCTGGCGCAACAGCATGCTGCCGCCGCGCTGGGTAAATTCAAGTTGTTTCAGGGCACTCATGCCCAACAGAACGGTTTCGCCGTCCAGGCCCGGGACCACCAGCGCGCGCACGTCGCGCAGGCGGATATCGCCCAGCTGCACGCTGTCCAGGCGCGTGCGGTAGCCCTCGGTGCGACCATTGGCGGTACTCAGCATCACCGGCGCACCGCGCTTGAGCTGCATGCTCCTGGCCAGTGACTCAGGGATCGCCACATCAGTGGCACCGGTGTCGAGCATGAAGTGCACCGCCTGGCCATTGATCGCGCCGTCGGCGACAAAATGGCCGTTGCCGTTGCTCAACAGGCGCACTTCGATGAAGCCCTCACCCTGCGTGGACTGCGGTTGGGCATTGGGGTTTTGCTGGTGCTCTTCCCATTGGCCGAAAAAGCGCGTGGCGAGAAACATCGCCGCCGCCCAGGCGACGATCATCAGTACCCTGCCCGCCCGCTTGCCGGCCGTCTGGCTCATGACTTGGCGCTCCAGCCACCTTGCGGCGCAGCGAAGCGCCAGACCACCGGTCTCGATTCGCCATCGGCGCGGTCGCCATTGTTGTTGTCCAGGCCGATCCAGGCGCCTTTGCCATCGATCACCAGCGCTTCGGCCAGGCCGAACGGTTGATCATAGCGGCGTGATGGCTGCAGGGCATCGTCGGCGAACGACCAGCAGCGCTCGACCTGACCATTGTCGGCGTCGCGGCGACAGATCCGGTAGGCGTTGCGCTCCAGGGTAAACAGCTTGCCGTCGAACCAGGCCAGGTCGGCAAAGTCGCGCGAGCGGGCCTGGGGATTGGGCATCTGGGCCGGCTGCATCTCGACCCCGGCCTCGCTCAGCAGCACGCAGCTGCGCCCGCAGGTCCAGACCGATTGCTGACGCTGTACAGCGACCAGGCCACGGCGCTCACGTTCGGCAGCCAACCACAGGCGGTCGCCGGCCGGATTGATCGCCACGCCCTCGAATAGCGCGTTGAAGTGCAGCAGCATGCCGCTGGCGCGGGCCTGGCGAATCATCACCGGATCAATCTTCAACCAGTCCGGCTCGCCTTCCAGCGGCACCTGCAGCACGGCCGCATGCGCCTCGCTGACCAGATAGAAGTTGCCGGCCTGATCGCAACTGATGCCCTCGAAATCCAGCTCACCACCGCGCACATACGACACGGCCCAGTTGCGCGACTTCAAGCCCCAGGGCAAGCCCGTGTCAGGCACCGGTGGCGGCGTGAAGGTGAGTGCCTGGGCACGCCAGACACCTTGCTGCTGGTCGAGTCGATAGAGGCGATCGTCGTCTCGGTCGGAAACGCCCCACAGAGCACCCCGGCACCAAGCCAGGCCGGACAGATTGCCGCCGCGCATGCCGTTAATTGGATGCTCGCCAGTCAGTTTCAGCTCTGGCCAGTTACCCGCAAGGCTCGGCGCCGCAAGCAGCGCCAGCACCGCTGTCAGAAACAGACGGATCAAACCATGACCTCAGCCAGGTTGCCTTTGGTCTCCAGCCAGCTCTTGCGGTCACCGGCGCGCTTCTTCGCCAGCAGCTTGTCCATCAGCTCGCAGGTCGCCTCGACGTCGTCCAGGGTCAGCTGGACCAGACGCCGGGTGTTCGGGTCCATGGTGGTCTCGCGCAACTGCGGTGGGTTCATTTCGCCCAGGCCCTTGAAGCGGGTGACCTGCGGCTTGCCGCGTTTCTTCTCGGCCACCAGCCGGTCAAGAATGCCGTCCCGCTCAGGCTCGTCGAGGGCGTAGTAGATTTCCTTGCCCAGGTCGATGCGGTACAGCGGCGGCATGGCCACATAGACATGCCCGGCCTCGACCAGGCTGCGGAAGTGCTGAACGAACAGCGCGCACAGCAGGGTGGCGATGTGCAGGCCGTCGGAGTCGGCGTCGGCGAGGATGCAGATCTTGCCGTAACGCAGTTGCGACAGGTCGGTGGCACCCGGGTCGACGCCGATGGCGACGGCGATGTTGTGCACTTCCTGGCTGGCGAGCACTTCGCCACCATCGACTTCCCAGGTGTTGAGGATCTTGCCGCGCAGCGGCAGGATGGCCTGAAACTCCTTGTCGCGCGCCTGCTTGGCCGAACCGCCGGCAGAATCGCCCTCGACCAGGAACAGCTCGGAGCGCATCGGGTCTTGCCCAGCGCAATCTGCCAGCTTGCCAGGCAGCGCCGGGCCTTGGGTAATGCGCTTGCGCTCGACCTTCTTGCTCGCCTTGAGGCGCCGGCCAGCGTTGCTGATGGCCAGTTCGGCCAGTTGCATGCCCAGCTCCGGGTGGCCGTTGAGCCACAGGCTGAAGGCATCCTTGACCACTCCGGAGACGAACGCCGCCGCTTCACGGGACGACAGCCGCTCTTTGGTCTGCCCGGAGAACTGCGGCTCCTGCATCTTCATCGACAGGACGAAGCTGATCCGCTCCCAGATGTCTTCCGGCGCCAGCTTGACCCCGCGCGGCAACAGGTTGCGGAACTCGCAGAACTCGCGCATGGCGTCGAGCAGGCCCTGGCGCAAGCCGTTGACATGGGTGCCGCCCTGAGCGGTGGGGATCAGGTTGACGTAGCTTTCCTGGACACTGTCGCCGCCCTCGGGCAACCACAACAGGGCCCAGTCGACGGCTTCCTTGTTACCGGCCAGGCTGCCGCAGAACGGCTCGTCGGGCAGGCGCGGGAACTCACTGACCGAGTCGACCAGGTACGAGCGCAGGCCATCTTCATAGTGCCACTCGACTTTTTCGCCGCTGGCCTTGTCTTCGAAGCTGATCGACAGCCCCGGGCAGAGCACGGCCTTGGCCTTGAGCACATGCTTGAGGCGGCTGATGGAAAACTTCGGCGAATCGAAATACTTCGGGTCCGGGCTGAAATACACGCTGGTGCCGGTATTGCGCTTGCCCACGGTACCCACCACTTCCAGCTCGGTGGCCTTGTAGCCGTCGGCGAAAGTCATCTGGTACTCGTTGCCGTCGCGCTTGACCCGCACCCGCACCTGGGTCGACAGGGCGTTGACCACCGAGATGCCGACGCCGTGCAGGCCGCCGGAGAACTGGTAGTTCTTGTTGGAGAACTTGCCACCGGCGTGCAGCTTGGTGAGGATCAGTTCGACGCCGCTGACGCCTTCTTCCGGATGGATGTCGACTGGCATGCCGCGGCCGTCGTCGCTGACTTCCAGCGAGTGATCGGCGTGCAGGATGACCTGCACCGAGCGGGCGTGCCCGGCCAGGGCTTCGTCGACACTGTTGTCGATGACTTCCTGGGCAAGGTGGTTCGGCCGGCTGGTGTCGGTGTACATGCCCGGCCGCTTGCGGACCGGGTCGAGGCCGGAGAGGACTTCGATGGCGTCTGCGTTATAGGCGCTAGCGCTGGGATTGGCCATGGGTTCTCGTCGTCAGTCTGGTGAATGCGAAAAAATCAAAATACAGAAAAATCGAGCGCCGCATATTGCCCGCGGGCAATTCCGGCAAAGGCCAGCAACGCCGGCAGGCGCTCGCTGAAACCTTGGAAACTGTGGTCGCCACCGGCCTCGATGCGCAGCGCGCAGGCGCGGTAGTACTGCGCGGCCTGGCGATAGTCCAGGGTTTCGTCAGCCGTCTGCAACCACACCTGATAGCGGCTGGCATCGGTCGGCGCGGGCATCTCCAGCTCGGCCAGGGCCTGCACGTGGTCCAGGGTCAGTTCCCAGGGCTCATCGGTGTACAGGTTGCGCTGGGTACCGAGATACCCGTCGAACAGCCGGTGCGGCGCGACCGCCGGGTTGATCAGCAGGGCCTTGAGGCCATGCCGCTCTGCCAGGTGAGTGGCATAGTAGCCGCCGAGTGAACTGCCGACCAGCAAGGGCGCACCGAGCTCGGCGATGGCCGCTTCGAGCTGGGCGACGGCCTGGCGCGGGTGGTGGTGCAAGGCGGGCACACGCAACTGGCCGGACAGGCCAAGCTGCTGCATCACGGCCTCGAGCTGACGCGCCTTGGTCGACAACGGCGAGCTGTTGAAGCCATGGATATAAAGGATGGAACCCGACATGCTGCCCCCGGAGTCTGCTGCGGCGCGCCCGCCTGTTGGGGCGCAGGGACGCGCAGTGTATCGCGTTCGCCAGGCCTTGGCGCAGGTTGGGATGTGTTGCAATACATTCCTGCGATCACCCAGCCCTTGTAGGCGCGGGCTTGTCCCGGGAAGAGGTCAGCCCAGGCAACCGCTGTGGATGGCAAGGGCTTCGCCCTTGTTCGCGGGGCAAGCCCGCTCCTACAGAGCACGCGCGGGGGACTTCAATACCCGGCGCTGTTGAAATCCAGCTTCACCACGAAATCCCGTGCCCGCTCGACACCAGTCTCTACCCGACCATCGGCATGCAACCGCAGCCAGCGATACCCCGGCTGCTCCTCGCTGACCTTGAAGTCCTCGCTACGCGGCGCGAACTGGATACAGGTCGACGGCGTGGCCAAAAAGCGCACCCCGGCGCGCAGCTCGTCCCACTCCTGGTGAACATGCCCCCACAGCACCGCCCGCACCTGCTCATGGCGCTGCACACGCTCCAGCAATGCCTCTGCATTACGCAGGCCGATCGGCGCGATCCAGGCGCAGCCGATGTCCACCGGCTGGTGATGGAAGCACACCAGGCAATAGCGCTGCCCGGCGCCGGCCAGGGCCTCATCGAGAATCGCCAGCTGCTCTGGCGCCAGCAGGCCATGGGTAGCACCGAGCACCGCCGAATCAAGCATGATGATCCGCCAGCCGCCGATATCGGTCACCGCCTGGAGCAGATCACTGCCCTGCGCGACCTGTGCCATCACCTGCGCCTCATCATGATTGCCCGGCAGCCAGCGCGTCGGCACGGCAAACGGCGCGGTCACATCACGAAACGCCTGATATCCCGCCACACTGCCGTCCTGGGTCAGGTCACCGGTGCACAGCAACAGATCGATCTGCGGCTGCTCACGGCGCACCTGGGCAATCACATGGCACAGGCTGTCACGGGTATTGAGGCCCAACAGGGTGCCCGCCGGGTCGGCGAACAGGTGGGCGTCGGTCAGTTGCACCACATGGATGGGCGCGGGGGCATGGTTGGGCTGCGGCAACGGCCGTCTCCTCAAGCGGATTCACGGCAATTATGGCCGCTGGCGGGTTTCGAGCAAACACTCGAAACCGATCCAGCTCACATTTTCAGCGTACCGCGACCAACTCATGGCCGCAGGCCAGGCAGTGACTCAGCCATTCTCCGAGAAACAGGTTGAGCTGAGCCTTCTCGTCCGGCTGATGCATGGCTTCATTCGGGTACGGATAGATACTGCGAAAACGCCGCGCATGCTCGGCGCTGACCACTTCGGCCATGCGCGCATCGTGATACACCTGGACTTCCAGCTGCGGCACCGGCAACCACGGCAGGCTGTGCTCCTGGCGCACGCGCAAGGTGGTGGTGTAGGGGCAGGTAAGTACCACGTCGAGCACCAGCACGCCGAGCATCTGGTCACCCTGGGTCATACCGATACGCCGCGAACTCTGGGTGCTGCGCATGTCCGGCAGCAAGCGCATCAGGCGGGCATAGTTGGCCTCGCAGGCTGACTGCAGCCCGACCAGATCGACCCGGTAACGCTCGCGCAACAGGTTCACTTCCACATACCTCGTACTTCGTCTCGGTTCAGCGCCAGCCACTGCAGGCCGATGATCGTCGCGGCATTGCAGATTCGGCCGTCGCGTACTGCTTGCAGGGCGTCCTCGAACGACCAGACCCGCACGCGGATATCCTCACCCTCTTCTTCCAGACCATGCAGGCCGCCGGCGCCTTCGCTGACACAGCGGCCAAGAAACAGGTGGACGAATTCATCGCTGCCGCCCGGCGACGGGAAGTAGCGGGTCATCGGCCACAGGGCGGTAAAGCTCAGCCCGGCTTCTTCCTCTGCCTCGCGGTGGGCAACCTGTTCAGGCTGCTCGTCCTTGTCGATCAGGCCAGCGACCATTTCAATCAGCCAAGGGTTATCCACCTTGTCCATGGCGCCCACGCGAAACTGCTCGATCAACACCACTTCATCGCGTTGCGGGTCATACGGCAGGACACACACCGCGTCATGGCGCACAAACACCTCGCGGCTGATTTCGCGGCCCAAGCCACCGGCAAACAGCTCATGGCGCAGGTACACCTTGTCGAGCTTGTAAAAGCCTTGGAAGCAGGTGTCGCGCTTGACGATCTCGACCGCTCTTGGCACTGAATTTGACGTGTCTGTCATGGAAATCCTCATTACCTCTAAAGCTGCATCGCGCCATCCTACTCTGCGTGTGGCCCGGTTTCACCCCTTTCCAGCGACCGTTCGTGCAACCGGGACAGGCCGCGATCTCTCTGATAGCTTAGTGGCGAACCGAAGGCTTTGCCGACGGTCCAAGGCCGACTATTCCTGTTCTGCAAGGATCATCATGACGCTTGTCAAACTGACTTCCGTGGCTGTGCTGGCAGTGGCCCTGAGCGCCTGCCAGAGCCTGTTCACGCCCAACTATCGGGCACCGCTCGAGGTCAAGCGCGATGCCTGGGAGCACGTCAAGCCGGGCTGCAGCGAAAGCGACTGCCCGCTGGTGAACATCGACACCATTCACTTCCCTGACCTGCCCAAGCTCGACGCCATCGTCGAAAGCCGCCTGCTGCAACTGACCGAAGACAACCAGCGCAGCACCGCGCCTACTACGCTCAAGGATTACGAAACGCAGTACCTGGCCAGCGCCGACAAGCGCAACAGCAGCTACCTGCAAGCCAAGGTACGCGAGCAGCATGACGGGCTGGTGATCGTCGAGCTGTCCAGTTACCTCGACAGCGGTGGCGCCCACGGCATGCCCGGCCGCGGCTTCATCAACTATTCGCGCAAGCTGGACAAGGTCCTGACCCTGCAGGACATGCTGGTGCCCGGCCAGGAAGAGACGTTCTGGAAGACCGTCGAAGAGTCGCACCGTGCCTGGATGATCAGCACCGGCATGGACAAGGATGCCGAGTTCGTCAAGACCTGGCCATTCAAGAAGTCCCCGCACATCGCCCTGACCTACGGTGCGGTCGTGGTGAAGTACGAGGTCTATGCCATTGCGCCCTACTCCATGGGCCACATCGAACTGAAGATTCCTTACCCGCGCCTGAACGGCGTGCTCAAGCCTGAGCTGTTTCCCGGCCGCGGCTGACGCTCAGCAGCGCGTATAGCAGCCCTGCCAGGACGATCGCCGGCAGGGTAGCGCCGACCTCGGGGGCGTGGCTGGCCATCACATGGTAGGCCGCCGCTCCCACCGCCCAGGCCAGCAGCGCCTGCCAGTGCAGCCCTGCGACGTGCGTCGGCATCTGTCGACGGCGAATCACGAAGTGGTCAACCAGCACCACGCCGAACAGCGGTGCGAACACCGAACCGATCAACAGCAGAAAGTTCTCGTACTGGGCCAGCGGCGCCAGGTAGGCAATCAGCGTGCACAACACACCGATGGCCAGGGCCAGGTGTTCGACCTTGATCGGCACCAGCAAGCCAGTCGAGACCGCGCCGGAATGGATATCGGCAAAGGCATTTTCGGTTTCGTCGAGCAGGATCAGCAGCAGCGGGATGCCCAGGCCAGCACCGGCCAGCGCCAGCAGCAACGCATTGGCTTCACCGCTCGGGGCAAACGCCAGGGTGTAGGCCACGCCCAGGCTCATCAACCAGGCATTGCCGAGCAGATAGCCCAGGGCGGTGCCGGCAAACACGCGGCTGGCGCGTTGGGCGAAGCGTGAATAGTCGGCGATCAGCGGCAACCACGACAGCGGCATGGCAATGACGATGTCAAAGCCCACCGCCAGCGACATCGAACCGTCACCGGCACGCGCCCAGATCTGCCCCAGGTCAGCCTTGGCGAACAGGTTCCAGGTCAGCCACAGGCAGGCGCCGATCAGCAGCCAGATGCCCCATTTGCGCAGGATCTTGCGCACGAAGGTCAACGGCCCGCAGATCGCCAGCAGGGTTGCCAGCGCGCCAAAGCACAAGGTCCACAGCAATGGGCTGGTCCACACGCTTTCTGCGCCGAAAGCACGCGCGCCGAGCAGGCTGGCAGCGTCACGCATGACAATGATCTCGAACGAGCCCCAGCCGATCAGTTGCAGCAGGTTGAGCATTGCCGGCAAGCGCGCGCCGTGCCCGCCGAGGGTCAGACGCAATGTGCCCATGGCCGACAGGCCGGTGTCACTGCCGATCACCCCGGCGGCCGCCAGCAGCAGGACGCCGACTGCCGTGCCGAGAACGATCGCCAGTACAGCCCCCGCCAGACCCAGGCCTGGCGCGAGCATGGCGCCAACCTGCAGCACCATCAGGCCGGTGCCGAGCGAGAACCATAGAACGAACAGGTCGCGGGCGCCGAACGGGCGTTGGCTGGTGGGGATCGGGTGATCGGGTGAGAAATGGCTGGGGGTGGTCATGCTTGGGCTCGCCGGAATTATTGTCGGGGGTTACACAAGGCCGCTCCCGCAGGGATCCTGCGGGAGCGGCCTTGTGTCGCGAAAGGGCCGCACTGCGGCCCCGCGTTACATCAGACTTTCTGGTACAGCTGGCTGCCTTCCTGGCGGAACCGCTCGGCCTGCTCGCGCATGCCCTCGGCAACCGACACATCCACCGCTTCGATGCGCTGGTTGGCGGCGTACTCACGGACTTCCTGGGTGATTTTCATCGAGCAGAACTTCGGCCCGCACATCGAGCAGAAGTGGGCGACCTTGGCCGATTCCTTGGGCAGGGTCTCGTCGTGGAATGCACGCGCGGTGTCCGGGTCCAGACCGAGGTTGAACTGGTCCTGCCAGCGGAATTCGAAGCGCGCCTTGGACAGCGCATTGTCACGAATCTGCGCGCCGGGGTGGCCCTTGGCAAGGTCGGCGGCATGCGCGGCGATCTTGTAGGTGATGATGCCGGTCTTGACGTCGTCCTTGTTCGGCAAGCCCAGGTGTTCCTTGGGCGTCACGTAGCAGAGCATGGCGCAACCGAACCAGCCGATCATTGCCGCACCGATACCCGAGGTGATGTGGTCGTAGCCGGGGGCGATGTCGGTGGTCAGCGGGCCGAGGGTATAGAACGGCGCCTCGTCGCAGCACTCCAACTGCTTGTCCATGTTCTCCTTGATCAACTGCATCGGCACGTGGCCAGGGCCTTCGATCATGCACTGCACGTCGTGCTTCCAGGCGATCTTGGTCAGCTCGCCAAGGGTCTCCAGTTCACCGAACTGGGCAGCGTCGTTGGCGTCGGCGATCGACCCCGGACGCAGGCCATCGCCCAGCGAGAAGCTGACGTCGTAGGCCTTCATGATTTCGCAGATTTCGTCGAAATGGGTGTAGAGGAAGTTCTCTTTGTGGTGCGCCAGGCACCATTTGGCCATGATCGAGCCACCGCGGCTGACGATACCGGTGACGCGCTTGGCGGTCAGCGGCACATAGCGCAGGAGCACGCCGGCATGAATGGTGAAGTAGTCCACGCCCTGCTCGGCCTGTTCGATCAGGGTGTCGCGGAACAGCTCCCAGGTCAGGTCTTCGGCAACGCCGCCAACCTTTTCCAGGGCCTGGTAGATCGGCACGGTACCGATCGGCACCGGCGAGTTGCGGATGATCCACTCACGTGTTTCATGAATGTGCTTGCCGGTGGACAGGTCCATGACCGTGTCCGAACCCCAGCGAATACCCCAGGTCAGCTTGGCCACTTCTTCCTCGATCGAGGAGCCGAGGGCGCTGTTGCCAATGTTGCCGTTGATCTTCACCAGGAAGTTGCGGCCGATGATCATCGGCTCGAGTTCGGTGTGGTTGATGTTGGCCGGGATGATCGCGCGGCCGCGGGCAACCTCTTCGCGAACGAACTCGGGGGTGATCTCCTTGGGAATGCTCGCGCCAAAACTGTGGCCGGCATGCTGCTGGTCGAGCAGGCCAGCGGCGCGGGCTTCCTGCAGCTTCATGTTCTCGCGGATGGCGACGTATTCCATCTCGGCGGTAATGATGCCCTGGCGCGCGTAGTGCATCTGCGAGACGTTGGCGCCGGCCTTGGCCCGGCGCGGGTTGCGCACATGGGCAAAGCGCAGCTTGGTCAGCTCGGCGTCGCTCAGGCGCTGCTGGCCGAAGTTCGAGCTCAGGCCGGCGAGGCGCTCGGTGTCGCCGCGATCATCGATCCAGGCCGAGCGCACATCACCCAGGCCCTTGCGCACGTCGATGATGACCTCAGGGTCGGTGTACGGCCCCGAGGTGTCATAGACCAGCACCGGCGCGTTGATTTCGCCGCCGAAGTCAGTGGGGGTGTCGTCGAGGCTGATTTCGCGCATGGGTACGCGAATGTCGGGGCGCGAGCCTTCGACATAAATCTTGCGCGAACGGGTGAAGGGTTGCACGGACTGCTGATCGACTTGCGCCGATTCGCTGAGGTTGATCGCTTTTTCTTGTTTGGTCATCACAGGCTCCAGACGGCTTCCTAGCGGCGGAATGTCGGGGAGAACCTGAACGACGCGGACGCACCCCATGATGGGTGCAGTGCCGGATACCTGGAGTGCCATGAGCGTGGTGCGCTGCTCGACAAATCCCGGACCTGACACAAGAGACTCGCCGGGAAAGCGAGAAATCTTGTTCCCTACGCAGGCGCTAACCTGATCAGGTTCAACGGGATCCGCAACTTTGCGATCTCAGCCTTTGCTTCAAGGCACCCCGACAAGAACATGCGCAGTCTAGACTGGAGTGGCAGCCGAAGCCAAGGGTGCTGTAATCCAGATTGATGAAAGGCGCGAGCAATGGATTGTTGCCGGCCGCGCGCGGCACTACACTGGCCCATCGCTCGAAACTCAACAGTTCAGTAATTAAAACTCGTACAAGGATTGCCCTATGCTGCGCAAACTCTCACTGGCGATTGCCGTGTCTTGTGCGTCCAACGGAGTGGTATGGGCGGCAGATGTACCCATGACGGTGAAAACCGACCTGGTCAGCGTTTACCACGAGGCGGCCAGCAACAACGCCGACCTCGCCGCCGCCCGTGCCGACTACGGCGCCCGCCGTGAAGTGGTGCCGCAGGCGCGGGCCGGCTTGCTGCCGAACCTGTCGGCCGGGGCCGAGATGATGAACACCCGGACCAAGCTCGACGAACCGGCGATCACCTCCAACCGCAGCGGCAATTCGTGGAGCGCGACCCTCTCGCAGCCGATCTTCCGCGCCGACCGCTGGTTTCAGTTGCAGGCAGCAGAAGCGGTCAACGAGCAGGCCGCGCTGGAGCTGTCGGCCACTGAACAGAATCTGATCCTGCAAAGCGCTGAGAACTACTTTGCAGTGCTCCGTGCCCAGGACAATCTGGCCTCGACCAAGGCCGAGGAGTCGGCGTTCAAGCGCCAACTTGACCAGTCCAACGAGCGTTTCGATGTCGGTCTTTCCGACAAGACCGACGTGCTCCAGTCGCAGGCCAGCTACGACACGGCCCGGGCCAACCGGATCATTGCCGAGCGCCAGGTGCAGGATGCCTTCGAAGCCTTGGTCACCCTGACCAACCGCGAATATGGCGCGTTGCAGGGCGTGGTCCACAGCCTGCCGATCCAGGTGCCGTCACCCAACGACGCCAAGACCTGGGTCGAGACTGCCGCACGGCAGAACCTCAACCTGCAAGCGACCAACTACGCCGTCGACGCCGCCGAAGAGACCCTGCGCCAGCGCAAGGCCGGCCATGCGCCGACCGTTGATGCCGTCGCGCGTTACCAGAAGGGCGACAACGACAGCCTCGGCTTCACCAACCCGGCGCCTCAGGCTGGCATACGCTATGGCGGCGATGTTGAACAGACCAGCATTGGCCTGCAATTGAACATCCCGATCTACAGTGGCGGCCTGACCAGCTCGCAAGTGCGTGAGGCCTATCAGCGCCTGAGCCAGAGTGAACAACAGCGCGAGAGCCTGCGTCGCCAGGTGGTGGAAAACACCCGTAACCTGCACCGTGCGGTGAACACCGATGTCGAGCAGGTGCAGGCGCGCAAGCAGTCGATCATCTCTAACCAGAGCGCGCTGGAAGCGACCGAGATCGGCTATCAGGTCGGCACGCGCAACATCGTCGACGTGCTCGATGCACAGCGCCAGCTGTACACCTCGGTGCGCGACTACAACAACAGCCGCTATGACTACATCCTCGACAACCTGCGCCTGAAGCAGGCGGCCGGGACCCTGAGCCCACAAGACTTGCAGGACCTGGGGCGGTATCTGAAGGCCGACTACAACCCGGACAAGGACTTCCTGCCACCGGATCTGGCCGCCGCCGCCGCGAAGAATTTCGAACGCCGGCCCTGATCGCTTGGCGGTTCCGGCCGCTTCGCGGGGAAGCCCGCTCCAGGTTTGGCGTGAATCCCTGTAGGAGCGGGTTTACTTGCGAAGAGGCCGGCACCGGTAAGCCCAAAGAATCAAGCAGCGACGGCAATTGTCGATTGCGAGTGCATGTAAGGCACGTCATCGTATATCGATGCAAAGGCCGTTGACGGTTCGAATCCAGCCATCGCGTCGATGAGATTGGCAAGATTTGGTAGAGGTCGGCTGTATGGCTGGACCGACATGGTGCTAACCGGATCGACTAGGCTGGCATTCCCCGCAAAGGCCGGCATTTGAGGTACACCTGTGTCGCGAACGTTGGACTCCTGACTCGTGACAAGGGCTGGTTGCGCGAAGATAAAATCTTCGCGCGTCACCTGAGCCACCTCGAGTGAATCCAGGTACAGCAGTTGCACCGACTTGTCATGCCCAGCCAACTGGCTCGCCTTTACTGTAACGCCGTGAATCTGAGCGACCTCGTTTAACATTGCCCGGTACACCTTGCTGATCTCAAGCTCCTCGAAACGGCTGACTCCAAGCTGGCCAAGGTCAATCCTGTCAATGCCATGTCTGAAGCCACGCAGTACATTTTTGTAGTTATCGACCCCCTCCTGTCTGGCGACTACGAAGACACTGGCGGCGGTACCCTCGGCTGAATACACCTTGCCAGCGAGTGAAGCGACGAGTTGCCCCGTCTGGTCAGGGCCGAAGAGGAAGCCATCGCTGCCACCGCTCAACAGTACGGTTCCATCGGACGGCCCAGCCGGACCGCCGGAACCTTCAATATCGAAAAAGTCCGCTGGGGCAGAGAAGGTATCCTTGAAACGAAAGTGTTCAGGCCGCAAATCGGCCAATGCCCGATCAGCCACCTTCAGTACCTGTCCGTCTCCCAGCACAATCATCACCGCTGAGCCCTCTTGCCGCATCTGCAGGTCGCTGAACTGCTTGCCGCTGAAACCCACCAGATCAATGAACTCGCGATCGACTTCAAAGTTCTCCAGCACATCTACGCCAGCACTGCGCCGATGTATCACATACAGGTCCGCACCAGCTCCACCCACCAGTCGGTTACGGCCGCGCCCAGCGTCCAGCAGTGCCCGCTCTGGGCCAGCGATGAGCGTGTCGTCACCGTCACCACTGATCAGATTGTGTAACGAGCCCGGCGCGATTGTCAGTCCGGCGCCGGCAATGGTCGCCATGCCCGTGCCCAGATCCACAGCTACGGCCCCGCTGACAGCGGCAGCATTGAGGGTATTGCGTCCGCCCACAGTGCCACTCACCGCATCGTCAAGCAGCGCCCGTCCCGGACTCCCGGCTGCGACAAGCGCATACTCGTCGGTAAAGTGGTAGGTGTCATTCGAGGTAGTCGGACTGCCACTCAGGCGCACTGCCCATCGGTTCAGCGCCAGCGGCATTCCGTTATCGGCATTGCGGACCTCGAGCGACCACACTCCCTCCGAGCCTTCGCCACGATGACGAGTCGACATGAATCCGTACTTGAACTCGCCCGTGCGGGTATTGCCGAGATCATCGTCAGAAGACCCTGGCGCTTTACCTGCACGGTCCACCAGCACACTCCGTGTGCCGCTAGGGGATATCAGCGTAAGCGTAAGGTCGCCGAGGCGTGTGACAACGGCATGGATATCAATTTCCACGTGTTCCACTTGCACCCCTGCGCCCATGCTCAGCGATAGCGTCGCGACTTGACCTGCGGCCAGTTCTTGAGGCTTATTCTCGCTCTGTGCGAAAACCAATCCTTCATTAGCCTTGGTCGCCTGACCATGCCAGGACTCGGCAATGCGTACGGCTGCGCGGGCGTCAATCATGCCGAAACCATAATCGTGACTGACATGCATACTCCCGCCATTCCAACTACGAGCAGCGTTTTGCGACCAATCGGTCGAAGGGTCTTCGACCATGCGTGCCGACAGCGCAAGTATCTGCTGGACGTCACGGTAGGCAAGAGCCGGATTAGCCTGAAGCATCAACGCGACCACCCCGGATACAATCGGCGCGGCGAAGCTGGTGCCTTGGGTCGTGCTGTAGGCACTGCCGACAGCCGCGCCACGTTCTGCCTCGAGGGCAAGGCTGCTTGACAGAACGTGGCTACCAGGCGCCGACACAAGTAAGCTGGCGCCTGGGTTGGAGAATGGCGAGGCCGCAACCTGCAAGACCGATAAGTCCGGCTTGGCATTGATAGCACCAACCTCGATCGCGTATCGGCTATTGTTGATCAGCGAACCCTGTGCACTGCCGCCCTTGTCGCGCTGGTTGCCTCCGGCAGCGACAATGATCGTCCCCAGCCCGCCACGACCATTGGTAGCCGCCAGGCGCGCGGTCGAGGCCAGGGCGAGCGCAGTGCTAATGGAACCGTCCTGAACGTTGCCCAATGCGAAGTCGTTGGAGAATCCCCAACTATTGTTGGCAATGTCATAGCCGACCATCTGTCCTAGGCTTGTCAGATCGTCGCCTTTGTTGGCCAGGTAATGACCGCCAATGGTTGAGTCGTAAGCGATGCCAATTCCACCCTGGCCATTTCGGGCGCCAACCATGACGCCTGCAACCTGAGTTGCATGATTTGATGCCAGCGCAGGCAAGGTGCGGTTATTGCGCTGAGTTTGTAGCCATACGGAGTCGATATTCTCTTGCAGATCTGGATGCTGGATATCAAGGATTTCCGGTGCAACGGCGAACTCGCCTCCGGGTTCGAACTGGCCAATCCTTATACCTTTGCCGGTGTAGTCCGCCCAGATCGGCTGGACGTCGATTTCACCCAGATACCACTGGCGTGGCACCAGAGGATCCGAAGGAGATTGCTCGTTGCGTAGGGTTACCAACGCTCGCAATGGTGCGGATGCGCCACTGACCACATCCTGAATCAACAACGAAGGATTTCCACTGCCGTCCACCACGTCATAGCGAAAACTGATATTTCCCACGTGTCCGTGCAAAGGTGCTACTCGCACGTTGCCTTGTTCGTCGAGATGAACAATCGCGCCCCTCGCCTGGGTGACCGTAGCGATACGCAGTGCACCAGCACTCGCTAGCAGCTGATCATTTTCCAACAGCACCGCAGCGGGTATCGTAAAATCCGCTTCGCCTACGGTGAACGAGGCCATCTGTTCCATACCCAGTGTATCGCTGATCGGCATGGCGGCCGGGGCCAACAGGTCTATAGACGCAATGTCAGCGAAACCCAAATTCTGGATGTTGCTGAGAGTGAGGCGGCCATCCCGTTTTGGCACCGTGTCCGAAATCTGGAACCCGGACGCCGTGCGAGTGATGAGGTATTCATCGTGGGTACCGTGGAGCTTGACCAGGTCGACCCCTTCACCACCATTGATCGTGGCGTCGCCTCGCCCGGCTTCAATCACATCATCGGCAGCACTACCGGTGATCAAGTCCGCGCCCCCGCCGGCATAAATGATACTGCCTCCTGCCGAAGCTTGGATGCGATCACCTTTGGGGCCTGCGTAAATCACAGACTTGCCGGTACCGCCGATGATGTTATTGCGGCCAACGCCACCGACCAGCACATCGTTACCACCACCACCGATCAGCAGGCTGTCACCCGAACCGCCCTTGATGAACACACCGCGCTGGCCACCGCTAGCAATAATGTCTCTACCCCTGCCGCCCTGCACAACGCTCAGTCCGGCCTTTGCCATGTTCAGCCCAACGCCCTGCTCGCCTACAATCAATGCTGTATCACGCCCGCCATTGCCTCGGATGTTCGCCTGATCATCGCTGGCACTGACCACAAAGACGTCGTCGCCAATCCCTCCAACGTAGGTGTTGCTGCCACCGCCACCAATGAGCCAACTACCGGCGGGAGCAGCCGTCAGGACATCATCGCCTACCGCACCGTACACGGTATCCACCCCGAGCAAGGAGGCATCCAGAGCAGTGCCCGCGCGGTTCTGGCTTATATAAGCGCGACGAGACGTCGGTCCGCTCGCCGAAGTCAGCAAAGTGCCACCCTCTAGAGGCTCGAGCTGATTGCTGACGGTATCGGCGAGAAACTTGACCGCCAGTATTTCCCGATCCGCCCCATTGAGTGTAAATGCCCCGCGGGAGATTACCTGGTTACCTTGACGCACTTCTCCCACCGGCTCGATCTGGCCATGCCTGATCTGTGTAATGCCGTGTTCTTGTAGTGCCTTGAGCTCACCGGCATCCGCGCGTCCGTCATGATTGCCATCGACCCATACTTTCAACTGCGACCAGATGGGGTCTTCGAAATTGATTGCGCCATCGCTATTGGCATCCACACTCGCTAGCGCGGCGAAGCCATCCTTGAATGGCGTCTCGCCCGCGTTTGCGTCACTACCGGCCTTGCCACCGTAGTACTCGGAAAACAGCTGGCTGATGTTGCTGACCAGCCCTGTGCCATCGTCGTGCACCAGCATGCCGGTCTTCCTGTCAGCCCAGCCCGTGCGGCGCAATGAACCGCTGTTATCTACATCAAACAGCACACCTTCTTCGATTCCCGTCAGACCGACCCCCTCACCGCTCAGATCGAGTAGCAGCGGGTCGACGAAGGTATTTACCGTGGTCATCGCCGCGAGCCCGTTGAGCACCACCGCATTGCGCAAGCTGAAATCGGGCTCCTCGCTGCCATCACGGTAAAATTGGGCCAAATGCTGGTTGGGGCGCACGTTCGGGTCAAGTTGTAGTTCCCCGGGACGAATGCCGCCTGTGGTTAGGCTGCCTATCTGAGCGGAAGTGAAGTCCGTGTTATCGAGGGTTTTGTCAGTGAAGGCGATACTGTGGGTGAGGTTCCGGTCGACGAAACCATTGGAGACATTGTTGCGGAAGTCGTCTTCACCCATCAGGTAGCGGCTGGATCCGGTCGCGGGCGTGATGTCTATCTTCAACGATGAGCTCGGAGGCTCACTTCCTTCCGAATCAATAAAATCGGAGATTACGCTTGCGATGCCTTTTCCTGTTGACTCGGCCAGGGAAAATATGAAAGACGCAACACCTTCTGGCGAATCTATGCGCGCTTTCCAATATCTCGCAACGGGACGTAGGTGCTCCGGAGCCAAGGCCGTGGAGTTAGACACACTGCTATCAGTTTGAATGGACAACCAAAGCTCGCTTGCTGGACTTCCGGCTGCTCGAAGTACTGTTTGCCAATACGCTTCACGCGATTCAGGCGCGATCAGTTCGAATACAGAATTAAGCGTCCACGCGTCTTTCGATCGCCCCAACCTCTCAAACACCTTACTATGAAAGTCCCAAACCTCCTTGTGACTGAGTTCAGTACTGAGCTTCCCATTACTGGCCTTAGCCTCCAATAAATCAAGGTAGGCCTTAGCCATGTTAAGCCGCACCTGTTCAACATCGACCTGCTGCATAGGGCGCCCAGCATCTTCTTCAGTCCTTTTCATGAACCCTATTGCAGCCAGGCCAGCTATCGAGTTGCCTTTAGCGACACCATTGGCGAGTAGTGCATAACGATCTCCCTTCCCTGCAAGGTAGTCGTACATTGCCGCGGCACCTTCCGACTCAAAGGTCCTGCGCGCTCTATTAACATCTTCCACAACCAAACCAGACATAGGTCACCTCATTTCCTACTTTCCACCAAAAAGTCTTTTAATGACTGCATAATCAACGACCATGAACCCAGCTTATCGGGGCGCATAATCACCTCCACTAGCACATCACCAAAGACGACATAGCTCATATGGCATGAATAGTAATTAGGCTCGCGCGGGCGCCAATCGCAGAAACCTACCGAAGTGACTTCTTCAAGACTATCACCCCAATAAATGAGCTTTTTATTATCCTCAAACACACGATCATGCATCTCAACCCGATACAGCTTTGCAACTTCATCATATGCCGTATTAGCAAGCACCTCCTGAACCGGCTTACCTAGCAGCCAATCCAGCGTATTACGTAAGTCTCCCTCTCTAGCAACAATTGGAGACATCGAAACTAATAACCCCTCGTGCTCAAGCCCCTGACGAAACACCCAACTATCATCAGCAGGAGACAGAGCAGGCCAACTCATCGATAAAAAAATAGATGAGAAATTAGCTTTACACCCCTTCTTATTGCTACCGAAGTCAGGGTCAAATGAACTTTTCCCTTCGTACTCTGGCCAGAAAGGAAAATATAAGCGGGGAAATTGGTATACGACTCCCGACATTCTCCCACACACTATCGGATCAACTTCAGCTTTCTCCCGAGGCACCCAAGGCTCTCCGTGCCAAATACCAAGAGCAATGACAACGCCATAAATAGATAGCAGAACAAAGCTAAAAATCCTCAACACACCCCATGACACCGCATAGAGGCGACAGACAATTCTTTTAATAAACATATTTCGTACCCTCTCGCTTGCTCGCGCACGCCTGAGTTATTCTCAACGCTCAACCTCGATAGCTTGATAGTCGCGGACCGACGAAGCCTTTACCGAGGCACTAGCGCTCACCCAAACTTTCACTGACATGCCGCTGCAGAGGACTCAGGAAATAACTTATGATTTTTCGCCGATCTACAATCACCTCAGCACGTACAGCCATACCGGCCGACAGCGGCATGTCCCGCTCGCCCACGCGCATCACATCATTAGCGAGTTGAATCCGGGCGCTGTATACCAACCCACGTCGTTCATCTTCAATCGCGTCATTCGACAACGTCTGAACAACACCCGGCACCACGCCATATTTGGTAAAGGTGAAGGTCTCGACCTTTACTTCTACAGCCTGTCCGGGAAATACAAAGCCGATGTCCTTGTTCTCTACCCATACCTCGACTTCTACAGGTTGCTCTGAAGGCACTATCACCATTAGCGTCTGTGCGGAGGTGACCACACCACCCTCGGTATGCACAGCCAGCTGCTGGACCGTCCCGTCCACAGGAGATGTCAGGGTTTTGAGCCGATGGCGTTGATGCGCCTTGCTAAGTTCCTGTCCTACCCCTGCTATACGCCGCTGTGACTCTCCGCCGAGATCGAGCATGGCGCGCCGTACCTGGGCAATGACCCCCGCCCGACGATGCTGAGCAGCAAGTCTTGCGGCGTTTAACTCGTCCAATCTGGAACGCTGGATGGTGAGTTCTCTCTCCTGCTCAAGTCGAATCTGCTGCTTCTCCAAATAGGTGTGTTTGGCAACCGCCGCCTCATCAAACAACAGCTTGTAGTCGGCCGTGAGCTGGCGGGTAATAACCAGTAACTGATCGAGAGCCCTGACACGAGCGGTTGCCGAACGGATTTCGGCCGCGCGTTGAGCGATCTCGGCATCGACTTGTTCGAGTGTTGCCTGCAACTCCAGATATTGCCCCTGAACCCAGCGTTGCGCCGCCACCTGCTGGGCCGGCGAGGCATGTGGAATGAGTGCTGCCATGGATCCCGGCTGATCTTGACTTTCGAGCGCGAGCAACAGGCTGGAAGCACGGGCTTGGTCGACCTTTGCCGCCATCAACTCGCTGCTCAGACGGCTGACGTCCGCCGCTGTCATCTGATTTTCCAGCTCAATAAGCAAATCGCCTTTGCGCACCCGCTGCCCGTCAATTACATGAATTGCTTGAATCACCGCTACTTCACTGGCTTGGATCTGCTTGCTTCTACCGCTGGGTACAATTTTGCCCTCGGCGGTGGCGACAACATCGACTTCTCCCAGGCATCCCCAGAGCAATGCCAAGCCAATGAGGGTCAGTAAAATCCATTGCACGATACGTGGCAGGGGATGCACCGGCGTTTCCTGCATAGCCAGAGCTGCTGGCAGAAATGCCAGCTCGTCCTTTTCGCGCGGCGTCCCTTCCAGCCTCCGGCGCTGGCGCCAGGCTCCTCGCCAAGCTTCGCGGTAGCGTTCTATCAGGTCGGCCATTGAGCCGCTCATGCAGCAGTACCGAGTTGCAGGCGGTACAAATAGGCGTACACACCCTGCGGATTCCTCAGCAATTCGTCATGCGCCCCTTGCTCGACAATCTGCCCGCACTCCATCACCACAATGCGGTCGGCATAGCGTACGGCGGATAATCGATGCGCGATGATGATGACCGTACGCTGTGCGCAGATACGCGCCATGTTCTCCTGGATGATGCGCTCCGACTCATAGTCCAGCGCGCTGGTCGCCTCATCGAAGATCAAAATTCGCGGATTACCCAGCAACGCGCGGGCTATTGCGATGCGTTGGCGCTGTCCACCTGAAAGGCTGGCACCGTGCTCGCCGATCAGGGTTTCGTACCCATTAGGCAGCGCAAGGATAAAGTCATGAGCGCCCGCCAGTTTCGCAGCATCGATGACCTCCTCAAGGGGCGCACCAGGGTTCACGAACGCAATATTATCGCGGACACTGCGCCGGAAGAGCATGTTCTCCTGCAGTACCACTCCAATCTGTCGACGCAGAGAGGCCACGTCGACCATCGCAAGGTCAGCGCCATCCAACAAAACCCGACCCCGCTCCGGCGAGTGCAGCCGCTGCATCAGATGCGTTAGCGTGCTTTTCCCCGAGCCTGATCTGCCGACGATACCGATTACTTCGCCAGCAGAGATTTTCACACTGACATCGCGCAGGACTTCACTGGCGTCAGGGCGATAGCGAAAGCAGACCTTCTCGAGCTCTATACGACCTTCTATGGAAGGCATCAGCGTTCCCTGGCCACTGGACGACTCAGTGCGGGTATTGAGAATGTCGCCCAGCCTCTGGATGGAAACGCCTGTCTGCTGAAAACTCGTCCACAATTGTGCCAAGCGCATGATCGGTTGAGACACCCGGCCAGCGAGCATATTGAAGGCAACCAGCTCGCCGACTGTCAGTTCACCATCAATCACGAGTCGGGCGCCCAGCCACAATGTACCCACCGTCACCAATTTGCCGATCAGCGCCACGCTCTCGTTTGCAAGATTGGACAGGTTCTGTGTCTTGAAGCTGGCGGCAACGTAGGCTGCCAATTGGTTGTCCCAACGTCGAGTGACTTGGGGCTCCACCGCCATAGACTTCAGCGTATCGATGCCATTTACGGCCTCAACCAGGAACGCCTGGTTCTCCGCGCCGCGCTGGAAACTTTGATCAAGCCGTGCACGCAGTAATGGCGTGACGATCAATGACACCAGGAAATAGAGCGGCAGGGATGCCACGACCAGCAACGTCAACCAGCCGCTATGGAGGAACATCACCGAGATAAATACTATGCTGAACAGGACATCCAGAATAAGCGTAATGCTATTGCCGGTGAGAAAACTTCTGATGTTCTCCAGTTCTCGCACTCGGGCCACAGAATCACCGACCCGTCGTGCATGAAAATAAGCGAGCGGCAGACCTATCAAATGCTTAAATAATTTCGCACCCAACTCAACGTCGATCCGGGACGCTGTGTGTGCTGCGATATAGGTGCGTAGGCCGCTGAGCAGACTTTCGAAAAGGATCACGAATAGTAAACCCAGTGCAATAACATTCAACGTGGTCAACCCACGATGCACTAACACCTTGTCCATAACCACTTGAAAAAAAAGCGGGGTCAACAATGCAAGTACCTGAATTACAAGGGATACCATCAGGACTTCACCCAGCATCTTTCGATACTTCACGACCGCTGGGACAAACCAGGTAAGGTCGAACCGACCTACACCTGCGGACAGCAGAGCATCGGAACGCACCATGATCAACTCGCCGCCCCAGCGTTCCGCCAGTGCCTCCAATGTCAGGGTTTGTGGGGACGCTACCCGCGGGTCTTGAATCAGCGCTCGCTCGCCATCAAAGCGGGCGATGATGAAGTGCCCTCCTTTGGCATCTGAGGCGATTGCGGGCAGGGGTACGAACTTCAAACGCTCGAGTTGCACGCTTCGCGCTTTCGCTTTAAGGCCAAGTTCCGACAGGGCACGAAGCATCAGGGAGACGCAAAAAGATTCTCCCCTTGATGCAAAGCCATGGATAAGCTGTTCAGGAGAAGCGACCACATCATGGAAGCGCGCCACCATGACCAGGCAGGCTAGTCCGCTGTCAATTTCCGGGCGCTCTTCACGAGCAGAAGGCCTCGACACAACAAACACCTCATGCGATTGGGGACATGAGGAATCGTAGTGCTGATCAATCAGAAATTATGTAGTACGCTGCCCGGAAATTTTGAAGGACGGTTCCGACAATCACATTAACTTTGTAGGAAATACTTAACCCCCACATAAAAACCTGCAGCTTTGCGTGTAGGATTCATGACGCCAACTTACAGTTGAAGCTCAAACTATTAGCTTGCGTATGCTCGACTTTGAATGCTCATTGAATAGCATTCGGTGTCGTTCACTTCAACAAAGAGCCCAATCCCTCCAGCAGGCGTTGCAACGCACCCTGATTGGCCTGCATCACCGCCCTGCCCGCCTCGCCCATGCGCCGCGCTTCCTGCGGGGCCTCCACCAGCCGGCACACCGCCAGCGCAAGGCCCTGGCCATCATCCACCGACTGCAACGCTCCGGCATCACGCAACATCGCGCTGATTTCGAGGAAGTTGAACACATGCGGCCCCATGATCACCGGCAATGCCAGCGCCGCTGGCTCCAGCGGATTGTGCCCACCGGTGGCAACCAGGCTGCCGCCGACAAAGCCGATGTCGGCTAACGCATAGAGGAATAGTAACTCGCCCATGGTGTCACCGAGCAGCACACGGGTCTCGCTGCTGACCGCCTCAGCGCAAGAGCGCCGCACCGTGGCGAACTGTTCGCGGCACAACTCATGCACCGTGTTGAACCGCTCGGGATGACGCGGCACAAGGATCAACAACGCATCAGCATGCCGCTCCAGCACCTGCCGATGGGCCTGCAATATCAGCGCATCCTCGCCTTCGTGGGTACTGGCGGCAATCCATACCGGACGCTGCATCGCGCCCCACTGCGCACGCAGCTGCCGCGCGCGCGGCAATAGCTGCTCGTCGATCTTCAGGTCGAATTTGATTGAACCGGTAACCTGCACGCACTCAGCCCGCGCGCCGAGGCGTCGGAAGCGCTCGGCCTCGGTCTCGGTCTGCACGGCGATCAGGCTCATCTCGGCAAGCATCGGCCGGGTCAGCTTGGCGAAGCGCCCATAGCCACGTGCGGAACGGGCCGACAACCGGGCATTGGCCAACGCCACGGGGATCCCGCGCTTGGCGCACTGGTGAATATGGTTGGGCCACAGCTCGGTCTCCATGATGATGCCCAGCCGTGGCTGGACATGATCGAGGAAGCGCCCCGCCGCCCATGGCAGGTCGTAGGGCAGGTAGCAATGCTGCACCCGCGGCTCGTCGGCAAACAGGGCCTGGATCCGCTCGGAGCCGGTCGGCGTCATGCAGGTCAGGGTGATCGGCAGGTCCGGGTAGGCCTTGAGCAACGCGCGCACCATCGGCGCCGCCGCGATGCTTTCACCGACCGACACCGCATGCACCCAGATCCCGCCTTGGCGCATGGCCGGCAGCTTGCAGGCGAAGCGTTCGCCAACACGTTGCCCGTAGGCCGGGGCTTTGCGCGCACGCAGGAACAGGCGCAGCGCAACCAGTGGCAGGGCCAGGTGAAACAGCAGGGTATAAAGGGTTCTGTTCATGGCGGCGAAGTTTACTAGGAATTGAGGGTTGAAGGCGGGCTTGAGCAGGTCGGGTGAAATTGCGCCGGATTCAAATACGCTGGGGCTGCCGAGCTCAATAACGAAGACCTAGAAAGCGCTGCTAACCAATCGCCCGCAGGTGCACGGCGAACCGCTCTGCCAGCCACTGCGCCGCCGGCCCCAACGGCTGATCACGGCGCCAGGCGAGTTCCACCACCAACGCCGGCGGGCGCCACTCGCTGTCGAGTTCGACCATCTGCGTCTGATACGTCGGGTACTGCACGACATGCCGCGGCAACCACGCCCAGCCCAGGCCACGCATGAGCAGCTCGGCCATCGCGTAGAAACTGTCAGCGCGCCAGATCTGCGGGCTGATCGCCTCGCCGCCCGGGTAGTCGCTGTGTTGCGGGGTGATCAACAGCTGGCGATGACGCGCCAGCTGTTGCCGGTTGACCCGTTCCTCGCCAGCCAGCGGATGCCCGACCGCGCACACCGTGACCATTTCAACGCTGCCCAGGGTACGCCGCTCTAAAGAGGCCGGGATGCGCTCGTGATGAAAGAACAGCCCGAGATCGGCCTGCCGCTCGACCAGCTTGCGCGCCACGTCGCCTTGGGCAGCACTGGCCAACTGTACTTGCAGAAACGGAAACTGGCTGGCCAGTTCGTCCAGACTGTCGATCACCGGCTGATAGGGCATGGCTTCGTCCTGGGCCACTCGCAGCAAGGCTTCCTGGCCACGCATCAAGGCCAACGCCCTGCCGTCGAGTCGCTCGCATTGGCGCAGCAGCTCGCGCGCATCCGCCAGCAACGCCGCGCCGCGCTCGGTCAAGCGTGGCTGGCGTCCACTGCTGCGCTCGAACAAGGTCACGCCGAGGTCGGTCTCCAGCATCGCGATGGCATTGCTTACGGCCGACTGGGCCTTGTGCTGCTCGCGGGCGACCGCAGAGAACGAGCGCAGCTCGGCCACGCGGACGAACAGACGCAGCTGCTCAAGGTTCCAGTACTGAGTCATCAACCCATCTCCAATATAGATAGGTAATGACTTTACCGCATCCAGGGAACACCTAAAATGCCCGCCACGAAACCGAGGAACTGCCCATGAACGCTTATACCTACCTGGCTATCGCTATCTGCGCCGAAGTCATCGCCACCGCCTCGATGAAAGCGGTCAAAGGCTTGAGCACACCTCTGCCGCTGCTGCTGATGGTCGGCGGCTACGCGATCGCGTTCTGGATGCTGACCCTGGTGGTGCGCACCATTCCGGTGGGAATTGCCTACGCCGTCTGGTCGGGATTGGGCATCGTGCTGATCAGCATCGCCGCGCTGGTGATCTATGGGCAGAAGCTGGATGTGCCGGCCATGCTCGGCATGGCCATGATTGTTGCCGGGGTGGTGGTGATCCAGGTGTTTTCCAAGACGGCTGGGCATTGAGCCATGGCACAGGCTGTTACCCCGCAGCGGGTCCATTAACGGTATCCCCGGCGTATACTGACTAGCTGTCCAAGTCTTCGAGGTACCCGCATGCCATCTGCCATTTCCACTGACGTGCTGATCGTCGGCGCAGGGGTCGCTGGCCTCTGGCTCAACGCCCGGCTGCGGCGCCAGGGTTACTCGACGGTGCTGGTCGAACGCGCCAGCCTCGGCGGCGAGCAGACCATCAAGTCGCAGGGGATCATTCATGGCGGTATCAAATATGCCCTGCACGGCAGCCTGACCGGTGCATCCGAGGCCATCGCCGATATGCCGCGGCGCTGGCGCGAGGCGCTGGCGGGCAGCGGCGAGCTGAACCTGGACAAGGTCCGCCTGCTGTCCGACGCCCATTACCTGTGGTCGCCGGGCGGCCTGCTGGGCAATGTCACGAGTTTTTTTGCCAGCAAGGCGATGCGTGGCCGGGTTGATCAGGTCAAGGGCGAGCATCTGCCGCCGGCCCTGCAGGACCGCGCCTTCAAGGGCAAGGTCTATCGCCTGGCCGAGCTGGTCATCGATGTGCCGAGCCTGCTCGCCAACCTGGCTGAACTTGCCGGTGACAGTTTGCTGGCCGGCGAGCGGATCGAGCCGCTGCGCGAGGCCGACGAACTGGTCGGCCTGCGCGTCGACGGCCGCGAGATTCGTGCCCAGCGCATCGTGCTGAGCGCTGGCGCTGGCACCGAAGACCTGCTCAACGCCTTGGGCCTGAGCCAGCCGGCCATGCAGCGACGGCCGTTGCACATGGTCCTGGCCAAGGGGCCGAACCTCAAGCCGCTGTACGCCCATTGCCTGGGTGGCGGGCCGAAGCCGCGCATTACCGTCACTACCCATCCGGCCGCAGACGGCCAGTGGGTGTGGTACCTCGGCGGCGACCTGGCCGAGGCCGAAGGCGTCGCCCGCGAGCCAGCCGCACAGATCGCTGCGGCGCAAAAAGAGATCGCCAACCTGCTGCCTTGGGTCGACCAGCGCCAGGTGCGCTGGGCCACGTTGCGGGTCGACCGCGCCGAACCCGCGCAGTCCGGCCTGGTTCGCCCCGACAACGCCTTCCTTGCCGAGCAACAGCGGCTGCTGGTCGGCTGGCCGACCAAGCTGGCCCTCGCGCCGGACTTCGCCGACCACGTGCTGGCCGCACTCGAACGCGACGGCATCCGCCCGGCGGCCCAGCCAGACCTCTCCGACCTGCCGCGCCCTGCGCTTGGCGTGCCTGCCTGGGAGGTCCTGTTGCCATGAGCCTGCCTACCCTGCACCACCTGCATCGCCCGCTGGGCAGCACCGGCCTCTCGGTTTCGCCGCTGGGGCTGGGCACGGTCAAGCTTGGCCGCGACCAAGGCGTCAAATACCCGACCGGCTTCACCATTCCCGGTGATGACGAGGCACGCCTGTTGCTCGCTCAGGCACGTGAACTGGGGATCAATCTGATCGATACCGCGCCGGCCTATGGGCGCAGCGAAGAGCGCCTCGGACCACTGCTGCGTGGCCAACGCGAGCAGTGGGTGATCGTCAGCAAGGTCGGCGAGGAGTTCAATGACGGCCAGTCGCGCTTCGATTTCAGCGCAGCGCATACGCGCCTGTCGGTAGAACGCAGCCTCAAGCGCCTGGAAACCGACCGTATCGAATTGGTGCTGGTGCACTCGGACGGCAATGACTTGGCGATCCTCGAGCAGCAAGAGGTCTACCAGACCCTGGCCGCACTCAAGCAGGAAGGCAAGATTCTCGGCTTTGGCTTTTCCGGCAAGACCGCCGCTGGCGGCCTCAAGGCGCTGGAGCTTGGCGACTGCGCGATGGTCACCTACAACCTCAACGAGCAGGCTGAACGGCCGGTACTGGACTACGCTGCCGAGCACGGCAAGGCGATCCTGGTGAAGAAGGCCCTGGCCAGCGGACACGTCTGCCTGGCCCCCGGTGTTGACCCGGTGCAGGCCAGTTTCGAACTGCTGTTCTCCCACCCGGGCGTGAGCAGTGCTATCGTCGGCACCATCAATCCGGTGCACCTGGCCCATAACGTGGCCACCGTCGCCCGCATCCTGGGCAAGCCTTGAGCTGCCCTGCCGGCTGCCCAGCACAAGGAGGAGGCACGTGGCGCGTACGCTGATCCGCAAGAACCCAAGCAACTTCAAGACCCTGCCGCTGCATGTCGAAGCCACTCCCGACGGCCTGACTTACCAGAGCATCGGCATGCCGCTGAACTTCGCCCAGACCCTGCAGCGGCGCAAGGCCGTGCAGGTCGCCGACAGTGAACGGTTCGTGGTCGAGCTGGCCAACCTTGGCGTGTCGGTACGCTTGACCCTGCATTGGCAGAACCGCGACTACTGGGTACTGGTTCGCCAGCGTCGGCAAGACCGCGGTGATGTGGTACTCAAGCTGATCTCCGGCTACGTGCCTGCGCAGGAGCTCAACCTGCCGCTGCACACGGCAATCCAGGAAGTCGCCGAAGAGTGCCTGCTGGAGACGCCTGAGGGCTGGCTTGGCGGGCGCTTCAATGACACCTGGCTGCCAGCGCCCTACGCGGCCGCCCTGCACTACCGCGAAACGCCGCCGTTTGTTCTCAGCCCGCAGTCAGGTGCTGCGCGGCCTGTGCACTGTGGCAACCTGAAGTTGCTTGAGCGGCCACGGGCCTACGTGCATCTGCCGACAGCGTCGTTGCAGCTGATTTATGACCTGCGTTTGCAGGTGCCGCGCGAGGCAAAGCCACTGAGCCTGTTTCATGTCGATGAGCGGCTCGAAGGTGATCAACTGGTGGCGCGGCTCAACCGCAAGCGGCCAGACCTGTATCTGATGCCGCTCAAAGAGGGCAAGCCGACGGCAGAGCTGTTTACCCTGAAGAAGGATACGCTGGTGCCGGCCAGCACTCGTGGCGTTTACCTGGCAGAGAGCTTTGCCGAGCAGGAAGGCTGGGTGGTGCGCGATGAGCGGATTCGCTGGAAGGATTGGGTGAGGCAGCAGGGGCTGGTCGAGCACAAGCCTGATTCGCGCTTGCGGCGGCTGACGGGCAAGGCCCGGGCGTTGCTGGAGCGGGCGCGGACTACGCTGCAGAAGTAAGCGTTTCGGGAGGGTCCGGCATCTAGGGCGACAATTCGGGCCTCTTCGCGGGGCAAGCCCGCTCCTACAGGATCTCCGCCAGCGGTGGGACAGGCGGTGATCCTGTAGGAGCGGGCTTGCCCCGCGAAGAGGCCCCTACAGCCACTAAAAGATCTGCCGCCTACCCCACAATGCCTCAGTTCTTGCGGATCTTCTCGACGATAGCAGTAGTAGAACTGTTCTCCACCAAGCCGAGAACCTTCACCGTGCCGCCGTAGCCCGCGACGATATCGGCACCGACCACCTGGTCGATGCCATAGTCACCGCCCTTCACCAACACATCCGGCTTGACCTGGCTCAGCAGGTTTTCCGGCGTGCCTTCAGCGAAGCTGATAACCCAATCCACCGCGCCAAGGCCAGCCAACACGGCCATGCGCCGGTCAACACTGTTGATCGGCCGGCCAGGCCCCTTGAGACGACTAACCGAAGCATCGTCGTTGACCGCCACGATCAGGCGATCACCTTGTGCGCGTGCCTGTTCCAGGTAAGTCACGTGGCCAGCATGAAGGATGTCGAAACAGCCATTGGTAAACACGATCTTTTCGTTATGAGCCCGCGCATCGTCGATGGCCAACAACAACTGATCGATCGTCAGCACACCACGCTCGGAACCTTCCTCGCGCTGGATCGCACGGCGCAGCTCCGGGGCGCTGATCGCCGCGGTACCCAACTTGCCTACCACGATGCCAGCCGCAAGGTTGGCCAGGGCCACCGCATGCGGCAGCTCTTCACCGGCCGCAATGGCCGCCGCCAGGGTCGAGATCACGGTATCGCCGGCACCGGTGACATCAAACACTTCACGGGCACGTGCTGGCAGGTGCAAGGCCGGATGATCGGCGCGCAGCAGGGTCATGCCATGCTCGCCACGGGTCACCAGCAAGGCGCCCAGGTCCAGCTCCTGCATCAACTGCAGGCCCTTGGCGACCAGGTCGGCCTCATCGGTGCAACGGCCGACGATAGCCTCGAACTCGCTGAGGTTTGGCGTAATCAGGCTGGCGCCACGGTAGATGGAGAAATCCTTGCCCTTGGGGTCGGCCAGCACCGGAATGCCTTTGGCGCGAGCCGCCAGGACCAGGCTCTGGTGGTTTTTCAGCGCCCCCTTGCCGTAGTCCGACAAGACCAGCACTTTGACCCCGTCGAGCAGCTTTTCGACTTCTTCACCCAGCGACAGCGGATCGGTGGCGAACGGTTCTTCGAAGTCGATACGCAGCAACTGCTGGTGACGGCTCATGACCCGCAACTTGACGATGGTCGGCTGATGCGCGATGCGCTGGAACACCGAGCGCACGCCCGCCGCTTGCAGGCTGTTGGCCAGGCTGTCGGCAGCTTCGTCCTGGCCGGTCACGCCGACCAGTGAAGCCGGCGCGCCGAGCGCGGCGATGTTGAGGGCGACGTTGGCCGCGCCACCCGGGCGGTCTTCGATCTGTTCGACCTTGACCACAGGCACTGGCGCTTCAGGCGAAATACGCGAAGTACCGCCATGCCAGTAGCGGTCGAGCATGACATCGCCGACCACCAGTACCGGGGCTTGATCGAAACGCGGCATGGACAACTTCATGGGCAACCCATATGGATAAATTAACAGGGGCAGGATATTAGCACAGGGTAGGCGATGGCTTTACGGCCAACCTGATCTGGACAATTCCGGTGACAATCGGGGCCAGCGTTGGCCCCGATCAGGGCGGGTCAGGTGATGTCGACTTTCTCTGACCGGTCCAGGCCCATGGCGTGCAAGCGGGCATAATGGCCATTAGCCTGAAGCAGCTCGGCGTGGGTGCCGCGCTCGACCAGGCGGCCGTTGTCCATCACCAGAATCATGTCGGCCTTTTCGATGGTCGACAGGCGGTGGGCGATCACCAGGGTTGTGCGCCCCTGCATCACGTGGTCGAGGGCGGCCTGGATGTGTCGCTCGGATTCGGTATCCAGCGCCGAGGTCGCCTCGTCGAGAATCAGCAACGGCGCATTCTTCAGCAAGGCCCGGGCAATGGCCAGGCGCTGGCGCTGACCACCGGACAGGAGCACGCCGTTCTCGCCAACATCGGTGTCGAAACCTTTCGGCAACTGATTGACGAAGTCCTTGGCGTAGGCATCCGCAGCCGCAGCCTCGATGGCCTCGCGCGGCGCACCGGCCAAATCGCCATAGGCAATGTTGTTGGCTACGGTATCGTTGAACAGCGTGACATGCTGGGTGACCTGGGCAACATGCCGACGCAAGTTACGCAGCTTGTAGTCCTCGATCTCCACGCCATCGAGCAGGATCTGCCCTTGGTCGTGGTGATAGAACCGAGGAATCAAACCCGCCAGGGTCGATTTGCCGCTGCCGGAGCGGCCAACCAGGGCGATCATCTGCCCCGGTTCGGCGGTGAAGCTGATATCGCTCAGCACCTGACGCTCGGTACCGGGGTAGGTAAAGCTGAGGTTACGCACCTCGAGGCGACCTTCGACCCGCTCTTTCTCAACGGTACCGGTATCCAGCTCGGCGGGCTCGTCCAGCTGCTCGAAGATGCTCTCGGCACCGGCCAGGCCCTTCTGGATGGTCGAACTGACTTCCGACAGCTGGCGAATCGGCTTGGGCAGCAGACCTGCGGCAGTGATGTAGGCAACCAGGTCGCCGGCCGAGGCTTCACCGCGCAGGAACAGCACGAGGAACATCAAGGCGGCCATGGCGCTGTAGATCACCAGTTGCAGCAGCGGCGTGTACAGCGCGCCGGTCTTGGTCATGCGCAGTTGCTTGTCGGTATTGCTCTGGCTGGCATTATTGAAGCGGCGTTGCTCGTAGCTCTCGCCGCCAAAGCTGCGCACCACCCGGTAGCCCTGAATGGTCTCGGAAGCGACGTGGGTGACATCGCCCATCGCCACCTGGATCTTCTTGCTCTGCTTGCGGAATTTCTTGCTGGCGGTGCTCACCATAATCGCAATGATCGGCAGGATCGCGACCATCACCAGGGTCAGTTTCCAGTTCATCCACAACAGGTAGGCGAACAGGAATACCACGGTCAGGCCTTCGCGAATCACGACCTTGATGGCATCGGTAGCGGCACCGGTGACCATGGTCACGTTGAAGGTGATCCGCGAGATCAGGTGGCCTGAGTTGTGGTTGTCGAAGTAGCGGTTAGGCAGCACCAGCAACTTGTTGAACAGCTCTACGCGCAGGTCATGCACCAGGCCCAGGGAAACCTTGGCCAGGAAATAGTTGCCGAGGAACGAGCCCAGGCCCTGCCAGGCCGCGATCAGGATGATCAGCAGCGGCACCGCCTGCAGCAGTTGCAGGTCGCGCAGGTAGGGCACAGAGGGGAACAACACCGCCTGAGGATCGCTCAGGCCGTCGACGAAATACTTGAGGATGCCGGCCAGCATGGGCTGGGTAGAGGCGAAGATGACGAAGCCGACGATGCTCAACATGAAGATGCCGATGTAGGGCTTCACGTAGCTCAGCAGGCGAAAGTAGATCTTCAGGCTCGCGGGGGCGGACGATTCAGGAACTGTCATGACAATCCGTCGGGTGAAAAAGAGTCGGGATTATAACACACGCGGTGTCTCCGACCGCCCGCTGCAGGTAAGATAGGCGGCTGTCCCGCCCTCATGGCCAAACTCTGGAGACGTGATGCAAGCGCTTGAACATGCACGTTATCTCGCCCTGCGCGAAGGTGCCCATGTGCTCGAAGCTGACGGCACGGGTGACAAGGTGCTGCGCCTGGTCGATGGTTCGATGCTCAAGCTGTTCCGCCGCAAGCGCCTGATCAGCTCGGCCGCCTGGTACCCCTACGCACAGCGTTTTGCCGACAATTGCCAGTATCTGGCGGAGCGAGAGATTCCCTGCCCACGGGTAATAGCGGTATACCGTATCACCGCCATCGCCCGCGATGCGGTGCACTACGACCCACTGCCTGGGCAAACCCTGCGCCAAGTGTTGGAGCAGCCCGGCGAGCACAGCGCGTTGCGCGCCCAGCTCGGTCGGTTTATCGCCACCTTGCATGAGCGCGGCGTGTATTTTCGCTCGGCACACATGGGCAATGTGGTGCTGACGCCCGAAGGCCAGTTGGGGCTGATCGATATCGCCGACCTGCGCATCTATCAACGACCACTGCGCAAATCGCAGCGCCTGCGCAACTTCCGGCACATGTTGCGCTATCGACAGGATCGCCACTGGCTACTTGAGACCGGCGACAGCAGCTTTGTCGATGCCTACCTCGCCAGCCAGCAGCTGTGCACGCCCCAGGAACTGGCAAACGCCCTGGGCTGAAAAACATAAGGCCGCCTGAGGGCGGCCTTATGTATTACAACGGTGAACGCCGTTGTTGCTGCACCACCCTGCCCAGCACCATCGCCGCCGGCAGCAGCACCAGCGGCCAGAGCTCGTCGGGGTTGCCGATCAACTTGCTGCCGTCGAAGTTGAGCATGACCAGCGCGCAGGCCAGGTACATGCCCCACGGGTCACGCAGGCGGATCGCCTGGATCAGGGTCATGGCCATGACGATCAGGAACAGCACCAGCGAAACACCGCCGGTATACAGACCGAGCGCTACGAAAATGTTATGCGGATGCTGGATAGCCGCCACGCCACCGAGCAACTGATCGGTCCGGAACTCGACGCCGCACCCCAGCAGCCAACCGCAATTGCGCCACTCGCCCACCATGATCCGGAACAGCTCGCCACGGGATGAATCACCCCGGGCAAACAGGCCATGGAACCAGTCCGCGTCCTTGACCATCCACAGTGTACCCGCGCCCAACACTGCCAGCGCCAATACCATAGGCCCGGCGACTCGCGGGTAGCGCCACAGCGCGTAGCCACCCCAGACAGCGAACAGGAAGGCCGCCCCCACCAGTGCCGTACGGGTTTGCAGGACGAAGGCTACCGCCACCACCGACAGCACCACTGCTACCGATGCCTCTAGCCAACGGCGGTTTCTGACCCAGAGAGGCATTGCCAGGGCCAAGGCGCAGAGCAGCCAGACACTGGCGTAGATCACATTGGCCAGCCGCGCGGGCAACAACCCCACCCGCGACCCGAAACCATACAGACCGGTCTGGTAGGCGTAGGCGGCACAGGCATAGATGTATAGGCAAATCACCCAGAACAATGCCCGGGTAAAACCTTCACTGCGGAAGAAGTTCGGGTCGAGCAATCCCGCCAGGACAAATACGAACAGCGCCACATACACAATGTGCTTATAGAACTGCCCATCCCCAGACACCGCCGCCGGCACCAGGAACCACAGCAGAAACACCACCCACGCCACGCCCAGCTTGTTGGAAAACAACCCCGCACCACGCTCCTTGATCAGGAACACCAGGCCGGGCAACGCGACGAACGCATAGAAAATATTGTTGGTCCACTTGGAAGATGCCATCAGCACGTAGCTGAGGAGGAAGATAATCAGTGCCGCGCCGAAGTAGTGCCTACTCATGCCACTGCCTTTGCCCATACCCTCAAACATCCTTCAAAATCCATCCAACCACGAGACCAATGAGCACGGCACCGATCAGCTTGATCTGGTCCCGACGTTTACGACGAAGCTTCTTCACCTTTTCTTCCTGCATCTCAACGTGCTCGCCGAAACCAGTGTGCAGCACTGCATCGTTCTCCAGGATCAGCGCGTAGCGATTGGCCTCGGCGTACAACCGCGACAGGCTCTTCTCGCCAGAATGCGAGGCGTACGGCGCGTGCGCCTGATAGTCAGCCAGGCGGCGCAAGCCTGGGTTGAAGGAAAACCCTTGCCATTCAGCCTTGTGCGAACCCAACTGGTAGAACGGGATGCCTTGCTCTACCTGGCGCTCATGCAGGAATACATAGGGGCTGTGCACCTGCAAGTCATGCATGAAGCTGCGCAACCAGACCTGCAACGCCTGCGGGTCGGCTTCGAGCAGCGTCTGGGAGTCTTCGATGAAGCCGGGGCGATAGAACGCCCAGTCATCCTCACAGTGGAACACCCAGAACGTCTTGATCTGGGCATACGCGGCATCGACCGAACGCAATTGGCCAAGCTTGGGATTGTTGACGATGAAGTGGGTGTGCGCGCGCCAGTGCTCTGGAATACATTCACGCACCGCCTCGTCGCCGGAGTCCTCGGTGATGAACACTTCACGGATGGGCGCGGTGTTGTAGCGGTCGAACGTCTCGAGCGTGCGCTTGAGCAGATCGAACCGACCACAACTGGTCACCATCAGCGTGATCTCGCTGCTTTCACTGAAGAGCATAGTTTCCTCGATGTTGGATGGCTCAGCGCGACCAGCCAAGGGCACGACGCAGGCGTTGCCACGGGCCCTCGCTGATGCGCTGACGCAAAGGGGCGCGCATGGCCTCGACGATCGACTGACCGATCGCATGGAAGGTGAATCGCTGCTCTGCCAGCTCCTGACCATTGCGCGAGATGCGTTCGGCCAGTGCGCTGTCGGCGCGCAGTACGGCAAGCTTTTCGCGCAATTGCTGCAGGTCGCGGTAGAGCACGATGTTGTGCATGTCGACGAAACCCAGGGCGCGATTCTCTTCCTCACCCTGGTCGTAGGCAAACAGCACACAGCCGCAGGCCATGGCTTCGAAGTTCTTGATCATGTACTCGCCCATGCCGACATCGGCACTGACGAAGTAACGGATCCGGCTCAGCGTCTGACTGTACTCTTCACCCGACTTGGTGCGGGTGACGACTAGGTTTTCGACTGCGGCCAGCGAGTCGAGCATGGCCTTGCGCCCGGAATAGGCAACGCTGCGCAAGCTACCAACGAACGCCAGCTCGATGTCGCGCTCACGGTTTTCGTTGCGCAGCAGCGCTTGATCGTAGCCCTTGGGCACGAACAGCGCATCAAAACCTTCGTCCTGCAGGCGCCGTGTCACCACTGCCCCCGAGGTGATCACCCGCGCCCACGGCAAGCGGCGGTAATGCGCGCTGAACTTGCCGGTGTACTTGCAGGGGATGTAATTCTGGTAGGCGTCGTGCTCGAGAATCACCAGGTTAGGGACTTGGCGGATGAAGCGAACCTGGCGGATTTCTTTCTTGAAGCGCAGGAAGAACAGGATGCGGTCGTACTCCTCCACCTTTACATGGCGGTTGAAGTAGCCGCGCAAGTCATCCTGTTCGTCGTCGCTCAACCAGCGAATGTCACATTCGCAACTGGCCGAGATGCCTTCGTACAGACGATCCAGGATCGCACGCTGCTCTTTCTGGACCAGAAACAGGACTTTCACTGTTGCTCTCTCTTGTCGATCAGAGTCTCGACCCAAAACAGTTCATGACGACGCACTGCCTTGCGGAAGAATTCATTTTCACCGAAAGCCGGCCAACGGCGACCGGCCAGATAATGCTGCAGGAAGCGGCGAATTCTCCGCTTGAGCGGCGCCGGCGGCTGCAGGTCGTGCATCATGCCCAAGGCCAGGGCCTTGTGTCGCTGCTGTGCGGGCGACACCTGCAAGGTCCACGGGCGCATCGCCCACTGCGCCTCGAAACTCGGCGGCAAGGCCACGCCGTCGCCTGCCTCGCCCATCGGCCAGCGGTCATTGTCGTGCAGGTGATTGGCGTAGAACAACAGGCTCTGCGGCTGCCACTGGGTGCCCTTGAGCGCCTCGCGAAGGGCGTCGTGGGCGCAGACGTGGTCCGGGTGCGGATCGAGCTGCGGGTGCGGCAGGACAATCGTTGCCGGGCGCGCTCGCTCGATCAGCTCGCGTAAATCCGCCACCAGGTTGCGCCAGGTTGGCAGGCCGTCGGCATCACTGTGCAGTGACAGTTCATTGAAGCGACGGAACGGCCGGGTATCGGCAAGATCAGCTTCGCGCGAGGAGACCACTGCCTCAGGGTCGGCCTGCATCGCCGCCAGCTGCATGCAGAAGTACCCCAACTGCACGCTCTGCGACGCCGGCACACCGGCCCAGCGCGGTACCGCGACGCTGTCCCAGCTGCGCACTTCACCCTTGAGCCGGGCCGCTGCGACCGTATCGAGCTTGAGCGTGTCGCGGTAGTACTCGTTTTCGATTTCGCCAGCGGTCACGGTCACGATCCAGCTCTGCGCCGCCTGAGCGTAGGCGGCAAAGGCGGCCAGCTCGGCATCGTCGGCATGCGGCGCAATGACCATCAGGCTGCCGGCAAGGTAGTCGGCATGGCGCACGACCAACAGCTCCATGTCGCCGGTCAGCCGGCAATGGCGGCCACGCAGGCGCAAACGGCCTGCGGCGAGTGCTTCATCCTGCCCGGTGAGGTTGAGGTAGCGCACGCCGCGCACACCACGCTCGAACGCCTGGCTGTCGGCGTTGCCACCCTCGATGAGCACCGCCGGGTCGAACAGCCGCCCCAACCAGCCAGCCCGCAGGCCAACGCGCACCAGCAACGTCTCGCCACCGTCGAGCGAACAACCGGCGGGCAGCGCGAGCAGCCCGTTACCGCTCTCAAGGGCATAGCGCTCACTGCCCTGCAGGTCGTACTGGTAGTCGCTGCCCGGCTCATAGAACAGGTGATCGGAAAACCACGCTTCGTGCGCCACCCACAGCAGCACCGCCAACAGCAACGGTAACCACCAGGCCAACAGCCCGGTGAGCAACAGCAGGCACAGCGCCACCAGCAGAGCGATGCGCTTGCCCTTTCGATGACGGCTCAGCAGTTGCTGCTTGCGTGCGCTCATGGTCAGACCTGATACACAGTCACGGGATTGCACCAACGGTCCTTGTACTCGCGGTCGGCACGACCGAAAGAGAACCGCAGCGGCTTGCTGCGTGCATTGGCATCTTCCCAGGCCGCCTGGGTGTTGAGGAAACTCAACACGCTGCCGGGGCTGAAGGCCTTGGTTTCGGGGTCGACACCGCCGTTGACGTATTCGACACTGATCCACTCGGGCGCTTCGACGCGATACACCAGCTGGATGGCAATGGGCTTGCCGTCGAGCAGCAGCACCGAGCCGATCAACAGTGCGCGCAGGCGCTCGATGACCTCGGCCATGTGCTGGGCACCGGTAGCGGCAAAGCCCCAGCGGCGCTGGAACAGGTCACAGTACATGGCGGCGATTTCAGCTGAGCTGAAGTCGCTGATCGCCTGCACCTGGCCACCCGCTTCTTCCAGCAGGCGCAGTTCGCGGCGCTGGTTGTAGCGAAACTTCTTCGACAGGTCTTCGTGGGCGCGAGCCATGGCCAACTGCTCGGTTTGCGCCTTGAGGCCACTGAAGCGGCCCTGGTTCAACTCGGACAGATAACGCCCGGCATGGCGCAGCGGCGCAGCAGCATTGGCGGCGGCAGGCAGGATCAGTTCGGCGTTGCCCAGGTCGAACAGGCCCTTCTTGCCGTGGCGCTTGAGCACATCCTTGGCCAAGGCCAGATGCCGCCCCCAGGTGGGAATGGCCGCCTGCAACTGGCCATCTTTCTCCCAACCCAGGTAACGCACCGGAATCTGCGCCAACTGCGCCAGTTGCTCGACCACCAGCGGGTGAGTCGCGACACTGCCGCCGAAGCGCTGCCAGGCGTCGGCATAGGCCGACGCATCAATGACCTGCCAGCCGCGTTCGCGCACAGCCTGAATACGGTTGAGCATCACGTGCGCACCACCAGCGCCCGAGCCTCTGGCAGTTGCCAGAAAGCGTCGCGCACGGCGTGATCGCTGAAGCGCTCGCGCAGCCGTTGCAGCATGTGCTCGGCGCACGCCTGGCGCTGCTGGTCGTCGAGCCTGGCCATATGCTTGAGGCCTTGTGCCAACTGCCCGGCATCACCAAGGGGGAACAGTACGCCAACCCCTTCGACCACTTCCCGGGCACCGCCGCAGGCGGTAGCCAGCACGGGCACGCCGGCGACCATGGCTTCGAGCAGAACCATGCCGAACGGCTCATGGTCGGAGCTCAGGGCAAACACATCGAACGCCTTGAAATAGCGCCGGGCATCCGCCACCTGGCCCAGGAAGTCGACCTGCCCGGCGATACCCAGCTCAACCGCCTGGGCCTTGAGCGTGGCTTCCAGGCGGCCCATGCCCAACACCGCCAGGCGAGCGCCCTCAGGCAACTGCGGCAAGGCCTCGGCAAAGCCCTTGAGCAGGGTGGCCTGGTCCTTGTCCGGGTGCAGGCGGCCGACGTTACCGACAATCCATGCCTGCGGGTCAAGGCCGAGCACGCGGCGCGCCTCATCGCGAGGTACCAGGCTCGCCTGCAGGCCCTCGACATCGATACGGTTGTACAGCGTCTGGATACGCTCGCCAGGCCACTGCGGCAGGCAGCGGCGCATGTCGTCGCGCACGGCGTCGGACACGCCGAGCAGGCTCAGCCGCTTGCGAAACAGGTTGGCAAACAGCCGCCGGCTCTGGCGCTGGTAATCACCAAAGGCATGGTGCACACCGATGACCGGCAGGCGAGTGCCGAGCAAGGCGATATAGATCGGCTTGAAGCGGTGGGCAATGCAGGCACTGAAATTGCGTTCGGCGGCGATCCGCCGCAGGGCACGAATGGCGCCCAGCTTCAGGCCGCGCACGGCCTTTGAGCTGAACTCCAGAAACAGCACTTCATCAGACGCACAGCCAGCCGCCACCTGCGGGTCGGCCTTACCGGTGAGGAACACCGTGGTGACCTGGTAGCCGCTGCCCTGAAACAGGCTGGCGTACTGACGGGCACAGTCGAGAAACGGCCCGTCATAGCCATGGCAGAACTGCAGGATGCGCGGTTCAGAGCGGCTGGTCATAAGGCGCAGCGCCATCCTTGACGACCAGGATGTCTTCCATGATCAGGTACTGCAGGTCAGAGCCGAAGAACATGTTCAGCGCATCGGTCGGCGAGCAGATCATCGGCTCGCCGCGGCGGTTGAGCGAGGTGTTCAACGACACGCCGTTACCGGTCAGGTCCTCGAGCGCCTTCATCATGTCGTAGTAGCGCGGGTTGTACTCACGCTTGAGCACCTGGGCACGCGAGGTACCGTCTTCATGGACGACTTCCGGCACGCGGGTCTTCCACTCTTCCGCCACTTCGAAGGTGAAGGTCATGAACGGCGCCGGGTGATCGATCTTGATCATCTGTGGCGCAACGGTGTCGAGCATCGACGGGCAGAAAGGCCTCCAGCGCTCGCGGAACTTGATCTGGTGGTTGATCCGGTCAGCCACGCCAGGCACGCTCGGGCAGCCGATGATCGAACGACCACCCAGCGCACGCGGGCCAAACTCCATGCGGCCCTGGAACCAGGCCACCGGGTTGCCATCGACCATGATCTTGGCGATCTGCTCGGGCATGTTGTCCAGCTTGCGCCAGGCCGGCTGGCTCGGGTGACGGGCACAGGCGGCGATCACGTCTTCGTTGGAGTACGCAGGGCCGAGGTAGACGTGTTCCATCTTCTCGACCGGTACGCCACGGGCGTGCGACACATAGGCCGCGGCGCCAACTGCGGTGCCGGCGTCGCCGGAAGCAGGCTGGACGAACAACTCCTTGACGTCCGGGCGGGCGATGATCTTCTGGTTGAGCTTGACGTTCAGCGCGCAGCCGCCGGCGAACGCCAGCTTGCCGGTTTGCTTGAGGGTGTCGCCCAGGTAGTGGTCGATCATTTGCAGGGCCAGCTTCTCGAACAGCGCCTGCATGCTTGCCGCATAGTGAATGTACGGCTCGTCGGCGATATCGCCTTCGCGCTTGGGCCCCAGCCACTCGATCAGCTTGGGCGTAAAGTAAAAGCCCTTGCCCTTCTCTTTATAGCGGCGCAGGCCGATGACGTTGGCGTATTCGGTGTTGATCACCAGTTCGCCATTCTCGAAGCTGGCCAAGCGCGAGAAGTCATACTTGCTGGCGTCGCCGTACGGCGCCATGCCCATGACCTTGAACTCGCCGTCGAGCATCTCGAAACCAAGGAACTCGGTGATCGCGCCGTACAGGCCACCCAGGGAATCCGGATCGAAGAATTCCTTGATCTTGTGAATCTTGCCGTTTTCGCCGTAGCCAAAGAAGGTCGTGGCGTACTCGCCCTTGCCATCGATGCCGAGGATCGCGGTTTTTTCCTTGAAGCCGGAGCAGTGGTAGGCACTGGAAGCGTGCGCCAGGTGGTGCTCGACTGGCTCGATCTTGATCTTTTTCGGATCGAAGCCCAGTTGCTCCAGGCACCAGACGATCTTCTTGCGGTAGCGTTTGTAGCGACGGTTGCCCATCAGGATCGCGTCAAGGGCGCGGTCCGGGGCGTACCAGTAGCGCTTGGCATAGTGCCAGCGGGCCTTGCCGAACAGGCTGATCGGGGCGAACGGAATCGCCACCACGTCGACGTCCGACGGCTTGATGCCGGCCTGTTCCAGGCAGAACTTCGCCGATTCGTAGGGCATGCGGTTCTTCGCATGCTTGTCACGCACGAAGCGCTCTTCTTCGGCGGCGGCGATCAACTTGCCGTCGATGTACAGGGCCGCGGAAGGGTCATGGCTAAGGGCGCCGGACAGGCCAAGAATCGTCAATGCCAAGGGTCTAGCCTCTTCATTCGGTAGAGATGCGCCGTCGGCCTGGTGGGCGGACGGCGACTAAAGGGCGGGATTATAACGCAAACATCAGGGACGCACTGCCCCCCGGGAACGGCTTGCCCCAGGATGCAATGCTGAATGTGTCGCCATCATCGCCGGACGAGCCAGGCAACTGCCTTTATTCAGCGATCAGCCAGTCAAGACGCCAACTGCCGTCGGTTTGCGCCAGCTCTTTTGCCAGCAGCGGCAGCAGCTCACGCAGTTCCTCTTCCAGCCCCCAAGGCGGGTTGGCAATGGCCAGGCCGGAGCCATTAAGCCCCTGCGGGCTGTCCTGGTGATGCACATACAACTCGGCGCGCAGCAGCTTTGGCGCGCCGGTGCTGGTCAGGTCCTGATAGAAGCGGGTCAGCGAGCGCTGGTCCTTGATCGGGTACCAGATCGCCGCGACGGTCTGGCGCATACGCCCGATCGCTTCTTTCACGGCCACGGTGCAGCGCTTGAGCTCGTCGGCCTGCTCGAAGGGCGGGTCGATGAGCATGATCGCGCGTTTTTCCTGAACGGGCAGCAGCGCCCGCGGCACGTGCCAACCCTCACCGAGGTGGACGGTGACGCGCGGGTCCTTTTTCATGTTCTCGCGCAGCAGCGGGCCGTCTTCGGGGTGTTTCTCGTTGAGCAGCGCGCGATCCTGCTGGCGCATCAGCCGACGCGCCAGCTCGGGTGAGCCGGGGTAGTAGCGCAGTTCGCCGTCCTGGTTCAGGCGCTTGATGACGCGCAGATAGTCGGCAGTGATCGCCGGCAGGTCATCGCGCCCCCACAGACGCGCGACGCCCTCCAGGTATTCACCGGTGCGCGTTGCCTGGTCGCCCTGCAGGTCGTACAGGCCCAGGCCTGCATGGGTGTCGATGTAGGCGAACGGCTGCTCCTTGCGCGACATCAGGGCGATGAGGCGGGTGAGCACGATGTGTTTGAACACGTCGGCGTGGTTGCCGGCGTGGAAGGCGTGACGATAGTTCATGGCAACTCCTGCAAGGCCGGCAAGTTTACCTTGTCGCGTTGAAGTCGTCAGGCCCGCCGGGCGATTGGTGGGGGTTGGCGTGAGCTCGCCGGGGCCGCTGCGCGCCCCTTTCGCGACACAAGGCCGCTCCCACATGGACGGCGCCGTGCAGTGACTTTCATGTATTGAACAAAAAATGGGCAACACTCCATCCTGTGGGAGCGGCCTTGCCGGGGCGCCGGACCGGTCGGAAAGGGCTGCGCAGCGGCCCCGGCGAGCTCAAGCCAGACCAAATTTCAAAGACCTTGAAAGGGATGGCCGTAAGGGCGGAAGGGGCCAGAAGCACCACCCCATCAAATGGATAAGCCCCCAACCTACAAACCCCGGAACCTACCCCTAGCCCCAGGCAACCCGTGAACAGAAAAAAGCCCGCATCTCCAAGAGACGCGGGCCTTTTCAGACAACCCTCAAACCACCATCACTTACCGATATGATAAGCCTCGTCAGCCTTCTCAAAGCGCGAAATCATGCTCAAAGTCGGCGCGCCCAGCTTGCTCACCACGAAGATCGCAATGCTAGCGAGCAGGAAGCCCGGGATGATCTCGTACAGTTTGCTGTCCAGCAGCTCATTGTCGACCAACTGCTTCCAGGCAATCACCGTTACCGCGCCGATGACAATGCCTGCCAGGGCACCGTTACGCGTCATGCCCTTCCACAGCACAGAGAACAGCACTACCGGACCAAACGCAGCACCGAAGCCAGCCCAGGCATACGACACCAGGCCAAGCACACGGTTTTCCGGGTTCGACGCAATGGCAATGGCGATCAGCGCCACCGCCAGCACCATCAGACGACCGACCCAGACCAGCTCGACCTGCGAGGCATTCTTGCGCAGGAAAGTCTTGTAGAAGTCTTCGGTCAGCGCGCTCGAGCACACCAGCAACTGGCAGCTCAAGGTACTCATCACCGCCGCCAGGATGGCCGACAGCAGCACACCGGCAACCCATGGGTTGAACAGAATCTTGGCCAGCTCGATGAACACACGCTCGTGGTTTTCGTTAACTGGGCCGGCAACCTCAGGGTGCGCCGAGAAGTAGGCGATACCGAAGAAGCCCACGGCGCAGGTACCGGCCAGGCAGAGGATCATCCAGGTCATGGAGATGCGACGCGCCTTTGCGATCGACTTGACCGAATCCGCCGCCATGAAACGCGCCAGGATGTGCGGCTGACCGAAGTAGCCCAGGCCCCAGCCCATCAGCGAGATGATGCCGACGAAGGTTGCGCCCTTGAACATGTCGAAGTGCGCCGGGTTCTGCAATTCAATGGCTGCGAAGGTTGTATCGAAACCACCGGTGGAGATCAGCACGATGATCGGCGTCAGAATCAACGCGAAGATCATCAGCGAAGCCTGCACGGTATCGGTCCAGCTCACCGCCAGGAAGCCACCGACAAAGGTGTAGGCGATGGTTGCCGCAGCGCCGGCCCACAGGGCGGTCTCGTACGACATGCCGAAGGTGCTTTCGAACAGGCGCGCCCCCGCAACGATGCCGGAGGCGCAATAGATGGTGAAGAACACCAGGATGACCACAGCCGAGATGATCCGCAGCAGACCGCTCTGGTCTTCGAAACGGCTGGAGAAGTAATCCGGCAGGGTCAGCGCGTCACCGTTGTGCTCGGTCTGCACCCGCAGGCGGCCGGCAACGAACAGCCAGTTGAGGTAGGCACCGACAGTCAGGCCGATGGCGATCCAGGCTTCGGAGAGTCCCGACATGTAGATGGCGCCCGGCAGGCCCATCAGCAGCCAGCCGCTCATGTCCGAGGCACCTGCAGACAATGCGGTTACCACGCTGCCCAGGCTTCGTCCACCCAGGATGTAATCGGAGAGGTTGTTGGTCGAGCGATAGGCGAAGAAGCCGATCAGTACCATTGCCGCGATGTAGACCACGAAGGTGATCGTTAGTGGATTGCCCATGAGTTGTGCCCTGGCGTTTGTTTTTATCTCTTGCAGACTCACCGGATAAGGCGGTTGCACCCAGGCGGCGAATCCTATGCAACAACATCAATTAGGTGCAACCATTTTTCGGCTGCAAGTTGCACCTACCCGTACAAATTCAGAAAAAGCCGCGTTCTTGCTCCTTTTTGGCGCAAACAACACCGTTTTCATAAGAAAACGCACTGTTGATGACCATTTTCGCTAAATCGGAAAAACCGTCAGACGAGTTGCACCTTTTCCCAAGAAAAAACGGGTTGCACCAGGTTGCACCTGAATTGTCCTACAGCTAATCTTGGCTCCAGCTTAGGCCACGCCCGTGGCAATAACGAGGATAAGAAATGGCGACGACCACCCTTGGGGTCAAACTTGACGACCCTACCCGCGAGCGACTCAAGGCAGCTGCGCAGTCCATCGACCGCACGCCGCACTGGTTGATCAAGCAGGCGATCTTCAACTACCTGGAGAAGCTTGAGGGTGGTGCCACCCTGACTGAAATAAACGGTCATGGCGGCAACCTCGGCGAAGACGCTGGCGACGTCCAGCAAGACCACAACCATCAATGCTTCCTCGAGTTTGCCGAAAGCATCCTGCCGCAGTCGGTACTGCGCTCTGCAATCACTGCCGCCTACCGCCGCCCCGAGCAGGAAATGGTGCCCATGCTGCTGGAGCAGGCGCGCCTGACCACGGCCCAGGCCGAAGCCACCAACAAGCTGGCCGCCGGTATCGCCGAGAAACTGCGCAACCAGAAGAGTGCCAGCGGTCGCGCCGGTATCGTTCAGGGCCTGCTGCAGGAATTCTCGCTGTCGTCGCAGGAAGGCGTGGCGCTGATGTGCCTGGCCGAAGCCCTGCTGCGCATCCCCGACAAAGGCACCCGCGACGCGCTGATCCGCGACAAGATCAGCACCGGCAACTGGCATCCGCACCTGGGCAACAGTCCATCGCTGTTCGTCAACGCTGCAACCTGGGGCCTGCTGCTGACCGGCAAGCTGGTTTCCACCCATAACGAATCCGGCCTGACCTCCTCGCTCACGCGCATCATCGGCAAGAGCGGCGAGCCGATGATCCGCAAGGGCGTCGACATGGCCATGCGCCTGATGGGCGAGCAGTTCGTCACTGGCGAGACCATCGCCGAAGCGCTGGCCAACGCCAGTCGCTTCGAGGCCAAAGGCTTCCGCTACTCCTACGACATGCTTGGCGAAGCCGCGCTGACCGAGCACGACGCGCAGAAGTACCTGGCCTCTTACGAGCAAGCCATCCATTCGATCGGCAAAGCCTCGCATGGCCGCGGCATCTATGAAGGCCCGGGCATCTCGATCAAGCTCTCGGCACTGCACCCGCGCTACAGCCGCGCCCAGTACGAGCGGGTCATGGAAGAGCTCTACCCGCGCCTGCTGTCGCTGACCCTGCTGGCCAAGCAATACGACATCGGCCTGAACATCGACGCCGAAGAAGCCGACCGCCTCGAGCTGTCGCTGGACCTGCTCGAACGCCTCTGCTTCGAGCCGTCGCTGACCGGCTGGAACGGTATCGGTTTTGTCATCCAGGCCTACCAGAAACGCTGCCCGTACGTGATCGACTCGGTCATCGACCTGGCCAAGCGCAGCCGTCACCGCCTGATGATCCGCCTGGTCAAGGGCGCTTACTGGGACAGCGAGATCAAGCGCGCCCAGGTCGAAGGCCTGGAAGGTTATCCGGTCTACACCCGCAAGGTGTACACCGATGTTTCCTACATCGCCTGCGCACGCAAGCTGCTGTCGGTGCCGGAAGCCATCTACCCGCAGTTCGCCACCCACAACGCCCACACCCTGTCCGCCATCTACCAGATCGCCGGGCAGAACTACTACCCGGGCCAGTACGAGTTCCAGTGCCTGCACGGCATGGGCGAGCCGCTCTATGAGCAAGTGGTCGGCACAGTCGCCGACGGCAAGCTGAACCGTCCTTGCCGCGTGTATGCACCGGTCGGCACCCACGAAACGCTGCTGGCCTACCTGGTCCGCCGCCTGCTGGAAAACGGCGCCAACACCTCGTTCGTCAACCGCATCGCCGACCACTCGATCTCGATCCAGGAGCTGGTCGCCGATCCGGTCGCGAGCATCGAGCAGATGGCTGCCCAGGAAGGCAGCATCGGCCTGCCGCACCCACGCATCCCGCTGCCGCGCGACCTGTACGGCAGCGAGCGGGCCAACTCGGCCGGTATCGACCTGGCCAACGAACACCGCCTGGCGTCGCTCTCCTGCGCCCTGCTGGCGACTGCCCACAACCCCTGGAAAGCCGAGCCCCTGCTGGGCTGCGCCTCTAGCCAAGAGGCCGCGGCTGCGGTGCTCAACCCGTCCGATCATCGCGACGTGGTCGGCCATGTGCAGGAAGCCACCATCACTGACGTCGACAACGCCATCCAATGCGCGCTGAACGCCGCGCCGATCTGGCAGGCGACGCCGGCGGCGGAACGCGCGGCAATCCTCGAGCGCAGCGCCGACCTGATGGAAGCCGAGATCCAGCCGCTGATGGGCCTGCTGGTCCGCGAGGCGGGCAAGACCTACGCCAACGCCATCGCCGAAGTGCGCGAGGCGGTGGACTTCCTGCGCTACTACGCAGTGCAGGCACGTAACGATTTCAGCAACGACGCGCACCGCCCGCTGGGCCCGGTGGTATGCATCAGCCCGTGGAACTTCCCGCTGGCGATCTTCAGCGGCCAGGTTGCCGCGGCCCTGGCTGCAGGCAACCCGGTGCTGGCCAAGCCGGCCGAGCAGACGCCACTGGTCGCGGCCCAGGCCGTGCGCCTGCTGCTGGAAGCCGGTATTCCGGAAGGCGTCCTGCAACTGCTGCCAGGCCGTGGCGAGACCGTCGGCGCGCGCCTGGTCGGTGACGAGCGGGTCAAAGGGGTGATGTTCACCGGCTCCACCGAAGTTGCCCGCCTGCTGCAACGCAACATCGCTGGCCGTCTCGACGCCCAAGGCCGGCCGATCCCGCTGATCGCCGAAACCGGCGGCCAGAACGCGATGATCGTCGACTCCTCGGCGCTCACCGAGCAGGTGGTAATCGATGTGGTGTCCTCGGCGTTCGACAGTGCCGGCCAGCGTTGCTCGGCGCTGCGTGTACTGTGCTTGCAGGAAGACTCTGCCGACCGCGTGATCGAAATGCTCAAAGGTGCCATGGCGCAGAGCCGCCAGGGCAACCCGGAGCGCCTGTCGGTCGACATCGGCCCAGTGATCGACGCCGAAGCCAAGGCTGGCATCGAGAAGCACATCCAGGCCATGCGGGAAAAAGGCCGTACGGTTTATCAGGTGGCCATCGCCGATGCTGCAGAGTGCAAGCGCGGCACCTTCGTCATGCCGACCCTGATCGAGCTGGACAGCTTCGACGAGCTCAAGCGCGAGATCTTCGGCCCGGTCCTGCACGTGGTGCGCTACAACCGACGCAACCTCGACCAGTTGATCGAGCAGATCAATGCCTCCGGTTACGGCCTGACCCTGGGCGTGCACACTCGCATCGACGAGACCATTGCCAAAGTGGTCGACAACGTCAATGCCGGCAACATGTACGTCAACCGCAACATCGTTGGCGCCGTGGTCGGTGTGCAGCCGTTTGGTGGTGAAGGCCTGTCCGGCACCGGCCCGAAAGCCGGTGGCCCGCTGTACCTGTACCGCCTGCTGTCGACCCGCCCAGCCGATGCGGTTGCGCGTCAGTTCCAGCGTACCGATGGTGAAGGCAAGGTCGACAGCTTACTGCGCGACCAGCTGATCAAGCCGCTGCATGCACTCAAAGCCTGGGCCGAGAGCAACCAGCTGAGCGACCTGTCGCGTCTGTGCGCCGAGTTTGCCGTGCAATCGCAGAGCGGTATCACCCGCCTGCTGCCGGGCCCGACCGGTGAGCGCAACAGCTACACCATCCTGCCGCGCGAGCACGTGCTGTGCCTGGCGGATAGCGAAGCCGACTTGTTGGCGCAGCTGGCCGCGGTACTGGCAGTCGGCAGCTCGGCGGTGTGCCTGGATGGCGAACCGGCGAAGAGCCTGCGTGCGCGCCTGCCGAAGGAACTGCAAGCGAAGATCAAGCTGGTTGGCGACTGGAACAAGGATGAGGTTGCCTTCGACGCCGTGATTCACCATGGCGATTCGGATCAGCTACGCGTGGTATGCGAGCAGGTGGCCAAGCGTGCCGGGGCAATCGTCGGTGTGCATGGGCTGTCCAGCGGCGATCATCAGATTGCCCTGGAGCGCTTGGTGATCGAGCGTGCGGTGAGTGTCAACACTGCGGCGGCGGGGGGTAATGCCAGCTTGATGACCATTGGTTGATTGAGCTGATGTAATGAAAAAGGAGAGCTTCGGCTCTCCTTTTTTGTGGCAACTACGCCCCCCCGTGGGAGCGGCCTTGTGTCGCGAAAGGGCTGCAAAGCAGCCCCAGCAGGCTCAAGCCAAACACAAGGGTCAGTGCGTCATGCCGAGCTCGGCATCATCCAACAGCGCCTTGGCCAAAGCGCTCAGGTAATGCGAGGCCCAGATCAGTTGCGGGTTGTCTTCCATTACGCCGGTAATGGTCATCTCTCGCACAACGCCCAGCAATTCAGAGGCTTGCTCGCGGGCGAATTGGCAAGGGATGCCGGGTTCGATGCAGAACAAGGGTTGAGTCATCCCTTCGCCCTGGTAGAAGCGGGTTTTGCCGACCGTAGTGTTGGGTTTGACTTCTTTTGTGGTCATGGTGAATCTCCCTGGAATCATCGTTTCAGTACTGGCCTCTTCGCGGGTCAAGCCCGCTCCTACAGGATCTTCACCGTCTCTGTAGCGGGCTTGACCCGCGAAGAGGCCCGAGCAGCCAGCATCGATCAATGCAACGCGCCCGGCTCTGCCGGCATCTGCACCTGAATCAATGCCGACTCGAGCAGCATGCGTAGCGCCTCAAGCTCGTGTACTGCAGCCATGATCAACACCGAAATGGGTGTTTTGGGCTGTTGCAGAAGGGCCTGATGAGCCACGGTCTGCGCGCACAGGGCGTACTCGGCGGCCTGGATGAGGGTGTCTTCTAGGGAATGACGATTGTGGGGTGGGTCGGGGACAATTTTCAGCATTGTATTTTTCCTGAAAAGTGGCCGTCACCCTCTGCTGTCAAACAAGAAGGTGGCAGCTGTACACGGGTTGACAGACCGGTAGGAAAAATCAAAAACCCGGCGCACACGAAGTGCCCCATGCACAGCTGCCATAAAAGCAAAGCCATGATTTTTACCTGGGCGGCCTGTCAAAGCCGGACGCTGATGTGCAGCGACCGTCCGAGACTAGGGCTCAACCCAGAGCATCGCAATGGCTTGAAAGGGGTTCGGAGTATGTTTGGGAAATGGACTACAAGGAATAGGGAAAACCTTAAAACCCGGGTGAAAATCTAAGCCCGAAGTTCGACCGCATCAGGGCCACCAGGCGCATGCCGCTGGCTTCTCGGGCGTTCTCAAGATCGAGCGCCGCCCGCGCGGCGCATCGCGACACAAGGCCGCTCCCACATTTGTTGCAACGTGCCATGGCCTGATAGACCGAGGGTTTAGCCTTGTACTTACGACGAGAATCTCGGGGCGATTCCAATGGTTCTCCCTACTGTTTCGATTTTTGCTGAATCTTGGATTTGGAGCTGTGGAGAAATGGACTACAACTGAGGGGAATGTCTCTGAAAATGCTGCATTTAATCATCATTGTCCTGACAAAATCGGCGTCTGGTTATAAAGTGTTCCAACGCACCGCCATACTGACTCATCGGAGCTCACCATGACTGCGAAAGCCCGCAACAAGCCCAAGGCTGACAACCCGCATGTCGAGGCTGCCGAGCGCATTCGTCAGCTCGCTCAGATTCTCGCTGGCAACCCATCCGAAGCAAAGGCATTCCGCGCCAGCACGGGTGTATTCACCGCGAAGGGCGAGCTCAAGGCCAATTACCGATAGATGTACCAGCAGCTTCCTTCATTCGTTCTCGGCTTCCACGGATGCGATCGCAAAATCGGAGAGGCTGTCTTGGCAGGAGAGCAGATATCTCCAAGCATCAATGACTATGACTGGCTCGGCGAGGGTGCCTATTTTTGGGAAAACAGCCCCGAGCGTGCCCTCAGCTATGCGCACCTAATCAAAAAATACAAACGTGGCCAAGGATCTATCAAAAGCCCATACGTTGTCGGGGCAGTGATCGATTTGGGGCTCTGTCTTAACTTGACGGAAGAGGGGGCATTGCTAGAGCTTGGAGCGGCTTACCCTCTCCTGGCAGCTAATAGTGATGTCCTCCCAGAAAACAAGTCTGGCTTCCGTGGCGACCCAGACAACCTCAAGCGATTCCTCGACTGCGCGGTCTTCCAGACCCTTCATTCGGCCCGTGGCTTTGTTGGCTTGGAGCCCTATCAGTCGATTCGCTCTCCTTTCCTAGAAGGACCCGCACTCTTTCCAGGCACCTCCTTTCGGCAGGAAACACACATTCAGCTCTGCGTACGCGACGTCAGCTGTATCAAGGGATATTTCCGCCCCCTGAATTCCGACGGCACCCTCTTTCAGCCCTGACGCCTTTCTGCATCGTTGCCGTCAAAACGATGCCCACTCGAGTTACCCACGCTTGTTCCGTGCTATCAGCTAGATAAATCATGGTGGTCGCCCCATCCGCGCAATCCTAGACTCGAACCACCCCGAATCAGGACCTGCCGCCATGCCCGAGACCCTGCTCAGCTCCCGCAACCTCGCCTTCGAGCTCTACGAAGTGCTCGACGCCGAATCCCTGACCGAACGCCCGCGCTTCGCCGAGCACAGCCGCGAAACCTTCGATGCTGCGCTGTCCACCGCGCGCACCATCGCCGAAAAATACTTTGCCCCGCACAACCGCAAGGGCGACGAGCATGAACCGCGCTATGTCGACGGCCGCGCCGAGCTGATCCCGGAAGTGAAACCCGCCGTCGATGCCTTCCTCAACGCGGGCTTCCTCAACGCCAACCGCGACTTCGACGTGGGCGGCATGCAGCTGCCAAGCCTGGTCTCACAGGCCTGCTTCGCCCACTTCCAGGCGGCCAACGCCGGTACCACGGCCTATCCGTTTCTGACCATGGGCGCCGCCAACCTGATCGAGAACTTCGGCACCGACGAACACAAACGGCTGTTCCTGCAGCCCATGATCGACGGCCGCTACTTCGGCACCATGGCCCTGACCGAACCCCACGCAGGCTCCTCGCTGGCCGACATCCGCACCCGCGCCGAGCCGGCTGACGACGGCAGCTATCGCCTCAAGGGCAACAAGATCTTCATCTCCGGCGGCGACCACGAGCTTTCGGAAAACATCGTGCACCTGGTCCTGGCCAAACTGCCGGATGCGCCCGCCGGGGTGAAAGGCATCTCGCTGTTCATCGTGCCCAAGTTTCTGGTAAACCCGGACGGCACCCTCGGCGCACGCAACGATGTGCTGCTGGCCGGGCTGTTCCACAAGATGGGCTGGCGTGGCACCACGTCGACAGCGCTGAACTTCGGCGATAACGGGCAGTGCGTCGGCTACCTGATCGGCCAGCCGCACCAGGGCCTGGCGTGCATGTTCCAGATGATGAACGAGGCACGCATCGGCGTCGGCATGGGCGCGGTGATGCTCGGTTATGCCGGCTACCTGTATTCGCTCGACTATGCGCGCCAGCGCCCGCAAGGACGCTTGCCGGACAACAAGGACCCGCTCAGCCCGGCCGTAGCGATCATTGCCCACACCGATGTGCGACGCATGTTGCTCGCGCAAAAAGCCTACGTCGAAGGCGCCTTCGATCTCGGCTTGTACGCAGCGCGGCTGTTCGACGACACCCATACCGCGCCCAGCGAAGACGCTCGCCGCGAGGCCCAGGCGCTGCTCGACCTGCTGACGCCGATCGTCAAGTCGTGGCCCTCGGAGTTCTGCCTGAAAGCCAACGATCTGGCGATCCAGATCCTCGGCGGCCACGGCTACACCCGCGAATACCCGGTCGAGCAGTACTACCGCGATAACCGCCTGAACCCGATCCATGAGGGCACCCACGGCATTCAATCGCTCGACCTGCTCGGCCGCAAGCTGGCGCAGAACGGTGGCGCGGGGCTCAAGCAATTGATCCGGCTGATCGCCGCCAGCGCCGAACGGGCCAGTCACCATCCCAGCCTGGACGCCCTGCGCGAGCCGCTGGAGCAGTTGCTCAAGCGCCTGCAGGCCGTCACCCTGGCGCTGCTCGGCGACCTCGCCCAAGGCAAGCTCAGCGGCGCCCTGGCCAACTCGGCGCTGTACCTCAAGGCCTTCGGCCACTGCGTGATCGGCTGGCGTTGGCTGGAGCAGGCGATCCGCGCCGAGCTCGGCCTGCTCAACGGCAACCCGGCCGACCGCGAGTTCTACCTGGGCAAATTGCAGGCGGCGCGTTATTTCCTCACCTGGGAAGTACCGCCCTGCCATAATGACCTGGCATTGCTCGAGGCCCGCGACGACACCTGCCTGAGCATGCAAGAGGGGTGGTTCTAGGGGGAGCCACCGCGCACACGGAGGTTCCCGCATGTTCGATTCCAGCGCCCTGCTGCGCCAGCGCTTTGCCGTACTGCGCAGCACGGCCGAGTTGTTTTCGCTGCGTCACGTCAAGCAGTCGTACCAAGGCCTTTCAGTACGCCGCAACGTCGCCGAGCCGCCGTTCTTCAGCCAGGACGAAGGCGCCATGCTGACCGTGCGCATCAACGGCGTCGAGGCTTACGCTGCCACCGCCGACCTGTCCCAGGCCGGCCTGCAGCGCGCGCTCGAGCAGGCCGAGGCGCTGGCCCGACAGATCGCCGCGCACAGTTTGCTCGACTTGCGCGACCAACCGGTGCCGAGCCAACGCCACGACCATATCTCACCCAATTTCGAACACGTCTTGCCTGACCTTGCCGACTGCCTGGGCCTGCTTGCCGCAGAATCTGCCAGCGTGCCGAAAGACAGTCGCCTGGTCGATTGGCAAGCAAGTCTTGGCATCAGCCGGGTCGAGCAGACCTACCTGAACTCGGCCGGCGCCGAACTGCGCCATGCCCAGCGCTTCCTGTTCCCGGGCCTGGGCGTCACCGCCAGCGACGGCCAGGACAGCCAAAGCCGCAGCCTGGGCCGGGACAACTTCGGCCAGCAAGGCGGCTTCGAGATCATCCAGCGCTGCGGCCTGGTCGGCGCCGCTGTGCAGGTCGCGGACGAGGCCTTGCAGTTGTTGCTGGCGCCCAATACCCCCAGCGGCCCGCGCGATCTGCTGTTGATGCCGGACCAGATGATGCTGCAGATTCACGAGTCGATCGGCCACCCGCTGGAGATGGACCGCATTCTCGGTGACGAGCGCAACTACGCCGGCACCAGCTTCGTCAAAGCCAGCGACTTCGGCCACCTGCAGTACGGCTCCACGCTGCTTGACGTGACCTTCGACCCGAGCATCGACGAAGAGCTGGCCAGCTACAGCCACGACGACGACGGCAGCCCGGCGAGCAAGCAGTTCCTGATCCGCCAGGGCAAGCTGCTGCGGCCCTTGGGCGGCGCCCTGTCGCAGTTCCGCTCGGGCCTGGACGGTGTGGCCAACAGCCGTGCCTGCAGCTGGAACCGCGCGCCCATCGACCGCATGGCCAACCTCAACATCGAGCCGGGTGATCAGTCGCTGGCGCAGCTGGTGGGCGGCATCGAGCGCGGCATCCTCATGCGCACCAACCGCTCCTGGTCGATTGATGACGCGCGCAACAAGTTCCAGTTCGGTTGCGAGTGGGGTCAGCTGATTGAAGACGGCCAGCTCAAGGGCGTGCTCAAGAACCCCAACTACCGGGGCATCTCCGCGCAGTTCTGGGGCAATCTGGCGGCGGTCGGCGACCGCAGTACCTTCCAGGTGCTCGGCACGCCCAACTGCGGCAAGGGCGAACCCAACCAGGTAGTGCGGGTCGGCCACGCTTCGCCGGCGTGCGTGTTCCGCCAGATCGACGTATTCGGAGGAGACGCCTGATGAGCGCCACACCCCAGCAAGACTTTGCCGACCTGCTCAGCGCCTTGCGCAGCGCGCTGGCCGAGGGCGAGCAGTTCACCCTCGGCTACAGTGCCGAGCAGTCGCAGTTCATCCGCTTCAACCATGCCAAGGTGCGTCAGGCCGGTGTGGTCAACCAGGCCAGTGCGCAGTTGCGCCTGGTCCGCGACGGGCGCCAGGCCGAACAGCAGTTCACCCTGTGCGGCGACGCCGAGCTGGATCGGCAGCGGCTGCACGACGCCCTAGCGCAGTTGCGGCAGACCCTGCCGCTGCTGGCGCTCGATCCCTACCTGAGCCTGGACGACAGCCCCTGGCAATCGCACAGCCAGCAGGATCAGGCCCTGCCCGAGCCGGCCGAAGTACTGGCTTTGGTCGAGCGCGAAGCGGGCCAACTGGACCTGGTCGGGATCTATGCCGCCGGGCCGATCTGCCGAGGTTTTGCCAGCTCGTTCGGCGCCTTCGGCTGGCACCAGGCAAACAGCTTCAACTTCGACTGGAGCCTGTTCCATGCCAATGGTGAGGCGGTAAAAGCCAACTATGCCGGGCAGTCGTGGGACGCCGAGACGTTTGTCGAGCGCTTGCGCCTGGCGCGCGAGCAGTTGACCTACCTCGGTCGACCGGCGATCACCCTCAAGCCCGGCAGCTACCGCGCCTATCTCGCGCCAGCGGCCATGGACGAGATCGCCGGAATGCTCGGCTGGGGTGGGTTTTCGGCCCAGGCGCTGGCCACCGGTAACAGCCCGCTGCAGCGGCTGTACAGTGGCGACGCCCAGCTCAGCCCGCTGGTCAGTTTCGATGAGCAGGTGACGGGGTCGCTCAGTCCGGCGTTTTCGGATGAGGGCTTGCCGCGCAAGGATGTTCGGCTGATCGCCGAAGGACGGGGCCTGGAACGTCTGGTCAGCGCCCGCAGCGCGGCCGAATTCAGCCAGCTGGCGAATGGCGCCGACAGCTACGAAGCGCCCTGCGCACTGAGCCTGGCGCCCGGCAACCTGGCATCGGAGCAGATCCTCGAACGGCTCGGCACGGGCTTGTACATCAGCAACCTGTGGTACCTGAACTACTCTGACTTGCCCGCTGCGCGCATGACCGGCTTGACCCGCTTCGCCACCTTCTGGGTCGAGAACGGCCAGATCCAGGGGCCGGTCAGCACCATGCGCTTCGACGACACCCTGTACAGCCTGCTGGGCAGCCAGCTGGAGGAACTGACCCGCGAGCGCGAGTTGATCCTGTCGACCAGCACCTATGGGCAGCGGCAAACCGGATCGAGTCATTTGCCGGGGGCACTGGTCAAAGGGCTGACGTTGACGCTTTAGCATTACGCTTGGGGGGCGTTGATCGTGCTCCTTCGGGGCGGGCCTCTTCGCGGGGCAAGCCCGCTCCTACAGATTCGAGGCGTACACAGAACCTGTAGGAGCGGGCTTGCCCCGCGAAGAGGCCCGCCCCGACACAACACCAGCACTCACCCACGGCAATCTCAGCCAGGAAGCTTGAGGCCCACATGTCCGAACGCGCACCGCTGGACCCCGTCACCGCCCGCTGGATCCCGTGGGTAGTGGCCATCGCCTTCTTCATGCAATCGCTGGACGGCACCATCCTCAATACCGCGCTGCCGGCCATGGCCCGCTCGCTCGAGGAAGACCCGCTGCGCATGCAGGGCGTGATCATCGCCTACATGCTCACGGTCGCCCTGCTGATCCCGGCCTCGGGCTGGATTGCCGACCGCTTCGGCACCAAGCGGATCTTCTTCAGCGCGATCCTGCTGTTCAGCTTTGGCTCGCTGCTCTGCGCCCTGGCCAACACCCTGAGCATGCTGATCGTCGCGCGAGTCATTCAGGGCCTGGGCGGCGCACTGATGCTACCGGTCGGCCGGCTGGTAGTGCTGCGTGCCTACCCGCGCTCGGAGTTGGTGCGGATCATGAGCTTCATCACCATCCCCGGACTGCTCGGGCCGCTGCTCGGGCCGACGGTGGGCGGCTGGCTGGTGGAGATTCTCAGCTGGCACTGGATCTTTCTGCTCAACCTGCCGGTCGGCGTTCTGGGCTGTTATGCGGTGTGGAAGTTCATCCCCGACTTGCGCGGCAGCGAACGCACCAGCTTCGACGGCCCTGGGTTCATCCTGTTCGGCGCGGCGATGGTGCTGATCACCATCGCCATGGAGGGTCTGGGCGAACTGCACCTGCCGCACCTGCGGGTGATGTTGCTGCTATTCGCCGGCATGGCTTGCCTGGCCGCCTACTGGCTACGCGCCGGGCGCGACCCGGAGCCGCTGTTCTCGCCGAGCCTGTTTCGCGTGCGAACCTTCGCCATCGGCATCCTCGGCAACCTGTTCGCCCGCCTGGGCAGCGGCGCCCTGCCCTTCCTCGTGCCGCTGTTGCTGCAGATCGCCCTCGGCTACTCGCCGTCGCAGGCTGGCATGAGCATGATCCCGCTGGCGGCGGCGGCCATGGTCGCCAAGTCCATCGCCCGGCCGCTGATCGAGCGCCTCGGCTACCGGATCATCCTCACCGGCAACACCCTGCTGCTGGGCATCCTTCTGGCCAGCCTGGGCCTGGTTGACGAACAGACCCCGTATGCCCTGCTGCTGGTGCAGCTGTCACTGCTCGGTGCGGTCAACTCGCTACAGTTCACCGCAATGAACACGGTAACTCTGATTGATCTGGACGATGCCAACGCCAGCGGCGGCAATAGCCTGCTGTCAGTGGTCGCGCAACTGAGCCTGAGCCTGGGCGTAGCCTGCGCCGGCGCCCTGCTCGGCGGTTTCACCGCGGCGGGCAGCGCCGAAGGCGTCGAGACGGCGCTGGGCGCCTTCCAGCTGACCTTCTTCACCATCGGCCTGATGTCGATGCTGGCGGCGGCGATCTTCCTCCAGCTGTCGCCGACGGACGGAAGGCGTGCTCGTCGTCCGGAACCGGAGATCGAACCTTAGGGCGAATGGCCACGAGGCTGGTAGACTGTGCGGCATTTTTTCGCTTCGCAACGCAGGCCCGCCTCGTGACCACCGAATCCACCGCATTTGCCACTCTGCCGCTGTCCAACGCCATGCTGGCCAACCTGGACGCTCTCGGCTATGCCGCGATGACGCCGATCCAGGCCCAAAGCCTGCCGGTCATCCTCCGGGGCCAGGACCTGATTGCCCAAGCCAAGACCGGCAGCGGCAAGACCGCCGCCTTCGGCATCGGCCTGCTCAACCTGATCAACCCGCGCTATTTCGGCTGCCAGGCGCTGGTCCTGTGCCCGACCCGCGAGCTTGCCGACCAGGTCGCCAAGGAACTGCGCCGCCTGGCCCGGGCCGAAGACAACATCAAGATCCTGACCCTCTGCGGCGGCGTTTCGCTCGGCCCGCAGATCGCCTCGCTGGAGCACGGCGCACACATCATCGTCGGCACCCCCGGCCGTGTGCAGCAGCATCTGGACAAGGGCACCCTGGTGCTCGACGGGCTCAACACGCTGGTCCTCGACGAAGCTGACCGCATGCTCGACATGGGCTTCTTCGATGCCATCGCCAGCATCATCGGCAAGACCCCGTCGCGCCGCCAGACCCTGCTGTTCTCTGCGACCTACCCGAGTGGTATCGAGCAACTGGCCGCCGACTTCATGCGCAAGCCGCAACAGGTCAAGGTCGAAGCGTTGCACAGCGATACGCAGATCGAGCAGAGCTTCATCGAAATCGACGCCGAGCAGCGCCTCGAGGCGTTGACCCGCGTGCTTGCCCACTACCGCCCAGCGTCGTGCGTAGCGTTCTGCTTCACCAAGCAGCAGTGCGAGGACGTGGTCGCCCACCTGACCGCCAAGGGCATCGTTGCCCAGGCCCTGCACGGTGACCTGGAGCAGCGTGATCGCGATCAGGTGCTGGCGATGTTCTCTAACCGCAGCAGTTCGGTACTGGTTGCCACCGACGTGGCCGCCCGCGGCCTGGACATCGACGGCCTGGACATGGTGATCAACGTCGAGCTGGCGCGTGATGCCGAGATTCACGTGCACCGCGTCGGCCGTACCGGTCGTGCGGGTGAGAAAGGCGTGGCCGTCAGCCTGGTGGCGCCGGCCGAGGGCCATCGTGCCCAGGCCATCGAGCAGCTGCAGAAGCGCCCACTGCGCTGGGAGCAGCTCGACAACCTGAAGAGCAAGGGCGGCGAGCCGCTGCTGCCGGTGATGGCGACCCTGTGCATCGGTGCCGGGCGCAAAGACAAGCTGCGCCCGGGCGATATCCTCGGCGCGCTGACCGGCGATGCCGGCATTCCCGGCAAGCAGGTGGGCAAGATTGCCATCTTCGACTTCCAGGCCTTTGTCGCGGTGGAGCGGGCGTTGGCCAAGCAGGCCATGCAGCGGCTCAACAGCGGCAAGATCAAGGGCCGTTCGTTGAAGGTGCGCATCCTCTGAGCCCCCTGGGGCCGCTTTGCGGCCCATCGCGACACAAGGCCGCTCCCCCAGGCATCGCGCCCATCAAGGGTGTTGCGCAACCTCTGTGGGAGCGGCCTTGTGTCGCGAAAGGGCTGCTAAGCAGCCCCAATTCCCTATTTGCAGCCCTCAAGAGGTAACTTCGTGCACTCCACCGACGTGATCATCCTCGGCGCCGGCGCCGCCGGCCTGATGTGCGCTCAACTCAGCGCTCGCCGTGGCCGCCGGGTACTGATGCTCGACCACGCCAACAAACCGGGCAAGAAGATCCTCATGTCCGGCGGCGGGCGCTGCAACTTCACCAACATGTACACCGAGCCGGCCAACTTCCTCTCGCACAACCCGCACTTCTGCAAATCGGCGCTGGCCCGCTACACCCAGTGGGACTTCATCGAGCTGGTGAGCAAGCACGGCGTGGCCTACCACGAGAAAAAGCTCGGCCAGCTGTTCTGCGACAACAAGGCCAGCGACATCCTCGACATGCTCCTTGCCGAATGCGCTGCCGCAGGCGCCGAGCTGCGCATGCAGACCAGCATCGAGACCATCGACAAGCACGAGCACGGTTATGTCCTGCACACCAGTGCCGGCCTGTTCGCCTGTCAGTCGCTGGTGATCGCCACCGGCGGCCTGTCGATCCCGACCCTGGGTGCCACCGGCTTCGGTTACCAGGTCGCCCGCCAGTTCGGCCACACCCTGCTGCCGACGCGCGCCGGCCTGGTGCCGTTCACCATTACCGAGCCCCAGCTCAAGGCGCTCTGCACGGAGCTTTCCGGCACCTCGCTGGACTGCACCGCCAGCTGCAACGGCAGTGCCTTCCGGGAAAACCTGCTGTTTACGCACCGCGGCCTGAGTGGCCCGGCGATCTTGCAGATTTCCTCGTTCTGGGAGGCCGGCGACACCGTCGAGATCAACCTGCTGCCAGACCGTGATGCGCTCGACTGGCTGCAACAGCAGCAGGTCGAACGCGCCAACAGCGAACTGAAAACCGTGCTTGGCGAGGTATTCACCCGCAAGCTGGCCAACCTGCTGGCTGATCAGTGGTTCGTCTCCAAGCCGATGAAGCAGTACACACCGGCGGAGTTGACGCAGATCGCCGACAAACTCTCGGCCTGGCAGGTGGTCCCGGCAGGTACCGAAGGCTACCGCACGGCCGAAGTGACCCTGGGTGGGGTGGATACGCGCGAAGTCTCGTCGAAGACCATGGAGTCGCTGAAGAGCCCTGGGCTGTACTTCATCGGCGAAGTGCTCGACGTCAGCGGACATCTGGGCGGATTTAATTTCCAGTGGGCCTGGGCCTCCGCCAACGCCGCCGCGCAGTTCGTGTAATGTAGAATCCTTTCAGCACGGAACGCTTCTTGCTGGTTTCGTGTTAGAGATGCCGTGAAGGGCCGCGCAGCGAATCCAGGTTCAGCGCTACCCCTGTAGGAGCGGGCTTGCCCCGCGAAGGGCCGCGCAGCGGACCCCGGCCACGGCACTCACTGAAAGGTTCTCATTCGATCACTGCCAGCAGGCCATCATGTCATCGAGCTCGTTCCGCCATTCTCTGCGTCGCCTATGGGGTCAAGACAAGTTCAGTTACAGCATCCGGGTAACCATCGCCCTCACCGGCAGCATGGCCCTGTGCTGGTATCAGGATGAAATGAAGCTGCTGATCCCGCTGTTCCTGGGGATCATCGCCAGCGCCCTGGCCGAAACCGACGATGGCTGGCAGGGCCGGCTCAGCGCCTTGCTGGTGACGCTGGGCTGTTTTGCCATCGCTGCGCTGTCGGTAGAGCTGCTGTTCCCCTACCCCTGGATTTTTGCGATTTCAATGGCCTTGGCCGCATTCGGGCTGACCATGCTCGGGGCGCTGGGCGAGCGCTACGGGGCAATCGCTTCGGCGACCCTGATCCTCTCCGTGTACACCATGATCGGCGTCGACCAGCGCGGCGGCGAGGTCACCGATTTCTGGCACGAACCCATGCTGCTGGTGGCCGGCGCCGCCTGGTACGGCCTGCTCTCGGTACTCTGGCAGCTGTTGTTTTCCAACCAGCCGGTGCAGCAGAGCCTGGCCAAGCTGTTCTACGAACTGGGCCGCTACCTCAAGCTCAAGGCCAACCTGTTCGAGCCGATCCGCAACCTCGAGGTCGAGGCCCGCCGCCTGGAGCTGGCCCAGCAGAACGGCAAGGTGGTCGCGGCGCTCAATGCCGCCAAGGAAATCATCCTGCACCGGGTCGGCAACAGCCAGCCCAACTCCAAGGTCAGTCGCTACCTCAAGCTGTACTTCCTGGCTCAGGACATCCATGAGCGGGTTAGCGCTTCGCACTATCCGTACAATGCCTTGGCCGAGGCGTTCTTCCATAGCGACGTGATGTTCCGTTGCCAGCGCTTGTTGCGTCAGCAGGGCTCGGCGTGCCAGCAATTGGCCGAATCGATCCGCATGCGCCAGCCGTTCGTCTACGGCACCGGCTTTGCCGAAGCCCTGGAAGACCTGCACGCCTCCCTCGAACACCTGCGCATCCAGAGCAATCCGGCCTGGCGCAGCCTGCTGCGCTCATTGCGTGCGTTGGCCGGCAACCTGGCCACGCTCGATCGCCTGCTCGGCGCTGCAAGCAACCCGGACGGCCTCGCCGACGCCAGCGACAGTAGCCTGCTCGACCGCTCGCCACGCAACTTCAAGGATGTCTGGAGCCGCCTGCGCACCCAGCTGACCCCCACCTCGCTGCTGTTCCGGCATGCCCTGCGTCTGCCGCTGGCGCTGTCGATCGGCTATGGCATGGTGCACCTGATCCACCCGACCCAAGGCTACTGGATCATCCTCACCACGCTGTTCGTCTGCCAGCCCAACTACGGCGCGACCCGGCGCAAGCTGGTGCAGCGGATCTTCGGCACGGCAATCGGCCTGACGGTCGGCTGGGCGCTGTTCGATCTGTTCCCCAACCCGATCATCCAGTCGATGTTCGCGGTGGTGGCCGGGGTGGTGTTCTTCGTCAACCGTACCACCCGCTACACCTTGGCCACGGCGGCGATCACCCTGATGGTGCTGTTCTGCTTCAACCAGATCGGCGACGGCTACGGGCTGTTCCTGCCGCGCCTGTTCGATACCCTGGTCGGCAGCCTGATCGCGATTCTGGCGGTGTTCCTGTTCCTGCCCGACTGGCAGGGGCGACGCCTGAACAAGGTACTGGCCAACACCCTGACCTGCGCCAGCGCCTACTTGCGCCAGATCATGCAGCAGTACGCCCACGGCAAGCGCGACGACCTCGCCTACCGCCTGGCGCGGCGTAACGCGCACAACGCCGACGCGGCGCTGTCGACAACCCTGGCCAACATGCTCATGGAGCCGGGGCATTTCCGTAAGGAGGCCGATGTCGGCTTCCGCTTCCTGGTGCTCTCGCACACCCTGCTCAGCTACCTCTCGGGGCTCGGAGCACACCGCGACGTAGCACTGCCGAGCGAGGTCCACGAGCAATTGATCGATGGCGCCGGCAGCAGCCTGGCGAAGAGCCTGGAAGAAATCGCCAACGGGCTGGCGGCGCGCTTGCCCGTAGCGATCCACAGCGATGAGGAAGAGGCCTTGGCCGCGGCGCTGGAACAGATGCCCGAAGAGCTCGACGAGCACCAGCGACTGGTGCAAACACAGCTGGCGTTGATCTGCCGTCAGCTGGGGCCGTTGCGGACCATGGCCGCGCACCTGATCAAGGAAGGTACGCCACCGGCGACCGCCTAGGCGGCAGTCACGGGTAGCCCAGCACCTCACGAATGCTGCGCAGGTGCTGGGTGATCCACTGTTTGTCGATCGCGCCCCAGTCATGGATGCGGTAGTGCCCGGCATGGTTGCGTGCGCCGGTTTCCTGCTCGAACTCGCAGACGATATCCAGGTCGGCCAGCGCGGCGATGGTGTCCTGGGCGGTGCGCCGCGGCATGCCGGTGGCTTCCATCAGCGCCGGCACACTGCTGGCGGTCTGGCTGTCGATCAGCCAGGCCACGTACAGGCGGCGGTAGAAACTGCTCTTGGTCTTGCTCACATCCATGCTGGTGGATCCTCAGGTAGTGCCCGGCAGTTCCCGGTAGGTCAGGTACACACGCAGGTCGAACTCCAGTTGGTGGTAGTCCGGCTCCATGTGCTGGCAGAGTTGGTAGAACGCCTTGTTATGGTCGCGTTCCTTGAGGTGGGCAAGCTCATGTACGACGATCATGCGCAGAAACTGCGGCGCGGCGTCCTTGAACAACGCCGCGATACGAATCTCTTTTTTCGCCTTGAGCTTGCCGCCCTGCACCCGCGACACCGCGGTATTGAGCCCGAGGGCGCGGTGGGTGAGGTCCAGGCGGTTGTCGAAGAGGACTTTGTCCAGGTTCGGCGCGCTGCGCAGGTAGGCCTGTTTCAGCTCTTGGGCATAGAGGTACAGCGCCTTGTCGTTCTGCACCTCATGCCGCGCCGGATAGCGCTGGCGCAAGTACTCGCCCAGACGATCACTGGCGATCATCTGGCGTACCTGTTCTTGCAGGTGCGGGGGGTAGGCTTGCAGATAGCGTAGGTCGGTCATGGCACGGCGTTCGATGAAAGCAACCGCGATTCTAGCCAATCACGACCATGGCCAGGGGAAATTCGCCGCAAACCCGCTCGCATCGGCAGCGGTCATCGGCCTGGCCACCAGAAAGCCTTGCACATAGGCGCAGCCGTTAGCCCTGAGCCAGGCTGCCTGGGCCGGCGTCTCGACGCCCTCGGCGATCACCGTGATGGCATAGTCTGCGCACAAGCCGATGACACTGCGCACCAGCGCGGCGTCCACGGCCGAGTCGGGTAGCCGCGCGACCAGGTGACGATCGAGCTTGAGCGTATCGATGGGCAGGTCGCGGATCATGCGCAGCGAACAATCGCCCGCGCCGAAGTCGTCCAGCGCCACCCGCACGCCCAGCTCGCGCAAACGATTGACCTGTTTCACCGCCGCGTCGATGTTGTACATCAGCGAGGTCTCCGCCACCTCGACCTCCAGTTGCGAAGGGTGCAGCCCATGCGCGCGAATCACCGCCTGCAACTCATCGACCAGGTTGGGCATGGCGAACTGGATACGGCTCAGGCTGATACCCAGCACCAAGTCGTCGGCAAACCCCTCGCACCAGGCCCGACGCTGGGCAGCGCTCTTGTCGTAGATCCAACTGGAGAGCCGGCTGATCAGCCGGGTCTCCTCCAGCAGCGGGATGAACAACGCTGGCGGCACATCGCCGACGCTGGGGTGCTGCCAACGCAGCAGCGCCTCAAACCCGCGCAGCCGACCATCGGCAAAAGCGACCTGAGGCTGGAACACCAGATTGAAATCCTTCTGTTCGATGGCTGCCCGTACGCCGTCTTCGAGCATAAGGCGCGAGCGCGCGCGACCATTGAGCTCCTGGTCATAAAAGCGGTATTGCTGACGCCCGGCCTGCTTGGCCGCGTACATCGCGGTATCGGCCGCGCGCAGCAGGCCCTCGACCGCCCCGCCACAATCGGGGTAGGTAGCGATGCCGATGCTGACGCCCAGGCAGACATCCACCCCTTCCACCTGATGAGAAATCGACAGACGCTCGATCACTTGCTCGGCGAAGCGTCCAGCCTGTTCGGGGTAAGGCAGGCCGTCGAACAGCGCGGTAAATTCATCGCCGCCCATCCGCGCCAGCAACGCCTCGCTGCCCAGGCACTCTTTGAGCTGGTCGCTTACCCAGCGCAGCACCTGGTCTCCGGCTTCGTGGCCGAGTGAGTCGTTGATCCGTTTGAAGCCATCGAGGTCCATGTACATCAGGGCCTGGACCTTGTCCGAGCGTTCGCTGCGCAGCAGCGCGCTTTCTGCCGCCTGGTAGAAACCGCGTCGATTGAGCAGGCCGGTGAGCGGATCGGTTACCGCCTGGTATTCCAGTTGCTGGTGCAGATTACGCACCGCTGACATGTCCAGTACGGTCATCACCATCGCCCGCTGCTCGGCAGGCAAGGGTGCGCACGACAAGGCGACGGGCACCAGTTGGCCGCCGAGCGTGCGCAGTTGAGCGTCGTGCACACGAAAGATCTGCCGGGCGAGATACGCTTGGTAGAAATCCGATTCGCGCCACAGGGTAGCGCTCGACAGCTGAATCAAGTCGAGCACATTCGCGCCCTGCAACTTATCCACAGGGGTGTCGAGCAGGCGCGAGATAGCCGGGTTGGCAAAGCTGATGATGCCACCTTCGTCGACCACCAGAATACCTTCGGCGGCGTTCTCCAGGATTGACGCATTGAACGCCCTGGAGGCCTCCAGCTCACGGGTCAGGCGTTGCAGCATGCGCCGGTTGCGCTGCTGTTCGAGCAATGCCTGGACCTTGGGCTTGAGCACCTGCGGGTCGAACGGTTTGAACAGGTAGTCCACCGCACCGGCGGCGTAGCCTTTGAGTACCGCGGCCTGCGACTGCTCGTTGGCGGTGAGGAAGATGATCGGGGTCAGCCGCGTACGCTGGCTGCCGCGCATCAGGCGGGCCACTTCAAAGCCGTCCATTTCCGGCATCTGCACATCCAGCAGAACCAGGTCGACTTCGTGCTGCAGGAGCTTGTTCAGGGCTTCCATCCCGGAGCATGCGGTCAGTACCTGCCAATCCTGGCGTGCGAGCAGCGCGCGCATGCTGATCAGGCTTTCTGGGTAATCGTCGACAACCAGCAGGACGGATTTGCCATCCGAGGCGTTGGGTTGAGCTTCATCCATGTTGCTTCTCGTGTAGGAGCGACTGCCAGTAGCGGTTGAATCCAATTCTTTACTCTAGTCGGGGGTTGGCATGGCGCAATGCAATCAGAACGCTATCAGCCAATATATTTTTGATGCGGCGACTGACGGTAGGGTCTTCTTAGGAATGCAGGTTCCCTCGCTCCGGTCTACTGAGGTCGCGAAGTTACGGGCGGCGTCTGGGTTGTCGTTGTTTTTGATAGTGGCATGGGTGGTGGATATTCGGGCCTCTTCGCGGGGCAAGTCGGATCGCCGCACCGCCGCCCCTACAGGATCTGCGCAGATTTTGAATTCGGCGCTGTACCTGTAGGAGCGGGCTTGTCCCGCGAAGAGGCCGGTACTGCCAATGCAAATCGCAGGGCGCAGCCCTGCCAGCCACCCCACAAATCCGCTGGTAGATAAACAAAGCGAGAGCGCAGCGATTCGCCAGCCGTTGCCCTGGCTGTTGATCTTGCTCTTGATCTACCAGCGACTTCAGGAGGCCGAGTGGAGGTCTTGCGCAGGGAGGTGGAGGCCATGGATGGCCGGAAAGCGCTGAGGCCCAGTATGGGCCGTACAGCGCGGTCCTCCCGGAGCAAGACCGGAGCGAGGGAACCCGTAGCGCAGCGAAGGGCCGGATGCAGGAGCAAGCGGTTTTTGGTTACTTTTTTCCAAGAAAAAAAGTGACCCACCGTAAGGGCGGAAGGGGCCAGCAGCAGCACCCCATCAAATGGATAAGCCCCCAACCTAAAAGCCCCAAAACCACAACCAGCCCCTCCCCCCAACAATTCGTGAAGAAAAAAAACCCGCATCTCTGCGGGTTTTTATTAAGCGCCTAACGACTCAAAGATCAGTTGATCTTGGCCGCCAGCTCACCTTTGGCATAACGCTGGAACATGCCTTCCAGGGAGATCGGCTTGATCTTCGAAGCATTACCCGCAGTACCGAAGGCTTCATAACGAGCGATACACACATCACGCATCGCCTTGACCGTTTCGCCAAAGAACTTGCGTGGGTCGAACTCGCTCGGGTTGGTCGCCATCAGGCGGCGCATGGCACCCGTCGAGGCCAGACGCAGGTCGGTATCGATGTTGACCTTGCGCACACCGAACTTGATACCTTCGACGATTTCTTCAACCGGTACGCCGTAGGTCTCTTTGATGTCGCCGCCGTACTGGTTGATGATCGCCAGCCACTCTTGCGGTACCGAGGAAGAACCGTGCATCACCAGGTGGGTGTTGGGGATGCGCTTGTGGATTTCCTTGATACGGTCGATCGCCAGGACGTCACCGGTAGGTGGCTTGGTGAACTTGTAGGCACCGTGGCTGGTGCCGATGGCGATGGCCAGGGCATCGACCTGGGTCTTCTTGACGAAGTCGGCAGCCTCTTCCGGATCGGTCAGCATCTGGCTGTGATCCAGCACGCCTTCGGCGCCGATACCGTCTTCTTCACCGGCCATGCCGGTTTCCAGCGAACCCAGGCAGCCCAGCTCGCCTTCTACCGAAACGCCGCAAGCGTGAGCCATGGCCACGGTCTGCTGAGTGACACGCACGTTGTACTCGTAGTCGGTCGGAGTCTTGCCGTCTTCGCCAAGCGAGCCGTCCATCATTACCGAGCTGAAGCCCAGCTGGATCGAGCGCTGGCAGACGTCAGGGCTGGTGCCGTGGTCCTGGTGCATGCACACCGGGATGTGCGGGAATTCTTCGATCGCAGCCAGGATCAGGTGGCGCAGGAACGGCGCACCGGCGTATTTGCGAGCACCGGCCGAAGCCTGCACGATGACCGGAGAGTCGGTCTTGTCGGCGGCTTCCATGATGGCGCGCATCTGCTCGAGGTTGTTGACGTTGAAAGCTGGAACGCCGTAGCCGAACTCGGCGGCGTGGTCCAGCATCTGGCGCATGCTAATGAGTGCCATTGTGTATCTCTCTCCCGACAAGCGTCGTTGTTTCGTGCAAGCCTGCCGCAGGGGCGGTTGCTGTTCAAGTTGTGTGGGCCACCATGGCGGCCCGGCCAGTCACGGTGCCTTGCAGCCCCGCCCAATCAGATCGTTGGTCGCCACCCAGTACACCAGGCCTTCTTCGCCCTTGGTGTGCAAGGCCAGCACTCCGTCGCTGTACAACGCGCCAGAGGAACCCGGCTCGGACTTGAGCCGGTAAACCTGGTCGCCGCCGCCAAGACGGACGTCGACCGAATCCTGCGCGGTATCGGCAAACCGCCAGAGTAGCTCGGTCTGCGTATCACAGACCCAGCGCGTCCAGTCGTCGGTCGCCGGGGTCTGCGCGGGGCGCAAGCTTGCGCATCCTGCCAATGTCGCCAGGGCCATCAAGGCCAGCAGCGCTTTCATTGAATATCCTCTAGCTGACCACTCAGCCGCCGCTTGGTTGCCGCGCGCCGATGAAGCGCAGGTTTCAAGGGCAACCCGGCGCCTTGCGCTGGTGCTCGTCGTCATACTTTTCCAGGCCTTCTGGCCCCAGGCGCTTGTTGATCACCGGCACCGTCTCGGCTTGCCATTGAGACTGGTAGCAGCCGCCTTGAGGCTCGTGCGGCTCGGCATCGGTGGCCGGGCCGCCGGAGCAAGCCCCGAGCAGACCAGCCACGATAATCACAGGCAATTGCTTGACCATCCGGCCGCTCCCTTTGCCATGCGCCTTCATGCTCAGGCCTTGGCTCGCGCTTCCAGGATCTCCACGGCGGGCAGGACCTTGCCCTCGACGAACTCGAGGAACGCGCCGCCACCGGTAGAAATGTAGGAGATATCGCCGGCTACGCCATATTTATCGATGGCCGCCAGGGTATCGCCGCCGCCCGCAATGGAGAAGGCTTCGCTCTGGGCAATGGCCTTGGCCAGTACCTGGGTGCCGTTGCCGAACTGGTCGAACTCGAACACGCCGACCGGACCGTTCCACAGGATGGTCTTGGACGACTTCAGGCGCTCAGCGAACTGCGCGGCGGTTTGCGGACCGATGTCGAGGATCATGTCATCGTCAGCAACGTCAGCGATCAGCTTGACGGTTGCCACGGCGCTCTCGGCGAACTCCTTGGCTACCACCACGTCGACCGGCAGCGGTACGTCGACCTTGGCTGCGATGGACTTGGCAGTGTCGATCAGGTCAGGCTCGTAAAGCGACTTGCCGACTTTGTGGCCGGCTGCGGCGAGGAAGGTGTTGGCAATGCCGCCACCGACGATCAGCAGGTCGCAGACCGTGCTCAGGCTGTTCAGCACATCGAGCTTGGTCGACACCTTGGAGCCGGCAACAATGGCGGCCATCGGCTTGGCTGGGGCTTTCAGGGCCTTGCCCAGGGCGTCCAGCTCGGCCGCCAGCAGCGGGCCCGCTGCAGCGATCTTGGCGAACTTGGCGACACCGTGGGTCGAGCCTTCGGCACGGTGAGCGGTGCCAAATGCGTCCATGACGAACACGTCGCAGAGGGCAGCATACTGCTGGGCCAGCTCATCGGCGTTCTTCTTCTCGCCCTTGTTGAAGCGTACGTTCTCGAACAGCACCAGCTCACCGGCCTGAACCTGAACGCCGTCCAGGTAGTCGGCGACCAGCGGTACGTCGCGGCCCAGCGCCTTGCTCAGGTAGTCGGCAACGGGCTTGAGGCTGTTCTCGGCAGAGAACTCGCCCTCGGTCGGGCGACCCAAATGCGAGCAGACCATTACCGCAGCACCTTTTTCCAGGGCCAGCTTGATGGTCGGCAGCGCAGCCAGGATACGCGCATCGCTGGCTACCACACCGTCCTTGACAGGCACGTTGAGGTCTTCGCGAATCAGTACGCGCTTACCTTGCAGGTCGAGGTCGGTCATCTTCAACACGGTCATGAATGCAGTCCTTCAGGGCTGTTTGATGCGGGTTTGGTGAACGACGTGCAGGTAATGACCAGCAACGTCGAGCATGCGGTTGGCGAACCCCCATTCGTTGTCGAACCATGCCAGCAGGTTCACCAGGCGAGGGCCGGAAACGCGGGTCTGGCTGGCATCGACGATGGCCGAATGCGGGTCATGGTTGAAATCGCAGCTGGCGTGCGGCAGCTCAGTGTAGGCCAGCAGGCCTTGCAGCGGGCCGCTCAGCGCGGCGTCACGGAGGATTTGATTGACCTCGACCGCCGTGGTGTCGCGGGCGGTCTGCAAGGTGATGTCCAGGCACGACACGTTGACGGTCGGCACGCGTACGGCTTTGGCCTGAATTCGCCCGGCAAGTTCCGGAAGCAGGCGTTCGATGCCACGGGCAAGGCCGGTGGACACCGGAATCACTGACTGGAACGCCGAACGGGTGCGACGCAGATCCTCGTGGTGATAGGCGTCGATCACCGGCTGGTCGTTCATGGCCGAGTGGATCGTGGTGATCGACACGTATTCGATGCCGAACGCCTGGTCCAGCACGCGCAACAGCGGCACGCCGCAGTTGGTGGTGCAGGAGGCGTTGGATACCAGTCGCTCGGCGCCGGTCAGGCAATCCTGGTTGATGCCGTAGACCACCGTCGCATCGACGTCGGCCTCGCTGGCCATCGGCTGCGAGAACAGCACCCGGGGCGCGCCGGCATCGAGGAAGCGCTGGCCATCGGCGCGGGTGTTATAGGCCCCGGAGCATTCCAGCACCAGGTCGACGTCCAGCGCGGCCCAGTCGATGCCCTCGGGCGTGGCGCTGCGCAAGACCTGCACGCAGTCGCCATTGATATGCAGACAATCGCCGTCGACCCTGACCTCGCCGGGGAAACGCCCGTGGGTGGAGTCGAAGCGTGTCAGGTATTCCAGGCTGGCCTGATCGGCCAGGTCATTCAGTGCGACGATTTCGAAGCCAGCCTTCGCCCCACGCTCGACCAGTGCGCGCAGGACACAGCGGCCGATGCGGCCATAACCGTTGAGTGCAACTTTGTAGGGGCGTGAGTGGGGCATTCAAAACTCGCTAACACATGATGGCTATTGGGGCCGCTGAGCAGCCCATCGCAACACAAGGCCGCTCCCACAGCGTCCGCGCAACGCAGATCCTGTGGGAGCGGCCTTGTGTCGCGATGGAGGGCAACGCCCTCCCTTGCGCGACCAGGGCGGGCATCGCTGCCCGCCCATTCTCATCAGTCTTCCAGCAGCTCTTCAGCAGTTCCCAGGATGTTCTCCAGGGTGAAGCCGAACTCCTCGAACAGCGCCGAGGCCGGCGCCGACTCGCCGTAGGTGGTCATGCCGATGACGCGACCTTCGAGGCCGACGTACTTGTACCAGAAGTCAGCATGGGCAGCTTCGATGGCGATGCGGGCACCGACTTCCAGCGGCAGCACCGACTGCTTGTAACCGGCGTCCTGGGCATCGAACACGCTGGTGCTCGGCATCGACACGACGCGGACCTTGCGGCCCTGCTCGGTCAGCTTGTCGAACGCCTGCACGGCCAGGCCGACTTCGGAGCCGGTGGCAATCAGGATCAGTTCTGGCTCGCCAGCGCAGTCCTTGAGCACATAACCACCACGCGCGATGTCAGCGATCTGCTGAGCGTCGCGGTGCTGGTGCTGCAGGTTCTGCCGCGAGAAGATCAGCGCCGATGGGCCGTCCTTGCGCTCCAGCGCAGACTTCCACGACACCGCCGACTCGACCGCATCGGCCGGGCGCCAGGTGTCCAGGTTCGGCGTGCTGCGCAGGCTGGTCAGCTGCTCGATCGGCTGGTGGGTCGGGCCGTCTTCGCCCAGGCCGATGGAGTCGTGGGTGTAGACGTGGATCACGCGCTGCTTCATCAGTGCCGACATGCGCACCGCATTACGGGCGTATTCCATGAACATCAGGAAGGTCGCGCCGTAAGGCACCAGGCCGCCGTGCAGGGCAACGCCGTTCATGATCGCGGTCATGCCGAACTCACGCACGCCGTAGAACACGTAGTTGCCGCTGGCATCGTTGGCTTCGACGCCCTTGCAGCCCTTCCACAGGGTAAGGTTGGAGCCGGCGAGGTCGGCCGAACCACCGAGGAACTCGGGCAGCAGCGGGCCGAAGGCGTTCAGGGTGTTCTGGCTGGCCTTGCGGCTGGCGATGGTTTCACCCTTGGCGGCGACTTCATTGATGTAGGCCTGGGCCTTTTCAGCGAAGTCGGCCGGCAGCTCGCCGCTGTCACGGCGCTTGAACTCGGCAGCCAGCTCCGGGTAGGCCTTGGCGTAGGCATCGAAGCGCTGGTTCCAGTCGGCTTCGGCCTTGGCACCGGCGGCCTTGGCGTCCCACTCGGCATAGATGTCGGCAGGGATTTCGAACGGGCCGTGGTTCCAGTTCAGTTCTTTGCGGGCCAGGGCGATTTCGTCATTGCCCAGCGGCGCGCCGTGGCAGTCTTCCTTGCCCTGCTTGTTCGGCGAGCCGAAACCGATGATGGTCTTGCAGCAGATCAGGGTCGGACGGTCGCTCTTGCGCGCGGTCTCGATGGCCATCTTGATTTCTTCGGCATCGTGGCCGTCGACGTTGCGGATGACCTGCCAGTTGTAGGCTTCGAAGCGTGCCGGGGTGTTATCGGTGAACCAGCCGTGCACTTCGCCGTCGATGGAAATGCCGTTGTCGTCGTAGAAGGCGATCAGCTTGTTCAGGCCCAGGGTGCCGGCCAGCGAAGCGACTTCGTGCGAGATGCCTTCCATCATGCAGCCATCGCCGAGGAACACATAAGTGTTGTGGTCGACGATGTTGTGGCTGTCACGGTTGAACTGGGCGCTCAGGACTTTCTCGGCCAGCGCGAAGCCAACGGCGTTGGCCAGGCCTTGGCCCAATGGGCCGGTGGTGGTCTCGACGCCTGGGGTGTAGCCGAGTTCCGGGTGGCCCGGGGTACGGCTGTGCAGCTGACGGAAGCCCTTGAGGTCGTCGATCGACAGGTCGTAGCCGGTCAGGTGCAGCAGCGAATAGATCAGCATCGAGCCATGGCCGTTGGACAGCACGAAGCGGTCACGGTCGGCGAAGCTCGGGTTGCTCGGGTTGTGCTTCAGGTAGTCGCGCCACAGTACTTCGGCGATATCCGCCATGCCCATGGGGGCACCTGGGTGGCCGCTGTTAGCCTTTTGCACGGCATCCATGCTGAGGGCACGAATGGCGTTGGCACGATCACGACGGCTGGGCATCGCTAAGTCTCCTGGGGGGCTTGAATAAGTAATGAAGCGCAAAAAGGCGACCATTTTCGCCCACAGGCGCCCCGGGGGCAATGACGGATTTCCAGAGCTTCAAGCAATACGCTGCAAGTGGTAAGAAAAAGCAGATCAGTGGCACGCTCAGCGCCTGCGGCTAATAGCTTGAAACTTGCAGCTCATCAGCAATATCAAAACTTTTTGATATTGCTATTGCGAGGGCAACGATGCCTGTCTAGACTGCCGCGTCATGAACCTACGTGCGCAGTCCATTCCCCTTCAGCGAAGCGACGAGCTGGCAGCCTTGTGCAAAGCCGGCGGCGACGAGTTGCGCCTGAATGTATTGCGCGCCTTGGCCAGCGATTCGTTCGGCGTGCTGGAACTGGCACAGATCTTCGGTATCGGTCAGTCGGGCATGAGCCACCACCTCAAGGTGCTGGCCCAGGCCGAGCTGGTGGCGACACGGCGTGAAGGCAATGCCATTTTCTATCGCCGCGCCCTGCCCGACAGCCTGCGCCCGGGCGGCCGCCTGCATACGGCGCTGCTCGAAGAGGTCGACGACCTGGCCCTGTCCGACGATGTGCAAGCGCGCATCGCCGTGGTCCAGCAGCGCCGCGCGGCCACCAGCCAGGACTTTTTCCTGCGTGTGGAAGAAAAATTCCGCGCCCAGCAGGACCTCATCGCCGGCTTGCCGCAGTACCGCGAAAGCTTGCTGGCGCTGCTCGACAAGCTGAGCTTCGAGCCTGCCGCCAGCGCACTGGAAGTCGGCCCCGGCGACGGCGGTTTTCTGCCTGACCTGGCCCGGCGTTTTGCCCGCGTCACGGCCATGGACAACAGCCCGACCATGCTCGAGCTGGCCCGTCAGGTCTGCGAGCGCGAAGGCTTGAATAACGTAAACCTGCAGTTGGCCGATGCACTGAGTGCAACGGATGTGGAAGCCGACTGCGTAGTGCTGAACATGGTCCTGCACCATTTCAGCGATCCGGCCCTGGCCCTGCGCCTGTTGGCCAAACGGGTAAAGGCAGGCGGTAGCCTGCTGGTCACCGAGCTGTGCAGCCATGATCAGAGTTGGGCGCGGGATGCCTGCGGCGACCTCTGGCTGGGCTTCGAGCAGGATGACCTGGCCCGTTGGGCCCGGGTGGCAGGGCTGGCGCCCGGCGACAGCCTCTATGTGGGCTTGCGTAACGGTTTCCAGATTCAGGTCCGGCATTTCCAGCGGACGGCTGGCGACACTCAACATCGGTAAATTTTAGGAACCCGTCGAGATGAGCGAATACTCCCTTTTCACCTCCGAGTCCGTGTCTGAAGGGCATCCGGACAAGATCGCCGACCAGATTTCGGATGCGGTCCTGGACGCCATCATCACCCAGGACAAATTCGCCCGCGTTGCGTGTGAAACCCTGGTCAAGACCGGTGTCGCCATCATCGCTGGCGAAGTCAGCACGTCGGCCTGGGTCGACCTCGAAGAAATCGTCCGCAAGGTCATTATCGACATCGGCTACGACAGCTCCGACGTCGGCTTCGACGGTGCCACCTGCGCGGTGATGAACATCATCGGCAAGCAGTCGGTGGACATCGCCCAGGGCGTTGACCGCAGCAAGCCGGAAGACCAGGGCGCTGGCGACCAGGGCCTGATGTTCGGCTATGCCAGCAACGAAACCGACGTACTGATGCCGGCGCCGATCTGCTTCTCGCACCGCCTGGTCGAGCGCCAGGCCGAAGCGCGCAAGTCCGGCCTGCTGCCATGGCTGCGTCCGGATGCCAAGTCGCAGGTCACCTGCCGCTACGAAGGCGGCAAGGTGGTAGGCATCGACGCCGTCGTCCTGTCGACCCAGCACAACCCTGAAGTGTCGCAAAAAGACCTGCAGGAAGCGGTGATGGAGCTGATCGTCAAGCACACCCTGCCGGCCGAACTGCTGCACAAGGACACCCAGTTCCACATCAACCCGACTGGCCAGTTCATCATTGGCGGCCCGGTGGGTGACTGTGGCCTGACCGGTCGCAAGATCATCGTCGACTCCTACGGCGGCATGGCCCGTCACGGTGGTGGCGCGTTTTCCGGCAAGGACCCATCCAAGGTCGACCGTTCGGCGGCCTACGCGGGTCGTTACGTGGCCAAGAACATCGTTGCCGCTGGTTTGGCCGAGCGTTGCGAGATCCAGGTGTCCTACGCTATCGGTGTCGCCCAGCCGACGTCGATCTCGCTGAATACCTTCGGCACCGGCAAGATCTCCGACGCCAAGATCGTCCAGTTGGTGCGTGATTGCTTCGACCTGCGTCCGTACGCCATCACCACCATGCTCGACCTGCTCCACCCGATGTACCAGGAGACTGCAGCTTACGGCCACTTTGGCCGTACCCCGCAGCAGAAGACGGTCGGCGACGACACCTTCACCACCTTCACCTGGGAGCGCACCGACCGCGCCCAGTCGCTGCGTGATGCTGCCGGGCTGTAATTTTTCTGCAGCGGTAAACGAAAGCCTCTGCCGAGTGATCGGTGGGGGCTTTTTTTTGGTTCTTCGCGGATTGTAGGGGGGAGATGATCTGTTGGCTTGGCTTGGCTTGGCTGGCTGCCTGCATTTTTCTGAATTTTTCTTTGGCTTGAGCTCGCCGGGGCCGCTGCGCAGCCCTTTCCGACCGGTCCGGCGCCCCGGCAAGGCCGCTCCCACAGGATGGAGTGTTGCCCATTTTTTGTTCAATACATGAAAGTCACTGCACGGCGCCGTCCATGTGGGAGCGGCCTTGCCGGGGCGCCGGACCGGTCGGAAAGGGGCGCGCAGCGGCCCCGGCGAGCTCACGCCAAGCGCAATTTCAGAACACCTTGAAAGGGTTGGCCGTAAGGGCGGAAGGGGCCAGAAAAAGTCACCACATCTAACGGATAAGCCCACCCCCTCGATTCCATTGACATATCACCTGACAACTCTCACCCGCACCTTCAACTGCACCAACCTAGGCTGAGCACTCATCTCGCCAAGCAAGGACGCTGGCCATGTTGCTAAAGCTGTTCGCCTGCCTTCTGACACTCGCCTGTCTATCCACAGCTCACGCTGCCTCCTGCCCGCCCACCCCCGCCGCACAAGCCCGCCTCGAGCTCAGCCAACTCCAGCAAACCGTGGCCCAGTGGGACGACCACTACCACCGCCTCGGCGTTTCGCTGGTAACCGACGAGATCTACGACCAGAGCCGTCAACGCTTGCACCACCTGCGCACCTGCCTCGCCATCACCACCGACGACAACCCACTGGCAACCGCGCGCGGCCCCATCCCCCACCCCGTGCCGCACACCGGCGTCGCCAAGCTGCACGACGATCAAGCTGTGACCCGCTGGCTGCGCGGCAAACACAATGTCTGGATCCAGCCCAAGGTCGACGGTGTGGCGGTTTCGCTGATTTTTCGCCAAGGCCAGCTGGCGCAACTGCTCAGTCGTGGCGATGGCGTGCAGGGTCATGACTGGAGCCGGCACATCGCCGCGCTCACCGGCATCACCCGCCAATTGCCCGGGCCAGACGACCTGGTCCTGCAAGGCGAACTCTACTGGCGGCTCGACCAGCATGTGCAAGCCACGGCCGGGGGGCTGAACGCCCGCGGCAGCATCGCCGGCCTGATGGCACGCAAGCAGTTCGGCACCGAGCACGGTGCGCAGGTCGGGCTGTTCGTCTGGGACTGGCCCAATGGTCCAGCCTCCCAGGCCGAGCGTCTGACCCAGCTAGCGGCGCTGGGTTTCGCCGACAGCCAACGCTACAGCATTGCCATATCCAGCTACGCCGACGCCGCACATTGGCGCCAGCACTGGTACCGCTCGGCGCTGCCGTTCGCCACTGACGGGGTCATCCTGCGTCAGGACAGCCGGCCTCCCGCCGAGCGCTGGCAAGCCAACGCCCCGTACTGGATCGCCGCCTGGAAATACCCGTTCCGTCAGGCGTTGGCCGAAGTCCGTGACGTACGTTTCAGCATTGGCCGCACTGGGCGCATCACGCCGTTGCTGCTGGTCCAACCGCTGCTGCTGGATGATCGGCGCATCAGCCAGGTCAGCCTGGGCTCGCTGGCGCGCTGGCAGGCACTGGATATCCGCCCTGGAGACCAGGTGGCGATCAGCCTGGCGGGGCTGACAATTCCCCGTTTCGACAGCGTGGTCCAGCGCAACGCCGAGCGCTTACCGGTCAATCAACCAGCCCCTGAACAGCATCACCCGCTCAGCTGCTGGCAGGACAGCCAAGCCTGTCGCCCGCAATTCGTCGCGCGACTGAACTGGCTCAGTGGCAAACAAGGCCTGGGCATGTCACGGCTGGGCTCGGCAAGCTGGGCGGCAATGGTCGAGAGCGGCGTTGTCAGCAATCTGGACGACTGGCTGGCCCTGGACCGTAGCCAATTGCTGCGAGTGCCCGGGATTGGCGCAACGCGTGCCGATCAACTCCTGCACATGTTCGAGCAGGCCCGCCAGCAGCCCTTCGAACGCTGGCTACGCGCGCTTGGCGTGCCCGCGCCGAAAAGCCTCGCGCTGGGCCCAGACTGGCAAACCCTGGCCGCCAGAAACACCGAGCAATGGTTGGCCGAGCCTGGTGTCGGGCGTGGCCGTGCCGCGCAACTGCAGGCTTTTTTCAGCCACGATGAGCTGCAGATCCTGGCCGACCAACTGCGCCTGCATGCAATCAAGGGTTTCTAAATTTGCCGGATCAGGGCAGCATTTCCCTTTCCGCCGCCCTGCCCCGAATGGAGTCCCCGATGAAACTGCTCTCGTCCCTTGCCCTGTCCGCCTTGATTGGCCTGACTGCCCAAAGCGCACTGGCTGCCGACCAGCAGCCCGGGCTGACCGGTTGCGCAGCCAAGAAACACGCCATCAGCGAACAGATCGAACAGGCCCGCGCCCATGGCAACAGCCATCAGCAGGCCGGCCTGGAAACGGCCCTGAGCGAAGTCACTGCCAATTGCACCGATGCCAGCCTGCGCAAGGAGCGTGAGCAAAAGGTGCTCGATGCCCGCCACGAAGTGAACAAGCGCACCAAGGACCTGGACAAGGCCATGAAGCGAGGAGACGCGGAGAAGATCAACAAGCGCAAGGACAAGCTGGCAGAGTCGAAGAAGGAACTGGAAGCTGCTCTAGACGACCTTGAGCGTTGATGTCAGTCCAGATAGTCCTTTAAGCGCGTAAGATTTTTCTGAACAAGAGGCCGTATTTATCTGCATGGGTTCAATTGGCCGCGGGTTGCGAGCACTATTGCCCCAACCCCACTCAACCCTTGCCCCGAAAGGAGGCTCTCATGAAACTGTTTTCTTCACTTGCCTTGCTGAGCGTGCTCGGCCTCGCCGCAGGCACACTGCAGGCAGCGCAGATTCTCAGCCCCGGCCTGACGGGGTGTGCAGCCAAGCGCAGCGCTATCGAGAATCAGCTGGCGCAAGCCCGCGCGCAGAACAATTCGGGGCAGATCAGGGGGCTTGAAAAAGCGCTCAAGGAAAACACCGAACACTGCACCGATGAGGGCCTGAAGGCCGAACGTCAGGCCAAGATCGACAAGGCCAAGGCGGAAGTCGCAGAGCGCCAGGCGGATCTGCAGCAAGCCGAGGCCAAGGGCGATGCTGACAAGATTGCCACGCGCAAGAACAAGCTGGCCGAGTCTGAAGCAGAGCTTGAGCAGGCGCAGGCCGAGCTCGACAAGTAAGCGCCAGTGCAATCATCCAGGAGCAGGCTTGCCTGCTCTTGCCTTCAATGATTGCGAAACTCGGCATGGCAAGCTTTGCAGGCGGCTTCCACCTTATCCATCGGCACCTGCAACTGCTGCGCCTCCAGCGGCTGGTTACGGCTTACCTGTAGCAGCTCGCCGGTCACCCCTTCCAACTGTCGTGCCAGATCCGTAAAGCGCGCCTGACGCTGCCACACGTCGGCCCGGGCACTGCTGTCGCCTTGATCCTGCACCTGTGGAAAATGCTCCCATGGGGCATGTGCCAGGCCGTCGAGCTTCTCTGCCCCCTTGGCAAATCCAGCTGCATCGAAGGGCAATCGGCCGCGCAGCATGCCGCCCATGTCCTCACTGGTTTTCAGCATCTCCTTGAAGATCGCCTTGCGCTGCCCCAGCGGTGAGTTAGGATCGACCCGGTCGCAGCCCAACAGGGACAGGCTGGCCAGCAGCAGCACGGTGAAACATTTGAACATCACGGTCACATTGGCATCGGAATGGGGCCGACAGTATCCTCGCCTGCTCGACAAACACCAATACCCATACGAAAAACAGGGGTAGCCGTAAACGGCCACCCGTTCAAGGATTCAGCCATGACATTTGCTCTGCGCCACCTCGCCTGGGCCTTCCCCGCCCTGGCCCTGCTGGCCGGCTGCAACGGCGGCGAAAGCGCCAAGCCCGAACCTCACGCCATTGCCACCTATGCCCCTGCCACCTGGGACGACCTGCCCAGCGTCAGCGACGCCGACCTGCTGGCCGGTTTCCAGGCGTGGCGCAACGGTTGCGAGAAGCTCAAGCGCGATCCGGTCTGGGCCTCTACCTGCGAGGCCGCCCAGCACATTGCCGACGACCCTGCCCAAGCGCGCGGATTCCTGCAACAGAACCTGCAGGTGTACGGGCTGCGCTCGGCCGAGAACAGCGCCAACGGGTTGATCACCGGCTATTACGAGCCGGTCTATCCTGGCAGCCTCAAGCAGACGCCAACCGCCCAGGTGCCGGTGTACGGGATCCCCGAAGACATGATCGTGGTCGACCTGGCCAGCGTTTACCCCGAGCTCAAGGGCAAGCGCCTGCGCGGACGCCTCGACGGCCGCGTACTCAAGCCCTATGACACCGCCGAGACGATCTACCGTGACGGCGTCAAGGCGCCGATACTGGCTTGGCTGACCGACCCGATGGACTTGCAGTTCCTGCAGATTCAGGGGTCCGGCCGGGTGCAACTGGAAGATGGTCGTCAACTGCGCCTGGGTTACGCTGACCAGAACGGCCACCCCTACCGGCCGATTGGCCGCTGGCTGATCGAGCAGGGGCAGTTGAAGCAAGAAGAGGTCAGCATGGGCGCTATTCATGCCTGGGCCGAAGCCAACCCGCAGCGAGTACCGGAGCTGATCGCGAGCAACCCCAGCTACGTGTTCTTCAGTGCACGGCCGGACAGCAACGAAGGCCCGCGCGGCTCGTTGAACGTGCCGCTGACCGCAGGTTACAGCGTGGCGATCGACCGCAAGGTGATTCCGCTGGGCAGCCTGCTCTGGCTCTCCACCACGCGGCCGGATGGCAGCCCGGTAGTGCGCCCAGTCGGCGCGCAGGACACCGGTGGGGCGATTACCGGCGAGGTGCGTGCAGACCTGTTCTGGGGGACCGGAACAGCGGCAGGCGAGTTGGCCGGCAACATGAAGCAGCAAGGCCAGATCTGGTTGCTCTGGCCGAAGGGCGCGGCGCTGCCAGAGGTGCCGAAAGTCCCCTGAACGGTGGAGAATTTTCGCGGCTGAACCCGTTCCCACAGGGACTGCAATGAACCCTGCAGGGGCGGGTTATCCGCGCAAAGGACGAGGCTGATTCAGACCGATATGACGAAGAACGCCACGATCAGCGCCAGCCCGGCAAACCACACGATCGAGCGCAGTGCAGCCCAGTCCGCCAGGTAGCAGATGATGTAGAGCAGGCGACTGGTGATGTACATCACCCCCAGTACGTCCTGGGTCACCTGCTCGGCATTGCCGACGATATCCGCCACCAGCACTGCCGCTGCAAACGCCGGAAACGCCTCATAGCCATTCAACTGCGCAGCATGCGCGCGCCGCGGCAACCCTTCGAGCTTGTCGAGAAACGCACGTGGATCGTGGTTGGCCCCCAGGCCGAAGCGGCCGCTGCTGACCTTGGCGATCAAGGCACACAGCGGTGGCAGGAACAGCGCAATCAGAATGCACCACAGGGCAACGGTCATGGACAGGACTCCTTGTTCGAAATGATCGGGATCAGAGCTTCATCACCAGCATGCCCGCCAGGACCAGCCCGCAAGCTAAGAGCCTTGGCCCGCCAAAAGGTTCTTTGAGGTAGCGCATGCCCAGCAGCACCACGAGGATCACACTCACCTCGCGCAGCGCCGCCGCCTCGGCCACCGACCCCAGGTGCATCGCCCACAGCACCAGGGCGTAACTCAGCAACACGCACACCCCCACCGCCAGGCCAAGCCGCCATTGCGTCCGCCAGAACAGTGCAAACGGCGCCCGACGCGCCACGCTGGCCAGCAACGGGAACGGCCAGGCGCTGAGCAGGGTCAGCCAGACCAGGTAATCCCATGGTTTGCCCCACATCCGCACCGCTTGGCCGTCAAACCAGGTGTAGCAACCAATGCACAGGCCGATCAGCGCCACCACCGGCAGCATCGACCACGGCAGCCGATCACCGCCACCGCCTTGCCACAGCAGGCAGGCCATCCCGCACGGGATCAACAGGATGCCGATGATCTGCTGATGGCTCAGCGACTCGCCGGCAAAGGTCAGCGTCAGGCCCAGCACCACCAGCGGCGATAGCCCGCGCATCAGAGGATAGACCAGGCCTAGATCACCGACTCGATAGGCCTTGATCAACAGTACCCGGTAGAGCTGCTCGGCCAGCGCCGAGGCGAGCAGCCAGGGCCAGATTTCACCGGGCGGGAATTCAGTGAAGGCAACAGCGCCGATGGCGAAGATCAGGGCGACAGCGTCCATGCTGGCGATCACCAGGAGGCGCTCGCCGCTGAACTTGATCAGGGTGTTCCAGGTGGCATGCAGCAGGGCTGCGACCAGTACCAGGGTGGTTGCCAACACACGGGAATCCTTGCAGGAGGCCTGATTGGGCCTTTGGCTTGTGAAGGCTCAAATATAGCGGGTTCAGGGAGATTGTTGGGCTGCTGCGCAGCCCCCAGTTTTTGAACGATTACAACATTTCCGGTCATAGGGTGTGTCCCGAAGCCATCGCCAGGCCATCAAAGAACTGCCTGAGCGATTCGGGTATCGACTTGGAAGCCACTCTTTACAGGATTCGGGATGCTTGAACTTGTTGCCGCTTTTATCTGCCTGACCACCCTCCTTACCTACGTCAACTATCGCTTCATCGGCCTGCCGCCGGCTATCGGCGTGATGGTCACCGCACTATTGTTCTCCTTGATACTGCAGTGCCTGAGCCTGATCGGCTTCCCTGGCCTGGAAGAACGTGTCGAAGGCCTGATGAACCAGATCGACTTCAACGATCTGCTGATGCACTGGATGCTGTCGTTCCTGCTGTTCGCCGGCGCTCTGCACGTCAACCTCGGCGACCTGCGCAGCTACCGCTGGCCGATCGGCCTGCTGGCCACCTTGGGCGTGCTGATCGCCACAGTGGTAATCGGCTTTCTCGCGCACTGGATCTTCGCCCTGTTCGGCTGGCACGTCAGCCTGATCTACTGCCTGCTGTTTGGCGCACTGATCTCGCCGACCGACCCGATCGCGGTGCTCGGCGCGCTGCGTACGGCCAACGCCTCGAAACCGCTGAAGACCACCATCGTCGGTGAGTCGCTGTTCAACGACGGCACGGCGGTGGTGGTGTTCACCGTGCTGCTGGGCATCGTCCAGCTGGGCGAAACGCCGAGCGTTTCCGAGACGGCCATGCTTTTCGCCCGCGAGGCCCTCGGCGGCATCGCCTTCGGCGGCCTGATCGGCTATGCCACCTACCGCATGATCAAGAGCATCGAGCAGTACCAGGTCGAGGTCATGCTGACCCTGGCGCTGGTCATCGGTGGTTCGGCAATGTGCTACGAGCTGCACGTGTCGGCGCCGATCGCCATGGTCGTGGCCGGCCTGATCATCGGTAACCTGGGGCGCAACCTGGCGATGAACGACATGACCCGGCGCTACATGGACGGTTTCTGGGAATTGATCGACGACATGCTCAACGCATTGCTGTTCGCCCTGATCGGCCTGGAGCTGTTGCTGCTGCCGTTCAACTGGCTGCACCTGGCGGCGGGCGGGGTACTGGCGGTGGCGGTCCTGATGTCGCGACTGCTGACCGTGGCACCGGCCATCGTCTTGCTGCGACGCTGGCGCAGTGTGCCGCAGGGGACCATCCGGGTGCTGACCTGGGGAGGCTTGCGTGGCGGGGTGTCGGTGGCCCTGGCGCTGTCGCTGCCAGTGGGGGAAGAGCGCGACCTGCTGCTGTCGATCACCTACATCGTGGTGCTGGCGTCGATCCTGATCCAGGGCTTGAGCATTGGCCGCGTGGTGCGCGGGGTGACTGCCCAGCCTTGACGCGTTGGGGGCGCGATGCGCCCCCAACCCATCAGTTACTCGACGGCGCTGTCGGGAAACTGATCCGACACGTACTTGATCTCGGTCCGCCCATGGGCGGCCGGCAGGCCATCGTCGCCGAGGTTGACGAAGACCATCTTGTCGACCGTGAGGATGCTCTTGCGGGTGATCTTGTTGCGCACTTCACACTTGAGGGTGATCGAGGTGCGGCCGAACTCGGTCGCGGTGATACCCAGCTCGATGATGTCGCCCTGGCGCGAGGCACTGACGAAGTTGATCTCCGAGATGTACTTGGTCACCACGCGCTGGTTGCCCAGCTGGACAATGGCGTAGATCGCCGCCTCTTCATCGATCCAGCGCAGCAGGCTGCCACCGAACAGTGTGCCGTTGGGGTTGAGGTCTTCGGGTTTAACCCACTTGCGGGTGTGGAAGTTCATCTTTGCTCCTACCAGCTTGGCTTACGTACAGCCATGATGGCAGAGCCTGCCGCTGGTCTCCATTGATGATCGACTATCGTCTCGATTAATCGACAGAAAACCTTGGGCTCGAGCCAGCTCACGGCTATAATCGCCAACGTTTTACATGGCCACCCGCCGCGGTGCCATGCCCGCCACCCATCCGAGGGGCGCTGCAGCAGGCTCGACCTGTCAGGCTCGGTTGGGGCGTTGTCCGCCATGCGGACGCTCAACGCACAACGGCGCCCATTCGCACACTACGAATGGAGGCTCTTCATGAGCGCTGTAAACACGCCTGCTGGTTTTACCGATTTCAAAGTCGCTGACATCTCCCTGGCCGCCTGGGGCCGTCGCGAAACCATCATCGCCGAATCGGAAATGCCGGCACTGATGGGCCTGCGTCGCAAGTACCTCGAAGAGCAACCGCTCAAAGGTGCGAAGATTCTCGGCTGCATCCACATGACCATCCAGACTGCCGTGCTGATCGAAACCCTGGTTGCCCTGGGTGCCGAAGTGCGCTGGTCGTCCTGCAACATCTTCTCCACCCAGGACCAGGCCGCTGCCTCGATCGCCGCTGCCGGTATCCCGGTGTTCGCCTGGAAAGGTGAAACCGAGCAAGAGTACGAGTGGTGCCTGGAGCAGACCATCCTCAAGGATGGCCAGCCATGGGACGCCAACATGATCCTCGACGACGGCGGCGACCTGACCCAGCTGCTGCACGACAAGTACCCACAGGTTCTGGATCGCGTCCACGGCGTCACCGAAGAGACCACCACCGGCGTCCACCGTCTGCTCGACATGCTGGCCAAGGGCGAGCTGAAAGTCCCGGCGATCAACGTCAACGACTCGGTCACCAAGAGCAAGAACGACAACAAGTACGGCTGCCGTCATAGCCTCAACGACGCCATCAAGCGCGGCACCGACCACCTGCTGTCGGGCAAGCAGGCGCTGGTCATCGGTTACGGCGACGTGGGCAAGGGTTCGGCCCAGTCGCTGCGTCAGGAAGGCATGATCGTCAAGGTTTCCGAAGTTGACCCGATCTGCGCCATGCAGGCCTGCATGGACGGCTTCGAGCTGGTCTCGCCGTTCATCGACGGTATCAACAACGGCACTGAAGCAAGCATCGACAAGGCCCTGCTGGGCAAAATCGACCTGATCGTCACCACTACCGGTAACGTCAACGTCTGCGACGCCAACATGCTCAAGGCCCTGAAGAAGCGCGCCGTGGTGTGCAACATCGGTCACTTCGACAACGAGATCGACACCGCCTTCATGCGCAAGAACTGGGCATGGGAAGAGGTCAAGCCGCAGGTACACAAGATCCACCGTACCGGCGCTGGCGACTTCGATCCGCAGAACGACGACTACCTGATCCTGCTGGCCGAAGGCCGTCTGGTCAACCTGGGCAACGCCACTGGCCACCCAAGCCGGATCATGGACGGCTCGTTCGCCAACCAGGTACTGGCGCAGATCTTCCTGTTCGAGCAGAAGTACGCCGACCTGTCGCCAGCACAGAAAGCCGAGCGCCTGACTGTCGAAGTACTGCCGAAGAAGCTTGACGAAGAAGTGGCCCTGGAAATGGTCCGCGGCTTCGGCGGCGTCGTCACCCAACTGACCACCCAGCAGGCCGAGTACATCGGCGTGACTGTCGAAGGCCCGTTCAAGCCGGACGCCTACCGCTACTAAGCGGCTGGCTGCGAGCGTCCGCGTGGCGCTCGCAGTACGGATCTTGAAAGATGCCCAAGCCAGGCCGGCCCACACCGCCCTGGCTTTTACTTGCAGCGCGCAGCCCTGAGCTTGCCGCTGAGGATTGAAAGATGTCCCAAGAACGCCGTTACAGTTTCGAATTCTTCCCGACCAAGACCGAAGCCGGTCATGAAAAGCTGATGGGCGTAGCCCGCCAGCTGGCCACCTACAACCCCGATTTCTTCTCCTGCACCTACGGTGCCGGTGGCTCGACCCGCGACCGCACGCTGAACACCGTGCTGCAGCTGGAGAGCGAAGTGAAGGTCGCCGCCGCCCCGCACCTGTCGTGCGTCGGCGACACCAAGGCTGACCTGCGCGCACTGCTCGACGAGTACAAAGCCGCCGGGATCAAGCGCATCGTCGCCCTGCGTGGCGACCTGCCGTCCGGCATGGGCATGGCCTCGGGTGAACTGCGTTACGCCAGCGACCTGGTCGAGTTCATTCGCCAGGAGAGTGGCGACCACTTCCACCTGGAAGTCGCTGCCTACCCTGAGATGCATCCCCAGGCGCAGAACTTCGAGGCCGACCTGGCCAACTTCGTGCACAAGGTCAAGGCCGGTGCCGACAGCGCCATCACCCAGTACTTCTTCAACGCCGACAGCTATTTCTACTTTGTCGATCGCGTGCAGAAGATGGGCGTCGACATCCCGGTAGTGCCCGGCATCATGCCGATCACCAACTACAGCAAGCTGGCGCGCTTCTCCGATGCCTGTGGTGCCGAGCTGCCGCGCTGGATCCGCAAGCAGCTGGAAGCCTATGGCGACGACACCGCCAGCATCCAGGCCTTCGGCGAAGAAGTGATCAGCCGCATGTGCGAGCAACTGCTGCAAGGCGGCGCACCGGGCCTGCACTTCTACACCCTGAACCAGGCCGAACCGAGCCTGGCAATCTGGAACAACCTGAAGCTGCCGCGCTAGCGCATCAAGTCCTTGGGGCCCTTACGGCCTCAAGGCAGCAGTTTGCCAGGGCCAGCAAACGGCCCTGGCCTGTACAAAAAAATACATTTGCACCACCCCGCTTCACTTCTCAGCACCTGACGGACGGCGTACTCTCACGCCATGCCGCGCCTCACCCTGACCCTCTGCCTGCTGCTACTGACCTGCCTGAGCCCGCTTGCTCAAGCCGAACGTCTGCGCCTGGTCAGCGACGATTGGGCGCCCTATCTGTATCAGGAAAACGGCCAACCCAAAGGCCTCGACTACGAAGTCGCAGAAGCGGTTTTCCAGCGCCTGGGCGTTGAAGTCGACTGGCAGTTCCTGCCTTGGAAGCGCTGTCTGGCAATGGTTGAACAAGGCTTGGCCGACGGCGTTCTGGACATTTTCCAGAGCGAGGCACGCAACGTGTTCATGGTCTTCCCCGACGAGCCCTTGTCCACTGTCGAGTTCGTCCTCGTGCGCAAGCGCAGCCAGCGCCCGCCTGTCCAGCGCCTGGAAGACCTCAAAGGCCTGTCCGTCGGCATTTCACCGGGCTACAACTACGGCTCGGCATTCAACCAGTCGCCGCTCTTCAGGCGTGAGCCTGGTCCCACCCATGAGGCCAACTTCGGCAAGCTGATGCTTGACCGAATCGACCTGCTGGTGACCGACCGGCGGGTGAGCCGACACCTGCAGCAACGGCTTGGGCTGGTGGGCCAGGTCGAAGAACAGCCGCTGGTAGTCAGCCGCGACCAGCAGTTTCTGGGTTTGGTACGCAAACCTGGGCGCGACAAACTGGCGCGCGCGTTCGCCGACGAACTGCGCCATTTCAAGCAAGAACCCGCCTATGCCGCCCTCATTGCGCGCCATCAGCCACCAGCTGGGCACATTCCTGAAGCCGTTGAGCAGCAGGAAAGCAGCACGCCGCGATAGCTCTGTTATACTCGGGCCTTCCCGCCAGGCTCACGCCCGGACGCTCGGCCTCGCAACAGGCATCTCGATCGGTGGCAATGCACTCCATAAGTGCCTACCCGCCGCCTCCCGGATGCGCAGTGAACGCCAAGCTGGACCGGACGCGATCGCATCCCTCAGATGCCCGTCGCGCCAGGCAGATCACCCCATAGGGCCTAGCCCCCACGAGAACAGGATTGCCCATGTCCTTTGCTTCCCTCGGTCTCTCCGAGGCACTTGTCCGCGCTATCGAGGCAGCGGGCTATACCCAGCCCACCCCGGTGCAACAGCGGGCCATTCCCGCCGTGTTGCAAGGTCGCGACCTGATGGTCGCCGCACAGACAGGTACAGGTAAAACCGGCGGCTTCGCCCTGCCAATCCTCGAGCGCCTGTTCCCGGGTGGCCACCCGGATAAATCCCAGCGTCACGGCCCGCGTCAACCCCGCGTACTGGTCCTGACGCCAACCCGCGAACTGGCCGCACAGGTGCACGACAGCTTCAAGGTCTACGCCCGTGACCTGAGCCTGGTCAGCACCTGCATCTTCGGTGGCGTTGGCATGAACCCGCAGGTCCAGGCCATGGCCAAGGGCGTCGACGTCCTCGTGGCGTGCCCGGGTCGCCTGCTCGACCTGGCCGGCCAAGGCAAGGTCGACCTCTCGCATGTCGAGATCCTGGTACTCGATGAAGCCGACCGCATGCTCGACATGGGCTTCATCCATGACGTCAAGAAGGTCCTTGCGCGGCTGCCGTCCAAGCGCCAGAACCTGCTGTTCTCGGCGACCTTCTCCAAAGACATCACCGACCTCGCCGACAAGCTCCTGCACAACCCCGAGCGCATCGAGGTCACGCCGCCGAACACCACCGTCGAGCGTATCGAGCAGCGCGTCTATCGCCTGCCGGCCAGCCACAAGCGTGCTCTGCTGGCGCACCTGATCACCCTCGGTGCCTGGGAACAGGTACTGGTGTTCACCCGTACCAAGCACGGCGCCAACCGCCTTGCCGAGTACCTCGAGAAGCACGGCCTGCCGGCTGCCGCGATCCACGGCAACAAGAGCCAGAACGCGCGCACCAAGGCCCTGGCCGACTTCAAGGCCAACACCGTACGCATCCTGGTTGCCACCGACATTGCTGCGCGTGGCCTGGACATCGACCAGCTGCCGCACGTGGTCAACTTCGAGCTGCCGAACGTTGAGGAAGACTACGTTCACCGCATCGGTCGTACCGGCCGTGCCGGTCGCTCGGGCGAGGCCATCTCGCTGGTTGCCCCAGATGAAGAGAAGCTGCTCAAGAGCATCGAGCGCGTCACTCGCCAGAAGATTCAGGATGGCGACCTGATGGGCTTTGATGCCAGCCAGGTTGAAGCCGAGAAGCCGGAAGTGCGTGAGCGTCCGCAAGGCACTGGCCGCGGTGGCCGTAACCAGCCGCGTGGCGACGCCAGCAAAGACAGCAACGGCGGTCGCAAGGATAAGGGAAAGGACAAAGGCAAGGCCAAGCAACCCGCCGCTGACAAGCCTGCCGAGAAAAAGGCTGGCGACAAGCCGCAACAGCAGCCGCGCAAGCCACGTGACAACAAGCCACGTCAGCAGCAGGCCGCTCAGGGCGAGAAGCGTGAAGCCTCCGGCAACCGTGACCCGGAAGTGTTCCTTGACGATGAGGTCGACAACTTCGGTAACCGCGCCGACTACGTCAGCCCTTACCAGAACGCCAAGAACCAGGGCCGCAATCGTCGTCCTGGCGCTACTGCCGGCCAGGGTCAGCCGCAGGGCAGCGCACCGCGCGCTGCTGGCGGCGGTGCCCCGAACCAGGGCCGCAGCAACAACGGCCAGCCGCGCCAGGGTTCGGGCGCAGGCTCGGGCGAGAAGCGTCCGCGCAGCAACAACGGTGGGGGTCGTCGTGACGGCAACCCGGGCCGTAACCGCTCGGCCGGCCGTGATGACAGCGCCCGCCAGGAACCGGCAGTGCGCAACCCGCGCGAATCGCAAAGCCAGCCGGTGATCATCCGCAAGGAATCCAAGCTCGACCGTTACCCAACGCCAGAGCAATTGGACGATCTGCCGAGCCGCCCACGTGGCGAACGCCCGGCACTGCTGACCCGTAATCGCTGATTACGCGTTTGCAGACATGAAAAAGCCGCCCGAATGGGCGGCTTTTTCATTGGGGCTTGAATCGGTGGTGCGTTTTTCGCGGGGCAAGCCCGCTCCTACAGGTTCTGAGTGATCACAAAACAGGTGATCGACCTGGCCCCTGTAGGAGCGAGCTTGCCCCGCGAAGAGGCCAACCACTCAACCCATCACTTCTGCTTGACGCCTTCCAGGCTGATGTCCAGGTCCAGGGTCTGCGAAGTCGGGCCTGGGCCCTTGATGCCGAAGTCGCTCAGGTTCAGCGTAGTCTTGGCGTTGAAGCCAGCACGCTCGCCGCCCCATGGATCCTTGCCTTCGCCGTTGAAGGTAGCCTTGAAGGTGACCGGCTTGGTCACGCCATGCAGGGTCAGGTCACCGGTCACATCGGCAGTCTTGTCACCGGTCGATTTGACTGCGGTGGAGACGAACTTGGCGTCTGGGTACTTCTTCACGTCAAGGAAGTCAGCGCTGGCGATGTGCTTGTCACGCTCGGCGTGGTTGGACCACAGGCTCGCGGTTTTCAGGTCAACGTTGATCTTGCTGGCCTCAGGCTTGGCGCTGTCCCAGCTGAACGCGCCGTCGAAGTCCTTGAAGGTGCCGTGAATGAAGCTGTAGCCCAGGTGGCTGATCTTCCAGTCAACGAACGCGTGCTGGCCTTCCTTGTCGATCTTGTAATCGGCAGCCATGGCCTGGCCAGCGGAGAACAGTGCGGTACCGAGCGCCAGAGCGGCAAAAGTCTTTTTCAACATCCTTTCTATTCCTTGCAATTGAGGTTGAGAGTCAAGCTTTGCGGCCCAGCATGCGAGTCAGGGTCGCGTCACGGTCGATGAAATGGTGTTTCAGGGCAGCCAGGCCATGCAGGACGGCGAAGATCACCAACCCCCAGGCCAGGTAGAAATGAACCACGCCGGCGGTATCGGCCTGGTCAGGCAGATTGCTCAGCAGGGCCGGTACTTCGAACAGGCCGAAGACCGGGATCCCGACACCATCGGCGGTAGAAATCAGGTAGCCCGCGATCATCACCGCAAACAGCCCCAGGTACAGGGCCAGATGGCCCAGCTTGGCAGCCATGCGGGTCAGTGGCCCGTGGTTGGCCGGCGCTGGCGGCGGTGGGCTGAGGAAACGCCAGACAACCCGCAGCAGCATTACCGCCAACAGCACCAGACCGATGCTCTTGTGCAGGTCTGGGCCCGATTTGCGCCAGGGGTTGTAGTAGTCGAGCCCGACCATCCACAGGCCCAGGGCGAACAGCCCGAAGACTGCCAAGGCCACACCCCAGTGCATGACGATGCTGACCAGGCCATAGCGAGAAGGTGAGTTGCGAACTTGCATGTTGGCGTAATTCCCCGTGGAAGCTGTGCACAGATTAACGCGAAACGTATCGAATAAAAGCAGAAAAAACCGCTTCTTATTATCGGATTTACCGATGGTTATTCTGTGCATTCGCTATTAAGGAAACATTAACCATAGCGGAAATTCTGCGGAGGGGGCGGTGCTCTCGAGATTGCTGGGGCTGCTGCGCAGCCCTATCGCGACACAAGGCCGCTCCCACACGTTCTGTGCATGCCTCGAAGGCGGCGTTGTCCTTGTGGGAGCGGCCTTGTGTCGCGAAAGGGCCGCGAAGCGGCCCCGGCAATCTCAAGGTATCAGCTGGCCTTGGCCTGAGTATTGGCCACCGGCTTTTTCACTGGCGCAGGCTTGGCCGCGGCTTTCTTGGCCGCCTCAGACTTCGCTACCGGCTTGGCGGCGGGCTTGTGCGCCGGCGCATGCTTGGCAGGCGCAGCCTTGCTCGCCGCCGGCTTGACTGCAGCTTCCTTGGCCGCAGGCGCAGGTGTCACCGGCGCCGCTACCGGAGCCGGCGCGGCAACCGGGGCGACCTCTTCGGCCTTGGCAATCGGTGCAGCCTTCACTTCAGGCTTGTCGCCACCACCAAACAGGCGGGAGAAGAAGCCCGGCTTTTTAACCTGATCAGTCTCCTTTGCGGTCACCGGCTCGGCCTTGGCGGATGCCTGGTCTTGCTTGTCGGTCTTGCTGGAGCCGCCGAACAGGTTGGAGAAGAATCCTCCTTTGTCTTTCGCAGCCACCGCACCTGCAGCCGCTGCCGCTGCGATCGGCGCAGCCTTGGCCGGGTCGAACGACTTGCCGGCGGCCAGGTCCTGCACCTGCCCCGCCGCGCGCTGACCACTGCGCAAGGCACCTTCGAGAGTGCCCGGATAAAGCGCATCGGTGTGCTCACCGGCAAAGGCGATGCGCTGCACCGGACGCTCCCACAGGCGCCAGTACTTGCTGATCTGCCCTGGGCCGTAGGCCAGATAAGCCCCCCCAGTGCCTGCATCGGTGCTGTAGCGCTTCACTTCATAGCCGGTAAAGGCCCCACGGGCTTGTGGATAAAACGCGTGCAGGCGAATCAGTACCTGATCGACCATCTGCTTGTCGCCAAACGCCTGCAGCAGGCGCGCGTTGTCGCCCGACAGGTTGATCACCACGTTGGCACCGCCCTTGAGGGCTGGCTCGATCCACAACATGCCCAGACCAGTGTTGCTGAAGATCTCACCGGACATGCGCGCCCGGCTTTCCCAGACCGGCTGCTTGAACTTGAGCATCAGCTGGTCACGCCAGCCGTAGTTGGTACCTTTCAGGGCAGCCAAGTGCTGGCTGTCCAGGCCTGGGGTCATCTGAATCTTGCCCAGGGCGCGCAACGGCACGGCCATTACCAGGTAGTCGGCCTGGTAACCGACACTGCCGACTTTCACCGTGACACCGTCCTTGCTCTGGACAATGGCGGTTACCGGCGAGCTGGTCTTGATGGTTTTCAGCTGTTTGACGAACGCCTGCGCCAGCACCGGGCTACCGCCAGGCAAACGCGCTGCGCGCAGGTCACGGTCACTGACGCCACGATAGACCCGGGTCTGCTGGGCAAAGTACAGCAGCGACAAGCGCGACGGCTCGTCATAGCGGGTGCGAATCTGCTGATTGATCAACTGACGAGCGGTTGATGGCAATTGCAGCTTGTCGAGCCAGCTGGAGACGTTGATCTGATCGAGGGCGAACAAGGTGCTGTTCGCCTGCGGGGTCAGCGGGTCATCGATAGAGCGGGCCAGATCATCCAGGGTCTTCTCGTAGCGCTTGAGCGCCTCGGCGGTCGCTGGCTGCTTGGTGGTCAGCTCGGCAGCGCTGAAATACTCACCGTCGATCAGATACCCGGGAGTACGCACAAACTCCGGCGCCGGCAGTGTTTCAAGTTTGAAACGGTCGATGTATTGGTTGAGCACCGGCTGCGCCTTGCCGTTGCCGATCCATTCACTGGTGGCCAGGCCAGAGCGCCCGCCCATGCCGGACTTGGCCTCCAGCAAGGTCACCTGCCAACCCTTGCTCTGCAGCTCGTAGGCTGCGGTCAGGCCCGCCAGGCCGCCGCCGACGACGATTGCCGTCGGGGGCGTGTCTTTCGCCAGCGCGGCACCGCTGGTGACACCGATCAATACCAACGCGCACAGGCGCACCCAAGCAGCAGCCATGTCGGCGAACTCCGGTTGAAATAGGTCAATGAAGGTGGGGAAGAACGCCCCGGATATGATGCGTTAAGAATACGTCACCCTTGGGCACCCTGCCAGCACAGCGACAACAAGTCGTTTATCCGGCTGGTATTTCTATCCAGCCGTTCTATCCAGCCATAGCCCAGCGATGTCGAACACGGTTGTGATGCCCGGCACCTTTGCTTAGGCTTATGCGGTCAAACCAAGCCGTGCCGCCAGGAGAAGTGCCGATGGGCCTCAATGATCAGTGGATGCAACGCGACCTGAAGGTCCTGTGGCACCCCTGCACCCAGATGAAAGACCACGAGCAGCTGCCGCTGATCCCGATCAAGCGCGGCGAGGGCGTCTGGCTGGAGGACTTCGAGGGCAAACGCTACCTGGACGCCGTCAGTTCGTGGTGGGTCAACGTGTTCGGTCACGCTAACCCGCGTATCAACCAACGCATCAAGGATCAGGTCGACCAGCTCGAACACGTCATCCTCGCAGGCTTCAGCCACCAGCCGGTGATCGAGCTGTCCGAGCGCCTGGTGGCGATGACCCCGGCCGGGCTCGACCGGGTGTTCTATGCCGACAACGGTTCGTCGTGCATCGAAGTGGCGTTGAAGATGAGCTTCCATTACTGGCTGAACAAGGGTCAGCCAGACAAGAAGCGCTTCGTCACCCTGACCAACAGCTACCACGGCGAAACCATCGCGGCGATGTCGGTGGGCGATGTGCCGTTGTTCACCGAGACTTACAAGGCGCTGCTGCTCGACACCCTCAAGGTGCCCAGCCCGGACTGCTACCTGCGCCCCGAAGGGGTGAGCTGGGAGGCGCATTCGCGGACGATGTTCGCGGCGATGGAGCAAACCCTCGCCGAGCATCACGCCAGCGTCGCCGCAGTGATCGTCGAGCCGTTGATCCAGGGTGCCGGCGGCATGCGCATGTACCATCCGATCTACCTCAAGCTGCTGCGCGAGGCCTGCGACCGTTATGGCGTGCACCTGATCCACGATGAGATTGCCGTAGGCTTCGGCCGCACCGGGACGATGTTCGCCTGCGAGCAGGCGGGCATTCGCCCAGACTTCCTGTGCCTGTCCAAGGCGCTGACCGGTGGTTACCTGCCGCTGGCCGCCTGCCTGACCACCGATGACGTGTACCAGGCCTTCTACGACGATTACCCGACCCTGCGCGCGTTCCTCCACTCGCACAGCTACACCGGCAACCCGCTGGCCTGCGCCGCCGCGCTGGCGACCCTGGATATCTTCGAGCAAGACAACGTGATCGAAGCCAACAAGGCCCTGTCGGCACGCATGGCCAGCGCTACCGCGCACCTCGCCGACCATCCGCACGTGGCCGAGATCCGCCAGACCGGCATGGCCCTGGCCATCGAGATGGTCCAGGACAAGGCCACCAAGGCGGCCTACCCGTGGCAGGAGCGGCGTGGCCTGAAGGTGTTCGAGCATGCCCTGACCCGCGGTGCCCTGCTGCGCCCGCTGGGCAGCGTGGTGTACTTCCTGCCGCCGTACGTGATCACCCCGGAGCAGATCGACTTCTTGGCCGAGGTAGCCAGCGAGGGCATCGATATCGCAACACGCAGCAGCATCAGCGTGGCCGTGCCGGCAAATTTCCACCCCGATTTTCGCGATCCGGGCTAGCCCCAGCATCGCCACATACCCTGTAGGAGCGGGCTTGCCCCGCGAAGCAGGCGACGCCGTGCATGGCACCCGCTTCGCGGGTGTTCGCGGGGCAAGCCCGCTCCTGCAGGGAAATCAGTGCCCCCATCCTTGAGCAGAACCATGAGACTGTCCCGCTTCTTCATCGACGCCCCCCTGTCCCTCGGCGAGCATGACCTGCCGGAAGCCCAGGCCCACTACATCGGCCGCGTCCTGCGCATGAGCGCCGGCGACGCCGTGCAACTGTTCGACGGCAGCGGCGAGGAATACCTCGGCCAACTGCTCGAAGTCGGCAAGAAAAACGTTCGTGTCAGCCTCGACCAGGCTCTCCCCGGCCAACTCGAGTCGCCTCTGCACATTCACCTGGGCCAGGGCCTGTCGCGTGGCGAGCGGATGGACTGGGCGATCCAGAAAGCCACCGAGCTGGGCGCCAACGCGATTACCCCGATCGTCAGCGAACGTTGCGAAGTGCGCCTGAAGGATGAACGCGCCGACAAGCGCCTGGCCCACTGGCGCCAGGTGGCAATGAGTGCCTGCGAGCAGTGCGGCCGCTCGACCCTGCCGGTGATCCACCCACCGCTGACCCTGGCCGAATGGCTCAAGGCAACCGAGGCAGACCTCAAGCTGGTCCTGCATCCGGTCGCGGAGCCGCTGACCAGCCATCAACGCCCGGCGCGCCTGGCCTTCCTGATCGGCCCTGAAGGCGGCCTGAGCGACGCCGAGGTCGACCAGGCCAAGACTGCCGGTTTCCACGCCGCGCGCCTCGGTCCGCGGGTGCTGCGTACCGAGACCGCGCCGGTGGTGGCATTGTCTGTGGCCCAGCAGTTGTGGGGCGATTTTTAAGGTTATTCACGGGTTGCTAGGGGGCTGATCTATTGGCTTGGCTGGCTGGCTGGCTGGCTTAGGGATTGTGGGCTTATCCATTTGATGTAGTGGCTGTAATGGCCCCTTCCGCCCTTACGGCGGGTCACTTTTTTTCTTGGAAAAAAGTAACCAAAAACCGCCTGCTCCTGCATCCGGCCTCCTGACGTCGCGAAGTTACGGGTGGCGTCTGGGCTGGCGGTGTTTTTGATAGTGGCATGGGTGGTGGGTATTCGGGCCTCTTCGCGGGACAAGCCCGCTCCTACAGGGTTGGCGCAGATTTTGAATTCGGCGCAATCCCTGTAGGAGCGGCGGTGCGGCGATCCGACTTGCCCCGCGAAGAGGCCGGTACTGCCAATGCAAATCGCAGGGCGCAGCCCTGCCAGCCACACCATAGATCCGCTGGTAAATAAACAAAGAGCGCAGCGGAGGGCCGGATGCAGGAGCAAGCGGTTTTTGGTTACTTTTTTCCAAGAAAAGTGACCCGCCGTAAGGGCCATCCCTTTCAAGGTGTTCCGAAATTGCGCTTGGCTTGAGATCGCCGGGGCCGCTACGCAGCCCTTTCGCGACACAAGGCCGCTCCCACAGGGATAGCGCATGTCTCAAGAACGGTGCGGTTCGCCCTTGTGGGAGCGGCCTTGTGTCGCGAAAGGGGTGCGCAGCGCCCCCGGCTCACTCAAGCCAGACCAAATTTCAAAGACCTTGAAAGGGATGGCCGTAAGGGCGGAAGGGGCCAATGGCACCACCACACCAAATGGATAAGCCCACAACCCACAAGCCCCAGCAGCAGCCCCAGCGCCCCCAACAATCCGGGAACCACCCTTTTCAAGCGCAGGCTAACGAACGTAAAAACTCACTGCGATAAAGTGCAGCAGGCTACCGGCGATGACGAACAAGTGCCAAATGCCATGCCAATGGCGAAAGCGCCTGTCGAAGGCAAAGAAGATGATGCCGACGGTGTAGCACACACCTCCCGCCGCCAGCCAGGCGAAGCCCGCAGTACCGAGGGTGTGCAGCAGAGGGTCGACCGCAACCAGCACGATCCAGCCCATCACCGCGTAGATGATGATCGACAGCACGCGCGCTTCAGAACGCGGCTTGATCTCCTGCAACATGCCGATCACGGCAAGCCCCCAGACCACCCCAAACAGGCTCCAGCCCCACGGCCCGCGCAGGCTGACCAGGCAGAACGGGGTATAGCTACCGGCAATCAGCAGATAGATCGACAGGTGATCAAGCTTGCGCATGATCACTTTCGCCCGGCCGCGAGTGCTGTGATAGAGCGTGGAGATGCTGTAAAGCAACAACAGGGTGCCGCCGTAGATGGAGAAGCTGACGATCTTCCACGGATCGCCTTGCAACCCGGCCGTGACGATCAGCCAGATAGCCCCTGTTGCTGCGAGTAGCGCGCCGACCAGATGGGTCCAGGCGTTGAAGCGTTCACCGTAATACATGCAGAAAAAGACCTCCGATGGCCAGGCAGGTTCCTCATGTCGCGTACCAAGGCTACATCAGCGTCCAGCCGCAATGCTAACCGGCATCAGGTTGCAGATCCGCGTCACGCACCATCCGCTCCAACCCCACCAGATCTGGCACCCGCACCACTTGCTCACCCACCTGCACCGCCGCCACCTCCAGTTCAGCCAGCGGCACATCAACATAATTGAGCTGGCTGTCGAGCTTGCACGAGCGCGGAATATCCTGCAGCAGCAGCGCCAGGTAACGCAGCCCGGTATCCCCCAGTGCATTGAGCACGACGATCCGCGCCCGCTCGCCACACACGGTTTCGCCGCCACAGGCCGCCTCGAAGCCAATCAACGGCAGACGCTGCTGACGCCAGTCGATCCAGCCCAGGTGCCAGGCCGGTTCGCCAATCTGGCAAGACAACGCCCGCTGCCCGATCAATTCGGCCACGGCAACGTTGGGCAAGACCAGGGTGCGGTCGCCCAACGGCAACAACAGCCCGGTCAGCGTGCTGCGCTGGCCGGAGATATGCTCAAGCATGGTGCTGGCTCCAGTGGGCGATGCTCTGCAGCAGAAGCGACTCCTGATAGGGCTTGCCGAGGTATTCGTTGACGCCGATGGCCATCGCCCGGTCGCGGTGCTTCTGGCCGCTGCGCGAGGTGATCATGATGATCGGCAGGTCCTTCAGGCGCTCATCGCGACGGATCCGCGTGGCCACTTCAAAGCCGTCCATGCGCGGCATCTCGATGTCCAGCAGGAGCACATCCGGCCGGTGCTGTTCGAGCTGGGCCATGGCATCGACGCCATCCTTGGCGGTCAACACGCTCATGCCGTGGCGTTCAAGCAGGCGGCTGGTGACTTTGCGCACCGTCACCGAGTCATCCACCACCATCACCAGCAGACGCTGACGCGGTGCCGGGCCCAATAGCAGGCGCTGACTGTCGTTACCCGCAGGCAGGCGCGCCAAGCGCCGCTGCTGACCGCGCAGCTGGCCCAGCAGGTCAAGAATCAACACCACTCGGCCATCCCCAAGCAAGGTCGCCCCTGACAACCCAGGTACCGCGGCGAACTGCGGCCCCAGGCTCTTGACCACGATTTCGCGGCTCGGCGACAGGCTGTCGACCTGGATGGCAAACGACTGGTCATGGGAATGCACCAGCACCACCGGCAGCGGCACACTCTGGCCAAGCAGGCTCGGCCGGGCGACGCCACCCTGCAGCAGCTCACCAAGGTAGCGCAGCTCGTAAGCGTGGCCGGCATACACGTAGCGCGGCGTGTCCAGTTGGTAGCAGGTGGCAAGCTCGGCCGGCGGCACGCGCACGATGCCTTCGATGGTGTTGAGCGGGATCGCGTACTGCTCCTCGCCCAGGTGCACCATCAAGGCACGGTTGATCGACACGGTGAACGGCAGGCGGATCAGAAAGCGTGCGCCCTTGCCCGGGCTCGATTCGATGCTCATGGCACCGCCCAGCTGCTTGACCTCCTCATGGACCACGTCCATGCCCAGGCCACGACCGGAAATCTGGGTGATCTTCTCCGCCGTGGAAAAGCCAGGACGGAGGATGAACTGGAGGATTTCGTGGTCGCTCAGCTGCGCCTGCGGGTCGAGCAGACCGCGCTTGATGGCTTTGTTGCGCACGGCCTGCAATGGCACCCCGGCGCCGTCGTCGCTCATTTCGATGACGATGTCGGCGCCTTCGTGCAGTAGATTCAAGTGAATCGTGCCGAGCTCGGGTTTGCCCGCGGCCAGGCGCGCCTCGCGCGACTCCAGGCCATGGTCGACGGCATTGCGCAGCATGTGCTCGAGCGGCGCGACCATGCGTTCGAGCACGCTGCGGTCTAGCTCGCCCTCGGCATTGCCGACCACCAGCTCTACCTGCTTGCCAAGCTCGCTGGCCACCTGCCGGACCACCCGCTGCAAGCGCGGCACCAGGCGCTCGAACGGCACCATCAGCGTCGCAGTGAGGCCTTCCTGCAACTGGCTGTTGACCCGCGCCTGCTGCTGCAACAAGCCTTGCGCCTCCTGTGCGCGCTGGCTCAGGGTCTCCTTGAGATCAAGCAGGTCCGAGGCCGATTCGAAGAGCGCCCGCGAGAGCTGCTGCAATTGCGAATGGCGGTCCATTTCCAGCGGGTCGAAGTCGTCGTAGGCATCGCCTTCAAGCGGCGAACGGCTGGACATGCGCCCCTGAGTCTCGATGTCCAGGCGCAGCAACTGGTCGCGCATGCGCTCAAGGGTGGTTTCCATTTCGCTGAGGGCGAACTGCGCATCGTTGACCTGTTGCTCGACGCGCCCACGAATTACCGCATGCTCGCCGGCCAGGTTGCCGAGGTCGTCGAGCAGCTCGGCAGCCACCTTGACCATGTCCCCCGGTGCCCGCTCCGGTGTGCTGGCCGGCAGATCGGCAACGGCCGCCGGTTCACTGCTGGCGGTCACCGCCGGCTGGCCTGCGGCGCTGTCGGTGAGGGCAGCGCTGCTGAAGTTGCGAATGTAGTCGATCAGGGCCGTGGCGGCGTGCAGTGGATGGCCAAGGCGTACCGCATCAAGCATGTGCGCGAGACGGTCGTGGCAGTTCTGCAGCAAGGCGAACAGGGCCGGGCTGGCCGGCAGGCGTCCAGCGGCGAGCAGTTCGTAGAGAAATTCCAGCTCATGGGCGAGGTCGCCAATCGCGGCGATCTGCACCATCCGCGCACCGCCCTTGAGCGTGTGCAGGTCGCGCAACAGGGTCTCGACCTCGGCGCCGCTGCGCGGATCGGCCTGCCAGCGGGCCAGCGCCGAAGCGGAGCTTTCGACGATGTCCGAGCTTTCTTCGAGGAAGACGTCCAGCAGCTCCTTGTCACCCGGGCTCTCAGGCTCCTGCGTCGGTTCCTGGGCAATTTCGGCAGTGGGTAACAGTGTGATCCCGTCCTGCCCGACCAGGCCCATCGCATCCGGCGCGAGGGCGCTGTCGAGCAGCGCCCGCAGGCCATCGAGGCACTCCGGACGCGCTGCCACTTCCTGCCCGGCGGCGACCTCGTCGAGCATGTCGATCAGCACATCATGGCCCTGCTGGACCTGACTGAAGAAGCGTGGGTCAGCCGCCAGGCTGCCCTCTTCCACCGCGCAATAGACGTCGAGCAGCGCCTCGCACACCTCGTCCAACTGCCACAGGTCGGCCAGATGCGCGCCGTGGCCTAGGCTGGTCAGCGCATCCAGCAAGCCTTCGAGCTGGCTGCGCTGGCCCGGCGCCTCCTGCCAACTCAACAGCAACGACTCGGCCTCCATCAGGCTGTCCATGCCCTCGGCCAGAAAACGCGCGATCGCCTGTGGGTCGCGGCGTGTGCGGCGGCTGGGATGGGGTTCGTCCTGCAAGGTGGCCAGGCGAGCATCAACCCCTTGGCCGACCTGCTCGATCAGTTCTGCGGCGCCGGGGATAACCGTCAGCGGCGCGCTGTCGAGCTGCGCCAGGCCGCGCTGGAACAGGCTACGCGCGGTTTCCAGCCAGTCGATTTCGGCCTGTTGCAACGGCAACTGATGGCCTTTGTATTCACGCGCCAGGCGATCAAGGGCGGTCGCCAGCTCGGCGATCGGCATGACCCCGGCCATCGCCGCGCTGCCCTTGAGGGTGTGCAACGCACGCTGCAAGCTGTCGCTGACCGGAGCATCGCGACCCTCCGTGTCCCGCAGGAATGCCTCGAGGCTGGCCAGATGGCCCTGAGCCTCGTTGCGGAAGATCTCCAGCAACTGCGGATCGAGGCCGTCGACCTCGGGCGCCGACGGCGCTTCATTGTTGGCCAGCGCATGCAGGTGGGTCGACAACGGCTCGATATCGCTCAGCGGCGGCAAGTGGCCGACGGCAAAATCGGCAAGCAGGTCCGGCAGGCGCACGAACACCTGCTGCAAGGCCACCACCGCCTCCGCAGACAAACCAAAGCGCCCCTCGAGCACCCGATTGATCAGGTGCTCGGCGCTCCACGCCAGTTCGGCCAGGGCCTGCGCATGGACCATCCGCCCCCCGCCCTTGAGCGTGTGCAATGCCCTGCGCACTTCGATCAGCGCATCACGCAGGGAATTGTCGGCGCGCCAGCGCAGCCAGTGCCGTTCAAGGTCCGGCAACAGTTCATCGGCTTCTTCGAGAAACACTTCGCGCAGCTCGGCATCGATCTCTTCGACCTCGTCGGCCAGCACCCCATGCCGGCAGGTTACGCCCAGCGCAGCCAGGCTGGTCTGGGCCATCTCGATGAATCGCTGGCCATCGGCCAACGGATCGGCCACGCGCCATTGCAGGTAACACTCGGCGGCGCAGAGGGCGTCGGCCAGGTGGGTCAGCTCGTCGGCGGGCGGCTCTTGCTCGAGGTGCGCCAGCCAGCCCTGGACGTAGCCGGCCGCCCCGCCAAACACTTCAGCGGCGGCCGGTAGCATCAGCATCGCCAGCGCCCCGCGCACTTGATGGAGCAAGCCCGGCAGGGCCTGCAGGCGCTGCCGGGGCCAACCTGACTCGAGGCAGTCGTCGACCAGCTCCTTGGCCTGTTGCAAGACCGAGACAGCCTCGCCCAGGACCAACTGGCGGATATGCGCGAGATCCGAGCCGGGCATGCTGCCCTGGCCGCTTTCTTCCAGCGGGCCGACCATGCCGTTGAGGGTTGCCTCGACGTACAGCAAGGCGCCCGCGACGTCCATCAACAGCGCGTCGTCCACCGCTTGCTGATCCTGGGCCAAGGCCTGCAGGGCCAGCACCTGGTCGATGATGACGCGCCGCGGCTGCTGGAAATTCAACACCGCGAGGGTATCGGCCACCTGGCGCAGGGGCGACACCAACGCATCGAGCTGTTCACGGGTCTGCTCACCGCGCACGAACTGGTCCAGGCAGTCCTTGATCCGCATCAGGTCATCGCACAGTGCCCCCACCACCGAGCGCAGTGCGTCTCGACCCTGGCCGGCCTGCAACTGCTCACGCCAGTTACCCAGCGACAGGTCGAGATCGGCCAGGTCGGCGGCACCCGCCAGGCGTTGCGCGGCCTCGCCGATCAGACTGCCTTGGGCCAAGGCTTCGACCCCGCGGCATTCACGCAGGCGATTGAGCAGCGGCAACATGACCAAGGGCAAGTCGTGCCGCGCCCCGCGCAACCGCTCCAGGTACGGCGGCAATTGCTCAAGGCCACGGAACATCGCACCCAGGCAGTCGCCGCGCGGGGTGATCTGACCGTCAAGCATGGCTCGACCGAGCAACTCCAGCTCTTCAGCCAGGCGCGTTGCCCCGCGCAGTTCGAGCATGCGCAGGCAGCCGTGGACCTGGTGCAGGTTATCCACGTAAAAGGCCAGCATGGCCAGGTCGGCGGGATCGCCGGCAAACCGCTCCAGGGCCTGTCGGGCCTGCGCCAGGCAGTCGAGGATCGGCGCCTTGGTCCAGGCCAGGGCGACCGTGTCGTGGCGCTCGGGGCTCACTGCTGCAGAGGCCATCACTGTTTCCTCAACGCGGCTCGGCGGGTGCCGGCAAGGTGAAACCGGAGACCGAGCGACGCATCTCGCTGGCCATGCGTGCCAGGTGGCGGATGCTGTCGGCGGTGGCACCTGAGCCAGCCGAGGTCTGCGCGGTGATCTGCTGGATCACCGCCATGGTGTGCGAAATTTGCCCGGCCGAAGACGTCTGCAGCTGCGCCGCGTCGGAAATACTGTGGATAAGATCGGCCAGGGTCTGCGAAACACCCTCGATCTCGGCCAGGGCAACCCCGGCATCCTGGGCCAGGCGCGCTCCGCGCACCACTTCAGCGGTGGTCTGTTCCATGGAGATCACCGCCTCGTTGGTATCGGTCTGGATAGTGCGCACCAGCGCCTCGATCTGGCGCGTGGCCGACGACGAGCGCTCGGCCAGGCGCTGTACTTCATCGGCAACCACAGCGAAGCCGCGCCCGGCCTCACCGGCCAACGAGGCCTGGATCGCAGCATTAAGGGCAAGAATGTTGGTCTGTTCGGCAATGTCGTCGATCAGGCTGACGATATCGCCAATTTCCTGGGAAGACTCGCCCAGGCGCTTGATCCGCTTGGCGGTGTCCTGGATCTGCTCGCGGATGTTGTCCATGCCGTGGATGGTGTTGTGCACCACCTCGTTGCCCTTGTTGGCGATGGCCACCGACCGCTCGGCGACCTTGGCCGACTCGTAGGCATGGGCCGAGACCCGATCAATCGACTCGACCATGTCACCCACGGCCAGCGACGCCTCGCTGATCTGCTCGACCTGATGCTCGGAGGCCTTGGCCAGCTGGCGGGCGGTGTTCTGCGTGTCCTGCACGGCCGCGGCGACCTGCAGCGCACTGTGGTTGATCGTGGTGACCAGGTCGCGCAACTGGTCGACCGAGTAGTTGATCGAGTCGGCAATCGCCCCGGTGAAGTCCTCGGTAACCGACACGATCACGGTCAGGTCGCCGTCGGCGAGCTCTTCGATCTCGTCCAGCAGGCGCATGATCGCCTGCTGGTTGCGCTCGTTCTTCTTGGCAGTTTCGCGCAACTGGCGGTTGGTCGCACGGACCATCACCGAGCCGATGAGGATGATCGAGGCCAGCGCCAACAGGCCCAGCACGTAGCCACCGACGGTATCCAGGGTGCGCCCGTTGGCCAGGTTCTCGAAGCCGTTGGCCAGGTGCGAGGCTTCGTCGAGCAAGGTCTGCGACAGGCTGAAAATGTTGCCGGCAGCCTCGCGCACGCGGAACAGTTCAGGCGAGGTCTCGAGGATTTCATCGACACTGCCGGCGACAAACTGGAACAGTTCGGCGATTTCCGCCAGGCGTGCGCGCGCATCGGCGTCCGCGACCCGGGTCACCTGAATCGCCGGGTTGCCGCCAAGCATGCCTTCGAGCACCTGGCCGAAACGGCTGGCATCGCGGCCAAAGGCATCGGCGGCCTGCACCGAGGTGTCGTCGCCGGCCAGCACGGTGTTGACCGAACCCAGAATGCGCTCGGCCAGCAACAGCTGACGCTGGGCCACGGCCACCTGGCTGGCGGGGGCACCGCTCTGCAGCAGGATCTCGACGACTTTCTCGTACTCGACCTGCAGTTGCGGCACGGTCTCGGCAAGGGTCGCCGCCACCTGGTGCAACGACAGCACGGTCTGCTCGCTGGCAAGGATCGTGTCGGTGTTCTTGCGCAGGTTTTCCCAATCCTGGCGTACCGCTTCCATTTCATCGCGCACCTTGGCCGGCGCTGCGGGCAGCGCGGTGGCCTTGTCACCCTCGCGCAGGTAACTCCAGCGCCGCTCGAAGTCGTTGCGCGCATCGGACAGCAACCTGAACGCCAGGGCCTTGCCGGCGGCGGCCTCGGTGGCGTTCTTGGCGATGCGCTGGGACAACACCCGCAACTCGCCGGCGTGGCCGATGTACTGCTTGTCGTAGTTGGACTGGGTGTTGAGGTAGGCAAAATTGGCGAACAGCAGGATGATCGACAGGATCAGCACCATGAACAGCACGGTAATCTGCGCGCTGCTGCGTACGCGCGGGGTCACGGCAGGTGGAGTGACGGGGCTGGCGGGCTTGTTCACGGTCGATCCTCTACAACGCTACATCGAGAAAACCTGGCGCCTGGGCCAGGGCAAACGGACTGAAGATCGCCCAGTTGTGTTCACGTGGGAAATGCCCCTGGACGAAGGGCGCGGCGGCCGCCAGCAACGGTTGTGGCGGCGACAGGTCGAGGCTGCTCAGGTTGAAGTGCTGCAGGCCGAGTACCTCGTCCACCAGCAATCCGGCGAACAGGTCTTCGTGATCCAGAACCAGTACCCGCCGTTGTTTGCCGGGTGCGCCAGGACCCAGGCCGAAGAAGCTGCCCAGGTCCATCACCGGCAGCAGCCGGCCACGCAGATTGGCCATCCCGCGCACCCACGGTTGCACCCCGGGTACGCGGCTGCTGCGCGGCTCACGCAGCACTTCGGCGACTTCCACCATGGGCGCCACGAACCATTGCCGGGCCACGCGAAAGCCAATCCCGCTCCACTGTTGCAGGCGGGTGTCCTGCAACGGTTGATCGGCTATCAGCAGGCGGCAGCGTCGATCGATATCCAGCAGCAGCTCGAAGGCGGTCAACGACGCGCCCTGGGGGCGGGTGGTCAAGCCCCGAGCACTTCTTTGAGCTTGGCGATCAGGGCGTCTTCTTCGACGGGCTTGATCAAGAAGTCGCGCGCGCCCTGGCGGGTCGCCCAGACGCGATCGGTTTCCTGATCCTTGGCGGTGATAATGAGCACCGGAATACCGCTGGTGACCGGGTCCTTGGACAACTGACGGGTCGCCTGAAAACCGTTGAGGACAGGCATGACGATGTCCATCAGGACCACGTCGGGCTTTTCCTGGCGGGCCAAGGCCACGCCATTGGCACCGTTGTCGGCCTTGAGCACCTCATGGCCATGCTTTAGCAGTATTGCGGTCAGTTTGTGCAACTCTGTCGGCGAGTCGTCGACAATCAGAACTCGGGCCATGCTGTTTCCCCATGAAGGAAAAGTGACGCCGCCATGGCGGGCGGGGTCAGGGTGCGTGTTGTTCCTGCGCGGCGAATTCAGGCAGGTGGGCCCTGATCGCGTCGAGCAGTTCGTCCTTGCTGAACGGTTTGGTAAGGAACTGGTCGGAGCCGACCACCCGGCCGCGGGCCTTGTCGAACAGGCCGTCGCGCGATGACAGCAAGATCACCGGGATGTCCTTGAAGGCGCTGTTGTGCTTGATCACTGCGCAGGTCTGGTAGCCGTCCAGGCGCGGCATCAGCACATCGACGAAGATGATCCGCGGCATATGGTCGACGATCTTGGCCAGCGCGTCGAAACCGTCGCTGGCGGTGATCACCTCGCAGCCCGCTTCGGTCAGCAGCAACTGGGCGGTGCGGCGGATCGTGCGGGAATCGTCGATCACCATCACCTTCAGGGGTTGTTCCATAAGTGCGTTGCGTCCGCTTATCGCAGGCTTGCCCCACGATCAAATCGCCCGAAGGCCTATGCAGGCATTTTTAGCACACTCCTGATAGGCATTCCATCTGCCGCACCCCTTGACCATCCACGCGTGCGGCGCCACCCTGAGCCACTTTTCTTTTTCGCCATCGCGGCCAAGCGCCGCCAAGAGGACCCACCCATGAGCGTTCGCCTCGGGATTGTCATGGACCCCATCGCGTCCATCTCCTACAAGAAGGACAGCTCGCTGGCCATGTTGCTGGCAGCCCAGGAACGCGGCTGGACGCTGTTCTACATGGAGCAGCAGGACCTGTACCAGAGCGCTGGCGTGGCGCGGGCCAAGCTGCGCCCGCTGAAAGTGTTCGCCGACCCGGCGCACTGGTTCGAGCTCGAAGCCGAAGTCGACGCGCCGCTGAGCGACCTCGACGTGATCCTGATGCGCAAGGATCCGCCGTTCGACATGGAGTTCGTCTACAGCACTTACCTGCTGGAGCAGGCCGAAGCCGCTGGCGTGCTGGTGGTCAACCGCCCGCAGAGCCTGCGCGACTGCAACGAAAAGCTGTTTGCCACGTTGTTCCCGCAGTGCACCCCGCCGACTCTGGTCAGCCGCCGCCCGGACATCATCCGCGCCTTCGCCGCCGAGCATGGCGATGTAATCCTCAAGCCGCTGGACGGCATGGGCGGTACCTCGATCTTCCGCCACCGGGTCGGCGACCCCAACCTGTCGGTGATCCTCGAGACCCTGACGGCGCTGGGCACCCAGCAAATCATGGCGCAGGCCTACCTGCCGGCGATCAAGGACGGCGACAAGCGCATCCTGATGATCGACGGCGAGCCGGTGCCCTACTGCCTGGCGCGTATTCCCGCCAGCGGCGAGACCCGAGGCAACCTCGCGGCCGGTGGCCGTGGCGAGGCGCGGCCACTGACCGAGCGTGACCGCTGGATCGCTGCCCAGGTCGGCCCGACCTTGCGTGAGAAAGGCCTGCTGTTCGTCGGCCTGGACGTGATTGGCGAGCACCTGACCGAAATCAACGTGACCAGCCCGACCTGCATCCGCGAGATCGACAACGCCTTCGGCACCCAGATTGGCGCACAACTGATGGACGCCATTGATCGCAAGCTGAAAGCTCGCTGACCGCCGACGCGGAGTGAGATCGCGGAGTGCGGTATGATGCGGGTCTTTTTCACCTGACCCGCTGCCCTGCTCCGCGGTTGCTGGATACCTGATGACGCTGCCCGCTGACATCCCTTCTGACCTGTTGCCACCCCGCGTCCGCCCGGTGGACAGGCTCGGCTTTACCCTGTTTCTGGCTGCCCTGGTGCACCTGGCGCTGATCCTCGGGGTCGGCTTCAGCGTGGTCAAGCCCAGCGACATTCGCCACACCATGGACATCACCCTGGCCACCTTCAAGAGCGAGAAAGCGCCCGAAAAGGCCGATTTCCAGGCTCAGGACAACCAACAGGGCAGCGGCACCCTGGACAAGAAGGCGGTGCCCAAGACCACCGAGCTTGCGCCGTTCCAGGACAGCAAGATCAACAAGGTCACGCCGCCGCCCGCGGCCAGGGTCGAGACCCCGCCTGCGCCGCAGAAATCCGCTGTGGCCACCCAGGCCAGCAAAGTGCACAAGGTCGAGCCCAAGCCCAAGGAAACCAAGGCCCAGCCCAAGCCTGCTGCGCCGACCCCGGATTTCGACAGCTCACAATTGACCAGCCAGATCGCCAGCCTCGAAGCAGAGCTGTCAAACGAGCAGCAGTTGTACGCCAAGCGGCCGAAGATTCACCGCCTCAATGCCGCCTCGACCATGCGCGACAAGGGTGCCTGGTACAAAGAGGAATGGCGCAAGAAGGTCGAGCGGGTGGGTAACCTCAACTACCCCGATGAAGCCCGCCGCCAACAGATCTACGGCAACCTGCGGATGATGGTGTCGATCAATCGCGACGGCTCGCTGTACGAGGTGCTGGTGCTGGAGTCGTCTGGCCAGCCACTGCTGGACCAGGCCGCGCAACGCATCGTCCGCCTGGCGGCGCCGTTTGCACCGTTTACCGGCGACATGGCCGAATTCGACCGGCTGGAGATCATCCGCACCTGGCGCTTTGCCCGTGGCGATCGTCTGTCGAGTAACTAAGCCTCGGGCGCGCTGTGTCAGATCCGGCCTCTTCGCGGGGCAAGCCCGCTCCTGCAGTGATCACCACCGACCCTGTAGGAGCGGGCTTGCCCCGCGAAGAGGCCGGGCCTGACACTGCAAACGCTGGCGCCGAACGCGCAGTACACGGCTGCAGCCTTTTTCTCGCAGCTTGCAGCTTGAAGCCGGAGCCACCTGGCGCCACACTATCCCCCATGAAAACCCTCACCCCGAGTTACCTCAAGCATCAGTTCCTGATCGCCATGCCGCACATGGCCGATCCGAACTTTGCCCAGACCCTGACCTATATCGTTGAGCACAACGCCAATGGCGCCATGGGGCTGGTGGTAAACCGGCCGCAGGAACTCAACCTGGCGGATATCCTCGAGCAGTTGCGCCCGGACGAAGAGCCGCCGATGAGCACCGTGCACGTGCCGATCTACCTCGGCGGCCCGGTGCAGACCGACCGCGGCTTCGTCCTGCACAGCAGCGAATGCAGCTACCAGGCCACGGTCGAGCTCGAAGGCCTGTCGCTGTCGACCTCGCAGGATGTGCTGTTCGCCATTGCCGAAGGGGTCGGCCCGGCCAAGAGCCTGATCACCCTCGGCTACGCCGGCTGGGAAGCCGGCCAGCTGGAAGCCGAGCTGGCCGACAACGCCTGGCTCAACTGCCCGTTCGACCCTGAGATCATCTTTGGCCTGGCCAGCGAGCAACGCCTCGAAGCCGCCGCTGCGCTGCTGGGGATCAACCTCAGCCTGCTGACCAGCCAGGCAGGGCACGCCTGATGAGCGAAATTCGCCTGCTGCTGGGCTTTGATTACGGCACCAAACAGATCGGCGTCGCAGTCGGTCAGGTCATCACTGGCCAGGCCCGCGAGCTGTGCACCCTCAAGGCCCAGGACGGCATCCCCGACTGGGCCCAGGTGGAAAAGCTGATCAAGGAGTGGAAGCCCGACGCCATCGTCGTCGGCCTGCCGCTGAACATGGACGGCACGCCCAGCGAGATGAGCGCCCGTGCGCAAAAATTCGCCAACCGCCTGCACGGCCGCTACAACCTGCCCGTGCACACCCACGACGAACGCCTGACCACCTTCGAAGCCAAGGGCGAACGCATGGCCCGTGGCGGCCAGCGCGGCACCTATCGCGACAACCCGGTCGATGCCATCGCTGCAGCGTTACTCCTGCAGGGCTGGCTGGAGGCCAACACCGGGCACTAATTTCATCATTCGCTTTACCGCCGGGCCAACCCGGCGCCCCGAGGAGCACGCAATGAGCCTACCCAATCCCGCCGACCTGATCCGGCAGATGGCCGTCGACCTTCGCGCCCACCTGGCCCGCCGCGCCATTGCCGAGCCGCGTTTCATCGGCATCCGCACCGGCGGCGTCTGGGTGGCCCAGGCCCTCCAGCAGGAACTGGCCGATGCAAGCCCCCTGGGTACCCTGGACGTATCGTTCTACCGCGACGACTTCAGCCAGAACGGCCTGCACCCACAGGTGCGCCCTTCCGAGCTGCCGTTCGAGGTCGAGGGCCAGCACCTGGTGCTGGTCGACGACGTGCTGATGAGCGGTCGGACCATCCGCGCCGCCCTCAACGAACTGTTCGACTACGGCCGCCCGGCCAGCGTAACCCTGGTCTGCCTGCTCGACCTGGACGCCGGCGAACTGCCGATCCGGCCGAACGTGCTCGGTGCCACCCTGTCGCTGGCCGCCCATGAGCGGGTAAAATTGACCGGACCCGCACCGCTCGCCCTCGAGCGCCAGGACCTCGCCACCGCTTCCGCCCTTTAAGAGCACCCGTGATGACGCCATTCGACGCCAAGCGCCCGCTGCAGCTCAACGATCAGGGCCAGCTGCGCCACTTTCTCTCGCTCGACGGTTTGCCCCGCGAACTGCTGACCGAAATCCTCGACACCGCCGACTCGTTCCTCGAAGTGGGCGATCGGGCCGTGAAGAAAGTCCCGTTGCTGCGCGGCAAGACCGTCTGCAACGTGTTCTTCGAGAACTCCACGCGTACCCGCACCACCTTTGAGCTGGCCGCCCAGCGGCTGTCGGCCGACGTCATCAGCCTGAACGTGTCGACCTCCTCGACCAGCAAAGGCGAGACCCTGTTCGACACCTTGCGCAACCTCGAGGCGATGGCCGCCGACATGTTCGTCGTGCGCCATTCCGACTCCGGCGCCGCGCACTTCATCGCCGAGCACGTGTGCCCGGACGTCGCGGTAATCAACGGCGGCGACGGCCGCCATGCACACCCGACCCAGGGCATGCTCGACATGCTCGCCATCCGCCGCCACAAAGGCAGCTTCGAGAACCTCTCGGTGGCCATCGTCGGCGACATCCTGCACTCGCGGGTGGCCCGTTCCGACATGCTCGCGCTGAAGACCCTGGGCTGCCCGGACATCCGCGTGATCGGCCCCAAGACCTTGATCCCGGTGGGTATCGAGCAGTATGGGGTGAAGGTCTACACCGACCTCGCCGAAGGCCTGAAAGACGTCGACGTGGTGATCATGCTGCGCCTGCAGCGTGAGCGCATGGCCGGCGGCCTGCTGCCCAGCGAAGGCGAGTTCTACCGCCTGTTCGGCCTGACCACGGCGCGCCTGGCCGGGGCCAAACCGGACGCCATCGTCATGCACCCCGGCCCGATCAACCGCGGCGTGGAAATCGAGTCGGCCGTGGCCGATGGCAAGCACTCGGTGATTCTCAACCAGGTCACCTACGGCATCGCCGTGCGCATGGCCGTGCTGTCGATGGCCATGAGCGGCCAGAACGCACAACGACAATTGGACCAGGAGAACGGCCTGTGAGCATCAGCATTCTTGGCGCCCGGGTAATCGATCCGCGCAGCGGCCTGGACACCACCAGCGACCTGCACCTTGAAGACGGGCGCATTGTCGCGATCGGCGCCGCGCCGGCCGGTTTCAGCGCCAGCCGTACGATCCAGGCCGAGGGCCTGATCGCCGCGCCTGGCCTGGTCGACCTCGACGTCTCCCTGCGCGAGCCGGGTTACAGCCGCAAAGGCAACATTGCCAGTGAGACCCGCGCCGCAGTCGCCGGCGGTGTCACCAGCCTGTGCTGCCCGCCGCAGACCCGCCCGGTGCTGGACACTTCGGCGGTGGCCGAACTGGTCCTGGACCGTGCGCGCGAAGCCGGCAACAGCAAGGTCTACCCGATCGGCGCCCTGACCAAGGGCCTGGACGGTGAGCAACTGGCCGAGCTGGTCGCCCTGCGCGATACCGGTTGCGTGGCCTTTGGCAACGGCTTGAATCAAATCCCCAACAACCGCACCCTGGCCCGTGCCCTGGAATACGCCGCCACCTTCGACCTGACCGTGGTGTTTCACTCCCAGGATCGCGACCTGGCCCAGGGCGGCCTGGCCCACGAAGGCCCCATGGCCAGCTTCCTTGGCCTGCCGGGCATCCCGGAAAGTGCCGAGACCGTAGCGTTGGCGCGCAACCTGCTGCTGGTCGAGCAGAGCGGCGTGCGTGCACACTTCACCCAGATCACCAGCGCCCGTGGCGCGCGGCTGATCGCCCAGGCCCAGGAGCTGGGCCTGCCGGTGACCGCCGACGTCGCGCTGTACCAGCTGATCCTGACCGATGAGGCCCTGCGCGACTTCTCCAGCCTGTACCACGTGCAGCCGCCGCTGCGCACGGCCGCAGACCGTGATGGCCTGCGCGCAGCGGTCAAGTCGGGGGTGATCCAGGCGATCTCCAGCCACCACCAGCCGCACGAGCGTGACGCCAAGCTGGCGCCATTCGGCGCGACCGAGCCGGGGATCAGCAGCGTTGAGCTGTTGTTGCCGCTGGCGATGACCTTGGTCGAGGACGGCCTGCTCGACCTGCCGACCCTGCTGGCGCGTTTGACCAGCGGCCCCGCCGAAGCGCTGCGCTTGCCAGCCGGCGAGCTGAAAGTGGGTGGTGCGGCGGATCTGGTGCTGTTCGACCCGAAAGCCTCGACCGTGGCCGGCGAACAGTGGCTGTCGCGCGGCGACAACTGCCCGTTCATCGGCCACTGCCTGCCGAGCGCGGTGCGCTATACCTTGGTCGACGGGCACGTCTGCCACGAAGCCTGATCCATCCCGGGGCCGCTTTGCGGCCCTTTCGCACAAGGCCGCTCCCACAATGTCCGCGCATGTCCTGTAAATATGGGCATGACGCCGTCAGTGTGGGAGCGGCCTCGTGTCGCGAACGGGCTGCGTAGCGGCCCCGGCATTGTTAAGCGAACAGCATTACGTCGAGTCGACCATTCATCCTCCCCGGTTGAAATCCTTCCCCCCTCCCCCCATATGAGTCTGCATCAGGCATTTTCGCCCCGCTGCGTGGAGACTCTTCCCTTGACTACCATCGTTTCAGTCCGCCGCCACGGCAAAGTCGTCATGGCGGGCGACGGCCAGGTTTCCCTCGGCAACACCGTGATGAAAGGCAACGCCAAGAAAGTCCGTCGCCTGTACCACGGTCAGGTCATCGCTGGCTTCGCCGGCGCCACCGCCGACGCCTTCACCCTGTTCGAGCGCTTTGAAGCCCAACTGGAAAAACACCAGGGGCATCTGGTCCGCGCCGCTGTCGAGCTGGCCAAGGAATGGCGTACCGACCGCTCGCTGAGCCGCCTGGAAGCCATGCTCGCGGTGGCCAACAAGGACGCCTCGCTGATCATTACCGGCAACGGCGACGTGGTCGAGCCTGAAGACGGCCTGATCGCCATGGGTTCCGGCGGCGCCTTCGCCCAGGCTGCGGCCCGCGCCCTGCTGAACAAGACCGACCTCGGCGCCCGTGAAATCGCCGAGACCGCGCTGAACATCGCCGGCGACATCTGCGTGTTCACCAACCACAACCTGACCATCGAGGAGCAGGACCTGGCCGAGTGATCAGTTGTTTTGGCGTCCCGCCCAGCGCGGGACTTTTCCACACTGATTGCGCCGCCCAAGGACCATACTGATCATGTCCATGACCCCCCGTGAAATTGTCCACGAACTGAACCGCCACATCATCGGCCAGGACGACGCCAAGCGCGCCGTCGCCATCGCCCTGCGCAACCGCTGGCGGCGCATGCAGCTGCCTGCCGAGCTGCGCGCAGAAGTCACCCCGAAGAACATTCTGATGATTGGCCCGACCGGCGTCGGCAAGACCGAAATCGCCCGTCGTCTGGCCAAACTGGCCAACGCGCCGTTCATCAAGGTCGAAGCGACCAAGTTCACCGAAGTCGGTTACGTTGGCCGCGATGTCGAATCGATCATTCGTGACCTGGCCGACGCCGCGCTGAAGATGTTCCGCGAACAGGAAATCATCCGCGTGCGCCACCGCGCCGAAGACGCCGCTGAAGAGCGCATCCTCGACGCGCTGCTGCCGCAAGCGCGCAGCGCCAGCAGCTTTGCCGAAGAAGCCGCGCCGTCGAGCAGCGATTCCAACACGCGCCAGCTGTTCCGCAAGCGCCTGCGTGAAGGCCAGCTGGACGACAAGGAAATCGAGATCGAAGTCGCCGAGTCGATGGGCGTCGAGATCGCCGCGCCGCCTGGCATGGAAGAGATGACCAACCAGCTGCAGAGCCTGTTCGCCAACATGGGCAAGGGCAAGCGCAAGGCGCGCAAGCTCAAGGTCAAGGAAGCGCTGAAGATGGTCCGCGAAGAAGAAGCGGGCCGTCTGGTCAACGAGGAAGAGCTCAAGGCCAAGGCCCTGGAAGCGGTCGAGCAGCACGGTATCGTGTTCATCGACGAAATCGACAAGGTCGCCAAGCGCGGCAACGTCGGCGGCGCTGATGTGTCCCGCGAAGGTGTCCAGCGCGACCTGCTGCCGCTGATCGAAGGCTGCACCGTCAACACCAAGCTGGGCATGGTCAAGACCGACCACATCCTGTTCATCGCTTCCGGTGCGTTCCACCTGAGCAAGCCGAGCGACCTGGTGCCCGAGCTGCAAGGCCGCTTGCCAATCCGTGTCGAGCTCAAGGCCCTGACTCCGGAAGACTTCGAGCGCATCCTGCAGGAGCCGCACGCTTCGCTGACTGAACAGTACCGTGAGCTGCTCAAGACCGAAGGGCTCAACATCGAGTTCCTCGGTGAGGGCATCAAGCGCCTGGCCGAGATCGCCTACCAGGTCAACGAGAAGACCGAGAACATTGGTGCGCGTCGCCTGCATACCTTGCTCGAGCGCCTGCTCGAAGAGGTGTCGTTCAGTGCCGGTGACCTGGCCAGTGCCCATGACGAGACGCCGATCCGTATCGACGCCGAGTACGTCAACGGCCACCTCGGTGAGCTGGCGCAGAACGAAGACCTTTCGCGCTACATCCTGTAACGCCCGCGGCCCGCTCCTTCAGGCTTTCCGGTCGGCCACAGCATGCTGTGACCGACACACAACCCTGTAGGAGCGCGCTTGCCCGCGAAGGGCTGCACAGCAGCCCCATCCGCACCACCTTGAATCTCCAGGGCCAAAGCCCGAAGCTTGCATCATCAAGCCCCGAGAGATTCAGCCCATGCCCCGCATCCCCTCTGCAATCAACCTGCACAAAGCCTCGAAGACCCTGACCCTCTCCTACGGGCCAGACGAGGTCTATCACCTCCCCGCCGAATTCCTGCGCGTGCACTCGCCCTCCGCCGAGGTCCAGGGTCACGGCAACCCCATCCTGCAGTTTGGCAAGATCAACGTCGGCCTCAGCGGCCTCGAGCCTGCAGGTCAATACGCACTGAAATTGACCTTCGACGACGGCCATGACAGCGGATTGTTCACTTGGGAATACCTCGAGCAGCTCTGCCTGCGCCAGGCCGACCTGTGGAGCGAGTACCTCGACGAACTGCGCAAGGCCGGAAAATCCCGCGATCCTGCCGAATCTGTGGTCAAACTGATGCTCTAGCGCAAGGCGCCTGGCGATTAGAGCGCATTTTCTAATTCAGTCTGCTTGAATGCCTTATTGACAGTCCATGACGGGCTGTCTTGCGCATTACATGAAAGTCGGGTAACCAATGGAGCTGGCAAGTTCCCTGCATTGCATCTCGGGCAAGCAGGGCCAGGCCGGTATGTTGTAGAGGTCGCGAGCGAAAGCAGGCTGTCTTCACACGCAGAGTACCCCGCAGCTCATCACTGACACGCATCCGGTCGCAGCACCGCTGTTCCTTCTCACTGGTCACCCGAGCAAGCAGTACCGGGCAGTCGTCTGTGTACCCGCCACAGCCAGCCGGTACTCGTCTCAGGACAACGGAGCGTCGTAGATGAGTAACAAGAACAACGATGATTTGCAGAGCCAGGCCTCGGAGAACACCCTGGGGCTGAACCCGGTCATCGGCATCCGCCGCAAGGACCTGTTGAGCTCAGCGCGCAATGTCCTGCGCCAGGCGGTGCGCCAGCCGTTGCACAGCGCCAAGCACATTGCCCATTTCGGCCTGGAACTGAAAAACGTCCTGCTGGGTAAATCGAGCCTGCAACCCGAGCGTGACGACCGCCGCTTCGCCGACCCGGCCTGGAGCAGCAACCCGCTGTACCGCCGCTACCTGCAGACCTACCTGGCCTGGCGCAAGGAACTCAACGACTGGATCAGCGATGCTGACCTTTCCCCCCAGGACATCAGCCGCGGCCAGTTCGTCATCAACCTGATGACCGAAGCCATGGCACCGAGCAACACCCTGGCCAACCCGCAAGCCGTCAAACGCTTCTTCGAGACCGGCGGCAAGAGCCTGCTCGACGGCTTGTCCAATCTGGCCAAGGACATGGTCAACAATGGCGGCATGCCCAGCCAGGTCAACATGGACGCTTTCGAGGTGGGCAAGAACCTCGGCACCAGTGAAGGCTCGGTGGTCTACCGCAACGACGTGCTGGAGCTGATCCAGTACCGGCCGATCACCGAACAGGTGCACGCCCGCCCGCTGCTGGTGGTGCCACCGCAGATCAACAAATTCTACGTATTCGACCTGAGCCCGGAAAAAAGCCTGGCGCGCTTCTGCCTGCGCTCACACCAGCAGACCTTCATCATCAGTTGGCGCAACCCGACCAAGGCCCAGCGTGAATGGGGCCTGTCGACCTATATCGACGCGCTCAAGGAAGCGGTCGATGCAGTGCTGGCGATCACCGGCGCCAAGGATCTGAACATGCTCGGCGCCTGCTCCGGCGGCATCACCTGTACGGCGCTGGTCGGTCACTATGCGGCGATCGGCGAGACCAAGGTCAACGCCCTGACCCTGCTGGTCAGCGTGCTCGACACCACGCTGGACAACCAGGTTGCGCTGTTCGTCGACGAGCAGACTCTGGAAGCGGCCAAGCGCCATTCCTATCAGTCCGGCGTGCTCGAAGGCAGCGACATGGCCAAGGTGTTCGCCTGGATGCGCCCCAACGACCTGATCTGGAACTACTGGGTCAACAACTACCTGCTCGGCAACGAGCCACCGGTGTTCGACATCCTGTTCTGGAACAACGACACCACGCGCCTGCCCGCCGCCTTCCACGGCGACCTGATCGAGATGTTCAAGAACAACCCGTTGACCCGCTCGGATGCCCTCGAAGTGTGCGGCACACCGATCGACCTCAAGCAGGTCAAGTGCGACATCTACAGTGTTGCCGGCACCAACGACCACATTACCCCGTGGCAATCGTGCTACCGCTCGGCGCACCTGTTTGGCGGCAAGATCGAGTTCGTGTTGTCCAACAGCGGCCATATCCAGAGCATCCTCAACCCGCCGGGCAACCCCAAGGCACGCTTCATGACCGGTGAAGACCGGCCCAACGAGCCGTTGGTCTGGCAGGAAAACGCGATCAAGCACGCCGACTCCTGGTGGCTGCACTGGCAGACCTGGCTGAGCGAACGTGCGGGCGACATGAAGAAGGCCCCGACCCGCCTGGGCAATCGCGCCTATGCCGCTGGCGAGGCGGCACCGGGCACCTACGTCCACGAGCGTTGAGCATGCCGCCCTGGCGCTTGCGCGCGGCCAGGGCGTTTCATCCCTTAAAGAGTCAGGCGCATGTCGCAACCGTACGTTTTTCGCACCGTCGAGCTCGACAACCAGTCCATCCGCACTGCGGTGCGGCCAGGCAAGCCGCACCTGACGCCGTTGCTGATCTTCAATGGCATCGGCGCCAACCTGGAGCTGGTGTTTCCGTTCATCGAAGCGCTCGACCCGGACCTGGAAGTGATCGCCTTCGACGTACCCGGCGTCGGCGGCTCATCGACGCCGCGCCAGCCGTATCGCTTCCCCGGCCTGGCCAAGCTGTCGGCGCGCATGCTCGACTACCTCGACTACGGCCAGGTCAATGTGATCGGCGTGTCGTGGGGCGGCGCGCTGGCTCAGCAGTTTGCCCACGACTACCCGGAGCGCTGCAAGAAGCTGGTGCTGGCGGCCACGGCCGCCGGCGCGTTTATGGTGCCGGGCAAGCCCAAGGTGCTGTGGATGATGGCCAGTCCGCGCCGCTATGTGCAGCCGTCCCACGTGATTCGGATTGCCCCGATGATATACGGCGGGGCCTTTCGCCGCGACCCGGAACTGGCCACGCAGCATGCCGCCAAGGTGCGTTCCGGCGGCAAGCTGGGCTACTACTGGCAGCTGTTCGCCGGGCTTGGCTGGACCAGTATTCACTGGCTGCACAAGATCAGCCAACCGACCCTGGTCCTGGCCGGTGACGACGATCCGTTGATCCCGCTGATCAACATGCGCCTGCTGGCCTGGCGAATTCCCAATGCCCAGCTACACATTATCGACGACGGTCACCTGTTCCTGATCACCCGGGCCGAGGCCGTCGCCCCGATCATCATGAAGTTCCTCCAGGAAGAACGACTGCGCGCGGTCATGCACCCCCGTCCCGCCGCCGGCCGGTAGGCGCGGCAGTGCGGCGATCCGACTTGCCCACGATCGGTCGAGCGGCTGGAACGTAACAACGATGGAGTGTTGTCATGAAAGAAAAGCCGCCCAAGGGGACCCCACCGGCCCCCGCCACGATCATGAACGTGCAGAACGCCATCACTGGCCTGCGCGGTCGCGACCTGATCTCGACCCTGCGCCACGTCGGTCGTCACGGGCTGCGCAATCCGCTCTACACCGCCCGCCACTTGCTCGCCCTCGGCGGCCAGCTGGGGCGGGTGATGCTCGGCGACAGCCCTTATCAGCCGCATGCGCGCGACAGCCGCTTCAGCGACCCGACCTGGAGCGAAAACCCGTTCTACCGGCGTGGCCTGCAGGCCTACCTGGCGTGGCAGAAACAGACTCGCCTGTGGATCGAAGAGAGCTCGCTGTCGGATGACGACAGGGCTCGCGCGCACTTCCTGTTCAGCCTGATCAACGATGCCCTGGCCCCCAGCAACTCGCTGCTCAACCCGCTGGCGGTCAAGGAACTGCTCAATACCGGCGGGCAAAGCCTGGTGCGCGGGCTGGGCCACCTGCTCGACGACCTGCGCCACAACGACGGCCTGCCGCGCCAAGTCGACGAACGCGCCTTTGAAGTCGGCGGCAACCTTGCCACCACGCCGGGTGCGGTGGTGTTTCGCAACGACCTGCTGGAGCTGATCCAGTACAAGCCGATGAGCGAAAAGCAGTACGCCCGGCCACTGCTGGTGATACCGCCACAGATCAACAAGTACTACATCTTCGACCTCAGCTCGAGCAACAGCTTTGTCCAGTACATGCTCAAGAGCGGCCTGCAGGTGTTCATGGTCAGCTGGCGCAATCCAGACCCACGCCATCGCGAATGGGGCCTGTCGAGCTATGTCCAGGCACTGGAGGAAGCCCTCAACGCCTGCCGCAGCATCAGCGGCAACCGCGACCCCAACCTGATGGGCGCCTGCGCCGGTGGCCTGACCATGGCGGCACTGCAAGGCCACCTGCAGGCCAAGCGGCAACTGCGCAAGGTGCGCAGCGCGACCTACCTGGTGAGCCTGCTCGACAGCAAGTTCGACAGCCCGGCCAGCCTGTTTGCCGACGAGCAGACCGTCGAGGCGGCCAAGCGCCGTTCCTACCAGCGCGGCGTCCTCGATGGCGGCGAAGTGGCGCGGATCTTCGCCTGGATGCGGCCCAACGACCTGATCTGGAACTACTGGGTCAACAACTACCTGCTCGGCAAGACGCCACCTGCCTTCGACATCCTCTACTGGAACGCCGACAGCACGCGCCTGCCCGCAGCGCTGCATGGCGACCTGCTGGACTTTTTCAAGCACAACCCGCTGACCCACGCCGACGGCCTTGAAGTGTGCGGTACGCCGATCAACCTGCAGCAGGTGGCAGTGGACAGCTTCCATGTCGGCGGCAGCAACGACCACATCACCCCCTGGGACGCGGTGTACCGCTCGGCGCAGTTGCTCGGCGGCGAGCGCCGCTTCGTGCTGGCCAACAGCGGCCATATCCAGAGCATCATCAACCCGCCTGGCAACCCCAAGGCGTACTTCCTGGACAACCCTCGGCTGTCGAGCGACCCGCGGGCGTGGTTCCACGATGCCAAACGCAGCGAAGGCAGCTGGTGGCCGCTGTGGCTGGAGTGGATCAGCCAGCGTTCAGGCGTGCTCAAGGCGCCGCGCGTGGAACTCGGCAACGCCACCTACCCGCCGCTGGCACCGGCACCTGGCACCTACGTGTTGGCGCGCTGAACGGATGAAGACCCGCGACCGTATCCTTGAATGCGCCTTGCAGTTGTTCAACCAGCAGGGCGAGCCGAACGTCTCGACCCTGGAAATCGCCAACGAAATGGGGATCAGCCCGGGCAACCTGTACTACCACTTCCACGGCAAGGAGCCGCTGGTCAACGGCCTGTTCGAGCGCTTCGAGGAGGCCTTGATGCCGTTGCTCGATCCGCCGCTGGACGTGCGCCTGGAGGCTGAAGATTACTGGCTGTTCCTGCACCTGATCGTCGAGCGCATGGCGCAGTACCGCTTCCTGTTCCAGGACCTGTCGAACCTGACCGGGCGTCTGCCCAAGCTGGCCCGGGGCATGCGCAGCCTGATCAACGCGATCAAGCGGACCCTGGCCGCATTGCTGGCCAGTCTCAAGTCGCAGGGACAGGTGACCAGCGAGACCCAGGCATTGGGGCAGCTGGTGGAGCAGATCACCATGACGTTGATGTTCTCGCTCGACTACCAACGGGTGATCGGTCGCGAGGGCGATGTCGGGGTGGTGGTGTATCAGGTGATGATGCTGGTGGCACCGCACCTGCAGGCACCGGCGCGCAGCGCGGCGGAGCAGTTGGCGATGAAGTATCTGGAGGGGTGACGCCGGCCCCTGTAGGAGCGGGCTTGACCCGCGAACACCGGCAAAGCCGGTGCCATACCCCAAGGTGGCTGGGCTGGCCTCTTCGCGTGGCAAACCCGCTCCTGCAGGGATCGGTGTGATCCTTGTAGAAGCGGGTTAGCCGCGAAGAAGACGACGCGCTATCAGGCCTCGGTCGCTGTGCTCACCGGTGCCGAAGGTGCACTGCTGGCCGTTGCCGCGCTCGGCGCTGGCGCTACGGTAGCGGCTGGCGAAGCGTTGGTCGCCGGGGCTGCCGATTTGGCTGCTGCGGGTTTGGCGGCCGCTTTCTTCACTGCAGGCTTCTTCGCTGCGGCAGGTTTTGCAGCCGGCTTGGCCGCTGCCGGTTTGGCGGCGGCGGTTTTCGCTGCAGGTTTTGCCGCAGGTTTTGCCGCAGCGGTCTTGGTTGCAGGCTTAGCCGCAGCCGTCTTCGCTGCAGGCTTGGCAGGCGCCTTGGCCAACGGCTTGGCGGCCGTCTTGCTGGCCGTTTTGCTCGCGGCCTTGGACACCGGCGTAACCGACGCGCCGGTCAGCTTCTCGATCTGCTTGGTCAGCGTATCGACCTGCTGGTGCAGGGCCTTGATCTCGTTACGGCTCGGCACGCCAAGGCGCGAGATGGCGCTGTTCAGGCGCTTGTCGAAAGCCTCCTCGAGCTCGCCCCATTTGCCCAGCGCACGCTCCTTGACATCAGAGACCCGCGAAGTGGTCGCGGACTTGGCACCATCGGCAGCCGAGTCGACGGTCTTCTTGGCTTGCTTCTCGGCCTTTTCGCCATCCTTGACCAACGAATCAAACAGCTTAGGGCCGTCCTGATCGACCTTGGAGTAGATACCCAGGCCAGCCAACCAGATCTTGCGGGAGTACTTCTCGATTCCGCCGATCCAGGAGCTGCCTTCTTTTTCGGTGTTCTTCTTGCCAGCCATCCTGCTCTCCTTATGGTTTGCGCGCGACACGCTCGAGCAACTCGTGGAGTTGTTCCAACTTGATGGACAACGCCTCAACGTCATGTTTAGACGGAATGCCGAGGCGATTCAAGCCACGCGCGACACGCGCATCAAAAGCTTTTTCAATTTTGTCGAGTTGAACTTCAACCTTGCCACGTACGCGGCTGACTTCTTCACCGGCTTCATCGATCTGCTCGTTGGCAGCATCGAGCTTTTTGTCGATGACTTTCTTGCCACGCTTCTCGACGCCTTCGCCAGCCTTGACCAGCTCCTTGAAGTAGTCGGTGCTCTCCTGGCCGACACGGGCATAGGCGCCCAGGCCTGCCAGCCAGACTCTGCGCGCATAGTTACGCACTTCGTCCAGCGTGCCCTGGGCGTCGTCTTTTTTCTTCAGATTGATCTTGGCCATGCTCTGCACCTCTCGCTCATAGGGGATGGAGGAACTGCCCACGGACTTCGGGCTTGAGCACAACGGTAGGCAGAAAAATTAGAATTCTCACCCTAAGCGACGCAACCACAACGGCCAGGCCCACGTTTGATGTATTTACCGCAGGCCACCACGGCCGCTGGCCTAGCGTACGAGCTCCTTTCGCACTGGAGACCTGCGCCATGCCGCTTGCCGCCCCAACGCCCATCGCTTCGATCAAACGCCTCGTCGCGGCGCGCTTCGCCAACCGCCCCAGCCTGCGCCAGGTCATTGCCCACGAAGGCCTGGAGACGCTGGCCAGGCGCTATCCGTGGATTCGCACCAGCTACCCTCAGCTCGAATCGATCGAAGGCTTCAGTATTCTCCATGCCCAGGCACACGGCGCAGCGCCTGGGCAAAGCCCGCTGGTCGACACGCTGATCGCCCACCTGCTCAGCGGAAATCGCATGGCCTTGGCGCCGACCGATCAGCTCAGCCTGACCCCGGGACAGGTGTTTCACCCGCAGCAAGCCGGGCCAGGCCAGCCAGAGATCGATCTGCGCATGGCCGACCTCAACCCGGATTTCGACGCCCTGCTGGCTTGCGTGATCGACAGCTTCCAGCAAGCCCAGATCGGCTTCTGGAACGCCCGCGAAGGCGATTCGGACATCTCCGCTCTGCGCTGGATGCAACAGTTGTTGAAAGCAAACCTGCTGGCCAACATCCAGCGCCAGGGCCTCGGCGACGCCGAGAAGAGCGTGCTGTACGGCTTGCTCGAAGGGCGCAGCGATGGCCTGGCGTGCCATGCCCTGCAGGTCAGACTGATCAGCGCGGGGGGCGAGCACTGCCTCTCACTCAGCAGCACGTTGCTCTGCGCACGCCACGCCGATCGTGACTTGCTGCTCTGGTGCAAGCCCTCCGGCACCGTGCACGGTTACCACGACCTGTCCGCCTTCGCCTGCGCCCTGCGCGACGAATTGGCACAGCGCTATCGCTTCGAATCGATGGTCTGGGCAAAGGCGCCGCTGGAGGAGGATGTGTTCGCACATCAGGCCCGCCAGTTGCTCAATGGCATCCTCGATCAGATTGGCCGCCTGCGCCTGGCCGATATCGCTACCCCGCGTGAACTTGAAGCGGCGCTGAGCCTGCTCAGTGACCCTGCGGCCGGCTTTCTCGATCAGCCCTGGCCGCCAGCGGCCCAACCCACCATCGAAGTACCGGGCTGGCTGGCCCAGGCCAGCGCGGGCGATCGTTTCCAGTACCAGACGGCCATGCTCCAGTTAGCCGCCAGCCAAGCCTTGGCCAAAGGCGAGACCTCGTGGGGTGATATCGAAGACCTCAACCAGTACGCCTCCCGCTGCCTGCGTGAACAGATGCACGCGGATCATCCCCAGGGGAGGCTGTTACAGCCAGACCAGGTGCTGGCGAGCATTGCCCAAAGGGTGCAGACCTCTTCGCTGACCTTCGATCTTCAATACCTCAGAACCGAGTCGCTCACCGCGCTGGCCATTGCCCGCCTGCAGGTCGGCGAGGATGAAGCGGTGACCGGCATTCTTCTGGCCGACGGCTCGCAACCGCCTCAATGGCTGACCCCAGAGTATGTCGACAGGTTGATACGGACAGTCGATATCGGCGGTCGCTACCCGGCGTACGTCAATGCCGCGCTGCAGGATGCCCGCAGCACGGCCCACCGGGTGCGGCTGCACGCCCGCGAATGGCGCAGCCATCTGCTGCTCGGAGCCCTCCAGGCGAAGATCGCTGGCCAGTTGCGGGAGCGCAGCTGGCAGGCGTTGGCCGATTTCTGTGATCGGCCCGAGGGTCGCTCCAGCGTCCACGCCATGGCCCCGCTGGCGTTTCTCTGTGCGCCGCAAGCGGCTGCGGCCAATGAGGTCCAGGGCATGTTCCTGATCCGGCTCCAGGCGAACGGGCCCTGGGTGCTTTACCGGGCGCTTTGCAACGAGCAGGTCGTACGCGAATTCGACGACCTCGAGCAACTGATGGACAGCGTTCTCGCCGATCAGCCCCTGCAGCAAGACATGCTGGACTGGATGGACGACGACGCTCGCGCGATCTATGAAGACGGTGGTTTCCAGCGACCGCACCTGCACCGCAATCTGTCTGAACTGGCGCACCTGCTGGCCCCTGCAGGCATGCTGGATACACTGCTGAGTCGATTGCGCCAGCCGGCAAGGGTGCGCTTCAGCGCCTGGCAGGGCGATCTTGACCAGCACATGTTCCAGGCCCGCGGCAAGGCCCTGCTGGTGCTGGCGTCCAGGCAAAGCGTTTCCAACGCACAGCAACGCTGGGCACTGATCAGCCAACTGGCCTGGCTGGCCTTCAACACGGTCGCATCGGTGCTACGCGGTCCAGCCGCGTCAGTGGCCTGGCTGATCATCAGCCTGGTCGCACTTAAGGATGACCTCGCCGCGCTGGAGCGGGGTACGCCTGAAGAGAAAGCCCTGGCGGTCACTGACGTGCTGACCAACCTGGCCATGCTGCTGGTTCACGGTCATGCCAGCGGGGCGCAACCAGACACCCCGCCCACATCCGTCAAGCCACGTCTCGATGGGCCCAGACCGCACGAACCCGGCGCCACGCTCAACCGTGAGGAACCCTCTCCGGCGCCCTGGCAGGAACCCGTCCGGCAAGGCCGACCGGCGCCGTTGCGGGTGAGTGGCTGGCAGAGTGGGCAAGGCCTTGGCCATTTGACCGCGGCGCAACGTGAGATGCTGGCCGACCTGCGTGCGAGGATCTCCCTCGCCGGGCACAGGCCCGAGGCGCACGGCCGCCTGCGCGGCCTGTTCAAGGTGGATGAGCGTCATTATGTGGCGCTGAACCACGAGCCCTACGAAGTCCAGGAGAGCTTTGCCGGTGTCCGCGTCATCGGTCCCGAGCAGAACCAGAGTGAATGGTCAGGGCAATGGGGTGGCGCGCCGGACGGTTATTACCTGCCTGATCGAGAACGTGTCCAAGGCCCTTGGATAACCCGCTGGAACGGCGAGTGGCGGCTCGACCTGAGGTTGGCCGGCGGGATGCCGAAAAGCAGGCGCCAGGCGATCGCAGAGAAAGTGGACCATTACAACGCGCTGCAGGATCGTCGCCGCAACAACGACAGCGAGCTGACCAAACTGGCGCCGCTGGCAGAACGCAATGCGCAATTGCTCAGCGCCTATGATCGAGAAGCCGCAGCCTTTCGAAGCGACATGGAAAAATTGCCGCCTGATGCACGCACAGCGCTCCCGGATGATTTACGTACCCGTCTCGAAAGCCTGCACGCGCAGCGCAGGCAACACCGCCCCATCCTCGGAATAATGGCCTCCATTTTCGAGAAACAGGCCGTGCTGATCGAGTCCAATATTGCGCTTTTCACTGAACTCGGCGAACCGCAGTACCAGCGCATGGATCCCGAGGGGCGCGCCCGTCGTGCCCTCAACCAATGGCACGAGCAGTCTATCGACAACGATCAGTACCTCTATCATCGGTTACTGGAACTGACCGATTACGATTCGCTCAGCCAGCAATCACGGGAGCTCGCACGCCTGCCTGTCGAGCCAGCCGAGATCGAGTTTGCCAGCACGTTTCGCCGCACTGTCGCCGAGGCTCTCACCACCCACCAGCGTATGCTCACCGTCAGCGAAAGGCTCGACGCCAACATCCGCACGCTCTACGCCGACCATCGGATTCAGTTCGAGAACAAGCAAGTAAAGATGAGCAAGGCGGTTGCGTATCGCACCTATTCGACCCTCATCGTGCGTGGACAGATCTTCAGCGATCTCGCCCAGTTGGTGATCGACAGGACGCGTCTGGACCCCGAGAATTTTGAAGCAGTGCTGCGCCTGCAGGCGGGTCTTCGCAGCAGTGACTTTCATCAGGCAATGCTCAGCCATGACAGCCTGGAAGGCACTGCCTTGGAACCTGCAGAGCGGGTGGAGGTGCTGGACAACGCATTGCGCGAATACCGGGCCTCGCTAGGCAAGGCCCACGAACTGTTGTCGCTCGACGAGCCTGCGGTGGACAAGCCCAGGGTCGAACAATACATCCGCGAGCTTTCCCAACTGGAAGCGCTGACCGTAGAACAGTTGAGCGACAACCTGCGCGACAACGACAGTGGCGCCACGCCCCAGATTGCGCCGATGACCCACAGGCAAAGACCGGGCAACCGTCGCTTGATCCGCACCGCCCGCGGCAAGCCGCTGCTCGCCGAGCAGAACGATCAAGGCACGCAGGCTGTCCAGCATGACCCCGTCACCGACCAGGCGGTCAGCCACTACGAGCAGCGTGACGGCCAATGGGACGAGGCGCCAAAGGCAGCGCCGACCCCGCCCGGCAGCGCCTACCTGCGCCGCGTTGGCTCAAGCCTGCTGGCGCGCAAGGACGCCAGGCTCGCACTGGCCGCCCGCTACCTGAACGAGCCCAACAGCCTCGCCGACCTGCTGGACTGGCACATCCAGGACATGGACGGCATTGCCACGCAACTTGAAGCCGGCCAGGAGCAGGCCCTTGCCGGCCAACTGCGTGAAGCCATCGAACAGATGCAAGGGGAAAAGCGCCGCCTGCTTACGCAGGCTTACCTCGATACCCGCCATCCTGACAGCCAGGCGTTGCGCTTTCTGGTGGCGCAAGGCGAGGTACAGATCCAGCGCGTACCGACGACGCTGCGCAAACGCCTCAAGGACAGCGATTACCTGGATGTCTACGCCATCAACCGCACGATGCCGCACCAGCAGCTATGGGAAGCGCACTTCCATTACTCCAGCGCACAAGCCGCGCCAGGCGCGTTTGCCAAGGGCCACCTGAAGTTCTGGGAGACACGCGCGATGAGCCGGGAAGAACAACTGCAGCGCACGGTAAACCCGGCGGAGCGGGTGCGCATCTACCGCGGGGATCTACGCCTGGAGCAGATCGAAGACCTGTTCCCGTTTTCCGCCCCCTAGCACGCCTCACTGAGCGTGGCGGTACCGGGGCTGCTGCGCAGCCCATCGCGACACAAGGCCGCTCCCACAAACACAGCGCCAGCCTCGAGGCATGCGCGGTCTCTGTGGGAGCGGCGCATGCCTCAAGACTGGAGGCTCAGGCCAGGGCCTTGTCCAGCGCTCGCTCGATCTCGCTCTTGATGGTGCCGCTCATCATCGACAGCATCATGCCCAGCTTCAGTTCGACGCGGATGCTGTCGTCGTTGATCTGCACGCTGCCTTTGGCACCGCTGCGTTCGACATCGACCCGGTCGCCGTTCCACGTCGCCTTGAGGTCGTATTCGCTGCTCAGCTTGTGCACCAGCGACTCGGCCTTGGCGCGGGCGGCTTCGCGGCCAAGCGCGTGTTTGCGTTCAACGCTGATCTGGGTCATGCGGGCAATCCTGGATAGACAGACAATGGCCACATTATGCCCGGCCCCCGCCCGACGGCACAGCCTGCCAAGACAAATCCGCCCATTGCCCCTAGAATGGCGGTAATTTTTTCCGGTGACGCGATATGACTGACCAGCGCAAAGGCGAACACGCCGAACCCACCACTCATTTCGGCTTCAAGGACGTCCCAGAAAGCCAGAAGGCGAAGAAAGTCGCCGAGGTTTTCCACTCCGTGGCCGCCAAGTACGACCTGATGAACGACGTGCTCTCCGGCGGCATGCACCGCCTGTGGAAGCGCTTCACCATCGAGCTGTCCGGTGTGCGCACTGGCAACCGGGTGCTGGACATCGCCGGTGGCACCGGCGATCTGGCGGCCAAGTTCTCGCGCCTGGTCGGCCCTACCGGCCAGGTCGTGCTGGCCGACATCAACGAGTCGATGCTCAAGGTCGGCCGTGACCGCCTGCTCGACCGTGGCGTGGCCGGCAACATCGAGTTCGTCCAGGCCGACGCAGAAAAACTGCCGTTCCCGGACAACCACTTCGACTGCGTGACCATCGCCTTCGGCCTGCGCAACGTCACCCACAAGGACGAAGCCATTCGCTCCATGCTGCGCGTGCTCAAGCCCGGCGGCCGCCTGCTGGTGCTGGAGTTCTCCAAGCCGACCAACAAGCTCATGTCCAAGGCCTACGACGCCTACTCGTTCGCCTTCATGCCGCTGGCCGGCAAGCTGATCACCAATGACTCGGAGAGCTACCGTTACCTCGCCGAATCGATCCGCATGCACCCTGACCAGGAAACCCTCAAGGCGATGATGGTCGACGCCGGCTTCGACCGCGTCACCTACCACAACATGACCAGCGGCATCGTTGCCGTGCACCGGGGGATCAAACCCTGATGGTCCTGGCCGGTCTGCTCGCCAGCGTCGAACATGGCCTGAACCGCGTCCTGCGCATGGACAGCACGGCCCTGCCGCGGCTGGCCGCGCTGGAGGGCAAGGTGATCGCCATCGACTGCGTGCAGCCGGCCCTGCAGCTGTACCTCCTGCCCGATGAAGACGGCCTGATGCTCGCCGCGCACTGGGAGGGAAGCGTCGACTGCACGTTGCGCGCCCCGGCCGGGAGCCTGGTGCAACTGGCTTTCGCCAAGGACAAGAGCGCCGTCCTGCACAGCCCGCAGGTTGAACTGCATGGCGACAGTGCGGTGCTGCTCGACCTGGTCGGCGTCCTGCAGGACCTGCAGCTCGACTGGGAGTACGAACTGTCGCGCTGGCTCGGCCCGGTGCCTACCGCGCTGCTCGCCGGCCACCTGCGTCTGCGTGCGCGCTGGACCCGCCAGGGCCTGGCGCGCTTCAGCCAGAACCTCTCCGAGTATCTGGCTGAAGAATCGCGTACGCTGGTGGGCCGGCGCGAAGCCGAAGCTGCTTTCAGCCAGCTCGACACCGTCAAAGTCGATATTGAACGCCTCGAGGCGCGCATCCGCCGCCTTGCCCGATCCCTTGATACCAGCGATAACGCATGAAGCTGCTCGCCGTCCGCCGTCTGTTGCGCATCCAGCGCGTCGTGATCCGCTACCGCCTCGATGATCTGCTGTTCGACCTGCCCCTGCCTTGGTGGCTGATGAGCTTGCGTTTGCTCATGCCCTGGCGCTGGCTGCCGCGCAAGCCGTCCGAGCTCAGCCGAGGCGCGCGCCTGCGTCTGGCCCTGCAAGACCTGGGGCCGATCTTCATCAAGTTTGGCCAGTTGCTGTCGACCCGCCGCGACCTGTTGCCCCTGGACATCGCCGATGAGCTGATGCTGCTGCAGGACCGGGTACCGCCGTTCGACCCGCAACAGGCCGTGGCGCTCATCGAGCAACAGCTCGGCGCCAAGGTCGGTGAGGTGTTCAGCCGCTTCGACGTCGAGCCGCTGGCCTCGGCCTCGGTCGCGCAGGTGCACGGGGCACGGCTGAAGACCGGCGAAGAAGTGGTGGTCAAGGTGGTTCGCCCGGGCTTGAAGCCGGTGATCGCCCAAGACCTGGCCTGGCTGTTCCTGATCGCCAAGGGCGCCGAGCGGGTATCGGCCGATGCCCGCCTGCTGCACCCGGTGGAGGTGGTCGGCGACTACGAAAAGACCATCTACGACGAGCTCGACCTGCTCCGCGAGGCGGCCAACTCGAGCCAGCTGCGGCGCAACTTCGAAGGCTCCGAACTGATGTACGTGCCCCAGGTGTACTGGGACCTGTGCCGGCCCAAGGTGCTGGTGATGGAGCGCATCTACGGCATCCCGGTCACCGACATGGCGACCCTGGCCGACCAGCGCACCGACATGAAGCTGCTGGCCGAGCGTGGCGTAGAAGTGTTCTTCACCCAGGTGTTTCGCGACAGCTTCTTCCACGCCGACATGCACCCGGGCAACATCTTCGTCAGCACGGTCAAGCCGTGGAGCCCGCAGTACATCGCCATCGACTGCGGCATCGTCGGCAGCCTGACCGCCGAAGACCAGGACTACCTGGCCCGCAACCTGATCGCCTTCTTCAAGCGCGATTACCGCCGCGTGGCCGAGCTGCACATCGACTCCGGCTGGGTGCCGGCGCATACCAAGGTCAACGAGTTCGAAGCGGCGATTCGTACCGTGTGCGAGCCGATCTTCGAGAAACCGCTCAAAGACATCTCGTTCGGCCAGGTGCTGATGCGCCTGTTCCAGACCGCGCGACGCTTCAACATGGAAGTCCAGCCGCAACTGGTGCTGCTGCAAAAGACCCTGCTCAACATCGAGGGCCTGGGCCGTCAGCTGTACCCGGACCTCGACCTGTGGAGCACCGCCAAGCCGTTCCTGGAGCGCTGGATGCGCGACCGCATGAGCCCCAAGGCGGTACTCGGCAACCTCTACAGCCAGGCTGAACAGCTGCCACACCTGGCCGACATGACCCGCGACCTGCTCGAGCGCCTGTCCCAGCCGCACCTGCAAGACCCACAGATGCCCGAGCGCCGTCGCCACAGCGACAACTGGGCGCTGCGCCTGCTCGGTGCCGGGCTGCTGGGTGGCGGCGCCACCTTGGCCGCTGGCGCGGTCAGCCTCAGTGCTCCTGCGGTTTGGCCGGCCTGGCTGATGCTCGCCGCCGGGCTGTACCTGATCGTGCGTCGCTAATAGCCAGCCGGGCCTGCTGCTGGCACACTAGCGCAACAGGCCCGGTACAGGAGCGGGCCCGGTTTTGGAGTCGACGATGAAAGACTGGCTGGACGAGATCAAGTGGAACAGCGACGGCCTGGTACCGGCCATCGCCCAGGACCACAAGACCGGACGCGTGTTGATGATGGCCTGGATGAACCGCGAGTCGCTGGCCTTGACTGCCGCCGAGCAGCGCGCCATCTACTGGTCACGCTCACGTGGCAAGCTGTGGCGTAAAGGTGAGGAGTCTGGCCATGTGCAGAAATTGCACGAAATGCGCCTCGACTGCGACGCCGACGTGATCATCCTGATGGTCGAACAACTGGGCCAGATCGCCTGCCATACCGGCCGCGAAAGCTGCTTCTATCGCGTCTTCGAAAATGGCCAGTGGACCACCGTCGACCCGGTCCTGAAAGATCCCGATGCAATTTACCACGCAGGACACTGACATGAGCGATACCCTCACCCGTCTGGCCGAAGTGCTGGAGGCCCGCAAAGGCGCGGCCCCGGACAGCTCCTACGTGGCCAGCCTGTACCACAAGGGCCTGAACAAGATCCTGGAAAAGGTCGGCGAAGAATCGGTAGAAACCATCATTGCTGCCAAGGACGCCGCCGTCAGCGGTGACTGCAGCGATGTCATCTACGAGACCGCCGACCTGTGGTTCCACAGCCTGGTGATGCTCTCGGCACTGGGCCAGCACCCACAAGCGGTGCTCGATGAACTCGACCGCCGCTTCGGGCTGTCGGGCCACAACGAGAAAGCCGCCCGGCAGCCGTCGGCCTGACAGCGCCTGACACATATTATTTAGGGAGTACATCATGGGTATTTTTGACTGGAAACACTGGATCGTTCTGCTGGTCGTGGTGGTCCTGGTGTTCGGCACCAAGAAACTGAAAAACCTCGGTGGCGACCTCGGCGAATCGATCAAGGGCTTCCGCAAAGCCATGAGCGATGAAGAGCACAAGCCCGCCGAGCAGACGCCACCGCCGGCGCAGCCCGTACCACCGACCCAGCAGCCGCATGCCAGCGCGCCGCTGAACCAGACGCACACCACCATCGAAGGCCAGGCCCAGCCGGTCCAAGAGCCACAGCGGAAAGACTGACCCATGTTTGGTATCAGCTTCAGCGAGTTGCTGCTCGTCGGCCTGGTCGCCCTGGTGGTGCTGGGCCCCGAGCGCCTGCCAGGCGCCGCACGGACTGCGGGGCTGTGGATCGGCCGGCTCAAGCGCAGCTTCAACAGCATCAAGATGGAAGTCGAGCGCGAAATCGGTGCCGACGACATCCGCCGCCAGTTGCACAACGAGCACATCCTGTCGATGGAACAGGAGGCCCGGCGCATTCTCGACCCGTTCAAGCCCGCGACGCCGCCAACCGATACGCCTGCCGCGACCGGCACCCCGACGGGCCCCGCAGTTGACCTGCCGCCCGCCGATGCGAGCACGCCGGCCGTCACCCCAGAACCACCCCAGGCGCCACGAGCCCCATGAGTGAAAGACCGGAACACGACCAGCCGATGCCGCTGGTCTCGCACCTGACCGAACTGCGCACCCGCCTGCTGCGTTGCGTGGCCGCCATCTTCCTGATCTTTGCCGGGCTGTTTTCCTTCGCCCAGCAGATCTACACCCTGGTATCCGCGCCGCTGCGCGACCACTTGCCGGCCAATGCGACGATGATCGCCACCGACGTGGCCTCGCCGTTCCTGACGCCGTTCAAGCTGACCATGATCGTCTCGCTGTTCCTGGCGATTCCGCTGATCCTGCACCAGATCTGGGGCTTCATTGCGCCGGGCCTGTACCGCCATGAGAAGCGCATCGCCATCCCGCTGCTGGTCTCCAGCATCGTCCTGTTCTACGCCGGGATGGCCTTTGCCTACTTCCTGGTGTTCCCGCTGATCTTCGGCTTCTTCGCCAGTGCCACCCCGGAAGGGGTGTCGATGATGACCGACATCGCCAGCTACCTCGACTTTGTCATGACCCTGTTCTTCGCCTTCGGCGTCGCCTTCGAGATCCCGGTGGCCGTGGTGCTGCTGGTGTGGATCGGCGTGGTCGACGTGAAGTACCTGAAGAAGATCCGCCCCTACGTGGTCATTGGCTGCTTTGTGGTCGGCATGGTCCTGACGCCACCGGACATCTTCTCGCAGACCCTGCTGGCCGTGCCAATGTGGCTGCTGTTCGAGATCGGCGTACTCTGCGGCGGGCTGATCCGCAAGCGCAGCGACGGCGACCCGGCTGCCACCGACGAGCCCAACGACCAGCCGCCAGCCACCCAGTCATGAACCTGTTGTTGCTCGAGGAGGCCGACTTCGTTTCGGCCGACCGTGTCGTCCTGGCTGATCGACGCTTCACGCACATGCAGGAGATCCATCGCGTGGCAGTGGGTGACACGCTGCGCGTGGGCCGCATCAATGGGCTGATGGGCCAGGCCACGGTGGTGCGCCTGGAAGGTCATGAAGCCGAGCTGCAGGTCGCGTTCGACCAGCAACCGCCGGCCAAGCTGCCCTTGACCCTGATCCTCGCCGTGCCGCGGCCAAAGATGCTCCGTCGGCTGTTCCAGACGGTCGCCACCCTGGGTGTGTCGCGGCTGATTCTGGTCAACAGCTACAAGGTCGAGAAGAGCTTTTGGCAGACGCCGTTTCTGCACCCCGAAAGCATCCGTGCCAACCTCATTCTCGGCCTCGAACAGGCGCGTGACACGGTGTTGCCGGAAGTGCTCATCGAGAAGCGCTTCAAGCCGTTCGTCGAAGACCGCCTGCCCGCCATCGCGGCTGGAACGCTCGGTCTGGTCGGCCATCCTGGCCCCTACCCCGCCTGCCCGCGTGCCGTACAAGATCCGGTAACGTTGGCGATCGGCCCTGAAGGTGGGTGGATCCCCTACGAAGTCGAACTGTTGGCCAAGGCCGGCCTGGCCCCGGTGCAGCTGGGTGATCGCATCCTCCGCGTGGAAACGGCCGTCACCGCCCTGCTCTCGCGAATTTTCTGACGCATCAGTCAGACTTTTCCTCCATAAAGTTTCCCCGGCCAAGGCCGATGGCCTATCCAGCACAACAATAATTTGCGCTGCCAAATGCCGGGGAGTCGAACATGTACCAATGGTTTGCCCAGTCACTGGGAAATATGAGTGTCAGCCGCAAGCTCGGCTTTGGCTTCGGTCTGGTCCTGTTGCTGACGCTGGCAATTACCCTGACAGGCTGGTCAGGTGTAGACAGTGTGGTGGACCGCGGCGACAAGCTGGGCAATATCTCGGTCATCCATCAAGGTACGCAGGAGTTGCGCATCGCGCGCCAGCATTACCAGCGTGACCGAGACGAAGCCGCAGTGGCCGAGCTGGAAAAAGCCATCACCCGCCTCGAAAACCAGGTGCAACTCATCCTTGGCCAGATCGAGCAGCCAGAAGACCGCCAGCGCCTTGAGCAGCAACGTGAATCGGTGCGCCAGTACCAACTGGCGTTTGCCCAGCTGCGACAGGCCGAGCAACAACGCACGGCCGGCCGCCAGGTGCTGGGTGACAGCGCCGACAAGGCTGCCGAGCTGATCGGCAAGGTTCAGCAGCGCCTGCTCGCCGGCGGCGACATCGGCCAGTACCGTGAGGCCGTCGAGGTCAGCACCCAGCTCCAGCAAGCGCGCTTCCAGGTGCGTGGTTACACCTACAGCGGCAAGGCAGACTTCCAGCGTTACGCACTGGACGCCATCGACCAGGCCCTCGCCGTACTCAAGGCATTGCCGGCCAAGGTGGGCGCCGAGTATGCCGCCAGCCTCGACGACGCCGCCAGTGCCTTGGCCGCCTACCGGGATGCGGTGATCCAGGTTGGCAACGCGCAGACCAGCAGCGAGCAGGCCCTCCAGCACATGACGGATCAGGGCAGCATCCTGCTCGACACCAGCCTGGCGCTGACCCAGTCGCAGACCCAAGTGCGCGACCAGGGCACGCAACAGGCCAAGACCCTCCTCGCCGGCGCCACTGCGCTGGCCCTGCTGCTCGGCCTGATCGCCGCGTGGGTGATTACCCGGCAGATCGTCGTGCCGTTGCGCTACACCCTTACCGCCGCCGAGCGGGTGGCCAGTGGCGACCTGAGCCACAACCTCAAGGTTGACCGGCGCGATGAACTGGGCCAACTGCAGGCCAGCATGCAGCGCATGACCCAAGGCTTGCGTGAACTGATTGGCGGCATCGGCGACGGTGTCACGCAGATCGCCAGCGCTGCCGAAGAGCTGTCGGCAGTCACCGAGCAGACCAGCGCCGGGGTCAACAATCAGAAGGTCGAGACCGACCAGGTGGCGACCGCCATGAACCAGATGGCGGCGACTGTCCATGAGGTGGCACGTAACGCCGAGCAGGCCTCGGAAGCGGCGCTGATGGCCGACCAGCAGGCACGCGAGGGTGATCGGGTGGTGAGCGAAGCAATCGCCCAGATCGAGCGCCTGGCCGGCGAGGTGGTCAACTCCAGCGAGGCGATGAACCAGCTCAAGGCCGAAAGCGACAAGATCGGTAGCGTGCTCGACGTGATCAAGTCGGTTGCCCAGCAAACCAACCTGCTGGCGCTCAATGCCGCCATCGAAGCGGCACGTGCCGGTGAGGCCGGGCGCGGCTTTGCCGTGGTTGCCGACGAAGTGCGCAGCCTGGCCCAACGCACTCAGCAATCGACCGAAGAAATCGAAGAGCTGATCGCCGGCCTGCAGAGCGGCACCCAGCGCGTGGCCAGCGTGATGGACGCCAGCCGTGGGCTGACCGACAGCAGCGTCGAGCTGACCCGGCGTGCCGGTGGCTCGCTGGAGACCATCACCCGCACGGTGTCGTCGATCCAGGCGATGAACCAGCAGATCGCCACGGCGGCCGAGGAGCAGAGCGCGGTGGCAGAGGAGATCAATCGCAGCGTGATGAATGTGCGGGATATTTCCGATCAGACCTCGGCGGCCAGTGAAGAGACGGCGAGCTCGAGTGTCGAACTGGCGCGGCTGGGTACCCACTTGCAGGGGCTGGTGGGTCGGTTCCGGCTCTGAGGCTGGCCTTCGGGCCTCTTCGCGGGGCAAGCCCGCTCCTGCACTGCTCCTGTAGGAGCGGGCTTGCCCCGCGAAGAGGCCCTCGCTGACACCCCTCACCTTTCCAAGAAACATCCTAGATCACATAGAGACTTTTCCTACACGGTTTACAGGTCCAGTCCTACACCCCCTCTGCCGATGAGCAAGCATGGCCACAGCCAGTGGCCATCACTCAAATGGACGGAGGAACAGCCATGTTCGGATACATCAATCACAGACTCGGCAACTTGAGCGTGAGGCTCAAGCTCGCCCTCGGCTTCACCATAGTCCTGTTGCTCACCCTGGCGACCACCGTCAATGGCTGGCGCGCGCTTGACGGCGCCATCACTCGCTCGCAACAGCTGAGCGAAATCACTCAGATCAATGACCTGACCAAAGACCTGCGCGCTGAACGGATCACCTTCCGGGTGCTGGCTGATGCGGCCAGCAAGGCGCGGATCAGCCAGATCATCGAGCAGCTCGAACATATGCTGACCACCCTGCAACAACGCAGTAGCGTCGATCAGTCCCGCGAGATGATCAGCGACAAGCTGCAGCGCTTGCAGCAGTTGCGCAACGATTTCAGCGCCCTGCTCAAGGCCGTCGACAACCGCCAGCAGCGTCGCGAACTGATGCAGGCTCAGGAGCACGCACTCGGCGAGGTCATCGACGACCTGCAAAACCAGGCCTTGCTGAAACTGCCTGCCGACAGCCCGCAAGGGGCCATCGTTGGCCTGATGGACACGTTGTCTCGCCACGTCGACGGCGCCAATCAGCAGAGCCTGGTACCGGCCTACACGTTCTCGCCCTTTGAAGACTTCGCCAAGGTCGGCGAGAGCGCCCTGACGGCCGCCGACACCACCCTCGCCCAACTGCTGAAGGCACTGGCGCCACTTGGCCTGCCGCGCGCCCTGCTGGAGCGGCCGAGCGCTGAACTGGCCCGCTACCGCAGCAGCCTCGAGCAGTACCGCCGCGCGGCAATCGAAGTCGAGCGGCTGCAAAATGGCATGGAAAAGATCGGCGACGAACTCAGCGCAGCAAGCGTCGCGCTGGGCCAGAGCAAGATCGAGCAGCGCGACCACGAGGCGCTCGCCGCCCGCTCGCTGTTGACCAGCATGGCCTTGCTGGCGCTGGTAGTCGGCATCATTGCCGCCTGGTTGATCACCTTGCAGATCACCCAGCCGCTGCGCCTGGCCTTGGCCCAGGCCGCGCGGATTGCCCGCGGCGACCTCAGCCAGGTGGAGCCGGTGCAGCGCCGTGACGAGATGGGCCAACTGCAGCAGAGCATGCGCGACATGACTCTGAGCCTGCGCGAGCTGATCGGCGGTATCGACCAGGGAGTCGGCCAGCTGTCGAGCGCCGCCTCGCAACTGGCCAGTTCCAGTGCAGAGACCAAGCAGCGGATCAGCCAGCAACGGGAGGAGACCGACCAGGTTGCCACCGCCATGAACCAGATGAGCGCGACGGTGCAGGAAGTCGCGCAGAATGCCGAGCAGGCGTCACAGGCAGCGACCACCGCCGACCACCAGGCGCAACAGGGTGACGACGTGGTGACCCAAGCGGTGGCGCAGATCGAACAACTGGCCGGACAGATGGACCACTGCCTCGAAGCGATGCACCACCTGGCGGCGGAGAGCCTGCGCATCGGCAGTATTCTCGATGTGATCAAGTCAGTGTCCACCCAGACCAACCTGCTGGCGCTCAACGCCGCCATCGAAGCGGCGCGTGCCGGTGAGGCCGGGCGCGGTTTTGCCGTGGTCGCCGACGAAGTGCGCGGGTTGGCGCAACGCACCCAGCAATCGACTGAAGAAATCGAGCAACTGATCGCCAACCTGCACAGTGGCACAGATGAGGTCACCAGCCTGCTCGACAGCAGCAAGCAGCTGACCGAACGCAGTGTCGAGCTAAGCCGCCAGGCCGGCGATGCCTTGGGTCAGATCGCCCAGACGGTTTCCAGCATTCAGGGCATGAACCAGCAGATTGCCACTGCCAGCGAGCAGCAGAGCGTGGTGGCGGAGCAGATCAACCGCAGCGTGATCAACGTGCGCGATGTGTCGGATCAGACCAGTGCGGCGAGTGAGCAGACGGCAGCGGCGAGTGGCGAGCTGGAACATCTCGGTGAGCAGTTGCGGGGGATGGTCGGGCGGTTCAGCCTCTGAACGGGCTGGAGATTCCGGGGCTGCTTTGCAGCCCTGTCGCGGTACAAGGCCGCTCCCACGCCGAATATGGTGGTAGCGGCCTTACCGGAGTGGCGGACCGGTCGCAAAGGGCTGCAAAGCGGCCCCAGCGGTTACAGCACCTGGCGCAAGAACGCCTGCGCGCGCGGATCCTTCGGCGAGTCGAAGAATGCCACCGGCGCCGAGTCTTCCAGCAGTTTGCCGTGGTCGAAGAACAGCACCCGGTCCGCCACTTCGCGGGCAAAGCCCATCTCGTGGGTTACGCAGACCATGGTCATGCCTTCCTGGGCCAGGGTCTTCATCACATCCAGCACTTCACCGACCATTTCCGGGTCGAGCGCCGAGGTCGGCTCATCGAACAGCATGACTTTCGGGTCCATCGCCAAGGCCCGGGCGATGGCCACCCGCTGCTGCTGGCCGCCCGACAAGCGCGAAGGAAACTCGTTGGCCTTCTCGGCGATGCCGACCTTCTTCAGCAGCGCATGGGCCTTGGCCTCGCGCTCGGCCTTGTTGCGCTTGCGCACGACCTTCTGCGCCAGGCACAGGTTCTCCAGCACGGTCATGTGCGGGAACAGGTTGAAGTGCTGGAAGACCATGCCGACTTCGCGGCGATAGGCGTTGATGTCGGTTTTCGGGTCCGCCAGCGGCAAACCGTTGATCGACACATGGCCGGCATCGAAGTGCTCCAGGCCGTTCAGGCAGCGCAGGAAGGTCGACTTGCCCGAACCCGACGGGCCCAGTACCACCACCACTTCGCCCTTGGCCACGCCGGTGCTGACGTTGTCTACCGCACGCACCACCTGGCCACGGGTATCGAACACTTTCAACAGATCACGGACTTCAATCACTTTGCGCAAGCCTCCGTTCAAGCCGGCTGGCAAGGTGCGACAGCGGCAGGTTGATCAGCAGGTACAGGCCTGCCACGCAGAACCAGATCTCGAAGGTCGAGAACGACGTGGTGATCGCTTCGCGACCGCTCTTGGTCAGTTCGGTGATGGCGATCACCGACACCAGCGAGGTGTCCTTGACCAGGCTGATGAACTGCCCGGCCAGCGGCGGCAGCACGCGCTTGAACGCCTGCGGCAGAATCACGTGGCGCATTGACTGGCCCGCATTGAGGCCCAGCGAACGGGCGGCCTCGTTCTGCCCCTTGGCAATCGACTGCACCCCGGCGCGGACGATTTCGGCGACATAGGCGCCGGTGAACAGCGCCAGCGCCGCCACCCCGGCAAACTCGCGCGACAGGTTGAGCACGGTACCGATGAAGAAGTAGAAGATGAAGATCTGCACCAGCAGCGGTGTGCCCCGCACCAACTCGACATAGACCGTCGACAGGTCGCGCAGGGTCGGGTTGTTCGACAGCCGGCACAGCCCGGCAAACAGCCCGACCACCAGGCCCAGCGCACCGGATACCACCGACAGCCACAGCGTGGTCCACAGGCCCCAGGCCAACGGGCCGGGCGCCCAGTGACGGGTCACGCCGATCTGGTCGCCTTCTGCGACATCGTCGCCGCGGCTCAGCTGCAGGCTGTCCTTGGCCACGTCGAGTACCTGCTCGGCGCCATCCTCGCCCTTGAGCGTGACGCGCGCAGTGTCACCTTGCAGGACGATGTCCTGGACGCTGCCATAGCTGGCAGCGCGCTGGGCGTCCTCGGCCTGGTAGGCGAAATACTGCGGGACGCGGTTCCAGCGCCACTCGTAGGACATCATCGAGGTGGCCAGGTACAGGCTGATCGCCAGGCCCACCAGGACCAGCGCGGTCAGCGCGTGCCAGGGCCACTGGGCTTTCTTGTGTTTGATCACGTGGGGTACTTCCGTAAATGCGAACGCGCAGGGTTTGCCTGCGCGTCGGGGTCAAAGCCTGGGTTTGTGGCCTGGGCTCTTATTCCATTTCCTTCAGCCAGTCCTTGTTCTTGAACCACTTGTCGTGGATACGATCGTAGGTCCCGTCATGCTTGATCTGGTGCAGGAAGTTGTTGATGAAGTTGACGCTGTCGTAGTCGCCTTTCTTCAGGCCGAAGGCCAGCGGCTCGTAGGTGAAGGGTTCTTCGAGGAACAGCAGCTTGCCAGCGCCGGCTTTCTCGACCGCCACCACGTTGTACGGCGCGTCATAGACGAAGGCGTCAGCCTTGCCATTGACCACGTCCATCACCGCTTCCTGCTCGTTGTCGTAGCCGTGGTACTTGGCTTTGCTGATGAGCTTCTTGGAGACCATCTCGCCGGTGGTGCCGAGCTTGGAAGTGATGCGGTACTTGTCGCTGTTGAGGTCTTTGTACGACTTGATCTCGCCTGCCAGTTCCTTGCGGATCAGCAGGGTCTGGCCAACCACGATGAAGGGTTCGCTGAAGTTCAGGCGCAGGTTGCGCTCCTGGGTCAGGGTCATGCCGCTGCCGATCATGTCGAACTTGTTGGTCAGCAGGGCCGGGATGATGCCGTCATAGGCGGTGGAGACCGTCTCCAGCTTGACGCCCATGGACTTGGCCATGGCCTTGAGGATGTCGACTTCGAAACCGATGATCTCGCCGCGCTTGTTGGTCATCTGGAACGGCATGTAGGTCGGGTCCATGCCCACCCGCAAAGTACCGCTCTTGACCGCATCGTCGATGGCGCCAGCCTGGGCGGCCGATACCGCAACCAGCGCGGTGACGCCGAGCAGCAGTCGCGACAGGTATTTTTTCATCATCACCAAGTCCCCTAGCAAAGAAAGAGTCGAATCTTATCGTTGGCACGACCGTACCGGCCGGCGTGGAATATCGGAGAGGGATGCTAACGCATGCGCGGCCTGGGACCTAGAGCCGGGGGGGACTTTGTTGGCCAAAAGCAGCGCAAGGCAGTACTTTCGAAGTGGCCCTTGAGGGGGCTTTGCCCCCTATTACGACACAAGGCCGCTCCCACAGGGAACGGTGTAAGCCCTGACTGTGGGAACGGCCTTGTGTCGCGAAAGGGCCGCGAGGCGGCCCCAGCATTGGATCAGGCGCCAACGAGCGTCGGTTGGCCCTCATTCTCGGGGTGCAGTGGCAGCAACGGCGAATGCGGGTCGTTGCTGATCGAACTGCGCCAAACGTCGATCCAGGCCGCATTGCGCTCGGCCCAGACCCGCTCGTGCAGACGCGACAGCGCCACCGGATCGCTCAGCAAGGCCAGGCGGGTATTACCATCCAGCCCCTTCGGCCCGGCTTGCAATGCCTTGGCGATGCGCTCTTCACGCAGCGTTTCGATCGCTGCAGCCTGGCCATGACGGGCCGTGCCCATCGCGCAGGCCAAGGCGTTCTGGCGTGGGTCGACCACTGCCCGGACGAAACCTTCATGCAGGGCATGCCAGCGGTTTTCGTGGGTGTACTGATCAGTCGACAGCAGTTCCTGCGGCGTGGCGTATTCCTCAGGGATCAGGAACAGCTTCTCGTCCTTGGCGCGCAAGCCCAGACGGGTGCGGCTGGAGATCACCGAAACCGGGATCGACAGCACCAGCGAACCGACGATCGGCGCCAGCCACCAGAGGAAGCTTGGGTTCAACCAGGCGACCAAGGCCGCCCAGGCAAAGCCGAGCAAGGTCTGCGGACCATGGCGACGCACCGCTTCGCTCCACGGGGTCGAGTCGTCGTCACGCTGCGGCGAGTTCCAGGTCGCGGCCCAGCCGAGGAACGCGGCCAGCACGAAGCGGGTATGGAAGATCATCCGCACCGGCGCCAGCAGCATCGAGAAGAGCATCTCGATCAACATCGACAGGGTCACCTTGATGCGCCCGCCAAACTCGGTGGCGCCCTTGGCCCAGATCAGGATGATGCTCAGCAGCTTGGGCAGGAACAGCAGCACGATGGTCGTCGAGAACAGCGCGATGGCCTTCTCCGGGTGCCATTGTGGCCACAGCGGATAGAGCTGGAACGGCTCGATGAAATACTGCGGTTCCATCAGGGTGTTGGTCGCCAACAGCGCGGTCGACAGCACCAGGAAGAAGAACCACAACGGCGCCGACAGGTACGACATCACCCCGGTAAGGAACACCGCACGGTGCACCGGGTGCATGCCCTTGACCAGGAACAGGCGGAAGTTCATCAGGTTGCCGTGGCACCAGCGGCGATCGCGCTTGAGCTCGTCGAGCAGGTTGGGCGGCAACTCTTCATAACTGCCCGGCAGGTCATAGGCGATCCATACGCCCCAGCCGGCACGGCGCATCAGCGCGGCTTCGACGAAGTCGTGGGAAAGGATCGCGCCGGCGAAGGCACCCTTGCCCGGCAATGGCGCCAGGGCGCAGTGCTCGATAAAGGGCTTCATGCGGATGATCGCGTTGTGCCCCCAGTAGTGCGACTCGCCCAGCTGCCAGAAGTGCAGGCCGGCGGTGAACAGCGGGCCATAGACACGGGTAGCGAACTGCTGCAGACGCGCATACAGGGTGTCCATGCCCGACGCCTTCGGCGCGGTCTGGATGATCCCGGCGTCCGGGTTGGCCTCCATCAGGCGCACCAGGCTGCTCAGGCAATCGCCGCTCATGACGCTGTCGGCGTCGAGCACGACCATGTACTTGTACTCGCTGCCCCAGCGACGGCAGAAGTCGTCGAGGTTGCCGCTCTTGCGCTTCACGCGGCGACGGCGACGGCGGTAGAAGATCCGGCCAAAGCCCTTGGCTTCGCGGCACACGTCCAGCCACGCCTGTTGCTCGGCAACGGCAATGTCAGGATCGTTGGTGTCGCTGAGCACGAAGAAGTCGAAGCGGTCCAGGTTGCCCGTGGCGGCGACCGACTCGAAGGTCGCCCGCAGGCCGGCGAACACCCGCGGCACATCTTCGTTGCAGATCGGCATGACCAATGCGGTCCGCGCTTCTGTAGCAATCGGCTCATCGCCGGCACTGCTGCCGGAAATCTTGTACTTGTCACGCCCGGTGAGCAGCTCGAGGAAGCCCATCAGGGCGGTCCAGAAGCCCGCCGAGACCCAGCAGAACAGGATGCCGAAGAGGATCAGGATGGACGTCTGCAAGGCATACGGCCAGACCTGCACCACGGTGTCCCAGATCGACTGGTTCATGATCTCGTCGAGGTCGACGAACGACCAGCCCTGGTAGGGCAGGATGCCTTTCATGTACCAGCCGGCGACGATGGTCTGACCCAGCATCAACGCCAGCAGGATATAGCGGCGCATCGAGCCGACCCAGCGCCAGCGCGCCGGCGGCAGCTCTTGCTTGGGCGGCTGCGGCGCATTCGGGCGACCGGTCATGCGCCGCCACATGCGTACCAGGATATTGGTCCGCCAAGGCTCGGGCAGGACCCGGGTGCGCTTGATCGGCGGGGCGATCTTCAGGCACAGCCGGCCGCTACCGTCGACGCCGAGCATCTCGGCCTCTTCCAGTTCGGCAGCGCTGCCTACGGTCAGGCGCGAGCCCACCGAGGCCTGTACGGCCTCGCTGGGGCTGGCCGCCGGATCAGCCGACAGACGTTGGTGCAGCTCGCTGAACGACGTGCAGTCAGCGAGTTGCGCCCGCTGCTCGTCGCTCAGAGGGAGGTGGGCCAGGTACTCGCCAAGCGATTCTGGCCGTGCGCTTGAGTTACTCATCGGCAGGCAACTGATAGCTCCAGGTCTCGGTCAGCACCTTCTCGGTGGTGGCCGGAGCCTCGGGGGTGGACGCCGCGTCGGCGGCTGGTTGCTCGGCAGGCTTGGCCGCTTTGGCATGCTTGGCCGCGGCCTTGTCCTGCTTGGTTTCCTTGGCTGGCTTGGGCGCTTCGACCGGTACGTCCTGCAGCAGGGCTGCACGCATCTCGGTGGACTTGTTGGCTTCCTTGACCTTCAACCGCAGGGTCAGGCGCCAGCCTTTGGTCTCTGGGTTATAGCGCAGATTGTTCTCGACCACCTCGGCGTTGTCGCCGACGCTGATCTGGCTACGCACCTTGGCGTCTTCCGGCAGGGCAGCCAGCGCGGGACCGGCGAAATCGACCAGGAAGGCCACGCTGCCGTCTGGCTGACGGATCAGGTTGGACTGCTTGACGTCACCGGTGGAGCGCAGGGTCTGCTTGACCCAGCCGAGGTCTGGGGCCTGGAACTTGGCCTCGTCGATGGTCCAGTGCAGGCGGTAGTTGTAATCGACCGGCTTGCCTGGCTCCGGCAGGGTTTCCGGGCTCCAGAACGCAACGATATTGTCGTTGGTTTCGTCGGCAGTCGGGATCTCGACCAGATCGACGGTACCCTTGCCCCAGTCACCCTTCGGCTCGATCCAGGTGCTTGGACGCTTCTGGTAGTTATCGTCGAGGTCTTCATAGTCGCTGAAGGCACGCTGACGCTGCATCAGGCCGAAACCACGCGGGTTCTCCACGCTGAAGTTGCTCACCGCCAGGTGTTTCGGGTTGTTCAGCGGACGCCACAGCCATTCGCCGTTGGCGGCATGGATCGACAGGCCTTCGGAGTCGTGCAGAGCCGGACGGTAGTTGAGCACCTTGGACGGCTGGTTAGGGCCGAACAGGAACATACTGGTCAGCGGCGCAATGCCCAGACGGCTGACGTGGTCACGCAGGAACACCCGCGACTGGACGTCGACAATGGTGTCGTTGCCCGGACGCACGATCAGCTTGTAGGCGCCGGTGGAACGCGGCGAGTCGAGCAGCGCGTAGATCACCAGGTGCTTGTCGGCAGCCTTGGGCTTCTCGACCCAGAACTCGGTGAAGCGCGGGAACTCTTCGCCAGACGGCAACGCAGTGTCGATGGCCAGGCCACGGGCCGACAGGCCATAGGCATGGCCTTTACCAACGACACGGAAATAGCTGGCGCCAAGCAAGGTCATGATTTCGTCTTGCTTGTCAGCCTTGTTGATCGGGTACAGCACGCGGAAACCGGCGTAGCCGAGTTTCTCGACAGTCTTGGCATCGTGCGGCACGTCACCAAAGTCGAAGCGACTGGCGTCGTACTTGATTTCTTCGACTTTGGAAGCGGTGACTTCGTTGATTTTCACCGGCGTGTCGAAGTGCATGCCCTGATGGTAGAAGGACAGCTTGAACGGCGTCTTGTCGTTCGCCCACTCGGCCTTTTCCTGAAGGAAACGGATCTTCTGGTAGTCGGCGTACTTCATGTCACGGAACACCGCTGGCAAATTGCTCTTCGGTGCTTCGTACTTCTGGCCGGCCAGATCCTTTGCCTTGGCTGCAACATCGTCAAGATTGAATGCCCACAGCTGACCGGCGCTCAGTAGGCCAACCAGCGCCACACCAGCTGCCAGGGCCGTACGCAGCCGATTGCCAGGGATTCTTTGTGCATTACAGGGACTTACAATCACGAGCAACCCTCGCCGAAAACAGATCATGAAACCAACGGCCAGCGACCAATGCCGGGTTGGCGAGCACTGTTCGGACCCCGTGAGGGCGTAATGATTCCCCAAACGGATCCAGACAGTACTCGAGTGAAGGTGAAACGGACCTGCGAACGCAGGTCCTTGCGACGCGCGATTATCCAGCAGGCCGCGTTACAACGCATCAGGCTGTACTAACTATTTATCGTATAAACCCACTTGTTTTCCTGCAAACAAGCGGATATTTCGCCTCAGATTTGTAACATAAATGTTACGGGGCCATCATTGACCAGGTGCACCTGCATGTCTGCACCAAAACGGCCGCTGGCCACGTTGTCGTGTGCCCCCTGCGCCCGTTGCAACAGGTAGGCGAACAGTTCTGCGCCGAGCGCAGGTGGCGCAGCGGTCGAGAAGCCCGGCCGCATGCCACTGCGGGTGTCGGCCGCCAAGGTGAACTGCGACACCAGCAGCAAGCCGCCACCGATGTCCTTGAGCGACAAGTTCATCTTGCCATCAGCATCACTGAACACCCGGTAGTTAAGCAGCTTGTGCAACAGCTTATCGGCATGTTCGCGGGTATCTTCAGGTTCTACCGCCACCAGCACCAGCAACCCCTGGTCGACGGCGCCGACGATTTCGCCGGCGACCTCTACCCGGGCACCGCGTACCCGCTGGAGCAGGCCCCTCATGCTTCTTCCAGGGGCAGGTCGAGCAGGCGTCGGGCCATCTGGTCGGCAGCGCGCACCAGGGCGTCGGTGATGCCTGGCTCGGACGCGGCGTGACCAGCGTCACGAATCACTTTCAGCTCACTGTTCGGCCAGGCCTGATGCAGCTCCCAGGCGTTGTCCAGCGGGCAGATCACGTCATAGCGGCCATGCACGATCACCGCCGGCAGGTGGGCGATCTTGGGCATGTCACGGATCAGTTGGTCCGGCTCGAGGAAGGCGTTGTTGGTGAAATAGTGGCATTCGATGCGGGCGATCGACAGCGCGCGCTGCGGCTCGGAAAAGCGATCGACCACCAGCGGGTTGGGGCGCAGGGTCGCGGTGCGGCCTTCCCAGGTCGACCAGGCCTTGGCCGCGTGCATCTGGGCGATCTGGTCGTTGCCGGTCAGGCGCTTGTGGAAGGCCGTGACCAGGTCGCTGCGCTCCTCCTGCGGGATCGGCGCGATGTAGTCCTGCCAGTAGTCAGGGAACAGGCGGCTGGCGCCTTCCTGGTAGAACCAGCGAATTTCCTGCGGACGGCACAGGAAGATGCCGCGCAGGATCAACCCATGCACGCGCTCGGGATGGGTCTGGGCGTAGGCCAGGGCCAGGGTCGAGCCCCACGAGCCGCCGAACAGCACCCATTTGTCGATGCCAAGGTGCTCGCGGATCCGCTCCAGGTCTTCGACCAGGTGCCAAGTGGTGTTGTTCTCGAGGCTTGCGTGAGGCGTGGAACGCCCGCAACCGCGCTGGTCGAAGGTGATGATGCGGTACAGGTTGGGGTCGAAGTAGCAGCGGCTCTGGGCATCGCAACCAGCACCCGGGCCACCGTGGATGAACACCACGGGCAAACCTTCCGGCGACCCGCTCTCATCGACATACAGCACATGCGGCGCTTCCACGGCCAGATCGTGCCGGGCGTAGGGTTTGATCTGCGGGTACAGGGTCTGCATTGCGCACTCCGTGTGAGGATTTAGTCTGCCGTTGGGCATCATAAACCTGAAATGCGCTCAGAGCATGTGTCGCAGTGATTCATCGGGATATTGCGCATCACGTGCCGACTGCGCGACACCGCCCTGGCCTACCGCAGGTAACGCGCCCGTCCCCATGCCAACATGGTCTCCAGCAATTGTTGCAGCACTACTTGAGTCGGCCGGGCCAGGTCTTCACGGTAGGCAAACGGCTCCACCTCTTCCATGTAGGTGCTCTGCGCGAGCTCCAGTTGCACGGCGTGGATATCCTGCGCCGGACCGCCGTAATGCCGGGTGATGTGCCCACCTTTGAAGCGGCCATTGAGCACGTGACTGTAATCAGCGGCCTCGCTGCACACCGCTTTGAGGCGCTCGGCCAACTGCGCATCACAACTCGCGCCATTGAACGTGCCGAGGTTGAAGTCCGGCAGCTTGCCCTCGAACAGGTGCGGGATGTGCGAGCGAATCGAGTGCGCATCCCACAGCAGCGCATAACCGAACTGGGCACGCAGGCGCGCCAGCTCGGCCTTTATCGTGTCGTGATACGGACGCCAGATCTGCTCCAGGTAGCCCGCCCGCTCTTCTGCACTGGGCACCTGCCCTGGCTTGAACAGCGGCTCGCCCTCGAACAGCGTGGCCGGGTACAGCCCGGTCGTGGCACCGGCGTACAGCGGCTGGTCATCGTCCGGCCGGTTCAGGTCGATGACAAAGCGCGAGTACTCTGCCGAAACCACGCTAGCCCCCAGGCCCTCGGCGAATTGATACAGCCGGGGAATGTGCCAATCGGTATCGGGCAGGCTGCGCGCCTGGTCGACCAGCCCGTCCTGCACGGCAGGCGTCAGCTTGAGGCCGGCGTGCGGCATGCTGATCAGCAGGGGCAGCCGGCCCTGGTGGAAATTCAGTACCTTGTCCATAGGGCCTCGTTCAATGGGAAATTTCCCGCCCCGAGCGCACCACACGTTTGGGCAAGTCGCCGCCGAGCCAGTAGGCCAGGTCGGCGGGGCGGGCGATCTGCCAGGCGACGAAGTCAGCCACCTTGCCGGCTTCCAATGAGCCATGGCTATGGCCCATGCCGAGCGCCGTCGCGGCATGTTGGGTGACGCCGGCCAACGCCTCTTCAGGGGTCATCCGGAACAGCGTGCAGCCCATGTTCAGCATCAGGCGCAGCGACAGGCCCGGCGAGGTGCCTGGGTTGAGGTCACTGGCCAGGGCGATCTTCACCCCATGCCGGCGCAACGCATCCATTGGCGGCAGCTGGGTTTCACGCAGGAAGTAGAACGCCCCTGGCAGCAGGACCGCGACCGTACCCGCCGCCGCCATCGCGATGGCGTCCTCCTCGGTCATGAACTCCAGGTGATCGGCCGACAGCGCCTGGTAGCGCGCGGCCAGGCTCGAGCCGTGCAGCGACGACAACTGCTCGGCATGCAGCTTGACTGGCAAGCCCAGCTCCTGGGCCTTGATAAACACCCGCTCGACCTGCGCCGGGGAGAACGCCAGGTGTTCGCAGAATGCGTCCACCGCATCCACCAGCCCCTCGGCCGCCAGCGCTGGTAGCAATGCGTCGCAGATATGGCCGATATAGTCATCCGCCCTGCCGGCATACTCCGGTGGCAGCGCATGCGCCGCCAGGCAGGTGCTGCGCACGGTGACGGGCAACACCTCGCCCAGGCGCCGAGCGACGCGCAGCATCTTGCGCTCGTTGGCCAGGTCCAGGCCGTAACCCGACTTGATCTCCAGCGTGGTGACCCCGTCACGCAGCAAGGCCTCGACCCGCTGACGGGCGCTGGCCAGCAACTCATCCTCGCTGGCCGCCCGGGTTGCACGCACGGTGCTGGCGATGCCGCCGCCCTGGGCGGCGATTTCGGCATAACTGACGCCCTGCAGACGCTGCTCGAACTCGCCGCTGCGGTTACCGCCGAACACCGCATGGGTGTGGCAGTCGATCAGGCCCGGTGTGACCCAGGCACCGTCGAGATCGACCGTGCGCTGCACGGCGAACTCGGGCAACTCGCCGCGCGGGCCGATCCACTCGATCAGCCCGGCACGGGTAACGATCGCCGCGTCCTCGATGATCGCGTAACTGCCCTGGGCCATGCTTGCCACATGACAGTGCTGCCAAAGGGTTCTCATATAGGCTCTCCGTTACTAGCGGTGCAACTCGGCGGGTTCGCACACCTGCGCGCCCTGCCCTGCACGTGGTTTGCACCAGAGCAGGTAGGACGCCACCAGGAATACGACCCAGACCACGCCGACGATCAATGCCGCCTGGGTGTCCGGGAAATACCCGAGTACGCCAAAGATGAACAACATGAAGGCAATCGCTAGCGCCGGTCCATACGGCCAGAACGGCACGGGGAAGGCCAGCTGGGCGGCTTCCTCGCGGCTCATGCGGCGGCGCATCGCCACCTGAGTGATCAGGATCATCAACCACACCCAGACGGTGGCGAAGGTGGCGATCGACGCGATCAGCAGGAACACGTTCTCCGGGATCAGGTAGTTGAGCACCACCCCGAGCAACAACGCCGCGCCCATCACCAACACGGTCAGCCACGGCACGCCGTGCTTGGACAACTGGGCGAAACCACGTGGTGCATGGCCTTGCTGAGCCAGGCCGTACATCATGCGACCGGCACCGAAGATGTCGCTGTTGATCGCCGACACTGCGGCGGAGATCACCACGATATTAAGGACGGCGGCGGCCGAGCCAATCCCCAGGTTACTGAAGATCTGCACGAACGGGCTGCCCTGGGTGCCGATCTGCGGCCACGGATACAAGCTCATCAGCACGAACAAGGTGAGCACATAGAACAGCAGGATGCGCAGCGGCACCGCATTGATGGCCTTGGGAATGACCCGCTGCGGGTCCTTGGCTTCACCAGCCGTAATACCGATGATCTCGATGCCACCAAAGGCAAACATGACCACGGCGAAAGAGGCGATCAGGCCACCGATGCCGTTGGGCATGAAGCCGCCATGCGCGAACAGGTTGCTGACGCCGACGGCCGAGCCGTTACCTACCTGCCCCAGGCCGAACAGCATGATGCCGAGGCCGGCAGCGATCATCGCGATGATGGCGCCGACCTTGAGCAGCGACAGCCAGAATTCCATTTCGCCGAACACTTTGACGTTGCACAGGTTCAGCCCGCCGATCAGGAAGACGATGCCCAGCACCCAGATCCAGCGGGCGACTTCGGGGAACCAGAAGCCCATGTAGATACCGAAGGCGGTCACGTCGGCGATACAGACGATGATCATCTCGAAGGCGTAGGTCCAGCCGAGGACAAAGCCGGCCATGGGCCCGAGGTAAGTACTGGCGTACTGGCCGAAAGAGCCGGCTACCGGGTTGTGCACGGCCATCTCGCCGAGGGCGCGCATGACCATGAACACGGCAGCGCCACCGATCAGGTAGGCCAGCAGCACGGCCGGGCCGGCCATCTGGATGGCCGAGGCGGAGCCGTAGAACAGGCCGGTGCCGATGGCCGAGCCGAGGGCCATGAAACGGATGTGGCGGGACGATAGCCCGCGTTTTAGACCTGGTTGAGCTTGTTGCATTTTGCGTCCCTTTTATTTTTATGGACGAATAACTGCGTGGGTTGGCGCTGCGGCGCAGCGCATCGCGGGGCAAGCCCGCTCCTACAGGGTTCAGCGCAAGCCCTGTGGGCGCGGGCTTGCCCGCGCAGCGGCCCCCGCAGGCATCACAGGCTAGGCAGCACTCCCGCCGGCAACAGCCCGGTCAGGCAACCTTCGGCCAATAGCGCACTGGCCATCTCGATGTCTGGCGAGAAGAAGCGGTCACGCTCGTAATGCGCGACTTTCTCGCGCAAAGCCCGGCGCGCCTGCTCCAGCTTGGCCGAGGTTTTCAGCCCCTTGCGCAGGTCCAGCCCTTGGCAGGCGCCAAGCCATTCGATCGCCAGCACGCCACGGGTATTCTCGGCCATTTCCCACAGGCGCTTACCGGCAGCCGGGGCCATCGACACGTGGTCTTCCTGGTTGGCCGAGGTCGGCAGGCTGTCGACACTGTGCGGGTGCGACAGGGCCTTGTTCTCGCTGGCCAGGGCGGCAGCGGTGACCTGAGCGATCATGAACCCGGAGTTGACCCCGCCGTTCTCCACCAGGAATGGCGGCAACTGCGACATGTGCTTGTCCATCATCAGCGAGATACGGCGCTCGCTCAGCGAGCCGATCTCGGCAATCGCCAGGGCCAGGTTGTCGGCGGCCATGGCCACCGGCTCGGCGTGGAAGTTGCCGCCAGAAATCACATCGCCCTCGGCGGCGAACACCAGCGGGTTGTCGGAAACCGCGTTGGACTCGACTGCCAGCACCTCGGCCGCCTGGCGCAGCTGGGTCAGGCACGCGCCCATGACCTGTGGCTGGCAACGCAGCGAGTACGGGTCCTGGACTTTGCCGCAGTTCTGGTGCGAGCGCGACACTTCGGTCGCCTCACCGAGCAGGTCGCGGTAGCACGCGGCCGCATCGATCTGGCCACGCTGGCCGCGCACTTCATGAATGCGTGCATCGAACGGTGAACGCGAGCCCAGCGCCGCTTCGACCGTCAGGCCGCCACAGGTAATGGCCGCCGCAAACAGGTCTTCAGCGTGGAACAGCCCGCGCAAGGCGTAGGCGGTAGAAGCCTGGGTACCGTTGAGCAGGGCCAGCCCCTCTTTGGCCGCCAGGGTCAGCGGCTCCAGGCCGGCAATGGCCAGGGCCTCGGGGGCAGACACCCATTGGCCCTGATAGCGCGCCTTGCCTTCGCCGAGCAGCACCAGCGACATGTGCGCCAGTGGCGCGAGGTCGCCGGAAGCCCCGACCGAACCTTTGAGCGGGATGTGCGGATAGACCTCGGCGTTGACCAGGGTGATCAGCGCATCGATCACTTTGCGGCGGATGCCGGAGAAGCCACGGCTGAGGCTGTTGATCTTCAGCACCATGATCAGGCGCACCATGGCGTCGTCAAGCGGCGCACCGATGCCGGCAGCGTGCGACAACACCAGCGAGCGCTGGAGGTTTTCCAGGTCTTCGCGGGCGATGCGGGTCGAGGCCAGCAGGCCGAAACCGGTATTGATGCCGTAGGCGGTGCGGTCTTCGGCAAGGATCTGTTCAACGCAGGCAACACTGGCGTTGATCGCCGGGCCGGCGCTGTCATCCAGGCGCAGCTGCACAGGCGCGGCATGGATCGCGCGCAGCTGGGCCAGGGTCAGGGTACCGGGCTTGAGGGTCAATTGGTTCACTTCGCTACTCCATTCGCGCGGGGCCCGCAGGCCCCTTCTTGTTATTCAGTATCGCCGTTGTCAGGGAGCGCTGATCAGCCTGTGATCATCGGCAGATCGAGGCCCTGCTCTTTGGCGCAGTCGACGGCGATCGAGTAGCCGGCGTCGGCATGGCGCATGACGCCAGTACCTGGGTCGTTGGTCAGTACGCGGGCAATGCGCTCGGCGGCTTCATCGGTGCCATCGCAGACGATGACCATGCCCGAGTGCTGCGAGAAGCCCATGCCAACGCCGCCGCCGTGGTGCAGCGACACCCAGGTGGCGCCGCTGGCGGTGTTCAGCAGGGCGTTGAGCAGTGGCCAGTCGGACACGGCATCGGAGCCATCCTGCATCGCTTCGGTTTCGCGGTTGGGGCTGGAGACGGAACCGGAGTCGAGGTGGTCGCGGCCGATCACGATCGGTGCCGACAGCTCACCGCTGCGCACCATCTCGTTGAACGCCAGGCCGAGCTTGGCGCGCAGGCCCAGGCCGACCCAGCAGATACGCGCTGGCAGGCCCTGGAAGCTGATGCGTTCACGGGCCATGTCCAGCCAGCGATGCAGGTGGGCGTCGTCCGGGATCAACTCCTTGACCTTGGCGTCGGTCTTGTAGATGTCGTCAGCTTCGCCCGACAGCGCCGCCCAGCGGAACGGGCCGATACCGCGGCAGAACAGCGGGCGAATGTAGGCCGGTACGAAGCCTGGGAAGTCGAAGGCATTGCTGACGCCCTCTTCCTTGGCCATCTGGCGGATGTTGTTGCCGTAGTCGAAGGTCGGCACGCCTTGTTTCTGGAAGTCGAGCATGGCCTGCACGTGCACGGCCATCGACTGCTTGGCGGCCTTGACCACGGCGGCCGGTTCGGTCTGGGCACGGTCGCGGTACTGCTCCCAGGTCCAGCCGGCGGGCAGGTAGCCGTTGAGCGGGTCGTGGGCGCTGGTCTGGTCGGTGACCATGTCCGGGCGCACGCCACGCTTGACCAGCTCCGGGAGAATCTCGGCGGCGTTGCCCAGCAGTGCGATGGAGATCGCCTTGCCCTCGTGGGTGTACTTGGCGATGCGCGCCAGAGCGTCATCGAGGTCGCTGGCCTGCTCATCGACGTAACGGCTGCTCAGGCGGAAGTCGATGCGACTTTGCTGGCACTCGATGTTCAGCGAGCAGGCGCCGGCCAGGGTTGCCGCCAGGGGCTGGGCGCCGCCCATGCCGCCGAGACCGGCGGTGAGTACCCACTTGCCCTTGAGATCGGCGTTGTAGTGCTGACGGCCGGCCTCGACGAAGGTTTCATAGGTGCCCTGGACGATGCCCTGACTGCCGATGTAGATCCAGCTGCCGGCGGTCATCTGGCCATACATGGCCAGGCCCTTGGCATCCAGTTCGTTGAAGTGTTCCCAGTTGGCCCAGTGCGGCACCAGGTTGGAGTTGGCGATCAGCACGCGGGGGGCGTTGGCGTGGGTCTTGAACACGCCGACCGGCTTGCCCGACTGGACCAGCAGGGTCTCGTCGTTTTCCAGGCGGGTCAGGGTTTCGACGATCTTGTCGTAGCACTCCCAGTTGCGCGCCGCGCGGCCGATGCCACCGTAGACCACCAGTTCCTTGGGGTTCTCGGCGACCTGCGGGTCGAGGTTGTTCATCAGCATGCGCAGTGGCGCTTCGGTCAGCCAGCTCTTGGCGGTCAGCGTGTTGCCACGTGGGGCGCGGATTTCTACGTCACGGTATTTGTTGTAGTCAGTCACGGGAGGTCCTCTGCGGTCATCCGACGGCGGTGTGTCGATGGGCAATATACAAACACACCTTTACTTGTATGTACAAGCATGGACAACCGAAATAATTGTACCTGTGCTGGAACTGCCGGGGCCGCTAAGCGCCCCATCGCGGGGCAAGCCCGCTCCTACAGGATGGCGTTGACCCTTGTAGGAGCGGGCTTGTCCCGCGATGGGACGCGTAGCGGCCCCAAATGCTTGAATCTCAGCGCGCAGTCAGCTCAACCAGACAGAACCGCCCGTGCACCTCCAGCCCGAGCAAACCGTCATTGCCCTGCACCTGCAAGCAGTCGTACAACCCTAGGCTCTGCGGCTCATGCCCGCTCACCGCCACCTCAACATGCTTACCCGCAGCAAACACCAACACCGTCGACGCCGAGCTGAACAGCCGACTGCTGCCATCCAGCCACTGCAACCGCGCCCGATACCGCTGCGGTGCATAGATCAGATTGAAATCCCGAATCGATCCGCCCAGCAGCTTGCAACTGACCTGGCTCTCACCCGCAAAGGCGAACCCATCGAACGCCAGCAGCGGCCGGCTGAGCTGGCCGTCGACCAGCAAACGCATGCCATCGCCCTGCAGCACACTGATAATCCGCTGATAACCGGCAAAACTGGAAAACCCGCCAGACTCGTCGATATCGGCAATCGACAGGCGCCAGCCGAAGCCTTCCAGCCCATCGCCGGCATCGCGGGTGATCTCTTCGGTAAACCCGCCGCCGTTCTTCCACGGCATGCGCGGATAATCCTTGGCACGCAACACCTGCAACTGGCTCATTTGCTGAAGCGTCCTTCCAGGCGATGACGGGAACCGGGATGAATCAACCGCGCGGCCGTCACCGGCTGGCGGCCGGACCAGGTCCGACGGCGGATCAGCAGGCACGGCTCGCCGCGCTCGATCTGCAACAGGCGGCACTCTTCAGGTTCGGCGAGAATCGCCTCGACCACGTGCTCGCCCTCGGTCAACGGGGCGACCTGGGACAGGTAGGCGTAAGGCGTCTGCCGGGTGAAGTCCTGCTGCAGGTAATCCGGGGCAATCGCGGCGTTGACGTAGCGGTCTTCGATCTGCACCGGCACGCCGTTCTCGTAATGCACGATCAGCGAGTGGAACACCCGCTGGCCCTCGCGCATGTCCAGCGCCAGCGCGCGCTCGGAGCCCGCGGCCTCTTCGGCGAGCACCATCACCTGGCAGCTATGCTGGTGGCCACGGCTGGCGATCTCGTCGGCAATGTTATTGACCTCGAACAGCGCCGAGCGGCTCTTCGGTTCGGCGACAAAGGTGCCCACGCCCTGCATGCGCACCAGCAAGCCATCGGCGGTCAATTCACGCAGCGCACGGTTGATGGTCATGCGGCTGAAGCCCAGCTGGCTGACCAGTTCGCTCTCGGACGGCACGCGATGATGCGGCGGCCAGCTGCCGTTTTCGATCTGCTGGATGATCATCTGCTTGACCCGGGCGTAGAGCGGCGCCGGCCCTTCGCCCATCGGGGCAACCAGCGCGGAGACAGGAGGTGTCGGCACGGCTTTGGTCCTTGTACGGTTTGAATGAGCGGTAGCTTGCCGGAGTTTACCGGGCAGGCAAACGCCTGTATATGTATATACAAGCTAACAAGAACAGGAAATCCCCCACATGTCCGTCTTTTTCGCCGAGCGCGCACTGCTGTCCAGCGGCTGGGCGCGCAACGTCCGCCTCGAAGTCGACGCCCTTGGTCGACTGTCGAGCATCCAGGCCGATGCTTCGGCCGACGGCGCCGAGCGCCTGGCCGGCCCGCTGCTGCCGGGCATGCCTAACCTGCATTCGCACGCGTTTCAACGGGCCATGGCGGGACTGGCCGAGGTGGCCGGCAACCCCAACGACAGTTTCTGGACCTGGCGCGACCTGATGTACCGGCTGGTCGGCCGGATCAGCCCAGAACAGCTGCAGGTCATCGCCCGTCAGCTGTATATCGAGATGCTCAAGGCCGGTTATACCTCGGTGGCCGAATTCCATTATGTGCACCACGACCGCGAGGGCCAGGCCTATGCCGATCCGGGCGAACTGTCCCTGCGCATCAGCGCCGCGGCGGCGAGTGCCGGGATTGGCCTGACGCTGCTGCCCGTGCTGTATAGCCACGCCGGTTTTGGCGGCCTGGCGCCCAACGACGGCCAACGGCGCTTCATCAATTCCAGCGAGCAGTACCTGCGCCTGCAGCAGCAGCTCAAGCCGGTGCTGAGCAAGCAGCCGGCGCAACGTCTGGGGCTGTGCTTCCACTCCTTGCGCGCGGTCACTCCGACGCAGATCGCCGAGGTGCTGGCGAACGCCGACCAGGACTGCCCGGTGCATATCCATATCGCCGAGCAGCAGAAGGAGGTCGACGATTGCCTGGCCTGGAGCGGTCGACGCCCGCTGCAGTGGTTGTACGAGCACGTCGAAGTCGATTCGCGCTGGTGCCTGGTGCACGCCACCCACGCGCACCCCGATGAAGTCAGCGCGATGGCGCGCAGTGGTGCCGTGGCCGGGCTATGCCTGACGACCGAGGCCAACCTGGGCGATGGCATCTTCCCGGCGGTGGACTACCTGGCGCAGGGCGGGCGCATGGGGATTGGTTCGGACAGCCATGTGTCGTTGAGCGTGGTCGAAGAGCTGCGTTGGCTGGAATATGGCCAGCGCCTGCGCGATCAGCGGCGCAACCGGTTATACCGAGGTGACCAGCCGATGGTGGGCAGAACCCTGTATGACGCGGCGCTCGCCGGCGGCGCGCAGGCGCTGGGGCAGGCGGTGGGCGAACTGGCGGTGGGCAAACGGGCCGACTGGCTGGTGCTGGACGGACAGGATCCGTACATCGCGACGGCTGAAGATGACGCCGTTCTCAATCGCTGGCTGTTTGCCGGAGGCGACCGCCAGGTGCGTGATGTGATGGTCAATGGGCAGTGGGTGGTGCGCCATGGGCGGCATGCGCAAGAAGATGACAGTGGCCGGGCGTTCATTGAGGTAGTGCGCCAATTGCTGGATTGATCGGCTGGCTGATGCAACGTCATCGCGGGGCAAGCCCGCTCCCACGCAACCTGTCGAACCAGGACGTTGCGTGGGAGAGGGCTTGCCCCGCGATAGCAACCTCAATGCCGGGCAGCGATATCCCGATCAGAAACCCGCCAGATCAGCCGATTGGTGTCATAGCCCTGCTGACGCGCCTTGGCCAGCAGATTCTCACGCTCCCAGGCCGGCAGCGACGGCGTGCGCGAGAGTATCCACAGGTATTTGCGATCAGGGCTGCCGACAAGCGCCGTGCGGTAGCGCGAGTCGACATAGAGCACCCAGTACTCACCTTTGGCCACGCCCGGCGCCAGGCGCGTGAACCAGTTGTCGAACTCGACCCACAGCTTGTCGGTATGCCCCACCTCTTGCGGCCGGGCGCTGCCTTCGGCGCGAATCCACTCACCGTCAAGCATGCGACAGCGATTGAGCACGCCAAGGGTACCGTCCGGCTTGGCGTTGTAATGCGCCTCGGACTGCGCGCAGTCGCGCTGGAAGTACATTGGCAGGCGCGCCAGCTCGTACCACTTGCCCTGGTAGCGCTTGAGGTTCACCGGGCCAGCGGTATTGGGCGCCAATGCGTCGCTGCCGCTCGTAGCACAGCCGCTCAACACGAGCGCCAGGCACAACCCCACCAGTAAACTCAGATGCCTCATTTGAGGCCCTGCCCGGAGTACATCAGCACCTTCTCTGCGGCGTACTGCACGCTGATAAAGCTCTTCTCGTCGCCCCAGGTACAGCTGCTCATGCCCAACGCGCCGGAGCACTCGGTCGGCGTGCCGAGCAGTTGCTCGACCTCGGCCTTGTTCATACCGGCCTTGAGCTTGGAATAGTTTTCCTGGTTGATCTTGCTGCAAGCGGTCAGAAACACGCACAAGGACAACAGGGCGAGGGAACGCAACGACATGACGGGACACTCCTGGAGATGGGCATCAGGCGAGAGGCCTGCGGAGACCTTAGAAGGCGAAAAGCCTCCTCGGTTCCGTGCCCCGCGTGCAGACAATGCGTTCAGGCCATGCCATTGGTCGCCTGGGGTTAACCGATTAATGTTTTACCCGCGCACGTCGACACAGTTGCCAGCAGTGCGGCTGCTTGCCGCCACCTCCCCTTCGACGTGCTTCGCGCAGACTCTTCAATGACCAACAACCTCAAGTTCAGCCACAAGATCCTGCTGGCCAGATTCTCGAGCTGAGCAGCGGCATCAACCTGCTCGCGCTCAATGCCGCGATCGAAGCGGCACGTGCCGGTGAGGCCGGGCGCGGTTTTGCCGTGGTGGCCGACGAGGTGCGCAACCTCGCCCATCGCACGCAGGAGTCGGCGCAGCAGGTGCAGCGCCTGATCGAAGAGCTGCAGGCTGGTGCGCAAATGGCGGTGAGCACCATGAACCAGAGCCAGCAGCAGAGTGAGCAGAGCGTTGGCATCGCCAACCAGGCCGGCGAGCGGCTGGGCAGCGTGACCCAGCGAATCGGCGAGATCGACGGCATGAACCAGTCGGTGGCCACCGCCACCGAAGAACAGACGGCCGTGGTCGAGTCGATCAATGTCGACATCACCGAGATCAATACGCTGAATCAGCAGGGCGTGCACAACCTGCAGAGCACCTTGCGTGCCTGCAATGACCTGTCGCAGCAGGTCGATCGCTTGAAGCAGCTGGTGGGCAGCTTCAGGATCTGATGGTTACAGGGCCGGCCTCTTCGCGGGGCAAGCCCGCTCCTACAGGTTGCGCAGCGCTGCATCACCTGCAGGAGCGGGCTTGCCCCGCGAAGAGGCCGGCACCGCCACTCCAGCAATCAGAACCTGGAGCCAGGCTCGAGCAGGAAATCCATCTCTTCGCTGGTACTCGGCCGACCCAGCATCAAGTTGCGATGCGGGAAACGGCCGAACCGGGCAATCACCCGCTGGTGCTGTTCGGCATAATCGAGGAAGCCTTCGAACAAGCGGCGACTCGCCTCCGGCTGTTCATCGAGCAACATCTGATAACGCTCGACGCTCAGGTTCTGCCAGTCCAGCACCTCGGCATGCTCCAGCACCAGCAGCACGAACACGCGCTGGATCGGCAGCAGCTGGTAGTCCCAGTCTTTCTGCAAACCCTGCATCGCGACGACTTGTGCGCGCCGGTCACCCTCGAACGACAAGGGCGTGTCGCGATGGATCATGCGTGGCAACTGGTCAAGCAACAGGATCAGGCCAAGCCAGCCCTGCGGGCTCTGTTGCCACTCATCGAGACCGCCCGCCAGGGCCTGCGCGCACAGATCGCCGAAGCGCTCGCGCGCCTCGTCGTCATGATGCTTGCCAAACCACAGCGTGCTCTTCTCGTCAGCCACGGCCTGCGGGCTCTTGCCCGGGCCGAACCACCACTCCAGCAAAGGCTGCCAAGGTGCGAGCATGACTTACTCCTTGTGGTACGCGGTGACGCGCTCCACCTCTTCCTTCGAGCCGAGAATCACCGACACGCGCTGGTGCAGGCTGTCTGGCTGGATGTCGAGGATGCGCTGGTAACCGTTGGTGGAGGCGCCGCCAGCCTGCTCGATGATGAACGACATCGGGTTGGCTTCGTACATCAGGCGCAGTTTGCCCGGCTTGCTCGGCTCGCGAGAATCGCGCGGGTACATGAACAGGCCGCCACGGGTCAGGATGCGGTGTACGTCGGCCACCATCGAGGCGATCCAACGCATGTTGTAGTTCTTTTTCAGCGGACCGGTCTCACCCGCCAGCAGCTCGCCCACGTAACGCTGTACCGGGGCTTCCCAGTGGCGCTGGTTGGACATGTTGATGGCGAACTCGGCGGTGGTTTCCGGCACCTGGATGTTTTCGTGGGTCAGGACGAAGCTGCCCAGTTCACGGTCCAGGGTGAAGCCCTTGACGCCATTGCCCAGGGTCAGGATCAGCATGGTTTGCGGGCCGTAGATCGCATAACCGGCGGCAACCTGCTCGGTGCCTGGCTGGAGGAAGGCGTTTTCGTTGAGGGTTTCGTTCTGGCTCAGGTACTCGTTCGGGCAACGCAGGACCGAGAAGATGGTACCGACCGAGACGTTGACGTCGATGTTCGAAGAGCCGTCGAGCGGGTCGAATACCAGCAGGTAGGCGCCTTTCGGGTACTTGCCTGGGATCTGGTAGGCATTGTCCATTTCTTCGGACGCCATGCCGGCCAGGTGGCCGCCCCATTCGTTGGCTTCGAGCAGGATCTCGTTGGAGATCACGTCGAGTTTCTTCTGCACCTCGCCCTGCACGTTTTCAGTGCCCATGCTGCCCAGCACACCGCCCAGGGCGCCCTTGGACACGTTGTGGCTGATCTCCTTGCACGCACGCGCCACCACTTCGATCAGGAAGCGCAGATCGGCAGGGGTATTGTTGCTGCGGGTCTGCTCAATCAGATAGCGACTCAGGGTAACGCGGGACATGTATGGCTCCGAAAAGGATAGAGGGAGAAAAACCCCCGCAGTTTACAGGGACTGGTGCGGCCTAGCGAGCGAATGCGGTTGGCATGGCGGATCAGACGGTGGAATGGGGGGTGAGTTCATTGGACGCACGGCCGGCCATCGATTGGGGGCGCGATGCGCCCCACTGGCGCTAATCCAGCGCCTTCCAGATGTCGGTGGCATATTCACGAATGGTCCGGTCCGACGAGAACCAGCCCATTCGCGCGGTGTTGAGCACAGCCACACGCCACCATTCCTGCGGCGTGTGCCAGAGTGCCTCGACCCGGCGCTGGGCATCCCAGTAGGCGTCGAAGTCGGCGCACAACAGGAAGCGGTCATGGTCGACCAGCGAATCGACCAGTTGCACATAGCGCGACGGATCATCCGGCGAGAACACCCCGCCGCGAATCGCCTCGAGCACATCCCGCAGGCGGCGCGAGTCGGCAATCGCCACATTTGCACCAAAGTCGCCGGCCCGCTTGCGCGCTTCCACCTGCTGCGCGGTCAGGCCGAAGATGAACATGTTCTCGGCACCGACCTGTTCGCACATCTCGACGTTGGCGCCATCGAGAGTACCGATGGTCAGCGCGCCATTGAGGCCGAACTTCATGTTGCTGGTCCCGGAAGCCTCGTAGCCTGCCGTGGAGATCTGCTCGGAGAGGTCCGCCGCCGGAATGATGCTCTCGGCCAGGCTGACGTTGTAGTTGGGCAGGAACACCACCTTGAGCAGGCCACGCACGGTCGGATCGTTGTTGACCACCCGAGCGATATCGTTGGTCAGCTTGATGATCAACTTGGCCTGGTGATAGCTGGCGGCAGCCTTGCCAGCAAAGATCTTCACCCGTGGCACCCAGTCGGTACTCGGCTCGGCGCGAATCGCCTGGTACAAGGCAACCGTGTGCAGCAGGTTGAGCAACTGGCGCTTGTACTCGTGGATGCGTTTGACCTGCACGTCGAACATCGCCTCAGGGTTGACCGTAACCCCCAGGCGATCCTGGATGATGCTGGCCAAGGCCCGCTTGCTGTGCAGGCGCTGGGCGGCGAACTGCTTGCGGAACGCCGGCTTGTCGGCGAACGGCGCAAGGTTGACCAGGCGCGTTTCCGAATCATCGAGCACCTCGATGCCCAAGGCCTCGATGAGCATGCCGGTCAGTTGCGGGTTGGCCTGGTACAGCCAGCGGCGGAAGGTGATGCCGTTGGTCTTGTTGTTGATACGCTCCGGGTAGAGCTTGTGCAGCTCGGCAAACACCGTGCTCTTCATCAGTTTGCTGTGCAGCGCCGAGACGCCATTGACGCTGTGCGAACCGAGAAACGCTAGGTTGCCCATGCGCACCCGACGGCCGTTGTCTTCTTCGATCAGCGACACCGCGCGCAGCACGTCGAAATCGTGCTGGCCCTTAGCCCGAAGGGCATCGATATGGTAGGCATTGATCAGGTAGATGATCTGCATGTGCCGCGGCAGCATGCGCTCCATCAGGGCCACCGGCCAGGTTTCCAGGGCTTCGGGGAGCAAGGTGTGGTTGGTGTAGGCCAGCGTGCCGACGGTCACCTCCCAGGCCTTTTCCCAAGGGATTTCATGCTGGTCGACCAGCAGCCGCATCAGCTCGGCCACCGCGATCGAAGGATGGGTGTCATTGAGCTGAATCGCCGCTGCGTCAGGCAGGTTAAGCAGGCTCTTGTGCATGTTCAGGTGACGGCGCAGCAGATCCTGCAGCGAGGCGGAAACAAAGAAGTACTCTTGGCGCAGGCGCAGCTCCTGCCCGGCTTCGGTGCTGTCGGCCGGATACAGAACCCGCGAGATGCTCTCTGCCCGCGCCACTTCGGCCACCGCGCCGAGGTGATCGCCGGCATTGAAGCGCTCCAGGTGCAGCTCTTCCAGGGCGCGCGCGCGCCACAAGCGCAGGGTGTTGACACTGGCGCCGCGCCAGCCGACCACCGGCGTGTCGTAGGCTACCGCCCGCACGGTTTCGCCGGGCCACCAGACCTGACGTTGCTGGCCAGTGGCGTCCTGCACGGTTTCGACGCTGCCGCCAAAGCTGATCGGGTAGATCACCTCGGCCCGCTCGAACTCCCACGGGTTGCCGAAGTCCAGCCAGTTCTCGGTCTGCTCCTGCTGCCAGCCATCGACCACCGCCTGGCGGAACAACCCGTGCTCATAACGGATGCCGTAGCCGTGGGCGGCGATACCCAGGGTCGACATGCTCTCCATGAAGCACGCCGCCAACCGGCCGAGGCCGCCGTTACCCAGCGCCGCGTCGGGCTCGAGCAGGCGGATCCTTTCAAGGTCGACGTTCAGCCCATCCAAGGCTTCGCGGGCGATGTCGAGCAGGCCGAGGTTGCTCAGGCTGTCGAACAGCAGGCGGCCAATGAGAAATTCCAGAGAGAGGTAATAGACGCGCTTCTGGCTGCGTCGATAGGCCTGTCGGGTGTGATCCATCCAGTGATCGACCATGTGGTCGCGAGCGGCCAGGGCAATGGCTTCGAACCAGTCATGATCGAAGGCGTGCTCCGGGTCCTTGCCGACCGCGTAGGTCAGCTTGGCCAATACAGCGGCACGAAAATCGGCCACCTCGGCGTCACGTGCTTTGGGTTCCTGGGACATGCGGCATCCTCGAGCAAGTTGACGAAAGCAGAGGGAGATTGTTCAGACTAGACCCTTCGACAGGGACTGACAGTTCCTGTTCGCAGTTTTCATGCCCAGATGCAGAATCGGGCAAAAGGTTGTTCACAAATTGAGCAACTCCGGTATCATCGCGCGCCCCAAGACCGTGATCTACCCCCCATAATTATGAAACCGACCCTGATTGCCGCGGCCGAAGTCGACCGCCTGGACACCTGGCAACGCTATGCCAGCCATATGTGCGGGGGCTGTCATTCAACCTGCTGCACGCTGCCCGTCGAAGTGAAGATCAAAGACCTCATCCGCATTGGCGTGGTTGATGACTTCGAAAAAGACGAGCCGCCGAAGAATGTTGCCAAGCGCCTGCAGAAGGACGGCATCATCGAGCGCTTCAACCAGAAGTCGGGGATCTTCACCCTGACCCGGATGAGCAACGACGATTGCCTGTACCTGGATCGCAAGAGCCGCCTGTGCACCATTTATGAGAAGCGCCCGGATACCTGTCGTAACCACCCCAAGGTCGGGCCGCGACCGGGGTATTGCGCGTACAAGCCTAAGGCGGCTACGCGCTGAGTTAATTGTTAGCCATTGTCGGCTTGGCTTTGGAGTTGTGGGCTTATCCATTCGATGTGGTGGCCCCACTGGCCCCTTCCGCCCTTACGGCGGGTTACTTTTTTCTTGGAAAAAAGTCACCAAAAACCGCCTGCTCCATCATACGGCCCTCCTGAAGTCACGAAGTTACGGGCGGCGTCTGGGTTGGCGTTGTTTTTGATAGTGGCATGGGTGGTGGTTATTCGGGCCTCTTCGCGGGGCAAGCCCGCTCCTACAGGATTTGCGCCGAATTCAAAGTTTGCGCAATACCTGTAGGAGCGGGCTTGCCCCGCGAAGAGGCCGGTACTGCCAATGCAAATCGCAGGGCGCAGCCCTGCCAGCCACCCCACAAATCCGCTCGTAAACAAACAAAGCGAGAGCGCAGCGATTCGCCAGCCGTTGCCCTGGCTGTTGATCTTGATCTTGCTCTTGATCTACCAGCGACTTCAGGAGGCCGAGTGGAGGTCTTGCGCAGGGAGGTGGAGGCCATGGATGGCCGGAAAGCGCTGAGGCCCAGGATGGGCCGTACAGCGCGGTCCTCCCGGAGCAAGACCGGAGCGAGGGAACCCCGTAGCGCAGCGTAGGGGCCGGATGCAGGAGCAAGCGGTTTTTGGTTACTTTTTTCCAAGAAAAAATCGGCATAGGGGGCAGCCCTCTAGCCGCGCCCCTGCCACACCACCCGGCATGCGGGTCCGCACCGGGCGGTTCGAGAACTCCAGATCAGATCAGGCGGGGTAACCCCATCCGGTCAAACCAGGCAACCGTCAGTACGCCATGAATCAGGCCGGCACTGTTATGCCATACCCTATGGCTCTGCGCCGCAGTCTGTGCAGCCAACTTGGGGCTGGCGCCCATCTTGCGCACTTCACGATAGATCGTTCTGCCGGTTCTCCATTGCTTGAGCTGGATCGCCCTGAGCCTTCGTCGTATCCACCCGTCCAAACGCCTCCACATCGCGGTGGTTTGCGACAAGCCGAAGTACGCTTTCCAGCCCAGTAGGTAAGGTCTCAACCCCTCAATCACCTGCTCCAGACTTCGACCACCATTACGTTTGGTCAACCCCCGGATCCGTTGTTTGAAGGTCTGTAACGCCTTGGTTGTTGCCCAGCGTCTGATCTTGCCTTGCGCTGACAGCCAGAAGCCGTACCCCAGAAACTTTCGACCAAACGCACTGCCAACCGCGCTTTTGCCTTCGTTCACCCGCAGCCCAAGACGACCGTAAAGGCGTCGGAGCAGTGCCATCACCCGCAAGCCGGCTTTGGGGCTTCGAACGTAAACGTTGGCATCATCCGCATACCTGACGAAGCGATGACCCCGTCGCTCCAGCTCCTTGTCCACCTCATCCAGCACCACGTTCGCCAACAGGGGTGAAAGCGGACCGCCTTGCGGCGTCCCCTGTCGGTCCACCACTATGTCCTGGCCGATCAGCGTCCCGCAGTTCAGGTAGGCACGGATCAGGCGCAGTACGCCACGATCAGTCACCGTCCTGCTCAGCCGGGCGATCAGCAAGTCATGCTGGACGCAGTCGAAAAACTGCTCAAGGTCCACGTCCACCACGATTCCACACCCCGAATGGATGTGTTGCTGCGCGGCCAAAACAGCTTGGTGCGCGTTGCGACCGGGGCGAAAACCATAGCTGTGCTCACTGAAACCAGGATCCAGCAAAGGCTGGAGGACCTGCAGCAGCGCCTGCTGGATGACCCTGTCCGTGACCGTCGGTATACCGAGCTTACGCTCGCCACCGCCCGGCTTTGGGATCAATACCCTACGCACCGGCGCTGGCCGGTATTCACCCGCCAGCAGTTGCCGACGGATCAGCGGCCACGCCGTTTTCAGGTGCTCTACGGTTTCGTCGATCGTGAGACCGTCTACACCTGCAACACCTTTGTTCGAACGCACCCGCTTGAGTGCAAGCAATAGATTTTCTCTGGTCAGGGCTGCTTGCAGCAGCCCTCCATCTGTGGGGTTTGGATCATGTCGCGGACAGCCAGCTTCAACGCTGGAGCCGCGCGCCAGGGATTCACCCCTCTTCGTCGACTCCCGCCCCGAGTTACCAGGCATCTGTTGCACGGCCGGCTGTATCTTCATGTCAAACCACTTTCCTTCTCGTTCGGCCCTTCGCTGTTAAACAGCTACTACGACCTCTGCTGACTTCTCGCTCCGGCTCACACCGTCGTCCTTTCGGACACAAGGCGAGATCTCCCCGGGTAAGAACGCCATCCTTCACCTCACAACCGCCGCATTTACGTATCCGGCCTTTAGGCCACAAGAGCTTCGCAGGCACTTGGCTGCTCGCCCTGACCGAATACGCCTCAGATGCGATTCGTGTACCTCGGCTCAAGGTTTATGCTCCACGCTTCCTCCCCACAGTCGGTCGCCCTTCTGCAGTTGCGCTTCGCTTCGCTCGCTGTGGCCAGCTCGCGGGAGGACTTGCACCTCCAGGATGGCGCCCATGCCGGGCGCACAAGTGACCCGCCGTAAGGGCGGAAGGGGCCAGCAGCGCCACCCCATCAAATGGATAAACCCACAGCCCACAAGCCCAAGCCCAACCCAAACCATCCCCCGGCGATCCGGAAACAACCCCAAAAAAAACGCCCCCGGTCTCGCGACCAGGGGCGTTTCTCATTCAGCCTGAGCTAACTCAGTTCTTGGATTTCTTGGCAGCGCGGGTACGCTCGCCTTCGTCCAGGATCTTCTTGCGCAGACGGATCGACTTAGGCGTGACTTCGCACAGCTCGTCGTCCTGGATGAATTCCAGGGCCTGTTCCAGAGTGAAGCGAACAGGCGGAACCAGCGCGATGGTTTCGTCTTTGCCCGAAGCACGCATGTTGTCGAGCTTCTTGCCTTTGGTTGGGTTGACGCCCAGATCGTTGTCGCGGCTGTTCAGACCAACCAGCTGACCGTTGTAGATCTCCTGGCCGTGCTCGACGAACAGCTTGCCGCGCGCCTGCAGGGTTTCCAGCGAGTAGGTCAGGGCCTTGCCGGTCTCGACCGAAACCAGTACACCGTTCTGACGGCCGGACATGTGGCCGGACTTCATGGTGTCGTAGCGATCGAAGATCGAGGTCAGGATGCCTGCACCGTTGGTCAGGGTCAGGAACTGGTTACGGAAACCGATCAGACCACGGGCTGGAATGTTGTATTCCAGACGAACACGGCCCTTGCCATCCGGCACCATGTTGGTCAGGTCGCCTTTACGCAGACCCATTTCTTCCATGACCTTGCCCTGCGAATCTTCAGGGATGTCGATGGTGACGTTCTCGAACGGTTCCTGCTTCACGCCGCCAACTTCGCGGATGATCACTTCAGGACGGCCTACAGCCATCTCGAAGCCTTCGCGACGCATGGTTTCGATCAAAACCGACAGGTGCAGTTCACCACGGCCGGAAACCTTGAACTTGTCAGCCGAGTCGCCTTCTTCAACGCGCAGTGCAACGTTGTACAGCAGCTCTTTGTCCAGACGTTCCTTGATGTTACGGGAAGTCACGAACTTGCCTTCTTTACCGCAGAACGGCGAATCGTTGACCTGGAAGGTCATGGAAACGGTCGGCTCGTCGACGGTCAGTGGCTTCATCGCCTCAACTGCGTCCGGGGAGCACAGGGTGTCGGAGATGAACAGCTCTTCGAAGCCGCTGATGCAGACGATGTCGCCAGCCTGGGCTTCTTCGACGTCAACGCGGTGCAGACCGTGGTGACCCATCAGCTTGAGGATACGGCCGTTACGCTTCTTGCCGTCGACGTCGATGGCAACAACCGGGGTGTTCGGCTTGACGCGACCACGGGCGATACGGCCAACGCCGATAACACCGAGGAAGCTGTTGTAGTCCAGAGCGGAGATCTGCATCTGGAACGGACCGTCACGGTCAACAGCAGGTGCTGGAACGTTGTCGACGATCGACTGGTACAGCGGGGTCATGTCTTCAGCCATTTCAGCGTGGTCCAGACCGGCAATGCCGTTCAGGGCCGAGGCGTAGACGACTTTGAAGTCCAGCTGCTCGTCGGTGGCGCCGAGGTTGTCGAACAGGTCGAAGATCTGGTCCAGAACCCAGTCAGGACGCGCGCCCGGACGGTCAACCTTGTTGATCACGACGATCGGCTTCAGGCCAGCTTCGAAAGCCTTCTTGGTCACGAAGCGGGTTTGCGGCATCGGGCCGTCCTGGGCGTCGACCAGCAGCAGCACCGAGTCAACCATCGACATTACACGTTCAACTTCGCCACCGAAGTCGGCGTGGCCGGGGGTGTCGACGATGTTGATGTGGTAGCCATTCCAGTTGATGGCGGTGTTTTTCGCCAGAATGGTAATGCCGCGCTCTTTTTCCTGGTCGTTCGAGTCCATTACACGCTCGTCGTTGAGCTCGTTACGCTCGAGGGTGCCGGATTGACGCAGGAGTTTGTCGACCAGGGTGGTTTTACCATGGTCAACGTGGGCGATGATGGCGATGTTACGCAGATTTTCGATCACAAATGTATCTCGATCAGAGGATTCGGTTGCCGCCCAGTCTAGGCGGCCAATATGAAGGTAAAAGGCTCAGCGGGCCCATTGGTCGGGAGGGCGATGGCGGATGCTGCCGCCATACAGCCCTGGCGTCTTATGCCGGACGATAAACACGCACATTGGCATGTCCCTCACTGAGCAGGTGATGCGCATGCAGGCGACTCATGACGCCCTTGTCGCAATAAAGAAGGTACTGACGGTTGCCATCGAGCTGCTTGAAACGGCTGTTGATGGCATAGAAAGGCATGACCTGGACGTCGATACCGTCGATCACCAGGGGTTCGTCTTCCTGGGCATCGGGGTGGCGAATGTCGATGACGATCTGGCCAGGCAGGGCTTCTGCCACTTCCTCGACCTGAATGTCCTGGCCCAACTCGTCGATAACATTGTCGATCGAAATGAAGCGGGCACGCTCAAGGGCGCGCTCAAGCACTTGCATGTCGAACTGTTTCTCTTCGTGGGCAACCCGGTGCGGTTTGGCACAGGTGGTCGGGTTCACGGAGATCACGCCGCAGTATTCTGGCATGTGCTTGGCAAACTCGGCGGTGCCGATCTGATAAGCGGTATCGATAATATCCTGCTTGTGGCTGGCCAGCAGCGGGCGCAGCACGAGCTTTTCGGTGGCTTGGTCAATAACGGCCAGGTTCGGCAGCGTCTGGCTGGAAACCTGGGAGATCGCCTCGCCGGTCACCAGGGCATCGATCTGCAGGCGGTCGGCGATGTTTGCCGAGGCCCGCAGCATCATGCGCTTGAGGGTGACGCCCATATAACTGTTGTCGACCTTGCCGAGGATCTCGCCGACCACTTCTTCGAACGGCACGCTGATGAACAGTACGCGCTGACTGCTGCCGTATTTCTTCCACAGGTAGTGGGCGACTTCCATCACCCCCAGCTCATGGGCACGGCCACCGAGGTTGAAGAAGCAGAAGTGGGTCATCAGACCGCGGCGCATCATCTGATAGGCGGCGACGGTTGAGTCAAAGCCACCCGACATCAGCACCAGGGTCTGCTCCAGGGCGCCCAACGGGTAGCCGCCAATGCCCTGATGCTGGTTGTGGATCACGAACAGGCGCTGGTCGCGGATCTCGATGCGGACCATGACCTCAGGCGTCTTCAGGTCGATGCCAGCGGCGCCACACTGCTGACGCAGTTGGCTGCCGACGTAGCGGTCGACGTCCATCGAGGTGAAGTCGTGGTGGCCGCCGCGCTTGCAGCGCACGGCGAAGCGCTTGCCGGCCAGCAGGTGGCCGAAGTGCTCGCGGCACTTGGCGACGATGTCGTCGAAGTCGCCCAGCGGGTACTCCTCGACCTGCAGGAAGTGGGTGATCCCCGGCATGCACGAGAGGCGCTCGATCATCTCGCGCTGAAGCTTCTCGTCTTCGACGCGGGTAACCACTTCGAGATTGTCCCAGACACCATCAACCTTCAGCTCAGGATCGACATCCTTGAGCACATTGCGAATGTTCTTCGCGAGCTGACGGATGAAGCGCTTGCGCACCGGCCGGCTCTTGATGGTGATTTCTGGGAAGACTTTGACGATAAGTTTCATGGGTAAACAGCGCGCCCAGGGCCTGCCGAAAATGAGGGGCGCGAATTATAGCGGAAATTGCTCAGGATTTGACCAACTTTTGTACAGAAAGGTTTGCGGGGCGTCAGCGGCGGCCTCTTCGCGGGGCAAGCCCGCTCCTGCAGGGGATTTTCCAGCCCTTAATCTTGTGGCTATGCGATTGAACTGCGAAGAAGCCCTTAAACAATGCACAAAAACCGATAGACGCACCATAATGGTGCCAGCAAGTTAATTCCTGCATCTTATAAGTGCGTTTTTCGCCGTAAGCCGTCGGCAATCTGCCCGCAAACGCCTGCTTTTGTCCTGTGTTCGCCATTTTCGGGCACTGGCATGCAATTTGCTCCCTTGTGAGGCAGGTAAGCTTGGCCGACTATGCGCGCCCGGCGACACCCTTTTTCCAGGGCAGCGGCCTACCGCGCTCTAGACCATCCGGAGGACAACATGTCGAAGTCGGTTCAGCTCATCAAAGATCATGACGTCAAGTGGATTGATCTGCGTTTCACGGACACCAAAGGCAAGCAGCAACACGTCACCATGCCAGCTCGCGATGCGCTGGATGATGAGTTCTTCGAAGCAGGCAAGATGTTCGATGGTTCCTCCATCGAAGGCTGGAAAGGCATCGAAGCCTCCGACATGATCCTGCTGCCGGATGACAGCACCGCCGTGCTGGACCCGTTCACCGAAGAGCCGACCCTGATCCTGGTCTGCGACGTGATCGAGCCGTCTACCATGCAAGGCTACGACCGCGACCCACGTGCCATCGCCCGTCGCGCCGAAGAGTACCTGAAGACCACCGGTATCGGTGACACCGTCTTCGTTGGCCCAGAGCCAGAATTCTTCATCTTCGACGACGTCAAGTTCAAGTCCGACATCTCCGGTTCGATGTTCAAGATCTTCTCCGAACAAGGTTCGTGGATGACCGACCAGGACGTCGAAGGCGGCAACAAAGGCCACCGTCCAGGCGTCAAAGGCGGCTACTTCCCACTGCCGCCGGTCGACCACGACCACGAAATCCGCACCGCAATGTGCAACGCCCTGGAAGAAATGGGCCAGGTCGTCGAAGTTCACCACCACGAAGTGGCGACTGCCGGCCAGAACGAAATCGGCGTCAAGTTCAACACCCTGGTTGCCAAGGCTGACGAAGTTCAGACCCTGAAGTACTGCGTGCACAACGTTGCCGACGCTTACGGCCGCACCGCGACCTTCATGCCGAAGCCGCTGTACGGCGACAACGGCTCGGGCATGCACGTGCACATGTCGATCGCCAAAGACGGCAAGAACACCTTCGCCGGTGAAGGCTATGCCGGCCTGTCGGAAACTGCCCTGTACTTCATCGGCGGTATCATCAAGCACGGTAAGGCCCTGAACGGCTTCACCAACCCGGCTACCAACTCCTACAAGCGTCTGGTACCAGGTTTCGAAGCGCCGGTCATGCTGGCCTACTCGGCCCGTAACCGTTCGGCCTCGATCCGTATTCCTTACGTTTCCAGCCCGAAAGCCCGCCGTATCGAAGCGCGCTTCCCGGACCCGGCTGCCAACCCGTACCTGTGCTTCGCCGCACTGCTGATGGCTGGCCTGGATGGCATCCAGAACAAGATCCACCCAGGCGATGCTGCCGACAAGAACCTGTACGACCTGCCGCCTGAAGAGGCCAAGGAAATCCCACAGGTGTGCGGTAGCCTGAAAGAAGCCCTGGAAGAGCTGGACAAGGGTCGTGCCTTCCTGACCAAGGGCGGCGTGTTCTCCGACGACTTCATCGATGCCTACATCGAGCTGAAGTCGGAAGAAGAAATCCGCGTTCGCACCTTCGTTCACCCGCTGGAATACGACCTGTACTACAGCGTCTGATGTAAGCGGCGCCCGGCGTCGCGACCGTCAACCAGAAACGGCCTCCCTGTGGAGGCCGTTTCCGTTTCGGCAGACACGATTTTCGGAAGCGTCCGACTTGTACTCCCAAAGCCGCGCTTCACACTCGCAGACTCCACTCAAACAGGAGACTGCCGATGCGCCTCGCCCCGCTTGTTCTTTTTTGCGTCTTTGGCCTGAATGGCTGCGCCGCTGCCCCCACCGACCCCACCCTCCTGCACTTGCTCAACCTCATCGAGCGCCGCCTGGCGACCGCTGACGTCGTGGCCCTGCATAAGTGGGATAGCCAGCAACCGGTGCAGGCGACTGAGCGCGAACACTCGATCGTTGCCGCTGTGAGGCTCGCAGCACCCGCCTATCAATTAAGCCCGGACCTGGCCGCCACGTTTTTCAAGGACCAGATCGAAGCCAATAAACTGATCCAGTACTCGCTGCTCTCGCAGTGGCACCTGGTCGGCCAGGCGCCAGACCTGCCGCGCCACGACTTGCAGAAAACCATCCGCCCGCGTCTGGATAGCCTGCAGGCTGACCTGCTGCGCCAACTGGCGTACTTCCATCAACAACGCCCGCAGGATTGCGCCAGCCAACTGGCCTTTGCCCTGGCACAACGCAAAGGCGATGCGATTCACCGCGTGGGCATGATCCGCGCCACGGGGCAGCTCTGCGACTAAGCCGTTTACCTCTATGCTCTATATTGGTGCAGAAGCAGGGCAAATGCCCTGCTATGCATCCCAATATGGTTCAAGAGAAACGATTCATCAGCAGTTTCTGGCTCGCAATAGCGCATATCCAGGGCTTTTTCAGGTAATTCCGCTTCTTTTCGGAGCCTTGGTTTGTTTCTTGCATTTTCAAGGCATCACGCGGATCACCAGCGCCCGCCCTTGGCTCAGTCAACGGCGGCCCATGTGCCAAAAGAGGTCAACGACGCCCCATGACCATCAGCGATGCACAGCACCGACTGCTTCTGGACAACCTGACCACCGCCACGCTGCTGCTCAATGCCGAGCTGCGCCTGGAATACATGAATCCAGCGGCGGAAATGCTCCTGGCCGTCAGCGGCCAGCGCAGCCATGGGCAGTTCATCAGCGAGCTGTTTACCGAATCGACCGAGGCGCTCAATTCGCTGCGCCAGGCCGTGGAGCAGGCGCACCCGTTCACCAAGCGCGAGGCGCAACTGACTTCGCTGACCGGGCAGAGCATCACTGTCGATTACGCTGTGACACCGATTCTGCACCAGGGCCAGACCCTGCTGTTGCTCGAGGTGCACCCGCGCGACCGACTGCTGCGCATCACCAAGGAAGAGGCCCAGCTGTCCAAGCAGGAAACCACCAAGATGCTGGTGCGCGGCCTGGCCCACGAAATAAAGAATCCGCTGGGCGGCATTCGCGGTGCTGCGCAACTGCTCGCCCGCGAGCTGCCCAACGACGGCCTGCGTGACTACACCAATGTGATCATCGAAGAGGCCGACCGCCTGCGCAACCTGGTCGACCGCATGCTCGGCTCGAACAAACTGCCGTCACTGGCCATGACCAACGTCCACGAAGTACTGGAGCGGGTCTGCAGCCTGGTCGACGCGGAAAGCCAGGGATGCATCACTTTGGTGCGCGACTACGACCCAAGCCTGCCGGATGTGCTGATCGACCGCGAACAGATGATCCAGGCCGTTCTCAATATCGTGCGTAACGCCATGCAGGCGATCAGCAGCCAGAACGAACTGCGCCTGGGCCGTATCACCCTGCGCAGTCGGGCGGTACGCCAGTTCACCATTGGCCATATCCGTCACCGCCTGGTGGCCCGTGTCGAAATCACTGACAACGGCCCCGGGATTCCGGTTGAACTGCAGGACACCCTGTTTTATCCCATGGTCAGCGGACGCCCGGACGGTACCGGGCTCGGTCTGGCCATTACCCAGAACATCATCAGCCAGCACCAGGGCCTGATCGAGTGTGAGAGCCACGCCGGCCACACCACCTTTTCGATCTTCCTGCCCCTGGAACAAGGAGCCACTGCCTAATGAGCCGAAGTGAAACCGTCTGGATCGTCGACGATGATCGCTCTATCCGCTGGGTACTGGAAAAGGCCCTGCAACAGGAGGGCATGACCACCCAGAGCTTCGACAGCGCCGACGGCGTCATGGGCCGCCTGGCTCGGCAGCAACCGGACGTGATCATTTCCGATATCCGCATGCCCGGCGCCAGTGGCCTCGACCTGCTCGCGCAGATCCGCGAGCAGCATCCGCGCTTGCCGGTCATCATCATGACCGCCCACTCCGACCTCGACAGCGCCGTGGCGTCCTATCAGGGCGGGGCTTTCGAATACCTGCCCAAGCCGTTCGACGTTGACGAGGCCGTCTCGCTGGTCAAGCGCGCCAACCAGCATGCCCAGGAGCAACAAGGCCTGGATGTACCGCCGACGCTGACTCGCACTCCGGAAATCATCGGCGAAGCGCCGGCGATGCAAGAGGTGTTTCGCGCAATTGGCCGGCTTAGCCATTCCAACATCACCGTGCTGATCAACGGTGAGTCGGGTACCGGTAAAGAGCTGGTCGCGCACGCCTTGCATCGCCACAGCCCGCGGGCGGCGTCGCCGTTTATCGCGTTGAACATGGCGGCGATCCCCAAGGATTTGATGGAGTCCGAGCTGTTCGGCCATGAAAAGGGGGCCTTTACGGGCGCGGCCAACCTGCGCCGTGGTCGATTCGAGCAGGCCGATGGGGGTACGCTGTTCCTCGACGAGATCGGCGACATGCCGGCCGACACCCAGACGCGTCTGCTGCGGGTACTGGCCGATGGCGAGTTCTATCGGGTGGGCGGCCATGTGCCGGTCAAGGTCGACGTGCGGATCATCGCCGCGACGCACCAGAACCTGGAAACGCTGGTACAGGCCGGCAAATTCCGTGAGGATTTGTTCCACCGCCTCAATGTCATTCGCATTCATATCCCGCGTCTGTCTGATCGGCGCGAAGACATCCCGACCCTGGCCCGGCACTTCCTCGGACGCGCCGCGCAGGAGCTGGCAGTCGAGCCCAAGCTGCTCAAGCCGGAGACTGAAGAGTTCATCCGCAACCTGCCCTGGCCGGGCAACGTGCGTCAGCTGGAAAACACGTGCCGCTGGATCACTGTCATGGCTTCCAGCCGGGAAGTACTGATCGGCGACTTGCCACCCGAGCTGCTCAACCTGCCACAAGACGCTGCGCCGGTGACCAACTGGGAGCAGGCACTACGCCAGTGGGCAGACCAGGCGTTGGCCCGCGGTCAGTCGAACCTGCTCGACAGCGCCGTGCCCAGTTTTGAGCGGATCATGATCGAGACAGCCCTCAAGCACACTGCTGGGCGTCGGCGTGATGCCGCGGTGTTGCTGGGCTGGGGGCGTAATACCCTGACCCGCAAGATCAAGGAGCTGGGGATGAAGGTCGATGGTGGGGATGATGATGACGGGGATGAGCATTGATCCAGGCCTGATGCACTGAATCCAGACACTTTGGGGCCGCTTTGCGGCCCCAAGCATTTTCGATCTCGGTGCACCGATTCTGTGCCGCGTGCACTGCCCCAAGGCACAAACCCCCTCAAAACCTGGCAAAAACGCCTTGAAACGCAATGTTTCCGGCCCCTGCGAAACTGGCACGACACCTGCAATATCTAATACATCCAGTTTCGGGGACCTCGGTACAGGCAAGGCCGGGAATTCCCCTCTTTTATTCGTGCGGCTTGCTGCACAGGCAAATACCAAGCGTCGTCTTGCGGCCCATCGCCATAAGCAGACGCTCCGGTTCTGGGGACCTCGGTACAGGCAGGCCGGGAATCCCCTCTTTTATTCGTGCAACCTCACCTGCACTCGCCAACGCCCATCGTCCTCTGCACCGGCCCAGTCGCCGTGCAGGGGACGCGCGGCAACCACGGTCAACAACAACCCTTCCTCGCTCTTCTGCAAGCGCCAGCCGACCGGCTTGCCCTGCAACATCAATTGGCCCCGCTGCGCCCTGCCTGTAGCCTGGAACACCAGCGCAACCGTCCCTTGGACATTCTCGCCATGCAGCTTGGGTTCTTCGTTGAACCACAGGTCGAGGCCATCCTGAACCACCTCGACCTGCTCGAGCACGCGCTCTTCAGGGGCGGTCAGGCGGCCGATCATCAGGCCGACCATCACGCCCACGATGGCCAGCGAAAACATCACCCGCGGGAAGGCCTTCGAACGCAGGTCGGGTTCGGGGGTAGAATGCCCGTCATCTTCATGCTTGGAGCCGTGCATGTTTCACGTCATCCTTTTTCAACCAGAAATTCCGCCGAATACCGGCAACATCATCCGCCTCTGTGCCAACAGTGGCTGCGACCTGCACCTGATCGAGCCGATCGGCTTCGAGCTGGACGACAAGCGCCTGCGCCGGGCAGGGCTGGATTACCATGAGTATGCCACGCTCAAGCGTCACGAGAGCCTGGCCGGATGCCTGGAGAGCCTCGGCCAGCCGCGTCTGTTTGCTTTTACTACCAAGGGTTCGCACCCGTTCCATGAAGTGGCTTATCAGCCGGGGGATGCGTTCCTGTTCGGCCCTGAGAGCCGCGGGTTGCCGGCCGAGGTGCTGGACAGCCTGCCGGCGGAGCAGAAGCTGCGGCTGCCGATGCGGCCTGGCTGCCGTAGCCTGAACCTGTCCAATACGGTGGCGGTGACGGTGTATGAGGCGTGGCGTCAGCAGGGGTTTGCCTGAGGGGCGGTGCTGGCACCTCGGCTACCTCGTACTCGCCCACAAAAAGGTTGTTCACGGATTGGCGGTGAGTAGGAACTGGTTCTGGGGCTTGCAGGTTGGGGGCTTATCCATTTGATGGGGTGACTTTTCTGGCCCCTTCTGCCCTTACGGCCAGGCATTTCAAAGTCTTTTGAACTTGTGTATGACTTTGGTATGCCGGGGCTGCTGCGCAGCCCTTTCGCGACACAAGGCCGCTCCCACATGGACCGCGCCGGGCAGTGCTTTTCGCGCGCTGAACAAAAATTGGACAAACGCCATCTTGTGGGGCCTTGTGTCGCGAAAGGGCTGCGTAGCGGCCCCGGCGAGCTCAGGCCAAGCGCAATTTCGGAACACTTTGAAATGCCTGGCCGTAAGGGCGGAAGGGGCCAATGGCGCCACCACAGCGAATGGATAAGCCCTCAATGCCTAAGCCGACCAGCCAAGCCAGCAGTTCATCTCCCCATCAATCCGTGAAGAACAAAAAAAGCGCTCCTGAGAGCGCTTTTTTATGCCTCGCAGCAAGGCTTACTGCAGCGAAGGTGCAGCTTCGCCAGCAGCCTGCATACGCTCCATCTCTTGCGCGTACAGAGCATCGAAGTTGACAGGCGACAGCATCAGTGCCGGGAACGAGCCACGGGTAACCAGGCTGTCCAGAGTCTCACGCGCGTACGGGAACAGAATGTTCGGGCAGAACGCACCCAGGGTGTGGCTCATCGACGAAGCGTCGAGGTTCTTGATCAGGAAGATACCGGCCTGCTGCACTTCGGCAATGAAGGCAACCTCGTCACCGTTCTTGACGGTCACCGACAGGGTCAGCACGACTTCATGGAAGTCACCTTCCAGGGCCTTCTGGCGCGTGTTCAGGTCCAGCGAAACAGCCGGCTCCCACTGCTGGCGGAAGATCTGCGGGCTCTTCGGTGCTTCGAACGACAGGTCGCGCACATAAATGCGCTGCATGGAGAATTGCGGTGCGGTTTCATCGGTGGCGGCGGCGCCGTTGTTCTGTTGGTCAGTCATGGCAGATCCTTTTCCTAATGGTTTTATCAGCGCTGAAAATCAGGCCTTGAGGAGGCTATCGAGCTTGCCCGCCCGCTCAAGGGCGTAGAGGTCATCGCAACCACCGACATGGGTAGTGCCGATCCAGATCTGCGGCACCGAGGTGCGGCCGGCCTTCTGGCTCATTTCGGCGCGAACCTGAGGCTTGCCGTCGACCTTGATTTCCTCGAACGCCACGCCCTTGCTCTCGAGCAGGTACTTGGCGCGCATGCAGTAGGGGCAATAGTCGCTGGAATATACGATGACCTTCATATCACTTCACCAGGGGCAGGTTATCGGCTTTCCAGCTGGAAACGCCACCACTGAGCTTGGCAGCGGTGTAACCAGCCTTGAGCAGTTCACGGCAGAGGGTGCCAGACTGCTGGCCCATGCTGTCGACCAGGATCAAGGTCTTGTCTTTATGCTTCTCCAGCTCGGCCATACGGCTGATGAGCTTGTCCTGCGGGATGTTCAGGGCGCCAACGATGTGGCCCGCCGCGTACTCCTTGCTGGTGCGGATATCGATGACCACGGCCTTGTCGGCATTGACCAGGGCAGTCAGCTGGCCGTTGCTCAGGCTCTGGCCGCCGCGACGAATTTCGTTGACCAGCAGCAGGATCAGCAGAACGAAGAAGATCGCCACCAGAATGAAGTGGTTAGTGGCAAATGTGATCAGGTTGGCAACCATCAGGTGTGTTCCAGGCGATTGAAAATGTCGGCCAGTATACACAGCCCCCAAGGCCCACCAAAGCCCGCTGGCCAGGGAGCAGGACAGCTTTCATTGGCGCTGACCAGTGCAATGCGTGACCAGCCAGAGGAATTTTCGCCCCAGATGGCGTATTTGCCCTAAAATGCGTGTCTTTATCATCTTCTAGCAACCGTGAGTGGGATTGATGACGAGCACGCCTAAACCCCTGGTCCTGATCATCCTGGATGGTTTCGGTCACAGCGAAAGCCCCGAATACAACGCCATCTTTGCCGCCAACACACCGGTCTATGATCGCCTGCGCGCTACCCAGCCGCATGGCTTGATCTCCGGCTCCGGGATGGATGTCGGCCTGCCTGACGGGCAGATGGGCAACTCCGAGGTCGGCCACATGAACCTCGGGGCCGGGCGTGTCGTGTACCAGGACTTCACCCGGGTGACCAAGGCCATCCGCGACGGTGATTTCTTCACCAACCCGGTCCTGACCGGTGCCGTGGACAAAGCCAGCAGCGCCGGCAAGGCCGTGCACATCCTTGGCCTGCTCTCCGACGGAGGCGTGCACAGCCACCAGGATCACCTGGTGGCGATGGCCGAGCTGGCTGCCCAGCGCGGCGCCGAAAAGATCTACCTGCACGCCTTCCTCGACGGCCGCGACACGCCGCCGCGTAGCGCCCAGTCGTCGATCGAGCTGCTCGACACGACCTTCGCCAAACTCGGCAAGGGGCGCATTGCCAGCATTATCGGCCGCTACTTCGCGATGGACCGCGACAACCGCTGGGACCGCGTCAGCGCGGCCTACAACCTGATCGTCGACTCGGTCGCCGACTACAGCGCCGAGAGCGCCGTGGCCGGTCTCGAAGCCGCTTATGCGCGGGACGAGAGCGACGAGTTCGTCAAGGCCACGCGCATTGGCGAGGCGGTCAAGGTCGAAGACGGTGACGCGGTGATCTTCATGAACTTCCGCGCCGACCGTGCCCGCGAGCTGTCGCGGGTATTCGTCGAGCCCGAGTTCAACGAGTTCCCCCGGGCACGCCTGCCCAAGCTTGCCGCCTACATCGGCCTGACCCAGTATTCGGCGAAAATCGCCGCCCCTGCAGCGTTCGCCCCGGCCAGCCTGAACAACGTGCTCGGCGAGTACCTGGCGAAAAACGGCAAGACCCAGCTACGCATCGCCGAGACCGAGAAGTACGCCCACGTGACGTTCTTCTTCTCCGGTGGCCGCGAAGAGCCGTTCGAGGGTGAAGAGCGCATTCTCATTCCTTCGCCAAAAGTTGCCACCTACGACCTGCAGCCAGAAATGAATGCGCCGGAGGTCACCGACCGCATCGTCGAGGCCATCGAGCAGCAGCGCTTCGATGTGATCGTGGTCAACTACGCCAACGGCGACATGGTCGGTCACACCGGCGTGTTCGACGCCGCAGTCAAGGCCGTCGAGGCGCTGGATACCTGCGTCGGGCGTATCGTCGAAGCACTGGACAAGGTCGACGGCGAGGCGCTGATCACCGCCGACCACGGCAACGTCGAGCAGATGGAAGACGAGTGCACCGGCCAGGCCCACACCGCCCACACCACCGAGCCGGTGCCGTTCATCTATGTCGGCAAGCGCCAGGTCAAGGTACGTGAGGGCGGCGTGCTGGCCGACGTCGCGCCGACCATGCTGAAACTGCTGGGCCTGGAAAAGCCCGCCGAGATGACGGGCACCTCGATCCTGATCGACGCCTGATCGCCGCCGGGGCCGCTTGCCGGCCCCGGTTCCACCGGCTTTCCAGACAAACGCCTCGCCGCAGATGCCGCGAGGCGTTTTTTTTGCAGGCCCAGGCGGGCATACTAGGCCAGTCTCCATCCCTGGTACGCCCAACCCCATGCTCCGCGCCCTGATTCTTCTAGCCCTGTCCTGCCTGCTCAGCCCGGCTTTTGCCGATGAGCGTGCGCAGACCCAGCAACAACTGGACGCCACCCGCCAGGACATCGCCGAGCTCAAGAAAGTGCTAGGCAAGCTCCAGGAAGAAAAGTCGGGCGTGCAAAAAGACCTCAAGAGCACCGAGACCGACATCGGCAATCTCGAAAAGCAGGTGGAGGCCCTGCAACAAGAACTAAAAAAGACCGAGGGCGAACTGGAGCGCCTTGATACCGAGAAAAAAAAACTCCAGTCCGCCCGCGTTGAACAACAACGACTGATCGCCATCCAGGCGCGCTCGGCCTATCAGAATGGCCGCGAGGAATACCTCAAGCTGCTGCTCAACCAGCAAAACCCTGAGAAATTCGCCCGCACCCTCACCTATTACGATTACCTGAGCAAGGCGCGCCTCGAGCAACTGCGTACCTTCAACGAAACCTTGCGCCAGCTGGCCAATGTCGAACAGGACATCGCCAACCAGCAGACCCAACTGCTGACCCAGCAGGGCGAGCTCGACAGCCGCCGCCAAGCGCTGGAAGGCGAACGCAGCAAGCGCCAGCAGGTACTGGCCAAACTCAACAGCGACATGAAAGCGCGCGACCAGAAGCTGCAGGCCCGCGAGCAGGACCAGGCCGATCTGGGCAAGGTCCTCAAGACCATCGAGGAGACCCTGGCGCGCCAGGCCCGCGAAGCCGAAGAAGCCCGGCAGAAGGCCTTGCTGGCCCAGCAGGAAGCGCAAAAGCGCCGGCAACAGGAAGCCCTGGCCGCCGCCGCCCGCAACGAAGCCGAGCCGCCCAAGAAAAAGGCCCTGACCACCCTCGGGCCGATGGTGTCCGGCGAGGGCGCCAACTATGGCGGGGCTTTTTCTGCTGCACGGGGCAAACTTCCATGGCCGGTCAATGGTCGACTGCTGGCACGCTTCGGCGATGCACGCGGTGGCGATGCCCGGGCCAAGTGGGATGGGGTGATGATCAGCGCCAGCACCGGCACCCAGGTTCGCGCCGTGCACGGCGGTCGCGTGGTGTTTGCCGACTGGTTGCGCGGCGCTGGACTTCTGGTCATTCTCGACCATGGTAATGGTTACCTGAGCCTGTACGGCCACAACCAGAGCCTGCTCAAGAACGCCGGTGACGTGGTCAAGGCCGGCGAAGCGATCTCCACCGTGGGTGACAGCGGTGGCCAGGAAAGCGCAGGCTTGTACTTTGCCATTCGCCAGCAGGGCCGCCCCAGCGACCCGGCGCAATGGTGTCGTGGCTAGGCATTTTTTACCTTTTACGGTTTACGGTGGCTGCACCGTTGCTCCTGCGGGAGCGCCAACAGGATCAGGAGTTCGTTCGACATGCTGCACTCGCCTCGCCTCACCCAACTGGCCCTGACCGTCGCTTTGGCGATCGGCGCGCCCCTGGCCCTTGCCGCCGAGCCGGCCAAGCCAGCCGCTGCGCCAGCTCCGGTGCCAGCCACCGAGGTCACAGCCAAGTCGCCGCTGCCGCTCGAAGAGCTGCGCACCTTTGCCGAGGTCATGGACCGGATCAAGGCCGCCTATGTCGAGCCGGTAGACGACAAGACCCTGCTGGAAAACGCCATCAAGGGCATGCTCAGCAACCTTGATCCGCACTCGGCCTACCTCGGCCCGGAAGACTTCCAGGAGCTGCAGGAAAGCACCAGCGGCGAATTTGGCGGGCTGGGGATCGAAGTCGGCCAGGAAGATGGCTTCGTCAAGGTGGTGTCGCCGATCGACGACACCCCGGCCTCTCGCGCCGGCATCGAAGCCGGCGACCTGATCGTCAAGATCAACGGCGCGCCGACCCGTGGCCAGAGCATGACCGAAGCGGTCGACAAGATGCGCGGCAAGATCGGCGAAAAGATCACCCTGACCCTTGTCCGTGACGGCGGCACGCCGTTCGACGTGACCCTCGCCCGTGCGGTGATTCAGGTCAAGAGCGTGAAGAGCCAGTTGCTCGAAAACAACTATGGCTACATCCGCATTACCCAGTTCCAGGTCAAGACCGGCGACGAAGTGGGCAAGGCCCTGGCCAAGCTGCGCAAGGACAACGGCAAGAAGCTGCGCGGCGTGGTGCTGGACCTGCGCAACAACCCCGGCGGCGTGCTGCAGTCAGCCGTGGAAGTGGCCGACCACTTCCTGACCAAGGGCCTGATCGTCTACACCAAAGGCCGCATCGCCAACTCCGAGCTGCGCTTCTCGGCCAACGCCGCCGACGCCAGCGAGGGCGTGCCGCTGGTCGTGCTGATCAACGGCGGCAGCGCCTCCGCGTCGGAGATCGTCGCTGGCGCCCTGCAGGATCAGAAACGTGGCGTCCTGATGGGCACCGACAGCTTCGGCAAGGGCTCGGTGCAAACCGTCCTGCCGCTGGCCAACGACCGCGCCCTGAAACTCACCACCGCGCTGTACTTCACCCCCAATGGCCGCTCGATCCAGGCTCAGGGCATCGTCCCGGACATCGAAGTGCGCCCGGCCAAGCTCACTGCCGAAGCCGACACCGAGAACTTCAAGGAAGCCGACCTGCAGGGCCACCTGGGCAACGGCAACGGCGGCGCCGACCGCCCGACCGGCAGCAGCAAGCGCAAGGATCGACCACAGGACGATGACTTCCAGTTGAGCCAGGCCCTGAGCCTGCTCAAAGGTCTGAACATCACCAAGGGCGACTGATCTTCTCGATGCGTTATCTGCTGTTCACGCTGTTCTGCCTGCTGGCGGGCACCGCACATGCGGCGCCCGCCAAGGCCTACATGAGCATCATCATCGACGACCTGGGCCAGAGCAGCGAGCGCGACAGCCGTACGCTCGCCCTGCCCGGCCCGGTCACCATGGCGATCATGCCCGACACCCCGCACGCCAGTGACTTCGCCCGGCAAGCGCACAAGGCCGGCAAGACGGTGATCCTGCACATGCCGATGGACCCGGCCACCGGGCCGTATGCCTGGCATCCCGACATCCCGCTGGCAGAGCTGGCCAGCCGCCTCGATGCAGCATTACTCAAGGTGCCTTACGCCGCGGGTATCAATAACCATATGGGCAGCCGCATGACGGCCCAGCGCCCGGCCATGACCTGGTTGATGGGCGAGCTGCAGCGCCGCCACTTGTTCTTCGTCGACAGCCGCACCAGTGCTGCCACCGTGGCCGCCGCCGAGGCCCAGGCGCAGGCGTTGGCACACGTTTCTCGCGATGTATTTCTCGACGACGTGCGCACCCCCGAAGCGATCACCGCGCAGTTGCAACTGGGCGTGGAGATGGCTCGCAGACAGGGTTCTGCCGTACTGATCGGCCACCCTTATCCGCAGACCCTGCAAGTGCTGGAACAACAGCTACCCCGGCTCAGGAGCCAGGGTATCGAGTTGATCGGCCTGCCACAGATGATCGGTGAGCGCGGTAACCAGGCCATGCCTGCCCATGGCAAGCACGGCCGTTACAGCAACCGCTGAGCACCTCAATCGAAGGGAATGACCCCCTCCACCTGCGCCAGGCGCAGATCACCGCGGTAGATCGCCAACAGATCTTCACCGGTGACCGCTGCTCGCAGTTGCGCGGTACGTCCCAGTTTGCGCTGCGCCCACAGTTTCAGGTGACCCTTGCTGAACTGCCGGGCGCCAGTGGTCGTGTCTGGATAGTGAAAGTGCGCCTCCCACAGCCCATCACCCTGCGCTTGGTCGGCCCGCGGCATACGCCTGACCTCATAAACATCGAGAAAATCCGCTGCTGACAGCGGCTTGCGTGTCGCTGTACGGCGGATGCTGACTTGCTGGTTGTCGAACAGAAAGCGCAGGCTATCGGCAGTAGGGTGATCAGTGGACAGGTAGATGCCCGTCAACAGGTCGCGGCGCATGGCCTGCATGCCTTCGATGGCCTGCCCGAGGCTTTCGTACAATGCATCCTCAGGGCTCATCCGCGGCAGTGTGGCCTGTGCTTTGTGCAGCTTTTCCAGATGATCATTGACGACCGTGTTCAGGCCATTAGGCTGCTCCGCCCGGAAGAAACTCCTGGCCAGTTTGTTGACTCGCTCAACTTCGGCCAACAAGGCTTGAGCACGCTTCCTTGCCAAGCGCGGCTCCAGTGGAGAGAACAGCGGCCCGCCCTCCTCCGCCGGCGGCGCATCTTCGACCCACTCGCCGCCATCCTGGTGGAACGTCTTGAGCACATGCTGAGTGCGTTGGTCGCGCTGCTGAACGACAGCCACGCCGTCCTGCTCAACCTCCTCTGCCAGCACCTTGCGTCCGCGCTGAGTCTGTACCAAGCGGCGCCGACCACCGCGCGGTGCATAGACTACCGGGCGTGGTGGCCTCGGTTCGGCGAACTCCTGTTCGCGCACCGCCTGCGCCAGATCGCCCTGGGCAGTGCGCTGCAAGCCCATCAGGGTTTTCTTGTACAACTGCAAATGCTCTTGCCTGATCGCCACGCCTCCCACGCTGCCCAGGTAGTCGGCCATTGCCGCCGCTTCCTCATAACCCTCCAGAATGCCGCTCAACACGTCGATCTGCTCAGCCAGCGACAGCTCGCTGCCAGCCAGATCACCATGCGCGTTGCCGGCACTTTTCAGACTGTCACCGGCCAGGTAGTCGAGGTATTGCGAAAGCAGTCGCTCGTCAACATCAGCCAGCCGATCCAGGCTCGCCTCCGCCAGATCCTGCAGCAGACGAAAATCCAGATCGACCGCCGATATGCGCCGAGTAGCAATGGTTGCCTTGAGCTCGGCATCCTTGTTGATGCGCACATTGGTCACATCATCGAAGAAGACGAATGAGTCGTCCTTGAGCGTTTCCTCGAGCAGACAGTCAAGCAGCCGCGACATGTCCACCAAGTCAGTTTCCCAGCGAACGACCTCGTCCAGCCTCGTGCGAAAATGCTGATACTGGCGGATTTCCTCAGGGCGCTCAGGGTGGATGACAATCTGATCGGCCAGGGTGTCGAGATTCTCCTGATTAATCATGGTGGCCATTTCGTTGTAGAACACCGACAGGTTCTCGATCAGCCCTTGGCGGAGCATGCTGCGCTGCTGCTTGAGCAGTGTGGTGAAGGCATAATCCTCATGACGCATGCCGGACAGGCTGGTAACCACCTGCTCATGCTTGAGGGCATTTTCGATCAGATCCTTGATCTCGTAGATGATCTTCAGCTTGATCTGCTTGCGCAGGCGCCGGGTCACGTCCAGCTCGCCGGCGGTCAGTTCGTCCTTGTCGCCGATCGACTCGAGCACTTCGATGCGTTTGTCTTTTTCGTTGAGCAGATCGCGGTGCTTGTTCAAGGTCTCCGCCAGCGCATTGTGCTGGTGAGAAAAAGCGACCTCTTCGATTTTGAGCTGTTCGATTTTCTGGCGATTTTGCTCTTTCACCACCTCACGCCGGCTCTTTGGCATACCCCCTAGCAGGCGCAACGAGCGGTCGATACGCCATTGTCCGTACTCGAATACCAGCCAAGGCCCCACGGTGCCGTCAGCACCGATGATACGCGGCCCTTGCTCATACACACGGGCCTCGTAGACGCCATCTGCCAAGTACAGGAAGTGGCGCCCGCCAACCTCATACAGGCCGCGAGCAACTCCCGATTGCACAGCCTCAAGGCCTTGTAACGATTGCTGCGAGCGCATGGCGAACAGCGCCTTGCGCTGTTGTGCCGTCAGCACATTGAAGCCCTGGGCGCCGCGCCAGCTGAAGTCCAGCTCGGTACTGCCGTGTAGCGCCAGCCCGCCCGCCACACCGACCTTGCCTTGCTTGGGCACAGCTGGCGTACGCGCATCTTCCAGCCACGCCAGCGGTACGCGGCCAGCGCCGGGTAGCTCGGCCAGGCGCGGTGCAGCAGTCACAGGACGCTGGGGCAATCGCAGGTGCATCAGGGCCATCGAAGTATTGAGCAACAGCTCGACAACAGCGCCACAGCGCTCGAATGCATCGCCGTCTCGCAATGCCGCCAGGTCGTTCTGCAGGCCTGTAATGGCCTGTACCAGCCAGGCAACGGTGGCCACCGGCCCGCGCAACAGCAGCGTGGTGACATCGAACAGCAGCCAGGCGCCCTGCAGCAGGATCGCCCAGCGGCTCTCGGCATTGGACACGGACTGCCGATCAGCCAGCTCAACCAGCAGGTCACGGTTGGCCTGGTACATCCTGAGGTCCGCATCATGGAGCCAGAACTGCGCGCCGAAGGTTGGCGGACGCACCCGCTCGGGCAGCAGTTGGGTATCAAGGATGGGGCCTGGCAGATGCGGCTCGTAAAAGCCCCCGTGGTCATAGACGGCGCGCGCCGCCGGCGTCAGCCAGCCGAGAACGCTGTCCTGCAAGGGGCCAGGGCGTCTGATCGCCGCCAACATCAGTTCCAGACTGGCGAACTCCAGTACCGGCGCCTTGGGGTATAGCGGCCGGTACAACAAGACCCGCGCGGGCTCGGAAGCAAACAGCACATACATGCCCCTGACTTCATCCTGACCTTGGGCACTTGCCTCACGCCGGAATGCCAGTGGCATCAGTATGATGCCCGGTAGCTCAGAATCGATGTAACCGCGGCAGTAGTCAGTCACGCACTGCAGACCGGCATCGCTCAGCCCACCTTGCAATCGGGCAAACAGCGCGCTGAACAGCAACGAACAACGCCACTCACGGGCAAAGCGCTTGACGCGCTCGGGTTGTGTCGCGGGGTCATCCAGTTTCTCTGCGACATAGTCAGGGTAGTGACGACCAACGTCGACGCGTTGTACCAGCGTCTTGAGGTAGTCGACGTTCATCCAGGGCATGATCAATTGGCTTTCGCGATGGCTTACCGCCTTGAGCTGCGCGCCCTGCAGCGAGCTCAGATTACCGATGGCGAACTCAGTCAAGCTCAGGCTGCGGTGGTCCACGACACCATCACCTGGCCCGACGCTGGCGCCTCCGGGCCTGCCAGCCGTGACAGTGAGCGCCAGGATCAGGTCATCGGCAAAGTAATTGGCCTCGTCCGGATAATCGGCAAGCATCTGCGCGCGTAGCGCCTGGCGGGTGTAAGCCTGCAGGTCGAGCACATCCTCCAACGCAGCGGTGCCTTCGGATTGCGCCTGGGCCAAGGCCAGCTCGAACACCCCACGCTGATAGGCAAAACTGTTAACTGGGTTGGTCCCCCTCAGGCCGGGGGGCAAAGCGATCCGCCCTTCGCTATCGAGCCCATAGCCCCTGATGAACCAGCGCGAAGGATCGCTCAGGGCGGAAAAGGACTGCTCAAGCGCTGCGACGTCCGGCAATTGCGCATAGCGCAGCCGACTGATCGAGTCGAGCAAGATCTCGAGCATCAGGCTGGTTTGTTGTGCAAACACATCGCCTTCGAGCTGATAACGGTTCCAGGTCAGCGCATCGAAGCGGTAGTGCTCGGCCAACTCTTCCTGGAGCGCCAGGGCAAACTCATCGAACGACGCAAATGCCTTGATCACACTGGAAGGGGCGCACCACAACAAGACTTCGCGTTCATCCCATTCGCCTCTGACCAGCAGGTTGGGTAGCCAGTCAGTCAGCTCCTGGATGCCCGTCCCGATCTCAGCCTGAACCACAAATACTGACGGCGCCGAGTGGTTCCCGCTGAGCAGCCCATGCACGCATTCGCGCTGCTGATCATCTAGCCCCTGCAGTGGCAGGTTGGTGAGCAGCGCCGATTTGAGTAGGTGCTGCAACCCAAGGTCTCGGCTAACGCCTTGACTGCCGGCGGCCTTCCAGTAGTCGATCTGCGATTGGCAAAAATCTGCCACCAGGGTGAACAGCAACTCATTCAGAGCGTCGAGCTGAGCATTAATGGAGATCACGCCAGACGGTAACGATTCGCCCGCCGCGTCACGCAGGAACCACGGCGGCTCGACGCTCAGCAGAAAATCGCCATCGGTCAGGCCCAGCGCTGCCAGCGGTTGGCCGCTGTGCAGGGATTCGAGCATGACCTCCAGCAACGGCCTCGGCGTCCAAACGTCGTAAGGCTTCGGTCCTGACAGACGAGTGCTGCTGGGAATCTGCAGGATCAAAGGTTCGGCATCCGCCAGTCGAGCGGCTGCCAGGGACGAATGCTGGGGAATCAACAGTGCGAGAACCTGTTGGCCGAGAACGCCGCGCAAGGTGGGACGACTGGCAAACTCGTTGGCAACGGCCCGGTGAAAATCCGGGGCAGGGTTGGCTTGACTGGGCATGGTGGGCGGCTTCCTCGCGGCAAATGGAGCGCAAGGATCGGCCGAGGGGGATGGCCTGAGGCATTACATAATGCTGGACTGATGCGGCCTTTTCGCGGGCGGGCTCGCGCCGCGAAGAGGCCGGCCGGGACACCGCGTTGGATGCCCCGGCACGTCAATCAGCTATAGACGCGACCCAGCACTTGCCGGTGACTCTCGAACTGGTCGAGCACATCACGCACTACCTGCTCAGGCGTGAAGCCCATCAGGTCGTACTCCTGGCTGCCGTCATGCAGATACACCTCGGCGCGGTAGTAGCGCTGACGGACTTCCGCCTCACCTTCGACCGAGGCTTCATTGGGCGCCGCCAGGTAGCCATCCAGGCTCACTTCGTAGACGAAGGGGTTGCCCTCTTCCATCATCACCCGCAGGCCCATCATGTTGCGCGACTGGCCCACTCGGGTTTCGACCTCGAAGCCCTGCGTGCGCAGCTGCTCGGCGGCGTCCTTGAGGGCCGGGCTGACGTGTTTGTCCATGAAGCGCTGAACCACCGACTGAGTCGGCTGCAGATCCATCGCACTGAGCCGCTCGCTGAAGCCGCGACGGCCACGAGCGGCCAATTCGGCGCGTTCAAGCTCCAGCTGCGAGTCCTGCTTCATGGCCTTGTACAGGCCAAACATGAACAGCACCAGCACCACCGAGAACGGCAGCCCTGCCAGCACCACCATGGTCTGCATGGCCGCGAAGTTACCGGCAAACAGCAGGCCGATGGTGACCAGGGTGATCACCACCGACCAGAACACCACCATCCAGTGCGGCGCATCTTCGTCGACCTGGCCGCCTTTGCAGGAAAGGTTGGCCATCATCACGGCGCCGGAATCGGCCGGGGTGAGGAACAGCACGAAGCCGACGAACACCGCCACGCCAATCACAATCTTCGCGGCGGGGAAGAACTCCAGCAACTGGTAGATCGACATCGAAGGCTGCTCGAGCGCGGTCTTGCCCAGCTCCACGGCGCCGTGGTTCATCACCAGGTCGAGCGCGGTGTTACCGAAGATCGACAGCCAGGCCAGGGTGAAGCCCAGCGGGATCAGCAGCACACCGGCAACCAGCTCACGCACGGTGCGACCTTTGGAGATACGCGCAATGAACATGCCGACGAACGGGCCCCAGGAAATCCACCAGGCCCAGTAGAACACGGTCCACAGGCCCAACCAGCGCTCGGACGTGTCGCCCTCGCCTTCATACACGTAGAGGTCGAAGGTCTTCAGCACGATGCCGTTGAGGTAGTCACCGATGTTCTGCACGAAGCCGTTGAGCAGGTGCAAGGTATCGCCGGCCAGCAGGACGAAGATCAGCAGGCCGCTGAACAACACGATGTTCAGGTTGGACAGACGACGGATGCCGTTTTCCACACCCGACACCGCCGCCACGGTAGCCACCGTGGCCATGACCAGGATCACGATCAGCAGGTTGGTCTTGCTGTGGTCCATGCCGAACAGGTATTCCAGGCCCGAGGCCACCTGCATCGAACCGATGCCGAGGTTGGTGACCAGGCCCAGCAGGGTCACGAACATGCCGAAGATGTCCACCGCATGACCGGCGCCACCTTTGACCCAGCGCTCGCCCATCAGCGGGTACAGCGCCGAGCGCAGCGCCAGCGGCTGATTGTGGCGGTAGGCGAAGTAACCCACGGCAAGGCCGACCAGGGCGTAGATGGCCCAGCCGTGCAGACCCCAGTGCAGGAAGGTCAGCTGCAGCCCCTGGCGCGCGGCCTCGGCCGTGGCAGATGTCCCTTCTGGCGGGTTGAAGTAGTGGTCCAGCGGCTCGGACGCGCCGAAGTACAGCAGCGAAATACCGATACCGGAAGAGAACAGCATGCCGGCCCAGGCGCCGTAGCTGAAGTCGGGCTTGTCATCCTTGCCGCCAAGCTTGAGCTTGCCGAAATTGGAGAAGGCCAGAACGATCACGAACACCAGGTAGCCGCCGATCACCAGCATGTAGTACCAGCCGAAGCTGCGCGTCAGCCAGGTCTGGGCAACGTTGAGTACTTCGCCGGCTTTTTCAGGTACAGCGATAAGCAAGGCAGTCAACACGAGGATCAGCAGCGCAGAGGTGATGAACACCACGTTGTTGACCCGGACCCTCTCGGCGGGGGGCTTGGTTAGGGAGGCAGAACTCATTGCACGAATGCTCCGGGGAGTGCGGCTGTGGAGGCTAATCAGTCTTTTCCCGCGCAATTGGTGCAATAGCCCTACTGCGTCAGGTGTTATAAAAGGCACCTTGGAAACCGTGATCCCGAATCGATGCAGTGCAAAAAACAGACAGATGGCCTGTGTGCAACCCGCTATTGGCGCTGGGGTGCGCGCATTAGCCACAGTGAAACCAGCCCGCTCCAAGGGCCCGCCGCACGGCCCATGACCGTTCGGCAGAATCTGTCCCGCGCATCGCTCTTGCCCGTCAACGCCTTGTATTCCGGGGGTTACGCGATTTCCTGGGGTGTCAATCAGTGCTCTTTGAGGCAGCGTGAAAACTGTCAATGGCACAAATTGTCGCAGAGCTTATTCTTTATTGATTGAACGTTCAATCAAAACAAAATAGACTGGCCTTCGCCGAGGCAGCCGCTTGTCGTCTGCCCGCAGGCCTGAGGAGATTCGCTAGATGCCCAAGGTCGGTATGCAACCCATTCGCCGCCAGCAGTTGATCGACGCCACCCTGTTGGCGGTCGACCAGGTCGGTCTGGGAGATGCCAGCATTGCGCTGATTGCCCGTTTGGCCGGCGTGTCGAACGGCATCATCAGTCACTACTTTCAGGACAAGAACGGCCTGATTGCAGCGACCATGCGCCACCTCATGAACGCCTTGAGCGAGGGCACCGTCGCACGTCGACACGCCCTGCTCGACAACAGCCCGCGGGCGCACTTGATGGTCATCGTCGAAGGCAACTTCGACGCCAGCCAGGTGAGCGGCCCGGCAATGAAAACCTGGTTGGCCTTCTGGGCCGCCAGCATGCACCAGCCGTCCTTGCACAGGTTGCAGCGGATCAACGATCACCGCCTGTATTCCAACCTGTGCTTCCAGTTCCGCCGGGTGCTGCCGCGTGATGATGCACGCAGTGCAGCCCGCGGCCTGGCAGCCTTGATCGACGGCCTGTGGCTGCGTGGCGCCCTGTCGGGAGATGCCTTCGATACCGACCAGGCAATACGGATTGCTTACGAATACCTGGATTTACAACTGGCTAAACAGCAGCGCCCGGACCCAAACGACCAGGCCACTGAACAACCGCGCGTAACCATTGCCCAACAAGCAGGAGGGCGCCGCGGCTAGCCGATCACACACTGCACTTGCGAGGACACTATGGCCCGTTTCGGAACGCAAAAACTCTACATCGATGGTGGTTATGTCGACGCTGGCACTGACGCCACCTTCGAAGCCATCAACCCGGCTACCGGCGAAGTCCTCGCGCACGTGCAACGTGCCACCGAGGCCGACGTCGAGCGTGCGGTAGAAAGCGCCGAGCGCGGCCAGAAGGTCTGGGCGGCGATGACCGCCATGCAGCGCTCGCGCATCTTGCGCCGCGCCGTCGACATCCTGCGCGAGCGCAACGATGAGCTGGCCCAGCTGGAAACCCTCGACACCGGCAAGTCGTACTCGGAAACCCGCTACGTCGACATCGTCACCGGCGCCGACGTGCTCGAGTACTACGCAGGCCTGGTTCCGGCCATCGAAGGCGAGCAGATCCCGCTGCGCGAAAGCGCCTTTGTCTACACCCGCCGCGAGCCACTGGGCGTAACTGCCGGTATCGGCGCCTGGAACTACCCGATCCAGATCGCCCTGTGGAAATCGGCCCCGGCCCTGGCCGCCGGCAACGCGATGATTTTCAAGCCCTCGGAAGTCACCTCGCTGACGACGCTGAAACTGGCCGAGATCTACACCGAAGCCGGCCTGCCAGACGGCGTGTTCAACGTCCTTACCGGCAGCGGCCGTGAAGTCGGCACCTGGCTGACCGAGCACCCGCGCATCGAGAAAGTCTCCTTCACCGGCGGTACCACCACCGGCAAGAAAGTCATGGCCAGCGCCTCCAGCTCGTCGCTGAAGGAAGTAACCATGGAACTGGGCGGCAAGTCGCCGTTGATCATCTGCGCCGACGCCGACCTCGACAAGGCCGCCGACATCGCCATGATGGCCAACTTCTACAGCTCCGGTCAGGTCTGCACCAACGGCACCCGCGTGTTCATCCCGGCCTCGATGAAAGCGGCCTTTGAAGCCAAGATCGCCGAGCGTGTTGCCCGCATCCGCATCGGCAACCCGGAAGACGAGAACACCAACTTCGGCCCGCTGGTCAGCTTCCAGCACATGGAAAGCGTGCTCGGCTACATCGCCAAGGGTAAACAGGAAGGTGCCCGCGTCCTGTGCGGCGGCGAGCGTCTGAGCGAAGGCGACTTCGCCAAGGGCGCGTTCGTTGCCCCGACCGTGTTCACCGATTGCACGGACGACATGACCATCGTCAAGGAAGAGATCTTTGGCCCGGTGATGAGCATCCTCAGCTACGAGACCGAAGAAGAAGTCATCCGTCGCGCCAACGACACCGAGTACGGCCTGGCCGCAGGCGTGTGCACCAACGACATCAGCCGCGCCCACCGCATCATCCACCAGCTTGAAGCCGGCATCTGCTGGATCAATGCCTGGGGTGAGTCGCCGGCAGAAATGCCGGTCGGTGGCTACAAGCAGTCGGGCGTTGGCCGTGAAAACGGCGTCAGCTCGCTGGCCCAGTACACCCGCATCAAGTCGGTCCAGGTCGAGCTGGGCGGCTACACCTCGGTGTTCTAAGCACCCCGTGTAGTCACGCCCGCGCCGCGCTGCGCGGGCGTTCTCGCTCCCTGTCACCGCCACACGAGGGTACTTATCATGTCCCAGCAATTCGATTACATCATCGTGGGTGCCGGCTCGGCCGGTAATACCATCGCCACCCGCCTGACCGAAGACGCCAATGTCAGCGTGCTGCTGCTCGAAGCCGGCGGCCCGGACTACCGCTTCGATTTCCGCACGCAGATGCCGGCCGCCCTGGCCTTCCCGCTGCAGGGTCGTCGCTACAACTGGGCCTACGAGACCGATCCTGAGCCGCACATGGACGGCCGCCGGATGGAATGCGGTCGCGGCAAGGGCCTGGGTGGTTCTTCGCTGATCAACGGCATGTGCTACATCCGCGGTAACGCCATGGACTTCGACGGCTGGGCTGAACTGCCAGGCCTCGAAGACTGGACCTACCTGGACTGCCTGCCGTATTTCCGCAAAGCAGAAACCCGCGACATCGGCCCCAACGATTACCACGGTGGCGAAGGCCCGCTCAGCGTCGCCACGCCCAAGGCTGGCAACAACCCGCTGTTCAACGCCATGGTCGAAGCCGGCGTGCAGGCCGGTTACCCGCGTACTGAAGACCTCAACGGTTATCAGCAGGAAGGCTTTGGTCCGATGGACCGTTCGGTAACCAAGAAAGGCCGCCGTTCGAGCACTGCTCGCGGTTACCTGGACCAGGCCAAGAAACGCCCCAACCTGACCATCGTCACCCACGCCCTCAGCGACCGCATTCTGTTCGAAGGCAAGCGCGCTGTCGGCGTGACTTACCTGGTCGGCGATAGCGAAGAGCGCATGGAAGCCCGTGCGCGCAAGGAAGTCATCGTCAGCTCCGGCGCGATTGCCTCGCCGCAACTGCTGCAACGCTCCGGCGTCGGCCCTCGGGCACTGCTGGAAAGCCTCGACGTGCCGGTCGTGCACGACCTGCCAGGCGTTGGCGAGAACCTGCAGGACCACCTCGAGCTGTACCTGCAGTACGCCTGCACCCAGCCGGTCTCGCTGTACCCGTCGCTGCTCTGGTGGAACCAGCCGGCCATCGGTGCCGAATGGCTGTTCAACGGCACCGGCATCGGCGCCAGCAACCAATTCGAGGCCGGCGGTTTCATCCGTTCCCGCCCTGAGTTCGAGTGGCCGAACATCCAGTACCACTTCCTGCCGGTGGCGATCAATTACAACGGCTCCAACGGCGTCAAGGAACACGGTTTCCAGGCGCACATGGGCTCGATGCGTTCGCCTAGCCGCGGCCGTATCCAGCTCAAGTCGAAAGACCCGCGCCAGCACCCGAGCATCCTCTTCAACTACATGGCAACCGAGCAGGACTGGCAGGAATTCCGCGACGGCATCCGCCTGACCCGTGAAATCATGGCCCAGCCGGCACTCGATCAGTACCGTGGTCGTGAGATCAGCCCGGGCGAGCACGTGCAGACGGACGAGCAGCTGGACCAGTTCATCCGCGAGCACGCCGAAACCGCGTTCCACCCGTCCTGCTCGTGCAAGATGGGCACCGACGAGATGGCGGTGGTCGACGACCAGGGTCGCGTGCATGGCATGCAGGGCCTGCGTGTGGTCGATGCGTCGATCATGCCGATCATCATCACCGGCAACCTCAACGCCACCACGATCATGATTGCCGAGAAGATCTCGGACAAGATCCGTGGCCGCCAGCCACTGCCGCGCAGCACCGCCAAGTATTACGTGGCGAACGGCGCGCCGGTCAAAGGCAAAGCCATGCGTGAAGTGAAGCAGGGCTGATTGCGGCGCCAGGCGAGCGCTTTGCGCTCGTTCGCGGGGCAAGCCCGCTCCTACAGGGGTTCGGTATGTCCCCTGATGGGTGATCGACTCGGATCCTGTAGGCGCGGGCTTGCCCCGCGAAGAGACCGGCCCTGACGCCATACAAAGAAGGCACCCTGCGCGGTGCCTTTTTTCATATGCAGAAACGCTTTACACCCTGCCAATTCATCAGGTTAGAATCGATTGGCACGCGACCTGCTAGTTAGACCCTCTAATACACGCACGTCCCCTCCCCGCGATGACCCCCGGAGTAACGCCTTTGGATGCAAGCACCATCAACAGCCTGTTCCTGATCGGCGCATTGCTGGTGGGTGCAAGTATCCTGGTCAGCTCGCTGTCATCGCGCCTGGGCATTCCCATTCTGGTCATCATCCTCGCGGTCGGCATGGTAGCCGGCGTCGATGGTGGCGGCATCATCTTCAACAACTACCCGACTGCCTACCTGGTGGGCAACCTGGCCTTGGCCGTGATCCTCCTCGACGGTGGCCTGCGCACGCGGGTGGCAAGCTTTCGCGTGGCGCTGTGGCCAGCGTTGTCGCTGGCCACGGTAGGCGTACTGATCACCACCGGGCTGACCGGCATGGTCGCCGCCTGGCTGTTCGACCTGAGCCTGATCCAAGGGCTGCTGATCGGCGCCATCGTTGGCTCGACCGACGCCGCGGCGGTATTCTCGCTGCTCGGCGGCAAAGGCCTGAACGAACGGGTCACTGCCACCCTGGAAATCGAGTCGGGCAGCAACGACCCGATGGCGGTGTTCCTCACCGTCACCCTGATCGACATGATCGCCAGCGGCCAGACCGGCCTGCACTGGAGCCTGCTCACCCACCTGATCCGCGAGTTCGGCATCGGTGGTCTGCTCGGCCTGGGCGGCGGCTGGCTGATGCTGCAGATGGTCAACCGGATCAACCTGGCCGGCGGCCTCTACCCGATCCTGGTAGTGGCTGGCGGCCTGGTGGTGTTTTCCCTGACCAACGCCCTGCACGGCAGCGGCTTCCTTGCCGTGTACCTGTGCGGGCTGGTGCTCGGCAACCGGCCGATTCGCAGCCGCCACGGCATTCTGCACATGCTCGACGGCATGGCCTGGCTGGCGCAGATCGGCATGTTCCTGGTGCTGGGCCTGCTGGTCACCCCGCACGACCTGCTACCGATCGCAGTGCCAGCGCTGGCCTTGGCCTTGTGGATGATCCTGGTCGCCCGGCCGCTGTCGGTGGTTGCCGCGCTGCTGCCGTTCAAGGCCTTTCACGGGCGCGAAAAGGGCTTTATCGCCTGGGTCGGCCTGCGCGGCGCGGTACCGATCATCCTCGCGGTGTTCCCGCTGATGGCTGGGCTGCCGCAGGCACAGCTATTCTTCAACCTGGCATTCTTCATCGTCCTGGTATCGCTGCTGGTACAGGGCACCAGCCTGCCGTGGATGGCCAAGCTGCTCAAGGTCACGGTACCGCCAGACCCGGCGCCGATCTCGCGCTCCGCCCTGGAAGTGCATATCACCAGCGAGTGGGAGATGTTCGTCTACCGCCTCGGCGCCGAAAAATGGTGCATCGGCGCCGCCCTGCGCGAGTTGAAGATGCCTGAAGGCACGCGGATTGCCGCGCTGTTTCGCGGCGAGCAATTGCTTCACCCGTCAGGCAGCACCGTGCTGGAAGTTGGCGACATGCTCTGTGTGATCGGCCACGAGCACAACCTGTCGGCACTGGGCAAACTGTTCAGCCAGGCGCCACAACGCGGTCTCGACCTGCGCTTCTTCGGCGATTTCGTCCTCGAAGGCGATGCCGAACTGGGCGCAGTGGCGGCCCTTTATGGGCTGAAACTGGACGGCCTGGACGCCAATATGCCGCTGGCGCAGTTCATCCGACAAAAGGTCGGAGGCGCTCCAGTAGTAGGGGATCAGATCGAATGGCACGGCACAATCTGGACCGTCGCAGTCATGGACGGGAACAAGATCCACAAAGTGGGCGTCAGATTCCCCGAAGGAACCCGACCCGGCCCAGGGCTGTTCCTCTAAACTCCGATTTGCCTCGTTACACAAGAATTCTGCCTATGTCCCTGCGTGTGCACCTGCGCGCAGCCCTTCTCGGGCTGTGCTTGTCCCTCTCGTTTGCCGCCACCGCGGCCGAGACCCTGACCACCCCCAGCATCCAGAACAGTCTCGACAAGATCGCCGAGCGCAAGCTCCCCGAAGCAGAGCAGAAAGCCCTGCAGCAGGTGCTCGAACAGACGCTCACCCTGCTCGGCAACCAGCAGGACAGTGAACGCAAGCTCGCCGACCTCAAGCAGCAGCTGGCCGACGCGCCGCGTCTGACCAGCGAAAGCCAGCGCGAACTGGCCAAACTCAAGACCAGCAAAACGGTGCCGGTGACCCAGCGCTACGCCAACCTCACGGTACCGCAGCTGGAGAACATGCTCAGCGAGCGCAATACCCTGCAGGGCGAGCTGCAAAAGGCGCTGTCCGAAGCCAACAGCCTGATCATCAACTCGCAGACCCGCCCCGAACGGGCCCAGGCCGAGATCAGCAACAACCAGATTCGCACCCAAAAGATCAACAGCACCCTCAAGTCCGGCAAGGACAACGGCAAGAGCCTCTCAGCCGACCAGCGCAACCAGCTCAACGCCGAGCTTGCCGCGCTCAACGCACAGACCTTGCTGCGCCGCCAGGAGCTGGCCGGCAATGGCCTGTTGCAAGACCTCGGCAACGCCCAGCATGACCTGCTGGTCGAGCGCGCCGCGCGCCTTGAGCAAGAAATCCAGGACCTGCAGACGCTGATCAACGACAAGCGCCTGGCCCAGTCGCAGCAAACGGTCACCCAGCAGTCGATCGAAGCGCAAAAAGCCGGCGGCAGCAGCCTGCTGGCCAACGAAAGTGCGGCCAACCTGAAGCTCTCCGACTACCTGCTCAAGAGTACCGACCGTCTCAACGAGCTGACCCAGCAGAACCTCAAGACCAAACAGCAGCTCGATAGCCTGACCCAGGCCGACCAGGCCCTGGACGAGCAGATCAATGTGCTCAAGGGCAGCCTGCTGCTGTCCAAGATCCTCTACAAGCAGAAGCAGACCCTGCCGCACCTGACGCTCGACCGCGGCCTGGCCGACCAGATCGCCGACATCCGCCTGTACCAGTTCGAGGTCAACCAGCAGCGCGAACAGATGAGCAACCCGACCGGCTATGTCGATCGCCTGCTCGCCACTCAACCCGAACAGGACGTCAACCCCGCGCTGCGCAAGGCCTTGCTGGAAGTCGCCATCACCCGTAACGACCTTCTTGAACGGCTCAACCGCGAGCTGTCGGCACTGCTCAACGAGTCGATCACCCTGCAGTTGAACCAGAAGCAGTTGCTGAGCACCGCGCAAGGCCTGCGCACCACCCTTGAAGAGCAGATGTTCTGGATCCCCAGCAACAAGCCGCTCGACTGGGAGTGGCTGAGCACCGTACCCGGCCGCTTCGTCGAGCAGGTAGCCAGCCTGCCGTGGGGCTCGGGGGTCAAAGAGGTGGTCCAGGGCCTGAGCCAACGGCCGCTGCTGTTTCTGCCCTTGCTGTTGCTGATCGGTGCCTTGCTGTGGCGCCGGCGCTACCTGTACCAGCGGCTGAGCAAGGTTCATCAGGACATCGGCCACTTCAAGCGCGACAGCCAGTGGCATACGCCGCAGGCGCTGCTGATCAACGTCTTGCTGGCAATGCCGCTGAGCCTGGCGCTGGCCTTGTGCGCCTATATCCTGCAGGTCGATGCCCGTGGGCAGAACGCCAACCTCAGCGCCGCACTGTGGCAGATCGCCCAGGCCTGGCTGGTGTTCTACACCGCCTACCGCATCCTCTCCCCGGGTGGGGTGGCGGAGATCCATTTCCGCTGGCACAAGCCGCAGGTCGAGTTCCTTCGCGGCTGGGTGCGTCGCCTGGGTAGCGTGGTGCTGGCGCTGGTCGGCGTGGTGGCGGTGGCCGAGCACCAGCCCTCGGCGCTGGCTAACGACGTGCTCGGCATCGGTGTGGTGCTGACCTGCTACGCGCTGATGGCCTGGCTGCTCAGCCGGCTGCTGTTGAGCAGCCCGGCGCACCGCGATACCTCACTGTTCCGCAAGGCAGTCGGGGTAGCCTTTACCGCGTTGCCGATCGCCCTGTTCGTGGCGGTCTGCTTTGGCTATTACTACACCGCCCTGAAACTCACCGACCGCCTGATCTACACGCTGTACCTGCTGCTGTTCTGGCTGGTGATCGAGGCGGCGTTCGTCCGCGGCCTGTCGGTGGCGGCGCGGCGCCTGGCCTATCAGCGCGCCTTGAGCAAGCGCCAGGCGAGCAAGGAAGGCCTGGATGGCGAGGTCTTCACTGAAGAGCCGACCCTGGACATCGAGCAGGTCAACCAGCAGTCGCTGCGGCTGATCCGCCTGGCCTTGCTCGGCGGTTTCATCGGGGGCCTGTACTGGGTCTGGGCCGACCTGATCACGGTGTTCGCCTACCTCAACAACTTCACCCTGTACGAATACACCAGCGGCACCGGCGCCGCCGCCAGCATGGTGCCGATCAGCCTCGGCGACCTGCTCGGCGCGCTGGTGATCATCGGTATCACCTTTGCCTTGGCCGGCAACTTGCCGGGGCTGCTCGAAGTGCTGGTGCTGTCGCGGCTGAACCTGGCCCAGGGCAGCGCCTACGCAACCACCACGCTGCTCTCTTATGTGATCGCGGGGGTTGGTTTTGTCAGCACCCTATCGACCCTCGGGGTCAGCTGGGACAAGCTGCAGTGGCTGGTCGCGGCGCTGTCGGTGGGCCTGGGTTTCGGCATGCAGGAGATCTTCGCCAACTTCATCTCCGGCATCATGATCCTGTTCGAGCGACCGGTGCGCATCGGCGACACCATCACCATCGGCAACCTGTCCGGCACGGTGAGCAAGATCCGTATCCGTGCCACCACCATCACCGATTTCGACCGCAAGGACATCATCGTCCCGAACAAGACCTTCATCACTGGCCAGTTGATCAACTGGTCGCTGACCGACACGGTCACCCGGGTGACGCTGAAGCTCGGCATCGACTACGGCTCGGACCTCGACCTTGTGCGCGACCTGCTGCTCAAGGGCGCCCATGAGAACCCGCGGGTACTCAAGGACCCGGAGCCGCTGGTGTATTTCCTCAACTTTGGCGAGAGTTCGCTGGACCATGAGCTGCGCATGCACGTGCGTGACCTGGGTGACCGCAACCCGACCCTCGATGAGATCAACCGGTATATCAACCGGGAGTTCAAGGCGCACAACATCAAGATTTCGGTGCGACAGGTCGAGGTGTTCCTGATGGATACCTTGGGGCAAAAGCAGCAGCTGATTGCCATGGAAGGAAGCAATGGCGTGAAACCGGATGGCACCGCGCCGGTGTAGCTGGACTCCAACGGCCATCAACCGCAGAATCGCTGCGAGGGCGGCGCCCTCGTTTCGCGACACAAGGCCGCTCCCACAGGGACCGCGCTGAACCTGCAGGAGCGGCCTTGTGTCGCGATTGGGCCGCACAGCGGCCCCCGACCAGCAATCCAGGAGCCGGCCTTTGAAAGCCCTCGACCAACTGACCTTCGACAACCGCTTCGCCCGCCTGGGCGATGCGTTTTCCACCCAGGTCCTGCCCGACCCGATCGCCGACCCACGCCTGGTGGTAGCCAGCGCGTCAGCCATGGCCCTGCTCGACCTCGACCCGGCCCAGGCCGAGCTGCCGCTGTTCGCCGAACTGTTCAGTGGCTACCAGTCCTGGCAGGACGCCGACCCACGGGCGATGGTCTACTCCGGCCATCAATTTGGCTCATACAACCCGCGCCTGGGCGATGGTCGCGGCCTGCTGCTGGGCGAAGTGGTCAACGATGCCGGCGAGCACTGGGACCTGCACCTCAAGGGGGCTGGGCAGACGCCGTACTCGCGCATGGGTGATGGCCGCGCCGTGTTGCGCTCGTCGATCCGCGAATTTCTCGGTTCCGAAGCGTTGCATGCGCTGGGTATCCCCAGCAGCCGCGCGCTGTGCGTGATCGGTTCGAGCACGCCGGTATGGCGCGAGACCCAGGAAAGCGCCGCCATGCTCCTGCGCGTGGCGCCGAGCCATATCCGCTACGGCCATTTCGAATACTTCTACTACACGCGCCAGCCCGAGCAGCAGCAGGTGCTGATCGATCATGTGCTCACGCAGCACTACCCCGAGTGCCGTGAGGCCGAGCTGCCGTACCTGGCCATGTTCCGCAGCATTGTCGAGCGCAACGCCGAGCTGACCGCGTATTGGCAGGCCTATGGTTTCTGCCACGGCGTGATGAACAGCGACAACATGTCGATTCTGGGCATCACCTTCGACTTCGGCCCGTTCGCCTTCCTCGACGATTTCGACGCCAACTTCATCTGCAACCATTCCGATGACCGTGGCCGCTACAGCTATTCCAACCAGGTGCCCATCGCCCATTGGAATCTCAGCGCCCTGGCCCAGGCCCTGACACCGTTCATCGAGGTCGAGGCGCTGAAAGAGGTGTTGGGCTTGTTCCTGCCGCTGTACCAGGCGCATTACCTGGATTTGATGCGCCGCCGCCTGGGCCTGACCACTGCAGAAGACGACGACCTGGCGTTGGTCGAGCGTTTGCTGCAGTGCATGCAGCGTGGCGGCGTCGACTACACGCTGTTGTTCCGCCGCCTGGGCGAACAGCCGGTCGCCGAGGCGTTGCAGCGGGTCCGCGATGATTTTGTCGACCTGGCCGGTTTCGATGCCTGGGGCGCCGAGTATCAGGCCCGCTGTGAGCGCGAGCCCGGCAATGCCGAAGGCCGGCGTGAGCGCATGCATGCGGTGAACCCGCTGTACATACTGCGCAACTACCTGGCGCAAAAGGCCATCGAAGCGGCGAAAAAGGGTGACTACAGCGAGGTGCGCCGACTGCATCAGGTACTCAGCAAACCGTTCGAAGAGCAGCCGGGAATGCAGGCCTATGCCGAACGGCCGCCGGAGTGGGGCAAGCACCTCGAGATCAGCTGCTCGTCCTGACTAACCCGTGAATCCAAGGGCCGCAAGCGCGCTGCACACCCTGTAGGAGCGGGCTTGTCCCGCGAAACCGGCGAAGCCGGTGCCATCTACCATGGTGGCTGAACTGGCCTCTTCGCGGGGCAAGCCCGCTCCTACAGGGTTCCGCTAAATCAATGGGTTAGCGTTAGTTCTGTGGGAAACGGCTGCGCAGCTGCCCCAACAAACTCAAGGAGTACACAATGTCCGACCCGCTAGTGATCCCCTGCCCCCACTGCAATGGCCTCAACCGCCTGCCCGCCGCCCGCCTCACCGACGCGCCAAAATGCGGCCGCTGCAAACAGGACGTCATTCTCGGCAAACCCTTCGACCTCAGCGAAAGCAGCTACGCCAGCCAGATCAAGGGCGACCTGCCGTTGCTGCTGGACGTCTGGGCCGACTGGTGCGGCCCATGCAAATCCTTCGCCCCGATCTTCACCCAGGCCGCCGGCCAGCTCAGCGGCCGCTGCCGCCTGGCCAAGCTGGACAGCGAGGCCAACCGCAACCTCGCCGGGCAACTGGGCATCCGCTCGATCCCCAGCCTGATCCTGTTCAAGAATGGCCGCGAAGTGGCGCGGCAAGCCGGGGCGTTCCCACTGCAATCGTTGCTGGAATGGTTGCGAAGCCAAGGGGTCTAGGCTTCAGGAGCTTTCATCACACCGATGTTAGTGAGCCAGGTCTGGCGCCCCTGTATCAGGCGCCGGCCAGCAGAGACTCATAAGGAATACGTAGGCCATCATGCAGCCGCTTGATCATTGAAAGGCTCAAGCGTCGCTTTCCATTCAATACCTCAGAAACACGCCCGCTCGGCCCTATATAGCGCTCGAGATCTCGCGGGGTCAGCCCTTGCTGATCCATACAAAATTTGATTGCATCGACAGGGTTAGCTGGATGTATCGGGTAGTGCGTGTTCTCGTAGACTTCGATCAGCGTAACAAGAACCTCCATCTCGTCAGCTTCCGGTGAACCAGCCTCTGCCTGAAAGATAGTTTCCAATCGCAGAAAAGCTGCTCGAAGATCTTCATCGTTGCGGATTGGCTTAACATTCATTGATCGTCTCCACATCTATCTCATCATAGCGCTTGTGGGTACCGATGAATTTCACCCACGCAATACCGGCGCGGTATTGCATCTCCACCACCAGCCGGTATTTGTTACCCCCAATGTTGAATACCACCCGGTTATTGCCACAAATACTGGCATTTCCTATCTGGGTTCTAACATCCTGAGGCGTGCGCCAAAGCGCTTTCAGCGCTATATCGTGCCAGCTTTCCAAAGGTGCTTTGGCATCTTCATATCCAGGTTTCTGCCAGAATTTCACCAGGGTACTTTTGGCAATGACGCGCATCCAAATAAATCTCCCGTTTTGGGAGATATTAAACCATCGAATCTGCCCGCTCAAGGAGATCATGCAGCTCAACAAACTGCTGAGTCAGCTTGTGCCGCGGCTCCAGGTGGATCAGCGGCAGGCTGGCATGGTGCGACTCACGCATCTTCACCGAGCTGCTCAGGTATACCGGTAACACCGGCAAGCCCTCTTCCAGCAATTCGTCGAGCATTTGCTGAGGCAAGCTGGCGCGTGATTGGAACTGATTGACGACAATCCCCTCGACCTGCAGATCCTCGTTATGGTCGTCCTTCAGCTCTTCGATCTCGGCCAGCAGGCCATACAGCGCCTGGCGGGAGAAACTGTCGCAATCGAAGGGTATCAACACACGATCAGCCGCGATCAACGCCGAAACTGCGTAGAAATTCAACGCCGGCGGCGTATCGATGTAGATCCGGTCGTAATCCTCATCCAGATCATCCAGCAGTTTGCGCAGCTTGTTGATCTTGTGCTTGGCCTCAAGCTTGGGCTGCAGATCAGCCAACTCGGCGGTGGCGGTCACCACGTGCAGGTTGTCGAACGGGGTTTCGTAGATATCGACCTTGTTCTTCTTGCTGAACGGCCCGCTGGACAGGCTCTGCTTGAAGAAATCGGCAATCCCCATGGGGATGTCGTCGCCGGTCAGCCCGGTCAGGTACTGGGTCGAGTTGGCCTGGGCATCGAGGTCGATCAACAGGGTCCGATAACCCTCGTTGGCGCTCACTGCCGCCAGGTTGCAGGCAATGCTCGACTTGCCCACGCCACCTTTCTGATTGAATACCACGCGCCGCATGAGAGACCTCCGTGTATCAACGAATGCCCGAGTATGTGTGCAGCGCTCAGGCTTGACCAGCCCATGTTGTCGGCTGGCAACCGCGCAAGCACGCGGGATCGGATAAGCCACTGACGCGAGGCGAGAAAACTCTCCTACAAACCACGGTGAATTTTCTGCAAACCGTTGTCCAACACAACAATTGCTACCGCTCGCCAGCACCGGGATAATGCGCGCCACTACAGCACACCCCTGTCTCATTCCCTCGGCGAGCACATCTCCACAAGGCGGGAAGCAGATACACCGTGATCACTTTCGATATCAGCCAATGGCGCGCTTGGGCGCCAGGCTTGCAGGCGCCCGGCGCGTGGCAGGCCTGGGCCAACGGGGCCGAGCTGCCGGCAGACGCCGAGCAGGCTCCGGATGTCTCGTTCCTGCCGGCCATGCAGCGTCGGCGCCTGGGCGCCCTGGCACGCATGGCGTTCGCCGTCGGCTGGCCGCTGGCTGACGGTATCGACCAACTGCCGCTGGTCTACGTCTCGCGCCACGGGGAAACCCCGCGCACTTTTGCCCTGCTCAGCGAACTCGGCGCGCGCCAGCCGCTGTCTCCGACCCAGTTCAGCCTGTCGGTGCACAACGCCGTGATCGGCCTGTGGTCGATCCTGCGCGGGGAAACCAGCGAGATGACCGCACTTGCCGCAGCGGGTGACGGCTTTGAACAAGGCATTCTCGAAGCGGCCGGCCTGCTCCACGATGGCGCCCCCGCCGTGCTGCTGATCGTTGCCGAAGAACAGCCACCAGCCGCCTACCAACCCTGGATCGACGACGTACCCTTCCCCTATGCCTTGGCCCTGCTGCTCACCCCCGGGCAACAATGGGCGTTGACCGCAGGCCCTGCCAGCGAGCACCGCCCAGCCGCGCTGCCACACGCCCTGGACTGGCTGCGCGCCCTGCTCGGCGGCGAAAACCAGCTGGTTCATCCTGGCCGGCAGCGTTCATGGACCTGGCAACGGCAACCATGAACAGCCGCCGCGATGGCTACTACTGGCGCCTGCTGGCGACCGCACTGAGCTTTCTGCTGTTCGGTTTCGGCGGCCTGTGCCTGCGCGTGCTGGTGTTCCCCCTGCTCGCCTGCCTGCCCGGCGGCAGCGAACGCCACCAACAGCGGGCCCGGCGCACCATCGGCTGGCTGTTCTGGCGCCTGGTGCGCTTCATGCGTGTCAGCGGCGTGCTGACTTATGAGATCATCGGCGCCGAACGCCTGGGGCGTCCGGGGCAGATGATCATCGCCAACCATCCGTCATTGATCGATGTGGTGTTTCTCATCGGCCTGGTGCGCAACGCCAATTGCGTGATCAAGCACAGCCTGTTCAGCAACCCGTTCACCCGCGGCCCGGTCCGTGAAGCGCAGTACCTGGGCAACGATGGCAGCATGGAGATGCTCGACGCCGCCGCCGCGACCCTGCGCCGAGGCCAGCCGCTGATCATCTTCCCCGAAGGCACGCGCACCTCGCCTGGCCAGGCGCCAGCCTTTCATCGTGGCGCCGCCGCGATCGCCCTGCGCGGTGCGAAGATCATCACCCCGGTGGTTATCACGGTCAGCCCCACCACGCTGACCAAGAACGAGCCTTGGTACCGCATCCCGCAGCGCCGTGTGCATGTGCGCCTGCAGGTCGGCGTCGATATCGACCCGGCCCGTTTTACCGCCCTCGGCCCGGCGCCGCTGGCGTCACGCCGACTCAACGATTACCTGCACCAGTACTTCATCAAGGAGCTCGCCGCAGATGAGCGATGCACAGCAAGACCTGTACCGTGACATCAAGCAACTGATCATCGACGCCCTCGGCCTCGAAGACATCGCCGTACAGGACATCGACGACCAGCAGCCACTGTTCGGCGAAGGCCTCGGCCTGGACTCGGTGGACGCCCTTGAGCTGGGCCTGGCCCTGCAGAAGCACTTCGGCATCAAGATCGACGCCGAGGCCAAGGACACCCGTAGCCATTTCACCAACGTCGCCAGCCTGGCGGCGTTTGTCACTGCCCGTCAGGCCGCCTGAGACCGCACCATGCAAACCCGCGAAGACATTTTCAACATCCTGCGCGACGCCCTGGTCGAACTGTTCGAACTGGACCCCGCCAGCATCAACCTGCACGCCAATCTGTACCAGGAACTGGAAATCGACAGCATCGATGCCATCGACCTGATCGACCATATCAAGCGCCAGACCGGCAAGAAGATCAGCGCCGAAGACTTCAAGTCGGTGCGCACCGTCGGCGACGTGGTCGACGCCGTGTACCGCCTGGTCAACAGCGCGGCATGAAACGCCTGGTCGGCCCTGGCCTGGTGCTGGCCGGCGTGCTGTATCCGTTTGCGGTGCACTTCGGCCTGGGCCACTTCGCACCGTGGCAGTTCGCCTTGCTGCTCGGCGGCCTGTGGTTGGCCCGCGCCCTGAGCGCGCCGGCCCGGCCCGGTAGCCGCTGGATGGCGCTGCTGGCGCTGGCGTTCTGCGCGCTGCTGGCGGTGTCTGACAGCAGCCAGTTGCTGCGCTGGTACCCGGTGCTGGTCAACGCGTTCATGCTGGCGCTGTTCGGTTCGAGCCTGAAATACGGCCCACCGCTGGTGGAGCGCCTGGCGCGCCTGCGTGAACCGCAGCTGCCGGCTGCGGCAATCCGTTACACACGCCGCGTGACGCAGGTGTGGTGCGGGTTCTTCCTGGTCAACGGGCTGATCGCCGCAGGCCTGACCCTGTGGGCCCCGCTGGCCTGGTGGACCCTCTACAACGGCCTGATCGCCTACCTGGCGATGGGCCTGCTGTTTGCCGGCGAATGGCTGACACGACAACAGGTGCGAGGACGCGCATGAACTGGATCAACCCCGAGCACCTGTTGCGGCCACTGGATGGGCCGCGCCAGGTAACCCAGGCGCCATCACTGGACCACGCCGACCTGTGCCTGCAGGCCCTGCGCCTGGCTGGCGGCCTGCAAGCGCGCGGTGTACGCCGCCTGGCGGTGCACCTGCTGGATGCCGGCGAGCTGGCGATTGCCCTGCTGGGTGCCTGGCGCGCAGGGGTGCAAGTGCTGCTGCCGGCCGACCTGCAAGCCCAGACTCGCGCCCGCTGGCACGACCAGGTCGACCTGTGGCTCAGCGACCAGCCCGCCGATCACAGCATCGCCGCCCTGCAGGGCGAGGCCCTGGCACCCGCCGACCTCGACCTGGATGAGTGCCGCATCGGTCTGTGCACCTCTGGTTCGAGCGGCGAAGCCAAGCTGATCGACAAGCGCCTGCGCCAGTTGGCCAACGAAGTCACCGCCCTTGAGCAGCTGTGGGGCGAATCGCTAGGCGATGCCTGGATCATCGGTAGCGTCGCCACCCAGCATATTTACGGTTTGCTGTTTCGCGTGCTCTGGCCGCTGTGCGCCGGTCGTGGTTTCGGCCGTCAGGCGCTGCCCTTCCCCGAAGACCTGCAGCGCGCCAGCCGCGAACACCCGGCCTTCGCCTGGGTGGCCAGCCCAGCGCTGCTCAAGCGCATGGGCGATAACCTCGACTGGCCCGCGCTGAGCCAGGTCCGGCGGGTGTTCTCCTCAGGTGGCGAGTTGCCCGCCGAGGCTGCCGTACGCCTGCGGCAGCTGCTTGGCCAATGGCCGCTGGAGATTCTCGGCAGCTCCGAGACCGGAGGCATTGCCTGGCGGCAGAGCGATGCCTTGTGGCAGCCGTTCAACGGCGTTCAGCTTGCCCAGGATGAACACGGCGCCTTGCGCATCGCCTCGCCGTACCTGGCCCCCGGGCATATCGAGCAAAGCGCGGATGCCGCCGAAATCAGTACCGATGGGCGTTTCCGCCTGCTGGGCCGGCTCGACCGGATCGTCAAACTGGAAGAAAAGCGCATTGCCCTGCCCATGCTCGAACAGGCCCTGTGCCGCCATGCCTGGGTCAGTGAAGCACGCCTGGGCGTTATCGAAGAGGGCCGCGCCTCGCTCGGCGCCTTGCTGGTGCTCAGCCGCGCCGGCCTGCACGCACTGCGCAGCCAAGGCCGGCGGTCGCTGCTCGAGGGCCTGCGCCAGCACCTGGCCGAGCACTGCGAGGCGCTGGCTTTGCCACGCCGCTGGCGGCTGCTGCGCCAATTACCGTTGAACGCTCAGGGCAAGCTGCCCCAGGCCGAGGTGCAGGCCTTGCTCAAGGCATCCCGCGCCAACCAGCCGGAGGTTCTCGAGCGACACAATGACGGCACCGAGCTGCGCCTGTGGGTACCTTGCGACCTGCCCTGCTTCACCGGCCACTTTCCGACCTCGCCGATCCTCCCTGGCGTGGTCCAGATCGACTGGGCCATTAGCCTCGGTGCTGCGCTGGTTCCACAGGGCTTGCGCTTCGCCGGGATGGAAGTGCTCAAGTTTCAGCAATTGGTGCGCCCGGGTGACGAGGTGACGCTGACCCTGCGTTTCGACGGGCAGCGCAACAAGCTCTACTTCACCTTCAGCCAACAGGGCCAGCCCTGCTCCAGCGGTCGTATCGTACTGGAGGCGGCCGATGCATAAGCCTTGCGCGGTGATTCCGGTGTACAACCATGAGCGGGCGCTGCCGGCCGTGGTCGCCGAGCTGCTGCGCGCCGGGCTGCCGTGCGTGCTGGTCGACGACGCCAGCCACCCGCCCTGCGCCCAGGTGCTACGCCGGTTGGCCGAACAGCAGGCAGTGTTTCTGGTCACCCTTGACACCAACCAAGGCAAGGGCGGCGCGGTCATGGCCGGCCTGCGTGAGGCAGCCCGGCTGGGCTTTAGCCACGCCCTCCAGGTAGACGCCGATGGCCAGCATGACCTGGCCGACGTGACTACCTTCCTGGCCCAGTCGCAGGCTTATCCACAGGCGCTGATCTGCGGTTATCCACAGTACGACGACAGCGTGCCCAAGGGCCGCCTGTACGCCCGTTATCTGACCCACGTGTGGGTGTGGATCAACAGCCTGTCGCTGGCGATCCGCGATTCGATGTGCGGTTTTCGGGTTTACCCGCTGCCGCCCACCCTGGCCTTGATCGATTCGGTACGCTTGGGCAGGCGCATGGACTTTGACACGGAAATCCTCGTCCGCCTGGCCTGGCGCGAGCAACCCATGCGCTGGCTGCCAACCCGGGTGCATTACCCCAAGGACGGCCTCTCGCATTTTCGTCTGGTGCATGACAACGCGCTGATTTCGCGCATGCACGCCACACTGTTCTTCGGCATGCTGCTGCGCGCGCCGATGATCCTCTGGCGGCGGTGGCGTCGATGAGCAGCCCGCCTCGGCATTGGGCCGAGCAGCGCGAACGCGGCAGCTTCTGGCTGATGAAATTGACCGCCGTGCTGGTGCGCCTGCTCGGACGGCGCCTGCTGAGCCCGCTGATCCACGCCATCGTGCTGTATTTCTTCCTGTTCGGCCGGCGCGCCCGGCGCAGTGCCTGGCAGTACCAGCAACGCCTGGCGACGTGGAGCGCTGGGCGCACGCCCGCGCCAAGCCACTGGCAGGTGTTCCGCCAGTTCATGGCCTTTGCCGACTCGCTGCTGGACAAGCTCGACGCCTGGAACGGCAAGCTGCGCCTGGAAGACATCGAAATCGCCGACCCCGCCGGCCTGCGCCAGCAGCTGCGTGGCCGCCGCGGACAGATGCTGGTCGGCGCCCACCTGGGCAACCTCGAGGTGTGCCGGGCGCTGGCCGAACTGGGTGAGCAAGTGACCATGAACGTGCTCGTCCACACCCGTCATGCCGAACGCTTCAATCGCTTGCTGGGCGAGGCCGGCGCCAGCCACCTGCGGCTGATCCAGGTCAGCGAGCTGGACCCGGCGATCATGCTGCAGTTGTCCGAACGGCTGGAGCGCGGCGAGTGGCTGGCAATTGCCGGCGACCGCGTGCCACTGCACGGCGCACGCACGGTCGAGGTGGATTTTCTCGGCCATCCGGCGGCCTTGCCGCAAGGCCCGTGGCTGCTGGCCGGGCTGCTCGGCTGCCCGGTCAACCTGCTGTTCTGCCTCAAGCTCAAGGGCCGCTACCGGATCACCCTGGAACCCTTCGCCGAGCGCCTCGCGTGGCGTCGCGACAGCCGTGACCAGGTGATCGCCGAATGGGCCGCTCGCTACGCCGCACGCCTGGGCGATTATTGCCAGCAGGCGCCGACCCAGTGGTTCAACTTCTACCCCTTCTGGAAAGACCGATGACCCAGTCCGTAACCTTCGGCGAGGCGCCGCTCGCCATCGAAGATGTGCTCGCCCTCAGCCAGCGCCAGGCCACCGCACTGCTCGAAGAAGATCCGGCCTACCGCGAGCGGATCGCCCGTGGCGCGCGTTTTCTCGACACCCTGCTGGACAAGGAAGGCGTGATCTACGGGGTGACCACCGGTTACGGCGACTCCTGCGTGGTGGCCGTGCCGCCGGAACATGTCGAAGCACTGCCCATTCACCTGTATACCTTTCACGGCTGCGGCCTGGGCAAACTGCTCGAGCCGGCGGCCACCCGCGCCGTGCTGGCCGCGCGGCTGCGCTCGCTGAGCCACGGCATGTCCGGTGTGCGCCTTGAGCTGCTGGAGCGGCTGCGGGCGTTTCTCGCCCACGATATCCTGCCGCTGATTCCCGAGGAAGGCTCGGTAGGTGCCAGTGGCGACCTGACGCCGCTGTCATACGTGGCGGCGACCCTCTCCGGCGAGCGCGAGGTGCTCTATCAGGGCAAGCAACGCAGCAGCGCCGAGGTCCACCGCGCGCTCGGCTGGCAGCCACTGGTGCTGCGCCCCAAAGAAGCCCTGGCGCTGATGAACGGCACGGCGGTCATGACCGGTCTGGCCTGCCTGGCCTTCGGCCGCGCCGACTACCTGCTCAAGCTCGCCACGCGCATCACCGCGCTGAATGTGATCGCCCTGCAAGGCAACCCCGAACACTTCGACGAGCGCCTGTTCGCCGCCAAGCCCCATCCCGGCCAGACCCAGGTCGCCGCTTGGCTGCGCCAGGATCTGGCCATCGATGCACCGGCAGCGCCGCTGCATCGGCTGCAGGACCGCTACTCGCTGCGCTGCGCGCCGCATGTACTCGGGGTGCTGGCCGACAGTCTGGGCTGGCTGCGCAGCTTCATTGAAACAGAGCTGAACAGCGCCAACGACAACCCGATCATCGACGGCGATGCCGAGCGCGTGCTGCACGGCGGGCACTTCTACGGTGGCCATATCGCCTTTGCCATGGACAGCCTGAAGACCTTGGTGGCCAACGTCGCCGACCTGCTCGACCGCCAGCTCGCACTGCTGGTCGACACCCGCTACAACCATGGCCTGCCCAGCAATCTGTCGGGCGCCGAGGCTGACCGGGCGATGCTCAACCACGGTTTCAAGGCGGTGCAGATCGGCGCCAGCGCCTGGACCGCCGAAGCCCTCAAGCAAACCATGCCGGCCAGCGTGTTCTCGCGCTCCACCGAATGCCACAACCAGGACAAGGTGAGCATGGGCACCATCGCCGCGCGCGATGCCCTGCGCGTGCTGGAACTGACCGAACAAGTCGCCGCCGCGAGCTTGTTGGCCGCTAACCAGGGGGTCTGGCTACGCGCTCGCCAGGCGGGTGCGCGACCGCTGCCGCCGGCATTGGCCGCAATGCACCAGGCGCTGTTGGCAGACTTCGCGCCGGTCACCGAAGACCGCGCGCTGGAGCGTGAACTGCGCCTGTGCCTGGTGCGTATCGCCGACCAGCACTGGAAGCTGCACGATGCGTAACCCTGGTGTGTTCCACGTCGACAGCGAGATCGTCGTGCCCTTCTTCGACGTCGACAGCATGCATATCGTCTGGCACGGTCACTACGTCAAGTACCTCGAAGTCGCCCGCTGCGCACTGCTCGATGCGCTGCAACACGATTACCGAAGCATGCAGGCCAGCGGCTACATGTGGCCGGTGATCGACCTGCAGTTGCGCTACATCCGCGGCGCCAGCTTCGGCCAGCGCCTCAGCGTGCGCGCGAGCCTGGTCGAGTGGGAAAGCCGACTGAAGATCAACTACCTGATCAGCGACGCCGCCACCGGCGAACGCATGACCCGCGCCAGCACGGTGCAGGTCGCGGTGCACATCGCCAGCGGCGAGATGCAGCTGGCTTCACCGCAAGTGATGCTCGATGCGGTGCAGCAGGTGTTGCCATGAGCCGCCTGATGCCTGCGTTGGCGATGCTCGCCTTGCTGGCCTGCAGCCCACTGGTGTGGGCCTTCGGCCTGGACGACCTGCAAAAGCAGTTGAGCGAACCGGCGGTAGTCAGGGGCTCGTTCATTCAGGAAAAACACCTGCGCGCGCTGCCCCAGCCGCTGCTAAGTCGTGGCAGCTTTGTCCTGGCCCGCGAGCACGGGCTGCTCTGGCTGCTGCAAACGCCCTTGCGCCAGGACTACCGGATCAACGCCGAAGGCATTGCCCGGCGTGACCCGTCCGGTTGGCAACAGTTGCCCAACCGCAGTGCCGGGGCCGAGCAGAACCGACTGTTCTTCGCCGTGCTGCAAGGCGACAGCAGTGGCCTGCAGCGCGACTTCGAGCTGAGCCTGGCCGGCAGCGCCGACCACTGGCAACTGCGCCTCGACCCGCGCTCGTTGCTGCTCAAGCAGATTTTCAGCCGCATCGACATTACTGGCGGACGCTATGTCGAGCGCATCGAGCTGCAAGAAACCCAAGGCGACAGCACCGTGCTGCGCATGCCCGACAGCAGCGGTGACAGCGCCCTGAGCGAAGCGGAGCGCAATGACTTTGCCAAGTGAACGCCTTCTGCCACGCCTGTTCCTGGCCTTGCTGATGGGCGTGCTGGCGCTGGCCGGCTGGCAATGGCACAGCGGCGCGCCGCTATCTTCCGACCTGATGACGCTGGTGCCCGGGGATACCCAGGACCCCCTGGTACAGCGCGCCGAACAGCGCATGCAGGCGCCGCTCAACCGCGAAATGCTGGTGCTGGTCGGTCACCCACAGCGCCAGCAAGCGCTGGCATTGGCGCAACGCCTGGCCGAGCAGTGGCAAGCCAGCGGCCTGTTCGAGAACGTCCAGTGGAGCCTGCAGACCGATCTGCAGGCAGTACGCACGCAACTGCTTGAAGGCCGTCTGGCCATGCTTTCGGGCGCTGATCGCCAACAGTTGATCGAGCAACCCCAAGCGTTTATCGAGCAGCGTGTGCAAAGCCTGTTCGACCCCTTCAGCGGCGTCAGCCTTGTCGCCAGCCAAGACGACTGGCTTGGCCTCACCGGGCGTATTCAGGCCAGCCAACCCAGGCCTGGCAATATCCAGCTGGACACGGCCAGCGGCGCGCTGATCGCCGAGGCTGACGGCCAGCACTGGGTGCTGCTGCGGGCGCGCAGCCTGGGCGATGCCTTCGACCTGAAACTGCCGTTGCAAGTGGCCGACCTGCTCGCCGCCGGTCGCCTGCAGGCCAAGCACGACGGCGCCCAGCTGCTGGCCGTCAGCGGCCTGCTGCACGCGGCCAACGGCCAGCGCCAGGCCAGCCGGGAGATTACCTGGGTGGGCGGTGGCGCTACGCTCGGCATCCTCTTGCTGCTGCTGCTGGCGTTCCGCCGTTGGCGGGTGCTGCTGGCCTTTGTCCCGGTGCTGGTGGGCATGCTGTTTGGCGCAGTCGCCTGCGTTGCGCTGTTCGGCAAGATGCACGTGATGACGCTGGTACTCGGCTCGAGCCTGATCGGCGTGGCCGTGGATTACCCGCTGCACTATCTGTCAAAGAGCTGGAGCCTGCGTCCCTGGCGTAGCTGGGCAGCGCTGCGGTTGACCCTGCCAGGGCTGAGCCTGAGCCTGGCGACCAGTTGCATTGGCTATCTGGCCTTGGCCTTCACGCCGTTCCCGGCCCTGACGCAGATTGCCGTGTTCTCGGCCGCCGGCCTGCTGGGTGCCTATCTCAGTGCCGTGTGCCTGCTGCCCGCCCTGCTGCAAGGCGTCGAGCTGCGCCCGGCGCAATGGCCGCTGCGCATCGCGCAACGCCTGACGAGCCTGCGCGAGCGCCTGCTGCGCAAGGTCCCCAGTGCGGCGTTGCTGGGCCTGCTGTTGCTGTTCTGCGCGGGTGGCCTGTGGCAACTGGAGAGCCGCAACGATATTCGCCAATGGGTCGGCACCTCACCGCAATTGATGGAAGAAGCACAGGCCGTAGCACGCATCACCGGCTACCAGCCGACCAGCCAGTTTTACCTGGTGCGCGGCGTCGACCAGGAGCAACTGCTCGAACGCCTGCAGGCCTTGAGCAACAAACTCGACGAACTGGCTGAGCTGGACAAGCTCCGCGGTTACATGAGCCTCAGCCAATTGGTGGCCAGCGCCGCCGAACAGCAACACGCGCGCGCCGCCCTTGCGCAGCTGCCCACGCACTGGCAACCGCTGTTGGCACTGGGCGTGCCGCAAAGTGCGCTGACCGCCGAGCTGGACCTCCTGCGCAAGCAACCTGACCGCTCGATCGAGCAAGTCCTGGCCGGCCCCCTCGGTGAGGCGTGGCGACCGCTGTGGCTGGGTGCAGACGCTAATGGCGTGGCCGCTGTCGTCAGCCTGCAAGGGCTCAACGATCCGGCGCTGCTCCGCCTGCAGACCGACGAGCTGGCGGGTGTGCAACTGGTCGATCGCCTCGGTCAGTTGAACACACTGTTCGCCGCCACCCAGGTCAGCGCCGCCGAGCTCAAGCTGTTGTCCTGTGCGTTGATCCTGGCCCTGCTGGTGGTGCCGTTCGGCCTCGGCGGCGCCCTGCGTCTGGTCGCCTTGCCCTTGCTGGCGGCGTTGTGCAGCCTGGCCAGCCTTGGCTGGCTCGGTCAGCCGCTGACCTTGTTCAGCCTGTTTGGCCTGTTACTGGTGACGGCGATCAGCGTCGATTATGCGATCCTCATGCATGAACGGATCGGCGGCGCCGCGGTCAGTTTGCTCGGCACGCTGCTGGCGGCCCTCACCACCTGGCTGTCGTTCGGCCTGCTGGCGTTATCCAGCACCCCGGCGGTGAGCAATTTCGGCCTGGCGGTGAGCCTGGGTCTTGCTTTCAGTTTTGTCCTTGCGCCCTGGGCCGCCGCCCGCGAACGAGATACCCCGCAGCCATGAAACGCCTGTTGCTGTTGATCACCGTGCTGCTCGCCGCCTGCGCCGCGCGCGTCCCCCTGCCCGAACAATTGCCGGCATTGCACCTGCCGCAGCAACTGCACGTACAACGCCAACACGCCGAGCAGCGCCAGGACTGGCTGCTGGTGGTGCAGGGCGAAAACAGCCAGTTGCGCTGGTCGCTGCTCGACCTGATGGGCATCCCCCAGGCGCGGCAGTTGCTCGATGGCCAGGACTGGCACGCGGATGGCCTGCTGCCGCCCAACCCCGAGGCGCGCGAACTGTTCGCCGCCGTGCTGTTCGCCCTCACCCCCGAGGCGCAGCTGGCCAGCCTTTATCCCCAGGCTCGGCAACACGGTCAGCGGCGCTGGCTGGGCACGCGCTGGCAGGTCGATTACCGCCACCCCGACGACTTCACCTTGAGCCTCGGCCAAGGCCTGCGCTATCTAGTCAGCCCACTGCCCAGCGAGACCGCACAATGACCGCCTACCTCAATGCCCTGGGCCTGGTCTGCGCCCTCGGCCAGGGCCAGGCCGAGGTGGCCCGCAAGCTGTTCAGCGGCGATTGCTCGGGGATGCAGGCACAGCACGGTTGGGTGCCTGACAAGCAGGTGATGGTCGGCGCAGTCGACGGCGCCCTGCCGCCCCTGCCGCTGGACGGCCACCAGAGCCGCAACAATCAGTTGCTGTATGCCGCCGCACTGCAGATCGAGCCCGTCATTCGTCAGGCCATCGCCCGCTATGGCGCGCAGCGGATCGGCATCGTGCTGGGCACCAGCACCTCCGGCATCGCCGAAGCCAGCAGCGCTATCGCACACTACCTGAGCAATGGGCAGTTTCCCGACGATTATCGCTACGACCAGCAATCCCTTGGCGCACCAGCCGCCTTTCTTGCGGCCTGGCTGCAACTCGAAGGCCCTGCTTACGTGATCTCCACCGCCTGCACTTCCAGCGGCCGGGCGCTGTTGAGTGCCCGGCGACTGCTCGACCTGGGTGTGTGCGATGCGGTGCTGTGTGGCGGCGTGGATAGCCTCTGCGGCCTGACCCTGAACGGCTTCACGGCGCTCGAGGCGGTTAGCGCACAGCGCTGTAATCCGCTCTCGGTCAACCGTGACGGGATCAATATCGGCGAAGCCGCGGCGTTGTTCCTGATGACCGCCGAAGGCCCGGGTATTGCCCTGCTCGGCGCGGGCGCCAGCTCCGATGCGTACCATATCTCCGCGCCCGAACCGACCGGCACAGGCGCCTTGCAGGCCATGGGCAAAGCGCTGGACAATGCCCGCCTCGAGCCCGCTCAAATCGATTACCTGAACCTCCACGGCACTGCCACCGCGCACAACGACGCCATGGAATGCCGGGCAGTGCACAGCCTGTTCGGCGCCCAGCTGCCGTGCTCGTCGAGCAAGCCGATGACCGGCCACACCCTCGGCGCCGCTGGCGCACTGGAAGCTGCGCTGTGCTGGCTGAGCCTGAGCGAGCACAACCCGCACGGCCTGTTGCCGCCCCATTGCTGGGACGGTCAGCACGACCCACAGCTGCCAGCCCTGGCGCTGGTCGACGGCAGCCAGCGCCTGCCACGCCACGGTCCGCGCCGGCTGATGAGCAACTCGTTCGCTTTTGGTGGCAACAATGTCAGCCTGATTATTGGAGACCCGTCATGACCACCTGGCCCCTGGCCGACCTGCTGCCGCACGCCGGTGACATGATCCTGATAGAGGGCATCGAGCACTGTGACGAGGAGCAGGTCCACACCTATGCCACGGTGCGCGCCGGTGGCCAATTCAACCGTGCCGACGGCAGCCTGCCGGCCTGGTTCGCCCTCGAGCTGATGGCCCAGAGCGTGGCAGCCTTCGCCGGTTACCGCGCGCGTCGCCTCGGCAAGCCCGTAGAGATGGGCTTTCTGCTCGGCACACGCAAGTTCGAGTGCAACGTCGAGCACTTCCCGGCTGGCGCCGAACTGCGCATCCATGCCCAGCGCTCGCTGGAAGACGACAATGGCATGGGTGTGTTCGAATGCCACCTGCGCGGGGCCGGTATCCATGCCAGTGCCCGCCTGAATGTCTATCGCCCGCCCCAGGCCAGCCAGTACCTGGCCGAGGCGGCCCCTGAGGAACACCCGCATGACTGACACCATCCTGGTCACCGGCTCCAGCCGCGGCATCGGCCGCGCCATTGCCCTGCGCCTGGCCCGCGCCGGCTACGACCTGGTGCTGCACTGCCGCACGGGGCGCAGCGAAGCCGAAGCGGTGGCCGACGAGGTCCGCGGGCTCGGTCGCCAGGCGCGCATCCTGCAATTCGATATCGCCGACCGGCCGGCCTGCGCCGCCCTGCTCAACGAGGATGTCGAGGCGCATGGCGCCTACTACGGTGTGGTGTGCAACGCCGGCCTGACCCGCGATGGCGCCTTCCCGGCGCTGACCGAAGACGACTGGGACCAGGTCATGCGTACCAACCTGGATGGCTTCTACAACGTTCTGCATCCGCTGATGATGCCGATGATCCGCCGCCGCGCGCCGGGCCGGATCGTCTGCATCACCTCGGTCTCCGGGCTGATCGGCAACCGTGGCCAGGTCAACTACAGCGCCTCCAAGGCCGGCCTGATCGGCGCCGCCAAAGCCCTGGCGATAGAACTGGGCAAGCGCCGTATCACTGTCAACTGCGTCGCGCCGGGCCTGATCGACACGGCCATGCTCGACGAACACGTGCCGGTCGATGAACTGCTGAAGATGATCCCGGCGCAACGCATGGGCACGCCGGAAGAGGTCGCCGGCGCAGTCAACTTCCTCATGTCCGATGAAGCCGCCTATATCACCCGCCAGGTTATTTCGGTCAACGGAGGGCTGTGCTGATGCGTCGGGTCGTGGTCACCGGCATGGCCGGCATCACTGCGCTGGGCAATGACTGGGAAACCCTTGCCAATCATTTTGCCAATAACCACAGCGGCATTCGCCGGATGCACGAATGGGACCGTTTCGAGGAGCTCAACACGCGTCTCGGCGGCCCGATTGACGACTTCCAGGTCCCCTCCCACTGGACCCGCAAGCAACTGCGCAGCATGGGCCGGGTCGCGCGCCTGGCAGTCGCGGCGGCCGAGCGCGCGCTGGCCGATGCCGGCCTGCTCGACGAGCCGAGCATCCGCGACGGACGGATGGGCGTGGCCTGCGGCTCCTCAGCCGGTAGCACCGATGAGATCAAGGCGTTCGGCAACATGCTGCTCAACTCACGCGCCGATGGCCTCAACGCCAACTCGTACGTGCGCATGATGCCGCACACCACAGCAGCCAATATCAGTATCTTCTTCGGCCTGACCGGGCGCCTGATTCCCACCTCCAGCGCCTGTACCAGCGGCAGCCAGGGGGTCGGCTATGCCTATGAGGCAATCAAGTTCGGTCGCCTGCCCATGATGCTCGCCGGTGGCGCCGAGGAACTGTGCCCGACCGAGGCGATGGTGTTCGACGCCTTGTACGCCACCAGCCTGAAGAATGACACTCCGCAGCTGTCGCCGCGGCCCTATGACAGCGCCCGCGACGGCCTGGTCGTTGGCGAAGGCGGTGGCATGCTGGTGCTCGAAGAGCTGGAGCATGCGCTGGCGCGCGGCGCGCGTATTCATGCCGAGATCGTCGGCTTTGGCAGCAATGCCGACGGCCAGCACATCACCCGCCCCGAGCAGGTCACCATGGGCCGCGCCATGCAGCTGGCGCTGGACGATGCCGGCCTGGCAGCCGATGCCATCGGCTACGTCAACGGCCATGGCACGGCCACCGAGCAGGGCGATATTGCCGAGACCCAGGCGACTCACGAGCTGTTTGGTGCACGCATGCCGATCAGTTCGCAGAAGAGCTTTCTCGGCCATACCCTCGGTGCCTGTGGTGCGCTGGAGTCGTGGTTCAGTATCGAAATGATGAACCGCGATCGGTACGTGCACACGCTCAACCTCGACAACGTCGACCCGCGCTGCGCCGAGCTGGACTACTTGCGCGGCGGGATGCGGGTGATGAGCAATGAGTACGTGATGAACAACAACTTTGCCTTTGGCGGGGTCAACACCTCACTGATCTTCCGCCGCTGGGGTTGAATGTCCTGGGGGCGCTGCGCGCCCCTTTCGCGACACAAGGCCGCTCCCACAGAGACAGCGCAAGGCTTGAGGGCCGCGCACAACCTGTGGGAGCGGCCTTGTGTCGCGAAAGGGCTGCACAGCAGCCCCAGGGGTTTCAAGCCAGCTAGGCATTCGCCTGCCCCACCAACAACTCGGCAAACGCCTTGGCCATCGCCGACCCGCCGCCCTGACGCCGCACCAGCCACACCGCCGTGCCCGCCCCCTCGTCGAGTAACGTCCGGTACACCACCCCGTCAATGCGCATGCGCTGAAACGACGCCGGCAGCACCGACACGCCCAACCCCGCCGAGACCAAACCAATGATGGTCATCGCCTCGCCCGCTTCCTGGGCAAAGTGCGGACTGAACCCTGCCTGCCGCGCCAGGCTGAGCAACTGCGCATGCAAGCCGCTGCCGTAACTGCGCGGAAAGAACACGAACGGCTCATGCGCCAGCGCCGCCATGTACAGCCCCTGCTCACTGCCCTCGGCGAGCGGATGCGAGGCGTTGATCACCGCCACCAACGGCTCTCTGAACAGCTCGGTGGCCTCCAGCCCGGCGGGCAGTGGCATGGGCCGCATCAAGCCAACCTCGATGGACTCATCAAACACCGCTTCAGCGACATCGCGGCTGCTCATTTCCTTGAGGTTGAGGTGCACCGCCGGGAAACGCTGGCGAAAGGCATGCAGTGCCTTGGGAATCTTCGAGGTAAACGGCGCAGAAGAAGTAAACCCGATCTTCATCTCACCGAGCTCACCCAGCTGCGCCCGACGGGCGACATCTGCCGCTTTTTCCACTTGGGCGAGTACCAGCCGCGCCTCCTCGAGAAACAACCGCCCCGCCTCACTCAGCTCGACCCGACGATTGGTCCGCTCGAACAGACGTGCGCCGAGCTCCTGCTCCAGCGCCAGAATCTGCTGGCTCAAGGGAGGCTGGGAAATGCCCAGCTGCTGCGCAGCGCGGCCAAAGTGCAGCTCTTCGGCCACGGCGATGAAGTAGCGCAAGTGACGCAGTTCCATGGCCAGCTCCAAACAAGTCGTACAACGTCTTAAATAGGTCGAACAATATATTGGATCTAATCATTAGCCAGCTATATGATTTTTCAATTCGCAATACCGGCCTTCTGCGCCAGAGGTAGTCACCCGTGAAAACTGCTGTAGCCCCCTTACCCACAGAGCCTGACCCTGCCCCGCTGAACGATATCTGGATCGAGAAAGGCACGCCGGCCTTCCTCAAGACCGTGCTGGCGCTGTTCAGCGGCGGCTTCGCCACGTTTGCCCTGCTCTATTGTGTGCAGCCGATGATGCCGCTGCTGTCGCAGGAGTTCGCGATCAATGCCGCCCAGAGCAGCCTGGTGCTATCGGTCGCGACCGCGATGCTCGCGATTGGCTTGCTGATCACCGGGCCGATCTCCGACCGCATAGGCCGCAAGCCGGTAATGGTCTTCGCCCTGGTCTGCGCCGCACTGTCGACGCTGGCCAGCGCGGTAATGCCGAGCTGGGAGCTGGTGCTGGCGACGCGGGCGCTGGTCGGCTTGTCGCTGAGCGGCCTGGCGGCAGTGGCAATGACCTACCTGAGTGAAGAAATTCACCCGCAACATATCGGCCTGGCGATGGGCCTGTACATCGGTGGCAACGCCATTGGCGGCATGAGCGGGCGGCTGATCACCGGCGTGCTGATCGACTTCGTCAGTTGGCACACGGCGATGCTGACCATTGGCGGCCTGGCCCTGGCGGCGGCGGTGGTGTTCTGGAAGGTGCTGCCCGAGTCGCGCAACTTCCGCCCGCAGGCGATGAACCCACGCACCCTGCTAGACGGCTTTGTCATGCATTTTCGCGATGCCGGCCTGCCTTGGCTGTTCCTTGAGGCATTCTTGCTGATGGGCGCGTTCGTCACCCTGTTCAACTACATCGGTTACCGCCTGTTGGCCGAGCCCTATCACATGAACCAGGCGCTGGTCGGCTTGCTCTCGGTGGTCTACCTGTCGGGTATCTACAGCTCGGCGCAGGTCGGCGCTCTGGCGGACAAGCTGGGCCGGCGCAAGGTGTTCTGGGCGAGCATCCTGGTGATGGCCGGCGGCCTGCTGCTGACCCTGGCCAGCCCGCTGGCGATGATCATCATCGGCATGCTGGTGTTCACCTTTGGCTTCTTTGGCGCGCACTCGGTGGCCAGCAGCTGGATCGGCCGACGTGCGCTGAAAGCCAAGGGCCAGGCGTCTTCGCTGTATCTGTTCAGTTACTACGCGGGGTCGAGTGTGGCCGGGACGGCCGGTGGGGTGTTCTGGCACATGGCCGGCTGGGACGGGATCGGATTGTTTATCGGCGGGTTGCTGGCAATAGCACTGGTGGTGGCGCTACACCTGAGCAGGTTGGCACCGAAAACTGCGTGAAACGGGGGGCTGCTGCGCAGCCCCATCACACTTACGGATCAGTTGATGATCTCGACGGTGTCCACATCCACTTCACGGCTCATCAGGTTCTTCTCGACTTCACCGGTCAGCTTGACCTTGGTCTTGTCGTTGAAGCCTGCCGCCGGCATGTCTTCGTCGTCGATCTCAACCTTGATAGTGCCGGTGTTGTCCTTGAACTCGTACTTGTCGTCGTTATCCAGCTTCTTGGTGACGAAACCTTGAAGCACTACGCGGGTGTCGTCAGCAGCCTCGTTGGCGGCCGCGACGGTAGTGATCGGCTGAGCACCAGGGCCGGTGTAGGTATTGGCCAGAGCGGCGGTGCTGAACAGTGGCGCGAGAATCAGAGCGAGGTAGCGAGCTTTCATGATGATCAAGTCCTGTACTGGTTGAGATGGGACCAGATTAACGACGATCGCTGAATTTAAACTTAACGCACAAAAAAACCCGGCACATGGCCGGGTTTTTATTCAGCGACTGATCACTGATGGTATTGCGCCGACAGCTCATGCACGGCGTTGATGAACGCACCCGCATGTTCCGGATCAACCTCAGGCGTGATGCCATGGCCAAGGTTGAACACGTGGCCAGTGCCTTTGCCATAGCTGGCCAGGATGCGCCCGACTTCCTGACGAATCGCCGCAGGCTTGGCGTACAGCACGGTCGGGTCCATGTTGCCCTGCAGGGCAACCTTGTCGCCGACACGGCGGCGGGCATCGCCGATCTCGCAGGTCCAGTCCAGGCCCAGCGCGTCGGCGCCAGCCTCGGCAATGCTTTCCAGCCACATACCGCCGTTCTTGGTGAAGAGAATCACCGGCACCTTGCGCCCATCGTGTTCACGGATCAGGCCGCTGACGATCTTGCGCATGTAGGCCAGGGAGAACTCCTGGTAGGCAGCAGCCGACAGGTTGCCACCCCAGGTGTCGAAGATCTGCACTGCCTGAGCGCCGGCCTGGATCTGCCCATTGAGGTAGCTGATGACCGACTGGGCCAGCTTGTCCAGCAACAGGTGCATGGCCTGCGGATTGTCGTAGAGCATCGCCTTGGTCTTGCGGAAGTCCTTGGAAGAACCGCCTTCGACCATGTAAGTGGCGAGGGTCCACGGGCTGCCGGAGAAGCCGATCAGCGGCACGCGGCCGTTGAGTTCACGGCGGATGGTGCTGACCGCATCCATCACGTAGCCCAGGTCCTTGTGCGGATCAGGGATCGGCAAGGCTTCGATGTCCGCCAGGGTGCTGACGACTTTCTTGAAACGCGGGCCTTCGCCGGTCTCGAAGTACAGGCCTTGGCCCATGGCGTCGGGGATGGTGAGGATGTCCGAGAAGAGGATCGCGGCGTCCAGCGGGTAGCGTTCAAGCGGCTGCAGGGTGACTTCGCAGGCGAACTGCGGGCTCATGCACAGGCTCATGAAGTCGCCGGCCTTGGCCCGGCTGGCGCGGTACTCCGGCAGGTAGCGGCCGGCCTGGCGCATCATCCAGACAGGCGTGACGTCTACGGGTTGCTTGAGCAATGCACGCAGGAAACGATCGTTCTTCAGGGCAGTCATGTCGGCATCCGGAAAAATAGTGCGGGCATTTTCTCAGACACACAGAGAAAAGGCACGGCTGTTTGTCTGTCCGTATGCCTTGGATCAAGATTTTTGTATACACGTTACATCTAGCGAGGGCTCGCGCCCTCGATCGCGACACAAGGCCGCTCCCACAGAGACCGCGCACTCTCAGGTGTAATGCAGCCCCTGTGGGAGCGGCCTTGCTAGAGCGCCGGACCGGGCGGAAAGGGCCGCAAGCGGCCCCAGGATCTATCAGACTTCGAGATAGTCGAGGATCCCTTCAGCGGCCACACGCCCTTCGAAGATCGCCGTCACCACCAGGTCCGAACCCCGCACCATGTCGCCACCGGCGAACACTTTCGGGTTGCTGGTCTGGTGCTTGAACTTGCTCTGCTCCGGCGCAACCACACGGCCTTGGCTGTCGGTCTGGATGCCGTACTGCTCGAACCACGGCGCCGGGCTCGGACGAAAACCAAAGGCGATCACCACGGCATCGGCCGGGAGGATCTCTTCAGAGCCGGGGATCGGCTCAGGGCTGCGGCGGCCACGGGCATCCGGCTCGCCGAGACGGGTCTCGACCACCTTGACGCCTTCGACCTTGTCCTCGCCAACAATGGCGATCGGCTGGCGGTTGTAGAGGAACTTCACGCCCTCTTCCTTGGCGTTCTTCACCTCTTTGCGCGAGCCGGGCATGTTCGCCTCGTCGCGGCGATAGGCACAGCTGACCGACTTGGCGCCCTGGCGGATCGAGGTACGGTTGCAGTCCATCGCGGTGTCACCACCGCCGAGTACCACGACCTTCTTGCCCTGCATGTCGACAAAGTCTTCCGGCGACTTTTCAAAGCCCAGGTTGCGGTTGACGTTGGCGATCAGGAAGTCCAGCGCGTCATGCACGCCTGGCAGGTCTTCGCCGGGGAAACCGCCCTTCATGTAGGTGTAGGTACCCATGCCCATGAACACCGCGTCGTACTCGGCGAGCAGTTGTTCCATGGTGACGTCCTTGCCCACCTCGGTGTTCAGGCGGAACTCGATGCCCATGCCGGTGAAGACTTCGCGGCGATTGCTCAGCACGGTCTTTTCCAGCTTGAACTCGGGGATACCGAAGGTCAGCAAGCCACCGATTTCAGGGTTGCGATCAAACACCACCGGGGTTACCCCGGCGCGCACCAGCACGTCGGCACAACCCAGCCCGGCCGGACCGGCACCAATGATGGCGACACGCTTCCCAGTCGGCTTGACCTTGGACATGTCCGGGCGCCAGCCCATGGCGAAGGCGGTGTCGGTGATGTACTTCTCCACCGAACCGATGGTCACCGCGCCAAAGCCGTCATTGAGGGTGCAGGCACCTTCACACAGACGGTCCTGCGGGCAGACCCGGCCGCACACTTCCGGCAGGGTGTTGGTCTGGTGCGACAGTTCTGCCGCGGCGAGGATGTTGCCTTCAGAGACCAGCTTCAACCAGTTGGGGATGAAGTTGTGCACCGGGCACTTCCATTCGCAGTACGGGTTACCGCAACCCAGGCAGCGGTGCGCCTGGTCGACGGATTGCTGCGGCTTGAAGGGTTCGTAGATCTCGACGAACTCTTTCTTGCGCTGACGCAGCAGCTTTTTCTTCGGGTCTTTGCGCCCAACTTCGATGAACTGGAAGTCGTTATTCAGACGTTCAGCCATTTTCTAAAACCTCTCAACAGCAGCTGCAAGCTATTAGCTGCAAGCCACAAGACGATCACGTAAGCCTGGCAAACCTCGCACTGCTTCTACTTGCAGCGTGAGGCTTGCCCACTTGCAGCTGTTTTACTGCGGGTTGGCACGGGTGCTGGACAACAACTGCTTGAGCGTGGCCGCCTTTGGCTTGACCAGCCAGAAGCGCCGCACGTAGTCGTCGAGGTTCTCCGAGAGCTCACGCCCCCACTCGCTGCCGGTCTCATCCACATACTCGCCAAGGACCCGCGCCAGGTGGCTACGGTAGGCCTCCATCGCTTCACCACTGATGCGCTGGATTTCCACCAGTTCGTGGTTGAGCTTGTCGACGAAGCTGTTGTCCATGTCGAGCACGTAGGCGAAGCCGCCCGTCATGCCAGAACCGAAGTTGTAACCGGTCTTGCCCAGGACGCAGACAAAGCCGCCGGTCATGTATTCACAGCAGTGATCGCCGGTACCCTCGACCACAGCGTGGGCGCCGGAGTTACGTACAGCGAAGCGCTCACCCGCGGTACCCGCGGCGAACAGCTTGCCGCCAGTGGCGCCGTACAGGCAGGTGTTGCCGACGATGGCGCTGTCCTGGGTTTTGAACGGGCTGCCCGCAGGCGGCACGATGGTCACCTTGCCACCGGTCATGCCCTTGCCGACGTAGTCGTTGGCGTCGCCTTGCAGGTGCAGGTTGAGGCCACCGGCGTTCCACACGCCGAAGCTCTGCCCGGCGGTACCCTTGAAGCGGAAGGTCAGCGGCTTGGCAGCCATGCCCTGGTTGCCGTACAGCCGGGCGATTTCGCCGGAGATACGCGCACCGATGGAGCGGTCGCAGTTGCAGATGTCCAGCTCGAACTCGCCACCGGCCTGGTCGCGGATCGCCGGCAGGGCCATCTCGACCATCCGTTCGGCCAACTCGCCCTTGTCGAACGGCGGGTTCTTGTCGACTTCGCAGAACTGCGGCTTGTCGGCCGGAATGTGCGAGCTGCCCAGCAGCGGGGTGAGGTCCAGGTGATGCTGACGCTCGGTGTCGCCTGGCAGCACGTCGAGCAGGTCGGTACGACCGATCAGCTCGCCGAGGCTGCTGACGCCCAGCTTGGCCAGCCACTCGCGGGTCTCTTCAGCGACGAACTTGAAGAAGTTGATCACCATGTCGACGGTGCCGATGTAGTGATCCTTGCGCAGCTTGTCGTTCTGCGTGGCGACGCCGGTGGCGCAGTTGTTCAGGTGACAGATGCGCAGGTACTTGCAGCCCAGGGCGATCATCGGTGCGGTGCCGAAACCAAAGCTCTCGGCGCCGAGGATCGCGGCCTTGATCACATCCAGGCCGGTCTTCAGGCCACCGTCGGTCTGCACCCGGACCTTGCCACGCAGGTCGTTGCCGCGCAGGGTCTGGTGAGTTTCCGCCAGGCCCAGTTCCCACGGCGCGCCAGCGTACTTGATCGAGGTCAGCGGCGAAGCGCCGGTGCCGCCATCGTAGCCGGAGATGGTGATCAGGTCGGCATAAGCCTTGGCCACACCGGCAGCAATGGTGCCCACGCCGGCTTCCGCCACCAGCTTGACCGAGACCAGTGCCTGCGGATTGACCTGCTTGAGGTCGTAGATCAGCTGGGCCAAGTCTTCGATCGAGTAGATGTCATGGTGCGGCGGTGGCGAGATCAGGGTCACGCCCGGTACTGCATAGCGCAGCTTGGCGATCAGGCCGTTGACCTTGCCGCCTGGCAGCTGGCCGCCTTCACCCGGCTTGGCGCCCTGGGCGACCTTGATCTGCAGCACTTCGGCGTTGACCAGGTATTCCGGGGTGACACCAAAGCGGCCGGTGGCGACCTGCTTGATCTTCGAGCTGCGCACGGTGCCGTAGCGCGCTGGGTCTTCGCCGCCCTCACCGGAGTTGGAGCGAGCGCCCAGGCGGTTCATGGCCTCGGCCAGCGCCTCGTGGGCTTCCGGCGACAGCGCGCCGAGCGAGATGCCGGCGGAGTCGAAGCGCTTGAGGATCGCCTCCAGCGGTTCGACCTGGTCCAGAGCCAACGGTTGGTCGGCGACCTTGACCTTGAGCAGGTCACGGATCATCGACACCGGGCGAGTATCGACCAGTGCGGTGTATTCCTTGAACTTGGCGTAGTCGCCCTGCTGCACGGCGGCCTGCAGGGTGTTGACCACATCCGGGTTGTAGGCGTGGTATTCGCCACCATGGACGAACTTCAACAGGCCACCTTGCTGGATCGGCTTGCGCGCGCTCCAGGCTTCGGCGGCGAGCAGCTTCTGGTCGCTTTCGAGGTCGACGAAACGCGCGCCCTTGATCCGGCTCGGCACACCCTTGAAGCTCAGGCCGACTACTTCGTCGGACAGGCCTATGGCTTCGAACAGCTGCGCGCCACGGTACGAAGCGACGGTCGAGATACCCATCTTCGAGAGGATCTTCAGCAGGCCCTTGGAGATGCCTTTGCGGTAGTACTTGAACACTTCGTCGAGATCGCCCAGCACTTCGCCGGTACGGATCAGGTCGGCCAGCACTTCGTAGGCCAGGTACGGATACACCGCCGAGGCACCGAAGCCGAGCAGCACGGCAAAGTGGTGCGGGTCACGCGCGGTGGCGGTTTCCACGAGGATGTTGCTGTCGCAGCGCAGGCCCTTCTCGGTCAGGCGGTGGTGTACCGCGCCAACGGCCAGGGAGGCGTGCACCGGCAATTTGCCTGGCGCGATGAAGCGGTCGCTCAGCACCAGCTGGGTCTTGCCGCTACGTACCGCTTCTTCGGCCTGATCGGCGATGTTGCGGATGGCGGCTTCCAGGCCGAGGCTTTCTTCGTAGTTGAGGTCGATCAGCTGCCGCTCGAAGCCTTCGCGCTCCAGGCTCATCAGCGAGCGCCACTTGGCTGGCGAGATCACCGGCGAGCTGAGGATTACCCGCGAAGCATGCTCCGGGGACTCCTGGAAGATGTTGCGTTCGGCACCGAGGCAGATCTCCAGCGACATCACGATCGCTTCACGCAGCGGGTCGATCGGCGGGTTGGTGACCTGGGCGAACTGCTGGCGGAAGAAGTCGTACGGCGAACGCACGCGCTGCGACAGCACCGCCATCGGGGTGTCATCGCCCATCGAGCCAACGGCTTCCTGGCCCTGCTCGCCGAGTGGACGCAGGACCTGGTCACGCTCTTCGAAGGTGACCTGGAACATCTTCATGAATTGCTTGAGCTGGTCAGCGTCGTAGCTGGCCGCGCCCTGGTCATCGCTCAGGGTCGCCTGGATGCGCGTAGCGTGCTGGCGCAACCAGCGCTTGTACGGATGGCGCGACTTCAGGCGATTGTCGATGGCGTCGGTATCGAGGATCTGCCCGGTCTCGGTGTCCACGGCAAAGATCTGCCCTGGGCCAACCCGGCCTTTGGCGACGACGTCTTCAGGCTGATAGTCCCATACGCCGATTTCCGAGGCGATGGTGATGTAGCCGTTGCGCGTGGTCACCCAGCGCGCTGGGCGCAGGCCGTTGCGGTCGAGCAGGCACACCGCGTGACGACCTTCGGTCATGACGATGCCGGCCGGGCCGTCCCACGGTTCCATGTGCATGGAGTTGTATTCGTAGAACGCACGCAGGTCGGCGTCCATGGTCTCGACGTTCTGCCACGCCGGCGGTACCAGCATGCGCACGCCGCGGAACAGGTCGATGCCGCCGGTGACCATCAGCTCGAGCATGTTGTCCATGCTCGAGGAGTCGGAACCGACGCGGTTGACCAGCGGACCGAGCTCTTCGAGATCGGGGATCTGGTCGTTGGCGAACTTGGTGCGACGGGCCATGGCCCAGTTGCGGTTGCCGGTGATGGTGTTGATCTCGCCGTTGTGGGCGAGGAAGCGGAACGGCTGCGCCAGCGGCCATTTCGGCAGGGTGTTGGTCGAGAAGCGCTGGTGGAACACGCAGATCGCGGTTTGCAGGCGCTGGTCGTCGAGGTCTGGATAGAACGCCGCGAGATCGCGCGGCATCATCAGGCCTTTGTAGATGATGGTCTTGTGCGAGAAGCTGCAGATGTAGTGGTCGCTGTCGTGGGCGTTGGCCACGGACGAACGGCGACGGGCACTGAACAGCTTGATGGCGAATTCCTGATCGCTCAGGCCCTCACCGCCGATGAACACCTGCTCGATCTGCGGCAGGCGCTCAAGGGCAAGGCGGCCGAGGACGCTGGTGTCGATTGGCACTTTGCGCCAGCCGACCAACTGCAGGCCGGCCGCGATGATTTCGCGGTCCATGTTGGCGCGCGCTGCCTGGGCTTTGACCGGGTCCTGGTTGAAGAACACCATGCCGACGGCGTACTGCTTGGGCAGCTCGACGGCAAAATGCTCTTGGGCCATGGCCCGCAGGAACTGATCGGGCTTTTGCATGAGCAAGCCGCAACCGTCGCCAGTCTTGCCGTCGGCGTTGATCCCACCGCGGTGGGTCATGCACGTCAGCGCCTGCATGGCAGTTTGCAGGAGGTGGTGACTTGGCTCGCCCGTCATATGGGCAATCAGGCCAAAGCCACAGTTGTCCTTGAATTCTTCCGGATGGTACAGACCTGTTTTCATAGACACATTCTCACCAGGTTCACCTCTCGACGGAGGCAAATCTCTTTTTAGTACAACCACTTACCATCCACACCGGTCGAATGCCAGCTTTTTTGCGGGGGGCAACGTGAAACCATTGTTGCACAGCGACAGGGAAGCCCACAAATTTTAACGACGCTTCGTTGAAAATTTATGTCGCAATTTTGAATGTTTTTGGCCTGTCGCCATGGTACGGCATTGACCGGAGTCTGAAGCGTTTCAGCCTCGACTGCAACATCAGGCTTGTGGCCGGCAGTCTGGGACAGAAAAGCCTGCCGCGTTTGACGCAGCAGGCTAGACGAAAGTCAGGAGTCGCTCAGCAACTGGGCGGCGGGGTGGTGCCGCCCGGCAGGTATCAGCGGGCCGTAGCCAGCTCTTGTTGGACGCTGGCGACGGTACGTGGCCAAGGTTTACCAGCCTGGACCTTCGCTGGCAAGTTCTTGATTGCCGCAACCGCTGCATCGCGGTTGGCGAAGCTGCCGTAAGTGACCACGTAGAGGGGCTTGCCCTGCAGGGTTTTCTTGAAGTAGCGATAGTCGCCACCCTGCGCCTTGACGAACGATTGGGCGGACGCCTCGGAGCTGGTGCCGAGAATCTGTACCACATAATTGCCCGGTTTCTGCCCGCCATACCAGCCACTGTTGGCGCTGCCAGCGGCCGCCGGCTTGGCGGCGGGTTTGGCGGAGGCAACCTGGACCGGCTCAGGCGCAGGCTTGGCAGGTGCTACCGGCTTGGCAGGCTGGGTTGCAACAGGCTTTTGCGCAGGCGCAACCGGCTGGCTCGGCGCACTGGCAATCGGCTGTGCCGGAGTAACCGCAGGCCCGGCCGCAACACCAGCTGGCGGCGCAATGGTGGTTACAGTTGGCGGGTTCGACGGCTGCAGCGCGGTATTGCCGGCCGGGCCACTCTCCTCACCATCACCCATGCCCGCCGCTTGGGCCAGCGGCTCGCGCATGACCGGCTGGGACTGACCCACCAGTGGCAGCGGCATCGGTTGTGAAGAGCCGGAGAACTCGATCGCCGGGTTGCCATTGTTCGGCTGACCGGCGGCTGGCTGGCCCTCACCCAGTGGCAGCTGGGCCTGGGCGGCTGGGGCGTCAGTCGGGGCCTTGTCGGCACCCTTCTTGGGCATCAGCACCGCGGCGGCAACGGCGACCACGACGACTGCAGACAACGCGAGTACGTGTTTCTTAGGCATATTGAACCCCATGGTTGGTCGCTTCGCCGTAGCGCGGGTGGCGATCATGGCTTCGATCAAGGTATCGCGGGCAACCTGGTTGATAGCGCCAGGCCAGCCGTCCGAATGTTCATGGATATCGGCGATCTGCTCAGCGGTGAACACCTCGATGCCCCGACCAGCACCGTCCAGGCGCTGCTCCAGGTACTCGCGGGTCTCTTCTTCACTGTAGGGGGCGAGTTCGATAATGTGAAACCGCTCGGCACCCACTTCCAGCTCGTCCAGACCGGCGATAAGCGAAGGCTCACCAAACAGGAACACATGCGGACGCCCTTCCGGCACGCCCGCCGCCAACTCCAGCAACGCTTGGAGTGCCGACTCGTCGAGTTGTTCCGCATCGTCCACCAACAGATAGACTTCCTGCCCGGTCAGCGCCAGCTGCACCACCTGGGAGAGGATCGCCTGCATTTCAGCCTGGGCCACGCCAAGCGACTGGGCGACCTGGGCAAGCACACTGGCCGCATCGCTGGCGCCGCGGGCGGAGACCACCACGCTCTGCACCGACTGTTTGTTGGTGCTGGCGACCAGGGCCTGGCGCAGCAGGGTCTTGCCGCTGCCCAACGGGCCAGTGACCACCAGCATCAGCTGGCTGTAGCGAGCCAAGTGATGCAGCTGGCCAAGCACGGGTTTGCGCTGAGCCGGAAAGAACTTGAAGCCGGGCACACGCGGCGCGAACGGATCGTGGCTCAGCTGGTAATGGTCGAGAAACGCCTCATCGGCATGCAAACTGGTCATTGCGTTGTCACAACCTCAAAGCTGGGCCACGATCGCGCGGTAATCCGCCGCCAGCGTGGCCTGAAGGATCTCTTTCGGATAGTCGTCGGTGATAACGGCCTCGCCCAACTGGCGCAACAGCACCAGGCGCAAGCGACCGTCGAGCACCTTCTTGTCGACCGCCATATGCTCCATGAAATGCGCCGGGGTCATTTCCTGTGGTGGCACCACCGGCAATCCTGCGTCCTGCAACAGGCGAATTCCGCGATCACGTGCAGGCAGGTCGATCCAGCCCAGACGCATGGACATTTCCAGGGCCATTACCGTGCCTGCGGCCACGGCTTCGCCGTGCAGCCAGACGCCATAGCCCATGTGGGTTTCGATGGCATGGCCAAAGGTATGGCCGAGGTTGAGAGTGGCCCGCACACCTGACTCACGCTCGTCGGCACCGACTACCGCAGCCTTGGCCGCGCAGGAACGGCGGATGGCCTCGGTCAGGGCAGTGTTGTCCAGGCCTCGCAGGGCGGCCATATTTTCTTCGAGCCAGTCGAGGAAAGACTTGTCGCAGATCAGGCCGTACTTGATCACCTCGGCAAGCCCCGCCGACAGTTCGCGTGGGGGCAGGGTCTTGAGGGTGGTGGTGTCGATCAGCACCGCATTGGGCTGATAGAAGGCACCGACCATGTTCTTGCCCAGCGGGTGATTGATACCGGTCTTGCCGCCCACCGAGGAGTCGACCTGGGACAACAGCGTGGTGGGCACCTGGATAAAGTCGACACCGCGCTGGTAACACGCCGCGGCGAAGCCGGCCATATCACCGATCACGCCACCACCAAGGGCGACCACGGTGGTCCGGCGGTCATGCCGGGCAGTCAGCAGGCCATCGAAAATAAGCTGCAGGGTTTCCCAATTCTTGTGGGCTTCGCCATCTGGCAGTACCACATGGACCACCGCATAGGCGCCTAGGGTGCGGCTCAGGCGTTCGAGATACAGAGGCGCGACGGTTTCGTTGGAAACGATGGCAACCTGCCGGCCGGCGATGTGCGGCGCCAGCAGCTCGGGCTGGTCCAGCAGGCCTTCGCCAATGTAGATCGGGTAGCTGCGTTCGCCCAGATCGACCTTAAGTGTCTGCATGTATCCCCACAATGTGCTTGGGCGCGGCCTTGCCTGGGCAAACCGCGCGCTAACGTTGAACCCTGCCTCGGCATTGGTCGCCGAGAATAGTCCCGGCTTACCGGGGCGGCAACTGCTCGAGGCGCTCGAGGATATCGAGCACTACCATCCGTGGCGGCCGTTCGTCGGTTTCTACCACGACGTCGGCGATCTCTCGATAGAGCGGGTCACGCGACTCGAGCAAGGCGCGCAACGTCGCCTCCGGATTGGCCGTGCGCAACAGCGGGCGGTTGCGATCGCGGGCGGTGCGGCCGACCTGCTGCTCCACCGATGCGTGCAGATAGATCACCCGCCCCCCGGCATACAGTGCACGCCGGTTGGCTTCGCGCATCACCGCACCGCCGCCGGTCGCGACGACCACGCCGTCCAGCTCGCAGAGCTCGGCGATCATCGCCTCTTCACGATCACGAAAGCCCGGCTCGCCTTCTTTGTCGAAGATCCACGGGATATTGGCGCCGCTCCGCAGTTCGATTTCCTTGTCGGAATCTTTGAACAGCAGACGCAGCTCTTTGGCCAGAAGGCGACCGATGGTGCTTTTGCCAGCACCCATGGGGCCCACAAGTATCAAATTTCGCACAGAATCAACGACTCACAGCAATCGCCTGGTCACTCATGATACGCGGAGTCAGGAAGACCAGCAGCTCGGATTTTTTCTCTTGTAATGCATCGCGTCGAAACAGCCGCCCAACATACGGCAGATCGCCAAGAAATGGCACCTTGTCGACCACATTGTTTTGCGTGGTCGAGTAGACGCCACCAATGACAATGGTCTGGCCATCCGCCACGCGCACCTTGGCATTGACCTCGTTCTTGCGGATCGGTGGCACATCATTGAGTGCATTGACGTAATCAGGCTCGTCCTTGGTCACCCTCACGGTCATGATGACCTGCCCATCGGGGGTGATTTGCGGGGTCACTTCAAGCGACAGCGAAGCCTCGCGAAATGACACCGAAGTGGCGCCGCTCTTGCTGGTTTCCTGGTAAGGCACCTCGGTGCCCTTGAGGATGCGCGCGGTTTCCTTGTCGGCGGTGACCACCTTGGGCTGGGAGATGATCTCGCCGTTGCCGCTTTTTTCCATGGCAGTGAGCTCCAGGTCGAGCAGTGCATCGCCGCGTAACAGCCCCAGCCCCACCCCCGCGGTCGCCCGCTCGACACCGAGGTCAACGAACAGACCGTCACCGAGCTTGCCGTCATTGCCGGCGAGCGGCTTGCCCCAGCGCACCCCGAGGCTTTTTTCGTAGTCGACATTGGCCTCGACGATGCGTGCCTCGATCATCACCTGGCGCACCGGCACGTCCAGCTCGGCAACCAGGCGCCGCAACTCCGCGAGCCGGTCGGCAGGTTGATTGGCCACCAGGGTGTTAGTGCGCAGATCTACCCCCAGACTGCCGCGCCCGGTCAGAATGCCGTCGTCCGCCAAGGTCGCCAGCAAGAGCTCGGCAAGCTCCGCTGCCTGGGCGTGATGAACCGGCAGCAAGGCCCGTTGCAGCGGCTGCAACTGCGCCTCCAGTTCAAGCCCGAGACGTGCCTCGCGAGACTGCCCCGCCAGCTCGGCGGCGGGCGCGACCAGCAGCACATTGCCCTCCTGATGCCGTGCCAGGCCCTTGCTGCGCAACACCAGGTCCAGCGCCTGATCCCAAGGCACCTGCTCCAGCCTCAAGGTGATATTGCCACTGACCGTATCACTGACCACCAGGTTGATCCCGGCGTAGTCGGCCAATATCTGCAGGATCGAGCGCACTTCGACATCCTGGAAGTTCAAGGACAGTGGCTCACCCTCGTAGCTCGTCGCCCAAGCCCCCTGAATCGACAGGATGACTGCCAGTACCCACATCAATTGCCGCTTCACGTTCATCCTTGACCTCTTTGCCCGCGCGGTTCCTTAGCGCGAGATACGTCGTTCGTGGCTGCCAGTCACCGCCGAGAAACACCTGTTCGAGTACTTCCAGCTGATGCTCATCGACCCGTACCACGACCCCCTCATCCCTACCTAAGCGATCCCCCGGACGCAGCCGGTACAGGCGCCCGGCCGAGCGCACCAGCGCCTGGTAACGGCCATCACGGGCAAGACTGCCGACCATTTCCACCTGTGCCAGCGGCACCCTGGCGAGGCCGCCGTGCGTACTGATCTGCGCAGACCAAGGGGCGAATGGATCAGCCCGGGTGGCTTGTAGTGGCGGTCGGGCAGCGCCATGCGCCAACGATGCCGGGGCTTGCAATTGCTCACCGGGGTCATAGGCTTTTACTCGCAGGCGCATACGCAGCAGCCCGGTGCGGCCGGGCGCGAGGCCAAGCTGCAGGTTCGACGGGCGCAACAGGCGCACCTGCCCCAGCCACTCATCCAGCCATGTGCGCAACGCCCAATAGCTGCCCACCACCTCTATCTGCAATGGCGTGGCCCGATGGCCCGGTACAGCCAATTCATCCAGCACCTCGATGCGCTCGAACAGCAGCCCGTGGGCATGCCCAGAACCGGCCAACTGATCGAGCAGATCGCTCAGGCCATCTCCTGCCGCCAGCCGCCAGCGCGCGTCCTGCAGCTCAGCCGTGCTGCGAGCCAGGACGTCCTCAGCCGAGGCACGCGACTGCGCCGAGAGCGACTTGCTCGCATGCGCGCGCTCCAGTGCGTCTAGTGCCTCCGCGCCCAGGCGATAGGCCTGATGAGCTTCATGCAGACGAAACACCCAGCCAAGCGTGAAAACCATCACAGCGAGAACAATCAGCAGGATCACCCTGAAGGCTGCAGAGCGCGTAACCAGAGCCTGCAAGTCGGGCGCCCAGCCGCCGTTCATCGAGAAACCACCATCACCCGCGCCAGCAACAGAAACGCGTCGCCCTCGGGGCCGCTACGGATGTGCTTGAGCTCCAGCGTCTCAAAGAGCTGCGCGTGCTGCAGATCACGCATGAATTGCGCAACAACGGCAGGCGACGCGGCCAAGCCCAGCAGCTGTAATTGGCCTTCCTGCAATGACAACTCGGTGAGTTGCAGCCCCGTGCCAAGCGCTCGCTCCAAGGCGGCGAAGACGCTCTGCGCCTGGCCTTGATCCGACCTTAAAGCCTCAAGTGAAGCGAGCTGAGCAGTGACGACCTGGTGGGCGTGATGCAACCCGTCGACCTCCTCGAGTTGCTTGTCCAGACTGGCAATTCGCGCCTTGCCCTCGACGATGGCAGCGGCCTGCAGATGAGCACGCTGGCGTGCCAGATAATCCAGCACCATCACCCCACAGAACGCCAGCAGCAGGCTGCCAATCAGTGCACGCTGAAATCGTCTTAGCGCGGCAAGGCGATCCCGTTCGCGCCACGGCAGCAGGTTCAGGCGAAGTATCATCAGCCCTCTCCCATCGCCAGGCCGCAGGCCAGTGCCATGGCGGCGCAGCCCTCGGGCATTCCCTGCCCGCCCGCCGCCACCCCGGGCCATGGCGCCAGCGCCTCGCACGGTATAGTCAGCCGCTGCGTCAGGCCTTCGATCCAGCCTGCGGCGGTTTCGCTAGCCACTGCGACCAACACCCCCCGCTCTGGGTCGACGGTGTCGCCCAGCAACCGCGCGACACGCTCCACGCGCTGCTCGGCGCTGTCGACCGGAGCAAATTGCAGGTCATGACGCTGCGGCAACCCCTGCCCCGTCCAGGTGTGCAGCGATGCAGCGCCTGATTCGACGCGCAGCAACCTTTGCCCTGCGGGTAACACGCGTCGCAGGGCGATACTGTCGACTTCCAGCGCCACGGTTTGCAGGCCAGCCTCTTCGAACAGTTGCTCGAGCAGTTCGACCGAACGCTGGCGGCAAGCTGCTACCAGCACATCGACTTGGCAGCCTGGCCCCAGTGAAGGACCCAGCACCTGGAAATCCATCGCCAGATCTTCGAGCGGGAAGGGAAACAGCCGCTGTGCATCGCTCAGCAACTGCGCCTCAATCTGGTCTGTCGTGAGCCCGGCCGGCAGCCGGCAGACCTTGCAGATCACTTGCGTGCCGGGCAAAGCCACAGCGACCTGCCTGCACGTGCTGCCGCTACGTGCATAGGCGCTGCGCAGGGCGGCAATCACCGGCTGCGCGTTGCGCGACCAGTCGTCGCACAAGGGTGAGTGCAATGGCTCCCTGGCCCAGGCAGCCACCTTGCGGCGGCCGTGGCGCCGCTGCAGTTGCAGCATCCGTACCGAGTCGGCGGCAATTTCTACCCCCAACAGTGAACCGGCATCCTTGCCATAACGTCCAAGCATCGCTGTCTCTCTTTGTCAGTCGTCGCCAAACTGCACCAACGGATCCGCCCACACGGGCCGGCCGGTCGCCCGACAAGGCGAAAAATGCTTATAATGCCCAGCGTTTTTTCCCTGTCCGCCGGACCCGCGTGCACTCCATTTCTCAATCTGGACACCCAAAAGCCTTGATACGCCTGCTGAAGTTCTTCTGGTGGTCTTTCGTCGCAGTCATCTGCGCGCTCGTACTCGGTCTGAGCGGTGCGTTTCTGTATCTTAGTCCCAACCTGCCCTCGGTCGAGTCGCTCAGAAGCATCCAGTTGCAGATCCCCCTGAGGGTGTACAGCAGCGACGGCAAACTGATTGCCGAGTTCGGCGAGATGCGGCGCTCTCCAATCCGTTTCGCGGAAATTCCCCCACAGTTCATCCAGGCGCTTCTGTCAGCCGAAGACGACAATTTCCTCAATCACTACGGGGTCGATCCGAGCAGCCTGATGCGCGCTGCGACCCAGCTGGTGAAGTCTGGTCATATCCAGACCGGCGGCAGCACCATCACCATGCAGGTGGCGAAGAACTTCTTCCTCACCAGCGAGCGCAGTTTCTCGCGCAAGACCAACGAAATTCTGCTGGCCCTGCAGATCGAACGTGAGCTGACCAAGGACGAGATCCTTGAGCTGTACGTGAACAAGATCTACCTGGGTAACCGCGCCTACGGCATCGACGCCGCCGCGCAGGTCTACTACGGCAAGTCGATCCGTGACATCAGCCTGGCGCAGATGGCGATGATCGCCGGCCTGCCCAAAGCGCCCTCACGCTTCAACCCGCTGGCCAACCCGACCCGCGCCAAGGAACGCCGCGACTGGATCCTCGGCCGCATGCACAAGCTGGGCAAGATCGACGACGCCAGCTACCGGGCTGCCTTGGCCGAGCCGCTCAACGCCAGTTACCACGTACCAACGCCTGAAGTGAACGCACCGTACATCGCTGAGATGGCCCGTGCCGAAATGGTCGGTCGCTATGGCAGCGAGGCCTATACCGAAGGTTTCCGCGTCACCACCACGGTGCCGAGCGACATGCAGAACATGGCCAACAGCGCCGTGCTCAACGGCCTGTCGGACTATGACGAGCGGCACGGCTACCGTGGTCCGGAGTCGCGCTTCCCTGGCAAGACCCACGCGGCCTGGCTGCAGGAGCTGGCCAAACAGCGCCCCCTCGGCGGCCTGGAGCCGGCCATCGTCACCCAGGTCGACAAGACTGGCCTGCAAGTGCTGACGCGCAACGGCGAAGAGCAGACGGTTGCCTGGGACACCATGAAATGGGCCCGGCCGTTCCTCAACAGCAACGCTCAGGGCCGCGCACCGCAGTCCCCGGCGGACGTTGCTCAGGTCGGTGATCTGATCCGCGTACAACGCCTGGAAGATGCCACGCTCAAGTTCAGCCAGGTCCCTGGAGCGCAAAGCGCACTGGTTACCCTCGACCCGTACAACGGCGCTATCCGCGCCCTGGTCGGCGGTTTCTCGTTCGAGCAGAGCAACTACAACCGCGCGATGCAGGCCAAGCGCCAACCGGGCTCGAGTTTCAAGCCATTCGTCTATAGCGCCGCGCTGGACAGCGGCTACACCGCTGCCAGCCTGGTCAACGACGCACCGATCGTGTTCGTCGACGAGTACCTGGACAAAGTCTGGCGGCCGAAAAACGACACCAACACCTTCCTCGGCCCGATCCGCATGCGCGAGGCGCTGTACAAGTCGCGCAACCTGGTGTCGATCCGCCTGCTGCAGGCGATGGGTGTCGACCGTACCATCGACTACATTGCCAAGTTTGGCTTCAACAAGCAGGACTTGCCGCGCAACCTGTCCCTGGCACTGGGTACCGCGACGCTGACGCCGATGGAGATTGCTACCGGCTGGAGCACCTTTGCCAACGGCGGCTACAAGATCAGCCCGTACCTGATCGAGCGCATTGAAAGTCGCAATGGCGAGACCCTGTTCACCGCCAACCCTGCCCACGTGCCGCAAGGCGCGGGCCAGGACCAGGCGGGTATCGCAGCGCCCGAGCAGCCGATCAGCACCGCCGCCATGCCCGGTGAAGCACCGCCGGTGTTTGGCCAGGTGACGCCTGCGCCGCAAGCGCCGGTGATTGCCGAGCAGATCATTGATGGCCGCACCAGCTACATTCTCACCAGCATGCTGCAGGACGTCATCAAGCGTGGCACCGGGCGCCGGGCAATGGCCTTGGGCCGTACTGACCTGGCAGGCAAGACCGGTACTACCAACGAGTCCAAGGACGCCTGGTTCTCCGGCTACAATGCCGATTACGTGACGACTGTGTGGGTCGGTTTCGACCAGCCGGAAACCCTTGGTCGTCGCGAGTATGGCGGTACGGCGGCGCTGCCGATCTGGATGAGCTTCATGGGCGCGGCCTTGAAGGACAAGCCTAACCATCCGCCGGCCGAGCCTGAGGGTATCCTGAGTTTGCGGGTTGATCCGATCAGCGGCCGGGCCGCGACGCCGAGCACGCCGAATGCCTACTTCGAGCTGTTCAAGGCCGAGGATTCGCCGCCTTCGGGGGATGAGCTGGGCAATGGTGCGGCGCCTGGGAGCCCGCTGCCTGCGGATGAAGCGGCGCCGATGGATCTGTTCTGATCGCAGGTAGGCCGGGTTGGCTTGTTGGCTTGTTGGCTTGCTGGCTTGCTGGCTTGCTGGCTTAGGAAGTGTGGGCTTATCCGTTTGATGTGGTGGCCCCACTGGCCCCTTCCGCCCTTACGGCGGGTCACTTTTTTTCTTGGAAAAAAGTAACCAAAAACCGCTTGCTCCTGCATCCGGCCCTCCGCTGCGCTGCGGGTCCCCTCACTCCGGTCTTGCTCCGGGAGGACCGCGCTGTACGGCCCATCCTGGGCCTCAGCGCTTTCCGGCCATCCATGGCCTCCACCTCCCTGCGCAAGACCTCCACTCGGCCTCCTGACGTCGCGAAGTTACGGGTGGCGTCTGGGCTGGCGTTGTTTTCGATAGTGGCATGGGTAGTGGATATTCGGGCCTCTTCGCGGGACAAGCCCGCTCCTACAGGGATTACGCCGAATTCAAAATTTGCGCAAATCCTGTAGGAGCGGGCTTGCCCCGCGAAGAGGCCGGTACTGCCAATGCAAATCGCAGGGCGCAGCCCTGCCAGCCACCCCACAAATCCGCTGGTAAATAAACAAAGCGAGAGCGCAGCGATTCGCCTGCCGTTGCCCTGATTTGTGGAGAGCCCAGGAAGTACGCAAATCCTGTAGGAGCGGCGGTGCGGCGATCCGACTTGCCCCGCGAAGAGGCCGGTACTGCCAATGCAAATCGCAGGGCCCAGCCCTGCCAGCCACCCCACAAATCCGCTGGTAAATAGACAAAAGCGAGAGCGCAGCGATTCGCCTGCCGTTGCCCTGGCTGTTGATCTTGATCTTGATCTTGCTCTTGATCTACAGCGACTTCAGGAGGCCGAGCGCAGGTCTTGCGTAGGGAGGTGGAGGCCATGGATGGCCGGAAAGCGCTGAGGCCCAGGATGGGCCGTACAGCGCGGTTCTCCCGGAGCAAGACCGGAGCGAGGGAACCCCGAAGCGCAGCGTAGGGGCCGGATGCAGGAGCAAGCGGTTTTTGGTTACTTTTTTCCAAGAAAAAAAGTGACCCGCCGTAAGGGCGGAAGGGGCCAGATAATCCACCACATCAAATGGATAAGCCCCCAACCCTCAAGCCCAAGCCCCCCACCAACCCGCGAAGAACCAAAAAAAAGCCCCAACTCTCAAGAGCCAGGGCTTTTCGCTAATGCTACGACCAATCAGCCGTTGAACACGTCATCCACGCTTTTCAGCGGATAGTGCTTCGGATACGGCAGAGTCGCCACACCACTTTCGATCGCAGCCTTGGCTACCGCATCGGAAACCAAGGTGATCAGACGTGGGTCCATCGGCTTCGGAATGATGTACTCACGACCGAATTCCAGCGCCTGAACCCCGTACGCATCGCAAACTTCCTTCGGCACCGGCTGCTTGGCCAGGTCCTTCAGGGCGATGGCAGCAGCAATCTTCATCTCTTCGTTGATGCGCTTGGCGCGAACGTCCAGGGCACCACGGAAGATGAACGGGAAGCCGAGAACGTTGTTGACTTGGTTCGGGTAGTCGGAACGACCGGTCGCCATGATCACGTCATCGCGAGTGGCATGAGCCAGCTCAGGGCTGATTTCTGGATCAGGGTTCGAGCAAGCGAACACGATCGGGTTGGCAGCCATCGACTTCAGGCCTTCAGGGCTCAGCAGGTTCGGGCCGGACAGGCCAACGAACACGTCTGCACCTTGCAGGGCATCAGCCAGGGTGCGCTTGTCGGTCGCGTGAGCGAACTGCGCCTTGTACTGGTTGAGGTCGTCACGGCCAGCGTGGATTACGCCGGAACGGTCGATCATGAAGATGTTCTCGACCTTGGCACCCATGCTGACCAGCAGCTTCATGCACGAGATGGCTGCAGCGCCAGCGCCGAGGCAGACGATTTGAGCGTCTTCGAGTTTCTTGCCGGCGATTTCCAGGGCGTTGATCATGCCGGCCGCGGTGACGATGGCGGTGCCATGCTGGTCATCGTGGAAGACCGGGATGTCGCACTGCTCGATCAGGGTGCGCTCGATCTCGAAGCACTCTGGTGCCTTGATGTCTTCGAGGTTGATGCCACCGAAGGTGATGGAGATGCGGCGAACGGTGTCGATGAAAGCCTGTGGGCTTTCCGATTCGACTTCGATGTCGAATACGTCGATACCTGCGAAACGCTTGAACAGAACGCCCTTGCCTTCCATGACCGGCTTGGAGGCCAGTGGGCCGAGGTCACCCAGGCCAAGAATGGCGGTACCGTCGGAGATCACGGCGACCAGGTTGCCCTTGCCGGTGTATTTGTAAGCCAGCTCTGGATCACGACCGATCTCGCGCACAGGCTCGGCGACGCCCGGGCTGTAGGCCAGGGACAGGTCACGCGCGGTGGCGGTAGGCTTGGTGAGCTCGACGCTCAGTTTCCCCGGACGGGGCTGAGCATGGTATTCGAGAGCGGCGGTTTTCAGGTCTGACATGGTGGGCAATTCCGCTATTTACTGTTCTGACGGACCGCCGAGGATACGCAAAGTGCCGAGCAGCGACAAGACTGCCCGGTCACATGTGTCAAGGCCCTAAGCCTACGACTTTACGCTACAACCCACGGGGCATGCGGGTTTCAGTGTGTACAATCTAGCAATGTAATGTCTACAATTATTTAGCCAGATGTACCTTGAAGCATGCTCGGATCGGTCAATGGCAGCATCCAGCGACGCTGCCCGGGCTTCAGACCACCTTTGCGGGAACGATCCAGCATCCAGCCACGTGCCTCCACCTGGCGTCCTCTGAGGTTATCGAAGAAGCTGGCCGGGAAGTTGCGCTGCAGACGAGCGGGTACGTGCAGCACCACCGTATCGCCCAGATCCAGCCAGACCCCGGCACCATTGCGCTGTAGGCCGGTAATGCGTCCGCTGATCACGGTAAAGCCGGAGCGCCGAACATCGCCCTCGCGCTGAACCGGCGAGCGCTGCCAGAGCCCCGCCCGCGCTATCCTGGCAGCGTGCTCGGCCGCTTGCTGGCAACCCGCCAGGCGTGAATTGGGCGCAAACGCCACATGATAGCCAAGCCCTTCGCCGAGCAGCACAGCCTCTAGATTGTCGCCATTACGCCCATAGATGTGGGCCAAGGTGCGACCGTACTTGTCCTTTTTCTCGACCCCAGGCACCAACCCTACCCGGCCATCACTGGCCTTCACCAAGGCCTGCAGGCGCAGCCGGGCGGCTTCGGCATAGGGCTCGCTGGCGCGGCCCTTGCGGCCCAGCTCGGGCGCGTTGATACCGATCAGGCGCACACTGCGACCATCGCTCAGACGCACGGTATCGCCATCTACCACCTGGCGCACCGCGACCTGCTGCGGCTTGTCGGGCAGAGGGCAGAAGGCCTGGGCTGGCAGGTGCCAGATTGCGGCCACAAAAAAAGCGCCCGCAAGGGGCGCCTTTTTTTGCAACAGTGCGAAACCCGAGGGCATCGCCATGCGCATGATTACTTCTTGGCACCGAACATGCCGAAGCGATCTGCGAACTTCTGTACGCGGCCACCGGTGTCCAGGACTTTCTGCTTACCAGTGTAGAACGGGTGGCACAGCGAGCACACGTCGATCGCCAGCGGCTTGGCCAGGGTCGAACGGGTTTCGAACTTCGCACCGCAGCTGCAGGAGACTGCAACTACTTCGTAAGTTGGATGAATGTCTGCTTTCATGATCACTTCCTCGAGCTGCGTGCCGCCACCCAACACCTATTGTTGAATACCGCACGTAATTAGGCGGGGAATAATACCAGAGCGCAGCTTCTGCGCAAGTTGTCGCTTGTACCGACCGTCGTCTGCTAGGCTCGGCGCATCCCGATACAGTCCCGAAATGCCCTTCAGAGACCTTCTGCGTGTCCGACGTCATCCTGCGCCTTGCCCTACCCTCGCCTTTGCGTCGCCTGTTCGACTACCGGGCCACGGCAGCGATGGCGCGCCAAGCGCTGACGCCCGGCATGCGCATCCGCGTGCCGTTTGGTCGCCGCGAGATGATCGGCGTGCTGGTGGAAGTCTGCGACAAGAGTGAGGTCCCGGCCGAGAAACTCAAGCCGGCGACCGCCCTGCTCGACCCGGTCTCGCCACTACCGCCCGCGTTGTTCAAGCTCTGCCTGTGGACTGCGCAGTACTACCAGCACAGTCTTGGCGATACCCTCAGCTGGGCCCTGCCGGTGCTGCTGCGCCAGGGTGAACCGGCCGAGATCCGCCAGGAGCGCTTCTGGCAGGCGGTACCCGGCGCGCGCCTGGACGACCCCCGGATCGCCCGCGCCCCGCGCCAGCGCGAGGCCCTCAAGACCTTGTCGCAGCACCCGCATGGCGTGGCCCATACCCTGCTGAGCAAGCTCGGCCTGAACAAGGACAGCCTCGACCTGCTGCTGGCCAAGGAGCTGGTACAGCTCGAAGTGCGTCGCCATCTGCCGGCAGCGCGCCACGAGCACTGGCTGGCCCAGCCCGAACTGCCGCTCAACGATGAACAGCTGGCGGCGTTCGAGGCCGTGCGCTCAGGGTTTGGCAGTTTCCATGCGTTCCTCCTGGCCGGGGTGACCGGCAGCGGCAAGACCGAGGTCTACCTGCAACTGATCCGCGAAACCCTGGAGGCTGGCAAGCAGGCGCTGATCCTGATCCCGGAAATCAACCTCGGCCCGCAAACCCTGGCGCGCTTCGAGCAACGCTTCAACGCGCGCATCGCCTTGCTGCATTCTGCGGTGAATGACCGCGAGCGCCTGGATGCCTGGCTGGCCGCCCGCGATGGCGAAGCCGATATCATCATTGGCACCCGTTCGGCGCTGTTCACGCCAATGAAGAACCCCGGCCTGATCATCATCGACGAGGAGCACGACGGCTCCTATAAACAGCAGGAGGGCCTGCGCTACCACGCTCGTGACTTGGCGCTGGTGCGCGCGCACCAGGAAAACATCCCGATCCTGCTGGGCTCCGCCACGCCGTCGCTGGAGAGCCTGCACAACGCCCACAGCGGACGCTACGGCCTGCTGCGCATGAACCAGCGCGCTGGCGGCGCCCGCCAGCCACGCTTTCTGCGCCTGGACGTGCGCAGCCGGCCGCTCGACAGCGGTATCAGCGGCCCGCTGCAGCAGGCGATCGGCCAGACCCTGGCAGCCGGCCAGCAGGTGCTGGTGTTCCTCAACCGCCGCGGCTTCGCCCCGACGCTGCTGTGCCACGACTGCGGCTGGCTCTCGGAATGCCCGCGCTGCGATGCGCGGATGACCGTGCACCAGCGCTCCGCTGTACTGCGCTGCCACCACTGCGGTTACGACGAGCGCTTGCCGCTGTGCTGCCCGAAATGCGCGCATGTCGACCTGCGGCCGGTGGGGGCAGGCACCGAGCGCGCTGAAGAGCGGCTGAAGATCCTCTTCCCCGACTTTCCGGTGCTGCGGGTCGATCGCGACAGCACCTCGCGCAAAGACGCCATGCACAACCTGTTCACGACCATTCAGCGCGGCCAGCCGAGCATCCTGGTTGGCACTCAGATGCTGGCCAAGGGGCATCATTTCCCGCGGGTTACGCTAGTGGCCATTCTTGACGCCGATGGTGGCTTGTTCTCGGGTGATTTTCGCGCCAGCGAGCGCATGGCACAGCTCATCGTCCAGGTTGCCGGCCGCGCTGGCCGCGCCGAAGAACCCGGCAAGGTGATCATCCAGACACACCTGGCCGAGCATCCCCTGCTGGTGCAGTTGACCGAGCAGGGCTACTTCGCCTTTGCCGAGCAAGCGCTGAGCGAGCGCCGTGCCGCCGGCCTGCCACCGTTCGCTCACCTCGCCCTGCTGCGCGCCGAAGCGCATAAGCCGGGGCAGGCCGAAAGCTTTCTGGATGAGGCCTGCAGTGCAGCCGAACGGTTACTCGCCGAGCAGGGCTCACAGGGCATCGAGCTGCTCGGCCCAGTCCCGGCCCCCATGGAGCGCCGGGCCGGGCGCTTCCGTGCGCAGTTGTTGCTTCAGGCCAATGCCCGGGCGTCGCTGCATCGACTGATCAGTGCCTGGTTGCTAGTGTTGGAGCAGATGCCGTCCGGGCGCCAAGTGCGTTGGTCACTGGATGTCGACCCGGTCGATCTTTATTAGCGACAAGCGGCAAGCCAACCGCGGGTTGGCAATGACGGCTGAGCAACGGATAATGCCCAGTTTTTCCACCTGCGCATCGAAGCGCCACGCCGCGCTTGCGGTCGAAAAGAGAATCCCATGAAAGACACCATTCGCCAGCTGATCCAGCAAGCCCTCACCCAACTCGTCACCGAAGGTGTGTTGCCTGAAGGGCTGACTCCGGCGATCCAGGTGGAAAACGCCCGCGACAAGACCCACGGCGACTTCGCCAGCAACATCGCCATGATGCTGGCCAAGCCGGCCGGCATGAAGCCACGTGACCTGGCCGAGAAGCTGATCGCCGCCCTGCCCGCCAGCGACGACGTCAGCAAGGTCGAGATCGCCGGCCCTGGCTTCCTCAACTTCTTCCAGAACACCGAGGCCCTGGCCCAGCGTCTCGACGCCGCTCTGGCCGATGCCCAGCTGGGCGTGCGCAAGACCGGCCCGGCCGAGAAGGTCGTGGTCGACCTGTCGGCACCCAACCTGGCCAAGGAAATGCACGTTGGCCACCTGCGTTCGACCATCATCGGCGACAGCGTTGCGCGCGTTCTGGAGTTCCTTGGCGACACCGTCATCCGCCAGAACCACGTCGGCGACTGGGGCACTCAGTTCGGCATGCTGATGGCCTACCTGCAGGAAAACCCGATCACCAGCGACGAGCTGTCGGACCTCGAGAACTTCTACCGCGCCGCGAAGAAGCGTTTCGACGAATCCGAAGAGTTCGCCACCCGCGCCCGCGGCCTGGTGGTCAAGCTGCAGGCCGGCGACGCGGATTGCCTGGCCCTGTGGACCCGCTTCAAGGATATTTCCCTGTCGCACTGCCAGAAGACCTACGAACTGCTCAACGTCAAGCTGAGCATGGCCGACGTGATGGGCGAAAGCGCCTACAACGATGACCTGGCCAACGTGGTCGCCGACCTCAAGGCCAAGGGCCTGCTGGTCGAGAGTCAGGGCGCCCAGTGCGTGTTCCTCGATGAATTCAAGAACGCCGACGGCGAGCCGCTGCCAGTGATTGTGCAGAAGGCCGACGGCGGCTACCTGTACGCCACCACCGACCTGGCTGCAGTACGCTACCGCAGCAACACGCTCAAGGCCGATCGTGCCCTGTACTTCGTCGACCAGCGCCAGGCCCTGCACTTCAACCAGGTGTTCGAAGTGGCCCGCCGCGCCGGTTTCGTCGGTCATCCGATGCAGATGGAGCACATGGGCTTCGGTACCATGAACGGCGCCGATGGCCGTCCGTTCAAGACCCGCGACGGCGGCACGGTCAAGCTGATCGACCTGCTCACCGAGGCCAAGGAACGCGCCTACGCGCTGGTCAAGGAGAAGAACCCGAGCCTGGCCGAGGACGACCTGCGCAGCATTGCCGAGGTCGTCGGTATCGGTGCCGTGAAGTACGCCGACCTGTCCAAGCACCGCACCAGCGACTACAGCTTCAACTTCGAACTGATGCTCAACTTCGAAGGCAACACCGCCCCGTACCTGCTGTACGCCTACACCCGGGTTGCCGGGGTGTTCCGCAAGCTGGGCAAGGGCTATGACGAAGTCGACGGCCAGATCGTGTTGCAGGCTGCCCACGAACAAGACCTCGCCGCCCGCCTGGCACAGTTTGGCGAAGTGCTGAACAGTGTCGCCGACAAGGGCACCCCGCACGTGCTGTGCAGCTACCTGTACGACATCGCCGGGCTGTTCTCAAGCTTCTACGAGAACTGCCCGATCCTCTCCGCCGAAACTGCCGAACAGCAGCAGAGCCGCCTGCGCCTTGCCGCCCTGACCGGTCGCACGCTCAAGCAAGGCTTGGAACTGCTTGGCCTGGAAACCCTGGAGCGCATGTAAGTTGGCTGCCAAGAAAAAACCTGCACCCAAGCGTGGCGCCAGCCGCCAACAGGCGCCAGCCAAGCAGCCGATTCCCGGTTGGGTGTGGCTGGCGGTCGGCCTCACGGTCGGCGCCTTCATCGTCTTCCTGATGAAGCTCGAACCTGGTGGCGACGACATCAAGCGCGCCAAGCCCGAGCAGCAGAAGCCGGCCAAGGTCGCCGAAGCGGCCAAGGGCACTGCGGCGACGCCGCAGCAACCGGTCAAGCCGAAGTATGACTTCTATACCCTGCTGCCCGAGTCCGAGGTCATCGTGCCGCCTGAAGCGGTGCCTGAGAAGACGCCACCGGTGCCTGCACAGCCGGTCACCCCGGTGACGCCAGCGGAAGCGGCCAAGATCGACACCGCTCGCGCCCAGGCTGCGCTGTTGGGACAAACCCCGCCTCCGGCGCCCCCGGTGATCAAGCCGGCGGCAACCACGCAATTCTTCCTCCAGGCCGGCTCGTTCCGCAAGGAAGCCGATGCCGACAAGGTCCGTGCGCAGATCATTCTGCTTGGCCAGGCGGTCAAGGTTGAGTCGGGCACGGTCAAGGAAGAGACCTGGTACCGGGTATTGGTAGGCCCGTTCAGCAACCGCGAACAGCTGACCGTGGCGCAGAAGCAACTGGCAGGCGCAGGGTTCAGCAACCTCCTCCTGCAGCAGCGGCAGACCCGCCAGTAAACGAAAAAGGCCCTGCCGCCATGGTGCGACAGGGCCTTTTTTTGTAGGGCCAGTCAGACCCTGCCGGCATTGACCTCGGAAATCTGCCGGTTGAGCGTCCAGAAGTCATACAGCACACCGATCAGGAACAACCCACCGGTAAAGAAGTAGATGATCGCGCTGATCCACTTGCCTTGGTACAGGCGATGCGCGCCGAAGATGCCGAGAAACGTCAGCAGCACCCACGCCAGGTTGTAATCCACCCGCCCCGCCTGAAAGCGCATATCCGCTTCGCGGTCCATTGCAGGGATCAGGAACAGGTCAATCAGCCAACCGATACCCAGCAGCCCCAAGGTAAAGAACCAGATCGTCCCGGTGATCGGCTTGCCGTAGTAGAAACGGTGTGAGCCGGTAAAGCCAAAAATCCACAGCAGATAGCCGAGCACCTTGCTGTGAGTGTCGTGAAAGGGCGACCCCTGTTGATAACTGTTCATTCTTAACCCTCTGCGCTTAGCCCAAAATTTTCCAAGAAAAAATGTGACTTTTTCGTGGCGAGTCGACGTATGGCACCCTGCCAGTCGACCAACGGATCATTTTTTGAGCAAAAAGCTGTTATAAAGTTGCGCGCCAACATCTAATTAACATCACCAAGAGCTTCATCTATGCCGCCTTTATTCAAGACATGGCTGACCCTCTGCCTTTTATTACCACTGGCAGCCCACGCCACCAATCGTGAGCAACGTCTTCCAAACGGCTTCACGGGCTATACCACCAACGCTGATACCACCGTGAAGCGTGCACCGGTCAAGCACAGTACCTTGCGTGCTCGCCCGAACAACGCCGCCAAGTCTCGTGATGCAGTGCCTGCCGTTGCCATGTCGGCCAAGCAGAGCAGCGATGTGCTCAGCCGCGCCGTGAATGTGCTGGGCACGCCGTATCGCTGGGGCGGCAGCAGCCCGAGCAAGGGCTTTGATTGCAGCGGGCTGGTCAAGTACGCCTTCAACGATGTGGCGGACGTCAACCTGCCACGTACCTCCAACGCCATGGCTCAGGGGCATGGCGTCAAGGTAGCACGCAGCGATCTCAAGCCTGGCGATCTGATCTTCTTCAACATCAAGAGCCGGCGGGTCAACCATGTTGCCATCTACCTGGGCAACGACCGGTTCATCCATGCACCGCGGCGGGGCAAGCGGGTCAGTATTGATCAACTGAGCAAGCCTTATTGGCAGAAGCATTATGTGGTGGCCAAGCGCGTATTGCCTAAAGATCAGGAATCGCAGGGGCTGCGGTTGGCCAAGCGCTGATCACTTAGGCTGGTTCTGGGGCTTGTAGGTTGTGGGCTTATCCATTTGATGGGGTGACTTTTCTGGCCCCTTCCGCCCTTACGGCGGGTCACTTTTTTTCTTGGAAAAAAGTAACCAAAAACCGCTTGCTCCTGCATCCGGCCCTCCGCTGCGCTGCGGGTCCCCTCGCTCCGGTCTTGCTCCGGGAGTCGCTGTAGATCAACAGCAAGATCAAGATCAACAGCCAGGGCAACGGCGGGCGAATCGCTGCGCTCTCGCTTTGTTTATTTACCAGCGGATTTGTGGCGCGGCATGGCAGGGCTGCGCCCTGCGATTTGCATTGGCAGTACCGGCCTCTTCGCGGGGCAAGCCCGCTCCTACAGGTTTTTGTGAACGCCTCAGGACCTGTAGGAGCGGGCTTGCCCCGCGAAGAGGCCCGAATATCCACCACCCATGCCACTATCGAAGACAACCCCAGCCCAGACGCCGCCCGTAACTTGGCGACTTCAGGAGGCCGAGTGGAGGTCTTGCGCAGGGAGGTGGAGGCCATGGATGGCCGGAAAGCGCTGAGGCCCAGGATGGGCCGTACAGCGCGGTCCTCCCGGAGCAAGACCGGAGTGAGGGAACCCGCAGCGCAGCGGAGGGCCGTATGTGGGAGCCAGCGGTTTTTGGTTACTTTTTTCCAAGAAAAAAAGTGACCCGCCGTAAGAGCGCAAGGGGCCAGAAGCGCCCCCACATCAAATGGATAAGCCCACAATTCCTAAGCCAGCCAGCCAAGCCAGCAGATCACCTCTCCCAACAATCCGCGAAGAACCCTAAATAAGGGCATACACGATCGACCCGAGATCGGCCCCGTGTCGCGAAAGTGCAGCAGAGCAGCCCCAAACCAGGCGACCAGATCACAACTGCCTGGCATGAAAAAGCCCCGCATTACTCAGGCGCAACGACACCCCCAGCGCGCAACGTCTGCAGCGCCGCCTCCATCGTACGCATCCCCGCCGCGCCCCCCGTCTGCATCACCGAATACAACTGCGCCATGCGCCCCTCGCGAATCAGGTTGCGCACCGCTGTCGTCCCCACCAGCACTTCCCGCGCTGCCACCCGCCCACCACCAGCGCGCCTGAGCAACACTTGCGCCACCACCATGCGCAATGAGTCGGCCAGCATGGCCCGCACCAGAGGCTGCTCCTCAGCGGCAAACACCTCGACCAAGCGATCCACGCTGTTGACCGCCGAACGCGTATGCACCGTCGCCAGCACCAGGTGCCCGGTTTGCGCTGCACGCAAGGCCAGGCGGATCGACTCGAGGTCACGCAACTCACCGAGCATGATCACATCCGGATCCTGACGCAGAGCACTGCGCAATCCCTGGGCGAAATCGCGGCTGTGGCGACCGATTTCACGCTGGGTGATCAGGCTGCGCTGCCCGCGGTGAATGACTTCGATTGGGTCCTCAAGGGTAATGATGTGCAGCGACCGCTCACGATTGAACCAGTCGACCAGCGCGGCCAGGGTGCTCGACTTGCCGCTGCCGGTCGGCCCGCCGACCAGGACCAGGCCGTCGGTGCACTGCGTAACAGGTTGAAATACTTCCCTCAGGTCGAGTTCATCGAGTGTCGGCACGCGGCTGGGTATCAGCCGCAGGCTGGCTGCCAGGCCATTGCGCTGGCAGAACAGGTTCAAGCGACAGCGGCTGCCGTCCGCCAGGCTCACAGCCAGGTCGAGCTCATCGCAGGCGCGCCACTGCCGCCGTTGCTCGTCGTCGAGCAACGCTGCCAGCGCCTCCTCGAGCTGGCAGGCCAGCAGCGGCTCCAGCGCCATTCGCTGCAATTGCCCATCGCGGCGCAGCAAGGGTATCTCGCCCACGGCCAGATGCAGGTCGGATGCCCCCGCAGCAGCGGCCTGGGCCAGCAGGTCGGTCACGTCCATGAGACTCCCCAAAGGCCATCAAGCAGGTAGAATGCCGCAGACCACTGAGCCGCCGGCATCGATCCATGTCCACCATAGCAGACAACCTTGGCGCCCTCGCCGCGCGTATCGACCATGCCGCACAGGCCTGCGCGCGCGACCCCGCCAGCATCCAGTTGCTGGCCGTGAGCAAGACCAAACCGGCCGCCGCCGTGCGCGAAGCCTATGCCGCCGGCGTGCGCGATGTTGGCGAAAACTACCTGCAGGAGGCCTTGGCCAAGCAGGAAGAATTAACCGATCTGCCCTTGTCCTGGCACTTCATCGGCCCCATTCAGTCGAACAAGACCCGTGCAATTGCCGAACATTTCGACTGGGTACATTCCGTGGACCGCCTGAAGATAGCCCAACGCCTCTCCGAGCAACGCCCTGCCCAGTTGCCACCGCTGAACATCTGCCTGCAGGTGAACGTCAGTGGCGAAGACAGCAAATCCGGCTGTTCGGCCGCTGAGCTGCCGGCGTTGGCCGCTGCGGTTGCAGCACTGCCCGGCCTGCGTCTGCGCGGCTTGATGGCAATCCCGGAGCCTAGCGATGATCGCGCCACCCAGGAGGCTGCCTTCGCCCGCCTGCGCGAGCTGCAAGAACAGCTGGGCCTAGGCCTGGACACCCTGTCGATGGGCATGAGCCACGACCTGGAAGCCGCGATTGCCCAAGGTGCGACCTGGGTACGCATCGGCACCGCCTTGTTCGGCGCCCGTGATTACGGGCCCGCTTGAATCCATGCTTAACTCACTCTTTCCCTCAAGGACCTGACATGAGCGACACACGTATTGCCTTTATCGGCGCCGGCAACATGGCCGCCAGCCTGATCGGCGGCCTGCGTGCGCAGGGTCTGGACGCCAAGCAGATCCGCGCCAGTGACCCTGGCGCCGAGACCCGTAGCCGCGTCCAGGCCGAGCACGGCATCGAGGTATTCGAAGACAACGCCCAGGCGATCACCGAGGCCGACGTGATCGTCCTGGCGGTCAAGCCACAGGTCATGAAAGCCGTCTGCCAAAGCCTGCAGCCAAGCCTGCGCGACGGCCAACTGATCGTCTCCATTGCCGCCGGGATCACCTGCGTCAGCCTGCAGGACTGGCTGGGGGCCCGCCCGGTAGTGCGCTGCATGCCGAACACGCCATCGCTGCTGCGCCAAGGTGCGAGTGGCCTGTACGCCACCGCCGAGGTTTCCTCAGCGCAACGCGAGCAAGCCGAACAGCTGCTGTCGGCCGTCGGCACTGCGCTGTGGCTCGATCAAGAACAGCAACTCGACGCCGTCACCGCCGTTTCCGGCAGCGGCCCGGCGTATTTCTTCCTGCTGATCGAGGCCATGACCGCTGCCGGCGAGAAACTCGGCCTGCCGCGCGAGACCGCCTCCAAACTGACCCTGCAGACCGCCCTGGGCGCCGCGCACATGGCCGTGGCCAGCGATGTCGATGCTGCCGAGTTGCGCCGCCGGGTAACCTCGCCCGCAGGCACCACCGAAGCTGCAATCAAGTCGTTCCAGGGCAACGCTTTCGAAGCCATCGTGGAACAGGCGCTGCAGGCCGCGGCGACCCGCTCCGCCGAGCTGGCCGAACAATTGGGCAAATAAGGAGCTGTTGATGAATGCACTGTCCGGCGCCGCGATCTTCGTGGTGCAAACCCTGGTCAGCCTGTACCTGGCCATCGTCCTGTTGCGCTTCGTGCTGCAATTGGTCAAGGCCGACTTCTACAACCCGCTGAGCCAGTTTGCGGTGCGCGCCACCCAGCCGCTGCTCAAACCGATCCGCCGGATCATCCCCAGCATTGCTGGCCTGGACACTTCGTCGCTGCTCCTGGCGATATTGATTCAGGCACTGTTGATGGCCTTTGTGCTGATGATCACCTACGGCACGTTTGGTAATGTCCTGCATCTGCTCATGTGGGCGATCATCGGCGTGACCTCGCTGTTCTTGAAGATCTTCTGGGTAGCAATGATCGTCATGGTCATCGTCTCCTGGGTTGCTCCCAACAGCCATAACCCGGCTGCAGAGCTTGCCTATCAGATCAGCGAGCCGGTGCTGGCACCGTTCCGGCGCCTGGTGCCAAACCTGGGCGGCATGGACATTTCGCCAATCTTCGCCTTTATCGCCATTCAGGTGATCCAGTCGTTCGTCATGCCGGCGCTGGCGGCCTACGCTGGCATGCCACAAGAGCTGTGGCGGATGATCTGATCCGCGTACCCGCAGCGGCAAGCCTTTGCTTGCCGCTGCGGGTAGTGCTCTTTAGACTTACGCCTCCGTCAAGCGTGAGCAGGGTCGATGTCCACTGTCTTTCCCGAAGATTCCGTCGGTCTGGTAACACCACAGACTGCCCGGTTCGATGAACCGTTGGCCCTGGCCTGTGGCCGATCGATGGCCAGCTACGAGCTGGTCTATGAAACCTATGGCACGCTGAACAGCAGCGCGAGCAACGCCGTGCTGATCTGCCATGCGTTGTCTGGCCACCACCATGCCGCAGGCTTCCATGCCGCCACCGAGCGCAAGCCGGGCTGGTGGGACAGCTGCATTGGCCCTGGCAAGCCGATCGACACCAACCGTTTCTTCGTGGTCAGCCTGAACAACCTCGGTGGCTGTAATGGCAGCACCGGCCCGAGCAGTATCAACCCGCTGACCGGTAAACCCTACGGGGCCGACTTCCCAGTACTCACCGTCGAAGACTGGGTGCACAGCCAGGTGCGCCTGGCCGATCGTCTGGGCATTGGCCAGTGGGCCGCTGTGGTTGGCGGCAGCCTGGGCGGCATGCAGGCGCTGCAATGGACCATGACCTACCCGGACCGGGTTCGTCACTGCGTCGACATCGCCTCGGCACCCAAGCTCTCGGCGCAGAACATCGCCTTCAACGAAGTCGCGCGCCAGGCCATCCTCACCGACCCCGAGTTCCACGGTGGCTCGTTCCAGGACCAGGGCGTGATCCCCAAGCGCGGCCTGATGCTGGCGCGCATGGTCGGCCACATCACCTACCTGTCGGACGACTCGATGGGTGAAAAATTCGGCCGCGAATTGAAAAGCGACAAGCTCAACTACGACTTCCACAGCGTGGAATTCCAGGTTGAGAGCTACCTGCGCTACCAAGGTGAGGAATTCTCCGGCCGTTTCGACGCCAATACCTACCTGCTGATGACCAAGGCGCTGGACTACTTCGACCCGGCCGCGGCTCACGGTGGCGATCTGGCGGCCACCTTGGCCAAGGTTACGGCCGACTACTGCATCATGTCGTTCACCACCGACTGGCGCTTCTCGCCGGCCCGCTCGCGGGAGATCGTCAACGCCCTGATGGCGGCGCGCAAGAACGTCTGTTACCTGGAAATCGACTCGCCGTATGGGCACGATGCCTTCCTGATCCCCACGCCTCGCTACATGCAGGGATTCTCGAACTACATGAACCGCATCGCCATCTGAGGACAGCATGAGAGCCGACCTGGAAATCATCCAAGACTGGATCCCCGCCGGTAGCCGGGTCCTCGACCTGGGCTGCGGCAACGGTGAGCTGCTGGCTTCGTTGCGCGATCGCAAGCAGGTCACCGGCTACGGCCTGGAGATCGACGCCGACAACATTGCCGCCTGCGTCGCCAAGGGTGTCAACGTCATCGAGCAAGACCTCGACAAAGGCCTGGGCAACTTCGCCAGCAACAGTTTCGACGTGGTGGTCATGACCCAGGCCCTGCAGGCCGTGGAATACCCCGACCGGATCCTCGCCGAGATGCTGCGGGTGGGCCGTGAGTGCATCATCACTTTCCCCAACTTCGGCCACTGGCGCTGCCGTTGGTACCTGGCGAGCAAAGGCCGCATGCCGGTCTCGGACTTCATGCCGTACACCTGGTACAACACGCCGAACATCCACTTCTGCACCTTTGCCGACTTCGAACAGCTGTGCCTTGATCATCGGGCGAAGATTCTCGACCGCCTGGCCGTCGACCGCCTGCACCGTAACGGGTTGGGTGGCCGGGTATGGCCTAATCTTCTAGGAGAGATCGGTATCTATCGCGTCAGCAGCCCAGGCCTTGCGCAACACCAGGTCGCGGTCTGACCCGCCCACCCCGGAGGAATGCGTCCATGCGTCGTCTTGCTGTTTTCCTGTTCAGCCTGTGCCTGGCCTTGCCGGTACTGGCTGCCGATGCCGCCAGGCCCGAGCGCAAGGAAGTCTTCGGCGACGTGACCGTGCACTACAGCGCCTTCACCTCGAGCATGTTGCAGCCGGACATCGCTGCCGCCACTGGCCTGACCCGCAGCAAGCACCAGGGTGTGCTCAACGTGGCGGTGCTCAAGGCCGGCAAACCGGGCATGGCCGTGGTCAGCGGCACCGTCAAGGACCTGACCGGGCGCAGCAGCCCGCTGTCGTTCAAACAGATCAGCGATCGCGGCGCGGTGTACTACATCGCCCAGTTCAAGATCGAGCAGCCGGAAACCCTCACCTTCGACCTGAGTGTCGAAACCGGCGGCGTCAGCCACAAACTCAGCTTCAACCAGGAAGTGTTCCCAGGCGAATGATGAATTTCCAGCAACTCGTATTGGCCAGCCACAACGCTGGCAAACTCAAGGAACTCCAGGCCATGCTCGGCGAGTCCGTGCAGCTGCGCTCGATCGGCGAATTCAGCCAGGTCGAGCCAGAAGAAACCGGCCTGTCGTTTGTCGAGAACGCCATTCTCAAGGCCCGCAACGCCGCGCGCATCTCCGGCCTGCCGGCGCTGGCCGACGACTCTGGGCTGGCCGTGGATTACCTCGGCGGTGCGCCAGGCATCTACTCGGCACGCTATGCCGACGGCAAGGGTGATGCGGCGAACAACGCCAAGCTGCTCGAGGCCTTGAAAGATGTGCCGGACGGCCAGCGCGGTGCGCAGTTCGTCTGCGTCCTGGCCCTGGTGCGGCATGCCGACGACCCGCTGCCGATCCTCTGTGAAGGCCTGTGGCACGGCAGCATTCTACATGCCGCCAGCGGCGAACATGGCTTTGGCTATGACCCGCTGTTCTGGGTCCCGGAGCGCAGCTGCTCCAGCGCCGACCTCGCGCCACTGGAGAAAAACCAGATCAGCCACCGCGCCCGGGCCATGGCCCTGCTGCGCCAGCGTCTGGGCCTGGCATGACCGAAAAGCCGTCCATCCAGCTGCTCCACCCCGGAGCGGCTGGCGCCAGTCTGCACGTGCCACGCCTGGCGCTGCCTGAATTGCCGCCGCTGTCGCTGTATATCCATATCCCCTGGTGCGTACGCAAGTGCCCCTATTGCGACTTCAACTCGCACCAGGCCGGGCCTGAGCTACCGGAAGCGGCCTACGTCGACGCACTGCTGGCGGATCTGGACGAAGAGCTCGGCGCGGTGCTGGGCCGCCCGATCAGCTCGATCTTCTTCGGTGGCGGCACGCCAAGCCTGTTCAGCGCCGATGCCTTGGGCCGGCTGTTGCGCGGTGTCGAGCAACGCATTCCGTTTGCTGCCGACATCGAAATCACCCTGGAAGCCAACCCAGGGACGTTCGAGCAAGAGAAGTTCAAGGCCTATCGGCAGACCGGCATCAATCGGCTATCGATTGGCGTACAGAGCTTCCAGCCGGCCAAACTGGAAAAACTCGGCCGTATCCACAACGGCGACGAGGCGATTCGTGCCGCGGACATGGCCCGTGCTGCCGGCTTCGACAACTTCAACATGGACCTGATGCACGGCCTGCCCGATCAGTCGCTGGATGATGCGCTGGGCGACCTGAAGCAGGCTATCGACCTCGGCCCGACGCACCTGTCCTGGTACCAGCTGACCGTGGAGCCCAACACGGTGTTCTGGAACCAGCCACCGGAGCTCCCTGAGGACGATATCCTCTGGGATATTCAGGAAGCCGGCCAGGCCCTGCTGGCCGAGCATGGCTTCAATCAGTACGAAGTGTCGGCCTACGCCCAGCCGGATCGGGCTGCGCGGCACAACCTCAATTACTGGCGTTTTGGCGACTTCATCGGCATCGGCGCCGGTGCCCACGGCAAGCTGTCGTTCGCCGATGGGCGCATCCTGCGCACCTGGAAGACCCGCCTGCCCAAGGATTACCTGAACCCGGCCAAGCCCTACAAGGCCGGCGAGAAGCTGTTGCCGGTGGAGGAGCTGCCGTTCGAGTTTCTGATGAACGCCCTGCGCCTGACCCAGGGGGTTGAAGCCGATCTGTTCACCCGCCGCACCGGCCTACCCTTGGAGCAACTCGCCCAAGCGCGCCGCGAGGCAGAACAAAAGGGCCTTTTGCAGGTCGAACCGGATCGCCTGGCCGCCACGCCACGCGGCCAATTGTTCCTCAACGACCTGCTGCAGTATTTCTTGACCTAAGGATGACCCATGGACCTGGTACTCGACCTGCTTGCAACCGTATCCCGCTGGAGCCGCAGCAACCTGTCAGAGATCTCTCTGGCGTTGGTAGGCTGCCTGCTGGTGCTGTTTGGCACTGACATCAAGGCGTCAGTGGAGCAGCGACTGGGCGGCCTGGCCGGCGCCTTGCGCGTGCCGTTCATGGCGATGCTGGTGATGATCGGCAGCGGTGCGGCGCTGATCTACGCGACACCCTGGGTGATCAAGGGGCTGAGCCAGTTCAACAACTATGCGTTGGCGCCGGTGCTGTTGGTGGTGCTGGTGTTGATCGGCGTGGTGGCTGATCGGCGAGGATAGAACATCGCTAAAAGCCGCCCCGGCAAGCCGGAGCGGCTTCTCACCCGACTAGCCCCTAATGGGAGTCGTCGAAGTGATCACGCCGCCTTCCCAACCCCTTCATTGAATACAACCACATGAGAGTGAAGTGATCATACCCGGCACAGATCACTTCAACTCAGGTTTACTGATGCAGGATATGTTGAGGTGATTGACTCCCTCCAGACAGCTACCTATCATCGATTACGTGATCGAGATCCAGTGAAGTGAAGCATCCGCAATGATGGACTCTCAAGCCGTCACTGCAACAAAAAAAACCGCCCTTCTCAGGGCGGTTTTTTTTGCCTGCGGGTTAGCAGGCGCTGACATCGCAAGGGCTGGCGGGCAGCCCGACGATCAATCCAGCTTTTCGAACTTCAGATCCCACACCCCATGCCCCAGTCGCTCGCCGCGGCGTTCGAACTTGGTGATCGGGCGCTCTTGCGGACGCGGCACGTAGGCGCCATCCGCCGCCTGGTTGCGATAACCCGGCGCTGCGTTCATCACTTCCAGCATGTATTCGGCATACGGTTCCCAATCGGTCGCCATGTGGAATACACCGCCCGGCTTGAGCTTGCGGCGGACCAGTTCGGCGAACTCCAGCTGGACGATCCGGCGCTTGTGGTGACGCGCCTTGTGCCACGGATCAGGGAAGAACAGCATCAACCGGTCGAGGCTGTTATCGGCCACGCAACGGTTGAGCACTTCGATCGCGTCGCAGTCGTACACGCGCAGGTTCTTCAGCTCCTGAGTGAGCACGCCATTGAGCAGCGCGCCAACACCCGGGCGGTGCACTTCGACACCAATGAAGTCTTGCTCAGGCGCAGCAGCGGCCATCTCCAGCAGGGAGTGGCCCATGCCAAAACCGATCTCCAGGGTACGTGGCGCCGAACGGCCGAATACCTGGTCATAATCGACCGGGCTGTCCGCCAGGGGCAGGACGAACAGGGGCGCGCCCTGGTCCAGGCCGCGCTGCTGGCCTTCGGTCATGCGTCCGGCGCGCATCACGAAACTCTTGATGCGGCGATGCGGGCGCTCTTCGCCGTCAGGGGTGATCGGCGTATCTTGCGATTCAGTCATCAGGGGCTCTTACTTGATCAGACCATCCAGCGGCGACGAGGCGCTGGCATAGAGTTTTTTCGGCATGCGGCCGGCCAGGTAGGCCATGCGACCAGCAACAATGGCGTGCTTCATGGCCTCGGCCATCAGGACTGGCTGCTGGGCGTGGGCGATGGCCGAGTTCATCAGCACCGCCTCGCAGCCCATTTCCATGGCAATGGTGGCGTCGGAGGCAGTCCCCACGCCGGCATCGACCAGCACCGGCACCTTGGATTCTTCCAGGATGATTTGCAGGTTGTACGGGTTGCAGATACCCAGGCCGGTACCAATCAGGCCAGCCAGCGGCATGACCGCGATGCAGCCGATTTCCGCCAGCTGACGGGCGATGATCGGGTCATCACTGGTGTAGACCATCACGTCGAAACCGTCCTTGACCAGCACTTCGGCGGCCTTGAGGGTCTCGATCACGTTGGGGAACAAGGTTTTCTGGTCGGCCAGGACTTCCAGCTTGACCAGGTTGTGGCCATCCAGCAGCTCGCGCGCCAGGCGGCAGGTACGCACCGCTTCGATGGCGTCGTAACAGCCTGCGGTGTTCGGCAGGATGGTGTAACGGTCAGGTGGCAGCACGTCGAGCAGGTTCGGCTCGCCCGGGTTCTGGCCAAGGTTGGTCCGGCGCACGGCGACAGTGACGATCTCTGCACCCGAAGCCTCGATGGCCAGGCGGGTTTCTTCCATGTCACGGTACTTGCCAGTGCCGACCAGCAGGCGCGACTGGAAAGTGCGCCCGGCCAGGATGAAGGGCTTGTCGCTACGAACGTTGCTCATCGTTGTTCCTCTGGAAAAGGTTGCGGGACTTGCAGGGTGAATCGAAGCGGCTCAACCGCCACCGATGGCATGGACCACTTCGACCTGGTCGCCTTCGTTCAGCGCGGTCGTCTCGTGCTGGCTACGCGGCACGATGTCCAGGTTGAGTTCCACCGCCACCCGGCGACCGGTCAGCTCCAGCCGACCCAGCAAGGCTGCGACGCTCTCGCCCGCGGGCACTTCGTAAGGTTCACCGTTCAATTGAATGCGCATGCGCACGGCCACCGTTGTTCTTTGGGGGCCCGCATTCTAGCCCCGATCCACGCTTGAACCCAAGGGCGACAGGCGCCATTAGTCGCGATTGTGGACTGCCCGGTCAGCCCAGCCGCCACGCGGCGAGGAACAGGCACAGCCAGCCGGCGAGGAAGCACAGGCCGCCAATCGGGGTGATGATACCCAGCTTGCTTATGCCGCTCAGGGTCAGCAGGTACAGGCTACCGGAGAACAACACGATGCCCACCGCGAACAGACCACCGGCCCAGCCAATCAGGCGCCCGGGCAGGTGAGCCGCGAGCAGGGCCACGCCAAAGAGCGCCAAGGCGTGCACCAGCTGATAGGTCACACCGGTATGGAAGATCGCCAGGTACTCGGCGCTGAGGCGGTTTTTCAGGCCATGGGCGGCAAAAGCACCCAGCGCCACACCGGTGAATGCAAAAAATGCGGCAAGCATCAGGAAGCTGCGAAGCATGGGACGACTCCTCGGAAGGGGTCTGTATAATGGCCCGTTCCATCGGTCCGGCCAAGCCATCGCCATGCTGTCACTCTTTATCCGCCGCGCTGTCCGCGCCCTGCTCTGGTTTGCTGCTGGCAGTATCGTGCTGGTACTGGTGCTGCGCTGGGTACCCCCACCGGGTACCGCACTGATGGTCGAGCGCAAAGTGCAGTCGTGGTTCAGTGGCGAGCCGATCGATCTGCAGCGCGACTGGCAGCCGTGGGAGCAGATCTCTGATGACCTCAAGGTGGCGGTGATCGCCGGCGAAGACCAGAAATTCGCCAGTCACTGGGGCTTTGACATCCCGGCCATCCAGGCTGCCTTTGCCCACAACGAGCGCGGCGGCAATATTCGTGGTGCCAGCACACTGACCCAGCAGGTGGCCAAGAATCTGTTCCTGTGGTCTGGCCGCAGCTGGTTCCGTAAAGGGCTGGAGGCCTGGTTTACCGCGCTGATCGAGCTGTTCTGGTCGAAGGAGCGCATCCTTGAAGTGTATTTGAACAGTGTCGAATGGGGCCCTGGGGTATTTGGCGCCCAGGCTGCGGCGCGGCATCACTTCGGCGTCGATGCCAGCCGCCTTTCACGCCAGCAGGCAGCGCAATTGGCGGCGGTGTTGCCCAGCCCACTGAAGTGGAATGCGGGGCGCCCCAGCGCCTACGTGGCCAGCCGCGCAGGTTGGATCCGCCGGCAGATGAGCCAGTTGGGCGGCACCAGCTATCTGATGCAGCTGGAGGCCACCCGCGCGCCTTGAGCGGGTTTGGGCTTTGTATTTGCGTTACCGGCCTCTTCGCGGGGCAAGCCCGCTCCTACAGGTTCTCTGAGGACGGCGCATCCCCTGTAGGAGCGGGCTTGCCCCGCGAACACCGGCAAAGCCGGTGCCATACACACGCTGCCCGCGAAGCACAAACAACAAAAAACCGCCTGCCCCGTAAAGGACAGGCGGTTTTTTTACGATCAGGCGGCCAATCAGATAGTAATCAGCGCCTTGACCTTGTTCATCGCGTTCTTCTCCAACTGACGAATACGCTCGGCCGACACGCTGTACTTCTCTGCCAGCTCATGCAGGGTGGCCTTTTCTTCGGCCAGCCAGCGCTGATAGAGAATGTCACGGCTGCGATCGTCCAACCCGCTCAAGGCCTCGTGCAGGTTGCTCGTGGAGTTGTCGCTCCAGTCAGCATCCTCAAGCTGCATCGCCGGGTCGTAGCGGTGATCTTCCAGGTAATGCGCAGGCGACTGGAAGGCACTGTCGTCATCCGCTTCAGCAGCAGGGTCAAAAGCCATGTCCTGGCCGCTCAGGCGGCTTTCCATCTCGCGCACTTCCCGCGGCTCGACGCCGAGGCTTTCGGCCACGCGGTGCACTTCGTCGTTGTTCAGCCAGGCCAGACGTTTCTTCTGGCTGCGCAGGTTGAAGAACAGCTTGCGCTGGGCCTTGGTGGTAGCCACCTTGACGATGCGCCAGTTGCGCAGGATGAATTCGTGGATCTCGGCCTTGATCCAATGCACAGCAAAGGACACCAGGCGTACGCCCATTTCCGGGTTGAAGCGTTTTACCGCCTTCATCAGGCCGACGTTGCCTTCCTGAATCAGGTCGGCCTGTGCCAGCCCGTAGCCAGCGTAGCTACGCGCGATGTGCACGACGAAACGCAGGTGGGCCATTACCATTTGCCGAGCGGCCTCAAGATCCTGCTCGTAAAAGAGACGCTCGGCCAGTTCACGCTCCTGCTCGGGCGTCAGCAGTGGAATGCTGTTGACCGTGTGCACATAGGCTTCCAGGTTTGCACCGGGAACCAAAGCATATGCAGGTTGCAACGAAGTGGTCATTCAAGAACCTCCGACTCACTGGACTCGTGCCTTGTGGGCACTGCCAACATTGACCGGAAACCAAGAAACAAGTTCCCAGAACGCTATCAAAGTCAATGCTGGCGCAAAAACATTATCGTGGTGCCAGCTCATTCAAGTGACGAGCCACCGCGATCCATGCACCGATATACCCTAACAACACCGCACCAATCAAGAGCGACAGACCATCGGACGCCGGCACCCCGGCCAGGGCAAAGTTGCTCCCATACAGCCCGGAAAGCCCGACCACCGCGTCGTTGAGCCAATTCAGGCCGAACGCCAGGATGCCCCAGGCCAGCAGACCAGCCCCCAGCCCGTACAGGGCGCCCATATAGAGAAATGGCCGGCGTACATAGCTGTCGGTACCGCCTACCAGCTTGATCACTTCGATCTCGACACGGCGGTTCTCGATATGTAGACGAATAGTGTTACCAATTACTAAGAGCAAGGCCGAAATAAGCATCACCGCCAGGCCGAAGACGAACCGGTCACCCAGCTTGAGAATCGCCGCCAGGCGCTCGACCCAGACCAGGTCCAACTGGGCCACTTCGACCCGTGGCAGCTCAGCCAGACGCTGACGGAGGGCCTCCAGGGCAGGCTTGTCGACCTCGCTCGGCGTCACCACGACCACACCCGGCAGGGGATTATCCGGCAGCTCGCGCAGGGCCTCGCCCAAGCCGGACTGCTGCTGGAACTCTTCCAGCGCCTGCTCGCGGCTGACGTACTGGGCATCGGCGACGCCCGGCATGGCTTTGATTTCTTCGCGCAGGGCCTCGCCTTCCTTGCCGCCCGTGTCGAGTTGCAGGTACAGCGAGATCTGTGCGGCGCGCTGCCAGGAGCCACCCAGTTGCTCGACATTCTTCAGCAGCAACGACAAGCCCATGGGCATGCTCAGGGCGACGGCCATCACCATGCAGGTGAAAAAGCTGCCGATCGGTTGCTTGGCCAATCGGCGCAGGCTGTCGGCCAGGCTGGCACGGTGGCTTTCCAGCCAGGCGTTGAGCAGGGTGCGGAAATCCGGACCATCGTCATCGTGGCCGCCGCGTTTTTTGCCCGGCTGCGGATCGGCGGGCTTGGGCGCCACGCGCTCGGAAACCTTGGGTGTGCGTGCAGAGCTCATTGTCCGGCCTCCCCATCGCCGATCAGGCGGCCACGTTGCAGGGTCAGCATGCGGTGACGCATGCGTGCGATCAGCGCGAGGTCGTGGCTGGCGATCAGCACCGTGGTGCCCAGGCGATTGATGTCCTCGAATACCCCCATGATCTCCGCCGCGAGGCGTGGATCGAGGTTACCGGTAGGTTCGTCGGCCAGCAGCAAGGCCGGCTGGTGGACGATGGCGCGGGCGATACCGACCCGCTGCTGCTGACCAGTGGACAGGTCAGCCGGGTACAACTCACCCTTGTCGCTGAGGGCCACACGCTCCAGCGCCGAATCGACCCGTTTGGCGATTTCCGCCTTGGACAGCCCAAGGATCTGCAACGGCAGGGCGATGTTGTTGAACACCGTCCGGTCGAACAGCAACTGGTGATTCTGGAACACCACGCCGATCTGCCGGCGCAAGAACGGAATCTGCGCGTTGCTGATCTGACCCAGGTCCTGCCCGGCCAGCAGCAGCTTGCCACTGGTCGGGCGCTCCATGGCCAGCAACAGGCGCAACAAGGTGCTCTTGCCAGCGCCGGAGTGACCGGTTACGAACAGGAACTCGCCGCGGCGAGCGCGGAAACTCAACTCATGCAGGCCGACATGGCCATTAGGGTAGCGCTTGGCAACCTGTTCGAATCGAATCATGAAGGGTCCCGCTCGGCAAACAGGGCTTTGACGAAAGGCTCGGCCTCGAAGGTGCGCAGGTCATCAATGCCTTCACCGACACCAATGAAGCGGATCGGCAGCTTGAACTGCTTGGCCAGAGCGAAGATCACCCCACCTTTGGCGGTGCCGTCCAGCTTGGTCAGGGCCAGGCCGGTAAGCTCGACGCTCTGGTGGAAGTACTTGGCCTGGCTGATGGCGTTCTGCCCGGTACCGGCGTCGAGCACCAGCAGCACTTCGTGCGGCGCGTCGGCATCGAGCTTGGCGATCACCCGGCGGACCTTTTTCAGCTCTTCCATCAGGTTGTCTTTGGTGTGCAGGCGGCCGGCGGTGTCGGCGATCAGCACGTCGGCGCCACGGGCCTTGGCAGCTTGCACGGCATCGAAGATGACCGAGGCCGAGTCGGCGCCGGTGTGCTGGGCGATGACCGGGATCTGGTTGCGTTCGCCCCAGACCTGCAGTTGCTCGACCGCCGCGGCGCGGAAGGTGTCGCCCGCAGCCAGCATGACCTTCTTGCCATCGAGCTGGAGCTTCTTGGCCAGCTTGCCGATGGTGGTGGTCTTGCCGGCGCCGTTCACACCGACCACGAGGATCACGTAGGGCTTGTTCTTCGCGTCGATCTTCAGCGGCTGCTCGACCGGGCGCAGCAGCGCGGCCAGCTCTTCCTGCAGCGACTTGTACAGCGCGTCGGCATCGGCCAACTGCTTGCGAGCGACCTTCTGGGTCAGGTTCTGGACGATGGCCGAGGTGGCCTCGACGCCGACGTCGGCGGTCAGCAGACGGGTTTCGATCTCGTCGAGCAAGTCATCGTCGATGACCTTCTTGCCCAGGAACAGGCTGGCCATGCCCTCGCCGATGCTGGCGCTGGTCTTCGACAGGCCTTGCTTGAGGCGGGCAAAGAAGCCGGGCTTGGACTGCTCGGCGAGCGCGCTTGCCGGGGCGGGCTCAGGCTCGACCGTTGCGATTTCTGCCGCCACGGGCACAGGGGCTACAGGCTCGGGGGCAACAGGCTCGGAATCCGTGCGCTCAGGGATGACCGGAGGCGACTTGGGCTCCAGGTCAGGGACCAGCGCAACAGGCTCTTCGGCCACGGGCAGTACCAGGCTGCTGACCTGTGGCGTTACGAGGGGCTCAATTTCGGCAACTGCGGGCACAGGCTCGGGCGTCGTCGCAGGCAGGTCCACTGCCAGCGGAATCGGCGGCGGCTCTGCAATGACCGGCACCTCGAAGGCCTGAACCGGTGCGGGTTCGACCGGTGAGATCACGGGCTCAGGCGTCGGCGCCAGTACCACAGGCTCTGGCACGGGTTGCGGCGCGGGTACGACCGGCTGCGGCGCAGGCTGTGGCGCTTGAACAACAGGCTCAGGCTCAGGCTCAGGGCGAGGCGCCTCGGCAACCGGAGCCGGCTGCTCGACGGCGTCCTGCGCGGCCAAAGGCTCGGCAGCCTGGGGCTCAGGCGTTGATGGCTGTTCGGCGACAGGTTGCTGCGGTTTCTTGCGGAACCAGCCGAACAGGCCTTTCTTCTCGCCAGCCTCGGCCGGCGCTTTTTTGTCGTCGTTGGAACCAAACATGGAAGACGGCTATCTCAGGGTAGCGATGAGCCATTAGCGGCGCATCTGGAATTCTCTATCACGCAGAACAGACTATCTTGAATCCGGCTGGTTCATGCGTAACGTTTTGTCGTAGGGTCCTGCGGGCCAGAACGGCGACAGGCATGGTCGCCAGGCAACCGGATCAGTATCCTAGCACCTCCTGGCCCGCCGACGCTAAACCGAAGCGGGCCGCCGTACAGGTTAATCAACGTATGAATGCTCTAGCCCGCCGCGCCGCTGGCCTGTTGCTCAGCACGCTCTGCCTGCCACTGGCAGCCTTCGCCGCCGATCCGCAACCTACCCACGAGTTCATCCTCGATAACGGCCTCAAAGTGGTCGTGCGCGAAGACCATCGCGCGCCGGTGGTGGTCTCGCAGATCTGGTACAAGGTCGGCTCCAGCTACGAAACCCCGGGCCAGACCGGCCTCTCGCATGCCCTCGAGCATATGATGTTCAAAGGCAGCGCCAAACTCGGCCCTGGCGAAGCATCGCGGATCCTGCGTGATCTCGGTGCTGAAGAAAACGCCTTCACCAGTGATGACTACACCGCGTATTACCAGGTTCTGGCGCGTGATCGCCTGCCGGTCGCGTTCGAGCTTGAAGCCGATCGCCTGGCCAGCCTGCGCCTGCCGGCCGACGAATTCAGCCGCGAGATCGAGGTAATCAAAGAGGAGCGCCGCCTGCGCACCGACGATAAGCCCAACGCCAAGGCGCTCGAGCTGTTCCGCGCCATGGCCTACCCGGCCAGCGGCTACCACACGCCGACCATCGGCTGGATGGCCGACCTCGAGCGGATGAAGGTCGAGGAACTGCGCCATTGGTACGAGTCGTGGTACGCCCCGAACAACGCCACCCTGGTGGTGGTCGGTGACGTCACCGTCGACGAGGTCAAGGGCCTGGCCCAGAAGTACTTTGGCGCCATCCCCAAGCGCAGCGTGCCGCCGTCCAAGCTGCCGCTGGAGCTCGCCGAACCCGGCCAGCGCCAGCTCACCCTGCACGTGCGCAGCCAATTGCCCACCCTGATCTACGGCTTCAACGTGCCAGGCCTGGCCACTGCCAAGGACCCACGCACAGTGCACGCCCTGCGCCTGATCTCGGCCCTGCTCGACGGCGGTTACAGCGCGCGCATGCCGGCACGCCTGGAGCGCGGCCAGGAGCTGGTGGCCGGCGCCTCGTCCGGTTACGACGCCTTTACCCGCGGCGACAGCCTGTTCCTCATCTCGGCGACGCCGAACGTGCAGAAGCAGAAGACCCTGGCCGATGTCGAAAAAGGCATCTGGCAGTTGCTCGACGAACTCAAGACTACCCCGCCCACCGCTGAAGAGCTTGAGCGCGTGCGTGCCCAGGTCATTGCCGGGCTGGTGTATGACCGCGACTCCATCAGCAGCCAGGCCACCACCATCGGCCAGCTGGAAACTGTCGGCCTGTCCTGGAAGCTGATCGACAGCGAGCTGGACGAACTCAAGCGCGTAACTCCGCAGGACATCCAGGACGCCGCCCGCACCTACTTCACCCGCGAACGCCTGAGCGTTGCCCATGTACTGCCCGAGGAGTCCGCTCATGAGTGATCGCAGCGCCCCACGCTACACCCTGATCGGTGTCGGCCTCATCGCGCTGGTGGTGGCTGGCGCCTTCCTGCTGGCCCGCCCGGCCCAGTCTGATAACGCCAGCAAGCCAGACAGCAACGCCGCACGGCCGGCCAACACCCTGCAGTCGCTGGCCGAACTGGACGGTAAGGCGCCCAGCCGACGTCAGCTGAACATTCAGAGCTGGAATACCACTGAGGGCGCCCGCGTGCTGTTCGTCGAGGCGCGCGAGCTGCCGATGTTCGACCTGCGCGTGACCTTCGCTGCCGGCAGCAGCCAGGACGGCGGCACGCCTGGCCTGGCCAGCCTGACCAACGCCATGCTCAACGAAGGCGTTGCCGGCAAGGACGTCACCGCCATCGCCGAGGGCTTCGAAGGCCTAGGCGCCGACTTTGGCAATGGTTCATACCGCGACATGGCCGTGGCCACCCTGCGTAGCCTCAGCGCAGTCGACAAGCGCGAGCCAGCCCTGAAGCTGTTCGCCGACGTGGTCGGCAAGCCGACTTTCCCGGAAGACGCCCTCAAGCGCATCAAGAACCAGATGCTGGCCGGCTTCGAGTACGAGAAGCAGAGCCCAGGCACGATCGGTGGCAAGGCGCTGTTCGCCAACCTGTATGGCAGCCACCCTTACGCCCAGCCAAGCGACGGTACCTCGCAGAGCATCCCACCGATTACGCTTGAGCAGTTGCGCGCCTTCCATGCCAAGGCCTACGCCGCTGGCAATGCGGTGATCGCGCTGGTCGGCGACCTCGACCGCAGCGAAGCCGAAGCCATCGCCGCTCAGGTCTCCGCAGCGCTGCCCAAGGGGGCGGCCCTGGCCAAGCCCACCGAACCGAGCGCACCTGTAGCGGGCACGACCCACATCGACTTCCCGTCCAAGCAGACGCACCTGATGCTGGCCGAGCTGGGCATCGACCGTCAGGACCCGGACTGGGCCGCGCTGTCGCTGGGTAACCAGATCCTCGGTGGCGGCGCCTTCGGCACCCGCCTGATGAGCGAAGTCCGCGAAAAGCGCGGCCTCACCTACGGCGTGTACTCGGTGTTCAGCCCGATGCAGGTTCGCGGGCCGTTCATGATCAACCTGCAGACCCGCGCCGAACTCAGCGATGGGACGCTCAAGCTGGTTCAGGATATCCTCGCCGACTACCTCAAGACCGGCCCGACCCAGCAAGAGCTGGACGACGCCAAACGTGAGCTGGCTGGCAGCTTCCCGCTGTCCAATGCGAGTAACGCCAGCATCGTTGGCCAATTGGGCGCGATCGGCTTCTACAACCTGCCCCTGACCTGGCTCGAAGACTTCATGCAGCAGTCGCAGAGCCTCACCGTCGAGCAGGTCAAGACAGCCATGAACAAGCACTTGGCAGCGGACAAGCTGGTCATCGTTACCGTTGGCCCGAAAGTGCCGCAAAAACCACTGCCACCGCCTACTGACAAACCCGCCGAGCAACCGCTGGGCGTACCGGAGCATTAATGGCCAAGCCATCCACCCCTGCCCGCGCCAGCCAAGCCGCGAGCCAAGGCCAGGGCCACCTGCGCATCATTGCCGGCGAGTGGCGTAGCCGCCGCCTGGCGGTGCCTGCCGGCCCGGGACTGCGGCCGACGCCGGATCGCGTGCGCGAAACCGTGTTCAACTGGCTCGCGCCCTACATCGAAGGCGCGCAAGTGCTGGATGCCTTCACCGGCAGCGGCGCCCTGGTGCTTGAAGCCCTGTCCCGCGGGGCCGAAGATGCCGTGGCACTGGACAGCAACCCGGCGGCGATCAGCAACCTCAAGGACAACCTCGAACTGCTGCGTTGCCCGCGCGGGCAGATCCTGCAGACCGATGCCTTGCGCTACCTCGATGGTGAGGCGAAAAAGCAGTTCGACGTGGTCTTCCTCGACCCGCCGTTCCATCAAGACCTGCTGGCCAACGCCTGTACCTTGCTCGAAGAGCGCCAGTGGTTGCGCGAACGCGCGTGGATCTACACCGAGAGCGAAGCGGCGCCTTCTTCACTGCAGATGCCGGGCAACTGGCGCCTGCACCGCGAGAAGAAAACCGGCCAGGTGCACTATGCATTGTGGCAACGCGGCTGACCTCCAGCCGCTCGCCCGCCCCACCCCGACGCTCGCCTGAGTAACTATGTAACGCAGGCGAGCGCGCCCCATCACCGAAGCTGCCTTGGCCATATCGCCATTCAGGAGCTTCGCGTGACCTCTTCGACTTTCGCACCCGGCATCCCGTCAGGCCAGCCGCCTGCCGCTGACGCCAGCCCGCCCTTGCAGCAGTTCACCCTCGCCAACGGCCTCACGGTCTATCTGCGTGAGGACCACCGTGCGCCCTTGGTAAGCGTCCAGCTGTGGTACCACGTTGGCTCAAGCTACGAACCGCCTGGGCATTCGGGCCTGTCTCATCTGCTCGAACACTTGATGTTCGAAGGCAGCAGCAAACTGGCGCCCGGTGAGTATTCCACGCTGGTCAGCCGGCTCGGCGGCGAACCCAACGCCCTCACTACCCACGACGCCACCTGCTTTCCGGTGACCTTACCGAGCAGTCGCCTGGAAGTGGTGCTCGAAGCCATGGCCGACGCCATGGCCAGCGCCACCCTGGACCCGGCCGCGTTTGCCCGAGAACTGCAGGTGGTGATGGCCGAACGTCGCTCCACGGTGGACGACAACCCACTGGCACTGGCGATCGAGGCGGCGCAGCGCCTGGCGCATGGCACCAGCACCTATGCCACGCCGGTGATCGGCCATCAGGCAGACCTCGAACAGATGACCTGGGCCCAGGTCAGCACCTGGTATCAAAGCTGGTACCATCCGAACAATGCCACGCTGGTGGTGGTCGGCGACCTCGACCTTGAGCGCCTGCAACCGCTGGTCGAGCACCATTTTGGGCCCATTCCGGCCAACCGCCTGCCGCTGTCCGCGCGCCCCACGCCCGGTAGCTCGCTGGTACAGCGCCGCCAACAGCTGGCACTGCCGGGCATGCGTGATGGGTTGATCATGGCCTTCAACATGCCGAGCCAGGCCACCGCCCGCTCGTTGCAGGAAGCCTGTGCGCTGCGCTTGCTGCCGCAGTTGCTCGGCAACGGCAACAGCGCCCGCCTGCCGCAGCGCCTGCTGCACCAACGGCAACTGCTGCAGGCCATGAGTGCGGCCTACGCACATCAACTGCGCGGCGACAGCCTGCTGAGCTTGTACATGTTCACCAACCCCCAGCAGGGCACGCCGGAGCAGGCCATGCCTCAGGTGTGGGCCGAAATCGAACAGTTGCACCACTCAGCGCCAAGCGAGCGCGAGCTGAACCGGGCCAAGGCACGCCTGCTGGCCAGCCTGGTATTCGCCCGCGACAACATTGCCGAACAAGGCCATGCCCTGGGCCGGGCCGCCAGCAGTGGATTGGACCCCAGCCAGCTCGCGCATGAAGCCCAGGCGATCAATAGCGTCAGCCCAGAGGACGTTCAGCGAGTCGCCCTCACCTACCTCACTCAGGACCGCCTGAGCACCACTTACATGACTGCCGCAGAGGCCCGCCATGCGTGAACCTACCACCCTGACTCAGAGCACTGCTGGCCTTACCTCCCTTGCAGGTCTTGACCTGAGCCAGAGCGAACACCCGCACGCCGAGGTCCAGACCTGGCAGAGCCCGTCCGGCGCCCGTGTGCGCTTCGTCCAGGCGCGCCAGCTGCCAATGGTCGACCTGGTGCTGCGGTTCGATGCCGGCAGCTGCCAGGACAGCGAGCTGTCAGGGCTGGCTGCCCTGACCCTGTACATGCTCGACGAAGGCACGGATGCGCTGGATGCCGCGCAGTTCACCGAGCAGATCGAACGCCTGGGCGCGATCGTCAAGTCCTCGCTGCGCCTTGAGCATGCCACCCTGAGCTTGCGCAGCCTGAGCGCCAGCGCCCTGCTTACACCTGCCCTCGAGCTGTTCACCGCGATGGTCGCGCGGCCTGCCTTTCCCGCCCCGGAACTGGCAAAGGTGAAGCAACAACTGCATGCCCTGCAGACATATCGCGCAGGCTTGCCGGTGATTCGCGCCCGCAGCGAAGCGTTCATGCACCTGTTTGCCGGCCATCCCTATGGCAACCCGTACGGCAGCACCACGGCGGGTATCGACGCGGCAACCTGCGACGACCTGCGGGCCTTTCATCAGCGGGCCTATGCCGCCAACAACCTGGAGCTGTCACTGGTCGGCGACCTGTCGCGAAGTGACGCCGAGGCGATCGTCGAACAGATCTGTCAGGCACTGCCGCAAGGCTGGGCGGCCGTTGAACTGCCAGCGATACCCAGAGCTGAAGCGCGCAAGCTGCATGTCGAGCTACCCGGCGCCAATACCAGCATGCTCATGGCCGTACCAATGGCCCTGCAGGCGAGCGAACCCGAATACGCTGCCATGGTGCTGGCCAGCGAGGTACTGGGCACAGGCCTGGATTCACGCCTGATGCGCGAGCTACGCCAGCAGCTTGGGCTTACCTATGATGTCCATTCACGGTTGTCGCCGCTCAGCGCTGGCGGTTTCCTGTCGATCGAATGGAGTGTCGCCGTCGCGTACGTCGAGGCCTCTGAGCAGCGGGTAATGGCGCTGTTGAGCACCTTCATCGAACAAGGTCCGAGCGACAGCGAACTCGACGTTGCCCGCCAGCAGGTGATTGGCCGCTTGCTCAGAACTGTCGCCACCAATCAGTCACTGGTGGCCATGCTGAGCGAAAACGGCCATCTGCGCCTGCCCGCCGACCACCTCGAGCGCTACCTCGAGCAGTTGCTCGAGGTCACGCCACACGCGGTACGCGACGTGCTGAATCATCGGCTCGACCTGACCCGCCCGGTGCTGGTCAGCGTCGGTACCGTGGCGGATCAGCAGCCTTTGCCAGCACCACCGGCCAGCGACCAATAGCGCAGGTACAGGCGCGCTGTTTCATGGCACTCTAGTCCGGCACATCACGAGTCACACAGTATGCCCAGCCCCACCGACCGTTTTCGTCCGGCCACCGGCCTTGCCAACCCCCACCTGCAAACCTTGTGGGGTCCACTCTGGCGCAAGCTGCCCGCGTTTGAGCGCAAGCGCGAACGCCTGTGGTTGGCCGATGGTGATTTTCTCGACCTCGACTGGCACGGGCCGCATCAGCTCGACGCCCCGCTGGTGCTGGTCCTGCATGGCCTGACCGGCTCATCCAGTTCGCCCTATGTGAAGGGCTTGCAGCAAACGCTGCAGGCCCGTGGCTGGGCCAGCGTCGCATTGAACTGGCGTGGCTGCTCCGGCGAGCCGAACCTGCTTGCGCGCAGTTATCACTCCGGCGCCAGCGAAGACCTGGCCGAGACCATTCGCCACTTGCGCGCACAACGGCCACTGGCGCCGCTGTATGCGGTGGGGTATTCACTGGGCGGTAACGTGCTGCTCAAGTATCTGGGTGAAAGTGGTTCAGCCAGCCAGTTGCAGGCGGCGGTTGCGGTATCGGTGCCGTTTCGCCTGGATCAGTGCGCTGACCGCATCGGGCTGGGCTTTTCCAAGGTGTATCAAGCGCATTTCATGCGCGAGATGCTCGCTTACGTGCAAGACAAGCAGCGCCATTTCCGCGACCAGGGTCATCATGACAGGCTGGCCGAAATCGAGCGCCTTGGCTCCTTGCGCAACCTGCGCACATTCTGGGATTTCGACGGCAAGGTGACTGCGCCGCTAAATGGCTACAGCGATGTGCACGATTACTACCGGCGTGCCTCGAGTCGCTATTACCTGGGTGAGAACCGCACGCCGACCTTGATCATCCACGCCAGCGACGACCCGTTCGTGTTTGGCCACAGCCTGCCGACCGCCGATGAGCTGGCGCCGCAGACGCAGTTCGAACTGCACAGCCGGGGTGGGCACGTCGGGTTTGTCGACGGCAGCCTGCGCAAGCCAGGTTATTACCTGGAGCGCAGGATCCCGCAGTGGTTGGCGGATGGCTGTTAGCGGCGGGCCGTGCCGGTCTCTTCGCGGGGCAAGCCCGCTCCTACAGGTACGGGCTGACGGCACCCCTGTAGGAGCGGGCTTGCCCCGCGAAGAGGCCGGCACAGGCCATACGCTCAATCGCCGGTAGCCACTCCACGCTGCGGATCATTGATCCACTCGCTCCACGAGCCCGCGTACAGCCTGCCCAACGGATAACCGGCCAGCGCCAACGCAAACAGATCATGGCAGGCCGTCACCCCTGACCCGCAATACGCCACCAGCGCCTCTGGCGCACGCCCGGCGAGCTTCTCGGCAAAGCGCTGCTTGAGCTGCTCCGCCGGCAAGAAGCGTCCATCAGCGCCCAAATTGTCGGTGAAGGCCGCGCACTGCGCACCCGGAATGTGCCCCGCCACAGGATCGATCGGCTCGACCTCACCGCGAAAACGCGGCAGGCCGCGGGCATCGATCAGGGTCAGTTGCGGTGCCCCCAGTTGCGCGGCCAATTGCTCGGCATCGATCAACAGCTCCGCGTCGGCTTCACCGCTGAAATTGCCATCGCGCTTCACCGCAGGATCCAGGCTCAGCGGTAGATGAGCCGCGTGCCACGCCTTGAGGCCGCCATCGAGAATAAACACCCCATCGCGCTTGCCCAGCCACGCCAGCAGCCACCAGGCACGGGCAGCAAAAGCCCCTGGGCCGTCGTCGTACAGCACCACCTGGCTGGCGTCATCCACCCCCCACTCGCGCAGGCGCTCGACCAGCCGCCCAGCCTCGGGCAGCGGATGCCGACCGGTGCTGCCCTTGACTACCTTGCCGCTGAGGTCGCGCTCCAGATCGGCAAAGTGCGCCCCGGCGATATGCCCTTCGGCATAACTGCGTTGGCCGTAGTCCACGTCTTCCAAGGCAAAACGACAATCAAGGATCACCAGCCCCGGCGAGCCCAGTTGCTCGGCCAGCTGCTGTGGGGTGATCAATTGCGCAAGGGGCATGACAGTCTCCTGATCGATGGCATGAAGGCCTTGGTTCATTGCTCCAGGGCCTGATTGAAGGGGATGTGGAATTCCTCGCAGAGGGCGTCCACCGCCGCCCGGGCCTCGGCGGTGACGAAGCCGAGTTCCAGCACCAGTACCTGATAGACACCGCGTTTGAAGGCTTCTTCACCCAGGTGCGCAGAATGCTCACGGGTGGTACTCAGAAAACGGACCCAAGAGGTCAGCACAATCCAGGCGTTGATGGTCAGCGACTCGATCTGCATCGGCTCCATGGCCAGGATGCCGGCATCGACAAAGCCCCGGTAGATCGCCTGGCCCTGCAGCAGGCAGCGTTGCGAGAAGCGCCGGTAGCGGGCGGCCAGCTCAGGGTCACTTTCCAGGAGGTGCTCGAGGTCGCGATGGAGAAAGCGGAAATTCCACATCGCCGCGAGCAATGCCTTGAGGTAGAAACGCTTGTCCTCGACGGTGGCGGCGCGGCCTTGGGGTGGCCGCAGAAAGCTGTCCACCAGCTCTTCGTATTGGCTGAAGAGCACAGCGATGATCGCCTGTTTGTTGGCGAAGTGGTAGTACAGGTTGCCTGGCGAAATCTCCATGTGCGCAGCGATATGGTTGGTACTGACGCTGCGCTCGCCCTGCTGATTGAACAACTCCAGGCTGTTCTGCACGATGCGCTCTCGGGTCTTGATGCGCGGGGCCATGCTCTGCTCCGGTCTGCAGGCTTGTTGATAGACCCATCTTACGGTTAATTCGGGGCGGGATGCATCGGTAAGCCGCATGAAAAAGGTTCTTCACGGATTGTTGGGGGAGATGATCTGTGGGCTTGGCTTGGCTTGGCTTGGCTTGGCTTGGCTTGGCTGGCTTAGGAATTGTGGGCTTATCCATTTGATGGGGTGGCGCCACTGGCCCCTTCCGTCCTTACGGCGGGTCACTTTTGTTCTTGGAAAAAAGTAACCAAAAACCGCTTGCTCCTGCATCCGGCCCTCCGCTGCGCTACGGGTTCCCTCGCTCCGGTCTTCTGAAGTCGCGAAGTTACGGGCGGCGTCTGGGCTGGCGTTGTCTTCGATAGTGGCAGGTGTGGTGGATATTCGGGCCTCTTCGCGGGACAAGCCCGCTCCTACAGGTATCGCGCAAATTTTGAATTCAGCGCTGTACCTGTAGGAGCGGGCTTGTCCCGCGAAGAGGCCGGTACTGCCAATACAAATCGCAGGGCGCAGCCCTGCCAGCCACCCCACAAATCCGCTGGTAAATAAACAAAAGCGAGAGCGCAGCGATTCGCCTGCCGTTGCCCTGGCTGTTGATCTTGATCTTGCTCTTGATCTACAGCGACTTCAGGAGGCCGAGCGCAGGTCTTGCGCAGGGAGGTGGAGGCCATGGATGGCCGGAAAGCGCTGAGGCCCAGGATGGGCCGTACAGCGCGGTCCTCCCGGAGCAAGACCGGAGCGAGGGAACCCGGAGCGCAGCGGAGGGCCGGATGACGGAGCCGAGACCTTTTTGGTTACTTTTTGGGGCGTTTGCCAAAAAGTGACCCGCCGTAAGGGCGGAAGGGGCCAGAAAACCCACCACATCAAATGGATAAGCCCCCAAGCCCCATCCCCCCGCCAATCCATGAAGAGCCTGAAAAAACCTACCCGATGATCCCCGTCAGCATACAACCTCGAGGGGTTCACAACCCTTCGAAACCCGCATGACTTCGTCTTCTACCCTGCCCCCGGTACATTTCGACCTCGACACAATCGTCACCGGGCTGATCTTTACGCCATATGGCAAAGCCACGCAGCGTCTGGCGTACAAGCTGATAATTCGCTGACCAGCCAGGAACATGCGCAGGACATGACAAGCCATACCCGCACTGTCTATAGTGCCTTCGTCAGGCCGCGCGACTTGGCCGGGCGCAGTCGCTGCGCTACCATCCGACTCCCCAACGCACTCCAGCCAGGATGACGCGATGAACCGAGTGTTGTATCCGGGTACTTTCGACCCTATTACCAAGGGCCACGGCGATCTGGTCGAACGCGCTTCGCGCCTGTTCGACCATGTGATCATCGCAGTGGCCGCCAGCCCGAAGAAGAATCCGCTGTTCCCCCTGGAACAACGGGTAGCGCTGGCGCGTGAGGTCACCAAGCACCTGCCCAATGTCGAAGTCATCGGCTTCTCCAGCCTGCTGGCACATTTCGCCAAGGAAAAGGGCGCCAATGTGTTCTTGCGCGGCCTGCGCGCGGTTTCGGACTTCGAGTACGAGTTCCAGTTGGCGAACATGAACCGTCAGCTGGCGCCGGACGTCGAAAGCCTGTTCCTGACGCCTTCGGAGCGCTACTCGTTCATCTCTTCGACCCTGGTGCGAGAGATTGCCGCACTCGGCGGAGACATCACCAAGTTTGTCCATCCGGTGGTGGCTGAAGCCCTGACCGAACGCTTCAAGAAGTGATCCTCGCTGCCTGATCTTCGCGCCCGCGTGCACTGCGGGCGCGATTGCGGCACAATTGTGCCCATTAGGTATGAAACATGCCCGGGCCAAGAGCCCCGGCCGGAGCCCCCATGTCCCTGATCATCACCGACGATTGCATCAACTGCGACGTCTGCGAACCCGAGTGCCCGAACGCTGCCATCTCGCAAGGCGAAGAGATCTATGTGATCGACCCGAACCTGTGCACGCAGTGCGTGGGCCATTATGACGAGCCGCAGTGCCAACAGGTCTGCCCGGTCGACTGCATCCCGCTGGATGAAGCCCATCCGGAGTCCGAAGACGAGCTGATGGCCAAATACCGCCGGATTACCGGTAAGGCCTAGTGCCGTTCGTCGCTGCGGTTCGCAATGTAGCCCTTGCCGCTGCCCTCGCGCTGCTGGCGACTGCGGCCCAGGCGCAGGCGCCTGGCCGCGCGGCGATTGCCAGCCCGCATGCCGACGCCACTGCAGCAGCGCAGTTGATTCTCGAGCAGGGCGGCAACGCCTTCGATGCCGCCATCGCCGTCAGCGCTGCACTGGCCGTGGTCGAGCCCTATGGTTCGGGACTCGGCGGCGGCGGCTTCTTCCTGTTGCGCGAAGCAGGCGAGACCCCGGCCTACCGTTTCCTCGATGCCCGTGAGCGCGCGCCCGCTGCCGCCACGGCCGACATGTACCTCAAGGATGGCCAGGTCAGCCCGGGGTTGTCGATCAATGGCCCGTTGGCTGCCGGCATCCCGGGCCTGCCCCAGGCCCTGGCCGAGCTTGCCGCCAGCCATGGCCAACTGCCGCTCAAGGACAGCCTCGCCCCCGCCATTCGCCTGGCCAACCAGGGCTTTGCCGTCGATCGAATCTACCGTGACCGGGCCAAGATGCGCCTCGCTGCACTGCGTGATGATGCGCAGAGCGCCCAGCTGTTTCTGCGTGACCAGCAGGTTCCGGCGCTGGGTACGGTGATCCGCCAACCCGAACTGGCCAACACCCTGCAGCAGCTTGCCGAACATGGCCGCGACGGGTTTTACCGTGGTGCACTGGCGCAGCAGTTGGTCGACGGGGTGCGTGCGGCGGGTGGTATCTGGACCCTCGATGACCTGGCCAATTACCGCAGTGCCTGGCGTGCGCCGTTGCGTTTCAAACTCGCCGAGCAGCGCGAACTGATCAGCAGCCCACCGCCCTCCGCCGGTGGCGTGGCCTTGGCGCAGAGTCTGGCGATGCTCCAGCGCCTGCCTTGGCAAAGCGCGCACCCCGTGCAGCGCAGCCATTACGTGATTGAAGTGCTGCGCCGGGCGTATCGCGATCGCGGCCTGCTCGGTGACCCCGACTACGTCAACAACCCGCTCAACCACCTGCTGGCACGCAGTTACCTGACCGGCCTGGCCGACAGTATCGATGTGCACCAGGCCACGCCGAGCAGCGCCCTGGCACCCGCTCCGGCCTGGCGCGAAGGTGACCACACCACGCATTTTGCGGTGAACGACGCGCACGGCAATGCGGTCTCGGCGACATTGTCGGTCAACCTGCCCTTTGGCGCGGCGTTCACCGTGCCCGGCACCGGGGTGGTGCTGAACAACGAGATGGACGACTTCGCCGCCGACCCACAGGGCAGCAACAGCTATGGCCTGGCTGGCAGCAAGGCCAATGCCGTGGCGGCCGGCAAGCGGCCCTTGTCGAGCATGAGCCCGAGTTTTATCGAAAGCCCAAGCCAGTTCGCCAGCTTCGGGACGCCCGGCGGCAGCCGCATTCCGAGCATGGTGCTGCTGTCGGTGATGGGTTTTCTGGAAGGGCGACCGGTGGCTGAGTGGCCGGCGATAGGCCGCTATCACCACCAGTATCTGCCGGATGTCGTCGAGCACGAACCGGGCACCTTCGACGAGGCGCAGAAGGCTGAGCTGGCCGCTCGCGGCTATCGCCTGAAGGACTTGGGGCGCAGCTATGGCAACCAGCAGGTGCTGTATTGGGACAAGGCAGCGAGAAGCCTGGAGGCTGCGAGTGATCCGCGTGGCGTAGGTGAGGCTGTGGTGCTTCCCTAGTCAGTTAAAAGCTGGGGCCGCTTTGCGGCCCTTGCGCGACACGAGGCCGCTCCCACAACTATCGCGTATACCGATATATACAGGGCAAAAGCGAACACTGTGGGAGCGGCCTTGTGTCGCGAAAGGGCTGCAAAGCAGCCCCAAAACAGACGAACACGTTTTAACTGACAGGCATTAGGTCGAGTTAACGCTGACAACGCGGGCAGTACACGCTCGCACGCTGCCCCAGCTTGAGCTCGCGCAACGGCGTGCCACACACCTTGCACGGCATCCCGCCGCGCCCGTAGACAAACAGCTCCTGCTGGAAATACCCCGGCTGCCCATCGCCACCGATAAAGTCACGCAACGTCGTGCCGCCACGCTCGATGGCCGCTGCCAGTACTCGCTTGATCTCGATCGCCAGCCTCAAGTAGCGCGCGCGGGAAATCCCGCCCGCTTCACGGCGCGGGTCGATCCCGGCAGCGAACAACGCCTCGGTCGCGTAGATATTGCCCACCCCGACCACGATGGCGTTATCCATGATGAACGGCTTGACCGCCATCGTCCGGCCACGCGAAAGCTGGAACAGACGATCGCCGTCGAACAGGTCGGTCAACGGCTCCGGGCCCAGGCGCAAGAGCAGTTCGTGGTTGAGCGGGTCGAGCGACCAGAGCATGGCCCCAAAGCGCCGCGGATCGGTGTAGCGCAGCGCCATCCCCGACTCCAGTTCGATATCCACATGCTCGTGCCGAGAGGCCGGCAAGCCCTGCTCCACCAGCCGCAAGTTGCCCGACATCCCCAGGTGGCTGATCAACGTGCCCACCTCGGCATTGATCAGCAAGTATTTGGCCCGGCGCTGCACGGTGATGATGCGCTGCCCCGACAATCGCACATCGAGGTCTTCCGGAATCGGCCAGCGCAGGCGCCGCTCACGCACGATCACCCGGCTGACCCGCTGGCCCTCCAGATGAGGGGCGATGCCGCGGCGGGTGGTTTCGACTTCGGGTAATTCTGGCATTGGTCAGTGCCCGCCCAGTTCACGAATGGTCTGCTTGAGGTTTTCGAAGTCGTACTCCGAAAGGCCGATGTAGTCGAGTACCAGCGGGGCAATCGCGTTCCATTCATGGTCGACCGCCTGGCTGCCCAGCACCCGGTAGGACGCGCAAATGTGCTCGGCCATCTTCAGCACGGCCAGCAGATTCTTCAGCTGGGTCTGGGTATTGCGCGAGGATTCGTCGCGGAACACGGCCAGGGCGTTGTGGTGATTGGCAATGGCCCCGGTGAGGTGCTCGGGCAGGCGCCACGACTTCGCGGTGAAGTAGCCCACCACCGAATGGTTGGTGTTGTAAGCACGGTTTTCGGTGTCCACCACACGGGTCTGCTCGTCCGCCTTGGCGTAGGCCTCTTCGAGCACGTGCATGTAGTCGGGGAAGCGCTTGAGCATCAGCGGTACACCGCAATCATGGAACAGGCCCAGGGTATAGGCCTCGTCCGCAGCCTGCAGGCCGGTGCGCTTGGCCAGCGTCAGGCAGGTCATGGCGACGTCCTGCGCGGTGTCCCAGAAACGGTTCAAGGTAACGATGGTTTCATCGCTCATCTCGCCCTTGATCGACTGGGCGTTGATCAGGTTGATGATCGAGCGGCTGCCCAGCAGATTGACCGCGCGCTGGATCGAGCCGATCTTGTTGGAAAGGCCGAAGTGCGGCGAATTCACCAACTTAAGCAAGGCGCCAGACAAGCCTGGGTCCTGCGCTATCAGCTTGGCGATGGTTTCCAGATCCGGGTCGGGCATGTACTGCTCGAACTGCAGATCGACCATGATCTGCGGCTGCGGCGGAATGGTAATGCCTTGCAAGGCTTGTTGGATCTGTTCGGGGCTGAGTTCCTGGGACATGTGCACACGCTCGCTGATGACAGGCGATTCTACTCCTGTACCCCGCCAGCGTACCAAGCGCTGGATCAATCAGAAGGTGCTGAACGTACTACCGAAGGTGTCTGCGGCGGCCTTACGCTTTGTCGCGCGGCCACGCCGAAGCCACGACCAACGCGGTATACTCCCGCTCTTTTTTCCGGAGCGACGTCATGTCCCTGCCCAGCCTACGCCTCAAAGCCAATGCCGATCGCCGTCTGCGCGCCGGCCACCTGTGGGTCTACAGCAACGAGGTCGATGTCACCGCGACCCCGCTGCAAAGCCTGCAAGCCGGCCAGCAGGCGATCCTCGAGGCGGCCAACGGCAAACCTCTGGGCATCGTCGCACTGAGCCCGAACAACCTGATCTGCGCCCGCCTGCTGTCGCGCGACATCAAGCTGGCGCTGGACAAATCGCTGCTGGTGCACCGCCTCAACGTCGCCCTGTCGCTGCGTGAACGCCTGTTCGACAAGCCTTGCTACCGCTTGGTGTACGGTGATTCCGACCTGCTGCCGGGCCTGGTGGTCGACCGCTTCTTCGACATTCTCGTGGTCCAGTTGGCCTCGGCGACCATGGAGCAGCACAAGGACGAGGTGATCGCCGCCCTGGTCCAGGTGCTCAAGCCGAGCGGCATCCTGTTCAAGAACGACTCCGCCGCGCGCGATGCCGAAGGCCTGCAGCGCTATGTCGAGACGGTCTACGGCGAGGTCCCGGACTGGGTCGCGCTGGAAGAGAACGGCGTCAAGTTCGAAGCCCCTGTGCGTGAAGGGCAGAAGACCGGCTGGTTCTACGATCACCGCATGAACCGTGCGCGCCTGGCGCCGTACGTCAAGGGCAAACGCGTGCTCGACCTGTTCAGCTACATCGGGGGCTGGGGTGTGCAGGCCGGCGCGTTTGGCGCCAGTGAAGTGTTCTGCGTGGATGCTTCGAGCTTCGCCCTCGATGGCGTCGAGCGCAACGCTGCGCTGAACGGCATCAGCGAAAAAGTCACCTGCATCGAAGGTGACGTGTTCGAGGCGCTGCGCGAACTGAAGGCTGCCGAAGAGCGTTTCGACGTGATCATTGCCGACCCACCCGCCTTCATCAAGCGCAAGAAAGACCTGAAAAACGGCGAGGCCGCCTACCGCCGCCTCAACGAACAGGCCATGCGCATGCTCAACAAGGACGGCATCCTGGTCAGTGCATCGTGCTCGATGCACCTGCCCGAGGACGACCTGAACAGCATCCTGCTGACCAGCGCCCGCCATCTTGACCGCAACATGCAACTGCTGGAGCGCGGCGGCCAAGGCCCGGACCATCCGGTGCACCCGGCGATCCCGGAAACCCGCTACATCAAGAGCATCACCTGCCGGTTGCTGCCTAATAGCTGATTCATCCGAGTGATGAATGGGGGCTGCTGCGCAGCCCCCGCTCTCAAGTACAGATCAGATCTCCAGCACCTGCGAAGCGATCCCGAAGTAGATCAACACCCCCACCGCGTCCGCAATCGAAGTCACCAAAGGCCCACTAGCAGTAGCAGGATCAAGCTTGATGCGGCTCAGCATAAACGGCAGGCTCATGCCGATCAGGCTGCCAATCAACACGATCAACAACATGCTGCTGGCGACGATCAGGGCAATGTCGGTCCCGCCGCGCAACATCCCCAACGACGCCACCGCAATCGCCATGGTGCCACCCAGTGCCAAGGCCACCCCACACTCCTTGCCGAGCATGCGCAACCAGTCCCGCATGACCACATCCCCCGTGGCCAGGCCGCGTACCATCAGGGTTGCCGACTGCGCACCGGCGTTGCCACCACTGTCGACCAGCAAGGGCAGGAAAAACACCAGCGCAATGTGCGCGGCAATGGTGTCCTCGAAGGCGGCAATCCCCGCCCCGGAGAACAGATTGCCAAACACCAGCAGGACCAACCACAACACACGCTTGCGATAGAGCAGCCCGACTGTTGCATCACGCAGATTGCCGATATGGTTGGCGATCAAGGCGCCCTTGTGAAAGTCTTCGGTAGCCTCTTCGACCACCACGTCCAAAGCCTCGTCACAGGTGACGATACCGACCAGGCGCCCGGCCTCATCGAGCACTGGCACTGCCAGCAGGTCATGCTTGCGGATCAGCCGAGCGACCTCTTCCTGCAGGGTGCTGGTGCACACGCAGATGACCGTGTGCACCATCAACTGATCGATGGCCTGGTCAGGGGCCGCCAGGATCAATTCGCGTAACGAGACGGTACCGAGCAGGTTGCGCTGCTCATCGAGCACATAGGATTGATAGATGGTTTCGGCATCCGCCGCCTCACGGCGCAGCATGTCGATGGCCTGGGTAGCGCTCAAACCGCTGTCCAGGCTCGAGTATTCGCTGATCATCAATGCGCCGGCGGTGCCTTCGGCATAGCGCCCAGGCTGGAGCAGGCCGTCGCGTCGAGCTTGGGCAGCCCGCCGTTGGCGGGATTGTGCATCGATAAAATCGGGGGAGTAGTGCATGAGGTGTCTCCAGGCGCCCACCCAGGCGCCTACCGACCTCACCCTCTCAGGTACAAGCCTTCGGCAGCCCTGGCGACGGCGCGCTCAGTGCCAGAATGCGGTTCGCGATGAACTGAAAACTGGGAAGGTCCATTGAGGGTGTATCTCGGTAAGCCGCACATGCGGCGCGGGGATCATAGGCAGGCACGGTACTCCCGTCAGCAGGAAAAACCGCCCATCGGGACGTTTCGGAAGCGTCCTACGACACTTCGGCCATAGGCCGGCCTGTACCCACCCGGCACATCGTCATTCCTTCCAGGCGCCAGCGGTGTAGAATCGGCGTATTCATCGCCAGACATCCCCCGGCGGGTTTATGAGCTCTGGTCGAGCCTGCGGCGATCCCGCAGCGTGTTCGGCCTCATCCGTACCAGCGGCTATCGGCCTTCGGTGCAAAGGACAAGAGAAGCTCACTCCCCTATTAGTTTCTGACCTGATTCAGCCGCCAGGAGTGCTTCATGCCTGATTATCGTTCCAAGACTTCCACCCACGGCCGCAACATGGCCGGTGCCCGTGCCCTGTGGCGTGCCACTGGCATGAAGGATGACGACTTCAAGAAACCGATCATCGCCATCGCCAACTCGTTCACCCAGTTCGTCCCAGGGCATGTGCACCTGAAGGACCTGGGCCAACTGGTTGCCCGCGAGATCGAACGCGCCGGTGGCGTGGCCAAGGAATTCAACACCATCGCGGTCGACGATGGCATCGCCATGGGCCACGACGGCATGCTCTATTCGCTGCCGAGCCGCGAGATCATCGCTGACGCCGTCGAGTACATGGTCAACGCGCACTGCGCCGACGCCATCGTGTGCATCTCCAACTGCGACAAGATCACCCCTGGCATGCTGATGGCCGCCCTGCGCCTGAACATCCCGGTGATCTTCGTCTCCGGCGGCCCGATGGAAGCCGGCAAGACCAAACTGGCCAGCCACGGCCTGGACCTGGTCGACGCCATGGTCATCGCCGCCGACTCCAGCGCCAGCGACGAGAAGGTTGCCGAGTACGAGCGCAGCGCCTGCCCGACCTGCGGCTCCTGCTCCGGGATGTTCACCGCCAACTCGATGAACTGCCTGACCGAAGCCTTGGGCCTGGCCCTGCCGGGCAACGGTTCGACCCTGGCCACCCACTCCGACCGCGAGCAGTTGTTCCTCACCGCCGGGCGGACCATCGTCGAGCTGTGCAAGCGCTACTACGGCGACAACGATGAGTCGGTGCTGCCGCGCAGCATCGCCAACTTCAAGGCGTTCGAAAACGCCATGATGCTCGACATCGCCATGGGCGGTTCGACCAACACCATCCTGCACCTGCTGGCCGCGGCCCAGGAAGGCGAAGTCGCCTTCGACCTGCGTGACATCGATCGTCTGTCGCGCGTGGTGCCGCAGTTGTGCAAGGTTGCGCCGAACATCCAGAAGTACCACATGGAAGACGTCCACCGTGCCGGCGGCATCTTCAGCATCCTCGGCTCGCTGGCCCGCGGCGGCCTGCTGCACACCGACCTGCCGACCGTGCACAGCGCCAGCATGGAAGAAGCCATCGCCAAGTGGGACATCACCCAGACCGACGATGAAGCGGTGCACACCTTCTTCAAGGCCGGCCCTGCCGGCATCCCGACGCAGACGGCCTTCAGCCAGTCGACCCGCTGGGAAAGCCTTGATGACGACCGTGAAAACGGCTGTATCCGCAGCTTCGAGCACGCCTATTCGCAAGAAGGCGGCCTGGCTGTGCTGTACGGCAACATCGCCCTCGACGGCTGCGTGGTGAAGACTGCCGGTGTCGATGAGTCGATCCACGTGTTCGAAGGTAACGCGAAGATCTTCGAAAGCCAGGACAGCGCGGTGCGCGGCATTCTCGCCGACGAAGTCCAGGCCGGCGACATCGTCATCATCCGCTACGAAGGTCCGAAAGGCGGCCCGGGCATGCAAGAAATGCTCTACCCGACCTCGTACCTGAAGTCCAAGGGCCTCGGTAAAGCCTGCGCCCTGCTCACCGACGGTCGCTTCTCGGGCGGTACTTCTGGCCTGTCGATCGGCCATGCTTCGCCGGAAGCCGCTGCGGGCGGTGCCATTGGTCTGGTGCGTGATGGCGACAAGGTGCTGATCGACATCCCTAACCGCAGCATCAACCTGCTGGTCAGCGATGAAGAGCTGTCGCATCGGCGCATCGAGCAGGACAAGAAAGGTTGGAAGCCGGTCGAAGTGCGTCCGCGCAAGGTGACCACCGCGCTGAAGGCCTACGCCCTGCTGGCTACCAGTGCCGACAAGGGTGCGGTCCGCAACAAGGCGATGTTGGACGGCTTGTAGGAAGCGTCTGAAAAACACCAACCGGCGCCCCGTGCGCCGGTTTTTTTTGCCTGCGGCACTGGTGACACTCCTACACTGCCAGAAAAATAAAAGAGGCAGTGACCGCAATGACCCGGATCAGCCCACTCAACGCAACAACCCTGGCATGCCTAGGCCTGGTTTCGACACTGGCCTTGGCAGACAGCGTCATCGGCTTCAGCGGGGCAATCATCGAGCGCAGATGCGAGGCCGACTGGGACACTCGGGGTGCCCGTGTCGTGCTCCACGATTGCCCCGACGCCATGTCCTCCGGCAACCGCATGCCGCGGCTCGAAGCCGAAAATGTAGCCAACGGGCAATCGATCAGGATGGTTCGGACGCAAACCTCTGAGGGTTGGCAGTTCGCCTTGCTCGACCGGCAAGGCAGGGCGCTTGCCAGCGGGAATTATCGAGTAATCATGCACCTACCTTGATGGGTATATTCTGTTTAGATCTAAGCAAATTCCATCTAGGTATAAATAAGCCAGTTTTCAGACTGTTAGCATTTGAGTTCGAAATCGCACATAGAGGCGACGCTCACTCTTCAGTTTTCCGGAGCTTCAATGAACCTGCCGTTGTCACTCAATCTGCTGGCGTTCCTGGCCTTATTGCTGGGCCTGGTAAAAATTCCTCGTAGCGACTGGAGCCTGGCCAAGAAAGTCTTGCTTGGCCTCGGCCTGGGCGTGCTGTTCGGCATGGTCTTGCACACGATCTACGGCGCTGGTCATCCGGTGCTCAAGGCCACCATTGCCTGGCTCGACCTGGTCGGCAACGGGTACGTGGGCTTGCTGCAGATGATCATCATGCCGCTGATCTTCGCCTCGATCCTGAGCGCCGTGGCGCGCCTGCATAACGCCTCTTCGCTCGGTCGCATCAGTGTGCTGAGTATCGGCACGCTGCTGCTGACCACCGCCATCGCCGCGCTGATCGGCATCCTTCTGACCAACCTGTTCGGCCTCAGCGCTGAAGGCCTGGTGGCGGGCATTCCTGAAGCGGCGCGGCTGCAGGCTATCCAGACGGACTATGCCGGCAAGGTCGCCGACCTCAACATCCCTCAGTTGCTGCTGTCGTTCATCCCCAGCAACCCGGTGGGCGATTTGGCCCGGGCCAAGCCGACGTCGATCATCAGCGTGGTGATTTTCGCCGTGTTCGTCGGCCTGGCCGCGCTGCAACTGATCAAGGACGACCAGGACAAGGGCGCCCGTGCATTGTCGGCTATCGACACCTTGCAAGCCTGGGTCATGCGCCTGGTGCGTCTGGTCATGAAGCTCACTCCTTACGGAGTACTGGCCTTGATGGCCAAGGTGGTGGCCAGCTCGAACATTGACGACATCCTCAAGCTGGGCAGCTTCGTGGTGGTCTCGTACATCGGCCTGGGATTGATGTTTGTGGTCCATGGCCTGATCCTGGCGGCGACCGGCGTCAGCCCGCTGCGCTTCTTGCGCAAGGTCTGGCCGGTGTTGACCTTCGCCTTTACCAGCCGCTCCAGCGCCGCGAGTATCCCGCTGAACATCGAAGCGCAGACCCGTCGCCTGGGCGTGCCGGCGTCGATCGCCAGCTTCAGCGCTTCGTTTGGCGCGACCATCGGCCAGAACGGCTGCGCCGGTCTGTACCCTGCGATGCTGGCGGTGATGGTTGCCCCCGCTGTAGGCATCGATACCTTCGACCCGTTGTGGATTGCGACCTTGGTGGCGATTGTCACTCTGAGCTCGGCGGGTGTTGCCGGCGTGGGTGGCGGCGCCACGTTCGCCGCGCTGATCGTGCTGCCGGCGATGGGTTTGCCGGTTGAACTGGTGGCCTTGCTGATCTCGGTGGAACCGCTGATCGACATGGGGCGTACGGCGCTGAACGTGAATGGGTCGATGACGGCGGGCGTGGTGACCAGTCAGTTGCTCAAGCAGACCGACCAGGCTGTGCTGGCCGATGATCAGCATGCTGAACTGAGCCATACCTGAGATCCCGGGGCTGCTCCCCCAGCAGGCTTTCGATTAAAGGCCGGGCCTGCCACCGTGGTGTGTGGCACCGGCGCTGCCGGTTTCGCGGGGCAAGCCCGCTCCTACAGGATTTCGCTATATCAATGAGTTAGCGTCAGTTCTATTTGTGATGCGGCGAAAAAAAAACGTCGGCAATCCCACCGCATACCCTGTTGGGCTTGTCCCGCGAAGAGGCCAGGCCTGCCACCGTGGTGTATGGCACCGGCGCTGCCGGTTTCGCGGGGCAAGCCCGCTCCTATAGGATTTCGCTATATCAATGAGTTAGCGTCAGTTCTATTTGTGATGCGGCGAAAAAACAACGTCGGCAATCCCACCGCATACCCTGTTGGGCTTGTCCCGCGAAGAGGCCAGGCCTGCCACCGTGGTGTATGGCACCGGCGCTGCCGGCTTCGCGGGGCAAGCCCGCTCCTACAGGATTTCGCTATATCAATGAGTTAGCGTCAGTTCTATTAGCGATGCCGCGCAGAACAACGTCGGCAACCCCACCGCATACCCTGTAGGAGCGGGCTTGTCCCGCGAAGAGGACGGGCCTGCCACCGTGGTGTATGGCACCGGCGCTGCCGGTTTCGCGGGGCAAGCCCGCTCCTACAGGATTTCGCTATATCAATGAGTTAGCGTCAGTTCTGTTAGTTATGCGGCGAAGAACAACGTCGGCAACCCCACCGCATACCCTGTAGGAGCGGGCTTGTCCCGCGAAGGGCTGCGCAGCAGCCCCAACGGCCTCAGACCTTATCCCACACCTCAAAGTGATACGCCGGCTTGTCCCCCTCGCCCGGCTGCGGGTCAGAAGACGCCAACCGCCACTCCGCCTGATCAAACTCGGGGAACCACGCATCCCCCTGCGGCGACAGCTCGACCCGGGTCAGGTACATGCGACTGACCAAGCCCTGCTCCAACGCCAGTGCATACAACTGCGCGCCACCTATCAGCATCAGCTCGTCGACGCCCTGCTCCCGTGCCCACTGCTCGGCCCGGGCCAGCGCCTGCTCCAGCGAAGCGAACACCTCGGCGCCTTCCAGCTGCAACCCCGGCTGGCGGCTGACGACGATGTTCAAGCGCCCCGGCAGCGGCCGGCCGAGCGAATCCCAGGTCTTGCGACCCATGATGATCGGCTTGCCCAAGGTGGTGGCCTTGAAGTATTTGAAATCCCCCGGCAGGTGCCAGGGCATGGAATTGTCGATGCCGATCACGCGGTTCTCGGCGCAGGCCGCGATCAGGCTGAGGGGGAGTGATGTATTCATGTCGGCGAGGATAGCAAACCACGCCTGGGTTAAGCTTGTACCCTGACCTGTGCAATGGAAGACCTTGTGACTGCACCGACCGAACTGGACAAGCGCTGGCTCACCGAAGCGGTGCGCCTGCGTGAAGAACACGCCGGCCCCCTGGAGGACCAGGAAGCCAACCGCCGCGCCCGCCAACAAGGCGGCGACCTCGCGACACGCATCGAAACCCGCGCCCTGTGGCTGGCCGAGCGCGATGGCATCAGCGAGGCGCTGCGCCACTGGAAACAAGGCGCACGCCTGGCCCTGATCGGCTTGATACTGTTCGCCGTACTGAGCGGTGCGGGCCTCGGGCTGGCCGCATTAGGCGACGGACAACGGCCGGTCAACGTGTTCTGGGCGCTGGGCAGCCTGCTCGGGCTGAACCTGCTGATGCTGTTCGGCTGGGCCGCAGGCTTGATCACCGCCGGTGAACAAGGGGCTGTGCTGGGCCGGCTGTGGCTGTGGCTCAGCGAGCGCTTCGCCCGCGATGCCAAAGCCGCGCACCTGGCGCCAGCACTGCTCATCCTGCTCCAGCGCCAACGGCTCAACCGCTGGCTGCTGGGTGCTCTGGTCCATGGCTTGTGGCTACTGGCGATGATTGCCGCACTGGGCATGCTCCTGGCCCTGCTCGCCACGCGCCGCTACGGCTTCGTCTGGGAAACCACCCTACTCGCCGCCGAGCCGTTTATCCGCCTGACCCACGCCCTCGGCGCGTTGCCCGCATTGCTCGGCTTTGCCGTACCGGACGAGGCGATGATCCGCGCCAGCGGCGACACCCTGCCGGCCCTCGACTTGGCTCGCCAGGCCTGGGCCAGCTGGCTGCTCGGCGTGGTGCTGGTGTACGGCCTGCTACCGCGCTTGCTGCTGGCGCTGCTCTGCCTCTGGCGCTGGCGCCAGGGCCGCAAACGCCTGACGCTGGACCTGAGCCTGCCCGGCTATGCCCACTTGGGTGATGCGCTGATGCCACGCAGCGAACGGCTGGGCGTACAAGATGCCGCGCCCGAGGCACTGCCGCAGTTCGAGCCAGGGCAACAGGAGTCGGCCACCAGCGGTCCGCTGTTAGTGGGTCTGGAGCTGGACGATCAACGGCCCTGGCCACCCGCCCTGCCAAGCGCAGTGACCAACGCCGGTATCCTCGACAGCCGTCAGTCACGCCACAAGTTGCTCGAACAACTGAGCCGCTTCCCACCGGCGCGCCTGGCCATCGCCTGCGACCCCCGGCGCTCACCCGACCGCGGCAGCCTGGCGCTGCTTGCGGAGCTTGCGCGCAATGCCGGTGCCACACGCATCTGGCTGCTCCAGGCGCTCCCCGAGCAAGCCTTGGACCCGGCGCGCCTGGGCGACTGGCACGAGGCCCTCGACCGGCTCGGCTTGCCCCACGCCGAAATCTCCCCCCTGACCTGGCTGGAGCATGGCCATGACTGAGCCGCTGAAACTGGCCGTGGTCGGCCACACCAACGTCGGCAAGACCTCGCTGCTGCGTACCCTGACCCGCGACGTCGGCTTCGGCGAGGTCTCCCACCGCCCCAGCACCACACGGCATGTCGAAGGCGCGCGGCTGTCGGTGGACGGCGAGCCGCTGCTGGAGCTGTATGACACGCCTGGTCTGGAAGACGCCATCGCCCTGCTCGACTACCTCGAGCGTCTGGAACGACCTGGCGAGCGCCTCGATGGCCCGGCCCGGCTAGAGCGTTTTCTGCAGGGCAGCGAGGCCCGCCAGCGCTTCGAACAGGAGGCCAAGGTCCTCCGCCAGTTGCTGGCGAGCAACGCCGGGCTGTACGTGATCGATGCCCGTGAGCCGGTACTGGCCAAGTACCGCGATGAATTGGAGGTGCTGGCCAGTTGCGGCAAGCCGCTGCTGCCGGTGCTCAACTTCGTCGCCAGCAGCCAGCAGCGCGAGCCCGAATGGCGTGAAGCCCTTGCCCGGCTTGGCCTGCACGCACTGGTACGGTTCGACAGCGTGGCGCCGCCCGAGGACGGTGAACGGCGCCTGTACGAGAGCCTCGCCCTGCTCCTAGAGGATGCGCGTCCCGCGCTGCAGCGGCTGATCGATGACCAGTTGGCACAACGCGTGGCCCGTCAGCACAGTGCCAAACGCCTGATCGCCGAACTGCTGCTCGACTGCGCTGCCTGCAGGCGCAGCGTCGATGCCGAGCCTGCGGCCGAAGCCAAGGCCATCGAAACGCTGCGCGAGGATGTCCGCCAGCGCGAGCAGCGCTGCGTCGAAGCGCTGCTCAAGCTGTATGCCTTTCGCCGCGAAGACGCCGATGCCGGCGAGCTGCCGTTGCTCGATGGCCGCTGGGGGGATGACCTGTTCAACCCCGAGACCTTGAAACTGTTGGGCGTACGCCTGGGCAGCGGGGTTGCTGCCGGGGCTGCTGCCGGTGCTGGTGTCGACCTGCTGGTGGGCGGCCTGACCCTCGGCGCAGCGGCGCTCGCCGGGGCTATTGCCGGCGGTGCGCTGCAGGCCGCGCGTAACTACGGTTCGCGCTTGATGGGCAAGCTCAAGGGGCAGCGTGAGCTGACCGTGGCTGACAACGTACTGAGGTTGCTGGCACTGCGTCAGCAGCAGTTGGTGCAGGCGCTGGAGCGTCGTGGCCATGCGGCGCAAGACAGTATTCGCCTGGTGCCTGCGGACGAGAAGAGCTGGCGCGAAGGCAAGCTGCCCGAAGCGCTGGGCCGGGCGCGGGCGCATCCGCAGTGGTCGTCGCTCAACCCAGGCGCGCGGATCAACCAGGCCGAGCGCCAGGAGCAGCTGGAGTTGCTGGTCAGTCAGATCTGAGCGGGGCACACCGGCCTCCTCGCGGGGCAAGCCCGCTCAGGGTTAGCGTTTACGCCCCGCGCTCGACTACTGCTGAGCGACTTTCTCCGATTTGCCGTCATAACGCTTGCGCCATTCGGCGAGAATCTCGTCGCGATGCTGCGAGGCCCAGGCGAAGTCGTTCTTGATCAACCGCTGCTCATAATCCGCCGGTAACTCGGTCTGCGGCTTGGCAATCCCTGGCGCCGCCAACACGGCAAAGTTTTCCTTGTACAGCTCCATGGCCGCCGGGCTGGCCGAGAAATCTGCCAGACGCCGGGCCGCTTCAGCCTTGGGCGTGCCTTTGATCACCGCCGTGGCTTCGATCTCCCAGCCCAGCCCCTCCTTGGGCAGAATGATGTCAAGCGGCGCGCCCTGACGCTTGAGCTGCACCGCCGGATACTCGAAGGAAATACCAATCGGGAACTCACCGGAAGCCGCCAGCTTGCAAGGCTTGGAGCCAGAATGAACGTACTGGCCGATGTTCTGGTGCAGGCCATCCATGTAGGCCCAGCCCTGGGTCTCGCCGAAGGTCTGCAACCAGGCGCTGACATCGAGGAAGCCGGTGCCCGACGACGCCGGATTAGGCATGACGATCTTGCCTTTGTACTCGGGCTTGGTCAGGTCCTGCCAACTGACCGGCTTGCTCAGGCCCTGCTTCTCAGCCTCGACGGTGTTGAAGCAAAGGGTTGCCGCCCAGATGTCCATGCCGACCCAGGCTGGCGGGTTGGCGGCGTCGCGGTAGTTTTTGGAAATGCTCCCAAGGTCTTTCGGCGCGTAGGCCTCGAGCATCTGCTGCTGATCGAGAATGGCCAGGCTGGAAGCCGCCAGGCCCCACACCGCATCAGCCTGCGGGCGGTCTTTTTCGGCCAGCAGCTTGGCCGTGATGATGCCGGTGGAATCACGCACCCACTTGATCTCGATGTCTGGGTTGGCCTTTTCAAAGGCCTGCTTGTAGGTTTTCAACTGCTCGGCTTCCAGCGCGGTATAGACGGTCAGCTGGGTTCCGGCGGCCATGGCCTGCAGGCTGAATACGGCGGATACGGCAGCGGCAAGTGCAAAGGGCTTGAACATGATGCGGTTCCTTTCAGGGGTGGGCAGTCGGTCATTGACCAGGCGCGCGTTGGCGCCAGGCCTGGGAGCGGCGCAGCAGGCCGCGGGAAGCCGCAGCCAAGAGCAGGGATGCGCCCGCACTGGTCAGCAGAATCAAGGTCGACATCGCGGCAGCACCACCGACGTTGCCGGCGTCATCCATGTTCAGCACAGCGACGGCAGCCAGAATGGTGTCGGGGCTATAGAGGAAGATCGCCGCCGATACCGTGGTCATCGCCGAGACGAACAGGTAGCGGATGATGTCAAGCAGAGCCGGCAGGCAGATGGGCACGGTCACCCGCAGAAAATGCCGGTACAGCGGGGCCTTGAGCGACAGCGCAGCCGCTTCGAACTCGCCGTCGAGCTGGCGCAGGGCCGTGGTGGCAGTCATCTGTGCGGTGGTCAGGTAATGCGCGAGGGTGCAGATCACCAGCAGCGCCATGCTGCCGTAGAGCACGTGCAACGGGTTACCACTGAGATTGAAGAAGAACACATAGCCCAACCCCAGGACCAAGCCCGGCACCGCCATGGGGATGAAGCTGAGCAGGCGCAACGCCTGGTTGAGCAGGCGCTGGCCCTGGGTCTTCTCCATCAGGTAGGCACCGGCGAAGATCACCACGCTGCCGATCAACGCCGTGCAGATCGCCATGGTCACGCTGTTGCGGTAAGCCAGCCAGCCGCCACCGGCGGTGTCCTCGAAGCGGTAGTGGTTGAGCGACAGCGACAGGTTGTACGGCCAGAACTTGACCAGCGACGAGTACACCGCCATGCCGATGACCGCCAACAGCACCGTGCAGACCAGCAGCACGATCGCCAGGAACACGCCATCACGCAGCCGTGCCGGCTTGGGCTCGAACACCTGCGCCCGGCCGCTCAGGGCCTCGCCCTGACGCCGGCGCAGCCAGGCATCGACAGCGAAGCTGAGTAGCGCCGGGACCAGCAAGACCATCCCGATCAACGCGCCCCGGCCAAACTGCTGCTGGCCAACTACTGCCTTGTAGGCTTCCAGCGCCAGTACCTGATAATCACCACCGACCACCACGGGTACGCCAAAGTCGGTGATGGTCAGGGTGAACACCAGGCAAAACGCGGCGAACACCGCCTGGCGAGTGGCTGGCCAGGTGATGCTGAAAAACGCCCGTACAGGCCCGGCGCCCATGCTTGAAGCCGCATCGAACAGGCGCGCATCAGCCAGCGACAGGGCCGAGAGCAGGATCATCAACGCGTGCGGGAAGGTGTAGATGGCTTCGCCGAGGACAATGCCCCAGAAGCCGTAGATATTGTCGCTGAGCAGCCCGCGCAGCAGGCCCTGGTTGCCGAACAGGTAGACCAAGGCGATGGCCGGCAACATCGACGGCGCCAGCAGCGGCAGCAGCGAGATCCCGCGCCACAGGCCCTTGGCCGGGATCAGGGTGCGCTGCAGGGCGTAGGCGAACAGGTACGCCAGCGGGATGACCAGGGCGGCAACGGTAAACGCCACCGCCAAACTGTTGCCGAGCAGCCAGTGAAAATTGGCGCTGGCGAACAGCTCACGCGCGGCAACCCATCCACCGCCTTGGCCGGCCTCGCCACTGAAACCGCGCCAGAATATGGCCAGCAGCGGCATCAGCACAGCGATTATCAGCAATACCAGCAGCAGGCTCTTGCCGCCGACCACGAACAGACGATCACCGAGCGCGACGCCATTGCGCTGCGCTGCCTTGGCCTGGGTGAGCGGCAGGGACATTGACCCGGCCATCTCAGGCAAACACCTGCAGGCTCTGCGGCGGCAAGGCCACCCAGATGTCCTGCGAACCCAGCCGCGGTATGGCCTCCGGGGCCAACTCGGCCAACAGCGTGTGCCCTGGCAGGGTGTTCAGCTCAAAGCTCATCCGGCAGCGGTTGCCGAGAAAGGTGATCTCGCGGACTTGAGCCGGGAACAGATTCTCTTCGTGCACCAACGGATTGACGGTAATCGCTTCAGGGCGGCAGAACAGCCGTCCGCTGCTGGCCCGAGCGGCGTCCGGCAGCAAGCGCATGTTCATCCCGCCGACCTGGGCGTGGCTGGCGCTGCTGCGCTGGAACGGTAGCCAGTTGCCCTGGCCGACGAACTCGGCAACGAACGGCGTGGCCGGATGGTCGTAGATGGCCTGGGGCGTGGCGTATTGCTCGACCTGGCCGTTGTTCATCACCGCGATACGGTCGGCCATCAGCATGGCCTCGTCCTGATTGTGGGTGACCATCAGGGTGGTGATACCGAGCTGGCGCTGCAATTGGCGCAGCTCGCTGCACAAGTGCTCGCGAACACGGGCATCCAGGGCCGACATCGGCTCGTCGAGGAGCAACAGCGAAGGCGACGGCGCCAGGGCGCGGGCCAGGGCCACGCGCTGTTGCTGGCCGCCGGACAGCTGGCCGGGGTACTTCTTCTCGCTGCCCAGCAGGCCGACCAGCTCGAGCATTTCAGCGACCCGCTGACGGCTCTGGTCGCGATTGCTGGCGTTCAGCCCGTAGGCGATGTTGGCTTCGACGGTGAGGTTGGGGAACAGCGCATAGGACTGGAACAGGATGCCGTAGTCACGGGCCTGGGGCGGTAGCGTGGAGATGTCGCGCTCACCGATGTACAACTCGCCGCGGTCCTGGCGCTCCAGGCCGGCAATACAGCGCAGCAGGGTGGTCTTGCCGCAACCTGAAGGGCCCAGCAGGCAGACCAGCTCGCCTGCGGCGATATCAAGGGAGACGTCGTTGAGCGCGGTGAAGGCGCCGAAGCGCTTGTGGATACCGCGCACTTTCATCTGTGCGCCTGGGGATGCGATGGCGTGGGTCATGACAGGGCCTCGTCGAAGAGATGGAGGCCATGCTAGGTAGGCAATGCGAATGTTCTGTGGCGTTGGAGCAAAAGCTGCCGATAGGGGTATAGGTGGATTTTGGTGTGGCCGGGCCGGCCTCTTCGCGGGGCAAGCCCGCTCCTACAGGTACTGGGTACAGCGCCGACCCCGTGAAGAGGCCGGCACTGACAGCCCCTCAGAACTGCGAACCCGTGACCTCCTGCGCCACCCCGAGAAACGCCGCCGGCAAGCGCGCCTGGCGGCGCTCTTTGAGGCAGTACAGGTACTCGTGCATGACCGGTGCATCGTCGAGCACCAACACCTTCAGTTCCGAGTTATGCGGCACTTCATGGCGGGCAATGATGCTCACGCCGATATTGCGCAACACCGCTTCACGGATCGACTCACGGCTGCCAATCTCCAGCAATGTGCCCACCTTGACCCCCGCAGCGGCCAGCATCTGTTCGGTCAGCGTGCGCGTGGTCGAACCCTGCTCGCGCATCAGCAGGCAATGGCCCGCCAACGCCTCGATAGACACCGCCTGGCGTTGTGCCAACGGATGACTGCGGTGCACCGCCAGCACCAGCGGGTCAGCCCCCAGCACACGCCGAATCAACCGGGCGTCTTCGACCAGTTGCGACGACGCGGCGAGGTCCACCCGATAATCCTCGAGCATCTCCAGCACCTGCTGCGAGTTGCCGATCTCCACCGCCACCTCGACCTGCGGCAGGCGTTCGCGAAACACCTTGACCAGGTCGAGGATGTAATACGGCGCGGTAGCGGCAATGCGCAGGCTGCCCTGGGCCTGGCCACTGTTGCGCAGCTCGAACTCGATGTCCGCTTCCTGCTGCAGCAGCGCCTTGACCATCGGCAGCAGGCGCGCGCCCTCTTCGCTGAGCACCAGACGGCGACCGCCGCGGTAGAACAGCTCCACCGCATACTGGCTCTCCAGGTTGCGGATCTGCGTGGTCACCGTCGGCTGGCTGAGGCCGAGCTTCTTCGCCGCCAGGGTAATGCTGCCCAGGCGGGCCACCATGTAGAATGCTTTGAGCTCGGAACTCAGCATGTACATCCCTTACTTGCGCAACAGGCGCAGACCGTTGAAGACCACCAGCAGGCTCACGCCCATGTCAGCGAACACCGCCATCCACAGGGTGGCCATGCCGGCAAAGGTGATCGCCAGGAAGATCGCCTTGATCCCCAGGGCCAGAACGATGTTCTGGATAAGGATCGCCGCACTTCGCCGCGACAGCCTGACGAAGGCGGGAATTTTGCGCAAGTCGTCGTCCATCAGCGCCACGTCGGCGGTTTCGATGGCGGTATCGGTACCCGCCGCGGCCATGGCGAAGCCGATTTCGGCGCGGGCCAGGGCCGGCGCGTCGTTGATACCGTCGCCGACCATGCCGACCCGGTGGCCCTCGGCATAAAGCGCCTCGATGGTCTTCAGCTTGTCGCTCGGCAGCAGGTTGCCCTCGGCCCGGTCGATGCCGACCTGGGCGGCGATGGCCTGGGCCGTATGCGGATTGTCGCCGGTCAGCATGACCGTCTTGATGCCCAGCTCATGCAACTCGGCGATGGCCTGGCGGCTGCTGTCCTTGACCGTGTCGGCCACGGCGAACAGGGCCAGCGGGCCGCTGCGGTCGAGCAGCAGGACCACGGTCTTGCCTTGGCGCTCGAGGGCATCCAGCTGCGCCTCGAGCTGGGCTGAGCACACGCCCAGCTCTTCGACCAGGCGGTGGTTGCCCAAGTGATAAGGGGTTCCGTCGATCTCCCCACGTACACCGCGCCCGGCCAAGGCGGCGAACTCGCTGACCTCGCTCAAGACCACGCCTTGGCCCTTGGCGAACTGGGCAATGGCGCGAGATACCGGGTGATCCGAGCGCTCGCCCAAGCTGGCGGCCAGCGCTTGCGCACGGCCCTCGACGCGCGGATCCAGGACGACAAAATCGGTCTGCACCGGCTTGCCGTGGGTAATCGTGCCGGTCTTGTCCAAGGCCAGGAAGTCGAGTTTGCGCCCCCCCTCCAAATACACACCGCCCTTGATCAGGATGCCTTTGCGCGCCGCAGCGGCCAGGCCGCTGACGATGGTCACCGGGGTGGAGATCACCAGCGCACACGGGCACGCCACCACCAGCAGGACCAAGGCGCGGTAGATCCAGTCGAACCAGGCGCCGGCCATGAACAGCGGTGGCAGGACGGCCACCGCCAGGGCCAGGGCAAACACCACCGGGGTGTAGATGCGCGAGAAGCGATCGACAAAGCGCTGGGTCGGCGCACGGGCGCCCTGAGCCTCTTCCACCGCCTTGATGATCCGCGCCAGGGTCGACTGCCCGGCTAACGCGCTGACCCGGTACTCGAGCGCGCCTTCCTGGTTGATCGTGCCGGCAAACAACTTGTCGCCCAGCGCCTTCTCGACCGGCAGGCTTTCGCCGGTGATCGGCGCCTGATCGACGCTTGATTGACCACTCAACACTTCGCCATCCAGGCCGATACGTTCCCCCGGGCGTACCCGGACCACGGCGCCTATCCCGACATCGCGCACCTCCAGCTCGCGCCATTGGCCATCCGCCTGCTGCACCGTGGCCATGTCCGGACTCAGTTGCATCAGGCTACCGATGGCATTGCGTGCTCGGTCCAGCGAGCGCGCCTCGATCAATTCGGCAACGGTGAACAGCACCATGACCATGGCCGCTTCCGGCCACTGGCCGATCAGTACCGCGCCGGTCACGGCGATGCTCATCAGGGCATTGATGTTGAGGTTGCGGTTTTTCAGGGCGATCCAGCCCTTCTTGTACGTGCCAAGGCCGCAGCCGAGGATCGCCGCCAAGGCCAGCGCGGCGACCAGCCACTCAGGCGCCACGCCGCTGAAATGCAGCACTTCGGCGGCAATTGCGGCTACCCCGGACAGCGCCAATGGCCACCAGCGGGTCTTGACCACGGGCGCCGCAGTGCCGGCATCTTCCTCGCCGAGCGGCTCCGCGTGCATGCCCAGGCTGGCGATGGCCCGCTCGATCTCAGCCGTGCCCAGCAGGGTGTGGCGCACGCCGAGCACCCGGTTGATCAGGTTGAACTCCAGTTGCTCGATACCGGCCATCTTGCCCAGCTTGTCCTGGATCAGGGTCTGCTCGGTGGGACAGTCCATGGCCTGGATGCGGAAACGGCTGAGCTGCGCATCGCTACTCGCGGTTTCGCTCAGCTGGACCAGCGACGGCCCGGCACTGGCGCCACAGCAGCTATGGGCGTGGGCATCGTGGCTATGACCTTGGGCTGCAGGGTCATGAGCATGGAGATGATCGTGGCGCTTTTCGGGGCTGACAGGCTGGTACATGGATTCGTCCTTAAAGGGAGCCTGTTGCCAAGTGAACACCCTGTAGCCACTATAGGGTCAAGCCACCTGCAGGAGATTCGTCATGAAGATCGGAGAATTGGCCAAGGCCACCGACTGCGCTGTCGAGACCGTGCGCTATTACGAGCGTGAGCAACTGTTGCCGGAGCCTGCGCGCAGCGAGGGCAATTACCGGCTCTATACCCAGGCTCACGTCGAACGCCTGACCTTTATCCGCAACTGCCGCACCCTGGACATGACCCTGGACGAGATCCGCAGCCTGCTGCGCCTGCGCGACAGCCCCGAGGGGCAATGTGGCAGCGTCAATGCGTTGATCGATGAGCATATCGAGCACGTGCAGGCACGTATCGATGGCTTGATGGCGTTGCAGGCGCAGTTGCTGGAATTGCGCCAGCGCTGCACCGCGCCGGGGGCAGAGTGCGCAATCTTGCAGCAATTGGAGGTGAATGGGGCGGTATCGGTGCCGGAGACCGAGCATTCCCATGTGGGGCGCAGTCACGGGCACTGACCCGTGTAGGAGCGGGCTTGCCCCGCGAACACCGGCGAAGCCGGTGCCAGCTATCCGCGTTGACGGTGCCGGCCTCTTCGCGGGGCAAGCCCGCTACAGGCTCACGATTGCTCAGACCGCCATCGGCGCCGTCATTGGCGCATGGTGCTCATACCCTTCCAGGCTGAAGTCGCTCGGTTCGATCTTCTCCAGCCATTCAGGCTCGTACTTTCCAGTCTTGGCGAAGTCCGGCACACGGTCACTGATCACCAGCTTGGGCGCTTCCAGCGGCTCGCGCTTGAGCTGCTCATTGAGCATGTCCAGGTGGTTTTCGTACACATGGGCATCACCGATGAAGTAGGTGAACCAGCGCGGCGTGTAGCCGGTCAGGCGGCCGAACAGCGACAGCAGCGCAGCACCTTCGGTGAGGTTGAACGGTGTACCCAGGCCCAGGTCATTGGAGCGGATGTAAAGGGTCAGGGAAATTTCCCTGGTCTCGACATTCGGGTGGAACTGGTACAGCAAGTGGCACGGCGGCAGGGCCATTTCGTCAAGCTGGGCGCAGTTCCAGCCGTGGAACAGAATGCGGCGGCTGCCCGGGTCGTTGGCGATGGTGTCCAGGCATTGGCGCACCTGATCGATCGCCTTGTAGAGAATGACGAACGCCTGGCCGTCTTCCTCGTCCTGGGCGATCTTACGGAAGCCCTGCTGCTCGGCCATCTCGATGGCCGCCGGATTGCTCAGCGGTACACGCTTGTAGCCCGGCCACTGGCGCCATTGCACGCCGTAGATTTCACCGAGGTCGTCATGCCCCTGGCGGAACGGGTTGGCCAGCCACTGGGCGTTCTCGTTGGCGTTCTGGTCCCAGACCTTGCAGCCCAGCTCACGGAATTCACCGGCGTTCTTCACTCCACGCAGGAAGCCGACCATCTCGCCGATCGCCGACTTGAACGCCAGCCTGCGGGTGGTGATGGCGGGAAAGCCCTTCTGCAGGTCGAAGCGCAGCATGGCGCCGGGCAGGCTGATGGTGCGGATACCGGTGCGGTTGCCCTGCAGGGTGCCGTTTTCGATAACGTCGCGGACCAGATCTAGATACTGTTTCATGGCTTACCTGTAACAAGAACGGCAGGGGGATCACCCCTGCCGTGGAAATCAGACGGCGGCCTTGGCCGTGGGTTTGCGGTTGTAGGCCCACCAGATCAGGCCGAGGCCGGCGAGGATCATCGGCACGCACAGCAACTGCCCCATGGTCAGCCAGCCGAAGGCAATATAGCCAAGCTGGGCGTCGGGCACTCGCACGAATTCGACGATGAAGCGGAAAATTCCGTAGAACAGCGCGAACATGCCGGAGACGGCCATGGTAGGCCGCGGCTTGCGCGAATACAGCCAGAGAATCAGGAATAGTGCCACACCTTCCAGCGCGAACTGGTACAGCTGCGACGGGTGGCGCGGCAGTTGCGCCGGGTCGCTGAACGGTGGGAAGACCATCGCCCACGGCACGTCGGTGGCCTTGCCCCACAGCTCGGCATTGATGAAGTTGCCGATGCGCCCGGCACCCAGGCCGATCGGCACCATCGGCGCAACGAAGTCCATCAGCTCGAAGAACGACTTGTTGTTGCGTTTGCCGAACCACAGCGCTGCCAGCATCACGCCGATGAAGCCACCATGGAACGACATGCCACCCTTCCACACTTCGAAGATCAGCGTCGGATTGGCCAGGTAGGCTTGCAGATCGTAGAACAGCACATAGCCCAGGCGCCCACCGACAATTACGCCCATGGATAGCCAGAACACCAGGTCGGAGAGCTTTTCACGGTTCCAGGTCGGGTCGAAGCGGTTCAGCCGGCGCGAGGCCAGCAGCCAGGCACCGCCGATGCCGATCAGGTACATCAGCCCGTACCAGTGAATTTTCAGCGGCCCGAGGGCTATGGCCACGGGGTCGATCTGCGGGTAAGGCAGCATTAGGGTTCCTCTCGATTCAAATCAGGAAGCTGAGGCCGACGCAGAACAGCAGCGCGGCAAACAGACGCTTGAGCAGGCGCGGCGACAGCCGGTGCGCCAACCGCGCGCCATAGCGGGCAAAGAACATGCTGGTCACGGCGATGCCCAGCAACGCCGGCAAATAGACGAAACCGAGGCTGTGCGCCGGCAGGTGCGTTTCGTGCCAGCCCAGCAGCATGAAACTCAAGGCACTGGCCAGGGCAATCGGCAGGCCACAGGCCGACGACGTTGCCACCGCCTGCTGCATGGGCAGGCTGCGCCAGGTCAGGAACGGCACGGTCAGCGAGCCGCCGCCGATGCCGAAAATCGCCGACGCCCAGCCAATCACCACGCCAGCGCCGGTCAGCACCGGTTTGCCGGGCACGCCACGGCTGGCCTTGGGTTTCAGCTCGAGGGCCATCTGCGCCGCGATCACCAGGGCGAACACGCCAATGATCTTCTGCAGCATCGGGCCTTGGATCAGCGAGGCGGTCTTGGCACCGATGCCGGCGCCGATGAGAATGCCCAGCGTCATCCAGGCAAAGATCGGCCACTGCACGGCGCCTTTGCGATGGTGCTCACGCACGGCATTGATCGAGGTGAAGACGATGGTCGCCAGCGAGGTGCCCACCGCCAGGTGGGTAAGTACGCCGGGGTCGAAGCCTTGCAAGGTAAAGCTGAACACCAGCACCGGCACGATGATGATGCCGCCGCCCACGCCGAACAGCCCGGCCAGTACGCCGGCGCAGGCTCCCAACAGCAGGTAGAGTACGAACTCCATTCGTCGACCCCTAGCAATTCAATCCGGCATGGTAACGGAAGCCGGGGTCGCGGCTCTAGTGAACTCTGCGACAGGCAGCGGTGAACGCTGTGACAGGATGGATCTGACGCCGCCCAGTGGCTAGAGTGAGGCAAACCACAGAGGCCAACCTATGTGTCTGATCGTATTTGCCTGGCGGCCGGGGCACGCCCTGCCGCTGATCGTCGCGGCCAACCGTGACGAGTTCTACGCCCGGCCGACCCAGGCGCTCGCGGCCTGGGAAGACGCGCCCGGTGTCTATGCGGGGCGCGACCTGGAAGCGGGCGGTACCTGGCTGGGTATCGGGCCTGGTGGGCGCTTCGCGGCATTGACCAATATTCGTGATCCGGGGCAGGCACCGGGGCCGCGTTCACGGGGCGAACTGGTGGCGGCCTATTTGCGTGGCGAGCTTGCGGTTGAGCAGTACCTGGACCAGGTCGCCAGCCGCAGCGCGCGATATTCCGGGTTCAACCTGCTGGTGGGCGATGCCGAGCAGTTGGGCTTTGTGCATGCCCGTGAGGCGACGCCGCGGCTGCTTGAGGCAGGTGTTTACGGGCTGTCCAACGCAGGGCTGGATACGCCTTGGCCGAAGCTGGTAAAGACCCGTACAGGGTTGGAGCAACTGCTTGATGAGGCGGATCCGCAGCGCTTGCTGACGCTGCTCGCTGACGGCCAGCCGGCGGCGGACGCGGATCTGCCGCAAACCGGGGTTGGCCTGGCGACGGAGCGGTTGTTGTCCAGTGCGTTCATTGCCAGCCAGAACTATGGGACGCGGGCGAGTACAGTGCTGATTGTCGATGCCCAAGGGCGGCGGCGGATGGTCGAGCGCAGCTTTGGGCCGTTTGGTGGGCATCTTGGGGAAATTGAGGTGCAGGATTGAGATTGCTGGGGGGCGCTACGCGCCCCCGGTACCTCAAAGTATCTTGTCGGCGCCAGGCCCGATCATCCGCGCCAGCCCCAGGTTCTTCAGGGCCAATTGCAACGAGCTGTGGATAACCTGCGGGTTGTCATGGCTCATGGCATCGGCAAGCAGCTCCTTGGCCTTGCTCATGTTGATCTGGCGCAGCATCCACTTCACCTTGGGCAGGTTGGTGGCGTTCATCGACAAGCTGTCGAAGCCCATCGCCATCAGCAGGATCGCCGCCGCCGGGTCACCGGCCATTTCGCCACAGATACTCACCGGCTTGCCTTCGGCATGCGCATCGCGCACCACTGTCTGCACCGCCTGCAGCACCGCCGGGTGCAGGTAGTCGTAGAGATCGGCCACCCGCGGGTTGTTGCGGTCGACGGCCAGCAGGTACTGGGTCAGGTCGTTGGAGCCGACCGAGAGGAAGTCCACCTGGCGCGCCAGCTCTTTGGTCTGGTACACCGCAGCAGGAATCTCGACCATCACCCCCACCGGCGGCATCGGCACGTCGGTGCCTTCATCACGCACTTCGCCCCAGGCACGGTGGATCAGGTGCAGGGCTTCTTCCAGCTCGTGGATGCCAGAGATCATCGGCAGCAGGATGCGCAGGTTGTTCAGGCCTTCGCTGGCCTTGAGCATGGCGCGGGTCTGGACCAGGAAGATTTCCGGGTGGTCGAGGGTGACGCGGATGCCGCGCCAGCCCAGGAAGGGGTTTTCTTCCTTGATCGGGAAGTACGACAGCGACTTGTCACCGCCGATGTCCAGGGTACGCATGGTCACCGGCAGAGGATGGAAGGCGGCCAACTGCTCGCGGTAAATCGCCAGCTGCTCTTTCTCGCTGGGGAAGCGCTGCTGGATCATGAACGGCACTTCGGTGCGGTACAGGCCGACCCCTTCGGCACCTCGCTGCTGCGCGCGCGCGACGTCAGCGAGCAGGCCGGTGTTGACCCACAACGGCATGCGGTGACCATCCGGCGTCACGCACGGCAGCTCGCGCAGCGCGTCCAGGCCTTTGGCCAGTTCGCGCTCTTCTTCGACCACTTCGCTGTACTGCTTGCGCAGCACATCGCTGGGGTTGGTGAACACCTCGCCCTTGTAGCCGTCGACGATCATTTCGATGCCGTCGACCTTGGAGTACGGCAGATCGACCAGGCCCATGACCGTCGGAATGCCCATCGCCCGAGCCAGAATGGCCACGTGCGAGTTGCCCGAACCGAGTACCGAGACCAGGCCGGCCAGCTTGCCTTCCGGCACTTCGCCAAGCATCGCCGGGGTCAGCTCTTCACTGACCAGGATGGTATTTTCGGCATACACCAGCGTCTGCGAACGGGCTTCCTGCAGATAGGCCAGCAGGCGTCGACCGAGGTCCTTGACGTCGGAGGCGCGCTCGCGCAGGTAATCGTCGTCCATCAGTTCGAAGCGATTGACGTGCTCGCCAACCACCTGACGCAGCGCGCCCTGGGCCCACTGGCCGGTCTTGATGACTTCGACCACTTCACCGCCAAGGGCGGCGTCTTCGAGCATCATCAGGTAGACGTCGAACAGCGCCCGTTCTTCCGGGCGCAACTGGGTGGCGAGCTTGGCCGACAGTTTGCGCATGTCGGCGCGCACGCCTTCGAGGGCGTTGTTGAACAGCTTGAGTTCGGCGTCGATGTCATCGACGGTCTTCTCCGGGACCACTTCAAGGTCGGCCGGCGGCAGCATGACCACTGCGCGGCCAACGGCGGCACCCGGCGAACCCGGCACACCGACGAAGCGCGCTTCCTGGATACCCTTGCCCTGGCGGCCGAGGCCGCGAATCGAGCCGGTCGCCTCGGCGTGGGCGATAACCCCGGCGAGCTGTGCGCTCATGGTGACCAGGAAGGCTTCTTCGCCTTCGTCGAACTGGCGGCGCTCCTTCTGCTGGATGACCAGCACCCCGACCACCCGGCGGTGGTGAATGATCGGCGCACCGAGGAACGACGCGTAACGCTCTTCGCCGGTTTCAGCGAAGTAGCGGTAGCGCGGGTGGTCGGCGGCGTTTTCCAGGTTCAGCGGCTCTTCACGAGTACCGACCAAGCCGACCAGCCCCTCGTTGGGGGCCATGCTGACCTTGCCGATGGAGCGCTTGTTCAGGCCTTCGGAGGCCATCAGCACGAAGCGGTTGGTTTCCGGGTCGAGCAGGTAGACCGAGCAGACCTGGCTGCCCATGGCCTCCTTGACGCGCAAGACAATGATCCCCAACGCCGTCTTGAGATCTTTGGCGGAGTTCACTTCCTGGACGATCTTGCGCAGCGTATTGAGCATGGCTCGGGGTCGAACTCCGTCGTCAGTCGCGCGTCAGCAGGCGCGGTGCTAGCTCTTTCAGGGCGCGACGATAGACCTCGCGCTTGAATGTCACTACCTGGCCCAACGGATACCAATAGCTGACCCAGCGCCAGCCGTCGAATTCCGGTTTGCCGGTAAGGTCCATGCGCACCCGTTGCTCATTGGTGACCAGGCGCAGCAGGAACCACTTCTGTTTCTGCCCGATGCACAGCGGCTGGCTGTGCGTGCGCACCAGACGCTGGGGTAAACGATAACGCAACCAGCCACGGGTGCAGGCAAGAATTTCCACATCGTCGCGCTCAAGGCCGACTTCTTCATTCAGCTCACGGTACAGGGCATCTTCCGGCGTTTCGTCAGGGTTGATGCCACCCTGGGGAAACTGCCAGGCATCCTGGTTGATCCGCCGAGCCCATAGCACCTGCCCGGCATCATTCGTGAGAATGATCCCGACATTGGGGCGAAAACCATCCGGGTCGATCACGGCAGCAACCTCGCAAACGCATGTCACCGCATTGTTCCACAAAGCTCACGAGCGCAGCAACGCGCCCGCCAAGCTTATGTGCAGCGAGCCAAAAACTTCGTATTCTGCGCAGCCACCCTCTGCCTCAAGCGAGTGACCGCGATGCGCCTGGCTTTATTCGACCTGGACAATACCCTCCTCGGCGGCGACAGCGATCACGCCTGGGGTGACTATCTGTGCGAACGGGGAATTCTTGACCCGATTGCCTACAAGCAACGTAACGATGCCTTCTACCAGGACTACCTCAATGGCACCCTGGACCTGCAGGCCTACCTGGCCTTCTCGATGGAGATCCTCGCCGCCACCGAGCCGGCCACGCTCGACGAATGGCACCGCGACTTCATGCGCGACTGCATCGAGCCGATCATCCTGCCCAAGGCTCTGGCCCTGCTGCGCCAGCACCGCGAGGCCGGCGACAAGCTGGTGATCATTACCGCCACCAACCGCTTCGTGACCGCGCCGATCGCGCGGCGCCTGGGGGTGCGGACCCTGCTGGCCACCGAATGCGAGCGGGACGGCGAACGTTTTACCGGGCGCAGTACCGATATACCGTGTTTCCGTGAAGGCAAAGTGACGCGACTGCAGCGCTGGATGCTGGAGAACGGTTACGACCTGGAGGGGAGCTACTTCTATAGCGACTCGATGAACGACCTGCCACTGCTCGAGCAGGTGGAACATGCAGTGGCAGTCGATCCGGATGCGAAGTTGCAGGCAGAGGCGCTGAGCCGCGGCTGGCCCGTGATCTCTCTGCGGGATTGAGAGGCAGGGGCTGCTGCGCAGCCCTGTCGCCTCAGACCGGCTTGGCGCCCATCAAACCGGCGATCGACAGGAAGCACACCCCACTGAACACCGCCAGCGCCAAGGTCAAGCGCAGCTCGGCAGGCTCAGCTCGGCGCAGCCGGTTCAGGCGCACCAAGAGCCACCAGACGCTGAAGGCGCCGACGGTATAGATGACACTGGAGGCCAGCAGCCAGGTCTGCCCCAGCGGCCAGCCCACCAGGTGCACCAGCCACCAGCCGGTGAACGGCATGCTTACCAGGCACAGCCCCATCAGCAGCCAGACGAATAGCAGCGGTCGGCGCAGCAGCTGGCCGTAGACATTGGCATCGCCCCGGCGCTTGGCGCGCCAGGTCCAGATCGCCAGCCCCAGCGCGCCTGCCAGTAGCAGCACGGTGGCGAGGACATGGGCAGTCTTGAGGGTGATGAGGTATTCCATGGTTTGGTCCTTGGGTTGCGCTTGCTGGCCTCTTCGCGGGGCAAGCCCGCGCCTACAGGGGCTTGTGTTTACCAGGAACCTGCAGGCGCGGGCTTGCCCCGCGAAGAGGCCCTTGAGGCCTAGCTTAGCCGGTCAGCCCAAAAACAGCCTGTACGCCGGGTTCTCGGTCTCGTCCCAATACGGGTAACCGATCTTGGCCAACGCCGCCGGCACCAGGTGGCGCTCATCCTCCGGCACCTGCAGCCCCGCCACCACTCGGCCATCGGCCGCGCCATGGTTGCGGTAGTGGAACATCGAGATATTCCAGCGTCCGCCCAGCTTGTTGAGGAAGTTGAACAACGCCCCCGGCCGCTCGGGAAACTCGAAGCGCAGCACGATCTCGTCACTGGCACCGGCCGAATGCCCGCCGACCATATGGCGGATGTGCAGCTTGGCCAGCTCGTTGTCGGTCAGGTCGGTAACCGGGAAGCCCTGATCGGTCAACTGCTGGACCAACAGCGCACGCGGATCGTTTTCGGGATGCGTCTGCACGCCAACAAAGATGTGCGCCTCGTCCGAGGTGTGCTTGCGGTAGTTGAATTCGGTGATCTGGCGCTTGCCGATGGCCTCGCAGAAGGCCTTGAAGCTTCCCGGCCGTTCGGGGATGGTCACGGCAATGATCGCTTCGCGCTTTTCACCCAGCTCGGCCCGTTCGGCGACGTGGCGCAGGCGGTCGAAGTTGACGTTGGCGCCCGAGTCGATGGCTACCAGCGTATGCCCGGTAACGCCGGTCATCTCGACGTATCTTTTGATCCCCGCAACCCCCAGGGCACCAGCAGGCTCGGTGATCGAGCGGGTATCGTCGTAGATATCCTTGATCGCCGCGCAGATCTCGTCGGTACTTACCGTCACCACTTCATCGACGTGCAGCCTGCAGATATCAAAGGTGTGCTGGCCGATCTGCGCCACTGCAACACCGTCGGCAAACAGCCCGACCTGCGGCAACACCACCCGCTCGCCAGCAGCCATGGCCGCCTGCAGGCAGTTGGAGTCATCTGGCTCGACGCCAATCACCTTGATCTCGGGCCGCAGGTATTTGACGTAGGCAGCAATGCCGGCAATCAGCCCGCCGCCACCGACCGGGACGAAAATCGCGTCCAGACGGCCTGGGTGCTGGCGCAGGATCTCCATGGCCACGGTGCCCTGGCCGGCAATGGTATGCGGGTCATCGTAGGGGTGGATGTAGACGAAGCCCTTTTCCTCGACCAGTTTCAACGAGTAGGCCAGCGCCTCGGGGAACGAATCACCGTGCAAAACCACCTTGCCACCGCGCGAGCGCACGCCTTCGATCTTGATCTCGGGGGTGGTCTTGGGCATGACGATGGTCGCTTTGATGCCCAACTCGCGCGCCGCCAGGGCAACACCCTGGGCATGGTTGCCGGCCGAGGCGGTGACTACGCCGCGGGCAAGCTCTTCCGGGCTCAGCTGGGCCAGCTTGTTGTACGCCCCGCGGATCTTGAACGAGAACACCGGCTGCAGGTCCTCACGCTTGAGCAGGATCTGGTTGCCCAGGCGCTTGCTCAGCTGGCCGGCGCTGTGCAACGGGGTTTCGACCGCAACGTCGTAGACGCGCGAGGTGAGGATCTTCTTGACGTACTGTTCGAGCATCGGGAAAGCATCACTGGCCGCGGGACAAGGGCTGCGAGTCTACCCCAGCGCTACGTCGGCGGACCACAGCAAAGCCGAGGTTTTGCCGGCACTTGCCGCTATACTACGCGCCTCTCGAAACTCCCCTGCCCCTCTCGGAGCCCGCATGACCCAGGACCAACTCAAACAGGCCGTCGCCCAGGCCGCCGTCGATTTCATTCTGCCCAAGCTGGATGCAAAAAGCGTCGTCGGCGTCGGTACCGGTTCGACCGCCAACTTCTTCATCGACGCCCTGGCCCAGCACAAGACCGCCTTTGACGGCGCGGTTGCCAGCTCTGAGGCCACTGCAGAGCGTCTGAAGGGCCATGGCATCCCGGTCTACGAGTTGAACACGGTCAGCGAGCTGGAGTTCTACGTGGATGGTGCCGACGAGAGCGACGCGCACCTGAACCTGATCAAGGGCGGCGGCGCGGCCCTGACCCGCGAGAAGATCGTCGCGGCAGTGGCCAAGACCTTCATCTGCATCGCCGATGGCAGCAAGCTGGTACCGGTGCTGGGCGCCTTCCCGCTGCCGGTCGAAGTGATCCCGATGGCGCGTAGCCACGTCGCCCGCCAACTGGTGAAGCTGGGTGGCGATCCGGTCTACCGCGAAGGTGTGTTGACCGACAACGGCAACGTCATCCTCGATGTGTACAACCTGCAGATCATCGACCCTGTCGCTCTTGAGAGCCAGATCAACGCGATCGTTGGCGTGGTGACCAATGGCCTGTTCGCAGCGCGTCCAGCAGACCTGCTGCTGCTGGGCACTGCTGAAGGCGTGAAAAGCCTCAAGGCCGAGTAAACCCAATCGCGGGACAAGCCGCTCCCGAGCAGCCCTGTTTACCTGGGTATCAGGGCTGCACCATGACGGCGCGGGAGCGGGCTTGCCCCGCGATGAAGGCCTTCTACACAATCAATCGGCCGGCTGCTTGAACACATAAAACAGGTTCGGCTCACTTACCAGATAGATGGTCCCGGCATCATCCATGGCAATCCCTTCCGCCTGCGGCACGTTCTTCTGCAACCCCTGATAACCCTTGTTCAGCGACAGGGTGCTCAGCGGCTTGCCCGTTACGTCCAGTTCCACCACCAGCCGCGACTCGTCCGACAGGGCCAGCAGATGCCCGCTGCGCTCATCGAACTGCAGGCTCGACAGATCCCGCACGAACAGCCGTGAATCACGCTTGCGGTCCTGCACCACATGTACCGCATAAGGCTGCTCGGGGCTTTCATGGGGGAAACCGTGCACCTCGTAGATGACCATCGGGTCGCGCTCCTTGGCCACGAACAGGCGCTTGCCCACCGAGTCATAGGCCAGGCCTTCGAAGCCTTTGTTGCCATTGAGGCCGATGCCAAGGGTCAACTGCTCGGCATCGTTGGCGTCGAGGAACAGCGTGTCGTCATCGAGGCGTACGCGGATCAGCCGTTGCTGGCGCTCATCGGTGATCACGAAGGTGTTGGGCCCGATGTACTCCACCGCCTCCGGGTCGCCAAAGCCGGTCAAGGGTACCCGCCGCAAAATACGGCCATCCAGGGACAGCTCGATCAATTCGGAGCGTTTGTTGGTGACGCTGAACAGCGTCTTGCGCTCAGGGTCGTAGGTCAGGGCCGAGATATCATCGTCCAGCCCGTCGATGACCTGGGCCTCGACCACGACCTGATAGCGCCCCAGGCCAATGCCCGCTTCGCTCGGTTGCCACCAGGTCTTGAGGTTGAACCAACCCCGCTCGAACAGGCGAAACTCTTGCCCGGCCAGGCCCAGCAGGAGCAGCGAGGGCACACCGAGGATCAACAGGAGCAGTGGCAGGCGAAGGTAACGGCGCATAGAGGCAGACTCGGCGAAAGGATGGCGAATCTAACCACGAACAGCTGAAGTAAAGCTTAATGCCAGCATCGGAAAAATCCGAATCTGCTGTCAGTTTTTCTTGAAGCGATAGAACAGATCAGGCTCGCTGACCATGTACAGCGTGCCCTGCTCGTCCATGGCCACCCCCTCAGCCCGCGGCACGCGGTCTTCCAGGCCATTGAACCCGCCGAGCAAGGTCATGAAGCTGACCTGGTTACCGTTCTCGTCAAGCTCCAGCAGCATGTTCGAGTCAGCCGAGAGCACCAAAAGGTGCCCGGTGCGCGGATCGATGCCCAACGCCGACAGATTGCGCAGGTCGAGCTGATCATTGGCCAATGGCTGTTTGTCACCGGTCAGCGGGCTCCGGCCATCAGTACTCCAGGTGAACAGCTTCGGCGGACGCTCTTCACCGATCACCAGGCGCTGGCGCGCCGGATCCCAGGCGACCGCTTCAAAGCCCTTGTTGCTCTTCACCGACGTGCCCAGGTCGTAGCGCTGGAAATCGTCGCGCTTGAGCGCCGTGGTAGTGGCGTCGACTTTCACCAGGGTGATGTCATGGCCACGCTCGTCGACGATAGCCAGCAGGCCGTCTTCAAGCACAGCGACACCTTCGGGGTTTTCCCAGCCTTCCAGCGGCATCTTGCGCAGTACGTCACCGTCGAGGTTGAGCTCGACCAGGAACGGGTTCTTGCCCATCACCGCAAACAGGCTGCGGGTGCGCGGGCTGTAGGCCAGGTCGGAAGCCTCGTCATCTTCCATGCCGGGCAATACCTTGGCATCGATGTCTACCGTGTAATCGGGCAGCCACACGCTTTCACTGCGTTCGTTGGAACTCTCGAAGCGCTCCTTTACCCACAACAAACCACGATCATCCCAGTGCATGGCGATGGACAAGCCGTAGCCGATGACGGCCGTTACGCCGAGCAGGAACGGCCAACGCAGGAACACACTGCGTTTGCGCGACGAAGGACGAGAAGCGCTGGAGGGAGATGCCATGGTGGGAGAATTCCTGCGGATGCCGAGTTTTCCCTAACCGCGGCAGATGGACATAGGTGGGCGCATTATCCGGATTGTTTGTGAAAAAAACGCTAATTGGCGAGCGTTCTTGCCGGTAGTTCCGCCCCTTCGCGGGGCAAGCCCGCTCCTGCAGGATAGATTGCAGGAGCGTTCTTGCCCCGCGAAGAGGCCAGCGTTACGGGATCACAGCACCCGGCTCTCGAACCGGCTCACACCCGGCAACTCCAGCACCAGCTCGTCACCGACATTGAACGGGCCGACACCCGCTGGCGTACCGGTGAGGATCACGTCACCCGGATGCAGCGAGAAGTGCGAGGCCATGTGCTGGATGATCGGCACGATAGCGTTGAGCATCATCGCGCTGTTACCGTCCTGGCGCACTTCGCCATTGATGGTCAGGCGGATGCCGATGTCAGTGACATCCTCGAAGCTCGAAGCAACCACAAAGGGCGGCAGTACGCAGGCGCCATCAAAGCACTTGGCCGATTCCCACGGGAAGCCCTGCTCACGCAACTTGGTCTGCACGTCACGCAGTGTCAGGTCCAGTGCCGGCGCGTAGCCGGAGATCGCGTCGAGCACTTCCTCTTTGGTGGGATGGGCCGACAACGGCTTGCCCAGCAGCACCGCGATTTCTGCCTCGTAGTGCACCGAGCCACGCTCGGTCGGGATCTTGAAACCGCCTTCCAGTGGCACCACGCAACTGCCTGGCTTGATGAACAGCAGGGGCTCGGTCGGAATGGGATTGCCCAGTTCCTTGGCGTGCTCGGCATAGTTGCGCCCCACACAAACCACCTTGCCCAACGGGAAGTGGATGCGGGTGCCGTCTACATACTGATGCTGGTAACTCATGACCGACTCCTTCTGCTTACTGCTTTTATTCAGGAGCGAAGATCTTACCCGGATTCATGATGCCGTTAGGGTCGAAGACGGCCTTGATTGCCTTCATGCAGGCAATTTCATCCGCCGAACGGCTGTAACCCAGGTAGTCGCGCTTGGTCATGCCCACGCCATGCTCGGCAGAAATCGAGCCGTTGTAGCGCTCGACGATCTCGAACACCCACTTGTTGACCCGGGCACACGAAGCAAAGAACGCATCCTTGCTCATGTCATCGGGCTTGAGAATGTTCAGGTGCAGGTTGCCGTCACCAATGTGGCCGTACCAGACCACTTCGTAGTCCGGGTAGTGTTGCGCGACGATGGCGTCTATATCACGCAAGAACGCCGGCACCTTGGAGACCGTGACCGAGATGTCGTTCTTGTAGGGCGTCCAGTGCGAGATGGTCTCGGAAATGTACTCGCGCAACTTCCAGAGGTTTTTCAGCTGGGTTTCGCTCTGGCTCATCACCCCGTCGAGCACCCAGCCCTGCTCGACGCAGTGCTCGAAGGTGGCCAGGGCATCGTTGGCGACATCTTCGTTGCTTGCCTCGAACTCGAGCAAGGCATAGAACGGGCAATCGGTATCGAACGGCGGCGGGACATCGCCGCGGCCCATGACCTTGGCCAGGGCCTTGTCGGAAAAGAACTCGAAGGCGGTCAGGTCGAGACGGCCCTGGAAGGCATGCAGTACCGGCATTATCGAGTCGAAATCAGGCGTACCCAGCACCATCGCGGTGAGGTTACGCGGCGCCCGGTCCAGGCGCATGGTCGCTTCGACGACAAAGCCCAGCGTGCCCTCGGCGCCGATGAACAGCTGCCGCAGGTCATAACCGGTGGCGTTCTTGATCAGGTCCTTGTTCAGTTCGAGCAGGTCGCCCTTGCCGGTGACCACCTTCAGGCCCGCGACCCAGTTGCGCGTCATGCCATAGCGAATCACCTTGATCCCGCCGGCATTGGTAGCGATGTTGCCGCCAATCTGGCTTGAGCCGGATGAGGCGAAGTCGACCGGGTAATACAGCCCGTGATCTTCGGCGAACTGCTGCAGTTGGCGGGTGACCACGCCAGGCTGGCAGACCACGGTGCGGTCGAACTCATTAAAGGAAAGAATCTGGTTCATGTAGTCGAAGGCCACGACCACTTCGCCATTGGCTGCCACGGCGCCAGCGGAGAGGCCGGTGCGTCCGCCGGAGGGGACCAGCGCGACCTGGTGCCGATTGGCCCAGGCAACGATTGCCTGCACCTGCTCGAGGGTCTTGGGTAAGACGATGGCGCTTGGCGCAGGGGGATAATGCTTGGTCCAGTCCTTGCCGTAAGCCTCGAGGGAAGCGGGATCGGTAAGGACCTTGCCAGGGTCGACCAGGGTCATCAGCTCATCAATTACCGCAGGGTGGGTCATCGCTGGAACTCTCGACTTATTCATAGTCACCCTGAGCACTCTTCACCTGTCGGTATGGGCTCAGATTGTGTCGCGTATGCTAGCATAGCCCTCCCGCTGTTCGTGCTAAGGCCGACGCCGCGCCGCATTACCCCCTCGCCATTATTTCTCCGGGATACAGGTTTACGCAGATGAGCAAGACTTCTCTCGACAAGAGCAAGATCAAGTTCCTTCTTCTTGAAGGTGTGCACCAGAACGCGGTCGATACCCTCAAGGCTGCCGGCTACACCAATATCGAGTACCTCACGGGTTCGCTGCCGGAAGCTCAGCTGAAGGAAAAGATCGCCGACGCCCACTTTATCGGTATTCGCTCCCGCACTCAGCTCACCGAAGAGATCTTCGACTGCGCGAAGAAACTGGTCGCGGTTGGCTGCTTCTGCATCGGCACCAACCAGGTCGACCTGGGCGCGGCCCGCGAGCGCGGTATCGCCGTGTTCAACGCACCGTACTCGAACACCCGTTCGGTGGCCGAGCTGGTGCTGGCCGAGGCGATCCTGCTGCTGCGTGGCATCCCTGAGAAAAACGCGGCCTGCCACCGTGGTGGCTGGATCAAGAGCGCGGCCAACTCGTTCGAGATCCGCGGCAAGAAGCTCGGCATCGTCGGTTACGGCTCGATCGGCACGCAGCTGTCGGTCCTGGCCGAGAGCGTGGGCATGCAGGTGTACTTCTACGATCCGCTGACCAAGCTGCCGCTGGGCAACGCCACTCAGGTGGGTAGCCTCAACGAGCTGCTGGGCCTGGCCGACATCGTCTCGCTGCACGTGCCTGAGCTGCCGTCCACCCAGTGGATGATCGGCGAGAAGGAAATCCGTGCGATGAAGAAGGGCTCGATCCTGATCAACGCCGCCCGTGGCACCGTGGTCGAGCTCGACCACCTGGCCGCCGCCATCAAGGACAAGCACCTGATCGGCGCTGCGATCGACGTGTTCCCGGTCGAGCCGCGCTCCAACGACGACGAGTTCGAAAGCCCGCTGCGCGGCCTGGACAACGTGATCCTGACCCCGCACATCGGTGGCTCCACCGCCGAAGCCCAGGCCAACATCGGCCTGGAAGTGGCCGAGAAGCTGGTCAAGTACAGCGACAACGGTACTTCGGTGTCGTCGGTCAACTTCCCGGAAGTTGCCCTGCCGGCCCACCCAGGCAAACACCGCCTGCTGCACATCCACGAGAACATTCCGGGCGTGCTCAGCGAGATCAACAAGGTGTTCGCCGAGAACGGTATCAACATTTCGGGTCAGTTCCTGCAGACCGACGAGAAAGTCGGTTACGTGGTGATCGACGTGGATGCCGAGTACTCGGACCTGGCGCAAGAGAAGCTGCAGCACGTCAAGGGCACTATCCGCTCGCGCGTCCTGTTCTAAGGTTCTCTGCTGGATGAAGAAGGGAGGCCTTGGTGGCCTCCCTTTTTTTTGGTTCTTCATGGATTGTTGGGGGAGATGAACTGCTGGCTTGGCTGGCTGGCTTAGGAATTGTGGACTTATCCATTTGATGTGGTGGCCCCACTGGCCCCTTCCGCCCTTACGGCGGGTCACTTTTTTTCTTGGAAAAAAGTAACCAAAGACCGCCTGCTCCTGCATCCGGCCTCCTGACGTCGCGAAGTTACGGGTGGCGTCTGGGCTGGCGTTGTTTTTGATAATGGCATGGGTGGTGGATATTCGGGCCTCTTCGCGGGGCAAGCCCGCTCCTACAGGGATTACGCCGAATTCATAATCTGCGCCACCCCTGTAGGAGCGGGCTTGTCCCGCGAAGAGGCCGGTACTGAAAATGCAAATCGCAGGGCGCAGCCCTGCCAGCTACACCACAAATCCGCAGGTAGATAAACAAAGCGAGAGCGAAGCGATTCGCCAGCAGTTGCCCTGGCTGTTGATCTTGATCTTGATCTTGCTCTTGATCTACCAGCGACTTCAGGAGGCCGAGTGGAGGTCTTGCGCAGGGAGGTGGAGGCCATGGATGGCCGGAAAGCGCTGAGGCCCAGGATGGGCCGTACAGCGCGGTCCTCCCGGAGCAAGACCGGAGCGAGGGAACCCGTAGCGCAGCGGAGGGCCGTATGACGGAGCAAGCGGTTTTTGGTTACTTTTTTCCAAGAAAAAAAGTGACCCGCCGTAAGGGCGGAAGGGGCCAGAAAAGTCACCCCATCAAATGGATAAGCCCCCAACCCACAAGCCCCAGAGCCCCAGAGCCCCAGAGCCCAGCCCAGCCCAGCCCAGCCCACAGGCTCCACCGCAGGAAGCAAGCTTACTTGACGTCAACCGTAATCTTGTTCGACTCGACGCTCGGCTTGAACGGCACGTGATACTGGTCACCCAGTACCAGTTGCAGAGTGTGCTTGCCTGGCGTCAGGGTAATCGTTGCCTCAGTCTGCGCCTTGCCGAAATGCAGCACCTGCGGCCCCGCAGGCAGCGGCGCGTTGTTTTCAGGCATCAGGCTGGTCGGCAGCGGCATATCCTCGAGCGGCTGCTTGTCGACGTCCACCAGCAAGTGATGGTGGCCAGTGTGCGGGGTCTGGTCACCCGCTGGCTTGAGCTGCATACCCTCGATGCCGAACTTGACGGTAAAGGTCTTGTCGACCGTCGCGCCATCGGCAGGGGAAACAATGAAGACCTTGGCGTCTTTCGGCGGCTCGTGGCTCTTGAGGCCATCCGCGGCATTGGCCAACGCCGCCGCTCCCATCAGCAGACCGGCAACGGCAGCACGCGAAAATAGGCTGTTCATTCACTTCTCCTGTGATTCACTTCATTGACCGCCACCCATAAACGGTTGGCAGCGGACATTCAACATAGTCCAATTGTGCCCGGAGGTGTCTAAATCCGGCGTCACAAAAAATTCACCATCAACCAAAACATTAACAGGGAGACACGGTCATAGCCTGCGTTCGACCGGGACAGGCGGAAAAAGTCGCGGCGAATGAAATTCACCTGCCGAACAAGAAGGGACACTCATGCGTTTGACCATTGGCGTACTGCTGGCAGTACTGATCAGTCCGTTGGCCCAGGCCGAGCTGATAGACGAAATCAACGACCGGGGCGAACTGCGCATTGCCGTGCAAGCCGATACACCGCCCTACGCCTTCAAGGAGGCCGAACACCTGACCGGCTTCGAGATCGAGCTGGGCCAGGCCTTGGCCAAGGAACTGGACCTGCGCGCCGCGTTCATCGACACGCCAACTGCCGAAGTGCTGCCGGGGGTGGAGAGCGGCAAGTTCGATATCGCCCTGAACCAGCTGAATGCCGGGCAGAAGGTCGATGCGGCGCTGGATGTCAGCGATTCGTTTGGCAAAGCCAAGCGGGTGATCCCGTTCCAGAAGGACAACCCGGCGTTTGAGAGCGCAATGAACAACGCCCTGCAACGGATCAAGGATGACGGCAGATTGGCGGCATTGGAGCAGAAGTGGCTTGAGGGTGGCGAGCAGCCTACGGCGGGGCAGTGAATTCTGGGGCCGCTACGCGCCCCATCGCGCTACAAGGCCGCTCCCACAGCGCCTGAGCCTTTAGCTGTACATGTGGGAGCGGCCTTGTGGCGCGATGGGCTGCACAGCAGCCCCAAGGGCCTAAAGCCCTTCCACCGCCCGCTGTGCCGCCTCCAACTCCAGCTCACTGAACACCAGCACCCCTTCACCGCGCAATAACGCCGTGGTCACGCCCTCCCCCGGCACCTTCACCCCGGTGAACGTGCCATCGTAGGTCAGCGCATTGCCACACGACGGGCTGCCGGACTTGAGCACCGCAACCTTGATCGCATGCCGGCGCACCAGCGTCAGCGCCATCTGTGCACCAGCCACGAACGCTGCAGTGAAATCCTCACCCGACACCGCGATCACCTGCGCCTGCCCGGCAAGCACCTGCACGCCTTGTCCGCCGGGGATCTCCGCAGGTGGCCGCGGCGTCGGCAAGCCGCCAGCGACTTCCGGACACAGCGGCACCACCCGGCCCTCGGCCTGCCAACGCTGCAGCAGGTCGGGATGGCCACTGGCGCGCCCGTCATAACGCACCGGCTGGCCGAGCAGGCAGGCACTGACCAAGACCCGTGGCAATTCAGAACGGCTCATTGCCACGCCGCCGGAACCAGCCGGTCAAGGACAGTCGATCACGCCCGGTCACCAGCACTTCATGAGGCACATCGCCGGACAGAAACACCACCAGCGTGCCCCCGGTCGGCTGTACATCATGCTCACGCTCATCGGCGAGGAACATCCGCAGCTCGCCACCATCGCCTGGCTGCCAGTCCGAATTGAGATAGAACACCGCCGACACCGCGCGCCGGTCGTCATCACGGAAGCGGTCAAGATGGCGCTTGTAGAACGCCCCAGCTGGATACAAGGCGAAGTGGCACTCGTAGTCCTCAAGCCCGAGGAACAAACCCTGATTGATCGCCTGGCGCAAATCGTCCATGGCTGTCAGGTACTCGTCGCAGACCTCGGACTCGCCCGGTTCCAGCCAGAGGATATGATCGCCACGGATCGTCTCGCGCACCTCCTGGGCAGCGCCGCGGCCAACGCCAGCAGGGTTCAGCTCGCCTTCGGCGGCGCGCCGCCGGCATTCGGTGGCCAACGCGCTGACCAGCCCGGCAGGCAGAAAGTGCGCCTGCTGGGACCAGCCTTGGCAGGCCAGGTCATCGACAATGGCCGACAGCATCGGGAATTCGGGAGTATTGTGCATGGCGCATCATATCCATTCGCCCTGCCCCCCTCCAGCGCCACTTGGCTGACGTTCGTCATTGCGTCTCGACAAACTCCCGCCCCGCCACGGACAATAGCGCACTGCCGACAGGAGTCCTGAATGCGCCGCTTGTTTTCCCTGCTGTTGCTGATGATCTGCACCATGCCTGTCTGGGCAGACAGCCTCGATCAGCTGTACAAGGCCGCCGGCTGGCCCGACCAGCGCGCCCACTTTACCGACGCCGTGAGTGCTGCCCAACAGCGCTACCGCAATAGTCTGCCGCCTGCGGTTTACCAGGCACTGGTCAGCAACAGCAACCAGCGCTTCCAGGCCCAGGCCATGGACCAGCGTGCCCAGGCACAGCTGCGCAGCAATCTGCCCAACCCAGCCCCGGCTCTGGCGTTTTTCCAGTCGCCGCTGGGACGCAAGGTGGTGGCCGCTGAGTTGCTCGCCACGCGCAAGGACCAGCTGGCAAAAAACGCCAAGGGCCTGCCAAAGATCCAGGCCAGCGACACCCGCCAACTGATCATCGGCCACCTGGCCCAGGCCCTGCCTGCGCGTGAAGCGGGCGCCGAAGTCAGCCTGGCGATTGCCGGGGTTGCCGCTGACAGCCTCAGCTCGATGATCCCCGGCCTGTTCGGCGGCGGTCAGGCCCAGGGGCTGCTCGATGGCCAGCGCCAGCGCCTGATGAATCAGATCGGCGAAGACCTGAACAACACCTTGCTGTATGTCTACCGCGACCTCAGCGATGCGGAGCTGGAAGAGTTCTCCACCTTCGCCGAATCCGCCGAGGGCCAAGCCTATTACAAGGCGGCACTGGCCGCCGTGCGTGGCGGGCTGGCCGTCGGGCAGAGTGGCAACGAACTCAAATGATCAGCTCAGGCGCTGATCGATAAAGTCGAAGTAACGCTGGCGAATGCCCGGCAGTTCGTTGGCCAAGTGGTGGCGAGCCTCGGGCAACATGAGGATCTGCGGATCGGCGAACTTGGCCTTGAGCACTTTGAGGTTATACGGCCAATCGACCGTAGCATCCGCCTCCCCTTGCACGATCAACGGCCGCCGCGCGCTTGGCGGTGCGGCTTCGATGCGCTTGACCCAGGCCACCAACGCTCCCACCCAGGCGGTCGGCAGGCGCCGCGGTTGCAGGGGATCGGCCTGCAGAAACGGCAGAAAGGCCGGGTCGGTGCTGTTCTCGCTGAACTGCCGTTCGATGCCATTGACGAAGTGGCGCAGCACCCGATAGCTCAACTTCGACCAGTGCCAGGCGCGCGGCCGCACCAGCGGTGCGAGCAGGATCACCTGACCGTCCACCGGGCTGCGCTCGCCGGCATGCAGCAGGTGATCGACGGCGATTGCGCCGCCGGTACTCTGCCCACAGAGGTGCCAGGGACGGGGCAGCGCGAGTTGTCTGGCCTGCTCGAACAACGCATCGAGCACCTGCTGATACAGCGAGAAGTCGTTGATGCTGGCCCGCTCACCACTGGACAAGCCATGCCCCGGCAGGTCGCAGCTGATCACGGCGAAGCCCTGCTTGAGCGCCCACTCGATCACGTGGCGGTACAGGCCCATATGGTCGTAGTAGCCGTGCAGCAGGAACAAGGTCGCACTGGGCTGCTCAGGTAGCCAGGCCTGCCCGACCAGGTCGAAGCCCGCCGCCTGAAAGCCACCCAGCCAGCTGGCTACCGGCAGGTTCAGTCCATAGAAGCGCTGGTAATCCTGGGCTTGTGCCGATAGCGGCTGGCGAGCGGTCAACGGCGCCAGGCTGGGGCGCAGGAGGTCGGGGTGAAAAGCAGCGGGCATCAGGTACATCCGGAGCGAGTATTGATCTGTGATATTCAGGTCTTAGCCTCATCGTGGCAAGCTAGGGCACCTTCGAATGAGCAACATCGCTCCCCTGTGGGAGCGGATATCCATGAATAAGCGAATCATCAAACCGCTATGCACGGTACTCGCCGTTCTGGCCGGCACCGCCCTCCTCTGGCTGGCCTACGACAGCTTCCAGGCGCGCTACCTGCGCCCGTTCGACAACCAGACCACCTTCTTCGATGGCAGCCAACTGCGCCTGCCCACCGAACTCGCCGGCCCCGGGCCGATCCGCGTAGTGCATTTCTGGGACCCGGCCTGCCCCTGCAATGTCGGCAACCAGCAACACCTGGGCGAATTGATCGAGCACTTCACCCCGTTAGGTGTCAGCTTCCACTTGGTGCAGAAGCCCGGCAGCCACGGCCAGCTGCCGGCGAACCTGACCAGCCTCAATGCCATCGCCCACTTGCCTGGTAGCGAGCACCTGCCCGCATCCCCAGCCGTGGCGATCTGGGACCGCCAGGGCCGGCTGGCCTACTTCGGACCCTACAGCGAAGGTGCGGTGTGCAACTCGAACAACAGCTTCATCGAGCCGGTGCTCAAGGCGCTGCTTGAAGACCGCAAGGTGAATGCCTCCAACACCTTGGCTGTGGGCTGCTACTGCCCCTGGGCAGGCTGACGCACCCTGGCCGGGTTGCCCACCACCACCGCACCCGCAGGCACATCACGGGTCACCACGCTGCCTGCGCCGACCACTGCATCATCGCCAATGCTCACCCCGGGCAGAATGATCGCCCCACCACCGATCCAGACATTGTTGCCAATGTTCACCGGCCGACCGCTTTCCAGGCCGGTGCGGCGCACCGTTGGGTCAAGAGGGTGGTCAGCGGTATAGATCTGCACCGAGGGCGCAATCTGGCAATCCGCGCCGATGTGCACTGGCAGTACATCGAGAATCACGCAGTTGAAGTTGATGAAGGTGTTGGCACCGACCGTGATGTTGTAACCGTAGTCGCAGAAGAACGGCGGGCGGATCACCACGCTTTCGCCGACACTGGCAAAGTGTTCGGCGAGCAATGCGTAGCGGTCTTCGTTGAGCAACTCGACGTTGTAGTTGTAACGCTGCATCCAATGCCGGTTGGCAGTCTGTTCGGCTTGCAGCTCGGGGCAGCCGGCGTGGTAGAGCTGACCGCTGAGCATTTTCTGTTTTTCGCTGAGGGACATGGAAACTCCTTTCGAGGGCTATGCTCTGTTCGCGAATCCGTCGATGATCTGACCACCGTTTGCGTTCGAATGCACAAGGAGTCTCGATGAAACGCAGCCTCACCCTGCTGGCCATTGTCATCATTGCCGTGGCCGCTGGCGGCGGTTATTGGTACGTGCAAGGCAAACAGCCGCAGCGCCAGGGCGAGCTGACCGTCAACGGCCTGCAGGCGCCGGTCAGCGTGCGCTACGACGAACGCGGTGTGCCGCATATCCAGGCGCAGAACGAAACCGACCTGTACCGCGCGCTGGGCTATGTGCACGCCCAGGATCGCTTGTTCCAGATGGAGATCCTGCGTCGACTGGCCCGCGGCGAACTGGCTGAAGTGCTGGGCAGCAAGCTGGTGCCCACCGATACGCTGTTCCGCAGCCTGCGCATTCGCGAACAAGCTGCGCGCATGGCTCAGCGCCAAGACCATCAGGGGCCGGCCTGGCAAGGCTTGCAGGCCTATCTGGATGGCGTCAATCAATGGCAGGCCAGCCATCCCAAGCCGATCGAGTTCGACCTGCTTGGCATCGCGCCGCGCCCGTTCACCGCTGAGGACACACTGAGCATCGCCGGCTACCTCGCCTACAGCTTCGCCGCAGCGTTTCGTACCGAGCCGGCACTGACCTACATTCGCGACCATCTGGGCGCCGACTACCTGAAAATCTTCGACCTCGAATGGCAGCCCGAGGGTGCGCTCGGCACGCCATTGGCGGCCGCCGACTGGCGTAACCTGGAGCAACTGGCCCGGCTCAGCAGCGACGCCCTGCGCGAAGCCGGCATTGGCCAGTTCGAAGGTAGCAACGCCTGGGCAATTTCGCCCGATCGCACCCGCAGCGGCAGCAGCCTGCTGGCCGGCGACCCGCATATCGGCTTTGCCGTCCCGGCGGTGTGGTACGAAGCTGAACTGTCGGCGCCCGGCTTCAACCTCTATGGCTATTTCCAGGCGCTCAACCCGTTCGCCCTGCTCGGCCACAACCGCGACTTCGGCTGGAGCCTGACCATGTTCCAGAACGACGATGTCGACCTGATCGCCGAGAAACCACACCCAACAAATGCCGATCAGGTGCTGATCGATGGCCAGTGGCAGCCGTTGGAAACCAGCCAACAGCAGATCAGGGTCAAGGGCGAGGCCCCAGTCGATATCACCCTGCGCCGCTCAGCCCACGGGCCGATCGTCAACAGCGTGCTCGGCGAGAGTGGCGGAACCACGCCGATCGCCATGTGGTGGGCATTTCTGGAAACCGAGAACCCACTGCTCGAAGGCTTCTATCAGCTCAACCGGGCCGACACTGTGGCGAAGATGCGCCTGGCGGCGGTGAAGATCCAGTCACCCGGGCTGAATCTGGTCTGGGCCAATGCGCGCGGCGATATCGGCTGGTGGGCAGCTGCGCAGTTGCCGATCCGTCCGGAGGGGGTCAACCCTGCGTTCATCCTCGATGGCAGTAGCGGCCAGGCACGCAAGCTCGGTTTCTACCCCTTCAGCGTCAATCCACAGCAGGTAAACCCCGCCAGCGGCTACATCGTTTCGGCCAACTACCAGCCGCCTGCCAGTGTCCCGGTACCGGGCTACTACAACCTGGCCGATCGCGGCCGCCAGCTCGACCGGCAGTTGGCCAATCCTGAGATCAAGTGGGATGTGCAGAGCAGCCAGGCACTGCAGTTGGACACCAGCAACGACTACGGCCCGCGCACCCTGGCAGCGCTGCTGGCGACCCTGCGCGCGATTGCCGAAGGTGAACAGGAACAGGAACTGGTCGAGCAACTGGCGGCGTGGCGCGGCGATTATCCGCTGGACTCGACCAGCGCCACCCTGTTCAACCAGTTCCTGTATGAGCTGGCCTATGCGGCGCTGCACGATGAGTTGGGCGACAGCTGGTTTCCGGTGCTGATCAGCACGCGGGCCATCGACGCCGCGCTGCCGCGGCTGGCGGCCGATGCCGACTCGCCCTGGTGGGACACCCGCGGCGGCAATCAACGCAGCGACCGCACGGCCATCGTCCGTGAAGCCTGGGGCAAGAGCCTGGCGCATCTGCGCGAGACGTTCGGCAAGGACCCGGCTAGCTGGCAGTGGGGCAAGGCGCACACGCTGACGCACAATCATCCGCTGGGGGTGCAGAAGCCGTTGAACCTGTTGTTCAACGTCGGCCCGTTTGCCGCGCCGGGAAGCCACGAAGTGCCGAATAACCTCTCGGCCAAGATCGGCCCTGCGCCATGGCCGGTGACGTATGGACCCTCCACCCGACGGGTGATCGATTTTGCCGATGTTGGTCAGGCGCTGAGCATCAATCCGGTTGGGCAAAGTGGGGTGCCGTTTGATCGGCATTATCGCGATCAGGCAGAGGATTACATCGAGGGGCGGTACCAGCGGGCGCAGCTGGGGGTGATCCCGGCGCGCAGTACCTTGAGGTTGGTGCCGGCCAAGTGATTGATTGCGCGTCAGTGATGGCCTCTTCGCGGGGCAAGCCCGCGCCTACAGGATCCGGCTATGGCCCGATCACATGCCCCACGCAAACCTTGTAGGAGCGGGCTTGCCCCGCGAGGAGGCCATCACTGACAGCACAAAAAAAGCCGACGCAACTGCGTCGGCTTCTTCTAGCACTTCCACTCACGCGCATCAAAACGCCGGCAACACCGCACCGCTGTACTTCTTGGCGATGAAGGCCTTCACCTCAGGGCTGGTCAGCGCCTTGGCCAGCTTCTGAATGGCTTCGCTGTCCTTGTTATCAGGACGCGCCACCAGGAAGTTCACGTAAGGCGAATCAGCACCTTCGATTACCAGCGCGTCCTTGGCCGGGTTCAGACCCGCTTCCAGCGCATAGTTGGTGTTGATCATGTCCAGGTCGACCTGGTCAAGCACACGCGCCAGCATGGCCGATTCCAGCTCTTTGAACTTCAGGTTCTTCGGGTTCGAGGCAATGTCTTTCGGCGTCGCCAGAGCGTTCTTCGGATCTTTCAGGGTGATCAGGCCAGCCTTCTGCAGCAGGATCAGGGCACGGCCGCTGTTGCTGCCTTCGTTAGGAATGGCAACGGTTGCGCCATCTTTCAGCTCGCTGAGGTTCTTGATCTTCTTGGAGTAGCCGCCGAAGGGTTCGACGTGCACGCCAATCACGGTTTCCAGGTGAGTGCCCTTGCCTTCGTTGAAGCTCTTCAGGTACGGCAGGGTCTGGAAGTAGTTGGCGTCCAGACGCTTCTGGTCGACCTGCACGTTCGGCTGAACGTAATCAGTGAAGACCTTGATCTCGAGGTCGACGCCTTCTTTGGCCAGGGTCGGCTTGATCAGCTCGAGAATCTCGGCGTGCGGCACCGGGGTAGCGGCAACGATCAGTTTTTCCGCCGCGTGGGCCACGCCAGTCAACGACAGGGCAGCAGCCAGGGCCGCGGTCAGCAGGGATTTCTTCATGGTGATCCTTAATCAAGCTGGGCCATCGGCGATGGCAATGTGGGGTGCCCAGCGCTGCGCTGGGCGTGACGCGGACGATACCGGGATTTCTTATGCCGGAACAATATCTTTTACTTAGCTGCTTATGCCAAATTCCTACAGCTCTGCGGGAAGCTGGGCCAAGGTCTGCTCCAGCAAGCGGCGTAGCGCTGTAGCGGTTTCCGGCTCACGGCTACGCGCCAGTTGCCCCAACTGCCCGGCCAGGCTGGTCAAGGGTGCGGTATCTGGCAGGTCGAGATGCTCGGGAAGAATCTCCTCACCCTCGCTGACCAGCAGGGCGAAGTGAATGACGTTCTCCAGCTCGCGGGTATTGCCCGGCCAGCGGTGGGCCTCGAGCGCCTGCTGGGCCTGGTCGCTGATCAGCGGCACGGTACGCTCGAGGCGCGCACTGTAGATACCGACAAAGTATTCTGCCAGCGGCAGGATATCGCCAACCCGTTCACGCAGTGCCGGCAACTCGAGCTCACCCTCGTTCAGGTAGTGATACAGGCGTTCGTTGAACAGCCCGGCCCGCACCGCCTGCGCCAGATCGATACTGGAGGCGGCGACCAGGCGCACGTCCACCGGCTGCGGATGCGAAGCCCCGACCCGAGTGACCTCACGATTTTCCAGCGCCGCCAGCAGCTTGCCCTGAATGGCCAGCGGCAGATCGGCGATCTCGTCCAGATACAGCGTGCCGCCATTGGCCGAACCGAACCAGCCAGCGCGGCTGCTGGCCGTGCCGCCATGGCTGCCGGCGCTGTAGCCGAACAGTTCGGCATCCGCGTAGGTGTGGCTGATCGCCGCGCAATTGACCGAAACGAACAGCCCGGCACGGTCGCTGGCGCGATGAATCTGCCGCGCCAGCAACTCCTTGCCAGTGCCGGTCTCACCGCGGATCAGCACCGGCAGCGGCTGCGGCGCCAGGCGTTCGAGGGCCTGGCGTAGCTGTTGCGAGCGCGGATCGACGAACACCAGCGCCTTGGCGCGGATGCTCAGCGGGCTTTTATCCAGCTCGGGGAAGGTCAGCATGGGCTGGCCGAATGGGGCGTGAAAAGTCATGACAAACTCCCGCCCGGGGCCGCTGCCGGCCGGGCGTCTGGGTATTCAGTAGAAACCGCCGGATCAGGCTCGGCGCAGCGTGTGGTGCTCGATCCGACTCTGCAGACGGTAGAGGTAGGCAAAGCCCTGCTCCCACCGCTCATGACCGGACTTGACGTTGATGTGCCCAGCGTTGGCCAGCAGTCCTGCCTCGGCGCCCCACGACTGGGCCAGGTACAGCGCCCGTGGGACGTTGACCGCCGGGTCGTTGTCGGAGCTGACCACCTGGCTGGGAAACGGCAAGGGCTGCAGCGGGATCGGGGCAAAATTGCGCAGTGCCGGCGCGCAGGTCGGCCGCTCGACATCTGCCGGGGCCACCAGCAAGGCGCCGCGCACGCGCGCGAGCAGCGCCGGGCTGGCCGTTGCCGCCCAATGCGCGACGGTGATGCAGCCCAGGCTATGGGCGATGAGAATCACCGGCGAGCTGTCGGCGGCGATCGCCTGCTCGAGTGCCTGAACCCAATCGCGGCGCAGCGGGGTAAGCCAATCGTGCTGCTCGACCCGGGCGCTGTTGGGCAGGCTGCGCTGCCAGTGACTCTGCCAATGGTTGTCTGGCGATCCTTGCCAGCCCGGCACAATCAGGTAACGAATCGACTCATTGCGCATGGGGACGCCTCCCTAAGTTTGCGTGCTTGGAGACCAGTATAGGGAGGGAGTTATATTCGTAAAGGAATAAGAAGCTATTTGTTAATAACCATTTGCTTGGTGTGACTGTGACGGTGTCCTCGCGGGGCAAGGGCGCTTTTATAGGGTTGGACGGGGCTTGGCTTGGCTGGCTGGCTCAGGCATTGCGAGCTTATCCATTTGATGTGGTGGCGCCACCGGCCCCTTCCGCCCTTACGGCGGGTCACTTTTTTTCTTGGAAGAAAGTAACCAAAAACCGCCTGCTCCTGCATCCGGCCCTCCGCTGCGCTGCGGGTCCCCTCGCTCCGGTCTCCTGAAGTCGCGAAGTTACGGGCGGTGTCTGGGCTGGCGTTGTTTTTGATAGTGGCGTGGGTGGTGGATATTCGGGCCTCTTCGCGGGGCAAGCCCGCTCCTACAGGATTCGCCGAATTCAAAATCTGCGCAATCCCTGTAGGAGCGGGCTTGTCCCGCGAAGAGGCCGGTACAGCCAATGCAAATCGCAGGGCGCAGCCCTGCCAGCCACCCCACAAATCCGCTGTTAAATAAACAAAGCGAGAGCGCAGCGATTCGCCAGCCGTTGCCCTGGCCGTTGATCTTGATCTTGCTCTTGATCTACCAGCGACTTCAGGAGGCCGAGCGCAGGTCTTGCGTAGGGAGGTGGAGGCCATGGATGGCCGGAAAGCGCTGAGGCCCAGGATGGGCCGTACAGCGCGGTCCTCCCGGAGCAAGACCGGAGCGAGGGAACCCCGAAGCGCAGCGTAGGGGCCGGATGCAGGAGCAAGCGGTTTTTGGTTACTTTTTTCCAAGAAAAAAAGTGACCCGCCGTAAGGGCGGAAGGGGCCAGTGGCGCCACCACATCAAACGGATAAGCCCCCAACCCACAAGACCAAGACCAAGACCAAGACCAAACCCAGAGCCCAGCCCCATCGCCCCGCCAATCCATGAAAAACCCAAAAAAAGGGCCACCCCCCTGTCGAGAGAAGCAGCCCTGAAGCACTTGCCTGAAGAAACATCCACCGTTTAACGCGCAGTAATCACCGCCAGCTTGGTAATCCCAGCGCGCTCGATCGCCGCCATCGCCCGCGCCACCTCGCCGTAATTCACACCATCGTCGGCCTGCAATTGCACACGCAGTTCAGTGTCCTTGGCCTTGGCCGCCTTGAGGTTGGTTTCCAGCAGGTCCGGCTGGATCTCATCCTTGTTGATAAACAACTTGCCGCCGCCATCGATACTCACCACCAACGGGTCCTTCTGCTCGACCGGCGCGACGGCCTCGGTCTTGGGCAGGTTGATCGGGATGGCGTTGGTCAGCAGCGGTGCAGTGACGATAAACACCACCAGCAGCACCAGCATGACGTCCACCAGCGGTGTGACGTTGATTTCACTGAGGACTTCGTCGTTATCCTGGGTCGAGAAAGCCATGTCAGGACGCCTCTTTCACAGGTTGGGTGAAGCCGGTCTGGGCCCGGTGGGTAGCCGGGTGAACCAGTACACGGAAAGCACTCTTCTGCGCCAGGCTGTAGAAGTCATGAGCAAAGTCATCGAGGTCGGCGGCCGTCAGCTTGAGGCGACGCAGGAAGTAGTTGTAGACCAGCACCGCCGGCACCGCGACGGCAATACCGACGCCCGTGGCGACCAACGCCGCACCGATCGGACCTGCAACGGTTTCCAGGCTGGCAGAACCTGCCGCACTGATCCCCTTGAGGGCTTCCATGATGCCCCAGACCGTACCGAACAGGCCGATAAAGGGCGAGGTGCTGCCGATACTGGCGACTACCGCCAGGCCGGTTTCCAACGAGCGCCGCTCACGCACGATCTGCTGGCGCAGGGCGCGTTCGAGGCGGTCCTGGTGGTTGATCGACTGGCTCAGGTCACTGGCGTGTCCAGGCTCGCCGACAGCGATCGCGGCGTAACCGGACTGGGCCACTCGCGCCGCAGGGCCAGGCAGCTCATGGCTGATTTCGGCCGCTGAATCCAGGCTCGAAGCAGCCCAGAACTGCTGATGGAAGCGTTTGTCCTGGTTCTTCAGGCGCACGAACTGCACCACCTTGACCAAGGCCAGGCCCCAGGTGACGACGGAGAAACCAACCAGCAGCCAGATGACTGCGCTTTCAACGGATTCGAGGGGGGATGCCAACAGGCTCATGATGATGTCTTCCTATGTTCTGTCGATGTGCTGTTCAGGTGCGTATTAACGAAGCTTGAAATCGATGGGGACGCTGACCCAGCCGGACTGAGCGACGTCGCCCTGCTTGGCCGGGACGAAGCTCCAGCGCTTGACCGCCGCCAGCGCGGCGTCGTCCAGCGCCTGGCGGCCGCTGCTTTTCTGGATCTGGATCTGCCCCGGCTTGCCGCTGGCCATGACCTCGACCCGCAACAGCACGGTGCCCTCCCAACCGCGGCGCTGGGCCAACTGCGGGTACTCCGGCGCCGGGTTCTTCAGGTAGGCGGCGTTGGCCGAAGGCGGCGTGACCGGGGCTGGCTTTGGCGCAGGCGGTGCAGGTGGCGCGGGCGCGGCTACCGGCGGTGGCGGCGTCTCGACCGGCTTTGGCTCGGGCTTGGCGACCGGCTTTGGCGTCGGCGGCTTGGGCTTGGGCTTGGGCACCGGTTTTGGCGCAGGCTTGGCGGCCAGTTCGTCGACCACCGGCGGCGGTGGCGGCTCCACTACAGGCGGGGCCGGCGCGGGAGGTGGCGGCTCGACCACCGGTGGCGCAGGGGCGGCAAACTCGATGGTCATGGGCGGGATCTGCGGCGGCACCACTGGCAACGGCGGGGTCGGCGTCTGGCTGACCCAGTAGGCCGCAGCGCCATGCAGGGCCAGTACCAGCAGGGCCAACGCCCATTTATCGCGGCGCTTGAGGCCGCTGACTGGCGTGCGCTGCAGCCGCAGCTGGCCGAGTGGCAGGCGAAGCGTCCGTCCAAGCTCGACCAGGTCGCCCGGGTTCGGGCGCCATGGCTGGTCGTAGGCCCTGACGGCCGTCTGGACATTACCCATTGATCAAACTCCTGGGGGTCTTGATTCAGGTCTTCGGCCCTCCTTGGGTGGGCCTCGTGGCTGAATCATCGGTGCCAGACGCTTATCTCTGAAAGTAATGTTTAAAATTAAAGCTAGATCGTTATCGAATAACGAATTTTAGCTCGCGTTGCAAAGCCACGTATTTCAAGGGCTCTAGGGCGGGGGCTACGAAGCCATGCTTTGGTGGCATATTAAATATTCGTGTAAGGCATCAAATCCTGCGAGGGCTGCGCCCTCGTTTCGCGACACAAGGCCGCGCCTACGACGGGCTCAAGGCTGCACGTCCCCCTGTAGGAGCGGCCTTGCCGGGGCGCCGGACCGCTCGAGATGGGCTGCGCAGCAGCCCCAAAAATCTTTCAGACAATAAAAAAACCCGAGCCAGGGCCCGGGTTCTTCAGTCACTCACTCAGCGGCTCAGATGTCCGCCACCTTCTGCCACACCTTCGGCCGGAAGAACAACGTCTCCCCCCGCGCCAGGCCCGTCAGGCTGTCGTGATCCTTGACCACCTCGGCCTCGATCAGCTCGCTCTGCCCCGCCACCTTCAAGGTAACCCGGGTAGTCGCGCCAAGCGGCCGGATATCACGCACCTCGGCCGCATGGTGGCCTTCGGTCTCATGCCGCGACAGCGACACCTCGTGCGGGCGGAACAGCACATGGTTGCCCTCGCTCAGCGCCAGGCGGTTGGAGTCACCGAGGAAGTGGTAGACGAAGTCGTTGGCCGGCTGCTCGTACACCTCACCCGGCGAGCCGATCTGTTCGATCACGCCCTTGTTCATCACGACGATACGGTCGGCGACTTCCATCGCTTCTTCCTGGTCGTGGGTGACGAACACCGAGGTCAGGTTGATGTCTTCGTGCAGCCGCGCCAACCAGCGGCGCAGCTCCTTGCGCACCTTGGCATCGAGCGCACCGAACGGCTCGTCGAGCAGCAGCACCTTGGGCTCGACTGCCAGCGCACGGGCCAGGGCAATACGCTGGCGCTGACCGCCAGAGAGCTGCTCGGGGTAACGGTCGGAGAGCCAGTCGAGCTGGACCATGTTCAACAACTCATGGACCTTCTCGGCAATCTTGCTCTCGCTCGGCCGCTCGCCCTTGGGCTTCATGCGCAGGCCGAAGGCGACGTTGTCGAACACACTCATGTGGCGGAACAGCGCGTAGTGCTGGAAGACGAAGCCGACGTTGCGATCACGCACGTCATGCCCGGATACGTCCTCGCCGTGGAACACGATGCTGCCGTCATCCGGCGTCTCGAGGCCGGCGATGATGCGCAGCAGGGTGGTCTTGCCGCAGCCGGACGGGCCGAGCAGGGCCACCAGCTCACCGCTGTGGATATCCAGGTTGATGTTGTCCAGAGCCTGGAAGCTGTTGAAGCGCTTGCTGACGTTACGAACTTCGATCGACATGAATTATTCCTCCGCTGCGCTGTGGCGCAGGCGGTTAATACGGTTCTCGCTCCACTGCTTGAGCAGCAGGATGAAGAGCGCCAGGATCAGCAGCAGGCTCGCCACGCTGAACGCCGCGACGTGGTTGTACTCGTTGTAGAGGATTTCGACGTGCAGCGGCAAGGTGTTGGTGACCCCGCGGATATGCCCGGACACCACCGACACCGCACCGAACTCGCCCATCGCCCGCGCAGTACACAGCACCACGCCGTAGATCAGCCCCCATTTGATATTGGGCAAGGTCACGTGCCAGAACATCTGCCAGCCGTTGGCGCCGAGCAGGCGCGCGGCCTCTTCTTCCTGGGTGCCCTGCTCCTGCATCAGCGGGATCAGTTCACGGGCCACGAACGGCACGGTGACGAAGATGGTCGCCAGGACGATCCCCGGCAAGGCAAACACGATCTGGATGTCGTGGTCCTGCAACCACGGCCCGAACAGGCCCTGGGCGCCGAACATCAGCACGTAGACCAGACCGGCGATCACCGGCGACACCGAGAACGGCAAGTCGATCAGGGTGACCAGGATGCTCTTGCCGCGGAAGTTGTACTTGCTCACGCACCAGGCGGCGCTGACCCCGAACACCAGGTTCAGCGGCACCGAGATGAACACGGCGAGCAGGGTGAGCTTCAGCGCGGACAAGGCGTCGGGCTCGAAGATTGCCTCGAAGAACGTGCCAAAGCCGTTTTTCAGTGCCTGCGAGACGACGATCACCAGCGGCAACAACAGGAACAGCGCGAACACCAGCCAGCCGAGGCCGATCAGCACACGCCGCGAAGTGGCGCTGCCACGGCGTGCGGCGTTGGCGGCGGCGCTGGCACCAAGCGTTGAACTAGACATGAACTAGGCCTCCTTCAAGGTTTTTCGATGCGCCGCTGCAGCAAGTTGATCAGCAGCAGCAGGATGAAGGAAACCACCAGCATCAAGACGCCGATGGCAGTGGCGCCGGTGTAGTCGTACTGGTCGAGCTTGACCATGATCAGCAGCGGCAGGATTTCGGTCTTCATCGGCATGTTGCCGGCAATGAAGATCACCGAGCCGTACTCGCCGACGCCACGGGCGAAGGCCAGGGCAAACCCGGTCAACCAGGCTGGCAGCAACGCCGGCGCGAGGATGTGGCGGAACACCTGCAACGGTTTGGCACCCAGGCAGGCGGCAGCCTCTTCGACCTCACGGGGAATGTCGGCGAGCACCGGCTGCACCGTGCGCACCACGAACGGCAGGGTGACAAAGGTCAGTGCCAAGGTGATACCCAGTGGCGTGTAGGCGATCTTGAAGCCCAGGTCGGTAGCAAACTGGCCAACCCAGCCCGCCGGCGCGTACAGGGCCGTCAGGGCGATACCGGCCACGGCCGTCGGCAGGGCGAACGGCAGGTCGATCATCGCATCGATGATCTTGCGGCCGGGGAAGGTATAGCGCACCAGCACCCAGGCCAGCAGGGTGCCGATCACGCCATTGATGATGGCGGCGAACAGGGCGGTGCCGAAACTCAGTTTCAGCGCAGCGATGACCCGCGGTGCACTGATGATGTTCCAGAACTGCTCCCAGGTCAGCTGCGAGGCATGAATGAACATTGCCGCCAGCGGTATCAGCACGATCAGGCTGAGGTACACCAAGGTGTAGCCCAGCGTCAGCCCGAAGCCGGGTATGACGGGGGAAATACGACGTGACATAAAGGTCCCTGGTTGAACGCAAGAAGCCCGGGATCAATCCCGGGCCCGTGCAGGCTACTGAAGGGTGTTACTCCCGTGAGACACAGTAGCGATTACTGAGCCTGGTAGATCTGGTCGAACACGCCGCCATCATTGAAGAACTTGGGCTGTGCAGTCTTCCAGCCGCCGAAGTCCTTGTCGATGGTCACCAGTTCAAGTTTCGGGAATTGCTTGCCGAACTCGGCAGCGACTTTCTCGTCACGTGGACGGTAGAAGTTTTCTGCGGCGATCTTCTGCCCAGCCGGGCTGTACAGGTGCTTGAGGTACTCCTCGGCGATCTGCTCGTTGCCTTTTTTCTGGGCGTTCTTGTCGACCACGGCCACCGGCGGCTCGGCGAGAATCGACAGCGAAGGCACGACGATTTCGAACTTGTCGCCGCCGCCGTCTTCCTTGAGCGCCAGGAACGCTTCGTTCTCCCACGCCAGCAGCACATCGCCCTGGCCGTTGTTGACGAAGGTGATGGTCGAGCCACGGGCGCCGGTATCGAGCACCGGTACATGCTTGAACAGCTCTTGCACGTAGGCCTTGGCCTTGTCTTCGCTACCCCCGGATTTCAGCCCATAGGCCCAGGCGGCGAGGAAGTTCCAGCGCGCACCACCGGAGGTTTTCGGGTTCGGCGTGATCACCGAAACGTCGTTCTTGACCAGGTCGCCCCAGTCCTTGATGCCTTTGGGGTTGCCCTTGCGCACCAGGAAGACGATGGTCGAAGTGTACGGGGTGCTGGCGTCCGGCAGGCGGGTCTGCCAGTTGTCCGGCAGGGTCTTGCCGAGCTTGGCGATTTCGTCGATGTCGCCGGCCAGGGCCAGGGTCACCACGTCGGCGCGCAGGCCGTCGATCACTGCCCGGCCCTGTTTGCCCGAGCCACCGTGGGATTGCTGGATCTTCACCTTGTCGTCCGGGTGAGCTTGCTGCCAGTGCTTGATGAACTCGGCGTTGTACTGTTGGTACAGCTCACGGGTCGGGTCATAGGACACGTTCAGCAGTTCGTAGTCCTTGGCGATGGCGGAACCGGCAAAAACGGCACTGGCCAGAGCGGCAAGCGCATAACGGCGGATGGACATGGTGAAGCTCCCGATTGGCATTTTTCTAATTAGTAGGTGAGGCGGTATCAGCCGGCCTTGTTGCCGGGCTGTTGCAGGCGGAACTTCTCCTTGCGCTCGATCTGTACGACCTGAGCGTTGTGCACGGTAATCTCCACCGCACCGAATCGCAGATCGCGCAGGGCGCTCTGGATCTCACGCAGAATGGTGGCTTCGTCCTGACCGTCGATGCTACGCAGAGATGCACTCATGCTCGTTCTCCTGTGAGTGAAGTGCCGGGCAGGGGTTTGAAGGGGGTTTGCGCCTGGCTTGAGGCTCATAGTAGTGAGGCGCGGATATTCTTAAAAATACTGTTTAAGAATGTTTATATAACCAAAGTTTATTTATTGACGCGGATGGCCTCTCCGGGGCAAGCCCGCTCCTACAGGGTTGTGGAGTGCTGCAAATCCTGTAGGAGCGGGCTTGCCCCGCGAACACCGGCAAAGCCGGTGCCATGCATGAGGATGAACGGGCCGGGTGTCAGTCCGGTTGTTTCTGCGGCTCACGGATCTTGTACCAGGCCACATACAGCGCCGGCAGGAACAACAACGTCAGCAGCGTTGCACTGATGATGCCGCCGATCATCGCGTAGGCCATCGGCCCCCAGAACACTTCCCGGGCGATCGGGATCATGCCCAGGCTGGCCGCCGCCGCGGTCAGCAGGATCGGCCGGCGGCGATGGTTGGTCGCTTCCAGCACCGCGTCCCACGGCGTGTAGCCCTGGGCCTCGAACTCGTCGATCTGGGTCACGAGGATCACCGAGTTGCGGATGATGATCCCGGCCAGGGCGAGAATCCCGAGAATCGCCACAAAGCCCATCGGCGTGCCCGTCGGCACCAGCGCGACGACCACGCCAATCAACCCCAGGGGCGCCACGCTGACCACCAGGAACAGCTTCTGCACGCTGTGCAGCTGGATCATCAGGAAGGTCGCCATCAGGAACAACATCAGCGGGATGACCTTGGCAATCGGCCCCTGCGCCTTGCCGCTCTCCTCGACCGTACCGCCGGTAGCCACGGCATAACCGGGCGGCAGCTTGCTGGCAAAGGCATCGATGTCGGGCTTGAGCTGGGCCACCAGGTCGGTCGGTTGGATCTCGCCGTTGACCGAGGCCTTGAGGGTGATGGTCGGTTTACGGTCGCGGCGCCAGACCAGCGGCTGCTCCAGCTCGTAGCGCACCGTGGCAAACGCCAGCAGCGGGATCGAGGTGCCGTTGGGGGTGAGAATCTGCAAATTTTGCAGGGTGTCGGGTGAGCCTCGCTCGCTGTCCTCGGCGCGGGCGATCACGTCGATCAGGTAGATGCTGTCATTGACCTGCGTAACCGGGACGCCACTGACGATGCTGTTCATCACATTGGCCACGTCTTCAGACGACAGCCCCAACTGCCGCGCCTTGTCCTGGGCGATTTCGACCCGCAAGACCTTACCCGGCTCGTTCCAGTCGTAGATCATCTCGCCAATATGCGGGTTGTTGTCGAGCAGTGTGGCCAGGTCGATGGCGTGCTTGCGCACCTGATCGATGTCCTTGCCACTGACCCGGTACTGGATCGGCCGCCCAACCGGCGGGCCCATCTCCAGCGACTGGACGTTGCTGCCGATGCCGACGAAGTCTTCTCGCAGGATCTTCTGCAGGCGTTGCATCAAGCCTGCGCGCTCGTCAAAGCCCTTGCTGACGATCACCAACTGGGCGTAGTACGGGTTCTGCAGCTGCTGGTCGAGCGGCAGGTAGAAGCGAATCGCCCCCTGGCCGATGTAGGTACTCCAGCGCACCAGGTCCGGGTCGTCCTTGATCTTCGCTTCGAGGCGATCGACCGCCTTGCGGGTTTCTTCGATCGAGGCATTTTGTGGCAGGTTGAGGTCGACGAGGATTTCCGGCCGGTCGGACGACGGAAAGAACTGGTTCTGCACGAAACGCATGCTGAACAGCGCCAGGGCAAACAGCAACACGGTGCCAATGATGGTCAACCAACGGTGGCGCATGCACCACAGCAGGCCGTGCTCGAAGCTTCTGCCGACCCGACCAGGCTCGGCATCGTGGGCCTTGAGCTTGTCACTCTTGAGGATATGCACGCCCAATACCGGCGCAAAGAACACGGCGACCACCCACGACACGATCAACGCCACAGCGATGACCGCAAACAGGGTGTAGGTGTACTCGCCGGCAGAACTGGCATTGAGGCCGATCGGCACGAAGCCGGCGACGGTCACCAGGGTGCCGGTGAGCATCGGGAATGCGGTCGAGGTGTAGGCGAAGGTCGCCGCCTGCTCCTTGCTCTCGCCCATTTCCAGGCGTGTGACCATCACCTCCACGGTAATCATGGCGTCATCCACCAGCAGCCCGAGGGCGATGATCAGAGCGCCGAGCGAGATCCGCTGCATGGTGATGCCGCTGTATTCCATGAACACGAAGACCATGGCCAGCACCAGCGGAATCGAGCAGGCCACCACCAGCCCGGCGCGCACGCCGAGGCTGATGAAGCTAACCACCAGCACGATCACCACCGCCTCGAACAGGGCGCTGGTAAAGCCGCCGACGGCCTCCTCGACCACCACCGACTGGTCCGACACGGTGTGTACGCCAACGCCTACCGGCAGCTCGCTGACGATGCTGTCCATCTTCTGCTTGAGCGCCTCGCCAAACACCTGGATGTTGCCGCCGGCTTTCATGCCGATAGCCAGGCCGATCGCGGTCTGGCCGTTGTAGCGGAACATCGGCGCCGGGGGGTCGCTGTAGCCGCGCTCGATATCGGCGATGTCGGCCAGGCGGAAGAAGCGGTCGTTGATCCGCAGGTTGACCGTTTCGAGGTCTTTCTCGGAGGCGAACTGGCCGGTGGTACGCACCGAAATACGCTCCGGGCCGGCCTCGATCACGCCGGCCGGGGTCACCGTGTTCTGCGCTTGCAGGGCCTGCATGACCTGGCGCTGATCGATGCCCAGGGCGGCCAGCTTGCGGGTCGAGAAATTCAGGTAGAGCACTTCGTTCTGGGTGCCAACCAGCTCGATCTTACCGATATTGGGTACTTCGCGGACCTCGGCGCGGGCCTGTTCGACATAGTCACGCAACTGTCGCAGGCTCAGGCCGTCGGCGGTAAAGGCGTAGATCGAGCCGAACACGTCGCCGAATTCATCGTTGAAGGCCGGGCCCTGGATGCCCTGCGGGAACTGGCCGCGAATGTCCTGGATCTTCTTGCGCACCTGGTACCAGATGTCCGGAATGTCACCGGCCTTGGTGGTATCGCGCAAGTACACATAGACCGTCGACTCACCCGGGCGGGTGTAGCTTTTCACGTAGTCGAGCGAGTCGAGTTCCTCGAGCTTCTTCTCGATGCGGTCGGTGACCTGATAGAGCGTCTCGTCCTGGGTCGCGCCGGGCCAGCGGGTCTGGATCACCATGGTCTTGATGGTGAACGACGGGTCTTCTTCACGGCCCAGGTTGAAGTACGAGAACACGCCCATCAGCAGGCCGACGAACATCAGGTACCAGACGAAGGATTGGTGCTTGAGCGCCCATTCGGACAGGTTGAAGCTTCCTTTCATCGTCCTTCCTCGTCGAAAGTGACCTGCTGGCCGGGCTTGAGGCTGTTGACCCCAGCGGTGACCACACGCTCGCCGGGCTGTACGCCAGACGCCAGGATAATGCTGTTGTCGGTACGTTCGATCAGGCTGACGTCACGGGCGCTGACCGTTTTTTGCTGCGGGTCGACGACCCACACCTGGGTCTTGCCGTCGCGTTCGAGCAGGGCGGTGCGCGGTAGCTCGCTGCGCGGGGTCACCATCGACGTCAGGGTGACGCTGATGGCGGTGCCCAGATGGAACGCGTCAGGCGTGTGGGCCAGGCTCAGCCGGGCGCGACGGGTGCGGGTGGTGGCATCGGCCTGGGGTTCCAGTTCGCGCAAGGTGGCGGTGGTATTGATGCTCGGGTCGAGCTGCGAGGCGACGGTGAAGGTCAGGCCCTTGCTCAGTTGCTCGGCGAGCAGCAGCGGCAGGTCGATCACCGCTTCCTTGACGTCAGGCCGCGCCAGGGTGACTACCTCCTGGCCGGCACTGACGGTTTGCCCGGCCTCGGCGCGCCAGGCGGTGACAATCGCCGCGTGGTCACTGCGCAGCGTGCTGTAGTCGAGTTGGTCGCGAGCCTGGCTGACCGCTGCGCGCGCCTGCTCCAGCGACGCACCGGTGGTTTTCAGGTCAGTCTGGGCGATGTCCAGTTGCGCCTGGGCGCCGACGCCGCGGTCGTACAGCTGCTGCTGGCGGCGGGCATTGGCCTGGGCGTTGATCCACTGTGCCTGGACCCGGGCCAGATCGCCCTCGGCAGCCCGCAGCTGGTTTTGCTGGTCGGTAGGGTCGAGGGTTGCCAGGGTATCGCCCGGGTTGACCCGGGCGCCCACGTCCAGCCAGCGCCGGGCAATGCGGCCTGAGACGCGAAAGCCCAGGGTGCTTTCGTAGCGTGCCTGGATGCTCCCGGCAAAGCGGCCCAGTTGCGCCTGCACCTGGGGTTGCACCACCGTCGACAGCACCGGGCGAATGGGTTCGGGTTTCTCTTCGTCACTGCCGCAGGCGGCCAGCAGCAGACAGGAGGCGCACATCAGCAACAGGCGGTTCATGGCGCGGCCCCTCCGTCCTTGGCATCGACCTTCTCTACCTGCATGCCTGGGTGCAGCAGCTGGGCACCACTGATCACCACAGTCTCGCCACCCTTGACGCCATCAGCGATGACGATCTTGCCGGTCAGGTAGCGGCCTACCTGAACCTTGCGCAACTCAACCTTGTCGCCCTCGCCCACAATCCACACGGCGGGCTCCTTGAGCGCCTTGGTCAGGGCCGACCAGGGCAGCTCGATGCTCGGCCTGCCCTGGGTGCGGCCGGTGGCGGTGACCGGCGAGCCCAGTTGCATGCCGGCCGGCACATTGCGCAAGGCTACCTTGACCTGCACCGTGCCGCTTTCGGCGGAAACCGTCGGGGTGATTTCCCGGACCTTGCCTTCGGCCTGGACCTTTGGATCGTCGAGCAGGCTGACAATTACTCCCTCATCGCTCGGCGGCGCGATCAGCAAGGATTCATAGACGTTGAACACCGCATCGCGGTCGCCATCGACAGCCAGACTGAAGATTGGCATGGTCGCCTGCACCACCTGGCCAACTTCGGCCTGGCGCGCAGTGATCACTCCGTCGGCCTCGGACACCAACGCGGTGTAGCCGAGTTGTTCCTTGGCATTGGCCAGTTGTGCCTGGGCTGCCTTGAGCGCGCTCTGGTTACCGCGCAAGGCGGCTTGAGCGGAGTCGTATTCACTCTGGCTGGTATACCCCTTGGGCAGCAGTTTCTGCTGGCGAACGAACGCCGCGCTGGTCTGGGTGACCCGCGCCTGTGCCGCGAACACCTCGGCCTTGGCGGTATCGACATTGTTCTGCAGGTCTTTCGGGTCGAGCCGGGCGAGTACCTGGTTGGCCTTGACGTGGTCGCCCACATCGACGCTGCGCGAGATGATCTTGCCGCCAACGCGGAATGACAGGTCAGTCTGGACACGTGCTTGAACGTCGCCGGTCAGGGTGACCTTGGCGGCGAAATCAGTAGGTTCGACTTGCAGTACGCCGACACGAGGCAGTTCCGGGCTCGAGACTTCCTTCTCGCACCCCGACAACATGAACAACAACCCCAGACAAACGACCGACAGTAGACGCCTCAACGTCATGCGGGCTCCTTGCTTGCGCGCAAATGGTTCGAGGGATGCGACTGTTAGCGTAGATCAGGGTTCAGAAAAGGGTACTGATGGAGGTCAGTTGCAGGGTTTCGCAGCGACGCAGCCCATCAGGGCCGCGCCGCTCCGGCGATCTACCTGACCATGTGCAGGAACTGCATGTGCCGCTCGTACTGGTCGAGGATGTCGTTGATGATCTGCTCCTTGCTGTAGCCGACCAGGTCATAGTCCTGGCTACCCTCCGACAGATGCACCTCGGCCCGGTAATAGCGGCGATTCTTCAGGTCTTGCGAGCCCAACCCACCCAAGGCAAACGACGGCGTGAAATAGCCGCGCATCTGTACCTGATAGATGAACGGCTGCTCCTCGCCATGGCCGATCTTCAGGCTGACGTTGTCGTGGCTCGGGTCATCCTGGGTAATCAGCACCAGGCCCTTCTGCTCGAACACCTCGCGCACCTCGCCAATCGCCGGGCGCACCACGTCATCCATGAACCGGTACACCTCGTCCCGCGACGGGAAGTGCACCGCCTGGCTCAGGCGCTGGCGCCAGCCACCACGGCCGCGGCGGGTCTGGGCGAACGGCGCCAGCGAGTGCATCTGCGCAATGCGCCGCTGCGACTCGAGGTAAAACGCCTTGTGCAAGCCCCACATCATGCACAGCAGGATCATCGAGAACGGCAGCGAGGTGAGCACCACCGCTGACTTCAACGAGTCGATGCTGCCGGCGAAGAGCAACGCACTGGTGATCAGCGCGGTCATCGCACCCCAGAAGATTCGCAGCCAGTTCGGCCCGTCTTCATCAGCTGCGCCATCCTTGGCCGACAAGGTCGAGAGCACCACGGTGCCTGAGTCGGCGGAGGTGACGAAGAACACAAAGCTGATGAACACCGTGACGGCGATCACCGTCTTGCTCCAGGGGTAGGTCTCCAGCAGCAGGTACAGGCTCATCGACGGGTTATCCAGCGCCGACTGGCCGAGCGCGGTCATGCCGTGATTGATCACCTGGTCCAGCGCGCTGTTGCCGAAGATCGACATCCACGCCAGGGTGAAGCCCAACGGAATCAGCAGCACGCCGAAGACAAACTCGCGGATGGTCCGCCCGCGCGAAATACGCGCGATGAACAGCCCAACGAACGGCGACCAGGCAATCCACCAGGCCCAGTAGAACACCGTCCAGCCGCCCAGCCAGTCGCGGTTGTCGCCATAGGCATAGACGTCGAAGCTCTTGCGTGGCAAGGCCCCGAGGTAGTCACCGAGGTTCTGGATCAAGGTGTTGAACAGGTGCTGGGTCGGCCCGGCGAACAACACGAACAGCAGCAGCGCACAGGCCAGGAACAGGTTGATGTCGGACATCACCCGCACACCCTTCTCGACCCCGGCGACCGCCACGGCCACGGCCGCGCCCATCATCAGGGTGATCAGCATGACCTGTACCCACTGGCTGTGGTCGATGCCAAACAGGTAGTCGAGGCCAGCATTCAGGTGCAGCACGCCAAAGCCCATGTCGGCACCCAGGCCGAACACCGTGGCAATGATGCCGAAGCCATCCACCGCGTAGCCGATCGGGCCATTGATACGCTTGCCGATCAGTGGATACAGCGCCGAGCGCAGCGCCAGCGGCAGGTTGTGACGGTAGGCGAAGTAGGCCAGCGCCATGCCGACAAAGGCGAACACGCCCCAGCCGTGCAGGCCCCAGTGCAGGAACAGTACCTGCATCGCCTGCCGCCCGGCCTCGGCCGTACCGCCCTCGCCTTGTGGCGGCTGGAGCATGTGGGTCAACGGTTCAGAGACGCAGAAGAAGAACAGCGTGATGCTGATGCCGGCGGCGAACAGCATGCCGGCCCAGGACAGGTAGCTGAACTCGGGTTCGTCGTGGTCGGCACCGAGCTTGATCTTGCCGTAGCCGGACAAGGCGGTGACCACCACGAAGACCAGGTACAGGGTCATCGCCAGCATGTAGTACCAGCCGACCGTATTGGCCGCCCAGTTCTGTGCAGCGAGTAACCAGTCGCCTGCGGCTTGCGGATTGGCGATGACAACCACGCCAAAGATGAGGATGAAACTCGCCGCGAAATAGAACACCGGAGGGTTCATGCGGATCTGGCTGGAGGGGTTTGACGGTGCACTCATTTCAGGGGCACCTCGGGGCACGACGATGGGTTCGGAATGAACGGGTTCAGCAAAGGCTTTTCCTCCTTTTGAACACCGGCAGCGACCAGCGTTTACATTGAACAAGCGTTCAAGTTAAACATGGATAGCTATTGATTGCGACTTGGGGTGACACACGTGGGAGCGGGCTTGCCCCGCGATAGCGTTAGCGAATTCACCACCGTTATCACGGGGCAGGCCCGCTCCCACGCTCTGCCCCGGCACTTTTGGCTACTGCTTGGCCTCACAATCGAGCTGCAGATTGGCCTGGGTAATATTGCTCTCGGCCGGCACGCTGCGAGTCAGCCAGACATTACCGCCAATGGTCGATCCTTTGCCGATGGTGATCCGCCCGAGAATAGTCGCGCCAGCGTAAATCACCACGTCATCTTCAACGATCGGATGGCGCGGATGGCCCTTGTGCAGGGTGCCAGATTCATCTGCCGGGAAGCGCTTGGCGCCTAGCGTCACAGCCTGGTAGATACGCACCCGCTCGCCGATGATCGCCGTCTCGCCGATGACCACACCCGTGCCGTGGTCGATGAAGAAGCTCGGGCCGATCTGTGCGCCAGGGTGGATATCGATGCCGGTGGCCGAATGCGCCAGCTCCGAACTGATACGCGCCAGCAATGGCAGTCCGGCCTGGTACAGGTGATGGGCCAGGCGGTGATGGATGATCGCCAGGATGCCCGGGTAGCACAGCAACACTTCATCGACGCTGCGCGCCGCCGGGTCACCGTGGTAGGCGGCCAGCACATCGGTGTCGAGCAGGACGCGCAGCGCCGGCAATGCCGCGGCAAAGTCCTGAATCAAGCGCAGCGCGTGGGCGTCGACATCGGTCAGGTCGGTCTTGCCCTGGCGCGTCGCGTAACGCAGCTCCAGCCGCGCCTGGGTCAGCAGCGCAGTCAGCGCAGCGTCCAGGGTGTGCCCGACATAGAAGTCTTCGCTCTCTTCACGCAGGTCGACCGGACCCAGGCGCATCGGGAACAGGGCGCCGCAGAGCAGTTCGAGGATGTGCCTGACGGCCTCACGGGACGGCAGCTCGCGCCCGCCCTGCTCGCCGCTGCTGCGCCCGTTGCGGGTGCGCCACTGCTCACGCGCACCGCGCAAGCCGCTGACGATGTTGTGCAATTGCCAATGCCCTGGGGATGGTAGTTCGCTCACGGTGTTCTCCTGGCTGGCGGCATTTTTCTGGAAGTGCGGCGTGGCACTGGGTGTGAGCAGGCTCGCGCCCAAGAGGTTCCACGCTACAAACAAATATGTGGGCGCCGCCGGTGCAAGTTACTCTACGGCAAATCCGCCTCTTGGAAATAACAACGCTTTATTCCATCCTGCGCTAAGTCGGGCATAAGCAGTGCTGACGCAAGCGGCATTCGTGGCCTACCCTCAAAGCTGCCGATTCATGACAAAAGACCACAAAGAAATAACAAAAGACGTTTTTATTATTTCCAGGTCTATATGAGCCAACCCTATAGTCGCCACCCACTACTTCCACACCAAGCGCGGGGCCCTGCCATGTCGAATTTTGCCAAACCGCTTCTCAACGCCAGCCTGGCTATCCTGCTCGGCACCGGCCTGTTCAGCCACGCATTTGCCGGCGAGCAGCTGCAGACCATCAAGGACAAAGGCGTCCTCAGTGTCGGTCTCGAAGGTACCTACCCGCCGTTCAGCTTCCAGGATGAAAACGGCAAGCTCGCCGGCTTCGAGGTTGAGCTGTCCGAACTGCTGGCCAAGGAGCTTGGGGTCAAGGCCAAGATTCAGCCGACCAAGTGGGATGGCATCCTCGCAGCGCTCGACTCCAAGCGCCTGGACGTAGTGATCAACCAGGTGACCATCTCCGATGAGCGCAAGAAGAAGTACGACTTCTCCGAGCCCTACACGGTGTCTGGCATCCAGGCGCTGATCCTGAAGAAAAAGGCCGAGCAACTGAATATCAAGACCGCCCAGGACCTGGCCGGCAAAAAAGTCGGCGTCGGCCTGGGCACCAACTACGAGCAATGGGTCAAGCAGGATGTGCCCAAGGCCGAAGTGCGCACCTATGAAGACGACCCGAGCAAGTTCGCCGACCTGCGCAACGGGCGCATCGACGCGATCCTGATCGACCGCCTGGCAGCGCTGGAGTACGCCCAGAAAGCCAAGGATACCGAACTCGCCGGCCAAGCCTTCTCCCGCCTGGAATCAGGCGTGGCCCTGCGCAAAGGCGAGCCAGAACTGCTCGACGCGATCAACAAGGCGCTGGACAAGCTCAAGGCCGACGGCAGCCTGGCCAAGCTGTCCGAGAAGTACTTTGGCGCTGACGTGACTAAATGATCGAAGAAAGCCTGCAACTGGTCGTCGATTCGGTGCCCTTCCTGCTGAAGGGCGCTGGCTACACCATCGTGCTCAGCGTGGGCGGCATGTTCTTTGGCATGCTCCTGGGCTTCGCCCTGGCGTTGATGCGCCTGTCGAAGATCCTGCCGTTGGACTGGCTGGCGCGGATCTACGTGTCGTTCTTCCGCGGTACGCCCTTGTTGGTGCAGTTGTTCGTGATCTACTTCGGCTTGCCGCAGATCGGCATCGAACTCGATCCGATCCCGGCCTCGCTGATTGGACTGTCGCTGAACATGGCCGCGTACATCTGTGAAATCCTGCGTGCGGCGATTTCCTCGATTGACCGGGGCCAGTGGGAAGCCTGCGCCAGCATCGGCATGACCCGCAGCCAGGCGATGCGCCGGGCGATCCTGCCGCAAGCCATGCGCACTGCCCTGCCGCCGCTGGGCAACAGCTTCATTTCGCTGGTCAAGGACACCGCCTTGGCGGCGACCATCCAGGTGCCTGAACTGTTCCGCCAGGCCCAGTTGATCACCGCGCGCACCTTCGAAGTGTTCACCATGTACCTGGCCGTGGCAGTGGTCTACTGGATCCTCTGCTCGGTCCTCGCCTACTTCCAGAACCGCATGGAAGCGCGGGTCAACCAGCATGACCAGGAGCACTGAAGATGATCGTAGTAGAAGGCCTGAGCAAGCAGTTCAAGGGCCAGACGGTGCTCGACGGCATCAGCCTGACGGTCCAGCCCGGTGAAGTGATTGCCATCATCGGCCCCAGCGGCTCGGGCAAGACCACCTTCCTGCGCTGCCTCAACCTGCTGGAAACGCCTGATGCCGGGCGCATCCAGATCGGCGACATCAGCATCGACGCCAACCGCTCGCTGGGCAACCAGCAAAGTGCGATCCGCCGCCTGCGCCAGCAGGCCGGGTTCGTTTTCCAGAGCTTCAACCTGTTCCCCCACCGCACCGCGCTGGAGAACGTCATCGAAGGGCCGCTGGTGGTCAAGAAGACCCCGCGCGACAAGGCACTCGAATCAGGCCGGCGGTTGCTCGCCAAGGTCGGTTTGGCGGGCAAGGAAGATGCTTACCCGCGGCGCTTGTCCGGTGGCCAGCAGCAACGCGTGGCGATCGCCCGGGCGTTGGCCATGGAGCCGCAAGTGATTCTCTTCGACGAACCGACTTCGGCGCTCGACCCCGAGCTGGTCGGCGAGGTGCTGGCGACCATCCGCGGCCTGGCCGAGGAGAAGCGCACCATGATCATCGTTACCCACGAGATGAGCTTTGCTCGCGACGTGGCCAACCGGGTGATCTTCTTCGACAAGGGCGTGATCGTCGAGCAGGGCGAAGCCAAGGCGCTGTTTGCCAACCCCAAGGAAGAGCGTACGCGGCAGTTCTTGCGCAAGTTTCTGGGCACCACCATCTCGCAGGGCTGAGCCTCCAGCATTGCATTGCCGATCGCATTCGCGGGGCAAGCCCGCTCCTACAGGATCTATACAGAATCCGTCAGCCCAGGCTCCCCATGCCTACAAAATCTACGCAACCCCTGTAGGAGCGGGCTTGCCCCGCGAATGCGTCCGCCCAGGCGACCCCATCTCACGCCCCCTTCCAGCTTCTATATATATTCCTAAAAGTTAGTTCATAAACTTTTTATAAGCGATTAGGGTATATAAACCGGACCACCGGACCAGCAAACGTTTGTCGCCACCACCCCAAGCGACACCGCCAATTTGTGAGGTAAGGAATGGTCAGGATCACAATCACCCCAGTGCATAACGCCAGGGCATTGAGTACAGCCAAGGAGCGGTACTGATGTCCAGCCAGCCAGAAACCCAATTCGCCAGCGATCTCGACAGCTCGCCATTGCTGCTCCCGGCCAAGGTCCTGCGCAACGACGCCGAAGCCCTGCAAGCCGCCCGCGAGCTGGCCGACATCGCCCGCCAGCAGGCCGCCAAACGCGACCAGCAGCGCAAACTGCCCTGGGCCGAGATCGAGTTGTTCACCCGCAGCGGCCTGGGCAGCATCAGTGTGCCGAAAGCCTTTGGCGGCCCTGACGTGTCGTTCGCGACCGTCGCCGAAGTGTTCCGCCTGATCAGCGCCGCCGACCCGGCCCTGGGGCAGATCCCGCAGAACCAGTTCGGCATGCTCCAACTGCTGCGCCTGACCGCCACCGAGGCCCAGCAGGCGCTGATCTTCAGCGCCGTGCTCGACGGCTGGCGGATCGGCAATGCCGGCCCCGAACGTGGCACCAAGGACACCCTGACCCTCAAGGCGCGAATCAGCCGCGACGGCGACGGCTATCGCATCAGCGGTGAGAAGTTCTACTCCACCGGCGCCCTGTTCGCCCATTGGGTGGCGGTCAAGGCGTTGGATGACGAAGGCCGTCAGCGCCTGGCGTTCGTCCGCCGTGGCAGCCCAGGCCTGCGCATCGTCGATGACTGGTCAGGCTTCGGCCAGCGCACCACCGCCAGCGGCACGGTGCTGCTGGATAACGTGCCGGTCGACGCCGAGCTGGTGATCGACAACTGGCGCCAGCGCGACCGGGCCAATATCCAGGGCGCCGCCTCGCAGTTGATCCAGGCCGCCATTGACGCCGGTATCGCCGAGGCGGCCATCGATGAAGCCATCCAGTTCGTGCGTGAAAAATCCCGGCCGTTTATCGACGCCAACGTCGAGCGAGCCAGCGATGACCCCTATGTGATTGCCGACATCGGCCGGCTCAAGCTTGAGCTGCATGCCGCTGAAGCGCTGCTGCGCAAGGCCGCGCGGGTGCTCGATGAGGTCAATGCCGGCGACATCGACGATGACGCCGCAGCGCGCGCCTCGATTGCCGTGGCCGAGGCCAAAGTGCTGACCACCGAAATCGCCCTGCAGGCCAGCGAAAAGCTGTTCGAGCTGGCCGGCAGCCGGGCCACGCTGGCCGAGTTCAATCTCGACCGGCATTGGCGCAACGCGCGGGTGCACACCCTGCACGACCCGGTGCGCTGGAAGTATCACGCGGTGGGTGCCTGGCACCTGAACGGCACCCGTCCCGCCCGCCATTCCTGGATCTGAGTAGGCGCCCTAAGCCGCTTGCGCGCCCTTCGGGGCAAGCCCGCTCCCACGGGTACAGCATCGATCGTCAGATCTGCGCTGACCCTGTAGGAGCGGGCTTGTCCCGCGAAGGGCCGCACAGCGGCCCCCGTGCACCGGAGAACAGCATGAACGCATCAGTCATCACCAGTGACGCCCAAGCCCTGGCCGTCGCCGAGCAAGTCGCCCAACTACTACGCCGCGACAGCGCTCTACGCGACCGCGAACGCCGCCTGCCCCACGCCGAACTCGAGCTGTTCAGCCGCTCCGGCCTGTGGGCCATCAGCGTCCCCAAGACCTTCGGCGGCGCCGGCGTGTCCTACGTCACCCTGGCCCAGGTCATCGCCCGCATCGCCCAGGCCGACGCCTCGCTGGGGCAGATCCCGCAAAACCATTTCTATGCCCTGGAAGTGCTGCGGGTCAACGCCAGCCCCGCGCAACAGCAGCGCCTCTACGCCGAAGTACTGGCCGGCCGCCGCTTCGGCAACGCCCTGGCCGAACTAGGCACCAAGACCGCCCACGACCGCACCACCCGCCTCAGCCGCGACGGCGCCGGGTATCGCATCAACGGCCGCAAGTTCTACTCCACCGGCGCCCTTTATGCCCAACGCATCCCCACCTCGGTGATAGACGACGACGGCGTCCAGCAACTGGCTTTCGTCCCCGCCGACAGCCCAGGCCTGCAAGTGATCGACGACTGGAGCGGCTTCGGCCAGCGCACCACCGGCAGTGGCTCGGTGGTGTTCGACAACGTGTGGGTTGCTGCCGACGACGTGGTGCCATTCCAGAGCGCCTTCGAGCGCCCGACCACGGTCGGCCCGCTGGCGCAGATCCTCCATGCGGCGATCGATACCGGCATCGCCCGCGCCGCCTTCGAAGACGCCCTGCACTTCGTCCGCAGCCGCAGCCGGCCGTGGGTCGACTCCGGCCTCGACAAAGCCAGCGACGACCCGCTGACGCTGAAGAGCTTCGGCCAGCTGTCGATCCGCCTGCACGCCGCTGAAGCCCTGCTCGAACGCGCCGGTGAATACCTCGACCGCGCCCGCGCCGACAGCACCGCAGACAACGTTGCCGCCGCCTCCATCGCCGTTGCCGAAGCCCGCGCGATCAGCACCGAGATCTCCCTGGCCGCCGGCACCACCCTGTTCGAGCTGGCCGGCAGCCAAGCCACGCTGGCCGAGCACAACCTTGACCGGCACTGGCGCAACGCTCGCGTGCACACCCTGCACGACCCGGTGCGCTGGAAGTACCACGCCATCGGCAACTACTACCTCAATGAGGTCAATCCACCACGCCGGGGGACGATCTGATGAGCAAGCAGATCCTCCTCAACGCCTTCAACATGAACTGCATCGGCCACATCAACCACGGCCTGTGGACGCACCCGCGCGACACCTCGACCCAGTACAAGACGCTGGAATACTGGACCAGCCTGGCCAAGCTGCTCGAACGCGGCCTGTTCGACGGCCTGTTCATCGCCGACATCGTCGGCACCTACGATGTCTACGGGCAATCGGTCGACGTGCCGCTGAAAGAGTCGATCCAGTTGCCGGTCAACGACCCGCTGCTGCTGGTCTCGGCCATGGCCGCCGTGACCAGACACCTGGGCTTCGGCCTGACCGCCAACCTCACCTACGAGGCGCCCTACCTGTTCGCCCGGCGGCTTTCGACCCTCGATCACCTGAGCAACGGCCGGGTCGGCTGGAACATCGTCACCGGCTACCTCGACAGCGCCGCCCGCGCCATGGGCCTGCAGCAGCAGCCCGAGCATGACCGCCGCTACGACCAGGCCGAGGAATACCTGCAGGTGCTGTACAAGCTGCTCGAAGGCAGCTGGGACGACGATGCCGTGATCGCAGACCGCGCGCAGCGGGTGTATGCCCGGCCAGACAAAGTGCGCAAGGTCGAGCACCAGGGCGAGTTCTACAAGGTCGCGGGCTATCACCTCTGTGAGCCCTCGCCGCAACGCACGCCGGTGCTGTTCCAGGCCGGCAGTTCACCGCGCGGCCTGGCCTTTGCCGGCAACCATGCCGAATGCGTGTTCATCAGTGGCCAGGACAAACCCGCCACCCGCGCCCAGGTCGACAAGGTGCGCGCCGCCGCCCAGGCCGCTGGCCGCGACCCGCAGGCGGTGAAGGTGTTCATGGGCATCACCGTGATCGTCGCGCCCACCGCGCAGGAGGCTCACGCCAAGCACGCCGAGTACATCCGCTACGCCAGCCCCGAAGCCGGTGTCGCCCACTTCGCCAGCTCTACCGGCATCGACTTTGCCGCCTACGGCCTGGACGAACCGATCGGCTTTGCCAAGGGCAACGCCATCCAGTCGGCCACCCGCCAACTGCAAGACAGCGCCTGGACCCGCCGCCGCCTGCTCGAACAGCACGCCCTTGGCGGGCGCTACGTGACCCTGGTCGGCACACCCGAGCAGGTCGCCAACGACCTGATCGCCTGGATCGACGAGACCGGCCTGGACGGCTTCAACCTGACCCGCACCGTTACCCCGGAAAGCTACGAGGACTTCATCGACCTGGTAGTCCCTCAATTGCAGCAACGCGGTCGCTACAAGACCGCCTACCAAGCCGGCAGCCTGCGCGAAAAACTCTTCGCCAGCGGCCAGCCACACCTGCCCGCCGACCATCCCGGCGCCACGTACCGCGCCACTTACACGTCCCCCGCCCCGACTGGAGCCCTGCACCATGCTTGATAAACTGTTCCGGCCCGTCGCGGCCGCCGTGTTGTCCCTTGCCATCGGCGCCCATGCCTTGGCCGCCGAGCCACTGAAGATCGGTACCACCTCGGCCTTCGCCATCCCGCTGGAAGCGGCGGTCGAAGAAGCACACAAGCAAGGTCTGGAGGTGAAGCTGATCGAGTTCAGTGACTGGATCGCCCCCAATGTCAGCCTCAACAGTGGCGACATCGACGTGAACTACTTCCAGCACATCCCCTTCCTGGAAAACGCCAAGGCCGCTGCCGGATTCGACCTGGTGCCGTACAAGCCCGGAATCATCAACAACGTTGGCCTGTACTCGAAAAAGTACAAAAGCTTCGCCGAGCTGCCCGAAGGCGCCAGCGTGGCCATCGCCAACGACCCGATCAACAGCGGCCGTGGCTTGCAGCTGCTGGCCAAGGCCGGCTTGATCGAGCTCAAGCCCGGCGTCGGCTACAAGGCCACCGAGGACGATATCGTCGCCAACCCCAAGCAGCTGAAGATTCTTCAGGTCGAGGCCGTGCAACTGGTGCGCGCCTATGACGACGCTGACCTGGTGCAGGGCTACCCGGCCTACATCCGCCTGGCGAGCACCTTTGACGCCACCTCGGCGCTGCTCTTCGACGGCCTGGAAAACAAGGAATACGTGATCCAGTTCGTCATCCGCCCGCAAACCAAGGACGACCCACGGCTGGCCAAGTTCGTCGACATCTACCAGCATTCGCCGGCCGTGCGCGCCGCATTGAACAAAGCCCATGGCAGCCTCTACCAGGCCGGCTGGGAAGGCTGACATGAGCAGCGCCAGCGCCCTCAGGGCGCCCACCACTGACGCCACGCCGCCGCCCGGCCGCGAGCAGGCCCTGCGCCCGGAGATCAACCAGGCCCATGTGCGCTTCATCGGCCTGGGCAAGACCTACCCCGGCCAGGCCCAGCCTGCGTTGCAGGGGATCGACCTGAACATTCGTCGCGGCGAGATCTTCGGCATCATTGGCCGCAGCGGCGCCGGCAAGTCATCGCTGCTGCGCACCATCAACCGCCTTGAGCAGCCGAGCGAAGGCCGCGTGCTGATCGACCAGACCGACATCGCCCCGTTCGACGAAGACCGCCTGGTGGAACTGCGCCGGCGCATCGGCATGATCTTTCAGCACTTCAACCTGATGTCGGCGAAGACGGTCTGGCAGAACGTCGAACTGCCGCTGAAAGTCGCCGGCGTGGCCAAGGCCGAACGCCAGCGCAAGGTCCGTGAGCTGCTGCAGCTGGTTGGCCTGGCGGACAAACACCATGTATACCCGGCACAGTTGTCCGGCGGGCAGAAGCAGCGCGTCGGCATTGCCCGGGCGCTGGTGCACGATCCGCAGATTCTGCTGTGCGACGAGGCCACCTCGGCGCTCGACCCAGAAACCACCGCCTCGATCCTCGAGCTGCTGCGCGAGATCAACCAGCGGCTGGGCCTCACCGTGGTGCTGATCACCCACGAGATGGCGGTGATCCGCGACATCTGCCACCGGGTGGTGGTGCTCGAGCGCGGCGCAGTGGTCGAGCAGGGCGAGGTCTGGCAAGTGTTCGGCAGCCCCCAGCATGAGGTCACCCGGACCTTGCTCGCACCGCTGCAGGCCAAGCTGCCCGCCGCAGTGCAAGACGCCTTGCGCGCCAGCCCCGGCAGCCGCGATGCGGCGGTAGTGCTCAAGCTGGTGGTGATCGGCGAGCTGGAATTGTCGGGGCTGTTCAAGGACCTCGGCGGGCAGGTCAAGCTGCTCCAGGGCGGGGTCGAGACCATCGGCGAGCGCGCGCTGGGGCGGTTGATCCTGTCCGTGCGCGGCTCGGCGCATGAGTCGCACCAACTGCTGGAACGCGCCCGGCGCTGGGCTGATGACGTGGAGGTATTGGGTTATGTGGGTTGATCGACTGCTGCAAGGGTTGCTGGATACCCTGCTGATGGTGGGTGTGTCATCGCTGATCGCGCTGCTGCTGGGGGTGCCGATGGCGGTGCTGCTGGTGACCAGCGACAAAGGCGGGATCTACCAGGCGCCGCTGCTCAACCGGGTGCTGGGCGCCTTCGTCAACCTGTTCCGTTCGATCCCGTTTCTGATCCTGATGGTCGCGTTGATCCCGTTCACCCGGCTGATCGTCGGCACCACCTACGGGGTGTGGGCCGCCGTCGTGCCGCTGACGATTGCCGCCACGCCATTCTTTGCACGGATCGCCGAGGTGAGCTTGCGCGAGGTCGATCACGGCCTGGTGGAAGCTGCGCAGGCCATGGGCTGCCGGCGCTGGCACATTGTCTGGCATGTCCTGCTGCCAGAGGCGCTGCCGGGGATCGTCGGTGGTTTCACGATTACCTTGGTGACCATGATCAACTCATCGGCGATGGCCGGGGCGATTGGTGCGGGCGGGCTGGGTGACATTGCCTACCGCTATGGCTATCAACGCTTCGACAGCCAGATCATGCTGACCGTGATCGTCATGCTGGTGGCGCTGGTGGCGGTGATTCAGCTGGGCGGCGATCGGTTGGCGAAGGGCTTGAACAAGCGCTGAATGCTTGGCGCTCAGTCCCAGCGCAGATCCCCTGCCGGCACCGGTCGACCAAACCAATAGCCCTGCCCCAACTGGCACTCCTGCGCCAACAGGAACTGCGCCTGCTCCGCCTGCTCGACCCCTTCGGCATGCACCTGCATGCCCATGCTCCGCGCCAGGGCGATGATCACCCGCACGATGGCAATGTCATCCTCATCGCCCGGCAACCCGGCCACAAACCCCTGGTCGATCTTGAGCTTCTGCACCGGCAAACGCTTGAGCCGCAACAGTGATGAATAGCCGGTACCGAAATCATCGATCGCCAGGCGCAAGCCCAGCTCACGCAAGCGGTGCAGTTGCTCCAGTGCCACCTCCGGGTCTTCCATCACCGCGCTTTCAGTGACCTCCAACTCCAGCAGCGCCGGATCCAGGCCCGTTTCGTCGAGCACCTGCGCCACCTGCCGATACAACTCACGCTGGCCGAACAGCCGGCTGGAGATGTTCACCGCCACAAACTCCAGCTCATGCCCCTCGGCCTGCCACTGGACCATCTGCCGGCACGCCTGGCGCAACACCCAGGCATCGATCTCGGCGATCAACCCGGTGCGCTCGGCAATCGGGATGAACTCACCCGGCGGTACCAGGCCACGCTGCGGATGCTGCCAGCGCACCAGCGCTTCGAAGCCGATGCGCCTGCCGCTGGCCAGTTCATGCACTGGCTGGAAGAACACCCGCAGCTCCTCCTGCTCCAGTGCCCGGCGCAGCTCGCTGGCGGTCTCGACCCGATGCTGGGCGTGTGCGGTCAACTCCTCGGTGTACAGCGCATAGCAGGCGCGGCCATTGGTCTTGGCCTTGAACAACGCCGCGTCGGCGTTGCGCAACAGCTGCTCGGCGCTCAACGCATCGCTGGGGAACAGGCCGATGCCAACGCTGACACTGATGAACAGCCGATGCTCCTCGAAACTGAAAGGCTCGCGCATGCGTTCAATGATGTCCTGGGCCACGGTCGCGGCCTGGCCAACCTGCTGACAGTTCTCCAGCAGCACGCCGAACTCGTCGCCGCCCAGCCGCGCCAGGGTGACGCCATTGCCCAGGATCAGGCGCAGGCGCTCACCAACCTGTTTGAGCAACTGGTCGCCGATGGTGTGGCCGAGGCCGTCGTTGATGCTCTGGAAGTGGTCGAGGTCGAGCAGCAACAGGCCACAGCCGCGCTTGTTGGCCTGGGCCACGGCCAGCGCCTGCTCGGCACGGTCATTGAACAGGAGCCGGTTGGGCAGGCCGGTCAGCGGGTCATGGTGGGCGAGGTAAGCCAGTTCCTGCTCGGAGTGCTTGATCGCGCTGATGTCGCTGAACACCGCGACATAGTGGGTCAGCTCACCGTTATCGTCGCGAATGGCGCAGATTGTCTGCCATTGCGGGTAGATCTCACCGTTTTTTCGCCGGTTCCAGATCTCCCCGCTCCATTGGCCATTGGCCTCCAGTGCGGTGTAGATCTGCTGATAGAACGGCGGGCCATGGCGGCCCGACTTGAACTTGCTCGGACGCTGGCCGATGACCTCGTCCTGCTGGTAGCCGGTGATGCGCATGAACGCCCGGTTGACGTGCACGATCAGCCCACTGCGATCGGTCACCAACACGCCTTCCAGGGTGGTGTCGAACACCGCTGCTGCCATGCGCAGGCGCTCGCGGTCCTCGTTGCGCAGTTGTGCGCCGATACCGATGAAGTTCAACAGGCGCGCACGCGAGATGAAAATCAGCAAGGCGCTGAACAGCACCCACACCAGGAGGTTGATGCCGCGCCCCAAGGTCACCGCCAGCGGGCTGTCGGCCCACTGCTGCAGGAGCTGCTCGGTCAGCACCAGCCAGAGAATCGAGAACACCACATAGAGCGCGGCCATGCGCAAGGCGTCGCGAACGGAAACAGACATGTCGGGTGGGGATGCCCTTAAGAAAAGATGGGGCATTATAAGGGTGGAAACATGGCGTGACGCATTCCTGGTGCAGAATTTGCTCAGTAATGTCGAAATGCCTTATCGCGCGTCAAGCCGCTGCCACATTGGCTCCGACGCCATCATGGCGCTGGCTTTGGTACGGGATAAGGCCAATGCTGTCGACGCAGGGCTCTGGTTTTATTTCCCCGCCAAGGGATAATGCAAAGCGCTGTTTCCCCCGTTTTTCCGAGGGCTTTTACACCTATGTGGTACTACGGTTTACTCGACCTGTCGGCCTGGCAACTGGTCGCGGTCACCCTGCTGATGACTCACGTGACCATTATCAGCGTCACGATCTACCTGCATCGCTATTCGGCGCATCGCTCGCTGGAGCTGAACGCCGGGCTGAAGCACTTCTTCCGTTTCTGGCTGTGGCTGACCACGGCGCAGAATACCCGCGAGTGGACTGCCATCCACCGCAAGCACCACGCCAAGTGCGAAACCGCCGATGACCCGCACAGCCCGCTGTTCAAGGGCCTGGGCACGGTACTGCGCAAGGGCGCCGAGCTCTACCGCGAAGAGGCGCGCAACCCCGAGACCTTGCGCATCTACGGCAAGAACTGCCCGGATGACTGGATCGAGCGCAACCTCTACTCGCGCTACAAGCTGGGCGGCATCGCCCTGATGGCAGTGATCGACCTGCTGCTGTTCGGCACCATCGGCATCACCATCTGGGCCATCCAGATGATGTGGATCCCGGTGTGGGCTGCTGGCGTGGTCAATGGTCTGGGCCATGCAGTCGGCTACCGCAACTTCGAATGCCGCGACGCCGCCACCAACCTGGTGCCGTGGGGCATCCTGATTGGCGGCGAAGAGCTGCACAACAACCATCACACCTACCCCAACTCGGCCAAGCTGTCGGTCAAGCGCTGGGAGTTCGACATGGGCTGGGCCTGGATACGCCTGCTGAGCCTGTTGCGCCTGGCCAAGGTGCAGCGCGTGGCGCCGATCGCCCATCGAGTCGAAGGCAAGGCCAACCTGGACATGGACACCGCCATGGCGATCCTCAACAACCGTTTCCAGATCATGGCCCAGTACCGCAAGCTGGTGATTGCGCCGCTGGTCAAGCAGGAGCTGGACAAGGTCGACGCCTCTGTACGCCATCGCTTCCGCCGCGCCAAGCGTCTGCTGTCGCGCGAAACCAGCCTGCTGCAAGACCGCCATCACGTGCGCATCGAGTCGATGCTCTCACACAGCCAGTCGCTCAAGATCATTTACGAAAAGCGTCTCGCATTGCAGCAGATCTGGGTGCGTACCAGCGCCAACGGCCATGACATGCTCGCCGCCATGAAGGACTGGGTGCATGAGGCCGAAGCCAGTGGCATCCAGTCGCTGCGCGACTTTGCCGCCCAGCTCAAGACCTATTCCCTGCGCCCTACCGCCTGATCGCCTTTGATCGGCACGCCCCATATTGGGGCGTGCCATCCGGAACTTCACCCCCTGTTTTTACTCAAATCCGCCATATCGCCTGCGTGGCGGGCCGGATTGTGGCCGCACGCTTCCAGCCGAGAATTACTCCGTGCTCATGGCCAATAAAAATCCACCCACGCCGCCCAGTTACCGCCCTCCCGAAGCCGCTCAAACGTTGCTTGCGCTGTTTCACGCGCAAGGCGAAGTGGCTCGCCTGAGCGAACGCGAGCAGCTGTTCAGCTCCCTGCTCGACAGCGTCAACGCCGTGCTGTGGGCCTTCGACTGGGAAACCCGCCAGGTGCTCTACGTAAGCCCTGCCTTCGAGCGCATTTTTGGTCGCTCGGTAAGCCTAGTGATGGCCGACTACAACGAGTGGCGCGACAGCATCTACCCGGACGACCTTGAGTATGCCGAGCAGAGCATGGCCAAAGTGCTGGTCCAGGGTGCGGTGGAAGACCGCGAGTACCGCATCATCAATGGCCAGGGCGAGGTGCGCTGGCTGAGCGACAAGTGCTTCATCAATCACCAGCGCGAAGGTGAAGACCGGGTGATCATCGTCGGCATTGCCGAAGACATCACCGACAAGAAACAGCTCGAAGGCGAGTTGCAGCGCCTGGCCACCACTGACGTACTGACCCAGAGCAGCAACCGCCGGCACTTTTTCGACTGTGCCGAGCAGGCCTTTCAAACGGCCCGCGAAAAGGGCTCGGCGCTGGCCTTCCTGCTGCTGGATATTGATGACTTCAAGGTGATCAACGACAGCTACGGGCATCAGGAAGGTGACCAGGTGCTGCAGCGTATTGCCGACAGTGGCAAGGCGGTGTTGCGCCGGGGTGATCAGTTCGGGCGCATTGGCGGCGAAGAGTTTGCTGCGGTGTTCCCCGGTTGCACGGCCGAGGTGGCCGAGCAGATTGCCGAGCGATTGCAGCGCGAGATTCAGCGCTTGAGTTTCAGCCATGGGGAGCAGACCTACGGCGTGACGGTCAGCCAGGGCCTCACCGGGCTGAGCGCTGAAGACGACAGCCTCGACAGCCTGTTCGCCCGAGCGGATGCCGCGATGTACCAGGCCAAGCGCCAAGGCAAGAACCAGATCGTGCGCGGCTGAGCCTGGGGCTGTTCAAAAGGCCCCACAAACACAGCACCAGTCTTGAGGTATGCGCGGCCTTTGTGGGAGCGGCCTTGTGTCGCGAAATGAGGGCGCAGCCCTCACCGGCATCACCTCCAGATACGATCCGTTCGCCTGCTGCAATCCGGTCAGACCATCTTGAAAGCGCCGGACCGGTCGGAAAGGGCCGCTAAGCGGCCCCGGCAATCTATAAGTCAACGCTGATCCAAAGCCCTGTTCATCCCCAGCTCCATGTCATCAATCAGCGCCTTGGCGAACCCGCTGAGAATCCGCACCGCACTCCCCGCCAGCCGATCACCCTCCATCTCCGCTTCGGTCGCCAGATGCCGAATGCATCCCAGCAACACCGACAACTCGGAAAAAGCGTGGTCGAGCGGAATGTCTTCACGCACTCGAAACAGCTCCATGAAAGGTTCTGTCCCCACAGTGCGCGCCTGCAGCGAAAAGTCAGTCATGTGCGCAGCGCCTTTTCCGCTCTGGCGTGCGCCACCAGGACGCAAAGCATCTGCGACAGTATCTGGGCATTTTCGAGGCGGAAATCACCCACATCAACCTGCTCGGAGCAGAGGTAGGATTCGAGGTTTCGATTGAGCAAGTCCATCAGCGTGCCGGAGGCAGCCAGCGCGTCTTCGCCGGCGAGACCGCTGATGATCGAGAAGTAGGAAACGGGTGGGGTGAGGGGTGGATCGGGGACGATCTTTTTCATGGTCAGAACTCTCGTGTGGTTTGAGATAACCACCACTGGCGTCCTTTCTCACGGAACGAAGGGTGGCAGCCGTGCACAGGGTGAGAAACCGAGACACAAGAGAAACCCGGCCAGACCGAAGTCTGCCCGCGCACGGCCGCCATAAAACTGCCGCAGCTTGTGTTGTCGGGTTCTCACACCCGGTCGCCAGAACAAAGCGACCCGGTGAAGTTATCCCTGAGGGGTTTGCCCGACAACAGCGCTGCTTCCGCAAGACTCGTAGGATAATTCCTAAGCATAATCATGCAGAAGCATTTGGTTTCGAGTTCAGAAAGGTCTTACACGACATGTCCCGGGAAGAGGCCAACCCAGACAATGATGATGTATGGCACTGGCTGCGCCGGTGTTCGCGGGGCAAGCCCGCTCCTACAGGGGCCAGGATTAAGCCGACATCTCATTGATTTAGCGGAACCCCGTAGGAGCGGCGGTCGCCTCACTGGCTCGCCGGGCCTTGCTCGTCTCTGTCAGCCGCAGGTTCGGCAGGCTTGGCCGCTGGGTTCTGTACCTTGCGCAAACGGCTCAACTCCGGCAATCCAAGCTTGAGCAAACGCGCGGTCTTGTTGCTCGCGACCTTCTCCAGCCCTTGATCCGCCGGCAACCGCGCCAGCTGCCCGGCCAGGCTCATCGCCAGGATTTCGCGCGAATACACGCCGCCACCCAACTGGTAAACCGCGGCGATCAACTCACGCAAGGTCAGCGGCAAGCGCCAGCGGGTGCGCAGGGCCGAGCCGAACGGCGCACCGAAATCATCCAATGCCGCCTGCACCTGCTGTTCATCCAGCTCGCCACCGGCCAGGCGCCACTCCTGCAGGCAGCGCAACACCGCCAGATCACCCAGACAATGCAACAGCCCCGCGCAATAACAACGGCCCTCATCCACTTCAAGCATGCGCGCCAGGGTGTGACCGTACTCGGCGGTGTGCAGCGACAAATTCCAGTAATGCGCAGCATGCCGGGCCAGCAGCGGATCGCTGAGGCGGGCACTGCGCTTGAGGGTCAGGCCCAGGATCAGGTTCATGCTCTGCGTGCTGCCGAGCTTGTTCAGCGCCTGCAGCAGAGTCTGCACCGGCGCTTCGCGGTGCATCGCGGCACTGTTGGCCGCAGCGATCAACACGCCGGTGATCTGCGGATCGTTACGCACCTCCTCTTCCAACACCTTGAGGTTGAGGCCCTGCGGATTGAGCGCGCGCTTGATCGCCACCTGCACATCGGCCAGCAGCGGGCCGCCATCGGCACTGGCCCGGCGTTGTTCGAGAAACGCCGGCAGCTTCGCCCCCGGCTGCAAGGGTGGCACCGGGCAAGCGACCTCTTCACCACCGGCAATGAGCAGGGTTTCCAAGCGCTTGCGCAGCTTGTCGAGGTTGAGCGGTTTGCTCAGGTATTCGGTGGGATGCAATGGCAACACTTCGCGCACACTGGCGCTGTCGCTGCGTTCGCTCAGCAGAATGAACGGCAAAGCCGGTTTTTCACCCTTGCTGCGCACTTTGCGCAGCAGCTCCAGGCCATCGATACCGCCCAGTTCGCGGGCAGCGATGATCAGGTCAGGTTTGCTCGCCAGTGCACTGAGCGCCTGCGAGCCGTCGGCGCAAATCTGCAGGCGCGCATCGCAGCGCACGCTCAGCAGGGTTTCGCGCAACATGTCACGCACCCAGGGGTCGCCTTCGGCAATCAGTACGCAAGGCGGGGTGGGGTCTGCAGCGCTCATGGTCAACTCCTGAGTAATCCTGACACGCAATCCGTTGCAGCTTCCAAGGCATGTCCATCGGCTAACCATAGCGCCAGACGCGAGCAATAGGCATAAAAAAACCCGCCTAGGCGGGTTTTTTTCTAACGCGTTTCACACTTTTCAGGCAAGTTCAGCGAAGCACTCTTCGATGATCGCCAGGCCCTTGTCGAGCAGGGTGTCTTCAGCAGTCAGCGGCACCAGGATGCGCAGGACATTGCCGTAGGTACCGCAAGACAGCAGGATCAGACCCTTGTCACGCGCCTTGGCAACCACTTGGTTGACGGCAGCAGCGTTAGGGGTGTGCGAGCCAGCGGCGTCGAACACTTCAACAGCGATCATCGAGCCCAGGGCACGCACGTCACCGATGATCGGGTGCTTGTCCTGAATCTGCTTCAGGCCAGCCACCAGGTGCTCGCCAACAGCTTTGCTGCGGTCCAGCAGTTTCTCTTCTTCGAACACTTCGATCACGGCCAGGGCCGCGGCGCAAGCGATCGGCGAACCGGCGTAGGTGCCGCCCAGGCCGCCTGGAGCAACGGCGTCCATGTACTCGGCCTTGCCGCACACACCGGCCAGCGGGAAACCGCCAGCGATGGACTTGGCGAAGGTGGTCAGGTCAGGCGCGACGCCCATCTGTTCCATGGCGAAGAAGGTGCCAGTACGGCCAGCGCCGGTCTGTACTTCGTCGGCGATCAGCAGGATGCCGTGCTGGTCGCACAGGGCGCGCAGGCGCTGCATGAACGGTTTGGTAGCCGGGATGAAACCACCTTCGCCCTGAACCGGCTCGATGATGATTGCAGCGATGTCACGCGGCTCGGCGTCGTTCTTGAAGATGCGCTCGATGGAAGCGATCGACTCGTCGATGCTCACGCCGTGCAGTTCGTTGGGGAACTGGGCACGGAACACGCCGCCTGGCATCAGGCCCATGCCGGCCGAGTACGGCACGACTTTACCGGTCAGACCCAGGGTCATCATGGTACGGCCGTGGTAGCCGCCGGTGAAGGCGATCACGCCGGCACGGCCAGTGGCGGCACGGGCGATCTTCACGGCGTTTTCAACGGCTTCGGAGCCGGTGGTGACCAGCAGGGTCTTCTTCTCGAAGTCGCCTGGGACCAGCGCGTTGATCTTCTCGCACAGCTCTACGTAGGGCTCGTAGGCCAGCACCTGGAAGCAGGTGTGGCTGACTTTGGTCAGCTGCTTTTGCACAGCTGCAACCACTTTCGGGTGCAGGTGGCCAGTGTTGAGTACAGCGATGCCGCCGGCGAAGTCGATCAGTTCGCGGCCTTCAACGTCGATCACGGTAGCGTTCTTCGCCGATTCGACGAAGATCGGGTGAATCTGGCCAACGCCACGTGGGACGGCGGCGACACGACGTTGCATCAAGGATTCGTTGGTCTTGCTCATAATGCCCTCATTCGCGCCGATGCTGACGGCGCTTTTATTCGGGGGTGGCTGGATGTGTTCACGATCAGTATTCGTTGATCGACTGGCGTGAACGCCCTGGCCACCAGGTGCTGCGATGTAAAAAAGACCAGCGAGACGTCGCTCTCGCGCCCCGCTGGCAGAGGTAAAAACCTTGCTGCTAAATCAGACGCTGATGCACAGGTACTTGATCTCGAGGTAGTCCTCGATACCGTACTTGGAACCTTCGCGGCCCAGGCCCGAAGCCTTGATGCCGCCGAACGGTGCAACTTCGTTGGAGATCAGACCGGTGTTGATCCCGACCATGCCGTATTCCAGGGCCTCGGCAACACGGAACACACGGCTCATGTCACGGGCATAGAAGTACGAGGCCAGGCCGAACTCGGTGTCGTTGGACATGGCGATGACTTCGGCCTCGTCCTTGAAGCGGAACAGCGGCGCCAGTGGGCCGAAGGTCTCTTCCTTGGCCACGGCGGCGTTCTTCGGCACGTCGACCAGAATGGTCGGCTCGAAGAAGTTGCCTTCGATCAGCTTGCCACCGGAGAGCACCTTGGCGCCTTTGCTGATGGCGTCTTCGATGTGTTCCTGAACCTTGGCGACAGCCTTGCCATCGATCAGCGGACCGGTGGTGGTGCCGTCTTCCAGGCCGTTACCGATCTTCAGCTTGGCCACAGCGGCCTTGAGCTTCTCGGCGAACGCGTCGTAGACGCCGTCCTGCACGTAGATACGGTTGGCGCAGACGCAGGTCTGGCCGTTGTTGCGGTACTTGGAGATGATCGCGCCTTCGACAGCCTTGTCCAGATCGGCGTCGTCGAACACGATGAACGGGGCGTTGCCACCCAGCTCCAGGGAAACCTTCTTGATGTCCTTGGCGCATTCCTGCATCAGCTGACGACCGATTTCGGTCGAGCCGGTGAAGGACAGCTTGCGTACGATCGAGTTGCCGGTCAGCTCGGTGCCGATGTCGCCAGCGCTGCCGGTGACGACGCTGAACACGCCAGCCGGGATGCCGGCACGGGTCGCCAGCTCGGCCAGGGCCAGGGCGGAGTACGGGGTCTGCGAAGCAGGCTTGAGGACCATGGTGCAGCCAGCGGCCAGGGCCGGGCCGGCTTTACGGGTGATCATCGCTGCCGGGAAGTTCCACGGGGTGATGGCCGCGGTAACGCCGATGGGCTGCTTGATGACGATCAGGCGTTTGTCAGGCTGGTGGCCCGGGATGGTGTCGCCATAGACGCGCTTGGCTTCTTCGGCGAACCACTCGATGAACGAAGCAGCATAGGCGATTTCGCCCTTGGCTTCGGCCAGAGGCTTGCCTTGCTCGGTGGTCATCAGGCGAGCCAGGTCGTCCTGGTTCTCGATCATCAGCTCGAACCAGCGGCGCAGCTTGTTCGAACGCTCTTTGGCGGTCAGGGCACGCCAGGCCGGCAGGGCCTTGTCGGCGGCTTCGATGGCGCGGCGGGTTTCAGCGGCGCCCATCTTTGGCACGGTGCCGATGACTTCGCCGGTAGCCGGGTTGGTCACCTTGATGGTCTGGCCGTTGTCCGCATCCAGCCATTCACCGTTGACGAAGGCTTGCTGGCGGAACAACTGAGCGTCTTTGAGCTGCATGTCGGCTTCCCTTGAGCACCGTGCGCGCACGGGGCGAATTATTGATTGTTGAATAAGCGCCCCTGCAGGGAAACTGCCATCGCGGGGCATCGCGCGTTTGAAATCTCAAACGAATCCTAAGGGTCTGTTGGGTCTTGGACAATAGGCTGTTCGAAAAAAAGAACGAGTGGTTGAACACCTCGTCTGATTTTCGATCGGTGCAAGGCGAGGCTGCGCCCTCAAATCGCGACGCATGGCCGCTCCCACAGGGGCCGTGCCAGCTTCAGGTCTGCATGGTCCCTGTGAGAGCCTTGTATCGCGAAAGGGCGCGCAGCGCCCCCAGCAGTCTGGCTGGATGCCGCTATTACCCAGTTCAACGGGCAGAGAAAACATCCCCCAGATCAAGGCGATGGACGTCATTGGCCAAGATGGGTATTATTGCGCCGCGTTGCACTCGTAGCTCAGCTGGATAGAGTATTGCCCTCCGAAGGCAGTGGTCGTGGGTTCGAATCCCGCCGAGTGCGCCATACCCTGAAAAAGCCCTGGGAGATTTCCCGGGGCTTTTTCGTTTCTGCGGTTTAACCGTCATGGCGTTTTTCAATCAGGTCCATGCCGTTTTTCGCGTTGCCGTGCAGAGCATCCTGGCTGATGCTTTATTTACTCACAGACGCGCATTACCCACCCGCAGAGGCCCGTATGAAAACCGTCGAAGAAATCCTCAAAACCAAGTCCCAGCATCAGACCGTGTACACCATCGGCCCTGATCAGTCGGTGCTCGAGGCCCTGAAAATGCTGGCGGAGAAAAACGTCGGCGCGTTGCCGGTGGTGGAGAACGATCAGGTGGTGGGGATCGTCAGCGAACGTGACTACGCCCGCAAGCTGGTGCTCAAGGGGCGCTCTTCGGCCGCCACACCAGTCAGCGAGATCATGACCAGGACGGTGATCACCGTCGACCTGAAGAAAAGCCTCGACGACTGCATGAACCTGATGACCGACCGTCACCTGCGCCACCTGCCAGTAGTCAGCGACGGCAAGCTGCTCGGCCTGCTGTCGATCGGCGACCTGGTCAAGGAAACCATCGCCGAGCAGGCCAGCCTGATCCGCCAACTGGAGCAGTACATCCGCGGCGAGTGATCAGTGGTAGGCGCTCTCCAGCTCGTCCAGCTGATGATCGAAGCTGCGCAGACGCGCCGACCAGGTGTAGACCAGCACTTCAAGGTCCCGATTGAGTACAGCGGTGCCGCCCCTGCTGCCCTCGGGCAGGTCGCCGAGGTCGAGCTGATAGCGCTCGCGGGCCATCGCCGTGGCCACGCTGGAAAGGTCGCGGGCAAACGCCAGCCAGTGGTGGTGAGGGTCGTGGATCTGCTGATCGAGTTCGCGGCATTGGCACTTCAGCGCATCCAGGCACTGCTCCAGCGGCGTCCCCTTGAGTTCACCCATGACCTCCTCGAAGGTACGCCCGGAGTGCCAGTAGCTGCCCCAGAAGTAACGATCAAAGACGGTCTCGACCCGCCGCAAGGCGACCTTGGTGTTCCAGATGGTGACCAACGTGCGGCCCTGAACCAGTTCCCGCTTGTTCAGGTGCAGCTGCTGCCAGGCGATCCACGTCAGGCCGCAGAGCGCCACCGCCGCGGTAACCGCAGCGGCGGCGTAGAGAAACTGCACCGCCTGATTCATCTGATGGATGTGCCGGATACCGTAGAAGTAGCCAGCGGTCAGGGTGCCCAGGATCGTCACGGTGCACCAGAAACCCGGTGCATAGGGATCTTTCATCACGCTATCCCCTTATTGTTTTACCTGAGCATAGCAACGACCAAATCACCCATCAGGTGCCGCTCGGCGCTTTATTTCTTGTCCTCGTGCAGGGCCTCGTTGAGCTGATCGATCATGACGATCCAATCAGAGTCGGCGATATAATTTTCCTTCAAGAACTCACGTTGCGAATCGTTCCAGAACGGCGCATCAACCAGCTTGACGCCGTCGTCCAGCGGCGAATGAGAGGTAATGAAGCGATCGATCTCGACCGGATCGTCAGCCAGGCCCAGCTGTTTGAAAATATCGGAAAAAGGATGGTTCGGTGCGTCCATGGTGTCCTCCGTAATGCCAGGCAGGCCGTCCACGACGCCGGCCCGGCAGGGTTGGGAATCATCAGCAAAGCTCGCGCACTTCGGCGTTGGGCACCAGCTTCAGGTACTGCTCCATGCTCATGTGGATGAGGTGATCGTGATCACCTGCCTCAAGGTAGACATCACCTTGGCGGGTCAAGGTCGGGTCGAGTAGCATTTTTATCTCATAAGCGTCGCCAAGCGCAGGCACAGCGCCGCGCTCGCAGTCACCAAAGAGGCTCGGCAGGCCGCTTTCGCGGGTCAGTTGCCAGGCACCGGTCATGCGCACCTTGCTCATGTCCAGGTGCCGATTGGCCGGCAGCACGGCCATCAGGTAGTTGCCGCGGCGGTCGTCGAGCAGTACTGACTTGGCCACGCGCTCGGCCGGTACGCCGGCTGTGCGTGCCGACTCCAGGCTGGTGGCTGAATGTGGGTGGGAAATGATGTCGTAGTCGCAGCTGGCCTGGTCCAGGCGTTGCTGCAGGGTCTTGGCCATACGCATGATGCACCTCCAGTTTGCCCCCCTCTTCAAGTTTAGGCCTTGGGGCGCTGGGCACGGCTAAACTTCAGCTATACACCTTGCTGAGGTGACGACAGGTGATCGCTCGTTGCTGGCGCTGCATGCTGCTGTTGCTGGTGCTCGGCACTTGTCCGAGTGGGCAGGCTGCGGGTGCTGCAGTATCGCTGGCAACGGTGAGTTATGCCGGACTGGCGCTGATCCTGCTCGGCGTCGCGTTGATGCTCGCTGAAGTGTTGTTGCCCAGCTTTGGCGTGGTTGGCCTCGGCGGCATTGTCGCTTTCGTGGTCGGCGCGGTGACCATCGCCCGCCAGGCTGAGGCCGAACGTGAGCGGCGGGCCAAGGTGATTCATGCCGAAGGCGAGTTACAGGCGTCGGAGAAGCTGATGCAGGCGGCGCAGATGCTTGGCAGGGAGCAGGGAGCAATGCAGCTGCGGTATATGCAGACGTTGGGCTCGATTGCCGGGGACAAGAGCTCGACGATCGTCTTTCCAATGCCGATGGATTTGCTCAAGGGGTTGGTTGATCGCCAGCCGTGAGGCCCTCTTCGCGGGGCAAGCCCGCTCCTACAGGGCTGGCGGTGATCCATAGGCTGGCTGCTGTAGGGGCGGGCTTGCCGCGCGAAGAGGCCATCAAGGCTTCCTCGAAAATGGCTCAGAGCGGCGCGCGGCGCAGGGTCGCGAGGAAGGTTGCGGCACCGATGAACAGCCCGGCAAAGGTCCGGTTCAGACGCTTCTGCTGCTTGGGCGTGCGCAACATCCGCAGCACCCGCGACGCCAGCCCGGTATACCCGGCCATCACCAGCAGATCGACACTGATCATGGTTACGGTGATGGTCAGATACTGCGGCAACAAGGCCTGGTGCGGATCAATGAATTGCGGCAGCACCGCCAGCATGAACACCAGTGCTTTGGGGTTGCTGACGTTGACCAGAAAACCGCGGAACACCAGGCTCAACGGCTTGCCGATGGGCCGAATGCCTGACTCGTCGCTCATGTCCATGGGCAACGCACGCCACTGCTTGTAGGCCAGGTAGACCAGATAGAAGACGCCAAACCACTTGATCACCTGGAAGGCGGTGGCGGACGCGGCGAGGATGGCACCAACACCGGCGGCAATCACCGCAATCTGCACGATCAGGCCCAGTTGCAGGCCCAGAGCGTTCCAGTAACCGCGCCAGAAACCGTACTGCAGGCCGCTGGACATCGAGGCAATAGCCCCTGCCCCCGGCGACAGGCTGATCACCCAGCACGCGGCAAAAAAGGCCAACCACGCTTCCATCGACATCGAACACCTCGCTCATGCATTTGTTGCAAAACATTAAGCTACGAGGTGGATGAAAAAATGACCAGATAAATTTTTTGGAGGGTGTTTGAGGAGCGTGGCGTGCCGGGGGGGGGCTAGCCTCAGGTTTTGTTGCGCCCTCAAGATCGAGCGCCGGCAGCGCAGCGCATCGCGGGCGGGCTGGCTTAAGAATTGTGGGCTTATCCATTTGATGTGGTGGCGCCACTGGCCCCTTCCGCCCTTACGGCCATCCCTTTCAAGGTCTTTGAAATTTGGTCTTGCTTGAGTGAGCCGGGGGCGCTGCGCACCCCTTTCGCGACACAAGGCCGCTCCCACAAGGGCGAACCGCACCGTTCTTGAGACATGCGCTATCCCTGTGGGAGCGGCCTTGTGTCGCGAAAGGGCTGCATAGCGGCCCCGGCGATCTCAAGCCAAGCGCAATTTCGGAACACCTTGAAAGGGATGGCCCTTACGGCGGGAGGGCCTCCACTCGGCCTCCTGAAGTCGCGAAGTTACGGGCGGCGTCTGGGTTGGCGTTGTCTTCGATAGTGGCAGGTGTGGTGGATATTCGGGCCTCTTCGCGGGACAAGCCCGCTCCTACAGGTACAGCGCTGAATTCAAAATCGGCGCAAATCCTGTAGGGGCGGCGGTGCGGCGATCCGACTTGCCCCGCGAAGAGGCCGGTACTGCCAATGCAAATCGCAGAGCGCAGCCCTGCCAGCCACACCACAAATCCGCTGGTAAATAAACAAAGCGAGAGCGCAGCGATTCGCCTGCCGTTGCCCTGGCTGTTGATCTTGATCTGGCTCTTGATCTGCCAGCGACTTCAGGAGGCCGAGTGGAGGTCTTGCGCAGGGAGGTGGAGGCCATGGATGGCCGGAAAGCGCTGAGGCCCAGGATGGGCCGTACAGCGCGGTCCTCCCGGAGCAAGACCGGAGCGAGGGAACCCGGAGCGAAGCGGAGGGCCGGATGCAGGAGCAAGCGGTTTTTGGTTACTTTTTTCCAAGAAAAAAAGTGACCCGCCGTAAGGGCGGAAGGGGCCCGAAAATTCACCACATCAAATGGATAAGCCCCCAACCTACAAGCCCCAGCCCCCCCAACACCCCGTGAAAAACCTCAATCAGCAGAAACCGCCACATCCTTCCCAGCCACCGGCACCTCCGTACCCCGCCAGCGCCGCACGCACTTCTGGAAAAACTGGCTATTGGGCACCTGCACCAGCGCACCACCAGCGTCAGGCATTTCCATCAGCGTGGTGAACAGCAGGTTGATAGCGATGACCCGGCCTTTGACGCCTGGCTTGTCGAGGGTTTCCACCAGTTCAACCACATCACCAATGCGAAACGGCCCGACGGTAAAGATCAGCACCGCGCAGAGCAGGTTGGAGAGCACGCTCCACATGGCGAAGAACGCCACCGCCGCCACCGCGACAAAGCCCGACAGCGCGGTCCATAGCACGGTCGCCGAAACGCCCAGGCGCTCCAGCACGAACAGCAGCGCACTGCCCATGATCAGCCAGCGCAAGCCACCGCGTACCGGCACCAGCAACTCCGGCGGCAGCGGATAGCGCTCGCCCAGGCGGCTCAGGCAACGTGCCACGAAACGTTGCAGGACAAACGCCGCAACGAGGATCAACAGGATCTGCAGACCCATCCACAGCGCGTCCATCCATTGCCCCGGCAGCAGCCCCTGCAGCTCCTCCATCAGGACAGCGCCTCGAGCTCGGCCTGCATGCTCTCGAGCAACTCCAGGGCTTCCATCCAAGCTTCTTCAAGCTCGGCTTCGCGCTGCTTGAGCTTGCTCTGGCGGGCCAGCAGCTCACGCAGCTGGTCCTTGCGGGCCGCTTCGTAAATACCACTGTCGCCCAACGCCGTTTCGATCTCGGCCAATTGGCTGTGTACCTGGCCAAGCTCGGCTTCCAGCTTGTCGGCGGCGCGTTTGTGCGGTGCCAGTTGCTGACGCAAAGCGGCGGCAGCCTGGCGCTGGGCCTTCTTGTCGGTCTTGTCCGGATTGACTGGCGCACTGCTGACCGGCGCATTGCGCTGGCGGTAATCGATCAGCCAACGGCTGTAGTCGTCGAGATCGCCATCGAAGGTGTCGACCTTGCCGTCGGCCACCAGCAGGAAGTCGTCAGTGGTGCTCTTGAGCAGGTGACGGTCGTGGGAGACCACCACCACCGCACCGCTGAACTCCTGCAGGGCCATGGTCAGGGCCAGGCGCATTTCCAGGTCGAGGTGGTTGGTTGGTTCGTCGAGCAGCAGCAGGTTCGGCCGCTCCCAGGCGATCAGGGCCAGGGCCAGTCGCGCCTTCTCGCCACCGGAGAAGTTCAGCACGGGCTCTTCGGCGCGGGCACCGTGGAAGTCGAAACCACCAAGGAAGTCGCGCAGGGTCTGCTCGCGCTCCGTCGGAGCGATCCGCTGCAGGTGCAGCAGCGGGCTGGCTTTATCGTCCAGCGAGTCGAGCTGGTGCTGGGCAAAATAACCCACGGACAGGTTCTCGCCCCGCACCAGGCGACCACTGAGCGGCTGCAGTTCGCCGGCGAGGTTCTTGATCAGGGTCGACTTGCCGGCACCGTTGGGGCCGAGCAGACCGATCCGCGCGCCCGGGGTGAGCTGCAGCTTGACCTTCTCCAGCACAGCCTTGTCGCCGTAGCCGAGACGGCCCTCGGAGACGTCGAGCAACGGGCTGGAAATTTTCTCGGATTCGCGGAAGACGAAGTCGAACGGCGAATCGACATGCGCCGCCGACAGCTCCTCCATGCGTTCCAGGGCCTTGATCCGGCTCTGCGCCTGGCGGGCCTTGGTGGCCTGGGCCTTGAAGCGGGCGATGTACTTTTCCATGTGCGCGCGCTGCGCCTGCTGCTTCTCGTAGGCCTGTTGCTGCTGGGCCAGACGTTCGGCGCGGGTCCGCTCGAAGGCGGTGTAGCCGCCCTTGTACAGGGTCAGCTTGCGCTGCTCGACATGCAGTACGTGGTCGACCACCGAATCGAGGAAGTCGCGGTCGTGAGAAATCAGCAGCAGTGTGCCCGGATAACCCTTGAGCCAGTCTTCTAGCCAGAGGATGGCATCGAGGTCGAGGTGGTTGGTCGGCTCGTCGAGCAGCAGCAGGTCGGAGGGGCACATCAATGCCTGCGCCAGGTTCAGGCGCATCCGCCAGCCACCGGAGAAGTCCCCGACACGGCGGTCCATCTGCTCGTTGCTGAAGCCAAGCCCGGCCAGCAGCTTGCGCGCACGCGCATCGGCGGTATAGCCGTCGGCGATTTCCAGCTCGCTGTGCAGGCGTGCCAGGGCGGTGCCGTCGTGGGCCTGTTCGGCCACGGCGAGCTCGGCCTGGACCTTGCGCAGGCGAATGTCGCCATCGAGCACATAGTCCACTGCCAGCCGGTCGAGGGTGTCGACCTCCTGGCGCATGTGCGCGATGCGCCAGTCGCCGGGCAGCTGGCAATCGCCGCCATCGGGCGTGAGCTCACCGCGCAGCAAGGCGAACAGGCTGGATTTGCCGGCACCGTTGGCACCGATGAGGCCGGCTTTATGACCGGCGTGCAGGGTCATCTCGGCGCCATCTAGCAAGCGCTGCGGACCACGCTGTAAAGTGAGGTTGGATAGTCTGATCATGATGGTCGCGGAGTCTACCAGCTTCCTCGGCCGCAAGCGCGAGTGGAACCATGCACATCGACCTGTGGAATCACGCCCTGGCCTTGTACGCAAAGCCTGGGGTGGAAGACGCCTGCCTGACCCTTCAGCAATGCGGCGGCGATGTCTGCCTGTTGCTCTGTGCGACCTGGCTGCAACTGCGTGGGGTGGCGCCGACGGCCGAGCGGGTGCAGGCGCTGCGTGACCTTGCCGAGCCCTGGCAGCGCGAGGTTGTCGTGCCCTTGCGCAAACTGCGCGTGCAATGGCGAACGGCATCGGCAAGCGACGCGCAGTTGGCGAGCTTGCGAGAGCAGATCAAAGGGCTGGAACTACAGGCGGAAAAAACCCTGCTGGAGCGTCTGCAGGAAGGCTCGCGGCAATGGCCCGCGGACTCGCAAGAGACCACGGACGACTGGCTCGCCCGGCTGATGCCAGGGCTGGGCCGCGACCACGACGCGCTGCATCAGCTGCGCGTCGCGGCGGTAGGGCTTCAGGAAGCCGACGACGGCGTTTGAGCGGGCGTGCTGGCCGGATCTGACGAGGTCGAAGCCGGTGTTGCCGAGTTGGTCGCGGAAGCCGAGGTGCTGGCCGCTTGAGCCGGTTTGGCTTCGGCTGGCTTGCTCTCTACCTTGGCTGCAGCAGGCTTGGCGGCGGCTTTGGCGGCTGGCTTGGCAGCCGGTTTTGCCGCAGCTGTCTTGGCGGGGGCCTTGGCGGCGGCTGGTTTGGCGGCGGCGGATTTCGCAGCGGGCTTCGCCGCAGCCGCTTTGGCTGGGGCTTTGGCAGCAACGGGTTTGGCCGCCGGTTTCGCCGCGGCAGTCTTGGCCGCTACAGGTTTGGCAGCCGGCTTGGCAGCAGCGGTCTTGGCTGGCGCCTTGGCAGCGGCTGGCTTGGCCGCGGTTGCCTTGGCCGGAGCCTTGGCAGCAACCGGTTTAGCCGCAGAACGGGCTGCCGGCTTGGCGGCGGCAACTTTGGCCGGGGCCTTGGCAGCAGCGGGCTTGGCGGCAGCCCTGGTGGCTGGCTTGGCGGCAGCAGTCTTGCTCGCGGCCTTGCTGGCAGAGGCTTTGGCCGCTGGCTTGGCAGCCGATTTGACCGGTGCCTTGCTGGCCGCTGGCTTGGCCGTGGCACGCTGATCAAGAGCCTTGGTCGCCGCTTCACGCACTTTGCCAACACCCTGGGCGAGCTTCAGGCTCTGCTGGGCATCGCGCTTGAGTTGCTGAATATAAATACGGGTTTCCGACTGGCGTTCCTTGAGCGAATCAAGCAAGCCTTCAAGTTCAGCGCCGGCTTTGTGCGCCTTGTTTTGCGCCTTGGCTTTGCCCGCCTTGGCGGCGTCCTGCAATTTCAAACGCGAGTTGTGCAGTTTTTCCTGCGCCTTGCCACGTTGTTTTTCCAACTTCGCCAACAGTTTCTCTGCATCCGCCAGCGCTTGCGAGCAGGCATCTTCCAGATGTTCGAGCAGGCTACCTGAAAGTTGCTGGAGCAGGTGCAACGGCGTACTTACTGGCTTCTTCTTGGCCGACATGGTTTACCTCCTGGCTGACGAGATTGCGGCTCATACTATGCTTCTGCTGCTACCGCCGCTAGGGCATGTGGACAGTATTATTAGCGCCGCGTTGCATGCCTGGGCAAAGTTGTTATCTTGCAGCTTCGTGCAAGTGTAGTTGGCCATTAAAGTATTGCTGATATTTACACAACGACGCAGTACAACGCTGGCATACTTCCAACTCTTCGCAGCCGGAGTCTAGCGTGCCTCGTCATCTTCTTATTGGCCTTTGCCTGGTGGCTCCCTTTGCCCTCGGCGCCCCTGAAAGCACCCCCGCCAACGACCAGGACCTGGCCTACAGTCTCGGCGCCAGTCTGGGCGAGCGATTGCGTCAGGAGGTCCCTGGCCTGCAGCTCGAAGCCTTGGTAGAGGGCCTGCGCCAAGCCTATCAAGAGCAACCGCTGAAGCTCGATCAGGCGCGCATGCAGCATATCCTGCAGCAGCATGAGGAGCAGGCCATGGCTGCCTCCGCGCAGGCTCAGGAGGCCAAGCTGCAAGCGGTGGAAACACGTTTCATGGCCAACGAACGCGCCCGCGCGGGCGTGCATGAATTACCCGAAGGCATCCTCTACAGCGAGCTGGTCGCAGGCCATGGCGCGCAGCCAACGGCTAACGGCAAGGTCCAGGTACGCTATGTGGGGAGGCTGCCTGATGGCTCGGTGTTCGACCAGAATCAGCAAGCCCAGTGGTTCAACCTGGATTCGGTGATCGAAGGCTGGCAGGTGGCGCTGCCGAAGATGAAAGCGGGGAGCACATGGCGCCTGGTGATCCCTTCGGCGCAGGCCTACGGCGCCGAAGGTGCGGGCGACCTGATCGCGCCCTATACACCGCTGGTGTTCGAGATAGAACTGCTGTCAGTCGCAGACTGACCCAGGCTATCAGGCCTGGACCGCGTCTTCTTCCTTGTGGGCGTTGTGCAGCACTTCGATGAGGCAGTCTTCGAGTTCGAAGCGCTCGTGCAGCAAGCCGCCGAGCTTGGCCAGTTTCTCGGCAAAGCGCTCGGGGTCGGTGCACTCACCCTTTTCGCAATGGTCGTTGAAGGCCAGGGCGATCTGCGTGCTGTCATCGATGCGCGGATTGATCTGCGTGGCCAGCTCGAGCGCGCCGGTGTCACCAAAGGCCTTGGCCTCGCTGACCAACTGCTCGCTGACTTCGAAGTGCCAGGCCGACACATAGTCGACCAGAATCGCGCAGAAATCGCGGCTCTTGTCTTTGTCGGCGAAGGCCGGCTTGGCGTCACGCAAGGTGCGAAACGCCTCGACCAACTCCTCACGCTCCTTCAGCCAGCGATCTATGAGCTGATGAACCCCGCCCCAACGTTCTTGAGCGTTCTGACAACTATCGAGCATGGCAGTTCTTCCCTTCTGGGTAGATGCCGCTGCACCTCGTTCCACAACTGTGCGGCACAAAGGTGACATCAGCAGGACGGCATCGAGCAGTTGTGTTTTCAGTGTCCGTGCAGGGAGATTATTCCCGTGCGTGCTGCCCATCAAGGTACGCATTGGACAAAGTTCATACAAGCGTTTCATCCGCGTGAGGGACGCCACTGGTCGAGCAAGCGCAGCTGCGTTGCGTCAGGTCAAAGCCGTGCAAGGTTGCGGAAACGATACGCCAGCAGGCGCGACAAGGGCAGCATCGCCAACAGCAGAAAGGCCAACAGGCTCCATTCGGGCAGCGTCAGGTCGAGAAAGCTCCAGGCCAGCGCACCGCAGTCGGGGCCGCCCAGCAGCAACACCTCAAATGCCTGGCGCCAACTGTGCTCGAACAGCGCACCGAGCGGCTGCCCGCAGGCGCCCATCAGCGCCTCACTGCCCTGCAGCCAGACATGCCGCGCCGCAAGCAACGCGCCGCCCACCGAGCAGCTCAGCGCCAGCCAGGCATACACACGCCAACCGGATCGCCCCGGGCCATGGATCAGCGCTATCAGACACACCAGCGCATACAGGCTCAACAGCAGGCGCTGGCTGTAACACAGCGCGCACGGCATCAGGCCCAGGCTGCTTTGCAGGCGCAAGGTCACGATCAGGATCGCCAGGGCAGCGAGCAAGCCAGGCAGGAAGAATGTACGAAAACGGGCCAGCGACATGGCGATGGGGTCCCGGGGGGAGTGGACGTGACTTGAAACGGTAGAGGAAAGGGTCACTTTGTTTCAAGGCAATACAGTAGGGACAAGTCTCTGATTGCCAAGGAAAGATTGTAATTGCGCGTAGGAAACTTCCGAAGGCGGGACTGCTACGTAAGCAAAGTCGAGTGGAAAAATCCTTCAACCCACGGCCTGCGCGGGTTTGCGCAGGCCGTGGGGTGGATCAGGCTCGGATGCCGTCGGGCAACGGCAGCGCCAGCAGGCGCTCGTCGAGCAAGCCCAGGCCTTCCTGGAACAGCTGGTTGCTCCGCTCGACCTCGCCGAGGCTGGCAAGCAGACGAGCCAGCTCGGCACAGGTTTCCGGATTGCGTTCCAGGCGCAGGCTGCTTTCGAGGTAGTCGCGGGCCTTGCCCCAGAGGCGATTCTGCAGGCTCAGGCGACCCAGGGTCAGCAGCAGACTCGGGTCTTGCGGGTGCTCCTTCAGCCAGCCTTCGGCAGCCTGCAGCTGGCGCGTCGGGTCATCACCGCGGACCAGGCCATACAGCCGCGCCAGGTGGCTCTCGTAGTGGCGTTTGAGTGATTCGCGCAGGACCTTCTCGGCTTCACCCTGGGCGCCCACCTGGCGCAGCTGTTCGGCGTAGGCCAGGACCAGCTGCGGCTCCTGCCGCTGGGCAGCGGTCAGCTGCTGCCAGGCACGCTCCAGTGCTTGGCGGGCGGCCGGTGCGTCTTCGCCGCGGGTGACGGCAAGATTGAGGTTATGGCCCCAGGCACGCTGCTCCAGTTGGGCCAGCTCGGCAGTCGAGAGCACCTTGCCCTTGCGCAGCTCCGGCAGCAGGCGGATCAATGCCGACCAGTCGCCCCGCTCCAGGTACAGCCGCTGCAGCAAGCGCAGCACCTGGCCGTTGTGCGGATGACGCTCGTGCATCGCCAACAGGGTTTCCAGCGCGCCGTCGACATCGCCACGATCCATCTGCAGTTGCGCATGGGTCAAGGCAACCGCGAGCTCAGCCTGCGGCTGACGCTCGAGGGCACGCTCGAGCAGGTTGTCGCTGTCTTCGGTACGGCCCAGCTCGTTGGCCGCGCGGGCGGCGCCGAGGTAATACAGCAGCGGCTGGCGCTCGGCCTCGGCGGCCCGATGCAGGTGGCGCTGGGCGCTGGCCCAACGGCCCTCGGCGAGGTCCAGCTGGCCCTGCTCGACGGCAATGCGGGTACGCCGCCGGCGGTTACGCCGTGACCACGGATTGACCGCCCCGGTGGAGCTCAGCACCAGGCCAACCAGGTAGCGCAGCAGCCACAGCGCCAGCACCAGGCCGAGCAAGCCGCCCAGCGCAGCCCACAGGCCAGACTGGTAACGGAAGCTGCCGTAGGAGATCAGCACGTAGCCACTGTGCTGGGCCACGGCGATGCCCAAGGCTGCGGCCACCACAATCGCCAGTACCGCGAGCAGGTAGACGCGTTTCATGGTTTGCCCCCTTCAGCATCGGCTGGCAGGTGACGCCGCTGGATGTAGGCCTGCACGGCGGCCAGGCTTTCACTGAGGTCTGGGGTGACCACCGAAACCGGCTGCTCGGCCAGCGCGTTGAGGCTGTCGAGCATGGCCTTGCTTTGCGGGTTGTCGGCGTTGAAGTTGGCCAGCAGCACGCTGCGCGCATCGTCCAGGGCCTGGGTATAGACCTTGGCCTCGCCGTTGAGGGCGGCCCACTGAGCCTGTTCGATGGTCAGGCTGAGGGCCAGGCGCAGCTGATTGAGCGACTGCCCGGCCAGCAACGGGCGGACGTTGTCGTCGGCATCGAAGTCGATCTGGAAGTACTTGGAGATCTCCGCCCACCACTGCGACCAGCGACTGGCGCCGTCGCCATCGTTGGTCAGGGCGCCAAGGGCGTCGGCATTACTGTCGAACTCGGGCGACTGCGCACTCAACTGCTGAACCTGCTCGCGCTGGGCGGCGAGTTTCAGGAACAGGCCGGTGCGGTCCGGCTGCTGGGTGCTGCCGAGGGTGGCCAGGCTGCGCGCCAGTTGCTCGCGGGCGGCAAATGCGCCCGGGTCGCTCTGCTCGCGCAGGATCTCGTCGGCGCCTTCGACCAGGGCCTTGGCGCTGGTGATGTCCTGCAGTGCCGACAGGCGCAGGGTAGCCAGGCGCAGCAAGTGCTCGGCCTCGGCCAGGCGCCACTCCTTGCGGCTCTCGCCCATGACGGTGTCCAGGCGCTGGCTCAGCCGTTGCTGGTCGCCCTGCAACTGCGCGACCAGGCGGCGGCGGTCTTCCAGCTCACTGGCGGCCGGCAGGCTGGCAAGCTGCGCGCTGATCTGCTGATCACGCTGCTGCAAGACCGTGGCCTGTTCACTGAGGGTTTCAAGGCGCTGGCTGTGGCCTTGCTCGCTACCTTGTAGCTGGCGTACCTGCCAGACACCCCAGCCGCCAACGGCGACCCCGGCGGCACCCAGCAGCAAGGCCAGCACTGCCAGGCCGTTGCCTGAGCGCTTGACCGGCGTGGCGACAGGCGTTTCAAGCGCATCGGGCGCTTGCAGCTTTTCATTCTGGGGCAAGACCGTTTCGCTCACGTATCCATCCTTTGCATGGGGGCGCGTCGCTCTGAGCTTAGCGCCTTAAGAGGCAGGTGCAGCGCTACGCTGCACGGCTGCCAGCAAGGCCGCGGCACTCGCGCCACGGCAATCCACAACCTGTAGGGCACCCGCCGCACGGGCCTGATCGGCAACTCGCGGGCTGGGCACGAACAACGGCAAACGCGCCAGGCGCGGCCAATCTGCAGCCGCCATTCGCAGCAAGTGTTCAAGACCCTGCCCACTGCTGACCACCAGGCCGTTGAGGCGTTCCCGTTCGACTTGGCGGATCAGGGTGCCGGCCGGGTAATCCGGCAAGCGGCGACGGTACAGTTGCAGATAATCGACACTAGCACCTTGCTCTGCAAGACGCTCCGCCAGCAGTTCGCGACCTCCGACGCCACGGACGATGAGCACCCGCGGTGCAGAGCAGGCGATAGCCTGGCGCAAATGGGCCAGGCCGAGCAAGGCTTCGCTGTCATCGCCTGCACTGGGAAAGGCCACCTGCAAGCCAGCGTCCTGGAGCACCCGCGCAGTCGCCTCGCCGACGCTGAACCAACCTGCGGTCGGCGCCTGCAGCCCAGCCTGGGCAAGCCCTGCGAGCAACAGCCGGGCCGCCGGCTTGCTGACCACGATGCGTGCCTGATAGCCCGCCAACGCGCTCAGCCGCTCGATCTCGGGCTGTTCCAGGGCGACCGGTTCGATCGCCAGCAGGGGCAAGCTGCTGCTGGCAATGCCTGCGCCAGCCAGGCTCTGCGCCAGTGCCGCACAGTCCTCTTCAGGCCGGGTCAGCAACAGGCGCCAGTGGCTCACGGGTGGCCGGCCTCACCGTAGACTTCCTTGAGGATGGCTTCAGCGCCCTGGCCCAGCAGGTCTTCAGCGACCTGTACGCCAAGTGCCTCAGCCGCGGTGCGCGGCGCACGTGCCTCGGCGACCAGCAAGGTACCGCCGCTAGGTTGACCGACCAGGCCGCGCAGCCACAGCTGCTCGCCTTCGAGCACCGCGTAGCAGGCAATCGGTACCTGGCAGCCGCCATTGAGGTGCTTGTTGAGGGCGCGCTCGGCCACCACCCGGTCGGCAGTGTCGAGATGGTGCAGAGGGGCCAGCAAAGCGTGAATCTCGCTGTCGGCGCTACGGCATTCGATACCGACCGCGCCCTGGCCGCCGGCGGGCAGGCTGTCATCGACACTGATGCTGGCACTGATGCGGTCTTCGAAACCAAGGCGGATCAGGCCGGCGGCGGCCAGAATGATCGCGTCATACTCGCCGGCATCGAGCTTGGCCAGGCGGGTGTTGACGTTGCCGCGCAGGAAGCGGATTTCAAGATCTGGCCGGCGCGCCAGCAACTGGGCCTGGCGGCGCAGGCTCGAAGTGCCGACGATACTGCCTTCAGGCAGTGCCTCGAGGTTGGCGAAGGTATTGGAGACGAAGGCATCACGCGGGTCTTCGCGCTCGCAGATGCAGTACAGGCCCAGGCCCTCGGGGAAGTCCATGGGCACGTCCTTCATCGAATGCACGGCGATGTCGGCTTCGTTGTCGAGCAGGGCAGTTTCCAGCTCCTTGACGAACAGCCCCTTGCCGCCGATTTTCGCCAGCGGGGCGTCCAGCAGCTTGTCGCCGCGGCTGACCATGGGCACCAAGGTGACGACCAGGCCTGGATGAGCCTGCTCGAGGCGGGCTTTGACGTATTCGGCCTGCCACAGGGCCAAGGCACTTTTACGGGTGGCAATGCGGATTTCGCGAGTGGACATGAAACGCCCCGATGCAGAGAAATGCCGCCGATGATAACAGCTCCTCCGGGTCTGCCAGCAGACTCAGGTCAGGTATCGCCGGCGCCGCCTTCGCGGGGCTCACAGCACACCGTTCAGTGCAGCCCCTGCATCATTTTGCGTACGCCCGCCACATGCCGCCGGCTCACGGTCAGCGCATCGTCGCCCAGCCCTTTCAGATAAAGTTGAAAATGCCCCAACGGGGTGCGCTGCAAGCGCTCGATACGCTCGCGGGCGACCAGGGCGTTACGGTGAATCCGCACGAAACGGTCGCCAAATTCGTCTTCAAGGGCCTTCAGCGGCTCGTCCAGCAGTACTTCACCAGCCTCGTGGCGCAGGGTGACGTATTTGTGGTCGGCGATGAAATAGATCACCTGCGCCAGCGGGATCAGCTCGATGCCCTTGCGGGTTCGCGCGCTGATATGGCTGCGCGGGTTGCCGCCGCCTTCGTTGGCCGGCCGGGTGAGTGCCGCCAACTGGGCACGGTTGGGCTTTTCAGCTTTGCGCAGGGCATCGCGCAGGGCCAGCGGCTGGACCGGCTTGGTCACGTGACTGAGGGTGCTGTCCTTGAAGGCCTCGCTGCCGTATTCATCATCACCGGTGCAGAACACCACCGCTGGCGGCGCTTCGCGTTCGCACAGGCGGGCGGCGACCTGCAGGCCATCCAGGCCCGGCATGCCGATATCCAGGAGGACCACATCGGGCTTGAGGCTGTCGATCAGGGCCAGGGCCTCCTCGCCATTGGTGGCGCTGGGCTCCAACACGGTGTAGCCCTCCTGCCCGCCTAGCAAGCGGATGAGCTCCTCGCGGGCTTTGGGTTCGTCATCAACGATCAGGACATTCATAATTGCGCTGGATTCCTGAATGAGTCTTGCACAGGTTAGAGCGTAGACAGGTGTAGGTAGACCCACACTGCGGTCACGCTCTAGACCGATGCAATGGCCAAAGATTCACTGGTCCGGCAGATTCACTGCCAGCCCTTTGTCCAACTGTAGACGGTCCTTAGAACACTGCCGTTCAATCGTTGAATATCCTCACCGGCAACTTTGCCGCGGGTTTTCTGACGATTTCAATCGACCGGCGCCCTGCGGCAGCCCGCGCAACCCTGCTATTATCGGCGCCACTTTTTATCGTTCACGCCTTCAACGAGTGAATCCATGAGCACCGACAAGACCAATCAGTCCTGGGGCGGCCGCTTCAGTGAGCCAGTCGACGCCTTCGTCGCCCGTTTCACCGCCTCGGTCGACTTCGACAAGCGCCTGTACCGCCACGACATCATGGGTTCGATCGCCCACGCCACGATGCTGGCGCAGGTCGGCGTCCTCAGCGATGCCGAGCGCGACACCATCATCGATGGCCTGAAGACGATCCAGGGCGAAATCGAGGCGGGCAACTTCGACTGGCGCGTCGACCTTGAAGACGTGCACATGAACATCGAAGCGCGCCTGACCGACCGCATCGGCGTCACCGGCAAGAAGCTGCACACCGGCCGTAGCCGTAACGACCAGGTGGCCACCGATATCCGCCTGTGGCTGCGCGACGAGATCGACCTGATCCTCGCCGAGATCACCCGCCTGCAGCAGGGCCTGCTGGAGCAGGCCGAGCGTGAAGCCGAGACCATCATGCCCGGCTTTACCCACCTGCAGACGGCTCAGCCGGTGACCTTCGGCCACCATCTGCTGGCCTGGTTCGAAATGCTCAGCCGCGACTACGAGCGCCTGGTCGACTGCCGCAAGCGCACCAACCGCATGCCGCTGGGCAGCGCGGCGCTGGCCGGCACCACCTACCCGATCGACCGCGAACTGACCTGCCAGCTGCTGGGCTTCGAGGCCGTCGCCGGCAACTCGCTGGACGGCGTCTCCGACCGCGACTTCGCCATCGAATTCTGCGCCGCTGCAAGCGTGGCGATGATGCACCTGTCGCGCTTCTCCGAAGAGCTGGTGCTGTGGACCAGCGCCCAGTTCCAGTTCATCGACCTGCCTGACCGCTTCTGCACCGGCAGCTCGATCATGCCGCAAAAGAAGAACCCGGACGTGCCGGAGCTGGTGCGTGGCAAGACTGGCCGCGTCTTCGGCGCCCTCACCGGCCTGCTGACCCTGATGAAAGGCCAACCGCTGGCCTACAACAAGGACAACCAGGAAGACAAAGAGCCGCTGTTCGACGCCGCCGACACCCTGCGCGACTCGCTGCGTGCCTTCGCCGACATGATCCCGGCGATCAAGCCGCGCCATGCCATCATGCGCGAGGCCGCACTGCGCGGCTTCTCCACCGCGACCGACCTGGCTGACTACCTGGTGCGCCGCGGCCTGCCGTTCCGTGATTGCCACGAGATCGTTGGCCATGCGGTGAAGTATGGCGTCGACTCGGGCAAGGACCTGGCCGAGATGAGCCTGGACGAACTGCGTCAGTTCAGCGACCAGATCGAGCAGGATGTGTTTGCCGTGCTGACCCTGGAAGGTTCGGTCAATGCGCGTAATCACATTGGCGGGACAGCGCCGGAGCAGGTGCGTACGGCTGTGGTGCGCGGTAACGCGTTGCTGGCTTCGCGCTAAGCCTTGGCTGAGATTCTGGGGCTGCTTTGCGGCCCTTTCGCGACACAAGGCCGCTCCCACAGGGACCGCGCATGACTGAAAAGCACCGCGGTCCCTGTGGGAGCGGCCTTGTGTCGCGAAAGGGCCGCAAAGCAGCCCCAACAATCTCAATGATCAGCGCTTGCTGCTGATCATCTGCAGAAACCCCGGCATCGCCGCGTCCTTGTCTGCACGAATCTTCGCCATGTGCGGATTCGTCCCCATCAATTCCAGCAGCGCCCTGGCCTGCGGGAAATCCTCCAGCAAGTCCAGGTTCAACACCTTCTTGCCCACCGCATACGCCAGGTCGACCGAGAACACGAACATCAGGTCGGCAATGGTCATCTGCTCACCCGCAACATACGGCGCGAACTTGCCCGTGCGCTTGAGCGTGGCAAACCCTGCCAGCAGATCGCTGCGCGCCTTCTCCTTGATCAGCGGCTCCACCGCCTGCCCGAAGAACGCCTCGGCATAGCAGGTACGCGCCGGCAGTTCGATATACAACTCGATCTCCTTGAGCAGCTCCCGCACCTTGGCCTGGCCGAAGGCATCGGCCGGCAGCAGCGCCGTGCCCGGCTGGGTCTGCTCGATGTAGTCGAGGATCACATTGGTTTCACTGATGAAACCGTGCTCGGTCTCCAGCACCGGCACCTTGCCGCGCGGACTGATGGCCAACGCCTGTGGGGTCTGACCGGCGAAAAACAGCACTTCCTCGAACGGCAGGCCTTTTACCAGCAGGGCCAGCTTGACCATGTTGTAGTAATTGCTGACCGAGAATCCATGAAGCTTGAGCATTGATACAGCCTCCAGGCCGTGAGGGGATGGCTCGGCTGTTATAGCCGCAAGCCTGGGCCATGGCCAGCGTCATGCACGGCGTCGATGGCCGGGCATTGCCGGCACGGGCATGGCAAACTACCCACCTCACTACAGGAGCACTGCCATGAGCGAACCCCGCGACATCGACAGCAACGAGGACGAAGACTTCGCCGAGGCCACGCTGACCCAAGCCATCGAGAACCAGATCGAGAGCGGCGAGCCGCCGGCTGCCAAGGCCACCTTCAACAAGCTGACCCTGGTCGGCTACGAGCGTGAAGACATCCTCAATCTGATGGCCCACGTGCTGGCCATCGAGATCGACGCCCTGCTCGACGAAGACCGTCCCTTCAACACCGAGTGGTATGAAGAGGCCCTGCGCGCCCTTCCCGAGCTGCCACCTGAGCAAGATCAAGGCAACGACTGAAAAGCCTGACTACACTCGAGGATCAGGCACCGCCAGCGGTGCCCCATCCTTGTCTGGAAGTCAGGAGTTGCCATGTCCCTTACCCCCGAGCTGATCGCCGAACTGGAAGTCCTTGCCCTGTTCAACCTGGACAGCAGCCAGGAAGGCATCCAGGTTCATAACACTGCTTCCCCTGCCCTGATCGCCGCTGCCAAACGCCTGCACGAAAAAGAACTGACCGATCAGCCTGATGGTGGTTACCTGACCAGCCTGGGGCGTGATGCGGCCGAGCATGTGCAGGGCCTGCTGATCATTCTCAAGACACCAGAAACCGCTTGATACCAGATCCTGTTGGCGGGCTGCCTGCGCGGGCCTCTTCGCCGGGCACGCCCGCTCCTACAGGGTTCCACTAAATCAATGCGCTAGCGTTTGTTGTATGAGAACGGCTTGGCCCCGCGAAGACGCCCTGTGCAGCGCTATAAATCTGACGTCAAAAAAAACCACGCGAGCCTTATCCGCCCGCAGCACTCAAGCTAAACTCGGCGCAGCCCCACCCCCGGCCTGCCCCTGAGCGTGCAATGAACCACCCCCACGAAATCCGTCCCGACCTGGATGAAGGCATCGACCGCAAGGTCCTGGCCACGCTGCGTGCGCGCTTTCTGCTGATCAACCAGGGCCGTATGGCACGGGCACTGGAGGGCTTGTCGACCCGCCAGCAGCAGGTACTGACGCTGCTGCCTCTGCTGTTTCACGTCAATCACCCACTGCTGCCCGGCTATGTCTCGGGCACTACCCCGGCTGGCGTTTCCGACTACGAGCCGGAAGCCGAGCTGGTTACCGAAGCGCAACGCCTGGCCCGCTCGTTCAGTCACAAGCCGCGCCTGGCCACTACCCCACGGCCGATCCACGGCCTGTACCTGATGGGCAGCCTCGGCACGCTCGCCCAAGCCGAACAGAGCGACATGGACCTGTGGGTCTGCCACGCCCCTGGCCTTGGCGAAGACGCGCTGGCCGAGCTGCGGCGCAAGTGCCAGCTGCTCGAAAGCTGGGCGGCGAGCATGGGCACCGAGGCACATTTTTTTCTGATCGAGCCCCAGGGTTTCGTTCAGGGTGAACGCGACAGCCAGCTCAGCTCCGATGACTGTGGCACCACCCAGCATTATCTGTTGCTCGACGAGTTCTATCGCACGGCCATCTGGCTGGCCGGGCGCACGCCGCTGTGGTGGTTGGTTCCGGTCTATGAAGAACACAACTACCAGGCCTATACCCAGACCCTGCTGTCGAAGCGTTTTATCAGGGCCGAGCACGACCTCGACCTGGGCCACCTGGCGCATATTCCTGCCGGCGAATTCGTCGGGGCGGGCCTGTGGCAGCTGTTCAAGGGCATCGATTCGCCCTACAAGTCGCTGCTCAAGCTGCTGCTGACCGAGGTCTACGCCAGCGAGCACCCGCAGGTGCGCTGCCTGAGCCTGGATTACAAACAGGCGGTGTTCGCCAACCAGCTCGATCTCGATGCGCTCGACCCATACGTGATGATCTATCGCCGTATCGAGCAGTACCTGCAAAGGCGCGGCGACAACGGGCGCCTGGAGTTGGTACGGCGCAGCCTGTACCTGAAGGTGAACAAAAAGCTCAGCGGCCTTGGCCGCTCGCGCACCAGCGGTTGGCAGCGCCGCCTGCTCGCGCGGCTGGTGGAAGAGTGGGGCTGGGACGAGCGCCAACTGACCCTGCTCGACAGCCGTAGCCAGTGGAAGGTGCGCCAGGTCGCCGTCGAGCGCCGAGAACTGGTGGCCGAGCTGAATCACAGCTACCGCTTTCTCAGCCAGTTCGCCCGCGATCAGAACGCCAGCAGCCGCGCCGACCAACGCGACCTGAATGTCCTCGGCCGGCGCCTGTATGCCGCCTTCGAGCGCCGCGCCGGCAAGATCGAGGTGATCAACCCGGGGATCGCTCCAGACCTTGCCGAAGACACCCTGACCTTGGTCCAGGCACCGCATCGCAAGGAGCCCGGCAGCCATCAGTGGGGGCTGTACAACGGCAACCTCGGCGTACACGAATGGGAGCACTTCACCCCACTCAAGCGCTGCCGCGAGCTGCTCGAGCTACTGACCTGGGCGCACCGCAACGGGGTCATCGACAGCACCACCCGACTGGCGCTGCACCCCGGCGTCAGCGACCTGAGCGAGTTCGAGCTGTTCAACCTGCTCGGCAGCTTGCAACAGGCTATCGCCCTGCCCCTGGACACGGTCAGCGAGGTGCGCTTGCTGCAACCCAGCGTGGCTGACGAGATCCTCTTGCTGGTCAACGTCGGTGTCGATCCGCTGCGTCATCAGCGCGACCTGAACATCCTGATGACCACCGAGCGCACCGATTCGCTGAGCTATGCCGGGGTGCGCGAGAACCTGGTGCTGACCCTCGACCAGATCACTCTCAACAGCTGGAACGAAGTGCTGGTACAGCGCTTCGACGGCGAACATGCGTTGATGCGCTGCCTGCGCGACTTCCTCAACAGCCTCGGCCAGCGCAGCCACCGTCCGCGGTTGCGGGTGCGCTGCTTCTGTCATAACCGCGCCCAGGCCATCGCGCAACGGGTCGAGGCGCTGTTCGATACTGCCCTGCTGCTGCTCGATCAAGGCCTCAACCACCGCTACCTGGTGCAGATCGCCCAGCACACCCACGCGTTGGAGCTGAACCCTGGCCAGGTGACCCTGGCGACGTTGCCCGGGCATCAGCAGGTGCTCGAGTACCTGGGCGAGGAACGCGGCGCGTACAGCCCGCTGTACCTGGATGCCAATGCCCTGCAGGACCACGACCTGCCATGGGTCCTCGAGTACGGCCAGCCACAATCCATCCAGGTGTTCTACCGTCTGTTCGAGGGTTGGGCAGACGTGTATGTGCTGGATGAATTCAATGCGCTGTGGCAGCAGCGCCTGCCGCTCGAAGACGAAAGCCACCTGCTGCTGCCGCTGCAGCGTTTCTTGCGCTCGGTGCTGATGCGCCACGACGCGCGCCTGCCGCTGGACAGCCTGCAACAGGCATCGCTGGAGATCTTCTATTACCAGTTGCTGCCTGGCGGGTCGGGCAAGGTGCGTAGCCTGGAGCCACGCCCGGCGCCGCTCGATACCAGCACCCAGCCGTACTACGAAGTGCAGGCGATCATTCAGGGCGGGATTGGCGACGAGGTGCACATCACCCTGTACTGCGACCAGCTGGAATTTTCCGAGCTGGAGCATGGCGACCAACTGTATGCGGTGGTGGCGCGGCAGATCATTGGCCAGCGGCGCAGTGCCGGCAGCTATCGCTGCTACATCACCGACCTCGACCTGTCAGAGCTGCTGGCCGACGAGCAGGGATCGACCTGCCTGTACCTGCGTTACAAACGCGAACTGGAGCAGGCGCTGAATGAGGGGCTGGAGCAATTGCAGGCGACGCTGCAGTCTTGAGATCCCGGGGCTGCTGGGCAGACCGGAATCTCATATGAACGGCAGTCAGGAACGATCAGAGATCGAAATCGCCCGCCGCTTCCGGCTGGTATTCCACCGCCAGCAGTTGCAACTTCAGGGTCTTGCCGGCAGGCGCCGGCCAGTCGATCTGGTCACCTACCGACAAGCCCAGCAACGCACAGCCGATCGGCGCCAGAATCGACACCTTGCCGTCACCGCCGGCATCCTTCGGGTACACCAGGGTCAGGTGGTAATCCTTGCCACTGGCTTCCTCGCGGCAGTGCACACGCGAGTTCATGGTGACCACACCAGCGGGGACCTCATCATGACCGACCACCTTGTCGGCGCGATCCAGCTCGGCCTGCAGCGCGATCACACCCGGCGTGGTTTCATCGAGGCTGTCGATCAGGCGCTCGAGACGCTGCACGTCCAATCGGGTGAGGATGAGGGAAGGTTTGCTGCTCATGATCCAGTCAGACTCCGTGTTCAACAGGCAATTTGTAGTGCGCAGATAAAGCAAAACCCCGCCCAAGGGCGGGGTTTGAGAATGCTTTCGGCTGCACCGATGCAGAGCCCGACAGTACCACAGCGGGGTAAATACTCAAGCCCGTGCGCGCAGTGCCTCGGCTTCGCGACAGATCTGCCGGCGCCGCTGGTCGTCGGCCGAGCGCCATTCACGGATGTGCTCGACGTGCCGATGGCAGCCGGTGCAGACGCGCTGTTCGTCGAGCCGGCAGACATTGATGCACGGCGACTGCACGGCGGGGCTGACGTTGCTGTAGAGCGGCTTGGGCGGCCGCGGCTGCTCGCTCATCTCAGATCTCGTCAAAGTCCAGCTTTTCGCCAGCGCGTTCCCAGACGATACGCTCAAGCATCTCGCCAAGCAGCTCGTCGCTCTTCTCGCAGACCCACTTCTTGCTCTCTTCGTCGTAGTCGAAGTGGAAGCCACCGGACTTGTCCGCCAGCCACAGCTGACGCAGCGGCTCCTGGCGGCTGAAGATCAACTGGCTGCCGTTTTCGAACTTGATGGTCAGCACGCCGGCGGAGTTTTCCATGTCCAGGTCAAGGTCGGTTTCATCGAACAGGTCTTCCAGGGCCTGTTGGGTCGCGTCGACCAGGTCGTGGAAACGCGCTTCACTCAAACTCATTGCAGGAACCTCGAAATTGGCTGCTAACGGCAAGCGGGGGAAGATACGGACGCTTGGCCGTGAATGCAAAGGATAACCCCGAACACAGGACCGGCAGTACGCCCGCCAGGCGGACCGGCCCTTGCATAGGCAATCAGGCAGGCGCTCGGTATACTCGGGCGCAATACTGCTTATTTCAAGGATTTCGCCAATGAAGCGCCTGATTTCCTCCCTCGCGGCGCTGGTCGCGGTTGCCTGCCTCGTTTCGGCCTGCGGTCAGAAAGGCCCACTTTACCTGCCTGAAGACGGCAAGGACGGCAAGGCCAACAAATCGCACCAGCACCAGCACGCTGAGCCCTCGCCGCAGCAAACGCCGCAGCAAGAGCAAGACCCCGAGCAGCAGCCAGCGCAGTAAGGAAATCAGATGAACGCTTTCAACTACCGCGACGGCCAGCTGTTCGCGGAAGGCGTGGCCCTGTCGGCCATTGCCCAGCAATTCGGCACCCCGACCTACGTCTACTCGCGCGCCCACATCGAGGCGCAGTACCGTAGCTACACCGATGCCCTGCAAGGCGTCGAGCACCTGGTGTGCTTCGCGGTCAAGGCCAACTCCAACCTCGGCGTGCTGAACCTGCTGGCCCGCCTGGGCGCGGGCTTCGACATCGTTTCCGGCGGTGAGCTGGAGCGCGTGCTGGCAGCGGGCGGGCGGGCCGATCGCGTGGTGTTCTCCGGTGTCGGCAAGACCCGTGAAGACATGCGCCGCGCCCTCGAAGTCGGGGTGCACTGCTTCAACGTCGAGTCCACCGACGAGCTCGAGCGCCTGCAGGTAGTCGCCGCCGAGATGGGCAAGGTTGCCCCGGTTTCGCTGCGGGTCAACCCGGATGTCGACGCTGGCACCCACCCGTACATCTCCACCGGCCTCAAGGAAAACAAGTTCGGCATCGCCATCGCCGATGCCGAAGAGGTCTACGTCCGCGCCGCGCAATTGCCTAACCTGGAAGTGGTCGGTGTCGACTGCCACATCGGTTCGCAGCTGACCACCCTGGAGCCCTTCCTCGATGCCCTCGACCGCCTGCTGGCGTTGATCGACCGCCTCGGCGAATGCGGCATCCTCCTGCGCCACCTGGACCTGGGCGGCGGTGTTGGCGTGCGCTACCGCGACGAAGAGCCGCCGCTGGCCGGCGACTATGTCAAGGCGATCCGCGAGCGCGTCGGCGACCGTGACCTGGCCCTGGTGTTCGAGCCAGGCCGCTACATCGTGGCCAACGCCGGCGTCCTGCTGACCCGCGTGGAATACCTCAAGCACACCGAACACAAGGATTTCGCCATCGTCGATGCGGCGATGAACGACCTCATCCGCCCGGCGCTGTACCAGGCCTGGATGGGCGTCAGTGCCGTGCAGCCGCGCGACGGCGAAGGCCGTGCCTATGACCTGGTCGGGCCGATCTGCGAGACGGGCGATTTCCTCGCCAAGGACCGCGTGCTGAACCTGGCCGAAGGTGACCTGCTGGCCGTCGGGTCGGCGGGCGCCTATGGTTTCGTCATGAGCTCGAACTACAACACCCGTGGCCGCTGCGCCGAGGTGCTGGTCGACGGTGACCAGGCCTTCGAGGTGCGTCGCCGCGAGACCATCGCCGAACTGTTCGCCGGCGAAAGCCTGCTGCCGGAGTGAACCCATGCTGCTGCGTTTCACCAAGATGCACGGCCTGGGCAACGACTTCATGGTCCTCGACCTGGTCAGCCAGCACGCGCACATCCAGCCCAAGCACGCCAAGCAATGGGGTGATCGGCACACCGGCATCGGTTTCGACCAGCTGCTGATCGTCGAGGCGCCGAACAATCCGGACGTGGACTTCCGCTACCGGATCTTCAACGCCGACGGCTCCGAGGTCGAGCAGTGCGGCAACGGCGCGCGCTGCTTCGCCCGTTTCGTGCTGGACAAGCGCCTGACCGCGAAAAAGCTGATACGGGTTGAGACCAAGGGCGGCGTGATCGAGCTGGACGTGCGTAACGACGGCCAGATCTGCGTCGACATGGGCCCGCCACGGCTGAACCCGGTCGAGATCCCGTTCCAGGCGCCAGAACAGGCCCTGAGCTATGCGCTGGATATCGACGGCCAGAGCTACCCGATCGCCGCCGTGTCCATGGGCAACCCCCATGCGGTGCTGCGCGTCGATGACGTGCTGACCGCGCCAGTGCATGAGCTGGGCCCGAAAATCGAAAACCACCCGCGCTTCCCGCAGCGGGTCAACGCCGGCTTTATCCAGATCGTCGACCGCCACCGTGCCAACCTGCGGGTCTGGGAACGAGGCGCCGGCGAAACCCAGGCTTGCGGCACCGGCGCGTGCGCCGCGGCCGTGGCTGCCATCAGCCAGGGGTGGATGGATTCGCCCGTGTCCATCGACCTGCCAGGCGGTCGCCTGAGCATCGAGTGGGCTGGCCCCGGCCAACCGGTTCTGATGACCGGCCCAGCCGTGCGTGTCTACGAAGGACAGGTTCGTCTCTAAGCGAGTAACCGCCATGACCGATCAGCCACAGGTTGCACCCGAACAGACCACCGAGCTCGATGCCGAGGCGGTGGTTGCCTATCTGCGTGCCCACCCGACGTTCTTTGCCGAGCACGACGAGCTGCTGCTCGAGCAATGCATCCCCCACCAGCGCGGCGACAGCGTGTCGCTGGTGGAACGCCAGCTCAAGCTGCTGCGCGACCGCAACATCGAGATGCGTCATCGCCTGTCGCAGCTGATGGACGTGGCCCGGGACAACGACCGATTGTTCGACAAGACCCGTCGACTGATCCTTGACCTGCTCGATGCCAGCAGCCTGGAAGACGTGGTGATGGCGGTCGAAGACAGCCTGCGCCAGGAGTTCCAGGTGCCCTTCGTCAGCCTGATCCTGTTTGGCGAAAACGCCATGCCGGTCGGCCGCTGGGTCAGCAATGCCGAGGCCCAGCAGGCCATCGGGGCGCTGCTCGGCAGTGGCAAGACGGTCAGTGGCAACCTGCGCGAGCACGAGCTGGCCTTTCTGTTTGGCGAGGCGCAACGCAAGGAAGTCGGTTCCAGTGCCGTGGCCACCCTCGAGTACCAGGGCGTGCATGGTGTGCTGGCCATCGGCAGCCGTGATCCGCAGCACTACAAGAGCACGGTCGGCACGCTGTTTCTCAGCTACATCGCCGAAGTGCTTGGCCGCACCGTGCCGCGCCTGACCCAGACCCTGCGCCAGGTGCGCTGATGGAGCGCCAACTGGAGGCTTATTGCGCACACCTGCGCAACGAGCGCCAGGTATCGGTGCACACCCAGCTGGCGTACCGCCGCGACCTGGCCAAGGTGCTCGAATACTGCAACAGCCAGGGCATCGCCAGTTGGCGCGACCTGCAGATCCAGCAACTGCGCCAACTGGTCGCGCGCCAGCACCATCACGGCCAGTCCGCGCCGAGCCTGGCCAGGCTGCTGTCGGCAGTGCGCGGCCTGTATCGCTACCTCAACCGTGAAGGCCTGTGCGAGCACGATCCGGCCAATGGTCTCTCTCCGCCCAAAGGCGAGCGCCGCTTGCCCAAGGTGCTCGACACCGACCGTGCCCTGCAGTTGCTCGAGGGCGGCGTCGACGACGATTTCATTGCCCGCCGCGACCAGGCCATCCTCGAGCTGTTCTATTCGTCGGGCCTGCGCCTGTCCGAGCTGACCAACCTTGACCTTGACCAGCTGGACCTGGCCGCCGGCCTGGTCCAGGTACACGGCAAGGGCAGCAAGAGCCGCGTCCTGCCGGTCGGCCGCAAGGCCCGCGAGGCGCTGCAGGAGTGGCTCAAGCTGCGCGGCATCAGCGCACCGCGCGACAATGCGGTGTTTCTCAGCCGCCAGGGCCGGCGCCTCGGCCAGCGCGCCATCCAGTTGCGGGTAAAGGCCGCTGGCGAGCGCGAGCTCGGCCAGCACCTGCACCCACACATGCTCCGCCATTCCTTCGCCAGCCATCTGCTTGAGTCGTCCCAGGACCTGCGCGCGGTGCAAGAGATGCTCGGCCATGCCGACATCAGCACCACCCAGATCTACACCCACCTGGACTTCCAGCACCTGGCCGCGGTGTACGACAGCGCCCATCCCCGGGCCAAACGCAGCAAAGGCACAGACTCATGAGCATCAAGCTGATCACCTTCGACCTGGACGACACCTTGTGGGACACCGCGCCGGTGATCCTCAGCGCCGAGACCGTTTTGCGCGACTGGCTCGAGGCCAATGCGCCGCGTCTGGGCGGTGTGCCGGTCGAGCACCTGTTTGCCATCCGCGAACGCCTGGTGCAGGCCGAACCGGGCCTCAAGCATCGCATCAGCGCCCTGCGCCGAAGGGTGCTGTTCCATGCCCTGGCGGATGTCGGCTACAGCGAACAGCAGGCTCAGGCGCTGGCCAACGAAGGCTTCGAGGTGTTTCTTCACGCCCGGCACCAGGTCGAGGTGTTCCCCGAGGTGCAGCCGGTGCTGGAGATCCTCCGCCACCGCTACACCCTTGGCGTGGTGACCAATGGTAATGCCGACGTCAGCCGCATTGGCCTGGCGGACTACTTCAAGTTTGCCTTGTGTGCCGAGGACCTGGGGATCGGCAAGCCTGATCCGGCGCCGTTCCTTGAGGCGTTGAAACGCGGCGAGGCAGACGCCAGTGCTGCCGTGCATATCGGTGACCACCCTGGTGATGACATCGCCGGGGCCCAGCGCGCCGGTTTGCGCGCGGTGTGGTTCAACCCGCAGGGCAAGGCCTGGGCTGGCGACAAAGCGCCGGATGCAGAGATCCAGCGCCTTTCGCAGCTGCCTGAGGTGCTCGCCCGCTGGCGTTAAGCATCTTTGTTGAATGGCGAGGGCTTCGCCCTAGTTCGCGGGGCAAGCCCGCTCCTACAGGTTGTGTGTGAACACCACCGCCCCTGTAGGAGCGGGCTTGCCCCGCGAAGAAACCGCCACAGCCCAAACACCTTCAGCATCGCGCCCACAAAAAAGCCCGCAGCGACGGCGGGCTTTTTTGCAAACAACCACTCAGATAGGGCGGCTGCCGTATTTGTTGTCCGGCTTCTTGGGCGGATCGGCGACCACATTGGCCTCCACTTCCTGCACCTTGCCACCGCGCGACAGGAACTCTTCCATCGCCTTGGCCAGCGCATCACGCTCCTTCTGCTTGGCTTCCATGCTCGGCATCTCGTCTACCGAGACGGCCGCCTTGGATTTGCCTTTGGCAGCCGGTGCCGGGCTGTCTTCGCCAGCGTCTTCGGCGCTGTCGTCAGCCGCAGTCTCAAGACCTTCATCAGCCTCGTCTTCGTCGCCTACTTCGAGGTCATCATTTTCCAGATCGTCGTCGCTCATGTTCTACCTCATGACTTGCAAAAAGCAGGTTAGTTATAGACCAGTGCAGCCGTAGACCGGCCGCCACCAGTGAAAATTCAACTGGCCGTGGGTTGGCCACTGCCCTTGGGCAGCCGTCGCCTGATGAGCGGCGGCGCCGTTCAAACCCTGCTCCTGGCAGGGCCTGACAAAATCCGTGAGCTTCCCTGCTGGCCATACGCTACTGGCAAGCCTAGCAAAGGGTAGCGGAGTGTGCGGGTCACATCGTGCAACACCCTACGGCGCGCATTCTAGCGTGCCCGCAGAAAAAGCAAAGCACCATAAACGCCCTATGCGGTGTAAGTTTTTGCCACGCGTCGCGAACGTGAGGGATAAACCGTTTGCTCTGCGCGAACGTGCAAAAATCAGGCAAAAAAATGCCCGGCGAACCGGGCAAGTTTTTCCAGCGTCGTAGTTACAGGTTGTAACCACGTTCGTTGTGTTGAGCCAGGTCGAGGCCGACCGACTCTTCTTCTTCGTTGACCCGCAGGCCCATCACCACGTCCAGCACCTTGAGGATCACGTAGGTGACGATGGCGGTGTAGACCACGGTGAAGATCACGCCCTTGGCCTGGATCCAGAACTGCGCGCCGATGTCTTCGACTTCGCCGAAGCCGCCCAGCGCCGGAGCTGCGAACACGCCGGTGAGCAAGGCACCGATGATGCCGCCAATACCGTGTACGCCGAAGGCGTCCAGCGAATCGTCATAGCCCATCTTGCGCTTGAGGCTGGTGGCGCAGAAGTAGCAGATCACACCCGAGGCCAGGCCGATCACCAGCGCACCCATCGGGCCGACGGTACCCGCAGCCGGGGTGATGGCAACCAGGCCGGCGACCACACCCGAGGCAATGCCCAGAGCGCTTGGCTTGCCGTGGAAGATCCACTCGGCGAACATCCAGCCCAGCGCCGCCGCCGCGGTGGCGATCTGGGTAACCAGCATGGCCATGCCTGCAGTGCCGTTGGCGGCAGCGGCGGAGCCGGCGTTGAAGCCGAACCAGCCGATCCACAGCATGGCAGCGCCCATCAGGGTGTAGCCGAGGTTGTGCGGCGCCATCGGGGTGGTCGGGTAGCCTTTGCGCTTGCCCAGCACCAGGCAGCAGACCAGGCCCGCGATACCGGCGTTGATGTGCACCACGGTGCCGCCAGCGAAGTCCAGCACGCCCCAATCCCACATCAGCGCGCCGTCACCGCTCCAGACCATGTGCGCGATCGGCGCATAGACCAGGGTGAACCACACGGCCATGAAGATCAGCATCGCGGAAAACTTCATCCGCTCGGCAAAGGCACCGACGATCAGCGCCGGGGTGATGATGGCGAAGGTCATCTGGAAGGTGATGAACACCGCTTCCGGGAAGGCCGCGGTCAGGCTGTCAGGGGTGACGCCGTTGAGGAAGGCTTTGGAGAAGCCGCCCACGAAGGAACTGAAGTTGAGTACGCCCTTTTCCATACCGGTGGTATCGAAAGCCAGGCTGTAGCCGTAGACCATCCACAGGATGCTCATCAGGCCAGTAATGGCAAAGCACTGCATCATCACCGACAACACGTTCTTCGAGCGGACCATGCCGCCGTAGAACAGGGCCAGGCCCGGAATGGTCATGAACAGTACCAACGCCGTCGCGGTGAGCATCCAGGCGGTGTCGCCGGAGTTCAGCGTGGGGACAGCTTCCTCGGCCAGGGCGAGGCCTGGCATTGCGAGGGACAATAGGGCTCCTAGCCCTGCGATCTGACGCAGAGTCATGTTGTTTTCTCCTGGGGCGTTGGGTTTGGTGAGGCTTTTGTTGTTGCTTAGATCGCGTCGGTATCGGTTTCGCCGGTACGGATGCGGATGGCCTGCTCCAGATTGACTACGAAAATCTTGCCGTCACCGATCTTGCCGGTGTTGGCGGCCTTGGTGATGGCCTCGATTACCCGGTCCAGATCCTTGTCGTCGATGGCGACGTCGATCTTCACTTTAGGCAGGAAGTCGACCACGTATTCAGCACCGCGATACAGCTCGGTGTGGCCCTTCTGCCGACCGAAGCCTTTGACTTCGGTGACGGTGATGCCCTGCACGCCGATTTCCGACAGCGACTCGCGCACGTCGTCCAGCTTGAACGGCTTGATGATGGCAGTGACTAGCTTCATGAAACTCTCTCCCGATTTGGTGGACTTGCCCCAGGAAAACAAACCCGTCTCAAGTCTAAGCGCAGTGCCCGGCTTTGTAACGCATCGTTGGCACCCTCCTCACCGCCGATGCACGCCTCGACGGTAACGATCAGCCTTTCGGCTCGGCCTGCGCACTGCCTGGTCACAAGGAACTGCATCAGTGCATGGCTCGCAGAGGTCTTTGCAGAAACCTTGCCAGGTCGCACAAAGCGCCGGAAAACAGGTAGTTGCGTGAAAGAGCAGGGATTGGCCAGTCGCCATCAGTGGAAACATGCACAATTTCGGTGCACCGCCTTGTACCGCGCTGCGCAAAAAGTGTGCAGCGCCAGGGTCCCTTAGGGGCCATGGGGTGGCGTGTTACACTGGCGCTCTTTTACTGATCAAGCGGACAGCCCACCATGCTCGCGCCCAAAGCCCTCCTCGACGCCCTCAGCGACCAGGCCTCGCGCCTGTTCAGCGGCGACACTGCACAGCCCCGCGCCGAACTCGAAAGCCAGTTCAAGATGCTCATGCAGAGCGCTTTCAGCAAACTCGACCTGGTCAGCCGGGAAGAATTCGATAGTCAGATGGTGGTGTTGGCACGTACCCGTGCCCGCCTCGAAGCGCTGGAAAAGCAAGTCGCCGAGCTGGATGCGCGGATGGCGCCGATTGCGCCGCAGCCAGCAGCAGCGGCTGACCCGCAGGACTGAGCCCGTAACGCCACCCGCAATGGCGCCGCAAACCCTGTAGGATCGGCCGTGGTGGATGGCACCGGCGCTGCCGGTTCCGCAGGGCCGTAGCCGTTAGTAAAATCCGGTCGCACTCTTTCAGGGCTGCACGCCCGACTCCGCTCTACGCTTCACAAGCCGCAGGACGCGGCGTCCCTCAGCGACCACGGAGTGTCCATGTCCCTTGCCCTTGTCTACAGCCGCGCCCAGGTGGGCGTGCAGGCGCCGGCTGTCAGTGTCGAAACTCATCTGGCCAACGGCCTGCCCAGCCTGACCCTGGTCGGGCTGCCTGAAGCCACCGTGAAAGAAAGCAAGGACCGGGTACGCAGCGCCATCGTCAATTCCGGCCTCAACTACCCGGCGCGGCGCATCACCCAGAGCCTGGCCCCGGCTGACTTGCCCAAGGATGGCGGGCGTTACGACCTGGCAATTGCCCTGGGCATTCTGGCTGCCGATGGACAGGTGCCGGTGGCGCCGCTGAGCGATCTCGAATGCCTGGGTGAATTGGCACTGTCCGGGGCTGTGCGCGCGGTACAGGGGGTATTGCCCGCCGCGCTGGCGGCACGCGAGGCGGGACGGGCGCTGGTGGTGCCGCGGGACAACGCCGAGGAGGCGAGCCTTGCCAGCGGGTTGGTGGTGTATGCGGTGGGGCACCTGCTGGAACTGGTGGCACACCTCACCGGGCAGGTGCCATTGCCGCCCTATGCAGCCAATGGGCTGGTGTTGCACCAGCGGCCCTACCCCGACTTGAGCGAGGTGCAGGGGCAGGTGGCGGCGAAGCGAGCGCTGCTGGTCGCGGCGGCTGGGGCGCATAATCTGCTGTTCACAGGGCCACCTGGCACAGGCAAGACCTTGCTCGCCAGTCGCCTGCCCGGGCTGTTGCCGCCGCTGGATGAGCGCGAGGCACTGGAAGTGGCGGCGATCCAGTCAGTCAGCGGTCGAACACCGCTAAACAGCTGGCCTCAGCGACCCTTCAGGCACCCCCACCACTCCGCTTCCGGGCCGGCATTGGTGGGTGGCGGCAGCCGTCCGCAACCTGGGGAGATCACCCTCGCCCACCATGGTGTGCTGTTTCTCGATGAGCTGCCCGAGTTCGAGCGGCGGGTACTCGAGGTACTGCGCGAGCCGCTGGAGAGTGGCGAGATTGTGGTAGCGCGGGCCAAGGACAAGGTGCGCTTCCCTGCCCGCTTTCAGCTGGTGGCGGCGATGAACCCCTGCCCGTGTGGCTATCTGGGCGACCCCACCGGGCGCTGCCGGTGCAGCACCGAGCTGATCCAGCGCTACCGCAACAAGCTGTCCGGGCCGTTGCTAGACCGCATCGACCTGCACCTGACCGTAGCGCGGGAAAGCACGGTCCTGAGGTGCGACCCCAGTGGTGAGTCCAGCGCCAGCGTGGCCAGCGTAGTGGCCGAGGCGCGCGAGCGTCAGCAGCGCCGCCAGGGCTGCGCCAATGCCTTTCTCGACTTGAACGGGCTCCGCCAGCATTGCCTGTTGAGCACAGAGGATCAGCGCTGGCTGGAGAACGCCTGTGAACGCTTGAGCTTGTCGCTGCGTGCCGCGCACCGTTTGCTCAAGGTGGCGCGGACCTTGGCCGACCTAGAGCAGGTCGAGTTGATTGGCCGTCCGCACTTGGCCGAAGCACTTCAATACCGGCCAGGCAGTTGAGCGGAGTACCGTCAGCGAGGTACACCTGGCAGCTTGACGACCCACGGGCCCGGGCCGGTCAGCGCCAAGCCGGCGTACAGCACCAGGAACAACCAGGCGAACTGCCCTTGCTCAAGGCTCCACTCCGGGTGCACCACCACCAGCGCCACCAGCAGCACGGCGATTACCGGCAGGCAGGCCAGCCTGGCGCAGATGCCAAGGATCAGCAGCAACGGGCAGAACACTTCGGCGAACACGGCGAGGCCGAGGGTCAGGCTAGCGCCGAGGCCGAACGGGTCTTCGATCCGTTGCAGTTCGCTGCTCCAGTTGAGCAGTTTTGGCAGGCCGTGGATGAGCAGTAGCAACACCGCAGCGGCGACGCGCATGAACAGCAGGCCGGCGGCGGGTGATGCGAGGAATTGGAGTTTTTGCGGGCGGGGCATAAGGGGCGTCTCGGCAATCCGAACAGCGGCGGACTATGCCGGGGATCGTTGAGGGATGATTGAGTAGATGTGCTGTCATGGGAGGTTCAGGCCACGCAGCGCGCCCCTGCAGGAGCGGCGGTACGGCGATCCGACTTGACCCGCGAAAACCGGCGAAGCCGGTGCCATACACCACGGTGGCTGGACCGGCCTCTTCGCGGGGCAAGCCCGCTCCTAAAAAGTATGCGCCGCTTTTACGGGCGTTGAGCGCAGCCCGAAGGGCCGGGCAATCTCCTGCAGGATCCGCGGATGGTTGATGTTGTGATCAGCCCGCAGCCACATCACTTGATGAACCGCACCTGGCTGTTGATCTTTTCGATCACCGCGCCCTTGCGTTCGTTGAAGCGCAACTTGTTCTGCTCGAACAGGTTATTGCCCTTGGTATCGATCGAAATGATCAGCGGCCCGAACTCACGCACGCGGTTCACCCAGAGCGTTTCCGGCATACCCAGGTCCTGCCATTCGGCACGGACGATCTCTTCCACCTGGGTGGCCGCCAGCACCGCACAACCACCGGGGAACACCGCATGCACCGCCTTGTTCTCCAGGCAGCCGGTGGTGGTTTCCGGGCCCATGCCGCCCTTGCCGACAATCAGCTTGACGCCGGTCTGCTCGATGAACTCCTTCTCGAATTTTTCCATGCGCATGCTGGTAGTCGGCCCGATGGAGACCATCTCGAAGCTGCCATCGTCTTTCTTGCGCACGATCGGCCCGGCATGAAAGATCGCCCCGCCGCGCAAGTCCACTGGCAACTCACGCTTGAGCTCGATCAGGCGCCGGTGGGCGACGTCGCGGCAGGTCACCAACTGGCCGGTCAGGTAAATCACGTCGCCGACATTCAGGTCAGCCAGGTCTTCGTCCTTGATCGGGGTGCTGAGGATCTTCTTCACAGGACTACTCCTTCATGCGAGAAGATGTCGTAGGACAGGTCGGCATTGATGCGGATCTTGCCGCGGCGGTGGGCCCAGCAACCGGTCGACACGGCAACGCCGATGGTCGACGGGTGACGCGCCGACGACTCGATGTTCACCCCCATCACGCTGCTGTTGCCGGTCAGCCCCTGCGGGCCGATGCCGATTTCGTTGAGGCCATCCTCCAGCAGCTTTTCCATCATTGCCGCGCTTTCGTTGGGGTGGCTGGAGTCGACCGGACGCAGGATCGCCCGTTTGGACAAGCGTGCGGCGGTCTCGACCGAGGTCGACACGCCAACGCCAACCAGCAGTGGCGGGCAGGCGTTGATGCCGCGCGAGGTGATCACATCGAAGACGAACTCGGTGACCCCTTCATAGCCCTGCCCCGGCATCAACACCTTGGCCGAGCCCGGCAAGGTGCAACCGCCACCGGCCATGTACACGTCGACGATGGCATGATCCGCATCAGGGATGATTTCCCAGTCCAGCCAAGGGATCTTCGAGCCCGTGTTGGTGCCGGTGTTTTTCTCGATGAAGGTTTCCACCGCGTTATGCCGAAGCGGGCCCTTGATGGTCGCCTCTTTGGTGGCATTCTCCAGGATGCTTTCCAGCTCTCCCAGCAGCGGGAAACGCGCCCCGGCACTGATGAAGTACTGGATCACCCCAGTGTCCTGGCAGCTTGGCCGGTCGAGCTTGTCGGCGTAATCCTGGTTCTCGGCCATCGAGTCATAGACGGCGATGGCCAGCGGATTGGTTTCCGCTGCACGCAACTTGGCGGTCTTCTCCTTGACGTCCTTGGGCAGGCGCTTGCCGATATAGGCGGTGAACTTGGCCATGACATCGGTCAGTGATTCAACGGCGGCTTGTCTATCCACGATTATTCTCCTCAGGGCATCACAAGGCTGGTTTGACTGGGCTCTGGGTACTCAGCGGCGGCGCATCCTGAGCTTGCTTGAGCTCCGGTACCGGCCCGCCATCGAGCACCTGGTCCATGGTTTTCTTATCGAGTGCACCCACCCACTTGGCGATCGCCATGGTGCCGACCGCATTGCCGATGGTGTTGGTGATGGCGCGCGCCTCGGACATGAAGCGGTCGACGCCGAGCAGCAGGACCATGCCCGCCACCGGGATGTTGTCCATGGTCGCCAGGGTTGCGGCGAGAGTGATGAAGCCCGAGCCGGTGACCCCCGCCGACCCTTTGGAGGTCAGCAGCAAGACGCCGAGGACGATCAGCTGGTCCATCAGGGTCAGCGGCGTGTTGGTGGCCTGAGCGATGAAGATCGCCGCCATGGTGTAGTAGATGCACTGGCCATCCGGGTTGAAGGTCAGCCCCGACGGGATCACCAGGCCGACCACCGGCTTGGACACGCCGACCCTTTCCAGCTTGGTCATCAGCTGCGGCACCACCGACTCCGACGAGCTGGTGCCAAGCACGGTGAACAGCTCTTCCTTGAGGTACTTGAGAAACTTCCACAGGCTGAAACCGGACATCCGGCAGATCGTGCCAAGGATGATCACCACGAACAGGAAGCAGGTGATGTACATGGTCGCCATCAACTTGCCGAGCGACACGATCGAGCCCAGCCCGTACTTGCCGACGGTAAATGCCATCGCCCCGCAGGCCGCCAGTGGCGCAACCCGCATGACCAGGCCGACGATGTAGAACATGCCGTGGGAGAACGCCTCGAGCACATCGACAAAGGGTTTGCCACGCGGCCCGAGGTGCGACAGGGCGATACCGAACAGGGTCGAGAACAGCAGTATCTGCAGGATCTGGTTCTTGGCGAAGGCATCGGTAATGCTCGCCGGGATCACGTTCATCAGGAACTCGGTAAAGCCGCCCGAGCTGGTCGCCGCCGAGGTGTAGGTCGAGATGCTGGCGATGTCGAGGGTGGCCGGATCGACGTTCATGCCCTTGCCGGGTTCGACCAGGTTGACCACGATCAGGCCAAGCACCAGGGCGAAGGTCGAGAGGATCTCGAAGTAGATCAGCGCTCGCACGCCAACCCGGCCCAGCTCCTTCATGTTGTCCATCTTGGCGATGCCGAGCACCACCGTGGCGAAGATGATCGGGGCAAAGACCATCTTGATCAATTTGATGAAGGCGTCGCCCAAGGGCTTGAGGTCGACGCCGACGTGTGGCCAGAACACACCGAGCAGGATGCCGATGGTTACGCCAATCAGAACCTGGACATAGAGCTTTCCGAGGAATCGCATGGCCATTTTTCTCCGCATTATTGTTGTGAGTCGGATTTTTTCGTGGCGGCGCGTTCGCTACCCAAGGCCAGGCATTGGCGAGGGAGGCGCGTAGAGAACGCAGTGGTGCTGTGGGAAATCACCCCTACAAATTAATGGTTTTGCAAATGTTCTGTAATACACTGAAATTCACTTCATTAAGTCTTCAGAGTTACTTATGAGCCCGACCTCGGAATTGGCCTTTTTCGCCCTGCTGACGAGGCTCGGCAGCCTGGCGGCGACCGCCCGCGAGCTCAACCTGACCCCACCGGCGGTGTCCAAGCGCCTTAACCAGCTGGAACGCCGGCTTGGCGTGCGTCTGCTCAACCGCACCACACGCAGCATCAGCCTGACGGCCGAGGGCGAGCTGTACCTGGTCAATGCACAGCGCATCCTCGGCGAGATCGAAGAGATGGAACGCCAGGTCTCCAGCAGTCGCGCAGAGCCCAAGGGCCTGCTGCGGGTCAATGCGCCGCTGGGCTTTGGCCGCACCCATGTGGGGCCGGCGATCTCTTCATTCGCCAAGCGCTACCCCGAGATCGAGGTGCAGTTGCAGCTGAGCGATCGGCCGATCAACCTGCCGGATGACGCCATCGACGTTGCCATCCGTTTTGGCGAGTTGCCGGATTCACGCCTGATTGCGCGCAAGATTGCCGCCAACCGGCGGCGGTTGTGCGCGGCGCCGGCGTACCTGCAGGCGCATGGCTACCCGGAGAAACCCAAGGACCTCGCCCAGCACAACTGCATCGTGTTGCGGCAGAACGATTCGGCCTTCGGCAGCTGGCGGCTGAGCCGAGGCAAGCTGACCGAGTCGGTCAAAGTGGGCGGTAGCCTGAGTACCAACGATGGCGAGGTGGCACTGAACTGGGCGCTGGAGGGGCACGGCATTCTCATGCGTGCAGAGTGGAACCTCGCCGGGCATCTGCGCAGCGGGCGGCTGGTCGAGGTGCTCAGTGACTACGAAACGCCGCCCGCCGATATCTATGCGGTCTATCTCGAGCGGCTCAACCTGTCGGCCAAGGTGTCGTTCTTCATCGAGCACCTGCGCGAGTTCTTTCGCAGCAAAGCTGACAGCCCGCAAGCCTGGCCATAGTGGCCATAAAGTGGCCAGAATGGCTCGAGACTAATTGGAAACACCGCGTAACATTTATAGATAATTTTTAGTTGTACGATATCCTACCAACTGTGTTCGACTGCGCCGGCTCTCAATACAAAAATAATGGAGACACCCGCGATGACGAGCATTCCTTCCGTTGAGGGCAAAACCGCCACGCCCTCTCAAAGCCGCCTTTCCCGTGTAGTCAAACTACTCGGGCCGGGCATCATTGCCGTTCTGTCATGGCTCGGCGCCGGTGATCTGATCACTTCATCCGTGGCAGGCGCCAACTACGGCTACGCCATGATGTGGGTGCTGGCGGTCTCGCTGCTGCTGCGCTATCTGATCGTCAACATCATTGCCCGCTTCCAGCTGTGCAATAACCAGGGGATGACCATCCTCCAGGGCTACGCCCAGCTGCACCCGGTATTTGCCTGGTTCATGCTTGGTTATGCGCTGATCATGGGCCACTTGATGAACGCCTACATGATCAAGGGCGCGGGCGAATCCCTGGCGATGCTGCTGCGCATCGACTACCCGCTGCTGTGTTCCATGGCCGTGGTGCTCGCCGTGTGGATGCTGGTGGGTCGCAATATCTATTCGATGATCGAAGGGGTGATGAAAGCCCTGCTGGCGATCATGACCCTGGCCTTCCTGGCCCTGGCAGTGATGTCCGGCCCGGACGTGGTCGGCATCGTCAAAGGCACCATCGGCTTCAGCATTCCGCCTGACGAAGGCGTGCACGGTGCCATGCTCGTGGCGGTTTCGGTGATTGGTGCGGTGGCCGGGTCGGTGGCCAACTTCGTCCACCCGTACGTGATGCGCCAGAAGGGTTGGGTCGGGCCGCAACACAAGCGCGTGCAGCGCAACGACCTGCTGTTTGCGGTGTTTGTCGGGATCGTCATCAACCTGGCGATCTGGATTGTCGGCGCCGAGATCCTGCGGCCCAACGGTATCGAAGTGAACACCCTGGCGGACCTGGGCAAGGCGCTGGAGATGTTCTTCGGGCCGATTGGCTGGTACGTGTTCTTCATCGGTGTGTTCGCCACCCTGTTCGCCAGCATTTCGGGCAAGACCACGGCCTTCCCGATGCTGATTACCGATGCGCTGCAGCACGTTCAACCGCAGCGTCGCGCCAAGTACGGCAAGGAGTTCCACAAGGATCCGGCTCACCGTTGGTTCATGCTGTTCATCCTGGTCACACCGCTGGTCTGGTCGATTCCGGGCATGCCCGATTTCGTTACCCTGACCATTGGTGTCAGCGCACTGAACATCATCGGTTTGCCAGTTATTTCGCTGGGCTTGCTGATCATGTCCAACCAGAAGTCGCTGCTGAGCAAGGAATATCGCAACAACCTGTTCGAGAACCTTGCGCTGGCGTTTGCGACGGGTCTGGCGTTGTGGGTTGCGTTCCAGCTGGGAGTCGATCTGTTTACCTGAGTCGTCGTACAACGGCAAAATCTGTTAGGGCCGTTGTGGTGAATCAGTGCGGGCCTCTTCGCGGGGCAAGCCCGCTCCTACAGGGATAGCGGCGCAGTCACTGTAGGAGCGAGGGGGCCGGCACTGACAAACCACTGTCAGTGCCGGCCCAAGGCCAATCCCACCGCATCGAGCAGCGCCTCTTCGCTGAACGGCTTGCGCAAACACGCCACCGCCCCTTCGCGCATCGATTGATCGAGCCCATCGTCATTCCAGTGCGCCGACATGCAGATTACTGGCAACCCCCAGCCGAGCACGGCCAGCTCGCGCTGAATCTCCAGCCCACCCAGTTCCGGCATCTTCAGATCGAGCAGCGCACACCCCGCCTCTCGCGCCAGACCGGACGCCAGAAACTCTCCACCGGAAGCAAACAACAACGTACCGAACCCGGCCGAACGCAGCAGGTTGGCCAGGCTCTTGCGCACCGACGCATCGTCATCAACGATGCACACCGATGCCTTGTCGCCCAGCCGGTCCCCGTTCATGCGGCGCTCTGGCCCTCGCAACGGCGGCTGCCTTCGATGACCTGGTGCATCGAGACCAGATCGACCAACGAGCGCGACTGCATCTTGTTCATGATGTTTTTCTTGTGCACCTTGGTGGTTACTTCACTGGTACCGATCTGCTTGGCGATCTGCTTGTGCGACAGCCCGTTGACCACCAGCGCAAACACCTCGCGCTCGCGGGTGGTCAGCCGGCCATACTTGTCCTTCACATGACGCGCATGCTGCCAGGCCCTGCCCGCGTTGACCGCACGGGCGCGCACGGTATCGAGCAATGTCAGCAGTTGTTGTTCATCGAACGGCTTGGTCAACACCTCGACCGCACCGGCACGCATTGCCTGCACCGTCATCGGCACCGTGCCGTAGCCGGTCATGAACACCACCGGCCAGGGCAGGTCGAGCTTGCCGAGCAGATCCTGCAACTCAAGCCCCGTCGCTGCCGGCAGGTTGATGTCCAGCAGCAGGCAGGCATAGGGCGTGTCGCACTGGCTCTGCAGCAGCTCTTCGGCCGAGGCGTACAGCCGGTGGGCGATGCCCTGCGAGCGGAACAAGCGGCCCAATGCAGTGCGCACCGAAGGGTCGTCGTCGACCACCAGCACGGGCACTGCGGCGCCATCCTCGCCAGGCGCCAGCGCGTCGGCATCGAGGTTGAACGAGGCGCGGTGGGCGTGGGCCAACGAGGACAGGTCGCCAGCCGGATCGACCGCCAGACGGTAGCCGCGGCGCGCCACGGTCTGGATCAGTTGCTTGTCGCCAAGCATCTTGCGCAGCAGTGAGATCTGCACCTGGAGGTTGTTGTCTTCGACCACGGTACCGGCCCAGACCTGGCTGAACATCTCTTCCTTGCCAACCACCCGCCCGTTGGCGCGGATCAGCATGGACAGCACTTCGAAGGCGCGCCCACCGAGCGGCAACGGTTTACCCTCGAGGAAAGCCTCACGCCGCTCCAGCGACACCAACGCATTGCCTAATCGGATCATGATCGTCTCGAATCTCACAGGCCATGGCGGTCGCGCAGCCTCGTGCAATTTAGGCCAACGCCCGCGTCCAGACAATTATCCCGAGGGATAGGTTGGCTTGAGGATACACCCCGCTACCGCTTGGCAATCGGCCAAGGCCGACTGCGCAGGGACCATAACGGTCAAGATGGTTCCCGTTCCTGCCAAGCCGTGTGGGGCAGACCTTCGTATCAGGGCCGCTGCGTATACTCGCGGTCACACTGCAGGTTGTTGAGGGTTGCCCGATGCTGGATGAACGCCTCGTTCACAGGCCCATCGATAACGATCCATCACTCGATGAAGACTGGCTGAATCGTTGCGACACCGCCTTGCTTGGGCAAGAGGGCGAGCTGACCTTCTTCCGCATGTGGGACGCCCGTTCAGGCAAAGCCTGGATCGCGGTACGCGCCCCAGTCGAGTCGCCAGCCGCCTGCCAGCGCCTGGAGCGCGACTACCGGGTCCGTCTGGAGCCAGCCTGGGCGGTGATCCCGGCAGCCTTTATCCGCTCGGCCGAGGGCCCCTTGCTGGTCTACCCCGCAGGCGAATCGATCGCCGACGTCATCGCCCAAGGCCGGCCAACCCTTGGCGCGTTCTTGCAGATTGCGGTACATGCAGCCAATGCATTGACCCTCGCCCATCAGGCAGACGTCCTGCATGGCGCACTGCAACCCCGGCACCTGTTTCTGCTCGATGACAACCAGGTCAGGCTTGGCGGGTTTCGCGCCGACACCGCCGACCTGACCGCCAGCCAAGGTACGCACGGCGTCAACTGGTCGTACCTGGCCCCCGAACAGATCTGCCCGCATGGCTCAAGCAGTGATCGGCGCAGCGACATCTATGCATTGGCGGCGATTCTCTATCAGATGCTGGTAGGCGAGCTGCCGCTGCGCGGTCGCGACAAGCTGCACTGGCGCCAGCTGCATGCGGGCGTCCAGCCCAGGCCCGCAACCGAGGTCAGGCCGGCACTCCCGGAGACGATCAGCCTGATTCTCGCCAAGGCCTTGGCCAAGGAGCCCGACGCCCGCTACCAGAGCGCCCAGGCACTGGCAGTGGACCTTGCCCACTGCCAACGCCAATGGGCCGCCAAACAGGCCATCGAGGTGTTTCAGCTCGGCCGTTGCGACCCGGTCCCGGCCACCCGGGAAGGCTTGTACGGGCGCACCGGCGAGATGCGCGAGATTGCCCGCATCCTCAAGACCCAGGGCCGCGACAGTAGCCCACAGTCACTGTTCATCAGTGGCGCCACCGGCATGGGCAAGTCGAGCCTGGTCAACGCCGCCCTGCGCGAAAACGCCCGCGGCTATTGGGCATCAGGCAAGTGCAACAGTCTCGAGCAAGCCATCCCCTACGCGCCGTGGATCGACATCCTCGGCGCGCTGACCACCCAGCTGCTGGCCAAGAACAGCGCCGACCTGCAAGCGATCGGTGAGCGGATCCGGCAGCGCATCAAGGGCCGCGGCCGGCTGCTGGTCAAGCTGGCACCAGACCTCAAGCTGATCATCGGGCCGATGGCCGACTTCCCGGAAAAACTCTCCAGGCTGGCCCTGGAAAAAGAGCTGCGGGCAATTGTCGAGTTCTTCCAGGTGTTCACTGCGCCGGGTCAGCCGTTGGTGCTATTCCTTGATGATCTGCAGTGGGCCGACGATGCCACCCTGCATCTGCTGCGCGAGTTGATCGGCCAACCGCCGAGCAATCTGCTGCTGATCTTCGCCAGCCGCAGCGACGCGGCCGGCAGCAACACGCCGCTGGCGGCTGAACTGAGCTACCCACGGACCCTGCGCGGCCAGCGCCTCGACCTGCTGCCGCTGCCGGTAAGCGCGGTGGTGGAGCTGATCTGCGCGCGCTATCACGTCACCGCCGAAGAGGCGCAGCAGGTCGCCGAACTGGTGCATGCCAAGGCCGCCGGCAATCCGTTTTTCGTCCGGCAGATTCTCAAGGCGATGGTCGAGGACCAGCTGTTCACCTTCGATACCCTTGGCATGCGCTGGTCGTGGTCGCTCGACGCCGTGGCCCAGCACCGCTACGCCGACAATGTCGCCGACCTCATGGTGCACCGCTTGGCGCGCCTGCCCGCCGCCCAGCGCGAGGTGCTGCGGATCGCGGGCGCCGCGGCCGGACGCTTTGACGAAGACCTGCTGCGCAGGTTGCTCACGGTGGCCCCGGAGCGTCTCGGCGACCACCTCAAGGCCCTGCTCGACGCGGGTTTCCTGTCGCTCAGCCAACACGAACTGGGCTTCTCCCATGACCGCGTGCAGGACGCCGCCTACTGGCTCACCGCGAGCGATGAGCGCGCCGCGCTGCACGCACGGATCGCCCGCGCCATGCAGCGCACCTGGTGTGCCGAGCTGCCTGATGCATTGTTCGAGATCGCCAATCAGGTACAGCGTGCCGACCGTTTCGCCTTTGCCGCAGAAGAGTGCGAGGCGCTGATCGTGCTTTTGCAGGAGGCCGCCACCCTGGCCCGTGACGCTGCCTCATATGACCAGGCCTACGGCTACCTGCAGGCCGCCGAAGCCTTGCTGCACGCCAACGCCTCACGGCAAACCCGCCAGCAGCATGCGTTCGCCCTCGCCTGCATGGCGGCGGAGTGCGACATGCTGCTGTCGCGCATGGCCGAGGCCGAGCAGCGTATCGTGCAGTGCGGCCAGCGCGTGCGCTCGCCGCTCGACCAGGCCACCGCGTGCAAACTGCGCGCCCGCCTGAAGACCCTGCGCTGCGACTATGACGGCGCCATCGACGATGCGCTGGCCGGCCTGCGTCTGCTGGGCATTGCGCTAGAGCGCGGCCACGTGCCGCAACAGGTCGAGGCCGAGTACCGCAAGATCCACGCCCTGATCGAGCGTCAGGGCCGCCACTGCCTGGAGGCACTGCCCAAAGCCGAAAGCGAAGAGGTGATCATTGCCATCGGCCTGCTGGCGACGCTGTCCTCGTCGTTTTTCATCGAGGACGACATCCGCTTCCTGCACCTGGCAAAGATCATCGAACTGACCCTCGCCCACGGCGTTGCCCCGGGCAGTACCTACGGCCTGGCCTGGTTCGGCGTGATGGGCGCGGAGCGCTTTGCCGCCTACCACGACGGCCACGCCTACTGCCTGGCGGCGCTGAAACTGATCGAGCGGCATGGCTTCGAGACCGACCTGACCAGCGCCCTGCTGGCCCTTGACCAGGTCAGCGCGTGGACCGCGTCGATGGAGTTCGCCCGCCGCACCGCGCTTGACGCGATCGACTCCGGCCGTATCAGCGGCGACCTGGCAATGGCCTGCTACGCCCGTAATCACCTGGTTTCAGACTCGCTGGTGATGGGCCACCACTTGCACAGCGTGGCCGAGGAAATCGAGCGCGGCCTGGATACCGTGCGCCAGTGCGGCTATCGCGACATCGAACAGATCCTGCAGGCGCAAAAAGCCTTTGTCAGCGCCCTCAGCGACGGCGCCGAAGCCCGCCGCGAGCACACCGAAAGCGCACTGTGCGACGCCCCTGAAGACCCGCTCGGTTCACGCACGACGCTGTTCTTCAAGCGCCTGTTCGAGGGTATGGCGGCGTTTTACCTGGGCGATATCCAGCAGGCCGTGCGCGCCCTCGACCAAGCCGGGCCACTGGCCTGGGCCGCACCGGCGCATATCAACCTGGCTGATTACCACTTGTTCTGCGGGCTGACCCTGGGCTGCCCGGAAGCCCCCGGCAGCCTTGAACACAAGCGTGAACAGCTGAGCCAATTGCGCGAGCGGTTTGCGCGCTGGGCGCAGTTCAACCCGATGACGTTTCGCAACAAGCTGCTGCTGATTGAAGGGGTGATCGCCAAGCTCGACGGTGACGGTCTGTCAGCCATCCGCTGCTTCGACCAGGCGCAGATCGCCGCCACCGCTGCGGGGTTTATCCATGAGCAGGCGTTGGCCCATGAGCAATTGGCCGAGGTGTGCATCCCCAGCGGGCTGATCTCGGGGGCCAACCTGCACCTGCGGATCGCCCGCGACTGCTTCCATATCTGGGGCGCGGCCGGCAAGGTACGCCAGCTGGAGACCCTGCATCCGTTTCTGCGCACTCAACCGATCCAGGAAACCTACCGCTCTGCTTCGCAGGCCAGCCTGGACCTGGAAGCTGGCATTGAAGCGGCCCGTGCGTTGTCGGAAGAAGTCCTGCTCGAGGGCCTGATCGAAACGCTGATGGGCCACCTGACCCTGCATTCTGGCGCCGATCACGGCGCCCTGCTGATTGTCAGCGGCGCCGAGTTCCAGATGGCCGCGGCGGCCGCGATCAACGATGGCGGCCTGCAGGTGAGCATGGAGGACTGCCAGAAATTCATGACCCAGGCGCCGCTGTCGATCATCAACGCGACCATGCGCACGAAGAAACCGCTGCTGCTGCACGACGCGTTGTGCGAGTGCCCGGAGGCGTTCCGCCAGGACCTGCACGCACGCGGCGCACGCTCGGTGTTGTGCCTGCCGCTGGTGATCCAGGGGGTACTGATTGGCCTGGTGTACCTGGAGAACCGCCTGGTGCCGAACCTGTTCGGCAGCCAGCGCCTGGCCATGCTGGAGATTCTCGCCTCACAGGCTGCGGTGTCGCTGCAGACGGCGAAGTTCTATACCCGCCTGGCCGAAGACAATCAGACCCGCGCGCAGATGGAAGCCGAGCTGCGCCGCTCGCGGGCGGAGTTGGCGCGCAGTTCACACCTGCAGGTGATGAACGAGCTGTCTGCCTCGATCGCTCACGAAATCAGCCAGCCGTTGTTGGGCATCGCCTCCAACGCCGCGGCCAGTTTGCGTTGGCTCAAGCGCGACGCGCCAGACCTGGCTGAGGCGATTGACGGCCTGGAAGACATCCGCGCCGACAGCGAGCGCGCCGCCAACATCGTCAAGGCGTTGCGCTCGCTGGCCAAGCAGGCGCCGCTGCAGGTCAAGCCGATCAACCTCGATGAGCTGGTGCAGGGGGTGATCCGCCTGACGTCGGCGGATGCGCTCAAGTGCGCAGTGAAGGTGCAGGTGCGGCTTGAAGCGGGGGTCAGCGTCAAAGGTGATCCGGTGCAGCTGCAGCAATTGGTGTTCAACCTGATTACCAATGCGCTGGAGGCGTTGGGCGGTTTTCGCGGGGATGGGCTGCTGCGCATTGGCACACGGCTGACCGAGGCGGGCGTGGAGATCTCGGTGGACGACAATGGGCCGGGGATTTCCGCCGAAGAGCGCGAGCGGATTTTCGAGGCGTTCTATACGACCAAGGCCAATGGATTGGGGATGGGTCTGGCGATCTGCAATTCGGTGGTGCGCGCGCATGGCGGGCGGTTGCGGGCGCTGGTGTCGGAGCTGGGTGGCTGTCGGATTCTGGTGGTGTTGCCGGTGGGATAGCGGGGGCCTGTGGGAGCGGGTTTACCGGCGAAACAGGTACCGCGCGGTGTATGGCACCGGCGTCGCCGGTGTTCGCGGGGCAAGCCCGCTCCTACAGGATTTGCGGGGCGCCCGATCCTGTTGGATTTGCGGGGCACTCGATCCTGTAGGAGCGGGCTTGCCCCGCGAATGGGCCGCAACGCGGCCCCACTGCATCAACGCGAAGTCAGTGCCGAATAGCTGTTCATCAGGTTGCGATAGTTGGGAATCCGCTGCGACAGCAGGTTGCCCAGCCCTTCGATATCGTTGCGCCAGTCACGGTGCAGCTCACACGCCACCGAGAACCAGTTCATCATCTGTGCACCGGCCTGGGTCATGCGCGCCCAGGCTGCCTGCTGCACGGTCTCGTTGAAGGTGCCCGAAGCATCGGTCACCACGAACACGTCAAAACCTTCAGCCAGCGCCGACAGCGTCGGGAACGCTACGCACACGTCGGTCACCACACCGGCGATGATCAGTTGCTTGCGCCCGGTCGCCTTGATCGCCTTGACGAAATCTTCGTTGTCCCACGCATTGATCTGGCCAGGACGGGCAATGTACGGCGCGTCCGGGAACATCTCCTTGAGCTCCGGCACCAGCGGGCCATTAGGGCCTTGCTCGAAGCTGGTGGTGAGGATGGTCGGCAGACCGAAGAACTTGGCCAGGTCACCCAAGGCCAACACGTTGTTCTTGAACTCGTTGGGCGAGAAGTCCTGCACGAGCGAAATCAGGCCGGTCTGGTGGTCGACCAGCAGTACCACGGCGTCATCTTTGTTCAGACGTTTGTAATCAGGATTGCTCATGACGGTGACTCCATTGGGTTGGGAAAGTCAGTGGCAACCGCCCTTGTCCACAGGGACCTATCCCTGAGGATAAAAACGGCTTAAGAAAGGTAGCTCGGTGCTTGCGATCGTGCTGCCATGCGCCAGGCTTTCGGCGGCTGTCCGACCAAACGACTGAAAGCACGGGTGAAGTGCGACTGGTCGCAAAACCCGCATTCCAGGCTGACGTAGGTGATCGGTGCTTCGGTGGCCAGCAACTGCTTGGCCTTCTCCATCCGCGCCAGCAGGCGCCAGGCTTGGGGAGAGAGGCCGGTATTGATCTTGAAAGCACGCGAAAAATGGCTCCGGGTCAGGTGACACAGAGCAGCGATGTCGATGATCGACAGCTCGCTGCGCAGCATCAGCTCCTTGGCCCGGCGAAGGCGTGTGGGGGTCAAGGCACCCGGCGCTAGGGTCTGGGGGGTCATGTCGACGCTCCTCATTTCAATGAGCAAAGTCTCGCCCTGGCGACATGACAAAGTCCTGAGCCAATCCTTAATAGTTATTAATTCTGCGGTGGGCCGTGAAATAGAGCGACTCAGAGGGTGATCCAGCCAAAACAGGTGCTGATTTTTCTGCACGTGCTGGCCCCAAGGGCTAAACCCTTACCTTAAGATGCCGATCTGGTTCGGGGTCAGGCCTTCTTGCAAGGGCCGGTTTTCAAGGTGAATGGGTATGCAGCAAAGTGACGCTCACCGTACGGTGGCACTGGTTCTTTTCAATGACGTGCTGATGCTCGATGTCACCGGGCCGATGGACGCGTTTGCCTTGGCCAACCGGTTTCTTCCGGAGCACAAACGCTACCGGCTGATCACCGTGGCCGAGGGCCAGGGCATCATTCGCAGCTCGTGCGGTTTGCAGGTGGTGGCCGACCTCTGCCTGCAGCAGTTGCCAGAGGCCGTTGACCTGCTGCTGGTACCCGGCGGCCCCGGTGCCTACGACATCGCCCTGCCCGGCGTGGAGCACTGGCTGACGCAGGCCGTGCACCGTGCTGGACGCTTCGGAGCAATCTGCACCGGGGTGTTTCTGCTGGCCCGCGCCGGGCTGCTTGGCGGCTATCGCTGCACCACCCACTGGAACTACGTCGAGCGCCTGGCCCAGCAGTTTCCCGAAGTGAAGGTCGAAACCGAGCAGATCTATGTGGTGGATCGCAACCTGATTACCTCGGGCGGGATCACTGCCGGTATCGACATGGCCTTGGCCGTGGTGGCCGAAGACCACGGCAAGGCGCTGGCGCTGGAAGTGGCCAAGGTGCTGCTGGTCGCCCGTCACCGCCAGGGTGGCCAGCTGCCCTATGGGCCGTTGCTGGCGGCGGTGCCACGCGATGGTTCACCCGTTGCGCGGGTCCAGGCGTACCTAGTCGATCACATCGACCAGGCGTTCACGGTGCAGAAGATGGCCGACCTGGTGGCGATGAGCAGTCGCAACTTTGCCCGCGCCTTTCAGCGGGAAGTGGGGCTTACCCCGCTGCAGTATCTGCAGAATGCGCGCATCGACTACGCGCGCAAGTTGCTTGAGGGTTCCGACCTGCCGTTGAAGGTGGTGGCGGCGCGCAGTGGGTTTGGCAGTGATCGGCACATGCGCAAGGTGTTTTGCGAACGCATCGGGATGACCCCGAATCAGTATCGGGCGCAGTTTGGCGGGGGCTGATAGCAGGAAGGTTCTGCGGTGCCCCCAATCCTGTAGGAGCGGGCTTGCCCCGCGAAGAGGCCAATCCTGATTGTCACTCTCTCGAGGACAATGTGTCCTCATCCAGCCAGATTGTCTTATCCACCCCCGCCCGCCACAATTCTCCCTTCACGTAATCAACGCTGCCCCGTAGCAGCTCATGGAGTTCGAGCGATGCCACACGAAGGCAGCCTTCTACAAACCGCCGTCATTTTCCTCCTCGCCGCCGTCATCGCCGTGCCCCTGGCCAAGCGCCTGCAACTGGGCGCGGTGATCGGTTACCTGCTCGCGGGCGTGGCCATCGGCCCGCAGGCCTTGGGCCTGATCCGCGATACCGAAAGCGTCGCGCACATCTCTGAATTGGGCGTGGTCCTGCTGCTGTTCATCATCGGCCTGGAATTGTCCCCGCGCCGCCTCTGGCTGATGCGCAAATCAGTGTTCGGCGTGGGCCTGGCCCAGGTGGTGCTGACCGGCGCGGTGATCGGCACCATTGCCCTGTTCGTCTTCGGCCAGTCGATGCCAGCCGCCGTAGTACTCGGCCTCGGCCTGGCACTGTCGTCGACCGCTCTCGGCCTGCAGAGCCTGGCCGAGAGCAAGCAGCTCAACGCACCGCATGGCCGTCTGGCATTTGCCATCCTGCTGTTCCAGGACATCGCCGCGATCCCGCTGATCGCCTTGGTGCCGCTGCTTGCCGCAACCGGTACGGACGCTGGCCACGGTGACGGCCTGGAACATGGCCTGAAGGTGTTCGCCAGCATTGCCGTGGTCATCGTCGGCGGCCGCTACCTGCTGCGCCCGGTGTTTCGTATCGTCGCCCGCACCGGCTTGCCAGAGGTGTCTACCGCCACTGCCCTGCTGGTGGTGATCGGCACCGCCTGGCTGATGGAAGAAGCCGGCATTTCCATGGCCCTCGGCGCCTTCCTGGCCGGCCTGCTGCTGGCCGACTCGGAGTATCGGCATGAGCTGGAGTCGCAGATCGAGCCGTTCAAAGGGCTGCTGCTCGGGCTGTTTTTCATCAGTGTCGGCATGGGCGCCAATCTCAGCCTGCTGCTCGAGTCGCCGTTGCTGCTGATCGGCCTGACCCTGCTGTTGATCGCCGTGAAATTGCCGCTGTTGATGCTGGTCGGGCGTCTGGGAGGCGGCCTCAGCAACGCTAATGCACTGCGCCTGGGCGTAGTCCTGGCAGCCGGTGGCGAGTTCGCCTTCGTGGTGTTCAAGCTGGGCAAGGATCAAGGCCTGTTCGATACCTACACCTATGACCTGCTGCTGATGACCATCACCCTGTCGATGGCCGCCACCCCGCTGTTGCTGCTGGTGTGTGCACGCTTGCTCAAGCGTCCGCAAATCACCCGCGAAGTGCCTGAGCAGTACAAACAGATCCAGGCTGATGCACCGCGGGTGGTGATTGTCGGCATGGGCCGCATGGGCCAGGTCGTCTCGCGCATCCTGCGCGCGCAGAAGATCCCCTTCATTGCCCTCGACACCTCGGTGGACGCCATTGAACTGACCCGCACCTTCGAGCAGGCGCCGGTGTTCTATGGTGACCCGCTGCGCGCCGAGGTACTGCATGCGGCCAAGGTCGGCGAGGCGGAGTATTTCGTCATCACCACTGACGACCCGGAGATCACCACCCGCACCGCCGAACGGGTCAAGCGCCTGTATCCGCACCTGAAGGTGCTGGCCCGCGCGCGTAACCGCCAGCATGTGCACAAACTGACCGACGTGGGCGCGGTGCCGATTCGCGAGACGTTCTACTCCAGCCTGGAGATGACTCGCCTTGCGCTGGTGGGGTTGGGCTTGTCCGAAGAGCAGGCCGCGGATCGGATTCAGCGGTTCAGCGAGCATGATGAGCAGGTACTGGAAACCCAGGGCCGCGTACGCGATGACCGCGCCAAGGTGATGCAGAACGCCAAGGAAGCGCGGGTCGAGTTGGAGCGGTTGTTTGAGTCGGATGCGGATTGATGTTTTGAGTTGAACATGAAGAGGGCTTAAGCCTAGCGCCGGTCAGTTAAGACTTGGTCGCCTGGTTGGGGGCTGCTTTGCAGCCCTTTCCGACCGCTCCGGCAAGGCCGCTCCTACAGGTACCGCGCTAGGCTCAGAGCCGGAGGCGATCACGGTCCCCTGTAGGAGCGGCCTTGCCGGAGCGCCGGACCGGTCGGAAAGGGTCGCGAAGCGGCCCCAGGATCTCAGGTTCAGCAACGTCCTACAGCATCTGAGGACGTTTCTTGCTGCCTACCCCAAGACCAGAGAAATACCCTACGAAGCCTGTCGATTCCCGTCTGATTGTCCAAGGAAACCATGCCCTCTAGGCTGTCCCGGTCGCTGTCGGTTCAGCGATCGGATGTGGAAATCCGGATGGTCAAGATAGGACTGCTCTTATGGCAGTTGTGCGCGGGAGGCCTATGGCCTGCCGGTTTCCTTCTTGGCCGGTTTTCCACCCCGCGTACAGCTGCCGCCTTCTGTGTGGAAACGGTTGATTGCAGCTCAACTCAAGGAGTTTTCTGCAATGAAAAAAATAGTCCCGGATCCCCCTCTCCCCAACACCACCCAACGCCCCTTCGGCCACTGCGACGCCGGCCATCCCCCCATGTTCACCGTCAACCCAAACATCACCGCCCACGACGCCCTGGTGCATGTCGCGCTGTACCTGCGCGGCGCCTACGCCAGCGGCCAAAAGGCGCTCGCGCATCTGGATGAAAAAGGCCAGAGTCTGTTGTGGGCGAACCTGCATTCGGTCGAGATGGCGGATGGATTGGTCGAGGCGATGCTGGAGGGGATCGAATCGCAGCCCGTGAACTGAGTTTGCGGTGGTTTGCACCGGCCTCTTCGCGGGACAAGCCCGCTCCTACAGGATCGGGGTGCAACTCGAAACCTGTAGGAGCGGGCTTGCCCCGCGAAGAGGCCAGTACTGAACACACACAAAAAGGCCGGCATCCTCAGAAGGATGCCGGCCTTTTTTGCCTTTCAGTCTGGAATTACTTGCCAGCAGTCAACGCGTTGTAGCTGGTCATCAGGTTGCGGTAGTCCGGGATGTGGTTGGAGCACAGCGCGGCCAGGCCTTCGATGTCGTTTCTCCAGTCGCGGTGCAGTTCGCAGGCCACGCCGAACCAGGTCATCAGTTGCGCACCGGCACGGCTCATGCGGTCGTGGGCGGCGTCGCGGGTCATTTCGTTGAAGGTGCCGGAGGCGTCGGTGACCACGAACACATCGAACTCTTCTTCCAGGGCCGCCAGGGCTGGGAAGGCGACGCACACTTCAGTGACGACGCCAGCGATGATCAGCTGCTTCTTGCCAGTCGCCTTCACCGCCTTGACGAAATCTTCGTTGTCCCAGGCGTTGATCTGGCCTGGGCGGGCGATGTACGGGGCGTCCGGGAACAGCGCTTTCAGTTCCGGTACCAGCGGGCCGTTGGGGCCTTGCTCGAAGCTGGTGGTGAGAATGGTTGGCAGGTTGAAGAACTTGGCCAGGTCAGCCAGGGCCAGCACGTTGTTCTTGAAGCGGTCTGGTTCGATGTCGCGGACCAGCGACAGTAGGCCTGCCTGGTGGTCGACCAGCAGTACGGCAGCGTCGTCTTTGTTCAGGCGGTTGTACTTGAAGTTGGTCATGGTCGGTGCTCCAGAAGGTGTTTTGAGGTTGAGTAAGTTGGGTGTTTCGCGTTGATGGGCAAAGATTAAAACCAACACCTTTGGAGCGGTAGATAGCGAAAATTGGCTTTAGCGTTCTATTATGCGAACGATAAATATGTAGCGCCTGTTCTGGCCTCATCGCGGGGCAAGCCCGCTCCTACAGGTTCGGTGGTGTTCATACAACCTGTGAGAACACCACCGAACCTGTAGGAGCGGGCTTGCCCCGCGAAGAGGCCAGAACAGGCAACAGAGCAATACCAGGAGATCAACCCGTGGAAGACCTCAACTCCCTCTACTTCTTCACCCAAGTGGTAGAGCACGGCGGCTTCGCCCCTGCCGGCCGGGCGCTGGACATGCCCAAGTCGAAACTCAGCCGGCGCATCGCCGACCTCGAGGATCGCCTTGGCGTACGCCTGCTGCACCGCACCAGCCGGCACTGCTCGCTGACCGAGATCGGCCAGGAGTACTACCGCCGCTGCCTGGCCATGCGCGTCGAAGCAGAAGGCGCCGCCGAGGTCATCGAACGCAACCGCTGCGAGCCACGCGGCCTGGTGCGCATCAGTTGCCCGACCACCCTGCTCAACTCGCTGGTGGCACCGATGCTCACTCGCTACATGGTCAAGTACCCGCTGGTGGAGCTGTTCATCGAAAGTACCAACCGCCGCGTCGACCTGCTCCACGAAGGCTTCGACATGGCCCTGCGCGTACGCTTCCCGCCGCTGGAAAACACCGACATGGTGATGAAAGTGCTGAGCAACAGCACCCAGTGCCTGGTCGGCAGGCCGTCGTTCCTCGAGCAGCTGCCAGCAGGCTTCGAGCCGCAGGCGCTCAGCGCACTGCCAAGCCTGCACTGGGGCGGCGCCCAGCGTGAATACCAGTGGGCACTGTTCCAGGGTGAAGACATGAGCCGCAGCATCGTCATCCCGCACACGCCGCGGATGGTCACCGACGACCTGTTCGCCCTGCGCCACTTCGTCCTCGCCGGCGTGGGCATCGCCCACCTGCCGCGGGTGGCGGTGCGCGACGACCTGGCCAGCGGGCGTCTGGTCGAGTTGCTGCCGGAGTGGCATCCGCGCTGCGGCATCGTCCATGCGATCTTCCCCTCGCGGCGTGGCCTGCTGCCCTCGGTGCGCTCGCTTATTGATCACCTGGCCGAAGAGTTCGCTGCCAGCGACATGGCCTGAGACGTCCAGCACACGCATACAAGAAGTCCGCCGGGGCATGCGCCACAGTGGAAGCTGAAGAGGGGCCGCTGCGCGGCCCCGGGTTTCTGAAGCCTATCCCCAGAACCGGACTCACCATGCCCCGAGCCTCCAGCAGGATCCCCATCACCCTGCTCACCGCCCTCGCCGTCTGCCATGCGCAGGCCGACGAATCCGGCTGGTCGTTGCTCAGCCGCAACTACCTGCTGCACAACGACTACCGCTCACCCACCGGCAGCGGCCAGAGCTACCGCCAGGAATGGGCTCAGGGTTTCATCGGCGAACTGCGCTCGGGCTTCACCGCAGGCACCATCGGCGTGGGCATCGACGCTCACGCCTTTCTCGGCCTCAAGCTCGACGGCGGCCGTGGCCACGCCGGCACCGGCCTGCTCCCGCGCGACAGCGATGGCCGCGCCGAGTCGGAGTACTCCAGCGCCGGCGCCGCGCTCAAGCTGCGTCTGGGCAACACCCTGCTGCGCTACGGCGAGATGACTGTCGAAACGCCGGTGTTCGACACCGGCGACAAACGCCTGCACCCCGAATACGCCACCGGCTGGCTGCTGGACAACAGCGACCTGCCCGACGTGCGCCTGCAGGCCGGGCGTTTCACCGCGTTCAACAACCAGGACAACAGCTCGAGCCACGATGATTTCAGTGGTGTTGGCGCGACCACCCACGGCCACGCCATCAGCCTGGCCGGCGCCACCTACGCGCCCGACGGCCCGTTCGGCGGCGCGCTGTACGCCTCGCAGCTGCAAGACACCTGGCGCCAGGCCTACCTCAACCTGAACCTGGCCGAGGGCAACTGGCGCTTTGACGGCAACCTCTACCACACCCGCGACACTGGCCAGGCCAGCGCCGGCGCCATCGACACCCTCGCCTACAGCCTGGCCGCCAAGTATCGGCGCGGCGCCCAGGCGCTGACCCTGGCCTACCAGAAGATCGACGGCGACACGCCCTTCGACTTTGTCGGCGGCGACTCGATCTACCTTGCCAACTCGATCAAATACGCCGACTTCAACGGCCCCAATGAACGCTCCTGGCAACTGCGCTACGACCTCGACATGGCCACCCTCGGCGTGCCCGGCCTGAGCCTGATGGGCCGCTATGTCAGTGGCCGCGGCATCGATGGCACGCATGCCCCGGCAGGCGGCGCCTACGTCGGCCAGCAAGGTGACGGCGGACGCCACTGGGAGCGCGACCTCGACCTCAAGTATGTGGTCCAGAGCGGCACCGCCAAAGACCTCAGCCTGTCGCTGTCGCACGTCAGCCACCGCGCCAACAGCGCCCAGGCCGGCGACGACATCGACCGCCTGTACCTGATCATCGAATACCCCCTCAAAGGCAGCTTCTGACATGAGCACTCCCTCCTCCGGCGCCTGGAGCCCCTTGCGCAACAGCACCTTCCGTATGCTGTGGATCGCCACCATCGCCTCCAACATCGGCACCTGGATGCACGAAGTGGGCGCCGGCTGGCTGATGACCACGCTGTCGGCCAGCCCCTTGCACGTGGCGTTGATCCAGGTCGCCGGCTCGCTGCCGATGTTTTTCCTCGCCCTACCCGCTGGCGCTGCGGCGGATATCGTCGACAAGCGCCGCTACCTGCTGCTGGTGCAGTTATGGATGTCAGCGGTCGCCTTGGCCCTGGCAGTACTGACCCTGCTCGGCTTGATGAACGTCACACTGCTGCTCGGGTTGACCCTGGCTCTGGGCATCGGCACCGCGCTGATGATGCCGGCTTGGAGCGCCTTGACTCCCGAGCTGGTAGGCAAGGACGAATTGTCGTCTGCGGTGGCCATTTCCAGCGTCGGCATCAACGTCTCACGCGCAGTCGGCCCGGCATTGGCTGGGGTGTTGGTCAGTCTGGTCGGGCCGTGGCTGACCTTCGCTCTCAATGCCGTGTCGTTCGCCGGGGTGATCGTGGTGTTGCTGCTGTGGAAACGCGAAGTGCAACAACCGCTGCTCCCCGCCGAGCGCTTCATCGGCGCCATGCGCACAGGGCTACGCTTCGCCCGCAGCTCCAAGCCGTTGCAGGCGGTGTTGGTCCGCGCGCTGGCGTTCTTCTTCTGCGCCAGCGCCGGCATGTCGCTGCTGCCGTTGATCGTGCGCGGCGAGATGCACGGCAGCGCGGCCGACTTCGGCATGCTGCTGGCGGCGATCGGCATTGGTGCAGTGGCCGGCGCGACCTTGTTGCCGAAGCTGCGCGAGCGGATCAGCCGTGACCGCCTGGTGGCCATTGCCGCCCTGCTGTATGCGTTGTTCCTGCTGACCTTGGCGCTGGTGCGCAACTTCTACGTGCTGCTCCCGGCCATGCTGCTCAGCGGCGCGGCGTGGATCGCGGTGCTATCCAACCTGCAGGTCGCGGCGCAGACCTCGGTACCCGCCTGGGTACGGGCGCGGGCGCTGTCGGTGTACATCTTGATCTTCTTTGGCGCGATGGCTGCGGGCAGCTTGTTGTGGGGTAGCCTGGCCAGCCATCTCTCAATTACCCAGAGCCTGCTGCTCGCTGCGGCTGGCCTGGCAGCGGGCACCCTGCTGACGCTCAAGGTGTCCTTGCCCACGACCGAAATCGAAGAACTGACGCCGTCGCTGCACTGGCCGGTGCCGGTACTCGATGCTGATGTGGATAAAGAAAGCGGGCCGGTGATGGTGACCGTCGAATACCACATCGAGGCAGCCAAGGCGGACGCGTTTCAGGTGGCTGCACGGGAGCTGGAGGCCATGCGCAAACGCAATGGCGCGCTGTCGTGGGGGTTGATGCGCGACAGTGCCGATCCGTTGATCTGGATGGAGTTCTTCTTCGAGGAGTCGTGGCTGGAGCATCTGCGCCATCACCATCGGGTGACCCGTGCAGAACTGAAGATCGAAGCGCGGGTGCGGCAGTTGCAGAGCGACGGCGTGCCGGTGCGGATTCGGCATTTGTTGGCAGGTAACGCGTAGCGCTTCGGTGAGGGCCTCTTCGCGGGGCAAGCCCGCTCCTACAGGTATCGCGCAAATTTTGAATTCGGCGTAATCCCTGTAGGAGCGGGCTTGTCCCGCGAAGAGGCCGGTACTGTTAATGCAAATCGCAGGGCGCAGCCCTGCCAGCCACCCCATAAATCCGCTGGTAAATAAACAAAGCGAGAGCGCAGCGATTCGCCTGCCGTTGCCCTGGCTGTTGATCTTGATCTGGCTCTTGATCTACCAGCGACTTCAGGAGGCCGAGCGCAGGTCTTGCGCAGGGAGGTGGAAGCCATGGATGGCCGCAAAGCGCTGAGGCCCAGGATGGGCCGTAAAGCGCGGTCCTCCCGGAGCAAGACCGGAGCGAGGGAACCCGCAGCGCAGCGAAGGGCCGGATGCAGGAGCAAGCGGTTTTTGGTTACTTTTTTCCAAGAAAAAAAGTGACCCACCGTAAGGGCGGAAGGGGCCAGAAAAGCCACCCCATCAAATGGATAAGCCCCAACCTTCAAGACCAAGCCCCAAGCCCAGCCGCATCGCCCCCACCAATCCGTGAAAACCCCAAAAAGGGGACCATCAAGGCCCCCGACTCACCTCAGAAAGCGAAGCAGGAACAACCCAACGCCCCCCAGAACCCCTGGAAGTCGTTAACCGGCACACTCGAATGACGCGCCTTCTCATGGCTGTGCGCATGCACCCCACAAGGCCCGACGCACTGGTGTACCGCGGCCGCAAGCGAAGGCGTACCAACGCGCCAGTGCCCCGGCACCTTGGCCACCGGCGACCACTCCGGCAGCACCGGCACCTGCGGAGGCCCAAGTTTGTCGAACTCGCCAGCGCCATACACAACCTTGCCATCAACCAGCGTCAGCACCGACTCGATGCCCTTGATCGCCTCTTCCTCGACACTGAAGAAGTCCAGCGACAACGCCGCCAGGTCGGCCAACTGGCCCACCTTGATCTGGCCCTTCTTGCCCTGCTCACTGGAGAACCAGGCACTGCCCTGGGTAAACAGCTGCAGTGCGGTGTCGCGGCTCAACCCCTCGGGATACAGCTCCATGCCGCCAACGGTCTTGCCGCTGACCAGCCAGTACAGCGACGTCCACGGGTTGTAGCTGGAGACGCGGGTGGCGTCGGTACCGGCGCCGACCGGCACGCCCATGTCGAGCATGCGCTTGATCGGCGGGGTCTGCTCGGCAGCCTTGGCGCCGTAGCGATCGACGAAGTACTCACCCTGGAAGGCCATACGGTCCTGAATGGCGATACCACCGCCCAGCACACGTACGCGCTCGATGTTTTCCGGGGTGATGGTCTCGGCATGGTCGAAGAACCACGGCAGGCCATTGAACGGAATATCGCGGTTGACCTTCTCGAACACATCGAGCATGCGCGTGATGGATTCGTTGTAGGTGGCGTGCAGGCGGAACGGCCAACGCTGTTCGACCAGATGGCGAACCACCGGCTCCAGTTCTTCTTCCATGGTTTGCGGCAGGTCGGGACGCGGCTCGAGGAAGTCCTCGAAGTCGGCGGCGGAGAACACCAGCATCTCGCCGGCGCCGTTGTGCCGGAGGAAGTCGGTGCCACTGTGCAGCTTGACGCTCGACGTCCACTTCTTGAAGTCGTCGAGTTCTTCCTTGGGCTTCTGGGTGAACAGGTTGTAGGCGATGCGCACGGTCAACTGGCCTTTGTCGGCCAGCTCCTGGATCACCGAATAGTCGTCCGGGAAGTTCTGGTAACCGCCGCCGGCATCGATAGCGCTGGTCAGGCCGAGGCGGTTGAGTTCGCGCATGAACTGGCGGGTCGAGTTGACCTGGTACTCCAGCGGCAGCTTCGGCCCCTTGGCCAGGGTGGCGTAGAGAATCATCGCGTTAGGACGGGCGATGAGCATGCCGGTCGGCTCGCCGAACTTGTTGCGCTGGATTTCGCCACCCGGCGGGTTCGGCGTGTCCTTGGTGTAGCCGACGGCCTTGAGCGCGGCGCGGTTGAGCAGCGCACGGTCGTACAGGTGAAGCAGGAACACCGGCGTATCGGGCGCGGCCTGGTTGATTTCTTCCAGGGTCGGCATGCGTTTTTCAGCGAACTGGAATTCGTTCCAGCCACCCACTACACGCACCCACTGCGGGGTTGGCGTGCGCTCGGCTTGGTCCTTGAGCATGCGCAAGGCGTCGGCCACCGACGGCACGCCTTCCCAGCGCAGTTCCAGGTTGTAGTTGAGGCCACCGCGGATCAGGTGCAGGTGGGAGTCGTTCAGGCCAGGAATGACGGTGCGCTGCTTGAGGTCGATGATCTGCGTGGCGGCGCTTTTGTGGGCCATGGCTTCGGCGTCGCTGCCGACCGCAATGAAGCGGCCGTCCTTGATGGCGACGGCGGTGGCGGTGGGCTTCTCACGGTCGACGGTGTGCAGTTTACCGTTGAACAGGATGAGGTCGGCGGTCATGGGGCCTCCTTGAGTGGATGCATGGGCGGAACCGGCGGAACCGGTGAAGGGCAGCGCAGACCAGAGCGCGCCAGCGGCACCGAGCACGGTGCTGGTGGCGAGGAACTGGCGACGGCTCTTGTCGTTGGGGTCCTGGGACATGGTCTTCTCCGTCTGGGTGCGACAGCGGCAGGCGCAACTGCGGAGCATGCCGGTTCATGGGTGACGACGATTGGATCGATGTGCTGGCTTGGAAGAGTTAAGGCTAGCAATCAGCCGCGCAGCCAATTGGCGCAGCGCCGGGTCACCCACGGCATGATGTAGAACACCACCGGGAGGATGACGAAGAGGTTGACGATCAGGTTGCCGAGCACCGGCCCGCCCACCTGCGGGAAGCGCGCGAAGAACGGCGCCAGCAGTTGCGGAATGACCATGGTCATCGGGCAGATCACCAGGTAGGTCAGCAGCGCCTGCTTCCAGCGCGGCGGTTGCGCCGCGGTGCTGCTCGGCGGGGTGAACCAGAATTCGGGGTCTTCATGCACTTGGGTATGGTCGCCATCCTCCAGCAGCGGCAGCACCTCGTTGACCAGCGCCTGACGCTCGGCTGAATTGACCCAACCCTGCAACAACCCTGCATCGGCAAAGCGCACCACGGTGGTGAAGTGGCAGCCACCGCCATCCGGGCGAATCACGTTGACGTCGAGGTGTCCCGGCTGCTGGCGAGCGGTCGACACCGCGCGCTTGAGCCATGCCTCGTACAGCGGCAGCGATTCGGCGCGGGCTTTGTGCTGGATGACCAGGGTCACCACGTTGCGATTGTCTGGAGTTGCAGTGTTCATCGGCGTTCCCTGGGATGAGCGGCGGGCCAGGCCCACTGTGCGGCAGTGGGTCGGCGCTGGATTGGATGGGTGTGCTGTGACGGGGCGGTTTACTTACCGGCGGTCAGGGCGTTGTAGCTGGTCATCAGGTTGCGGTAGTCCGGGATGTGGTTGGAGCACAGCGCGGCCAGGCCTTCGATGTCGTTTCTCCAGTCGCGGTGCAGTTCGCAGGCCACGCCGAACCAGGTCATCAGTTGCGCGCCGGCTTGGCTCATGCGGTCGTGGGCGGCGTCGCGGGTCATTTCGTTGAAGGTGCCGGAAGCGTCGGTGACCACGAACACGTCGAACTCTTCTTCCAGGGCCGCCAGGGCTGGGAAGGCGACGCACACTTCAGTGACGACGCCAGCGATGATCAGCTGCTTCTTGCCAGTCGCCTTCACCGCCTTGACGAAATCTTCGTTGTCCCAGGCGTTGATCTGGCCTGGGCGGGCGATGTACGGGGCGTCCGGGAACAGCGCTTTCAGTTCCGGTACCAGCGGGCCGTTGGGGCCTTGCTCGAAGCTGGTGGTGAGGATGGTTGGCAGGTTGAAGAACTTGGCCAGGTCAGCCAGGGCCAGCACGTTGTTCTTGAAGCGGTCTGGTTCGATGTCGCGGACCAGCGACAGCAGGCCTGCCTGGTGGTCGACCAGCAGTACGGCAGCGTCGTCTTTGTTCAGGCGGTTGTATTTGAATTTGGTCATGGTCGGTGCTCCAGAAGGTGATTTAGGTTGAGTAAGTTGGGTGTTTCGCGTTGATGGGTAAAGATTAAAACCAACACCTTTGGAGCGGTAGATAGCGAAATTTGGCTTTAGCGTTCTGTTTTGTGAACGATGGATTTTGGGAGGCAGTGCTTGCCCCACGAAGAGGCCGGCACTGCCGCAAAACTCTGTTGCTAGTGCACAGGTCCTGCTCTTTACTAGCCGACAGCCCTCCCCCATCCCCGAGACCGCCATGCTGGCTTTCATCCAGTCATATCCGTTGTTGCTCGGCTCCTGCTTGATCCTGCTCGACCTGCTGCTTTGGCAGATAATCCCCCTCCACCGCCAACCCTGGCGCATCGCCGCGCGTCTGCTGACCTTCCTGCTGTTCAGCGCCGTATTGCTGACTGCCGGCATGAGCCCGCTGCAACCGCCGCCCTGGGTCGATGACGTCGCACGCAACTTGCTGGCGACGGTATTGGCGATTGCCTGGTGGCTGTTCGGCGCACGCACGGTGACGGTGGTCTTCGGCCTGTTGCTGGTCGCCCGCGGCAGCCACGGCGGGCGATTGCTGCAGGATGTGCTGGGCGCGCTGATCTTCCTGGTGGCCGTGGTCGCCGCTGCGGCCTATGTGATGCAACTGCCGGTGAAGGGGCTGTTGGCCACTTCCGGGGTGATGGCCATCGTCATCGGCCTGGCACTGCAGAGCACCTTGAGCGATGTGTTTTCGGGGATCGTGCTGAACACCACGCGGCCCTATCAGATCGGCGATTCGATCTCGATCGATGGCACCGAAGGCAAGGTGGTCGATATCGACTGGCGCGCCACGCGATTGATCACCGGCAGCGGCAGCCTGGCGGTGATCCCCAATTCGGTGGCGGCCAAGGCCAAGCTGCTCAACCACAGTCGGCCGGCCGACCGGCATGGGCTGTCGATCAGTGTGGTGGTGCCGGCCAAGGTGCGCCCCAAGCGTGTGTTCGATGCATTGGAGAAGGCGCTGCAGGGCACCTCTGCACTGCTCGACACGCCGGCGCCGAAAGTCTCGGTGAAGGCCTCGACGCTCGATTCAGTCGAGTATGAGGCGAGCGGCTTTGTCGCTGACGCTGGGCGCAAGACCGAGGTGCGTAATCAACTGTTCGACCTCGCCCACCGCCATCTGGAAGCCAGCGGGGTGATGTGGAACGTCGACCTGGCCATGGCGCCGCGCAGCCGCCAGCGTGAGTTGCTGGATGAAGTGCGGGTGTTCCGCTCATTGAGCAGCGAGGAGCGCGACAGCTTGAGCCAGCACATGACGACCATGGAGTATCTGGTCGACCAGGTGATTCTGGGCGTTGGCGAGCGGTCCGAGCATGTGCTGGTGATTGGCAGCGGCGTGGTCTCGGCGTCGGTGCGTGATGGCGAGCGGCTGGTCGAGGCCGGGCGCATGGGCCCTGGCGAAGTGCTGGCGATTGAAGGGTTGGTCGACGACGAGGATTCTTCGGTGGAGTTTCGTACCCTCACCGGTTGCGTGCTGTATCGCATCGACAAGGAGCAGGTGCGCAGCTGTCTGGCCCAGCGCGGCGATGTGCAGACGGCGCTGAACAAGCTGCAGCGGTTCCGCCGGCAGAGCCGGGAATCGCTACTGATGCAGAAGCCTGCGGCGGTGAAGAAAGGTGGGTTCTTGAGTTGGTTGCACAAGTAGCCTGTGCCGGCCTCTTCGCGGGGCAAGCCCGCTACAGGGACCGCGCCGCTAAGAGACCGGCACAGACAACTACAACACCACCCGCAAACACTGTCCGGCGTGGTACAGGGAGAAGCCCGATTCGTAGAACGCAGTGCGCAGAGACGGCGCGCTGACCGCTTTCATCGGCGAGAACGGTAGTGGCAGACTGTCTGGATCATCCTTGAGCAGAAACTCGGCAAACGCCCGGCCAATCACCGTGCCGGTGGTGTTGCCACGGCCGTTGTAGCCGGTGACGGCAACCAGGCCGGGCGCGGGTTCGAACAGGCGCATCAGGTGATCCGGGGTGAAGTCGATGCAACCGGTCCAGTGCATTTCCCAGTCGACCTTGCCCAGCTCCGGGTAGTAATGGCTCTGGATCCGGTCAGCCCAGCTGCGCACGAACCACGCGGGCTTGTTGTCGACCCGGCCCAGGCTGCCGAGCAGCAGGCGGCCCTGGTCGTCGCGGCGAATGCTGCTGAGCACGGTGCGGGTATCCCACGAGCCTTGGCCGTGGGGCAAGACCTTGTCGGCCGCAGCGCCGTGCAACGGGGTCGAGGCGACCTGGTAGTAGTAGCCGCGGAAGTAGTGCTTCTGCAGGTTGCTCCAGTCGCCCTCGGTGTAGGCGCCGGTGGAAATCACCACCTTGTCGGCGCGCACACGGCCATGAGCGGTGTTCACTTGCCAGCCATCGCCTGCGCGCTGCAGGCCTAGCACCGCCGATTGCTGGAACAGCTTGCCTCCCAGTCGCGCGACGGCAGCGGCCAGGCCTTGGGTATACCCCATCGGGTTGATGGTGCCCGCGCGGTGGTCGAGCAGCGCGGCAGAAATCTTGTCGGTACCGCAGTATTCCTGGCATTGCGCGCCGGTCAGCAATTCGACATTGGCGCCGCGGCGGCTCCATTGCTGGTGACGGGCCTCCAGATCGGCGAGGCCGGTGGCGTTGTGCGCCATGTGCAAAGTGCCTTTGTGCTGGGCCTGGCAGTCGATACCCAGGCGCTCGATCATGGCGAAGACTTCGCCAGGGGCGTCACCGAGGGCCTTGTTCAGGCGGCTGCCCTGCTTCTGGCCGAGGGTCGCCTCGACATCGTCAGGGCGAATCCAGGTGCCCGCGTTGACCAGGCCGACGTTACGGCCCGAACCACCGTGGCCGATTTTCCAGGCCTCCAGAAGTATCACCGACTTGCCCTGTTCGAGCAGGTGGATCGCAGCGGACAGGCCGGTGATGCCAGCGCCGATCACGCAGACATCCGCCTTGTGCTCACCGGCCAGGGCCTGGGCGGCGACGGTCGGCTTGGTGACGTGTTCCCACAAGCATTGTTGACGCAGTTCGGACATGGCCGGCTCCAGCAGTATTGTTCTTATTGCGGGTGCATCTGAATCTTTTGGGCCTCTTTGCGGCCCATTCGCGGGACAAGCCCGCTCCCACAGGTACAGCACAGGTATCTGAAACTGTGATGTACCTGTGGGAGCGGGCTTGCCCCGCGAACCGGGGGCAACGCCCCCGGCCATGCAGCATCAGTCGAACACGATACCCTGCGCCAGCGGCAGCTCGCGCGAGTAGTTGACGGTGTTGGTCTGGCGACGCATGTAGCCTTTCCAGGCATCGGAACCCGACTCACGACCACCGCCGGTTTCTTTCTCGCCACCAAACGCGCCACCAATCTCTGCACCGCTGGTGCCGATATTGACGTTGGCGATGCCGCAGTCGCTGCCCGAGGCGCTCTGGAAGCGCTCGGCTTCACGCACGTCGGTGGTGAAGATGCACGAAGACAGGCCCTGTGGCACTTCATTGTTCAGGCGCAGCGCCTCTTCGAACTCGTCGTAGGCCAGCACGTAGAGAATCGGCGCGAAGGTTTCGTGACGCACCACATCGCTTTGCGCAGGCATCTCGGCGATAGCCGGCGAAACGTAGAAGGCATTCGGGTACTCGCCCGCCAACTGACGCTCGCCGCCAAACACCTGGCCGCCCTCGTCGCGGGCCTTGGCCAGCGCGCCTTGCATGGCGTCGAACGACTGCTTGTCGATCAGCGGGCCGACCAGGTTGTTTTCCCGCGGGTCACCGATGCGCACCTTGGCGTAGGCGGCTTTGACCCGGGCAACCACTTCGTCCTTGATCGAACGGTGGACGATCAGCCGACGCAGGGTGGTGCAGCGCTGGCCGGCGGTGCCGACGGCAGAGAAGAGGATGCCGCGCACGGCCAGGTCGAGGTCGGCACTCGGCGCGAGGATCATCGCGTTGTTGCCACCCAGTTCGAGGATGCTGCGGCCGAAGCGCGCGGCAACCCGTGGGCCGACTTCGCGACCCATGCGGGTGCTGCCGGTGGCGCTGACCAGTGGTACCCGCGGGTCATCGACCAGCGCTTCGCCGGCTTCACGGCCGCCGATCACCAACTGGGCCAGGCCCGCAGGCGCATCGCCAAAGACTTTCAGGGCTTTCTCGAACAGCGCCTGGCAAGCCAGGGCGGTCAGCGGGGTCTTTTCGGACGGTTTCCAGACCACGGCGTTGCCGGCGACCAGCGCCAGCGCGGTGTTCCACGCCCACACGGCAACCGGGAAGTTGAAGGCGCTGATCACGCCGACCACGCCCAGCGGGTGCCAGGATTCACGCATGTGGTGGCCTGGGCGCTCGGAGGCGATGGTCAGGCCGTACAGCTGGCGCGACAGGCCGACGGCGAAGTCGCAGATGTCGATCATTTCCTGCACTTCGCCCAGGCCTTCCTGGGTGATCTTGCCGGCTTCGACCGAGACCAGCTCGCCGAGGTCGGCTTTGTGTTCGCGCAGTACTTCGCCAAAGATACGCACCAGCTCGCCGCGACGCGGGGCCGGTACGGTGCGCCAGGCGTCGAAGGCGGCATGTGCCTGGTCGATGCGGGCGGTGGTCTCGGCCTTGCCGAGCAGCTTCACCGTGGCGATCTGGCTACCGTCGATCGGGGTGTGAACAGGGTAGTCGCCCTGGGTGTAAGCCTCGGCGGCAACGCCAAGGCGCTCGAGCAGTGCAGCAACCATTATGCTTCTCCTACATCGGGTGAAGGGGTGGTAAAGGTGATGTGGATCAGTATTAATCCGATCACATCAGTGCAACAAACGACCTTTATTCCGCATATCATTCCGTCAGGTCATGATCCCTTTGCCATAGAGACTGCTATGTCCAAACGTCTGGTGCCGTCGATGACGGCCCTGCAGTGCTTTGAAGCCGCAGCCCGTCACCTGAGCTTTACCCGCGCAGCCGAAGAGCTGCACCTGACCCAGAGTGCGGTCAGCAAGCAGGTGGCGCAGCTAGAAGAGATGCTCCGCCACCATCTGTTCCTGCGCATCCGTCGGCGCCTGCAACTGACGCCGGCCGGCAGCCTGTACCTGGCCGAGGTGAACAAGATCCTCACCCAGGTCGACATGTCCAGCCGCTACGTGCTCACTTACGGCGAGCAGACCGAGATATTGAAGGTAGCCACTCAACCGAGTTTTGGCGTGCGCTGGTTGATTCCGCACCTCAAGGGCTTCGGCAAGCGCTACCCGAACATCCACCTGGACATCCGCAACGAACAAGAGCCGTTTTCGTTGCTGCAGGGCTCGGCCGACGTGGTGTTCTTCTTTGGCCAGGGCACCTGGCCGGGGGCGACCTGCGTGGAACTGTTCCGCGAGGAAGTAGTACCGGTGTGCGCGCCGGAGCTGCTGCAGGGCGCCACGCTGACGGATGCCGGGGCGCTGGCGGAGCTGGTGCTGATGCAGAGCACGTCGCGGCCGGAGGCCTGGCATGAGTGGTTTCTTGAACAGGGGCTGCATACCGACAACAGCTACCGCGGGCCGCGCTTCGATACGTTCTATATGGCGCTGAGTGCGGCGCAGGCGGGGTGTGGGGTGGCCTTGGTGCCGCGCTACCTGGTGGAGAAGGAGCTGGCTGATGGCAGCCTGGTGATTGCCTGGGATCATGCGATGCGCAGCAATGGCGCGCATTACCTGGCGTTTGCCGAGCATGCGGCAGAGGTGCCCAAGGTGCGGGCTTTGCTGGAGTGGACCCGGGAGCAGCTGTTGGCTTGAGAGTGCTGGGGCCGCTGCGCAGCCCCAACACAGGCAACATCGATCTAAAAGGGAATGACACCTCTACTTTTTTTCGCTTGTGGCCCAAGTGCATTCCCCGCTTTCATGTAGTGGTCCACTTATCACCAGGAAGCTAGCGATGCCCGCCCACGATTTCGTCAGCCCAGACAGCATCCGCGCGCAGTTCTCTGCCGCCATGTCGCTCATGTACAAACAGGAAGTGCCCCTCTACGGCACGCTGCTGGCGCTGGTGAGCGAAATCAACCAGCAGGTCATGGACACTCAGCCCAAGGTCGCCGAGGCCCTGCGCTGGACCGGCGAAGTCGAACGCCTCGACCAGGAGCGCCATGGCGCCATCCGCGTCGGCACCGCCGAAGAGCTGGCGACCATCGCCCGCCTGTTCGCGGTCATGGGCATGGCCCCGGTCGGCTACTACGACCTCAGCTCGGCCGGAGTACCGGTGCATTCCACCGCGTTCCGCGCGGTGCACGAGCAGTCGCTGCACATCAGCCCGTTCCGTGTGTTCACCTCGCTGCTGCGCCTGGACTTGGTCGACAACCCACAACTGCGCGCACTCGCCGAAAGCATCCTGGCCAAGCGGCAGATCTTCACCCCCCGGGTGCTTGAACTGATCGCCCAGTGCGAGCGCGACAACGGCCTGAACGCCGCCGACGCCGAGGCTTTCGTCAACGAGGCGTTGCACACCTTCCGTTGGCACCAGGACGCGACGGTAACTGCCGAGCAGTACCAGCAACTGCATGACCAGCACCGGCTGATTGCCGATGTGGTGGCGTTCAAGGGCCCGCACATCAACCACCTGACGCCACGCACGCTGGACATCGATGCGATTCAGCTAGGCATGCCGGCCAAAGGCATTCCGCCGAAGGCCGTAGTCGAGGGGCCGCCTACCCGTCGTCACCCGATCCTGCTGCGCCAGACCAGCTTCAAGGCCTTGCAGGAAAAAGTCGCCTTCAGCGACCAGGACGGCAGCGAAGGCAGCCATACCGCGCGCTTCGGCGAGATCGAACAGCGCGGTGCGGCGCTGACACCGAAGGGTCGTCAGCTCTATGACAAATTGCTGGATGCCACCCGCGCAGCACTCGGCGGCGTGCCGGCAGAAGCCAATGCCGAGCGTTATCGGGCGCTGCTGGAAGCGCAGTTTGCCGAGTTTCCCGATGACCTGGCGCAGATGCGTGAGCAGGGGCTGGCGTACTTCCGTTACTTTGCCACCGAGAAAGGCCTTGCCGCGCGTGAGCAGGCGGATCGCCCAACCGATCTGCAAGGCTTGATTGATGCGGGGCATGTGCACTTCGAAGCGCTGGTTTACGAGGACTTCCTGCCGGTCAGTGCGGCGGGGATCTTCCAGTCGAACCTGGGTGATGATGCTCAGGCCGAGTACGGCAGCAACGCCAATCGCGAGGCTTTCGAGGCGGCGCTGGGGCTGCAGGTGCAGGATGAGTTGGCGCTGTATGCGCAAAGCGAGCGGCGTTCGCTGCAGGCGTGTGCGCAGGCGTTGAACCTGGGTGCGCTGTAAGGCTTGAGATCGCCTTCGCGGGGCAAGCCCGCTCCTACACGGACCGGGTCGATCACAAGATCCGGCCATTCCCCAACCCTGTAGGAGCGGGCTTGCCCCGCGAAAGCGTCGGCTCAGTCAGCCGTTGACCCGGAATCGGTCCACTTCCTGACGCAACTGCGCCGCCAACCCTTCCAGCTCGCGCGCGGTGGTCGCCAGTTCATTGGCCACATCACGCTGCTCGCTGTTGGCCTGGGCGATGCTCTGCAAGTTGCGGCTGAGCACGTTGGCCGTGCTGCTCTGCTCCTGGGTGGCAGTACTGATCGCCGCAAACTGCTCACCCGCCGTGCGGCTCTGCTCGTCGATCTGCGCCAGCGCATCGGCGACCTTGACGTTGCGCTCCAGGCCTTCCTGCATCAGGCGGTTACCCTGCTCGAGAGTGCTGATGGCGTGCCCGGTCTGCTGCTGGATACTGCCGATCATCCCGGAGATCTCATCAGTCGCCGAGCGCGTGCGTGCCGCCAGGCCACGCACCTCATCGGCCACCACGGCAAAGCCGCGACCCTGCTCGCCGGCGCGGGCCGCTTCGATGGCGGCGTTGAGCGCCAGCAGGTTGGTCTGCTCGGCAATCGCGGTAATCACGCCGACGATGCCACCGATCTCCTGCGAGCGGGCACCGAGGGTGTCCATCACTTCGGCGGTGCCGCCCAAGGCATCGGCAATCTGCCGTAACGAAGCCGAGGCCTCGTCCATCGCGCTGCGCCCGACGCGGGTGTGCTGGATGTTGTCGCGGGCCATGCGCTCGGTGCCGGCCATGTTTTCGGCAATGTTCATCGAGGTGGCACTGAACTCTTCCACCGCGCCGGCCATGCTGGTGATTTCGCCAGATTGCTGGTCCATGCCTTCGCACGCGCCAGAGGACAACCCGGCCAACGAGCGGGCACGGCCGCTGACCTGTTCGGAGGCGCTGCGGATGTGCTCGACCATGGTCGACAGGGCTTCGCCCATCTGGTTGAAGCTGCGCGCCAACTGGCCGATTTCATCATGGCTGCTCACCGCCAGGCGCGCACTCAGGTCGCCTGCGCCGAGGGCTTCGGCCTGGCGTACGAGGTCACCCAGCGGCCGCAACTTACGCCGCAGCAAAAACAGCGTCGCCGCCACCGCCAGAAGCATGGCCAACAGGCTGCCGATGGCCAGGCGCAGGCCGACACTCCAGGTGACGTCACGGATCTCGGTTTCCGGCATGCTGGCGATCACCGTCCACGGGCCTTCGGCGAAGGGCATGGCAACGCTGAAAACCTGCTGCCCAGCGCTGTTCCAGAACGCCCCGGCGCCAGCCTTCAGGCCTTTGACCGCCTGCGCTGCAGCTTGCGCATCAACCACATCGGCGGGCTGCACCAGCCATTTGCCTTGCTCGTCGAGCAGCGCCAGCGAGCCGGTCTGGCCGATGCGGAAACGCTTGAGGTTGGCGAACTGGGCGCTCTGCGCATCGGTGTAGTCGAAGCCGACGAACAACACGGCAATCACGCGACCGCCGCTGTCGCGCACGGGCACGTAGCGGGTCATGTAGTTGCGTTCGAACAGGATGGCGCGGCCGACGTAGGTCTGGCCTGCGATCAAACGGGCATAGGCCGGGTGCTGGCGGTCGAGCTGGGTGCCGATGGCGCGGCTGCCGTCCTGCTTGGTCAGCGAGGTGCTGATGCGGATGAAGTCGTCGCCGCTGCGCACGAACAAGGTCGCGACGCCGGCAGTCATCTGCTGAAACTCGTCGACCTGCTGGAAATCGTTGTTCAGCAGGTGCTCGCCCAGGTACAGCGCCGGGGTCGACTGGCCGGCGACGATGGCGGTTTCGCCCGGGTGCAGGGCCAGGCCCGAGGCGAAGCGCCGCTCGAACAGGCCGCTCAGGCGTTGGGTGTTGTCCTTGAGCGAGCCATGGAAGGTATCGAGTTGATCGGCCAACAGCCGCGCTTCACTGGCCAGGTGTTCCTGGCGGGTGGCGAGGTTGGCGGTGTCCAACGAACGCAAGGCGAACAAGGTACTGCCGGTAATCACCAGCGCCAGCACAATGGCGAGGGCGATACCGAGCTGCGAGGCAATCCGGGCACGGGGTTCAGACATGGGGAAGCTCCTGGCGAGAGGCCGGGATCATCCTGATCACCAGACCACCCGCTACGATCTACGGGGAGTTACGCCCTCTTTGCGGGACGCTGGTGCCACTGGATCGGCGTCGCAGGCGAATACTTGAGTGTCGGACCGGGATATTGTGTGTATCAGTGCGGGCCTCTTCGCGGGACAAGCCCGCGCCTACAGGGACGGCGCTGTGCCCCGCGAAGAGGGCCGCACTGCCCACCTCAGCCCAGGGCCGACAAGACATGCACATCGGGCAGCAGCATCGCGGCGGCTTCTTCCTGCAAAAATGCACTGAGCCTGTGCAACCGCTCCCCGCCCGGCCGGGTGCGTGGCCATACCAGGTAATAGTCCAGGCCACTGGCCACCGCTGTCGGCCACGGCAGGCTCAATCGCCCCTGCGCGACATCCTCAGCCACCATCAACAGATCGCCCATGGAGATGCCATAGCCACGCGCCGCGGCGATCATGCCCAACTCCAGCGTGTCGAACACCTGCCCGCCCTTCAGCGAGACCTTGTCGCTCAAGCCCATGCGTGCCAGCCAACTGCGCCAGTCACGTTTGTCCGGGGTCGGGTGCAACAGCTCGATGCCGGCCAGGCGCCGCTCATCCCAGGGGCCGTCTGCCAGCAGCTCCGGTGCACCCACCGGGATCAGCAGCTCGGAGAACAACCGACGCACTTCCCAATCTGCCGGGAACACCCCGTCACTGAGCAGCACGGCGCAATCGAACGGCTCCTGATTGAAGTCGACATGATCGACGTCCATCCAGGCGCTGGTCAGCTGCACCTCGTTACCCGGCTGCAGATGGCGAAAGCGGCTGAGCCGTGCCAGCAGCCAGCGCATGGTCAGCGTCGACGGCGCCTTCATGCGCAAGATGTCATCTTCACCGCGCAAGGTATCGCAGGCCCGCTCCAGCGCGGCAAAGCCATCACGCACCCCCGGCAGCAGCACCCGCGCCGCTTCAGTGAGCTGCAGGCTGCGCCCGCTACGCACGAACAGCCGGCAGGCGAAGTGATCTTCAAGCGTGCGGATATGCCGGCTGACCGCGCTCTGGGTGATCGACAGCTCCTCGCCAGCGCGGGTGAACGAGCTGTGGCGGGCAGCCGCCTCGAATGCGCGTAACGCATACAGCGGGGGAAGCTGACGAGACATGTCGTACCTATAATCTGGGGCTATCAACGCAATCGTGGAAATCATACATGCATGAGTTCAACTCATGCCAATGATCGCTTTTATCCTTTTGTGCAAAGTTGACCAAAGCCTCAGAATCGTCCCCTCACCCCCATCCGCCAGAGAAAAGGACCCCCGCCCATGCATGTCGCGCCCACCACAGAACTCAAGGCTTTGCTGCGCCTGGCCGGGCCGCTGATCGCCTCGCAGTTGGCGCACATGCTGATGGTGCTGACCGACACCCTGATGATGGCCAGGATCAGCCCGCAAGCGCTGGCTGGCGGTGGCCTCGGTGCGGCGAGCTACTCGTTCGTGTCGATCTTCTGCCTCGGGGTGATTGCCGCGGTCGGTACGTTGGTGGCGATCCGCAAGGGTGCCGGCGACATCGCCGGTGCCACGCGCCTGGCCCAGGCCGGGATCTGGCTGGCCTGGGGCCTGGCGCTGGGGGCGGCGCTGGCCTTGTGGAACCTTGGGCCGGTGCTGCTGATGTTTGGTCAGCAGCCGGACAACGTCGACGCGGCCATGGCCTTTCTCACCCTGTTGCCACTGGCACTGCCCGGCTACCTGACGTTCATGGCCCTGCGCGGCTTCACCAGCGCGCTGGGGCGCTCGACGCCGGTGATGGTCATCAGCCTGGTGGGCACAGTGCTCAACTACCTGTTCAACCATGCCTTGATCGAAGGCATGTTCGGCCTGCCCAAACTGGGCCTGATGGGCATCGGCATGGTCACGGCGGTGGTCTCGCTGGGCATGGCGGTGGCCCTTGCGCTGTATATCCGCTGGCACCCGTTCTACGCTGCCTACCCGTTGCGCAAGGGGCTGTCGCGGCCGTCGTTGCCGGCGTTGCGCGAGCTGTGGCGGCTGGGGCTGCCGATCGGCGGTACGTATATGGTCGAGGTCGGTTTGTTCGCCTTCGCCGCGCTGTGCATGGGGGTGCTCGGCAGTACCGAGCTGGGCGCGCACCAGATCGCCCTGCAGATCGTCTCTACCGCGTTCATGGTGCCGACCGGGCTTTCGTATGCGGTGACCATGCGTGTAGGGCTGTATTACGGCGGGGGCAACCTGCTGGCCGCGCGCAGTGCCGGGCGGGTCGGGATCTGCTTTGGCGCATTGCTGATGTTTGCCTTTGCCGCGTTGTTCTGGCTGCTGCCGGAGGAACTGGTCGGGCTGTTCATCAATCGCGATGACCCGGCGTTTGCCGGGATTTACCACCTGGCGGTGAGCCTGGTGATGGTGGCCGCGTGGTTCGAATTGTTCGATGGGGTACAGACCATTGCCATGGGCTCGATCAGGGGGCTGAAGGATGCCAAGACCACCTTCCTGATCGGGCTGTGCTGTTACTGGCTGGTGGGGGCGCCGGCGGCCTGGCTGTTTGCCTTCAATCTGGGTGGCGGTGCGGTGGGGATCTGGTGGGGGCTGGCGTTGGGGCTGGCCTGTGCGTCGGTGGCGCTGACCTTTGGCTTTGAATGGCGGGTGCGGCGGATGCTGCGCAAGGCGGAGCGTCGGGCTGAGGCGGCTGTTTCGGTCTGACTGAATGGCCTCTTCGCGGGGCAAGCCCGCTCCTACAGGACTTGGGGGCGCCTCGGACTTGTAGGAGCGGGCTTGCCCCGCGAAGAGGCCGGCTCAGACTGCGTAAATGCCGGCTACCGGCGCCTTTCTCAGATACGCCATCAACTCCACCACCGGCAACGGCCTGCTGACCAGAAAGCCTTGCACCTGGTCGCACCCAAACTCACGCAGCAAGGCCATCTGCGCCTCGCTCTCGACCCCTTCCGCCACCACTTCCAGGTTGAGGTTGTGTGCCAGGTTGATCATGGCATGCACCAGCTTGCGGTTCTCTTCACGCAGCTCCATGCCGCCGACAAAGCTGCGGTCGACCTTGAGCAACGTGATCGGCAGGCTGTTGAGGTGGACGAACGACGAGAACCCCGTGCCGAAGTCATCCAGCGAAAAACGCACACCAAGCCGGCCCAGCGCGTCCATGGTCTGGCGCACCAGCTCGTTGCGGCGCATCACCGCCGTCTCGGTCAGCTCGAACTCCAGCCAGCGGGCATCGACACCGTGCTCGATGATCAAGCGGCTCAGCGTGGCCAGCAACTGGCTGTCCTGGAACTGACGGAAACTCAGGTTGACTGCCATGTGCAGCGGCTGCAAGCCGTGCTCACGCAGCGCCTGCATGTCACGCAGGGCACGGGAGATGACCCAGTAGCCCAGCGGCACGATCAGCCCGCTCTGCTCGGCCAGCGGGACGAATTCGCTCGGTGCCAGCAGACCCCGCTCGGGATGGTTCCAGCGCACCAGCGCCTCAAGGCCGACGATGCTGCCATCGGCCAAGTTCAGCCGTGGCTGGTAGTGCAGCTCCAGCTCGTCCCGGCGCAAGGCGCGGCGCAGCTCACCTTCAAGGTCGGCGAGGCTGCGCGCGTTGTGGTTGATTCGCTCATTGAACACATGGAAGGTGCAGCCCTGGCTGCCCTTGGCCTGGCGCATGGCGATGTGCGCATGCCACATCAACGGGTCGGCGCCACTCTGCGCACGGGCGTGGGCCAGGCCCAGGCTGCAGCCGACCAACAGGCTTTCGCCGTCGATCCAGTAAGGCTCACCGAGGGCTTCGACGATACGCTCGGCCAGCCATTCGGCGCGATGCGGGTCGCGGCGGGTGTCGATCAACAAGGCGAATTCGTCGCTGCCCAGCCGCGCCAACTGGTCGCCGGCTTCCAGCTGTTGCTTGAGGCGCGTCACCACCTGCAGGATCAGGCGGTCGCCGCCCTGATGGCCGAGGGCATCGTTGACGTGACGGAAATTGTCCAGGTCGAGATGACCAAGGGCCACGCCGCGACCGTCGTTGACCGCCAGGCGGCTGGTCAGCAGGGCCTGGAAGCCCTGGCGGTTGGCGATGCCGGTGAGTGGGTCCTGCTCAGCCAGGCGCTGCAGGGTGGCGACCAGCACACCACGCTCGCGCACGTGGCGCAGGCAGCGACGCAAGGTGTCGGCGGTCAGCTGTGCCTGCACCAGCCAGTCGCTGACGCCGGCGGGCGCGACGTCGGGCTCATGCTCGAGCAAGAGGATGGTCGGCAGCTCGCAGCGGCCCGGGGTCGGCAGCAGGTCCGGCGTGGCCAGCACTACGGCCTGGCGGTCATGGGCGAACAGGGTGTCGACTGCTTCCCAGTTGGGTGCAGTGAGCAAGACGGCACTGCCAGCCAGTGGCTGCAGGCATTCGCGTAATCGGACGGCCCATGCCGGCTCATCAGCCAACAGCAGCAAACGCAAGGGTTCGACAGGCGTGGACAAGCGGGCTCCTTAGGGCGAGGTCGGTGCAACGGTTTACGCGCGGTATCCTACCGCATGAGTGAAAATGATTTTCACTTTTAAACATGCCTTTCCCTGGTCAAGGCCGACGCATTTTGTCGTGCATCCTGCGCGAAAGTTGCACAGCCGGCAATCCGATTAGGTCGGCAGCTGGATTGTGTCGGGTATGCCCTTGCCAGCCTCGTCAGGCCGGGCTCGCCAGGCAAAAGTCTGACTCCGGCGTCAGACGGTCGCGCCATAACCCCTGCAGGCCTGTTAGAATGCGCGGCTATTTTCTGGCGACCCCCGGTTTCTAGCATGTCCCGACTCAATCCCCGGCAACAAGAAGCCTGTGACTACGTCGGCGGCCCTCTTTTGGTGCTCGCCGGTGCCGGCTCAGGCAAGACCAGCGTGATCACGCGCAAGATTGCCCACCTCATCCAGAACTGCGGCATCCGTGCCCAGTACATCGTCGCCATGACCTTTACCAACAAGGCCGCGCGCGAGATGAAGGAGCGGGTCGCCACCCTCCTGCGCGCCGGCGAAGGCCGCGGCCTGACGGTCTGCACCTTCCACAACCTGGGCCTGAACATCATCCGCAAGGAGCATCAGCACCTGGGCTACAAGCCGGGGTTCTCGATCTTCGACGAGACCGACATCAAGGCGTTGCTGTCGGACATCATGCAGAAGGAATACTCCGGCGACGACGGCATCGACGAGATCAAGAACATGATCGGTGCCTGGAAGAACGACCTGATCATGCCCGCCGAGGCCCTGGAAAAAGCCCGTAACCCGCGCGAGCAGACCGCCGCGATCGTCTACACCCACTACCAGCGCACGCTCAAGGCGTACAACGCAGTGGACTTCGACGACCTGATCCTGCTGCCGGTCAAGCTGTTCCAGGAAAACCCCGAGGTACTCGAGCGCTGGCAGAACAAGGTGCGCTACCTGCTGGTGGATGAATACCAGGACACCAACGCCAGCCAGTATTTGCTGGTGAAGATGCTGATCGGCATGCGCAACCAGTTCACCGTGGTTGGCGACGACGACCAGTCGATCTACGCCTGGCGCGGCGCCCGCCCGGAAAACCTGATGCTGCTCAAGGACGACTACCCTTCCTTGAAGGTGGTGATGCTCGAGCAGAACTACCGCTCCACCAGCCGTATCCTGCGCTGCGCCAACGTGCTGATCGCCAACAACCCGCACGATTTCGAGAAGCAGCTGTGGAGCGAAATGGGCCACGGCGACGAGATCCGGGTGATCCGCTGCAAGAACGAGGACGCCGAGGCCGAACGCGTGGCCATGGAAATCCTCACCTTGCACCTGCGCACCGACCGCCCCTACAGCGACTTCGCCATCCTCTACCGGGGCAACTACCAGGCCAAGCTGATCGAACTCAAGCTGCAGCACCACCAGGTGCCGTATCGCCTGTCGGGCGGCAACAGCTTCTTCGGCCGCCAGGAGGTCAAGGACCTCATGGCTTACCTGCGCCTGCTGGTCAACCCGGACGATGACAACGCCTACCTGCGGGTGATCAACGTGCCGCGCCGGGAAATCGGCTCGACCACCCTGGAAAAGCTCGGCAACTATTCCACCGAGCGTGGCGTGTCGATGTACGCCGCCAGCGACGAGATAGGCCTGGGCGAGCACCTCGACGCGCGCTACACCGAGCGGCTGCAGCGCTTCAAGCACTGGCTCGACGGCGTCCGCCACAAGGTCGCACTGGACGACCCGATCGCCGCGCTGCACGAGATGGTCCGCGACATCGACTACGAGAACTGGATCCGCCAGAACACTGCCAGCGACAAGGCGGCGGACTTCCGTATCAGTAACGTCTGGTTCCTCATCGATGCCTTGAAGAACACCCTCGAAAAAGACGAAGAGGGTGACATGACCATCGAGGATGCCATCGGCAAGCTGGTCTTGCGCGACATGCTCGAGCGCCAGCAGGAAGAAGAAGACAATGCCGAAGGCGTGCAGATGATGACCCTGCATGCCTCCAAGGGCCTGGAATTCCCCTACGTGTTCATCATGGGCATGGAAGAAGAGATCCTCCCGCACCGCTCCAGCATCGAGGCCGACACCATCGAAGAGGAGCGGCGCCTGGCTTACGTGGGCATCACCCGCGCGCGCCAGACCCTGGCCTTTACCTTCGCCGCCAAGCGCAAGCAGTACGGCGAAATCATCGACTGCACGCCCAGCCGGTTCCTTGATGAACTGCCGCCGGACGATCTGTCGTGGGAAGGCCTGGATGATGCGCCGGTGGAAGTCAAAGCCGCGCGTGGCAACAACGCATTGGCCGATATACGGGCCATGCTCAAGCGCTAATCACCTTTAAACTTTGCCACAGCACACAGCCGTGGCCATTTTTGCTACATCGAGGAATTCCACAGTGGAAGCACTGCAGCAGAAGATTCGCGAAGAAGGCATCGTGCTTTCCGACCAGGTTCTCAAAGTCGACGCGTTTCTCAATCACCAGATCGACCCTGCGCTGATGCAGCTGATCGGTGACGAGTTCGCCCGTCTGTATGCCGACAGCGGCGTGACCAAGATCGTCACCATCGAAGCGTCGGGCATTGCGCCGGCGGTGATGACCGGGCTGAAACTGGGTGTGCCGGTGCTCTTCGCCCGCAAGCACCAGTCGCTGACCCTGACCGAGAACCTGCTGACTGCCTCGGTGTACTCCTTCACCAAGCAGACCGAGAACACCGTGGCAATTTCGCCGCGTCACCTCAACAGCAGCGACCGCGTGCTGGTAATCGATGACTTCCTGGCCAACGGCAAGGCGTCGCAGGCGCTGATCTCGATCATCAAGCAGGCCGGTGCCACCGTTGCCGGCTTGGGTATCGTCATCGAGAAGTCGTTCCAGGGCGGCCGGGCCGAGCTGGACAGCCAGGGTTACCGGGTTGAATCGCTGGCTCGGGTGAAGTCGCTGGCAGGTGGTGTGGTCAGCTTCATCGAGTAACGGCTGTTGGGGCCGCTTTGCGGCCCCAAAATCAGCGAGTCGCCTGCAGGCCCGCCAGCAGCAAGCGCTGGTACAGCTCTTCTTTCAGCCCTTGCGGCTGCTCCAGCCCCATCCTTGCCAACTGTTCCGGGTAGGCTTCAGGCGCCGGCGCATCCAGTGCCGCCTTGCCCAGCTCAAGCACCTCGCTCAGCTTGAACTTGCTCTTCAGCCAGTTCAGCGCCCTGAACAGGTCGCGTTCTTGCGCCGTAAAGTCACTGCCCAGCGGATACTCCGGGAACATCCGCGGATGCCGTTCGCGCAGCGCTTCAAGTCGTTCCGGGGTGTTGGCGCAAAACCGCGCATCGAGCTCGAATCCCTTGGCCAGCTTGCCCGCCGACTTGGCCTGTTCCATCAGTTCAGCCTGAAACCGCGAGTCGCTGATCGCCAGCAAGCGCGCAATCACCTCGCTGTCGGTCTGCCCGCGCAGGTCGGCAATGCCGTACTCGGTGACGACGATGTCGCGCAGGTGACGGGGAATGGTGCAATGGCCGTAGCTCCAGTACAGGTTTGAAGTCACCTCCCCGCCCGCCTCGCGCCAACTGCGCAGCAGCAGGATCGAGCGCCCGCCTTCCAGCGCGTGGCCTTGGGCGACAAAGTTGTACTGGCCGCCGACGCCACTCAACACGCGGCCATCTTCCAACTGATCGGCGACCCCGGCACCCATCAGGGTCATGCCGAATACCGTGTTGATGAACCGCGCATCGCGGCGCTGGCGGCGCTTGAGGTCTTCCTGGCCATACAGCTCGTTGATATAGCTGATGGCGGTCATCGCATACTGCTTGCGCTGCTCCAGCGGCATCTCGCGCAGGCGCTGATAGAACGCCCGTGGGCCGAGGAAGAAGCCACCATGCACCAACACCCCCTGCTCATCGGCGGGCCGGCGCACCACACCCGCCTCGGCCAACGCCAACAGACCGTTGACGAACATCTCGCTGCAGCCGTAGAGGCCCTGGGCGAAGCCATCCAGGCCCCCTTCACGCTCGATCAGTTGGTGCCACGGCTGCAGGTCCAGATCGTCCAGCAGCGCGCGATAGCCCTCGTTGTCTCCCTGGCGGGCGAGCAAGGCCGCCGCAACGGCATCGCCCATCGCGCCGATGCCGATCTGCAGGGTGCCGCCGTCGCGTACCAGGCTGCTGGCGTGCAGGCCGATGCAGTGATCTTGGGTGGCGACCGGCATGTTCGGCGTGGAAAACAACCGCCGCCGCTCAGGCGTGTCGATCAGCAGGTCGAAGGCATCGCGGTGCAGTTCGCAGGCGCCGGGCATGTACGGCAGCTCGGCATGCACCTGGCCCAGCACCAGGATGGTCTCGCCGGCGGCGCGACGCTTGGCGATCATCGGCAGCAGGTCGAGGGTGATGTCCGGGTTGCACGCCAGGCTGAGCTGATCGGGACACTCCGGGGTTTGTGCGACCAGCTGGGCGATCAGGTTCAGACCCTTGGCATTGATGTCGCGGGCGGCGTGACTGTAGTTGCTGCTGACATAGTCCTGCTGCGCCATGTCGCTGTGCAGCAGGCTGCCGGGCTGCATGAAGAACTGCTCGACACGGATGTTCGGTGGCAGTGCGTCATTGCGCAGGTCGGCGAGATAGTCGAGTTCTTCGTAGTCGGCGAACACCCGTTCGATGAACGGCTCGAGAAAGCGCCGTTGCAGGCCGTCGCCCAAGGGTGGGCGACCAAGGCTCAAGGCGGTATAGATGGTCAGGCGCCGTTCTGGCAGTGCGCGGACCTGAGCGTAGAGCGCGTTGACGAAAGCGTTGGGCTTGCCCAGGCCCAGGGGCAGGCCCATGTGGATATGGGCTGGAAGTTGGGCCAGGACCTGCTCTACGGCCTGGTCGATGGAGCAGCTGTGGGCCATCTGTGCCTCCTGTGACATCCGTGCGTTCAGGGGTTGGACCGTGGGCAGCCAGCAATTGCTGCAGTGCCCTTTTCGCGGATTAACCCGCGAAAAAGCCGCAACAAATATAAACCCAACAACAAAGCCCGCCTTATGGCCAGCCCTTTCAAGGTCTTTGAGATTTAGTCTGGCTTGAGTAAGCCGGGGCTGCTTTGCAGCCCATCGCGACACAAGGCCGCTCCCACAATGTCCGCGTTTGCCCTGTAAATGGGGCAGACACGATCGGCGTGGGAGCGGCCTTGTGTCGCGAAAGGGCCGCAAAGCGGCCCCGGCATTCTTGAGTGAACAGCATCACGCCATAAGACGGACTTCGCAAAATCAGTGCTGACTCAAAGACCCGACATCTTCTGGATCGCAGCCTTGAGCTCTTCATCCGAGCAATCCGCGCAGGTACCCTTGGGCGGCATCGCATTGATCCCGGTAATCGCCTTGGCGAGAATCCCGTCCAGCCCACCCTGGTGGTCAGCGCGTTCTTTCCAGGCCGCCGCATCACCGATCTTCGGCGCATTCAGCAGGCCGGTGCCATGGCAGGCATTGCAGTGCTTGGCGATGATCTCGTCAGGTGTCTTGGCGCCACCACCGCTGGCTGCGGCAGCCACTTCCATGCCCTTGCATTCCTGGCCCTGCACACACACCTGGCCGACCGGCTCGAGGCGCTTGGCAATATCGTCATTGGTTGCGGCGTGTGCATTGATTGCCCAGAGGGCGAAAACGGCTGCTGGTACGGCCAGCATCTTCTTGATTTGGTTCACGCGTACACCCTCATGGTGGCTAATCACGCCGGCAGTCACGAATTGCAGGCGTTGAAAAGTATAGCGGGATCCCAACACCCGTGAAACGACCACACACTGGAAAGGGGTATTAGCGAATCAATACGCTGCGCTGGATCAAAAGTTCGACGGCGTGGCCGCGCTGATCAGCCGTGCCGGCTCATCGAACGGGTTGCGGAAGCGGTGCGGACGGGTGCTTTCGAAGTAGTAGCTGTCGCCGGCCTCGAGCAGAAAGGTCTCACCGCCAACCACCAGTTCGAGGCGGCCTTCAAGGAGGATGCCGGTCTCTTCGCCGTCATGGGTGAGCATCTCTTCGCCGGTATCGGCGCCGGGCGGATAGACCTCGTTGAGAAAGGCAATCGCGCGGTTGGGGTGCGACTTGCCGACCAGCTTCATGGTCACTGCACCGTCCGAGATGTCGATCAGCTCGTGGGCCTTGTAGACGATTTGCGTAGGGCTCTCTGCAGCCAGCTCGACCGAGAAGAATTCGACCATCGACATGGGAATGCCGCTGAGCACCTTGCGCAGTGAGCTGATCGAGGGGCTGACGCTGTTCTTCTCGATCATCGAGATGGTGCTGTTGGTCACCCCCGCACGTTTGGCGAGCTCGCGCTGGGACAGGCCCTTGAGCTTGCGGATGGCTTGCAGTCGTTCGCCGACGTCCAAAGCTGGAGCCTCCTGAAACGTTAGGGGTGGGGTCGAGTGTGAACGATATCATGGCAATGCCGTTCAGTATTTACAACACTCGAGGCCCCAGCCTGTCCGCTTCAGCGCCTTATTCGCCGATATAGTCCAGCGGCACGCGCTTGAGGTTGCAGAAGATCTGGTAAGGAATGGTGCCTGCCTGCATCGCCACGTCGCTGGCCAACACCTGCTTGCCCCACAGCTCCACCGGGCTGCCGAGGGTCGCCTCGGGGATATCGGTGAGGTCGACGCAGAGCATGTCCATCGACACCCGACCGATCAGCTGGGTGCGCTTGCCGGCGACCATCACCGGCGTGCCGTTGGGGGCCAGCCGTGGGTAACCGTCGGCGTAACCCATGGCGACTACGCCAACCCGGGTCGGCCGCGGGCTGATGAATTTCGCCCCATAGCCAACCGGCTCACCGGCGGGCAGTTCGCGCACGCTGATGATCCGCGATTGCAGGGTCATCACCGGCTGCAGGCGCTTTGCCTCGGCCTGCGCCACTTCGAAGGGGCTGGCGCCATACAGCATGATGCCGGGGCGCACCCAGTCGCTGGGCACCTGCGGCCAGCCGAGCAGCGCCGGTGAATTGCGCAGGCTGCACTCGGCGCTCAGGCCCTGCCGGGCGGCCTCGAACACGGCGAGCTGTTGCGCGGTGGCGTCGACGTCCAGTTCATCGGCACGGGCGAAGTGGCTCATCAGCACGATGCGCGCAACCTTGCCACTGGCCAGCAGGCGCTGGTAGGCGTCGTGGTAATCCTTGGGATGCACGCCGGCGCGGTGCATGCCGGTGTCGAGCTTGAGCCAGACCTTCAGCGGCTTGTGGACTGGTGTCTGTTCGATCGCCTCCAGCTGCCACAGCGAATGCACCACGCACCACAGGTCGTGCTCACTGATCAGCGCCAGTTCGCTGGCCTCGAAGAAGCCCTCGAGCAACAGGATCGGGCCCTTGATGCCGGCCGCGCGCAGTTCCAGTGCTTCCTCGATGCAGGCGACGGCAAAACCGTCGGCCTCGGCCTCCAGGGCCAGGGCACAACGCACCGCGCCATGGCCATAGGCATCGGCCTTGATCACGGCGAGGGCCTTGGCGCCGGAGAGCTCACGGGCCAGGCGGTAGTTGTGACGCAGGGCTTGCAGATCGATCAGTGCACGGGCGGGACGCATGGCGGCAGCCTTATGGTCAGTCTGGTATTGAAGGGGTGAAGCTGGCGGCCTCTTCGCGGGGCAAGCCCGCGCCTACAACGGTATAGGTAATCCTGTAGGAGCGGGCTTGCCCCGCGAAGAGGCCGGCACAGCCTGTGCAATTCTATCGAGCTCGGCCGCTCACTGGTGAGCCGGTGCCGGGCTACCGTGCTTGGCCACTTCGCGGTTGTTGCCATAACGCGAAATATCCAGGCCTTCGGCGCTGATCTGCGGCTTGCGCCGGGCAATCAGGTCGGCCAGCAAACGCCCCGAACCACACGCCATGGTCCAGCCCAAGGTGCCGTGACCGGTATTGAGGAACAGGTTACGGAACGCCGTGGCGCCGACGATCGGCGTACCGTCCGGAGTCGCCGGGCGCAGGCCGGTCCAGAAACTCGCCTGGCTCAGGTCGCCGCCGCGAGGATAAAGGTCGTTGACGATCATCTCCAGCGTTTCGCGTCGACGCGGATTGAGCGACAGGTCAAAACCGGCGATTTCCGCCATGCCGCCGACGCGAATGCGGTTGTCGAAGCGGGTGATCGCGACCTTGTAGGTCTCGTCGAGAATGGTCGAGGTCGGGGCCATGGCCGGGTCGGTGATCGGCACGGTCAGCGAGTAGCCCTTCAGCGGGTAGACCGGCGCCTTGATGCCCAACGGCTTGAGCAACTGCGGCGAGTAACTGCCCAGCGCCAGCACATAGCGGTCGGCAGTTTCCAGTTTGCCGTCGATCCACACACCGTTGACCCGGTCACCGGCGAAGTCCAGGCGCTGGATGTCCTGGCCGAAGCGGAACTCAACGCCCAGCTTGATGGCCATCTCGGCCAACTTGGTAGTGAACAGCTGGCAGTCGCCAGTCTGATCGTTGGGCAGGCGCAGCGCGCCGGCCAGAATGTCCTTGACCCCGGCCAAGGCCGGCTCGACGCGGGCGATGCCGTCGCGGTCGAGCAGCTCATAGGGCACGCCAGACTGTTCAAGGACAGCAATGTCCTTGGCCGCGGCATCAACCTGGGCCTGGGTGCGGAACAGCTGGGTAGTGCCCAGTGCGCGGTTTTCGTAAGCCAGGCCGGTTTCGGCGCGCAGCTCGTCGAGGCAATCGCGGCTGTACTCGGACAGGCGCACCATGCGTTCCTTGTTCACCGCATAGCGATTGGCGGTGCAGTTGCGCAGCATCTGCGCCATCCACAGGTACTGGTCGACATCGCCGGTCAGCTTGATGGCGAGCGGGGCATGACGCTCAAGTAGCCACTTGATGGCCTTGAGCGGTACGCCCGGTGCAGCCCACGGCGAGGCATAGCCGGGCGAGATCTGGCCAGCGTTGGCAAAGCTGGTTTCCATGGCCACCGCCGGCTGGCGGTCGACCACCGTCACTTCAAAACCTTGCCGGGCCAGGTAATAGGCACTGGCGGTTCCGATCACACCGCTACCAAGTACCAGAACTCGCATCGTTTATCCCTCGCATGCGGCGCACCGCAATCTTTTGTTGGAATGGCTTGGATGCGCGCAGTATAAAAAGGACAGGCCAGTGCATTTCACTATATAAAAGCCTATATTTGGCGACAATTCTCGGCACAGTTGCCTTTTACGGAGGGGCATCCCCTATGAGAACCCAGCATCAGAGCAAACGTGAACTGGACAAGATCGACCGCAACATTCTGCGTATCCTGCAGAATGACGGGCGTATTTCCTTCACCGAACTGGGCGAAAAAGTAGGGCTTTCCACGACCCCGTGCACCGAGCGCGTGCGCCGTCTGGAGCGCGAAGGGATCATCATGGGCTACAACGCCCGGCTCAATCCGCAGCACCTCAAGGGCAGCCTGCTGGTGTTTGTCGAAATCAGCCTGGACTACAAGTCTGGCGATACCTTCGAGGAGTTTCGCCGCGCGGTGCTGAAGCTGCCGCACGTGCTCGAATGCCACCTGGTATCGGGGGATTTCGACTACCTGGTAAAGGCGCGTATCTCGGAGATGGCCTCCTACCGCAAGCTGCTCGGCGACATCCTGCTGAAGCTGCCGCACGTGCGCGAATCGAAGAGCTACATCGTCATGGAAGAAGTCAAAGAGAGCCTGTGCCTGCCGATTCCGGACTGAGGCTCAGACCAGCACCTGGCGGGTACTGGCGATGAACTGGTGGACCAGTTGCTCGGCCTGCGGGTCGATCGGTTGCGCCGGGCCACGGCCGCGCGGGCAGGCCAGGCGCGGGGTGGTACCGAACAGGCGGCAGATCATTGGCCGCTCCTGGTAGACAGTGCAGCCCTGCGGGCCGAGGTGAACGCAGTCGAGGCGTTCGAGGGCGGCGTCCTGCTCGGCCTTGGATTTGCGCGGCAGCTCGGCCATTTCTTCGGCCGAGGTGGTGACCGGGCCACAGCAGTCGTGGCAGCCGGGTTCGCACTCGAAGGAAGGGATCAGTTCGCGCAGAAAGTGGATCTTGTGGCGGTTGCAGGACATGGTCGGGCTGAATCGCAGAAAGGTTCGCGCATTCTAGACCGATTGGGGCCGCTGCGCGGCCCATCGCGACACAAGGCCGCTCCCACAGGGTTGAGCGTCGACCTCAAAAGCGGCGCGATGCCTGTGGGCTAAGCCTCGCCGGTTGCCCCACTGCGAAGCCACGGCTTATCCTCGCCGTCCTCAACCAATTCCCCAGGGCCGCCCCATGATCCACAGCGCGCAGCACGCCGCCTCCTACTATGCCGCCAGCAGCGCGCCGCAACCTGACTACCCTGCCCTGCAAGGCCAGCACAGTGCCGACGTGTGCATCGTCGGTGGCGGCTATTCAGGCTTGAACACCGCCATCGAACTGGCCGAGCGTGGCCTCTCGGTGATTCTCCTCGAAGCCAACAAAATCGGCTGGGGCGCCAGTGGCCGCAATGGCGGTCAATTGATCCGCGGCGTCGGTCATGGCCTCGAGCAGTTCTTGCCGGTGGTTGGTGAACAAGGCGTGCGCAGCCTCAAGCTGATGGGCCTCGAGGCGGTGGACATCGTCCGCCAACGGGTCGAGCGCCACGCCATCGCCTGCGACCTGACCTGGGGCTATTGCGACCTGGCGAACAAACCTGGCGAGCTGCAAGGCTTCGCTGAAGACGCCGAAGAACTGCGCAGCCTCGGCTACGCCCATGAACTGCGCCTGGTGAGTGCCGAGCAGATCCATACCGTGGTCGACTCCGACCGTTACGTCGGCGGCCTGATCGATATGGGCTCGGGTCATCTCCATCCGCTCAACCTGGCGCTGGGTGAAGCCGCCGTCGCCACACAGTTGGGGGCCAGGCTGCACGAGCACTCGGCCGTCACCCGCATCGACTACGGCCCACAGGTGCAGGTGCACACCGCCACCGGCCAGGTTCGCGCCAAGACCTTGGTGCTGTGCTGCAACGCCTACCACAACGATCTCAACCGCGAACTGGGCGGTAAAGTGCTGCCGGCCGGCAGCTACATCATCGCCACCGAGCCGTTGGGCGAAGCCCGTGCGCGCGCCCTGTTGCCGCAGAACATGGCCGTCTGTGACCAGCGCGTGGCCCTCGACTACTACCGCCTCTCGGCCGACCATCGGCTGTTGTTCGGCGGCGCCTGTCATTATTCCGGGCGTGACCCGCAAGACATCGCCGGCTACATGCGGCCCAAGCTGCTCAAGGTCTTCCCGCAGCTGGCCGACGTGCGTATCGACTATCAATGGGGCGGCATGATCGGCATCGGCGCCAACCGCCTGCCGCAGATCGGCCGGCTGGCCAGCCAGCCCAACGTGTATTACGCCCAGGCCTACTCGGGCCATGGACTGAATGCCACTCACCTGGCCGGGCGCCTGCTTGGCGAGGCCATCAGTGGCCAGCAAAGCGGGCGTTTCGACCTGTTCGCCAAGGTGCCACACATCACCTTCCCGGGCGGCAAGCACCTGCGTTCACCGTTGTTGGCGCTTGGGATGCTGTGGCACAGGCTGAAGGAACTGGTCTGATCGCGAGCGACACTCTCTCTCTGTAGGAGCGGGCTTGCCCCGCGAAACCGGCGCAGCCGGCGCCATACACCTCGGTGCCTGGACCGGCCTCTTCGCGGGGCAAGCCCGCTCCTACAGGGGGCTGCGCTGCCCGAAACAGGGTCGTCCCGCGCCTGTTCCCGGCTCAGGCCGACATCGCGAGTTGCGCGTCATGGGATGCCGTGTCACAGGCTGAAGGAACTGGTCTGATCGCGAGCGATACACATTCCCTGTAGGAGCGGGCTTGACCCGCGAAACCGGCGCAGCCGGTGCCATACACCACGGTGCCTGGACCGGCCTCTTCGCGGGGCAAGCCCGCTTACAGGGGACTGCGCTGCCCGAAACAGGGTCGGTGCAACACCACTCAATCCTTCCAGAAAGGCTTACGCCCCTCGATCCGCGCCTGCTCCCAGCTCAGGCCGACATCGCGCAGCTGCGCGTCATCCAGCTGCAGCAACGCCCGGCGGGTAGTCCAGCGGTGCAGCATCAGGCTGAACCGCCCCAGGCCAGCGGGCGCATTGGAGACACGTGGCTGTTGCCCTGACTCAAGCTCTTTGGCCAACAGTTGCAAGCGCACATCGCTGAAACCACCCATTGCTGCACCCTCCTCATCTGATCAAACCGTGGAGAAAGCATGCGCGCGGGTGGCCTGCCTGATACAGATGCAAACATTCTTTATTATTTCGATACAGAATTGGCGATTGCGCTGCTGAATGCTGTATTTTCGGCCCATCTGTACTGGTCCTAGATCGCGTTTTCTGCGGGAGTATGCCGTGACCCTCTACCTGAACCTCGCCGAGCTGCTCGGCGCCCGTATCGAGCAAGGCCTGTACCGCCCAGGCCAGCGCCTACCCTCGGTGCGCGCCCTGAGCCTGGAGCACGGGGTCAGCCTGAGTACCGTGCAGCAGGCCTACCGCATGCTAGAAGACAACGGCCTGGTGGCGCCAAAGCCCAAGTCCGGCTACTTCGTCACTGAACATCGCAGCCTGCCCGCCTTGCCTGCCGTCAGCCGGCCAGCCCAGCGGCCAGTGGATATCTCTCAGTGGGAGCAGGTGCTGGAGCTGGTCCGCAGTACCCCAGAACCGGGAGTGATCCAGCTCGGCCGCGGCATGCCCGACGTCACCAGCCCGACCCTCAAGCCACTGCTGCGTAGCCTCGCCCAGCTCAGCCGACGCCAAGACATGCCTGGGCTGTATTACGACAACATTCACGGCAACCTGGCCCTGCGCGAGCAGATCGCCCGGCTGATGCTCGACTCCGGCTGCCATTTGAGCCCCGCCGAACTGGTGGTGACCACCGGCTGCCACGAGGCGCTGTCGACCAGCATTCGCGCCGTGTGTGTACCAGGCGACATCGTCGCGGTCGACTCACCCAGCTTCCACGGCGCCATGCAGACCCTCAAGGGCCTGGGCATGAAGGCCCTGGAAATCCCTACCGACCCGATCACCGGGATCAGCCTCGAGGCGCTCGAACTGGCGCTGGAGCAGTGGCCGATCAAGCTCATCCAGATCACCCCGAGCTGCAACAACCCGCTGGGCTACATCATGCCCGAAGCACGCAAGAAGGCCCTGCTGACCCTCGCCCAGCGCTATGACGTGGCGATCCTCGAAGATGACGTGTATGGCGACCTGGCCTACACCTACCCGCGCCCGCGCACGGTCAAGTCGTTCGACGAGGACGGCCGCGTGCTGCTGTGCAGTTCGTTTTCCAAGACCCTCGCACCCGGCCTGCGGATCGGCTGGGTAGCACCCGGGCGTTACCTGGAACGGGTGCTGCACATGAAGTACATCAGCACCGGCAGCACCTCCGCCCAGCCGCAGCTGGCGATTGCCGACTTCATCGAAGCGGGTCATTACCACCCGCACGTGCGGCGCATGCGCAGCCAGTACCAGCGTGGCCGTGACCTGATGAGCGACTGGGTGGCGCGTTATTTCCCGCCGGGCACCCGCGCCAGCCGGCCTCAGGGCGGCTTCATGCTGTGGCTCGAGCTGCCGGAAAGTTTCGACACGCTACGCCTCAACCGGGCTTTACTTGAGCAAGGGGTACAGATTGCCGTTGGCAGTATCTTCTCCGCCTCGGGCAAGTACCGGCACTGCCTGCGCATGAACTATGCGGCGCGGCCAACTGCCGAAATCGAGGCCGCGGTACGCAAGGTCGGCGAAACCGCCCTTCGTCTACTGGTCGAGGAACACCCCGAGGCGTAACTTTGCGCCGCCTTCCGTGGTCAATAGCGCATTGGCCTTTTGCTGCACAGGACGACTATTTGAGACTCCAGCGAGCTCTGCCTCTGTTGCTGGTGCTGTTGCTCGGCCTTTCGGGCTGCGCCAGCGTCAGTACCCCCCGTGAAGTCAGCCAGGCGCTGCCCGCCAACGAGTCGCCCTTTGGCCGCTCGGTGCTACGCCAGGCTGCGCCCTACGAGGGGCGCTCGGGGTTTCGCCTGCTGCCCAACAGCAACGAAGCGTTCCGCGCCCGCGCCGAGCTGATTCGCAATGCCCAGACGAGCATCGACCTGCAGTACTACATCGTCCATGACGGCCTCAGCACGCGGGCGCTGGTCCACGAACTGCTGCGCGCCGCCGACCGTGGCGTGCGCGTGCGCATCCTGCTCGACGACACCACCAGCGACGGCCTCGACACCCTGATCGGCACCCTCGCCGCCCACCCGAACATCGACATCCGCGTGTTCAACCCGCTCAACCTGGGCCGCAGCACCGGCGTCACCCGCGCCATGGGGCGTCTGTTCAACCTGTCGCGGCAGCACCGGCGCATGCACAACAAGCTGTTCCTGGTCGACAACAGCATGGCCATCGTCGGCGGGCGTAACCTGGGTGACGAGTATTTCGACGCCGAGCCCAACCTGAACTTCACCGACATCGACCTGCTCGGCGTCGGCCCCGTGGCCGAGCAGCTCGGGCACGGCTTTGACCAGTACTGGAACAGCGCCCTGAGCCGGCCGATCGGCGACTTCCTCTGGCGCCAGCCCGACGCAGACGACCTGCACGCCAGCCGTCAGCGGCTTGAAGTGTGGCTGGCCGAGGCGCGCATCAAGCGCAAGGCCTTGTATGACCGGCTCATGGCCTATCAGTCCGAGCCGCGCCTGGACATCTGGCGCAACGAACTGATCTGGGCGCACAGCCAGGCGCTGTGGGATGCACCGAGCAAGGTCCTGGCCCGTGATGAGCCCGACCCGCACCTGCTGATGACCCAACAGTTGGCACCCGACCTGAACAATGTCCAGCACGAGCTGATCCTGGTCTCGGCCTACTTCGTCCCCGGCGAGTCGGGTTTGCTGTACCTGACCAGCCACGCCGACGCGGGCATCTCGGTCAGGCTGCTGACCAACGCACTGGAAGCTACCGACGTGCCCGCCGTGCATGGCGGCTATGCGCCGTACCGAAGGGCGCTGCTCGAGCATGGGGTGCAGCTGTATGAATTGCGTCGGCAACCGGGCGACCCCAGTGCCAGCCGCGGCCTGAATTTCCATGGCGGCTCGGACTCCAGCCTGCACAGCAAGGCGATCGTGTTTGACCGGCACAAGACGTTCATCGGCTCGTTCAACTTCGACCCGCGTTCGGTACTGTGGAATACCGAGGTGGGGGTGCTGGTGGACAGCCCGGAGCTGGCCGAGTACACCCGTGAACTGGCGCTGCAGGGCATGGCGCCCGCGTTGAGTTACCAACCGACGCTGGTCGACGGCAAGATGGTCTGGGTGACCGAAGACAATGGCCAGCGGCATATGCTGACCACTGAACCTGGCGGGATGTGGCGGCGGTTCAATGCCTGGATCAGCAAGGCGGTGGGGTTGGAGAAGATGCTTTGAGCTGAAATCGCTGGGGCCGCTCCCACAAGGGCCTGCGCTGTATCTGTGGGAGCGGCCTTGTGTCGCGATGGGGCGCGCAGCGGCCCCAGGATCTATCAGGCAGACGCCGGCTCGAAAGCGCCCTTGCGCCGCGTCAGCACCACCAACCCCGCCGCGCCGACTGCCATCAGCAACGGCAACGCATGGCCGCTGATCCACTGGCTCCCAGCCCCGGCCAGCAACGGCCCAAGCAGGCAACCAATCCCCCACAGCTGCGCCACATGGGCGTTCGCCCGCACCAGCGCATCATCCCGATAGCGCTCGCCGATGAGGATCAGCGACAGCGTGAACAAGCCGCCGGCACTGGCTCCGAACAGCACCCACACCGGCCAGATCAGCGCGGTGTCCAGGAGCAACGGAATCGCCAGGCTGGATACCATCAAGGTCACCGCACAGCCACTGAACAACGTCTGCCGCGACATCTTGTCGGCCAGCGCACCAATCGGCAGTTGCAGCACCGCATCGCCCACCACCACGGTGCTGACCATGAACAACGCGATCTCTGCCGAAAAGCCCTGCTGCAGGCAATACACCGGGAGCAAGGTAAGGATCATCGCCTCGAACGCGGCGAACAAGGCAATGGCCCAGGCGATCACCGGCAGCCGCCGGCAGAAGGCGGCCAGGTCCCTGAAGGTGACGCTATAGGCTTCGGTGGTCGGCGCTCCACCGCGGCCCAACAGCAGCAACGGCGCCACGATCAACAGTCCGGTGGCAGCCCAGAAGCCGAAGTCGTCATCCGAGCCGAGAAAGCCCAGCACCAGCGGCCCGGCTAGCTGGCTCAGCGCATAGCTGCTGCCATACAGCGCGACCAGGCGGCCGCGCCACTGCTCGACGACCAGTTGGTTGATCCAGCTTTCGCCAAGGATGAACACCACGGTCAGTGACATACCGATCAGCAAACGCAGCGCCAGCCACAGCGGATAGCTCGGCAACAGCGCCACCAGGCCAATCGACAGTGCCCCGCCCCACAAGCACAGACGCATCGCCGCAGGCACCCCGACCCAGCCGGCGAGCCGGCTGGCCAGGCTCGCGCCGATCAGTACGCCGACCGCCGGCATTGCCGCCATGACGCCGATGGCGAAGCTGCCGTAGCCCCAACCTTCCAGGCGCAAGGACACCAGCGGCATGCTCACGCCAAGCGCCAGACCAACACTGAGCACCGACGCCAGCACGGCAAAGTAGGTCGCCCACCGCATGACTGCCTCCCAGGCAAAAAATCGTTGAATGACAGAGACGACACAGCCGGGACGGCAGAGGGCCGGCCCGGCTGTGGTGGCATCTTCGCGGGGCAAGCCCGCGCCTACAGTGACGGCGTCGCAGTAATGTACGACGCAATTCCTGTAGGAGCGGGCTTGCCCCGCGAAAGGCTGTGCAACAGCCCCGCTTTTACAGCTTGATCCAGGTCGCCTTCAGCTCGGTGTACTTCTCAAGCGCATGCAGCGACTTGTCGCGGCCGTTACCCGACTGCTTGAAGCCACCGAACGGCGCGGTCATGTCGCCGCCGTCGTACTGGTTGACCCAGACGCTGCCAGCGCGCACGGCACGGGCGGTTTTATGCGCCTTGGAGATGTCCGAGGTCCAGATGCCCGCCGCCAGACCGTACGGCGTGTCGTTGGCAATGGCGATGGCTTCTTCGGCGGTGTCGAAGGTGATCACCGACAGCACCGGGCCAAAGATTTCTTCCTGAGCGATCTTCATGGCATTGGTCACGCCATCGAAGATGGTCGGTTCGACATAGGTGCCGCCCGTCTCTTCAAGGATGCGCTTGCCACCGGCCAGCAGCGTGGCGCCGTCCTGATGCCCGGCATCGATGTACGACAGCACGGTGTTCATCTGCTGGGTGTCGACCAGGGCGCCGACGGTGGTCGCCGGGTCCAGCGGGTTGCCCGGCTTCCAGGCCTTGAGCGCCTCGACGACCAGCGGCAGGAATTTATCCTTGATCGAACGCTCGACCAGCAGACGCGAACCTGCGGTGCAAACCTCGCCCTGGTTGAAGGCGATAGCGCTGGCGGCGGACTCGGCAGCAGCCTGCAGATCAGGCGCATCGGCAAAGACGATGTTCGGGCTCTTGCCACCGGCTTCCAGCCAGACGCGCTTCATGTTCGATTCGCCGGCATAGATCATCAATTGCTTGGCGATCTTGGTAGAACCGGTGAACACCAGGGTGTCGACGTCCATGTGCAGGGCCAGGGCCTTGCCAACGGTGTGGCCGTAGCCTGGCAGCACGTTGAGCACGCCAGCCGGAATCCCGGCTTCGATCGCCAGTTGGGCGATGCGGATGGCGGTCAGCGGCGACTTCTCGGACGGCTTGAGCACCACCGAGTTACCGGTGGCCAGCGCCGGGCCGAGCTTCCAGCAGGCCATCAGCAGCGGGAAGTTCCACGGCACGATGGCGCCGACCACACCCACTGGCTCGCGGGTAACCAGACCAAGCTGGTCGTGCGGGGTCGGCGCAACTTCGTCGTAGACCTTGTCGATGGCTTCGGCATTCCAGTGCAGGGCTTGCGCCGCGCCTGGGACGTCGATGCTCGAGGAGTCGCCGATCGGCTTGCCCATGTCGAGGGTTTCCAGCAGCGCCAGCTCTTCGACATTTTTGCGCAGCAGTTCGGCGAAGCGGATCAGCTTGGCCTTGCGCTTGGCCGGGGCCAGGCGCGACCAGACACCGGAATCAAAGGTGGCGCGGGCGTTTTCGACGGCGCGGTTGGCGTCGGCCAGATCGCAGCTGGCAACCTTGGCCAGGAAGCGTCCGTCCACCGGGCTCAGGCAGTCGAAGGTTTCAGCGGAGGCGGCGTCGGTGTATTCACCGTTGATGAAGGCACGGCCTTCGATCTTCAGTTGCTGGGCACGCTGTTCCCAGTCCGCACGAGTCAGGGTGGTCATACGAAACTCCTCCTCTTGTTAAGGTGCAGCGCCGCACTGGAGACTCACGGGCGCTGTCAGAAATTCTGGCCGGGCGACTAACGCACACAGGCACCCGTAACCCTAAACCAGCCCGTGCAAACTATCAATATATTTGACACGAACGGCCTAAAAGCCTACTGATGTGCATTTTATTAAACAACAAGAGGGCTAATCATGAGCATCAAGAGCATTGTCGACTTCGCCCAGGTACTGACCGAAGCGGAGCGCTACCGCCCGGCGGCGGAGAAAATCCTCAAGGGTGAGCCCGATCAGACCGTCTACAACCACTACGCCAGCCCCTGTGGTCAATTTGCCGCGGGCGTGTGGGAAGGTGCGGTTGGTCAATGGACGGTGAACTACACCGAGCACGAGTACTGCGAGATCGTCCAGGGCGTGTCGGTGCTGCGCGATGACGCTGGCGAGGCCAAGACCTTGCGTGCCGGTGATCGGTTCGTGATCCCGGCCGGGTTTACCGGCACCTGGGAGGTGCTCGAACCCTGCCGCAAGATCTACGTGATGTTCGAACAGAAGTGATTGCCCAGGTTAGCGTGGTGACTATGTACCGCTGATCGGCAGGCCAGCAGGTGAATCATCAAGGCGTCCAATCCAGGACACTTCACGGAGATTCACCATGACCACCGATATCCTCGCCCCTGCCCGTCATGTGATTGGTTCGCAGTATGTAGAAAGCGTCAAACCCTACATTCTCGAACTCACCAACATGACCTATGCTGCCGGCCCTCGCGACATCACCACCAAGGACATACGCTCCGACCGGGTGATGATCGGCGTCGATGGCAACGGCGCGATTGATCGCCTGCAGATCGCCTGATTCAAGCTGGCCAGTCTGTAGCAGGAAAGGGGCGCTCCAGGTGAGCGCCCCTTTTTTAGTTGTTGGGGGGGATGAGCTGTTGGCTTGGCTGGACTTGGCAGGCTTAGGCATTGTGGGCTTATCCATTTGATGTGGTGGCGCCACTGGCCCCAGCCCCAGACCCACCATCCCCCGGCAACCCGTAAAGAACCCTTTGATTGCGGAGCACTAACCCGCTGCCTTCTTATTCAGCCAGGCATAAAAAAACCCGCTTCCGTGAAGAAGCGGGTTTTTCAGGTTGCCGGATCAATTACTTGATCTTGGCTTCCTTGTAGGTCACGTGCTTACGGACGACCGGATCATATTTCTTGATCTCGATCTTGTCCGGGGTGGTGCGCTTGTTCTTGTCGGTGGTGTAGAAGTGGCCAGTGCCAGCACTCGATACCAGACGGATCAATTCACGCATGATGCTCTCCCTTAAACCTTGGCGCCGGCACGGCGGATGTCAACCAGAACGGCATCAATGCCGCGCTTGTCGATGATACGCATGCCCTTGGCGGAAACGCGCAGACGCACGAAACGCTTCTCGGATTCAACCCAGAAACGGTGGTGCTGCAGGTTTGGCAGGAAACGACGACGGGTTTTGTTGTTTGCGTGGGAAATGTTATTCCCAGTCACCGGACCCTTACCGGTAACTTGACAGACTCTCGACATGCCTCAGCCCTCTAAAACCACATGCCCAACCCGGCATGGGTTGGCCGCTTAATCTCTCAGTCTATGGCGCCAGGCGCCGTGTTTCCGGGGGTCTTATCGACCGGATCCGCTTTCGCGACAGAGCGAGCCCCTAGAAAAGAGCGCTGCTTTATACCAGAAAGACTCGGCCACAACAACAGAAGATGAGTATCTGCGAGGGGCCAAGCGAGTGCGGCCAGCATAGCGACTAGGCCCGCGCGCTGTCGACCGCTCGTCGCAGGGATTGTAAAAAAGGATGTGGTCATTTGCCAACGCGCGCACTAGGGTAGGACGTTTCCAGACTGCACTGGCAGATGGGCCACTGACCAGCCAAGGAGCTTTGATGCGCGCCGCCGCCCTTTCCCTGTTGTTCTCTTCCAGCCTGTTGTTCTGCGGCCTTGCCCAGGCAGCGCCGCTCGTCGTCTGCACCGAGGCCAGCCCGGAAGGCTTCGACGTGGTCCAGTACAACTCGCTGACCACCACCAACGCCTCGGCCGACGTGCTGATGAACCGCCTGGTGGAGTTCGACGCGACGAATGGCAAGGTGGTACCGAGCCTGGCCCTCAGCTGGACGGTCTCGGCCGACGGCCTGGTGTACGACTTCAAGCTCCGTGATGACGTCAAATTCCACAACACGGCGTATTTCAAGCCGAGCCGCGAGCTGAACGCCGACGACGTGCTGTTCAGCTTCCAGCGCATGCTCTACCCCGCCCATGCCTGGCACAAGACCGCCGCCGGCGGCTATCCGCATGCGCAGTCGCTGCAACTGGGCAGCCTGATCAAGTCGATCGACGCGCCCGACCCGCACAGCGTGCGTTTCACCCTGAGCCACCCGGACGCGACCTTCCTGGCCACCCTGAGCATGGGCTTTGCCTCGATCTACTCGGCCGAGTACGCCGACAAGCTGCTCAAGGCGGGCACCCCTGAGAAGCTCAACAGCCAACCTGTGGGTACCGGGCCGTTTGTCTTCAAACGTTTCCAGAAGGACGCCCAGGTCCGCTTCGATGCCAACGCCGAGTACTTCGCCGGCAAGCCGGCGGTGGGCCCGCTGATCTACGCGATCACCACGGACGCCAACGTGCGCTTGCAGAAGCTCAAGCGTGGCGAGTGCCAGGTGGCGCTGTCGCCCAAGCCACTGGACATCGCCGAAGCCGGCAAGGACGACAACCTCAAGGTCGCCACTACCCCGGCCTTCATGACCGCCTTTGTCGCCATCAACAGCCAGCACCCGCCACTGGACAAGCCTGAAGTACGCCAGGCGATCAACCTGGCGTTCGACAAGGCCAGCTACCTCAAGGCCGTGTTCGAAGGCACCGCCGTTGAGGCCGACGGCCCCTACCCGTCGACCACCTGGAGCTATGCCAAGGACCTGCCGGGCTACCCGACCGACCTGAACAAAGCCAAGGCCCTGCTGACCAAGGCCGGCCTGCCGGACGGTTTCACTACCACCATCTGGACCCGCCCTTCCGGCAGCCTGCTCAACCCCAACCCCAGCCTGGGCGCGCAGATGCTTCAGGCCGACCTGGCCAAGATCGGCATCAAGAGCGAGATCCGCGTGATCGAATGGGGTGAACTGATCCGCCGCGCCAAGGCCGGCGAACATGACCTGCTGTTCATGGGCTGGGCGGGTGATAACGGTGACCCGGACAACTTCCTCACGCCGCAGTTTTCCTGTGCAGCGGTGAAGTCCGGGACCAACTTCGCGCGCTTCTGCGACAGCCGCCTGGATCAGCTGATCAGCGCTGGGCGTACCACCAACGACCAGAGTGTGCGCAGCCGGCTGTACCAGCAGGCGCAGGCGTTGATCCAGCAGCAGGCGCTGTGGCTGCCGCTGGCGCATCCGACCGCCGCGACCTTGTTGCGCCAGGGGGTTGAGGGGTATCAGGTGAACCCGTTTGGGCGGCTGGATTTCAGCAAGGTGTCGGTGACGCGCTGACACCATTGGCTGGCGGTGGTTGAACCGGCCTCTTCGCGGGGCAAGCCCGCTCCTACAGGATTTGCAGCGCTGCAAACCCTGTAGGAGCGGGCTTGTCCCGCGAAGAGGCCGGCACTGGCTCGCAGATCAGCACGCCAGCCACCCATGTTCGAGCATCGACAGCGGCTCGCCGTCGCCGATGATCACATGATCCAGCACCCGCACATCGATCAGCGCCAGCCCGCGCTTGAGCGACAAGGTCATGTGCACATCATCCTGACTCGGTTCGCAATTCCCCGAAGGATGGTTGTGACACAGAATCAGCGCCGCCGCATTGTGCAGCAACGACCGACGCACCACCTCGCGGGGATAGATACTGGCGCGGTCGATGGTGCCGCGAAAGAGAATCTCGAACGCCAGCGGCCGGTGCTTGGAATCCAGGAACAGGCAGCCGAACACCTCGCTGGGCTCATGGCGCAGCATCGATTTCAGATAGCGACGAACCGCCAGCGGGCTCTCCAGGGCGGGCGCGCGCTCGATGGTTTCGTCCAGATAGCGCCGGCCGATCTCGAGCAACGCCTGTAATTGGGCATACTTCACCGGCCCCATCCCTGGCGCCTGCAGCACGGCACTGCGCTGCGCCTCGAGAAACTGTCTCAGCCCTCCAAAGCGCCCCAACAGCCCGCGCGCCAGGTCGACCACGTTCTGCCCCGCGACCCCTGAACCTAGCAGCACGGCGAGCAATTCGGCGTCCGACAGGCTCCCCGCCCCCTTGTGCAGCAATTTCTCTCTTGGCCGTTCGTTTACCGGCCACTCCCTGATGTTCATCGCTGCTCCTTGGCTCATACTGCGGCGCGTTTGGGCCCTGTGGTAATCTATTTCGCTTCGTAAATGCGACGATCTGCCGCAGGCCTTCTTCGTCGTCGCCCGTTTTCACTGGAAAAAGGCAAGCTTATGCAGCGGCTGTATCGCAAGCGCATCGTTCTCGGCGTGGGTGGCGGCATCGCCGCCTACAAGAGCGCCGAGCTGATTCGCCGACTCCTGGAACACGGCGCGCAGGTGCGCGTCGTCATGACCCGCGGCGGTGCCGAGTTCATCACGCCACTGACCCTGCAGGCCCTGTCCGGCCATCCGGTGCACATGGATCTGCTCGACCCAGCCGCCGAAGCGGCCATGGGCCACATCGAGCTGGCCAAATGGGCCGACCTGGTGCTGATCGCCCCGGCCACCGCTGACGTCATGGCGCGCATGGCCCAAGGCATGGCCAACGACCTGCTGACCACCCTGGTGCTGGCTACCGACGCCACCGTGGCCGTAGCCCCGGCGATGAACCAGGCCATGTGGCGCGACCCGGCCACCCAGGCCAACCTCGAGCTGCTACAGAGCCGTGGCATCCAGGTGTTCGGCCCGGCCTCCGGCAGCCAGGCCTGTGGCGACGTCGGCCTGGGCCGCATGCTCGAAGCGGCCGACCTGGCCTGGTGCGCCGCGGAAAGCTTCAAGCGCCAGGCACTGACCGGCAAACACGTGCTGATCACCGCCGGGCCGACCCAGGAAAACATCGACCCGGTGCGCTACATCACCAATCATAGCTCCGGCAAGATGGGCTTTGCCCTGGCCGAAGCGGCTGCCGAAGCCGGGGCTCGGGTGACCCTCGTCACCGGTCCCGTGCACCTGCAGACCCCGGACCGGGTCAACCGGATCGACGTGGTCAGCGCGCGGGACATGCTCGCGGCCTGTGAAGCGGCTATGCCCTGCGACCTGTTCATCGCCTCGGCAGCGGTCGCGGACTACCGCCCAGAAGTAGTCGCCACGCAAAAACTCAAGAAAGATCCTACGACCGGCGACGGCATGCTGCTGCAGATGGTGCGCAATCCGGATATCCTTGCCACCCTGGCTGGCCGAGCCGATCGGCCGTTCAGCGTCGGCTTTGCCGCCGAGACCGAACACTTGCTCGATTACGCCACGCGCAAGCTCAAGGACAAGAACCTCGACCTGATCGTCGCCAATGATGTGGCCAACCCCAGCATCGGCTTCAACAGCGAGGAGAACGCCTTGACCGTGATCGACCGCCAGCAGCACCAGACCCTCTTCGCGCAGACCAGCAAGGGCAAGATCGCCCGTCAGCTGGTTGCTTTTATCGCCGAACGACTCAATCAGGTTCAATAAGTTACATGCACGCTCTTCAAGCCAAGATTCTCGACCCGCGCATTGGCGCCGAATTTCCCCTGCCGCAGTACGCCACCCCCGGCTCCGCCGGCCTGGACCTGCGCGCCATGCTCAAGGAGGACACCGTCCTCGAGCCGGGCCAGACCCTGCTGATCCCCACCGGCCTGTCGATCTACGTCGGCGACCCGGGCCTGGCCGCGCTGATCCTGCCGCGCTCGGGCCTGGGCCATAAGCACGGCATCGTGCTCGGCAACCTGGTCGGCCTGATCGACTCGGACTACCAGGGCGAGCTGATGGTGTCCTGCTGGAACCGCGGCAACACGCCGTTCACCATCGCCATCGGCGAGCGCATCGCGCAGCTGGTGCTGGTGCCTGTGGTACAGGCGCATTTCGACATCGTCGAAGCCTTCGACGAGAGCCAGCGCGGTGCTGGCGGCTTCGGCCATTCGGGTAGCCACTGACGCCCGGATAACGACCGTTCACGCCAAGGATGGCGAACTCTCTGGCAAAAGTGCCGTCCAAGCGTGCAATTCGCGCCTACCCAGAAGCCTTTGATAGTGGAGCACCCAGAGATGAACGATACGGCCCAGCTGGTCCCCAACTTGCCCGAGAGCATCTTCCGCGCCTATGACATCCGCGGCATCGTCGGCAAGAACCTGCACGCCGAGACCGCCTACTGGATCGGCCGCGCCATCGGTGCACAGACCCTGTCTCAGGGCGAACCCAACATCTCCGTCGGCCGCGATGGTCGCCTGTCCGGCCCGATGCTGGTCGAGCAACTCATCCAGGGCCTGGTTGACGCCGGTTGCACGGTCAGCGACGTCGGCCTGGTGCCGACGCCAGCGCTGTACTACGCCGCCAATGTGCTGGCTGGCACGTCCGGGGTCATGCTCACCGGCAGCCACAACCCGTCCGACTACAACGGCTTCAAGATCGTCATCGCTGGCGACACCCTGGCCAACGAACAGATCCAGGCCCTGCTGACCCGCTTGAAGACCGACGATTTGACCCGCGGTGAAGGCCGTGTGGAAAAAGTCGAGATCCTCGCCCGTTACTACGACCAGATCACCGCCGACATTCAGCTGCAAAAGCCGCTCAAGGTCGTGGTCGACTGCGGCAACGGCGCTGCCGGGGTGATTGCCCCACAACTGATCGAAGCCCTGGGCTGTGAAGTGATCCCGCTGTTCTGCGAGGTCGACGGTAACTTCCCCAACCACCACCCGGACCCGGGCAAGCCGGAAAACCTGGTAGACCTGATCGCCAAGGTCAAGGAAGTCGGCGCCGATATCGGCCTGGCCTTCGACGGTGACGGCGACCGCGTCGGCGTGGTGACCAACACCGGTACCATCGTCTACCCCGACCGCCTGCTGATGCTGTTCGCCCAGGACGTGCTGTCGCGCAATCCGGGTGCCGAGATCATCTTCGACGTCAAATGCACCCGTCGCCTGACCCCGCTGATCGAACAGCACGGCGGCCGCGCGCTAATGTGGAAGACCGGTCACTCGTTGATCAAGAAGAAGATGAAACTGACCGGTTCGTTGCTCGCGGGCGAGATGAGCGGGCACATTTTCATCAAGGAACGCTGGTACGGCTTCGACGACGGCATCTACAGTGCCGCGCGCCTGCTGGAGATCCTCAGCAAGGCCGGCCAGGACGCCGAAAGCCTGTTTGCGGCGTTCCCTGACGATATTTCCACGCCGGAAATCAATATTGATGTGACCGACGAGGGTAAATTCAGCATCATTGATGCACTGCAACGCGACGCCGACTGGGGCGAAGCCAACCTGACCACCATCGACGGTGTGCGGGTCGACTACGCCCATGGCTGGGGCCTGGTACGCGCCTCCAACACCACACCGGTGCTGGTGCTGCGCTTCGAGGCCGACAGCGAGGCCGAATTGCAACGTATCAAGGATGTTTTCCGCGCCCAGTTGCTGCGAGTTGCCCCTGACCTGCAACTGCCGTTCTGACCGACTATCTGTTCCTTACAGGAGCCCTGCATGACCCTCGATCGCGATGCCGCTTCCCATGTAGCCGAGGTTTTGTCCGAAGCGCTGCCCTACATTCGCCGCTTTGTCGGCAAGACCCTGGTGATCAAGTACGGCGGCAACGCGATGGAGAGCGAAGAGCTCAAAACCGGTTTCGCCCGTGACATCGTGCTGATGAAGGCCGTCGGCATCAACCCGGTGGTCGTGCACGGTGGCGGCCCGCAGATCGGCGACCTGCTCAAGCGCCTGTCGATCGAAAGCCACTTCATCGACGGCATGCGCGTGACCGACTCGGCGACCATGGACGTGGTGGAGATGGTCCTCGGTGGCCAGGTCAACAAGGACATCGTCAACCTGATCAACCGTCACGGCGGCAGCGCCATCGGCCTGACCGGCAAGGACGCGGAACTGATCCGCGCCAAGAAGCTCACCGTGTCGCGCCAGACCCCTGAGATGACCACCCCGGAAATCATCGACATCGGCCACGTTGGCGAAGTGGTCGGGGTCAACACCGACCTGCTCAACATGCTGGTCAAGGGCGACTTCATTCCGGTGATCGCGCCCATCGGCGTCGGCGCCAACGGTGAGTCGTACAACATCAACGCCGACCTGGTCGCGGGCAAGGTTGCCGAGGCACTCAAGGCCGAGAAGCTGATGCTGCTGACCAACATTGCCGGCTTGATGGACAAGCAGGGCCAGGTCCTGACCGGCCTGACCACCGAGCAGGTCAACGAGCTGATCGCCGACGGGACCATCTACGGCGGCATGCTGCCGAAGATCAAATGTGCACTGGAAGCGGTCCAGGGTGGCGTGCAGAGCTCGCACATCATCGACGGTCGCGTGCCTAATGCGGTGCTGCTGGAGATCTTCACCGACAGCGGCGTGGGTACCCTGATTACCAACCACAAGCGTCATATCTGATAGTTCTTGGGGCTGCTTTGCGGCCCATCGCGGGGCAAGCCCGCTCCTACGCATAGCTCGCACCACTCGGGCTGCGTGGGAGCGGGCTTGCCCGCGATGGGCTGCAAAGCAGCCCCATGCAGTTCATTCACCTTGGAGAAATCGCGTGAAATACGCATCACACGGACTCGTGCTGGCAGCCGCCCTGGCTGTCGGGTCCCTGGCTGGCTGTGCCGCCACTGAAACATCCACCGCCGTTGCCGTACAACAGGTCGAGAGCGTCAACCGCCCGTACAGCGGCTTGCGCACGCCCATTGCCGTAGGCAAGTTCGATAACCGCTCCAGCTATATGCGCGGGATCTTCTCCGACGGCGTCGACCGCCTCGGCGGGCAGGCCAAGACCATCCTGATCACCCACCTGCAGCAGACCAACCGCTTCAACGTGCTCGATCGCGACAACATGAGCGAGATCCAGCAGGAAGCCGCCATCAAAAAGCAGCTGCAGAAGCTCAAGGGCGCAGACTTCGTGGTCACCGGCGACGTCACCGAGTTCGGCCGCAAGGAAGTCGGCGACCATCAGCTGTTCGGTATCCTCGGCCGCGGCAAGACCCAGATTGCCTACGCCAAAGTAGCCCTGAACATCGTCAACATCAGTACCTCGGAAGTGGTCTATTCGAGCCAGGGCGCCGGCGAATACGCGCTCTCCAACCGCGAGATCATCGGCTTCGGCGGCACCGCCAGCTACGACTCGACGCTCAATGGCAAGGTCCTCGACCTGGCCATGCGCGAAGCGGTGAACAAATTGGTTGATGCCGTCGACAGCGGTCAATGGAAGCCTCAAGCCCAGTAAACGGCCCAGCACGACAAGGAAGACAGTCCCATGCGCATCACCCTCCCCGCCGCCGGCCTCGTGCTGGGCGGCCTACTGCTGGCTGGCTGCAATTCGCACAAGACCCTCTACCAGTGGGAAAGCTATCAGCCGCAGGTCTACGAGTACTTCAAGGGCCAGTCCAAGGAAGAGCAGGCGATCGCCCTCGAGCGCGACCTGGAAAAGATCAAGGCCAAGAACGGCGCGGTGCCGCCGGGCTACCACGCGCAGCTGGGCCTGATCTATTCGAGCCTGGGCAAGGATGACCAGATGATCCAGCAGTTCCAGACCGAGAAGGCCCTGTTCCCGGAGTCGACCGCCTACATGGACTTTTTGATGAGTAACGCCCGGCAAGGAGCCAAACAGTGATCAAGCGCCTCTCCCAACTAATCGTCGGCGCCTGTGTGCTGGCCCTGTTCGCGGGCTGTGCCGAGCGCAAGACCATCGACTACTCGGCCTACAAGCAGAGCCGGCCGAAGTCGATCCTGATCCTGCCGCCGCTGAACGACTCGCCTGACGTCAAGGCCACCTACAGCATGCTGTCGCAGGTGACCTACCCGCTGGCCGAAGCCGGTTACTACGTGATGCCGGTGGCCTTGGTGGATGAAACTTTCCGCCAGAACGGCATGACCACTCCAGCCGACATTCACCAGTTGCCGACCACCAAGCTGCACGAGATCTTCGGCGCCGATGCCGGCCTGTACGTGACGGTGAGCGACTATGGCACCCGCTACATGGTGATTAGCAGCGCGACCATCGTCACCGCCAATGCCAAGCTGGTCGACCTCAAGACCGGCGCCACCTTGTGGACCGGTAGCGCCACCGCGTCGAGCGAAGAAGGCCGGCAGAACCAGGGCGGCGTAATTGGCTTGCTGGTGGCCGCGGCGATCAACCAGATCATCAGTAGCGTGCAGGACGACGCCGGCTACCCGATCGCCGGGATGACCAGTGCCCGCCTGCTGTCGCCGTATCCGAATGGCGGCATCCTGTACGGGCCGCGTTCGCCCAAGTACGGCACTGATTGAACCTCAGTGCAGAGGGCACGAAAAAGGCGACCTAGTCTTAAGTGGCCGGCATTGCCCTAACAGGTCGCCTGGTTTATTGGTTCTTCACGGATTGTTGGGGGAGATGATTTGTGGGCTTGGCTTGGCTTGGCTTGGCTTGGCTTGGCTTGGCTTGGCTTGGCTTGGCTTGGCTTGGGAATTGTGGGCTTATCCATTTGATGTTGTGGCTTTTCTGGCCCCTTCCGCCCTTACGGCGGGTCACTTTTTTTCTTGGAAAAAAGTAACCAAAAACCGCTTGCTCCTGCATCCGGCCCTCCGCTGCGCTGCGGGTTCCCTCACTCCGGTCTTGCTCCGGGAGGACCGCGCTGTACGGCCCATCCTGGGCCTCAGCGCTTTCCGGCCATCCATGGCCTCCACCTCCCTGCGCAAGACCTCCACTCGGCCTCCTGACGTCGCGAAGTTACGGGTGGCGTCTGAGCTGGCGTTGTCTTCGATAGTGGCAGGTGTGGTGGATATTCGGACCTCTTCGCGGGGCAAGCCCGCTCCTACAGGATTTGCGCCGAATTCAAAATCTGCGCAATCCCTGTAGGAGCGGGCTTGTCCCGCGAAGAGGCCGGTACAGCCAATGCAAATCGCAGGGCGCAGCCCTGCCAGCCACCCCACAAATCCGCTGGTGAATAAACAAAGCGAGAGCGCAGCGATTCGCCAGCCGTTGCCCTGGCTGTTGACCTTGCTCTTGATCTACAGCGACTTCAGGAGGCCGAGCGCAGGGCTTGCGCAGGGAGGTGGAGGCCATGGATGGCCGCAAAGCGCTGAGGCCCAGGATGGGCCGTACAGCGCGGTGCTCCCGGAGCAAGACCGGAGCGAGGGGACCCGCAGCGCAGCGGAGGGCCGTATGTGGGAGCCAGCGGTTTTTGGTTACTTTTTTCCAAGAAAAAAATTAACCCGCCGTAAGGGCCATCCCTTTCAAGGTCTCTGCATTTTTCTGAATTTTTCTTTGGCTTGAGCTCGCCAAGCGCACTTTCAGAACACCTTGAAAGGGATGGCCGTAAGGGCGGAAGGGGCCAGCAGCGCCACCCCATCAAATGGATAAGCCGCCAACCGAAAAGCCCCAAACCCAGCCCCCGCCCACCCGCGAATAACCTAAAAAAAAAGGCGACCCACACAGGTCGCCGTCTTTCTACCCGCGATCCTCAGATCCCGTACTGCGCCCGATACGCCTCTACCGCAGGCAGATGCTGCTTGAGCTGCGGATCATCGGCAAGGAACTCCAGCACCTGGGTCAGCGAAACGATGCTGACCACCGGAATACCGAAGTCACGCTCCACTTCCTGGATCGCCGACAGCTCGCCATTGCCGCGCTCTTCGCGGTTCAGCGCGATCAATACACCCGCGGCGGTGGCCTGCTGGGCACTGATGATCTGCATGACCTCACGGATCGCAGTACCGGCAGTGATCACATCATCGATGATCAGCACATTACCTTCGAGCGGCGCACCAACCAGGCTGCCGCCTTCGCCATGGGCCTTGGCTTCCTTGCGGTTGAAGCACCACGGCACGTCGAGCTGATGCCGGTCGGCCAAGGCCACCGCCGTGGCCGAAGCCAGCGGAATACCTTTGTACGCAGGGCCAAACAACACGTCGAAGGGGATCTTGCTGTCGACGATGGCCGCCGCGTAGCAACGCCCCAGTTCGGCCAAGGCCGAGCCGCTGTTGAACAGGCCCGCATTGAAGAAGTACGGGCTGGTACGCCCCGATTTCAGGGTGAACTCACCGAAGCGCAGTACGCCGCGATCGATGGCAAAACGGATGAAGTCGCGCTGATACGGCTGCATGAAGAGTCCCAGACACCACGGATTTAGCTAAATGAGTTGAGCTCGGGTATCATACACGCACGAGATTTTTGGGGCCATTTATGCGGATCATCAGTGTGAACGTTAATGGTATTCAGGCTGCGGCCGAGCGTGGTTTGCTCAGCTGGCTACAAGCCCAGAATGCCGACGTCATCTGCCTTCAGGATACCCGCGCCTCGGCCTTTGAACTCGACGACCCAGCTTTCCAGCTCGATGGCTATTTCCTTTATGCCTGCGATGCAGAGGTGCCCGCCCAAGGTGGCGTGGCGCTCTACTCGCGGATGCAGCCCAAGGCAGTCATCACCGGCCTGGGCTTCGAGACAGCCGACCGTTACGGGCGTTACCTGCAAGCAGATTTCGACAAAGTCAGTATTGCCACCTTGCTGCTGCCTTCGGGCATGAACGGCGACGAAGACTTGAACCAGAAATTCAAGTTGATGGACGATTTCGGCAAGTACCTGGACAAGCAGCGCCGCAAGCGCCGCGAGTACATCTACTGCGGCTCGTTCTACGTCGCGCAGCAGAAGCTCGACATCAAGAACTGGCGCGACAGCCAGCAATCGCCAGGCTTCCTGCCGCCCGAGCGGGCGTGGATGGACTCGATTGTCGGCGACATGGGCTACGTCGATGCCCTGCGCGAAGTCAGCCGCGAAGGCGACCAGTACAGCTGGTGGCCGGACAACGAGCAGGCCGAGATGCTCAACTTGGGCTACCGGTTCGACTACCAGATCCTCACCCCAGGCCTGCGCCGCTTCGTGCGCAACGCGCGCCTGCCGCGCCAGCCGCGGTTCTCCCAGCATGCGCCACTGATCGTGGATTATGACTGGACGCTGACCATCTGATCACAGAGGTCAGCACCGGCAGCACAAAAAAAGGCGACCATCACGGTCGCCTTTTTTATCTCTACATCAGCAATCAGTCCGCCAGGGCGGCATTCTGCAGTTCGTAGATCTCGTTCATGCCCTTCTGCGCCAGCGCCAGCATGGCGTTGAAGTCTTCCGGCTGGAACGGCGCACCTTCAGCGGTGCCCTGCACTTCGATGAAACCGCCAGCGCTGGTCATCACCACGTTGAGGTCGGTCTCGGCGGCGGAGTCTTCCAGGTAGTCCAGGTCGAGCACAGCTTCGCCCTGGTACATGCCCACCGACACGGCGGCGATCATGTGCTTGAGCGGATCGCCGCCCTTGAGGCCGCCGCGCTTCTTGATCACGCGCAGGGCATCGACCAGGGCGACCATGGCGCCGGTGATCGACGCGGTCCGGGTGCCACCGTCGGCCTGGATCACGTCGCAGTCGACATACAGGGTGACTTCACCGAGCTTTTTCATGTCCAGCGCAGCGCGCAGGGAGCGACCGATCAGGCGCTGGATTTCCAGGGTGCGGCCACCCTGCTTGCCACGGCTGGCTTCACGCTGGTTACGCTCGCCAGTGGAGCGCGGCAGCATGCCGTATTCGGCGGTGACCCAACCTTGGCCCTGGCCTTTGAGGAAGCGGGGTACACCGTTTTCGACGCTGACCGTGCAGATGACTTTGGTGTCACCGAACTCGACCAGTACCGACCCCTCGGCGTGCTTGGTGTAGTTGCGGGTGATGCGGATCGAGCGGAGCTGATCGGCGGCGCGACCACTTGGACGTTTCATTTGGGATACCTGTACTGGGACTTGAATCTGCCGAGCATTATAAAGCCCGCAGCCCGACGAGGACATGCCTATCGTCGTGCCCCTGGCAGCCTGTCGCCTTTTCCCACCCAGGCGGGGGCTGCCTGTAACATGGGCGGCTGCCCCGGGTAAGTTGGGCGCCAGGGCCGCACTGCGCTACAATCCTGCGCCTTGCAGCCGAAAGGCTCCCCGTTCAACCATCTTTTGCGAGGTCCTCCCCCATGGTGCACAGCATGACCGCTTTTGCTCGTGTCGAGCGCGCCGGCAGCCAAGGCACCCTGGTCTGGGAGCTACGTTCGGTCAACCACCGTTACCTGGAACCGCACCTGCGCCTGCCCGAAGCCCTGCGCGACCTTGAAGGCGCAGTGCGCGAAGGCCTGCGCCAGGGTCTGTCGCGGGGCAAGGTCGAATGCACCCTGCGCCTTAATGAAGACAGCACCGGCAAACCGCTGCAGGTCGACCGTGAGCGCGCCGCGCAACTGGTCGCCGCCGCCGAGACGGTGGCCAGCCTGATCAAGCAGCCGGCGCCACTCAACCCCTTGGAAGTGCTGGCCTGGCCTGGTGTGCTGGTGGCTGACGCCAGCGACCCGCAGGCGCTCAACGCCGAAGCCGTGGCGCTGTTCAACGATGCCCTGCAGGAGCTCAAGGTCGGTCGCCAACGCGAAGGCCAGGAGCTGGCTCGGCTGATCAACGAGCGCCTGGACAACATGGCCACCGAGGTCACCACCCTGCGCGCGCTGGTGCCGCAGATGCTGGCGGCGCAGCGGCAGAAGATCCTCGACCGGTTCCACGACATGCAGGCCGAGCTCGACCCGCAGCGTCTGGAGCAAGAGATGGTCATGCTGGCGCAGAAAAGCGACGTCGCCGAAGAACTGGACCGTCTCAACACCCATATCATCGAAGTGCGGCGGGTACTCAAGTCCGCTGGCGCTGCGGGGCGCCGGCTGGATTTCCTCATGCAGGAGCTCAACCGAGAAGCCAACACCCTCGGCTCCAAGGCGTTCGACCCGCGCAGCACGCAGGCGGCGGTCAACCTCAAGGTGTTGATCGAACAGATGCGCGAACAAGTACAGAATATCGAGTAAGGCCACCCCTACCATGAATCACTGCAGCGGCACCCTTTATATCGTTTCGGCCCCGTCTGGCGCAGGCAAGACCAGCCTGGTCACGGCGCTGACCCAGGCCGATGAACACATTCGCGTCTCGGTTTCGCACACCACCCGCGCCATGCGCCCGGGTGAAGAGCACGGCGTGAACTACCACTTCGTCGCCCACGAAGACTTCAAGGCGCTGATCGAGAAAGGTGACTTCCTCGAACACGCCGAGGTGTTCGGCAATTACTACGGCACCTCGCGCAGCGCCTTGCAGCAGACCCTGGACCAGGGCATCGACCTGATCCTCGAGATCGACTGGCAAGGTGCGCAGCAGGTGCGCGAGCTGATGCCCGAGGCGCTGTCGATCTTCATCCTGCCACCGAGCCAGGAAGACCTGCGCCATCGCCTGACCGGGCGTGGCCAGGACAGCGAAGCGATCATCGAAGGGCGCATGAAGGAAGCAGTCAGCGAGATGGAACACTTCGCCGAGTACGATTACGTGATCGTCAATGATGATTTCGCGACCGCGCTGGACGACATCAAGGCGGTGTTCCGCGCCAATCGCCTGCTGCTGGCCAAGCAGCAACAGCGCCATGGGGCGCTGCTCAAGCAACTGGTTGGCTGATCCATAGCCGGGGCCTCTTCGAGGCCCTTTCGCGACACAAGGCCGCTCCTACAGGTTCGACGCCAGCCATAAGCTGAGCGCGGTCCCCTGTAGGAGCGGCCTTGTGTCGCGAAAGGGGCGCAGAGCGCCCGCAACGATCAGTCCTGCAACTGCAGTTTTGCCTGCTGCTGCAAGGTAGCCCCGAGGAAAAACGCCGGCAGGCGCAGCCTGGACAGCAACATCAGGCAGATCCCCAGCAGCGAGATGATCGCCGCAATCACGAACACCAGCCCCAGCCCACCCACATGCGAGCCGCTGCCAAAGTCTGGCGAAGCGCTGTCGATTGCCGTGCGCACGAAGATCACCGACAAGATCACCCCACCCAGCAACGGGCACACCCCGCGCATGAAGAAGTGGCGCAGGCTGGCGAACAGGCTGTGGCGGAAGTACCAGACGCAAGCAAAGGCCGTCAGCGAATAGTAGAAGCAGATCATCATCCCCAGCGCAGTGATGGTATCGGCCAGCACGTTCTCGCTGAGCGTGCGCATGGTCACGTAGAACAGCGCTGCGGCGATGCCGGCGCAAATCGTCGCGTAACGCGGCGTCTGCGAACGCGGGCAGACCTTGGCGAAGCGCTGCGGCACGGCGCCGTAGTACCCCATCGCCAGCAACGTACGCGCAGGCGAAACAAAGGTCGACTGCAACGAAGCCGCGGTACTGGCCAGCACCGCGACCGACATCAGAATCGCCAGCGGCCCCATCACCGGACCTGCCAGGTGGGCGAAGACGTTCTCCTGGATGCGCGGATTACCCAGGCCCAGGCCGACGTCGCTGATGCCGGCGAACTGCAGAGTGGCAATCGCCGTCAGCAGGTACAGGAACAGGATCAGCAGCACCGTCCAGGTGGCGGCCTTGCCCGGCACTTCATCACTGCCAATCGACTCTTCACTCACCGTCAGGCACACGTCCCAACCCCAGAAGATGAAGATCGACAGCGACAAGCCCGCCGCAAACGCCGAGAACGACTCGACACCAAACGGGTTGAACCAGGCCAGATCAAAGGCCAGCGGTGGTGGCGCCGTGGTTTCACCGAACGCGGCGAAGGCAAAGCCGATCAGCACCAACAGCTGCAAGGCCACCAGGCCGTACTGCACGGTCATGGTCGTGCCCATCCCTCGGCAGCAGATCCACACCGCCAGGGCAATGAACGCGCAACAGGTGATGATGTTGATCGGCAGGTTGTCCGCCAGTGCCGCCAGCGACTGGTCGCCGGTGATCTGCGCAAGAAACAGATAGAAGAAGTCCACCGCCACGCCGGCCAGGTTGGACAACACGATGGTCGTGGCCACCACCAGCCCCCAACCGCCGATCCAGCCGATCATCGGGCCAAAAGCCCGCGCCGACCAGGTAAACGAAGTGCCGCTGTCCGGCTCTGCCGCGTTCAGCTCACGGTAGCCCAGGGCGACCAGCAACATGGGCAGGAAGCCGACGATGAACACCGCCGGCAGGTGCGCACCGACTTCACGCACGGTCGGCCCGAGGGCGCCGGTCAGGGTGTAGACCGGGGCAATGGTAGAGATGCCCAGCACCACGCTGGCCAACAGGCCAAGACGGCCCTTGGCCAAGCCCTTGCTGACCCGCGTGCCCGTGTTGTCTGGATCGGTCGCCGCATCGGGTGGGCGGCCGGTTTCAGTCTTTACGCTCATGAGTATTCGCCGTTTATATTGGTATTGTTTTACAGACCTTCCATAGCGGGGTCCGCTTTCACTCATTGAAAGCTGCTGCAACGGGGTGAGTCATCCGAGACCTTCGGCTGAGCTCAGGATGCCTTCTGCGGTAAACCCTCCCGAGCAGCATGGGCGATACAGGCCTCGCGAAACGCCTGAAACAGGCGTAGGGAGACCGGGTTTTCGGCGAAACGCCATTCCGGGTGCCATTGCACGCCGAGCACGAAGCCCGGCGCATCAGACATGGACACCGCTTCAATCAGGCCATCCGGGGCCTTGGCCTCGACGCGCAGGCCGGGGGCCAATCGGTCGATACCTTGGGCGTGCAGCGAGTTGACCTCGAACTGCTCGGCCAGGCCCAAGCGCTCGAACAGCCCACCCGCTTCAATGCGCACACTGTGCCGAGGGCCGTATTGCACCTCCAGCGGTGCCTCCTGCGATTCGCGATGGTCAAGGTAGCCGGGCAGCTCATGCACGCGCTGGTGGAGGCTGCCGCCAAGGGCCACGTTCAATTCCTGGAAACCACGACAGATGCACAGCACCGGTACGCCGGCGGCAATTGCCGCCCGCAGCAGCGGCAAGGTCAGGCTGTCACGCGCCTGGTCGTGACGGGTACCCTCGGCGCTGGGGGCGCCATTGTAATGATGCGGCTCGACATTTGAAGGCGAGCCGGTAAAAACAATGCCGTCGAGTGTGGCCAGCAACCTGGCAGGGTCGCCGGCCACATCGCGGGCCGGGAGAATCAGCGGAGTGCCGGCAAAGCCGGCTGCCTCGACATACTTGTCGCCGACCGTGTGCGACGAGTTCTTCCCAACCTGCTGGCGGCAGGCGCTGACACCGATCAGAGGGACCGCATTTGCGCTCATGGGCTTACACCGTGTGCAGGTACCAGTTGTACTCGAGGTCGGAGATCGACACTTCGAACTCAGCCTGCTCGCTTTCCTTGCAGGCGACGAAGATGTCGATGTAATCCGGGCTGATGTATTGGTTGAGGACTTCACTGTCATCCAACGCGCGCAGGGCGTCGCGCAGGTTGTTCGGCAGGCTCTGCTCGAGCTGCTCGTACGAGTTGCCTTCGATCGGCTCGCAAGGCTCGAGCTTGTTGACCAGACCGTGGTGGATGCCGGCGAGGATCGACGCCATCATCAGGTACGGGTTGGCATCGGCGCCCGCCACACGGTGCTCGATACGCACGGCATCGCTGCTGCCGGTCGGCACGCGGACTGCCACGGTGCGGTTGTCCAGGCCCCAGCTCGGTGCATTGGGCACGTAGAACTGAGCGCCGAAGCGGCGGTACGAGTTGACGTTGGGGCAGAGGAAGGCCATTGACGCGGGCATGGTTTCCAGCACCCCGGCGATGGCATTGCGCAGCGGCTCGCTCTCGAGCGGGTCTTCGCTGGTGAAGATGTTCTTGCCGGTTTTTTTGTCCAGCAACGAAATGTGCACGTGCAGGCCATTACCCGCCTGGCCCGGGTAGGGCTTGGCCATGAAGGTAGTGTCCATCTCATGGTCGTAGGCGACGTTCTTGATCAGGCGCTTGAGCAGGATCGCGTAGTCGCAGGCCTTCATCGGGTCAGCGACATGGTGCAGGTTGACCTCGAACTGCGCCGGGGCGCTTTCCTTGACTATCGCATCCGCGGGGATGCCCTGCTCCTTGGCGGCCTCGAGCATGTCCTGCAGGCAGTCGGCGTACTCGTCGAGGTCGTCGATCAGGTACACCTGGGTCGACTGCGGGCGCTTGCCGGAGATCGGCGAACGCGGCGGCTGCGGACGACCGTTGAGGTTGTCCTGGTCGATCAGGTAGAACTCCAGCTCGAACGCCGCGCAGATATCCAGCCCCAGATCGTCGAACTTGCTCACCACCTGGCGCAGCACTTCACGCGGGTCGGCGAAGAACGGCTCGCCTTCGATCTCGTGCATGGTCATCAGCAGCTGGGCGGTGGGGCGCTTTTGCCAGGGCTCGTAGCACAGGGTGCCGGGGATCGGGTAACAGATCCGGTCGGCATCGCCGATGTCCAGGCCAAGGCCGGTGCTCTCGACCGTCGAGCCGTTGATATCGAGAGCAAACAACGACGCCGGCAGGTTGATGCCGCGCTCGTAGACCTTGTGCAGGCTGGCGCGCTCGATGCGCTTGCCGCGGACCACGCCGTTCATGTCGGAGATCAGTAGATCAACATACTGGATGTCCGGATGGGCCTTGAGAAAGTCATTCACTTCGCTGGAAGAACTGGCGCACGGGGTGACCGACGTCATGGCTGTACATCCTATGATTTGGAGCGGCGATGTGGAGGGGTACGGCAGGCGCCTCACGGGCGACGATGGTTGCTGCTGTTGTTTTTTTCACGGTCCCATCGTGGGGATTTTCTGGCCCGACGGGGTGCATTGATTCCCGCAGGCCGTTTCACTATAAAATGGCCTCAACGCAACAGACATTGGCATTTCGGCAAGCAGAGCGTGCACCAATGCAATATCAGATTACCCATGCCGACCTTTCCCTGGTCCTGGCCCTGGAGCGAGGTAGGTCGCTGGCCAAGGCCGCCGAGCTGCTCAAGGTCGACGTTTCGACGGTGTTCCGCTCGATCCGCCGCCTGGAATCGGCGCTGGGCACCGCGCTGTTCGTGAAAAGCCGCAAGGGCTACCTGCCGACCGACACCGCCCAGGCCCTGGCCGAGCAGGCCGAACGCGCCGAGCTGGCACTGGAGGCGGCGCGCATCGCCCTGACCAGCGGTGAGCAGGTCGTCAGCGGCACGGTCCGCCTGACCTGCACCGAGGCCGTGCTGCACAGCCTGCTGCTACCGGCCCTGGCGACGTTCATGCCGAACTACCCGGCGTTGTCACTGGAACTGGGTACCTCCAACACCTTCGCCAACCTCAGCCGGCGCGACGCCGACATTGCCCTGCGTCTGACCAACACACCGCCCGAGCATCTGGTCGGGCGCTGCCTGGGCTCGACCTCCTACGTCATCTGCGGCCACCCCAGTTTGCGCGAACGCCTCGCCGAGGCCCCCGGCAGCGTGCCGTGGATCGCCCCGGACGACTCGATGCAGGATCACCCGACGGTGGTCTGGCGCAACCAGCAGCACCCAGGGCTGATCCCGCGGTACATGTGCAGCGGCATGTCGACCATCGCCCAACTGGTCAGCACCGGCCTGGGCGTGGCGGCGCTGCCCGATTACATGGTGCATGACCTGCCCGACGTCGAGGCGCTGAGCGCCGCGCTGCCCGGTTGCGACACGCAGTTATGGCTGCTGACCCGGCCGGACTGCCGCGCCTTGCGCTCAGTGCAGACGCTGTTCGAGGAACTGACCCCGCATTTGCGCGGGGCGATGTTGCGTTAGGCTCCAATCGTCTGTTGTATTTGAGGCCTGGAAACCGTTATCGTCAGAGCCATCAAGGCGTCTGTAGCGCCCCTTTCGCGGGGCAAGCCCGCTCCCACGGATTGTCCGCGAAAACCCGGCCGTCAAAACAGCCCTTCCCTATTGGCTGGTGATTTTTTAAACTACACAGTCCGCCTGCCCATTCTGGGCTGTACGCCTACCGCATTGCTACTGAGGAAGACCATGGCCCGCGTAACTGTTGAAGACTGCCTGGAACACGTGGATAACCGTTTTGAGCTGGTCATGCTCTCCACCAAACGCGCCCGCCAACTGGCCACCGGTGGTAAAGAACCACGCGTGGCATGGGAAAACGACAAGCCTACCGTTGTTGCCCTGCGCGAGATCGCTGAAGGCATCATCACCAACGAATTCCTCGCGGCCGAAGAGATCGTCACTGAGGATCCGGTATTTGCCGCGTTCGAGGACGAGTCCAACGAGGCTGTCTGATTGATGCCAGGTCGACGTCGCGCGGCAACCGGACCTCTACCTTGGCTGGAGGCAAACCCATGCCGAGCATAGACACCCTCGCCGAACGGCTGTCGACCTACCTCGGCCCAGACCAGGTCAACCTGGTCCGCCGAGCCTACTTCTACGCCGAACAGGCGCACGATGGGCAACGCCGCCGCAGTGGCGAACCCTACGTGACTCATCCGCTGGCAGTCGCCGGCATCCTCGCCGACATGCACATGGACCATCAGAGCCTGATGGCGGCCATGCTGCACGACGTGATCGAAGACACTGGCATCGCCAAGGAAGCCCTCAGCCAGCAATTTGGCGAGACGGTCGCCGAGCTGGTTGATGGGGTCAGCAAGCTGACCCAGATGAACTTCGAGACCAAGGCCGAGGCGCAGGCCGAAAACTTCCAGAAAATGGCCATGGCCATGGCCCGCGATATCCGCGTGATCCTGGTCAAGCTGGCCGACCGCCTGCACAACATGCGCACCCTGGAAGTGCTCTCCGGCGAAAAACGCCGGCGCATCGCCAAGGAAACACTCGAGATCTACGCCCCGATCGCCAACCGCTTGGGCATGCATACGGTACGCGTAGAGTTCGAAGACCTCGGCTTCAAGGCCATGCACCCGATGCGCTCGTCGCGCATTCACCAGGCGGTCAAACGCGCCCGTGGCAACCGTAAAGAGATCGTCGCCAAGATCGAACAGTCGCTGGCCAACTGCCTGGCCACCGATGGTATCGAAGGCGAAGTCAGCGGTCGCCAGAAGCACCTCTATGGCATCTACAAGAAGATGCGCGGCAAGCGCCGTGCCTTCGGCGAGATCATGGACGTGTATGCGTTTCGCATCATCGTCGACAAGGTCGACACCTGCTACCGCGTGCTCGGCGCCGTGCACAACCTGTACAAGCCGCTGCCCGGACGCTTCAAGGATTACATCGCGATCCCCAAGGCCAACGGCTACCAGTCGCTGCACACGACGCTGTTCGGCATGCATGGGGTGCCTATCGAAATCCAGATTCGCACCCGCGAGATGGAAGAGATGGCCAACAATGGCATCGCCGCGCATTGGCTGTACAAGTCCAACGACGACGATCAGCCCAAGGGCAGTCATGCCCGCGCCCGTCAGTGGGTCAAGGGCATCCTCGAGTTGCAGCAGCGTGCTGGCAACTCGCTGGAGTTCATCGAGAGCGTGAAGATCGACCTGTTCCCGGACGAGGTCTACGTCTTCACCCCGAAAGGGCGAATCATGGAGCTGCCCAAAGGCTCCACCGCGGTCGACTTCGCCTATGCGGTGCATACCGACGTCGGCAACAGCTGCATCGCCTGTCGCATCAACCGGCGCCTGGCGCCGCTGTCCGAGCCGCTGCAAAGCGGTTCGACGGTGGAAATCGTCAGCGCCCCAGGCGCGCGACCGAACCCGGCCTGGCTCAATTTCGTGGTCACCGGCAAGGCGCGTACGCACATCCGTCACGCCCTCAAGCAGCAACGCCGCTCCGAGTCGATCAGCCTCGGCGAGCGCCTGCTGAACAAAGTGCTGACCGGCTTCGACAGCAGCCTGGACAAGATCTCCCAGGAGCGCATCCAGCCGATCCTCGCCGAGTATCGCCTGGAAGTCATCGAAGACCTGCTCGAAGACATCGGCCTGGGCAACCGCATGGCCTACGTGGTCGCCCGCCGCCTGCTGTCCGCCGAGGGCGAGCAGCTGCCGGCACCGGAAGGCCCGCTGGCGATTCGTGGTACCGAAGGCCTGGTGCTCAGTTACGCCAAGTGCTGCACGCCGATCCCGGGTGATCCGATCGTCGGCCACCTGTCGGCGGGTAAAGGCATGGTGGTGCACCTGGAAGACTGCCGCAACATCAGTGAAATCCGCCACAACCCGGAGAAGTGCCTGCAGCTCTCCTGGGCCAAGGACGTCACTGGCGAGTTCAACGTCGAGCTGCGTGTCGAGCTTGAGCACCAGCGCGGCCTCATCGCCTTGCTGGCCAGCAGCGTCAACGCCGCCGACGGCAACATCGAGAAGATCAGCATGGACGAACGCGACGGCCGTATCAGCGTGGTCCAGCTGGTGGTCAGCGTGCACGACCGCGTGCACCTGGCCCGTGTGATCAAGAAGTTGCGCACCCTGACCGGCGTGGTCCGCATCACCCGTATGCGTGCGTAGTCCGTCAACCGCAAGGAGTCATCATGACCAAGACCGTCATCAACAGCGACAAGGCCCCAGCCGCCATCGGTACTTACTCCCAGGCGATCAAGGCCGGTAACACCGTGTACATGTCTGGCCAGATCCCGCTGGATCCGAAGACCATGGAGCTGGTCGAGGGCTTCGAAGCCCAGACCGTGCAAGTGTTCGAGAACCTCAAGTCGGTTGCCGAGGCTGCTGGCGGTTCGTTCAAGGACATCGTCAAGCTGAACATCTTCCTCACCGACCTGAGCCATTTCGCCAAGGTCAACGAGGTCATGGGCCGCTACTTCGAACAGCCCTACCCGGCCCGCGCCGCCATCGGCGTTGCTGCTCTGCCCAAGGGCGCCCAGGTCGAAATGGACGCTATCCTGGTCATCGAATGATGCCGTAGGTGACGGGCGCCCTGCCCGTCACCTTTTCTGCCCCCAAGGTTTCCCACCATGCGTCATGCCCTGTCTCTTACGTTGGCAGCCCTGCTCCTGGGCGGCTGCGCCAGCCACAAACCCGAAGATTACAACGGTACCTGGATCAACCAGGCCGCCATCGATGCCGCCGCCAAGGGTGGCAGCCTGCGCCAGGCACTCGCCGCGCATGGCCCGGTGTTCGAGTGGAAACTCGATGTCGCCCGCCAGCACGCCAGCTACAGCAATGGTTTCGAGGCCGCTGATGGCAGCCTGAGCGCTGCCGAGAAGCACTGGCAGGCCAGTTTCCAGGGCGGTCAGACCGAACAGCTGGAGCTCGACGGCAAAGCGCTGAATGTCACTGGCCAGTCCGGTGCGCAACAGACCTTCGTCAAGCCCCAGTTACCGGCAGCGGCAGACACACCCCTGGGCAGCAGCTTCGAGAAAGCGCTATACCAGAGCTACCTGAAAGGTGATTGGAAGATTGTCGAAGGCCAGGGTCAGGGCGCCGTGGTGCGCTTTGCCGACAACGGCAGCCTGACCGGTCTGCCAGGGCCTGATCGTTACGCGCTGTGCCTGGCAGGCGATTGCGCCAGCATGGGCGGCAGCAACGATACCCTGTGGCTGGAGCGCAACCAGCGTGGCGCGCCGTTCGTGTTCAAGCGTGACGGTGACCGGCTGGAGATCTTCCAGGCGGTCAATCGCGCGCAAGCGGGCGATATGCCGCAGCTGGCGCCCGGTGCGCGCCAGTGGTTGCTGGAGCGCGGCTAAGTAACAGGCCTGGATTTGGGCTAGCTTCTTCGCGGGGCAAGCCCGCTCCTACAGGGGCTCAGGTGATCCTGTAGGAGCGGGCTTGCCCCGCGAAGAGGCCGGTACCAACACCGCCTCCGCGTGCTGACTCAACCAAGCCCCTGCAAAATCGCCGCATAGCCCTCTTTATAGCTCGCATACTGCGGCACCCAGCCCAACGCCCGAGCCCGCGCATTGCTGCAGCGCTTGCTGCCAGTACGACGCACCCGCTGTTCATCGGACCACTCGGTAACCCCCATGTACTCGCGCAACCAGGCGACCACGTCGGCCAACGGCGCCGGATCGTCGTCCACGCCTATATAGCAGTCCTCCAGCGCCACCCCGCGCGCATCCGCCTGCAGCAGATATGCCAGCAGGCTGGCGGCATCCTCGGCATGGATCCGGTTGCCATAGAGAGGAGGCTGCTCGGCAACCCGATAGCCTTGGCGCACCTGGCTCAGCAGCCATTCTCGACCCGGCCCGTAGATCCCGGTCAACCGCACTACGCTGGCAGGGATACCACTGGCCAGCGCCAAGCGCTCGGCCTCAAGCATGATCCGGCCCGAATAGCCCTCAGGCTCGGTAGCCGCAGTTTCATCGACCCACTCACCCTGCTGTTGGGCAAACACGCTGCTGCTGGAGACGAACAACAAGCGTCGCGGGTTCTGCCCTCGGGCCTGCAACCAGCTCAGGACATTCCGCAGGCCGTCGACATAAGCCGCCTTGTATCCCGCTTCGTCATGCTGGCTGGCCGCCAAGCAATAGATGACATAGTCCGGCGCACGATCCGGCCAAGCAGCCGGAATGGCGTCATCGGCCAAGTCCGCAGCGACCGGTTGAACGCCCTTTGGCAATTGCCCGACCGACCGCCTCAGACCGCTGACATGCCAGCCAGTGGCCAGTAGTTGTTGGGCCAAACGCCCGCCAACATCTCCGCATCCCACGATCAAAGCCGATAAATCTGACATTACAAGACTCCATTTCTAAAGGCTCAGGCTAGCCGGACTACACGATCAACGGCTAGACAAAGATTAAAAAAACCAATCCTATTGCTTCTGTTAACAAGAATTACTTGCAATAATGGCCGCCAATCTGTTCTCGGCCCACCTCGAGGCCGTGGTGAACGTCAACTCTTTTTCTTCATCAGGTCCGGCCAGCATGACTCGTAATCAACCTTCCGCTTCGCCAACCCCGTCGCGCGCATGGCGCGCCATTGCCGCGCTGATGTTCAGCCTGGTACTGGCCCCAGCCGCCATGGCCGATGAGCCTGTCGCTCCGGCAGCCAACACCCCTGCTGCCGCCACCGCCCCTGCTGATGCCTCGGCGCCAGCCCCGGCCGCCGCAGCGGCTGAAGGCGCTGCCGTCGAAGGTCAGGCACCTGCTGGCGAAAACGTTGAGGCGCTGGTTGAAGACACCACCCTGGGCATGGCGCATGACCTGTCCCCATGGGGCATGTACAAGAACGCCGATATCGTCGTGAAGATCGTCATGATCGGCCTGGCCATCGCCTCGATCATCACCTGGACCATCTGGATTGCCAAAGGCTTCGAACTGCTGGGCGCCAAGCGCCGCCTGCGTGGCGAAGTCGCCGTGCTGAAGAAGGTCGCCAGCCTCAAGGAAGCCGCTGAGGTCTCCAACAAGGAAGGCACCCTGGCCCACACCCTGGTCCATGACGCCTTGGAAGAAATGCGCCTGTCGGCCAACGCCCGCGAAAAAGAAGGCATCAAGGAGCGCGTGGCGTTCCGCCTCGAGCGCCTGGTCGCGGCCAGCGGTCGTAACATGAGCAACGGCACCGGCGTGCTGGCTACCATCGGTTCCACCGCACCGTTCGTCGGTCTGTTCGGTACTGTATGGGGCATCATGAACAGCTTCATCGGCATCGCCAAGACCCAGACCACCAACCTCGCCGTGGTTGCTCCCGGCATCGCCGAAGCCCTGCTGGCAACCGCGCTGGGCCTGGTTGCGGCCATCCCGGCGGTAGTCATCTACAACGTCTTCGCCCGCTCCATCGCTGGCTACAAGGCACAGGTTTCCGACGCGTCGGCGCAAGTCCTGCTGCTGGTCAGCCGTGACCTCGACCACCAGGGTAGCGAGCGCGTCGCCCCGCACATGGTGAAAGTGGGGTAAGCCATGGGCCTGCATCTCAACGAAGGTGGCGACGACCTCGCCGAAAACCACGAAATCAACGTTACGCCGTTTATCGACGTGATGTTGGTACTGCTGATCATCTTCATGGTGGCAGCGCCCCTGGCCACGGTCGACATCAAGGTCGACCTGCCGGCCTCGACCGCCAAGCCCGCGCCCAGACCCGAGAAACCGGTGTTTGTCAGCGTCAAGGCCGACCAGAAGCTGTACGTCGGCGACGATCAGGTCGTACAGCCCGGCCAGCTTGGCGCGATGCTCGACGCCAAGACCAAGGGTGACAAGGAAACCACCATCTTCTTCCAGGCCGACAAGGGCGTGGATTATGGTGACCTGATGGAAGTGATGAACAACATGCGCGCGGCCGGCTACCTCAAGGTCGGTCTGGTAGGTCTCGAGACGGCAGCCAAGAAATGACGAAGACGCGGCACAATCTGGCGCGTTACAGCGGCAGCTTGGCGATCGTGCTCGCACTGCATGTCATCGCCGTGCTGCTGACGCTCAACTGGTCGGTGCCCCAAGCCATCGAGCTGCCTCCGGCAGCCATGATGGTCGAAATGGCACCGCTCCCTGAGCCAGCGCCGCCACCACCACCCAAGGCTGCACCCAAGCCGCCGGTGGAGGTTGAAGAACCGCCCATGCCCAAGCTGGTAGAGGCGCCGAAACCGAAGATCGCCATTCCCAAGCCGCCCAAGCCAAAGGCCAAGCCCCAACCGCCCAAGCCTGAGAAAAAGCCTGAGCCGGTCAAGGATGAACCGACCAAGGAAGAGGTAGTCGACACACCACCGAGCACTGCGCCTGCGCAGAAATCGGCGGCACCGGCACCGAGCATCTCGTCCAATAGCAACGCCTTGCCAACCTGGCAGAGCGACCTGCTGCGCCATCTGGCGAAGTACAAGCGCTATCCGGAAGATGCCCGCCGCCGAGGCCTGCAAGGTATCAACCGTCTGCGTTTCGTGGTCGATGCCGAAGGCAAGGTACTGTCGTACTCGATGGCGGGTGGTTCGGGCAGCGCAGCGCTGGACCGGGCAACCATGGAAATGATCCGTCGCGCGGGCAACGTACCCAAGCCGCCGGCTGAATTGCTGAACAATGGCACGATCGAAGTGGTAGCACCCTTTGTCTACTCGCTGGACAAACGCTGACACTTTGCTTCTGTCACAAAACGGCAAGTCTGATAACGTGCGTCTATCGATTGCAGCCGCTATGCTGGGGCCGCAACTTCATGGACGCACGTTATGACCCTCACAGAACTTCGCTACATCGTCACCCTCGCCCAGGAGCAGCACTTCGGCCACGCTGCCGAGCGTTGCCACGTCAGCCAGCCCACCCTGTCGGTCGGTGTGAAGAAGCTGGAGGACGAGCTTGGCGTGCTGATCTTCGAGCGCAGCAAGAGCGCGGTACGCCTGACCCCGGTCGGCGAAAGCATCGTTGCCCAGGCGCAGAAGGTCCTGGAGCAGGCCCAAGGCATTCGCGAGCTGGCCCAGGCGGGTAAAAACCAGCTGACGGCGCCCCTCAAGGTCGGTGCCATCTATACCGTTGGCCCCTACCTGTTCCCCCACCTGATTCCACAGCTGCACCGGGTCGCCCCGCAGATGCCGCTGTACATCGAAGAAAACTTCACCCACGTGCTGCGCGAGAAGCTGCGCAACGGCGAACTGGACGCGGTGATCATCGCCCTGCCGTTCAACGAGGCCGATGTGCTGACCTTGCCGCTGTACGACGAACCGTTCTGCGCGCTGATGCCCGCCGACCATCCCTGGACCGCCAAGAAGACCATCGATACCGCCCTGCTCAACGACAAGAGCCTGTTGCTGCTCGGCGAAGGTCACTGCTTCCGCGACCAGGTGCTGGAAGCCTGCCCAACCCTGAACAAGGGTGGCGACGGCTCCAAGCACACCACGGTCGAGTCCAGCTCGCTGGAAACCATTCGCCACATGGTCGCCTCCGGCCTGGGTATCTCGATCCTGCCGTTGTCAGCCGTGCACAGCCATCATTACGCCCCCGGCGTGATCGAGGTGCGGCCGCTGACCGCGCCGGCGCCGTTCCGCACTGTGGCCATCGCCTGGCGTGCCAGCTTCCCGCGGCCGAAGGCCATCGAGATCCTGGCTGACTCGATCCGCCTGTGCTCGGTGGTCAAGGCACCTGTGGAACAAACGGCCTGAGCCATGAACGAGCTGTCTAAGGTCCCCGTCACCGAACTCAAGGGCGTCGGCGAGGCGATGGCGGAAAAACTCGCCAAGGTCGGCCTCGAGAACCTGCAGGATCTGCTTTTCCACCTGCCCATGCGCTATCAGGATCGCACCCGCGTCGTGCCTATCGGCCAGTTGCGTCCTGGCCAGGATGCGGTCATCGAGGGCGTGGTCAGCGGTACCGACGTGACCATGGGCAAGCGCCGCAGTCTGGTCGTGCGCCTGGGTGACGGCAGCGGCGTGCTGACCCTGCGTTTCTACCACTTCAGCAACGCGCAGAAGGAAGGCCTGAAACGTGGCACCCATCTGCGCTGCTATGGCGAGGCACGCCCCGGCGCCTCGGGCCTGGAGATCTATCACCCGGAGTACCGTGCGCTCAACGGCAGCGAGCCGGCGCCACCGGTCGAGCAGACCCTGACGCCGATCTACCCGACCACTGAAGGCCTGACCCAGCAACGCCTGCGCCTGCTCTGCCAGCAGAGCCTGACGATGCTTGGCCCGCGCAGCCTGCCTGACTGGTTACCGCCCGAGCTGGCCACTGACTATCAGCTGGCACCGCTCGACGAGGCCATTCGCTACCTGCACAACCCGCCGGCCGATGCCGATCTCGACGAACTCGCCCTGGGCCATCACTGGGCCCAGCATCGGTTGGCCTTCGAAGAACTGCTGACCCATCAACTGTCGCAACAGCGTCTGCGCGAGAGCCTGCGCAGCTTGCGCGCGGCGGTGCTGCCCAAGGCCAGCCGGCTGCCAGCGCAGTACCTGGCCAACCTTGGTTTCGCCCCTACCGGCGCGCAGCAACGGGTCGGCAACGAGATCGCCTACGACCTCAGCCAGGGCGAACCGATGATGCGCCTGGTGCAGGGCGATGTCGGCGCTGGCAAGACCGTGGTCGCCGCGCTCGCCGCCCTGCAGGCGCTGGAGGCAGGTTACCAGGTGGCATTGATGGCGCCCACTGAGATCCTCGCCGAGCAGCATTACATCACCTTCAAGCGTTGGCTGGAGCCGCTGGGTATCGAAGTCGCCTGGCTGGCTGGCAAGCTCAAGGGCAAGGCTCGCGTCAGCGCTCTGGAGCAGATTGCCGGTGGCGCGCCAATGGTGGTCGGCACCCATGCGCTGTTCCAGGAAGAGGTCAAGTTCAAGCACCTGGCCTTGGCCATCATCGACGAGCAGCACCGCTTCGGCGTGCAGCAGCGGCTGGCCTTGCGCAAGAAAGGCGTGGCCGGCGAACTCTGCCCACACCAGCTGATCATGACCGCCACGCCCATTCCGCGGACCTTGGCCATGAGCGCCTACGCCGACCTCGACACCTCGGTGCTCGACGAGCTACCGCCTGGGCGTACGCCGGTGAATACCGTGCTGGTGGTCGATAGCCGCCGCTTCGAGGTGGTCGAGCGGGTTCGCGCGGCCTGTGCCGAGGGGCGCCAGGCGTATTGGGTGTGCACCCTGATCGAAGAATCCGAAGAGCTCACCTGCCAAGCCGCAGAGAGCACCTATGAAGACTTGGGCAGCGCCCTCGGCGAACTGCGCGTGGGCCTGATTCATGGGCGCATGAAACCCGCTGAAAAAGCCGCAGTGATGGCCGAATTCAAGGCCGGCAATCTCCAGTTGCTGGTCGCCACCACGGTGATCGAGGTGGGCGTGGACGTACCCAACGCCAGCCTGATGATCATCGAGAACCCTGAACGCCTCGGCCTGGCCCAGCTGCACCAGCTGCGCGGTCGAGTCGGTCGCGGCAGCGCAGCCAGCCACTGTGTATTGCTTTATCACCCGCCATTGTCGCAGATCGGTCGCGAACGCCTGGGCATCATGCGTGAAACCAATGATGGCTTCATCATCGCCGAAAAGGACCTCGAACTGCGTGGCCCCGGCGAGATGCTCGGGACCCGCCAGACCGGCCTGCTACAGTTCAAGGTCGCCGACCTGATGCGCGACGCCGACCTCCTGCCGGCGGTGCGCGACGCCGCCCAGGCGCTACTGGAGCGCTGGCCTGATCACGTCAGCCCGCTGCTCGACCGCTGGCTGCGCCACGGCCAGCAATATGGCCAGGTGTGACGCACTTCTCGGAATGGATCCAGTCTGTCGATCAGGCTGGTTATACTTTGCGTTTAAAGGATTTCTTGGATACAGACCATGACTGAAGTTGCCCTGGACACCGCAACCCCACACGCACCGTCTGTCATCCGGCTGTTGCTCGAAAAACTCGGCGTGAGCTACCGCGAGGTGCCTGAGCATCCGCAACTGCCGGCTGCTTCGCGTGTGCAGGCGGCCCTGCTCGATGACGAGATCGGCGCCTTGATGGTGCTGTTCCCGCAGGACCACCTGCTCGACCTCAACCGCCTGACCGAGTTGACCGGCCGCAAGTTGGTTGCCGTGCCCCTGGCGCGGCTCAAGCAGATGCTCGACAAGCACCACCTCAAGGCCCTGCCAGCCATTCCGGCGCTGACCAGCTCGCCGTGCCTGTATGAGGAGCGTCTGCTTGACGCGCATACACTGCTGATCCAGTCGGGTGAAGCCGGCTTGCTGCTGGAGATCGAACGTGGACCGTTCAAGCGCATGCTGATCAAGGCCAGCGCGGGTAATTTCGGCCAGAAAGTTGAAGACATCCGGCCAAACCTGAACCGCCCGGACGATGACAGCCATGAAATCACCCAGGCGGTGCAGGCCTTTACCGCCCGACGCATCCAGAAGCGCCTCGAAGAAACCATCGAGATCCCGCCGCTGGCCGACACCGCGCAGAAGATCATCAAACTGCGTGTCGACCCCAATGCCAGCATCGACGATATTACCGGCGTGGTCGAAACCGACCCGGCCCTGGCCGCTCAGGTAGTCAGCTGGGCGGCGTCGCCGTATTACGCATCGCCGGGCAAGATCCGCTCGGTGGAAGATGCCATCGTCCGTGTGCTGGGCTTCGATCTGGTGATCAACCTTGCGCTCGGCCTGGCCCTGGGCAAGACCTTGGAGCTGCCCAAGGATCATCCACAACAGGCCACGCCGTACTGGCAGCAATCGATCTATACCGCTGCAGTCATCGAGGGCCTGACCCGCGCCATGCCCCGAGCGGAACGCCCGGAGACCGGCCTGACCTACCTGGCGGGGCTGTTGCACAACTTCGGCTACCTGCTCCTGGCGCATGTCTTCCCGCCGCATTTCTCGCTGATCTGCCGGCACCTGGAGGTCAACCCGCACCTGTCCCATACCTTCGTTGAGCAGCACCTGCTGGGGATCAGCCGCGAGCAGATCGGTGCCTGGCTGATGAAGCTGTGGGATATGCCGGACGAGTTGTCCACTGCGCTGCGCTTCCAGCACGATCCGGACTACGAGGGTGAGAACGCCGCGTTCCCTAACCTGGTGTGCCTGGCGACGCGCCTGCTGCGTTCGCGCGGCGTTGGTTCGGGGCCGCAGCAGCCGATCCCGGACGCGCTGCTTGAACGCCTCGGGCTGAGCCGGGACAAGGCTGAGGATGTGGTCAGCAAGGTGCTGGAGGCGGAGGCACTGTTGCGTGAACTGGCTTCGCAGTTTCATGCGCCGCACTGAGACCAGCTGATGATCCTGCCTTAAGGTCCGCCCTCTCGAGACCTGTAGGAGCGGGCTTGCCCCGCGAAGAGGCCGGTCCAGGTACCGCGGTGTATGGCACCGGCTGCGCCGGCTTCGCGGCAAGCCCGCTCCTACAGGGGGGTGGGTCTCAGGCCTTCTTCTTCGGCTTCAGGTACTTCATCAGGCCTTGGAACCACATCACCAAGGCAGGGTTGCCTTTGATCTGGATGTGCTTGTCCTGAATCCCCTGCATGAATGCCAATTGCTTGTTACTCGCCTGCATCGTGGCAAACCCGTAAGCGGCATCCTTGAAGGCAATGGCGAACGCCGGCTGCGAGTGTGGGCCGCGCTTGCTGCTGATGCGCTCGTTGCGCACGATGAAGTGACGGGCAACCTTACCGTCGAGGGTCTGCATCTGAAACACCAGGTCCTTGTCGCGCAATTGCTGCTGGAATGCAGGGTTATTGCGACTGGCCCGGGCCATCAACAGGCCCATGGCCCAAAGAAGAAAGCGAAACTTCATCGACGCACACCGATTAAAAAGTGACTGAGTGGCGCAGTTTATCCCCTTCTCGACCCTTTAATGCAAGTTCGCCGTAGTTACCGTGTGTAAAGCACAACGGGCGCCCTGAAGGCGCCCGTTCGATGACTGTGCAGTGGAGCAATGACTACTTTTTCTTGGCAGCCTTGGCCGGCGCCGCAGGTGGATTCACGCTGTCTTTGAGGTTTTTGCCGGGTTTGAAGGCGACCGTGTTGCTGGCCTTGATCTTCACCGGTTCGCCGGTCTGCGGGTTCTTGCCGGTGCGTGCGCCACGATGACGCTTCTCGAAGGTGCCAAAGCCGACCAAGGTAACGGTGTCCTTGTCGAGCGCACCGGTGATGCTGTCTAGGATCGCATTAAGGACCTGATTGGCCTTTTCCTTGGTCAAATCGGTCTTTTCTGCGATGACGGCGGCGAGTTCTGGTTTGCGCATAGTGAAGCCTCTTGGACGGGAGTTCTTGTTGTTATTGCCGTGCTGCTTGGCAAAGCAGCGCTCAAGGCGCCGCAGGCTCTAAACTGCGGCAGACGCGACTGAGAATGGCACGCTCATGGGTACCGCGCCAGTGTCTGCGCGGCCAATGTCGCACCAACAACAAGGCAAAACCGACAGAACACCTTTCATTCACGCCATCAGGGCGGGTAACTGCCGATTCAGTGCCAGCTTTTCCATGACGGCGGTGCCGGTCAGGGCATAGCCCAGCAGCTGTCCTTGAGCATCTCGGCAGAGCAATTTAAGGTCACCGCCCTGCCCTTCGATCTGCCAGGTCCCCTCGCGACCTTGCGGCGGTGGCGAGACCACCAGCGGGCAGGCAGGGGTCTTGACGGTGATCGGCATGGGCCCGTAGGCGACTGCGACCGGGTTGCCGGTCAGCGTTTGCGCCAAGGCCCGCGCACAGCTCATCAGCGGCATCACGTACAGCAGGTTGATGCCATCGACCTCGGCACAATCGCCCAGGGCAAAAATGTTGGCGTGCGAGGTGCGCAGTTCGCGGTTCACCATCACGCCACGGTTGACCTGCAGGCCGGCAGCCGCGGCCAGATCAGTGCGTGGGCGCAGACCGACAGCCGAGACCACCAGGTCGCAGGCGATCACGCTGCCATCCGAGAGGTGCGCCTCGAGGCCATCAGCAGCGTGCTGCAGGCGCGTCAGTACCGGGCCCAGGTGAAAACGCACACCAAGCCCCTCCAGCCCTGCCTGCACCGCCCCAGCTGCAGCAGGATGGAGCAGGGTCGGCATGACCTGTTCGCAGGGCGCCATGACGTCGACCTCAAAGCCTCCCAGGCGCAGGTCATTGGCGAACTCGCAGCCGATCAAGCCAGCCCCGAGAATCAGCACCCGCCGCTTGCCAGCCGCCGCTGCACGGAAGCGGGCGTAGTCTTCCAGGTCGTTGATCGGGAAGACCTGATCGCCGGCATCACCGTCGATCGGCACCTGTACAGTCTGCGCGCCCCAGGCGAGGACCAGGTCGCGGTACTCGACTGCCTCTTCTCCGATCCACAGCCGCTTGTGGCCAGGGTCGATGCCGCTGATGCGCGTATGGGTGCGGACCTCGGCCTTGAGTTGCTCGGCCATCGCCCCAGGTTCGGCCATGCACAGGCTGTCGGCGTCCTTGTCCTTGGCAAAGCCGGTGGAGAGCATTGGCTTGGAGTAGGAGCGACCGTCGTCGGCGGTGATCAGCAACAGCGGGGTGTCGCCGTCGAGCTTACGAAACTCGCGGGCCAGGTTATAGCCCGCCAGGCCGGTACCGATGATCACCACGGGGGACGTCATGTCGTGCTTCCTCTGTTGTTCAATAAGGTGTGATCAGCCGATGGCGATCATTTCGAAGTCCATCTTGCCGACGCCGCAATCCGGGCACAGCCAGTCTGCCGGGACGTCTTCCCAGCGGGTACCGGGCGCGATGCCGTCATCCGGCCAGCCCTCAGCCTCGTCGTAGATCAGGCCACAGACAATACATTGCCACTTCTTCATCAGGGTTCCTCTTATCGGTTTGAGGCTGTAATGCTAATCACGCGGGGCTTTTTACTGGCCCTGCCAGCAGTATGCAAGCAGCGCGGGCAACATGCTAAGCTCGCCGCCTCTCTGGCTGTCACAAGCATACCGACGTGTCGTACGAATCCCCGCAAGCAGCCGCTGTCGCGTGGCTGCCGTATTCACAGCTGGCGACCACGCTCGACCAGCCGATCCTCGACTGGCTGTTCGACGAGGGTTCGCTGACCCGCCGCCTGACCCACCTGTCTCACGAGCACTTCTCCGTCACGCCGCTGTTCGAGGGCTGGCAAGCCCTGCGCGATGACGAATGCCAGGCGCTTGGCCTTGCGCCGGGTGCGCAGGGCTGGGTGCGCGAGGTGTACCTGCGCGGTCACGGCCAACCCTGGGTGTTCGCCCGCAGTGTGGCCGGGCGCAGTGCCCTGGAGCGCGGTGGCCTGGACCTGGAGACACTGGGCAGTCGCTCGCTGGGCGAGCTGTTGTTCTGCGACCAGGCGTTCATCCGTCACCCCCTGCACGTGTGTAGTTATCCACAGGCGTGGCTGCCGTCCGAGGTGGCCGCCGCTGGCCTCTGGGCGCGACGCTCGCGCTTTGAGCGCGATGGCCTCGACCTGCTGGTGGCCGAGGTGTTCCTGCCCGCGCTGTGGCAAGCGGCCAAGGAGGAAACCCGCTGATGTACCTGCAACTGCTCAAGTCGCTCAACCGCCTGCATCCGCGTGCCTGGGACTTCGTCCAGCTGAGCCGCATGGATCGTCCGATCGGCATCTACCTGCTGTTGTGGCCGACCCTGTCAGCGGTATGGATTGCCGGGCACGGTTCGCCGACCGTGGCCAACGTGCTGATCTTCGGCCTCGGCGTGGTGCTGATGCGCGCTGCCGGCTGCTGCATCAATGACTTCGCTGACCGCAAGGTCGACGGCCACGTCAAACGCACCGCTGATCGCCCGCTGGCCAGCGGGCGGATCAAGCCGCGCGAGGCGCTGGCGTTGTTCGCGATCCTGGTCGGGGTGAGTTTCCTGTTGGTGCTGTGTACCAATGCCCAGACGGTATGGCTGTCGTTTGGCGCCGTCGCCTTGGCTGCCTGCTACCCGTTCATGAAGCGCTATACCTACTACCCGCAAGTGGTGCTCGGCGCGGCTTATTCATGGGGCATTCCGATGGCCTTTACCGCGGCCGGCGCCGAACTGCCGGCCAGTGCCTGGCTGCTGTACATCGCCAACCTGTTGTGGACAGTGGGTTATGACACCTACTACGCGATGGTGGATCGGGACGATGATTTGAAGATCGGCGTGAAATCGACAGCGATTCTGTTCGGCGACTCGGACCGCACGATCATCCTGACCTTGCAGATGCTGTCGCTGGGCTGCCTGCTGCTGGCGGGTAATGCGTTTGTACTGGGCGGTTGGTTCCACCTGGGGATAGTCGGCGCGGCGCTGTGTTTCGGCTGGGAGTACTGGTCAACGCGCAAGCTGGACCGCGATTCGTGCTTCAAGGCGTTCCTGCACAATCACTGGGCGGGGTTGCTGGTGTTCATTGGTGTGGTGCTCGACTACGCATTGCGTTGAACCCAGGGGGCTGCTGCACAGCCCCCCGGCAATATCAGGGCTTGGCCACGTGCCAGACGTCTTTCATGCCATCACCAGTGGTTTCCCCAGCCTTCTTGTCCTTGACGAAGGTATACAGCGGCTTGCCGTCATATGCCCACTGCATGCTGCCATCGTCGCGGGTGACATGGGTCCACTTGCCCTTGGCGGCTTCGTCATCTTTCTTGACCATCAACGGCGGCCAGTTCTTCGCACAATCGCCATTGCACATGGACTTGCCGCCGGCATCCTTGTCGAACGTGTACAGCGTCATGCCGTCATGATCGACCCACATGCCATCCTTTTCCATGGCATGGTGGGCGGATGCCACTCCCGGCAGCGCCAGCACAGCGAAAAGGGCCATCCAGTTCAGCGTTTTTCGTGTCATTGGATTTCACCGTTTTTGTTCGGGGGTGGGAGCTAAAGCCTAGCTCAGCCACCGATACTTGCCGCAACGGCCCACGACATGTCACACGACTGCAATAATTCCGTTATCTAATGCGGGCCACGACACCGAATCCAGGAGAGGTTTTGAGCATGGTTGGCAGGAACATTCTGATCGTCGACGACGAAGCACCGATTCGCGAAATGATCGCCGTTGCATTGGAAATGGCCGGCTACGACTGCCTGGAAGCGGAGAACTCGCAACAGGCCCACGCGATCATCGTCGACCGCAAGCCTGACCTGATCCTGCTCGACTGGATGCTCCCGGGCACTTCCGGGATCGAGCTGGCCCGCCGCCTCAAACGCGATGAGCTGACCGGCGACATCCCGATCATCATGCTCACCGCCAAAGGTGAAGAGGACAACAAGATCCAGGGCCTGGAAGTCGGCGCCGACGACTACATCACCAAGCCGTTCTCGCCGCGCGAGCTGGTCGCCCGCCTCAAGGCGGTGCTGCGCCGTACCGGGCCAAGCGACACGGAAGCACCGATCGAAGTCGGAGGCCTGCTGCTCGACCCGATCAGCCACCGCGTGACCATCGACGGCAAGCCCGCCGAGATGGGCCCTACCGAGTACCGCCTGCTGCAGTTCTTCATGACCCACCAGGAGCGCGCCTACACCCGCGGTCAACTGCTCGACCAGGTCTGGGGCGGCAACGTCTACGTCGAAGAACGCACCGTTGATGTGCACATCCGTCGCCTGCGCAAGGCACTGGGTGAAGCCTACGAAAATCTGGTACAAACCGTCCGCGGTACCGGCTATCGCTTCTCGACCAAGAGCTGATCGAAGCCTGAGCACTGGCTGCACGCTGTACAAGGACTGTCACAATTGAACCAGAACTGGCACGCGACCCTGATTCGCCACCTGCTCCTGCTGATCAGCGTCTGCCTGATCGGGGGGCTGGTCACTGGCTATTACGGCTGGAGCCTGGCCATCGGCCTGGCGCTCTACCTGGGTTGGACACTCAAGCAGTTACTGCGCCTGCACGACTGGCTGCGCAATCACCAACCCGATGAAGCACCGCCCGATGGCTATGGCCTATGGGGCGAGGTGTTCGACAGCATCTACCACCTGCAGCGCCGCGACCAGCGTGTGCGCGGGCGTCTGCAAGCGGTGATCGATCGCGTCCAGGAGTCCACCGCCGCCTTGCGCGATGCGGTGATCATGCTCGACAGCGATGGCAACCTGGAATGGTGGAACCGCGCCGCCGAAACCCTGTTGGGCTTCAAGACCCCGCAGGACGGTGGCCAGCAGGTGACCAACCTGGTCCGCCACCCGCGTTTCAAGGAGTACTTCGAGGCAGAGAACTACCTCGAGCCGCTCGAGATCCCCTCGCCGATCAACGACCGCCTGCGGGTCCAGCTGCACATCACCCGCTACGGCAACAACGAGCACTTGATGCTGGTACGCGATGTCACCCGCATTCACCAGCTCGAGCAGATGCGCAAGGACTTCATCGCCAACGTCTCGCATGAGCTGCGCACGCCGCTGACGGTGATCGCCGGTTACCTGGAGACCCTGCTCGACAACGTCGAAGAGGTCAATCCGCGCTGGACCCGCGCGCTGCAGCAGATGAGCCAGCAAGGCTCGCGCATGCAGACGCTGCTCAATGACTTGCTGTTGCTGGCCAAGCTCGAGGCCACCGACTACCCCTCGGACAACCAGCCGGTGTCGGTGGATGCCTTGCTCGCGTCGATCAAGGGCGATGCCCAGGCGCTGTCCGGCCCACGCAACCAGCGCATCAGTCTGGAGGCAACCCCGGGCATCTCGCTCAAGGGCAGTGAGTCGGAGCTGCGCAGCGCGTTTTCCAACCTGGTGTTCAACGCGGTCAAGTACACCCAGGATGAAGGCAATATTCGCATCCGCTGGTGGGCCGACGAGCAAGGCGCGCACCTTTCGGTGCAGGATTCCGGGATGGGCATCGACGCCAAGCACTTGCCGCGACTGACCGAACGCTTCTATCGGGTCGACTCCAGCCGCAACTCCAATACCGGGGGCACCGGCCTGGGACTGGCGATCGTCAAGCATGTGCTGCTGCGCCATCGTGGGCGGCTGGAGATCAGCAGCGTGCCGGGCCATGGCAGTACCTTTACCTGCCACTTTGCGCCGAGCCAGGTGGTGATGGGCAAGGCCTGATACCGAGGGGCCGCTCCCACACGCCCGCGACCGATGCGCTGAACAACTCTTTGCTTTTGCGGGCTCAGCCGCTACATTGGCTGTCCTGTGCCAGCACCTGCTGGCACTTCTTTTTCATCCTTTTTGAAGACGGACCCCGTAAAACTCCATCATGGACCCTTCCCCTGGTATCAGCTTCACCTCCCTGTTTGCCGACTTCGGCATGATTCTCTTTGCACTGTTCCTGGTCTTGCTCAACGGCTTCTTCGTTGCCGCCGAGTTCGCCATGGTCAAGCTGCGCTCGACCCGGGTCGAGTCGATTGCCGAGCAGCATGGCTGGCGCGGCAGCATCCTGCGCAAGGTGCACAACCAGCTGGACGCCTACCTGTCGGCCTGTCAGCTGGGTATCACCCTTGCCTCGCTGGGCCTTGGCTGGGTCGGCGAACCGGCCTTCGCGCACTTGCTCGAGCCGCTGCTGGCCTACTTCGGCGTCGACAGCCCGGAACTGATCAAAGGCGTTTCGTTCTTCGTCGCGTTCTTCGTGATCTCGTACCTGCACATCGTGGTCGGCGAGCTGGCACCCAAGTCCTGGGCGATCCGCAAACCCGAACTGCTGTCGCTGTGGACGGCTGTGCCGCTGTACGTGTTCTATTGGGCGATGTACCCGGCCATCTACCTGCTCAACGCCAGCGCCAACGCCATCCTGCGCATCGCCGGCCAAGGCGAGCCTGGCCCGCACCACGAGCACCATTACAGCCGTGAAGAGCTCAAGCTGATCCTGCACTCCAGCCGTGGCCAGGACCCGAGCGACCAGGGCATGCGCGTGCTGGCCTCGGCCGTCGAGATGGGCGAGCTGGAAGTGGTCGACTGGGCCAACTCCCGCGAAGACATGATCAGCCTCGACGCCAAGGCGCCGCTCAAGGAAATCCTGGCGATGTTCCGCCGGCACAAGTTCAGCCGCTATCCGGTGTACGACGCCGAGCGCGAAGAATTCACCGGTCTGTTGCACATCAAGGACCTGCTGCTGGAACTGGCCGATCTTGACCATATCCCGGGCATCGTCGACCTTGAAGAGCTGTGCCGCCCGCTGGAGCGCGTGTCCCGACACATGCCGCTGTCGCAGTTGCTCGAGCAGTTCCGCAAGGGTGGCGCGCACTTCGTGCTGGTCGAGGAAGCCGATGGCAAGGTGATCGGTTACCTGACCATGGAAGACGTGCTGGAAGTGCTGGTCGGCGATATCCAGGACGAACACCGCAAGACCGAACGCGGCATCCTCGCCTACCAGCCGGGCAAGCTGCTGGTACGCGGCGATACGCCGCTGTTCAAGGTCGAGCGCCTGCTCGGTGTCGACCTGGACCACATCGAGGCCGAAACGCTGGCCGGGCTGGTCTACGAGACGCTCAAGCGGGTGCCTGAGGAAGAGGAACTGCTCGAGGTCGAAGGGCTGCGGATCATCATCAAGAAGATGAAAGGGCCGAAGATTGTCCTGGCCAAGGTTCTGAAACTGGACTGAGCCATTTGGGCCGCTGCGCGGCCCTTTCGCGACACAACGCCGCTCCCACAGGTGATCGCATATACCCTGTGGGAGCGGTCTCAAGCTTTCAGGGGTTGCCCGCGGTGAAGTTGGGCAACCCGCCAAGGGGCTTGTCGAACTGATACGGGATCGACTCCAGCGCCAGGCCGACATTGCGCTGCACCACGAAATGCAGGTGCGGCCCGCTGCTGTTGCCGGTGTTGCCCGACTTGGCCAGCCGCTCCCCCTGCAGCACCCGCTGCCCCTCACCCACCATGACCGACCCGCGCTGCAGGTGCAGGTAGACGCCCATGGTGCCGTCGGGGTGCAGGATGCGCACGAAGTTGCCCGAAGGATGGGTGCCGCGCCCACTCTGGCTGTTCTCGATCTTCACCACCACCCCGCCCCGGGCGGCAATGATTGGCGTGCCTTCCGGCATGGCAATGTCCATTGCATAGCGCCCTTTGGCGCCAAAATGGCTGTAGCGCCCATTCGGCCCCTGGGTCAGACGAAACGGCCCGCCGTGCCAGGGAAACGCGTAGCGGAAGGCCTGGGGCCTTTGCCCCGGGTTGCCCATGGCGTATTTCAACTTGGTCTGGTAGCCCAACTGCGCACCTGGCCGTGTCATCACCACGGTGAGCATTTGCGTCGAGCGCGCCGGGAGCACCTTGCGCACGATCCGCGGTGCGTTGCTGCCCAAGGCATTGCTCAAGCCTTGCAGGCGCAGTTCGACCTCGACCGGCGCAAACAGCTGATTGCGCGCCATGAAGCGCACACCGCCGGCAAAGGCCTCAGCGTCGAGGTGCACCTGGCTGTCGAGCCGCTCGACCATTGAATCGCGCAGAACCAGCGGCTTGGCGCCCAGGCTGGGGCGATCGGAGTAGGACACCACGCCGTAGGCATCGGTCGTTTTGTAGAGGGTCATGGCCACGCTCGACGCCGACGCCGTGAGCAAGACACAGAGCAACAACAGACGGCTGGACATGATAGTGGCTTTTTGACAGGTGAGATCTGTCGAAGCCTAGCAGCCGGATCAGCGACAAGATGTGCAGTTGGTCGGGTGAGCGGGTGTCAGTGCCGGCCTCTTCGCGGGGCAAGCCCGCTCCTACAGGTTTTTTGGGCGCCGCAGTCCCTGTAGGAGCGGGCTTGCCCCGGGTACAAACCGGAGACATCGTTTACATTTCAAACCGGGGACATGGTTTACAGGCTAATACGCATGATCAGGAGGTATTTGATCATGCCCTGGAACCAAGAGTCCCCCATGGATCAACGAGTCAGATTGATTGGCGAATGGCTTTCCGGTGATTACACCAAGAGTCAGCTTGCTCGCCGGTACAACGTCAGCCGCCCCACGATCGACAAATGGATATCGCGATATTCTGCGGGCGGCGTTGAAGCGCTGTCCGATGCCTCACGGCGTCCCGACAACAGTCCTAACAAGACAAGTGATGAGCTGTTGGCCCGCATTGTTGCGATGAAAGAAGCGCACGACAAATGGGGCCCCAAGAAGCTCATTGAGCTGTTGCGCCTTGAAGATCCATCCGTTGACTGGCCGTCCCCGAGCACCGCAGGGCAGTGGCTAGACCGACTGGGCATGGTTCACAAACGTGGGCCAAAGCGGCGATACGGGAAAAGCCCCACAAAGATGAGAGAGGCCAACGAGCCGAACAAGACCTGGTGCATCGACTACAAGGGCCAGTTCAAAATGCTCAACGGCCAGTGGTGCTACCCGCTAACAGTCACGGACCACGCCTCGCGCCTCCTCTTGGCCTGCAAAGCCCACAAGAACATCATGACGCAGCCGGTCATACAGACGCTTGAGTGGCTTTTTCAGGAGCATGGAATGCCAGAGGTAATCCGCTCTGACAACGGCAGCCCATTTGCTTCAGTCGGGCTGGCAAGGATGTCCACTATCGCTGTTTGGTTGATCCGCCTCGGGATTTTTCCCGAACGGACCGCTCCCGCGCGCCCAGATCAGAATGGTCGTCACGAGCGGATGCATCGCAGCATGAAGCTTGAACTGCCTCTGGGTCACAATCTGATCCATCAACAATTGTTGCTTGAGCATTTCCGCCACGAATTCAACTATGTCCGTCCCCACGAAGCACTGGGGATGAAGCGTCCATTTGAGCTGTATGTACCATCCAATCGGCCTTACCCCGGATGTCTGCCTGTCGTGGAGTATCCCGCCGAAATGGCTGTCCGCAGTGTCAGGCAAAATGGCTCGATCAAGTGGAAAGGCAAGCTGCTGTTCATCAGCGAGGCCTTGTCTGGCGAGAGGATTGGCCTGAAAGAGGTGGAGGATGATATTTGGGATGTGTTTCTGTGTGACCATCTCCTGGGGAGGCTGGAACGGGGTGAAAACCGCGTTCAAGCCTCAAATGTGTAAACCATGTCCCCGGTTTAAGATGTAAAGGATGTCTCCGGTCGTACACCCGCGAAGAGGCCGGTACAGACACAAGCGCAATCAAGCACCAGGAATAAAGTGCTTCTGCGCCGTTCCGCGAGCAATCAACCGCGACAGGTAGTCGAGCTTCTGCGCATCCTGGTCAACAAACTTGAAGGTCAGCTGCAACCAGTCGCTGTCAGGTTTTGGCTCCAGCGCTGCCACTGCATGCAGGTAGCCGTTCAGCCGTGCCACCTCGGCGTTTTCACCCTGCTCCAGGTCAAGCACTGCACCTTCCAGTACCTGCGGCAGGTTGGCGCTGCGGCGCACCACCAGCAGCGCTTCCTTGAGGCTCAACGCCTTGATCACGCAGGCCTGCGAACCGCTGGCCAAACGCAGTTGGCCCTGCCCACGCCCGCTCGGCGCAGCTGCAGCCGCAGGCTTGGGCGCCGGCGCACTGACCAGCGGCTTGGCCGCAGGCGCAACCTTGGCCGTCTCAGGACGGCCACCGGTCAGCGCGCTCAGCGAGTCATTGGCAAACGCCGAGTTGACCCGCGCCGCGCCGCCGGCCATCAGGCTGTCGAGCTTGCCGAGTTTGGTCAGGGACTTCTTCACCTTGCTCAGCAACTGCTCGTTGGTAAACGGCTTGCCGACGAAATCGGACACCCCGGCCTGAATCGCCTGGATGACGTTTTCCTTGTCGCCGCGGCTGGTCACCATGATGAACTGCAGGGCTTTGTGCTCTGGCTGCTGACGGCACCAGGTGAGCAACTCGAGGCCTGACATCTCCGGCATCTCCCAGTCGCACAGGACCAGGTCATAGCGGTCCTTGCTCAACAGGGCCATGGCCTTGCGGCCGTTGACCGCGTCTTCGATGACCATCCCAGGGAAGGCATTGCGCAGGCATTTCTTAACCAGGTCACGAATGAAGGGGGCGTCATCCACAACCAGCACATTGACTTTACTCATCAACACTCCTCTTGATCCTGGCTAGCATACCGCTGACTGGTGGCCATATGCCACGAAGCGGTCACGCCAAGACTGCTAACACTGTTCGCGGGTGCCTGTTGGCTGCTCGACCGCAAACGAAAACGCCCGGCACTAGGCCGGGCGTTCATGCTCGGGAGCAGTACTATTTATCGTCCGATTGCGCCGGAACATTAGCGACTTCGCCCTCTCGGCCTGCAGTGCCTTCAACTTCCGCTTTCATGCGCTTGAGGCCCATGTGGCGGACGTCGGTGCCGCGTACCAGGTAGATCACCAGTTCGGAGATGTTGCGCGCGTGGTCGCCGATACGCTCCAGCGAACGCAGGGCCCAGATAACGCTGAGCACGCGCGAGATCGACCGTGGGTCTTCCATCATGTAAGTGACCAGCTCACGCAGGGCGGTCTTGTACTCACGGTCGATGGTCTTGTCGTACTGGGCTACCGACAGGGCCAGATCGGCATCGAAGCGGGCAAAGGCGTCCAGCGCATCGCGGACCATGTTGCGCACCTGGTCACCGATGTGGCGCACTTCGACGTAGCCGCGTGGCGACTCGCCTTCTTCGCACAGCTGAATGGCTCGGCGGGCGATCTTGGTCGACTCGTCACCGATGCGCTCGAGGTCGATCACCGACTTGGAGATGCTGATGATCAGGCGCAGGTCGGAGGCCGCCGGCTGGCGACGGGCGAGGATGCGCACGCATTCCTCGTCGATGTTGCGCTCCATCTGGTTGATCTGCTCGTCGACTTCACGCACCTGCTGGGCCAGACCCGAGTCGGCCTCGATCAGCGCCGTGACGGCGTCGTTGACCTGCTTCTCGACCAGCCCGCCCATCGCCAGGAGGTGGCTGCGAACCTCCTCCAGCTCGGCGTTGAACTGCTGGGAGATGTGATGGGTAAGGCTTTCTTTGTTGATCATGCTTTCGCTCCGCGAAAAAGCTTCAAGTTGCAAGCTTCAAGCTTCAAGTTGTTCGTGTCGTTCCCGGGCTTCACGCTCGCCGCTTCTTGCAGCTTGAAGCTTGCAGCTAGCTGCTGCTACTAGCCGTAGCGACCGGTGATGTAGTCTTCGGTCTGCTTCTTCGAGGGGTTGGTGAACAGTGTATCGGTATCACCAAACTCGATCAGCTTGCCCATGTACATGAACGCGGTGTAGTCGGAGACGCGCGCCGCCTGCTGCATGTTGTGGGTAACGATGACGATGGTGTACTTGGATTTCAGTTCGTAGATCAGCTCTTCGACTTTCAGGGTCGAAATCGGGTCGAGTGCCGAGCATGGCTCATCGAGCAGCAGTACTTCTGGCTCGACGGCGATGGTCCGGGCAATCACCAGACGCTGCTGCTGACCACCAGACAAGCCCAGCGCCGACTCGTGCAGGCGGTCCTTGACCTCATCCCACAGGGCCGCGCCCTTCAGTGCCCACTCGACGGCCTCGTCAAGGGTGCGCTTCTTGTTGATGCCCTGAATGCGCAGGCCATACACGACGTTCTCGTAGATGGTCTTTGGGAACGGGTTAGGCTTCTGGAACACCATGCCAACCCGGCGACGCAGCTCGGCGACGTCTTCGCCCTTACGGTAGATGTTGTTGCCGTACAGGTTGATCGCGCCGTCGACGCGGCAGCCATCGACCAAGTCGTTCATGCGGTTGAAGGTCCGCAGCAGGGTCGACTTGCCGCAGCCGGACGGGCCGATGAAGGCAGTCACGCGCTGCTTGGGGATGTTCATGCTGACGTCGAACAGCGCCTGCTTGTCGCCGTAGAACAGGGACAGGCCAGGCACTTCGATGGCCACGGTTTCTTCGGCCAGGCGCAGGCCCTGCTTGTCGCGACCCAGGGCCGACATGTCGATGCCGCGGGCGTGGGATTCTTGCTGCATGGTCAACTCCATACGCTATCAATTCGTGTCAAAGGGCCGCCCGGCTCGCGGGCGGCACGCTTGTGGATCAGGCTTAGTGGTCGAGCGCCTTGTACTTCTCGCGCAGGTGGTTACGGATCCACACCGCCGAGAGGTTGAGGGTGGCGATGACCATTACCAGCAGCAGCGCGGTGGCGTACACCAACGGCCGCGCGGCCTCGACGTTGGGGCTCTGGAAGCCGACGTCGTAGATATGGAAGCCCAGGTGCATGATCTTCTGGTCAAGGTGCAGGTAAGGGTAGTTACCGTCTACCGGCAACGCCGGCGCCAGCTTGACCACACCCACCAGCATCAGCGGCGCCACTTCACCGGCGGCGCGGGCTACGGCGAGGATCATGCCGGTCATCATGGCCGGGCTGGCCATCGGCAGGACGATCTTCCACAGGGTCTCGGCCTTGGTTGCGCCAAGAGCCAGCGAGCCTTCACGCACAGTCCGCGGGATCCGCGCCAGGCCTTCTTCAGTGGCCACAATTACCACTGGCACGGCCAGCAGGGCCAGGGTCAACGAGGCCCAGAGCAGGCCTGGCGTACCCAGGGTCGGCGCCGGCAATGCTTCAGGGAAGAACAACCGGTCGATCGAACCGCCCAGTACATAGACGAAGAAGCCCAGGCCGAACACGCCGTAAACGATCGCCGGTACGCCCGCCAGGTTGTTCACGGCGATGCGGATCAGCCGGGTGACTGGGCCCTGGCGTGCATATTCACGCAGGTAGACCGCAGCCAGCACGCCGAACGGGGTGACGATCACGGCCATGATCAGGGTCATCATCACGGTACCGAAGATCGCCGGGAAGATCCCGCCCTCGGTGTTCGCCTCACGTGGGTCATCACTGAGGAATTCCCACACCTTGGCAAAGTAGGTCGTCAGCTTGGTGAAGGTGCCCATCGCGTTTGGCTGATAGGCATGGACGACCTTGTCCAGGTTGATCTCGACTTCGCGGCCGTTGCCGTCACGGGCCACCAGGCTGTCGCGGCTGAAGTCGCTGTGCAGGGCACCGAGGCGCTCTTCAATGGCTTTGTAGCGGTTGTTCAACTCGGCGCGCTCGGACTCCATGTCGGCCTGCGCAGCGGCGTCCAGCTTGCCGTCGAGTTCCAGCTTGCGGCTGTGCAGACGCAGGCGCTCAAGGCCATGGTTGATGGCACCGATGTCTTTCTTCTCGAGGGTCTGCAGCTCGCCAGCCAGCTTGCTGGCACGCTTGAGGCGCGCCTGCAGTTCGCCCCAGGCGGCCTGGCCCTCGGCAACTACCTTGCCGTTTTCCTTGACGCTGACCAGGTAGCCGTAGAAGTTGCCCCACTCGCGACGCTCCAGCGCGATCAACTCGGCGGGGGTGGTCTGATCCACCAGCCAGTCGCCGACCACCCAGGTGAAGTCGCTGCCATTGAGGTCGCGGTTACCAACCTTGACCAGCTCGCGGGTCATGAACTCCGGGCCATCCTCAGGCACCGGCAGACCGGCCCCTTTCAGACGCGCCAGCGGCACCTGTTCTTTCTGTACCACTTCACCAACAACCACATGATCAGCCTGGCCCGGCACCTTGTAGGTGGCCTGGATCAGGTCGGCCGGCCAGAAGTGGCCCAGGCCACGCACGGCGATCACCGCCAGCAGGCCCACGGTCATGATCACGGCGATGGCAACCGCGCCACCGCTGATCCAGACGCCGGGGGCGCCGCTCTTGAACCAGCCTTTGAGGGAATCCTTTTTCACGGATCTCTACCTTTCTATCAAAGCGACGAGTATTTCTTGCGCAGACGCTGACGAATCAGCTCGGCCAGGGTGTTCATCACGAAGGTGAACATCAGCAGTACCAGCGCAGCGAGGAACAGCACGCGGTAGTGGCTGCCGCCGACTTCCGACTCGGGCATCTCCACCGCGACGTTGGCAGCCAGGGTACGCATGCCTTCAAACAGGTTCATTTCCATGACCGGGGTGTTGCCGGTGGCCATCAGCACGATCATGGTTTCGCCCACCGCACGGCCCATGCCGATCATCAGCGCCGAGAAGATCCCCGGGCTGGCGGTCAGGATGACCACGCGGGTCAGGGTCTGCCACGGTGTTGCACCGAGGGCCAGCGAGCCCAGGGTAAGGCTGCGCGGCACGCTGAACACGGCGTCTTCGGCAATCGAGTAGATGTTCGGAATCACCGCGAAGCCCATGGCGATACCGACTACCAGGGCGTTGCGCTGGTCGTAGGTGATGCCCAGGTCGTTGCTGATCCACAGGCGCATGTCGCCGCCGAACCACCAGGTTTCAATGAACGGGCTCATGTACAGGGCGAACCAGCCGGTGAACAGGATCACCGGAATCAGGATCGCCGCTTCCCAGCCATCCGGGACGCGCAGGCGCAGCGACTCGGGCAGGCGGCTCCAAGTGAAGCCGGCGACCAGGATGCCGACCGGCATCAGCAGGAACAGGCTGAACACACCCGGCAGGTGGCCTTCGAGGTAGGGCGCGAGGAACAGGCCGGCGAAGAAGCCGAGGATCACCGTCGGCATCGCTTCCATCAGCTCGATCACCGGCTTGACCTTGCGGCGCATGCCCGGGGCCATGAAGTAGGCGGTATAGATCGCAGCGGCAATGGCCAGCGGTGCGGCCAGGATCATTGCGTAGAACGCGGCCTTGAGGGTACCGAAGGTCAGCGGCGAGAGGCTCAGCTTAGGCTCGAAGTCGGTGTTCGAGGCAGTCGACTGCCAGACGTACTTGGGCTCGTCGTAGTTTTCGTACCAGACCTTGCTCCACAGTGCGCTCCAGGACACTTCCGGGTGCGGGTTCTTCAGGCTCAGCGGCAGCAGCTTGCCGCCTTCCTCGATGAAGATGCGGTTGGCGCGCGGCGACAGGGCGAGGATGCCCGCGCCTTCGGCGGCCGGCTCGACCAGCAGGGTGCGATGCGCGGTACTGTGGAACACACCCAGCTGACCGGCGCTGTCCAGGGCGATGAAGCCCTTGCGGCGCTCTTCAGCGTCGATCTGCACGACCGGCGCAGTGCCCATCTGGAAGCTGCGGATCAGCTTGAAACGTTGCTCCCCATCCGGGTCGCGGGCCATGAACCACTGGCTCAGGCCGCCCTTGGAATCACCAAAGATCAGCGAAATGCCGCCGACCAGCTGGGTGCTGGCGGTAATTTCGGCCTGACCGTCGTCCAGCAGCTTGTAGCGACCGTTGAGGCTCTTGTCGCGCAGGCTGAAGACGTCGGCCTGGGCACGGCCGTTGACCACGTACAGCCACTGTTGGCGCGGATCGATGTAGATGGCTTTGACCGGTTCGGTCATCTGCGGCAGGTCGATGTTGGTCTGCTCGCTGGTGACCTCACCGGTCATCATGTTTTCTTCGCGGGTCAGTTGGGTGACCAGCAACTGCGAACCGTGCGAGCCGGCGACCGTCAGGGTCTCACCATTGATGTTGACGCTGACGTGCTCGAGCGCACGGCCCTGCGGGTCCAACGCAAACGGCGCCTGACCGTACGGGAAGTCGATGCCAGGGGTGATGGTCTTCTTGTTGTCCGGGTAGGTGATCTTGTAGCTGTGGTTGAACACCATGGCCTGGCCGTTGGAAAGGCCCAGCACGATCAGTGGGCTGCCCGGCTGGTCGCTGCCGATCGAGGACACTTGAGTGCCTGCTGGCAGTGGCAGGTCGACGCGCTTCACCTCGGCACCGGTCTTGGTGTCGAAGAACAGCGCCTGGCCCTTGTCGGACACACGCATGCCGACGAGGTTTTGCTCCTCGAGGGCAATCATCAGTGGCTTGCCGGCGTCCTGCTGCAGCCAGGTCGGCTCCAGGGCCTTCTTGCTGGTCAGTTCGGCGCCCTGGAACAGCGGCAGCACGACATAGGCCAGGTAGAAGAAGATCAGGGTAATCGCAGCCAGCACGGCAAGCCCGCCCACCAGTACATACCAGCGGGTCAGGCGATCCTTGAGGGCGCGAATACGGCGCTTGCGTTGCAACTCGGGCGTATTGAAATCAATCCGCACCGGAGCAGAATTTTGGGTCATGGTGGAGTTGGCCAGATCATTCATGCGCACACCCTAGCGGTCCCGTATTACAAAAACATGACAGTGCATTGACGCAAAAAAGCCCGCCGCTCAGGAGATCTGGCTTCGGACTGAGAATGTGTGGGAGGACCGGCCTTGCAGCCAGCCCTCGCCGGGGTATTACTTACTTCTTGGCGACATTCGCGTTGTGCGACAGGCCCAGGTCAGCCAGGGTCTTGTCGACCACTTTGGCCGGCAGCGGGATGTAACCATCCTTCACCACGACCTGCTGGCCAGCTTGCGACAGGACCAGCTTGATGAACTCGGCGTCCAGCGGTGCCAGCGGCTTGTTCGGCGCCTTGTTGACGTAGACGTAGAGGAAGCGCGACAGCGGGTACTTGCCGTTCAGGGCGTTTTCTTCGTTGTCTTCGATGAACTCGCCGCCGTCTTTCTTGGCCAGAGGCACAGTCTTGACGCTGGCAGTCTTGTAGCCGATGCCCGAGTAGCCGATGCCGTTCAGCGAGCTGCTGATCGACTGCACGACCGAGGCCGAGCCAGGCTGCTCGTTGACGTTAGGCTTGAAGTCGCCTTTGCACAGGGCTTCTTCCTTGAAGTAGCCGTAGGTACCGGATACCGAGTTGCGACCGAACAGCTGCACTGGCTTATTGGCCAGGTCGCCGGTCACGCCCAGGTCGCCCCAGGTTTTCACGTCGGCCTTGGCGCCGCACAGGCGGGTCGAAGAGAACACGGCATCGACTTGAGCCATGGTCAGGCCCTTGATCGGGTTGTCCTTGTGCACGAACACGGCCAGGGCGTCGACAGCAACCGGAATCGCGGTTGGCTTGTAGCCATACTTCTGCTCGAAGGCCTGCAGCTCGACGTCTTTCATCTTGCGGCTCATCGGGCCGAGGTTGGCGGTGCCTTCGGTCAGCGCGGGTGGCGCGGTGGAGGAGCCGGCAGCCTGGATCTGGATGTTTACGTTCGGATATTCCTTCTTGTAGGCCTCGGCCCACAGGGTCATCAGGTTCGCGAGGGTATCGGAACCGACGCTGGAGAGGTTGCCCGAAACACCGGTGGTCTTGGTGTAGGTCGGGATTGCTGGGTCGACAGCGGCTACCGCATTGGCGGTTGCAACGCCAGCGGCGGCAAAGGTAAGGGCCGCCATCAAACGCTTCAGTTTCATGCCTTGCTCCTAGCAGGAATATTGGGGGTGTTGGATGGATCGGGCCCAAGTATCTGCAGGCCGCATGAACACGATATGACCTCAATGTGACAATTGGATGAAAGGCCATCACCGCTTGCACGGGATGGCCTTTTCAGGATGTTTCAGGGGCGCGCTATGACACTAAAGTTCACGGCGATCCCTGAACATGAGGCTAGAAACGGACTGGCGGCATCTCGGCGGGCTCTATCCAGCGCGACCTTTACCGAGACCTGCAAACGTTGAAGCTGGCTAACAGCCCGCTTGGCCTGATGATGAGCCCGTTCGAGAGCCCGTAGCGCGTCCAGGCTGACGGCAAGCGGCTTCTGAGGCGCTTCGCCGGACAGGGTTATCTGGTGCTCGAGTATGGCTAACTTCTGCTCTGCCTCCCGTTCGGACAAATGAATGTCACCTACCAGTTTTCGGACGTTCTCCAGCGTCCGGGTTGAGGAATGGCTGGCCCGCTGTTCGCGCGTAAAAGTCTGATGAACCGGTGATGGTTGCAAGATCTGGTCTTTGAAGGCAGCCCGGCCGTTGTGCTGATGCCACCTTTTTATCGTGGCAACGATTTGATGAGGATCGATGATGCTGGCCGTGTCATCGGTCTCTGAGTAGAACAGTAGATCGCTGCCGGCGGGATGACCGACTATACGGTTGAAGTGCGTTATCAATACACCATGTGAGATTTCGTCGGTCTCCACATGCCATCTATCTTCGACCAGTCTACGAAAAGAATGCTCATCGTACTGATCCAGACTGGATATATTATCCCTCGCGCCATGAGTTAGCTGCACGTAGGCAGCCAGCGCATTCCCTTACAGTTAACGTTCGTGGCCCTACGTAGACATCAGGATGTCAAATGCTTGGTTATCCGACTAAAAATCACGATCCAACCCAGGCGCCAGCTCATAATGCTGCGTCAATGAACCGGAGTAAATCTCCATCAATTTTCCAGGGGGCACAAGCTCCGCCAATACCAGCTCACTGTGTAGACACCCTAAAAAATCAAATAACAATCGAGCCTTGAGAGTTCATTAACATAGCCCGTCATCTAAGTGAAGCTTAGGCAATAAATATTGAAAACTCATTTTTCCTTAGCTCTAAAGATAACGGCGGAAGTTTCGAAATCAGATGTGTATTGATACATTAATTCCACTCCCGCGAAGCCCTTTCCAGATAGCTCGTACGCATCCCACCCACCCGTCTTCCCTATGGGTTGTGGTAAAGCCACCGGGGCTCTGAAATTTACAGGGTCCCCCCATACTTCTCGAACAAAATGCTTACTCGTACAAGCATAAGGTGGAGACAAAATATCGTTAAACTCTGGTTCAAGCTCCACCCGCCTAATGAACGTTATAATAACAGCCTTCATAACCGCGGTTTCTGTATCAAATTTGTAACTAACGCCAGGCTCTGGCTCAAGGTAAAATTCTGTATCTCCTGGATAGACCGTTATGAATGGCAACCTCGGGTCGAGTCCCAGATCGAGCAACGCGGCATGCGTCTTACCCAAAAATCTCAACCAGTGCTCGACGTTTACAATTTTTTTCATGGCTTCACCACTTCAATGAAATTTTCAAGCAAACTAACAAGCTCCGACTTGACATGTTTCACTATGCTTTCTGTGCACCTCCGTAGGTATCACGACAGCGGGAGCCTGCCTGAGTAACGCTCTGAGCTGGTAAGGTGATAAATCAGGTAAAATGTTATTTATCCAGAGCTTTATCGCGCCTTGGGCTGGTATATGATCCACATCCATATCATCTCTGATACTTCTACGTTCCAAATCCGCATAGGTACCCGTTTCTGTATTTTCTGCCGGTTCATTATTAACCAGACCCGGCTCAGGTAGATCTCCCCCACCACCGAACCCCGGAATTATGGCCCCAGTTTCGCCTGGATTCGCGCCAGGAAGTATTTCAACCCTTGGCCCGACCGGATCAGGCGGTGGGCCAGGCAAGGTGCCCGGCAGGGCTGGGGCCACAGGCAGAAGCGTCGACTCCAGCAACTCTGCCCCAGGCGCCACCAGTGGTGTCCAGATACGCGGGGGCTGGCCGTGTACAATTGTCGCGTCAAATCCGAAGGCCACACTGCTGGCGAACCAGGGCTCGAACGGCTGAACGACCGTCAGGCTGCCCTGAGTGCTCCCAGGCGTGGGAATGCGGAGCTGATCAAGGTCGTAAAGCCCAAATTCGACACTGCCTGCAACGAGATGATGCAGTTCAAACGCGTGCCTGTTGCCGACCCAGCTTTCTTTGGGAGCAACGGGAGAGAAACCGCGAAGGATGCGCCGCTGGTTCAGCTCAAACACGGTCATCAAAGCGAACATCGACGCCTGCATTTACCTCAGCCGCTTCAGGCACTAACGCCAGCACTGCCAGACCTTGCATCTGGCCAGTGAAATGAGCGCCAAGCTGCGCACGGCGCTCCTCGCGTGCCCCTATAGCGCTACGTCAAAACACTCATTTCAGTTCATTTCAATGAATTCAATCCAGGCGTTTATCGATCTGGAAAACCTGTAGGACACTGCCTTATTAAAGGCGATGTCCCACAGCAACTAGAGCAATCAACGCTTTTTCGCCAGCAGGTAGAGCCCCACCAGCAGACCAACGGCGCACAGCACCGCCACATAGTAGGCAGGCGCCATTGGGCTGAACTTCAGCAGCGCGGTCACCGCCATCGGCGTCAGCCCGCCAAAGATGGCGTAGGCCACGTTGTAGGAGAACGACAGGCCGCTGAAGCGCACCGGCGCCGGAAACGCCTTGACCATCACATACGGTACGGCGCCAATCACCCCGACGCACAGGCCGGTGATGGCGTACAGCGGGAGTAGCAGGTCTGGCCGGGTCGGCAGGCTGTGGTAGAAGGTCCACGAGCTGGCCAGCAGCGCCAGGCTGCCGATCACCAGCACACGGCCGGCACCGAAGCGGTCGGCCAGGCTGCCTGAGCCGATACAGCCGAGGCTGAGCAGGACGATCGCCAGGCTGTTGGCCTTGAGCGAGTCGATCGGGCTGATGTGGTAAAGGCTCTGCAGCAATGTCGGGGTCATCAGGATGACCACGACGATACCGGCCGACAGCAACCAGGTCAGCAACATCGACAGGACGATTGCGCTACGGTGATCACGCAGTACCGCTGCCAGCGGCAGCTCTGCAGCCAGGGCCTTGCGTTGCTGCATCTCGGCGAACACCGGGGTCTCATGCAGCCAGCGGCGCAGGTAGACCGAGAACAGTCCGAACACACCGCCGAGCAGAAACGGGATACGCCAGGCGAAATCGGCCACTTCTTCCGGCATGTACAGGGAGTTGATCAGCATCGCCACCAGCGAGCCCAGCAGAATGCCGGCGGTCAGCCCCGCCGTCAGGGTGCCACAAGCGTAACCGGTGTTGCGCGCCGGCACGTGCTCGGAGACAAATACCCAGGCACCCGGTACTTCGCCGCCGATCGCCGCACCCTGGATGACGCGCATCAGCAGCAGCAGAATCGGCGCCCACAGGCCGATCTGCGCGTAGGTGGGCAGCAGGCCCATGATCAGTGTCGGCATCGCCATCATGAAGATGCTCAGGGTAAACATCTTCTTGCGCCCGAGCAGGTCGCCGAAGTGCGCCATGATGATGCCGCCCAGCGGCCGCGCCAGGTAGCCGGCGGCGAAAAGGCCGAAGGTCTGCATCATGCGCAGCCATTCGGGCATATCCGGCGGGAAGAACAGCTCACCAATAACCTTGGCGAAGAACACGAATATGATGAAGTCGTAAAACTCCAGAGCACCGCCAAGGGCGGACAATGACAAGGTCTTGTAGTCTTTGCGGGTCAGCGGCCGCGAGGGCTGCTCGATACTGCTCGGCACGGAGGTCATCGATTATCTCTTGTAGGGCGTGCAGGCCGCTTGCGGCGCGGCTTCTGGATTGGGAAACAGCGAAGATAACAAATTGCCACGCCGTGCTCATAGCAATACGAAAACCCTACAGATATTCATGAATGTACGGTCGTCGCTGGCGGTCAGGGTCTATATACTGCCCCTTCGTAGGAAAAGGTTGCTTCCCTAATGGGATGTTGTGCGAAAACGCCGGTCACTATGCTCGGGCGGTTTCGCAGAGTTTCCCTTTGGCCGCCCTCCAGAGCGAAATCAGCGTAGTATGTTTTTGGCTGAATCGTTTTCACGGCGTCCTTGATTGCGCCCACCAACGAAGCGTCACGGGTCAGAGGCCCCACGGCATGATTGAGCTCGAACAAGAAGATCCTATCCCGCAGGGCGACCTGGCCCTGCAGATCACTGCGTTACCCCGCGAAACCAACGGTTTTGGTGACATCTTTGGCGGCTGGCTGGTCGCCCAGATGGACCTGGCGGGTACCGCCATGGCCAGCCGCGTCGCGGGCGGTCGCGTAGCTACCGTGTCCATCGACCGCATGGCCTTCCTGGTGCCGGTGGCGGTGGGCGCACAGCTGTCGTTCTATACCCAGACCGTAGAAATCGGCCGCAGCTCGATCCAGATGCTGGTCGAGGTGTGGAGCGACGACCCGTTGTCCAGCGAATGGCGCAAGGTCACTGAAGCGGCGTTTGTCTTCGTCGCCATCGATGGCAGTGGTCGCACCCGTTCCGTGCCTCGTCGCTGAGGCACGCTGGCGGTAAACTCGTTGCAAGGCACAAGGTCGAAGGCCTGACGTGCAATCAACGAGACAAGCGTATGGCTAACTTCAAGGTCGACACCGAACTCCACGGTGAGCTCAACTGCTGGCGCATCAGCAGCGCCCACGCCGAACTACTGATCGCCCAGCAGGGTGCGCAGATCCTCAGTTACCAGCGGATCGGCGAGCCGCCGCTGTTGTGGCTGAGCGACCAGGCGATCTTCCGCCAGGGCAAATCCGTGCGTGCCGGGGTGCCGGTGTGCTGGCCCTGGTTTGGCAATTTGCAGCGCAACCCCGAATCTGTTCAAAAAATGTACAACGCTGAGCAGGCACCGGCGCATGGCCTGGTGCGTGCTCGCGACTGGCAGCTGCGCGGGGTCGAGGAAGTTGCTGGCAGCCTGCATATCGAATTCGAACTGCCCGAGGCCCAGGGCGATCTGCCTGGCTGGCCGCACGCGGTCGAGTTGAAGCTGCTGATCGAACTGGGCGAGCAGCTCAAGGTGACCCTGACCAGCCGCAATCTGGGCAACGACAGCGTGACTATCAGCCAGGCGTTGCATAGTTACTTTGCGGTCAGCGACGTGCGCCAGGCGCGGGTCGAAGGCGTCGAGGGGCTGGATTACATCGAGACCCTGGCTGATTGGCAGCAACGCCAGCAGGCGGGTCCGCTTGGGTTTGCCGGCGAGACTGATCGGATCTACCTGCACACGCCGCAGCAGCTGAGCATTGTCGATCCGCATTGGCAGCGACGGATTACCCTGAGCAGCAGTGGCTCGCGTTCGGCGGTGATCTGGAACCCGTGGACCGAGCGGGCCAAGGAATTGGCAGACATGGCCGATGATGGCTGGCAGCGGATGCTGTGCATCGAAACCGCCAATGTGTGGGATGACGTGGTGCTGCTCAAGCCGGGGGCAAGCCAGGCGCTGAGTGTGGTGATTGGCAGCGAGGCGCTCTAGTCCGAAATAGGTGGCGGCCCGTACCGGCCTCTTCGCGGGGCAAGCCCGCTCCTACAGGATCACTGCAACCCCCTGTAGGAGCGGGCTTGCCCCGCGAAGAGGCCAGCACCAACAACCTCAGAGGTCAGCGTCCTCCACAACCCTCACCTGCCCAGCATCCAGCGCATAGGCCGCATCAGCCAAATCATTGCTGACCTTCTCCAGCTTCAACGTGCCGCTGACCCACAGCGGCGTGTAGATGTCGTCGATCTTCAATCCTTTCGGATAACGCACTAACACCAGCTGGTTCGGTGGCGGCGGCGGCACGTGGATACAGGCGCCTGGATACGGCACCAGGAAGAACAGCGTACTGTTGCCCTTGGCGTCGCTCTCCAGCGGCACCGGGTAGCCGCCAAGGCGGATCTGTTTGCCATTCATCGCTGCCACGGTCTTGGTCGAGTACATCACCGCCGGCAAGCCCTTGCTCTGCTTGAGGCCGCCCTTGTCGGTAAAGGTACCCATGGCTTCAGGCGAGTCGTGGTCGATTTCAGGCATCTGCTCCAGCGCCTTCTGGTCCGACGTGGGCATCAACTCGAGCCAGTCGGTTTCGGGCAACTCGGCATGGGCCAGGGTACTGGCCAGCAGCAGGGGAAGGAGAAACAACGCACGCATGAGAACGCTCGGCAACTCGATAGAATTGCCGGGCATTCTAACGTGCAATCAGCGTTTCTTGATCAGTCCGTAGATCACCAGCAGGACGACGGCGCCGACCAGCGCGCCGAAGAAGCCCGCGGCCTGGCCAGCCTGGTAGATGCCCAACGCCTGGCCGCCGTAGGTCGCCAGCAGCGAGCCGGCAATACCGAGGAGGATGGTCATGATCCAGCCCATGCTGTCGTCTCCTGGTTTCAGGAAGCGCGCCAGCAGGCCGACGATCAGGCCGATGAAAATGGTTCCAATGATGCCCATGGCAATCCCTCTGCAATGAAGAAGAAAACAGCCAAAGCCTAGACAGCGCTTTGGCGTGTTGCCATCTCAGAGGGTTTACCAACCGCAGAGGTTCAATCAGCCGGCGATCAACGCCTCTACTTCGGCGATCTTGCCCTGCAGGGTGAGCATGTCGGAGCAACGCAGGGTGGCGTGGCCAACCTTGCGGCCGACCTTGAAGGCCTTGCCATAGTGATGCAGGTGGCAATCGTCGATGGCGACGATCTTGTCCACCGCCGGCACTTCACCGATGAAGTTGAGCATGGCGCTTTCGCCGACCTTGGCGGTCGAACCCAGCGGCAGGCCGGCAACGGCGCGCAGGTGGTTCTGGAACTGGCTGCACTCGGCGCCTTCGATGGTCCAGTGGCCGGAGTTGTGCACCCGTGGGGCAATCTCGTTGGCCTTGAGGCCACCGTCGACTTCGAAGAACTCGAAGGCCATCACGCCCACATAGTCGAGCTTCTCCAGCACGCGGCCAACGTAGTCTTCGGCCAGCGACTGCAGCGGGTGGTCTTCACTGGCGACCGACAGGCGCAGGATGCCGCTCTCGTGGGTGTTGTGCACCAGCGGGTAGAAGCGCGTTTCGCCATCGCGGCCACGCACGGCGACCAGCGAGACTTCACCGGTGAACGGTACAAAACCTTCCAGCAGGCACGGCACGCTGCCCAGTTCGGCGAACGTATCGAGCACGTCTTCAGGCGTGCGCAGGACTTTCTGGCCCTTGCCGTCGTAGCCCAGGGTGCGCGTCTTGAGCACGGCCGGCAGGCCGATGCTGGCAACCGCAGCGTCGAGGTCGGCCTGCGACAGGATGTCGGCGAAAGCCGGGGTGGGGATGCCCAGGTCGCGGAACATGCTCTTCTCGAACAGGCGGTCACGGGCGATGCGCAGCGCTTCGGCGCTCGGGTAGACCGGGACGAACTGCGAGAGGAAGGCGACGGTCTCGGCCGGGACGCTTTCGAACTCGAAGGTCACCAGGTCGACTTCGTCGGCCAACTGGCGCAGGTGCTCCTGGTCGCCGTAGTCGGCACGCAGGTGCTCGCCCAGCGGCGCGGCGCAAGCGTCCGGCGCGGGGTCGAGGAAGGCGAAGTTCATGCCCAGCGGGGTGCCCGCCAAGGCCAGCATGCGGCCCAACTGGCCGCCACCGATTACACCGATCTTCATGTGGTAAGCCTCAAACCTGACGCGGGTCTGGATTGTCCAGGACGGTTTCGGTCTGTTCCGTGCGGAACTGCTTGAGCGCCGCGTGGAACTGCGGGTGCTTGGCACCGAGAATGCTCGCCGACAGCAATGCGGCGTTGATCGCGCCAGCCTTGCCGATGGCCAGGGTCGCAACCGGCACGCCAGCTGGCATCTGCACGATCGACAGCAGCGAGTCGACGCCCGACAGCATCGACGACTGCACCGGTACGCCGAGCACCGGCAGGTGAGTCTTGGCGGCGCACATGCCTGGCAGGTGGGCAGCGCCACCGGCACCGGCGATGATCACCTCGATGCCGCGGCCTTCAGCCTCATCGGCATACTGGAACAGCAGATCCGGGGTACGGTGGGCGGAAACCACCTTCACCTCGTAGGGAATGCCGAGTTTTTCCAGCATATCGGCGGTGTGGCTAAGGGTGGACCAATCGGACTTGGAGCCCATGATCACGCCAACCAGTGCACTCATCGTCGAGCCTCTTCGCTTGTGCGCCATCTGGCGCGTCAAAAAACAACAAGCCACGCGGGACGACCGGCGTGGCTTGTTTGCTGATCATGACCGGAATCTATCCGGTCGAGGGGCCGCGCAGTATAACGTAACGCGATAGCATCCCGGCACCCCTGGCGACCAACTGTCGGGCCTATTTTTCGGGGGTTTGGCTGACTTTCGGGTCAACTGTGCCGCCTTCCAGCTTGCGCCACAGCAGCCTGACGTTGGCCTTGCGCACCAGGGCGCAGCGGTACAGGCGAATCTCCAGCGGCACGTGCCAGGCGCTGGTGCCACACACCGCCAATTCACCGCGCGCCAGCTCGCCTTGCATCGACAGGCGCGGCACCCAGGCAACGCCCATGCCTTCAAGCGCCATGCTCTTCAGGCTGTCGGCCATCGCTGTCTCGTAAACCGTGGTGTAGCGCAAGTTGCGCTGGCGCAGCAGCAGGCTCACCGAACGGCCGAGAAAGGCCCCGGCGCTGTAGGCCAGCAGCGGCACGCTGGCGTCGCCTTCCAGATCGAACAGGGGGTTGCCATCGGGGCCGACGGCGCAGACCGGCAGCATCTCGGTGGTGCCCATATGCAGGGAGGGGAATATCTCGGCATCCATCTGCAGCGCAGCGTCCGGGTCATAGAACGCCAACATCAGGTCGCAGCCACCTTCACGCAGGGCGTGCACCGCGTCACCGACGTTGGTCGCGACCAGGCGGGTGGCGATGTTCAGGCCGTCGTTACGCAACCCCGCTACCCAGCGCGGGAAGAACCCCGAGGCCAGCGAGTGCGCTGCGGCAACCTGGATAACCTCCCCCTGGCCACCTTCAATATGATGCAAATGGCGAAGAACCTCGCTCAACTGGTCGACAACCGTACGCGCGGTGACGAGAAACAGCTGGCCAGCCTCGGTCAGCTCGATCGGCGTGCGTGAGCGGTTCACCAGGGTCAGCCCCAAGGCGGCCTCGAGGCTGCGAATGCGCCGGCTGAAGGCCGGCTGGGTGACGAACCGGCGCTCCGCCGCCTGGGAAAAACTACGCGTCGAGGCCAGCGCACTGAAATCTTCCAGCCATTTGCTTTCAAGGTTCATCAAGCCATCTCCCACCGTGCACCAAAATGGAACACGCTCGAATATCAATTGACGTCACATTAATCATTATGCCGTTTGCGCATAGGTTAGCGCCTAACAGCATTGGCCGACAAATCCTCGCAGGCCTAGGATTGGCGGCATTCCGGCAGGTGCCGGGTCAAACTCGAGATGATATCCATCATGTCCTCCGCTGCATCGTTCCGCGTCGAAAAAGATCTGCTTGGTACCCTTGAAGTCCCTGCCGATGCCTACTACGGCATCCAGACTCTGCGCGCTGCCAACAACTTCCACCTCTCCGGCGTTCCGCTGTCGCACTACCCGAAACTGGTAGTCGGCCTGGCGATGGTCAAGCAGGCAGCTGCTGACGCCAACCGTGAGCTGGGGCACCTGAGCGATGCCAAACACGCGGCGATCACCGAGGCTTGCGCCCGTCTGATCCGCGGCGACTACCACGAGCAGTTCGTGGTCGACATGATCCAGGGCGGTGCTGGTACTTCTACCAACATGAACGCCAACGAAGTCATCGCCAACATCGCGCTGGAGGCCATGGGCCACCAGAAGGGCGAGTACCAGTACCTGCACCCGAACAACGACGTGAACATGGCGCAGTCGACCAACGACGCCTACCCGACCGCGATCCGCCTGGGTCTGCTGCTCGGTCACGACGCCCTGCTGGCCAGCCTCGACAGCCTGATCCAGGCGTTCGCTGCCAAGGGTGAAGAGTTCAGCCACGTCCTGAAAATGGGCCGTACCCAGTTGCAAGACGCCGTGCCGATGACCCTCGGCCAGGAATTCCGCGCCTTTGCCACCACCATGACCGAAGACCTCAACCGTCTGCGTTCGCTGGCGCCAGAGCTGCTGACCGAAATCAACCTGGGCGGTACTGCAATCGGTACCGGCATCAACGCCGACCCGGGCTACCAGATGCTCGCCGTACAGCGCCTGGCAACCATCAGCGGCCAGCCGCTGGTACCGGCTGCCGACCTGATCGAAGCAACTTCCGACATGGGCGCCTTCGTCCTGTTCTCGGGCATGCTCAAGCGTACCGCGGTCAAGCTGTCGAAGATCTGCAACGACCTGCGCCTGCTGTCCAGCGGCCCACGTACCGGCATCAACGAGATCAACCTGCCAGCACGCCAGCCAGGCAGCTCGATCATGCCAGGCAAGGTCAACCCGGTGATCCCGGAGGCCGTCAACCAAGTGGCCTTCGCCATCATGGGCAACGACCTGGCCCTGACCATCGCTGCCGAAGGTGGCCAGCTGCAGCTGAACGTGATGGAGCCGCTGATCGCCTACAAGATCTTCGACTCGATCCGCCTGCTCCAGCGCGCCATGGACATGCTGCGCGAGCACTGCATCGTCGGCATCACCGCCAACGAACAGCGCTGCCGTGAACTGGTCGAGCACTCGATCGGCCTGGTCACCGCCCTGAACCCGTACATCGGCTACGAAAACGCCACCCGTATCGCCCGCGTTGCCCTGGAAACCGGCCGCGGCGTACTGGAACTGGTGCGCGAAGAGCAGCTGCTGGACGAAGAGATGCTCAACGACATCCTGCGTCCGGAAAACATGATCGCTCCACGTCTGGTACCGCTGAAAGCGTAACCGACGGCTGTAACTGACTCACCAGGTTTGAGGGACTAGACACCTCTCGACCTTTCAAGGGCCCGAGCGCACGCTTCGGGCCCTTTTTTTATGTGCAGACTCTGCGGGACGCTGCCCGGCACACAATTTGCTCCATAATGCCTCCCAAGCCACGGGATTGCCGAGCATGCTGCACAGCCACCTGACTACCCTCAACGCCGTTTCGCTGATCCTCACGGTTTTCCAGGAGGAAGGCTGCGATGCCTCGGCGTTGCTGGCCGGCAGCGGCATTGGCCCAGCCGACCTGGGCCATGCGGATGCACGCATCACCACTCAACAAGAGCTGCAGGTATGCGCCAACGCCGTCAGCCGACGTGCGGAGATCGGCCTCGAGCTGGGCCGGCGCATGCATGTGTCGTGCTACGGCATGCTCGGTTACGCCTTGCTCTCCAGTGCCACTTTGGGTGACGCCCTGCGCCTGGCACTGCGCTATCCGGCACTGCTGGGAACAGTCTTCCAGCTGCGTTTGCTCGACGATGGGCAGCGCGTCTGGTTCAGCGCAAGCGATTACCGCGACAGCCCGGCGCTGGCCACCTTCAATGCCGAATTCTGCCTGGTTTCGCTGAAAACCATCTGCGACGACCTGCTGGGGCAGACGCTGCCGCTGTTGGCCGCGCGCTTCGAACACGGCCGACCCAGCTATCACGCGCGGTATCAGGGTGCATTCCCCTGCCCGCTGGGCTTCGCCGCGGGTGAAAATGGGTTCGCCTTCGAACGGCACTGGCTGGACATGCCGTTGCCGTTGGCCGACCCAGTCACCCACAAGGCCATGAGCGAGCGCTGCCGGCAGCTGAACCTGGAGTTCACCGGGCGCCAGGCCTGGCTGGGGCGGATTCGCCAGTTGCTGCTGCAGCAGCTGGATGCGGCGCCTGGGCTGGAAGGGCTGGCGCGGCAGATGAATTGCTCGTCGCGCACGTTGCGCCGGCACTTGCAGGCGCTGGGCAGCAGTTATCAGCAATTGCTCGACGAGCTACGGTTTGAGCGGGCCAAGCAGTTGCTGGCCGAGGACCAGATGCCGATTTATCGGATTGCCGAGACCTTGGGTTTTAGTGAGACCGCGAGTTTTCGGCATGCCTTCCAGCGTTGGAGCGGGGTGGCGCCCAGTCATTTTCGCGGTTAGTCAGTAAGGGCCTATTCGCGGGGCAAGCCCGCTCCTACAGGTTCTGTGTGCGCCGCGTTCCCCTGTAGGCGGGCTTGCCCCGCGAAGAGGCCGTGACTGGCCAGCCCAATGGCCACATCGATCCCCTTTTGGCCATCCCCGACGTTCTCCAGCCACTGGCAGGCCGCGACAATGGACCCACGCCAGTTACCCCGGAGAACAACAAATGCTGACGATCTATTCCGATGATCACCGCCTGCACCACGGCCGCTGCGAGCTGATCGACGGCAAACTGATGCCGTGCTTCGAGATGCCTTCGCGCGCTGACCACGTCCTCGACCAGGTCAACAAACGCAACCTCGGCCCGGTGCAGGGCCCGACCGATTTTGGCCGCGCACCGCTGCAACGCATCCACAGCGCCGACTACCTGAACTTCTTCGAAGGCGCCTGGGCCCGCTGGGCAGCACTGGGCCACGACGGCGACCTGCTGCCTTTCACTTGGCCAGCGCGGACCCTGCGCCAGGTCAAACCCAGCGGCCTGCATGGCGAACTGGGCTACTACAGCTTCGATGCGGGCGCCCCCATCACTGCTGGCACCTGGCAGGCCGCCTACAGCGCCGCGCAGGTCGCCCTCACCGCCCAGGCGGCCATCCAGCAAGGCGCGCATGCGGCCTTCGCCCTGTGCCGACCACCAGGCCACCATGCCGCTGCCGAAGTCATGGGCGGCTATTGCTACCTGAACAACGCTGCCATCGCCGCCCAAGCCTTCCTCGACCAGGGGCAGGGCAAAGTGGCGATCTTTGACGTCGACTACCATCACGGCAATGGCACCCAAGACATCTTCTACCAGCGCAATGAAGTGTTCTTCGCCTCGATCCATGGCGATCCACAAGACGAATTCCCGTTCTTCCTCGGTTATGCCGACGAGACCGGCGAAGGCGCCGGAGAAGGTTTCAACATCAACTATCCATTGCCCGCCGGCAGCGATTGGGACGCCTGGAACCACGCCCTGGAAGACGCCTGCCAGCGCATCGAAAGCTATGCGCCAGATGTACTGGTGATCTCCCTTGGCGTCGACACCTTCAAGGACGATCCGATCTCGCAGTTCAAGCTCGACAGCCCGGATTACCTGAAGATGGGCGAGCGCATTGGCCGCCTCGGCAAACCGACCCTGTTCGTCATGGAAGGCGGCTACGCTGTAGAGGAAATCGGCATCAACGCGGTCAATGTGCTGGAAGGCTTCCAGCGCGCTCAGCCAGGAGCCAAGCCATGAACCGACTCACGCGCCTGCTCGCCCCTCTGCTCGCGGTAAGCCTGGCTGCTGGGGTGGTTCAGGCGCAGGCCGAGCAGCGCACCTTGCGCGTGTACAACTGGTTCGACTACATCACCCCACAGACCCTGACCGACTTCCAGAAAGACAGCCAGCTCAAGTTGATCTACGACATCTTCGACACCAACGAGGCACTGGAAGCCAAGCTGCTCACCGGCAACTCCGGGTATGACGTGGTGGTGCCGTCCAACGTGTTTCTTGCCAAGCAGATCGAGGCCGGCGTGTTCCAGCCGCTGGATCGCAGCAAGTTGCCCAATTGGCAGCATCTGGACCCGGCGCTGATGAAACTCATCGAAGCCAACGACCCGGGCAACAAGTTTGCCGTGCCCTACATGTACGGCACGGTGCTGATCGGCTTCAACCCGGCCAAGGTCAAGGCCGCGCTCGGCGACACGGCGCCGGTCGACAGCTGGGATCTGATCTTCAAGGAAGAGAACCTCGCCAAGCTCAAGCAGTGCGGCGTCGCCCTGCTCGATTCGCCGTCGGAAATTCTGCCACTGGCCCTCAAGTACCTGGGCCTTGACCCCAACAGCAACAAGCCCGAGGACTACAAGAAAGCCGAAGCGCTGCTGCTGAAGATTCGTCCACACGTCACCTACTTCCACTCCTCCAAGTACATGGCCGACATCGCCAATGGCGACATCTGCGTGGCGGTGGGCTATTCCGGCAGCTTCTCGCAGGCGGCCAACCGTGCGCGCGAGGCGAACAACGGTGTGGTGGTGGACATGCGCCTGCCTAAAGAGGGCGCGCCGATCTGGTTCGACATGCTGGCCATACCGAAGAATGCGGCCAACGCTGACGATGCGCATGTGTTCATCAATTACCTGCTGCGGCCTGAGGTGATTGCGCCGATCAGTGATTTTGTCGGCTATCCGAACCCGAACAAGGACGCGACCGAGAACGTCAGCCCGGCGATTCGTAATAACCCCAATCTGTATCCGACGGCCGAGGCGATGAGCACGCTGTATACGCTCAAGCCGTTGCCGCGGGATGCGGAGCGGGCGCGGACCCGAGCCTGGACGCGGATCAAGTCCGGGACCTGATTTGAGTCCGGGGGCTGCTTTGCAGCCCCGGCTATCTCCAGGCCCTGCGCAAGCGCATCAAGGCATCAGCAATCTGCGCCTCCGGTACCGCGGCAAACCCCAGCACCAGCCCCGCGCGGTTATCCATAGGCACGTCACTGTCCTCCAGCCAGTAACGGCTCAGCGGATTCACCTCGACGCCGACCGCCTCGGCGCTGGCTACCAACTCACTTTCCCGCGCCAAGTTATCCACAGCCACCTTCACATGCAGCCCTGCCGACACCTGCGGCATCGCGCCCAACCCCGCCACGCCCTGTGGCCAGCCCGCCTTGAGCACATTGCGCCGGCTCAACGCTGCCCGCCGCATACGGCGAATATGCCGCTGAAAATGCCCCTGGGCGATGAACTGCGCCATCACGCACTGCGTGCCCACTTCCGAGTGCCGCACCGCCAGCGCGCGGCCCTGGCTGAACGCCTCGACCAGACGCTGCGGCAACACCAGGTAGCCCATGCGCAACGCGGGAAAGGCAATCTTGCCGAAGGTACCGACGTACAACACCCGCCCGTGCCGGTCCAGGGCCGCCAAGGGCGCCAGCGGTGCACCGCTGTAACGGTACTCGCCATCGTAGTCATCCTCGATGATCCAGCCATCCTGGCGCTCGGCCCACGCCAGCAATGCCAAGCGCCGGGCCAGGCTCATGGTGACCCCGGTGGGATACTGGTGCGCCGGGGTGACATAGGCCAGTCGGCAGTCGGTCAAGTCCGCGAGCCGGGTGCAATCGAGCCCCTCATCGTCTACTGGCACTCCCCGCACCCGCCCACCCGCAACGGCGAAGGCCTGCCCTGCTGCGCGATAGCCAGGGTTTTCCACAGCTACCTCGTCGCCAGGCTGCATCAGCAACTGTGCACAAAGGCTGATTGCCTCCTGCGCACCACTGGTGATCACTATTTGTCCAGCCGTGCACGACATGCCCCGCGAGCGGCGCAGGTAGGCGGCGATCAATTCACGCAGCAGCGGCTCACCCGCAGGGTCGCCATAGCCAAGTTGAGCTGGATCGGGATTGCGCCAGAAGCCCGCTTGCAGCTTGGCCCAGACCTCAAACGGGAACAGATCGAAAGCTGGAACTCCCACCCGGAATGCCCGTGGCGGGCCGACTTTTGGCGACGGCAGGTAGTTATTTTTCAGACGCTCCAAGGGCTCACTGGAGCGGCCAAAACTGGATAAATCCTCAGTGCTTTTATCTAAAAATGTGGATAAGTCTGTTGATAACCCATGGGATAACCCTGTGGACAGTTGTGTGGATAGTTTTGGCAGCTGGGTGACGTAGGTGCCATCCCCGACCCGGCTTTCGATATAGCCTTCGGCATACAACTGGTCATAGGCGCGCACCACACTGTTGCGCGAGAGCGAGAGCATCCCTGCCAGATCGCGAGTAGCGGGCAGGCGCGTGCCGCTGCTCAAACGCCCATCGAGCACGCGCGCGCGTAACGCCTGATAGAGCTGCTGACTGAGCCCTCGATGCTGGTCGAGAACGATCCCGGCAGGATCGAATGGCAATACCAAGGGACGCTCGCTCATTGCATTGGACCTATCAAATCTACCGTCAATGGCTCTTAACCTAGACCAATAGCCTGCCTAGGATGGAGCCATTCGACAAGGAACTCACCATGTACAACAGCAAACCGCATCAGGAGCACGACCTTGAGCGCCTGCACCAGCAGATGCAGCAGACCCGCCTGGCCGTGCTGGTGACCCACGACGAGCAAGGCCTTCTGGCCAGCCATATACCGGTGTTGATCGACACCGGCGAAGGTCAGTTCGGCACCGTTTACGGCCACCTGGCCCGCGCCAACCGCCAGTGGCAAGTTCTCGAGCAAGGTGCTGAAGCGTTGCTGGTGTTCGCCGGCGCCGACGCTTATGTCAGCCCTGGCTACTACCCAAGCAAGCTCGACAATCCCAAGGTGGTGCCCACCTGGAACTACCTGGCGGTGCATGCCTACGGCGCCGCGGAAGTGGTGCAGGACGGCCCGTGCCTGCTGGACATCGTCAGCCGCCTGACCGACCTGCACGAGCAAGGTCGTAGCGTGCCCTGGAAAGTCGCCGATGCGCCCAGCGACTACATCGAAGGCATGCTGCGCGCCATCGTCGGCTTCCGTCTGCCCATCGCCCGCCTACAAGGTGCGCGCAAACTCAGCCAGAACCGCTCGGCGCAAGACGTCGAAGGCGTGCGCCAGGGCCTTGCCAGCAGCACCGACCCACAAAACAACCAACTTGCGGCGCAGATGCGCCCACTGTGAAGGAATAGCCCAATGTCCAGCGTCACTATCCGCCCGGTCAGCGCCGACGATCACGCCGCCTGGCTGCCCCTGTGGCAGGCCTATCTTCGCTTTTATCAAACCGAGCTGGCCGATGACGTCAGCGCCGTGACCTGGCAGCGCATCCTCGATCCGCAAGAACCGACCCACTCGGCACTGGCCTGGGTCGATGGCAAGGCGGTGGGGATGGTCAACTGGATCTATCATCGAACCAACTGGAGCATCGCCAACACGTGCTACCTGCAAGACCTCTACGTTGACGGCGATCAGCGTGGCCTGGGCGTCGGCCGGCAACTGATCGAACAGGTCAACGCTACCGCCAAAGCGGCCGGCTGCTGCAGGGTGTACTGGCTGACCCACGAAACCAACACCCCCGCCATCGGCCTCTACGAGCAGGTCGCCGAGCGTGCGGGCTTCATCCAATTTCGCCAAACGCTGTAAGACAGGAGCCACCCATGAGTCAGCTTAGTAACTGGCAGCCGGCGACTTTGCCTCAAGCCGAGCCCCTTGAAGGGCGTTTCATTCGCCTGGAGAAGCTCGACCCGGTCCGTCATGCAGACGATCTCTGGGAGGTATTGCAGGGCCCGCAATCCGATCCGGCCCTGTGGGACTACCTGCCCTATGGTCCGTTTGCCGAGCGCGCGCCCTTCGACCAATGGCTTGCAGGCAATGCTGCCAGCGTAGATCCGCTGTTTTACAGCGTCATCGACCGTACCAGCGGCCAGGTCCAAGGGATCCTCAGCCTGATGTCGATCGTGCCAGCCCACGGCCGCATCGAAATCGGCCACATAGCCTTTGGCGCAGCGATGCAGCGCACCCCCAAGGGCAGCGAGGCGGTCTATCTGCTGGGCAAGTTGGCTTTCGAACTGGGCAATCGCCGCCTGGAATGGAAGTGCAACAACGCCAATGCCCGCTCCAAGCGTGCAGCGGAGCGCTTCGGCTTCATCTACGAGGGGGTGTTCCGCAATCACATGGTGATCAAGGGCCAGAACCGCGACACGGCGTGGTACGCGATTACCGATGAGGAGTGGCCAGCAGTGGCGGCGGGTTTCGAACGCTGGCTGAGTGCCGACAACCAGCGCCCCGAGGGTCAGTCGAAGACGCTGGAAGCTTGCCGCGAGCAGGGCTGAGTATCAGCTCAGGTGGCGTTTGAGCTCGGCAATGTGCTCTGGGCCGATGCCGCAGCAACCGCCGAGCAGGCTGGCGCCGCGCTGACGCCAATCCTGGGCCCAGCTCAGGTAACCCGGTGGGTCGAGGTCTTCGCGCAGCTCGTCCAGGCCATCGTTGGCGGTGGCGTCCTTGGGCTGCGGCGGGAAGGCATTGGCGTAGGCGCCGATGGCGATATCCACCGCGAGGCGCTCGAACACCTCGCGTGCGGCGTCAATCGCGGCACCGATCACCTCTGGCTGGCTGCAGTTGAACAGCATGGCTTTCACGCCCAGCTTGGCCACGGCTTCGGCTGCCTCGGTCACGCTTTCACCTGAACGCAGCGTCGGCACATCGCCGACGTCTTCATCCTGCAGGGTGAACGATACCCACAACGGCTTGCCGTCTGCCGGCAACTGCGCGGCAATTGCCTGCACTTCAGCGATGGCGCTCTGAGTCTCGGCCAGCCACAGATCGACATACGGCGCCAGGCCAACCACCAACGGCAGCAGTACCTCGGTCACTCGCTGTGGTTCGAAAAGGTCGGGGCGGTAAGAGCCGAACAACGGCGGCAAGGAACCGGCAACGCGCACCGGCCGTGGGCTGGCATCGGCTGCAGTACGCGCCAGCTGACCGGCGGTCGCGGCCAAGGCGAAGCCTTCATCGGCAAAACGCGCGTCTCCAATATGGAACGGCACCACCGCGTAACTGTTGCTGGTGATCACCCCGGCACCAGCCTCGATATAGGCCGCATGCACCGCCACCACCGCTTCCGGCGCCTCGCTCAGCGCAAGCGCCGACCACTCCGGCTGACGGAACGGCGCGCCTCGGCGCTGCAGCTCCCGACCCATACCGCCATCAAGAATTTCCAACGTCCGATCGGCCATATAACTTCCGCTTATATTGATATGAATATTATTCACTGGTGACTTCAAACTTATAACTATTAAATATCGAATCCGGTTTTTTTAACAACTTTTTCCCAGGTAACTCCATGCGATTGTCTTCCTTGCTTTGCGCAGGCCTTCTGGCCTTGAGCGCCACCTCTGCAGCCTTTGCCGGTGCCACCCTGGACCGCGTCGAGTCGCGCAAGGAAGTCGTCAACGTGCTGATGGAGAGCTACCCGCCGTTCTCCTTCCTCAACGACCAGAACCAGCTCGATGGTTTCGACGTCGACGTGGCCAAGGCTGTGGCGGCCAAGCTCGGCGTCAAGCTGCGCCTGGAAACACCGTCCTGGGACGTCATCGCGGCTGGCCGCTGGAGTGGTCGCTACGACCTGTGCATCTGCTCGATGACGCCAAGCAAGGCCCGCGCCGAGGTATTCGACTTCCCGGTGGAATACTACGCCTCGCCTGCAGTGATCGTGGTAAATGCCAAGGATGATCGGATTCATGCAGCCAAGGACCTCGACGGCCTCAAGGTCGGCCTGACCAGCGCCTCCAGCTATGAGAGCTACCTGAACAAGAACCTGGTGATCGAAGGCGCCGAAGACAAGAAGATCGAATACCCCTTCGACTTCGTCCAGATCGCACCGTATGACACCGACAACGTCGCCTTCCAGGACCTCGGCCTGGGTGCTGGCGTGCGCCTGGATGCGATCCTGACCAACCTGGTGACCGCGCAGCCGCGCCTGGATCAGGACAAGCGTTTCAAGCTGGCGGGCGCGCCGTTGTATGAAGAGCCCAATTCGGTAGCCATCGAAAAAGGCGACCCGGAGTGGGACGCCAAGGTGCGCCAGGTATTCGCCGAGCTGAAAGCCGATGGCACGCTGGCCAAGCTGTCGCAGAAGTGGATCGGCGCCGACATCAGTAAATGAGTGCCCACCAACCTGCACCCAAGCCCGTCGCTGCCGCGACGGCTTCGCGCCTGTTCGGCTTTCGCACCCGCCTGTACCTGACGTGGCTGGTGTTGCTGTTGCTGTTCGTGGGTTTCTTTCTCAGTTTTGACCTGAAGTTCTCGATCATCGTCGAGAAATTCCCCAACCTGGCAGGCTTCAAACTCGGTCCCAATGGCTTCTTGCAGGGTGCTGCGCTGACCCTGTTCCTGTGCCTGTGCTCGATGGTGGTATCGGTCGCGCTGGGCTTTGCCGCCGCCCTGGCACGGCTGTCGAAGAGTGCCGTGTTGTTCGGCGTGGCCAGTTTCTACACCTCGTTCTTCCGTGGCACGCCGCTGCTGATCCAGATCCTGTTGATCTACCTGGGCCTGCCGCAGCTTGGCCTGGTGCCTGGCGCCATCGCAGCGGGGATCATCGCCCTGTCGCTCAACTACGGCGCGTACCTGAGCGAGATCTTCCGCGCCGGCATCATCGGCGTCGCCCTTGGCCAGCGCCAGGCGGCACTCGCCCTGGGCATGCGCCCGGCGGCGATCTTCTGGCACATCACCCTGCCCCAGGCCATGCGCACGATCATCCCGCCAAGCGCCAACCAGTTCATCTCGATGCTCAAGGACTCGTCACTGATCTCGGTGATGGGCGTCTGGGAAGTGATGTTTCTGGCGCAGTCGTACGGGCGTTCGAGCTATCGCTACCTGGAGATGCTGACCACTGCGGCGGTGATCTACTGGGTGCTGTCGATCCTGCTGGAGCTGGTGCAGGCTCGGCTGGAGCGGCATTTTGGCAAGGGCTATCAGCGCTAGGGCTATCTGAACTGGTGGGGGCGCTTGACTACCCCCATCTGCAGACCAAAAGGTCTGAACACGGCGTTCAGCGACTTCAGTGTCGGGTTGCCTTCACCCTGCTCAATCTGGATCAGTGTGCGCACTGATATCTTGCACATACGCGCGAACGAGGCCTGCTGCATCTTGGCCACCTCAACCCGCAACCGTCGCACGGCAGCGCCCAAGTCCAGACTCCCGTCAGCAATACCTTCGCGTACGCCCTCGATCAGCACACCGCGTATATCAATCGACAGCGTCATATCAGCGACCAGTCCTTCATTTTTTGTTCGAGCTTACTCAGAGGGATGGCCGGGTGGTTCATCACGGCATCCGGCAGTCCGGACGCAGACAAGATATCTGGCAGTGCCAGCAAATGCCGAGCATCCTCGCGGAGTTGTTCATAGGCTTGTGCTGGATCCACCAAGGCAGCCAATGTGTTACAGGCGGCCCGCCAATCGATGTCCCCAGCCCGCTCAATGGGTGCCGCCCACTTGGTGGTCCGCGTTACACCTTCAGCATCCATCACCATCGGCGCAAGGTCGTAGATAGGCGCCAGGCGCATGGTTTGCGAGGTGCGAATGATTGCCGTATTGCGCCCATGGTTATCGGAGTTTCCCAGGATTTTGTTGATCAGATCGCGACGCAAATACTCTGCGATCAAGTCAGGGACCTGGGATTCTTGCCCAGCGCGCTGCCAAATCCGCGCCAGCACGTGGATAGCCTCCAGATGCCCGGTCCGCCCGCCCGCTACTCCTAGTAATGAGTAGATCGACTCGACAGCCAACCGCTCCACACCTTTATCAGATACGCGTCGATCAAAACGCTTCATCCACAGACTGGGCTTGGTCGCTTCCTCCAGTGCCAGTTCCGGGCTCGCAACCGTTTCGATATTGAGGCTCTCCAGCGCTTTGTAATACAGGTACTCGGCACGAAGAATATCTTGGTCATTGGCCAACGCCTGGTTGCGGGCAAATTTGACGAACCAGTGACAGCAAGCGTGTTCATCCTCCAACACAGCATCCGGGTAGAGGCGCCCATCCCTACCTTCAGTCAGCAACAACTTGGGCGCTTCGCCCCCGGCGCCGGTAGCGCCGCCAATGGCCGCGCCTTGCTCGTAGGCATACTCGAGAAAACGCTGGTCCCTCGTCACCACCTCTGCCCGAGGAAATCCGATGGGGTCGCTTGTATCCAAGTGCTCAACCGACTCTTTGATACGAAGGTTACCAATGGGCGCTGGCGTACTACGCCCCAACAAAAACATGTCGTCACTGAAGCCTTCAGGTTTCTCGCGACCAATATGCTGCAGGAGAAAGCGTTTGGCAGCACCAGAAGGCGCAATGTCATAAAGAAACGCGGGGGCGTGTGGCAGCCGATAGGCGTCGAAGTCAACGGGCAGGTTTACACTGACCGCTTGAGCGAATTGGCTATCGTATACCTCAGGATTGCACCTGACGTAATCCGATTTGTAGGCAATTTCACAGGGGCTCAATAACCCTTGAGCAGGCTCCGCGAATGTCATGACCATCGCATCGTGCCATTTGCCTTCGACGTACAACTGGAGCATTAATCTGTACATGACGGACCTGCAATTTATTGCATATTCTCGGCAGCATACACCGCCACTTCTGCAATATAGTGCATCTATCAGAAAATACGAGCCCGGATTCTGCATCTAAATGCAGAATTAGGGCTGTCTACTCTGAATAAACGCATTTAAATGCAGATCACAGGTACAAAAAAAGGGGAGCTTATCGCTCCCCAATGAGGTTAACCGCTTGCAGATGAGGGCTTGGCTCAGCCCTCGATCTCGATCAGGATTTCGCCCGGCGTTACCCGGTCACCCTTGGCCACATGAATGGCGACAACCTTGCCGGCGATAGCCGCCTGGACTTCGGTCTCCATCTTCATCGCCTCGGTGATCAGCACAGCCTGGCCGGCCTTGACCTCGTCACCTTCCTTGACCAGCACATCGACGATGTTGCCCGGCATGGTGGTGCTCACGTGACCTGGAGCACTGGCCTGCTTGCGCTTGCTGCCGCCACCACCGACGAAGTCGTTGAGCGGCTCGAACACCACTTCTTCCGGCATGCCATCGATGGACAGGTAGAAGTGACGCTTGCCTTCGGCCTTGACGCCAACCCCGGTGATGTCGACGCGGTAGGTCTCGCCGTGCACATCGATGACAAACTCGGTCGGCACGCCTTCACCGCCAGGTGCAGCAACAGCACCGGCTTCAGGGATCGGCAGCAGGGCTTCAGGGCTCAGGGTGCCGGCTTCGCGCTCCTCAAGGAACTTGCGGCCAATGTCCGGGAACATGGCAAAGGTCAGCACATCTTCTTCGCTACGGGCCAATGCGCCGATATCGCCACGCAACTTGGTCATTTCTGGCTTGAGCAGGTCGGCCGGGCGCACGTCGATCACGTCTTCGCTGCCGATTGCCTGGCGCCGCAGCTGTTCGTTGACCACGCCCGGGGCCTTGCCGTAGCCGCCTTGCAGGTAGAGTTTGACCTCGTTGGTGATGGTCTTGTAACGCTCGCCAGCGAGCACGTTGAAGAACGCCTGGGTACCAACGATCTGCGAGGTCGGGGTGACCAGCGGCGGGAAGCCGAGGTCTTCGCGCACACGCGGGATCTCTGCCAGCACTTCGCTCATGCGGTTGAGTGCGCCCTGCTCCTTGAGCTGGTTGGCCAGGTTGGAAATCATCCCACCCGGGACCTGGTTAACCTGCACACGGGTGTCGACCGCGGTGAATTCGCTTTCGAACTGGTGGTACTTCTTGCGCACGGCGTAGAAGTACAGGCCGATTTCCTGCAGCAGCTCGAGGTCCAGGCCGGTGTCGAACTCGCTGCCCTTGAGCGCGGCAACCATCGACTCGGTGCCCGGGTGGCTGGTGCCCCAGGCGAAGCTGGAAATGGCCGTGTCGATATGGTCGGCACCGTTCTCGACTGCTTTGAGCTGGCACATGGCGGCCAGGCCGGCAGTATCGTGAGAATGGATGAACACCGGCAGCGACTGCTCGCTCTTCAAGGCCTTGACCAGCTCACCGGTGGCGTATGGGGTAAGCAGGCCGGCCATGTCCTTGATCGCAACCGAATCACAGCCCATGGCTTCCATCTGCTTGGCCTGGGCAACGAAGGCTTCGATGGTGTGGACCGGGCTGGTGGTGTAGGCGATGGTGCCTTGAGCGTGCTTGCCAGAGGCCTTGACTGCCTCGATGGCGACACGCAGGTTACGCACGTCGTTCATGGCGTCGAAGATGCGGAACACGTCGATGCCGTTGACCGCAGCCTTGGCCACGAAGGCCTTGACCACGTCATCACTGTAGTGGCGGTAGCCGAGCAGGTTCTGCCCGCGCAGGAGCATCTGCAGGCGAGTGTTGGGCAGTGCCGCGCGCAGCTTGCGCAGGCGCTCCCACGGGTCTTCCTTGAGGAAGCGCACGCAGGCATCGAAGGTGGCGCCACCCCAGACTTCCAGCGACCAGTAGCCGACGTTGTCGAGCTTTTCGCAGATCGGCAGCATGTCTTCGGTACGCATGCGAGTGGCCAGCAGGGACTGGTGGGCGTCGCGCAGGATCGTGTCGGTTACGTGAATTTTCTTGGACATTATGGGGTTCCTCACAGGCCTGCGTGGGCGGCGATGGCGGCGGCGATGGCCAGGGCCAGCTCTTCGGGTTTGCGCTTGATCGAGTAGTTGGTCAGCTCAGGGTGGCTTTCGACAAAGCTGGTATTGAACTGGCCGCTACGGAATTCCGGATTGCGCAGGATCTCCTGATAATACGCAGCGGTGGTTTTCACCCCCTGCAGGCGCATGTCGTCCAGGGCCCGCAGGCCGCGGTCCATGGCTTCTTCCCAGGTCAACGCCCAGACCACCAGTTTCAAACACATGGAGTCATAGAACGGCGGAATGGTGTAGCCGGTGTAGATCGCGGTGTCGGTGCGCACGCCCGGGCCGCCCGGAGCGTAATAACGGGTGATCTTGCCGAAGCTGGGCAGGAAGTTGTTTTTCGGGTCTTCAGCGTTGATGCGGAACTGCAGCGCGTATCCGCGGTGCTGAATGTCTTCCTGCTTGACCGAAAGCGGCAGGCCCGAGGCGATGCGGATCTGCTCGCGGACGATGTCGATGCCGGTGATTTCCTCGGTGATGGTGTGTTCCACCTGGACCCGGGTGTTCATCTCCATGAAGTACACCTCGCCATCGGCGAGCAGGAACTCCACGGTACCGGCGTTCTCGTAGTTGACCGCCTTGGCCGCGCGCACCGACAGGTCGCCGATGTAGGCGCGCTGTTCAGGGGTCAGCTGCGGGCTCGGTGCAATCTCGATGAGCTTCTGGTTACGCCGTTGGATCGAGCAGTCACGCTCGAACAGGTGCACAACGTTGCCAAAGCTGTCGCCGAGGATCTGCGCTTCAATGTGCTTGGGGTTGACGATGCACTTTTCCAGGAACACTTCGGCCGAGCCAAAGGCTTTGGTCGCCTCGGAAATCACCCGGGGGAAGGCCTGTTCCAGCTCCTCGCGGCTGTTGCAGCGGCGAATACCACGGCCGCCACCACCGGAAGTGGCCTTGAGCATCACCGGGTAGCCGATGCGCTCGCCTTCGGCGAGGGCCTCGTGAATATCCGCAACGTTGCCCTCGGTGCCGGGCGTTACCGGCACACCGGCCTTGATCATGGTGCGACGCGCTTCGGTCTTGTCGCCCATGCGGCGAATGACTTCAGCGGACGGGCCGATGAACTTGACCCCGCGCTCGGCGCAAATTTCTGCCAGTTCGGCGTTTTCCGAAAGGAAGCCGTAGCCAGGATGCAGCGCATCACAGCCGGTTTCCACAGCCAGGTTGACCAGCTTGCGCGGGTTCAGGTAACCGGCCAGGGGCTCGGCACCAATGCTGTAGGCCTCGTCGGCGCGCTTGACGTGCAAGGCATGCCGGTCAGCGTCGGAAAAGATCGCCACCGAGCGGATGCCCATCTCGGCGCAGGCCCGCACGATTCGGACCGCAATTTCACCCCGGTTGGCGATCAGGATTTTTTTTATCACTGGATTCTTCCCAAAGCCGATGGAACATACGAGCCGGTTCTACCGGTCGGCGCGTGACCAGATGCTGCTGGCCAGTCGCACATCCACCCTAGCGCTGTAGGACGATAAACAAAAATCAATATTTGTTAGAGGCAGCATTAGCAAAAGCTTATAGTTCGGTAACAAGGTTTTGCCGGAGCGTGGAAAAAGATGCGTAAGTCATTGATGCGTATGACATTGCGTCAATTGCAGATCTTCAATGAGGTGTGTGATTTACGCTCTTACAGCCGGGCCGCCGAAGAGATGTCGCTGACTCAACCCGCCGTTAGTCTACAGATTCGTCAGCTCGAAGAGCTGGTCGGCCAACCGTTGTTCGAGTATGTCGGCAAGAAGCTGTACCTCACCGAAGCTGCCGAAGCCTTGCAGCGCGCCAGCCGCGACATTTTCGGCCGGTTGGAGAACCTCGACATGCAGCTGTCGGACATGCAGGGCTCACTGCAGGGTCAGCTGAAACTGGCAATCGAGTCCAGCGCCAAGTACTTCGTGCCGCACCTGTTCGCCGCCTTCAAGCAACGTCACCCGGAGGTCAACCTGACCCTCACCGTGGTCAACCGCGCCCAGGCGATCCGACGCCTGTCGGACAACCGCGACGACCTGATCATCATGTCCATGGTGCCGCAGGACATGGGGCTGGAATTTCTGCCGTTTCTCAACAATCCGATCGTTGCCGTGGCGCCGCCGGACCATCCGTTGTGCAAGTTGGACAAGCTGCGTCTGCAGGACCTGGAGCCGCATACCCTGCTCATCCGCGAGCAGGGTTCGGGAACGCGCAAAGCCTGCGAAGAGTACTTCAAGGACAAGCGCGTGCACTTCACCCAGACCCTTGAAGTGGCTTCGGCCGATGCCCAGCGCGAATGTGTGATAGCAGGCCTGGGCATCGCCTTGCTGACGCGCCATGCGCTGAACCTCGAACTCGCCACCGGCATCCTTAAAGAATTGCCGGTCGAGGAGCTACCGCTGTACCGCAGCTGGTGCGTGGTGCAGGCCAAAGCCAAGCGGCAGTCGCCGGTGGCCTTGGCGTTTCTCGCGTTCATCCGCAGCGAACGTGCAATGATCAGCGCGATTGTTGAGCGGTTTTCGGGGAAGCTGCCGCAGATACCTGCCACACCGTGACCTCCCTCAGCTCGGGATAATCGACGATTTCGCGCAGTAATTGACGTTGCTCGGAGTAGCTTTCGATCGCGCGGCGGAATTCCATCCGGCGCAGATCCTTCTCCTGCTGTTTGCGAGCCTTGGCGTTGGGTTGATACGAGCCATCGAAGTCACGAGCCATGCCTGTCTCCCTGATCGAGTGCGGGGAGTTTCAGACTGGCGTGGGGGGTTTACAGTTTGGCTGCCGAAGGGTGACAGATCGATGAAATTTGCATCGCCGCCGGCGAACGCTGGTACCGATCAGTCATCCATCGCCTTGATCGACTTCGGTGACAAGCGCAGGCTGCGCAAGCTGCGCTTGACGCTCTTGAGGTGGTTGACCAGGCTCGGTCCACGCGCCATCGCAACGCCCATGGCCAACACGTCGATCACCACCAGGTGGGCAATACGCGAAGTCAGCGGGGTATAGATCTCGGTATCTTCATGCACATCGATCGCCAGGTTGACCGTCGACAGTTCGGCCAACGGCGTCTGGCTCGGGCACAGGGTGATCAGGCTGGCGCCGCTCTCGCGGACCAGATTGGCGGTGATCAGCAGGTCCTTGGAGCGCCCCGACTGCGAGATGCACACCGCCACGTCGCCGGGCTTCAAGGTCACCGCCGACATCGCCTGCATGTGCGGGTCGGAATACGCCGCTGCGCTGAGCAACAAGCGGAAAAACTTGTGTTGGGCATCGGCAGCCACCGCACCGGATGCGCCAAAGCCATAGAACTCCACCCGCTGAGCCGTAGCCATGGCCGCGACGGCCTGCTGCAAGGCATGCGGGTCAAGGTGCTCGCGCACTTCCATCAGGGTATGCAGGGTAGTGTCGAAAATCTTCAGGCTGTAGTCGGCAACCGAGTCATCCTCGTGGATCGCGAACTGGCCAAAACTGGCACCGGCGGCCAGGCTCTGCGCCAGCTTGAGCTTGAGATCCTGAAAGCCCGAACAGCCAATCGCCCGACAGAAACGCACGATGGTCGGCTCGCTGATACCGACGTTGTGGGCAAGGTCGGCCATCGAACTGTGCATCACCGCAGCCGGATCAAGCAGCACATGGTCAGCCACCTTGAGTTCCGATTTACGCAGCAGGTGGCGCGATTGGGCGATATGTTGCAACAGATTCACGGGCTGGACTCGGTTATGATCGGCTGGCCGGGGATGTAGCTTTCTTGTAGTTATACTACATGACCGGCGACCCGCCCAGTTAAACGAACGTGGAGAGTGGTGGCTTGACGATTCCTTGCGACATTCTGGTTTTCGGCGGCACAGGCGATCTGGCCTTGCACAAACTGCTCCCGGCGCTCTACCACCTGTATCGCGAGGCTCGCCTGCACAACGCCGTGCGCATCATCGCGCTGGCCCGACGCCACCTGCACCGGGACGACTACCTCAAGCTCGCCGAACGCCACTGCCGGGTACAGATCGCCCGTGAAGATTTCGACGAAGAGGTCTGGCGGCGGTTTTGCGCGCGGCTCGACTACTTCGCCATGGACGCCGCGCAAAGCGCCGACTTCGGCCGCCTGGCGCGGTACCTGGGCGAGCCTGGCGGGCTCACCCGGGTCTACTACCTGGCCACCGCTCCCCACCTGTTCGTGCCGATTGCCAATAACCTGCGTATTGCCGGCCTGGCCGACCCCGAAGCACGCATCGTGCTGGAAAAACCGATCGGCCATTCGCTGGACTCGGCCACCGCGATCAACCAGGCGATCGGCGCGGTGTTCGATGAGTCTCAGGTGTTTCGCATCGACCACTACCTGGGCAAGGAGACCGTGCAGAACCTGATGGCCCTGCGCTTCGCCAACGCCCTGCTCGAACCGGTGTGGCGCAACGGCCAGGTCGACCATGTGCAGATCAGCGTCTGTGAAACCCTGGGCGTGGAGAACCGCGGTGGCTACTACGACCGCGCCGGGGCCACCCGCGACATGCTGCAAAACCATCTGCTGCAGTTGCTCTGCCTGGTGGCGATGGAGCCACCTGCGCAATTCGAGGCAGAAGCGGTGCGCGACGAAAAGGTGAAGATTCTCCGTGCGCTGAAACCGATCAGCGGCCAGGACGTGCAGGACAAGACCGTACGCGGCCAGTACAGCGCGGGACGCATCGGTGGCCAGGAAGTGCCGGCCTACTACTTCGAGAAAGACGTCGACAACGACAGCGACACCGAGACCTTCGTCGCCGTCCAGGCGCAGATCGACAACTGGCGCTGGGCCGGCGTGCCGTTCTATTTGCGTACCGGCAAGCGCATGGCGCGACGCTCTTCGCAGATCGTCATTCAGTTCAAGCCTGTGCCTCATGAGCTATTCAGCGGTGGCCAGGTCAACCAGCTGTTGATCCAGTTGCAGCCGGACGAGCGCATCAGCCTGCGCATGATGACCAAGAGCCCGGGCAAAGGCATGCGCCTGGAGCCGGTCGAGCTGAACCTCAACCTGGCCCAGGTATTCGGCCAGACCCGCCGCTGGGAGGCCTACGAGCGCCTGCTGCTGGACGTGCTCGAAGGCGATTCGACGCTGTTCATGCGCCGTGACGAAGTGGAAGCGGCGTGGGCCTGGATCGATCCGATCCTCACGGGTTGGGAAGAGCACTTCCAGGCGCCGCGCCCCTATCATGCCGGCAGCAACGGGCCGGAGCAGGCCAACAGCCTGCTGGCGCGACATGGAAGGCAGTGGCACAGATGAATGATTTCTGCCTGCGTCCTGCCTCGAGCACCATGCAGGCCGGCGGGCGCCGTCATAGAGCCCGCCAGGTCCGCCCAGGCCGATGAATGGCAAGCCCCTCAGGTGAACATTTATACAGTAGAGGTTTGCCCCTCCCCACGCCTCGCCCTAGAATGGCGGGATGCGCACAGACGACCTCTCCCTCCTGCTGAACTCCCTCAACGATGCCCAACGCCAGGCTGTAGCGGCCAAGGTCGGGCGTCAACTGGTGCTTGCCGGCGCCGGTTCCGGTAAAACCCGCGTGCTGGTGCACCGTATCGCCTGGTTGATCCAGGTCGAACAGGCCTCGCCGCACTCGATCCTGTCGGTGACCTTCACCAACAAGGCCGCGGCAGAAATGCGCCAGCGGATCGAGCAACTGATGGGAATCAACCCGGCCGGCATGTGGGTGGGCACCTTCCACGGCCTGGCTCATAGACTGTTGCGGGCCCACTGGCAGGAAGCGCGACTGGCGCAGAATTTCCAGATCCTCGACAGCGACGACCAGCAACGCCTGGTCAAGCGGGTCATGCGTGAGCTCGGCCTCGACGAGCAGAAGTGGCCGGCGCGCCAGGCCCAATGGTTTATTAATGGGCAAAAGGATGAAGGCCTGCGCCCGCAGCACATCCAGCCCGGCGGCGACCTGTTCCTGGGTACCATGCGTAGCGTCTACGAGGCGTATGAGCAAGCCTGTGAGCGCGCCGGGGTGATCGACTTCTCCGAACTGCTGCTGCGCGCGCTGGACCTGTGGCGCGACAACCCTGGCCTGCTCGAACACTACCAGCGGCGCTTCCGCCACCTGCTGGTGGACGAATTCCAGGATACCAACGCCGTTCAGTACGCCTGGTTGCGTCTGCTCGCCAAAGGCGGCGACAGCCTGATGGCGGTGGGCGACGACGACCAGTCGATCTACGGCTGGCGCGGCGCCAAGATCGAGAACATCCACCAGTACACCGCCGATTTCCCCGACGCTGAAATGATCCGCCTGGAGCAGAACTACCGCTCCACCGGCGGTATCCTCAAAGCAGCCAACGCCCTGATCGCCAACAACACCGATCGGCTCGGCAAGGAGCTGTGGACCGACGTCGGCGAAGGCGAGCCGCTGACCCTCTACGCGGCCTACAACGAACACGACGAGGCGCGCTACGTGGTCGAGTCGATCGAAAGCGTGATCAAGCAGGGCAATGCGCGCAGCGACATTGCCATCCTGTATCGCTCCAACGCCCAGTCGCGGGTGCTCGAAGAGGCGCTGTTGCGCGAGCGAGTGCCATACCGGATCTATGGCGGTCAGCGCTTCTTCGAGCGCGCCGAGATCAAGAACGCCATGGCCTATCTGCGCCTGCTCGAGGGCCGCGGCAACGACGCGGCGCTCGAGCGCGTGATCAACGTGCCGCCGCGCGGCATTGGCGAGAAGACCGTCGAGGCGATCCGCGATCACGCCCGCCACAGCCAGTTGTCGATGTGGGAGGCGATGTGCCAGCTGCTCGCCGCCAAAGCCCTCAAGGGGCGTGCCGCCAGTGCCCTGGGCGCGTTCATCGAGTTGCTCGAGAACCTCGCCGCCAAGGCTGCAGAGATGCCGCTGCACCTGATGACCCAGACGGTCATCGAGCAGACCGGTCTGATCATCTATCACCAGGAAGAAAAAGGTGAAAAGGGTCAGGCACGGGTGGAAAACCTTGAGGAACTGGTCAGCGCCGCGCGCAACTTCGAAAGCACTGAAGAAGATGCCGACCTGTCGCCGTTGTCGGCGTTTCTCGGTCACGCCTCGCTGGAAGCTGGCGAGTCGCAGGCCGACGAGCACGAAGACAGCGTACAGCTTATGACCCTGCACAGCGCCAAGGGCCTGGAGTTCCCCTATGTGTTCCTGGTCGGCATGGAAGAAGGCCTGTTCCCACACAAGATGAGCCTGGAAGAACCCGGCCGCCTGGCCGAGGAGCGCCGCCTGGCCTATGTCGGTATTACCCGGGCCATGCGCCAGCTGTTCATGACCTACGCCGAGACGCGTCGCCTGTATGGCAGCGAGACCTACAACAAGGTATCGCGCTTCGTTCGGGAAATTCCGGCGGGCCTGATCCAGGAAGTGCGCTTGTCCAACTCGGTAAGCCGCCCGTTTGGTGGCTCCCAGGCCCCGGCCAGCAGCATTTTTGCCAACGCCAATATTCCGCAGACCGCCTTCAACCTCGGCCAGCGGGTGCAACACTCGGTGTTTGGCGAAGGGGTGATTCTCAACTTCGAGGGTTCTGGCGCGCAGGCGCGGGTGCAGGTGAACTTTGCCGAAGGCAGCAAGTGGTTGATGCTGGGCTATGCCAAGCTCGAGGCTATCTGAGCCAGCACGGCCCTCTTCGCGGGGCAAGCCCGCTCCTACAGGTTATGCGCTGCCCCTGTAGGCGGGCTTGTCCCGCGAAGAGGCCGCATATACAGGTTACGCGCTGCCCCTGTAGGAGCGGGCTTGTCCCGCGAAGAGGCCGCATCTAATACCACGCGATTTTTCCTACAGCACTAAATCCAAGGCCCTACAGCCAACCTCCGGTCAGACTTCAGACCTGTCAGGCAAAAGCTGGAAACATTATGGCGCTAGCCATGTCTCCTACAACATGTGCACCATGACGCGCGTGCAATCCACAATCAGGGGATATCCCACTTATGCAACGTTTTCTTAGCATCGCCCTGGCGCTGTGCGTCGGTCTGACGCTGAGCCTGGACGCCAATGCCAAACGCTTCGGCGGCGGCAAGAGCTCGGGCTCCGCGCCTATCCACCAGACTCGCCAGGCTACGCCAACCACGCCTGCTGCCGCAGCGACCACGCCAGGTCGCGCGCCGGCCGCCGCCAGCGGTGCTTCGCGCTGGCTGGGCCCTCTTGCCGGCCTCGCCGCCGGTGGCCTGCTCGCCTCGATGTTCATGGGTGACGGCTTCGAAGGCATGCAGATCATGGACATCCTGATCATGGCGCTGATCGCCTTCCTGGTGTTCCGCTTCATCGCCGCCCGCCGTCGTCAGCAACAGCCTCAAGCCGCTGCTGCCGGTCATGCGCCGTTCCAGCGTGAAGCCCATGCCCAGCAACCAGCCCAGCCGTCGGTATTCGGTGGTTCCGCAGCACCTGCCGCTGCCGCCCCGGCGATCAACGCGCCAGCCTGGTTCAATGAGCAGAGCTTCCTCGCCGCCGCTCGCAGCCACTTCCAGTCGCTGCAGCAGCACTGGGATGCCAACGAGATGGACAAGATCGCCGAGTTCGTGACCCCGCAACTGCTTGAGTTCCTCAAGCGCGAGCGCGCCGACCTGGGTGATGGCTTCCAGTCCACCTACATCGATAACCTCGAAGTGCAGCTCGAAGGTGTCGACGACCGCGCCGACAAGACCATTGCCACCCTGACCTTCCACGGTCAGTCGAAGACCTCGCGTTTCGACCAGGGCGAAGTCTTCAGCGAAAGCTGGCACATGGAGCGCGCCCAAGGCGAGAACCAGCCTTGGCTGCTCGCAGGTATCCGCCAGAACGGCTGATCCTGACGCGCTGAAACAAAAAAACCCCGGGCTTGCCCGGGGTTTTTGCTTTTGCCGCAGTGGCCTACTAGGGTATAACGCGCAGCGTTGTCATCAAGGTAGAGGATGTGAACCGTGGAAGAAGTGATCGAACAACTGCGTGAAGCCAATGAACCGGTGCCGGTGCCCCTGGAGCTTCCTGACGACGATCAGCTGGTCGAGGTCGAGGAGCAGCTGTTCATCAATATTCCGTTTGTGTTCAAGGAGTACCTGCTGACCGTCAGTGACGTCATCTACGGCAGCCTGGAGCCGGTAACCGTCACCGATCCGCAATCCCACACCTACCTGCCCGACGTTGCTGCCAACGCCTGGGATGCAGGCGTACCGCGCGACCTGATCCCGATTTGCCAGGACGGCGACGATTACTACTGCGTCGAAGAAGACGGCACCGTGGTGCTGTGGTCAGGTGAAGAAGAAATCGTCACGGAAGAGAGCTGGGAGTCGGTCTGGCACTGGGTGCGCGACGTCTGGCTGGAAAGCTGAACGCGCACAATCCGCTCAAGTAATGGCCCTTAGCTACTAGTGGCAGTAGAATCGCCAGGCTTTCTGCGCCTGGCGACTTCGCTACCGTGTCATCCCCTCGGACTTCGAAGAAATCTTGCGCAGGGAGCATTCCCTTCAGTGCGTGTGATCACGGTTGTTTTCCAGGGTCTCGAGCAAGGCGATCTGCATGCGGGTATGCACCCGGATGAACCAACGCCACAGCAGCGCCACCACCACCGCCGCCACCACCACGATCACCAGCAGCAATTCGTTGGTCGGCAGGATGCTTGCCGACAAAGCCGAAAGCAGCACGAAGATCACCAGCAGTGACAGTAGCGGGATCACCTCGGCAATCACTCGACGCACGCGCTGGGTGTGCCGCCCGGCCATCTCCGGCTTGACCCCCATCTCTGCCAACAACATCGACAGCGCCTTGAGCTTGCGATAGGCGGCAATCAGGAACGGCAGCGACAACAGCAGCGCTGCGCCCCAGATCAGGGCCTTCTGCTGGCTGACCTGGCTAACCCACTGACTCATCCAGGTGCCGATGCGCTCGGCAAAGTAGCCGCCACTGAAGAAGATCGCGATCACCAGCGCCAGGTTGACCCCGACCTGCAGCAGGATACGCCGGATCATCGCCGCCAGCATTGCGCCCTCGCCCTGCGGCTGAATGCTGCGCAGCCACTCGCCATACAGCGACAGCACCCGCGACAGGCGGCTAGGCATCACCTTGCCAAGCTTGATCGACAGCGGATCAGCGGCGCGGATCAGGTAAGGGGTGAGCAGCGTGGTAATCGCCGAAACGGCCACCGCGACCGGGTAGAGGAAATCGCTGGTGACCTGCAGGGTCATGCCCAGTGCCGCGATGATGAAGGAGAACTCGCCAATCTGCGAAAGCCCCATCCCCACCCGCAGCGAGGTACGCCCGTCGTTGCCGGCAATGAACGCGCCCATTCCGCAGGAGAGCATTTTGCCCAGCACTACTGCGAAGGTGATGACCACGATCGGCCAGGCGTAGTCGATCAGCACCTGCGGATCGATCATCAGGCCGATGGCGACGAAGAAGATCGCGCTGAACATGTCGCGTACCGGTTCGATCAGGCGCTCGATTTTCACCAGTTGGCGTGATTCGGCCATGATTGCGCCGATCAGGAAGGCGCCGAGTACCATGCTGTACTCGAGCTTGACCACCAGCAGGCAGAACCCGAAGCACAGCCCCAGCACGGTGATCAGCAGCATTTCGTTGCTTTCGAACTTGGCCACATACGCCAGCAGCCGCGGCACCACGAGGATGCCGATGACCAGCGCAACGATCATGAACAGCGACAGCTTGCCCACCGTGGAGAAGACTTCGCCAGAACTCACCGAGCCGCTCACGGCAATGCCCGACAGCAGGGCAATGATGCCGATGCCAAGGATGTCCTCGACGATCAGTACGCCAAAAATCAATTGGGCGAAGCGCTCGTTCTTCATCTTCAGGTCATTGAGCGCCTTGACGATGATGGTGGTCGACGAGATCGCCAGGATTGCCCCGAGGAACAGCGAGTCCATGGTGCTCCAGCCGAACCAGCGGCCGATCTCGAAACCGATCCAGATCATCAGGACGATTTCCAGGAACGCTGCGATGAACGCCGTGGCGCCCACCTTGAACAGCTTGCGCAGGCTGAACTCCAGGCCCAGGCAGAACATCAGGAAGATCACCCCAAGCTCGGCGAGGGTCTTGATCGTGTCTTCATCGTGGATGAGGCCAAACGGCGGTGTGTGCGGGCCGATGATGAAGCCGGCGACGATATAACCGAGCACCACCGGCTGCTTGAGGCGATGGAAAAGGATGGTCACCACCCCCGCCACCAGCATGATCACTGCCAGGTCCTGAATGAAGCTTATGGCATGCATGGCGTGGTTCTCCTTTTCACGTTGCCAAGGCAGACCGCTCCTCTGCCGGGGCAAACCAGAGCGAGTAGCGGGTACATACTGTGTTTGATGCAGGAAAGCCCATGTTGCATGGGCTCGCTCAGGTTAACATCGCGCCTCTGCGCAAAGCGTTTGTGCAATATGCAGAAACAGATCGGCCATTGTCGGCACGGCTGATTTGGTGTGTCAGGCTTGTCCGGGAAAGGTCCAGCCGAATCCACGTGACGATGGAACGCCACGCGACGTCCCGTACCAGGATGGGAAAATTCAACAGGGGTACACAGAAGTGTCTGCAGATACCGGCCCCGTAACAGCGCAACCTTACCGTGAGCACACTATGGAACCTGGAAACGCCCAGCTGACTATGACCGTCCTGATGACGCCGGACATGGCCAACTTCTCCGGCAACGTACACGGCGGCACCTTGCTCAAATACCTCGACGAAGTGGCCTATGCGTGCGCCAGCCGTTATGCCGGCACCTATGTGGTGACCCTGTCGGTTGATCAGGTGGTGTTCCGCGAGCCGGTCCACGTCGGCGAATTGGTAACCTTCCTCGCCTCGGTCAACTACACCGGCAACACGTCGATGGAAGTCGGCATCAAGGTGGTTACCGAAAACATTCGCGAGCGCTCGGTGCGCCACTCCAACAGCTGCTTCTTCACCATGGTCGCGGTCGACGACAATCGCCGCCCGGTACCGGTCCCGGCGCGCCTGCCGCAGAGCAGCGAAGAGAAACGGCGCTTCCTGCAGGGCAAGCAGCGCCGGCAGATCCGCCAGGAGCTGGAAAAGCGCTACCAGGACCTGAAGACCGACGCTATCTAAACGCTCAGGCGCTGCGCCTCAAAGCGCACACGCGGATGGGCGATGCGATCCTGGGCCCGCACCAGCTGCAACTCGTAGCTGGCGCTGGCCTGGGTTTCGAGAAGCACCTCGTGCACCGCCGCAGCGGTGTACTCGAAAGCCTGCAGCCAGTTGTCACCCAGCAGTACCCGCGCCAGGAACAGGCCCGAGGTCAGGTCACCCACGCCCACTGGCTGGCGAGGGAAGCACAGCAATGGACGGCGCAGGTGCCAGCTCTCTTCACGGGTCACCAGGAGCATTTCGAAGGCATCCTCGGCGCGACCCGGATAGCTCAGGTGCTTGACCAGCACCACCTGTGGCCCGCGCTCGAGCAAACCGCGCGCCATCGCCACGCAATCCTCCAGTGACTGCGCCCGACGCCCGCTGAAGCTGTCCAGTTCGAGCTGATTGGGGCACAGGATGTCGGCCTTGGCCGCGGCTTGCTGGAGGAGGAACTGGCTGACTTCTTCGGGCACGCTACAGCCCTTCTGCGCGTGGCCCATGACCGGATCGCAGAGGTACAGCGCCTTGGGATTGACTGCCTTGATCCGCTCGACACCGGCGAGAATCGCCCGACCCTGGGCGGCGCTGCCCAGATAGCCGGAAAGCACCGCGTCGCAATTGCCCAGCTCGCCGATACCGCCAATACCTTCTATCAACGCAGGAATTTGCGCTGGAGCAAGCACTTCTCCTGCCCACTGGCCATACTGAGTGTGATTGGAGAACTGCACGGTATTGAGCGGCCAGACATTGACCCCGATCCGCTGCATGGGAAACACCGCAGCGCTGTTACCGGCGTGGCCAAAGACCACGTGAGACTGAATGGCGAGCAGGTGCGGGGTTCGTTTCATGCAGGGATTTCCAAAGCTGATTCAGGATGAGAGCGACGCGCAGTATGAACTCGATTGCCACCTGTACGACAGGCCAGGGACGCAGTTAAGCTGGTTTGACCTGTTTGGAGCCTACGCAAAATGCTGACCCTGGAGAACCTCTTCGTCCTGATGGTGCTGGCCACCGGTGGCGCCTGGCTGTGGCACAACCATGGCTTGCGCGAGAAAGCCCTGGCGCGGGTCAAGCAGCATTGCGCCAAACTGGATCTGGAGCTGCTGGATGACGCTGTCGCGCTCAAGCGCATCGGTTTCGTGCGGGATGCCAATGGCCGCAAGCGCCTGGCGCGGATCTACAACTTCGAATTCACCGTCACGGGTGAACAGCGCCACCCGGGCACCGTGACCCAATTCGGCGCCCACACCATGCAGATCGAACTGGCGCCCTACCCGTTCGAGATCAAGCCAGCTCCGCGCACTGATAACGTTATCGAGATGCAGCAGTGGCGCCAGGAGCACAATCGCTGGCGCAACGATCAGCGCTGATCACGGCAGGCGGCCAATGCCGCCTGCAGCGCCTGCGCAGGTTGCTCAAGGTCGAAGATCAGTTCGACCCGGGAATCCTTGCGCCACTCACTGGGCTGCCACGCCACAGGATTTCCCCCCAGGCCGTTGAACGACTGCCAGCCCGTCCCGCTGTGGATAACTCCCTTGGCGCGCCGCCATGGCCAAGCCCGCAGGAAGCGCTCGACGCGTAGTCGATCAAAATGCTGCGAAGCATGCCAACGCCAACCAATGCTCCAGCCGCCCTCCCCCTGTTGCGCGAGACAAATCGGCGCCGATGGATCTGTCCACACGGTGACGCTGGGCGTTGTTGGCTTTTCCACAGGCAGATCGTGAGTTACCCCAGGCTCCTCCCCGCTTGTGGAAAACTGCAAACGTTCGAAAGCGACCTTTCCATACTCGGTCCAACAAATTGTTGAATTAATAAATTCATTACTTATCAACAACCTACGTGATTCTTCCACAGCCCCGGACTTGTTGAATATCAACAAGCCCGCCGCTGAAACAGCCTCACGCTGCGCCTCTGGCAGCGGCTCTGCACGGGCCAGCGCCTGGGCGTCCAAGACCATGATCAACGGCTGCACACTGAGCACGCCAAGCCACGGCGCCTCGCCCAGCTGATGCAGCAGTTGCAGCGGATGACCCAAGCCAGACGGCTCGATGAACACACGATCAGGCTTGGCCTTGCGCAGCAGGCGGCCCAAGCCCACCTGGAATGGCGTGCCATTGACGCAGCACAGGCAACCGCCGGCAACCTCACCAATGGCCACGCCATCTTCATCCCGCGTGAGCAGCGCAGCATCGAGGCCGATCTGCCCGAATTCATTGACCAATACCGCCCAACGCTCAGTCGGCGGGCGTTGCTCCAGCAAATGACGGATCAGGCTGGTCTTGCCGGCACCCAATGGCCCGGCGATAACGTGGGTAGGTATGTTTCGCAGCATCTGTGGGTATCTGGTTGTGCGAGGGCCAAGGCCCTCGTTCGCGAGTGGTTCAGCCACTATGGCCCGTCACGCCAACCAGTCAAGGCTGAGCAGCAGCCTCCGCTCACCCGCAGCGGTCATCGGTGACCTGTGGATAACTCCAGCACCCTCAGTCCAGCGCTCCCCTTTCAAAATCGCCACATTGCCCGTGCTAAGCCTTTGAATCTTATCCACATCTGGTTTCATGCGTTGCAGATCAGCGCGATCACACTCAGCCTCGCGCAACCATTCACTGCCTGCGCCGGTAAAAGTTGTCAACAGACGCAAGGTGACTTTATCCACATGAAAGCGGGGGCACATCGCGCCGTCCAAGACCCGTAGCCGCAGCCCGATACGCCGCGCACCTACCAGACAGGTGAAGGCCGCTACAAGCCAACACACATCGGCGACAAAAGCCTCATAACCGTGCAAGTCTGCCGCTTCAGCCAATAGCCCTGGCAGTTCAACGGGGGCATCCTCGTCCACATCGATAATCCGCTCATCCGAGAGCAACTGCCCAAGGCTGGCCAACACTGTGGAAAAGTCTTCAACTTGGGCCGGCAGGCGCCGCTGCCAGACCGCAAGATTGACCCCTTCCTGGAGAATCTCGGTCAAAACCTGCGGCGACTCGCCAAACACTTGGCGGATATCCACAGCCCCAGGCACAGTACTCATGCTGCCAGCTCATCCTGCCAAAGACCAAATGGGTCAGGCAGTTGTAGCCACACATCCGGGCCAGCGGCCATCTCGGCATCGGTCAGCAGGCACTCATCCAGCGCTGTGGATAACTTGGCGAAGTCGATGTTTTGCCCAATAAACACCAGCTCCTGGCGGCAGTCACCGGTCTCGCTGGTCCACTGCTTGAGGATCGCCGCAGTGTTATCCACATCCTGCGGCCACTCTTCACGGGGCACGAACCGCCACCAGCGACCCGCGAAGCCGTGGCGCATCATGCCCCCTGCCTGTGACCAGCTGCCGGCCTCCTGATATTTGCTGGCCAACCAGAAAAATCCCTTCGAACGCAGCAGCCGGCCGTTGCTCCAGGGGCTGTGGATAAAGTCGAAAAATCGCTGTGGGTGCAAAGGACGCCGGGCCTGCCAGGTGCTGGCGGCAATGCCGTACTCTTCACTCTCGGGCATGTGCTCGCCGCGTAACTCCTGCAACCAACCGGGCGCTTGCGCGGCTTGATCGAAGTCGAACAGACCGGTATCCAGCAGACGCGCCAACGGCACCTGGCCCATCACCATCGGCAGGATCTGCGCGCGGGCGTTGAGGCTGCGCAGGATGGCGGTGAGTTCTTCGCGCTGGTCGTGGCCGATCAAGTCGATCTTGCTCAGCAAGAGCACGTCGGCGAACTCGATCTGTTCGATCAGCAGGTCACTGATCGAGCGTTCGTCGTCTTCACCCAGCGTTTCACCGCGGCTGGCCAGGCTGTCTGCCGCCTGGTAATCGCGCAAGAAGTTCAAGCCGTCGACTACCGTTACCATCGTATCGAGCCGGGCCATGTCCGACAGGCTGCGACCCTGCTCATCACGAAAGGTGAAAGTCTCCGCGACCGGCAAGGGCTCAGAGATACCCGTCGACTCGATCAGCAGGTAATCGAAGCGGCCGTCCTCGGCCAGCCGCGCCACTTCTTCGAGCAGGTCTTCGCGCAAAGTGCAGCAGATGCAGCCGTTGCTCATCTCCACCAATTTCTCTTCAGCACGGTTAAGGCTGACATTGCGCTGGACTTCACTGGCGTCAATGTTGATCTCGCTCATGTCGTTGACGATCACAGCGACGCGCAGGTTGTCGCGGTTACGCAGTACATGGTTGAGCAAGGTGCTCTTTCCCGCCCCCAGGAAGCCAGAGAGCACAGTGACAGGGAGACGCTTGGACATGGTGAACCTCATCAGGCGAAGGCATTCGAAACGATGCATTGCTTAATGTTATATTATAACAATACAATTTAGCCAAGCCGCTCTGCCCAATGGCTCATCTGGGAGATAGAAATGAAAGGGTCCTGTGTCCTCGCGCTCACGCTGCTATTCGCCTCGGCACACACGCTCGCCCAGCCAAAAAGCAACCTTTCTGTTTGCACGCGCAGCGCCACACTGCTGGCTTGCAAGGATGGCATCGGCAATTACTACAGCGTGCGTGACGCAGGCAGTACCTTCTATCTACGTGGCTATGAGGCAGCCAGCCGTCGCCTGTGGACGCAAACCAACAGCCGATACGGCGTGTTCACCTTCTACACAGGGTTGGCGAGCGATGGAGAGGCCTGGGTGGGCTACAGCCGGCGCGTTGGCTGGACCACTTTGAACCGCGTTTCCAGCTCCAGCGGGCAGCGCTTCAACTTGCATTGCAGCCTCATTGGCGGTTGCCGCTGACGCTGCTTGATGATGGAAAAATCCATGACCAGCCTGATACTTCCCGACATCGCCACGCAAACCCAGCAGCGTACCCAGCCGCTGCAATGGGTCGGCATGCAAGGCATCGCGTTACCGGTATTGTTCGAAGGGCGCAAGCTGAACGCTCGCGCCAGTGCAGGCGTCAACCTTGATGATGGCAAGTCCCGCGGCATTCATATGTCTCGCCTTTATCTGGCACTGGACAGTCTCGAGGATCAGTCGCTGAATACGCAGACCCTAAGGCGCCTGCTTGCCGAGTTTCTCGACAGCCACGAAGGCCTGTCTTCAGCTGCTTATTTACAACTCAGCTTCGACCTTCTGCTGAAACGCCCCGCACTGGTGAGCCCGTTAGCGGGCTGGAAAAGCTATCCAATCACCATCAAGGCCAGCATCGAAAACGAAATGTTCCACGTGGAACTATTTGTGCAAATTCCCTATTCGTCCACCTGCCCGTGCTCGGCCGCGCTCGCCCGGCAACTGATCCAAGCCCAATTCAAGGCGGATTTCGCAGACGCTGAGCTGGATCTGCAGACTGTAGTGCAGTGGCTAGGGACCAGCGAAGGCATCGTCGCAACACCCCACAGTCAACGCAGTGATGCGCAAATCAAGGTCAGGTTGATTGATAGCGCAACAGAGCTGCCGGTGAGTGACCTCATCGACCAGGTCGAATCTGCCTTGGGCACTGCCGTGCAGACTGCCGTGAAAAGGGCGGACGAGCAGGCCTTCGCATTGGCCAACGGACAGAATCTGATGTTCTGCGAGGACGCAGCGCGAAGGGTAGATGCCGTCTTGAAGACGATGGTGTGGGTGAGTGGGTTCAGCGTGCGGGTGGAACATGCTGAGAGCCTGCATGCGCACGATGCAGTGGCGGTTAGTGAGTGGCGGTGGTGAACAGGTGTCAGGGCTGTCTTGCAACAGCCCCCTGTGAATCAGTTAGCCGCGCGGGGTTTGACTGTTCCACAGTCGTTGCCTAACCACACAGCCCGAGTATTCATACTGCCCTGTTGCTGAACGCCGGAGGCGTTGAATGTCCCATTGACCTTGGTGGTGAATTCCCGGTCACTGAGGAAAGTCGCCTCGCCAGTCCCCTGCGCTTTTGGACAGCTGAACTGGAACTGCCAGACATTCCCGGTTCGGTCGGTAATCTTCTGGGTGCAGCCTGACTTAGGATCGGTCAACGGAATATCATCCGACTTGACCTGCTCAGGTGTCAGGCAAGAGCGCACGCCATTCCCCGCTACCGTAATCCCTTGCTTGGACAATGCGCCTTCCATCATGGCCCGCTGCTCGGGTGGCAGGTTTTTCAACTGGCCAAGCATGAAGCCCATATCAGGCAGTGGCTTGCCATCCACCTGCATGTTGCTGGTGGTCAACTCCCACAGGCCCGGTTGCAACATCTGCGCATTGACCAATGGGCTGGTCATCAGGCCCATGGCCAGGGCGAACAGCGGCAGACGAATCTTCATCGATGGATGCTCCTAATCATTACCAGCCACCTGGCTGGACAGAGCTTAGACGTCATTTCTGCGCCTGGGTTGCACGCCTACCCATGAACGTGGTCTGTTAGCACAAGTGATTTCGCCAAGCAGGATGCATATGGATTTCCACAGCCCCTACTTTTTTGGTTACGTGCTCGGCTTCATCCATCTGCTCGGCATCATTGCCGCACTGCATGCAGTATTAACCGTGCGCACGGCGCAGGGCGCGATTGCCTGGGCCATGTCGCTACTATTCATTCCCTATCTGACACTCATCCCCTACCTGGTATTCGGCGCGCGCTCATTCAACGCCTACATTCAGGCACGACGCCAAGCCAACCAGGAAATGCATGTGGCCATGGCCAGTCTGAACTGGCGGCCATGGGTGGAAGAAGCCCTCACGGCACGCGAGTCGGGCAGCTACGCGGCACTGCGAGCCATGCCCAAGCTCGGACGTATGCCCTGCCTCGCCAATAATCAGGTGAAGCTGCTGATCGATGGCGAGACCACCTTCGAGGCGATTTTCGCTGCGATTGCCGCGGCTCGTAAGAGCGTGCTGGTGCAGTTTTTCATCATCCACGACGACGGCATCGGTCGCGCCCTGCAACAGTTGCTGTTGCGCAAGGCCGCCGAAGGGGTAGAGATTTTTGCTCTGTATGACCGCGTCGGCAGCCATGCGTTACCGGCCAGCTATAGCCAGGTGCTGCGTGAGGGCGGTGTACAGATCAAGGCATTTGCCACGCGAGGGGGCTGGTTCAACCGCTTCCAGGTCAACTTCCGCAACCATCGCAAAATTGTCGTGGTCGACGGTATCGACGGGTTTCTTGGCGGCCACAACGTGGGCGACGAATACCTCGGCGGTAACCCGCGGCTGTCGCCGTGGCGTGACACGCATGTGCAAGTCAGTGGTCCTGTGGTCGCCTGCTTGCAGGAGTCCTTTGCTGAAGACTGGTACTGGGCCACCCGCCAGCTGCCGCCACTGATCCTGCCCGACACCTACCCCGACAACGGCGTGTTGTGCCAACTGCTCGCGAGCGGGCCAGCCGATCCCCAGGAAACCTGCTCACTGTTTTTCGTCGAGGCGATTCACTCGGCGAGCCACCGGGTGTGGATAACCACCCCTTACTTCATTCCTGACGAAGCGGTATTCGCTGCACTGCGACTGGCCGTGCTGCGAGGGGTAGACGTGCGCATCCTGATCCCCGCGCGCCCCGACCACCGCATCGTCTATGCAGCCTCCAGCCTGTTCGCGTTCGAGGCCGTGCGTGCTGGTGTGCGCATGTTCCGCTACCAGCCCGGCTTCCTCCACCAAAAGGTAGTGCTGGTTGACGACGAGGTCAGCGCGATCGGCAGCGCCAACCTGGATAACCGTTCGTTCCGGCTGAACTTCGAGATCACCCTGCTGACCGTGGACCGGGCGTTCGCCGATCAGGTCGAGGCGATGCTGCTCGATGACTTGGCCCAAGCCAAGGAGATCACTGCCGAAGACAGCCGCGATACGCATCGCCTGCAACAACTCGGGATGCGCATTGCGCGGCTGATCTCACCGATCCTCTGAGGCCTGATTAGCGGTAGAGGTCTTCACGCGTCCAGGGCAGGTTATGGTGGCCATCCGCGTAAGGCTTCAATGCCAGGATCTGATGCAAATTGATCCAGCCCTTGCTGAAGGCATAGGCGCAGCCTGCAAGGTAGAGGCGCCAGATGCGCAAGGTCTTCTCCGGCACCATCGCTGCGGCACGGTGCAACTGGTGCTCGAGGTTCTCGCTCCAGTGATGCAGGGTCTTGGCGTAGTGCAGGCGCAGGCTTTCGACATCGACCACTTCCATGCCAGCTGTGCAGATGCTGCTGGTGATCATCGACAGGTGCGGCAGCTCGCCATTGGGGAACACGTAGCGGTCGATGAACTCCCCCGCCCCGCGCCCAACCGGACGGCCATCGATGTGCTTGGCGGTAATCCCGTGGTTCATCACCACGCCCCCCTCGCGAACGGCGGCAAACAGCTTTTGGCAGTACAGGTCGAGGTTGGCGTGGCCGACGTGTTCGAACATGCCGACGCTGACCACCTTGTCGAAACGGCCATCTTGCGGCAGGTCGCGGTAGTCGAGAATCTGCAGGTCGACACGCTTGGCCAGGCCTTCGTCCTTGACCCGTTGGCGGGCGAGCTTGAGCTGCTGCTTGCTCAGGGTGATCCCGAACACCTTGGCCCCATACTCCCGCGCGGCGAACCGCGCCAGCCCTCCCCAGCCGCAACCGACATCGAGCAGGTAGTCGTCCTGTTGCAGGCGCAGCTTGCGGCACAGGTGATCGAATTTATCTTGCTGGGCTTGATCAAGGGTCGCATCGGGCTCTTTGAAGTAGGCGCACGAATAGGCCATGTCCTGGTCTAGCCAGAGCTGATAGAACTCGTTGGAGACGTCGTAGTGGTAGGAGATCGACTCGGCGTCGGTGCTCTTGTCATGCGCGACACGCAGCGGCGACGCCCCCTCGTCATCTCTGAACAGTGCGTCACTGAGCTCATCGCAGACGCGAATCGCTTCACCAATATCGCCTTCCAGCTCCAGCTTGCCTTCGACGAATGCAGCGCCCAGTTCACCCATGCTGGGGTGAGTGAGCTGACTGATCAACTGAGGTTCCTTGACCAGAATGGTCACTTGCGGGCTGGGCCCAAGGTCGAAATGGTTGCCATCCCAAAGCTTGAGACGCAACGGCAAGTGCAGGCTTTGCAACGCAGGTGGAAGTTGCGCAAGCATGGAATCACCCTCCCGGAAATTTCGGACGTCATCGAAATAGGGTAGTTCATCCGTGCAAAGTTTCCGTGGGGGTCCATCAAGGGCAAAGCCTCGTCGCGAGGCACGCCTACAAAAAAGCCCCCTTTCGGGCAATGCCGGTCAGTTAAGACTAGGTCGCCTGTTTTGGGGCCGCTTTGCGGCCCTTTCGCGACACAAGGCCGCTCCCACAATGTCCGCGCCTGCCCTGTAAATAGCGGCATGCACGATCCGTGTGGGAGCGGCCTTGTGTCGCGAAAGGGCTGCAAAGCAGCCCCCCGGCGTCTTTACTGACCGGCATTGCCCTGACGGTGATGTGCAGGATTAAAGTCGGTATCAGTGTCACCCGGTTCATGCGGCTTTGAGCCACTTTTTCCGTCCCTCAAAAGTCGGTCTCAACCTCGCACAATGGGTGAAATGCCGCTGGAGTTATGTAATAAAGTCGGTAACTCATCTCCAATTGCGCTCACCCGCTTTTTGGGTCGTCGGTTGTTAGCCCCACACAAGCAAAGGTCCGATGACCTGGCGAGCTTCTATTCGAGTAGAGGGAAGATCGAGACTAGTGCTCGGAGGGAGCGAGGGTGATCGCTCGACCAAGCTTGGTCCTCCAGATCACTCAGCGCGCGCTGCGTTGGAATCGGTCGAAGCGCGCGTGCTATCCCATCGTAGCTGAAAACGTGAAAGCCGAGCTCCAACGCACGGGACACCTGCCGATGCCAGTAGAATTTGCCGTCGCCCAAGACCGCGTCGTCAGCTAGTAGGAGCTCATAAAGCTGCGCGATATAGCCGAGCAGCACTTTTTGAGAGATATCGCGAAGCGCCTCTGAATGACACATGCTCGGCGACCGCCAGACCTGATGGTTCGCGATATTCCGTTTACTGACTTCCGGGATGTGAATCAGTCCGACCTTCACGTAATAGATAACGGAAAGCTCGATATCGTTTACCAAGGCGATCTCGAACTCATTCAGGCTATCTGAATCCAGCTGGCGATCGACGCGGATCAAACGGTAGTTAGGTTCAGCGCGGTAGCCGGCAGTCTCACCGATGTCACTTACCCCTCCAGCCGTCGTAAGAGCTGCGTAGAACGCAGAATTATCGGCACTGCGGGTAAGTGATTCTGAAAGAGAAACGCGCTTTTGGGCAGCGAGGGACATGTTGGTATCTCGGTGAGAGCTTGTGACCTGTACCTCCCACGCTAGCGGAATCTTGAATCCACTACAAAGAAATCGCGATGAGCAATGTCAAACACCGCTTGTCCCCCATAGCTCACCCACCGTGGGTCTTGCTCCGTAGGGCAAAAGCCGCTTAGCCTTGAGCAACTCACCGAGAATCCAAAGGGGAGCTCGGACGTGTGGGCTGGAGCGCCTATAGGAGCACCATGGAACATTTCGTACCGTTTGAGATTGCCATCTGCGAGAAAACTGCAAAAGCGGATAAGAAGGCATGTCCGCTTGTCCCCGACCCCGATAGACCTTTTCACCCGTTCAAAATTCGAGATCCCTTCGGCCTGAGAAATGCCGTAGTACCAGTATTTCGGCAGGACGCGGAGCTTCAGATCTTCGGGATGGGTACCGCATTCAACATTAACGAATTCGGCACGTTCCTGACCGCTCATCATGTCATAGACTTCGGGGGGCAGAGCGCGCCTAGCAGACCACTCCTTTTCCTGAGCATGCATGCCATAGTTTTTGGGAGAGTCGGAATTCCGGATGACTGCTTCGTTCCAATCACGAGCGCGCAGGCACCCGATATGGATTCCGACGATCCCATGGCAGCCTTGCGGGGTGGTTCGCAACGTAAGATCGCTATGGACATTGCAATTATGCAGGCGTCTCCTCTCGGCTCAGGGGTCCGCCCTCCCCACACACTGAAGGTGCGTGTGAATGGCTGGCGACCACATGTTGGCGACATCGTGCTGGCCGTTGGCTATCCGGAGTTGGACCTTTCGGAACTGACTGCCGACTCGCAAAATATACTGCTCACAGAAGGGATGTACGGGGCGTACGGCAAAATCGTCGGCATACATCCATTTGGAGTCGGTACCGCTAACCCAAGCCCGGTTTTCGAGGTGGAAACCGACTGGCCGCCGGGTATGAGCGGAGGGCCAGTCTTCAATCAGGCAGGCGAGGTGATTGGTATCGTCAGCCGATCGATGCGAGCCGACGCGGACCATGCGGGTAGAGGGTTTGCCGTGGATCTGGGCCGGTGTCACGAGATTCAGGTATTCGCACCTAGCCTTGATGCGCCTGGGTGGCAGATTTGCTGGGGACTGTTCCTCGAAAATGAGAGCGATCCAGTCAGCGTTCATGCGTAAGCGTCCGCCCAACTCACCTTGCGTAAGTTAGGCAGACACCCACTGATGCGGTAACAGTTGCCCGATCTCACTGGCCCGTTGCGTCGGCAACCGCGTCAGTACATCTTTGAGATAGGCATATGGATCATGCCCACTCATGCGCGCCGATTGGATCAGGCTCATGATTGCAGCTGCTCGTTTGCCGCTGCGCAACGACCCGGCAAATAACCAGTTCGAGCGCCCGAGTGCCCATGGCCGTATCTGGTTTTCAACTTGGTTGTTGTCGATGGGCACAGCACCATCGTCCAGGTAGCGCGTCAGCGCTACCCAGCGTTTCAGGCTGTAGTCGAGGGCTTTGGCCGTGGCTGATCCGTTGGGCACCAGGTCGCGCTGGGCCAACATCCAGTCATGCAATTTTTTACTGATCGGTACCGCCATTTCCTGACGTATTCGCCAGCGATCTTCATCACTCATGTCCCGCGCCTGGCGTTCCACCTCGTACAGGCCGCTGATCGAGTGCAACGCCTGTTCGGCTAGCTGACTTTTGTTCGCCACATGCAGATCGAAAAACTTGCGACGGGCGTGGGCCATGCAGCCGATCTCAGTGATGCCTTGCTCAAAACCAGCTTTATAACCAGCGAAGTCATCGCAAACCAGCTTGCCGTTCCAGTCGCCCAGGAAGTTACGCGCGTGTTCGCCAGCACGGCTTGGGCTGAAGTCGTAGACCACCGCCTTGAGCGCCGAAAACGGCGTCGTGCTGTAGGCCCAGACATAGGCTCGGTGGGTTTTCTTCTCGCCCGGCGCAAGCATTTGCACCGGCGTTTCATCAGCGTGAATCACGCCCTGGTTCAGAACGGCTTCACGCAGTGCATCGACCAGCGGCTGGAGCCGCACACCGGTTTGTCCGACCCACTGGGCCAGGGTCGAACGAGCGATTGCCAGCCCCGCGCGGCCAAAGATTTTCTCCTGCCGGTACAGCGGCAAGTGGTCGGCAAACTTCGCCACCATCACGTGGGCCAACAAGCCTGCGGTCGGGATACCTTTGTCGATAACCTGCGCCGGCACCGGCGCCTGCATCAGTATCTCGCACTGACGGCAGGCCCATTTGCCACGCACATGTTGCTCGACAGTGAACACGCCCGGCGTGTAATCCAGCTTCTCGCTGACGTCTTCGCCGATGCGCTGAAGTTGGCAGCCACAGGCGCACTGAGTGTCTTCGGGTTCGTGACGAATCACTGTGCGTGGAAACTGCGGCGGCAATGGCGCACGTTTCGGAGATTGCCGTGGCTCGGCTTGTGGCGAAGCTGGAAGGAGCTGTTTCAGTTCTGCTGCGATAGCTTCAAGGTCTGTGTCGAGCAGGTCGTCCAGCAAGCTGCCTTGCGCCGGGCTGATTTGCTCGCTGCGCTTAGCAAACTTGTGGCGCTTGAGCAGGGCGATTTCGAACTTGAACTGTTCGATGAGGATTTCATCGTTCTGGATCTTCCTGCTCATCGCCTCGACTTGGGACTGCAACTGCAGCGCCTGTGCCGCTAAGGCACGGAGCTGTTCCGGGGTCATCTGGTCGAGGTTGGGCGAGAAAGTCATGCCGCCGATTGTGCCAGAGCAGGCCCGAAACGACGACAAGCAGACCGGTCAAATGGCCGGCGATTACAGCATGCTGATCACGCCACCCGTACCGACTCGCTGCCACGGCAAACCCAGTACCAACGCCTGGAGTTGTTCGCTGTCGAGTTCGACCTCGCAGCCGTGGCGAATTCCGGGCCAGTGAAACTTGCCTTGGTTCAGTCGCCGCGCCGCAAGCCAGACGCCCACGCCATCGTGCACCAGTACTTTCATCCGGTTAGCCCGACGATTGGCGAACAGATAGGCGCAGTGCGGCTTCGCCGCACCGAACACTGCGATCACCCGGGCTAATGCGGTTTCGGTGCCGGCGCGCATATCCATCGGCTCGGTGGCCAGCCAGATTGCATCGATGCGGATCATTGAGCGACAGCCCGGATAAATTGCGCGCAGCCCTCGGGATCTGAGGTTGGCCATTTCACTGTGATCACTTGGCCGGCCATGGGCAACTCGATGATCACTGACGCTTCGGCTGGCCGTTTAGGTACGGCTTTTAGCGGGACGAATGCCGGTAGTGAAGTCGCTGCGGGCTGGTCTCGATAGAGCGGCATCCATTTTCGGATGACGTTGGCATTGATGCCGTGGCTGATGGCGACACTTGAGACAGTGGCCCCAGGTTGCAGGCATTCCTGAACGACTTGGGCTTTGAACGGTTTCGGATAAGAGCTTCGTTGGCGCATGGAAATCCTGGCGATAAGGGCGATCGCGTCCGCTTAAAAATACGCGGACACCATCGCCCTTAAAGCTGGAGTTCGGAAGGTGAGTTCGCCGGACGGTTACGTTCATGCCTCAGACGAACAGGCTGCAAAGGCAGGCGACACCTTGGGACAACCTTTTAGTATCCGGAAAATCTCAAATGAGGTGGGTACAAAAAATTGGATGTCGGCTTAGCCAATGCTGCCCGGCTTGAGGGATTACTCCCCGGCATTTCTCAGCTGCGCATCGAAGACCAGCACCGAAACCACCGGTCGCTAGAGATGCCGGCAAGCGCATAAATCCGGACGATTCTCTGACTCGTCCGGATTGTCTTTGCGACAAATTCGAAAGGGTAGCAACCAGGCAATCCGCAAGGGTGGGCGGATTTGCAAGTATCACGGGCGCAAAAATCTTCGCGCTGGCATGTAATTGTTCAGGCATTCCAAGGTGTGCTGTTCAGCTCGACCATTACCGAAGGCCATGTTTAGTACGGTATCGAACTTTTTGGCATTCGTGGTTGTTTCCTTGCCGTAGGCCACCTTTGAAGTAATGTGCCCATGGCCGAAAATGCCGATCGCCTTTACCAGCAATGACTCCAAGCACTCCACTCGTTGATACAGGATAGCTTTGGCGAGCTCACAGTCAGACTCATAGACAGCGCTGAGAAAATTCTTGTCCCCAGTGGTCAGGGTGAAATTTTTGCTTTGCGAGTGCAGATTTTCAGCGTGGAGGGTGAGCTGCAGCTCACCGTCATGAACGCCATCAAGGACCATCAGTTGCTCAAGTAGATCGATATTCTCTTGAGCGGCGCCCAGCTTTTGACATGAGTCGACCATCTGGCATAGCCGATCAAACGCTGACGGGTTCCCCAGCCGCTTATCCAGACACTTGCCTGGATTGTTCAGGTATAGGGAAAACGGCGCCTCGCCAAGCACATAGCAGTCCGCAAAGCTGCAATTGAGCACTGTCAACGCTTCATCGACGAGATCGCATTGGGCCAGTGCTACCAGGACATCATTGTCAGCGAGCACGATCATTTATGCGATAAGGTTCCGAAGCAGGTGCTCGCTGTCCGGATCCAATCCGTCCGCCAAATTGCCGAGCGCACGTCCACGAACCACATCCTGGTCAGGAGTCTGCCCCGAGATCTCTTTCACAGCACTCACGCAGAGAGGGAAGAGCTTGGGAGCGTTGTGGGCAACGTTCAGCACAGCATGGGTCGGATCAATTTGACGCTCCCTTCCAAATCGGATGGCAGTATCAGCAAGCGGCCGAGCCTTCATCAACCCAGGTAGCGCCAGCCGGGTATCCGCGTTACCAGTCAGCAACTCGATGGCAAATCGGTCGGCTTCAATTTCCTGATGATTCCGCCCTTCTTCAGACTCATGGTTCTTGATCTCATCGTCAACGATTGCACCATTTTCTGAGAGGTGCCCCAATGCGATATGACCCAGTTCATGAGCAAGGTGGAACAACAGGAACCCCTGTTTTCGAACGTTCGACAGTACGATGGAAGGCCTGCCTTTAATAGACATGGCGATGCCATCCATCTTCTTACGTCCAAGCAGCGGAGAAGCCAAATGGAGGACAGGAATCCCACTGGCCCAGCACAGATCCAGAATCTGCGTCAGGCCAACCCATGAGGCACCGCTGGCGAGTATGCTTGCGCGAATTTGCGCTGCGCTCGCAGGAAGCGGTGAATAGTCTCCGTCCATCGCATTCAAAGCAATTCGGGAAGCGCTCTTCGCTAACGCAACTGCTACCGCAACGTCGTCTTCCGAGGTCTTGGCAGAGAGCTTGAACCGCTTCTCGTTAGGCAGATCGAAAGCCACCCTAGGGGGATTCTCGCTGAATGCCCTTATCTGAAGGCTCAACGCCTTGGCCAGGTAGATTTTGGCTCGCTGAGCTGCCCCGGGAGTCGCCTCAATTTCAGCCGACCACCACTCAGGCATAAGACTCGCCAGATTTCTCTTGGACAGGCCATAGCTGTGGAGGGCGGAATAGATGCTTTGAATGTCAGTCATGATCAGCCCTCCTTGGGTGAACGTGCGGATGAAATGATGGCGGTTAGACGGCCCAATTGGTTTGGGAAGTCACCTACATGATCAAAATGATAGCATTCCGATCCGTATTCCCATAGGGGATTGCCTGAAGGAGGCATGAATGCCGCACTCGATCAAATCTCATTTGGAAGCAAACCTTCCTATCTGGAGGATTGGACAGCACGCTCAGGCATAAAGCTCCCGTCGCTCTCAGGCCTACTGATCAGGCATCACTTCGGCTTGGTCGGTGAGCGCACCTTCTCCACATGCTTGCCGAAGTTTCTTACCAAATCACTAGCAGATGCCTTGGGAGGGATCGCTGCTCGTGGCGATTGAGGCAGTTTTGAAGCACACGCTCCTTCGTCTAAAAGACCCTCAAGCGCTCGGACCTCCTGTGGAGTGAGCGCTGAATCGATAACCTGGTTCCGAACGTTCTCTGCCCGCTTCGTATCAATTGGGCTCACCACGCTGGGCTTGAATTCTTCGGGGATAACAAAAGGGCACATGAGGTCAGCATGATTCCTTAAACTTCCTTGACTGATAGTCAGTTTCTGTAAATCTTCGACCATGCGAGCGCTGACTGTATAATGACTTGAGCGATAGGCATCGTATAAATCAACCATTCGAATCCTATCTCTACCGGCATTGAAGCTATGCATATAGGCATGCTTGAGCAGCTGGATTACCAGCCGCTTGAGCCCGGCAGTAGATCTGTACAGCTCAGCCGCAAACTCACCAAGGTCTGCATCCACTCGGTCACCGCTGACCCGGATGCATTCTCCCACGTAGTCGAGCCAATCCTGGCTTGTAGGATCATCTGGCAGCATGATGCGAGGCTCAGCCAATAGACGCTGCGTGTCCTCACTGTTTCGGTCCTTAAGCTTATGAATCAAGCTGTAGTTCGAAACGAAAATCAATGGCATCCCGATATTGGTTGAATTGATCAAGATGTCCGTAACTTTGGAAGCGCCTTCACCAGTTGAAACAAACTGCATTTCGTCCAGGACAGCTAATGATACGCCATTGCGATTGGCGATGCCCCGACATGCGTCTAATAGCTCTGTCACGGTCGCATAACTAGCTTTACGGCGATCTTGTCCGCTAGCCACCAGATAATCTAGAAGGATCTGTTTTCCGCTAGATTTCCCCCGTGCGCTTGCATACCAAAACGAATTGAGCTCGACTACCCCTTGGAATAGATCACAGGACAAATCAACCGGAGGCGGTAGGGCACTAAGCAAAGCCTGGATTGTCCTGCTTTTCCCGACACCCGCCAGGCCTGTAAAACAGATAGGAAAATTTTCACTCATGGGCGGCGCAAAGATTCTGGTGTTATAAGTAACTTGGTCGGAAAAAATCTCACTGTGATGCAGGTTAGCTAAACCGATCATTTCATGAATAAAGTCGAGGGAAAACTGGGTCGGCAGGTAAATTTTCTTCAGCTGGTTGGAGAGCACATTCGCCCCAAGCTGGCGATAACGTTGTAAATCGTCTACCGGTTGAGGGCGTACAGTGATCCGGTCACGGATACCTTCTCTATCGAGGTAACCAAGAAAACGTGAATCGATCGTGGGGTTCATTTTTTTGCTCCCCTGAAAATATTATAGGCTTCCATGGCTTGTTTATAATTTGCTCCTTTTGGAGCCGCTCCAGATTTTGTCTGCCCACCATGCCACTCCAAACCAACTGCCTCTTCATGCCTATCCATAAAGTATTGACCTCGCGCAGCCGCTTGGCGACGGTGAGCAGAATAGCCGTCTTGACGCAACTTATCGATTTGCTGCAATTCGTTCAGCGTTATATCCTCAAGGCCCGACGCAGAGCGGACTGTGCGAATAACATCTAATTGATAAAGGTGACCTTTGATATCCACCCAAATATGACGAACACACATTGTCAGGACATAAGCATCGGATTCAATTACGCCGTATCTGGCAACGGAGTCAAACAGCCCGGTATATACCAGTTCGTTCGATCTATATTTACGCCCATATAAATATACGGCATCTTTACGTATAGTCACTGGATGCTTTACCAAAAAACTTCTCACAGCGGTATCAAAGTGCATTGTGACTGCCGAGTTTCTACCAAGTGCGGCCCAATAGCTGAAAGCCCCGTGAGGTGTGGGCGGTACGCCAGCGAGGACTAGTTCATCCTCGAGATTGATTTTTCCTAAAGAATGATTATCCTTTACTGCTCGAAGAATCTCTCGCTTGGCCATCTGAACAAAATTATGATCGCTATGGTGATGTGCGGGCTTACCTTTAATTTTCTTTTTCTTAGGATGCGAGGACTCGATCGTTGCTTTCGATTGGCCAGAAAAAGTTGGCGTCAATTCTACCGATTTTAACCAATTAACATTTGGACCGGATTCGAACATGGCAGCAGGACCCCGATCGAACACTATGCCGCTACAAAGCCCCTCACTGATCCACTCATCTGCATCGATGGTCAGCCCAAAAAGCTCACAATACCTCACCTTGCCTATGGCCATGCAGAATAGGGTCGCCATATATGCGGCCATGTTCTCTTTACCCTCTGAGAAACCCGTGCCCAAAATATAACCAGACATGCCGCAGCGTGCTCGAACTACACAATAGCTGTCCACAGCACAACCTTCAGTGAGCCCTTGAAGCTTCTCATTAATGTAATAGCCATCGAACTCAACGCGCTGATACACATTTAAAAGCTTTTCGTCGAACTTACCTATAGAACCAGAAATTTCACGTGCGCCGTGTTCGCCCTTAAGTGCTATATTCAGCTGTTTAGGATCAATTTGCTTTTTGACCCAATAAATGAATTGATTAAATGAGGGGAAGGGCTCGCCTTGGGGATGAGAGATTTCGTAGTTGTCTGGACCGATTTTTTTAGATTTGCACCCAAATTCGCTTTTTAGCACGTCGCTGTAGATTTCATTCTGCGTTAGGCTGGAATCATTCGAATTCAAAAATCCTTTAAGGATTTTCCCTTTCATTGCCTCATTGCAATGGTACCCATGGCGACTACCGTGGGCTGAGGGACGTCCTAACTTAGTTTTCCGTTCAGGTGTATCTCGGTTGTGCCGGCCGTTACTAAGAAAGTTCGGGACCAAAGCCCATCTATTTTGGCCGTACATAAGATAAGTATAAAACCACGCTCGGAGCCTCGCAGGGGCCTGCTTTAGCTTTTTCGCTTCGCGGTTAATCTCGACGTCCGGGTTTTCTTCGGCAAGAACCTTATCTCGGCGCAAAATAAGGTCAGAGATCATTTCGAAACGATGATTTACATACGATTCATAACTCTTTTTCTTTGAAACTCTTTTTTGCTCTAAATACCATACTGGCTTACCCTCGATAGCCTCAAGCCAAGGGGGCAGTGTAGCGGGAAGCCCATCTTCCACTAGCCATCCATTTTCCAGGGCCTCTTCGAACTCGAATTGTCTCAAAGTAATCAGTCGTGCCTCAGGCCGTTGATTCTCATAGAAGAATTCAACCAAATGCACGCGACTGCGCATACCGTCACTGATAAGAAAATGGTAAGTCCGCCCAACCTTGAGACATTGGAATCCCTCGGGGGCTAAGATTTTAGACCCCGGACTCATCCCTGAAAATCCTCGAACAGGTAGTTGAATTGATCGAGCAGATCTGGCCCGTCCGTGTTGAGCGGATGATCTATCAAAATAGGTTTGTTGAAGTCGACAACAATTCGCCGCTCCCAGATGTCTTGATAGATCTTTGCGATGAAGTGACTAGAATTCCCCCAGCGCCTGCCGTAGCGGATTGCCAGGTAGTTCAGGGGATCTCCAGCACGTACAGCTGCTTGGACTGCGCAAGCGAAATCCTCCAACAGTGTTTGATCTAGGGATACCGGCAGGCCGTGCATATTGAATAGAAGGTCGAGGTTCGCTTCGACTGCTGCAGGAATCTCGTCCTTAGCGACCTCAATGGTCTGGATACCGGCACTGGCGTAATACAAGCGCTCCAAGCGGCCTCGGAGCTGTGCATGCTCGCGGTCTTTTTTCCGCTGGACAGGTGTCTTGGGCGACCTAGCCCTGCGTTCAGCAAAAGCCTGTCGGGTATCCTTGACGGTCCAGTTGATGGCGTAGGCGCGGCCTTGATCGTTCTCCAGGTACAGTAAAAGGTCACCTAAATATGGGTACGGCTGTCTAATGCGCTCTCCCCACTCATCGGTGACGATGATGGCGTGATGCTTGAAGCCAATTTCTGCCGCGATGTAAACGGTGCCACGTAGAGGTGGGAGAAGCTGCCCCTTCGTCTGTGGATGACCTTGCAATGGATGAGGAGCATCTACAGGCCACAGCATCTTCTGTTCATGGAGTTCAAATAGGTTGGGGTGGTGAAGCGCAAGCTGTGTGAACACCCTCTCCGGCGCCGAGAGCGCGTGTACTGTTCGGATCAGCTTGTGGCTATACAGCCTGGAAGCACGAGACCCTCGGGGTGCTTCTCGCGGCACAGCCAAACTAGATGGAACGTAAAAATCGCCCCATTGGAACCCGGCTTGACGTTTCATGATGACGTCAAATCTGTCCTTTTCTTTCATCCTAGCCTTCCAATTTCACGGTGTTCGCTAAGCCCACCCGTCTGGGGATAACTTAACGGGCATCAGCAAACCCCTTGTCCTGCGGGGGTTCCAGGCATGATCCGATTGTGGATAACGCCTACTTTCCTGTGGACGAGCGAATACGTGCGGGACTTGACGTCCTGCAGCTATGGATAGACAATGGAAAAGTCAGCGGTCAATTCTGACTTATCCACAGAGGCCCAAGGTCGCACTTGGGCCTTTGTCTATTGACTGATAACGCTTTGCTTTATCCTGCGTTCATTCAAATTCCTTTCTGTGCACATCGTAGCGGGAAGCAGTCACCGCTGACCCACTTCAGCTTTTTCCTGAACCTCCCGCATGCACCCTGATTAAGCGAGGGTACGCGCTGGAGTCGTTTCGCTTGAAACAGAATATGTTACTGCCGAAAAAAACAACCTGGCAATATATTTGAGCTCTAAACTTTAATTTTCTGTAACGTCAGGAAAGGTTACCCGACACCGCTGACGGACTGGTCTAAACCCATCTAAGGCCCGAACTAGAGCGGCCAGATGCACATAATTAACCTTTAACGGTTAACAGTTCGCGAGCGACAAAACCGTTAATTGTAAAATTTACCTTTGAAATTTCCAATCATTATTTTCTGCACCTAAATGCCAGAGCTATCGTGTTGCTCAAGCCTAGGAGCAGCTCATGAAACCAATAATTCGCCCGCCTCCATTTCTCAACTGGCTAGATGATGAGACATTCTTTAGCATAGTGAGTCGCCAACATGTGTTTTTGCGTAATCGATCAGCGATAGACACGCTAGCGCAACTTTTCGAAACCAAACCAACCCACTATACGCATGATTTTCCAAGCAACTTAATAAGTTTGGTTTCAGATGCTAAAATAGCGTGGGGGAGTGCTGAGAAGATTATTTCTGACCGTACGATCATCCCCCTATTCTTTCCGTTCCAATCGGAACGCTGCCAAGAAGCTATTGTGGCTTCACTGTCTGGCTCGAAGCTGGGGTCCATTAAGTACAAAATTGGACTGGTTGCTGGACGCTTTGGAGGTGAACATCCGTTACGGGCGTGCCTGGATTGCTTAATTGATGATCGTATTACCTACGGTATGTCGTACTGGCATCTATCGCATCAATATCCGGGAGTTTTAATATGCCCCAAGCACGGTTGCCTGCTGAGAGAATCAACGACCAACCGGCAGTGGAGTAGGCAGTTCAAATGGGCGGTGCCGAGTGAAGATGAACTGATAGAGCCTGCTTGGCCCCCGGTGAGGGATAACGTCAAATCCGTGATCGTAGACTTGGGAAACGCAGCACGTTCATTAGCTGAATATGGAAAACATAGCAAGTTCGATTCCTCTATTGTCGCCCAAGTCTACAAGACTACCGTGGATTCCTTCGGATCTGAGAGAGCCGAGTCATCGCACGAATTTTCAGAATTTTGCGTACATCTTCGTCAATTTTGGCCGTTTTTCTCTTTGCCATCATCTTCCCAAGAGGCGGCTGCCTATATGGACGAGATGCTCCGCCGCCCTCGTCGACACTCGCATCCACTTAAGCACCTAATCCTGATCCAGTGGCTCTTCGGAGGCTTTGAAGAGTTTATAAACGCATACAGAAACAGACTTTCTAAGTTCGATGAATTGGTTTGCAACAGTTTTCCTACGGCCGAAAATGATATTACTGATCGTCGAGAGAAAGATAATCTCTTCGTAGCTACCGGAAAACCAAAACCCAAAAAAATGTTTACTGCCCTTAAAAACCTTATACTCGCGGAGCTACAACAAGGGGTTGAGAACCACAATATTTCGACTAAATTCGGGATTTCAATATCTACCATAAATAGACTTCTTCGCACCAATCCTCGTACAAAAAAAGTGAGGTCTGACGTTCGCTTTTGTGAATTGCGCGAAAAGCATTGCACAATATGGCAATCGACTGTTAGAAATAATCCAGATTTTGGGGCTAAACGAATTCGGTCGTTGCTTCCAAACTCTTATGCATGGCTTTACAGGAATGATAGAGGCTGGCTAGCGGAACAGTGTTCCCGCTTGCCTAAAGAGCGGTTCAAACCAAGACAACTAGATTGGGCTATGCGTGATGAGCAACTCTGTGTGTCGATCGAGCGGGTGATCCGTAAGCTCGCCCCTGGCTATTCGAAAGAGGAAATTTTTCTTCGTATCCCTCGATTAAGTGCAGCTCTTGAAAAACGAGCTCGGTATCCTAAGGCAAGGAAACTTCTCCATGGTATCTAGCCAATGCCCTTTGCTGGCCACTAGCCAATAATCGTCATCGACCCGAAGCGGTCTCTCGCGAAGGGCAGCAATCTGCCAGAAGAAGCCGCTCGGGCTCGGACGTGTCTACAGAACTAGGGGCGACCCAGGTCAACAATCAAGAATGCGACTGCGACTTCCCTGTGATCTACGCGATAGGTTGCGACATACCCACTCGCCTCGTAATTCGGGGGTCCCAGAGGCTCGCAGTCAAGGTAGATCAGACCTGAAGGAGCCTCGTGCTCGAGCATTTCACCAACATACTTGAAGAGAGGATTTAGCTCCTTCGCGTACGAGTAAATGACGTGGAAATAGAGGTCACAGACTCCGTATGACACAAGCTTGTCGAAGTGCTTCTTGATGTTGGTGCGATCAAGTCCGGTGCAGACCAGCGCTTCGATTATCGATATTTCCTGACCGGACACCCGGATCACTGCATCCCTTTCGCCGGGATTACCGTTTGCCGTTGCTCCTCCGAGCGATTGGTCAGCCACATCCCATTTAGTCACTGCGAGCAAAGCTCCTAGCACCTCTCGCATGGCGGTGTTGAGGTCATCCTCAAACCTTGCCAAGTTCATGGAGTCTTTCCGCTCGCGGAGCATCGCCGCCATATGTTGAAGCGCGGCAACGGCACGTGAAACTTGCCCTATGAGATAGCCTCGAACCCCGCCGCCAGGGGGACCAAGTATGTCTCCAATCTGGGAAGGCAGAAGCACAGTCAGCTGTTGCAAGGCAGCCCGGATAGAGGAAATCGAATCGAGGACGACCGATGCCGAAGCGATACTGGGCGCGGAGTCTCCAGCTTGAAGGTCGTTCTTGAGCGCGATTAGTCGGTCATCAGTTCCGAACTCGGAGATGGCTGTGTCTAAAATCGCCATTGCCTCGTCACGGAAGCCCAGCTCGTACTTTGAAAGTACGGCTATGAGTTCGAGTTCTGGGCTTCGCCTCTCCCGACGACGAGTCGCCACGCTCTCTAAAGCATCCTCCGGCTTTTGCAATGCCATCATGAGCAGCGCGCGGTTGGCTAGCAGACTACTGCTGACTGAGCTCTCGCCCACAGCGACCTCAGCATTGATTTCCGCTAGGAGGCCTTGGCCGGTCACACGATCTGCACCACTCAACGGATGCAGGGTGGGTCCCACAAGCTGCTGAATGGCAACCGCAAAGACGTTTTCCTTGTATGCGGGAGGCGCACCAGGGCGCGCCGCCAGGCGCTCTAGAGCGACTCGGGCAGCTGCCAAATTGCCGTCTGGGCGCAGCAGTTGGGAGGTTGCCCTGTAAAATTCCAGTTTGTCTTGCGCCTGTTGTGCCGTGAGCCGATCCAGTGCCAAAGGGGCAACAGCTCCATCAAGTGCAGCCCAGTTCTTCTCCTTTAGAAACAGTCGAAGCTCGAGGGCAAAAAGCTCAAGCCGGAACTCAGATGGTGCGCGATCTAAGTCCTGCTCAGCCTCATCCAAGTGCTCACGGGCAAGCGCATATTCGCCAGCGACCAACAAAGACTCGATGCGGTGCTGCAGCTCGGGCCATGTCCAAAACGCGGATGCCTCTTCTGGCTTAAGCTGGCGTAACCTCGCTCGGATGCCGGGCTTTGCCGCCGCAGGTAGGTGCTGGCAAAGCTCGGCAAGTAACACCGGATCGTCTGACAGAGCAAGCGCCTGCAGCATGGCTTCCTGGTGATTGCCGTTTAGCTGTCGCCATGCGGCAGCGAGATCTTCTGCCGGCGAGGCCTCTTCACGTTTGAGTAAAGGGCCTGGCCTATACCTGTCTGTGAGGGCTCCGACGCGCCCTTTCTGGTCATGCTCAATAACACTGCGCGAAATGAGCACTTGGAGTGCGTCACAGAGCTCCGGCGGTACCGTCTCGCCGTCCCAGCCAGCAACGGCGCGTGCGAGCAACCGCACGTGCACTCGTAGAGTTCTGGCAATCGAATAACGCAAGGATGGCCTTTCTTCGACCGGCGTGTTTCGCAGTAGCTGTGCGCTATCGAATGGGGTTAGCAATGCATCTCTATAAGACGCGGTGTGAGCGAATGCAGCCGTGACGAGATGAACGGCCAGATTTGCGGAGAGACTGGCTGCGTCGGTCCATTCTAAGTGCATGTCGCGCGCAAACTTTGAATAAAGCCCCACGACTGGGAAAGCGTCGCTAATCGGCGCGCTCGAAAGGTAGTTCAGCCCGTCGAGCACTGCTGCAAAGCATGCTCTAGGCACGTTGTCTGTGTAGTCGGCCTGATCTACGAGGTGCTGCAGCACTGCAGACTGGAGGTCTTTGCTTTGCCTTGAGGCCACCTTGAGAAGCTGCCGCCCAACGGGTCTCCTCGCGTCTGCAATGGCTCTTTTGCTGTAAGTGTCGCTCGCATAGCACCAAGTCACCAAAGATGCGTATTCCGCAAGATCAAGCGTGCCCTCAGACAAGTGATAAGCCAAAAGCGATAGCGCGTCTTGAACCGCAAATGCCTTAGTTTGAGCTTCACGACTCAGGTTGCGATCACTACTCCGTGTGGATTTCGGACGCCACTCAATAGCCAGTTTGGCTGCTAGGCAGCCCGTGCGCTGATGCATCAGCATGTCTACCAATAGCACTGGTACGGACCTGACTCGGAATAGCAAGTGCTGCAATGCCATCGGATGGGCGGCAGCAAACGATAGGACCGTCGTCGCTGCAGCCATGATGGTAGGCCCGATGTCAGTTTTCTCAAGCTCGGAGCAGAGCAGAGCAAATGCAAAGCTGGCTGTATTAGAGCCGAGCCGTTCCATTATCAGATGTTCGACGTCGGGGCGCATCATCCAGTCAACTCTAGATACTAGAGTGCGGGGAGGTGCTACCTCCGGAGCTCCGGCATTCCGCATTTGGTCCAGCGGAATCGCAAACGTATTTTTGAGCAATGCTGCGTAGCGTTCGGCATCGTTGTCCCACGTACCCCAAAGGGTCTGGCGTTCCAATGCGCGGTGAGCTGCCTCACGGCTGTACCGCATCTCAGTGGGTCCCCAGCCACTGTCCCAGCTACCGTAATAGCCGAGGACGTCACACCATACAGACCACTCCAAAAAGGCTCTATCGACAGTTTCGGCATCCGCATCTAGCAAAGCGAGCGCATCGCAGGCCTCGCGTTCGACAGGGGGCGCTGCGTCAGCTGTGCTGACGCCATCGTCCGCGGAATGCTGCTGGGGCTTCGGGCACAGTCGCTCCCACAGCCGGCCTGCAAGCCAGTCCGGATCTTTGGTTGGTATATGAACTGGAAGCCCGCAATCAGCCAATATCCTGTCTGCAAGCGCTTTAGCATGGGGAGGGGGTGTATCAGACCTCGCAACAAGCTGGAGTTCGCCGAGCCCCGTCAGCAAGTTCTCCGTGCTTGGGCTCGGATAGGTAATGTGCGAGCGCGTGCCTAGAGGCGCGCTCTGCATAATCCAGCGACCGCCGTCGAAGGACACCCAACCGTTATTCTTGAGATCGTCGAACGTCGGGCCGCTGTCTGCAGCGCGACGCTTCGATTCGTCCCAAGACTTGGCAACATCCTCAGCGCCTCCCCGATACTCCAACCGGTAGTGCTGACATAAGTCGAGAATACTTAGCTCGTCGATTATGTCTTCCGGCCCAGCAATGGGGCGCTGATAACTCGACTTGGGCAGCCAGCGCCCGAACATCTGCCTCAACTCTTGGCGCATCTGCAGCGGTGCCCACATACCTTCCGGCGGATGCACCTCTTCGAATCCGGTCACGACTCTTCCTCCATGTGGTCCCGGCCACGAATGGTACTGTACGAAGCCGTGGTATCACGAAAAATGGCGTGGCCAATCGCACGCCCGGCTAAATCGACCGTGTTTCCCTTGAGAGTTTGTAGTCGTGTGACTATGCCTATAGATAATGAATCGCACAGCCAGAATCCAACGGATGCTTTAGGCCGTAATGTCCCGACTCGACCGGCAGCCTCTGCCGGTATGTAGCCTTTTGGCGAAGGGCCGATATGGTTCGCTTGCGGTCCTAGGGGAACGACTGCTTTCGACCCAAAGCTGCCCTTGGTGGAGGGTAGCGATCCGCCATTATCCACCTTTCATGACCGGCTGTCCCGCCACGCCTACTGGCGCATTCTGAATCGCGTCCCGACCATTTGCCGCCATACGAACCCTGCGTCGACTATGAACGGCGATAGTGTCACATGGCCTTGTTTTGTGTTCTTCCGCGCCTTAGGCTGCGTCTTGTAGTGCGCTTTTGTGATGCTGATGAGACAAGGGGTTGGCGAAGAAAAAGCCTTGGCATGAACGAACTGCCATGCTGAATGCTACCTCCTACTATTAGGTCAAATAAAAAGGAGCAAGCATGCTTGAATCAATTGAGCCAATGGATGCATACAACAAGAATATCAATATATTGATCGGGTCAGGTGCTTCAGCAGATTTGTTTCCAACCCTTGCGCTAGAAATAAAAAATGCCAAGGGCGAGAAAGAGACGATTGAAACGCTCGCTACCAAGTTTGAATATTGGCCTGAAAAGCGGACCGCCTTGTTCATGCATTATTATAATACTTGCATCTTTCCAGTGCAGGTTTTTAAGCCAGACTCTATCACCTCTAACGAATGCAAGATTAATCTTGAAAATTATGAGATATTTTTGACGACGCTTTTGGGGCTGTTGGATAGGCGCAAGGATCTTAACCGGAAAATCAACATTTTCACGACCAATTACGACGGATGTCTTGCCTACACTGCTGACAAAATTATAATGAAAGGTGCACATGATTTTGTGGTCAATGATGGCACGTCTGGTTTCCACAGAAAGCACTTGCATCCCAAGAACTTTAGTACCTTCCAGTGTCAGACTGGGATATTTGAGAGAACCAACTACGGAATACCTCAACTCAATATCATCCATCTCCATGGCTCGGTCTACTGGTCAAAGTGTGGTGATAAAATTGAAGTTAAGTACGCCAGCGACTTCAGCAACCTTTTGTCTAAGCAAGCTATTGGCAAGATCAACAAATTTTCTACCTTCCTTGGCACAAGAGGTGGCCTGAGCGCCGATATTCCATCTGTGCCGTTCAGTCGCCAGCAGATGGACAATTTCTGGCGCGACTATAACAAGCTACCCATCGTGAATCCCACTAAGTGGAAGTTCCACGAGACAGTATTTGAAGAACACTACTATCAGATGCTCAGACTTTTGAGCTACGAACTTGAGAAGCCAAACTCCATACTCATCACCTTTGGCTTTTCGTTTGCTGATGAACATATTTTGAAGATTGTCCAGCGTTCCTTGTCAAATCCGCAGCTACAAACGTTCATTTGTTGCTATAGTCGTGATAGTGCCGAAAGAATGAGAGAGGAATTCAAGCTCTGGAAGAATGTCAAGGTGATTGGGCCGCCTGATGGGGTGAGGTTAGACTTCACAAACTTTAATAAGTACATCTTTTCGCTCAAACCCGAAAAGTATGAGTATCCAATTGAAGTTGAGGGTGAGCTATGAGCGTCGTCGTAGGTGAAGTAATTGCAGTCACCGGCGTCCGAATCTCCCTTCGTATCTTTGAAGACTCCAGCCAGGAAACCATTTTCTATGATGGCGTTAAGTACAGAGGTGTTTCACTCAGAGAACATTTATCCATTCAGCGCGGATTCATAGACATCGTCTGCCTTGTAGAAGGTGAGCACTTGGACGAGAAAAAGCTTGAGGCTGACGCTGAGAAAACGTTGTACATCAGAAAGATTGATGTTCGCCCTATTGGCTACATCGTGGATGACACATTCTTTGAGGGCGTAAAGTACATGCCGATGATCAGGGACAAGGCATCCCTGCTCAGTGAGCCCATGGTGGGTAAGATCTACGGTGTCGAGGGTAAGACCAATTTTTCCATCGGTTCCATGCTCAAGGAAAATGTGCCTATCAACTTGCCCTGGGCACGCATCTTTAACAGCCATCTTGGGATTTTTGGGAATACGGGTAGCGGAAAGTCCAACACATTGGCAAAACTATACACAAGCCTTTTCAATGAGAAATTCCAGGCTCTCAAGAATAAAAGTCAGTTCGTAATAATTGACTTCAATGGTGAATACACCGAAGACCAGATTCTGCCTGCAAAAGATAAGAAAATAACTATTCTGGATTCAAAGAAGGGCAAGCACAAGTTTAAGATCGAAGCTGTTCACTTTTGGGATGTTGAAACGCTTAGTCTGCTCTTTCAGGCCACAACCAATACCCAGCAACCATTCCTTCGTCGCGTGCTGTCTGGGAAGAAAAATTCAAAGATGTTCCACTTAAGGACTATGTTGCGAAAGTCTTTGAGAAGGCCTTTAGCACAGGTGAGGCCAAGTCAGACGCATTAGACTTGGGCAGGGAAATTGCGAAAATTATTGAGTGCGCTCCCTTGCAGGGGTATTTAAAAGGGATCGTTTACTTCAATAAAGACAAGTTCTTCAGGCACAACAACGGCACTTATTATAATTCAAATGGTGCGGGCTTTGAAAACAACATTAGACCTATCATTAATGAGTATCTAAAGCTTGATGAAATCGATCAATTCAACGAACTAATCTTAAGGTGTTATCTTCAGCTCTGTTCAGATGTCGTCTTTGGCTATGCCCAATACGAGCACATTCAGCCGGTTCTTGCAAGAGCAAAATCTTCCATCACGGCTCTTCGCAATGTTCTTGAAGTCGTGAATGTTCCACCGCCCCCGCATCTCTTGCATGTCATTTCACTCAAAAGGTGCAAAAACGAAATCAAGAAAATCTTGCCGTTGCTCATCGCTAAGAATTTCTACACGAATCATAAAGACTCAGAGAGCCTGAAGAGTCCGCCAAGCAGGACTCTTCACATCATCATTGACGAAGCTCACAACATCCTCTCAGAGCAGTCCACGCGTGAGCATGAGATCTGGAAGGACTATCGGCTAGAACTGTTTGAAGAAATCATCAAAGAGGGGCGCAAGTACGGAGTCTATCTGACTCTTTCCAGTCAGCGACCAGCCGACATCTCGCCCACCATCGTTTCGCAGATTCACAATTTTTTCATCCACCGGCTGGTGAACGAACGCGACCTTATGCTCCTGGACAATACCATCAGCACATTAGATTCCAGTTTCAAGGCTCTGATTCCGACTCTTGCTAAAGGCTGCTGCGTGGTCACGGGGACGGCATTCGACCTACCCATGATCTTGAAGATCGATCCGCTGCTGAAGGAGCATCGGCCCAGCAGTGATGACGTGGACCTTGAAGAGCTTTGGGCATTGCCTCCCGAGTAGGAAGCCTATGAACACCGACCATAGAGGGAACGGATATATTTCCTCTGCTCTAAACGTCCGCTATGGGTCGGCTAGCGCCTCTCGGCCGAGCTGACCATCCTTGTCCCCCTCACATGGAGGACAAGCCATGAATACCATTTCGACCAGCAGTCATCAGCCTTGGTCGGGCAAAAAGCTCCGCTCCGACTGAAAGATATATGGGCCATTCGGGTAAGGCTTCAAATCGCGGAGCAAACTCGTGATTTAGCTCTTTTCGATCTGGCCATCGACAGCAAGCTACGAGCCTGCGACTTGACCAAGCTTCGCGTACGCGACGTCGCTCATGGGGAGCACGTGTCATCGCGAGCGATAGTGATGCAGCAGAAAACCCAGAGGCCCGTGCAATTTGAGATTACAGAGCAAACGCGGCTGGCCCTACAGGCCTGGATACATCAAGACCATCTCCACAGCGAGGATTGTCTTTTTCCAAGCCGGCTACACGCCTCAGCGCATCTCTCCACCCGGCAGTACGCCCGAATCGTCAAAGCGTGGATAAAAGCTATTGGCCTTGATCCAGCCATGTACGGCACGCACACAATGAGACGTACAAAGGCATCGCTGATCTATCGCAGGACAAAGAACCTGAGGGCAGTTCAGCTCCTGCTCGGCCATACAAAGCTTGAAAGCACGGTGCGATACCTTGGAATTGAGGTCGATGACGCATTGGAAATGGCGGAGCAGACGGAGGTCTGAAAGCGTATAGCGACTGTCGAGGTATGACCGTCGCTATCCGACCCAAAGCAGCCATTGCCGCTCACTGACGCTTCGGTGACGTAGAGCGGTTCTAACCATATCTACGATACCCAGCACGCCAGTGCAAAGCGGGTATGTTTGTAAATCGTACGCTAGTAAATTTTGCTAGTTTCCAAGAGTAGTTGGTGATGCCAGCTTCGCTCGCAATGATAAAAAGCCACTGGATCGTATGACATCGATCCAGTGGCTTTTCCTGCTCTTCATGCTGGTCGAAGAATTATTCCCCGAGAGCTTCCCGTGCATCACGAATCAGCCGACGCTGCTTCCTGACAACGTTGATCGGGCCTGGTATACCTTTACGCAGCAAGTCGCCGGCAACTTTATTGAAGGCGTTAGTAGTGTTCTCACAGCCGTCGATATAAGCCGCTGCCCGATCCAGAGCTTGATCTAAGACAGGATTACTGACTTGCTGAGATTGACCGGTCTTTTTCATGATCATTTTGCTCCAAAGTTTCAAAATACTTGGAAATCAGCTCAATAAAAGCAATGGGCTCTAGACGCTTATCCGCTGACAGTAGCTTGACCTGCCAATCAGGAGGAGCACTAATCTTCAATTTTTTATCAAAAAGTATAAAAGCAGTCTTAGTCTTGGGGAATAAGATCACTTTATTTTTTGCAGATGCTGGCAGAGGAAAATTTTTTGAGGTTAATTGAAATTTGTAATTACGAGAATGAAGCAATTCCTTTACGCGCTTAAACGTTTCGGACGTATTAGGCTCTAATCCAGCGGCCATGATCGCTTTGACACGATCTAGGGGATCAACAAAAGCCTCAGCCGCCTTACGTGCTTTTGCTACCTTGGAGAAGTCAATAACGTTGCTCATGGTGACAGTCCCGTTATTCAGCTGGCCTAGCGAAAACTTCGTCATGGCGCTGGCAATGACCAGCAGTCTTTCGATGATCTATCCGACCCAACGTAAGCTTCAGCTCGTTCCAAGCTAGCTCGCAGGGAATCAGCGATACGTTTTCCTTATATAGTTCAATGGGCTGCACGTCAATGAAGTCATAATGCCATTACCGCTTCACGAGTCTGACTCGTACCGCTGGAGACAAAAGACCGCTTCTGGCCGCTAGCTGTCAGTGGTGAAGGGCAGCTTTGGGTCGGAAGCTGTCACTCGCGAACGGCAGATTTCGACCCATTGCTGCCCTTCAGGAAGGGCAGCTAACGGCCAAGAGCGGTCTTTCGCAGTAGGATAAATTGGCGAAATAGTACGGTCTCACAGTCGCTAGGTGCTTGATGCTGCAGGTCTTTGGAAAATTGGGGCCGACTCAGTCGATCTAGGTAACCATGTCGACCAGACAGCGCCGGCAACGGTCGCCATTAAGAAGCGGCTATTGCTCGCGGATCGCCTGGAGCAGAGCCGGAGTTTCAAAGCCCAGGGCGAGCAAATTGATGGCTCGAATCCAGGGGAGCCGAACGGAGAAGCATTTTTCTGTCATCATTGCGTATGTGCTACGTAGTGCTTCCAGTACTCGGAGGGCTTAGGAGTAAGAAAATGGCTGGCTCAAATTTATCGCTCACCCACGCCCAAGCGACCACTGGGTTAAGAGCTGCTTTGCGAATCATCGAAGCATGGCGAGCAACCGACTCCCAAGCATGCCGCATTTTGCGCATTTGCCCCGCCACCCGTCACCGCGTCATACAGGAACGCACGGCCATTGTTCGCCTCGACCGGGACCAACAGCAGAGAGTCAGCTTGGTGCTGAATATCCATGCTTCCCTGCGCAGCGTGTTCACCAACCAGGACAACGTTCAGGGTTTCGCTAGGATGCGCAACGAAAATCCCTTTTTCGGTGGCCGCACACCGCTTGAGGTGATGGCTCAAGGCAATCTCATCTCGCTGTATGAAACCTATCTACGGATTGATCATCTCAAGCGAGCCAGCTAAGCCGGTCGCTCTGGCTGATTGATCACTGATTCGCCAGCTAATCAGCGGGAATTTGGGGAGTGGCCAGCCCGAGAGCTTTCGCTTGTGCTGGCTGTACAGGAATGGCCGGAAGCGGCTTCACCGTAATGCTACAAAGTCGTTGTCCCTTACCTTTGGGATGGGGGAAATTGCAACACGGATAGATTTTAGGACGCCGTCTTGTGTAGCCATCGTGACTACGGTCTAGCTCGCTTTGCGAGGATGGGTAGGGACAAAACCAACGCCCGATTCCGTAAAGGTAGTCCTCTTCGACATAGTGAGCAGAATTCATCCCGCCAGCCTGGTAGGTAGACCACAGCGTGCTGATAATACGAGGTCGCTGCTCATCAAAGCTGGCATCCACCAGGAAGTCAGTAACCGACTCGTAGACGGTCGCAATGATCTCAATGAGCCTGTACCTGAGCTGCGCGAATCGACACGCGTCGTTTGAATCCTCAGATTCAATCCACTTCAGGCGAGCGCCTAGAGTTTTACTCAATGCCTGAAGCTCAACTGCTCGTTCCCCAGATGAGAATGAAAGAAGGAATTGGGTCTTGGCATAGAGGGCACGTATCGTCCCTTCATAGGGAACGTAATAGGGCGACGAGCACACGCCTTGGAAAGCCTTAGCTAGCTTGAGTGCATGGTAGTCCTGGTTAGGTACCGAAATGGCTTCCCTAAGATGCCTTCCCCCACACCCAGTCCACATCACATCCATTGAGTGCCCCCTACAGTTAAAGGTCTTACCGCAGAAGGGGCAACGGTCGAGCAGGACCGTGTTGTGCCTATGACACGCAGTGATTGAAGGGTTGAGCAAGCGTCGCCAGTAAGAGAACCCCAACTTAAAAAGATCTTCTCGCACGCAATCTGGACAGAACGAAGCGTCCCAGACGTCAAAATGCGAGCGGCACTCACCATAAGCCTTACCTGAGTACGCGGCTTCTTGGAAGTACTTGATGACGAAATGAGCTGCCATAGGAGTGTGGTGGTGTAGTAGACGGTTGAACCCGTAACAACCTGGCCACCCGAGCGACTCGGCAATCAGATTGATCTCACTGTTCGTGAATCCTGGTCGAGCAGCTAGAAACTTGAAAGCCCCGAAATTAGCGTCGTATCTGTTCAGGAAGAGCGTCCGACGCACGTACGAACCGAGCGACTCATCAGGCTGGATTTGTAAACGCATCTGATACGCCGTCGTGAGGTGTTCAATAGTTCTTAAGGGGGGAAATTGATAAGGACGGGAGCCGCTACCAGCTACCGTCCGTTACCGATTTTATTCCTGCGTTACCGACTTAATTCCTGATTTTCAACGGGGGCTTTTCCTTCGAGCGATTTACTCAACCGTCACCGATTTAGCCAAGTTACGCGGCTGATCCACATCGGTACCCTTAAGCACCGCCACGTAGTACGACAGCAACTGCAGCGGGATGGTGTAGAGAATCGGCGCCAGCGCATCGGCAATGTGCGGCACCTTGATCACGTGAGTCCCTTCGCCATTGGTCATGCCAGCATGCTCATCGGCAAACACCACCAGCTCGCCACCACGCGCGCGGACTTCCTGCAGGTTGGACTTGAGCTTCTCCAGCAGTTCATTGTTCGGCGCGACGGTCACCACCGGCATGTCATTGTCGACCAGCGCCAGCGGGCCATGCTTGAGCTCGCCCGCAGGATAGGCTTCGGCGTGGATGTAGGAGATCTCCTTGAGCTTGAGCGCCCCTTCCATCGCCACCGGGTACTGCGCGCCACGGCCGAGGAACAGCGTGTGATGCTTGTCGGCGAACAGCTCGGCAACCTTCTCGACGGTGCCATCCATGGCCAGGGCTTCGCCCAAGCGGGTCGGCAGGCGACGCAGTTCTTCGACCAGCTCGGCTTCGACGCCGGCCTCGAGCGTGCCGCGCACACGGCCCAGCGCAAGGGTCAGCAGCATCAGCGACACCAACTGGGTGGTGAACGCCTTGGTCGACGCTACGCCGATTTCCGGGCCGGCCAGGGTCAGCAAGGTCAGGTCGGATTCACGAACGAGGGAGCTGATACCCACGTTGCAGATCGCCAGGCTGCCGAGGAAGCCCAGCTCCTTGGCGTTGCGCAGGGCGGCCAGGGTGTCGGCGGTTTCGCCAGACTGGGAAATCGACACGAACAGGGTATCTGGCTGCACCACCACCTTGCGGTAGCGGAACTCACTGGCGACTTCTACCTGGCAAGGGATACCCGCCAGGCTTTCCAGCCAGTAACGGGCGACCATGCCGGCGTGGTAGCTGGTGCCACACGCGACGATCTGCACATTGCGCACCTTGGCGAACAGTTCCGCGGCTTGCGGGCCGAATGCCTGGACCAGCACATGGTCGGTGCCCAGACGGCCTTCCAGCGTGCGCTGAACCACGGTGGGCTGCTCATGGATCTCTTTGAGCATGAAGTGGCGATAGGCGCCCTTGTCGGCGGCTTCGGCACCTTCGTGGTACTGGACGGTCTCGCGTTGGACCTGAGTCCCGGCCTGATCCCAGATGGTGATCTGGTCACGACGGATGTCGGCGATGTCGCCTTCCTCAAGGTACATGAAACGGTCGGTGACCTGACGCAGCGCCAGCTGGTCGGAGGCGAGGAAGTTCTCGCCATGCCCCAGTCCAATCACCAGCGGGCTGCCGCTACGGGCTGCGACCAGACGGTCAGGCTGCTGCACGCTGATCAATGCCAGGCCGTAGGCACCATGCAGGCGCTTGACTGCCACCTTGAGAGCAGCGGCCAGGTCTGGCGTGCTCTTCAGGGTGTGGTGGATCAGGTGGACGATGACTTCAGTGTCGGTCTGCGAGGCGAACACGTAGCCCAGGCCCTTGAGCTCTTCACGCAGTTCTTCGTGGTTCTCGATGATGCCGTTGTGCACCACCGCTACGTCGGAGCCGGAGAAATGCGGGTGGGCATTGTGCTCGGTCGGCGCGCCATGGGTGGCCCAACGGGTGTGGGCGATACCCAGTTGGCCGGCCAGCGGGTCGGCAGCGACGGCAGCTTCCAGCTCGCTGACCTTGCCGATGCGACGACGACGCTGGAGCGTACCGTCCTGGGTATAGACGGCCAGACCAGCGCTGTCATAGCCGCGGTATTCGAGGCGCTTGAGGCCTTCGATCAGAATGGTCGTGATGTTGCGTTCGGCTACGGCACCGACAATTCCACACATGATTATTGCTCCTGGCTGATCGCGGCACAGATCAGGTTGATGCCGCGGGCTTCGAGTGCATCGCGCGCCGCTGTGGGCAAGCGATCATCGGTAATAAGGGTGTTGATGTTGCTCCAGGGCAGCTCAAGGTTGGGAATCTTGCGCCCGACCTTGTCCGACTCGACCATGACGATCACTTCGCGGGTCACCTCCGCCATCACTCGGCTCAGACCCAGCAGTTCGTTGAAGGTGGTGGTGCCGCGCTCCAGATCGATACCATCGGCACCGATGAACAACTGGTCGAAATCGTAGGAACGCAGTACCTGCTCGGCGACCTGCCCCTGAAACGACTCGGAATGCGGATCCCAGGTACCGCCTGTCATCAGCAACACGGGTTCGTGTTCGAGGTCGCTGATGGCGCGGGCAACATTCAGCGAATTGGTCATCACCACGAGGCCAGGCTGGCGGCCCAGTTCGGGGATCATCGAGGCTGTGGTGCTGCCGCTGTCGATGATGATCCGCGCGTGTTCGCGGATTCGCTTCACGGCAGCCCGGGCGATGGCCTGCTTGTAACGCGAGACGGGCTGCACCGGTTCGCTGAGCAATTCCTGCGGTACCGGCACGGCGCCGCCATAACGGCGCAGGAGCAGGCCGTTGGTTTCGAGGGCGGCAAGATCCTTGCGGATGGTCACTTCCGAGGTTTCGAAACGTTTGGCCAGGTTATCCACACTCACCTCGCCCTGCTCGTTGAGCAAGGCCAGGATATTGTGGCGGCGCTGAGGGGTATTTCGTTTCGACATGACGGGTTAAGTTTCGATTCGAAAGATAATGAACGCAATCAAAACCTAAGACGCAGGCGGCGTCAAGGGCCCTTATTCAAAAACTAGTCTGTGGATAAATTCGCTTTATGAGTTTTGAGGCTGCTTTGCGGTCTTTCGCGGGGCAAGCACACTCGCATTCCCTGTAGGAGCGGGCTTGTCCCGCGAACACCGGCAACGCCGGTGCCATACATCGCAGACCCGATCTGCCAGGCAACAAAAAAGCCGACTTACTCACATAAGTCGGCTTTCAACATCACGCTGTGGATAACCTTCAGCTTTTCTTGATCTTCTCCGGCCGCTTCCAGCCATCGATATTGCGCTGGCGCGCGCGGGCAACGCCTAGCTGCTTTTCTTCAATGGTCTGATTAATGGTCGAGCCGGCCGCCGTAGTCGCGCCGTCCTTGATTTCCACAGGCGCGACCAACGAGTTGTTCGAGCCGATGAAGACGTCTTCGCCCAACACCGTCTTGAATTTGTTGGCGCCGTCATAGTTACAGGTGATGGTACCTGCGCCGATGTTCGTCCGCGCACCGACCTCGGCGTCGCCCAGGTACGTCAGGTGACCGACCTTGGCACCCTCGCCCAGGTGAGCGTTCTTCAGTTCGACAAAGTTACCCACATGGGCCTTGGCCTCCAGCACGCTACCCGGACGCAGGCGGGCGAACGGGCCGGCATCGCTGCCCTCGCCCAGTACCGCACCCTCCAGGTGGCTGTTGGCCTTGACCACCGCGCCCTTGCGCAGGGTGCTGTTCTTGATCACGCAGTTCGGGCCGATCTGTACGTCGTCTTCGATGACCACCTTGCCTTCGAGAATCACGTTGACGTCGATCAGTACGTCACGACCCACGGTCACTTCACCACGCACATCGAAGCGCGCCGGATCGCGCAAGGTCACACCCAGGGCCATCAGGCGGCGGCCTTCCCGCAACTGGTAGTGGCGCTCGAGCTCGGACAGCTGGCGCCGGTCATTGGCGCCCTGCACTTCCATCGCGTCGTGCGGCTGCTCGGTGGCAACCACCAGGCCATCCGCCACGGCCATGGCGATCACGTCGGTGAGGTAGTACTCGCCTTGGGCGTTGTTGTTGGACAGCCGACCCATCCAGTCGGACAGGCGCGCGGCTGGCATGGCGAGGATGCCGGTGTTGCCTTCCTTGATTGCCTTTTGCGCGTCGCTGGCGTCCTTGTGCTCGACGATGGCGGTTACCTGGCCTTGGCCATCGCGCACGATCCGGCCATAGCCAGTAGGGTCATCAAGGTCAACCGTGAGCAGGCCTAACTGCTGATCGCTGACCTTGGCCAGCAGACGCTGCAGGGTCTCGACTTCGATCAGCGGCACATCCCCATAAAGCACCAGCACGGTGTCGGCGGTAACTGCCGGGATCGCCTGAGCGACGGCGTGGCCAGTACCCAGCTGCTTGTCCTGCAGGACGAAGTTCAGGTCGTCCGCGGCCAGACGCTCGCGGACCAGTTCGGCACCATGGCCAATGACCACATGGATGCCTTGCGGCTGAAGCTGGCGCGCGCTATGGATAACATGGCCGAGCATGGAATTGCCGGCCACCGGGTGCAGCACCTTGGGCAGCGCCGAGCGCATGCGAGTGCCTTGGCCTGCGGCGAGAATAACGATATCGAGGGACATTGACTGGCTACCAATCCTGGGCGGTCAGCGCTGTGACCGAAGAGGGAAATTCGGAAAAAGAAAAAGGGTAGCCGAGGCTACCCTTTTACTCAATCGCAACAGCAATGATCGGCTGGGCCGATTACTTGCCCTTGCGCATTTGCTGGACGGTACGCAGCTGGGCTGCGGCCTCGGCCAGACGTGCGGCAGCGGCGCCGTAGTCGAAATCAGCGCTTTTGCTGTTCAGGGCGTTCTCAGCAGCCTTGAGGGCTTCCTGAGCCTGAGCTTCATCCAGGTCTGCAGCACGTTGCACGGTATCGGCAAGCACCTTGACCATGTTCGGCTGAACCTCGAGGAAACCACCAGAGATGTAGAACACCTCTTGGGCGCCACCCTGCTTGGTCAGCGTAATCGGACCTGGCTTCAGATTGGTGATCAGCGGCGCGTGGCCTGGAGCGATACCAAGATCACCCAGGTTACCGTGCGCAACCACCATCTCGACCAGACCGGAGAAAATCTCTCCTTCCGCGCTGACGATATCGCAATGGACTGTCATAGCCATCTGCTTGCCTCAACCTGATAGCGCCCCTTGCGGGGCGCAGGAATTACAGTTTCTTGGCTTTCTCGATCGCTTCGTCGATGCTGCCGACCATGTAGAACGCTTGTTCTGGCAGGTGGTCGTAGTCACCTTTGAGGATGCCGCTGAAGCCAGCGATGGTGTCTTTCAGGGAAACGTACTTGCCTGGCGAACCGGTGAAGACTTCGGCCACGAAGAACGGCTGCGACAGGAAGCGCTGGATCTTACGAGCGCGGGCTACCAGTTGCTTGTCGGTCTCGGACAGTTCGTCCATACCCAGGATCGCGATGATGTCCTTCAGCTCTTTATAGCGCTGCAGAACATACTGAACGCCACGAGCGGTGTCGTAGTGCTCGTTGCCGATCACGTTCGGGTCCAGCTGGCGCGAAGTCGAGTCGAGTGGATCGACCGCTGGGTAGATACCCAGGGAGGCGATGTCACGAGACAGAACGACGGTGGCGTCCAAGTGGGCGAAGGTGGTCGCTGGCGACGGGTCGGTCAAGTCGTCCGCAGGTACGTATACGGCCTGGACGGAGGTGATCGAACCTTCCTTGGTGGAGGTGATGCGCTCTTGCAGAACGCCCATCTCTTCAGCCAGGGTCGGCTGGTAACCTACTGCCGAAGGCATACGGCCCAGCAGTGCGGATACTTCGGTACCGGCCAGGGTGTAACGATAGATGTTGTCGACGAACAGCAGAACGTCGTTACCTTCGTCACGGAACTTCTCAGCCATGGTCAGGCCGGTCAGCGCTACGCGCAGACGGTTTCCTGGTGGCTCGTTCATCTGACCGTAGACCAAGGCTACTTTGTCGAGAACGTTGGAGTCCTTCATCTCGTGGTAGAAGTCGTTACCCTCACGAGTACGCTCACCCACACCAGCGAACACGGAGTAACCGCTGTGTTCCATGGCGATGTTACGGATCAGTTCCATCATGTTTACGGTTTTGCCGACACCGGCACCACCGAACAGACCGACTTTACCACCCTTGGCGAACGGGCAAACCAGGTCGATAACCTTGATGCCGGTTTCCAGCAGGTCGTTGCCGCCTGCCTGGTCAGCGAACGAAGGCGCTGGCTGGTGGATACCGCGACGCTCTTCTTCGCCGATCGGGCCGGCTTCGTCGATCGGGTTGCCCAGTACGTCCATGATACGGCCGAGGGTGGCCTTACCAACTGGAACGGAAATGGCAGCGCCGGTGTCGACGACATCCAGACCGCGCTTCAAGCCTTCGGTCGAACCCATGGCAATGGTACGAACCACACCGTCGCCCAGCTGCTGCTGAACTTCCAGGGTGGTTTCCGCGCCTTGTACTTTCAGCGCGTTGTATACACTCGGCACGCCGTCACGTGGGAATTCCACGTCGATGACGGCGCCGATGATTTGAACGATACGTCCGCTACTCATAGCTGGATCCTCTGAATATGTGAACCGTTAAACCGCGGCAGCGCCGCCGACGATTTCCGAGATCTCCTGGGTGATCGCAGCCTGACGCGCCTTGTTGTAGATCAGCTGGAGCTCTTTGATCAAATCACCGGCGTTATCTGTGGCGTTCTTCATGGCGATCATCCGGGCCGCTTGCTCAGCAGCGTTGTTCTCGACCACCGCCTGGTAGACCTGCGACTCCACGTAACGGACCATCAAGCCGTCAAGCAGCTCTTTGGCATCGGGTTCGTAGAGGTAGTCCCAGTGGTGCTTGAGTTCTTGATCCGGGGTTGCCACCAACGGTACCAACTGCTCGACCGTCGGAGTTTGGGTCATGGTATTGACGAACTTGTTCGACACCACGGAGAGGCGATCGATACGGCCATCCAGGTAGGCGTCCAGCATGACCTTGACGGAACCGATCAGATCATTGATCGACGGTTCTTCGCCCAGGTGGCTGATTGCAGCTACCACGTTGCCGCCAAAGATGCGGAAGAAAGTCGCACCCTTGCTACCGATCACGCACAGGTCGATTTCGACGCCCTGTTCGCGGTTGACGTTCATGTCCTTGACCAAGGCCTTGAACAGGTTGGTATTCAAGCCACCGCACAGACCACGGTCACTGCTCACCACGATATAACCGACGCGCTTGACGGCGCGCTCGATCATGAACGGGTGGCGGTATTCCGGGTTGGCGTTGGCCAGATGACCGATCACCTGGCGGATACGCTCCGCGTAAGGACGGCTAGCAGCCATGCGCATTTGTGCTCTGCGCATCTTGCTGACCGCCACTTTCTCCATGGCGCTGGTAATTTTTTGCGTGCTTTTGATGCTCGCAATCTTACTGCGAATCTCTTTTGCGCCTGCCATGTATCACCTATCAGGTTAGCAAGCGGGGGCCTGAGCCCCCGCTGCGGCTTACCAGGTCTGGGTGGCCTTGAACTTCTCGATACCGGCTTTCAGGCCTGCGTCGATTTCGTCGTTGAAGTCACCCTTCACGTTGATCTTCGCCATCAGTTCAGCGTGATCACGGTTGAAGAAGGCGATCAGTGCTTGCTCGAAGCTGCCGATCTTGGAGACTTCTACGTCAGTCAGGAAGCCACGCTCAGCGGCGTACAGCGACAGCGCCATGTCCGCGATGGACATCGGAGCGTACTGCTTCTGCTTCATCAGCTCGGTTACGCGCTGACCATGCTCCAGCTGCTTGCGGGTCGCTTCGTCCAGATCGGACGCGAACTGGGCAAATGCAGCCAGTTCACGGTACTGAGCCAGTGCGGTACGAATACCACCGGACAGCTTCTTGATGATCTTGGTCTGAGCGGCACCACCTACGCGGGATACCGAAACACCGGCGTTCACTGCAGGACGGATGCCCGAGTTGAACATGGCCGATTCCAGGAAGATCTGACCGTCGGTGATCGAGATCACGTTGGTCGGAACGAACGCGGAAACGTCGCCAGCCTGGGTTTCGATGATCGGCAGAGCGGTCAGGGAACCGGTTTTGCCAGTCACTGCGCCGTTGGTGAACTTCTCTACGTACTCTTCGGAAACGCGCGATGCACGCTCCAGCAGACGGGAGTGGAGATAGAACACGTCGCCTGGGTACGCTTCACGTCCTGGTGGACGGCGCAGCAGCAGGGAGATCTGACGGTAGGCAACGGCCTGCTTGGACAGGTCATCGTAGACGATCAGTGCGTCTTCACCGCGGTCGCGGAAGAACTCGCCCATGGTGCAACCGGCGTATGGCGCCAGGAATTGCAGCGCGGCGGATTCCGAAGCACTGGCAACCACCACGATGGTGTTAGCCAGGGCGCCGTTTTCTTCCAGCTTGCGAACGATGTTGGCAACGGTGGAGCGCTTCTGGCCGACAGCAACATAAACACAGAAAATACCGGAGTCTTTCTGGTTGATGATGGCGTCGATCGCCATGGCGGTCTTACCGATCTGACGGTCACCGATGATCAGCTCACGCTGGCCACGGCCGACAGGAATCATGGCATCGACGGACTTGTAGCCAGTCTGTACAGGCTGGTCTACCGACTTACGCCAGATCACGCCCGGAGCAACTTTCTCGACCGCGTCGGTCTCGGTGTTGCCCAGAGGACCTTTGCCGTCGATCGGGTTGCCCAGTGCGTCGACGACGCGACCCAGCAGTTCCTTACCAACCGGAACTTCCAGGATGCGGCCGGTGCACTTGGCGCTCATGCCTTCGGCGAGGGTGTCATAGGCACCCAGGACCACTGCACCCACGGAGTCTTGCTCCAGGTTCAGGGCCATACCGTAGACGCCGCCAGGGAACTCGATCATTTCGCCGTACATGACGTCGGCCAGACCGTGGATCCGCACGATACCGTCGGAAACCGAAACGACGGTACCTTCGTTACGGGCTTGGGAGCTCACATCGAGGTTATCGATGCGGCCCTTGATGATTTCACTAATTTCGGAAGGATTGAGTTGCTGCATTGCTCTGCTGCCCCTTCAAACTCAAGATTTCAATGCTTCGGCCAGTTTCGCGATTTTGCCGCGAACAGAGCCATCGATTACCAGGTCGCCGGCGCGGATGAGGACGCCGCCGATCAGGCTGGCATCCTCCGACGCGTGCAGGCGAACTTCCTGGCCGAGCCGTGCACTGAGAACCTTGGCGAGTTTGTCTTGCTGTTCTTGGTTCAACGCAAAAGCACTGGTGACTTCCACGTCCACGGATTTTTCCAGTTCGGCCTTGTACAGCTCGAACAGGTCGGCAATCTCCGGCAGGAGCAGGAGACGGCCATTTTCCGCGGCAACATGAATGAAATTCTGTGCCTGTACATCAAACTTGTCACCGCACACTTCAATGAAAGTGGCGGCCTTTTGTGCGCTCGTCAGTCGCGGGGCCTTGAGCAGGCGCTGCATGGTGTCGTCTTGCGACACAGCAGCAGCCAGGCCGAGCATGGCTGACCAATTGGCCAGTTGCTGATGGGCCTGGGCGTGCTCAAAGGCAGCCTTAGCGTAAGGTCGGGCCAACGTGGTCAGTTCTGCCATGATCGCCCTCGCTTAAATTTCAGCGGCCAGTTTGTTAACCAGCTCCGCATGCGCGTTTTGATCGATTGTGGCGCCAAGGATCTTTTCAGCACCGCCAACAGCCAGGGCACCCACTTGGGCACGCAGGGCGTCTTTGACGCTGTTCAGTTCCTGTTCGATCTCGGCCTGAGCCTGAGCCTTCACACGGTCAGCTTCGACGCGGGCCTGTTCACGGGCTTCCTCGACAAGCTGAGCAGCGCGCTTCTTGGCCTGCTCAATGATTTCGGCTGCCTGTGCTTTAGCTTCACGCAGTTGCTGACCCGCTTTCTCTTGGGCCAGCTCCAGGTCGCGAGCTGCGCGGTTGGCAGCGTCCAAACCATCAGCAATCTTCTTCTGACGCTCATGCAGGGCAGTGATGACCGGAGGCCATACGTACTTCATGCAGAAAACGACAAAAATCAGGAAAGCAACGGATTGGCCAATCAGGGTTGCATTAATGTTCACGCCAACACCTCGCTCGGTCTTTGTTCATCACAGCCTTACACTCGTTGGAAACGAGTGATTAGCCGGCGATCTGACCAACGAAGGGGTTTGCGAAGGTGAAGAACAGAGCGATACCAACACCGATCATGGTGACGGCGTCGAGCAGACCGGCAACGATGAACATTTTGACCTGCAGCATTGGAACCATCTCAGGCTGACGAGCAGCGCCTTCGAGGAACTTGCCACCCAGCAGGCCGAAACCAATGGCGGTACCCAGAGCACCCAGGCCGATCAGCAGAGCAACAGCGATAGCGGTCAGACCAACTACAGTTTCCATCTTTCCTCCCGACTTTTACGTCGTATTGGTTAGGTTTTTAGTTTGAAGCGGTAAAACAAATCGTTTGATACAACTGCCCTTGCGGACTTTTTACAGCCTTCCCCCAAACGGCAGGGAAGGCTATCAGACACGCCAGGCGGTCTTAATGGTTATCTTCGTGAGCCATCGACAGGTAGACGATGGTAAGCATCATGAAGATGAAGGCTTGCAGGGTGATGATCAGGATGTGGAACACCGCCCACGCCCATTGCAGCACCACGCCCAGGCCGCTGAGCCAGAGCAGGCCGCTGCCGAACATCACCGCGATCAGGATGAACACCAGCTCGCCGGCATACATGTTGCCGAACAGTCGCAGGGCCAGCGAGATCGGCTTGGCGATCAGGGTGACGAATTCCAGCAGGAAGTTCACCGGGATCAGCAGGGCTTGAACGAACAGGTTCTTGCTGCCGAACGGGTGCAGGGTCAGTTCGCCGATGAAGCCGCCGATGCCCTTGACCTTGATGCTGTAGAAGATGATCAGTGCGAACACGCTCAGGGCCATGCCCAGGGTGGCGTTCGGGTCGGTGGTCGACACGGCACGGAACGGGATGTGCGGGTCGCCGGAGATCAGGATGGCCAACTGCGGGATCCAGTCGACTGGCACCAGGTCGATGGCGTTCATCAAGAACACCCAGACGAAGATGGTCAGCGCCAGCGGAGCGATCACCGGGCTACGGCCGTGGAAGGAGTCCTTCACGCTGCCGTGGACGAAGTCGACCATTACCTCGACGAAGTTCTGCAGGGCGCCCGGTTGGCCGGAAGTGGCCTTCTTGGCCGCCATGCGGAAGATGAAGAGGAAGATCAGACCCAGCGCAACAGACCAGCCCAGGGTGTCCAGGTGGAATGCCCAGAAGCCCATTGCCTTGGCTTCAGCAGCCGAATGGGCCAAGCCCCAGCTGCCGTCTGGTAGTTGACCGTAGGTCAGGTTCTGCAAGTGGTGCTGGATATAGCCCGAAGCGGTTTCTGCTGCCATGGTTGCCTCAAACGCCCTTAGGTCTCGAAAGTCTTTTATTCATTAGCAGGGGCGCGAACCAGCTGACCAGTTGGGTCAGCACGAAGACGCCGAATACTGCTAACGGCGCCAATGGCTTCACTCCTGCGAAGGTCAGTGCAAACAACACTGCCGTCAAAATCAATTTGCCTGCCTCGCCAGCGTAAAACGACTTCACGATGGCCTGCGCCGCCCGGGCTCCGCTAAAGCGAAAAGCCTTCCAGGCGAAGTACACGTTGGGCAACCAGGCGATCAGCCCTCCACAGAGGCCTGAATATCCACTGACTGCACCCTTCCACTGCCACAACACCAAAGTTGCCAGCAGGACAACGACACATTGCGCCAGCAGTACCGGGAAAACTGCCCAGCGATGGAAAGGCAAGCGGTTTGGCGTGCGTATTTCCATCACAACTGCTCCTCGGAAGTCGACCATCAAGTCAGCAACGACTTGGCATAATTTGTGCCGACAAAATGCGCGCAGAGTATAGGGGTGGATTAACCCCTATTCAACTCTTGGGTAGTGATTTCCGACTGCGCGCTACAACAGGAATTGTTTCAGCGGATGTGAGCAAGGACACCTTGCAACTCGTCAAGCGAGTTATAGCGAATCACTAATTGCCCTTTGCCCTTGTTGCCATGACGGATCTGCACCGCCGAGCCCAGGCGCTCTGCGAGACGCTGTTCGAGGCGGGCGATGTCCGGATCAGGTTTGCTCGGTTCGACCGGATCAGGTTTGTCGCTCAACCACTGGCGAACCAGTGCCTCGGTTTGGCGCACGGTGAGCCCACGTGCGACAACATGACGCGCCCCTTCTTCCTGACGATTTTCTTCCAGACCCAGCAAAGCACGCGCGTGGCCCATCTCCAGATCGCCATGGGCGAGCATGGTCTTGATCGCCTCCGGCAGCGAGATCAGGCGCAGCAGGTTGGCCACGGTCACCCGCGACTTGCCGACAGCGTCGGCCACTTGTTGCTGGGTCAGTTCGAATTCCTGCTGCAGACGTTGCAGAGCAATCGCCTCTTCCAGCGGGTTGAGGTCCTCACGCTGGATGTTTTCGATCAGTGCCATGGCAATGGCGGCTTCATCGGGCACATCGCGGACCATCGACGGGATGGTGTCGAGACCGGCCAGCTGAGTCGCGCGCCAGCGGCGTTCACCGGCGATGATCTCGAAGCGGTTGTCGCCGATCGGACGGACCACGATCGGTTGCATCACGCCTTGAATACGGATCGAGGCGGCGAGTTCCTCCAGCAACTGCGGGTCCATGTCACGGCGTGGCTGGTACTTGCCACGCTGGATCAGCTCGACCGGCAGGTGTTGCAGTTCTTTCTGGTCGATCTTGACAGCCTGCTCTTCGAGCGAGCTGACGGAAGGACCACTGAGCAGTGCATCCAACCCACGTCCGAGACCCCGTTTCTTAACGGCCATGCGGATTCCTTAAGTTGTTTGTGCAGTGCGTGATTGACGGCGTTGACGGCGTACCAGTTCACCGGCCAGGGCCAGGTAGGCCAGGGCGCCACGCGATTGCTTGTCGTAGGCCAGGGCCGGCATGCCAAAGCTCGGGGCCTCGGCCAAGCGAATGTTGCGCGGAATGACCGTGTCGTACAGCTGCTCGCCGAAGTGTTCCTTGAGCTGCGCCGAAACGTCGTTGTTCAGGCTCAGGCGCGGGTCGAACATGGTGCGCAACAAGCCTTCGATCTTCAGCTGCGGGTTCAACCGGGCAGCAATGCGCTTGATGTTATCCACAAGGTCACTGAGACCTTCGAGTGCGTAGTACTCGCACTGCATGGGGATAATCACGCCATCGGAAGCGACCAGGGCGTTGAGCGTCAGCATCGACAACGACGGTGGGCAGTCGATGAGGATGTAGTCGTAGCTCTCGCGGATCGGCGCCAGCGCGTTGCGCAGACGGCTCTCCTTGACCTGCATTTCCAGCAGGACCACCTCGGCGGCGGTCAGGTCGCGGTTGGCCGGCAGGAGCTGGAAGCCACCGTGCTCGGAGAAGCGCATTGCCTGGGCCAGGTCGCATTCGCCGATCAGCAGGTCATAGACCGAGTGCTCGAGCTCGTGCTTGTCGACCCCACTGCCCATGGTCGCGTTGCCCTGCGGATCGAGGTCGATCAACAGCACACGACGCTTGGTCGCAGCCAGCGATGCGGCGAGATTGATACAGGTGGTGGTTTTACCCACACCACCTTTCTGGTTCGCGATTGCGAATACCTTAGCCATTGTTGCGTGCGTTCCCAGTCATGCCTTGCGGCGCAGTATCAGCAGATGGCGTTGGCCCTGGCAACCCGGAACGGTCAGAGCCTGCTCGCTTTCCACTGTGAAGTCTGCGGGCAATGCTACCAGTTCATCGGCAGGATGCAGCCCTTTCATTGCAAGCCACTGCGTCCGCGTGTCGCCCAGATGGCGGGTCCAGCCCGTGAAATTCTCCATGCTGCTGAACGCCCGCGAGATGATCCCGCAGAACGGCTGCGCAGGTTGGTACTCTTCGACCCGGCTGTGGATAACCTGCAGGTTGTCCAGTTTCAGCTCCATCTTCACCTGGGTGAGGAAGCGAGTCTTCTTGCCGTTGCTGTCCAGCAGGGTTACTTGCTTGTCCGGGTGCAGGATAGCCAAAGGTATGCCCGGCATGCCACCGCCACTGCCCACATCGAGCCAGCTGAGCGCGTCGCTGTGGATAAACGGCATGACGCTGAGGCTGTCGAGCAGATGGCGCGAAACCATCTCGTCCGGGTCGCGCACCGCGGTCAGGTTGTAGGCCTTGTTCCATTTGATCAACAGGGCCAGGTAGCCCAGCAGCTGCTCGTGCTGCTGCGGGCTCAGCTCGACACCGAGCTGGCGCGCGCCTGTGGACAACTCTTCTGCGTGTTGCGGGGTGACCAAAGAACTCAAGCGCTTTGCTCCAATTCGCGGCCTGCGCCGCGTTTTTTCAGGTGAATCAGCAACAGGGAAATCGCCGCCGGAGTGACGCCAGGGATGCGCGACGCCTGGCCAAGGGTCTCCGGCCGGGTCTGGCCGAGCTTGCCTTGAATCTCCTTGGATAACCCGGAAATCGTCGTGTAGTCGATATCCACAGGCAGGCGGGTGTCTTCGCTGGCACGCAGGCGGGCGATCTCGTCCTGCTGACGGTCGATGTAACCGGCGTATTTGGTCTTGATCTCGACCTGCTCGGCAACTTGCGGATCGAGCAGCTCACCACCGGTGGCCTCGATCAGGCCGGCATAGTCGATTTCCGGCCGTGCGAGCAGGTTGAGCAGGCTGTATTCGTGGCTCAGCGGCGTACCGAACTTATCCACAATGGCCTGGCCTTGCGGCGTGTTCGGGCGGACCCAGGTCGATTTCATGCGCTGCTCTTCGCGCTCGATGCCTTCGCGCTTGGCGCAGAACGCGGCCCAACGCTGGTCATCGATCAGGCCCAGCTCGCGGCCCTTCTCGGTGAGGCGCAGGTCAGCGTTGTCTTCGCGCAGGATCAAGCGGTACTCGGCGCGCGAAGTGAACATGCGGTACGGCTCCTGGGTACCCAGGGTAATCAGGTCGTCAACCAACACCCCGATGTACGCCTCGTCGCGGCGCGGGCACCAGCTCTCCCGACCCTGAGCACGCAGTGCAGCGTTGGTCCCGGCCAGCAAACCTTGCGCGCCGGCTTCTTCGTAACCGGTGGTGCCGTTGATCTGGCCAGCGAAGAACAAGCCGCCGATGACCTTGGTCTCGAGGCTGTACTTGAGATCACGCGGGTCGAAGTAGTCGTACTCGATGGCGTAGCCAGGGCGAACGATGTGGGCGTTTTCCATGCCGCGGATCGAGCGCACCAACTCCAGCTGCACGTCGAACGGCAGCGAAGTGGAAATACCGTTGGGGTACAGCTCATGGGTGTTCAGGCCTTCCGGCTCGATGAACACCTGATGGCTCTCTTTGTCGGCAAAGCGGTGAATCTTGTCTTCGATCGATGGGCAGTAACGCGGCCCGACGCCTTCGATCACCCCGGAGTACATCGGCGAACGGTCGAGGTTCGAGGCAATGATTTCGTGGGTGCGGGCGTTGGTATGGGTAATCCAGCAACTGACCTGGCGCGGATGCATCTGCGCGTTGCCCATGAACGACATCACCGGAATCGGCGTGTCGCCGGGTTGCTCGGTCATCACCGAGAAGTCTACCGAGCGGCCATCGATGCGTGGCGGGGTCCCGGTTTTCAGCCGGCCGACGCGCAGCGGCAGTTCACGCATGCGGTGGGCCAGGGCAATCGCGGGCGGATCGCCGGCACGACCGCCGGTGTAGTTCTGCATGCCGATGTGGATAAGCCCGGCAAGGAAGGTACCGGTGGTCAGTACCACCGAGTCGGCCATGAACCGCAGGCCCATCTGCGTGACGACGCCCTTGACCTGGTCCTGTTCGACGATCAGGTCATCACAGGACTGCTGGAATATCCACAGGTTGGGCTGGTTTTCCAGGATCTCGCGGACCACAGCCTTGTAGATGGCGCGGTCGGCCTGGGCCCGGGTAGCACGTACGGCTGGGCCCTTGCGGTTGTTCAACACGCGGAACTGGATGCCGCTCTTGTCGGTAGCCAGCGCCATGACGCCGCCGAGCGCATCGATCTCTTTGACCAGATGGCTTTTACCGATGCCACCGATCGCCGGGTTGCAGCTCATGTGACCGAGGGTTTCCACGTTGTGGGTCAGCAGCAGGGTTTTTACACCCATGCGTGCAGACGCAAGCGCAGCCTCGGTACCGGCATGGCCGCCGCCGATGACGATCACTTCAAAACGGGAAGGGAAATCCACCACGCACCTCGTGCCTGTTTTGCAAATAGAGAAGTTAAGCGGACAAGTATGAGACTTCCTGCCTTCTAAAGAAACCTTCTGCGCAAATTTTGACCAGGCTGTGGATGAACGGGATAACAAAAATTATAGAGAGAGAAATTAAAGAAGCTTTGTTTTTATGTTTATTCTTACACAGGCCATTTTCTGTGGATAGAACCCTACAGCCCTTACTCCATGGTATGTACAGAGAAATTAAACCCTGTGTTCTAGTGCCTCTGAGGGCTCTGGATAAGCGCGTTAAGCCTGTGGATTAAACGCCTATTTATCCACAGGCGGATTTATCCTCAGTTCAGGAGGGGTGTTATCAACCGAGCTGAAGGTTAGTTTTCCACAGGGCTTAGACGGCGGAAAACCCGCCTGTTGATGAAATCAGAGGCGTGCCGATAAGGGAATTTTTGTCAGGGAAGGGAAAAATAAGCTGGGCCAATCGAACATTGCATCCGATAGGGGGGCCGCCAAAGACGTCGGCCAAGCGGGCTGGCCCCATGAAGAGGCCAGCCCTGCAGATCAGCTGTGGATCAAATTCTCGGCAAAGACAGGGTTAAGGCGACCCTGTGGATCACTTGCCGATGCAGAAGCTGGAAAAGATACGCCCCAGCAGATCATCAGAGCTGAACGCCCCGGTGATCTCGCCCAGCGCCTGCTGAGCCTGGCGCAGGTCTTCTGCCAGCAACTCGCCGGCACCTGCCAGGGTCAGTTGGTCACGGCCATGCTCCAGATGGCTACTGGCGGTACGCAGGGCTTCCAGATGCCGACGACGGGCGCTGAAGCTGCTCTCAGCGGTCTGTTCATAGCCCATGCAGGACTTGAGGTGATCGCGCAGCAGCTCGAGCCCTGCATCGTCGCCCTTGGCGCTGAGGGTGATCGTCACATGGCCATCTTCACACTGCTCTACCGCGACAACTTCGCCACTGAGATCGGCTTTGTTGCGGATCAAGGTGACCTTGGCCGGGTCCGGCCGCTGGTCGAGGAACTCTGGCCACAGGGCGAACGGATCCGCGGCTTCAGGGGCAGTGCTGTCTACCACCAGCAGCACCCGGTCCGCCTCGCTGATTGCCTTCAGTGCGCGTTCAACGCCGATCTTTTCCACCTGGTCATCGGTGTCGCGCAGGCCTGCGGTATCGACCACGTGCAGCGGCATGCCATCGATGTGGATATGTTCACGGAGGATATCCCGGGTGGTGCCGGCGATGTCGGTAACGATGGCCGCTTCGCGCCCGGCCAGGCGGTTGAGCAGGCTCGACTTGCCGGCATTGGGCCGGCCAGCGATCACCACGTTCATGCCGTCACGGAGCAAGGCACCCTGCCCGGCTTCCTTCTGCACTGTGGACAACTCCCCACGAACCGCATCAAGCATGGACAACACATGGCCATCGGCAAGGAAATCGATTTCTTCTTCAGGGAAGTCGATCGCCGCCTCGACGTAGATACGCAGTGCGATCAGTGCCTCGGTGAGGCTGTGCACGCGCTTGGAGAATTCGCCCTGGAGCGAGCGCAAGGCATTGCGTGCGGCTTGGGTCGAACTGGCCTCGATCAGGTCGGCGATGGCTTCGGCTTGCGCCAGGTCGAGCTTGTCGTTGAGGAATGCGCGCTCACTGAACTCACCCGGCCGGGCCAGACGGCAGCCCAACTGCAGGCAACGTTGCAGGAGCATGTCCATCACCACCGGACCGCCATGGCCCTGCAATTCGAGAACGTCCTCGCCGGTAAACGAGTTCGGCCCAGGGAAGAACAACACGATGCCTTCGTCCAGCACCAGCCCTTCCTGGTCGCGGAACGGCCCATAGTGGGCATGCCGGGGCGTCAGATTACGCCCGGTAATAGCCTGCCCAGCTTGGCTCGCCAGCGGCCCGGACAGTCTGACGATACCGACGCCACCGCGGCCTTGGGCGGTGGCAATGGCAGCGATGGTTTCACGCACAGTGTTCATGCTCGCAAGCCTCAACGACGAAATTCAAAAAGACAGATAGCAAAAACGCCCCACTAGGGGGCGTTTTTATTCACAGGCTAGCTCAGTAGCCTGTCAGGCGGCAGCCTTCTTGGCCGCTGCTTCGATGCTGCGGGTGATGTACCACTGCTGCGAAATCGACAGGCAGTTGTTCACAACCCAGTACAGCACCAGACCAGCCGGGAACCACAGGAAGAAGAAGGTGAAGATGATTGGCATCATTTTCATCACCTTGGCCTGCATCGGATCCGGCGGAGTCGGGTTCAGACGCTGCTGGATGAACATGGTAGCGCCCATGATGATCGGCAGGATGAAGAACGGATCCTTGATCGACAGGTCGGTAATCCACAGCATCCAAGGGGTCTGGCGCATCTCGACGCTTTCCAGCAGTACCCAGTACAAGGCCAGGAATACCGGCATCTGTACCAGGATCGGCAGGCAGCCGCCCAGCGGATTGATCTTCTCTTTCTTGTACAGCTCCATCATCGCCTGGGACATCTTCTGGCGATCGTCACCGAAGCGTTCCTTCAGTGCGGCCAGTTTTGGCGAAACGGCACGCATACGCGCCATGGAACGGTAGCTGGCAGCCGACAGCGGGAAGAACAGGCCCTTGATGAGCATGGTCAGCACGATAATCGACCAGCCCCAGTTACCTAGCAGGCTGTGGATATGTTGCAGCAGCCAGAAGATCGGCTGGGCAATGAACCACAGGAAGCCGTAGTCGACAGTCAGTTCCAGGCCTGGGGACAACTCCTTGAGCTTGGACTGAATCTTCGGACCGGCATACAGCATGGCACTGGTTTCGACCTTGCCACCGGCAGGTACGCTGAGCGCCGGGCCGGTGTAGCCGATGATGTAGTTGCCTTGGCTGTCCTTGCGCGTCTGCAGCACGTTGTTATCCGACTTGGCCGGAATCCACGCAGTCACGAAGTAGTGTTGCAGCCAGGCTACCCAACCGCCGGAAACGGTTTCTTTCAGGCTGCCCTTGTCGATGTCTTTCATCGACACTTTCTTGTACGGCTCGGATGGCGTCCACAGGGCGGCGCCCAGGTAGGTCGCGGTACCGGTGGCCGTGCTCGAAGACGGATCGGAGCTTGCATCACGCTTGAGTTGGGCAAACATGTTGCCCGACCAGGCCTGAGCGCTCTGGTTGTCGATCAGGTAGCTGACGGTCAGGTCGTACTCACCGCGCTTGAAGCTGAAGCGCTTGATGTAGTTGACGCCGTTCTCGCTGAACTTCAGGTCGACGACCAGCTGCTCCTGGCCATCAGCCAGTTGGAAGCTCTTCTGCTCGGCAGCATACAGTGGACGACCCGACGAACGGGCATCCGGACCGTTGGTGCCGGTCAGGCCGCTCTGGGCCAGGTAGGTACGCTCGTTGCCGTTGTCGAACAGCTGGAACGGAATGTCCGGATGGTCCTGGCGACGAGGGTACTCAGGCAGGGACAGCTGGACGATGTCGCCACCCACTGGATCGATAGCCAGCTCAAGGACGTCGGTCTTGACCCGGATCAGGTCCTTGCTGACGGCGACCGGAGCCAATTCGGCTGGGCTGCCATCGGCATTGGCGCTCGGCACATCGGCGCTGGCGCCGTTATTGCCCGCGGCCGGCACGGTATCCGGCAGGGCCGGGTTAGCGTTGCTGGCAGCAGCATGCTGAGTCGGCAAAGCAGCCTGACCGTAGTCCTGGTTCCATTTGAGGACCAGCACGTAGGCCACGATTGCCAGGGCGACGATCAGGATCGTGCGTTTAATATCCATGATTACTCGGCTATCGAAGAAGTTCGGGAGGAGGGAGCGGGTGGGACGGGATCGAAACCGCCGTCGTTCCACGGATGACAACGCCCCAGGCGACGAACGGTTAGCCACCCACCACGCCAGAGGCCATGGTTTTCAATGGCTTCAAGAGCGTAACAGGAGCAACTGGGGTAGAAACGACAGTGACTGGCCATCAGGGGACTAATGGCGTAACGGTAAAACTGGATCGGAACGAGTGCCAGTTTACGCATCGTGACTGTCTACCCCTGCAGAATCGGCAGGAACCGCTGGAGAGGGCCGACTACGAGCGAGGCGCTTCCAGAGCTTGCCAAAGTGTTGGTGCAATTCTGGGTTTTCTATCTCACCCAAGCCCTTGCGCGCGACGATCACGATATCCAGGCCAGCAATCATCTGCTGGTTCAGGCGAAAGGAATCGCGCATCAAGCGTTTGAGCCGATTGCGTTGAACGGCGAGCTTGACGCTCTTCTTGCCGATCACCAAGCCGAGGCGCGGGTGATCGAGGCCGTTCTCGCGGGCAAGGATAAGCAGGCTTTTACCTGGAACCTTGCCGGTGGGCGAGTCGAAGACCGCTTTGAAATGCCGGGGTGTAAGCAGTCGCTTTTCCCGACTGAAGTCCTGACTCACCACCTGTGCCGAAAAATCAAACGGCCAGACGCTTACGGCCTTTGGCACGACGACGCGACAGAACAGCGCGGCCGTTCTTGGTGGCCATACGGGCACGGAAGCCGTGGGTGCGCGCGCGCTTGATGGTGCTTGGTTGGAAAGTACGTTTCATGGCGTGTTACCTGGGTTCGTCGACTACGGGCCGGAATGGCCCCCGTTTTAAGAGATCGGCGATTCTAGAGAAAGCAAGCCAATAGGTCAATTTCCAACCAGCCTTTCCTTATGGATGGCATCACGTCCACATGGCTTCTAGAGGAGGGATCGACAGGTCAGACAGACAGGCTTGCCCGGATCTCGAAACGTGAACAAGATGAAAAAATAAAAGAGGAATATATAAAGCTTTTCTGAATAACTTATAGATCTTATACAGCCACTTTTCTGTGGATAACCTGCTAGAGGCCTTTATTCATCAACTGTACAGAGATCAGAAAGGTTGTCCACAAGGCGTGCTGCGGCTGTGCTGCGCCTGATCAAAAGCTGTGGATGAAAAGCCTGTTTATCCACAGCAGAGTTATCAACAGGTTTGAGCCCAGGGTTGTGCATAGCCCTTAGGTGCGCTTATCCACAGGGCTTATGCACATGCCTCGAATGGCTTTTCGGGCAGTATTTGGCAGCTTTGTCATGGTTGCAGTCGCTGTCTCATGTGGATAAGTAGCCGCTCGCCCGGTACAATGGCGGTTTGCTTTTGCCTCATCCGGCTTTCAACTCAGGGGATATCCGTGTCAGTGGAACTTTGGCAGCAGTGCGTGGAGCTTCTGCGCGACGAACTGCCTGCCCAGCAATTCAACACCTGGATCCGTCCGCTACAGGTCGAAGCTGAAGGCGACGAGTTGCGCGTGTATGCGCCTAACCGCTTCGTTCTTGATTGGGTCAATGAGAAATACCTGGGTCGTTTGCTCGAACTGCTGGGTGAGCACGGCAGCGGCATCGCGCCTGCTCTTTCCTTGTTAATAGGCAGCCGTCGCAGCTCAGCGCCGCGTGCCGCACCCAATGCGCCAGTGAGTGCTGCCGCAGCGGCCATCGCCCAGGCGCAGGTTCACCCGGCCTCGGTCGCGGCACCCAGTGAGCGCGCACAGGCTCCCGCTGTTGAACCGGTGCTGGTCAACGAGGTAGAAGAGCCGACTTCGCGGCATACCTTCGACTCCATGGGTGATACGCCTGTCGCGCCGAGTGCTCCTGGTCGCAGCGAGCAACGTACGGTGCAGGTCGAAGGTGCGCTCAAGCACACCAGCTACCTGAACCGTACCTTCACCTTCGATACCTTCGTCGAAGGTAAGTCGAACCAGTTGGCCCGAGCGGCTGCCTGGCAGGTTGCTGACAACCCCAAGCACGGCTACAACCCGCTGTTCCTTTATGGCGGCGTGGGCCTGGGCAAGACTCACCTGATGCACGCTGTGGGTAACCACCTGCTGAAGAAGAATCCGAATGCCAAGGTCGTGTACCTGCATTCCGAGCGCTTCGTGGCCGACATGGTCAAGGCGCTGCAGCTCAATGCCATCAATGAATTCAAGCGTTTCTATCGCTCGGTCGATGCGCTGCTGATCGATGACATCCAGTTCTTCGCCCGCAAAGAGCGCTCCCAGGAAGAGTTTTTCCACACCTTCAACGCACTGCTCGAGGGTGGTCAGCAGGTGATTCTCACCAGCGACCGTTACCCGAAGGAGATCGAAGGCCTCGAAGAACGACTGAAGTCGCGCTTTGGCTGGGGCCTGACTGTCGCTGTCGAGCCGCCGGAGCTGGAAACGCGTGTCGCGATCCTGATGAAAAAGGCCGACCAGGCCAAGGTAGAGCTGCCGCACGATGCGGCGTTCTTCATCGCCCAGCGGATTCGCTCCAACGTCCGTGAGCTTGAAGGTGCGCTCAAGCGGGTTATCGCTCACTCGCACTTCATGGGGCGCGATATCACTATCGAGCTGATCCGTGAGTCGCTCAAGGACCTGCTGGCGCTGCAGGACAAGCTGGTGAGTGTGGATAACATCCAGCGCACCGTGGCCGAGTACTACAAGATCAAGATCTCCGACTTGTTGTCCAAGCGGCGTTCGCGCTCGGTAGCGCGTCCGCGCCAGGTAGCCATGGCGTTGTCCAAAGAGCTGACCAACCACAGCTTGCCGGAAATCGGCGACATGTTTGGCGGCCGCGACCACACCACCGTGCTGCACGCTTGCCGCAAGATCAATGAACTGAAGGAATCCGACGCGGACATCCGCGAGGACTACAAGAACCTGCTGCGCACGCTGACGACCTGATGGGCGTCGGCGCAGCTATTTGAAGGCAAGGGACTAGACCATGCATTTCACCATTCAACGCGAAGCCCTGTTGAAACCCCTGCAACTGGTCGCAGGTGTCGTCGAGCGTCGCCAGACCTTGCCGGTCCTGTCCAACGTCCTGCTGGTCGTACAAGGCCAGCAGCTGTCGTTGACCGGTACCGACCTCGAAGTCGAACTGGTCGGCCGTGTACAGCTGGAAGAGCCGGCCGAGCCGGGCGAGATCACTGTCCCGGCGCGCAAGCTGATGGACATCTGCAAAAGCCTGCCGAGCGATGTCCTGATCGACATCAAGGTCGACGAGCAGAAGCTGTTGGTCAAGGCCGGTCGCAGCCGTTTCACCCTGTCGACTCTGCCGGCCAATGACTTCCCCACGGTCGAGGAAGGCCCTGGCTCGCTCACCTGCAATCTGGAGCAGAGCAAACTGCGCCGTCTGATCGAGCGCACCAGCTTTGCCATGGCCCAGCAAGACGTACGTTATTACCTCAACGGCATGCTGCTGGAGGTCTCTACCGATACCCTGCGCGCCGTTGCCACTGACGGTCACCGTCTGGCGCTGTGCTCCATGCAGGCCGCAATCGGCCAGGCCGAGCGCCACCAGGTAATCGTCCCGCGTAAAGGTATCCTTGAGCTGGCGCGCCTGCTCACCGATCCGGAAGGCATGGTCAGTATCGTTCTTGGTCAGCACCACATCCGTGCGACCACCGGCGAATTCACCTTCACCTCGAAGCTGGTCGACGGCAAGTTCCCCGACTACGAGCGCGTGCTGCCCAAGGGCGGCGACAAGCTGGTCATCGGTGATCGCCAGGCGCTGCGTGAAGCGTTCAGCCGTACTGCGATTCTGTCCAACGAGAAGTACCGTGGCATCCGCCTGCAGCTGGCCGCCGGCCAACTGAAAATCCAGGCGAACAACCCGGAGCAGGAAGAAGCGGAAGAAGAGATCAGCGTCGACTACAACGGCAGCTCGCTTGAGATTGGTTTCAACGTGAGCTACCTGCTGGACGTGCTGGGTGTCATGACTACGGAGCAGGTTCGTCTGATTCTGTCCGACTCCAACAGCAGTGCCCTGCTGCAGGAAGCCGGTAACGACGATTCCTCTTACGTTGTCATGCCGATGCGTCTGTAATCTGTAGCAGAGCTAATGTCCCTTAGACGTATCATGGTCACTGCGGTGCGCAATCTGCACCCAGTGACCCTCTCCCCCTCCCCCCGCATAAATATCCTTTACGGCGCCAACGGCAGCGGCAAGACCAGCGTCCTGGAAGCCGTGTATCTGCTGGGCTTGGCCCGCTCCTTCCGTAGTACTCGACTGAACCCCGTCATCCAATATGAGCAGGCTACCTGCACGGTATTCGGCGAGGTTCAGTTGGCCGAAGGCGGCACCAGCAACCTGGGTGTTTCGCGGGAGCGGCAAGGGGAATTTACCATCCGCATCGATGGCCAGAATGCGCGCAGCGCAGCCCAACTGGCGGAGTTGTTGCCTCTACAGCTGATCAACCCGGATAGCTTCCGGTTGTTGGAAGGCGCGCCGAAGATTCGTCGGCAATTCCTCGATTGGGGTGTGTTCCACGTGGAACCTCGGTTCTTGGCTGCCTGGCAGCGTCTGCAGAAGGCGCTGCGGCAGCGGAACTCATGGTTGCGGCATGGTACACTTGACCCAGCTTCGCAAGCCGCCTGGGACCGGGAATTATGCCTGGCCAGCGCGGAGATAGATGAATACCGTCGCAACTACATCAAGGCCTTGAAGCCTGTCTTCGAGCGAACCCTGAGCGAACTGGTCGAGCTGGAAGGATTGACCTTGAGCTACTATCGCGGCTGGGACAAGGACCGGGAACTCAACGAAGTACTCGCCTCTTCTCTGCATCGTGATCAGCAGATGGGCCACACCCAGGCCGGTCCGCAGCGTGCTGATTTGCGCCTACGTATTGGCGTAAACAACGCGGCGGATATCTTGTCCCGTGGGCAGCAGAAACTTGTGGTGTGCGCATTGCGTATCGCCCAAGGCCATTTGGTCAGCCAGGCTCGCCGCGGTCTCTGTATCTATCTAGTGGATGACTTGCCGTCTGAGTTGGACGAGCAGCACCGCCGCGCACTATGCCGCTTGCTTGAAGAATTACGCTGCCAGGTATTCATCACCTGTGTAGACCACGAATTACTGAGGGAAGGCTGGCAGACGGAAACGCCAGTTGCTTTGTTCCACGTGGAACAAGGCCGTATCACCCAGACCCACGACCATCGGGAGTGAAGGCATGAGCGAAAATCAAACGTACGACTCCTCCAGCATTAAAGTGTTGAAAGGGCTGGATGCCGTGCGCAAACGTCCCGGCATGTACATTGGCGACACCGATGATGGTAGCGGCCTGCACCACATGGTCTTCGAGGTTGTCGACAACTCGATCGACGAAGCCCTCGCCGGTCACTGCGATGACATTACCGTCATCATCCACCCTGATGAATCCATCAGCGTGCGCGACAACGGTCGCGGTATTCCAGTCGACGTACACAAAGAAGAAGGTGTATCGGCGGCCGAGGTCATCATGACCGTCCTGCACGCAGGCGGTAAATTCGATGACAACTCCTATAAGGTTTCTGGTGGTCTGCACGGTGTAGGCGTTTCCGTAGTGAACGCCCTTTCTGAGCAACTGATCCTGACCGTACGCCGCAGCGGCAAGGTCTGGGAACAGACCTACGTGCATGGCGTGCCACAGGCACCCATGGCGGTGGTGGGCGAAAGCGAAAGCACCGGTACCCACATCCATTTCAAGCCATCGGCTGAAACCTTCAAGAACATCCACTTCAGCTGGGACATCCTGGCCAAGCGGATTCGTGAACTGTCCTTCCTCAACTCCGGCGTTGGCATCCTGCTCAAGGACGAACGCAGCGGCAAGGAAGAGTTCTTCAAGTACGAAGGCGGCTTGCGCGCATTCGTTGAATACCTGAACACCAACAAGACCCCGGTCAACAGCCAGGTCTTCCACTTCAATATCCAGCGTGAAGATGGTGTCGGTGTAGAAGTCGCCTTGCAGTGGAACGACAGCTTCAACGAAAACCTGCTGTGCTTCACCAACAACATTCCGCAGCGCGACGGTGGTACTCACCTGGTCGGCTTCCGCTCTTCGTTGACCCGCAGCCTGAACGCTTACATTGAGCAAGAAGGCTTGGCCAAGAAGAACAAGGTAGCCACCACGGGTGACGACGCCCGCGAAGGTTTGACCGCGATTATTTCGGTCAAGGTTCCGGATCCGAAGTTCAGCTCGCAGACCAAGGACAAGTTGGTTTCCTCGGAGGTGAAGACCGCCGTGGAACAGGAGATGAACAAGTACTTCTCCGACTTCCTGCTGGAAAACCCCAACGAAGCCAAAGCTGTGGTCGGCAAGATGATCGATGCCGCTCGTGCCCGTGAAGCGGCACGTAAGGCGCGCGAGATGACTCGCCGTAAAGGCGCGTTGGACATCGCCGGCCTGCCGGGCAAGTTGGCTGACTGCCAAGAGAAGGACCCTGCCCTCTCCGAACTGTACCTGGTGGAGGGTGACTCCGCAGGTGGCTCGGCCAAGCAAGGCCGTAACCGTCGTACCCAAGCGATTCTGCCGCTCAAAGGCAAGATCCTCAACGTCGAGAAAGCTCGCTTCGACAAGATGATCTCGTCGCAGGAAGTCGGCACGCTGATCACTGCGTTGGGCTGTGGTATCGGCCGCGAAGAGTACAACATCGACAAGTTGCGTTATCACAACATCATCATCATGACCGATGCTGACGTTGACGGTTCGCACATCCGCACCCTGCTGCTGACCTTCTTCTTCCGTCAGTTGCCGGAGCTGGTCGAGCGCGGCTACATCTACATCGCTCAGCCGCCGCTGTACAAGGTGAAGAAAGGCAAGCAAGAGCAATACATCAAAGACGACGACGCCATGGAAGAGTACATGACGCAGTCGGCCCTGGAAGATGCCAGCCTGCACCTGGACGAGTCGGCGCCAGCGGTATCGGGTGTGCAACTCGAAAGCCTGGTGAACGAATTCCGTGGTGTGATGAAGACGCTCAAGCGCCTCTCGCGGTTGTATCCACTGGAGCTCACCGAGCACTTCATCTACATGGATGAAATCACGGTCGAGCAACTGGGCGACCACGCGCACATGCAGGCCTGGCTGGGCAAATTCCAGCAGCGTCTTACGCTCAACCAGAAGTCGGGCCTGGCTTACAACGCCAGCCTGCGTGAGGACAAAGAGCGTAACGTGTGGCTGCCGGAAGTCGAGATCACTTCCCATGGCTTGGCCAGCTACATCACCTTCAACCGCGACTTCTTCGGTAGCAATGACTACCGTACCGTGGTCAACCTGGGCGGCAAGCTGACCACCCTGTTCGGTGAAGGTGCGTATGTTAAACGTGGTGAGCGTCGCAAGGCAGTGACCGAGTTCAAGGAAGCCCTCGACTGGCTGATGAACGAAACTGCCAAGCGTCACACAATCCAGCGCTACAAAGGTCTGGGCGAAATGAACCCGGATCAGCTGTGGGAAACCACCATGGATCCAGCCGTACGGCGCATGCTCAAGGTCACTATTGAAGATGCAATCGCTGCTGACCAGATCTTCAATACCCTGATGGGTGACGCGGTGGAACCTCGCCGTGAGTTCATTGAAAGCAACGCCTTGTCGGTGTCTAACCTGGACTTCTGATTCGTGTTTCGATGAGTTTTCTGATGCTCATCAACTCAAAACCCTGGCCTCGGCCAGGGTTTTTTTTGCTCTCGATAAATTTCATAGCACTTACCCTGTGCCATCTACCGGCCAGGGTAAAGGAAAGGGGAGCCGATGAATGAACACGATACAAATCAGCAGAACGTGTATTCAGGGATTTCGGGATAATTACAAGCGCAAAACGGCTGATAGGATTGATCGTGAAATCCCGCCCAGTACCCAATGAGGTCTGATGATGAGTGAGCAGCACCGTTCCTTTGAAGGGCTCAAGCACCTTACGAACGAGGGATTTGAGTATTGGTCTGCCCGTGAGCTTGCTCCACTCTTGGAGTACAGCGCGTGGCGGAACTTTGAAAATGTCATCAACAAAGCGAAGAGTGCGTGCGCACTGAGCTCGCACGAGGTATCGGACCATTTTGTCGAAGCCAACAAAATGGTCCCAATAGGCTCCGGCTCGCAGCGGGAGCTGGATGACATCCATCTTTCGCGTTACGCCTGCTACCTGGTAGTCCAGAACGGCGACCCATCTAAGCCCGTAATTGCTGCTGGACAGACCTACTTTGCAGTTCAGACGCGTCGCCAGGAAATTGCCGATGACGCCTCCTTCCAGCGGCTCAAAGAGGACCAGAAACGCCTTCTTCTGCGTAACGAGTTACGCGAGCACAATAAGCAGCTGGTAGAAACGGCCCAATTGGCAGGCGTACAGACTGGTCTGGATTTCGCCATCTTTCAGAACCATGGTTATCAAGGTCTCTATGGCGGGCTGGATCAGAAAGCTATTCACCAGCGTAAAGGACTAAAAAAAAGCCATAAGATTCTCGATCACATGGGATCGACTGAGTTGGCCGCTAACCTGTTCCGAGCAACACAAGCGGAAGAGAAACTGCGTCGTGACCAAATCCAAGGTAAGCATCAAGCTAACCAAGTGCACTTTGAGGTGGGCAGTAAAGTGCGCGAGACCATTGCCGAACTTGGAGGCACGATGCCTGAAGACCTCCCTACCCCGGAGCACAGCATCAAACATGTCGAGTCTTCAATTCAAAGACTGAAGAGCACGAAGAAAGAGGAGTAGGCAGTCAATTATTACTGTCTCACTGAGATGTCAGTAGCGACGGTCTGGAGGCCTGATGATCATCGGTAGCAATATTCTGGTTGAAGCGCTGTTCGACGAAGCGACCTCGACCATCAGTTATCTACTCCTGGACCGCCAGACCCTGGCGTGCGCGTTGATCGACAGCGTGCTCGACTATGACCCCAAGTCGGGCCGCACCAGCACGGCATCGGCCGACAAGCTGATCGCTCTGGTCGAATCGCTCGGTGCCAAGGTGCATTGGATCCTCGAGACCCACGTGCACGCCGATCACCTGTCGGCGGCCGCCTATCTCAAGGAAAAACTGGGCGGACACATCGCCATCGGCGCCTGCATTACTCAAGTGCAGAAGACCTTTGGCACGCTGTTCAATGCCGAGCCCGGATTTGCCCGGGACGGCAGCCAGTTCGACGTCTTACTCGAAGATGAGGAGGTCTTCTTCATCGGCAACCTGCGTGCACGTGCCCTGCACACGCCCGGGCATACCCCAGCCTGCATGAGCTACATGGTCGAGGATGGCGGCGAGATCGCGGTATTCGTCGGCGATACTTTATTCATGCCGGACTATGGCACTGCTCGCTGTGATTTCCCCGGTGCCGACGCGCGTACGCTATATCGCTCAATTCGCCGCTTGCTGGCTTTTCCTGACCAGACCCAGCTATTCATGTGCCATGACTACCTGCCCAATGGCCGGGCGCTGCGTTACGTCACCACCGTGGCCGAGCAGCGCGCCGACAATATCCACATCCACCATGGCATTAGCGAGGAGGCCTTCGTCGCCATGCGTGAGGCGCGTGATGCCAGCTTGGACATGCCGGTGCTGATGCTGCCCTCGGTGCAGGTCAACATGCGCAGCGGCCAGTTGCCCGAGCCGGAAGACAACGGCGTGCGCTATCTGAAGATCCCGTTGAACAGGTTTTAAAGGAAACACGAGCAGATGGAGCATCAATTGCTGGGCGCCGGGCTGGGCGCACTCATCGGCGCAGTGCTGGCGTTGACGGGCGCAGGTGGCGGTATTCTCGCGGTACCGCTGCTGGTGTTCGGCCTAGGCCTGAGCATGGTCGAGGCAGCGCCAGTCGGCTTGCTGGCTGTGGGGCTGGCGGCGGGCGTCGGTGCGGTGCTGGGTTTGCGCCAAGGGCGGGTACGCTACCGTGCCGCGTTATTCATCGCTGTGATTGGCATCGCCGCGGCGCCATTCGGGCTGATGCTTGCGCACACCCTGCCCAATACGCCGCTGGCCGTCGGCTTTGCTGGCGTGCTCACATACGCCTGCCTGCGTATCTGGCGCAAGGCGGCGCGTGAACTGCGGGGTGAGTCACCCTGCGGTGAGCGGCAGATCATGCCCTGCGTGCTTAACCCGCTGCAGGGTCGTCTGCGTTGGACCCTACCCTGCGCACGCGCGCTAGCCGTCACTGGCGCCACCTCTGGATTGCTCTCGGGGCTGTTGGGCGTGGGCGGTGGTTTCGTCATCATTCCCGCGTTGAACCGCTACACCAACCTCGACATGCAGAGCATCGTCGCCACCTCGCTGGCGGTGATCGCCCTGGTCGCTACCGGTAGTGTGGTCAGCGCCAGCCTTTCTGGGGTCATGCACTGGCAGGTCGGCGCGCCATTCGCAGCGGGCGCGGTGTTCGGCTTGCTGCTGGCCCGGCCTTTGTCGGCCAAGTTGGCCGGGCCGCGCCTGCAGCAATTGTTTGCGATTATTGGCGTAGCCGCGGCACTGATACTGGCGGGCAAGGCGCTACTCGGCTAGCAGGTCTGCCTGTTCCTGCGCACACAGGTTGAGCAGGTAATCCCACACCACCCGTAACCGTACAGACTTGTGCAGCTCGCGTCGGGTGCAGATCCAGTAACTGCGCTGGATGACTTCACTGGGCAGGACCCGGCGTAAACCAGGGTCATGCCGCGCCATGTAGTTGGGCAGCACGGCTATGCCCAGACCGGCGCGAGCGGCATGCTGCTGGGCGATCACGCTGGTGCTGCGAAACACCACGTTGGGCGCACGGCAGAAGCTGTTGAGAAACAGCAGTTCCTGGCTGAACAGCAGGTCATCGACATAGCCGATCCAGTTATGCCGAGCGAGGTCCTCACGGGTATGCAGTGCTGGCGCGCGCTCGAGGTAGTCCGGGCTGGCATAGAGGGCCAGACGATAGTCGGTGAGCTTGCGTGTGATCAGCAGGTCGGCGTTGGGCCGCTCCAGATGAATGCTGATTTCCGCTTCGCGGTTGAGAATGCTGACGAAGCGCGGCACGGCCACCAGCTCCACTTCAAGCCCCGGATAACGTTCGAACAGCGCGTTCATGCGCGGGGTGAAGAACATGATGCCGATGCCTTCGGTCACCCCCAGGCGAATCTTGCCCAGGGGCGTGATCGCCTGGGTGATTTCCTCCTGCGCCAGCAAGGCGACGTTCTCCATGGCCTCCGCGTGTTTGAGCAGCGCCTGGCCGGAGGGCGTCAGTTCGTAGCCTTGCGCGTGCTGGACGAACAGCGCAGTACCGAGGCTTTTCTCGATGCTCTCGATGTGCCGGGCGACTGTACTGTGGGTGGTGTTGAGACGCTTGGCGGCAGTGAGCAAGCGGCCGCTGCGCTGCAACTCGAGGAAAAACCGTAGATCATTCCAGTCGAACATGCCCTTCCCCAGTCATCCATGGATGGCCTGCGCGTTGTGCTAAAACGCACAGCCGTTGCGCAAAAACTCGTGTCTGCTCAGCGAAATTACTCACTAAGATGAAAGTCGACAAGAATAATAATCAGGCGCGAGGTTACGCATGCCATCAGCCGATTCAGTCTTCGACTACGTGGTCGTTGGCGCCGGTCCCGCCGGTTGCCTGCTGGCCAATCGTTTGTCTGCCGACCCTGCTTGCCGCGTTCTGCTGCTCGAGGCCGGGGGGCGCGATAACTATCCCTGGATTCATGTCCCGGTCGGCTACCTCTATTGCATCGGTAATCCGCGTACCGACTGGTGCTTCAAGACCGAGGCGCAGACCGGCCTGGCCGGGCGCAGCCTGGGCTATCCACGGGGTAAGGTGCTCGGTGGCTGTTCTTCGATCAACGGCATGATCTACATGCGTGGCCAGGCGGCGGATTACGACCGCTGGGCCGAGCAAGGCAACCCTGGCTGGGGCTGGGATGACGTGCTGCCGCTGTTCAAAGTCAGCGAGAATCACTATGCCGGGAGCAGTGATCATCACGGCGCCGGCGGCGAGTGGCGGGTCGAGCAACAGCGTTACAGCTGGCCGATTCTCGATGCCTTCCGCGACGCCGCCGAGCAGAGCGGTATCGCCAAGGTCGACGACTTCAATACTGGCGACAACCAGGGCTGTGGATACTTTCAGGTCAATCAGCGCAGTGGTGTGCGCTGGAATGCGGCCAAAGCGTTTCTGCGGCCAATCCTCAAACGCCCCAATGTAACCATTCTCACCGATGTGCAGGTCGACCAGGTGCTGCTCAACAATGTCCGCGCAACGGCGGTCAAGGCATGCTGGCAAGGCGCCTGGCATGAGTTTCAGGCACGTCGCGAGATCATCCTCTGCGCAGGCTCGGTAGGTTCTCCAGGGATTCTCCAGCGCTCCGGTATCGGCCCGCGCAAGCTCCTCGAAGGCTTGGGCATCGGCGTGCGGCATGACCTGCCGGGTGTCGGCGGCAACCTGCAGGACCACCTGCAACTACGTCTGATCTATCAGATCAGCAACACCCGTACCCTCAACCAGATGGCCAACAGCCTGTGGAGCAAGATGGGCATGGGGCTGCGTTATCTGTACGACCGCAGTGGCCCGCTGGCGATGGCGCCCAGCCAGCTCGGCGCGTTTGTACGCTCCAGCCCTGATCAGCCTAGCGCCAACCTGCAATACCACGTGCAGCCGTTGTCGCTGGAACGGTTCGGTGAACCGCTGCACCGGTTTCCGGCATTTACCGCATCGGTGTGCAACTTGCGCCCGGTGAGTCGCGGGCGCATCGACATCCGTTCGGCTGACATGAACGCCGAGCCGTTGATCGACCCCAACTACCTCAGCGACCCGCAGGACTTGAAGGTAGCCGCCGATGCCATCCGCATGACCCGGCGCATCATCCAGGCCCCTGCCCTCGCGGCGTTCGCGCCCAAAGAGTATCTGCCTGGGCCTGCCCTGCAGAGCGAACAGGAACTGCAGGAAGCAGCCAGCAAGATCGGCACGACCATCTTCCACCCGGTCGGCACCTGCCGTATGGGCAACGGGCCGCTGGACGTTGTGGATAACCAGCTGCGTGTACATGGCGTCCCCGGCCTGCGCGTGGCTGACGCTTCGATCATGCCGCAGATCGTTTCTGGCAATACCTGTTCACCCACACTGATGATCGCCGAGAAGGCGGCACAACTGATCCTCAAGGGGGCCGCAACCCAGACCACTCTCAACGACGCAAGCGCGATACCGACGCCCTGACCGGGTGCGTGCAACAACCGGCGGCTTGGGGTCATGAGCCGCCGACAGTGGAACAACAAGAATAATCACTGTGGCCCGTAGGCCGAGGACAGCAACGATGTCGGATTACATCCAAGAGCAGGGCGCAGCGGCGAGCAGCTCCAGTCGTCGCGAGGAAAGAAAGATCATTTTCGCGTCATCCCTCGGGACCGTTTTCGAGTGGTATGACTTTTTTCTCTACGGCGCGTTGGCGGCGGTCATCAGCAAGCAGTTCTTTGCTGGGGTCAACGACACCACCGCGTTCATCTTTGCCCTGATGGCGTTTGCCGCGGGCTTCCTGGTACGGCCGTTCGGCGCGCTGGTGTTCGGTCGCCTGGGCGACATGATCGGGCGCAAGTACACCTTCCTGATTACCATCGTGCTGATGGGCCTGTCGACCTTTGCCGTGGGGCTGTTACCGACCTACGCCAGCATTGGCATTGCCGCGCCGATCATCCTGGTGATCCTGCGCATGCTGCAAGGGCTGGCGCTGGGTGGTGAATATGGCGGCGCGGCGACCTACGTTGCCGAGCATGCGCCACCAGGCAAACGCGGCTTCCATACCGGTTTCATCCAGTCCACCGCGACCCTCGGCTTGTTGCTGTCGCTGCTGGTGGTACTGGGCAGCCGCTATATCAGTGGCGATCAGTTCGAGACCTGGGGCTGGCGCCTGCCGTTCCTGCTGTCGATCGTCCTGCTGGGGATCTCCACCTGGATCCGCATGAGCATGCACGAGTCGCCAGCCTTCGTGAAAATGAAGGCCCAGGGCAAGATCAGCAAGTCGCCCATTCGTGAGTCGTTCACCAACTGGCCCAACCTCAAGGTGGTCCTGACTGCCCTGTTCAGCATCAACGCCGGCCAGGCAGTGACCTTCTACACAGCGCAGTTCTACGTGCTGTTCTTCATGACGCAGATGCTCAAGATGGACCCGGCTCAGGCTAATACCCTGCTGATCATCAGCGTGGTGATCGGTGCACCTTTCTTCGTGTTCTTCGGTTGGCTGTCGGACCGGATTGGCCGCAAGCCGATTCTGATGGTCGGCCTGTTGCTGGCGACGGTCTTGTACTTCCCGATGTTCAAAGCCCTGAGCCACTACGCCAACCCGCAGATCGATGCCGCCAGCCGACAGGCACCGATCGTGGTCATGGCCGACCCGAACAGCTGCACCTTCCAGTTCGATCCGGTGGGCAAGGCGCGTTTCGACAGCCCGTGCGACAAGGTCAAGACCTTCCTCGTGAAGCAAGGCCTGCCGTATAGTTCAGAGGCGGCAACCGGCAGCGATGTGGTGGTGAACATTGGTGACAAGGCCATCAATGGCTTCGACGAGGCGGCCATGCGCGCGGCGATCGAGCAGGCGGGCTATCCGGCCAAGGCTGATCCGTCGCAGGTCAATGAGTTCATGGTGGTGGTGCTGATCGTGGCGATGATCCTGATCGCGACCATGACGTACGGGCCGCTGGCAGCGGTAATGGTAGAACTGTTCCCGACGCGGATCCGCTATACCTCGATGTCCCTGCCCTACCACATCGGTAACGGCTGGTTTGGCGGCTTCCTGCCGACGGTATCGTTCGCGCTGGTGGTGTATACCGGAGACATCTTCTATGGCTTGTGGTATCCGGTGCTGATTACCGGGATCAGCCTGGTGGTGGGGATCTTCTGCTTGAAAGAAACCAAGGATGTGGATATCGACAAGGTCTGAGGGGAGCGCGCAAGGGACGCCATTGAACCTGCACGAGCGGGCTTGCCCCGCGAAGAATTGAAGACAGATAGCCCTGCAACAGCCACAAAAAAACCGGCGTAAAAGCCGGTTTTTTTATGCCGCTAAAAAACTTATGCACGTTTTTCAGAAAAATGTCATACAGAAAAATAAGCTTTTAATTCAGTAAGTTAGGACGTATCTCTGAGCACTTATTGAAAAGTTGCTCACAAGTTATCCACAGAACGTCATGCAGTCTGCTGTTCCACGTTTTCTGCCGCGGGTGGCAGCGAACCCAAGGCCCGCTGGGTTGCCTGGTTCCAGGCCTCGGCGCGGTTGTTCAGCTCGGCAATCGCTCGCGGTCCGCTGCCCTCGGCGTACATAGGCTCGCCGATTACTACTTCGATAACCCCGGCCTGCTTGCCCCAGCCCGACTTCGGCCAGTACTTGCCAGCGTTGTGCGCAATCGGCAGCACCGGCAAACCAGCATTCACCGCCAGGGCAGTACCGCCGCGTGAAAACTTGCCGATCTGGCCATACGGCACGCGGGTGCCTTCAGGGAAGATCAACACCCAGACGCCCTGCTTGAGCAGTTCGTCGCCCTTCTTGGCGACATGGCGCAAGGCTTCTTTGGGGTTGTCACGGTCGATGGCGATCGGCCGCAACATGGCCATCGCCCACCCGAAGAACGGTACATACAACAGCTCACGCTTGAGCACCTGGCTCAGCGGCTGGAAGTAGGCAGAGAGAAAGAACGTCTCCCACGTGCTCTGGTGGTTGGCGAGGATCACGCAGGGTGTCTCTGGTACGTTCTCGGCACCGGTGATCTTGTAGCGGATACCCAGCACCGTCTGCGTCAGCAGCACGGCGAAGCGGCACCAGTAGACGTTGATGAACCGATAGCGCTTGTTGAATGGCAGAAACGGCGCAATGAAGAAGCTCAGGGTGCACCACAGCAGCGAGCTGGTGCCCAACAGCAGGTAAAAAAGAAAGATTCTGATCGCCTGCAGGATCGACATAGTGGCATGTACCGTTGCGGGCGCGCCCGCCTAGTGAAAAGTGCGCCAGCGCGGCGCACCCTCTTAAATAAGTGCTCTGGCGACTGCGGCCAGATCGTCAAAAATCAGGGTGTCTTGCGTGACGCCCTTGCTCAGGGTCTTCTCACCCTTGCCGGTCTTTACCAACACAGGTTGTGCTCCGACGGCCAGGGCGGCCTCCAGGTCACCTTTGCTGTCGCCGACGAACCAGATGCCATCAAGGGCAACCCGGTACTGTTCGGCGATGGCCAGCAGCATGCCCGGCTTGGGCTTGCGGCATGCGCAGCCTTCGTCCGGACCATGCGGGCAGTACACGATGTGACCGACCTCGCCACCCTCGGCAGCGACCAGCGCGCGCAAGCGCGCGTGCATGGCCTCGAGGGTGTCCAGCGAGTAGTAGCCGCGAGCGATGCCCGACTGGTTGGTGGCAACCGCCACCGTCCAGCCGGCCTTGCTCAACTGCGCGATGGCCTCGATCGAGCCGGCAATCGGGATCCATTCTTCCAGCGACTTGATGTAGGCGTCGGAGTCGTGATTGATCACCCCGTCACGATCGAGAATCAGCAGTTTCAAGGCTTACCCCAGCAGCGAGATGTCGGCGACGCCCAGGAACAGACCGCGCAGGCGGCTGAGCAGGGCATAACGGTTGGCGCGGACCTTGGCGTCCTCAGCGTTGACCATCACCGCCTCGAAGAAGGCGTCGACCGGATCACGCAGGGCAGCCAGGCGTGCCAGCGACTCGCTGTACTGGCGGGCGGCAGCCATCGGCTGCACGGCCTGGTCGGCCTGCTGGATCGCCGAGTACAGGGAGAACTCGTTGGCATTGTCGAAGTACTTCGGCTCGACCTGTTCGGCGATCGCCCCTTCCGCCTTGCTCAGCAGGTTCGACACGCGCTTGTTGACCGCGGCCAGGGCCTCGGCTTCCGGCAGCTTGCGGAAGGCTTGTACTGCCTGCACCCGCTGATCGAAGTCCAGTGCCGACCCCGGCTTGAGCGCACGCACCGAGAGGTAGGTGCCCACATCGATACCTTCGTCTTCGTAACGCGCACGCAGGCGGTCGAAGATGAACTCCAGCACCTGCTCGGCCAGGCCGGCAGCCTTGACCTTGCTGGCGAACTGGGCGACGGCGAAGCTGACTGCGTCGGTCAGGTCCAGGTCCAGCTGCTTGTCGATGAGGATGCGCAGCACGCCCAGAGCGGCACGGCGCAGCGCGTACGGGTCTTTGCTACCGGTCGGCAGCATGCCGATGCCGAAGATGCCGACCAGGGTGTCCAGCTTGTCGGCAATGGCCACGGCAGCGCCGGTCACGGTCTGTGGCAGTTCAGCGCCAGCACCGCGCGGCATGTACTGCTCGTTCAGGGCCAGGGCGACGTCTTCTGGCTCGCCATCGTTGATGGCGTAGTAGTAGCCGGCGATGCCCTGCATTTCAGGGAACTCACCCACCATTTCGGTGGCCAGGTCGCACTTCGACAGCAGGCCCGCGCGCGCTGCGTTCTGGGCGTTACCACCGATGTGCGGCGCGATGAACGCAGCCAGTCGCGAAACCCGCTCGGCCTTGTCGTAGACGCTGCCCAGCTGAGCCTGGAAGACCACGTTCTTGAGGCGCTCGTTGAAGGTTTCCAGCGGCTGCTTCTTGTCTTGCTTGAAGAAGAACTCGGCGTCGGTCAGGCGCGGACGCACCACCTTCTCGTTGCCCTGGACGATCTGCTGCGGATCGCGGCTCTCGACGTTGGCCACGGTAATGAAGCGCGGCAACAGCTTGCCTTCGCTGTCCAGCAGGCAGAAATACTTCTGGTTGTCCTGCATGGTGGTGATCAGCGCTTCTTGCGGCACATCGAGGAAACGCTCTTCGAACGAGCACACCAGCGGCACTGGCCACTCGACCAGCGCGGTCACTTCATCGAGCAGCGCCGGCGGCACGATGGCAGTGCCTTCCTGCTGCATGGCCAGCTCAGCGGTGCGCTTGGCGATCAACTCGCGGCGCTCGGCGAAGTCGGCCAGCACGTAGGCCTTGCGCAGGTCTTCGACATAGTTGGCCGGGGCGCTGATGACGACGTTTTCCGGGTGGTGGAAACGGTGCCCACGCGACTCGCGACCGGCCTGTTGCTTGAGAATGGTGCAGTCCACAACTTGCTCGCCAAGCAGCATTACCAGCCACTGGGTCGGACGCACGAACTCTTCACGGCTGGCCGCCCAGCGCATGCGCTTGGGAATCGGCAGGTCGTTCAGCGAGTCTTCGACGATGGTCGGCAGCAGGCTGGCGGTGGCCTTGCCCGGGATGTGCTGGGAAAAGCGCAGCTTGGCGCCGCTCTGGTCGATCTCGGAGAGGTCGACGCCACACTTCTTGGCGAAGCCCAGGGCGGCCTGGGTCGGCTTGCCTTCGGCATCGAACGCAGCCTGCACGGGCGGGCCGTCGACGTTGATGCTGCGGTCTGGCTGCTGCACGTCGAGCTGACGGATCAGCACGGCCAGGCGGCGTGGCGCGGCATAGACGGATTTCGCCGCATAGTTCAGGCCAGCGGCCTGCAGGCCTTTCTCGATACCGGCCAAGAAGGCGTCGCCGAGGGTGGCGAGGGCTTTCGGTGGCAGCTCTTCGGTGCCCAGTTCAACCAGGAAATCTTGAGCACTCATTGTGCAGCCTCCAGCTTAGCCAACACTTCATCACGCAGTTCAGGGGTCGCCATCGGGAAGCCCATGCGCGCACGGGCTTGCAGGTAGCTTTGCGCCACGTCCCGGGCCAGGGTACGTACACGCAGGATATAGCGCTGACGCTCGGTCACCGAGATGGCGCGGCGGGCGTCGAGCAGGTTGAAGGTGTGCGAGGCCTTCAGGACCATTTCATAGGTCGGCAGCGGCAGGTCGAGCTTGATCAGGCGGTTCGCTTCGCTTTCGTAGAAGTCGAACAGTTCGAACAGCTTGTCGACGTTGGCGTGCTCGAAGTTGTAGGTCGACTGTTCCACTTCGTTCTGGTGGAACACATCGCCGTAGGTGACAACGCCGAACGGGCCGTCAGCCCAGACCAGGTCGTACACCGAATCGACACCCTGGATGTACATCGCCAGGCGCTCGAGGCCGTAAGTGATCTCGCCGGTAACCGGGTAGCACTCGATGCCGCCGACTTGCTGGAAGTAGGTGAACTGGGTCACCTCCATGCCGTTCAGCCAGATTTCCCAGCCCAGACCCCAGGCGCCGAGGGTCGGCGATTCCCAGTTGTCTTCGACGAAGCGAATGTCGTGGACCAGCGGGTCCAGGCCGATCGCCTTCAGCGAGCCCAGGTACAGCTCCTGGAAGTTGGCCGGGTTCGGCTTGAGAACCACCTGGAACTGGTAGTAATGCTGCAGGCGGTTGGGGTTCTCACCATACCGTCCGTCGGCTGGGCGACGGCTAGGCTGCACGTAGGCGGCGTTCCAGGTCTCTGGGCCGACAGCGCGCAGGAAGGTGGCGGTGTGGAAAGTGCCGGCGCCTACTTCCATATCGTAGGGCTGAAGTACCACACAACCTTGCTCCGCCCAGTACTTCTGCAGGGCGAGGATGAGGTCTTGGAAGGTACGCACGGCTGGCGTAGGCTGGCTCACGAAATTCACCTGTATCTGGGGATGCGGATGTAAAGAGCGGGAGTATAACCCGATTCGCCTCGCCCTCTACTCATTGGAGCCTTATGCCACGCTGCTTTTGGTGTTCTGAAGATCCGTTGTACCAGGCCTATCACGACCAGGAATGGGGGACACCGCAGCGCGACCCGGCGTTGCTCTTCGAGATGCTTTTGCTCGAAGGGTTCCAGGCGGGGCTGTCGTGGATCACCGTCTTGCGTAAACGCGAGCGCTACCGCGAGGTGATGTACGGCTTCGACCCGCTGCAACTGGCGCAGATGAGCGACGACAAAATCGAAGCGCTGATGCTCGACGCGGGGATCATCCGCAATCGCCTCAAGCTCAATGCTGCACGGCGTAATGCCAAGGCCTGGCTGGCTGTGGATAACCCCGCCGAATGGCTGTGGTCGTTTGTCGGGGGCGCGCCGAAGATCAACCATTTCAGCAGCCGCAGCGAGGTGCCGGCAGTTACCGACGAGGCCAAGGCGATGAGCAAGGCACTGCAGAAAGCCGGCTTCACCTTTGTCGGCCCGACCATCTGTTATGCCTTCATGCAGGCCACCGGGATGGTCATGGACCACACCACCGACTGTGATCGCTACGCCGCGTTGCAGCGCTGAGGGGTTACAATGCGCGCCTTGCAGAAATAAGGAATCCGCCTGTGGAAAAATTCAAAGGCGCCCTGATGGTCGGGGTGCTACGACTCTTCGCCAAGCTGCCCTGGGGCGCGGTGCAGCGGGTTGGCGCGGGTATCGGCTGGCTCATGTGGAAGGTCCCCAACGGTTCGCGCAACGTGGTGAGGATAAACCTGGCCAAGTGTTTCCCGGAAATGAACCCGGTCGAGCGCGAGCAACTGGTCGGTGAGGCGTTGCGCGACATCGGCAAATCGTTCGTCGAAAGCGCTTGTGCCTGGATCTGGCCGCCGCAGCGGTCGCTGGAACTGGTCAAGGAAGTGCACGGCCTTGACGTGCTCGAGCAGGCCTTGGCTTCGGGCAAGGGCGTGGTTGGCATCACCAGCCACCTGGGTAACTGGGAGGTGTTGAACCATTTCTATTGCAACCAGTGCAAACCGATCATTTTCTATCGCCCGCCCAAGCTCAAGGCAGTCGATGACCTGTTGCGCGAGCAGCGGGTGCAGATGGGCAACCGTGTGGCGCCTTCGACCAAGGAAGGCATCCTCAGCGTGATCAAGGAGGTGCGCCGCGGTGGTCAGGTGGGAATTCCTGCCGACCCTGAACCGGCGGAGTCGGCAGGGGTGTTCGTGCCGTTTCTTGGCACTCAGGCGCTGACCAGCAAGTTCGTGCCGAACATGCTCGCCGGTGGCAAGGCGGTGGGGGTGTTCCTGCATGCGCTGCGGCTGCCGGACGGCTCCGGGTTCCGGGTGATTCTGGAAGCGGCGCCGGAAGAGATGTACAGCGATGATGTGACGGTGTCGGCGGCGGCCATGAGCAAAGTGGTCGAGCGTTATGTGCGCGAGTATCCCAGCCAGTACATGTGGAGCATGAAGCGCTTCAAGAAGCGCCCGGCGGGCGAGGCGCGCTGGTACTGAGATTGCCTGGGGCTGCAAAGCAGCCCCAGGATCTCAACGTTTCAAGGCTTCTCGGCTTTATCGAGCTTCTTGAGAAACACGGCCATCTCTTTCTCTGCCTGCTTGTCGCCATGCACCTGCGCCGCGGCAATGCCCTCCTCCCACGCCTTGCGCGCCGCCGCCAGGTCGCCGTCCAGCTGATAGGCCTTGCCCAGCAACTTCCACGCCGCCGAATACTTCGGGTCCTGCTCGACACAGCGCGCCAGATGCACCGCCGCTTGCGCGCCGTTGCCCTCATCCAGCCAGGCCTTACCCAAGCCAAAACGCAACAGGGCGTTATCCACACCCTTGGCCAGCATCTTTTCCAGCGATTCGCGCATGCGGTGTGTCCTTAGAAGAAGCTCAAGCCCACGTGGAACAGCTTTTCCACGTCCCGGATATGCTTTTTATCCACAACGAACAGGATCACATGGTCACCGGTTTCGATCACCGTGTCGTCGTGGGCGATCAACACCTGCTCATCGCGAATGATCGCGCCAATGGTGGTGCCCGGCGGCAAGGCGATGTCTTCGATCGCCTTGCCGATCACCTTGCTCGACTTCGAGTCGCCATGCGCCACCGCTTCGATGGCCTCGGCCGCGCCCCGGCGCAGCGAATGCACACTGACGATATCGCCACGGCGCACATGCGCCAGCAAGGTGCCGATGGTAGCCAGCTGCGGGCTGATGGCGATGTCGATTTCGCCGCCCTGGACCAGGTCGACGTAGGCCGGGTTGTTGATCAGGGTCATCACCTTGCTCGCCCCCAGGCGCTTGGCCAGCAGCGAGGACATGATGTTGGCCTCGTCGTCGTTGGTCAGGGCAAGGAAGATATCGGCATCGGCGATGTTCTCTTCGAGCATCAGGTCCTTGTCCGAGGCACTGCCCTGGAGCACCACGGTGCTTTCCAGGGTGTCCGACAGATAACGGCAGCGTGCGGCGTTCATCTCGATGATCTTCACCTGGTAGCGGCTCTCGATGGCCTCTGCCAGGCGCTCACCGATCTGCCCGCCGCCGGCGATGACCACGCGCTTGTTGGTCTCGTCGATACGGCGCAGTTCGCCCATGACCGCGCGGATGTCCTTTTTTGCGGCGATGAAGAACACCTCGTCATCGGCCTCGATCACCGTATCGCCCTGCGGCTTGATCGGTCGGTCACGGCGGAAGATCGCGGCTACGCGGGTATCGACATTGGGCATGTGCGCGCGGATCTGGCGCAGCTGCTGACCCACCAGCGGGCCACCGTAGTAGGCCTTGACCGCGACCAGCTGGGCCTTGCCGTCGGCAAAGTCGATCACCTGCAAGGCACCGGGATGTTCGATCAGGCGCTTGATGTAGTTGGTCACCACCTGCTCGGGGCTGATCAGCACATCCACCGGAATGTGGTCGTTGTGAAACAGCTCTTCACGGGTGAGGTACGCCGATTCACGCACCCGGGCGATCTTGGTCGGGGTGTGGAACAGCGAATAGGCGACCTGGCAGGCGACCATGTTGGTCTCGTCGCTGTTGGTCACCGCCACCAGCATGTCGGCGTCGTCGGCGCCCGCCTGGCGCAGCACCGTCGGCAACGAGCCACGGCCCTGCACGGTGCGGATGTCGAGGCGGTCACCGAGGTCGCGCAGGCGGTCGCCATCGGTGTCGACCACGGTGATGTCATTGGCTTCGCTTGCCAGGTGCTCGGCCAGCGTGCCGCCGACCTGCCCTGCACCCAGGATGATGATCTTCATCCGCTACTCCTAACCATTATTCTTATGCGCGCGAGGCGGCGATCTTGATCAGCTTGGCATAGTAGAAGCCATCGTGGCCGCCTTCCTGGGCCAACAGCTGGCGACCGTGCGGCTGGCGCAGGCCGGCTTCGGTGGCCAGGTCCAGTTCACGGGCGCCGGGGGTGCGGGCCAGAAACGCCTCGATCACCTCGGTATTTTCCGTCGGCAGGCTCGAGCAGGTGGCATAGAGCAGCATGCCGCCGACTTCGAGGGTTGGCCACAGCGCGTCGAGCAGTTCGCCTTGCAGCGCGGCCAGGGCCGGGATGTCGTCGGCCTGGCGGGTCAGCTTGATGTCCGGGTGACGGCGGATGACGCCGGTGGCCGAGCAGGGTGCGTCGAGCAGGATCCGCTGGAACGGCTTGCCGTCCCACCAGGTGGCGGTTTCCCGGGCATCACAGGCGATCAGCTTGGCGTCCAGCTGCAGCCGGTCGAGGTTCTCGCGCACGCGGGTCAGACGCTTGGCTTCAAGGTCGATGGCGACCACTTCGGCCAGGCCTTGCTCGGCTTCGAGCAGGTGGCAGGTCTTGCCGCCAGGGGCACAGCAGGCGTCGAGCACGCGCTGGCCGGGGGCCAGTTCAAGCAGGTCGGCGGCCAGTTGCGCAGCCTCGTCCTGAACACTCACCCAACCCTCGGCGAAGCCCGGCAGACCGCGTACATCGCAGGCGGTATCGAGGACGATACCGTCGCGGCTGTACTGGCAGGCGCTGGCCGCGATGCCTGCTTCGACCAGCAAAGCCAGGTAGGCGTCGCGGCTGTGATGGCGGCGGTTGACCCGCAGGATCATCGGCGGGTGGGCGTTGTTGGCGGCGCAGATGGCTTCCCACTGCTCCGGCCAGAAGGCTTTCAGCGACTTCTGCAACCAGCGCGGGTGAGCGGTGCGTACCACCGGGTCGCGCTCCATGCTGGCGAGGAGTGCTTCGCCCTCGCGCTGGGCACGGCGCAATACGGCGTTGAGCAGGGCCTTGGCCCACGGCTTCTTCAGCTTGTCGGCACAGCCCACGGTCTCACCGATGGCGGCATGCGCCGGCACGCGGGTGTAGAACAGCTGGTACAGGCCGACCAGCAGCAGCGCCTGCACATCGCTGTCGGCCGCCTTGAACGGCTTCTGTAACAGCTGAGCGGCAAGCAGCTCCAGGCGCGGCTGCCAGCGGGCCGTGCCAAAGGCCAGGTCCTGGGTCAGGCCACGATCGCGTTCGTCGACCTTGTCCAGTTGAATGGGCAGCGAACTGTTCAGCGAAGCCTTGCCGCTGAGCACGGCGGCAAGGGCGCGGGCGGCAGCCAGACGTGGGTTCATTGGCCAAGCACCTTGCCGCTGGCGAACTTCTCGCGACGGCTGTTGAACAGGTCGCTGAAGTTCAGCGCCTTGCCCCCGGGCAGTTGCAGGCGGGTCAGGCTCAGGGCCTGGTCAGCGCAGGCGACGACCAGGCCGTCCTTGCTGGCGCTGAGGATCTCGCCGGGCGCGCCCTGACTTGTGGATAACGTTGCGGCCAGCACCTTGACGCTTTCGCCATCAAGGGTGCTGTGGCACACCGGCCACGGGTTGAAGGCACGTACCAGGCGCTCCAGCTCAAGCGCCGGACGGTTCCAGTCGATGCGCGCCTCGTCCTTGTTCAGCTTGTGCGCGTAGGTCGCGAGGGTGTCGTCCTGCACTTCGCCATGCAGGCTGCCATCGGCCAGGCCGGCGATGGCCTGCAGGACTGCCGGCGGGCCCAGCTTGGCGAGGCGATCATGCAGGCTGCCGCCGGTGTCTTCGGCGCTGATCGGGGTGACGGCCTTGAGCAGCATCGGCCCGGTATCCAGGCCCGCTTCCATGCGCATCACGGTCACACCGCTCTCGGCGTCACCGGCTTCTACGGCGCGCTGGATCGGCGCGGCACCGCGCCAGCGCGGCAACAGCGAGGCGTGGCTGTTGATGCAGCCCAAGCGCGGGATATCCAGCACCACCTGCGGCAGGATCAGGCCATAGGCAACCACCACCATCAGGTCTGGCGCGAGCGCGGCCAGCTCGGCCTGAGCCTCGGCATTGCGCAGGGTCGGCGGCTGCAACACCGGGATGTCATGGGCCACGGCCAACTGCTTGACCGGGCTCGGCATGAGCTTCTGGCCACGGCCGGCCGGACGATCCGGCTGGGTGTACACGGCCACCACTTCATAAGGGCTGTCGAGCAGGGCTTTGAGGTGTTCGGCGGCAAACTCTGGGGTGCCCGCGAAGACGATGCGCATGGAGTTCTCGCTGTGCAAAAGAAAAAGGCTTGCCGGAGCAAGCCTTTGGAAGGAGGGGATCAGGCTTGCTGGCGGTGCTGTTTTTCCAGCTTCTTCTTGATCCGGTCACGTTTGAGCTGCGACAGGTAATCGACGAACAGCTTGCCGTTGAGGTGGTCGAGTTCATGCTGGATGCACACGGCGAGCAGGCCCTCGGCCTCCAGCTCATACGGCTTGCCATCGCGGTCGAGGGCCTTGACCCGGATCCGCAGTGGGCGGTCGACGTTCTCGTAGAAGCCCGGCACCGACAGGCAGCCTTCCTGGTACTGGCCCATATCGTGGGTCAGTTCTTCGACTTCGGGGTTGATGAACACTCGCGGCTCGCTGCGATCTTCGCTCAGGTCCATCACCACCAGGCGCAGGTGCACGTTGACCTGGGTCGCGGCCAGGCCGATGCCAGGGGCTTCGTACATGGTTTCAAACATGTCGTCGATCAGCTGGCGCAGGGCGTCATCAAACACCGTCACCGGTTTGGCAATGGTGCGCAGGCGCGGGTCAGGGAATTCGAGGATGTTCAAAATGGCCATAGGGGTCAGGCAGTCACTGTGCGGTCGGTTGAAAACTGAACACACATAATAAAGGCAAACGCAGGATTCAGCACCTGGCAAAGCTCGACTAGGGTGATACGGGACGCCTTATAGCCCATTTGACTGACAGGTTGTCAAACTATTATCAACACACTTATCCACAGGTTGTGCCAGGTGGATGACCCTCTGTCGATCAAGGATGATCTGCCATGTTTGAACACCATTCGTCTGCTTGTTCGCCTGCTGAGCTTGAGGCGCGATTGCGTCTGCATCGGCTTCCCGAGGTTGGCTTGCGGCGCTTTCGTACACTCATCGAGGCCTTCGGTAGTGCATCTTCCGCGCTCAGTGCACCTGCTACTGCCTGGCGTAGCTTGGGGATGCCAGCGGCATCCTGCGAGGCGCGCCGCAGCCCTGAGATTCGTGATGGAGCAAGTGCCGCAATGGCCTGGTTAGAGCGCCCCGGCCAGCATTTGCTGATGTGGGACCAGCCAGGATACCCCCCGCTCCTGGCCGAAATAGATGATGCGCCGCCGCTGTTGTTCGTCGCCGGGAATCTTGGATTACTGGAAAAACCACAGTTGGCGATCGTGGGCAGTCGCCGGGCATCGCCCCCTGCACTGGACAACGCTGCGGCGTTCTCCCGGTATCTGAGCCGAGCGGGATTCACCATTACCAGTGGCTTGGCGCTGGGCGTCGATGGCGCCGCTCATCGGGCTGCACTGGATGCTCACGGGAGCACAATCGGGGTGCTTGGAACCGGGATGGAAAAACGTTATCCACAGCAGCACCGGCGTCTGGCGCAGGAGATGATCGAGTGTGGCAGCGCGTTGGTTTCCGAATTCGCGCTGGATGCCGGGCCGTTGCCTGCCAACTTCCCCCGCCGCAACCGGATCATCAGTGGTTTGTCGCTTGGCGTACTGGTGGTGGAAGCGAGTATGGCCAGTGGCTCCTTGACCACTGCCCGCTTGGCGGCCGAGCAAGGGCGCGAGGTCTACGCCCTGCCCGGCTCCATCCACCACCCAGGCGCCAAGGGCTGCCACCAGTTGATTCGCGACGGTGCGTTGCTGGTGGAAAGTGTCGAGCAGATCATCGACAGCCTGCGTGGCTGGCAGAATTTGCCCCCCGCGCCTGTGGATAATCCTGCCCATCCGCTGCTCGCCCTGCTGCACGCCGCACCGCAGACCAGCGAGGCGCTGGCACGCAGCAGTGGCCAGGCGCTGGCGCAGGTGCTGGCCAGTCTGACCGAACTCGAGCTTGATGGGCGGGTAACCAATGAAGCCGGGCGTTGGTTTGCGCGGTCGGGCTAAGTAAACTGCGCATCAGCCCTTATGCGGAGAGACAGCAATGGTGAGCAGTTGGCGTGTGCAACAAGCCGCACGTGAGATTCGAGCGGGCGCGGTGATTGCCTACCCGACAGAAGCGGTCTGGGGCCTGGGTTGCGACCCGTGGAACGAAGACGCGGTGTATCGCCTGCTGGCGCTCAAGTCGCGGCCTGTGGATAAAGGGCTGATTCTGGTTGCGGACACGATTGATCAGTTCGATTTCCTCTTTGAGGATTTCCCCGAACACTGGATCGACCGCATGGCCAGCACCTGGCCTGGGCCGAACACCTGGTTGGTGCCGCATCAGGGGCTGTTGCCTGAGTGGGTCACCGGCCAGCACGACACTGTGGCGTTGCGGGTCAGTGATCATCCGCAGGTGCGCGAGTTGTGTGCGTTGGTGGGGCCGCTGATCTCGACCTCGGCCAACCCGGGTGGGCGTCCTGCGGCCAAGAGCCGGTTGCGGGTGGAGCAGTATTTCCGCGGGCAGCTGGATCTGGTGCTTGGTGGGGTGCTGGGCGGGCGGAAGAATCCGAGTGTGATTCGCGACCTGGCCACTGGCGAGGTGGTTCGGGCGGGGTGATGCCACCCTCTGGCCTTCGCCACCGACCCGGGTAGGAGCGGGCTTGCCCCGCGAAGAGGCCAGCCCAGCCATAGAGGTGTATGGCACCGGCTTCGCCGGTGTTCGCGGGTCAAGCCCGCTCCTACAGGGGGAGTGTTGGCTCTTGGAGGGATGTGGACATTCCTGATTTTGCTGCGAAGGGTGTCAGAAACCTATTAAGGGAAATATCCTACGCAGTCTGTCGAACGCCATCACCTTCTCAGTGGGAACTCGTACCTCTAGGCTCCATACCGTCGCTGAACAACTCAGCGATGGGGTGTGGTAACCCGGGTGTTTGGTGGTGTCACAGCCTATGGCGGCTGTGCGTGGGAGGCTTTAGCCTGCCGGGACCGCCTCCATCCGGTTTACCACCCCGCGTACAGCTGCCACCTAACTCCGTGTGGTAACGGGTTAGTGACAGCTCCAATGCTTTGGAGCGACTGATGAAAAAAATTGTCCCGAATCCACCCCTCCCACGCACCACCTCTCACGCCTTCGGCCACTGCGATGCCGGCCATCCTCCGCTGTATTCCGTAAACCCAAACATCGAAATCGAAGATGCCCTGGTCCACGTAGCCCTTCATTTGCGATGTGCCTATGAAACCGGCATCCAGGCAATTGATCATCTGCGTGAAGAGGGCAAAGGTCTGTTCTGGTCGAATCCGCATGCGGTCGAGGCCGCGGAGGGAGTCGTGGATTCGCTGCTTAATAGCTTTGAGTCCGGGACGCTGAACAAGCGATTATCTTTGTGAGCTAGGCCAAACCTATTGCGGTCGCCGGGTTTGCCACCCGGCTTCTTGGTTGGAGCCAACAATGCTGGGGGCGCTGCGCGCCTCTTTCCGACTGGTCCGGCGCCCCGGCAAGGCCGCTCCCACAGTGGAGCGGCGTGCGCAGGTTCACAGTGTGGGAGCAGTCTCGGAGCTAGATTACCCAGCTCAAGGCAACAGAACCGTAGACCCCACCGTCCGCCGCGCCGACAACTCGGTCTGCGCCTTGGCCGCCTCGTTCAGCGGATAGCGCTGCTGGATATCCACAGTCAACTTGCCGCTGGCAATCATCGCAAACAGATCATCCGCCATGGCCTGGGTATTTTCGGCGTTGTTGGCATAAGTGGCCAAGGTCGGCCGGGTTACATACAGCGATCCTTTCTGCGCCAGAATCCCCAGGTTGACCCCACTGACAGCGCCCGACGCGTTGCCAAAGCTCACCATCAACCCACGCGGTTGCAGGCAGTCCAGCGAGGTCAGCCAGGTGTCGGCACCCACGCCGTCATACACCACCGGCACCTTCTTGCCGTCCGTCAGCTCAAGCACGCGCTTGGCAACATCCTCACGGCTGTAGTCAATGGTCGCCCAGGCACCCAGCGCCTTGGCTCGCTCGGCCTTCTCGGCAGAGCTGACTGTACCGATCAACTTGGCACCCAATGCCGCCGCCCACTGGCAGGCCAACGATCCGACACCGCCCGCAGCAGCATGGAACAGGATGGTGTCGCCCGGCTGCACGGCATAGGTCTGCTTGAGCAAATACTGCACAGTCAGGCCCTTGAGCATTACCGCAGCCGCCTGCTCAAAGCTGATGTTGTCCGGCAGCTTGACCAGATTGGCTTCAGGCAGGGTGTGCAAGTCGCTGTACGCCCCCAGCGGGCCACCGCCATAGGCCACGCGGTCGCCGACCTTGAGGCGGGTGACGCCCTCGCCCACGGCATCGACCACGCCGGCACCCTCGGTGCCCAGGCCAGAGGGCAGCGCAGGCGGCGGATACAGGCCGCTACGGAAATAGGTATCGATGAAGTTCAGGCCGATTGCCTGGTTACGCACGCGTACTTGCTGAGGGCCGGGAGGGGCCGGGTCGAATTCGACCAGTTGTAATACTTCCGGGCCGCCATGTTGGCTGAACTGGATACGCTGGGCCATCTCGCACTCCTGTGGTCGGGGTTGAAGCAGGCCCTCTATCGGACGCCTTTGCTTGATCGCCGTCAACTGCGGCGGGCCAGTTGCCGGTGGTATGCTACCCGGCGAATTCTTCCCCTGCCCCTCCCAGGTGACCCGATGACCAGCCGCACCGAGGCCGTGAAAGCCTACCTGCTCGACCTGCAAGACCGCATCTGCTCTGCCCTCGAGACCGAAGACGGCGGCGCTCGCTTCGTCGAGGACGCCTGGGTACGCGAAGCCGGTGGTGGTGGGCGCACGCGGGTGATCGGTGACGGCCAGTTGATCGAAAAAGGTGGGGTGAACTTCTCCCATGTGTTCGGCAGTGGCCTGCCGCCCTCGGCCAGCGCCCACCGCCCCGAGCTGGCCGGGCGTGGCTTCGAGGCCCTGGGGGTGTCGCTGGTGATTCATCCGCACAATCCGCATGTACCGACTTCACACGCCAATGTGCGCTTCTTCATCGCCGAAAAAGAAGGCGAAGAGGCCGTCTGGTGGTTTGGCGGCGGCTTCGACCTGACCCCGTACTACGGCAATGAAGAAGACTGCGTGCATTGGCACCGGGTTGCCGAGCAGGCCTGCGCGCCGTTTGGTGCCGACGTCTATCCGCGCTACAAGGCCTGGTGCGACCGCTATTTCCACATCAAGCACCGTGGCGAGCCGCGTGGGATTGGCGGGCTGTTCTTCGATGACCTCAACGAGTGGGACTTCGACACCTGCTTTGCCTTCATTCGCGCCATCGGCGACGCCTACATCGACGCGTACCTGCCGATCGTCCAGCGCCGCAAGGCCACCGCCTATACCGCTGAGCAGCGCGAGTTCCAGGAGTACCGTCGCGGGCGCTATGTTGAATTCAACCTGGTGTATGACCGCGGCACCCTGTTCGGCCTGCAGTCCGGCGGGCGTACCGAGTCGATCCTGATGTCGCTGCCGCCGCAGGTGCGCTGGGGTTATGACTTCAAAGCCGCCCCCGGCAGCGAGGAAGCACGTTTGACCGAGTATTTCCTGCAAGACCGCGACTGGCTTGGCCAGTGAGCCTTGTGGATAACCGAGGAGCTCTCATGGACCAGTACGTCGTTTTCGGCAACCCGATCGGCCACAGCAAGTCGCCGTTGATCCATCGCCTGTTTGCCGACCAGACCGGCCAGGACATCGAATACAACACCCTGCTGGCGCCGCTGGATGAGTTCAGTGATTGCGCGCGTGGCTTCTTCAAGCAGGGCAGCGGCGGCAACGTCACCGTGCCGTTCAAGGAAGAAGCCTACCGCTTGTGCGACAGCCTGACGGCGCGGGCCCAGCGTGCGGGTGCAGTGAATACCCTGACCCGGCTGGATGACGGCACCCTGCAGGGTGACAACACCGACGGTGCCGGCCTGGTGCGTGACCTGACGGTGAATGCCGGGGTGGTGCTCACCGGCAAGCGCATCTTGATCCTCGGGGCTGGCGGTGCAGTGCGTGGCGTGCTGGAGCCGATACTGGCGCACAATCCGCAGTCGCTGGTGATCGCCAACCGCACGGTGGAGAAGGCTGAACAGCTGGCGCAGGAATTCGACGAATTAGGCCCGGTGGTGGCCAGTGGTTTTGCCTGGTTGCAGGAGCCGGTGGACCTGATCATCAACGCCACTTCGGCGAGCCTGGCCGGCGAGATGCCGCCGATTGCCGACAGCCTGGTCAAGGCGGGGCACACGGTGTGCTACGACATGATGTATGGCAAGGAGCCTACGCCGTTTTGCCAGTGGGCCAGCCGCCTGGGCGCGGCGCAGGTGCTGGATGGGCTGGGGATGCTCGCCGAGCAGGCGGCCGAGGCGTTCTTCATCTGGCGTGGGGTTCGGCCACAGACCGCGCCGGTGCTGGATGAGCTGCGGCGGCAGTTGGCGCGCGGCTAGGGCTGAAACCCCTGGGGCCGCTGCGCGGCCCTTGTGGGAGCGGCCTTGTGTCGCGAAAGGGCTGCGAAGCGGCCCCGGCAATCTCAATCCACAAAGCGAATCGGACAAGCCTGCGCTCCCTCGAGCTTCTGCAATTCTTCCACCACCTGTGGCCGCGCTCGCTGCAGGGTCAGGCTTCCTCCATTACGCCCCAACCGCCGCGCCTCGCGGTGGAGCATGTCGACCCCTGAATAGTCGATGAAATTGACCTGCCGCGCATCGATCACCACATGCGGCCCCTGGCAGCGCTGCAACCGCAGCTGCAGGTAATGCGCCGCGCCGAAGAAGATCGATCCGCCCACCCGCAATACATCCGCCTCGCCTTCCCGGCTTTGCTGCACCCGCGGCTGCGAGGTGCGCTTGAGATAGAAGAACAGCGACGCCAGCACCCCGGCATAGATCGCCGTCTGCAACTCCAGCAGCAACGTTGCGGCTGCCGTCAGCGCCATCACCAGAAATTCCGCCCGGCTCACCCGAAACAGCGCGCGCATGCCACGGTGGTCAACCAATCCCCAACAGATCAGCAAGATGCTCCCCGCCATGGCCGGAATCGGCAGATGAGCGATCAGGCCAGCGCCAGTCACCGCGAACACCGCCACCCACAATGCCGAGAACACCCCGGCCATCGGCGAGCGGGCGCCCGCTTCGTAACTCAGGCCCGAGCGGGTGAATGAGCCGGAAGACAGGTAGCCCGAGCACCATGCACCCACCATGTTCGACAGGCCTTGGGCGCGGATCTCCTGATTGGCGTCAATCAGTTGCTCGGAGCGTGACGACAGTGAGCGGGCGATCGACAGGCTGGTGACCAGGCCGAGCATACCCACCGCCACGGCGCTGGGCAGCAGGCGCAGGATAACCTCGAGGTCGAACAACGGCAGTGGGCTCAGCGGCGGCAACTGGCCAGTGAAGGCCGGCACTCGCGGGACGTTGGCGAACCACGCCGGCAGCGCCCAGGCGATGGCGCTGACCACCAGCAGACTTATCAACAGACTCGGCCAACGTGGCCGCCACAGCTTCAAGGTGATACCAATCAGCACGGTGGCGAGGCCGAGGCTCAGCGACGGCAGATCGACTTCGCCGGCATGACTGAGCAGGTCTTGCAGGGTTTTCAGGGCTGTGGCCTGGCTCGGCAAGTCCATGCCGAGCAGGTTTGGCAGTTGCCCGAGGGCAATGACGATCGCCGCACCGAGGGTGAAACCGAGCACCACCGAATGCGAGACGAAGTTGACCAGCGCGCCGAAGCGGATCAGCCCGAGCAACAGTTGGAACACACCTGCGAGAAAGGTCAGCAGCAGGACCAGGGTCACGTAGTCGGCGCTGCCGCTGACCGCCAGCGGGCTGATGCTGGCGTAGAGGACGATGGAGATGGCGGCAGTGGGCCCGCAGATCAGGTGCCACGAAGAGCCCCACAGGCAAGCGATGAGCACCGGAACAATGGCGGCGTACAGGCCGTACTCGGCCGGCAGGCCGGCAATCAGCGCGTAGGCGATGGATTGCGGCAGGGCGAGGATGGCGCCGCTGAGGCCGACCAGCAGGTCCTGGCGCAGGCTGCGGCGGGTTTGCCGGGGGAGCCAGGCGAGGAAGGGCAGCAGGTGGGTCAGGCGCGGCATGAGGCGGTCTCGGTGTGCTTGGACTGCTAATCATAGAACGCCGCGTAACCCTCGCGGGCAAGCCCACTCTCATGGACTAACGCTAACTCATTGATTTAGCCACTCCTACCGCGTGTGGGGCGTGCCGTGGACTATCTTATCCACAAAGGTGGCAGGGCTGATGAGCGGAAGTCAGGTTGTCGAGCAACTTCGCGGCATTCGTGTAGGCCTGTGGATAAGCCTCGCGCCTCCCCATCTAATCGCCTGTAAAGAATTTTGATCACTCTGTGGAAAACTTTTTACGGCGGGTTCGCCCGCAGCGGATCAGGGCTGTGGATAACCGGGCTTGGGCCAGCGCCTGTAGGGACATCGGAAGGTTTAGCTGCAAAGCATCCATCACGCCCGCCGCCATCACTGCCTTTATCGAGCTCATCCAGCGTGGCGAAATCGCCCACCAGCAACAGCCGGCGTATAGTCATACGTTCAAGCCTAGCCCCCAGCACCTGTCTCATCTGCCGCTGCGCGGGTAAAGGTGGGGGCGCCAGCGACGCGAGCAACTGATCACTCCGTTGCTGGCGGGGTGATCGTCGAGCCGTATTCAGGAGTTATCGTGCAAAGGATCCAGGGGTATCACGCCCACATCTACTTCGACGCGCACAGCATTGAGCAGGCGCGTGAGCTGTGTGAGGAAGCGGCGCGGCTGTTTCCGGTGACCATGGGGCGCATGCACCAGAAGCCGGTCGGGCCGCATCCGGACTGGAGCTGCCAGCTGGCGTTCGGGCCGGAGGTGGTGGGGGTGGTGCTGCCTTGGTTGGCGTTGTACCGGCGGGGGTTGGTGGTGTTTCTGCATCCGCTGACCGGGGACGAGCTGGCGGATCATCGCGATCATGCGATCTGGATGGGGGCGCTGCGGCCGTTGAAGTTGTCCATCTTCGGCGGGTGATGGTGGCCGTTCGCGCCTCTTCGCGGAGCAAGCCCGCTCCTACAGGGGAGGCCCTGTGGGAGCGGTACAGGTGCCTCAGTTGCGCGCCGAGCGCACCCCTTCAGCCAGCGCCGAGCAGAGGCTCAGCACATCGTTGACGGCTTGTTCGGCGTCTTTGGCGTGGGCGATCTTGTCGACCAGCGCGGAACCAACCACCACCCCTTCGGCCAACCGAGCAATGGCCGCTGCCTGCTCCGGCGTACGAATACCAAAACCAACGCTGATCGGCAGATCGGTGTGCCGACGCAGGCGGGCGATCGCTTCGCTGACATGTTCGGTGGTCGCTGAGCCGGCGCCGGTCACACCCGCCACCGACACGTAGTAGACGAACCCGGAGCTACGCTCGAGCACCCGCGGCAGACGCGCGTCATCGGTGGTCGGCGTCGTCAGGCGGATGAAGTCGATGCCCGCAGCCTGGGCCGGGGTCGCCAGCTCGGCGTCGTGCTCTGGCGGCAGGTCGACGATGATCAGGCCGTCGACGCCTGCCTGGTTGGCCTCGGCAACGAACTTATCCACACCAAAACGGTGGATCGGGTTGTAGTAACCCATCAGCACGATCGGCGTGGTCTGGTTCTCGACACGGAACTCACGCACCATCTGCAGGGTTTTCGCCAGGGTCTGGCCAGCCTCCAGGGCACGCAGGGTGGCCAGCTGAATAGCCACGCCATCGGCCATCGGGTCGGTGAACGGCATGCCCAGTTCGATCACGTCGGCACCGGCGGCAGGCAAGCCCTTGAGGATCGCCAGCGAAGCGTCGTAGCCAGGGTCACCGGCGGTGACAAAGGTGACCAGCGCCGAACGGCCTTCGGCTTTCAGGTCGGCGAAGCGTTGTTGAAGACGGCTCATGCCTGTTTCTCCTGGGCAGCCATGTGGTTCATGACGGTTTGCATGTCTTTGTCGCCGCGGCCAGACAGGCACACGACCATCAGGTGATCCTTGGGCAGCGTCGGCGCGCGCTTGATGGCCTCAGCCAGCGCATGGGAAGTCTCCAGGGCCGGAATGATGCCTTCCAGGCGGCAGGTGCTGTGGAAGGCGTCGAGCGCTTCGTCGTCGGTGATGCTGACGTATTCGACCCGCTTCACTTCGTGCAGGAAGGCGTGCTCTGGGCCGATGCCTGGGTAGTCGAGGCCGGCAGAGATCGAGTGAGCGTCGGTAATCTGCCCGTCGGCGTCCTGCAGCAGATAGGTACGGTTGCCGTGCAGCACGCCCGGTACGCCACCGTTGAGGCTGGCGGCATGCTTGTCGGTATCGACGCCGTGGCCACCGGCTTCGACGCCGATGATCTGCACGCTGGCGTCATCAAGGAACTCGTGGAACAGGCCCATGGCGTTGGAACCGCCGCCGACACAGGCGATCAGGCTGTCGGGCAGGCGCCCTTCCTTCTCGTGCAGCTGGGCGCGGGTTTCTTTGCCGATGATCGACTGGAAGTCGCGGACCATCGCCGGGTACGGGTGTGGGCCAGCCACGGTGCCGATCAGGTAGAAGGTGTCGTCGACGTTGGTGACCCAGTCGCGCAGCGCTTCGTTCATGGCGTCCTTGAGAGTGCCGGTGCCAGCGGTGACCGGTACGATTTCGGCGCCCAGCAGTTTCATGCGGAACACGTTGGCCTGCTGGCGCTCGATATCGGTGGCGCCCATGTAGATCACGCACGGCAGGCCGAAGCGGGCGGCGACGGTGGCAGTGGCCACGCCATGCATGCCGGCACCGGTCTCGGCGATCAGGCGTTTCTTGCCCATGCGTTTGGCCAGCAGCACCTGGCCGATGCAGTTGTTCACCTTGTGCGCGCCGGTGTGGTTGAGCTCTTCACGCTTGAAGAAGATCTTCGCCCCGCCACAGTGTTCGGTCAGGCGCTCGGCGAAGTACAGCGGGTTCGGCCGGCCGATATAGTCGCGCTGGAAGTACGCCAGCTCTTCAAGGAACTGCGGGTCGGCCTTGGCCGCCTCATACTCGCGGGCCAGGTCCAGCACCAGCGGCATCAGGGTTTCTGCGACGTAGCGACCGCCGAAGTCGCCGAACAGGCCGTTGGCGTCGGGGCCAGCGCGAAATTGAGTCTGAGTCATGGAGCGCTCCAAGGCGTTATGAAGGAGTGATGGGCTTTACTCTAACCACCACACGCCCGGCTGAAAACCGATAAGATTGCTGCAATATGTCAGGAAATCTCACACGTCTATGCGCCAGGACCTGCCTCCCCTCAATGCCCTGCGGGCTTTCGAAGCGACTGCCCGGCTGAACAGCGTCAGTCAGGCCGCCGAGCTACTGCACGTAACCCACGGTGCGGTTAGTCGGCAGATCAAGGTGCTTGAAGAGCACCTGGGAGTGGCGCTTTTCGTCAAGGACGGGCGCGGCGTCAAACTCACAGATGCCGGGCTGCGTCTGCGCGACGCCAGCGTTGATGCATTCGATCGGCTGCGTGGGGTCTGCGCCGAACTGAGCCGGGATGTCAGCGAGGCGCCGTTTGTCCTCGGTTGCTCGGGGAGCCTGCTGGCGCGTTGGTTCATTCCGCGGCTGGGCCGGCTCAACGCTGATCTGCCGGAACTGCGCCTGCACTTGTCGGCGGGCGAAGGCGACCTTGATCCGCGACGGCCAGGGCTGGATGCGTTACTGGTGTATGCGGAACCGCCGTGGCCGGCTGACATGCAGGTGCATGTACTTGCCGAGGAGCGCATCGGGCCGGTGCTCAGCCCCCACTTTGCAGGCTCCGAACGGTTGCGCAGTGCGCCTGCGCAGGCCCTGCTGGAGCAACCCTTGTTGCACACCACCTCCCGTCCTCAGGCATGGCCAGCGTGGGCAGCACAGCAGGGTCTGGACCCAGACCGATTGCATCTCGGCCAGGCCTTCGAGCATTTGTATTATTTGCTGGAAGCCGCTGTGGCAGGGCTTGGTGTGGCCATCGCGCCGCAGCCGCTGGTGGCGGACGACTTGCGCGCAGGACGCTTGATCGCGCCTTGGGGCTTCTCCCCCACGCATGCCGCATTGGCTTTGTGGGTGCCACGGCGCGCCGCAGACGGGCGCGCCGAGCAGTTGGCGCAGTGGCTGCGCCGGGAGCTGGGTCAGCAGGTGGTTTAGTTGCGCTTGGTCAGCAGATAGGCAGCCAGCAGGCCCAGTGCACCGACGGCGACGCCTGCAGCGGTCCAAGGGTGTTCCTGAGCATAGTCACGGGTGGCGATACCGGTCTGGCGGGTGCGGGTTTTAACCTCGTCGTAGGCATCGCTGAGCACGCTACGCGAATGCTTGAGTGCATTTTCGGCATTGCCACGAATCGCCTTGATGGTCTTCTGCGACTCATCGGAGGCGTCGTGCTTGAAGGTTTCCAGCGCCTTGAGCAGGTTCTCGATCTCGGCTTCCATGTTTTCCAGTGAGGTTTTACGCAACGCGTTACGGGCCATGTTGACTCTCCTTCGCAGATGATTGGCTGTTAGGAGTGCGACTGCGGCCTGCGCAGAAAGTGCGATCGAACTTTCTCGCACGGCGATGGCTCGCAGGTAAACCAGGCCTGCGCTGCTAGGCTCAGTCCGATACATCACTCAAGGAGAGCACCTATGTCCGATCATCACACCTACAAGAAAGTCGAACTGGTTGGGTCGTCGACCACCAGCATCGAAGACGCCATCAACAATGCCATTGCCGAGGCTGGCAAGAGCATCAAGCACCTGGAATGGTTTGAAGTGGTCGACACCCGCGGTCACATTGAAAACGGCAAGGCCGCGCACTTTCAGGTGACGGTCAAAGTGGGCTTTCGTATCGCCAACAGTTGAAACAGTAGCGGGCTGGAATGTCGTGGCTTGATGCGGTAATACAGTGACAGGGCGCGCGGCCGGCGCCCTTTTCGACTTTGATCTGAACAAGGAAAGCGATCGATGAAGAAACTGCTATTGGCGATGGGTTTGCTGACGCTGGCGGGTGGCGCGATGGCGGCGGGCAAGCCATGTGAAGAGCTCAAGGCGGAGATTGCGGCAAAGCTGGATGCCAAGGGGGTTACTGGCTACAAGCTGGAAATCGTCGACAAGGGTGATCCGGCCGGCAAGGTGGTGGGTAGCTGTGAGGCAGGGACCAAGGAAATCGTCTACCGGCGTGGCTGACTCAACGTTCACCTGAGCGCCTGGCGCCGCTCCACAGGTGGACCGCGCACTTCAGTAATGCGCGGAGCGACCTGTGGGAGCGGCCTTGTGTCGCGATGGAGGGCGCAGCCCTCCCCCGGCTTCACTCGCTCTTCAGGGCCTGCGCCAGTAGCTCGTACGACCTGACCCGATCGGCATGCTCATACAGATCACAGGTAAAGATCAGCTCATCCGCCCCGGTCTGCTCAAGCAAAACCTCGACCTTAGCCCGCACCTTCTGCGGGCTACCGATCATCGCCAAGCCCAGGAAACTCATCACCGCTTCGCGCTCATGCGGCAGCCACAAGCCGTCCATGCTTTTCACTGGTGGCTTTTGCATCAGGCTCTGGCCGCGAATCAGGGAAAGAATGCGTTGATACAGCGAGGTCGCCAGGTACTCGGCTTCTTCGTCGGTTTCTGCCACCACCATCGGCACCCCAAGCATCACATAGGGCTTGTCGAGCACGGTGGAAAACTTGAAATGATCGCGATAGATACGAATCGCCTCGTGCATGTAGCGCGGCGCGAAATGGGAGGCAAAGGCGTAGGGCAAACCGCGCATGCCCGCTAGTTGTGCGCTGAACAGGCTGGAGCCCAACAGCCAGAGCGGTACCTCGGTGTCATGGCCCGGCACGGCGATCACGCGTTGGTCTGGCGTGCGTGGGCCGAGGTAACGAGACAGCTCCTCGACATCATCAGGGAAGTCGTCGGCGCTGCCGGAGCGCTCACGGCGCAGGGCGCGCGCGGTCATCTGGTCGGAGCCGGGCGCGCGGCCCAGGCCAAGGTCGATTCGCCCTGGGTAGAGGCTGGCCAGGGTGCCGAACTGCTCGGCGATGACCAGCGGCGCATGGTTGGGCAGCATCACCCCGCCAGCGCCCACGCGGATGGTCGAAGTACCGCCGGCCAGGTAGCTGATCAGCACCGATGTGGCGGAACTGGCGATGCCGTCCATGTTGTGGTGCTCGGCCACCCAGAAACGGTTGTAGCCAAGGCGCTCGGCATGGCGCGCCAGGTCCAGTGAGTTGTGCAGCGACTGGGCCGGGCCGGCATCGGCACGCACCGGTACCAGGTCGAGCACGGAAATCTTCAGGTCACGCAGGTGGGTCATTGCAGCCTCCGCAAGGGTGGTAGGCCAACGGCCTTTTAGACTCTGTATGGGCACATTCGGCGGATTCAATGCTTGGCGGTGGATTGATCTGAACTTGCCGTAGGCCCTGTCCTCTCAACCTTAGGCACACGAACCCAAGCCCAGGAGGCAGTAATGAAAAAGACAGCATCGGCGGTCTGGCAAGGTGGTCTGAAGGATGGCAAAGGTTTGCTGTCTACCGAGAGCGGCGCGCTCAAGCAGAACCCCTACGGCTTCAATACACGCTTTGAAGGTACCCCAGGCACCAACCCGGAAGAGTTGATTGGCGCGGCGCATGCCGGCTGTTTCTCCATGGCGTTATCGATGATGCTCGGCGAGGCGGGGCTTACCCCGGACCGCATCGACACCATCGCCGAGGTCACCCTGGACAAACAGCCTGACGGTTTTGCCATCACCGCTGTGCACCTGATCCTCAAGGCCAAGGTGCCAGGCGCGAGTGAAGAGCAGTTCAAGGAGATTGCCAACAAGGCCAAGGAGGGTTGCCCGGTATCCAAGGTGCTCAATGCGACTATCAGCCTGGACGCTACGCTGCAATCCTGATCGGCGCAACGGGAGCGGTTTGCTGTAGTCTAAAGTGTGTCGGCAGTTTGCCTACTCCTACAGGAGCCGTTCCATGATCCGCGTTGCCATTGCCGTGCTGGCTTCACTGCTCGCGACGTCCGCGTTGGCGGCGGTCAAGCCATGCGAGGAGCTCAAAGCCGAGATCGAAGCGAAGATCCAGGCGCGTGGGGTGACGTCCTACACCTTGGAAATCGTGCCTAACAGCGAGGTCACCGACCAGAATATGGTTGTTGGCAGTTGTGAGGGCGGGAGCAAGAAGATCATTTATCAGAAGAATGATCAGTAGCGATCTTTCCGGACTCTTCGCGGGGCAAGGCCGCTCCTACAAGGTGGGTGGTGATTCCTGTAGGAGCGGGCTGCCCCGCGAAGAGGCCCTCTCATTCCCCAACCATCTCAGGGAATGCAGAACACCTCGCTAGGCTCATCCACCAGCACGTTGCGGCTGGTGTCGTACAAGAACACCTGCGGTTGCATCGCCGGCGCTCGCGCCTCCAGGCGATAACGCTGGCCAGCCTCGAAGTGATCGAAGCGCACGGTCAGGTAGCAGGTTCGCTCGGTCGGATCGGTGGTAAACAGCCCGGCGTTGACTTCGTAATCGAAGCGCACCACCAATTCATGGCGGCCCGGTGTCACCTGAAAGTAACGCCCATCATTGAGGCGCTTACCGTCCAGGCGTTCGGCCATGATGACCCTGCCGGGGGTCATCGTGTAGAGATCGACCCACGCCTGCTTGGGGTCGACGGGGGGCAAGGGGCTGGCGCAGGCCCCCAGGGCACTGAGGGCAATCAGCATCATGGGCTGGCGCATGGCAAAACTCCCACTTGCAGTTCACTAGGCACAAGCATAGCGCCATTCAGCGGTTTCAGGTGCGCTGACAGCCTGCCGGTGCACCCTGGCCGACCAACTTCTGCTGCTGGTCATACAGCTTGATCCATGGGCGAAAGCCAATGCTTCCCGCTTGCAGGCTGTAACGCTGGCCGGCGCTGAAATCCTTGAAGTTCAGATTGAGCTGGCAGTCGCGCCAGAGTGGTTCGTTGACCGGGCCGATGTTGCTGGGTGCAACCGGAAACTGGTAGCGCACGGTCAGCTCATGATTGCCTGGCTGCACTTCGAAATAACGGTTGTCGGCCCAGTCGCGCTCATCGACCTGCACGGCGTGCAGCGAGGTTTCATCGTGTGGGGCCAAGTCGACCCAGGCCTGGTTCGGGTCAGGGTCCGGCAGGGTCGAGCAACCCGTCAACAGCACTAGTGAGCCGATAGCTAACGGTGAACGCATGGCGATACTCCCCCTTGGCGAGATAGTCTTGGTCTTGCATCGGCCTTGAGCGAGTTGGACAGCTGCAATGTTTCGAATTTTTCTTTTCCAGCGCTCAGGCCCTGGGGCACTCGACCGCGTTTTCTCAGCTTTTGTTCCCGTACTGGCTGCGCTCCTGCTGAGCGGTTGCTCCAGTGTGGGCTACTACGGCCAATTGGCCGAGGGGCAGTGGCAGCTGTTGCGGGCGCGCCAGCCGGTTGAGCGATTGGTGCAGGATCCAGCGACCGAGCCGGCGTTACGCCAGCGTTTATTGCATGCCGAGCAGGCGCGAACCTTTGCCAGTGCACAGTTGAAGCTGCCGGATAACCGCAGTTACCGGGTCTATGCCGACTTGGGCCGGCCCTATGTGGTGTGGAATGTGTTTGCCACGCCCGAGCTGTCCTTGCAGCCGGTCACGCACTGTTTCCCGATCGCCGGCTGCGTGGCTTATCGCGGCTACTACCGGCAGGGGGCGGCGCGCGGCGCAGCGGCATTGATGCGTCAGGCCGGCATGGATGTCTATGTGGGCGGCGTGGAGGCCTATTCGACACTGGGTTGGTTTGACGACCCGCTGCTGTCGTCGATGGTCGGCTGGGGGGACGAGCGCCTGGCTTCGCTGATCTTCCATGAGCTCGCCCACCAGCGCTTCTACGTGAAGGATGACACGGCGTTCAACGAGTCGTTTGCCACCTTTGTCGAACAGGAAGGAGCGCGGCAATGGCGCGCCGCGCGTGGGCTTCCCGCGCTTCGCGATGATGCGGCGCGCCAGCGTGAGCAGTTCATCCGCTTGGTCCTGGACAGTCGTGAGCGGCTGCAGGGGATTTATGCCGGGGTCCAGGATGATGAGGGCAAGCGCGTGGCCAAGCAGGCCGAGTTCGAGCGGTTGCGCCGTGAATACCGCCAACTGCGCGACGGTGAGTGGGCGGGCGACAAACGCTATGACGCGTGGATATATGCGCCGATGAACAATGCCAAATTGTTGCCGTTTGGGCTGTACGACCAATGGGTGCCAGCGTTTGCCGCACTGTTTGCCGAAGTCGGTGGGGATTGGGCGCGGTTCTATCAGCGGGTCGAGGCGCTGGGCAGCATGCCGGCGGAGCAGCGCAAGGCGGTGCTCGGCCGGCTGGCACAGCGCCCGCACATGCTCAGGCCTTGAGGAAGGCCTGGTGCAGATCGGCCACGGTCTCGAAATGGAACGCTGGCGTCTCGGCAATCAGTTCATCGCGACTGCCAAAGCCGTAGCCCACCGCCACTGCCTGCAACCCATTGCTATGGGCGCCGATCAGGTCATGCTTGCGATCGCCGATCATCAGGGTCTGCGCCGGGTCCAGGCCTTCCTGATCCAGCAGATGGCGAATCAGCTCGACCTTGTTGGTGCGCGTGCCGTCCAGCTCACTGCCGTAGATCACCTTGAAGTGATGATCAAAGGCGAAATGCCGGGCGATCTCGCGGGCAAACTGCCACGGTTTTGAGGTGGCGACGTACAACGTCCGGCCTTGGCCATTGAGCGCTTCGAGCAGCTCGGGGACGCCGTCGAACACCAGGTTTTCATAAAGACCGGTCACCTTGAAGCGCTCACGGTAGAAATTTACCGCCTCCCAGGCCTTGGCCTCGTCGAAGTCATAAAACTGCATGAAGGCCTGCAGCAAGGGCGGGCCGATGAAGTGTTCGAGGCGGGCCAGGTCCGGTTCGTCGATGCCCAGCTTGGCCAAGGCATACTGGATCGAGCGGGTGATGCCCAAACGCGGGTCGGTCAGGGTGCCATCGAGGTCGAAGAGGATAGTTTGCTGGTGCATGCGGTGCGGTCCACTCAGGTTGTTCTTGGGGCCCAATCGCGGGGCAATCATTCAGGCTGGTCGTAGCCTTCGGCCAGGTGCAGGTCCTTGAGCTTCACATAATTCGCCGCACTGTAGGGGAAGAAGGCCCGCTCCTTGTCGCTCAACGCCCGTGCTTGCTTCACCGGGCTGCCGACATACAGATAACCACTCTCCAGGCGCTTGCCCGGCGGCACCAGGCTGCCGGCGCCGATGATCACCTCGTCTTCGACCACCGCGCCATCCATGATGGTGCTGCCCATGCCGACCAGGATCCGATCGCCCAGGGTGCAGCCATGCAGCATGACTTTGTGGCCAATGGTTACCTCATCGCCAATAATCAGCGGGAAGCCCTCGGGGTTGAACGGCCCGGCGTGGGTGATGTGCAGGACGCTGCCATCCTGCACGCTGGTGCGCGCGCCTATACGGATGCGGTGCATGTCGCCGCGGATCACCGTCAGCGGCCACACCGAGCTGTCTGCGCCGATCTCGACGTCCCCCAGGACCACCGCCGAACGGTCGACAAAAGCGCGTGGTCCAACTTTCGGAGTGTGTTGCTGGAAGTTTCGAATGGCCATGATAGCGCCTCTCTTGATTGCCAATAGGCGGGCTGCCTGCTGCGGTCGGCGTCGATTGTAATTAAGATGGTCCCGTGTTTCTCCTGCCAAGGTATCTAAACCGTGAGTGCGAACAACCCACTTCTGCAGTCCTACGATCTGCCGCCCTTCTCGGCAATCCGTGCCGAACACGTGTTGCCGGCGATCGAACAGATCCTGGCCGACAACCGTAAAGCCATCGCCGAGATCCTCGAACAGCAAGGCAAGGCCCCGAGCTGGGCTGGCCTGGTGCTGGCGATGGATGAACTCAACGACCGCCTGGGCGCTGCCTGGAGCCCGGTCAGCCACCTCAATGCGGTGTGCAACAGCAAAGAGCTGCGCGAGGCCTATGAGTCTTGCCTGCCAGCGTTGAGCGCCTACTCCACCGAGCTCGGCCAGAACCGCGCGCTGTTCGAGGCCTACGAGGCCTTGGCCAACAGTCCTGAGGCGGCCGGCTTCGACGTGGCGCAAAAGACTATTCTCGAACACGCCCTGCGCGACTTCCGCCTGTCGGGTATCGACCTGCCGGCCGACAAGCAGCAACGCTATGCCGAAGTGCAGAGCAAGCTCAGCGAGCTGGGCAGCCGTTTCTCCAACCAGCTGCTTGATGCTACCCAGGCCTGGACCAAGCACGTCACCGACGAAGCCGCCCTCGCCGGCCTCACCGACTCGGCCAAGGCGCAGATGGCCGCCGCTGCCCAGGCCAAAGGCCTCGATGGCTGGCTGATCAGCCTGGAATTCCCCAGCTACTACGCGGTAATGACCTACGCCAGCGACCGCGCCCTGCGTGAAGAACTGTACGCCGCCTACTGCACGCGCGCCTCCGACCAAGGGCCGAATGCCGGTCAGTTCGACAACGGCCCGGTCATGGCCGAGATTCTCGACCTGCGCCTGGAGCTGGCGCAGCTGCTCGGCTACAGCAATTTCGCCGAGCTGAGCCTGGCGACCAAGATGGCCGAGTCCAGCGATCAGGTGCTGAGCTTCTTGCGAGATTTGGCCAAGCGCAGCAAGCCGTTTGCCGTACAGGACCTGGCCCAGCTCAAGGCGTACGCCGCCGAGCAGGGTTGCCCGGAGCTGGCCAGCTGGGACGCCGGTTACTTTGGCGAGAAGCTGCGCGAACAGCGCTACAGCGTCTCCCAGGAAACCCTGCGCGCCTACTTCCCGATCGACAAGGTGTTGTCTGGCCTGTTCGCCATCGTCCAGCGCCTGTACGGCATCGAGATCGCCGAGCTGAAAGGCTTCGATGCCTGGCACCCGGACGTGCGCCTGTTCGAGATCAAGGAGCACGGCGAGCATGTCGGGCGCTTCTTCTTCGACCTCTACGCCCGCGCCAACAAGCGCGGCGGTGCCTGGATGGATGGTGCGCGCGATCGCCGGCGTACCGAAGCCGGCGTGCTGCAGAGCCCCGTGGCCAACCTGGTGTGCAACTTCACCCCGGCCGCGCCGGGCAAGCCTGCGCTGCTGACCCACGATGAAGTGACCACCCTGTTCCATGAGTTCGGTCACGGTCTGCATCACCTGCTCACCCGCATTGAGCATGCCGGGGTATCGGGCATCAACGGCGTGGCCTGGGATGCGGTGGAGCTGCCGAGCCAGTTCATGGAGAACTGGTGCTGGGAGCCGGAAGGCCTGGCGTTGATCTCCGGCCATTACGAGTCTGGCGCGCCACTGCCACAGGACCTGCTCGACAAGATGCTGGCGGCGAAGAACTTCCAGTCCGGCATGATGATGGTGCGCCAGCTGGAGTTCTCCCTGTTCGACTTCGAACTGCATGCCACGCACGGTGACGGGCGCAGCGCGCTGGAAGTGCTCGAAGGCGTGCGCGACGAGGTGACGGTGATGCGCCCACCGGCGTACAACCGCTTCCCGAACAGCTTCGCGCACATCTTCGCCGGGGGTTATGCGGCGGGTTACTACAGCTACAAGTGGGCTGAAGTGCTGTCGGCGGACGCCTTCTCGCGCTTCGAAGAAGAAGGCGTGCTCAACGCCGAGACTGGCCGTGCCTTCCGCGAGGCGATCCTGGCCCGTGGCGGTTCGCGGGAGCCGATGGTGCTGTTTGTCGACTTCCGTGGCCGCGAGCCATCCATCGATGCCCTGCTGCGCCATTGTGGCCTGAGCGAGAGCGCAGCGGCATGAGTGAGGTGTCTGTGATCAAGACCAAGAAGCGCTTCATCGCCGGGGCGGTATGCCCGGCCTGCAGCGAGCCTGACCGCTTGACGATGTGGAACGAGGATGGTGTACCGCACCGTGAGTGCGTGGCTTGTGGCTTTTCCGACACGCTCAATGAACAGGGCCTTTCGGTGCCCAAGGAACTCGGTACCCGGGTTAACCAGCAGGCGGTCAAAGCCGAGCCGGTAAAGGTGCAGACGGTGCAGTTCTTCCCCAATCCGAAGCTGAAAAAGCCGACCGAATGAGGTTGGCCGGCCCTGCGCGGTTAGCGTCCGCGCAGGGCCACTGCTGTCAGCCTCTATCGAGGGTGGTAGCGGGTTAACAACGCTGCCATCGCTGCCCGTTCGACACTCAGGGGTTCTTACCACCACCTGAGATAGCTCATGTCGACGTTAAACCTCCCCTTCCCGGAAAACACCCCGCTGGACTACAGCCAGCTGACCCCGGCACAGATGCGCGCCTATCTGGAGCAGCGGGTTAGTGAGCATGAACTCGCTATCGAGCGGATTATCGAGAACCAGAGCGAGCTGCCTACCTGGGATGATCTGGTGCTGGCGGTTGATGATTTGGACGCCTCGCTGTTGGGCACCCGTTATGTGATCGTGCCGCTGCTGTACCAGAGCGATGAGTGGTCGGCGGTAATCATCGACGGCTACGAACGGGTCGATAGTCGACTCAAGCACAAACTCAAGGATGCGCGCCTCTATCAGCTCTACCTGAGGTTGTTCGACAGCGCTATAGGCAGACACCTCGACGCACACCAGCGAGTAACGCTGGAGCTGATCTTGCGGGATTTTCGCCTGGCCGGCGTACTGCTCGATGATGCTGCCAAGGCGCAACTCGAAGAGATCGAAGCGCAAATTCGCACTCTGGAATTAAGCTATTCCGACAACATTGCCCGCTCAGTCAGCGAGTCGACGTTGTCTGTCCCTGACTTGGCCAGCCTGGATGGGCTTGCGCCATGGCAGCTGTCCCAATTGCAGGAAATGGCGCCAGCGCCCTCCAGCACAGACGGCCTGCCATTGACCTGTGATGGGCTCGCCTACCGATTCATCCTCTGCCACGTGCATGATCGCAGCCTGCGAGAGCAGATGTACCGGCTCTATCAGACCCGTGGCAGCCATCCGCAACTTTCGCTGGACAATGGCGTCGTCCTTCAGCAATTGGCCGAGCTGCGAGAAGACAAGGCACGCCTGCTGGGCTTCGATAACTACGTCCAGCTGGGCATGCAGGGCAAAAGTGCGGGTTCCGTAGAGCACGTGCAGGCGTTTCTCGGCGACCTGGCGACGCGCATCGGCCCGGTCATGCGCGTTCAGCAGGAACAGCTGCAACGCCTGGCAGCAGAGCACGGGCTTGAGCAGGTCCAGCCCTGGGACATCGACTACCTGCTGGCATTGCAGGTGCAACAGAGGTCAGGCTTGTCCGAGGAGCAGATCCGTGATCATTTCCCTTTGCCCACCGTCGTCCAGGCGCTGATCGACCTGGCGCAGCAGCTGTTTGGCGTTACCCTGCAGCGATGGAGCGAGGCCCCCGCCTGGCACCCGAGCGTGCTCACCTATGAGGTGATCAAGGACCACGCCTCGCTCGGCTACCTCTATCTGGATCTCCTCCAGCACCCCGCCAAGCAGCCGGAGGCGGTGTACACGGCTTACCTGTGGAATCGTCGGGTAAACGCCGAAGGCCGTTATCACGGCGCCGTCGCGGCGGTCATGTGTGACATTGCGCCAGGCCCGGACGGTGCCCAACCGTTGCTCGACCATGAAGCCTTGCGCAAGCTGTTCCATGAGTTCGGCCACGCCTTGCACCACTTGCTGGTGCGTACGAATAACCATCTCTTGTCCGATCTGATGAGGCTTGGCTCGGATGGGGTGGAAATTTCCGGCAAACTGCTGGAACGCTGGGCTTGGGATGCCGACTACCTGGCGAGTATCTCTGCGCACCATGAGCTGGGGCACTCGCTGACGGCTGCCGAGTTGCAGGATTGGCTCGACGCTGGCAAGAACGACAGCATCCGCGAATGCGCGAAGATCCTCGGCGATGCATTGTTCGACCTCGACCTGCACCTGTCCCCCCGGGATGGCCGCACTCTCGAGCAACGCGTGCTCGACAATCATGCCCGCGCCGCACGCTGGCCGCTGGCAGGTTTCGAGCGACCAATGCATGCCTTCGATTACCTGGTGACAGGCTATGACGCGGGGTACTACGCCTACCTGTGGTCGGATGTGTATGCCTTCGACCTGTTTTCACGGTTCGAGCAGGCGGGGTTGCTCGATCAGCACACCGGCTTGGCGCTGCTCGAAGCGTTGTTCGCGCCGGGCATTTCGCGGCCACTGAAAGCCAGTTTCGAGGCCTTCATGGGGCGCCCGGTGAGCGCCGAGCCTTACCTGCAATGGCGTGGACTGGCCTGATCGCCGCCTGCTGACAGAAGGTGCTGGAACATTCCGCTGATCAACTATACTGTATATGGATACAGTATAGGGATGAGTGATGTTGACGCCAGCACCGCAAAAGGGCCGTGGCACCAGCCACAATCCGCACAACCGCTTTGCCCCGAGCCAGTCGGTGGCTGAGGATGACGGCTGGTATCAGGAAGTCCCCGTGACCCAGGGCACCGAGATCCGCATCGAGACGGCCAAGACCATCATCACGCGCAACACCTCTCCCGACCTGCCCTTCGACCGCTCGATCAACCCTTACCGCGGTTGCGAGCACGGCTGCATCTACTGCTATGCCCGCCCCAGCCATGCCTACTGGGACCTCTCTCCCGGCCTGGACTTCGAGACCAAGCTGATCGCCAAGACCAACGCTGCCGAGGTGCTCGAACAGCAGTTGAGCAAACCGGGCTATGTCTGTGCGCCGATCAACCTGGGCTCCAATACCGACCCCTACCAACCCATCGAACGCGAGCAACGCCTGACCCGGCGCTTGCTCGAGGTGCTGCTGCGCTACCGTCACCCGGTGACCATCGTCACCAAAGGCTCGCTGATCCTGCGTGACCTGGATGTGCTGGCCGAGCTGGCCAGCCAGCGCCTGGCGCGGGTAATGATCAGCCTCACCACCCTCGATGATGAACTCAAGCGAGTGCTTGAGCCCCGTGCCGCCGCGCCCAAGGCCCGCTTGCGGGCCATCCGCGTACTGCGTGAGGCGGGTATACCGGTGGGTGTGCTGTGTTCGCCGATGATTCCAATGATCAACGACAACGAGCTCGAACAGCTGCTCGAGGCCGCCAAGGCCGCGGGGGCGCAGAGCGCGGCATACATGATGTTGCGTTTGCCACTGGAGGTGGCGCCATTGTTCGAGCAGTGGCTGCAGGATCACTACCCGCAGCGCGCTGCACATGTGCTCAGCCTGATTCGCCAGAGCCGTGGCGGCGAGCTTTATGACAGCCGGTTTGGTACGCGCATGCGCGGCGAAGGCGTATTTGCCGAATTGCTTGCGCAGCGTTTTGCCCGGGCGATGCGCCGGTTGCAGTTCGAGGGGCGTGAGGCACAGGCGCTGGATTGTTCGGCGTTTTGCCCACCGGGGGGACAGATGGCGCTGTTCTGACCCGTACCCCCTCCCCCGAAAACCCGTGTTTAACTCTGCGCGTGATGTTTAGTGCGACTAATGCCCAACAATATTTTTACTAATGACTCTTGGCCTTTGATGTTTTTTTGCTATTATCAAAGTCCCGCCCCTTGAAGCTGGAACGCCCGTTCTAGAGCCTTCAAATTAAGTTTCAGTTAAGTTTTCCCTAGTAGCGTAGGAAATCAGTCCACACCGACTGTGATTAATAGCCCGTGCGCGTCATCTAATTCCACGCATAGACTTAAACTTTCACCGGTAAAATGGAACTTACCAACACACCGTCAAGAGGATGAATCATGCCCGTCAAGGACCCATCCAAAGCCACTCCGGCCGATGCCCCCGCCGAGAGCGCCGATGCCGCCCTGAAGCATATCGTCGACGGCTTCCTGCGCTTCCATCACGACGTGTTCCCGGAGCAGCAAGAGCTGTTCAAGAAGCTCGCCACCGCACAGACGCCGCGCGCCATGTTCATCACTTGCGCCGACTCGCGGATCGTTCCAGAGCTGATTACCCAAAGCTCGCCAGGCGACCTGTTCGTGACCCGTAACGTCGGTAACGTCGTGCCGCCCTACGGCCAGATGAACGGCGGCGTTTCCACCGCCATCGAATATGCGGTGATGGCCTTGGGCGTACACCACATCATCGTCTGTGGTCACTCTGACTGTGGCGCCATGCGTGCGGTACTCAACCCCGATTCGCTGGAGAAGATGCCCACCGTCAAGGCCTGGCTGCGTCACGCCGAAGTCGCCCGCACCGTGGTCGAAGACAACTGCTCCTGCGGCAGCGAGCAAGAGACCATGCAAGTGGTGACCAAGGAAAACGTCATCGCCCAGTTGCATCACCTGCGCACTCACCCTTCGGTTGCCTCGCGCCTGGCCGCCGGCCAGCTGTACATCCACGGTTGGATCTACGACATCGAGACCAGCCGTATCGAAGCCTACGACGCCACCAGCGACAGCTTCCTGCCGCTGACCGCAGGCGAGCCAGTACCCTGCGCTACTCCGAGAGGCCGCTACTAAGCGACCCTGACACCTGAACGACCTTGATAGCCGGCCGCACCCATAAGGGCGCGGTGCGGCTTTCGGCTGCCTTGAATTTCCCTGACTGCCTTGCCGGCATCCCTGCTGGCGGCCCGCGCCTGCGCGTTCGTCAGGGCCCAAACGTGCCTACGGCCAGCGGAATGGCCGTGCGACAGAGAAAGGAGAAACAGGGTGAACAAGACACAGATAAAAGCGGCCCTGCCGCGTGAGTTGCTAGCGTCGGTAGTGGTCTTCCTGGTGGCCCTGCCGTTGTGCATGGGCATCGCGATTGCCTCAGGCATGCCGCCAGCCAAGGGGCTGATCACCGGTATCATCGGCGGCCTGGTGGTCGGCTTCATTGCCGGCTCGCCGTTACAGGTCAGCGGCCCTGCTGCAGGCCTGGCGGTGCTGGTGTTCGAGCTGGTACGGCAACATGGCATGGCCATGCTCGGGCCGATCCTGCTGTTGGCGGGCCTGCTGCAACTGCTGGCCGGGCGTTTTCGCCTGGGCTGCTGGTTCCGGGTCACGGCACCGGCGGTGGTGTACGGCATGCTCGCCGGGATCGGCGTGCTGATCGTGCTGTCACAGGTGCATGTGATGTTCGACACCGCGCCACAGCCATCGGGCTTGCAGAACCTGTTGGAATTCCCCGCTACGCTGGATGCGGCGATGCCGCTGGAAAGTGCTGGCGCTGGCTGGCAAGCCGGTGTGCTCGGGCTGGGCACCATCGCCATGATGTGGGCGTGGGAGCGCTGGCGGCCGCAGCGCCTGCGCTTTGTGCCAGGTGCGCTGCTCGGGGTGGCGACGATGACAGTGATCAGCATGTGGCTGGCATTGGAAGTCAATCGCGTGGTGGTACCGGCAGACCTGTCCGAAGCTATCGACTGGCTGCGGCCTGACGATTTGTTGAAGCTGGCCGACCCGACCCTGCTGGTGGCGGCCTTTGCTCTGGCCTTTATCGCCAGTGCCGAAACCCTGCTGTCGGCGGCGGCGGTAGACCGCATGCACAGCGGCCAGCGTTCGGACTTTGACAAGGAGCTGTCGGCTCAGGGCATCGGTAACATGCTCTGCGGTGTACTGGGTGCGCTGCCGATGACCGGGGTGATCGTACGCAGCTCGGCCAACGTGCAGGCTGGGGCGCAGACCCGTGCTTCGGCGATCTTGCATGGTGTCTGGCTGTTGGCGTTCGTGGTGGTGCTGAGCAGTGTGCTGCAGCAGATTCCGGTGGCGAGCCTGGCCGGTGTGCTGGTCTATACCGGTATCAAGCTGGTCGACTTCAAGGCCTTTCGCGGGCTGGGTCGCTATGGTCGCATGCCGATGTTCACCTACGCCGCGACGGCCCTTGCGATCATCTTCACCGACCTGCTGACGGGCGTCTTGCTGGGCTTTGCCTTGACCCTGTTGACCCTGGCGTTGAAAGCCGCGCGGTTGAAGATCAACCTGGTCGAACTGGAAAAGCCGGGGCACCTGGAACTTCGCCTGAGCGGTGCGGCAACCTTCCTCAAGGTGCCCGCACTGACCCAGGTGCTGGAAGCTGTGCCAGCCGGCACGCACTTGCACGTGCCACTGGCGAACCTCAGTTACATCGACCACTCGGTGCTCGAGCTGCTGGAAGACTGGGGCCGGGCGAACCGTGCCAGTGGTTCGCGGCTGCTGATCGAGCAGCGTGGACTCAAGCGCAGGGTCGAGGGACGCTTACGCACGGCTGCGCAGGTCTGAGGTCAGTCTTCTTCGACCACTTTGACAGACGGCGAACCGGGCCAGGTACCGTACAGGTTGATGGTCCGGGCGCCGCCGACCCACTGGCTGACGGGGGTTGCCCAGTGCCTGCGAAGGGTCTCGTTCTGGCCGACGTTGACGAACTCGGCCTTGAAGTCGAGGCGACTCGCAGCCATGGGGATGTTGAAATTGTGCGATAGCCCCCCCGGGATGGTGATCGGGCCTTCTTCAACGCGGCCTTTGCCAGGCAGGTCGTAGGCCAGGGTAACCTTGGTGAGGTAGGTGGTCGCTGAGCTGGCTTTGCTGTCGACATGCATACGCAGCGTGCCGATCTGTTGCACCCAGACGGGTATGACCAGTTTACCCGGGCCAAACGAGGCGAAACTGTAGGCCACCGGCAAGGGCGCAGTGGCTTTCTGGCCATCCTGCGCAGGCAACGTGTGCGATTCGACTGCCGAGCTGTTACGCGAGGTCAGGAACGTGGCTGCGCCTTTTCCCGAGATGCCGTTTTCCCCCAGCAACGTATTGAGGCCACTGGCCGTGCCGCTCATGGAAAACGTGGCATCTTTGCTCTTGGCTCCGGCATTCACGCCGCTATCGGCATAGATCACGTTGGTCACCACGCCAAAGCCTTCGGCAATCCTGCCGTTGCTGGCCATGCCGACTTTCTCGGCCTGGGCGTACAGCCAGTCGAACTGATCACGGAGCAGGGCCAGATCCTTCAAGCGGTGTTCGGAGTTAAGGGCAAATTCGGAAACGATCGACTGCTCTTTGCCAAAGGCCCACTCGATGGTCAGGTCGGGTTTGACCTGTGCGCCAGTGGCAGGGTCGAACACGGTGCCGGAAATGTTGGCTTTGGTTTGGTTGCGGGTGACATCCTTGGAGCTGATCGACCAGCGCCGGCCTTGCTCCATCTTGATCACTTCCGCGTTGGGCAGCACGTCGTTGACCAATGTGAAGTCGCCGGACGAGGGGTCTACGATACCCACCGCGCCAGGTTTGATGACCGGGTTCAGGGCCCAGTTACCCCATAATGTCGAGCGACTGCCACGCAGCAGATCGGTGTACAGCCTGTTCCATTTGAGCGCCATGCTTGCTTCCTCATCGAACTGAATTCGCCGACCTCGTGGTCGGGGGAGGAAGACCGTAGCAATTGGCCGTTTTAGCGGTCAGCGGGAGCGCTTTCCGGAGCAGCTCCCGCTACATGGGTGACATTCGGCCATCAAGCCACGTGGCTCAAGCCGGCTGGCTGAGCTCGACACCTAACCGTCGCGACAGGCACGGCCAGCGTTTCCAGGCCTCGCCGGTTTCGGGGCTGCTCAGTTTGGCACGATAGGCCTCGACCGATTCCAGGGCAAAGCTCTCGTCATTGAGCATCTCGTCCACCGAATGATGGACAACCTCATCCAGCTGGTTGGCAAATGCTTCACCGATCAGCTGATGCGCGATGAGATTGGCCACGGTGGTGTCCGCCGGGATCAGCGGCTGGCCGAAATGCTTGATGTACAGGTCATTCACCTCCTCCACCAGGCGATGCGCCAGATACGCCTCATCCAGCAGGCAATCCAGCCCCACGTGGCCTTGCATGACACTCGGCGGCTGCTGGAAGTAAGCCTCGGCAATCTTCAGTACCGGTTTGATCTGCGATTCGATACCGGCTTCAAGGGCCACTTCATGGGCGGCCTCGAGCAGTTCCGGAACCTCATCGATGTAGGCGCAGACGAAGCGCGCCAAAGTACCCTGGGCATCCTGCTCGGGGAGTTGAATCGTAGGATGCAGATGAGGCAGTTGCGCCTCCAGACGCTGTTGCAGTTGGCCGGTCCGGCTCTCATGTTGATGGGCTTCTTTGATCTGCTCGCGTACAGCAGCGATGTTCATGACAACTCCAGGGACAAGGGATGACAAATGGAAGACAGCTTTTACGGAAGACTCTAAGTTAGCTCGGTATACGGAATACCTAAGACGTATTTGTTATAAAACGCGCAAACGTGTGCGCAGTCAGCTATATATCTTGGCCATTATTGTGCCATGCATCAGCATTCATGCGGCTTCCAGCGGTTTTTCCTGTTTCATGACGATCATTTCACAGGCTGCATTGCGCGCCATTAGTGGCTGTCTATACTCGGGTTGAACGTGATTCGTTGATGAGGCCCGCCTGCAGTTTGCAGAGGAGCTCGGTCGTCGAAGTAGGCTGTCTTGACCGCCGCCCCCCCTTGCCCAAGGTCTATGCCTCCGGGACTACAAGAACGATAAGGGGAACCCGCAATGATGCGACATCCACATGTCTGGATGGGCCTTCTGTTGTGGTCGGTTTTCGGTCAGGCGCAGGCCGCATGGACCGTCAACATGGCGCCAGGGGCGACGGAAGTCTCCCACGCAGTGTTCGATCTGCACATGACCATCTTCTGGATCTGCGTGGTCATCGGCATCGTGGTGTTTGGCGCGATGTTCTGGTCGATGGTCATCCACCGCCGCTCCACCGGCCAGCAGCCAGCGCACTTTCACGAGCACACGTGGGTAGAAATCCTCTGGACCGTAGTCCCCTTGCTGATCCTCGTGGTGATGGCCATTCCGGCCACCAAGACCCTGATCGACATCTATGACGCCAGCGAGTCGGACATCGACATCCAGGTCACCGGCTACCAGTGGAAGTGGCACTACAAATACCTGGGTCAGGACGTCGAGTTCTTCAGCAACCTGGCCACCCCCGCCGAACAGATCCAGAACAAGGCACCCAAGGACGAACACTACCTGCTGGAAGTCGACCAGCCGCTGGTGCTGCCGGTTGGTGCCAAGGTGCGCTTCCTGGTCACCGCTGCCGACGTCATCCACTCCTGGTGGGTACCGGCGTTTGCGGTCAAGCGTGACGCCATCCCAGGCTTCGTCAACGAGGCCTGGACGCGCGTCGAGAAGCCCGGCATCTATCGCGGCCAGTGCACCGAATTGTGTGGCAAGGACCACGGCTTCATGCCGGTGGTGGTCGAGGTCAAGTCCAAGGCCGACTACGACACCTGGCTGAGCGAGCGCAAAGCCGAGGCAGCCCAGCTCAAGGAGCTGACCAGCAAGGAGTGGACGCTTGAAGAGCTGGTCGCCCGCGGCGACAAGGTCTACCACACCACCTGCGTCGCCTGTCACCAGGCCGAAGGTCAGGGCCTGCCGCCAATGTTCCCGGCCTTGAAAGGCTCGAAGATCGCCACCGGGCCTCTCGAAGAGCACTTGGGGATTGTCTTCCACGGCAAGCCCGGCACCGCCATGGCTGCGTTCGGCAAGCAGCTGTCGGAAGTCGATATCGCCGCCGTCGTCACCTACGAGCGCAATGCCTGGGGCAACAACAAGGGTGACATGGTCACGCCGAAGGATGTGCTGGCGCTCAAGCAGGCAGAAGCCAAATGAACCGCTATCCCCGTTGCAGCCAGTGGATTGCAGGAGACAGGACATGAGTGCAGTGATCGATGACGACCACGGCCACGGCCATGAACACGCGCATGGCCCGGCCAAGGGCCTGATGCGTTGGGTGCTCACCACCAACCACAAGGACATCGGCACGATGTACCTGTGGTTCAGCTTCGCCATGTTCCTGCTCGGTGGCTCGTTCGCCATGGTCATCCGCGCCGAGCTGTTCCAGCCCGGGCTGCAGATCGTCGAGCCGGCCTTCTTCAACCAGATGACCACCATGCATGGTCTGATCATGGTCTTCGGCGCGGTGATGCCGGCCTTCGTCGGCCTGGCCAACTGGATGATCCCGCTGATGGTCGGCGCGCCAGACATGGCCCTGCCGCGGATGAACAACTTCAGCTTCTGGCTACTGCCGGCGGCTTTCCTGTTGCTGGTCTCGACCCTGTTCAGCCCTGGCGGCGGGCCGAACTTCGGCTGGACCTTCTACGCCCCGCTGTCCACCACCTACGCCCCGGCCAGCGTGACCTTCTTCATCTTCGCCATCCACCTGATGGGCATCAGCTCGATCATGGGCGCAATCAATGTGATCGCGACCATCCTCAACCTGCGCGCACCCGGCATGACCTTGATGAAAATGCCACTGTTCGTCTGGACCTGGCTGATCACCGCCTTCTTGCTGATCGCGGTGATGCCGGTGTTGGCAGGCGTGGTGACCATGATGCTGATGGATATCCACTTCGGCACCAGCTTCTTCAGTGCAGCGGGCGGCGGTGACCCGGTGCTGTTCCAGCATGTGTTCTGGTTCTTCGGCCACCCCGAGGTGTACATCATGATCCTGCCGGCGTTTGGCGCGGTCAGCTCGATCATCCCGGCGTTTTCGCGCAAGCCGCTGTTCGGCTACACCTCGATGGTCTACGCCACGGGGGCGATCGCCTTCCTGTCGTTCATCGTCTGGGCTCACCACATGTTCGTGGTCGGCATCCCGGTGGTCGGCGAGCTGTTCTTCATGTACGCAACCATGCTTATCGCGGTACCTACCGGGGTCAAGGTGTTCAACTGGGTCAGCACCATGTGGGAAGGGGCGCTGACCTTCGAGACGCCGATGCTGTTCGCCATCGCTTTTGTCATTCTGTTCACGATTGGCGGTTTCTCTGGACTGATGCTGGCGATTGCCCCGGCGGACTTCCAGTATCACGACACCTATTTCGTGGTGGCGCACTTCCACTATGTGCTGGTTCCGGGGGCGATTTTCGGCATCTTTGCCTCGGCCTATTACTGGCTGCCGAAGTGGACCGGCCACATGTACGACGAAACCCTCGGCAAGCTGCACTTCTGGTTGTCGTTTGTCGGCATGAACCTGGCCTTCTTCCCCATGCACTTCGTCGGCCTGGCCGGCATGCCGCGGCGCATCCCGGACTACAACCTGCAGTTTGCCGACTTCAACATGGTCTCTTCGATCGGCGCATTCATGTTCGGCGCTACGCAGATCTTCTTCCTGTTCATCGTGATCAAGACCATTCGTGGCGGCGTACCGGCGCCGGCCAAGCCATGGGACGGTGCCGAAGGGCTGGAATGGTCGGTGCCATCGCCAGCGCCGTACCACACCTTCCAGACTCCACCGGAAGTGAAATAGGAGCGCGTCGATGACTGGCCTGCCGCTCAAACGCCTGGTGCGCCGCCTGTTGCTGCTGACGGTGGTGATGTTCGCCTTCGGCTTTGCTCTGGTGCCGATCTACGACGTGATGTGCAAGGCTTTCGGCATCAACGGCAAGACCGGCGGCCCCTATGAAGGGAGCCAGGTCAGCGACCCCTCGCGCACGGTACGTGTGCAGTTCTTGTCGACCAATGCCAGTGACATGGTCTGGGACTTTCATTCACGCGCCGATCAGATCGAGGTCAACCCTGGGGCCGTCAACCAGATGATCTTCGTCGCCCACAACCCGACCGACAAACCCATGAGCGCCCAAGCCATCCCCAGCATCACCCCGGCCGAGGCGGCTGCGTATTTTCACAAGACCGAGTGCTTCTGCTTTACCCAGCAGGTCCTGCAACCCGGTGAACGCATCGAAATGCCGGTGCGCTTCATCGTCGACCGTGACCTGCCGGGCAACGTCAAGCACCTGACCCTGGCCTACACCTTGTTCGACATCACCGCTCGCCACCCGCCAGTCGCGCACGTTGCGACCGAGGGCGTCCAGCGCGCCCGCTGAGGGAAGGAGAACAGCAATGGCAAGTCACGATCACTACTACGTCCCGGCGCAGAGCAAATGGCCGATCATCGCCACCATCGGCATGTTCATCACGGTGTTTGGCCTGGGGACCTGGTTCAATGATCTGAAGGCCGGCCACCCTGAATCGCACGGGCCGCTGATCTTTTTCGCCGGTGCGCTGTGCCTGGCCTACATGTTGTTTGGCTGGTTTGGCGCGGTGATCAAAGAGAGCAAGGCCGGCCTCTACAGCCCGCAGTTGGACCGCTCGTTTCGCTGGGGCATGGGCTGGTTCATCTTCTCCGAAGTGATGTTCTTCCTGGCCTTCTTCGGTGCGCTGTTCTATGTGCGAGTGCTGGCCGGGCCGTGGCTCGGCGGCGAGGGCGCCAAGGGCGTCGCGCACATGCTCTGGCCGAGCTTCGAGTTCGCCTGGCCGTTGCTGCACACCCCAGACCCGAAACTGTTCCCACCGCCCAAGGATGTCATCGACCCGTGGCACCTGCCGCTGATCAACACCCTGCTGCTGGTCAGCTCCAGCGTGACCATCACCATTGCCCACCATGCCCTGCGCAAGGATCACCGTGGCCCACTGAAGCTGTGGCTGGGGCTGACCATTTTGCTGGGGCTGGCGTTCGTCGCGTTGCAGGCCTACGAGTACCACGAGGCCTACAACGAACTGGGGCTGACGCTGGGCTCGGGTATCTATGGCGCGACGTTCTTCATGCTCACCGGCTTTCACGGTGCCCACGTGACCTTGGGCACGATCATTCTGATCGTGATGTTCTGCCGCGTGTTGCGTGGGCACTTCAATGCCGAAAAACATTTCGGTTTCGAAGCGGCCAGTTGGTATTGGCACTTTGTCGATGTGGTGTGGATCGGGCTGTTCATCTTTGTGTATGTGCTCTAACAAGCACACCGCCTGACCCTGTAGGAGCGGGCTTGTCCCGCGAAACCGGCAAAGCCGGTGCCACACACCACGGTAGCTGGACCGGCCTCTTCGCGGGACAAGCCCGCTCCTACAGGGGAGATGTTGGAATGCAGGGCGGTGCAGGACTCAGAACGGGGCGTGGGAGACCAACTGGCCGCTCATGAAGCCCCAGGTCACCAGGGCCAGGGTCAGGGCCGCCAGGCTGACGCGCACGGTCAGCGCCTTGAGCAGGCGGGTCGAGCTCTGCTCATCCTTGACCAGAAACACCAGGCCACTGAACAGACTGGCGATGGTAGCCAACAGCAACAGGACAATCGCGGCCTTGAGCATGGCGGCACTCCGGGGGATGCAGTGATGACTTTCAGTATAGCGCTCGACCCGCCGAGGCCCCGGTGAAGCCCTTTCGCCCCGGCCTGGTACCCACCCTGGTAGTGCTCGCGCTGCTGCCAGGATTGATCGCGCTCGGCTGCTGGCAGCTGCGCCGTGCCGACGAAAAACGCGCGCTGCTCGACAGCTACGCCGAGCGCTCGATCGAAGCACCGCAGACAGTGGCGCACCTGCAGCAATTGCCCGATCCGGCCTTCTACCGCGTGCAGCTGTACGGCCACTTCGACAGCGAGCACAGCCTGCTGCTGGACAACCGCCTGCGCGATGGCCAGGTCGGGGTCGAACTACTGCAGCCCTTCCTCGACCAGAGCAGCGGCCTCTGGCTGCTGGTCAACCGCGGCTGGCTGCCGTGGCCGGACCGGCGGGTGCCGGTGCGCTTCGACACCCCGGTGCAGGCGCTTGCTCTGCAAGCCTCGGTGTATGTCGCGCCAGGCAGCGCCTTTCAGTTGCATCCCGACCCGGTCGGTGGGCACTGGCCGCAGTTGTTGACGGCCATCGATGTCGGCCCGCTCTGGCAACGACTGGGTCGGCAAGGTTTCGCCCATGAACTGCGCCTCGAACCCGGCCCGGCCAGCTACGGGCTGGCCTGGCCGGTAGTCGCCATGGGCCCGGAAAAGCACCTGGGCTATGCCGTGCAGTGGTTCGCCCTGTCGGCGGCGCTGGTGCTGCTGTACCTGTACTTCGGCTGGCACAACAACAACAAGGAGCATCACCATGAGCGCCGCCACGAGTCCACTGGACGTGCCTGAACGCCTCAAGCCGCGAGCGCGTGGGCGCTTGCAACTGCTGCTGATCCTGCTGGTGACCCTCGGCCCGATGATCCTGGCCACCAGTATGTACAAGTTCCAGTTCTGGGTACCGGAAGGTCGCAGCTTTCACGGAGCGATGATCGGCAACGGCCAAGGGCGTGGCGATATCGGCATCACCGCGCAGGACCAGCGTTGGCAACTGCTGGTCAGCGCCCCGGCGAGCTGCGCTGAGGACTGCCAGCAACTGGTGTATCTGGCCCGGCAGATCCAGATTGGCCTGGGCCGCGATGCCAGCCGCGCCAGCCATGCCCTGGCGACTGCGCAGGCGCTGCCAGGCGACTACCAGGCGGTGCTTGGTCGCGGGTACCCGCAGTTGCAGCGTTATCCCCTCGACGTGCAGCGCTACCGTCAGGCGGTCAGCGAGCCTGGCCCGCAACTATGGATCGTCGACCCACACGGCAACCTGGTGCTGCGCTACGACGCCAAGGTCAAAGGCAAGCACGTGCTGGATGACCTGCGCCACCTGCTCAAGCTGTCCAACATCGGATAGGAGCCACGCCATGGCCAGACCCGGCTATCGTCTCGCTGTGTTCGCTACCCTGCTGGCCCTTGTGGTCGTCCTGCTGGGCGCCTATACCCGCCTGACTCACGCAGGCCTCGGCTGCCCGGACTGGCCCGGCTGCTACGGCTTTATCAGTGTGCCGAAGAGCGACGCGCAGTTGGCGCATGCTGAGCTGCATTTCCCGGAGCATCCGGTGGAAACCGCCAAAGGCTGGGCGGAGATGGTCCATCGCTATTTTGCCGGCGGCCTGGCGCTGGTGATCGCTGCGCTGGCGTGGCAGGCGCTGCGTCGCCATGGGCGTGACGGTCAGCCCTATCGCCTGCCGCTGCTGTTGCTGGCGGTGGTGCTGGCACAGGCGGCCTTCGGCATGTGGACGGTAACGCTCAAACTGTGGCCGCAGGTGGTCACGGCGCACCTGCTCGGCGGCTTTACCACCCTGAGCCTGCTGTTGCTGCTGTCGCTGCGCCTGTCGCGGGCGTTTGCGCCGCCGCCCAAGCTGCCGCTGAGCCTACGGCGGATCGCCGTCCTGGGGTTGTTGGTGGTGATCGGGCAGGTAACCCTGGGCGGTTGGGTCAGTGCCAACTACGCGGCGGTTGCCTGCATCGATCTGCCGACCTGCCATGGCCAATGGTGGCCAGCGGCGGACTTCAGCAATGGTTTCCACCTGACTCAGCAGGTTGGCCCCAACTACCTCGGCGGGCAGTTGGACAGCGACGCGCGCACGGCCATCCATCTCAGTCACCGCCTGGGCGCTTTGCTGGTGACCCTGGTGCTGCTGATGCTCAGCTGGAAGCTCTACCGCAATGGCTTGGCCGGGCTGGCGCGGCTGGTGCTGGTGGCCTTGGCTGTACAGGTCTGCCTGGGTATCAGCAACGTCGTGTTCCACCTGCCGCTGGCCGTGGCGGTGGCGCACAACGCGGGTGGCGCACTGTTGCTGCTGAGCATGGTTTTGGTCAACTACCGCATCCGGGTGGTCGACAAGGTTCGCGTGGGGCATGGCTGGCGCTTTACCCGAGTGGCGGGTGCGCATGTGCCGATGAGGAGTGATGCGTGGCGACGATTCTGAGTGAAGCCCGGCAGCAGGCCGGCTGGCGTGATTACCTGGAGCTGACCAAACCCAAGGTGGTGGTGCTGATGCTGATCACCTCGCTGGTGGGCATGTTCCTGGCCACGCGGGCTGGCGTGGCCTGGCCGGTGCTGGTGTTCGGCAACCTGGGAATCGGCCTGTGCGCAGGCGCGGCCGCGGCGGTCAACCATGTGCTCGACCGACGCATCGACGCCCTCATGGCGCGTACCCACAAGCGGCCCTTGGCCGAGGGGCGAATTGCGCCGTTGCTGGCGTTGGGATTTGCCTTGGCCTTGGCGCTGCTGGGGATGACCTTGCTGCTGGTGTTCACCAACCCCCTCACCGCCTGGCTGACGCTGGCCTCGCTGCTCGGCTACGCCGTGGTCTATACCGGCTATCTCAAGCGGGCCACGCCGCAGAACATCGTCATCGGCGGCCTGGCTGGCGCCGCCCCGCCGTTGCTGGGCTGGGTGGCGGTCACCGGCCACATCAGCGCCGAGCCCTTGCTCCTGGTGCTGATCATTTTTGCCTGGACCCCGCCGCACTTCTGGGCGTTGGCCATCCACCGCAAGGAGGAATACGCCAAGGCCGATATTCCCATGTTGCCGGTGACCCACGGCGAGCGTTACACCGCGCTGCATATCCTGCTGTACAGCCTGATCCTGCTGGCGGTCAGCCTGCTACCTTTTGTCATCCGCATGAGCGGCCTGGTGTACCTGGGCTGTGCCCTGCTGCTCAGCCTGCGTTTTGTCGGCTGGGCCTGGGTGTTGTACCGTGGCACCCGGCCGCACGCGGCGATCAAGACCTTCAAGTACTCGGTGTGGTACCTGTTCGGTCTGTTCATCGCGCTGCTTGTTGACCACTATCTGTTCAAGCTGAGTCTATGACCCGAACCCAGAAAACCGTCTTCATCCTCGTTGCCGTGGTCGCGTTGATCCTCGGTCTGACTGTCAACAAGGTGCTCAATGGCCGCAGTGAGGCGAACCCTGCCGAGCTGATCGACGCCGGGATCATTCTGCTGCCGCAGAGCCGCAGCGTGCCGGCGGTAGAGATGCGCGACCAGAATGGCCAGCCGGTTGCGCTGGACCAGCTCAAGGGCAAGTGGTCGCTGTTGTTCTTTGGCTATACCTACTGCCCAGACATCTGCCCGACCACCCTGGCCCAGTTGCGTCAGGTCAAGAGCGAGCTGCCCAAGGAGGCGCTGGATCGGTTGCAGGTGGTCTTGGTGAGTGTCGATCCGCACCGCGATACGGCTGAACAGCTCAAGCAGTACCTGGGCTACTTCGACAAGGATTTCGTGGGTCTGGCGGGGTCGATCGAGGATACCCAGAAACTCGCCAATGCCTTGAGCATTCCGTTTATTCCGGCGGATACCAGCAAGCCTGGGTACACCGTGGATCACAGTGGCAACCTGGCGATTGTCGGCCCGGACGGGCGCCAGCGGGGGTTCATTCGGGCGCCGTTCAATAATCAGAAGTTGCTGGCGCAGCTGCCGGGCTTGGTCAAGCGCGACTGATCTGCTGGCAAAAAATGGGGCTGCTTCGCAGCCCTTTCGCGACACAAGGCCGCTCCCACAAGGGACCGCGTTGCGCAGTCAACTGTGGGAGCGGCCTTGTGTCGCGAAAGGGCCGCAAAGCGGCCCCACTGGATTACGGATCAGAACGCCGGAATCACTGCACCTTTGTACTTCTCGTTAATGAACGCTTTCACTTCAGGCGAGTGCAGCGCCGCTACCAGCTTCTTCATCGCCGCGGAATCCTTGTTGTCTTCACGCGAGACCAGGATGTTGACGTAAGGCGAGTCGTTGCCTTCGATCACCAGAGCGTCCTTCTCAGGGTTGAGCTTGGCTTCCAACGCATAGTTGGTGTTGATCAGCGCCAGCTCGACCTGGGTCAGCACGCGCGGGATGGTCGCGGCTTCCAGCTCACGGAATTTCAGGTTCTTGCTGTTACCGGTGATGTCTTTCACGGTGGACAGGATGTTGCTCTTGTCCTTGAGCGCAATTACCCCAGCCTTGTCCAGCAGCAACAGCGCGCGGCCGCCGTTGGTGGCGTCGTTGGGGATCACCACGGTGGCGCCGGCAGGCAGCTCGGCGAGGGTCTTGAACTTGCTCGAATAAGCGCCCAGCGGCTCCAGGTGCACGCCGGCGACGTTGACCAGGTGGGTGCCCTTGGCCTTGTTGAACTCATCCAGGTACGGCTGGTGCTGGAAGAAGTTGGCGTCCAGGCGCTTTTCGGCGACTTGCACGTTTGGCTGGACGTAGTCGGTGAACACCTTCACGTTCAGCTCAACGCCTTGCTTGGCCAAGGCCGGCTTGACGAATTCGAGGATCTCGGCGTGCGGCACGGGGGTGGCGGCGACGGTCAGGGATTCGGCATTGGCCGAAAAGGCCGCGACGGCGGCGACGACAGCAAGCAGCTTCTTCATCAAACACTCCTTGTGAGGGCCGCGACGGCCCCCGAACGGGTCGGCTCGGCCGACCCCATTGGGGTTACTTACGGGAAAAGTGCACGACCAGTTTGTCGCCAACGCTCTGCAGAACTTGAACCAGGATCAACAGCAGGACCACGGTGACCACCATTACGTCGGTCTGGAAGCGCTGGTAGCCGAAACGGATCGCCAGGTCACCCAGGCCACCGGCACCCACAACGCCGGCCATCGCGGTGTACGACACCAAGGTAATGGCGGTCACGGTGATTGCGGCGAAGATGCCCGGGCGCGCCTCGGGCAGCAGCGCGTTGGTGATGATCTGGCGGGTGGTGGCGCCCATCGACTGGGTCGCCTCGATGATGCCGCGGTCGACTTCACGCAGAGCGGTTTCCACCAGGCGTGCGAAGAACGGCGTGGCGCCCACTACCAGCGGCGGGATGGCGCCGGCGACGCCCAGCGAGGTGCCGGTGATCAGCACGGTGACCGGGATCATCACGATCAGCAGGATGATGAACGGCAGCGAGCGCAGGATGTTCACCACCAGCGACAGCAGCGCGTATACGCCCTTCTGCTCGAACATCTGCCGCGGCCCGCAGAGGAACAGCAGCACGCCCAGCGGCAGGCCGAGCAGCACGGTGAAGAACAGCGAACCGAACAGCATGATCATGGTGTCGATGGTCGCCAGCCAGATTTCGGCCCAGTCGACATTGGCGAAGAAATTCAGAGCGTCCATCAACGCAGTACCTCCATATGTACATCAGCTGCGGTGAAGCGGGCGAACGCCGCTTCCATGTCACCACCGGTCACGGCGAGGGTCAGCTGCCCATAGGGGACATCCTTGATGCGGTCGATACGTCCGGCAAGAATGCTGTAGTCGACGCCGGTCTCGCGGGCCACGGTGCCCAGCAGCGGCGCGTAGGTGGCCTCGCCCTGGAAGGTCAGGCGCACGATGCGCCCAGGCACGTGGGCGAAGTCATCACGCTGCTCGCCTTCATCGACCTGCTCGTCTTCCTGGACAAACCGCTTGGTGGTCGGGTGCTGCGGGTGCAGGAACACTTCGGCCACCGGCCCTTGCTCGACGATCAGGCCGGCATCCATCACCGCCACGCGGTCGCACACACGACGGATCACGTCCATTTCATGGGTGATCAGGACGATGGTCAGCTTCAGCTCGCGGTTGATTTCCGCCAGCAGTTGCAGCACCGAGGCCGTGGTCTGCGGGTCGAGGGCGCTGGTGGCCTCGTCGCAGAGCAGGATCTTCGGCCGGGTGGACAGGGCGCGGGCGATGCCGACGCGCTGTTTCTGCCCGCCAGAGAGCTGCGCCGGGTACTTCTTGGCGTGGTCCGACAGACCGACCCGGGCCAGCAATTCAGTGACGCGCTTGTCGATCTCGCTGCGCGAGAGGTTGCCGGCCAGGATCAGTGGCAGGGCCACATTGTCGGCAACGGTCTTGGACGCCAGCAGGTTGAAGTGCTGGAAGATCATCCCGACCTGCTGGCGGAAGCCGCGCAGCTGGTTGGCGTCGAACGCGGTGACGTCCTCGCCATCGACGATGATCTTGCCGCCGCTTGGCGCTTCAAGGCGGTTGATCAGGCGCAGCAAGGTGCTCTTGCCGGCGCCGGAGTGGCCGATCAGGCCGAACACCTGGCCATTTTCAATGGTCAGGCTGGTCGGGTTGAGGGCGGGGATGTCCCTACCGGCGACGCGGTAGGTTTTGTGCACATGTTGAAACTCGATCACGTAGCGAACCTTGTGGGGCGCATGGAAATTGGGGCAGCGGTTAGTCGGAGGCGCATTTTAGCCTTTTCCCTTAGCTGTTCTTAGCATTTATTTCGTAACGGTCCAATCGTATGGGCATAACGCGACAGCCGGTAAAGCTTATTGAACGCCTGTGATCAGCCTCCAGTCACTACTAGAACAAGCCCCCAAGGGCGGCCTGAAGACCTGATGAGGAGATCCGCAGATGTCCAGCAAGAAGACCGACGCCCCCCGAGAAAGCCAGCTCGCCGGTACCCAGACCCCAGACAAGGCCAATACCAACGCCAAGCTGCAGAGCCTGGAGAATTTCCGTGCTGACGCCACCGGTGAGGCGTTGCGCACCAACCAGGGCGTGAAGATAGCCGACAACCAGAACTCGCTCAAAGCCGGCGCACGCGGGCCTTCGCTGCTCGAAGACTTCATCATGCGCGAGAAGATCACCCATTTTGACCATGAGCGTATCCCGGAGCGTATCGTCCACGCCCGCGGTACTGGCGCGCATGGCTATTTCCAGAGTTACGGCGATCATGCTGCACTGACCAAGGCGGGTTTCCTGCGCGATCCGGAAGCGATCACCCCGGTATTTGTACGTTTCTCAACCGTGCAGGGGCCGCGCGGGTCGGGCGATACCGTGCGTGATGTGCGCGGTTTTGCCGTTAAGTTCTACACAGATGAAGGTAACTTCGACCTGGTTGGCAACAATATGCCGGTGTTCTTCATTCAGGATGCGATCAAGTTTCCTGACTTCGTCCATGCGGTGAAACCCGAGCCGCATAACGAGATTCCGACAGGCGGTTCGGCACACGATACCTTCTGGGACTTCGTCTCGCTGGTACCAGAGTCGGCGCACATGGTCATCTGGGCCATGTCTGACCGAGCCATCCCGCGCAGCTTGCGCATGATGGAAGGCTTTGGCGTACACACCTTCCGTCTGATCAATGCCGAAGGCGTTGCCAGCTTCGTCAAGTTCCACTGGAAACCAGCCCAAGGCGTGCACTCCGTGCTGTGGGATGAAGCGCAGAAGCTTGCCGGCAAGGACACCGACTACCATCGTCGTGACCTGTGGGAGGCTATCGAGACCGGCGACTACCCGGAATGGGAGCTGGGCGTGCAGATCGTCCCTGAGGCCGACGAGCACAAATTCGACTTCGACCTGCTCGACCCGACCAAGATCATCCCAGAAGAGCTGGTACCGGTGACGCCGCTGGGCAAGATGGTACTCAACCGCAACCCGGACAATTTCTTTGCCGAGGTCGAGCAGATCGCCTTCTGCCCGGGGCACATCGTCCCTGGCATCGACTTCAGCAACGACCCGCTGTTACAGGGCCGGCTGTTCTCCTACACCGACACCCAGATCAGCCGCCTCGGTGGGCCAAACTTCCATGAGATTCCCATCAATCGACCGGTGGCGCCCAACCACAATGGCCAGCGCGACGCGTTGCACCGGATGACCATCGACAAGGGCCGCGCCTCCTATGAGCCGAACAGCATCGACGGCGGCTGGCCGAAGGAAACCGCGCCGGCAGCCGAGGATGGCGGCTTCGAGAGTCATCAGGAACGTATCGACGCTACCAAGATTCGCCAGCGCAGCGAGTCGTTCAGCGACCACTTCTCGCAGGCCCGGCTGTTCTTCCAGAGCATGAGCGAGAACGAGCAGCAGCACATCATCAAGGCCTACAGCTTCGAGCTGGGCAAGGTCGAGCGTGAGCACATCCGTATTCGCGAAGTAAATGAGATCCTGGCCAACATCGATCTCAAGCTGGCGGCGGCGGTGGCGGCCAACCTCGGTTTGCCGGCGCCGAAGAAGGGCACGGTGCAGGTCAAGGGTTCGAGCCTGGCGAAATCGCCGGCGTTGAGCCAGATGAACCTGCCAGGCAGCGTCGGCATCAAGGGGCGCAAAATCGCCCTGCTGGTGGCCGATGGCGTCGATGGCGCTGATGTTGACCGGCTGGTGAAAGCCTTGGAAGCACAGGCTGCTCGGCCGCTGTTGCTGGGGCCGAGTTCGGCACCAGTGAAGACCGCGGATGGCAAGGCGTTGCCGGTGGATGCTTCGATGGAGGGGATGCCTTCGGTAATGGTCGACGGCATTCTGGTGCCGGCGGGCAAGGCTTCCCTGCAGGCGTTGGCTGGTAGCGGTCTGGCCAAGCATTATCTGCTTGAGGGCTACAAACATCTGAAGGCGATCGGTGTGGCGAAGGATGGCAAGGCGCTGTTGGATAGCCTGGGCCTTAAAGAAGACGCCGGCCTACTGGTGGGGGATGATCAGAAAGTGATCGATGCCTTCGTCAAAGCCGTCGAGGGGCATCGGGTCTGGGCGCGCGAGGCGGCTGCCGAAGCGATTCCAGCCTGAGATCGCCGGGGCCGCTGTGCGGCCCTATCGCGACACAAGGCCGCTCCCACAATGGACCGCGTTAGGCAATCTACTGTGGGAGCGGCCTTGTGTCGCGATGGTGGGCTGCGCAGCAGCCCCGGCACTCTCAACCCTGGTGCGGAACCAGCACCACCTGCGCCGGCAACGAGCGCTGAATCTCATGCCGCTGCTTCAGCTCAAAGCCGCTGTCGAGCTTGCGCACGCGCTTCTCCAACAGGGTTTTCAGCCAAGGTGCATCGTCGGTGCGCGGCACCTGGAACACCACTTCGCACTGATAACTCAGCACATCCGCAGCGATGTCGTCGAGCTGCCGGCGCAGCGCGCGGCTATCCGTGGTCTTTAGTGCGACCACCGTGCTCGGCGCCGTCGGGTCGATCACCCGCGCTTTCGGCTTGGCCTCGGCAGCCTTCAACGCCGCCTCGGCCCGCTCCAGTTCAGCCTTGCGCGCCAGGGCCACGGCATCGCCGCCGGTCAGCGCCGGGGCTTGTGGCATCAACGCCCGGGCGCGCGCCAGGGCGGTCGCGGCAGCATTCACATCGCCCTTTTGCAGGACGATCTGGCTGCGTTGCAGGTAGGCCTCGGCCAACTGGCGTTGGTACTGCTCGACCCGCGCGTCATCCGGCGCCTGGGCCTGCAGGGTAGTCAGTTGATCTTCAGCGGTGGCCAGTTCGTTGCTGGCGATGTTCTGCTGCAGCGCTCCCCAAGGATCAGCCTCGACAGGCGCGGTCGACTGCTCGACCGGGGCACTGGAACACGCGGCCAGGACTAACGAAAACGCGGCAACAAGCAGATAACGGAAGGCGAACGGCTTCATTCCTGCGACTCTCTATTTGCGCAAAAAGCGAGCAAGTCTACACCCAGGTGCGCACGCTCGAAAACAACACTTACAGACCTTTACCCAGGAAAAGGTTGCAGGATGCGCCGGGGCGCACCCCGAATTTCAACGCTTTGGCAGGGCCAGGCTCAGCAAGAATAGCACCGCCGCGCAGACCACGATCGATGGCCCGGCCGGGGTGTCCTTGAACCACGACAGCGCCAACCCGCCGCAGACTGCGGCAACGCCAAGCAGGCTGGCGCCCAGCGCCATCTGTTCCGGCGAGCGGGCGTGACGTTGTGCGGCAGCGGCGGGAATGATCAGCAACGAGGTGATCAGCAGCACGCCGACAATCTTCATCGCCACCGCGATCACCACCGCAATCAGCAGCATCAGCGTCAGGCGCAGGGCTGCCACCGGCAGGCCCTCGACCATCGCCAGTTCCTCGTGCACGGTAATCGCCAGCAATGGCCGCCAGAGTGCGGCAAGCAGGAGCAGCACCAGCGCACTGCCACCAACAATCCAGCCCAGATCGCCCGGGCTGATCGCCAGCAGGTCGCCAAACAGATACGCCATCAAGTCGATGCGCACATCGTGCATGAAGCTCAGGACTACCAGGCCCAGCGACAAGGTACTGGGCGCGAGGATGCCGAGCAGGGTGTCCGACGCCAGGGGCTGGCGTTGCTGCAGGGTCACCAGGAGGATCGCCAGCAGCAGGCAGCCGACTGTTACCGCCAGCGCTGGGCTGACATCCAGCACAAAGCCCAGGGCGACCCCGAGCAGGGCGGCATGCGACAGCGTGTCGCCGAAATAGGCCATCCGCCGCCAGACCACGAACGAGCCCAGTGGGCCGGCCACCAGCGCCAGGGAAAGACCCGCAAGCAGGGCGTAGAGAAGAAAATCAGCCATGCTTGCAGTGCTCTCCGTGAACATGGGCGCCAGGGGTAACGACCGCGCCATGCAGGTCGTGGCTGTGGTCGTGATGGTGGTGATAGACCGCCAGGCTCGCGGCGTTCTGGCCGAACAGCTCGACGAAGGCCGGGTCGCCGCTGACCTGCTCCGGGTGGCCCGAGCAGCACACGTGGCGGTTCAGGCAGACCACCTGATCGGTGGTGCTCATCACCAGGTGCAGGTCATGCGAGACCATCAGCACGCCGCAGCCGTGGCGGTCGCGCAGGCGGGTGATCAGGTTGTACAGCTCGGTCTGGCCGACCACGTCGACGCCTTGCACGGGCTCGTCGAGCACCAGCAGTTGCGGCTCGCGCAGCAGGGCGCGAGCCAGCAGCACACGTTGCATCTCGCCGCCGGAGATGGTCTGGATCGGGCTGTCGATGACCTGTTCGGCGCCCACTTCCTGAAGTGCCGACAGCGCTGCGGCGCGGTCTACCCCGGGCACCAGGCGCAAAAAGCGCAGCACCGACAGTGGCAAGGTGGCATCGACCTGGATCTTTTGCGGCATGTAGCCGATACGCAGCTTTGGTTTGCGCCACACCGTGCCCCGGTGCGGTTTGAGCAGGCCGAGCACGGCGCGCACCAACGTGGTTTTGCCAGCGCCGTTGGGGCCGATCAAGGTGACGATCTGGCCCGGCGCAACGGCCAGGTCGATGTTGTCCAGCACCGCTTCACCGGCAAACGTGACCCCGACCTGTTCGAGGCGGATCAGCGCGTCGCTCATGCCGCGCTCCGGCAGCTGCCGCACAGGCCGACCACTTCCACAGTCTGTGTCTCGACGCTGAAGCCGACCGCCTTGGCGCTGGCGACGATGGCCCCGCTGATGCTGTCCTGCTCCAGTTCGATGGCCACATGGCACGCACGGCAGATCAGGAACTGGCCCTGGTGGGCATGCTCCGGGTGGCTGCAGCCGATGAAGGCGTTAAGGGATGCGATGCGGTGCACCAGGCCGTTTTCCAGAAGGAAGTCCAGCGCCCGATAGACGGTCGGCGGGGCGGCGCGGCGGCCGTCCTGCTCGCTGAGAACGGCGAGGATGTCATAGGCACCCAGCGGCTTGTGGCTCTGCCAGACCAGTTCCAGCACTCGCCGGCGCAAGGCAGTCAGGCGCAGCCCCTGGCGGATGCAAATGGCATCGGCTTCGGCCAGGGCGCTGTGCACGCAATGGGAGTGGTCGTGGGGACGGTGAGCCAGCGGCGTGATGGACATGGGCGGCGACGGTTCTGAATGGAGACGTTATTATGTTACCTGTTTCTGACAAGACGAGTATTCATCGTGCCCCGTTTCCTGGTCCTTTTTGTCGCTTTGCTTGCCTGTTCGGCCCAGGCCGACGTCCGTGTGCTGACCAGCATCAAGCCCTTGCAGCAGATCGCTGCGGCGGTCCAGGACGGCGTCGGCAGCCCTGAAGTGCTGCTGCCGCCTGGTGCTTCACCGCATCACTATGCCTTGCGCCCTTCCGATGTACGGCGGGTGGCCGATGCCGACCTGCTGTATTGGATCGGTCCGGACATGGAGAACTTCCTGCCACGGGTGCTGAACACTCGCAGCAAGCCGAGCGTGGCCGTGCAGTCGCTGAGCGGCATGCAACTGCGCCACTTTGGCGAGGACAGCCACTCGCATGAACATGATGACCAGGACGCTCACGATGATCACGACCACGATCATCGCCCGGGAAGCCTGGACGCGCATCTGTGGCTGTCGTCGGTCAATGCCCGGGTGATTGCGGCGCAGATGGCTGCGGACCTGGCCAAGGTCGATCCGACCAATGCGCCGCGCTACCAGGCCAACCTCAAGGCGTTTGTCGGGCGTCTGGACGCGCTTGATCAGCGCATCAAGGCACGCGTCGCGGGCGTGGCTGACAAGCCGTACTTCGTGTTCCACGAGGCGTTCGACTACTTCGAAGCTGCCTATGGCTTGAAGCATACCGGGGTGTTCAGTGTCGCTTCCGAGGTGCAGCCGGGCGCGCAGCATGTCGCCGCGATGCGCAAGCGCCTGCAGGAAGTGGGCAAGACCTGTGTATTCAGCGAGCCGCCGCTGAGGCCGCGCCTGGCGGAGACGCTGACGGCCGGGCTGCCGGTGCGTCTGGCCGAGCTGGATGCGCTGGGCGGGACCGATCCGGTAGATGGCAAGGGCTATGAGCGCTTGCTGGAGACGCTGGGCAGCGAGCTGGCGGGGTGCCTGGAGCAGCTCTAGGGTTGGTCGGCCTTATCGCGACACAAGGCCGCTCCGACACCTATCGTGTATGCACCGATTTACAGGACTAACGTGGAAAGTGTGGGAGCGGCCTTGTGTCGCGAAAGGGCTGCGCAGCAGCCCCGGCATTCTCAAGTGAACAGCAGAAGGGCTGACCCCGCGAAGGGGCCGCCCGGATTTACAGGGCGAACGGCAACTTCAGCGCCACCGCCTGGCGCTGCGCCAGACGCACCTCGAACTCGCTCGGGTCGTGGATCATCACATCCATCCCGGCAAACGACTCGGCCGCGATCAGCCGCGACAGCCAGAAGCGCACACACGCCACCCGCAGCATCACCGGCCACAACTCTGCCTCGGCCGCGGTAAACGGCCGCAGCGCCGCATAGGCACCGAGCAAGGCCTGGGCGCGCGGCAGGTCGATGCCCGCCTCGCCGTCCAGGCACCAGTCATTCACGGTAATGGCGATGTCATACAGCATCGGCCCCGAGCAGGCATTGTAGAAGTCGATCAACCCGGTCAGGTGGGTGCCTTCGAACATCACGTTGTCGCGGAACAGGTCGGCATGCAGATTGGCCCGTGGCAAGGCCAGCATCTGCGCCTTGTGCGCGGCAATCTCGTCCAGTGCCGGCTGCAACAGCGCCTGCTGCTCTGCAGTCAGGTGCGAGATCAGCTCGGCGCCTGACTCCAGCATCCAGTCCAGGCCGCGGTCGGTCTTGCGCTCGAGGGTGTGTTCGCGGGTCGCCAGATGAATATGCGCGAGCAACTCGCCAACCTGGGCGCAATGCTGGTTGTTCGGCACCTTGATGTGCTTGCCCGACAGCCGTGGCTGGAGCAGCGCAGGCTTGCCGTTGAGTTCGCGCAGGCCATTACCGTCGCGGTCACGCACGGCGTAGGGCACCGGCATGTCGGCCTCGTGCAGCACGTCGAGCAGGTCGATGAAGAACGGCATGTCTTCACTCGGCCCGCGCTCGATCAGGGTCAGGACGAATTCACCCTGTTCGAGGCTGACGAAGAAGTTGCTGTTCTCGGTACCGGCGGCAATGCCCTGGAAGTCGAGCAGACGGCCCAGCTCATACGGCGCCAGAAAGGTTTCCAGCTCGGGCCGGGACACAGGGGTGAAAACTGACATGATGAAAAGTTGCCCATGCGGGCACTTCCGCCGGGAAGTGCCAGGTTGATGTGAACGGTACGCGTCAGATTACCACTCGAAGATCTTCCAGGACGGAATCAGCATGTCCGGCTGGTCGGATCGAATGAAATTGCCGTCGGAGCCGTCGGCGCGTACCAGAAAATAAGGCTTGCCGTTCTTCGGCGTGATCTTGATCGCATACAGGAAGCCGTTCTGCCGGTACTCCTGGATGGTTCTATCGCCTTCCGTGCGAATGGTCACATCGGGATCTGCCGATGGGGCGTCGTCCGCCGCCTGGGTGACGATTGGCATGGTTGCCAGAAGGCCGAGCAGTAACAGGCGATTGAGTGTCCGCATGATAACCTTGTCCCTTTGTCGTCAATGACTCTGGCTATTCTAGCGCCGGACCCGTCGAAAAGGTTGATTCTCCTCATGAGCCTAGCGCCCCTCGTCCTGGTGGACGGTTCCTCCTACCTCTACCGCGCCTTTCACGCGCTGCCGCCGCTGACCACTTCCAAGGGTCTGCCCACCGGTGCGGTCAAGGGCGTGCTGAACATGCTCAAGAGCCTGCGCAAGCAATACCCCGACAGCCTCTTCGCAGTGGTCTTCGACGCCAAGGGCGGGACCTTCCGCGACGCCCTGTACGCTGATTACAAAGCCAACCGGCCAAGCATGCCGGATGACCTGCGGGTGCAGGTCGAACCGCTGCATGCCAGCGTCAAGGCGCTGGGTTACCCTCTGCTGTGCGTTGAAGGCGTCGAGGCCGACGATGTGATCGGCACCCTCGCCCGCAGCAGCGCGGCCGCCGGCCGTCCGGTCATCATCTCCACCGGCGACAAGGACATGGCGCAGCTGGTGGATGGCCACATTACCCTGGTCAACACCATGACCGGCAGCGTGCTGGACATCCCCGGCGTGCACGAGAAGTTCGGCGTCGGCCCGGAACACATCATCGACTTCCTGGCCCTGATGGGCGACAAGGTCGACAACATTCCCGGCGTGCCGGGCGTGGGCGAAAAAACTGCGGTGGGCCTGCTGACCGGTATCGGCGGCGGTTTGCGCGATGTCTACGACAACCTCGACAAGGTTCCGGCCTTGCCGATTCGCGGCGCCAAGGGCCTGCCGGCCAAGCTTGAGGAGCACCGTGACGCGGCGTTCCTGTCGTACGAGCTGGCGACCATCAAGGTCGACGTGCCGCTGGACATCGAAGTCGACGCGCTGGTATGCGCCGAGCCGGACCGCGACGCGCTGGTTGCGCTGTACACCGAGATGGAGTTCAAGAGCTGGATCGCCGAGGTGCAACGCGATGCCGTCAAGGTCGGCGAGGTGATCGCCCCGGTCGAAGCGCCGGCGGCCAAGGTCGAGCCACAGTATGAAACCGTCCTTGAGCAGGCGCGTTTCGACGCTTGGCTGGAAAAGCTGCGCCAGGCGCCACTGTTCGCCTTCGACACCGAAACCACCAGCCTGGACGCCCAACAGGCGCGGCTGGTAGGTGTGTCGTTCGCGGTCGAGCCGCATGTGGCGGCGTACGTGCCGCTGACCCACGACTACGAAGGCGCGCCGGCCCAGCTCGACCGCGACAGCGTATTGCTGGCGCTCAAGCCGCTGCTGGAAGACCCGAGCAAGGGCAAGATCGGCCAAAATGCCAAATACGACATCAATATCCTGGCAAATTGCGCGATCGGCGGTGATCAGGCGCACGGCATCGAGTTGCGCGGCGTGGCCTACGACACCATGCTTGAATCCTATGTGCTGAATTCCACCGGCACCCGCCACGACATGGACAGCCTGGCGCAGAAATACCTCGACCACAGCACCATCACCTTCGAGCAGATCGCCGGCAAAGGCGCCAAGCAGCTGACCTTCAACCAGATCGATCTGGACAAGGCCGGCCCTTACGCCGCTGAAGACGCCGACATCACCCTGCGCCTGCACCAGGCACTGCAAGCGCTGCTGGCCAAGACCCCGAGCGTGCAGCCGGTGCTGATGGACATCGAGATGCCACTGGTGCCCGTGCTGGCCAAGATCGAGCGCCAAGGCGCGCTGGTCAATGCCAACCTGCTGGCGATCCAGAGCGGCGAGTTGGGCGTGAAGATGGCTGAGCTGGAGCGCGAGGCGTTTGCCCTGGCCGGTGAAGAATTCAACCTGGGTTCGCCCAAGCAGCTTGGCGTGATCCTCTACGACAAGCTGGGCATGCCGGTACTGAGCAAGACCACCAAAGGCCAGGCGTCGACTGCCGAAGCGGTGCTGGCCGAGTTGGCCGAGCAGGAGTACCCGCTGCCCAAGGTGCTGATGCAATACCGCACCCTGAGCAAGCTCAAGAGCACCTACACCGACAAGCTGCCGCACCAGATCAACCCGCGCACCGGACGCATTCACACCTCTTATCAGCAGGCGGTGGCCGCCACCGGCCGTTTGTCGTCCAGCGACCCGAACCTGCAGAACATCCCGATTCGCAGCGCTGAAGGCCGGCGTATCCGCCAGGCCTTCGTCGCCAGCCCCGGCTATACCCTGCTGGCGGCCGACTACTCGCAGATCGAATTGCGCATCATGGCCCACCTGGCCAAGGACGAAGGCCTGCTGCACGCCTTCCGCAATGACCTCGACGTGCACCGGGCGACCGCTGCCGAGGTGTTCGGCGTCGACCTGGCCGCGGTCACCATTGATCAGCGGCGCAGCGCCAAGGCGATCAACTTCGGTCTGATCTACGGCATGAGCGCCTTCGGCCTGGCCAAGCAGATCGGCGTCGACCGCAAGCAATCGCAGGACTACATCGACCGCTACTTCGCCCGCTACCCAGGGGTGCTGGCGTACATGGAGCGCACCCGCGCCCAGGCCGCCGAACAAGGCTTCGTCGAAACCCTGTTCGGCCGTCGCCTGTACCTGCCGGACATCAATGCGAAGAACCCGGCCCTGCGCAAGGGGGCCGAGCGTACGGCGATCAACGCGCCGATGCAGGGCACTGCGGCGGACATCATCAAGCGTGCGATGGTCGCGGTGGATGGCTGGTTGACCAGTAGTGGCCTCGATGCCCGGGTGATCCTCCAGGTGCACGATGAACTGGTGCTGGAAGTGCGCGAGGACCTGGTCGAGCAGGTCAAGGTAGAGATTCGTCAGCACATGAGCGGCGCTGCGCAGCTGGATGTTCCGCTGCTGGTCGAGGTAGGCGTTGGTTCGAATTGGGACGAAGCTCACTAAATGCTTCGTTGAACAGGAGTAGGATCTGCGTCGTGGTGTCGCGGATCCGCTACTGGCTTGAGGCCGTTAGCGCTGCAGTTTCATGAAACCAGTGCAAATAGTTTCATGGGCTGCGGAACTAAACCGGTGAAGCGGGACTCAGACGTACTGAATGGCTGGTGAAGCCTTTCGATGCTCCTATGTTGTGTTAAGTGTTGGCAGATACCTGGACCCCGCCCTAGCGGTCCAGACTTGAACCCCGAACTTCCCCCTCCCCATACGAAGTCCGGGGTTTTTTTTGCCTGCGATTTGAGCAAATGAATAGCTGTGACCGCCCTGCAGCGGCCCCAGCAGTCCAACGGTCTTACTCGGCAGGCTTGTCTTCCAGCGCCATCCAGCCGGCCAACACTGCGTAAGCCTCTTCCAGGCCCTGACGCTTGGGCGCCGAGAACAGTTGGATAGACGCCGCGTCACCCCAACCCTTGCGGATTTCTGCCTGCACCTTGAGCAAGGTGTTCTTGGCCGCGCCGAAGGTGAGCTTGTCGGCCTTGGTCAGCAGAATGTGCATGGCCATGCCGCTGGCTTTGGCCCAGTCGAGCATCATCTTGTCGAAGTCGGTCATCGGATGGCGCACATCCATCATCAGGATGATCCCGCGCAGGCATTCACGCCCACCCAGGTAAGCCTCGAGGTGGCGCTGCCAGTGCTGCTTGAGCGGGATCGGCACTTTCGCGTAACCGTAACCCGGCAAGTCGACCAAACGCCGTTCATCGTCCAGACTGAAGAAATTCAACAGCTGGGTGCGCCCCGGGGTTTTCGAGGTTCGCGCCAGGCTGGCATGGGTCAGGGTGTTGAGGGCGCTGGATTTACCGGCGTTGGAACGGCCGGCGAAAGCCACCTCGTAACCCTGGTCTTCCGGGCATTGTTCGACCTTGGCAGCGCTAAGGGCGAATGTGGCTTTCTGGCAGAGGCCGAGGATGGGGTTCTTGACTTGCATGGGATATCCGATGTGGGTGTTGCCTAATCCAGGCAGTGTCGTTTCCGTTTGGAGGACGGAAGTATATAATGCCCCAGTTTTTGTGTGTGCATTCTCCCAGAGAAGGAGAGCGCACATGGGGTGTCGAACATTAGCTCGCGCAACAGAACGCAGCGCGGCCCCCAACCCTGAAAGGTCGTTCCGCAAGGCGAAATGGCTACTGGCTGTCGGTATGTTCCTACCGTTTTTCAGCGCACAGGCTACACAGGATCCCGAGGCGTTGTACAACCGCAGCTGTGCGGCCTGTCACGCCGGGCAATTGCCGCAGGCACCCAAACGGGGTGATTCCGCGGCCTGGGAGCCCAGACTGGCGCAAGGTATGGAGGTACTGGTGACACATGTTACACAGGGTTTCAAGGCTATGCCGCCGCGTGGATTGTGCAGGGACTGCAGTACCGAGGACTACCGTTTGGTCATCCTTTGGATGAGCGGCAGTCCCGATACATAACATTTCACCCTTAGCCGTGTTGGATTAGCTGATGAACAAACTATTCGTGAGTCTGCTGTTGACCATGGGGGTTGCAGGAGCGGCCAATGCTGCGGACCCTATCAAAGGTGATGCTGCCGCCGGTCAGGCCAAAACCGCCATCTGTGGTGCCTGCCACAACCCCGATGGCAACAGCCTGGCGCCAAACTTCCCGAAACTCGCCGGCCAGGGCGAGCGCTACCTGGAAAAACAACTGCACGACATCAAGTCCGGCAAGCGTACCGTGCTGGAGATGACCGGCATGCTCGAACCCTTCAACGAACAGGACCTGGCCGACATCGCCGCTTACTTCGCTAGCCAGAAAGGCAGCGTGGGCGCGGCGGACCCCAAGCTGGTCGAACGCGGCCGCGCCCTGTTCAATGGCGGCGACCTGGAAAAAGGCATGCCCGCCTGCACCGGCTGCCACTCGCCCAACGGTGCCGGGATCGCCCTGGCAGGCTTCCCCCACCTCAGTGGTCAGCACGCCACCTACATTACCAAGCAGCTCACCGATTTCCGTGAGGGTGAACGGACCAATGATGGCGACGCGATGACCATGCGCACCATTGCCGGCAAGTTGAGCAACAAGGATATCGAGGCGCTGGCCAGCTACATCCAGGGCCTGCACTGAGCCCTGAGGTCGTCATCACGGGCTTGCCCGCGCTGGCGGCCGACCGGCTTAACACTGAGTTAATGGTCGATGAGCGAAGATGAAAGGGCGGCCCGGACCGCCCTTTTTTCTGTCCGCAGCCGTTACACTACAGAACTAGAGCCCTTCCCGACCGGTCACAGCATTGGTCGCGTCGAGGTGACCAATGACTGCTCAGGAGTAAAGCATGCGTAAACTGATTCTCAGCGCTGCGCTGGTCGCCGCCAGCGTATTCGGTATGACCGCCGTCCAGGCCGCCGAGCCTGCTGTAGCCGGCACGCAGTATATCGAGCTGAGCAACCCGGTTCCGGTCTCGAAACCCGGCAAGATCGAAGTCGTCGAGCTGTTCTGGTATGGCTGCCCCCACTGCTATCACTTCGAGCCGACTATCAATCCATGGGCGGAAAAACTGCCGGCTGACGTCAACTTCGTGCGTATTCCGGCCATGTTTGGCGGCCCTTGGGACGCTCACGGCCAGATGTTCCTGACCCTCGAAGCCATGGGCGTCGAGCACAAGGTCCATGCCGCCGTTTTCGATGCGATCCAGAACCAGCGCAAGCAACTGGTCAAGCCTGAAGACATGGCCGAGTTCCTCGCCACCCAGGGTGTCGACAAGGACAAGTTCCTTGCCACCTTCAACTCCTTCGCGATCAAGGGTCAGGTGCAGAAAGCCAAGGAACTGGCAAAGAAGTATGAAATTACCGGCGTACCGAGCATGGTCGTCAACGGCAAGTACCGCTTCGACCTGGGCACCGCCGGTGGTCCGGAAGGCGTGCTGGACGTCGCCGACCAGCTGATCGCCAAGGAGCGCGCCGCTAAGTAAGCGGCGAACCCATGGCCCGTTTGCGCGCCACCCGGGGTGTTGGCCTGCACCAGCCGCAGGTCAACGAGCATCATCTACAGGCCCCTGGCCTGCCGGAAGATGGTCGACTGCGGCTGCTCAGTTTCAATATCCAGGTGGGCATCAGCACCGAACGCTACCGCCACTACCTGACCCGCAGTTGGCAGCACCTGCTGCCGCACACCGGGCGGGCCGGCAACCTGCAGAAGATCGGAGCGCTGCTCAGCGACTTCGACCTGGTCGCACTGCAGGAGGTCGATGGCGGCAGTCTGCGTTCGGGCTACGTCAATCAGGTCGAGCACCTGGCCCAGCTCGGTGCCTTTCCGTACTGGTATCAGCAGCTCAACCGCAACCTGGGGCGCTTCGCCCAGCACAGCAACGGTGTGCTCAGCCGGCTCAAGCCTCATCAACTGGAAGATCATCCACTGCCCGGCCCGGCCGGTCGCGGGGCGATCCTGGTGCGCTTTGGCGAGGGCAAGGACGCCTTGATCGTGGTGATGATGCACCTCGCGCTCGGCGCCAAGACTCGCGCCCTGCAACTGAGCTATATCCGCGAGCTGATTGGCGGCTATCGCCATCAGGTGCTCATGGGCGACATGAATACCCATGCCAATGACCTGCTCGAGCATTCCCCGCTGCGCGATCTTGGCCTGATTGCGCCGCAGGTTGAGGCCACCTTCCCCAGCTGGCGCCCGCAGCGCTGCCTGGACCATATCCTGCTCAGCCCGACCCTCACCCTGGAGCGGGTCGAAGTGCTGGCGCAGCCTATTTCCGATCACCTTCCCGTTGCGGTCGAGATTCGATTGCCTGACGCATTGACTGTGGATACGCTGCCGGTCTTGAGCTAATTGCCATCACCCGCAGCGGACCCAGGCATGACAGACGACGCCGAGCGTTGGAAAGAAAAATACCTTAAAAGCCTCGAACAGCAGGAAAAGCTCGAGCGTCGTTGGGACGCGCGGCTCGACCTGCTGCGCCGCGGTCTGGTGCGCAGCACCTTGGCGGCCGAAGGCAGCGACAAGGCCGTCGACCAGTGCATGAAGGAAATGCGCGAGGTGATCCGTAGCGACAACATGGACGCCGGGCTGGCCAATCTGATCCCACGCCTGGAAAAGGCCGTGCTCGACTCCGAGCAGCGTCGCGAAACCCGCATGAACCAGGTCAGCGATGCGCTGACTGCGCTGGTCTCACAGTTGCAGGCGCTGCCGTTGACCAGCGACGTCGCGCGGCCGTTGAAAAAGCTGGCGAAGAAGCTCGACGGCGGCGTCAGCCAGTCACGCGAGCTGCCGCCGTTGCTGGGTGAGTTGAGCGGCTTGCAGGGCAAGGCGCTGACTGTGCTACAAAACCCTGAAGAGGGTGAGCGCCCGGGTTTCCTGCAACGCCTGTTCGGCAAAGGCGAGAGCGAATCTCGACCAGAACCCGCCGAGTCGTCTGCGCCCACCGCCGTCGACAGCGAGCCGCAACCGCCCGCGGCTGTCGCACCTGCCATGCAGGCGCCTGCTGAGGTCGAAAGCGAGGCGCCGGCGCTGGTCCCGGAACCATTGCTGGATGGCTCGGGCCCCGCTCTGGTTGAAGCCATAACGCCGCAGCCGGGCCCGGTCAACGCCGATCAGGTGCAGATTGAGCTGACCCCGGTACTGGGTGAGGCCGAGCCAGACGCGCTTACGGTAGAACCGGCCCGAGCTGCAGAAGCGCTGCAAGCGCCCGAGACCAGCATCGCTGTGCTGGATGTACTGGAGGGTGAAGATGGCCCCTATGCCCTGCCCCATGCCGTCGAGCCGCCCTACAGTCAGGTGGCCGTACATATCGAGAAGACTCTGATCGGCCTGCTCGACGACCTTAGCTTGCCCGAGCGTTACAAGGCCCAGGCCCTGGAGATGCGCGAGCGGGTTGCCCGCGGACTGAACTGGTACGAGCTGATCCCGGTCCTGGATGATCTGGCGGTGCTCATGCTGGCCATCACCGACAGCGGCCAGCACGAGTTTGAAGCGTATCTGCAGCAACTCAACGAGCGCCTGGAAACCTTCCAGAGCCACTTGCACGAAGCCAGCGCCGGCCATGCCGACAACAGCTCCGCTGCACGCCAATTGGACACGCAACTGCGCGAACAGGTCGATGGCCTGCAAAGCAGCGTACAGGGCGCCGCTGACCTGGACAGCCTCAAGCATATTCTGGATAACCGCCTCGAAGGCGTACTGGTGACCATCGATGACCACCAGCAACAACGTGACCGTCGCGAGCAGGAACTGGCCGGTCGCCTGCACGGCCTGGCGGAACGGGTGGCGAACATGGAGCAGGAAGCCCAGGGCTACCGCGAGCACCTCGAAGAGCAGCGCCAGAAAGCCCTGATCGACCCGCTGACCGGCCTGCCCAACCGCGCTGCGTGGTCCGAGCAGGTCGAGCGTGAGGTACTCGACTGGCAGGAACACGGCGGTCATCTGCTGATGGCGATTCTCGACCTCGACCATTTCAAGCGGATCAACGACAGTTATGGCCACCTGGCCGGAGACAAAGTGCTGAAGATCGTCGCTGATCAGCTGCGCAAGCGACTGCGCGGTCGCGACTTCATCGCCCGCTTTGGTGGCGAGGAGTTCGTCCTGCTCATGCCGCAGACCTCGCCAGCCGCTGGCGCCCAGGTCGCGGAGGCCCTGCGCGCTGCGATCGAAGCCTGCCCGTTCCACTTCAAGGGTGAGCCGGTGGTGATCACTACGTCGATTGGACTGAGTGCCTTCCGTGCTGGCGAGCGCGGCGACCAAGTGCTCAAGCGTGCAGACGCGGCGCTCTATCGGGCCAAGGACCTTGGCCGCAACCGGGTCGAGCAGGGCTGAACAGCCAGCTGTTCATCTCGGGCAACAATTTGCCTGGACGCTTTGCTGCAAGCGCTGAGCAGGGAGCACGTTATACTGTAGCGACATTGTCGACTCGAACATGACGTGCTCACTTTTGATGAAAACACTCTTCACAGCTCTGTTTGTACTGCTCCTGACCGGATGCAGCAGCGGCCCGCGGATTGACCGCAGCCATGTCTCGGCCAACCAGGACGAGCGTATTCAATTCGTCGTCCTGCATTACACCAATGCTTCGCTGGAGCGTTCCCTGGCGCTGCTCACCCATGGCGAGGTCAGCAGCCATTACCTGATTGGCGATGGCCCGGCCAAGGTGTACCAGTTGGTCGATGAAAGCCGCCGGGCCTGGCATGCGGGTGATAGCCAGTGGGATGGTCGCACCTGGCTGAACTCGACCTCGATCGGCATCGAGATCGTCAATCCGGGGTTCACCGACACACCTGCCGGACGCGTCTGGCATCCCTACAGCGAAGCGCAGATCCAAACACTGATCGCACTGCTCAAGGACATCGTTCAGCGTAATCACATCAAGCCTCGCTACATCATCGGCCACAGTGATATCGCTCCGCTGCGCAAGCTTGATCCTGGGCCTATGTTCCCCTGGAAGCGCCTTGCAGATGCAGGCCTGGGGGTCTGGCCGCAGGCTGATGCAGTGGCGCGGCAGCGGGCTTATTTCGAGGTTAATCCGCCCAGCGCGGGTTGGTATCAGCAACAGCTGGCGCGCTTTGGATATGCCATCGAGCAGACCGGCGAGCTGGATGTGGCTACGCGCCATGTGCTGGCCGCTTTCCAGATGCGTTTCCGCCCACAGCGCTTCGATGGCACCCCGGATGCCCAAACGGCGGCGATCTTGCAGGTGCTCAACCGGATGCGTTGAGCCTTCTGGCTGAGCAGCGCATGCGAATCGTTTGCGCATTGCGCCCAACGGCGGTGCTGAGTTGTCATTCAGTTGCTATACCTCTTGGTAATCAACTGGATGTGTTCGATGTCAGCCTTCCTCGCTTGGTTGCGCCAAATTTTCCACCGTCCCTGGCTCCTTGCCGCATTTGCGGCGCTGGCCAGCGCTATTCTGCTGCTCACCGGCAGCGTAGGCGTGGCGCTGCAGCAGATGAAAGAAAGCGAGAGCGCGCAGATGAACGCCCAGGGCGAGCGCTTTCTGGAGCGCCTGGAACAGGTGTTCGGCCAATTACGCGAAGGCGTCGATCAGTTGCAGGCGCTGCCGTTGGCTGGTTGCTCCCCGGCCATGCAGGAGGCCCTGCAGCAAGTCAGCATGAGCTCGCGCTTCATCTATGAGGCGGCCTACGTGGATGGCATCTTCGTTTGCTCCAGCCGCGGTGGTGAGCGTGTCGCCGACCCCCTGCGCCAGCCCGACATTCGCGGCCCGACTTACAGCTACTGGCTCAATACCACGACTGAACCCGACGAGAACCTGGCGGCGCTGATGCTCGGGCGAGGCCGGTTTCTGGTGTCGACCTCTCGCGGCCACCTGACCGACGTGGTCGACCTGCCGCCGGGCGGCAGCCTGCTGGTGGTGCTGGATCACGGCACGCGAGCGATTCCGGTGCTCGGCCCTCCCCAACCCTGGCCCCCCGCGGCCGACTGGCCGTCGGAGGACAAGGATCTGATCGAGCTGAGCGACCGGCTGATCTACCGTATGCCGACCAAGTCGCCGGATTACCAGTTGGTGCTGATAGCCCCCCGTGCCAGCTTGCCGCTGAAGATGAACGGCCTGCTCTGGCTGCTGTTCCCGGGTAGTGTGCTGGTCGCTATCTGCATTGGTTGGCTGGTGTTGCAGCTGATCCTGCAGCGCCGCTCGATGAGTTCGGAGTTGCAGCACGCGCTCAAGCGCGGCGAACTGCAGGTGCTTTACCAGCCCATCTTCGAGCTGGACAGCCGGATTTGCGTGGGTGCCGAAGCGCTGGTGCGTTGGCGCAGGCCGGACGGCAGCCTGACCAGCCCCGACCTGTTTATCCCGCTGGCGGAGAATACCGGGCAGATTCGGCAGATAACCGACTTTGTCTTGCAGCGTGTGCTTGAGCAACTGGGCCAACTGTTGCGGGCCAATCGTCAGTTGTACATCTCGGTAAACCTGGCTGCGTGTGACGTGATGGTGCCGCGCATCGGCCCGGTGGCCGCGCGATTGCTGGCCTACCATCGGGTGCCTGCCAGCCAGATTGCCTTTGAGGTCACCGAGCGTGGCCTTATCGACGTGGTGGTTGCGCGGGACAACCTGCAAGCGTTGCGCGCGGTGGGCCATCAGGTGCTGATCGACGATTTTGGCACGGGTTACTGCAGCCTGGCCTACCTGCAGACCTTGCCGGTGGACTGCCTGAAGATCGACAAGGCCTTCATCGATGCACTGGGGCATGATGCGGCCAGTAGCGGTGTGGCGCCGCATATCATTCGCATGGCCCATGACCTGCATTTGCGGGTAATTGCTGAAGGTATCGAGTGCGAGGACCAGGCGGTACTGCTTAACAGCGAAGGGGTCAATTATGGGCAGGGTTGGCTGTTTGCCCATCCGTTGAGTGCCCGCCAGTTTGTCGAGCTGATCACCCGCGGGCGGCGGGTGCGGTCGCGGCGGATCGATGATGAGCCTTGAGCCGGTTCAGGTCGGCCAGCGGGTGGTTGCCTGACCTGGCCTCTTCGCGGGGCAAGCCCGCTCCTACAGGATAGGTATCACGCCAACGGCCCTGTAGGCGCGGGCTGGCCCCGCGAAGAGGCCGGCTCTGACCAGAAAAAACCTCAGACCGGCAACGCCATATAGAACTGGGTACCCTGCCCTGGCCTTGAGAACACTCCCATCCGCCCGCCATGCAGCTGAACAATCTCCTTGCACAAGGCCAAGCCCAACCCAGCCCCGCCTTTCTTGCGCCCCACCTGCACGAAGGGCTCGAAGATCCGCCCCTGCTGGCCATAGGCAATACCTTCGCCGTTGTCCTCGACGCTGACGATCACCCGCTCGCCGTGGCGCCGCGCATGCAGGCGAATCCGCCCGCCAGTAGGGGTATGGCGCACCGCGTTGTGCAGCAGGTTGTCCAGCACCCGGTCCAACTGGGCCACGTCCGCCTGAATCCGCGGCAACGGTTGCTCAAGCTCGATCAGCAGGTCGATGGACTTTTCCGCGACCTCCCCGGCAACCCGCGCCTGAGCGCGCTCGAGCATCTCGTCGATGGCACAGTGCGCCAATTCAAGCTTTTGCAGGCCACTCTGGTAGCGGGAGAAGTTGAGCAGGTCGTTGATCAACTGGGTGAGCCGTTGCATCTCTTCGCCGATGGTGTCGAGCAGGTCGTTCTCGCGTGCTTCGGCCGGGAACTTGACCCGCTCGCGGAGCAGGCCGAAGGCCATGTGCATGCCGGTCACCGGGGTGCGCAGCTCGTGTGACGCGCGCAAGACGAATTCGCTGCGTACGCGTTCGAAGGCACGTTGTTCGGTGACATCGTGCAGGACCATCACCGCGCCAAGAATCGGCCCTTGGGGATGGCTGACCGGGGTCAGGCTGTAGGTCAGCAGGCGGGCTTCGTCGTCGACTTCGATGCTCAGGTCTTCTGGCGGACGGTCGAGGCTGCCACCGCGCAGCACCTGGCGTAGCTGCTGCTCCAGCTCCGGACGTTGCAGCGCCTCGGCTAGCCCCACGCCGAGGCGGCTGCTGTCCCAGCCCAGTTGGCGCTGGGCAACCGGGTTGAGGTGTTCGAGGTGGCCTTGCCGATCAATGATCAGTAGGCCGTCATCGATACTGTCGAGCACTGCCTGCAGACGCTGTTGGCCGGCCAGGACTTCATCGATGTTGGTCGCCTGATGCTTGCGCAAGGCGTCGGCCATCATCCCGAAACGCCGGGTCAGCTGGTTGAGCTCGGTGGCTTGGGTCACCGGCAGGGTCACATCGAAATTGCCTTGGCCGACTTCATCGGCAGCCTTGGCCAAGGCTTCGATCGGTTGACCGAAGCGGCGGGCGATGTTGTGCGCGGTCACAAAACCCAGGACCAGCACCGCCAGGCCCATCAGACCGAGCAGGCCGCTGACCAGCAGGGCACTGTCGCGGGCCTGTTCCTCGCTGCGGGTGATGTGCTGCAACGCTTCCTTGTGCGAGTCGATCAGGTCGGTCCGGACCAGGTTGAACGCCGCTCCCAGGGGTTCATCGGCGCCCATGCTGCGTGCCGGATTAGCGCTGTCGCGGTAAGCCTGGAGGAACGTCTGGTAGTTGCTGTTGGCCTTGCTGAAGCCACTCTGTTCGTGGCTGCGCCCCAGTCCCTGGTTGAGCAAGCCCTGGAATTGTTCCTGCAGGCTCACCAGGCTGGCTGGGTCGGTATCCTCGTTGAGGATCAACGTCAGCTGCTCACCCAGGTTCTGCCGCAACTTGAGCCCCACCTCGAGGGTGTGGGTGGTGTCGCGGACCAGACGCTGCTGCACGCTGGCCATCTGCAGCACGCTGACCAGCCCGAGCAGGAGGCCGAGCAGCGCCACCGTGACCAGTGCCGAGATGCTCAGGAAAAGCCGCGTGCGCAGCTTCATTGGCCACTTCATAGGTTGAATTGCTTGCGTTTGCGGTACAGCGTCGAGGCGTCGATGCCGAGCGTCTTCGCCGCTTGGTCGAGGGTGTCGCTCGTTGCCAGCACAGCGCCGATATGCGCCCGTTCCAGCTCATCCAGGCTCAAGGCAGCGCCGACCTTCGGGGCGTTGCTGGTGGTCGGTTCGGCCATGCCCAGGTGGCTGATTTCGACGCGCTCCTGCGGGCAGATGATGCTCGCCCGCTCGACCACGTTGCGCAGTTCGCGGATGTTGCCTGGCCAACGGTAGTTGAGCAGGGCTGCGCGGGCCTCGTCACTGAACACCCGGGCCGGTCGCGAGTATTCCTTGACGAAGCGGGCGAGGAAGCGATCGGCGAGGGTCAGGATGTCATCGCTGCGCTCGCGCAGGGGCGGCAGGTGCAGGGTGATGACGTTGAGCCGGTAGAGCAGGTCTTCGCGGAAGCGGCCTTCGCGGACCATGTCGTCCAGGTTGAGGTTGGTGGCGGCGAGAATCCGCACGTCGGCACGACGGGTAACCGGGTCGCCCACCCGCTCATATTCCTTATCCTGGATGAAACGCAGCAGTTTTGGCTGCAGGGTCAGTGGAAAGTCACCGATCTCGTCGAGAAACAGCGTGCCGGCATCCGCTTGGCTGACCCGTCCCAGCGTACTTTCGCTGGCACCGGTGAAGGCGCCGCGGGTGTGTCCGAACAGCTCGCTCTCCATCAATTCGGCATTCAGCGACGGACAGTTGATGGTCACACAGGCCTTGCGTGCACGTTTGCTCCAGCCGTGGATGGCGCGGGCCAACTCGCCCTTGCCAGTACCCGACTCGCCGAGGATGAGGATGTTGGCGTCGGTGCCGGCCACCTGCCGTGCGGTTTCCAGCACCGCCATCATGGCCGGGCTGTGCGAGTCGAGGCCGTCCTTGGGTTTGCGCACCTCGCCTTCGAGCGCTTCGAGGCGCGCTGCCAATTGGCGCACTTCGAGCTGCTTGGCAGTGGCCAGGCGCAGTTGGTCGGGGCTGCACGGTTTCACCAGGTAGTCGGCCGCGCCCGCCTGGATCGCGTCAACGGCGGTATCCACCGCCGAGTGCGCGGTGACAATGACCACGCGCATCCACGGCGCCTGGATGCGCATCTGGGCCAATACATCGAGGCCGTTGTCGTCGCCCAGGCGCAGGTCGAGGAAACACAGGTCAAAGACCTGGCGCTGCAACAACGATTCGGCCTGTGCGGCGCTGTTGGCCGTGGCCACGCTGTAGCCTTCATCTTCAAGGCAGTAACGGAAGGTTCGCAGGATGGCGGACTCGTCATCTACCAGCAGAATGCGGCCTTGTTTATCTGGGGCAGATTCCATTTTCCTACGCTCCTTTAGGATTGATCTCAGTTAGTGTCGGAAAGATCGGGCAAGTTGCATGGTCAATTCTGAAGGATTCTGTCCTTTGCATGCTAGCCGCTAGCCGCAGCTTTAGCTAACTAACTGAAATTAAAGGTTTTTATAGCTGAAACTGGCTGGCACGGTGATTGCGACGATTTTTGGCTTTGTTGAAAAAAGAGGTAACAACATGCCCCTCTCCCCACGAATGGCCGTTTTGGCCGCCAGCCTGGTGTCGGTAATGTCGCCGGCTTTTGCCGATCCGGTCGCGGATGCGCGCCTCGAAGGCGCCCTGCAGACCGCCCTTTCACTGAATCGCGTGCTCAACCCGTTTCGAATCGAGGTCGATGTCGAGGGGCAGCAGGCGCGCCTGAGCGGTGAGGTCGAGAGCCAGGTGGAGCGCCAACTGGCCGAACACGTTGCCTTGGCCACGCGCGGTATCGACCAGGTAGACAATCAGTTACAGATCAATCCCGAGCTGGTGGAGCGGCCACTGGAGCTGCGCGCCTATGCCCAACGCCTCGAGGACGCGACGCTGGCGGCTATTGTTCGTGCGCGTTTGCTGTGGAGCCAGGTCACTGAAAAGGCCCCTATAGAGGTAGAAAGCCGAGACGGTGTGGTAACCCTGCGCGGCCGGGTCGACAGCGTCGAGGCCAAGGAGCTGGCCGGCGTACTGGCGCGAACCACCGATGGCATTCACCTGGTCAACAACCTGGTCAGCCTGGACAGCGCAGCCATGGCCAAGGCGCGGGAGAAGCCGCTCGGAGCCCCCAGCGGGCCGCAGCCGAGCGATCCCTGGATCATCGACAAGATCCAGAGCAGCTACCGCTTCAGCCGCAATCTGGACGGGCTGAACATCAGGGTCTCCAGCCAGGAAGGACTGGTGCGGCTTTCCGGTGAGGTGGTCAGCAGCGAGCAGAAGACCATCGCCGTCGATGTCGCCCGGCAGATCATTGGTGTACGCGGGGTAGACGCCGATTTGCTCAAGATCGCCACCAAGGTGGAGGGCTGACTCGTGCAAATCGCACGACGCCAAACCGGGCATCGTGCAGGATACGTCCTTAGGTCGGTTGTGATTAATTACTAAGTAACTGATTTATAAGGATTTTTTGTTGTTGGCGAGACTGGCATGCAGGCTGCAATTACTTGTTCATAGATTGAATAAGAACACAGCAGGAGGAGCCGGCATGAACCGCCAATCCGTCAACCGCTTACAGTCCACCGCTTTGCCAGTGCGCCAGTTCCTTTTTGTAGGTCTGGCGCTGCTGCTGACCCTGGCCGCCGGCCAGTTCTATTACAGCTGGCAGACCGCCCGGCTTGCCGAGCAAGTGGCTGCACAGACCGCCTTGTTGACTCAGATCCAGGCCACTCGTGCCAATACCTTGGTGAGGGCAGCAGATCCGCTGCAGTCGTCACCTAAGGCTGCTTCACCCGCTACCGTAGAAAACGTCGTACCGCAGGACCGCTGGGTCTTCTAAAGCGCCTGGCAGGCTTGATTTCAAAAAATAGAAAGGAGAACCATCATGCTTAGTTGGGCTATCACTTTCCTGATCATCGCCATTGTCGCTGCAGTGTTGGGCTTCGGTGGTATCGCAGGCGCCGCCACCGGGATCGCCAAGATCCTGTTCATCGTGTTCCTGGTGCTGTTCGTAGCGTCGTTCTTCTTCGGACGCGGCAGGGGCTGACCCATGAGCCGGATGCTTTGCAAAGCCTTGGCTACCGCCCTGCTGGTGGGCGGTAGTGCGGCGGCGATGGCGGCCAATGACGGCCAGGTTCGAGTCAATCAACTGCTTGGCGCGGACCCCGAATACCGGGAAACCTGGCAAGACACGCTGGAGGGCGAGGAACGCCTGCCTGAATGGGTCATCAACCTCAGCGGCAGTTCGCAAGAACAGATGTCGGCAGTATCCGAGGATGGTGACAAGTATCTGGTCGGCCCCTTGTGTGAAACAGACGACAACTGCACGTACAAGCGGCTGATCGTTGCCTTCAGCTGGGACAAGGACGATGCCTACGGGATGCTCGTGGAGGTACCCGAAGGCCTGCCAAGTGACAAATCGCCGACACGCCACGCGCAGTATCGTTGGCTGGGTGAGCCTGATGAGGGCATGAAGGCATTGCTGCGGGAGCAGCTCAAGCGCGATCCGAAGTGGTACTGACGGTTCTGCCGTCGCACAAGGTTCACGCAACCGTAATGTTATAGACGCTGAACCTTTCTATGGTTCTGGCTTCTATGATGCGCCGACCCGAGGAGGGACGGCACATGACCAGGGGGCCGGGCTGTTCTGATTGTTGCAGGATCGGAGTGGCCTAGGGGTACAGGGAGTACCTCCGAGCACGGGCCGGGTCAGGAAAGGTAGCATCGGAAGTATCAGGTCGGTCGTGTCAGAAAGAGACGATACCTGACCTGACTTCCGGAGCACCTATATATAGAAAGCTTTCAGCGCTTTGTAGGAATTCGGTCTCAAGACACATTTTGTATTGACCGTACATCGAAATATTTTCCCCTCGCTGGACCCCTCTGCTAAGCACCCTGGCGCCCATTCGGATTGTCGAACAACCCGTTCGCTGGCGTACGTGAGTGCCGCCAAATCGGCCGATAAATGGCGCTTTGGTCTTGTTCGGAAATCCGAACAGGTCAAATCCAACCCCTTCTGATGCGACTTTTTGCCTCAAGGTCTCATGCAGATTCGGCATAGGGTAGTCGTTTCCGGCATTAGACTGGCCCCGCCCACGTCGCAATAGTTGCGGCCTTTTTCGCTAGCCAGAGCGCCGAAACGCTCGCTTGCGTAGACCTTCGATGGAGCCGTCGTACGAAAACACTCTCGCTGCCCAGCAGGCTTCTAATGGCTCTGGAACGCGTGTTTCCGTTCAGCGTCCCTGACCACTAGAAGAAAAGGTAACGACATGAAGAAGGCAAAACTAAGCCTCGCCTGGCAGATCCTCATCGGACTTGTCCTGGGCGTTGCAATCGGCGCGCTGCTGAACCATTTCAGTGCAGAAAAGGCATGGTGGATCAGTAACGTTCTGCAGCCAGCCGGTGACATCTTCATTCGCCTGATCAAGATGATCGTCGTCCCGATCGTGATTTCGTCGCTGATCGTGGGCATCGCCGGGGTTGGCGACGCGAAGAAACTGGGCAGTATCGGCCTGAAGACCATCCTCTACTTCGAGGTGGTGACCACCATCGCCATCGTCGTCGGCCTGGGCCTGGCCAACCTGTTCCACCCGGGTGTCGGCATCGACATGAGCACCCTGGGTACCGTGGACATCTCCAAGTACCAGGCAACCGCCGCTGAGGTGCAGCATGAGCACGCGTTCATCGAGACCCTGCTCAATCTGATCCCGTCGAACATCTTCGCAGCGCTGATGCGTGGCGAGATGCTGCCGATCATCTTCTTCTCGGTGCTGTTCGGTCTGGGCCTGTCGAGCCTGCAGAGCGACCTGCGTGAGCCGCTGGTGAAGACCTTCCAGGCGGTCTCCGAAACCATGTTCAAGGTCACCCACATGATCATGAACTACGCCCCGATCGGCGTCTTCGCCCTGATCGCGGTGACCGTCGCCAACTTCGGCTTCTCGTCCCTGCTGCCGTTGGCCAAGCTGGTGCTGCTGGTGTACTTCGCCATCGCCTTCTTCGCCTTCATGGTGCTGGGCCTGGTGGCGCGGATGTTCGGCTTCTCGATCATCAAGATCATGCGCATCATGAAAGACGAGATGATTCTGGCGTACTCCACCTCCAGCTCCGAGACCGTGCTGCCACGGGTTATCGAGAAGATGGAAAAGTACGGTGCGCCGAAGTCGATCTGCAGCTTCGTGGTACCGACCGGTTACTCGTTCAACCTTGACGGTTCGACCCTGTACCAGAGCATTGCGGCGATCTTCATCGCCCAGCTGTACGGCATCGACCTGTCCTGGAGCCAGCAGCTGCTGCTGGTGCTGACCCTGATGGTCACCTCCAAGGGTATTGCCGGCGTGCCGGGTGTGTCGTTCGTGGTCCTGCTGGCGACCCTGGGCAGCGTTGGTATCCCGCTGGAAGGCCTGGCGTTCATCGCCGGTGTCGATCGGATCATGGACATGGCGCGTACTGCCCTGAACGTGATCGGCAATGCCTTGGCCGCGCTGGTCATCGCACGCTGGGAAGGCATGTACGACTCGGCCAAGGGCGAGGCGTACTACAATTCGCTGCCGCACATGGCCGGTAGCAAGGCCGCTGCAGTGGCTGGCGAGACGGCCAAGCAGCAGTAAGCCGTAAGCGCTGAACAAAAAGCCCCGACCTGTCGGGGCTTTTTGTTGTCTGCAGGTAGCGTGAAGGCCGGTACGTGCCTGGAGATCAACGTTCCGCTTATTCAATACGCTATCATTCGAGGCATTTTTCGGGGGTACACACGGATGCTCAACGGCCTTTGGCTCAGCTTTTTCCTGGTGGCGGCCATCTCCGCCATGGCCCAATGGCTGGTCGGCGGCAACGCGGGGATCTTTGCCGCGATGGTCGAAAGCATCTTTGCCATGGCCAAACTGTCGGTAGAGGTCATGGTCCTGCTGTTCGGTACCCTTACCCTGTGGCTGGGGTTTCTCAAGATCGCCGAGCAGGCCGGTATCGTCGAGTGGCTGGCCAAGGTGCTCGGCCCGCTGTTCGCCCGCCTGATGCCTGAAGTGCCGCCCGGCCACCCTGCCCTGGGCCTGATCACCATGAACTTCGCCGCCAACGGCCTGGGCCTGGATAACGCAGCCACGCCGATCGGCCTGAAAGCCATGCGCGCCTTGCAGGAGCTCAACCCGAGCAGCACCACGGCGAGCAACGCACAGATTCTCTTCCTGGTACTCAACGCCTCCTCGCTGACCCTGCTACCGGTGACCATCTTCATGTACCGCGCCCAGCAAGGCGCGCCCGACCCGACCATGGTGTTCCTGCCGATCCTGCTGGCCACCAGTGTGTCGACCCTGGTCGGCCTGCTGTCGGTGGCGGTGATGCAGCGCCTGCGCCTTTGGGATCCGGTGGTACTGGCCTACCTGATCCCCGGGGCCTTGCTGCTGGGCTGCTTCATGGCGTTTCTCGGTACGCTGTCGGCGGCAGCGCTGGCGAGCCTGTCGTCGATCCTCGGCAACCTGACCCTGTTCGGCATCATCATGCTGTTTCTGCTGGTCGGCGCGCTGCGCCGGGTGAAGGTCTACGAGGCCTTTGTCGAGGGCGCCAAGGAGGGCTTTGACGTCGCCAAGAACCTCCTGCCGTATCTGGTTGCCATGCTCTGCGCGGTGGGTGTGCTACGCGCCTCGGGTGCACTCGAACTGGCCTTGGACGGCATCCGCCACGCGGTGCAGTGGATGGGCCTGGACACGCGCTTTGTCGAAGGGCTGCCGACCGCGCTGGTCAAGCCGTTCTCCGGCAGCGCGGCGCGGGCGATGCTGATCGAAACCATGCAGACCCAGGGCGTCGACAGCTTCCCGGCGCTGGTCGCGGCGACCATCCAGGGCAGCACCGAGACCACCTTCTATGTGCTGGCTGTGTATTTCGGCGCGGTCGGCATCCAGCGTGTACGCCATGCGGTCGGCTGCGCGCTGCTGGCTGAGTTTTCCGGAGTGGTCGCGGCGATCTTCGTCTGCTACTGGTTCTTTGCTTGAGCCTGAGCGGCCTGGGCGACTGTCCAGTCCGCCAGTTGTGCTACCAGTTGGTCGCTGGCCTTACCGAAGCCGGCGACCACCGCTGAAACTTCGCTGGCGGCCAGCGGCTGGCGCACTTCGAAGCGCCGGCTGGCGAGAATACGCTGGCTGCGGCCCTGGACCAGGCGGGCGTCATAGCGGATCACCACCTCGACGCCCGTAGCCTGATATTCGCTCTGGAACGCTTGTAGCTCACCCGCCAGTTCATAGTCCGCCTGCAGGTTGCTGTCATCGGCGCTCAGCCGTTGCACCCGGCCATCGCGCTGGAAGCCATCGAGCAGACGGTTGCGCACCAGCAGCGGGGTCGGGTCGCTCCAGCGTGCTCCCTTGTAGCCACTGATGATGTCGCCCTGCGGGATCACCGCGATACGCGGGCCGGCGAGCGCTTCGCTGGCCAGCGGCTTGTTCAGGCGCAGTGACCAGTCCACGGGCGGCACGCTACGGCTGGCCTGGTTGACCGGCAGCCGGTAGATGTCCACCGGCGCGCTCTGCGGCAGGATCGAGCAGGCCGTGGCCAGGCTCAGGGCAGCCGCCAGGGTGAGCAGACGCAGCGTCGGTTTCATGGCTGGAACTCCTTGTTGTTGTCACGGCCCAGCAGGTAGCCGCTCGGGTCGGTCTCCAGACGCCGCGAGATGCCTTTGAGGGCATTGAGGGTTTCGCGCAACTCGCGGATCGCCGGGGCCAGTTGATTGAGGCCCTGGGCGCCGTCGTCGAGGGCTTCGCGGTTGTCCTTGAGCAGGTTGTTGATGGTCGCGGTGCTTTCGGCCAGGGCGTTCATGGCCTGTTCGGCACTGCCGAAAGCCTGCTTGCCCTGGGTGCCCAGCAGGCCGTTGGCGTTGCGCATCAGTGCCTGGGTTTCCGCGAGGGTGGCGTTGGCCTGCTTGCCGACTTCGGCCAGTTGGCCAATGGCATCGGTAATGCCGCCCTTCTGGCTGGCGAAGGCGCCGGTGGTCTGCTCCAGGTTGGCCAGGGTGTTGCTCAGGCGGCCGATGTTGTCTTCGGAGAACAGCTGGTTGGCGTTGTGCAGCAGCAGGTTGATGTTGGTCACCAGGTCGCTGCTGTCATTGAGCAGGCGCGAGATCGGTGAGGGTGAGGCGACGATCACCGCCAGCTTGCCGTCCTTGCCCTTGAGTTCCGGGCTCTGCGGCGTGCCGCCACTGAGCTGGATGAAAGCGTTGCCGGTTACGCCCGCCAGGGTCAGCTTGGCCTGGGTATCCTGCTTGACCGGGGTGTCGGCGCTCAGGCGGATACGGGCGAGCACGCGGCGCGGGTCTTGCGGGTCGAGGCGCAGGGTGGTGACGTCACCCACCTTGATGCCGTTGTATTGCACCGCGCTGCCGCGGGACAGGCCCGACACGGCCTCGTTGAACACCACTTCGTAGTCCTTGAAGGTGGCGTCGACGCTGGACTTGGTCAGCCACAGGCCGAACAGCAGCGCGCCGGCCACCACCAGCACGGTGACCAGGCCGATAAAGACATGATGAGCTCGGGTTTCCATGGTTCAGCGCTCCTGCCGGACACGGGCGGCGGCCAGTTCGGCCGCCCGCCCGCGCGGGCCGTGAAAGTATTCGTGGATCCAGGCATCGTCGGTTTGCTCGACCTCGGCAAGAGGGCCGGCGACCAGGACTTTTTTCTGCGACAGCACGGCGATGCGGTCGGTGATGGTGTAGAGCGTGTCGAGGTCGTGGGTGATGAGGAACACACTCAAGCCCAAGGCGTCGCGCAGGGTCAGGATCAGTTGGTCGAACGCGGCGGCGCCGATCGGGTCGAGGCCGGCAGTCGGTTCGTCGAGAAAGAGGATGTCCGGGTCCAGTGCCAGCGCGCGGGCCAAGGCCGCCCGCTTGATCATGCCGCCAGACAGCGACGAGGGGTATTTGTCGGCCGCCGAGATCGGCAGGCCGGCCAGGGCCAGTTTGACCCCTGCCAGGTGCTCGGCGTCGGCGCGAGACAGCCCGGCGTGCTCGATCAGCGGCAGCGCGACGTTCTCGGTGATGGTCAGCGACGAGAACAGCGCGCCCTTCTGAAACAGCACGCCAAAACGCCGCTCCACCTGCGAGCGTTGCTCGTTGTCCAGCTGAGCCAGGTCTTGGCCGAACACCTTGACCTGGCCTTCGTTGGGCCGGCGCAGGCCGACGATGCTGCGCAGCAGCACTGACTTGCCGCTGCCCGAGCCGCCTACCACGGCAAGGATCTCGCCTTGGTACAGGTCGAGGTCGAGGTTTTCGTGCACGCTCTGGCGGCCAAAGCGATTGCACAGGCCGCGTGCCTCGATCACGGTCTCGTTTGCGCCACTCACCAGCCCATCTCCATGAAGAACAACGCGGCCACGGCATCCAGCACGATCACCACGAAGATCGACTGGACTACCGCAGAGGTGGTGTGGGCACCGACCGATTCGGCGCTGCCGCTGACTTTGAAGCCTTCCAGGCAGCCAATCGCGGCGATCAAAAAGGCGAAGAACGGCGCCTTGGCCAGGCCGACCAGAAAGTGCTGCACTCCGATATCGCTCTGCAGCAACGAGAGGAACATCGCCGGTGGGATATCCAGTGATAGCGCGCAGACCACACCGCCGCCAACAATGCCGCAGATCATCGCGATGAACGTCAGCAGCGGCAGCGAGATCAGCAGCGCCAGTACCCGGGGCACCACCAGCAACTCGATCGGGTTGAGGCCGAGGGTGCGGATGGCGTCGATTTCTTCGTTGGCCTTCATCGAGCCGATCTGCGCGGTGAAGGCGCTGGCGGTGCGGCCGGCCATGAGGATCGCGGTGAGCAGCACGGCGAACTCGCGCAGGAAGGAAAACGCCACCAGGTCGACGGTAAAGATTGTCGCGCCAAACGCGGCCAGTACCGTTGCGCCAAGAAACGCCACTACCGCGCCCACCAGGAACGTCAGCAAGGCCACGATCGGTGCAGCGTCCAGGCCGGTCTGCTCGATGTGCGCGACCACCGGCGTCACTCGCCAGCGGTGCGGTTGCAGCACGCGGCGCAGCAGGGTTTCAATGATCAGGCCAATGAAGCCGAGCAGTTGCCGGGTGTCTTGCCAGAGGGTGTCGACGGCGCGGCCGATGCGCTCGAGCAGCAGGAGCAGGACCGGCCGCTCGGCTTCCTTGATCGGGATGCAGTAGTCCTGCACCGAGCGGTAGACGCTTTGCAGCAGGGCGCGGTTGGCCTCGGGAAGGTCGTTGGTGCAGTGCGCAAGGCGTTCTGAGCCAAGCAGCTCGGCCAGGAGCGAGGCACCCGCGGTATCCAGGCGGCCGAGCTGGCTCAGGTCGGCGATGGCGTCGTTGCCGTACTGGCTGCGCAGGCGCTCGCTGTCGCGTTTCAGGCTGGCGTAGTGGGCCAGGGTCCAGTCGCCGGTGATGCGTAGGCAGGCGGGCTGACTGCTGGTATCCAGGGTAGCGCTGGGTGTAGTCATGGGCTCCATGCTTCTGACGGGCGCGAGGGGGCGGTCGGCTCAGATCATAGCGCATCGCCGGGGCAGGTATTGCACCTTGGTGCTGTGCTTGCCTGGGGCGATTGAGGGTGTGGCGGCGGGCCTCTTCGCGGGGCAAGCCCGCTCCGATAGGGGCTCAGGAGATCCTGTAGGAGCGGGCTTGCCCCGCGAAGAGGCCCGCAAGGTCAACCAGCAGGCGCGTCGTTGACCACCTCGAAGCGCAGTACCCCAATCACCTGGCCATCCTCGGTCAGCACCCGTACCTGCCACTTGCCCACCGGGTTGGGCGGGAAGTTCTGCTTGTGGGTCCAGGCGCGATAGCCTTCCTTGCGGCCGCCATGGATATCCAGGGCAATCCGGTCGACCTCTTTGCCGTTCAGCTGCCACACGTGATAGATGCGCTCATTCAGCCCGCGGGGCGCGTTGATCGCGGTATAGGCGTACAGCCCGGCGCCGCGGATGCGGCTGGCGGGTACTTCGTCCAGCGACTCGCCTGGCTGGCGGTTGAGCACCTCGGTACTGACGGCCACTTCGGTCAGCCACAACGTTGCCGGCGGCACCCACGAGCGCAGCAACCAGCCCCCTGCACCGACCGACAGTGTCACCAATACCAGGGCTACGCCGCGCCGCCAGGTGTTGATCGGGAAGCTGCTGGCCAGGCTTGGGAACGACAGTGCCATGGCGGCGATCAAGGCCAGCTTGAAGCTCTGTGCGGTGGTCAGGTGGAGGATGATCGGCAACGCGGTCAGCAGTGCGGCGAACAGGGTCAGGGTGTGCAGGGCAAGGAACAGCCAGCGGCGCGGGGCCAGCCAGCGGTAGTACAGCGGGTCGATGATCGAGATCAGCCCGGCGCAGGCGAGCAGGCCGGTGAAGACCAACTGGCCGCTGTTCCAGGTGGTGGTGATGAAGAAGAATGGCAGGACGAAGAACAGTGTTTCCTGGTGGATCATCTGCGTCGCGTAGCGCAGCAGTGGCTGCGGGATTTCGCGCTTGAAGGTGCGCGCGAACAGCCCGGTGAGGGTGTTCTCGAGCATCAGCCAGACCCAGCTGACCAGCATCAGGATGGCGACCCAACTGGCCAGGCCAGCTTGGCGGTCGACCAGAATGAAGCTGCCGACCCCGGAGAGGAAGCCGCAAAGCGCAATGACGCCGGGGTAGCGCTTGAGCAGTTCGATCACGCGCTGGATGGATTGTGGGATTGGGGGCATGGGTGGCTACTGGAAAAGGGCTGAGGCTGTGGCGGCAGTTCCGGCCTCTTCGCGGGGCAAGCCCGCTCCTACAGGGTTTGAGGTGCACCACAAATCGTGTAGGAGCGGGCTTGCCCGGCGAAGAGGCCGATACAGGATACCGCCGAATCAGCGCTGGCGTGTAGCACCGGTGGGCCGGCTGGGCGGCTGGCGCCGGCGGCGCAGCAGGCCGACGGCAAGGATCAGCCCCAGGAGCAGTGCCACCAGCCCGTACAGCTCGTCATAGCCGAGCAGCGGCTTCTCTATGCGCAGGTAGCCTGGCTCCTTGAGCAGCTCGCGCAGGGCCTCGTCAGCCTGCTTGAGGCTGACCTGGCGCAGCTTGCGTGCCGGATCGGTAAAGCGCCCGTCGGTGTAGTTGTTCAGCGCGCCCCAGTAGTAGTCGGCCAGCGCGCTGTTGCCTTGGCTGGTCCAGCTCTCGCGAGCGATGGTTGCTTGCTTGATGCGCTCGAAGGTGTCCGGGTCCAGGCCGTTCTTGCGCAGGTGCTCGAACAGGTCCTGCAGCACCTTCACCGCAGTATCGAGGTCGTCCCGCTCAAGGTCGGCATTGAGGCTGAGCATGCCGCTGTCGCCAAAGCTCTCGCGCTGCACCGATGGCCCATAGGACAAGCCGTGACGCAGGCGCAACTGGTCGTACATGGCCCAGTCAATATAGCGCGAGAGCAGGTCGAGGGTCTGGTCGTGGTCGTTGTCCAGCACCGGCTCGAGAAACAGCCAGTGCAGCTTGACGCTGTCACCCAGCCAGCCGCGGGTGAGGTCGCGGCGTTGCTCGGCCTCCTGGCTGATGCTGTCGAGGTTGCGCCGCTCGCCCGGCTCGGTGGCGGGCAACTCGCCATAGCTGCGCTCAAGGTAGGCGGGAAGCAAGCGGTCGAGGCCGCCGACCATGATCAAGGTCATGTTGTTGGCCGCGTACCAATGGTCGCGCAGGGCCTGAACCTGTTCCAGGGTCATGTCGTCGAGGTTGGAGCGCGCCGGGCATTTCAGGCCCAGCTCCACCGCCAACTGGTCGCTGGCGCGGTGGCCGATGTCCTGGCGGTCGAGCCAGCGCTGCAGGTGGCCGTAGTGGCCGCCGTCTTCGCGCTCGATGATCCGTTTGGCGGTGGCGAGGGCCTTGGCGTCTATCTGGGTGTCGCGAATCGCCGCCAGCAGCAGGTCGAGGACCTTGCGCTGGTTGCGCGCTGGCGCTTCGATGACAAAGGTGGTGTCGGCGCTGCTGGTGTAGGCGTTCCACTCGCCGCCCAGGGCCTGCATGCGTTCTTCCAGGCCGCCTTCGCCGGTTTCATCGATACCGCTGAACAACAGGTGCTCGAGCAGGTGCGGCAGCTCGCGCTGGTCACACTCGAAATCGTCGAGGCCGACCCCGACCACCAGGCGAATCGCCACATGGTCGCGCTCATAGCCGGATTTGAGAATCACCTGCAGGCCGTTGGGCAGCAGGTAGCCCTCGACCTTCGAGCGGTCGAGGGCCAGTGAGGGCAGGCTGCAGATCAGTAGGCAAACGAACATCAGGCTACGCATGGGCGAGCGGGGATCTCCTGGTCTGTCGGGGTCAGGGCTGGCGGGCTTCATCCGGCACACTGTCGAGCATCAGCCCGCCGGTGTCCGAGCCGCCCAGTACCACATAGGCACTGCTGCAGAACAAAGAGTTCAAACGCTTCATGTCGGCGATCAGCTCCAAGTGTAGCGAACTGGTCTCGATACTTTGCACCACCTTACGTTGCAAACGGCTGACATGGGCGTGGGCCAAGCGCCGCTCCTGGGCGCGAAAACGGCGTTTTTCCCGCAGCAGCAGGTGTGCGCTCTGCGGGTCGGCACTGAGAAACACCGACAGGCCCAGACGCAGGTTGGCTTGCAGTTGCTCTTGCAGGCCGGTCAGTTCCTCCAGGCCGACCTGGGAAAATTCGCGGCGCTGGGAGGTCTTCTGCTGTTGCACCTTGCGCAGCATGCGCTCGATCAGGTCGCTGGACAGCTTGAGGTTGATCGCCAGCTCAATGATCTCCGCCCAGCGGCGGTTGTCCTGTTCGCTGAGGTCTTCACGCGACATCTGCGCCAGGTACAGCTTGATCGCGCTGTACAGCGCCTCGGCATCTTCGGCGAGCGCGCGCACCTGTTGCGGCAGCGCCGCCTGCGTACCACGCAGCGCGCCGAGCATGGCGTCGAGCAGGCTGTCGACGATGTCGCCCAGGCGCAGGGTCTCGCGTGCGGCGTTGGCCAGGGCCAGGCTTGGCGTCTGCAAGGCAGACGGGTCCAGGTGACGCGGACGAATCTGGCCGTTGCCGGTATCACGCTCCGGCAGCAGGCTGTTGCACAGCCGGCCCATAAGCTTGGTGGTCGGTAACATGATCACGCAACGCAGGGTGTTGTAGAGCAGGTGGAAGCCGATCACCAGCTCTTGTGGGCTGAAGTTCAGGCTGTCCATCCAGTCCACCAGCGGGTGCAGCACGGGGATGATCAGGAGCAGGCCGATCAGCTTGTACAGCAGGCTGCCCAGCGCTACCCGGCGGCCGGCGGCGTTCTGCATGCTGGTGGTGAGGAAGGCCAGCAGGCCGCTGCCGATGTTGGCGCCGACCACCAGGCCGATGGCCACCGGCAGGCTGATCAGCTCGGCGCCGGCCAGCGTCGCGGTGAGCAGCACGGCCGCCAGGCTGGAATAGGAAATCATCGCGAACAGGGCGCCAACCAAGGCGTCGAGAAGGATGTCGCCGGTCAGCGAGGCAAACAGGACCCGTACCCCTTGGGCCTGGGTGATCGGCGTTGCGGCCTGGACGATCAGTTGCAGGGCCAGGATGATCAGGCCCAGGCCAATGGCGACGCGGCCCATCTGGCCGAGGCGGGTCTGCTTGCGCGAGAGGAAGAAGATCACCCCGACGAACAGCAGCAGCGGCGACAGCCACGACAGGTCGAAGGTCAGCACGCGTGCCATCAGCGCCGTACCGACATCGGCGCCGAGCATGATCGCCAGCGCCGGGGTCATGGCCATCAAGCCCTGGCCGACGAACGAGGTCACCAGCATGGCGGTGGCGTTGCTGCTCTGGACCATTGCGGTAACGACGATGCCGGCGAGAAACGCCAGTGGGCGCTTGCTCATGTTCTGGCTGAGCACCCGGCGCAGGTTCGAGCCGTATACCCGTAGGATGCCAGTACGCACGATATGCGTACCCCAGACCAGCAACGCCACGGCGGAAAGCAGGTTGAGCAAGGTCAGCATGTTCGAGGCCCCCGTTGTTGCCGTTGCCCCAACGCGGGGCCAAATGGGTGAAGCCGTGAGCCTGACCCGGGGGTGGGCGGTTTTTTCCAGTGCTCACTCAAGCTTTAGTTGTATTACGCAGCTGGCGCCAGCTTGGCATGGCTGAAACATATTTGAAACACTTCCCCCGTGCATGCCGTGGCGTTGCGCAAAATGAAAAAAGGCCCCGAAGGGCCTTTTTTGTGTGCGCTACTGCCAGGGCTTATTGACCTGGGATGTCCTTGCGCAGTTTCACTGCATCGTGCTCGGTGCCTTGCTTGCGTGCCCGCGCCGTACGCATGCGGATGTTGATGGCTTCCACCGCCAACGAGAACGCCATGGCGAAGTACACGTAGCCTTTTGGCACGTGGACGTCGAAAGATTCGGCGATCAGCACGGTACCTACGACGATCAGGAACGATAGCGCGAGCATCTTCAGCGACGGGTGCTTGTCGATGAAGTTACTGATTGCGCCGGCGCAAAGCATCATCACCAGTACCGCGACGACGATCGCGGCAATCATCACCGGCACGTGCGAAACCATGCCCACGGCGGTGATCACCGAGTCCAGCGAGAACACGATGTCGATGATGGCGATCTGGATAATGGTGTAGATGAACTTGCCGCCCGCGCCTTTCGGGGCGTCGCTGTTCTCGTCTTCACCTTCCAGGCCGTGGTAGATCTCCTGCGAGCTTTTCCACAGGAGGAACAGGCCGCCGAAGAACAGGATCAGGTCGCGGCCGGAAATGCCTTGGCCGAACACCTCGAACAGGTCGGCGGTGAGGCGCATGACCCAGGTGATCGACAGCAACAGCAGGATGCGGGTAACCATGGCCAGGGCCAGGCCGAAGATCCGGGTGCGCGGCTGCATGTGCTTGGGCATGCGGCTGACCAGGATCGAGATCATGATGATGTTGTCGATACCGAGAACGATCTCAAGCGCTGTGAGGGTAAAAAAGGCAACCCAGATTTCCGGGCTGGTCAGCCATTCCATGTGTATTCCTTCGAACGTTAAAAGGCGATGCACCCGTCAGGGCGCATCGCAGTGGGGCGTATGTGATTACAGACTGCTGAACAGCGGGAAAGTCCCCAAGAGCAGCGCGGCGAGCATTATGCACATGCATACCAGCACTGCCCACTTGAGCGTGAAGCGCTGATGGTCGCCAAATTCGATGCCCGCCAGCGCTACCAGCAGGTAGGTGGAGGGTACCAGCGGGCTGAGCAGGTGTACCGGTTGGCCGACGATCGACGCGCGGGCCATTTCCACCGGGCTGATGCCGTAGTGGCTGGCGGCTTCGGCCAGCACCGGCAATACGCCGTAGTAGAAGGCATCGTTGGACATGAAGAAGGTGAACGGCATGCTGACGATGGCGGTGATGACTGCCAGGTACGGGCCGAGGGCGTCAGGAATTACCGACAGCAGGCTTTTCGACATGGCTTCGACCATGCCGGTGCCGGAGAGAATGCCGGTGAAGATGCCCGCCGCGAAGATCAGGCCGGTCACTGCCAGCACGCTGCCGGCGTGGGCCGAGATGCGGTCCTTCTGCTGCTGCAGGCACGGGTAGTTGACGATCATGGCGATACTGAAGGCGACCATGAACAGCACAGGCAGCGGCAACAGGCCGGAGATCAGGGCAACCATCAGGGCCAGGGTCAGGGCGCCGTTGAACCAGATCAGCTTGGGCCGACGGGCTTCAGGGAACTGCGAAACGCTGATCTCGCTGTGATCGATATCGTCGGTTGGCAGGTGCAGTTCACCGAGGCGGGCGCGCTCGCGCTTGCCGTACATGTAGGCGATGGCGAGGATCGCGATCACACCAAAGGCCATGGCTGGGATCATCGGTACGAAAATATCCGACGGGTCGACGTGCAGGGCGCTCGCTGCGCGGGCGGTTGGGCCACCCCAGGGGGTCATGTTCATCACCCCGCCGGCCAGGATGATCAGGCCGGCCATGATCCGTGGGCTCATGCCCAGACGGCTGTACAGTGGCAACATGGCCGCGCAGCAGATCATGTAGGTGGTGGCGCCGTCACCGTCGAGGGAGACCACCAGCGCCAGTACCGCGGTACCGACCGAGACTTTCAGCGGGTCGCCTTTGACTGCCTTGAGGATCAGGCGCACGGCCGGGTCGAACAGGCCGGAATCGATCATCAAGGCGAAGTAGAGGATGGCGAACATCAGCATCACGCCAGTCGGCGCGAGCTTACTGATGCCTTGCAGCATCATCGGGCCGATATCGGAGGAGAAACCACCGAACAGGGCGAACAGGATCGGTACCAGGATCAGCGCGATCAAGGCCGACAGGCGCTTGGTCATGATCAGGTACATGAAGGTGATGACCATGGCAAAGCCGAGGAAGGTCAGCATGGCGATACTCCAGGCGTGGCGCGGCGAATGAAAAAAGACGATTCGGGCGGATCAGCGCGTTGGGCGCTGTGCTTGGAATAACGGGAGGGGCACTGCGAGAAGGCGGGCACAGGAATACATCAGAATCACCATTGTTGTTGTTGATTGGGCCGGGCGCGGAACGATCCGGGTGCCCTGGCTGACCGGTCTTGTGCCGGTAGTGGGGCTATCCTATGGGCGTAAGCTTTCAGCCAGCTTTCGCTGCAACAAAGGTGACGAGAGGTAATCATGTCTGAAGTTTTCGAAGGTGGCTGCCATTGTGGCGCCATCCGCTATCGTCTGGAGGGTGATCTGAGCGACATCGCCCACTGCCATTGCTCGATCTGTCGGCGCGTCAGCGGGGGGCTGGTGGTGACCTGGTTGACCTTGCCCAGAAGCGGCTTTCGCTGGCTCAAGGGGCGGCCGCACCTGTATGTGGCGCCGGCCAGCTGTAGTCGTTTTTTTTGCAGCGAGTGCGGTGCACACCTGGCCTTGAGCACCGTGCATAGCCCGCAGACCATTGATGTGACGGTAGCGACGCTGGACCACCCTGAGCGGGTACGGGCCAACCGGCATATCTGGACCAGCAGCCGCTTGCCGTGGTTGCACCTGGATGAAGCATTGCCTGATGAGACTGAGGAGGACCTCTGAGTCGTCAGGTTTTTTGAAAGCGGGCTGAACCTGTCACGGCAGCTGCAACCCACCCGCTGCCTTGTGCAGACCGCGCAGGTGCTCGCCAACCTGTTTCACGTTGGCTTCCACCGCAGCAATTTCCTTGGCCCGGGCCGGATCGAGCAAGGCCCTCACCTCTTTGTCCAGATCAGTACTCAAACGCAGCAACTGCGCCTGGCGCTCGCTACTGACCTTCTCCAGCTGCTTGCGCTCGTCAGGCTGCGGCAGGCCGTAGCCATCGGTACCGAGCAGTTCAGCCGGGCGACTGAGGAAACCACTGTTGGCCAGCATCTGCTGCAGGGTCTCGTTGGCTTTGTCGACCGTACCGTCCTTCAACGCCGTGGCATTCAGGTAACGCTGCTTGACCTCATCCTGGGCCAGCAGCAACTGGCGGCGCAGGGCTGCCTGCTCGAGCAACAGCAGCGCCGCACTGGTGCGCAGGTCAGCCTGGGTGAACCATGGCCGACGCTGCTCGGCATCCTGGGCAAGCCAATCTTCCACCTGCACCTGCCTGATCGGCAGTTGCCGGCGGAGCACGTCGAACATGGCCTGGTAGCGATCGCGATAGGAATCGAAGCGGTAACCCAGGCGCAGCGCCTCACGCGGATCGTCGAGTACGCTGGTGTCGGCCAGGCCACGGCCCTTGAGCACTTCCAGCAGGCCATTGGGCATGATGCTGTCGAGGTCGTTCAGGCGCGGGTTGGCCGTGCCGCTGCGCAGTAACTTGAGGTTCTCGACGGCACAGTTGTTGGACAGGAACCAATAATTGCCGTCGTAGCTCCAGTGCATTTCGGCGGCCTGGCGTACCAGGTTCTCCACCTCCTGGCGATTGAGCCTGAGCGGCACCGAGGCCAGGCTGCGCAGTTCGGTCTTGGTGTATTCGTCGATCACTTGGCCCAGCGGCAAGACAAACAGGCGTGATGGATACTCACCCACCAGGCCGCTCCAGCTGGACAGCTGCACGTCATTGACGAAGGCTCGGTAAGACAGCACCAGATGTTGGTCCAGATCGAGCCGGCAGTCTGGTCCGCGAGGCCGGCCGGGTGCACAGATGACCAGGCGCAGCATGCTGTGGCCCCAGCGGCTGACCAGGTTCTGGTTGGCCTCGGCCAGCAGGTAATCGACCTCGTATACCCGCTCCGGGTCGATCTCGCCCAGTGGCTGGCGGGCGAAGTCATTGCCGGCATTGAGGAACGGCAGGCTTTTCGCGCATTGCTGCTGTGCCGGGGCCCAGCCGAAATGATCGTGCAGGTACTGGTTAAGGGCGGGCCGCCGGCAGGCATAGCTCGGGTCGAGGAGGAAGTACTCCATGTTGACCGCGATGAATTCCTTGGGGCTGCTCAGCTCGTAGGCGTCGGGGCTGCGTACCAGCTGGCCGTTGTGCTGCTCGCGCTCGCCGCGACGGCCAACGTACTGCGGCCAGCCGGCAAGGTCGAGCAGGCGTGGGTCATCGCTCAGGGTGAAGCGGCGTTCGGCCTCACCGCGACAGGCCTCGGGCAGCCCGATCTTGCCCAAGGTGCCCTGCTGGCGTTTGCAGCGGTTGATCTGCAAGCGGTCGGCGTTCGACCAGAGCCGCGCGCGGTCATAGATGTGAGTGAGTTCGTGCAGGACAGTCGCCAGCAGCTCTTGGCGCACGGTGCCATGTGGGCGGTTGGTGCGTTCGCGCGCGGCGCTGCCGTCGACCAGCCCGGGCAGCAGCCGGCGGTTCAACTCCAGGGTCGATACCAACGATGCCTGGCCGTAGGCGTCAGCGGGCATGCGCTCACTCCAGCTGACCTGCACGCGGCGGTCGAGCTGTTGCTTGAAGCGCGGCGGAAGCTTGTCGAGCGCCTCGTCGAGCAAGGCCTGGGTGGCTTGCTGTTGGGCCTGATCAAGGCCGGCAGCCTGCAAGTCGAGCTGCAGGTCAGCCAATGCGGGCGTGCCGAGCAGCGTCAGGACGCAGCCCAGCAGCCAGGCACGCACGCGGGTCTTCACAGGGCCAGAATGGCTTCGGCGAGGACCTGATCACTGGCATCGCGGGCTTCAGGCACGCGCTGACGCACGGTGTTGAAGGCTGCCTCAAGCTGCGCACCACGGATGTCGCCGTTGCTGGCGACAAAGCTGGCGGCATCGTCGTGGGCATCCTGGACGATTTTCGAGTCGCGAATCGAGGTGGTGGTATCAGACGTGAAATCAATCGAGCGGCCAAAGGCGCGGACGATGATATTGCTGGTGGCCACCAGGGTCTGCGCATGGGCCAGGTCGGCCAGCAACAACATGCCGAGGGTAGCGGCGATCAGCGGTTTACGCATGGAGCATCTCCGAAGGACTACAGGGAGTGGAATGTGAGTCATTGGACGAGAATTGCTTCAGCCAGTTCAAGGTCGCCGACAGAGTGATAGCAATGGCGGTGGCGCAGCGAGTCCAGCGCCGCCTGCAGGCGAGCACCGCGAATCAGGCCGTCGCTGGCAACAAACGCTGCGGCATCGTCGCGCGCCTGTACCACCAGCTTGCGATCAAACGGCGCGCTGGTCACTTTGCTGGTGACATAGCCACTGACAACCAGACCTTGAGTGGTGACGTCCATGGCATGGGCGCTTCCCATACCGACAAGGGCAAAAAGCAATGGCAGCAGATAACGCATGGGTTCTGAAGGCTTGTGTTCTAAAGGCGAAGGCTACCCCGGGCACGCTGGTCATAACCAGCGCATCCGGGCATCAAACGGGCGGTTTAGAGCGCGAGGATGGCCTGTGCCAGTTGCGCGTCACTGGCCTGCAGGGTCGGAGCCTGATGGCGAATGTGGTTGAACGCGCTTTCCAGCTTGGCACCGCGGATTGCACCTTCGCTGCCGACAAAGCTGGCGGCGTCATCACGGGCGGCCTGGACAATCTTGTCGTCACGGAAGGACGACGACACATCGGAAGTCGCATCAGTGGAAGCGGCCACTGCACCCACTACCGCGTCGGTGGTTACGATGAAGCTGGTGGCATTGGCAGCGCCGGCCAGGGTCAACAACAGGGCGGCACCAATCAGGTGGTTACGGGACATGGTCGGAGACTCCTGCATATTAAGGGCGGGGTGTTTTCTGATTATCGGACGCTCGCGCGGTCCATCACGGTACGTCATTTGTCGAGCCGTTCAAGCAAGCGTAACACGTGGGGCTGTTTCCAGATGTGACTGAGCGGTCAAAGCTGAACTGTGCTGTAGGATTTATAGATTAAAAAAACTGTACCTGTCTGGCGTTCAGGCGCTCTGCAACAAGCCTTTGAAACAAAAAACCCGTCGCAGTTCCCTGCGACGGGTTTTCGGAATTCGCGGTGCCGGCCGTAGCCGGCGAGCCGAGGCTTAGCGCCAGAAAGGCTTGCTCAGCTCTTCGTAACGCTGCGACTCGCTGATGCCGGCGTCTGCCAACAGGCGACCGTCCAGGCGGGCGAGCTGACGGCGGCTGGCGATGCGGCGCTGCCACAGGAGCAGAGTCGAGAGCGCGCGCAGTGGCAGCGAAGTGTTGGATTGAGCGTTGCTTTCAAAAACCAGACCGGAACTGAGGGTGCGTTCCATGATGTGTCTTCCTTCCGCTTATGGCGGCATTAGGTAGTGATTTAACTGATGCCAATGATCCTCCTCTCTTGTTCAGAACAGTAGGTACAGTTCAGCTGTATTGCGAGGGTTCAATTAACTGCGTAACGGTACTGTTGCACCCAAAATTGGCGCAACTGTACTGGTGCGCTCTAAAAGAGTGCGTTTTTGGCTGCGGGCGGGGATTTTACAGGCGGGAGAGGCTGCTAGAACCAGTACAGTAGTACAGTTTTAGATTGGCTATCTTGAAAAGTGTATGAGCCGTTGGATGGAGCGGTGTTATTAGCGCAGTACAGGCATGGACGATCGCCAAGTACCCTGTAGGAGCGGGCTTGTCCCGCGAAGAGTCCGGTACAGCCACAGTTGTGCATGGCACCGGTCAAGTCGGATCGCCGCACCGGTCGGAAAGGCCGCGCAAGCGGCCCCCCCTCTCAAGCCATGCAGATCAGCAAGCTAGCATGCGCCCGCTTTCTTCCAGGTTTTCGTGCCAGCTCAACGCTTCCCGCAGGATATGCGGGGTATGCCCGCCACGCTGACAGGCGCGCTCGAAGTAGTCATTGAGCGCAGCGCGGTAATCGGGGTGTACGCAGTTGTCGATGATCGCCCGGGCGCGCTCGCGCGGGGCCAGGCCACGCAGGTCGGCCAGACCCTGTTCGGTCACCAGGATATCGACGTCGTGCTCGGTATGGTCGACATGGCTGACCATTGGCACCACGCTGGAAATCGCTCCGCCCTTGGCGATCGACTTGGTGACGAACACCGCCAGGTGTGCGTTGCGGGCGAAGTCACCGGAACCGCCAATGCCGTTCATCATCCGCGTGCCGCAGACGTGGGTCGAGTTGACGTTGCCGTAGATGTCGAACTCCAGCGCGGTATTGATACCGATGATGCCCAGGCGGCGGACCACTTCAGGGTGGTTGGAGATCTCTTGCGGGCGCAGTACCAGCTTGTCCTTGTAACGCTCGAGGTTACCGAACACATCGGCGTTGCGCCGGCTCGACAGGGTAATCGAGCTGCCGGAGGCGAAGCTCAGCTTGCCGGCGTCGATCAGGTCGAAGGTCGAGTCCTGAAGCACCTCGGAGTACATGGTCAGGTCTTCGAACGGCGAGTCGATCAGGCCACACATCACCGCGTTGGCGATGCTGCCGATGCCGGCCTGCAGCGGGCCGAGCTTGTTGGTCATGCGGCCGGCGTCCACTTCACGCTTGAGGAAGCTGATCAGATGGTCGGCGATGCCTTGGGTTTCGTGGTCTGGCGGCAGCACGGTGGACGGCGAGTCGGGCTGATCGCTGATGACGATGGCAACGATCTTGGCCGGGTCGATCGGGATCGCGCCGCTGCCGATGCGGTCGTCGACCTTGATCAGCGGGATGGGGGTGCGCGTTGGGCGATAGGTCGGGATATAGATGTCGTGCAGCCCTTCCAGGTTAGGGTTGTGCGACAGGTTGATCTCGACGATCACCTGCTTGGCGAAGATCGCGAAACTGGCCGAGTTGCCCACCGAGGTGGTCGGCACGATGTGGCCTTGCTCGGTGATCGCCACCGCCTCGATGACCGCGATGTCCGGCAGGGTCAGTTGCTTGTTACGCAACTGCTCGACGGTTTCCGACAGGTGCTGGTCAATGAACATCACCTGACCATCGTTGATGGCCTTGCGCAGGGTGCTGTCGACCTGGAACGGCATGCGCCGGGCCAGTACGCCAGCCTCGGTCAGTTGCTTGTCGAGGTCATTGCCCAGGCTGGCGCCGGTCATCAGGCTGATCTTCAGCGGCGAGACCTTTGCCCGTTCAGCGAGGGCATGTGGTACGGCCTTGGCTTCGCCGGCGCGGGTGAAACCGCTCATGCCGACGGTCATGCCATCTTCGATCAGGCCAGCGGCATCGGCCGCACTCATTACCTTGCTGTGCAGGGAGGACAAGCGGATACGATCACGGTACATGGATTGTTATCTCAGGCTACTCAAGCTAGATGCGCAGTCTAGTGTTTTCGCCCTGCCCCGTCCCGCGACCATGGTCGTATGAGAAGCCCTGCGATAGAGCCGTTGATCTGGATCAATCCGATGCAAAAAGCCCCCGGGAATAAATCACCGGGGGCTTATGCCGCTCTCTCTATATATAGAAGAGTTACTCGACCGCCTTGACCATATCCTCGATGACCTTCTTGGCATCGCCGAACACCATCATGGTCTTGTCCAGGTAGAACAGTTCGTTGTCCAGGCCGGCATAGCCGCTGGCCATGGAGCGCTTGTTGACGATGATGGTCTTGGCTTTGTAGGCCTTGAGGATCGGCATACCGGCAATCGGCGACTTCGGGTCGTTCTTCGCCGCCGGGTTGACCACGTCGTTGGCGCCCAGTACCAGGACCACATCGGCCTGGCCGAACTCGGCGTTGATGTCTTCCATCTCGAACACCTGGTCGTAAGGCACCTCGGCTTCGGCCAGCAACACGTTCATGTGGCCAGGCATGCGCCCCGCGACCGGGTGGATCGCGTACTTCACAGTCACGCCGTTGTGGATCAGCTTCTCGGTCAGCTCCTTCAGCGCATGCTGCGCGCGCGCCACCGCCAGGCCGTAGCCAGGGACGATGATTACCGTGTCGGCGTTGCTCAGGAGGAAGGTGGCATCGTCAGCCGAACCGGACTTGACCGGGCGCTGCTCCTTGGAGCCGGCTGCCGCACCGCTGTCGGTCTCGCCGCCGAAGCCGCCGAGGATGACGTTGAAGAACGAGCGGTTCATCGCTTTGCACATGATGTACGACAGGATCGCACCGCTCGAACCCACCAGCGAGCCGGCAATGATCAGCATCGAGTTGTTCAGCGAGAAGCCGATGCCCGCCGCCGCCCAGCCCGAGTAGCTGTTGAGCATCGACACTACCACCGGCATGTCGGCGCCGCCGATCGGGATGATGATCAACACGCCCATGATGAAGGCCAGGGCCAGCATCAGGGTGAAGGCACTGTAGTGACCGGTGAAGGTGAACAGCAAGCCCAGGGCGATGGTGGTCAGGCCGAGGATCAGGTTCAGCTTGTGTTGGCCGGCGAACTGTACCGGTGCGCCCTGGAACAGGCGGAACTTGTACTTGCCCGACAGCTTGCCGAAGGCGATCACCGAGCCAGAGAAGGTCACTGCACCGATGGCCGCACCGAGGAACAGCTCCAGGCGGTTACCGGTAGGGATCGGGTCGGTGATGGCCGCGACGATACCCATGGACTGCGGCTCGAGCACTGCGGCAATGGCAATGAACACCGCGGCCAGGCCGATCATGCTATGCATGAAGGCGACCAGTTCAGGCATCTTGGTCATTTCCACGCGCTTGGCCATGATCGACCCGGCGGTGCCGCCGATCAGCAGGCCGAGCAGTACGTAACCGATGCCGGCGGTGGCCAGCTCCGAACCCAGCTTATAGATGAGGCCGACTGTGGTCAGCATGGCGATGCCCATGCCGATCATGCCGAAAAGATTGCCCCGGCGCGAGGTGGTCGGGTGCGACAAGCCCTTCAGCGCCTGGATGAAGCAGATCGAGGCGACCAGATAGAGCAGCGTTACCAGATTCATGCTCATGCTTTTTTCTGCGCCTCATTCTTGGTTTTCTTCTTGAACATCTCAAGCATGCGCCGGGTGACCAGAAAGCCACCGAACACGTTGACTGCCGCCAAGGCTACCGCGAGGGTGCCCATCACCTTGCCCGCAGGAGTGACGGTCAATGCCGCGGCCAGCATGGCGCCGACGATGACGATCGCGGAAATGGCGTTGGTCACTGCCATCAGCGGCGTGTGCAGCGCCGGGGTGACGTTCCAGACCACGTGGTAGCCGACATAGATGGCCAGCACAAAGATGATCAGGTTGTAGATGCCGTGGGAAATCAGCATGTCTTCCATAGCCGTGCTCCTTAACCGTTGGTTCGGATAACTTGGCCGTCGCGGCACATCAGGCACGCAGCAACAATGTCATCGTCGAGGTTGATCACCAGTGCGCCGTCCTTGTCGAACAGCAGCTTCATGAAGTCCAGCAGGTTGCGTGCATAGAGCGCCGAGGCGTCGGCGGCGACCTGGGCTGGCAGGTTGGTCGGGCCAACGATGGTCACGCCATTCTCGACCACGACCTGGTCGGCAACGGTCAATGGACAGTTGCCGCCTTGCGCGGCGGCCAGGTCGATGACCACTGAGCCAGGCTTCATTTGCGCCACGGTCTCGGCGCTGAGCAGCGTCGGCGCCTTGCGGCCCGGGATCAGCGCAGTAGTGATGACGATATCGGCCTGCTTGGCGCGCTCGTGCACGGCTTGCGCCTGGCGCTGCATCCAACTGGCCGGCATGGGCCGGGCATAACCGCCGACACCTTGCGCGCACTCGCGCTCTTCATCGGTCTCGTAGGGTACGTCGAGGAATTTGGCACCAAGCGACTCGATCTGCTCCTTGACCGCCGGGCGTACGTCCGACGCTTCGATCACCGCACCCAGCCGTTTGGCCGTGGCGATCGCCTGCAGCCCGGCTACGCCGGCGCCGAGAATCAGCACGCGGGCAGCTTTCACGGTACCTGCAGCGGTCATCAGCATTGGCATGAAGCGCGGGTAATGATGCGCTGCCAGCAACACCGCCTTGTAACCGGCAATGTTCGCCTGCGACGACAGTACGTCTAGGCTCTGCGCCCGCGAAGTGCGAGGTGCAGCTTCGAGGGCAAAGGCAGTAATGCCTCGCTCAGCCATCTTGGCGATGTTTTCATTGTTGAACGGGTTGAGCATGCCCACCAGCAGGCTGCCGCTGTTGATCAGGGCAAGCTCCTGTTCTGTGGGGGCTACGACCTTGAGCACCAATTGCGCGCCGAAGGCATCGGCGGCGCTGCCAAGGGAGGCACCTACCGCTTCATAGGCACTGTCCGGAATGCTGGCGTTGAGCCCTGCCCCCCGTTGGACGGTGACCTGATGGCCTTGGCCAATCAGCTTCTTGAGGGTTTCGGGGGTCGCAGCGACCCGCGTCTCGCCCGTCTGCGTCTCGAGAGGAACACCAATCTGCACGACTTTTCTCCTGCGGTGACCTTCTTATCTTTATGAAGCCAGCATTCGCGGGGTTGAATCCGCTGCACTTCGCCAGCGCGGCCTTAAGGCTCGAACCCGCCGGATCCCGGGCGGGCGAAGCATTTTGCAGATGAACACCCAGGCCTTCAACCGGTTATGGAGCGATACGAAGTTAAAACTACAAGTCACCCTGTGACCGTATGTCGCAAGAGTACCGTTGCAGCCCGTCAAACATGCGCCATTGGGAGATTAGGGGACAAATTGGATTTTTTTTCAGAAATTTCGCAGGGAGCAAGGTGAATGTCGCAAATAGCCCTGAAACCCGCGCAGTATGCAGGGTTAAGCGGGATTTTGAGGTCCGCGATACAGTTTGCAGATATGCGACAAAACAATATATCTGTAGGTGTTTAAAATATTTGACTACGGGGTCAGGTAAGCGCGTCACCCGCATGTTGCGCCACATACAGCCGAGCCTGTGTCAGCAGCCAGTCACGGAAAGCCCGCAGTGAAGCGGACTCCACCTTGCGCTCGGGGATCATCAGATAGTAGGCCTTGTTGCTCGACAGCGCATGCCTGTTGGCGACCACCAGCCTGCCCTGCTCCAGCTCTCGCTGGATCAGGAATGGCGGGATAAGAGCGACCCCCATTTCATGCATGGCGGCTTGGGCCAGCATCGAGAACAGCTCATAGCGTGGGCCGGTCATGTCGCGCTCGACATTCATCTCCAGGCTGCCGAACCACTGTCGCCAGGCGTAGGGTCGGGTCGTCTGCTGCAGCAAGGGCAGTTCTGCAAGGCACTCGGCGTCGAGTTCGCCTTGCCCTTCCAGCAAGGCCGGACTGCAGACCGGCATTGGGTTTTCGCCCATCAGGCGATGGGACTGCGTGCCAGACCAATCGGCATCGCCGAAGTAGATCGCGGCGTCGAACGGTGTATCGGCGAACAGGAATGGCCGGGTGCGGTTGGTCAGGTTGACCGTGACTTCCGGGTGGCGTTGCTGGAAGTCCTTCAGGCGCGGTAGCAGCCATTGAGTGCCGAAGGTGGGCACCACCGCCAGTTCGATCACGTTGGCACCCTGCTGTCGCATCACCGACAAGGTATCGCGCTCCACGGCATCGAGCTGGGCAGAAACCTGTCGACTGTAGGAAAGACCGGCCTCGGTGAGCTTTACCCCCCGACGCGAGCGGCGGAACAGTTCGACATTGAGAAAGGCTTCCAGCCCGCCGATCTGGCGACAGACGGCGCCTTGGGTCAGGGCCAGTTCGTGCGCAGCCTTGGTAAAGCTCTCATGGCGTGCTGCGGCCTCAAAGCAGACCAGGGCGGTAGTGCTGGGGATCTTGCGCCGCATGTACGTCAACCTCACTCGTAAGCCGTTGGATATAGAGATTACAAGATTACGAAGTGAGGAAATATCACTAAACAGTGCGCAATCCTCGTTTGTCCCGTCGCCCGTTCAGGCCTAGGATCAATGCACAAGAACATTGCCTACCCCTATTTCGAGGATTGCACTCATGGCCGCTAAAGCAAGCTTCAACTGGATCGACCCGCTGTTGCTCGATCAGCAGCTCACTGAAGAAGAGCGCATGGTCCGTGACAGCGCTTATCAGTTCGCCCAGGACAAGTTGGCGCCGCGGGTGATCGAGGCGTTCCGCCATGAGCAGACCGATCCGAAGATCTTCCGCGAAATGGGTGAAGTCGGCCTGCTCGGCGCGACCATTCCAGAAGAGTACGGCGGCAGCGGCCTGAACTACGTGTGCTACGGCCTGATTGCGCGCGAGGTCGAGCGCATCGACTCCGGTTACCGGTCGATGATGAGCGTGCAGTCATCACTGGTGATGGTCCCGATCAATGAGTTCGGCACCGTCGAGCAGAAGCAGAAGTACCTGCCCAAGCTGGCCAGCGGGGAATGGATCGGCTGCTTTGGTCTTACCGAGCCCAACCATGGTTCCGACCCAGGTGCGATGATCACCCGTGCGCGCAAGGTCGATGGCGGCTATCGCCTGAGCGGCAGCAAGATGTGGATCACCAACAGCCCGATCGCCGATGTCTTCGTGGTCTGGGCCAAGGATGACGCTGGCGATATTCGGGGCTTCATTCTCGAAAAAGGCTGGGAAGGCCTCAGCGCCCCGGCGATCCACGGCAAGGTCGGCCTGCGCGCCTCGATCACCGGTGAGATCGTCATGGACAGCGTGTTCGTCCCGGAAGAGAACATCTTCCCTGAAGTGCGTGGCTTGAAGGGGCCGTTCACCTGCCTGAACTCAGCCCGCTATGGCATTTCCTGGGGCGCCTTGGGTGCGGCCGAAGCCTGCTGGCACACGGCGCGTCAGTACACCCTGGACCGCAAGCAATTCGGTCGACCGTTGGCCGCCAATCAGTTGATCCAGAAGAAGCTCGCCGACATGCAGACCGAGATCACTCTGGCCCTGCAAGGCTGCCTGCGGTTGGGGCGGATGAAGGACGAGGGAACGGCTGCGGTGGAGATCACCTCGCTCATGAAGCGTAACTCCTGCGGCAAGGCGCTGGATATCGCCCGCCTGGCCCGTGACATGCTCGGTGGTAATGGTATCTCCGATGAGTTTGGTGTGGCCCGTCACCTGGTGAACCTCGAGGTGGTCAACACCTATGAAGGCACCCATGACATCCATGCGTTGATCCTTGGTCGGGCCCAGACCGGTATCCAGGCGTTCTATTAATAGAGGAGCCAGGCCATGGGGGCGTTATCACATCTGCGCGTGCTGGATCTTTCTCGTGTATTGGCGGGGCCCTGGTCCGGCCAGATCCTCGCCGACCTTGGGGCGGACGTAATCAAGGTCGAGCGTCCGGGGGCGGGTGATGACACGCGCTCCTGGGGGCCGCCCTTCCTCAAGGACGCCCGTGGTGAGAACACCACTGAGGCGGCCTACTATCTCTCGGCCAACCGCAACAAGCGCTCAGTGACCATCGACTTCACTCAGGGGGATGGTCAGCGCCTGGTGCGTGAGCTGGCAGCGAAGTCGGACATCGTCATCGAGAACTTCAAGGTTGGTGGCCTTGCTGCCTACGGCCTGGACTACGCGAGCCTGAAGGCGCTCAACCCGAAGCTTATCTATTGCTCGATCACAGGCTTCGGTCAGACGGGGCCTTATGCCAAGCGTGCCGGCTATGACTTCATGATCCAGGGGCTTGGCGGGCTGATGAGCCTGACCGGCCGCCCGGAGGGTGAGCAAGGCGCTGGCCCGGTAAAAGTCGGTGTAGCCCTTACCGACATTCTTACTGGCTTGTATTCCACCGTGGCAATTCTGGCTGCCCTCGCCCACCGTGATCAGTCTGGGGTTGGCCAGCATATCGATATGGCCTTGCTCGATGTCCAGGTCGCTTGCCTGGCCAATCAGGCGATGAACTACCTCACCACCGGTAACCCTCCCCGGCGTTTGGGCAATGCACACCCTAATATCGTGCCGTATCAGGACTTCCCCACTGCGGATGGCGACTTCATCCTGACAGTGGGCAATGATGGTCAATTCCGCAAGTTCGCAGAAGTCGCCGGGCAGCCGCAGTGGGCTGATGATCCTCGGTTCGTAACCAATAAAATGCGGGTGGCCAATCGGGCTGAGCTGATACCGTTGATTCGCCAGGCTACGGTGTTCAAGACCACTGCCGAATGGGTGAGCGCGCTGGAAACGGCGGGTGTACCGTGCGGGCCGATCAACGACCTGGCGCAGATGTTCCGGGATCCTCAGGTGTTGGCGCGTGGGTTGGCAGTGAGTATCCCTCATCCACTGGGCGGTAGCGTGCCGCAAGTGGCGAGTCCTATCCGGCTTTCCGAGACGCCGGTGGAGTATCGCCAGGCACCTCCTCTATTAGGGGAGCACACCAACGCCGTGCTTGCTGAGGTGCTCGGGCTGGATGCGCAGGCTATACAGCAACTGCGCGGTGCGGGGGTGGTATGACGCCCACACCTTATCTATAGATAGAAGGGGCTGGGGTGTCTGGCCGTAAAACAGGCGTTGACTCAACATTGTTACGGTTTTTTGAAATTAAGGGTTGACGCCCTCTCGAATCCCCTTATAATGCGCCCCACTTCCAGCGTAGTTGGAACAGAAAACTCCTTGAGTTTCAAAGAGTTAGAAGTTTCAGGCAGTACTGGAGGTGCTTCGATCGTCAGATCGGCAGCGGTGAAAAAGGTAGTTGACAGCAGGTTGTAACGCTGTAGAATTCGCCTCCCGCTACGAGAGATCGCAAGCGAGTCAAGTGTTTGAAGTTGAACGAGTTTCTCGCAAAATACTTCGAAATAAACGCTTGACAGGCACAAAGGAAAGCGTAGAATGCGCGCCTCGGTTGAGACGAAAAGCTCTTAACCAACCGCTCTTTAACAAATTGAATCAAGCAATTCGTGTGGGTGCTTGTGAGTATGGTTTGATAGTCGCCAAGATTATCAGCATCACAAGTGGCCACATGAGAAATCATAGTAGTCATTTGAGATTGCTGAGCCAAGTTTAGGGTTTCTTAAAAACCCAAGCAGTATTGAACTGAAGAGTTTGATCATGGCTCAGATTGAACGCTGGCGGCAGGCCTAACACATGCAAGTCGAGCGGATGAGAAGAGCTTGCTCTTCGATTCAGCGGCGGACGGGTGAGTAATGCCTAGGAATCTGCCTGGTAGTGGGGGACAACGTTTCGAAAGGAACGCTAATACCGCATACGTCCTACGGGAGAAAGCAGGGGACCTTCGGGCCTTGCGCTATCAGATGAGCCTAGGTCGGATTAGCTAGTTGGTGAGGTAATGGCTCACCAAGGCGACGATCCGTAACTGGTCTGAGAGGATGATCAGTCACACTGGAACTGAGACACGGTCCAGACTCCTACGGGAGGCAGCAGTGGGGAATATTGGACAATGGGCGAAAGCCTGATCCAGCCATGCCGCGTGTGTGAAGAAGGTCTTCGGATTGTAAAGCACTTTAAGTTGGGAGGAAGGGCAGTGAGCGAATACCTTACTGTTTTGACGTTACCGACAGAATAAGCACCGGCTAACTCTGTGCCAGCAGCCGCGGTAATACAGAGGGTGCAAGCGTTAATCGGAATTACTGGGCGTAAAGCGCGCGTAGGTGGTTTGTTAAGTTGAATGTGAAAGCCCCGGGCTCAACCTGGGAACTGCATCCAAAACTGGCAAGCTAGAGTACAGTAGAGGGTGGTGGAATTTCCTGTGTAGCGGTGAAATGCGTAGATATAGGAAGGAACACCAGTGGCGAAGGCGACCACCTGGACTGATACTGACACTGAGGTGCGAAAGCGTGGGGAGCAAACAGGATTAGATACCCTGGTAGTCCACGCCGTAAACGATGTCAACTAGCCGTTGGAATCCTTGAGATTTTAGTGGCGCAGCTAACGCATTAAGTTGACCGCCTGGGGAGTACGGCCGCAAGGTTAAAACTCAAATGAATTGACGGGGGCCCGCACAAGCGGTGGAGCATGTGGTTTAATTCGAAGCAACGCGAAGAACCTTACCAGGCCTTGACATGCAGAGAACTTTCTAGAGATAGATTGGTGCCTTCGGGAACTCTGACACAGGTGCTGCATGGCTGTCGTCAGCTCGTGTCGTGAGATGTTGGGTTAAGTCCCGTAACGAGCGCAACCCTTGTCCTTAGTTACCAGCACGTAATGGTGGGCACTCTAAGGAGACTGCCGGTGACAAACCGGAGGAAGGTGGGGATGACGTCAAGTCATCATGGCCCTTACGGCCTGGGCTACACACGTGCTACAATGGTCGGTACAGAGGGTCGCCAAGCCGCGAGGTGGAGCTAATCTCACAAAACCGATCGTAGTCCGGATCGCAGTCTGCAACTCGACTGCGTGAAGTCGGAATCGCTAGTAATCGCGAATCAGAATGTCGCGGTGAATACGTTCCCGGGCCTTGTACACACCGCCCGTCACACCATGGGAGTGGGTTGCACCAGAAGTAGCTAGTCTAACCTTCGGGAGGACGGTTACCACGGTGTGATTCATGACTGGGGTGAAGTCGTAACAAGGTAGCCGTAGGGGAACCTGCGGCTGGATCACCTCCTTAATCGAAGACATCAGCCTGCTGATGAGCTCCCACACGAATTGCTTGATTCACTTGTATAAAGACGATGCTGTAACGCGACCCTGTTATAGGTCTGTAGCTCAGTTGGTTAGAGCGCACCCCTGATAAGGGTGAGGTCGGCAGTTCAAATCTGCCCAGACCTACCAATTACAGGGTGCAGCCTAGATCAAATGGGGCCATAGCTCAGCTGGGAGAGCGCCTGCCTTGCACGCAGGAGGTCAGCGGTTCGATCCCGCTTGGCTCCACCACTTTTCGCATTACGCAATCGCTTGTCAGAACTTAGAAATGAACATTCGTTGATGAATGTTGATTTCTGACTTTTGTCAGATCGTTCTTTAAAAATTCGGATATGTGATAGAAATAGACTGAACACTACTTTCACTGGTAGTGGATCAGGCTAAGGTAAAATTTGTGATGCGCTCTTAACTGAGCATGTACGAATTTTCGGCGAATGTCGTCTTCACAGTATAACCAGATTGCTTGGGGTTATATGGTCAAGTGAAGAAGCGCATACGGTGGATGCCTTGGCAGTCAGAGGCGATGAAAGACGTGGTAGCCTGCGATAAGCTTTGGGGAGTCGGCAAACAGACTGTGATCCAGAGATCTCTGAATGGGGGAACCCACTCAGCATAAGCTGAGTATCTTGTACTGAATACATAGGTGCAAGAGGCGAACCAGGGGAACTGAAACATCTAAGTACCCTGAGGAAAAGAAATCAACCGAGATTCCCTTAGTAGTGGCGAGCGAACGGGGACCAGCCCTTAAGTTGGTTTGAGATTAGTGGAACGCTCTGGAAAGTGCGGCCATAGTGGGTGATAGCCCCGTACACGAAAATCTCTTATCAATGAAATCGAGTAGGACGGAGCACGAGAAACTTTGTCTGAACATGGGGGGACCATCCTCCAAGGCTAAATACTACTGACTGACCGATAGTGAACCAGTACCGTGAGGGAAAGGCGAAAAGAACCCCGGAGAGGGGAGTGAAATAGATCCTGAAACCGTATGCGTACAAGCAGTGGGAGCCTACTTGTTAGGTGACTGCGTACCTTTTGTATAATGGGTCAGCGACTTATATTCAGTGGCGAGCTTAACCGAATAGGGGAGGCGTAGCGAAAGCGAGTCTTAATAGGGCGTTTAGTCGCTGGGTATAGACCCGAAACCGGGCGATCTATCCATGGGCAGGTTGAAGGTTAGGTAACACTGACTGGAGGACCGAACCGACTACCGTTGAAAAGTTAGCGGATGACCTGTGGATCGGAGTGAAAGGCTAATCAAGCTCGGAGATAGCTGGTTCTCCTCGAAAGCTATTTAGGTAGCGCCTCATGTATCACTGTAGGGGGTAGAGCACTGTTTCGGCTAGGGGGTCATCCCGACTTACCAAACCGATGCAAACTCCGAATACCTACAAGTGCCGAGCATGGGAGACACACGGCGGGTGCTAACGTCCGTCGTGAAAAGGGAAACAACCCAGACCGTCAGCTAAGGTCCCAAAGTCATGGTTAAGTGGGAAACGATGTGGGAAGGCTTAGACAGCTAGGAGGTTGGCTTAGAAGCAGCCACCCTTTAAAGAAAGCGTAATAGCTCACTAGTCGAGTCGGCCTGCGCGGAAGATGTAACGGGGCTCAAACCATGCACCGAAGCTACGGGTATCACCTTTTGGTGATGCGGTAGAGGAGCGTTCTGTAAGCCTGTGAAGGTGAGTTGAGAAGCTTGCTGGAGGTATCAGAAGTGCGAATGCTGACATGAGTAACGACAATGGGAGTGAAAAACTCCCACGCCGAAAGACCAAGGTTTCCTGCGCAACGTTAATCGACGCAGGGTTAGTCGGTCCCTAAGGCGAGGCTGAAAAGCGTAGTCGATGGAAAACAGGTTAATATTCCTGTACTTCCGATTGTTGCGATGGAGGGACGGAGAAGGCTAGGCCAGCTTGGCGTTGGTAGTCCAAGTTTAAGGTGGTAGGCTGAGATCTTAGGCAAATCCGGGATCTCAAGGCCGAGAGCTGATGACGAGTTGCCTTTAGGCGACGAAGTGGTTGATGCCATGCTTCCAAGAAAAGCTCCTAAGCTTCAGACAATCGGGAACCGTACCCCAAACCGACACAGGTGGTTAGGTAGAGAATACCAAGGCGCTTGAGAGAACTCGGGTGAAGGAACTAGGCAAAATGGCACCGTAACTTCGGGAGAAGGTGCGCCGGCGAAGGTGAAGGGTTTACCCCGTAAGCTTTTGCCGGTCGAAGATACCAGGCCGCTGCGACTGTTTATTAAAAACACAGCACTCTGCAAACACGAAAGTGGACGTATAGGGTGTGACGCCTGCCCGGTGCCGGAAGGTTAATTGATGGGGTTAGCGCAAGCGAAGCTCTTGATCGAAGCCCCGGTAAACGGCGGCCGTAACTATAACGGTCCTAAGGTAGCGAAATTCCTTGTCGGGTAAGTTCCGACCTGCACGAATGGCGTAACGATGGCGGCGCTGTCTCCACCCGAGACTCAGTGAAATTGAAATCGCTGTGAAGATGCAGTGTATCCGCGGCTAGACGGAAAGACCCCGTGAACCTTTACTATAGCTTTGCACTGGACTTTGAATTTGCTTGTGTAGGATAGGTGGGAGGCTTTGAAGTGGGGACGCCAGTTCTCATGGAGCCATCCTTGAAATACCACCCTGGCAACTTTGAGGTTCTAACTCAGGTCCGTTATCCGGATCGAGGACAGTGTATGGTGGGTAGTTTGACTGGGGCGGTCTCCTCCCAAAGAGTAACGGAGGAGTACGAAGGTGCGCTCAGACCGGTCGGAAATCGGTCGTAGAGTATAAAGGCAAAAGCGCGCTTGACTGCGAGACCCACACGTCGAGCAGGTACGAAAGTAGGTCTTAGTGATCCGGTGGTTCTGTATGGAAGGGCCATCGCTCAACGGATAAAAGGTACTCCGGGGATAACAGGCTGATACCGCCCAAGAGTTCATATCGACGGCGGTGTTTGGCACCTCGATGTCGGCTCATCACATCCTGGGGCTGAAGCCGGTCCCAAGGGTATGGCTGTTCGCCATTTAAAGTGGTACGCGAGCTGGGTTTAGAACGTCGTGAGACAGTTCGGTCCCTATCTGCCGTGGACGTTTGAGATTTGAGAGGGGCTGCTCCTAGTACGAGAGGACCGGAGTGGACGAACCTCTGGTGTTCCGGTTGTCACGCCAGTGGCATTGCCGGGTAGCTATGTTCGGAAGAGATAACCGCTGAAAGCATCTAAGCGGGAAACTTGCCTCAAGATGAGATCTCACTGGGATCTAGAATCCCCTAAAGGGCCGTCGAAGACTACGACGTTGATAGGTTGGGTGTGTAAGCGCTGTGAGGCGTTGAGCTAACCAATACTAATTGCCCGTGAGGCTTGACCATATAACACCCAAGCAATTTGCTAGCGCGAATTGCGGTGGTGAAGACGAAACAGCTGAAAATTCGCACCATCACAAATCACATATCCGAATTTGCTGGGCTGTCCATCTGGACATTCTGGCTACAGAATTTCTTGACGACCATAGAGCATTGGAACCACCTGATCCCATCCCGAACTCAGTAGTGAAACGATGCATCGCCGATGGTAGTGTGGGGTTTCCCCATGTGAGAGTAGGTCATCGTCAAGATTCATTTCGCAAAACCCCTATCTGCGCGAGCAGGTAGGGGTTTTGTCTTTAAGTATAGAGACTCAAGTTTCGCTGGGACGTCTTTCAGACGGATCGGCACACAGAATTTCTTGACGACCATAGAGCATTGGAACCACCTGATCCCATCCCGAACTCAGCAGTGAAACGATGCATCGCCGATGGTAGTGTGGGGTTTCCCCATGTGAGAGTAGGTCATCGTCAAGATTCAATTCCAAAGGCCCTGTCCGCAATGCGGACAGGGCCTTTGTCTTTTACGGCTGTCTACAAGCCGCACCTTTCAGGCAACTTGATTGCCCCATGAAAAAGGCCCGCTCCTGGTGTCAGGAGCGGGCCTTTTCGCTTTCAGTCAAACCGTTCAGAACTGATAGCTGACCGTTGCACTCACATTGCGCTCTTCACCCATGTAGCAGTAGCTCAGGCTGGCACAGGAGGCGATATAGCTCTCGTTGGTCAGGTTGTTGGCATTCAGGCGCAGATCCACCCCCTTGAGCCCCACCTTGCCCAGGTCATAGCCGATCGAGGCATCGAACAGGGTGTAGGAGGGCACCTTCATGCTGTTTTCCGCATCGACCCAGCTGTACCCCACATAGCGCACGCCACCGCCCAGCCGTAGGCCATCCAGGGCGCCCTGGCGGAAGTTGTAATCGGCCCACAGTGAGAGCATCTGCTTAGGCGCCTGGGTAGGCGAGTTGCCTTTGTTGTCCACTGCAGCGGAAGCCAGGCTCGGCATCGACTTGGCATACTCGATATCGGTGAAGGTATAGCCACCCAGCAGTTTCAAGTTGTCGGTGACCTGGACGTGGGCTTCGAGCTCCAGGCCCTGTGAGCGCACCTCACCTACGGCCCGGTAGAAGTCTTCGTTCGGCTGCTTGGACGCCAGGTTCTCCTGCTCGATGCGGAACAGCGAGGCGGTGAACAGGTTGTCCGTGCCCGGCGGCTGATACTTGATACCGGCTTCCCACTGAGTGCCCTCGGTCGGCGCCAGCGGGCGGCCGTCCTGGTCAGAGACTGTATTCGGGTTGAACGACTCGGAGTAGCTCACATACGGCGCAATACCGTTGTCGAACAGGTAGAGCACACCTGCGCGGGTGGTGAAGCTTGAGCGGTCATCGCTGACGCGAGAGTTGCTGTCTCGGTTCTCCTCGGACACTTTGACCCAGTCTTGGCGTAACCCTAGGGAAAAGCGCCATTGGTCCAGTTCGACCAGGTCCTGCAGGTACACGCCGGTTTGCTGCAGGCGACGCAGGTAGTTGTTTTCGCCGAGTACCTGCAGGTTACCGTTGCCGTACTGTGGATGTGCAGCATCGAGGCTGTCGACCGAGCCGTAGCGCCAGGTCACGTCCGCCTTGCGCCGCTGATAGTCGGTCCCCAGCAGCAGCGTGTGCTTGGCAGCGCCGGTGAAGAATTCGGCCTGCAGCATGTTATCGATGATGAACGAGTGCAGGCGCTCGTCGCCGCCGGTGTACGCGCGGTTCATGATGTTGCTGTCTGCCTCAGCCCAGCCAGCGAAGTAGACCTGGTCCATCGACACGTCAGAGTCTTGATAACGGAAGTTCTGTCGCGCGGTGAAAACGTTGTTGAAGCGGTGCTCGAGCTGATAACTGAATGATTGCTGGGTGCGCTCGTAGTTGTCACTCAGCTCACCTTCGAAGAAGTGATCCGAAAGACGCTGGCCGTTACGCGGGTGCAAGGCACCATCAGCGGGTAGCGCGCCGTGGTAACCACCGTTGGGATCTTTCTGCAGGTGTGCTTGCAAGGTCAGCGAGGTGTCTTCGCTGAAGTCGATGCTGATAGACGGAGCGATGGCGTAGCGTTCTTCCTTGTTGTGGTCGAACTGGGTGTCGGATGAGTCCGCCAGGCCGGTCAGGCGATAGGCAATGCGTTTGTCATCATCCAATGGCCCGCTGAAGTCGAAACCCATCCCGCGTTGGCCTTGGGTACCGACCGTGGCCTGGATCTGATGGAAGGGCTCGAACATCGGCTTTTTCGTGGTCAGCGCTACCAGGCCGCCCGGCGAGCTGCGTCCATAGAGCACCGAAGAGGGCCCTTTGAGGATGTCGATGCGCTCAAGGAAATACGGGTCCACCTGCATGGTGCTGTAGGTGCCGTTGTCGCCCATCGACTTCAGGCCATCGACGTAGATGTTGTCCACCGAGCCGTCATTGAAGCCGCGCATGGCCACGTAGTCATAGCGGTGCGTGGCGCCATAGGGGTTGGTCAGTACGCCGGGTGTGTAGCGCATGGCTTGAGCCACTGTCTGCGAGCCTTGGTCATCCATCTGCTGGCGAGTGACCACCGATACCGATTGGGTGGTCTCGAGGATCGGCGTACTGGTCTTGGTCGCGATCTGGCTGTGGGTGGCGTTGTAGCCCTCCATGCTGCCCAAGGCGTTGCCGAGAGCGAAGCCGCGCACATCGGTGCTCGGCAACGATAGCGCGGCGTCTGCGGGCTGCGCCCTTAGTACGTAGCTGCTGCCGTCCTGGCTGACCGCTTCCAGGCCTGTACCGTTGAGCAACTGCAGCAGCGCCTGCTCCGTTGAGTAGTGCCCTCGCAGGCCTGGCGATTGTCGCTCACCGGTCAGCTGGGGTGTGCTCGAGAGCGTGATGCCAGCCTGACGTGCGAACTGGTTGAGTACATCGTTCAAGTTGCCGGCAGGGATGGTGAACTGCTGGGAGACGGCGCTGGGCTCGGCAGCTACAACCTGAGGCGCAACAGCGCTGATGCCTAGCGCAGTACCGAACAGGGCCGCGTGCACAGCCTTGCGCAGGGCAGTTGAATTCAAGACAGGTCGAAAATCATTCGCTTGTGGAAGGCGATTAGAGGGTAGGGCGCTGGGCATGATCGATCCGTGAGAGGTTAAGGGCAGAAGCGTCGCTTACTGTCCTTGCCGGACTCACCGCCTGTTCCCGCCAAAAAATGCTGAAAAATGTAGCTCAGGCCAGCCGCTCCAGGCGCACCCACCAGCGGGTGCGCTCACGCAATCTGACAGGCAAGGTTTGCGGCAACAACGCCAGCAGCTGGTCGGTATCGGCCAGGCGGAACACCCCGGACAGGCGCAAGTCAGCGACATCGTCATTGCAGCCCAGATAACCATGGCGATAGCGGCCGAGCTCTGCCAGAAAGTCCGCCAGGCGCATGTCGCGGGTGACGATAAGCCCCTCGGCCCAGGCAGCGCCGTCCATGTCCGTGTGCTCCAACAAGCGGGCGCCCTGGCTATCTACACGCCACTGCTGCCCGCTGCTGATCCACTGCAGTGGGCCGTGGTCCGGCCGGTGGATGGCGACCTTGCCTTGGCTGACGCTGATACGTGTGCAGTCGCTGTCCTGACGCACCGTGAAGCGGCCGTCAAAGCCTTCAAGCAACGCCTGCTCGGTTTGTACCAGTAACGGCCTGCCTTGCGCCTGGGCGGTACTGCAGGTGAGCATCAGCTCGCCGTGTTTGAGGCGAACCCGCCGCTGGTGGTCGTCAAACACCAGGTCCGCCGCACTGCGCGTATTGAGTTGGAGCAGTGAGCCGTCCGGCAACGGGAAGCTGCGCCGCTCGCCGGTGCCTGTGGCGAAGTCAGACGTGAACTCATCGAGCACCTGCAGATCCTTGCCCAGCCATGCGGCCGAACCCACCAGCGCAATGCTACCGAGCAGTTTCAGCGTTTGGCGCCGATGCAGGCGGCGTTCGCTGGTCTCCAGGGTCTGCAGAGCCACGCCAGCGCCGGGAATGGCGCGCAGGTTGAGGTCCTGGTGCAGATTGATCACCCGCTGCCACGCCAACTCATGCTCATGATGGGCGTTACGCCATTGTTCGCACTGTAATTGCAGTCCAGGACTGGGACCGCTCTCGCGCAGCCTGAGCATCCACTGGATCGCCTGTTTGACCACCTTGGGCGGCGGCTGGGCAACGCTCATCAGTATTCGTCTGCGTAGCGCAGCTGGTAGCAGTGGTAGAGCGCGTCGGCGATATAGCGTTCGACCGAGCGCAGGGAGATGCCCATCTGCTCGGCGATCGCCTTGTGCCCAAGGCCCTCGCATTGCGCCAGCAGGAAGGCGCGGCGAACCTTGGGCTTGAGGCCATCGAGCATGCGTGCGATGCGCTCGAGCAGCTCCAGCAGCAGCTCGCGCGTCTCTTGAGAAGGGGCGTGCGCCTCTGGCAGATGTGACAAGGCTTCAAGGTAAGCGCGAGCGAGTTCCTCCCGGCGCCAGTGATCGATGACCAGTCCCCGGGCAACCGTGCGCAGGAAGGCCCGGGGGGTATTGAGTTCGAGCTGCTCGCGGCGCTGCAGCAGGCGCACGAAGGTGTCGTGTGCCAGGTCAGCGGCATCGGCGGCATTGCCCAGCTTGCTGCGCAGCCAGGCGTGCAGCCAGCCGTGGTGTTCGCTGTAGAGCGTGTGCACGGGGTCTTGAGAGGGCATGGAATGCGCCGCGAACGTTAGGTCATGAATGATAATTAGTCTCATTGTTCGCGGGCTGGCGGAATTTTGCAACACCCGCGCGCAGCAGAGCAGGCGGCCAGACTGGCCGTGCCGGCACGGGGCAAAGAGACTGCAAGGGGTAGAGGGAGGCGAGGCCGTGCGCAGTTAGCTGCTGACCGGCCCCGTGTGCTGGGCGCGCTGACTGTCGAGATAGTTGCGAATGGCGCGGGCGCCGCTATTGAGGTGGTTTTCGAGAGCCGTGATCGCCTCGTCCACCAGCTTGTCGCTGGCCGCATCGACCAGGGCAGTGTGATCGTCCTGGGTCAGCTTGCCCAAGCCCATCGAAGACAAGTGAAAGCGCAGGAAGCGCTCTTCTTCGTTGAGTTCGTTTTCGATCAGGCGGAGCAGTTTCTGGTTCTGCGCCTTGCAATACAAGCTCATGTGGAACAGCCGGTTGAGACGGCCGAGCTCGGCGTGGCGGGTTTCATTTTCCAACTGATGGATATAGTCGCGGGCGCGGGCAATGTCTTCGGCATCGAGCAGCGGAATCGACTGGCGCAGCGCCTCGGACTCAAGCAACACGCGCAGGGCATAGCTGTCGACGGCATCCTCACCGATCAACGGTGCGACCACCGCGCCCTTGTGCATCACCACCTGCAACAGGCCTTGCGCCTCAAGCTGGCGCAAGGCTTCGCGCACCGGCATGCGGCTGACCCCGAACAGGCTTGCCAGCTCCTGTTGGCGCAGGGCGCTGCCCGCTGGCAGGCGGCCGTCGATGATAGCGCTGCGCAGGCGTTCTTCGATGACACTGCGTGCCAGGTGCGCGGGCACCTTCTCGGTGCCGAGCACGGCTGTTAACAGTCTGATTTTCTCGGCCACTCGGCGTCTGCCTCAACTACTGGCTAAATTGGATCCAATGAAAGTAGGGTTCTGCCTGAAGGGTGTCAAACCAAGGCGATGAACCGTCGTGAGGGCCTGCCTGGCAATAAAGCTATGTTGAATGAAGTACGTGGCGAGGGGAAGCGCAACAAGCGCTTGGTCCGCTGTAATGCATGTGTACAACGGATGGCACAGTGATTGTAAGGTGCCATTGTTTTTTCCCGCGACAGGCCGCACCATCGCGCCTTTCGATTGCTCTGAACAGGTGTTCGCAGTGGCGATACCTTGGATGCTCGGAGTCGCCCTGCGGCGGCTCGGTTGCGCTGCCTTGCTGGGCTGCCTATTGCTTGGCGGCCTGCGCGCGGATTGGGATTTTTCCCAGATCAGCCAGCGCGCGCAGACGCTGTACGGGCCGCTGGGCCCGGGGCGGGCACGCATCGATGCCTGGCAGAACCTGCTGGCCACGCAGCAGGGCAGTGAGCTGGAGCGTCTGCAGGTGGTCAATCGGTTTTTCAACCAGCAACTGCGCTACGTCGAAGATATCGACCTGTGGCACGAGGTGGACTACTGGGCCACGCCCATCCAGTCATTGATCAAGGGCGCTGGTGATTGCGAAGACTATGCCATTGCCAAGTACTTCAGTCTGCGCCGCATGGGTATTGCCAGTGACAAACTGCGAATTACCTATGTAAAGGCCCTGCGCCAGAACCGCGCGCACATGGTGCTGACTTATTATGCAAACCCACAGGCGCAACCGCTGGTGCTCGACAGCCTGATGGACGCCATCAAGCCGGCCAGCCAGCGTAGCGATCTGTTGCCGGTGTATTCCTTCAATGGTGAGGGGCTGTGGCTGACGGGAGCCGCAGGCAACAAGAAGGTTGGCGACACCAAGCGGCTGTCGCGCTGGCAGGACTTGCTGAAAAAAATGCAGGCCGAAGGGTTCCCGGCCGAGCCGGTTTACTGAAGGAGCACAGATGTCACTGTTCAAACAATTGCTACTTGCCATTTGCCTGTTCCTGGTCGTTGCCTTCAGCGGCAGCTTCATGGTCAGCCTGGAAAGCTCGCGCAGCCAGTACGTCAACCAGCTGCGTTCGCACGCCCAGGATGCTGCGACCGCCCTGGCGCTGTCGCTGACGCCGAACATCGATGACCCGGCGATGGTCGAGCTGATGGTCAGCTCGATCTTCGACAGTGGCTATTACTCGAGCATCAAGGTGATCGATCTCGGCTCCAACGCCGTGTTGGTCGAGCGTCACGCCGAGCCCGACCGTGGCGGCGTGCCAGAATGGTTCATCCGCATGATCGGCCTGGAAGCCGCAGGCGGCGACGCGATCGTCAGCCGTGGCTGGCAGCAGGCGGCGCGTGTCGAAGTGATCAGTCACCCGATGTTCGCCTTGGCCAAGCTCTGGCAGAGTGCCCTGGGCAGCCTGGGCTGGCTGTTATTGTGCGGCGCGGCGAGCGCCGTGCTGGGCGCATTGCTGCTACGCCGGCAGTTGCGTCCCTTGGACTACATGGTGGCGCAGTCGCACGCCATCGCCCGGCGTGAGTTCCTCAGCCTGCCCGAACTCCCGCGCACGCCCGAATTGCGCCGAGTAGTACAGGCCATGAACCAGATGGTCGAGAAGCTCAAGGCGCTGTTCACCGAACAGGCCGAGCGCAGCGAACGGCTGCGGGCCGAGTCCTATCAGGACAACCTCACCGGGTTGGCCAACCGGCGCTATTTCGAGATGCAGATGGCCGCCCGGGTCAGCAACCTGGAGGAAGCGCGTGCGGGTTACTTGCTGTTGTTGCGGGTCATGGACCTGGCCGGGCTCAACGCCCGCATGGGTGGTCAGCGCACTGATCAACTGCTGCAGGCGGTGGGTGAGCAGTTGCGCCGTACCTGCGCGAGTTTTCCGCAGACCAATGACCTGATCACCCGTAGTCGCGGTGGCGAGTTTGCCGTGCTGGCGCCGGGCATGGTTCACGAGGAAGCCGTGCAATTGGCCCAGGCCCTGGAAGCCACCTTGCGCAGCCTGCATGAGACGGGTGCCAGTGATGTCGACCCGGTTGCCTGCATCGGCCTGGCGCCGTACATCCCGGGTGATGCTCCGCAAGCCTTGTTGAAGCTGGCCGATGAGGCACTGGCGCGTGCCGAAAGCCAGCCTGAGCCGGGCTGGGTGTGCCTGGAGCAGGGCGTCGCGGCGCAGGCTGCCGATAGCCATCATGCCTGGCATGCGCGCCTCGACCAGGCTCTGAGCAATGGCCAGTTCGAACTGTTCTTCCAGCCGGTGGTGGACAGCCAGGCAGCTGGGCAGATCCTCCACTACAAGGTTATTTCGCGGCTGTATGACGAGCAGGGTGAGGCATTGGCTGCTGGGCGCTTCTTGCCCTGGCTCGAGCGTTTTGGCTGGATGCAGCGGCTGGATCTGCTGGTGCTGGAGAAAGTCCTCAAGCACCTGCAGGGGCATGGCGAGTCGCTGGCGCTCAACCTTTCTGCGGCGACCCTGGCTGATCCGAAAGCGTTGCAGCGGGTGTTCGACCTGCTTGCCCAGCACCGTGCGCTTGGCCCGCGGCTGACCTTCGAGATCGGCGAGGAGCAGTTGCCTGAGCAGGCCGTTCTGGAACAGCTGACGCGGCGCCTGCATGCCTTGGACTTCGGCTTGGGCCTGCAGCGCTTTGGCGGGCGCTTCAGCATGATTGGCAACTTGGCGCACCTGGGGCTGGCGTACCTCAAGATCGACGGCAGCTACATCCGCAGTATCGACCTGGAGCAGCACAAGCGGCTGTTCATTGAAGCGGTGCAGCGTGCCGCGCACAGTATCGATCTGCCGCTGATTGCCGAGCGGGTCGAGACTGAAGGAGAGCTACGGGTACTGCGCGAGATGGGCGTACAGGGGATTCAGGGGCAGTTGGTGGGCGAACCGTCGCCTTGGCGGTAATTCCCACGCTGTTTATTCGGTTTTGCCCCCCAGGGCTGCCTCGCAGCCCTTTCCGAGCGGTCCGGCGCCATCAGATCAGCCCACCCCCCTCATCCTCTTCGATCAAGTTGTTCAAGCTCCCCAACGCCTTGCGCGCCGTAGACCGGTTAAGCAGCTTGGTCTGCGCACCCACCGGCAGGTCGGTAATACTGATCACGCCCTTGGTGGTCAGCACCTCGATCAAATCCTCAAGCACCCGGATCATGTCCAGGTCGCTCTGCTTGAGCTGCTTGAGGCTATTTTCAACCTGATCGTCGGCAAACCATTCCTGGATCTCAGCATGGTCGGCTGGAAGCATTTCTGTGTAATGTTCATAGGGCGCGGCTTCTACCCGCAGCAACTGGCCCTGAATGTCGCGTTGCACGTAGAACATGGCGTCCTCGCTCGTCACATCGGTGCTTTTTAGATAGACAGCAGCATAGGCAAAGTTCAGCGGACATGCCGGTTGGCAGCGTCAGCCAGCACCTGCCTGGTGCTGGCCACACAGGATCAGCGTTCGCGCAATGCCTCGGAGCGAGCCTTGACGATTGGCTTGAGCAGATAACTCATGATGGTTTTCTTGCCGGTCATGATATCCACCGTCGCCACCATTCCCGGAATGATCAACAGCGGCTTCTCATCCGTACCCAGATGGCTGCGGTCAGTGCGCAGGCGGATCAGGTAATAGGTGGTCTTCTTGTCTTCGTCGGTGATGGTGTCGGCACCGATCTGTTCAAGCTTGGCCTTCAGCCCGCCATAAATGGTGTAGTCGTACGCGGTGAACTTGACCGTCGCTTCCTGCCCCGGATGCAGGAAGGCGATGTCCTTGGGCAGGATCTTTGCCTCGACCACCAAGGAGTCGTCCAGCGGGACAATCTCGATGATGTCGCTGCCCGGCTGGATCACGCCACCGATGGTGTTGACCAGCAGCTGCTTGACGATGCCGCGCACCGGTGACGTCACCATGGTCCGGTTGACGCGGTCGTCCAGCGCCTTGCTGGTAGCGGTGGCTTTGCTCAGCTCGGTGCGCGCTTCGTTGAGTTGGGTCAGGGCTTCGCTGCGGAATTTGCCACGTGTCTCTTCGATCTTGCTCTGGACTTCCTTGATCGCTGCCTCGGCACGCGGGATAGCCAGGGTAGTGGCGTCCATCTGGCCACGGTTTTCCACTTCGGAGCGACGCAGGCGCAAGACCTCCACTTGAGAAATAGCCCCCTGCGCTACCAGTGGCTCCGACATGGCGATTTCCTGACGCAACAACTGCAAGCCGCTGGCGTATTGAGCGCGCTTGGAGGTGTACTCGCGCAGCTCTTGCTGGCGCTGGACCAGCTGCTGTTGAAGGCCGCCAATCTCGTCATGCAGTTGCTGGCGCCGGCTCTGGTACAGCGATTCTTCGTTGCTCGCCTGGTAGGGCGCGGCCTTGCGCAGCACATCGTCAATCTGCAGTGGGCGATCTTCTACTTCGGCGGTCAGGCGTTCGACGCGCATGGCCATCGCCAGGCGGTCAGCTTCGGTCTCGCCGACGTTGGAAGCAAAGCGTGTTTCGTCCAGTCGCAGCAACGGCTGGCCAATCTCGACGATCTGCCCTTCCTTGGCGAAGATCTCGGCAACGATGCCGCCCTCGAGGTTCTGGATTTTCTGCACTTTGGAGGACGGAATCGCCTTGCCTTCGCCGCGGGTAACCTCGTCGATGGGAGCGAAGCTGGCCCAGATGATCAGGAACAGAAAGAACGCGATCACACCCCAGATGGTCAGGCGTATGACCCGCGGGGCATCTTCGACCAGCGACTTGCGGACTTCCGGCAACGGCTCGCCGGAAAACGACTCGGAGCCTTTGAAGTAGCGTCGCAAGTTATCTTTGAAACTGCTCATATCCAGCTTAAGCGACACTGATCTGCCCCTTCTTCAATGCATCCATGACCGACGCTTTCGGGCCATCGGCGACCACTTGGCCACGATCGATGACGATCAGCCGGTCGACCAGTGTCAGCAACGAGGCACGGTGGGTAACCAGCAGCACGGTCTTGTGCTCGATCACCGCCTGCAGGCGCTGCTTGAGGCGTTCTTCGCCAGTGTTATCCATTGACGCGGTCGGCTCGTCGAGCAGCAGGATCTGCGGGTTGAGCAATAATGCGCGGCCGAGGGCGACGTTCTGCCGCTGTCCACCCGAGAGGTTCTGGCCACGCTCGCCAACCTGCAGCTCATAGCCGTCCGGATGCAGACGGGCAAATTCATGCACCCCTGCCAGTTCGGCGGCCTGCAGGATCAGCTCGTCCTCGATGTAGCGTGCACCGCTGACCAGGTTGTCGCGCAGGGTGCCGGCCAGCAGTTGGATGTCTTGGGGCACATAGCCGATGTTGTGGCGCAGCTCGCTGACGTCGATCTGGCGGATGTCCACGCCGTCGACCAGCAGCGAGCCGTTGTCCGACTCGTAAAGGCCGACGATCAGCTTGGCCAGCGAGCTCTTGCCCGAGCCGCTACGGCCAATGATGCCGACCTTTTCACCCGGACGAATGGTCAGGTTGATGCCCTTGAGCGCCGGGTTTTGCTGGTTCGGGTAGGTGAAGTCGACGCCCCGGAACTCGATTGCGCCTTGCAGTACCTGACGGCTCAGTGGGCGCTCTTCGAAGTTGCGCTCCTGCGGCAGGTCCATCATCTGGTCGGTGGCGACCATGGTTACTTTGGCTTGCTGGTAGCGGGCCAGCAGACCGTTGAGCTGGCCCAGAGGACCAAGGGCGCGGCCGCTGAGCATGTAGCAGGCGACCAGGCCGCCCATGCTGAGGTTGCCATCGATGATCAGGTAGACGCCGGCACAGATCATCGCCACGCCCGCCAACTGCTGGATCAGCATGGTGATGTTCATCGCCAGGCCCGACAGCACCTTGACTCGCAATTCGAGGCGGCTAAGGGTACCGAGGGTCTGTTCCCACATGTACTGGCGTTCGCTTTCAGCGTTGTTGACCTTGATCGCGTCGAGCCCGCCAAGGGTCTCGATCAGGCTGGACTGGCGCTCGGAGGCCAGGGCCATGGTCCGTTCCATGGTCGACATCAAAGGCTTTTGCAGGGCATAGCCGATGCCCAAAGCCAGTGGGAAGGCCAGGACCGGAATCCACACCAGATGCCCACCCAGAATGGCGATGACGATCAAGATCAGAATGGTGAACGGCAGATCGATCAGGCTGGTCAGGGTCAGCGACGCAAGAAAGTCGCGCAGGCCTTGGAACTCGTGAATATTCTGCGCAAAGCTACCCACCCGTGCCGGGCGGTACTTCATCGACATGCCGACGATACGTTCGAACAGCGTCGCCGACACGATCAGGTCGGTTTTCTTGCCGGCCAGATCCAGGCACAAACTGCGCAAGCCCTTGAGGATCAGATCGAAGACATAGGCCCCGGCGATACCGACCGCCAACACCCACAACGTTGAGGTGGCCTGGTTGGGTACCACCCGGTCATACACGTTCATCACGAACAACGGTGCAGCGAGGGCGATCAGGTTGATCACCAGGCTGGCGGCGATTGCGTCGATGTACAGCCATTTGCTGCGCAGCAGGGTGTCGCGGAACCAGGATTTGGTCCGAGGGATCAGGTTGCCGTGGTTGACGTCGTACTTGTGCTGGGGTTGGGCGAAGAACACCTTGCCGCTGTAATCCTCGAGCAGCGCTTCGCGGCTGACGAGCACTTCGCCGCCATCGCTCTCGCTGAGTAGCAGGCGCGCGTTATCGTTTTCCCAACCCAGCAGAACGGCACTGCGGCCCTCTTTGAGCAGCAACATGGCCGGCATGGCGATATTCGGGATCTGCTCCAGCTTGCGCTGCAGCAGGCGCCCCTGCAGCCCGGCCCGCGCTGCCGCGCGAGGCAGCAGCTCAGGGTCCAGGCGCTGGGCAGGCAAGGGCAGGCCGGTGGTCAGCATGGCCCGGCTGGCGGGCTTCTGATGCAGGACACACAGGGTCAGCAGGCTATCCAGTAATGGATCGTCATGCTGGCTGCGCGGATCGTGACTGAGTTGAACTCGACTAACTTCGGATTCCACGCGGCGCTCTCTCTAATCCTTGCGGGTGTTCAGGAGATGTGCGCCTCAGTTCATGCCTGGCAGGCTCACATTGGGTTTAAGGTCATTCTGCACGACGGTGGCCATTGGCGCGACAACGCCCTGGCTCTTGAGCAACTGGCCCATGGTCGCCTTGATTCGATACTGGGTGAACACTTGCTGGTTCTTCACTTCCACCAAGCGACGCTGAGCGGTGAAGGTTTCATTTTCGCTGTCGAGCAAGTCGAGCAGGGTTCGCTCGCCCAAGCTGAATTGCTGCTGGTAGGCGCTGCGTACTCTAATGCTGTGATCGACGTATTGCTGGGCGATCGGCACCTGAGCGTTGGCATTATCCATGGCATTCCAGGCCAGGCCCAGCTCTTCATTCAACTGACGCAGGGCGTTATTGCGGATATCCAGCGCCTGGTTGGCCAGGTACGACTTGGATTCGAGGTCCGCCTTGTTGCTGCCGCCATTGTACAGGTTGAAGTTCATTCTCAGCATGGCCTGCCACTCGTTGTTGTGGCCTTGGACGCCGTCGATATTGTTATCTGCCGTACGTCCGAGTTCTGCATCAAAGCGAGGGTAAAAGGTAGACTTCGCCGTTTCGTATTGCTTCTCGGCGGCGGCGATGTCGGCTTCGGCCGAGCGCAGCACCGGGCTGTTTTCAACCAGTTGGTGGCGTGCTTCATCAATGTTGGCTGGCAACAGGTCGATGAACGGCGCCGGGGCGCTCAGCTCATCGGGCATCTGCCCGACCACGCTCAGGTAGTTGGTGTTGGCATCGGCCAGATTGGTCTTCTCGGTGATCAGGTTGTTGCGGGCTTGGGCCTGGCGCGCTTCAGCCTGATCAAGGTCGGCATAGCGCCCCACGCCGCGGCTGGTGCGCAGCTTGATCTGGTCGAGTACGCGGTCGTGGTTACGCAGGTTGTCTTCGGCCAGGCGCACCATCTCGCGGCGGGTGAGTACATCCAGGTAGACCTGAGCAACATCCAGCCCGGTGCGCTCGGACGTGCCGAGCAAGCTCCAGGCGCGGGAGTTCACGGTTGCTTGCTGGCGACCGACTTCATTGGAAGTGGCAAACCCGTCAAACACCATTTGCCGCAGGCGCAGGCTCGACTCGCCGCGGTTCAGGGATTCCCAGCGGTTGCCGGTACCCGGGCTGTCAGTACCTTCGCGGCCATAACCGGCAGTGATATCGACCTTGGGCAGATAACCGCCCTTGGCGGCACGCAGTTGATAATCGGCGGCCACGCGGGCGTTTACGCCAGCCTGGATTTCGGGATGTACCTCGAGCGCTTTCTGCATGGCTTCTGGCAGGGTTTGTGCCTGTACGAAGCTGATGGAGAGAGCAAACGGAAGAGCTGTGAATACAGATGCACGCATTGTTGGTTGTTCCCGAGAATTGCTTATTCCAAATCACGGCCGAAGCCGAGCCAGCCTGGTAATTGGCAGCCTGAATAACCGTAGGAAGACGCTCCCGTAGAAGTACTGCTACTAGTACGAAAGGAAGGGTGACGAGCGGTATAAATATCAATGTGACATTACGGTGCCGATTGTTTAGGATGGCGGCCATAAGGTCAATAGTTTGGCATAAAGTTAATAGCCAAAAGTAATAGACGTAAATTTGACGTCAAAAGTATCCAACATATTTCGCATAGCGGCATATACCAGCCGCCTAGGCATGAAGCCAAACAGAGCGGCTAAATCCGGAGAGTCCAATGAGCAGTGTTGTTGCCATCGTCAAAAGCATTGTTGGCCAAGTTATCGCGGTATCCCCAGAAGGCATCCGGCGTGTATTGATCGAAGGTGACCGCCTGTTGGCTGGCGAGCAGGTGCTGACCGGAGTCGGCGGCGCTGTGACGCTGGAACTGGCAGATGGCCGTACCCTCGATCTTGGCCGCGACACTCAATGGAGCGCAGACGCTCCGGATAGCAGCATCGACTTGAGCCAGGCCACCGCACAGGCAGCGCCCTCGGTCGAAGAGTTGCAACAAGCGATCGCCGCCGGCCTCGACCCGACGACTGAGCTCGAAGCCACCGCCGCAGGTCCGACTGCTGCTGGCGCGGGTGGCTCGGTAGGCGGGGGGCATTCGTTCGTACTGCTGGAAGAGACTGCAGGCGCTGTCGACCCTACAATTGGCTTCCCGACCGGCCCGATAGGGTTCGCCACCGAACAGACCACCCAGGAGGTGGGCGCGGTTGATACCAGCGTTAACACCCTGGTGGTCGACCCGACGACGCCCACGCCTCAAGCCGGTACTACAGTTGTTCTCAGCGCCACCCCTTCGATCACTGAAGCGGGTGGCGTAATCGTCTATACCGCCACAGTTGGTCAGGCGCCGCTGACCAACTTGAGCGTGACGCTGTCCAATGGTGCGGTGATTGTCATTGCCGCAGGGCAGACCAGCGGTACCGTCAACGTTGAAATCCCAGGCAACGACACTGTCTACGTAGACGGTGGAGAGGTTTCTGCGAGCATCACCGGTACCAGCGGCGGTGGGCTGCCTGTTACGGCAGATTCAACCCCGGCCGTGACCCAGATCGTCGATACCATCGACACTACCGCTGTCACCCTGACCGCCAACGCCAGTGTCGCTGAGGGCGGTGTGATCACTTACACCGCATCGCTGACCAACCCGGCGCAGACGCCGGTGACTGTGACCTTGTCCAATGGCCAGACCATCACCATCGAAGCTGGCAGGGTCAGTGGCAGCATTGATTTCCAGACTTCCGGTAACGACGTCTACAACAACGGCTCGACCGTCAGCACGACGATCACTGACGCAACCGGCGGCAACTTTGAGAATCTCGAAGCCAACCCGACCCCGGCCCAGACCGCGATCAACGATTCGCTCGACACCACCACGGCCACGCTGACCGCCAACCCTTCGGTCACCGAAGGCGGCGTCATCACCTACACCGTGACCCTGAGCAACCCTGCCCAGACCCCGGTGACCGTGACCCTGTCCAACGGTCAGACCATCACCGTTGAAGCGGGGAACACGCAAGGCAGCATCGACTTCCAGACGCCGGCGAACGACGTCTACAACAACGGTTCGACTGTCACTACCACGATCACTGACGCTACCGGCGGTAACTTCGAAAACCTCGAAGCCAACCCGACCCCGGCGCAGACCGCGATCAATGACTCGCTCGACACCACCACCGCCACGCTGACCGCGAATCCATCGGTCACCGAAGGCGGCGTGATCACCTACACCGTCACCCTGAGCAACCCTGCTCAGACCCCGGTAACCGTGACTCTGTCCAACGGCCAAACCATCACCGTTGAAGCGGGCAACACGCAAGGCAGCATCGATTTCCAGACGCCGGTGAACGACGTCTACAACAACGGCTCGACTGTCACTACGACGATCACTGACGCTACCGGCGGCAACTTTGAGAATCTCGAAGCCAACCCGACCCCGGCCCAGACCGCGATCAACGATTCGCTCGACACCACCACCGCCACGCTGACCGCCAATCCTTCGGTCACCGAAGGCGGCGTGATCACCTACACCGTCACTCTGAGCAACCCTGCCCAGACGCCGGTAACCGTGACCCTGTCCAACGGCCAGACCATCACCGTTGAAGCGGGCAACACGCAAGGCAGCATCGATTTCCAGACGCCGGTAAACGACGTCTACAACAACGGCTCGACTGTCACTACCACGATCACTGACGCGACCGGTGGCAACTTCGAGAACCTCGAAGCCAACCCGACCCCGGCGCAGACCGCGATCAATGATTCGCTCGACACCACCACGGCCACGCTGACCGCCAACCCTTCGGTCACCGAAGGCGGCGTGATCACCTACACCGTAACCCTGAGCAACCCTGCCCAGACGCCGGTGACCGTGACCCTGTCCAACGGCCAGACCATCACCGTTGAAGCAGGCAACACGCAAGGCAGCATCGATTTCCAGACGCCGGCGAACGACGTCTACAACAACGGTTCGACTGTCACTACCACGATCACTGACGCTACCGGCGGTAACTTCGAAAACCTCGAAGCCAACCCGACCCCGGCGCAGACCGCGATCAATGACTCGCTCGACACCACCACCGCCACGCTGACCGCGAATCCATCGGTCACCGAAGGCGGCGTGATCACCTACACCGTCACCCTGAGCAACCCTGCTCAGACCCCGGTAACCGTGACTCTGTCCAACGGCCAAACCATCACCGTTGAAGCAGGCAACACGCAAGGCAGCATCGATTTCCAGACGCCGGTGAACGACGTCTACAACAACGGCTCGACTGTCACTACGACGATCACTGACGCAACCGGCGGCAACTTCGAAAACCTCGAAGCCAACCCGACCCCGGCGCAGACCGCGATCAACGATTCGCTCGACACCACTACCGCAACGCTGACCGCGAATCCATCGGTCACCGAAGGCGGCGTGATTACCTACACCGTCACCCTGAGCAACCCTGCCCAGACGCCGGTAACCGTGACCCTGTCCAACGGCCAGACCATCACCGTTGAAGCGGGCAACACGCAAGGCAGCATCGACTTCCAGACGCCGGTAAACGACGTCTACAACAACGGCTCGACTGTCAGCACCACGATCACTGACGCAACCGGCGGCAACTTCGAAAACCTCGAAGCCAACCCGACCCCGGCCCAGACCGCGATCAACGATTCGCTCGACACCACCACGGCCACGCTGACCGCCAACCCTTCGGTCACCGAAGGCGGCGTGATCACCTACACCGTGACCCTGAGCAACCCTGCCCAGACTCCAGTGACCGTGACCCTGTCCAACGGCCAGACCATCACTGTTGAAGCGGGCAACACGCAAGGCAGCATCGATTTCCAGACGCCGGTAAACGACGTCTACAACAACGGCTCGACTGTCAGCACCACGATCACTGACGCAACCGGCGGCAACTTCGAAAACCTCGAAGCCAACCCTACCCCGGCCTCGACGGTGATCAACGACAGTATCGATGCCGTTACTGTCAGCATCGTCAGCAATGGCAATGTCACCGAAGACCAGCAGCCTTCGTTCACCGTAAAAGTGAGCCAGGTGCTGGATCGTCCGCTGACCGTTACCCTGTCGAATGGCGAAACCGTCACGATCGCGGCGGGCCAGACCGAAGTTGAATACAAGACGCCAGCCCAAGGCGATGACGTCATCAAGGACGCTGGTTCCTTGACCTTGAGCGTGACCGATGCCTCGGTTGAAGGGCAGACATTCGAACAACTGGTGCTGGGCTCAAGTGCAACGGTTGAGATCACTGACACTGTCAGTGAGGTCGTTGCAACCCTGACTGCCGACAAGTCCACCGTGGCCGAAGGCGGGCAAGTCACCTACACCGTGACCCTGACCAACGCCCAAGGTCTGTCTGTTACAGACCACGGTGCACTGACCTTCACCTTGAGCGACGGTACAAAAGTCACGGTCCCGGCCAACAGCGCTAGTGGCACAGCCATCGTCACCGCGAATGACGACGTATTCGTCGGCGGCCAGGCTGCGATCAGCAACAAGCTGGAAAGTGTCAGCGGTGCTGATACCTTCGAGCAGCTGACGCTGGACGGCACAACCGTCACCACGACTGTCACCGACGAGCCTGGTTCAGGCACTCCAGGTACCGACAACCAGGGTGATAACGTCAATGTCACCCTCGTCAGCAATGGCAATGTCACTGAAGACCAGCAGCCATCGTTCACTGTCAAAGTGAGCCAAGCGCTGGACCGTCCGTTGACCGTGACCCTGTCGAATGGCGAAACCGTCACCATCGCGGCGGGCCAGACCGAGGTTGAGTACAAGGCTCCAGCCCAAGGTGACGATGTCATCAAGGACGCAGGTTCGCTGACGCTTAGCATCACCGACGCCTCCGTTACGGGCGAGACCTTCGAGAATCTGACCTTTGGTGGCAGCGCTACCGTCGAGATCGCTGACACCATCAACGATGTGGTTGCGACCCTGACCGCCGACAAGTCCACCGTAGCCGAAGGCGGTCAAGTCACCTATACCGTGACCCTGACCAGCAAGGACGGCCTGGACGTTACTCAGCACACCGGCCTGACCTTCAACCTCGGTGGTGGTACCACCCTGGTGATCGAAGCGGGCAAGGCCAGTGGTACTGCGATCGTGACCGCGGCTGACGACGCCTATGTTGGCGGCCAGCCTTCGATCGACAAATCGATCGTCAGCGTCGCTGGCGGCGAAGTGTTCGAGAACCTGGTTACTGCGGGCACTACTTCTACCACCGTTACTGATGAGCCAGGCACCCCAGGTAATCCGGGTACTCCAGGCACCGCTAACGGCGGCGACAACATTCACGTCAGCATCGTCAGCAATGGCAACGTCACCGAAGACCAGCAGGCTTCGTTCACCATCAAGGTGAGCCAGGTTCTGGACCGTCCGTTGACTGTCACCCTGTCGAACAACGAAACCGTCACGATCGCTGCCGGCCAGACCGAGTACGTCTACAAGGTTGATCTGGGCAAGGACGACGTGTTCAATGACCCGACTTCCCTGACCCTGAGCGTCACCGACGCCACCGTCGAAGACAAGGCGTTCGAGAACCTGACCCTGGGCGGCAGCGCCACCGTCGACATCGCCGACAGCATCAATGATGTCGTGGCGACCTTGACCGCCGACAAGACCACCGTCGCCGAAGGCGGCTCGGTCACCTACACCGTCACCCTGACCAGCAAAGATGGCCTGGATGTCAACGCTCATGGCGGTCTGACCTTCAACCTGGGCGGTGGCACCACCTTGGTCATCAAGGCCGGTGAATCGACTGGCACTGTGACCGTTACGCCTGCGGATGATGTCTATCAGGGCGGTCAGCCGACCCTGGTCAAGTCGATCGAAGGCGTCACCGTTACGGGTGGCGATGTCTTCGAGAACCTGATCACCAAGGGTTCGGTCAGCACCACCGTGACTGACGAGCCAGGTTCGGGCACGCCAGGCGCCGACAACGGCGGCGACAACGTGCACGTCAGCATCGTCAGCAACGGCAACGTCACTGAAGACCAGCAGGCTTCGTTCACCATCAAGGTGAACCAGGTTCTGGACCGTCCGTTGACTGTCACCCTGTCGAACAACGAAACCGTCACGATTGCTGCCGGCCAGACCGAGTACGTCTACAAGGTTGATCTGGGCAAAGATGACGTATTCAAGGACCCGACTTCCCTGACTTTGAGCGTCACTGACGCCACAGTCGAAGGCAAGCAGTTCGAGAATCTGACCCTGGGTAGCGACGCCACCGTCGAGATCGCCGACAGCATCAATGATGTCGTGGCGACCTTGACCGCCGACAAGACCACCGTCGCCGAAGGCGGCTCGGTCACCTATACCGTGACCCTGACGAGCAAGGACGGCCTGGACGTTACCCAGCACGGCGGCCTGACCTTCAACCTCGGTGGTGGCACCACCTTGGTGATCGAAGCGGGCAAAGCCAGCGGTACTGTCATTGTGACTGCAGCCGACGATGTCTATGTTGGCGGCCAGCCTTCGATCGACAAGTCGATCGTCAGCGTCACTGGCAGCGAGGTGTTCGAGAACCTGATCTTTGTCGGTACCACTTCGACCGCCGTTACTGATGAGTCGGGCACGCCTGGCAACCCGGGCGGTAGCAACGAAGGCGACCTGGTCAAGGTCACTATCACCGCCGACCAGACTTCGGTCAACGAAGCCACAGAACCGACCTTCACCCTGCACCTGAACAAGGCGCTGGATAAGGATCTGAGCATCACCCTGAGCACTGGCGCTGTCGTGGTTATCGCTGCCGGTACTACTAGCGTTGGCTACGCCGCACCTGCACAGGGCGACGACGTCTTCAAGGATGCTGGCAAGACCACGGTCAGCATCGACAAGGCCGAGGTCATTGGCGAGCAGTTTGAGAACCTGCAGATCGGCAAGGGCGCCACTGTTGCGGTCACCGATACCGACAGCCTGGTGACTGCCCAGCTCTCTGTGGATAACACCGCAGTCAGCGAAGGCGGCAAGATCACTTACACCGTAACTCTGGTGAGTGCTGATCCGAAGTTGTCGGTTACCGACCACAAAGGCCTGACCTTCACCCTAACCGACGGCACTGTAGTGACCGTGAAGGCCGGTGAGTCCACCGGTTCGAAGACAGTTACCGCGCCAGACAACGTCTACGTCAACGATCCGGTGACCATCACGCAAGAGCTGGTCAAAGTCGAAGGCAAGGGTACCGAGCAGTTCGAGAAGCTCGAACTGGACACCACCAAAGTCCAGACCACCGTCAGCGATGAGCCGGGCACTCCTGGCAACGAAGGCGACCTGGTCAAGGTCACCATCACCGCTGACCAGACTTCGGTCAACGAAGCCACAGAGCCGACCTTCACCCTGCACCTGAACAAGGCGCTGGATAAGGATCTGAGCATCACCCTGAGCACTGGCGCTGTCGTGGTTATCGCTGCCGGTACTACCAGCGTTGGCTACGCCGCCGCTGCACAGGGCGATGACGTCTTCAAGGACGCCGGGAAGATCAGCGTCAGCATCGACAAGGCTGAAGTCATTGGCGAGCAGCTGGAGAACCTGCAGATCGGCAAGGGCGCCACTGTTGCGGTCACCGACACTGACAGCCTGGTCACGGCTCAGCTCTCGGTAGACAACACCGCAGTCAGCGAAGGCGGCAAGATCACCTACACCGTGACCCTGGTGAGCGCTGATCCAAAACTGTCGGTCACCGACCACAAAGGTCTTACCTTTACCCTGACTGACGGCACCGTTGTAACCGTCAAGGCTGGCGAGTCGACTGGCTCGAAGACCGTTACCGCGCCAGACAACGTCTACGTCAACGATCCAGTGACCATCACTCAGGAGCTGGTCAAGGTTGAAGGCAAGGGCACTGAACAGTTCGAGAAGCTCGAACTGGACACCACCAAGGTCGAGACCACCGTTACTGACGAGCCGGGCACTCCTGGCAACCCAGGCGGTAGCAACGAAGGCGATCTGGTCAAGGTCACCATCACCGCTGACCAGACTTCGGTCAACGAAGCCACAGAACCGACCTTTACCCTGCACCTGAACAAGGCGCTGGATAAGGATCTGAGCATCACCCTGAGCACTGGCGCTGTCGTGGTTATCGCTGCCGGTACTACCAGCGTTGGCTACGCCGCCGCTGCACAGGGCGATGACGTCTTCAAGGACGCCGGGAAGATCAGCGTCAGCATCGACAAGGCCGAGGTCATTGGCGAGCAGCTCGAGAACTTGCAGATCGGCAAGGGCGCCACTGTTGCGGTCACCGACACTGACAGCTTGGTTACTGCCCAGCTTTCTGTGGATAACACCGCAGTCAGCGAAGGCGGCAAGATCACTTACACCGTAACTCTGGTGAGTGCTGATCCGAAGTTGTCGGTTACCGACCACAAAGGCCTGACCTTCACCCTGACCGACGGCACTGTTGTAACCGTCAAGGCTGGCGAGTCGACGGGCTCGAAGACCGTTACCGCTCCGGACAACGTCTACGTCAACGATCCAGTGACCATCACTCAGGAACTGGTCAAGGTTGAAGGCAAGGGCACCGAACAGTTCGAGAAGCTCGAGCTGGACGGCACCAAAGTCCAAACCACCGTCAGCGATGAGCCGGGCACTCCTGGCAACGAAGGCGATCTGGTGAAGGTCACCATCACCGCTGACCAGACCTCGGTCAACGAAGCCACAGAGCCGACCTTTACCCTGCACCTGAACAAGGCGCTGGATAAGGATCTGAGCATCACCCTGAGCACTGGCGCTGTCGTGGTTATCGCTGCCGGTACTACCAGCGTTGGTTACGCCGCACCTGCACAGGGCGACGACGTCTTCAAGGATGCTGGCAAGACCACGGTCAGCATCGACAAGGCCGAGGTCATTGGCGAGCAGCTCGAGAACCTGCAGATCGGTAAGGGCGCTACTGTGGCGGTCACCGACACTGATAGCTTGGTTACTGCCCAGCTCTCTGTGGATAACACTGCGGTATCTGAAGGCGGCAAGATCACCTACACCGTGACCCTGGTGAGCGCTGATCCGAAGCTGTCGGTCACCGACCACAAGGGCCTGACCTTTACCCTGACTGACGGCACTGTTGTAACCGTCAAGGCTGGCGAGTCGACTGGCTCGAAGACCGTTACCGCTCCGGACAACGTCTACGTCAACGATCCAGTGACCATCACTCAGGAACTGGTCAAGGTTGAAGGCAAGGGCACTGAACAGTTCGAGAAGCTAGAGCTGGACACCACCAAGGTCGAGACCACCGTTTCTGATGAACCGGGTACTCCTGGCAACGAAGGCGACCTGGTCAAGGTCACTATCACCGCCGACCAGACCTCGGTCGACGAAGCGACTCAGCCGTCGTTCACCGTGACCTTGAACAAGGCGCTGGACAAGCCGCTGACCGTAACTCTGGATAACGGCACTGTGCTGCAGTTCGCCGCGGGTGAGATTACCAAGTCGTTCGAGGCGAAAGCCCAAGGCGATGACGTCTTCAAAGACGCTGGCAAAATCACCGTCGGCATCGACAAGGCTGAAGTGGCGGGCGAGCAGTTCGAAAACCTGCAGATCGGTAAACCAGCGTCGGTCACCGTCACCGATACCGACAGCCTGGTCACTGCCCAGCTCTCTGTGGATAACACTGCGGTATCTGAAGGCGGCAAGATCACCTACACCGTGACCCTGGTGAGCGCTGATCCGAAACTGTCGGTTACCGACCATAAAGGTCTGACCTTCACCCTTACCGACGGCACTGTAGTGACCGTGAAGGCTGGCGAATCGACCGGTTCGAAGACCGTAACCGCGCCGGACAACGTCTACGTCAACGATCCGGTGACCATCACGCAAGAGCTGGTCAAAGTCGAAGGCAAAGGTACCGAGCAGTTCGAGAAGCTCGAACTGGACACCACCAAGGTCGAGACCACCGTTACTGACGAGCCGGGCACTCCTGGCAACCCAGGCGGTAGCAACGAAGGCGATCTGGTCAAGGTCACCATCACCGCTGACCAGACTTCGGTCAACGAAGCCACAGAGCCGACCTTCACCCTGCACCTGAACAAGGCGCTGGATAAAGACCTGAGCATCACCCTGAGCACCGGTGCTGTCGTGGTTATCGCTGCCGGTACTACTAGCGTTGGCTACGCCGCCCCTGCACAGGGCGACGACGTCTTCAAAGATGCTGGCAAGACCACAGTGAGCATCGACAAGGCTGAAGTCATTGGCGAGCAGCTGGAGAACCTGCAGATCGGCAAACCGGCGTCGGTCACCGTCACCGATACCGACAGCTTGGTCACTGCCCAGCTCTCTGTGGATAACACTGCGGTATCTGAAGGCGGCAAGATCACCTACACCGTCACACTGGTGAGCGCTGATCCGAAGCTGTCGGTCACCGACCACAAAGGTCTGACCTTCACCCTGACCGACGGCACCGTCGTGACCGTGAAGGCTGGTGAGTCCACCGGCTCGAAGACCGTCACCGCACCGGACAACGTCTACGTCAACGATCCAGTGACCATCACTCAGGAACTGGTCAAAGTCGAAGGCAAGGGCACTGAACAGTTCGAGAAGCTCGAACTGGACGGCACCAAAGTCCAAACCACAGTCAGCGATGAGCCGGGCACTCCTGGCAATCCAGGCGGCAGCAACGAAGGCGATCTGGTCAAGGTCACCATCACCGCTGACCAGACCTCGGTCAACGAAGCCACAGAGCCGACCTTTACCCTGCACCTGAACAAGGCGCTGGATAAAGATCTGAGCATTACCCTGAGCACCGGCGCTGTCGTTGTCATCGCTGCCGGTACTACCAGCGTTGGCTACGCCGCACCTGCCCAAGGCGACGACGTCTTCAAGGACGCCGGGAAGATCAGCGTCAGCATCGACAAGGCCGAGGTCATTGGCGAGCAGCTGGAGAACCTGCAGATCGGTAAGGGCGCCACTGTGGCGGTCACCGACACTGACAGCCTGGTTACTGCCCAGCTCTCTGTGGATAACACCGCAGTCAGCGAAGGCGGCAAGATCACTTACACCGTCACCCTCGTGAGCGCTGATCCGAAACTGTCGGTTACCGACCATAAAGGTCTGACCTTCACCCTTACCGACGGCACTGTAGTGACCGTGAAGGCCGGTGAGTCCACCGGTTCGAAGACTGTTACCGCGCCAGACAACGTCTACGTCAACGATCCGGTGACCATCACGCAAGAGCTGGTCAAAGTCGAAGGCAAAGGTACCGAGCAGTTCGAGAAGCTCGAACTGGACGGCACCAAAGTCCAAACCACAGTCAGCGATGAGCCGGGCACTCCTGGCAATCCAGGCGGCAGCAACGAAGGCGATCTGGTCAAGGTCACCATCACCGCTGACCAGACCTCGGTCAACGAAGCCACAGAGCCGACCTTTACCCTGCACTTGAACAAGGCGCTGGATAAAGATCTGAGCATTACCCTGAGCACCGGCGCTGTCGTTGTCATCGCTGCCGGTACTACCAGCGTTGGCTACGCCGCACCTGCCCAAGGCGACGACGTCTTCAAGGACGCCGGGAAGATCAGCGTCAGCATCGACAAGGCCGAGGTCATTGGCGAGCAGCTGGAGAACCTGCAGATCGATAAGGGCGCCACTGTGGCGGTCACCGACACTGACAGCCTGGTTACTGCCCAGCTCTCTGTGGATAACACCGCAGTCAGCGAAGGCGGCAAGATCACCTACACCGTCACCCTGGTGAGCGCTGATCCGAAGCTGTCGGTCACCGACCACAAAGGCCTGACCTTCACTCTGACTGACGGCACCGTTGTGACCGTGAAGGCCGGTGAGTCGACCGGTTCGAAGACCGTTACCGCGCCAGACAACGTCTACGTCAACGATCCAGTGACCATCACTCAGGAACTGGTCAAGGTCGAAGGCAAAGGGACTGAACAGTTCGAGAAGCTCGAGCTGGACACCACCAAGGTCCAAACCACCGTTACGGACGAGCCGGGTACTCCTGGCAACCCAGGCGGCAGCAACGAAGGCGACCTGGTCAAGGTCACCATCACCGCTGACCAGACCTCGGTCAACGAAGCCACAGAACCGACCTTCACCCTGCACCTGAACAAGGCGCTGGATAAGGATCTGAGCATCACACTGAGCACTGGCGCTGTCGTGGTTATCGCTGCCGGTACTACCAGCGTTGGCTACGCCGCACCTGCCCAAGGCGACGACGTCTTCAAGGACGCCGGGAAGATCAGCGTCAGCATCGACAAGGCCGAGGTCATTGGTGAGCAGCTGGAGAACCTGCAGATCGGTAAGGGCGCCACTGTGGCGGTCACCGACACTGACAGCCTGGTTACTGCCCAGCTCTCTGTGGATAACACCGCAGTCAGCGAAGGCGGCAAGATCACTTACACCGTCACCCTGGTGAGCGCTGATCCGAAACTGTCGGTTACCGACCATAAAGGTCTGACCTTCACCCTTACCGACGGCACTGTAGTGACCGTGAAGGCTGGCGAATCGACCGGTTCGAAGACCGTAACCGCGCCGGACAACGTCTACGTCAACGATCCGGTGACCATCACGCAAGAGCTGGTCAAAGTCGAAGGCAAAGGTACCGAGCAGTTCGAGAAGCTCGAACTGGACGGCACCAAAGTCCAAACCACAGTCAGCGATGAGCCGGGCACTCCTGGCAACGAAGGCGACCTGGTCAAGGTCACTATCACCGCCGACCAGACCTCGGTCGACGAAGCGACTCAGCCGTCGTTCACCGTGACCTTGAACAAGGCGCTGGACAAGCCGCTGACCGTAACTCTGGATAACGGCACTGTGCTGCAGTTCGCCGCGGGTGAGATTACCAAGTCGTTCGAGGCGAAAGCCCAAGGCGATGACGTCTTCAAAGACGCTGGCAAAATCACCGTCGGCATCGACAAGGCTGAAGTGGCGGGCGAGCAGTTCGAAAACCTGCAGATCGGTAAACCAGCGTCGGTCACCGTCACCGATACCGACAGCCTGGTCACTGCCCAGCTCTCTGTGGATAACACAGCGGTATCTGAAGGCGGCAAGATCACCTACACCGTGACCCTGGTGAGCGCTGATCCGAAGCTTTCGGTCACCGACCACAAAGGTCTGACCTTCACCCTGACCGACGGCACCGTCGTGACCGTGAAGGCTGGTGAGTCCACCGGTTCGAAGACCGTAACCGCGCCGGACAACGTCTACGTCAACGATCCGGTGACCATCACGCAAGAGCTGGTCAAAGTCGAAGGCAAAGGTACCGAGCAGTTCGAGAAGCTCGAACTGGACACCACCAAGGTCGAGACCACCGTTACTGACGAGCCGGGCACTCCTGGCAACCCAGGCGGTAGCAACGAAGGCGATCTGGTCAAGGTCACCATCACCGCTGACCAGACTTCGGTCAACGAAGCCACAGAGCCGACCTTCACCCTGCACCTGAACAAGGCGCTGGATAAAGACCTGAGCATCACCCTGAGCACCGGTGCTGTCGTGGTTATCGCTGCCGGTACTACTAGCGTTGGCTACGCCGCCCCTGCACAGGGCGACGACGTCTTCAAAGATGCTGGCAAGACCACAGTGAGCATCGACAAGGCTGAAGTCATTGGCGAGCAGCTGGAGAACCTGCAGATCGGCAAACCGGCGTCGGTCACCGTCACCGATACCGACAGCTTGGTCACTGCCCAGCTCTCTGTGGATAACACTGCGGTATCTGAAGGCGGCAAGATCACCTACACCGTCACCCTGGTGAGCGCTGATCCGAAGCTGTCGGTCACCGACCACAAAGGCCTGACCTTCACTCTGACTGACGGCACCGTTGTGACCGTGAAGGCCGGTGAGTCGACTGGATCGAAGACTGTTACCGCGCCGGACAACGTCTACGTCAACGATCCGGTGACCATCACGCAAGAGCTGGTCAAAGTCGAAGGCAAAGGCACTGAACAGTTCGAGAAGCTCGAACTGGACACCACCAAAGTCCAGACCACCGTCAGCGATGAGCCGGGCACTCCTGGCAACGAAGGCGATCTGGTCAAGGTCACCATCACCGCTGACCAGACCTCGGTCAACGAAGCCACAGAGCCGACCTTTACCCTGCACCTGAACAAGGCGCTGGATAAAGATCTGAGCATTACCCTGAGCACCGGCGCTGTCGTTGTCATCGCTGCCGGTACTACCAGCGTTGGCTACGCCGCACCTGCCCAAGGCGACGACGTCTTCAAGGACGCCGGGAAGATCAGCGTCAGCATCGACAAGGCCGAGGTCATTGGCGAGCAGCTGGAGAACCTGCAGATCGGTAAGGGCGCCACTGTGGCGGTCACCGACACTGACAGCCTGGTTACTGCCCAGCTCTCTGTGGATAACACCGCAGTCAGCGAAGGCGGCAAGATCACTTACACCGTCACCCTCGTGAGCGCTGATCCGAAACTGTCGGTTACCGACCATAAAGGTCTGACCTTCACCCTTACCGACGGCACTGTAGTGACCGTGAAGGCCGGTGAGTCCACCGGTTCGAAGACTGTTACCGCGCCAGACAACGTCTACGTCAACGATCCGGTGACCATCACGCAAGAGCTGGTCAAAGTCGAAGGCAAAGGTACCGAGCAGTTCGAGAAGCTCGAACTGGACGGCACCAAAGTCCAAACCACAGTCAGCGATGAGCCGGGCACTCCTGGCAATCCAGGCGGCAGCAACGAAGGCGATCTGGTCAAGGTCACCATCACCGCTGACCAGACCTCGGTCAACGAAGCCACAGAGCCGACCTTTACCCTGCACTTGAACAAGGCGCTGGATAAAGATCTGAGCATTACCCTGAGCACCGGCGCTGTCGTTGTCATCGCTGCCGGTACTACCAGCGTTGGCTACGCCGCACCTGCCCAAGGCGACGACGTCTTCAAGGACGCCGGGAAGATCAGCGTCAGCATCGACAAGGCCGAGGTCATTGGCGAGCAGCTGGAGAACCTGCAGATCGGTAAGGGCGCCACTGTGGCGGTCACCGACACTGACAGCCTGGTTACTGCCCAGCTCTCTGTGGATAACACCGCAGTCAGCGAAGGCGGCAAGATCACCTACACCGTCACCCTGGTGAGCGCTGATCCGAAGCTGTCGGTCACCGACCACAAAGGCCTGACCTTCACTCTGACTGACGGCACCGTTGTGACCGTGAAGGCCGGTGAGTCGACTGGCTCGAAGACCGTTACCGCTCCGGACAACGTCTACGTCAACGATCCAGTGACCATCACTCAGGAACTGGTCAAGGTCGAAGGCAAAGGGACTGAACAGTTCGAGAAGCTCGAGCTGGACACCACCAAGGTCCAAACCACCGTTACGGACGAGCCGGGTACTCCTGGCAACCCAGGCGGCAGCAACGAAGGCGACCTGGTCAAGGTCACCATCACCGCTGACCAGACCTCGGTCAACGAAGCCACAGAACCGACCTTCACCCTGCACCTGAACAAGGCGCTGGATAAGGATCTGAGCATCACCCTGAGCACTGGTGCTGTCGTGGTTATCGCTGCCGGTACTACCAGCCTTGCCTACGCCGCACCTGCACAGGGCGATGACGTCTTCAAGGATGCTGGCAAGACCACGGTCAGCATCGACAAGGCTGAAGTCATTGGCGAGCAGCTCGAGAACCTGCAGATCGGTAAGGGCGCCACTGTTGCGGTCACCGACACTGACAGCCTGGTCACGGCTCAGCTCTCGGTAGACAACACCGCAGTCAGCGAAGGCGGCAAGATCACCTACACCGTCACCCTGGTGAGCGCTGATCCGAAGCTGTCGGTCACCGACCACAAAGGCCTGACCTTCACTCTGACTGACGGCACCGTTGTGACCGTGAAGGCCGGTGAGTCGACTGGCTCGAAGACCGTTACCGCTCCGGACAACGTCTACGTCAACGATCCAGTGACCATCACTCAGGAACTGGTCAAGGTCGAAGGCAAAGGGACTGAACAGTTCGAGAAGCTCGAGCTGGACACCACCAAGGTCCAAACCACCGTTACGGACGAGCCGGGTACTCCTGGCAACCCAGGCGGCAGCAACGAAGGCGACCTGGTCAAGGTCACCATCACCGCTGACCAGACCTCGGTCAACGAAGCCACAGAACCGACCTTCACCCTGCACCTGAACAAGGCGCTGGATAAGGATCTGAGCATCACCCTGAGCACTGGTGCTGTCGTGGTTATCGCTGCCGGTACTACCAGCCTTGCCTACGCCGCACCTGCACAGGGCGATGACGTCTTCAAGGATGCTGGCAAGACCACGGTCAGCATCGACAAGGCTGAAGTCATTGGCGAGCAGCTCGAGAACCTGCAGATCGGTAAGGGCGCCACTGTTGCGGTCACCGACACTGACAGCCTGGTCACGGCTCAGCTCTCGGTAGACAACACCGCAGTCAGCGAAGGCGGCAAGATCACCTACACCGTAACTCTGGTGAGCGCTGATCCGAAGCTGTCGGTCACCGACCACAAAGGTCTGACCTTCACTCTGACTGACGGCACCGTTGTGACCGTGAAGGCCGGTGAGTCGACTGGCTCGAAGACCGTTACCGCTCCGGACAACGTCTACGTCAACGATCCAGCGACCATCACTCAGGAACTGGTCAAGGTCGAAGGCAAAGGGACTGAACAGTTCGAGAAGCTCGAGCTGGACACCACCAAGGTCCAAACCACCGTTACGGACGAGCCGGGTACTCCTGGCAACCCAGGCGGCAGCAACGAAGGCGATCTGGTCAAGGTCACCATCACCGCAGACCAGACTTCGGTCAACGAAGCCACAGAGCCGACCTTTACCCTGCACCTGAACAAGGCGCTGGATAAGGATCTGAGCATCACACTGAGCACTGGCGCTGTCGTGGTTATCGCTGCCGGTACTACCAGCGTTGGCTACGCCGCCGCTGCACAGGGCGATGACGTCTTCAAGGACGCCGGGAAGATCAGCGTCAGCATCGACAAGGCCGAGGTCATTGGCGAGCAGCTGGAGAACCTGCAGATCGGCAAGGGCGCCACTGTTGCGGTCACCGACACTGACAGCTTGGTTACTGCCCAGCTTTCTGTGGATAACACCGCAGTCAGCGAAGGCGGCAAGATCACTTACACCGTAACTCTGGTGAGTGCTGATCCGAAGTTGTCGGTTACCGACCACAAAGGCCTGACCTTCACCCTGACCGACGGCACTGTTGTAACCGTCAAGGCTGGCGAGTCGACGGGCTCGAAGACCGTTACCGCTCCGGACAACGTCTACGTCAACGATCCAGTGACCATCACTCAGGAACTGGTCAAGGTTGAAGGCAAGGGCACCGAACAGTTCGAGAAGCTCGAGCTGGACGGCACCAAAGTCCAAACCACCGTCAGCGATGAGCCGGGCACTCCTGGCAATCCAGGCGGCAGCAACGAAGGCGATCTGATCAAGGTCACCATCACCGCCGACCAGACCTCGGTCGACGAAGCGACCCAGCCGTCGTTCACCGTGACCTTGAACAAGGCGCTGGACAAGCCGCTGACCGTAACCCTGGATAACGGCACTGTTCTGCAGTTCGCTGCGGGTGAGGTCACCAAGTCGTTCGAGGCGAAGGCCCAAGGCGACGACGTCTTCAAAGACGCTGGCAAGATCACCGTCGGTATCGAGAAAGCTGAAGTGGCGGGCGAGCAGTTCGAAAACCTGCAGATCAGCACGCCTGCTTCGGTTGCCGTGACGGACACCGACAGCCTGGTCACTGCCCAGCTCTCGGTAGACAGCACCGCAGTCAGCGAAGGCGGCAAGATCACCTACACCGTCACCTTGGTCAGCGCCGATCCGAAACTGTCGGTCACCGACCACAAAGGCCTGACCTTCACTCTGACTGACGGCACCGTTGTGACCGTCAAGGCTGGCGAATCGACTGGCTCGAAGACTGTTACCGCGCCAGACAACGTCTACGTCAACGATCCAGTGACCATCACTCAGGAACTGGTCAAAGTCGAAGGCAAGGGCACTGAACAGTTCGAGAAGCTCGAACTGGACACCACCAAAGTCCAAACCACCGTCAGCGATGAGCCGGGCACTCCTGGCAACCCAGGCGGCAGCAACGAAGGCGATCTGATCAAGGTCACCATCACCGCCGACCAGACCTCGGTCGACGAAGCGACCCAGCCGTCGTTCACCGTGACCTTGAACAAGGCACTGGACAAGCCGCTGACCGTAACCCTGGATAACGGCACTGTTCTGCAGTTCGCTGCGGGTGAGGTCACCAAGTCGTTCGAGGCGAAGGCCCAAGGCGATGACGTCTTCAAAGACGCTGGCAAGATCACCGTCGGCATCGAGAAAGCTGAAGTGGCGGGCGAGCAGTTCGAGAACCTGCAGATCAGCACGCCTGCTTCGGTTGTCGTGACGGATACCGACAGCCTGGTTACTGCCCAGCTTTCTGTTGATAACACCGCCGTCAGCGAAGGCGGCAAGATCACCTACACCGTCACCTTGGTCAGCGCTGATCCAAAACTGTCGGTCACCGACCACAAAGGCCTGACCTTCACCCTGACTGACGGCACCGTCGTGACCGTGAAAGCGGGCGAGTCGACCGGTTCGAAGACCGTCACCGCACCGGACAACGTCTACGTCAACGACCCGGTGACCATCACGCAAGAGCTGGTCAAGGTTGAGGGCAAGGGCACCGAACAGTTCGAGAAGCTCGAGCTGGACGGCACCAAAGTCCAAACCACCGTCAGCGATGAGCCGGGCACTCCTGGCAATCCGGGCGGCAGCAACGAAGGTGACCTGGTCAAGGTCACCATCACTGCTGACCAGACTTCGGTCGACGAAGCGACCCAGCCGTCGTTCACCGTGACCCTCAACAAGGCACTGGACAAGCCGCTGACCGTGACCCTGGATAACGGCACTGTTCTGCAGTTCGCTGCGGGTGAGGTCACCAAGTCGTTCGAGGCGAAGGCCCAAGGCGATGACGTCTTCAAAGACGCTGGCAAGATCACCGTCGGTATCGACAAGGCTGAAGTAGCGGGCGAGCAGTTCGAAAATCTGCAGATCGGCACGCCTGCTTCGGTTGCCGTGACGGACACCGATAGCTTGGTTACTGCCCAGCTTTCTGTGGATAACACTGCTGTATCTGAAGGCGGCAAGATCACGTACACCGTGACCCTGGTGAGTGCAGATCCGAAACTGTCGGTCACCGACCACAAAGGCCTGACCTTCACCCTGACTGACGGCACCGTCGTGACCGTGAAGGCCGGTGAGTCCACCGGTTCGAAGACTGTTACCGCCCCGGACAATGTCTACGTCAACGATCCAGTGACCATCACTCAGGAACTGGTCAAGGTTGAAGGCCAAGGCACCGAGCAGTTCGAGAAGCTCGAACTGGGCACCGAGAAGGTGTCGACCGTTGTTTCCGACGAGCCTAACGGCCAAGGCGACCTGATCAAGGTCACCATCACCGCCGACCAGACCTCGGTCGACGAAGCGACCCAGCCGTCGTTCACCGTGACTCTGAACAAGGCACTGGACAAGCCGCTGACCGTAACCCTGGATAACGGCACTGTTCTGCAGTTCGCTGCGGGTGAGGTCACCAAGTCGTTCGAGGCGAAGGCCCAAGGCGACGACGTCTTCAAAGACGCTGGCAAGATCACCGTCGGTATCGAGAAAGCTGAAGTGGCGGGCGAGCAGTTCGAAAACCTGCAGATCAGCACGCCTGCTTCGGTTGCCGTGACGGACACCGACAGCCTGGTCACTGCCCAGCTCTCGGTAGACAGCACCGCAGTCAACGAAGGCGGCAAGATCACCTACACCGTCACTCTGGTGAGTGCTGATCCGAAATTGTCGGTCACCGACCACAAAGGCCTGACCTTCACCCTGACTGACGGCACCGTCGTGACCGTGAAGGCTGGCGAGTCGACTGGCTCGAAGACCGTTACCGCGCCAGACAACGTCTACGTCAACGACCCCGTGACCATCACGCAAGAGCTGGTCAAGGTTGAAGGCAAGGGCACTGAACAGTTCGAGAAGCTCGAGCTGGACACCACCAAAGTCCAAACCACCGTCAGCGATGAGCCGGGCACTCCTGGCAATCCGGGCGGCAGCAACGAAGGCGACCTGATCAAGGTCACCATCACCGCCGACCAGGCCTCGGTCGACGAAGCGACCCAACCGTCGTTCACCGTGACCCTGAACAAGGCACTGGACAAGCCGCTGACCGTAACTCTGGATAACGGCACTGTGCTGCAGTTCGCTGCGGGCGAGATCACCAAGTCGTTCGAGGCGAAGGCCCAAGGCGACGACGTCTTCAAGGACGCTGGCAAGATCACCGTCGGCATCGAGAAAGCTGAAGTGGCGGGCGAGCAGTTCGAGAACCTGCAGATCAGCACGCCTGCTTCGGTTGCCGTGACGGATACCGACAGCCTGGTTACTGCCCAGCTTTCTGTTGATAACACCGCCGTCAGCGAAGGCGGCAAGATCACCTACACCGTAACTCTGGTGAGCGCTGATCCGAAGTTGTCGGTCACCGACCACAAAGGCCTGACCTTCACCCTGACTGACGGCACCGTCGTGACCGTGAAGGCCGGTGAGTCCACCGGTTCGAAGACCGTCACTGCACCGGACAACGTCTACGTCAACGATCCAGTGACCATCACTCAGGAACTGGTCAAAGTCGAAGGCAAGGGTACTGAACAGTTCGAGAAGCTCGAACTGGACGGCACCAAAGTCCAAACCACCGTCAGCGATGAGCCGGGCACTCCTGGCAATCCGGGCGGCAGCAACGAAGGTGACCTGGTCAAGGTCACCATCACTGCTGACCAGACTTCGGTCGACGAAGCGACCCAGCCGTCGTTCACCGTGACCCTCAACAAGGCACTGGACAAGCCGCTGACCGTGACCCTGGATAACGGCACTGTTCTGCAGTTCGCTGCGGGTGAGGTCACCAAGTCGTTCGAGGCGAAGGCCCAAGGCGATGACGTCTTCAAAGACGCTGGCAAGATCACCGTCGGTATCGACAAGGCTGAAGTAGCGGGCGAGCAGTTCGAAAATCTGCAGATCGGCACGCCTGCTTCGGTTGCCGTGACGGACACCGATAGCTTGGTTACTGCCCAGCTTTCTGTGGATAACACTGCTGTATCTGAAGGCGGCAAGATCACGTACACCGTGACCCTGGTGAGTGCAGATCCGAAACTGTCGGTCACCGACCACAAAGGCCTGACCTTCACCCTGACTGACGGCACCGTCGTGACCGTGAAGGCCGGTGAGTCCACCGGTTCGAAGACTGTTACCGCCCCGGACAATGTCTACGTCAACGATCCAGTGACCATCACTCAGGAACTGGTCAAGGTTGAAGGCCAAGGCACCGAGCAGTTCGAGAAGCTCGAACTGGGCACCGAGAAGGTGTCGACCGTTGTTTCCGACGAGCCTAACGGCCAAGGCGACCTGATCAAGGTCACCATCACCGCCGACCAGACCTCGGTCGACGAAGCGACTCAGCCGTCGTTCACCGTGACCTTGAACAAGGCGCTGGACAAGCCGCTGACCGTAACCCTGGATAACGGCACTGTGCTGCAGTTCGCTGCGGGTGAGATCACCAAGTCGTTCGAGGCGAAAGCCCAGGGCGACGACGTCTTCAAGGACGCTGGCAAGATCACCGTCGGCATCGAGAAAGCTGAAGTGGCGGGCGAGCAGTTCGAGAACCTGCAGATCAGCACGCCTGCTTCGGTTGTCGTGACGGATACCGACAGCCTGGTTACTGCCCAGCTTTCTGTTGATAACACCGCCGTCAGCGAAGGCGGCAAGATCACCTACACCGTCACCTTGGTCAGCGCTGATCCAAAACTGTCGGTCACCGACCACAAAGGCCTGACCTTCACCCTGACTGACGGCACCGTCGTGACCGTGAAGGCCGGTGAGTCCACCGGTTCGAAGACCGTCACTGCACCGGACAACGTCTACGTCAACGATCCAGTGACCATCACTCAGGAACTGGTCAAAGTCGAAGGCAAGGGTACTGAACAGTTCGAGAAGCTCGAACTGGACGGCACCAAAGTCCAAACCACCGTCAGCGATGAGCCGGGCACTCCTGGCAATCCGGGCGGCAGCAACGAAGGTGACCTGGTCAAGGTCACCATCACTGCTGACCAGACTTCGGTCGACGAAGCGACCCAACCGTCGTTCACCGTGACCCTGAACAAGGCACTGGACAAGCCGCTGACCGTAACTCTGGATAACGGCACTGTGCTGCAGTTCGCTGCGGGCGAGATCACCAAGTCGTTCGAGGCGAAGGCCCAAGGCGACGACGTCTTCAAGGACGCTGGCAAGATCACCGTCGGCATCGAGAAAGCTGAAGTGGCGGGCGAGCAGTTCGAGAACCTGCAGCTCAGCACGCCTGCTTCGGTTGCCGTGACGGATACCGACAGCCTGGTTACTGCCCAGCTTTCTGTTGATAACACCGCCGTCAGCGAAGGCGGCAAGATCACCTACACCGTAACTCTGGTGAGCGCTGATCCGAAGTTGTCGGTCACCGACCACAAAGGCCTGACCTTCACCCTGACTGACGGCACCGTCGTGACCGTGAAGGCCGGTGAGTCCACCGGTTCGAAGACCGTCACTGCACCGGACAACGTCTACGTCAACGATCCAGTGACCATCACTCAGGAACTGGTCAAAGTCGAAGGCAAGGGTACTGAACAGTTCGAGAAGCTCGAACTGGACGGCACCAAAGTCCAAACCACCGTCAGCGATGAGCCGGGCACTCCTGGCAATCCGGGCGGCAGCAACGAAGGTGACCTGGTCAAGGTCACCATCACTGCTGACCAGACTTCGGTCGACGAAGCGACCCAACCGTCGTTCACCGTGACTCTGAACAAGGCACTGGACAAGCCGCTGACCGTAACCCTGGATAACGGCACTGTGCTGCAGTTCGCTGCGGGTGAGGTCACCAAGTCGTTCGAGGCGAAGGCCCAAGGCGACGACGTCTTCAAGGACGCTGGCAAGATCACCGTCGGTATCGAGAAAGCTGAAGTGGCGGGCGAGCAGTTCGAGAACCTGCAGATCGGTGCCCCGGCGTCGGTGGAAGTCACCGATACCATCGACATCGTCAAAGCGACCCTGACTGCCGATAAAACCAGCGTCACCGAAGGCGGCTCGATCACCTACACCGTGACCCTGAGCAACCAGGACAACCTGAGCGTCAAAGACCACAAAGGCCTGACCTTCGACCTCGGCGGTGGTACCACCCTGTTCATCGAAGCCGGCAAATCCAGCGGCACGGTCATCGTCAAAGCCGCTGACGACGTCTACCTCGGTGGTCAGCCAGCGATCGTCAAATCGATCGTCAGCGTCACCGGCGGTGAGGTGTTCGAGAACCTGATCACCCAAGGCAGCACCTCGACCACCGTCAGCGACGAAACCGGCTCGGGCACGCCTGGCACCGGCAACCAGGGCGATTTGGTCAAGGTCACCATCACCGCCGACCAGGCCTCGGTCAACGAAGCGACCAAGCCGACCTTCACCATCACCTTGAACGAGAAGCTGGACAAACCGCTGACCGTTACCCTGAGCACCGGCGACACCGTGGTGTTCGCCGCCGGCGAGACCAGCAAGGTCTACACCGCGAAAGCACAGGGCGAAGACGTCTTCAACGACGCAGGCAAGCTCGTCGTCAGCATCGACAAGGCTGAAGTGGCCAACAAGCAGTTCGAGAATCTCGAGATTGGTGCCCCGGCGTCGGTTGAAATCACCGATACCATCGACATCGTCAAAGCGACCCTGACTGCCGACAAAACCAGCGTCACCGAAGGCGGCTCGATCACCTACACCGTGACCCTGAGCAACCAGGACAACCTGAGCGTCAAAGACCACAAAGGCCTGACCTTCGACCTCGGCGGTGGTACCACCCTGTTCATCGAAGCCGGCAAATCCAGCGGCACGGTCATTGTCAAAGCCGCTGACGATGTCTACCTCGGTGGTCAGCCAGCGATCGTCAAATCGATCGTCAGCGTCACTGGCGGTGAAGAGTTCGAAAACCTCATCACCCAAGGCAGCACCTCGACCACCGTCAGCGACGAAACCGGCTCGGGCACGCCTGGCACCGGCAACCAGGGCGATTTGGTCAAGGTCACCATCACCGCCGACCAGGCCTCGGTCAACGAAGCGACCAAGCCGACCTTCACCATCACCTTGAACGAGAAGCTGGACAAACCGCTGACCGTTACCCTGAGCACCGGCGACACGGTGGTGTTCGCCGCCGGCGAGACCAGCAAGGTCTACACCGCGAAAGCACAGGGCGAAGACGTCTTCAACGACGCAGGCAAGCTCGTCGTCAGCATCGACAAGGCTGAAGTGGCCAACAAGCAGTTCGAGAACCTGCAGATCGGTGCCCCGGCGTCGGTTGAAGTCACCGATACCGCCAGCTTGGTGACCGCCAAGCTGACCGTGAACACCAACAGCGTCATTGAGGGTGGCCCGATCACCTACACCGTGACGCTGGTGAGCGCGGATCCAGCGCTGTCGGTTACTGGCCACAACGGTCTGACCTTCACCCTGACCGACGGCACGCTTGTGACCATCAAGGCTGGTGAGGCCAGTGGTGTGGCCACCATCAACGCGCCGGATGACGTATTCATGGGCGGTCAGGCTACGATCTCCAAGCAGATCGTGACGGTTGACGGCGGTGGCGAGTTCGAAAGCCTCAACCTGGACCGCACCGAAGTGAGAACTGCCGTGGCCGACGAGGCGGGCAGTGGTACCGGCAATGTCATCGGCAACACGGGTGACAAGTTCACCCTCACCATCGTCGGCCAGGGCGACGTCTTCGAGAACGAGAAGCCGGGCTTCCTGATCAAGCTGAGCGAAAAACTCGACCAGGCGCTGACCGTCAAGCTGAACAATGGCGACACTGTGGTCATTGCCGCAGGATCGACCGAGTACCTGTATCAGGCGCCTGCGCAGGGTGATGATCCGTTCAAGGACGCCGGCACCCTGGTGGTCGGTATCCAGAGCGCAACCGTCGTTGGCAAGACCTTCGAGAACCTGGTGATTGGCGACGCTGCCAGCGTCAACATCAAAGACACCATCGATACGGTCTACGCCAAGATCAGCATGGTCGGTACCAGCTCCGTCATCGAAGGCGGCAACCTGACCTACAAAGTCGAGTTGGTGGACAAGTCTGGCAACCTGGTGTCCGTGCCAGCCGGCAAATCGGTGGCCGTGAACCTGGAATGGAGCGGTACCGCTTCGAGCAATGACTTCGACGGCACTCGTCCCACCACCGTTACCATCTCGGGCGGGTCGAACAACGCCACCTTTACCGTGAAAACGATCGACGACACCCGGATCGAAGACAACGAGACGTCGATTGCCACGATCAAACAAGTGGTCGACACCAATGGTGTCTTCGAAGACTTGGCCATCAGCGCCCAGAAAAGTGCTACCGGCACCATCGTCGACAACGACCGTGGCCCGGTCATTGCGGGCGGCGACACTGCCACCATCCTGGAAAGCGGCGCAGCCGGCAAAGCCGATGTGGTGCTGGTCCTCGACCGTTCGGGCAGCATGGGGCCTGCCGGTAACGGCAACGGCGGTAGCGACCCGGATGGTCCTGGTGGCTACAGCTCGCGCATGGACATGCTCAAGGATGCAGTCAAGAAACTGTTCGACTCCGAGACTGTGCATGCGGTGTTCATTGTCTCGTTCTCAGACACCACCACCTTCCACTCCTCGGGCGTAAACGGCGGCTGGTACACCAATCTGGACGACGCCTACGACGCGATCAAGTCGCTTCAGGCGCGGGGCAATACCCACTACGACGATGCGCTGGCCAAGGTGGCCAGCAGCTACCAGGCACCTCCACCGGGCGGTAGCAAGCTGGTCAGTATCTTCATGTCTGACGGTGTGCCGACCAACAAACACTCGGCCAACGAAACGACATGGACCAACTTCCTCAAGGACAAGGGGTTCGATGACTCCTATGCCGTAGGCTTTGGCGGCCTGAGCACCAAGGACAAGGATTACCTTGAGCCTATCGGCTGGAAGCAAGGCGAAACCGTCGATCAGATCACCAAAGGCAATGCCGACGATCACGTGCTGGCAGTCGATACCTCGGTCGATGCACTGACTCAAGCGCTGGTTGGAACCGTGACCGGGAGCACCGTGTCGGGTGACCTTACCTCCAACGCGACCAGCGGCACCGCGGGTTGGGCAGCCGACGGCTGGAAGCTGAAATCGGTCGAGTTCAATGGCGTGACCACGGTGTTCACCAGCGCCTCTGACATCAAGACCATCAATCTGGGCGATGTCGGCAAGCTGGTTGTCAAAGGTGACGGAAGCTACTCGTTCTCGGGCAAGGACGACTTCGATACGGCTAGCTCGGTATCGGCTGTGGTCAAGTTCACGGTCAGAGACACGAATGGCGTGACGGCATCGTCGACCCTGACGCTGACGGTCAATGACCGTAGCGACCCGATCGCGAAGAATGATGATGTCACTGCCACGCTGACGTCCAAGTCCGTCATGGGCGCCCCTACAGATGTAATGCTGGCGACCTTCTCCAGCAATGAGGCGAACGCGTGGAAGTTCCAGAACCCGCTGGATCGGGACTCTCTCGATCTGTCGGACAAGTCGGGCCGCTGGCAGGTGACCTCGCTGGTGGGCACTACCGCGGATGCCGGGGTCAGTTCGGCTAACAACCCAACATTGGTATTGACTGACCGCAACGGCGAAAGCTCCGGCGATGCGGGTATGCTCACGCCGATCTACACCGCAGTTGGCGGCGAAACCCTTTCGTTCACTGCCAGCGCTTCGCTGTCTACCGTGAACTACTGGTTCTCAAGCGAGCGAGATACGGCCAACTGGACGCTGTACAAGAGCACCAACGGTACCAACTGGTCGGTTGCAGGTGGGGGCGCGATTGCCAACGGCTCCTCCACGATTACAACGGGGGTGTTGGAAGCGGGTAGCCAGTATCGCGTGCTCCTGAGTGTTCACGACGATACCTCCAACTGGTACACCGGCAATGCGTCGGTCAGCTTCGATGACTTCAAAGTGACGGTTCCAGGTGCTCCGACGATTGAGTGGTCTGCCTCGCCGATAACCGGTTCGGTAACCACCAACGACTCGTTGGGCACCAATGGCGAAACCTCGACGCTGTCGGTCAAGGTCAATGGCGCATGGGTAGAGGTACCGATCGGCGGGACGACCGTTACTGGCCAATATGGCAGCCTGACGATCAGCAAGGACGGTTCGTACACCTACGCGCCGGTGGCCGACAAGAATGGTGCAGGCCATGTAGATCAGTTCGACTACAAGCTGACCCAACCTGACGGCGATACCGACACGGCCCACCTGTACGTAACGCTTACCGCCACTGGCCCGGGTGCAACTTCGGCAATGACGCCAGCCTGGACCGAGGGTAACGATACGCTGCTGGGCAGCGCCGGCAACGACATCATCTTCGGCGGTGCCGGTAACGACTACCTGACCGGCGGCAAGGGCAACGACACCCTGACCGGCGGCAGCGGCGCCGACACCTTCATCTGGAAAGCGGGCCACACCGGCAACGATGTGATCACCGACTTCAAGGCCTCCGAAGGTGACCGTATCGACCTGAGCGACCTGCTGCAGAACGAGAAGGGCAGCACCATCGACAACTACCTGAAGATGATCACCGTCCAGGGTGAAACGGTCTTGCAGATCAGCAGCGATGGCAAGCTCAACGTGCAGGACGGTGCCAACCACGTGGATACCACCATCACCCTGCAGGGCAACAACTGGTCGAGCAGCACGATCAACTCGTTGATCAGCGGTGCCGATCCGTTGATCAAGATCGACAACAACAACAGCTGATCCTTGAACCCAGCGGCGGCAGCTCACTGCCGCTGCTGGGGCAAGGTTTCTCCAGTGCCGGCCTCTTCGCGGGGCAAGCCCGCTCCTACAGGTTCAGCACATAACCTGTAGGAGCGGGCTTGCCCCGCGAAGAGGCCGGCACGGTTGTACTGCCAGACTTTTCCACCGCCTCCCGGCAGCGCATACTCGCGCGCTGGGCATACCGCTATCTGACGACAAGGACTCATCGTGACCAGGCAACACGCCATGTATTACGTGCAGCGCGACCTCGACGGCCGTCTGTCGCGGGTAGACGCTGTCCCTTACAGCGGATTCACCGCAACGCTCGATGCCAGCGATGCCGAGATCCTCGAATGGTTCGCCGATGATGTTGTCGGCAACAGCCTGAACCAGCTCAAACAGAGCGACCTGGACATGATCCGGGTACTCGAAGACCTCATCGACGTGCTGACCGCCAAAGGCGTGCTGAGCATCACCGACCTGCCCGAAGGCGCCCAAGCCAAGCTGCTCAACCGGTCCAGCGCGCGCAAGGCGTTGGGTGGCTTGAGCAACCTTATCGAAGAAGAAGCGGAAGGCGGCCTGATCTGATCCGCGCAAGCGACCAAGCTGTTCATATGCATATTCTCTAACGGTATTTAAAGTCTCGTTCTTATGACTTTATAGTTCACACCACTGCGTACCTGCCGACCAATCGGCGCGCCGCACGACTTGAATCCACACGGGAGTTCCCCGTGCGTTTCTGATCGATGCGCGCCCTGAAGATCGCGCACTACGTGGGAGTGAGAAATGCCAGCCGCCTCTAACGCCTTGTCGGCCATCGACAGCGCACAGCCGCAATCCTTCGAAATCCGCCCGTTTTCCGGTGCCGTCGGTGCCGAGATCATCGGCCTGGACCTGGCCCAACCGGTCAACAGCGACGATTTCAACCGAATCCATCGCGCCCACCTCGACCATCACGTCCTGGTATTCCGTGACCAGCGCATCAGCCCCGAGCACCAGATCGCCTTCAGCCGCCGCTTCGGCGAGCTGCAGATCCACGTGCTCAAACAGTTCCTGCTGCAGGGCCATCCGGAGATCCTGATCGTCTCCAACATCGTCGAAGACGGCCGGAACGTTGGCCTGGGTGATGCCGGCAAGTTCTGGCATTCGGACTTGTCCTATAAAGAACTGCCCAGCCTCGGCTCGATGTTGCACGCCCAGGAGTTGCCGAGCGAAGGCGGCGACACCCTGTTCGCCGACATGCACAAGGCCTGGGACGCCGTGCCCGATGCCCTGCGTAAAGTCATTGAAGGCCGCGGTGCCGCTCACTCCTACACCGCGCGGTATGCCGAAACCAAGTTCGAGGGCAACTGGCGCCCGACGCTGACCGCCGAACAGCTCGCACAGGTTCAGGAAGTGATCCATCCGGTGGTACGTACCCACCCGGAGAACGGCCGCAAGGCGCTGTTCGTCAGCGAAGGCTTCACCACCCGCATCGTCGGCCTGCCGGAAGACGAGAGCCGCGACGTGCTGCAACAGCTGTACGCCCTGAGCGTGCTCAAGCAGAACATCTACCGCCATCAGTGGCAGCCCCACGACATGGTGTTCTGGGATAACCGCTCGCTGATCCACCTGGCCGCCGGCTGCCCCGCGCACCTGCGTCGCAAATTGTTCCGCACCACCATCCAGGGCAATGCCCCGTTCTGACGACTGAGGAAACACACCATGCGCAAATCCATCAGCCGCCTGGCGGCCAGTATTGGCCTGGGCGCGACCCTGGTCGTTGGCACCCTGGCTGCACCCACTGCGGCCCAGGCCGAAGGCAAGATCCGCATCGCCGAACAGTTCGGCATCGTCTACCTGCTGCTCAATGTGGTGCGTGACCAGCAACTGATCGAGAAACACGGCAAGGAAGAGGGCATCGACATCAAGGTCGACTGGGCGCAGTTGTCCGGCGGTGCCGCGATCAACGACGCATTGCTGTCTGGCTCGGTGGACATCGCCGGTGCCGGCGTCGGCCCGCTGCTCACTGTCTGGGACCGCACCAAGGGGCGGCAGAACGTCAAGGCCGTGGCCTCGCTGGGCAACTTCCCGTACTACCTGGTCAGTAGCAATCCCGATGTGAAGACCATCGCCGACCTGTCCAAAAATGACCGCATCGCCGTACCGGCCGTGGGCGTTTCGGTGCAGTCGCGCTTCCTCCAGTACGCCGCTGCCAAGCAGTGGGGCGACAAGGAGTACAACCGCCTCGACAAGTACACCCTGGCTGTCCCCCACCCAGATGCCACCGCTGCCTTGCTGGCGGGCGGCACCGAGCTGAACGGGCACTTCTCCAACCCGCCGTTCCAGGACCAGGTACTGGCCAACAAGGACGTGCACGTTGTGCTCAACAGCTATGACCTGCTCGGCCCCAATTCGCCGACCTTGCTGTTTGCCACCGAGAAGTTTCGCAACGAAAACCCCAAGACCTACAAGGCGTTTGTCGAGGCCCTGGCCGAGGCGGCGGACTTCGCCCAGAAAGACAAGGCCGCAGCAGCGGACACCTATATCCGCGTGACCAAGGCCAAGATCGACCGTGATGCGTTGATTCGGCTGATCGACAACCCGCAATACGAATTCACCATCACTCCGAAAAATACCTACCCGCTGGCCGAGTTCCTCTATCGGGTCGGTGCGATCAAGCACAAGCCCGAGTCGTGGAAGGACTACTTCTTCCAGGACCAACGTCCACTGCAGGGGAGCTGATTGCCGATGACCGCCCCATTGCCAGGCCACACGGCCAGCAACCTGAGCCGTGTCACCACGCCACCGCAGCTCGCGGTGGATAACGTGAGCCTTGAATACCGCACTGCGCAGCGCGTAGTGCGCGCCACCCACCAGGTCAGCTTCGAAGTGGACCGTGCTGACCGCTTCGTCCTGCTCGGCCCGTCAGGCTGCGGCAAGTCGACCCTGCTCAAGGCCGTAGCGGGGTTTATCGAGCCGACCGAGGGGCAGATCCTGCTGCAGGGGCAGCCCGTCAAAGGCCCCGGCCCTGACCGTATCGTGGTGTTCCAGGAGTTCGACCAGTTGCCGCCGTGGAAAACGGTCAAGCAGAACGTCATGTTTCCGCTGCTGGTGTCGGGTCAGCTCAAGCGCGCCGAAGCCGAGGAACGCGCCCTGCATTATCTGGAAAAGGTCGGCTTGGCCGCCTTCGCCGATGCCTATCCGCATACCCTGTCGGGTGGCATGAAAGCGCGCGTGGCGATTGCCCGGGCGCTGGCCACCCAGCCGAAAATCCTCTTGATGGACGAGCCGTTCGCCGCGCTCGATGCGTTGACCCGGCGCAAGATGCAGGAAGAGTTGCTACTGCTCTGGGAGGAGGTGCGCTTCACCCTGTTGTTCGTCACCCACTCCATCGAAGAAGCGTTGGTGGTTGGCAACCGCATCCTGCTGCTCTCGCCCCACCCAGGCCGCGTGCGCGCCGAAGTGCACAGCCATCAGTATGACCTGGGCAGCCTTGGCGCCAGTGACTTCCAGGCCAGTGCGCGGAATATTCATCGGCTGCTGTTCGATGAAACCGATGAGCCGGAGCAAGCGGCCGACCTGGGTTTCAACGACATCCGCATCGCCTACTGAGAGGAGCCTCAGCCATGACCGCTACACCTGTTCGACAGGAATACGAGGTGCAGCTGGAGCCGCTGCTCAGTGTGCCTCTGGAGCGCCAACTGCCGCTGGTTCAGCGCCTCTGGCAACAAGGTTGGTTGCGCAAGACGGTAATCCTGCTGGTATTGGCCGTGCTGTGGGAGGCTGCGGCGCGCTACACCGACAACGACCTGCTGTTGCCAAGCTTCGTGCAGACGGCGAAGGCCTTTTGGGAGGGCATGTTCAGTGGCGAGTTGCCGGCCAAGGTCGGCGTGTCGCTGGTGGTGCTGCTCAAGGGCTACCTGTTGGGGATTGTCCTGGCGTTCGCGCTGACCAGCCTGGCGGTGTCGACCCAGTTTGGTCGGGACCTGCTCGGAACCCTTACCTCGATGTTCAACCCGTTGCCAGCGATTGCCTTGTTGCCGTTGTCGCTGTTGTGGTTCGGGCTGGGCGATAACAGCCTGATCTTCGTGCTGGTGCATTCGGTGCTGTGGGCCTTGGCGTTGAACACCTATGCGGGCTTTCTCGGCGTCTCCGAGACCTTGCGCATGGCCGGGCGCAACTATGGCCTGCGCGGGTTGCGGCTGGTCCTGCATATCCTCGTGCCGGCAGCGCTGCCGTCGATTCTCTCGGGCTTGAAGATCGGCTGGGCGTTTGCCTGGCGCACGCTGATCGCGGCGGAACTGGTGTTCGGTGCCAGCAGCGGCAAAGGCGGACTGGGCTGGTACATCTTCCAGAACCGCAACGAGCTGTACACCGACAAGGTGTTTGCCGGGTTGGCGGTGGTGATTCTGATCGGCTTGCTGGTGGAGGGATTGGTGTTCAACACCCTGGAGCGGGTAACCGTGCGGCGTTGGGGCATGCAGCGCTAAGCAGAACCCCGCTCTCGTGGGTGATCTGCAGCTCTGCGGACCAGCGCTCCCCCTGTAGGAGCGGGCTTGCCCCGCGAACACCGGCGAAGCCGGTGCCATATACCTTTGTCGCCGTGGCTGACCTCTTCGCGTCAAGCCCGCTCCTACAGGTGATCTGCTGCGTGAAAAGGACGCCGTCGATCTCAATCCTGATACTGGGCCGCCGCACTGCTCAAGGTCCGCCCGATCTCCTCGCGCAACGCCTGCGGCTGCTCCACCACCAGCCCAGCACCCTGGCTCAACAGCCACCAGCGCAGCGGCCAGCCATCAATGACCATCGCCCGCATCCGATGCCCTTGATCAAGCGCTGTCAGTTGCATGTCCGCGGTCAATGGCGCCTCACGCAACTGCCGCGCCAGGCCATCACTGACCCACGCCTGCAACTCCATGCCTTCCCCTTGCACCGGCTGCAGCGCGCCATTGCGCAGATACCCCTGCAAATCGAAATTACCGCGTAGCTCGCCCACCGCCGTCGCCGACCAGTGCCAGCCAAACGGAATGCTCTTGTCATTGCGCTCCAGCGGAAAGATCAACGACAGCTCATTGAGGTCGCGTTCGACCGTGCGCTTGCTGACGCTGAAACCTACGTCACGCAGGCGCCACACCAGTTCGGCACTGGTCACGCCAGGGGAGCGGCTGGGCAATTGCCGCAAGAGTGCCCATTGGCGGCTAAGGGTGGCGCGGGTGGTGGCGAAGGGCAAAATGTGACGTCCTTGTCTAGGCTTGCCGCAACAGGATGGCGGCTCAAGCGAGGCATGGCAATTCGCCACAATTCGCTCAGATCAAGGAAGATGCAAATGGTTGCCTTGAATACGATCGTTCGCGACAGGTTTCGTCGTAGCGTCGCGCAGAATCACGCCTCAACACGGCCGCGGTTGGGCTTGTGTGTCGTTCAATGAGGATGAACATGTCTGCTGCCAGCAATATCCATTCGCTGCTCGCGCGGCTTTTGCCGGAGCGAATCGTGCCTGCGCCGGCTCCACCGCGTCAGCGCCAACGGCTGTTCGCCGGGGTTGGCATGCCCAGCCAGCGGGCGCCGTTGGGTGAGCGCTTTGGTCTGGTCAGTCGGCTGGAAGAAGCGGTCGACCTGCAGGCAGTGTACGCCGACCTGCGGCGCCTGGCCCTGGAAGGTAACGTCCCGGCGCTGAACGACCTTGGCTGGATTTGGCTGAACGGCAAGTATTGGCTGGCCGATACCTCGCTGGCTGGTCACCTGCTGCGTATGGCGGCGCTGCAAGGCAGTGCTGCGGCGTGGTTCAACCTTGGTCAGCAGCGTTATTTTGGCAAGGGCGTGGAGGTCTCCTACCAGCAGGCGGCCGAGTGTTATCGGCAGGCCTTCGCGCGCGGCATGCTGCATGCGGCGGCAGCGTTGGGCGATCTTTATGAGGAAGAAGTCTGTGATGGCGATCAGGACTGGCAGGTCGACCTGGTCGAAGCGATGCGCTGGTTTACCCGAGGTGCCGAGCGTGGCGAGGCGCGCTGCCGTTTTGAAGTCGGTTACCGGTTATTGCACGGGCTCTATGTGGAGACCGACACCAAGGCTGCGCTGTACTGGCTGGAGTTGGCGGCCGCGGCGGGGGTGATGCAGGCGGCGGAAGAGCTGGCCGTGCATTTCAGCCGCCGCGATCCGACGCGCTACAGGGACTGGCGCGACCAGGCGATCCTGATGGGCAGCACCCTGGCCCTGACCATGAAACTGGAAGACCAGATCCAGCCCTGAGAATGCCGGGGCCGCTTTGCGGCCCAATCGCGACACAAGGCCGCTCCCACAGAGGCCGCGCATACCGCAAGACTGGCGCTGTGTTTGTGGGAGATCGCCCAGCCCTTGGGCTGCGCTGTCGCGCAGAGAACAATGCCCGTAAATGCGGCGCATACCCTGTAGGAGCGGGCTTGTCCCGCGAAGAGGCCGGTCCAGCCACCGTGGTATATGGCACAGGCTTCGCCGGTTTCGCGGGTCAAGTCGGATCGCCGCACCGCCGCTTCCACAGAGGCCGCGCATACCGCAAGACTGGCGCTGTGTTTGTGGGAGCGGCCTTGTGTCGCGATCGAGGGCGAAGCCCTCGCCAGGCGCGGAGGTTGGGTTTGATCACGGTCTCATGAACAAGATTTCATCCAGGCAGTTCATCGCGCAAGGTTGACGACAGGGGGAGGGCAGGGCGTATATTGATAGTTAGCAAACTATGAATATCCTCGGTTCCTCACATGACGCTTGATGCACTGCACCTGAAAATCAGCAGCGGCATGGTCGTCGCCGCCCGCCACTGGCGGCGGATCTGCCACACCGCCCTGACTGGCTACGGTATCTCCGAAGCCTGCGCCGTGCCCCTGCTGATGATCGTGCGCCTCGGCGATGGCGTGCATCAGGTGGCGGTAGCCAATGCTGCCGGCCTCGAAAGCCCCTCGCTGGTGCGCCTGCTCGACCAGCTGTGCAAGGCCGGCCTGGTCTGTCGCAGCGAAGACCCACTCGACCGCCGTGCCAAGGCCCTGAGCCTGACCACCGACGGCCGCCTGCTCGCCGAGTCGATCGAAGGCGAACTGGTGCGCCTGCGCCGCGAAGTCCTCAACGGCATCAGCGAAGCTGACCTTGAGGCCACCCTGCGGGTCATCCGCGCCTTCGAAGACGCTGGCCAGGTTACCCCCGGCGGGCTCGCATGAACGGCTTTTTCAGTTCAATGCCGCCCGCCCGCGACTGGTTCTACGGCGTGCGTACCTTCGCCGCCTCGATGATCGCCCTGTACATCGCCCTGCTCATGCAACTGCCACGTCCTTACTGGGCAATGGCCACGGTGTACATCGTCTCCAGCCCCTTCGTCGGCCCGACCAGCTCCAAGGCGCTGTACCGCGCGCTGGGTACCCTGCTCGGCGCCGCTGGTGCGATCTTCCTCATCCCGCCCCTGGTGCAGTCGCCGTTGCTCTTGTCGATCGCGATCGCGCTGTGGACCGGCACCTTGCTATTTCTCTCGCTCAACCTGCGTACTGCCAACAACTATGTGCTGATGTTGGCCGGTTACACCTTGCCGATGATCGCTCTGGCGGTCGTCGACAACCCCCTGGCGGTATTCGATGTGGCCTCGTCGCGGGCCCAGGAGATCTGCTTGGGTATCGTCTGCGCGGCGGTAGTGGGCGCAATCTTCTGGCCCCGCCGGCTGGCCCCGGTGGTGGTCGGCTCGACCGGCAACTGGTTCACCGAAGCGATCCGCTACAGCGACACCTACCTGGCTCGTGACGTGGCGGTCGACAAGGTCGGCGCCATGCGCGCGTCGATGGTTGCCACCTTCAACAGCCTGGAGCTGATGATCGGCCAACTCGGCCACGAAGGCGCCGGCCCGCATACCTTGAAGAACGCCCGCGAGCTGCGCGGGCGGATGATCCACCTGTTACCCGTGATCGATGCCCTGGACGACGCTCTGGTCGCCCTCGAAGGCCGCGCCCCGGCCCAGTTCGCCCAGATCCAGCCGCTGCTGGTCGAGGCCCGTGAATGGCTGCAGGCCAGCGCCGAAGACGCTTCGGCGGCGCGCTGGAGCGCCCTGCGTGACAAGCTCGAACGCCTGCAACCCAGCGCTGCCGCGCTCGATCAGCGGGCAGAGTTGCTGTTGTCCAATGCGCTCTACCGTCTTACCGAATGGCTCGACCTGTGGCAGGACTGCTGCACCCTCCAGCACGCCTTGCGCAAGGACGACGCCACGCCATGGCGCGCGACTTACCGCCACTGGCGGCTGGGCCGGCTGACGCCATTCTTCGACCGCGGCCTGATGCTGTACTCGGTGTTCTCCACCGTGACCGCGATCATCGTCGCCTGCGGCCTGTGGATCGGCCTGGGCTGGCACGACGGCGCCAGTGCGGTGATCCTTGCCGCCGTCGCCTGCAGCTTCTTCGCCGCAATGGACGATCCGGCGCCGCAGATCTACCGGTTCTTCTTCTGGACGCTGCTGTCGGTGATTTTCTCCAGCGTCTACCTGTTCCTGGTGCTGCCCAACCTGCATGACTTCCCCATGCTGGTGCTGGCCTTCGCCGTGCCGTTCATTTGCGTCGGTACCCTGACCGTTCAGCCGCGCTTCTACCTCGGCACCCTGCTGACCATCGTCAACACGGCCACCTTCATCAGCATCCAGGGCGCCTACGACGCGGACTTTTTCACCTTCCTCAACGCCAACCTGGCTGGCCCTGTCGGGTTGCTGTTCGCGTTTATCTGGACCTTGCTGGTGCGCCCGTTCGGTGTCGAGCTGGCGGCCAAGCGGCTGACCCGCTTCGCTTGGCGCGACATCGTCGAGATGACCCAGCCGGCGACCCTTGCCGAGCAGCGTCAGGTCGGCGTGCAGATGCTCGACCGCCTCATGCAGCACCTGCCACGCCTGTCGCAGACCGGCCAGGACAGCGGCGTGGCCCTGCGCGACCTGCGCGTGGGGCTGAACCTGCTCGACCTGCAGGCGTACCTGCCACGGGTCGGCCAGCAGGCCCGCGAGCGCTTGCTCACTGTGATCAAAGAAGTCGGCGCCCACTATGCCCAGTGCCTGCGTGCCGGTGAACGCTTGCACGCCCCACCGGCGCTGCTGCGCAACATGGAGCGTGCTCGCCAGGGCCTGGCCCTGGACGACCTGCACGATCGCGGCGAGGCCCGCGTGCACCTGCTGCATGCACTGAGCGGCCTGCGCCTGGCGCTGCTGCCCGGGGTGGAGGTGATGCTCGAGCCGAGCGAACAAGCGCAACTGCCGCAAGGCATCGACGGAGCCCCGCTGTGATCGGAGAACTGGATATCAGCGGGGTGTTCCTGCCCACGCTGCTGGTGATGATGGTCTGCACCTACGTGTTGTTTCTGGGCGTGCACGCTGTGCTGGTGCGCCTGCATTTCTACCGCCTGGTCTGGCACCGGGCGTTGTTCAACGTTGCCCTGTATGCCGTGCTGCTTGGTGCGGTGGATCACTTTTGCCGAAGCCTGATGCTGCCATGAAAAAACCTTTGTTGACCTTGGGCCGTGTGGTCCTGACCCTCTTGGTGGTGACCTTCGCGGCCGTACTGGTCTGGCAGATGGTCGTCTACTACATGTTTGCCCCCTGGACTCGCGACGGCCATATCCGCGCCGACGTGATCCAGATCGCCCCCGATGTGTCCGGGCTGATCCAGAAAGTCGAGGTGCGTGACAACCAGGTGATCAAGCGCGGTGACGTGTTGTTCACCATCGACCAGGACCGCTTCAGCCTGGCCCTGCGCCATGCCCAGGCGACCCTCAGCGAGCGTCAGGAGACGCTCGCTCAGGCCACCCGCGAAGCGCGCCGCAACAAACAGCTGGGCAACCTGGTAGCCGCCGAGCAGCTTGAAGAGAGCCAATCACGCGAGGCCCGCGCCCGCTCGGCGGTCAACGAAGCCCAGGTGGCGGTCGACAGCGCCCAGCTCAACCTCGACCGCTCGGTGGTCCGTAGCCCGGTCGACGGCTACCTCAACGACCGCGCTCCACGTGCCCACGAGTTCGTCACGGCCGGTCGCGCCGTGCTGTCGGTGGTCGACAGTGCCTCGTACCACGTCGATGGCTATTTCGAAGAGACCAAGCTCGGCGGTATTCATATTGGCGATGCCGTGGATATCCGCGTGATGGGCGACGACACCCGCCTGCGCGGCCACGTCGAAAGCCTGGCGGCCGGCATCGAAGACCGCGACCGCAGCAGTGGCGCCAACCTGCTGCCCAACGTCAACCCGGCGTTCAGCTGGGTGCGTTTGGCCCAGCGGATCCCGGTGCGCATCGCCTTTGATGATGTGCCGGAAGATTTCCGCATGATTGCCGGGCGCACCGCGACCGTTTCGATCATCGAGGGCCAGCGCCCATGAAACGCCTGATGCTGCTGGGCCTGGCCCTGTCTCTGGGTGCCTGCCAGATGGTCGGCCCCGATTACCAGGTGCCCGAAGACGCCGCGGTGCAGCGCAGCGACCTCAAAGGCCCGCTGCGCCAGGACGCCGACAGCGTCGTCTCGGCGCCAGTGCCGGAAGACTGGTGGCAGTTGTATCAGGATCAGCGCCTCAATCAGCTGGTCCGCGAGGCGCTGGGCGCCAACAGCGAACTGCGTGTGGCCGCTGCCAACATCGCCAAGGCCCGTGCGCAGCTTGAAGTCGCCCAAGCCCAAGGCGGTTTCAGCGGGGGCGCCAAGGTTGCTGCGCAGCGCTTGCAGGAGTCCGGTGAAGCCTTCCTGCAGCCAGAGAAGGTGCCGGTGGCGAACATCGGCGAAGCTATTCTCAGTGCCTCCTACCAGTTCGACCTGTGGGGTACCTTCAAGCGCGGTACCGAGGCCGCTCAAGCCAATGCCGACGCCGTGCAGGCAGCAGCCGATACCGCGCGCATCACCCTGGTGGCCGACGTGGTCAAGGCCTACACCCAGGTATGCTCGGCCAACGAAGAGCTGCACATTGCGCGTGAGTCTTTGGGCTTGCAGCAGCAGAGCGTGCAGCTCAACCAGCGCCTGCGCGATGCCGGCCGTGGCGATGAAACCCAGGTCACCCGCTCGCAGACCCAGTTCAAATCGTTGCGGGCCGAGCTGCCGCGCTTCAACGCCGAGCGCGAGGCCGGCCTCTACACCCTGGCCGCGCTGTTGGCCAAGCCGGTCGAGCAACTGCCGGCCGGCACTGCCGATTGCGCCGAGCTGCCGCACCTGGCCCAACTGGTCCCGGTCGGCGACGGCGCCGCGCTGCTCAAACGCCGCCCTGACGTGCGCCAGGCCGAGCGCCAGCTGGCCGCGGCCACCGCCACCATCGGCGTGGCGACCGGCGCGCTGTACCCGAACATCAGCATCGGCGCCCAGGTGGGCACCATCGGTATCCTCGAGAACCTTGGCGAGCCGTCAACCAATCGCTGGGGCTTCGGCCCGCTGGTGAGCTGGACCATTCCCACCAACGCCACCCGTGCGCGTATTCGCGAGGCCGAGGCGTCGACCCAGGCGGCGCTGGCGCACTTCGATGGCGTAGTACTCAACGCCATTCGCGAGACCCAGACGCGCTTGGCCCAGTACAGCGCGTTGCTGGATCGGCGCGATGCCCTGGCCGAGGCCGAGAAGTCGGCCAAGGAAGCGGCAGACCAGACTCACCGGTACTTCCAGGCCGGGCGTGAATCGTTCTTGGCGGATCTGCAGGCAACCCGCACCTATACCGAAATGCGTGGGCAGTTGGCGGCGGCCAATAGCCAGGTGGCGATGGGGCAGATTGGCGTGTTCCTGGCGTTGGGTGGCGGGTGGAAGGAGGCTGTTGATCGATAGGCTTGCTGCGCTGCGCAGTTGTGCCCCCTTCGGCTTGTTTCCTAGCAGTTGTACAAGTACCGGTAAAACGCGAACTCATGGATTTTGTGCCCAACGTCCATGGGAGTAATACGCATGACCCATCAAACCAAGCAGCATGAGTCATCCAAAAAACAGTTTTTCTATCAGCGAGATCGTCTGATCAGTGAAGTGGAGGATAACGCCTCTCGTAGCGTTGTCTGCGCTGACCATCACTTGATCGCAAAGCTCAGACGGGAGGGTGAAGTGTCCACGCTGGTCTGGCTGGCGACAGATAACAAGCGTTCAGTACTCACGAGCGGCTCACGGCGTGGCTGGAGAGAGATTGCTTACACCCCTTACGGATTTCATATTCCGGAGGTCGGGCAAGCGGGCATCGGGTTTAATGGCGTAATGAAAGACAGCCATACCTCGCATTATTTTCTGGGCGCTGGGTATCGCCTGTATAACTGCGTGTTGATGCGTTTTCAAAGCCCTGACAGTTGGAGTCCTTTCGGCCAGGGCGGGCTCAACAGCTATGCATTTGTGAAGGGCGATCCTGTCAATCACATTGATCCTGATGGGCACATGCCAAAGCGGGTGGCTACTGCGAGGCGGCTTTCTCAACCCAATCGTATAGCACCCCCGAAGGATTTGACTGTCCCCGGAGCAGCGCTTGGCCAGAGGCGCTCTTCCGCTCCATTGCTCGCGAAGGAAGGCAGGTCGATATCCAGTAGCGAAGCTTCGAAAAGCAGCTCGGCAGCGAGTTTGTCTGCTTCCAGCAGCGGTTCATCGGTATTTTCGCCCAGCCCAATTGATGTTCCTCGTGGAGGGGGATGGACATATTCGAAGACCGGGGCAAAGTTCAAGTCTTCGGGGCTTAATGATATCGAGCAGCAAAAATTCGATACCTTTCAGAATGCAATTCATCATTTCGGCCTGTCGCCAGCAAATGCTGCACTTCTGGCAGGAAAAGCCGACTTCAAACTGTTGGACAAGAACACGGCGCTTTACCAGATCCGCCTCAGTCTGAGTGAGCGTGTGACGTTTACTGCTCAAGACAAACGTGTCGAAATCCGTCAGGTAGGAGGCCATACCTGACTGCCGCTAGGTCTGTTAATTGATAATCGGTAGGATCTTTCCGAAGTTGATTGTCTAGGTCTTCAATGTGATGCTGCTTCGGAAGTATCCTACACGTTTTGCGGAAGTGTCTTAATTGTCGGGGAAGCGGCTCAGGGATAACGTCTTCAGGTCGCCTGAAAAGGGCGATCGGGCGTGAGACCCCCGGTTCCAAGGCATCCGCTTAATGGCGGTCGTACGCGGGCAGGCTTCGGCCTGGTCGGGTTTGCCTATGGGCCCGGGTCTCACCCCGCGTATGACTGCCACCCAAATCCGTGAGACGAAAAGGAAGGCAGTTACCTATCCGCATACCATAGGTGCTTCGCCATGAAAAAGATCGTCCCCGATCCACCCCGCCTCAAGCTCATCATCTCTCCCCACTTCTCCGTCCACAGCCACATGATCCCGCCCGACTCCCTGGCGCTGGCCAGCGAGTTCCTCAATGGCGTCATCGAGACCCTCGAAGCCCACTGTTGCCAGGACGCCGACGAGCCGGATCCGAACGCCCTCGCCAGCGCCGCGCACGTCATCAAGATGGCCCGCACGCTGATCGAGCACGCGCTATCCAGGTTGTGACCCAGGCGAATCAAGGAGAGATGCAATGAACGATGACACCCAGCCCCTAACCACAGCCGGCGTTGAACACACCGACCTGTTCAGCGTCCGCCCAGGCATACCGATCACCCAGGCCTTCGATGAATTGTCGGTACTGCTGGGCTGCGTAGGTCACTTGACCGACCAGGCCGAAATGGAAGGTGATCGTCAAGCCGGCAGCGCCGCCCGTATACTCAGCAGCCTGGCCAAAGCGTTGATCAACGACATGGAGTCGGGGATCAACCGCCTGCGGTAATTCCATCAGAAATAGCCGGGGCCGCTTTGCGGCCCTTTCGCGACACCGCACTGCGTAACCTACAGGGGCTTGCTAAATCAGAGAGCTAGCGTTAGCTCTGCGGGAGATTGCCCCTCCCTTCAGGCTGCGCTATCGCGCATAGAACAGCCATCATAAATGCGGCGCATCCCTGTAGGAGCGGGCTTGTCCGGCGAAGCCGGTGCCATCCACCACGCTGGCTGGACTGGCCTCTTCGCGGGGCCGCCGCCCCTGCAGAGTTCTGCTAAATCAATGAGTTAGCGTTAGTTCCATGAGCGCGGCCTTGTGCCGCGAAAGGGCTGCGCAGCAGCCCCGCTGGGCTCAAACCCTGAGTTCGACGAGCGCAAAATGGGCGACCGGCTGGCGGTACGTAACCTGTTCACCGAGCTGCGCGAACGGCAGGTTTAGCGCATACGAACTGTAACTGGGCTGCGCTCCGTTTGAGCATGCTCTGAGCTAAACGAGGTCTGCCTTGGATCGCGAATGTCTGCAATCAAAAGTGATGCTGGACGAATCCCTCGTTCCCTATTCGGCGTGAGCGCCTCTGTTGCAGGGGTAGTGGCGTTATTTTGGTGTTGGATGTTCGGGCGCTGATTTTGCTGTGCAGCCAGAGGACTGCCAAGGTTCTCTTTACCTGCTATGGATTCAATTCTCTGTGCCATGACCTCTTCTTGCCTACTTCTTCGCATAAGTGTTTCGTGCTCAGAGAGGTTATCTGGGCGATTAGCGAGCGTTCTGGTTTGTTGAGCGCGAGCACGATGAATTGCTGCTCGGCTCATCGGAGAAGGGCCTCGACGGGCAATAATGGGGATGCCATTAAGTGAGATGTTTTTTAGCGCTCGAGTTGGTATTTTTCCACTGGGGTCTACAAAGTTGACTGGGTCACCCTTGCAATAGGCGTATTGATTGACTCCGCCCTCAGCAAATGGGCTCATGGCATCGGGAGAGTGAAAGCGCTGCAGCGAAGGACTAAATAAACGATAGCCATTGCCTAACGGATAGCAACCTGTGTGTTGGTCGAACCGCTCTCCATTGAACGAAAGCATTGAAGCAGTCCGGTTATGTGCTGGACTATAACCGTAGGGTGAATACCGTATTGATTGTGAGAAACCTCTGCTGTTGGCTTGTAAAACCGATTCAAAGCCATTGCTTGCCAAGAGTACGCTCTCAGCGTCACGCTCACTCACTCGAAGTTCGGCATGGGGCATGTTTTTTGTACGGAATGATGAGCATTTTAGGTTATTTGTAATCTCTGTATGGAGTTTTATACCTTGGTTAAACAGCAGAGTGCTCATATTCTTACCACTTGGTGAAGTGAGGCTCTTTAAAATGCTTTAGCGTCGCCCCTAAGGCAACTGGTAAAAATGTTAGGCATGGCGAAGGTTGCATTCATTTTGCGTAAGCTGTGGACGCAATTGTCTGGTTGCAAATCCAAAAGTTTGTACGATCCTGTAAGCATGCTTACCCCGCGAACAACGGCTAAGCCGGTGCCGTCCATCGTCGTTGCCGGAGCTGGCGTTTTCGCGGTGCAAGTCTGCTCCTACAGGGGCGCGCAGTGCTAGCGGTCTTTGATCTCTGTTTGAGGGCCTCCCCTAGGGGGCGAGCGGGTGATGACCTTTCTGAAACTGCTCAGCACACGCTTTAGGTCAGACCTGCTTCAGAAGTAGCCTACATGCTTTGAGGAAGCTTCCATGGGTCGCCTAACAGGAGGGTGGAGCGGGGTTGCCCGAAAAGAGGTCATATCTGGCACTATGCAGAACGTGTCAGAACCGGTGAGAAAAGCAACATGCGTATATGGATCGATGCCGACGCCTGCCCCAAGCAAGCCAAGGACCTGATCGTCAAATTCGCCCTCAAGCGCAAGATCGAGGTGGTGATGGTCGCCGGTCAGGCGCAGATCAAGCCGGCGTTCGCCTGTGTGCGACTGATCGTGGTACCGAGCGGTCCCGATGCGGCGGATGATTACCTGGTCGAGAACGCCGTACCGGGCGAACTGGTGATCTGCAGCGATATCCCCCTGGCCGACCGATTGGTCAAGAAGGGCGTCGCCGCGCTGGACCCACGTGGCCGTGAGTTCGACGAGCGCAACATGGGCGACCGGCTGGCGGTACGTAACCTGTTCACCGAGCTGCGCGAGCAGGGCCAGGTCAGTGGCGGCCAGGCGCCCTATGGTGAGAAAGAGAAGCAGGAGTTCGCCAACTCCCTCGACCGCATCCTGACCCGTTTGGCCAAAGGCTAGAAGGGCGCGCGCGGCGCGCCCGCGGCGTCACGTCAGGCGTCGCCTTCGTGAGTCAGCTCCAGCACCCGGTCCACCAGCTTGTAGATCCCGCCCGCCGCCTCGCTGATCGAGGTGGCCAGCATGTATGCCGGGGTGGTCACCAACTTGCGCTGGGTGTCTTCGACGATGTCATGCACATCGCACTCTTCATGAGTACCGCCCATCTTCACCACGGCTGCGCTGGTGCCGGCGTCATTACCAATGGTGCAGACCACGCCCGGCCCGTAGATCTTCGCCGCCAGCGCGGGCGAAATGCACATCAGGCCCACCGGCTTGCCCGCTTCGGCAAACGCTTCGGCCAGGGCCAGGACGTCTGGCTGCACGCTGCACTTTTCGCCTTCGACAGCAAAGTTGGAGAGGTTCTTCGCGGCGCCAAAGCCACCAGGCACGATCAGCGCATCGAAGTCCTTGGCGTCGGCCTCGCGGATGTCCTTGACCTCACCGCGGGCGATGCGCGCCGATTCCACCAGCACATTGCGCGACTCAGGCATGGTTTCGCCGGTCAGGTGATCGATCACGTGCATCTGCGCGATGTTCGGCGCAAAGCACTGTACCTGCGCGCCTCGCTGGTCGAGGCGCAGCAGGGTGATTACGCTTTCATGGATTTCGGCGCCGTCATACACGCCACAGCCGGAAAGAATCACCGCAACTTTTTTTGTCATGCTCATTACTCCAGTGTCGAGGCGCTTGATGTCCTCTAGTTTGGCAGATGTGGGCATGACGCGGTGTGCTCACAACCCACAGGGGGTTGGATCGCGCACACAGCTGGGTGTTCATTCTTACGCAGGGCAGCGGGTCAGGGACGGTCAGGCCCTTCATCTGGGGTAGGCTTTTCGGCAACCGCTTGTTCAGCCGCTGCAGCCTGTTCAGCCGCAGCCGCCTTGCGCTCGGCACGCAGGGTGCGGAAGCGCCGGCGCAACCACAGCAGCAGGCCCAGCACCAGCAGGGCGCCAAGTACCCATAGCTCGTATTTCTTGACGTTGCCCAGCAGGCCTTCGAGGATCGCGCCGAAGTGATAGGCCGCCGCGCCCAGGACGATGGCCCAGATCGCCGCACCGATACCGTTGAGCAGCAGGTAGCGCCGGGGTGGATAGCCCGACAGGCCAATGGCCACCGGCATCACCGTACGCAGGCCGTAGACGAAGCGGAAACTCAGCACCCAGATGTCCGGATGGCGGCGGATATGGTCCAGCGCCCGGTCACCCATGGCCTGCCAGCGTGGCTTGCGCGCAAGGATCGCGCGGCCATGGCGGCGGCCCATGAAGTACCACAACTGGTCACCGGCATAGCTACCGAAGAACGCGGTCAGCACGACCAGGTTGATGTCCATGTATCCGCGGAACGCAAGAAATCCCGCGAGAACCAGGATGGTCTCACCTTCAAAAAAAGTGCCGAGAAAAAGGGCGAAGTAGCCGAAATCCTGTAGGAATTGTCCAAGCATTTTCTGGGGTGCTGGCGAAATGAACGCGCAGCCTACCCCTTCGCGGGCGCCGGGGAAAGTGTCCAAATGTGTCTCGACATGAACAATTCCGACGCAGAGGCTGGGCAATTCCTACAAGAAGATTGCCTGCGGCCACAAGTCGCAGGGTTGCCCTTGGGTGTAACACAGGCGTCATAATGGCCGCTTATAACTGTCGCGCTGCCCGCCTGCGCGGGCTCAGGAGTCTGCCGTGAGCTTTACCCCCGCCAACCGTATGTTTCCTGCCACCCGTCTGCGTCGCAACCGCCGGGACGACTTTTCCCGCCGTCTGGTTCGTGAAAACACCTTGACCGTTGATGACCTGATTCTGCCGGTATTCGTCCTCGACGGTGAAAATCGTCGTGAAGAAGTGCCGTCCATGCCCGGCGTCGAGCGCCTGTCCATCGACTTGCTGCTGGAAGCCGCGCAGGGTTGGGTCGAGCTGGGCATCCCGGCGCTGGCGCTGTTCCCGGTGACCCCGGTCGAGAAGAAGACCCTCGACGGCGCCGAAGCCTGGAACCCCGAGGGTATCGCCCAGCGCGCCACCCGCGCCCTGCGTGCACAGTTCCCCGAGCTGGGCGTGATCACTGACGTCGCCCTCGACCCGTTCACCACCCACGGCCAGGACGGTATCCTCGATGAAGAGGGTTACGTGCAGAACGACATCACTGTCGACGCTCTGGTGCGTCAGGCGCTGTCGCATGCCGATGCCGGCGCTCAAGTGGTTGCACCGTCGGACATGATGGACGGCCGCCTCGGGGCGATTCGTGAAGCCCTGGAAGCAGCCGGCCACGTCAATGTGCGTATCATGGCCTACTCGGCCAAGTATGCCAGCGCCTACTACGGCCCATTCCGTGACGCGGTGGGTTCGGCATTGAACCTGGGCAAGGCCAACAAGGCTTCCTACCAGATGGACCCGGCCAACAGCGACGAGGCCCTGCATGAAGTGGCCACCGACCTCGCCGAAGGTGCCGACATGGTCATGGTCAAGCCGGGCATGCCGTACCTGGACATCGTTCACCGGGTCAAAGCCGAGTTCAAGGTACCGACCTTTGCCTATCAGGTCAGCGGTGAGTACGCCATGCACATGGCCGCGATTCAGAATGGCTGGCTGAGCGAGGCGGTGATCCTCGAATCGCTGACCGCTTTCAAACGAGCCGGTGCCGATGGCATCCTCACTTATTTCGCCGTTCGTGCCGCCCAATTGTTGAGAGGGCAGTAACGCCTTCCAGGAACGTCAGATGAATAACGAAGTGCTTACCCCTGTCGAAATCAAGGATGCCCAGGCGCTGCCGCAGGAGTTGACGCAAACGCAAACGCCACCGGACCTGCCGTCTGTGGCCGAGCCGGTGGTTGAGGCCGTCGTCGAGGCGCAGGCCGAGGTCGTCACGCCGGCACCTGCGCCAGCCCCGGCGATCCACGTGCCAAGCCTGGACGACAGCAGCCTGTACATTCATCGCGAGCTCTCGCAGCTGCAGTTCAACATCCGCGTGCTGGAGCAGGCGCTGGATGAGTCCTACCCGCTGCTGGAGCGCCTGAAGTTCCTGTTGATCTTCTCCAGCAACCTCGACGAGTTCTTCGAGATCCGCGTGGCGGGCCTGAAGAAGCAGATCAATTTTGCCCGTGAACTGGCCGGCGCCGACGGCTTGCAGCCGCACCAGGCGCTGGCGCGGATCAGCGACCTGGTGCACTACGAGGTCGACCGTCAGTACGCGATCCTCAACGACGTGCTGCTGCCGGAGCTGGAGAAACACCACATTCGCTTCATCCGTCGTCGTCACTGGACGCCGAAGATCAAGACTTGGGTGCGGCGCTTCTTCCGTGACGAGATCGCCCCGATCATCACCCCGATCGGCCTCGACCCGACCCACCCGTTCCCGTTGCTGGTCAACAAGAGCCTGAACTTCATTGTCGAGCTCGAAGGCGTCGATGCCTTCGGCCGTGACTCGGGCCTGGCGATCATCCCCGCGCCGCGCCTGTTGCCGCGGGTGATTCGCGTGCCTGAGGATGTCGGTGGCCCGGGTGCCAACTACGTGTTCCTGTCGTCGATGATCCACGCGCACGCCGACGACCTGTTCCAGGGCATGAAGGTCAAGGGCTGCTATCAGTTCCGTCTGACCCGTAACGCCGACCTGGCGCTGGATTCGGAAGAGGTCGACGACCTTGCCCGGGCCCTGCGTGGTGAGCTGTTCTCACGTCGCTACGGCGATGCCGTGCGCCTGGAAGTGGCCGACACCTGTCCTAAACAACTGTCCGACTACCTGCTCAAGCAGTTCAGCCTGAGCGAGAGCGAGCTGTACCAGGTCAATGGCCCGGTCAACCTGACGCGGTTGTTCAGCATCACCGGCCTGGATAGCCACCCGGAGTTGCAGTACCTGCCGTTCACTCCGGCGATTCCCAAGCTGCTGCAGAACGCCGAGAACATCTTCAGCGTGGTCAGCAAGCAGGACATCCTCCTGATGCACCCGTTCGAGTCGTTCACGCCGGTGGTCGACCTGCTCCGTCAGGCCGCCAAGGACCCGCATGTGCTGGCCGTGCGCCAGACCCTGTACCGCAGCGGCGCCAACTCGGAGATCGTCGACGCACTGGTGGATGCGGCGCGTAACGGCAAGGAAGTCACCGCGGTGATCGAGCTGCGGGCGCGCTTTGACGAAGAGTCCAACCTGCAGATGGCCAGCCGCCTGCAGGCAGCGGGCGCCGTGGTGATCTACGGTGTGGTCGGCTTCAAGACTCACGCCAAGATGATGCTGATCCTGCGCCGCGAGCACGGCGAGATCGTTCGCTACGCGCACCTGGGTACCGGTAACTACCATGCTGGCAACGCCCGCCTGTACACCGACTACAGTCTGCTGACTTCCGATGACGCCCTCTGCGAGGACGTTGGCAAGTTGTTCAGCCAGCTGATCGGCATGGGCAAGACGTTGCGCATGAAAAAGCTCCTGCACGCACCGTTCACGCTGAAGAAGGGCATGCTCGATATGATTGCCCGCGAGACCCAGTTTGCCCTCGAGGGCAAGCCGGCGCACATCATCGCCAAGTTCAACTCGCTGACCGACGCCAAGATCATCAAGGCGCTGTACAAGGCCAGCCAGTCGGGCGTGCGCATCGATCTGGTGGTGCGCGGCATGTGCTGCCTGCGCCCGGGCATCCCGGGGGTGTCGCACAACATCCATGTGCGCTCGATCATTGGCCGCTTCCTCGAGCACACGCGGGTGTTCTACTTCCTCAATGGCGGTGAAGAGCAGATCTACCTGTCGAGTGCCGACTGGATGGAGCGCAACCTCGACAAGCGGGTGGAGACGTGCTTCCCGGTCGAGGGCAAGAAACTCTTGCTGCGAGTGAAGAAGGAACTGGAGCTCTACCTGACCGACAACACCCAGGCCTGGACCCTGCAGTCCGACGGGCGCTACATCCGCAGCGCGCCGACCGGCAACCAGAACCCGCGCAGTGCCCAGGCGACCCTGCTGGAGCGCCTGAGCAACCCGGTCCTCAACGTACGCTGAGGACGAAGCCGACCCGGGCCAGCCACTCCGCCTCGTTGGCGAAGTCGGCCTGGGTCAGCTGGTTCTGCTCCAGCCAACCGTTCGGGAACAGCACTTCCAGGCTGTTCTCGCCGGCCTGCAGCACCACCTTGGGCATCTGCTGGGTGCCGCGGATGTGGTGGAACAGGATGGCAAAGCGCAGCAGCACGCACAGACGGATCAGCTGAATGCTTTCGTCGCCGAATTCGGCGAACTTGTCCTTGGGAATATTGCGACGGTGGCCGCGTACCAGCAGCGCGAGCATCTGCTGGTCTTCACGAGAGAAACCGGACAGGTCGGAGTGCTCGATCAGGTAGGCGCCGTGCTTGTGGTAGTGGTAATGGGCGATATCCAGCCCCACTTCGTGGACCTTTGCCGCCCAGCTCAGCAGGTCACGCCAGTTGCCCTCTTCCAGCCCCCAGTCCTTGGCCACCTGATCAAACGCATGCAGCGCCTTGCGCTCGACCCTGGCTGCCTGGCCCTGATCGACGTGATAGCGCTCCATCAGCGAGTTGAGGGTACGCTCACGCACGTCTTCATGGTGATGACGGCCGAGCAGGTCGAACAGCACGCCTTCGCGCAGGGCGCCGTCGCAGTGCTCCATGCGTTGCAGTTCGAGGGCGTCGAAGATCGCCTCGAGGATCGCCATACCGGCCGGGAAGATGGTGCGACGGTCTGGCTTGACCCCTTCGAAGTCGATCTTGTCGGTCTCGCCCAGTTTGAACAGCCTGCGTTTGACCCAGGCCAAGCCTTCGGCGTTGACCTCGCCATTGCCCAACCCTGCGGACTTGATCGCCGCGCCAATGGCGCGAATGGTGCCCGAGGAGCCAATGGCCTCGTCCCAGGTCAGGCGGTGCAGGGCATTCTCGATGCTCATCAGCTCCAGGCGCGCAGCGGTGTAGGCCTGGGCGTAACGCGCGGGGGTGATCTTGCCGTCGCGGAAATAGCGCTGGGTAAAGCTGACGCAGCCCATCTGCAGGCTCTCGCGCAGCAATGGCTCGAAACGTTGGCCAATGATGAACTCGGTGCTGCCGCCGCCGATATCGGCGACCAGGCGCTTGCCGGGGGTGTCGGCCAGGGTGTGGGAGACGCCCAGGTAGATCAGGCGCGCTTCCTCACGGCCAGAGATCACCTCTACCGGATGGCCGAGGATAGCCTCGGCGCGCTGGATGAAGTCGTTGCGGTTGCGCGCTTCACGCAGCGCGTTGGTGCCGACGATACGCACGGCGCCGTCGGGCATACCGTTGATCAGTTGGGCGAAGCGCTTGAGGCATTCAAGCCCGCGCTGCATGGCTTCTTCGCTGAGGCGGCGCTCGTCGTCGATGCCGGCGGCCAGCTGAACTTTTTCCCCAAGCCGCTCGAGAATACGGATTTCCGTGTGGTGGGCCTTGGCCACGACCATGTGGAAACTATTGGAGCCCAGGTCGATGGCGGCGATCAGGGACAGGTTCTTCGCGGAGTTCTGCGGCATGATTTCGAGATTCTCGGTCGATTACCCGGCAATCGTGCCACGATCGAGGGCATACGCCAACGCACGGCACAGCAAGGATTGATGCAAAGCAAGGGGTCAACGGATCCTATGACACTTGTGTGACAGTTTCGATGCGTGGTGTCTTGCACAACTATAGTTACACTCAATCGACCGCGACTTCCTGTAGACAGCCGGTGCGGCTATGATGGGCCACGTTTTTTTGCTTACCACCTGGAGATATCCATGAGCAGCGACCTGATCAAACATGTCACCGACGCCACCTTCGAGGCCGAAGTCCTGAAGGCTGAAGGCCCGGTGCTGGTCGACTACTGGGCTGAATGGTGCGGCCCGTGCAAGATGATCGCTCCAGTCCTGGACGACATCGCTTCGACCTACGAGGGCAAACTGACCGTCGCCAAGCTGAACATCGACGACAACCAGGAAACCCCGGCCAAGCACGGCGTGCGTGGCATCCCGACGCTGATGCTGTTCAAGAACGGCAACGTCGAGGCCACCAAGGTCGGCGCACTGTCCAAGTCGCAGCTGGCGGCGTTCCTCGACGCCAACATCTGATGTACAAAAAGCCCCGGAAAAACCGGGGCTTTTCTTTTTCCGCACACTAGACGCGGAAAAAAGCAAGTGTTACATTCGGCCTCGCACTGCTTCTTCAGTGCCCTCTGCACGCCGTCGCCGACGCATCCCTAATTCGAATCAGTACGCGATCCTGTCGCCTTCTTGCGGCGCGGCTTCATTAAGCCAGAAGCTTAATTCCCCCTTCTTACATGATTACGTCACTCCCCTTATGAACCTGACTGAACTCAAGCAAAAGCCGATTACTGATCTGCTAGAAATGGCCGAACAGATGGGCATTGAAAACATGGCCCGTTCGCGCAAGCAGGACGTGATTTTCGCCCTGTTGAAAAAACACGCGAAGAGCGGCGAAGAGATCTCAGGTGACGGCGTGCTGGAGATTCTCCAGGATGGTTTCGGTTTCCTGCGTTCGGCTGATGCGTCCTATCTGGCCGGCCCAGACGATATCTACGTCTCGCCTAGCCAGATCCGCCGTTTCAACCTGCGGACCGGCGATACCATCGTTGGCAAGATCCGCCCGCCGAAAGAAGGAGAGCGTTACTTCGCGCTGCTCAAGGTCGACACGATCAACTTCGACCGTCCTGAGAACGCGAAAAACAAGATTCTCTTCGAGAACCTGACGCCGCTGTTCCCCAACAAGCGCCTGAAGATGGAAGCCGGCAACGGTTCCACTGAAGACTTGACCGGCCGTGTCATCGATCTCTGCGCCCCGATCGGCAAAGGCCAGCGCGGCCTGATCGTCGCCCCGCCAAAAGCGGGCAAGACCATCATGCTGCAGAACATCGCGGCCAACATCACCCGGAACAACCCCGAGTGCCACCTGATCGTCCTGCTGATCGACGAGCGTCCGGAAGAAGTCACCGAGATGCAGCGCACCGTGCGCGGCGAAGTGGTCGCTTCGACCTTCGACGAGCCGCCGACCCGCCACGTGCAGGTTGCCGAGATGGTCATCGAGAAGGCCAAGCGCCTGGTCGAGCACAAGAAGGATGTGGTCATCCTGCTCGACTCGATCACCCGTCTGGCGCGTGCCTACAACACCGTGATCCCGAGCTCCGGCAAGGTCCTCACCGGTGGTGTCGATGCCCACGCCCTGGAGAAGCCGAAACGCTTCTTCGGCGCCGCGCGTAACATCGAAGAAGGCGGTTCGCTGACCATCATCGCCACCGCGCTGGTCGAAACCGGCTCGAAGATGGACGAAGTGATCTACGAAGAGTTCAAGGGTACCGGCAACATGGAACTGCCCCTGGACCGCCGCATCGCTGAGAAGCGTGTGTTCCCGGCCATCAACATCAACAAGTCGGGTACCCGTCGTGAAGAGTTGCTGACTGCGGACGACGAGCTGCAGCGCATGTGGATCCTGCGCAAGCTGCTGCACCCGATGGATGAGATCGCCGCCATCGAGTTCTTGACTGACAAGCTCAAGCAGACCAAGACCAACGACGAGTTCTTCTTGTCGATGAAGCGTAAGTAAGCTTCGCCGCTTCAAGCCAGAAAGCCGGGGAAACCCGGTTTTTTGCTGTCTGTTGATCGGCAATGGTGTGGGGGGCTGTCAGCGTTGAAGGATGGCACCGGCTTCGCCGGTGTTCGCGGGTCAAGCCCGCTCCTACAGGTACTGCGCCGTTCCGTGGGTCAGCGCTGTCCCGCGAATGGCTGCGACGCAGCCCCGGGACTGACAAGACTCCTTTGGCCATTTTCCCCCCTTAGGCGCTACACTCTGCACCCCGACCGATACGGCCAACACGAGGCTCACGCATGCAGTATCGCGATTTGCGCGACTTTATCCGTGGCTTGGAGCAGCGCGGCGAACTCAAGCGCATCCAGGTTCCGATTTCTCCCGTCCTGGAAATGACCGAAGTCTGCGATCGCACCTTGCGCGCCAAGGGCCCGGCGCTGCTGTTCGAAAAACCTACCGGGTTCGATATCCCGGTACTCGGCAACCTGTTCGGCACCCCGGAGCGGGTGGCGATGGGCATGGGCGCTGAGTCGGTCGAAGAGCTGCGCGAGATCGGCAAGCTGTTGGCCTTCCTCAAGGAACCTGAGCCGCCCAAGGGGCTCAAGGATGCCTGGTCCAAGCTGCCGATCTTCAAGAAGGTCGTGTCGATGGCGCCCAAGGTCGTTAAAGACGCGGTGTGCCAGGAGACGGTGATCGAGGGCGAAGACGTCGACCTCAGCCAGTTGCCGATCCAGCACTGCTGGCCAGGCGACGTGGCGCCGCTGATCACCTGGGGCCTGACCGTCACCCGTGGGCCGAACAAAGAACGACAGAACCTGGGCATCTATCGCCAGCAGGTGATCGGCCGCAACAAGGTCATCATGCGCTGGCTGAGCCACCGTGGCGGCGCGCTCGATTACCGCGAGTGGTGCGAGAAGCACCCTGGTCAGCCGTTTCCGGTGGCTGTGGCCCTGGGCGCAGACCCGGCGACCATTCTCGGCGCCGTGACCCCGGTACCCGACACCTTGTCCGAATACGCCTTCGCTGGCTTGTTGCGCGGCAATCGTACCGAGCTGGTCAAGTGCCGCGGCAACGACCTGCAAGTGCCGGCCACTGCCGAAATCATCCTCGAAGGGGTGATCCATCCGGGTGAAATGGCCCCGGAAGGTCCCTATGGCGACCACACCGGCTACTACAACGAGGTGGACAGCTTCCCGGTGTTCACCATCGAGCGCATCACTCATCGACGCAAGCCGATCTACCACAGCACCTACACCGGCCGGCCACCGGATGAGCCAGCGATCCTCGGCGTGGCGCTGAACGAAGTGTTTGTGCCGATCCTGCAAAAGCAGTTCCCGGAGATCATCGACTTCTACCTGCCGCCTGAAGGGTGTTCGTACCGCATGGCGGTAGTGACCATCAAGAAGCAGTACCCCGGGCATGCCAAGCGGGTAATGCTCGGTGTGTGGTCGTTCCTGCGACAGTTCATGTACACCAAGTTCGTTATTGTCACCGACGACGATATCAACGCCCGTGACTGGAACGACGTGATCTGGGCCATCACCACGCGCATGGACCCCAAGCGTGATACGGTAATGATCGACAACACCCCGATCGACTACCTCGACTTCGCGTCGCCGGTATCCGGGTTGGGGTCGAAGATGGGCCTGGATGCGACGCACAAGTGGCCGGGCGAGACTACACGCGAATGGGGTCGGGCCATCGTCAAGGACGATGCCGTCACCCGCCGTATCGATGAGCTGTGGGATCAGTTGGGAATAGATTGATGCAGGTAACGTTGCAGCCGTCCGGGGCGGTACTGACGCTCGAGCCCGGCGAGAGGATTCTGGATGGCGCGCGCCGCTTGGGCTATGACTGCCCAAGCAGCTGCCGCAATGGCAACTGCCATGTCTGCGCAGCGTTGCTGGTGGAGGGCCGGGTGCGTCAGGACGGTGAAGTCCGTGACCACGGCGAACTGTTCACCTGCATCGCCGAGCCATTGGAGGACTGTATCTTGCTCTGGGACGGCGTACTTGCCTTGGGCGAGCTGCCCGTGCGCAAGCTGGCCTGCACCGTCAGCGCCTGCGTCGAAGTCGGTGGCGATGTATGGCGGGTGCGCCTGCGTGCCCCCGCCGGCAAGCCGCTGCGCTACCACGCTGGGCAGTACCTGATGATCGAGCGCGACGGCGCGGACAAGGCGGCGTTCTCGCTGGCTTCTGCTCCGCATGGCGGGCGCGACCTGGAGTTGCACGTGTTGGCGCGCGAGCCCAGCGCGGTGGCGCTGATCGAGCAATTGCAGCGCACCGGCATCGCGCGTATCCACATGCCGTTTGGTGACACGCACCTGGCCGAGCTGCCCGATGGGCCGCTGGTGTTGATCGCCGCCGGTACCGGTATGGGCCAGATGCACAGCCTGGTCGAGCACTGCCGGGCCAACGGCTTCAAGCACCCGGTGCACCTGTACTGGGGTGTGCGTCGTCCCGAAGACTTCTACGCCATCGAGCACTGGGACGAGTGGCAGCGCCTGCCCAATCTGTTCCTGCACAAGGTGGTCAGCGACCTGTGCGGTTGGGAAGGGCGCTGCGGCATGTTGCACGAAGCAGTCTGCGAAGACATTGCTGATCTGAATGACGTGCATGTCTATGCCAGCGGCTCGCCGAACATGGTCTACGCCACCCTCGATGCTTTGGTCGAAGCGGGGATGGACGCCCATCGCATGCGCGCCGATGTATTCGCTTATGCGCCACGTGGTTGAATAGTGCCGCTCGGCTAATAACCAAAGTTGTCGACGTTGATTATAAGGCGGTAATTCTTGCCGCCTCAGCCAATAACTTTCACTATACTCGAAACAATACCGTGCGATTGCTCGCAGGCCCCGTACTTCGGCGGCCGCGCTGCGCAGGTGGGGCTTGCGTTGGGCAGACTTTCTGCCGTACGGTAAGTCCAGCGGGGCGTCAGTGAGTTACAGTGGCGCTCTTCTCAAGTTCTCGGGGAATAATGGCGGCAGCATATGTCGGCACTGGAAAGTCTATCCTGGAAGATGTCATATCCTCCGTCGCTCGACTTCGGTCAGCAACTGACGCGCGAGCAACTGTTCACTTCGATGCAGTCGACCATGGCGCGCCACGACGGTGGGCCGGTGTGGCTGTTTGCCTACGGCTCATTGATCTGGCGCCCGGAATGCAATTCGGTCGAACGTCAGCGGGCGCGGGTGCATGGTTATCATCGCGGGCTCTATCTGTGGTCCCACGAGCACCGTGGCACGCCGGAGTGCCCGGGGCTGGTGTTCGGGCTGGATCGCGGTGGCTCGTGCAGCGGTTTCGCTTATCGCCTGGACGAGAGCAACCTGGATGAGTCGCTGATGGCGCTGTGGCAGCGCGAGATGCCTTTCCCGGCCTATCGCCCGCACTGGCTGACCTGCCGTCTGGATGACGGCAGCAAGGTTCAGGCCTTGGGTTTCGTGCTGGAACGGCATCTGCCGTGCTACGCCGGCGAGTTACCGGACGGCTTGCTCAGCCATATCCTGGCCAGTGCCACCGGGCGTTACGGCACTACGCGCGATTATGTCGAGCAGACCTTGAACGCGCTGCGCAGTCACCAGATGCCGGATCGCAACCTGGAAGCCAGGTTCAGGCGCTGCCATAACCTGCGCGAAGTTTGATTTTTTCACAGCGTGTGCCGGCCTCTTCGCCACCCATGCAGGAGCGGGCTTGCCCCGCGAAGAGGCCGGCACAGACCCGCCGCTATCGCGCCAACACCACCAACTTACCTACAGCCTGACGCTGGGCCAGCCGCTCAATCGCTGCACCGGCCTCGGCCAGTGGGTATGTCTGCGACACCAGCGGCTTCAACTTGCCTTCGGCATGCCAGGCAAACAACTGCCTGAAGTTCGCCGCATTATCTTCAGGCTGGCGCTGGGCAAATGCTCCCCAGAACACCCCGACCACCGAGGCCCCTTTGAGCAGCGCCAAATTGACCGGCAGCTGTGGAATGGTCCCGCTGGCAAACCCCACCACCAGCAGTCGCCCATTCCAGGCCAAGCCACGCACCGCCTGGTCAAACAGCTCGCCGCCGACCGGATCGTAGATCACGTCAACGCCCTGGCCACCGGTCAGGCGCTTGATCTCTTCCTTCAGGCTGGCCTTGCTGTAGTCGATCAGCTCGTCGGCACCGGCCGCCTTGGCCACTGCCAGCTTATCGGCACTGCTGGCTGCGGCGATCACTGTGGCACCCATCGCCTTGCCGATCTCGACCGCTGCCAGACCTACACCCCCCGAGGCGCCGAGCACCAGCAGGGTTTCCCCAGGTTGCAGCTTGGCTCGCTGGCGCAGGGCATGCATCGACGTGCCATAGGTCATGCCAAAGGCGGCCGCTGTGGTCAAGTCCATGCTGTCGGGCACAGGCAGCACGTTATGGAACGGCACGGCCACCTGCTCGGCGAAGGCACCCCAGCCGGTCAGCGCCATGACCCGCTCGCCAACTTTGAACGCGCCGGCTTTCTCGCCCACGGCCGCGATCACCCCTGCTGCCTCGCCACCCGGCGAGAACGGCAGCGGCGGCTGGAATTGGTATTTGCCTTCGATGATCAGGGTGTCAGGGAAGTTGACCCCTGCGGCATGCACGTCGATGAGAACTTCATTCTTCTTCGGTGTGGGGCTCGCGGTGTCTTCAAGCACGAGGTCCTGCGCCGGGCCCAGGGTTTTGCACAACACAGCTTTCATCGGGGCTATTCCTTTGCGTGTGGTGGCCGATAAGTGTAGGAGGGCCAGCCGCCGGGTCAACGAGCATGGCCCGGCCTGATGGCCAGGCATAAGCCCGGGCTTGGGTTTGAGCGACGTGCTGGGTAAGCTGGCGCCAACTGTATTGAGGAGCGAATTCGTGAAAGCGTGGATCTTGATGGTACTGGCCTTGATGCTGCCAGCGGCGGCCATGGCCGAAGAAGCCAAGGAAGGGGAGCCCAAGGTCTCCTATATCAGCCTGAGCCCGCCCTTCGTCGGCAACTATGCCCTCGACGGCAGCCCCAAGCTGCGCGTGTACAAGGCCGATGTCGCCCTGCGCGTGACCGGCGATGAGGCCGCCAAGACGGTCAAGCACCACGAGCCGCTGATCCGCAACCAACTGGTGGCGTTGTTCACCCAGCAATCTGTGGAGAACCTGAGCAACGTCGACGCCAAGGAAAAGCTGCGCCAGGAAGCCCTGAAGCAGGTGCAGCAGGTGCTGGAGGCCGAGGAAGGCAAACCTATCGTTGAGGATCTGCTGTTCAATAACCTGATTGTGCAGTGAGCTGAGCGCGCGTCGTTTAGCGGAGCATCTCCCTGTAGGGTCGTCGCATCGCCGCTCCTACAGGGCTAGCGCGGGGTCAGGCGCTCAGTGCCAAAATAGCCGCCCACTGTTCGGGTGTAACCGGCATTACCGACAGCCGCGTGCCTTTCTGCACCAGCGGCAGTTCTTCCAGCGCACTCTGCTGTTTCAGCAGGCCCAGCCCCAGCAATCGTTTGAATGTCTGCACATGGGCCACATCGACCGCGCTCCAGGGGTTTTTCTCGGCCGTCGCCTTGGCGTCGTGATAGTGGCTCTCGGGGTCAAGTGCGGTCGGGTCGGGATACGCCGCAGCGGTAATCCTGGCCACCCCGGCAATACCCGGTTGTGGGCAGCTCGAGTGGTAAAAGAAGAATTCGTCGCCTACGCTCATGGCCCTCAGGAAATTGCGCGCCTGATAGTTGCGTACGCCGTCCCAGCGTGCCTCGCCCAAGCGCGCCAAATCTTCGATCGACAGCTCATCGGGCTCGGATTTCATCAGCCAATAGGCCATGGATGTTGCTCCTGACAAAGTTTGAAATAACCTGATGCATGAAACCGACAGTCGGTTGGAGTGAACGTTTGCGTGTAGACGCACGTTGACGGAAAATGCGCCGATTTTAAGCGACATGCTCCGTCAGCACTGAAAAAGCTGTCGAGCCACAACAGTTGCCGTAGGGGGGCAATCAATGAACAAACGCAAACCGGACCTGCTCTGGATCCTGGCCTTTATCTTTGGCCTGGGCATCGTTACGACCGGTTATGCGCAGAGTTTGTTGGAGCGCAAGATGGATGTCGCCTACCAGACCCCGCTCGAGTCCGCCGCGCAACCCCGCTGATACCCATTCGGGCGTGACTCAGTTGCGCGTCAGATACCAGCCGCGGTCCGAAACCGTCCCTTGCAGCGGTACATCCCAACTGGCCTGGGCCAGCCGCTCGACCTTCTGGCACTCATGGGCCAGCCCCAGTAGCAAAGGTTTCTTCCACGTCTTGCGACGCGCCTGATAAGCCAGGCTGCGGTCATAGAAGCCACCGCCCATGCCCAGCCGGCCACCCACTTCGTCAAACCCCACCAGCGGCAGCAGGATCAGGTCCAGTGCCCAGATCGGCCGTTGCCGCTTGCGCTCGATTACCGGCTCCGGAATGCGAAAGCGGTTGGGCCGCAGGCGCTCGCCGTGTTCAAAACGTTGGAACACCATGCGTGTGGCCGGCCAGGCATGCAGCACCGGCAGGTAGGTGCGCTTGCCGCGCCGCTGGGCCTCGCGCAGCAACAGGCGCGGGTCGATCTCGCCGTCATTGGGCAGGTACAGGGCAATGTGTCGGGCGCGGCGGAACAGCGGGTGCTGCGCCAGTTGGCGGTACAGGCCAAGTGTGGCCTGGCGCTGCTGGGCCGGTGTGAGGGCACGGCGAGCGTTGCGCAGCAAGCGGCGCAACTGGGGGCGGGTTAGCGGCGCGGTGTCGGTCATGGCACAGGCGTTCCCAGAGGTGTCGGCCGCCGTGGCGGCCAAACAAATTGCCCGCCTGGGAAGGCGGGCAATAGACAATTCAGGCTCCCCGATAAGACCGCTATCGGCGTAGCCCTTGAACCCGAAAGTTCAAGGTGGAGATTGCAGGGGGCGTTAAGGCTTTCCGTCGGGCGGACATGCACACCGGCCCCAGCGTGCAACCCCCGTGGTTGTGCGTATCGGCTCAGGGACATAACCGACTGGCGCATCTCCCAGGGAGTGGCGCCAGTATACCAATCTCAGCCGTTTTTGGTACCCGTGTCGTCGGCCAATGCATCATCGACCCGTGCAAGCAGGTCACGCACCTGTTCGCGGGTGGTGGTGCCGCTGACCACCTCTGGGGTTTCCTGGCGATGGAGCATTTCATGGGTGATGTTCAAGGCTGCCATGACCGCGATGCGGTCAGCGCCGATCACTTTGCCGCTGCTGCGGATCTCGCGCATCTTGCCATCCAGGTAGCGCGCGGCGCTGACCAGGTTGCTGCGCTCTTCGGGCGGGCAGATGATCGAGTATTCCTTGTCCAGGATCTGCACGGTGACGCTATTGCTTGAACTCATGAGTCTTGCTCCAGGGCCTTGAGCCGCAAGATCATCGATTCGACCTTGCGCCTTGCGATCTCGTTCTTTTCGACGAGGTGGGCGCGCTCTTCGCGCCAGGATTTTTCCTGCGCTACTAGGAGTGCATTTTGCCGTTTAAGTTGCTCGACACGCTCGATCAGCAACTCGAATCGACTCATTAGCGCTTGCAGGTCGTTGTCTTGCATGGGGTGCACTCGATTCGCTCCATCGTGGACTGCCTGGCGATCATGCCTGTGCCAGGCCCTCGCCGGCCAGTGCCGATGGTCTTGGCGCGCCTGCCGGTGCTAGGATACAAGGTCTTCATTCTAGACATTGCGCCGTCTGGCGCCTAGCAGCCCATGCCCAATACTCAATCGCCGTACACCGCATTCGCCACGCTGCTTTCCAGCAATGGCCACCCTGTCTCTCCTGCCGAACTGCACGGCCTGTTGATCGGCCGCAGTTGCGCCGGGGCCGGCTTCGATGCCGATGCCTGGCTGGCTGACGCCGCCGGCCTGCTCGAGAACGATCCCGCCGACGCCGTGCGCAACGCCCTGATCGGCCTGCAAGAAATGGTCAAGGCCGAGCTTACTGGCGATGACGTCGCCCTGGTCCTGCTGCTGCCCGGTGACGAGCAAGCGCTGACCGAGCGCGCAGCCGCCCTGGGCGAGTGGTGCCAAGGTTTCATCACCGGCTTCGGCTTGAACGTCGGTGGCAAGGAGCTCTCCACCGAGGCCAAGGAAGTCCTCCAGGACCTGGTCGCGATCTCTCAGGTCCAGGACGCCCTTGAGGAATCCGAGGACGGCGAGAGCGACTACATGGAAGTTACCGAATACCTGCGCGTCGCGCCGCTGCTGCTGTTCACCGAGCTGAACGCACCCGCTGCGCCTGCGCCCAAGCCATCGCTGCACTGATCAACCCCTGGGGGTAGTTCTGCCCATGAGCCACATACCCAAGGCCGAGTATGCCCGTCGGCGCAAGGCGCTGATGGCGCAGATGGTCCCCAACAGCATCGCTATCCTGCCGGCCGCCGCCGTTGCCATCCGCAACCGCGACGTCGAGCATGTGTACCGCCAGGACAGCGATTTCCAGTACCTCAGTGGCTTCCCCGAGCCCGAGGCGGTCATCGCGCTGATCCCGGGTCGCGAGCATGGCGAGTACGTGCTGTTCTGCCGTGAGCGCAACCCGGAACGTGAGCTGTGGGATGGCCTGCGTGCAGGCCAGGAAGGCGCGGTGCGAGCGTTTGGCGCCGACGATGCGTTCCCGATCACCGACATCGACGAGATCCTGCCTGGCCTCATTGAAGGCCGCGACCGGGTCTACTCCGCCATGGGCAGCAACCCCGAGTTCGACCGTCGCCTGATGGACTGGATCAACGTGATCCGCTCCAAGGCGCGCCTCGGCGCCCAGCCGCCGAATGAATTCGTTGCGCTGGATCACCTGCTGCATGACATGCGGCTGTATAAATCGGCGGCAGAAGTGAAGGTGATGCGTGCCGCCGCCGAGATTTCCGCCCACGCCCATGTGCGGGCGATGCAGGCCTGCCGCGCCGGGCTCTACGAGTACAGCCTGGAAGCCGAGCTGGACTACACCTTCCGCAAGGGCGGGGCGAAGATGCCCGCCTACGGCTCGATCGTCGCCGCCGGGCGCAACGGCTGCATCCTCCACTACCAGGAGAATGACGCGCTGCTCAAGGACGGCGACCTGGTGCTGATCGACGCCGGCTGCGAAATCGACTGCTATGCCAGCGACATCACCCGCACCTTCCCGGTCAGCGGGCGTTTCTCGGCCGAGCAAAAGGCGATCTATGAGCTGGTACTCAAGGCCCAGGCAGCCGCCTTTGCCGAGATCGCCCCGGGCAAGCACTGGAACCACGCCCACGAGGCAACCGTGCGGGTGATTACCGAGGGCCTGGTGGAGCTGGGCCTGCTCAAGGGCGAGGTGCAGGCACTGATCGACAGCGAAGCCTATCGCGCGTTCTACATGCACCGCGCCGGGCACTGGTTGGGCATGGATGTGCACGACGTCGGCGAGTACAAGGTCGGGGGTCAGTGGCGCGTGCTCGAAGCGGGCATGGCGCTGACCGTCGAGCCAGGCATCTACATAGGCGCCGACAATCAGGCCGTGGCGAAGAAATGGCGCGGCATTGGCATCAGGATCGAGGACGACGTGGTAGTGACCAAGCAGGGCTGTGAAATCCTTACCTCGGGCGTGCCGCGCACGGTTGCCGAGATCGAGGCGCTGATGGCCGATGCGCGCAGAGCGGTGGCATGAGCAGAGTCAATCTGGCGATCATCGGCGGTGGCCTGGTCGGCGCGAGCCTGGCCCTGGCCCTGCAGGCGGGGGCCAAGGCGCGTGGCTGGAAGATCCTCCTGATCGAGCCGTTCGCCCCCGGCGACACCTTCCAGCCAAGCTATGACGCGCGTTCCTCGGCGTTGTCGTTCGGTACCCGGCAGATCTATGAGCAACTGGGCCTGTGGCAGGCGATCAGCCCCCGCGCCGAAGCGATCCGGCAGATTCACGTGTCCGACCGCGGCCGCTTCGGTGCCACCCGCCTGGATGCCGGTGAAGAAGGCGTACCGGCTCTGGGCTATGTGGTGGAGAACGCTTGGTTGGGTCAGTGTCTGTGGCAAGGCCTGGACCCTGATGTGGTCAGTTGGCGCTGCCCGGCCGAGGTCAAGGCGCTGCAGCCCATCGAGGGCGGCTATCGCCTGCTGCTGGATGACGACACCCGCCTTGAGTGCGACCTGGCGGTGCTGGCGGACGGCGGGCGCTCCGGCCTGCGTGAGCAGTTGGGCATCCATGTGCATCGCCGCCCTTACGAGCAGAGCGCGTTGATCGCCAATATCACCCCCGGCGAAGCCCATGGCGGGCAAGCCTTCGAACGCTTCACCGAGCAGGGACCCATGGCCTTGCTACCGCTGCCGGACAACCGCTGTGCGCTGGTCTGGACCCGTCAGGGGATGGACGCCCAGCGTCTTGCGCAAGTCGACGAGCGCAGCTTCCTCGGCGAGCTGCAGGACGTCTTTGGCTATCGCCTCGGCGCGTTGCGCCAGGTCGGCGCACGTCACTTGTATCCGCTGGCATTGGTCGAGGCCGATGAGCAGGTCCGTCCGCACCTGGTGGTATTGGGCAACGCTGCGCACAGCCTGCACCCGATTGCCGGGCAGGGCTTCAATCTGTCACTGCGTGATGTGCAATCGCTGGCTGAAGGCTTGCTGGCTGGTCCACAGCAGCCTGGTGATCTGGCTACGCTGCGGGTCTATCACCAGCGTCAGCGCCTCGATCAGGCCCTGACCATCGGTTTCTCCGATCAGGTCACGCGGATGTTTGGCAGCGGTCAGCCATTGCTGGCCGCCGGGCGCAACCTCGGCCTGCTCGGCCTCGACCTGCTGCCACCAGCCAAGCGCTGGTTCGCTCGCCAGGCAATGGGCCTGGGTACGCGGCCTGACCTGCGGGGTCGCGCATGAGCGACCCGCGCAAGCTCGCTCGCAAGGCCCGGATGCTGCGTTGGCTGCTCAACTTCTACCCGCCCTACCTCGGCGCGGGTATCCGTGTGCAGCACATCAGCCCGGACATGAGCAGCATCAAGGTGTGCATGAAGCTCACCCGCTGGAACCGCAACTACGTCGGCACTCAGTTCGGCGGCAGCCTGTATTCGATGGTCGACCCGTTCTACATGCTGCTGCTGATCGAGCGGCTTGGCAGCGAATACATCGTCTGGGACAAAGCCGCCAGCATCGATTTCATCTCCCCGGGCAAAGGTCCGGTGTTTGCCGAGTTCCACGTCGATGACGCGCTGCTCGATGATATCCGCCAGCAAACTGCCAGCGGCAAGAAGTACCTGCCTCGGCTGCAGGTCGATATCCGCGATGGCACCGGCGAGCTGGTGGCGCGGGTCGATAAAACCCTTTATGTGCGGCTCAAGCCGCAAGCGAGGCAGGCGTAAGGCATGGAAATGCGCGCAGATCTGTTGATTGTCGGTGCCGGTATGGTCGGCAGCGCCCTGGCCCTGGCGTTGCGCCACAGTGGCCTGGAAATTCTCCTGCTCGACGGCAGTCCGCTGTCGGTCAAGCCGTTTGACCCGCAATCGGCGTTCGAACCGCGGGTCAGCGCCCTGTCGGCGGCCAGCCAGCGCATCCTCGAGCGCCTGGGGGCCTGGGAAGGCATCGCCAGACGGCGTGTGTCGCCCTATTCGGACATGCACGTGTGGGACGGTAGCGGCACCGGCCAGATCCATTTCTCGGCGGCGAGCGTACATGCCCAGGTGCTCGGCCACATCGTCGAAAACCGCGTGGTGCAGGATGGCCTGCTTGATCGCCTGCACGACAGCGACATCGGCCTGCTGGCCAATGCACGTCTGGAGCAGATGCGCCGCTCCGGTGACGAGTGGCTGCTGACCCTGGCCGATGGCCGTCGCCTGCGTGCCCCACTGGTGGTGGCCGCGGATGGCGCCAACTCTGCGGTGCGGCGCCTGGCTGGCTGTGAAACCCGCGAGTGGGATTACCTGCACCAGGCGATCGTCACCAGCGTGCGCTGCACCGAGGCGCATCAAGCGACGGCGTGGCAGCGCTTCACCGACGAGGGACCGCTGGCGTTTCTGCCGCTGGCCCGCGATGGCGGTCAGCAATGGTGTTCGATTGTCTGGTCAACCACGCCAGAACAGGCCGAGCAGGCCATGGCGATGGACGACGAAGGCTTCTGCAGGGCGCTGGAGCGGGCGTTCGAGGGCCGTTTGGGGCAGGTGCTCGAAGCCGACCCGCGGGTGTGTGTGCCGCTGCGCCAGCGCCACGCCAAGCGCTACGTCGATGAGGGCCTGGCACTGATTGGCGATGCGGCCCACGTGATCCATCCGCTGGCCGGGCAGGGCGTCAACCTGGGCTTCCTCGATGCTGCGGTGCTGGCGGAAGAGTTGCTGCGTGCCACCGAGCGCGGTGAGCGCCTGGCGGATGTGAAGGTACTCAGCCGCTACGAGCGTCGGCGCATGCCGCACAACCTGGCGCTGATGGCGGCGATGGAAGGCTTCGAGCGGTTGTTCCAGGCCAATCCACTGCCGCTGCGCTGGTTGCGTAACAGCGGCTTGAAGCTGGTCGAGCAGATGCCTGAGGCCAAGGCGCTGTTCGTGCGCCAGGCGCTGGGGCTGTCAGGGGATTTGCCGGAATTGGCCAAGGCCTGAGCTTCTGGGGCCGCTGCGCGGCCCTTTCGCGACACAAGGCTCCCACAAGGACCTGTGCAGCGCCGATCCTGTCGAAGCGGCCTTGTGTCGCCAAAGGGGCGCAAAGCACCCCCACGTGGACTTATTGGCAACATCCGGTAACGGCTCGGTGAGTGAGCTACTTAATGGTATTCACTACCATTTGCACCTCTCAAACCCGCGAGGAATTCCCGATGTTGCCACGCAAGCCCCTACTGGCCGCCCTGGCCCTGACCTTGTTCGGCGGCACTGCCCAGGCGGCGGATGAAGTGGTGGTGTACTCCTCGCGCATCGACGAGCTGATCAAGCCGGTGTTCGACGCCTATACCGCCAAGACCGGCGTGCAGATCAAGTTCATCACCGACAAGGAAGCGCCGCTGATGCAGCGCATCAAGGCCGAGGGCGAGAACGGCGTTGCCGACCTGCTGCTCACCGTCGATGCCGGCAACCTCTGGCAGGCCGAGCAGATGGGCATCCTGCAGCCGATCAAGTCGGCCGTGATCGACGCCAACATTCCCAGCCAATACCGCGCTGCTTCCCACGACTGGACTGGCTTGAGCCTGCGCGCGCGGACCATCGCCTACTCCACCGACCGGGTAAAACCAGAAGAACTGAGCACTTACGAGGCGCTGGCCGACAAGCATTGGGAAGGCCGCCTGTGCCTGCGCACGGCGAAAAAAGTCTATAACCAGTCGCTGACCGCCACCTTGATCGAGAACCACGGCGAGGCCAAGACCGAAGAAATCATCAAGGGCTGGGTCAACAACCTGTCCACCGATGTGTTCTCCGACGACACCGCCGTGCTGCAAGCCATCGAGGCCGGGCAGTGCGATATCGGCGTGGTCAACACCTACTACTACGGCCGGCTGCACAAGCAGCAGCCGAGCCTGCCGATCAAGCTGTTCTGGCCTAACCAGGCTGACCGTGGGGTGCACGTCAACCTTTCGGGTATCGGCCTGACCAAGCATGCGCCGCATCCCGAGGCGGCCAAGCAGCTGGTGGAGTGGATGACCGGTGAAGAGGCGCAGAAGCTGTTCGCCGATATCAACCAGGAGTTCCCGGCCAATCCCAAGGTCAAGCCCTCTGCCGAGGTGGCGGCCTGGGGCAGCTTCAAGGCTGATAGTATTCCGGTTGAAGTGGCCGGCAAGCGTCAGGCCGAGGCCATTCGCTTGATGGATCGGGCTGGCTGGAACTAAGCGTCAGGCTTTATTCTTCTGGGGTCATTGAGGCCCCCTTCGCGGGGCAAGCCCGCTCCTGCAGGGTTCAGCGCTGACCTTGTGGGAGCGGGCTCGCCCCGCGAACGACTGCGCAGCAGTCGCAATCGCAACCGAGATCCCCGACTTGTCCCACGCCCCCCAACGCCGCTGGTACCTTCCTGTCTCCCTGGTCGCCGCCCTGGTCCTGTTGCCGCTGAGTGTCTTGCTGCTGTCCTGGCAAACGATCGACGTGCAGATCTGGTCGCACCTGCTCGACACGCAAATGAGCCGCCTGCTGGGCAATACCCTCACCCTGGTGCTTGGCGTAGGCATTGGCGTGACCGTGCTGGGGGTGAGCCTGGCCTGGCTCACCAGCCTCTGCGAATTCCCTGGCCGGCGCTGGCTGGACTGGGCGCTGATGCTGCCGTTTGCCATCCCGGCCTATGTGCTGGCATTCGTTTTCGTCGGCCTGCTGGATTTCGCCGGGCCAGTACAGAGCGCGCTGCGCGAGGTATTCGGGCCGCTGCGCCTGCCGCGCGTGCGTTCCACAGGTGGCGTGATCATCGTCCTGGTGCTGGTGTTCTACCCCTACGTCTACCTGCTCGCGCGCACCGCCTTCCTGGCCCAGGGCAAGGGCTTGATGGAGGCGGCGCGGGTGCTCGGGCTGTCACCCCTGCAAGCGTTCTGGCGGGTAGCGCTGCCGATGGCGCGGCCGGCCATTGGCGCCGGCATCGCTCTGGCGCTGATGGAAACCCTGGCGGACTTCGGCGCCGTCGCGGTATTCAACTTCGACACCTTTACCACCGCAATCTACAAAACCTGGTATGGCTTCTTCAGCCTGTCCAGTGCTGCCCAGTTGGCCAGCCTGTTGCTGCTGGTGGTAATGCTGGTGCTCTACGGCGAGCGTCGGGCCCGTGGCGCGAGCCGCACCGGCAACGAGCGCCCGCGCGGCCAGGCGCTCTATCACCTGCGCGGCGTGAAGGCGCTGGCGGCCAGTGGCTGGTGCCTGCTGGTGTTCGCCTGTGCCTTCGTCATCCCGATGCTGCAACTGCTGACGTGGTTCTGGCAGCGTGGCCGGCATGACCTGGACGAGCGCTACGTCGGCCTGGTCCTGCACACGCTGTACCTGGGCGCGATGGCTGCGTTGATTACCGTCAGCGTCGCCTTGCTGCTGGCTTTCGCCCGACGCCAGGCGCCGACCGCCGCTATCCGCGCTGGCGTCGGCCTGGCCAACCTGGGCTATGCCTTGCCCGGCTCGGTCCTGGCGGTGTCGATCATGCTGGCGTTCAGTTACCTCGACAATCAGCTGGTGGTGCCGCTGTCGCAATGGCTTGGCGGCGCCGGCAAGCCCTTGCTGCTGGGTAGCCTGGCGGCGCTGCTGGTGGCCTATCTGGTGCGCTTCATGGCCGTTGCCCACGGGCCGCTGGAAAGCAGCCTGGAGCGGATCCGGCCGTCATTGCCCGAGGCGTCGCGCAGCCTTGGGGTGGGTGGGCCACGATTGTTTTTCAAGGTTTATCTGCCATTGCTGGTGCCAGGTGCGCTCAGCGCCGCGCTGCTGGTGTTTGTCGACGTGCTCAAGGAGATGCCGGCGACCTTGCTGATGCGCCCCTTCGGCTGGGACACCCTTGCCGTACGGGTGTTCGAGATGACCAGCGAAGGCGAGTGGGCGCGTGCCTCGCTGCCGGCCCTGACCCTGGTGCTGGTTGGTTTGTTGCCGGTCATCGGCTTGATACGCCGTTCGGCTCGGCGGGCAGGTCAGACTCTCTGAGGATGCCAGCCCGCCCCCATGCGGCTACAATGCGCGGCATTCGCTGCGGCGGGCCCTACAACAAAGGTGACGAGTAAACGTCGCTGACCGCCGCCGCTTCGCCACGCCCGGAAGGAGAAACCCATGGGACAGCGCACGCCTCTGTACGACCTGCACCTGGCGCTAGGCGCCAAGATGGTCGATTTCGGCGGTTGGGACATGCCCCTGCACTATGGCTCGCAAGTCGAGGAGCACCATCAGGTGCGCAGTGATTGCGGCGTCTTCGACGTCTCGCACATGACTGTGATCGATGTCGACGGCAGTGCCGCCACGCCCTGGCTGCAACACTTGCTGGCCAATGATGTGGCACGCCTGGACGGCACCGGCAAGGCGCTCTACAGCACCCTGCTCAACGACCACGGCGGTGTGGTCGACGACCTGATCGTCTATCGCACTGCAGACGGCTATCGCCTGGTGGTCAACGCCGCCACCCGTGACAAGGTATTGGCGTGGCTGCAGACGCACAGCGCCGGCTACGCGGTGGGCTTTGAACAACGTGCAGAGCTGGCCATCCTGGCCATTCAGGGCCCTCGAGCGCGCGACAAGGTCGCGCAGCTGGTCAGCGCCCCGCGCGCGGCAGTAATCCGCGAGCTGAAGCCGTTCGAAGGCGTGGTCGAGGGGGACTGGTTCATCGCCCGCACGGGGTACACCGGTGAAGACGGCCTGGAGATCATGCTGCCCGGCGCTCAGGCCCCGGCTTTCTTCAACGAGCTGGTCGGTGCCGGCATTGCCCCCAGCGGCCTTGGCGCGCGCGATACGCTGCGCCTGGAAGCCGGGATGAACCTGTATGGCCAGGACATCGACGAACAGCACACCCCACAAACGTCCAACCTCGGCTGGTGCATCGCCTGGGAGCCGGCCGAGCGTGACTTCATTGGCCGCACGGGCCTGCTCAAGGAAATCGAGCAGGGCGTACAGGAAAAACTGGTTGGCCTGGTACTCGAAGAGCGTGGTGTGTTGCGCGCCCACCAGGTTGTTCGCGTCGGCGGGATTGGCGAAGGAGAGATCACCAGTGGTAGTTTCTCTCCTACGCTGAGCAAATCGATTGCCCTGGCGCGTGTACCCATGGCCACCGGCGACCGCGCCGAGGTCGAGATTCGTGGCAAATGGTACCCGGTGCGGGTGGTCAAACCGACCTTCGTGCGCCATGGCAAGATTCTGATCTGAACATTTTTCCGGCGGGCCGACCGCTGACCCTATACCGAGGACTACACGACATGAGCAATATCCCCGCCGACCTGCGTTTTGCCGAAAGCCACGAATGGGCACGCCTGGAAGCCGATGGCACGGTCACCGTGGGCATCAGCGACCACGCCCAGGAAGCCCTGGGCGACGTGGTCTTCGTTGAACTGGCGGAAGTCGGCAAGGTATTCGCCGCGGGCGACGCTGCCGGCGTGGTCGAGTCGGTCAAGGCTGCATCGGACATCTATGCGCCGGTCGGCGGCGAAGTGATCGCGGTCAACGAAGCGCTGAGCGACAGCCCGGAAGAACTGAACAGCGATCCGTATGCTGCCTGGATCTTCAAGCTCAAGCCTGCCGACCAGGCCGAACTGGACAAGCTGCTGGACGCCGCCGGCTACGCCGCCGCCATCGGCGAGTAAGTTTTTCCGCAGTATCGGCGATCCCTTCCTAGACTTGTAAGTCTCCATGAGAGCTGGTCCAGGAAGAGATCGTCGCCATGTCCCAGTCGCCATCCCTGAGTCAACTGCAAGCGCTCAACCCGTTTCTGCACCGTCACCTGGGGCCTGATGGCTCCGAGCAGAAAGCCATGCTGGATGCCCTCGGCGTTGCCAGCCGCAGCGAGCTGATCGAGCAGACCGTGCCGCCCGGCATCCGCTTCAACCGTCCCCTCGAGCTACCGCCAGCCCTGGATGAACAGGCCGCCCTGGCCAAGCTGGCCGCTTACGCCGCCCAGAACCAGCTGTGGACCAGCCTGATCGGCATGGGCTATCACGGCACGGTCACGCCCACGGTCATCTTGCGCAATGTGCTGGAGAATCCAGGCTGGTACACCGCCTACACACCTTATCAACCCGAGATTGCCCAAGGACGCCTGGAGGCCTTGCTGAATTTTCAGCAGATGGTCATCGACCTCACTGGCCTGCCCTTGGCCAATGCCTCGCTGCTCGACGAAGCCACCGCCGCGGCTGAAGCCATGGCCTTGGCCAAGCGGGTAGCGAAGAGCAAGAGCAACGCGTTTTTTGCAGACGAACACTGTCACCCGCAAACACTCTCAGTGCTCAAGACCCGCGCCGAGGGCTTTGGCTTCGAGCTTATTGTCGACGCTGTGGATAACCTCGCCAAGCACCAGGTATTCGGGGCCCTGCTGCAATACCCGGATACCCATGGCGAGGTCCGTGACCTGCGCCCGCTGATCGCGCAATTGCATGCCCAGCAAGCCCTGGCCTGCGTCGCAGCGGACATTCTCAGCCTGGTGGTGCTGGCGCCGCCGGGTGAGTTCGACGCCGATGTGGTGCTCGGTTCGACCCAGCGGTTCGGCGTGCCGATGGGCTACGGCGGCCCGCATGCGGCGTATTTCGCCTGTCGGGACGAATTCAAGCGGGCCATGCCGGGGCGCATCATCGGCGTCTCTCGCGATGCACGGGGCAACACCGCGCTGCGCATGGCCCTGCAGACCCGCGAGCAGCATATCCGTCGCGAGAAGGCCAACTCGAACATCTGCACCGCGCAGGTCTTGCTGGCCAACATCGCCGGCTTCTATGCGGTCTACCACGGCCCTGAGGGCCTGCAGCGCATCGCCCAGCGCGTGCACCGGCTGACCTTCATCCTTGCCGCAGGGCTTGAGGCCAAGGGCCTCAAGCGGCTTAACCAACACTTCTTCGACACCCTTACCGTGGACGTGGGCGGCACCCAGGCTGCGGTGATCGAAAGCGCCGAAGCGGCGCAGGTCAACCTGCGCATCCTCGGTCGTGGGCACCTCGGCGTGAGCCTGGACGAAACGTGCAATGAGGCCACGGTGCTGCGCTTGTTCGATATCTTCCTGGGGGTCGACCACGGCCTGGATATCGCGACCCTGGATCAGCTGGCGCACCCTGAGGGCATTCCCGGCACGTTGGTGCGCCGCACGCCGATCCTCAGTCATCCGGTGTTCAACCTGCACCACAGCGAAACCGAGATGCTGCGCTACCTCAAGCAGTTGGAGAACAAAGACCTCGCCCTCAACCAGTCGATGATCCCGCTCGGCTCGTGCACCATGAAGCTCAATGCCAGCAGCGAAATGATCCCCATCACCTGGCCGGCGTTTGCCAACCTGCACCCCTTCGTGCCAGCCGGCCAAGCGCTGGGTTACAAGGCGATGATCGACGAGCTGGAGCGCTGGCTGTGCGCGATTACCGGCTTCGATGCCATCTGCATGCAGCCCAACTCGGGCGCCCAGGGAGAGTACGCCGGCCTGATGGCGATCACCCGCTATCACCGCAGCCGCCAGCAACCCCTGCGCACGCTGTGTCTGATCCCCTCGTCGGCGCATGGCACCAACCCGGCGTCGGCGCAGATGGCCGGCATGCAAGTGGTTATTGTCGAGTGTGACGATGCCGGCAACATCGACCTCGCCGACCTCAAGGCCAAGGCACAGGCTGCCGGGGAGCAGTTGTCGTGCCTGATGGTCACCTATCCCTCGACCCATGGCGTGTACGAAGAAGGCATTCGCGAAATCTGTGACGTAGTGCACCAGTACGGCGGCCAGGTGTACATGGACGGTGCCAACCTCAATGCCCAGGTCGGCCTGGCGCGGCCTGCGGACATGGGCGCGGATGTCTCGCACATGAACCTGCACAAAACCTTCTGCATTCCCCATGGCGGTGGAGGCCCGGGCATGGGACCGATTGGCGTGCGCGCCCACCTCACGCCCTTCGTGGCCAGCCATCCGGTGGTGCCGGTGCCTGGCCTGGACCCGAACAACAGTGCGGTCAGCGCCGCGCCGTGGGGCAGTGCCAGCATCCTGCCGATCAGCTGGATGTACATCGCCATGATGGGCCCGCAATTGGCCGATGCCAGCGAGGTGGCAATCCTCTCTGCCAACTACCTGGCCAGCCAGCTCGGCGGCGCCTTCCCGGTGCTCTACCGTGGGCGCAACCAGCGTGTGGCGCACGAGTGCATTCTCGATTTGCGACCGCTCAAGGCACAGACCGGGATCAGCGAGGAGGACGTGGCCAAGCGGCTGATGGACTATGGCTTCCATGCGCCGACCATGTCGTTCCCGGTGCCGGGGACGTTGATGGTCGAACCCACAGAGAGCGAGTCGAAGGCTGAGCTGGATCGCTTTATTGAAGCGATGCTGGCGATTCGTGAGGAAATTGCCCAGGTGCAGGGCGGGAATTGGTCAGTCGAGGACAATCCGCTCAAGCATGCGCCGCATACCTTGGCCGATGTACTGGGCGGGTGGAACCGGCCATACAGCCTGGAACAGGGCATTGCGCCGAGCGCACATGCGCGGCAGCACAAGTACTGGCCTGCGGTGAACCGGGTCGACAACGTGTATGGCGACCGCAACCTGTTCTGTGCCTGCGTGCCCGTGGAGGCCTATCGCTGAAGGCCTCAGGGCTGCTTTGCAGCCCATCGCGACACAAGGCCGCTGCCACTGACTGTGGGAGCGGCCTTGTGTCGCGAAACGAGGGCGTAGCCCTCGCAAATGCCGCAGCCTTACTCGGCGACGGCGTTCTTGGCCAGGATCGCGTTGGCCAGCTCCATGTCGCTCGCCTCTACCCCAGGATTATCCGCACGCACCTGGCGCATGGCGGCCTCCAGGAACGGCCCACGAATCGCGCCCTCGCTTGCCACGAAGCTGCCGGCGTCGTCTTGCGCGGCAACGATCATCTTGTGGTCCTTGAACGTCAGGTAGGTCGACGCTGTGGTGGCGCCGGACGAAATGACGTTGTGCCAGAACGAATCGGCCATGGCGGAGCCAACTGGCAGCGAAAGCAGGGCAGCGGCGGCAATGGCTGTTTTGAGACGCATGGTGAATCACCTCGAATGGTGAGGGCTGAGAATTGCCCGCTTGGATGTCCAATGCGGGCGCAAGTTCCGGGTGGGCAAAGGGTTTTGCTCAATTGCAGGCCCTCAGCACCTCGGTCAGGCTGGTCAGGCCGCGGGCGATCTTCGCCTCGCCATCACGCCGCAGATCGTGCAACCCGTCGCTCAAGGCATGCTGGCGCAGGCTCGCCAGGTCAGTGTCCGGGCCTATCCGCGCGCGCAACTCATCACTGGGGATGAGCAGCTCGAACAGCCCGATCCGGCCATGGTAGCCAGTACCTCGGCAGAGCCGGCAGGCGCTGCTGTCGCGGATCACCTTGCCTTGGCAACGGGTGCACAGCGTGCGCACCAGGCGCTGAGCCATGACCCCGATCAAAGTGGCCTTGATCAGGTAATCGGCGACGCCCAGCTCCTGCAGGCGGGTGATGGCGCCGCAGGCATCGTTGGTGTGCAGGGTGGACAGGACCAGGTGCCCGGTAAGTGCAGCCTGCACGGCCACCTGGGCTGTTTCGTGATCGCGTATCTCGCCGATCATGATGATGTCGGGGTCTTGCCGGAGCAGGGCGCGTACGCCATTGGCAAAGCCCAGGTCGAGGCCGGGTTGGACTTGCAACTGATTGAAGGCAGGCTCCAGCCGTTCAATAGGGTCTTCGATGGTGCACAGGTTGACCTGCGCAGTGGCCAGGCGCTTGAGGCTGGCATAGAGGGTACTGGTTTTGCCCGAGCCGGTCGGGCCGGTCAGCAGGATGATGCCCTGGCGCTGGCCGAGCAGGCCCTGCCATTGCTCCAGCACCTCGCCATCCAGGCCCAGGCGGTCGAAGTCTTCATGCAGTTGCTGGGGGTCGAACAGGCGCAGCACGAGCTTTTCGCCAAACGGCGTGGGCAGGGTCGACAAGCGCAGTTCAACCTCGAGGTCAGCGGCCAGGCGGCTCTTCAGGCGGCCGTCCTGCGGCCGGCGTTTTTCCGCAACATCCATGCGCGCCAGGTGCTTGAGCCGGCTGACCAAGGCCAGCGTGACGCCTGCCGGAAAGGCATACACGGTGTGCAGCAGGCCGTCGATGCGGTAGCGCAGCTGGCCCTGCTCGCGCCGCGGCTCCAGGTGAATGTCACTGGCCCGCTGTTCGATGGCGTACTGCAGCAGCCAATCGACGATGTGCACGATGTGCGCATCTTCGGCGCCGTTGTGTGCTTGTTCCAGTAGCTGTTCCAGCTCACCCAGGCCGCCGTCCTGCTGCAGGCCCGCGCCTTGGACCGAGTGCGCCAGGCGAAACAGGCTCTGGCCCAGTTGGCGGATCTGCGCGGGGCTGGCAATGACCCGCCGCACGGGTTTGCCCAGACTGCGGGTCAGGTCGTTTTCCCATTCGCGTTGATACGGCTGGGCGCTGGCGACCGTGATGCTGTGCTGGTCATCGGCGATCGCCAGGATGCCGTGGCGCTTGGCGAAGTCGCGCGATATCAGGCCGCTGATCCGCGTCAGGTCGAGTTGTAGCGGGTCGATGCGCAGGAAGGGTTGGCGGACCTTGTCGGCGAGCCATTGGCAGAGAGTGTCCAGGTCCAGGCGCTGGCCGGGGTGCAGTTGGTCTTCCAGTGCGGCTCTGGCGATGGTCTCCAGTGGGTGGTCGGCGTTTGCGGGAGGGCGCTCGAGGACCTGCAACGCGTCGCCGGGTAGCAGCCTGTGATCGGCCAGCAATGCGTCCAGCAGCCGGTTCAGGTCGAGGTTGTGGTTATCGTCGGTGTGCATGGGCGGCTTCCTTGCCAGGGGGGCTGGGAAAGGCTAGCTGCACGGTGAGAATCAGCGGGTGGTGAAGGGTTGCTGGATTTTTCGATGTCATTTCCGGCCTGTCCGCGGGGCCGAGATGTACGTAAATCCTGTAGGCGCGGGCTTGCCCCGCGAACAGGCCGGAAATGAAACGCCAGTTTAACCGGTGGCCAACTCCTGCAACTGTGGCAGGTTCACCACCTCGACTTCACCCACACACACCAGGTTGCGCAATTTCTGCGCGATCACCTCGGCGCGGTGCCAGCTCAAACCGCCGATACTGATTTCCAGATTGAGCCACTCCCCGCGCTGACTCATCTGCACACTATTGGGCGTGAGAAATTGCATGGCAAACAGGTTGAGCACCCGGCACAGGCTGTCTGGCTCGGCTTCGGCCTTTAGCGAGTAACGCACTTGGCTATGAGCGGCGTTAGCAGCCCAGACATCGGAGCGGGGGAGGGTATCGGGCCGTTCGAGTGCGTTCATGCTGTTCTCCATCAGGACGGAGAAATTCTTGCACGCTCGCTGCGGTATTATTTCGCTATTATTCAGCCAATTTGCCCTGCCGACAGATTGAATAATTCGCTAATTAATATCTAGGAGAATCATTAATGCAAAGCGAGCTGGATGCCTACGACCGGCGCATCCTTGAATTGCTCCAGGAGGATGCCTCCCTGTCCAGTGCGCAGATCGCTGAACGGGTTGGCCTGTCACAGTCACCCTGCTGGCGACGGATCCAGCGCTTGAAAGAGGAGGGGGTGATTCGCGCCCAGGTGACGCTGCTCGACCGCAAGAAGGTCGGCCTGAACACGCAGATTTTCGCCGAGGTAAAGCTCAACGCCCACGGCCGCTCGAACTTCGCCGGTTTCACCGAGGCGATCCGCGAGTTTCCCGAGGTGCTGGAGTGCTATGTGCTGATGGGCTCGGTGGACTTCCTCCTGCGCATTGTCACCCCGGACATCGAAGCCTACGAACGTTTCTTCTTCGAAAAGCTGTCGAATGTACCGGGGATCCAGGAGGTCAATTCGATCGTGGCCTTGTCTGAGATCAAGTCCACGACCAGCTTGCCCTTAACGCGTTGACGGCGACTTGAGCAGGTGTTTCCAGGCGCGGTTCTGTTCGATCGCGCGGGCTTGCTCGATGCGCGCGTCTTTCAGCGCCTGGGACTGCTCTTCGTCTTCGCTCAGCGGCTGCTCAGCCAGTTGCTGCAGCTTGTTCAGCTCGCCGTAGAGGCGGTCCAGCTGCGGCACGTCGAGCACTTGGCGGGCGTGGTGCAGCCAGGTCTGCAGGGTCTCGATCCGCGGCAGTTGCTCGCCGAGGTCTTCCGGCTGCTGCACATAACGCTCCTGCAGTTTCAGGGCGCGGGCTTCTTCGCCGACCAGGTGTTGCAGCCAGTTGGCCAGTTGCGCGTTGCCCTGGCGATCGCCACGGCCCTTGCGCTCGACGGTCCAGGCACGGGCCAGCAGCCAGCGCGAGGTTTGCAGCGAGAACTGACCCCAACGCGGGTCTTCCAGCTCTTCGGCAAACTGCTCGGGGGCGGCGCGGCGCACGTCCTCGTCATCGTTGCCGGCCTGCACCAGTGGCCGCCAGTCTTCCAGCAGGGCATCGAGGCTGGTCCGCAGGTCGCGCGTGGTCGGGCGCGGTGCGGCCTGGCCGAGGCTGCCGACCAGGGCGCGCAGTTCGGCCAGGCAGCGGACCCAGTCCTGCAGCAGGCGCCAGTGGCCATTGTGGCGGTACTGCTCGGCCAGGCGCTGGCTGCTGCCCAAAAGCTGCCAGGCGAGCGCGGCGAAGGCGTCGTCCACGGCCATTTCGGCGTCCAGCTCGGTGCTCGGCAGACCCAGTTCGTAGCTGTCCGGCTCCAGCAGGCGGTAGCCGCGCTCAGCCTTGCTGATGTCGCAGGGCATCAGTGCCAGGGTCGCGGAGAGTTCGGCGGCCAGCTCCAGCAGCGCCTCGGGTGCGCCCTCACGCAGCTCCAGCTCCAGCTCGCAGATTTCTTCCTTGCGCTTGCCGGCGATGACGAAGCCCTGGTCCAGGGCCGCTTCGATGACGACCTTGGCTTTGCCGCGGCCCCAGGCGATTTCGGCGAATTCGCGGGTGAAGTCGGTGGTGAACAGCGGCTTGATGGTTTTTTTGTCGAGATCAGCCAGTTGCTCTGGCCAGCAGGTGGCGTCGAGCTTTTTCAGGTCCAGCTTGGCCTTGTCCAGCGGCCACTCGTATTCGTTGCGCTCGGACAGGCCGGCGACGCTCTGGCCGCGGCACTTGAGGGTCTGGATGATGACATCGCCATCACGGCGCAGGCGCAGCGCGACACGCGCGGCGGACAGCTCACGCTCGGGGGTGTCGAAGTACTGGTTGAGCAGTTCGCGGGTCTGCCAGCCGGACTTGTTGCGCTTTTTCAGCAGGGGGTGCTCGCGCAGGGCGGCGAGGGTCTCGCGACTGGCGCGGAGTTTGAGTTCGGTTTCTTTGTGCATCGCGGGCTCGAAGGAGGGGGGCATCGTGGTGTGCAGTCTACAGCAGTCGGCTGCTGACTGTCGGTTCGCGCGGGGTATTGCGGCTGCTGTGCCACCGTTTCGCTACGCAAGGCCACGCCGGCTTGGCTTGCGCGCCTGGATGAGCTTGCGCCGTCAACGGCAGGCATTGTTATGATGGGCAACGCTTCCGAGGAGTACGCGCATGCCATTGCCGTCGCTGAAAGACCAGTTCGCCGCTCTGATCGCCGCGCCCTCGGTCAGTTGCACCCAGCCCGCGCTGGACCAGTCCAATCGTCAGGTGATCGAGCTGCTCGCCGGCTGGTTGGGCGACTTGGGCTTCACGTGCGACATTCAACAGGTCACCCCGGGCAAATTCAATCTGCTGGCCAGCCGTGGCAGTGGCCCTGGCGGCCTGGTCCTGGCCGGTCACAGCGACACCGTGCCCTACGATCCGCAGTTGTGGAAAACCGACCCGCTCAAGTTGACCGAAGTCGGTGATCGCTGGGTCGGCCTGGGCAGCTGCGACATGAAAGGTTTTTTTGCCCTGGTCATCGAGGCGGTGCTGCCGCTGCTGGAGCACGACTTCAAGCAACCCCTGCTGATTCTCGCCACCTGCGACGAGGAAAGCTCGATGTCCGGCGCCCGTGCCCTGGCTGAAGCCGGACAACCGCTCGGCCGTGCTGCGGTGATCGGCGAGCCGACTGGACTCAAGCCGATTCGGATGCACAAAGGCATTCTCATGGAGCGCATCGAGATCCTCGGGCGCAGCGGCCACTCGTCGGATCCGAGCCTGGGTCGCAGTGCCATGGAGGCGATGCACGCGGTAATCGGCGAGATGATCACCTTGCGCGGGCAATGGCAGCAGGCCTATAGCAACCCGCAGTTCAGCGTGCCTACACCCACCATGAACTTTGGCTGCATCCATGGCGGCGACAACCCCAACCGGATCTGTGGCCAGTGTGCGCTTGAGTTCGACCTGCGCCCGCTGCCCGGCATGGACCCAGAACAACTGCGCGCGGCGATTCGCGAGAAGCTGGTGCCGCTGGCTGAACTGCACGACGTCAGCATCGATTACAAGCCGCTGTTCCCTGAAGTGCCGCCGTTCGAGCAGAGCGCCGATGCCGAGCTGGTGCAGGTGGCTGAGCGCCTGACCGGGCACCGCGCCGAAGCCGTGGCGTTTGGTACCGAAGCGCCGTACTTGCAGCAGCTGGGCTGCGAGACGATTGTGCTCGGCCCTGGCGACATCGCCTGTGCCCACCAACCCGGCGAATACCTGGAAATGTCACGTATCGAGCCTACCGTGCGTCTATTGCGTGACCTGATCAGGCACTATTGCCTGAGCTAAACGTCCATCGAGCTGATTCGTTCCTGCCTAGAGGAGAGTGCGCGTGACCGCAAGCCTGTTCCGACGATGACTTTCGAACGTTGTGCGCCTTGACCGTTCTCCGTCCACTTATCCACAGGCCCTGTCATGCCCGAATACGTCAACTGGCTACGCCATGCGTCCCCGTACATCAATGCCCACCGTGACTGCACCTTTGTCGTGATGCTGCCCGGCGATGGTGTCGATCACCCCAACTTCGGCAATATCGTCCACGACCTGGTGCTGCTGCACAGCCTGGGCGTGCGCCTGGTGCTGGTACATGGCTCGCGCCCACAGATCGAAAGCCGACTGTCGGCGCGCGGCCTGACCCCGCACTATCACCGCGGCATGCGCATTACTGATGCGGCCACCCTGGACTGCGTGATCGATGCCGTTGGCGCCCTGCGCGTGGCCATCGAAGCGCGGCTGTCGATGGACATGGCCGCCTCGCCGATGCAGGGCTCGCGCCTGCGCGTGGCGTCGGGCAACCTGGTCACTGCACGGCCGATCGGCGTGCTTGAAGGGGTCGATTATCACCACACCGGTGAAGTGCGCCGGGTCGACCGCAAGGGCATCAGTCGTCTGCTCGACGAGCGCTCGATCGTGCTGTTGTCACCGCTGGGCTATTCGCCGACCGGTGAGATCTTCAACCTCGCGTGCGAGGATGTCGCCACCCGTGCGGCCATTGAACTCAGTGCCGACAAGCTTCTGCTGTTTGGCGCAGAGCCGGGCCTGCTCGACGAAAATGGCCGGTTGGTGCGCGAACTGCGACCGCAACAGGTCGCGCCGCACTTGCTGCGGCTGGGTACGGATTATCAGGGTGAGTTGCTCGATGCGGCTGCCGAGGCTTGCAAGGGCGGTGTAGCCCGCAGCCATATCGTCAGTTATGCCGATGATGGGGCGCTGCTTACCGAGCTGTTCACCCGCGACGGTGGCGGTACCCTGGTGGCCCAGGAGCAGTTCGAGATCGTCCGTGAGGCGACCATCGAAGATGTTGGCGGCCTGCTGGAGCTGATCAGCCCGCTGGAAGAACAGGGCATTCTGGTACGTCGTTCACGCGAGGTGCTGGAACGGGAAATCGAGCAGTTCAGCGTGGTCGAGCGCGACGGCATGATCATCGCCTGTGCGGCGCTGTATCCGATTGCCGATTCCGAGGCGGGGGAGCTGGCGTGTCTGGCGGTGAACCCTGAGTATCGTCATGGCGGGCGTGGTGACGATCTGCTCGAGCGGATCGAGTCGCGGGCGCGCACGTTGGGCTTGAAGACCCTGTTCGTGCTTACCACGCGGACTGCGCACTGGTTCCGTGAGCGTGGCTTCGAGCCGAGCGGGGTCGAGCGACTGCCGGCGGCGCGTGCCTCGCTGTACAACTTCCAGCGTAATTCGAAGATTTTCGAAAAGTCGATCTAAGCTGGGTGTCAGTGCCGGCCCATTCGCGGGTCAAGCCCGCTCCTACAGGGTTGTGGATGATCCTGTAGGAGCGGGCTTGCCCCGCGAAGAGGTCGGTACAGGCAACCCAGATCCCGCAATGAAAAACGCCGTCAGAGAAGACGGCGTTTTCAGTTACACGGTATGCAGATACCAGTTGTACTCGAGGTCGGAGATCGAGTGTTCGAACTCCTCCAGCTCGCTTTCCTTGCACGCGACAAAGATGTCGATGTACTTCGGATCGATGTACTTGTTGAGGATCTCGCTGTCGTCCAGCTCACGCAGTGCATCGCGCAGGTTGTTCGGCAGGCTTTGCTCCATCTGCTCGTACGTGTTGCCTTCGATCGGGGCACCCGGCTCGATCTGGTTGGTCAGGCCGTGGTGAACACCGGCCAGCACCGCTGCCATCATCAGGTACGGGTTGGCGTCGGCACCCGCCACGCGGTGCTCCAGGCGCACAGCGTCCGGCGAACCGGTCGGTACACGCAAGGCCACGGTGCGGTTGTCCAGGCCCCAGCTCGGCGAGTTGGGTACGTAGAACTGAGCACCAAAACGGCGGTACGAGTTGACGTTCGGGCAAAGGAACGCCATCGACGCGGGCAGGGTCTCGAGCACACCGCCGATCGCGTGACGTAGCGCGGCGTTCTGCTCGGGATCCTCGCTGGTGAAGATGTTGTTGCCATCTTTGTCCAGCACGGAAATGTGTACATGCAGGCCGTTGCCTGCCTGGCCCGGGTAGGGCTTGGCCATGAACGTGGTGTCCATTTCATGGTCGTAGGCGATGTTCTTGATCAACCGCTTGAGCAGCACGGCGTAGTCGCACGCCTTGAGCGGATCGGGCACATGGTGCAGGTTGACTTCGAACTGCGCCGGGGCGCTTTCCTTGACGATGGCGTCAGCCGGAATGCCCTGCTCTTTGGCACCTTCGAGGATGTCCTGCAGGCAATCGGCGTACTCGTCGAGGTCGTCGATCAGGTAGACCTGGGTCGACTGCGGACGCTTACCGGAAATCGGCGAGCGCGGCGGCTGCGGACGGCCGTTCACGTTCTCCTGGTCGATCAGGTAGAACTCCAGCTCGAACGCGGCACAGATGGTCAGGCCGAGATCGTCGAACTTGCTCACCACCTGACGCAGGACTTCACGAGGGTCGGCGAAGAACGGCTCGCCTTCGATCTCGTGCATGGTCATCAGCAGCTGGGCGGTCGGGCGTTTCTGCCAGGGCTCGTTGCAGAGGGTGTCGGGGATCGGATAGCAGATGCGGTCTGCATCGCCGATGTCCAGACCGAGGCCCGTGCTTTCAACGGTGGAGCCGTTGATGTCGAGGGCGAAGAGGGAGGCCGGCAGGTTGATGCCTTTCTCGTAAACCTTGTGGAGGCTGGTGCGCTCAATGCGCTTGCCGCGCACCACACCATTCATATCTGCAATCAGAAGGTCAACGTAGAGAACCTCAGGATGTTCCTTAAGGAACGCGTTCGCTTCGTTAAGCTGAACGGCACGCGGGGGTACCGACATGATGCAACACCTTTGTTGTTAAAAATATCAATCAAGGGGGGCTTGCAGTTCCAGTCAATCGGAAAGACATTCTGAAGTCAAGCCAACCCCATGATGCCCTCAAATGGCACATCGACGGCCGATTTGCTGCATATCGGGGCGTGCCATTATCCGCTATTTTCCGTCAGAAGGGTGATCGGCGAGGGGCTGTGTTTTATTTTTTACGGAGATGTTGTGTAAAAAAATGAACAACGCTAAGCTCGGGCTCAACCCAAAACACAATAATACGAGGGTCACATGGTCCGCTTGCCGCGACCTGCAAGTGCTGCCTGCGCAGTACCTACAGGTAATCTTTCCGTTCGCCGCACGGGCGTCGCGCTACGCATCATAGCGCTAGATGCCCTGGCCGCAATAATTGACGGACGGCCGCTTCCATACGCCTTATGTAGCAGTTTGTTGCACACCTTTCGTTCGACCTGCCCTTTGAATGCTTCATGGATACGCGCTTTGTCCGTCTATCCAGTGACATCCTGTGCGCGGCGTTTGCCATTGCACAGTTTTGCAATGGCAACACACACCATCCAGAATCAAAGCGCGGGTCTGCCGCGGCCATTACGGCCGTCCAGCTTCCGCCTTGATCGACGCCAGGCGTCAGCAGCGCCCGTCTCATCCCAGCCGGGCCACCTTACCTCCTGAGGTATTTATGAGTAACAACCTCGACCAGCTCACCGATTGGTTGAAAGAACACAAGATCACCGAAGTGGAATGCCTGATCAGCGACCTGACCGGCATCACCCGCGGCAAGATCTCGCCGACCAACAAGTTCATCGCCGAAAAAGGCATGCGCCTGCCTGAGAGCGTGCTGTTGCAGACTGTGACCGGCGATTATGTCGACGATGACATCTATTACGAACTGCTCGACCCGGCCGACATCGACATGATCTGCCGCCCCGACGAGAACGCGGTGTTTCTCGTGCCATGGGCCATCGAGCCGACCGCCCAGGTGATCCACGACACCTACGACAAGAAGGGCAACCCGGTCGAGCTGTCGCCACGCAACGTGCTCAAGAAAGTCCTCAAGCTCTATGCCGACAAAGGCTGGCAGCCGATTGTCGCGCCGGAGATGGAGTTCTACCTGACCAAGCGCAGCGAAGACCCGGACTTCCCGCTGCAGCCGCCAGTCGGCCGCTCGGGCCGTCCCGAGACCGGCCGCCAGTCATTCTCGATCGAAGCGGCCAACGAATTCGACCCGCTGTTCGAAGACGTCTACGACTGGTGTGAATTGCAGCGCCTGGACCTCGACACGCTGATCCACGAAGACGGCACGGCGCAGATGGAGATCAACTTCCGTCACGGTGACGCGCTGCACCTGGCCGACCAGATCCTGGTGTTCAAGCGGACCATGCGCGAGGCCGCGCTCAAGCACAACGTCGCCGCCACATTCATGGCCAAGCCGATGACCGGCGAGCCGGGCAGCGCCATGCACCTGCACCAGAGTGTGGTCGACGCGCACACCGGCAAGAACATCTTCTCCAATGCCGACGGCAGCATGAGCGAGCTGTTCCTCAATCACATCGGTGGCCTGCAGAAGTACATCCCTTATGTCCTGCCGCTGTTTGCGCCAAACGTGAACTCGTTCCGCCGCTTCCTGCCCGACACTTCGGCACCGGTCAACGTCGAGTGGGGCGAAGAAAACCGCACCGTCGGCCTGCGTGTACCGGATGCCGGCCCGCAGAACCGCCGGGTCGAAAACCGCTTGCCGGGCGCCGACGCCAACCCCTACCTGGCGATCGCAGCAAGCCTGCTGTGCGGCTACATCGGCATGGTCGAGAGCATCAACCCGAGTGCACCGGTGCAGGGCCGCGGCTACGAGCGCCGAAACCTGCGCCTGCCGCTGACCCTCGAAGACGCCCTCGAACGCATGGAAAACTGCCAGGACCTGGAGCTCTACCTTGGCAAGAAATTCATCGCCGGCTACGTCGCCACCAAACGCGCCGAACATGAAAACTTCAAACGGGTAATCAGTTCCTGGGAGCGCGAGTTCCTGCTGTTTGCCGTCTGATCAAACCCTGAGCCCGCAGGAGCGCGGCTGTCGGATAACGGAGAAGCACATGAGCGTCAACAACCCGCAAACCCGTGAATGGCAAACCCTGAGCGGTGAGCACCACCTGGCACCCTTCAGCGACTACAAGCAGCTGAAGGAGAAGGGCCCGCGCATCATCACCAAGGCCCAGGGCGTGCATTTGTGGGACAGCGAAGGGCAGAAGATCCTCGACGGCATGGCGGGCCTGTGGTGCGTGGCGGTCGGTTACGGCCGGGAAGAGCTGGTGCAGGCTGCCGAAAAGCAGATGCGCGAGCTGCCGTACTACAACCTGTTCTTCCAGACCGCCCACCCGCCAGCGCTCGAGCTGGCCAAGGCGATCACCGACCTCGCCCCAGCGGGCATGACCCATGTGTTCTTCACCGGCTCCGGCTCCGAAGGTAACGACACCGTGCTGCGCATGGTTCGTCATTACTGGGCGCTCAAGGGCAAGCCACACAAGCAGACCATCATTGGCCGGATCAACGGCTACCACGGCTCCACCGTGGCTGGCGCGAGCCTGGGTGGCATGAGCGGCATGCACGAGCAGGGCGGCTTGCCGATCCCGGGCATCGTGCATATCCCTCAGCCGTACTGGTTTGGTGAAGGCGGCGACATGACCCCGGATGAGTTCGGCGTGTGGGCGGCCGAACAGCTGGAGAAAAAGATTCTTGAAGTTGGCGAAGACAACGTCGCCGCGTTCATCGCCGAGCCGATCCAGGGCGCTGGCGGTGTGATCATTCCGCCAGACACCTACTGGCCGAAGATCAAGGAGATCCTCGCCAAGTACGACATCCTGTTCGTCGCCGACGAAGTCATCTGTGGCTTCGGCCGCACCGGCGAGTGGTTCGGCTCCGACTATTACGACCTCAAGCCCGACCTGATGACCATCGCCAAAGGCCTGACCTCCGGGTACATCCCCATGGGCGGTGTGATCGTGCGCGACAAGGTGGCCCAGGCACTCAGCGAAGGCGGCGATTTCAACCACGGCTTTACCTATTCCGGCCACCCGGTGGCGGCCGCGGTGGGCCTGGAAAACCTGCGCATCCTGCGTGACGAGAAGATCGTCGAGAACGCCAGAACAGAAGCGGCACCGTATTTGCAGAAACGTCTGCGTGAGCTGCAGGACCACCCTTTGGTAGGTGAAGTGCGTGGTCTTGGCCTGCTCGGCGCGATCGAGCTGGTCAAGGACAAGGCCACCCGCAGCCGTTACGAGGGCAAGGGCGCCGGCATGATCTGCCGCAACTTCTGCTTTGCCAACGGCCTGATCATGCGTGCGGTAGGCGACACCATGATCATTGCGCCGCCGCTGGTGATTAGCCATGCCGAGATCGACGAGTTGGTGGAAAAGGCCCGCAAATGCCTGGACCTGACGCTCGAAGCGCTCAAGTAATGGCCTGCTAGGCTAGCGTTGTGACATTAAGCGGTTGCAAGGCCCTGCTTTCCTTGAAACAGCGCCTTGTAACTTGCCAGACTAGCGGCTGTTTCAGTCGCCCAGCGCTTGCATCAAAGGGACCTGGCTGCTGAACAGATGGCTTGATAATAAATTCTGGAGCATTACGCATGATGAAAATGGGCAAGACGTTGCTGGCCGCCGCCCTGATGGGCGCCATGGCCACCGCTGTTCAGGCTGAAGACAAAGTGCTGCACGTCTATAACTGGTCGGACTATATCGCCCCGGACACCGTGGCCAAGTTCGAGAAACAGACCGGCATCAAAGTGGTGTACGACGTTTTCGACAGCAACGAAACCCTGGAAGCCAAGTTGCTGGCGGGCAAGTCTGGCTATGACATCGTCGTGCCGTCGAACAACTTCCTTGCCAAGCAGATCAAGGCCGGCGTCTATCAGGAGCTTGACCGCTCCAAGCTGCCCAACTGGAAGAACCTCGACGAAGACTTGCTCAAGGCCGTCGGCGACGCCAGCGACCAAGGCAACAAGCACGCCTTCCCGTACATGTGGGGCTCCATCGGCATCGGCTACAACCCGGAGAAGGTCAAGGCGGCGCTGGGCGTCGACAAGATCGACTCGTGGGATGCCGTGTTCAAGCCTGAAAACATCGAGAAACTCAAAAGCTGCGGCGTGAGCTTCCTCGATGCCCCGACCGAAATGATTCCGGCCGCCTTGCACTACCTGGGCAAGCCGACCAACAGCAAGGACAAGGCTGACCTGAAGGCCGCTGAAGACCTGTTCCTGAAGATTCGTCCTTCGGTCGCCTACTTCCACTCCTCCAAGTACATCTCGGACCTGGCCAACGGCAACATCTGCGTTGCCGTGGGTTACTCCGGAGACCTGGAGCAGTCCAAGGCGCGTGCCCATGAGGCAGGCGACAAGGTCAAGCTGGCCTACACCATTCCCAAGGAAGGCGCTGGCACCTTCTACGACATGGTTGCCATCCCCAAGGATGCCAGCAACCTCGACGCCGCCTACCAGTTCATGAACTACCTGCTGCAGCCGGAAGTCATGGCTGAGATCACCAATGCCGTGCGCTTCCCGAACGGCAACAAGGCGGCCACGCCGCTGGTGGAAGAAGACATCACCAGCGATCCGAGCATCTATCCGTCGGATGCCGTGAAGAAGCAGCTGTACGCGATCAGCGACCTCGACGCGGGCACCCTGCGTCTGATCACCCGCAGCTGGACCAAGATCAAGTCGGGCAAGTAAGCCCGTCCTGACGCTCTCTGGGCCGGGCTTCTCCGGCTCTGGGATGCTGAGCGGCAAATAAGTTTGCGGCATCGAGGCTGCAACGGTAAGTTGCGCGCCGGTTTTGCGTGTGCGGCGCAGCCATAACGGCCTGCCGTCACCCAATGCACTGATTGTGAGGACTACCCACTTGTCTATTTCTGTACTTCGCAAGGCCGTGATGGCTGCAGCGGGCCTGACGCTGGCATACAGCGTCCAAGCGGCGCCAACGGTGCATTTGTACAACTGGTCGGACTACATCGGGCCAACCACCCTCGCCGACTTCGAAAAAGCCACGGGCATCAAGCCGGTGCAAGACGTCTTCGACTCCAACGAGACCCTGGAAGGCAAGCTACTGGCCGGTCGCACCGGCTATGACGTAGTGGTGCCGTCCAACCATTTCCTCGGCAAGCAGATCAAGGCGGGCGCGTTCCAGAAGCTCGACAAGAACCTGCTGCCCAATTATTCCAACCTGGACCCGGCGCTGATGAAGCGTCTCGAGAAGAACGACCCGGGTAACCAGTACGCCGTGCCTTACCTGTGGGGCACCAACGGCATTGGCTACAACGTTGACAAGGTCAAGGCGGTACTGGGCGTCGACAGCATCGACTCCTGGGCCATGCTGTTCGAGCCCGAGAACATGAAAAAGCTCTCGACCTGTGGCGTGGCATTCCTCGACTCGGCTGACGAGATGCTGCCGGCGGTGCTCAACTACATGGGCCTGAACCCCAACAGCGCCGACCCCAAGGACTACGCCAAGGCTGAAGCGAAGCTGCTCGCCGTGCGTCCCTACGTGACCTATTTCCACTCCTCGAAGTACATCACCGACCTGGCCAATGGCGACATCTGCGTCGCGGCAGGCTTCTCCGGCGATATCTTCCAGGCCAAGGCCCGCGCCGAAGAGGCGAAGAAGGGTGTCAATCTGGCCTACGCGATTCCCAAGGAAGGCGGCAACCTCTGGTTCGATGTGCTGGCGATCCCCGCCGACGCCAAGAACGTCAAAGAGGCGCACGCCCTCATCAATTATTTGCTGAAACCTGAGGTTATTGCCCAGGTCAGTGATTACGTCGGTTACGCCAACCCGAACCCCAAGGCTGGCGACCTGATGGACCAGGCCGTAAGGACTGACGCCGCGGTTTACCCACCGCAGGAAGTGCTGGACAAGATGTTCGTCAACAGTGAGTTGCCGCCCAAGGTGCAACGTTTGATGACCCGCAGCTGGACCAAGGTCAAGTCGGGCAAATAATCATCCAGACCCGCGCACTCCACGTGCGGGCTTAAAAAATCTTGTTGGGAGTTTCACTCATGGCAGTTGCCTCCGGTGCCTATAAGAAAGCCCTCGAGGGTGACCAGCAGCCCAAACAGGTGCTGGTCAAGATCGACCGCGTCACAAAAAAGTTCGACGAAACGATTGCCGTGGACGATGTGTCTCTGGAAATCCGCAAAGGCGAGATCTTTGCCCTGCTGGGTGGCTCGGGTTCAGGCAAGTCGACCCTGCTGCGAATGCTGGCAGGCTTCGAGCGTCCGACCGAAGGACGGATCTTCCTCGATGGCGTCGACATCACCGATATGCCGCCTTACGAGCGGCCGATCAACATGATGTTCCAGTCGTACGCGCTGTTCCCGCACATGACCGTCGCGCAGAACATCGCCTTCGGCCTGCAGCAGGACAAGATGCCCAAGGCCGAGATCGACGCCCGCGTGGCGGAGATGCTCAAGCTGGTGCACATGACCCAGTACGCCAAGCGCAAGCCGCACCAACTCTCGGGCGGCCAGCGTCAACGGGTGGCCCTGGCCCGCTCGCTGGCCAAGCGGCCCAAGCTGCTGTTGCTCGACGAGCCGATGGGCGCGCTGGACAAGAAGCTGCGCTCGCAGATGCAGCTGGAACTGGTCGAGATCATCGAGCGGGTCGGTGTGACCTGCGTGATGGTTACCCACGATCAGGAAGAGGCCATGACCATGGCCCAGCGCATCGCCATCATGCACCTGGGCTGGATCGCTCAGATCGGCTCGCCGATCGACATCTACGAGACCCCGACCAGCCGCCTGGTGTGCGAATTCATCGGCAACGTCAACCTGTTCGAAGGGCAGGTGGTGGATGACGCCGAAGGCCACGCGCTGATCGCCAGCGCCGAGCTTGAACGCAATATCTATGTCGGCCACGGCGTCAGCACCTCGGTCGAGGACAAGAGCATCCTCTATGCGCTGCGTCCGGAGAAAATGCTGGTCACCACTCAGCAGCCGACCTACGAGTACAACTGGTCGCGCGGCAAAGTCCATGACATCGCCTACCTGGGTGGCCACTCGGTGTTCTACGTCGAGCTGCCGAGCGGCAAGGTGGTGCAGTCGTTCGTGGCCAACGCCGAGCGCCAGGGCACCCGGCCGACCTGGGGCGATGAAGTCTACGTGTGGTGGGAAGACGACAGCGGCGTGGTGCTGCGCTCATGAAAATCCGCAAGCTCAAGCGAGCCTTCCAGCGGCTGGTCCCGGAGGGACGGCACCTGGTGATCGGCGTACCGTTCATCTGGCTGTTCCTGTTCTTCATGCTGCCGTTCTTCATTGTTCTGAAAATCAGCTTTGCCGAAGCCGACGTGGCGATCCCGCCGTACACCGAGATCTACACCTACGTCGAAGACAAGATCCAGCTGGTGCTCAACCTGGCCAACTATGGCCTGTTGACCGAGGATGAGCTGTACCTCTCGGCCTACCTCGGCTCGCTGAAAATGGCCTTTATCAGCACCTTGCTGTGCCTGCTGATCGGGTACCCGATGGCCTATTCGATTGCCAATGCGCGCAAGGAAAGCCAGACCGTACTGCTGCTGCTGATCATGATGCCGACCTGGACCGCGATCCTGATCCGGGTGTACGCCTGGATGGGCATTCTCAGCAACAACGGGCTGCTCAACAGCTTCCTGATGTGGCTTGGCCTGATCGACCAGCCGTTGCAGATCCTCAATACCAACCTGGCGGTGTATATCGGCGTGGTCTATTCGTACCTGCCGTTCATGATCCTGCCGCTGTACGCCAACCTGGTGAAGCATGACCAGAGCCTGCTCGAAGCCGCTTCGGACCTCGGTTCGAGCACCTTCAACAGTTTCTGGAAGATCACCGTGCCGCTGTCGAAAAACGGCATTGTTGCCGGCTGCATGCTGGTGTTCATCCCGGTGGTGGGCGAGTTCGTCATCCCTGAGCTGCTCGGCGGCCCGGAAACCCTGATGATCGGTAAAGTGCTGTGGCAGGAATTCTTCAACAACCGTGACTGGCCGGTGGCGTCCGCGCTGGCGGTAGTGATGCTGGCGATCCTGATCGTGCCCATCCTGCTGTTCAACCGTAGCCAGGCCAAAGAGATGGAGGGCAGGGCATGAAGCGTTTCAGTTTTTCCAAGCTGATGCTGGTGCTCGGCTTGCTGTTCATCTACCTGCCGATGCTGATCCTGGTGATCTACTCGTTCAACGCCTCCAAGCTGGTGACGGTGTGGGGCGGCTGGTCGGTGAAGTGGTATGTCGGCCTGCTCGACAACTCGCAGCTGATGGGCTCGGTCATGCGCTCGCTGGAAATCGCCTGCTACACCGCGGTTGCCGCGGTGGCGCTGGGCACCCTGGCGGCGTTCGTACTGACTCGAGTGACCCGCTTCAAGGGCCGCACGCTGTTTGGCGGCCTGGTCACCGCGCCGCTGGTAATGCCCGAGGTGATTACCGGTCTGTCGCTGTTGCTGCTGTTCGTGGCCATGGCGCAGATGATTGGCTGGCCGCAGGAACGCGGTATCGTCACCATCTGGATCGCCCACACGACGTTCTGTGCGGCGTATGTGGCGGTGGTGGTGTCGGCGCGTCTGCGTGAGCTGGACCTGTCGATCGAAGAGGCGGCGATGGACCTCGGGGCCAAGCCGTGGAAGGTATTCTTCCTGATCACCATTCCGATGATTGCACCGTCGCTGGCGGCGGGCGGCATGATGTCGTTTGCGCTGTCGCTGGACGACCTGGTGCTGGCCAGCTTCGTGTCTGGGCCAGGGTCGACCACCTTGCCGATGGAAGTGTTCTCGGCAGTGCGTCTGGGCGTGAAGCCAGAAATCAACGCCGTGGCCAGTTTGATTCTGCTGTCGGTGTCGTTGGTGACCTTCATGGTCTGGTTCTTCAGCCGCCGTGCCGAAGAGCGTCGCCGCAAGGCGATCCAGCAGGCGATCGAAGAAGGCGCTGCGGCGAACGTCTCGTCGCCGCAGATCAAACGCCCGACCCAGGCTGCTGCGTCCGTCTGATAGCCCTTGGGGGCGCAACGCGCCCCCAATACCAGCGCCATCTCTTCAGTGGCTAATACGGCGCATCGCCAAGGATGGTCGCCCGATGCATCACCCGCCGCTGCGGCCGGTAATCATCCACCGCGTAGTGCTGGGTCACGCGGTTATCCCAGAACGCCACATCGTTCTCCTGCCAACGCCAGCGAATGCTGAACTCCGGCCGTGTCGCATGGGCAAACAGCAGCTTGAGCAAGGCCTCGCTCTCCTGCTCGCTGAGCTCGTTGATCCGCGTGGTGAACCCTTCATTGACGAACAACGCCTTGCGCCCACTGACCGGATGCGTGCGCACCACCGGGTGCGACAGCGGCGGGTTGTTGCGCCGGGTCGCTTCCCAGCGCGCCAGGTCTTCGGCGGTGCTGCCAAAGCGCTCCAGCGGGAATGACTTGGTGAAGTCATGGGTTGCCGTCAGCCCATCGAGCAGCGTGCGCAGTGGCGCCGACAGCGCCTCGAACGCCGCCACACCACTGGCCCACAGCGTATCGCCGCCATACGCCGGCAACTGCTTGGCACTGAGCACCGCGCCCAGCGCCGGGGTAGGCAGGAAGGTCACGTCGGTGTGCCACACGGCGTTGTCACGCACGTCGGTGACCGCAGTGTCGAGGATCAGTACCTGCGGCGTCTCGGGCACATTCGGGTAGATCGGATGAATGTGCAGGTCGCCGAAGCGCGCAGCAAAACCTGCCTGCTGCGCCGGGGTCAACGGCTGCTCACGGAAGAACAGCACGTGGTGCTCGAGCAATGCCTGCTCGATGGCATCGCGCTCGTGCGCGGTGATCTCGCGGCTGATGTCGACGCCGCTGATCTGGGCGCCGAGCGCCGGGCTGAGAGGGGTGATGGTCAGGCTCATGGCGGTCTCGTTCTGTTCAGTGGCTCTGCCCGTGCCAAGGCACCAGCTTGCGTTGCAGGGCGCGCAGGCCCATCTCCAGGGCGAAGGCGATCAGGGCGATCAGCAGAATCCCCAGCACCACCACATCGGTAACCAGAAACTGCGCTGCCGACTGCACCATGAAGCCCAGGCCGCTGGTGGCGGCGATCAGTTCGGCGGCGACCAGGGTCGACCAACCGACCCCGAGGCCGATGCGGATACCGGTAAGGATGTCCGGCAGGGCACTGGGCAGCACCACGTGGCGGATCAGTTGCGCCTTGCTGGCGCCTAGCGACTGTGCCGCGCGCAGCTTGGCCGGGTCGACCGTGCGCACACCGGTGGCGGTGGCGATGGCGATCGGGGCGAAGATCGCCAGGTAGATCAGCAACACCTTGGACAGCTCGCCAATACCGCACCAGATGACGATCAGCGGCAGGTAGGCCAGCGGTGGAATCGGCCGGTAGAACTCGATCAACGGATCGAAAATGCCGCGGGCGATGCGGTTGTAGCCGATGGCAATGCCCACCGGGATCGCGGTCAGGGTCGCGGCGGCCAGCGCCAGGCCAATGCGACCCAGGCTGGCGCCGAGGTGCTGCCAGAGGCTGGCGTCCATGTAGCCCTGGGTCAGCAGCAGCCAGGCCTTGGCCAGGATGTCGGCCGGCGAGGGCAGAAACAGTGGCTCAACCATCCCCGCCGCGGTCACCAGCCACCAGACCAGCAGCAGCGAGGCCAAGGTCAGGGCGCTGATCCAGCGGGTTGGCAGCGACCAACGGGGTTTGGGCACAGGCCTGTCGGGGCTGGCCGGTTTGCGTGCAACGGGCAGTTCCAGGCTGCTCATGCCGATGCCTCCCGCTGGGCGGTTTCACGTTGGGAGAAGACCCGCGCCAGCACGTGCTCGCGGGTAGCGATGAAGTGAGGATCGGACTTGATCGCCCGCGCCGATTCGCCGGCGGCGTAGCGCTGGCCGAAATCCAATTGCAGACGCTCGACCACGCGCCCGGGGTTGGGCGCCAGCAGCACCAGTTCGCTGGCGAGAAACACCGCTTCTTCGATGTCGTGGGTGATCAGGAACACCGGTTTGGCGGTGCGCTGCCAGACCTGCAGCAGCAGCTCCTGCATCTGTTCGCGGGTGAACGCATCGAGTGCACCGAAGGGTTCGTCCATGAGCAGTACGCGTGGGTTGGCCGCCAGCGCGCGGGCGAGGCCGACGCGTTGCTTCTGGCCACCGGAGAGCTGCCAGATCCGCCGCCCGGCAAACCCGTCGAGGTCGACCAGGGCGAGCATTTCGCGGGCCTTGGCCTCGCGTTCGGCACGGGGCACGCCGGCCAGTTCCAGGCCAAAGGCGACGTTGCCCAGCACGTCCTGCCAGGGCAGCAGGGCGTCGTCCTGAAACACCACGCCGCGCTCGGCGCCAGGGCCTTGCACCGGCACGCCATCGAGGCTGATGCGCCCGCCGCTGGGGGCGACGAAGCCTGCGATCAGGTTGAGCAGCGAGGTCTTGCCGCTGCCTGATGGCCCGAGGGCCACCAGCAGCTGGCGCGGGCCCAGGCTCAGGTTGATGTCGGCCAGCACCGGGGTAGTGGCGCCGGGGTACTGTGCGCTGATGCGCTCCAGTTCGAGCAAGGCCATGACAGGCTCCGGATCAGTTGGGGAGGTATTTGGCGCTGACGTAGGGCGAGTAGTCCGGCAGTACCGCGTCGACCTTGCCTTGCTGCTTGAGGAAGGTGGCCGTGTCGGTCAGGGCCTGGGTGGTTGGCGCACCGAGGGCGTTGGCCTGGTCGGCGGCCAGTGGGTAGACGTTGCCTTCGAGCAGTACCGGGATATCGGTCGGCTTGGCCCCCGAGAGCTTGACCAGCTTGGCGACGTTGTCCGGGTTGGCCAGCCAGGCTTGCGGGTCTTTGCGGTAGTCGGCGTAGGCATCCAGGGTGACCTTGGCGAAGGCCTTGACCACCTCGGGGTGCTTGTCGGCGAAGTCTTTGCGCACGATCCAGGCATCGAAGGTTGGCGCGCCTTGCTTGGCCAGTTCGCCCGAGGTGATCAGCACCTTGCCGTTTTCCTTGGCGACGCCCAGGGCCGGGTCCCAGACGTAGGTGGCGTCGATGTCGCCACGCTTCCAGGCGGCAATGATCGCCGGCGGCGCAAGGTTGAGGATCTGCACCTTGGCCGGGTCGATATTCCACGCCTTGAGTGCGGCCAACAGGCTGTAGTGGCCGGTGGAAACAAACGGTACGGCAACTTTCTTGCCGATCAGGTCTTGCGGCGTCTTGATGCTGTCGCGGGCGACCAACGCTTCACCGGCACCGATCTGGGTGGCAATGAGGAAGGTTTCCACTGGCAGCTTGCGCGTGGCGGCAGCGGCCAGCGGGCTTGAGCCGAGGTAGCCGATCTGGACATCGCCCGAAGCGACGGCGGTAATCACGTCGGCGCCGTTATCGAATTTGCGCCAGTCGATGCTGGCCTTGCTGGTCTTTTCGTAGGTGCCATCGACCTGGGCCACTTTGGCCGGGTCGACGGTGGTCTGGTAGGCCACGGTGAGGTCGGCAGCCTGGGCCAACCAGCTGCTGCTGGCGAGGGTCAGGGCGGCAAACAGACGCAGCGGAGCGTGCGGGATCATGGTTGAACTCCTCGTCAGGCAATCGGTGTGATGGATGGCGAGAAGACTAGATGATCTAAGAAACGGAAAATAAATAACCTTTTTGCATTAGCTTAGGAGCCAATTGATTTAAGCTCCGCAGCGATCTGGACAACTTCAGCCTGGCGCGAACCGTATCCACTGCTAGGCTTTTGCGGCCGCTCAGAACGATGTGGAATAAGGTTATGAGCAAACGTTTGCAAATAACCTAAAGCTATGAAAGGGTGCGGTCGATACAACTTTTGGCAGTTAAGGTTCCTAGGATATTCCGCAATAGTCTTAGGAATTCATAAAACGGTCATTTTGGATTTATAGGATTGTCATTATCCTGTAGCGCAGGTGGCCTTAGACCAAAGTCGTGAAACGATTGGAAACGATTGACTTGAACGACACATTTTGGGACTAAATCGCCAATCCACGGTGAGCGGGGCAGCAGATCCCGCCGTCAGAGATACACAAAAATTAGAACGTAGAGGAGCAAAACATGTACAAGTCCAGCCTGGCTCTGGCCGTGGCACTGGGGGTTCTCGCCCAACAAGCAGGCGCTGCCGGTTTCGTAGAGGACAGCAAGCTGTCCGTCAGCTCGCGCACCATGTACTTCAACGACGACAACCGTGAAGGCGGCGCTGACAACCGTGAATCGGGTCAGGGCTTCAAGCTCGACTACCTGTCCGGCTTCACCGAAGGCACCGTAGGTTTCGGTGTCGATGTTCAGGCACTCTGGGGTATTCACCTGGATGGCGGCCGTGGCAAGCACCCGAACACCAGCACCTTCATGCCAAGCGAAACCAACGGTTCGTCGGTAGACCAATGGGCTCGCATCGGCGGTAACGCCAAGGCACGCTTCTCCAAGACTGAAGCTCACTTCGGTAGCGCACTCGCACCGATGCTGCCGATCCTGGTCTCCAACGACGGCCGTCTGCTGCCGCAGACTTTCGAAGGTGGCACCATCACCTCGAAAGAAATCGACAACCTGACCATCAACGCCGGTCAGCTGACCCACGCCATGGGTCGTGCGTCGAGCAACCGTACTGGTTTGTCGGTCAACGGCGCGACCGCTGACAGCAACAAGTTCCGCTACGGCGGCCTGGACTACAAGCTCACTCCAGACCTGACCCTGCAGTACTACTACTCGAACCTGGAAGACTTCTACAAGCAGCACTTCCTGGGTGCGACCCACGTCTTCAAGATCTCTGACGACCAGTCGTTCAAGACCGACCTGCGCTACTTCGATAGCAGCAGCGACGGCCGCAACGGCAGCGGCGGTGGTTACAACTTCAACAACAACGGTGGCTACGCTAAAGATACCGGCGAAGTTGACAACAAGACCTGGTCCGCCATGTTCACCTACACCCTGGGTGGCCATGCGTTGATGCTGGGCCACCAGCAGGTCAGCGATGACGGCGGTTTCGTCTGGCTGAACCAAGGTGGCGTCACCGACAGCAATGGCCGTCCTGAAGGCGCAGGCGGTGCCAGCTTCTACCTGTTCACCGACAGCATGATCAACCAGTTTGCCCGTGCCGGTACCAACACCACCTTCGGTCAGTACAGCTATGACTTCGCCCGCGCTGGCGTACCGGGCCTGAAGGCTTCGGTGTCCTACCTGCGTGGTACTGACATCCGTAACGTTTCGGGCAACGGCACCTACCATGAGTGGGAACGTGACGCCCGTGTCGATTACGTGATCCAGGAAGGCACCCTGAAAGGCCTCGGCGCCAGCCTGCGTCACGGTATCTTCCGTGGCGAGGGCGAGTCCCCGGTCGACAAGGACCAGACCCGCTTCATCGTCAACTACACTTACGCTTTCAAGTAAGTCGTAGCTGCACAAAGAGAGCCTCGCCTAGTGCGAGGCTTTTTTGTGCCCATGATTTCGTATGCTTTTAGGTTATAAACAAATCAGTATTTATTCTTTTTATTTCGCATCGAATGCAGGCACATTGAACCCATAACGCAGACACAGGAGCCGCACCATGAGCCTCAAACTCGGCGACATCGCCCCCGATTTCGAACAGGATTCCAGCGAAGGCAAGATTCGCTTCCACGAGTGGTTGGGCAACAGTTGGGGTGTGCTGTTCTCCCATCCTGCCGACTTCACCCCGGTGTGCACCACCGAGCTGGGCTTGACTGCCAAGCTCAAGGACGACTTCGCCCAGCGCGGCGTCAAGGCGATTGCCCTGTCGGTCGACCCGGTCGACTCGCACCACAAATGGATCGAGGACATCAACGAGACCCAGAACACCGTGGTCAACTTCCCGATCATCGCCGACGCCGATCGCAAGGTGTCCGACCTGTACGACCTGATCCACCCCAACGCCAACGACACCCTCACCGTGCGCTCGCTGTTCGTGATCGACCCGAACAAGAAGGTGCGCCTGACCATCACCTATCCGGCCAGCACCGGGCGCAACTTCAACGAGATCCTGCGGGTGATCGACTCGTTGCAGCTGACCGACAACCACAAGGTCGCCACGCCGGGTAACTGGCAGGACGGCGATGAAGTGGTGATCGTGCCGTCGTTGAAGGACGAGGACGAGATCAAGCAGCGCTTCCCCAAGGGCTACCGCGCCGTGAAGCCGTATCTGCGTCTGACCCCGCAACCTAATCGTTAAGGAATTCCACGTTGCATTGCTCTTAGCCAAGCAGGGATCTTCGGGCCGTTTATACGGCCCTTTTTTATGCCTAGTGGTTTACATAACTGGGTGCGCTGCGCGCCCCTTTCCGAGCGGTCCGGCAAGGCATGCGCGGTCCACTCTGTGGGAGCGGCCTTGTGTCGCGAAATGAGGGCGAAGCCCTCACTAGCTGACTCACAACCTAATGGAATAACCAAATGAAAAAATATGATTTATAGATATATGTATCGGGCTGTTAATGTCACTCCATGACGCGGGGCTACAACCACAAACCCCGCCAACAAATTGAAGGAAGCGTTTCTCATGTTGGTTGTTTCTGTCGGTGGTAGCCCAAGTACCCGTTCACGCTCCGGCGTGTTGCTCCAGCGTTCAAGCCAGTGGCTGCAGGAGCGCGGCGTCGAGGTGGTGACCTTCCAGGTACGTGAGTTCCCCGCAGAAGACTTGCTTCACGCCCGCTTCGACAGCCCGCAAGTGCGCCATTTCCAGGCACTGGTGGCCCAGGCCGATGGCCTGGTGGTCTCGACCCCGGTGTACAAGGCGTCGTTTGCCGGCGCCCTGAAAACCCTGCTCGACCTGCTGCCGGAACGCGCCCTGGAACACAAGGTGGTGCTGCCCATCGCCACCGGTGGCAGCATCGCTCACATGCTGGCCGTGGACTACGCCCTCAAGCCGGTGCTCTCGGCACTCAAGGCGCAAGAGACCCTGCAAGGGATCTTCGCCGACGATAGCCAGGTTGCCTACGGTGAGGGCAACACCCCCGCGCAGCTCGCGGCAAGCCTCGAAGCGCGTCTGCTGGACTCGCTGGAAACCTTTCACAGCGCCCTGGCCCGTCGACCCAGACCGGTCGCCCCCGGGGAGCTCAATGAACGCCTGATCAGTGCTCGCTGGAGCATCTGAACCGGCACAACCGCTTTACCGCTGTCTCACCTTACTCGCCCGTCAACGAGGCAAGCAGGTGCAACCCGAACCTCATTCGTAATGGAGAAGCGCCATGCGCACAGTCTTCTTGCGTCGTGGTCTGGTCGCCCTGTTTGCGGCGGCTGTGTCCTTCGGCGCCATCACCCAAGCCCAGGCCGAAAGCCTGCGCATCGGTTACCAGAAATACGGCACCCTGGTGCTGCTCAAGGCCAAGGGCACGCTGGAAAAGCGCCTGGCCGACCAAGGCATCCAGGTGCAGTGGACCGAGTTTCCCGGCGGCCCGCAGCTGCTTGAAGGGCTCAACGTCGGCTCGATCGACTTCGGCGTGACCGGGGAAACTCCGCCGGTGTTCGCCCAGGCCGCCGGTGCCGACCTGCTCTACGTCGCCTATGAGCCACCGGCGCCGCACAGCGAGGCGATCCTCGTGCCGAAAGGCTCGACGGTCCAGTCGGTGAAAGACCTCAAAGGCAAGAAAGTCGCCCTCAACAAAGGCTCCAATGTGCACTACCTGCTGGTGCGCGCCCTGGAAGACGCTGGCCTCAAGTACAGCGACATCCAGCCGGTCTACCTGCCGCCGTCCGATGCCCGTGCCGCCTTCGAGCGGGGCAGCGTCGATGCCTGGGTGATCTGGGACCCGTACCAGGCCGCCGCCGAGCAACAGCTGCAAGCGCGCACCCTGCGTGATGGCAAGGACCTGGTCGACAACCACCAGTTCTACCTCGCCACCCGTGACTACGCGACCCAGCACCCCGCTGTGATCAGCGCGCTGATCGATGAAGTCCGCGCTGTGGGCGAATGGTCCCAGGCCAATCCGCAAGAGGTTACCGACCAGGTCGCGCCGCTGCTCGGCCTGCCGGCCGACATCACCCTGACCTCGGTCAAGCGTCAAGGCTACGGTGCCGCGCCGCTCACCCCTGAAGTCGTGGCTGCACAACAGAAGATCGCCGATACCTTCCAGGCTTTGAAGCTGATTCCCAAGCCGCTGAGCATCAAGGACGTGATCTGGACACCCCCGGCCAAGGTCGCTAGCGCGCCTTGATTGATTTGCCTGTGCCGGGGCGCCGCCCCGGCTGAGCCACCCTTGAGGAGACAACTCCAATGAGCCTGAATATCTTCTGGTTTCTACCCACCCACGGTGACGGCAAGTACCTGGGCACCTCCGATGGCGCCCGCGCGGTCGACCACGGCTACCTGCAGCAGATCGCCCAGGCCGCCGACCGCCTTGGTTTCGGCGGTGTGCTGATCCCGACCGGCCGTTCTTGCGAAGATTCCTGGCTGGTGGCCGCGTCACTGATTCCGGTGACCCAACACCTGAAGTTCCTGGTTGCGCTGCGCCCCGGGATCATTTCGCCGACCGTGGCAGCACGCCAGGCGGCCACCCTTGATCGCCTGTCCAATGGCCGCGCGCTGTTCAACCTGGTAACCGGCGGTGACCCGGACGAACTGGCCGGTGACGGCCTGCACCTGAACCATCAGGAGCGTTACGAGGCGTCGGTCGAGTTCACCCGCATCTGGCGCAAGGTGCTCGAAGGCGAGAACGTCGACTACGACGGCAAGCACATTCAGGTGAAGGGCGCCAAGCTGCTCTATCCACCGATCCAGCAACCGCGTCCGCCGCTGTACTTCGGTGGCTCGTCGGAAGCCGCCCAGGACCTCGCCGCCGAACAGGTCGAGCTGTACCTGACCTGGGGCGAGCCGCCCTCTGCCGTCGCGGAAAAAATCGCCCAAGTGCGTAAGAAAGCCGCCGCCCAAGGCCGCGAGGTGCGCTTCGGGATTCGCCTGCACGTGATCGTGCGTGAAACCAACGAAGAAGCCTGGGCCGCTGCCGACAAGCTGATTTCGCACCTGGACGACGAGACCATTGCCCGTGCCCAGGCCTCGCTGGCGCGTTTCGATTCGATCGGCCAACAGCGCATGGCTGCCCTGCACGGCGGCAACCGCGACAACCTCGAAGTCAGCCCCAACCTGTGGGCCGGCGTCGGTCTGGTGCGCGGTGGCGCGGGTACCGCCCTGGTTGGCGATGGCCCGACCGTCGCGGCACGGGTCAAGGAGTACGCGGAGCTGGGCATCGATACCTTCATCTTCTCCGGTTATCCCCACCTGGAAGAGTCGTACCGGGTCGCCGAGCTGCTGTTCCCGCACCTCGATGTGCAGCGTCCGGAGCAACCGAAAAGCGCGGGTTATGTGAGCCCGTTCGGCGAGATGGTGGCCAACGACATCCTGCCCAAGTCCGTGTCGCAGAGCTGAGGAACCAAGCATGAGTCGCGCAACTTCCTCAACCCTGGCACACCGTCTTGCGCCCTGGGCCTTGCCGGTACTGCTGCTGGCGGTGTGGCAACTGGCGGTCAGCGCAGGCTGGCTGTCGACCCGCATCCTGCCGGCACCGAGCGCGGTAATCAGCGCCGGCGTCGAGCTGGTGCGCAGTGGCGAGATCTGGAGCCACCTGGCGATCAGCGGCTGGCGCGCCGGCCTGGGCTTTGTCATCGGGGGCAGCATCGGCCTGGTGCTGGGCTTCATCACCGGCCTGTCGAACTGGGGCGAACGCCTGCTCGACAGCTCGGTGCAGATGATCCGCAACGTGCCGCACCTGGCGCTGATTCCGCTGGTGATCCTCTGGTTCGGCATCGATGAGTCGGCAAAGATTTTCCTGGTGGCGCTGGGGACCCTGTTCCCGATCTACCTCAATACGTACCACGGCATTCGCAACGTCGATCCGGCCCTGGTCGAGATGGCGCGCAGTTACGGTTTGTCCGGGTTTGGTCTGTTCCGCCAAGTGATCCTGCCGGGTGCGCTGCCGTCGATCCTGGTTGGTGTGCGCTTCGCCCTGGGCTTCATGTGGTTGACCCTGATCGTCGCCGAGACCATTTCGGCCAACGCCGGCATCGGCTACCTGGCAATGAACGCCCGTGAGTTTCTGCAGACCGATGTGGTGGTCCTGGCCATCGTCCTGTACGCCGTCCTCGGCAAACTGGCCGACCTCGCCGCCCGCGGCCTGGAGCGAGTCTGGTTGCGCTGGCACCCGGCCTATCAAGTGGCCAAGAAGGAGGGCGCATGACCGTGCTCAAGCAACAACCGCCGCGCTTGCTGCGTGGTATCCCCCTGGCTACCCAGGGTGTGCGCAAGACCTTCGGCCAGCGTGAAGTGCTGCGCGGGATCGACCTGCACATTCCGGCCGGTCAGTTCGTCGCCATCGTCGGCCGCAGTGGCTGCGGCAAGAGCACCTTGCTGCGCCTGCTGGCCGGGCTCGACAAACCCAGCGGTGGTGAGCTGCTGGCCGGCGCCGCGCCTCTGGCCGAGGCCCGCGAGGAAACCCGTTTGATGTTCCAGGACGCGCGTCTGCTGCCCTGGAAGAAAGTGATCGACAACGTTGGCCTGGGCCTGTCGGGAGACTGGCGGCCACGCGCCCTGGAAGCGTTGGAGGCGGTCGGCCTGGCTGACCGTGCCAACGAGTGGCCAGCGTCCTTGTCCGGTGGCCAGAAGCAGCGTGTGGCCCTGGCCCGGGCGCTGATCCACCAGCCACGCCTGCTGCTGCTGGACGAGCCGCTCGGTGCGCTGGACGCGCTGACCCGGATCGAGATGCAGCAACTAATCGAGCGCTTGTGGCGCCAGCATGGTTTTACCGTGCTGCTGGTCACCCATGACGTCAGCGAAGCTGTCGCCGTGGCTGACCGGGTGATCCTGATCGAGGACGGTGCGGTCGGCCTGGACCTCACCGTTGACCTGGCAAGGCCGAGGGCGCGTGGTTCACACCGCCTGGCTGCGCTGGAAAGCGAAGTACTCAACCGTGTTCTTGCCGTCCCGGGCGCGTCGCCCGAGCCGGACCCTGTAGCCCCTTTGCCCACGCAACTGCGTTGGGCTCACTGAACCCCAGAAGCCAGACTGAAGGAAGCAAACCATGACTATCAAAGCGATCAACGTCCGCAACCAGTTCAAAGGCACTGTGAAAGAAATCCTCGAAGGCCCGGTACTGTCGGAAATCGACGTACAGACCGCCTCCGGCGTGGTCACCTCGGTGATCACCACCCGCTCGGTGAAAGAGCTGGAGCTGCAGGTGGGCAGCGAAGTGATTGCCTTCGTCAAATCGACTGAAGTGTCTATCGCCAAGCTGTGATGACCTCTGGGGCCGCAAAGCGGCCCCAGAAACATCAGCGTTTAGGCAGGAAAGGCGGCAGATACAACCCCAGATACGCCTCAAAGACCCGCTGGCCTTCCTCGGCCATGCGCGGGGTAATCTGCTCATGCAGTTGCACCGAGCGGGCATACACCCGGTCGCTCAGCTCCATGGCCAAGGCAAACACATCGACATCGCTCGGCACCGCTGGCAGCTGGAAGTACTGGTCGAACAGCTTGTGCATCAGCTCGCCCAGTTCCATGTCGTGCTGGCGGTCAGCCTGGGTCACCTCACTCAAACCATGCTGGGCCAGGATCAACTGCCGGGCGGCAGCATCCTGGTTGTAGATCAACAGCATGCGCTGCTCGATCACCCGCGACAGATCATGCCAGGTCACCAGCGCAGCGCCGTCGATAGGCGCCCGCAAGGCCTCGCGAAAGGCCCGGTGCACGTCTGCCGTCAACGCTTCGAGCAAGGCCGGCACACTGGCGAAGAAGTGGTACACCGAAGACGGTGGAATCTGCGCCCGCTCAGCCACACTGTAGATCGACAGCCCCGCCACGCCCTGTTCAGCGAGCAACTCGCGCGCCGCCGCCAGGATCGCTTCGATCCTGGCCTGGCTGCTGGCGCGCGGCTTGCGCGACGTGGCGGTGCGGGTCATCAGTTGCTGATCGCCAGGATGCTGGCCTGGTAGGCACCGACGAACAGGTCGAAATCACCGACTTCGGTCTGTTCGAGCTCGGCCTGCTTGGCCAGCGACTCGCGGGCGAGTGTTTCGAATGCCTGCTGGCGCTCGCTGCTCAGCGGCTGCTCGCGGAAGGTCTCGGCGTGCAGCTGGCTCTGGCGCAGGGAGAACTTGACGAAGCTTTCATCGTGCTCGGTCATGCGCGCCAGGACCTGCGCCGATGGCGTCAGCGCGGCATCGTCGACCTTGGCTTGCTGCGCGTTCAGGGCGTTGGCGTGTTCATTGCCGCCGTGGGCCTGATCGAGCAGTGCGGCCAGCGGCGCGATGCGGCCGATCAGTTCGCTGGCCCAGACCTTGAGCTCGATCGGCTGGCCGTTACGCTGCAGTTCGAGGCCAGGACGGCGGCCTTCCTTGACCACGCTGAGGAAGTTGCTGGTGCACTGGCCACATTCGCCGTTGCCCAGCTGCGGGCTGTCGTCCAGCGCGCAGAGCAGCAGGAAGGCGTCGAGGAAGCGCGCCTGCGGCAGGTCGATACCCACCGGCAGGAACGGGTTGATGTCCAGGCAACGCACTTCGACATACTGCACGCCACGGGCCATCAGCGCCTGGATCGGGCGCTCGCCGGTATAGGTGACGCGTTTCGGGCGAATGTTCGAGTAGTACTCGTTTTCGATCTGCAGGATGTTGGTGTTGAGCTGAACCCACTCGCCATCCTTGTGCGTGCCGACCTCGACGTAGGGCGGGTAGGGCGTGCCCACCGCCTTGCGCAGGCTGTCGGTGTAACTGGCCAGGTCGTTGTAGCACGGCGTCAGGCCGGCCTGGGCATTGCTCTGGTAACCCAGGTCGCTCATGCGCAGGCTGGTGGCGTACGGCAGGTACAGGGTGTCGGCGTCGAGGTGCTCGAGCTGGTGCGCGCGACCGCGCAGGAAGCCTGCGTCGAGCGCCGGCGAGGCGCCGAACAGGTACATCAGCAACCAGCTGTAACGGCGGAAGTTGCGAATCAGCGCGATGTACGCCGACGACTGGAAGTCGCGGTCGCTCTCGCTGCCACCCTCGGCCTGGCGCAGCAGCGGCCACAGCGCTTCGGGCAGGGAGAAGTTGTAATGGATACCGGCGATACACTGCATGGTGCGGCCGTAGCGCAGGGCCAGGCCCTTGCGGTAGACGTACTTGAGCTGGCCGATATTGGAGCTGCCGTAATAGGCGATCGGAATGTCTTCCTCCGCCGGCAGCGCGCAAGGCATCGATGGGCTCCACAGGTATTCGTTGCCCAGCTTGGACTGAACGAAGCGATGCACCTCATCGAGGTTCTCGAGCACCGCTGCCGGGTCTGCCAGGGCTGGGGTGATGAACTCCAGCAGGGACTCGGAATAGTCGGTGGTGATCTGCTCGTTGGTCAGCGCCGAACCCAAGGCCTCAGGGTGCGGGGTCTGGGCCAGGCGACCTTGGTCGGTCACGCGCAGGCATTCGCGCTCAATACCGTGCAGGCACTGCTTGAGCAAGGGGAGATTGGCACTGAGCAGGCTCAGGCGGCTGTTGAGGAGTTCGCTCAAGATGTATTCCTTCACGCGTCAGTCGCCCCAATATGGGGGTAGAAATGACGGTCTACAAGGGTAGGGACAAAGGAACTGGCGTTGTCGCCTGGTTACGCGGTTCCGGCAGCGCCGTCGCACTGCCGAAAATACCGCAGATACCACTTTGGGAGCTAGAGAACTGCGAAGGTTCCCTGCGCTTTTGCTACCAGCTTGTCGCCTTGGACTACGTCGGCGTCGACCACCAGGGTGCGCCGGCCGGCGTGCAGCACGCGCGCGGTGCACAGCACCTCACCGTCGCTGACGCCGCGCATGTAGTTGATCTTGCATTCGATGGTCACGCTCTGCTGGTCGAAACCATGGCTGGCCGAGCAGGCCAGGCCCATGGCGATATCGACCAGGCTGAAGATCGCCCCGCCGTGCAGATTCTGGCCGCGGTTGCGCAGTTGCGGCGCGAGGGCCAGGGCCACCTCGGCAACGCCCTCGTCGAGGCGTTGCAGGCGGCAGCCGAGCAGCTGGCTGAAGGCGCTTTCGACGTATTCGCTGGGAACGTCGATCATTTCTTCTTCAACTGCTTGGCGTTGGCGAATAGCGATGCCATGGCGTTATTGGCCGGTGCGGCTGTGGTGGTCTCACGCTGGCGCGGGGCCTGCTGGGGGCGGTTGCCACCGTTGCCACGGCCGCCACCACGGTTGCCTTCGACCTTCTCGCCCGGGGTGTCACTCATGCGCATGGACAGGGCGATGCGCTTGCGCGGGATGTCCACTTCCATGACCTTGACCTTGACCACGTCGCCGGCCTTGACCGCTTCACGCGGGTCCTTGATGAACTTCTCCGACAGCGACGAGATGTGCACCAGGCCGTCCTGGTGCACGCCGATGTCGACGAAGGCGCCAAAGTTGGTGACGTTGGTCACCACGCCTTCAAGAATCATCCCTGGCTCGAGGTCCTTGAGTTCTTCGACGCCGTCCTGGAACGAGGCGGTCTTGAACTCCGGGCGTGGGTCGCGGCCGGGTTTGTCCAGCTCCTGGAGAATGTCGGTGACGGTCGGCAGGCCGAAGGTCTCGTCGGTGAAGTTCTTCGGGTCGAGGCGCTTGAGGAAGCCGCTGTCGCCGATCAGCGAGCGGATGTCGCGGTCGGTGTCGGCAGCGATGCGCTGCACCAGCGGGTAGGCCTCCGGGTGCACCGCCGAGGCGTCCAGCGGGTTGTCGCCGTTCATCACGCGGAGGAAGCCGGCGGCCTGCTCGAAGGTCTTTTCGCCGAGGCGGCTGACTTTTTTCAGCGCCACGCGGGTGGCGAACGGGCCATTGGCATCGCGGTGGGCAACGATGTTCTGCGCCAGGGTGGCGTTGAGCCCGGAAATCCGCGTCAGCAGGGCGACCGAGGCGGTGTTGACGTCAACGCCCACGGCGTTCACGCAGTCCTCGACTACAGCGTCCAGGCCGCGCGCCAGTTTCAACTGCGACACGTCGTGCTGGTACTGGCCGACACCGATCGATTTCGGATCGATCTTGACCAGCTCGGCCAGTGGATCCTGGAGGCGGCGGGCAATCGACACGGCGCCACGGATCGACACGTCGAGGTCGGGGAATTCGCGTGCGGCCAGCTCGGAGGCGGAATACACCGAAGCGCCGGCTTCGGAGACCATGATCTTGGTCATCTTCAGCGCTGGGTATTTCTTGATCAGTTCAGCGGCGAGCTTGTCGGTTTCGCGGCTGGCGGTGCCGTTGCCGATGGCGATCAGCTCGACCGAGTGCTTGGCGCACAGGGCGGCCAGCACGGCAATGGTGCGGTCCCAGTCGTTGCGCGGTACGTGCGGGTAGACGGTGGCGGTGTCGAGCAGTTTGCCGGTGCCATCGACCACGGCGACCTTGCAGCCGGTACGCAGACCCGGGTCGAGGCCGAGGGTGGCACGTGGGCCGGCCGGTGCGGCCAGCAGCAGGTCGTGCAGGTTGTGCGCGAAAACGTTGATCGCCTCGCCTTCGGCGCCCTCACGCAGCTCGCCGAACAGGTCGGTCTCGAGGTGGGTGTAGAGCTTGACCTTCCAGGTCCAGCGCACCACTTCGCCGAGCCACTTGTCCGCCGGGCGACCGCGGTTTTCCACGCCGAAGTGGCTGCCGATCATCATCTCGCACGGGTGCAGGGTGCCCGGCAGCTCTTCGCCGACCTTCAGCGTCGCACTGAGGATGCCCTCGTTACGGCCGCGGAAGATCGCCAAGGCGCGGTGCGAGGGCGCGGTGCGCAGCAGTTCGTCGTGGGCGAAGTAGTCGCGGAACTTGGCACCTTCCTCTTCCTTGCCGGCAACCAGGCGGGCGCTGAGCACGGCTTCCTGCTTGAGGAAACCACGCAGTTTTTCCAGCAGGCCGGCATCTTCGGCGAAGCGCTCCATGAGGATGTACTTGGCGCCTTCCAGCGCAGCCTTGACGTCGGCCACGCCTTTTTCTGCATCGACAAAGCGCGCCGCTTCGGTTTCCGGGGTCAGCTGCGGGTCGTTGAACAGGCCATTGGCGAGGTCGCCGAGGCCGGCTTCGAGGGCGATCTGGCCCTTGGTGCGGCGCTTTTGCTTGTAGGGCAGGTAGAGGTCTTCGAGGCGGGTCTTGGTGTCGGCCAGCTTGATCTCGCGGGCCAGCTCCGGGGTCAGCTTGCCTTGCTCCTCGATGCTGGAGAGGATGCTCGCGCGGCGATCGTCGAGCTCGCGCAGGTAGCGCAGGCGCTCGTCCAGGTGGCGCAGTTGGGTGTCATCCAGGCTGCCGGTCACTTCCTTGCGGTAGCGGGCGATGAAGGGCACTGTCGAGCCTTCGTCCAACAGGGCCACGGCCGCTTCGACCTGTTGTGGACGAACGCCCAGTTCCTCGGCGATACGGCTGTTGATGCTGTCCATGAGAACCACCTGACAATATGTGAATACTGGAGGCCGCAGGTGGGCATTCGAGCCCGGCGGCGCTGGGTGAAAGGCGCGCATTATACGCATCACGCACGGCTTGCGGTGATGGCACTGGGCCGGCCCGGCCAGCGTGGAACTGGCGCCCGGGGAAAAATCTGCTAACAATGCACACGGCACGCGCTGCAATGGCTACGCCATAATACGCAGCGATATCAGAGGAGTTATTGATGACCAGCACCGCAAATACAGCTGAAGGTGACAAGATTCTCATCGTCGACGACGATCCGGGGCTCAGCAGCCTGCTGGAACGTTTCTTCACCAGCAAGGGCTTTCGCGCCCGTGCGGTGCCCAACGTCGAACAGATGGACCGGCTGCTGGCCCGTGAAGTGTTCAACCTGGTGGTGCTCGACCTGATGCTGCCTGGCGAGGACGGCCTGTCCGCCTGCCGCCGGCTGCGCGCGGCGAACAATCAGATCCCGATCATCATGCTCACCGCCAAGGGCGATGAGGTCAGCCGCATCAAGGGCCTGGAGCTGGGCGCCGACGACTACCTGGCCAAGCCGTTCAACCCGGATGAGCTGGTAGCGCGGGTCAAGGCTGTGCTGCGCCGTCAGGCGCCGACCGTTCCTGGCGCGCCCGGCAGCGAAGACGAGACGGTCACCTTCGGCGACTACGAGCTGTCGCTGGCCACCCGCGAACTCAAGCGCGGCGAAGAAGTGCACATGCTCACCACCGGCGAGTTCGCCGTGCTCAAGGCGCTGGTCATGCACGCCCGTGAGCCGCTGACCCGCGACAAACTGATGAACCTGGCCCGCGGTCGCGAGTGGGATGCACTGGAGCGCTCCATTGACGTGCAGATCTCGCGCCTGCGCCGCATGATTGAACCGGATCCGTCCAAGCCGCGCTACATCCAGACAGTCTGGGGCGTGGGCTACGTATTCGTGCCGGACGGAAACGCCGGCAAATGAGCCTGCAGGCTGGCCGAGATGCGCCAGGGCGACCCGAACGGGTCGCCCTGTTTGCGTCTATGGCCGGCCAGCAACCCCGGCGAGCCCTGCTCGCGCCGTCTGGCAGTAGTCGTCCTCGATGAAAACCCCCCTGTGGTTCCCGCAAAGCTTCTTCGCCCGCACGCTGTGGCTGGTCTTGATCGTCGTCCTGTTCTCCAAGGCGCTGACCCTGGTGTACCTGCTGATGAACGAGGACGTCCTGGTCGACCGCCAGTACAGCCACGGTGTGGCCTTGACCCTGCGTGCCTATTGGGCGGCCGACGAAGAGAACCGCGACAAGATCGCCGAGGCCGCGGGTCTGATCCGGGTGACCGGCTCCGGCGTGCCGGAAGGCGAGCAGCACTGGCCGTACAGCGAGATCTACCAACGCCAGATGCAGGCCGAGCTGGGCGATGACACCGAAGTGCGCCTGCGTGTGCACGCGCCACCGGCGCTGTGGGTCAACGCACCGAGCCTGGGCCCTGGCTGGCTGAAGGTGCCGCTGTACCCGCACCCACTGCGCGGGCAGAAGATCTGGAACGTGCTCGGCTGGTTCCTGGCCATTGGCCTGTTGTCGACTGCTTCGGCGTGGATCTTCGTCCGTCAGCTCAACCAACCGCTCAAGCGCCTGGTGTTCGCTGCGCGCCAGTTGGGCCAGGGGCGCAGCGTGCGCTTGCCGGTCAGCGACACGCCGAGCGAAATGGCCGAGGTGTATCGCTCGTTCAACCAGATGGCCGAAGACGTCGAACAGGCCGCGCGCGAGCGCGAGCTGATGCTGGCGGGGGTGTCCCATGACCTGCGCACGCCGCTGACCCGCCTGCGCCTGTCGCTGTCGTTGATGCCCAATGACAACGACCTCACCGATGACATGGTGCGCGACATCGAAGACATGGACGCGATTCTCGATCAGTTCCTGGCGTTCATCCGCGATGGCCGTGACGAGCCAGTGGAAGAGATCGATTTCGGTGCGCTGGTTCGCGAGGTGGTGGCGCCCTATAACCAGCCGGAAGAGCGCGTGCGTTTGTGCCTGGAGCCGATCCCGCCATTCCCGCTGCGGCGGGTTTCGCTCAAGCGCATGCTCGGCAACCTGATCGGCAATGCCCTGCATCACGCGGGCAAGGGCGTCGAGGTGGCGGCCTACGTGTCGGGTGATGACAGCGCGCCGTACGTGGTGCTCAGCGTGCTGGACCGGGGTGCGGGTATCGATGAGTCGGAGCTGGAGACGATCTTCAACCCGTTCATTCGCGGAGATCGGGCGCGGGGTGGCAAGGGCACCGGGCTGGGGCTGGCGATCGTCAAGCGGATCGCGGCCCAGCATGGCGGCAATGTCGAGTTGCGCAATCGCTCCGGCGGTGGGATCGAGGCGCGGGTGCGCTTGCCGTTGGGGTTGCTGCTGCCGCGCAATGCGGTTTGATTCATTAGGCCTGTGCCGGCCTCCTACAGGGTCACGCCAGATCCTGTAGGAGCGGGCTTGCCCCGCGAAGAGGCCGGCACAGCCACGCTCAACCTTTGCCTTTGGTCCGGGTCTGATTCGGCCCGCCATTCTTCTCCAGATGCTCGATGATCATCCCTGCCACGTCCTTGCTGGTGGTCACCTCGATGCCCTCCAGCCCAGGCGATGAGTTCACCTCCATCACCAGTGGTCCGTGATTGGAGCGCAGAATGTCCACCCCGGCCACGCTCAGGCCCATCACCTTGGCGGCGCGGATGGCAGTAATGCGTTCTTCAGGGGTAATCTTGATCAGGCTGGCGACGCCCCCACGATGCAGGTTGGAGCGGAACTCACCCGGCTTGGCCTGGCGCTTCATCGAGGCAATCACCTTGTCGCCCACCACGAAGCAGCGGATATCGGCACCGCCGGCCTCCTTGATGTATTCCTGGACCATGATGTTCTGTTTCAGGCCCATGAACGCCTCGATCACCGATTCGGCCGCCTGGGTAGTCTCGCACAGCACCACGCCGATGCCCTGGGTGCCTTCGAGGACCTTGATCACCAGGGGTGCACCGTTGACCATCTGGATCAGGTCGGGGATGTCATCCGGCGAATGCGCGAAGCCGGTGATCGGCAGGCCAATCCCGCGCCGCGACAGCAACTGCAGCGAGCGCAGCTTGTCTCGCGAGCGGGCGATGGCCACCGACTCGTTGAGCGGATAGACGCCCATCATCTCGAACTGGCGCAGCACCGCGCAGCCATAGAAGGTGACCGAGGCGCCGATCCGTGGGATCACCGCGTCGAAACCTTCCAGCGGCTTGCCGCGATAGTGGATCTGCGGCTTGTGGCTGGCGATGTTCATGTAGGCGCGCAGGGTATCGATCACAACCATCTCATGGCCGCGCTGGGTACCGGCTTCAACCAGGCGGCGGGTGGAATACAGACGCGGATTACGCGACAGCACAGCGATCTTCATGCAGCACCTGTGACAGGGGAAAGGGTGGCCGGAAAGGCCGGTTTGTCCTGAACATATTTCAAGCCGGGGTTGACCACCAGTTGCCCGTGTATCAACGCCTTGGAGCCTAGCAGCAAGCGATAACGCATGGCCTTGCGACAGGCCAGGGTGAACTCCACTTCCCAGACCCGATCGCCCAGCGCCAGCGCGGTACGGATCACATAACGCACCTGGGCGTGGCCATTGGAGCTCTTGATGGTCTTCATGGTCACCAGCGGTGCTTCACAGCGGCGATGGCGCAGCTGCACCACGGTTCCGAGGTGCGCAGTAAAACGGACCCACGGCTGGCCGTCACGTTCAAACGTTTCGACGTCCGTTGCATGCAGGCTGGAGGTGCTGGCGCCGGTGTCGATCTTGGCCCTTAGCCCTGCGACACCGAGGTCGGGCAGGGCGACCCACTCGCGCAGGCCGATCACACTCAGATGGTCAAATGTCTTCACTAATCACACCCTGCGAATAAGGTGGTGGACTTTAAAGATCGCGCAGATTTTTTGCATCCGTCAGTCACGGTAGTACAGTTCCGTGAAAGACAGAATTCGAGGTAAAGAGATGGCACACAAGCCGGATGAAGATGACAAGGTTCGCCTGGACAAATGGCTGTGGGCGGCGCGTTTCTACAAGACCCGCGCCCTGGCCAAGGCGGCCATCGAAAGCGGTAAGGTGCATTGCCGCGGCGAGCGCTGCAAGCCTGGCAAGGAGCCGCGAGTGGGCGATGAGTTTGTCCTGCGTACCGGCTTTGACGAGCGTACGGTAAGGGTCAAGGCGCTGTCGGTGGTCCGCCGCGGGGCGCCTGAGGCGCAATTGCTGTACGAGGAGACCGAAGAAAGTATCCGCCGCCGTGAGCAGGCTGCGCAGATGCGCAAGGATGGTGCCTTGGGCATGACTACCGATGGCCGGCCGAACAAGAAGCAGCGGCGGCAGATTCACCAGTTACATGGCAGCTTCGACTGAGGTGAGGCTGTTGGGGCTGCAAAGCAGCCCCAACAATGGATCAGGCGCCGCGCACCACCGCCAGCCTGCCGACCAATGGCAACCGCTGCACCAGCCCAAACAGCGGCGCAGTCCAGCGCACCAGCGCCGCGCTGCCCTTGGCCGACAGCGGCGTGTAGCAGCTCCAGCCCAGCGCCAATACCGCCATCAGCAACCCGCCGATGTAGTCGTCCTGTCCCCAGTGCGCACCAGCCACCAGGCGCGGTAGCATGAACAGCGCGGCCAGCCCCCAGATCACCAGCTTCTGCCCCAGGCGGCGGCTGAACAGGTTCATGAACAGCGCCCACACCAGCAGCACCGAGGCATGGTCGCCCGGGAAACTCTTGCTGGAACGGTCCTTGAGCTCCCAATGGGCTTCAAGGTTGGGGTAGTAATCACTCAGGCGAATGGCATCGCTAAATACCATCGATGGACTGTCGTGCTGCCAGCCAGATGCATCGACCCACTTGGAAAACAGTGCGCGAACCACCACTAAGAGGAGAAGGGTGATCAAGAAGGCGAAAAACGCCTGGCGTACCTGGCTTGCCTTGAACACCCATTCACCGCGGATCAGCAGGGCCAGCAGGATCAGGCCGACGACAATGTCGAACGGCCGCAAGCTGCCCAAGGTCCAGATGTAACGCCAGGCGGCGTTGTCGGCCAGCGGCCCATTGAGGGCATGGAACAGCCACTCGTCGAAAGTCAGGCAAAGGATCTGGCCAAATGGCCATAACCAGAAACACAGTAGTGCGATGGGTAGCAGCGTGCAGGCTGCCAAGGGCCCCCAGGACCACCTTGCTTGGAACAGTGGTCGATTGTCCATAAGATACCTCTAATGCAAACGGGATAACGAGCGCCTCGTGAGCGCTCTGCAGCGGGCTTTTCGCAAGCCTGTAAACATTTTGACATCATTTTCAGACAGCCAGAACCTATGAGCGATTTGCCGGATACCGATTTCACCCAACGATTCATCTTCGATGACCGCGATGTGCGCGGCGAAATGGTCGGGCTCGAGCGCAGCTATGCCGAAGTGCTGGCCAAGCATCCCTACCCACAACCTGTCGCGCAGCTGCTCGGCGAATTGATGGCCGCCGCCGCCTTGCTGGTCGGCACCCTGAAGTTCGATGGCTTGCTGATTCTTCAGGCGAGGTCCGAAGGCCCCGTGCCGCTGTTGATGATCGAATGTTCCAGCGAGCACGAGATCCGTGGCCTGGCGCGTTACGAAGCGAGCCAGATCAGCGATGACGCGAGCTTGGCCGACCTGATGCCCGAAGGCGTGCTGGCACTGACCATCGACCCGGTCAACGGTCAGCGTTACCAGGGCATGGTCGACCTGCATGGCCAGGATCTGTCGGAGTGCTTCACCAACTACTTCGTCATGTCCCAGCAGATCAACACCTGCATCACGCTCACCGCAGATGGCACGCGTGCCCGTGGTCTGCTGGTCCAGCAACTGCCCGCCGACCGCCAGAAAGACAGCGAAGAGCGTGAAGAGAGCTGGAACCACGTCACCGCACTGGCCAACACCGTCAAGGCCGAAGAACTGCTTGGCCTGGACAACGAAACCGTCCTGCACCGCCTGTACCACGAGGACGCCGTGCGCCTGTTCGACATCCAGCCGTTGCAGTTCCGCTGCAGCTGCTCGCGCGAGCGCTCGGGTAACGCTCTGGTCAGCCTCGGCCAGCAGGATGCCGAGCAGCTGGTAGTTGAACATGGCGGGCAAATCGAGGTCGATTGCCAGTTCTGCAACCAGCGGTATCTGTTCGATGCCACCGATGTTGCGCAACTGTTTGCCGGTGGCGGCACGGACTCGGCGTCAGAAACTCGCCACTAAAACGTTTCACTACAGGACAATCTCCTGTCGAACTGCGCTAAACCGCAGTTCTGACAGGAGGGGCCTACTTTTTTTGGGCGTTTCTGGCATAATCCGGCCACTTTTTTCGCTGTAGTAGTTTGAAACAGACAACTACAAAACGTTTGGAGCACTCGGCCTCGGGCCGGATGGGGTATCTCATGACGCAAGCCAATAACACCGTGTACACCGACCTGAGCGTCGATGATCTGGTAAAAGAAGCGCTGAGCCGCGGTGAAGGCGAGCTCGCCGACACTGGCGCGCTGGTCGTGAAAACCGGCCACCGTACCGGCCGTTCGCCAGCTGACCGTTTCATCGTCGACGAACCCAGCACCAGCGAAGCTATCGCCTGGGGCCCGATCAACCGCAAGTTCCCGGCCGACAAGTTCGATGCCCTGTGGGCTCGTGTCGAGGCGTTCAACAACGCACAGGAACACTTCGTTTCCCACGTTCACGTAGGGGCTGCCGAAGATCACTACCTGCCGGTCAAGATGACCACCCAGACTGCCTGGCAGAACCTGTTCGGTCGTTGCCTGTTCATCAACCCGGCCCAGTACAACCCGGCTGGTCGTGATGAGTGGCAAGTGCTTAATGTGGCCAACTTCGAGTGCGAGCCAGAGCGTGACGGCACCAACTCCGATGGCTGCGTGATCATCAACTTCGCCCAGAAGAAGGTTCTGATCGCTGGCATGCGTTACGCCGGTGAGATGAAGAAAGCCATGTTCTCGGTGCAGAACTTCCTGCTGCCGGCCGCCGACGTGCTGCCAATGCACTGCGCTGCCAACATCGGCGAAGCGGGCGACGTGACCCTGTTCTTCGGTCTGTCCGGCACTGGCAAGACCACCCTGTCGGCCGACGAAAGCCGTTACCTGATCGGTGACGACGAGCACGGCTGGGGCGAAGGCGTTGTCTTCAACATCGAAGGCGGCTGCTACGCCAAGTGCATCGACCTGTCCGAGAAGAACGAGCCGGTCATCTGGAAAGCCATCAAGCACGGCGCAGTCCTGGAAAACGTCGTTATCGACGATGCCAAGCACGCCGACTATGCCGATGTCAGCCTGACCCAGAACAGCCGCGCAGCCTACCCGCTGGAGCACGTTGCCAAGCGTTCCGAGAAGAACCTGGGCGGCGAGCCGAACGCTGTAATCTTCCTGACCTGCGACCTGACCGGCGTACTGCCGCCAGTGTCGATCCTGAACAACGAGCAGGCGGCCTACCACTTCCTGTCCGGCTACACCGCGTTGGTCGGTTCGACCGAAATGGGTTCGGGCGGCGGCATCAAGTCGACCTTCTCCACCTGCTTCGGCGCGCCGTTCTTCCCGCGTCCGGCTGGCGAGTACGCTGAGCTGCTGATCAAGCGCATCAAGGGCTTTGATTCCAAGGTCTACCTGGTCAACACCGGCTGGACCGGCGGTGGCTATGGCGTTGGCAAGCGCTTCAGCATCCCGACTACCCGTGCTGTGATCGCTGCGATCCAGAGCGGCGCGTTGGTAGGTACCGAGACCGAGCACCTGGACATCATCAACCTGGACGTGCCGAAGGCCGTTGCCGGCGTTGATACCAACCTGCTCAACCCGCGTACCAACTGGGAAGACAAGGCTGCCTACGACGAAGCTGCCAAAGGCCTGGCCAAGCTGTTCATCGAGAACTTCAAGAAGTTTGAAGTTTCCGACGCCATCAAGGCGGCAGGCCCACAGCTCTAAGCTGTAGCCCGCATCAACGAAAAAGCCGCCCTTCGAGGCGGCTTTTTCGTTTAACACCCTGTCATGGTCACGGCCATCGCTGCCGTGCGTGCAGAATACGCAGGATCTCGACGCTGTCGTGCGTTACTCGATAGACCATCACATAATTGGGTCGAACAACGATTTCCCTTGTCCCCTGGTAGCGCCCCGGCTTGTAGATGGCTGGCCGCAGAGCTGCCCGTCTTGCTCTATCCCTGAATTCTGTATCTAGCACGATAGCCGCTTCAGGGTTGCCTTCAGCTACGAAATTCATGATCCTCAGGCGGTCTTGCTGGGCTTTGGTGTGCCAGGTCAGGCGCATCAGTGGCGCTTAGCCCTGAGCGCAGCGCGGCGCGCGGCGAAGATCCTCTCCACGGCTTCGTCTTCCATTGCTGGAGAAGGATCATTGAGGCTGGCCTCAACCTGTTCGATAAACCACGCGTCATAGGCGCTGGCTTCATGAGCCCGCTTCAGTGCATCCGCACGATCGGGTCGCTGGTAAGTGCTCAATTGGCTAGGGTCGTAGGTGGAACTGTCCACCTCAAAATGATCGATTCCCAGTTGGTGCAGATAGGTAACCAGTGTTTCGAGCTTTTTGAAGAGCCTGGCGTTTCCACTTCGTTGGGCAGTTAAAACGTGTTCGTCCTGGTTGATGCTGACTTGCACGGCCCAGCCACCGGGTTGGCCTACGATGTGGGTTGCATTGACGTGTCCGGCTTTGGCCAGTCTCCTGAGGGCGGCATGATCGAGGTGGTGTGTTGGCACGGGTGTATGTCTCGGTTTCATCGGAATGCCCCATGCTATGCAATCTACAGTTGATTGCGACTATAGGACTTCCTAAGTCTTTGTGGGAAGCTTCTCCCTCATGTAACCAACACGCGTGGTAGCCCATGACCGAATCCCCCAAGCGCCAGGACTTCAACCACTTTCATCCGATCCTCACCCGTCCGAAGGACAACGACCTCAACGGCCACATCGCCGGCGCAACGGTGCATGGTTTCTTCGAAACCGCGATCCAGGCGTTTCTCATCGAGCAGGCCGAACTGGACCTGCGTGCTGGCGCGTTGGTCGGGCTGGTGATCAGTTCGGCGGCGGAGTTCTATGCATTGCCGGCCTTCCCTGACGTACTGGAAGTCGGCTTGGGCGTGACCCGCCTGGGCGGCAGTACCGTGGAGTACCGTCTGGCTCTGTTCCGCCCCGGCGAGGCTGAAGCCTGTGCGGCGGGCACGCTGGTGCAGGTTTTTGTCGAGCGCGCGTCAGGCAGTCCGGCGGCGTTGCCGGAGACGCTCCAGGTGATTCTGGCAGGGCTGCAGCTCAATGGCTGATGCATGAAAAAGCCCCGCCGGTAGGGGCGGGGCTTTTTGCTGCCGGGCCTGGGCCTCAGGCATCAGTGACGCCAGTGGCGCTTGTTCTTGTGCTTGCGGTGGCCGTAGTGATGGCCGCGGTCGTAGTGACGGCGATCGCCATCGTAGCCACGACGGTAGCGGCGGTCGTCGCGGTCGTCTTCATCGGCCTTGTTGCCCATGTAGTTACCCAGCGCGCCACCTGCGCCGCCGCCTGCGGCTGCACCGATGTAGCTGCCGTTGGTGCCACCGATACTGCGGCCTACCACGTTACCGCCGGCTGCGCCCAGGGCGCCGCCGATTGCCGCTTCGCCACGCTGGCGTTTGTCGGCACCGACCGCACTACCGGCCGCGCCGCCCAGGCCTGCGCCAATCGCGCCGCCGGTGCTGCCGCCAATCTGCTGGCCGACCACTGAGCCGAGTACCCCACCCAGTGCGCCGCCAATACCGGCTTCGGTGGTGCCGCCCGCCATGGCAACGCCGCTGAGCAGGCCAAGAGACAACAACAGAATCGAGGAGTACTTCTTCATCGAGAAAGCCTCATAGGGATGACGAGGGCGAATTTGAGGCTAAGGGAGGAGGCTGGCAATCAAAATCCGACGAGTAGCACGAGTTGTACACAATTCTCTAACTTACTGTTTTTAGTATGAAACTTTGTTGGTTTTTGGCGGTCATACGCTACTTGGGACAAAGCTCTGGCCGTTGCGGGCAGGGCTTTTTTTGTGCCCTTCGCGGATTGCTCGGGACGATTGGGCTGGGGCTTGCAGGTAGGGCTTATCCATTTGATGTGGTGACTTTTCGGGCCCCTTCCGCCCTTACGGCGGGTACTTTTTTTCTTGGAAAAAAGTAACCAAAAACAGCTTGCTCCATCATACGGCCCTTCGCTGCGCTGCGGGTTCCCTCGCTCCGGTCTTGCTCCGGGAGGACCGCGCTGTACGGCCCATCCTGGGCCTCAGCGCTTTCCGGCCATCCATGGCCTCCACCTCCCTACGCAAGACCTCCACTCGGCCTCCTGAAGTCGCTGGTAGATCAAGAGCAAGATCAAGATCAACAGCCAGGGCAACGGCTGGCGAATCGCTGCGCTCTCGCTTTGTTTATCTACCAGCGGATTTGTGGTGCGGCTGGCAGGGCTGCGCCCTGCGATTTGCATTGGCAGTACCGGCCTCTTCGCGGGACAAGCCCGCTCCTACAGGGTTTGCGCAGATTTCGGATTCAGCGCTGTACCTGTAGGAGCGGGCTTGCCCCGCGAAGAGGCCCGAATACCCACCACCCATGCCACTATCAAAAACAACGCCAGCCCAGACGCCACCCGTAACTTCGCGACTTCAGGAGGCCGAATGCAGGAGCAGGCGGTTTTTGGTTACTTTTTTCCAAGAAAAAAAGTGACCCCCGTAAGGGCGGAAGGGGTCAGTGGGGCCGCCCCATCAAATGGATAAGCCCACAATTCCTATGCCCGCCAAGCCAACAGATCATCTCCGAAGATCACCGTTTACAGGCAGGCTTCAGATAATCCGGCCACTATCACGCGCGCGCTCAAGCTTGATGGCGATGAACTTCGAAGTTGGCGTATGGCTGCCGTCACCAATACTTTCCAACGGCACCAGTGGATTGACCTCCGGGTAGTACGCAGCCGCCTGCCCCGCAGGAATGTCATAGGCCAGCAGGGTGAAACCGTGCACCCGCCGCTCCAGGCCATCGTCCCACAGCGAGACGATATCCGCCTTCTGCCCCGGCGCGAAGCCGAGCCGAATAATGTCGGCCTCGTTGACGAACAGCACGTCGCGCTGCGCCTTGACCCCACGGTAGCGGTCATCCAGACCATAGATGGTGGTGTTGTACTGATCATGCGAGCGCATCGACTGCATGATCAGGTCCGGCACTTGGCCGCTGGCGCGCGCGCGTGGGTCGAGCAGGGTGTCTGGCAGCAGGTTGGCCTTGAAGTTGGCGCGGCCGTTGGCGGTTTTCCACTGGCGGCTGCCGGCGCTGTTGCCCAGGTAGAAGCCACCCGGATGGCGCAGGCGCTGGTTGAAGTCGGCAAAGCCGGGAATGGTGTCGGCGATCAGTTCGCGAATGCGGTCGTAATCGGCCACCAGCCAGTGCCAGTCCACCGGGCGCTTGCCCAGCGTCGCGGCGGCGATACCGGCAACCACTGAGGGCTCGGAGCGCATTTGTTTGGTCAGCGGGTGCAACTGGCCGTTGGAGGCATGCACCATGCTGAACGAATCCTCTACCGTGACCGCCTGGGGCCCGTCGGCCTGCAAGTCGATATCGGTGCGGCCCAGGCACGGCAGGATCAGCGCCTGCTTGCCATGGACCAGATGGCTGCGGTTGAGCTTGGTGCTGATCTGCACGGTCAGCTCGCAATTGCGCAGGGCCTGGGCGGTGCGGGTGCTGTCAGGCGTGGCTTGGGCGAAGTTGCCGCCCAGGCCGATGAAGACCTTGGCGCGGCCTTCGAGCATGGCGTGGATCGCCTCGACCGTGTTGTGGCCGTTCTCGCGCGGTACGGGGAAGTCGAAGCGCTTCTGCAGGGCATCGAGCAGGGCCGCTGGCGGCCGTTCGTTGATGCCCATGGTGCGGTCGCCCTGCACGTTGCTGTGGCCGCGCACCGGGCACAGGCCTGCGCCTGGCGCACCAATGTTGCCGCGCAACAGCATCAGGTTGACCAGTTCCTGGATGGTCGGCACCGAATGGCGGTGCTGGGTGATGCCCATCGCCCAGCACATGATCACCCGCTTGCCTTTGCAGTACATGCGCGCGGCCTGTTCGATGTCGGCCAGGTCCAGGCCTGATTGCGCCTGGAGCTGGTCCCACGGGGTGGCATCGACCACCGCGAGGTATTCGTTGAGGCCATGGCCGTGCTCGGCGATGAACACGTGGTCGAAGATCGCCGGCTCGCCGTTGGCCTGGGCTTCGCGTTCCCACTGCAAAAGGAATTTGGCCATGCCACGCAGCAGCGCCATGTCGCCGCCCAAGGCTGGTCGGAAATACGCGGTGTTGGTTGGTCGGTCGCTGTTGGTAAGCATCTCCAGCGCGTGCTGCGGATGCTGGAAGCGCTCCAGGCCGCGCTCCTTGAGCGGGTTGACGCAGACCACCTGGGCACCGCGCTTGACCGCATCACGCAGCGGGTCGAGCATCCGCGGGTGGTTAGTGCCGGGGTTCTGGCCCCAGACGAAAATCGCATCGGCGTGTTCGAAATCTTCGAAAGTCACCGTACCTTTACCGACCCCGACACTTTGTCCCAAGGCCACGCCGCTGGCCTCGTGGCACATGTTCGAGCAGTCCGGGAAGTTGTTGGTGCCGTAGGCGCGGACGAACAGCTGATAGAGGAAGGCGGCCTCGTTACTGGCCCGGCCCGAGGTGTAGAACTCGGCCTGATCAGGGCTGGCAAGGTTGTTCAGATGGCGGGCGATCAAGGCGAAGGCGCTGTCCCAGTCGATGGGCAGATATCGGTCGCTGGCCGCGTCGTAGACCATCGGCTCGGTCAGCCGGCCTTGGTATTCGAGCCAGTAGTCGCTTTGCTCGAGCAATGCACTGACGCTATGGCGGGCGAAGAAGGCAGCATCGACGCGGCGCTTGGTGGCCTCCCAGTTGACCGCCTTGGCGCCGTTCTCGCAGAACTTGACCATGCCGCTTTCAGGCGAGTCGCCCCAGGCGCAGCCCGGGCAGTCGAAGCCGCCGTTCTGGTTGGTCTTGAGCAGCGCGCGGATGTTTTTCAGCGCGTTGTCGCTGCCCACCCACGCCTTGGCCACGCTGCGCAGCGCACCCCAGCCGCCGGCGGCGCCGTGGTAGGGCTTGTAGCGGGGAGGGGTTTGTTCTTGCGGGGGTTGCTGATGGGAGGTCACGTCGACTCTACTCCGGCACGGGGCTGAACACCCGTGGTGCACTGTGTTTGGGCAAGTGAATAAGGTTGAGGTTGTGCTTGCGCGCCCACTGCAGGGCAAGCCCGGTGGGCGCCGAGAGGCTGACCAGGGTCTGGATGCCGGCGCGCAGGACCTTCTGGATCAACTCCAGGCTGCAGCGGCTGGTAACGATGGCCAGGCCACCCCGGGTGTCGATCTGCTGACGCAGCAGAGCGCCGATCAGCTTGTCCAGAGCGTTGTGCCGGCCGATGTCTTCGCGGCCCAGCAGCAGCTCACCGTTGCTATTCATGAACAGCGCGGCATGCACTGCCCCGCAGTGCTGGCCCAGCGGCTGGAATGGCTCGATGCGTTGGCGCAGGTCTTTCAGCCAGTGCACGGGCGGCAGTGGCGCGCCCGGCAACGTGGCCAGCTCTGGCAGCGCCTGCTCCAGGGCCTCGACGCCACACAGGCCGCAGCCGCTGGTGCCGGCCAACTGCCGGCGTTGGTTTTTCAGATTCCAGAACGCCCGGCTGGAAATCTGCAGGTCGGCATACAGCGCCGAGCCAGAGCCTGAAAACGCCATGTCGTAAATTTCGCTGACGCCTTCGACGATACCGCTGCCCACACTGAAGCCGACCGCGAAGTCTTCCAGGTCGGTTGGGCTGACCAGCATCACCGCCTGGTTGAGGCCGTTGAAGGCGATGGCCAGGGCGACTTCCTCGGCGAGTGGCGTGCTGGCGCGCGCAGCATCGCTGAGCTGGATGTAGTCGTAGCGGTTGCTGGCGGCTGGCAAGGACAGTGGTGTAGATGCCGAGCAGACCGGAGGTTTGCTGTTCATCAGGGCGGGTTACCGACGGTTTTTTACTACCCCAAGCCTAGGCCGGTGGGCTGGCGCCGTCTAATCGCTAGGTTCTATGCCTTGATAGAGCGCGTCGATTGGTCGCAGTCGAGCGGGCGCGGCAAAGCTGGCCTAGACTCCTGTGTCCATGGATTCATCAACGAGGAGCGCGTCATGAGCCTGTTCAGTTTCGTGAAGGAAGCCGGCGAGAAGTTGATCGACCTGCTGACCCCTGGCAATGCCAATGCCGAGGAGCAGCTCAAGGAGCATGTGAGCAAGGTGGGGCTGGGTAACCCGAATATCACCGCCACTGTAGAGGGCGACAAGATCATCCTCAAAGGCGAGGTGGCGAGCCAGGAGGAAAAAGAGAAGATCATCCTGGCAGCGGGCAACATCAGTGGGGTGGCCAGTGTCGACGACCAGATTACCGTGACCGGGCCGGTGGCACAGGCGGCCAGGTTCGTCACGGTCGAGAAGGGTGACACCTTGAGTGCCATTTCCAAGCGGGAGTATGGCGACCCGAACAAGTACCAGAAAATCTTCGAGGCGAACAAGCCGCTGCTGTCGCATCCGGACAAGATTTATCCGGGGCAGGTGTTGCGCATCCCTGATTAACGCGTCGCCCGGGTTGGGGCTGCGAAGCAGCCCTTTCGACCGGTCCGGCGCTCCGGCAAGGCTGCTCTCATAGAGCTAACGCTAACTTATTGATTTAGCAGAACCCTGTAGGATCGCAGTCTCGATGTCATCCATACGCTGAAGCATCTCGTTTCAGTTGAGAAATATCCTACACCCCAGCGCTGAAGGCACTGACTAAAGAACCTCCAGTTTCGTAAGTGCTCCTCTAGTAATCTGTTGGGTAGCAGGCAACGTTTCATCGTAACGGTGAACAATGCCAAGGTGGTCAGTATGCTCGCCACCCATCATGGGCTAACTTGTCAGGCGTTGACGTCGACACCCGCTTTGGATAGCCTGAACCCAACACACTCGCCACACGTCCTGCCCAACGGGTAGGGTCCTGCTTCAAAGCAGGCGTGCAAAAGGCGAGTTTTTTTTGCCTGGATTTTGAGCATGGCCAAGACGGCTCTCTTGAAAAAGCCTCCATTCGCAAAAAACGCTCGCACGCCTCAAGCACTGCTCGAAAAGCTGAAGTCGCAAGGCCTGATTGTCAGCAACGAGAGCCTGGCGCTTAAATATATCGCGTTTGTTGGCCATTTCCGCCTGAAGGGGTATTGGTACCAAATGCAGGACCGAGTGAGCAAAATGTTCTTGCCGAACACGACGTTTGAGAAAATTTTTGAGCGTTATGAATGTGATCGGGAAATTCGGGCGATTCTCATGGAGTCGGCAGAACGCTTGGAAGTAGCGGTGCGCAGTGTGATCTGCAATCTGCTGAGCCTTAAATATTCGCCGCACTGGTATTTGAAGTCAGAGATATTTGCCCCGAAAGGACGAAATGGCATTGGTCAGATGCTGTCAAAGATTGAAAGCGAGGTCGAGCGTGCGTCAGCTCGACTCTATATAAAGGCTTACTATGACAGCTATGAGGACCCTTATCTTCCACCCAGTTGGGCTATGAGTGAGTGCGTGACGCTGGGAACATGGTCAAAAATATTCGCCATGTTGAGAGACCCGGCAGATCGAAGAATGATCTCATCAAAATTTGGGATAACTCAGGTTGAAGTGTTTGAAAGTTGGCTGCATACACTAACAGTGCTCCGAAATATGGCGGCACACCATGACCGCTTCATCGATGTCAAAATTGGCGTTTCCCCGACAAATTTGAAACGTAAGAATATTAAGTTCACGGACAACAAGACGGTTTACGCTTCACTCACAGTCGTTCATGTACTTCTCCGCGCCATTGGGTTTGACGGAACCTTCAAGGATAGGCTTGCGTTGATGGAAGACAGATATGGCGTGTCTCACTTCCAGCGTCTGGGCTTTCCGGAACACTGGAGAACCGAGGCTGAAGGTTGGTGACCTGTCCTGCTAGCCTCACAACCCCTCAAGCAACGCCCGATAATCCTCAACCGCAGCAAACTCCTGGGTATCGCGTGGGGCTGCCTTGCTGTCCGGTTGGCGCACCGCCAGCAGGTGTCCCACTCCAAAGCGCTGCGCACTGCGCAGGATCGCCAGGGTGTCGTCGATAAACAGGCTGCGCCCTGGGTCAAAGCCGATATCCGCCTGCAACGCATCCCAGAACTGCGCGCTCTCCTTCGGGTAGCCATAGTCGTGCGAGCTGATCAGCCGTTCGAAATACGGCGCCAGCTCGATCCGCTCCAGCTTGAGCGACAACGAATCCCGATGGGCATTGGTGATCATCACCACGCGCTTGCCCGCCTGGCGAATGGCCGCCAGGAAGGTGTCGGCATCCGGGCGCAGGGCGATCAGGTCGGCGATCTCCTGCTTCAATTCACGGATCGGCAGCTTCAGCTCACTGCTCCAGAAATCCAGGCAGTACCAGTTGAGCGTGCCGGCGTTGCGTTCGAACAGCGGCTGCAGCTCCATCTCGGCCATCGCTCGGCTCACGCCATGCAGCTCGGCATAGCGCTGGGGCAGGTGCTCCAGCCAGAACTGGTTGTCGTAATGCAGGTCGAGCAGGGTGCCATCCATATCCAGCAGGACGGTATCAATGGCAGACCAGGGAAGAAGCGGCATGGGAAACTCTCGATCAGTCGGCTAGCCACGGTATAGTAACCCGTTCACGCCAAGGAGCCGCCCCATGCGCCAGAAACCCACCGTCCTCAGCCGCGAAATCGTCGCCAGTAGCCGTCTGTTCCGTGTCGAAGCCGTGCAGTTACGCTTCTCCAACGGTACCGAACGGACCTACGAGCGCCTGGTCGGTCGGGGTAATGGCTACGGTGCGGTCATGATCGTGGCGCTGCTCGACGCCGAGCATGCGATTCTGGTCGAGGAATACTGCGGTGGCACCGACGAATACGAGCTGTCGCTGCCCAAGGGCCTGATCGAGCCGGGTGAGGACGTGCTCGCCGCGGCCAACCGCGAGCTCAAGGAAGAGGCCGGCTTTGGCGCACGCCAGCTTGAGCACCTCACCGAACTGTCGCTGTCTCCGGGCTACATGAGCCAGAAGATCCAGGTGGTGCTGGCCACCGACCTCTACGAAGAGCGCCTGGAGGGCGACGAGCCCGAGCCGATGCGCGTCGACAAGGTCAACCTGCGCGAGCTGTCGGCCTTGGCCATGCATCCGCAGTTCACTGAGGGCCGGGCGTTGGCAGCGCTGTACCTGGTGCGCGACATGCTCACCCAGCGCGGGCTGCTCAGCGTATGAACGATCTCGACCTGATGCACCAAACGGTCAAGCTCGCCCAGCTCGCCGGCGAGGCGATCCTGCCGTTCTGGCGCGCCGACGTGGCGGTCACGGCCAAGGCCGACGATTCGCCGGTGACTGCCGGCGACTTGGCTGCGCACCATGTCATCGCCGATGGCCTGCGGGCGCTGGCGCCGCAGATTCCGGTGTTGTCCGAGGAAGACTGCGAGATCGCCCTGGCCGAACGGCAAGGCTGGCAGCGCTGGTGGCTGGTCGATCCGCTGGACGGCACCAAGGAATTTATTGCCGGCAGCGAAGAATTTACCGTCAACATCGCGCTGATCGAGCAGGGTGAAGTGGTGTTCGGCGTGGTGGCGATGCCGACCAATGGCCGCTGCTATTTCGGCGGACGCGAGCTGGGTGCCTGGCGTGCAGACCGAGACGGTCAGGCGCAGCGCATTCAGGTACGCACGACGCCTCCCGCGGGTGAGCGCTTTACCGTGGTCGCCAGCCGGCGTCACTCCAGCCCGCAACAAGAAGCGCTGTTGGCCGGCCTGAGCGGAGCGGTGGGGGAGCTGGCGCTGGCCAACATCGGCAGTTCGCTGAAGTTCTGCCTGTTGGCCGAAGGCGCTGCCGATTGCTATCCGCGCCTGGCGCCGACCTCGCAGTGGGATACCGCCGCGGCCCAGGGCGTATTGGAAGGCGCGGGCGGCGAAGTGATCAGCCTGGATGGCCAAGCATTCCGTTACCCGCCGCGTGAATCGCTGCTCAATCCATTCTTCCTGGCCTTACCACGCACCGCCAGCTGGCGGCAGGCGCTGATCCAACTCGCCTCAACGATGTAGCACGTATTGCCCGCTGAACCTGACTGCGGGCTCATCGCTGCCAGCATTGGTAACCAACGTCTCAAGCGTCAGGCGTGCGCGGCCGCGGCGCTGGTAGAGGGTGACGAAACGCTCCCAGGTCTTGTCGTCTGGCGCTGCGCAGCAGGCAATTGCAGCGCCGGTGACGGGCAGCGGATAACTGATCTGGCCCTCCTGAATGACGATATGCCCATCGTCGATCCCTGCCTCGCGCAAGCGCAGGTGCAACCAGCCCCACCCCACCAGCACCGCCGCGCAGTACAGGCTGCCGCCAAACATGGTGCTTTTGTGATTGACGTTGGCTGCCAGCGGTAATTGCAGGCGCAGGCAGCGATCCTCCCAGGCGATGACTTCCAGGCCCATCTCGCGGGTCAGGGGGATGTCGCTGTGCAATACCCCTTGCAGGTACTGGCTGTCGCTGTTCATGGGCGCTGCTCCTCGTGATCGTCAGCGCCACCGCCATTGCTGTCGGCAAAGCTCAGGCCGTGCTTGCGCAGTTTGTCGTGGAGGGTCTTGCGCGGGATACCCAGTGCTTCGGCGAGGCTGCGCATGGAGCTGTGCGGTTGGGTCAGTTCGGCGGCGATCAGTGAGCGCTCGAACTGCTCGACCTGCTCACTGAGGTTGCCGCTCAGCAGCGGCTCGGCGCTCGGCGCGGCGGCCGGCGGTTGGCCGTCGAGGGCCAGTTCGAGGCCGAGGGCGAAGCGTTCGGCGGCGTTCTGCAATTCGCGCACGTTGCCCGGCCAGGCGTGGCGCAGGAGCATGGCCCGTTGTCCCGGTTGCAGGCTATGCGGCGCTAGGCCGTGACGCTGGCTGGCGGCGTCGGCGAAATGCTGGAACAGCACCAGGATATCGTCGCCGCGTTCGCGCAGCGCCGGGATGCGCAGCGGGGCGACGTTCAGGCGGTAATACAGGTCGGCACGGAAACGGCCCTGGTCGGCGGCTTGGCGCAGGTCTTCCTTGGTCGCGGCGATGACGCGGATATCCAGCGGGATCAGCTGGTTGCCGCCGAGACGCTCGACCACTCGCTCCTGGAGCATGCGCAGCAGCTTGACCTGGACATCCAGGCTCATGCTCTCGATTTCGTCGAGAAACAGTGTGCCGCCGTTGGCGAACTCGAACTTGCCGATACGCCGCTTCTGCGCCCCGGTAAAGGCCCCGGGCTCATGGCCGAACAGTTCGCTCTCGACCACCGATTCGGCCAGGGCGCCGGCGTTGATCGCCACGAACGGGCCGTCGCGGCGGCTCGACAGGTCGTGCAGGGCGCGGGCGACGACCTCCTTGCCGGCGCCGGTCTCACCGAGGATCAGCACGTCGGCACGGGTGCCGGCGAGGGCGCCGATCTGTTCGCGCAGGCGCTGCATGGCCGGTGACTGGCCGACCAGGCGCGTCGACAACTGCTGGCGGTCGCTCAGGGCCAGGCGCAGGCTGCGGTTGTCCAGTACCAGCCGACGCAGGGCCAGCGCCCGCCGCACGCTGTCGAGCAGGGCATCGCTGGCGAAGGGTTTTTCGAGAAAGTCATAGGCCCCGGCGCGCATCGCCTGCACTGCCAGCGGCACGTCGCCGTGGCCAGTAATCAGCAGCACCGGCAGCTCCTGGTCGCGCCCGCGCAGGTGTTCGAGCAGTTGCAGGCCATCGATGCCGGGCATGCGGATATCGCTGACGACCACGCCCGGCCAGTCTGGCTCGATGCGTTCGGCAAGGCCCTGGGCATCGGCCAGGGTGACCACCTTGAGCCCGGCCAGGTCGAGGGTCTGGCCCAAGGCCTGGCGCAGGTGCGGGTCGTCGTCGACCAGGATCACCTGGGTGTGGCTGTCGATCAAAGTCTCGGGCGTCATGCCGAGGGGTCCTCCGAAGTGGGCAGGGTGGCGCCGGGCTTGGCCACGCGCATCTGCAGGGTGAGCAAGGCGCCGCCTTCAGGGTGGTTGCCGAGCAGCAGCTCGCCACCGAGGGTGCGCATCAGGCTTTCGCAGATGGCCAGGCCCAAGCCCAGGCCCTGGGTACGGGTCTTGGTGGTGAAGAACGGCTCTTTGGCACGCTCCAGGGCTTGCCGGGTAAAGCCCGGGCCGTTGTCGCGAATGTACAGGTAGACGGTGTCGTCGCGCTTTTCCGCACTCAGCCACAGTTTGCGTGGGTTGGCTTTTTCGGTGAGGGCGTCGAGGGCGTTGGCCAGCAGGTTGCCGAGCACCTGGCGCAGACGCGTTTCGCCTGCCTGGACCCATAGCGGCGCGTCCGGCAGGTCGCGGATCAGTTCGACGGCCATGGCCCGCCGGCGCTTGGCCAGCAGGGCCAGGGCGTCGTCCAGCGCGGGTTGCAGGGCAACGCTTTCCGGGGCGTGCCGGTCGCGGCGGGCGAACGCGCGCAGGTGGGCAATGATCGAGGCCATGCGCCCGGTCAGTTCGCCGATCAGCTTGAGGTTGCCGCGAGCGTCGTCGGTGCGTTGGTGGTCAAGCAGGATCTCGGCGTTCTCGGCGTAGCTGCGGATCGCCGCCAGGGGCTGGTTGAGCTCGTGGCTGATGCTGGCCGACATGGTGCCGAGCACCGACAGCTTGCCGGCCTGGACCAGCTCGTCCTGGGCGCGTACCAGCTCTTGCTGGGCGTTCTCGCGCTCGAGCACGGCGCTCTTGAGCCGGGTATTGAGGCCCTCGAGGTCGGCGGTACGCTCGACCACGCGCTTTTCCAGGTCTTGCCGGCCACGGGCTTCGAGGTCGATGCGGTCGATGTAGTGGCGGCGTCGCTGCATCACCAGCCCGGCCAGCAGTATCAGCACCAGCAGTGCGCCTGCGCCGATGGCCATGACCGTCTGCACCGAGCGGTCGATGAGGATGTGCGGGGCGAGGATGCTCACCTGCCAGCCGGTTTCCTTGATGTCGCGGGTTTGCGTCAGCCAGGCATCCGGATTGAGGTTGAGCGGCTGCGGCGCCTGGGTGGGGTAGGGCTGGATGGCGAGCATCGCCTCGCGTTCGGCCGAGGTCAGCTGGCGCGTTGCGCGAAAGCGCCAGTCGGGCCGCGAGGTGAGTACCACCACGCCGTTCTGGTCGGTCAGCAGCAGTTGCTCGGGCGTACGGCCCCAGAGCGTTTCGGTGTGATCCAGGTCAACCTTGACCACCAGTACGCCAATCACCCGATCGCGAACACGCACGGCGGCGGCAAAGAAGTAGCCACGTTTGGCCGAGGTCGTGCCCTGGCCGAAGAAGCGCCCCAGGCGACCTTCCATGGCTTCGATGAAGTACGGCCGGAAGGCGAAATTGCGGCCGACGAAACTGTCGTGCTTGTCCCAGTTGGAGCCGGCCAGGGTATTGCCCCTGACGTCCATCAGGTACATCACTTCGGCGCCGGTCTGCTGGACGATGTCCTTGAGCAGCCGATTGGCGTTGGTCACCGCTTCCAGCTTGAACGGGTCGGCCAGCACCTGGCGCAGCGCGGGCAGCTCGCCGAGGATCTGCGGCAAGGTCTCGTAGCGGTGCAGGGTGCCGAGCAGGTTGGCCACGTACAGGTCGAGGGTCTGCCGGTTTTGCGAGGCCAGGCGGTCCTGGTAATAGCGCTCGGCCAGGTGATGCAGCGGCCAGAGCAACGGCGCCAGGCAGATGGCCAGCAATGCCAGGCTACGCCAGCGGGGGCGTCGGGGTGGGGTGGAAATCTGAATCATCGCCAGTTGCGCCAGAAAAGTCTGAGGCAATTATGCGCTAGTTCATGCTGTCGATGAGCGCTTGCTGGCGCAGATGAGGATCTTCCCCGGGCTCATGGGAACAGCTCCCTGAATGAGCGCCCGAGCTGGTCCTTGGCAGACAGCACTGGCGCCTGCACGCCGCCCCAGTCGATGGCCAGGTCGGGGTCATCCCAGCGTATGCAGTACTCGGCACCTGGGGTGAAGTAGTCGGTGGTCTTGTAGAGGAAGTTTGCCGACTCGCTGAGGACCAGAAAGCCGTGGGCCAGCCCTGGTGGCACCCAGAAGTGGCGATGGTTGGCAGCGCTGAGGCGGGTCGACACCCAGCGGCCGAAGGTGGGTGAGTCGAGACGAACATCGACGGCCACGTCCAGTACTTCGCCTTGCACCACCTGGACCAGTTTGCCCTGCGGGTTGACCAGCTGATAGTGCATGCCTCGCAGTACGCCTTGGCGGGAGAACGAATGGTTGTCCTGGACGAAGTCGGTGGTAACTCCGGTCTGCTCCTTGAAGGTGCGGGCATTGAAGCTCTCGAAGAAAAACCCTCGGCTGTCTTCGAAGACCTGGGGTTCGATGATCAGAACGTCGGGGATATCGGTCTGGATGATGTTCATGAGGGCATCCTCTGCCAGCGGGCGCTGGTTTTGAGCATAGCCTCATTGTTGCGTGTAGGGCGGCCCTGCACAGTACCTGTAGGAGGCCCGCCCAGATCACAGCTGATCGTAATTGTTTACGCTCCCCTTGTTTATCTGCCGCATCGGTGGCGATATAAGCGACAAAAAAACCGAGGTCCCTCGTTCATGCCCCTCAACACTCTGATCCAGCGCTCCAGTCAGCCCAGCCCTTCGCTCAGCGAAGCCCAGGCCCATGCCCTGTTGCGAGCGCACTACGATCTCGAGGGCAGTCTGCAGTCGCTGGGCAGCCAGCAAGACCTCAACCTGCGTGTCGACAGTGCGGCCGGCCGCTTCGTCCTCAAGGCGTGCCATGGCAGCTATGCCGAGGTCGAATTGCAGGCGCAGCACGCCGCCCTGGCGTACCTGGCCAAACAAGGCCTGCCAGTGCCCCATGTTCGCCCTGCGAATAACGGCCAGGCATTGCTGGCGCTGGAGGTCGACGGCCAGCCGCTGCGCGTGCGCCTGCTCAGCTACCTCGAGGGCCAGCCACTGACCCGCCTCAAGCACTTGCCCGCCAGGCTGATGGCTGAACTGGGCGCGCTCTGCGCTCGGGTCGACCAAGCCTTGGCCGGCTTCGACCACCCAGGCCTGACGCGCACCCTGCAATGGGACCCGCAGCATGCCCAGGCACTGATTGGCCACTTGTTGCCGATAATCAGCGATACAGCGCGACGCGATCGTCTGGCGCAAGTGACTGGCCAGGCAGCACAAGCCCTGGCACCGCTGGTGGAGCATCTGCCCAGCCAAGCCGTGCACCTGGACATCACCGATGACAATGTGGTCTGGCGCCGTGACCAGGAACGCGAATGGCAGGTGCAGGGCGTCATCGACTTCGGTGACCTGCTGCGCACCTGGCGCATCGCTGATCTGTCCGTGACCTGCGCTGCGCTGCTGCACCACGCCGAAGGCGACCCGTTGCGCATCCTGCCGGCAGTCAGCGCCTACCAGACCGTCAATCCGCTGGAACTGGCAGAGCTGCGAGCGCTGTGGCCGCTGGTGGTGCTGCGCGCCGCCGTGTTGGTGTTGAGCAGCGAGCAGCAATTGGCGGTCGACCCAGACAACCAGTACATCCGCGACAACATTGCCCACGAGTGGGAAATTTTCGACACCGCCAGCCAGGTGCCGGCGGCACTGATGGAGGCCGCCATTCTCCAGGCCGCAGGCCACTCATTGCCGCCCTTGCAGCTGTCCGGCGGCGCACCGTTGCTGCCAGCGCTGGCCGGACAAGCGGTCAGTCGGGTCGATCTCGGCGTGCTCAGCCCGCATTGCGAGGCGGGCAACTGGGAGCAACGCGGCTTCGATCAAAGCGTGTTGGCGGCTCAACCGGGTGCGGCGTGCAGCCTGCATGGCCAGTACCGACTGTCGCAGACGCACGTTGACCGTGCCGACGAGCCGGCTACCTGCGCGTTGGGCGTGGAACTGAAAGTACCTTCGGGCTGCTTGGTTCAGGCTCCGCAGGAGGGCGTCTGGCAGCGCCTTGGCGAGGGTCGCGGGGTGCTGCGCAGTGCCGATTGGAGCCTGTGGCTCAGCGGCCTGGAGGATGCGCCAAGCGATGGTCAGGCGGTTGCCATGGGCCAAGCGTTGGGGACCGCCTGCGGCTTGCTCAAGGTGCAGTTGTGCCGTGACGTTCAGCTACAGCCGCCGTTCTTTGCCAAACCCTCGATTGCCGCTGCCTGGCTGGCCTTGTGTCCGTCACCGCAGCCCTTGCTGGGCTTTGCCTGTGATGCCGAACCCCTGCCCGATCCAGAGGCATTGCTGGCGCGGCGCGACGCCAGCTTCGCCCGTTCGCAGAAGCACTATTACGCCAACCCGCCGCAGATCGAGCGCGGCTGGCGCAACTACCTGATCGACATGCACGGCCGCTCGTACCTGGACATGCTCAACAACGTCGCGGTGCTGGGCCATGGTCACCCGCGCATGGCAGCCGAGTCGGCGCGCCAGTGGTCATTGCTCAACACCAACTCGCGCTTTCATTACGCGGCTATCGCCGAGTTCTCCGAGCGCCTGCTGGCGCTGGCGCCGGCGGGTTTTGACCGGGTGTTTCTGGTCAACAGCGGCACCGAGGCCAACGACCTGGCCATTCGCCTGGCCTGGGCCTATAGCGGCGGGCGCGACCTGATCAGCGTGCTGGAGGCTTACCATGGCTGGTCGGTGGCCACCGATGCGATCTCAACGTCGATTGCCGACAACCCGCAGGCGCTGCAAACACGACCGGACTGGGTGCACCCGGTGGAGGCGCCGAATACGTTCCGCGGCCGCTACCGAGGCGCCGACAGTGCCGCGGACTACCTGCGCGATGTCGACGCCAAGCTGGCCGACCTCGATGCGCGGGGGCGTCAGTTGGCCGGGATGATCTGCGAGCCGGTGTATGGCAATGCGGGCGGTATTTCGCTGCCGGCAGGCTACCTGCGCGACGCCTACGCCAAGGTGCGTGCGCGTGGCGGCGTGTGTATCGCCGATGAGGTACAGGTTGGCTATGGCCGCCTGGGCGACTACTTCTGGGGGTTCGAGGAGCAGGGGGTGGTGCCGGACATCATCACCATGGCCAAGGGCATGGGCAACGGCCAGCCGCTGGGCGCAGTGATCACCCGCCGCGAGATCGCCGAGGCGCTCGAAGCCGAGGGTTATTTCTTCTCATCGGCCGGCGGCAGCCCGGTCAGCTGCCGAATCGGCATGGCCGTACTCGACGTGATGCAGGAAGAAGGCCTGTGGCAGAACACCCGCGAGGTGGGAGGATATTTCAAGACGCGCTTGCAGGGCTTGGTCGATAAATATCCGTTGGCGGGTGCCGTCCATGGTTCGGGCTTCTATCTCGGTCTTGAGCTGGTGCGTGACCGGCAGACGCTGGAGCCGGCCAGTGCCGAGACCACGATCTTGTGCAACCGCCTGCGCGATCTGGGGATCTTCATGCAACCGACAGGTGACTACTTGAACATCCTCAAGATCAAACCGCCCATGTGCACCACCCGGGCGAGCGTGGACTACTTTGTCGATTGTGTGGATCGGATTCTGGACGAGGGCCTCTAACGACAGATGTAACCGTCTATAAATCGATTGATATCGGCATGAATCGATTTTTAATAGCCAGGCGGTCGTCCGCCTGGCTATTAATGCGGATATTTATCGGATATAACTAGGCGTCTTACCATGGTGCCGCTGCGCGGCCCGGACCATCCGACAGTTCTTGCAGAGGTCACTGATGAAAACCCTCACTTCGACTCCCCGTGCCGACGGCTTCCACATGCCTGCCGAATGGGCGCCGCAGACCCAGGTATGGATGGTCTGGCCTGAGCGTCCAGACAACTGGCGGCTGGGCGGCAAGCCGGCGCAGGCGGCCCACGTGACCCTGGCCAAGGCCATTGCCCGTTTCGAGCCGGTAACTGTCGGCGTGTCTGCTGGCCAATACGAAAACGCCCGCCGTCAGCTCGACCTGCCGAACATCCGCGTGGTGGAAATCAGCAGTGACGACGCTTGGGTGCGTGACACTGGTCCAACCTTCGTGACCAACGATCAGGGTGAAGTGCGCGGCGTGGACTGGGGCTTCAATGCCTGGGGCGGGTTCGACGGTGGCCTTTATGCACCGTGGAACCGCGATGAGGCGCTGGCGGCCAAGGTACTGGAAATGGAGTGCTGCCAGCGTTACCAGACCGAGGGCTTTGTGCTTGAAGGTGGTTCGATCCACGTTGACGGCGAAGGTACCCTGATCACCACCGAAGAATGCCTGCTCAACCGCAACCGCAATCCGCACCTGAACCGCGAGCAGATCGAGCAGATCCTGCGTGATCAACTGGCGGTGGACACCATCGTCTGGTTGCCGGATGGCTTGTACAACGACGAGACCGATGGCCACGTCGACAACTTCTGCTGTTACGTTGCCCCAGGTGAAGTGTTACTGGCCTGGACTGATGATTCCAACGACCCCAACTACGCGCGTTGCCATGCTGCCCTGGAGGTGTTGAACAACACCCGCGATGCCAAGGGGCGTGCGTTCGTGGTGCACAAGATGCCTATTCCTGGGCCGCTGTTTGCCACTGAAGAAGAGTGTGCTGGGGTTGATCAGGTGAGTGGCAGTCAGGAGCGTGATCCGTCGGTGCGCCTGGCCGGTTCGTACGTGAACTTTCTGATCGTCAACGGCGGGATCATTGCGCCAAGCTTTGATGACCCGGCAGATGCCCAGGCTGGAGAGATTCTGGCGAAGATCTTCCCTAACCATGAAGTGGTGATGATCCCGGGTCGTGAGCTGTTGCTGGGGGGTGGCAATATTCATTGCCTGACTCAGCAGCAACCGGCGCCGCTTACGCGCTGAGCTCTGGTAAATAAAAAGGCCCGTCGATGACGGTAATGCTGTTCACTTAAGCTCTACATCGCCTGCATTGGGGCCGCTTTGCGGCCCTTTCGCGACACAAGGCCGCTCCCACGCTGATCGTGTACACCCCTATTTGAAGGGCGTGCGCGGACATTGTGGGAGCGGCCTTGTGTCGCGAAAGGGCTGCACAGCAGCCCCGGCATTCTTAAGTGAACAGCGTTACGTCGATGGCGGGCCTTTTTATTGCGCGCCGACGGCTGGCATACGGTATGGCACACGTTTTGTATTGTTTTTCGTTGCGTTTCAAACAGATAGCTTTTGCCGTTCTGTAACAAAACCCACGTAAGTTAGCCGCTCACGGGCCCAGGGAGTATGTTTGGAGATGAATGCAGCAAGTGAGTTGGCGTTGCCCCCATCGGCAGTGAATCACGAATCGCTCAAAATTTTGACGCAGTGGTTGAAACACCATGGAAGCAAACGGGTCAGGACGACCGATCCACGCCGTCTCTTGCATGGGCGATATCCGCAAGGCCTGATCAGTGATGCCGAGCTCGACGCGCTCATGGCTGTATGGCATTGAGCGGGCAGGGCATCCAGACACAATAAAAAACGCCAGCGTGGTTACGCTGGCGTTTTTGTTTTCGGGGTTGGGGCAACAGTACGCGATACCTGTAGGAGCGGGCTTGCCCCGCGAAGAGGCCGGCAGCCCCAACCCATCAAATGCTGCATGTCCCTGTCACCACCAGGCTAAGCCAATCCCCAGCTGACCCTATTCACTCCTCTTCACATCTGTATCTACTTATTAAAACCACGGCGCTTATCACAGTCTTGATCCCTTACCCAAGAGGCTGACCGTGGGAAAAATCAGCGCAGCCTGTAAGAGAAATTGACTAGCACATCGGCTGATCTCCATCGAAATGCCCTGGATCGCCTCGAAAATTTGGTTATATCGACATGCATTTCACGATTTTTTGACATTCTTGATCACACACGGATAGGATGCGGCCAACGCCTGCCGGCCATGACTTGGCCATGCTGCTGCGCACGGCCCGCCCCACGACCATTGGCGGTGCCTGCCAGTTGGATCCGCATAGCGTCGAACCTACGAAGGGGCGTTGGTTCCTGGCGTCAAAATGCAGAGCGTTTTTGATTAAGACATAAGGAAAAGAACAACATGTTGAAAACCAGGATCAGCCTCGTCGCATTGGCACTGATTGCCGCGACCCAGGCCCAGGCCAATGACCAGGCCGAGAGCAAGGGCTTCATCGAAGACAGCCACGCCAACGTTCTGCTGCGCAACGCTTACATGAACCGTGACAAGAAACACGGTACCGATGACCAGATCCAATGGGGTCAGGCAGTCATCGCCAACTTCTCCTCCGGCTTCACCCAAGGCACCGTCGGTGTCGGCGTCGACGCCTTCGGTCTGTACGCCTTGCGTCTGGACGGCGGAAAGGGCCACAACGGTGGCGGCGGTATCGACTTCTTCAAGCGCGAAAACACCGTCGATGCACAAGGCAAGAGCGCCGCGGCCAACGACCTCGCCCGTGGCGGTGCCGCGGTCAAGTTCCGCATCTCCAACACCGTGCTGAAGTACGGTGACCAGATGCCGGCCCTGCCGGTCCTGCAGTACGACGACGCCCGCCTGCTGCCAGAAAGCTTCACCGGCACCCTGATCACCTCCAAGGAGATCGAAGGCCTGGAGCTGAACGCCGGTCGCTTCACCCAGGAAGTGCGCAAGAGCGCCCAGCACCGTGACAGCGGTGGCCTGAAGTCGATCAACGTGCTCGGTGGTAGCTACAAGTTCACCGACAACTTCACCGCTTCGCTGTACACCGCAGACAACGAAGACGTGATGCAGAAGCACTACCTGGGCTTGAACTACGTCTTCCCGATCGCCGCTGACCAGTCGCTGACTCTGGACTTCAACGGCTACAAGTCGGACATCAACAACAAGTACGTACGTGCCGCTGGCCTGAACGGCGACTCCAACACCATCTGGAGCCTGGCAGCCACCTACGCCTACGGCGCGCACTCGTTCACCCTGGCGCACCAGCGCAGCACCGGCAGCACTGGCTACAACTACGGCTGGTACCAGAACGAAGGCGGCGTGGGTGACGGTGGTTCGACCATCTACCTGGCCAACTCGTACTGGTCTGACTTCAACGCTGAAGACGAGCGTTCCTGGCAACTGGGCTACGGCCTGGACTTCGGTGCGTTCGGCGTGCCTGGCCTGACCTACAAGCTGGCCTACGTAGTGGGTGACAACATCAACACCCGCAACCTGAGCAACCCGCAAGGCTTCGGCGAAGGTAAAGAGCGCGAGATCTTCAACCAGGTCCGTTACGTCGTTCAGGACGGCCCGGCCAAAGACCTCTCGGTCAAGCTGCGTAGCTCCTTCCTGCGTACCAACAACGCAGTGCAGCAGAACGGCTACAACGACGACGGCAACGAAGTCCGCATCTTCGTCGAGTACCCGATCAGCATCTTCTGATACTGACCTGGCGTCTCCAGCAGCCCCGGCCTATGCCGGGGCTGTTTCGTTTTCGGAGTTATGCAAATGCCATAAGCAGCCCCGCCCTATGCCGGGGTATTTCGTTTTCGGGGTATGCAAGTGCCATAAGCAGCCCCACCCTCCTGTAGGAGCGGGCTTGCCCCGCGAAGAGGCCAGCCCAGGCGACGAGGGTATATGGCACCGGCTTCGCCGGTGTTCGCGGGGCAAGCCCGCTCCTACAGGAGAGTGGGGAAAGGCAGAGGGATGGCGGAGAATGGAAGCGGGATGGCGAAAGCAGGATACTGGCCAAGCCCCGCAGTACTGTCCTCGCAAGGCCTAATTGGCCTGTCCCTTGGGCAGCAGCACACTGACCCGCAAACCACCCCCCTCGCGGTTTTTCAGCAACAACTCACCGCCATGGCTGGCCGCGATCCGCTGGGCGATGCTCAGGCCCAGGCCATACCCTCCCGAAGCCTGGTTGCGCGAGCCTTCGCCGCGCACGAACGGCTCGGTAATGCTGTCCAGCTGCGCCGCCGCGATCCCCGGCCCGCGGTCGTCGATGTGGATAAACACCCCGCTAATGGCCGTTTCCAGGGTCACCGAGACCTGGTTGGCGTAACGCAGGGCATTCACCAGCAGATTCTGCAGGCAACGCTGCATCAGCAGTGCATCGACCTCGACCGTGCCCGCCTGGCCGTGCACCGGTAATGGCTCGTCCGCAGTGGCCAGCTCGGCACACTGACGCGCCACCAACCGGTCCAGATCCACCTGCTGCAAATTTTGCTGCTCGCCGGCACGCAGGTAATCCAGCACCTGGCCGATCATCCCGTCCATCTGCACGATGTTCTGCCGCAGGCGCTCCTTGTGCTCGCTCTCGGCCAGCCGCTCCAGGCGCAGGCGCATCCGCGTCAGCGGGGTGCGCAGGTCGTGCGAGACCGCCGCGAGAAAATACGCCTTGTCGTTGACCATGGCGATCAACCGTTGCTGCATGGCGTTGAAGGCCTGGGCGGCCTGGCGCACTTCCTCGGGGCCATCCAGCGGTAACGGCGCCTGCTCCAGGTTGCTGCCCAAACCGCGCGCTGCATCGGCCAGCCGGCGCAGCGGTCGCAGGCACAGGCGCACGGCAACAAGGCACACCAGCAGCACCGCGACGATGCGCAGGGCATACACCCGCAGCAGGTAGTCGCTGATCAACGCCCACGCCGATTCACCGCTCCAGCCCTGCAGCTCCTCGCCATCAATCGTCAACCAATGGCCGTCGGCCAGCGGCACGGCAAACTGGATGTGCGCCTGGGCCGTGCGCAAGCCAAACAGGCTGCGCCAGACAATCGGCTGGCCGAGTTCATCAGTGAGCTGCACCTTGAGCAGGCGCGCCTGGGCGTCACGGCCCAACTCATAGGCCAGCGCTTGCTGCAGCAGTAGCTCTATTCGGTGACGGCCGCGACGGTTATCCGGTTGAGCGTCGGGCGGGGCTTCGGCGCAGCGCAGGCGGTAGTGATTGGGCAACGTCAGCGTGCCGGCATGGCAGTCCGCCTGGGCGATCAACGGCGCACTGCGCGCGGCGATCAAGCGCACCGGCGCTTCCAGTACCTGCGCAAAGCGCACATCGAACCAGATGCTGCTGGACATCAGCTGGATCAACAACGTGCCGCTGACCATGATCAACAGCAACTGGCCGAACAGGGTCTTTGGCCACAGGCGGCGCAGTGCGGCCGGCAGGCGCATGTCAGTTAGGCGCGCCGGTCAGCAGATAGCCTTCGTTGCGGATGGTGAGGATCTGCACCGCGCCTCCTGGGCTGCGCCGCAACTGCTGGCGCAGGCGACTGATGCACATGTCTACCGAGCGGTCATCGGGCAGGTGATCCCGGCCAAACGCGCTGCGTGTCAGCAGGTCGCGCGACACCACACGGTTGTTGGCATCGAGCAGCTCGCGCAGTACCCGGTAGTCGGAGCGCGGCAACGACAGCGCCTGGCCGTCGGGGCAGGTCAGCAGGCGCTTGATGTGATCGAGACGGTAGCCGGCGAAGCTCTGTTCGTCTATCGGCGCGTCTTCGACGGGCGGCTCGAGGCGTTGCGGACGGCGCAGCACGGCCTTGATCCGGGCGATCAGCTCGCGCGGCTCGAACGGTTTCGACAGGTAGTCATCCGCACCCACTTCGAGGCCGATGATGCGGTCGAAGGTACTGCCCTTGGCCGACAGCATGATCACCGCCAGACCCGGCTGGGCCTGCAATTGCCGACACAGGCTCAAGCCATCCTCGCCGGGCAGCATCAGGTCGAGTACCACCAGGTCGACCTTGTGCTGCGCCAACTGCTCGCGCATCTGCTCGCCATCCGCAGCCGGCAGCACGGCATAACCCGCATCGCTCAGGTAATCGCAGAGAAGTTCGCGGATTTCATCGTCATCGTCGACGACCAGCAGGGTGGTGCTCATTGCCTATGTACCTGTTCATCGAGCGCCAGCAGTGCTCATTACATTCGATTACATACCCGTACATGCCGGGCATGGAGTGCGGTGGGCGCAGGCCTAGAATCCTACCAAAAAATCATCTGCGAATACGACGCTTTCCCAATGACGAAGAGCATCATGAACAACATGTCATCCTTTGCCCGTGGCGCCAGTCGCCTCACCCCGCTTGCTTTATGCATTGCTGCAGCCTGCAGTGCGAACGCCTCGGCTGCCGACAGCCAGCCACTGGAGCTGGATGCTACACAGATTGAAGACAGCACGCTGTTATCTGCCGACGCGGCCGGCCAACTCGGTTACACAGTCGAGAGCTCGCGCAGCTCCACGGGCCTGAAGCTGACGCCCAGACAGACCCCGCAGTCGGTCACCAGCATCACGCGGCAACAAATGGACGACCGCGATATCCACTCGATCGAACAGGCATTGGAAACCACCCCTGGGGTCAGCGCGAGCAAGATGGAAGTCGGCGGGCGCACCGACTTCCGTGCCCGCGGTTATTCGATCTCCAACTGGAAGGTCGACGGCTTGCAGTTTCCCGGCGGCTCTGACTTCAGTGGCGGTGGCAATGCGCTGAACATGGACCTGTACGAACGCATCGACATCGTCCGCGGCGCCAACGGCCTGCTCGGCGGCACCGGTGACCCTTCGGCGACCGTCAACCTGATCCGCAAGGCGCCAACCAAGACCTTCGGCGGCAGCGCCTACGCCACCTATGGCAGCTGGGACAAACGCCGTATGGGCGCCGACCTGAACCTGCCGCTGTCTGCCGATGGCCGCCTGCGCTCGCGCTTCGTCATGACCCAGCAGGACGGCAACTCGTTCCGCGACAACCAGTCCGAACGCTCCCGCGCGGCCCTGGCCAACTTCGAGTTCGACCTGGACGACGCCACCACCCTCGGCGCCGGTTATCAGTACGAATACAGCAAAGTGGTCGGCGGCGGCTGGGGGGCGAACATTCCCATCTGGTACCGCGACGGCAGCAAGACCGACCTGCCGCGCAGCACCAACGTGGTACCGAGCTGGAGTTTTGGCGAGTACATCACCCGCACCACCTTTGGCTCGCTCAAACACAACTTCGACAACGACTGGACGCTGGACCTCAAGCTTGCCCAGAGCGAAGGCGAGACGCTCAATCACCGTGGCCTGGCCAAGGTCAACTCGGCCGGCCGCGGCAGCTATGGCGGCTACTGGCAGCAGGATGGCAGTGGCGCCGTGCTCAACGGCCTGCACAGCTCCACCGACACCACCCAGCAGTCGGCGCAGATCGACTTGTCGGGCCCGTTCCAGCTGTTTGGCCGCACCCATCAGGCGATGGTCGGCTACAACGACAGCCGCACCGTGGCCTGGTCGCCGCAGTACACCTGCACCATGGTCGGCGATGGCCAAGCCAGTGCGCCTGCGCTGGGCTGCCAGTTCCGCGCCAACAATGGCCTGCCGGTGAGCAATTGGGGCAATGGCGTGGACAGCGACTACGACATGCTCGCCTCGCGCACTGGCCTCCACAGCAAGACCACCACCCGCCTGCAAGGCATGTACGCCGCCACCCGCCTGAGCATTACCGACCCGCTGTCGGTGATCGCCGGCGTGCGCAGCACCGACTACTCGGCAACCACCCGCAGCGTTGCCGACGTGCGCAGCAACCAGCAGAACCACGGCATCGTCACGCCGTACCTGGGCGTGGTCTACGACCTCAACGACAGCTACTCGCTGTATGCCAGCTACACCGACATCTTCAACCCGCAAAGCGCAGAGACCGTCAGCGGCACCAAGGTCGAGCCGATTCGTGGCCAGAGCTACGAGACCGGTATCAAGGGCGCCTGGCTGGACGGCCGCCTGAACGCCTCGGCGGCCTACTTCCGCACCAAGCAGCAGAACAAGGCGGTGCTGGACGACGGCCAGCTGACGCCGACTGGCAGTGACGCCTACACCACGGGTAGCGGGCAGGAAACTGATGGTATCGACCTGGAGGTTGCGGGCGCGCTGACTGATAGCTGGAATGTTTATGCCGGTTATACCTACCTGCATTTCCGTCGTGTCGACAGCGATGGGCGCAGTGACCCTTCGCACTTGTTCAAGGCATCGACTACCTATCGGTTGTCTGGGCCGCTGGATCGGCTGACCGTGGGCGCTGGGGTGTCTGCGCAGAGCAACATCCGCGCGATTTCCAGCCCGGCTGGGCAGCCGGTTAATGGCGCGAGTTCGGGGGCTACGGATGTGAACTGGTCGGGGTATGCGATCTGGAATGCCATGGCCAAGTATCAGCTGACTGACGATACCTCGGTCAGCCTCAATGCCAATAACCTGTTTGATAAGCACTACTACAGCAACTATGGGTTCTATGCAGGGGCTATTTATGGCGATCCGCGGAACATGTCGCTGACGGTGAGTACGGCGTTTTGAGGTCTGCGTAATACGCTGACCTGCTCATAAAGGCCAGCATTGCTGGGGGCGCATAGCGCCCCTTTCGCGACACAAGTTTCTCTCACAGAACTAACGCTAACTCATCGATTTAATCGCACCCTGAACGCTACTTCATCGATCTGATCGAACCCTGTAGGAGCGGGCTTGCCCCGCGAAACCGGCGAAGCCGGTGCCATACACCACCCCAACTGGACCGGCCTCTTCGCAGGCTAAGCCGGATCGCCGCCCCGCCCCTCCTCTAGGGTATGCGCGGACTGTGTGTGAGCAACTGTCCTGCACAAAACCTAAAAGCTGGCGCCATCATTGTGGGAGCGGCCTTGTGTCGCGAAAGGGCTGCAAAGCAGCCCCGGCATACGCAACCCAGACGCAAATTGATTAGCGTGCGCCTTGGGTAACAGACGGAGCATGCGGTGCTGTGGATAACCCCACAGCGGGTTTGCGCCGGTTGCCGTATCGCCAAATTGGCGATACGATCAGGCCATGTCTACCAAATATCGATTTCGCGACAAGTACCGCATTGAGCTAAGGGAAAGGGATCATCTACCACCGCACGTTCACCTTACGGGCGGTGGTGTGGACGTGGTGATCAGTCTGGAATCTTTGACTGTTACCCAAGGCAGAGCACCTGCCAAAGTGGTGCAAGAAGCCCTGGCTTGGGTCGCGACCCATCAGGTCGATTTGTTGAAGGAGTGGATGAAATGGCATCGATGAAACGTCCGCGTCTGAAGGGTGTGCAGCCTAGATCGGGCGCCAACCTTGAGCTTACCTTTACCAATGGTCAGCATTTCACCCTGGATATGAGCGATGCGCTCAAGGCGTATCCAGGATTGGCGCCCCTGTCCAAGCAAAACGCGTTTGAAGGGGTCGTATTGGGCGACGGGGGATGGTCGGTGGAGTGGCCGACGCTGGATATTCAGATTGGTGCGGATACCCTGCTGCTGGACGCGCTTGCCCAGAACGCCCCTGATGAAAATACCCGAATTTTCATTCGCTGGCGTCTGCGCCACCGGATGACGCTCGACCAGGCTGCCGAAGCGCTGGGAGTCAGCGCCCGTAGCATCAGCCGCTATAGCAGTGGTCGTGATGCGGTTCCGCGCACATTGGCGCTGGCTTGCCTGGGGTGGGAGATCTTGGAGCAGAGAGCCGCCTGACAGGACGTTTTGAGTTCTGTCGGAGGGCTTGAAATTTTCGCTGTTCTGGTCTGAGATTGCCGGGGCCGCTCTGCGGCCTATCGCGGCACAAGGCCGCTCCCATAGAAGACGCGGCGTGCTGCGAATCCAGTTCTCTACGATGGCTGCCTCGTAGCGTGAGCCAGCTCATTTCCTACGATTTGAAATGCACCCGTGCGGTTGTGTGCCCGTCTCGCGCAAGGCTGGGGGAATTCGCCAACTGAGCCCTATCGCGAAGCTGAAAGCAAAAAAAGGCCCACGTTTCGGTGAGCCTCTTGAGTACTACGTATGGTGCGGCACCAGGAATCGAACCCGGGACCTACTGATTACAAGCCGTTTGCTCTGATGATTTCTGAGAAGTCACCGATTCTCATGGGGTGCCGTGATTACCAGAGAAGACCAGTTATAGCGCCGGTTTGATGTCTTTCTATGTTTCACCCGATAGCGTACCTTTGCATCGAAAACGGGGATCGAACGGGGAAAACGTGGAGGTAACGGGGAAAAATGGCTAAACGCATGCGCATGACTGAGATGGAGGCATACTCCGTAAAGACCCGACAGTCTGAACCGGTGGGTTCTCGTGGAAAGGGCACTCTGCTTCTTGAGCGCAAAGCATCAGGTGCAATCCAGGCCTATTACCGAGAGCGCACACCTGACAGCGACAAAAGGCTGGTGCTGGGGACGCTCTCGAAGAAGCCCCGTGTAGGGACAGGTGAGCATACCCTTGATGGAATCCGGGCCGAGGCGATGCGTATCTCCGTTGAGGCCGCGGCTGCGGGAGGCCTAGCCAAGTACCTGGCGTATGTTGCTGAACAGAAAGCCGCAGCCGAAATCGAGCAAGAGAATGCGGCTGCGCGGATGGAGCAAGAGAGACTTGAACACTTGCGCTTGGCTGAGATAGACGCAGCCCGTGGCAGCTTCCATGACCTTTTCTTGGATTACATCGAGTCACGCCGGGTCAAGGCGACCATAGGCGTTGTGAAAGAGCTGGAGCGCTTGTTCAAGAGCAATCTGGAAACACCCCATCCCGAGATCATGCAGATGAAGGCCCGGGATGTTCGATCAGAGCATATCCTCACCATCCTCAACCCGATCTGGAATCGTGGCTCCAAGGTCCAAGCGGATCGGATGCGTTCTTTCCTCGTCGCGGCATTCAATCATGGCTTAACAGTTGAGAGCGTCGTAGGACGCTCAAATGCAAAGGTCTATAGCCTTGAGACCAACCCGGCTGCAATGGTGAAGGTGGAGAAGGTCTCCGCTCCTGTCGAACGGGCGCTTTCGGATGCAGAGCTGAAGCACTTTTGGCAGACGATCGAGAACACAGAAGGCATTGGTCCAGTGATGGCACTGCTGTTCAAGTTCGTGATCGCGACTGGTGGTCAGCGCATCAAGAACATCATCGAAACCACATGGGCTGACTACGACCTGGACGCGGGCACTGTCCTGCTCGTTCACCGGAAAGGCAGGGGCGGGCAGACCATGAGCCGGCCGCACCTTGTCCCGCTTTCGGATCGTGCGATCTCTATCATGCGGCGCGTGCTGGAAATCAGCGGTGACCATCAATGGCCTTGGACCACCCATGGCAAGCAGCCCTTCGTTATCAGTAGTCCGACCCATGCGATAGCGGATTGGATGGATTCCAAGCATGCTGTGGTCGATGGAGTGCGGATGTCGCCATTCTCGCCCCGTGACCTGCGCCGCACTTGCACCCAGCTTATGCAGCGGTGCGGTGTTGATGATCGCCTGTCTGACCTTCTGCAGGCGCATGGCCAAACAGGGGTTGTCTCGAAGCACTATCGGAATAACGCTGAAGCTGCGTTACCGGAGAAGCGCCGCGCACTTGAGCAATTTGAGCTCGGGTTGGCAGTTGTATTGGGCGAGCTGAAAACGAAAGATAGCAATGTGCTACCAATGCCTCGGCGTATCAAGAAAAACGCTGGGCCAAAGCCGTAACGCATGTCAGCGCCCCATTCTCGCAGTTGAAGAAGCCGGGCTGATTTAGCAGCTAAATTTTGAGCTCCCGCCTCAATCCACCATTCCATCCATAGATGCCTGGGCGCCGATGGTTTCAGCAGCGATGATGATCATCCAGGCGCGCTAGGCTGCTGCGTATCGCTCCTTGTTCACTTCCAAAGCCCATACGGGAACGAGGTCGGAACAGTGCATAACCGTGAATAGCAGCGAATAAGCCCAAATAAACAACGTCTAATATTACGCAGCGTTGTTAGTTGCCCGTAAGGCTCTTCTGCATCTGAAAAAAAAGCGCGCGCCACAAAATCGTACTTCATGGTTTTGTGGCGCGGCGTCACGGCTACTTGTCACAGATGAAAAAGAAGATCGGTGCGTGATTGTGAGATAAGGGCGAGCGAGGGACGCATGAGACCCTCATGAGGCCCTCAACAGGGACCAGTAAAACCGGGGGTTTCAGGGGCGTAATCTACCGCCTGTCGGATTTTCTGTCTGGGATCTCTGATATAGTTTTGCACGTATTGATACCTGTTGGGACGCATTGGGACGTATAGGGCCGTGTTTCAATCATGGGCTCTCAGTGCTCCGGATTTTTTATCCACAGGTAACTTGGAAAGTGCGGGAGAAAGTTGTTGCGAACACGAGAGCTGCGCCGTTAACATCCCGTCATCCGGCACCGAAGCGACATACTGAAAAGTGGTTGCAACTGCTGGGACGTTGGATCGCTGTCTGCAGGCAAAGAAAAGCCCCTGGTACTGCAATACCAGGGGCTGATTCGGGAAAGGGCGTTAGAGCGCCCTCTGTGCATAGCAGAGCCAATACACAAACCCCGAGGGGAGAAGCTTTTGAGTGGGCTTCAGAGGTTTACCGATAACGGTAAACTCGGGCGGACTGTAGTACCAACGGGAATATTGCGCAACACTGGGTCTCCATACAGGTGCGCGCTTTCCGATGATTTGCAGGTCGACCCCCTCGGTTTTTCCCGTGTAAGGAGAAATCGACAATGGCTCAAACCGCCATCAGCAAGACCGATCTGCCCCACCTGCCGGTTCCCGGCGCCCGCGCTACCGCAGCCCAGCTCTGCGCGAAGTATCAAGTCAGCCGCTCCACCTGGTGGCGGTGGTCCAAAACCCCCGGTTTCCCTGAGCCTATCCGCTTCGGTCGCTCCGTCCGATGGGAACCTGAGTCTGTCGAAAGCTTCCTGCGCAGCCAGGAGGCCTAACCCATGATGATCAATCAACTCTGCGTTGGCGCGGAGCAGGGATCGGCCGGCCTGGAAAAATCAGTTCTATCCCTTCCCGTACCCTTAAAAAATTTGGTGCATCCCCGCCAGATCGAGCAGGGACATCAGAGCGAGCGCGATCCAGCAGGCTGCGAAGGCGAGGGGGCATGAAAATGGCTGACACTCCGCCTCTCGATAGTGGTTGCTCAGCAAGCGACACCAGCGGCAGCGCGCAGCGTATTCGCTTGCTTGCCCATTTGCGCCAACACGGATCGATCAACACCTTCCAGGCCATCGCGCAGCTGAACATCGTGCGCCCGGGCGCGCGTATTGCCGAGCTTCGCGCCCTGGGTCACAAGATTGCTACTCATCTGAGCACGCTGAAAGATGACCATGGTCGGGATCATCGCAAAGTGGCCACGTACTTCCTAAGCGCTGGGCCGGCGCAGAAGGTGGTCGAATGATGCCGGCACTAAAGATCCACGTTGAACGGTCGATAATTCTGGTTGCAGGCAATTGTGATGCTCGGTATGGTTCGCCGGTCGCTGCAAATTCAGCGGCCGGGTTTGGCGACCCGACGAAATCAAGGCGCATAAGCGCCCCTATCACGATTGCAGGCGCTTTTTTTGTGCCCGCAGTCACGTGTTATGGCGGCTGTGCGCGGGAGACCCTTGGGTCTGCCGGGTTCCTTGATTCCCGGTTCGCCAACCTGCGTACAGCTGCCACCCTAAATCGTTTGGCGACGATCAGTGGCAGCTCCTCAAATCAAGGAGCTCGACCCATGCACGCCCTCAATCCGTCCAAAATCCGCGCACACGCCCACCGCCGTCTGGCCTTGGCCGCTCTTCGCGCAAACTCTTCCCTGTCTGTCCGTCTCGCCCGCTATAACCATCACGCCAAGATCGCCCGCGCCCTGGAAGGGCAAGGTGGTGCCCAGTGACTCACGCCCAGCAAGTCGCCGAGGTGGTTCAGGGCTTCATTCAGTCTCAAGTCGTGGTCACTATTCCTGGACAACAAGTGTTCCGCCTGCCCCCAGTGGTTGGGGTAAGCCTTGCAGGCGAGATCGCCACCTTGGTCAGTGCGGACTTTCCGAAAGCAGCTGTGAGCATCCTAGGCCGTTGCCGTGGCTCTTTGGTCGGCCTAGAAGACGCCATGCGTGCTTCAGATGAAGTCTGTGCCGCGCTGGAGCAGTGCCGGCGCCAGCCGAATCCAGGTGCGGCTCTGGTGGAACATTTCCAAATCGTCGCTCATGTCGGAGGTGCCCAATGACCATCTTCCCGACACCGGCTGTTCTTGAAGGTGAAGTGCTGCCTGAGGCGGTGCTTGAAGCGTTCGAGATGTGCCAAATGAACTTCGCCAGGGAGGAGCATCGCAAGCTGAAAGAAATCCTGCTGACGTTCGTGATCCCATCCATGGGCGGCTATGAGAATCAAGTGGCCCGCGACATTGCCCGGCACCTTGAGCAGATCCAGTCGTTCAGCGGTAATTATTGCTGGCGCCACCGCCACCTCGGTGCCTCGCATGGGGTCGTAGGCAAGCGTGCTGGCTTGGATGAGGAGGCTACGGTATGACTCCCCCTATCCAGATGCCTGATGACTGCCTAGACGAACTGCGAGACGTGCAAGGCATCCTTGTGTTGCTGAGCATGGCGCTGGCGGTGATCGCCTCACCTACCACGCCCGTCATCGTCGCCCGTGTTACCGCTGTGATGGCGCAGCACACCGCCATGGCCTGGGCCGAAGTGCTGGAAGACGTGATTGCCGAGCAAGGGGGTGACCTGTGAAGGCTAATTCCAAATCGACACGCACTGACCGCACGAAAAGCGCTGGCAAGCGTTCCCGCACCAAGGCCAAACAATTCGGCCTTCGCGCCCATCCCGAGAAAAGTGGTCCATGGGAGCGCTTGCCATTTGTTGGCCAGGATCACGGCGCACGGGAGGGAAACTGGGACGTGCCGATGACTGGAACATTTCTTGGTGGCGTGGAAGCCGGCAAATCCATCGCTCACGTCTATTTGAAATACCTCCGAGACGAGCGGGATAACCAGTTTTCACTTAGCGCCTCACTGCTGGCTTCAATGCTCTATTCGATGGCACTAAAGGAGCCATCGACCAGGGAAGAGCAAACCGCGCTCAATGGTCAGCGCGCTGGTTTCCTTGGAGAGCTATCCCGGTGGCTCGAGCAAGCTGCTGTCAGGCTGGGATCTGATCTTGATCGTCTGACAGAGCAACAGCTGATCGACAACGCAAATCGCTGGCTTGACCCCAGCACTTATCCGGCGAGCTTCAAGGAACTGAGCTAACAGCCCAGGAGAATTTAGGATGACGAATTTTCAACGCTGCCAATCGGCGGCGACGGGATCGGCTTGCCCGAAGAAAGCCGCTGAGCTGTTTTATGTGAGCCATCCGAAGGCCGATCGGAATTTGCTGGGGCCGTTCTTGAGCCTGGCCGACGCCGAGTGTGGGCGCGTAGTTTTGCGTAGTCCTGATGCGGTGGTGACGGCCTGCCGCGTCGAGTCGCTCGACGAGCTGACCTACTGGCACGCGTTGAACAATGGCCAAGTTTGCCGGACCTTCGCAGGCGCTGAAGGGGTGAACCATGAGTAAGGTCACTTCCATTCGACGCAAGGGTGCCGGTGGTCCGCCGCCTGCTGGCGCCTACATCGACAGCGCCAGCTACACGCTGCTGGTGGAGAGCCTGGTGGGGTTTCTGGAACTGCGCATTGCCGAGGGTGACGCTGGCCGTCACTGCCCTGAGCTGGAGCGCCTGACCAATCAACTGGAACGGCTGGCCAAGCGCTTCACGCCGCCGCAGGGGGCCGCATGACTGATCCTGTGATCTTGTTCCGCGACGTGCTCCAGTCGGCCTATGGTCTGCTCGACTGGTTACCACTGGACGATGGCGACATTCACCGCTTCCACGTCCCCGGCGACAAGCCCGGCACGCTCAATGGCTGGTACTGCCTGTTTGCTGATGGCATTGCCTCGGGCGCGTTCGGGAGCTGGAAGACGGGCGGCACCAACACTTGGTGTAGCCGTGAGCCGGTGGACGCCCGCGAAGCCGAGCAGGTGCGCCAGTGCATCGAGCAAGCCCGGCGCCAGCGGGAGGCCGAACGGCAGCGGCGCCAGCTTAGGGCGGCCGGCCTGGCGCAGCGCTGGTGGCGTGACGCCCGTCGTGCTGATCCGGCCCACCCCTACCTGATCGCTAAGTCCATTCGAGCTCACGGTTTGCGCCAGCGTGGTGACGACCTGCTGATCCCTCTGTACGCGGCTGGTGTGCTTGTGAACCTGCAACGGATCGCCCCAGATGGCGACAAGCGCTTCCTGTATGGCGGGCGAATCAAGGGCGCCTATTCGCCGCTGGGGCGCATCACCCCGGGCATGCCGCTGTGCATCTGCGAAGGCTGGGCTACGGGCGCCACGCTCCACGCAAGCGGCTACACGGTCGCCTGTGCGATGAACGCCGGGAACCTGAAACCGGTGGCACTGGCGCTGCGGGCCGACCACCCCGGCACCGAAATCATCATCGCCGGCGACGACGACCGCGAAACCGAGGCCGAAGGCAAGGGCAATCCGGGGCGCACCGCCGCCCATGAGGCCGCTGTCGCGTGTGGCGGTCTAGTGACCTTCCCCGAGTGGCCGGCCGACGCGCCGCTGTCCCTTTCCGACTTCAACGACCTCGCCGCCTGGAGGTGCCGCCATGCGCCCGCCTGATACCAACGTCATCAACCTGCGCCCCGAAGCCCCCAAAGTCGAGCCTGACCGCCCATGCTGGGGTGTGTATGAGCACTGGGTGACGAATGAGAAAGGTCGCAGGCTAAAACCCGGTGTGTACTGGCACGGCTTCAAGCGCAGCGCCGGCGACGACGACAGCGACGACGATAAGGCAGATCGCCCGATCACTGACGAGTGGATCGCCACGCCCGTGACCGTCGCCGCTCGCACCACCAACAGCGACGATGGCAGCGAAGGCCGGTTTCTGCGCCTGCTCACCGACAGCGGCACCAAGGAGTGGATCATTCCCATGGAGGTGTTCGGTGGGAGCGGCGAGGACGCAAGGCGGACGCTGTTCGGCATGGGCGTCATCATCGCCCTGAAGAAGCGCGGCCAGTTCATGGAGTACCTGCTGGACCAGCACCCTGCAGAGGTGTTCGCCACCACCTGCCGCCCCGGCTGGCATGAGTCAGGCGCCTTTGTGCTACCTGGGCGCACCATCGGCAGCGACAAAGTGCGCTATCAGGCCAGCGCCAAGGGGCAGAACCTTTTCAGCGTGCGCGGGAGCCTGGAGGGTTGGAAGATCGAGGTAGCGGCCAAGTGCGAGGGCAACCCGGTGCTGACCCTGGCCATCGGCTGCGCCCTCGCTGGCCCGCTGCTGAGCTTGGTTGGCGTGTTGGGTGGCGGTGTTCACCTGGTGGGCGACAGCTCCAGCGGCAAGTCGCTGGCGCAACTGATCGGCTCGTCCGTATGGGGCGACCCAGGCATCTTCGCTGCGTCCTGGGATATGACCAAGGGCGGACTGGAGATCGAGGCGTCCAGCCGCAACGACACCATGTTGCCCCTGGACGAGATCAAGCGGGCCGACCCGAAGCGCGTACAGGAGATGGCCTATTCGCTCGCCAACGGCCAGGGCAAGGGCACCATGACCCGTGACCGGGAGGCCCGCGGCAAACTGAGCTGGCGCCTGCTGGCGCTGTCCAGCGGTGAGCGCTCCCTATCCGAGCACGCGGCCATCAGCGGCAATGCTGCCCATGCTGGCGCCGAGCTGCGCATGGTCGACGTGAACGCCGGTACCCGCACGCACCGCGCCTTCGATGAATTGCACGGCCTGGAGGGCGCTGACTTCCACCGCCAGCTCACGGTGGCCGTAGGAGCGAACCATGGGCACATCGGGCCGGCCTTCGTTGAGAAGCTGCTGGCCAGCGATGACCGCCCCGGGCTGCTCGAGGACTTCGCCGGTATCCGCGCTCAATTCGTCGAGGACAACGCCCAGGCCGGGCGGGTGGCAGATCGTTTCGCGGTGATCGCCCTGGCCGGCGAAATGGCCATTGCCTACGACCTGCTGCCCTGGGCGCCAGGCACCGCTCTGGCCGACTGCCAACTGCTGTACGGCGAGTGGCTGAGCCGGGTGGGCGGTGGCAATGCCGAAGACCGCCAGATCCTGGCCGGCATCCTCGACTTCATCGACAAGCACGGCAGCAGCCGTTTTTCGGACGTAGAAGACCAGGCGCTGGACACCAAGGTGTTCAACCGCGCCGGGTACTGGGAGGTGGTCGGCGCCAAGCGGCTGTATCTGTTCAACAAGTCCGCACTGACCGAGGCCGCCCATGGTCACGGGCTGGCGCGGGTTGTGAAGGCGCTGGAAGGCGCTGGCGCTCTTGCCAAGCACGATACCGACCGGGACAGCCGCAGGACCAAGAAATACCGCCTGCCTGCTGGTGGGTCTGCCCGCCTGTATGTGATCGATCCCGACGCCATGGATAGCGAAGGCGGTGGCCTATGACCGTCATCACCACCCAACGCCAATGCCCGAATCCACAGGAACCTAAAAACGTGGGGAACAGGGGGAACGGGGGAACAGCCAGTAAATACGCGGTCTGTAGCCGTTCCCCCTTATTGAAGTGTTGGGGAACAGGGGGAACACAAACATGGTTTTGAATATAAGCGCCTGCGGTGCCCCTTCTGCTTGGTTATCACTGTTCCCCAGTTTTTCGGGTGGGGAACACGTACCCCAGCTGGAGGCCCCGGAAACACTGGGTGTTCCCCGCGTTCCCCCGTTCCCCCGATCTTTTTTCACAGACACATTTGGGCGTTATGGGAATCCGGGGGAGGTGACGCCATGAGCCTCCTTTCCGACCTGCTCAATCACATGCCGCCGAACGGTGCTGGCGCTAGCAAGCCACCGATGGCGAAACGCGCTCCGGATCGCCCGCGGTTGGTGTTGGTCGAGGCTGTGCAATTGCCATCCGGCCCTTACGCCAACGCCGCCAATGCCACGCTTCAGTGGCGGGAGGCCCGCGACCAGTACATCAGCCATGTCATGACCTGCCGGGGTTGCTATGCGCCCGCTGGTCGCCATTGCCTGATCGGTACCGAGTTGCGCATCACCTACGACAACACGCCCATGGAGGCCCACCCATGACGCCCACACCGACCATGCGTCTGTGCAATATCGCCTTGAAGCCAGGAATCAGCGCCAGCACGCAACTCATCACCACCCGGCGTATCTGCCGCAACATCAGCCGCAACCTCGATTCAATACACGCCGAGCGACGAGCCATACGCCGCCAGGCGGGCAAGCTGAAAGCATTCCTGCCATTCACCCGCCAGGCTATTGCCGATCTGGAGCAGCAAGCGTGGGAGCACCGCGACGATGAGCAGAGCAAGGCTCTGGTGGCCTTGTCCGGGTTCGGGCGGCAGTTGCTGTTCGATGAGGACGGATTAGCCGATGCCCTGGGGGTCGACCGCCTGTGCGACCTGCTGAGCGTGAACGTGGTGGAGCGTGAGCATGTCAGGCGGGAGGGCGTCACCAGCCTGGAAGGTTTGGTGTTCACCCACGTCGTGGAGGACAGTGCAGAGCGCCGGGGGCAAGAATGGAATGACGCGCCGCTGTTCAACGCCTGTCACGCGGCCATGGCGGACTTCATCAGGGATTGTCCCGATGGGGTGCTGCCTGACCCTTTCGCACCTGGGGCGCCATTCGGGCCCAAGCTGCCACCTAAGCTGCGGGTGGTGTGAGCCATGACTAAGCCAGAGTCGAAACAGCCTGATTCGCCCGTGAAGACGAAGCAGCGGGTTTCAGATAAGCAGCGGCGCCTAGTGTTGGACCTGCGCCGGCGTCACTCCCTCCGTGAGGTGGCCCAGATCACCGGCATACCGCTAGGAACGGTGAAGACCCTAGTTTCACGATCCGGGGCGTTCCGCGACAACGAGCAGCACCGCGCCATGTTTACCCTGCCGCCGATCAGCGCCAGCACCGAGGCACTGCCAAGCGTGCCCGAGCTGCCACCGCAGGAGGTGGTCACCGGCGACAAGGAGGTGGATGCGGTGCTGTGGCTGCGCTCCGTCATCAGTACCGGCCAGGCCGCCCTGATTGACCGGGCCATGGAGGGCGCCAAGAAGATTAAGACGCCGCTCAATGTGCTAGAGAAGCGGTACCGAGATTACTTGGTGGACACCAATCCAGGGCACCTGTTCGCTGCTATGTCGTCGTTTGGCTTCGCTGACTTGGATGCGCTGGCCACTCGGGCCATTGAGCAGCACCGGCTTAGGCAGGAGGGTGCCGCTCGCTTCGGTGGTAACCTGCTGGCCGATACCGAGGCTGAAACGTTCTGCATTGAGGCGCTGCGCGGACTGCGTGCTACCGGCCAGTTCGGTGACTTCGATAAGCGCCAGGTAGCCGCGCGGTTCAACGCCCACTCTGAATTGCTGCCTCACACCTTAGCGGATTGCCTGTACGAGCTGGGCTACTGGGACCAGCTCTACCGGCTGCGTAACGCCGTCGACCGTGACGCCAGCGACGGACCACCCGATGCGACTGCACGGGACTGGTTCGTGTTCGGCCTGCTGGCGCAGATCCGGCCCCGTGACAAGGCCGAGGGACTGGCAGTGTTCCGCTACCTGGTCGCCAGCCAGCGCGACGATATGCCGGAATCGGAAGCAATTCTTGTAAACCTCATTGGGTAGCCGATTCACGATGTCCCGCGTCTTTACTGGCTCATCCCTAGGGTATCCAACAGCAGCGGGCTATTCGAGCAATTGGCATTGTAGGGAGTTGGCGGGTATAAAACCCTGGCCAAGAGCACTTGGCCATCACCTAAGGACGCAGTCGGGGGCGCTTTCTGCCCGCTAAGAAGGATGAACATGAAACGACTCTGCACGCTTGCCCTAGCGCTGGCCCTAGCCGGTTGCGCAGGTGTAACTCCCGAAGTCGAATGGGTCACCGTCAGAAGTACTGACCAGTTCACGGACAAATCTACCTGTGGCGTGACTGTGGGCAGCTTCTACACAGGCGGCGGTGTATTCACTGCTTCCAACCACTACTACCCGTACATCGAATCGGTGAATGGGGAACTGAGGGTAGGGATTCGGAGCGGGGGCCGTTTCAAAATTCCTGTCGGAGATGTCCAGCTTAGGATCGACCAAAACACTGCGTGGACCATTGCGACAGGGGAGACCCCAGTGGACTACGTGCCGGAAGGGCAGCTCAAAGCCATGCAAGCATACGGTGGGGATGCCAAGCAGCAGCAGATGCTGGAGAGCACCTACAAGGCCGCCCTGCAGGCCTCTGCCCAGGCCATGTCTCCATTCACCGCGGCGACCGGTGAAAAGGCCGAGAAGATCCTGGCGCAAATGAAGACCGGCAAGGTGCTGATCTATCGCACGCTAGGCATGAACCAGGCTGCCAGCACCACGGGCGAATATGCCCTTGATCAATCGCTGAGCAAGGCCTTGGCCGAATGCGGCATTAAGTGATCCCTGCTCGCGCCACAAAACGCTGTACCCCTGTTTTGTGGTGCGCGCACAGCTGGTCAGCCTGGCGCGTAGCATCGTTGACGGCCTATCGTCGTTTCGTATCAATTTGAGTTGCTCCTAGATACTGCTACGAAATTCCCTTCTAGACCCCTCCGCTTGTTGTGTCAGGACGTGCCAGGATGTGTCTCTATTGAGGTGCACCCTTAAAATACTGGATATATACACAATTTAGCGGTGAGTATGCGCTGGATAGTCGAAACCAAAGAGGCTACCCAATGACATTCTCTTCTGATATCCAGCCGGCCAAGCGCCGGGGTCGTAACCGCGCCGTATCCAAAAGTGAAATCGAAGCGGCGTGGAGTCGCCTTCGTACCGCTGCTGAGCAGGGGCATATCGAAGCCAATGCACTGCTGATCGCCCTCGCTGAAAACAGATCGTCCATTGTTCTTTGCGGTCCTGGGGCAGCCGGGCAAGGTGCTTCTCTATGACGACGGAATCGCGCCTCGCAATCACAATCGACTCTCGTGGCGCAAAGCGAAATGTCGATGATCTCGCTGGCGCCCTTGCCAGAGTTGAGAAGGTGGGGGATGCCGTCGCATCGTCGGCTGAAAATGTATCAAGCACGTGGGATGAACAACGAAAAGAGCTGTATCAGCTTTTGGGCCAGATCAATCCCACAGTCGCGGCCCTTGGCCGTCTGGACGACATGCAGGACAAGCTGGCCAAGTTCAAAAAAACCGGCATTGTCGAAAGTGACACGTTCATCGAGTACAACGACCGTATCAACATCCTTCGCCAAACGTTGGGAGATACCGCCGAAGGCATGAACAGGGCTGGGATGTCAGCGAAGGCCTACAACGCCGCAATGCGCGGACTGCCGGCACAGTTCACTGATATCGCTGTGAGCTTGCAAGCCGGTCAGGCGCCGCTGACCGTCTTCCTGCAGCAGGGCGGCCAGCTCAAAGACATGTTCGGAGGCGTCGGGCCAGCGGCCCGGGCAATGGGAGGCTATGTAGCCGGCTTGGTCAATCCCTTCACCGTAGCCGCCGCTGCAGCAAGTGCTTTGGCGTTGGCGTACTACCAAGGCAGCGAAGAAAGCGAGCGGTTCGCCAACACGCTGATCGAGAACGGGAATGCAGCTGGCGTAACGGCAAACCAACTATCCGACATGGCCAACCAGGTGGCGGCATCCAGCGGTACTGTGGGGGCTGCTGCTGAGGTCTTAAACCAACTTGCAGCAGCTGGTAACCCGCTGCGCGGCATGTACGTCGAAATCGCTCAGGCATCGCTGGCTTGGTCAAAGCAGACTGGCCGCGACGTAAGCGAGGTGATTAAAAGCTTCAACGACATTGCGAAAGACCCTGTTGCTTCCATCAAGAAGCTCGACGGTGAGTTGAACATCCTGACCGCGTCCCAATACGCCAACATCGTGTCGCTGCAGGAGCAAGGCAAGACAATGGAGGCCGCGCGGACCGCTGCTGATATTTACTCCGGGACCATAAGCTCCAGGGCCGGGCAGATGGAGGAGAATCTGGGTACGCTTGAGACGGCCTGGAGGTCTCTAGGAGAGATTGCGAAAGGCGCGTGGGACAAGATGCTCAATATTGGCCGAGAGGACACAACTGAGCAAAAGCTTGCTGCTGCCTATGAACGTTATCGGGATCTAACGCGCGATGGCCGTGACGCGGCGTCAGAAGACCCGTTCCGATTTAACGAGGTCAACACCGAGATCACCAAGCTGCAGCAGAAGATTGCAGACGAAAGCTGGACGGCCTGGGAGCAGGCCGGGATCAAATCGATTCAGGATGCTGGCAAGAAGGGCATCGACCTCATCAACTCCACTTACAGATCTTCGCTGACTCAAACCCAAAAGCTGCAGAAGGAGTTGACCAACCTGGACAAAGCGCGGGTTGATGCCATTGCCGCCGGAGGCTTCACGGCGGCCGAGGAGGAGAAGTACGCCAAGTCACGGAAGAATATTGAGCAAGAGATTGCGGACATCAAGACCCGCGAGGCGAAGAAGAACGCGCCGAAGAACGTCAATCGCGGCTTGGCCGAAGCAACGAATACCTTCGCCCGGCTATATGGCCAGTACGACCCGGCTGCTCAGGCTGCCCGTGCATTGACCAAAGAGCAGAGCCAGCTCGACCTGGCGCTGAGCAAAAGCAAGATCACCCAAGAGGAGTACAGCAAGGCGCTGGCCCAAGCCTCCGTCAACTACGCCGCCGCATTGAAGGGCGCCCAGGGCCTGACTGCCGTCGAGCAGTATCGTGCACAGTTGCAGCGCCAGCTGCTTAACGAGCAGGCCCAATACCAGCTTGATGCGGCCAGCATCGGCATGGGCGGCTTACAGTCGTCTAGGATGCAGCAGCGACTGAGCTTGGAAATGCAGACCAACGACCGTCTATTGCAGTTGCAGACCGAGTTGGCCAACGCCACCGACCAGAAACAACGGCAGGCGCTCCAAGGTCAGATAGACGCCATCAACGAATTTCTGCCGCAGCAGATCGCGGCTATGCAGGCTGGCTGGTCGCAGATCGACCAAGCCATGCTCAATCCAATCGCGGGTTGGACAGCCGCTGTCCAGAATTTTGGTAACCAGGCTCGCGATATTGCCGGGCAGACGCAATCAGTGTTTTCCGGCGCTTTCAACACAATATCCACCGATATCACGTCGGCGATCATGAGCGGGAGTTTGTCGTTCAACACGCTCGGGGACATCTCTGCGAATGTCACCAGGGAGATCATCGGCGGGTTTGTGAAAATGGGTGTACAGATGGGGGTAAACGCTGCGCTGAATGCGACCCTTGGTACTGCCGCCGCCGGGCAGAGCATGATCCTAGCCGGAACCACAGCCACGGCCTGGGCGCCAGCTGCGGCGATGGCATCCCTGGCAACACTCGGCGCAAACTCCGTGCCGGCAGCTACTGCTCTGACCTCCACCACTGCACTGGCCACAAGCCTGGCCGTTATCCCTGGCTTCGCCACCGGCGGCTTCGTCTCTGGCGCCGGTACCGGCACCTCCGACAGCATCATGGCCCGGCTCAGCGACGGCGAGTTTGTGGTGAATGCCTCGGCAACGAAGCGCAATCGCGGCCTGCTCGAGGCGATTAACTCAAACGAGCGGGTATCGCTAGCAGGTGGCAGCGTGGAAGTTCCGAGACTGAATGGTGGTAGCCAGAAGGCCCAGGCGCCCCAAGTCACCCATCAGGTTTACATCGTGAATAACAGCAATGCGGTGGTAGAGACGCGCACCGGTGAAAACGGCCGCCTTGAGGTACTCATTCAGGCTGTGGAAGACCGGCTGGTAGATCAGATGGCAACTGGATGGGGCAACTTCGTTCAAGTTACAGAGCAGGCGTATGGCCTGAAAAGGCAGGGTGGTTGAATGAATGAGGTCAAGTGGGACGCGGCCTTGATGGAGAAGGCCGTCATCGAGCTATTCATGAAGCAGATCGCGGTAAAGCCAGGTGACCATGACGCACCCATGAATGAGATCAGGGACCGCTTTGAGGTTGCTGGCATCATGATCGGACGCACCATGGCGATGGTCAATCACAACGGCCCGGTCGGCGCCGATCTGGCCATGAAGGTCAGGCGGTACGAGGAGCACTACAAGGAGCGGTGCCTACGTACCGCCCGCAATATGTGGGGGCCGAATGGCTGGATGCGCATGAACCCCATGGCTAGCTAAGGGAGTAGCAGCCGGGTATGCCTCTGCGGATACGGAAAAAATACCTAGGAATACGCGGTTTTACTTGATTAGTAACACCCATAGTGCAACAGTGTTAGGACAACACCCTAACTGATACAGGTTGCACTATGTTCATCCGCGCCTACCTTCGAGCATCCACCGACGAGCAAGACGCCGGCCGCGCCCGGACCTCATTGGAAAAGTTTGCCAGCGACCACAACAAGGTCATTGCCTGCGAATACTTGGAGAATGCCAGCGGTGCCGCTGCAGATCGGCCGGAACTGCTGCGCCTGCTCAAGGATGCTCGGAAGGGTGACGTGCTGCTTGTCGAATCAATTGACCGCCTGTCCCGGCTGCCGGCCGACGACTGGGCGAAGCTCAAGAGTGCGATCGACGCCAAGGGCCTTCGCATCGTGGCGTTGGACCTGCCCACCAGCCACCAGGGTATGCGCGACACTAGGGGCGACGAGTTCACCGACCGCATGCTGTCCGCGATCAACTCGATGCTGGTCGAAATGATGGCCGCCATCGCCCGGAAGGATTACGAGCAGCGCCGCGAGCGCCAGGCTCAGGGGATTCAGAAGGCAAAAGCCGAAGGCAAATACCAAGGCCGGCCTGTGGACGAGGAGCTTCACAAGCGCGTGAAGGAGCTTCTCGGCGCCGGGCTAGGTATCCGAGCCACTGCCAGGCATGCGAACTGCTCGACAACCACTGTACTGCGCATTCGCGACACTGCTGCCTGATACCGTATCGCTCCTGCCCGGCAGCATCACAACCACCTCTCTCGCCAGGCGGTCGAACCTTGACAATTGTTAACAAAGAACTGGGCCGATCAACCAGGGCAAATACTAACTTTTGCTAACAGGCCGGCCCGCTAACGCCCGCTCCGATGTCAACATTTGTCAACATGCGGTCCAGTCGTCGAGGTGGATTTCATGACAGGTTTTGACAGGCCGCTAGTGCTGAACATGGCGCTATGATGTGGTGATGAAATGGCGTTCTTGTGCCACGGAATTAGCGCGGATTGGACCTTGCTGATGCCGACGAGATGAGCTTCGCACTTTCAGTCCATTGTTGTGCCACAGGAATGCAATTGCGTGCCGCGTCAAAGCCACGGCTACGCCACCATTCAGGTAAACCGAACCCGTACCAGGGTCAGGACTATTTTTGTACCGGGGTCAGGACGTTGTCATTTCAAGCCTGAAAGTGTCCCGAGTCTATTACGGTTTTGGTGAATTTGCCGGTACTGCAGCTGTGTAGCACCGTCTCGGACCAATCCAGTTCGGCCTCGGTATCCGCACCGGTATCCAGGGTTTGGGCTAATCATGCTGGATACCTGGCCTAGTTCGCGCAGCGCTTCACGCACGATCGTCACGCAGTCGCAGTGCGCGATCCTTCCGAAGTGCGCGGCTAGGTACGCGCCGGTGGCACGCATTCTGGTGTGCGTACCGGGCTAGTTCGCACGCTAGGTTCGCAACCGCGTATGCGCGAACCTGGACGGCCTGCCTGTTATCAAAAGTTATGGTTTCCAGGCGTGAGTTTCCACTGTGGTTTCCATGGTAATGCAGGCTTCCGGTGACCACCAAGCCGCAGTGAATGACCACATGAAAACCACAATGCTCATCGCCCAGTGCGCGCCGGTCCGGTCTCAGGTTTTCTTAGGTTCCAGTGAGTATGAGTGGCCAGCGTGAGCAGCTGGATCGAACACCAGGTCTGCCCCTCATGAGGCTAACCTGGCTGTGGATCATTGGTAGATTGGCCCAAACATTCCTGAGTTGATGAGAGCTTCCCATACCTTCTTCATCGCTTGGCCGGTTTCCTGACCTACGAAAAGCGATGATCTGCGTCCATATGGTGAGCCTAAGATGTACGGGCGCATCGTCTCCCAAGTTTCTGCCACCTGCGAAGATCTCCACGTAGGGACTTCTTTCTCCAGAAACAGTGGCATGGCAACCGCCAACGGAATCATGCCGCTCTCAAGGTCTATGCCCCAGTCGCACCTGATAAGTACTGGGTGGGCGCTAGGCTGGTAGAACTGAACGTCAAGTCGTTCAGCTCGGATCAGAGCTGCTTGGTGTTGCGGCAGCCTGTTCACGGCATCAATGACTTTCTGAGGCTCCCGGTACGGGCAAGTGATGAAACCGTTAGCCAAATAGACATTGTGATCAAGCCCAGCATAACCGCACCGATCGCTTGGCCGCCTGGCCCATAGGCGATCGGATGGATCGTGGTTGGACACCAAGGGATGCCACGAGGGGTATTCGTCAATGACCGGACCTAACTCATCAATGATCTCCGCCAGTTTCTCCCTGCTACGCGCTGCTTCGTAAGGGTCTGCGCATATCTCCCTGGATACGAGATATCTCGACGCTTCTTCATGCCGAAGGCGTGCCGCTTCGTCTGCTCTAAATGCCATGTATCTATCTCCCAAAAAAAGAGTACGCATGCATGATATTCATATTTTGCGCATAAAACACGCATTTCATGCGTTAGTTGTTTTTTTGTGCGGAGTGTTCGCCTGTTTAGCTTTTACCGGATGTGAGACAGGCATGAGACGTAATCGGCGCCAGGCGGGCATCTGAGGTACATAGGGCGCGGGAGGCCCTCAAAGACGAGTATGTGGCCGTCTCATACCCCTGACAGACCCCTGACGGAATGGGGGAGTATCAAGGAGGCCCTAGCCCACACCGGAAGCCGCCTGCGAGTGAAATTGAACAGTCACATCGTCAAGGATTTGCGAGCGTGGATTTTGGACAGCTATGGACGGATCAGTGTGGGCGCTGCGCGGCTGCTCCGACTCTGTGGCGCGTGAATGCTGAGCTGCGCGCCTGGTGGTGGCGCTCGCCTGTCATACCGTCGTCCAAAGCGACCGAGGAGAAACTAGACCAGCACTAGACCGCAATAGACGGTGATCGGATGCCCATTTCACTGGATCAATTGCCGGGCTTGGGCTGGACCTGTGCGTGATGAGCTGACGCGGGCACTCCCGTCTCATGCCGAAGCCCGACTGCTGGGCAGCCCTGGACTGGTCCGCGCGAGCACCAGCAGACGGAATGCCGTGGGAACGGTGATTTACCGGATGCGCGGAGGCTGGCCACCATCGACCGCCGGGTACCCGTCCAAAATTGCAGATGAATAACAAGATTCTTGACAGGTCTTGACGGAATTCTTGACAGGGTCTTGACGGATTGGGCCACTGGCGCTTGAGCACGAACGTCTGTAACCCTTGCTGTACAAGGGCTGGCGCTGATTCTGGCCGACCTGTGGGAGCGGAGGGCGTCAACAGTTTCCGGGCTTGCTCGTCAAGAGAGACCGGGTGGGCCAGAACCTGACAAAACCTGACATGCCGAGTATGCCGAGGGAGCGACCACAGTGCTCCGACGTCGGTCGGTGGACGCACGCTGTGGGAGCGGGAACAAGGGCAACCATAACGGCTAGGGTGGTGAAGATCCCCACCCCTATCGGCGAAGGTGTCCCCTAGAGGGAGGCTTCCAATCCGTTTGCCTGTCACTGCGGACCGACTATGGTTCCTCAATTACCTAACGGAGATACATGGATGAAAGAGCTACAGACCGTGGCTGAGGTGCTTGAACGCCTCAGTCACAACCAGGACGCACTGCGGGCTTCAGTGGAGGAGCTGGCTAAGTGGGTTGGCGAGCGCGGATCGGATGCGGTAGTGGGGAACGTCAATGGCGCGCTGGCCAGTATGGATGGCAATATCGATGCTGTGCGACAAGGCATCGCGGAACTGGTGGCAGCAAGCGTCAGGTAGACTTGGAGATTAGGCTGGCCGGCCTCCACGGCCCCCGAGATATCCACCGTGGTATCCAGCGAAAAGCCGCCTTCTTCTGCCTTGATGTTCGGCGGTTATATACCAATCAAAGGTGTGATATGGCATTTTGCCCATGTCAGTACACCCAATGATCGAGGGATGAATGAGCCAGGGAAACTTTTTTGCGGTTGGCGCGGCGGAGTTTGAGAGAGCATGCGACCTCGGGCTGCGCCCAGCGGTAGCGCTTTTGGTCATGGCCCGCGGAACACTCAAAGACCAGGCAACTACGTCCTGGAGCGCACAGGCTATCTTCGACAACACCGGTATGGCTTGGCGGAGGGCGAAGGAGGCAATTCAAGCACTGATCGAAGCGAAGATCGTCACGCAGCTCAAGGCAGGGAAAATGCCTCGCTATAAGCTTTCTAAGCCGAAAGATACTGATGGCTTCATCTGGCTACCCAATGAAATCGTAGACGGCGCCGGAAATGAGGTGCCACCGGTGCGGAGGCTGCGTGAGAGAGGGGATGCCTTCCTGTTCCGCAAGTTCATCCAGTTGTACGGTGCTCAGGATTTAACTGCCGATGGAGGACTGCCCCGGACATTGGTCAGATCAGTTTATTCCCGCGAAAAGATATGCCCTGTGGGTGCTTTCGTCGTATACGGCTTCAAGCATGAGACTACAAGCTGTAGCGCCGTAGGGGTGCTGGCTGAATGCAATGGCCAGGAAGACGATGACGGGAACAAAGGGGGATGGATAGTTCTGACTCCTCTTCACTCGATGGGCCTGATCGAGGAGGGGCGCTACATGACCGAATCAGAAGACCACGAGTCTGAGATCCTGTACCCGATGAATGCCGACACAGAAGAAGCCACCTATGGTTTGGTTCCCTTCTTCGACTTGAATGGTGGAGCAGGCTTCGCTAGAAAAATTGAGATCTACCACCCATTGGTGGGGATTGCATTAAGAGATCTGAATGCACCGACATTGATTGGTGTCTTCAGATTGGTCTATCGCCCGAAGACGGCAAAGACCACAGTATGGTACGCAAGCGAGCAAGGTCTGACGGAGCGCTTTGTGCAAGGCATGAACATGATGCTTGGGCTGAGCGATGATGTTGATATCAATGGTTTTCAAGGTTCATCAATGGAAATCAAAGGGTATCAATGAGCCGTAATGTTGATATCAATGGATATCAAAGAAAAGTAAGCGCAGCTGCAAACACGCGCCAATCAACGAGGTTTGCCATGAAATCATGGGAGCATGCATTCGCTCAGCTCAGCAGCGTAAAGGACAGCAAGGCGCCACCCTCGGCGTGCAGTCGTCGTGTGTTACTTGGAGGGTGTGTGTTGATCACGTTTCCCTCAAAAGCGAGTAATCAGGGCGCGCGGTGAATCCCGCATCACCTTATGCCTGATCGAGCAATTCAGGATCATAAGGCAACGAAAAGGGCACCACCCCCGATCAGGGTAGTGCCCACATAGACCTCAATTTGCTCAGCTGGAATATCAGCCCAGGTCCCTGAACTCCTGAGAGTAGGCGTTCGGGTCAAGCCATGCGTTCGTGTTGTCTATGAGCTGCAGCTCAGACAGCCGATCGAGGTCGGGCCCAAGCCGCACTGCAGCCTGTTCAAGCCAGCGCGACAGCTCGCCCAGGAAGCCAGCGCGCTGACCATTGAGCGCGGCCTGCTCCTCCTTCGACGCCGGCTGCTTCAATGCCATTGAATAGAGCATCGAACCCAGCAGTGACGAGCTAAGCGAGAACTGATTGCCACGCTCATCTCTGAGGTACTTCAGGTAAATGTGAGCGATCGACTTGCCCGCCTCGACGCCGCCGAGGAAAGTCCCAGTCATCGGGACATCCCAGTTGGTCTCAAGCTTGCCATGATCCTTGCCAACGAACGGCAGGCGCGCCCAAGGCCCTGACTTGCCCGAATGAGCCCGCAATCCTCTGCGCTTTGCTCTGAGGGGGCGCTTAGCGCACTGTTTCTTCACCAATGAGCTTGAGGGCGGTTCAGTTTGAGCTGTCTTAGGGTTAGCGGGGTCGTATGGCTTGCCACCATCCGCAAGATGTCTCAGGCCCACCATTGCAAGTTTCGCAATGCCTTCGGAGAATCCCATTTCAGTGCCACGACTTGGCTGCCAGTTGTGACTCGAGAACGCGAACCCGATTGCGTTGTACGCTTCCTCCTCGTTCAAGGCCGCTAGTTTTTCAATTTCATCCACCATCTTGCGGCCAAGCTCAACGCCGATATCCCACTGATTGATTTGTCTAGGGACTATGAGGGGCGCCCAGTTTTCGAGCATCGGCAAATCTGGAAAATCCTTCCTCGGAATGCGTGCAGTAAAACTCAGGTCATCCCTAGTCATGGATGCAACCTTAAAAGCTGCCGTCTTGCGCGCTCGCTTTGTGCGTTGAACTGCCGGCTTAGCTGAGCGCTCATCCGAAAGCTTGCCAGGCTGCTTGTGCTTGAATTGGGTCACGTTGCCTCCCTCCATGTGGTCGTTCGCCGCATCTACTTGCAGTTGGTCTTGCTGCCGGTCACTGTTACGTTGTGCAAGTTTCATGACGTCTGCCTCAAAGTGTCGTCGTGATAGCCAGGTCGGTGTTGGTAGCACCGGCCTGGCGCCTTCAAATGTGGGGAAATCCCACCCTTTACTGCTTGCCCTTCTCGTTCAGCCACCCGATCGCCCAACTGATGGGGTCTTTGCTCCCCTGCGGCTTAAGTGGCTTGCTGTCTACCGCCGCCTGACGCCCTTCCTGCTGCGGTTAGCCGAAATCCAGCTTCGCGCTGACGCTCCTTGTAGAGCCTTTGGCGCTGAGCGAGGCTGTTTCTGCTCTTCGGTCATCAATATCTCCGTGACTAGTTATGCAAGTACTAGGGTGCAATTATTGTCCACCCCCGATAAACAGTCTGCCGACCAGGCCCTTGCTCAGCCGCCCCTCCCGAGCCAAGATCGGCGCTCTCCATATGGAAGGAAAACCCCTTAAGAGCGGGCTGGCCCGGGGAAAAGGTGTCTCCGAGACGGAGATGCCCTGAAATCTGAGGACATTGCCAGGCCGGGAGATGTGCTCAGATCTGAGCGCATCAAGATGCCCCAAAACCTCGGGATATCAACCGAGGCGAAACTACCAAAATTAGTCGTCTCGACCGATTCTGGTGATATCACTGAGCGAGCCCGTTTGGTCTCAGTGAGACGATTAGGTCTCTGAACGCTCCAGCGCGTGAAAAGCATCATGTGATCGCGGCTCACATCACCGTGTAGGGATCGACACGCTGTGTAGTAATCAACACGGTGGAGATCGGTGAAATCCCAGCTGATGCCCTTTCGCGACCATCTCGTAAAAGGCCTGAGCGGGAATTACCGCTTTGGCTAAGCCATAACTCCGGCTTAGCTCGCCAACTTCTGGATTTTAAGTCCGAAAGTCGGACTACAAGCCGAGACAGACCAAATCGTCCGATTCGGACCGAAATAGGGATTTTCTGTTGAGTGAACCGATATCGGTTCAGTGAACAGGCCTGAAAGCAGATCGGCAAGGTCGCCGATGGTCTTAGCGCAAACTACCCAGATGCCGGGCAGTTATCAGATAATCAAGCGACCAGCTCACTGCCCGGTGGGTGCTACGACGAGGAGCGCACCATGTCCGTTATCGACTGCGACTACCTACCCGACCCGGAACCGATCACCTTCCCGCCTGAGCTGGCGCTACTGATCGTCAGGAAGGCCGCCGCCATGGCCGAGGCATTCGAGAGCAAGGCGCTTGACCAGATGACCGCGGACGCAAGTAGGGCGCTTCGCGATGGTATGGAGCCGCGCCGGATTATCAGGCAGATGGGGCTGTAATTACGGGATTCCCCGCAATTGCCTAGCAAGGGGTTGCTGTCATCGCAACGCCTGTTGCGCCTCACCGTTCGGGTTAGTCAGGCCCGGCTATACACGGCCCCCTGGGCATCGCTTAAACAATGGCTATACACAACTCCCCTGCCATCGCCTTGGTTGCATGACCGGTCCAGCCATGCCAGCAATCAGCGGAGTACGTCTGAGGGGGATGATTTGAGAAACGGGGAACGAACGGGGAAAAAATCTTGATAAAAACCCCAGAAACGAAAAAGGCCCACCGTGAGGTGAGCCTAAATCGTTGATCTATATGGTGCCGGCACCAGGAATCGAACCCGGGACCTACTGATTACAAGTCAGTTGCTCTACCATCTGAGCTATACCGGCACAGGGTCGTCATTATAGCTATCCGATTGCGCCTGTAAACCACTTCCTTGCAGTGATTGCATAAATACCTAAGTCACCGGCACAAAAGGAGAAAATTCCTACCAGCCTCGGTGGATGGTGTTGACGCTTGGCTCAGGCGTGCCCGGGTTGAAAAACAGCTTGTGGTTATCACAGCCGCGCTTGCGGCAAGGCGTCTCGTCCCTCAGTTGCAGGGGTCGATCATCGCTGTACGGCAGCGCATGGGCACTGCGGTCCATCTCATGTGGAGAGTGCGACGGAGCACCATTGGCACAGCCAGCCAGAACCAGGGCAAGGGCAATCAGAGCAAGTGGCTTGGGAAGGAGCACGATGTCGACGTCCGTTGGCAGGGAGTAATTGCCGCGAGTGTACCGCAACGGAGCGGCGCCAAAGCAGCTGCCAATACGCCTTTCGCACTATAGCCAGAAAAGCTTATGCACAAGCGGCATGCCAGCGTTGCGGCGAAGGCATACCGCTCGTCGCTACCGCCGGTCTTTGCGCAAAGGCCTGCTTTTGCTGGGCTTGAAGGTTTAAGGGAATAAGCAAAAGGCTCTGGGAAGCGCTCTGGATCCAAAATTGGCCGACTTTCATCAAAAGCTTGTGCACAGACTTATCCACAGGTTTTCAGCTGTTTCGTTCGGCCAAAAGCAGAAGGTTTCTCGGGGTCAGTGGATACTCGCAAAACACCCCGAGACGCACGATGTAACCCTGTTCCTGCAAATACAGCGCACGATCAAGCACCAGCCACAACTCCAGCGGGCGCCTGAACAGGTTGCGGACCCGTTCCAGATTGCGCACCTCGGCCAATCGCTGCCAGCCAGCAGCTTCCAATGCGGTCCAGTCAGGGTTGCCAGTCAGGATCAGCTGTTTGAGTTCAGCCAGGTCATGGCAGTACTGGGCAAAGGGCTTTTCCAGCCAGCTCACCGGCAGCGAGGGCGTCGGCAAGTAACTGTCGCTTTGACGCTGCTCGCGTTGCAGCAGATCAAAGCCCAGGCGGCGCGCCATTGAGGCGTCGCGCTGGCGGCGCACGCGTGCGCCGGCTGTCACGGTTTCGCTCAGGGGCAAACCGAGGTCGTCGAGGTCCAGCTGCAGGGTGGAGGCACGCGCAGGGGTCGAGAGGGCCTGGTAGTGGTCAGCCTGGATGCGGTTGTAGCAGCAAGGGGCAACGGCCACTTGTTGGCAGCCCTGGGCGGCGGCCAGCTGCAGCAGGCGGACATGCAGGTCGCCGCAGGCATGCAGGGCGACCACGCTCTTGGCGCCGTCGAGGTGGCGGGCGCTGTCGTCGGCCATCACGTCCTGGTGCAGGTGCGTGGCGGGCAGATGGTGGTGATCACTCAGGGCCTGGCCGGCGGCGACCAGGGCGGCGTCGTATTCCAGACAGGTCAGCCGCTGGCCGGGTTGCAGCAGGCGGCGGCCGAGGTGACCCTTGCCGGCGCACCAGTCGAGCCAGTGACGGGGCTGCTCGCGAAAGGCCAGGCGGCGGCTGAAGGCTTCGATCTGTTGCCATTTGCGGCCAGGGACGTTTACGTCGAGACGGTGGCCGGCGGGGGGCAGGCCAGCGTCGGGGAGTTCGCCGAGTTCGGTCAGGTGCTGGGCATGGTTGGCTAGCTGGGCGAAGGGTGCTGGGGCCAGGATTGGGTCGAGGGCGGACTCGGCGTCTTCCAGGCTGCGTTGGCGTAGCCAGCGTGACAGTGCTGGGTGTTGGGCTTCCCAGGGTAGGTGCAAGGAGGTGAAGGGGCGGGGTTTCCACAGAGATTGGTGCTCGACCAGGAACTGGTCGAGGGCGCGGAAGCGCTGGAGGAGCTGGTCGCTGTGGAGGTAGGTGGGGGGCATGATGGGTGGGTATCTGTTGGCGATGTGGGCGGCAGTGATGGCCTCTTCGCGGGGCAAGCCCGCTCCTACAGGGGAGGTGGAGACTCTGTAGGAGGGGTTTGCGTCAGCGCCCTTGGCAGGCGTCTACGCGCAACCAGCGCTCGAGCAGCTTGAAGCCTTGCACCAGCACGAACGAGATCACCAGGTAGAACACCCCGGCGGCAAAGAAGATCTCCACCGGCAGGTAGGTGCGGGCGATGATGGTCCGCGCCATGCCGGTCAGCTCGAGCAGGGTGACGGTACTGGCCAGGGCGCTGGCCTTGAGCATCAGGATCACTTCGTTGCTGTACGCCGGCAGGCCGATGCGCGAGGCGCGCGGCAGCATGATGTAGAACAGGGTCTTGCCGCGGGACATGCCCAGGGCCCGCGCAGCTTCGATCTCGCCCTTGGGAATCGCCTGCAGCGCGCCGCGCAAGATCTCGGCGATGTAGGCGGCGGTGTGCAAGGTCATGGTCAGCACGGTGCACCAGAACGGATCGCGCAGGTACGGCCACAAGGCACTGCTGCGCACCGCATCGAACTGGGCCAGGCCGTAGTACACGAGAAACAGCTGGACCAGCAGCGGCGTGCCGCGGAAGAAGAAGATGTAGCCGTAGGGCACGGCGCGCACATACCAGTGCCGCGAGGCCCGGGCGACGCCCAGCGGGATGGCCAGGATCAACCCGGCAACCACGGCGATGGCTACCAGCTCAAGCGTCAGGGTGGCACCCTGGGCCAGGCGCGGCAGCCATTTGATGATGACTTCCCAGTTCATTATTCAGCCCTCACGAAGCCGCGAGCGGCGCGTTTTTCCAGGAAGTACATGCCGGTCATGGCAACCACCGTCAGGCTCAGGTAGATGCACGCGGCGACCATGTAGAAGGTGAACGGCTCCTTGCTCACGGTCACGGCGATCTGCGAGTGACGCATGATTTCTTCAAGACCGATGACCGAGACCAGCGCGGTGTCCTTCATCAGGATCATGAACAGGTTGCCCAGGCCCGGCAGGGCGATGCGCCACATCTGCGGCAGGATGATCCGCACCAGGATGCGGCCCTTGGACATGCCCAGCGCCATGCCCGCTTCGCGGTGGCCCTTGGGGATCGCCAGGATCGCCCCGCGGAACACTTCGGTGGCATATGCGCCGAAGCACAAGCCCAGGGCAATCACCCCGGCGGCAAAGGCGCTGAGTTCCAGGCCAGGGATATTCAGAGCTTCGCCGATGCTGTTGACCAGCCCGACGGTGCCGAAATAGATCAGCAGAACCCACAGCAGTTCGGGCACGCCACGAACCAGGGTCGAGTAGAAGCCGCCAAGCCACTGCAGTGGCTTGAGCGAAGAAGTCTTGGCCAGGGCGCCGAGCAGGCCCAGGACCAGCCCCAGCAGCAAGGCGCAAAGCGCCAGTTTTACGGTCATCAGGGTGCCGGCCATCAAGGCCGGACCGAATCCGTGCAGGTCAATATTCATTGATTAGGTGCGTTCTAGGGACCGACACGCCGCAAGGGCGTGCCGGTCGGGGCGAATCATTCGATGCTGAACGGGAAGTACTTGTCGTTGATCTTCTTGTACGTACCGTCGGCTTTGATTTCTTTCAGGGCAGCGTTGAGCTTGTCGCGCAGTTCGTTGTCACCCTTGCGCACGGCGATGCCGATCTTGTCGCTGTCCAGTACCGGCTCGCCCTTGAACTCGAAGTTGCGGCCGTCGGCGCTCTTGAGCCACTCGTACTGCACGTACTTGTCGGCCAGGATGCCGTCGATGCGGCCAGAGATCAGGTCGAGGTAGGCGTTTTCCTGGGTGTCGTACAGCTTGACCTGGATGTCATCGCCATAGTTGTCTTCCAGCCAGGTGCCAGACAGGGTGGCGCGCTGGGTACCGATTACCTTGCCCTTGAGCGAGGCCTTGTCGGTCTTGAAGTCGACGTTTTTCGGTGCGATGAACTGCAGCTTGTTGGAGTAGTAGGGGTCGGTGAATTCAACCGCCTGCTTGCGCTCATCGGTGATCGACAGCGACGACACCAGGAAGTCGAACTTCTTGGCGTTGAGGGCCGGGATGATGCCGTCCCAGTCGGAGGTGACCACCGAGCAGTCGGTCTTCATCTTGGCGCACAGGGCGTCGCCGATGTCTTTGTCGAAGCCGACGACGTTACCGCTGGCATCCTTGTTGTTGAACGGCGGGTAGGCCGCTTCGATACCCATGCGCAGTTTTTCTGCAGCCAAGGCATTGGCCGAGAACACCAATGTGGCGGCAGCGGCCAGGATCAACTTCTTGTAGGTCTGCATGTATTGCTCCGTTAGCGGTGGCTGGACATGAATTGCTTGCAACGCGCCGAGTTCGGGTTTTCGAAGACCTGCTGCGGCGTTCCTTGCTCTTCGACCAGGCCCTGGTGCAGGAAGACCACTTCGCTGGACACCTGGCGGGCAAAGTTCATCTCGTGGGTTACCAGCAGCATGGTACGGCCTTCGTCGGCCAGTGCGCGGATAACGTTAAGCACTTCCTGGACCATTTCCGGATCGAGCGCTGAAGTTGGCTCGTCGAACAGGATGACCTTGGGCTTCATGGCCAGGGTCCGGGCAATCGCAGCGCGCTGCTGCTGGCCACCGGAAAGCTGGGCAGGATAGCTGTGGCGCTTGTCGTAGATGCCGACCTTGTTCAGCAGGGCTTCGGCGTGTTCGGTCGCCTCGGCCTTGCTCTGGCCGAGCACGCGGCGTGGCGCCTCGATGATGTTGTCGAGGATCGACATGTGCGGCCACAGGTTGAAATTCTGGAAGACAAAGCCGATCTCGCTGCGCAGGCGATTGATCTGGCGGTTGTCGGAGGGGATCAGGTCGCCATTTTTCGCGGCCTTGAGCTTGAGCTCTTCACCGGCGACGAGGATCTGGCCCTGATGCGGGTTCTCCAGCAGGTTGATGCAGCGCAGCAGGGTGGACTTGCCGGAGCCGGACGACCCCAGGATGGAGATAACGTCACCGTCACGAGCGGTCAGCGAAATGCCCTTGAGAATTTCCTGCGTGCCGTAGCGTTTGTGCAGGTTGCGGATTTCCAGCGCGGGCGTGGCCTGGGCCATGTGCGGTCCTCATGTGTTCGGGTGCGTTCCCAGCTGTTGGCGGCCTTCCTGGCGAGCGCCACGCTAGCATAGCGGCTCAGTGACATCCAACCGGGTCGCGGGGGGCTCGGGTCGCTGGCGGGACAGTTTGTCGCATCGCTGCAGTGCAACGTCGCGAGGATGTCCGCAAAGCCTTCGCCCAGCGCCGGAGCCTTGATGAAAAAAGGCGCGATGGTGCCAGTTTTGGGCGGGTGTGGAAAGCCATTTTGGCCGTCAAAGGCTTACTCGCGTCTATCCGCGCTGCACCGCCCCTCTACCAGCAGGTGCCCCGCGAAAGGCTCAACTCAAATCAACGGTCGAACCGGTTGCTCCTGGCGGTTGCACTTTTTCTGCATCGTTTATGTGCTCAGGTGTTACCGAGGAGCACCTTTGGTGCGTTTGTAAGTGGGTATTTCTGTAATCTGGACTTGGCATGGGGGTTTGAGGGGCTTTTGGTCAGCGCTTGGCCGAATGCCCTGCAAGCCGCGTAGTTTCTGGTTGCTGAATGAATTCAGACGAAAGTGATTCTCGCTTGGCCCAGTTATTGCCATCTGGAAAACCACTGAATGCAGTGACGCTGACTTTTACCCCAGGCGCGCTGGCAGTCATTCGTGTAGTCCACCTCCTTACAAAGGTAGTTTTATGAGCGGTAACAATTCCAACGACCTCGCTCAGGGGCTCAAACAACGGCATGTGACCATGCTGTCGATCGCGGGCGTGATTGGCGCCGGCCTGTTCGTCGGCTCCGGCCATGCCATTGCCGCCGCGGGCCCTGCCGTGCTGCTGGCCTATGCCGCCGCCGGTACCCTGGTGGTACTGGTGATGCGCATGCTCGGCGAGATGGCCATCGCCTCGCCTGACACCGGCTCTTTCTCGACCTACGCCGACCGTTCGATCGGTCGCTGGGCCGGCTTCACCATCGGTTGGCTGTACTGGTGGTTCTGGGTCCTGGTGATCCCGCTGGAGGCCAACGCCGCCGCGGCGATCCTGCATGCCTGGTTCCCGGCCGTTGACCTGTGGGCATTCTCCTTGCTGATCACCTTGGCGCTGACCGCCACCAACCTGTGCAGCGTGAAGAACTACGGCGAGTTCGAGTTCTGGTTCGCCCTGCTCAAGGTGCTGGCGATCATCGGTTTCATCGTGGTCGGTTGTGCGGCCATGTTCGGCATGGTGCCGAGCAGCCAGATCAGCGGTGCCAGCCACCTGTTCGATACCCAGGGCTTCATGCCCAATGGCCTCGGCGCCGTGCTGGCGGCCATGCTGACCACCATGTTCTCGTTCATGGGTACCGAGATCGTCACCATTGCTGCGGCCGAGTCGAAAGACCCAGGCAAGCAGATCAGCCGCGCCACCAACTCGGTGATCTGGCGTATCTGCCTGTTCTACCTGGTGTCGATCTTCCTGGTGGTGGCCCTGGTGCCATGGAACGACCCGGCCCTGGCCGAGACCGGCTCCTACCAGACCGTGCTGAGCCGTATTGGCGTGCCTAACGCCAAGCTGATCGTCGATATCGTCGTGCTGATCGCCGTGACCAGTTGCCTGAACTCGGCGCTGTACACCTCTTCGCGCATGCTGTTCTCGCTGAGCAAGCGCGGTGACGCTCCGGCGGTCGCCCAGCGCACCACCAAGGCCGGTACCCCGCACTGGGCGGTGATGTTGTCGACGGCGGCGGCCTTCCTCTGCGTGTTCGCCAACTTCGTTGCGCCGGCCCAGGTGTTCGAGTTCCTGTTGGCCAGCTCCGGTGCCATTGCGCTGCTGGTGTACCTGGTGATTGCCGTTTCGCAATTGCGCATGCGCAGCCAGCGTGAAGCGCGTGGCGAGCAGATCGACTTCAAGATGTGGCTGTTCCCAGGGCTGACCTGGGTGACTATCGCTTTCATTGTCGCGGTGCTGGTGGTGATGGCGATTCGTCCGGATCACCGTGTCGAAATCATCGCTACGGCGTTGTTGAGCATCGGTGTGGTGGCGGCGGGCTTGCTGGTGCATCGCAAGCGCAAGGCTGAAGAAGCGGCAGGGCGGGTAGCGCTGGATAGCTGATTCGCGCTGCTTGCAATGAAAAAGGCCACGCCCTGTGAGGGGCGTGGCCTTTTTGTTGGTCTGTACCGGCCTCTTCGCGGGACAAGCCCGCTCCTACAGGGATCGCGCCGCTCTCAGGCCATGCGCAAGACATCTGTGGGAGCGGCCTTGTGTCGCGAAAGGGCTGCGCAGCAGCCCCTGCATTCTTGAGCGAACACCATTAGGACAAGCCCACGAAGAAGCCACTAAGACTTCAGCCGAACTGCTTCTGCTGTTGCTTGGCCACCACTTCCGAGGCCGCGATGTAGGCGTCCTGGAACTCGTCGCTCTCCAGCCAGGCCATGGTGGTCTCTTCGTCGGCGCCGTCGAGCCAGGTGCGGTAGGCGGTGAACACCAGCACGATGTAGTCGGTGGCGTGCTCTTCCTTGTGGCCCTTGAGTACCAGGGTCAGCAGCGGGTCGACCAGGAATACCGAGATCATCGAGACCAGGCTGGTTTCCTGCGCCGCTTTCATCTTCTCGAACATGTCTTTGTAGCTGTCCGACTCCATCGCCTTGTTGAAGATCTGCTCGACGCTGGCGCTGTCGCCGGCGCTGGCCTTGACCGCCTGGCCGCTGCGCACCATGCGGTTTTGCTTGGCCTTGATGGCGGCGCGTTTGGCGCGTTTCTGTTGCTTGGTATTGGTGGCCATGGGGCTGGAAATCCTTGGGGGCGAAAATGTGCGTATTGAATCGTACTTGCCGAGGAAACCCAAGCAGCAAGCAATGGTCTCAGGCAGGCTTGCGGATATCCGGTATCTATTGATGAGGTTTCAGGGATGAAAACAGCGATCTCGCTTGGCCTGCTGGCTGTGGCGCTCTCCGGCTGCGGCAACATTGCTGCGGTCAAATCGTTCAACACCCCCTACGGCTCGCCGGTTGCGGGCGATACCGCAAGGCTGCGGGTTATCGCCAATGGCATGGTGCGTGCTGTGCCGGAAAAGGACTGCGTGGACTGGTACAGCCCTGGCGCGGGGGTGATCGTGGTGCCCACCAAAGGCTTCGCCGACCGTAACGGCGAGAACCTGGGCATGCCTGCCAGCGCGGCGGTGCAGGCGAATGATGCCGTCAGCGAGGTGCTGGTCCCGGCGGGTAAGCCCTTTACCTTGCACTTTCTCGATGGCGGCCGGTCGGTCGGGTATGACACGGTGCAGAACTGCCTGGGGATGTTCTCGTTCGTGCCGGAAAAGGGCGCTGACTATGAGTTCGTCGTGCATGGCTACAGTGCCTGCGATGGGTCGCTCAAACGCTTGGGGGAAACTCAGGAAGTGCCCAAGCGCAAGGCTGACTATTGCAGTGCCATTGCCAACTTCTAAGCCTTCAGGCTTGCGGCGCCAGCTCGTCCTCCTCGAAGCCGCGTGAGGCGCGCCCCACCAGTTGTGCGTCCGGCGCATAGGCAACGTTGGGATCCTTGCCGGGGTAATCCAGCGAATGCAGGAAGTGCCGGATGCAGTTGATCCGTGCGCGTTTCTTGTCGTCCGACTTGATCACCGTCCACGGCGCATCGGCGGTATCGGTGTGGAAGAACATCGCTTCCTTGGCTGCGGTGTAGTCATCCCACTTGTCCAGTGACTTGATATCGATCGGCGACAGCTTCCAGTGCTTGAGCGGATCGTCCCGGCGGGAGATGAAGCGGCGCAGCTGCTCTTCGCGGTTGACCGAGAACCAGTACTTGAACAGCAGGATGCCGCTGTTGCAGAGCATCCGCTCCAGCTCCGGCGCCTGGCGCATGAATTCCAGGTACTGCACCGGCGTGCAGAACTCCATCACCCGCTCGACGCCGGCGCGGTTGTACCAGGAGCGGTCGAAGAAGACCATTTCACCCGCCGTCGGCAGGTGCTGGACATAGCGCTGGAAGTACCACTGACCCTTCTCCTGCTCGGAAGGCTTCTCCAGCGCCACGATGCGTGCGCCGCGCGGATTCAGGTGCTCCATGAAGCGCTTGATGGTGCCGCCCTTGCCCGCTGCGTCACGACCCTCGAACAGCACTACCACGCGCTGGCCGGTTTCTCTTACCCAGCTCTGCACCTTGAGCAGCTCGATCTGCAGGGCGTGCTTGGTCTTCTCGTACTCACTGCGCCGCAGGCGGCTGCTGTAGGGGTAGCTGGCGGGCAGGCGGGCGCTGGTGCTGTCCTCGTTGCTGCCCTTGCGAGCGGTAGCCACTTGCAGCGCTGCCGGTTGCTGGCTGACGGTGAGGATGCTGGCGTCGGGCGTGGGCTTGGCGGCGGGTTTGCGCTGGCGGGGGCGGCGCGTACGGGCAGGCGGGGAGGGTGGCAGAAGCGGGGTGGATTCGTCGCTCATGGAAGTCCTTGCGGGTCGATTCGAGTGTCCACCTGGAATTTTAAGGGAGAGGGGGTGATGGCTGTTTGATGTCGGTCAATGTGCGGATGGCGCAACCGAGAGCGTTTCATGAGCAGGCCGGGCGGCATAAACAGATTGAAACAGACTCAAATTGATGTAGTGTGAACTGTAGTTTACATTTTTTTCATGCACACATTAATTCAGACTGACGCGTACAGAAGGTGGTTTGCTGCGCTGCGAGATGCTCGTGCCCAAGCTCGGATCAACGTGCGGCTACGTCGAGTGGAGCTGGGGATGATCGGCGACAGTAAGCCGGTAGGTGAAGGCGTCTCCGAGCTGCGGATCGACTACGGCCCAGGCTATCGGGTGTACTTCATCCAGCGAGGCAGCGAAGTGATCATCCTTCTGGCCGGCGGCGACAAGGCTAGCCAGGCGAGGGATATCAGATCTGCACTGAAGCTGGCACGCGATCTTTAGGAGGCCGCCATGAGCACTATCAAATTGACCAGATGGGATGCTGCAGACCATTTGAAAACAGACCAGGACGTGGCTTTGTACCTTGAGGCCTGCCTTGAAGAAAACGATCCAGCGTTGCTTGCAGCTGCCTTGGGCGATGTGGCCCGTGCGCGTGGGATGAGTCAGCTGGCGCGCGATACGGGTCTGACCCGCGAAGGGTTGTACAAGGCGTTGTCAGCTGAGGGTAATCCCAGCCTGGCGACGATCATGAAGGTCATGGCGGCGCTTGGTGTGAAGCTGCATGCCGAAGTGCTGCCTCGCGTTGCGGGGTAGGCGGGGGCAGGTGTGGATATGACGGCGAGGCCTGGGGCCGCTGGTTCCAGGGCAAAAATCTCAGACAACAAAAAACCCGCACTAGGCGGGTTTCTTGTGTCGCTTCGGGTAACTTTGCAACCACCAGAAGCTGAAGGTGGTGCCCAGAGACGGAGTCGAACCGCCGACACGAGGATTTTCAATCCTCTGCTCTACCGACTGAGCTATCTGGGCGACGGGGCGAATTAAATAGCTTTTCAGACCTAGCGTCAACGACTTTTTGAAAATTTATTAAATTAATTCCGTCGCTTACGATTTTACCGGGTCATTCCGAAGGTGGAACGTAGCCTTCGGCCTTGGCGTAGTCCTCGCCGGAGAAGTACTTGTCCATCTCCAGCTGGAGGAATTTACGGTCCTCGGCGTTCATCATGTTCAGACGCTTCTCGTTGATCAGCAGGGTCTGGTGTTTCTGCCAGTCGCTCCAGGCCTTCTGCGAGATGTGTTCGAAGATGTCCTGGCCCTTGGCGCCCGGGTACGGCGGGCGGTCGAGGCCTGGCAGTTCTTCGTGGTACTTGCGGCACATAACAGTGCGGGTCATCGGGACTCTCCTGCAATCAATTCGTCAGCCGCACGTTTGAGCAGCTTCTTCACCGGGGCGGCGAGGCCCAGGCGCGGCGGGGTGGCGAGGTTATACCAGAGCCAGTCAGGCTCGGCCACGTGCGTGCCGAGCGGGTCGACGCGCACCAGCCACGGCTCGATGGCCAGCTGGAAGTGGCTGAAGGTGTGGGTCAGACCGTCCAGAGCCTGGCTGGCGGTCTGGCGCAGACCGTGCTGGTAGACGAGGTCGTCGAGCTGCTCGAGGGTGTCCAGCTCAGGCAAGCTCCACAGGCCGCCCCAGAGGCCGCTGGATGGGCGTCGGTAGAGCAGGATGGCGCCGTCGTGGTTGGCCAGCATCGGCATCAGCGTGCGCCGCTGGGGCAGGGCCTTGCGCGGCTTCGGCTCGGGGTAGCGGGTCGGCTCGCCGAGCATGTGCGCCTCGCAGCCGCGCTGCAGCGGGCAGATCAGGCAGCTGGGCTTGCTGCGGGTGCACAGTGTCGCGCCGAGGTCCATCACCGCTTGCGTGTAGTGGTTGGCGCGGGTGTGTGGCGTGTAGCGCTCGGCAGTGGCCCACAAGGCGTTGGCCACCTTCGGCTCGCCCGGGTAACCGCCCTGGGCGGTGAAACGCGCCAGCACGCGCTTGACGTTGCCGTCGAGGATCGGCGCGCGGATGCCCATGCTGATGCTGGCGATCGCGCCTGCGGTCGAGCGGCCGATGCCGGGCAGCTCGGTGAGTTGCTCGACGCTGCGCGGAAACTCGCCGCCGTGCTGGTTGACGACGATCTGCGCGGCCTTCTGCAGGTTGCGTGCGCGGGTGTAATAGCCCAGCCCGGTCCACAGGTGCAGCACTTCGTCTTCCGGCGCTTCAGCCAGGGCCTGCACGGTGGGCAGGGCCTGCATGAAGCGGTCGAAATAGTTCAGCACGGTGCTGACCTGGGTCTGCTGCAGCATGATTTCCGACACCCACACCCGGTAGGGGTTGATGCCCTGCTGCCACGGCAGATCATGCCGGCCGTGCTGGTCGTACCAATCCAGGACAGCGCTGGAGAACTGCTGGGGGCTCATCGCTTGAACAGCCCCTTGAGTGCGTCTTTCAATTCAGGGCTCACTTTGTCTCCAAGTTTCTCATCGAGCTTTTCATCGATCTTGTCTTTCAGGCGGTTGCCGGCCAGCTTGGCGGCCACCTTGCCCAGGCCGTCCTGGTCCAGGCGGCAGGCCTTGGCGCCCAGCTCCAGCGGGCCACGGCAGCGCAGCGGCAATTCGACACCGACATAGCGCTCGTTGACCTGGCAGGCCGGGTCGGGCATGGCCCGCTGGTCGCCTTCGACGACGACGCCAACCCGGTAGTCCATGCCCAGCACACGCAGGTCGAGATCGCCCTGGCCGTTGACGGTCAGGCCGGGAATCCGCGCCTTGAGGTCCGGGTTGCTGGCAACGCCATTGCGTATCACCAGGCTGCCGCGCAACTCCTCGAACGGCGTGTCCTTGCCGCGTGGGTCACCGCTCAGTTGTTTGCGGTTGAGGGTGGCGATGGCCTGGCACAGTTGCTGTTCAAGGTTGGCATTGACCAACACACCGTCGTTGATGGTGAAATTGGCATTGCCGTTGAGGGTATCGATCAGCGCCTTTTGGCTGTTGCCAGTGGCGGTCAAGTCGCTGGTCAGGGTCAGCAGGCCTTTGACCGGAGGCGACTGCTCAGGGTTGTCGGACTTGATGAAGTGCTCGACCGGCACGCGGCTGATCTTGGTGTTGACCCCAAGCTGCGGCACCGCAGGGCGCACGTCGACCGTGCCCTTGGCCTCGAAGCTGCCGTTGTAGAGGCCGCCGCGCAAGCTTTGCAGGGTCACCAGGCCGCCTTGACCATTGGCCTTGAGCTGAGCGTCGGTGATCGGCAGTTTGTCCAGGGTGAGGGCGCCGAAGCTGACATCGGCTTGCAGGTCGAGGGCGCGCAGGCGATCGACCGGCAGCAGCTTGTCGGTGCTCCAGGCGCCTTGGGTCGGGGCGTTGGGCAGCGGCGAGCTGCCAGCCCCGGCGACGGCGCTGGCTTCCTGTTGCTTGACCTCGGCCTGGCGCGCGGCGGTGGCGCCCTTGGCCTGCTCACTTTTGGCCGGGAAGTAGCGGTCGGCGTCGAACTTGTCGCCCTTGAGCTGCACGCGCAGCGCCTGTTTGGCGAAGTCTTCGACGGCCACGCGACCGCTGAAGCTGCTGTCGTCGAGCTTCACCGCAAGATCTTCCAGAGCCAGGCTGTTCGGGCTGGCGGCAATGCGGCTGACCAGTTCCAGCTTGGCAAAGGCAGCCGGGTCGGCGGTGGCGGGCAGCGGATGACCGATGCCGTCGAGGAAGGTGCGCAGGTCGAACTGGGCGATCGACAGCCCGCCGCTGACCAGTGGCGTCTTGTCCAGTTCGCGCACATTCAGGTCGCCGAGGGCGCGCAGCTGGTTGGCGGAAATCTTCAGACCGCTCCACGAGGCGACGTTGGCGCCCAGGTCGACCAGTAATTGGCCTTGGGCATTGAAGGTGAGGGTCTTGCCCGCCAGTGGCTCACCCGAGGTTTCGCCGGACAGACGCAGGTCTTCAAGGTTGTAGCGCTTGAGCTTGCGATCAAAGCGCAGCTCGCCACTCAGTTCGGTACGGGCCTTCATGTTCGGCTGTGCGGCACTGAGGAAGGCGCTGGCCTTGAGCGGGATGTTTGCCCCCTCGTGGACCGGGCCGGTGCTCAACTGGATGCTTTCGGCGCTGTAGCTCTGGCCGGTCTTGGCATCGGTGTACTGCACCCGGGCGTTATTCACGGTCAGGCTGTCGATGTCCAGTTTGACGGCACGCTCGCTGGCGCTGTCCTGCACTGCAGGCTCACCGGCCGGCGTTGGCGCTGGCGTATCGGCTGTGCCGGAGGCCGGTGCGGGCAGCGGCTTGCCGATGTCCTGCCAGTTGCCGTGGCCGTTTTCATCACGGACCAGGCTCAGGTTCAGCCCCTCGACGCGCACATCGCTCATCTGCACCTCGCGGCGCAGCAACGGCAGGACCCGCACCGACAGACCAAGCATCTGCAGATCGGCGAACGGCTCGGTGGGCTTGTTCAGGGTCGCGACGCTGGCTTCATGCAGCTCCAGGCCTAGCCAGGGGAACAGGCTCCAGCCGATATCGCCATTGAGGGTCAGCTCGACGTGGGCCTTGTCGCGCGCCAGTTGGCGAATCTCGTCTTTATAGTCGTTGGGATCGAAGAGGTGGGTCAGGGCAAAGCCCAGTGCCACGATGATCAGCAGCAACCCGAGAAGCCCCAGCCCCAGGATTTTGCCGAACGCTTTCATGGGCGAGTCCTTGTAGTCCGAAATGTTGAAAATTCAAGCGGCAGAGTATAGCGCCGCACGTAGGTGCTGTTGGAAATTGCCCGGCCAGCTGGCACAGCGCTGAATGGCACCGGCTGGGCCGGTGTTCCGGGTCAAACCCGCTCCTGCAGGATTGTCCTTATCCGAATTTCGACCGCCATGTCTGGGACAGTTCATTAAACGTACTCGGCAGCCCGAAAAATAACGATATCAGATTGCTTTCATTGAGCGTTTCAGCTGCTAATCTTGCGCCGCTTTCGGAGCATTACGCGACGTATTGTCGCGGTTTGCCCCAAAATGGCCGAACAGATTACAAGAGGAAACACCATGAGCAGCAGTATCACGGCAGGAGAAGCGGCCCGCGCGCCAGGCTTCCTGTCGAAGGAGCGCATCATCGCCCGCCCGGGCTTCAACCGCTGGCTGGTACCGCCGGCAGCCCTGGCCATTCACCTGTGCATCGGCATGGCCTACGGTTTCTCGGTGTTCTGGCTGCCGCTGTCGCAGGCGCTTGGCGTCAGTGCACCGGTTGTCTGCGCGGCAGACATGGGCTTCGTCGCCCGGCTGTTCAGCGCCGAATGCGACTGGCCGATCTCGATGTTGAGCTGGATCTATACGCTGTTCTTCGTCTTCCTCGGTTGCTCGGCAGCCGTATTGGGCGGCTGGCTCGAGCACGCCGGCCCGCGCAAGGCTGGCCTGGTGTCGGCGCTGTGCTGGTGCGGTGGCCTGCTGATTTCGGCGATCGGGGTCAAAACCCACCAGTTGTGGCTGATGTGGCTGGGCTCTGGGGTGATCGGTGGTATCGGTCTGGGCTTGGGCTATATCTCGCCGGTGTCGACCTTGATCAAGTGGTTCCCGGACAAGCGCGGCATGGCCACCGGCATGGCGATCATGGGCTTCGGCGGCGGAGCAATGGTCGGCGCACCGCTGGCAACGGCGCTGATGGGCCACTTCGGCAGCGCCCAGGAAGTCGGTGTGTGGCAGAGCTTCGTTGCCATGGCGGTCATCTACTTCGTGTTCATGACTGCAGGCGCCCTGGCCTACCGCGTGCCGCCGACCGGCTGGAAGCCTGAGGGCTGGACGCCGCCGGCGAAAAAAGCCAACGCGATGGTCACCGACCGTCACGTGCACGTCAGCGTCGCCTGGAAAACCCCGCAGTTCGCCCTGGTCTGGCTGGTGCTGTGCCTGAACGTATCGGCCGGTATCGGTATTCTCGGCATGGCCTCGCCACTGCTGCAGGAAGTGTTCGCCGGCAAGCTGCTGGGCAACGAGCTGACCTTCAGTGAGCTCAACAGCGCACAACTGGCGCAAATCGCCGCGATTGCAGCTGGCTTTACCGGCCTGCTCAGCCTGTTCAACATCGGCGGGCGATTCTTCTGGGCGTCGTTCTCCGACTATATTGGCCGCAAGAACACCTACTTCGCCTTCTTCGCATTGGGCGTGGGCCTCTACAGCCTGGTGCCGAACATGGGCCACCTGGGCAACGTGGCGCTGTTCGTGGCGGCGTTCTGCATCATTCTGTCGATGTACGGCGGTGGTTTTGCCACGGTGCCGGCTTACCTGGCCGACCTGTTCGGCACGCAGATGGTCGGCGCGATCCATGGCCGGCTGTTGACCGCTTGGGCGGCAGCGGGCGTGCTCGGGCCGGTGCTGATCACCTATCTGCGCGAGTCGCAACTGGCGGCGGGCGTCGAGCGCGCGGCGGCATACGACATGACCCTGTACATCCTCGCTGGCTTGTTGGTGCTGGGCTTTATCTGCAACGCACTGGTGCGGCCGGTGGCCGACAAGTACTTCATGACCGATGCCGAGCTGGCCGCCGAGCGGGCGCTGAGCCATGACAAGGGTGCCGACAGTGCGCGGGCGCTGGAGTGGCATGCCGCGCCGGGGAGCCTGCCGCTGGTGCTGGTGGCCTGGGCGGTGGTGGTGATTCCGCTGGCGTGGGGCGTGTGGATTACCTTGCAGAAGACGGCTGTGCTGTTCCACTGATAGAGCGGGACCCAGCGGATCCTGTAGGCGCGGGCCTGCCCCGCGAAGAGGCCGGCCCGGGCACAGTGGTGCCTGGCACCGGCCTCGCCGGTGTTCGCGGGGCAAGCCCGCTCCTACAGGGGTTGCGCTGCCCTTACGTCATGCATGGGTACGCTTTCGCACTGCCATATGTCATCCGCGTTTCAAGCGGGCGCGTTCTAGGCCTATAATGATCGCCTTTTCGCCCAATGATTTTGCGGAGCTGGTGATGGTCGAACGTAAGGCTTCCGTCGAGCGCAATACCCTGGAAACCCAGGTGAAGGCCTCGATCAACCTCGATGGCAGTGGCAAGGCCCGATTCGATATCGGTGTGCCTTTCCTTGAACACATGCTCGACCAGATCGCCCGGCACGGGCTGATCGATCTGGACATCGAGTGCAAGGGCGACCTGCACATCGATGACCACCACACTGTCGAAGACGTCGGCATCACCCTCGGCCAGGCGTTTGCCCAGGCCATCGGTGACAAGAAAGGCATCTTCCGCTACGGCCATGCCTATGTGCCGCTGGACGAAGCCCTGTCGCGTGTGGTGATCGACTTCTCCGGCCGTCCTGGCCTGCAGATGCACGTGCCCTACACCCGCGCTTCGGTCGGTGGTTTTGACGTCGACCTGTTCCAGGAGTTCTTCCAGGGCTTCGTCAACCATGCCCTGGTCACCCTGCACATCGACAACCTGCGTGGGCACAACACCCACCACCAGATCGAGACCGTGTTCAAGGCCTTCGGTCGCGCCCTGCGCATGGCCGTGACTCAGGACGAGCGCATGGCCGGGCAGATGCCGTCGACCAAGGGATGCCTGTAAATGCAGACGGTAGCCGTAATCGACTACGGTATGGGCAACCTGCACTCGGTGGCCAAGGCGCTTGAGCACGTCGGCGCCGGCAAAGTGCTGGTTACCAGCGACGCCGCCGTGATTCGCGAAGCCGACCGGGTGGTATTCCCCGGCGTCGGCGCGATTCGCGACTGCATGGCCGAGATCCGCCGCCTGGGCTTCGACAGCCTGGTCCGCGAGGTCAGCCAGGACCGGCCGTTTCTCGGTATCTGCGTGGGCATGCAAGCGCTGCTCGAGCACAGCGAAGAGAACGACGGCGTCGACTGCATTGGTCTGTTCCCCGGCCAGGTGAAGTTCTTCGGCAAGGACCTGCAAGAAGACGGCGAGCATCTCAAGGTGCCGCACATGGGTTGGAACGAAGTCAGCCACGCGGTCGAACACCCGCTCTGGCATGACATCCCCGACCGCGCGCGCTTCTACTTCGTGCACAGCTACTACATCAACGCCGGCAAGCCAGGCCAGGTAGTCGGCCGCGGCCACTACGGCGTCGACTTCGCTGCAGCGTTGGCCGAAGGTTCGCGCTTTGCCGTGCAGTTCCACCCAGAGAAGAGCCACACCCATGGCCTGCAGTTGCTGCAGAACTTCGCTGCCTGGGATGGGCGCTGGTAAATGAGCAAGTCGCGGACCAAGGCACCGATCATAACCCTGGCCCCCGAGCAGGAGCGTGAAGCGCTCGATACGCTCAAGCGCTTTCTCGAAGACCGCTTCGAGCTTGAGCTGGGGTCATTCGAGGTGGCCGAGGTCCTCGACCTGTTCAGCAAGGAAATTGCACCCCATTACTACAACAGGGCGATTGCCGATGTTCAGCTGCACCTCAAGGAGCGGTTCGAGAGCATCGAAAGCGACCTGTGGGCGCTCGAGAAGCCCTGAACTCCAACGATTAGACAGGTTGCCAAGATGCTGATTATCCCCGCTATCGATCTCAAGGACGGTGCCTGCGTACGCCTGCGCCAAGGCCGCATGGAAGACTCCACAGTGTTCTCCGATGACCCGGTGAGCATGGCCGCCAAGTGGGTCGAGGGTGGCTGCCGCCGCCTGCATCTGGTTGACCTCAACGGCGCCTTCGAAGGCCAGCCGGTCAATGGCGAAGTGGTCACCGCGATCGCCAAGCGCTATCCGCACCTGCCGATCCAGATCGGCGGCGGCATTCGCTCGCTGGAAACCATCGAACACTACGTCAAGGCGGGCGTCAGCTACGTGATCATCGGCACCAAGGCGGTCAAGCAGCCTGAGTTCGTTGCCGAAGCGTGCAAGGCTTTCCCAGGCAAGGTCATTGTTGGCCTGGACGCCAAGGACGGCTTCGTTGCCACCGACGGCTGGGCTGAAGTCAGCTCGGTGCAGGTCATCGACCTGGCCAAGCGCTTCGAGGCCGATGGCGTCTCGGCGATCGTCTACACCGACATCGCCAAGGACGGCATGATGCAGGGCTGCAACGTGCCCTTCACCAAGGCCCTGGCCGAAGCCACCCGTATCCCGGTGATCGCCTCCGGCGGCATCCACAACCTGGGTGACATCAAGGCCCTGCTCGACGCCAAGGCGCCGGGCATCGTCGGCGCGATCACCGGCCGTGCCATCTACGAAGGCACTCTGGATGTCGCCGAGGCCCAGGCCTTCTGCGACGCCTACCAAGGCTGAGGAGCGACACATGGCACTGGCCAAGCGCATCATCCCTTGCCTGGACGTGGACAACGGCCGGGTGGTCAAGGGCGTCAAGTTCGAGAACATCCGCGATGCTGGCGACCCGGTAGAGATCGCCCGTCGCTATGACGAGCAGGGTGCTGACGAGATTACCTTTCTCGACATCACCGCCAGCGTCGATGGCCGTGACACCACCTTGCATACCGTCGAGCGCATGGCCAGCCAGGTGTTCATCCCGCTGACCGTCGGCGGTGGTGTACGCACCGTGCAAGACATCCGCAACCTGCTCAATGCCGGTGCCGACAAGGTCTCGATCAACACCGCGGCGGTGTTCAACCCGGAGTTCGTCGGTGAGGCTGCGCAGCGCTTTGGTTCGCAGTGCATTGTCGTTGCCATCGATGCCAAGAAGGTTTCCGGCCCGGGCGAAGCGCCGCGCTGGGAGATCTTCACCCATGGCGGGCGCAAGCCTACCGGGCTCGATGCGGTGGAGTGGGCGAAGAAGATGGAAGGCCTGGGTGCCGGTGAGATCCTGCTGACCAGCATGGATCAGGACGGCATGAAGAACGGCTTCGACCTCGGTGTGACGCGGGCCATCAGCGACGCGCTGGGGATTCCGGTGATTGCTTCCGGTGGTGTGGGTAACCTGCAGCACCTGGCGGACGGCATCGTTGAAGGGCACGCCAGTGCGGTGTTGGCGGCGAGTATCTTCCACTTTGGCGAGTACACGGTGCCTGAGGCCAAGGCCTATATGGCGGCGCGCGGAATCGTTGTTCGCTGAGCCGGCATTTGGGGCCGCACAGCGGCCCCAATGGCATCACCCGTGACTCTTGCCTAGCAGCGCGTGATACAGCTCGGTATCGCCGAGAATCCCGACCACCTGGTCGTTCTCCTGCAACACCAGCTTGTTGCCCGTCTGATAGCGAATCTGCAGTGCCTCGCGCATGCCGATATCGGCATGTACCACCGTCGGCCTGCGGTCCAGTAGCGCGACATCCTGCCCCGGCGCCCAGTTCTGCATGTCCAGGCCATTCTGGCCCTGCCGCGCACGCTTGAGCGCGCCGCCTTCACCCAGGTCCAGCCACGAATCGCCACCCGGGTCCAGGCACACCGAGCCATTGATCCGCTTGCACTTGTCCAGCGTGCGCATCAGGCTGCGCCCGCACAGCACGTTGAGCGGGTTGGTGTGGGCGACAAAGGTGCGCACGTACTCGTCCGCCGGGTTCAGCACAATCTCCTCGGGCTTGCTGTACTGGATGATCCGCCCGTCCTTCATGATCGCAATGCGGCTGCCCAGCTTGAGCGCCTCATCGAGGTCATGGCTGACAAACACGATGGTCTTGTTCAGCTTTTGCTGCAGCGCCAGCAGTTCATCCTGCAAGCCCTGGCGGATCAGTGGGTCGAGCGCCGAGAACGGTTCGTCCATCAGCAGGATATCGGCATCCATCGCCAGCGCTCGGGCCAGGCCCACGCGCTGCTGCATGCCGCCGGAGAGTTCGTCGGGCTTCTTGTTGCGCCACTGGGTAAGGCCGACCAGCTCGAGCTTTTCATCGACCAGCTTGCGCCGTTCCTTCTCAGGACGGCCCTGCATCTCCAGGCCAAAACTGATGTTCTCGCGCACTGTCAGCCAGGGCATCAGGGCGAACTTCTGGAACACCATGGCGATGCGCTGGGTGCGCATCATCTTCAGCTCCGCCGGGGTGCAGTGAGCGATGTCGATGTGCTTGCCTTCATGCTCGACAAACAACTTGCCACGGCTGACCGTGTTGAGGCCGTTGATGCAGCGCAGCAAGCTCGACTTGCCTGAGCCCGACAGGCCCATCAGCACGCAGATCTCACCCTTGTTGATATCCAGGTTGGCCTTTTCGACCCCGACCACCAGGCCGGTCTGCTTGAGGATCTGCTCGCGGGTCTGGCCTTGGTCGAGCAGGGCCAGGGCCTCGCGCGGCTTGTTGGAGAAAATGACGTCGACGTCTTCGAACCGAATGATGCTCATGCCTCACCCCTTACCGTGACTTCCGGTTGCTTGCAGATACGGTCGAGCATGATCGCCAGCAGCACGATCGCCAGGCCCGCTTCGAAGCCGAGGGAGATATCGGCGGTGTTCAGTGCATTGACCACAGGTTTGCCCAGACCATCAGCGCCCACCAGGGCAGCAATCACCACCATCGACAGCGAGAGCATGATGCATTGGGTCACGCCAGCGGCGATGCTCGGCATCGCGTGCGGCAGTTCGATCCGCGTGAGCAACTGGCGCCGCGAGCAGCCAAAGGCCTTGCCGGCATCGAGCAGTTCTTGCGGCACATCGCAGATGCCCAGGTAGGTCAGGCGGATCGGCGCGGCGATGGCGAAGACCACCGTCGAGATCAGCCCCGGTACCACGCCCAGGCCGAACAGGGTCAGGGTCGGGATCAGGTAGACGAAGGTCGGCACCGTCTGCATCAGGTCGAGGATCGGCCGCAGGGCGGTGTAGAACATCGGCTTGTGCGCGGCAAGAATGCCCACCGGCACGCCGATGGCCACGCACACCACGGTGGCGAAGGTCACCTGGGCGAGGGTCTCCATGGTCTCCTGCCAGTACCCCAGATTGAGGATCAGCAGGAACGACAGGGCGACGAATGCGGTGAGCGACCACTTGCGCTGGATCAAGTGAGCCAGGGCGGCGAACAGGGCAATGAGGACGAGGGGGTTGAACCAGGTCAGAGCGCTGGTGACCCCATGGATCATGAATTCCAGGCCTTGAGCGATGGCATCGAAGTAGTCGGCGCCGTTCTGAGTCAGCCATTCGACGAACGACGCGATGTACTGTCCCAGGGGTATTTTCTGATCAATAAGCATAATAGCGAGCTTCCACCTGCATAGATTGGAATCAGTCCGGGGCGGGCACGGTCCCGCCCCGCGGTAGTGCCATTACTGCGTCAGCTTGGCCTTGGCCGCCTCCAGCCCCGGTTTGCCATCAACGGTGGTCACCCCCGCCAGCCAGGTGTCGAGCTTGCCTGGATTGGCCTTGAGCCACTTCTGCGCGGCCGCCTCGGGCTTCATCTTGTCGTCCAGGACATAGCCCATCATGGTGCTTTCATCCTTGAGGTCGAACGACAGGTTCTTCAGCAGCTGGCCAACGTTGCTGCACTCCTGCGTGTAGCCCTTGCGGGTGTTGGTGAGCACGGTCGCCTTGCCGAAATCGGGGCCGAAGAAGTCATCCCCGCCGGTCAGGTACTGCATCTTGAAGCGGGTGTTCATCGGGTGTGGTTCCCAGCCGAGGAACACCAGCGCATCACCGCGCTTCTGCGCTCGATCGACTTGCGAGAGCATGCCTGCTTCACTGGACTGGACGATCGAGAAACCGGCGTCTTTGAGGCCGAAGGCGTTCTTGTCGATCATGCTCTGGATGGTGCGATTGCCATCGTTGCCCGGTTCGATGCCGTAGATCTTGCCCTTGAGTTCGGTCTTGAACTTGGCGATGTCGGCGAAATCCTTGAGGCCCTTGTCGTACAGCGCCTGCGGCACCGCCAGGGTGTACTTGGCGTTCTCCAGATTGGCCCGTACCGTCTCGACAGTGCCCGCGTCGCGGTACTGCTTGATATCGTTCTCCATGGTTGGCATCCAGTTGCCGAGAAACACGTCCAGGTCTTTGCCGGCCGCCAGCGACTTGTAGGTCACCGGTACCGAGATCATGGTGGTGTGGGTCTTGTAGCCGAGGGCTTCGAGCACGACGCTGGTGGCTGCGGTGGTCACGGTGATGTCGGTCCAGCCGACGTCGGAGAACCTTACCGTCTGGCACTGTTCGGGTTCTGCGGCCTGGGCCAGCAACGGTGCTGCGAGCAACGCGACCAGCAACAGCGAGGGTGAACCTTTCATGGGTGGACTCCTGTAGTTTTTTCTTCGGGTTCGCGTGGGCCGCCGGGGTTTCTCAGGGTCCGGTCGACCAGGCCTGCAGAGGGCAGGATGCGAGGCCGTGCAATACGAGTCGCTTTCGATAATCCTCCAGCGCCGGGCAATCGCCTACTGGTAGGGTCGTATCCAGTACAGGATGGGTCGCATCCAGTACGGGCAATGTCGCAACTGGATTTTTCCTCCCCCACGACCGCGTTTTTGCGTCACCGGCTCGCCAGAAAGCGGCGTGAACAAGGCCGGATCAGTGCGGCGCGGTCGGACAAAACTACGTCGGTTGCAGACGGCGAGGGCAGGGGTAAAAGCCCGATGATGCGTGCATTAGCGGCAGCTCGCCGGTTTCAGACTAGCAGCTGCGGGGTCGCCCATATGGCGCGGCCAGACAAGCCCATCAAGAGGTGAAGCGACCATGGCCATCAGCGTGTTCGACCTGTTCAAGATTGGTGTCGGGCCTTCGAGCTCACACACCGTCGGCCCCATGCGCGCCGGCGCGCTGTTCGTCCAGGGTCTGCGCGAGCGCGGCGAGCTGGAGCAGGTGCGGCGCGTCGAGGTGCGCCTGTACGGCTCGTTGTCGGCCACCGGCGTCGGGCACGGCACCGACCACGCCACGATCATGGGCCTGATGGGCGAGTGGCCGGACGCCATCGACCCCAGCCAGATCGTCCCGCGGATCGCCGACCTGCGCGAAACCAACCTGCTCAAGCTGGATAATCGCCTGCCCATCGAGTTTGTCTGGGCCAGGGACATGCTCCTGCTGGACGAGAACCTGCCGTACCACCCCAATGCGATGACCCTGATCGCCGAAGGCGAGCACGGCGAGCTGCACCAGGACACCTACTACTCGGTCGGAGGCGGCTTTGTGGTCGATGCAGCCCAGGCTGCCAGCGGCGTGCTCGACGCCGACCAGACCGTGCTGCCGTACGATTTCAACAGCGCCGCCGAACTGCTGCGCCTGTGCAAGCAAAACGACCTCAGCGTGTCGCAATTGATGATGGCCAACGAGTTGGTCTGGCGCAGCGAAGCCGAGATTCGCGCCGGCCTGCTCAAGCTCTGGGAGGCCATGCAGGAGTGCGTCAACAACGGTCTCAAGCACGAGGGCCTGCTGCCTGGCGGGCTCAATGTGCGCAGGCGCGCTGCCAAGCTGCACCGCAGCCTGCAGGAGATCGGCAAGCCCAACGTGATCGGCTCGACCATGAGCGCCATGGAGTGGGTCAACCTGTTCGCCCTGGCGGTCAACGAAGAAAATGCCGCCGGCGGGCGCATGGTCACCGCGCCGACCAATGGCGCCGCGGGGATCATCCCGGCGGTGTTGCACTACTTCATGCGCTTCTCCGATGTGGTCGATGAATCCAACGTGGTGGATTACTTCCTCAGTGCTGCCGCGGTGGGCATCCTGTGCAAGAAGAACGCCTCGATCTCCGGCGCCGAAGTCGGTTGCCAGGGTGAAGTCGGTTCGGCCTGCGCCATGGCCGCCGCAGGCCTTGCGCAAGTGCTCGGCGCGACGCCGGGGCAACTCGAGAACGCTGCCGAGATCGCCCTGGAGCACAACCTCGGCCTGACCTGCGACCCGGTCGGTGGCCTGGTCCAGGTGCCGTGCATCGAGCGCAATGCGATCGCTGCGGTAAAGGCGATCAACGCGGTGCAAATGGCCTTGCGTGGCGATGGCGAACACTTCATCTCGCTCGACCAGGTGATCCGCACCATGCGCGATACCGGCGCCGACATGCACGACAAGTACAAGGAAACCTCGCGCGGCGGGCTGGCGGTCAGTGCGATCGAGTGCTGAACTGCAATTGCTGCAGACACCTTCGCGGGGCAAGCCCGCTCCTACAGGGCACAACGCTCCTGTAGGAGCGGGCTTGCCCCGCGAATGGCTGTACCGCCGAAATGATGTTGATGCTCTGTTTTGGTGCGCCGGTCATCTGCATTTTCAACTTAACTGTGCAGCAGGCAGATACTGAGGCGGTGACAGTTAAACCTGTCGTTGACGGACATGTTCCCACCCACTGCTACCTAAATGCTCACAGCAACACAGCAGATGCCCTGCCACGGCGCTTTTAGTCCCCTGACAGGTTGTAGGAAATGTCCCAATTATCAGGCCTGAAAGGTCGCTTTTAGAAGTTATTGGATGCCCGTTCAATTTCAGGCACGCCAATTGCGTTGTAAAGACCAAAGCCCCCGCAAGCGAACTGGGGCCATTACAAAATCAGTGCCCGCCTGAGGCACCCCCTGCATTTGTGTGAGGAGAAATCGCGATGACGTCGTCCACCTCCGGGAACCCATCCCAGAACCGCACAGCACCCCAGTCCATCGGATTTCTCCTTCTGGACAACTTCACCCTGATTTCTCTGGCCTCGGCCGTCGAGCCGCTGCGCATGGCCAACCAGTTGTCTGGCCGCGAGCTGTATCGCTGGCACACGCTGACCGTCGATGGCGGCCAGGTCTGGGCCAGCGATGGCTTGCAGATCACCCCGGATGCGGCGATGCACAGCGCGCCGCCGATCGACACCGTGATCGTCTGCGGTGGCGTCGGTATCCAGCGCACCGTGACCCGTGAGCACGTGACCTGGCTGCAATCCCAGGCCCGTCAGTCGCGCCGCCTCGGCGCGGTGTGTACCGGTAGCTGGGCACTGGCCTGCGCCGGCCTGCTCGACGGTTTCGATTGCAGCGTGCACTGGGAGTGCCTGGCCTCGATGCAGGAAGCCTTCCCGCGGGTGAACATGAGCACCCGCCTGTTCACCCTCGACCGCAACCGCTTCACCAGCTCCGGCGGCACCGCGCCGCTGGACATGATGCTGCACCTGATCAGCCGCGATCACGGCCGTGAACTGTCGGCAGCGATCTCGGAGATGTTTGTCTACGAGCGTATCCGTAACGAGCAGGACCACCAGCGCGTGCCGCTCAAGCACATGCTCGGCACCAACCAGCCGAAGCTGCAGGAGATTGTCGCGCTGATGGAGGCCAACCTCGAGGAGCCGATCGACCTGGATGAACTCGCCGTGTACGTCGCGGTGTCGCGTCGCCAGCTCGAGCGGCTGTTCCAGAAGTACCTGCATTGCTCGCCGTCGCGTTACTACCTCAAGCTGCGTCTGATCCGTGCCCGGCAGTTGCTCAAGCAGACACCGATGTCGATCATCGAAGTGGCGTCGGTGTGTGGCTTCGTCTCCACCCCGCACTTCTCCAAGTGCTACCGCGAGTATTTCGGCATTCCGCCGCGTGATGAACGCGTGGGCTCCAACACCGCCCAGCAAGTGGCGATGATGCCAATCCCACAAGCGATGGCGCTGTCGCCGCACAGCGGGCCGTTGGCAGCGCTGAGCCAGGCGCGCAACGAATCGACGTTTGCCAGCGTAAGGCTCTGAAGGTATGGGCGTGCGAAGCACGCCTATTATGTTGATAATGATTCGCAACTACGGGTAACATCGCCGCCCCCGAGCAGCACTGGCATACCACCCCGTGGCGGACGACAAACTCCAGCTGTACCTGACCCACCGGGCGGCGATGGTCGATTACGCCACGCCGATCGTGGGTTGTCGTGCCCGTGCCGAAGATGTGGTGCAGGAAGCCTGGCTGCGCTTCAGCCGCCAGGATGACAATGCCGATATTCGTCACCCGGCCAGCTACCTGTACCGCATCGTGCGCAATCTCGCCCTCGACCAGACCCGCCGTAGCGCCACCGAGAAGATCCAGCCCGGTAGTGACGAGATGCTCGCCGAACTGCCCTCCGGCAGTGCCTCGCCCGAACAGGCGATCAGCCAGCAGAATGAACTGACTGCGGTCAGCCGTGCCCTCGAGGAACTGCCCGAACGCACCCGCCTGGCCTTCGAGATGCACCGCCTCGGCGGCTTCACCTGCAGCACGTGGCGACTCACCTGAATGTCTCGGTCAGCCTGGTCCACCAGTTGGTCCATGACGCCCTGCGTCATTGCCTGGAACGGCTGGAGGGCGAGCTGTGAACGAATATCTGAAAAAACCCGGCGCTGGCGCGTCCTTTGCCGAACGGGCCGACTCTGTGCGACCCTTCGCGCCCCCGAGCCCTGAGGAGACTTGCCGGACATGATGCCAGCAGACCCCGTATCCAGCCGCCGCGACCAGGCTCTGGACTGGCTCCTGCGCGTGCAGCAGGCCCCGCACGATGCCCAACTGCGCGCAGCGCTTGCCCAGTGGTGCGCCAGCGACGTCGCCAATGCCGAGGCCTATGGCAAGGCCGAACGGGTCTGGCGCCTGACCGGGCAACAGGCGCCGACCACGGCCGAACAGTGGCCACCATTGCCTGCGGCCAATGTAGTGCCCTTGCCGAGCAAGCGCTCGCACCGGCGCTGGTGGCTTGGCGCTGCCGTGGCGGCCTGCCTGATGGTTGCCGTAGCGCCGTCACTGAGCGTGCGCCTGCAGGCCGACTACCGCACTGCCCAGGGTGAAACGCGGGATATCACCCTGGCCGACGGCAGCGTGGTGCAGATGGACAGCAACACCGCCATCGCCGTCAGTTACGCCGGTACGCGCCGCGATGTGCGCCTGCTCAGCGGGCAGGCATTCTTCAAGGTTACGCCAGACCCATCCAAGCCGTTCCACGTGCGCGCCGCCGAGGTGCGGGTGACCGTGACCGGTACTGCGTTCAACGTCGAGCTGCGCCCGGGCGGGGTCGATGTCGATGTCGAGCACGGTTCGGTGCGGGTGGATGACGCCAAGCGTTCACGCGCGTTGTCCAGCGCGCTGACAGCTGGGCAGCGTCTGCATTATGTCGATGGGCTGGTGCAGGTGCGGACGTTCCAGCCATCGCAGGCTGCCGCCTGGCGCCAGGGTCAGCTGATTGCCGATGAGACCTCGGTGGCCGAGCTGGTTGAAGCGCTGGGGCGTTATCTGCCGGGCAAGGTTGTGCTGAAAGACAAGGGCCTGGGTGAGAAGCGCGTGACCGGCGTGTATGACTTGCGCAAGCCGCAAGCGGCGTTGAGTGCCGTGGTTCGGCCGCATGGTGGCAAGGTCACCCGTTATGGGCCGTGGCTGGTGGTTTTGAGCCGGCCGTAACATCTTGGGGCCGCTTTGCGGCCCATCGCGACACAAGGCCGCTCCCACAGGTTGGGCGGCGCGCTCTGAACTGTGGCAACTGTCTTGCACTAAACCTCGAGCTGGCGCCATCACTGTGGGAGCGGCCTTGTGTCGCGATGGGCTGCGCAGCAGCCCTAAAATCTCCCATTAAAAAAATATTTCAAAATTTTCTGAAAAATCCCCGAACTCCCCCGTCTTGTTCCCGCGCGCAATAACTGAGATCGATTCGTATTCATTTTAGCTGCCCGGAATCTGTCCGGGGCGGGGACGTGGGATGACTGAAGTAGCTAGCCGTAGGCCGCGCCCAGCGCGGGATTGGTCGTTGCGCCTGAAGCACGCGGCAGGGGGCGGCATGCTCGGCCTGTGCTGCGCATTCGCGGTAATTCCGGCACATGCCGAGCAACCTGCCGAGCGCGCCGTGCTGACCCAGGTGCATGCGTTCGACATTCCGGCGCAGAAACTGGCTATCGCCCTGATCAACTTCGGCCAGCAGAGCGACCTGCAGGTCACGGTCGACCCGGACCTGCTCGACGGCCTGCACTCCACCGCCATCAGCGGCCACCTGAGCAGTGAAGCGGCGCTCTCGCGACTGCTTCAGGGCAGCGGCATCACTTGGGAGTACGAGGCCGGCGCACTGGTTTTTCGCCTGCTGCAAAGTAGCGCCGACGGCTCGCTGGAGCTGCACAACACGGTGATCCTTGGTGACACCGAAGAGAACAGCTACATGGGCGCGACGGTCATCGACCGCAAAGCGATCCAGGCTTTCCCCGGCGCCAACGGCGACATCACCACGCTGTTGCAGATGCACCCCAACGTGCAGTTCAGCACCGACCAGAAAAGCTCCAACACCCCCGGCGAAATCGACCCGGCCGACGTCAGCATCAACGGCGCCAAGTTCTACCAGAACAACTTCATGATCGATGGCATCTCGATCAACAACGACCTCGACCCGGGCGCGCATGGCTACAACGAGACACGCCAGTACGACTCGGCGCCCAGCCGATCGCACGGCATCGCCCTGGACGCCGACCTGCTCGAAGAGGTCAAGGTTTACGACAGCAACGTGCCGGTCGAATACGGCGGCTTCAATGGTGGCGTGGTCGATGCGATTACCCGGCGTCCGAGCCAGGACCTGCACGGCAAGCTCTCCTACGCCATGACCCGCTCGGAGTGGACCCGCTACCACATTACCCGGGAAAACCAAGAGACCTTCGAAACCTCGTCGAACGAGAAGAACCAGCCCGAGTTCACCAAGACCACCCTGCGCGGCACGCTCGAAGGGCACCTCACTGACGACTTCGGCGCCTTGTTCAACTTCTCCCAGAAGCGCTCGTACCTGCCGCTGCGCAGCTACGCCAACGGCTACAACAGCCCCAACAACGACAACGAGCAGGAGCAGACCCGGTCGCTGGACAACTTCCTGCTCAAGACCTACTGGACGGTCAACGATCGCCTGACCCTGGACACCTCGATCGTCTACGCCCCGCAAGAGAACACCTACTTCCGTGAGGATTACAGCGACTCCGGCTACACCAACATCAACGGCGGCTGGCAGGGTTCGCTGAAGGCGATCTATGAGGGCGACAGCGCGCGCTGGACCCAACAGTTGGCGGTGAGCAACCTGTATGCCTCGCGCGACTCCGATCGCGACGACCTGATCATGTGGTACTGGTCCGACACCAAGGACTGGGGCAACCCTGACGCCTCCAGCGCGCGCAGCCCCGAAGGTTGGTTCGGCAGCCTGTACCAGACCCAGCGCAGCATCGACTACAAACTCAAGGTCGACTGGCAGACGTTCAACATCGCAGGCACTACCCACAGCGTGACCTCCGGAGTCGAACTGGGCTACCAGCGGGCGACCTGGGAGCGTGAGGACGAGGCCCTGTCGATCACCACCTTGAAGCGTGACAACGGTGTCTGCGGTGGCGCTGATCCGTGGTGCTCGAATGGCCAGTTGCTCAACGGCAACAGCCGTCAGTACGGCTCGGCGATGATGGTCTACGGCGCCGGCAAGGTAGACATCGCGCAGAAGAAGTACGCCCTGTTCGTCCAGGACGAAATCGGCTACGGCAACCTCACCCTGCGTCCCGGCCTGCGTTACGAAGGCGACGACTACATGCAGAAGAAGAGCCTGGCGCCGCGCTTTGCCGGCGACTATGACTTCTTTGGCGACCGCAGCACGGTGCTGGTGTTCGGTGCCAACCGCTATTACGGGCGCAACCTGTTCAAGTACCGCCTGGCCGATGGCCGCCGGGCGTATACCTCGCGTTACACCCGGGCCAGCCAGGACGGCGAATGGGCGCTGTCCAGCCAGAACAAGAACATGAGCAAGTTCTCCACAATGGACATCCCCTACGACGATGAGTGGATGCTGGGGCTCAACCAACGCTGGCTCGACACCGAATTCCAGCTCAAGTACGTCAATCGCAAGGGCAAGGGCCAGATCTACCGCACCCGGCCCTACTACAACCTGGACGCCAAGGACATTCCCGAAGGCTACAGCAAGGACTACTACGCCTACCTCAACGCCGGCAGCAGCGCGAGCGAGAACCTCAGCCTGACCGTCACCCCCATGCAAGCCCTGCGCTTCAAGGGCACCAGCACCAGCCTGCAGTTGGCCCTGGACTGGTCGCGGACCAAGAGTGGTTACGGTTCGACCTACGAGGCGGGCCTGGATGGCGACGAGTTGTCCGGCAACGATGTGGTGCTCGACGGCAAGCGTATTCCTTACAACGAGTTGCCAGGCAGCGACTACAACCGCCCATGGACCGCACGCCTGATCACCATCACCGACATTCCCCAGTGGAACTTGTCGATCAGCAACTTCTTCCGTTATCGCGGCGCGTATGACCAGGTCGTCAGCCTTGATCAGGACATCGAAGTCGATGGCGAGGTGCTCAGCCGCTACGAGACCGTGGCCACACCGGCCGCGCCAACCTGGGACATGAAGTTCGCCTGGGACATCCCCACCGGCAAGGACCAGGCGTTCTTCGTCAACGTCGACGTGACCAACGTCACCGACAAGGTCAACAAGATCTCCAGCCGCGAGTCGGTCAGCCTGGTCAGTTACGAAGTCGGCCGCCAGTACTGGCTGGAAGTCGGCTACCGCTTCTGACCTCCCAATAAGAAACCGTGGATAACCTGATGAAAAAGCTCATTGCGGGCCTGCTCGGCCCGCTGCTGCTCGGCGCCTGCGTGGCGCTGCCTGAAGCCGATGCACCATTGCCCTGGGACAGCCACGTCAGCCAAGGCACCCTGGCCAACGGCCTGCAATACCGATTGGTGCGCGAGACCGCCCAGCCGGGCCGGCTCGACCTGCGCCTGACGGTCAATGCCGGCTCGATCGACGTGGCCGACGACCAGGTCGGCGTCGCCCACATGGTCGAACACCTGGTGTTCCACAGCCGCGCCGGGCAGGCGCAAAACCTGCGCGAGCGCATGACCGCGCTGGGCTGGGTACAAGGCCGTCACTTCAACGCCGTGACCAACTACGAACGTACCCAGTTCATGCTCAGCCCACCGGCCGGCGTACGGCAAAGCCCTGAAGCGCTCAAGGCGCTGGCTGATCTGGTCTTCGCCGCGGACTACAGCGCGGCTGACCTTGAACGCGAACGGCCGATCGTCATCGAAGAATGGCGCGGCGGCCTCGGCGTGGCCCAGCGCATGAACCAGCAACGCACCGCCTCGCAGCGGGTCGGCTCGCGTTATCCCGAGCACCGCACCATCGGCAACGAGGCGGCCATTCGCAGTGCAAGCCTGGCCAGCCTGCAAGACTTCCAGGCGATGTGGTACCAGGCGCCGAACATGGTCCTGTCGGCGGTGGGCGACTTTGAGCCCAAGGCCATGCTGGCGCAGATCGAGCAGGCTTTTGGCAAGGTCGAGGGCGGTAGCCGCCCGCTGCGCGAGTACCGCGACCTGACGCTGGACGAGAAGCTGAAAATCTTCCGCCTGCAAGACCCACAGTCGGGCAGCAATCAGGTATCGCTGCTGTTCCGCCTGTACGAGCCGGACAGCCGCGGCACCAGCCGCGCCGCCCTGCGCGAGCGGCTGATCGACCGCATGACCCTGGCCGTCCTGCTCGACAGCCTGCGCCGCCAGCCACTGGAGCCTGGGGTTAAAAGCCTGGTCGCGCAGAAGACCCTGATCGGCAACCACTCGACGGTGCTGGGCATCGCTGCAAGTGTCGACGGCCAGGCCCACGACAAGGCCTTGCGCCAGTTGCTCAGCGAGCTCGAGCGCCTGCGCCAGCATGGTTTCAGCGACGCGGACTTCGCCCATGAACAGGCGCATATCCGCAGCCTGGGCGCCAAGACCCTGGCCAAGCCAACCCCGCGTACCTTCGAGCAATGGGTCGAGCAGTTGAACAACGCCAGTGCGCCGAATGGCCGTGTGGTAGAGCGCCACGCCTCCGCCAGTCGCTACCTGGAAGTGCTCGAAGGCATCGACCGCAGCGACCTCGAGCAGCGCCTGCGGCGCTGGCTGGCCAGCCGCGACCGGGTGCTGCAGATCAGCGCCCCACGTGCCTCGTTGACCCACCTGCCAACGGTGGCCGAGGTCGAGGCGCTGCAGGCGAGCCTGGCTCAGACCAACCTGTCCGCGCCTTCCAGCACACCGCCCGCCTCGCTGGCGCCAGTAGCGCCCTTCGAGCCGCCCGCGCCAGGCCCGGCGGGCACAGTGAGCGCACGCAAGACCTTCGCCAAGGAGCAGGTCGAACACTGGACGTTGAGCAATGGCGATCGGTTGGTCTGGTTGCGCCGCAACGGGCCAGAAGGCAGTGCCTTGCTGCAGGTTGAGTCGTCCGCCGGCTACAGCGTCGCAGGAGCCCCCGGCTGGCGCCTGCAGATGGCCGCGCAACTGGCGTTGCGCAGCGCCCAGCAGGGTGGCGATCCGCAGGCCTTGGCAGACTGGCGCCAGCAACAGCGCGCGACCATCAGCCTTGCCCATCAACCACAGCGCCTGCAGCTCAATCTCAGTGGCACGCCCGAGCAACTGCCGAGCCTGCTGCAAAGCTATCGCATCAGCCAGCAGGCCAGCATCGACCCTGTGCAGTTCAGCGCGTCGCGTGACGAGTTGCTACAGCGCCTGCGCAGTCGGCCAGACGATGTGCGTGCGCTGCAGGAGAGCCGCCAGCGCACGCTCAAGTACGGTGCTGATCACTGGCAAACGCCGGCTATCACCACCTTGCAGGCCTTGAGCCGCGAGCAACTGAATGCCGACTGGCAGCGTCTTGGCCTGGCACCGGTCACCTACTACCTGATGGCCGACATCGAGCCTGCGCAGCTCGAAACGTGGGTTAGTGAGCAACTGGCGAGCCTGCCTAGGCAAGCTGCCCTGAGCACCGAGCCGGTCCTGCAGCAGCCCGGTCAACGCCGCCAAGACCTGCCCATCGCACTGGAGCCGCGGGTGGTGCTGGACGCCACCAGCTATCAGTCGCAGCCGTGGAGCCCGGAAGCCGCCATGCGTGTAGCAGTGCTGCGCGACCTGGCCAATCAGCGCCTCAAGCAGCAATTGCGCGGCGAGGCGTCGGGGGTCTATCGGTTGAGCTTCGAGAGTGAACTCAACCCGGACACCCAGCGCATCGAGAGCCGCCTGAACTTCACCTGCGACCCCGCTCGCGTCGATGAACTGTGGGCGCTGGCGCAGCAGACGCTGGCCGGGCTGACGGTCGACGAGGCGTGGATGCTCGCTGAGCGTAAGCAACTGTCCCGCCAGGAAGCCAAGCGCCGTGACGATCCGCAGACCCAGTTCAAGCGCCTGATCCTCAGCGAACGCCACTGGCAGGACCCACGCTACCTCAGCAGCCAGGCGCGGTTGCCTGAGGCGCTGAGCCTGCCGGCCCTGCAGCAGCAGGCACGTCAGTTGTTCCCGGTTGCCAACCAGGTGCAACTGCGCCTGCTGCCTTCGGCAACTGCGCTGGAACAGGCGCTGTGAACACCTTGCGTACGTTCTATCGCCTGAGCCGGCCGTTCTGGCAAGACCGCCAGCACTGGCTGGCCTGGGTGATGCTGGCGGCGATCATCGGCCTGGGCCTGTTGATCGTGCAGATCAATGTGCTGATCAACCGTTGGAGCAAGACCTTCTACGACACCCTGGCGGCGTTCGACAGCAGTGGGCTGTACGCGCTGGCCGGCGAGTACGCCCTCTACCTCGGGGTGTATGTGCTGATCTTCGTCGCCCTTGATTACATCCGCAAAGGCCTGGTGTTGCGCTGGCGCCAAGCGATGACCGGGCGCCTGATCGATGCTTGGCTGGGCGACCAGGCGTTCTATCGCCTGGGCCTGGCGGGCGAACCGGACAACCCCGACCAGCGCATTGCCCAGGACGTCGATCTGATGGTCGACCTGAGCATTGAGCTGGTGGCTTCGCTGGTGGTCAACCTGGCCCAGGTGGGTGCGTTCGTGGTGATTCTGTGGAACCTCTCCGGGGTGCAGACCTTCAGCGTGTTTGGCGAATCATTTACCGTGCATGGCTACCTGGTATGGATCGTCGTCGCCTACACCTTGACCGGCAGTGTGCTGACGCACTTGATCGGCAAGCCGTTGCACGCGCTCAATTTCCAGCGCGAGCACCGCGAAGCGGACTTTCGCGCAAGCCTGCTGCGCAAGCGCGACCACGCCGAGCAGATCGCCCTGTACCAGGGCGAGGGTGTCGAACGCCAGCAGTTGGCGCAGCGCTTTCGGGCGATTGCCGAGAACTGGCGGCAGCTCATGGGCCGTGAACGTGACCTCAGTCTGTTCACGGTCGCCTATCAGCGCTTCAGCCTGATCGTGCCGGTGTTTGCGGCATTGCCGGCGTTCATGGCCAAGACCATCACCCTGGGTGGCCTGATGCAGATCCGCAGCGCGTTCGGTGCGGTGCATGACTCGCTGAGCTGGTTCATCAAGCTGTACCACAAGCTGGTGCGCTGGAGTGCCGCGCTGGAGCGGCTCGACCAGTTCGAGCGGGCTATCGAGGCCAGCCGCCAGCAGGTGATCAAGGCGCCGCAGGGCAGCTGCCTGTGCCTCCAGGGGCTGACCCTGTGCCGGCCGGACGGCAGCGCGTTGCTCAGCGACCTCGACCTGCGCGTGGGGCAGGGGCAATGGCTGCGGCTGGCGGGGCGCAGTGGCCTGGGCAAGTCGACCTTGCTGCGCACCTTGCAGGGGTTATGGCCGTATTGCCTGGGCGAGTGGCAACTGCCGCCGGGGCGTAGCCTGTTGTTGCCGCAAAAGCCTTATCTACCGCAGATGAGCCTGGGTGGGTTGCTGGCTTATCCACAAGTGCGCGAGATCGATGATCGGTTGCTGATCGATGCGCTGGGCAAGGTGGGCCTGGCGCGGTTGAGCGGGCGACTGGGGGATGAGGCCGAGTGGGAGCGGGTGCTCTCTGGGGGTGAACAGCAGCGCCTGAGCCTGGCGCGGGCGTTGTTGTACCGGCCGGATACGCTGTACCTGGACGAGGCGACCAGTCAGTTGGACGGCGAGTCTGCGCGCGGGTTGCTGGTGATGCTCAGGCGCGAACTGCCGGCGTGTACGGTGGTGGGGGTGACGCACCAGGCTGGGCTGGCGGAGTTGTTCGAGCGTACGCTGGAGTTGGAGAAACAAGCCGCTTTGGTTTGAGCTTGAGATTGCCGGGGCTGCGCAGCAGCCCCAGGATCTCGGACATCAGCCGCGCTGGTTGAACTGCGCCAACGCCGGCAGCAACTGTTTGTCGATGGCCTGCCTCACCGCCGGCAGAATCGTCGCGCTACCGGTGTACATCTGCTCGACCATGCCCTTGAGCGCCCGCGCATTCGGCTCGGTGAGTCCGCGTACCACCACCTCGCAGGCCTGCTCGGCACTGGCACCCGCCGGGATGTCGAAGCCCCGCGCGCGCATCTGCCCCAACAGGTCGTCTTGATCAATCAAATCCGCATGCATCATGGCTGTTGTCCCTTTTATCGCTAAGAGAGTGCTGCTGTGATTTACGACCGATTCTGTGTCCAGCGCGACACGGCCGCAACAACAGAATGTCGTCATGACTGCTTTGGCTAAGAACAGGTCGTTCCCGGCTAAATCGACTGTGCGGGAAGCCAGCACACTGGGGGCATTCACCGATTCCGAGGGTTTGGTCACCTTCGCTCGACACAGTGGCTGTTGCTCGCTCTTGGCCCCGCTGGCTCACGGCTTTGCGGGGTTATTTTTTTTGGGGTTTTTCCGGGTTTTTCCGGGTTGGCGGGGGGGATGGGCGGCTTGTCGGGTGTGGGCTTATCCGTTTGATGGGGTGGGTTTTCTGGCCCCTTCCGCCCTTACGGCGGGTCACTTTTTGGCAAACGCCCCAAAAAGTAACCAAAAAGGTCTCGGCTCCGTCATCCGGCCCTCCGCTGCGCTCCGGGTTCCCTCGCTCCGGTCTTGCTCCGGGAGGACCGCGCTGTACGGCCCATCCTGGGCCTCAGCGCTTTCCGGCCATCCATGGCCTCCACCTCCCTGCGCAAGACCTCCACTCGGCCTCCTGAAGTCGCTGGTAGATCAAGAGCCAGATCAAGGTCAACAGCCAGGGCAACGGCAGGCGAATCGCTGCGCTCTCGCTTTGTTTGTTTACGAGCGGATTTGTGGGGTGGCTGGCAGGGCTGCGCCCTGCGATTTGCATTGGCAGTACCGGCCTCTTCGCGGGACAAGCCCGCTCCTACAGGGATTGCGCAAATTTTGAATTCAGCGCAAATCCTGTAGGAGCGGGCTTGCCCCGCGAAGAGGCCCGAATATCCACCACCCATGCCACTATCGAAGATAACGCCAGCCCAGACACCGCCCGTAATTTCGCGACTTCAGGAGACTGGAGCGAGGGAAACCGTAGCGCAATCACCAAGCCAACAGATTCCCTCACCCCTTAAGGCTGATGACCCGACCTTGATAGCGCGCAGGGGGCTGATCGTGTTGATCCTGCACCAGCGCCAGTATCAAGTCTTGGCTGGTCTGACTGAACGGCGCCGATTTCGGCCCTGCCAGATCCACATGCAACAGCATCTGCTCACTGGCCGCCAACGCTTCATCGAACCCCGCCCGGTGCAGGCTGTGGGACAGATGCAGGCGTTTGTGATCAACACCGATGATCTGCGTCTGCACCCACACCTCGGTACCCAGCTTTACCTCATGCAGGTAATTGATGTGCGCCTCCAGGGTGAACAGCGAATGCCCACGCTGGCCACGGCTGTCGGCGTCCAGGCCGATACGCTCCATCAGCGCATCGGTGGCGTAGCTGAAGATCAGCAGGTAATAGGCGTCGCGCAGGTGCCCGTTGTAGTCGACCCAGGCCTCCTCGACCGGGGTGCGGTAGGTGATCAGTGCCGGCATACGTCTCTCCTCACTCGGCAAAGGCCATGCCGTGCTTGGCCTTGGTGGTTTTCACCGCGTCCAGCACTGCCAGCAGGCAGTCATCACGATAGCGCTCCAGCGCGGCGATGCTGCGCTCGCCCTGTTGCTCGGCAGTGCCTTCGACCACATCGTCGATCAATTTGTCGGTCAACTGCGGCGCCGGCAGATAGGTCCAGGGCAACTGCAGGGCAGGGCCGAACTGGGCCATGAAGTGGCGCATTCCCGCATCGCCGCCGGCCAGGGTGTAGGTCAGGAAGGTGCCCATGAACGACCAGCGCAAGCCGGCGCCAAAGCGGATCGCGTCGTCTATTTCGCCGGTGGTTGCCACGCCGTCATTGACCAGGTGCAGAGCCTCGCGCCAGAGCGCTTCGAGCAGGCGGTCGGCGATAAAACCGGGGACTTCCTTGCGCACATGCAACGGGCGCATGCCGAGGGCGCTGTAGATGGTTTTCGCCGCCTCGATCGCCTCGGGCGCGGTGTTGCGACCACCGACGATTTCTACCAACGGCAGTAGGTAGACCGGGTTGAACGGATGGCCGACCACACAGCGCTCGGGGTGCGTCGCCGACTCATAGAACTCGCTGGGCAGCAGTCCGGAGGTGCTTGAGCCGATGATCGCGTTCGGCTTGGCCGCCGCGCTGATTCGGGCATGCAGATCAAGCTTGAGCTCCAGCCGCTCGGGGGCACTTTCCTGGATGAAATCGGCATCGCGCACGCAAGCTTCGATGGTGTCGACGAAGCGCAGGCGATCCTGCGCAGCGCCGGGTGCCAGGCCCTGTTTTTCCAGCGCTGGCCAGGCATTGGCGATGCGTTGGCGCAGGGCCTGTTCGGCGCCGGGGGCAGGGTCCCAGGCAATCACGTCCAGGCCGTGGGCGAGGGCGCGTGCCACCCAGCCGCTGCCGATGACGCCGCTGCCAAGCGCGGCGAAGGTGTTGATCTCGGTGATGAAGGGCATGTTGATCTCCTGAAAAAGGCGGGCTTAGCGGCGCTTGAGGTTCATTTTTGCCCGGCCTTCGGCAGGGGTGAGCACGCGGGCACCGAGGCGGCTGACGATCTCCACCGCGCGCTCGACCAGTTGGCCGTTGCTGGCCAGCACGCCCTTGTCCAGGTACAGGTTGTCTTCCAGGCCGACCCGCACGTTGCCGCCGAGCAGCACCGCCTGGGCGGCCATCGGCATCTGCATGCGGCCGATGCCGAAGCCGGCCCAGGTGGCGTCTTGCGGCAAGTTATCGACCATGGCCTTCATGGTCCCGGTGTCGGCCGGCGCGCCCCAGGGGATGCCCAGGCACAGCTGAAACAGCGGGTCGTCGAGCAGGCCTTCCTTGATCATCTGCTTGGCGAACCACAGGTGGCCGGTGTCGAAGATCTCCAGTTCGGCCTTTACGCCCAGTTCGCTGATGCGCTTGGCGCCCGCGCGCAGCTGCGCCGGGGTGGAAACGTAGATGGCATTGCCGTCGCCGAAGTTGAGCGTGCCGCAGTCAAGGGTGCAGATCTCTGGCAGCAACGCCTCGATGTGGGCCAGGCGCTCCAGCGGGCCGATCAGGTCGGTGCCGGGGCCGAACTCCATGGGCGATTCGCCGGGGCCGATCTCGAGGTCTCCGCCCATGCCGGCGGTGAGGTTGACGATGATGTCGACGTCGGCCTCGCGGATGCGCTCCATGACTTCCCGGTAGAGGTTGACGTCGCGGCTGAAACGCCCGGTTTGCGGGTCGCGGACGTGGCAGTGGACCACGGTGGCGCCGGCCTTGGCGGCTTCTACGGCGGCGGCGGCGATCTGTTGCGGGGTGACCGGGACCAGGTGGCTCTTGGCAACCGTGTCGCCAGCGCCGGTGAGGGCGCAGGTAATGATGACGTCGTGGTTCATGGCGTGATCCTTGTGATATCTGGTAGCTGTGTCTTTGTGGGAGCGCGCCGGCAAGGCCGCTCCTGCACCGACCAGGTAGACCTGTCAGTGGTGTAGGTGGCGAGAAAGGCTGTATCAGTTGGCGCTGAGCTTGATGTTTTCAGCGGCGGGCTTGCCGTCGAAGGTGGTGACGCCTTCGAGCCAGCGGGCCTTGTCTTCGGGGTGGTCCTGAAGCCACTGGCGGGCCGAAGCCAGGGCGTCCTTGTGATCGAGCAGCGGCTGCATCATGCGGCTCTCGGCTTCGGCGCTGAAGGTCAGGTTGGCCAGCAGACGGTTGGCATTGGGACAGCGCTCGGCGTAGTCCGGTGCAGTCACAGTCCAGACCGTCGCACGGCCTTCGTCGGGGCCGAGCGCGCCATCGCTGTTGCCCAGATAGGCCATGTCGACGTTGACGTTCATCGGGTGCGGCGCCCAGCCGAAGAACACCACCGCCTCCTTGCGCCGAACCGCGCGGTCGACCGCGGCGAGCATGCCGGCCTCACTCGATTCGACCAGCTGGAACTTGCCCAGGCCAAACTGATTCTTGGCGATCATGGCCTTGATCTGGGTATTGGCCCCCGAACCCGGTTCGATGCCGTAGATCTTGCCGCCCAGCTCCTTCTCGAACTTATGGATGTCGGCAAAGTTTTTCAGGCCCTTGTTGGCCAGGTACTTGGGCACGGCGAGGGTGGCCCGCGCATCGTTCAGGCTGGGCTCGGCGAGCACCTTGACCTGCTCGGCGTCGACGAACGGCGTGATGGTCTGGTTCATGATCGGGTTCCAGTAGCCGAGGAACATGTCCAGGCGCTTGTCGCGGATACCGGCGAAGATGATCTGCTGCGAGGCGCTGGTCTGCTTGGTCTGGTAGCCCAGGCCGTCGAGCAGCACTTGTGCCATGGCGCTGGTGGCGATGACGTCGGTCCAGTTGACCACGCCCAGGCGCACGTTCTTGCAGACGGCGGGCTCGGCGGCCAGCACCGGCGTCGCCAGGGTGGAACACAGGGCAAGGGACAACAGGCTGCGGCGGATCAAGCTGTGCATGGTGGCTCTCCATCGGCAGTGCATCTTGTTATGGTGGGCGGCCTCTGCGGACCGTGTGCTTAAGCTACGCCGCTGGCCGGCTGGAAATTCGCACCCTGGCGACCAACACTTGCACCCAAGCGACCACCTCTCCTGTGGAGCATTCGATGGCGGACACCATTCACTTCCTGTTGTTGCCGGGGTTCTCGGCGATGGGCTTCATCAGTGCCCTGGAACCGCTGCGCGTGGCCAACCGCTTTCGCGGGCCGTTGTACCGCTGGCGGGTGCTGAGCCTGGACGGCGGTGCGGTGCTGGCCAGCAATGGCATGTCGGTCAACGCCGATGGCGCGCTGGCCGAGGAGCCCGCGGGGCGGATGCTGCTGGTGGTCGCCGGCTTCGACCCGCTGGCGCACTTCGGGCCGCTGCTGCAGCAGGCGCTGCGCCGTTTCGATCATGAAGGGGGGATTGTCGGCGGCATCGATACCGGGGCGATGTTGCTGGCCGAGGCGGGTCTGCTCGATGGCCATCGGGCGACCTTGCACTGGGAGGCGCTGGAGGCGTTCAAGGAGCGTTATCCACGGTTGCAGGCGACCCAGGAGCTGTTCGAGATCGACCGCCGGCGGATCACCTGCGCCGGTGGCACCGCGTCGATCGACCTGATGCTGGACCTGATTGCCCAGGCCCATGGCAGCGAGTTGGCGGTGCAGGTGTCCGAGCAGTTCGTGCTGGGCCGGATCAGGCCGCGTCAGGATCACCAGCGCATGCAGATTGCCTCGCGGTATGGCATCAGCAACAAGAAGCTGGTCAAGGTGATTGGCGAGATGGAGCGCAATACCGAGCAGCCGCTCAATACCCAGGTGCTGGCGGATGCGGTGCAGGTGACCCGGCGCCAGCTGGAGCGGTTGTTTCGGCTGCACCTGGAGGACACGCCGAGCGGTTTTTACCTGCGGTTGCGGCTGGACAAGGCGCGGCAGTTGTTGCGCCAGACCGACATGAGCGTGCTGGAGGTGAGCATTGCCTGCGGGTTCGAGTCGGCGTCGTATTTTACCCGGTGTTATCGGGCGCGGTTTGCCCGGTGTCCGCGGGAGGATCGGCAGGTCAGTGGGGTGTCATGAGCTGTCCGGGTGCCTGTGCTGACGCCTTCGCGGGGCAAGCCCGCTCCTACAGGATTGGCGCAGATTCTGACTCCGGCGTAATTCCTGTAGGAGCGGGCTTGCCCCGCGAAGGCGTCAGCACAGGCACCACAATGACTATTGTTGGCCGATGGACTGCAGGTACTCCGAGCGGTCGTCGCTGCGCTGCGCCACACAGGTATTCCACGCCGCTTCAAAGGCCTTGCTGCCCGGCTTCTCAGCCAGGGTCTCGACCTTGCAATCAGCATCCCGCACTTGCGTCCACAACGTCTCGGCCGCCTGCAGACGCCCGGTCAGGGCCTCGACCTTGTCGGTTTCGTCCGGGTACTGGTCGTGAATCCGCTGGATGAGATCATCGAACGCCGCTTTCAGCTCGCGTTCGGCCGTCTGCTTGTTGAACAGCGCACACGCATACCCCTGCTGATCGCTGTCGACGTTGTCACACGGGGTGCTGTCTTCCTCGCCAGCGTGTGCGCCCAGCGCGACGGCCAGCAACACCAGCCATGCCATTGATTTCATCGGTGTTCTCCTAGACCGGCTGACTTATCCGGCTGATTCTCGCTCAGCCCAGGCGCAGGCGATAGCTCCCTGACGAAATGTTCATGAACGCCCTTATCGAGAGTGTCTCTCAACACCGCAGGCCGCGGTTCAGGGCACTTGTCGCGGATTGACGCTTTCGGCAAACCCCCTGTCGTTTTTGCATCCGGCTCGCCTGCCGCGCAGGCATATGCTGGCCCCAAAGCGCCGGCACATTGTTCGGCGCGACCCACTCAATAAAAGGGGACAGCCTGATGAGCCCAGCCGAACTACACGCCGACAGCATCGTCATCGATGGCCTGATCATCGCCAAGTGGAACCGCGAGCTGTTCGAGGACATGCGCAAAGGCGGCCTGACCGCGGCCAACTGCACGGTGTCGGTATGGGAAGGGTTCAAGGCTACCGTCGACCAGATCGCCGCCAGCCAGAAGCTGATCCGCGACAACAGCGACCTGGTGATGCCGGTGCGCACCACCGCCGACATCCGCAAGGCCAAGGAGCTGGGCAAGACCGGCATCCTCTTCGGCTTTCAGAACGCCCATGCCTTCGAAGACCAGATCGCCTACGTCGACGTCTTCAAGCAGCTCGGCGTGGGCATCGTGCAGATGTGCTACAACACCCAGAACCTGGTCGGTACTGGCTGCTACGAGCGTGATGGCGGGCTGTCCGGCTTCGGCCGCGAGATCGTCGCCGAGATGAACCGCGTCGGCATCATGTGCGACCTGTCCCACGTCGGCTCGAAGACCTCTGAAGAAGTCATCCTCGAGTCGAAAAAGCCGGTCTGCTACTCGCACTGCCTGCCCTCAGGTCTCAAAGAACATCCGCGCAACAAGTCCGATGCAGAGCTGAAATTTATTGCCGACCACGGCGGCTTCGTCGGCGTGACCATGTTCGCGCCGTTCCTCGCCAAAGGCATCGACTCGACCATCGACGACTACGCCGAGGCCATCGAGTACACCATGAACATCGTCGGTGAAGACGCCATCGGTATCGGTACCGACTTCACCCAGGGCCACGGCCAGGAGTTCTTCGAGTACCTGACCCACGACAAGGGCTATGCCCGTCGTCTGACCAGCTTCGGCAAGATCATCAACCCGCTGGGTATTCGTACCGTCGGCGAGTTCCCCAACCTCACCGAAACCCTGCTCAAGCGCGGCCACAGCGAACGCGTGGTGCGCAAGATCATGGGCGAGAACTGGGTCAACGTCCTCAAGGACGTCTGGGGCGAGTAAGCCGCTCTCCACGCCTTTCTGCCCCGGCCAGCAACGCCGGGGCCATCACACCCAAATTTTATGGAGTTGAGTTTCCATGGCCAAGATCGCCCCGCAATTGCCAATCGAAGTCGACAGCGAGACCGGTGTCTGGACCTCCGATGCCCTGCCGATGCTGTACGTACCGCGGCATTTCTTCGTCAACAACCACATCGGTATCGAGGAAGTGCTGGGCGCCGACGCCTATGCCGAGATCCTCTACAAGGCCGGCTACAAGTCGGCCTGGCACTGGTGTGAAAAAGAAGCCGAGTGCCATGGCCTGGAAGGCGTGGCGGTGTTCGAGCACTACATGAAACGTCTGTCGCAGCGCGGCTGGGGCCTGTTCGAGATCGAAGCGATCGACCTCGACAAGGGCACCTGCAGCGTCAAGCTCAAGCACTCGGCCTTTGTCTACGTGTACGGCAAGGTCGGGCGCAAGGTCGACTACATGTTCACCGGCTGGTTCGCCGGCGCAATGGACCAGATTCTCGCTGCCCGCGGCAGCTCGATCCGCACCGTGGCCGAACAGGTCTACGGCGGCTCGGAAGAAGGCCACGAAGATGGCCTGTTCGTTACAAGACCGTTGTAAGCCGGAGATAGCGTCATGGCCTTCGAAGCAATGTTCCAGCCGATCCAGATCGGCAAACTGACTATCCGCAACCGCGTGCTCAGCACCGCGCACGCGGAGGTGTATGCCACTGACGGCGGCATGACCACCGACCGCTACGTCAAATACTACGAAGAGAAGGCCAAGGGCGGTATCGGCATGGCCATCTGCGGCGGCTCGTCGGTGGTGGCCATCGACAGCCCGCAGGAGTGGTGGGCCTCGGTCAACCTGTCGACCGACCGCATCATCCCGCACTTCCAGAACCTCGCTGACGCCATGCACAAGCATGGCGCCAAGATCATGATCCAGATTACCCACATGGGCCGTCGCTCGCGTTGGGATGGCTTCAACTGGCCGACCCTGATGTCGCCGTCGGGCATCCGCGAACCGGTGCACCGTGCCACCTGCAAGACCATCGAGCCGGAAGAGATCTGGCGGGTGATCGGCAATTATGCGCAAGCCGCACGCCGGGCCAAGGCTGGCGGGCTGGACGGTGTCGAGCTGTCGGCAGTGCACCAGCACATGATCGACCAGTTCTGGAGCCCGCGGGTCAACAAGCGTACCGACGAATGGGGCGGCAGCTTTGAAGGCCGGATGAAGTTCGGCATGGAAGTGCTCAAGGCGGTGCGCGCCGAAGTCGGCGACGACTTCTGCGTGGGCATGCGTATCTGTGGTGACGAGTTCCACCCCGATGGCCTCAGCCACGAGGACATGAAGCAGATCGCCGCCTATTACGACGCCACCGGCATGGTCGACTTCTTTGGCGTGATCGGCTCGGGCTGTGACACCCACAACACCCTGGCCAACGTCATCCCCAACATGAGCTACCCGCCGGAGCCGTTCCTGCACCTGGCGGCGGGCATCAAGGAAGTGGTCAAGGTCCCCGTGCTGCATGCGCAGAACATCAAGGACCCGAACCAGGCCCAGCGCATCCTTGAAGGCGGCTATGTCGACATGGTCGGCATGACTCGTGCGCACATCGCCGACCCGCACCTGATCGCCAAGATCAAGATGGGCCAGGTTGACCAGATCAAGCAGTGTGTCGGTGCCAACTACTGCATCGACCGCCAGTACCAGGGGCTGGATGTGCTGTGCATCCAGAACGCCGCGACCTCCCGTGAATACATGGGCGTGCCGCATATCATCGAAAAATCCACCGGGCCCAAGCGCAAAGTGGTGGTGGTTGGCGCAGGCCCTGCGGGTATGGAAGCCGCACGGGTGGCTGCCGAGCGTGGTCACGACGTGACCTTGTTCGAGAAGAAAGACCAGATCGGCGGGCAGATCACCATCGCCGCCAAGGCGCCGCAGCGTGACCAGATCGCCGGTATCACCCGCTGGTACCAACTGGAACTGGCGCGCCTGAAAGTCGACCTGCGACTGGGCACTGCCGGCAGCGTCGATGCTATCCAGGACCTGCGTCCGGACGTCATCGTGCTGGCGGTGGGCGGTCATCCGTTCGTCGAGCAGAACGAGCACTGGGGCGCCGCCGAAGGCTTGGTGGTGAGCAGCTGGGACGTGCTCGACGGCAAGGTGGCGCCGGGCAAGAACGTGCTGGTGTACGACACCATCTGCGAGTTCACCGGCATGTCGACTGCGGACTTCATTGCCGACAAGGGCAGCCAGGTCGAGATCGTTACCGACGACATCAAGCCGGGCGTGGCCATGGGCGGTACTTCCTTCCCGACCTACTACCGCAGCATGTACCCCAAAGAAGTGATCATGACCGGCGACATGATGCTGGAAAAGGTCTACCGCGAAGGCGACAAGCTGGTGGCGGTGCTGGAGAACGAATACACCGGCGCCAAAGAGGAGCGGGTGGTCGACCAGGTCGTGGTGGAGAACGGTGTGCGCCCTGACGAAGCGTTGTACTACGCGCTCAAGGACGGTTCGCGCAACAAGGGCCAGATCGATGTGGAGGCGCTGTTTGCCATCCAGCCGCAGCCGATCCTGAGCGAGGCCGGCGATGGTTACCTGCTGTACCGCATCGGCGACTGTGTAGCCCAGCGCAACGTGCATGCGGCGATCTACGACGCCTTGCGCCTGTGCAAGGACTTCTGATCGCCAGCTCGCTACACACTGGCCCTTGTAGGAGCGGGCTTGCCCCGCGAATGCGTCAGCACGAACAACTCGGTTGTCTGAACTGACGCATTCGCGGGGCAAGCCCGCTCCTACAGGGGCAGTGCAGGATTCCAGGGGCCTGAACCCCTTGCAACCGCTGTTGTGGGAGCCTCCCATGTTGAACACCCTTCTACCTGTTCTGCTGTTCGCTGCCCTTGGCCTGGCAGTGCTCGGCGCCGTGCGCCGGGTGCGCATGTGGCGCCGTGGCCGGCCGTCCAAGGTCAACCTGCTCGCTGGGCTGCTGGCCATGCCGCGCCGCTATCTGGTCGACCTGCACCATGTGGTCGAGCGCGACAAATACATGTCCAATACCCACGTGGCCACGGCTGGTGGCTTCGTCCTGTCGGCAGCCCTGGCGATTCTGGTGCATGGCTTCGGCTTGCAGAGCAAGATCCTCGGCTATGCCTTGTTGTTGGCCACGGTGATCATGTTCACCGGCGCCCTGTTCGTCTTCAAACGCCGGCTCAATCCCCCTGCGCGCCTGTCCAAAGGCCCGTGGATGCGCCTGCCCAAGAGCTTGCTGGTATTTGCTGGCAGCTTCTTCATCGCCACCTTGCCGGTCGCCGGCATCCTCCCCGCAGGCACCGGTGGATGGGTGATGGTCGCGGTGCTCGGGCTTGGCGTGCTGTGGGGTGTGTCCGAGCTGTTCTTCGGCATGACCTGGGGCGGGCCGATGAAGCACGCTTTTGCCGGTGCCCTGCACCTGGCCTGGCACCGCCGCGCCGAGCGCTTTGGCGGCGGCCGCTCGACCGGCTTGAAACCGCTCGACCTGGAAGACCCCAACGCCCCTCTGGGCGTGGCCAAACCGGTCGATTTCACCTGGAACCAGCTGCTCGGCTTCGATGCCTGCGTGCAGTGCGGCAAATGTGAAGCGATGTGCCCGGCGTTTGCCGCCGGCCAGCCGCTGAATCCGAAAAAACTCATCCAGGACATGGTCATCGGCCTGGCCGGCGGCACCGACGCCAAGTTTGCCGGCAGCCCGTATCCGGGCAAGCCGATCGGCGAGCATGGCGGCCATCCGCACCAGCCGATCGTCAATGGTCTGGTCGACGCCGAAACCCTCTGGTCGTGCACCACTTGCCGCGCCTGCGTCGAGGAGTGCCCGATGATGATCGAGCACGTCGATGCCATCGTCGACATGCGCCGCCACCTGACTCTGGAAAAAGGCGCGACGCCGAACAAAGGCGCTGAAGTGCTCGACAACCTGATCGCCACCGACAACCCCGGCGGCTTCAACCCGGGTGGGCGGATGAACTGGGCTGCCGACCTGAACATGCAGCTGCTGGCGGATGTGAACAGCACCGAGGTGCTGTTCTGGGTCGGTGATGGCGCCTTCGACATGCGCAACCAGCGCACCCTGCGCGCCTTTGTCAAAGTGCTCAAGGCCTCTGGCGTGGACTTCGCCGTGCTCGGCCTGGAGGAACGCGACAGCGGTGACGTAGCGCGGCGCCTGGGCGACGAAGCGACCTTCCAGTCGCTGGCCAAGCGCAATATCCAGACCCTGGCCAAGTACCGCTTCCAGCGCATCGTCACCTGCGACCCGCACAGCTTCCATGTCCTGAAAAACGAATATGGCGCACTCGGTGGCAACTATGAGGTGCAGCACCACAGCACCTATATCGCTGAACTGATCGCCGCCAACAAGCTCAACCTCGGCCAGCACAAGGGCGGCAGCGTGACCTATCACGACCCGTGCTACCTGGGCCGCTACAACGGCGAGTACGAAGCCCCGCGTGAGGTACTTCGTGCACTCGGCATCGAGGTCCGCGAGATGGAGCGTTCGGGCTTCCGCTCGCGCTGCTGCGGCGGTGGCGGCGGTGCGCCGATCACCGACATCCCGGGCAAGCAACGGATCCCCGACATGCGCATGGACGACATACGCGAAACTCAGGCCGAACTGGTCGCGGTCGGCTGCCCGCAGTGCACGGCGATGCTCGAAGGCGTGGTCGAACCGCGCCCGCAGATCAAGGACCTCGCCGAACTGGTGGCAGACGTCCTGATCGAAGAGGACGCCGCGCCTGCCCCAAAGCCACAAGTGGCCAAACGTGAACCTGCGGAGGTGCACTGATGAGCGACATCATCCGCCGCGACCCACGCGCTGAGTGGATCGCCCGCAACCGTCTGCATCCGCTGCATGCGGCGATGCAGACGCAACAGACCCGCTGGATGGGGCCGAACGGCTTGATCCGCAAGAACCCTCATGCGATTGCGGCAGGCTTCATTGGCCCCAGCGGCCTCAAGCGCATCGACCGTAGCGGCGCCCAGCAGGGCACCGCTGTCGGCGGCCGGCGCACGGCCGCCGCCGAAGTTCAGTTGCCGTTGCACCAGGTGGCAGCCCCGGCGTTCTACATCGCCGTGGTGCCGGACATGATCGGTGGGCGCCTCGGCAGCCATGACCGTGACCTGCTCGGCCTCGCCCATAGCCTCGCCGGCAGCGACGGCGCGGTGCTGGCGATCGTCTTTGGCGAACACAAGGAAAGCAACTTTTCCACAGCTGGCGTCGATCGCCTCTTGGTCATCGACGGCGAGGAATTCCAGGGCTACGCGCCGGAGCAACTGGTGCAGGGCCTGCGCGCTGTGGATAACCAGTTCAGCCCGCGCCACTGGCTGCTGCCCGACAGCCGCACCGGCGGTGGCGAGCTCGGTCGGCGCCTGGCCGCGGCCATGGGCGAGCGCCCGGCGACGCGGGTCTGGCAGGTCAAGGACGGCCAATGCATCGGCCGCGCGGGCGCTGGTCAGCAAGACATTCAGCGCGGCATGGCACGGTTGATCCTGGCCGCTGCCGAGTGCGCCGAGCCGGTCAACGAAACCCGCCACGAAGCGCTCCCGGTCGAGTTATCCACAAACGTCGCGCGCAGCTTGTCGCGTATCGACGATCTCGGCCCGGTGGCCGTCGACCCGGCGGCAATCGCCATGGCCGAGTCCGAATTCATCGTGTCGGGCGGCAACGGCGTCAAGGACTGGGATCTTTTCCACAGGGCGACCGCCGCCTTGGGCGCGACCGAAGGTGCTTCGCGGGTGGCGGTGGACGACGGCTTCATGCCGCGCACGCGCCAGGTCGGCGCGACCGGTACCTGGGTCACGGCGCGGGTCTATGTGGCTGTGGGTATCTCTGGCGCGATCCAGCACCTGCAGGGCATCGGCGCCTGCGACAAGGTGGTCGCGGTGAACATGGACCCTGGCTGCGACATGATCAAACGGGCTGACCTGTCGGTGATTGGCGACAGCGCGGCGATTCTTCAGGCCCTGATCGACGCTGTGGATAACTACCGCAACGGCGCCCAGCGCGACGCGGCATAAGGACACGAGCATGAGTACCAAAGTCATCAGCCTGGTCTCCATTGGCGCTCACCCCAGCTCCGGGCGCACGCGGCGTGCCGAGCAGGATGCCCGCGCGGTGGAACTGGGCTTGCAGCTGGCTGGGGATAACTTGCAGGTGGTGCATGCCGGTGATCCCCGTGAGGAAGCCTTGCGTGCCTACCTGGGCATGGGCCTGGAGCATCTCGATGTGTTGGAACAGCCCGCCGGCGCAGATGTGCTCGAGGTGCTGGGTGATTACCTGCGTGAGGCGGGCGCGCAACTGGTGCTGACCGGCAGCCAGGCAGAGACCGGCGAGGGCTCGGGCATGCTGCCGTTCTTGCTGGCGGAGAAGCTGGGCTGGCCGCTGATCGTTGGTTTGGCTGAGGTCGAGTCAATCGAGAACGGCACCGCGCAGGTCTTGCAGGCCTTGCCGCGGGGCCAGCGGCGTCGTTTGAAAGTGCGCCTGCCGTTGCTGGCGGCTGTGGATAACGCCGCGCCAAAGCCGCGCCAGAGCGCTTTCGGCCCGGCCCGCCGTGGTGCATTGGCGGCGCGCAATGTTGAGGTGGTGGACGATGCCCTGTTGGCCGATGCCGAACTGCAACCGGCGCGACCGCGACCCAAGCGACTCAAGGTGATCAAGGCGAAGAGCGGCGCTGACCGGATGAAGGCTGCCACGGCCAAGGCCAGTGGCGGCGGGGGCAAGGTACTCAAGGATGTTTCTCCACAGGAGGGCGCCGAGGCGATTCTCAAGTTGTTGGTGGAGGAGGGGGTATTACGCTGAACAGGCTGAGCCCCTCGCGCGCTCATTTATCGCGCAAGACCCTGTAGGAGCGGGCTTGCCCCGCGAAGAGGCCAGTCCAGACGGCCAATATGTAGGGCACCGGCTTTGCCGGTGTTCGCGGGGCAAGCCCGCGCCTACAGGCTGTTTAGTATTTTCACGGGCCAACCGCTGACGCTTACACACAATCTCTGTTCGCCACTCTGTGGATAAAGTGTTTGTGCATCGCTACAGGCCAATGAATCCAAGTGCTGTAGAGGTATGGTCAAAAAACGATCAACTTAAGCCATGGATTTCCATGGCTTTTTTATTTCTCGAATGCGGTGGTCCTAAGATTTTGCCCACAATCGCTGTTGGCGGCTCTGTGGATAACGTGTTGGGCATCGGCTGAAAGGCACGCTGGGCAAGGGCTGCAAAGGATTGATCAGAAATTGATCGATTCGCCGATAAATCCAGTAAAGCCAGCACTACCAGCGGCCTCGCACGGTTATCCACAAGTCTTTTTTCAGCGCGGCAAGTTTTGCACACAAAGTCTGTTGGTCTCTCTGTGGACAACGTGTTCGGTCATTGCTGCAGCCCTTCGCTACCAGGGGCTGTAGTGTTTTGATCAAAATTTGAACAGTCGAACGTCGGGTGTTAAGCGATGTTGGATGGCAACAACCCTTGGCGCCCTGTGGATAAACCGCCCTTGCTGCCGCCAAGCCTAGTATTTATGCCAGTTATGCGGGTTGTGTCGAGTTGCTAAGGTTGCCAGGTATTTAAGCGAGGGCACAAATATGCGTGCTACCTATCTGCTCGGTACTGACCGTCAGCAGTCAACCCTGAATGGCAGCGGATTTGCTGCACGAGCCTATACGCCCTACGGTGCGTTGGCGGCCTCCACTGGCCCCGCTCTGGGCTATGCCGGGCATCCGCCTGATCCGTTGACCGGGCACTATCATCTGGGTAATGGCCATCGCACTTACAATCCACATTTACAGCGCTTCAACGCAGCAGATCGTCTGAGTCCATTCGGCAAGGGCGGGCTCAACAGCTACGCCTATTGCCTCGGTAATCCAATCAAGTACCGCGATCCTAGCGGGCAGGCGGTTGAGGATTATCTTTTTCCTGCTTTGAGCGTGCTCTCCAACCTGCTCGGTGTGTTCATCACCGGGATGAAGATGCGCTCAATGCTGAAGTTGAGAAAGATCAACAGTTCCAGTCCAGGCTTCACGGTCGCAGGAGTGGATGCCGCAATTCCCCCTGCGGCAACCCGAAAGGAGTGGGCCCTGTCGGCGGTCAGTGGTTTTTCTGGTGTCGTTGGATTAGGTGTGGGGATTAGCCGAATAGCGGAGCCAGGCAAGGAGTGGCAATCCTGGGTGCTCGCAGGTCTTACAGGAGTATCGCTTGTCACCAGTGGTATGGAGGCTTGGAAGATGTTTGGCCACAAGCCTTGGAAGCCACTCGAAGTCGATGCGTTGCAAATGTTTCGCTTACCTTACCCAGGATCTCAAACCAGCCGGTCACCTAGCCCGAGTTCGATACATGCACGGCGGATCAGGCAGGGGTCACCAGAAGTGCCACCAGGCACTCAAGTGAGATAGCGGCGGGCGCCGCTATCGGGCCTTGGGTTAGACGTTACTGAGCCTGTACTTCCTTCAGATAAGGCGCCGGCTCCGCCCCGAGGTTTTCCAGCACCCGCTGGCTGTACCAGTCGATGAAGTTCACCACGCCAAACTCATAGGTCTGCGAGTAGGGCCCAGGCTGGTACGCGGTGGAGTTGATCCCGCGCTGGTTCTCTTCGGCCAGACGACGGTCCTGGTCGTTGGTCGCGTCCCATACCTTGCGCATCTGATCCGGGTCGTAATCGACGCCTTCGACCGCATCCTTGTGCACCAACCACTTGGTGGTGACCAGGGTTTCCTGCGCGCTGATCGGCCACACGGTGAAAACGATCATGTGATCGCCCATGCAGTGGTTCCACGAATGCGGCAGGTGCAGGATGCGCATCGAGCCGAGGTCGGGGTTCTTGATCCGGCCCATCAGCTTTTTGCAGGCCTGCTTGCCGTCCATGGTCATCGACACGGTGCCTTTGAGCAGCGGCATGCGCACGATGCGGTTACGCAGGCCGTGGCTCTTGTGCAGGTAGGGGATCTTCTCGGCGTCCCAGGCAGCAGCCGAAGCCGCGACGTGGTCCTTGAAGGCCTGGTCGGCGCGCGGGTCTTCGGTGTCGTCCCATTCGAGCAGGGTTTTCAGCAGTTCGGGGTGTGAACCGTTGCAGTGATAGCACTCGCGGTTGTTTTCCAGCACCAGCTTCCAGTTGGCCTTTTCCAGCAACTGGGTCTGCACCGCGATCTTGGTGTTCTCCATGTCGTACGGTTCCATGTAATGGTCCAAGGTGGCCAGGAACTCGTCGATGGCTGGCGGGTTCTCCGCCAGGCTGATGAAAATGTAGCCACCCGCAACCTTCACATTGACTGGCTTGAGGCCGTACTGCTTCATGTCGAAGTCGGCGCCCATTTCGGTGCCGGCGAACAGCAGGCGGCCGTCCAGCTCGTAGGTCCACTGGTGGTAGTGGCAGACCAGCTTGGCCACCTTGCCCTTGTCGCTGGTGCACAGGCGCGAGCCGCGGTGGCGGCAGACGTTGTGGAAGGCGTGCACCTTGCCCTCGGCGCCACGGATGACGATGATCGGGTTCTTGCCGATCTGCAGGGTGATGAAGTTGCCCTTGGCCGGGATCTCGCAGGTCATTCCGGCGATCAGCCATTCCTTGTGGAAGATCTCCTGCATGTCGATCTGAAACAGACGCTCGTCGGTGTAGAACGGCTGGGGCAGCGAGTAGGTGCGCTCGCGGGTCTGCAGCATCTCGGCGGTGGCCTTGCGTGCTGCTTCCAGTGGATCGCCCAGGCTCAGGGTTGCGGTGACGTCCATCGTTGTATCCTCATGGCCGATAAGGGCCGGCGAAAGGTGGCTAATCGTTGTGGTGGTGCCGCAGGGCTGACTGCAAAAACATCAGTTCTATTTGCGGTGGAGTGTGCGATTTGCGCGGTCACGAGCCGTATCCATGGGCGACATGGCCGAATCGAATTCCGACGCGCCAGCCCTTGCAGGCTGGGGCTGGTCGCGATAAGCACGCCGATGTCGCTGGCAGGAAAGTGCTACGCCCGAGGCTTGAGCATTATCGGAGCCATAAAAGGCCGGTAGTCGGCCGCTGGAGAAGAACATGTCCGATACTTTCCTCAACCCGGTCACTACCCAGACCTGGGCCAATGGCCGCCACATCGTGCGCTGCGTCAAGGTCATCCAGGAAACCTGGGATGTGCGCACTTTCTGCTTCATGGCCGACCAGCCAATCATGTTCTTCTTCAAACCGGGCCAGTTCGTCACCCTTGAGCTTGAGATCGAAGGCAAGCAGGTGATGCGCTCGTACACCATCTCCAGCTCGCCGTCGGTGCCTTACAGCTTCTCCATCACCGTCAAGCGGGTACCGGGCGGGCATGTCTCCAACTACCTGCATGACACCATGCACGAAGGTGCCGAGCTGCCGGTGCACGGTCCGGTGGGGCTGTTCAATGCCATCGACTATCCCGCTGCCAAGCTGCTCTACCTGAGCGGCGGCGTCGGCATCACGCCGGTGATGTCCATGGCCCGTTGGTTCTATGACACCAACGCCAATGTCGACATGGTCTTCGTGCACAGCGCGCGCTCACCGAAAGACATCATCTTCCACCGCGAGCTCGAGCAGATGGCGTCGCGGATTCCCAACTTCAGCCTGCATATCATTTGCGAGAAGCACGGGCTGGGTGAGCCGTGGGCCGGTTATCGCGGCTACCTGAACCAGCGCCTGATGGAGTTGATTGCGCCGGACTACATGGAGCGCACGGTGTTCTGCTGCGGACCGACGCCTTACATGAGCGCGGTCAAGCGCATGCTCGAAGCGGTTGGTTTCGACATGAAGAACTACCACGAGGAGTCGTTCGGGGCGACCCCGGCAGAGGCCAAGGCCGATGCGGTGGAGCATGCCGAGCAGGCCGCGGATGCGCCGGAAGTGGACCTCTCGGATCTGAACCTGGTGGAGTTCGTCGGCAGCGACAAGAGCATTCGGGTGGGGCCGGGCGAGACCGTGCATGCGGCGGCGGCCAAAGTCGGGCTGATGATCCCCAAGGCCTGCGGCATGGGCATTTGCGGGACGTGCAAGGTGCTCAAGCTGGGCGGCGAGGTGGAGATGGAGCACAACGGCGGGATCACCGAGGACGACGAGGCCGAAGGGTACATCCTGTCGTGCTGCAGCGTGCCGAAGGGGGACGTGCGGATCGAGTACTGATCCGTAATTTTGCGGCCGCTGCGCGGCCCTTTCGCGACACAAGGCCGCTCCCACAGACTGCGGCGCTTTCAGGCGTACGCAACCTGTAGGAGCGGCCTTGTGTCGCGAAAGGGGCGCGTAGCGGCCCCAGGTTCTTCAGGTCAGGTACGGAAGCGCGCCACCAACCCATTCAGGTCCACCGCCAGGCGCGACAGCTCGTTGCTCGCCGCGCTGGTCTGATGGGCACCGGTCGCACTCTGCACCGACAGGTCATTGATGTTGACCAGGTTCCGGTCCACCTCACGCGCCACCTGCGCCTGCTCTTCGGCAGCGCTGGCGATCACCAGGTTACGCTCGTTGATCTGCGCTACCGCCCCGGCGATGGTATCCAGCGCCATGCCGGCGCCACGGGCGATGTTCAAGGTCGACTCGGCACGCTCGGTGCTGGTGCGCATCGAGTCCACCGCCTCCTCGGTGCCGCCCTGGATACTGCCGATCATCCGCTCGATCTCGCTGGTCGACTGCTGAGTACGGTGGGCCAAGGCCCGCACCTCATCCGCCACCACCGCAAAACCACGTCCGGCCTCACCGGCACGCGCCGCCTCGATGGCCGCATTGAGCGCAAGCAGGTTGGTCTGGTCAGCCAGACCGCGGATCACGTCCAGCACCTTGCCGATATCCCGCGACTGCTCAGCCAGGTGGGTAATCAGCTTCGCCGTGGCCTGCACATCGCCACTCATGCGTTCGATGGCGCCCACGGTCTCGATCACCAGGTCACGGCCATCACCGGCCGAGCGGCTGGCTTCGGCCGACGCCTCGGAAGTGCTCACGGCATTGCGCGCGACTTCTTCGACAGCGCTGGTCATCTCGGTAACAGCCGTGGCGGCCTGTTCGATTTCATTATTCTGCTGCTGCAGGCCGCGGGCACTCTCGTCGGTGACGCTGTTGAGCTCTTCGGCGGCGGACGCCAATTGGGTCGCTGAGCCGGCGATCAGTTGCAGGGTGTCGCGCAGCTTGTCTTGCATGCGGGCCATGGCCCGCAGCAGGCGGGCGGCTTCGTCGGTGCCTTCGGCGCGGATGACCTGGGTCAGGTCGCCGTCGGCCACCAGCTCGGCGGCCCGCAGCGCTTCGTCGATCGGTTTGACAATGCTGCGGGTCAGCAGCAGGGCGCACAGCAGGGTCAGCACGGTGGCGGCGACCAACAGGCTGATCACCAGGGTGAACGCGCTCGAGTACTGGCTGGCGGCGGTCTGGTTGGTCTGGCGGGTCTGCTCGGTATTGATCCGCAGCAAGGTGGCCATGACCTGATTGATCTGCTCGGAGTTGGCCAGCAGGTCGCGGTTGAGCAGGTCGCGCAGTTCGTCAATGCGGTCGGCCTGGCTCAAGCTACGCATGCGCGATTCAAGCTGGCGATACTGGCCAAGCACCTGCCCATACTGGTCGAAGGCGGCTTGTTCGTCGGCGGCGCTGATCAACGGCTGGTAGGCACGCTTGGCCTGGTCGATCTGGGCGTTGCGTTCATCCAGCAGGCGCAGGGTGTCTTGCTGGGTCGCCGGGTCGCGGTTAATCAGCAGGCGGTAGGACAGGGTACGCATGCGCAGGTTGAGCGCGGTCAGATCATCGAGAATCTTGATACTCGGCACGCTGATGGTTTCGATAGCCACCCCGGCCTGGCGGATATTGCCCATCTGGACCAGCGAGAAGACACCGAGGCCGAGCATCAGCAGGCCAATCAGGGCGAAGCCGAGCAGCGCCCGCGGGGCGATGTTCATGTTGCGTAGAGACATGGGGGGGGAAATCCAGGCGAGAAGAGAGGGGCGGTCCATGCGACGAAACAAGACCTACCTGGGTATCGGTCGTGACCGGCGAGTCTTGAGTGTGACCGCTAAAACGCGGTGCTCGCTTCGCGGTTTCCTGACCGGCGGTTGACCCAGGTCGGAACAAGATGGGTGATCCCCTGTCAATCTGCCCAGGCTGTAGCCTTTTGATCCTGATTTTTAATGGCGGGGGCGCGTGCTGTTCTTTATCCTGTGCGCCCCTTGCAACAACCCGAGATAGACAGACCCCATGTTGGAATCGTCCCTGAATCAACTCGAGCAACTGGTCACCGACCTGATGCAGAAAAACGCCCTGCTGAGCGAGCAGAATGCCGTCATCGCCCAGCAGCTGGCCCAGGCCAAGGAAGAGAACGACAGCCTGCAGCTGTCGCTGATGGAGCAGGAAGAAAAGCACGGCGCTACCGCCGCGCGGATCCAGGCCCTGGTAGAGCGTGCTAGCGCAGGTGCCGTCAACGCATGAAACTGCAAGCGCAGCCGATCAATGTCGTGTCGATCCTCGGCATCGACTATTCGATCAAGGCGCCCGAAGGCCAGGAAGAGACCCTGTCGCAGGCTGTGCGGATGCTCAACACCGCCTTGGCTGAAACCAAGCGTCAGTACCCTACTTTGATTGGCGACAAGCTGCTGGTGCTAGCGGCGTTGAACCTGTGCTCCAAGCAGATCGAACTGCAGAAAGAGCATCAGCAGACGCTTGTGCGCACCCAGGCGCAGATCGACGCTACCGTCGATGCCATCGTCCGCACGATCGGCGAAGCCTGACTATTTTTGGGGCTGCTTTGCGGCCCCAATCGTTCCTGAGTACTGCCACAGTAATCTGGAATAACTGGATACGTAAGTGTATACACTTCTCCCAAACAATAATTGGTGGGGAGCAAGGGCATGCGCATCTGGCGGCGGAGTATCCAGTGGCAATTGATCACCAGCATGGGCGCGGCCCTGCTGGTGAGCATTCTCGTGGTAGTGGCGATCTATACCGTGGCGGTCAATCGCCTGACCGAGCGCTACCTGCTCGACACGGCCCTACCGGCCAGCATCGAAGCGATCCGCAACGACATCGAGCGCATGCTCAGCCAGCCCTTGGTGGCTGCCGCGGACATCGCCGGCAATACGCTGCTGCGCGACTGGTTGGCCGCGGGCGAAAACCCCGCTGAAGCGCCGCGTTTCATTGAATACCTGCAAGCCGCCAAGCAGCGTAACCAGGCCTTCACGGCACTGTTCGCCTCGACCACGACCGGCCACTACTACAACGAGAATGGCCTTGATCGTACCCTTAGCCGCAACAACCCCAAGGACAACTGGTTCTACGGCTACGTCGACAGCGGCGCCGAGCGCCTGATCAATATCGACGTCGACGGCGCCACTGGCGAAGTGGCGTTGTTCATCGACTACCGGGTGGAGAAAGACGGCCAATTGGTCGGTGTCGCGGGGATGGGGCTGCGCCTGACCGAACTGTCGAAATTGATCCACGATTTCAGCTTTGGCGAGCACGGCAAGGTGATGCTGGTACGCAACGACGGCCTGATCCAGGTGCATCCGCAAAACCAGTTCAGCGCCAAGCGCCAGCTCACTGAGCAGGTCGGTGCCGAGGCCGCCAAGGCGGTCATGGCGCCAGGCCAGCGCCTGCACAGCAGTCGCTTCACGCGTGATGGTGAAGACTACCTTGCCCTCGGCTTGCCCCTGCGCGACCTCAACTGGACGCTGGTGGCCGAGGTGCCGGAAGCCGAGATCTATGCGCAAATGCGCCAGGCGGTATGGCTGACCAGCTTGATTGGTGGCGCCGTGGCGCTGGTCTCGCTGCTCCTGGTGGTGCTGCTGGCGCGTGGCCTGGTGCGGCCGATACGCCAGGTGACCGCGGCGCTGGTGCAGATCGGCAGCGGAGCGGGTGATCTCAGCCACCGCCTGGACGATGCGCGTGAAGATGAACTGGGCGACCTGGCGCGTGGCTTCAATCGATTTCTGGATAGCCAGCGCGCGCTGATCGGCGACGTCTTGCGCACCACCGAGCGCCTGCATCATTCGGTGGCGCAGGTGACCCAGGTGGTGGATGACACCGCGCAGCGCTCCGGGCGCCAGCAGGAGATGACTGAAATGGTCGCCACGGCAGTGCACGAGATGGGCCTGACCGTTCAGGACATTGCGCAGAACGCCGGCCATGCCGCGCACGCTTCGCAGTCGGCGCGCGACGAAGCGTTGCAGGCGCGTGAAGTGGTGCGTCGCTCGGTGCACGGCATCGAAGGCATGTCGGGGGAGATTGGCCGGGCGGCAGGCGCGGTCGAGCAACTGGCGAGCGAGGTTGCCTCGATCGATGAAGTGCTGGCGGTGATCCGTAGTATCTCCGAGCAGACCAACCTGCTGGCGCTGAATGCTGCTATCGAAGCGGCGCGTGCCGGGGAGATGGGCCGGGGCTTTGCAGTGGTGGCTGATGAAGTGCGGACCTTGGCCCGGCGCACGCAGCTATCTACCGATGAAGTGCAGCAGATGATTCAGCGGCTCAAGCAGGGTGCGGGCAGTGCGGTGACATCGATGCAGGCGGGGCAGGCGGCTACTGGCAGCGGGGTCGAGTCGAGCCAGCGCACCGGAGCGTCGTTGGCGGCGATTACCGATCAGGTGGAGCGCATCAGTGACATGAATCATCAGGTGGCGACGGCGACCGAGGAGCAGTCGGCGGTGACGGAAGAGATCAACCGGACCGTGCAGGGGATTTCCGACCTGGCGCGGGAGACGGCAGCCGAAGTGCAGGAGTGTCGCGAGGCATGTCAGGCGTTGCGTGGTTTGACGGATGATCTGGCGCGGCAGATGGGTGGGTTCCGCCTGTAGTTGTCGGTGGCTGCTGACGGCCTCTTCGCGGGGCAAGCCCGCTCCTACAGGACCGCGTGCATCGCAAATCCTGTAGGAGCGGGCTTGCCCCGCGAAGGCGGTCGGTCAGCCAGCGACGATGGCGCGGATATCCGCCGCCAGCTCCCGCACCCGCGCTTCCTGGGTATCCCACGAGCACATGAACCGCGCGCCACCGCTGCCAATAAAGGTATAGAAGCGCCAGCCCTTGCCGCGCAGTGCCTCCAGCACCGGCTCCGGCATCTGCAGGAACACCCCGTTGGCTTCCACCGGGAACATCAGCTCAACCCCGGGCACGTCACTCACCAGCGACGCCAGCAACTGCGCGCAGTGGTTGGCGTGGTTGCCATGGCGCAGCCAGGCGCCGTCTTCCAGCAAGCCCACCCAGGGCGCCGAGAGGAAGCGCATTTTCGACGCCAGCTGCCCGGCCTGCTTGCAGCGGTAGTCGAAGTCTTCGGCCAGCTCGCGGTTGAAGAACAGGATCGCCTCGCCCACCGCCATGCCGTTCTTGGTCCCGCCAAAACACAGCACATCGACGCCGGCCTTCCAGGTCAGCTCGGCCGGCGAGCAGCCAAGGAACGAGCAGGCGTTGGTAAAGCGCGCGCCGTCCATGTGCAGGTTCAGGCCCAGCTCCTTGCAGGTGGCGCTGATCGCCTTGAGCTCGTCGGGGCGGTACACGGTGCCGACTTCAGTGGCCTGGGTGAGGGTCACCACGCGCGGCTTGGGGTAGTGGATGTCCTGGCGCTTGAGGGCGACTTCGCGGATCGATTCTGGGGTGAGCTTGCCGTTGACGCTGGGCGCGGTGAGCAGCTTGGAGCCGTTGGAGAAGAACTCCGGCGCGCCACATTCGTCGGTTTCAACGTGGGCGGTCTCGGAGCAGATCACGCTGTGGTAGCTCTGGCACAGCGAGGCCAGGGCCAGCGAGTTGGCGGCGGTACCGTTGAAGGCGAAAAACACTTCGCAGTCGGTTTCGAACAGTTTGCGGAAGTATTCCGAGGCGCGCTCGGTCCACTGATCGTCGCCGTAGGCGCGTTCGTGGCCCTGGTTGGCCTTGGCCATCGCGGCCCAGGCTTCGGGGCAGATGCCGGAATAGTTGTCGCTGGCGAATTGTTGGCTGTTATCTGTCATGACACGGTCCTGTGAACGACGCAGACCCGCACTCTAAACCATGATTCCGCGGGTTGCCTATACAACCTGTGTGTCAGGTGCGTCGCCTTCGCGCCCCCTGTAGCAGCGGGCTTGCCCCGCGAAGAGGCCCGACCTGACACAACACCGTTTCAACGAATGTCGTAAACGCGCCATTGCAAGGCGTGCGCAGGCATCTGACCTACCCCGGCCAGTCATACCATCGGCACAAAGGGGCACTGAACCCTACTGACAAAAAATGATCGCTGCCGGGAGATACACGATGTTCAGCAAGCAAGACCAGATCCAGGGTTATGACGATGCACTGCTGGCGGCGATGAATGCCGAGGAACAGCGTCAGGAAGATCACATCGAACTGATCGCCTCGGAAAACTACACCAGCAAGCGTGTCATGCAGGCCCAGGGCAGCGGCCTCACCAACAAGTACGCCGAAGGCTATCCGGGCAAGCGCTACTACGGTGGCTGCGAGCACGTCGACAAGGTCGAGGCACTCGCCATCGAGCGCGCCAAGCAGCTGTTCGGCGCCGATTACGCCAACGTCCAGCCGCACTCCGGCTCGTCCGCCAACAGCGCCGTGTACCTGGCCCTGCTGCAGCCCGGCGACACTATCCTGGGCATGAGCCTGGCCCACGGCGGTCACCTGACCCACGGCGCCAAGGTCTCCTCCTCGGGCAAGCTGTACAACGCTGTGCAGTACGGGATCAACACCGATACCGGCCTGATCGACTACGACGAAGTCGAGCGCCTGGCGGTCGAGAGCAAGCCGAAGATGATCGTTGCCGGCTTCTCTGCCTACTCCAAGACCCTCGACTTCCCACGCTTCCGCGCCATCGCTGACAAGGTCGGTGCGCTGCTGTTCGTCGACATGGCTCACGTTGCCGGCCTGGTTGCCGCTGGCCTGTACCCGAACCCGATTCCCTTCGCCGACGTGGTCACCACCACCACCCACAAGACCCTGCGCGGTCCACGTGGCGGGCTGATCCTGGCCAAGTCCAACGAAGAGATCGAGAAGAAGCTCAACGCCGCGGTATTCCCCGGCGCCCAGGGCGGCCCGCTGATGCATGTCATCGCCGGCAAGGCGGTGTGCTTCAAGGAAGCCCAGGAGCCTGAGTTCAAGAGCTACCAGAAGCAGGTCATCGACAACGCCCAGGCCATGGCCCAGGTGTTTATCGACCGCGGCTACGACGTGGTTTCCGGCGGCACCGACAACCATCTGTTCCTGGTCAGTCTGATTCGCCAGGGCCTGACCGGCAAAGACGCCGATGCCGCCCTCGGCCGTGCGCACATCACCGTCAACAAGAACGCCGTGCCCAACGACCCACAGTCGCCGTTCGTCACTTCCGGCCTGCGCATCGGCACCCCGGCAGTCACTACCCGCGGCTTCAAGGTTGCCCAGTGCGTGGCACTGGCCGGCTGGATCTGCGACATCCTCGACAACCTCGGCGATGCCGACGTTGAAGCCGATGTGGCGAAAAACGTCGCCGCCCTGTGCGCAGACTTCCCTGTTTACCGCTGAGTGGAGTAAACGACCATGCAACGCTATTCGGGCTTCGGCCTCTTCAAACACTCCCTCAGCCATCATGAAAACTGGCAGCGCATGTGGCGCACGCCGACCCCTAAAAAAGTCTACGACGTGGTTATCGTCGGCGGTGGTGGTCACGGTCTGGCCACGGCCTACTACCTGGCCAAGGTCCACGGCATCACCAACGTCGCCGTGGTCGAAAAGGGCTGGTTGGGCGGTGGCAACACTGCCCGTAACACCACTATCGTGCGTTCCAACTATCTCTGGGACGAGTCGGCCAAACTCTACGAACACGCCATGAAACTGTGGGAAGGGCTGTCGCAGGACATCAACTACAACGTGATGTTCTCCCAGCGTGGCGTCTACAACCTGTGCCACACCCTGCAGGACATTCGTGATTCCGAACGTCGGGTCAGCGCCAACCGCCTCAACGGCGTCGATGGCGAGCTGCTCAACACCGACCAGGTGGCGGCCGAAATCCCTTACCTGGACTGCTCGAAGAACACCCGCTACCCGATCCTCGGCGCGACCGTCCAGCGCCGTGGCGGCGTGGCCCGTCACGACGCCGTGGCCTGGGGCTTCGCCCGTGCTGCCGACGCCCTCGGTGTCGACCTGATCCAGCAGACCGAAGTCACCGGTTTCCGCAAGGAAAACGGCGCCGTGATCGGTGTTGAAACCAACAAAGGCTTCATCGGTGCCAAGCGCGTCGGCGTGGTTACTGCCGGTAACTCTGGGCACATGGCGCGCCTGGCCGGCTTTCGCCTGCCGCTCGAGTCGCACCCGCTGCAAGCGTTGGTCTCCGAGCCGATCAAGCCGATCATCGACAGCGTGATCATGTCCAACGCCGTTCACGGCTACATCAGCCAGTCGGACAAAGGCGACCTGGTCATCGGCGCCGGTATCGACAGCTGGGTCGGCTACGGCCAGCGCGGCTCGTACCCGGTCATCGAACACACCCTGCAGGCGATCGTCGAGATGTTCCCGATCCTCTCCCGGGTACGCATGAACCGCCAATGGGGCGGCATCGTCGACACCTGCCCGGACGCCTGCCCGATCATCTCCAAGACCCCGGTGAAGAACCTGTTCTTCAACTGCGGCTGGGGTACCGGCGGCTTCAAGGCCACCCCCGGTTCAGGCAACGTCTTCGCCGCGAGCCTGGCCAAAGGCGAGATGCACCCGTTGGCCGCGCCATTCTCCATCGACCGTTTCTACAACGGTGCGTTGATCGACGAACACGGCGCTGCGGCCGTCGCCCACTAATCGGAGACAATCGTCATGTTGCATATTTTCTGTCCCCACTGCGGCGAGCTGCGCTCCGAAGAAGAGTTCCATGCCTCAGGCCAGGCGCACATCGCCCGCCCGCTGGACCCGGCTGCCTGCTCCGACGAAGAGTGGGGCACTTACATGTTCTTCCGCGACAACCCGCGTGGCATTCACCACGAGCTGTGGGATCACGTCGCCGGTTGCCGCCAGTACTTCAACGTCACCCGTGACACCGTGACCTACGAAATTCTGGAAACCTACAAGATCGGCGAGAAGCCGCAGGTCACCGCCAACGGCAAACTGAGTGCCGGTGCGTCGACTGTCAAAGGCCAGGGGGAAAAAGTATGAGCCAGACCTATCGCCTCGCCAGCGGCGGCCGTGTTGACCGCAGCAAGGTCCTGAACTTCACCTTCAACGGCAAGACCTACCAGGGTTATGCCGGTGACAGCCTGGCCGCCGCGCTGCTCGCCAACGGTGTCGACATCGTCGGCCGCAGCTTCAAGTATTCGCGTCCGCGCGGCATCATTGCCGCCGGTACCGAAGAGCCGAACGCGATCCTGCAGATCGGCTCCAGCGAAGCCACCCAGATCCCCAACGTGCGCGCCACGCAACAGGCGCTGTACGCAGGCCTGGTCGCCACCAGCACCAACGGCTGGCCGAACGTCAACAACGACGTCATGGGCATCCTCGGCAAGGTGGGCGGCAGCATGATGCCGCCGGGTTTCTACTACAAAACCTTCATGTACCCGAAATCGTTCTGGATGACCTACGAGAAGTACATCCGTAAAGCCGCCGGCCTGGGCCGTGCGCCGCTGCAGAACGACCCGGACAGCTATGACTACATGAGCCAGCACTGCGACGTGCTGATCGTCGGTGGCGGCCCTGCCGGCCTGGCTGCAGCTCTGGCCGCTGGCCGCAGCGGTGCCCGGGTCATCCTCGCTGACGAACAGGAAGAGTTCGGTGGCAGCCTGCTGGACACTCGCGAGACCCTCGACGGCAAGCCAGCCGCCGACTGGGTTGCTGCCACCCTGGCCGAGCTGCAAGGCCTGCCGGAAGTGACCCTGCTGCCACGCGCCACGGTCAACGGCTACCACGACCATAACTTCCTGACCATTCACGAGCGTCTGACCGATCACCTCGGTGACCGCGCGCCGATCGGCCAGGTGCGTCAACGCGTGCACCGCGTGCGGGCCAAGCAGGTCGTGCTGGCCGCTGGCGCCCACGAGCGTCCGCTGGTGTACGGCAACAACGATGTGCCGGGCAACATGCTCGCCGGTGCGGTGTCGACCTACGTCCGTCGCTATGGCGTGGCGCCTGGTCGCAAGCTGGTGCTGTCGACCAACAACGATCACGCCTACCGTACCGCGCTGGACTGGCATGACGCCGGCCTGCAAGTGGTCGCCATTGCCGATGCCCGCCACAACCCACGCGGTTCGCTGGTCGAGGAAGCCCGTGCAAAAGGCATCCGCATCCTCACCTCGAGCGCTGTGGTCGAGGCCAAAGGCACCAAGCATGTAACCGGTGCCCGCGTTGCCGCCATCGACGTGCAAGCATTCAAGGTCACCAGCCCGGGCGAAACCCTCGAGTGCGACCTGATCGCTACCTCCGGCGGCTACAGCCCGATCGTCCACCTCGCCTCGCACCTGGGCGGTCGCCCGGTGTGGCGTGAAGATATCCTCGGTTTCGTGCCGGGCGAAGCACCGCAAAAACGCGTCTGCGTTGGTGGCGTGAACGGCGTCTACCCGCTTGGCGACGTGCTCGCCGACGGCTTCGAAGGCGGCGTGCGCGCAGCCAGCGAAGCCGGCTTCAAGGCCACCACCGGCACCTTGCCGAAAACCGTTCAGCGCAAGGAAGAGGCCACCGTGGCGCTGTTCCAGGTGCCGCACGATAAAGGCACCAAGGGCCCGAAACAGTTCGTCGATCAACAGAACGACGTGACTGCCGCCGGCATCGAGCTGGCCACCCGTGAAGGCTTCGAGTCGGTCGAACACGTCAAGCGCTACACCGCGCTGGGCTTCGGTACCGACCAGGGCAAGCTGGGCAACGTCAACGGCCTGGCAATTGCCGCCCGTTCGATCGGCATCAGCATCCCGGAAATGGGCACCACCATGTTCCGCCCGAACTACACCCCGGTGACCTTCGGCGCCGTAGCCGGTCGTCACTGTGGTCACCTGTTCGAGCCCGTGCGCTTCACCGCCCTGCATGCCTGGCACGTGAAGAATGGCGCCGAGTTCGAAGACGTCGGTCAGTGGAAACGTCCGTGGTACTTCCCTAAGCCAGGTGAAGACATCCATGCCGCGGTGGCGCGTGAGTGCAAGGCAGTGCGCGACAGCGTCGGCCTGCTCGATGCCTCTACCCTGGGCAAGATCGACATCCAGGGCGCCGATGCGCGTGAGTTCCTCAATCGCGTGTACACCAACGCCTGGACCAAGCTCGACGTGGGCAAGGCCCGCTACGGCCTGATGTGCAAGGAAGACGGCATGGTCTTCGACGACGGCGTCACCGCCTGCGTCGCCGACAACCACTTCATCATGACCACCACCACCGGCGGCGCCGCGCGCGTCCTGCAGTGGCTGGAGCTGTACCACCAGACCGAATGGCCGGAGCTCAAGGTGTACTTCACCTCGGTCACCGACCACTGGGCGACCATGACCCTGTCCGGCCCGAACAGCCGCAAGCTGCTCGAGCAGATCAGTGACATCGACCTGGACAAAGAGTCGTTCCCGTTCATGAGCTGGAAGGAAGGCAACGTCGGCGGCGTCCCGGCGCGGGTGTTCCGTATCTCCTTCACCGGTGAGCTGTCGTACGAAGTCAACGTCCAGGCCAACTACGCCATGGGTGTGCTGGAAAAGATCGTCGAGGCCGGCAAGCAGTTCAACCTGACCCCGTACGGCACCGAGACCATGCACGTGCTGCGTGCCGAGAAGGGCTTCATCATCGTTGGCCAGGACACCGATGGCTCGATGAACGCCGACGACTTGAACATGAGCTGGTGCGTGGGCCGCAACAAGCCGTACTCGTGGATCGGCCTGCGTGGCATGAACCGCGAAGACTGCCTGCGCGAAGACCGCAAGCAACTGGTGGGCCTGAAACCGGTCGATCCGCAGAAGTGGCTGCCGGAAGGCGCCCAGTTGGTATTCGATCCCAAGCAACCGATCCCGATGGACATGGTCGGCCACGTCACCTCCAGCTACGCCGCCAACTCCCTGGGCTATTCGTTCGCCATGGGTGTGGTCAAGGGTGGCCTCAAGCGCATGGGCGAGCGGGTCTATTCGCCGCAGGCCGATGGCAGCGTGATCGAAGCGGAGATCGTCTCTTCGGTGTTCTTCGATCCGAAGGGTGAGCGGCAGAACGTGTAAGCACTGGAAGGCAGCGCTGAACCCTGTAGGAGCGGGCTTGCCCCGCGAATGCGATGTTGGCCTCACCGGCCCATTCGCGGGACAAGCCCGCTCCTACAGGTTCGGCGTCGCTCAGAACAACAGAATTCAAGGCAGGTAACACATGAGCGCTATCAACGTCTTCCAGCAAAACCCCGGCGCCGAAGCCAAGGCACAGACGCCGCTGCACCATGCAGACCTCGCCAGCCTGGTTGGCAAGGGCCGCAAGAACGCGGGCGTGACCCTGCGGGAAAAGAAACTGCTCGGCCATCTGACCCTCCGTGGCGACGGCCACGATGCGGCCTTCGCCGCCGGCGTGCACAAGGCCCTCGGCCTGGAGCTGCCAGTAGCCCTGACCGTGGTCGCCTCCGGCGACACCTCGCTGCAGTGGGTCGGCCCCGATGAATGGCTGCTGATTGTCCCGGGTGGCCAGGAGTTTGCCGTCGAGCAAAAACTGCGCGAGGCCCTCAACGGCCTGCACGTGCAGGTGGTCAACGTCAGCGGTGGGCAAAGCCTGCTCGAACTGCGTGGGCCGAACGTGCGCGACGTGCTGATGAAGTCCACCAGCTACGATGTGCACCCAAACAATTTCCCGGTCGGCAAAGCAGTCGGCACCGTGTTCGCCAAGTCGCAACTGGTGATCCGCCGCACCGCCGAAGACACCTGGGAGCTGGTCATTCGTCGCAGCTTCGCCGATTACTGGTGGCTGTGGCTGCAGGACGCTTCGGCCGAATACGGTCTGAGCATCGAAGCCTAAGGAGAGCACCATGAGTCGGGCACCGGATACCTGGATTCTCACCGCCGACTGCCCGAGCATGCTCGGTACCGTCGACGTGGTGACGCGTTTTCTCTTCGAGCAACGCTGCTATGTGACGGAGCACCACTCCTTCGATGATCGGCTGTCGGGGCGCTTTTTCATCCGCGTCGAGTTCCGCCAGCCGGACGATTTCGACGAGGTGGGCTTTCGCGCGGGCCTCGCCGAGCGCAGCGATGCGTTTGGCATGACCTTCGAGCTGACCGCGCCCAATCACCGCCCCAAGGTGGTGATCATGGTGTCCAAGGCCGACCACTGCCTGAACGACCTGTTGTACCGCCAGCGCATTGGTCAGCTAGCGATGGACGTGGTCGCGGTGATCTCTAATCACCCCGATCTCGAGCCATTGGCGCATTGGCACAAGATTCCGTATTACCACTTCGCCCTCGACCCCAAGGACAAGCCTGCGCAAGAGCGCAAGGTGCTGCAGGTGATCGAAGAAAGTGGTGCTGAACTGGTGATTCTTGCGCGGTACATGCAGGTGCTGTCGCCTGAACTGTGCCGTCGCCTGGATGGCTGGGCGATCAACATTCATCACTCGTTGCTGCCTGGGTTCAAGGGTGCCAAGCCGTATCACCAAGCGTACAACAAGGGCGTAAAGATGGTTGGCGCCACGGCGCACTACATCAACAACGACCTGGATGAAGGGCCGATCATTGCCCAGGGGGTCGAGGTGGTGGATCACAGCCACTATCCCGAAGACCTGATTGCCAAAGGGCGTGACATTGAAGGCCTGACCTTGGCGCGGGCGGTGGGGTATCACATTGAGCGGCGGGTGTTCCTTAACGCCAATCGGACTGTGGTGCTCTGACCATTTTGGGGCTGCTTTGCAGCCCATCGCAGGACAAGCCAGCTCCTACAGGGGCCGCGCAGTCTCAAGAGCGGCGCGGTCCCTGTAGGAGCTGGCTTGTCCTGCGATGGGCCGCAAAGCGGCCCCGGCAATCCCCCAAAAAACCGCGCCACCCCTGAGACTGCACGGCCCCTGTAGGAGCTGGCTTTTCCTGCGATGGGCCGCAACGCGGCCCCGGCAATCCCCCAAACAACCGCGCCACCCTTGAGACTGCACGGTCCCTGTAGGCGCCGGCTTGTCCTGCGATGGGCCGCAACGCGGCCCCGGCAATCCCCCAAACAACCGCGCCACCCTTGAGACTACCCGGTCCCTGTAGGAGCTGGCTTGTCCTGCGATGGGCCGCAAAGCGGCCCCGGCAATCCCCCAAACAACCGCGCCACTCCTGAGACTGCACAGTCCCTGTAGGAGCTGGCTTGTCCTGCGATGGGCCGCAATGCGGCCCCGGCTGTCTGACCTACAAGCTATGCGTTCGCATGGCTGTCAGGCTTCTTGGCCATTGGCTTCTTCACTGGCCGGGCAGGGGATTTTGTTGATACAGATGTGTCACGGCTTGACGCTCCCCGCAGACGCCCACTCGAAGGCTCTGGACGCGGGCTCAATGGCTTGACAGTCAGCTCTACCCCAAGGGCATACAGAAGCTTTTGAACCGTATCAAAGCGGGTCTTATCGCCGCCTTTTAGCGTTTTGTACAACGACTCTCTATTTACGCCTGCATCCGCAGCCAGCTGGTTAACACCTCTGGCCTTGGCAACTTCTGCAAGTGATTTCATCAGAATGGCCGGGTCATTTGCCTTCATCGCCTCCGCAAGGTAGGCGCTGATGGTTTCTGGGCCATCGAGAAAGCGGGACGCCTCAAACCGCTTGGTATTGGACAGGTCCAGGTCAAGGATGGGCATATCGTCATGATTGAGGGTATCGCTCATCGCTTTTTACCTCGCAGAGCGTTAAGAATTTCCTTTGCGCGCTTGATGCCGCGTTTCTGGTCTGACTTGTCACTACCAAAAAGCATAAGGTAGCTCGATTGCCCAGAGCGCACGTAGTAGACCCGATAGCCGGGGCCAACGAACACGCGTATTTCACTGACGCCATCACCGACCGGCTCGGTGTCACCAAAATTACCCGCTTCGGCCCGATCCATACGGGTCAGAATGGCTGCCTTGCCTTCTGCGTCGTTCACGCCGTCAAGCCAGTCATCAAACTCGAGGGTGGAGTGAATGATGTTAGTCGTCATGACGTGATTGTAGCCTTCTGGCTACAGGTTGTCGAATATCGCCCTGACGCCCCCTGACAAGTCACTGTCGTTTCCAGTCACCGCCTCCCGCCGCCACAAGCCCACAATTCCCTCATTCCAGTAACACATGGCCGCCCATGGATGGCGGCGCTTCAACCAACGCTGCATAAGTACAATTCAAGCGAGGTAAGAGCATGTCTGGTAACCGTGGAGTGGTGTATCTCGGCGGCGGTAAAGTCGAGGTGCGGAACATCGACTACCCCAAAATGCAGGACCCGCGCGGCAAGAAGATCGAGCACGGCGTGATCCTCAAGGTGGTCTCCACCAACATCTGCGGCTCCGACCAGCACATGGTCCGCGGTCGCACCACCGCCCAAGTCGGCCTGGTCCTTGGCCACGAGATCACCGGTGAAATCATCGAGATGGGCCGTGACGTCGAGCGGATGAAAATCGGCGATCTGGTCTCGGTACCGTTCAACGTTGCCTGCGGCCGCTGCCGCTCGTGCAAAGAGATGCACACCGGCGTCTGCCTCACCGTCAACCCGGCCCGCGCCGGTGGCGCCTACGGCTACGTCGACATGGGTGACTGGACCGGCGGCCAGGCTGAATACGTACTGGTACCCTACGCCGACTTCAACCTGCTGAAACTTCCCGATCGCGACAAGGCCATTGAGAAGATCCGTGACCTGACTTGCCTGTCCGACATTCTGCCTACCGGCTACCACGGCGCAGTGACTGCCGGCGTTGGCCCAGGCAGCACCGTGTACGTCGCCGGTGCCGGCCCGGTCGGGCTGGCTGCTGCTGCTTCGGCACGGCTGCTGGGCGCCGCCTGCGTGATCGTCGGCGACCTCAACCCGGCCCGCCTGGCGCACGCCAAGTCGCAAGGCTTCGAGGTGGTAGACCTGTCCAAAGACACCCCGCTGCACGAGCAGATCGTCGACATCCTTGGCGAGCCGGAAGTGGACTGCGCCGTTGACGCCGTCGGCTTCGAAGCGCGCGGCCATGGCCACGAGGGCGCCAAGCATGAAGCGCCGGCCACCGTGCTCAACTCGCTGATGCAAGTGACCCGCGTTGCCGGCAACATCGGTATCCCGGGGCTGTACGTGACCGAAGACCCGGGCGCGGTGGATGCCGCCGCCAAGATCGGCGCGCTGAGCATCCGCTTTGGCCTGGGCTGGGCGAAATCGCACAGTTTCCACACCGGCCAGACCCCAACCATGAAGTACAACCGCCAGCTGATGCAGGCGATCATGTGGGATCGGATCAATATCGCTGAAGTGGTGGGCGTGCAGGTGATCAGCCTGGATCAGGCGCCTGAGGGGTATGGCGAGTTTGATGCCGGGGTGCCGAAGAAGTTTGTGATTGATCCGCATAAGACGTTTAGTGCGGCGTAACCTGAGATAAAAGACAAAGCCCCTCATGTGAGGGGTTTTGTTTATTGGCGCGGAGCTGTTGGATCGAAATATCCACGGCGTATTTCCTGTAGGGCAGACGACGGCAACGACGGTGCAGGCAATCGTCTTCTACCGGTGTCCGGGCTACTCGGTGGGCTGGAATCATAGGAATCGGTACCGGATTGCTGTGACAGGCGTGATCCAGACCTTGGCGCTAGGCTGTTTCCCGAATCGAATGGCTGTGCGGCTTGCAACAAGCGTCGCTGAGCTAGCGGGTCAAGTGCGGTGCTCGCTGCGGTGGTCGCCGGAGGTGCGTTAGCTGGAATATTGAGCCTGTAATTCCCTCGCCGCTCGGTGAGCAGTCTCTGATGGAATATGACATCCTCTCGATTGAAGTTGAGTGTGAATTGCTCATACTCATAAAGTGTTTCTCGCATCAATTGCCGTTCACGCATACGTACTATGCGAAGGGGGGCCCTCGTCGGTGCTCGCCAGGCGGCAACGGTCAAATGGCCGGTGGGGTCGACCCGATTGACGGGATCGCCCAGGCAATAGCAATAGGTATTCAAACCTCCTGCCGCAAAAGGGCTCCAACTGTCCGGCGTCTGAAATCGCAGGAGTGTTGCGCTGTACGTCCGATAGCTGCTGCCCAATGGGGTACCTTGAATCACGTCATCATAGTATTCGCCATTGAACCCCAGCAGGGTCTTTGCGCAGGGCTGTGTGGGGTCGTGGCCATAGGCCGAGTAGGCGTGTGACTCAGCGTCTTCTTCTTCGGCCGACTTGAGCACAGAGCCGTTGTTATCGGTCGCCAAGAGGCTGGAGCCGGGCGTGGCATTCACGTGCAGCTCTGCTAGCGGCACATCAGCGCCGCGTAGCACTGTACGCGTTGTTTCGCCTTCTCTGTTAGTGACCAGCTTGTCGCCTTGATAAAAATGTAGAGTTCTCATGGGTTTCACGCTTTTCAATTAATTTAACTTTGTCTTAATCGGTTAATCTGTGAACTGATATTGTCGCGGGTGGATATCATTCCTGCTGGTACTCCGCCACTGCGGCGCATATAGCTAATATTGTTTTGTGCGACGCGTAGACTCTGCTCGAGCTCTGCAATTCTCTGCTCCCGGCGAGACGGGGGAGGCGCGCCGGTAGAAACTGAAGGCGTTTCTTTTGGAAGCGGGTACGCAGGGGGGCGAGTTGTTGTAACCAGTGCACTTAATTTAGATTCATCTTCGGTCATGGCGGCAGGAGGCGTGATTAGGCGACTGTGGCCTTTCGGTAATTTTAGGGAGTAGGGAGGAGGCTGATAAGCGGGTGGCTGTTCAATACTTGAATGTAACGCGCGACTGGGGTCATACAACGGTGGTGCAGACTCGATGAAGGAGGGGGATGAGGGCTTATGGTGATGTAGCGCTTTTGCAAATTGCTGCCTGCGCATCAAGCGCCCTAACACAGGCATATGCCCAGAGGGATCGACATGATTTATGGGGTCGCCCAAGCAATAGCAATATGCATTTCTCCCTCCAGCATCAAAGGGGCTCAAGCTATCAGGCGAATTGAAGCGCATGTTGTTGTAGAGTCTGTAGCCATTGCCCAGTAAATAAGCATTTGCCAAATAAATAAATGCTTCACCGTTGAAACCCAGCGTGAGAGGTCTCTCGGTTAGGGCTAGCGAATGCCCATAAGGCGTGTAATTGACATTGCATGTAGGGTTGCCGGGTGTGGCAATAATCGAGTCGTTAACGTCGGTCGCTAAAAGATTGGATTTTTCATTGGTTATTTCTGCCAGAATACGGGTGTCGCCTCGAAATAAAGTTTTATTTTTTTCATTGCTTACCAGTGTAACTAATTGGTTGTTTTGGTAAAAGTTTTGATTTGGTCTCGAGTTCATACGGCATCCCTCTCTCAAATCCATATAGGCGTGTTGAATTTAGATTTTTCCAAGATTTTGCCATTTTTGACAACTGGCAAAAATGCTAGGTAAGTAATGTTATTTATCTGAGAAATGCGAGTTTCGGCCGCCCGAGCAGCCTTTTACCGCCATTCGCGCACGCTTGCTCCGCCTGATTCCCAGACCAGTTTCCGAAAATTCTGACGCGAGCTTGGTAGTCATTCCGAGTCCTAGGAAATATCCTACGCACTCTGTCGACTGCCGTCTGATTGCCCCTGGAATCCTCGCCCTCTAGGCTCACCGGGTCGCTGAACAATTCAGCGATCGGGTGTGGAAGCCCGGCTATTTGGATGGCTGTCGTTATGACAGTTGTGCGCGGGAGACCTTCGGGTCTACCGGGTTCGCCATACGCCTGGTCTTCCACCCCGCGTACAGCTGTCGCCTTAATGCGTGGAAGCAGAAAGGTGGCGCTCTAACCTCGGTATGGCTAACTATGAAAAAAATCGTACCCGATCCACCGCCATCCTCTGATAACACCCCCATCTACGCCTCCATCCACCCCGAGCTATACCCGCCTGACGCCCTGGCCCACGCCCTCGAACTGCTGCGCGGCGTCTCCACGACCATTGACGTCTACTGCCATGCGAACGTCGGTTCGCCGGGTCTCTACCTGCTATCCAATGCCGGCCACTGCACCGAAACCGCCCGAGCGTTGGTCGAGCATGTGTTCGACATGCTGCATTGGCGCCAAGGAGGTGAGTGATGAGTGACGAGCCCAAAGCCGACGTTACAGTTGGCGTCGAGACCTTCTTCGAGGTTGGCGAGCATTCCAGCCATATTTTCCGGGTGATGCCGGGGGTGCCGTTTGAATATGCCTACGAACAGGTGTCGGTGCTGCTGGGGTATATCAAGCATCTGGTGCGCGAGGGGGATATGGAGGATGACCATAAGTTTCTCGGTGCTGCCGATTACCTGAGTGCGTTTGCCAAGGCGATCATGGATGACATAGAGGTTGCCCGTAGTCAGTTGCATTGAGCCTGGCGTGAGATAGCCGGGGCCGCTTTGCGGCCCAATCGCGACACAAGGCCGCTCCCACAGGGGGACTGCGTACGCTATTCCCAGTGTGGGAGTGGCCTTGTGTCGCGATTGGGCTGCAAAGCAGCCCCAGGATTGACGCCATATAGAGGGCTAAAAGACCACCGCCGCCCAGGCCCGATGCGCGGCCCGGAACAAACCTGCAAACCCCCAGTCGAATGCCTCGTTTCCCAGGCCATTCCGGCCGACGAGGTCCCCCCGATGAAAGCGTTCACCCTGGCAACCCTGATGACCCTGGCCGCCACGCCAGCGTTCGCCTTCAACCTCAGCGACGCCGCCAACGCCGTGTCCGCGGTGCAAAACCAGAATACCCAAGGCAAGGTGCAGGCCCCCGCCGAGTCGGCCAACCTGCTTAACACGCTGGGCAGCGAATTGAACATCACCCCCGAACAGGCCGTGGGCGGCGCAGGGGCGATGCTCGGTCTGGCGCGTAACAATCTCAGCAGCGACGACTACGGTCAGCTGACCAAGGCAGTGCCCGGCCTGGACCTGCTCTCCGGCGCCAACGCCCTCGGCGGCCTCAGCGGCCTGGGCGAGTTGCTCGGCAAGAACAGCGAGAAACAGTCGGCCTTGAGCAATGCACTGGGCAACAATGTCGAAGATCGCAGCGACCTCGACAGCGCTTTCAAAGCCTTGGGCATGGATACCGGCATGATCGGCCAGTTCGCCCCGCTGATCCTGCAGTACCTCGGCCAGCAGGGCATCGCCGGGTCGCTGCTGCAGAACCTGGGCAGCCTGTGGACAACCCCGCTGCCAGCGACCACGCCGTCGGTTTGAGGCTCACCCAGCTTCGGAGAAATCCACCAGGCGCATTGGCCGCCGAAAGCCCGCAGTGAGTACAGCCAGGTAAGCCAGCCCCAAGGCAAACCAGCAAAGCCCGATCACCAGGGTCAGCGCCGACAGGCTGGTCCACAGCCACAGCGTCAGGCTTAACCCAACCAGCGGTACCACGCCGTAGCGCAGCAGGCCTAGCGGCGTGCGCTGGCTGGTGTCCATCATCAGGTGGGTACGCACCACCGCCAGGTTGACCGCCGAGAACGCTACCAGAGCGCCAAAGCTGATCAGCGAGGCGAGGGTGGCGAGATCGATCACCAAGGCCAGCAGGGAGAACCCCGACACCAGCAGGATGGCGAACACCGGCGTGCCAAAGCGTGGCGACAAGTGGCCGAAGGTGCGCTGCGGCAGCACACCGTCGCGGCCCATGGTGAACAGGATGCGCGACACCGCCGCCTGCGACGCCAGCGCCGAACCAAGGCTGCCGGCAACAAACGCGGCGGTGAAGAAGTTGGCGAGGAACTGCCCACCGGCCTTGGCCATCACTTCATTGGCGGCGGCATCGACGTTGGCGAAGCTGCTGCCCGGCAACACCAATTGGCTGAGATAGGCCAGCAGGGTGAACAGTACGCCGGCGCCGAGGGTCGTGAGGATGATTGCTCGCGGCACGTCGCGGCGGGCATCGCGGCTTTCTTCGGCCAAGGTCGATACTGCATCGAAACCGAGAAACGACAGGCACAGCACAGCCGCGCCCGCCATCAACGGGGCGAAGCCCGGCGCGCTGCCGTCGCCCAGCAGTGGCGCGAGGAAGTCGACTGACTGGCCACTGCCCAAGGTCTGCCAGGAGAGGGCGACAAACACACCAATGAAGACGATCTGCGCGCCGACAATGAGGTTGCTCGCTTTGGCCACCGAGTGGATGCCGATCACGTTGAGCACGGTCACCAGGGCAATCGAGGCGAGCATGATGCTCCAGGCGGGGATGGCCGGGAAGGCGATGTTGAGGAACAAGCCGATCAGCAGGTAGTTGATCATCGGGATGAACAGGTAGTCGAGCAGCAGCGACCAGCCGGCAAGAAAGCCGATGTTGGAGCCGAAGGCCAGGTTGGTGTAGGAGTACGCCGAGCCAGCGACAGGGTAGCGTTTGACCATGAAGCTGTAGGAAGTGGCGGTGAACAGCATCGCCAGCAGGGTTACCAGATAGGCGCCGGCGGTGCGGCCACCGGTGAGTTCGGTGACGATGCCGTAGGTGGTGAAGATGGTCAGTGGGACCATGTACACCAGGCCGAAGAACACCAGGGCGGGTAGGCCGAGGACGCGGCGAAGTTGAGCGGGGGCTGCCTGGGCAGCAGAGCACGGTTTGTTAGCCATCGATCGATCCCGGCGTTTTTGTAGTTGTTGATCGATTTTTATCCATCTGCATGGATGATGACAAACAAAGAATTGCTTATTCCGATTATAAGTCTGGATTTTAATCGGGGTTTTGTGGGGTGGTTTGCGCAAATCCTGTAGGAGCGGGCTTGCCCCGCGAAGAGGCCGGATCAGCCTCCGCAGATCTCAACGCAGCTCGGCGCGCAATTGCTCGATGCGCTGATCCTTCTCGACCCACAGCTGGTTCACCCAGGCTTGTACCTTCTCGCGAAACACCGGGTCGTTCTCGTAGTCGCCCGCCCACAACGCCGGATCCAGCTCATGCACGCGAATGTCGATAATCACCCGGCTGATGCTGCCATTGAGCAGGGCCCAGAAGCCCGGTGCCTTGTCGCCTGGGTAAACAATAGTGACATCCAGCAGTGCGTCGAGCTGCTCGCCCAACGCCGCCAGCACGAATGCCACGCCACCGGCCTTGGGCTTGAGCAGGTACTTGTACGGTGATTGCTGCTGAAGACGCTTGGCCTCGGTAAAGCGCGTGCCTTCGAGGTAATTGACCACGGTCACCGGCTGGCGCTTGAACAGTTCGCAGGCGGCCTTGGTGATTTCCAGGTCCTTGCCCTTCAGCTCCGGGTGCTTGGCCAGAAACGCCTTGCTGTAGCGCTTCATGAACGGGTAATCCAGGCCCCACCAGGCCAGGCCCAGCAGCGGCACCCAGATCAGCTCCTTCTTGAGAAAGAACTTGAAGAACGGTACCCGCCGGTTGAGGCTTTCGATCAGTGCGGGGATATCGACCCAGCTCTGGTGATTGCTCACACACAGGTAAGAGGTGTCCTGGCGCAGCCTGTCGACGCCGCGGATGTCCCATTGGGTAGGAATGCACAGGGCGAAGATGACCTTGTCGATCTCCGACCAGGTTTCGGCCATCCACATCACGCCTGCAGATGCATAGTCACGGCCTCGGCCCGGCAGCACCAGCTTGAGCAGGGCGAAGACCATCAGCGGGCAGATCATCACCACGGTGTTGAGCAATAGCAGAATGGTTGTGAGGATGCCGGTCAGCAGGCGACGCATAAAGAGACTCTTGTTGTGTGAAATAAGCGGTCGACAATGATAAGTGGGGTTATGGCCTACGCCAAACTTCCAATGGCCTACGACCGGGACAAATGTTTCACATTATGTTGGATAAGCTCTTGCGACGAACCTATCGCGCTTGTGCAGTCTAAGCACTGTCCCGTCTCAAGGAAGTTAGCCCGTGAAACCACTGCTTGCCCTGTTATCGCTGCTCGCCCTGCCGGTCATGGCCGCCGAGCCGACCCTGTATGGTCGCTACGAGTACATCAGCCTGCCGGAGATCGGCGGTGAAACGCTCAAGGCCAAGATGGACACCGGTGCGCTGACAGCCTCGTTGTCGGCCAAGGATATCGAGCGCTTTACCCGTGATGGCGAGGACTGGGTGCGCTTCAAGCTGGCAACCAAGGATGCCGACGGCAAGGTCTACGAGCACAAGGTTGCGCGCATCAGCAAGATCAAGAGCCGCGCCGACGAGGACGATGACGAAGGCGACAGCGCTGAGGCGGCACGCCGGCCGGTGGTCGACCTGGAGCTGTGCCTGGGCGATGAGAAGCGCACCGTCGAGGTCAACCTGACGGACCGCAGCAGCTTCAATTATCCGTTGCTGATTGGCGCCAAGGCATTGCGCGAGTTCAAGGCGGCGGTGAACCCGGCGCGCAGGTTTACCGCTGGCAAGCCTGACTGCTGACGGAGCCGCTTCAAGCTGCGAGCCACAAGCTGCAAGAAACAGCGGATCGGTGTAAGTTCACGCGATCCGCTTCTACTGAAGCTTGCAGCTTGAGGCTTGTCGCCAAGAATGCCCCATATCCTCATCGTCGAAGATGAATCCGCCATCGCCGACACCCTGATCTACGCCCTGCAAGCCGACGGCCACAGCACCGAGTGGGTGACCCTGGGTAGCGCTGCCGTCGAGCGCCAGCGCCTGCAGCCGGCCGACCTGGTCATTCTCGACATCGGCCTGCCCGACATCAGTGGCTTTGAAACCTGCCGCCAGCTACGCCGCTTCAGCGAAGTGCCGGTGATGTTTCTCAGCGCCCGCGACGCCGAGATCGATCGGGTGCTGGGCCTGGAGATCGGTGCCGACGATTACGTGGTCAAACCGTTCAGCCCCCGCGAAGTGGCCGCGCGGGTGCGGGCGATCCTCAAGCGCATGGCGCCACGCGCCGAGCCGGTCAGCGCTGATAACCCCTTCCAGCTCGACACCCTGCGCATGCAGATCGTCTACCGGGGCACCTCGCTGGTGCTGACCCGCCACGAGTTCCGCCTGCTGCAGTGCCTTCTGGAACAACCGCAACGGGTGTTCAGCCGTGAGCAGTTGCTCGACGCGCTGGGCGTGGCCGGCGACTCGGGTTACGAGCGCACCATCGACAGCCACATCAAGAGCCTGCGGGCCAAGCTGCGCGTGGTGGCTGCCCATGCCGAGCCAATCCAGACCCACCGTGGCCTGGGCTACAGCTACAGCCCGGAGCACGCCTGAATGCGGCTGGGGATCCGCATCTTTCTGGTGTACTTCCTGTTTGTCGGGCTGTCGGGCTACTTCTTGCTCAACACCGTGCGCGAACAGATCCGCCCGGTGGTGCGCCAGTCGTCCGAGGAGACCTTGGTAGACACGGCCAACCTGCTCGCGGAAATTCTGCGTGATGACGTCAAAGCCGGCACCCTCGGTCAAAGCCGCTTGCCGCAGTTGCTTGAGTCCTATGGCCAGCGCCGTCCAGGCGCGCAGATCTGGGGCCTGGCGAAAAACCAGGTCAGCCACCGCGTCTATGTCACCGACGCCAAGGGCATTGTCCTGCTCGACTCTGCGGGCCACGATCTGGGCCAGGATTATTCGCGCTGGAACGACGTCTACCTGACCCTGCAGGGCCAGTATGGCGCGCGCTCGTCACGCAGCGATCCGGAGGATGAGAACACCTCGGTGATGCACGTTGCCGCGCCGATCATGGACGCCGGCAAGATCATCGGCGTGGTCACCGTGGCCAAGCCGAACAGCTCGCTGCAGCCGTACATCGACCGCGCCGAACGGCGCCTGCTCAACCTTGGCCTGGGTTTGATCGTGCTCGGCCTGCTGGTTGGCGCCTTGTTGTCATGGTGGCTGGCGCGCTCGTTGCGCCGGCTGACCCATTACGCCCAGGCAGTCAGCGAGGGCGAGCGCGCCGCCCTGCCGCATTACAAGGGCGGTGAGCTTGGCCAACTGGCGACGGCGGTGGAGCGGATGCGCACCGAGCTTGCCGGCAAGGCTTATGTAGAGCGTTACGTGCACACCCTGACCCATGAGCTAAAGAGCCCGTTGGCAGCGATTCGTGGTGCCTCGGAGCTGCTTCAGGGCGACATGCCGCCGGAGCAGCGGGTGCGCTTTGCGAGCAACATCGAACGCGAAAGCGGGCGGTTGCAGCAGATGATCGAGCGCCTGCTCAACCTGGCCCAGGTCGAGCAGATGCAGGCGCTGGAGGATGAGCAGGAAGTGGCGTTGGCGGCCTTGGTCGACGAGTTGCTGCTGACCCATGGGGCGCGGATCGAAAGCGCCGGGTTGCAGGTCCGCCAGCGGGTGCCGATGGCGCTGCGCTTGCGCTGTGATCCGTTCCTGATGCGCCAGGCGTTGGCCAACCTGCTGGAGAACGCGCTGGATTTCACCCCGGCGGGTGGCGCGTTGCTGTTCGAGCTGGAGCAGGCGGGGGAGCGTGTGGCATTGAGTCTGTTCAATCAGGGCGAGGCGATTCCGCCGTATGCGATTGGGCGGGTGAGTGAGCGTTTTTACTCGCTGCCACGGCCGGGCAGCGGGCGCAAGAGCACCGGGTTGGGGCTGAATTTTGTCGAGGAAGTGATGCAGTTGCACGGTGGCACTTTGGCTGTGGATAACGTTGAAGGCGGTGTGCGGGTGAGGTTGTGGCTGCCGGTGCGGCGCATCAGTTGAGGCCTCTTCGCGGGGCGAGCCCGCTCCTACAGGATTTGCGCAGATCCTGTAGGAGCGGGCTTGTCCCGCGAATGGGCTTCACACAATCACCACAGACTCTCCACATAGTCTCCCTGAGGGCTCCACGCATGCGGCACACACTGTGCCCATCGCCAACGGAGCCTACGCCCCATGAACAAGACCCTGAGTTTCAAGCTCGGCATGATCGCCTTGCTGATGTTGCTGCTGTTGATCCCGCTGTTGATGATCGGCGGCTTGATCGACGAGCGGCAAAGCCTGCGTGACAACGTCCTCGCCGATATCGCGCAAAGCTCGAGTTTCGACCAGTTGATCGCCGGCCCGCTGCTGGTGGTGCCGTACCGCAAATTCGAACGCCGCTGGATCGACAAGGACGGCCACAGCGTGCAGGAGACCAGTACGGTCTCGGGCCACCTGTACTTCCTCCCGGAAACCTTCGAGGCGACGATTGGCATCGACACCGAGCTGCGCGCCCGGGGCATCTATCAGGCCCGGCTGTTTCATGCCAAAAGCCAGATCGCTGGCCGCTTCAAACTGCCTGAGCGTTGGGGCATCGACAAGGACTATGAGGACTACCGCTTCGACAAGCCGTTTCTGGCGGTGGGCATCAGTGATATCCGCGGTATCGAAAGCACACTTGAGCTGAGCCTCGATGACCAGCGGCTGCCGTTTCAAGCAGGCACCGGCCTGGCTTGGATGCGCGGTGGTGTGCACGTCGATCTGCCTGCGCTGGACGGCCAGCAGCCGCGTGAATTCAACTACGCCTTCGACCTCGCCCTGCAAGGCACTGGCCAGTTGCATGTACTGCCGGTCGGTCGCTCCAGCAGTGTCGATATGCAGGCCAACTGGCCGCACCCAAGTTTTGTCGGCAGCTACCTGCCGAGCCGCCGCGAGATCAGTGCCGAGGGCTTCAAGGGGCACTGGCAGACGTCGTTCTTTGCCACCAACCTGGAGGACGCCTTGCGCCAGTGCGCCACGGCCGAGCAGTGCGCCGACTACAAGGAACGCACCTTTGGCGTGAGCTTCGTCGACCCGGTCGACCAGTACCTCAAGAGCGAGCGGGCGATCAAGTACGCGCTGCTGTTCATTGCACTGACGTTTGCCGGTTTCTTCCTGTTCGAGGTGTTGAAGAACCTCAGCGTGCACCCGGTGCAATACGTGCTGGTCGGGGTGGCGTTGGCGTTCTTCTACCTGCTGTTGTTGTCGCTGTCCGAGCACCTTGGGTTTGGCCTGGCGTATGGCTTGTCGGCGTCGGCGTGCGTGCTGCTGATCGGCTTCTATCTGAGCCATGTGCTGCGCAGTCTGTGGCGCGGTATCGGCTTTGCGGCGGGGTTGGCTGTGCTGTATGCACTGCTCTATGGGCTGCTGAGCGCTGAGGACTATGCGCTGCTGATGGGCTCGTTGCTGTGCTTTGGCTTGCTGGGCGTGTTCATGGTGCTGACCCGCCGACTGGACTGGTCGCGGGTGGGGAGAATGGCATGAGGGAGGATCGTGAAGTGGGGCGCTGGTTGGCGTGGCGGATCGGGTTGTTGTTTCCTGTGATACCGCGGTGAGGCCTGGGGCTGCTGTGCAGCCCATTCGCGGGGCAAGCCCGCTCCTACAGGATTGGGGTAGAGCGCATGTCCTGTAGGAGCGGGCTTGCCCCGCGATGGCGTCAGTCAGGCCTGCGGTGCTGTAGCCAGCATCGATGGCCGTTTGGCCACCTCGGCGTACCACGCAGCCAACCCCGGTTGCTGGTCACGCCAGCCAAACTCAGGTTGGCGCAGGTCGATATAAGCCAGCGCACAGGCCACACCAATGGCCACGATATCGAACCCCGAGATCAGCTCAGCCAGGTGCTCCTGTTCAAGGTTGGCCAGGCTCCGGCGGATCTTCTCGCCCTGCGCCTCGACCCAGCCGTCCCAACGTTTGTCCTCAGGCCGCAGGAAGGTTTCATAACGCGTCGATACCGCCGCGTCCATGATCGCATCTGCCTGCGAGGCCAGGGTCAGCCGCCGCCAGCGCGCCGAGCCTTCGCGGGGGATCAGTGGCAGGCCGACGTGCTGATGGTCGAGGTACTCACAGATCACCCGGCTGTCATGCAGCACGCTGCCGTCTTCCAGGCGCAAGGCCGGGATCTTGCCGATCGGGTTGTCCTGGTTGAGCTGCGCATCGCCTGCCACCGGGCTGATGTTGACGGCCTGCAGCTGCACGCGGCCGAGTTGGCCGGTCTCGTGCAGGACCACCATCACCTTGCGCACGAACGGCGACAAGGGCGAATGGAACAGGGTCATGGTCGTCATGCGTGACCCTCAGTTGCCTTGCAGGCTGGGCGGCAGGCACACACCGGTGCCACCGATGCCGCAGTAGCCGTTGGGGTTCTTCGCCAGGTACTGCTGGTGATAGGCCTCGGCGAAGTACACGGTCGGTGCCTGGTCGATCTCGGTGGTGATCGGGCCGAAACCGGCCTTGTCCAGCTCGGCCTGGTAGGCCGCCTTGCTGGCCTGGGCCTGATCGAGCTGCTCAGGGCTGGTGCAGAAGATCGCCGAGCGGTACTGGGTGCCGATATCGTTGCCCTGGCGCATGCCTTGGGTAGGGTTGTGCAGCTCCCAGAACATCGCCAGCAGTTCGCCGTAGCTGACCTTGGCTTTGTCGAACACCACCAGGACCACTTCGGTGTGCCCGGTCAGGCCCGAGCAGACTTCTTCGTAGGTCGGGTTGGGGGTGGTGCCGCCGGCATAGCCGACCACGGTACTGACCACGCCTTCGCGCTGCCAGAAACGGCGCTCGGCGCCCCAGAAGCAACCGAGGCCGAAGATGGCGAAATCGACATCGTCGAAGAACGGGCCGAGCAGCGGCGTGTCGTCGAAGACGAAGTGCTTCTCGGGCAGGGACATCGGCGTTTCGCGACCAGGCAGGGCCTGTTCAGCGGTGGGCAGGACGTTTTTGTTCACCAGGATTTCCGAACGCAGGACCATGGCCGTTCCTCTGTTTGATGGTTCAAGTCTGTTCAGCCATTTGGGGGCCGCTCTGCGGCCCTTTCGCGACACAAGGCCGCTCCCACAGGTTTGCGCCGCCGTCATGCCTTGCGCTGTATCTGTGGGAGCGGCCTTGTGTCGCGAAAGGGCTGCGCAGCAGCCCCACAAAGCTCATGAGCCCTATAGTGCCTCAGACTTACGCCGCTGTCAGGCCACTGGTCCACGCGGATAGCGCTTGAGCCGATCGACCAGCTCACGCCCGGGGATCGGCCGGTCAAACAGGTAACCCTGGCCGACGTCGCAGCGATGCCGGCGCAGGAACGCCAACTGCGCCGCAGTCTCGATGCCTTCGGCGACAACCTTGAGCTTGAGGTTGTGGGCCATGGCTACCACCGCCGAGGTGATCTCCATGTCGTCCTGGTTATCGGGGATTTCGTTGATGAAGCTGCGGTCAATCTTGATGACGTCGATCGGAAACTTCTTCAGGTAGCTCAGCGACGAGTAGCCGGTGCCGAAGTCGTCCATGGCCAGGGTCAGGCCCAGGGCCTTGAGCTCGTCGAGCTGGCGGTGGGTGTCTTCGGAGGCTTCCAGCAACAGCCCCTCAGTCAGCTCCAGCTCCAGCAAGTGCGGCGGCAATGCCTCTTCGCGGATGATGCTGGCGATCGAGTTGACCAGTTCAGGGTCGGAGAACTGCTTGGGCGAGAGGTTGATGGCCACGTGCAATTCGCCCATGCCGGCCTCGCGCAGCTCCAGGCTCATGCGGCACGACTGGCGCACCACCCATTTACCGATAGGGATGATCAGGCCGGTTTCCTCGGCCACGCTGATGAACTGGTCAGGGCGGATCATGCCGCGTTCGGGATGGTTCCAGCGCAGCAGCGCCTCGAGGCCCAGCAGGCGGCCGCTGCGCAGGCACAGCTTGGGCTGGTAGAACACTTCGAGTTCGTTCTGGGTAAGCGCTCGACGCAGGTTGTTTTCAACGAACAGCTTGTAGCTGGCCTCGGCGTTGAGCACTTCGGTAAACACCTGGACCTGGTGTTTGCCGTTGGCCTTGGCCTTGTGCAGGGCCAGGCCTGCGTTTTTCATCAGGGTCTGCGGGTCGCTGCCGTGCAGCGGTGCGCAGGCCAGGCCCACCGACGCGGTGACGTTGATCAACTGGTTGTCGACGAACATCGGTTTATCCAGCGTGCGCAGCAGTTGCTGGGCCACGGCCTGGCCATCTTCAAGGCTGATGTTGTCGAGCAGTACGGCAAATTCGTTACTGGCGAAGCGGGCGAGAATGCCGCCGACATTGAGGCTGTTGCGCAAGCGCCGGGCCAGGCTGATCAGCAGTTTGTCACCGGTGTGGTGGCCGAGGCTGTCGTTGATCCGCTTGAAGTTGTCGATGTCGACCAGCAGCAGGCAGATCGCGGTGTCGCTGTCGCGGGCAAAGCGCTCGTCGAGATTGCGGATGAACGCCGGGCGGTTACCCAGGTTGGTCAGGTTGTCGGTGTAGGCCAGGCGCTCGATGCGTTGCTGGGCCAGCTTGCTCTGGGTGATGTCTTCGTAAATACCGATGTAGTGGGTCAACTCGCGGTTGTCGCCATACACCTTGGAGATCGACAGCTGGCCCCAGTAAGGCTCGAGGTTCTTGCGCCGGCTCTTGAATTCGCCTTGCCAGCTGTTGCCCATGTCCAGGCTGGAGGGCGAGTCGAACAGCAGCTCGCTGAGGTTCTCCAGGGCGGGCAGTTCCGCCAGGCGATGACCCTGCACTTCGTCAGTGCTGTACTGGGTGATCGCCGTGAAACTGGGATTGACGTATTCCACCACACCGTCGCGGTTGACCAGCAGGAAGGCGCTGGCGCTCTGTTCGACTGCACGCTGGAACAGGTGCAGTGCGCTCGCCGCTGTGCGTCGGTTGTGGTTGGTGATGACCTGGGCGAACTGGTCGGCAAGCTCGCCGGCGAAGGCGATCTCGTCGGACTGCCAGGCGCGTGGCTTGCCGGTCTGCTCCAGGCAGAGCACGCCGACCACTTGGCCATCGACGCGGATACTGGCGTCGAGCATGGCGTTGTTGGTGGTCGGGTAAAGGCTCTCGGCCATGTCACGGGTACGCGGGTCCTGGCTGGCATTGTGCGCGTCGATGGCGCGGCTGGCGTGCAGCGCATCGAGGTAATCGGGGAAGCGGCTGGCGTCGATCGGTTCGGGCAGGCGGTGCTTTTGCTCAAGGCGATGCCAGGCGCTGATTGGCTCCAGGCGCTGGTCGTGCAGGTACCAGATGCTCGCGCAGTTGACCTTGTAGATTTCGCAGGCGCTCTGGGTGATCAGCTCGGCGGCTTCCAGCAGCGAGTTGTCGACGCTGTAGCGCTGGCGTGCGAGGCGCAGGATCAGGTCTTGCTGGGCGCGTACCCGCTCGAGGTGTTCGAGCTGTTCCTGTTGGGCGCGTTGGTTCAGCTGGAGGGCGATCTGCAGGCGGTTGTTGCGGTTTTCCAGGTCGCTGGCGGCGACGTCCGGGCTGTCTTCGGTGACATCGTCGAGTACCGCCAGGTAGCCGCGCAGCAACTGGCGGCCATGCTGCTTGTAGACCTCGCCGGTTTCCAGCAAGCGCAGCGGTACCGGGCTGGCGTGCAAGGTGTAGCGCACCCGGTAATAGCCGCGCCGGGCCAGTTGCAGCTGGATTTCGTCGTGCAGCCGGTAGCGGGCTTCTGGCTCCATCAGGCTGGCGTAGGGCGAGCTGATCAGGGCGCACAGCTCGGCGGCGGGCAGGCCGAAATGGCGCTCGCAGGCTGGGTCGAGGTAGAGCATGGACCATGCGGCTTCGTTGAGCCTTTCGAAACGCAGCATGCCGAGCCGCGAAGGCACGGGTAGCTGCGTGACGACCTCGGCCGCCACACGGCTGGCGGCATCGGGTTGGCTTTTCATTGAAGACTCGCTTGAAGAGGGTGGCGCGGGCCTGTGCGGCGGCGCATCGGGCAAGGTTGCATGATGTCCGGAGGGCTGGCAAGCGGCCATGTTGGGGCTGTGACTAGGTTGTCGGCAGATTGGTTCAAGTCTGAAGGTGTACGGGGGGCTTGTTCGGGGTGGATGCCTTTCAAGGCCTGCTGAAATGGCTGTTCACGGGGTGTCAGGGACGAGGTTCTGGGGCTGGGGCTGGGGGCTTATCCATTTGATGTGGTGGTGCTGCTGGCCCCTTCCGCGCTTACGGCGGGTCACTTTTTTTCTTGGAAAAAAGTAACCAAAAACCGCTTGCTCCTGCATCCGGCCCCTACGCTGCGCTGCGGGGTTCCCTCGCTCCGGTCTTGCTCGGGGAGGACCGCGCTGTACGGCCCATCCTGGGCCTCAGCGCTTTTTCCGGCCATCCATGGCCTCCACCTCCCTGCGCAAGACCTGCGCTCGGCCTCCTGAAGTCGCTGGTAGATCAAGAGCAAGATCAAGATCAACAGCCAGGGCAACGGCAGGCGAATCGCTGCGCTTTCGCTTTGTTTATTCACCAGCGGATTTGTGGGGTGGCTGGCAGGGCTGCGCCCTGCGATTTGCATTGGCAGTGCCGGCCTCTTCGCGGGGCAAGCCCGCTCCTACAGGTACAGCGCCGAATCCGAAATCTGCGCAAATCCTGTAGGAGCGGGCTTGCCCCGCGAAGAGGCCCGAATATTCACCACCCATGCCACTATCAAAAACAACGCCAGCCCAGACGCCGCCCGTAACTTCGCGACGTCAGGAGGCCGAGTGGAGGTCTTGCGCAGGGAGGTGGAGGCCATGGATGGCCGGAAAGCGCTGAGGCCCAGGATGGGCCGTACAGCGCGGTCCTCCCGGAGCAAGACCGGAGCGAGGGAACCCGCAGCGCAGCGGAGGGCCGGATGCAGGAGCAGACGGTTTTTGGTTACTTTTTTCCAAGAAAAAAAGTGACCCGCCGTAAGGGCGGAAGGGGCCAGCAGCACCACCACATCAAATGGATAAGCCCACAATTCCTAAGCCAGCCAGCCAGCCAGCCAGCCAGCCAGCCAGCCAAGCGAACAGATCACCTCCCCCAACATTCCGTGACGCACCCCAAAAAAAAGCCCCGCCGGGGCGGGGTTGAGGTACGAGCGTGGCAGCTCGAAAGGGGTACCTGCCTCTCCCGTTGGAAGAGGCAGGTTGCAGCGTTACAGCAAGATGGTGCGAATGTCGCCCAACAGGTCGCTCAGGCGCTTGGTGAAGCGCGCAGCGGCAGCGCCGTTGATCACACGGTGATCGTACGACAGCGACAGCGGCAGCATCAGCTTGGGCTGGAAGGCCTTGCCATCCCAGACCGGCTGGATGGTCGCCTTCGACACACCAAGGATCGCCACTTCAGGCGCGTTGACGATCGGCGTGAAGCCGGTGCCGCCAATGTGACCGAGGCTGGAGATGGTGAAGCAGGCTCCCTGCATCTCGTCTGCCGACAGCTTCTTGGTACGGGCCTTTTCAGCCAGCGCCGCAGCTTCGCCAGCCAGTTGCAGCAAGCTCTTCTGGTCGACGTTCTTGATCACCGGTACCAACAGGCCATCCGGGGTGTCGACGGCGAAACCGACGTTGACATACTTCTTGCGGATGATCGCTTTGCCGCTTGGCGCCAGCGAACTGTTGAAGTCCGGCAGCTCCTTGAGCAGGTGCGCACAAGCCTTGAGCAGCAGTGGCAGAACGGTCAGCTTGACGCCAGCCTTCTCGGCCACGGCCTTCTGCGCAACGCGGAAGGCTTCGAGCTCGGTGATGTCGGCCGAGTCGAACTGGGTCACGTGCGGCACGTTCAGCCAGCTGCGGTGCAGGTTGGCGGCGCCGACCTGCATCAAGCGGGTCATGGCCACTTCTTCGACTTCACCGAACTTGCTGAAGTCGACCACCGGGATCGGCGGGATGCCAGCGCCGCCGGTTGCAGCGGCGCCTGCCGGTGCTTCCTTGGCCTTCTGCATCATGGCCTTGACGTAAACCTGGACGTCTTCCTTGAGGATCCGACCGTGCGGGCCAGAGGCCGATACGGCACTCAGCTCGACGCCGAATTCACGGGCCAGCTGACGCACCGCCGGGCCTGCGTGGACCTTGGCGTTGCTCGCAGCAGCCGGAGCGGCAGCGGCAGGAGCCGGTGCAGCTGGGGCTGCAGCAGGCGCGGCGGCCGGAGCAGCCTCAGTCTTGGCTGGCGCAGGTGCGGCAGCAGCTTGGGCTGGAGCGGCCGCTGGCGCGGCGCCAGCGATCTTCAGCTTGAGGATCAGGTCACCGGTACCGACTTCGTCGTCCAGCTTGGCGATCACTTCTTCGACCACACCAGCGGCAGGCGAAGGGATCTCCATGGAGGCCTTGTCGGACTCCAGGGTGATCAGCGACTGGTCGGCTTCGACGGTGTCGCCGGCCTTGACCAGCACTTCGATGATCTTGGCCTTGCCCGACGAGCCGATGTCCGGCACGTGGATGTCCTGCACGGTGGCGGCGGCAGGTGCCGCGGCCGGGGCAGGAGCAGCCTCGGCGGCCGCAGGCGCGGCAGCCGGTTTTTCTTCAGCAGCCGGCGCAGCAGCCGCGGCCGGAGCCTCGGACGCCGCAGCGCCCTCGACTTCCAGAACCAGCAGCTCGTCGCCTTCTTTCAGGCGATCGCCCAGCTTGACCTTCAGCTCTTTGACGATACCGGCCTTGGGGGCAGGGATCTCCATGGAGGCCTTGTCGGACTCCAGGGTCAGCAGGCTCTGGTCAGCCTCGATGCGGTCGCCAACCTTGACGAACAGCTCGATGATTTCACCTTCACCGCTGCCGATGTCAGGTACGCGAATGAGTTCGCTCACTTAAATTACTCCTCAGCAGTCCAGGGGGTTGCGCTTGTCCGGGTCGATACCGAACTTGACGATGGCGTCAGCCACCACCTTGGGTTCGATCTCGCCACGGTCAGCCAAGGCTTCCAGGGCAGCCAGCACGACGAAGTGGCGGTCAACTTCAAAGAAGTGACGCAGCTTCTTGCGGCTGTCGCTGCGACCGAAGCCATCGGTACCCAGGACTTTGAACTCTTTGCTCGGCACCCACTGACGGATCTGCTCGGCAAAAATCTTCATGTAGTCGGTCGATGCGATAACCGGACCCTTGCGACCGGTCAGACACTGCTCGACGTAAGTCTGCTGTGGCTTCTGGCCAGGCTTGAGGCGGTTGGCGCGTTCTACGGCAAGGCCGTCGCGACGCAGTTCGTTGAAGCTGGTAACGCTCCACACGTCGGCACCGACGTTGAACTCTTCGCGCAGGATCTTCGCGGCTTCACGAACTTCACGCAGGATGGTGCCGGAGCCCATCAGCTGCACGTGGTGCGCGGCGTCCTTGGTGTCTTCTTCAAGCAGGTACATGCCCTTGACGATACCTTCCTCGACACCGGCCGGGATAGCCGGCTGCTGGTAGGATTCGTTCATCACGGTGATGTAGTAGAAGATGTCCTGTTGCTCTTCGGTCATCTTCTTCATGCCGTCCTGGATGATCACCGCCAGCTCATAGCCGTAGGTCGGATCATAGGTGCGGCAGTTCGGGATGGTCCCGGCCAGCAGGTGGCTGTGACCGTCTTCGTGCTGCAGGCCTTCACCGTTGAGGGTGGTACGGCCGGCGGTACCGCCGATCAGGAAGCCACGGGTGCGGCTGTCGCCAGCGGCCCAGGCCAGGTCACCGATACGCTGGAAGCCGAACATCGAGTAGAAGATGTAGAACGGCAGCATCGGCTGGTTGTGGTTCGAGTACGAGGTACCGGCAGCGATGAACGACGACATGGCGCCGGCTTCGTTGATGCCTTCCTCGAGGATCTGGCCCTTCTTGTCTTCGCGGTAGAACATCACCTGGTCTTTATCGACTGGCTCGTAGAGCTGGCCGACCGACGAGTAGATGCCCAACTGGCGGAACATGCCTTCCATACCGAAGGTACGGGCTTCGTCCGGGATGATCGGAACGATGCGCTGGCCGATCTCTTTGTCCTTGACCAGCTGCGCGAGGATCCGCACGAAGGCCATGGTGGTGGAGATTTCACGGTCGCCCGAGCCGTCCAGGATCGCCTTCAGGGTTTCCAGTGGCGGGGTCGGGATGCTGATGCTCTTCTCGCGACGCTGCGGCACGAAGCCACCCAGCGCGGAGCGGCGCTCGGCCAGGTAACGGGCCTCGGCGCTGCCGGCTTCAGGCTTGAAGAACGGCAGGTTTTCCAGCTCTTCGTCCTTGACCGGGATGTCGAAACGATCGCGGAAGTGACGCAGGCTGTCGACGTCGACCTTCTTGGTGTTGTGCGCGGTGTTCTTGGCTTCGCCAGCACCGGTGCCGTAACCCTTGATGGTCTTGGCCAGGATGACGGTCGGCTGATCTTTGTGGTTCACAGCCTGGTGGTACGCCGCGTAGACCTTGTACGGGTCGTGGCCGCCACGGTTGAGCTTCCAGATCTCGTCGTCGGACAGGTCTTCGACCATGGCCTTGAGCTCTGGGGTGTTGAAGAAGTGCTGACGGACGTACGCGCCGTCCTTGGCCTTGTAGTTCTGGTACTCGCCGTCGATGACTTCGTCCATGCGACGCTGCAGGATACCGTCGACGTCCTTGGCCAGCAGTGGGTCCCAGAAACGGCCCCAGACCACTTTGTTGACGTTCCAGCCACCACCACGGAACACGCCTTCGAGTTCCTGGATGATCTTGCCGTTACCGCGAACCGGGCCGTCGAGGCGCTGCAGGTTGCAGTTGATGACGAAGATCAGGTTGTCGAGCTTCTCGCGGCCAGCCAGGGAGATCGCGCCGAGGGATTCCGGCTCGTCGCACTCGCCGTCGCCCATGAAGCACCAGACTTTCTGCTTGCCAGCCGGGATGTAGCCGCGGGCTTCGAGGTACTTCATGAAGCGCGCCTGGTAGATCGCCTGGATCGGGCCCAGACCCATCGACACGGTCGGGAACTGCCAGAAGTCCGGCATCAGCCATGGGTGCGGGTACGAGGACAGACCCTTGCCATCGACTTCCTGACGGAAGTTGTTCATCTGCTCTTCGCTGATCCGGCCTTCCATGAAGGCACGGGCGTAGACGCCAGGCGAGGCGTGGCCCTGGAAGAAGATCAGGTCGCCGCCGTGTTCTTCGGTCGGGGCCTGGAAGAAGTAGTTGAAGCCGATGTCATACAGGGTGGCACTGGAGGCGAAGCTCGAGATGTGTCCGCCCAGGTCCGAATCCTTCAGGTTGGTGCGCACGACCATGGCCAGGGCGTTCCAACGCACCAACGAGCGAATGCGGCGTTCCATGAACAGGTCGCCAGGCATGCGTGCTTCGTGGGTGACAGGGATGGTGTTGCGGTATGGCGTGGTGATGGCATACGGCAGCTGAGAGCCACTGCGGGTGGCCAGCTCGCCCATACGGGTCATCAGGTAATGAGCGCGGTCTTCGCCTTCTTTGTCGAGGACCGACTCCAGGGCATCCAGCCATTCCTGGGTTTCGATTGGATCGAGGTCTTGCATGGCTTGCTCCAGGGCGGAAAGGCAACCAGAATCGAGTGCCTGAGTTTGCGACTGGCCTTATGGGCAGACGTCGTGAATTCTTGGATTACCGGAGTGTGATCCGGCGCCGTGTAGTTTTACTACAAAAGCTTTCGCATTTCATGCTTTTACACGGTCGGGGTAGTAGTAATACTACAGAAATGCGGCGTTTGGTCGCACCCCGGGTTGTGAGGAAAAACGTTCATGTTGGTTGTCGGTGGGTTCGAGGCGGGTGATTCGTGATGTTTCTTGCCAATGATTCGACGTTTTCAGCTATTTCCAACTTTTGTACGACAGTCCAACCGTGGTCCTGCCCCCCCCGTGACCGCATTTACCCCTCTCTTTCACGCCGATCAAGGATAGTCCATGCGCCTGCCTTTGCCGCTCGATCTGCCTGCTGCCCTGCAACCACTGGTCGCTCGCAACCAACAGATCCTGGCCGATGCCGTCACCCGTCACGCTGATCTCGACCTGCAGGCTTTGAGCCCGGCCCATCGTCAGCAGTTCGATCAGGTTGGGGCGGCGAGTGACTTTGTTCTCGACCAGGCCCAGCGTGAGCCGGCGGTGCTGTTCGAGTTGCTCGTCAGTGGCGAGCTGGAGCGGGCGTTTGCTCCCGGCGAGCTGTGCGCACGGATCGCCACGGTGGCCCAGGCCGCGCAAAGCGAAGACGAGCTGGCGCGTAATCTGCGCCGCGAGCGCAACCGCCAGCAGTTGCGGATCATCTGGCGTGACATCACCCGCCAGGCCGCGCTGGGGGAAACCTGCCGCGATTTGTCTGACCTGGCCGATGCCAGCATCGACCAGGCCTATCAATGGTTGTACCCGCGTCATTGCCAGCAGTTCGGCACGCCGGTCGGCCACCGCAGTGGCGAGCCGCAGCACATGGTCGTGTTGGGCATGGGCAAGCTCGGCGCGGTGGAGCTGAACCTGTCATCGGACATCGACCTGATCTTCGCCTACCCCGAAGGCGGCGAGACCGAAGGGGTCAAGCGCTCGCTGGACAACCAGGAGTTCTTCACCCGACTCGGCCAGCGCTTGATCAAGGCGCTGGACCCGGTCACCGTCGACGGCTTCGTGTTCCGCGTCGACATGCGCCTGCGCCCATACGGTTCGGCCGGGGCCTTGGTGCTGTCGTTCAATGCACTGGAGCAGTATTACCAGGACCAGGGCCGTGACTGGGAACGCTACGCCATGATCAAGGCGCGGGTGGTAGCCGGTGACCAGGCCGCTGGCGCGCAGTTGCAGGAGATGTTGCGCCCGTTCGTGTACCGGCGTTACCTGGACTTCTCGGCGATCGAAGCGCTGCGCACCATGAAGCAGCTGATCCAGCAGGAAGTCCGCCGCAAGGGCATGTCGGAAAACATCAAGCTCGGTGCTGGCGGCATCCGCGAGGTGGAGTTCATCGCCCAGGCGTTTCAGCTGATCCACGGCGGCCGTGACCTGAGCCTGCAGCAGCGGCCACTGCTCAAGGTCCTCGCCACCCTTGAGGGGCAGGGCTACCTGCCGCCGGCAGTGGTGGCCGAGCTGCGCGAGGGCTATGAATTCTTGCGCTACACCGAGCACGCGATCCAGGCCATCGCTGACCGCCAGACGCAGATGCTGCCCGAGGACGACACTGACCGTGCGCGTGTGGCGTTCATCCTCGGCTTTGCCGACTGGACCAGCTTCCACGATCAGTTGATGGCCTGGCGTGGCCGTATCGACTGGCACTTCCGCCAGGTGATCGCCGACCCGGATGAAGACGAAGGCGAGGGCGAGCTGGTGGTCGGTGGTGAGTGGTCACCGCTGTGGGAGCAGGCCCAGGATGAGGAGGCCGCTTGCCGCCAGTTGGAAGAGGCCGGCTTCCGCCAGCCGGCCGATGCCCTGCGTCGACTCGCCGGGCTGCGCGCCAGCCCGCAGTTGCGCTCGATGCAGCGCTTGGGGCGCGAGCGCCTCGATGCGTTTATTCCACGCTTGCTGGCCCAGGCGGTCGAGCACGACAACCCTGATCTGGTACTGGAGCGGGTGCTGCCGTTGGTCGAAGCCGTGGCCCGGCGCTCGGCCTATCTGGTGCTGCTCACGGAAAACCCGGGCGCGCTGCGCCGGCTGCTGACGCTGTGCGCCGCCAGCCCGTGGATCGCCGAGCAGATCGCCCGTTATCCGCTGTTGCTCGATGAGCTGCTCAACGAAGGCCGGTTGTTCAGCCCACCGCTGGCGCCGGAGCTGGCCAGCGAGCTGCGTGAACGCCTGACGCGCATCCCCGAGGATGACCTCGAGCAGCAGATGGAAGCCCTGCGGCACTTCAAACTGGCGCACAGCCTGCGGGTGGCCGCGTCGGAAATCAGCGGCAACCTGCCGTTGATGAAGGTCAGCGATTACCTGACCTGGCTGGCCGAAGCGATTCTCGACCAGGTGCTGGCCCTGGCCTGGCGACAGACGGTTGCTCGTCATGGCCAGCCCAAGCGCAGCGACGGCAGCCTGTGTGATCCGGGCTTCATCATTGTTGGTTACGGCAAGGTCGGCGGCATCGAGCTGGGGCATGGTTCGGACCTCGACCTGGTGTTTATCCATGACGGTGACCTGCATGCCGAAACCGATGGCGCCAAGCCGATCGACAGTGCGCAGTTCTTCACCCGCCTGGGCCAGCGCATCATTCACTTGCTGACCACCCAGACCAACTCTGGCCAGCTGTATGACGTTGATATGCGCCTGCGGCCGTCCGGTGCCTCGGGGCTGCTGGTCAGCTCGTTGGGGGCGTTCGAGCGCTACCAGCAGGGCGAGGCCTGGACCTGGGAGCATCAGGCGCTGGTGCGGGCGCGGGTGCTGGTCGGATGCAAGCAGGTGGCGGGTGCGTTCGAGGCGGTGCGGGCCAAGGTACTGGGTCAGGCCCGCGACCTCGATAAGTTGCGGGTGGAAGTCAGCGAGATGCGCGCCAAGATGCGTGACAACCTCGGCACCAAGCTGACCGGCGCGGGGACTGCCGGTAATGCCTTTGATGCGGGTGTTCCGTTCGATATCAAACAGGATGCGGGGGGTATCGTCGATATCGAGTTCATGGTGCAGTACGCCGCCTTGGCCTGGTCGCACGACCACCCGGCGCTGCTGCGCTGGACTGACAATATCCGCATTCTCGAAGAGCTTGAGCAGGCGCGGTTGATGCCGGCCAGTGATGCGGTGTTGCTGCGTGAGGTGTACAAGGCGTTTCGGTCGGCGTCGCACCGGCAGGCGTTGCAGAAGCAGGCGGGGGTTATCGATGCGGCGCAGTTTGCTGATGAACGCCGGGAGGTGCGGCGGATCTGGGGTGAGTTGGGCCTGACGTGAGATCGCTGGGGCCGCTTCGCGGCCCCAAAAAGCCTTGCTTCACCACCAGTGGTACACTGCACGCCACCTAGCCTGAATATAAAGAGGGGAGGCCGGCTGCATACTCTCCCCGAGCGTTCCTGGACAAAGCATGAGAATACTGATCATTGGCCCCAGCTGGGTCGGCGACATGGTAATGGCGCAAACCCTGTTCCAGTGCCTGAAGCAGCAGCACCCCGAATGCGTGATCGACGTGCTGGCGCCCGAGTGGAGCCGGCCGATCCTTGAGCGCATGCCCGAGGTGCGCCAGGCGCTGAGCTTTCCGCTCGGCCACGGCGCGCTGGAACTGGCCACGCGCCGGCGTATCGGCAAGTCCCTGGCTGGCCAGTACGACCAGGCGATCCTGCTGCCCAACTCGCTGAAATCGGCGCTGGTACCGTACTTCGCCGGCATCCCCAAGCGCACCGGCTGGCGCGGCGAGATGCGCTACCTGCTGCTCAACGACGTGCGCAAGCTGGACAAAGCCCGCTACCCACTGATGATCGAGCGCTTCATGGCCCTGGCCTACACGCCCGGCGCCGAGCTGCCACAGCCGTATCCGCGGCCGACCCTGCAGATCGAAGCAGCCAGCCGTGATGCAGCCTTGGCCAAGTTCGGCCTGGCACTGGACCGCCCGGTGCTGGCGCTGTGCCCGGGCGCGGAGTTCGGTGAGGCCAAGCGCTGGCCCGCCGAGCACTACGCCGCAGTGGCCGAAGCGATGATCCGCCAGGGCTGGCAGGTGTGGCTGTTCGGTTCGAAGAACGACCACCCGGTGGGTGAGTCGATCCGCGACCGGCTGATCCCGGGCCTGCGCGAAGAGTCGAGCAATCTGTCCGGCGAAACCTCGCTGGCCGAGGCCATCGACTTGATGTCGTGCGCCGACGCGGTGGTGTCCAACGACTCCGGCCTGATGCACGTTGCCGCCGCACTCAACCGCCCGCTGGTGGCGGTGTATGGCTCGACCTCGCCAGGCTTCACCCCGCCGCTGGCCGATCAGGTCGAGGTGGTACGCCTGGGCCTGGAGTGCAGTCCGTGCTTCGACCGCACCTGCCGCTTCGGCCACTACAACTGCCTGCGTCTGCTCGAACCCGGCAAGGTCATCGCCGCGCTGCAGCACCTGGCCGGGCCGAACCTGATCGATGTCATGGCAGAGGTCGACTAAGTGCGGGTGCTGATTATCAAGACGACGTCGCTGGGGGATGTGATCCACACCCTGCCGGCGCTCACCGACGCCGCTCACGCCATCCCCGGAATCCGTTTCGACTGGGTGGTGGAGGAGGGCTTCGCCGAGATCCCCAGCTGGCACCCGGCTGTCGATCAGGTTATCCCGGTGGCGATCCGCCGTTGGCGCAAGAACCTCTGGCAGACCTTCAAGAGCGGCGAGTGCAAGGCCTTCAAACAGCGCGTGCGCGAGCACAAGTACGACCTGGTGATCGATGCTCAAGGCCTGGTCAAGTCGGCCTGGCTGACCCGTTACGTCAAGGCGCCGGTAGCCGGTCTGGACCGTTTCTCGGCGCGTGAAGGGTTGTCCAGCCGCTTCTATGACCGACCTTTGTCGGTTGCCGTCGGCCAGCACGCGGTGGAGCGCGTGCGCCAGCTGTTCGCCCTGGCCTTGGCCTACGACCTGCCCGAGGGCCTCGGCGACTACGGCCTGGACCTCGCGCGCCTGCAGTTGCCGCCGACCAAGCCCTACGTGGTGTTCCTGCATGGCACCACCTGGGCCACCAAGCACTGGCCCGAGGCGTACTGGCGTGAGCTCGCCGAGCGCATGGGCCGGCGCAACCTGCAAGTGTGCCTGCCGTGGGGCAATCCGGCCGAGAAAGAACGTGCCGAGCGAATTGCCCAAGGCTTGAACAACTGCCAGGTACTGCCCAAATTGAACCTGGCCGGGGTCGCCCGCGTGCTGGCCGCGGCCAAGGCCTGCGTGGCGGTCGATACCGGCCTGGGCCACCTGGCCGCCGCGCTGGACGTGCCGACCATCTCGCTGTTTGGCCCCACCAACCCTGGTTTGACCGGCGCTTATGGACGTGTCCAGGTCCACCAGGCAAGCGACTTCCCCTGCGCGCCCTGCCTGCAGAAGAAGTGCACCTATAAACCGAGCGCCGAGGACCTGCGCCGGTTCGATCTCAAACGCGAGTGGCCGCTGTGCTTCACTCGCCTGAATCCCGAGCATGTGGCGAGCCGCTTGAGCGCGTTGCTGCTGGCTGAGGATGTCCGTTGATGCAACTGGCTTTCGTGCTTTACAAATACTTCCCCTTCGGTGGGCTGCAGCGTGACTTCATGCGCATTGCGCTGGAGTGCCAGCAGCGCGGCCACCAGATCCGCGTCTACACGTTGATCTGGGAGGGTGATATCCCGCCGGGCTTCGAAGTGCTGGTGGCGCCGGTCAAGGCGCTGTTCAACCATCGCCGTAACGAGAAGCTCAGCGCCTGGATGGCCGAAGACCTGGCCAAGCGCCCGGTCGACCGCGTGATCGGCTTCAACAAGATGCCCGGCCTGGACGTCTACTACGCCGCCGATGGCTGCTTTGAAGACAAGGCGCAGACCCTGCGTGGCGGGCTGTATCGTCGCTGGGGCCGCTACCGGCACTTCGCCGAGTACGAGCGGGCGGTGTTCGCCAAGGACGCGCGTACCGAGATCCTGATGATCTCCGAGGTGCAGCAGCCGCTGTTCATCAAGCACTACGACACGCCGGTGGAGCGCTTCCACCTGCTGCCGCCGGGCATCTCCCAGGACCGCCGAGCGCCAGACAACGCCGCCGAAATCCGTGCCGAGTTCCGCAAGGAGTTCAACCTCGGCGAGGACGACCTGCTGCTGGTGCAGATCGGCTCCGGGTTCAAGACCAAGGGCGTCGACCGCAGCCTCAAGGCCCTCGCCGCACTGCCGTCGGCACTGCGCAAGCGCACGCGGTTGATGGTTATCGGCCAGGACGATCCGAAGGTGTTCCAGCTGCAAAGCGCGACCCTCGGCCTTGGCGAGCAGGTACAGTTTCTCAAGGGCCGCAGCGATATCCCGCGCTTCCTGCTCGGTGCCGACCTGCTGATCCACCCGGCCTACAACGAAAACACCGGCACGGTGTTGCTCGAAGCCCTGGTGGCCGGGCTGCCGGTGCTGGTATCCAGGGTCTGTGGTTACGCCCATTACATCGCCGAGGCCGACAGTGGCCTGGTGCTCGACGAGCCGTTCGAGCAGGCCCAGCTAGACCGCTACCTGCAACAGATGCTCGAAGACCCGGCAGCGCGGGCGGCCTGGTCGCGCAATGGCCTGGCCTTTGCCGACAGCGCCGACCTCTACAGCATGCCGCAGCATGCCGCCGATGTGATCCTCAACCAGGAGCGCGCATGAAGCTGATACTGGCCGAGCCGTTCAAACGCCTGTGGGCTGGGCGTGATGCCTTCGAGGCCGCCGAGCAGCTGCAAGGTGAGGTGTTCCGCGAGCTGGAAGGCCGCCGCACGCTGCGCACCGAGGTCGACGGCGCCGGCTATTTCGTCAAGATCCACCGTGGCATCGGCTGGGGCGAGATCTTCAAGAACCTGTTCAGCGCCAAGCTGCCGGTGCTCGGTGCCGGCCAGGAATGGCGGGCCATCCAGCGCCTGCATGAGGTCGGCGTACCGACCATGACCGCGGTGGCCTATGGCGAGCGTGGCAGCAACCCGGCGACTCAGCACTCGTTCATCGTCACCGAAGAGCTGGCGCCGACCATCAGCCTGGAAGACTTCAGCCTCGACTGGTTGCAGCAGCCGCCCGCGCCGCGCCTCAAGCGTGCGCTGATCGCCGAAGTGGCGAAGATGACCGGCGGCATGCACCGCGCCGGGGTCAACCATCGTGATTGCTACATCTGCCACTTCCTGTTGCACACCGACCGGCCGGTGACCGCTGACGACCTGAGGCTGTCGGTGATCGACCTGCACCGGGCGCAGACCAGCGCCAGCATCAGCCGCCGCTGGCGCGACAAGGACCTTGCCGCACTGTACTTCTCGGCGCTGGACATCGGCCTGACCCAGCGCGACAAGCTGCGCTTCCTGCGTGGCTATTTCCAGCAGCCGCTGCGCCAGATCCTGGCCGACGAGGCAACGTTGCTCGCCTGGCTCGAACGCAAGGCGCAGAAACTCTATGAGCGCAAGCTCCGGTACGGGGATGCGCTCTGATGGCGGGTTGGACACTAGCGCCAGGCTATGCAGCGCTGGCGGCGGATTTCGGCAGCCTCGACGCGGTGTTCGCGGTCGAAGGCGAACGGCTTACCAGCGACCCGCTCAGCGAGGTCGTGCGCATCCAGCGTGACGGCGTGTATTACTACGTCAAGCGCTACACCGCCGCCGGCAAGCATATGCGTCGCTACCTGGGCCGGCCGCGGATCAAGGCCGAATGGCAGAACCTCAAGCAGTTCGCCAAGTGGGGCATCCCCACCGCCGAAGTGGTTGCCTGGGGTCTTGAGCGCAAGGGCATGGCCTTTGGCCGCGGGGCGATGGTGACCCGCGAACTGCCGCGCACCGAGGATCTTTCCGAGCTGGCCAAGCGCAATGACCCGCGCCTGGCCGACCGTGCCTGGGTCGATCACATCAGCCGGCAGCTGGCCCGCCACACCCGGGTCATGCACGATCACCACTTCGCCCACAACGATTTGAAATGGCGCAATCTGCTGGTCGACGACCAAGCCACGCTATTCTTCATCGACTGCCCGACCGGTGACTTCTGGCGCGGCTTCATGCTCCGCCACCGGGTCATCAAGGACCTGGCGTGCCTGGACAAGGTCGCCAAGTATCACCTGTCGGCCACCCAGCGCCTGCGCTTCTACCTGCAATACCGCGGGCACGCGCGGCTCAACGCGCATGACAAGCAGAGGGTGCGTGAAGTGGTGCGTTTTTTTGAGGGAAGGGAATGACCGATTACCTGGCCAGCAGCGACCTGGCGCTGCTGCAACGCCACGGCCTGAACGATTTCGAGGCGCTGTGGGCGCTGCAGCTCGATGCCGTGGACGAACCGAACACCGGCCGCGGCGGCTGGAGCAGCGTTTATCGCCTGGAACTCGAGGGCAAGGGCTACTACCTCAAGCGCCAGAGCGACTACCTCACGCGGACCCTGCACCGGCCTTTTGGCGAGCCGACGTTCGCCCGCGAGTTTCGCAACATCAGCCGCTACCAGAAACTGAAGATCCCTGCTTTGCAGGCGGTGTTCTATGGCGAGCGCAAGAGCAAGGGCGAGCACCGGGCAATTCTCATGACCCGCGCGCTGGACGATTGGACCGACCTTGACCAGTTGCTCGCGCAATGGCCGCAACTGGCTGCCGAAAAGCGCCTGGGGGTGCTTCAGGCCTGCGGTCGGCTGGGGCGTACCTTGCACGCGGCCGGTCAGGTGCATGGCTGCTTCTATCCCAAGCACATCTTCCTGCGTGAGCGCCGTGAAGGCTGGCAGGCGCAACTGATCGACCTGGAAAAAACCCGCCCGCTGCTGCTCGGCATGCGTGACCGGCTCAAGGACCTCGAACCCTTGCTGCGCCGGGCTCGCGCCTGGAGCGAAGGGGATGTGCGCAGCCTGCTCGCGGCTTACCTGGAGCAGCCTGCCGACAGCACGTTGGTCACTAACTGGCTGCAGCGCCTGGTGCGCCGCCGTCGTGAAAAAGAGGCCCGCTGATGCGTTTGTCTGAACTGAAACAGGCCGGGCGCAGCCCGAGCCTGCCGCTGAGCGTGACCCTCGCCGATGCCGCTGGCAGTGCCGAGCTGCAACTGCTCAGCCTGCTGCGCGTGCTGCCCGGGCAGCGCTATGTCGGGGCCGGGGTCTGGCGTGGTACGCCGGTGTTGGCCAAGCTGCTGGTGGGCAACAACGCCGCCCGGCATTTCCAGCGTGAGCTGGAGGGCGTCAAGCTGATGGCCGCGCAAGGCCTGACCACGCCCAAGCTGCTCGCCGACGGTCTCAAGGAAGTCGAGGGTGGCTGGTTGCTGTTCGAGTTCCTGGAAAACGCCGAGAGCCTCGGCGATGCCTGGGCCAAGGTCGAACATCTGCCGGTGCTCGCCGATGAGCAGCAGGCGGTGCTGGGCGAGGCGCTGAGCGCCGTGGCCCAGATGCATGCCAAGGGCCTCTGGCAAGCCGATCTGCACCTGGACAACCTGCTCCGCCACGCCGGCCAGCTGTACCTGATCGATGGCGCCGGGATCAAGGCCGAAACGCCTGGACAGAACCTGTCGCGCCAGCGCGTGCTGGAAAACCTCGGGGTGTTCTTCGCCCAGTTGCCCAAGCGCCTCGAGCCGTTCATCGAAGAGCTGCTGGTGCACTATCTGTTGGCCAACGGCGAGCATGCCCTGCCGCTCGAAGCGCTGCAGAAGCAGGTCGACAAGGTCCGCAGCTGGCGGATGAAGGACTACCTGGAAAAGGCCGGTCGTGAATGTACCCTGTTCAGCGTGCAGCGCAGTTTGTCCGGCTTGCGCGCGATCCGCCGGCCAGAGGTCGAGGCGATGCTGCCGGTGCTGGAGCAGGCCGATGCACTTATCGACCAGGGTTATCTGTTCAAGACTGGCGGCGCGGCCAGTGTGGCGCGCGTCGAGGTCGGCGGGCGCACGCTGGTGCTCAAGCGCTACAACATCAAGAATACTGCGCACTGGTTCAAGCGCTTCTGGCGTCCGAGCCGGGCCTGGCACTCGTGGATCGAGGGGCATCGCCTGGCGTTTCTCGACATCGCCACGCCCAAGCCGCTGGCAGTGCTGGAGCAGCGCGTGATGGGCCTGCGCAGCCGTGCTTACCTGGTGACTGAATATGCCGATGGGCCGGACTTGATCGCAAGCTTTGCGCCCTTTGTCGAAACCGGCGAGGCGCCGCAGGAGCAAGTCCAGGCGCTGGTGCACTTGATGCAGCAGCTGATTCGCGAGCGCATCAGCCATGGCGACATGAAGGGGCATAACCTGTTCTGGCAGGATGGCCAGTGGTCGCTGATCGACCTCGATGCCATGTGCCAGCACGCGACCCAGCTCAGCTTTGCCCCGGCCTACGCCCGAGACCGGGCGCGGATGCTGCGCAACTGGCCGACGGGCAGTGCGCTGCATACGCGGATGAACGAGCTGTTGCCGAGGTTGGCTGAGTAATCTGTGTGTGTCAGGGGTGGCCTCTTCGCGGGGCAAGCCCGCTCCTACAGGTTATGCAGCGGTACCTGTAGGCGCGGGCTTGCCCCGCGAACACCGGTGAAGCCGGTGCCATGCACCGCTGCAGATCAATCATTCACTGGCAACGCCAGCCAAGCACTGGCCCGCCCGGCTTGGCGCAGGCGAATCTGCCATTCTCCAGCGTGCCAGCGCAGTACCGCCCACGGCACCACGCCAGCGTCTTCTGCACCCGGTATCAACAGATGCCAGTAGCCTTCGAGCAAGTGCCTGCGCAGCGCCACCTGGCCGAAGCGCGTCGGCAGGTAATACTGTTCTTCAAAGGCCTGCACGCCATGCCCTTGCGCCACCAGCGTTCCGGCCAGGGGTGGCTGCAGGCGGCATTGCCCGAGCAAGCCAGGCAGATCCGGTAGGCCGTCATACCAGAGCACAGGTGAATCGACCACCCACTGGCCGTTGCGCAGGCGTTTGATCGGTTGCTGCAGATAGGCATCCGGTTGCTCAGGGTCGATCACCTGCCAGCGCTTGCCATCGAAGCTCACTTTGTAATGACTGCCCTGGTTGTCCCTGACGAAGTACTGCGACAAGCCACCAAACGACGACACCTGTTCGTAGACGCCGATGTCGTGCACGCCATCGATGCGATAGCGCAACGTGCTCGTGTCGACATTGACTCTGTAGCGGGCCGGCAATGGCAGTGGCGGTTGCTTGGGCAAGCCCCGTACCGCTCGACGCAAGATGCCGGTAGCGATGAAACTTCCCCCCGCATCTGTGGCATGGCTGATGGTGTTGTAGAGATGGCGCAACACGCCCTCCATGTCGTCGCGCTGGTGGGCCTGGATGCCATCGCAGATGTCGAGGACCATACGCCCGATCGACAACGCCATCAGGGCCTTGGCAGGCAGCACCAGGCTTACCAGATCCAGCAACCGCCAGGACAGGTCGATGACTGACTGGACATTGACCTCGCGGGTGGCCTGGCTGCTGGCGTCGACCGCCGCTAGTTGGCCGCGTACCTCTGCCATATACAACGCGAAGAACAGATCGTCGGTAACTGCTGGCATGCTTACGGAACTGCCCAAGCCCCCTTTGAGCAACAGCCGTTGCAGCTCACTCTCCTCGACCTGTGGTAGCCGAGCGCTCAGATACTGGCGCAGCGCCGGTTTGTCGCGCAGGGTGCGCAGCAATTGCCGGGTGGTGGAAAATTCGCGCCAGTTGCGTCGGTCTGGCGCTTCTGGGGTGTACATAAGAAACGAAGGCACGCTGCTTTGTTGGGTATTTATCAGTAACACCCCTTGCACCGTATGGCCCTTGATCAGCAGTTGCCGAACCGTGACTGCATGGCCATCTACAGGCGCGCGCAGCGCGTTGTCGGGCTGGTCCAGTACTGCCGTCGCCCAGCGGTAGCCACGCTCGACGCGGTGTTCGGCGAAGTGGCCGGCATACCTGGCTTTGACCGCTTCAGCGCGCATTCGGGCACGGTTGATCCGGGCATGGGCGTGCAGGCGCCAGCGGCCCGCGCGCGAATCGACCAACTGGGTATGGAGAAAATCTGCATAGCGCCCGCCGGCATTGAGGCTGCGCACCAGTGACTTGACATAGGTCGGCGTCAGCGCTGGGGGCAGCGTACGTGCCTCGACATGGCTGACACGTGCGGTCAACCAGTAGTCGTAATTGAACCAGGCGAGGTTGACCAAGGCCAGATCGTCCAGTGGCAAGCGCTCGGTGACCATTTCAATGGTTTCATCGCCGACCTGTTTGAGGCCGTGCCAGGTAACGAACAAGGATGGATTGAAGGGGTAGGGCTGCGGCCCGACCTGACGAGCGCGGGTGATGCTCACTGTTATGTCTTGCGGCGCCAGTTGCAGGCCGAAATCGTCACGCAGACGCTCCTGCAGGCGGGCTCGTGTCCATGTCCTGAGATCGTTTTGCCGCAGAAACTGCTGTTGGGTGAGGATGCCGGGAGCCGCCGCCATCTCACTGGCCACCACCAGTTCCTGCATGGTCTGCATGATGTGGCTGAGGCTTTGCGTGTCAGCGTCGCGCAGCCATGCCGGCATGTGTTTTTCCAGTAACCGCGAGTAGCGAGTGTTCAGCGTTGCCTGGGTAGCGAGATCATTGTCGAGTCTGATTGCAGCCATGACCTGTGCGTGGCGCGTGGTGGTCGACGGCGTCTGGGTGTTGTCCCAGAGCGATGGCAGATTCAGGCGCTGGCGCTGGGTGTCGATCAGTTGCAGCACCTGCGCTTCGATCGGATCATCGGCGTACCACTCATAACGCAGACGCGCAGCCAGGCGCGCCTGTTTGGCGGATTGCTGGTCCGCGTACAAGTGCAGCAGCGCTTTGCTCTGAAGAGGGTCGTCCAGCCGTTCGCACAGTTCGTCATGCAAGGCCTTGAGCGAGGGGAACACCTCGATGCCTTGCGACAGGCAGCACAGCAGTACCTCACCTGTCTGGGCATCAGCCTCGAGCAGCGTGCCTTCGGCGGTTCCCGAGATGATCACCATCGCCCCAGGCAGGTAGCTGCGCCAGTGAGGTTGCAGGTTTTCGAGCACAGGTCGATAGACCTGAGGCCGCTTGGCTGCCGGCATCTGCTGGCGCTGCCAGGCGCGTGGGTGCTCAATGCAGGCGCGCAGTGGTGCGGCCTGGTCTGCGCTCAGCGTGTCGTCACTGACGCGCAGGTCGATTTCGGCCAGCAGGTACAGCTGGCGCAGGGCGATCAGCGACTTCCTGCGGTTCAAACCTTGAGGATTGAGCTCTGACCAGTAGCTGGCCAGATCGCTGTGGATCTTGCGCCGCGTCTGCAGGTTATTGTGCAGCGGCTGCTCAATGACGGGCAGCTGTTCGAGCAGCGCGTTGATCTGGCCGGTGAGCGTTTCGATGAGTTTGAGAGGTTGCATGGCCCGCTCCTTGTCATGGGGGACCCTGCATCCTAGGCACGTCAAACCGGCTGTGACTGTAAACAGATAACTCAGCCGGGCTTGCGCTTGAGCAATGCCTGCAGCCCCAGCCCGGCAGGAATGCCCAAGCCGACCCAAGCCAGAACATCCCAGCCATTGTCACCGAGCAACGCCGCGAACAGCCCGATCGCACCCAGCAGCGCGATCAGCAGTGGCCAGGTAAAGATCCGCCAGGTGGATTGCGAGCGATGGCTCATGGCGTGGCCTTCCCACGGCTGCGACGCTTGTCCCACCATAGGTACAGGCCGCTGACGAGGACGACGATGGTCAGCACATCCAGCAGTGCCCAGAGGATCTGCATTGGCCGCCCGCCGTAGTCACCAAAGTGCAGCGGCTGGGACAGGCCCATCGCATCCATGTACCAGGGGCGCTCGCCGACTGCCGTGACGGTGAGGTTGCTGGCGTCGATCAAGACCGGGGTGAACAGGTGTGAGGTCAGGTGCGTGGCGCCGTTCATGAATACCGCGTAGTGGTGCTCGCTGGAAAAGCGAGTGCCCGGGAACGCGATGAAGTCGGCGCGCATGTCCGGCGCGGCGGCGGCGGCGATTTCCAGTAACTGGCTGGCTGCAGCCCGCTCGGTCAGCGGTGGTGTATCGCGATAGGGCGCAACCATCGCCGCCAGGCTGTCATTGCGCCAGGCGGCGATGACCAGATCCGCACAGGCACTGATAACGCCGGTGACGCCAACCACCAGCGCCCAGGTCAGGGTGACGACGCCGATCAGGTTGTGCAGGTCGAGCCAGCGCAGACGCGGTGACTTGTCCTGCCGGACCGTGGCGAAGGGCAAGCGGCGCATGAACGGCGCATACAGCACCGTGCCGGAGATGATTGCAACGACGAACAACAAGCCCATGAACGCCAGCCAGAGCTTTCCCGGCAGGCCGGCGAACATGTCTACGTGCAGGCGCAGGATGGTCATCATCACACCGCCGTTGGCGGCCGGCATGGCCACTGCTTCGCCGGTGCGGGCGTCAAGCATGAAGGTGTGCGAGTCGTTGGGGTCGCTGTCGGCAGTGGCGGCAGTAATGGCGACCACGCCATTGGGTTCATCTTCGTCGTAGCCGAAGTACTGCATGACTTCGCCGGGGCGATGCTGTTCGGCTTTCCGCACCAGTTGCTGCAGGTCCAGATGTGGGGTGTCGGCGGGCATCTGGCGCAGTGCGGGCGCGTCGCCGAGAAGGTGCTCCAGTTCGTGGTGGAAGATCAATGGCAGGCCGGTGAGGGCCAGCAACAGCAGGAACAGCGTGCAGATCAGGCTGCTCCAGGTATGGATAGCGGACCAGCGGCGCAGGGTTTGGCTTTTCATCACGGGGCTCATGTGTCGTCAGCATTGGGGCTGCCGTGCAGCCCTTCGCGGGGCAAGCCCGCTCCTACAGGTTCAGCGCTGAGCCTGTAGGAGCGGGGCTTGCCCCGCGAATGGGCCGCACAGCGGCCCCGGGCACCACTCAGAACTTATAGTTGACGCTGGCTACGACGTTGCGCTCGTCACCGTAGTAGCAGTAGTAACCGTCACAGGTAGACAAGTAGTCCTTGTTGAACAGGTTCTTCGCGTCCACTGCGACCGTCACGCCTTTGAAGCTGCCGTTCAGACGGCCCAGGTCATAGTGCACCGAGGCGTCATAGACGGTGTACGACCCCACATGCCCCCAATCGGTATTGGTGGTGTTGCCATAGGTATCGCCGACATAGCGCACGCCAGCGCCGACGCCAAAGCCATCCAGCGGGCCGCTGTGCCAGGTGTAGTCTGCCCAGGCAGTGGCCTGGTTACGCGGCACTTGCGCCATGCGCTTGCCTTCTTCAGCGCTGGTGCCCTTGGTGATCTCGCTGTCGTTATAGGTGTAGGAACCGATCAGCTTGAGGTTCTCGGTCACATCGGAGGTCGCTTCCAGCTCCAGGCCCTTGACCCGCACTTCACCCACCTGGCGGGTCACGCTGTTCTCGGTCACCGACATGTTTTGCTGGGTCACGTCGAACACCGCTGCGCTGAGCAAGGTCTTGCTGCCCGGCGGCTGATACTTCACGCCCAGTTCGTACTGCTTGCCTTCGGTTGGCTTGAAGGCGTCGGTGCTGTTGACCGTGCTACCCACGGCAGCCTGGAACGATTCCGCGTAGGAGATATAGGGGGTGATGCCGTTGTCGAACACGTAGCTCAGCGCCGCGTTGCCGCTGAACTTCTTGTCACGCTGGGTATTGGTGGCGTCGCCCAGGTTGTGGAACGTGGTGCCGGTATGCACCCAGTCCTCACGACCGCCGAGGGTCAGGCGCCAGTTGTCCATGGCCATCTGGTCTTGGATATAGACGCCGGTCTGCTGGGTCTTCTGGTCGTAGTCGTACATGTCGAAGTACTGGACGTTGGAGAAGTCCTGACCGTACACCGGGTTGTGGATGTTGCTCGGCGGCACGCCAGCCGAGCCCCAGCGCCAGCGCGCGTTGCTGTCGGAGCGCTGGTGATCGAGGCCGAGCAGCACGGTATGGCTGACCACGCCGGTCTGGAAGTCGGCCTGGAAGTTGTTGTCCAGGGCGAACTGGCTGATGTCTTCCTCGACGATACCTGCAGTGCGCTGCACGGTACCGTCGGCGCTGACCGCCTCATCAGGCCCTGCCGGCCAGATCGAACCGCCGGCGGTGATGCCCTTGAAGTCCAGTTCGTTGCGGGCGTAACGCAGGTTCTGCCGGAATTGCCAGGTGTCGTTCAGGCGGGTCTCGAAGGCGTAGCCCAGGTGGTAATAAGTGCGGTCGTAGGATTCCCAGTCGGGGTCGCCGAGGTTCTTGTGGTGGGAGATCTTGCCGGCCGCACTGTCCAGCTTGGTGCCCTGCAAGGGCAGGAACTGCCCGGTAATGCCGGTATCGTCGCGGGTGAACTGGGTGATCAGCGTCAGCTTGGTGTCGTCGTTGATGTTCCAGGTCAGGCTGGGCGCAAGGTTGTAGCGTTTGTCCGGCACATGGTCGATGGCTGAGTTGCTGTCGCGCACGGTACCGCTGAGGCGGTAAAGAAACTGGCCTTGATCGTCGACCTTGCCGGTGCTGTCGAAGTTGATCTGCTTGTGCTCGTTGCTGCCGGCCTGCACTTCCACTTCATGGCTGCTTTGCGCCTGCGGGCGACGGCTGGTCATGTCCAGCAAGCCGCCGGGTGGCGTCTGGCCATAGACGGAGGAGGCCGGGCCGCGCAGCACCGCGATGCGCTCCAGGTTCCACGGCTCGATCTTTGGCGAGGCGTAGTTACCCTTGGGCAATGGCAAACCATCGAGGAACTGGGTGGGGATGAAGCCGCGGACCAGCAACCAGTCGCTGCGCGAATCGGCGCCATAGCCGCTGCTTTGCACCCCGGCGGTGTAGCGCAGGGCGTCGTTGAGGTTGAGTACCGGGCGGTCGTCCATCTGCTGGCGGGTGATGACGGTTATCGAGCGTGGCAGCTCGGCGATGGCGGTGTCGGTCTTGGTCCCGGCTGCTGTGCGGGTCGCGGTGTATCCCTCGACTGCACCCCAGGCACTTTCATAAGTGCTGTCGGCATTGATGCTGGTGACTGGCAGCGCCAGGCTGTCTGCAGGTGTCGCGACCAGGCTATAGCTGCCGACGCTGCTCTGCTGCAATTGTAGGCCGGTGCCTTGCAGGGCGGCTTGCAGGGCGCCGAGGGCGTCGTATTGGCCATTGACCGGGGCCGAGGTGCGGCCGCTGACGGTGGCGGGGTCGATGGCCAGGGCGATGCCGGCCTGACTGGCGATCTGGTTCAGGGTGGTGGCCAGTGGTGCGCTAGGCAGGTTGTAGGCGCGCACGGATTGCTCGGCAGCGTACAGGGCAGGGCTGGTCAACGGTACAGACAGGGCAATTGCCAGAGCCATCAGGCTGGGGCGCAGGAAACTATCAACAGCACGGGACATGCAGCGGCTCCTCGAAGGATAAGTGCTAACTGCTTCCTTGCCGGGCGAGATTTGAAAAGTGACAGAGGGGCGATGAAAATATTTTTCAGGCTGTTAGGGGGGGGGCAGTGCTGGCCTCTTTGCGGGGCAAGCGCTAATGCTGTTCACCTAAACGCTTCATCGCCAGCATTGGGGCCGCTTTGCGGCCCATCGCGACACAAGGCCGCTCCCACGCCGATCGTGTATTTACAGGACAACGCGGACACATTGGGGCAGCGGGCTTGCCCCGCGAAGAGGCCGGTACTGGCCAGGCATCGATTACTTGGCGACGACCGTCACCCACCACGGCGTATGCCGCTCGACCTTCACCGGTAGCGCCGGCAGCAGCGAGGCCAGCGCGAGGTCAGTGTCGGTCAGCGGGAAGCTGCCGGTCACGCGCAGGTCGGCCACTTCATCGGCCACGCCCAGATGGCCACTGCGGTAGCGCCCCAGTGCCACGATCAGGTCGGCCAGGCGCACGTTGTCGACCACCAGCATGCCGCGCGTCCAGGCATCGGCACCGGCGGCTACCAGGCCGACCTGGCCCAGACCGTTGCTATCCATCAACACCTGCTGGCCTTCTCCCAGGACCTGCTCGTCGCCACTGTTGAGCGGCATCGCCGCCACCTGCGCCTGCAGTACCTCCAGACGCGTGCCGTGCGCCTCGCGCTTGACCAGGAAGCGCGTGCCCAGTGGCCGCAGCTGACCATCGTCGGTGCGTACCAGCAGCGGGCGCGGGTCTGCATGCCCGGTCTCGACAGAGATCTCGCCCTGGTGCAGCACGAGCACGCGTTGCTCACCGGCAAAATCAATGTCTACCGCGCTATCTGTGTTAAGGCTCAGCAGCGTGCCGTCTTCCAGGCGCAGCGTGCGCAACTCACCGGTGCCGGTGCGCTGGTCGGCCAGCCAGTAACCAGGCGACAGCGACGGTACGCCAAGCTGCATCAGCAATGCGCCGACCAGCAGCACGCCGGCCAGCCCACCGCCAAGCTTGCCGACCCGCCGGCGCAGGCTGACGCGCGACTGCAGCAGCGCCTTGCGCGCCGGGCCGGCGGCGGCACTGACACGCTGATCGAGCATGCCCAGCTGGCGCCAGGCACGCGCATGCTCTTCGCTGGCGGCATGCCAGCGCATGAAGGCGCTGCGCTCATCGGGGGAGCCAGGGTTGTCGTCCAGGCACAACTTCCAGGCAATCGCCGCGTCGAGAACCTTGCTTGAGACGGGGCTCGCGTTCACGTCGGCTGCCCGTACAGGGCGATGTAGCACTGGCGCATGCCTTGGGCGATGTACTGACGCACCCGCGATACAGACACACCCAGCTGCTCGGCGATTTCGGCGTGGCCCATGCCGTCCAGGCGATTGTGCAGGAACGCCGCGCGGGCCTTGCTCGACAGCTTGCCGAGCAGACGGTCGATGGCCTTGAGGTCTTCGAGCACCAGCAATTGCAGTTCAGGCGAGGGCTGTTCAGCCTCGGGGATCAGCGACAGCTCGGCCAGGTAGGCCTGTTCGAGTGCGGCGCGGCGAAAATGGTCGAACAGCAAGCCCTTGGCCACTGCCACCAGAAAGGCCCGCGGCTCGCGCGGCGTGGCCAACTGGTCGCGGCCGAGCAGGCGCACGAAAGTATCCTGGCTGAGGTCTTCGGCACGCTGGCGGCAGGCGATACTGCGTTGCAGCCAAGCCATCAGCCAGCTGCGGTGGTCGCGGTAGAGCGCGCCGACCAGATCGGCATGGGGGCTTTGCGCAGACGACAAGAAGCGTCACCTCGGAAACAATGCGTTAACTAACGATAATTATTCGCGATTGTTGCAGAGGCGAGGGGCGTGGTGCAATCGACGTCTATCGGATTGCCATTACCAGCCATGGCTGTGGGCCTTGCGCTGGCGCCACTGCTGCAGGCGCAGGCTTAACTGCAGTGGGCTGTCGAGCTGCTGGCGACGCGCTTGGCTGAACAGGATGAGGGCCAGTTCGGCGGTGACCTGGGCGTCGGCGCTGGCGTGATGGCGGGCCTCGACCTGCAGGCCGAAACGGGCGATCCAGTCGTCCAGACCGGCCTCGCGCAGGACGGTGTCGGGGTTGAGCAGTGGTGCCAGCTCGGCGACATCGAAAAACGGGTGTTGCAGGCGATAGCCGAGGCTGTCTTTCAGGGCGCGGGTGAGCATGTGCTGGTCGAACGGCGCATGAAAGGCCAGCACCGGGCTGTCGCCGATGAACTCCAGCAGATCGAGCAGCGCCGCAGCCGGCGCACAGCCAGCGGCCAACGCGTCTGGACCAAGGCCGTGGATCAGCACGCTGGGGTTGGTCTTTTGCGCCGGGCGGTGCAGGGTGCGCTCGAACTGTTGGCTGAAGTCGATGGCACCGTCTTCGATCGCCACGGCGCCAATCGACAGCACCTGGTCACGGTTGAGGTTGAGCCCACTGGTTTCCAGGTCGAGCACGACCCAGCGTTGTTCGCGCAGCGACTGCACGCTGAGCGCGGCGGGCTTGGGCAGCTGCGCCAGGCGCAGGCGCAGCGGCTCGGCGAGGGCGGGCGAAGGTGAGCGCAGCCAGGCGAACAGGTTCATAGCTGGTACCGCAGGGCCAGGCTGCTCTGCAGGCGCTGGGCCTGGCGCAGTGACTCGCGCAGGATACGCCGGTCGAGGTGGTTGAGGCTGTCCGGGTCAAGCCGATTGGAGTACGGCAGGTTGTCGCGACTCTGGCGCTGGTGCTGCTGCATGCGGGTCTGCTGGATAAAGTGATAGGCCTCTTCGAAGGCGGCGCCGTCGAGCGCGGCGATGACGCCCTTGGCCACCAGCTGGCGCAAGCGCTCAAGGGTGTTGCAGGCGCCGATGCCGTTGGCCAGGGCCAGCAGTCGCGCGCCATCGACGAAGGGCGTGAGGCCTTGCACCTTGAGGTCGAGGGTGGCGGTTTTGTCATTGCCCTGGCGGGTAAGCACGAAGTCACGCAGACGGCCGACCGGCGGGCGCTGGCGCAGGGCGTTGTCGGCCATCATGCGCTGGAAGATGCGATTGTCGCTGACCTGCTCAAGCATGCCCTGGCGCAGCTGCTCGCAGGCGTGCTCATCGCCCCAGACCACCCGCAGGTCGAAGTAGATGGTCGAACCGAGCAGGTTCTCCGGGCTGGCTTCGCGGACGAACCCGGCAAAGCGCCGGGCCCACTCTGTACGCGACAGGCACAGCTCGGGGTTGCCGGCCATGACGTTGCCCTTGCACAGGCTGAAGCCGCACTGCGCCAGGCACTGGTTGATGTACTGGGCCAGCGGCAGCAGTTGTTGGCGGATGGCATCGGCCTGGGCGGTGTCGGCGGCCTCGAACAGGATGCCGTTGTCCTGGTCGGTGTGCAGGGTCTGCTCACGGCGGCCCTCGCTGCCGAAGCACAGCCAGCTGAACGGTACGCCGGGGTCGCCCCGTTCGGCCAGGGCCAGTTCGATCACGCGGCAGACCGTGTGGTCGTTGAGCAAGGTGATGATCTGGGTGATCTGGGTCGACGAGGCGCCGTGGGCGAGCATGCGCTCGACCAGTTGGCCGATCTCGCCGCGCAGCGATACCAAGGTGTCCAGCCGTGGCGCGTGGCGGATGGTGCGCGCCAGGTGCACCAGGTCGACCCGCTGCAAGGAAAACAGATCACGCTCGGAGACCACGCCACACAGGCGTTGATTGTCGACCAGGCAGACATGGGCGATATGCCGCTCGGTCATGGCCATGGCTGCATCGAAGGCGCTGGCCTCGGGCGCCAGGTAGAACGGTGCGGCGGTCATGTGCTCGGCAATCGCTGCACTGAGTTCGGCGCTGCTATCGGCCACCACCTGGCGCAGGTCGCGCAGGGTGAAGATACCAATCGGAAAACGCTGCGGGTCAATGATGACGATGCTGCCGACCTGTTGCTCATGCATCAGGCGCACGGCGTCGCGCAGTGGCGTATCGGGGGTGCAGACCACCGGATGACGCATGGCCAGCTCGCCCAGCGGGGTGTTCAATGAGTATTGGCTGCCGAGGGTTTCCACGGCGCGCTGGCGCACCTGCTGGTTGACCTGGTCGAGCAGGCTGCTGACCCCGCGCAGGGCGAAATCGCGAAATGCCGCGGACATCGAGAACAGGCGAATGAACGCCGCTTTGTTCAGCTGCAGGCAGAAGGTGTCTTCGCTTGCCACATGTTCAGTGCGGGTGGCGCGCTCGCCGAGCAAGGCCGCCAGTGGGAAGCACTCGCCGCTGGTGATTTCGAAGGTGGTTTCCACCCCTGGCTGGCTGACGTGCTGGCGCTCGCCGGCGACGCGCCCTTGCTTGACGATATAGAAATGCTCGACGGGGCCGTCGGCGGGCTTGATGATGCTTTCGCCGCTGGCGTGAAAGCGCAGTTGGCACTGCTCGACGAGAAACGCCAGGTGACTGTGTTCCATCAGGTTGAACGGCGGGAAGCGCTGCAGGAACTGCAGGGTGCCCTGGATATTCTGCAGAACCGCGGTTCTGCCAGCTTGACTGTAGGCGTCCTTTTTACTCATGAACTGACCGTATCGCTATGCCGATCTAACTATCTCTAACTATATATATAGGGAGATCGGGCTTTGTTGTTCTCGGTCCCCATGGTCGGCTGGCTGCCTGTTTGTGCCCATTGGACGTAAGTCTATGAGGGCAAAGGGCCGGGGAGCGATCAATGCGCCGACGAAGGTTCCGACGAAAGGCCGACTGCATAATGCGTTGTTTTGCGGTCCTACCAGTGCACGAGATTTGATGACGAGATGACCATGGTTGAGCATGACGAGATCCTGAGTGACGCCGAGCGCGAGGCGTTGGCCATGGTGAGTGCGCCGGTGTCGGCGACGCCGCGGGTACTGGTAGTGGATGACAATCCGGTGAACAGCGAGGCGCTGTGTCTCTACCTGAAGACCAAGGGCATCGAGTGTGTCACGGCTGATGGTGCCCAGGCGGCGCTGGACGCACTGCGGCGTGACGCGCGCATCAGTTTGATGATCACTGACCTGCGCATGGAGCCCAAGGACGGTATTGAACTGATTCGGCAGATTCGCGAGTCGGAGCGGGCGGCGTTGTCGATCATCGTTGTGTCGGGCGACACCGATGTGAAAGAGGCGGTGGACGTGATGCACCTGGGGGTGGTGGATTTTCTGCTCAAGCCGGTGGATCTGGGGCGGTTGCTGGAGTTGGTGAGGAAGGAACTGCGTATCGAATGAGGGATTGCTAGCGTTGCTGGGACCGCTGTGCAGCCCTTTCGCGACACAAGGCCGCGCCCACAGGGACCGCGCGGTTTCTGTGGGAGCGGCCTTGCGTCGCGAAAGGGCCGCAAAGCGGCCACAGGTTCTCAAGCTAAACGCATTCAGCCTGAAAGTGCTGCCGCTTACAGGCTGTTACGCGCCTTGAACTCGCGGCGACGACGGTGCAGGACTGGCTCGGTATAGCCGTTCGGCTGCTTGGCACCGTCAACCACCAACTCCAGCGCTGCCTGGAAGGCCACGTTGTCGTCGAAGTTCGGCGCCATCGGGCGGTACTCGGCATCATTGGCGTTCTGCTTGTCGACCACCGCTGCCATGCGCTTGAGGCTTTCCTCGACCTGCGCTTGGCTGACAATGCCATGGCGCAGCCAGTTGGCCAGCAACTGGGCAGAGATGCGCAGGGTGGCGCGGTCTTCCATCAAGCCGACGTTGTTGATGTCCGGCACTTTCGAGCAACCCACGCCGTGGTCGATCCAGCGCACTACGTAGCCGAGGATGCCCTGGGCGTTGTTGTCCAGCTCGTTGCGGATCTCGTCGGCAGACCAGTTGGTGTCAGCCGCCAGCGGGATAGCCAGGATGTCGTCCACCGAGGCCGGGACACGCTTGGCCAGCTCGGCCTGACGCGCCTGCACATCGACCTTGTGGTAGTGCAGCGCGTGCAGCACAGCGGCCGTCGGCGAAGGCACCCAGGCGGTGTTGGCACCGGCCAGTGGGTGGGCAATCTTCTGCTCGAGCATGTCCGCCATCAGGTCAGGCATGGCCCACATGCCCTTGCCGATCTGTGCGCGACCCTGCAGGCCGGTAGCCAGGCCGACGTCGACGTTGTTGTTCTCGTAGGCGCCGATCCACTTCTGGTTCTTCATGGCGCCCTTGCGCACGACGGCGCCGGCTTCCATCGAGGTGTGGATCTCGTCGCCGGTGCGATCGAGGAAGCCGGTGTTGATGAACACCACACGCTCGGCGGCGGCCTTGATGCAGGCCTTGAGGTTGACCGTGGTACGGCGCTCCTCGTCCATGATGCCGACCTTCATGGTGTTGCGCGGCATGCCCAGCACGTCTTCGACGCGGCTGAAGATCTCGGCGGCGAACGCCACTTCTTCAGGGCCATGCATCTTCGGCTTGACGATGTAGACGCTGCCGGTGCGGCTGTTCTTGCGGGTGCTGCTGCCGTTGAGGTTGTGCAGGGCGATCAGGCCGGTGAACAGGCCGTCCTGGATGCCTTCGGGGATTTCGTTGCCTTGGGCATCGAGAATCGCCGGGTTGGTCATCAGGTGGCCAACGTTACGCACGAACAGCAGCGAACGACCGTGCAGGGTAACCGTGCCGCCATTGGGCGCGGCGTACTCGCGGTCCGGGTTCATGGTGCGGGTGAAGGTCTTGCCGGCTTTGCTCACGCTCTCGGCCAGGTCGCCCTTCATCAGGCCCAGCCAGTTGCGGTAGACCACCACCTTGTCGTCAGCGTCGACGGCGGCGACCGAGTCTTCACAGTCCATGATGGTGGTCAGCGCCGCTTCCATCAGGATGTCTTTGAGGCCGGCGGCATCGGTGCTGCCGACCGGGGTGCTGGCGTCGACCTGGATTTCGAAGTGCAGGCCGTTGTGCTTGAGCAGCACCGACGTCGGTGCGTTGGCGTCGCCCTGGAAACCGATCAGTTGCGCGTCGTCACGCAGGCCGCTGTTGCTGCCGCCCTTGAGCGCGACAACCAGCTTGCCGGCTTCGATGCGGTAGCCGGTGGAGTCGACGTGCGAGCCGGCAGCCAGTGGCGCGGCTTCGTCGAGGAAGGCGCGGGCGAAGGCAATCACCTTGTCGCCCCGGACCTTGTTGTAGCCCTGGCCTTTTTCGGCACCGCCGGCTTCGCTGATGGCGTCAGTGCCGTACAGCGCGTCATACAGCGAGCCCCAGCGGGCGTTGGCGGCGTTCAGGGCGAAGCGGGCGTTCATCACCGGCACCACCAGCTGCGGGCCGGCCATGCGCGCGATCTCTTCATCGACGTTTTGCGTGGTGGCCTGGAAGTCGTCCACTGCTGGCAGCAGGTAGCCGATTTCTTCGAGGAATGCTTTGTAGGCTACGGCGTCGTGGGCCTGGCCTTGGCGAGCCTGGTGCCAGGCATCGATCTTGGCTTGCAACTCGTCGCGCTTGGCGAGCAGGTTTTTGTTCTTTGGAGCGAGGTCGTTGATGATCTTTTGCGCACCGCTCCAGAACTGCTCGGCGACGATGCCGGTCCCCGGGATGGCTTCGTTGTTGACGAAGTCGTACAGGACCTTGGCGACCTGAAGGCCACCGACTTGAACGTGTTCAGTCATTGCTTGCCTCACTCTGCTCAGCTATTTCGCTCATCGTATTAAGCCTGTAGCGCTTCTTTAAACACGCACCAGTGCATGCCCGAAGGCGGCTGGGTGCGGCCCGCCAGACGGGCCGGCGGGCAGTTTGCGTATTTTCACAGGCGCCATGGCAGACATCCAAACGACGTTTTGTAGTCCGCGTCGGGGCATACTACATGAAGCAGCAGGCGGGTGAACATCAGACTAAAAGCGTCGCTGCGCGACCGTTTGGTCGCATAGGGTCACGCTGGGAATCGGCATGTTCGCAAAAAACAGGGGGATTGTTCCAGATAAATCTTGAAACAGTACACGATTGGCCGTTCGAATTGCCCTGCGGCAGGTTGCCGCGGCTTGCCTATACTGACTCGATCCCCAGGATTCATGCCGTTTGCGGTGTGGCCTGAAGCCCAAGCGCAGACAAAGGAGCATGCAGTGGACCACCTCGTATTGACCGTGATCGCCCCCGACAAGGCCGGGCAGGTCGAGCGCATTGCCCAGTGCATCGCCGAGCATAACGGCAACTGGCTGGAGAGTCGCATGTCGCGCATGGCCGGGCAATTTGCCGGGATCTTGCGGGTCGCGGTGCCTGCTGAATCCTACGACGATCTGGTGGAGTCCCTGCAGGCGTTGGGCAAGTACGACATCCGCGTGCTGATCGCCGAGAGCGGTATCGAGCCTTCCTGTACCTGGAAGCCGATCGCGATGGCGCTGGTTGGCAATGATCGGCCAGGTATTGTGCGAGACATTACACGGTTGTTGGCGGAGCTGGGGGTAAACCTTGAGCGTTTTACCAGCGAGGTACGGCCGGCGCCGATGAGCAGTGAGCCGCTGTTTCATGCCGATGCGTTGTTGGCGATGCCGTTGACCTTGTCGCTGGATGAGCTGCAGAAGCGTCTGGAAGACTTGGCTGATGATCTGATGGTGGAGCTGGAGTTGCGCCCTGAGGATTAGCGGGTAGCAGTGCTGGCCTCTTCGCGGGGCAAGCCCGCTCCTACAGGAGAGGCGTCGTTGCGCCCATCAGCGGTTATCCCAGATTTACTTGGACCCGCCTGTGGATAACCTCTGGAGATGTCTCTACAGGCCACGTCATTCGTGGCCTGTAGAGTTATGATCATTTAATGATCAGGCGCGCTTGCGCAGCGACAGCCAGGCATCGACGCTGTACAGCACCAGCCCTGACCAGATGCAGACCAACGCCACCAGGCTGCTCGACGACAGATGCTCATCAAATAGCAGCACCGCTTGCAGCAGCACCAGGGTAGGTGCCAGGTATTGCAGGAAACCCAAGGTGGTGTAGGGCAGGTGCCGAGCCGCAGCGTTGAAGCACACCAGCGGCACCAGGGTCACTGGCCCTGCAGCGATCAGCCAGAGCGCCTGGCTGGTACTGAAGAACTCGCCCTGGGCACTGCTCGCAGCCGGGTTCAACAGCAACCAGCCAAGGGCGAGCGGCACCAGGATCCAGGTTTCCACCACCAGCCCAGGCAGCGCCGCCACGGGCGCCTGCTTGCGAATCAGGCCATAGAAACCAAAGGTCAGTGCCAGCACCAGCGAAATCCACGGCAGGCTGCCGACCTGCACCACCTGTTGCGCGACGCCGACTACCGCCAGCCCCACCGCGAGCCATTGCAGGCGGCGCAGGCGTTCGCCGAGCAGGAGCATGCCGAGCAGGACGTTGACCAGTGGGTTGATGTAATAGCCCAGGCTGGCCTCGATCATGCGACCGTGGTTGACCGCCCACACGTAGGTCAGCCAGTTGCCGGCGATCAACGCGCCGCTAAGCGCCAGAATCGCCAGCCGACGCGGGTTATCGCGCAGCTCGCGCCACCAGCCTGGGTGTTTCCAGACCAACAGCAACAGTGAACCGAACAGCGCCGACCAGAGCACCCGATGGACGATGATCTCGACCGCCGGAACGCTTTGGATGGCTTTGAAGTACAGGGGGAACAAGCCCCAGATGATGTAGGCGGTAAGGCCCAGAATGTACCCGCGACGCGGGTTTGCGGCGTGCATGCAGAATCCTTGCTTAGGTAGCTAAATACAGCACGCCTATTGTAGACAGACCGTCCTCAGCTTCTAGAACAATTTCAGCGGTTGCTCGTCGAGGGCGGAAATTTGTTCGCGCAGGGCAAGGATCTGGTCGCCCCAGTAGCGTGGCTGGCCGAACCAGGGGAAGCTGCGGGGGAATGCCGGATCGTCCCAGCGCCGCGCCAGCCAAGCGCTGTAGTGCAGTTGGCGCAAGGCACGCAAGGGCTCGATCAAGGGCAGTTCGCGTGGGTCGAAGTCATGGAATTCGTTGTAGCCGTCGATCAGTTCGGCCAATTGCCCGAGGCGCTCTTCACGGCTGCCGGCGAGCATCATCCACAAGTCTTGCACGGCGGGGCCCATGCGGCAGTCGTCGAGGTCGACCACGTGGTAGGCCTCGTCGCGGTGCATCAGGTTGCCGGGGTGGCAGTCGCCGTGCAGGCGAATCAGCTGATGCGGGGTGCGCGCGTAGATTGCCTCGACCCGCTTGAGCAGGTCGCGGGCGACCGACTCGTAGGCGGGAAGGAGTTCTTTCGGGACGTAGTTGCCGGCCAGCAGGGTCTCGAGCGAGGCGTGCCCAAAGTTGTCCACAGCCAGTGCTTCGCGGTGTTCGAACGGGCGGGTAGCGCCGACCTTGTGCAGGCGCCCGAGCAACTGGCCGAGGCGGTACAACTGGTCGAGGTTGCCCGGTTCGGGCGCATGGCCACCGCGCCGGGGGAACAGCGCAAAGCGAAAGCCCTGGTGCTCGAACAGGCTGCGCCCGTCGAGCTGGATTGGCGCCACCACCGGTACTTCGCAGTCGGCCAGTTCGGCGGTGAAGCTGTGCTCCTCATGGATCTGCGCATCGCTCCAGCGGCCCGGCCGATAGAACTTGGCGATCAGCGGCTGCTGGTCTTCGATGCCCACCTGATAGACACGGTTCTCGTAACTGTTGAGCGCCAGCACCCGCGCGTCGCTGAGATAGCCGATGCTTTCAACGGCGTCCAGGACCAGGTCGGGGGTGAGGGTGTCGAAGGGGTGGGACATTGGAGCTCCGGAGGGGCGACATCGTGAGCACCATGGTATCGCATTCCTCTCCGGCGCATGGCCTGCCTACGCAGGTACCCCAAGCAGTACATAGGACGGATGAAACTGCGCCCGCACCTGCCACCCCGAGCGAACCTGCCGTTCCCGCAACCATTGCGCGTCGACAAATGCGCACAGCGTCTGTCCATTGCCCAGCGCCAGTCTCACTTCACTGCTGTCGCCTTCATGCGCCAGCACTTCCTCAACCGTGGCGTGCAGGCAGTTGCTCCCGGGCTCGGCCACGTCACCGGCACCGAGCACCTGCACCCAACCGGCCTTGAGCAATGCCACCACCATGCTGCCCAAGCCCAGCTCCAGGCGTTCGGTGCTGTCGCGGGTAATCAGCGCCTCGATCTCCAGTCCGCCGGCCAAGGTCAGGGTGACCCGGTCATGCCGACCTTCTCGGCGCAGTCCGCTGACTTCGCCTTGCAACTGATTGCGGGCACTGGTGCGCAGCATCAGGCGGCCGAGCAGGTCGAGGTCGCTGCTTTGCTCGGCGGCCTCCAGCACCTGAGCCTGCAAGCTTTGCACGCGCTGGTACAGGCGCAGCACGCGTTCGCCCTCGGCTGACAAGCGTGCGCCACCGCCACCGCGACCGCCGGTACTGCGCTCGACCAACGGCTCGCTGGCCAGGTTGTTGAGCTCGTCGATCGCATCCCAGGCGGCTTTATAGCTGATGCCGGCGGCCTTGGCGGCGCGGGTGATCGAGCCTTGTTCGGCGACGTGCTGGAGCAGGGCGATACGCTGCGGGCGGCGGGCGATGTGCTGGGTGAGTGGGCTGGGCAGGGACATGAATGCGGGCCATAGGGGTGGATGGAGCGACGTTGCCTCCCCACCTGGGTTGAGTCAAGTCGAATGCCGGGGCCGCTGCGCAGCCCTTTCGCGACACAAGGCCGCTCCCACAGTGTGGACCGCGTTGCACAGTCCCCCTGTGGTAACGCGGTCCACACTGTGGGAGCGGCCTTGTGTCGCGAAAGGGGCGCGCAGCGGCCCCCTAGGCCCTCAAGCCTGACCAGGTTTCGGCGTGCGCGCCAAACAATACACATCGACCCGCCGCGCCCCCGCCTTGCGCAGTACCTCGGCCAGCGCATGGGCGGTGGCGCCAGTGGTGAGCACATCGTCAATCACTGCCACATGCAGCCCCTCTACATTGGCCCCAGGCGCCAGGCAAAACGCCTGACGCAAGTTGCGCCGTCGTTCCCGTGCGCCGAGCATCTGCTGCGCCGGCGTATCCCGCGAGCGCTGAAGCAAGCGCCCGTTGCAGGCAATCTTCAGCTGCCCAGACAGCCAGCGTGCGAGCATCTCGGCCTGGTTGAACCCGCGCTGGCGCAGTCGACGTGCCGCCAGTGGCACGGGCAACAACTGGTCAGGCCGTGCCAGGCCTTCTGCGTAGCGATGCTCCAGGGCATGCCCGAGCAGTCGCGCCAGCAACTGGCCGATCGGCCACTGGCTACGATGCTTGAAGCGGCTGACCAAGGTGTCCAGCGGAAAACCGAAATGCCACGGCGCAACCACGTGGGCAAACGCCGGCGGCCGGCGGCTGCACTGGCCGCAACTGAGGTCCGCCATCGGCAGCGGCAGCGCACACTGCAGGCATTGCTCCACCAGCCAGGGCAACTCGGCCTCACAGGCCATGCACAGCGGGTAGGCCTGATCGGCGGGCTCATCACAGAGCAGACATGCTTGATCAATATTTATACACTTGTAAACCGGTCGCCTTACCAGTAGTTGACAGTCCATGGGCCTTCCGTAAATATTGCGCTTATCCGTGATGCGCCGGCGGCTTTGCTGTCACCGCGCCAGTCAAAGCCTAGATAAGGAAACGCCGATGAGCGCCAGCACAACTGCAACAACACGTCACGACTGGGCCCTGGCCGAAGTCAAAGCATTGTTCCAGCAACCGTTCAACGACTTGCTGTTCCAGGCGCAGAGCGTGCATCGCGCACATTTCGACCCCAATCGCGTACAGGTGTCGACGCTGCTGTCGATCAAGACCGGTGCCTGTCCGGAAGATTGCAAATATTGTCCGCAGTCCGGCCACTACAACACCGGGCTGGAAAAACAGAAGTTGATGGAAGTGCAGAAGGTGCTTGAGGAAGCCGCCCGGGCCAAGGCCATCGGCTCGACCCGCTTCTGCATGGGCGCCGCCTGGAAGCACCCGTCCGCCAAGGACATGCCGTATGTGCTGGAGATGGTCAAAGGGGTCAAGGCCCTGGGCCTGGAAACCTGCATGACCCTCGGTCGCCTCGATCAGGACCAGACTGCCGCGCTGGCCAGCGCCGGCCTGGACTACTACAACCACAACCTCGACACCTCGCCCGACTTCTATACCAGCATCATCACCACCCGCACTTACAGCGAGCGCCTGCAAACGCTGGCGTATGTCCGCGATGCCGGGATGAAGATCTGCTCGGGGGGCATCCTCGGCATGGGCGAGTCGCTCGATGACCGTGCCAACCTGCTGATCCAGTTGGCCAACCTGCCTGAGCACCCGGAGTCGGTGCCGATCAACATGCTGGTCAAGGTTGCCGGCACGCCCCTGGCCAATGAAGAAGACGTCGACCCGTTCGACTTCATCCGCATGCTGGCGGTGGCCCGGATCCTCATGCCCAAATCCCATGTGCGTCTGTCCGCTGGCCGCGAAGCGATGAACGAGCAGATGCAGGCCCTGGCCTTCATGGCTGGCGCCAACTCGATCTTCTACGGCGAGAAGCTACTGACCACCGCCAACCCGCAGGCTGACAAGGACATGCAACTGTTCGCCCGCCTCGGGATCAAGCCGGAAGCGCGCGAAGAGCACGCTGACGAAGTGCATCAGGCCGCCATCGAGCAGGCATTGGTCGAGCAGCGCAGCAGCGAGATGTTCTACGACGCAGCGTCTGCCTGAGCATGGCCTTCGACTTGTCGGCGCGCCTTGCCGAACGGCGCGCCGCCGACCTCTATCGGCAGCGGCCGTTGCTGCAAAGCCCGCAGGGACCAGAGGTGGTGGTCGATGGCCAGCCACTGCTGGCCTTCTGCAACAATGACTACCTGGGCCTGGCCAATCACCCCGAGGTGATCGCCGCCTGGCGTGCTGGCGCCGAGCGCTGGGGGGTGGGTGGTGGCGCCTCGCACCTGGTGATCGGTCACAGCACACCGCATCACGACCTCGAAGAGGCGCTTGCCGAGCTTACCGGGCGGCCGCGCGCCTTGCTGTTCTCCACCGGCTACATGGCCAACCTGGGGGCGATCACCGCGCTGGTCGGGCAGGGTGACACGATCCTGCAGGATCGCCTCAACCACGCCTCGCTGCTCGATGGTGGGCTGCTCAGCGGCGCCCGCTTCAACCGCTATCTGCACAACGACCCGCTCAGCCTGGCCAAGCGCCTCGACAAGGCCACCGGCAACACCCTGGTGGTGACCGATGGGGTGTTCAGCATGGACGGTGACCTCGCTGACCTGCCGGCCCTGGCGGCAACGGCAAGAGCCCGCGGTGCCTGGTTGATGGTCGATGACGCGCACGGCTTGGGCACCCTCGGCGCCAATGGCGGCGGGATCGTCGAGCACTTCGGCCTGGGTCTGGATGATGTCCCGGTGTTGATCGGCACGCTCGGCAAGGCCTGTGGCACGGCGGGCGCTTTTGTCGCCGGCAGTGAAGAGCTGATCGAGGCGCTGGTGCAGTTCGCCAGGCCGTACATCTACACCACCAGCCAACCGCCGGCATTGGCCTGCGCGACGCTGAAGAGCTTGCAACTGCTGCGCCGCGAAAGCTGGCGGCGCGAGCACCTGGCTGCGCTGATTGGCCAGTTCCGCCGGGGCGCGGAGCAGATCGGTTTGCAGTTGATGGACAGCCAGACGCCGATCCAGCCGATCCTGATCGGCGACAGCGCACGTGCCTTGCAGCTGTCACGGATGTTGCGTGAGCGCGGGCTGCTGGTGACGGCGATTCGCCCGCCGACCGTGCCTGCAGGCAGTGCGCGCCTGCGGGTAACCTTGAGCGCCGCGCACAGTGCGGCCCAGGTCGAGCTATTGTTGAATGCATTGGCCGAGTGTTTCCCACTGCTGGAGTCCGCCGATGCGTAACCGACTGATCCTTTTGCCAGGCTGGGGCCTGGGCACCGCTGCACTGGAACCGCTCGCCGCCAGCTTGCGGGCGCAGGACTCACGTTTGCTGGTCGAACTGATGCCCTTGCCGGAACTGGCCGAGGGCGATGTGCAGGCCTGGGTCGACCAGCTTGATCGCAAGTTGCCGCGCGACACCTGGCTGGGCGGCTGGTCGCTGGGCGGCATGCTCGCCAGCGAACTGGCGCGCCGGCGCGGTGATCATTGTTGTGGGCTGCTGACGCTGGCTAGCAACCCGAGTTTCGTCAGCCGGGCGGATTGGCCGCACGGCATGGCGCCAGACACCTTCGGTACCTTTGTCGATGGTTGCCGCAGCCATCCCCAGGTCACCCTCAAGCGCTTTCGCACGCTGTGCAGCGAGGGTGCGCAGATGCCGCGCACGTTGCTGCGCCAGCTCGGCGTAGGGGTGCCCAATACCGACCCGCTGTACCTCGCCAGCGGCCTGGAAGTGCTCGCCCGGCTCGACACCCGCGCGGCGCTGGAACAGTACGCCGGCCCTCAGCTGCACCTGTTTGCCGGCAGCGATGCGCTGGTCCCGGCGGAGGCGGCCAAGGCCTTGAGCGAGCTGCTCCCTGACGTTGAAGTCGGCCTGGTCGAAGAGAGTTCGCACGCCTTCCTGCTGGAATATCCACAGGAGCTGGCGGCGGGCATCAAGAGTTTTCTGCATGAGAGTGGTGATGACTGATCTTTCCCAGCCGAGCCTGCCCGGCATGCTGCCGGACAAACGCCAGGTGGCGGCGTCGTTCTCCAAGGCTGCGGCCAGTTATGACAGCGTCGCGGCCCTGCAGCGGGCGGTCGGTAGTGATCTGCTCGGCCGACTGCCGGGCGATCTTGCCCCCAGTCGTTGGCTCGATCTGGGCAGTGGTACCGGCCACTTCAGCCGGGCGCTGGCCGAGCGTTTTGCCGGTTCGCTGGGGGTTGCGGTAGATATCGCCGAAGGCATGCTCGGCCATGCCCGGCGCGAGGGTGGTGCGCGTTTTCACGTCGCAGGCGATGCCGAACGCCTACCGTTGCAGGCTGACTGCGTCGACTTGGTGTTCAGCAGCCTCGCTGTGCAGTGGTGCAGCCAGTTCGCCAATGTGCTCGATGAAGCGCAGCGGGTCCTGCGCCCGGGCGGGGTATTGGCGTTCAGCAGCCTGTGTGTCGGCACCCTCGACGAACTGCGCGCCAGCTGGCAGGCCGTGGATGGCATGGCCCACGTCAATCGCTTCCGCCGCTTCGAGGATTATCAACGCCTGTGCGCCGCGAGCAGCCTGCAGCTGCTGGGGCTTGAGCAGCGCGCGCAGGTTTTGCATTACCCGGATCTGCGCAGCCTGACCCATGAGCTGAAGGCCTTGGGGGCGCACAACCTCAACCCCGGTCGCCCGGCCGGCCTGACCGGCCGAGCACGCCTGCAGGGTTTGCTGCAGGCGTATGAGCGCTTCCGTCAGCCGCAGGGTCTGCCGGCCACCTATCAGGTGGTCTATGGTGTGCTGCGCAAGCCATTGCAGGCGGGGGAGTGACATGAATCAGGGGTATTTCATCGCGGGTACCGACACCGACGTCGGCAAGACCACCATCGCCGCCGGCTTGCTGCATGCGGCCCGTCTGAACGGCCTCAGCACCCTGGGAGCCAAGCCGGTGGCGTCTGGCTGTAGCGTAACCAGCAAGGGGCTGCGTAATGCCGATGCCCTGGCGTTGATCGACGAAAGCACGCTGAAGCTGGCCTACGAGGAGGTCAATCCGTTCGCCTTCGAGCCGGCCATCGCCCCGCACCTGGCGGCGCGTGAGGCGGGGATCGCACTGGGCGTGCCGGCGCTGCTGGTGGCTATGCGCCATGTGCTGGCTCAGGAGGCGGACTTTACCCTGATCGAGGGGGCCGGTGGCTGGCGGGTGCCGTTGTCGGATCAAGCCAATCTGTCGGATTTGGCGATTGCCTTGAAGCTGCCGGTGATCCTCGTGGTGGGGGTGCGGTTGGGTTGTATCAACCATGCACTGCTCAGCGCTGAGGCGATCGCGCGTGATGGTCTGCAATTGGCGGGGTGGGTGGCCAACGTGATCGAGCCCAAGACCTCGCGACTGGAAGAAAACCTGGCGAGCCTGGCCGAGCGTCTGCCGGCGCCTTGCCTGGGGCGGGTGCCCAAGCTCAAGCAGCCTGGGGCGGCGGCGGTGGCTGAGTATTTGCAGTTGGATCTGCTCGATTGATGCCGGCGGGTATGCCCTGGGTCTATCGGCTGGCACTGGGCTATTAGGGATTTAAACGGGCCTTTTTGCCGTTGGGCTGCTTTAATGGAGCCTGTCTGTAATCCAGCGTTATTGGAGTCTTGACATGGAAATCACCGGTAGCTCCGCCTACTACGCAGGTCTTGGCGCCATCCAGGCCGGCCAGAACCGCGTCGACCAGGCCGCCAGCCAGATCGCCAACGGCACCGTCGAGCGTGCCGCCACCAGCCAGTCCAGCGACTACCAGGCCGAGCGCTTGCGTGCGGTCGATCGCAGTCAGCAAATGGACATGGCCACCAGTACCGTGCAACTGGCCCTGGGCAAAAATGAAGTCGCGGCAGGCGTCAACGTCGCCAAGGCTTCCGACGAAATGCTCGGCAGGTTCATCGACACCTACGCCTGATCCACAGGCGGTCAAACTGCTTACCAAGACGCGGGCTTGCCCTGCGATCACGCCAGGTCAGACAGTCTTGTCTGAAACTCTGGCGTGGTCGCGGGGCAAGCCCGCTGCCGTATTGCACCTGGCGATTGTTGATGCTGGCGTAAAAGCCATATTTCGTGACGTAAATGGCACCATAGTCCCTCCTTGACAATACCGGCCCCTAAACGTAAGTTTCAAACAACTGTTTGACCGAAAGCCACCCAAGAGCTGGTCGGTATCAGCGGTCACCCCACCGGACTCCTCAAGAGGTTCATCGCAATGCCTGAATACAAAGCCCCCTTGCGTGATATTCGCTTCGTTCGCGACGAGCTGCTCGGCTACGAAGCGCACTATCAAAGCCTGCCGGGTTGCGAGGAGGCCACGCCCGACATGGTCGACGCGATCCTTGAGGAAGGTGCGAAATTCTGTGAGCAAGTGCTGGCCCCGCTGAACCGCGTTGGTGACCTTGAAGGCTGCACCTGGAGCGAGTCGGGGGTGAAAACTCCTACCGGCTTCAAGGAAGCCTACAAGCAGTTCGTCGAAGGCGGCTGGCCGAGCCTGGCCCATGACCTCGCCCACGGCGGCCAAGGCCTGCCGGAGTCGCTGGGCCTGGCGGTGAGCGAAATGGTCGGTGAGTCGAACTGGTCGTGGGGCATGTACCCAGGCCTGTCGCACGGCGCGATGAACACCATCTCCGAGCACGGCACGCCAGAGCAGCAAGAGGCCTACCTGACCAAGCTGGTGTCAGGCGAGTGGACCGGCACCATGTGCCTGACCGAGCCGCACTGCGGCACCGATCTGGGCATGCTGCGGACCAAGGCCGAGCCTCAGGCAGATGGCTCGTACAAAGTGTCCGGGACCAAGATCTTTATCTCGGCCGGCGAGCACGACATGGCCGACAACATCGTCCATATCGTCCTGGCGCGCCTGCCCGATGCCCCGGCGGGCACCAAAGGCATTTCGCTGTTCATCGTGCCGAAGTTCCTGCTGACCGCCGATGGCGGCGTGGGTGAGCGCAACGGCGTCAGCTGTGGCTCGCTGGAGCACAAGATGGGCATCCACGGTAACGCCACCTGTGTGATGAACTTCGACAGCGCCACGGGTTACCTGATCGGCCCTGCCAACAAGGGCCTGAACTGCATGTTCACGTTCATGAACACCGCTCGTCTGGGCACCGCGCTGCAGGGCCTGGCCCATGCCGAAGTGGCCTTCCAGGGCGGTCTGAAATACGCCCGTGATCGCCTGCAGATGCGTTCCCTGACCGGCCCGAAAGCGCCCGACAAGGCTGCCGACCCGATCATCGTCCACCCTGACGTGCGGCGCATGCTGCTGACCATGAAGGCCTTTGCCGAAGGCAACCGGGCGATGGTTTACTTCACCGCGCAGCAGGTCGACATCGTCAAGTACAGCCAAGATGAAGAAGCCCGCAAAAAGGCTGACGCGCTGCTGGCGTTCATGACCCCGATCGCCAAGGCGTTCATGACCGAAGTCGGTTTCGAGTCCGCCAACCACGGCGTGCAGATCTACGGTGGTCACGGTTTCATTGCCGAGTGGGGCATGGAGCAGAACGTGCGTGATAGCCGGATTTCCATGTTGTACGAAGGCACCACCGGCATCCAGGCCCTCGACCTGCTGGGGCGCAAGGTCTTGATGACCCAGGGCGAAGCGCTCAAGGGCTTCACCAAGATCGTCCACAAGTTCTGCCAGGCGCAAGAAGGCAACGCGTCGATCAAGGAGTTCGTCGAGCCGCTGGCGGCGATCAACAAGGAGTGGGGCGAGCTGACCATGAAGATCGGCATGGCGGCCATGAAGGACCGTGAGGAAGTCGGCGCTGCGTCGGTCGACTACCTGATGTACTCCGGCTATGCCTGCCTGGCTTACTTCTGGGCTGATATTGCTCGCCTGGCTGCCGAGAAACTGGCTGCTGGTACCAGTGAAGAGGCGTTCTACACCGCCAAGCTGCAGACTGCGCGTTTCTACTTCCAGCGGATTCTGCCGCGTACCCGTACCCATGTGGCAACCATGCTGTCCGGCGCTGGTAACCTGATGGCGATGGACGAGGAGCATTTCGGCTTGTCGATCTGAGACTGTTTGCTTTAGCGAAAACCGTCTGTCTCATTGGCAGGCGGTTTTTTGGTTTTTCGTGGATTGTTGGGGGAGTTGGGGCTGGGGCTGGGGCTTGAGGTTGGGGACTTATCCATTTGATGTGGTGGCATCACTGGCCCCTTCCGTCCTTACGACGGGTCACTTTTTTTCTTGGAAAAAAGTAACCAAAAACCGCTTGCTCCTGCATCCGGCCCCTACGCTACGCTGCGGGGTTCCCTCGCTCCGGTCTTGCTCCGGGAGGACCGCGCTGTACGGCCCATCCTGGGCCTCAGCGCTTTCCGGCCATCCATGGCCTCCACCTCCCTACGCAAGACCTCCACTCGGCCTCCTGAAGTCGCTGGTAGATCAAGAGCAAGATCAACAGCCAGGGCAACGGCTGGCGAATCGCTGCGCTCTCGCTTTGTTTATCTACCAGCGGATTTGTGGGGTGGCTGGCAGGGCTGCGCCCTGCGATTTGCATTGGCAGTACCGGCCTCTTCGCGGGGCAAGTCGGATCGCCGCGCCGCCGCTCCTACAGGATTTGCATACCTGCCTGGCTCTACACCAATCAGGGCAACGGCAGGCGAATCGCTGCGCTCTCGCGTTGTTTGTTTACCAGCGGATTTGTGGGGTGGTTGGCAAGGCTGCGCCCTGCGATTTGCGTTGGCAGTACCGGCCTCTTCGCGGGACAAGCCCGCTCCTACAGGTACTGCGCCGAATTCAAAATTTGCGCAATACCTGTAGGAGCGGGCTTGCCCCGCGAAGAGGCCCGAAAAGCCAACATATCAAATGGATAAGTCCCCAACCTACAAGCCCAAGCCCAAGCCCAAGCCCAAGCCCAAGCCCAAGCCCAAGCCCAAGCCCCAGCCCCAGCCCCAGCCCCAGCCCCAGCCCCAGCCGCCCCCGGCCACCGTGAAGAACCTTTTTTGCCAGCCGTCATGGCCTCTTCGCGGGGCAAGCCCGACGGACCACTCCTAACACCCTGCTACAGACAAACGCTAAGCCTAAGCGCCCCCCTGCCGTTAACCCCTCCCATGTATTCATCTATTCATTCGCGCTGCCGATGAAGTAAAGGCACAATGCCACCACTAATCTGCCGGGTTGGAGATTCCCTTGTTTCAACTATCTGCTGTACGCGCGAGCCATTTTCTACCGTCACTGGTACTGCTGGTGTCGGGGCTCGCCGCGGCGTATGTAAGAGACCTCAGCGTCTTCTTCACATCGCTGTTCAACGTTTTGCCTACCTTGGTGCTGCTGCTGGGCGGTGCCTACTGCGTGGTATACCGTCGCCAGCGCGAACTTTTTCTGATGGTCACGGTGTACATCGGCTACTTCCTGCTCGATACCCAGACCGACTTTTACCGTGACAACGGCCGCGTCCGCGATGACGCTGCAGTTATCTTCCATCTGGTCTGCCTGCTGCTGCCGGCCATGTTCGGCCTGTTCGCCGCGTGGCAGGAACGCACCCACCTCGCGCAAGACATGCTCGCCCGTTGCGCCGTGCTGTTCGCGGTGGGCGGCGTGGCCGTGGCCCTGGAGCAGAGCTTTCCCGAGGCGCTGTTGAAGTGGCTGGCGGAGATTCGCTGGCCCACGCTGCATGGGCAGTGGATGAGCCTGATCCAGTTGACTTACCCGGTGTTTCTTGGGGTGTTCATCCTGCTCGTGGTGCAGTACTTGCGCCAGCCGCGGCCACTGCATGCGGCGCAGATCATCGGCCTGATCGGCATTTTCTGGATGCTGCCCAAGACCTTTATCCTGCCGTTCACGCTGAACATCATGTGCAGCCAGGTGATGCTGATGATTGCCGCGGCGGTGTCGCACGAGGCCTACCAGATGGCCTTCCGCGACGAGTTGACCGGCTTGCCGGGGCGTCGCGCACTGAATGAGCGGATGCAGCGCCTCGGGCGTAATTACGTGATCGCCATGACTGACGTCGATCATTTCAAGAAATTCAACGACACCCATGGCCACGATGTCGGCGATCAGGTGCTGCGCCTGGTCGCCAGCCGGCTGTCCAAAGTCACGGGCGGCGGTAGGGCGTATCGCTACGGCGGTGAAGAATTTGCCCTGGTGTTTGCCGGCAAGACGGCCGAAGAGTGCCTGCCGCATCTGGAAGCGGTGCGCGAGATGATCGCCAACTATGCGATTCAGTTGCGTGACCAGAGCAGTCGCCCGCAGGATGACTGGGCAGGGCGCCAGCGCCGTGCAGGTGGTGCCAATACCACGGTTTCGGTCACCATCAGCATTGGCGTCGCCGAGCGGTTGATGGATCACCGCAACCCTGAAGCCGTACTCAAGTCTGCCGATGAAGCGCTCTACAGTGCCAAGGGGGCGGGACGTAACTGTGTCGTCCAGTTTGGCCAGCCATCGCGACGCGGCGCCGAGCGAATGGCGTGACTATACAATACTAACTAGTCACGTGATGACCCTATGTCTCGCAAAAGTTGTTCGGTTACACTGCGTTCAAACCAGTGCAGCGGTCCTGCAAGACCGCCCGACCCTACTAGCGAGAGGTTGTCATGGCTGACTATAAAGCGCCCCTGCGCGATATGCGCTTCGTTCTCAATGAAGTCTTCGACGTGGCCAAGCTCTGGTCGCAGCTGCCGGAGCTGGCTGAAGCGGTCGACCAGGAGACTGCTCTGGCCGTGCTGGAAGAGGCCGGCAAGGTCACCAGCAAGACCATCGCCCCGCTGAACCGGGCCAGCGACGAGGAAGGCTGCCAGTGGGACAACGGTGCAGTGCGCACGCCGAGCGGCTTCATCGAGGCCTACCAGACCTACGCTGAAGGCGGCTGGGTCGGCGTCGGTGGCGATCCGCAGTTTGGCGGCATGGGCATGCCCAAGGCGATCTCGGCTCAGGTCGAGGAGATGGTCAATGCCTCGAGCCTGTCCTTCGGACTGTATCCGATGCTTACCGCCGGTGCCTGCCTGTCGATCAACGCCCACGCCAGTGAGGCGCTCAAGCAGCAGTACCTGCCGAACATGTATGCCGGCGTCTGGGCAGGCTCGATGTGCCTGACCGAACCGCATGCCGGTACCGACCTGGGCATTATCCGCACCAAGGCCGAGCCGCAGGCGGATGGCAGCTACCAGGTCAGCGGTACCAAGATTTTCATTACCGGCGGCGAGCACGACCTGACCGAGAACATCATTCATCTGGTGCTGGCCAAGTTGCCGGATGCCCCGGCTGGACCGAAGGGCATCTCGCTGTTTCTGGTGCCCAAGTTTCTGGTCAATCCAGATGGCAGCCTGGGCGCGCGCAATCCCGCCAACTGTGGCTCCATCGAGCACAAGATGGGCATCCAGGGCTCGGCCACCTGCGTGATGAATTTTGACAGCGCCGTGGGTTACCTGGTCGGTGAGCCGAACAAGGGCCTGGCGGCGATGTTCACCATGATGAACTACGAGCGCCTGGGGGTGGGTATTCAGGGCCTGGCGTCGGCTGAGCGCTCCTACCAGAACGCCGTCGAGTATGCGCGCGACCGTCTGCAGAGCCGTTCGCCGACCGGTCCGCAGGCCAAGGACAAGGTCGCCGATCCGATCATTGTCCATCCCGATGTGCGCCGCATGCTGCTGACCATGAAGGCCCTGATCGAGGGTGGGCGGGCATTCTCCACCTATGTCGCGATGCAACTGGACAGCGCCAAGTACAGCGCAGACCCGGTCACGCGCAAACGCAGTGAAGAGCTGGTGGCGCTACTGACGCCGGTGGCCAAGGCCTTTCTGACCGATACCGGCCTGGAGTGCGCTGTGCATGGCCAGCAGGTGTTCGGTGGCCATGGTTACATCCGCGAGTGGGGCCAGGAGCAGTTGGTGCGTGACGTGCGTATCACGCAGATCTACGAAGGCACCAACGGCATCCAGGCACTCGACCTGATGGGGCGCAAGGTCGTCGGCAGCGGTGGCGCGTTCTACCGGGTGTTCGCTGACGAGATTCGGCAGTTCATTGGCACTGCCGGCAGCGAGCTTGGCGAATTTACCCAGCCTTTAGGCGCTGCGCTGGAGCAGCTCGATGGGCTCACCGAGTGGGTGCTGGAGCAGGCCAAAGGCAACCCGAACGAGATTGGTGCGGCGTCAGTCGAGTACCTGCATGCGTTTGGGTACGTAGCCTATGGCTACATGTGGGCCTTGATGGCGCGGTCGGCCCAGGCGGGTGAAGGGGATGAGGCGTTCTATGGTGCCAAGCTGGGGACGGCGCGGTTCTACTTTGCCCGGTTACTGCCGCGGGTGGATTCGCTGGTGGCTTCGGTGAAGGCGGGGAGCGAGACGCTGTACCTGCTGGATGCTGCGCAGTTCTGAGAATCCGGGGCCGCTGCGCGGCGCCTGTGTTTGCATGGCATCCGCTTGTAAGCATTTTCCTACACGACGTGGTGACTTTTCGCCTCTTCTCTCAGATTGGATCCACAGGTAATCTTTCTTACATGGACGGAGCGCAGGAAGCGCAAAGGACAGAACAGGGAACCGTAGGATTCTCGCCAGGATGGTGAGGCGATAAGGATGTCAGGGAAACAGTCTGGAAAACCCCGCTTCGGCGGGGTTTTCTTTGTCTGCAGCTTTTTCAGTTCAGCACGTCCAATGGCGCAACGCCTAACGGGCGGGGATCGGTTTCTTCCTCGAGCAACGTGCGCAATAGCTCCACCGAAGCCTGCTGGCGTTGAGCGTCGCGGAACACCAGGCCAACCTTGAGTGGCACCCGCGGCTCGCTCAAGGGCTTCCACAGCAGCGCTTGGTCATCCTCTGCAGCCTCCTTGGCCCGACCGGGCAATATCGTCGCCAACGCGGTATGCGCGAGGCTGTCGAGAATCCCGCCCATGTTGTTCATCTCGGCCTGTACCTGCGGCCGGCGCCCTTGGTTGGCCAACTGTTCTTTCCAGATCTGGCGGATCTGAAACTCCTCGCCCAGCATCAGCATGGGTAATTCGGCGGCCTGTCTGATCGATACCTTCTTGAAGTCCTTCAACGGATGGGTATTGGGGATGACCAGCTGCAGCTCATCTTCGTACAGCATCAGGCCATGCAAACCCGGTTGGCGCGGCGGCAGGTAACTGATGCCGATATCCAGGTTGCCATTGAGCAGGCGCCGTTCGATCTCCAGCCCCGACAACTCGTAGATCTGCACCACCAGATGCGGTTGCGCTTTGCGCACGCGCTCCAGCAACTTCGGCACCAGGCTCGGACGGACGGTCTGCAGCACGCCGATGGCCAGGGTACGCAGCGACTGCCCCTTGAAGTTGCGCATGGCCTCGTGGGCTCGCTGCAAGCCGTCGAGCAGGGGCTGCGCGTGGTTGTAAAGGGTGTGCGCGGCGAGGGTCGGCAGCAGGCGCTTGTTGCTGCGCTCGAACAGGCTCAGGTCGAGACTGTGTTCGAGTTGGCGGATCTGCTGCGACAATGCCGGCTGAGACAGTGACAGGCGCTCCGCCGCTCGGCCGACATGGCCCTCTTCATAGACCGCGACGAAATAGCGCAGTTGGCGAAAATCCATAAGCAACACTTATCGAAAAAGCTGGGAAAACGAAATGGCCGAGAAGCCGTGGAGTGCCTAGTCTATCGCCGTGTTCAAGCGTTACACAGCGATGCTTTGGTCGATTGTCAGCGCTGATGAGAAAGACGTTTGATAGGCAAGGCTAAAAGATCGGTTTTGCAGCTGATCACCTGTTTTTCCGGCGCATGACCGGACCTTGACCGCCAGTTACCGTGATTGCCTGGAGCCCTGATGAACCTGTTCAACTTGCGCCGTTCGGCTACTGTGGTTGCCGAGCCCCCGCGTGCCCCGCTGGCTGAGCCGGACGCTGCGCCGTTGTCGCGTAAACGGCTGATGCCCAGTGCCGAGCGGGCACCGCAGGTGTTCGTCCGTGGTCAGGGCTCGTGGCTGTGGGACAGCGAAGGCCAGGCGTATCTGGACTTCACCCAGGGCTGCGCGGTGAACAGCCTCGGGCATAGCCCGAGCGTGCTAGTGAAGGCGCTGGGCAACCAGGCCCAGGCGTTGATCAACCCGGGAGCAGGCTTTCATAGCCGCGGCTTGCTGACCTTGGTCGAGCGTTTGTGCCAGAGCACTGGCAGTGACCAGGCCTACCTGCTCAACAGCGGCGCCGAAGCCTGCGAGGGGGCGATCAAGCTGGCGCGCAAGTGGGGCCAGCTGCACCGCAACGGCGCTTATCACATCATCACCGCCAGCCAGGGCTGTCATGGCCGCAGCCTGGGGGCGTTGTCGGCCTCCGACCCGTTGCCGTGCAACCGCTGCGAGCCGGGCTTGCCGGGGTTCAGCAAGGTCCCGTTCAACGACCTCGAGGCCCTGCATGCGGCGGTCGATTCGCGCACGGTGGCGATCATGCTCGAACCGATCCAGGGCGAGGCTGGGGTTATTCCGGCGACGCGTGCCTATCTGAAGGGTGTCGAGCAGTTGTGCCGCGAGCTGGGCATTCTGCTGATCCTCGATGAAGTACAGACCGGTATCGGTCGCTGTGGCGCGCTGCTCGCCGAACAGACGTACGACGTGCGTGCAGACATCATCACCTTGGGCAAAGGCTTGGGCGGTGGTGTGCCACTGGCAGCGCTGCTGGCGCGGGGTACTGCGTGCTGCGCCGGCCCTGGCGAGCTGGAAGGCAGCCACCACGGTAATGCGCTGATGAGCGCGGCTGGCCTGGCGGTGCTGGAGACTGTGCTTGAGCCGGGGTTCTTTGCGCAGGTGCAGGACAGTGGCCGCCATTTGCGCGATGGCTTGAGTCGCTTGGCCGGGCGCTACGGCCAGGGTGAGGTGCGGGGGCAGGGGCTGTTGTGGGCGCTGCAGTTGCAGCACGAGCTGGCCCAGGAGCTGGTGATGGCCGCTCTGGACGAAGGCTTGCTGCTCAATGCGCCGCAGGCTGACGTGGTGCGGTTTTCACCTGCGCTGACGGTGAGCAAGGGCAACATTGACGAGATGCTGTTGCGCCTGTCGCGCGCGTTTGCCCGTTTGCATGCCCAGTTGAAGGAACGCCGCGAGGTGCCAGCCTGAAGAATTGAAACGAACCGTCTCGCGTGTCTGCGCATCGCCCTTGGCCTGCTTCATTTGGCCCGGGGCGTTTTTTTATGTCTTCACGCATTGTTGGGGGATGATTTGTTCGCTTGGGTCGCTTAGAAATTGTGGGCTTATCCATTTAATCTGCTGGCGCTTCTGGCCCCTTGCCTCCCTACGACCAGGCCTCTCAAGGTCTTTGAGATTTAGTCTGGCTTGAGTAAGCCGGGTCTGCTGCGCAGCCCTTTCGCGACACAAGGCCGCTCCCACAGGTATAGCGCATGCCTCAAAAGCGGCGCGGTTCGCCCTTGTGGGAGCGGCCTTGTGTCGCGAAAGGGCTGCGCAGCAGACCCAGCGTACCCAAGTCAGGCACAATTTCAGAAGACCTTGAAAGAGTTGGCCGTAAGGGCAGAAGGAATCGGTAGCGGCACCCCATCAAACGGATAAGCCCCCAACCTGCAAGCCCCACCGTCCTAGGCAATCCGCAAAAACCCTTTTTGGGGGGCCTTGCGCCTAGCTGTTGAACCTCTGGCGTGCGCGACTAGTCTCTGTTTAAACCCTTTGACGGAGAGACATGCATGGACATTATTCGCATCATTATCGCGATTCTTCTGCCGCCGCTGGGTGTGTTCCTGCAGGTTGGGTTTGCCGGTGCGTTCTGGCTGAATATTCTGCTGACGCTGCTTGGGTACATTCCGGGCATCGTGCATGCGGTGTATATCATCGCCAAGCGTTGAGACCGTTGGGGCCGCTGTGCGGCCCTTTCCGACCGGTCCGGCTTTGAACCTGTGGCAGCAGCCCCATGATCTATCGGTCCAACACCCGGCAGTAAAACTTCCACTCTTCCTCAAGCGCATGCGCCAGGTTCTCAGCCTTGCGGAACCCATGCCGTTCACCCGCATAGAAATGCCCTGCAGCCTCGATCCCATTGGCTTGCAACGCCGCGAGCATCTCGCGTGTCTGCTCCGGCACCACCACCGCATCCAGCTCCCCTTGGAAGAAAATCACCGGCACCTTGATCTGCTCGGCATGCAGCAACGGCGTGCGCTGCCGGTAGCGCTCGGTATCCCGCTCGGGGTCGCCGATCAGCCAGTCGAGATAATCCCCTTCGAACTTGTGCGTGCTGCGGGTCAACGCCAGTGGATCGCTGACCCCGTACAGACTGGCGCCTGCGCGGAATACATCATGGAAGGCCAGCGCGCACAGTGTGGTATAGCCACCAGCACTACCGCCCCGGATAAACGCTTTGCCCGGATCGATCAGCCCAAGCCCGGCGAGGTGCGCTACCGCGGCACAGGCGTCTTCGACGTCGGTTTCACCCCAACGCAGGTGCAGCGCCTGGCGGTAATCGCGTCCATAACCGGTGCTGCCGCGGTAATTCAGGTCGGCCACGGCAAAGCCGCGTTGGGTCCAGTACTGGATGCGTGCATCAAGCACCGGGTAGCAGGCCGAGGTCGGCCCACCATGGATGAACAGCACCAGCGGCGAAGGGCCTGCGCTGTTCATGGCCGGATAGAAGAAACCGTGCGCGTGGGCATCGCCGCTGGGGTAGCGGATCGGCTGCGGGCGGCTGACACGTTCTGCTGGCAGAGGCGCGCCGCCACCTGCCAGTAACGCTATCTGCTGGCTGACCCGATCGATGGCGATCACGGCGGGTGGGCTGACAGGTGAGGCGGCTATTGCATAGAGGTGGCGATCATCCAGCGCCAGGCTGCGAAAACGCGTGTACTCGCTAGCGTACTGCTGCAACTGATCCTCATTGCGCAGGCCAAGCAGGCCGAAGCCTTCTTCAAACCAGCTCGCCAGGTAGCGCCGCGGACCAAGCGCGATCCAGCTGCTGGCGCCCAGTTGCCAAGGCGCGGCGGCGTGATCGGCTGGGGTGGCGGGCAGCGCCTGCCATTGACCGTCGATCTCGCCCCAGGGTTGCCAGAAGCCATTTTGGTCAGACAGGCAATACAACCGGGCTTGCTCATCGAAGCGTGGTTGTTGCAGCGACAACTGCTGTGAGCCGTCCCCTGCCAGACACCGCGCTGCGTTCCAGTCGCCGTGCTCATCACGTTCGCGAGCCATCAGCCGGGTGCGGGTCCAGGGCTGTTCCGGGCGGTCCCACTCGATCCACGCCAGGCGCGTGCCATCGGCACTGAGGGTGGGCGCCGCGTAGAAATCGGCACCTTCTGCCAGTACCTGGCGCCCTTGGCCGCCAAGGCTGACCAGGCGATGACTGACCGATTGGCCATGCTGCTCCTCGACCGCCAGGACCTGGCCGTCGCGCCACAGCACATCGCCATACCGGCAATCGTCAGCGTGGGTCAGTGGGCGTGGCGGCGAACCATCCAGCGCCTGGGTGTAGACCTGCTGATCCGCCTCGTTGACGAATACCAGCCCATCGCCACCGAGGCAGAAGCTGCCGCCGCCATATTCGTAGACCCGGCTGCGCACGCTGAAGCCATCCGGGGTCAGGCAATGGGCCTGTTCATCGCGCCATTGCCAGATACGGCAAGCACCGTCGGCAGGGCGGAATTCGTTCCAGAACACGCCACTGGCGCCGACCTTGAGTTCGGCAAAATCAGTACCGGCGGCGACGGCCTGGGCGGCGCTGAAGTCAGCCGCGGACGATGACACGGGAGTTTCGCTCATTGCGGAATGTCAGCTCTTCAATGGCCAGGTGGGCGTGCTCGGCTTCTTCGCGCGCCTTGAGAATGATGTCGTGATGCGGTGACTTGGCACACACCGGGTCGGCGTTGCTGGCGTTGCCGGTGAGCATGAAGGCCTGGCAGCGGCAGCCGCCGAAGTCCTTTTCCTTCTCGTCGCACGAGCGACAGGGCTCGGGCATCCAGTCATAGCCACGGAAGCGGTTGAAGCCAAACGAGTCGTACCAGATGTGCTTGAGGTCGTGCTCGCGCACATTGGGGAACTGCACCGGCAATTGGCGTGCGCCGTGGCAGGGCAGGGCGGTGCCGTCGGGAGTCACCGTGAGAAACACGCTGCCCCAACCGTTCATGCAGCCCTTGGGGCGCTCTTCGTAGTAGTCGGGGGTGACAAAGATCAGTTTGCAGGGGCTGCCGGCCGCCTTGAGCCGCTCACGGTACTCATTGGTGATGCGTTCGGCGCGCTCCAGCTGCGCCTGGGTCGGCAGCAGGCCGAGCCGATTGAGGTGGGCCCAGCCGTAGAACTGGCAGGTGGCAAGCTCGACGAAATCGGCCTCCAGCGCGATGCACAGCTCGATGATGCGGTCGATCTTGTCGATATTGTGCCGGTGGGTGACGAAGTTGAGCACCATCGGGTAGCCGTGGGCCTTGACCGCACGGGCCATCTCGAGCTTTTGCGCGAAGGCCTTCTTCGAGCCGGCGAGCAGGTTGTTGACCTGCTCGTCACTGGCCTGGAAGCTGATCTGGATGTGGTCCAGGCCGGCCGTCTTGAATTCGGCGATGCGCTGTTCGGTGAGGCCGATGCCAGAGGTAATCAGGTTGGTGTAGTAGCCAAGGCGACGGGCCTCGCCGATCAGTTCGGCAAGGTCCTGGCGTACCAGCGGTTCACCCCCGGAGAAACCCAGTTGTGCCGCGCCCATTTCGCGCGCTTCGGCCATCACACGGAACCACTGTTCAGTGCTCAGCTCCTGGCCCTGGGCAGCGAAGTCCAATGGGTTGGAGCAGTAAGGGCACTGCAGTGGGCAGCGGTAGGTCAGCTCGGCCAGCAGCCACAGCGGCAGGCCGACTGGCGGTGTGGCTGGCACCTCAGGCGAGGACGATCCAGTGTTCGGCACGGGCCACCTCCATGAACTGCTCGATGTCGTCAGCGACTTCGGGCACATCGGGGAATTGCTGCGAGAGCTCGGCGATGATCGCTGCAACCGAGCGCTGGCCATCGATCAGGCCACCGATCAGCGCGGCGCTCTCGTTGAGCTTGATCATGCCCTCGGGGTACAGCAGGACATGGCCTTTTTGCGCCGGCTCGTACTGATAACGATAGCCGGGGCGCCAGTTGGGGGTCAGTTGGCGGTCGAAACTCATAGGGTGATCCCCTTGTGCCAGACCCGCTCGCGGGTGACGGAGTGATAGGGTGGGCGGTCCAGTTCGTAGGCCATGCTCATGGCGTCGAGCATGCTCCAGAGGATATCCAGCTTGAACTGAAGGATCTCCAGCATGCGCTCCTGGCCTTCGCGGGTGGTGTAGTGCTGCAGGGTGATCGCCAAGCCGTGTTCGACATCGCGCCGGGCCTGGCCGAGGCGGGTGCGGAAGTACTCATAGCCGGCCGGGTCGATCCACGGGTAGTGCTGCGGCCAGCTGTCCAGGCGCGACTGGTGGATCTGCGGGGCGAACAGCTCGGTCAGCGAGCTGCTGGCGGCTTCCTGCCAGTTGGCGCGGCGGGCGAAGTTGACGTAGGCGTCGACCGCGAAGCGCACGCCGGGCAGCACCAGCTCCTGCGAGCGCAACTGCTCCGGGTCGAGGCCGACGGCCTGGCCGAGCCGCAGCCAGGCCTCGATGCCGCCGTCTTCGCCGGGCGCGCCGTCGTGGTCGAGCAGGCGCTGGATCCACTCGCGACGTACTTCACGGTCGGGGCAGTTGGCCAGGATCGCGGCATCCTTCAGCGGGATATTGACCTGGTAATAGAAGCGGTTGGCCACCCAGCCCTGGATCTGTTCACGGGTAGCACGGCCGTCATACATGGCCACATGATACGGGTGATGAATATGGTAATAGGCGCCCTTGGCGCGCAGGGCCTGCTCGAACTCGGCAGGGGACATCGGCGTTGCGTCGCTCATCAGGGCCTCCTACAACTCGATGCTCATGCCGTCGAAGGCAACTTCGACGCCCCGGCGCAGGACTTCGGCGCGCTCGGGCGAGTCTTCATCGAGAATCGGGTTGGTGTTGTTGATGTGGATAAGCACCTTGCGCTGGCGGGCAAAGCCATCCAGCACTTCCAGCATACCGCCGGGGCCGTTCTGCGCCAGGTGACCCATCTCGCGCCCGGTACGGGTGCCGACGCCGCGCCGTTGCATTTCATCATCCTCCCACAGCGTGCCGTCGACCAGCAGGCAGTCGGCGCCGTGCATCATCTCCAGCAACTTGGCGTCGACCTGGCCAAGGCCTGGGGCGTAGAACAGCTTGCCGCCGGTGCGCAGGTCTTCGACCAGCAGGCCGAGGTTGTCGCCTGGGTGCGGGTCGAAACGGTGCGGCGAGTAGGGTGGTGCAGCGCTGCGCAGGGGGAACGGGGTAAACCTGAGGTTGGGGCAGGCGTCGATGACGAAGCTGCCCTCAAGCTCGATGCGGTTCCACTGCAGGCCGCCGTTCCAGTGGCTGAGCATGTTGAACAGCGGGAAGCCCGTGGTCAGGTCCTGATGGACCATGTCGGTGCACCAGACCTGGTGCGGGCAGCCTTCGCGCAGGCTGAGCAGGCCGGTGGTGTGGTCGATCTGGCTGTCGAGCAGGACAATCGCGTTGATGCCCGTGTCGCGCAGGGCGCGGGCTGGCTGCATTGGCGCAAAGGCTTGCAGCTGGGCGCGGATATCCGGCGAGGCGTTGCACAGGATCCAGTGCTCGCCGTCGTCGGAGAGGGCGATCGATGACTGGGTGCGCGCCGTGGCACGCAACGAACCGTCACGAAAACCCTTGCAGTTGACGCAGTTGCAGTTCCATTGGGGGAACCCGCCACCGGCGGCAGAACCGAGAATCTGGATGTACATGGCTATTCTCTATGCAAAAACCTAGCAAAAAGCGCTATCCGAAAACAACGACGCCCCGGCGGACCGAGGCGTCGAACCGCAAGCAATGCTTAGCGGTTGGCGAAGTACATGGTCACTTCGAAGCCGATACGCAGATCAGTGTAAGCAGGTTTGGTCCACATGAGATGACTCCTTCGGGATAGGTCTTGGGGGTTGTCAGCTACTTATTGGGTACCGCCTCGACGAGGAGGTTCCATTGGCTGGGATAGCGTTATCTTACAAGAAATTTTTGTACCGAAAGGTTAATTCTGCGAAAAGCGCCCTTACGGATCAGGTAACAATCAGCGCCACTGCTGGCTTGGCGCTGCGCTGGTGGCCAGACACAGCCAGCCATTTCTCGCGTTGAGCAGATCGAGGAGCAGGGCATCAAGCTGCGTTTGCCCGGTCTTGAGAATAGACCCGCGCACGCCGTCCAGATCGATTGCCTCTGTAGCCAGATATGTCTGCCATGCCCAATGGGCGACCTCGGCATTGGGCATGGCGCTCTCCGTGAACGTACTAGCCAGGGCCTGGCGAGCAGGGAGGTCGAGGGTAATGCCCGCCTTGAGCAGGTTGAGCAGGTGCTCGAGGATTTGCGCCGGAGTGGCGTGCGGGGATTGCACGCCAAACAGCAGGCCGCCGACCCCGTCGATCTGACGAAAGGCGCTGAACACGGCGTAGCCTAATTGCAATTCGACACGTAGACGTTGGTACACCGGCCCCTGCAGCAACTGCGCAAGCAGCCGCCCAGCGCCTTGCTGCGCCGCCGGCAACGGACAGAAAAATAGCAGTGCATGCTCGCTGCCCGCAGTATCGGCATGCACCCAGCGCCGGCCATGCCCAGACTCTGTAGGAGCGGCCTTGCGTCGCGATTGGGCCGCACAGCGGCCCCACGATTGCGCGCCCAGCACAGCCCCCAAGGCTGCCTGTTGATGACTGTCGAAGCCGACAGCCAAGCCTTGCCAGTCGGCGTTTTGCCAGACCTGATCAAGCACCGTCTGATCTAGCCCACGTGAGGTTGAGGCCAATGACTGGGGTTGCGAACCGGTGAGAGCCTCTGGAAGTTGCTTGAGCAACGCCCTGATCGGTATCAGCGGTGGCGCATTCGGTGCAGGCGCAGCCCAGCTGTCGCCTTCCGGCGTGCGCAGTCGCTGCAGCGCCTCGTCCAGAGTGCGAATCACGGCTGCGGGCAGGCCTGCACAACGCAACTGCCAGTGGTCGCCACTGGCGCTGAAATCAAGCTCGACCGAGGCCCGCTCAGCGCGCTCGGCCAAGGGCCGCAATGCGTGTGTGAGAACGCCGTGCAGGCGCGCTCGCTGAGGGCTGGCGATGGACCAGCGCAGATAGACCACCGCGAACTGGCGTGAACTCGGCAAGCAGTCAGTGACCGCAAGGCCAGTCGGCAACGCTGCGGTTGCGCCAGGCAAGTCGCTCTGCAGCAGCGGATCGGCGGGCGGCAACTGCCATTGGCCGGGAGTACCAGGCGGCAGGCTGTCGAGCAGCGCTTGGAAGGCGCTCAAGCCCTGCTGGTCGAGTGGCCCGAAAGCGCGTCCGGTGCTGTCTTGCCTGGCCAGCTCCAGCGCGCTCGCGGCTTGCTCACGGCTGCGTTGCAACTGGCCAAACTGCTCGTTCAGGGCATGAGCGTCGGCCTGGCGGATGAAGCTCAACCAGCTGTCGAGCAACTCGCGAACTTCGCGCTTGCACGCCCCTTCGCGCAGTTGCAGGCGCAGGTGCCAAAGCAGTTGGCCGGCAAATTCGTGCAGGGCCTGTGCCTTGTAGTCCTGCAGCCAGCCCCGTTGGCGCAGCGCCGCCAACCAGCTTCCCGGTCGGCTGTCGCCCAGATAGGCAAGCAGCAGCTCTATCGCCTGATCTGTGCCCTTGGGAAGGTGCTCGTGGGCAAACAGCAGTTGCAGGTGTCCATTGTCACTGGCAGGTTGGATCAACGGTCCTTCCAGCAAGGCCGGGGGTGATGCCTGAGCGGCCGGCGCGCCGCTGGCGATCAGTTTGCCGAACTGGCAGGCGATGGTTTCCAGCGCGTCCAGTGGCTGTGGGCCGCACAGGCTCAGGTGCATCTGCCCGCCCTGGTAGAAGGTCTGGTGAAAGGCCGCGAGTGCCTGCTGGAACGCGGCGCTGTGCACGGCGAGGGTATGCCGGTTGCCGGCATGAAAAGCGCTTAACGGGTGCTGCGCTGACACGGCCTGGAGCAGGGCGAATTGCGTTTGCGCTTCTGGGTTGCGTGACCAGGCGATGAACTCGGCGTGGATCACCTCGCGCTCGCGGCGCTGGCGTTCGATACCCAGGTCGGGCTCGGCAAGCATCTGGCACAGGCGCTCGAGGCCGCCGGCCAGCGCTGCAGGTGGCACCTCGAAGAAAAAGTCGGTGGTGCGCTCGCGGGTGCTGGCATTGACCTGACCGGCCACACCCTGAACGTAACGCATGAGGCCGTCGGCCAGCGCAAAGCGCTCGGTGCCGAGAAAGAACAGGTGTTCAAGAAAATGCGCCAGGCCAGGCCATCTGGCGGGTGCGTCGTGGCTGCCGGCGTGCACCCGCAGGGCCGCTGCCGCGCGTTTCAGGCGAGGGGCGTGGCGCAGGGTGAGCTGCAGGCCATTGGCGAGGGTCAGGTGGCGGATGGCGTCTGGCATGGGGGCTCCGGTGTGGCGAAGCATCATGCTAGCGCATATGCGTGGATGTGGCGGTGGCTGATCCGGCCTCTTCGCGGGGCAAGCCCGCTCCTACGAAGTTGCGCAGGTCCTGTAGGCGCGGGCTGGGCCGGCGAAGAGGCCAGCAACGATTTCAGCCTTGGCGAAGCTGATGCAACTCCCGGCGCAGATCGCTCAGGTAAGGAAACGCCTCGCGCCCCTGAATCACCCGCTCGCGCTCAATGTCGGCCGACAACTGGCATTCATCCCGCCCTGCCATCGCCAGCAGGCTGCCATCAGGGGCAATGATACTGCTCTGCCCGCAATACTCGATTTCACCCTCCGCCCCACAGTAATTGGCGTAGACCAGGTAGCACTGGTTCTCCTGCGCACGCGAACGCACAGTGACCTGGCAGACGAAATCATACGGCGTCATGTTGGCGGTCGGCACCACGATCAGCTCGGCGCCGGCCAGTGCCAGGCGGCGGGCGTTCTCCGGAAACTCGATGTCGTAGCAGATCAGCAGGCCGACCTTCCAGCCGTCGAGATCGACCACCGGAAAGTGATCGGCGCCAGCACTGAACATGGCCCGGTCGAGCTCACCGAACAGGTGGGTCTTGCGATAGTTGCACAGGCTGCGGCCATGCGCGTCGATCAACTGCACACTGTTGTACAGCGCGCCGTCTTCGCCGCGCTCGGGGTAGCCATAAACAATGGCGATACGATGCGCCTGGGCGATCTCCACCACCGCCATCGCCGACGGCCCATCTTCCGCTTCCGCCAGGCGCTCGACCTGGGCGCTGCCGATGTTATAGCCGCTCAGGTACATCTCGGGGCACACCAGCAACTGCGCACCGCGCGCCGCTGCCAACTGCGCCTGATGCTGCAGGCGTTCGAGGTTGCCAGGCACGTCCAGTGGTCTGGGCGCGCCTTGGAACAGAGCGATGCGCATGGCGCCTCCTTGTTTCAGTCGGCCAGGGCGATCGGCCCGATTTCATGGAACACGTCGCCTGGGCCGGGGTTGTCCGAGTGGCTCTTGCCACCAAAGTGATTGATGATACCCCACACGGCATTCAACGACGTCTGCACCGCGCCCTCCACCCAGGCTGGGGTCCATGACACATCGTCACCGGCGATGAATATGCCGCGCTGTTCACTCGGCAGGTCGTCCTGCATGAAGTGCGCGTACATGCGCTGGTTGTAGCGGTAGTGGCCCGGCAGGGCACCCTTGAAAGCACCGAGGAAGTACGGATCGGCCTCCCAGGAAATGGTGATCGGGTCACCGATGATATGCCCGGCGATGTCGGTTTTCGGGTAGATCTTCTTCAGCGCGTCGAGCGCCAGCTGTACGCGCTTCTCCACCGGGTGCGGGAGCATCTTCAACGCATCGCTCATCCAGGCGTAGGACAGGCAGATCACCCCCGGTTTGTGATCACCGTTGTCGAACAGGTAGGTGCCGCGGGTGAGGCGGTCGGTCAGGGTCATGCTCATCAGGTCGCGACCGGTCTGCGGGTCCTTGTCCTTCCAGAACGGCCGGTCGACCATGACGAAGGTCTTCGACGACTGCATGTAGCGCGTGCGGTCCAGGGCCATCCACATCTTTTGTGAGAACAGCGATTCTTCGCAGTCGATCTGGGTGGTCAGCAGCCAGCTCTGGCAGGTGGTCAGCACGGCTGCGTAGTGCCGGCAGTTACCCCAGTTGTCGGTGACTGCCAGGCGGCCATCGCTGGCCCGGGCGATACGCTTGACCCCGGCTTGTGGCGCGCCGCCGTGCAGGCTGCTCAGGCTGGTACCGGCCGGCCAGTGTGCGCAGCGCTCCGGCACATGCCGCCAGATGCCCTGCGGTACTTGCTCGACGCCGCCGACGATCAGGTGCTGGTGGTCATCGCAGTTGGTCATCACCACGCGGAAGATTTCCAGCATCGAGTTGGGGAAGTCCGAATCCCAGCCGCCGGTGCCAAAGCCCACTTGGCCAAACACCTCGCGGTGCTGAAAGCTCAGCTTGGCGAAGGCTTTCGAGGTAGCGACAAAGTCGTAGAAGGTGCGGTCGTCCCACAGCGGCACCAGGGTGTTCCACAGCGCCTTGAGGCGCGGCACATCGCGGTCGCGAATGGCCTGCTGGATATCGGCGAAGCGCGCTCCGCTTTCGAGCGCGTCGGCCCAGGCGTCGGCCACTTCCTGAAACAGTGCTGGCAGGTCTGAAGCCTTCTCGGCGTAATAGGTCTGGCCTTCGAGGTCGATCACCGTGCTGGGCGAGGCCGGCGTCAGCGGGTTGGGGAAGGGCTTGGTCTCCAGGCCCAGCTTGTCGACGTAGTGATAGAACGCCGTGGACGACACGGGGAAGCGCATGCCGCCCAGTTCGGCGACGATCCCGTCGCTACCGTTGAACGCTTGCGAGCGCAGCCGGCCGCCCATTTTCGACGCCTCGTAAACCACCGGCTTGAGGCCCAGCTTCATCAGCTCGTAGGCCGCTACCAGGCCGGCGATCCCGGCGCCGACGATCGCGACTTCTTCACCATGGCGCTCGGCCGGGATGCTGCCCAGGCCAGCGGGGTGCTCCAGCCAGTCGTCGAAGGCGAATGGGAAGTCAGGGCCGAAGATGGTGATCGGCTGTTTACCGTCGGCGGGGTGGCGATTGTTGTTGTTCATCGAGTGACCTTGCCAGGGGCTGCGCGTGGGGCGGAGCCTGAGTATAGGAAATGCCTGGGGTCATTCTAGGGAGTGGAGAGTTCGTTATTAAGTATCAATTTGTAGTCTAAAGTTGGTAAGGCTGGTCGATTCGACGAGGTTATTGATCAAAAGTTTGGTGCAGTGGTGCGTGAGCCGTCCTCTTCGCGGGTCGAGTCGGATCGCGAAGAGGCAGCCACTGCCTCTAACAGTCTGAATAGACGCGACCAGTCAGCCCGGCTGGCCGCGATCTACCTTGCTGCTGAGAATGATCGAGGTGGTGGTCTTCTCCACCCCCTCGAGGCTGCCGATCTGGTCGAGCAGCTGATCCAGTTGCTCGGGCGAATCGGTGTGCAGCCACGCCACGTAATCGAACTCGCCGCTCACTGCGCACAATTGCTGGACCTGACCCATGGCACTCATGCGGCGCACCACGTCCTTGCCGGCGCGCGGCTGTACCTTGATTCCCACATACGCCTGCAAACCACCGCCGATCAGGCGTTGGCCCAGGCGTACGCCATAACCGGAGATGATTTTGCTCTTCTCCAGCCGTGCCAAGCGTGAATTGACCGTGGTACGCGCGATACCCAGATGGCGGGCGAGCGTCGCCACGCTTTCACGCGCGTTGATCTGCAGCAGGGCAATGAGCTTACGGTCGATTTCGTCGAGGGCGATGGGGCGGGCGTCCGACATGGCGAGTCTCTTCAATGGGCGGCTCTAGCCTAGTCATCTCGGCCTATGGCTGGCAAGTTTGCCTGTTTCAGCGCACTGAGCTGGAAACGTCGACTTTACAGCCACGCTTGCGCGAAACCTCCCATATTGAGTACAACGTGTTACAACAAGCCCGACGGGAAGCAGTAATGTATTCCTAATGTCTGCGCCCGCCTTCAAATCGTGATGCCGGACATGAATGGTCGACATAATGAGTCCTGCGAAATGCACATGCCCAGTGCCTTCGCAGCTCGCATCTGTTTCGAGAGAACAAAGGGATGAGCAAAGCCAAGGACCTCAGCCGTCTGGCGATCGACGGCGTATTCTGTATCAGCCTGAAGGAACGCAACGACCGTCGCGAGTTATTGCGCCGCGAGTTCGCCGGCAGTGGGCTGGAGATCGAGTTCATACTGGTGGAGCGAGACAATGAGAGCCCGGAGCGGGGCTGTTTTGACTCGCACATGAAGTGTGCCCGCACGGCGGTGGAGCGCGGCTATCGCCGCGTGCTGATTCTTGAAGACGACGCCACCCTGCTGGCGTTCGAGCAGATTCAGGTCGAGCAGATCAACCGGTTTCTCGAGCACAGCGATCCCGAGCTGTTCTACCTGGGCGCAAACCTGGGTAAGGTCTGGTTGACCTGGCGTCGTGGAATTGCGCGCGTTCGGGCCCGCGGCACCCACGCCTACATTGTCTCCAATGGCGGCTGCAGACGCTTGTTGCAGCAGTCGACCTACAGCGGGACTGCCATCGACCGGATTCTTTCCGAGCGCTTCAGGGCCTACATGGCCTTCCCGATGCTGAGCCAGCAGCAGCCCGAAGAAGTCTCTTCCAGCGATATTCTGCGTGCCCGTTCCAGCGACGGCACCGCAGCAGATGCAGCGTTCTGGCGTGACAACTGGCGCCGGCAGTACAGCCAGGCGGTGCGTAATGTTGGCAAGACCCTGCTGTTGCGGGATCTTTAATCGGCGCCGTCAGTTGCTGTTGTACTGTCGGGCCAATTGATCTGATAGCGGGTGCTGCGGCCGCCACCTGGCAAACGCATCAAACAACCTTTTTCCAGCAGATCGCTCAGGTGTCGGGTCGCAGTTGCCTTGGACACCTTCGCCACCGCTTGGTATTGAGCGGCATTGATGCCATCGGCAAAGCCGCCCCGCTGATGGGTGGCGGTAGTTTGAAATGCACCTTGGGCCGGTAGATGCGCCCATTCAGCGTGTTGCCAGATCGAGATCGGTAGGGGCTTGAGGCTATCCAAGATACGTGAGCCGAATAATCAAGCTAATCGGCTCATTTGGTGAGCCGATGAGCTTGATTATTCGGCTCATCGTCTAGTTGGGACTAGCCGGCTGCTTGAGGCAGAAACAACAAAGCCGCGCTGATGCGCGGCTTTGTTGTGTGTTTGGTGGGCCCACACGGACTCGAACCGTGGACCAAAGGATTATGAGTCCTCTGCTCTAACCAACTGAGCTATAGGCCCCAGGAGGTGGCGCGATTATAACGAGGGTTTTGAACGGGTGCCATCCGAAAGATCCGATAGTGCTATGCGAAGAAAGCTCGTGGCGAACTCTGCCGCAGGCAGCGGCAGGCTGACGATGTAGCCCTGGATCTGCTCACAGCCTTCTGCGGCGAGGAATTGCTGCTGGGCGAGGTTCTCCACGCCCTCGGCAATGATCGTCAGTTGCATGCTGCGGCCCAAGGCGATGATGGCGCGCGCAATGGCGGCATCGTGCGGGTCGTCGGGCAGTCCGCGGATAAACGACTGGTCGATCTTGAGGATGTCCAGCGGCAACCGCTTGAGGTAGCTGAGGGACGAATAGCCTGTGCCGAAGTCATCGATCGCCAGTTGCACACCAAGCTGTTTGAGCTGATGCAGCACGCTCAGGGCCTCCTCGGCCTGGCTCATGATGAAGTTCTCGGTGATCTCCAGCTGCAGGTCACCGGCTTGCAGATGATAGGTCTTGAGCAACTGTTCGATGCGTTTGGCCAGGTTAGGCTGGCGCAGCTGGGCGCCGGCGAGGTTGATCGACAGCGGGCCAAAGGATTGATAACCGGTCTTCCAGCTGTGCATCTGACGGCAAGCCTGTTCCAGCACCCAGTCGCCGAGCTGGAGGATGGTGCCGTTCTCTTCGGCCAGGTGAATGAAGTGCTCCGGTGGGACTTCGCCCAGGCTTGGGTGGCTCCAGCGGATCAACGCTTCGGCGCCGACCAGGCTTTGCGTCTTGAGGCTGAACTTGGGTTGGTAGCACAGGCTCAGCTCGTTGCGTTCAATGGCCCGGCGCAGTTCGTGTTCCATGGCCACGCGCACGCTGGCCTGGGCGGTCAGGTCACGGGTGTAGGCTTCGACCCGGTTGCGGCCCTTGGCCTTGGAGCGGTACATGGCGGCGTCGGCGTTGCGGATCAGGCTGGCGACGTCGCTGCCATCCTGTGGATACAGGCTGATGCCGATACTGGCGCTGGTGAAGAACTCGTGTTCGCCCGCCTGGAACGGCGCGCTGAAGCAGGCCAGCAGTTTGTTGGCGATGGCGCTGGCGTCACTGGGTTTGTGCAGGCCGGGCAAGAGAATGATGAACTCGTCGCCGCCCAGTCGGGCCACGGTGTCGACGTCGCGCACCTGCTCTTTGAGGCGCTGGGCAATGCCTTTGAGCAGGAGGTCGCCAACCGGGTGGCCGAGGCTGTCGTTGATGTGCTTGAAGCGGTCGAGGTCGAGGAACAGCACCGCGCCCTGGCGGTTGGAGACCTGAGAGCAGGTGAGGGCGGCTTGCAAGCGGTTTTCGAACAGTGCGCGGTTGGGCAGGCCGGTCAGCGGGTCGTGGTGGGCCTGGTAGTCGAGCTTGGCCTGGGCGTGCTTGAGGCTGGAGATATCGGCAAATACCGCGACGAAGTGGGTGATTTCGTGTTCGCTGTTGCGCACTGCGCTGATGGTCAGCCAGCCGGGATAGAGTTCGCCGTTCTTGCGTTTGTTGTTGATCTCGCCTTGCCAATGGCCTTCGGCGGTCAACTGGTGCCACATCGCGGCATAAAAGGCGCTGTCATGCTGGCCCGAGGCGAGCAGGCGTGGGGTCTGGCCAAGGGCTTCGATTTCGCTGTAGCCGGTGATCTCGCTGAAGGCCCGGTTGACTGCGCTGATGCGCTGTTCGGTGTCGGTGATCAGCACGCCTTCGGCGGTGTTCTCGAACACGGTGGCGGCCAGTTGCAGCTTTTCTTGCATCAGGTGACGTTCGGTGATGTCGCGGGCAATGGTCAGCATGCAATCGACCCCTGCAATCGGCAGCGGGCGTGCCGACACTTCACACAGGCGGATCTGCCCGTCACTGCGGCGGATATGGCAACTGAAGTCGCGCACGAAGCCATCCTGGCGGAGCTTGTCGATCATCCGCCGGCGTTCGTTCAGGTCGACCCAGATGCCCAGGTCGAGCGAGGTCTGGTCGACGGTGGGGTTAAGGTCATAGCCGGTCAGGCGGCAGAAGCCTTCGTTGACTTCGATCAGCAGGCCATCGCTCTGGCGCGACAACAGCAAGCCGTCGGGCGAGGCATGGAAGGCCTTGGCGAATTTTTCTTCAGAGGTCTGCAGCTGTTGCTGGGTTTCCTTTAGCTGACTGATGTCGCGAACCGCTACCACCAGGGCCGGAGTACCATCGAGGTCGAAGGTTTCAGCCGAGGTCAGGCCGGTGAACAGTTGGCCATTGCTGCGCCGGAAGCTCATTTCCAGGTTGCGCACGCCGCCACGGTTCAGGCGTTCGAGCAAGGCGGGACCGGTACCGCTGACGCCCCACAGGCCTAGCTCGGTGGCCGTGCGACCGACCACTTGGGCAGGGCTCAGGCCAATCTGCTCTTCAAAGGCTTCGTTGACCTCGAGCAGGCAGCCGTCGCTGTGCCGGGCGATCAGGAGGATATCCGGGCACTGCTGGAACACCGAGGCGAACTTCTGTTCAGAGAGGCGCAGGGCATCTTCGGTGTGCTTGGTCTCGCTGATATCGATCATCAGGCCGCGCATCAGTGGCCGGTGACCCTGTTCGATCATGCTGACGATGTTGCGCACCCAGAGGGTCTGGCCATCGGCGCGGATCACCCGGTAGTCAAGGCTGTGATCGCGGCCGGCGGCGGTTTCGCTTTCGCAGTAGGCCTGGGCCCAGAGGGCGTCCTCGGGGTGGAGGATACTGCGCCAGAACCCTGGTTTGAGCCATTCGTTGAGGGCAAAGCCGAGCAGGCCTTCGGCGTGGGGCGAGACGTAGCTGTAGGTGAAGTCGTTGGCGTCCGCCTCCCAGGCGATGGCGGACAAGCTCTCGACCAGGCTGCGGTAGTGATATTCACTGCTGCGCAGCTCTTGCTCGAGGGCGATGCGCCGAGAAATCTCCGAGCTCAAGCGGCGATTGACGCGCATCACCGCAGCAAGAATGGCCACCAGCAGCAGCACCCCCGGCAGGCCATAGAGCAGCATGTCGTGCCAGAAGCTCCGTTGGTCAATGACGTTGCCGACCCAGCGCTGCTGGATATCGCTGATTTCGGCGCTGCTCATGTCGGCCATGACTTTGTCGAGGATGCCCACCAGCAACGCGTTGTCACGCGGCACGGCCATGGCCAGTTGGTAGCGGTAGGGTGTTTCGCCGCTGACGTAGAGGCCGTCCAGCTTGAGCTGGCGCAGGCTCCAGATGCTTGAGGCGAGGTCGCCGACCACCGCGTCGACGGCATCGGTGGCGAGCGCCTGCAAGGCGGAGCTGACATTGGGCAGGGCGACCAGGTTGAGGTCTGGGTGATGGGTGCGCAGCAGTTCGTGGGGGGCGTAGTTTTCCACCACGGCGATCTTCAGGCCGTACAGGTCTTTGAGGGTGCGCGGTTGCTTACCGCCTTCGTGGGCCAGGATGACAATCGGGAAATCCAGGTAGGGGCGGGTGAACGACAGGTAGCTCTGGCGCTCTGGGGTCGACATGATGCCGGGCAGCAGGTCCAGCTGATTATGCCGGGCCTGCTCGAGTACCTGGCCCCAATTGGTCGGCTCGATCGGCTTGAGCGTGACACCGAGGCGCTCCTGGATCACGGCGATGTAGTCGGCGGCCAATCCCTGGTAACGGCCGTCCTGATCGCGAAATTCGAAAGGGGGCCAGGATGCATCAACACCCAGGCGCAGCTGAGGGTGCTCGCTGAGCCAGGCTTGTTCTTGATCGGTCAGGGTGAGGGCGCCGGCAGTTGCGCTCCAGGTGAACAGGATCAGCAACAGAAGGGCCGGCAGTGTCGGCATAGCGGCCTCTCGGTCAGATGGTCTGAACTCGAGTGTAGTCGGGCATTGTGAAGGGCGTTGAGGGAAGTTGGTTTGTGTTGGCTGGGTGTGCCTCTTCGCGGGGCAAGCCCGCGCCTACAGGGGCGGCGCAACCTTCAAACGGGTGAGTCAGCGGGCTTGCCCCGCGAAGAGGCCAGCCTAGCCCAGCAACTCGAAAGCGAGCCCAAGAAAAACCCCGGCCTGGGCCGGGGTTTGTCATCACTCGTCGAGGAAGGAGCGCAGATGCTCGCTCCGAGTCGGATGGCGCAGCTTGCGCAGCGCCTTGGCTTCAATCTGACGGATCCGCTCACGGGTCACGTCGAACTGTTTGCCAACCTCTTCGAGGGTGTGGTCGGTGTTCATGTCGATACCGAAACGCATGCGCAGCACTTTGGCTTCACGTGCAGTCAGGCCGCCAAGTACATCGCGGGTGGCCTCTTTGAGGCTTTCGACCGTGGCAACGTCGATCGGGGACTGCATGGTCGAGTCCTCGATGAAGTCGCCCAGGTGCGAATCTTCGTCATCGCCAATCGGCGTCTCCATGGAGATTGGCTCTTTGGCGATTTTCAGCACCTTGCGGATCTTGTCCTCAGGCATCTCCATGCGCTCACCGAGCTCTTCCGGGGTCGGTTCGCGACCCATTTCCTGGAGCATCTGCCGGGAAATACGGTTGAGCTTGTTGATCGTCTCGATCATGTGCACCGGAATACGGATGGTGCGCGCCTGGTCGGCGATCGAGCGGGTGATGGCCTGACGGATCCACCACGTAGCGTAGGTCGAGAACTTGTAACCGCGACGGTATTCGAACTTGTCCACCGCCTTCATCAAGCCGATGTTGCCTTCCTGGATCAGATCGAGGAACTGCAGGCCACGGTTGGTGTACTTCTTGGCGATCGAGATGACCAGACGCAGGTTGGCCTCGACCATCTCTTTCTTGGCGCGGCGAGCCTTGGCTTCACCGATCGACATGCGACGGTTGATGTCCTTGATTTCCGCGACGGTAAGACCGGTCTCGGTTTCAAGGTCGACCAGCTTCTGCTGGCAGGCAACGATCGCGTCGTTCTTTTCGCCCAGTGCTGCAGCCCACTTGGTGCTGCGCTTGGAGAGGTCACCGCTCCAGGTCTGATCGACTTCATTGCCCGGGAACAGGCGCAGGAAGTCGGCACGCGGCATGCGAGCGTCACGGACGCACAGTTGCATGATGGCGCGTTCCTGCTGACGCAGACGATCCAGGGCACCGCGAACGCGCTCGACGAGCACTTCGAACTGCTTGGGTACCAGCTTGATCGGCATGAACAGGTCAGCCAGCACCTGCATGGCACCAATGCTCTCGGCGTGGCTGCGGCCGTGCTTCTTCAGCGCCTTGAGGGTGACGACGAGCTGGTCGGAAACCGCGCCGAAGCGCTGTTGGGCAACGACAGGATCCGGACCACTTTCGGTCTCTTCCTCTTCGTCGTCACCGTCCTTTTCCTCTTCCTCGTCTTCCGCCTCTTCCTTCGCGGCAGCGGCCTTGGCGCCAGGAATCGGCACCTCTTCGGTCGGTGCGGCGATGTTGTCATCAGGGTCGATATAACCGCTGAGGACATCGGACAGGCGACCACCTTCGGTGGTGACTCGATCGTACTCGCTGAGGATGTAGTCGACGGTACCCGGGAAGTGAGCGATAGCGCCCATGACTTCACGAATGCCTTCTTCGATACGCTTGGCGATTTCGATCTCGCCTTCGCGGGTCAGCAGTTCGACAGTACCCATTTCACGCATGTACATGCGCACCGGGTCGGTCGTACGGCCGATATCGGTCTCGACGGCGGCCAACGCTGCGGCGGCCTCTTCGGCTGCGGCTTCGTCAGTGTCGGCTTCCGCCAACAACAGGGCATCCGCATCCGGAGCAGTCTCGAATACGTTGATCCCCATGTCGTTGATCATGCGGATGATGTCTTCCACCTGTTCAGGATCTGAAATATCCTCAGGCAGGTGGTCGTTGACCTCCGCGTAAGTCAGGTAACCCTGCTCACGACCGCGGGTGATCAACTCTTTGATACGAGATTGCTGTTGCGCTTTTCCGGACATAACACCCTATCCACTGAAGGTCTTGGCGGGCAAAAAACAAGCCGAGGATTATACCCGAGCTAGGACCTCACGCGCCAGATGAGGTCGGGTTTTGTGCGGGAACATTACGGCTCAGCAGGGCCAAAAGCTGAGATTTTTCCTCTGTACTCAAGTCACTTTGACGTGCTTTGCGCATCAGATGTTCCAGGCTGCGCTCGCGTTGGCGGGCGGACAAGCTAGTAATGGTGTCGAAAAACTGTTGTTCAAGGTTGTCGGCATCGATCAGCCATTCCTTTTCGGCCAAGGCACGCAGCAGGCGGCCTTGGTCAGTACCGTGCCAGCGTGCAATCAGCTGCATTGAGCTTAGCTTAGGATTCTTCTGCGCGGCTTCGATGAGGGCCACGAGCAATTGGTTGTAGACGTGTTCTTCATCCGCGAAGTGGCTGGCGTCTTCGACCTTGCCGGCCAGTAGCGGGTGGTGCAGCAGGGTGCGCAGGGCCGACAGCGTGGGCGGTTCGACCGGGGCCGGAACGCGCGGTGGCGCTTCACGCTGACCGTCGCGCTGCCAGGGCTTGCCGCCCTTCTTGTCCCAGGGTTTTTTCTCCCACTGCTTCTTGCCGCCGCCCTTGTCGGGCGTCCACGGGCGCTGCTCCTGGTGCCCGGCGCCGTAGTCGGGCTGATAGGCGTCGGCATGCTCGGGGGTGTAGCTGGCCATGGCATCGTAGTCGTAGCCAGGGTCGTAGTCCGGCACGCTGGCGGGTGGTGCGCTCTGTGCGAGCTGCTCCACCTGCTGGGTGTCCAGGCCTGTAATTTCCTTCAACCGATTGCGCATCAACTGACGCAGGTTGGCGCCCGGGATCTTTTCGATCAACGGTGCGGCCAGGGTCACCATGTGTGCCTTGCCTTCGAGCGAACGTGGGTCGGCTTCGTTGCTCAACTGCTCGAAGAAGTAGTCCGCGAGGGGTTGCGCGTGCTGGTTGATGCGCGCCTGGAAGGCGTCGGTGCCTTCGGCGCGCACCAGCGTATCCGGGTCTTCGCCTTCGGGCAGGAACAGAAAGCGCGCGCGCCGGCCGTCTTGCAGGCTCGACAGGGTCGACTCCAGGGCGCGCCAAGCGGCCTTGCGTCCGGCCTGGTCGCCGTCGAAGCAGAACAATACGCTGGGCACTACGCGGAACAAGCGCTTGAGGTGCTCTTCGCTGGTTGCCGTGCCCAGGGTCGCCACCGCGTTGCGCAGGCCTTGCTGGGCCAGGGCGATGACGTCCATGTAGCCCTCGACGACGATGATCTCGTCGAGATTGCGGTTGTGCTTGCGTGCCTCGAACAGCCCGTACAGCTCCTGGCCCTTGTGGAACACCGGGGTTTCCGGCGAGTTCAGGTACTTGGGCTTGTCGTCGCCCAGGACCCGGCCACCAAAGGCGATGATGCGGCCGCGGCTGTCGCGGATCGGGAACATTACCCGGTCGCGGAAGCGGTCGTAGCGCTTGCCGCTCTCGGCGTTCTCGATCAGCAGCCCGGCGTCGATCATGACCTTTTGCTGCAGGCTGTCGGCGCCCAGGTGTTTCATCAGGTTGTCCCAGCCGGGCGGGGCGAAACCCAGGGCGAAGTCGCGGGCGATTTCGCCCGACAGGCCGCGGCCCTTGAGGTAGTCGACCGCGGCCTTGCGGGTGGGATGGCTGCGCAGCGCCTGGCGATAGAACTCGGCGGCGGCCTCCAGCAGCGGGTACAGCGGCGAATCGGTCGGCTGGCGGGGTTTCTGCCCTCGCCGGCCTTCTTCGCGGGGGACTTCCATGCCAGCGGTGCGGGCAAGGTCTTCGACGGCCTGGGGGAAGTCCAGGTTGTCATGGTCCATGACGAAGCCGAGCGCGTTACCCCCGGCGCCGCAGCCGAAGCAGTAGTAGAACTGCTTGTCGGGGCTGACGGTGAAAGAGGGGGTTTTTTCTTTATGGAACGGGCAGCATGCAGAGTAGTTCTTGCCAGTCTTTTTCAGCTGGATGCGCGAACTCACCACGTCGACGATGTCGGTGCGGTTGAGAAGGTCGTCAATAAAACTCTGGGGAATCAGCCCGGCCATGGCGGTCTCGTCATCTTGCAACAGGCAAGTCTAATCGCTAACGCAGGGATGCGGAGAGGTGATGCGGGTATAGCGAGGGGAGTGTGCGCGTCGCCAGCCACAAGGGCTCGTCAGACAGGGACGGCACTACTGGTCCAGGACCAGTTCTGACGTGTAAAGACAGCATGCCAACTGCTTATCGCAGCGAGCGCCTCGGGCTTGCACCTGAGGTGTGTAACAACCGCTGCCAGCGGCCCGGCGTTAACCGGGCAGGGCAGAAGCTTTGTGACGAACGTCTGTATTAGTACAGACGAACGGCACGGCGCTGTTCGCGCTGTACTTTCTTCGCGTGACGCTTGACTGCAGCAGCAGCCTTACGCTTACGCTCAGCGGTTGGCTTCTCATAAAACTCGCGGCTACGCACTTCAGCCAGTACACCGGCTTTTTCGCAGGAGCGCTTGAAGCGACGCAGAGCTACGTCGAAGGGTTCGTTCTCTTTTACTTTGACGGCTGGCATCCAGGGCTACCTTCATTCGTTACCGGGGTAGACGTACTCCTGACAAAACAAAGATGCGCTGGAGAACGTCGGTTTTCAAGGGTTGCGGATGTTAACGCTTAGCTAGCCGGAATGCAAAGCCTCTGATCGAAAACCGCTGGTCGGCACTGGACACGGGGACTATCATGCGCGCCTTCGAATTCAGCCTCAACAAGGCACGGACCCATGCTAGTACTGGGATTGGAAACATCCTGCGACGAAACTGGCGTCGCATTATACGACAGTGAGCGCGGTCTGCGGGCCGACGCGCTGTTCAGTCAGATCGACCTGCACCGCGCTTATGGCGGCGTAGTGCCCGAGCTCGCCTCTCGCGATCACGTCAAGCGCATGCTGCCGTTGATTCGCCAGGTGCTGGATGAGGCCGACGCAGTCGCCACTGACATCGACGCCATCGCCTACACCGCGGGTCCTGGCCTGGTCGGCGCCTTGCTGGTGGGCGCTTCGTGCGCCCAGGCAATGGCATTCGCCTGGGATATTCCGGCGATCGGTGTGCACCACATGGAAGGTCATCTGTTGGCGCCGATGCTCGAAGAGCAGCCGCCGCAGTTCCCGTTCGTCGCTTTGTTGGTGTCCGGTGGTCATACCCAGCTGGTCCGGGTCGATGGCATCGGTCAATACCAGCTCCTTGGCGAAAGCCTGGATGACGCCGCCGGCGAGGCGTTTGACAAGACCGCCAAGCTGATCGGCCTGAACTACCCCGGTGGCCCGGAAATCGCGCGGCTGGCGGAGCAGGGTGTGCCTGGGCGGTTTGTCTTCCCGCGGCCAATGACTGATCGCCCGGGCCTGGAATTCAGCTTCAGTGGCTTGAAGACCTCGGCGTTGAACACCTGGAACAAATGCCGCGCCGTTGGCGACGATACCGAGCAAACCCGTTGCGATGTGTCGCTGGCGTTCCAGCAGGCGGTGGTCGACACGTTGACCATCAAATGCAAGCGCGCCCTCCAGCAGACCGGCCTCAAGCGCCTGGTCATTGCCGGTGGGGTCAGCGCCAACACTGCGCTGCGGGCCTCGCTGGAGCATATGCTCGCGGGGATCAAGGGCAATGTGTATTACGCACGGCCCCGGTTCTGTACCGATAACGGGGCGATGATCGCTTACGCCGGCTGCCAGCGGCTGCTGGCCGGGCAGCAGCAGGACCTGGCGATCAGCGTCCAGGCGCGCTGGCCGATGGAACAATTACCGCCGGTCTGAAGCTGAGCGCGGATAACCCGATCGGCTCAGAAATGTCGTTCGCGTCCAGCAAACAGGTCGCGTAGATTGCTGCGGTGGCGCCAGACAATCAGTATCGTCAGTGCGGTCATCGGTAGCAGGGCCTCAGGCTCGCGCCAGGCCAGCAGCGGCAGGGTCAGCGGCGTCGCGATCAGCGCGGCCAGGGAGCTGGTGCGGGTCAGGTAGATGGTCAGCAGCCAGGCGCCGATGGCCAGCAGTGCAGCCGGAAAGTACAGTGCCATGAGCATGCCGGCGGCAGTCGCCACGCCTTTGCCGCCCTGGAAGCGAAAGTACACCGGAAACATATGGCCGATCACCGCGCACAGCCCGATCCAGGCTTGCGCTTGCAGGCCGAGGCCGGCGAGGTGGGCGAGCAATACCGGCAACATGCCCTTGCACAGGTCGCCCAGCAGGGTCAGGATCGCCATCTTGCGGCCTGCCAGGCGCAGCATGTTGGTGGCGCCGGCATTGCCCGAACCGCTTGAGCGCGGGTCGGGGGTGCCGCTGAGCAGGCTCAGGACAATGGCAAAGGACAGCGAGCCAAGCAGGTAGGCGAACAGCGCCAATAACCAAAACATGCTAACTATTCCGGGCGAGGACGCCCTGATTCTAACGGCGCCAGTCGCCCTTGTCGTGCTGTGGAGAGAAGTGCTTGGACAGAGTGTTCATCGAAGGCCTGGAAGTCGATACCGTGATCGGTGCCTATGACTGGGAACGGGATATTCGTCAGTGCCTGCGCCTGGACTTGAGCTTCGCCTGGGACAACCGCCCGGCCGCCGCCGGCGATGACCTGAGCCTGGCTCTGGACTACGCCAGTGTCTCGGCGCGCGTTCAGGCGTTTGCCGAGCAGGCGCGCTTCGAGTTGGTCGAGACTTTTGCCGAGCGTCTGGTGGCGGTGCTGATGGACGAGTTTCACATTCCTTGGGTACGTCTGAAGCTGACCAAGCCTGGTGCTGTACCCGCAGCCCGTGGTGGTGTTGGCGTGGAGATCGAGCGCGGATGTCTTTGAGCACGGTATACCTGGGGCTGGGCAGCAACGTTGATCGCGAAGAGCACCTGTGTGCCGGGCTCGATGCCTTGGCCGGGTTTCTTGGCGAGATGCGCTGTTCGCCGGTCTTCGAAAGCCAGGCGGTGGGGATCAAGAGCGGCCCGTTCTTCAATCTGGTGGTAACGGGGCAGACCGACTTGCCACTGATGGAGCTGGATCGTCGGCTCAAGTTCATCGAGGCCGAGAATGGCCGTTATGCGCCTGAGCGCAAGGGCTTGCCGCTGGACATTGACGTGCTCATGTATGACGACCTGCACGGCGCGTTCGATGGCTTGGTGCTACCACGGGCCGAGATCCTCAAGAATGCCTTTGTGTTGTGGCCGTTGTCGCTGATTGCGCCGTCGTTGCTGCATCCGGGGGCGGGCAAGAACATGGCGCAGTTGTGGCAGGAGGCGCGTATCGAGCAGGTGCTGGCACCGGTGCCGTTCGAGTGGCGCGGGTTGCAGCTGACCCGAATTTAACCGCTTGTTGGTTGTTGGCGGGGACTCTGTAGGAGCGGGCTTGACCCGCGAACACCGGCGAAGCCGGTGCCCTACATCACGGTGCCTGAGCTGGCCTCTTCGCGGGGCAAGCCCGCTCCTGCAGGATCAGTTTCGCTGCGCGATAGCGCTTTGCGTATAGGCCTCAAGCGCCTTCAGTCGCTCAGCCTTGAGTGCCGCTCCCAGCGCCTGCCCGGTCAGGCCTTGGGCCACCAGTGACTTCACCTCCACTGCCTTGGCCGCCGCTACCGCACCGCGCAGGTAATCGCCCTGTGGATAATCTTCGCCGCCCCGCCCGCGGGCATCCATCGCGCACGCGGCGATAAAGTCCTCGAACCGTTGCGGTCGGCGATACACATCGAATTTCTGCAACAGATCCAGCAAGGTCGCTGCATCCAACTGCTGCGCGCGATGGCAGTGCGCCTGAAACTCACCGACCAGCAGCGCCAGTTCCTGGCACTCGCGGGGAGCCTTGAAGCGCTGGTTGACGGCGTTGATGGCCGTGCCAAGTGCCTGGGTCAGGCACGCCCAGCGGACATTCAGTGGCTGCTGATGCTTCGCGGCCTGCTCCAGCGCGGCGAGGGTGTGCATACCTGCGTCCTGCGGCGCAGCGAACAGCGCATCGAGCTCGGGCATCAGCTCTCTCAGCGCGTCGCAATCACGTAGCACCTGGATGAACACCTGCGGCTGCTCTTCCATCAGTGCGCGCTCGATTTCCTTCCAGCTGCGCTCTGCGGTCAGTGCCTGCAGCTCGCCCGAGGCGCTGATCTGGCGCATCAGTTCGAGGGTCTCTGGGGCTACCCTGAAGCCCAGTGGCGCATAGCGCGCAGCAAAGCGCGCGACGCGCAATACTCGCAATGGGTCTTCGGCAAACGCCGGGGATACATGGCGTAAAATACGCTGATCAAGGTCTTTTTTGCCGAAATAAGGATCGTACAAGTTGCCCTGTTGGTCCTCGGCCATGGCATTGATGGTCAGGTCGCGACGGATCAGGTCTTGTTCGAGAGTGACGTCGGGGCTGGCGTGGAAAACGAAGCCGCCGTAGCCGCGCCCGCTTTTGCGCTCGGTGCGAGCCAGAGCGTATTCCTGCCCGCTCTTGGGGTCGATGAAGACTGGGAAATCAGCCCCTACCGGGCGATAGCCCAGGGCCTGCATCTGTTCAACCGTAGCGCCGACTACCAGCCAGTCGACATCGCTGACCGGGCGGCCGAGCAGGCGGTCGCGCACGGCGCCGCCGACTTTGTAGATCTGCATATGAAACCTCCGTTGCTGGCAACAGGATACCCTGTCGACAGCAACGCAGGTGCTCGGGCTAGAGGTGATGCACCACGGCCAGGTCCATGCGTCCGTAGTCGCCGCTTTCGCCATGCTCACCGCGGGGCGGCATGTGGTGGGTTTTCATGACCTGGTCACCTTGTACGGTTTCCAGGTGGATATCGAAGCCCCACAGGCGGTGCAGGTGTTTGAGCACTTCTTCGGTGGAGTCGCCCAGTGGCTTGCGGTTGTGCTGCTGATGGCGCAGCGTCAGCGAGCGATCACCGCGACGATCAATGCTCCAGATCTGCACGTTGGGCTCGCGGTTGCCCAGGTTGTATTGCGAGGCGAGTTGTTCACGAATGACTCGATAGCCGTCTTCGTCATGGATGGCCGGCACCAGCAAGTCATCGCGCTGGTCGTCATCGAGGATGCTGAACAGCTTCAGATCACGGATCACCTTGGGCGACAGGTATTGCAGGATGAAACTTTCGTCCTTGAAGCTGCTCATGGCGAACTTGATGGTAGACAGCCAATCACTGCCGGCAATGTCGGGGAACCAGCGGCGATCTTCGTCGGTGGGGTGTTCGCAGATGCGCCGAATGTCGGTATACATCGCAAAGCCCAGGGCATACGGGTTGATGCCGCTGTAATACGGGCTGTCGAAGCCTGGCTGGAACACCACGCTGGTGTGCGACTGCAAGAACTCCATCATGAAGCCTTCGGTCACCAACCCCTCGTCATACAGGTCATTCATCAGCGTGTAGTGCCAGAAAGTGGCCCAGCCTTCGTTCATTACCTGGGTCTGACGCTGTGGATAGAAATACTGGGCGATCTTGCGCACGATGCGCACCACTTCGCGCTGCCACGGTTCCAGCAGGGGAGCATGTTTTTCGATGAAATAAAGGATGTTTTCCTGCGGTTCGGCGGGGAAGCGTGCATCGTCGCGCTCGTTGCCTTTTTCTGCGCCCTTGGGAATCGTCCGCCAGAGGTCGTTGATTTGCCGCTGCAGGTGCTCTTCGCGTTCCTTCTGGCGCCGGCGTTCTTCTTCGGCAGAGATCGGGTAGGGGCGCTTGTAGCGGTCTACGCCGTAGTTCATCAGCGCATGGCAGGAGTCGATCAGGTCTTCAACCGCATCGATGCCATGACGCTCTTCGCATTGGGCGATGTACTGCTTGGCGAACACCAGGTAATCGATGATCGAGCTGGCGTCGGTCCAGGTGCGGAACAGGTAATTGCCCTTGAAAAAACTATTGTGGCCGTAGCAGGCATGGGCGATCACCAGTGCCTGCATGCACATGGTGTTTTCTTCCATCAGGTAGGCGATGCACGGATCGGAGTTGATCACGATCTCGTACGCCAGGCCCATCTGGCCGCGGGTGTAGGACTTCTCGGTGCTGAGGAACTGTTTGCCGTAGGACCAGTGGTGATAGCCCAGCGGCATGCCGACCGACGCATAGGCGTCCATCATCTGTTCGGCGGTAATCACCTCGATCTGGTTGGGGTAGGTGTCCAGCGCGTAACGTTCGGCCAGCCGGCTGATTTCACGGTCGTAGGTCTGGATCAGGTCGAACGTCCACTCGGACCCGATGGAAATGGGTTGGCGTCTCTGTGCTCTTGCGGTCATGTGGCTAACCTGCGCTGGAAGAGTTCACGGAAGACCGGATAGATATCGCCGGCCGAGACCAACTGCTGCTGGGCGAAGGTGTCAGGGAATGACTCGCCGATACGCTCGTATTCGTACCACAGCGCCTGGTGCTCGCGCGGTGTGATTTCGACGTAAGTGTAGTACTGCACGTGCGGCATGATCTGCTTGGAGAGGATCTCGCGGCAGATCGGCGAATCGTCGTTCCAGTTATCACCGTCCGAGGCTTGGGCGGCATAGATGTTCCAGTCGTTGGTCGGGTAGCGTTCGGCCATGATCTCCTGCATCAGCTTGAGCGCGCTGGAAACGATGGTGCCGCCGGTTTCCCGGGAATAGAAGAACTCTTCTTCGTCGACCTCGCGGGCACTGGTGTGGTGGCGGATGAACACCACGTCGATCCGGTCATAGTTTCGCTTGAGGAACAGGTACAGCAGGATGAAGAAGCGTTTGGCAATGTCCTTGGTGGCCTGGGTCATCGAGCCGGACACGTCCATCAGGCAGAACATGACGGCCTTGGAACTGGGATTGGGCTGCTTCACCAGCAGGTTGTATTTAAGGTCGAAGGTGTCGAGGAAGGGCAGGCGATTGATCCGCGCACTGAGGCGCTCGATTTCTGCCTCTATGGCCTGAATGTCGGTGAAGTTGTCCGGCTCTTCCACTTTCAGTCGAGCCAGCTCGGCCTTGGCGTCGCGCAGCAGGGCACGGCTGCTGCCGGTCAGGGCAATACGCCGGGCATGCGCCGAGCGCAGGGTGCGGATGATGTTGATGCGTGCCGGGTTGCCTTCGTTGCTGATACCGGCGCGGACGGTCTTGAAGGTGTCGGTGCCGCTCAGTTGGCGCTTGACCAGGTTGGGCAGCTCGAGGTCCTCGAACATGAATTCGAGGAATTCTTCCTGGGTGATCTGGAAGACGAAGTCATCCATGCCATCGCCGGAGTTACCGGCCTTGCCACGGCCGCCGCCGCCTCCACCGCCCTGAGGCCGCGGGATGTGTTCGCCAGCAGTGAATTCCTTGTTGCCGGGATGGACGACGGTCTGTTTGCCGCCACGCCCGTGGTGCAGCACCGGTTCGTCGATATCACGACCGGGGATACTGATCTGCTCGCCGTGCTCCATGTCCATGATGGAGCGGCGGCTGACCGCCTCTTCGACGGCTTTCTTGATGTGGTCACGGTACCGGCGCAAAAAGCGCTGGCGGTTGACCGTGCTCTTGTTCTTGCCGTTCAGGCGTCGGTCGATTACGTAGCTCATGGGCCCTCCGGTAGCTGCGCAGCAGCTTCAAGCTGCAATACGGAGCGGTCGCCGCCACTGCAAGCCGGACGCGTACCGGAGGTACACGACGCCCAGCTTGCAGCGTGAGGCTAGTGGCTCGCCGCTTACTGCGATTTTCTGACCCGCAGGTACCATTCCGAGAGCAGGCGCACCTGCTTGTCGGTGTAGCCACGTTCCACCATCCGGGTGACGAAGTCGTTGTGCTTCTGTTGGTCTTCCTTGCTGGCCTTGGCATTGAAGCTGATGACCGGCAGCAGGTCTTCGGTGTTGGAGAACATTTTCTTCTCGATCACCACCCGCAGCTTCTCGTAGCTCAGCCAGGTTGGGTTCTTGCCATTGTTGTTGGCCCGGGCGCGCAACACGAAGTTGACGATCTCGTTGCGGAAATCCTTCGGATTGCTGATACCGGCTGGCTTCTCGATCTTTTCCAGTTCTTCGTTGAGGGCGATACGGTTGAGGATCTCGCCGGTCTCCGGATCGCGGTACTCCTGGTCCTGAATCCAGAAATCGGCGTACAGCACGTAACGGTCGAAGATGTTCTGGCCGTATTCGCTGTAGGACTCGAGGTAGGCGGTCTGGATTTCCTTGCCGATGAACTCGATGTAGCGCGGTGCCAGGTATTCCTTGAGGAAGCGCAGGTAACGCTCACGCACCTCGGCCGGAAACTGCTCCTGTTCGATCTGCTGTTCCAGCACATACAGCAGGTGTACCGGGTTGGCGGCCACTTCGTGGGCGTCGAAGTTGAACACCTTGGAGAGGATCTTGAAGGCGAAGCGGGTCGACAGACCGTTCATGCCTTCGTCGACCCCGGCCGAGTCGCGGTACTCCTGGATCGATTTTGCCTTGGGATCGGTGTCCTTGAGGTTTTCGCCGTCGTAGACGCGCATCTTCGAATAGATGTTGGAGTTTTCCGGCTCCTTCAGGCGCGAGAGCACGGTGAACTGGGCGAGCATCTTCAAGGTGTCAGGCGCGCAATGGGCTTTGGCCAGCGAACTGTTGAACAGCAGTTTGTCGTAGATCTTGATCTCGTCGCTGACCCGCAGGCAGTAGGGCACCTTGACGATATAGATCCGGTCGATGAAGGCTTCGTTGTTCTTGTTGTTGCGGAAGGTGTGCCACTCCGATTCGTTGGAGTGCGCCAGCAGGATCCCGGAGTAGGGGATCGCGCCCAGGCCTTCGGTACTGTTGTAGTTGCCTTCCTGAGTGGCGGTCAGCAGCGGGTGGAGCACCTTGATCGGTGCCTTGAACATCTCGACGAATTCCATCAGGCCCTGGTTGGCCCGGCACAGCGCGCCGGAATAGCTGTAGGCGTCGGCGTCGTTCTGCGGGAATTCTTCGAGCTTGCGGATATCCACCTTGCCCACCAGGGCGGAGATATCCTGGTTGTTCTCATCGCCGGGTTCGGTCTTGGCGACGGCGATCTGGTTGAGGATCGACGGGTAGAGTTTGACCACCTTGAACTGGCTGATGTCGCCCCCGAACTCGGCCAGTCGCTTGGTCGCCCAGGGCGACATGATGGTGTTGAGGTAGCGGCGCGGGATGCCGAAATCTTCTTCGAGGATCGCGCCATCTTCGGTGGCGTTGAACAGCCCAAGCGGCGATTCGAAGACCGGTGAGCCTTTGATCGCGTAGAAGGGCACCTTTTCCATCAGTTGCTTGAGTTTCTCGGCCAGGGACGATTTACCGCCACCCACCGGGCCCAGCAAATAGAGGATCTGTTTCTTCTCTTCCAGGCCTTGGGCGGCATGGCGGAAGTAGGAGACGATCTGGTCGATGCACTCTTCCATGCCATGGAAGTCGGCAAAGGCCGGATAGCGACGGATCACCTTGTTGGAGAAGATTCGCGACAGCCTGGAGTTGGTTGAGGTGTCGATCACCTCCGGCTCGCCGATGGCCAGTAACAGCCGTTCGGCCGCCGAAGCGTATGCGCTGCGATCCTGCTTGCACAGCTCGAGGTACTCCTGCAGCGAAAGTTCTTCCTGGCGGGTTGACTCGAAACGTTGTTGGAAGTGGCTAAAAATACTCATGACGTCACCTCGCTCGATACCTGGAGCCGACGCCGGATCAATCAGCTGATGCTGGCATGCAACCGGGTTCGCCGGTTGCTGTATACCCCCCAGAACACCCTTGAAGCGCTACCGATGACCCGCACGCCGGTGTACCGGCTCTCCCCTTTTTGGATGGCCTGGGCTTAAGAATAGTTGGTTCTGCGCAAGGTCAAGGGCGCGAGGCCGAGAAGTTGCCTACGACCGTTCGTCAGGTCTGGCGCCAGCCCGCTCGGGGCGCGGGCTGCAGGGGAGTGAAAATTTATTCGGCGGAGCCTTGAGCGGTCTCGGCCGGATAGGTGCCGCGCCACAGTTCGAAGCCGCCGTCGAGGCTGTAGACCTCGGAAAAGCCCTGGCCAACCAGGTAGGCAGCGGCGCTTTGGCTGGAGTTGCCGTGATAGCAGACGACGACAGTGGGCTGATCGAGGTCGGCGTTGCGGATGAAGTCGGCGACCGAGTGGTTATCCAGGTGCTGCGCGCCGCTGATATGGCCGGCGGCATAGGCTTGCGGGTCGCGAATGTCGACCACGACGGCACCTTGCTCGCGCAGGGCCTGGGCCTGTTCGGGAGGGATGCGCTTGAATTCGCTCATGGGGCGGGTTCCTTCAGGACTGATCGTTCATGTTAGCTGGCAGTGCCGCTTGGGGCATGCGCCGGCGGGCGGACAGTGCCGCTGTCGGCACAGTCGCAGCGGTGCAGTTCGCCGCTGTCGACATTGTACAAAGTCATCGCGCCGCCCCATACGCAGCCGGTATCCAGGGCAATCACGCCCGGCGCGTGCACGCGTCCTTCGAGCGCGGCCCAATGACCGAAGATGATCTTGACGTGGCGCGAGCGGCGCTCTTTGTGGGCGAACCAGGGCTTGTAGCCTTTAGGCGCCGAGTCCAGGCCTTCCTTGCTCTTGAGGTCGAGCTTACCCTCGGCGGTACAGAAACGCATGCGGGTAAAGTAGTTGGTGATGACCCGCAAGCGCTCGACACCGGTCAGGTTCTTGCTCCACTTGTTCGGCTCATTACCGTACATGCCGTCCAGATAGAGCTTGAACCGTGCATCGTCGCGCAGCACGTGTTCAACCTCGGCGGCCAGCTCCAGGGCTTGGCCCAGCGTCCACTGGGGCGGGATGCCTGCATGGACGAGGGCGACGCCGCGGGGCTCGTCGTAATGCAGCAGCTTCTGCTGACGCAGCCAGTCGAGCAGTTGGTCGGCGTCGGGGGCTTCGATGATCTCGCGCAGGGTGTCGCTTTTTTTCAGGCGCTCGACGTTGTGCCAGGCGGCCAGCAGGTGCAGGTCGTGATTGCCCAGCACGCAGACCAGCGAGTCGCGCATGCCATACAGGAAGCGCAAGGTTTCCAACGACTGCGGGCCACGGTTGACCAAGTCACCGACCAGCCACAGGCGGTCGACGGCAGGGTTGAAGCGGACCCGTTCGAGGAGGCATTTGAGCGGTTCGAGGCAGCCCTGCAGGTCGCCAACGGCGTACACCGCCATCAGTGCAGGGCCCCAGGCACGGCGAGGCGGAACGGCGCAATGGTGGCGTCGAAGCGCTTACCGTCCTCGGCAAACATCTGATAACTGCCCTGCATGGCACCGACCCGGGTGCTGATCACCGCGCCGCTGCTGTAGGTATGGCTCTGGCCAGGCTCGATCAACGGCTGCTGGCCGACCACGCCGGAGCCACGCACTTCTTCGACTTCACCGTCGCCATTGGTGATCAGCCAATGCCGGGACATCAGCTTGGCGGCGACCGTGCCGCTGTTCTGTACGGTAATGGTGTAGGCGAACGCGAAACGCTCGTTGTCGGGATCGGATTGTTCTTTGAGGTAGCGGGTCACGACGCTGACGTCGATCTGGTATCGGGAATCGGACATGCAAAGGCCTTGAGCAGACGTGCGAATACGGCAATGGATGCAGTCTAGGCTATCGGCGGGGCTTGAGGCCAGTTGTGTGCAGGGAAGGGGTGTTGGCGGTGCCGGCCTCATCGCGGGGCAAGCCCGCTGCCGCGCAGGCGCGATGAGGTCGGTACGGGGCAGCTTACTGGGCAGGCTGCTCGGCGAGCTTGTCGGCCAGGCGCACGAAGGCGGCCAGGTCGAGCTGCTCCGGACGCAGGCTGCCGTCAACGCCGGCGGCTTCGATGGCCTGGCTGTCGAGCAGGCCCTTGAGGGTGTTGCGCAGGGTCTTGCGGCGCTGGTTGAAGGCTTCGCGAACGACGCGTTCGAGCAGCAGGTGGTCCTTGGCCGGGAACGGCAGCACTTCGTGCGGCACCAGCCGGACAATGGCCGAATCGACCTTGGGTGGCGGGTTGAATGCGCCGGGGCCGACATTGAACAGGTGCTCGACCCGGCAATGGTACTGGACCATGATCGACAGGCGGCCCCAGTCACCACCGCCAGGGCCTGCGGCCATGCGCTCGACCACTTCCTTCTGCAGCATGAAGTGCATGTCGCGAATCAGCCCGGCATGGCTCAGCAGATGGAAGATCAGCGGGGTGGAGATGTTGTAGGGCAGGTTGCCAACCACTTTCAGGCTGCGCGCCGGGGCGCCCAGCTGGTTGAAGTCGAACTTCAGCGCATCGCCCTGGTGCAGGCGGAAATTGTCGCGGTTGGCGAACTTGTGCTGGAGGATCGGCACCAGGTCCTTGTCCAGCTCGACCACGTCGAGCTGCGCGCCGCTGCCCAGCAGGCCTTCGGTGAGGGCGCCCTGGCCCGGGCCGATTTCCAGCAGGTGCTCGCCAGGCTTGGCGTGGATGGCACGCAGGATGCGGTCGATGACCCCGGCGTCGTGCAGGAAGTTCTGGCCAAAGCGCTTGCGCGCCTTGTGTTGGTATTGCTCGTTCATGGTCGGTTCTCGGCCATCTGGTAGGCGGTTTGCAGCGCGACGCGCAGGCTGCCGGTGTCGACCTTGCCGCTGCCGGCCAGGTCCAGGGCAGTGCCGTGATCGACCGACGTGCGGATGATCGGCAGACCCAGGGTCACATTGACCGCAGCGCCAAAGCCTTTGTACTTGAGTACCGGCAGGCCCTGGTCGTGATACATCGCCAGCACCGCGTCGCAGTGCTCCAGATATTTGGGGGTAAACAGGGTATCGGCCGGCAATGGGCCGCGCAGGTCCATTCCTTCGGAGCGCAGGCGTTGCAATGCGGGCTCGATGATGTCGATTTCTTCGCGGCCGAGGTGGCCGCCTTCGCCGGCGTGCGGATTGAGGCCGCAGACCAGGATGCGCGGGTTGGCAATGCCGAACTTGTCACGCAGGTCGGCGTGCAGGATGCGGGTGACCCGTTGCAGACGCTCGTCAGTGATGGCGTCGGCGATCTCGCGCAGGGGCAGGTGAGTGGTGACCAGGGCCACGCGCAGGCCATGGGTCGCCAGCATCATGACCACCTGCGGAGTGTGGGTCAGGTCGGCAAGGAACTCGGTATGCCCGGAGAAGGCGATACCGCTTTCGTTGATCACACCCTTGTGCACCGGCGCGGTGATCATCCCGGCAAAACTGCCGTCGAGGCAGCCGTTGCCGGCGCGCGTCAGGGTTTCGAGGACGAATGCCGCATTGGCCTTGTCGAGCTTGCCGGGCACCACCGGTGTGGCCAGCGGTGTGTCCCAGACGTACAGGCTGCCGGCAGGCGCTGCCTGGTCGGGCCAGTTGTCGGGTGTCACCGTCAACAGGCTGATCGCCAGCCCCAGCTGCGTGGCCCGCTCAGCGAGCAGGTCACGGCTGGTGATGGCGATCAGGGGGTGAGGCTGGGCCTCGATGGCGAGCAGCAGGCACAGGTCGGGACCTATGCCTGCTGGCTCGCCGGGCGTGACGGCGAAGCGCAGGGGCTTCACTGAGCGGCCTGGTCGGCGCCAGGCAGCTTGATCTCAACGTAGGCTTCGTCGCGGATCTGGCGCAGCCAGGTCTGCAGCTCTTCGTCGTACTTGCGGTTGCGCAACACGCTCAGTGCCTGTTGTTCACGGGCCTGTTCGGTGCTGTCGGTGGCGCGGCGGCCGAGTACTTCGAGCACATGCCAGCCGTACTGGGTACGGAATGGCTTGGTCACTTGGCCTTGCTGGGCGGTGGCCATCTGTTCACGGAACTCAGGCACCAGGCTGTTCGGGTCGATCCAGTTGAGGTCGCCGCCATTGAGCGCCGAACCCGGATCTTCCGAGAAGCTTTTCGCCAGGGTAGCGAAGTCTTCGCCGTCCTTGATGCGCTCATAGAGCTTCTCGGCGAGCTGCTCGGTGGCGGCGTCGCTGCGAATCTCGCTGGGCTTGATCAGGATGTGACGAACATGCACTTCATCACGCAGGACGCTTTCGCTGCCGCCGCGCTTTTCTTCGAGCTTGAGGATGATGAAGCCGTTGGGGATACGAATCGGTTGAGTGATTTCACCCTCGGACAGGCTGCTCAGCATCTTGGCGAAGTCGGGTGGCAGCTGACCTGCCTTGCGCCAGCCCATTTCGCCGCCTTCCAGAGCGTTCTCGCTGGCCGAGCGGGCAATTGCCAGCTGGCCGAAGTCTGCACCCTGCTTGAGCTGCTGGTACACCTCGCCAGCTTGGCGCGCAGCGGCCTGGATGGCGTCCGAATTGGCGCTTTCCGGGGTCGGGATGAGGATGTTGGCCAGGCGGAACTCTTCCGACAGCTGCATCTTGCCCAGGTCGGACGCGAGGAAGTTCTTCACTTCCTGCTCGGAAACCTGGATACGCTCGGCAACCCGACGCTGACGCACGCGGCTGATGATCATCTCGCGCTTGACCTGATCGCGGGCGTCATCGAACGACAGGCCGTCGTGGGACAGGGCGGCGCGGAACTGATCCAGCGACATGCCGTTGCGCTGGGCAATGGTGCCGATGGCCTGGTTCAGCTCTTCGTCAGTGATGCGGATGCCCGAACGTTCGCCAATCTGCAACTGCAGGTTTTCGACGATCAGGCGTTCCAGGACCTGCTGGTCCAGTGCGCCGGGAGGCGGGGTGCCACCACCGCGCTTGGCGATGGTCTGCTCCACTTCACGAACGCGCTGGTCCAATTGGCTCTTCATGACCACGTCGTTGTCGACGATGGCCACTACGCTGTCCAGAGGTTGCACCGCGGCATGCACCGCGCCACTCAGTAATACAGCGCCCAGCATCAGCGGGCGCAGGCGATCAATAAGCTTGGTCTTCACGTGTACGATAACCTTGAATGCCTTGGTCGAGGAAAGACTCGACCTTGTTGCCCACGACGCCACCGAGGCCTTTCAGCACGATCTGCAGGAAGATGCCGTGGTCGCCTTTTTCGTTCGCTGGAATCGCCTGGCTGAAGTCGTCGTTGTCGACCCAGTAGCGGTTGATCAGGCGCAGTTTCCAGCAGCAGTTGTCATATTCGAAACCACCCATGGCTTCCAGGGTGCGGTTGCGGTTGTAGTCATGCTGCCAACGCGCGATCACGCTCCACTGCGGCACGATCGGCCAGATGACCGAGAAGTCGTGCTGCTGGATCTTGTAGTAGTCCTTGATGAAGTTCGGATCGCCCGGCGTGCCATAGTCGCCGCCGCCCACTTTCCAGGTACCGGTCAGCGAATCGTAGGTGATCATGTCGTTGCGGTAGCGATAACCGAAGTTGACGATCTTGTTCGGATTGTCTTCAGGCTGGTAGTGGAACATGGCACTGCCGGAGCGGGTGCTGCGGCTGTCCGGATCCCAGTTGAAGTCCGAATTGAAGCGCCAGTCGCGGTTGAAGTTGTAGGCGTAGACCAGTGCGTACGGCGATACGTCGGCCTGGCTGTCCTTGCGCGTACGGTAGTCGATGCCTGGCAGTTGGACCTTGCGATCCTGGAAGTACAAGGCCTGGCCGATGCTGAAGCTTTGACGTTCGAAACCGTTGTCTTCGATCCAGCGGGTGGTCACGCCGAGCGACAGCTTGTTCTCGTCACCGATGCGATCGCTACCGGCGAAGCGGTTGTCGCGGAACAGCGAGTCGTAGCTGAACAGGGTTTCACCCGAATCGAAAATCGGGATGTCCTGCTGTTCCTTGTTCGGTACATAAAGGTAGAACAGCCGCGGTTCGAGTGTCTGGCGGTAGTTTGTGCCGAACAGCGAGGTGTTGCGGTCGAAGTACAGGCCACTGTCGACACTGAAGACCGGTACGTCGCGGTTGATCGAACTGCTGTAGCTGCCGAACCCAGGGTTGGCCGACTGAGCCTCTGCCTGGGTTTTACCCTGGCTGTCGAGGTCCAGGTCATAGTGTGTATAGACGTACTTCAACTTAGGCGTGACATAACCGTAGCTGGCAGTCATCGGCAGGCTGATTGCAGGCGCGAAATTCAGTCGGGTGCCGTTGGCGCGGGCAATACCGGAGACGTTTTCATCCAGGCGGCGGCCTTCGGCGCCTGCGGAGAAGTCAGGGTTGCCATCTTTATCCCGGACAAAGTCGTCCTTCAGGTCACGCTCGAAGCGCACTGCTTCAGTGTCATAGCTGAAGTTCAAACCGCCCGGGCGGAACGGCAGGGTACCGTTGAAGGTAACCTGCGGCAGCCGGTCATACGGCGTGATCTGGGAGATGGTCGCCAGCTCGTAGGCCTGTACGTTCAACCGCGCGGCGTAGCTGTCGCCACGGTAGGTCAAGGCGCCTTGCTGGTTGACGAAGTCGGAGGTCTCGATGCCGACCTGATCCGATTCCAGATCCTGGAAGTAGAACGGATCGCTGATCTTGGTGTAATCCACCTCGGTCATCAGACGCTCGTCGAGGCCGCCCTTGTGCTGCCAGTTGATCATGTAGCGATCTTTCTGGTAATCGGTCTGCTTCTCGCGATCGTTGCTTTCGTCGTTGAGGAATGCACCGCCGAACTGCCCTTCGCTGGACTTGGTCAGGTAGCGGAACTCGCCTTCCATCAGCAGGCCGCGCTTGGTCATGTAGCGCGGGTACAACGTGGCGTCATAGTTCGGCGCCAGGTTGAAGTAGTACGGCGTGACCAGCATGAAGCCGGTGTCGCTGCTGGAGCTGAACGACGGCGGCAGGAAGCCGGACTGGCGACGGTCATCGATCGGGAAGTAGATATACGGTGTGTAGAACACCGGAATATCCTTGACCCGCAGGGTGACGTTGGTCGCGGTACCGAAACCGGTGGCCGGGTTCAAGGTGATGTTGTTGCCTTTCAGCTGCCAGGCATTGCTGCCAGGTTCGCAGGTGGTATAGGTACCATCCTTGAGGCGAATGATGGCGTTTTCGCCACGCTTGGCGTACAGGGCGTTACCGCGGATACGCGATTTGTGCATCACGTATTCGGCGTTGTCGACCTGAGCCTCGCCGGTATCCAGCTGGATCTGTGCCTGGTCACCGACGACCAGCGAGCCGTTGTCGCGAATCTTGACGTTGCCCTTGAGCTCGCCACGGTTCTCGGCCTGATAGAGGTTGGCCTCGTCGGCTTCGACCTGCATGCTGCCCTGGCGCATGACCACGTCGCCCGCGAGGGTAGCGATCTGCTGCTCCTGCTGGTACTTGGACACCTTGGCATTGAGGTAGGTCGGCGACTCGTCCTTGGGCGTGGTGTCGTTCATGCCCGGCCGGGTAGGCTCGACATAGGCACCCGCGCAATACGGACCGGTCTCGGCCAACTGGGCGGCCGTGAGCTTCTCGCGCGGGACCCAGTCCAGGTGGCTGTAGTCTTCGCTGCGGGTTTTCAGGCCGCGGCCTTTGCTCTCGGTGACCAGCATCGGCTTGGGCTCGCCGTCGACGCTGGCACTGCCAGCCTCGGCTTCGGTGCCCGAACTGAGCGCTGCGCCATCGTGCACGGGGCGCGGTGGCAGCGTGCTGACAGAGGTCTTGGGCTTGCAGTCCCAACCACCGGAAGCGGACACTTGGCAGTCAAACTGCTCGGCTGCCACCACGTACGAGGTGGCCAGAGGTTGCAGTACCAGCAAACTGCCTGTCACCAGCAACGGAAACTTTCTACGAAACGCGGGGGATTTCAATGCCATCTTATTAGTCCGGGCTTCCTGCGTGCCATCTGCCCGCGTGTGGGGCCGCACGCCTCTCGATGGTCTGAAAAAGATGCTGGATAATAAAGCATGACCCGCTTGACGGCTAGGGCCGTCGGAGACCCTTGTAATGCCTGATCATGATCTACGCCTTGAACTACTCAAAGACTGGCTCAAACCGCAACTGCTCGCCCTGTTCCAGATAAACGGCTGGGGTGAGGTGCCTGAAGGCAGCCTGACCGCCGCCAGCAGCGATGCGAGCTTCCGTCGTTATTTCCGCTGGCAGGGCGCCAACCGTAGCTTCGTGGTCATGGATGCGCCGCCCCCGCAAGAGAACTGCGCGCCGTTCGTGGCGATCGATCATCTGCTCGCCAGTGCGGGCGTACATGTCCCGACCATTCATGCCGAAGACCTGCAGCGCGGTTTTCTGCTGCTGGGTGACCTGGGCCACCAGACATACCTGGATATCATTGATGGCGATAACGCCGATGGCCTGTTTGCCGACGCCATCGATGCCCTGCTGGCGTTCCAGCGCCTGCCGATGGATGCAGCGCTGCCCAGCTACGACGATGCCCTGTTGCGCCGCGAGCTCGAGCTGTTCCCCGAGTGGTACGTCGGTCACGAGCTGGGCCTGGCCCTGGATGAAGCGCAGCAGGCTCGCTGGCAGCGGGTCAGCCAGTTGCTGATCGACAGCGCCCTGGCCCAGCCGAAAGTGCTGGTGCACCGCGACTACATGCCGCGCAACCTGATGCACAGTGCGCCCAACCCGGGTGTGCTGGACTTCCAGGATGCGGTCTACGGGCCGGTGACCTATGACATTACCTGCCTGTTCAAGGATGCCTTCCTCAGCTGGCCGCAGGCGCGTGTCGAGGGCTGGTTGGGCGATTACTGGGAGAAGGCGCGGGTTGCCGGAATCCCGGTACATGCCGATTTCGAGGCGTTTCAGCGGGCCAGCGACCTGATGGGCGTGCAGCGTCACCTCAAGGTGATCGGCATCTTTGCGCGGATCTGCCACCGTGACGGCAAGCCACGCTATCTCGGCGACGTGCCGCGCTTCTTCGCCTACATCGATGAAGTGATCACGCGGCGTCCGGAGCTGGCTGAGCTGGGCCAGCTGATCAATGAACTGACCGGCGAGGCGCGTCCATGAAGGCGATGATCCTCGCTGCCGGCAAGGGCGAGCGCATGCGCCCGTTGACCCTGCATACCCCCAAACCGTTGGTGCCGGTGGCTGGCCAGCCACTGATCGAGTATCACCTGCGCGCCCTGGCGGCTGCCGGGGTCAGCGACGTGGTGATCAACCACGCCTGGTTGGGCCAGCAGATCGAGGATCACCTGGGCGATGGCAGTCGGTTCGGCCTGAGCATCCGCTACTCGGCCGAAGGCGAGCCGCTGGAGACGGGCGGTGGCATCTTCAAGGCGTTGCCGTTGCTCGGTGATGCGCCATTCTTGCTGATCAACGGCGATATCTGGACCGATTACGACTTCAGCCGTCTGCACGCGCCGAGCGATGGTTTGGCGCATCTGGTTCTGGTCGACAACCCGGGACACCACGGCCGCGGCGACTTCCGTCTGCAGGGCGAGCAGGTTGTCGACGGTGACGAGGCTCCGGGCACGCTGACGTTCAGCGGCATCTCGGTGCTCGACCCGGCGTTGTTCGAGGGTTGTCAGGCGGGCGCCTTCAAACTGGCGCCGTTGCTGCGCAAGGCTATGGCTGCTGGCAAGGTCACGGGTGAGCACCATCGGGGGCACTGGGTTGACGTTGGTACCCTGGAACGCCTTGCCGAGGTTGAACGCTTGATTGGCGAGCGCACCTGACGTGTGGTGGCCGAGTACAGTGATCGGTGCCGGAGCAGGCTTTGCGGTTGCCAGTATCCCGGGTGCCTTGCTCGGCGCCTTGCTCGGCCAGGCGATGGACCGGCGCCTGCGCCTGCGTGGCTGGGAAGACCTGCGCGAGCGCTTGGGTGGGCGCCCGGCGCTGCGTGACGAAGAGCTGCTGTTTGTCTTGCTGGGGCGGCTGGCCAAGAGCGATGGCCGGGTCGGCGAGGGGCACATTCAGCAGGCGCGGCATGAGATGGCGCGGCTGGGCATGGCCGAGCCTGCCCGCTTGCGTGCGATCGCAGCGTTCAACCGTGGCAAGACCGGCAAGCAACGGCTTGGCCCTTACCTGCGGCGCATCAAGGACCAGCCGCATGCGGCAGAAGGCACGCTGCGCGCGTGCTGGCGGATGGTCTGGGCCGATGGCAAGGCCGGGCGCCATGAACGGGACTTGGTCCTGGACTGGGGGCAGGCGCTTGGCCTGAGTCGGCGGCAGGCGCAGGCACTGTCGCTGGAGTACGAGCCGCGCAAGGCTACGGTGGAAGGCAGCGCCATGACTTACGCTGCGGCCTTGCGGGTGCTTGGCGTCGAGGCTGATACCGAGCCGGACAAGCTCAAGCAGGCTTATCGACGCCTGCTTAGTCGGCACCATCCGGACAAGCTGGTGGGCAGTGGCGCGAGCGAGGCGCGGGTGCGGGAGGCGACCGATAAGACTCGCGAGCTGCACCAGGCCTATGCCCTGATTCGCAAGCGGAGGGGGGTGTAGCCCTAAGTTGATCGGGTGACTGTGCCGGCCTCTTCGCGGGACAAGCCCGCTCCTACAGAATTTACGCAATCCCGCGAAGAGGCAGGCACAGCCTGCAGATCACTCCTGGGGTGTTAACCACCCTCGCACCCGGCGAAACAGCTGCTCTTGTTCCGCCGCCTTGTTGCCTGGCATGGCAATCAGCGACAACTGCCGATACTGACTGTCCTGCTGGCGCTTGCTCGCCTGCAGGCGCAGTTCGGCCGCGCGGCGGTCGGCGGTGCGCGTGGCGTAGTACAGGTCTGCTGTTGGCACTTTCAGCGTTGGGGTTAGGCTCTCCAAGTCATGCTCGACCCGCGCCGGTGTCTGTGCAGCCACCATGACCAGCTTTTGCACCTGCGGCGGCTGCCGCTCGCTCAGGTAACGGGCCGCCCAGTAGGCGCCGCTGCCATTGCCGAGGAGGACGATGCTGCGGGCTTTCTGTTGCTGGGCGTAGGCCACCGCCGCATCAAGCCGGGCAAAGATCCGCTCGGCATCAGCCTGGTCGGTCTGTTCGCTGGCCTCGACTGCGTCGGTGCCCTGAGCGGTATCGGCGTCGGCAGCGGTTGCCTGGGCGACATTGGCGTTGGCATCGGCAGGCGTGTCCTTGGCCGGAGCGGCTTCGCCGTTGCCTTTGTCCGGTTGCGCCGAGGGCGCCTGCTCGACGCGCGCTTGCGGGCTGTCAGCGAGCAGGTCGGGCAGGCTTATGCTCAGGCTGTGCCAGCCGGCATCGGGAAACTTGCGCCGAAGCGGGCCAACCGTACTGGGCCAGTCGGCAGTTTCCCCGGCACCAGGGACGATGATCAGCGCGCCCTGCGGGTCGCTGTCGTTGGCGGGTTTCCACAGTGCCAGAAAACGCTCGCCGCCAGCTTCCAGCATTTGCTGTTCCACTTTGGGCACCTGTCGCTCAAGCGCCTGGGCGTCTTCCTGGCTGCGTTCGATCAGCGCAGGGCGAGGAACGGGCGTTTCGGCCTCTGCGGCGCGCGCACCGAGCGGTACCAGCGAAGCCAGGCAGCACATTGCCAGCGTCGTGCGATAAAGTGTCAACATGAACCGATCCAAGGCCAGAGTGATACCGGCAGCCTAATAGTATTTGTCCGCGACGGCCACGGCTGATGGCCGCGCTTGCCAAGACGAGCGTATAGATGAAGCGAATGCGTCGCCTGTTGGTTATCGGCTGCCTGTGTCTGCCCTTGATCGCCTTGGCCAGGCCTGCGCCGACGCCGTCGGTAGCCCTGGAGCCTGCCCAGCAGCAGTGGCTGGATGAGAACCGCAGCCTGCGGGTTGGCCTGGTCCTGCAGGCGCCATACGCCCAGTTTGATCGGCGTCTGCAACAGCTGTATGGAGCCAACGTCGAGCTGGTCAACTGGCTGGCGCAGGCGCTCAGGCTCGACCTGACCTGGCGCAATTACGCCGACCAGGCCGCCCTTGAGCATGCACTGCAGGCCGGCGAGATCGATTTTGCCCCTGGCCTGACGCAAACCCCGGCCAGCTTGCGTGTGTGGCTGTTCAGCGACCCCTATATGCGTGTCCCGCAGCTGATGGTGGGGCAGCGCACCGGAGCGGTCGCGGTCGAGCTGGAGAAACTCGGCTCCGCCGAGCGGGTTGCGGTGCGCATGCCCAGCGCCCTGGCCGACTACCTGCGGAGCAACTACGCCAATCTCAATCTGCAGGGGGTGCCCAACGAGCGCCAAGCCCTGCAGCTGCTCCTCGGCGGGCAGGCGAGCTATGCCGTGCTCGATGAAGCGCAGCTCAGCCGCTTGTCGCGCGAGAGTGAGTTCAGTGACCTGGCAGTGGTCGGTGACATCGGCCTGCCGCAGTTGCTGCGGGTCGGCTCGCGGCGTGACTGGCCGCTGCTGGCCGATGTGCTTGAACGTGGCCTGCAGAGCATGCCGGCCAAGGAACTGGAGCAGCTGCATCAACGCTGGCTGCAACCCAAGTATCCGCGGCTGAGCGAGAGCGCCGGCTTCTGGCAAAACCTGGCGCTGTTGTTTGGCATGTTGCTGTTATGCGCTATCGCCACGTTGGTCTGGCAGCGTCGCCAGCAACGCCAGCTGGAACGCAGCCTGCTGGCCGCGCGGGAAACCCTGGTCGAGCGCCAGGCGCACGAGGAGGCGCTGCGCCTGAGCCAGTTTTCCATCGACCAGAGCACGGTGGGTATCCTCTGGGTCAATTGGGACAGCCATGTCCGTTATGCCAACCACGCCGCCGAAGGCATGCTCGGTTATGGCCAGGGTGAGCTGCTCGAACGGCCGCTGATCGATTTTGAGCCGAACCTGCAGATGGACCGCTGGCTGCAGTTATGGCGGCGTGCGCGTACCGGTAATGGCGGCGCTGAGCACTTCGAAAGCCAGTGCTTGCGGGCTGACGGCAGCGTGCTGCCGGTAGACCTGTCGCTGAGCTTTTTGCGCTTTCGCGATGCCGAGTACCTGGTGGTGTTTCTCACCGATGTCACCGAGCGCCGCCGCGCCTTGGCCGCCTTACGCGAGAGCGAGGCACGGCTCAAGGGGATTGCCGGCAATGTGCCGGGCCTGGTGTTTCGCCTGGAGCGTGACCCGGCTGAGGGCGACCTGGAGTTTCCCTACGTCAGTGAAGGCAGTGAGGCTCTGGTTGGCTATGCGCCCGCGGCGATCCAGCACCCGCAGATGGGCCTGCGCAACCTGGTCCATCCGCAGGACCGGGCCGATTATCACCGGGTCCAGGACCTGGCCCTGGCCAACAATCAGGACTGGTCCTGGCAGGGGCGTATCCTCACCCGCCAGGGCGAGCAGCGCTGGGCTGATATCAAGGCCAGTGCCCGTCAGCTGGGCGATGGCCGGGTGGTGTGGGACGGGATTGTCTGGGACATCTCCCAGAGCAAGCGCGCCGAGCTGGCCCTGGCGCGCTCTCAGGGGCAGTTACGCGAGCTGTCGGCGCACCTGGAGAGCGTGCGTGAAGAGGAGAAGGCACGCATTGCCCGTGAAGTGCATGACGAACTGGGGCAGATGCTCACCGTGCTCAAGCTGGAGGTGTCGATGTGCGAGCTGGCTTATGCCGAGCTCGACCCAGGGCTGAACGAGCGCCTGTCGAGCATGAAGCGGCTGATCAGCCAACTGTTTCAGCTGGTCCGCGACGTGGCCACCGCGCTGCGGCCACCGATCCTCGATGCCGGCATCGCTTCGGCTATCGAGTGGCAGGCGCGGCGGTTTGAGGCGCGCACGCAAATCCCGTGTCTGGTACAAGTGCCGGATAATCTGCCAGCATTGAGCGATGCCAAGGCCATCGGCCTGTTTCGTATCCTGCAGGAAGCGCTGACCAACGTCATGCGCCATGCCCAGGCGCATACCGTGCAGATCCTGCTCGAGCGCGAAGCTGCGGTGCTGCGCATGAGTGTCATCGATGATGGCGTGGGGTTTTGTACCGAGCAGGCCAGGCCGACGTCGTTCGGCCTGGTCGGCGTACGTGAACGGGTGCTGATGCTCGGTGGCAGCATGACCCTGGACAGCGAGCCGGGCGAGGGCAGCAGCCTGAGCGTGGCGATTCCTCTGGATTAGGAGAACACGCGTGATTCGAGTGCTGGTAGCCGAAGACCACACCATTGTTCGTGAAGGTATCAAGCAGCTGCTCGGCCTGGCCAAGGACATGCAGGTCGTGGGCGAGGCGGGCAACGGCGAGCAATTGCTGGAAACGCTGCGCCACACCCCGTGTGAAGTGGTGCTGCTGGATATCTCGATGCCTGGGGTCAGTGGCCTTGAGGCCATCGCGAGGATTCGCGCGCTCAACGCGCCACCGGCGATCCTGATGCTGTCCATGCACGATGAAGCGCAGATGGCCGCCCGGGCCCTGAAGGCGGGTGCCGCTGGCTATGCCACCAAGGACAGCGACCCGGCGCTGCTGCTCACGGCCATTCGCCGGGTAGCCGGTGGCGGGCGCTACATCGACCCGGCGCTGGCCGACCGGATGGTCTTCGAGGTTGGCCTGACCGAAACCCGTCCGCTGCACACGTTGTTGTCGGAGCGGGAGTTCTCGGTGTTCGAGCGGCTTGCCCAAGGTGCCAACGTCAATGACATCGCCCAGCAGCTGGCGCTGTCGAGCAAGACCATCAGTACCCATAAGGCGCGGCTGATGCAGAAGCTCAAGGTCAATTCGCTGGCCGAGCTGGTGAAGTACGCCATGGAGCACAAGCTGGTCTGACTGTTCCAGTTGCGACGTGCGGCGCGCTCGGGTTCGCTGCGCTGCGTGTGTGGGGGGCTGCCGGCGAACAGGCCCGACGTGGCAATGGAGCGGTTCGGGCGGGTGTATTCGCGGGTGAAGCCGCTCCCACAGGATTTATCGGTTACCTGAAAACGTCATCGTTGTAGGGCGATCCCTACACGCAATCTTCCACCTGGATGATGGAATTCTCTCAGCGCCCCCGATTTGCGGGCACTTGCGCCTTGTCTAACCTTCTCTCACGCAGTCATCCAACAAGAAGGTGCAGGCATGAGCGAGGCGAATTCGAACGCTGCCACCGGCGACACGCTGGTCAGCTTCCGTGGTGTGCAGAAGAGCTACGACGGCGAGTCGCTGATCGTCAAGGACCTCAACCTGGAAATCCGCAAGGGCGAGTTCCTCACCTTGCTCGGCCCATCCGGTTCGGGCAAGACCACCAGCCTGATGATGCTGGCCGGCTTCGAGACGCCCACTGCTGGCGAGATTCAGCTCGAGGGCCGCTCGATCAACAACGTGCCCCCGCACAAGCGCGACATCGGCATGGTGTTCCAGAACTACGCGCTGTTTCCGCACATGACCGTCGCCGAAAACCTGGCGTTTCCGCTGAGCGTACGCAACCTGAGCAAGACCGACATCAGTGAGCGGGTCAAGCGCGTGCTGGGCATGGTCCAGCTCGACGCCTTCGCCAAGCGCTACCCCGGTCAGCTCTCCGGCGGCCAGCAGCAGCGAGTCGCCCTGGCCCGGGCGCTGGTGTTCGAACCGCAGCTGGTGCTGATGGACGAACCGCTCGGCGCACTCGACAAGCAACTGCGTGAGCACATGCAGATGGAGATCAAGCACATTCACCAGCGCCTCGGCGTGACCGTGGTGTACGTGACCCACGACCAGGGCGAAGCGCTGACCATGTCCGACCGCGTGGCCGTGTTCCACCAGGGCGAAATCCAGCAGATCGCTGACCCGCGCACCCTGTATGAAGAACCGCGCAACACCTTCGTGGCCAACTTCATCGGTGAAAACAACCGCCTCAATGGCACCTTGCTGGCGCGCAATGGCGAACGCTGCCAGGTGCAGCTGGCGCGCGGCGAGCGAGTCGAGGCACTGGCAGTGAACGTCGGTGAAGCGGGTGATCCGGTGACCCTGTCTATCCGGCCTGAGCGTGTGCGCCTCAATGACCACAGCGAGCGCTGCGCCAACCGTTTCTCCGGCCGGGTGGCCGAGTTCATCTATCTGGGCGACCACGTGCGGGTGCGCCTGGAAGTCTGCGGCAAGACTGACTTCTTCGTGAAGCAGCCCATTGCCGAACTCGACCCGGCCTTGGCCGTGGGCGACGTGGTACCGCTAGGCTGGGAGGTGGAGCACGCGCGCGCGCTCGACCCGATTGCCGAAGCCCACTGAAGGTTCGCTTAACCAACCCTGTACTGTGGAGAGAATAATAATGCGCAAGCAGTTGAAACTGACCGCCCTGGCCCTTGGCCTGTTCGCCGCCGGCCAGGCCATGGCCGCGGACCTCACCGTGGTGTCGTTTGGCGGTGCCAACAAGGCAGCCCAGGTCAAGGCGTTCTACGAGCCGTGGGAGAAGGCTGGCAACGGCAAGATCATCGCCGGCGAGTACAACGGCGAAATGGCCAAGGTCAAAGCCATGGTCGACACCAAGAGCGTGTCGTGGCACCTGGTCGAGGTCGAGTCGCCTGAGCTGGCCCGCGGCTGTGACGAAGGCATGTTCGAGGAGCTCGACCCCGCGCTGTTCGGCGACGAGGCCGACTATGTGCCTGGCGCCATCCAGCCGTGCGGCGTGGGCTTCTTCGTCTGGTCGACGGTGCTTGCCTACAACGCCGACAAGCTCAAATCCGCGCCCACCAGCTGGGCGGATTTCTGGGACACCAAGCAGTTCCCGGGCAAGCGTGGTCTGCGCAAAGGCGCCAAGTACACCCTGGAATTCGCCCTGATGGCCGATGGCGTTGCGCCGAAGGACGTCTACAAGGTGCTGGCCACCAAGGAAGGCCAGGACCGTGCGTTCAAGAAGCTCGACCAGCTCAAGCCGAGCATCCAGTGGTGGGAAGCCGGTGCCCAGCCGCCGCAGTACCTGGCCTCGGGTGACGTAGTGATGAGCTCGGCCTACAACGGCCGGATCGCGGCGGTACAGAAAGAAAGCAACCTCAAGGTGGTGTGGAACGGCGGTATCTACGATTTCGACGCCTGGGCCATTCCGAAGGGCGCCAAGAACGTCGAAGAGGCGAAGAAATTCATCGCTTATAGCGTTCAGCCCGAACAGCAGAAGGTTTACTCGGAGAACATCGCCTACGGTCCGGCCAACTCCAAGGCGGTCCCGCTGCTGGCCGAAGCCGTGAAGAAGGACATGCCGACTACACCTGAGAACATCGCCAACCAGGTACAGATCGACGTGGCGTTCTGGGCCGACAACAGCGAGCAGCTGGAGCAACGCTTCAACGCCTGGGCGGCGAAGTAAGCGTGTGATCGGAGCGCCGGGCAGGTCCGGCGCTCCCCGTTTTCCCGTTTTTTCGGAGTTCGCCATGGCCATTGCAGTGCCCCTGAATGACGGCGCAGGTAAAAGCCTCAAGCAGCGCCTCAAGCATGCCGAGCGGGTCAACCGCTGGAAGGCCCAGGCGTTGATCGCGCCGCTGGCGCTGTTTCTTCTGCTGGTGTTCCTGGTGCCGATCGCGGCGCTGCTGTACAAGAGCGTCGGCAACCCCGAGGTGGTCGCCGGCCTGCCGCGTACGGTCGAAGCGGTGCAGCAGTGGGATGGCAAGAGCCTGCCGGGCGAAGCGGTGTACAAGGCGCTGAGCCTGGACCTGCCCGAGGCGCGCAAAAATCAGAGCCTGGGCGATCTTTCCAAACGCTTGAACATGGAGCTGGCCGGTTACCGCAGCCTGCTGTCGAAGACGGCTCGGGCGTTGCCGTTCAAGACTGAACCCGCTTCCTATAAAGAAGCCTTGCAAACCCTCGACGAGCGCTGGGGCGATCCGGCCTACTGGCAGGCGATCCGCCGTAATACCAGCACTGTCACCTCCTATTACCTGCTGGCCTCGGTCGATCATCGCATCGACGACCTGGGCGAACTGGCCAAGGCCACGCCTGACCAGGCCATCTACCTGGATATCTTTGCCCGCACGCTGTGGATGGGGGTGGTGATCACCGTGATCTGCCTGTTGCTGGCCTACCCGCTGGCGTACCTGCTGGCCAACCTGCCAACCCGGCAAAGCAACCTGCTGATGATTCTCGTGCTGTTGCCGTTCTGGACGTCGATCCTGGTGCGGGTTGCCGCCTGGATCGTGTTGCTGCAGTCGGGCGGGCTGATCAACAGCGCACTGATGGCCATGGGCATCATCGATGAACCGCTGGAGCTGGTGTTCAACCGCACCGGGGTCTACATCTCCATGGTGCATATCCTGCTGCCGTTCATGATCCTGCCGCTGTACAGCGTGATGAAGGGTATATCGCCCAGCTACATGCGTGCGGCGATCTCGCTGGGCTGTCATCCGTTCGCCAGCTTCTGGCGGGTGTACTTCCCGCAGACCTACGCTGGCATCGGTGCAGGTTGCCTGCTGGTGTTCATCCTGGCCATCGGCTACTACATCACCCCAGCGCTGCTCGGCAGCCCCAACGACCAGATGGTCAGCTACTTCGTGGCCTTCTATACCAACACCAGCATCAACTGGGGCATGGCCACCGCGTTGGGTGGGCTGTTGCTGCTGGCCACCGTGCTGCTGTACCTGATCTATAGCTGGCTGGTCGGCGCCAGCCGCCTGCGCCTGAGCTGAGGAGCCTTGTCATGCTGAGCCCTTACATGTCGCCCGTGGAGCGGGTGTGGTTCTACAGCCTGCGGATACTGTGCGGCCTGATCCTGTTGTTCCTGGTGTTGCCGGTGCTGGTGATCATTCCGCTGTCGTTCAACAGTGGCAGCTTCCTGGTGTACCCGCTGCAGGGCTTTTCCCTGCAGTGGTACCAGGACTTCTTCGCCTCGGCGGAGTGGATGCGTGCCCTGAAGAACAGCATCATCGTGGCACCGGCGGCGACGGTGCTGGCGATGGTGTTCGGTACCCTGGCTGCGATCGGCCTGACCCGGGGTGATTTCCCCGGCAAGTCGTTGGTGATGGCCCTGGTGATTTCGCCGATGGTGGTGCCGGTAGTGATCATCGGCGTGGCCAGCTACCTGTTCTTCGCCCCGTTGGGCATGGGGAACAGCTTCATTTCGCTGATTCTGGTGCATGCGGTGCTGGGCGTGCCGTTCGTCATCATCACCGTGTCGGCGACCCTGCAGGGGTTCAACTACAACCTGGTCAGGGCGGCGGCCAGCCTCGGCGCGTCGCCGCTGACAGCCTTCCGCCGGGTGACCTTGCCGCTGATTGCGCCGGGGGTGATTTCTGGAGCGCTGTTTGCCTTTGCCACCTCGTTCGATGAAGTGGTGGTGACGCTGTTTCTCGCCGGGCCTGAACAGGCGACCCTGCCCCGGCAGATGTTCAGCGGCATTCGCGAGAACCTGAGCCCGACCATTGCGGCGGCGGCGACGCTGTTGATCGCCTTCTCGGTGGTCTTGCTGCTGACCCTGGAGTGGTTGCGGGGGCGTAGCGAGAAGCTGCGGACTCAGCAACCAGGCTGATTGCTGTGTTGCCCGCTTCGCGGGGCAAGCCCGCTCCTACAGGTCTGCACTCACCCCTGTAGGAGCCGGCTTGCCCCGCGAAGAGGCCGGTACTGATACCGCGACATTGGGCAGTCGTCGACATCGATTGATACCAATCAGCCTTGATCCTATTGCCTGGGGTACAATGCGCGCCACCGTGATTCTGCCAACAGGTGCGCCATGCAGCCCTTCGCTATTGCCCCCTCCATCCTTTCCGCCGATTTCGCCCGCCTGGGCGCTGACGTCGACGCGGTGCTGGAAGCCGGGGCCGACATCGTTCACTTCGATGTCATGGACAACCACTACGTCCCCAACCTGACCATCGGCCCGATGGTCTGCAGCGCTCTGCGCAAGTACGGCGTCACCGCGCCGATCGACGTTCACCTGATGGTCAGCCCGGTCGACCGCATCATCGGTGACTTCATCGAAGCCGGCGCCACCTATATCACCTTCCACCCCGAAGCCAGCACGCACATCGACCGCTCGCTGCAGTTGATCCGCGATGGTGGCTGCAAGGCCGGCCTGGTGTTCAACCCGGCTACCGGCCTGGATGCACTGAAGTACGTCATGGACAAGGTCGACATGGTCTTGCTGATGAGCGTCAACCCAGGCTTTGGCGGGCAGAAGTTCATCCCTGGCACCCTCGACAAACTGCGCGAAGCCCGTGCCTTGATCGATGCCAGCGGCCGTGACATCCGCCTGGAAATCGACGGCGGGGTCAACGTCAATAACATTCGCGAAATTACCGCGGCTGGCGCCGACACCTTTGTCGCCGGCTCGGCGATCTTCAATGCCCCGGACTACAAGCAAGTCATCGACAAGATGCGCGCCGAAATGGCCCTGGCCCGCGCATGAGTGGCTTCGAGCAGCTGTTCCCGGGGACGCTGCCCAAGTTGGTGATGTTCGATCTGGATGGCACGTTGATCGATTCGGTCCCCGACCTGGCTGCAGCCGTCGACCGCATGCTGCTCGAACTCGGGCGCCCTCCGGCTGGCCTGGAGGCTGTCCGCCACTGGGTCGGCAATGGCGCCCAGGTGCTGGTCCGCCGTGCCCTTGCCGGCGGCCTGGAGCATGAGGCGGTAGACGAGCAACTGGCCGAGCAAGGCCTTGCGCTGTTCATGGAGGCTTACGCCGAAAGCCATGAACTGACGGTGGTCTACCCCGGCGTGCAGGATACCCTGCGCTGGCTGCGCAAGCAGGGCGTGGAGATGGCCTTGATCACCAACAAGCCGGAGCGCTTCGTTGCGCCCTTGCTTGACCAGATGAAGATCGGTCGCTACTTCCGCTGGATCATCGGCGGTGACACCTTGCCGCAGAAAAAGCCTGATCCGGCAGCCTTGCTGTTCGTGATGAAAATGGCCGGTGTCGAGCCTGGGCAAGCGCTGTTTGTCGGCGACTCGCGCAGCGATGTCCTGGCGGCCAAAGCGGCTGGGGTCCAGTGCGTTGGCCTGACGTACGGCTACAACCATGGTCGCCCGATCAACGAAGAATCGCCGAGCCTGGTGATCGACGATCTGCGCATCCTGTTGCCTGGTTGCGTAGTCACGGACACTGGGATAACGTTGGCGCATCTTCAAGCCTCCCAAGACAGAGAGTCCACCGTGGCGGTTACTGGCAAATTCTGGATGAAAGTCATCAAGGCCCTGGCCCGTTGGCGTTGGCGCGCCTGACTTCTGCCCGCCGGCGCCTGCCGGCCCGTCCGTTTGCCTGACCCCATTGCTGCTTGCTCCGAGGCTACTCATGACCCGCGAAGAATTCCTGCGCCTGGCTGCTGCCGGCTATAACCGCATTCCCCTGGCCTGCGAAACCCTGGCCGACTTCGACACCCCGCTGTCGATCTACCTGAAGCTGGCCGACCAGGCCAACTCCTACTTGCTCGAGTCCGTGCAGGGCGGCGAGAAGTGGGGGCGCTACTCGATGATCGGTTTGCCGTCGCGCACCGTGATGCGCGTGCATGGCTATCACGTGAGCATCCTGCAGGATGGCGAGCAGGTGGAGAGCCACGAGGTAGAAGACCCGCTGGCATTCGTCGAAACGTTCAAGGATCGCTACAAGGTTGCTGATATCCCTGGCCTGCCGCGTTTCAATGGCGGCCTGGTCGGCTACTTCGGCTACGACTGCGTGCGCTATGTGGAAAAACGCCTGGGGGCTTGCCCGAATCCGGACCCGCTGGGCGTGCCGGACATCCTCCTGATGGTCTCGGATGCCGTCGTGGTGTTCGACAACCTGGCCGGCAAGATGCACGCAATCGTTCTGGTCGATCCGTCCGAGGAGAACGCCTTCGAACACGGCCAGGCGCGCTTGCAAGGCTTGCTGGCCAAGCTGCGCGAGCCGATCACCCCGCGCCGTGGCCTCGACCTGAGCCGGCCGATGGCCGCAGAACCGGCGTTCCGCTCCAGTTTTACCCAGGATGACTACGAGCGTGCGGTCGACACGGTCAAGGAATACATCCTAGCCGGTGACTGCATGCAGGTTGTGCCGTCGCAGCGCATGTCCATCGACTTCAAGGCGGCGCCGATCGACCTGTATCGGGCGCTGCGTTGCTTCAACCCGACGCCTTATATGTACTTCTTCAACTTCGGTGACTTCCACGTGGTGGGCAGTTCGCCGGAAGTCCTGGTGCGGGTTGAAGACAATCTGGTCACGGTACGACCGATTGCCGGTACCCGTCCGCGTGGCGCTAGCGAAGACGCCGATCGGGCGCTTGAAGACGACCTGCTGTCTGACGCCAAGGAAATCGCCGAGCACCTGATGCTGATCGACCTGGGCCGCAACGATGTTGGCCGGGTATCGGCCACCGGCAGCGTGCGCCTGACCGAGAAGATGGTGATCGAGCGGTACTCCAACGTCATGCACATTGTCTCCAACGTTACTGGCCAGTTGCGTGAGGGACTGACCGCCATGGATGCACTGCGTGCAATCCTGCCGGCGGGCACCTTGTCGGGCGCGCCGAAAATCCGTGCGATGGAGATCATCGACGAGCTGGAGCCGGTCAAGCGTGGCGTGTATGGCGGTGCGGTCGGTTACTTTGCCTGGAATGGCAACATGGACACCGCGATTGCTATCCGTACGGCGGTGATCAAGGACGGCGAGCTGCATGTCCAGGCCGGTGGGGGCATCGTCGCCGACTCGGTGCCGGCGCTCGAGTGGGAAGAAACCATCAACAAGCGCCGCGCGATGTTCCGCGCGGTGGCGTTGGCCGAGCAAACGCCCGAGGCGTGAAGGGTCGGGGCTGCACCGCAGCCCCAAACCTCAGAAGTCCAGGCTGAGCGCCAGGCTCACCCCCTGCTGGGTCAGCTCATCACTCTTGCGCCAGTTGTAGTTCCCACGCAGTTGCACCCCCGCCGTCAGCTCATGCGACAAGCCCAGGCTGGCCCGGGTGAGGTTGCTCTGTGGCGTATACCCGGTCAGGGTGAAGTCGTTGGCCGGCAGCCCCGTCAGGTGCATCGTCACCTCTTGCTGGTCATCCTCGAACTCATGCTCGCGCGCGACTTCGGCATACACCCGCGTTGAAGGCATGAACTGATAGCTTCCCTGCAAGCCCGCGCCCAAGCGCCGTGAAGTGCGTTCCTGGTCGGCGAAACCCAGCGCAGTGGAGCGGTCGCCTTTCTCCTCATAACCATCCACCTTGACCCGCGCATAGTCGGCGCTGATGAAGGGGGAAACCTGCCAGGCACTCTGTTCGGCAGCGAGGTTGTAGCCAAGCCGCCCGCTGACCGCCCAGACCTCGCCATCGGTGTCGCCTTTCTCACTGCGATCATTCACGCCAAGGGCGAACGTGCGCTTGAGGTCGCTGTAATCCAGGTGGCCGGCACTCAGTGCGGCATCTGCCCACCAGTGGTGTTGCCGGTACTGGGCGAAAACGCTGGCCAGGTAGCTGTTCAGCTTGTAGTCCGAATCCTGTTCGCCTGCTTCCAGTTTCTGCCGGTAGACACCCGCCGCCACGCCCAGGCGCCAGGCATCATCCAGGCGGTAGCTGCCGCCAACCGTCAGGTTGTAGCCACGCCCGTCACCGCTGGCACTGCTGCGTTGATCGTCAAAGTCGAGGTCCTGGGCGCCCGTGGCGACGATCGCCTGCCACTGGCCAACCGCTTGCCAGGGTGTCTGCCACTGATTGCGCAGCTCGTCCTGATGGGCGCGCAGGCTGGCGTGGGCCATCTCTGGCAGCAGGCTCAGTTCCCAGGGGGCGGCAATGATCGAATAGGCGTAGTCGGCGATCAGTTGCTGGCCGGCGATGGTCGGGTGTACCGAGTCGTTGAACAGCAGCTTGGTCGGGTCGGGTGAGGCGCTGTTGATCCCGTACAGCGGGTTCTCCACGCAGCTGTCGCCGCTGTAGCAGGTGCCGACCAGGTTTTGCCCGCTGGCCAGGCCGAACTGTTCCGGGTTGGCCAGTGCTTCACTGAGCAACACCGGGATGTTCAGGGGGATGATCTCGGCATCGATCTGGCTCAACTGGCTGACCAGCGATTGATTGAATACGCCGGATAACTGCGACAGGGCGCCTTGTTGCGGGGTGCCACTGAAGTTGGGTGTGAGGCCAAGGTCGGGCAGCAGCCAGACCATGATGTAGCGCGCACCGCCTTGCTGCAGGGCTTGGGCGCTGGCAGCCAGGTTGGCACCGGCCGCCGCCGCGGTAGCGGGGCTGGTGACCCGACCCTGAAGGAAGTCGTTGCCGCCGCCGGTCAGGTAATAGAGGGCGTTGGGGTCCGCAACCTGGCCGTTGGCCAGATAGCCTGCGCGTTCGCGCAGGACAAAGCCGCCCAGCGGGCCACCTGGCGGAAAGACCGTTTGTGAGGTGTCGGTGATCGAGTCGAAGATCTGCTCGGTGGTGTAGCCACCCACCGCCCAGTTATTGCCGTCGGGTTGAACGCCTACCGAGGTGGAGGGATTCAATTCGTCGGGCGCGATGCCCAGTCGTCCGCCAAGGATCATCGGCGACACCGGCGCATAGTTGCCGTTGGCGTCGCGGTTGGTAAAGCGCATGCCACCGAACTGACCGGCATCACTGAGGCTGTCGCCAAACACGATCAGTGTGGAGTAGGGCGAAGGCGCAGCCACCGCCTGGTGGCAGGCGAGGGTGAGGGTACACAGCGTAAAGCCCAGCAAGCGTGAAATACGCATGAAGGAAGATCCTTTTCATTGTTTTTATAGGAGCGTGCCGATTGACCATAGCAAATCGCGGGGCATGCTCGGCAAGTCCAATCGTTTCCCGGTATTTACCGGCATATTGCGCCCGTCGCGCCGGTAGGCTACTGTGCCGGGACGTATGAACGAGACCTACCCCGTGTTGATCGTCAGCAAACTCTTGATGCGCGTTATCAAGGCTCACGCCCGTTGGCGTTGGCGCGCCTGACTTTATCTCCTGCCGGCCCGCCCGGCTCGCTCCGTCTGCCTTCCCTTTGCTTCATCCAGCGCCCTGCGCGTGATTGCCCGCGCCTGCGGCCGGCATCGGAAGGTTCGAATCAAAAGTCAGTATTCAAGAGGTTTGCCCCAGATGTTACTGATGATCGACAACTATGACTCTTTCACTTACAACGTCGTGCAGTACTTCGGCGAGCTGGGTGCAGAGGTCAAGGTCATTCGCAACGACGAAATGACCATCGCCCAGATCGAAGCGCTCAACCCCGAGCGCATCGTTGTTTCCCCCGGCCCATGCACACCCAGCGAAGCGGGCGTGTCCATCGAAGCGATTCTGCACTTTGCCGGCAAGCTGCCGATCCTGGGCGTGTGCCTCGGTCACCAGTCCATCGGCCAGGCCTTTGGTGGTGATGTAGTGCGTGCGCGCCAGGTGATGCACGGCAAGACCAGCCCGGTCCACCACCGCGATCTGGGCGTATTCGCCGCGCTCAACAATCCGCTGACCGTGACCCGCTATCACTCGCTGGTGGTCAAGCGTGAAACCTTGCCGGACTGCCTGGAAATTACCGCCTGGACAGCCCACGACGATGGCACTGTCGACGAGATCATGGGCCTGCGGCACAAGACCTTGAACATTGAAGGGGTGCAGTTCCACCCCGAATCGATCCTGACCGAGCAGGGCCACGAGCTGTTCGCCAACTTCCTCAAGCAGACCGGCGGCCGCCGCTAAGGACCGAACATGGATATCAAGAGCGCGTTGAGCCGCATCGTCGGTCATCTGGACCTGTCCACCGATGAAATGAGTGACGTCATGCGTCAGATCATGACCGGGCAATGCAGCGAGGCGCAGATTGGCGCCTTCCTGATGGGCATGCGCATGAAGAGTGAGAGCATCGATGAGATCGTCGGTGCGGTATCGGTGATGCGTGAGCTGGCTGACAAGGTCGAGCTGAAGAGCCTTGATGGCGTGGTCGACATCGTCGGTACCGGTGGCGATGGGGCGAATATCTTCAACGTTTCCACGGCTTCATCGTTTGTGCTCGCGGCCGCCGGTTGCCCGGTGGCCAAGCATGGCAACCGTGCGGTCTCCGGCAAGAGCGGCAGCGCCGACCTGTTGGAGGCCGCCGGCATCTACCTGAACCTGACGCCGGTACAAGTCGCCCGCTGCATCGACAGCCTGGGCATCGGCTTCATGTTTGCCCAGAGCCATCACAAAGCCATGAAGTACGCTGCCGGCCCGCGTCGTGACCTGGGTCTGCGGACCCTGTTCAACATGCTTGGCCCGCTTACGAATCCGGCCGGCGTGAAGCATCAGGTGGTCGGCGTGTTCACCCAGGCGCTGTGCCGGCCGTTGGCCGAAGTGCTGCAGCGGTTGGGCAGCAAGCATGTCTTGGTGGTGCACTCCAAGGACGGCCTGGATGAATTCAGCCTGGCAGCGCCGACGTTTGTTGCCGAGTTGAAGAATGGCCAGATCAGCGAGTATTGGGTCGAGCCCGAAGACCTCGGCATGAAGAGCCAGAGCCTGCATGGCCTGGCGGTGGAGAACCCCGAAGCGTCGTACGCGTTGATCCGTGACGCCTTGAGCCGGCGCAAGACCGAGAACGGCCAGAAAGCCGCCGAAATGATCGTACTCAACGCCGGCGCCGCCTTGTATGCCGCCGATCACGCGATGACCCTGGCACAAGGCGTAGAACTCGCCCACGACGTGCTGCACACCGGCCTGGCCTGGGAAAAACTGCAGGAGCTGGGCGCCTTCACTGCTGTATTCAAGCTGGAGAACGAAGCATGAGCGTACCGACCGTGCTGGAAAAAATCCTCGCCCGCAAGGTCGAGGAAGTCGCCGAGCGCAGTGCCCGGGTCAGCCTGGCCGAACTTGAGCGCATGGCCAAGGCGGCCGATGCCCCGCGTGGCTTTGCCAACGCCTTGATCGAACAGGCCAAGCGCAAGCAGCCGGCGGTGATCGCCGAGATCAAGAAGGCCTCACCGAGCAAGGGCGTGATTCGCGAACACTTCGTCCCGGCCGAAATCGCCGTCAGCTACGAGAAGGGCGGGGCCACCTGCCTGTCGGTGCTGACCGATGTCGATTACTTCCAGGGCGCCGACGCCTACCTGCAGCAAGCGCGAGCAGCTTGCAGCCTGCCGGTGATCCGCAAGGACTTCCTGATCGATCCCTATCAGGTGGTGGAGGCCCGTGCGCTGGGCGCCGACTGCGTCCTGTTGATCGTGTCGGCGCTGGACGACGTGCGCATGGCCGAGTTGGCCGCCGTCGCCAAGCAGGTCGGCCTCGATGTACTGGTTGAAGTGCATGACGGTGACGAGCTTGAGCGCGCGCTGAATACCCTCGATACGCCGTTGGTGGGGGTCAACAACCGCAACCTGCATACCTTCGAGGTCAGCCTCGAGACCACCCTCGACCTGCTGCCGCGGATCCCTCGTGATCGCCTGGCAATCACCGAGAGCGGCATCTTCAACCGTGCCGATGTCGAGCTGATGGAGATCAACGAGGTGTACTCGTTCCTGGTCGGCGAGGCGTTCATGCGCGCCGAGCAGCCTGGGCACGAACTGCAGCGGCTGTTCTTCCCCCAGCGACCTGTGCACAACGTGGTTCAGGCACTGGACTGATCGACTCTGAAGCCGGCGAATGCCGGCTTCTTTGTATCTACAAGGTAGAAACCAATGACGACTGAGCAACCTCTGGCCCTCACTGTCGAACAAGGCCTGCAGGCCGAGCAGGAACTGCTGGCCGCCGTCTGCCGGGGTGAGCGCGATGCCGGCGTGCTGTTCTGGCGACCTACCGACCATGCCCTGGTGATGCCGCGGCGCATGAGCCGGCTGGAAAACTTCGAGGCGGCCTGTGCCGAGCTGGCCATTGCCGGCTGGCCGGTGCTGTTGCGCGAAACCGGCGGCGAGCCGGTGCCGCAGTCGCACGCCACGGTGAATGTGGCGTTGGTGTATATCGCGCCGCGCAGCGAAGGTGATCACGGCCGCATCGAAAATGCTTACGAGCGCTTGTGTCTGCCCCTGTGCGACGTGTTGCGCGAGTGGGGCGGGGTGGCTTCGGTGGGCGAGATCGACGGCGCCTTCTGCGATGGCCGCTACAACGTCAATCTCAATGGCCGCAAGTTGGTGGGTACCGCCCAGCGCTGGCGCCAGGGCCTGGGCGGCAAGCGTGGGGTGGTGTTGGTGCATGGCGCGCTGTTGCTGGACAACGAGCGTGAATCGATGGTCGCCGCGGTCAATCGCTTCAACGAGTGTTGTGAGCTTGAGCAACGCTGCCGCGCCGACAGCCACATTGCCTTGCACGAAGTCGCGCCCGCCGTGGCCTGGTTCGAGCGCCTGTCGCAGGCCTACGCTGAAGTGATTGCCGCCTTGCCCAAGGACTAGCGGGTCCCGTAGACCACCATGGTCTTGCCCTTGACCTGCACCAGGCTGCGCTCCTCGAGATCCTTGAGGACGCGGCCGACCATCTCCCGCGAGCAGCCGACGATGCGCCCGATTTCCTGGCGGGTGATCTTGATCTGCATGCCGTCAGGGTGGGTCATGGCGTCCGGCTGTTTGCACAGGTCGAGCAGGCAGCGCGCCACCCGCCCAGTCACATCGAAGAAGGCCAGGTCACCGACCTTGCGCGTTGTGTTGCGCAAACGCTGGGCCATCTGGCTGCCCAAGGCATAGAGAATGTCGGGATCCTGGCGGGTGACGTCGCGGAATTTCTCGTAGCTGATTTCGGCGACTTCACATTCGGTCTTCGCCCGTACCCAGGCACTGCGTTGCTGCTCCTGCCCGGCGGGTTCGAACAGGCCCAGCTCGCCAAAGAAATCGCCATCGTTGAGGTAGGCGATGATCATTTCGTGACCGTCGTCATCTTCAATCAGGATGGTGACCGAACCCTTGATGATGAACGACAGTGTCTCGGCCCGATCACCTGCGCAGATGATATTGCTCTTGGCGGTGAAGCGGCGTCGCTGGCAGTGAACCAGCAGCTTGTCGATGTTCTTGATCTTGGCGGATAGGGCGGAAACAACCATCACGAAATCCTGTTCGATACACGCAGAGGCTTTTTATAGAGTCGGCCGACGTCATGCGCCAGTCATTTGGCGCCAGCTTATCAGACACTGCGGCCGCTATCGGCACAATTGCGCGGCGTGTTGAGCTTTTCCGGCAGCCCGACAAGGCTTAAGCTGACACCCTTTCAAGCATATAGGGAGTCCAGCAACATGAAGGCACGCATCCAATGGGCCGGTGAAGCGATGTTCCTCGGCGAGTCGGGCAGCGGCCATGTCGTGGTCATGGACGGCCCGCCCGAAGCCGGAGGTCGCAACCTTGGCGTGCGCCCGATGGAAATGCTCCTGCTGGGCCTGGGCGGCTGCAGCAACTTTGACGTGGTCAGCATCCTGAAGAAGTCCCGCCAGGCGGTGGAGAGCTGCGAAGCCTTCCTGGAAGCCGAACGTGCCGATGAGGACCCCAAGGTGTTCACCAAGATCCACCTGAACTTCGTGGTCAAAGGACGTGGGCTGAAGGACGCGCAGGTCAAGCGTGCGGTCGAGCTGTCGGCAGAGAAGTACTGCTCAGCGTCGATCATGCTCGGTCGAGCAGGCGTCGAGATCACTCACAGTTATGAGATTGTCGAGCTCGGCTGAGGTATTCGAGGGCACACACCAGTGCCAGCCCGGGAGCCAGTGCGATTAACCCACTGGGCAGGTTGAAGGCTAACAGGCCGGCAATTTCCGCACGGCTCCAGGTGCTGCCAAAGGTCTCGGCAAACAGCAGGCATTGCAGTAGCAGAGTGATGCTCGCGGCCCCTGCATAAACGCCGATGAGCACTCGACGCCTGTGGATAAAACTGCCTGTGAGCAGAAACAGCAGTTGCCCTGGCACGCTGAACAGCAGCAGCTCCAGCGTGCTGCTGCTGTCAGGTTCTACCAGGGTGGGCAGTTCGAAGCTGAGCGGCGACTGGCTGACGTTGGCCGTCATCAGGCAGACGAACAGGTAGGCCACCAGCATCAGACTGAACCCTTGCAGCAGCCGCAGGCCGAACCCGCGCAATTTCAACGGCGCAGGCCGGGCATCAGTTGCAGCAGCTGTGCCGGCAGGCGTGCGCGCAGGCGTACGCTCAAATCTTCGCGATGCTTCTGATAAAGCACGCCCAGGCCGATCACTCCCAGGCCAATCAAGGTCAGCACCAGCGGGAACAACAGCGACTCGGCAAACACCTCATACGACAGGTAGCCCAGATACGCCGCCACGCCCAGCGCGCCAAACACCATGAACAGCGGACGGCGCAGCACTACCGCAACAAGCATCAAGCCCAGGTTGATCAGGCAATACAGTGCCTTGCCCCATTCGCTGTCGCTGTCCATCAGCGTCAAGCCACCCCAGAATGCTGCCAGCCCTGCCAGGTAACCCCAGAAGGCATAGTCCCTGCGGGTACGCCCATCGACGATCAGGCACACCAGCAGCAGGCCCAGGCCGAACCAGAGCGACACCGTGCGGCGCTGCTCCCAACTGAACGGCGCGCCGTAGATCCACTCGCTCAGGTCCATCGACATGAACCACAGCGCCAGTGCCATCGGCATGACGATGAACGGGAAAGGGATCAGCCGTAGCATCAATAGGCCGGCCACCACCGTGGCGGCCTCCATCAGCAGCCAGCCGCCTTGCACGTAGGTGTAGTACTGATGGTAATCAGCTTGCGCATCGTCCAACGGCCACCAACCGAGTAAACGCTCGATGGCAAATACGGCAAGGGGGACGATGCTCACCGCCACAGCACCGAGCACGCCTGCCGCAATCAGCTGGCCGCGCCGCTGCAAGGAGATGCCAAGCGCGCTCAACGAGGCAATATAAAGAAGGGCGATCGTCAGCAGCGCCGTGTCGCCGATCCGCATCCAGGCTTCGCTGAGCAACCAGCCCATGGCAGCCATGATCAGCAGGGCACCGAAATAGAACGCGACATGGGCCAGCTGAAAACGCCCGCGGTTCTCTGGCTGTTGGCGCAAGAAGCCCAGCAAGGCATGCGCCTGGCTGGGCTGGAGAATACCTGCGTCTACCGCACGCGCCAGATCCTTGGCATCAAAACGTTCCGTCATCGCCGGGATCCTAAATGCGGTAAGTGCTTTTGGTCATGACCTTGGCCATCAGGCTCATACCGAAGCGGACCGGAGCCGGGAAGCGATAACCACCAGCTTCCAGCGCAGATTCGGCGTGGTGCTCTTCATCAACGCGCATCTGCTCGAGAATCGCCCGAGACTTTTCGTCCTCGGCTGGCAGCTGCTCGAGGTGCTCGTCGAGGTGCTTGCAGACCTGGTGCTCGGTCGCGGCGACGAAGCCGAGGCTGACCTTGTCGCTGACCAGGCCGGCGAGCGCGCCGATGCCAAACGACATGCCATAGAACAGGGGGTTGAGCACACTGGGATGACTGTTCAGCTGACGAATACGCTGCTCGCACCAGGCCAGATGGTCGACTTCTTCTTCGGCGGCATGCTCCATCGCCTTGCGTACCTGCGGCAGCTTGGCGGTCAGGGCTTGGCCCTGGTAGAGCGCTTGGGCGCACACTTCACCGGTGTGGTTGATGCGCATCAGGCCAGCGATGTGGCGGGTCTGCGTCTCGTCCAGGTCGGCGTCCGGCTGGATGATGGCCGGGGAAGGGCGGGAAGGTTGGCCGCTGAAGGGCAGCAAGGTGCGCATGGCGGTGTCGGCCTGCAGCAACAAGCGGTCGAGCGGGGAATAGTGACGTTCGGTAGCCATCGGGCACCTCCGCTAGAGTGATGCCCGACAGTTTACCGCAATCCCCTGGCCGGGGCTTGCCTTGGATCAGCCTGGTGGCCAGTGCATCTGGCGTTGGCCGAGCACGTGCATGTGAATATGGTAGACCGTCTGGCCACCCAGTTCGTTGCAGTTCATGACCACGCGGAAACCGTCTTCACAGCCGAGCTCCTTGGCCAGGCGCTGGGCGGTGAACAGAATGTGGCCGGCCACGCCCTTGTCTTCCTCGGTGAGGTCGTTGAGGGTGCGAATGGGCTTTTTCGGGATGACCAGAAAATGCACCGGCGCCTGCGGGGCGATATCGTGGAAGGCCAGAACCTGGTCGTCCTCGTAGATGATCTTGGCCGGGATTTCCCGGTTGATGATCTTGGTGAAGAGAGTCTCCACAGCACTTGCTCCAGGGTGAGGGTCCGGGCCGAGTGTACCCAGCACGGCGCCGCTCGCACAGTGCTATTGCGCTTCGAGCGGGCAGTAACGCCGGTTGATCGCCCCGGCCAGCTTGCGGGCCAGCCATCGCGGCAGCAGGCGTGGCAGCCAGGCCAGCCAGCGGTTGCGCCGGCCGGGCATGATCAGCGCGCGGTTCTTGTCCAGCGCACGCACGGTGTACAGCGCTACCTCCTCAGGGCTCAGGCAGCGTTGGCTGCCGTCGAGCCGGGGAATGTGCCGCCGAGACGAGCGAACCGGGCCAGGACAAAGCGCCGAGACTTTGATCCCGGTACGCCCGAGCTCTTCGCGCAGCGCTTCGGAAAAACTCACCACGTAAGCCTTGCTGGCGGCATAACAGGCCATCCATGGCCCGGGGGTCGCGCTGGCCAATGACGCCACATTGAGGATCTGCCCGCCACCCTGCACCGCCATCAGGTTGCCGATCGCGTGACACAGGCGGGTCAGGGCGAGAATGTTGACCTCGAGCAGGTCTTGCTCGTCGGCCCATTCGTGCGCCAGGAAGGGGCCGTAAGTGCGCTGCCCGGCGCAGTTCACCAGCAGGTCGATACGCCGCTCACCTTCTTCGAGTTCGAGCACGAAGCCCGATAGCCGCAGCGGTTGGCTGAGGTCGCAGGCGCGGAGCAGTACCTCGACGCCAAAGCGCTGGGTCAGCTCAATGGCTATCGGCTCCAGGGTTTCCCGATGACGTGCCACCAGGATCAGGTTGCGCCCGCGCCGCGCCAGAGCTTCCGCCAGGGCCAGGCCCAGGCCGCTGGAAGCGCCGGTGATCATGGCGTAACGGGTCATGCAGGGCTCCTGGGGCGGCGAAAAAGGGCGCTTAGTGTACAGCTTGGCCCGGTAAGTTGTTGCCTTTTGCTACAGGGCTCAGGCGGGCATCTGGCGGGTGCGCGCCAAGGCTTGCCGGTACTCGTGGTGGAGGCGCTCGATCAGTTCGGCGGTGGCCGGCAGGTCGTGGATGTCACCGACGCCCTGGCCGGCTGACCACACCGTCTTCCAGGCCTTGGCTTCTTCGTCCAGGGGCTTGAGCCGTGCTTGCTCGTGGCTGGCCTTGAGGCTCGCCATGTCATAGCCGGCCTGCTCCAGGCTCTGGCGCAGGAAACTCGCCGGCACGCCGGAAACGGCCGGGGTGTGGACGATATCGGCGGCGCGCGCCTCGATCAGCATGTGTTTGTAGGCATCCTGTGCCTGGCTTTCCTGAGTGGCGATGAAACGGGTGCCCATGTAGGCGAGGTCCGCCCCCAACAGCTGCGCGGCAAGAATCTCGTGGCCATGGTTGATGCAGCCGGCCAGCAGCAGGGTCTTGTCGAAGAACTGGCGAATCTCGGCAGCGAGGGCGAACGGGCTCCAGGTGCCGGCATGGCCGCCGGCGCCGGCGGCCACCGCGATCAACCCGTCGACCCCGGCCTCGGCGGCTTTCTCGGCGTGGCGGCGGGTGGTCACGTCATGCAGCACCAGGCCGCCATAACCCTGCACCGCGTCGACCACTTCCTTCACCGCGCCGAGGCTGGTGATGACAATCGGCACGCGGTGTTCGACGCACAACGCCAGGTCGGCCTGCAGGCGCGGATTGCTCGGGTGGACGATCAGGTTGACCGCATAGGGCGCGGCTGCCGGCAAGCTGGCCAGGCCTGCCTCGATCTCTTCCAGCCAGCGCTTGAAACCGGCGCTGTCGCGCTGGTTGAGGGCGGGGAAACTGCCCACCACGCCATTGCCGCAGCAGGCCAGGACCAGTTGCGGATTGCTGATCAGGAACATCGGTGCGACGACCACCGGCAGGCGCAGGCGTTGTTCGAGCAGGGCGGGCAATGACATGGCAGAACTCCTCTACGGTCGCTGATTGCCTCAGAACGGTTTGACCACCACCAAAATCACGATGCCGAGCAGGATCAGCACCGGCACTTCGTTGAACCAGCGGTAGAACACGTGGCTGCGGGTGTTGGTGCCAGTGGCGAAGCGCTTGCGCTGGGCGCCGCACATGTGATGGTAGCCGGTGAGCAGGATCACCAGGGTGAGCTTGGCATGCATCCAGCCCTGGCTCATCCAGCCCGGCGTGAGGTAGAGCATCCACAGGCCGAAGACGAACGTGGCGATCATCGCCGGGTTCATGATGCCGCGGTACAGCTTGCGCTCCATGGTGGTGAAGCGTTCCTGGCTGATGCTGTCCTGGCTCTGGGCGTGGTAGACGAACAGGCGCGGCAGGTAGAACAGGCCGGCGAACCAGCAGACCACGCTGACGATATGCAGCGCTTTGATCCATAGGTAAAGCATTGGAGGGTGTTCCTTCAGGTTTTCACGGTCGTCAGATAGTAGAGGTGAAGCACCCCGAGGCGCACCCGAAGAGTTGTTACAGGCGACTGTGGCCCCTATCATCGTGCGCTTTCCAGTCGGATCGTTGATAAGGGGCAAGCGTTATGATCAAGGTCGGTATCGTCGGCGGCACGGGTTACACCGGGGTCGAACTGTTGCGTCTGCTGGCGCAGCACCCTCAGGCAGAGGTTGCGGTGATCACCTCGCGTTCCGAGGCGGGCGTGGCCGTTGCCGACATGTATCCGAACCTGCGCGGTCACTATGACGGCCTGGCTTTCAGCGTGCCGGACAGCCAGACCCTGGCGGCCTGCGACGTGGTGTTCTTCGCCACCCCGCACGGTGTTGCCCATGCCCTGGCCGGTGAGCTGCTGGCGGCGGGGACCAAGGTTATCGACCTGTCGGCTGACTTCCGCCTGCAGGACGCGGTCGAGTGGGGCAAGTGGTACGGCCAGCCGCACGGCGCGCCAGAGCTGCTCAAGGATGCGGTCTACGGCCTGCCCGAGGTGAACCGCGAGAAGATTCGCACTGCGCGTCTGATTGCTGTGCCGGGTTGCTACCCGACTGCCACCCAGTTGGGCCTGCTGCCTTTGCTCGAAGCAGGCTTGGCCGACCCATCGCGGTTGATTGCCGACTGCAAGTCCGGAGTCAGCGGCGCTGGCCGTGGCGCTGCCGTGGGCTCGCTGTTCTGCGAATCGGGCGAAAGCATGAAGGCCTACGCGGTCAAGGGCCACCGCCACCTGCCAGAAATCAGCCAGGGGCTGCGCCAGGCTGCCGGCCGGGACATCGGCCTGACCTTCGTCCCGCACCTGACGCCAATGATTCGCGGTATCCACGCCACCTTGTACGCAACTGTTGCCGATACCTCGGTCGATCTGCAGGCGCTGTTCGAGAAGCGCTACGCCAATGAACCGTTCGTCGACGTAATGCCGGCTGGTAGCCATCCGGAAACCCGCAGCGTGCGTGGCGCCAATGTTTGCCGGATTGCCGTGCATCGTCCGCAGGGCGGTGACCTGGTGGTGGTGCTGTCGGTGATCGACAACCTGGTCAAGGGCGCGTCCGGTCAGGCGGTGCAGAACCTGAACATCCTCTTCGGCCTGGATGAGCGTATGGGCCTGTCGCATGCAGGCTTGATGCCCTGACAGCCTCGGCAAGGTTCAAGCTTCATGGCCGCAAAGGGCGCACCGCGTTCCACTTGTCGCTTGAAGCTTGTCGCTTGCAGCTTTTGTATTGTTGACCGATTTTCTCGGAGAAGCGGATAATGCGCGTCATCGAGTTTTATGGCGGCACTGCGCCGGGAGAGTCAACATGAGCGTCGAATCCTTCACCCCCACGGCTTTGGAGTTCACCCAAGGTGCTGCACACAAGGTGAAGACCCTGGTCAGCGAAGAGGGCAATGATCGCCTGAAGTTGCGTGTTTTCGTGACGGGCGGCGGCTGCTCGGGCTTCCAGTACGGTTTCACCTTCGATGAGGAAGTGGCTGAAGACGACACCATCGTCGAGCGCGAAGGCGTTTCGTTGGTGGTCGATCCGATGAGCTACCAGTACCTCGCGGGCGCCGAAGTGGATTACCAGGAAGGTCTTGAGGGCTCGCGCTTCGTGATCAAGAACCCTAACGCTGCGACCACCTGCGGCTGCGGTTCTTCGTTCTCGATCTGAGCCCAGGGCTCTACTCAGCAAAACGCCGCGCTATTGCGCGGCGTTTTGCGTTCAGGGGGTTGCCTCAGGCCGGGTAGATAGCGCCGAGCACGCGCAGGCCCTTGGCCGCGGTCACGCTTGGACGATTGGCGGGAATCCGCTCCAGGCAGCAATGCGCCAGCCAAGCGAACGCCATGGCCTCAACCCAGTCCGGGTCGATACCATACGCAGCGGTACTGGCGACCTGAGTGCCGGGCAGGAGACTGGCCAGGCGCTGCATCAGTGCGCCATTGCGCGCGCCACCGCCACACACCAGCAACGCCTGGCTGTCGGTCTGCGCGTTGCGCAGCGAATCGACGATGCTGCGCGCGGTCAGCTCGAGCAGCGTTGCCTGCACGTCTTCATCGCGGTAGGGCGCCAGTGCGGCCAGATGGCCGTCCAGCCAGGGCAGGTTGAAGACCTCGCGGCCAGTGCTCTTCGGGCCGCTGCCGGCAAAGAACGGGTCTGCCAGCAACCTGCCGAGCAGGTCGTCGATCACCTTGCCAGTGGCTGCCCAGGCGCCGTCGGCATCGTACTGCTGGCCGCGCTTGCGCTCGATCCAGGCGTCCAGCAGGACATTGCCCGGGCCACAGTCGAAACCGTGTACGGGTGTCGCCTGATCGATCAGGCTGAGGTTGCTGAAGCCGCCGACGTTGAGCACCGCCAGGCGCTGCCCAAGGTGGCCGAACAGCGTCTCATGGAAGGCTGGCACCAGAGGCGCGCCTTGACCACCTGCGGCGACGTCGCGACGGCGGAAGTCACCTACCACGCAGATACCTGTGAGCTCGGCGAGCAATGCCGGGTTGCCGATCTGTACGGTAAAACCCAGGGCCGGTTCGTGGCGGATGGTCTGGCCATGGCTGCCAATCGCGCGAATGGCCTCGGCTTGCACGCCTTGAGTGGCGAGCAGGTGGTGTATGCCTTGAGCGGCGAGGGTGGCCCAGCGGTTTTCCGCGAGGCACGCGCGGGCGATTTCGTCCGGGCCGCTGGCACAAAGGCCGAGCAGTTCCAGGCGCAGATCGACCGGCATGGGAATGTAGTGAGTGGCGAGCAGCCGAAGCTGCTCATCCTGTTCGATCAAGGCGATGTCCAGGCCGTCGAGACTGGTCCCGGACATCACCCCCAAGTAGAGTGCCACGGGCTCAGCGCTTGTTGGCAGCGAGCAGCGTGGCCTTTTCCTGATCCATGCGGGCGATCAGGGGCTGGCTCTGCTGGTTGAAACGCTGGCGTTCGGCCTTGGCGATCGGATCAGCCATCGGCACTTTCTGGCTCAGCGGGTCGACATGCACGCCATTGACCTGGAACTCGTAGTGCAGGTGAGGGCCGGTGGACAGGCCCGTGGTGCCGATATAGCCAATGATCTGCCCCTGCTTGACCGAGCTGCCGGTCTTGATGCCCTTGGCAAAGCCCTGCATGTGGCCATAGAGGGTCTTGTAGCGATTGCCGTGGGCAATGACCACGGTATTGCCGTAACCGCCACGACGACCAGCCAGTTCGATTCGGCCATCACCTGCCGCCTTGATCGGCGTGCCGCGCGGTGCTGCATAGTCGACGCCCTTGTGTGCGCGGATCTTGTTCAGGATCGGGTGCTTGCGGCCGTTGGAGAAGCGCGAACTGATGCGGGCGAAGTCCACTGGCGTACGGATGAACGCCTTGCGCAGGCTATTGCCGTCAGCGGTGTAGTAGTTGGTGTTGCCCTGTTTGTTGGTGTAGCGCACGGCGGTGTAGGTCTTGCCGCGGTTGGTGAAGCGCGCGGAGAGGATATTGCCGGTGCCGACCACCTTGCCGTCCATGACCTTCTGCTCATAGACCACGTCGAATTCGTCGCCAGGGCGGATGTCCTGGGCGAAGTCGATGTCGTAGCCGAGCACGCGGGCCATGTCCATGGTCATGCTGTGCGACAGGCCGGCACGCTGCGCGGAGGCCGACAGAGAACTCTTGATCACGCCGTGCGCGTAGGCAGTACGCACCAGCGGTTTACTGATTTCGCGCTGGAAGCTGTAGCCCTTGTCGGTTTTGCTCAGGCGAATGGTCTCGAGGTTGCTGACCTTGCTGTGCAGGTTGCTCAGCTGGCCGTCCTTGTCGAGCTCGAACTGCAGTACCTGGCCGTGCTTGAGCTGGCTGAACTGCTTGGCTTGCTTGCCACTGGCCAATACATCGTGGACCACATTGGAGGGCAGGCCAACCTTGGCGAAGAGGGTGGACAGCGTGTCGCCACGGGCAACGGTCACCTCGCGGTGACCAGGGGCCTTGGCTTCGGTCTTTTCCTCGACGGCGGGTGCCGCAGCGGTTTTATCAGCGGGTGCCTGGGCATTCTCGATCTGGGCGAAGGGCGAGCCTTGTTCCGTCGTGGACTGCACCAGAGGGGCTGCATTGGCTTCGTCTTTGAGCTGCTCGGCCGGGGTTTCCAGCTCGAGGTTAAGGGTGGTTTTCTTGGCTTCCACTTCGCTTGAAGGGAACACCAGCAAGGCCAGGCTGAGGAGAGCGGCAATGCCGCTTGCGGCCAACAGATGGCTTTTCGGATAAAGCGGTGGCGCTTTAGGCGTGTCGTTGGTCATAGGGAAAGTGACTTTGAAAAAGGTGAATGAAAAGGTGAAATGGAAAAGATGAATGACATGATGAAGATGAAATAACTGTATAAAATATAACCAAATCCGGTTTCGCGCAAGGGCGCGTAGACGCCGGATCACGCCTTTCGGGTCACATCTCTTTGCCAAACTTGTATTTGACGGCCGATCTTGTATGGTTGGCTCCCTTTGAATCTGAGCCTTGCGGGTCTTTCTATGAAGTCGGTTGAAGAGCAGCTGGCGCTTATCAAGCGCGGTGCGGAAGAGGTATTGGTCGAGTCGGAGCTGGTAGAGAAGCTCAAGCGCGGTCAGCCGCTGCGAATCAAGGCGGGCTTTGACCCGACGGCGCCAGACCTGCACCTGGGGCATACGGTACTGATCAACAAGCTGCGCCAGTTCCAGGACCTGGGCCATCAGGTGATCTTCCTGATCGGCGATTTCACCGGCATGATCGGTGATCCGAGCGGCAAGAGCGCTACGCGCCCGCCGCTGACGCGCGAGCAGGTTCTGGACAATGCCGAAACCTATAAGCAGCAGGTGTTCAAGATTCTCGACCCGGCCAAGACCGAAGTCGCGTTCAACTCCACCTGGATGGATCAGCTGACGCCGGCCGACTTCATTCGCCTGGCTTCGCAGTACACCGTTGCGCGAATGCTCGAGCGTGACGACTTCGACAAGCGCTATACCACCAATCAGCCGATCGCTATCCACGAGTTTCTCTACCCGCTGGTGCAGGGCTACGACTCGGTGGCACTGAAGGCTGACGTCGAACTGGGCGGTACCGATCAGAAGTTCAACCTGCTGATGGGGCGCGAGTTGCAACGCGCTTATGGCCAGGAAGCACAGAACATTGTCACCATGCCGCTGCTGGAAGGCCTTGATGGCGTGAAGAAGATGTCCAAGTCGCTGGGCAACTACGTCGGCATCCAGGAAGCGCCTGGGGTGATGTACAGCAAGCTGGTGTCGATCCCGGACACCCTGATGTGGCGTTATTTCGAGCTGCTCAGTTTCCGTTCCATGGAAGAGATCGAGCAATTCCGAGCCGATGTCGAGCAGGGTGCCAACCCGCGCGACATCAAGATCAAGCTGGCTGAAGAAATCGTCGCTCGCTTCCATGGTGAGGAGGCTGCGGCCAATGCTCACCGTGCGGCGGGCAACCGTATGAAGGACGGCGAGCTGCCGGAGGACATTCCGGAGATTGAAGTCAGCGCTGCCGAAGACATGCCGATCGCGGCCGTCCTGAACCGGGCTGGCCTGGTGAAGAACTCTGCGGCTGCCCGCGACTTGCTCAATGCCGGTAGCGTGAAAGTCGATGGTGAGGTGGTGGATCGCGGCTTCATGTTTGCCGTCGGTGCCAGTCATGTGTGCCAGGCCGGCAAGAAGGCCTTTGCCCGGATCTCGCTGAAGCCGGAATGACGGCTGCTTCTATATAGCGTGAAGGGTGATGCTATATAGAGTGTCAAAAGCGGGGAGGCCGAAAGGCCTCCCCGCTTTGTTTTTCAGGGATATGACGGTTTAGTGAAATTAACGGTTGACGCCCTTTCGAATCCCCTTATAATGCGCCCCACTTCCAGCGTAGTTGGAACGGAAAACTCCTTGAGTTTCAAAGGGTTAGAAGTTTCAGGCAGTACTGGAGGTGCCTCGATCGTCAGATCGGCAGCGGTGAAAAAGGTAGTTGACAGCAGGTTGTAACGCTGTAGAATTCGCCTCCCGCTAAGAGAGATCGCAAGCGAGTCAAGTGTTTGAAGTTGAACGAGTTTCTCGCAAAATACTTCGAAATAAATGCTTGACAGACACAGAGGAAAGCGTAGAATGCGCGCCTCGGTTGAGACGAAAAGCTCTTAACCAACCGCTCTTTAACAAATTGAATCAAGCAATTCGTGTGGGTGCTTGTGAGTATGGTTTGATAGTCGCCAAGATTATCAGCATCACAAGTGGCCACATGAGAAATCATAGTAGTCATTTGAGATTGCTGAGCCAAGTTTAGGGTTTCTTAAAAACCCAAGCAGTATTGAACTGAAGAGTTTGATCATGGCTCA
>NZ_JAGINK010000001.1:0-2500 GCF_017875955.1 Pseudomonas sp. BP8 | reverse complement strand
CATGGGCAGGTTGAAGGTTAGGTAACACTGACTGGAGGACCGAACCGACTACCGTTGAAAAGTTAGCGGATGACCTGTGGATCGGAGTGAAAGGCTAATCAAGCTCGGAGATAGCTGGTTCTCCTCGAAAGCTATTTAGGTAGCGCCTCATGTATCACTGTAGGGGGTAGAGCACTGTTTCGGCTAGGGGGTCATCCCGACTTACCAAACCGATGCAAACTCCGAATACCTACAAGTGCCGAGCATGGGAGACACACGGCGGGTGCTAACGTCCGTCGTGAAAAGGGAAACAACCCAGACCGTCAGCTAAGGTCCCAAAGTCATGGTTAAGTGGGAAACGATGTGGGAAGGCTTAGACAGCTAGGAGGTTGGCTTAGAAGCAGCCACCCTTTAAAGAAAGCGTAATAGCTCACTAGTCGAGTCGGCCTGCGCGGAAGATGTAACGGGGCTCAAACCATGCACCGAAGCTACGGGTATCACCTTCTGGTGATGCGGTAGAGGAGCGTTCTGTAAGCCTGTGAAGGTGAGTTGAGAAGCTTGCTGGAGGTATCAGAAGTGCGAATGCTGACATGAGTAACGACAATGGGAGTGAAAAACTCCCACGCCGAAAGACCAAGGTTTCCTGCGCAACGTTAATCGACGCAGGGTTAGTCGGTCCCTAAGGCGAGGCTGAAAAGCGTAGTCGATGGAAAACAGGTTAATATTCCTGTACTTCCGATTGTTGCGATGGAGGGACGGAGAAGGCTAGGCCAGCTTGGCGTTGGTAGTCCAAGTTTAAGGTGGTAGGCTGAGATCTTAGGCAAATCCGGGATCTCAAGGCCGAGAGCTGATGACGAGTTGCCTTTAGGCGACGAAGTGGTTGATGCCATGCTTCCAAGAAAAGCTCCTAAGCTTCAGACAATCGGGAACCGTACCCCAAACCGACACAGGTGGTTAGGTAGAGAATACCAAGGCGCTTGAGAGAACTCGGGTGAAGGAACTAGGCAAAATGGCACCGTAACTTCGGGAGAAGGTGCGCCGGCGAAGGTGAAGGGTTTACCCCGTAAGCTTTTGCCGGTCGAAGATACCAGGCCGCTGCGACTGTTTATTAAAAACACAGCACTCTGCAAACACGAAAGTGGACGTATAGGGTGTGACGCCTGCCCGGTGCCGGAAGGTTAATTGATGGGGTTAGCGCAAGCGAAGCTCTTGATCGAAGCCCCGGTAAACGGCGGCCGTAACTATAACGGTCCTAAGGTAGCGAAATTCCTTGTCGGGTAAGTTCCGACCTGCACGAATGGCGTAACGATGGCGGCGCTGTCTCCACCCGAGACTCAGTGAAATTGAAATCGCTGTGAAGATGCAGTGTATCCGCGGCTAGACGGAAAGACCCCGTGAACCTTTACTATAGCTTTGCACTGGACTTTGAATTTGCTTGTGTAGGATAGGTGGGAGGCTTTGAAGTGGGGACGCCAGTTCTCATGGAGCCATCCTTGAAATACCACCCTGGCAACTTTGAGGTTCTAACTCAGGTCCGTTATCCGGATCGAGGACAGTGTATGGTGGGTAGTTTGACTGGGGCGGTCTCCTCCCAAAGAGTAACGGAGGAGTACGAAGGTGCGCTCAGACCGGTCGGAAATCGGTCGTAGAGTATAAAGGCAAAAGCGCGCTTGACTGCGAGACCCACACGTCGAGCAGGTACGAAAGTAGGTCTTAGTGATCCGGTGGTTCTGTATGGAAGGGCCATCGCTCAACGGATAAAAGGTACTCCGGGGATAACAGGCTGATACCGCCCAAGAGTTCATATCGACGGCGGTGTTTGGCACCTCGATGTCGGCTCATCACATCCTGGGGCTGAAGCCGGTCCCAAGGGTATGGCTGTTCGCCATTTAAAGTGGTACGCGAGCTGGGTTTAGAACGTCGTGAGACAGTTCGGTCCCTATCTGCCGTGGACGTTTGAGATTTGAGAGGGGCTGCTCCTAGTACGAGAGGACCGGAGTGGACGAACCTCTGGTGTTCCGGTTGTCACGCCAGTGGCATTGCCGGGTAGCTATGTTCGGAAGAGATAACCGCTGAAAGCATCTAAGCGGGAAACTTGCCTCAAGATGAGATCTCACTGGGATCTAGAATCCCCTAAAGGGCCGTCGAAGACTACGACGTTGATAGGTTGGGTGTGTAAGCGCTGTGAGGCGTTGAGCTAACCAATACTAATTGCCCGTGAGGCTTGACCATATAACACCCAAGCAATTTGCTAGCGCGAATTGCGGTGGTGAAGACGAAACAGCTGAAAATTCGCACCATCACAAATCACATATCCGAATTCGCTGGGCTGTCCATCTGGACATTCTGGCTACAGAATTTCTTGACGACCATAGAGCATTGGAACCACCTGATCCCATCCCGAACTCAGTAGTGAAACGATGCATCGCCGATGGTAGTGTGGGGTTTCCCCATGTGAGAGTAGGTCATCGTCAAGATTCATTTCGCAAAACCCCTATCTGCGCGAGCAGGTAGGGGTTTT